>CAVZQT010000001.1:0-976089 GCA_963777435.1 uncultured Alphaproteobacteria bacterium
CTCCCGGCCGTACATAGGGCGCGATAAAATCGAGCGTCCGCGCCGCGAGCTGTCCCGCTCGCCGCATTCCCTCGAACGCCTCCTCGCCGTGAAACTTGATCCTGCCGTCGCGGGTTTCGCCGGGGGGCAGGCCCGTGGACGGATCTCGCTGCAGTTCGGGTATGCTTCGCATGTCCTTCAGCGGCTGCGCCGCGCTTCGCTAACCAACATAACAAACGTAAGGTCCAGCGAACCGCGCGGCAACCTCGCGGCAGGCCCGGCGATTGTGCCGCCCGGTGCATTTGCCTATGAAGTGTCGCCGTCAGCAGCCGAGATGACAGAGAACAATGACCGACAATCCGTCCTCTACAGATGCAAGCGGCGCAAAGCCGCACATCGTCACTGCCTGCGTCCTGATTATCGGCAACGAATCCTGTCGGGGCGCACCCAGGACGAAATCTCGGGTTTCTGGCGCGCGGCTTGAACGAGGCCGGCATCCGGCTGCGCGAGGCGCGGGTCATTCCCGACATCACTGAGGTCATTGTCGGCACAGTCAACGATGTCCGGCGCCGCTTCGATTACGTTTTCACCACCGGCGGCATCGGGCCGACGCATGACGAATTACCGCTCGGTGCATGGCCGACGCGTTTGAAGTGCCGCTGATCTCATCCCGACGCCAAGCGGCTGCTCGAAACCCATTATCCGCCCGGTAAGTTCAACGAGGCACGGCTGCGCATGGCGATGGTGCCGGAGGGTGCGGCGCTGTTGCCCAACCCGATTTCGCAGCCCCCGGATTTCAGATCGGAAATGTATTCGTGCTGCCGGGCGTGCCCAACATTATGCAGGGCATCTTCGAGCAGCTTGATATATCGCTTGGCCGGCGGCGACAAGGTACTGAGCCGCAGCGTCAGCTGCCATCTCGGAGAAGGGACCTTGGCGCAGGATTTAGCGGCCCTGCAGGAGCGCTATTCCGATGTCGAGATCGGATCTTACCCATATTTTCGCCGCGGCGATTTTGGCGTGACCTTGGTGTTGCGCGGCACCGACCGAGACCGGCTGATTGCCGCGACCGAAGAGCTGAAGGCGTTGATCGTCGATTTGGGCGGCGATCCGCAAGAAGGACTGAGCGAAGGTTGACTCGGCGTTGCGAAAGGGCGGACGTGGCGAAATGGTAGACGCAGCAGACTTAAAATCTGCTTCCCACTAGGGAGTGCGGGTTCGAGTCCCGCCGTCCGCACCAATCAATCATGCCGGCTTTATCGGATGGCGCAATCTTGTCCGGCCGCGCCCGGCGGCGCTAGCCCGTAGCGCGCAAAGTGGAGGAGGCTAGATACATATGAGGTTGACCCAAGCCCTAATCTATCGTGATTGATGAGGCGGCCAACGAAGGCGGGAGTGCCGTCACTCAGCGCCGGCAGATCTGGTGGCTAGCCGGCTGTTTTAGCATGCGAGGTGCGACGTCGCCGCGAGGCCGGCTAATTTGTGTACGAATACCTACACAACACTTGACGCTTGGCGCCAAGAGCCAGGTCGAGCATGCGACCAAGACTGCATTTTCGGGTTTCGAGGCGATGACAGCAGACGATGAAGGGATGGCCGCTACGGCCGAAGGGGCGCGGCTCGCAGCGATCCGGCGCGGTGTTCATTGGCGGCGGTGGGGACCCTATCTGAGCGAACGGCAATGGGGGACGGTGCGCGAGGACTACAGTGCCAATGGTGACGCGTGGAATTACCTGCCGCATGACCATGCCCGCAGCCGAGCCTACCGCTGGGGCGAAGACGGGATCGCCGGCTTTGGCGATGATCAGCTGCTGCTGTGCCTCGGCCTCGCGCTGTGGAACGGCAAGGATCCAATACTCAAGGAGCGGCTTTTCGGGCTGACCAACTCCAAGGCAATCACGGTGAAGACGTCAAGGAGCTATACTATTATCTCGATGGCACGCCGACGCATTCTTACATGCGGATGCTTTACAAGTATCCGCAAGTTGCTTTTCCTTATCAACAGCTGGTCGACGAAAATTGGCGGCGTGGCCGCGACCAGCCGGAATTCGAGCTGATCGACACCGGGGTATTTGCCGAGAATCGGTATTTCGACATCGAGATCGAATACGCCAAGGCCGACCCCGACGACATTCTGATGCAGATTACAATTCACAACCGTGCGCGTGAAGCGGCGTCGCTGGATGTGCTGCCGCAATTGTGGGCGCGCAACATCTGGTCGTGGACGACCGATTTAATGCGGCCACGCCTCTTGGCGAGAGGCAATGACGGAATTTCGGTAGATCACCCGTCGATGTCGCCAATGCGCCTCATGTGCGATGGCAGACCCGAATTTTTATTCTGCGAGAACGAGACCAACAGCAAGAGTATTTGGGGCATTCCGTCTCTCGGACAGTACTTCAAGGACGGGATCAACGACTACGTCGTCAATGGCCGGCGGGAGGCGGTAAATCCGGCACGGCTCGGCACTAAGGCCGCGGCTCACTACCGGCTGAACCTACCGGCTAGCGGCGACATGCGGCTGCGGCTGCGGCTGCTGAGCGAGCATCTAGAGGCCGATATAGGGGATTTTCAGACAATTATTAACCGACGCCGCGCCGAGGCCGACGAATTCCATGCCGCGCTGCAACATGATGTCGACGACCCCGAGATGAGACTTGTCCATCGTCAAGCGATCGCTGGAATGCTGTGGACCAAGCAATACTATTATTTCGATATTCCGGAATGGCTTGATGGCGATCCGCTGCAACCTCCGCCGCCTGAGCGACGCAAGCACGAGCGGAACGCTGATTGGCGGCACCTCAACAACGCCGATATGATATCGGTTCCGGACAAATGGGAATATCCTTGGTACGCCGCCTGGGACCTCGCTTTTCATGCGGTAATCCTGGCCGGCGTCGATCCCCAGTATGCCAAGCGCCAATTGCTGCTGTTGACGCGCGATTGGTACATGCACCCGAATGGGCAGTTTCCCGCTTACGAATGGGCATTCGGCGACGTCAATCCGCCGGTGCATGCCTGGGCAGCATGGCGCGTCTATGAAATCGATCGCGACCGTAATGACGGCCATGCCGACCGCGATTTTCTCGAGATTGTCTTCCACCGGCTGATGCTGAATTTCACCTGGTGGGTTAATCGCAAGGATGTCGAGGGACACAACATTTTCCAGGGAGGATTTCTCGGCCTTGACAATATCGGTATTTTCGACCGCAGCGCGCCGTTGCCGACCGGCGGCACGATCAACCAATCGGACGGCACCGCTTGGATGGCGATGTACACGCTCAACCTAATGCGCATCGCCCTCGAATTAGCGCTCGAAGACCGCGTCTATGAGGACATTGCCTCCAAGTTTTTTGAACATTTCCTCTATATCGCGAACGCAATGACCAACATCGGGGGGACGGAATCGGGTTGTGGGACGAGGCGGACGAATTTTATTACGATGTTCTGCACTTGCCTGACGGCAGGCGAATCCCGCTGCGGCTGCGCTCGATGGTCGGACTGATCCCACTCTTTGCGGTTGAGGTGCTCGATGCCAGTGTCTTCACCCGGCTCCCCGCCTTCAAGGCCCGTACCTTGTGGTTTTTGGAGCATCGTCCGCAACTGGCGCGACTGGTATCGCGTTGGCGGGATCCCAGTGCCGGCGAAAAGCACCTGCTGTCGCTATTGCGCGGCCATCGCATGAAGCGGTTGCTGAGCCGCATGCTCGATGAGACCGAGTTTCTGTCCGATTACGGGGTGCGCTCTCTCTCCAAGTTCCATCAGAATAATCCCTACGTCTTCGAGCATGCCGGCAACCGGATCAGTGTCAGTTACATACCGGGAGATGCAAGATCAGGGTTGTTCGGCGGCAATTCCAACTGGCGTGGCCCGGTATGGTTCCCGGTCAATTACTTGCTGATCGAATCATTACAGCGATTCCACAGCTACTATGGTGACGATTTCAAGGTCGAGTGCCCGGTAGGCTCCGGTAAGCTCCTGCATCTGGGTGAGGTCGCGGCGGAGTTGGCCCGGCGGCTATCCCGCCTGTTCCTACCCGATGCCAATGGCCATCGCCCGGCAATCGGAGACTCGGTGGTCGAGCAGACTGACCCTTATTTTCGGGACAATTTGCAATTCTACGAATTCTTTGACGGCGACACCGGGCGAGGTCTCGGCGCCGCGCACCAGACCGGCTGGACCGGGCTCGTCGCGCTGGTTTTGCAGATGTGTCCGCAATCTTTTGCTGCAGCCTCGGCGACAGAGAGTAAGCGTCCGAAGCTGTCGCCGCCAAATGACGAGTTGTCCACCGGTAGAATCGCCGCCACACGTTTCCGTTGGCTCTCACGTGCCGTCGAGCTGCTCGGGCCGGTCCATTCGCAGCCAGAGTATCTGTCCCTGACACTCGTCTCGACAACGGCCACGGGTGCTAGGCTACGATCTCGACCCATCCGACTGCGAGGAGTTCCATAAAAATGGGCGAGCAGATTGAAATCTTGGCAAGGTTCATCGCCGAGACGCGCTGGGAGGCGATGCTAGGGGCGGTGCAGCAGCACGCGAAGCTGGTGTTGCTCGACACGCTGGGCGTGATCCTGCAGGCTCGGCGCGACCCGAAGTCACGGCGTTGCGGCGGCAGCTCACCACGTCGGGCGGCAGCGGCGCAACGGTTTATGCCAATGACTGGCCCGTCGCCGATCCACGCACCGCGACATTGCTCAACGGTATTGCCGGGCGATCGATCGAATTGTGCGAGGGGCTGCGCTTTGTCTCGGGCCAGGCGGCAATGCAGGTTTTGCCAGGGGTATTGGCGGTCGGCGAGCACGTCAATAGCTCTGGCCGCGAGATGATAACCGCGCTGGTGCTCGGCTACGATGTCGTCGCGCGGATTGCCGGCGGCTTTACGGCGCGGCCATTGGCGCATCAGAACGGGCAGGTGTCGCTGTTGTCGGCAGCGGCTGCCGGCGCGCGGCTCCGCGGGCTCGACGCCACCGGCGTCAGCAGCGCGATGCGCATAGCCACGGTCCTGATGCTGACGCCGAGCTACACCAACGCGGCGGCGGGCGCCACAGCACTAAACGTCGCCGGCGGGATGAGCGGGTTTGCCGCGGCATTGGCGCCGGAATTGGCATTGGCCGGCTTCACGGCCCAGCCCAATGCGATCGAAGAGACGCTCGCCAATCTCGTCGGCGACGGATTTGTGCCCGATCGGGTATTGGACGGGCTCGGCGAGGTCTGGCACATCACCCGCAACTATTTCCGGCTTTATGCGCTGCAACCCGATCTATCCCGCGCTCGATTGCCTCGCCGCGGCATTGGCGGAATTGAAGCCGCGTCCCGAACAAATCGAGCGGATCGAGATTGCGACCTACCGCTTTGCCTCGGTGACTAAAAACCCGCAGCCGCCCAATTACTTCGCCTCGAAATATTCGCTGCCGCATGCCGCCGCGGTGATGGCCGTGCGCGGCGGCGCCGGGTTTGACGCACTCGACGACACGGCATTGAAAGATCCGGTCATCGCGGCATTGCGGCCAAAGGTTCATATCAGCGAAGACCCGGCGATGAGCGCCCTGGCGCCGCGATTGCGGCCGCGACGTTACGCTGACTTTGACCGACGGCCGGCAAAGCACAAATCGTGCGAAAGCCATCGCGGCGATTTTCAACAACCGTTTAGCGAAGCGGAAATCCGAGGCAAATTTCGCGAATTCGCGAAACCGTATTGACCGCGACGGCGCCACGGCAGTCGAGCGCGCCATCGATCATTGCGAAGACTGGCCTAACATCGGCGAGCTGACCCGCCTGCTGCGCCAGTACGGCCGCATTCGCGTCTAAGGCCCGGAGCCCGATAGATGCTCGCCGTTCCCGATCGTTGGGATGAGATCGCTTTGTCGCTCTGCTCCAAACAAGACGGTTCAGGAAAGCGCTCTAGTGGACGACAGTATGCGGTGACGACGGCGCGAGGATAAACTCCGCGACGCAATCTCGGTATTACCGAGCGAGCGGCCGCCCTATGACTTCAGCAGTGCGGCCATGACGCGTTCGCGGGTCAGCGGCAGGTCGCGCAATCCGCGCCAAGTGCATGCGCTACCGCGTTGCCGATTGCCGCGACGGTTGGACTGCCGCTCGCTTCGCCGACACCAAGCGGCGGGAGATCTGCGGCAGCGCCGACAAGCTCGACCGTGACTTCGGGCACCTCGGTGAAGCGCAATACCGGATAGCCTTCCCAATCGCGCGAGCTGATGCCGTTGCTGTCGAGCCTGACACCTTCCTTTAACGCCCAACTCGCGGCCTGGATGATGCCGCCTTCGAGCTGGTTGATCGCCCCGTCGGGGTTGATGACAAGCCCGGCGTCGCAGGCGCACCACACCTCCATCAGACGGACCTCCTCGTCGACCTCGACCTCGGCGACGACTGCGGCGTAGGCGGCCATGTTCTTGTACCGGGCAAAGCCGATCCCGCGTCCCCGTCCTGTTCCCGACGTCAGCCCCGCGCGCCACGCGCTCATATGCGCAACATGCTCGATCACGGCGCGGGCGCGCGGATCGGGCAATACCGAGAGCCGATAGACGACCGGGTCCTCTCCGGCGCGCTCGGCCAGTTCATCCATCGACGATTCGATCGCAAAGACATTCAAGGTGGCGCCGAGCCCGCGCAGCGATGAGGTCCGCACCGGCGTCTCGGGGATCAGGTGATGGACGATGCGCTTTGCCGCAAAGCCGTAGAACGGCTCGCCATTGCGCGTGCCGGCGCCGGGCGGGTTGGACGATTCGGTTGCGGGAGGCGCCGGCGGCGGATCGGGCAATGCCTCGGCGGCGAGCAGATTGCCGCCGCTACCGGGACGGCTGGTGTGCCGCCCGCTCCAGATTTCGGTCGTCCAGTCGGCGGGCAGACCGGCGGTGTCGAGAGCGGCACGCGCGGTGACCACCATCGCGGGGCTGACCGGTTCGAAGCCGAACTCCTCCTCGCGCCGCCAGCGCACCCGAACCGGCTTGCCCGGGGTCTGCATCGCAATCACCGCGGCGTCGGTCGCCGCGTCATCAGCGCCGTTATGACCGTAGCAGCCTGGCCCCTGCACATGCTTGACCGAGATATTCGCCGGATCCAGTTTCAGGATTCGGGCGAGCGCGTCGCGCAACGGGTAGACGCCTTGCGAATGGGTCCAGACTTCGAGCCGCCCGTCACGATAGAACGCGACCCCGCAGGACGGCGCCACCGAGGCGTGGGCTATGTGCATCCGCGTGTATGTCGCCTCGTAGCGGCTGGCGGCGGGTGTCGGAGCCGTGGGCGGCGGCGCGCCGACTACCCGGTCGATCGAAGGCTGCTGCAACAGCCAACGCGCCTCTTCCTGAAACGGGTTAATCGCATCGACGCCGTCCCAGACGACATGGTTGGACGCCACCGCCGCGACCGCTTCGACGACGGTTTCGTCCGGGCTGGATATGGCGAGGAAATTGCCGAGGCGGACAATGTCGATCGGCCCTTTTGCAGCGCGGCGCAAAGCGGCCTCATCGACATTCTTGATCACCGCACCGCGCCGCGGCTGGCGCACGACGCGGGCGTGCAGCATGCCGTCGAGCACCAGATCGTGCATAAAAGCAGGCTCGCCAAACACCTTGCCGCCGAGATCGACGCGAGGCGCATTTGCGCCGACAATGCGATAGCCATTCGCGTTTTTGGTTGGCGCGTCGCCCCGCGCGGGTCGGCCGAGATCGACCGCGCCAGCCAGCGCCCAGTAATCGTGGCCGATCGGCGCGCCGCGTCGGGTGATGGCGCCGTCCTCCACCGACAGCTCCGCGCGCGGATAGCCAAAAGCGGTGGCGGCGTGGTCCAGAAACAGCTTGCGGACCTCGGCGCAGGCAAGGCGCAACGCTACCCCGCCGAATTGGATCGACTGGCTGCCTGCCGTATAGCCTTCGTTGGGCGTCAGATCAGTGTCGCCGGAGCGCAGCACGATCCGATCGAGGGCGACTTCAAGTTCCTCGGCAGCGATCTGCCGCATCGCGGTCAAAACGCCTTGGCCGATCTCGACCCGGCCGGTTGATATCGTCACCTTGCCGGCCATCTCGAACCCGACCCAGCGGTCGAGCCGCGGGTTGGCCGCGAGCAGCGGCGGCAATGCGGCGGGCGCGGCGGCGCTCACGGCGCGGCTCCTGATGCGCGCATCCGCTCGGCGGCGACCGCGACAGCGCGCAGAATGCGGGTATGGCTACCGCAGCGGCAAATGTTGTCGTCGAGCGCCTCGGCGATCTCACGTCGTGACGGCGACAGGTTGTGGTCGAGCAGCGCCTTTGCCGAGATCAGGATGCCGGAGAGACAATAGCCGCACTGGCCCGCTTGCTCGTTGAGAAAGGCCTGCTGCAAGGGATGCGGGCGGTCGGGCGTCCCCAACCCTTCGATCGTGACGATGTCTCTGCCGGCAACCGTCGACACGGCCTTGCCGCAGGATTTGACCGGCTCGCCATCGATCAGCACCATGCAACAGCCGCATTGTTCGAGACCACAGCCGAATTTCGCGCCGAACAGGCCGAGATGATTGCGCAGAATATCGAGGAGCGGTGCGTCGGGGTCGGCAGTAACGCTGACCTCGCTTCCATTCACGTTAAAACTGACTGTTGGCATCGCTGTCTCGCCGGCCGCCGGAGGAGCCAGGACTATAGCAAAATCGGCGCTTCGCCGATGCCGTCGTAAAAGGACGGACGGCGGGATTGATCCGGCGCCCGTCCTGGCTGGCGTCAGCTCTGCTTGACCTCGATCTTTTTGGGTTGCTTTTGCGCTTCCGCGGTTTTCGGCATGTTGATCGTCAGCACGCCTTTGGAGAAGTCCGCCGAAATATTGTCGCGGTCGACGCTGGCGGGAAGTTCGAAGGCGCGCTGAAACGAGCCGTATGAGCGTTCCGAGAAGTGATAGTTCTTGTCCTTCTGTTCCGATTTCTGGCGCTTCTCGCCCTTGAGGACGAGCATGTCGCCGGATACCGAGATATCGACGTCCTTGGCGTCGAGCCCGGGCAGCTCGGCAGAGAGCCGGTATGATTTCTCGTCCTCGCTCATATCGATCGCCGGGGCGGAAAACGTAAACGGCGTTTGCCTGAATGGGTGCTCCATGTCGAACATCCGGCGCAGCGACGGGAACCCAAAGTTGCCCGAGAACCGGTCGACCAGCCGATCCATCTCGCCGCGGAAAGACTGCCACACATCGGGGACCGCGGGCGGCGCTGACTGCGGTGCCGTCTGGGGCGTTGTCTTCTTAACTTCGATCGGTGCGTCTGCCATCACTACCTCCATCGTTCTAATCAAGAAAGACGGGTGCACAACCCGGCGGACAGGTTAAAGATTGGGTCTGCCCAGGCATTGATCCAGCGCAATCGAACGCTTGGCCGCGACGTAAATTTGCCGCGACCGTTATTCGTCGTCGGACGGCCGATCGAGCTCTAGCCACATCGCGTTGAGTATCGCAAACGAGCAGGCGAGCGCGAGGCCGAGCACCCAGGAGAAATACCACATCGTAAAGATGATCCTTTAGTAAAGGGCGTGCTCGTCGCGCCGGATCGCCTCGGCGGTAACCGGACCACGCAGGACATGAAAAATCCAACTCGTGTAGAGGATGACGATCGGCAGAAAGATCAGGGTTGCGACCAGCATGATGAACAACGTTGTCTGGCTGCTCGACGCATCCCAAACCGTCAGGCTGGCGCGCGGGTCGAGCGAGGAGGGCAGCAGAAACGGAAATAGGCTGAGACCCGCGGTCGCGACAATCCCGGCGACCCCGCAACTGCTGGCGACAAAGGCGGAGAGCGGACGGGCGGCGCGCAACAGCAATCGGGTCAGCGCCGCCCCGAGATAAGCCAGCGCCGGCGCGGCGATGGTGATCGGATGAATTCGGTAATTGGCGAGCCAGGCGCCGGCGGTCTGTACGACAGTCTTGTTCAATGGGTTCGACGGCGCGTTCGGGTCGATGGCGCCCTGGATGACGTAGCCGTCGATGCCATAGGCGAGCCACAGACCGGCTAACGAAAACAGCACGATCACGGCGACGGCAGCCCAGGATGCCGCGGAATTGGCGCGCCTCGCCAAGTCACCTTCGGTCTTGAGGGCGATCCATGCGCCGCCCTGCATCGCCAGCATCGCAACGCTGACCAGCCCGCACAACAGCGCCCAGGGATTGAGAAGTCCTAAAAGACCGCCTTCGTAAGTGACGCGCAAATTGTCATCGAAGCGAAACGGCACACCCAGGAACAGGTTGCCAAAGGCGACGCCAAAGACCAGCGACGGAACGATGCCGGATATAAAGAACGTCCAGTCCCAAACTTGCCGCCAATGGCGGTCGACAAGTTTGCTGTGGAAGGTGACTGAAACAGGACGCAGAATGAGTGCCGCGAGTACCAGGAACATCGCGAGATAAAACCCGGAGAAAGATACGGCATAGAGCGGCGGCCATGCCGCGAAAGCGGCCCCGCCACCGAGGATGAACCAGACCTGGTTGCCTTCCCATACCGGGCCGATCGAATTGAGCACCATGCGCTTTTCGATGTCGGTGCGGGCGACAAAGGGTTGCAGCAGGGCGGCGCCGAGGTCAAAGCCGTCCATCACTGCAAAACCAATCAGCAGGATGCCGAGAAGCGCCCACCAGATCAGGCGCAGAATTGCGTAATCGATCGGGATCATCATGCTCTAATCCTCGCCGGCCGCGGCGACGACACGGCGCTGAGCGAAAGTGGCGGGCACCTCCGGGCCAAGCCGGATGTATTTAATCATCAAATAGATCTCGACGATCGCGAGCGTGCTGTAGAACAGAACGAACCCACCGAGACTGAAGTAGACATTGCCAACCGGCTCGTTCGAGGCGGCCAAAAAGGTCGGCAAGACACCATCGATGATCCAAGGTTGGCGGCCATATTCGGCGACTACCCAGCCGAACTCAGCCGCGAGCCACGGCAGGGGCAGGCTCCATAAAGCGAGCCGCAAAAACCAGCGTCGCTCGAGATCGCGCCGGCACGCCAAATAAAAGGCAAGTGCGAACAGCAGGATAAAGTAGAAGCCAAAGCCGACCATAAAGCGGAAGACCCAGAACAGGACCGGGACGTCGGGCACGGTGCTATACGCCGCCTCCCGTATCTGGGCGTCGGTCGCGTTTTCGATGTCCGGACGAATCCGCTTCAGCAGCAGCGCATAACCGAGATCGCCGAACGAAGCCTCCATTTGCAGCGGCACGGTCGTGCTGTGCGCGGCGCGCAACTGCGCCAGTTCCTTGTACGCCACCAGCCCGTCGCGGATGCGCCGCTCCGCATTAGTTACCAATTCTTCGATACCGGCAACCGGTGTGTCGAGTGAGCGCGTGGCGATAAGGCCCATCACCCAGGGTATCCTGATCGCAAATCGGGTGGTGTGCGTCGCCATATCGGGAAGACCGACCAAGGTGAAGCTCGCCGGCGGCGACTCGGTTTCCCACATCGCCTCGATCGCGGCGATTTTCATTTTTTGGTCCAAGCCGGCCATATAGCCGCTTTCGTCGCCGAGCACGACGACCGAGAGGGCGGAGGCCAGCCCAAAGCTTGCTGCGACCGTCATCGAGCGCCGGGCAAAGGCTCTATGCCGGCCGCGCAGCAGGTAAAACGCGCTGATCGATAGCACGAACATCGAGCCGGTCACGTAACCGGCGCTGACCGTGTGGACGAATTTTGCCTGGGCAACCGGATTGAACAGTACGTCGTAAAACGACGCGACTTCCATGCGCATCGTCGCTGGATTGAAGCGGGCGCCCACCGGATTTTGCATCCAGGCGTTGGCGATCAGGATCCACAGAGCGGAAAAATTGCTGCCGATCGCCACCAGCCAAGTCACGACCAAATGGCCGACTCGGCTCAACCTGTCCCAACCAAAGAAAAATAAACCGATAAAGCTCGCTTCGAGAAAAAACGCCATCAGGCCTTCGATCGCGAGCGGGGCGCCAAAGATGTCGCCGACGTAATGCGCGTAATAAGCCCAGTTTGTGCCGAACTGAAACTCCATCGTTATGCCGGTGGCGACACCCATCGCGAAATTGATGCCGAACAAAATTCCCCAAAATTTTGTCATCTCGCGCCAGACCGCGCGACCGGTCATGACGTAGACGCTCTCCATGATCGCTAGCAGCAGCGACAGTCCGAGCGTCAGCGGCACGAAGAGGAAATGGTAAAGGGCGGTCAGCGCGAACTGCAGCCGCGAGAGATCGACGACGTCGATGGACGGCATATCAGTGCTTTCCGGCGGTTGGTGCAGGCTCGCCGAGGGCGGCTGCGATCTGGTCTGGGGTTAGCGAGGTGCGATGGGCCGGCCCAAAGAATGCGAAGTAAATTATCGCCAGCGCAAGCATTTTGAAGGCGAGCGCCCAGGCGATTTCGCGGCCAAGCGAACGAGTGTGCGGCATACTCCAACAACTGCGGCTGTTCCCCACGCGGCAGGCTCCATGTATTGCAACGAGCGGGTGCGCGACAACCGCGACCGACGGGCGCGATAAGGCGTAATCTCAACCTGCGCGACTTTGATCCAGATCAATTTCGGCAGCTGTTGCGCAAATTCGTCACCACCCCTCCCGCCGTTCGATCCCCTTCGGCAGGCTGCAATATCGTGGCCAGGCTCAGACCGCCGGGGAACAGTTCACGCTCGCGAAATATCCGTCTTTATCGAAGTCCATTTCGCATTTCCAATGGAAAGCGCGCTTGACCGCCTCGCCGATGCGGCGCGGGAGGTGAATGTCGGTCGTGCTGATCACAACGTCGTCGCCACTTTCCTCAATGCTAATGATGCGGTTGAGAGGATGCTCTCGTTTCTCTGCTCCCTCCTCGTGACGCGCCAGGCTGATCATCTCGTTTTTTCGCTCCGGCGGGAGCGGCCCCTTCAATTTGAGAATACCGGCGGGGAGGTTGTCGGCTATCCGCCGGCAGGCCGGACACAGCTCTTCAGAGGCTCGTTCGCTCTTTTCAGTCCATCGCCAGCGCCCATCCTTAAAGATCGCCCCGCATGTTGGGCAATACGCGCCGTCATGCGACTTATGCGATCGCTGATACGGATCGAGAATGTGGTCCTGCTGGGCGCGGCCGGCGATGCGGCGCGATCTGGCCCGGTGCTCTCCCCCTAGTTTGGACTGCTTCATGTCGGATCCCGTCTACGGTCGCGCCCTCGCGGCGCACATGCAGTATGCCCTGGATATGGACCCGTCCATTGACCTGGGTCAAAGAAGCCGACAATGAGCAGTTGGCGCGAGTTCGCCTCATGGCCACGGTCGCGCACAACCTCGAAGCGAATTCTCGCCGCGAGATACCGTTCAGATCCGCTCCCACAGGCCGGTTTCTTCGTCAAGACGGTCGATCTCGGTACCGCTAAAGTCAAAACGTGACACGATGCCGACAACTCTTCCATCGTCGACGACCGGGACATGGCGGTAACGCCCGTCCTCCATCAGCCGCAACGCCTCGATTGCCGTCGCATGCGGCGGTATCGCCGCCGGGGCCGAAGTCATTACGTCGGCGAGCTTGGTTCGAGACGCGCTCTTGCCGTCCGCCAGCACGCGGTGGACCGCATCCCGTCCGGTAAAGATCCCCACAAGGCGATTATCGTCTTCGGCGATCAGCACCGCACCGACGCGCCGCTCGCGCATGTGGCGGCACGCCTCGCGCACCGTGGCGCTCGGTGGCAGTATCAACGCGTCCTGATGCCGGACGAGATCCGCCATCTTGCGCATCGTCATGGACCCCGGCGGAACAATCGCGATTTGCTGCGTGCCTGACGGCCGTGAGCGTGATGATCCGCTGCAGAAACGTAGTAGGTCTTCATGCCCGATCCTCCCCTCCGTTATCTACTCTCTTATTTAAGATCGCGCGCCGGCGATATCGGGCGAATGATCTGGATCAAACGACGCCGCAGACATTCCGTGTTAGTTCCCATTTAAGTTAGGAGCTGTCCGGTGTGGAATTGCAGCGTAATCTATCGGTCACACGGCCGCGCTATGAATGCGTCCTGAGACCGGGCAGCCGGCGCACGGGGGACATGATGAGCCAAGATAACGAGACTTTGGCGGTACAGCGTCCGGCACCATCGTCGGCCGAGATGGCGCACGATCTGCTGGAGCAGTACGGATGCGGGCCGATCCGGTTTTCCGGTCACAACGACGCGCTTTACGAGCGGCATTTGCTGTTCGACGATGTCGTCGATCCGCTCGCCGCTGGCGGTCGCGAGCGCTTTGAGGCGGCGGCGCGCTCGGTCAAAGACGTGCTGTCGCAACGCTGGGTGCGGACCGAACGCACCTACAATCGCCTCAATCCAAAGCGGATTTATTATCTGTCGATGGAATTTTTGATCGGGCGCTCGCTGTCGAACAACATCACCAACCTGCTGCTCTACCCGTTCGTGCACCGAGCCGTGCGCGAGCGGGATATCGATTGGGTCGGGCTCATTGAGGAGGAACCCGATGCCGGGCTCGGCAATGGCGGGCTCGGCCGGCTCGCCGCGTGCTTTCTCGACTCGATGGCGACGATGCAATTGCCGGCGATGGGTTACGGGTTGCGCTACGAATACGGCATGTTTCGGCAATCGATCGAGGACGGCTGGCAGCGCGAAAATCCGGACAACTGGCTGCGCCAGCATGACCCTTGGGAGGTCGCCCGCCCCAAGGAAGCGGTCGAAATAAAGCTTCAGTCCTCGGTCACGATGCATCGCGGGAGCCTGGAGATTATCCCCGGCCGTCCCTCAACCTTGATCGGCATCCCGTTTGACCGGCCGGTGGTCGGCTATGGCGGGAAAACCATCAACACGATGCGCTTATGGTCGGCGGCGTCGCCCGATTATTTCGATTTTCAGGAGTTCAGCAGCGGCGATTTTGTCGGTGCGCTAGCCGGAACTCTCGCGGCGGAATCGCTGACGCGGGTGCTGTATCCCGATGACAGCACCGCGGTCGGGCAGGCACTGCGCTTTGTCCAAGAATATTTTTTGGTTGCCTGTTCGCTCGCCGATCTTGTGCGCCGCTTTCATCGCCGCAATGGGGATTGGCACTTGCTGCCCGACAAGGCGGCAATCCAGCTGAACGACACCCATCCGACCCTCGCGGTTCCCGAACTGATGCGGATCCTGCTCGATGAGGCGCATCTCGGCTGGGACGAAGCGTGGGACATCACGCAAAAAACCTTAGCCTACACCAATCATACCTTATTGCCGGAAGCGCTTGAAAAATGGCCGGTACAATACTTCGAGCAGCTGCTGCCGCGACAACTGGAGATCATTTACGAAATCAATCGGCTTTTTCTCGATAATGTTCGCAGCCGCTGGCCGGACGACGACGCGCGGGTCGCGCGCATGAGCCTGATCGAAGAAGGGCCCGAGCGCAAAGTGCGTATGGCCAATATGGCGATTGTCGGCTCGCACAGCACCAATGGGGTCGCGGCGATTTACTCGGCGCTGCTGCGCAAGTTGACGGTTAAAGACCTCGCCGAGATGTATCCCGAGCGCTTCAACAACAAAACCAACGGGGTGACGCCACGGCGCTGGCTATTTTTGGCCAATCCCGGGCTCTCGCGCACAATCACCGATGCGATCGGCGAGGGGTGGGTGACGGATCTCGCCGAGCTGAAGAAACTGCATGCCCTAGCCGACGACACCGGCTTCCGCGAAAGCTTTCTCGGAGCCAAGCAACAGGCCAAACTGCGCTTTGTCGACTGGATCAAGACAACCTGCGGCATCATGGTCGACCCGGAAACGATTTTCGATTGCCAAGTCAAGCGCATCCACGAGTACAAGCGGCAGTTGCTGAACGCGTTGCGCATTATCGTACTCTACAATCGGTTGCGGCAGGATTCGCACCTGGAGATGATGCCGCGCACTTTCTTCTTTGCCGGCAAAGCGGCGCCGGCTTACCGCCTCGCCAAGCTGATCATCAAGTTCGTAAACAACCTGGCCGGCACGATCGACGGCGATCCAGTGACGCAGGGCCGGCTCAAGGTCGTGTTTTTGCCGGAGTATTGCGTGTCCTTGGCCGAGCGCCTGATCCCAGCGGCCGATGTGTCCAACCAGATTTCGACCGCCGGTTACGAGGCGAGCGGCACCAGCAACATGAAGTTCATGATGAACGGCGCGTTGACGATCGGCACCCGCGACGGGGCAACGATTGAAATGGCCGAAGAGGCCGGTGAGGATAACTTTTTTCTGTTCGGTCTGACTGCGGACCAGGTCGAGGGCAGCCGTGGCTCATACAACCCGCGTTGGCATTACGATGACGACCCCGAAATCCGCGCGGCGCTGGACATGATTGCGAACGACGAATTCAGTCGCTACGAGCCGGGGATTTTTGCCCCGCTTCACGCAGCCTTGTTGGAGGACGGCGATCACTACATGCACCTCGCCGATCTCCAATCCTATTTGGAGGCCGACCACCGGCTGACAGCACTTTACGCCGACAGCCACGAATGGGCGCGCAAGGCGATTTTTAACATCGCCGGGTCGGGCAAATTTTCGAGCGACCGCACGATTGCGCAATACGCCGCCGAGATCTGGAACGCGCATCCGTGCCCGGTGCCGTGAGGAGAAACCGCTGATGACTATTTCGCCGCTGGCCGGCAAGCCGGCGCCCAAGGAGCTACTGGTCGATCTCGCCCGTCTCGAACGCGAATACTACGAACGCCGGCCCGACCCCGACGACCCGCAGCAGCGGGTCAGCTTTGGAACCAGCGGGCATCGCGGCTCACCGTTTCACGGCTCGTTTACCGAAGCGCATATTCTCGCCATCACCCAGGCGATCTGCGACTACCGCAGTACCCAGGGCACCGACGGCCCGCTCTATATGGGCAAGGATACCCACGCGCTATCGGGTCCGGCCGAGCGTACCGCACTCGAAGTGCTGGCGGCCAACGGGGTCGAGACGATTATCCAGGAGAATGATGGGGTGACGCCCACGCCCGTCATCTCACACGCGATCCTGGTTTACAACCGCGGCCGCGCCGCCCACCGCGCCGACGGCATCGTCGTCACCCCGTCGCACAACCCGCCCGAGGATGGCGGCTTCAAATACAATCCAACCAATGGCGGGCCGGCCGACACCGATGTGACCCAATGGATCGAGAACCGCGCCAATGAATTATTGCGTGGCCATAACGCGCAAGTGAAGCGGATGGCGCCGGCGGCCGCGTTGCGGGCAAACACGACGCACCCGCAGGATCTGATCCACCCCTATGTCGATGATCTGCGCAACATTGTCGATATGGTGGCCATTCGCGACGCCGGCTTGAAACTCGCGGTCGATCCGCTGGGGGGCGCCGCAGTACATTATTGGGAGCCCATCAACTCGGTCTATGGGCTCGATATCGATGTAGTCAATCCGCGGATCGACCCGATCTTTTCATTTATGACCGTCGATTATGACGGCCAGATCCGCATGGATTGCTCGAGCCCCTATGCGATGGCGCGGTTGGTCGGGCTCAAGGATCATTATCGGCTCGCCTTTGCCAACGACCCGGATTCGGATCGCCATGGCATTGTCACGCCATCGGCCGGCCTCCTAAACCCGAACCACTATCTCGCGGTGGCGATCGGCTACCTGCTGACCCATCGGCCGGATTGGCCGGCGAGTGCCGCGATCGGCAAGACAGTGGTGTCGAGCAGTATGATCGACCGCGTCGTCGCCAAGGCCGGGCGGCAGCTCGCCGAAGTGCCGGTCGGGTTCAAATGGTTTACGCCGGGTCTGTTCGACGGCTCCTACTGCTTTGGCGGCGAAGAGAGCGCCGGCGCCAGCTATTTGCGGCGCAACGGGACCGTGTGGACAACCGACAAAGACGGCCCGGTCATGAATTTGCTGGCCGCCGAAATTACCGCCCGCACCGACAAGGACCCAGGCGAGCATTACCGGGCGCTCGAAGCCGAGTTCGGGACGGCTTATTACTCGCGGATCGACGCCGCCGCCACACCCGAGCAAAAGGCGAAGCTGGCTAAGCTGGCGCCGTCGGCAGTCAGGGAGGCAAGCCTTGCCGGCGAGCCGATATCAGCCAAGCTCAGCCATGCGCCGGGCAACAATGCGCCGATCGGCGGACTTAAGGTCGTTGCCGCGAGTGGCTGGTTCGCCGCGCGGCCGTCCGGTACCGAAGCGGTCTACAAGATCTACGCCGAAAGCTTCAAAGACCAAGCCCATCTCGACCGCCTCGTCAACGAGGCCCAAGCCATCGTCAATAACGCCATCGCGGCCTGACGACCACGCGCCTCACTCGCCCCAGACCAGGAACAAGCCGATATCGCCCGGCATCCCGCCAGGATAATCGAGGACACGAGCCGCGAGGCGAAAGCCGTTGGGTTTGAGCTCGTGCTCCCAGCGCAAGTAAAGTTCGGCAGCCTCGCCCCGTAGGGTGGTGGGCCAATTCGCATCCATCGCGTTGATCGCCCGCCCGCGGTCGCTGCATAATTGCGCCGGGAATTGCAGCAGCATCATTTCGGTTTGGCCACGTTCGGCGGCTTGACGAGCATTGTGCAGCATCGCCCGCCAGTTCTCGTCGCCGATGTGATGATCGATCAGCTCCTTGACCGCTTGCTGCCGATGTTCGGCGGCGGCGCGGCGTGCTTCTTCCTGATGCTGCGCCTCGCTGCGCTGATGGTCGTGCACCAAGGCGCGAAACCCGGCGGCGGGCGTTAGATCCTCCTCGACTGCGGCTGCTGCGGCCGTGGACGAGTGATCACCGGCCGCTCCGGGGTGATGGTTATGGTACGCCCGATCGACCCAGGCGAAGAAACCCGCCCCGTGCGGTGCCGTGGGAGCCGCCGTCGATCCTGGCTCTGAGGCCGCAAATGCCCGCAAAAGATCAGCGCGGCTGACGATGCCAACGATACGGCCCTCGCGCACAACCGGCACGCGCTTGACGCGATGGGCCGCCAGCAGGCGCGCGACCTCGCGGACATCGGTGCTTTCGGTAATAGACACGATCGGCGCCGCCATCACGTCGCGCGCGGTACGCTCCTGCGCGCGCAACTGGCCGAGAAAATCCGGGTTCAGATCTTCGCCCTCCGCCAGCATCGCCAGCCACCAGTCGCGCCGGGCTTCCCGGTCGCGATCGTTACGGCCGATCAAATCGCCCTCGCTGACCATGCCGATCGGCGCGCCACTGGCGTCGACGACCGGAACCGCGCTGATGCCCTTTTCAAGCAAGAGCCGGGCGATTTTGCCGGTTGGGGTACCGGGACTACCGAGACCACTTCGGTCGTCATTACGTCTCTTGCATTCATGGGTTTGTCCATCCCGTCTGGACTATGCGTCGTGTGCATCCAGCACCGATTGCCTGTTACATGGGTCAATCCACCGGCAAGCGATTTCCTAACAAACACCGCGCGGGATTTATCCGCAAATAACTGCACATCTCGCGATGATCTGGATCAATGCCGCGACGGCCGGGTCGGCGTTGTATGAGCTTATGACCGGCCGAAATACCTCGGCAAAGACTTGGCCGTTGCAAAAGTCGGCGGTTGCAGGCTTCCGGGCGTTCCCCGGCGTTTACGCGGTAGGGCGGGCGATAGCGCCGGAAAGGAGAAATAAATGCAGGTTCCACTTCAGATCACGTTTCGCCACATGGAGAGTTCAGAGGCGCTGGCGGCGCGTATTCGCGAGCGAGCCGAGGAGCTCGATCGCATCTTCGACCGCATCGTATCCTGTCGCGTCGCCGTCGAACTCCAGAATGCGCGCCACCAGAAAGGCAATCTGTTTCATGTCCGCGTCGACTTGACTGTCCCGGGCCGGGAAATCGTGGTCGGGCGCGACCCCGCGGCCCAACGCGCGCATGAGGACGCCCATGTTGCGGTGCGCGACTCGTTCGATGCGGCCCGTCGGCTCCTCGAAGACTATGTACGCGAGCGGCGCGGCGACGTGAAGCTGCATGCGGTCCCTGACCACGGCAGAGTTGCACGCCTGATTGCCGAGCAGGATTACGGCTTCATCACGACGCCCGACGGCAGCGAAATCTATTTCCACCGCAACAGCGTCGCCAATGGCGGCTTTGATAAGCTCGAAGTCGGCGACGAGGTGCGCTTTGTCGTCCAGGAAGGTGAGAGCCCCAGGGGCCCGCAGGCGAGCACCGTGGTTCCACTCGGCAAACACCACCTGCCCCCGACCGAAGCGGTCCGCGGCTAAGGGTTTTGCCTGAGGATCATTGGAGGCTTGACGATGCCGCCGAGTTCGCGACCGGCCACCGCCGGCGAAATCATCAAGATTGTCGGGCCACTCGACGATGAGGCGCTAATGAGGATTGTCGGCACCAACGCGACAATCGAGGAGGTGCTCGAAGCATTCACCTGGGCGACCGCCGACGATCAGATCGGCACCGAACTCGAACAGCGGCCGCGCGGCGCCGCTGCCCAGGTCTACGAAATTCTAAAGCAGGAAGAACCCGAGGACGAAAACGGCTGATCGGACCTTGAGGGCGACGGTGAGGAGTGGGTCATGACAAGCTTTACATTTTCGTTAGAGCAATTACGCGCGGCGCCGGTCGAAGTGCGGCGCTGGGTGGAGAACGAGGTGGCAGCGGCGCTGGCTGGTCTTGGAAGGTCAGAGCACCAGGATGCGAAGCCGCATCAGGCCGAACTCGCGGCCTGTACGCCGCAAGAGGCGGCCCGGGTATTTGCGCTGATCAAAGATAATTTTGTCTTGGCACAGGTCTTTCTAGAATTAGCCCGGGAGATGCCCAATGCCGGCGACCCGGCACCGTATCACATCCTTAATGTCGGCGAGTTGTTGCGCCGTACCCGGCTGCCGGATGGGGATCGTTTGGCCGATTGCCTTACCGCGATAAACAAGGCGTACCAAAGCGTGCGGGACGATGAGGAGGTTGCGCTCTTTGGGTTCGATCAGATGGGCCGGGTCTTTATCCACCAAACGACGCATCAGAGCGTTCGCTGGGTGTGGCAGCAGCTGGTTGCCGCCCATGCCCCGGGTCCGGGCGGATCGACGTCTGCCGGCGGAACTCAGCCATTTGCTTTTGCACCGCCGCATCTCGGTCCGAGCGAAGATATCGCACAACACGCCGCCGCTCCCGGCATCACCGGGCTTTAACGGGGACTTCGGACGCTTGCGCGAGGATATCGGCGCGATACCGGCTTTAGCCGACCGGCGGGAGCGTAAACCGAAAGATCGTGCCGCCGCCCGGATTGGGCTCGGCGCGCAGTTCGCCGCCATGCGTCTCAATGATAGAGCGGCAGATCGACAGCCCGACCCCCATCCCTTGCGGCTTGCTCGTGACAAAAGGCTGGAACAGCCGGTCGGCAATCTCGGGCGCAATCCCGGGGCCAGTATCAGCGACCGCGACTTCGATACCGCCGGCACCACCCGGGGTGGCGCTGACCGTCAGCTCCCGCCGCTCGCATTGCACCATCGCTTCGACCGCGTTCCTGACCAAATTGACGACGACTTGCTGAACCTGGATCTTGTCGACCGACGCATCGGCAAGGTGCGGAGCAATCTGCAATTGAACCTTGACCCCGCTGTCCCTCACCCCGATCAGCGCCAGCGCCGCGGCCTCCTCGATCATCTTGCCGACCGGCTCTACCCGCCGCTCGCTCTCGCCCTTTCTGACAAAATCGCGCAACCGACGGATGATCTGCGTCGCCCGCACCATCTGGGCTGCGGCATTTTCGACGATGCCGCCGGCGCGCCCGGCCGCGTCAGCCTCGCCCCGCGCCAGAAGCCGCCGCGCGACTTCGAGATAGTTTGTCGCCGCAGTTAAGGGCTGATTGATCTCGTGCGCCAGCGCCGAAGCCATCTGGCCCATCTCGGTCAGGCGCGACACATGCGTCAGCTCTGCCTGCAATTCCTGCAGCCGGTGCTGGGCTTCTTGCCGCTCGGTCAAATCGCGCACAAAACCGGTAAACAGCCGGCGACCATTGGATTTTACTTCACCGACCGAAAGCTCCAGCGGGAACACCGAGCCGTCCTTGCGCAACCCGGTCACGACGCGGCCGAGACCGATGATCCGCCGCTCGCCGGTGGTCAGATAGCGGCTGATATAGGCATCGTGGTTCTCGCGATACGGCGACGGCATCAGCACGTTGACATTGCGGCCGCAAACCTCCGCGGCGGCGCAGCCGAACATGCGTTCGGCGGTCGTGCTGATCGATTGGATCAGGCCATGCTCGTCGATCACCACCATCCCGTCCGGGACCGTGTCGAGGATCGAGCGCAACAACGCCTCGTTCTCGATCAATGCGGCATCGGAGCGTTTCGCCTGCGTGATGTCGCGTGAAATCTTCGACGCGCCAATGATCCGACCGCCTTGGTCGCGGATTGGCGAGACCGTCAGCGCCACCTGAATGACCCGGCCGTCTTTCCGTCTCCGCTCGGTCTCATAATGTTCAAAACGTTCACCGCAGCCGATCGCCTTGAGGATGTCCCGAATTTCGTCCGAACTGTCGGGGGTCGCCAGGATCGTAATCGGTTGCCCGATCATCTCGGCGGCGGTGTAGCCAAAGATTCGCTCCGCGGCCTCGTTCCAGCTGGTGACGATCCCTTCAAGGGTCTCGCTGATGATCGCGTCTTCGGAGAATTCGACGATCGCAGCCAAAAGCCCTGCGGTCGGACTCTCCGACAAATCGATTTCGCTCATGATTTATCGGCCCGAACGGCACCCCAAAGTGGAGCGCGCGTTCTATCAATAGTGCGCTTCCGCACAGTTGCGCCAGTACCGATGTTTAATCTTCAAAGGGTATCGACCCTGTTGATGCAGATCAAGGCTTGGCAGGTCCCGCTCTGCGAGGCTTGTTTTGGACAAAATGGCAAACGACGTGATCTATATCGTTGATGACGATGACGCGACGCGCGACTCGCTCCGGCTCCTGCTCGAAGCGGAGGGATATGATGCGCGCGAGTTTGCCGCAGGCCGCCCATTTCTCGATGATGCCCAGCCGGCTAACGGCGATTGCCTGATCCTCGATGTCCACATGCCGGGGATGAGCGGCCTTGATGTGCTCGAAGAGCTGCGCCGGCGCGGCCACCAGTTACCAACCATCATCGTCACCGCCCGGCTCGATGACATCACCCGCAACCGCGCGCTGGCCGGCGGCGCCCTTGCGGTCGTCGAAAAGCCCCCGGGGATCGACGAACTTCTTGGGTTTGTGCGCACCGCCTTGGGAAGGGCGTCATAGCCGGCGGAGGAAGCCGCGTAAGCGCGCAGCAAAATTTCACAGGCTTACCATACGGCTTTACCCGGTCCCGCTCGGCCGCGTCTGGCGCCAATTTGCTGGGCCACACCGCCTGGCGCGGGGAAGACCCTTATGTCACGGTGACCGCAGCCACCTTGCGGAAGCGGACCAGTGCCAGCAGCAAGACCAGGCCGCCGATCGCGCCGGTCAAGAAGAATTCGCGCCAGACCACCGCAAAACCGGCGCCGCGATACAAAATCGCCTGCGCGAACGACACGAAATGGGTCGAAGGCGAGGCCTGCATGATCGTCGCGAGCCAGGACGGCATGCTTTCGAGCGGCGTGTTGCTGCCGGACAGCATATTCATCGGTAGAAACACCAACATGAACATCAGCCCTAGCTGCGGCATCGAGCGCGCGATGGTGCCGAGTAAAATCCCGACCGCCGTTGCAAAAAACAGGTAGATCGCGACGCCGCACAGAAACAGCGGCACCGACCCGGCGATCGGAATGTGAAGCAGGCCGCGCACCACCAAGTACAGCGACAGCCCGACCGCGATAACGATGACGAGCCCGTTTGCCCAGATCTTTGACATCGCGATTTCGAACGGCGTCAGCGGCATCACCAACAGATGGTCCATCGTCCCGTGCTCGCGCTCGCGCACGATCGCAGCACCGGAGAGGATGATCGCCAGCATCGTCACATTGTTGATGATGCCCATGATGCTGGTGAACCACGATGTCTCGACATTGGGGTTGAACGCGATACGCACGACGAGGTTGACCGGCGTTGCTGGACTGCCCTCGGTGTGCGACAAAAAATTGTCGATCTCGGTCTTGATGATCTGCTGCGCGTAATCCGCCCCGAGCCCGGCCTGCACCATCGCCGTCGCATCGACATCGAGCTGGATTGTGGGTTGCCGCCCACCTCGGACATAACGCTCGAAATTAGGCGGAATATCGAGCACGAAAGTAAACCGCCCGCTATTCATCGCCGGCATGACGTCGCGCTCGGTGATCTGCCGCGGCGTCTGGAAGTAGGGCGGCAAAAACGCCCGAGCGATGCGCCGCGACAATTCCGAATGATCCTCGTCGACGACCGCAATCGAGGCGTTGTGCACCTCCTGCGAACTGCCTTGTGCCTGCGCGATGATCGCCAGCGAAAAGGAGTAGACGACGAGCCCCAACAGCACGTAATCGCGCAGAAAGGAACGCAATTCCTTGGTGCCGAGCCACAGGATATTGGCGGCGCTCCGCATCGCCGGCCTAGGACGCTTGTTTGCGCAGCAGCAGGATGTTGAACAGCGTCAGAACGGGGACGAAAACCGTTAAAATGATCAGGTTCATGCTGAGATCGGCAAAGCCCAGCCCCTTTGTGAAAGTGCCGACGCTGATCGGCAGGTAATAGCTCATCGGAAAGATGCGACCCATGATGCGCGCGATCCCGGTCAGCGACGACACCGGGGTCATCATGCCGGCGAACATCGTTGCCGGCAAAACCGTCAAGATGGCAGTGCCGAACAGCGCTGCGATCTGGGTCCGCGCAAAGGCCGAGATCATCATGCCGTAAGCGGTTGTCGCAACGACATAGATCAAGGTGCCAAGCAAGAGTGTCGGAAAGCTGCCTTTGAGCGGCACGCGGAAGACCACTACGGCAAAGGTGAACATCAGCGCAAAATTGACCATCGCAAGCCCGACATAGGGCAGCTGCTTACCCAGCAAAAATTCGAGCCGGGTCACTGGGGTTACATAAAAATTGGTGATCGAACCCAGTTCCCTTTCGCGCACGACCGCCAACGCCACCAGGATCGCCGGGAACAGCGCCAACTCCAGCGCCAATTGCGCCGGCACCATTGAATAGACGCTGTCGAAATCCTGGTTGTATTTGAACCTGACCGCGATATTCGCCGGTGGCGGCGGGGGGGACTGGCGGTTGCTCGCGACGATGGGGTCGGACAAATAAAGCTGGTGCAATGCCTGCAGATAACCGCGGATTGTCTGGGCGACGAACGGCCGCGCCCCGTCGATCCAGGCGGCGACGGCGATCGGGCGACCGCGCGCGATGTCGCGGCCAAAACCCGGCGGCAATTCGATGCCGGCATCGATCTCGCCGGCGGCCAGCCGGTTTTCGAGATCGGCGTAATCGGCGAGCGGCGGCTTTTCGACAAAATAGCGCGAGCCTCGCAACTCCTCGAGATAGGCGCGGCTTTCGTGGCTGTGGTCGTGGTCGAGGACGGCGAAGCTCAGCGAGTTGACATCGGTCGAGATGCCAAAGCCGAAGACCAGCATCAAAAACGTCGTGCCAAAGATCGCAAAGCCGATCCGGATCGGGTCGCGCAAGAGCTCCAATGTCTCGCGGATCGTGCACGCGAAAAGACGCCGCCAACTGAACCAGGGTTCGCGGCGCGCGTCCCTGTGTAGCGGTGGTGCTTGCGGAAGCGGACGCAGCGGAGCGGATGCTGTTGCCCCAGTACCCGGAGTGCGCGCGCGCACGGCTTCTTCGAGGTAGCTGATAAAGGCATCCTCAAGCGTCGCCGCACCGCGCGCGGCAACGAGCCCCTGCGGCGTATCGGTCGCCAGCACGCGGCCCGAATCCATTAGCGAAACCCGGTCGCAGCGCGCGGCCTCGTTCATGAAGTGGGTCGAGACAAAGATCGTCACATTCTGGTTGCGCGACAGGTCGATCAGCAATTCCCAGAATCGGTCGCGGGCCAGCGGGTCGACGCCCGAGGTCGGCTCGTCGAGGATCAGCATCTCGGGCTCGTGGACGATCGCGACCGCGAGCGACAGCCGCTGGCGGATGCCGAGCGGCAATGCTTCGGCATATTGGTCGACATGCTCGGCGAGGCCAAAGCGATCGACCAGTTCGGCGATGCGCGCTGCAGCCTTGCGCGCCGGCAGGTGAAACAGCCGGGCATGCAGATCGAGGTTCTGACGAACCGTCAGCTCGCCGTAAAGCGAGAACGACTGCGACATGTAGCCGACGCGATTGCGCGCGCCGAGATCACGGGCATCAAGCGGGCGGCCAAACAGCAGGGCCTCGCCGTTGCTGGCCGGCAACAGCCCGGTCAGCATCTTCATCGTCGTTGTCTTGCCGCAGCCGTTCGAGCCGACAAAGCCGAAGATCTCGCCGCGGTCGATCGTAAAGCTGACGTGATCGACCGCAGTAAAGCTGCCGAACCGACAGGTCAGGTTGCGTGCCGTAATGACGGGCTCGCCGTCGACCCGATTCCGGGGCGGAATGTCGAGCGCGCGATGCCCGACGCGCCGCTCTTCTGGCAGCAATGCGATAAAGGCCCCCTCGACCGAGGCTTCGCCAGTCCCTTGTTTGAGTTCGGCCGGGGAGCCGGTCGCAACGACCCGGCCGTCATTGACCGCGACGAGCCAATCGAAACGCTCGGCTTCTTCCATATACGCGGTCGCGACGGCGACGCTCATGCCAGCGCGGCGGCGCCGCATGCGGTCGATCAATTCCCAAAATTGGCGGCGCGACAGCGGATCAACGCCGGTGGTCGGCTCGTCGAGGATCATAAGATCGGGGTCGTGGATCAACGAGCAGCACAGCCCGAGCTTCTGGCGCATGCCGCCCGACAATTTTTTGGCCGGTCGGTCGGCGAACGCTGCAAGCCCGGTGGCGTCGAGCAGGTCGGCGATCCGCCGCTCCCGCTCGGCCCGCGATTGCCCAAACAGGCGAGCGAAAAACTCGATGTTTTCGCGAATGCTGAGGTCGGGATAGAGGTTCTTCCCGAGCCCTTGCGGCATATAGGCGATGCGCCGGCAAACCGCGGCGCGATGCCCGGCATCAGCCATGTCGCCGTCGAGGACACGAACTCTACCCGTGTGAATGCGGCGTGCCCCGGCGATCAGCGCCAACGCGGTCGATTTGCCGACCCCGTCCGGGCCGATAAGGCCGACAAGAAGCCCCGCCGGCACGACAAGGCTGACTTTGTCGAGCGCCGTCGTCTTGCCGTAGATTTCGGTGACGCCATCGAGCTCTGCGACCGACCCTCTCTGCCCGCTCACGGTGGCGGGCTCGCCTGCAGCTGCGGCGGCCACGGCGTGTTCGGATCCGTGCGCACATAAGCCAATCCCGGGAGTCCGCTGCGGACCATTTGGGCGCGGCCCTTGAGCCGGTCGGGGTCGATCCGGACCCGCACCCGGAACATCAGCTTGTCGCGTTCGTCTTTGGTCTCGACGGTTTTGGGCGTGAATTGCGCCTGGCTCGCGACAAACACGACCTTTGCCGGGATCACGTGGCCCGGATAGGCGTCGAGCACGATGCGCGCGTCCGAGCCGAGCGTGACCCGACTCTGCATCGGCGGTCGGCAGATAGATGTCCATATAGACATAAGAAGTATCGAGCATCGTAAAGATCTTGCCGCCAACCGGCAGAACCTCACCGACATTGGCGACGCGATACTCGGTGCGCCCCTCCCGCGGCGCCACGAGAGTGTTGTCGAGAATGTTCACCCGGTACAGCTCGACATCGTGGGTGGCGGCGTTGAGGGCAAACTCCGCGGTGCCGACGCGCTGCATCGCGGCGGATTGCGCGGCGGTTGCGCTGGCGATTTGCTGACGTCGCTGGTCGAGCTGTTCGACGGTAGCAAAGCCCTTCGGCACCAATGAGGCGGTTCGATCGAGCTCCTGTTTTGCAAAGGTAACCTGGGTTTGCTGCTGCGCCAGGTTCGCTTTCGCTTCGTCGAGCGCGTGCTGCGCGGCGGCGACCAAAGCTTGGGACTTCTTTAGCGAAGCAGCAATATCGCTGGTGTCCATCATTGCGACGACTTGCCCGGCGCTGACCATGTCGCCTTCGTCGACGAACAATTTGGCAATGCGTCCGGCAAATTTTGTATCGATGTCGATCTCGTCCGCTTCGAGCCGGCCGTTGCTCCAGGCGAAGCCGGGCGGCAGCGCTGGCTGAAGGTGCCCCCACCAATAAACTCCGCTGCCTGCCACAGCGAGCAGCAGGAGTGCCAAAACCGGAAATCGCCACCGGCCCCGGCGCGGCAGCCTCGACGGCGGCGGTTGAACGACCGCCGGCAGACGGGCTGGCGCATTTGATAATGGTGGGGCGGCCCGATTGCTATCGGGGCCCGCACGCCCCGACTTTGGGATGCTTGTGGCTGCCATAGCTGTCAAGGATCACGTGGATCAGCCGGCCGGCCGGGATGTCGTGTTCAAGGCGGCTGAGAAAGCGCGGAAACTCCCGGTGCCGGTGGCGCTGCATGCTGCCCGATGACCGTGCCGTCGAGAACATTGAGGGCGGCAAACAGGGTGGGTCGTCCCGTTGCGGATGTAATCGTGGGTTATTGTCCCGGCGCGGCCCTGTTCCATCGGCAAGCCGGCTGGGTGCGATCGAGCGCCTGGATCTGGCTCTTCTCGTCGATCGAGAGCACCAGGCTGTGCGTCGGCGGGTCGATGGAGAGCCCGACGACATCGTGCATTTTTGGCGGCAAACTGCGGGTCGCGGCTGAGTTTGAAGACCCGCAACCGATGCGGGGCGAGGCCATGGGCACGCCAGATCTTCTGCACGGTGCTGACAGCCAACCCCATCGCCTCCGCCATCGCCCGGCTCGTCCAGTGGGTGGTCTCGCCCGGCGGCGGGCCGAGGGTGCGCGCCATCAATTGCTCGACAACTGCCTCGGCGATTGGCGCTTTGCCGGGTTTGCGCGTCTTGTCGCGCAACAGGCCGTCAATCCCGGCTTCCCCAAAGCGGCGCTGCCAACGCCACACGCAGGGTTTCGACACCCCGGCCCGGCGCATGATCTCCGCCGTGCCGCAGCCTTCGGCGGTGGCCAGCACGATCTGCGCCCGCCACACATGCTTTTGAGCACTGTTGCGATCGCCCACGATTGCCTTCAGCCGTTCCCGATCCCCCGGCCCGAGCCGGACTTCAACGTCACCGCGCATCCCCGGATCATGACACAAATCCTTAATCAAGCGGAATCTTATGCATCGGTCATACCACTAGCGGCGCTCCCAAGGCGGGAACAATTCCTCGGGGTCGTTGACCCAAACGAACGCAATGCCGTGCTGATCGGCGCAATCGACGACAAAGCGAAATTCCATCGCGATCGAAGTCCCCGGCTTGCTTTGGTCGATGATTTTGCCCCCATGACCGAATGACCAGCTGCCCTGAACTACTTCGGGCGCGTCAGGGCTGCGATGCACCTTGAACTCGATATAGGGCGCGCCGCCGGCTTCGCTCAATTCGTCGATAACCGCAACCACAGCCTTTCTCCCTACCGTCCAAAATCTTCATCCGATTGTCCGGGTTACGGCGCCAACTTGGTCAGGCCCGTCGCATAGCCTGTCGCAGTTGTTCGGGTCTGACCGGGGTGGCGTTAACCTCGACCCCGAACGGGGCGAGCGCGTCGCAGACCGCATTGGCGATCGCCGCCGGCGGGGCGACCGCACCGCCTTCCCCGACACCCTTGACGCCGAGCGGGTTGAGCGGCGAGGGCGAATGCTGGTGAACGATCTTGAAGACCGGAATGTCGGTCGCGGCGGGCAATGCATAATCCATCAACGAGCCCGACAATAACTGCCCGTCCGCGTTATAGGCGATCGCCTCGCACATAGCGCCGCCAAGCCCTTGGGCGGCGCCACCCATGATCTGGCCCTCGACCAAGAGCGGGTTGACGACGGTGCCGCAGTCATGCGCCACGGCGTAATCGTCGATCGCGACCCGGCCGGTTTCGGGATCGACCTCGACGATCGCGACATGCACGGCATAGCTCCAGGTCACGGTTTCGGGCTGCCAATAGCAGGTCTCTTCGAGCCCGGCCTCGACCCCCGGAGGACGGGTGATTTCCCAGCCGGGGCGTGCTGCGGCCGCGACCTGCGCCAGGCTCACTTGCGCCCCCGGCACGCCGACCACGCCAACGCCACCACCACCCGATACCAGGCGCAATTCGAGATCGGCGGGGGCGCATTCGAGCAGATGCGAGGCGATTGCAAATACTTTTTCGCGCAACCGGCCGCTCGCGACATGCATCGCCGCCGAGGCCGTCACCGTGCTGCGGCTCGCCATCGTGCCAAAGCCGATTGCGATCGCCGCGGTGTCGGCAAAGGTCAACACGACGTCTTCGGGGGCAACCTTCCACAGATCGGCGATGACCTGCGAAAAGATCGTTTCCATCCCCTGGCCCTGCGGCGCCGCACCACAGCTGACATAGATCTTGCCCGACGGATCGACGCGGACAAACGCGCTCTCAAACGGACCGACCCCGGTGCCCTCGATGTAAAACCCGATGCCGAGGCCGAGATAGCGGCCCTCGGCGCGTGCGTTCTGCTGCCGCTTGCGAAATGCCGTCAGCCCGCCAGCCACCGCGAGCGCCTTGGCAAGCGCCCCCGGATAGTCGCCGCTGTCATAGACGATCGGCTCACCGTCGCGGTAAGGGATGCCGACCCGATAGGGCATTTCCTCGGCGCGGATCATGTTGCGGCGACGCACTTCGGCCGGTTCGAGGCCCAATGTCCCTGCGACCAGGTCGATCGTCCGCTCCATCGCAAACGCGGCTTCCGGGCGGCCGGCGCCGCGATAAGGCGCATTCGGGACTTTGTTGGTGACAACGATCTTTCCCGCGGCGGCGAGGTTCTCGATTTTGTAAGGGCCGGTCAGGTGGACGGCGGTGTTGTACGCGACCCCCGACCCGATCGGATTCCATGCGCCGCAATCGACGATGTAGTCGTCGCGCAATGCCAGGATGCGGCCATCATCGTCAAACGCGACTTCGACGTCGTGCCACTGGTCGCGCGAATGGGTGGCGCTCATCATGTGCTCGCGCCGCTCCTCGATCCACCGCACCGGGCGGCCGAGACGGCGGGCGAGAAATGTGACCAACAAATCCTCGGGATAGACATGGCCCTTGCCGCCGAAGCCGCCGCCGACATCGAGCGCGACGCAGCGCACCCGCGCCTCGGGCAGGCCGAGCAATGCCGCCGCTTCGCGCCGCACCCAATGGACGACCTGGGTTGACGACCAGATCGTCATGTGATCGGCGCGCGGATCGTACTGGGCGACAACACCGCGGGTCTCCATCGGCACCGCGGCATAGCGATGGTGGTAGAAGCGGCGCTTGAGCCGATGCGGCGCCGCCGCGAACGCGCCCTCGACATCACCGCGGCTGACCGAGAACTCGCCGACCAGATTTGTGCCAAAGCGCTCGTGGATGATCGGACTGCCGGGCCGCAGCGCCATTTCGGGATCGACCACCGCCGGTAATTCTTCGAGATCGACCTCGACCCGTTCGGCGGCGTCCTCAGCCTGGTTGCGGGTCTCGGCGACGATGATTGCGATTGCCTCGCCGACGTGGCGGACCTTGTCGTGCGCCAAGAGCGGCTCCTGCGGGTTCAGGAATTTGTGCTGGATCACCGTCGCCCATTTGCTCGGCATCGAGATCTGGCCCTCGGGCACCGGCGGCAGCAATTGCAGCAGATCGGCGCCATTCAAGGCGTAGGCGACGCCGGGCATCGCCCGGGCATGCGTCAGGTTGACCGAGCGAATCCGGGCGTGCGCCACTTGGCTGCGCACCACCGCCGCGTGCAGCATCCGCGGCAAGACGAGATCAGCGATGAACTGCCCCTGCCCGGTCAACAGGCGGCGGTCTTCGCGCCGCAGCAGCGATCGCCCGACGTAAGGAAGTGCGATGTCGTTCATGGGTAAGATCCTCGCGACCGGAAGTGTGCGGGAAGTCTCGGGCAAGGTCCAGGCCGCGCGGCAGGCGAGTTATCGCGGCTCCTTGATGCGGGTAAGTTCGTAGAGGGCAACCGCGGCGGCGTTCGACACGTTGAGCGTCGGCTGCGCGGGCGAGGTCGGCAGACGCGCGAGGTGATCGCAATGCTCGCGCACGAGCCGGCGCATGCCGCCGCCCTCCGAGCCGAGAACGAGGACGGCGCGCGCCCCGAGGTCGATATCGGCGAGCGCCCGGTCGGCGGTTTCGTCAAGCCCGCAAACCCAGAACCCATGCTCTTTCAGCCGCCCCAGGGCGCGCGCCAGATTGACCACGCGGATCAGCGGCACGCGGTCGACCGCACCCGAGGCGGCTTTGGCGAGGGCTCCGGTGATCGGCGGCGCGCCGTGGGCGGCGATCACGACGCCGCGTGCAGCAAAGGCCGCGGCTGAACGCAACACCGCGCCGAGATTCTGCGGATCGCTGACCTGGTCGAGCGCGATTATCACGCACCGCCCGGAGGCGGTCTCGATCTCACGCAGCAGATCGTCGAGTTCGGGTTCGGGCAACGGCTCGACTTCAAGCGCCAGCCCTTGATGCACCGCTCCCGGCGGCAACAGCGCCGAGAAGGCGTCGCGATCGAGAATGTCGAGTGCTGCGCCCTCGCCGCCGCGGCGTTCGGCGACGGCGGCAGCAAGCATTTGCTGCGCCTCGGCTTCCTGTCCCGTCAGCACGGCAAGCCGCCGCCAGCGCCGCTCGGGATTGGCGAGTGCGGCGATGACCGTGTGCCGGCCATAGAGCCGGCGCTCGCCCGCGCTGCGCGCGGCCCGCTCCGATGCCGCGGACGTACGATGACGGTATGGCGGGTTTCGGGTCTGGCGTGATGATCTCCGGGAGTCCATGTATCGCCTGCTTCGATTGTGCGATTTGATCGATCTGCGGCCGGCGAAACCGGCGCGAACCCGGGCGCGGGCACAGCACGATTGACAAGATCGGTCGAACACCTTATCAGCCCGAGATTCCGCTGCGGGCGGCATGCGACCGCGGAGGGGTTGCCGAGTGGTTAAAGGCAGCAGACTGTAAATCTGCCGACGTACGTCTTCGTTGGTTCGAATCCAACCCCCTCCACCATCGCTGCGGTCCGATACTGCGGGCGACAGGTGGCCAAGGCGGATCGGCCAAGGGCGACCGAGGCAGGGATCGGATCGGCGGGTGTCGAGCGGAACGCGGGTGTAGCTCAATGGTAGAGCTCCAGCCTTCCAAGCTGGCTACGTGGGTTCGATTCCCATCACCCGCTCCAACTCGCCTCTCGGGCGTTGCAATTTCAGACTGACGGAAAGCCGCAAACGATGTCGAAGGCGAAGTTTCAGCGGACGAAGCCGCACTGCAACATCGGGACGATCGGGCATATCGATCACGGCAAGACGACGTTGACGGCGGCGATCACCAAGGTGTTGGCGGAGGCGGGCGGGGCGACGTTTGTGCCGTTTGACCAGATCGACAAGGCGCCGGAGGAGCGCGCCCGCGGCATCACGATCGCGACCGCGCATGTCGAATACGAGACCCCGAACCGGCATTACGCGCATGTCGATTGCCCGGGGCACGCCGACTACATCAAGAACATGATCACCGGGGCAGCACAGATGGATGGCGCGATCCTGGTGGTGTCGGCGGCGGACGGCCCGATGCCGCAGACCCGCGAGCACATCCTGCTGGCGCGCCAGGTGGGGGTGCCGGCGTTGGTGGTGTTTATGAACAAGGTCGACATGGTCGACGACCCGGAACTGCTCGACCTTGTCGAGTTGGAGATGCGCGAATTGTTGTCGAGCTATCAGTTTCCTGGCGACGACATCCCGGTGGTGCGGGGCTCGGCGTTGGCGGCGTTGGAGGGGCGCGACCCCGAGCAGGGGCACGACCAGATCATGGAGTTGATGGCGGCGGTCGACAGCTATATCCCGCAGCCGGAGCGGGCCAAGGACCGGCCGTTTTTGATGCCGATCGAGGATGTGTTCACGATCTCGGGGCGCGGCACGGTGGTGACCGGGCGGGTTGAGCGCGGCATCGTCAAGGTCGGCGACGAGGTCGAGATTGTCGGGCTGCGGCCGACCGCCAAGACGGTGGTGACCGGGGTCGAGATGTTTCGCAAATTGCTCGACCAGGGCGAGGCCGGCGACAATATCGGGGCGTTGTTGCGCGGCACCAAGCGCGAGGAGGTCGAGCGCGGCCAGGTGTTGGCGGCGCCGGGGTCGATCACGCCGCACACAAGGTTTCAGTGCGAGGCCTACATCCTGACCAAGGAGGAGGGCGGTCGGCACACCCCGTTTTTTGGCAATTACCGGCCGCAATTCTACTTTCGCACGACCGATGTGACCGGCACGGTGCACCTGCCCGAGGGCACCGAGATGGTGATGCCGGGCGACAACATCTCGATGGAGATCGAGTTGATCGCGCCCATCGCGATGGATGAAGGCTTGCGCTTTGCGATCCGCGAGGGCGGCCGCACCGTCGGCGCCGGCGTCGTCGCCAAAATCATCAAATAACCCAGAATCATCAAATAACCAGGGCCTTAGCCGGCCGCCGCCCGGTGCCGAGCGCAGCGGGCAAGGAGTGCAGCGGCCGGGGCCGGAACCCGTTTAGGAGTGTAGCTCAATTGGTAGAGCACCGGTCTCCAAAACCGGGGGTTGGGGGTTCGAGCCCCTCCACTCCTGCCATCGGCGGTTGCAGGGCCGTGCTGGGAATGCAGCAGCCCAGCCCCTATGTAACACTCAGTGCGCGCTGTGTTCGTTCAATTACCCCGTGTTCGTTCGGTTAGATGATGGTTATGGCGAAAACTAGTCCGGTCAAATTCTTTGAAGAGGTGCGGCAGGAGGTCTCCCGCGTCACTTGGCCCACCCGCAAGGAGACGACAGTCACCACCGCGATGGTCCTGTTGATGGTGTTTATCGCCGCCGGATTTTTCTTTCTCGTCGATCAAGTGTGCGCGGCCGGGGTGCGCGTGGTCTTCGGGCTCGGGAGTTGACAGGCGGATACGATGACCAGCCGCTGGTATGTGATCCACGTTTATTCGGGCTTCGAGAAGAAGGTCGCGGCCTCGATCCGCGAGCAGGCCGAACAGAAAGGCATGGCCGACAGGTTCGAGCAAATCCTGGTGCCGACCGAGGAGGTGGTCGAGGTCAAGCGCGGCGCCAAGGTCAGTTCGGAGCGCAAATTCTTTCCTGGCTATGTGCTGATCAAGATGGATATGGACGACGAGACCTGGCACCTCGTCAAGAACACAGCGAAGGTCACCGGGTTTCTCGGCGGCCGCGGCCGGCCTGCGCCGATCAGTGAGCACGAAGCGGCGCGCATCATGCACCAGGTCCAGGAGGGGATCGAGCGGCCAAAACCATCGATCACCTTCGAGGTCGGCGAGCAAGTCCGGGTTTCGGACGGGCCGTTCACCTCGTTCAACGGTCTGGTCGAGGAGGTTGACGAGGAAAAGGCCCGACTCAAGGTTGCGGTTTCGATCTTTGGCCGCGCTACCCCCGTCGAGCTCGAATATTCGCAAGTCGAGAAAGTTTGATCAGAGATAATCGATGGCAAAAAAGATCGTCGGCATCATCAAACTGCAGGTCCCGGCCGGCAAGGCCAACCCGTCGCCGCCGATCGGCCCGGCATTGGGGCAGCGCGGGCTCAATATCATGGAGTTCTGCAAGGCGTTCAACGCGGCGACCCAGAACCTCGAACCCGGCATGCCGATCCCGGTCGTGATCACCGCCTTTGGCGACCGCTCGTTCACCTTTGTGACCAAGAGCCCGCCCAATAGTTATTTTTTGAAAAAGGCGGCTGGGATCGAAAAGGGCTCGCAGACCACCGGCAAGGGCAACACGGTCGGTCGGGTCACGATGGATCAGATCCGCGACATCGCGGAAAAGAAGATGCAAGACCTCAATGCCAAGGACGTCGAGGGTGCCTGCCGCATGCTGGTCGGTTCGGCGCGCTCGATGGGCCTCGAAGTCGTGGAGTAATGGATCATGGCGAAAATCGGCAAGCGGCTGAAAAGAGCCTATGAAGGCATCGATCCGCTGAAACCGCATCACCTCGATGAGGCGGTCAAGCTCGTCAAGTCGCGCGCTTCCGCTAAATTCGATGAGACCGTCGAAGTGGCGATGAACCTCAACATCGATCCGCGCAAGCAGGACCAGAATTTGCGCGGCACCGTGATGCTGCCGCATGGCGCCGGCAAAACGGTGCGGGTCGCGGTTTTTGCGCGCGGCGACAAGGCGAAAGAGGCGGAGGCGGCGGGCGCCGATCTGGTTGGCGCCGAGGATCTCGCCGAGAAGGTGCAGGCGGGCGAGATCAACTTTGATCGCGCGATCGCCACTCCCGATCTGATGGCGCTGGTCGGTCGGCTTGGAAAAATTCTCGGTCCGCGCGGGCTCATGCCAAACCCGCGGCTCGGCACCGTGACGCAGAATATCGACGAAGCGGTGCGCGCGGCGAAAGGCGGCCAGGTCGAGTTCCGCGCCGAAAAAGCCGGGCTGGTTCACGCCGGGGTCGGCAAAGCAAGCTTTACCGAAGAGGCACTTGCCGATAATGTGCGCGCCTTTGTGGGCGCCATAACGCGGAACAAGCCGAGCGGTGTCAAAGGAACCTATATCAAGAAGGTGAGCTTGAGCTCGACGATGGGACCAGGGGTCAAGCTCGAATTGGGCGATCTGGCGGAGGAGGCCAGGGCCTAGAGCCAGCGGGACAGCCGGGGTAGAGCGGGCGCCGGTAATCGCGGTGCCGATGTGATGAGTGAGGGTTGCGGAGAACGCAGTGGAGCGAGCACAAAAACAACGGCTGATCGATGCGCTGCATCAGGATCTCGCTGACACGGTCTGCGTCGTCGTCACCCACCAGACCGGGATGACGGTTGCCGAGGCGACGCAATTGCGGCGCCAAATGCGGACCGCGGGCGCGCGTTTTCGCGTGACCAAGAACCGCCTCGCCAAACGCGCTCTCGACGGCACACCGTTTGAGGGACTGGCGCCGTTGTTCACCGGGCCGACCGCGATCGCGTTCTCGCGCGACCCGGTGGCGGCGGCGAAGGTCGCGGTCGAATACGCCAACCGCAATGACAAGCTGACGATCGTCGGCGGCGGACTCGCGGGCGAGGTGCTGGATCAGGCTGGCGTCAAGGAGTTGGCTAGCCTGCCGTCGCTCGATGAACTGCGCGGCAAACTGATTGGGTTGTTGGTAGCGCCCGCAACTCGCATTGCCGCGGTATTGCAGGCGCCCGGCGGCCAGCTCGCCCGGGTTATGGCGGCATACGCCGAAGCCAGCGGCGGAACCGCCCCAGCCGACGGCAACACAGCGTGATCGCGCGGCCTTTAGTTTGGGTATCTTAAGTTATTATCTGAGCCAGGAGTAGAAAATGCCGGATCTGGTGGGTTTGGTCGATCAATTATCGGCCTTGAGTGTGCTCGAAGCAGCACAGCTCTCGAAGATGCTCGAGGAAAAGTGGGGAGTTTCAGCCGCGGCACCGGTTGCGGTAGCGGCGGCGGGTGCGGCGGCGCCAGCAGCGGAGGCGGCGCCCGAGCAGACCGAGTTCGATGTCATTCTGGCCGCGATCGGTGAGAAAAAGATCAACGTGATTAAGGAAGTCAGGGCGATCACCAGCCTCGGCCTCAAGGAAGCCAAGGATCTCGTCGAAGCGGCGCCGAAACCGGTAAAGGAAGGGGTGAATAAGGAAGAAGCAGAAAAAATTAAAAAGCAGCTTGAAGATGCGGGTGCGACTGTCGAAATAAAGTAGGTCTGCTACGAGCTTTTTCCGAACGGCGGCCGGTATCGATCCGGCCGCGCCATATCAAGACCGCCAAACCGGGGCGCGAGTTCTCGCGCACGCCGGGTTTCGGCGTCATATGGGAAATGCTTAGCGCGGATGGCTCGGCCGGAGACCGGCGTGGCGGTCGATACAAACCTGACCGCGCTCGGCCGATGAAGCTTAGCGATCAATATTGTGCGGCGGCGCTGCGAATGGCTGCCGCCGAGTGCGCGTCAAACCAAGATCGGGTCCGCCGCAGCGGCCCACAATGAGGAGCATGATGGCTATTTCCTTTACGGGTAAGAAACGCATCCGCAAGAGCTTCGGACGCGTCCCCGAGGTCGCGCCGATGCCGAACCTGATCGAGGTCCAGAAGAGCTCGTACGATCATTTTTTGCAAATGGGCGTGCTTCCGGAACAGCGCGGCAATGTCGGATTGCAGGAAGTTCTGAAATCGGTGTTCCCGATCCGCGATTTCTCCGAACGGGCGCAGCTCGAATTTGTCCGTTACGAGCTCGAAACCCCGAAATACGATGTCGAGGAGTGTCAGCAGCGCGGCATTACTTTCGCGGCGCCGCTCAAGGTAACGCTCCGTCTCGTTGTCTGGGATGTCGACGAGGATACCGGGTCGCGCTCGATCCGCGATATCAAGGAGCAGGACGTCTATATGGGCGATATGCCGCTGATGACGAAGAACGGTACCTTCATCATCAACGGCACCGAGCGGGTCATTGTTTCGCAGATGCACCGCAGCCCGGGCGTGTTCTTTGACCACGATAAGGGAAAGACGCACTCCTCCGGCAAATATCTGTTCGCCGCGCGCGTCATCCCCTACCGCGGATCATGGCTCGACTTCGAGTTCGACGCCAAGGACCACGTCTATGTCCGCATCGACCGGCGCCGCAAACTGCCCGCCACAACTTTGCTGATGGCGCTCGACGATGCCGCCACGGAGGCATTGCGCGCCGAGCGCAAAGCCGAAAACAAGCCGCTGCAGCCGGGCGAGGCGGCCGGCATGTCGAAAGAAGAGATCCTGTCGGCTTTCTATCGCAAGATTGTGTTTCGCCACGGCCCGCAAGGCTGGATGGCGGCGTTCGACCCCGATCATTTCAAAGGCAAGCTGATCAACGATCTCCGCGATGCCAACACCGGTGAGATCGTGCTGGCGGCGGGCGAACGGATGACGCCGCGCACCGCGCGCCGGCTGCGCGAAGCCGGGTTGGTCGACATCCTGGTTCGCGATGACGAACTGATCGGGCGGTATTTCGCCTCGGACCTGATCAACGAGACGACTGGCGAAGTTTATTTCGAAGCGGGTGACGAAATCACCGCTGCCGCACTGGCGCAGCTGGTCGAGACCGGGATCGAGGAATTGCCGGTGCTCGACATCGACCATATCACGGTCGGCCCGTATATGCGCAACACGCTCGCGATCGACAAAAACGCGACGCGCGAGGATGCGCTGATCGACATTTACCGGGTCATGCGCCCGGGCGAGCCGCCGACCTTGGAGACCGCCGAGACGCTGTTCAACAGCCTGTTCTTCGACCCCGAACGCTACGATTTGTCGGCGGTCGGGCGCGTCAAGATGAACTCGCGGCTGGGGCTTGAGACCGACGACACCGTGCGCACGCTGCGCAAGGAGGACATCCTTGCGATCTTCAAGGTGCTGGTTGATCTGAAGGACGGCCGCGGCGAAATCGACGACATCGACCATCTCGGCAACCGGCGGGTGCGCTCGGTCGGCGAATTGATGGAGAACCAATACCGCATCGGCCTGTTGCGGATGGAGCGGGCGATCCGCGAGCGGATGAGCTCGGTCGAGATCGACACCGTGATGCCGCACGATTTGATCAACGCCAAGCCGGCGGCGGCGGCGGTGCGGGAATTCTTCGGCTCCTCGCAGCTCTCGCAGTTTATGGACCAGACCAACCCGCTCAGCGAAATCACCCATAAGCGGCGGTTATCGGCATTGGGACCGGGCGGTCTGACGCGCGAGCGCGCCGGCTTTGAGGTGCGCGACGTGCATCCGACCCATTACGGGCGGATCTGCCCGATCGAGACGCCGGAGGGACCGAATATCGGCCTGATCAACAGCCTCGCGACCTATGCGCGGGTCAACCAATACGGCTTTATCGAGAGCCCGTATCGGCGGGTCGTCGATGGCCGGGTCACCGATGAGGTCGTCTACCTCTCGGCGATGGACGAGGGCCGCTATGCGATCGCCCAGGCCAATGTCGAGACCGATGCCGAGGGGCGGATCACCGCGGATTTGACCAATTGCCGTAAGGGCGGCGATTTTGTCATGACGCGGCCGCAGGACATCGACCTGATCGACGTCTCGCCCAAGCAGCTGGTTTCGGTCGCGGCGGCGTTGATCCCGTTCCTCGAAAACGACGACGCCAACCGCGCGCTGATGGGCTCCAACATGCAACGCCAGGCGGTGCCGCTGATCCGCGCCGAGGCGCCGCTCGTCGGGACTGGCATGGAAGAGACGGTGGCGCGCGATTCCGGCGTCACGATCATCGCCCGGCGCTCGGGCATCGTCGACCAGGTCGACGCGACGCGCGTCGTGGTTCGCGCCACGGCCGAGACGTCGTCCGCCGCCTCCGGCGTCGACATCTATAACTTGCTGAAGTTCCAGCGCTCGAACCAAAACACCTGCATCACCCAACGGCCGCTCGTCAAAGTCGGCGATCAGGTCAATGCCGGCGACATCATCGCCGACGGGCCGTCGACCGAGCTCGGCGAACTGGCCCTAGGACGCAATGTGTTGTGCGCGTTCATGCCGTGGAACGGCTACAATTTCGAAGATTCGATCTTGATTTCGGAGCGGATCGTTTCCGACGACGTGTTCACCTCGATCCACATCGAAGAGTTCGAGGTGATGGCGCGCGACACCAAGCTCGGTCAGGAGGAGATCACCCGCGATATCCCGAATGTCGGCGAGGAGGCATTGAAGAACCTCGACGAGGCCGGCATCGTCTATATCGGCGCCGAAGTCAAACCCGGAGACATTCTGGTCGGCAAGGTAACGCCCAAAGGCGAGTCGCCGATGACGCCCGAGGAAAAGCTGTTGCGCGCGATCTTTGGCGAGAAGGCCTCCGACGTGCGCGACACGTCGCTGCGGTTGCCGCCAGGGGTTTCCGGCACGATCGTCGAAGTCCGGGTGTTTTCGCGGCGCGGCATCGACAAGGACGAACGCGCGCTGGCGATCGAGCGCGCCGAAATCGAGCGGTTGGCCAAGGACCGCGACGACGAGCGCGCGATCCTCGAGCGCAGCTTTGCCGCGCGGCTCAAGGAGTTGCTGCTCGGTGAGACCGCGGTCGGCGGGCCGCGCGGTATGAGGTCGGGGGTCGAGATTACCGAGGCGGTGCTGGCTGAATACCCGCCGGCATTGTGGAAGCAGATCTCGATCCGCGACGATGCGCGCATGGCCGATATCGAAGCGCTCAAAAAGCAGATGGACGATGCGATCGCCGAGCTGACCGCGCGCTTTGAAAACAAGGTCGAAAAGCTGCAGCGCGGCGACGAGCTGCCGCCTGGCGTGATGAAGATGGTCAAGGTCTTCGTCGCGGTGAAACGCAAGCTGCAGCCCGGCGACAAGATGGCGGGGCGGCACGGCAACAAAGGCGTCATCTCGCGCATCGTACCATGCGAGGATATGCCGTATCTCGAAGACGGCACCCCGGTCGACATCGTGTTGAACCCGCTGGGCGTGCCGAGCCGGATGAATGTCGGGCAGATCCTCGAGACCCATCTCGGCTGGGCCGCGGCCGGGCTCGGGCGGCAAATTGGCGAGGTTCTCGCCAATATCCGGCGCGGAGCCGGCGACAGCGCCGCACTGCGCGATGTTCTGGGCGAGCTCTATGTCGGGCCGGAAGGGGCCGAGATCGCCCGTTTGGCGCCGCACGAACTCGCTCGAGCTTGCCGGCAATCTCGAACACGGTGTGCCGATGGCCAGCCCGGTGTTCGACGGCGCCAGCGAAGCCGACATAGTCGCGATGCTGGAACGGGCGGGGTTGTCGTCCTCGGGCCAGGTAACCCTAGTTGATGGGCGCACTGGTGAGCCGTTCGACCGCAAGGTCACGGTCGGCTACATCTACATGCTAAAGCTGCACCATCTGGTCGATGACAAAATCCACGCCCGCTCGATCGGACCGTACAGCCTTGTCACCCAGCAGCCGCTGGGCGGGAAGGCTCAATTCGGCGGCCAGCGCTTTGGCGAGATGGAGGTGTGGGCGCTCGAAGCCTACGGCTCGGCATACACCTTGCAAGAGATGCTGACGGTGAAGTCGGACGACGTTTCCGGCCGCACCAAGGTCTATGAGGCGATTGTCCGCGGCGACGACAATTTTGAGGCCGGCATTCCCGAATCCTTCAATGTGCTGGTCAAGGAGTTGCGCTCGCTGGGCCTCAATGTCGAGCTCGAACAGCGTAATTACTGAGCAGTCGTGCCGGCGAATAGAAATCCTGAAAAATCCAATTTTCGTCACCCCCGCGACTGCGGGGGACCGGGGAGAGCGGTCTGCCGCCAGCCCCGGATGCCCGCCTGCGCGGGTATGACGAGCGAACACAAAAGGGGTCGTTCATGAACGAGTTGATGAACATCTTCGGGCAGGTCACCGGGACGCAGAGCTTTGATCAGATCCGCATCTCGATCGCCAGCCCGGAGCGCATCCGCTCCTGGTCCTACGGGGAGATCAAAAAACCCGAGACCATCAACTATCGGACCTTCAAGCCCGAGCGCGACGGTTTGTTCTGCGCGCGGATCTTTGGGCCGATCAAGGATTACGAATGCTTGTGCGGTAAGTACAAGCGGATGAAGTATCGCGGGATCATCTGCGAGAAATGCGGCGTCGAGGTCACCCTGTCAAAGGTGCGGCGCGACCGCATGGGCCATATCGAGCTGGCTTCGCCGGTCGCGCATATCTGGTTTTTGAAGTCATTGCCGAGCCGCATCGGTCTGTTGCTCGACATGACCTTGAAGGATCTCGAGCGCGTCCTCTATTTCGAGAACTACGTCGTCATCGAGCCCGGCCTGACGCCGCTCAAACAGCACCAACTGTTGAACGAGGAAGAATTCATTCAGGCGCAAGAGGATTACGGCGAGGATCAATTCACCGCATCGATCGGCGCCGAGGCCTTGCGCACGATGCTCTCGGCAATCGACGTCAATGAAGAGCGCGAGCAATTGCGCATCGATTTGCGCGAGACCAGTTCGGAGGCGCGGCGCAAAAAGCTAGTCAAGCGGCTGAAGCTGATCGAAGCTTTTGTCGAGTCGAAGAGCCGGCCGGAATGGATGATCCTCGAGGTCGTCCCGGTGATCCCGCCCGAACTCCGCCCGCTGGTGCCGCTCGATGGCGGTCGTTTTGCGACCTCGGACCTGAACGATCTCTATCGCCGCGTCATCAACCGCAACAACCGGCTAAAGCGGCTGATCGAACTGCGCGCTCCCGACATCATCGTGCGCAATGAAAAGCGCATGCTGCAGGAAGCGGTCGACGCGCTGTTCGACAATGGCCGGCGCGGCCGCATCATCACCGGCGCCAACAAGCGGCCGCTGAAGTCGCTTTCCGACATGCTGAAGGGCAAGCAGGGCCGGTTCCGCCAGAACCTGCTCGGCAAACGCGTCGACTATTCCGGCCGCTCGGTCATCGTCGTCGGTCCCGAGCTGAAATTGCATCAGTGCGGGCTGCCAAAGAAAATGGCGCTCGAACTGTTCAAGCCTTTCATCTATTCGAAGCTGGAACTGTACGGGCTCGCCAGCACGATCAAGGCGGCCAAGCGCATGGTCGAAAAGGAACGGCCTGAGGTCTGGGACATCCTCGAAGAGGTGATCCGCGAGCATCCGGTGCTGCTGAACCGGGCGCCGACATTGCACCGCCTCGGCATTCAGGCGTTTGAGCCGGTGCTGATCGAAGGCAAGGCGATTCAGCTGCATCCACTGGTCTGCACCGCGTTCAACGCCGATTTCGACGGCGATCAGATGGCGGTGCACGTTCCGTTGTCGCTCGAGGCGCAACTTGAAGCGCGCGTCTTGATGATGTCGACCAACAACATCCTGAGCCCGGCCAACGGCAAACCGATCATCGTGCCGTCGCAGGACATCGTTCTCGGCCTCTACCACATCACGATGGAGCGCCCAGGCGAAAAGGGCGAGGGCATGGTGTTCAGCAGCATCGGCGAGATCGAGCAGGCGCTGCAATCGAAGGCAGTTTCGCTGCATGCCCGCGTCCAGGCGCGCTATCACACGGTCGGCCCCGACGGTCAGCCGATTGTCCAGCGGGTCACGACGACGCCGGGACGCATGCTGCTGTCCGAGATCCTGCCGCGCAATCCGGCGATCAGCTTTGACCTGATCAACACCTTGCTGACCAAAAAAGAGATCAGCAACGTCATCGACATGGTGTATCGCCACGCCGGCCAGAAAGAGACCGTTATATTCTGCGACCGGCTTATGACGCTTGGCTTTACCCAGGCCTGCAAGGCCGGCATTTCGTTTGGCAAGGACGATCTGATCATCCCCGACGCCAAGCGGGTTCTGGTGGCCGAGGCGCAGGATCAGGTCAAGCAATACGAGCAGCAGTATCAGGACGGCCTGATCACCCAGGGCGAGAAGTACAACAAGGTCGTCGACGTGTGGTCGCGCTGCACCGACAAGGTCGCCGAAGAGATGATGAAGATGATCCGCTCCGCCCCGCCGGGCGAGCCGATCAATCCGGTGTGGATGATGTCGGATTCGGGCGCCCGCGGCTCGGCGGCGCAGATAAAGCAGCTTGCCGGAATGCGCGGGCTGATGGCCAAACCTTCGGGCGAGATCATCGAGACGCCGATCATCTCCAACTTCAAGGAGGGGCTGACCGTGCTCGAATACTTCAATTCGACGCATGGCGCCCGCAAAGGCCTCGCCGACACCGCGCTGAAGACCGCCAATTCCGGCTATTTGACCCGCCGTCTGGTCGATGTCGCGCAGGACGCTATCATTACTGAGGTTGATTGCGGCACGACGCGCGGATTGATGACGCGCGCCGTCGTCGATGGCGGCGAAGTCATCGCGCCGCTCGCCGATCGGATTATCGGGCGCACCGCATCGGTCGACATCCTCGATCCGCTGAGCGGCGATGTTATCCTGGCGGCGGCTGAGCTGATCGACGAGGACGCTGTCGACCGGATCGAGCGCGCCGGCATCGACACGGTTCAGATCCGCTCGGTGTTGACCTGCAAGTCGCGGGTGGGCGTGTGCGGCAAGTGTTACGGGCGCGATCTCGCGCGCGGGACGGTCGTCAATATCGGCGAAGCGGTCGGGGTCATCGCCGCCCAGTCGATCGGCGAGCCCGGCACGCAGCTGACGATGCGCACCTTCCATATCGGCGGGGCGGCGCAGCGCGGCGCCGAGCAATCCTCGATCGAGGCCGCCTCCGAGGCGACGGTCGAGATCAAGAACCGTAACATCGTGATGAACTCATCGGGTGTGCCGGTGGTCATGGGCCGCAATCTCGAACTGGTCTTGCTCGACGAGGCCGGGCGGGAGAAGGCGCGGCACCGGATTCCGTACGGCGCGCGGCTGCTCGCCGATGAGGGCGCGCATGTCAACCGCGGCGACCGGCTGGCGGAATGGGACCCGTATACGATCCCGATCATCACCGAAAAGGACGGCATCGCGCACTACGTCGACCTGATCGAAGGCTTGTCGATGCGCGAGGTTCTCGACGAGGCGACCGGCATCTCCTCGAAGGTGGTCATCGATTGGAAGCAGCAGCCGCGCGGCAGCGAATTGCGGCCGCGGATCACGTTGCGCGATCAAGACGGCGAGGTGCTGTTGCTCGGCAATGGGCTCGAAGCGCGCTATTTCATGTCGGTCGATGCGATCCTGTCGGTCGAGAATGGCTCGGCGGTCAAAGCCGGCGACGTGTTGGCCCGTATCCCGCGTGAATCCTCAAAGACGCGCGACATTACCGGAGGTCTGCCGCGCGTCGCCGAGTTGTTCGAGGCTCGCAAACCCAAGGATTTCGCGATCATCAGCGAAAGCGACGGGCGGATCGAGTTCGGCAAGGACTACAAGACCAAACGGCGGATTGTCGTCGTCCCAACCGAGGAAGGCGGCGAACCGGTCGAATACCTGATCCCCAAAGGCAAGCACATCAGTGTGCAGGAAGGCGATTACGTCCAGAAAGGCGATTTGCTGATGGACGGCAACCGGGTTCCGCACGACATCTTGCGCATTCTTGGGGTCGAGGCGCTGGCGAGCTATCTCGTCAACGAAATCCAGGAGGTCTATCGGCTGCAGGGCGTGCGCATCAACGATAAGCACATCGAAGTGATCGTGCGCCAGATGCTGCAAAAGGTAGAGATCGACGATCCGGGTGAAACCACCTTGCTCGCCGGCGAGCAGGTCGACCGTATCGAGTTCGAATACGAGAACGCCAAGGTCGAGCGCGAAGGAATGCGCCCGGCAACGGCTCGCCCGGTGCTGCAGGGCATCACCAAGGCCAGCCTGCAGACGAGCTCGTTTATTTCGGCCGCTTCCTTCCAGGAGACGACGCGAGTGTTGACCGAGGCCGCGGTTTCGGGGCGGATCGACTCACTGACCGGGCTCAAGGAAAACGTCATCGTCGGCCGGCTGATCCCGGCCGGCACCGGCAGCGTCATCGCTCGGCTGCGCGAAGTGGCTGCCGAACGCGACCGCGAATTGGCCGCGATTGCTGCCAATGCTGCCAACGAGGAGCCCGCACAAATCGAAGAGCGGCACGCCGGCGCCGCCGAATAGTCGGCCTCGGTGATGCGGGTATTGCCACTCGGGGGGCACGCCCGCATCCTTATTTGCGGGCGATTTGTACCAAGGGGTCTTGACCCGCCGGTCGCCCCGGAATTATATCAGCGTTCCTAATTGGGCTGGCCGTAGGAAGCCACCTAGACGCAGCCTGGGCTTTTTTGATGGCGCGGCGCCTTTGTGAGAGGGCGCATTGATTTCAAGGGTAGGGTGCTTTACCGCCCTGGCGCGATCGGCGCGTCGGGCGGTTCGCGTGTTCGACAAGGGTGTGTGTGAATGCCGACGATCAACCAGCTGATCCGCAATCCGCGCCGGCCGCAGGTCGCGCGCGACAAGGTTCCGGCGATGGAGGCGTGCCCGCAAAAGCGCGGCGTATGCACACGCGTCTACACCACCACACCCAAAAAGCCGAACTCGGCATTGCGCAAGGTCGCGCGCGTGCGGCTGACCAACGGTTTTGAAGTGACAAGCTATATTCCGGGAGAGGGTCACAATCTGCAGGAGCACTCGGTCGTGTTGATCCGCGGCGGCCGCGTCAAGGACCTGCCCGGCGTGCGCTATCACATCATCCGCGGCACCCTCGACACCCAAGGGGTCAAGGATCGCCGTCAGCGCCGCTCCAAATATGGCGCCAAGCGGCCGCGGTAGGAGACGTCGATGTCACGCCGTCGCGCCGCGGTCAAACGCGAAGTCCTGCCGGACGCCAAGTTTGGCGACCCGGTCGTGACTAAGTTCATGAATTGCCTGATGTACGAAGGCAAGAAGTCGGTCGCCGAGACGATCGTCTACGGAGCCCTCGATCGCATCGCCAGACGCAGCGGTCAGGAGCCGTTGCGGGTTTTTCACGAAGCGCTGACCAATGTGCGGCCGGCGGTGGAAGTCCGCTCGCGCCGGGTCGGCGGCGCCACTTATCAAGTGCCGGTCGAGGTCCGCCCCGACCGCAGCCAGGCCCTGGCAATCCGCTGGCTGATCTCCAGTTCGCGGGGCCGAGGCGAGAATACAATGGAAGAGCGGCTATCGGGCGAATTGCTCGACGCCGCCAACAACCGCGGAGTGGCGGTCAAGAGACGGGAGGACACGCATCGGATGGCCGATGCGAACAAGGCCTTCTCGCATTACCGCTGGTAGCGGGGCGCTCTCCGGTTGGACCGCAGAGGACGTTCGATACAATCCCTTTGATCGGGGCTCCGCTTCCGGGCGGCGCCCCGGGAGCCTTTTGATGACACGCCAAACCCCTCTCGACCGCTACCGAAACATCGGCATCATGGCCCATATCGATGCCGGCAAGACGACGACGACCGAACGCATCCTCTATTACACCGGCCGCAACTATAAGATCGGCGAGGTGCATGAAGGCACGGCGACGATGGATTGGATGGCGCAGGAGCAGGAGCGCGGCATCACGATCACTTCGGCGGCGACGACTTGTTTTTGGAATGATCATCGGATCAACATCATCGACACCCCGGGGCATGTCGATTTCACGATCGAGGTCGAGCGCAGCCTGCGCGTGCTCGACGGCGCGGTGACGGTTTTCGACTCGGTTGCCGGAGTCGAGCCGCAATCCGAGACGGTGTGGCGCCAGGCCGATAAATACGGCGTTCCGCGGATCTGCTTTATCAACAAAATGGACCGGATCGGCGCCGATTTCCCGCGCTGTGTCGCGATGATCAGCGATCGGCTAGGCGCTCAGCCGATGGTGCTGCAATTGCCGATCGGGGTCGAGAACGACTTTGTCGGCATCGTCGATCTGGTCGGCATGCGCGCTGTCAAATGGCGCGACGAGACGCTCGGCGCCGAGTTCGACATTGTCGAAATTCCGCCAGAGATGATGGAAGAGGCAAAGGGCTTCCACATGCATCTGGTCGAGGCTGCGGTCGAACAGGATGACGCCGCGCTCGAAGCCTATCTCGGCGGCGAAGAACCCGATGAGGCGACCTTGAAGCGTTGTATCCGCAAGGGTGCGATCGGCGGTGCATTTGTCCCGGTGTTGTGCGGTTCGGCGTTTAAGAACAAGGGTGTACAGCCATTGCTCGATGCCGTCATCGACTATCTTCCGGCGCCAACCGATGTCCCGGCGATCAAAGGCGTCAAGATGGGCACCGATGAGCTGATCGAGCGCCACTCTTCGGATGACGAGCCACTTGCCGGCCTCGCCTTTAAGATCATGACCGATCCGTTTGTCGGTTCGCTAACCTTTGTGCGGATCTATTCGGGTGTTGTCGCGAGCGGTGGCCAGGTTCTGAACACGGTCAAAAACAGCCGCGAGCGGATCGGCCGCATGCTTCAGATGCACGCCAATCACCGCGAAGACATCAAGGAGGCGCTGGCCGGCGACATTGTCGCTTTTGCCGGGCTCAAGAACACGACGACCGGCGATACGCTGTCCGATCCATCCTCGCCGGTGGTGCTGGAGCGGATGGAATTTCCCGAGCCGGTCATCGAGATCGCGGTGGAGCCCAAGACCAAGAGCGACCAGGAAAAGATGGGTCAGGCCCTGGCCCGGCTCGCCACCGAGGACCCCTCGTTCCGCGTCACGGTCGACAACGAGAGCGGTCAGACCGTGATCAAGGGCATGGGCGAACTGCACCTCGAAATTATCGTGGACCGCATGAAGCGCGAGTTCAAGGTTGACGCCAATGTCGGCGCGCCGCAGGTCGCCTATCGCGAGACGATCAGCCGTCCGGCCGAGATCGATTACACGCACAAAAAGCAGACCGGCGGCGCCGGGCAGTTTGCCCGCGTCAAAATCCGCTTCGAACCATTGCCGCCCGGCCAAGGCTTTCAGTTTGAGAATGACGTGGTCGGCGGCACGGTCCCCAAGGAATACGTGCCGGGTGTTGAGAAGGGGCTGCGCGCCTCAGCCGAAACCGGTGTGCTGGCCGGCTTCCCGGTCATCGACGTCAAGGCGACATTGTTCGACGGCGCCTATCACGATGTCGATTCAAGCGTGCTTGCTTTCGAGATCGCCGCCCGCGCCGCCTTCAAGGAAGGCGTCATGAAAGCGGCGCCGAAACTGCTCGAACCGATCATGCGGGTCGAGGTGGTGACGCCCGACGAATATCTTGGCGACGTGATCGGCGATCTGAACAGCCGGCGCGGCCAAGTCACCGGAATGGACAGCCGCGGCAATGCGCGGGTCGTCGATGCGATGGTGCCGCTCGCGAACATGTTCGGTTATGTCAACACCTTGCGCTCGATGAGCCAGGGCCGGGCGCAGTACACGATGCATTTCGATCATTACGAGCAGGTGCCGCAGGCCGTCGCGGATGAAGTCCGCGCCAAAATGGCCTGATCCACGGCGCCGAAGCGATTAAACGGAGAACAGGACGATGTCGAAGGCGAAGTTTCAGCGGACGAAGCCGCACTGCAACATCGGGACAATTGGGCATATCGATCACGGCAAGACGACGTTGACGGCGGCGATCACCAAGGTGTTGGCGGAGGCGGGCGGGGCGACGTTTGTGCCGTTTGACCAGATCGACAAGGCGCCGGAGGAGCGCGCCCGCGGCATCACGATCGCGACCGCGCATGTCGAATACGAGACCCCGAACCGGCATTACGCGCATGTCGATTGCCCGGGGCACGCCGACTACATCAAGAACATGATCACCGGGGCGGCGCAGATGGATGGCGCGATCCTGGTGGTGTCGGCGGCGGACGGCCCGATGCCGCAGACCCGCGAGCACATCCTGCTGGCGCGCCAGGTGGGGGTGCCGGCGTTGGTGGTGTTTATGAACAAGGTCGACATGGTCGACGACCCGGAACTGCTCGACCTTGTCGAGTTGGAGATGCGCGAATTGTTGTCGAGCTATCAGTTTCCTGGCGACGACATCCCGGTGGTGCGGGGCTCGGCGTTGGCGGCGTTGGAGGGGCGCGACCCGGAGCAGGGGCACGACCAGATCATGGAGTTGATGGCGGCGGTCGACAGCTATATCCCGCAGCCGGAGCGGGCCAAGGACCGGCCGTTTTTGATGCCGATCGAGGATGTGTTCACGATCTCGGGGCGCGGCACGGTGGTGACCGGGCGGGTTGAGCGCGGCATCGTCAAGGTCGGCGACGAGGTCGAGATTGTCGGGCTGCGGCCGACCGCCAAGACGGTGGTGACCGGGGTCGAGATGTTTCGCAAATTGCTCGACCAGGGCGAGGCCGGCGACAATATCGGGGCGTTGTTGCGCGGCACCAAGCGCGAGGAGGTCGAGCGCGGCCAGGTGTTGGCGGCGCCGGGGTCGATCACGCCGCACACAAGGTTTCAGTGCGAGGCCTACATCCTGACCAAGGAGGAGGGCGGTCGGCACACGCCGTTTTTTGGCAATTACCGGCCGCAATTCTACTTTCGCACGACCGATGTGACCGGCACGGTGCACCTGCCCGAGGGCACCGAGATGGTGATGCCGGGCGACAACATCTCGATGGAGATCGAGTTGATCGCGCCCATCGCGATGGATGAAGGCTTGCGCTTTGCGATCCGCGAGGGCGGCCGCACCGTCGGCGCCGGCGTCGTCGCCAAAATCATCAAATAACCAGCGACGCCAGCCAGAACACAAAAAGGAAACGCCAGGTGGACAATCAGAACATCCGCATCCGCTTGCGGGCGTACGATCATCGCGTGCTCGATCAGTCGACAAGCGAGATCGTCAACACCGCCAAGCGAACGGGGGCGCGGATCCGTGGTCCGATACCGCTGCCGACCAAGATCGAGAAATTTACCGTTTTGCGCTCGCCGCATGTCGACAAGAAGTCGCGCGAACAGTTCGAGATCCGCACCCATAAGCGGGTGCTCGACATCGTCGACCCGACACCGCAGACCGTCGACGCGCTGATGAAGCTCGACCTCGCCGCCGGCGTCGACGTCGAAATCAAGCTGTAGGACGATGGCGATGCGGACCGGTCTTATTGCCCGCAAGCTCGGCATGACCCGGGTGTTTACCGAGGACGGCAACCACGTGCCGGTCACCGTGCTGGCGATCGACCACTGCCAGGTGGTCGCGGTGCGCACGCCGGAAAAGGACGGCTACACCGCGCTGCAGCTCGGGGTCGGCGCCGCTAAGGTAAGAAATGTCTCGAAGCCGCTGCGCGGCCATTTCGCCAAAGCGCAGGTCGAACCCAAGGCGCGCCTTGCCGAATTTCGGGTTTCGGATGACGCAGTGGTCGACGTCGGCAGCGAAATTACCGCCGCGCATTTTGTCCCCGGGCAACGGGTCGACGTCGTCGGCACCAGCATCGGCAAAGGTTTTGCCGGGGGCATGAAGCGGCATAATTTCGGCGGGCTGCGTGCAACCCACGGCGTGTCGATCTCGCATCGCAGCCTCGGCTCGACCGGCCAGCGGCAATCGCCCGGCAAGACTTTCAAAAATAAGAAGATGGCCGGGCATCTCGGTGCCGAACGGGTCACGGTGCAGAGCCTCGAAGTCATCTCGACCGATATCGAGCGCGGCCTGTTGATGCTCCGGGGCGCGGTGCCGGGGGCAAAGGGGGGCTTTGTCCTGGTCAAGGATGCGGTCAAGCGCAAGATGCCCGATGGGCTGCCCTTCCCGGCGGCGCTGCGCGCGGCGGCGGCGGCAGAAGCTGACGCCGTCGAGGACCCGCCGGCAGAAACGCCCGAAGGAGAACAGGGTTGAGCACGATCGCCGTCCGCAATCTCGACAACCAGGAGGTCGGCGACATCGAGCTCGATGACGCGGTCTTCGGGCTGCCGGTCCGTGGCGACATCCTGGCGCGCGTCGTCAATTGGCAGCTCGCCAAACGCCGCGCCGGCACGCACAAAACCAAGGGCATCAGCGAGATTCAGGGCACGACCAAGAAGCCCTACAAGCAAAAGGGCACCGGCCGCGCCCGCCAGGGCAGCCTGCGCTCGCCGCAATTTCGCGGCGGGGCGACGATCTTTGGCCCGGTGGTGCGCAGTCACGAGTTCAGCTTGCAAAAGAAGGTACGGCGATTGGGTCTCAAGACGGCGTTGTCGGCAAAGCTCGGCGAAGGCAAGCTTGTCGTGATCGACGCTGCTCGCGCCGACGAAGCCAAGACGAAGGCGTTGCGCGCCCGGCTCGAAGCGCTCGGCTGGGAGTCGGTGCTGATCATCGACGGGCCGGCGGTCGACGAGAATTTTGCCCGCGCCGCCCGCAATTTGCCGCGCGTCGATGTGCTGCCGCAGCAAGGGGCAAATGTGTACGATATTATGCGCCGCGACACCTTGGTGCTGACGCGCGAAGCGGTCCAACATCTGGAGGCGCGCCTTAAATGAGCCGGTTTCGCGTTATTCCGCCGGCCGAAACCCGGCTGACCCGGCAGCAGATGTACGATATCATTCGTGGCCCGGTCATCACCGAGAAGGCGACCAACCTCTCGGAGCACAATCAGGTCATCTTCCGGGTGCCGCTGACTGCAACCAAGCGCGAAGTCAAGACGGCGGTCGAGGGGCTGTTTAACGTCTCGGTGACGGCGGTCAACACGATCCGCGTGGCCGGCAAGGTCAAGAGGGTGCGCGGCCGGCCGGGCCAGCGCTCCGAAGTTAAAAAGGCGATCGTCACCTTGCGCGAAGGCCAGCGCATCGATGTGACGACCGGGATTTGAGCGGGGAAGAAACCCACCGATGGCACTCAAAACCTTCAACCCGACGACCCCGTCGCGCCGCCAGCTGGTCATTGTCGATCGCAGCGAGCTGTGGAAGGGGAAGCCGGTCAAGGCCTTGACCGAAGGATTGCGCGGCAAGGGCGGCCGCAACAACACCGGCCGCATCACCGTGCGCTGGCGCGGCGGCGGCAACAAGCGGCGCTATCGCATCGTCGATTTCAAGCGCACCAAGGTGGATATGCCGGCGACGGTCGAGCGGCTCGAATACGACCCGAACCGCACCGCCTTTATCGCGCTGATCCGCTATCAAGACGGCGAACTTGCCTACATCCTGGCGCCGCAGCGGTTGAAGGCCGGAGATACGGTCGTTTCGGGCGAGCGGGTCGACGTCAAGCCCGGCAATTCGATGCCAATGCGCAGCATGCCGGTCGGCACGATCATCCACAATATCGAGATGAAAGCCGGCAAGGGCGGCCAGATCGCCCGCTCGGCCGGAACCTACGCGCAGCTCGTCGGCCGCGACCAGGGCTATGCGCTGCTGCGATTGTCGTCGGGCGAATTGCGGATGGTTCGGGCCGAATGCCGGGCGACGATCGGCGCGGTGTCGAACCCCGACCAGCAGAACATCGTGATCGCCAAGGCCGGGCGTAATCGCTGGCTCGGAAAGCGGCCGTCGGTGCGCGGCGTGGCGATGAACCCGATCGACCACCCGCATGGCGGCGGCGAGGGCCGCAGCTCGGGCGGGCGGCATCCGGTCACCCCGTGGGGCAAGCCGACCAAGGGTAAGAAAACGCGTCACAACAAGGCGGCCGATCGGTTGATCGTGCGTCGCCGCCATAAGCGCTAGTCGCAAGATCAGATACGGAGAGGGAGTTTGACCCGCTCGGTTTGGAAAGGGCCGTTTGTTGACGGCTATCTGCTAAAGAAGGCCGACGAGGCGCGGCGGTCGGGGCGTAACCAGGTAATCCGCACCTGGTCGCGCCGGTCGACGATCTTCCCGCAATTCGTCGGGCTGACCTTTGGCGTCTATAACGGCCATAAGTTCATCCCGGTGCTGGTGACCGAGAATATGATCGGCCACAAGCTCGGCGAGTTCGCGCCGACCCGCACCTTCTATGGCCATGCCGGCGACAAGAAGGCGAGGAGAGCCTGAGATGAGCAAGCCCGCGACCGAGCGCCGGCTCGCCGACAGCGAGGCCTTGGCCAGCATGCGCGGGCTGCGGACCAGTGCGCGTAAGCTGAACCTCGTTGCGCGCGCGATCCGCGGCAAGACCGCCGCCTCGGCCTTGGCCGAGCTGACCTTCTCGCAACGGCGCATCGCGAATGACGTCAAAAAGGTATTGCAGGCGGCGATCGCCAACGCCGAGAACAATCACCAGCTCGATGTCGATCGGCTCTATGTCAAGGAAGCGACAGTTGGGCGCGCCTTTGCGCTGAAACGCTTTCATACAAGAGGCCGCGGCCGCTCGGCGCGGGTCGAAAAGCATTTCGCACATCTGACGGTCATCGTCCGCGAACGCCCCGAAGACGAGACCGAGGAGACGAGCTGATGGGTCAAAAGGTCAATCCGATCGGGCTCCGGCTCGGCATCAATCGCACCTGGGATTCGCGATGGTTCGCGCGCAAGGAATATTCGAACCTGCTGCTTGACGATCTGAAACTGCGGCGGTTTTTGAACAGGCGGCTATCTCAAGCCGGGTTGTCGCGGATCGTCATCGAACGCGCCGCGCGGCGAAGCCGGATTACGCTGCATTCGGCGCGACCGGGCGTGATCATCGGCAAAAAGGGCGCCGATATCGAAAAATTGCGCGGCGACATCGCCAAGGTCACGCCGAGCGAGGTCAGTCTCAATATCGTCGAGATCCGCAAACCCGAGATCGATGCAAAGCTCGTCGCCGACAGCATCGCCCAGCAGCTCGAGCGCCGGGTTGCGTTTCGCCGGGCAATGAAGCGCGCGGTGCAGTCGGCCATGCGGCTTGGCGCGCAAGGCATTCGGATCAATTGCTCAGGCCGGCTCGGCGGCGCCGAAATCGCCCGCATGGAATGGTATCGCGAGGGGCGGGTGCCGCTGCACACATTGCGCGCCGATGTCGATTTCGGTTACGGCACCGCCAAGACGACCTATGGCGTGTGCGGCGTCAAGGTCTGGGTGTTCAAGGGCGAGATTCTTGCCCATGACCCGATGGCGCAGGAAAAGCGTGCGGCCGAGGGACAAGGACCGGCGCCGAGCCATGACCGGCCGCGCCGCGAACCAATGGGAAGAGGGGATGCTTAGTCCAAAACGTTCGAAATACCGCAAACAGCATAAGGGCCGAGTTCACGGTCTGGCCAAAGGCGGCACGACCTTGAATTTTGGTGCCTATGGGCTGAAGGCGTCCGATCCGGGCCGGATTACCGCCCGCCAGATCGAGGCGGCGCGGCGCGCGATCACGCGCCATATCCGCCGCGCCGGCCGGGTCTGGATCCGCATCTTTCCCGACGTGCCGGTATCGACCAAGCCCGCCGAGGTGCGCATGGGCAGCGGCAAGGGCTCGCCCGAATATTGGATCTGCCGGGTCAAGCCGGGCCGCATCATGTTCGAGCTCGACGGGGTGCCGGCCGAGACCGCGCGCGAGGCGTTTGCTCTCGCCGCCGCGAAATTGCCGCTCGCCACCCGCTTTATCGTGCGCGACGGCGAGGAGGCCGCCGCATGAAGGCGGGCGATGTCCGGGCCAAGACCGACGACGAGCTTTCGGCCCAGGTGGATGTGCTCGGCAAGGAGATCTTCAATCTGCGTTTCCAGCGCGCGAACGGCCAATTGGAAAATACCGCGCGGGTGCGCCAGGTGCGGCGCGACATCGCCCGCATCAAGACCATCCTCGGCGAGCGGCGCCGCAAAGCGTCTTAGGAAAGAACGATAATGTCGAGACGCATATTGCAGGGCGTGGTGGTCAGCGACAAGTGCGACAAGACCATCGTCGTACGCGTCGAACGCCGGGTGATGCACCCGATCTACAAGAAATTTATCACGCGTTCGAAAAAATACGCGGCGCATGACGAGCAAAATCGCTGGCATGTCGGCGATACGGTGCAGATCGAAGAGAGCCGGCCGATCTCAAAGAGCAAGCACTGGGTCGTGTTGGGCGGGCCCACGGAAGCGACTGCTCGGCGGGCGGCGCCGGTCGAGGAGTTGGGTCAAGCCGAAGCTGCCGAGACCGTGGAGGGTGCGGCATGATCCAAATGCAGACAAATCTCGACGTCGCCGACAATTCGGGCGCACGGCGGGTGCAATGCATCAAGGTATTGGGCGGCTCAAAGCGGCGGACGGCGACCGTCGGTGACGTGATCATCGTCTCGGTCAAGGAGGCGATCCCGCGCGGACGCGTCAAGAAGGGCGATGTCCACCGCGCGGTCATCGTTCGCACCGCAAAAGAGATCCGCCGCATCGACGGCAGCGCGATCCGCTTTGACCGCAACGCGGCGGTGTTGATCAACAACGCGAACGAACCGATCGGCACCCGGATCTTCGGCCCGGTCACCCGCGAATTGCGCGCTCGGCGCTTTATGAAGATCGTGTCGCTCGCCCCGGAAGTGTTGTGAGGCGATCGGCGGGAACCCTGCAATGACAAAGCTCAAGATCAAAAAGGGCGACAATGTTGTCGTCATCACCGGCCGCAACAAGGGCCGGACCGGGGAAGTCCTGCGCGTCTTTCCGACCGATCAGCGGGTCATCGTGCAGGGGGTCAACATTGCGCGGCGGCACACCAAGCCGCGAATGGGCGAACCCGGCGGTATCGTCGAAAAGGAGCTGGCATTGCACATCTCCAATGTTGCCCATGTCGACCCCAGTACGGGCAAGCCGACGCGCATCGGTTACAAGGTCCTCGGCGATGGCCGCAAGGTGCGCGTCGCTCGCCGCTCGGGCGAAGTCATCGACAGGTGAAGTCATGAGCAAGCCGCGTTTGCAGGAATATTACGATGTGACGGTGCGGCCGGCGCTGATGCAGGAATTTGGTTACACCAACCCGATGCAGGTGCCGCGGCTCGGCAAGATCGTCGTCAATATGGGCGTCGGCGAGGGGACGCAGGACGCGAAAAAGGTTGACGCGGCGGCGGGCGAACTGGCGGCGATCGTCGGTCAGCGCCCGGTCGTCACCCGAGCCAAGCGGTCGATCGCGACCTTCAAACTGCGCCAGGGCATGCCGATCGGCTGCAAAGTGACGTTGCGGCGGGAGCGGATGTACGAGTTTCTCGATCGGCTGATCAACATTGCGCTGCCGCGGGTGCGCGACTTCCGCGGCATTCCGGGCAAGAGTTTTGACGGGCGCGGGAACTTTGCGCTCGGGCTCAAGGAACAGATTGTCTTTCCCGAGATCGACTATGACCGCGTCGAGTCGGTTCGCGGGATGAATGTCGTGATCACAACAACGGCCAAGACCGATGCGGAGGCGAAGGCGCTTCTCAAAGGTTTTGAAATGCCGTTCGTCAACTGACGGGGCAGGAGTCCGCTTTCGATGGCAAAAAAGAGCTCGATCGAAAAGAATATCCGGCGGGCGAAGCTGGCCAAGCAGAGCGCGCCGCGCCGGCTGCGGCTAAAGGAGATTGCGCTCGACCGCACCGCCCCGCCGGAAGAGAGGTTCGCCGCCCAGTTGAAGCTGGCGATGCTGCCGCGCAACGGCTCGCAAACGCGGGTGCGCAATCGCTGCGCGCTGACCGGACGGCCGCGCGGATTCTACCGGAAGTTCAGGCTGTCGCGTATCGCATTGCGGGAATTGGCCTCGTCGGGCCAGATCCCCGGCATGCTGAAATCGAGTTGGTAGGAGGACATTCGGCGATGTCGATGAGCGACCCGTTGGGCGATATGCTGACGCGGATTCGCAACGGGCAGCGCGCGCGGGCAGCGGTGGTTGCCTCGCCGGCGTCGAAGATGCGCGCCAATGTGCTCGAAGTGCTGCAACGCGAGGGCTACATACGCGGTTTCAGCCGCGAAGATCTGCGCCCGGGCGTCGCCGAACTCAAGATCGAGCTCAAGTACGTCGATGGTGAGCCGGTCATTCGCGAGATCGCGCGCGTCTCCAAGCCGGGCCGGCGGATTTATTCGCGAATCGCCGATCTGCCGCGCAGCTATAATGGGCTCGGTATCGCGATCCTATCGACACCGCGCGGCGTGCTCTCCGACAATGAGGCGCGCGCCGCAAAGGTCGGTGGCGAAGTGCTATGCCGGGTATTTTGAGGATTTGATATGTCGCGTATCGGCAAGAATCCGGTGCCGGTTCCGGCCGGGGTCCAAGTGCAGTTGGCCGGACGGACCTTGACCGCCAAAGGCGGGCTCGGGACGCTCAGCATGATCGTCAGTAACGATGTGACCGCTTCGGTCATAAATGGCGAGGTGACGATCGCGCCCGCCAATGACAGCAAGCAATCGCGCGCGATGTGGGGAACGACGCGCGCCCTCGTCAATAACATGGTTACCGGGGTGTCGACCGGCTTCTCGGTCGGGCTCGAGATCAACGGGGTCGGCTATCGCGCCGCGGTGCAAGGCAATGTCCTGAACCTCCAGCTCGGCTATTCTCACGACATCGCGTTTCCGATACCCGCCGATGTCAAGATCGCCTGCGAGCGTCCGACCGTGATTACCGTCACCGGCGCCGACCGCCAGCGGGTTGGCCAAGTGGCGGCCGAGGTCCGGGCATATCGCCCGCCCGAGCCGTATAAGGGCAAGGGGATCAAATACGCCCACGAAACCGTGCGCCGCAAGGAAGGCAAAAAGAAGTAACCTCGATGCCGCAACAATCAAAAGATCTGTTCCTGCGCCGGCGCCAGCGCGTGCGCCGAACCCTGCGGCGTGCGGCAAATAGTCGGCCGCGCCTTTCAGTATTTCGCTCGTCTAAGCATATCTATGCGCAAATCATCGATGATGCGGCCGGTCGAACATTGGCGGCGGCTTCGAGCCTCGACGCCGATCTCAAAACCAACTTGAAGACCGGCGCCGATACCGCCGCCGCCGGCGCTGTTGGCAAGCTGATCGCCGAGCGCGCCAAGGCCGCTGGGATTGCCCAGGTCATATTTGATCGTGGCGGCTATCTGTTTCATGGCCGGGTAAAAGCTCTGGCCGACGCCGCCCGCGAGGGCGGTCTCGATTTCTGAAAGGGCCTCGATGGCACGCACAGAACGCGGACAGGGTGAACGGCGCGGACGCCGCGATGGTGATCGTCAGCCGCGCGATCGCGAAGAAAGCGAATTCGCCGAGAAGCTCGTCAACATCAATCGCGTCGCCAAGGTCGTCAAAGGCGGCCGACGCTTTGGTTTTGCCGCACTTGTCGTCGTCGGTGACCGCAAGGGGCGGGTCGGCTACGGCGCCGGCAAGGCGCGCGAGGTGCCGGAAGCAATCCGCAAGGCGACCGAGCAGGCGCGGCGCAACATGATCCGTGTGCCGCTGCGCGAGGGGCGCACGCTGCACCACGACATTACCAACAGCTATGGCGCCGGGCGCGTGATCGTGCGCGCCGCCAAACCCGGCACCGGGATTATCGCGGGCGGCCCGATGCGGGCGATCTTCGAGGCGCTCGGCATTCATGACGTCGTCGCGAAATCGGTCGGCAGCGCCAACCCGCACAACATGATCAAGGCAACCTTTGCCGCACTCGGCCAGGCTACGAGCCCACGCGCGGTTGCAGCACGGCGCGGCAAGAAGGTGGGCGAGATATTTGGCCGCCGCGATGGCGAAGCGCCGCGGGAGTCGGCTTGATGGCCGGCGTATTCGAAGGCAAGAAATCGGTGACTGTCGAGCAGATCGGCAGTCCGATCGGGCGCCGGCACGATCAGGAGGCGACGCTGAAGGGCCTCGGGTTGAACAAGCGGCATCGCCGGCGCGTTCTAGAAGACACGCCCGCGGTGCGCGGCATGATCCGCAAGGTGCAGCATCTGGTCGTCGTGATCGAGGAGAGCTAGGCGCGTCGATCCAGGCGTTCGTGCGGTCCGGATGCGCATCGGCGCTGGCAAGAGTGCCGTCGCCGGCTGAGCCGCGAGGGATAAAAGATGAAACTGAACGAGATCAGAGACAATAAGGGAGCGCATTACCGCGCAAAGCGGATCGGCCGCGGCATCGGCTCGGGTAAGGGAAAGACCTCGGGACGAGGCGGTAAGGGCCAGACCGCTCGCACTGGCGTGGCGCTCAACGGTTTTGAAGGCGGCCAGACCCCGCTGCATCGCCGCCTGCCAAAACGCGGCTTCTACAATGGGATGTTTCGGCCGGATTTTACCGTCATCAATCTTGGGCGGGTGCAGAAGGCACTCGATGAGGGTAAATTGAGAGCCGATGCGGTGCTTGATGGCGCGGCATTGGTGACCGCGGGGATTCTGCGCCGCGAGCGCGACGGCGTGCGTTTATTAGCGAAAGGCGAGTTGCGCACCGCCGTGACGATCGAGGTGGCCGGAGCGTCCAAGGCGGCGGTTGCCGCGGTCGAAGGCGCGGGCGGCAAGGTCGTCCTGCGGACCGGTCGCACGCGCCCGCCAAAGCAGGAGCCGGAACCCGCCGCCTCCGCCTGAGCCTCTGCCTGGGATCGATCGGGCTGAGATCGGTCGGGCTGAGGTCGCTGAGGTAACGGGGGCGGCGCGCCCGGTTTTGGGTCAGCGTGAGGCCCTTCGGTCAGGGTCGCAATTGAGGATGGGATTCGATGGCGTCAGTCGCCGAACAGCTTGCTTCCAGCATCAACTTCTCGGCCTTCGGCAAGGCGACCGAGCTCAAGAACCGCATTTGGTTCACGCTCGGCGCGTTGGTGATCTATCGGCTCGGCACTTACATCCCGATCCCCGGCATCGACCCGGCAATCCTGCACGATATCTTTGCCCGCAACGCCGGCGGCATTCTCGGCATGTTCGACATGTTCTCTGGCGGCGCGCTCGGGCGCATGACGATCTTTGCTCTCAATATCATGCCGTATATCTCGGCATCGATCATCATTCAGTTATTGACCGCGGTGTCGCCGACCCTAGAAGCGCTGAAAAAGGAGGGCGAGAGCGGGCGCAAAACGCTTAACCAATACACACGCTATGGCACGGTATTATTGGCCGCAGTGCAGGCCTACGGCATCGCGGTGGGCATCGAGGGCATGCGGTCCGGCGCCGAGACGGCGGTGCTCAACCCGGGGCTGGGGTTCCGCTTGGTCACGGTTATCACCCTGGTCGGCGGCACCGTTTTCCTGATGTGGCTCGGAGAACAGATTACCGCACGCGGCGTCGGAAACGGTATTTCGCTGATCATTTTCGCCGGCATTGTCGCGAACCTGCCGCATGCGCTGGCCTCGACCCTTGAGCTTGGCCGCACCGGCGCGATCTCCGGCGTCTTTATCGTCGCCTTTATCCTGATCTCGGTAGGGGTGATCGCATTCATTGTCTATATGGAGCGGGCTCAGCGACGCATTTTGATCCAGTATCCAAAGCGACAAGTCGGCAACAAGATGTTTGGCGGCGACGCCTCGCATTTGCCGCTCAAGATCAACACTTCTGGGTGATTCCCCCGATTTTTGCGTCATCGCTGCTGTTGCTGCCGGCGACGATCGCCAATTTTCAATCAAGTAGCCAAAGCTTTGGCTGGCTCAGCAATATAACAAGCTATCTGGCGCATGGCCGGCCGCTCTACATGCTGCTCTATGTCGCCCTGATCGTGTTCTTCTGCTTTTTCTATACCGCGATCGTCTTCAATCCGACCGAAACCGCCGACAATTTGCGCAAATATGGCGGCTTTATTCCCGGCATCAGGCCCGGCAAGAACACCGCCGACTATCTCGATTATGTTTTGACCCGGCTCACGGTGGTTGGCGCCGCCTACTTGGCGGCGGTGTGCATCTTGCCCGAGATCCTGATTTCGCAATATTCGGTCCCGTTCTACTTTGGCGGCACCAGCCTTCTGATCGTCGTCAGCGTGACGATGGATACGGTGGCGCAGATCCACTCGCACCTGCTCGCACATCAATATGAAGGTTTGATCAAAAAGGCGAAGCTCAGGGGCCGGAGGGGATGAACATCATCCTTCTCGGGCCGCCGGGCTCCGGAAAGGGGACACAGGCAAAGCGGCTCGAACAGAGCTACGGCATTCCTCATCTCGCCACCGGCGACATGCTGCGCGCCGCGACTGCCTCGGGCAGCGAATTGGGGTTGCGCGTCAAAAGCATCATGGATTCGGGACAGTTGGTTCCGGACGGCATCATCATCGACATGATCGCCGAGCGGATCGCCGAGCCGGATTGCCGCGACGGCTTTATCCTGGACGGGTTTCCGCGCACCGTGCCGCAGGCCCAAGCGCTGGATGAAATGCTGATAAGGCGCCGGCTTAACCTCGATCACGTCATCATGATCGAAGTCGACGAGGAAGCGCTGATCGACCGGTTGAGCGGCCGCTTTACCTGTGCTGCGTGCGGCGCCAGCTATCATCAGCGGTACAACCGTCCGCAGGTCGAAGGGGTGTGCGATGGCTGCGGCAGCCATCACTTTATCCATCGACCCGACGATCGCCCGGAGGCCGTGGCGGCGCGGCTTCGAGGTCTATCGCCGGCAAACCGCACCGATCCTTCCCTATTACCTGGAACGCGGCATTTTGCGCGTGGTCGATGGCATGGCCGAGATCGACGAGGTTACACGGCAACTCGAAGCCATAATCGGCCCAAGTCGTCGCGTGGCGTAGTTGCCGCGCGCTCGCCCCGGTTCCGAACGGGGTTGACGTGCGAAAAATGCTCTTTATACTCTCTGCCCTTGCGAAGGGCGGGACAGACCCCTATTTTGGCTTTTTGAGGAGAAGCGCACGTGGCGCGCATTGCCGGCGTCAACATCCCGAATCAAAAGCGGGTGCCGATCGGGTTGACCTACATCCACGGCATTGGCCGGACAACGGCCATGCAGATTTGCTCGCGGATCGGGGTTCCGCCGCAACGGCGAGTCCACGAGTTGACCGACGACGAAGTCCTGCGGATGCGCGAACTGATCGACCGCGAATTCACGGTCGAGGGCGATCTGCGCCGGCTCGTGGCAATGAATATCAAGCGGCTGATGGATCTCGGCTGCTACCGTGGGCTGCGCCACCGTAAAGGCCTGCCGGTTCGTGGCCAGCGTACCCACACCAACGCCCGCACGCGCAAGGGGCCGGCCCGTCCAATCGCCGGCAAGAAGAAATAGCGGCCGAGCCCACACCAAAGATCGAGCCCACACCGAGATACCGGATTTAAATCGATGGCAAGATCAGGAGCGCCGGCGCCGCGCTTGCGCCGCCGTGAGCGCAAAAATATCACGTCAGGTACGGCGCATGTGAATGCGACGTTCAACAATACGATGATAACGATCACCGACGCGCAGGGAAACACGATCGCGTGGTCGTCATCGGGCAGTCAGGGGTTTAAGGGCTCGCGCAAATCGACCCCATACGCCGCGCAGGTTGCCGCCGAAGATGCCGGGCGCAAGGCGATGGAGCACGGCATGCGGACCCTCGATATCGAGGTCAAGGGCCCGGGGTCGGGGCGCGAATCGGCATTGCGCGCCTTACAGTCGGTCGGATTTGCGGTCACCTCGATCCGCGATGTGACGCCGATCCCCCATAATGGCTGTCGGCCGCCGAAAAGGCGGCGCGTCTGACGCAGAAACTCGGCGTCATTCCGGCGCGAACGCTTTTCAAAGCACGGGTCGGCCGTGCACCGTTGCTCGCGCGCGGCCTGCACCTTCTAAGCGATTGAGGTCGAATTGGTTATCCAGAGAAATTGGCAAACGCTGATCAAGCCGAAGCAGCTCTCGGTCGAGCCGGGCGACGATCCAAAACGGGCTGCGACCGTCGTCGCCGAGCCGCTGGAACGCGGCTTTGGCCTTACACTCGGGAACGCGCTGCGCCGGGTGCTGCTGTCCTCACTACAGGGTGCGGCGGTCACCTCGATCCAGATTGAAGGCGTGCTGCACGAGTTCTCGTCAATCCCGGGCGTGCTCGAAGATGTGACCGACATCGTGCTCAACATCAAGAGTATCGATCTGCGGATGTACGGCGAAGGCCCGAAACGCATGCGGCTGCGGGCGACAGGCCCGGGCGAAATCCGCGCCGGTGCGATCGAGGCGGGCCACGACATCGATATCATGAACCCGGGATTGGTGATCTGCACGCTCGATGCCGGCGCTCGGATCGCGATGGAGTTGACGGTCGAGAACGGCAAAGGCTATCTGCCCGGCACGCAAAACCGGGCCGAGGATGCGCCGATTGGGCTGATTCCGGTCGATGCGCTGTTCAGCCCGGTGCGCAAGGTCTCCTACCGGGTTGAGAACACCCGTGTTGGGCAGGTCACCGACTATGACCGGCTGGCAATGCGGGTCGAGACCAACGGCGCCGTGACGCCCGAAGATGCAGTGGCGCTGGCCGCCCGCATCCTGCAGGATCAGTTGCAATTGTTTATCAACTTCGAGGAGCCGCGGCATCCCTCGGACGACACGCGGCCAAGCGAACTGCCGTTCAATAAAAACCTGCTGCGCAAGGTCGACGAACTCGAGCTGTCGGTCCGCTCCGCCAACTGTCTGAAAAACGATAACATCGTCTATATCGGCGATCTGGTTCAGAAATCCGAGGCCGAGATGCTGCGGACGCCGAATTTCGGGCGGAAATCACTGAACGAAATCAAGGAAGTGCTGACCCAGATGGGGTTGCACCTCGGCATGGAAATCCCGAACTGGCCGCCCGAGAACATCGAGGAACTGGCCAAGCGGCTCGACGAGCCGTATTGAGGATGCGATGCGCCATCGTCTGAAAGGCCGCAGCTTTAGCCGCCGCTCCGAGCACCGCAAGGCGATGTTCGAAAACCTCGCCGCGGCATTGATAAAGCACGAGCAGATTACGACGACCCTGCCAAAGGCGAAGGATCTGCGGCCGATTGTCGAGCGGCTGATCACCCTCGGCAAACATGGCGGGCTTGCGAACCGGCGCCGCGCCATCGCGCGGTTGCAGAGTGCGCCGCTTGCCGACAAGCTGATGACGACCTTGGCCCAGCGCTATTCCGGCCGTCCCGGCGGCTATACCCGCATCATAAAGGCGGGCTTCCGCTATGGCGACAATGCGGCGATGGCGGTGATCGAACTCGTCGACCGCGATCCCGAAGCCAAGGGCAAGGATTCCGGCCCGACCGGCGCCGAGGACCAGGACGAAGCCGCCTGATGGTGGCTTAACCGCGCCACGGGGCCCAGCGCCGCTTAGGTAAGCGCTGCTCTTTCTCTATTCTCATTGGCCTTTGCGCTTCTTGGGGTCTCTCCGCCTCCTGTTAAGCTCCGGAGGTATTCGCCTCCCGCTATGGGTCGCGAACGCGCTATAATCATAAAAATGGCTGACTGACAGCGAGGCAATCATGACGCTCGTAATCCGGCCGATGACCGAGAGCGATCTGCCCGCGGCGCGGCACATCTGCCACAGCGCGTTTGGAACCTTTCTCGGGGCGCCCGATCCACCGAATTTCTGGGCGGATCGTGATTATGTGTACGGCCGTTTTGGCGCTGAGCACGTCGCCGGCTTTACCGCCGAGCTCGATGGCGAGGTGGTCGGCTGTAACTTCGCCACACGATGGGGCAGCGTCGGGTTTTTTGGTCCGATAGCGGTTCGTCCTGATTTGTGGGGCCGTGGCGTCGCGCATCCGCTGGTCGGCGCGGTCAGCGATGCGTTTGAGGATTGGGGCGTCGGCCACGCCGGCCTCTGCACCTTTCCGCACAGCCCGAAACATCTTCACCTCTACGGAAAGTACGGGTTCTACCCGCGTTTTCTGACCCCGCTGATGGTGGCGCCGGCGCGGTCGGGGGACGACGGCTGGTCGCGATACTCGGAATTGACGCCGAGCGAGCGCACCGCCGCTGAAGCCGCGTGCCGCGAAGTCACCGATGCTCTCTATCCGGGTCTTGATCTTGCCGCCGAGATCCGCACGGTGGCGGCGCGCGGGCTCGGGGACACATTGCTGTTGCCGGACGATTCCGATCGGCTTGCCGGGTTTGCGGTCTGTCACTGGGGGCCGGCCAGCGAAGCCGGGGAGGGCCGTTGCTTGGTCAAATTCGGTGCGGTGCGGCCGGGCCCGGCGGCCGATCGGGATTTCGTGGCACTGCTCGATGCCTGCCGCGCGCTGGCGGCTTCGGTCGGCATGCCGCATCTGTTGGCCGGAGTCAATCTCGCCCGCGAAGAGGCCCATCGGCATATGAAGTCATGTGGTTTTCGAGCCGAAGCCAATCTCGTGACACTGCATCGGCCGAACGACCCGGCCTACAGCCGGCCGGGCCTCTATGTCCTCGACGACTGGCGCTAGCTGAGCCGCCATTGCGCCGGCCGGCGTTTCGAAAGCAAGGATCCCGACCTGCGGGCACGCCGGCGGCCTCGCGATGGCGCTCTACCTCGTTGTCCAGCGCTTGTAGCTCGCCATTGTACCTAGGGCGCGCACGCGCCTAAGCTTTTCTGCAGTGTCAAAGAATCCGACACATGGCCGGGCATGATTTGCGACGTTCGCATGACGCCGTTCGGCCAAAACTCCCTGCTAAACCGGTGAGTGCGGCGGGTTCATGGCATAGCGAGAACCGATTTCGTGGCCGATAAGCGCCCCGGATAGCTAGAAATAGGTATCGCTGCAACGAACAGCGGGGCTGCACGGACGCCCTTGGCGAGGATGTCGGCTTTTCTTACAGCCGGGTCGCCCGGCTGTACACCGAGGTTGCAACGCTAACTCTTTGGTACTACCAACGCGCCACGATTGGTGCCGCCGAAGCGTCTCGAAAATGGCTGGCGGATTTCTTTCCACTTTACGCCCCACAACGCCGTGCAGTAGCTCTGTTAACCACTGAAAACGTTGTGAGTCGGGTGTTGGCGCGGAATTTGCTCCACGATTTTCGGTCCGAACCTTAAAGGGGGAGTAGTACCGCATGTTTAAGCTACGAATTCCAGCAATTCTAGCCGCCGCCCTCATCGCCCTGGCCTGCACCGGTGCAAAAGCCGCCGAGATCGACTACTTATTTGGCGAAAATTTGCCGACCAACTTGGCGAGCGATTGTAACGGGGGGAGTGGCCCGGGTTATGCCTGCAATAACGGGCTAAGTTTTAGCGGGCCGGGTACTACGACATTCACCGCGAACGGCTATAGCAATGGCAGTGGCTTTTCGACAGCGGCCGCGGTCACCTGGAAGCCGGACAATACATCTCTGGCGGGCGTGTCGATAAAGAATTCCGTGGACGAGAGCGGCATCGGAGAGGACAGCACAGGCATGCTTGCGTCGTCCTGTTCGGATACCGACTGCGAGGCTACTGTTGGCACTTCGGTCCTGATCACCAGCAACAATCTCGCGCTTGTCGACGTAATCGTCGGCTCGGTGCAACCCGCCTCCGGGACAGACGAGATGTTCGACATCTACGTGGGAGGCATGACTGGCGGTCTCACCAAATTCAATAGCACCGAATATAGTATGGCTGATTGCACAATATATACGGGCGACTCTTGTATCATCCAACTTACAGGCGGTCCGTATTACCGAGTTGGCCTGGTTGACGGTACGGGGGACACGCTGATCACAGCGGTGTCGTACAATGCAGTCCCGGCGCCAACTATTGGCCAAGGCCTGCCAGTCGTGCTCGGTGTCGGCGGACTCTTGTTTGGCATTTGGGCTTGGGATCGCAGCAAAAAGCGCCGTCTGCCGGACGCTGCGATCGCGCAAGCCGTCGGATGACACGGCATCTTCCTACGCAGTCCTTAACTAGATTGCTTATGGGTCTCGAAGGCGGCTGGTGGGTTTCTTCACAACTCACACCACTCACGGCCGACGAACAGACCTGTTAACATTGAGAAGCAAGTCTCGCGGACTTGGCCCGAAAATTGCCCGTATCTAGCCGAAACAGGGGACGTGCCGCATGTTGAGATTCCGAGCCCTTTTGATGCACCATGCCTTCAAGGTGTTTGCCACAACAACCGCGGTGTGTGCGGCACTCGTCGGAATTCCCACTGTTGCTGCCGCCACCCTAATTGGCGTCGACATCTCAGCAATCACGTCGGCCGGCAAAAGCAATAATGATGACGTTGGACTTACCGTCACGTATCTCAGAACCCTCTTTGACAACCAAAACATTGTCTATCTTGGGACTATCGATGGGCCGGGGAACGATGCCCCGAGTACGCCGGCCGGAGAGACTATTAGTGGCACAACTTTTGGTCTTAGCGGGACTTGGTCATCGGATTCATACTTAGCATATGCTTTCGATGTGAAAGCCGCGAATGACAACGCCCTAGAGTCGGTACTTCCGCCGGCGCTGAGTGGCACGTGGAGTACATCGGACATCACCAACAATGGCGGTCAGCAACCTGACGTATCACATATCGATTTTTTTGGAGCGCTGGCCCCTGTTCCAGCTCCTCTGATCGGTTCTCGCCTCCCAACCCTTTTTGCGGTGAGCGGCTTGCTATTAGGAGCGAGATTGTTGCAGCGCAAGAAAGCTTCCTTTGCCTGAAGCGCTGCCGCAGAGTAAATTTTCTTACCGAGGACGGCGGTAGCTGTACTTTTGGTGACGAGATAACGCTGAAACTCGGTAGACCGCGTCTACGCTGCCCCACTCTCCGCTAGATTATATCGCGAACGCCAAGCTGGGTTAGCTCCAACAGCCTCAAAAAATCCTGCAGCGAGCGGCGTAGGCTACGACCGGGATCGAAATTGGCCGATGGCGAGCCCCTCGCGGTATGAGCATCGCCCTAGGTTGGCGCGGTGGCCGAATGGGCCGGCATTAATTTATTGTTTACGCCTCGCGCCTAACCTTCTTGGGTCGAAAGGCCTGAGAAAATGCGCTGTATTTCTGTTTTTCTGTGTCAACTCCGGGACGATACCCGCGGCTCGATCAGCATCCTCGCTGGGTTTATGCTGGTGTCGGTGGTCGGCGTTTCGGCACTGGCGCTCGAATACGGCCACGGGCTGTTGCAAAAAACCGAGAACCAGCGCGCGGCCGATCTCGCCGCCTATGGCGGAGCGCTAGTCTACAACTCGACCGGCTCGACCGACAGCGCCAGCAGCGCCGCCACCAACATTGCTGCGCTGAACGGACTGTCGAGCGGCGTCACCCCGTCTTACGTGCTCTCGCCGAGCGGCGACGGCAATCACGCGATCAAGGTTACGGCCACCACCAATCTGCCATTGCATTTGGCCCGGGTGCTGACATCAAATACGACACTTCCCGTCACCGCCACCGCCTACGCGGAAATCGTTAGCACCGCCCCCGGCTGCATCATTGCCCTCAGCAACGGCATTACAATGAACGGCGGGACGCATATCACCGCCAATAACTGCGCGGTCGCGGCTAACGCTGTCTCCCCCGCCGCTGCCTTAGCCCTCGCTGGTAGCGCTCAGCTAGTGACCAAGGTGGTCGACTATAACACGACTTATAGCGTCGGCGGCGGTGCATCGATCACCAAACCCGGCGGGGGCTCGCCGACCTACAGCAATGTCTTCACTCCAGACCCGCTGATCGGCAACAGCGCGGTATCGAGCGCCGTCAGCCACCTCAGCACTGTCGCGGCGATCACCTCGCCAACCGCGCCGACGATCAGCCCGCTTCCGAGCGGCGGGAAAGCTTTGAGCTTTGCCTATAGCGTCGTTCCTGCATCGAGTTTGCCCACCAACTGTACCGATAGCTACGCCTCCAGCACCCACACGGTGACTTGCACCGGCAATGGCCCCTTTAATATTGCCAGCCTGAGCCTCGGCGGCGGGCTGAAGTTGAATTTCAACACCGGGGGCTCCTCAAGCGCTGTCTATAACTTCAGCAGCACGCTGAGTAATACCAGCGGCGACACCATGGCCTTCGGTCCCGGAACTTTTACTGTAAACGGATCGATCACTAATTCGGGAACGCTGACCTTTGGCGCCGGCACCTTTAAGGTCAACGGCTCGATCACAAACAGTTCGGGAACTCTGAGTTTCGGCGCGGGGAGCGTCACGGCGACGAACGGCATTGCCACCGGCGGTGGGACGACAACCACCTTTGGGGCGGGGACCTTCACCCTCGGCCAAAACGGCAGTTCGTGCAACGGCAGCACCAATTACAGCATCTGCAACACCGGAACCAGCCTGACCTTCGCGGGCCCGAGCACCTTTGTGCTCTCCGGCGGTATTTACAACGGCGGCGGCGAAACCTTGACGCTGGGCAGCAGCGGCACCACGACCAACAGCTACAACATTGGAAAGGCAACGGACGGAAACTCGATTTATGCGGGCGGGGGCGCCACCACCACGCTCTACGACGCCACCGGCACCGGAGACTTGTTTCAGACTGCAGGCAATATCGCCAGTAGCGGTGGCACTTGCTTGTGGATTCCTGCGGCCGCCGCCCACGACATCAACGGCTACATCTCGCTCGCCGGCGGCACGACGCTCGGGACCGGTGTCTACACCGTTACCGGCTATGTCGCCTTTGGCAGTAACGGTGGCGGCGACGTGACTTGCGGCGGCAGCTCGGTCGGGGTCAGCGGCAGCAACGTGACCTTGGTGATCAACGGCACGACCGTCGCCTCAGGCAGCTGTGCCGGCACGGCTTTCTGTGTGGCGGCGGGCTTTGGCCACGTAACGTTGACCGCCCCGACCTCCGGGACAGATGAGCAGCTCTTGGTGGTTGGCCCACCCTCCACCTCGGCCCATAAAGCGGCGGGCGCCACTTTTGCCGAGGGAGCGAGCGGCACGACGCTTACCGGGGCATTCTACTTTCCCAATGGTCCGGTCAGCTTGAGCGGCTCCGGTACGATCAACAACGCCGGTGGTTGCCTCGAGTTGGTCGGCTCACAGATCACCCTCGCTGGCGGCAGCGCCGCAACGAGCACCTGCAGCGGTCTCGGCGGCGGCTCGGGCTCGGGTGTCTCGGTTAGCCTCGTGCAGTAAGCCGATGATGCGCGCGCTGCTTCGATTGCTGCGGCCGCAGGAAGATAGCGGGGTCGCGGCGATCGAGTTTGCGATCTATGGCATGGTCTTTCTGATGATCGTGGCTGCGACGGTCGATATCGGATTGTTGATCTTTACCGGCTCGCAGCTCGATGCGGCGGTCAGCGCCGGCGCCGAATACGCGGTCAATAACGCCACACTGGTCGGCAGCAATCCGAGCAGCCTCAACACCAGTATTTCAAACATCGTCAACAACGCGATCGGGACCAGTTGGGCCACCAGCACCGTCAACGTCAACAACAGCAACGACAGCTCGCATTGCTACTGCCCGACCAGAACACCGGGCAATTGGACATGGGGCAGCACCGTCACCTGCGGCAGCGCTTGCGCCGGCGGTGGCATCGGCGGCCAATTCGTGACGATCACAGCGAGCCGCGCCATCACGCCGTTGTTCCCGACATTCGGCTTTGTCGCCAACGGTGCGCTGACCCGCAACGCCCTGGTCGAAACCCAGTGACATGCCCGGCATTGCGCAGGATTACCGCGGCCGAGGGCGGGGCGACCGCGGTCGAATTCGCCCTCGTCGCGCCGATGTTTCTGATGCTCGTATTTGGCGCGATCGAATTCGGCCGCGTTTTGTGGACCGAACAGGCATTGCAGGAAGCCGCGATAGCCGGCGCACGCTGCATGGCGATCGCGCAAGGCACAAAACCGAACGGCAGTTGCACAGCGAGCGGCAGCTACAGCTACACGACGACTTACGTGCAAAACGTTGCGAGCGGTTGGGGCCTCACATTGCCGAATGCCGGGATTTCGCTGAATAATTCCGCGAGCTGCGGCGGGACCGGCGGGTTTTCCAAGGTCACCCTGACCAAAACCTTCACCAGTGCGGTGCCGTTGCTCGTCCATTTGAGTGCGGGCGGGATAACCCTCACCGCCTCCGGCTGCTACCCGAACAACAGCTGATAACAAGTGCTCTAAATGTTGACCTCTTGGTCGGGCTTGCCCCGGTCATCTACCTCCTTGAATTTTGCGGGGTATGAGACGTTGGGTGCCCGGATCAAGTCCGGGCACGGAAAGCCTTTTGGCTGATGGTTCTAGCTGTTGATCCAACTCGTCCACCGGCCGGCCAGGTCCCGAGCCGCGTCCTGGCTGAACGGCCCCCAGGCGGCTTTCCCGGCGGAGGCCGAGACCGACGGACTGCCCGTTGAGCGCGGAAACGGTAGGCTCCCGCTTCGAGCGTGTGAAGAAAACCTTTGCTGTCCACTACCTGTCACCCCGGGGGCCCAGCGCGCCGGAGCACGGCGCCATAGCGGTTGGATCAGAGATAGCAACTACTTGAAACGCCGGAACGCCCGGAACCGTGGGTCCCGGCCTGCGCCGGGAAGACAGAAAAATTCCATTGTACGACTGATCGCAAGATCATTCGGTGATAACCGGTTTGATCTCGCGCAGCCGCGGCAGGACCTCCTTTGAGAACAGCGTGATGTTTTTTACCGCCTCGTCATGGGTGATAAAGCCGGTCTTGCCGACCATGATCAAATGGCCAAAGCTGCCGACCTTGTCGTAGAACTCCATGATCTGCTTGTAGACCGTGTCCGGGTTGCCAGCATACATACGTCCGCCAGCCATCGCCGTCTCCGCGGTGACGCCCGGCCGGTTCAACACCGAGTCGCGCCCGGGCCGCCCGAGCCCCGACGAGGCGCCGGGGTTGCGGTAAAGCTGCGGCGCGAATTCAGCCGATGTCTGGCCCGGCAGAAATTTCGCGTATTGCGGCGCCGATTTCATGCTGGTGTTGACAAACCATAAGAGCTTCGAGCCGACCCGGACGCCCTCCTCGTCGGTGTCGCCGACATAGACAAAGGCGGAATAGCCAAAGCGGTCGGTCGCCGGCTTTGACAGCCCGGCCTCGGCCCGCGCCTGGCGATAGGCGGTCCAGGCGCGTTTGGTGACCTCGACCCCGCGCATGACCATGATGTTGACCATGCCGCGGCGGCCGATCTCGGCGGTGTCGGCCGGGTCGGAGGTCGCCGCCCACATTGGCGGATGCGGGTCCTGGTACGGCCGCGGCCAGATGTTGACGTGGCGGTGGGTGAAGTGCTTGCCCTCCCAACTGAACGGGCCGTCATGCGTGGTCAGTGTCTTGCCGATCAGGTCGATCGCCTCCCAAAAGCGCTCGCGCACGCCGATCGGGTTGGCGTTGCCCGAAGCCATCTCGGTGCCGCCCGATTTGACAAAGCCGATTTCAAGCCGGCCGCGCGAGATCACATCGGCGGTGGCATATTCCTCGGCGACCCTCACCGGGTCCTGCCTAACGGTGACCAAGGTCCCCATGCTCAACAGCCGGATGTTCTTGGTCTGCCGAGCGACGATGCCGAGAACCAGCGGGCTCGCGCCATAGAGACAGTTGATGCCGGCGTGGTGTTCGCTCGACGTGATGTTGAGCCCGAGTTCGTCGCAAAGGAGGTATTCGTCGAGCGTCTCTTCGAACAGCTGCGCCGCGATCTTCGGATCGCAATAGCGGTTGGGCAGGCTGGCGCGCACCGAATCCGCCGCGTCCAGCACCTGGTTGGGGACGAACGGATAGGGGTTTTCGCAATGAAACCAGGCGTCCATGAATTTCTCGTGCAGTTGACTTGCAGGTGAGGGCGGCGCGATGCCGCCATATCTGCGGGAGACTTTAGGGAATATCGCATGGCCCTCGAATTGCGCCAGCTTCATCCGCTGTTTGCCGCCGAGATGACGGGCGTCGACCTTTCCGGGACGATCGATCCCGCTATGGTCGACGCGATCTGGCGCGCGATCGACGAGCACGCGGTCGTCGTCTTTCGCGACCAGCGGCTCGACGACACCCAATTACGCGACTTCGCGGCGCTGTTCGGGCCGCTCGAAATCGGCCGGGCGGCGGCGACCGCCAAACGGCGGCGGCTCAAGCATCCTGAGATCGGCGACATCTCCAATCTCGACGAGGACGGCAAGCTGCGCGATCCCTATGACCGGCGGCGGCTCGACATGCTCGGCAATCGCTTGTGGCATACCGACGCGTCCTACATGCCGGTGCCGGTGGTGCTCGGCATGTTGCACGCGGTCGCGGTGCCGCCGGCGAGCGCATTGGGCGGCGGCGAAACCGAGTTTGCCGATATGCGCGCCGCCTACGATGCATTGCCCGACGCGATGAAAGCGGCGATCGATCCGCTCGTCGCCGAGCACGACATTTTCTGGTCGCGCGGCCAGATCGGTTTTACCGAATTCGGACTGGGCGAGCGCGAGAAATACCCGCCGTCACAGCAACGGCTGGTCAGGCTTCATCCCGGCTCGGGACGCAAGACCGTCTATCTGTCGGCGCACGCCTCGCACATTGTTGGCTGGCCGGTGGCCGACGGCCGCATCCTGCTTTACGACCTCAATTTGCACGCGACCCGGCCGGAGTTTGTCTACAGCCACCAATGGCGGGTTGGCGATCTCGTGATCTGGGACAATCGCTGCACGATGCATCGCGGCCGCCCGCATGACGAGACCCAGCCGCGCGATTTGCGCCGCGCCACCACCCTCGACATCGGCTCGACCCTGGAAGAGGCCGCCTGAAAGCGGCGCTGAAGGAAACGGCTCACTCTTGCGCTGCGCGGGTCCTTTCCCCTACCCCGCGGGCGGGCAAAGGGCTGGGGCAAGACGCCCCCGTGGCGGCTGACCCCCTCCCGTTGCGTCGGGCCGCGCGGTACCTTCCCGACCCGGCGCCCAAATGTAGGCGATGTCGCCTGCAATGGGCGCCAGGACAAAATTGTTTACGCCGTCTTGCGTCGGCGGCGGGAGAATCCGAAGCCGGCGAGGGCCGTGCCGAGTAGCGCCAGGCTGGCCGGTTCGGGGACCGAGGGCGGGGTCACCACCGGTGTAACCGTCACCGAACCGCCAGCGGTATCGTTTAGCGTATAGAAATAAGTATCGGAAGATGTAGTATACCCTAATTGTTGGAACGAGGGGCCTGTTGTAAAATCAAGGATATGAAGGTAAAAATCATTTTGGATCGGAGAAGGATCTATAGACACACAACACGCGCCAATATTAAGACCACCGACAACAAGTTCGTCGGCCGCCCCATTACCATTTCCCGTGGGAGAATAATCGAAGGAAAACGGCGAATCCGATGTAATGCCGGTCAAAACAGCGTTGCTGATGCCAGCTGTGTCGTCGGTGTAGGTCAGGGTCGGGTCGAAGTTAATTCTAAAAGAGCCCGATACGGAAACCGGTGTTGCCCCTCCATTGTAGCTCGGTCCCGTCCCTCCTCCGTAATTCGGAGCGGTAAATGGGGCACTGAAGGTGACGTCGTAGGTCACCAAGGCGGCGTTCGCGTGGAATGCGATCAGTAGCAATGCCGTCGGTGTGGTGGCAGTCAGCAACAGATTTAAAAAGTGCATTGTTCAACCTCCTGCTGTTTGAGCTTTGAATTCCAACTCGGCGAGGTGTTTTTCCTGACATCGGTCATCTTGAAACTGCGCAGGGTTAGAACCTGGATTGTAGAGCAGCAATCATTATGCCAACTCTCAGATCTAGTGTTTTTAAAGGCTTTGCCCCTCTTAATTGGGGGTAGCTGTAAAGTATCTCGACGCGGAATAGCCGTTCGGCGTGGCAACCGTCCTCACCCGCGGGGTTGCCGTCTCAAAGAGAAACGAAATTATTTCAAATAAAATATCTAAGACGTTCGCGGGGGACCTGCATCTCTCGTAGTGAACCGGTCGGGCGATTACTATAAATTGGAAGATCGGCCGTGGCCGTAAGAAACTCCGACACGCCAACTCGACGGGATCAAGATGAGTCCCAGCCCTACAGGACGTTGGACCCTGCTTATGTATATGCCTGAAACCTGAGCACCTCCGGGGATGCGTTGGCCGTCTTATCTCAAATGAGCCGCCGGGCCGGTGATTGCGGCGTACACCAAATGGCGCGACAAATAGCGGTAATGGAGACGCCGGTCGGGGGCTTGGGAGAGGAAGATCGCGACCAAATCTTCGGCCGGGTCGATCCAGAAATAGGTGCCGGTCACTCCGCCCCAGAAAAAATCGCCGACCGAGCCCGGCACCGGCGACATGCCGGGTTGGGTGCGCACCGCAAAGCCGAGACCAAAGCCATGTCCCATCTCGGGCACCGGCGCCAAGGCGCCGAACCGGCTCCGCGCCGTCTCGCCATAGCTGCAATCGGGCGGCAAGTGGTTCGAGGCCATATGGCGGATCGTCTTTGGCGCCAATAGTCTGACGCCGTCGAGCTCGCCGCCGTTCAATAGCATCTGGCAGAAGCGCAGGTAATCCGCCGCGGTCGACACCAGCCCGCCGCCGCCCGAAGCCCAGCGATGCGGCCGGGCAACATTACGCATTGGCGGGCGCTCGCCGGTGGCGGCGTCGGTCTGCGGTTCGGCGACGCGCTCGGCCTTGGCGCCGGTCGCCTCGAAGGCGGTGTCGGCCATGCCGAGCGGCCCGGTGATCTCGGCGGCAAAGAAATCGGCAAGGCTCTGCCCTGAAGCGACCTCGACGACGCGGCCCAGCACGTCGGTCGACATGCTGTACTCCCAGGTCGTCCCCGGCTCGAACATCAGCGGCAGCCGAGCGAGCTTGGCGACGAGATCCGCGTTGGTCTGGGTCTCGTTCATCAAATCAGCCTCGCGCCAGACCATCTGAACCGGCGAGTCGCCAAAGGCGGCATAGGTCAGACCGGAGGTATGGCGCAGCAGATCCTGCACCGTCATCGTCCGCTGCGCCCACACGCGATCGACGCCGACGGTTCGCTCCTTGAACTCGGGCAAATATTCGGCGACCGGCGCCGAGATCTGCAGCGCACCGCGCTCGGCCAGCATCATCGCCGCAACCGAGGTTACCGGCTTGGTCATCGAGGCGACGCGGAAAATCGCGTCGAGCGTCATCGGCGTCCCGGTCTCGCGGTCACGATAACCAAAAGCCTCGGCAAATCCGATCCGCCCGCCGCGCGCGATCAGCATCACCGCTCCGGGGATCAGGCGGCGATCGACATCATTCCGCAAGGTGTTGCGGATCCGATCCAGCCGTTCACTCGAGAGGCCGATCTCGTCCGGGCGCTCGGCCATTGGCAATCCCAAACCGCTCATGTCACGCCTCCGTTGTCGCACGCCTTCGGCCGGCGATCGTAATCGGCGCGCGGGGTCCACGCTAGAGTGCCGGCCAAAGCCCGAAGATAACGCCGGTCCCGGCAATCACACCGCCGCTCAGCACCTCGCCGTAGCGTTCGACGGCGCCAAGCCGCAAGCGTTGCAGACCGGCGGTCGAATAAACGCACAGCACGACGTAAGTCACGATCGTGCTGAGCGCGAAAACTGCCGCCATTGCCGAAATGACGCCGGCGCCGAACTTCGCCGCCGCGAAGAATGCCGGGATGCCCTCGACCATCGGCGAGGAGCCGAGGATCAGCAACAGCGAGGTACGCGCGGTGGTCTTGTGCCGATGACGATGCAATGGCGGGTCACTTGCGAAAGCAGCGAGCAGCGGATGGGCGGTCGCCGGCACATGGTCATGCCAGTGCAGATGCGCCGGGCCGCGGCCGTGGCGATGCAGATGCAGGTGGCGGGTGAGGATTGCGGCCTCGCCGCGGATCGGGACGTAAAGCGGGTCATCTCCGATCGCCAGCGTGGGCCCAGAGGCCGCGACGGTCGCACTGGCGGGAGGTCGTCCATGAGAATGGGGATGAGCATGGCTGTGCGCATGCCAGTGCTCACCGCCGTGCTCGTGATGCAACTCACCCCAGGCGGAGATCGCAATCCAGCTGCCAAACCCGATCAGTGCCAAGCTCGATGCAATGTCGATCAAATGGCCAAACCGATCGGCAAAGGCGAGACCGGCGACCCAGACCGCCGATGCGATCAGCAATGTCGAGAAGATGTGCCCGGTCCCGGCCTGCAATGCAGCGCGCGCAGTTTCGCCCTTTGACCAGCCCCGCTCCCGCGCAATCAGGGCGATCGGCAGCCAGTGATCCGGGACGATCGTGTGCATCACGCCGACGGTAGCAACGGCGCCGATCAGCAGCAGCGCCGCCCCGTTCACTTCGTATCTCCCTGCGGGTGGTGATGCCGGTGATCGGGATCGGGATGGCTGTGCGGGTGCGAATGCTGCGTCCCGTCCGCATGGGTGTGCTCGTGCGCGTGAAAAACAATCTCGAGCCGGCGACCAAAAGCATCGGCGATCCGGCACAAGGTTTTCAGGCTTGGCACGTGATCGCCGCGCTCGAGCCGCGAGATCATCGACTCGGTCATGCCAAGCCGCTCGGCCAATTGGCGCTGGGTTTCGCCGTTGCGCGCCCGCAATTCCAACAATTTGCGCGCACAATCGGCGGCGATCGCCGTGCTGTCGTTGGCGGCGGGTGTCGGTAACGAATGATCCATCGGCCTTACTTCGCGAATTTGCTAAGGGAGATCCTTAGCAAATCTGCGAAGCGGCCGTCAACGAGACAATTTCTGTTGAGCCGCGGTCGGGCGGGAGGCGCTAGCCCTTGTTCGCCCGGAAAGCCGGCATGACCTCCTCGGCTACCCATTGGAACTGTTCGAGCATTGTAGCCTGCGGCGTGCCGAGCGGGCTCGATAGGCTGATGTGCTCCATGCCGGGATACTTTTCTTCATAACCCTTCAGCATTTCGACCAATTGCTGCGGCGTGCCGGCGAACCACGAGCCCAATTTCATAAAGTGCTCGACGGTTGGCACGCCCGCTGCGTCCCATCCGCCGCGCCGGGCCACCGCCTCAACCTGCGCCGGGGTCAGCCCTGGAACAAAGCCGAGCGGCGCGAACATCTTCACGTGCTCCTCATAAATCGGCTTGATCTCGCGGACTGCCTGTTCGGGTGTGCGAGCCAAGTGGAAATGCAGACCAATCTGCAGGTTTTCACCGAGCGCCAAATTCTTGCCGGCGCGCGCTGCCGCCTCTTGATAAGCAATGATCGGGCCGCCCTGCATCGTCGCAGCACCGCCGCCGACCGCACCTTTAATGCCGTGCTTGACCATGAAATCGAGCCCGCGCGCGCTGGCGCTGACGATCGGCTGCCAGCATTCGACCGGGCGGTGGATCGGCCGCGGCACCAGGGTCAGCTCCTTCAGCTCGTAGCCGCGATATGGCACGCGCGGCGGCAAGGTGTAGTGCGCGCCTTTATGCGAGAAGGTTTCGTTGTTGAAAGCCTTGAAGATGATCTCGACAGCTTCCTCGAACACTTCGCGATTAGCGTTCTGGTCGAGCATCGGCCCGCCGAGACTCTCGACCTCGCGGGTGTGGTAGCCGCGCCCGACCCCGAACACGGTGCGCCCTTGCGTCAGGATATCGGCGGTCGCGAAATCCTCCGCCAATCGCAGCGGATGCCACATTGGCGCGATGTTAAAGCCGCAGCCAATCTTGAGCCGTTTGGTCACGTGCGCGAGATGCACCGCCACCATCAGGATGTTCGGGAGACATTCGTAGCCTTCGTGCTGGAAATGATGTTCGGCGAGCCACAAGGTCTCGTAGCCAAGCGCATCCATTTGCTTGGCGATCGCCTCGGTTTTTTCATAGACGCTGGCGAGATGCTCGTTCGAATAGCGCCGCTCATTCGCCGGGGTGGCATCTTGCCCACGGTCGGGAAGATCGACATGACCGGCATAAACGGTGGTGAATTTTGTGATCATATTGGTCCCTCCGGATCGGCTGCTCCGTCATCGCGGGATGCCGCATCCCGCATTGTCAGGCAACCCTCTCACATTTTGCGTTGCTCCGCCATCAGGCCTCGGTGTTCTGCGGACAGCCTCGGCACATTGCGATTTTATGGCCGCCGATCAGCCGGCTGCATTAAAATAGAACCCGGGCACACGGCGTTAGAGTAGCTGATGGAGTACACGACACTCGGAAGGACCGGTCTCAAGGTCAGCGTTGCGGGGCTTGGCTGCGGCGGTTTCAGCCGGCTTGGGCTTGGCGCCGGCAAAAGCGAGGCGGAAGCCATCAGCTTGGTGCACGAGGCGTTTTCGCTCGGCGTCAACCTGTTCGACACCGCCGCGGTGTACGGTACCGAGGAGGTGCTGGGAAAGGCGCTTAAGGCGTTGCCCCGCGACCAGGTTGTTGTCACCACCAAAGCGTGGATTCCCCGCCGCAACTATCGCTCCGCTAGCGATCGCGTAATTGCCAGCCTCGACAACTCGCTCAAGCAGCTCGGCACCGATTACATCGATGTGTTTCAGCTCCATGGCGTCGCCCCGGAAGCTTATGACGATGCCCGCGAGGTAATCGCTCCGGTATTGTTGGAGCAGCAGGCGAAAGGAAAAATCCGCTTTCTCGGTGTGACCGAAACCGGCTCCAGCGATGCCGACCATAAAATGCTGCGGCGGGCTGTCGAGGACGGCGTCTGGGATGTCGTCATGGTCGCTTTTCATATGATGCACCAGAACGCGCGAGACCTGGTGTTCCCGCGCTCGGCAGCCAATCGCGTCGGGACATTGATCATGTTTGCGGTGCGCAACATCTTTTCGCAGCCGCAGCGGCTTAAAGACGAATTGCGGCAGCTGGCGTCCGAGAACAAAATCGCGCGCTGGCTCGGCCATGCCCCGAACCCGCTCGGGTTTCTGATCCATGCCGATGGCGGCGGCGCGCTGACCGTCCCCGAGGCGGCCTATCGCTTTGTCCGGCACGAGCCCGGCGTCGATGTTGTCCTGTTCGGCACCGGCAATGTCGAGCATTTGCGGACGAACATCGCCTCGATCCTAAAGCCGCCATTGCCGGAGACCGACCGCCGCATGCTGGCGAAATTCTTTGGTCACCTGGTCGGCGTCGGGCTCGACCCGCCGACCTATATGCCGGGTCTCAACTTGCACTAGGTGCCGACACTCGCACCCTCGCTGCGATGGGTCGGAAGGGATTTGCCAACACTGGCCGGACGCGCCGAGAACCGCGAGGCCACAGGCCGGCGGTGTTGTGATGGTGGATTTTACCGATAGCCTGAATAAGTGGAAAAGCTGAAATCCTTATGCGGCGGAACGGCGATCGGTGTCGATGGTTTCAATCAAAAGCCCGCCAAATTCATCAGCGAAAGCTGCTGCCTCATCCTCGAATTTAAATGCGACGCGGACCATCATTCCAGGGTCGAGATAGAAGTAAGTGAAGACCAGTGGCTCAAATCGATTGCCGTCCAGCCACAACCGCATATCCTTCAACCGCTTGCCGAAGTCGTCGTCGGAGATCCGCACTTCCGCTGTCTGCAAGACGTCCTCCCAAAATCATTGCCGCACGAGGCCTCAAACGGCCTATTGCTCGCCTTAGTTCCCAAGACATACCTATAGCCGGAGCCACGCCAACGACCCCACCGCGCCGTCGGCCAAGAAAGTGGGCCGTAATTATTGCGATATCGCGGCCTACTGGCGGAAGAACACACGTGCAGGAGGAATGCATGACCGATACCCGCCCGTTCGATCCGGCTTTGTTTGACGACGCCGCGATCAACTCCGAAACGGCAAAGCTGAACGCGCAGATGATCGAGCTGCTGAATGGCCAGCCGGAGTGGTGGATTGTCGGGGCCGCAGCAATGCGCGCCGCCCGGCGCCGCGGCGAGGGGCCGTTTCCGGCCCCGGTGATGTCGAGCCGTGCCCGAACGATCACCATTACCGGCAAGGACGGACATCAGATCCCGCTGCGCGTGATCGAGCCGGCACAGTCGGCGCGCGCGATCTATCTGCATCTGCATGGCGGCGGCTGGGTGCTGGGCGGCGCCGATATGCAAGATCCGATGCTCGAACGGATCGCCGACAATACCGGACAGGCGGTCGTCGCCGTCGAGTATCGGCTGGCGCCGGAACATCCCTATCCCGCCGGACCGGATGATTGCGAGGCGGCTGCGGCGTGGCTCGTGCAGCACGGGAAACGTGAGTTTGGCGCCGATACTCTAACGGTCGGCGGCGAGTCGGCGGGCGGCCATCTTACCGCCATGACAATACTGCGGATGCGCGACCGTCACGGCTTTACCGGTTTTCGTGCGGCCAATATCGTTTATGGCGCCTTCGATCTGAGCCTGACGCCGAGCCAGCGGCTTTTCGGCGACACACGGCTGGTGTTGCGCACGATCGACATGCAGCAATTCTATAACGCTTTCCTGCCCACGATCACCGACCGGCGCGACCCCGACATCTCGCCGCTCTACGCCGATCTCAGGAATTTGTGCCCAGCCTTTTTTACGGTCGGCACCAAGGACGCGCTGCTCGACGACACCTTGTTTATGCACGCGCGTTGGGTCGCAGCGGGCAACAAAGCCGAGCTGGCGATTTATCCCGGCGGCGCGCACGGCTTCACACTGTTCCCGAACGATCTCTCAAAGTCGGCGACCGCGCGAATGGATGTGTTCCTGAACCGCGCCCTCAGCTAGCGGCGAACGGGCCGGGAGTGCCAACACGGTCGGGTGCGCGATCATGTGCTGGTCGCTCAGCAAGCGGCCAACTCAGCCAGCTTGGTAACCGTGTTCATGTTACGGGCCGTGCCGGCCCGCGCCGCCGGAATGCGGAGCTTCGAATGAGCCATGCCGGCGCCGTAACGAATGTAGATTTCTCGATGACCAAGCTGGATCGCCTCGTCAGGTCCGCATCCGGTCACATCCTCGAGCGCACCAGGCAGCGGGACGTCGTCGAGAAAAACCGCAACGACGCGGTTGGGCGGTGCCTCCGCAAACGGGTTCGCCGTGACAACCTCCGCCATTGCTTCGGCGGTCCGTATGATTACCCCGACCGGCTTTCCGGCATAGGTTTGCAGGCGAGCCTCTAAACTCTCCTTGGCGTCGCGCTCGTTCAGGGAGCTTTTAAAGATGACGTTGCCGCTCGCGATATAGGTGCGGACAGCCCGGAAACCGGCGGCCTGACATATGGCCCGGAGATCGGCCATCGGCAGCTTGCCGGTCCCGCCGACATTCACGGCCCGAAGGAGCGCGACATACGAACTCATCCGTTGCAGCCTACGGGCCGGGGACTGGGGAGCCCGGCGGCGGCGCGCCCGACAGACCTCGGAAAGTAACCAGAAGCGGAACACTCGCTCTCACCGCGGGTTAGGATCTTAGTCCATTACGCCGCCGAGGAGTTCGACAAAGTGGCGGAAACCAAGCTCGCCCAATACCGCGCCAAGCGCGATTTCGGCAAGACCAAGGAACCGAGCGGGGAGGCTGCAATAGCTCCCTCGGAGCGACTGCGTTTTGTTATTCAAAAGCACGCCGCCCGGCGGCTTCACTACGATCTGCGGCTCGAACTCGACGGCGTCTTCAAGTCCTGGGCGGTGACGCGCGGACCGTCGCTCGATCCGCATGATCGCCGCCTGGCGGTCGAGGTCGAGGATCATCCCCTCGATTACGGCGATTTCGAGGGTACGATCCCGCAAGGCGAATATGGCGGCGGCACGGTCCAGCTTTGGGATCGCGGCTATTGGGAGCCGGTCGGGAACGAGACGCCGCAGCACGCCCTCGAGCGGGGCGAATTCAAATTCAACCTTTTTGGCGAGCGGTTGCACGGCGGATGGGTGCTGGTGCGCCTGAAGCGCGACAGCAGCCGCAGCAAGCGGGCCAACTGGCTTCTTATCAAGCACCGCGACAAGTCTGCCCGTGACGGCGAGGGCGATGCGCTGCTGGCGGAAGACGTCTCGGTCGCTTCAGGCCGCACAATGGAAAAGATCGCGGCCGGCCAAGGCCGCGGACCCAAGCCGTTTATCCTCGCCGCCCGGTCATCCGCGGCGGCTGATGCTGTCTGGCACAGCAATAACGGTCGCAAGACCGACAGAATACCGGACACGGCCGGAGTCAAACCTCCTCGGCGCAAACCCGAAAGCAAAGGGGCTGCTCCGAGCGTGCCTATTCCCGACTTTGTTCCGCCGCAGCTGTGCACGCTTGTCGAACGGCCGCCTTCCGGGGGCGAGTGGGTCCACGAAATCAAGTTTGACGGATACCGGGTGCAGCTTCGGGTGGAAGGCGGGAAGGTTGCTCTGCGAACCCGCAAGGGCCTCGACTGGACGGCAAAATTCGGCGCCATCGCCCGGGAAGCCGCCACACTCGAAAATTGCCTGATCGACGGCGAGATCGTTGCGCATGACGAGAACGGTGCGCCCGACTTTGCCGCACTGCAGGCGGCGCTGTCCGAACAAAACACCGATGAGCTCGTTTTTTACGCGTTTGATCTGCTGTTTGACGAGAGCGCTGATCTGCGGGCCGAACCTTTGTCAGAGAGGAAGCGCCGCCTGCGCGAGCTCTTGGGAGATCGCGGGGGTAACGGATCGCTGATCCGCTATGTCGAACATTTCGCGACCGGTGGCGATGCGGTGTTGCGGTCAGCCTGTCGGCTGGCGCTTGAGGGAATTGTCTCGAAGCGTCTCGACGCACCCTACCAATCGGGGCGCACCACCACCTGGACAAAGGCGAAGTGCCGCGCCGGCCATGAGGTCGTTATCGGCGGCTGGACGACGACGGACGGCAGGTTCCGCTCGCTTTTGGTCGGGGTCAATCGAGGCGGTCATTTTGTCTATATCGGTCGGGTCGGCACCGACTTTGGCAAAGAAAAGCTGAGCTGGCTCTTGCCCGCGCTGGAAGCGGCAGAGTCCAAAAACTCGCCCTTTACCGGCAGCGGTGCGCCGCGGCGTCAGGCCAATATCCACTGGACCCGGCCCGAACTCGTCGCCGAAATCGAGTTTGCCGGATGGACCGCCGACGGCATGGTGCGCCAAGCTGCCTTCAAAGGGCTGCGCAAGGACAAGCCCGCGGCCGAAGTCGAGGCGGAAGAGCCCGCCGCGGCGGAAGAGAGCGAGGTCCCGGCGCCCGCTCCGGCGGAGGAGAGCGACGTCCCGGCGCCCGCTCCGGCGCCCTCGTCACGATCGGCAGCGGCACCGCGCCGATCCGCATCGGCCAAGCCGATCGTTATGGGAGTCGTCATCTCCAATCCGGACAAGCCTCTGTGGCCCGATGGCGGCGATGGTGAACCGGTCACCAAGCTCGATCTCGCGCGCTATCTCGAAGCGGTCGGTCCGTGGATGATCGAGCATCTGCGCGGACGTCCGTGTTCGATCATCCGCGCTCCCGACGGCATCGATGGCGAGCGGTTCTTTCAGCGCCATGCCATGCGCGGCACCTCCAACCTGTTGGAACAAGTCAGCGTGTTCGGCGACCACAAGCCATACCTGCAGATCGACCGGATCGAAGGGTTGGCCGCCATCGCCCAAGTGGCCGGGGTGGAGCTGCATCCGTGGAATTGCGAACCGCACCGCCCCGAGGTGCCTGGCCGGCTGGTTTTTGATCTCGACCCGGGACCGGATGTCGCGTTTTCGACCGTTGTCGAGGCCGCCAAGCAACTGCGCGAGCGTTTGGAGGATCTTGGTCTCGCGTGCTTTTGCAAAACTACCGGCGGCAAGGGGCTGCACGTCGTGACGCCGCTGGCTGCGGCACAGAAGAATCCGCTGGGTTGGCCGGAAGCGAAGGCTTTTGCCCACGAGGTCTGTCTGCGGCTGGCGCAGGACCACCCCGATCGGTATGTCGTGAACATGGCGAAACGGGTGCGCGGCGGCCGAATTTTTCTCGATTACCTGCGCAACGATCGCATGTCGACGGCGGTGGCGCCGCTATCACCGCGGGCGCGGCCCGGCGCCACGGTGTCGATGCCGCTGACCTGGCCGCAGGTCAGATCCAATCTCGATCCGACGCGATTTACTCTTCGCTCAGTCCCGGCTTTGCTCGCCAACACGGAGGCGTGGAAACAGTATTGCGACAGCGAGCGGCCGCTGGAGGACGCGATCCGGTTGCTATCGGCAAAGGCTGCCGCATGACGGCAGCTGGCGCGGAGGCGCCGGCAGTCACTGGGCCGGACTATGGTCTGCCGCTTGACGCCCCGCCGATGGAGGCGCGCACGGCGGCCGCGCTTCCGCAGGATGATGGCGAATGGCAGTACGAACCCAAATGGGACGGGTTTCGCTGCCTCGCGTTCAAGGGGGATGGCGCGGTCGAACTCAGAGCCAAATCCGGCAAACCGCTCGGGCGCTATTTCCCGGAAATGGTCGCTCTGCTCGGCGCGATCGAGGCTGCGCGTTTTGTCGTCGACGGCGAGCTTGTCGTACCGCTCGACGGCGAGTTCTCGTTTGACGCATTGCAAGCGCGTCTGCATCCGGCCGAAAGCCGGATCCGCAAACTCGCTGCCGAGACGCCGGCGCGTCTGATTTTGTTCGATATTCTGGTCGCACCCGATGGCGCAGACCTGATGCGCTCGCCTCTGACCGTCAGGCGGGATGCGCTGGAGAGATTTGTCGAGGCCAACGGGATCGCTAACCGGCTGACTTTGTCGCCGATGACCCGTGATCGAAGTGTCGCTGAAAAGTGGCTGCGCGAAGCCGGCCAGGGCTCGCTCGACGGCGTCGTCGCCAAGCGGCTCGATGGTGCATATGCGCCGGGCGAACGCACGATGATCAAGGTCAAGCCGCACCGGACCGCGGATTGCGTCGTCGGCGGTTTCCGCTATCTGAGCAACCGCCCGGAGGTCGGATCGCTGCTGCTCGGGCTTTACGATCGGGAGGGCCGTCTGAACCACGTCGGATTCACCTCGACGATCCGCAACCGCGACCGTCCGGCGCTGACCCGCCGATTGGAGGCGATGCGCGAGCCGCCCGGCTTCACCGGAAACGCCCCCGGCGGCCCGAGCCGCTGGAGTACCGAGCGCTCCGGCGAATGGCAGCCCTTGCGCCCGGAATTGGTGGTCGAGGTCGAGTACAACCAGATTACGTCTGGCCGCTTCCGGCACGGGACAAAGCTCGTTCGCTGGCGGCCTGACAAAGCTCCTGCACAATGCACCTTCGATCAAATCGCGCCAGAACTGACGCAGCTCGCCCAATTGCAGCCTTGATAGCCGCCGGAGAATTTGCCAAGAGCAAAACGCTATCGGGTCAATGAGCAGCGCGTGCGCACCCACCCCCAAACCGGATGCCGGCCCGCCAGCTAGGCGGAGGCTGATGCCAGCGCGATCGGCTGTTTGGCCTGGAAATGCGGGATCACCTCTTCGCCGAATAGGCGCAGGGTGTGGAGCACCTCTTCATGTTGCGCCGGCCCGATCGCGCACAGCAAAATCACTTCCTCGATCCCCAAGGCCTCATAGAGCTCGAGAAAGCGGATGCAGTCTTCAGGCGTCCCGACACAGAACTTTGTTCCCTGCTCGCGCATTTCCTGCGGTGTCGGCTCGCCGGGATGCGGCCCGGCGGCAAGGCGCTGATCGCGCGCGAAATAGCCCTGGTAATCGGGCGGCACGGTCGTCGGATCGTAATCGCGCCACACCAGCCGGGCGCGCTCGCGCTGCTGCTCGATATACCAGGCGACGAGCTCGGTACCGCGCTCGGCCACGACGCGCGGGTCCTCATGGCAGAAGCCGGCGGTCATCAATGCCGCGCGTGGCGCCGGCCCCTCGCGATTGCCGCGGCCGGTTCGCAACGCTTCGCGATAAATCGCCATTAGCTGCTCGACTCGGTCGGGGCCGCCCTCGCTGCCAAACAGCCCACCCATGCCCAGGCTGCCGGTCAGTTGTGCCGTCTCGTCGCTGCCGCAAGCCGACCATAAGGGCGGATAGGGGCGCTGCAGGACGACGTCGCCGGGGCTGAGGGTCGGCACCAGGAACTGCTCGACATAGGCGCGAAAACTGGTGCCGTTGATCGGCCCGTCGATGACGCAAGGAGCGGCGATGCGGTCGTGGCGCAGCGCCGCCAAAAACGTCAGCGTGCGCCAGCGGCCGTGGGGCACCTTGGCGACCAGGCGCGCGCCGCGGCGGCAATGCCCATGCCGGCGGGTCATATTGGTCTTGGCCCAAAGCCTGCCCCAGCGAAGGCCGGGGTCTCGTCGATGAAGGGGGGTTCAGCCGGCTCTGATGGGTCTTCCATCGGACGCGCCGGCGGGCGATGTCGGCGCGATCGGCTCGCTCGCGTGCAGGCTTTTTTTAAACGTGATCCCCTCGCGCTGGAAAAAGCGCCACACCGCACCGTAGCTCGCCGGCGTGCCGCGCTCGGCCAACTCGGCCATCACCGGCCCGCACGGTCAGACCCGGCTTCTCGGAGATCCGCGCCAACAACCACGCGCGCTCGCCCTTTAGCCGCAGCGGCCGCCAGCCCCCCATCGGTTTGGTCGCCGCACTGCCACTCGCGCGCCAGCGCTGCGACCACTTGACCACACTGGCCACGCTCACCCCAAACAGCGCCGCTGTCGCCCGGCAGGTGCAACCGCTCGCCACTGCCGCAACCACCCGATCGCGTAGATCCCGTGGATGGATAGGGTCTTGCCATTCGATGCTGGCCCCAACCCCAGCCAGCATCTCGAATCACAAAACCCAGTGTGTGGGAATATCTTTTCGATGCAGACTCTTAAAATCACGCTCTAGAACCCTCGGGTTCTTCACAAACTACTCAAGTACGTGGTGAATCCCGTTTGCGACCTAGCCGCGGAGTGTGCCGCCGGTGGCTTTTTCGACCTGGGCGACGAGGCGCTTTGAAAAGCCTTCGATCTCGGCGTCGGTCAGGGTGTGGTCGACAGGCTGCAGCCGTACCGTGATTGCGAGCGATTTCTTGCCCTCGGGCAGACCGGCGCCCTCATAGACGTCGAACAGCCGGATTTCGCTGACGAGCTTGCGGTCGACGCCACGTGCGGCGCGCAGCAAGGTTTCGGCCGGTAGCGCGCGATCGACGACAAAAGCGAAATCCCGCTCGATCGGCTGAAACACCGAGAGTTGCAAGGCCGGCTTGGCGCGGCCGGCGCGCGGCTCGGGCACCATGTCAAGGAGCACCTCGAAGCCCGATATTGGCGCACGCGCATCGAGTGCTTCGATGACCCCCGGATGCAATTCGCCAAACGCCCCCAGTACGGTCGGGCCAAGCCGCAACACGCCGCCGCGTCCCGGGTGAAACCAGCCGGGTGGCTCGGCGGCAATTTGGACGTTCTCGGCCGGCGCACCCATTGCGGCGAGCGCCGCCAGCGCATCGGCCTTGACCTGGTACAGGTCCACCGGACCCGATGCTGCCCGCCAATGCTTTGGCCCGCTCTGGCCGGCGCGCAAGCCGGCAGCGGCCAATACCTGACCCTCGGGCGTGTCGTTGCGATAAAGCGGCCCCAACTCGAACAGTGCGACGTCGGAATAGCCGCGATCGGCATTGCGCCTGGCGGCGGCTACCAGCCCTGGCAACAAGGACGGACGCATCGCGTCGAGATCGGCGCTGATCGGGTTGACGAGGCGCAGCCCGGGTTGGCCGCCGCCGAACAACTCTGCCTCGCGCACCGAGATAAACGAGAACCCAACCGCCTCGGTCAGTCCGCGCGACGCCAGCGCGCGCCGCACCAGTTCGGAGCGCCGCCGCACCGGGACCAATGCCGGTCGCGGCAATGCCGCCTCGCGCGGCAGCGGCAGCGCCGGGATCTGGTCGTAACCTTTGATCCGCAGCACCTCTTCGACGAGATCGGCCTCACCCTCGATGTCGCCGCGCCAGGAGGGCGGCTCGACAGCGAGATCGCCCCTATCGAGCGGTTCGACGGTGCAGCCGAGAGCGCGCAGGATGGCGGCACTTTCTTCTGCCGGCACATCAAGCCCGCCGAGGCTCGCCGGCCGCGCGGCGCGCAATACATAGCGGCGCCGCCAATCCGGAGCCGCGCCGGCGGTCACGATTTCAGACGCCTCGCCGCCGCATAATTCCAACATCAGCCGCGTCGCGATTTCGAGCCCGTCGCCGACAAAGGCCGGGTCGAGCCCGCGCTCAAAGCGATAGCGCGCATCGCTCGATATGTTGAGCCGCCGCCCGGTCGCAGCGGTTCGGATCGGGTCGAACAACGCCGCCTCAATAAAGACTTCGGTGGTCGTCTCGGTACAGCCGGTCGCCTCGCCGCCGATGACGCCGCCCAGGCTCTGCACTCCGTTGCGGTCGGCGATGACCGTCACCTCCGGGTCGAGCGGGTATTCCTGACCGTTCAGCGCCAGCAGAGTTTCGCCCTCGCGCGCCAGCCGGACGGCCAGATCGCCGGACAGCTTGCCGGCGTCGAACACATGCAATGGCCGGTTCAGATCGAATGTCAGAAAATTGGTGATGTCGACCAGGGCCGAGATCGGCCGCAATCCGATCGCCTCAAGGCGTCGGCGCAGCCAGTCGGGGCTGGGGCCGTTATGGACGCCGCGCAAATGGCGGCCGAGAAACAGCGGGCAGGCCCGGCGATCTTCGATCTCGATGCCGATCGGCGAGCGAAACCGGCCCGGCAGCGGCGTTGTATCGAGCGGCTTGAGCCGGCCGACACCGGAGGCGGCGAGATCGCGGGCGATGCCGCGAACCCCAAGACAGTCGGCGCGGTTTGGCGTGACCTTGATATCGATGACGGCATCGCCTAGCCCTAGCAGATCGGCGTATTTGGCGCCGACCGGCGCATCTCCGGCGACTTCGATAATGCCCTCGTGATCCTCGCCCAACCCAAGCTCATAGGCCGAGCACAGCATGCCGCGCGAGGCGACGCCGCGGATCGTGCTCTCGCGCAACACCGCGCCGGTGCGCGGGATGACCGTCCCGGCCGGGGCAAAAACGCCTTTCATCCCGGTATGCGCATTGGGCGCGCCGCACACGACCTGAACGTGTTCTTTGCTGGTGTCGACGACGCAGACCTTCAATCGGTCGGCATTCGGATGACGTTCGGCCGAGACGACAAAGGCGACTCTGAACGGTTCGAGCGCCGCGGCACGGTTTTCAACTGACTCGACGTCATGGCCGAGCATAACCAGCCGCTCGACGATCGCGGAGAGCGCCGCATCGGTGTCGAGATGGGTTTCGAGCCAATCGAGAGTGGTCTTCATGCCGCACCGACCCCGGTGAGCGGACCGCGCACCAGCGAGGGAATGTCGAGCGGCAAAAACCCGTAATGGCGCAGCCAGCGCAGATCGGAGTTGTAAAAAGTCCGCAGGTCGGGAATGCCGTATTTCAGCATCGCCACCCGCTCGATCCCCATGCCAAAGGCAAAGCCCTGATATTGCGCCGGGTCGATGCCGCAATTCTGCAATACCTTGGGATGGACCATGCCGCTGCCGAGGATTTCGAGCCAATCGCCGCCGGCGCCGATTTCGAGACGACCGCCGGCGCGCGAGCAGCCGATGTCGACTTCGGCCGAGGGCTCGGTGAACGGAAAATAGCTCGGCCGAAAGCGCACCGGCAGATCGTCAAGACCAAAAAAGGCGCGGCAGAATTCGATCAGGCAGCCCTTCAGATGCCCCATATGGGTCGAGCGGTCGATGACCAGACCCTCGACCTGATGGAACATCGGCGAATGAGTTGCGTCATGGTCGCAACGGAACGTGCGGCCCGGAACGATGATCCGGATCGGCGGCTGTTGCGCCAGCATCGTGCGGATCTGCACCGGCGAAGTATGGGTGCGCAATACCAGCCGCGAGCCGTCGGCGCGCTCGGGCAAGTAAAAGGTGTCGTGTTCCTGGCGTGCGGGATGTTCCGGCGGGATATTGAGCGCGGTGAAGTTGTAAAAATCTTCCTCGATATGCGGCCCCTCGGCGAGGACAAAACCCATCTCGCCAAAAATCGCGACGATCTCGTCGACCGTCTGGCTGATCGGGTGAATGCGGCCTTCGACTGCGAACGGCACCGGCAAGGTGACGTCGGCGCGCTCGGCGGTAAGCCGCTGCTCGAGCGCCGCACGCCCCAAGCGCTCGGTTGCCGCGGCAAGCGCCGCAGTGATCCGATCCTTGGCCATGTTCAATTCGGCGCCGGCGCGGCGCCGAGCTTCAGGATCGAGCGCGCCGAGTTCGCGCATCGCCAGGGTCAGGTTGCCGCGACGCCCGAGCAGCTTGACGCGGATCTCTTCGAGAGCCTGCGGCGACGTCGCGGCCTCGATTTCGGTTGTTGCCGTTTCGATTATTTGGTCTGTGTCGCTAATCCGGGCGCTATCATCCATTTCCGATTCCAAACCCACAAACGAAAAAGGGGCCGAACAACGCGGCCCCTGATGCCTCAAACCAACCGCGACGGGACCTAGCCGGTTGACCCGTCGGTAAATCGGCCCCAGTGCCCGCGGTTCCCGCACCGGCGTGCGCCGGCAACCCAGGTCGCGGTGGATCCCGGCCTGCGCCGGAAAGGCGCCGCGGGTGCTCGGATCGGCTTTTCTATAGTCGACACTCAGGCCGCCTGCGCCGTCGGGGGCGCCGCATCGAGCGCCCCTTGCACGGTCGAGACGATCGCGGCAAACGCCTCGGGTTCGCGGATCGCGATGTCGGACAATACTTTGCGGTCGAGATCGAGGCCGGCGAGCTTGACCCCGTGCATAAACTCCGAGTAGGTCAACCCGTGCTCGCGCGCACCGGCATTGATCCGTTGGATCCACAAAGCGCGGAAATCGCGCTTTTTGTTGCGGCGGTCGCGATAGGCGTAACGCAGCGCCTTTTCGACCTTCTCGATCGCGACCCGGTAAGCCGTCGAGCCGCGGCCGCGATAACCTTTGGCGAGTTCAAGAACTTTTTTGTGGCGGGCGTGAGTCGTGACCCCGCGTTTGACGCGCGCCATGGCTCAGCCTCGCATATACGGCATGTAGGTCAGGACGAGTTTGCTGTCGCCCTTTTCCAATGTCGTCGTACCGCGCCGCTTGCGCTTGCCCTGCTTGTCCTTGTTGATCAACAGATGGCGCTTGTAGGCGAAGTTATGCTTGATCTTGCCGGTGCCAGTGCGGCCGAACCGCTTCTTGGCGCCGCTCTTGGTTTTAAGCTTTGGCATTCCATAATCCTGGCCGGCCATGATCCTGGCCTGATTTCGGCGGTACCGCTTGCCGCGACTCTCCGCCCGCTTCGAAGCCGCGCGTTATAGCGGCGCCCTTGCCCGAAAGCAAGACGGCGCCGCGCGGAAGCAACGATGCGGCAAAGATTTCATCTGGGCGACATCACCATCGTCATTTGCCGGCCTTCCATGCGCGGCATTTGTTCGACCTTGGCGAGTTCCTGCAAATTGTCGCGTACCCGCACCAGTACGTCCATGCCGAGTTCCTGATGCGCCAGTTCGCGCCCACGGAACCGCATCGTGACTTTGACTTTGTCGCCTTCTTCCAGGAATTTGACCATGCTGCGCAATTTCACGTCATAGTCGTGATCGTCGATGCTGGGGCGCAGCTTGATTTCCTTGACCTCGATAATCTTTTGCTTCTTGCGCGCCTCATTTTTCTTCTTTTGTTCTTCGTATTTGAATTTTCCGAAGTCGAGGACTTTGCAAACCGGAGGGTCAGCATTGGGCGCAATCTCGACGAGATCAAGGCCGGCATCAGCGGCCGCTGCGAGCGCTTCGTTGCGCGTTACCACCCCCACCATGTTGCCTCGATCATCGATCAACCTAACCCGCGGAACACCGATTTCCTCATTGATTCGGGGCCCCTCTCGGGTGGGGGGTACATTCATTGATGGCCTGGGTATCTAAATTCTCCTCTCTTTGGGTAAATTACGTCGCCAGACTTTTCTCGTTCCTTGCTAATTTTTTGTCGTTGTCATTAGCTTGCGGAAGGGGCTCGTGCCTCCTGCGACAATTTAGCAACCGCATCGTCGAGCGCAAGGCCTTCCTGCTCATTACTGCCGAGCCGCCGGATCGCGACCGACCGGTTCGCCGCCTCGCGGCGCCCGACGACCAGCATGACCGGTATCTTTGCAAGGCTGTGCTCGCGCACCTTATAGGCGATTTTCTCGTTGGTGGTGTCGAGCACCGCCCGCAGCCCCGCGGCGGCGCACATCCGGCCCACCTCGGCGGCGTATTCTGCGGCATCCGAGGTGATCGAAGCGACGACAATCTGTACCGGCGCCAACCACAGCGGAAAGCGTCCGGCGTAGTGCTCGATTAGGATCCCGATAAACCGCTCGACCGACCCGAGGATCGCGCGATGCAGCATGACCGGGATATGACGCGCGCCATCCTCGCCGACATAGGTCGCGCCGAGCCGCTCCGGCATGTTGAAGTCGAGCTGCAGGGTACCGCACTGCCAGTCGCGGCCGAGCGCATCGCGCAAGTGAAACTCGAGCTTGGGGCCATAGAACGCCCCTTCACCGGGGCTAAGGGTGTAACTGAGACCGGCGGTTTCAACCGCCGAACGCAAGCTGTTCTCGGCATGGTCCCAGGTCGCATCGCTGCCGGTGCGGACTGCCGGCCGGTCGGCGAATTTGATCGCGACCTCCTCAAACCCGAAATCGCGGTAGATCGACAGCAGAAGCCGGCAAAACGCGATCGACTCGTCGGTGATCTGGTCCTCGGTGCAAAAGATGTGCGCGTCGTCCTGGGTGAAGGCGCGCACCCGCATGATGCCGTGCAATGCGCCCGAAGGCTCGTTGCGATGACAGCTGCCGAACTCGGCGAGGCGCAGCGGCAACTCGCGGTAGCTGCGCAACCGGTTGCGAAAGATCAATACATGGCCGGGACAGTTCATCGGCTTGACCGCCAGAATGCGCTCGTCTCGGCTTTCCGCGATAAACATGTTCTCGCGGAAGTTTTCCCAATGGCCGGAGGCTTCCCACAGACTGCGGTCGAGTAATTGCGGGGCTTTGACCTCCTGATAACCGGCGGCTTCAAGCCGGCTGCGCATATAGTTTTCGATGATACGGAACAGCGTCCAGCCCTTCGGGTGCCAAAACACGCTACCAACGGCTTCCTCGCCGAGATGGAATAAGTCGAGCTCGCGGCCGAGCCGACGATGGTCACGGCGCTCGGCTTCTTCCAGCCGAAAAAGATATTGGTCGAGTTCTTTCTGGCTCGCCCAGGCGGTGCCATAGACGCGCTGCAATTGCGCATTCCTGGCGTCGCCGCGCCAATAGGCGCCGGCTACGTTCATCAGCTTGAAGGCCTGGCCGAGATGGCCGGTCGACGGCAGATGCGGGCCGACACAGAGATCGACAAAATCGCCCTGCCGGTAAAGGCTGATCTCCTGGTCAGCCGGGATTTCGCCGATATATTCGGCCTTGTAGCGCTCACCGATGCCGGCGAAAAACGCGATCGCGGCATCGCGGTCCCAGACCTCGCGGCTAATCGGTTCGTCGCGGCGGACGATGTCGCGCATGCGGGCTTCGATCTTGTCGAGGTCTTCCGGGGTGAACGGTTCGGCGCGCGCGAAATCGTAGTAAAACCCGGTCTCGGTCGCCGGGCCAAAAGTCACTTGGGTCTCGGGATAAAGCTCCTTGACGGCTTCCGCCATGACGTGCGCTGCGTCGTGACGCAGTATCTCTAGGCCCTCGGGCGCATCGCGGGTGATGATGGCCACCGCGGCATCATGGTCGATGTGGGTCGAGAGATCGCGCGGCCGGCCATCGACCCGTACGGCGATCGCTGCTTTGGCGAGCCCCGGCCCGATCGCCGCAGCGATATCGGAGCCGGTCACCGGCCCCGGAAACTCGCGATGGGCGCCATCGGGCAGCGTCACGACGATGGGTCGGCCAATTGGCGGATTGATGATTTGTTCGACTATTTCAGCCATTATCCAAGTGCTCCGTCGCTAGTGCCGTTGGACGGGGCTCATTATTCAGCAAAAAACCCCGCCCGAAATCCGGCGGGGTCCATCAGGTTCGGGCCTAAGCGCTGGATCAGCGTGTACGACCTCCCGACACCCCGCCGTACGGAGTTGTGGTAGTCGTGGCGAACCTCAGGCTGCCCTTACTCACGACGACAATATCGCGAACCGACGCTGCTCCGTCAAGGCAACAACCTGGGTCGCGCGTGTCCTAGTTGGTTAATCAGCCTCGGCCAGCGGGGGCGGAAGGGAGCCGCGGTCCTTTCGGGCCGACACTGGCGCCAGGCGGGCAGGGCTTTTATTAGGTCGATCGCAGCAGGGAGGCTTGGTTGGTAGCCATTCCATGAGTAAGCCGGATCAAACAAGGCTGCGCCCCACGCGTCGCGGACTGGTCGGTGCGGCCGCAGCGCTAACCGCGTCGGGTCGGGGGTTTGGCTCTGCTGTCGCCGAGGCGGCGGCCGAGACGAAAGACAACAAATCAGGCGCGGCGGCGATCGAACCGTTTTGGGGTCCGCATCAAGGCGGGATTACGACCCCGGTTCAAAGCCACAGCTATTTCGCGGCATTCGATCTCGAAACCGGAAAGCGTGAAGATTTGATCGGGATGCTGCGGGCCTGGACCGAGGCAACCGCGGCGATGGCGGCGGGAGAACCCGCGGCGCCGCTTGGGGACGACCCGACCCTGCGCCATCCGGATAGCGGCGAGGCGCTCGGATTGCCGGCTTCGCGCCTGACCGTAACCTTCGGGTTTGACATTGGATTGTTCGTCAAGGACGGCAAAGATCGGTTTGGCTTGGCTGCAAAAAGGCCGGCGGCATTGGTCGATTTGCCCACATTCCACGGCGAGCAGCTGGTCGAGGCCAGCACCGGCGGCGATCTGTCGATCCAAGCTTGCGCCGATGATCCGCAGGTCGCCTTTCACGCGGTCCGCCAACTGGCGCGCTTGGCCTATGGCACCGCAAAGCTGCGCTGGGCTCAGACCGGCTACATAAGCCGTCCCTTTGGCGAGGGCACGCCGCGCAACCTGATCGGGTTCAAGGACGGCACCAGCAACCCCTCGCTATCCGATCCCCAGGCAATGGAGAAATACGTCTGGGTCGGAGGGGAAGGGCCGGACTGGATGCGCGGCGGCAGCTATGTTGTGGTTCGACGCATCCGCATCGCGCTTGAGCGTTGGGATCGGATGACGGTCGCCTTTCAGGAACAGACGATCGGACGCCATAAATATTCGGGCGCGCCATTGGGCGGCAACAACGAGTTCGACCTGCTGGACCTAAAAGCCCTAGGCCAGGACGGCGATCCGGTCATCCCGGATAGCGCCCATGTCCGGCTCGCCGCCGCTGCGAGCAATGACGGCGCGCAGATACTGCGTCGACCTTATTCCTACAATGACGGCCTGAATTTCACTGCCGAACGCTGGCCGCCTTGGCGGCAAGGAATCGAGTATGATGCTGGTCTGTTCTTTGTCTGCTACCAGCGCGATCCGCGAACCGGGTTTATCAAAATTTTCGACAACCTCTCGAAATCCGATATGCTGAACGAGTTTACAACCCACACCGGTGGCGGCCTCTTTGCCTGTCCTCGCGGCATCGCCAAGGGGGAATTTATCGGCCAGCACCTATTCGACGACAGGTAGCCGAACCTAGTGTCCTCTTGACTAGCTCAGTGACGGGACATTGACGGTAGGTGGCGACGATACACCGGTATGCCCGCATTGACGCGACGTTTCTCGTCAAGAATTCCCTGATCGGGTTATTGCGCCGGATGTAGCAACCGGTATTGCGCGGCCTAGGGCATCAGCGCGCCGTCCAATACGCGTCAAACGATCTTTAGTGAGTTGACTTTCGACTCTTGGTTAATATCGAATGCCGCGGTCAAAATCGCGGTGGTGCGTCATGGTCAAGACTTTAGTCAGTTTTCTCTTGCTGGTGATCGCCTGCAGCATTGCCCCGGCGATCGCGTCGGCTCGGGCCAATTTCCAATGCCCGCGTCCGCCGGCGGGGAGCGCGGTGCAACCGCCGCCGGACCTCTACAGCCAAAATGGCAGCTTAAGCCTCGCATTTAATTATTACACTACTGTGGACGCGGCCGGCCGAACCCTCTTCTGTCTTGTGACGCCGGACGGATTGCAGTCGCCGACGCTACATATCCATCCCGGCGACACGCTGAATCTCGTAGTGACCAACCTCAACCCGGCACCCCCGCCAGGTGCGCCGAGCGAAATCGTTTCGAATGCATCAGATTTATGCGGCGATGCGGTGATGACGATAACATCGGTCAATGTGCATTTTCACGGCACCAACACCTCGCCGCGCTGCCATGGCGATCAGGTGATCCACACGCTAATCAATTCGGGAGAAAGTTTCAAATACAGCCTCAAATTCCCGGCCAGCGAGCCGCCCGGGCTCTACTGGTATCACCCGCATGTCCACGGCATTGCCGAGGCGGCAGTACAGGGCGGCGCCTCCGGAGCGATCGTCGTCGAGGGCATCGAAAACATCCAGCCGGCAGTGGCGGGTTTACCCCAGCGCATCCTGCTGGTCCGCGACCAGACGGTAGCGAGCAATACGAACTCTGACCAAACCCCACCGGCATGGGACATATCGCTCAATTATGTCCCAATCGACTATCCCGCCTATATTCCAGCGGTTATTAAGATGAAGCCGGGCGGCCAGGAGTTCTGGCGCGTCGCCAACGCATCGGCCGACACGATTCTCGATCTGCAAGTGCGATATGACGGGGTGCCGCAGCCATTGCAGTTTGTTGCCCTCGATGGTGTTCCGACCGGATCGCAGGACGGCACCCGGCGCGGCAAGCTCGTTACCGAGACCGATATTCTCGTACCACCGGCAGCGCGCGTCGAATTTATCGTCACCGGGCCGGCGGCGTCGGTCAAACAGGCGGTTTTTCAGACGCTCAATATCGACACCGGCCCGTTCGGCGATAGTGATCCGACGAGGCCGCTCGCGACGATCACCGCCGCACCGACGGGGATGTCGCCATCATTGGCGATGATAGCGGCGCCATCGGCCGCACCCGGGCCGCAGCTCTTTGAGGGGCTCGACACAGCCACAGTCACGGCAGCACGCACGCTCTATTTTTCCGAGGTGCTCTCGGACCCCAGCAATCCCGCCAGCCCGACCAATTTTTTTATCACGGTTGATGGTGCAATACCGGTGCTGTTCGATCCCGGCAATCCGCCGGCAATCACGACGACGCAAGGCGCGGTCGAGGATTGGACGATCCAGAACCGCAGCCAGGAAAATCACGAGTTCCACATGCACCAGATCCATTTTCTGCTGCTCGAGCAGAACGGCGTGCCGGTGCCGCCGCAACAGCGGCAGTTTCTCGACATGGTTCAAATTCCCTATTGGACGGGAAGCGGACCCTACCCCAGCGTCAAGGTGCGGATGGATTTTCGCGGGCCGGACATCGGCGATTTCGTCTATCACTGCCATATCCTCGGCCATGAGGATAATGGCATGATGGCGATCATCCGCGTGCAGCCAAAATCATGAGGCCGGCGCGCCGGTTTGCCGCAAGGTTCGGTTGCTTACTGGCAGCGCTAGCGGCAGCGGTGGTCGTGCCCGGCGATCGGTCGGCCGCGGGCGCGGCCCAAACATCGCCGTTACCGCGCGCCGAAGCTACGGCCATACCCGGCATGACGAGTCAGTTCGCGCTTAAAACGGCTGATGGCCGTGATGTCACAGAGGCGAGCTTCCCGGGAAAATGGTTGATCATTTATTTCGGCTATACGCTGTGCCCGGATGCCTGCCCGACCGCGCTGAATGCGATCGCAACGGCGCTTGCCCAGTTGGGGCCGCTGGCCGACAAAATTCAGCCGGTGTTTATTACCGTCGATCCAAAACGGGATACGCCGGCAGTCATTGCCGATTACGTCAAGGCGTTCGATCCGCGCATGGTCGGGCTCACCGGAAGTGAGGCGCAGTCTGCCGGGGCGGCCAAAGCGTTTCACGTTTACTATGCGGAACGGAAGCTTGGTAATGGCGAATACGCGATCGACCACAGCTCGTTTATTTACGTGGTCAATCCCGCCGGCAGGATCGTCCAATTACTGACGGGCAACTTACCCGCTACCGGAATTGCAGCTGTCTTGCGCAATAGTGTCGAGTGACACTGGTGCGCTGGAGCTTTGCCGTCGTGATCGCTACAGCGCTTTCTGTCAGCAATGCATTTTCTCAGAGCACTGCCGCGGCCGACTATCATTTCGCCGATGCCACCAACAATATGTCGGTCGTGCTGGGCAAGCGCCTCTATGCCGCGTATTGCGCCGGCTGTCATGGTCGCTATCTGCAAGGCCAAGCTTTGTGGCAACTCGCCGATATTTACGCGGGTAAACGGGCTCCAGCTTTTGACGAGACCGGCTTTGCCTGGCAGCGCTCTGACGACGAGATTTTTCGAATTACCAAGTTTGGACGGCTTGGGCGCGGCCCGCCGACCGCCATGCCGGCCTTCAGTGACCGGCTCACAGACAATCAGATCGTAGCCGTTGTCGCCTTTATGAAAGCGCGTTGGCCGATCGGGTTGCGCATATTGCAGGCGATGCGCAATCCGGGGTTTGCCGGGATGCCGGCCGATGCCGACAATGCGAGCTGGCAATTACCGCCGAACTGCAACGCCCTATTGCGGCGTGGCGTTGCCGGCGCGCAATCAAACTGAGCGGCGGCGATCAGGCCCGCAGCGCTTCGGGCTTTGCCGGGATTTCGACAATGTCCGGAAACAGCAGTTCTTCATAGACCGCGATAGTTCGGGCGCACATCTGGTCGCGGGTGAAATGCGCGGCGATATGGGCGCGCTCTTGCCGCGCAAGCAGCGACCGGTCGGCCGGCATCAGCGACAATGCGGCGCCGATCGCATCGGCGAGCGCGGCCGGATCCCGCGGCGGCACCAGCCAGCCTGTGAGGCCCGGTACGATCGTCTCCCGTGCGCCACCATGGTCGGTCGCCACAACCGGCCGGCCCATCGCCTGCGCCTCGACGATGACCCGGCCAAATCCTTCGGGCTCGGTCGATGCTGAAACGACGACATCGGCCAGCATATAGGCCGCCGGCATATCGCGGCAGTCCTCGACCATGCGAAACACGCCGCCGAGGCCCCGATTTTGGATTGCGGCCGCGAGTTCGCGGCGGAAGCCGGGCCGCTGCTCCGCCCCGACCATCAGACACATGATGTCGCGGCGGTCGAGAAGGCCGATCGCGGCAATAAGGTCGAACCCGCCCTTCCACCGGGTCAGTCGCCCCGGCATCATGACGATCGGCATTCCGTCCGGCAGCCGCCATTGCCGCGCAAGGGTTGCCATTCGCGCCCCGCTGACCAGCCGCGGATCAAAGACATCGAGATCGACCCCGCGCGGGATTGTCCGTAAGCGGTCGGTCGCCGACGCCATAAACCTCGGCGGCATGCTCGGCGACGAAATCCGAGATCGCGATGACGCGCTCGCCGCGCGCCATGACCGAATTGTAGCGCCGCTTCAGCCGCGAACCATGGCCGTAAGCATTGTGAAACGTCGTCACGAAGCGGCGGCCGGTGGCGCGCGCCGCCGCCCAGGCGCTCCACGCCGGAGCCCGGCTCCGCGCATGGACGATATCGATGTCAAAGCGGCGGATCACCTGCACCAGCGCCGCAACGTTGCGGCGCATGATGAGAGGGTTTTTCGACGCCAGCGGCAACGCGAGGTGAACGCCACCGCTGCGGGTGATCAAATGTTCAAGCGGACCCCCGGCCGAGGCGACATAAGCCGACCATCCGGCGGCGGTCAGCGCTTCGGCGAGTTCGACGGTACCCCGCTCCGCCCCGCCCGAAACCAGGCGCGGGATTACTTGCAGGACCGCCGGGGGGCGGCCTTTTGACGAAGCCGGCATCATGCTATCGTCGCCGTCCCTTTCCCGTGCTGCAACCCTTTGATGAATTCCCCCCAAATTCTGCCGCGTCATGATGGTGCGACAATCGCATATCACCGGGTTTCCGGGGCCGGGCCGGGAATCGTCTTTCTCGCCGGCCTGCGCTCGGACATGACCGGCACCAAGGCAAGCTATCTCGATGCTTATTGCCGGCGCCGCGGCCAGGCCTACCTGCGTTTCGATTATTTTGGCCATGGTGCGTCGAGCGGGGAATTCGCCCATGGCACCGTCGGGCGCTGGGCCGAAGACGCACTCGCCGTTATCAACGAGTTGACCGCGGGGCCGCAGATCCTGATCGGGTCGAGCCTCGGGGGATGGCTGATGCTGCTGGCGGCGCTCGCCCGGCCCGCACGTATCCACTCGCTGGTTGGCATCGCTCCGGCCCCCGACGCCACCGAAGACCTATTGTGGCCGCGCCTCGACGAGGCACAGCGCAACGAATTGATGGCCACGGGTTCGGTGACGTTGCCCTCGGAGTATGATCCGGCTGGCTATACCTTTAGCCTCGGTATGATCGAGGACGGCCGGCGGCATCTCCTGATGCGCGGCCCGATTGCGCTCGAGTGCCCGGTGCGCCTGTTGCACGGCATGCGGGACTCCTCGGTGCCATGGCAAACGAGCATCCGGCTGGCCGAGCAGCTGACGAGCCGCGATGTCGCTGTCACCCTTGTCAAGGACGGCGATCACCGCCTTTCGACTGAAGCCGATCTCGCCCGCCTCGCTGCCATCCTCGACGAACTCCTCGGCCGCTAGATGCGGAACTCGAGGCGGCCGCCGCTGAGAAAAATCGAATAGAAGTAGAGTTCTGCGTCGAGCGCGCGCTTGATATTGTCGGCGCGGCGGAAGCCGTGCTGCTCGCCGTCGAACAACAAGTACAGCGACGGGATCCCGCGGCGGCGCAAGGCCTCGACCATTGCCTCGGCCTGTTCGGGCGGCACGACCCGGTCCTCGGCACCTTGGAAAAATGCGACCGGCACCGATAATCCATCAGCGTGGTGAACCGGCGACCGCGCGACATAGAGATCGCGGCGTTCGGGATAAGGGCCGATCAGACCGTCGAGATAACGGCTCTCGAATTTGTGCGTGTCCTTGGCCAGGGCTTCGAGATCGCTGACGCCGTAGTAACTGGCGCCGGTTTTGAATTCGTCGCGCAAGGTCAGCACGGCGAGTGTCGTGTAGCCGCCGGCGCTGCCACCGCTGATCGCCCAGCGCGCCGGGTCAACGCGTTTGGCTTGGGCCAAGGAGCGGGCCCCGTTGACGCAATCGGCGACATCGACGATGCCCCAATTGCCTTGCAAGCGCAGCCGAAACAGGCGCCCATAACCGGTGCTGCCGCCATAATTGACGTCGAACACGGCGAAACCGCGGCTCGTCCAATATTGCGTGCCCCAACTCAAGGTCGGGGAGGCGGCAGCGGTGGGGCCGCCGTGGCAATGCACCAAGAGCGGCGGCAATTCCCCAGCCGGGGCCGAGAAATCGGCGTTGTGCGGCGGGTAGAACAGGCCGAACGCCCGCTGGCCATTGTCGGTGTCGAAGGTGACCGGCTCGGCAACCGACAGATAGCTGCGGTAAGTATCGAGATCCTGAGTGGTCGAACGCCGGAGTACCGCGCTGCGCCCCGATCCCAGGTCGAGTTCAACAATTGCCGGCGGTTCGGTCGGCGCGCCGCCGCGGAAATACACGCGCCCATCTGTCATGCGTACCGAAGAGATGTCCTGGTACGGCGTCGGGATAGAGGTCCTCTTTAACGTGTCGAGATCGACCATCCCCAGCCGGTGGACACCCTTCTCGATAAAGCTGCAGACCACCCGGCGCTGCGTGTCGAACGCGTAAGTCGACATGCGGAAATTCCACTGCGGTCGTCCGAACTCGGCGGCGAGCGGCCACACCGGCTCGATCGCGGAAGATGGCGCCAGCGCGTCGCCCATGACACGGAACAGGTTCCACCAGCGGCCGGCGATGCCGTCCTGCGCGCGATCGGAAATAAAGTAGAGGCTGCCATCCGGCGACCACTCGGGCTGAAAGATCGACTCATCAGCGCTGCCGGCAACCCGATGCGCAGTGCCGACCGAACCATCCGCCGCGATCTCGCCGACCCACAATTCGCAGCCGATCCACGGCATCAGCGGGTGGTTCCATTCGAGCCAGGCGAGGCGCGCTCCATCCGGGCTGAGCCGCGGCTCGGCGTAGAAATCGCACCCGGATCGCAGGTCGCGCTGCGGCCGCGCGCTCCCGAGCGGAATTTCGACTAGCCTGTTGACCGGCTCGCGAGCGCCAGTGGTGTGATCTTCGCACACCCAGATCATCCGCTGACGCCTCGCGTCGATGACGCCATCGGCGTAGCGAAGCCCGCGCGACTCGGCGGGTTCGGGGGTTATCGGCGAAGGTATGGTACCAGGCCCCTGCGCATAGAGCCGCTGGTCGGCGTCGTTGCTAAAATAAACGACGCCGTCATGCACGAGGTAGGCGCCGCCGCCATATTCGTGGACGCGGGTGCGCAAACTGAAAGCAGGCCCGCCGTCGGGCGGCATGGGCGGTGTCAAATCGGCTGGGCTGCCACCCGCACTCCGGCGGACGAGGACCGAGCGTCCAGCTTCCTGCGGGCGCGATTCGAGCCAATAGACATCGCCGCCGTCGAGCATGATTTCGCCGAGCCCGATCGATGAGGCGACAATCATGTCGGACGTGATTGGCGACGACCACGAACCGTAGGCGGCTATTTTGATGTCGGGCATGACCATCTCCAGTGCGGTCGAGCCGCCGATTGTGGGGCGGCGCGCTTTATCTTTGCAAGACGGCGAAACCACCCCATTCTGTTGTCAGGCAATACCAGCGAGACGAGCAATGGCGTTTTCCCTGATCGAGCAATCCGGCGGCTGCGTGCCGATCACCGCCCTGACTATGGATCGGCTTTCGGGGTGGCTTGAATCCGCCTCGGAACGCGAGCGGAACTGGGCGCAGGCGATCGGCTTTGCGGCGGATGCGGGCAAGCTGGCGCTGATGCCGGCCGACAACGGACGGCTCGAAAGGGTGCTGGTGGGGCTCGGCGACGGAGCGGATTCGCGCACGACGATGTGGGCACTGGCCGGGCTGCCGGACGCCTTGCCGGAAGGCAGCTATCGGCTCGATCCCATCCCCGAGGGCGCCGATCCGACCCGTGTCGCGCTCGGCTGGGCGCTCGCGACCTATGCCTACACGCGCTACCACGCCAAGCTGGCGAGCGGTGCGGCGTTGGCTTGGCCTGACGGCGCCGATCGCGGCCGCGTCGAAAGGCTCGCCCGCGCGATTTTTCTGGCGCGCGATCTCGCCAACACACCGGCCGGCGATCTCGGCCCGGAGGAATTGGCGCAAGCCGCGGTTCAGGTTGCCGAGCAGGCGGGCGCCTGCCACCGGGTCATCGTCGGCGACGAACTCCTTGCCGAAAACTATCCGACGATCCACGCGGTCGGCCGCGCCAGCAGCCGGCCGCCGCGGCTGGTCGACATCGTTTGGGGCGACCCGGCAGCACCCAAAGTGACGCTGGTCGGCAAGGGCGTGTGCTTTGACACCGGCGGTCTCGACCTCAAAACCGCTTCGGGCATGCGCTTGATGAAAAAGGATATGGCGGGGGCGGCGATCGTGCTCGGCCTCGGCCAGGCGATCATGGATGCAAAACTGCCGGTCCGGTTGCGCGTGCTGCTGCCCTGCGTCGAGAACTCGGTATCGGGCAACGCGATGCGGCCGCTCGACATTGTCCGCACGCGGAAGGGGCTGACCGTCGAGATTGGCAACACCGATGCCGAAGGCCGGCTGATCCTGTGCGACGCGCTGGCCGAAGCTTCGACCGAAAACCCGCAATTGCTGATCGACATGGCCACGCTGACTGGCGCTGCGCGAGTGGCGCTCGGCCCCGAACTGGCGGCGCTGTTCTGTAATGACGATGCGCTGGCGGGCGCATTGCTCGATGCCGCCCGGGCCGAGGAAGACCCGATGTGGCGCATGCCGTTGTGGGGGCCGTACCGCAAAATGATCGACAGCAAGATCGCCGACCTCAATAACGTGTCGGAATCGCCGCATGCAGGTGCCATCACCGCCGCACTCTATCTGCAGGAATTTGTCGAGCCCGGCATTCGGTGGGCGCATCTCGATGTCATGGCATGGAACCCGCAAAGCCGCCCCGGCCGCCCCGAGGGCGCCGAAGCCACTGCGATGCGCGCGCTCTACGCTCACATCGCCCAGCGCTTTGGTTAGACGGCGGCGGTCAGGCGCCGGGGTGGCGGCCCAACGGCCGTACCCTGAAATCGGTCTCCAGCGCGGTCAGCGCTACGTGAGTGGCGATACCTAGCGAGAGGTGGCCGACGAGGCCGCGAATATGCGCCTGCCACGGGTAGTTGCTCGGCCGCCCGGCGATGCCGGTTGCGGTCGACAATGCCTCGTCCCACAACGCAAAAATCAGGAAACCCTAGATGAGGCCGCGATCTTCGGCGAACCGCAAATCGTGCTCTCATAGCGCCGAATAGATTATCGCGGGACCGATCCCCAGAAGGTAATGCGTGAACATCCCGAGAGTGCTGGGTTGGTCGCGGCTCGCCGATATGCCGAGCGCTGCTGCCAGCCGATAGCCGAGCGAATGAGAGACATCGAGGCCGATCGGCCATGCCTCCCGTTCCCGCTGGATTGCCCGCCGGGGCTCACGATCCTGCAGCATCCAGGTTGCCCGGTCCATGACCCAGGCGCCGATGACCCCGGCCACCAAGCCTCGGAGTACAAAGCCGCCGCGTATCGCGTTTGGTTCCTTGGAACGGCCGTCTAGCTCTGACTGCCTCCGCTCGTCGGTCATGGGTGCAATTGCCTGCCGGCCCGCAGCGGTGACTGCATCCCTGCTGAGCTCTGTGCTTTCCGCCATGGTTATCCTCCGAGCTGCGCCCGCCCTCGGGGTGAGGGCGGGATTCCCGGAGAAAACGCCTGCCGAGCGTTGCCGCGGCAAGTCAGCCGAAATTCTTTGATGGGCGCGCGTCGGCGCGGCGCTGCCCGATCGAGCTTAATAACCTCGGATTGGGTCGATCTGGTTGAGGAGCGGTTCGCCTTGTTCGTAGCGGCGGATGTTGTCGAGAATAACCGCGGCGGCGGTCGCCGGGTTAGTGACGCCGGCAATATGGGGTGTGACCAGGATGCGAGGGTGATGCCAGAACGGATGCCCTGAAGGCAGCGGCTCCTCGCGGAAGACATCGAGCGCCGCCGCCGAGAGCTGGCCGGAGCTAAGCGCCGGAATTAAATCTTCCTCCACGAGGTGCGCACCGCGCCCGGCATTGACGAGGCCGGCCCCCTGGGGCAGTTGGGCAAAGGTGCGGGTGCACAGGATGCCCTCGGTCTCTGGGGTTAGCGGCAATAGGCAGACGAGGATCTCGCTTGTGCTGAGCAATTGCGACAAACCCTGCGGGCCGGCATAGGTGGTAAAGCCCGCGACCCTTTTGTCGCCGCAACTCCAGCCCGAGACGGGGAAACCGAGTGCGGCCAGCTTGCGTCCGGTGTCCTGCCCAATCTCGCCAAACCCGAGAACGCTCACCGGCCGCTGACAGGCATTTTTTTGCGGGAGTTCGCGCCACACCTCAGCTTCCTGCTGAGCCCGGTAATCGAGGTCCTGACGATGCAACCGGAGCACCTGCAATGCCACATACTCGCTCATCGCATCGATCAGACACGGATCGACAAGACGCACGATCGGCACATCGCGGCGGAGCTGCGGGTCTTTCAGAACATGATCGACCCCGGCGCCGAGAGACAAGATCAGTTTGAGGCTTGGCAGCGAGCCGAGAAGCCCCGGCTCCGGCCGCCACACCAATGCGTAATCAATTTCGGCCGGATCACCAATCTCGGGCCAAACTCGAACCTCGAGTTCGGGTTTCAGCCGCGCCAGCTCATCGCGCCAGCGTGCCGCGGAATCAACGGTGGAAAAGAATAGGAGCGCCATGACGACGGTCATAGCACAGTCGGCAAGGCCGCCATATTCCGGCCTGCTTCCGGGGTTACGAGAGCCGCCGCGATCAGCATGGGGGCCGCTTGATGCGCTCGTTGTGGAGAATGATGGCCGCGCGCTGGCTTGGCGGCGAGGTCTCGGAGGCCCTGACCGGCGATACCAGCCTCCTCGACGTGATCACGCAAACCGGTACCCAGCTGGAGCCGGCATTCCTGGTGCGCCGTCAATCTGAGATATCGCACCGAGCGATGATGTCGCAGCAGACCGACACGCGGGCTGACGCGCGGGCGCCAGTCGGACATTTGGCGCAAACCGATCGCGAGGTCTAAACCCGCTCGCGGACCCCAAAATTAGAGATGGACAGCGCGTGAAGTGCCATCGACTTACCCGACCGGTTCGCTCGCGCGGTGTTGCAATATCAAATAATCGATGTAGTTTCGTTCTGTTGCCTTGGCGGCGGGGGACGCGCTCTGCTCCGAGCTGATGCGGGCGCAATAAAGTCAGTTCCGCTGCATCGAACGAGAAGGACAACAATGTGAGCAGCCTGCACCTTGGTGCGAGTGGGTCGAAGGACGCCGAGGATCGGGGCTTGTTTGAGCGCATCCGCGGGTACTTTAATCCACGCGAGATCATCGATCCGTCGCCGGTGGTGTCCGACGAGGTCAAGTACACGACCTGCTACATGTGCGCCTGCCGCTGCGGGATCAAAGTTCATCTGAAGAACGGCGGCATTCGCTACATCGAAGGCAACCGCGACCACCCGGTCAATCGCGGTGTGATCTGCGGCAAGGGCGCCTCCGGCATCATGCAGCAGCAATCGCCGGCGAAGCTGAGCAAACCGTTGAAGCGGGTCGGCGAGCGCGGCTTCGGCGAGTTCCGCGAAATCGAGTGGGACGAAGCGATCGCGACCGCGGTCGACTGGCTCGCGAGCATTCGCGCGAGCGACCCGAAGAAGCTCGCTTTCTTTACCGGCCGCGACCAGAGCCAAGCCCTGACCGGTTATTGGGCGGCGCAATTCGGGACCCCCAATTTCGCCGCGCATGGCGGGTTTTGTTCGGTCAACATGGCGGCGGCCGGCATGTACACGCTCGGCGGCAGCTTTTGGGAATTTGGCGAGCCCGACTGGGAACACACCCGCTATTTCATGATGTTTGGGGTCGCCGAGGATCATGATTCAAACCCGATCAAGATCGGACTGTCGGGTCTGCGTCGGCGCGGCGCCAAATTTGTCTCGGTCAACCCGGTGCGCACCGGGTATTCCGCCATAGCCGACGAATGGGTCGGGATCCGGCCGGGAACCGATGGGCTGTTTGTGCTGGCGCTGATCCACGAACTGCTCGCCGCGGACCATGTCGATCTCGAATATCTGGCGCACTACACCAACGCCGCATGGTTGGTGATCCAGGCGCCCGGAGACGCCGATGACGGGCTCTTTGCCCGCAACGAGAAGGGCGAGCCGCTGGTTCTTGAAGCCTCGGGATCGCTCGCCGATGCGACCGAGGCCGGGGTTGTTTCCCGGCTCGTCGGTGAAGCAAGCCTCCCCGATGACCGGCGAGCAGTGCCGGTATTCCAGCTTGTCGCCGAGCGTTACCTTGACCAGCGCTATGCACCCGAGGCAGTTGGCGAAGCCTGCGGTATTCCGGCGGCAACGATCCGCCGCCTCGCTGCCGAGATGGCGCAAGCCGCTTTCGAAGAGGTGATCGAGCTGCCGGTCGCATGGACCGATTGGGCCGGCCGGCAGCACGCCTCGATGCGCGGCCGGCCGGTGTCTTTGCACGCGATGCGCGGCATCTCGGCGCATTCGAACGGCTTTCAGACCTGCCGTGCGTTACACCTGTTGCAGATGCTGCTCGGTACGATCGATGTGCCGGGGGGCTGGCGCTACAAGTCGCCGCATCCCAAGCCGACGCCGCCCGGACCAAAGCCGGCCGGGAAGCCCGAGCAGGTGGCGGCCGGAAAACCGTTGCCTGGGATTCCGCTGGGTTACCCGATGTCGCCCGAAGATCTGCTCATCGATGCCGAAGGCCGGCCGGCGCGAATCGACAAGGCGTTTTCATGGGAAGCGCCGATCGCTGCGCACGGCATGATGCACATGGTCATCGCCAACGCGGCAAAGGGTGACCCGTACCCGATCGACACGCTCTTTATGTATATGGCGAACATGGCGTGGAACTCGGCGATGAACACCGCCGAGACGATGCGCATGTTGACCGACAAGGACCCGACGACCGGCGAGTACCGGATTCCGCGGATCATCTATTCCGATGCCTATTACTCCGAGACAGTCGCTTATGCCGATCTGATCCTGCCCGACACGACATACCTGGAGCGCTGGGACTGCATCTCGCTGCTCGACCGGCCGATCGGTGGCTCGGACGGGCCGGGCGACGCAATTCGTCAGCCGATCCTCGAGCCCGACCGGGATGTGCGGCCATTTCAGGATGTCTTGATCGAGATCGGCGCGCGGCTCGGGTTGCCGGGCTTTACCACACCCGAAGGACAGCCGCGCTATCCCGGCGGCTACCGCGACTACATCGTCAACCATGAACGGCGGCCGGGGGTCGGGCCATTGGGCGGCTGGCGCGGCATTGACGGTGATCAGCCGGGACGCGGCGCCCCTAACCCACATCAGCTGGAGCGCTATATCGCCAACGGTTGCTTCTGGAAGCATCAGCTGCCGCCTGAACAGCTCTACTTCAAGCACGCCAACAAGGCTTATCTCGAAACCGCGGTTTCGATGGGGCTGATCGACAGCGCTCAGCCGATCGTATTGCAGCTCTATGTCGAGCCGCTGCAGCGGTTTCGCCTTGCGGCCGAGGGGCACGGGCCCATCGTGCCGCAGCCCGAACACCGCGAGCGGATCACGACTTATTTTGACCCACTGCCATTCTGGTACATGCCGTTTGAGGAGGCGCGGGTGGATCGTGCCGCGTTCCCGCTGCATGCGGTGACGCAGCGGCCGATGCAGATGTACCACTCATGGCACTCGCAGAATGCGTGGCTGCGCCAGATCCTCGGCTACAACCGTCTGTTCATAAACCGCATCACCGGTTACGCCCTCGGCCTCAAAGAGGAGGATTGGGTGTGGGTAATCAGTCATCACGGACGGATCCGCGTGCCCACGCGTCTGGTGGACGGGGTCAACCCCGACACGGTGTGGACCTGGAACGCGATCGGCAAGCGCACCGGCGCCTGGGATCTCGACCCTAACGCCCCGGAGTTCCGCAAAGGATTTCTGCTCAACCATCTGATCTCGGAACTGCTGCCGGCTGATGGCGGCTATTCTTACTCCAATGCCGACCCGGTTACCGGCCAGGCGGCGTGGTACGATTTGCGGGTGCGGATCGAGCGCGCGGCTCCAGCCGAAGCCGGGACCAGCGCTCCCGCGTTTGCGCCGGTGGCAGCTGCGCCATCATTGCGGCCGCCGCCCACGATCTTGCGATATGGCGCTCGGAAAGCGGACCGGAACGCCCCGTGACCTCACTGCCGCGTCAGCTGCCCGGCGACAGAAAACTCGGGCTTGTGATCGATCTCGACATTTGCGTCGGTTGCCATGCCTGCGCGACGGCCTGCAAGGAATGGAATACCGGGGGCCACATGGCCCCACTCCCCGATTTCGATCCTTACGGGGAGAATGCCTGGGGCGTGTGGTTCAACCGCATCCACTCCTTTGAAGAAGGCGAGGGTGAGGGCGCGCGCACGGTACATTTCCCAAAATCGTGCTTGCACTGCGAGGAGCCCGCTTGCGTCACCGTATGTCCGACCGGCGCCTCGTACAAACGCGCCGAGGACGGCATCGTGCTGGTCAACGAGGCGATCTGCATCGGCTGCAAATTGTGTTCCTGGGCGTGCCCTTATGGGGCGCGGGAATTTGACGCCGACGAAGGCGTCATGAAAAAGTGCACCTTGTGCATTGACCGCATCTACAACGAGCATTTGTCCGAGCCTGATCGCCAGCCCGCCTGCGTCCTGGTGTGCCCGGTCAATGCACGGCATTTCGGTGATCTCGGCGACCCGGATTCGGCGGTCTCAGGGTTGGTCGCCGATCGGCGCGGGCGGGACCTAATGCCCGAGCTCGGCTACAAGCCGGTCAACAAGTATCTGCCGCCGCGACCCGGCCGCATGCTGCGGAACCCGCCCAGTCCGTCAAGCTCGGCGCCGCCATACACCGCCGCTTCCGCCGCGGACGGGTTGCTGCGCTGGGTCGACCGGCTGCTGTCGCGGTGACAGCGTACTTCCGCGACAGCCCTCGCTAACGAAACACGCTGCATGCACCCCGCACTATCCATCGTATTTTTCACGACCGCGTCCGGCGCCGGCTTTGGGTTGCTGTTGTTGCTCGGGCTAGGCGCGCCGCTTGGATGGCTGCCCGAGAGCGGCTGGTTCGCCTTTGTCGCGCTCGCGATCGCCGCTGCGCTCGCAGCGGGCGGGCTCAGCTCCTCGGTTTTTCACCTCGGACGACCCGAACGCTCGTTGCGGGCGTTCTCGCAGTGGCGATCGTCGTGGCTGTCGCGCGAGGGCGTTCTGGCGGTGCTGACGTTCTTCCCCACCATCATATTCGGTATCGGCTGGGTCTTTTTTGCCGCTCGCCAGGGTTTTATCGGCCTATGCGGCGTCATCGCCGCGGTGCTTGCCGCCGGCACGCTCTATTGCACCGGAATGATCTATGCGTCGCTAAAGCCAATTCACCAATGGCATAACGGGTGGGTTGTCCCCGGCTATTTGGCGCTCGGTCTGATGAGCGGGCTGCTCGTGCTTGATTTTCTGGTCCGGCTGTGGGTGGGGCGCGCGACAGGTCTGGGGCTGCTGGCACTTGCGTTGGTGTTGCTCGCCTGGTGGATCAAGGAACGCTACTGGGTCTTTATCGACACCACTTCGGCGCGCAGCACCGTGGCGAGCGCCACCGCACTCGGCAGCCGCGGCCGCGTGCGGATGTTCGAGGCGCCGCATACCCAAGAAAACTATTTGCTACACGAGATGGGATTCCAGATCGCGCGCAAGCACGCGCGGCGTCTGCGGCTGATCGCCCGGATTACTGGGTTTATCGTCCCGGCATTAGGCAGTTTCATTGCGGCGCTCGTCGGTGGCTGGCCGGGGACTGCAGCGGCCGGCGTGGCCGTTATTAGCGCGGCGCTCGGCCTCGTCGTCGAACGCTGGCTATTTTTCGCCGAGGCGAAGCACACTGTTACCCTATACTACGGAGCCCAAGCAGTTTGAGCGGTTATACCTCTAACCAGCCCCGCTTGGGGCGGAAGCCGCGGCGGTCTCGGCGAAAAATGTGAAAGAAATGTTTCGGGGGGCTGGACAGGGGGGTGTTGGGGGCTTATGTACCTTCCTGGTGTTTCTCGCGCCAATCCCTGCGCCCTTCGGGGCGCAGCTTTTTGACCCAAACCTCAGCCATATTTTGAAGAGCGCCCCGGAACGGGTGCGGTCGGAATGTGGTGGAAGAGCTCGGCGGCCGGGATCTTACCGATTGTGGGATCCAACTGATGGTGCGGCAGCAAGGCGGGTTTGGAGAAGTGGGGTCGATCTGCGAAAAGTAGGTTGACTTGGGGTTGGGGGCGGGGTTATAAGCGCGGCCCCTTTGTTGGGGCGGTCTGATGGATGTCACCAGATGTCCGCGATCGGGCCGGAAGATTTGGCTGTGACGGTTGGGTTTGTCGGCTTGTGGCTGAATAGGCTTTGAGCTGATGGGTCTGGGTCTGCGGCCGGTGTTGTTTGAGATTGTGAGATTAAGGGAAGGGATGCGCGGACGGCGGCCGCGCCGGCGCGATGCCTGCGAGCAAGCGGGTATCATGTCGGTGGGGCTGTTCTGAAGTTCGCGCATCGATGCGAACGTTTTAGAGGCCCTAATGATCGGGCCGGCGGTCTGGCGGCATTCCCGTTTGGGGTGCGGTTTGGGCTGGCGGCCCTGGGTTAAACTTGAGAGTTTGATCCTGGCTCAGAACGAACGCTGGCGGCATGCCTAACACATGCAAGTCGAACGCGACCCTTCGGGGTCGAGTGGCGCACGGGTGAGTAGCGCGTGGGAACCTGCCCTGTTGTGGGGGATAACCGAGGGAAACTTCGGCTAATACCGCATACGCCCGGGGAAACCCGGGGAAAGATTTATCGCAGCAGGAGGGGCCCGCGTCGGATTAGCTAGTTGGTGGGGTAACGGCCTACCAAGGCAGTGATCCGTAGCTGGTCTGAGAGGATGATCAGCCACACTGGGACTGAGACACGGCCCAGACTCCTACGGGAGGCAGCAGTGGGGAATATTGGACAATGGGCGCAAGCCTGATCCAGCAATGCCGCGTGAGTGATGAAGGCCTTCGGGTTGTAAAGCTCTTTCGCACGCGAGGATGATGACGCTAGCGTGAGAAGAAGCCCCGGCTAACTTCGTGCCAGCAGCCGCGGTAATACGAAGGGGGCGAGCGTTGTTCGGATTTACTGGGCGTAAAGGGCGCGTAGGCGGCGTGAGAAGTCAGGCGTGAAAGCCCCGGGCTCAACCTGGGAATTGCGCTTGGGACTCTCATGCTTGAGTTCGGGAGAGGAGCGTGGAATTCCCAGTGTAGAGGTGAAATTCGTAGATATTGGGAAGAACACCGGTGGCGAAGGCGGCGCTCTGGACCGATACTGACGCTGAGGCGCGAAAGCGTGGGGAGCAAACAGGATTAGATACCCTGGTAGTCCACGCGGTAAACGATGTGTGCTAGACGTTGGGGAGCCTAGCTCTTCGGTGTCGCCGCTAACGCTTTAAGCACACCGCCTGGGGAGTACGGCCGCAAGGTTAAAACTCAAAGGAATTGACGGGGGCCCGCACAAGCGGTGGAGCATGTGGTTTAATTCGACGCAACGCGAAGAACCTTACCAGCCCTTGACATGCCCGGTATGGGGCCGAGAGATCGGCTTCTTCGGTTCGGCCGGCCGGGACACAGGTGCTGCATGGCTGTCGTCAGCTCGTGTCGTGAGATGTTGGGTTAAGTCCCGCAACGAGCGCAACCCTCATCTGCAGTTGCCAGCGGTTTGGCCGGGCACTCTGCAGAAACTGCCGGTGACAAGCCGGAGGAAGGCGGGGATGACGTCAAGTCCTCATGGCCCTTATGGGCTGGGCTACACACGTGCTACAATGGCGGTGACAGCGGGATGCAAGGGGGCGACCCTGCGCCAATCTCGAAAAGCCGTCTCAGTTCGGATTGCTCTCTGCAACTCGAGAGCATGAAGTCGGAATCGCTAGTAATCGCGGATCAGCATGCCGCGGTGAATACGTTCCCGGGCCTTGTACACACCGCCCGTCACACCATGGGAGTTGGCTTTACCCGAAGGCGGTGCGGCAACCTCGCAAGAGGAGCTAGCCGACCACGGTAAGGTCAGCGACTGGGGTGAAGTCGTAACAAGGTAGCCGTAGGGGAACCTGCGGCTGGATCACCTCCTTTCTGGATTTCCAGAGGTCAGAGATCAGAAGTCGGAGATCAGAGATGATCGCCGCCGAGGGTCTTTCCTCCGGTTTCCACAAACGTCAGAGGCGGCAGATCTGATCTCAGTGGTCTGATCTCCGGGGTCTGATCTCTGATCTCTGGCAACAGGCCGCCGTCTGCGCATCCCTTCTCCCGAATGCCGAGTTTTGCCAAAGGCTTGGGCGAACGCCGTTCGCCAGACGGCGCCGGATGGAAGATGGATCTGTCGTCCGTCCTCTGTTTGCTGTCCTCTGGTTAGGGCTAGTAGCTCAGCTGGTTAGAGCGCGCGCTTGATAAGCGTGAGGTCGGAGGTTCAAATCCTCCCTGGCCCACCATTCAGGCATCAGGCGCCGGGGGGTCAGGATGTTCCTGGTCCTGACGCCTGGTCCCTGGCTCCTGAGACGGGGGTGTAGCTCAGTTGGGAGAGCGCCTGCTTTGCAAGCAGGAGGTCATCGGTTCGATCCCGTTCACCTCCACTTCCGGCGCTAGCACTCCCGGCGGTGCTCCGAGTCGGACAGCCAAGCGGTTGCGGGGTTTTTTGATCCCTGATCCCTGACGTCTGATCCCTGAAGACGGCATTCGGAGAAGACCAGGTTTGTTCCGGGGTCCGGCGAACCGGGCGGGATATGTATGTCCCGCGCCGGCGGTTTGGATGTCGGGGCGCGTGTTGATTGAACGGGTAAAGTGAATTTGTGAATGTGACCGAGGCGGACGGTGCCGCGGTGCGGGTGTGAACCCGGCTGCCGACCCGTCCGAAGAAGTGTCTTCATGGAAGGCGCCGCGCGCCGGCGGGAAACCCCGACAAGGGGGCCCGCCCGGATTGGGTTGCCCAGAGATTGGGCCGCCCGGATTGGGGCTTGCCCCTGTGCGCGGCGGTTGTCCGGGGTGTTTGGCTGGCCGGTGACGGCCGACCCGACACCCCTGGATCGAGCAAATGAAGGGCATCTGGTGGATGCCTTGGCACTGAGAGGCGATGAAGGACGTGGCACGCTGCGAAAAGCCCGGGGGAGATGCGAGCGATCGTTGATCCCGGGATCTCCGAATGGGGCAACCCACCCGGCAACGGGTATCCTTGGCTGAATCCATAGGCCAAGGAGGCGAACCCGGCGAACTGAAACATCTCAGTAGCCGGAGGAAAGGACATCAACCGAGACTCCGCGAGTAGTGGCGAGCGAAAGCGGACGAGGCCAGTGGTTGTTTGGTTTGGTACCGGAAGCGTCTGGAAAGGCGGGCCAGAGCGGGTGACAGCCCCGTACGGGAAACCGGCCAAGCGATCCTTGAGTAAGGCGGGACACGAGCCATCCTGTCTGAAGATGGGGGGACCACCCTCCAAGCCTAAGTACTCCTCAGTGACCGATAGTGCACCAGTACCGTGAGGGAAAGGTGAAAAGCACCCCGACGAGGGGAGTGAAATAGTTCCTGAAACCGGATGCCTACAAGCAGTCGGAGGGTCGGACGACAGAATACAGAGGACAGACGACGGGTAATCTGTTCTCTGTCGTCTGTGTTCTGTTGTCTGCCTGACGGCGTACCTTTTGTATAATGGGTCAGCGAGTTGGTCTTGGCAGCAAGCTTAAGCCGTTAGGCGTAGGCGCAGCGAAAGCGAGTCTGAATAGGGCGCTTGAGTTGCCGGGATCAGACCCGAAACCGGGTGATCTAGCCATGGGCAGGTTGAAGGTGCGGTAACACGCACTGGAGGACCGAACCCACTACTGTTGCAAAAGTAGGGGATGACTTGTGGCTAGGGGTGAAAGGCCAATCAAACTCGGAAATAGCTGGTTCTCCGCGAAATCTATTGAGGTAGAGCGTCGATCGCTCGCCGCCGGGGGTAGAGCACTGGATGGGCTAGGGGGGCGCGAGCCTTACCAAACCTAACCAAACTCCGAATACCGGCGAGCGGAGATCGGCAGCCAGACGGCGGGTGCTAAGGTCCGTCGTCGAGAGGGAAACAGCCCAGACCGCCAGCTAAGGTCCCCAAGTCGTGGCTAAGTGGGAAAGGATGTGGGAAGGCCAAGACAACCAGGAGGTTGGCTTAGAAGCAGCCATCCTTTAAAGAAAGCGTAATAGCTCACTGGTCTATCAGCCGTCCGGCGCCGAAAATGTAACGGGGCTCAAGCCACGCACCGAAGCTGCGGGTGTGCCGCAAGGCACGCGGTAGCGGAGCGTTCCGTAGGCCGGCGAAGGTGCATCGCGAGATGTGCTGGAGGCATCGGAAGCGAGAATGCTGACATGAGTAGCGTAAATGAGGGTGAGAAACCCTCACGCCGAAAGTCCAAGGGTTCCTGCGCAAGGTTATTCCGCGCAGGGTTAGCCGGGCCCCTAAGGCGAGGGCGAGAGCCGTAGCCGATGGGAAGGGGGTTAACATTCCTCCGCCTGCCGGAGCGTGACGAAGGCCGAAAACCGTTTTGTCTGATTGGATTGACAGGGCGGTCTGGGACTTCCGGGAAATAGCGCCGGCGTTAAAGACCGTACCCGAAACCGACACTGGTGGACTGGTAGAGCATACCAAGGCGTGTGAGAGAACGGTGTTGAAGGAACTCGGCAAAATGCCCCCGTAACTTCGGGAGAAGGGGGCCCCGTCCTTGCGCAAGCAGGGGCGGGGGGCACAGAGGAGGGGGTGGCGACTGTTTACTAAAAACACAGGGCTCTGCGAAGTCGCAAGACGACGTATAGGGTCTGACGCCTGCCCGGTGCCGGAAGGTTAAGAGGAGGGGTGCAAGCTCTGAAATCGAAGCCCCGGTAAACGGCGGCCGTAACTATAACGGTCCTAAGGTAGCGAAATTCCTTGTCGGGTAAGTTCCGACCTGCACGAATGGCGTAACGACTTCCCCGCTGTCTCCAACACCGGCTCAGCGAAATTGAATTCTCCGTGAAGATGCGGAGTTCCCGCGGTCAGACGGAAAGACCCCGTGCACCTTTACTACAGCTTTGCAGTGGTGTTAGGGAGTTCATGTGTAGGATAGGCGGGAGCCGATGAAGCCCTGGCGCCAGTTGGGGTGGAGGCAACCTTGAAATACCGCTCTTGAATTCTCTGGCATCTAACCGCGGCCCGTTACCCGGGTCCGGGACCCTGCATGGCGGGTAGTTTGACTGGGGCGGTCGCCTCCCAAAGAGTAACGGAGGCGCGCGATGGTGGGCTCAGGCTGGTCGGAAATCAGCTGTTGAGTGCAATGGCACAAGCCCGCCTGACTGCGAGAGCGACGGCTCGAGCAGAGACGAAAGTCGGCCATAGTGATCCGGTGGTCCCGCGTGGAAGGGCCATCGCTCAACGGATAAAAGGTACGCCGGGGATAACAGGCTGATGACGCCCAAGAGTCCATATCGACGGCGTCGTTTGGCACCTCGATGTCGGCTCATCGCATCCTGGGGCTGGAGCAGGTCCCAAGGGTATGGCTGTTCGCCATTTAAAGCGGTACGTGAGCTGGGTTTAGAACGTCGTGAGACAGTTCGGTCCCTATCTGCCGTGGGTGTTCGAGACTTGCGAGGCGCTCTCCCCAGTACGAGAGGACCGGGAGGGACGCACCTCTGGTGGACCGGTTGTGGCGCCAGCCGCAACGCCGGGTAGCTAAGTGCGGACGGGATAACCGCTGAACGCATCTAAGCGGGAAGCCCCCCTCAAAACCAGGTCTCGTCGAGAGCCGTGGAAGACCACCACGTCGATAGGCCGGAGGTGGAAGCGGAGCAATCCGTGGAGCTGACCGGTACTAATCGCTCGAAACCGCTCGATCTAATCCTGTTTGACCAACAGCAACGACAACCGCCAGCGTGCAGCGGCAAGCGCCAACCGCGCTCAAGGGCCCGGCGCCAACCGCGCTCAAGGGCCCGGCGCCAACCGCGCTCAAGGGCCCGGCGCCAACCGCGCTCAAGGGCCCGGCGCCAACCGCGCTCAAGGGCCCGGCGCCAACCGCGCTCAAGACGGCAACGCCAAGCCGCACGCGGCGCCAGCCATGACGACACTTCTCCCCTTCGCGGACGCCCGATCCCGGCGCCTGACGAAGGGGCCTCACAACACATTCACAAATTCCGCCGGTCCAAGACAAACGGGTCCCAGGACAAACGGCAGATGACAGCAGGATATCGCCAAAGTCGGTCTGTCCTCTGATCTCTGATCTCTGTCCTCTGATCTCTGTCCTCTGATCCCTGTCCTCTGGCAGCAGCGGGGGCCGCGACAGCCTGGTGGCCACAGCGAGGGGTCAAACACCCGATCCCATCCCGAACTCGGCCGTGAAAACCCTCAGCGCCGATGGTACTGCGTCTCAAGGCGCGGAAGAGCAGGTCGCCGCCAGGCTCTCGCAGCCCCCCGCCCCGCCCACCCAACCCGCCAACCCCCGGCCGCAACATCCCGCCATCGCCCCGCATCACCGCCGCCCAAATCATCACCCCCAAATCATCACCAACGCCTCATCGCCCGACCGTCATCACCCGACCGCATCATCACCGCGGGGTGGAGCAGCCCGGTAGCTCGTCAGGCTCATAACTGACGAGAGGTCCGGCGAGCCTCGCGAGCCGAACACCGAACGTCAACCCCGCGAAGCGGGGGCCCAGTCACAGTTCTCACCGCGGGGTGGAGCAGCCCGGTAGCTCGTCAGGCTCATAACCTGAAGGTCGGAGGTTCAAATCCTCCCCCCGCAACCAATTACGCCATTTTATCCCGTAAATTCAATTAGTTATGGATCAACAGATTTAACCTCAGATCCATAGTCAATAAAATCAATGGTCTAAGTGATGTAGGTTCAAATCACACGCAACCAACGCCACCCACTGAATACTCACCAAGTGTCCGCTTGGAAATCTGCAACGGCCGCTCGGCCTTGGCATCGAGAACTGCTCTTCATGCCCCGAAGTCGACGCTCAGAAGAGGGCGCGTTCGCGCCCTCTTCTGAGCGCTACCGCTATTGATCCATTGGAACCCTGAACTTCTCGCCATGCCCCGCGTAATCGTCGCCGATTGAGGCGCGATATCGGTTCGGGATCGTCGGACGCATTCTGCGACCTGCCGCCTACACGCCTGAGCATCAACCATTACGGCTCCCATCAACTCGCTTTTATCTGGCGATGACGCTCGTTCTTTAGTTGCATAGTTTATTTTCAGTCGCGCCCGAGGGTGCGCAGCAGCATGGCCTTTCGGTTAGCCGCCGCAGCGCGTACAAATGCCGTCTATGGCCGCACCCACACGCTACATGCTCTACAAGGACTGGATGGCGGAGGTTAACACCGAAGCCTTGCGCCGGGGTGCGACGAGCACGAGCGACGGCACACAACCGTCGCATCGGCCGAACATTTTTGAGGCGTTCCCGTGGGTCGACAAAGACAATATCTGGCGTGACGCGTTCGCAAGGGGATTTTGCCCGGCGTCGGCACTTGATGAAAATGGCTACCGGCAGCCCCAAAGCTTCACGATGCATGGTCACCGGCGGTTCTGGCAGATCGTCCGGCGGCGTGTGGAGGCTGCATTACATCTTATGTCCCCACATCCCAGGTAAAACCCGCTCGACCAAGTATTTGTGCGGCACACGAGGCCCTGTAGAAAATTATAAACCGGGGTGGCGGAATACGATACCTGATGTTGGCGCTTATGCGGCAGACACGTCGCCTGGTCCGGGTACAACCGGCTCCACCATTTAGTTGAGGGTCATCGCAGTGACGCTCGTCGAAACATATCGACGCGGTCGTCGCGTTCGTCCTCATGCAGCAGCAGGCGAACCGGCCCGGAAGCGCCGCTCGAGTCGGCAGCATCTCCTCAACCGGAAGCGAGTGCGGCGGGAGCGGAACCGGGTCTGCGCGAATGGATCGGCGTCTTGGCGATGGGCGTCGGCTTGTTCATGGCCATCATGGACGTTCAAATCGTCACCAGTTCGTTGACCCAGATTCAGGGCGGGCTGTCCGCCAGCACCGACGAGATTGCCTGGGTGCAGACCGCCTACCTGATCGCCGATGTCGTCATGGTGCCGATGAGCGGGATGATGTCCCGGCTGCTGTCAACCCGCGTGCTGTTTGTCACCGCCGCGCTTGGTTTTACCGCAACCAGCGCGTTGTGCGCCACCGCCACCAGTCTCAGCCAAATGATCGTGTTTCGGGCGATGCAAGGGTTGTGCGGCGGCGCCATCACGCCGACCGTGTGGCCGGTCGTCTACACCAAGTTTCGCGGCCGACACCTGGCGACCCTGATTGCCATCATCTCGGTGATTCTGAGCCTATCATCGACCGTGGGCCCGACCCTCGGCGGCTTTTTGACCGATACGTTTTCCTGGAATTGGCTGTTTTTGGTCAACATCGTCCCCGGCCTCATCGTCGCTGCGGTCGTGTGGGTCACGATCGACATCGACAATCCCGATTTTTCGCTGCTGCGCCATTTCGACGTGCTGGGCCTGCTGCTGATGGCGACCTTTCTCGGCTGCCTCGAATACGCGCTGCAAGAAGGCCCCCGCTGGGATTGGCTCGACGACCAGACGATCCGGGCCGCGGTGGCGGTCTCGATCGTCGGCGGCGGCTTGTTTTTCTGGCGGGCGCTGAGCTTCCGTCAACCGATCGTCGATCTGCGTGCCTACCGCCACCGCAATTTTGCATTCGGCTCGTTTTTCACCTTCGTCACCGGTGTCGGCATGTACGGTACGACCTATCTGCTGCCGCTATTCCTGGCGCAGGTACGGGGCTACAGCCCACTGCAGATCGGCCTGACGATCATCGTTACCGGTTTGGTTACCATGGTGATGTCGCCACTCAGTACGAGCATCGCGCGTTGGCTCGATCTGCGCTTGATGCTGGCGCTTGGCTTCGGGCTATTTGCCTTCTCGATGTATCTGACCGCCACGCTGACCAATCAGACGGGCTTCTGGGAGCTGTTCGTGCCGCAGCTGTTCCGCGGCCTAGGACTGATCTGCTGCTATCTGCCGGCGAATATGATCGCGCTCGGCACGTTGCCGCAGGACAAGATGCGAAACGCCGCCGGTCTCTACAACTTGACCCGCGATCTCGGCGGGGCGATCGGCTTGGCCACAATTGTCACGATCATGAACGCGCGGCTGAACTTTCATTGGAACCGGTTGATCGAGGACATCAACCCTGCGCGTGCGCCGGTGCAACGGTTCCTCGATTTGCAGATCAACCGTTTTGGCTCGCTGATCCCGGGCGATCCGAGCCACGCTGCGGTGAAGATGCTCGCCAATGTGGTGCACCGCGAGGCGCTGGTGCTCGCCTATAACGACCTGATGTTGCTGATCGGCTTCCTGTTCATTGTCGGGCTGATGATGCTGCCGCTGGTCGGTCGCCCTCGCTCGTTCCTATCGCGTTAACCCTCCGCTACCCGAAGGCGGGATTAAGGCCCGCTGCGGCGGCGGGACCGCCCGGGCGCGGCGGCGCAACGTCTCGCGCCACAGGATGTAAAGGCCCGAGGTGACAACGATCACCGAACCGACCAGCAGGCCCGGGGTCGGCACGTCTCCCCACACCGCGAAGCCGAGGATCGTTGCCCACACCAGCGATAGGTAGTTGAACGGCACCACTGCCGAGGGCGGCGCCAACGACAGCGAGCGCGTCCACCAGAACTGGGCGATCCCGTTGCCGATCCCGGCGAGTGCCACCATCAGCGCGTCGCGCCAATGCGGGGCGCGCAACCCGAGCATCAGCAGGCCGGCGGTGCACAAGGTCATAATGCTCATCTGGTAGAACGTCAGCGTCTCGGCCGATTCGGTCATGCTCATGCGGCGGATCGCGATCGCCACGGTCGAGATCAAGACCGCGTTGGTGAGAGCGAACAGCGCGCCGTAAGTCAGCGTGCCGGCGCCGGGGATGGGTGATGATCAGGACACCGACAAACCCGACGATCAGCGCCGACCAGCGGTGGATGCCGACCTTCTCCTTCAGGACTACGATCGACAGCAGGGTCGTGAATGATGGCGCCGCGAAGCCGAGCGCAGTCGCCGAGCCGAGCGACAGCACGCTGACCGCGAGGAACCAGCATAGCATCGAGCCGAACTGCGATAGCCCGCGCTGCAGATGCTCGCGGTAGCGTTGCGTCCGCAACACGCCCCACCCGGCGCGCGGCAATATGATCGCAGCGGCGGTCAGCAACACGAACAGGGTGCGGCCGAACGCCACCTCGCCCAAGCGGATAGCTAGCAAGTTGCCATTTCACGATCGCATTGCCGCCGGCGAACATCACGGTCGAGCCGACCATGTACGCGATCCCGAGCGGGATCTGGTTGCGCCCCGCCGCCGCAGCCACATCGGCGACGCTCACCGGGCCAGGCCGACTGGCCGGATATCCATCAGAACCCCCGCTTTATGATCAATCGGACACCCAATAGGGCCTTATCTTGCAATCCATTGACAGTAATCGGCATCGGCATTCTGACGGAATGGGCGAGATGCTACTCGTATGCCTGAATTGCATTTGCCGGAGTCGTTCCGGTTCTTGCGGCGGGCCGCACTATAAGTGGGGCCGGGAAGAACCCGCGAAAATCCAGCAGCGGAGCCTTGCAGCAACGTGTGATCTGCCTCTGCCGATGACCGCTTCGGCGCAACCTTGTCGTTGCCGCGCGTTCCGGCGAAGGTCCCTTCACCTAGTCCTTTGCAGACCTCCAGCGTCGTGCAATGCGAAGCGGCGGCACGTTGAGCTCATGCCCTACGCCCTTGCCAAGCCACCGAGGGCCAACTGATGGCATTTACGGATCAACAGCGGTTCCCGCAGGAACTGACCCAATCGCTGCCTGAGCGGCACCCGCTCAGGTCCTTCCCGCACCTCGCGAGCGGCAGCGCCCCAGGAGGCCAGGATGCCGCTCAGCTTTTTCACATCACCAACTCCGAAAATTGTCTCAACCCCATAGCCGGCGTACCCGGCCGCCACCCTCGGTCCGCTGTCCCTCAAGGGCAACCCCTCGTCCCGATCGTGTTTCGAGACAGGCTCTCGTGCGGCGACCCCATTAGTGGCTCTCGAAATTGGCGACGGCGCGGAGGCAGCCACGGTCGCGCGGGACAACGCCCGTGCTGCGGCACTCGGTACACGGACGCAACCGGCGAAATCTTGGGATCCAAGTCCGTGGTATTTCCACAATATCGTTCGGGTTCTTGCCACTAACCCCAATTATATTAGATTATACAAGATAAATAAATGTTGGACTTAGCTAAATATACGTATAGCAAAACAGCGAAGATGCGACCATATATACATTAGTTGAGCTTTTGAGAAGTCACTCCAATGAAAATTTCCCAGGCGCCCGGCCTCGTCACGGACTTCAGGAAATGGTGTGTCGCCCATCCACCGGCCAGCAATGATGATGATCACCCCGGTGGTGCCACACCGATCGCCCTCAGCGTTCCAGAGCTTGATGATCGGGTAATCGCATTCGTTGCGCAGGCATACCGCCCGTGGCTCGTGCCCGGGGTTATGGCTACGCTTTGACGCGGAGGCCGATCGAGGATTACTCGATCGAAGTGCTACTCGACGATCCCCATCGTTGGCTCCTGATGAAAGCGACGGCGTCGACCGCGAAACCTTCGGAGGGTCGGATCGGCGCACCCTGCGTCTTAGGCCGACCGCACGATCTCTCCCGACGAACCGCGTCAGCTCACACTCCCGGCCTCCGAGCCGAACGTCCACGATCCCATACTCGCAAAGAATGAAGGCCTAGCCTGATGTCCGCCTCGAACGAATGCGTAATCACGTTTCCCATTGTGTGTGGAATTTTCGGGGTCGGTCAGCTCGCGAGCAGGCTGAACGCGCTCCTAAGCGGTATCCCTCCGGTGTGGGCCGCTCTTCCGGTGCCGGCCGGGATCATCGACGCTTCGATGCTTGATCGAGGCGTGATGAGGGAAAGTGTCCACAAACTCGATTATGGACATAAACAAGCGGCAGCGACGGCATCGGTCGTGGCCGGAAGCTTTGAAGAGAGAGATCGTAGCAGCGACGTTGGTACCGGGCTCGTCGGTGTCGGTGGTGGCGCGGCGCTACGACGTGAACGCCAACCAGGTCTTCGCCTGGCGGCGACGCTATCGGGACGCCGCGGCGGAGCCGGCCGGGTTGCAATTGATGCCGGTGACGGTGATGCCCGACCAGCCGGTTGGAATGGTGTCGGCCGGCGCGAGCGAGCTGATCGAGATCGTGTTGAACGGCTATCGCGTCCGGGTCGGCGACGGCATCAAGGCATCGACGCTGCGACTGATCCTCGACGTGCTGGAGCGGCGATGATCCCGGTTCCCTCGGGGGTTCGAGTCTGGCTGGCGGTCGGCCGGACGGACATGCGGAAAGGCATGAACGGGTTGGCCTTGCAGGTCCAGGAGGCGCTCGGCCGCGATCCTCACGCCGGCGATCTTTACGTTTTCAGAGGCGCCAGAGGCGATTTGATCAAAATCGTCTGGCATGACGGCATTGGCATGTCGCTCTACGCCAAGCGATTGGAGCGCGGCCGGTTTCTGTGGCCCTCGCCGGCTGACGGCATTGTCGCGATCAGCGCCTCGCAGTTAGCCTACATGCTCGACGGGATTGATTGGAGAAACCCGGTTCGCACCTGGCGTCCGGAGGTCGCCGGCTGAGACTGCGTCCGATTGACTCACCCTGCGGTTGAAGAACGGATCGGGTCCGCCGGTGTGCGATAATCGGGCCCGTGACAAGGACGCCCGAAGATCTCCCCAATGACATCGCCGCGCTGCAGGCGGCGCTGATCGCCGAGCGCGAAAGAGCGGCGCGGGTCGAGGCCGAGTTGGCGGTGGCCCAGGCCAAGGCTTCCGATGATCAGGCCGTGATCGCGCATCAGCGATTGCAGATCGCCAAGCTGACGCGCGAGCTCTACGGCCAGCGCTCGGAACGCGCTGTGCAGCTGCTCGACCAGATGGCGCTGGCCTTTGAGGAGCTCGAGAGTTCGGCGACCGAGGACGAGGTCGCCGCCAAGCAGGCCGCCGCCAAGACCACCAACGTATTGGCCTTCACCCGCAAGCGCCCGGCGCGCCAGCCCTTCCCCGAGCATCTGCCACGCGAGCGGGTGGTTGAGCCGGGTCCGACAGTTTGCCAGTGCTGCGGCAGCCCGCGGCTGCGCAAGCTGGGTGAGGACATCACCGAGACGCTGGAGATCATTCCGCGGCAGTGGAAGGTAATCCAGCACGTTCGCGAGAAATTCACCTGTCGCGACTGCGAGAGGATCAGCCAGGCGCCGGCGCCGTTCCATGTTTTGGCCCGCGGCTGGGCCGGCCCCAGCCTGCTGGCGATGATCCTGTTCGAGAAGTTCGGGCAGCATCAACCCCTCAATCGCCAGGCCGACCGCTACACCCGGGAAGGGGTGCCCCTCAGCTTGTCGACCTTGGCCGATCAGGTAGGCGGCTGCTGCGCCGTGCTGGCGCCGCTGCTCCGGCGCATTGAGCAACATGTGTTTGCCGCCGAGCGCTTGCACAGCGACGATACCATTGTGCCGGTCCTGGCCAAGGGTAAGACCGACACCGGGCGATGTTGGGTCTATGTGCGCGACGATCGACCGTTTGCCGGGCCAGCGCCGCCGGCGGCGATGTTTTATTACTCGCGCGATCGCGGCGGCGATCACCCGCAGGCGCATCTGGCCGGCTTTGCCGGGATCTTCCAGGCCGACGCCTATGGCGGCTACACCAAGCTCTATGAGGCCAACCGCAAGCCGAGCCCGCTGGTCGAAGCGGCGTGTTGGGTGCATGCCCGCCGGCCGTTCTTTATCATGGCCGATGTCGCCGCCGTCGCTCGGCGCAAGGCAGAGGGCAAGATCACCAGCGCGATCTCGCCGCTGGCACTGGAGGCGGTTCACCGCATTGACGCCCTGTTTGACATCGAGCGCGCAATCAATGGCCAGAGCGCCGCGCAGCGCCGGGCGGTTCGGCAGGAGCTGAGCGCGCCTTTGATTGCCGATCTGGAACGCTGGCTGCACGAGCAGCGGCCCAAACTGTCGCGTGGCAACGATCTCGCCAAGGCCATGGATTACATGCTCAAGCGCTGGCCGGCATTCACCCGGTTTCTCGACGACGGCCGCATCTGCCTGAGCAACAATGCAGCCGAACGATCCCTGCGCGGGATTGCCCTGGGCAGAAAATCGTGGCTGTTCGCGGGTTCCGACCGCGGCGGACAGCGAGCCGCAGCGATGTACAGCCTGGTCGTCACCGCCAAACTGAACAATATCGACCCGCAGGCCTGGCTGAGCGATGTCCTGGCCCGGATCGCTGAACATCCCGCCCAGAGGATCGACGAACTGCTGCCATGGAACTGGCGGCCGCGCCCAGCATCGCAAAGGCAGGCGGCCTGATCATGGCCGCCATCGCACATGTCTTCACCATCAGCTACGTCGCCAACCAGCTCGACGAGGACGAAGACTGGTTGCACGAGCTGTCGACCGACATGTTCCCCGAAGACGGCCGCCTATGGGTCTACGGTGTCGGTGATGACGGCGTCCCGGCCTTCACCAAAGACGGCATCGAGAACTTGCGCCAGATTATCGCCGATCAACGAGACGCCGGCCGCGCACCGCCCAAGATCAAATCCGACCAAATAGCCCACACCTGCGGTGCTCACCGCATGGAAACCCTAAGCGCGGGTCAGATTGGCCCGTGGCACATCGGCCGATGGATCAACTTCAAGCATGCCGCAATTAGAATTCGATTCAACTCGGTAGCGGATGGCGAGACCGCGAGCCTGTTGATCGGCTCGCACTTTGACCCTAGCGGCGCCGTTGTCATAGCCGCCAAGGTCGGCCCGAAATCGGCGTATCGATCGCGTACGATCGACAGAGCAAGAGTACGAACTACGGACGGCAGACGGTTATTGCTGGGTTTGCCTCGGCGCAAGCGTCTGATGCGAGCTGGGAGTGGCTTTCAGCGGAAATCGCCGGCAACGGTGAACTTGAGGGCATAGCATCGGCTGTTAGCTAAACAACGGGATAGTCTGAATACCTGGGTGCCCAAAACGTGGTAGGCCGAATTGGGACGGATGAATATTGCGGGACGTATTTCTTGGACGGGAAACGAGGGTTCAACTACGACCTGAGCGCAGGTGTCCAGAGAACGGACATTTGCGGGAACGCGGCGCAAGGGCCTTAAAACGCACCGATTTCTTCTTAGCGTTGTTTAAATAACAACCAACGCTATGACCTCAATAGGGCACGCCGACCAGAGCAGACGAATTACGGAAGATCACCGGCCCCCTAAGCCGCTGATCGGGATCGTGCACGTTATGCGTGCAGTAACATCAGGCCCGAACCGGACAGCACCACTGCTGTAACCCCCAGTCTGGTAGGCCGGCGCTCGCCCAAAGCGGGTAAATTGCCGGACGGCGCCGAAACGTCGGACCCGTGCGACGATGCACTGATCCTGCTTAGCGCGCGGTTTTGAACAATCGTCCGGCGACCCCTTAATATTAATCAAGAATTTCGGAGCACGGACGTGGGTTCGCTAGCTAACTGCCTGTCGTCCGCAAGGCGCTTCTCCATCTCATCAAGCTGCTGAGCCCATCTGGCTCCGAGCGGCGTCAGCTGGACGAGCTTGGCAAGATCGAATGTGCGGCCGTCCTCGGCAGATCCGATTGGCTGAGTATTGGTTATAAGGGTCAGATACCGCAGGCGCCGGAGCTCCGATCTAACCTCATGATTGCCTCGGTATCCCGCTGTCCGACCGTAACACAGGTTAAGCAGGTGCTTTCGTTCAGGATTGGTCAGGACCAGTGGGGCAAGCAACTGGAGGGGTTCAAGTCTCGATGTCTGTACATCCTGCTGGGCGCGGAGTTCCTCTAGTTCAACCTTCAGACTGGCGAACTAAATCGCCCTCACCCGGGTCAGAGCTTCAAGGAGCGCGGCGTTCCCTTTCGGGCTGAAGAGCAGCGCAACACAGGCCGCGGCGACAACGACCAAGACGATAGCCGCGAAATCTATGTGAGCCCTCTCGGGTAGCGCTCCCAAAACGAGGGCCAGAATGTAGGCCAAAACGGCCACTCCGATCACCCCGGCTGCGACATAGCGGATGACGATGCGCTTATCGCTCATTTCAGCCCCGTCTTTTGCTGGTGTTTTAACGAGAGCCTACCTCACTGTTTTCGAGGTCGGGCGTAAAATCATGAATTGCGCGTTGAGTTCGCCCTCCGGTGCTGCCAAGCTTTATCCGCCCAACTCGAACCGGAGGAGACGAGCATGGCCATGGAAATCGGGCACGTCCACATCAAGACGTACGATCCAAAGAAGACGGCGCAGTTCTACATCGACAATTTCGGCGCGACGATGAAGAACGAGGCCCCCAACGGCAATATCCAGCTCAACCTGCACGGGCTGCAGCTCAACGTCACCACCATCAGCTCCGCCCAGAACCGCAAGCAGATGATGGGCATCGAGCACATCGCATTGCAGACCGACAATTACGCCAGCGATATCGCCAAGCTGCGCAGCAACGGCGCGCACGTCATGCTGGAGCAGGTCAGCAACGGTCGCCACGTCGCCTTCATCGAAGCCCCCGACGGTGCCCAGATGGAGCTGATCGAGAAGATGGCGTAGTCCAAGGGATCCGCTCAAGCCGCTCTTCGGTATATGCGACTTTGCCATTTTCGATGCGGCTCAAGGTGGGGTGGGTAACGCCGATAGCTTCGGCCAGCTGCTCAAGCGTCAGGCCGCGGCTCTCCCGCCACTGCCTTATGTAGGTGGGTCGTAGCCGGCGTGAACGCGCCATAAGCAAAGGTACGCCGTGCCTCCCTAAACGAACAGCAAGGTCTGATGTTTTTGTGCGTCTCGCGCAAAAACGGGCCTGCAGGTCCAAGCGGTTCCGTGATGCTGTCGCAGATGGGAGCCGAGCGCCGGCCCGCCGGATTTGTGTCTGCCTAAACAGTCACAGCACGATTTCACGGCTCAAATGAAAAGCAAAGAAGGAAAGGTTTCGCCACAAATTTAGCGTTCTTAGATAATACCGGGAGGAACCATGCTCGCGACGCCGCTCGAAACCGCAACGCTGCCGCCCGGCATCCGCTCCCGTTTTGTCCGCGGCGTAAATGGCCTCGACATCCATATTCTCGAGGCGGGCTATGCCCCAGCGGGCCGGCCATTGGTGCTGTTGCTGCACGGCTTTCCCGAGATCGCCTATTCCTGGCGCAAGGTCATGCCGGCGCTGGCCGAGGCCGGGTTTCACGCGGTCGCACCCGACCAGCGCGGCTATGGCCGCACAACCGGCTGGAGCCCCGATTTCGATACCGATCTGCGGCCGTGGCGCACGCTCAACGCCGTGCGCGACGCGCTCGGCCTCGTCTCGGCGTTGGGGCACCGTTCGATCCACGCCGTCGTCGGCAACGATTTCGGCGCCGGGATCGCCGCGTGGTGTGCGCTGGTTCGGCCCGACGTGTTCCGCTCGCTGGCGCTGATGACGCCGTTTGGCGGACCGCCCGACCTGCCGTTCGCCACCGACGGGAAGGAGCCAGCGCCGCCCGCGACGCCGACGATCCACGAGGCGCTGGCGGCGCTGCCCAGACCGCGGAAGCATTACCAGTGGTATTACGCGACGCGGCCGGCCAATGCCCAGATCATGCATTGCCGACAGGGCGTGCACAATTTCCTGCGCGCCTACTACCACCACAAGAGCGCCGACTGGAAAGGCAACAAGCCGCATCGGCTCGCCGGCTGGACCGCCGAAGAACTGGCGAAGATGCCGACCTATTATATCATGGATCTGTTCGACGACATGCCGGCGGCGGTCGGCAAGGAGATGCCGTCGGCGGCGGAGATCGCCGCCAACCAATGGCTGACCGAGGCGGAGCTGGCGGTCTACGCCGGTGAGTGGCAGCGCACGGGGTTTCAGGGCGGGCTGAACTGGTACCGCTCGCGTACATCCGGCACGTTTGAGGGCGAATTGCAGCTATTTGCCGGGCGCACGATCGACGTGCCATCGATCTTCATCGGCGGCACGAGCGACTGGGGCATCTACCAGACGCCGGGCGCTTTCGAACGCACGCAGGAGGTCTGCACCCGCATGGTCAGCTGCCAGCTGCTCGACGGCGCCGGGCACTGGGTGCAGCAGGAGCAGGCGGAGCAGGTCATCCCGCTGCTGCTCGATTTCATGCGCCAGCAGGCGGCGGCTTAAAACCGGACTTAGCTGTAGTTAGCTCAGCTAGCCAGTCGCCGAGTTGTGTCCGTGGGTGCCTTTCTACGTGATAATCGGGAGGTTTCTGTGAGGTCGCGCTTCGCCGCTGAAGCGGGCAGGTGAAAGAATTCGATGGCGCGATCTCATTGAAACCCGAGGTCGCGCTTCGCCGCTGAAGCGGGCAGGTGAAAGAATTCGATGGCGCGATCTCATTGAAACCCGATTGAGCTGAACCGCGGGCGAGCGCGCGCGGGCTATGGTGATTTTAGTGAAGCGCTCGCCGTTGCAATGTCGATCGCATTTTGGGGCGGCATTGGGCCCGACGCCCTGTAGCGGGGAATGGGCGACGAAAAGACCGGCGCCCCACGGAGCACTCCTTTGAAAATCGCGTCGAGCAGCCGGTCGAGGATGTGATTGGGGCGGCGGAGCTACAGATCATCAAACGGTCGGCGATTTCGCGACGGCGAAGGGAGGCAGCTGGCGATAAGGGCGGGTCCTGAGGAGTGTTCACGAGCTGTCGTGACCGGCTGACGGGCTTTCCATCGCCGTTCGCGGGACGATACCAACCTGCTCCATCCGACCGCCACAGCAAGGGCAGCGGTCGACGGCGTGTCGAGCTTCTGTGCGATCATGGATTGGGACCAGAGGCGGCTCGTCCAGCAGTTTGCGGCAGAGGGCGAGGTTGTCGGCACGACCGCGGTTGGCGAGAAAGCCGTAATGGCGGATGCGATGGAGCCCGTCCGGCAGTGCATGCAGCAGGAAGCGGCGGATAAATTCGTCGGCCGTCAGCGTCATCACCTTGTTCTTGTTGTGATGCCGATAATCGCGCCAGCGGAAACTGACCTGCTCGCCGGCGAGTGCGACAAGCCGGCTATTGGCGATCGCGACGCGGTGCGTGTAGCGCCCGAGATAGGCGAGCACCGCCGCGGGACCGGCAAACGGCCGCTTGGCGTAGACGACCCACTCGATCCGCCGCAGCGCGGCCAGGCGCCGGGCGAACACGGCAGGGTCGGCAAGCCGCGCGAGCGCGCCGAAGAACCCCAGCTTTCCGGCCTCGAACGCCGCCCCGAGCTTCTCCAGGAACAGCCGCCGGAACAGGCGCGACAGCACCCGTACGGGCAGGAAAAAGCCTGGCCGGCAGGAAACCCAGCGCGTGCCGTCCGAGGACAAGCCGCCGCCGGGAACAAGGCAATGAATATGCGGATGGTGCTGCAGGTTCTGGCCCCAGGTATGGAGCACGGCGATGAAACCGATCTCGGCGCCGAGATGATGCGGATCGGCGGCGATCGTGCGTCAGCGTTTCAGCCGCCGCCTTGAACAGGATGGCGTAGACCGCCGCCTTGTTCTGGAAGGCGATTTCGGCGGCCGGCGGCGGCAGCGTGAAGACGACGTGGAAATACGGCACCGGCAGCAATTCGGCCTGACGCTCGGCCAGCCATGCCGCCCGCGCCGGTCCCTGGCATTTCGGGCAATGGCGGTTGCGACACGAATTGTAGGCGATGCGGACCAGGCCGCAGTCGGCGCAGCGCTCGATATGGCCGCCGAGCGCCGCGGTCCGGCACGCCTCGATCGCGCCCATGATGCGGCGCTCGGTTCGGCCAAGATGACCGGCATGCGCCTGACGATACGCCTCGCCGTGGCGGCGGAAGATGTCCGCCACCTCCAATGCGGCCATGACCGCCGCGGTTCAGGCCGGCGGCTGCTTCCTCGAGCTTCAGCCGGTCGAACGGGCTGGCGGTGTTGCCGATCGTCGTGGCGGCGACCTGGGTATAGCGCGCCGTCGTCGACAGATCGCGATGACCGAGCAGCACCTGGATCGTGCGGATGTCGGTGCCGGCTTCGAGCAGATGGGTGGCGAAGCTGTGGCGGAGCGTATGGACGGTAATTGGCTTGCCAAGCTTGGCCGCTGCCCGAGCGTTTCGGCATGCCCACTGCAGCACGCTCGCGTCGAGCGGCCGGCTCTCGTCCTGGCCCGGAAACAGCCAATGCGCCGGCCGGGCTTCCCGCCAATAGGCGCGCAGAACAATGAGCAGCTGCGGCGACAGCATGACGTAGCGGTCCCGGCCGCCCTTGCCCTGTTCGACCCGGATCAGCATGCGGCCGCTGTCGATGTCGGTGATCTTCAGATGCACGACCTCGGACACCCGGAGCCCGGCGGCATAGGCGGTCATCAACGCGGTCCGGTGCTTCAGGCTCGGCACCGCCGCGAGAAACCGGGCGATTTCATCGACGCTCAGGATCACCGGCAGCTGCCGGCGCTTGCGTGCATAGGGAATGCGCTCGACCATCGCGGTGCGCCCGAGCGTAACGCCGTAAAAGAAGCGCAGGGCGCAGACCGCTACGTTAAATCCGGCCCAGGAGATGCCGGTCGAGGTGAGGTGGATTTGATAGGACCGGATTTCCGCCAGCCCCAGCCGATCAGGCGACCGATTGAAGTGCTGGGCGAATTTCGCGACTGCATGCACGTAGCAACGCTGCGTCACCGGCGACAGATTGCGGATCTTCATGTCCTCGATCATCCGGCGGCGCAGCGGGTTCATCTCTGCCATCGAGCAATCTCCTGGTGTAGGTTGCTTTGACGGCAAAAGGGCAAGCCGCGCGCCTCAGCATCGCAAGGGTGTGCATGCTACCGGACACCTTCAGGACCACTCGCCTCCTGCTGCGGCCGGTTGCGGTCGAGGATGCCGACGCGATCTTCGATACCTATGCCCAGGATGAAGAGGTCGCCCGCTACGTGATCTGGCGACCGCATCGCAATCGAAAGGAAACGCAAGCGTACATCGAGCGCTGCGTTGCGACCCCGCGCGAGGTTGAGCGCACCTACATGCTGGTCGGTAACGACGACCATCCCGTTCGCGGCGCCTTTGCGCTGCGCCAGCGCGCTCCGCATCGTCTGGATTGTGGCTATGTGCTGGCACGCCGTTGGTGGGGGCAAGGCTTAATGACCGAGGCTCTGTCCGAAGTCGCGCTCTGGGCCCTGTGCCAGCCTTCGATTTTCCGCATCGGCGCAGTGTGCGACGTGGATAACATCGGCTCAGCCCGAGTATTGGAAAAGTCGGGGTTCGTGCGAGAAGGAGTACTGCAACGCTGGCTGGTCCATCCAAACATCAGCGACGAACCGCGCGACTGCTATAGTTACGCCCGCGTGCGTCGATGAACTTGTCAAGTCGATGACAAATATTCAATGGCTTCTTTGCTACCGCAAAAGCGGTTTAGTTCAATCAGGTTTATCACGATGGCCTTGCCATGGGGCGAATTGGCAACTAAGAAGAGAGAAACACGGGGCAGCTCATGGATCACACGCCGGCGCCAGTATCGCTCGCCGCCGCTCGCGCGCTGCAGTCGCCCGAGGGCAGCCGCGCCACCGAGGTGTTTCGCGACGACCATGTCTGGATCCGCTTCGCGGCACGGCCGACCGCCGGACCACAGGCGCCGCATGATCGCGATGAATTCTACATCGTCGCATCGGGCACCGCGCGCTATCGTTGGGACGGCGGCGAAACCATGATCGGACCGGGCGACATGATGTTCGCCGCGGCGCATACGCCGCACGGCTACGACCAATTCTCCGAGGACTTCTCGGTCTGGGTCGTGTTCTACGGGCCACACCGATGATCGACGACCGCAGTACCTTGCCGGTCGTGGTCGACACCGCCCCCCGCCGTGTTTCAACCGTCGCCGAGCTTGCCCAAATTCCCGAAGAAGAAATCTGGCTGCAAAAGCAGAAGAGCGCCCGGACCCGCCGCGCCTACCGGCTCGACGTACAGCACTTCATGCGCACTCTCGGCATCACGACGCCCGAGGAGCTGCGCCAGGCCGACCACAAAGCGGTGATCGCCTGGGAGCGCTATATGCGCGAGGTCGAGCGCGCCGCTTCGTCGACGATCCGCCGGCGGCTGGCGGCCTTGTCGTCGCTGTACAAGCACCTGGTACGGCACGACCACGCGCCGCGCAATCCGGTCGGCGAGGTCGAGCGGCCGGCGATCAATCGCGACGAGGGCGCTACCACCGCGTTCTCGAAGGCCCAGGCGCGCAAACTGCTCGACCTGCCGGGCGAGGACACGATCGCCGGGTTGCGCGATCGCGCGATCCTGTCGGTCGGCTTGCAGGTCGGATTGCGGCGCGCCGAGATCGCCGTGCTCAAAGTCGGCGATCTGCACCAGAACCGCGGTTACGACTCCTTGCGAGTCATGCGCAAGGGCGGACGGCGCGATGCGCTGGCGATCAATCCGCAGACCGCGGCCCGGCTGCGCGCCTATCTCGACAAGGCCGGGCATGGCGCCGATGCCGACGGGCCCTTGTTCCGGCCGCTCAAGCACAACGGCAAGCGGCGGGACGAACGCCGAGGGATGGACCCCGACGCGATCGATCGCGTCGTGCGGAAATACGCAGCCTCACTCGGGCTTGATCGCGGCTACTCGGCGCATTCGATGCGGACCACCTTCATCACTACCGCGCTCGAGAACGGCGCCCAGCTCGAAGACGTGCAGAAGGCCGCCGGACACCGCGATCCGAGCACGACAAAGCTGTACGATCGGCGCGGCTACAATCCGGAGAAGGCGGCAAGCTTCTTCGCGACTTACTAATGGATTGGGTGCAGGCCGGCTCAGGATAAATTTCAACATGCACGACAGGGTGGTGAACACTCGCCATGCCGACACTACGGCGCCGAAGCCACTACGGTTCGACCGCTACTTGCTGGATTTGAATCGCGGCTGTCTAGTCCTCGACGATAACGAGATTGCCCTACGGCCAAAGACCTTCGCGGTCTTGCATTTCCTTGTCGAAAATTGCGGCCGGCTTATCTCGAAGGAAGAGCTTTTTGCCGCAGTCTGGCCGGATATTGCCGTCACGGACGACGCGCTGGTGCAAAGTGTTGGCGAATTGCGGCGGGCGCTCGGAGACGACGGACCACGTCTGATCAGGACAGTTCCGCGCCGTGGCTATCGATTTGAATCTGACGTGTCGCCGGTAGTTTCAAATGGTCGGTCTTCAGCTGATGCGGCACTGATTTCACCCGCCTCGAGCGATGTGGCTCACTCATCGGAGCCCGCTATCGCGCGCGTACCCTTCACTTTGTTCGCCGGGTCGCGCGTCCGGTGGCTTGCTTCCGTCGCTTTCGCCTTTCTGGTCGGGGCGGTAGTGCTGTGGAGCGGCACCGCAACCGAGTGGAAATTTCCAAACATTCTGGGGCACGCCGGTCAATCCACGACCAAGACTGCCGAAAGCGGCTCGAAACCTGTGATCGCCATTCTCCCCTTCTTGAACGAAAGCGACGATACGGCCCGCGAGTATTTCGCAGATGGATTAACCCAGGACGTCATCGACGCGCTGGGCCGGTTTTCGGGACTGACGGTGATGTCTTGGAATGCCGTTTTACCCTATAGGGGCAAGTCACTAAGCCCCGGTGAGATCGCTCGCAGCCTTGCGGTGCGCTATCAGGTGGAAGGCAGAGTCCGCCAGGCCGGTGACCGCATACGCGTAACCGCACAGCTCGTCGATAGGGATGGACATGTGCTGTGGTCCACCCGCTTCGACGAGGCGCTTGTGGACCTCTTTTCCCTCCAAGACAAACTCACGACACAGATCGCCCAAGCTCTAACGGTGCGAGTGACGCAGATCGAACAGCGTCGGGTGTTTGCCAAGCCAACCAAAAATCTCGAAGCGTATGATTACGTGCTGCGCGCGCGGCCGGCATTGCAGCACCCTATGCGAGCAGATGTCGTCAAGGCGCGCGCGGCCTTACGGCGCGCGATTGAACTCGATCCAAATTATGCCGCCGCCTATGCCGCACTCGCTGAGACCTATTTTACTTCGGTGTCGATGGGCTGGGTCGAGTCGCCGACAGAGTTCCTCGCTCGCGCGGAGGAAATGGCTAACAAGTCGCTGAGTATTGATGATACCGAAGTGCGTGCGCGCGTCGTCCTCGGCCGGATCGATATCTTCTACCACCGCTATGAGCAGGCGCAGGTTGAGATGGACCGCGCCATCGCTATCAATCCGAACGACGCCCACGGTCTAGCCGGCCGGGGCAATGCCTTGATGTGGTTGGGACAGATAGACGCCGCAATTGAAGCGTTGGAGCAAGCGCAGCGCATTGATCCCGAACTTAATCCGATGGATCGGTTCGCCCTCAGCCTGGCGTACTATCTGAAACGGCGTTACGACGCGGCGATCGACCAGGCGGAGCTCAATCTTCGCCAGACCCCAGGTGCCAACTTCAGCCGTATCGTGTTGGCGGCTGCCTATGCCCAGGATAACCAAATCGCCGCCGCCGCACGGGTCGTCACGGAAGTTCGCCACCTCGATCCGACCTTTGACCCGCAGGAGTACGGGACCAAGTTTTTGAACCCGATAGATCTCGAAAATTTGCGCGACGGGTTGCGCAAGGCCGGCCTTTTCCCGGCGGCGGCCGGCCCAGGTTCGGATCATTGATCACTATTGCTTCGGGAGGATCGGCCGGTTCTGGTTTGCCTTCGCGATATTCTCGGCAAGGCTCTGCTGAAATAAGGCCGGGCCAGCGGGCGCGGGTTTGCCGAAGACATAGAGCTTGCCGTCACTGACGAGCCAGTTCTTTGGGTCCGCCACGACGATCTCGCCCTTACTCAGCGCCATCGCGCAGAAATTGCCGAACTGCGGCGCGTAGCGCACGGGATCAGCCTTGAAGAGCTTGAGATGCTCCGCGCTTGAGAAGTGCCAAAGGTGCTCATCCCATTCATACTCGAGTGCCGGCACCCCAGGCATCGGTTTCCCCTCTGTGAAATAGGCAACCGGGTCATAGCCCTTTGATCGCCAGCGGTAGATTATCGGCAGCAAAGGACCGTGGCACCGTCGTCAATGTGGCGACCGCAGCCAGCAAGGCGAAACCGCAAATGGCGGCGCGCCGCGACAACCGGCGCATAGCAACGTCTCCGTATGGTTGGTCGATGACGGGATTAGCATCGGATGCACGATTTCATCGATTTGCTCCTTAGGTTGGTGAGACCTGTCGCGTCGGCGACCTAATCGGAACCGGCGGTCGCTGTAACGAAAGAAACCGAAGGAAAGCCCGAAATTTGACGAGCGGCATGTCCCATCGCCGCTCTTGCCCCACCGGAATTTGGCCGGCGATGAGAATGGCTTGGTGGCATCCACCACGAACATGACGAGGACATTGAGATCGCTCTTGCCGCTACTGGAGATTTCCATCGCCATACCTGGAGCGCGACCCGCCATCGATTGGCCAGCCTCGACATGCATCATACCTTGTGGAGTCTGCTGGCTCAGCCGGCCGCTCGGCACATAGAAGGTTTCGGAGCCAGGATGGGTATGCACGGTCGTCGAGGACCCCGGTGGTCCACCCGCGTTGTTGATGCGCAGTAGATACTCGGGCGCGCCGATTTCGGGCACAGGCCCGATCTCGGCAACCTTGATTCCGCCGGGCGTAGAGCCGCCTTGGCCGCCAAGGCTAAAGAGCCAGGCCTTGCCCGAGATCTCGGCGGCGAGTGACGCCGGGCCTTCGGCAGTCTGTGCCTGTGCGAGCGTAGGGAAACTCTCGACCCGCCAGAACAAGGGTCCGGTGGGCAGTCGCGCTAGCTTTTTCTCAGCGACTGGCTTGATGACGAACTTGGGCTCAGTTTGCGCCGTAACCGACGACTGCGACAGCAGCAAGCCGATCGTAAAAAGCCCCAACAGGCTGATTGGCTTGGCGTACGATAGCTGCGGTCTCATCGTTTTCTCCCGAGTATTTGTCCAGGCTCACCGGCACGCGAGCGGCCGGATTGCCGCGCGTTTACCGGAAGGTGCAGTCGCCGTAACGAGAGAGGCCGAAGCAAACCCCGAAATTTGAACCAGTGAAGTGGAGCTACATTGGAAGCGCCAAAGGAAAGAAGGAAACGATGTCGGCTCAAAACAGGCCGGCGACCTTCTGCGCTTCCACGATCACCAGGCCGCTTGCCCATTGTCGTGGGCGCGAAAGCCGAGACGTAAATTCTACGTCCGGATAAACGACATTATCACATATAGCGGCCCGGCAAGCCACGGTCGGGTGTCATTTTGAACATTAAGTGGCGGTGCTCTTTGAACGCTATGTGGCGCAGTCCGCGCCGGTTCTGCCGGCATGACGTGCTGATGCGCTTTCACGTCCGGCAATCATCTCGTCCGGCTTGGCGTCCTCAGCCCAACATTCCCGGACATTTCGTGGGTGATGACCGCTCGTCGACCGTTTGGCGGACACGCCCAGGCTACGCCCACAGGGAACAGGAGCGGCGCGCCAGATAATTCTAAGCTAAGATCCTGCGCCAGATAATTTTCAAAACGACAGCCATGCGGCGCGGCGACTTCCCGCCAATGTGTGATAATGCCGCGCCAACGCTCCCGTCACCGTCGGTCGGTTGAACCGGCGCTAAAGCTACTGTGGGAGGCATCGACGCCAGATGAACGCCATCAAAAACTCCATCAAGTCAGGTAGAACCGTCGTCGGGACCACTGGGGCTCCGAACGTCGACGTGTCGATCCTGGCCGACGCCGGGTACGACTTCGTGCTCTTCGACACCCAGCACTCCCCCTGGGAGATCAAGCAGCTGCAGCCGTCGATCCAGGCGATGCGCGGCAAGCAGGCGGCGCCGCTGGTGCGCGTCGCCGGCAACCACGCCGATCAGATCTGCTTCGCGCTTGACGCCGGGGCGCGCGGCATCGTTGTGCCGATGGTCAACACCCGAGCGGAGGCGGAGGCCGCCGTGCGCGCCTGCCGCTATCATCCGCTTGGCAACCGCAGCAACGCTGGGGTACGCGGCGAGTGGGGCGAATTCAAGAATTACCGCGATTACCTCGATACCGTGAACAACGGGCTCGTTATCGTGCCGATGATCGAGACCAACCAGTCGCTGGAGAATCTCGATGCCATCGCCTCGGTCCCGGGCGTCGACGTCCTGCTGATCGGCCCGTCCGATCTTTCGATCGAGCTGGGGGTGCCGCTCGACTACTCCTGCGACACCTATCAGCGAGCGCTCGATAAAATCGCGGCAGCCGCCGCAAAGCGCGGCATCGCCGCTGGGATGTATTTCATCCCGCCCGAGATGGACCCGAACTTCTTCGTCCAGAAGGGGTTCAAGTTCTTCACCATGCCGTGGGGTCCCTGGGCGAAGGCCGGGATCCAGAACGGCCTGTCCGGGATCAAGCGCTAACGACGGTCGACGCGGACGGTCCGGCGAACGGCCAGATCGCCCAGCGTGCGCCGCTGCGGGGAGATCGGCATAGCCGCCCGCTTTTCGTGCTTCTGCCGCTATGCCGCGGCCCTACTTCGATGTCATTTTGAGAATTATCTGGCGCAGGGCGGCGCAGCCACTGTGGTTCGCCTGGCCTGTCCGTCAAACGACCGATGAGCGGTCACCCGCGAAATCTCCGGGAATGTTGGGCTGAGGACGCCAAGCCGGACGAGATGATTGCCGGACGTGAAGGCGGACCAACTCCCGACCGCGTCGCGGAACTGGCAGACTGCGCCACTTAGCGTTCAAAAATCGCCGCCACTTAATTTTCAAAATGACAGTTGGGCTCAAGTAATTGCCGGGATTGGCAAGTCTATCGCCGTGCCGAGTTGCCCCGATGCGTCCTGTTACACCACGCCAACCCCGGCCTGAGGCGTAGTCGACGCCTAGTTCTGCCGCGCGGTGCAGCAGGGGCGTCATTTCATCAATTCGGCGTTTGATTGATGCGGCTGTTAGCGCAGGAGGTCATGGCTCGCTCAGCTATCGTATCGTATCTTCGATGACGCCTTTGCCAGGGGGACCCAATGCAGACCACGTCACCAGCGACCGCGACCAGCCTGCATCTCGCGGTGCGGCCGGATTGGCTCGCACGGCGGCAAGAGGCGATCATCGATCCCGAGCTGCCGATTGTCGATCCGCACCATCATCTGGTCGATCGGCCGGAGACCGGCCGCTATCTGCTGCCTGATCTCCTGGCCGACACCGGCAGCGGTCACAATATCGCCGCGACCGTCTATCTCGAATGGCTGTCGATGTACCGCGCCCATGGGCCCGCAGAGATGCGCGCGGTTGGCGAAATCGAATTCGCCAACGGTGTCGCGGCGATGAGCGCCAGCGGCGGCTATGGCGGCACACGGGTTTGCGCCGGCATCGTCGGCTATGCCGATCTCGCATTGGGCGCCGCGGTCGAAAAGGTACTGGAGGCGCAGATCGTTGCCGGTGGCGGGCGGTTTCGAGGCATCCGCTTTATCGCCGCGACCCATCCGGACCAGGCGCAATGGGGCTCGCTGATCGAGCGGCCGGCGGGGCTTCTGCTCGAACTCCCGGCTACGCGAGGGTTTCGCGCGGTTGGCGCCGCTCGGCCTCAGCTTCGATGCCTGGGTGTACCATACCCAACTCAGCGAGTTGACCGATTTGGCGCGTGCCTTTCCCGGAACTTCGATCGTGCTCGACCACGTCGGCGGACCGATCGGGCTGGGCCGCTACACCGGCCGGCGCGACGAGGTCTTTACCGAGTGGCAGGCCCGGATCCGCGAGCTGGCGACCTGCCCAAACGTGCACATCAAGCTCGGCGGGCTGGGCATGCGGATGTTCGGCTTTGACGTCCACACCCGCGACCTGCCGCCGAGTTCGGAAGATCTAGCCGCCGCGTGGCGGCCCTATATTGAAGCCTGCATCACCGCCTTTGGCCCCGAGCGCGCGATGTTCGAAAGTAACTTCCCGGTCGACAAGGGCAGCAGCAGCTATCACGTTCTGTGGAACGCCTTCAAGCGCATTACCGCGGATTGCTCCCCCTCCGAAAAGACCGCGCTCTTTTCCACCACCGCCACCAAATTCTACAGGCTAGGCTGAACACCGGACCCTCAAGCGGCGAATCCGAGCGAACGGCTCAGTTCGACCCATTTGAGACCTCTATGACCGCGCCAATGGATGGTCGTGTTGACCGGGAAGCGGCCATTCAGGATCGCCCGTCGACAGGCGATAAGCTTGTCCCGTGATACCGGAGATCGATATCTGGCGCCGCCACCCTGATGATCAAGCGCTATGGAAACAAACGCTCGACGAAAGCATCGCGCGCGCCGATGAGTTGGCCGCGCAGGGCGATTACAACGGGCAGGCCGTGTGGCGCCGCATCAACCGAGGCCGTTACCCAGCTGGCCAACATGATGCCGTCCGGCGCGCTCCACTGACGACACAAAATTTCTTTCGCAGGCGGATCGTTTCGGCCCGGTTCCCCGGCCTCAACCGCGGGCTTTATTCTTGATAATGGATTTCCCGCTTACCATCGAGCCTCAGCCAGTTTGAGGAGGCGGTAGGGCATTGGCGGGGTGGTTGTTGCGGCGATGGCGAGCCGCTCGTGGATTGTTTTTAAAACAAAGCGGCGGTTGAAGCGCCAGGCGAAAGCGCCGAGGTAGCGTGGCAGATGTTTGGCGCCGACCACGCGATGGGTGGCCAAGAGGCTATTTTTGACATTGGCCAGCACCGTGTTCGCCCAGTGGAAGGCAGGGTGGCGCGCAGCCCTGCGATCGGAGCCGGTGACGTGGCGTTCATGGACGATACCTGGCTGTTCGGCGATACAGCGAAACCACTGGCCGCCGTCGCTGACGACAGTGGTGCCGGTCTCGACACTGGAGCACAGGCGTTTGGTCTCACCGGCTCGGAAGCCACGCACCACCTGCAAGCGAGCGTGCAGCGGCCGACCATCATCAGAGGTCTCGATCGCGACGATAAAAGGGGTGTGACCGCGACGGCCGCGCCCAGACCCTTCGCCGGTGCGCTCGCCGCCGATGTAAGCGCCGTCGATCTCGATCCGCGGGCCGGCGGCGCCGAGCTTGTAACGACGGTCGCGCTCGAGCATGGCTTGCATCAGCTTATGCTGAAGCCGCCAGGCAGCGTTGGTCGAGATCCCAAGCCGCCGGCCCAACTCGATGTTGGATAGGCCCTTCTTGCCTTGACCAAGCAGATGCATGGCGCGGAACCACACCCGCATCGGCAGCTTGGTGCCTTGCAGAACGGTGCCGGCGATCAGCGATGACTGGTACCGGCATCGTCGGCACTGAAGCAGTTGACGGCCCTGGATCTCGCAATACGTTGTCGATGCGCACCGTGGACACTTGAAGCCCTCCGGCCAGCGCCAGGCGAACCACGCCTTCCGGCACGCCTCCTCGTCTGGATAACGCTGCTCGAACGCATCGTCCGAGAGGCCCTTCTGGTGTTGCACGCGGTTGCGAGGCATTGCTTCACCCTGAAAATCATCGTGTTTTCAGGATGATATTACCCCATTACTTGCTGAGGATCGATGGTAAGCAGGATGGATTTTATCAATATTAATGACCTCCAAGTAAAGCGCCAAGTAAAGCTCCAAGTAAAGCGCCAAGAGACCTTAACTACGAGATTGGGTCAACTTACAAAAGTTCTTCTCGTCATAAGAATCTGTCATCATGTTTCCTCTGAGCACAGGCCTGGCCATCGCGACCGAGCTTTCGGTCGTAATAAGTGGCGCAGGATTTTGAGGATTGTCTGGCGCGCGGCCCGCACCGCCTTACCCTTTGCTGGGCGTGTCCGTCAAACGACTGATGAGCGGTCACTTTCAAAATGTCCGGCAATCCTGATCTCGGGCGCCAAACCGGACGGATTGATTGTCGGACGAGAAAGCGGACCGGCGGCTCGCCACATCAGCGGAGCTGGACAGGCGGGGCAGGCTCCGCCACATAGCGTTCAAAAAATGCGGTCACTTAATTTTCAAAATGACAGGAATGTGACCAGGTTCACATGTCGCCGAAGCTCCGGATGATATCTAAAGCAGCTCCGCCCCCGGGCTGCTCCGGGAGCGGGCGCGCTATGGAGGGCGCCATGCTGAGAGCAAATCTATGGAACGACAGCGTGTCGCGGGTCGAGCTCGACCAGCGGGCGCGCGACGCCCGCCTCCGGCTCGAGCGCATCGAACGACTGTTGGTGACGCGTGCCGTGGTGACGTATTCCCGGCGCAGGCGGCTCCTCTGTCTTTTTAAGGTCGGCATACAATACGGCGAGCGGCGACTTAGCCGATCCAGGGGGCCGCTGAGAAATCGGCGGCCTTCGCGCACCCCGACAATTCATGAAGTCTGGCTCGACATGTGCAGTTCGTGCGGCTGAGAAATCGACGCTTTCGCGTATGCCGCCAATTCCTCCTTGCCAAGAGGACTCCGCCGTAACGCGAATGCAAACAAGGCTACTGACGATCGGCAAGCCAGTTCCGGCGGCATCGATCGTCGATTTGAGCGCGCGCCATACTGTCGAGTTGCCGATCGGGAGTGATAACGAAGACCTTGTCTGTGGTGCGTGCGGCACGGTTGCCCTGGCGAGTTGGTCCCAGTTGTCCACTGCCGAACGCCTCGTGGTCGATCGCCAGATGGTGATCAGGTGCGGGCGGTGCCGAACATACAACGTCGTACCGACTGCGCGGTTGGCTGAGGAGCCGCGAGAGGGCCTGGCGATGGTCGATAATCGACTGAGCGGCCTCTACATCCGTGGCAATTAATCAGCCGTTGCCGATCCAATCTCGCAGCTCGTTGCCGGCCGAGCTCCTGATCCCCATCAGCCAAAACCGTCACCCCAAACGCCTCCGGCAAACTCCGAAGCGAGTATCGTCTCAAACTGGCACGCGGGTAACCATTCTGATCGGGCAGCGACCAAACCGGTGCGCCGGCGCCGAAAACACAGTCCTTGACATGGTCGCGAGTAGCGATTTTCGATCGTATGTTTTGCAAACCGTAACCCATTGACGGAACGGCGGTCAGCAACACACCTTTGCAGTTGGTGGTTCTACCACTGCAGTTAGCTCCCTTTCGGTGTAGACTTCTTTTAGAGAAGAGCAGCGACAATAGGGACGAACGGACGTGAGCCCGTCGCCAGCATGACCACGCGAATGACTGCTTCCTTGGCGACCCGACCAGCCGTTGGCGCGGGCATGAAGGTCTCGAACGGGGTCGAACTGAGCGGTTCGACGGAGGTCCTAACGAATGGCCGCTGTCGGCGTTTGAGCGGCCAGAGTTGTCCCGGCGGGGCCATAATTTGAAAGTCGCTCTACATGAGTGCACATCGTTTTTAAGAGGTCTTGCATTAAGGCGAGCAGTCCAAGCGCACCATCTGATGGCGCTCCGACTTTTCGAAGGCGCTCAATGAGGGCTTCCTGCTGGGCGATGCGCTTTTCTTGCTCCGCCACATGCCGGACGGCCATCTGCTGTTCTGTCTCACCCACCCTCATGCTGTCCTCACCTGGCTGTTGGCAACCGCAAGCTCGTAACCGTTGTCATCAGTGCCCATATACATTCATCGCTGCGCTTCAAAATAAATAGGCATCGGCGACAGAGAGATACGCTTGCCCCAGAAGAGAGGTGGCGCGTGCTCCCGCCTGCAATGGCCGAGGAGGCGCGCTGCTCATGTCACTTTATCGATGCCGATACCTGGACAGCACCTTTAATGTAGTGCGCATCCAGGGCGTAGCTTGTGAAAACGACGCCGAAGCCATAGTGATGTCTCGCCGCATGAGTGCGAATTGCGATGCTGCCGGGTTTGAGCTATGGCAGGACGAACGCTGCATCCATAAAGAGCTGGGCCGCGTGACTGTGCCATTATCTAGACGAGAAGAGGTCTGAAAAAGGCGAGCGTGGGCTGTATCAGCACGCTGGTACGTAAAGTCGTAGTTCCAATCGCCGGTACTGGCGAGGCATAATCCCATCGCCGGAAACCTCCGCTGACGACAAGCCGCACTATGGTGCCAATTACCGTGCAAAATGACACAGCCATCCCCTGCCCTTGCGTCTTCGCCTTACGCATGATAACGTCCTTTATCATGTCTGAGATATCAGGGTAGGGGCCCAGTTTGAACGAGCCTGACAGACCAAAGGACCAGCTACCGGCGACCATCAGATCGGCCGAGGTCACCGCCGACCAGCGCGCGCTGAACGTCGTGCCGGCGCTGATCGCAGATCTCGGCGACGAAGCCGCATGGCGCTACGTCGAATTCTTCACTGCCAACATCCGCAACCCGCACACGCGCCGCGCTTACGTCCGGGCCTGCAACCGGTTCTTCGTCTGGTGCGAGGATTGCGGCCTGATGCCGGCGGCGATCCGACCGCATGACGTCGCCACCTACATAGAGCAATTGCAGGACGCGGTCTCGGCGCCGTCGGTCAAGCAGCAGCTCGCGGCGGTGCGCATGCTGTTCGATTGGCTGGTCATCGGTCAGGTTGTGCCGACCAATCCGGCCGCGGCCGTGCGCGGTCCGAAGCATGTCGTCAAGACCGGCAAGACGCCGGTGCTCGAAGGCGCCGAGTGGCGCAAATTGCTCAAATCGATCCCGGACATGACCTTGCGCGATCTGCGCGACCGGGCATTGATTGCAACGCTCACCTATTCCTTCGCGCGGATCAACGCGGCCCTGAAAATGAAGGTCGAAGATCTGCGATCGCGCGGTGCCGGCTGGACGATCCGGCTGCATGAGAAAGGCGGCAAGCAGCATGCGATGCCGTGCCATCATGCCCTCGCCGAGGCGTTGCGCGCCTACATCGATGCGGCCGGCCTCGCCGAGGACCGCAAGGGCTGGCTGTTCCGTACGGCGCGCGGGCACAACGGCAGCGCCCTGTCTGTCAAACCGATGAGCCAGCCGGACGCCTGGCGCATGATCCGCCGGCGCGCCGTGGCGGCCGGCATCGCGGCGCCGATCGGCTGCCACACCTTCCGCGCCACCGGAATCACTGCCTACCTCGCCAATGGCGGCGCGCTCGAGCATGCGCAGGAAATGGCCGCACACGAGAGCCCGCGCACGACAAAGCTCTACGACCGCACCAAGGAGCGGCTCACCCAGGACGAGGTGGAGAGAATCAGGCTGTGAGCACTAAGGACGGCGCCCTGCCCGGCCGTTGACGCGTGACGCCCGCTGGCATGAAGCGAAGGAACTAGCGATGCATCTGACGTGGTGGTGTGCGCACCCTTCTGAACTCCCGCTGCTTCTCTTGACGGCAGTAGTTACCCATTTATTGATGTCGTTCTCCCAGACTCTGATGCACTATCGCCTTGGCCATAGACGGCTGGGCGGGCCATTCTTTCGAATCCACATCAATTTTCATCACGTCCATTATTCTAAGGATCACTTGGCATCGCTGACGTATATCAAAAACGATGGTGACGGCAACAACACGCCATTCTTTCTGATCCCTGTAGCATTGATGCTCTTAGCCACGTACTTCATATTCCCTCTTGGAGTATTTATAATTCAGATAATTGCAGCATTATTGTCGTTCTCTGCGCATGTGTATCTTGACAATCAATACCATATCTCTGGGTCATCTCTATTACGATTTGCGTGGTTCAGACGAAAGCAGCAGCTCCATTTTATTCATCATACACATGGCGACAGCAATTTTGCGCTCATCGACAATTTTTGGGACAGACTTCTAGGTACGTACCGAAATCCCGATGCGGATGATGTTAAGTCAGGGATGCCAATTACCGCACCAAATCGCTGGCTCGGACGGTCAAGCCAGGATTCCCCACGTCGACACTCCTGCAGGCTCGGGTCGGCCCGCCGGTAGCTTGCGACAACGAATTTCCACCCCTTCGCGCAGTCGGGGCGCCCTCTGATGAAACTAAGCTATCACTGGCAACTCATGGCGGCCTGATGGTACAGCGCGCGAAACCTTTCTGATGCTCAAGAGGCCGAAATGGCATACGAAAGGCTCGACGAAGCACCTCGACAGCTCAAAGCCGATCGTGAGCGTGCGGAGGCGGCGGAAAACCAACGAAAAGAGGCGGTGGCGGAAGCCAGGATCCGGTTCGCGCGAATTAAGTCGGAGGTGATCGGGCCTATTTTCGATGAGGTCGTAGCGCGCTTAGCGGCCGAAGGCTTCTTCGGAGAAAGAGTGGACGACCAAAACGACGCCTCTGCTCCAATTTCCCTCAACGTTAATTTATCGGTCGATCAACACGTTTTTGAGCGTCTTCATCTCTTCGAGGACACGGCCGGCGCCAAGCGCCACACAGGTCAGCGGTTCGTAGGCGATCGAGACCGGAAGCCTTGTGGCGTGCTGCAGCACCAAGTCGAGATTGCTGAGCAGCGCACCGCCGCCGGCCAGCATGATCCCCTTGTCGACGATGTCGGCGGCGAGTTCGGGGGCCGTGTTCTCGAGCGCTATCTTGACCGCCTCGATGATCGAGCCAACCGGTTCGGCGAGGCTCTCGGAAATCTGACGCTCGCTGATCACGATTTCCTTTGGCACCCCGTTCATCAGGTCGCGCCCCCTGATCTCCATCATGTGGCCCTCACCGTCCTCCGGCATGCAGGCGGAGCCGATCTCCTTCTTGATTCGCTCGGCGCTGCTCTCACCGACGAGGAGGTTATGGTTGCGGCGGATATAGGCAATGACCGCCTCGTCCATCTTGTCGCCGCCGACCCTAACAGATCGGCAATAGACGATGCCGCCAAGCGACAGTACCGCCACCTCAGTCGTCCCGCCTCCGACATCGATGACCATCGAGCCGGTCGGCTCGGTCACCGGAAGACCGGCACCGATCGCTGCCGCCATCGGCTCCTCGATCAGAAAGGCCTGCCTTGCGCCGGCACTTTCAGCCAATTCCCGGATCGCGCGCCGCTCCACCGCGGTCGCGCCCGAGGGCACACAGACGATGATCTGCGGCGCGGAGAAGCTGCGGCGGTTGAGCGCCTTGCGGATGAAATGCTTGATCATTTCCTCCGTTACCTCGAAATCGGCGATGACGCCGTCGCGCAGCGGCCGGATTGCCTGAATGTTGCCAGGGGTGCGGCCGACCATTAGTTTCGCCTCCTCCCCGACGGCGAGAACTTGTCTTTTGCCCTTGACGCTTGCAATTGCGACCACCGACGGCTCGTTCAGGACGATACCGCGCCCTTTCACGTAAACGACGGTGTTTGCCGTGCCGAGGTCGATCGCCATGTCGGCGGACAGCAAACCCAACATTCTACCAAACATCTGACCGCGAACCCTGGGAAAGCCTCCCCTTGTCTAAACGGCGGCGGGCGCGACTGACCATACAGGCGTTGCGTGCCGCAATCGACGACGCTTGGCGGATCCGATCCCTGGAACAGGCGAGGGCGGGGCGACGAGCGTACGGCTCGTTGGCCTTTTTCGGCAGCACGATCAAGGCCGCTCGGGCGGCCGATCGGCACCGGTTTTCAACCGAGGTATCCCCGGATTTTGGGGATGTGTCCGTTGATTGGCAGCACCAAAAAGCCGATTAGGAACTATCGTTTCGGAGTTCTGGCGGGGCGCGAGAATCTCGCCGTAAGTCCATGGTGTTTGCTAATTAAATGAAAAAATTACCACACTCCTTTCGAGAGGATGCTAATTCGCTAAAGAAATTCCAAGACTTTTCTTTGCCAATCGTAAAACTTTGTTCAGTGCGATTTGAAATCGTCCCCATATGTTATTTTCAGCAATTCAGAAAAAGGATGCCAGCATGGGTATCTCGATGAGTAGTCCTACGAGCGGGTTCAGGAAATGGTCGGAGGCACATGACCCGAAGATCGCCGGTGCTCGTGCCGTAGCGGGCGAGCCCGCCGTCATCCCGGTTCCGGCTCTCGATCAAGCAATCATGACTCCAGAGGAGCAGCCGCATCGTCCGTTGCGCGTGCCGGGTGCCGGTACGCTCTGAAGCGAACTCCGGATACCGATCGCGTGACTTGATTGCCAGTCCCGATATGGCCTCGAAGGTCGCGTGACGCTGCCGGACATTATCCCGTCACCCAAGCGAGGAAACCCGATGATCATCACTACTCTTATGGAGTGACATCCCGAACGACCGCATCATGAGATGGGATGGGGAAAACGGCGACATCCGCGTGTTCCGCAAGCCGTCGAACTATGCCAACGGTAACACCCGCGACCGGCAGGGCCGGCTCGTGACCTGCGAGATGGATGCCCAACGCGTCACTCGCACCGAATATGATGGCGCGATTACCGTGCTGGCTGAAAGTTTTGAAGGCAAGCGGTTGACCGGTCCCAACGATGTCGCGGTCAAATCGGACAATTCGATCTGGTTCAGCGATAACGGCGCTGGTACCCGGGGTAATTATCTCGGCCACGTGGCACCGCAGGAATTGCCGTATCGCGTCTATCGGCTCGATCCTGCGACCAAGCAGATGACGATTGCAGTCGGCGACATGAAGCGGCCGAACGGGCTCGCCTTCTCTCCCGATGAAAAGCTGCTCTACGTCGTCGATACTCCGGGGGCATTGGGGCCGCGAACGGTCCAGGTCTATGATGTCGTCGACAACGGGACCAAGACCGCGAATGGGCGCCAGTTTTTCAACGCTGAGCCAGGCGGTACCGACGGCATCCGCGGCAATCTTTGGTGCGGGTTTTCTGCGGCGAGAAGGAGGATGGCGTGGCGGTCTTCGCCCCCGACAGCAAGATGATCGGCCGCATCATGCTCCCTGAACGCTGCGCCAATCTGTGTTTCGGCGGGCGCAAGCGCAACCGGCTGTTCATGGCCGCGAGCCAATCGATCTATGCGGTCTATGTCGAGACTCAGGGTGCTGTCGGTGGGTAAGAGGCGCCGCGTCAGAATTCTCCAGGGATGCTCCGACTCATCCTTCTGTCGAGCCAATACCTGGCCCTCGACCGGCGGGGGGCCAAAGCCTCACTTACAATGACGCACGAGTCCACGACCGCGTGTGGCGCATGTGGCTCTGGGTTCCATCGAGAGATTCGACTGTGCCAGAAATGGTAAGTGCGCCGCTGTCGCGGTGGCGGGTGATTGTGAGGATTGGGAAGCAGTGTTTTTTGCCGATGATACGGCAGCCGCCACGCAGAAACTCGTTTTCGTCGCGGGTTCCGCCGGGTCAACGCGGCGCGCGGGCTGCGGCTGCCGCTGGCGATGAAGGACGAGATCAGGAACCTCGACCCGCCCTCACCGAACCCGCACCGCTGCATGCAGGTCGGCGCGGCGACGGCGAAGATCATGGCCGACAGCCCATGACGGGTGGCGCTGATGGCGTCGTCGTCATGGTCGCATTCGTTCCTCACCGAGAAGAACTGGCAGCTGTGGCCCGACGTGCCGGCCGACCGAGCGCTCTACGACGCGCTGGAAACGGGGGACTACGCCAAGTGGCACGCCTACAAGACCGACCAGATCGAGGAGAGCGGCCAGCACGAGGTGCTGAACTGGTTCTGCTTGCTGGGCGCAATGGAGGCACTCGGCCGCAAGCCGGACAAGGCGGTGTTTCTCGAAAACTGGGCCTTTGTGTCACCGGTGGTCTTCGCGCATTACCACGCCTAGTCGCCGGATTACCGGCAGTGAGGAGATCAACATGCCCACGCTCAACGACCTGATCGATGGTGACGCGCAGCGGCTCGATACCGGTTTCACCTTCACCGAAGGGCCGCTCTATCATCCGGACGGGTTCTATTATTTCGTCGATGTACGGGAGTCGAAATTCTATCGCATCAAGCCAGGTGAAAAAGCCGAGCTGCTGCGCGAGAATACCGGCGAAGGCAACGGCACGACCTTCGATCCGCAGGGGCGGCTTATCCAATGCGAGGGCGGCAACCGCCGGGTGACGCGCTGGCCGGCGGACGGCACGTTCTCGTCGAGTGATGTACTAATGGACAGGTTCGACGGCAAGCGCCTGTCACGGCCGAACGATGTCGTCTGCAAGTCCGACGGCAGCGTCTATTTCGCCAATCCGGGGCTACGCATTCCGCTCGGCGAGCGCGAGCTCGACCCGTCGGCGGTCTACCGGATCATGCCCGACGGCAGCAACAAGCACGTCGCCGATTTCGAATACCCGAACGGGCTCGCCTTCTCGCCCGATGAGCGCGTGCTGTATGTCGCCAATACGCGGCACGCAGCCTACATCCACCGCATCGAGCTCGACAGTGCCGGCAACATGGTTCGCCGCAGCATCTTCGCCGACATGTCGTCGGACGAGAAGATCGGCGTGCCGGACGGGATGAAGGTCGATGTGCAGGGCAACGTCTATTGCACCGGCCCCGGCGGCACCTGGGTTTACGCGGCGGACGGCACCCATATCGGCACGATCAAGACGCCCGAAGTGCCGGCCAATCTCGCCTTTGGCGGACCGGACATGAAGACGCTGTTTTTCACCGCACACACTTCGGTTTACAGCATGCGCGTGAAGGTGGCGGGTCTACCGGGGCATCCGTTCAAGAAAGGCTGACCGGTAGGTCCAGTTTGAAATTGCCGCGGCTGACGCGGCTTGTACGGGCCGCGCTTCTCGGCAGCCTGCGATTCACACAACTTCGAGCGGGCTGAGAAGTTGTAGCTTCCTCATGATTGTGACGCGGCGATCCAAGCGGTGCCACCACTGGTGGTCGTCCGCGCGAGGCTGGTAACCAAGGTGAGGCCGGGAACGCCGCTCTCAACTCATGCGGAGGCCCTGTGTTCGTCGAGCCCTCTGCCCCTGAGCCCGACGCCCCGGCAGCGTGGCACAAAGAATGGCCGAGGCGGACCTCGGCCCAGTTTTCGCGGGTGGCAAAAACCCGCATTTGGGAGACTTTGCCATTAAGGCAAACCTGGCCCGGCGCCGAAGAGTTCCGACCCGTGCGACCGGGGTGCCTCAGTCTCCGGCCGCCGGGATAGCCGCAGCGTCATCACGTGAGCGGCCACCAGCAGCAAGTCGGCGTCGCGCCCCGTCCGGCGCTCGGGAGCCATGCGCTGCATGCGCTCTAAACCCCATCGCCCGACTAGGGACGGCAACTAAGCCACAGCCGCTCAGACCCAACGACAGTCCGCAGCCAATTGCCGATCTCCGTCGTCCGGCGCATAGGGTCAATGATCTCGCTCGCAATCCCATACCGCCAAACCAGGTCGCGACGTCCAGGCTCTGCGGCGAGGGCGCGATAGTCGGCCGCCATGGCGATAATCTCGGCGCGTTCGATGCCAAACCCCTCACCGACGAGCTACGTGGCTCTCATCTCCATCAGAGCTGCCGAGACCGCGAGAGTGTGCTCGGGGTGATACTGCGTGCCGAAGAATCCACTCCCGTACTGAGTTATTGCGGCTATCGCCTGAATGGGGGACAGCTCGTTCGTGGCCAGAACCTGAGAGGGGCGTACAACGGATGTCCGGGTGATGCAGCTGGACGGCCGCAGCAAATAACGAAAAGTTTGACGGGATGCCGAACACCGCGCGCTCGGCCTGCCAAGCGGCTGGCGTCCCGTCGGCAATCAATAGGTTCGGCATCAGGCCCTCGTTGATTTTCATTCAATATATTTTGAACGCATGCCATAAACGAACGCGAATGCGCTATTTCTGCCATAACGCCGCGTGGCGGTGATCTTCGCGGCCGTGCCTATCTAACCTCCGAGTATACGTCACTCCCAACGTCACCGTCGACAAGGCCACAGGTCGTGAATTGCTAACCATTTTGGCGCCGAGCTACCGATGCAGCTGCAAGTCAACTATGCCGGCAGTTGCTCCCCTACGGCCATTCTCGGAAGCGGCCATTCGCGCGATGCGAGCTTCGTAGTCTGCTGACTGTTGCATAGGGCCTGAAACCTAATCAATTTCGGGGATTCCCAATTCCGCTTTTTGTGTGTTCTGATACGCCGAAGTTTCCGCGTCGCGTCGAGAGCGCGCGTGGCAAGAAATCAATTGGATCCGGACTACACACCATGAACAGTATTGTCGAGCGAACTCAAGCTTTTTGCCGGCGGTTCGAGCTGCGCCTGCCGATCCTGTTGGCACCCATGGCCGGAGCGTGTCCGGCATCGCTATCTATTGCGGTTGCTAATGCTGGCGGGCTCGGTGCTTGCGGTGTGCTGCTGATGCAGCCCGACGAGATCAAGATCTGGGCGCGCGATGTGCGGGCCAGCAGCAACGGCAGTTTTCAGCTCAATAATTGGATACCCGACCCACCACCTGCGCGCGATTCGGTACGCGAAGCGCGGGTACGCGAATTTCTCGGGCATTGGGGCCCAACGGTGGCACCGGAGGCGGGTGAAGCTGCCACGCCCGATTTCGCCGCCCAATGCGAGGCGATGCTCGAGGCCGGTCCGCGCATCATCTCGTCGATCATGGGCCTCTACCCCGAGGAGTTCGTCGCCGAGATGAAGGCGCGCGGGATTGCGTGGTGGGCGACCGCCACAACCGTGGCCGAGGCGCGTGCCGCCGTGGCGGCCGGCGCGGACGTGATCGTCGCGCAAGGTGCCGAGGCTGGCGGCCATCGTGGTACCTTTAACGCTGCCGAGGCAGAGTCGCGGCAGGTCGGGCTCATCGCGCTACTGCCGGCGATAGTCAATGCGGTCGATGTGCCGGTTGTCGCGACTGGCGGTATCGCCGATGCGCGCGGCGTCGCAGCAGCATTCGTTCTCGGTGCCAGTGCGGCACAGATCGGTACAGGTTTTTTGCGCTCTCCCGAGGCGAAAATCGCTCCGGCCTGGGCTGATGCGCTGGTAATGACCGCACCGGAGGACACACTCGTCAGCCGCGTCTTTAGCGGCCGTCCCGGTCGCAGTATCGCCACCGCCTACGCCAGTGCTGCGACCGCCCCCGGGGCGCCCGCTCCCGCGCCTTACCCGATCCAGCGGGGCCTGACCGCCGGGATGCGCGGCCTCGGGACCAAGGAGAATAACATCGACCGGATACAGGCTTGGGCCGGTCAATCGGCCGCCCTCGCTGCCGCCGAACCGGCGAGCGCCATCGTTGAACGATCGTGGACGGGGGCCCAGGCGCTGTTGGGCCTGTCTTAGCCGGAATCACCCGCCTCACCAGGGGAACGGCATTATCGCCATCGGGCCTGGCGTTGGGCAATGAGGGCAATGGGGCAACGCCGGCGTAATTGCCCCAGCTGGCATCGGCAGCTCGGCGCCGATTCCGATCGTCGGGAGGCGATGACCCAGCGGCAAGGATCGAACCCACAGCGGCAGCTCCCTGCCACCGACAGCGACGACCCGTGATGCCCGAGGCCGTGTGAAAACCGAACGCCGCGCCAGAAAACGAAATATCAAGCATGGAGGCGGGTCGTTTCACAGATTATCGTTTCCGAACCTCCAGTAAAACGGATCAAGTATTGCGTCCGGGCCGAAGTCGGCCGAGTTTTTACACGGGCTGGCCCCTAAGGCGTCATTCGTCGCAGCACTGAATATCGGCTTGGTGGGGTGGCGAGCCGCCATTCGACCGCTGGAGGATGGTGCTGATATTTTTCGGCTCGTGGCTGGACCGAGGGAACGCATGGCAAGCCAGGATGTCAATCAGCTATACCCGCTATGGGCTTCAGCCGAGCCTAATGCAAGTCACCTACTGGACCTTGTATATCAGCGGCGCACAGTGGGACGATAGCCACAAATGGGCAATCAGCCGGTGAGACTTGCGATGGTCCTAAGGCGCGATCTCCCGCGCGACCCGTTAAAGATTCCGAGCGCGTGCAGCCGGCTGTCTGCAGCGCGTACCAACGCGTGCGGCAGAGACTGCATTCAACCCGGCCCCCGTTAAGCCAACCGCCGGAGCGGACAATCGCAGCCCGCGGCGGCGAATGATACGGCACTGCCTGGCCGTGCCGGGAGGGTGACATGACGGATGCAAGCCAAGACAAGCCGGACCTGAGAAACGGCATTCCCGAAGACGATCTGGCCGACGGCATGATGCTGGTCGGGCAGGTCGGCGACGAGGCGGTGCTGCTCGCCCGCAAGGGTGCAGAGGTATTTGCCATCGGCGCCACCTGCACCCATTACGGTGGGCCGCTCGGCGACGGCCTGATGGTCGCGGACACAGTGCGCTGCCCTTGGCATCACGCCTGCTTCAGCCTGCGCACCGGCGAGGCGCTCGCCGCTCCGGCATTGAACGCCACCGCATACTGGCGCGTCGAACGCCGCGATGGCCGCATCTTCGTGTGCGACAAGGTGTCGGAAGCAGGGCGGCCGATGCCGGAGAAGCCCCGGCCGACCGCCCGACCGGCCGGGCATATGGTCATCGTCGGCGGCGGCGCGGCCGGCTATGCCGCGGCCGAGATGCTGCGCCGAGAGAGTTATGGCGGCGGCTTGACGATCATCAGCGCCGACGACGCGCCGCCTTACGACCGCCCCAACCTGTCGAAGGATTATCTCGCCGGCACCGCGCCCGAGGAATGGATCCCGCTGCGCCCTCCCGAATTCTACTCGGAGAACGAGATCGAACTACGGCTCGGCTCGACTGCGACGGCGATCGACCTCGCCGGGCGCCGCGTCGTGCTGGGCGGCGGCGAGACACTGGGCTTCGACAGATTGCTGCTCGCCACCGGCGCCGAACCGATCCGGCTGCAGGTGCCCGGCGCCGAGTTGCTGCACGTGCGCACGCTGCGCTCGCTCGCCGACAGCCGGGAGCTGATCGCTCGCGCGCGTCAGGGCAGCCGCGCCGTTATCGTCGGCGCCAGCTTTATCGGCCTGGAGGTGGCGGCGTTGCGCCACCGCGAGGTCGCGGTGCATGTCGTCGCGCCAGAGGCACGGCCGATGGAGCGCGTGCTCGGCCCGGTGCTCGGCGATTTCGTACGGCAGCTGCACGAGTCGCACGGGGTCGTGTTTCATCTCGGCCGCACGGTGGCGGCCATCGAAGCCGGGCGGGTGCGGCTCGACGACGGCTCCTCAATCGACGCCGAGTTGGTCGTGGTCGGGATCGGCGTGCGGCCCCGCATCGACCTCGCGCGACAGGCCGGGTTGGCCATCGATCGCGGCGTGCTTGTCGATGAATATCTCGAAACCAGTGCCCCCGGCATTTTCGCCGCCGGGGACATCGCCCGCTGGCCCGATCCGTACAGCGGCGAGCGGCTGCGCATCGAGCACTGGGTCGTTGCCGAGCGGCAGGGTCAGATCGCAGCGCGCAACATGCTCGGCCGGCGCGAGCGCTATGCCGCCGCCCCTTTCTTCTGGGCCAGCACTACGATGTGTCGATCGATTACGTCGGCCACGCCACCGCGTGGGACGAGATCGCCCAGGACGGCGATGTGAGCGCTCATGACGCGGCGCTGCGCTTTCGCAAGGCTGGCCGCACGCTGGCTCTCGCGACGATTTTCCGCGGCCGAGAGAGCCTATTGGCGGAGGCTGCGATGGAACAAGGCCAATCACCTTAGCCCCAGGGAGTAGACCTCTGACGGGCGACAACCCGCCGTACCCGGCGGCACGCATCCGCAACCGAGATGGTCCTCCCTTCTGCAGCACAGGATCCGGTCGGGTCAGACCCAGAAGGTCGCGGGGCGCCCATCGCCAAGTTAGGGAACACTGGACCTCCGAAGGCCCCCACCTGCATTTCGGTCTTCGCAACTAGCCCGATCCGATCGCCGGTCGGAGCCTGCCTCTCGTCTTCGACAGCTTCACCGTAGACGGCGCGGTCGATTTCGACACCTCGAAAGGGGGACCGACTGGTGATTCGGCCGGATGCGCGACAGGTTCGGTCCACTCTTTTGGAATATACATCACAAATTCAGCTCTACCCCTGTGAGCGCCACCATTGTTGAACTGGGTAGCACAATTGCGCGTTGGGGAGGATGAGATGGGAAAACGATTCAAAGTCGGCGATCACGTTACCTGGAATTCCGAGGCCGGACACGTCAGCGGCAGGATTATCAAGGTCCATTCAAAGGACGTGGACTACAAGGGGCACACGCATCACGCCAGTGAAGACGAGCCGCAATACGAAATCAAAAGCGATAAAACGGACCACATCGCGATGCATAAAGGATCAGCCCTGAAAAAGCTCAGGGCGAAGTGAATCGCTCATAGCCTCAACGTCTGAACGACGCTCCGAAGCTCCCGTACCAGCTCCTCTTCGAACCACGGGTTTTTTGCAAGCCATGGCTGATTGCGCGGCGAGGGATGCGCCAGCGGGAGATAACCCAGCGGCAAATACTCGGTCCATGCCTGGACGGTTTCGCCGAGCTTGGCCTTGCGGCGACTGCCGAGATAATAAGCCTGTGCGTATCGGCCGATAAGCAACGTCAGCGCGATGTTCGGCAAATCGGCATTCAATTTTTCATGCCAGCGCGGCGCGCATTCCGGACGGGGCGGGTTATCGCCGGAGACGGCTTTACCCGGATAGCAAAAGCCCATCGGGAGAATGGCGACCTTGCGCGGGTCGTAGAATTGCTCCGGCGTCAGACCAAGCCAGTTGCGCAGCCGGTCGCCGGACGGATCGTTCCAGGGAATGCCGGTTTCATGCACCTTTCGACCGGGCGCCTGGCCAACAATGCGCAGCCGCGCTGATCTGTGCGCCTGCAAGACGGGACGAGGACCGCATGGCAGCGCGTCGGCACAATGGGTGCACGCGCGGATATTCCTAAGCAGTTCCGGCAGGGTCTTGCGCATTTTCTTCGAGGTAAAACAGCGTGACTTACAACGGTAATGTAGCTTGCTCCGGCGGATAGGTAATGTGCGTTCCTTCCACTCGCGCGAAAGGCGTTAGCTTATGCATGCGGTAGCTGCTTTCCGATAAAATCTCGACTGCCGGGATGCCGCGCACACTGAGCGCATCGGCCACCAGCGAGCGGTGGCAGCGCCACGGCACCGCTTCCGCGCACATGATCGCAGTACGTTTCTGGCGGCTCATGTGAATGAGCGTTGCCAGCCCCTCCGCGAACGCCTCGGTCTGCATGTAATCGGCGTATCCGCGAAAGCTTGTGTTGCGCCAGCCGGTGTTGGATGAGTCCTTGCGCGCATGCCGCATACCGCCAAGCGCGGGCAAAGGAACGTAGTCGATATTCTCCGGTTTCAGCGCATGGCCCAGCGCGTCGCCGTTGAATTGCGGGTTATGGCGCGAACGCGGCACCGTGCGGATGTCCGCAAGGCATGTGATCCCGTAGACATGCAGCAACGCGATGAAGCGCTCGATGGGCAAGGTCGAATGCCCGACGGTGAAGATGGCGCCCTCCGGCCATTCTGCTTGCTGCGGGGGCGGATGCCTGCTCATGCATCCCCACTTGCGCGATCGGGCTGCCGCGTCAGCAGCATCGGGCCATATACAAACTCGAACAGGCCGAACGCCGCGATCCAGCATGCGCCCGCCGCGAGGAGCAGGAGAGCCATGAATTCTGTGTGCCAGGAGGCGCAGACGCGGACGAGGGCGGCGGCGTTGATGAGGAGGAAGATAGCGACCGTTACCCGGTTAGCCGTCAGCGCGCGGCCCGTATGTCCAAGAGTCACCCGCGGCATCACCGCGAGGATCATCACAGCGGTCGCGCCCGCCGTCAGCGCGTGGATGGCCGAGGCGACCGGAACACCGATGTTGAAGATCGATAGTCCCAGAAGAGCGACCCCCATGACGAGCCAGGCATAGCCGACGTGGAGGATAATCAGCAGTTTCTCGCCCCATGTGGCGAAGCCAGTCCAGCGGCTGAGCCGCCAAGCGTTAGCGATGGCGGCGGCAATAAGGAACGCCCCGGTGACGCGATGATCGGGGAGAAACGCCCAAAGTATGAGAGCAGCCGCAAGCACGCCAACCGCCGTCGTATCGAGCATGTTCTGGGGTGAAGGAAGACGAGGACTTTTGCGTTTGAACAGCCAGTTGCGGGTGAAGCTCGGAATGATGCGCCCGCCAATCACCGAGATCAGAAGGATGGGAGCGCCGACCGCGAGCCGCCAGCCGAGTCCCACAGGGACGGAGAAACCGACCGACTCGAGGTGCATCAGGAGGTCGGCGACGATGAAGAGCACGAGGGGTGCGGTCATCGGCAGATTCCGCCAGTTGCGCCCGGTGATGATCTCACGGGCGGCGACCGCGAGGAGCGCAACGGGAAACGCCAGATCGGCGAGGACCGCCAGCCACGCGGGAAGGTCCGCCGAAATCAGGCAGGCAATGCGCCCGACCAGCCAGAGGCTAGCGAGCGTGGCGAGCGGATAGCCGCGCACGGGAAGGCGTCCGGTCCAGTTCGGAATCGCGGTCAGCAAGAAGCCGGCCACCGCCGCCATCACGAAACCGAACAGCATCTCATGAACATGCCATGCCAGCGGATCGAACCGGGTTGGCAATTGCACATACGCGAAGAACATCGCGAACCACAGCGCGAGCGCGATACCCGCCCAGCTTCCAGCGGCGAGAAACATCGGGCGGAAAGCATAGTCCAGCACCGCAGGCAGCTTTGCGCGGCGGAGGCGTTGCGCTTCTGCCTCCCGCGCGATGGCCTCGGGATCGCGTACCTGGCTCATGCGTGCCTCGGTTCGACGGGGAACAAGGCGGAGAGTTTGCGCCGCGGCTTGGCGAGGTCGGCCAGCGTATAACGATCGAGCACCGCCAAAAACGCATCCCTTGCGTCGGCCAGCGCGCCTTTGAGCAGACAGGCGGGTTCGATGACACAACCGCTGGAGTCGTTGAAGCAGGGGACAATATCCATATCGGGCTCCATCAGGCGGACCACCTGGCCGACACCGATCGCGGCCGGCGACTTGCGCAGACGCAACCCGCCGTTTCTGCCGCGCACCGTGTCGATCAACCCGGCAACCCCAAGCTGATGAACCACCTTCATCAGATGATTTTCAGAGATATCATAGCCCTTTGCGATATCCGCAATCGTCGTGAGGAGATCCGGCTGCAAGGCGAGGCGCATCAGTACGCGCAGGGAATAATCGGTGTACGCTGTCAGCCGGATTCCGGTCTCCCGTGGCCATGGAACTGGGCAGGCATCATCGCAGTTCTTGGTCCTTAAAGATGTATTTGATATACATCTTTAAGCCCATGATCCAAGGGAGAGAGGAAGAATCCGCGTCTTTAAGCGCATGATCCAAGGGAGAGAGGAAGAATCCGCGTCAAGGAGCTGCGACCGCAAGAGACGGGACTCCTGATGTCCGCCGCCGCCATACAGGCCGGCAAGGCGGCATTGCTGAAGGCGGAGCCAAGGAAACCAAGATGTTTATAAAATCCTCGGATCAACTACCCGGCGTCACTCTGCTGAAGCGGTTCCCCGTGCCGAGAAATTTCGGCGTAGCGCCCTCGTCGCGGATTGAACGCGGCAAGACATGGCCGGCCCCCGCTGGCTCGAAGCGAGTCAAGAAATTCGAGATTTATCGTTATGACCCGAATTCGGGAAAGAATCCCCGCCTCGACACCTTCGAGATCGATCTCGACACCTGCGGACCGATGGTCCTCGATGCGCTGATCAAGATCAAGAACGAGATCGATTCCACGCTGACCTTCCGCCGCTCCTGCCGCGAAGGTATCTGCGGCTCATGTTCGATGAATATCGACGGCACGAACTGGCTGGCCTGCACGCGGTTTATTAGGGACACGGCGGAGCCCGCGACGATCTATCCGCTCAACCATCTAAGGGTCGTCAAGGACCTGGTCCCTGACCTCACACATCTTTATGCGCAGTAGGCGTTGATCGAGCCTTGGCTTAAGACCACGACACCCGAGCCCGAGCAGGAGCGTCTTCAATCGCCCGAAGACGCCGAGAAGGTAAACGGCGAAGACGGCAAGGGGCCGGCCGCGTACATCCTTTGCTTCTGCTGCACGTCAGGATGTCCAAGTCACTGGTGGAACGGCAATCGCTTTCTCGGGCCTGCTGTGCTTCTGCAAGCGTGGCGCTGGCTTGCCGACAGCCGCGACGAAGCGACCGGCGAACGCCTCGATAATCTTGAAGACCCGTTTCGGCTGTATCGCTGCCACACGATCCTCAACTGTACGCGCACCTGCCCGAAGGGACTGAATCCCGGCAAAGCGATTGCCACGATCAAGAAAATGATCGCCGAGCGCAGGAGTTGAGTCCGATGACCCACGATGATCGACCGCTCTCTCCCGACCTTCAGATTTACAGACCCCAGCTCACCTCGGTGCTTTCGATCACGCACCGACTGACGGGCGTCGCACTTAGCGTCGGCTCTCCGTTGCTGGTCTACTGGCTGATCGCGGCAGCGGCGGGGCCGTCTGCCTATGACGCCCTGCACGGATTTCTTGCCTCATGGCTCGGGCTTCTCCTGCTGCTTGGGATGGACGTTCTCGCTCTTTTTTCACCTTTGTAACGGCATTCGGTATCTCTTTTGGGACGGGGGTTACGGTTTCGATCTCCAGACGATCTACGTCACCGGTTGGTCGGTGGTGGCCATCAGCATAGGTCTGACCCTGACGGCCTGGATCATCAGCGTAGGTATGAAAGGGTAGCTTCGATGGCTGGAAAGCAAACGCAAACATCATTCGGTCGTGCACAGGGTCTCGGCTCCGCCCGCGAGGGAGTTGGGCATTGGTGGATGGAACGCGTGACCGCGGTGGCGCTGATTCCGCTTACACTGTGGCTCACCGCCTCGTTGATCGCGCGCGCCAGGGACGACTACGGTGCGTTTATCCTGTGGCTCCGCAGCCCGTTTAGCAGCGTGTTATGGTGCTATTGCTGATCGCGCTCTTCTATCACATGGCGCTTGGCCTCCAGGTGGTGGTTGAGGAGTACGTCCACACCGATCGTATCAAAATCCCGACGGTGGTTATGATCCACCTCGCGTCTTTTGCGCTCGCCGTCGGCGGTATCGTCACCACGCTACGCATTGCCTTCGGGGGATAGTTGCGTCGACAGGAAGGAAAGGTCTGGGATGTTTGTTGAGAGAATGCTTCCGGTGGCGCGAGAACGTCTTGTTACCATCAGGGACGACGCCTTGCTGATAAACGCCGCCAGACTTCTCGATAGCCGAGACATCAATCTGGTCGTTGCCTGCGACAGCGGCGGCACCATGGTCGGCGTTGTCACCAAAACGGACATTGTTCGTCAGGTGGGTCGTTGTCAGGGCAGCGGTTGCACGGCCGCCGTTGCAACGGTGATGACCAGGGATGTTACCTGTTGCCGTCCCGGCGACTTGCTGCACGATGTATGGAAGACCATGAAAGAGCGGAGCCTTCTGCACGTCCCCGTCGTTGGCGAAGACTCTAAACCGTTGGGCGTGATCAACGCGCGGGATGCCCTTCTCGCGCTTTTGGAAGGATCGGAGCACGAGGAGTCACTCCTGCGCGATTATGTCATGGGCATTGGCTATCGGTGAAATGATGCATGATGGACAAGCAACCAAGAGTTTCAACTACAGACAACCCGCTGGTCTTCGCCTTGGCCCGATGGGAGTGGAGGCGGTCGCGTACGCTTCCCACCACTGAGGCGCTAAGATGCTAACGGTTTCCAGCAATTCCTACAGATCTGTCAGGACTTAACATGCCAAGCCAATCTCCCGATCCACCCAATGACTTCGTACTACGCCAGCGTGCTCTGGCTCGATGGGAAAGCGAAGGTGGTAAGACGCTCCCCCTCGATTCGCCCCGTGTCGAAAGTGCGGAGCAGACGCAAATTCCGGAAATGACGAATGCCGAAATCGTGGCGCTTCGGGTGCGTGTGATCGCCTTGGAGAACGTCCTGATCTCCCTTCTCGCTACCGCCCCTGACCATCAACTTAAGCTCATCCGGGAAATGGCCGATTACATTTCCCCGAGGCCGGGCTTCACCCCTCATCCGCTCACGATCCATGCAGGGGAGCATATGGTTGATCTCGTTGACCGCTCAACACGCTTTCGTTCTCACGGCGGAGGTGGTGTGGCCGAACCAACAGGAAACAAGCCAAAACGGCCGGTTTGAAAGTCCTTAACGGGTGGTTTTGGAGAGCAAGGGAATTGCATTGCTAGGACCCAGTGCCCAGTTTGACCCTGGTTGGTCCGCCTATCCGCTCTACGGCGGCATCAGGATTACCCGTAGCGCGATCAGCTATCACGTGGCTCCATCACTCGCCGCGAGGCGAGATGTCGGCTTCGGGTCAAGTTTCCGTACTGCCTTTGGTCCATCCGTCAATTGCGCGAGGATCAACTGATGGCATTTACCCGATCAACAGCGGTTCCCGCAGGAACACGGCGAACCGCCCGAACATGCGTGGGTGAGGATCTTGATCCTTAATGGGCTGAAGTTATTGACTCTAGCCCCTGCGCGTTGAAAATGTCACAAAGTCCAGATCCAGCCCCCGCAACCAACCCTGCCATTTCATCCCGTAAGTTCAATAAGTTATGGATCAACAGATCCGGCGTCAAATCCGAAGTAAACAAAATCAATGACATAGTGATGTAGGTTCAAATCACACGCAACCAACACACTCATGCCACCCACTGAATTCTCATTAACTGTTCCGCTTGAGAATCTGTAAGGGCCTCTCGGCCATCTCATCGAGAACCGCTCTTTGTCCCTTAGCCGACCTTGGCTCTGCTCGATCTGTTGGTGGCGCAGGTTGGTGAAAACGGTCGTTCCCGATTCCACGACCTGCGGTCCCCGTGGTTTGATAACGGACCCTCACACATCAGTGGCGAGGATCGCGGCGCAGCGGCGGGTCGCGATCAGCACCCCGGCATTCCCCGCTTGCCGCAACGCGTCTGCCACTGGGGCATATAAATCTCTCTGGCTGTTCAACTGCTACACCAGATCGGAAACCGATTTAAAATAGTCGCGTGTCCAAACTCGGATTGCGGTTGACACCTCACGGACGCCTCAGCGTTGAGGAACGGGATGATGGGCCGGACATCGACGCCGCGGCGTCGATTCGTCTGATCGACGCGTTTGCCCGGGGGGCCGGGCATGGGCTGGTGTGGCTCGGCGCCGCCGAGGTGGGGCAGGCATTGCCCCCTTTGTTTGTTTGGTGGCGTGACTTCGCGGCCCTGTACGTCGAGTCTCTTTGTCTGCACGCGTCCGGCATGGACGCGGAGGGGCCCCGAACGCCGCCGAATGTACCGGCGCCAACCGCTGCGGAACTCTCATCTCTAGTGTTGACCGCGCCGATTATGGCGGGGGCCGAATATCTGACCCAGGATGTCTTGCTGGCGCTGTGGAATGAGATGGAGCGAGCCTTCGCTGCGTCTCTCGCCGCCGCTAAGATCGGATTGCAGGCCTACCTGACCACCCTGAATTGGGCGTGGAACCTGGTCGGTCGGGTGCATTTCAATCTGGCGGAAAACCCCCGCGATCCCGACCAGCCCTTCGCCTTTATGGCGACCTACACCACCCGCCTCTCCGCCCAGGCGAAGGCACAGCACGTTCCCCTCGGGCAAGCACTGCGCGAATACGCCGGGGCGGCGAACCGGGACAAGTTGCTATCCTTGCTCCTGCCGGTGCAACGCGCTGCGGAACATTGCGTCTGGCTGAAGCCGATGATTGATGCCGGCGATATTTTTCATCCGCTGCGCTGGGGACCCACGGAGGCGTCGCGCTTCCTCCACAGTGTCCCTGAGCTTGAAAGCGCCGGGGTGGTGGTCCGTATGCCCGTCTCTTGGCGCGCCAGCCGTCCCGCCCGACCACAGGTAACCGCAACAGTCGGTGGCCGGGCGCCGTCGTCTGTCGGGCTGGACGGGCTGCTGGATTTTCAGATGAGCGTCATGCTGGATGGCGAGCCACTCACTGACGCCGAGGTTACGACCCTGCTCGCCGGCACCGAGAACCTCGTGCTGCTGCGTGGTCAATGGGTCGAGGTCGATCAGGCGCGGCTTCAACGCACAATGGAACAGTTCCACGCAGCCGAGGAACTAGCGGCCCGTGACGGCCTCACCTTCGCGGAGGCGATGCGGATGCTGGCCGGGGCCGGCGTTACCCGGGACGACCCGGCCGCGACCGACACTGGCTGGGCACGTGTAACCGCCGGCCCCTGGCTGGAGCAGACGCTGAAGGAATTACGCGCGCCGGACGGGGACGGAGTTGATCCCGGCCGAGCGCTGGCAGGGACGCTGCGTCCTTACCAGAAAACGGGAACCCGATGGATGAACCTGCTAGCAGGCCTTGGTCTCGGCGCCTGCCTGGCCGACGACATGGGTCTCGGGAAGACAATCCAGGTGTTAGCCCTGCTGCTGATGGAACAGGCCCGCGACACCGGGCCCCGGCCGAGCCTATTGGTAGCCCCAGCTTCCCTGCTGGCTAACTGGGCAGCGGAGATCGAAAAATTCGCTCCCAGCCTGAAGGCTGTGATCGTGCATCCTTCGACGATGCCGGCACATCAGGTGAAGGCTTTCACCACCGAACAAGCATCGGACTATGATCTGGCAATTACAAGCTATGGCGCTCTGCTGCGTATCCCCGTGTTCGCAGAGGCAGATTGGCGGTTTGTCGTTCTGGATGAGGCGCAAGCGATTAAGAACCCGAACGCCCGTCAGACCAAAGCGGCGAAGGCGCTGAAGGCAAAGGCTCGGATCGCGCTGACAGGGACGCCAGTCGAAAATCACTTGGGCGATTTGTGGTCGATCTTCGATTTCATCAACCCGGGTCTCCTGGGCAACGCCAAAGAATTCGCCCGCTATACCAAAGGACTGGCCGAGCGTACGCATAATCCCTACGGCCCGCTGCGTGAGCTGGTGCGGCCCTACATCCTGCGTCGGATGAAAACCGACAAGTCGATCATCTCCGACCTACCCGACAAGACCGAGATCAAGGCGCTGTGCGGACTATCGCGCCGGCAAGCTGCGCTATACGGTCAGGCCGTCGAAGACCTTGCGAAGAGCCTTGAGGCATCGGCAGGTATTCAGCGGAAGGGCATCGTCCTGGCGATGCTGATGCGGCTCAAGCAGATCTGCAACCATCCGTCCCAATGGCTGAACGACAATGTCTGGGCGGAGAAAGATAGCGGCAAATGGGCACGCCTGCGTGAAATCGCTGAGGTCGTCGCTGAGCGGCAGGAAAAGATGCTGGTGTTCACGCAGTTCCGGGGGATGACCGGGCCGCTGGCCACCCTCCTGGGGCAAATTTTCGGCCGCACCGGCATGGTGCTGCATGGTGAGACGGCGGTGAAGAACCGCAAAACCCTGGTGCAGCGTTTCCAGGACGATGAGGCGATCCCATTCTTCGTGCTGTCGCTGAAAGCGGGTGGCACTGGTTTGACCCTGACCGCGGCATCCCATGTGGTGCATTTTGATCGCTGGTGGAATCCAGCGGTCGAGAATCAGGCGACCGACAGAGCGTTCCGGATCGGACAGAAGAAGAACGTCCTGGTACACAAGTTCATCTGCCGCGGCACGGTAGAGGAGAAGATTGACGCCTTGATCGAACTCGAAGCAGGGCTTGTCGGATGAGCTTTTGGGCGGCGACGAGATCAACCTGACCGAGATGACCAATGACGACATCATGCGAATGGTCAGCCTCGATCTTAACGCCGCGATAAAGGAGTAACGCTGATGTCGCGCTCCTCCGGAGGGTGGGCGCCATATGTGCCAGTCGCGGCGCGCCGCCGTAAAGCCGAACGCGAGATGGAGAAGCTCCGCAAGAAGGGAGCGGTGGTCTCGCCGGTGAAGATCGAGGGACGACAGATCGCCAGAACGTTCTGGGGCAAGGCGTGGTGTGAAAACCTGGAGAGTTATCGCGATTATGAGAACCGGTTACCGCGTGGGCGCACCTACGTGCGCAACGGCTCGGTGGTCGATCTACGGATCGCACCCCGCGAGGTAACGGCAATCGTCAGCGGGTCGAAGATCTATAAGGTGAAGGTCAGCATCGGAGACGTCAGCCCGGCCCACTGGAAGATGCTTTGTGCGGACTGTTCGGGCGGGATCGACTCCCTGGTGGAGCTGCTGCAGGGGAGATTTTCCAAAGGCGTGATGGAGCGGCTGTGCCGCCAGAATGCCGGCCTCTTCCCGCGGCCATCGGAAATCCGGTTCACTTGCAGTTGCTCGGATCATGCGTCGATGTGCAAGCACATTGCAGCGGTGCTCTATGGCGTCGGCGCGCGGCTTGATGAAAGGCCAGAGTTGTTATTTCGGTTGCGTGCGGTCGACGAGACTGAACTGCTATCCAATCTAGGGAGCGCTCTGCCAGATACGCGGACGAAGCGCGACCAGGCGCAAACCTTGGTCGGTGACGATCTCGCGGCACTGTTCGGTCTGGACATGGAGGAGAGTAAGGCACCGGCCTCACGCTCGGCCGATGCGACATCGGCCGGCCTCCGAAAGAAAACGCCCAAAAGCGTGGTTGAGAACTTGACTGTTGCCGCTGCTACCGGAGTTAAGGCCAGGGCGAATGCGGTGACGCCCGCCCAGGAAAAGAACGCTGGCCCCAACAAGCAGGTACACAGGCCGGCAGCGAAAGATTCAACCAGGGCCAGGTCGGCCCCGGCGACTCAAAAGGACACCATGGTACCCACGCGGTCAGCAGCGGAAAAGACCATTACCGCCCAAACCAAATCCGCAGCGAAGCCAGCAACAGCGAAGCCCTCGGCGGGAATCCGAAAGGAACAAGCAAAAGCCACCGTGTCCGCTCGCCGCCGATCTGACCCCGTTCCGGTGGTCGCGGCCCCCGTGCCAGTCAGCCAATTTTCGTCTCGGCGGCGCGTCGCATCATCCGCTGCGCCCAAACTGGCTAACAGCGCGAAGCGGCGATGGCATGAGGAAAACGGTTGATCACAATGTATCCGATCGTCGTGGTCGGGATGTCCGCTTCCCAACCGACCCAACGATCCACAGCGACGTCGTGAAAGTCGCTCAGGGTCGGTTTGAGTTATGGCCGGGGTCGAGCGCGGGTCTGTTCTGATGGCCGACTCGAAAATCGATTTCAATCCTGCCTGACTGGAGGAAATCCAAAAAGCTGATGCCGCGGCACCGCAAGGTTTGTTGCAATGTCAGCAGAATACAATATTCTCTTGTTCCCTTCGGTGTACTCGTACTCATTACGTTACGCAAGCGCGTAAAAGCTCTAACCGCGTGTTCGGCATTATTATTATTCCAAGGGACATCGTCATAATCCAGAAATGTGAAGAGCTTGGCCTTATTCTTGATGATTCTCTTTTGCAGCGCGGAGCTAACCTCCGTGGCGCATCGGAGCGTAGCCACATCGTCCAAAAAACTTTCGGCGGGCCGCTTATGTTTGCCAAGATGTCGTTTCTTTAGGCCATATTTGTCGATGGTTTCGACAATCTCCTGAAGCACCGCGGCGAACCGCTTGGCAATAAAAACTAGTTCCTCGTTAAAGGGGTGCTTCAGGACATCCTCGTTTATGTCGCGCATCAGGTGGATCAGGCACTTCTGCTGCTCGCAAGACACCGCGTCGTATCCGCCATAAAAATCGCTGACCAAAACACCTTTGAACCCTGCCAAGACGTCATCCAATATGGACGCTTCGCGCGATGCCGAATAGACGTAGGCAACAGAAGTGAGATTGGCAAATATCCAGACGTAGTGGCCGCCACCGTAGACGACGCCCTTAGTCTCGTCAGCATGGACGAGGGAGCCTCCAGCGATCTGTTCGAGAATGCGTCGATAAGTTGGCTCGTATTTCGTGGCCATGACGCCTTTCATGTCGTGCGCCATGGTGTTAGTGATGGGAATATTAAAAACAGTGGCGAGGTGTTCTCGGATCTTTTGGTACGACAGGCGCATCTCGATTAGGAGGTAAGCGACATAGGCGCGCAGATTTGGGCCGTATTTCGTTGCTCTCGGGTGAGTCGTCATCTCCGCCCTACACGCCGCGCAGCGGTAAGAGTTGTACCGATATCGGACGACCCACCGCTTGATCCCGCCGCCCGTAAATTTCAGATCAAAAACCACGCGGGACATGCGTTTCGCAATCCATAGCTTTGATTCGGCGCATCTGGGACAGGACGCGGGTTTGTCGTCGAGCATTACCTCTTTTTTGATGGCCACCTTTTTGACGGGTTTTACGGTCTTTTCGACACTACGGCGGATGGCCTTGTCGGAGCGCACGTAGACCTTTGACCTCTGGTAGTCCCAGTACGCGGCGGTATTGATCTTTTCGAATTCAGGAAGTGCACTTGGAAACTTTCCAAAGGTCCGTTGGAAACCGACCTCCAGCGATCCGACGTTTACGGTTTCTAGCTTCTTCGCGTCGATGGATTGGCGGTTGCCGCAAATATGGGCAAGGGCCTTAGTAACTACTGCGGCCGCGCGACAGTCTTCGATATTGTACGCGATCAGTTCGCGTCGCAGTTCGGCATCGTGCGTCAATTCCCAGCACCGCCGCAAAAGCATGGCGGCAGTGCCTGACGCTTGCGGCCAGGTCCACTGGAACCCGAGCCAGCGGGCGATCTCCTTCAGACCGTTCGAGTAGGTTGGGAAATAGATCCTCCCATACATCCTCGCCAGAAGGTTTACCGCGCCTTCAACAATTTGATCGACGAACGCCGCGTCTTCGGCGGTGGATTTCCACCTCTCTTTCATGTGCCTAAGAAACCGGGTTTCGTAGGCCCCGTAATGCACGATCCGCGGGTTGTCGATTTCCTTGAGAGCGCTCAAACACCCTTGCCAGATATCGCATTCGTTTTCTGGTCCATCGGCCCAGAAAAACTGCTCTACAGGCGTACCTCGTGTCTCGTGTCGAAGGCTGATGAGGTAATAGAAGTTGCGGTCGGGCATACCTTCGACGTCTATGAAAACGGGCGTGCCCTCGACGGGTAGCGACGGGGAGCCGACGACGTGGATCTGGGCCTTCTTGATTGCGAGGGCTTTGAGCTTGTGATCGGGCTTAGTTGGCGGGTTGCTGGCAGGGGGCGCAGGCTTGATGCGCCGCCGTCGCCGGGGACGGTAGCCGTAGGAAAGCTGCGTTATCGTCGAAATGCCTTTCTCCTCGCATTTGATCCGTTCTTTCGCGGTCATTGCTGCAAGTAGGCTGAGGTCGTCCCGTTCGATTGCGAGGGCACGACACCGCAATTGGAAATCACACGCTGGGCAATGCTTGTTCAGGATGAGCGGGGGTGGTTCCCTGGCCTGGCAGATCGACGCGATTGCGTCGATGATCTGTCGCGTTTTCGCGAGATGGTCGGCAATCCTGACGGTCTTGCCGCGGTGACTTTCGCCGTAAATGACTTTTCCACTCGGCGGAATTCCGCCAGCGGTCGCCTGCCCTATCGCTAAGGCACCGAGGCACACGAGAAGATCGTCAGACTGGTCGCTTTTCTCCCAGGCGGAATAGAGGATCGGGACAAAGTCGCATTGGCGCTCAGATTTCCGAGCCTGGCGACCAATCCTTGCTGACGCGGGCCGGTCGCAAGCGAAGAATGCGGTCTCACAGTCGACGAATAGGGTGGCCACCGCACGGGGGCGATCGCCGCTCGGTCGTAAGAAATCGTGACAAACCCCCGCTCCGACACCCCGGCTAGCCCTGACTTTATACGCAGCCGAGATGCGTTCGCGCGTGTCGGCACAGAAAGTATCTGACGGATTCTCGCCGTGCGCCGTGAGATACGCTTTGGTAGGACATTTCAGGTAAGCGGCAAAGACGGCTGCGGTAATATTGGCGATCGCGTCCATCGCATTCGAGCCATTAAAACTTGCTGTTATCGTGCCGAAACCCGGTACGAATGTCCGCTCCCAATTCGACCTGACTACTCGCTAGGTCGATAAATGAACGTCGGCTCAGGGGTAGAACCTCGCGGCTCGATGCCAGTCCTGCGGCGCATCTTCCACGTTGCCGCGCGATCCAGCAAATGTCTCTTAACCGAGCCCACAGCCGCCGCCCAGCCTCCGGGCAGGAACCGGTCTTTAGGCCCCATCCCGGGCCTCGGCTTCGCGTGACTCGCGAAGCCGGTCGGGCAATCCCAAATAGAGGGCACCCAACATCGGGGCGGTTACGAAGATCATCCCGTATGACCAGCATTAGCGAAATTCAGGCGCTCATCTACGGCCCCATCCCTGCCGAACTTCAGCCTGCTATCGACGAGTATTGCTGTTGGGAGAGAGCCCATGTCGAGACCGAACAGAGCCGCGTCCAGGTCTCGGTGCCGCTCTATCACTACACTGGCCTGAACGCTTTCCGCGGCATCATCGGGAGCGAGTCGGTATGGTGCACCGACTACCGACATATGAACGACGAGAGCGAGCTGTCGCATGGGGTTGAGGTCGCAAAGGAAGCGCTGGCCCGTTTGGCGACCCAGGCAGACGGGCGCGTGCGGCTGTTCTGCCAATGTGTCGACGGTCTTTTGGATATCAGGAACTTCGGCGGCAATCTCGATTTCTACACGGCCAGCTTTACGGCTCAGCGTGACGATTCTGGGCAATGGGAGAGATATGGGGATCAGGGTCGAGGGGTCGCCATTGGCTTTTCCCCCTCGATGTTCGGCATCGTTGACGCTACGGGGTTACAACCGCATGAGATGTCGTTTGTCGGCCCGGTGTTTTACCACCGGGCAGCAATCTTCGCCAGACACGACTTGGCGATCCGGGCAGCCGCAGCGAGCTTGCTGACCGCCGCCGAGCAGCACCCAGACATTATGGCCGATAAGGCAAGTGGGCTTCCTTTCATGGACCGGCTGGCGAAGGAGCTGATCGCGTCGCCCCTAATCTGGAACTGCATTACATCGAAAGAGCATGCTCTGTGGGCGAGCGAGCGCGAAATCCGGCTGATCGTGATGGGCCAGACGGGAAACCTCGCGTCGTATGTGCGGTACCGTAAGGGCGCGGCGGAGCGCGTCCCCTACGTCGCGCACCCTTTTCGGGTCCGTGCGCCGGGCGCCCTTCATGAAATCGTGATCGGCCCCGAGGCCGGCGACGCGGCCGAAGCCGAAGTCTCACAGATGCTCCGCGAGTTCGGAGTGGGTGGCGTACGCATCGCCCGCAGCAGGTCGTCATCGCTGACCCCCGGATGACTGCTGACGGCGCAACCTTGTCGTTGCCACGCGTTCCGACGAAAGTCCCTTCACCCATCCTTTGCAGACCTCCTTGCGCGGCGGTCTCGGGTCTGCGTCGAGCGCGACCTAAATTTTGTGCCGGCGAAGACGATCGCCACCCATGCCGACCGTTTGGGCTATCGAGACATGAACAGACAGCACTACCAACGTGTCGATGTGAAGCTCTCCCGCATACCTGCTGCCGTCATCTTCGACATGGACGGTCTCCTTTTCGATACCGAGGCGCTCTATCAAGGGGCAATCCTTATGGCGGCGACCGAGGGAGGGCACGACATGTCCTCGGGCATTTTTGGCCAGACGATTGGTCGTACCTGGGAGCAGACCCGAGCCATCCTACTCGACCATTTCGGCGCAACTTTCCCGGTTGACGAATTCATAACCGCCTGGGTGCGCCATTTCGAAGCGCTGTCGTCGGATCGTCAGTTCCTGAAGCCGGGGGTGATCGAGTTGCTGGATACGTTGGACGACTTGCGGCTCCCTCGTGCTATCGCCACGTCCTCGCCTCACCACAGGGTGCACCACCATCTGACGGCTCATGACTTAGCCGGTCGCTTCCAAACGATTGTCGGTCACGGGGATTACGCGGCAAGCAAGCCCGCGCCCGATCCATTCCTGAAAGCTGCTGAGCTGCTCGGCGTTGAGCCTGCCCTGTGCTGGGCTCTGGAGGATTCGCACAACGGGGTCCGATCCGCGTCGTCAGCCGGGATGACGACGATAATGGTCCCCGACCTTCTCGAACCTACGGAGGAGATGCGGGGGCTCTGCGCCTTCGTCGCTTGCGATCTGCATGAGGTGCGTCGCCTCATCCAGAGCCTCTAGAATCGACCCACCCGAACATGCGTGGGCGAGGATATCAATCCCTAATGGGCTGAAGTTGTTGGCTCTAGCCCCTGCGCGTTAAAAATGTCACAAAGTCCAGATCCAGCCCCCGCAACCACTTTCCGTCTTAATCAGAGACTTGAAATTCGGCTCCGAAAGCAAACGACGGAGCCGAATCTCCATGTCCGGCAGGTATCCGAAAAACGCCGTCCGCAAACGCCCAGTTTGTAGCCGCATCTGACGCTAAATTCGGGGCGCACGGCAGGAATGCCCCGCAGCCTCAAGGGCCTTGTCCAGGTCGTGCCGCTCTCCGGAACGTTGCCTCAGTTAATAGAAATCGGAAATTTGCGCGCTTCGGCGATCTTTGAGGATCGTGAGATCCGCGACCGTAGCAACTCCCTTCGGCTCCTCGACGCGGCGTTGATCAATGCCGTCGGCACGGCGCAGCTCCTCCAGCGAATGCTCGACGTGCTCGGCCATACCGGTGCGTCGACCGCAGTGGGGATCGACGGTGACGTCAAAAGGTTTGTGTCAGCAGGAGAGGGGTGCTGACGCCTTGGTTTTGGTTTTCGTGGTTGAACACGGCGAAGAGGATGCGATCCATCGAGGTTCGGTCGGAGAAGACGCCCATTGGCCTGGTTCGCCGGCGAACTTCGCGGAAACGGCGTTCGATTGCATTGGTGGTCCTGACCCGCTTGCGCTCGGCCAAGGATTTGTAGCACCAGCAGGTCAACAGCTCGTCGAGATCGTCGCGCAGGCAGGCGACCGCTTTGGGATAGTCCACTTGCCAGCGGTCGGCAAAACGCCGGGCGGCGGATCGAGCCTGAGGCACGGTCTTAGCCTTCATGATGGCATGCAGATCGGCCTTGACCGCCGGCTGGTCGGCAACCCGCACCTTATTGAGGACATTGCGGATTTTGTGCGCCCAGCAGCGCTGCACCGGGACCCTTGGATAAGCGGTGGGCAGGGCCGCCAACAGACCGCTACCGCCATCGACGCAGATCATCTCGAGCGAGTCGCCGGTGAGGCCGCGGCGGATCAGGTCGCCGAGAAAGCGCTCCCATTCGGCGCCGCTCTCGCTCTGTGCCAGGCGGAAGTCGATAACCTCCTTCTTGCCGTCGGGGCGCAGGCCGAGGGCGACCAGCACCGGCCGCCGGATCGCGCCAGCGCCGGTCTTGCGCGCCAGCACGACGCCATCAAGCATCAGCACCCGGTAGCGGTCCTTGAGCGGCCGGGCATGAAAGGCGGCCACGACCGCATCGAGCTGCTTGGCAACCAGGCTCACGGTGGCCGGGCTGATCGGCCGCCCGAGGATCGGCAGCAATGCTTCGCTGACTTTGCGCACCGACAGTCCGAGGACAAAGCACGACAGGATCATGCGATCGACTTGCTCGGGCCGTCGGGCATAGGCGCGCACCACGGCTATCGGCGTGAACCGCCGGGTACGCGGCACCGCCAGCTCGATGTCGCCGAGCTCGGTCAGCAGATGGCGCCGATAACAGCCATTGCGCCGGTCGGCCAGGTCGAGCGCGGCCATCCGATCGAGATGGTCCTCGATCGCATGGCCCATTTGCTCCCGGAGAATCCCGGCAAGCGCCTGCCGGCCCAGCGACCGATACCCGGCGCCCCACTCCAGTCCCTGCGCTTGCATGCCCTTCACCAACTCAAACGCCCTCGGTAAGCTGCGGATCGTCACAGACGGTGGCATTGGGGGTGCTCCTGCTTGCGGAAGTCAGCACTCGGCGGAGTACCCCCTCTCATTCGACTGACACAAATCTCCGTACATCACCGGGATCGACAAGGTCATTGACGAAGCCACTGCCGCGATCCAATCCTGGGGTGCCGGCACAATCGATGCTGCCGGGACTCAGCCGAGGTCTCGTTCGAGCACGCGCGCGCCTTCCATTTGTCCGGCAAGTATGCCAAGATCGGCCCTCGCCGGATGAGGAGGTAATCAGGCGGGTTACGGTTATCGGCGGGCCCCGCGAGTTTTTCGCGGCTCTGGCCGCCTATGCTGAGGCTTACGAAGTCTTCGTTTCGGGCAAGAAACCGGCCCGCGGCGGATCGGCTTCGCCCACTCCAACGACCCGCTGGGGCGCTGTGGACCGGACTGCGTGCCGCCCTTGCGGTCTTCCTCGTCAGCAGCCTCTGGATCCTGAGCAATTGGGCGTACGGATCAACTGCGGCAATTGTTGCTGCCGTGGGGACCACACGGCTCGCGACGATGGCGCCTGCCGTGCCGATCGCGGTCGGTGCCACCCTGATCTTCGCCCTCGCGACCATACCTGCCTTCATTATTGTCGAAGTACTGCTGCCCCTGGTCGACGGGTTCGGGATGTTCGCCCTCGCCGTGGCGCCTATGTTGTTTTATGCGCCTTTCTGATGGCGCATAAAAAACCATGCTGATCGGGTACCTGTCCGCGCTGCTGTTCGCTTCGGTTGGCGGGTTCCTGAACCGAATGGTTTACGACCCGGTGTGCGTCGTTAACACCTCGATTGCAGCCGTGGTCGCCGCAGCGACTACCATGGTGCTGTGGGCGATCGTGGCGCCGACGACACCGTAAGCCGCGCGCCGCCGTTTTGTCCGCACCGCTCGCAAGGCGGTGGCGAGGATCGCGTCGCAGCGCCGGCGCATCGGGCTCATCGAATTCGAGACCACGATGACCGAGGCTCTTGGTCAGCAGCAAAGCCAACTCCGCTCGGATAAGCCCGATGACATTGCAGCACTCGAGGCCGCCATCGCCCTGTTTGGCGTCGGCCGCGAACTGATCCGGATAAGGAACGACCGGGCCTCGTCTGCCACAGCCGAACTCGAGATCGCCGAGCTTGCCGGTAATCTGCGGGCGCAGTGGCTCGATCGCGCTCGACGCACGGCTCAGGAAGCTGCCGTGCGAACCCTTGCAGAACTGCGCGAGGACTTGATCGGCGCCGCGCAGGCGCAGTCCGCGGCGCGCAAGATCGCTGCCTTCGTCACGATCGGTGACGAGCTCGAGGCCGGCGGCATTTTGCTCTCCGGCGAAAGGCGAAGGCGAGTACATTCCGACGCTGCGTGAAATCAATCTTTTCGGCGGGCTCGCGCCCTCACTGCTGCTTTATTTTCTTGCCGCCGTCGTGCTGTTCCTGGTCGTCGATCGGCTTTTACCGCCCCTCGGCTTCTATCGCCTTGTCTGGTATGCGCCATTGGTTCGGCTCGCTATTTTTGCCTGCCTCTTTACTGGGCTTGTCCTGTTGACAGGGCCCTGAGGGACGCCCCGATGAGAACCACCGCACGCGTGTTGCTGACCCTTGGACTCGCCGCTGCCGCCTGCGCTGGCGGATATGAACTCTGGGATTACTACTTGTTTTCGCCATGGGCGCGCGACGCCCGGGTCCAGGCCGACGTCGTGAGTATCGCGCCGGACGTAGCCGGCTATGTCAACGAGCTCCGGGTCAAGGACAACCAGTTTGTCCACAAAGGCGATACTCTGATGGTCATCGATCAGGCCCGCTATACCCGGGCCCTCGCCCAGGCCGACGCGACCGTCGCCGCCCGTAAAGCCGATATGGAAAATGCGGCCCAGCGGGCCGCGCGGCGCGCCAAACTGACGGAGATCGCGATCTCCTCCGATGGCGCGCGAGACTGCGATATTTGCTGCGGCCTCAGCTGCGGCCACCTACCAGCAGGCGGTCGCGGACCGCTCGACCGCCCAGCTCAACCTCGACCGCACCGTGGTGCGGGGACCAGTCAATGGGTTTGTTACCAACCTGACCCTCGTTATTGGCCAATACGCCTCGGTCGGCACCAAGGTCATGGCATTGATCGACAGCAACTCCTACCGAGTTACGGGCTATTCGAGGAAACCAAGATCCCGGTCATCAAGCGGGGTGAAGACGCGGATATATACCTGTTGGGCGGTGCTCCGCGGCTGCGTGGTCACGTTCAGAGCATCGCCCGCGGCATTACCGATCGCGACAACCCCACCGGTCCCGAACTCCTGGTCAACGCCAATCCGACATTTGAGTGGGTTCGGCTCGCCCAGCGCATACCGGTGCGCGTCCGTATTGATCATGTGCCCAAGGGCGTGCTGGTCAGCTCGGGCATGACCTGCACCGTCGTGGTAGGGGCGCCGCCCCGCCAATGGGCGATTCTTGCGGTGCTGCGCGGATGGCAAGCCGCAGCGCGATGACCCTCCCTATTGGAGGCTATCGAGAAGAACCTTTGCCGCCTTCAGGTCAGCCGTATCGAAGCCCTCGGTGAACCGGTCGTAGACCGGGTGGAGGAGCGCATAAGCATCGGTGGAGCGGCTCTGCTCGCGGAGCAGCCGGAAGGCTCGTGGCCGCGCGCAGTTCCTAGGATAACGCACCTTGCCGGCACGCCCAGTCGAGCGCTTGCCGGAAATGATCCTCAGCCGTCGCCACAGCGCTTGATCCGCCCTGCATTACAAAGGCCTGTCTCGGTCCTTTTCACCTTTCGGCCAACGGTGGCATTACCGGCACGGAATGTGCCGCTGAGGATGTACCAGCGTTCCGGCTGATTTTTTGCGCGGCCTGCGGCCAGGAGTGTGTTACCGCGTCATTGATGCAAATGCGGGATGGAGCGACATACATTCCTAGAGATTTTCGGGCAGGCGAAGACGATGGCTCGCCGTCTATCTGTTTCCCGAGCCTTGGGATGACGAAAGCGTTCCCCCCGACGAAACAGCACTGACCAAAAGCGGGCGTCCACGCAAGGGAATGGAGGGCGCTGTCCCGGCCAACGTTAACGTGTGCACAGTCTGTGCTCGAATTGGGAACGCCTGCGGTCATAACAGCAGTCGTGAGATGGCACAGGTGCAAGCCCCACTCCTGATGTGCCCATCTGGTAATATCGCCTTCGAGGCAATGCAGGAGGCCGGAACACTCCCTCCCTACTCTGCTGCCATGCGGGTGAGGATCGGAAGGGCCTCCCGCGACGTGGAGAACGCATACAAGAGCTATCTCGCTTTTGCCGTCGCCGTGGAGATCATCGGCAGGCCGCGACGTGTGCAGCCGAGCTTGGAGATGGTTGGCCTTCTCGGCGTGACCTACGATGGGCTCGACGATCTCGCGGCCCAGAAAGACTTGTTTGTCGAAGTGCCGTATCTGATCAAGGATTATCGGGAGGAATTGACGCGAAAAGTCGCCGACGCGCGTGCGTCGATCACCAGTGCTGTGCAAAGCGCGTTTGGTGCAGAACTCAAAACGGTCGGTGTGACCCGGCAGGATCTCGAGATTCTGGTTGATTGCTTTGCAGAAAATTTCGATCACGCATTCGACGATTTTCGCGACGAATACACGCGATTGCAGGAAGAACTCGCAGTCATCAATGCGCTCGGCAGACATAATGGTCTCTCACGCGAAGACAAAATTCGTAGTGATGCCATACAGGCCCGCCTCAACGACATGCGGGAGGGAGCGGGCGATTTTTACACCTACCGTTATCTGGGTAGCCGCCGTTTCCTACCCAACGACGCTTTTCTAAGGCGGGCGTCGAACGCTTACTTTACAGATCGCAGGGAAAGCATCGCGCGCGCTCCATCATTGGCAATACGGGAGTTCGTCCCACTCAATACGATCTACTACCGCCGTACCCGATACCGCGTAGTCCGGGCGCAACCCCGCACCCGTGGGCAGGCCCACCAATGGAGTCAGCTAAAGGGCTGCGTTTGCGGAAACTTTTTTCTCAACGATCAAGTCGCCCAAGCAAGCGCCTGTCCGGCATACGGGACGGATCTTGTCGCGACGCAAGCCTTAACGCGGCTGCTTGACTTGCCTGACGCTGTCGCGCGGCGTGCCGGTCGAAATCTCCGCCGACGAGGAAGAGCGTCAACGGCGCGGCTTCGATATTCGGCCATATTACCGGCTGGGAGCACATGCCCGCTCAGGCAGCCTCCGGTGCGGTGATGATTTAGCGGCCCGCGTCTCCTACGCCCATCACGGTGAATTGCTGCTGCTTAATAATGGCACCCGCGCAGCCGACGAGCAGGGCTTTCGGTACTGCGAGAAGTGCCGGACGTGGATCGGTAGCGAAGCCGGAGAACAGGAGCATGTGGATGAGAAAGGGCGCAACCGCTGTCCTGCCGCCGGCACAGAAGGAGACGTTCAGCGTGAGGTTCGCCTTTATGTTCACGGCACAAATGATTTTTGTGTTAATTCATTCAGGCCACAACTTCAGAATCGCTTCATCTTCTCTAAGCGTGTCTACGATCTCTTCAGCTTTCTAGTCGTCTGTCTCGCGGTAGCCATGTAGGCGTGCCGTTAGGAGGTCGTAGAATTCTTGCCGTACTACACGCTCCAAATCGACCGCAGAAGCAGGAGCAACGGTCGCTTGACGCGGCGCGGCCGTCCCTCTTAGCGCTTGGAACATCGCGTCGGTCTCCGCGGACGCCTGCCGAACGCGCTTCACCGCTTCTCTCGGGTCGGAGGTCCGAAGAGCCTTACGGATCTCGCTCTTACCTACTGCCAAGCGGAGTTCGGTTGGGCCCTTCACGCGCAAGAAGTAACGTGAGCCGCGCTTCTGGAGGCGAGGGTCTCGGGGCACGTCTTCCACTCCGTCGGTGTACCATTTTGGTGTACCAATCGGAAGGAAAACTGCATAAAATCCAATCGTTTATATTTAATTCAGAGGCTTACGGCACGGTGGCGGAGGGGGCGGGATTCGAACCCGCGAGACAATTCATCACCGTCTACACACTTTCCAGGCGTGCGCCTTCAACCGCTCGGCCACCCCTCCCGCACATCGTATCGTGTGCAGTCAGGCCGGTAACCTAGCCGCCGGGACGGATAGGTGCAACCCAACGGCCGAGTAAGCGTGACAGGAAAGCGGTGCGACGCGGCGTCAACCGTTCGACGGCCAACCACGGCGCTGATAGGCGCCGTCCCAGAACAGCCACTCGTATTGCGTCGCACGGGTGAAGGCGGCGAGCATTTGCTCGCGCACGCGATCGCTCGCAGCCGATGCGGCGCGATCGGCGGCGGCGATGACCGCCTGCACCGCCTCGCCAAAGCGAGGATCGGCATAAGTGTCGATCCAGGCGTGGTAAGGGTTGTCGGGCGCGGCGGTACCAGCAATTGCGCAGCCGACATCCCAATAGATCCAGAAGCACGGCAGCAACGCCGCGACCAGCACCTCCCACGGGTCGTGATAAGCGGTCGCGAGCAGGAAATTGGTATAGGCGAGGCAATCGGGAGCCGGCTCGGCATCGGCCAACGCCGCCGGATCGATGCCGAAGGCGCGCAGATAATGCTCGTGCAGGCTGCGTTCGACGGCCACCGCATTGATCGCCGACTGGGCGAAAGCCTGCAATGTCTCGCTATCCGGCGCTCTTGCCGCCGCCAGCGCCAATGCCCGTGAGAACTGGCCCAGATACAGCGCGTCCTGGGTGACGTAATGTTGGAAGCGCTCCCGCCGCAACGACCCGGCGGCAAGCTCGGTGTTGAACGGCAGCTGGTGGATAGCCGCGCGCAAAGCCTCGGTCCGCTGCCGCGCCTCTTCGGAAAACCGAGCTATGTTAGACCCCTCCTACTGGATTGATCTGCGCGGCTGAGCCGAACTGCTGTCAAACTCTCAGTGCAGTTCGGAAAGCCCCATCGCGTCGCCAAAGCGGCGAGCGGCCTCGAACGTGTCGCCATATTTGCGGTGACCCGCCGAAATATGGGCGCAGGCGAGCAATAGGCGGTCACGGTCGGCGCATTGGTTTTTGCCGTAATCCTGCAACAGGCATTGCGGGATTTCCTGGTTGTGCGGGTCGTTGCCAAAGCGCGACGCCATCAATGCCAACCGCTGAACCAGTGGCATGCGATCGGCGTTGCTGGCGAGATAGGCCTTGGTCCAGGCGACTGACTGTGCCGGGTCGAAAGCGGCCATCGCTTCTGCAAGCCGGCCAATGATCTGGGCGCCGGTCATCCGCTCGGCATTGCCGGGGGCGGCGGCCGACTCGGTTTTGGTCCAGCCCATATGTTTCTGGTTCCAAGCCGCCTGGTTGACCATCGATCCCGCCACATAGAGCAGTTTCAGTCGCTGCGGGTGTTCGAAATTATCGTAAAACCAGCCGAGCGTGTTGCAATACTCGTAGGTGTGCTGCGGCATCGAAAAGGAATTGGGGCCGTCGGTTTCGAGGACGACTTGCGCCGCCGCCAATTGAATTGCATCGACAATCCGCCGCGGCGATGCCCCGGCCAATAACAGCTTGCTGATCTTCTCGATGTAAGCCGGTTCGTGCTGGCGGATCAGCGCGTCAACAAGCTCTTCGGTGTCGGATTCGCCGAGCGGCCCGGTATTGGTCAACAGCGCGCGTTCGCGCTCGGTCGTGCCGCCTTGCGGCACCGCATGAACCTCGGCGCCCTCGATAAACATCGTAATGACATTGCACGCCATCTCGTAAACCGAGTGCCAGCGCGGCCCGACCGCGATGTCGAGAGCGCCGGCATAGATCACATTGTGCGCGTTATCCCAGCCGATCGCATTGCCAAGCTCGACCACCGAGCGGGCGCGATACGCTTTGTGACCGGTGGTGTACGACCGATTGTAGAGCATCCGGTCTTGCACATCGATCAGCCCGGCAAAGACCAGTTGGGCCAGCACATCGCGGCGATGCCCGCTCTCTTCCATCAATCCGAGAAAGACGCGGTAGGCGTCGATGACCTCGCCGCGCTCGACCAGAGTGAGCCAATTGTTGAGGCGCTCGGCGAGCGGACCGGTTTCGTTCAACGGCTCCTGATCCGGCCAATAAACGACCGGTGCCGGAGGGGTAGTATTCGGCATTTTGTAACCGCGGGTCGCGTAATGGCCCGGCGCCTTCAGGATCTTCTGGTTCCAGATGTCGAGCCCCGACGGGATGTACCAGATCGTCTGCGCCAATGGCAGCGCCGCGAGTTTTTCCGGCAGCATTGTTTGCAGATTGACCGCGGCGCGGGCCGACAGCAGGCAATGATCATTGTTGACGAAATTCGGAAAGCCATCGTCGATGCGCTGATGGTATGGCACATGAGTAAAGGGCGCATGGATGCGCACCGCCTCGGCCATGATTTCCGGCAGCGGCCGGCCGCGCTGCAACAGTTTATAATAGATTTGACTACCGCCGATCTGATCGCGTGCGAGAAGCCGGTCCTCCAACTCGGCGTAAAGGTGTTTAGTTTCTTGATCGATGGTTGCGGTCGGCATCCGGGTCTCGCTTTTTGCTGTCAGATGGTCGAGCGGAATTGTAGGCGGTTGCGTACGTCTCGGCAACGATGCCGGCCGATCGTACGGCGGAGGAACTTCTCGGATTGAGGCCATTGCTGCACGGGACGCCCGCCGCGCCGGTTTGGTGGCACTCGGCCTGACCGTCCTGCGGTTGTGGCCGCTACAGCAGGAGGGTCAGCAGATGGCGGGCGAGGATCAGGCTCGCCGCGAGTGCCACGATCATTAGCATGATGAAATTGCGCTTGCCCGGCTGATAGGGACGACGGTCAAGGACGATCGCGGTGGCGAGTATCAGCAGGCAGAGGCCGAGCGCGGCGCTTGTCTCGATCAGACCCATTCGCCCTCGATGGTAGCCGCAGCGGGCGATTTTCGCCCAGCGCTTAGCAACGCTGTGCCTCGCTCTTGGTCGTCTCGACCGTTGCCGTTTCGTCGGGATTACTCGCAGTCTCCTGCGATGCCATAGCGGGTCGGCTCAGGCGCGATGATAGCCGCGGTTCGCCGATAAGCCGAACATACCGTGTCTGCGATAGCCGCTGCCGCCACGGCGGCGATTCCCCAACACCGCGGGGCGCTCTCCGAAGCCGCTGGCTGTTAAAAATCAAAACGCGAGCAATGACAATACATCTTAAATCTTAACGCAAGTGCTGCAGGTAGATTACAAACCTAGGTTATTGATAAAATCAGATGTTGGGAATTCTCGTGTCGCAGTAACTATTTTCGTGGGCCGGCGTTTAACGAATGTCACTAACCTTTGAAGGAGCATGACATGCGGATTCCTGCATTTACAATCGCCGCATCGCTGGTTTTGCTGGCGGCGCCGGCTTTTGCCCAGACCGGGTCGATGACCGGCACCAACACCGACCAGAACGGTAACACAACCTATTCCACAAATCCCATGACCGGCCGCTACAACCAGCAGAGCGGCAACTATTCGAACAGCGGCATGACGGGCTACAACCAGAACCAGCAGTATGGCTCGAACAGCAATTCTAATAATTGGCAGAAAGGTGCGGGCGTAACCACCAATACGCGCGATCAGATCCGTCAATCGCTTCAGCAATCCGGCTTCAGGGACGTTCGCGTCACCCCCGAGGCCTTTGTGATCCATGCAATGGCGCCGGATGGCTCGCGCATCGTCATGCTATTGCGCCCCGACGAACTGACCGGCGTCATCGAGCAGACCGGCAGTTCCACCAGCCCGGGGACCTGGAACAATCAATCGTCGAGCACGAATGGCGGCTCGAACAATTGGAACGGCGGATCGTCGAATACCGAGAACGGCGCCAACCGCTGAGCGAACACAAGGCTGAACGAACACAAGTAGGATAGCGTTGCTGGCCTCTTTCCTTGGTGAGAGAGGCTGGCCGCGCTCAAATTCCAGACACGCACCTTGACGAAAACGGGTCCTTGCCTTTGCGGTTAAGTGCGCGAGGTCTTGGTCATCTCCTCGACGTGCGCGGGCAAATAAGGTACGGACCACGCCTTTGCCGGCCCGCCCTAAGCTCGCCGGTGTCACCGCCGACCGGACCGCCCCGACAGCCGCGATCCCGTTGAGTGTCTCCGCCCGCCGCCGCCTTCCAGCTGATCCTGATTAGGGTTTTGATTGCCGCAATCCAGCGACCTAACCATGGACGGCGACAATCCCGTTTCGCGCCCGCAGGCGCCACCACCGATTGCCTATCTTTTTCTCGCGGTGATTATTCTCAGTTGGGCGGCGAATTGGCCGTTGATGAAGCTGGCGCTCGGCCAAGTACCGCCACTGCTGTTTGTGCTGTTCCGGCTGATCGGCAGCCTCACGTTGATCGCGCCGCTGCTCGTCGCGACGGGCCAGCCGCTATTGCCGGCGCAAGGCGAGCGGTGGGGCCTGTTCTGGGTCGGAGCGCTTCAGGTCGCCGGGTTTCTGATCTTCAGCATCATCGGGCTGGCAATGTTGCCCGCCGGGCGCGCGATCGTGCTCGCCTATACCATGCCGCTCTGGGCGATCCCGATCGGGTGGTTGTTCTGGCCGGAGCCGCTCGGCCGTAACCAGCTTATAGGCGCGGCGATCGGGTTTGCCGGGCTCCTGCTGTTTATGAACCCGCGGCTGGTCGATTGGGGAGATAGCCGGGTTCTGACCGGAAACGGCTTTTTGTTGGCCGCCGCGATCGCCTGGGCAGCGGGCTCCTGCCTTTACCGGAGGCGTGTCTGGCGTTCGTCATTTTGGGTCCAGACTTTCTGGCAGCTCGCGGTCAGCGCCCTGCCGGTAGGGTTGATCGCGCTGGTTGCCGCTGCCCACGGACCGGTGCGATGGTCACCTGGCCTGATCGCGATCATCGCCTATAACAGCCTGGTCACGACGGCACTTGGCTATTTTCTGTGGGCCCGGGTCTTGTCGATGATGCCGGCCGCGACCGCGGGACAAGTGGTGACATTGACCCCGATCGGCGGCTTCGTGCTGTCACTGTTGATTTTCGGCGGGACGCTCACCGGCGATGTCGTCGTCAGCATTGCCCTGATTGTCGGCGGCATTTTCGTCACCCTGCGGCGGTAACCGCGTGACGGACCGCCGCCGAGCGGCCACGGCGATCTTGTTCGTTTCTCTGGAATGGGGCGTAATCCCGCGACAACGCTGGGAAAGGGAGGCGAGCGTGGCGATTTCGTCAGAAATGCCGTCTAGAGTAGGCGGAGCGAAGGAAATCGACCAACCGGTGCCGAGCGCACCCTCGAACCGGGTGTGGGGCAGCGACGCGATCGCCGACGCGCTCCGCCATCTCGACATTCCCTACGTGGCGTTGAACCCGGGGTCGAGCTACCGCGGCTTGCACGACAGCCTCGTCAATCATCTCGGCAACAGCCGCCCGCGCATGCTGCTGTGCCTGCACGAGGAGAGTGCGGTGGCCTTGGCGCATGGCTGGGCCAAAGTCACCGGAAAGCCGATGCTGGCGATCGTCCACGCCAATGTCGGGCTGATGCATGCGACGATGGCGATCTTCAACGCTTGGTGCGACCGGGCGCCGGTGATCGTGCTCGGCGCCACCGGAGCGCTCGATGCGGTTCGGCGGCGGCCGTGGATCGAATGGATCCACACCGCGCGCGACCAAGGTGCGCTGATCCGCAACTTTATCAAATGGGACGATCAGCCGTCCTCGATCGGCGCCGCCCAGGAGGCGGTGTTGCGCGCCAATATGATCGCGCAGACCGCACCGCGCGGGCCGGTCTACCTCAATTTCGAGCTCGCGCTGCAGGAGGACGAAGTCGATGCCGTCCCGGTAATGCCCGACATCGCCAGGTTCGCACCACCAATCTCGCCGGAGCCGGGCGGCGCGCTGCTGCATCAGGCGGCGGAGTTGCTGGCCCGGGCCGAGCGGCCGGTAATCATGATGGGCCGCGCCTCGCGGGATCCCGAGGCGTGGAGCCGGCGGGTGGCGCTCGCCGAGACGATCGGCGCCCGGGTCATGACCGACCGCAAGTCGGGCGCCGTCTTTCCGACCGACCATCCGTTGCACGCCGGCGGCTCCGAGGCCGCCGAGCTTCTCGGCACCGCCGATGTTATCCTGAGCCTCGACTGGATCGACCTCTCCGGCACCTTGAAGACGGCCTGCCAGGGCAGACCGCCCGCCGGCAAGGTGATCCAGATCTCGGTCGACCAGTATGTCCACAATGGCTGGAGCATGGATTACCAGGGCTTGCCGCCGCTCGATCTTTATCTGCTGGCGGAGCCGGACGCCGCGTTGCCGCCGCTCTTGGCAGCGGTCAGGGAGTTAAAGCCGAGCCCGCCATCGCTACCGACGCCCGGCGCCCGGCGTTCGCCGCCCCCATTATCGGCGCTCGAGACCGCGCAAGTCATCGAGGTGCCGATGCTGGCGACCGCCTTAAAGGCGGCGCTGGGCGACGCCCCGGCGACGATGATCCGGCTGCCACTATCCTGGGGCGAGCATCTGTGGGATTTCCAGCATCCGCTCGATTTTCTCGGCACCGATGGCGGCGGCGGCATCGGCTCGGGACCGGGCATGGCGGTCGGCGCGGCACTGGCGTTGCGGGACAGCGGCAGCGCCCGATTGCCGGTCGCGATCCTCGGCGACGGCGATTTTCTGATGGGGGTCACGGCTCTGTGGACAGCGGTTCACAACGCGATCCCACTATTGGTCGTGATCGCCAACAACCGCTCGTTCTTCAATGACGAATTGCATCAGGAGCGGGTCGCCCGCGACCGCGGCCGACCGGTCGAAAATCGCTGGATCGGCCAGTCGATCCGCGACCCCGACATTGATCTCGCCACCCTGGCGCGCGGCCAGGGCTGTGTCGGCATCGGCCCGGTCGAGGACCCAAAAAAGCTTGTCGCGGCGATAACCGAAGCGGTCGCCGCGGTGCGCGCTGGCAAGATCTGCGTCGTCGATGTCCGCGTCGCGGTCGGCTACGACCCCAGCGGCGCCGCCGGCATCATGCGCCGATAGGTTGAGTCGCGCGGGTTAGATAGCGCCGTTGGGTAGGACCAGCACCTTGCCGTGACGGCCGCCGCGCTGGGCGTGAGCGAGTGCGGCTTTGATGTCGTCGATCGGGTAGGCGGCGTCGATCGGCGCCTTTAAGACGCCGTCGCGCAGTTTGGCGGCGAGATCGGCGTAGAGCGCCCGCACCTGCTCGCGGGTCCGCTTGGCGAGGCCGTCGCCGAGCATGAAGCTCTTGAGGCTTATTCCTCGCCCCAACGCGGCACGGCTGATGACCGGGTCGGCGCCGCTCATCGAACCGTAAGTGACGACCACCCCATCATCGGCGACGCTGTCGGCGATGCGCTTGCAGGCTTCGCCCGAAACCGCGTCGATGCCGAGCCGGATCGCAGCACCCCCCGCGGCTTGCCGCGCCCGCGCGGCCAGATCGGGCCCATCGGCTAACACGACGTCGGCGCCGAGCGCCTTTAGCTCATCCCCGACATCGTCGCGCCGCACGACATTGATCGTATGCACGCCTCTGGATTTGGCGATCACGATCAGATGGCGGCCGACCGCCGAGTTGGCGACATTCTGGATCACCCAGTCGCCCGGCTTCAGCGCAACATGGTCTTCGAGCAGCAACTGCGCCGTCGCCGGGTTGATGCGCAGCATCGCCGCTTGCTTCAGATCAAGGCCCGCCGGCAATGGGATCGCATCTATGGCGGCGATGCGGCGGCGCTGGACCCAATTCTCGCGCTGCATGTTGATGACGAGGTCACCCGCCCGAATGTCGCCGACCCCGCTCCCGACGGCGGTGACGCGGCCGACGCATTCCGCCCCGGGTGTCGCCGGCAGCGGCGGATGCAGCCGATAATTGCCGCGGCAGAACGAGAGGTCGGCCGGATTGATCGGAAACGCCAGCACATCGAACACGACCTCGCCCTGGCCCGGAGCGCCGACGTCGGGCGCCTCGATGCAGCGGGCGACGTTTTCCGGTGTCCCGTAATCGGTGATTTCGACTTTTTTCATCTGCGCCTCCCCGCGGCGATGTGAGTTGCACCCAAAGGCTGAAGCCATTATGCCCGCAATCTTGGTCGCGTCCATGACTGGAACGAGGATTGAGGTCCGGCGCGTAAGAGATGCCGCCGTTGATCGGGGTGGACTTTCGGCCAGGCGAAAAAATATTGTCATTGTTTGTCGGCCAGAGAGCGATGACGCAAATGATCGAGCCGCCCGAGACCCCCGATCCCGAGAGTTGCGAGCGGTTTTTGCGCGGGCTCGGGGCTGCCGACGGCCGCGTGCTGCCGATTGCCGAGGCGGCGCTGGCGCTGGCGTCATTCGAGCGCCGCCGCGTCGACTTTTCGCGTTATCGCGAGCATCTGCAGTTGATCGCCCGCGACGTCGCCAATCACCCCGGCGCGGCTGGTGATCTTGCCGAGCGCGCCCGCGCGCTGAACGAGATCATCTTGTTGAAGAATGGCTATTCGGGAGACGAGCTGACCTACGACGATCTCCAGAACGTCAATCTGATGCGCGTCATCGACCGCCGCAAAGGGCTGCCGGTGGTGCTCGGCATCCTGTTTATCGACGCCGCCCGGACCCAGGGGTGGGAGGCGGCCGGGCTCGCTTTTCCCGGCCATTTCCTTGTTCGGCTGTCGCAGCAAGCGGAGCGGCTGATTCTCGACCCGTTCCACAACGGGCAGATTTGCGGCGCCGCCGAATTGCGCGAATTGCTAAAGGCGGTGGTTGGCCCCGAGGCCGAGCTGACACCCGACTATTACGCTCCGGTCTCGGACCGGGACGTGTTGCTGCGGCTCCAGAACAATCTGAAATCGCGGCTGTTGCAACAGCAGCGCCACGACGCCGCGGTCAAGATCGTCGAGACGATGCTGATGCTTGCCCCCGACCACATCGATTTGTGGCGCGAAGCGGGAATATTGCATCGCCAAATCGGGAATATCCGCGCCGCCGCCAGCGCCTTCGAGCAATATATCGTGCGCGCCCCCGAGGGCATGGCGCGTCACCAGGGCGCCGCGATTTTGCAGCAGCTCCGAGCGCAATTGAACTGACCGCGCTCGCTCTCGTTGGATGAGCGTCGAGATCGAATTTCCGTTCGAGTTTGTCGTCGAAGGGACACCGGTCTCGGCGCAGGCATCCCGACGGCAATCGATACGAGAGTGGCAGGCACGCATCATCGAAGCTAGCCGACGGGTACTTCCTGAAGGCCATTTCGCCACCGGAGGGCCGGTTAGCGTGATGCTGTACTATTTTTCGCCGGCACCAATGCCGGGCGACATCGACAATATCGTGAAGCCGATCCTTGATGCGATGGCCCATCACATTTATCTCGATGATCACCAAGTCAAGCGGTTGGTAGTTCAGAAATTCGAGCCAGAGCGCATCGTCAGCTTCTCGGCACCCACAGCGACATTGCTCCAAGCGCTGAATCGGCCGAGACCGGCGCTCTACGTTCGATTATCGAATGATCCTCTTGAGGATTTCGCAGGATGAGTGCAACAGAGATCCGAGAGCAAGTTTTGCTCGAGAGCCTTCTACCGCGTTACGAGGCCGAGGGATTTACGGTTATCGTGCATCCGTCGTCGTCGGTTTTGCCCCCCTTTATGGGAAGATATCGTCCAGACGCTATTGCCTTGAGTCCCGGTAAAAAAATTGCCATTGAGGTAAAACGCGACTCTGATACCGCTAAGAACATAACAGGGCTTTCTGAGATATTCGCGCAGAACCCTGATTGGGAACTGAGGATTTACTATCTTTCGAGCTCAACTGGTCAAAAGAGGATTAGCGAACCCACTCACCAATCGATTGAGCAGGCAATCAAAGAGATTTCGGAACTGAGCGACTCCGGGCACACTACGGCCGCAATCATGATGGCCTGGGCGACACTCGAAGCGATCGGCCGAAAGCTGCTCCCTGAAGAATTTTCGCGAGCTCAACCGGCCGATAGGCTCGTCGAGGTGCTCGCCACCAAGGGCTTGATTACACCGAGCGAAGCCGATTTGTTTAGGCGCGCGGGAAAGCTACGGAACGCGATAGCACATGGCGATCTCGATGCGCCGGTCAGCGGCGCACAGGTCGAGGAGTTGCCCGTACCGCTACGCGCACTCGCTGACTTGCTCCCGCGGGCCGAGATATCAAATGGCTAGCCGGCGGCCCCGGTTTCGTCCCGAGCACATTCCCCGGCGGGAACGCCAACTAAGGGTATAGGCGGCTGCCAGCAGATAAAACGCTGCCGCGGAAGGAGTGCAGCCATGGGTCTCGTCGTCGCGATCCAGATGGACCCGATTGACACAATCAACATCGATGCCGATTTCGACCTTTGCCCTGGCACTCGAGGCCCAGGTCCGCGGCCACGCGCTGTTTCACTATCTGCCGGACGCGCTGACCCTGCGCGACGGTCGGCTCTATGCGCGCGGCCGGCCGCTAGAAGTCTTCCGCCGCAGCGGTGACCATCACCGCTTTGGTGCGTTCGAGGAGCTCGATCTGGCCGGCGTCGACGTCATTCTGATGCGCCAGGACCCGCCATTCGACATGGCGTATATTACCGCGACCCATCTGCTCGAGTTGCTGCCGGAAGACGGACCGCTCGTGGTCAATGATCCTGCCGCGGTGCGCAACGCTCCCGAGAAATTGTTTGTGCTGCGTTTCAAGGAATTGATGCCGCCGACCCTGTTGACCCGCGACCGCGATGAAATTCGCGCGTTCTGGAGGGAGCACGGCGACATCATTCTCAAGCCGTTATTCGGCAATGGCGGCGCCGGAGTGTTTCGGCTGCGCCAAGGCGACGAGAACCTGACCGCCCTCCTCGAAATGTACGAGTTGATCCAGCGCGAGCCGGTCATGGTGCAGCGCTATCTGCCCGAGATCAGGCAGGGCGACAAGCGCATCATCCTTGTCGACGGCGAGCCCGTCGGCGGCGTGTTGCGGGTGCCGCCCGAGGGCGAGGCGCGCGCCAACCTTCATGTCGGCGGCCGCGCGGTCAAAACCGTGCTGACGGCGCGCGAGCGGGAAATCTGCGCCGCGATCGGGCCGACCTTGCGCGCGCAAGGGCTGGTCTTTGTGGGGATCGACGTGATCGGCGACTGGATGACCGAAATCAACGTCACCTCGCCAACCGGCATCCAGGAAATCGAGCGGCTCGACGGGGTCCCGATAGCGCCCAAGATTTGGGACGCGATCGAAACGCGGCTGGCCGAGCATACCGACCGCAGGCCATTGTAGTGGGCGCGCTGAAAGAGAAATTCTACTCAGCCGGCGACACGCTCCGGCGCGGCAGCCATGCCCCATGGGTTGCGGTCGGCCGCTGCTCCTGGTGCTCTGACGCCGTTCCCCTCGGTCAAGGCGTCGCTACTCGCGGCAAGGCTTCATGCCGGCACCGGAAAAGATTGGTTGGCTTCGTCTCGCCGGGCACTTGCCGCGTGACGGGCAGACCGATAAATGTGCGGTACCAGTCCCCCGAGCACGAGAGCTAGCCCAGAGGGCATCGCAATTAGCAGAGCGAGGCGCAGCCCCTCAAGGCTGCCAGGCGAAAACGGCAACGCATCAGGCATGTAGATCACCACCATCACCATGCCAAACGCCATTACCATGGCGCATCCGACCGCCTCGGCAAACGGCCACCAGAACGGCGGTTCGGCATCATCGACCCAATCGTCGCAACATAAGGCAATCGCGGTGCACAGCAGAAAGCTTAGCGCGATAAGCGGTCTGTCCTGCTGATAGAGGCTGCTCAAAGCGTCCGCATCGTCCAAATGGAAAAACAAACAGATCGCAGCCGACGCGGCAGCGGCAGCGGCCCCGTTTACGGTGTAAGCGAAAAAGCGCGGAGGTTCGCCTGCCGAACGACGGAAGAAGGCGTAACGCTGCACCAGCCACACGGTTAACGCCACCGTCAGCAGCCGCACCGAAGTGACCTTGGCAGCCATTGCGATATCGTTGACCTGGTGCGGCATTTTCATGATCGAGGCGAAAAATGGGATTGCCAGAACAAGGTAGGCAAACACGCCGAGAGCCAAAGCCGTGAGGCTATAAATCGGAAATCGAGGAACACTGACGGATTCGGTAGCCAGAAATCCGGCTGCTCGGAGTTTACGGACAATCTCCTTTTCGCTCGAACTCGGAGCGCAGCACCGCGTGAGCGAGGTATCGCGCCAATGCAATGAATATTTCCCGGCAATCGCGGGCAAAGGTCTCTCGACGCTCTTCCATCAACTCCTCATACGCCGCTCGGTCAGTAAGCTCGTGCACGCGCTCGGCTAGCGTCAAAGAATTTGCCGAGCGGCGCAGAAATTCAGCCACCCTTCGGTCAATTTCGGTGAGTTCGGCATCGGTTTCGGCAAAGAACCGTGCATATCGAGGCTCTCCGGCGAGCCGGTGGATCCTATCGGAGAGCTTTGCCACGCGCGTCAATCGGTATTGCGAAAGCTCTAATCCTTCTCCGCGCCGTGCGCGAAAATGCCGTACGAGGTTGTCGCCAAAGTCGTCGCCAAACGCTTCTCGTAGTCGGGCAACGTCCTCGCTGCTGATCGCAAAACTGCTCGGCAGCATCGCTGCGGAACGGCGTTTGACCTCAGCTGGAATCTCGGCCCAGTCCAGAAAAACCGAAAGAAACCATTCGTCGAGCCGCTTCAGTAGCGGGACCGAGGGGAGCAAAGTCGTCAGAGCCAATGTTGCAATGAGCGGCGCCGGCAGCGATGGGGTGTCACTTTTTCTCAGAAGGAGGCTACGCCACGGACCCGCGTTCAGCAAAACGGAAAGCACCACGAACAGCGCTAGCGCGCTTAGAACGTAGCCGGCGGCGCTCCACCAATACAGCGCCTGCCGGGTCGAAGAACGATTGCTTGGGGGCGTGTTAAACCGCCCCCAAGCATAGACAGCGATTAGTACTCCGCAAGCCAAATGGGTGAGGCTCGGCAAACCGGCTGCCATGACGTCCTCTCGATTCGCTTTCTCCTTAAGACTTGGCGAAAACCGCGTGCGCCGGTGTAAGCGAGTTCACATGCGCGTCAATTTTTGACGGCGATTGGAACTACGACTTATCCAGAATGAATTCGGGTCTGCAATGACACCGGGCACAAATCTGCCACAAGCTTGTGGCAACCTGTTCCGTAGAACATAATTGGTGAAGGAGGACAGGTGACAGAAGCTGCACCGACGCCGCTGAGGCTGACCATTTGCGGGCTCGAGGAATTGGCCGGGCATTGCGAGGCGCCCGGGGTCACACATGTGTTGTCGATCCTCGATCCTGGCTGGCCGGATCCGGACCCCATCCGCAACTTTGACCTCAATCGCCGGCTAAAACTGAATTTCCACGACGTCATCGAGCCGATGCCGGGTTGGATCCCGCCGGAGCGCTGGGATGTCGAATTGCTGCTGGCGTTTGGCCGAAATCTGAGCGAAACCGCGCACGAAGCCGCCGAAGAACTCGAGCACAGCCCATTTGCTGGTCCACTGCCATGCCGGAGTCTCGCGCTCGACCGCTTCCGCGATCCTGCTGTTGGCGCAGTGCGACCCCGCAAGGACGGCGCAGGACGTCGTGGGTCAGGTCATACGATTACGGCCGCGCGCCTGGCCCAATCTGCGCATCATCGAAATGGGCGATGCGCTGCTCGGCCGCAGCGGTGAGCTGGTTGCCTCGGTATCGATGCTCTACCGGCTGGCGCTCGACCGCGAGCCCGGGCTGGCCGAGGCGATGATCAGCGCCGGCCGCGGTCGCGAGGTTGCCGCCGCCGGGCTCTGAGCAAGCCGGTCGGCGGGCGGCAACGCAGAAATCGCATTGCTCGGGGGCGGGGTCCCGTCGCGCCGATAGAGGACCTTCAGCACGACAAACCAGTGGTAATAAGGATCGATCACGATCCCGTCCGGACCGGCGAGACGCCCGTCGGCAGCGATCGGCACGTATTTCATCGACACCGCGTTGTCGACATTGCCACCGATCACCGACAGCTGGCCCGGCTTGATGCCGACGACGATGTCGCAATGAGCTGGAAAACGGGCGGCCGGCAATTGGTCGAAGGTGACCTTTCGCCCGCGCCATAGACAGATCAGGTCGCCGATCTGCGGCGCATACGCCTCAACCCGCATTGCTTGCAAAGCGACGCCGGGCTGGTGGGTGGCAGCGGCATTTATGTACTCGGCATGGTTCTCGGAATAAGGGAAGCTGGCGCCGGCGCCAGCCATCCGCATGACGTAGCCGATAAATGCCGCCGACCACGCATAGTAGCCGTCGCGACCGGCCGGGAATACTTGCCCGTTCTGGTCGTGGATGCCAGTCCAGCCGCTTTGCGGCCAACTCGGGTCGAGAGCGATCCACCAATAAAGCCCAACCCGCTGCCACAGACCTTCTACGCGCTCCTCGTCCTCCGGGGGTTCAACATTTGGGTAGGCGATGGGTTGGCGAAAGGCGCGCCACTCGCCGAGCGCGATCTGCACCGCCGCTTCGCGCGAGAACTGTTGGTAGGGCCAGCGCGCAAAGGGCGGAATGTGGGCGGTGGTCGATGTCGCCCCAGTCGGTGTCGGACGCGGGGCAACCTGCTCGGGCGCCGCGGCGCAGCCCGCGAGGGTGAAGCCCGCGATTATCAAAATCGTCCGGAAGGCGGCCGCGTGCCGCATATGGCGCCTCGCTAATGTGCTGAGGAAGGTCGGATTAACTACTGTGCGGGCGGGTCGCCGGCGTGATCGGTCTCGGTCGGGGGATCGAGCGGTGGGTGGGTGGTCTCACCCCCCGGTTCGCTAAAGGCTCCAGTGCCGGCGGCGCTGTGCGGCGGCATCGCCCGCCACAACGCGATCCCGCCGGTCAATCCATCAGTGTTGGGCACAATCGTCACGTCATGCGGCAGCTCGAAGGTAAGATCCTTCGCGTTGCCGCCGCCGATATATAGATGATCGAAACGCACGACGACCCGCAGGATGTCGATGACTTTGGCAACCCTTTTGTTCCAGGCTTTTTTGCCTTTCTTCCGACGGGCGGCATTACCGATATATTCATCGTAAGTCTTCCCGCCGCTGACCGGATGGTGAGCAAGTTCGAGATGGGGCATGATCTCGCCATCGCGAAATATCGCCGTGCCGGCGCCCGTCCCCAGAGTGAGGACCATTTCGATGCCCTGGCCCGAGACCGCACCGAAACCCTGAACATCAGCGTCGTTGAGCACCCGAACAGGCTTACCCCAACGGTCGCTCAAGGCCTGCTGAAGGTCAAAACCGCCCAATGTCTCGCTTCCGAGATTGGGTGCGGTGACCACGCGGCCATCGCGCACATAACCAGGAAAGCCGACCGAGACCCGGTCAAACTCGCCGAGCGGCGCTGTTGCTTTATCGATCGCCTGCATCAGAACGTCCGGAGCGATCGGCTTGGGCGGGGTCGGCACGCGCTCCCGGTCGCCGACGATCTGCCCGGCTTCGTCCAGCAGGACGGCCTTGATGCCGCTGCCGCCGATATCGATCGCGAGGGTGCGCAGGTCGGTCATGGTCCCCCTTTGCAACAGCCCGTACGGCTGCCACTGGCGAGTAGACGATACCGCCGCGCCACGCCGGGCGCCAGAACAAGACCGCCCATCTGCTCAGCTTTGCAATGCCTGGGTTACGGCGCCGCCGGTAGCGGTGCGGCCGCCATCGATCACGTATTGCGCGCCGGTGATGGCCGCGGCGAGATCCGAGCACAGAAACAGCACGGTGTTGGCGATCTCGTCCGGCGTTACATAACGCCCGAGCGGGATCGAGGATTGATAGCGCCGGCTGACGGTTGCAGGGTCGGCCGGGTTGATCTGCGCCTCCAGCGAATGGATCATACGGGTATCGACAGGGCCCGGGCAGACCGCATTGACGCGGATACCCTGGCGCGCGACTTCGCCGGCAGCGGTCTTGGTCAGGCCGATCACCGCATGCTTGGAAGCGACGTAAGCCGGCATGCCCGGCGTTGCCACAAGCCCTGCAACGGATGCCGTATTGACGATCGCGCCGCGCTTTTGCTGCAGCATCACCGGGAGGACATGGCGCAAGCCTAAGAACACGCCTTTGACATTGACGCCAATCACCGTGTCGAACATGTCCTCATCGTATTCGGCGGTGTGCGCCCATTTTCCCTCGACGCCGGCATTGTTGAAGAAGCAGTCGATCGCGCCATACGCGTCCAACGCTGCCTTGACGTAATTCTGCACCTCGGCCGATTTAGTGACATCGGCGGCAACAAAGCGAGCCTCCGCACCTTGCTGACGAATGATCCCCGCCGTCGCCTCGCCGGCCGACGCATCGCGATCGACGACCACGACCTTGGCGCCGCTTTTGGCAAAGGTGAGTGCAGTTGCCCGGCCAATACCATTTCCGGCGCCGGTGATCAGCGCCACTTTGCCGGCAAAGTCGAGATCCATGGCTTCCCTCCCATTGAATATTCAGGCCGGTATCAGCTCTTGCGGCTGATCTGCCGGGTCCAGCTTTCGAGCGCGACCAGCATGTCGCGGATAAATCCGCGCGCGGCTTCGTCGGTCAGGCCGCCATTGGCGTCGAATTTGGTGTGCGCCTGGCCGATCCGCACCTCGGGCTTGTTGATCGGATGGACATCGAGAAAGACGCATGCGCGCCGCAAATCGCCTTGCGCATGCGCGGTCCCGGCCATCCCGGCGCCGGCGCCCATGATCGCCGCCGGCTTCCCGGCAAAGGGCTGATCCGGCGGGCGCGAGGCCCAGTCGATCGCGTTTTTCAGCACGCCCGACATCGAATAATTATATTCGGGCGTCGCGAACAGCAGCGCGTCCGCGGCCTTGATCTGTTGCCGCAGGGTCTCGACCGGCGGCGGGAACCCCTCGGCTCGCACATCCTCATTGTAGAGCGGGAATTGTGAGATGTCGGCGATCTCGATCGTCATTCCGGGCGGTTTCATTTCGATCGCGGTGCGTAATGCCGCCATGTTGTACGAGCCCTGGCGCAGGCTGCCGCAAATGCCGATGACGGTGATGCCTTTGGGGCCGCTCATTCGCCTCTCCGTTCGAAATCGTAATTTACCTCAAGGCGACCCCTTAACGCACCCGCCCGCCGGCGGCAAGCCGGTTGCCGCCGAACCGGCTTGTGCGGCGGCGCGGTTACCTCTAAACAGCACTTTGGCAAGTACAATCGGCCGAGTTTGGGGAGGAAGATATATGGTTCGGATGGACCGGCGGAGGCTGTTAAAACTTTCCGGCGCCGGTGCCGCAGCGGCCGCTTCCGGTGGTCTTGCCGGTATCCTGGCATCCGGACGAGCCCCGGCCTATGCCCAGGGAACAACGCTGCACTGGGTGCGCTGGTCGGACTTTGTGCCTGCCTCCGACAAGCTGCTGCGCGAAAAGATTCTGCCCGAAGGGCAGAAAGCTCTCGGTATTAAGGTTCAGTTCGAGACGATCAACGCCAACGACATTCAGGCGCGCGTCACCTCCTCGATCCAGTCGGGGAACGGGCCCGACATCATACTGTCGCTCAACAATTGGGTGCAGCTCTACGCCAATAGCCTCGCCGATGTCAGCGAGGTCGCCGAAGACATCGGCAAAGCGCAGGGCGGTTATTACGACATCTGCAAGACCGTCGCGACGTATAAGGGCAAATGGGTCGGCGTGCCGTGGGCGGTCGGCGGCGGGCTTGTCGCCTATCGCAAATCCTGGCTCGCCGAAGCCGGTTTTCCGAACTTCCCGACGACTTGGGACCAATGGCACGACGCCGGCACGAAATTGAAGGCTGCCGGCCATCCGATTGGGCAGACGCTCGGCCACACTTTTGGCGACGCTCCCGGGTTCTGGTATCCGTTTTTGTGGTCATGGGGCGGCAAGGAGGTCGAGGCTGACGGCAAAACCGTGGCGCTCGACAGCAAGGAAACTCTTGAATCGGTTAAATACGCGGTCGCCTTTTGGAAGGATTGCTGCGATCCGGGCGGATTGGCCTGGGACGATAGCAGCAACAATCGCGCGTTTCTCTCGGGCACGATCGCGGCCACCAACAACGGCGCTTCGATCTATCTCGAAGCCAAAAAGAAGCCCGATATGTATTTGACCGACAAAGGCACGCCAATGAAGGACGACATCTCGCACGCGCCGCTCGGGACCGGCGCCGGCGGGCATTTCAACCTTCCGGGGCCGTTCACTGACATGGTGATGGGGTATTCACCAAATCAAAAGGCCGCCAAGGAATTCCTCGGCTGGATCCACACCAAGCCGGTATTCGAGCAGTGGTTCACCTCGCAGCAGGGCTACACCGACGGCGCCACCAAGCTTTGGGAGAACGACCCTGTGTGGAGCGCCGACCCGGTCATGACGCCGTTCAAAAACCTTGCCGCCGCCGGGCGCCTGACGGGCTATGCCGGGCCGCCAAATCAGAAGGCCGCCGAGGTCCAGACCAAATACATAATCGTCGATATGTATGCCAAAGCCGTCCAGGGCATGAAGCCCGAGGACGCGGTCAAATGGGCCACCGATGAGGTGACCAAGGTTTATGGCTGATCCGGCTCGCGCGTTGCGGAGTTACTTTCGATGACTTTTACCACAGCCGCCGCACCTCGCGCTTATGTCGGCACGCCCCGACGCGGACCCGTCACGCGGTTGCTCGAAGACGAGCGTTGGCTGGCAATGCTGCTGCTGTTGCCGACCGTGGTGCTGCTCGGCTTGTTTATCGCGTATCCGTTTGTCAAAGGGATCGAACTCTCGGTAACCGACACCAAGGTCGGGGTTCCGGGACATTTCGTCGGTTTGCAGAATTTCAGCGCCATTTGGAACGACAGCATCTTTCGCATTGCGGTGTGGAACACCTGCCTCTACACGGCGGTCGCCACCGTGTTCAAACTTGCTCTCGGGTTGTGGCTGGCGGTATTGCTCAACAATAACTTCAAGGGTAAGGCGTTTACTCGCGCTTTTATTTTATTGCCATTTATTATCCCGACGGTGCTTTCAACTCTGGCATGGAAGTGGATGTTCGATCCGACCTTTAGCGTAATCAATTGGGGGCTGTTCCGGCTCGGGGTGATTCATGCCCGCATCAATTGGTTGGGTGATCCCAATTTGGCGTTGATTTCGGTTATTATCGTCAATGTTTGGCGCGGCGTTCCGTTTTTTGCGATCAGTCTGCTTGCCGGGTTGCAAACGATCAGCCCCGAATTGCACGAGGCGGCGGCGATTGACGGGGCGCGGGCCTGGCAACGCTTTATCCATGTCACCTGGCCCCTGTTGTTGCCGGTTACTCTGGTTGTCCTGCTGTTTTCGGTAATCCAAACCTTTGCCGATTTTCAATTGGTCTATGTCTTGACCGGCGGCGGTCCGGCCAACGCGACGCAATTGTTTTCGACCTATGCCTATCAAATCGGTATCGGAACCGGTCTGTTGAGCCAGGGTGCGACGATCTCGTTGGCGGTGTTTCCGGTTCTGCTGTTTGTTGTCATTATCCAGCTGTTTTATATCCGTAAGGCGGAGACCCATTGAGCCATGATCGAGGGCGCTCTTTGGCGACGCTGGGTCTTCTTCTACGTTCCGCTGACAGCTTTTGTCGTCGGGCTGCTATTCCCGTTTTACTGGATGGTGATTACCACCATTCGGCCGGACAGCGAGCTTTACCGGCCGTGGAACGCGCCGAATTACGCGCCATTCTGGACGTGGCACCCGACACTCGAGCACATCACCGATCTGCTGACCCAGACCTTATTTACGACCTGGCTTCTGAACACGATGATCATCGCCTTTTCGGCGACCGCGATCTCTCTGTTCTGCGGGCTGCTGGCCGGCTATGCGCTGTCGCGCCTAAAGTTTCCGTTCGCCGGCGCGCTCGGCACCGGCATCTTTATCACCTATTTGGTGCCGCAAACCCTGTTATTTATCCCGCTTGCCGATATCATCCGCAATTTCCGCCTCGGCAACTCGCCTTGGGCCTTGATCCTGACCTATCCCACTTTTCTGATCCCGTTCTGCACTTGGCTGATGATGGGATATTTCAAGTCCATCCCCAAGGAGCTTGAGGAATGCGCCCGCATCGATGGGGCGACACGCTGGAAGGCGATGATGTTCATCATCTTTCCGATTGCGATTCCCGGGATTTTGTCGGCCGGCATCTTCGCTTTCACCCTGTCGTGGAACGAGTTCATCTACGCACTGGTGTTTTTGTCCTCGCCTGATGAGAAGACAGTGCCGGTCGGCGTGACCTCCGAGCTGATCCGCGGCGATGTGTTTTACTGGGGTGAGTTGATGGCCGGCGCGTTGCTCGGCTCGATCCCGGTGGCCTTTGTTTATTCCTTCTTTGTCGAGCATTACGTCGCCAGCGTGACCGGCTCGGTCAAGGGTTAGGATGACTTTGAAGAGAACAGAATGGCCGAAGTAGCGCTGCAGAGCCTCAACAAGAATTTCGACGAAGTTTACGCCGTTCGCGACGTCAATCTTTCGATCCACGATAAGGAATTCATTGTGCTGGTCGGGCCGTCCGGCTGCGGCAAGACCACGACCTTGCGCATGGTGGCCGGGCTCGAGTCGATTTCTTCCGGCCGCATCCTGATCGACGACAAGGTCATCAACGATCTGGCGCCGATGGATCGCGACATCGCGATGGTGTTCCAGAACTACGCGCTCTACCCGCATATGAGCGTCTACGACAACATGGCGTTCGGCCTCAAAATGCGGAAGTTCGACCGCGCCGATATCGCGCGGCGGGTGCAGGAGGCCGCCGAGATCCTCGGTATGCAGGATTTGCTGCATCGCAAGCCGCGGCAGCTCTCGGGCGGTCAACGCCAGCGCGTGGCGCTCGGCCGCGCGATCGTGCGGCACCCGCAGGTCTTTCTGTTTGACGAGCCGTTATCTAATCTCGACGCCAAATTGCGCGTGCAGATGCGCGTCGAGTTGAAAAAACTGCACGACCGGCTCGGCACCACCGCGATTTACGTGACCCACGACCAGGTCGAGGCGATGACCCTGGGCGATCGGGTTGTCGTGATGCGCGATGGCTTAGTGCAGCAGGTCGGCGAGCCGCTCGAACTCTACAACGAGCCGGCCAACCGCTTTGTCGCCGGGTTTCTCGGTTCGCCGGCGATGAATTTCGCGACCGTCGTAGTCCGGGAAAGCAACGGCGCGTTATGGGCCGAGGATGACGGTATCAGCATCAAGGTTCCAGGCCAGACCGCGGGACGTCTGCGGCGTTATGCCGGGGAGCAGGTGACGATGGGGATCCGCCCCGAGGATTTGCACGTCGCCACCGAAGCGGATCCTCCCGAACTCGGTTTCGACGCGGCGGTGGAGGTCATCGAGAAGCTTGGCTCGGAGATCCTGCTCGACGTGGCGGTCGGCCAACACTCGATGGTCGCCTCGGTCGAGCCGAATGTCCGCATCGGCGTGCACGAAAAGCTGCGGCTGGCGATGAACCCGGAACGAATGCACTTTTTCGACTCGGCAACGGAAGCCGTAATCTAACTGGAGTAAGAAGCACCAGCGCTGGTTTATCCTAGCCTGCCGCGGACTTTCCCGGTAGCCGCTAGCTTGAGCTCGCGGCAGCTGTGACTAGGAAAAACTAAAGTAAATGATGCCGAGATCTCGGTGCAAAAGGGAGGGAAGCCTATGTCGAAGATCATTGGAGCGCTGTGGGTTATCGGATTTTTCGGTTTGCTGGCAGCCGCGAACGCGCAAACGCCAGCGCCCTCAGCCGGGGCAACGGCGTTCGACGGCACCTACGCTTTGGTCTCGGCGGCGAGCGTCAACCAGACTTACACCTCGCGGAACGGGCAATTGGGCCAATGTCCTTACCGAAAACCGGGGCCTCTCCACATCGAGAACGGCAAAGTGCGGTATACGACCGCCTCAGGGGACAAGCTTAGAGGAACGGTTGGGCCGCAGGGCCAGCTGGAGATGCGGATACTCATGCCAACCAACAGCAGCAACGCCGGCTCCCGGCCGGTAGAGGTAAATCTCACTGGCGGCATTGACGCCAACGGCATGGTACACGCCCGCCAGATCGGCAATTCCTGCAGCTATGATTACGTCTGGCAAAAACGCAGTTAAAAGTGGCTGCTTACAGCCCCGGTTTCCGCCTTTCGCGGGAGCAATGAAAGAATAGGTTCGACCATGTATGCTTGTTTTCCCGTCGGGATCGGGGGAAGACAAGATGCGGCGCTGGAGGGCGGGTACGTGCGAAAGACGGTCGGATGGTTGTGGGTTGTCGGCGCGGGATTTTTCGGTTTGCTGGCTGCGGCGAACGCGCTAACGCCAGCGGCTTCAGCCGCGGCAACGGCGTTTGACGGCACCTATGCGTTGGTTTCGGCGGCAAGAGTTCAACCAAACCTACACGGCGCGGAGCGGGCAACTAGGCCAATGCCCGAACCGCAGAGCGGGGCCGCTCCGCATCGAGAACGGAGAGGCTCGGTATACCACCTCCACGGGCAACAAGCTCAGAGGAACGGTGGGGCCGCAAGGTGAGCTGGCGATGCGGATACTCGCGCCACCCAATAGCGGCGGCAGCTATCGGCCGGTCGAGGTAAACGTCAACGGCAGCGTGGACAACAATGGCACGGTACACGCCCGCCAGATGGGAAATTCCTGCAGTTATGATTTCGTTTGGCAAAAACGGTCCAAATAAGTTTTGGGGGAAAGACTGATGCAACACACGACGCGGCGTCGCTTTTTGCAATTTTCCGGCACAGGTGCGGTCGCCGCGGGTACGGGAGGCTTGGCCGGCATTCTCGCCTCGGGGCGCGCGCCCGCCTACGCGCAGGAGACGACCTTGCACTGGCTCAAATTCGTCGATTTTGTGCCGGTGTCGGACAAACTGCTGCGTGGCAAGATCTCTGACGAAGCCAAAAAAGACCTCGGCCTCAGGCTGGAAATCGAAACCATCAACGGCGATGGCGTGCAGGCCCGCATCAGCTCGGCGATCCAGTCCAAAACCGGCCCCGACATTATGATGGCGGCTAATAATTGGTCACAACTCTATGCCGACAGCGTTGTCGATGTCAGCGATATAGCCGAGGAAATCGGCAAGGCGCAGGGCGGTTATTACAATACCGCACACGACGTCGCAAATAACGGCGAAAAATGGATTGCGGTGCCATACACAATCCTCGGCGTGCTGATGACAAATCGAACCTCGTGGTTCGAAGCCGTCGGTTACGGGCCGGAAAAGTTTCCGCAGACCTGGGAAGAGTATCGCGCCGCCGGCAAATTGCTGAAACCAAAAAGCCAGCCCTTTGGCCAGACCCTGGCCCATGCCTTTGGTGATGGCCCCGCCTTCTGGTATCCGTATTTATGGTCGTGGGGTGGCAAGGAGGTCGAGGCCGACGGAAAAACCGTGGTGCTGAACAGCAAGGAGACGGTTGAGTCGGTGAAATTCGCTGTTCCGTTCTGGAAAGAGTGCTTCGATGAGGGGGCATTGTCCTGGGATGACGCTGGCAATAACCGCGCGTTCCTTGCCAATACGATCAGCTCGACGAGCAACGCCGCTTCGATTTACCTGCTAGCCCGCAGCAAGCCCGATAGCTATCAGAGCGAGAAGGGCATACCGCTTTTCAAGGATATCTTCCACGCGCCATTGCCCAAAGGGCCTGCCGGCCAAGCCAGTTGGCACGTCCCGTTCTCAAACATCATCCCCGCCTATACGCCAAACCAGAAAGCGGCGCGCGATTTTCTTCGCTGGTTCCAGTCGAAGGATATCTACGGGCAGTGGTTCGAGTCGCAGCAAGGGTTCTCGGTCGGCAGTACCCGGATGTGGCAGGACGACAAGCTGTGGAAAATCGATCCCGTCATGGCACCCTTTCGCACCGCGGCGGAAAGCGGTCGTTATGCCGGTTATGCCGGAACCGCGGGGCGCGCCGCAGCCGAGACCATCTCGAAATTTATCATCGTCGATATGTACACCAAGGCGGTGCAAGGTACGGCACCCGAAGATGCCGTCAAATGGGCGCATGGCGAATTGGTGAAAATCTACAACGGGTAACGCGCTCGGCTGCTTCGTGGTGAAGAGGTGAAGGCGGCCGTCCGGGACCACGCCGATGATCCTGACCCCAATTCCGCGCGACGCGCTCGCTAGCATGCTCGAACGGTTTGCCGCCGGTCTGAGCGAGCCGCTGGTCCGCAGCATCTTCGCCGAAATCCGGTCGACCTCGCCGGATCGCGCCGGTGAGTCTGACGCCGAAGAACATCGGCTCGCGGCACTGGCGTTTGCTCGGTCGCACGGCATGGCCGTGCATCCGCCAGGGACCGAATGCCGGTTCAATTGGGACGGGGTGGCGCTGAACGGTGCGACCGAGGCTTATGTGATCCTGCACGAAGTCGCGCATTTTTTGCTTGCCCCGCCGGAGCGCCGCGAACTGATCGATTTCGGCCTCGGGCCGGGACCCGACACGCTCGACAGCGCCGCCGCAGAGCGCGCCGCGGTGTTGCCGGCGTTAGAACGCGAGGGGGACGAGGCGGCCGCATCATTGCTGGGTATCATATGGGAGGCGCGGCTTGGCCAGCCGGCGCTCGCCTCGTTTCTCGACCAGAACTGGCTCGAAGGCCTCGATCGCTACGCTGCGATGCATTTCGCCGGCGTCGTCGCGCAACTTAGCGGTATGGGATTACTCGACCTCGACCCGCGCAAAACTGTCTTGGCGCGGAAAACACCTTACTCGGTTTCGGCGGCGGGGCTTACCCGGTAAACCGTCTCGCCGGGACGATCGCGTAGCCGGTCCAGCCAAAACGACAAGGCGCGGCTTCTTACCGGCGCGTTAGGTTTCGCGCGTTCGTCACCTGGAGGCCCGATGCGGTCGACACGCCAACAGTCCCGGTCTGGCCTACCCGCGCGATAGCCGATTGCCGATTGCCGATTGTCCGAAACGCTCATCTGCCCTCCCGCGAGACCGATATAGTTAAACATCGGCTTTTGCGGATAGGTTCCGAGACAGTTGTCACGTCGCGACTGCGGCGCTTTCGTCGTGCGGCCGATCCGATCGCCGCGAACCGAGATCAGAAGTCCGACTGGGCGATGCCGGCTTCGTGAGCGCGTCAGCGCGCCTCGCCGACAAAGCTATTCTGCAATGTCGCCAAACGATCGCGCGCGGCGGGCGAGAGCGGCCCCTTATTCGCCGCAGCGGCTGCGGTTTCGAGCTGATCGAGCGTCGAAAAGCCGACAAGGGCCGTCGACACCGCGGGATGCGCGATCACATAGCGGATCGCCGCGTCGACCAGGCTGCCGGCATGTCCTTCGCGCAGGACCGGTTCGAGCCGCCGCGCCCGCTCGACATCGACCCCATAGTCGCGGCCCGTGCCGATCGGGTCGACCCTCGGCGAGCCCAGCGGGTGGCGGTCCTCGCTGCCGCTTAACGCGCCGGCGGCGAGCACACGGATCGCGATCACCCCCATCTCCGCGGCTTTGGTATGCGCCAGCAGATCGGCGAAATTATGCGCCGGATACCCCGCCGCCACGCTTCTGCCGGCGCTCGGGTTCAGCATGTTGTAGCTGACCTGGGCAGTATCGAAGACACGCGCATCGGCCACTCGATGCAGCGCCGCGGTGTCGCCGACCGCGGTGATGCCATAGAACCGCGTCTTGCCTTGTTCGCGCAGCCGCTCGAAAGCCGGCACGACCTCGCCCAGCACGATTTCCGGGGTCAGATCGGCGTCCTGTCCATTGGCGAGGATGTGGTTGTGCAATTGAAACAGATCGACATGGTCGAGCTGCAGCCGTTGCAGGCTCGCCTCCAACGAGGCGGTCACGGCAGCGGCGATATTGCGACGTTCAGCGGCCGGAACCCGCACCTTGGTGCCGAGATAGAGGCTGGGCTTCAGGCTTTTCAGCACCCGGCCGAGATTGCGCTCCAACTCGCCATTGCCGTACATCGCGGCGGTGTCGAAATAATTGATGCCGAGTTCGAGGGCGCGCGCGACCGCCCGCTCTTGATCGGCCGCGTCACCCTTGACCATCAATCCGCCGACCGCGCCGCAGCCAAAGCCCAATACCGAGACCTCAAGTCCGGTCCGGCCTAGCCTCCGCATTTGCATGGCTTTCCTCCGTCGTTCGATCCGCCCCGTGTTTCGTCGGCTTCAGATCGCCCTTTCGATCTCGCCCAGGATCGCGTCGCCCATCGCACGGGTCGAGACACCGGCGCTGCCGGGCCGGGCGATGTCGTTGGTGCGAATGCCGGTGTCGAGCACCCGGCGCACTGCATTTTCGACGAGATCGGCCTCCTCGCTCATATCGAACGAATAGCGCAGCATCATCGCGAAGGAGAGGATGCAGGCGAGCGGATTGGCGACATCTTTGCCGGCAATGTCGGGAGCGCTGCCATGCACCGGCTCGTAGAGCGCCTTGCGCCGCCCGGTCGCGTCCGCCGGGCCGAGCGAGGCCGAAGGCAGCATGCCAAGCGACCCGGTCAGCATCGCTGCGCAATCCGACAACAGATCGCCAAACAAATTACTGGTGACGATCACGTCGAACTGCTTGGGATTGCGCACCAGCTGCATCGCGCAATTATCGGCGTACATGAACGATAATTCGATATCGGGGTAATCGGCGTCGCGCAATCGTTGCGCCACCTCGCGCCACAGCCCGCCCAATTCCATGACGTTGGCCTTGTCGACCTCGCACACGCGGCCGTGGCGCTTTCGCGCCAATTCGCAAGCAACACGAACCACGCGCTCGATCTCATCCTCGCCGTAGACTTCGGTGTTGATGCCGCGGCGAGTGCCGTTGGACAGCGTTTCGATGCCGCGCGGCTCGCCAAAATAGATGCCGCCGGTCAATTCGCGCACGATCATCAGATCGAGTCCGGCGACCAGATCGCGTTTCAGGCTCGACGCATCGGCAAGCGCCTCGAACACCACCGCCGGGCGCAGATTGGCAAACAGATCCATTTCCTTGCGCAGGCGCAGCAAACCGCGCTCGGGCCATAATTCGAACGGCAATTTCTCCCATTTCGGGCCGCCGACTGAGCCAAACAGCACCGCGTCACTCGACAATGCTTTTTGCAACGTCGCTTCGGTCAGCGGCGTGCCGTGCGCGTCATAGGCAGCGCCGCCGACCAGATCCTCGGCGACATCAAAGCTGGCAATACGCCGGCGGTCGAACAAATGGACGATGCGCAAGACCTCGCGCATGATCTCGGGGCCGATGCCGTCGCCCGGCAATACCAATACTTTGCGGTTCGAATGCGATTGAACCATTCGCCACTCCCTCGACCGTCAATGCCCGGCCTTAAGCCGGGCATCCAGATGGCCGGGTCAGGGCCCGGCCATGACGACCAAAAACAACCGATCTGCTCACCGTTGGGTCATGCCGAACTGCCACGGGCGCGACAACCGCGCCTTTTCTTCATAGGAGGCGATCTCGGCTACTTTCTGCTCGGTCAACCCGATGTCGTCGAGGCCGTTCAACAGGCAGTGCTTGCGAAATGCATCAACCTCGAAATGCACCTTCTCACCATCCGGGCGGGTGATCGTCTGGCTTTCGAGATCGACCGTCATGACCGCGTTGGCGCCTTTCTTGGCGTCCTCCATCAATTCATCGCAGATCTCTTTTGGCAGCGCGATCGGCAGGATCCCGTTCTTGAAGCAGTTATTGTAAAAGATGTCGGCAAAACTTGGCGCGATTACGCAGCGGATGCCGAAATCGAGCAATGCCCACGGCGCGTGTTCGCGGCTCGACCCGCAGCCGAAATTGTCGGCGCCGATCAGGATTTTGGCGTTGCGATAAGGCGCTTGGTTCAGCACGAAATCGGGGTTCTCCGACCCGTCCGCGCGAAACCGGATCTCCTGGAACAGCCACTGCGACAGGCCGGTCCGCTTGATCGTTTTCAAATAGATTGCCGGAAAGATCTTGTCGGTATCGAGATTGATGATCGGCAGCGGCGCCGCGACACCGGTCAACTCAGTGAATTTTTCCATCGAAGATCCCTTTGGTGGATAGTGCGCCATCATTTCGCGGCTATATGCCTGTCTGCATCGATCGTCCTCCCTGCAGCAACGGCCAGTGCGTGACCGACCCACCGGTCCAGGCCGTGAACAAAGGACGCTTCGATGATTGACCGGAGCAGCGACCCCTCGTCGTGTGCCGACCATTGTTTGCCAGGGTTTACGCAACTGGTCAGCTGGTGCAGGACTTCGTTTATCTGCTCGACTTTATCGAGGTCTGCGTCCGAAACCGGCCGGTCGACAAGCATCGCTCGAATGGCGACGGTCAGGTCGTGCGCGAAGTTACATAAGAAGGTGCTCCTCGTCGCCAAGTCCGAGCGCTCAAAGGCTGCAATGATCAACTCGACGTCCAGTGGTTGACCGCGGACTACTCTACCGTCGGCGTATTGGATGGTTGGCCCATAGAGCCGTCTGTTCGCCTCGAGATCATCGGTGGCTGTCATTACCTACTGAACCCGTAGCTTGGTTTACAATCTTTCAATTACGCGCAAAACGCTGTCATTCGACGATGTCACGCGGAAGTTCATCGACCGCATAGCCGCGCTCCTGAAGGACCTTGATTCGGGTATTTCCCTGAAAGACCCGCCCATCTGGTTTCACTCGCAATGCTTCCTTGTTGTCGGGGCTCGGTCGAAGCGACTCGACCATCTCATCAGTCGGGCGGCTGCGATGATGTTCAAGGCTTCTCCTCGCCTTTGGGTCCTGCTCGTATACCGCGTCGTGGATACGCCGAAGCGGCGGCAGTTGCCTGCCGCTCGAATGCTTCGCGTCAGCCGAGTTGGCGGACGTCGGCGAGGTGGCCGGTGACGGCGGCGGCGGCGGCCATTGCCGGGCCCATCAGGTGGCTCTTGGCGTTTTTGCCCTGGCGGCCTTCGAAATTGCGGTTTGAGGTCGTCGCCACGCGTTCGCCGTTCATCGCCTTGTCGTCGTTCATCGACATGCACATCGAGCAACCGGCGTCGCGCCATTGGAAGCCGGCTTCGAGGAAGATGCGGTCTAGCCCTTCCTCTTCGGCCTGGTGCTTGACGTGCCCCGAGCCCGGGACCACCAGAGCGGTAACGCCGTCGGCGACGCGGCGGCCTTTGGCGATCGCGGCGGCAGCGCGCAAATCCTCGATTCGGCTGTTGGTGCACGAGCCGATAAAGACACGCTGCACCGGCACCTCTGTCAGCAGCGTGTTCGGCTTCAATTGCATATATTGCAACGCGCGCTCGATCGCCGCGCGCTTGAGCGGGTCGTCGATTTGCGCCGGGTCGGGTACCCGGCCGGTCACGGGCGCGGCCTGCTCGGGATTGGTGCCCCAGGTGACGTGGGGCGCTATGTCGGCCGCGTCGAGATATGCCTCCTTGTCGTATTTCGCGCCGGGATCGGAGGGAAGCGTGCGCCAATAGGCGACCGCTTGTTCCCACGCCGCACCCTTGGGCGCGTAGGGGCGTCCCATGACATAGGCGATCGTTTTTTCGTCCGGCGCGACAAGCCCGGCGCGCGCGCCAGCTTCGATCGACATGTTGCACACCGTCATGCGGCCTTCCATCGACATGTCGCGAAAGGTGCTGCCGGCATATTCGAACACATGCCCGGTGCCGCCGGCAGTGCCGATCTTAGCGATGATCGCGAGGATCACGTCCTTCGGGCTGACCCCGGCGCCTAGGCTGCCATTCACCTCGATGAGCATGTTCTTGGCTGGCGCCTGGATCAATGTCTGGGTGGCGAGGACATGCTCGACCTCCGAGGTGCCGATGCCAAAGGCGAGCGCCCCCAAAGCGCCATGCGTCGCCGTATGGCTGTCGCCGCACACGATCGTCATGCCGGGCTGGCTCAAGCCTTGCTCGGGTCCGATGATGTGGACAATCCCCTGATCGATGCTGTCGATCGGGAAATACGGAACGCCGAATTCCCTGACGTTGCGCTCGAGGGTGTCGACCTGCAGCTTCGAGTTCGGGCTCGGTGATGCCCGGCGACGCCGGCGCTGCGGTTGGTGGTCGGGATGTTGTGGTCGGCGACCGCCATTGTCGCATCGGGACGGCGCACCTTGCGGCCGGCGAGCTTCAAGCCTTCAAAGGCTTGCGGTGTGGTGACCTCGTGGATCAAGTGCAGATCGATGTAGATCAGGTAGGTGCCTTCGCCTTGCGGGGCGATGACGTGATTGTCCCAGATCTTGTCGAACAGCGTGCGCGGCGCAGCCATGGCTCTTACTCCGAGGGATTGTCATCGGCGGCGGCAGCAGCCGCCGGGCGCGGCGCCGATGCCGCTGTTCCTGGCGGCCGCTGTCGCGAGGCGCGTTCGGCGATGCGCGCCCGTTTGCCGGTGAGGCCACGCAGATAGTAAAGCTTGGCGCGGCGCACAACGCCGCGGCGGACGACTTCGATCGCGGTAATGCGCGGCGAATGCAGCGGAAAGACGCGCTCCACACCCTCGCCATACGAAATCTTGCGCAAGGTAAAGCTCGAATTGACGCCGGCGTTTTTGCGGCCGATGCACACCCCTTCAAAGGCTTGGATGCGCTCGCGCTCGCCCTCGACGACACGCAGGCTGACCCGCACCGTGTCGCCGGGCTCGAATTTCGGCACCGGGCGGGCGGCCGAGGAGCTTTTCGACCTGCTCGCGTTCCAATTGCTGAAGAAGGTTCATCCTTCGACCTCTCGACTGAATGGAGCGTCACTCCCGACCACATGGCCAGGGGCGGCCAGATAGCGTTCCCACAAATCGCCGCGGCGCTCGCGCGTCAGCCGCTCGGCTTCGGCCCGCCGCCACGCGCGGATGCGGCCGTGGTCGCCCGAGACCAGCACCTCCGGCACCGGCCGGCCCTGCCACAATTGGGGCCGCGTATACTGCGGATATTCGAGCAGCCCGTCGGCAAAGCTCTCCTCGGTAAGCCCCTCGGCATCGCCGACGACACCCGGCAGCAATCGCACGCAAGCATCGATCAGCGCAATCGCCGCCGGCTCGCCGCCAGACAACACAAAATCGCCGAGGCTGACTTCCTCGATCGCCCGGGCCTCGATGACGCGCTCGTCGATCCCCTCGAAACGGCCGCAAATCAACGTGACACCCGGACCTGCGGCGAGTTCGCGCCACCCTGGCCTGATCGAGCCGCCGGCCGCGCGGCGACAGCAGGATCAGCGGCCCGATCCCGCCGGCGCCGGCGATTGCGGCGTCCAACTACGTCCGGACGCATCACCATGCCCGGCCCGCCGCCAAATGGCGCGTCGTCGACCGAGCGATGCTTGTCCTGCGCAAAGTCGCGGATATCGACGGTTTCGAGCTGCCACAGCCCGGCCCGCAACGCCTTGCCGGCGAGCGAATAGGCGAGCGGTCCCGGCAGCATTTCGGGGAAGATCGTCAATACCGTCGCCCGCCAGGTCATGCCTCTTCCTCGACCGGGATCGGCGCGTCCTCGGCATCGTCCAGCAGCCCCGGCGGCGGGTCGACGACAAGCCGCCCGGCCTCGATGTCGATGACCGGCACGATCGCGCGGGTAAACGGCACCATCGCCGGCGGGGCTCCGCTGCGCTCGATTTCGAGTGTGTCGCCGGCGCCAAAATCATGGACCGCACGCACCCGGCCGAGCGGTGTCCCGTCCGTCAGCACCGTGGCGAGCCCGATCAAATCGGCGTGGTAGTATTCCTCGTCTTCCGGCGGCGGCAGCGCTGCGCGCGGCAGATAAAGCCGCAGCCCTCGCAATGCCTCGGCGCGGTTGCGGTCGTCCACGCCCGATAGGCGTCCGATCAACACCCCCTTGGCGGCACCGAGCAGGCGCAATTCCAGCCGCCGCATCGCCGCTCTCGTCGGCAAGCGGACCATAGGCGGCGACATCCTCGGGACGAGCGGTAAAGCTTTTGATGCGCACCGCACCCGTCACCCCATGAGGGCCGGTGACGACTCCGACGCAAACTTGCTTTTCCGCCGTTGACATGGTTCACGCCCGACAAGTCGCCGAGGATCAGCGCCTAGCTGCTGCCGGCAGCCGCCGCGGTGGCTTCGGCAGCGGCTTTCATACGTTCTTGTGCCTTGGCTTTTGGCGCCGATTTGATCGGCGTCTCACGCATCGGCGGCTTTTCGATCAATCCCGCCTCGCCGAGAAACCGTGCGACCCGATCGGTCGGCAATGCGCCCACACCCAGCCAATGCTGGACCCGCTCAGTCTTAAGCTTGACACGATCGGCATGACCGCGGTCGAGCATCGGATTGTAGGTTCCGACCCGCTCGATAAAGCGGCCGTCGCGCGGACTGCGCGAGTCGGCGACGACAATGCTGTAATAAGGCCGCTTTTTGGCGCCGCCGCGCGCCAGACGGATTTTTAACGACATCGTTTCACTCCGCTATTCCAGCCGGCTAATGGCGAAGCCCGGCGCCCGGCATCAGCCCGGCAAGGCCGTGCCGCGCCAAACCCTTAGGCCCAAGCTTCTTCATCTTTTTCATCATGTCGGCCATGTCCTGGTACTGCTTCAACAGCCGATTGATCTCCTGCACCGAGGTTCCCGAGCCGCCGGCGATGCGCCGCCGGCGCGAGCCGTTCAGCAATTTCGGGTTGCGCCGCTCGTTCTTGGTCATCGACGAGATGATCGCTTCCTGGCGCTTGATGATGCTCTCGTCGATATTGGCGTCGCCGAGCTGCTTCTTGAGCTTGCCGAACACCCGGCAGCATCGACAGCATGCCGCCCATCCCGCCCATGCGGCGGATCTGGCGCAGTTGGCCGGCAAGGTCGTCGAGATCGAAATTGCCCTTGGCCATCTTGGCCGCGAGCTTTTCGGCTTCGTCCCGGTCGACGGTTTCAGCCGCCTTCTCTACCAGGCTGACGACATCGCCCATCCCGAGAATGCGGCCGGCGATGCGCTCGGGATGAAACGGTTCCAGCGCGCCGATCCGCTCGCCGGTGCCGATAAAGACGATCGGTTTGCCGGTGATCTGGCGCATCGACAATGCCGCCCCGCCGCGGGCATCGCCGTCGACCCGGGTCAAGCACGATGCCGGTGATCGACGCGCGCTCGCTAAACGCCTTGGCGAGATTGACCGCGTCCTGGCCGGTCATCGCATCGGCGACGAGCAAACTCTGATGCGGGCGCGCCACATCGCCGACCGCCGCCACTTCGAGCATCAGCTCTTCGTTGATGTGGAGGCGCCCGGCGGTGTCGTAGATCACGACGTCGTAACCTTGGGTACGGGCGGTTTCGAGCGCGCGCCGGGTGATCGCGACCGGGTTCTCGCCGGGCACGACCGGCAAGCTGGTAACGCCGATCTGACGGCCGAGCACGGCAAGCTGTTCCTGCGCCGCTGGGCGTTGCACGTCGAGCGAGGCAAGCAATACCTTTTTGCGGTCGCGCTGTTTCAGCCGGTTCGCGATCTTGCCGGCAGTCGTGGTTTTGCCCGAGCCTTGCAGCCCGACCAGCATGACGCCGACCGGCGCCGGCGCGTTCAGATCGAGCTCCTCGGTCGTATTATCGCCCGGCCCGCCGCCCAGCACCTCGACCAAATGGTCGTGGACGATCTTGACCACCATCTGCGCCGGGGTCACCGAGCGTAGCACCTCTTGCCCCAGGGCCTTTTCGCGGACCGCGGCGATAAAGTCGCGCACGACCGGCAACGCGACATCGGCCTCGAGGAGAGCGACCCGGATTTCGCGCATCGCGGTGCCGACATCGGCCTCGGTCAGCGCACCATACCGGCGCAGCCGGTCGAAAACATCGCCAAGACGGTCGGTCAGGCTATCGAACATCAGAATTCCCGAAGCTTTACCCAGCCGACAAAAAGAGCCAGTGCGCGACACTCGCGGACTGGCGTCCCCTAATTCGGGCGGACCGCTTCCTCAGAAAGCGATCGATAAACGGTAGTTATGTCGCCTGATCATGTCAATGGCGCGGCTTCTCGCGGCCGACAAGATAAGGCAGCGACCTTATCGACTGGGCCTTGGCGGAGCCGTGGAATATCTGTGGAATATCTAACCCGGATCATTCATGAGGGGCTGGCGGCTCCACAGTGATGGCGGGGATCGGGCGCGGCTTTTTGTGGCGTCGGGGGCGCGCTGGTCGGGGTTTGCGGTTGGGCCAAAGGGTTTGAACTGGGGCAACCGCCCCGTCGCTCACGGCGGCAGCTTGGCGATGCGGCCGGCGAGATCGGCAAAGCCGGCCTGATAGGGAAAGGCGCTCGGCAAGGCGATCTTGATGCGGGTGACCATCTCGGTGACGCGCCCGGCGACCTTGATCAGGCAGAGGCGGATCGTATCGAATTGGGCATCGCGCCAGAAGGAGGTCTTTGGAGCCAGACCGCGCAGGCTCAGCATCAGCCAGTAGGCGGCGGTATGAAGCAGCAGCCGGAACTGGTTGGCGGTCGCCTTGGTGCAGGAGGTACGGTCGGAAGCCAGATGCAGTTTGTGCGCCTTGATCAGGTTTTCGGCCTGCCCGCGCGCGCAATAGACCTTCTCGTAGAGCGTCTTGGGCAGACCCCGCAGGTTGGTGACGATGAAGCGGCTGTCGGCCCCTTGAGGACCGGCCTCGACGCGGGCGATGACGCGGCGCTCGACATTCCAGCTTTTGGCGGCATAGCGGAAATCGCCATAGCGGCGGACCTTTTCCCCTTCGTCTGCGAGACGACCCAAGGCGGCGTCCTCGGTGAGCGGGCTGACCTGCCGCAGCAGCACCGGGTTACCAGAGAGGCCGAAGATGTAGCCGACCTGCTGACGCTCGCACCACGCCATGGCCTTGGGCCGGCCGTAATGGCTGTCGCCGCGCACGACGATCTCGACCGCCGGCCAGCGGGCGCGGATGCGGCCAATGACATGGCGCAGCACCAGCGCCACCTCGGTCCCGTCAGGCGTCTTGCCGGGGCGCAGGATGACAGCGATGGGCTTGCCGGTCGTCGCCTCGTAAATGTGGATCGGCAGAAAGCAGCGGCTGTCGTAGTGCGCATTGAAGAGCGCGAGTTGCTGGCCGCCGTGAACCCGGTCCTCGGTGTCGTCGATATCGAGCAGGATGCGCCGGGGTACCTGCTCGAAGCTGTCGCAGAACAACTCGATCATCGCCGCCATCATGCGCTTGAGCGCGGTCGCGCTCGGCAGGTTCTCGAGCCGGCTGATCGTCGGTTGCGAGCACAGATCTTCACCGCTTTCCGGCAATCGTCCGACGGCCATCTTGAAGGCGGGGTCGGCTTTCAGCGCGTCGCAGTCGTTGCCGTCGGGATAGCCCGCCGCAATCAGCAAGGCACGATAGCGGATCATCTCGGCCAGTTCGTGCCGCACCCGGTCCGGGTCGCGCGGATCTTCGAGGCACGCCGCTAAGCGTTCGGCAATCTTGAGCCGTTGTTCGATCGCCGCCACCAGCAATATCCCGCCATCCGAGGTCAGCCGGCCGCCGTCAAACCCGACATGCACCGGCTTACCCGCCACCGCTGGCAAACCCGGCAAAATCCCCGTACCTTCCTCCATGGCGGGTGCGAACTCCGTTGCTTCGGTTTGATCCGGCCTTAACAACCAAATCATACACGAAACCAACGGTTTATGCCGCTCCCGCCGTCCCTTCTGGCCAGTCCAATGAATTTTTCAGGCTAATGACAAAGGATCTACAATTTATCCTCTACCGAAGGTCGCCGTTCGCGTCCGGAGTGGCCCGCGCTTTGGAGCTGTCGCCCTAGTCACTAGAATCCGAATTTACGAGGTCAATTCGGCAGCTCGTGGCGGCGCAACGCCGATGAGAAGTAATCAGACGTCGTGGTGCTGGCGGATGCCGCAAACGGTCGGCAAACCGCTGCGCTGGCGCTAAACTTACAATGATTTGGACCTGCTAGCCGGGCTGCGCGTCGCGGCGCGAACTCCGATTAACATTGTTACTTTGTATCCCCTAATCCGTGGACTTGGGCTGACTATATGACGCAGAGCGGCCGTTGGAGCGCCGCTGCCGCTCGGAGCCGAGAATGCCGGAACGACAATTGGAAGCGTTGATGTGGGCGCAAGCCTGTGAGGCGATGGAGCGCGCCGAACGCCTGCACCGTCAATTCTTTCACCGCGCCCACGCGACGCCGAACTGGGAAGCGCCTTGCGACATCTTCGAGACCGACGACACACTGACCATTCTCGTCGCCCTGCCCGGCGTCGCAGTCGAACAGATCCAGGTGACGATGAGCGCGGGTGTTCTGGTGGTAACCGGCGAGCGCCCGCTGCCGCCGGAAATGGCGAAGGCGCGCATCCATCGGATGGAGATCCCGCATGGCCGTTTCGAGCGGCGGATCGAATTGCCGCCGGCGCGTTTCGAGCTCTCCGGACGACACCTCGCGAATGGCTGCCTGATGGTGCAGCTGCATAAACTCTGAAACGCGCATCCGGCGCGATCCCGATTACCCGAGGATTTCGGTATGCCTGCAGAACAACAAGCAGAACAACAAAACGAACTGGGCGCCGCGGAAGCGGGCGCCCCACCTCCCTCCGGCGCGATTGAACAATTACTCGCCGGCATCCCGGCATTGCCCACGGATGCCTTGATCCTGATCCCGACCCGCAGCTTTGTGCTGTTCCCCGGCACTGTGCTGCCGGTCACGCTCGGCCGCCAGCGGTCGATTGCTGCCGCCCAAGCCGCCATCCGCCTAAACCGTCCGATCGGTCTTGTCCTGCAGCGCGACCCGGCGACTGAAGACCCGATTCCGGTCGATCTGCACCGGATGGGCACCGAAGCGAATGTGCTGCGTTATGTGACGAGCCCGGACGGTCAGCATCATGTGATCAGCCAGGGCGAGCGGCGTTTTCGCATCCTCGAGTTTCTCGACGGCTACCCGTTTCTGGTGGCGCGGGTCGAACGCATCACCGAGCCCGCTGTCAGCAGCAAGGATATCGAGGCGCGGATGCTTCATCTGCGCAACCAGGCGATCGAGGTCTTGCAATTGTTGCCGCAAACCCCGGTCGAGCTGGTCAATGCTGTGCAATCGGCCGCGTCGCCCGCGGCCTTGGCGGATTTGATCGCCAGCTTTATGGATATCAGTGCGGCCGAAAAGCAGGAGATCCTGGAAACCGTCGATCTCGAAAGCCGGCTCGACCGGGTCTCGGCGATGCTCGTCTACCGCACCGAGGTATTGCGCCTGTCGCGTCAGATCAGCGAGCAGACAAAAGAAAAGATTGACGATCGTCAGCGCGAATTTCTGCTGCGCGAGCAGATGAAGACGATCCAGAAAGAACTCGGCGAAGGCGACGACGCCAAAAGCCAGGAAATCGCCGAGCTGTCGAAAAAGATCGATGACGCCAAAATGCCGCCCGAGGTCGAGGCGCATGCCCGGCGCGAGCTGGCGCGGCTCGAGCGGATGCCGGAAGCGGCGGGCGAATACTCGATGGCCCGGACCTATATCGAATGGCTGGTGGAGCTGCCCTGGTCGGTCGAGACCGGCGGCCATGTCGACATCGCCGAGGCGCGGCGTATTCTCGATGCCGATCATTACGGCCTCGCCAAGATCAAGCGGCGCATCCTCGAATATTTGGCGATCCAGCAATTGAACCCGACCGGTCGGAGCCCGATCCTGTGCTTTGTCGGGCCGCCAGGGGTCGGCAAGACCTCGCTCGGTCAGAGCATCGCCAGGGCGACCGGGCGCAAGTTTGTTCGCGTCAGCCTGGGCGGTACGCATGACGAAGCCGAAATCCGCGGTCACCGCCGCACCTATATCGGCGCCTTGCCCGGCAACATCATCCAGGGGATCCGCCGCGCCGGTGCCCGCGACTGTGTGATGATGCTTGACGAAATCGACAAGCTCGGCCGCGGGGTTCAGGGCGACCCCGCCTCGGCCTTGCTCGAAGTGCTCGATCCCGAGCAGAATTCGACCTTCCGCGACAACTATCTGGGCGTACCGTTCGATTTGTCGCGGGTTATGTTCATCACCACGGCGAACGTGCTCGACAGCATTCCGGGGCCATTGCGCGACCGCATGGAAGTGATCGACCTGCCGGGCTATGTCGAGGACGAGAAATTCGAGATCGCCCGCCGCTACCTGGTTGCCCGCCAGCTCAAGGCCAACGGGCTGACACCCGAGCAGGCCGAGATCACCGATGACGCAATCCGCACGATCATCCGCGACTACACGCGCGAGGCCGGGGTGCGCCAGCTCGAGCGCGAGATCGGGGCCGCCTTGCGCAGCGCCGCGATGCGGATTGCGGAGGGAACCGACACGCATGTCCGGATCGAACCCGACATGCTGCGCGAAATCCTCGGGCCCGCGCGCTTCGAGGGCGAGGTGGCGATGCGCACCAGCGTCCCCGGTGTCGCGACCGGTCTCGCCTGGACCCCGGTTGGCGGCGACATCCTGTTTATCGAAGCAACACGCACGCCCGGCAGCAACAGGCTGATCCTGACGGGCCAGCTTGGCGAAGTCATGCGCGAGAGCGCGCAGGCGGCGCTGAGCCTGGTCAAGGCGCGGGCATCCTCGCTCGGGGTCGATCCCACGATGTTCGAGAAGAGCGACATCCACGTCCACGTTCCCGCCGGAGCCATCCCCAAGGACGGGCCGAGCGCCGGCGTCGCGATGTACACCGCGCTCGTGTCATTGCTGACCAACCGCACGGTGCGCAACGACACCGCGATGACCGGCGAAATCAGCCTGCGCGGCTTGGTGTTGCCGGTCGGCGGCATCAAGGAAAAGGTTGTGGCCGCAGCGCGCGCTGGGTTGAAAGCCGTGATCCTGCCGGCGCGTAACCGTAAGGATTACGAGGACATTCCCGAAAGTGCGCGCAACACTCTGCGCTTCCGCTGGGCCGAACGCGTCGAGGAAGTCACCGAGGCGGCACTCGAACCAATGCCCAGCTCGACCGCCCAGGCCGCCGAATAACTCCGGGTTGTCGAAATGCGGTAAAACGCTGCCCCGGTGAAAACCGGGGCCCACTCTTCCAGCGCTCGATAGAGTGGGTTTGTTGGATCCCGGCCTTTCAGCCCACGAGCAATAAAAGTATGGTACTGGGACGAAATAGGGCTGCTGCCCAAAGCTCGTTTGTCGCAGCGCGACCTAGAAGCGAATAGACACTATCAAATTCAGTCGAATCGGGCAGTGCGGAACAGCGGTGGGGACTTGCTGTTGACGGGCATGGTCGCGGATATCGGGCCGACAGCGGCGCATCAGCGGCCTCCGTTCACGTCAGGAGCAAGCTCGATGTACATCCACAAAAAGGAATTGTTGCACCCGGTGGTCGTGACTCAGCCGACCCCGTCATTCGCTCAGTTCCTATTGGAGCAATTTGGCGGCGCTACAGGGGAATTGTCCGCAGGTCTGCAATACTTTGTCCAGGCGCAGCACACCGACGACCCGAACCTGCGCGACATGCTGCTCGATATTTCCACTGAAGAATTTGGTCATCTCGAAATCGTCGCCCATCTGATCGAGGCGCACACCAAGGGCAGCCAGCAGGCGCAGGCCTATCAATCGACCCTGTTCTCAGTGCGTGGCAAGGGCCCGCATTTCCTCGACAGCCAGGGTGTTGAGTGGAGCGCCAAATACATCAACGAAGGGGCAAGCCCGGTGCGCGATCTGCGCGCCGACATCGCCGCCGAGGGCGGGGCGCTCGCGACTTATGAGGCATTGATCCCGAAAGCGCCCGACGAAGGCACCTTCCAGGCATTGCGCCATCTCGCGACGCGCGAGGTCGCGCACACCAAGATGTTCATGACCGCGCTGCAATCAATGAACAAACTGGACGACCCGCTGTTCGGCAATCTACAGCCAGACAATAGCGTCGATCTTTATTTCAACCTGTCATCGGACGGCACGGCTAACGAGCGCGGCCCATGGAACGAGGAGCCGGCCTTTCGCTACGTCGCCGACCCACTCGCGCAATTGCAAGGGCAAAGCGGTTCGAGCACTGGCCCAATGGGTCCGCGATCGGGCGGCCGCTAAATTGCCCTTCTGGGCGGTCATCGGGCAAATAGGATGGCCGCCCGCACAATTGGCTTAGCTTAATGGAGAGCAGCGATGCTTGCGGCTGAAATCGATCGTCGCAATGTGCTGAAGACCGCCGGCATTGGTGGGATTACGGCAATAGGTGGAGTACAGCTGTCCCCGGCATTTGCAACAGTGACCCGACAGCGCGACAGCGCGGGTCTCGCTGGTCTTGCCGCTTGGGTGCGCATGCGGGCCGATGGTGGCGCGGTCATCACGCTAGCCTCGTCAACGCTCGCCGAGGGCTTGGAAGTCGTGTGGCAGCCTGCCTTCTCGCGTGCCGAGCCGTCCGTAACAGGCCAAATCGCCTCGTCGTGGGCGTGCCGCCACGGGGCTTACGACACTGCGCGGGCGCTTCTCGTCAGCTTCGCGGCGCGGAATTGGGACGTCGATCTCGTCGAGTGCCGTCTGCAAGACAGCCGGATCGTGCATCAGAAAAGCGGTCGCTCGATCGGTTATCTGATCTGGGCTGATATTGCATGATCCGGTGTCTGGGTGTTGAGGACACGCCCGGTCGCTGCTGACGGAGAGGCGCAAGGCCGCGCCGGGGACAGCTCTAGGCTTTCGCGAGCGTCTTGCCGGCCGCGGATTTTTCGGCGCCTTTCTTCTTTTGCTTTGGTTTCTTAGCTTCCTTGCTTGATCGTTTCTGGTCTTTGTTGGCCATCGTCAGCTCCCTTCACCCTAGTTGAGGCTCAATATGAGCCGGATTAAAGCCCTTGCAACGGCCGAGACCTTGCAACCGCCGAGATCGGCTCACTACCGCGCGGACTTCCAGCGCTTGGCTTCAACCGCATCATCGGGAGCGGTGACAATCGTCGCAAGTCGCGCCTCCAATTCCGCGCTCGGCCAAACCGCACCCGCTGCTTCTTCGTACGATCGGCAGGCCTGCAGAACCGCCACATCATCATACAGCGGCCCGACCACTTGCAGCCCGACCGGCAGCCCGTCGACAAATCCGCATGGAATTGAAGCTGCGGGGTTCTTGGTCAGGTTGAAAGGCGGAGTGTAGGGCATCCAGTCGGGAAAATTATTGGGGTTGGGCAGATTGTCGTCGCGTGGATCGGCATAGGCCGCCGGGATCGGCATCGTCGGCGACAGCAGTAGGTCGTAGCGGTCGAAAAACAGCCGCAAGACCTGCCCGAGCGCCGCCCGTCTCGTAACCGCGGCGACATACTCTTCCTGCGTCACCTTTTCGCCGCGCCGGCAGAGATCGAGGAGTCCGGGGTCCATTATCGCCGGCGCCTGCGGCGGGAGGCTGCGCAAAAGGCCCCAAAACGCCGCGAGCGCCAACGGCTCGAAAATCCCTTTTGGCGGCTCGGGGAACGGATCGGCGGGCTCGACCACCGCGCCGAGGCTGCGGAACACTTCGGCCGCACTCTCGATCGCGGCTCGCACCCGCGGGTCCGGTTCGGCCAAGCCGAGGGTCAGCGACAACGCCACCCGTTTGCCTTTTAGGGAGCCTTGTTGCAGGCGCTCGCGATGGGTGATGCCGTCATCCGGCAAACTGTGCCAATCGCGCGAATCCGGCCCTGCGATCGCATCGAGCATCAATGCCGCGTCTTCGACGGTGCGGGACATCGGCCCGATATGAGCAACATCGCCAAAGGCGGAGGGCGGATAAACCGCGACCCGGCCAAAGCTCGGCTTCAAGCCGAAAATGCCGGAGAATGCTGCCGGAATCCGGATCGAACCGCCGGCATCGGTGCCGACCGCGAGCGGACAGATGCCGGCCAATACGGCTGCCGCACTGCCGCCGCTGCTGCCGCCCGGGGTGCGTTCGAGGTTCCACGGATTGCGGGTGACACCCGATAATGGCGAGTCGGTCAGCGGCTTCCAGCCGAATTCGGGTGTTGTCGTCTTGCCGAACAGCACAGCACCATGCGCCCGCAACCGCCCGGTCACCGGCGAGTCCTCATTCCAGGCCTGGTTCGGGTCGATCGTGCGCGAGCCGACCAGCCGCGGCCAGCCCGCTGTTAACAGCGTATCCTTGATCGCCACCGGCACGCCATCGAGCAGACCTAACGGCTCGCCCCGCCGCCAGCGCGCCTCCGAGGCGCGGGCCTGCGCCATCGCGGCAGCGGGGTCGTACAGCACAAAGGCGTTGAGGGCCGCCTCGTAGCGCTCGAGCCGGTGCAGCGTTTCGGCCATCACCTCGACCGGCGACAATTTCTTGTCGCGATAGAGCGAGATCAACTCGGTCGCCGGCAAGAAGGCGGTGTCGTCGGTCATGCGGTCTCCTCGCAGGCAGCCGAGCGGTGCGATAGTGCGGGACGCGACTGGCGGCGATTAGGCTGACCAGTGCGGATCCCACGTCCGATCTTTCCGTGATCGCAGGCGAACAATCAAGGCCGCGATCGCGTTGGACATGACGACGCCGGAAGCCGGGAGTGCCCGCTCGCTGCGTAATCGCCGCGGTTTTCGCAACGGCGCAATGCGAAAGGTTTTGCTGCTGCCGGACAACACCGGACATGTTTCCAGATCCTTGGCTTTTGACGTTCTTGGTGTTCGCCGTGCTGGTGGCGCTCGGCTCGAGCTCCGGCCTGATCAATGAGCGTTTGTGGATTTCAGAGCCCCTTGTCTGCGGGCTGGTCGGAGTAGCACTCGGGCCCGTCGGGCTCAGCCTGGTACATATCAATCCCGGCAAGGACCCAGCCTCGGCGGCTGTGCTGTCCGAAACCGCTCGCGTTACCCTGGCGATCGCCGTCGCCGGCGCCGCCATCCGATTGCCGCGCGGCTGGCTAAGAGCAAACTGGCGCGGTCTCGCCGTAGCGCTCGGTCCCGGCATGATTTTGATGTGGGGTGCTAGTGCGCTCGTCGCCGCTACCGTGCTCGGCACCCCGCTTATGACGGCGCTTCTGATCGCGGCCGCGGTAGCCCCGACCGACCCGGTGCTGTCGGCCCCGTTGCTGACCGGGCGGCTGGCGAGCCAGGCGGTGCCGGTCGATCTCCGACACGGTCTTACCGCCGAGAGCGGGGTCAATGACGGCCTCGCTCTGCCACTCGTGATGCTTCCGGTTTTGCTGCTGAGCCAAAAGCCGGCCGCGGCATGGCCCGAATGGCTGGGTCACGTTCTGCTCTACGAAATTGGTTGCGGTGTCGTCGTCGGCGCGATCGGCGGTTGGCTCACCTGCCGGCTATTGCAGTGGGCTAAAAGCCGTCCGGATTCTCAACGGGCCTCGCTGCTCACCGCGGTGATCGCGCTCGCCCTGATGGTGCTTGCCGGTGCGAGGCTGCTGGACAGCGATGGTGTCCTGGCGGCGTTTGTCGCCGGCGCCGTCTTGAACCAGGGAAACTGGGACACCGACATCGAGCAGCAAACCGAACGTTTCAATGAGGCACTGGCGCGCTTTTTCGATCTGCCGATCATAATCTTGTTTGGCGCGGTCCTGCCGTGGCACGATTGGGCGGCTCTCGGTTGGCGCGGAATTGGCTTCGCAGTGGCGATATTGCTGCTGCGCCGCCCTCCGACATGGTTGCTGCTGGGGCGGCTGATGCCTTGGACCCGGGATATTCGCGAGGCGTTGTTCGCGGGCTGGTTTGGGCCGATCGGCGCGGCCGCTTTGTTCTATGCGATGCTGATCCAGAAGCGGACCGGGTTGACGACGATTTGGCCGGCGGTGAGCCTCGTGGTTGTAGCGTCCGTACTGGCCCATGGGACCACTGGGACGCCACTGACCTGGATATTCGGTCGGGCGCGATCGGGCTCAGTGGAGCTCGGCGACCCACAGCCGGCGAGCGATGAGCCGCAAACGCCTGACCGAGGCGAGGCCGATCGCGAGCCGCAATCCGTCACGTAACCGCGATCTGAACCCCCAAGGGCCTCACGTCGCGACGACAACATTAATCAAGGGCTCGCCGCGCACGAAACGGGTCAGATTTTCGGCGACTTCATCCCTGCGGCGGCGGACCATCCCTGCGGTCCAGCCGGAATTGTGCGGGGTGACAATCACGTTCGGCAGTTCGTGAAACGGATACCGCGAGCCGCGTCGGTTGGGCTCGGCTGAAGTTGGATACTGCCACCAGACGTCGATTGCCGCGCCGCCAAGACGGCCGCGCACCAGCGCCTCGTAAAGCGCGTCTTCATCGACGACCTGGCCGCGCGCGATGTTAATCAGAAATGCCGTGGGCTTCATCAACGCGAGCCGGCGCGCATCCATGAGGCCGGTGGTCTCGGGACCGAGCGCGGTGCATAGTGCGAGCGTGTCGCATTGCGGCAGCATCTGATCGAGTTCGGCCAGCGGATAGACGCGCTCGACGCCGTCTTCAACCGCGCGCGGCGTGCGGTTAGCGGCGAGGATACGACAGCCGAATGGTGCTGCGCGGCGCGCGACCTCCCGGCCGACCCTCCCGTAACCGACGATGCCCAAGGTCGAGCCGCGGACTTCGCCGTGAGGCGGGCCGCCTTCGACCCAACTCGTGCGCCACGAGCCGCGCTCACGAAACTCGCCGGCTATCCCGAATAGACGATGGTGCAGCGCCAGCATCGTCATGACAACGTATTCCGCGATCGCGGTCTCGTGACCGAAGGCGTTGCAGACCGTGATGCCGGCGGAGAGGACATCGAGGTCGAACAGATCGACCCCGGTCGCAACCGACTGCACGAGCCGCACCTTTGGCGCCGATCCGTAATCGCGCCGCCAATGGTTGCTGACGAGAATGTCAGCGGCGGCCGCCGCTGCTGGTAAACGGGCGCGGTCAATTGGGTCGTCGAGGATCTCGACCTCGAGCGAAGCCGGCAACTTCGCCTTTATCCCTTCAGCGGTATCCGCGGCGACCCGGCCGAGAAATAGCGCTTTCACGTGTTCCGCTGCCCGACTAGGACGAGCGGGAAATCGTTCCAGGGCAACCGGACGGTTACGGTCTTCATAAATTTCACCGCGATCATAGCTTCGGAATAGAGCGACAGCTTAACCGCCAGCAAACAAACACGCCACCAAGCGCAGCGGATACTGTTCTCGCCCTCAGTCCATATTTTAAAAGGGTTTGCTAGGCGCGGCGAGTGGCGAAGTCGATGCGCGGGTCGATCAGCATATAGGTCAGGTCGCTGACCAGCTTCAGCAGCAAGCCGACCAGTGTGTACACGTACAGCGTGCCGAACATGATCGGATAGTCGCGGTTGATCGCCGCCTCAAAGCCCAGCAATCCAAGCCCGTCGAGTGAAAAGATCACCTCGATCAGCAAGGCCCCGGTAAACAGAATCCCGACAAGGGCCGCCGGGAAGCCGGCGACGACCAACAGCATCGCGTTGCGAAACACGTGACCATAGAGGACCCGGTGCTCGGTCAAGCCTTTGGCGCGCGCGGTCAAGACATATTGCTTGTTGATCTCGTCGAGGAAGCAATTCTTGGTCAGCATTGTCAGGGTGGCAAACCCCGAGATCACTAAGGCGGTGATCGGCAGCGCGATGTGCCAGAAATAATCGGCGATCCGCATCGGCCATGACAGCGAGGCCCAATTGTCGCTGACCAGCCCGCGCAACGGAAATATCGACAGATAACTGCCGCCGGCAAACAAGACGATCAGCAGCACCGCGAATAGAAAGCTCGGCACGGCGTAGCCGACGATGATGACGGCGCTGCTCCACACATCGAGACGGCTGCCGTCGCGCACCGCTTTCTTGATACCGAGCGGGATCGAGACGAGATAGGTGATCAACGTCGTCCACAGCCCGATCGAAATCGACACCGGCAATTTGGACTTGATCAGGTCGACGACGCGCTCGTCGCGGAAAAAGCTCTTGCCGAAATTAAACGTCAGGTAATTGCGCATCATCAGCGCAAAGCGGGTTAGCGGCGGCTTGTCAAAGCCGTATTGCTTTTCGAGTTCCTTGATCAATGCCGGATCGATGCCGCGCGCACCGCGGTAGCGCGAGTTGACCGCGGCACTCGTGACAGAGGGCATCTTGACCTCGCCGGTGCCGCCGCTGACCCGCTCGGTGGCGCTCACTCCTTCGCCCTTCAGGCGCGCGATCATCTGCTCGACTGGGCCACCGGGTGCGGCCTGAACGATCACAAAATTCACGACCATGATCGCGAACAGCGTCGGGATGATCAGCAAAATACGCCTGAGCGCGTAGGCGATCATCGGCCAGCTTGCACGATCTTGTCATTGCGAGTTCCCACCGGCGGTCTCGCCGACCCGCCCCCTGTGCGAGCCAGGGGCAAGCTCTGAAATCAAACCGCTGCCATGCCGCTTTCCCGGCGAAAGCCGGGAGCCACCGATCCACCTGCCGTGTGCTCGAAAGGTGGGCTCCGGCCTTCGCCGGGGCAGCGTTTTAACGGATGAGACCTCTGAGCCATCGTGTTTCTTGTTAGGAGCGCCCGGGTCGGCGTTATGCGCAGCCCGAGCACAGGCTCCACGATGAAGCAATCTCGGTGCACGTACTGCGTCCGCGCCGGATTGCGGCGCTTCGCTCACAATGACAATACATTCGATCACTGTTTCGTCACCTCGCCCTACTGTTTCGTCACCTCACCCTTTTTCGCTTCGACCGATTTTTCGGCGCTGGGATCGACCCACCAGGTGTCGAGGCCGACCGCATATTTGGGCGACACCGCGGGGCGGCGGAATTTGTCCCAATAGGCAATTCGGAATGCCGACAAATGATACTGCGGGATCAAGTAGTATCCATACTGCAATACCCGGTCGAGTGCGCGCGTATGGGCGACGAGGCTAGGCCGGTCGGGCGACTGGATCAGCTCTTCGACCAGCGCATCGACGGCTTTGTTCTTGATGCCGAGAACATTGCGGCTTCCTTGTTCGTCAGCTGCTTGCGAGCCCCAATATTCGCGCTGCTCGTTGCCGGGCGACAGCGACTCGGGAAAGAGCACAATCGTCATGTCGTAGTCGAAAGTCTCCATCCGCCTTTCATACTGCGCGGTGTCGACAGTTCGCACCCGCGCGGTGATCCCCATCCGCTTGAGATTGTCGGCAAAGGGAAGCGCAATACGTTCGAATTGCGGGTTGTCGAGCAGGATCTCGAATTCGAAAGGCTGACCGGTCTTGGCGTTGACCAATTTTTCGTCCTTAAAGGTCCAACCGGCCTCCATCAGCAATTTAAGCGCTTTTCTCAGCCCGTCGCGGATGTTGCCGGAGCCGTCGTATTTTGGCGGATCGTATTCGGTCGTGAATACCGCCTCCGGGATCTGGCCGCGGAATTTGTCCAGGATCTGCAGTTCCGGCCCTTGCGGCACACCGGTCGCGGCGAGTTCGGAATTGTCGAAATAACTGCGCGTGCGGGTGTAGGCGCCGTAGAACAAATTCTTGTTCGACCACTCGAAATCGAAAGCATAAGCGAGCGCCTCGCGCACCCGCGGGTCCTGAAAGATCGGCCGCCGCAAATTATAGCCGAACCCTTGCATGCCGCTCGGCAATCCGTTGGGGATCTGCTCTTTTTTAATCGAGACCGTTGCGCAACGCCGGCGAGTCGTATCCGGTTGCCCAGTCCTTTGACGAGTTTTCGAGGCGAACGTCGTACTGCCCGGCTTTGAATGCTTCGAGCGCGATCGTCGCGTCGCGATAATAGTCGTAGCGGATCGTGTCGACGTTATACCGCCCTTTGTTGACCGGGAGATCGGCGCCCCAGTAATCCTTGACCCGGCTGTAGGTAATTGAACGGCCGGGGTCCAAAGACTTAACCTTGTACGGTCCGCTGCCAAGTGGCGGCGTCAGCGTCGTTTTGGCAAAATCGCGGGCTGACCAGTACGCCTTCGATAACACCGGCATCTGGCCGAGGATCTGTGGCAATTCGCGGTTCTTTGCCGATTTGAAATAGAAGCGGACGCCGCGATCGCCTTCCTGCTCGACCTTGGTGACATCGCCATAATATTCGCGATAAGAGGGCAATCCCTTTTTCTGCAATGTCTCGAACGTCCAGATGACATCGGCCGGGGTCATCGGCGTGCCATCATGAAACCGCGCTTCCTTGCGCAGCGTGTAGAGCACGGACAATTTGTCCGCGGCGAGGTCGATGGTTTTGGCGACGAGGCCGTATTCGCTGGCCGGCTCGTCTTGTGACGAGGCGGACAAGGTGTCGAAGATCAGGCTGATGCCGGCGGCTGGCACCCCATTGATGACAAACGGGTTCAGCGTGTCATAGGTGCCGATTGCCGAATACCGCATTGTGCCGCCTTTTGGCGCCTGCGGATTGGTGTAGTCGAAATGGGTAAAGCCGGGCTGGTATTTGAGATCGCCAAACAGCGACATGCCCTCGCTCGGCGCCGCCTGGGCGCCACCGGTCACGAGCAGCAGAATCAACGCAGCCGTGACCGCCGATACTTTACCCATACCCTTGTCCCTTTGACCTTAGACCCGTTCAGCCGGTGATGATCGTCAATGCCTGTGCGTGCGCCCGCCGGTCGCCGGCGACGAGCACGCGCCCGTCAGAAGCGAGGCTCAGCTTTTCGCCCCGCCAGTCGGTGGCGATACCGCCCGCTCCTTCGACAATCGGGATGATCGCGCAGAAATCGTACGGTTTGAGACTGGCTTCAAGTACGAGATCGATGAAACCGGCGGCCAGCAACCCATAGGCATAACAATCGGCGCCAAAGCGGGTCAGCTTGGCTGCGGCGGAGACGCGGGCGAAGCCGTCGGCATCGGGTCCGCGAAACATGTCGGGTGTCGTCGCAAACAGCGTGGCGGCGGCGAGTCCCGGGCAAGCGCGGCAATGGATCGACGCGCCGTTCAGCGTGCTCTGCCGCCCGATGCCGCCGAGCCAGCGCTCGCCAAGAATAGGCTGGTCGATGACGCCGAGGATCGGGCTCCCGCGATGGGTCAACGCGATCAAGGTGCCAAACAATGGCACCCCGCTGATAAACGATTTGGTCCCGTCGATCGGATCGAGAACCCAGACGAACTCGGCCGTTTCGCGCACCCGGCCGAATTCCTCGCCGACGATGCCGTGATCCGGAAATCGCCGCTCGATCAGTTCGCGCATTGCCTGCTCGGCGGCGCGGTCGGCGGCGGTCACCGGGGTCTGATCGGGTTTGTCGTCGATCGCGAGGGCGGCGGTCCGGAAATACGGTCGGATTGCCGCACCGGCGGCGTCGGCCAAATCCGATGCCAGAACAAGATAGGATTCGAGATCGGGCAGCGGCGCGGACCTCAGTAAACGAACGCTATTTCAGGCTTTGCAGATAGGCGATGACGTCGGCCCGCTCCTGCGCCTTTGGAATCCCGGCAAAGCTCATCTTTGTCCCGGATGCAAACTGCTGCGGATTGTTGAGCCACTCATTCAGCAGTTCGGGGTCCCATTTCTTTCCTTTATGCGCCTGCAATGCCGAGGAGAACGCATAGCCGCCGCGATCCTCAGCGATCGGTTCGCCAACGACGTCCCACAGATTCGGTCCGATCTTGTTTGGACCGCCCTTAGTAAAGCTGTGGCACACCTGACAGACTTTGGTGTCCTGCTCGCCTTTTTTAGCATCGGCTTTGGCGAGCAATGGCGCGATCGGTTCGAGCTTTGGTGCGGCGGCCTGTTCGGCCGGCGCGGGACTGGCGGGCGCACCGGCGACCAGGAAAACTGGCTTTTCGAGCGGCCTTGGCTGAACCAGCATCGTCGACAAAATCCCGGCGACCATCGCGATAATCAGCGCGGTCAATACCGAGGCAATGACCTTGTTCCACTCGAACGACGACATCAGCGCCCCATCCCACCGTGCCGGGTGCGGCAGGAAATCGAATTCCCCCCGAAAACTACCCAGCGATATCACGCTTCCAGCGTTGCCACGAACCGGGCATGTTGTCGCTGCCACAATCAAATCCGCCGCTGCGCAAACCGCCGTAATCATGTCATCGCCGAAGAATCCGATCATCCTGATCCCGGCCCGGCTCGCCGCGACCCGGTTGCCGGGCAAGCCGCTTGCCGTTATCGCGGGGGCGCCAATGATCGTCCATGTTTGGCGGCGCGCGGTAATGGCCGAAGCGGCCCCGGTCGTTGTCGCCTGCGGTAATCCTGAGATTGCCGCGGTGATCGAGAGCGTGGGCGGCCGGGCAGTGCTGACCGACCCGGAATTGCCGACCGGTTCCGACCGCATCCATCAGGCGATCCTGCGCCTCGACCCGGAGCGCCGCCATGACGCCATCGTCAACGTCCAAGGCGATCTGCCGATGCTCGACCCCGCCGCGATCCATAAGGCGCTCGCGGGGCTAGCCGACCCGGAGGTCGATATCGCGACCTTGGCGGCGATTATCGAGGACCCCGCGGCACTCGCGGACACCAGTGTCAACAAGGTGGCCGCCGGGTTCCACGATCCAACCCAGCCGGCGCGGGCTTTGTACTTCAGCAAGGCGGTGGTGCCGTGGGGCGACGGGCCGCATTACGAACACATCGGGCTCTACGCCTATCGCCGCGCGGCGTTGGAGCGGTTTGTCACGCTGCCCCGCGGCGTGCTCGAACACCGCGAGCGGCTCGAACAATTGCGTGCGCTTGAAGCCGGCATGCGCATGGCAGTGAGCCTGATCGAGCCCGAACGCCTTGGCGTGCAGGTCGATACGCCGGCCGATCTCGACCGCGCCCGCCGGCTGATGCAACAACAGCACTGAAACGATGGCCGAACCAAATCCCGAAATTGCTGACCCCCGGCAAACAATCGCATTTCAGGGCATGTTCGGGGCCTATTCCGATCTCGCCTGCCGGCACGTTTTCCCCGATATGGCGACCTTGCCGTGCAACCAGTTCGAGGACGCATTTGCGGCGGTGCGCGAGGGACAGGCGTGGCTGGCGATGATACCGATCGAAAACTCGGTTGCCGGCCGCGTCGCCGATATCCACCATCTGATGCCCAATTCGGGATTGCATATCATCGCCGAGCACTACCAGCCGGTAAACCATCACCTGCTGGCGGTTCCGGGCGCGAGCCTTACCCAAATCCGCACCGTCAAGAGCCATGTCCAGGCATTATCGCAATGCCGCAAGCTGATCCGCGCGCTTGGGATCGAGCCCGTCGTCGCTGCCGACACCGCCGGGTCCGCAGCCGAAATCGCCGCCCGCGGTGATCCGACCGTGGCGGCGATCGCCTCCGAACTCGCTGGCAAGATCTATGGTCTGGTGTCGCTAAAAGAGAACATCGAAGACGCCGGACATAATACGACCCGCTTTCTGATCATGTCGCGCGACGCAGCTCAACCGCAGCGCGGGACGCCGACGGTCACGACGTTTCTATTCCGGGTGCGCAATGTGCCAGCGGCCCTCTACAAGGCATTGGGCGGATTTGCGACCAACGGGGTCAATATGACCAAGCTTGAAAGCTACATGGTCGGCGGCGCTTTTACCGCAACGCAATTCTATGCCGATGTCGAGGCGCATCCGGAGGATCGTCCGCTGGCGCTGGCGCTCGAAGAACTCGCCTTTTTCTCGCGCGAACTGAAGATTCTCGGCGTCTATCCCGCCCATCCCTCGCGCATTGCGGCCTCGGCCGGCGCGGAATAAATCGCCTCCTGGCGAGGTCTCAAGGATTGAGACCAGCCCAGGTTCGGCGCAGTCGCACGACGGCAACTCGGGAGACACAGATGACCAGGTCGGTAATGACGATGAGCGGCGGGGTTTTGGCAATTGCCGTGTTGGGTTTTGGTATGGCACTCGTTGCTCCGGCATTTGCCGATAGCGGCGACAGCAGCGGCAGCAAACCCGATACCAAGACGTGCGGCAAAGGCGAGGTCTGGGACAGCCGCAGCCAGAAATGCGTCAAGGCCGAAAATGGCGTGTTGCCGGACAAAAACTTCGCCGACAATGCCTATGCCTTGGCCCAAGCCGGGCGCTACGCCGAAGCGCTAGCGGTGCTCAACATGATGAAGGACCCGAACACCGCGGTGGCGCTCAATTATCGCGGCTATGCAACGCGGCGAATGGGCCGCGTCGATGAGGGGATCAGTTATTATCTGAAATCCGTCGCGCTCGATCCGAACTATTCGCAGGTGCGCGAATATTTGGGCGAGGCCTATGTCATAAAGGGCGATATCCGGCGCGCCGAAGAGCAGCTGCATGCGATCAAGAAAATCTGCGGCGGCACCACTTGCGAGGAATACCAAAACCTCGCCGTGTTTATCGCCGATCCCGCGAAACTATAGGCAACTCATCACAGCGGGATTGCTTCGTCTCAGTAAACTCCGCAAAGCATTCCCGTGAGGCGTGCATCGACAGGGTAAGGGCTTCGGTGTAGCCCGTCTACGCGCATTCAACCGCCCCGATTAACGATAAAAGCATAATCGGAACCTCCCCGTTCGCCCCCCGTTGGGGGACTAAGCCATGGCATGGCGACGGCTTTACTCATCACGGGGATGTCCGATGTTCTACCACGACAAAAAGCTGATGTTTGATGTCAAAGTTGATGGTCCGGATCCGCAATTTGCCCAAATGTTGCTCGAACAGTTTGGCGGGGCGACGGGTGAATTAAGCGCGGCGCTGACCTATTGGACTCAGTCGTTTCATGTCGAGGACAAAGCGGTCCGCGACATGCTGCATGACATTGCGATCGAAGAATTCAGCCATCTAGAAATGGTTGGCCGGATGATCGAGCAGCATACCGAAAAGGGCACCGGGGCGGCCAAGGATGCCGCTCACAAAAGCACCCTGTTCGCGGTTCGCGGCATCGGCCCGCATCTCGTCGACAGCCAGGGGCAAGCCTGGACCGCGGCTTACGTCAACGAAGGTGGCAATGTGATCCGCGATCTGCGCGCCGACATCGCCGCCGAGGCCGGCGCCCGCCAGACTTACGAAGCGCTGATCAAGTTGGCGCCGGATGACGGCAGCAGGAAGGCGTTGACATTCCTGCTCACGCGCGAAGTTTCACACACTCAAATGTTTATGAAGGCGCTCGAAACCTACGGCAAGCTGACTGATCCATTGTTCGGTAATGTCAAGCCGGACGAGACCGTCGACCTCTATTTCAACCTGTCCAAAGACGGCCCGATGGATCTGCGCGGTCCATGGAACTCCGAACCCGCCTTCCGTTACGTCGAGCAGCCGGAGCCGCAAGGGCAGTTGCCGCAAGAAGTTAACAACCCGGATGACGAGCGTCGCGGGCCTGGCACGTCGCACGAGCGGGTGCAGGGCGCAACCACGCCAGGGATGCATTCCGCTGGCCAACAACACGATCCGAACCGGACGGCCGCAGAACGCAATCCCGTGAGGTAGCCGCGTTTAATGCGATGCGAGAGCCTGCCTCGCGGCATGGCTCTCGCGCCGACTCTGCTCGCCTGTTCGCGACGGCGGCGACATCCCCAGCGAACACCGGCCACACTTCCAGCCCGGCCCCACGTGCCAGCAATCCTCTAACATTAGCCGACGTGTAAAACCGCTTTGCCGGTAAATTCACGATCGATGAGCCGGCGAGCCACCGTGCCGATCTCGCTCCAGGGCGCCTCGACCGCGACCTGCGGTCGCAGCTTCTTTGCGGCGATCAGGTCCGCGAGCAGTGCCAGGCCGATGCCGGCGCGCTCGACGCTCATCAATTCGTGAAACAGCGTGAGCCCGTAGAGCCGCGCTCCGCCAGTCGCGAAAAAACTCCGGCTGTCGATGGTCGCCTGCGGGGCGTCGGACACCCCAAATGTCACGCAAGTGCCGCCCGGCTGCAGCATGCCAAGGGCTGCCGCAAGGGCAGGGCCGCCGAGCGAGTCGAGGATCAGCCAGAACGGCCCGTGCGGCTTGGCGGCGCCGAGTTCGCGCCCGAGCACAACGCGGTCGCCGCACCATTGGGCAACAGCGGCGCGATATTCCTCCCGGCGGACATGCCCCCAGACTTGGGCCCCGGCCGCCGCCGCAAGCTGGCAGGCGAGATGCCCAACTCCACCCGACGCGCCGTCGACCAGCACCTTGCGCCCGAGCAACAACCCGCCTTGGCGCAATGCGTGCAATGCGGTGAGGCCGGCGACCGGCAATGTCGCCGCCTCGGCGTCGCTGACCGCATCAGGCAATGCGGCGACCGCGTGAGTGCGGCAATTGACCCGCTCGGCCCAGGCGCCCGACGGCAGGATACCGACGACGCGGGTGCCGGGTCGCGGGCCGCTGCCATCCGCCGCGGCGGTTTCGGCCAGCCCGACAAAATCCCAGCCCGGCCGCCAGCCCGGCTCGGCCTGTTGCACCGCGCGCCGCGTTTCGCCGCGATTGAGCGAGATCGCGGTCACCCGCACCGCTACCTCGTCGCGGTCGGGGTCGCGCAATTCGACCGGTATGATGGTCAGCCGCCCCGGCGCGACCGGATCGACGACAACCGCACGGACCTGTCGAGGCATGGATATCCTCCTGTGTCAGCCGCCGCTCCTATTAAATGCCGATTGCACAGGCGCTACGAGGGTATTTCTTTGTGGTCGGTGGTCGATCGGCTGGGTTAGACGAGACGTATCGCGCCGCAGAGCAAGCCCGGTGCTCGTCGCGCTTTTGCGCCAGCCCCGCAGGACGACACGCGTTTAACCCGTATTATTCATGACGGCGCGGGAATCTGACAGAAGACAACAGCCAAGCAACTGATTTAATTTGTTATTTAGGCGCTTGTCGTGCCGGATAACTTAACCGCGCCCCGCCACGTTTCCAAATGTGAAACAGGCGCCCGCGGCAGACCACGCTCTCTTATTCGATGAGCTCGTCGGCTCGGGCAAGAACCCAAGGTGGGACCGTCAGGTTGAGCACCTTGGCGGTCTTGAGATTGATGACCAGCTCGAACCTTGTCGGTTGCTGGATCGGTAGATCGGCCGGCTTCGCACCCTTGAGAATCTTACCGACGTAAATACCGAACTGACGAGAGGTGGCCGTGAGGCTGACTCCATAGCTGATCAGCCCCCCGGCCACGACAAACTCACGCCAATCCCAGATCGTCGGAATGGCATGGCGCGCCGCCAGCGCCAGGAGTTGATCGCGCCGGGTGGCAAAGAACGGATCGCTACTCGCGACGAGTGCGCCGGCGTGCATCTCGACCAGGGTTGTGAAGGCGGCATCAATCTCGCCTTCTGTGACGGCCTTCAGGATATGAAGCTGCACCCCCTTCGCGCGCGCTTCTCCCTGCACGTCTCTAATCGTGCGTTCGGTGGTCGTATTATTGGGATTCACCAGCAGCGCGATCACTTGGGCCTGAGGGACCAGATCGGAGAGCAGGCCAAATCGCTTTGGATTCAGCTCTGTCGACATGACGCTGATGCCCGTCAGGTTGCCGCCTGGCCGGGCGAGGCTGGCGACCAGGCCGGCCGCGACCAAATCGCCACCGCCGAAGAAGACAATCGGGATCGTCGAGGTTGCGCGTTTGGCGGCTTTTATCCCAGAAGTGCCGGCCGCCGCGATCACGTCAACCTTGCGGTCGACGAGGTCGGCGGCCAACGCCGGCATTCGATCGTAGTGACCCTCCGACCAACGGTATTCGATCGCTACATTCTTCCCCTCGATGTAACCGGTTTCGTTTAGTCCTCGGCGAAACGCCGCCGCAAACGGTGCATTCGGGCCGGGCGCGCCGTTGGCAAGAAAGCCGATCACCGGCAAAGCCTTCTGCTGTGCGCGGACGGCGCGCGTCACCGTCGTTACGCCCGCCACCACGAGCATCAACTCTCGCCGTCTCATTCAATCACCCTGCCGGTGACCCGGTGGTAATGGTCCGGAACTCGATATGGGGCATAATTCTCTCGCCAAATCAGCAGGCACGTAGCGATTGAAGGCGAGAAACACCGCCATGAGTGACGAGAGCCTCCTGCCCTTTGACCTGCCAACGATAGCACGCAAAAGGGTGAGCGCCGCATTCGACGGCGGACGGATTACTTCGGATGGCGGCGTGATACTGCCCGCTCAGGCGGAGCGTCGGCTCGGCATCGCTGATCGGCTGGCGGCAGTGATCCCGGACGGCCGCGACGTGAGCCGGGTTACCCATCTGCTTCCCGACATCCTGCGCGCGTATCTTCGCTATCGCCTGCGGGTATGAAGACGCCTACGATCTCGATCGGCTAAGGCTCGATCCGGCTTTTCGCGTTGGCCTGTGGCCGGTTACCCGACACCGGCAACGATCTATGCTCACAGCCGACCATATCGCGGTGGGAGAATGCTCCGTCTCTGCGCGACGTCATCCGCCTGATGGGGGTGATGGTAGATCTTTATTGCAGCAGCTACGTCGTGCCGCCCACTTCTGTTACGCTCGATATCGACGATACGGTGGATGTCGTGCGCGGCCATCAGCAGCTCTCGCTGCTCAACGCCCAGCCAATCCACGTCTATGACACGGCGACGAGCCGGCCGGTCGCCGTGCTGCTGCGTCCCGGGAAGACGCCATTAGGCATCGAGATTCGGGGTCACCTGCGCCGTCTCATCCGGCAATTCTTAAGGATTACGCCCGGGACTGCCGCTGCCGGCTGGCAACTGACCATCCCGGGCGAAGGGAGTTGACGCGGTCGAAGTAGCAGAGCGGTCGTCTCAGTCCCAAACTACTCCGACATTTCGGCCATCAATTCCTGCTTGCGCTGAGCAAGCTCTTGGCCGACGGCGCCGGTGTCCATCCCGGCGGAAGTCAGCTCCGGGAAAAGCTCTTCTTCCTCTTCCTGAATGTGCCTTTTGACCATTTCCTCGAGTACCCGGATCCTGGCGTCGAATAAATCATCGCCGGGCTCCATCTCTTCGATTTCTTCGATCAGGTGCTTGACGCTTGCATGCTCGACGATGGCCTCGTCGATCAGCTCGTTGTCTTTGGTGGCCTCGCGGGCGCGCGGGTAGAAGATCTCTTCCTCGATCTCCGCATGCACGGTCAGCTCGCGGCAGATCTGCTTGGCTAGCTCGCCGCGGCGCTTCTCGTTGCCTTCCACCTCATCGAACTCGTCAAATAACTCTTCGACTTTGCGGTGATCTTCTTCCAACAATTCGAGGGCGTCCTTGGAAGGAACGGAAGGGCTGGGGGAGCTCTCGCTCTTCTTGCGCTTGCTTTCTGCCGGCCGGCGCGTTTTGCGCTCGGCCTTGGTGCTTGCTTTAGTCGCCACTTTTGACTTCCTTGTTTTCGGTTACGGCAAATCCCGCACAAGCGAAAACCGCTTCGGCTAGCGGCGAGTTCCTAAATCGAGCGCAGATACTCTTCAACGCTGCGCCGGCCCGACTGTGTCAGCCATTTTGGCGCCGCGCGCCCCGAGCGGCCGGGCAGGACCGGAGGTGCTTTGCTGCGCGGTCTGGTGCTCCATCTCGGCGTCGAGTTGAGCGCCGAGGAGAACGACTGTGACCGACAGCCACACCCACGTCATAAACCCGATGATCGCGCCGAGCGAACCGTAGGTCTTGTTGTAGCTGCCGAAATTTGCGACGTACCATGAGAACAGGATCGAGGCTACGAGCCATAAGACGGTCGCGGCGGCACTGCCCCAGGTGATCCAGCGCCATCGCGGTTCGGCGCGGCTCGGACCGTATCGATAGAGAATGGAGAGCGCCAACGCCACAAGCACAAAAAGGATCGGCCACCTGGCGATATTTAGAATGGTCGTCATAAATCCAGGCAGCCGAAGGAAGTTGAGAATGATCGGGATCGCGACGATGGCTCCCAGCGACAGCAAAACGAACCCGATCAATCCGATCGTAAACAACAGGGCTATCGCGGTCAGTTTGACAAAGCTTCGTTTTTCTTCTTCTTCGTAGGCGACGTTCAGCCCATCAAATAACGCCTTGACACCCGAAGTCGACGACCACAGGGACACCAAAAGGCTGATTAGAAAGCCAAAGCTGAGAGCGGTCCCGCTCTGCTGGCTGAGCCGGGTCAGCTGCTCGCGCAGGATATCGACCGCGCCACCCGGGGCGACGCTTGCCACCACATCGAGATGACCGATCATCGTCTTTGGATCAAAGAACAGACCGTAGATCGAGACCAGAGCCGCGATCCCGGGAAAGATAGCGAGGATCAAGTAAAAGGTGATGCCGGCGGCGATCAATAAAATCCGATCGCGGGAAATACGGTGGTAAAGCCGAACCAGGATATCTTTCCATCCCGGCCAAGGAATCTCCGAGGGGGCCTCGGCGGACCGGCCGCGTTCGTCATCAGGTCGGGCAACATCCGATGCGCGGCCATGCGGTGAGGAATCGTCGTACTCCGCCTCGTTTCGAGGGTCGCTCCTCGCTTTGGCCGAAGCCCCCGAGCGCCAAGCGAGACCGATGGAAACCAACAGCGCGCTCAATACAATCGCCCAGGATGGCGGGGCCGCGACTTGCGGCGCCTCGCGGGCAGCCTGCCGATCCACCTCGGTGATGCTCATCGTCTCACTCCGATAAATTCTGTGTTGTCCCCGCGCTACGACCAGCCGAGCGGATACCTTATTGTTAACCGAGGCGGTAAAACCGCGTTCCCCTCGGGAGGACGAGGAGCCTGTGAATGAGCTCGTCGGTTTAGCGCAATATCGGTGTTTGCCGCTTGCGAGCGGCCAATTTCAAAAACGAACGAATGGAGCACAGTTTCTTTAGTTCAGTACTAGTGCATTCTCAATCTGTTACAAGCGCAAGAGGCGAGTCGCCAGGACTTGATGCAGGCGGGGAACATAGGTAACTTTCACCGAGCGTCGCTTTGGGGGAACCTTTCCGCGTGTTCCATCGTTTGCCGCCATTCGCGCCAAACCGGCAATAGTCCAAGGTGCCGGTAACAAAATCAGAAAGGCGAAAATGTTGGGGAGAAGGGGATCGCTGGGCAAGCCGGTGAGCGGGGAAAACCGTCGTTGCGCAGCCGATGTCGCGTCGATTTAGGTTTGGTATGGTTCGTCCGAGTGGGTGTCGCGGTCGTGTTGACAGCATTCGCCGGACGTCAGGGGTACGGGCAGTCGGTTGAAGAGCTTGGTCGCCTATCGATCGAGCAGCTCGCCAACATCAGCGTCACTTCGGTCACGAAGAGCCCGGAACCCCTGAGCCGGGCGGCGGCGGCGGTGTTCGTCATTACCGCAACCGACATCATTCGATCGGGCGCGACCGATCTGCCGGAAGTCCTGAGATTGGCGCCCAACCTCGAAGTCGCAAGGATCAACGCCTATAGCTGGGCGATCACTGCGCGCGGCTTCAACTCCCCCGAATCGGAAAACAAGCTCCTCGTCTTAGTCGACGGGCGCAGCGTCTACTCGCCGCTCGCCGACACCGTCGACTGGGCAGCCTTTGACGTGCCCCTCGACAATATCGAGCGCATCGAAGTGATCAGCGGCCCCGGCGGCACGCTCTGGGGTGCCAACGCGGTCAACGGCGTCATCAACATCATCACCAAAAGTTCGCGCGACACACAGGGCGGTTTGCAGGACGCCGGCGGCGGGAACCAGAACCGTCAGGACACCCTGCGCTATGGCGGCCGGATCGGCGACAACACGACTTACCGGGTCTACGGCTATGGTTTTGACCGCGCCAGCACGACGCCCTATCACAATACCGAGATCCCGAGCGATGCCTTTTACGGCGGCCAAACCGGGTTTCGCGTCGACGGCAATCCCGGTTCCGACGCCTATACCCTCGAGGGCGATCTCTACGACCATATCGTGATCAGCGACGGCGGCCAGTTCTGGGGCGGGAATCTAAATGGGTGGTGGTCGCGCCGCCTCAATAATGGCTCAACGGTAAAGTTGCAGGCGTACTACTCGGCCGATACGCAGAACGTTCCCAACAATCCGCCGCCGCCAAACGTGCTCGAACGTCTCAATACCTACGATGTGCAGGGCCAGCAGAACATGAAGCTCGGCATCCATCAGCTGGTCTGGGGTGCGGAGGCGAGAGCGTGGCAGGTCGGGGTGTTTTCTTCCGGGGCGTTCTTTTTTGCCCAGCCGGAACAACCGCTGTGGCTTGGGCAATGTCTTTGCCCAGGACGAGATTTCGCTGCGCCCAGACTTGGTGCTGACGCTCGGCCTCAAAGCCGAGTACTACACCTACACCGGAGTTGCGCCGTTGCCGAACATTCGCCTTGGCTGGCAGGCGACCCCGGATATCTTTCTTTGGTCAGCGGTATCGCGTGCGATTCGGACTCCCTCGCGGATCGACCGCGAACTTGAAAGCCCGCCGCTGCTCGCACCCTCGCCCAACTTCCAATCTGAGAAGCTGACCGCGTTCGAGGTCGGATACCGCGGCCAGCCGACCCGGCAGGGCTCGCTCTCGGTCTCGGCTCGGCATTCTACAACATCTACAACGATTTGCGCACAGATGCGTTGACCAATGGCGGCCTCCCGATTGTCCTGATGAACGGCCTCGCCGGAAATACCTACGGCATCGAGGGGTGGGCCACCTACAGCATCACCGATTGGTGGCGGCTAAAGCCCGGCGTCAACTGGCTGCACAAAAACCTGACGGTCAATCCCGGCGCCACCGATTTTTCGCAGCTGCAGGCCGCTGGCCAGGACCCGCCTTATCAGGCGCAACTCCGCTCGGAAATGAACATTTCCTCGACCGTCGAGTTCGACACCACGGTGCGCGGCGTCGGGCGGGTGTCGCGCTCGAACGTCCCGCCTATGTCGAAGCCGATGCGCGGCTCGCCTGGCACGCCAATGCGAGGACGACGTTCGAGATCGACGGCTTCAACCTGCTGCACGCCTATCATCTCGAAGTTTACGACCCATCGACCTCGCCGCCGAGATACATTCCCCGCTCGGTGTTCTTTCGCATGCGCGCGAGCTTCTGAGCCGATGCTGGGGGCTGGCAGTGTCGAGGAGAGTTTGCTGAGGTTACTGCTCGGAAGCGGGATCGCGGCGCTGATCCCCAGCACGCCGTCTCCGGCGCAGGAGAGCGGTTCGCTGGAGCGCGCGATCAAGGCGACCTACCTCTGGAAGTTCGCCCCGTTTGTCGAGTGGCCGGCGAGCGCCTTCAAATCGCCGGACAGCCCCTTTGTCATCTGCATCCTCGGCGGCAATCCATTCGGGAATTTGCTCGACGAAGCGGTGGCCGGCCAGCGCATCCTCGGTCGGCCGATATCGATACGACATCTTTCGGGGGTGAGTGGGAACTCAGGGTGCCAGATTTTGTTTGACGCCGGTTCTCCGGAGCAAACGATTGCCGCCGGGCTTCAGGCGGTGCGAGGCACGCCGGTGCTGACGGTCACCGATTCTGCAGGACAATGGCGGCCCAAAAGGGATAATCAATTTCGTGATCGAGGAGGGCCACGTCCGCTTCGAGATCAACGACGCGACCGCGTCCGCAAACGGATTGGCGATAAGCTCGAAACTGCTTAGCCTCGCCGTCGCCGTCACGCCAAGGACGGAAAGAAGCTCGGCGAGCAGAGTGGCCTAGAATGCGGGGAATTCAAAACCGGATGACAGCGCTCGCGGTAGCCGCCGCAATCGTGCTGGTGCTGGCGGGCATCGGGCTGTCTGTCTGGTTCGAGCGGTCCTATGAGCAGCGCCGGATGCGAGGAAGCCAGCGCACAGGCCCGCATTCTGGCGGCGACCTCTACCGCTGCGCTGACCTTTAACGACCGCAAGGCCGCGGCGGAATATGTCGGCGCGCTTGGCGGCCAACCCCGAGATCAAGACCGCGGCGATCTATGATGCGAACGGCAAATTGTTTGCTGGTTTCGCCCGCGCCCCCGATCAGGGGCCGCCGCAACGGGCCCCGCGCGGCAACGGCCGGCATTGGAAGCGAGGGCCTGTGGGTCACTGCCCCGGTGCAGCAAGGGACCACGTCTCTCGGAACGGTCTACATCGAGACCTTTCCCGATCCGATCAGGCGGCGTGCGGCGCGCTATGGCTTCGTCGCCTTGATCTTTACCTTGGCCGCGTTGGTCGTCGGGGTGCTGGCCGCGGGTCAGTCGGCGTTGCGAAGGGCGAATGACGAGCTCAAGAGGCGCGCAGAGGAGCTCGCCGCGGCGATTGTCCGTCTCGAAACCGAAATCGATCGAGCGCGAGAAGGCGCAAGAGGCGCTGCGCCAGGCGCAAAAGATGGAAGCCGTCGGGCAGCTGACCGGCGGCGTGGCGCACGATTTCAACAATCTGCTGCAGGTGATCACCGGTAATCTCGAGCTCCTGCGCCAGCGGGCCGGCGATAGTCGCGACGATATTCGCCGGTTGGCGGATGGGGCGATGCGCGGTGCCGATCGCGCGGCGTCGCTGACCCAGCGCTTGCTCGCTTTTTCGCGGCGCCAGCCGCTGGCGCCGCAGCCGATCGACGTCAACAAACTTGTCGCCGGCATGTCGGATCTGCTGCACCGAACACATCGGCGAGACGATCAGCGATCGAAACGGTGCTTGCCCCCGGCGTTTGGCGGGTCTCCGCCGATGCCAACCAGCTCGAAAACGCTCTGCTCAACCTCGCGGTCAACGCCCGGGACGCGATGCCGGATGGCGGCAAGCTGACGATCGAGACCGGAAACGCGTTTCTCGATGAGGAATACGCCGCCCGCCACGAGGAGGTTCAGCCCGGCCAATATGTGTGGTGGCCGTCAGCGACACCGGCACCGGCATGCCTAAGGAAACTCTGGCGCGGGTGTTTCGAGCCGTTTTTTACGACCAAGGAGAGCCGGCCGGGGCTCCGGGTTAGGCCTGTCGCAGGTCTACGGGTTCATGCGGCAGTCGGGCGGACATGCGGCGATCTATAGCGAGGTCGGCGAGGGCACGACGGTGCGGCTCTATCTGCCGCGGCACACGGGCGCCGACGCGGCGGCCGATGCCGGCGCCGAGGCTCACCGCGGCCGTCGCCGAAAATGACGAACTCGTGCTGGTCGTCGAAGACGACGAAGACGTGCGGGCGAACACCGTCATGATGGTCCGCGAGCTCGGCTACCGCGTTCTCGAAGCGGCAGACGGAAATGCCGCCCTGCGGTGTGCTTGAACAGCAGCCGGCGGTGCGGCTGCTGTTCACCGATGTCGGATTGCCGGGCGGGCTGAACGGGCGTCAGCTTGCGGACAAGGCGAGGCAGCTGCGCCCCGATCTCGTCGTGCTGTTCACGTCAGGCTATGCCCGCAACGCGATCGTCCATCATGGCCGGCTCGATCCGGGCGTTGAGATGATCGGCAAGCCCTTCACCTACGCCGCGCTCGGCACCAAGATCCGAAAAGTGCTGGACGAGCATCCGAACAGGCGGGATGACCACCCATCGCGTTTTATAACGGTGCCAGACGGCATCTCGACAGTTCGAGTGGTTGATTACTTACTTACTAACTTATTACGTGGTTATAATAAATATTTAAGATCCAGCTAAATCAACTTCTAGTTACGCCTCTCGACGATCTTCATCCCGCCCTGTGCGGCCCGACTTCGGGACGGCCGTCAGAGCGGGATGGCGTTGTTTACGGTTATTTAAAACCGTTGGTTTCGAATTCGTCGCGCAAACGGGAGGAGCGCGGATAATTATGGTTTCGGGTTGACCCTTCGCCGGTCGCGTTGATGCGATCGAGCACCATCGTCGTACGCGCGGCGACGCGCATCAGATCGGTCGCGGCCTGCCGCAGCCGGGCTCGCATGTCGGCCGATCCTTCGGCCAAAGCAGCATCAAAACTCGAACGAAACGATGCAATCGCCGCCTCCGCGCGCAATGAAGCTCGCTGTCCAAACCCGGAAAGGCTGTTGCCCCCGGTGAAATCCGCGAATAGGCATTCCGCCTGGATCCCGAATACTTTCGGGCACCGCCTTTGGGGGTTACTGGCGCCGGCGGTGCGGCGTTCCGCGCCGTCCATCCTGGAAATCGAGCGCCTGAGGCAGATCCGGGCGAGTTGGCAGTGACCTTTACAGTCGCCGTCGCGGGCTTGGCAAAGTGTCCCGCGAAGTGGGGCCAGGTGCGGCGGGTTTCGCGCGAAGCACGCCGGAGTGAGCGGCCTCAGCCATAACCTTCTCGCTCGCCGCCGGCATTGCCATGGCAGGCTCCACTGCATTCGCCCGAACGAGCCGCGTCTGCGGCGTTTCTGCAGGATAAGTTGACGTCGGCGTGGCGATATTGCTGTCGGCCGTTGCCCGTTGCGTTTAAGAATATAGTGAATTGCCGGCGAGGTGTGCAGCCATAACTTCGCGCAATTTTGCTAATAGACTCGCCGCTTTCGTAGCGTGCCGCAATGGCGTTCCACTCGCCCTGCGGAATTTTCGACATTCCCAACTCCTTCGCCCAATTCTTGTGGGCGCTATTTTCACTTGAGAGGCTGCTGATCGATCGGCTTTAGGCGCGCAGGCAAACAATTCCTGCTACGTATAAGGAGTTGAAGCTGCCCTATCGCCAAGAAATAGGGGTGGGGTTAACCAATTCAAGATCGTCTTTTAAAACAAAGAACGATCTTACCAAGCGACGGCGCCATCTTGATAAGTGGTGATCAGAATCAGCGACAATCCATCGCTCTGCGTTTAAAATACAGCCTGGTAAATGCTGTGATGCTCAGAGAGTGGCCTGGGGGCATGCTGTCCGCAGGCGCCGTTAAGCGCGGCCGATGCACAGAGACGGTCGGAAACCCGCAAAATCTGTCGATAAACAATCCGCGGTTGCCCTAATCTGAGGGCGCAGCAGGTCCAACCGAAAAGGAAACCACCATGACCCACATCTATGTCGTGCAAATGGACATCCCGGCTGAATTGGAAGCCGAATTCAACCGCATTTACGACGAGGATCACGTGCCCACCATTCTTAAAGTCCCCGGGGTGCGGTCTTGCCGGCGCTACCGCCTGGAGCATTCGACCGTCCCTTCGATGCCGCGCTATCTCGCGATCTACGAGTGCGATAATTCCGAGGTAATCAACAGCCCGGCCTGGATCGAAGCCTCCGATAGTGGAGAGTGGAAACCTAAGATCCGCCCGCACAGTACAAACCGCCAGCACTCAATATTCCACCAGATCGCATGACCCCGCACCCTGCATAAATTGCTGGTAGGCACAGTCGAGGAGGAATACGCGATGGCGCATCTTTTTATGGTTCAGCTCGATGTTCCTGTTGAGCACGAGGCCGAGTTCAATCGCGTTTACGACACCGAGCACTTTCCGATGCTTATGAAAGTGCCGGGGGTGCGCAATGGCGCCCGGTACCGGCTTGAGAATTCGACAGTTTCAGGGAATGCAGCGTTATTTGACGATATATGAGACTCGACTCGCCCGATGTTTTAAAGAGCGACGCCTGGGAGAAAGCAGGTGCGTTTGGCGACTGGGCCACCAAGATCCGCCCAAAACTGACCGCTCGTCATCACAGCGTTTTTGAACGCATCGCCTGAGAGGAGGAATTCGCAATGATTCATGTGGTCGCCATCATCACCGCCAAACCCGGCATGCGCGCGCAGATACTCGAAGCGTTTCGTGCCAATATGCCGGCGGTTCACGCCGAACAAGGCTGCATCGAATACGGACCGGCGATCGATGCCGAAGGCGTCGGGAGCTTTCAGACGAAATTCGGCCCCGATACCTTTGTCGTGATCGAGAAGTGGGAGAGCCTGGACGCCTTAAAGGCGCACGGCGCCTCGCCGCATATGGCGGCCTATGCCGCAAAAACCCGCGACATGATCGCCAGCCGCGTCATCCACGTATTGCAGCCGGCCTGATCCGTTCACTGCTCGAACACGGTGGCGGCTCGCCGCGGCTCGGCCGGGGTCGCCAGAGCCGCCGCTAAACGCCGCGACAACTTCATCCTCGGCCAGCGCGGTTCGGCGCTGGCGACCCGGCCCGTAACGGGAGCCATTGGGTCGAGTTTAGGCGGAGCGGTCGGGTCGCGGGAGTACCCTGCCCGAGACGAAAGCGTGTGTCGCTCCCAAATGGAGCCGATGCGGTGTCGACAGACCTATGGATAAAACCGGCCTCACGGTGAGGGCACCCCACCTCCAGTGTCTGGGTGGCCCGGTTGCCGGCCGACTTTCCGCCGTTCATGGTCAGGTCGGGCCCCAGCCCGAAACCGGGCGATGGCTCTCGTATTTTTGACGACATTGGCGTAGCTTGTTAGCGCTGTTGGAACAGCGGCGAAGATAACAGCCGCGAGTTTCGGAACCACAGCGACAGGCAGGCAAAACGGCGAGCGGATAAACCGCGCCGCGTCTGGGGAGGTTTGGATGCAGCGTTTCGACCGCAGTGTCGGCATTTGCGCGGCCGTATTATCAACTGTGCTGGCGGTTGCCTGCACATCGGTCGACCCGGCGCCGGCCGATCGGCTGGCGGTCTCGGTCGCGCCCTATCCGCCGCCGCCAAAGCGAGCCGAAATTCCACCGGCCCCGCCTTCACCGGACGCGTTGTGGCAGGCCGGGCATTGGACATGGAACGGCGCAAGCTTTGCCTGGACGCCGGGCTCCTACATCCGGCGGCCGACGCCGACCGCAAATTGGCTGCCCGGTTATTGGGTGCAGGATTCGAGCGGCTGGATTTGGACCGACGGCCACTGGCAGTCGTAATATAAAAGGCCCAATGTTCTCTGGTGCCGGAACGGCTCTTTTCCAGGTCAGCCGATCAAGGGAAAGAGGCGGAGCGCAGTGGAGCTAGTGGTACAAATCAAACAGACGATTCCTCTCTACTTTTTGCGCCGCCCGGCAAAAGTGGGGCCAAGACGACAGACGAGGTGTTCGTAGCCTTGGATATCCGCTTCCGTGGGTATGATGTGTAAAAGGGCTGGTAAGGGTTACACGCGAACCACCAGCGGGCTATTCTTCGGCTCTGAGCGCCAACTCGATCAATGGAAGAAGCGCCGGGGCGGTCAACAGGCCGCCCTCGACAATGTCGGCGCGGCTGAGCCAGGCGACCTCGTCGGCGTCATCGTCGGCAATGCCCTCGCCGGAGACCCAGCGTCCGCGCACCGCGACCAGCGTGTAGTGAAAGCGCACACGGCCCTCGTCGTCGCGATCGATCGTGTCGATCACCGTCAGCGTTCCGATCGGCTCGGCGACGATTCCGGTCTCCTCCAGGAGTTCGCGCATGGCACCCTCGGCAACGGTCTCGCCCAATTCGAGGACGCCGCCCGGAAATCCCCAGCGCCCGGCCATTGGCGGGTTGGCGCGGCGCACCACAAGCGCCCGCTCGCCGCGCAACACCACGGCCAATACTCCGACGATCGGCCGCTCCGGGTAGCGGCGCGCCTCGCGCGACCCAGTCTCAGCCACCGTCTATTACTCCCTCCCACTCTGGGTAGAGTGTTGGGGTGAGGGGCTGACAGCAAGCGAACCGCCCGATGCCCCCCTCACCCTGTCCTCTCCCCGATCGGGGAGAGGACAAATCGGATAGGGGCGGGGAGGCACTAGATTACCGGAGTGTTCACTCCGCGGCGATGCGGGGTTGCCCGTGCTCGTCGGTGTAGATCTCGGCACCCTGCTCCAAGAACTCTTGCGACTTTTCCTCCATGCCGGCGCGGGCGTAGTCGCGGATTTCCTGCGTGATCTGCATCGAGCAGAATTTGGGGCCGCACATCGAGCAGAAATGGGCGAGCTTGGCGCCCTCGGCCGGAAGGGTCTGGTCGTGGAATTTCTCGGCCGTCTCGGGGTCGAGCGACAGGTTGAACTGGTCGCGCCAGCGGAACTCGAACCGCGCCCGCGACAGCGCGTCGTCGCGCTCGCGCGCCGCCGGGTGGCCCTTGGCAAGATCGGCGGCGTGGGCTGCGATCTTGTAGGTGATGACGCCGACTTTGACATCATCGCGGTCGGGCAGCCCGAGATGCTCCTTTGGCGTCACGTAGCAGAGCAATGCGGTCCCAAACCAGCCGATCATCGCGGCGCCGATGCCTGATGTGATGTGGTCGTAGCCGGGCGCGATATCGGTCGTCAGCGGGCCCAAGGTGTAGAACGGCGCCTCGCCGCATTCCTCGAGCTGCTTTTCCATGTTGATCTTGATTTTGTGCATCGGCACGTGGCCGGGGCCTTCGATCATGACCTGGACGCCGTCCTCCCACGCAAGCTTGGTCAACTCGCCTAGGGTTTCGAGTTCGGCGAACTGCGCGCGGTCGTTGGCGTCGGCGATCGAGCCGGGGCGCAGCCCGTCACCCAACGAGTAGCTGACGTCATAGGCCCGCATGATCTCGTTGATCTCGCGGAAATGCGTGTAGAGGAAGCTCTCCTGGTGATGCGCCAGGCACCACTTCGCCATGATCGAGCCGCCGCGCGAGACGATGCCGGTGACCCGTGACGCCGTCAGCGGGATATAGGCGAGCCTGACACCGGCATGGATCGTGAAGTAATCGACCCCCTGCTCGGCCTGCTCGATCAAGGTGTCGCGGAACAATTCCCAGGTCAGATCCTCGGCCTTGCCGCCGACTTTTTCGAGCGCCTGATAAATCGGCACGGTGCCGATCGGCACCGGCGAGTTGCGGATGATCCACTCGCGGATCGTGTGGATGTTGCGCCCGGTCGACAAATCCATGACCGTGTCGGCGCCCCAGCGCGTCGCCCACACCATCTTTTCGACCTCTTCGGCGACCGAGGAGGACACGATCGAGTTGCCGATGTTGGCGTTGACCTTCACCAGGAAATTGCGGCCGATGATCATCGGCTCGGTTTCCGGGTGGTTGATGTTGTTCGGAATAATCGCCCGGCCGCGGGCGATCTCGTCGCGCACGAACTCCGGCGTCACATGGTCGGGGATCGCGGCGCCGAACAACTCGCCATCGACCGCACCGTCGCGGCGCAATTTATCGCGGCCGAGGTTCTCGCGGATCGCGACATATTCCATCTCGGGGGTGATGATGCCGCGCCGCGCATAGGCGATCTGGGTAACAGCCGCCCCGGTCTTGGCGCGCAACACCTGGCGGTCGCCGCGGTCAAAAAGCGAGACGACGCTTTCCTCGCCGCGCCGCAGCCCGTTGTCCTCGGGCTTGATCTCACGGCCCTGATAGAATTCGACATCGCCGCGCTGCACGATCCACGGCTTGCGCAGTTCGGGGAGCCCCTTGTGGATGTCGATCTCGGCATGCGGATAGGAATAAAGCCCCGAAGTGTCGTAGGCGCGAACCGGCGGCTCATTGGCCGAGGCCTCGAGATCGATCTCGCGCATCGCTACCGACAGCTCGGGATGGAGCTGGCCGCGAACATGGACTTTGCGCGACGACGGGAACGGCCCGGTGGTGACCCGAAGCTCTTCGATCTTCGGCATCGGCTTCGCGGACGGGAGTGGAGCGGAATCGGGCATGGTGCCTCCGTTGCAACGAAGATCCGGGATTCCGCGATGACGAGGGAGCGGCTCTTGCCGCAGCGTTCCTGTCCCTACGCCGGTACGACCCGGATCAGGTTCGAAGGGTTTCCGCGCCCCACCCCACCCGCTTCCGCTCAGACCAGCGGACGCTTGGCGGGAGTAAGCCGGCGGCATCTCAGCCCCCTGACGGGGCACCCCTTGGACAAGCGATTATCCGCAGACTGTCGCCCCGGCGTCAAGGTTGCGGTTTGATGACGCAACCGGATCGCGCCGCGAAAACCATTGTGCCGGTTCGTCAAGAGGTTAAACTCGCCGAAAAGAACATTGGGAGCGCAATGATCGTCTGGCGCGTAATCGGCTGGATCTTGCTCCTTGCCGGCCTTTCGGTGCTGGTGAGGGACGTAATCGCCGGCTTTGATGCCGGCGCATGGCGGCCTATTGCTGTCGGCCAATTATGGTACGATCTCGACCGCTCGAGCCTCAACTTGGCTCAAGCAGTAACCCAGCGCTATGTCTCGCCGTTTTTATGGAACCGGATCGTCGTTTCGGTCCTGTTGTCTTGGGCGTCCGCCGTGCTGATCGGCTTCGGTGCCTTAGTTCTTGTACTAGCCCGGCCACGACGGCCACGGCGCCCTTGACCCCAAATCGTGCCGTGCAAAGAACGCCAGCGCTCAAATGCGAATCGTCAACATGCTGGCAGGGCCGAGCAGCGCCAGCAGGCTGACCAGGACGGATTTCTCGACCGCAACGCATCCGGCGGTCGGCGAGAAATCAGGGCTCGCGACGTGCAAGAATATCGCGCTGCCGGCGCCGGGCACGACCGGCGCCATGTTGTAGCCAATCACGACCAAGAGATCGTAGACCGCGTCGTCGAGCCACATCGGCTCGGCATGGGCGGGGTAGGGCAGGTTGACGACGCGGTTATAATTGGCGTCGGCCGGATCATCGACCCAGGCGTTGCTCGGCTGCAAAGCGCGGATTGGCAAGCGCGTGCGCGGCGGCTCAATCCGATCGGCGCGGTAATAGGCGGAAATCAGCGGGAACACCCCGGCGGGGGTGGCGCCGTCGCCTTCCCTCTTGTGCACAGTGAGGCCGGCCCGGCCAACCGCGGCTCGCGCCTTGCCTTCAGGCCAAGTCAGCCAGCCGCCGCGATATTCGAGATTTTCGTCGTCGACGACGTTCACGATACCGGCGGCGGCCAATTGCGCCGGTAGTGTCAGCAATGCCCGGCGCGGCACCAACACGCGCTAATACATATGCTGCCCGCCATTGACCGACAGCGTCGAGCCGGTGATGAAATCGGCCTCGTCGGCGACCAGGAACAGCACCGTGCGGGAGATGTCCTCGGCGCGCCCGAGCCGGCCGACCGGGATGCGGGCGATGATCTTTTCGAGCACATCGGCCGGCACCGCGCGCACCATTTCGGTGTCGACATAGCCCGGAGCGACCGCGTTGACGGTGATCCCGCGCGACGCGCCCTCCTGGGCCAATGCCTTGGTGAAGCCGTGAATTCCCGACTTTGCCGCGGCGTAGTTGACTTGCCCGTACTGCCCAGCCTGGCCGTTGATCGAGCCGATATTGACGATCCGGCCAAAGCCGCGCGCCCGCATCCCTTCGATGACCTGTCTCGACATGTTGAAGCACGAGGCCAGATTGGTTTGGATCACTGCGTTCCACTGCTCCCAGTTCATGCGGTGCATGGTTGCGTCGCGCGTGATGCCGGCATTGTTGACCAACACCTCGATCGGGCCGAGAGCTGCTTCAATCGCCTTTACGCCATCGGCGCAGGCGTTGAAGTCGGAGACATCGAATTTGTACACCGGGATGCCGGTCTCGGCGTGGAATTGCTGCGCCGCGGCGTCGTTGCCGCCGTAAGTGGCGGCGACCCGATAGCCGGCATCCTTTAGCGCGACCGACACCTCGCGCCCGATGCCACGGGTCCCGCCCGTGACCACCGCCACTCTTCCCATGCGTCCCTCCCTAACGAATTACCCGGCGTGACTTAGCCCTGCGGCTAGTCGCGCTCGAGGCACATAGCAATCCCCATGCCGCCGCCGATGCACAGGGTCGCCAACCCTTTTTTCACATTGCGGCGCTGCATCTCGTACAACAACGTCACCAATACCCGCGCCCCCGATGCCCCGATCGGATGGCCGAGTGCGATGGCGCCGCCATTGACATTGACGTTTTCGGTATTCCAGCCGAGGTCCTTGTTGACCGCGCAGGCTTGCGCGGCGAACGCTTCGTTGGCTTCGACGAGATCGAGGTCATCGGCCGACCAGCCGGCTTTTTTCAGCGCCATGCGGCTCGCCGGGATCGGCCCGCTGCCCATGATCGCCGGATCGACGCCGGCTGTCGCCCAGGAGACGATACGCGCGAGCGGCCGCACGCCGCGCTTCGCCGCATTATCCGCAGTCATCAACACGATAGCGGCGGCGCCGTCATTGATGCCCGACGCGTTGCCGGCGGTGACCGTACCGTTCTTGTCAAAGGCCGGGCGCAGTTTGGAGAGCACCTCGACGGTGGTGCCGTGCTTGGGATACTCGTCGGTGTCGACGATCGTGTCGCCGCGGCGGCCGGCGATCTTGACCGGAACGATCTCGTCCTTAAAACGCCCGGCCTTCTGCGCCGCTTCGGCCTTGCCCTGCGAGGCGGCGGCGAAAGCGTCCTGCTGATCCCGGGTGATCTGCCAGCGCTGCGCCACGTTCTCGGCGGTGTTGCCCATGTGATAGCCGTTAAAGGCGTCCCACAGCCCGTCGCGGATCATCGTATCGACCAGTTCGGCGTCGCCCATCTTGACGCCGTTGCGCAGATGGATGCAGTGCGGCGCCTGGCTCATGCTCTCCTGGCCGCCGGCGACGACAATCTCGCTATCGCCGTTGCGGATCGCCTGATAGCCAAGCGCCACGGTGCGCAGCCCGGAGCCGCACAGCTGGTTGACGCCGTAGGCGGTCACCTCGAACGGCAATCCGGCGCCGATCGCGGCCTGCCGTGCCGGGTTCTGGCCTTCGCCGGCGGCGAGGATCTGGCCCATGATGACCTCGGAGACCTCTTTGGGGTCGACCTCGGCGCGGCGTAATGCCTCGATGATCGCCACCTCGCCGAGCTTGTGCGCCGGCAGGCTAGCGAGCCCGCCATTGAACGCCCCGACCGGGGTCCGCACGGCGCCGGCAATCACGACATCGGTCATAAAAGATCTCCTTGGCAAAGAATTGGCCCCGATCCGGGCAAATGTGTGGTCAATCTAGGAGCGCCACCCGCCGCTGTCCAGCCGGCGCCCTCTCGGCGAGTGGTCGAGCTGCGCCTTGAGCCATTGGGCGACCGGCGTCCACAGCAGGTCGGGTGCGCGCGCCGCGGACATCATGCCGATATGGCCGAGCGGCGGACGCAGCACTTCAGCGTTGCGGATGGCCGCCGCCAGCGGCTCGGCCGAAGCCGGCGGTACGATCCGGTCGCGGCCGGGGATCACGACCAGCGTTGGTCGGCGCAACTGCTGCGGCCTTACCTTTGTTCCGGCAACCTGCCACAGCCCCCGTCCAGTCGCATTGTCGCCATACCAGGAGCCAAGGCACTCGCGCGCCACTGCGATCGGCAACGGCACGCCGTCATTGATCCAGTCTTCGAGTGCGACAAAGCGGCGGGCTTCAGCACCCGTCGGGTCGAGCCCCGCAAAGCGCACGAATTTGCGCTGACCAAGAAACGGATCGAGAATAAAGAAAAGGCTCTGGACGAGTTCGACCGGCAATGCCGGGGTATCTGCGCCGCTGAGCCGCTCATCGAAAAGCTGCAGCAGACCCGGCGCGATCGACCCCTCGGCAGCAAAATCCCAGGGTGTCGCAAGCAATGCCAGACACGCGACCTGCCGCTGGCTGCGCTGCGCCAATGCCAAGGCGAGGAGCCCGCCCATGCAATAGCCGACAATCGCGATCGGCCTTCCCGAGGATTGCGCGGCGGCGGCAAAAGCCCGGTCAAGCCGCTCGACATAGCCGCCAAGATCGAACCCGCGTTCGGCCGGCCCCGGCTCGCCCCAATCGACGACTAGCGGGCGCAAGCCTTGGCCCGCCAGAAAGCGCAAGAAACTGCGCTCGGGCAACAGATCGAGGACGTAATAACGGTTGATCAAGGACGGCACGATGAGCACGCTCGGCGCATCTGAATCGTCATAGCGATAATCGAGTAGGCGGCTGCTCCCCTCCGTCCAAATAACCGGCACTGCGGTGGCGGCCCGGCGGTAGGGGTGCCGGCGGTAGGTTTCGAGGCCGGTGATAAAGGCGGTGGCGCGGCGGCCGATTTCGGCATCGAGCGCCGCGGCAAACCGGTCAGGCCCGAATGCGTCGATGTCTTCGCCGAGTGCGCGCCACCGCCGGCCGGTCTCGTTCGAGGGCGGCGACGCGGTCTTCCAAAACGGCAATGCGGCGCGCGAGCTCAGCCACAGAGCGGCGGCGCTGGTCAGATGCGCCGGCAGCGGGCGCGGCATCAGCCGGCGATCCGGGCTCGCTTCCCGCGTCACTTGCCCGCCCACCGCCGAGTACCGAACTCCACAGTTCGCTGGCCGCTGGATCGCGCAGCAAAGCCGCCAGATACTCCTCCCATAATGCCAAATAGCGGCGCGCGAGGTCTTTGGGGTCGGTCATCGGCCACTCTATATTCAGCTATCTCCGCCGCGAACGCGCGCCCGAGCCAATTTGCACGGGATTGATAAGGCGATCTTGCCGAAACATTGTATTGTCGCTGCGGGGGAGCGATCCCGAGGGGAAATGGTGTGCGCATGAACACCCCGAAAAGCGACAAGCCGACGACCGGCAAGCCCGTCGTCGTCAAAAAATACGCCAACCGGCGGCTCTACAACACCGCGACGAGCAGTTATGTCACCCTCGACGACCTCGCCAAATTGATCAAGGAAGGCGGCGATTTCGTGGCCCACGACGCCAAGTCGGGCGAAGACATCACCCGCTCGGTGCTGACCCAGATCATCGTGGAGCAGGAGCAGAAGGGCCAGAACCTACTGCCGATCAGCTTTCTGCGGCAGTTGATCTCGTTCTACGGCGACAGCATGCAGTTCCTGGTGCCGGGCTACCTCGAACAGGCGATGGTCGCGTTCAACCGCAATCAGGAGCAGATGCGCAAAAGCCTGCAGGCGACTTTTGGCATGTTTCCGTTTGGTCAGTTCGAGGAGATGGGCAAACAGAACATGGCATTGTTCGACCGTGCGTTAAAAATGTTGGCGCCTTCCTACACCCTGGAGGACAAGTCGAAGGCGAATGATGCGCCGCCGCAAACGGGCGGTGAAGACCCTCGGTTGAAACGTCTCGAAGCGCAGATCGACCAGCTGACCCGTCAGCTCGAAGCGATGGGACGGGGCCACGAGAGCGGCGAACCCTGACGCCGCCAATGGGGGTTGCCGCGAAGATTTGCGGGCTGACCGACGAGCAGGCTGTGGCCGCCGCGGTCGCGGGTGGGGCTGCCTATGTCGGGTTTGTCTTTTACCCGCCGAGCCCGCGCTCGGTGTCGCGCCAGCAGGCTGCAAGATTATGCGCCGCAATCCCGCCGGGGGTGACGCGGGTCGGATTGTTTGTCGATGCCGATAATCATTCGATTGCCGCGGTGCTCGATCTGGTGCCGCTCGACATGCTGCAATTTCACGGGAGCGAAAGCCCGCAGCGCGTCGCCGAGGCGAAAGCGTATTTCGAGTGCGAAATCATGAAAGCGGTGGCGATCGCCGGCCCCGACGACGTCGCCGCCGCGGCGGAATATCAAGATGCCGCCGATATGCTGTTGTTCGACGCCAAGCCGCCGATCCGGCCCGACGCGTTGCCGGGCGGCAACGGCCTTGCCTTTGACTGGGGATTGATCGCCGGCCATTCGTGGCGGCGTCCATGGATGCTGTCGGGCGGCCTCACCGCCGAATTGCTGCCTGACGCGGTGCGCGTCTCGGGGGCCGCGATCGTCGACGTGTCCTCCGGCGTCGAAACCCGGCCGGGGCATAAGGACCCCGCCAAGATCAGCGCCTTTCTCGCCGCCGCTAACGCGCTTTGACCGGGGTCCGTAGTCTCGATTACTGGTCAACCCGCGCTTTAAAAACGAGGCCGCGCGAAATTAGCGGGCATCGATCGAAATTGGTCAGCAGAATAGTGGATGGTCGAAGCTACACTTCGATCTTCGAGAACAGATAGGCGCCGATTGCGAGCAGGATCGCGGCGAGGCCGCCGAGGACCGCGAAGTCGGTCGCGCCGCCAAACACGAAACCATCACCGCTGAGAACGCCGCGCAGACCATCGACGCCGTAGCTGAGCGGGTTGAGCCGCACCGCGAGCCGCACCGCTCCCGGCAGGTCCGGCACCGGGAACAGCGCGCTCGAAAAGAAAAAGAGCGGCAGCACGATGAAGTTCATGATCAGCTGAAAGCCCTGCATGTCCTGTAACACCGAGCCGAGAGCGGTGCCGATTGCCGTGCACATGATCGCGATCAGCACCATGAACAGCAGCGCCACCGGCAGCATCAGCGGGTGCGATGGCCGGAACCCGGCGGCGAGGCAGACGAGAAAGACGATGCTCCCTTGGATCAGCGCGACCGTCGCGCTGCCGAGCGTGCGCCCGAGCACGATATTCAGCCGTGACACAGGCGCGACCAACGTTTCCTTCAGAAAGCCGAACTGGCGGTCCCAAATGATTTCGATGCCGCTAAAGACGGCGGTGAACAGGATGCCCATCGTGACGACGCCCGGCGCGAGGAACTGCACGTAATCACCGCGGCCGGCGCGGGCGAAGGTGGGCCCGAGCCCAAAACCCAGCGCCAACAAGAACAGGATTGGCTGACCGAGCGAGCCGATCATGCGGGCGCGCGAGCGCGAGTACCGCTTCAATTGCCGCAGCCACAGGATAAAAACGGCGTTCAGCGGCGGCCTCGCCACACCTGGCGCATCATGCGCATGCGATCAACCGGCGCCGCCTCGTCCTCGCGAATGCTGCGCCCGGTCAGCGCGATGAACGCGTCTTCGAGAGTACGGCCGCCGGTCGTTTCCCGCAGCGCCGCGGCGGAGCCCTCGGCGACAATGCGGCCGTGATCCATGACCGCGATCAGGTCGGCGACACGCTCCGCCTCCTCCATGTAGTGCGTCGTAAAAAACACCGTCACGTGCTCGTCGCGGCATAGCGCGCGGATATATTCCCAAATCTGATTGCGGGTCTGAGGGTCGAGCCCTGACGTCGGCTCGTCAAGGAACAGGATGCGTGGCCGGTGCTGTAGCGCTCGGGCAATTTCGAGCCGGCGCTTCATGCCACCCGAGAAGCGCTTGACGTAATCGTCGCGCCGCTCCCACAGCCCGACAAAGCGCAGCAGCGCCTCGACGCGCTCGCGGCGCTGGGTACGCGGAACGCCGTAGAGGACACCGTGCAATTCCATGTTCTCGGCCGCCGTCAGTTCGTCGTCTAGGCTCGGATCCTGGAACACGATGCCAAAGGCGCGGCGCACCAGCAGCGGTTCCTTCACCGGGTCGTGGCCGGCGACCCTGAGCCGCCCCTCGCTCGGTTTGAGCACCGTCGTCAGCATCTTGATCGTCGTCGTCTTGCCGGCGCCGTTGGGGCCGAGAAAGCCGAAGATGACGCCCTCCGGCACCGCGAACGAGATATGGTCGACCGCGGTAAAGCCCGCGAACCGCTTGACCAGATCGCGGGCCTCGATGATGGCGCTCAAGATTGGCTCACAGTCGCTCGCGCCGGTCGGCCAATCCAGCGTCATTAAGCGAGGTTACCGTGATGGCGAGATAGAATTGCCCGATAGCCGCCTCTAAATTGGCAAGGCTACGGGCGAGCGGATTGAGCGGCACGGTGTCGCCGTACCCCGATGTGGTCAGTGTCGCAAGGCTGAAATAGAGCATCGTGGCGAAATTTTCCTGCGACAACCCTCATGTCAACGCGATCTGGCCGCTATGACCATGCTCGATAGTTTGCCGGAGGGCAGCAGTCACGATTCGGGCCCAAGACTTAGCTGCCTCTAAAGCAGCGACATCAAACGGAGCCACCTCTCCCGCGCCCGCGTTTTTCTCTGTGCCCTTGGTGGCCCGGTGGTGCATTTTCCGGGCCGGAGGAAGAGTGATGCAGGTTCCGAACACGTTTCGCGCCGGGCCCGACGAGCGCGGCCATTTTGGCCTCTATGGCGGGCGCTTTGTCGCCGAAACCTTGATGCCGTTGGTATTGGCGGTCGAGGCCGCCTATGACGCCGCCCGCCATGACCCGGGATTTCAGCGCGAACTCGACTATTATCTCGAGCATTATGTCGGGCGGCCGAGCCCGCTCTATTTTGCCGAGCGGCTGACGCGGTATTTCGGCGGCGCCAAGATCTATTTCAAACGCGACGAGCTCAACCACACCGGCGCGCACAAGATCAACAACGTCCTCGGCCAGACCTTGCTCGCCCGCCGCATGGGCAAGCGCCGCATGATCGCCGAGACCGGCGCCGGCCAGCACGGGGTCGCGACCGCCACCGCCTGCGCGCTGTTCGACCTGCCCTGCGTCGTCTACATGGGGGCGACCGATATCGAGCGGCAAAAGCCCAACGTCTTTCGCATGAAACTGCTCGGCGCCGAAGTCGTGCCGGTGCACTCCGGGACCGCGACCCTGAAAGACGCGATGAACGAGGCGTTGCGCGACTGGGTCGCTCATGTCGAGGACACGTTTTACGTCATCGGTACCGTCGCCGGGCCGCACCCCTACCCGGCGATGGTGCGCGATTTCCAATCGGTGATCGGCCGCGAGACTCGCGAGCAGCTCCACAAAGCCGAGGGCAGGTTGCCCGACACATTGGTCGCCTGTATTGGCGGCGGCTCGAATGCGATGGGGCTGTTCCACCCGTTTCTCGACGATCCGTCGGTGGCGATGATCGGGGTCGAAGCCGGCGGCCACGGCATCGAGACCGGGTTGCACGCCGCCTCGCTGAATGGCGGCCAACCGGGCGTCTTGCACGGTAACCGGACCTATCTGCTGCAGGATGAGGACGGCCAAATCCGCGACGCGCATTCGATTTCGGCCGGGCTCGACTATCCCGGCATCGGCCCGGAACACGCCTGGCTCAGCGATCTCGGGCGCGTGCAATACGTCTCGATCACCGATCGCGAAGCGCTCGACGCGTTTCAATTGGCGAGCCGGCTCGAAGGCATCATTCCGGCACTGGAACCGGCGCACGCATTGGCTCACGTCGCCAAGATCGCGCCTACATTGCCGCCCGATCACCTGCTGGTGATGAACATGTGCGGCCGCGGTGACAAGGACATTTTCGCCGTCGCCGAGCATCTCGGGGTGGTACTGTGAGCCGTATCAGGCTCAGCGGCGCTCCAATCGTGAACCGATCCGAAACGGTGACGAGTGTGATCACAGTTAAGACGCGTATTCATGTAGCGCCAGACGGCACATTGACCGGCCAGGCGCCAGGCCTTCCCGTAGGTGAACATGAAGCCGAAATCATGCTGATTGAGCGCGCGGGGCCGGCGGCGCACCTGCAAGCGGCGGCCCTCCTCGCCCGCGTTCGCGCGATTCAAGAGGAAGTAGCGCGCCTGCCGGTACTTGACAGTCGGAACCCGGATCAGATCCTCGCTTATAACGAGAAAGGCCATTTCGACTGATGGTCATCGACAGCTCGGCGCTGATCGCTTTGCTGTTGGGTGAACCCGAGACCGAGGGTCTTGTCACTGCCCTCACGGCTGATCCAAATCGCATGGTGAGCGCGCCTTCTTACGTCGAGACTGCCATTGTGATGGTCATGCGCTCGGGTCTAGAGGCTCAGGGTAAGCTCGATCAGCTTCTCGTCGAGCTTGATGTCGAAGTCGTTCCATTTACCCGCGAGCAAGCTGATATTGCGGTCACTGCCTACCGGCAATACGGGAAGGGCAGCGGCCATGCTGCGGGATCGAATTTCGGCGACTGTTTCACCTATGCGCTCGCAAAACTGCGAGATGAATCCGTTCTGTTCAAAGGCAACGACTTTGCCCAGACCGACCTGCAAATCGCGCGCTAGGCGTAGCGGTGCCGAGTATCTCGTGATCGTGCGATGAGCCGCATCGCACAGCGCTTCGCGACGTTGCGGGCGGAGCGGCGAGCCGGGCTCGTCGCCTATCTGACCGCCGGCGACCCCGACCGCGACACCTCGGCCCGGCTGTTCGCCGGTCTCGCGGCGGCGGGCGCCGATTTAATCGAAATGGGGATGCCGTTCTCCGATCCGATGGCCGACGGTCCGGCAGTCCAGGATGCCGGCCAGCGCGCGTTGAGGGCGGGCATGACCTTGCGCGGTACCTTGGCGATGGTGCGCGATTTGCGCCACGACGACGACGCGACGCCGATCGTGCTGATGGGCTATTACAACCCGATCTACCGCTACGGCGCCGAGGCGTTTGCACGCGATGCGGTGGCGGCCGGGGTCGATGGCGTGATCGTCGTCGATCTGCCGCCCGAGGAAGATTCCGAACTGATGGGGCCGGCAAATGCTGCCGGGCTCGACGTGATCCGGCTGGCGACGCCGACCAGCGACGACCAACGCCTGCCGGTCATCGTCGACGGCGCCAGCGGCTTTATCTATTACGTCGCGATCGCCGGCATCACCGGCACCCGCTCCGCCGATTCAGCCGAGGTCGCGGCAGCGGTCACGCGGTTGCGGCATTTCACCGATCTGCCGGTGGCGGTCGGCTTTGGCATCCGGAGCCCGGAGCAAGCTGCGGCGGTGGCCCGCGCCGCCGACGCCGCGGTCGTCGGCTCGGCCTTAGTGCAGCGCCTCGCGGCGAACCTCGACCCCGACAGCCGCGCTAAGCCCGGCCTCGTCGAAGCCGTCCTCGCCGACATCCGCGCCCTCGCCGCCGGCATCCGCACCGCCCGACCCCCCGACCAAGCCAGTTAGCAACCAATCGGGAAAATCGCCCCAGGCATGGGAGCGGGTTCGGCGCGGTCAGCATGGCCTCGACCCTGGGGATGGCGCTTGGCCCGTGGACCGGAGGCCGCCTCTTCGCCTCCCCTATCCCATCGTGCCTAAGGCTTCGCCTGTGCGATCTGAGCGTTGAACCAGGCGAGGTCGCGTTTCCACACTGCGTTGTCGGGCGACAATTGCGTCATGCGCACCATGATCGCCCGCCCCTGGCGCAATGCGCCGAGCGCCTCGGCTGAGGCGCCCATCTTGAGCTGAACAATCGCAAGTTTGCTGTAGGACACCGACAGATCGCGCTGCCAGCCGGCGTTGCCGGGGTCCATTTTCGCAAGCGCCTCGAAAGCTGCGTTCGCCTTTCGACGCGACGTGAGAGCTTCGTCCAAGTGACCTTGTGCGACGAGGACGTCGCCGACGTTGTCGTGGGCTATTGCAAGATCGCGCTGCCAGCCGGCGTTGCCGGGGTCCGATTGCGCCAGCCGGTTAGCAATCGCCAAGTCCTCGCGGTAGGATTTCAGCGCTTCGGACAAATTGCCCTGCGCCACCAAGACGTCGCCAATCTTGTTGAAGGACACTGACAGATCGCGCTGCCAGCCGGCATTGCCGGGGTCCGATTTCGCCAGCCGGTCGGCAATCGCCAGGCTGTCGCGGTAGGATTTCAGCGCCTCGGGCAAATTGCCCTGCGCCACCAGCACGTCACCGACCTTGTTGAAGGACACCGACAGATCGCGCTGCCAGCCGGTGTTGCCGGGGTCCGATTTCGCCAGCCGGTCTCTGATCGCCAGGCTGTCGCGGTAGGATTTCAGCGCCTCGGGTGAATCGCCCCGCGCCAGCAGCGCATCGCCAACTTTCTCGTGCGACACCGACAGATCGCGCTGCCAGCCGGCGTTGCCGGGATCCGACTGCGCCAGCCGGGAGATGATGTCTTGCCTTGCTTGATAAGCATTCAGGCCCTCCGAAAGATTACCTTGCGCCATCAGCACATTGCCAATCCGCTCATTGCTAACGCCTAGGATCATATCGCCATTGGGCGTTGCCGGGGTCCGATTTGGCCAGCCGGTCGGCAATCGCCAGGCTGTCGCGGAACGATTTCAGCGCCTCGGGCAAATTGCCCTGCGCCACCAAGACGTCGCCAATCTTGATGAAGGACACCGTCAGATCGCGCTGCCAGCCGGCGTTGCCGGGGTCGATTTTCGCAAGCGCCTCGAAAGCTGCGTTCGCCTTTCGACGCGACGTGAGAGCTTCGTCCAAGTGACCTTGTGCGACGAGGACGTCGCCGACGTTGTCGTGGGCTATTGCAAGGTCGCGCTGCCAGCCGGCATTGCCGGGGTCCGATTTCGCCAGCCGCTCGGCAATCGCCAGCCCGTCGCGGAACGATTTCAGCGCTTCGGACAAATTGCCCTGCGCCACCAAGACGTCGCCAATCTTGTTGAAGGACACTGACAGATCGCGCTGCCAGCCGGCATTGCCGGGGTCCGATTTCGCCAGCCGGGAGATGATGCTTTGCCTTCCTTGGTAAGCCTTCAGCGCCCCTGCAAGATCGCCCTGGGCCATCAAGACATCGCCAATCCGCTCGTTGCTGATGCCCAAATCATATTGCCATTGGGCATTGCCGGGGTCCGATTTTGCGAGCCGGTCGGCAATCGCCAGGCTGTCGCGGTAGGATTTCAGCGCCTCGGGCAAATTGCCCTGCGCCACCAATACGTCGCCAACCTTGTTGAATGACGCCGACAGATCGCGCTGCCAGCCGGTGTTGCCGGGGTCCGATTTCGCCAGCCGCTCGGCAATCGCCAGCCCGTCGCGGAACGATTTCAGCGCCTCGGGCAAATTGCCCTGCGCCACCAAGACGTCCCCAATCCGGTCATACGACACCGACAGATCGCGCTGCCAGCCGGCATTGCCGCGGTCCGATTTCGCCAGCCGGTCGGCAATCGTCAGCCCGTCGCGAAACGATTTCAGCGCCTCGGGCAATTTGCCCTGCGCCACCAGCACGTCACCGACCTTGCTGAATGACACCGACAGATCGCGCTGCCAGCCGGCATTGCCGGGGTCCGACTTCGCCAGCCGCTCGGAAATCGCCGTGGCGTCCTTGTAATCCGAGCGCGCACCGGGGAGATCGCCGCGCTCAAGGCGGACGTCGCCAAGTCCCAGCGTTGCCCAAAACCGTCCATCCCCATCGTTTTTTGCCAGCTTCAGAACGCGATTGAAGCGCCGCTCGGCTTCATCGAGATCACCGCGCTCTTTTTCGAGCCAACCGGCCCAAAGCAGGCTTCCGATGTCGTCCGGGTCGAGTTCGATCGCCTTGTTGTAGGCGTCAAGTGCCTGCTTAGGGTCAGAGAGGCCGGCGATCGCGCCAAGATTGCGGTAGGCGACGGCGGCGTCCTTGCTGTCCTTTTTTATGCGCGCAGTTTTTTCTGAGGCAACAGCCTGGAGAAGAGGCACCGCCTTCGCCACGTTACCCGCCGCAAGCAGGCTAAGCGCCTGCTGCAGCCGATCGTCGCCTTGGCTCGCGCCCTTAGCGATCGCGGTCACCGCTTGGCTAACCCGCTGCTCGGCGCCCGGCCCGATCGTGGCCGCACCTTTTGCCCTTGTTGCTTCAAGGATGGTATCAGCGACCTGCTTTGCAAACGCCGCCTTCTCTTCTGACGACATCGCCGAATAGTTGATCGTGACACTGCCGCCGGCGTTGATCGCCGGACTCTGATTGCCCTGTGTTGTCTGGGAAATGCCCGGCGATGCCAGAGCAGCGCACACCATCAGCCCGGCTATTACAGAGCTGGCGCGCATCCCCTGCCTCGGCTGCCTGTCTCAGCGTGTGCCCGGAGCGGGCGGCACAGCCGCTGGCGCTGGGCCGTATTGTATGCCGACATTGCCCCCCGATTTCACCGCGGGCGACTGGTTGCCTTCCGTGCTGACTGAGCCGGCGCCGGCCGGCTGGTTCGATACCGGGGCGGACGCCGCATTGCCCGTCGGTGAAGGCGGCGGCGCGGCGCCGTAGCCGATGTTGGTGTCGCCTTTGCTTTCGACCGCGGGGGATTGTGCGCCCTTTGTCGATAACTGCGAGGGTTGTGACGATTGGCTCCCGAGCTGGCGGAATTCCTGGATGGCGTGGAACTTTTCCTGCCCTGACAGCTTCGGGTCGCCCAGCACAAAGGAGCACAGCATATATTCGAGGTAAGCGTCCGACCGCGTTTTGTCGGCATTTGGGTATTTGCTGAGGATGTCGGAGCGCGCGGTCTCGATCTGTCCTTTGAGGTCGGCGTTACCTACCAGGCTGGAGAGAAATTTGGCCTTGCCTTCGAGATCGCCCTTGAGCGACTGATCGTCTACCCTTGGTGGATTGCCACAAGATGGTTGCTGCTGCTGCGCCTTACCCGCCAATGGCAGGCAGGCCAGGAATCCGGCCAGAGCGATTGGAATATATCGCATCGCCTCCCCAACGTTCTAATTTCGTTTACCATTATTCCATGGATTCGCGCCGGCAGAAAGGTTGTCGAGAGGCTTGTCACCGGCGGGAGGGCGAGGCGCCCCGTCTGCAGGCAGCAGTTCGGAGACGAGACAGGTTTTGCCACAATAGTGGCGTAGGTTACGACTTTTCGTCTCAACAGGTGCCTCGATGCGGCGCTCGCTGTTTTCCCGGTTATGCGGATTTAATTCCCGGTTGGGCCGAAATAATTCCCGATTGGTTTGCCAAATAAATCTAGTCCAAGGGATTGATATTGTTCTCCGATTTCCGGTTATTGGGCGCAAATTCGAGAAAAATCCCGGTTATTTCCCGGTTACACGGGAATTTTGGCGCGGCTGAGCGGCTCACGGGAATTGGCGGGGCGGGGGTGGCATGGGAGGGGTGCGCCGGGGTGGCGAGGCTTGCCCGTCGGGGCGGGGCGGGGTACTCCGTCAGCAATGACGCGAGCGGAGGGAGCGAGATGATTTCGGGCGAGTTCGATGTCGTCGTGGTCGGCGCCGGCAATGCCGGTATGTGCGCGGCCCTGGCAGCGCGCGGCGAGGGCGCGCAGGGTATTGGTGCTGGAGGCCGCCCCCTTTGACGAGCGCGGCGGCAACAGCCGCTTTACCGCGGGCGCCTTGCGCTTTGTCTATAACGGCGTCGACGATCTGCTGAAAGCTCTGCGACCTCAGCGAAACCGAAGTCGCGACCTCGGATTTCGGCACCTATACCACCGACAAATATTACGACGATCTCGGGCGGCTGACCGATTACCGCAGCAACCCCGACATGGCCGAACTGCTGGTCACCAAGAGCCAGGAAACCCTGTTGTGGATGCGCAGCCAGGGCATCCGCTTCGCCCCGATGTACTCGCGCCAAGCCTTTAAGCACGACGGCAAGTTTGTGTTCTGGGGCGGGTTGGCGCTCGAAGCCTGGGGCGGCGGGCCGGGGCTGGTCGAGGGGTTGTTCAAGGCCGCCGAGGAGCGCCAGATCCAGATCGCCTATGAGGCGAAAGGCGAGGCCTTGATCGCCGACGATGACGGCGTCCATGGCGTCATTGCCAAGGTCGAGGGCAAGACCACCCGCATTCCGGCGAAATCGGTGGTGCTGGCGTCGGGCGGGTTCGAGGCCAATGCCGAGATGCGCACCCGCTATCTCGGCCCGGGCTGGGATCTCGCCAAGGTGCGCGGCACCCGCTTTAACACCGGCGGCGGCATCAAGATGGCGCTCGACATCGGCGCGATGCCCTATGGCAACTGGTCGGGCTGCCACGCGGTCGGCTGGGATTACGGCGCCCCCGAATTCGGCGATCTGGCGGTCGGCGACAATTTCCAAAAGCACAGCTATCCGTTCGCGATCATGGTCAACGCCGATGGCGTGCGGTTCTGCGACGAGGGTGCGGATTTCCGCAACTACACCTACGCCAAATACGGCCGCCTGATCCTGGAGCAGCCGCACCAGTTCGCCTGGCAGATCTTTGACCAGCAGGTCGTGCAGTATCAGCGCGACGAATACCGCATCCGCCAGGTGACCAAGGTCACCGCCAACACCTTCGAGGAACTCGGCCGACAAGATGGCCGAGACCGGTGCGGCGGTCGACAAAAGGCGGTTTCTGCAGACGATCGCCGAGTACAACGCCGCGGTAGAGCGCGACATCCCGTACAATCCGACGGTCAAGGATGGGCGCACCACCAAGGGGCTCGCGATCGACAAGACCAATTGGGCGATGCCGCTCGAAAAGCCGCCCTACGAGGCTTATTGCACGACCTGCGGCGTCACCTTCACCTTTGGCGGATTGCGCATCGACACCGACGGCAAGGTGCTCGACACCGCGCAAAAGCCGATCCCCGGCCTTTACGCGGCGGGCGAACTGGTCGGCGGGTTGTTTTATTTTAACTATCCCGGCGGCACCGGGCTGGTCTCAGGCTCGGTCTTTGGCAAGATCGCCGGCACCTCGGCCGCCAAGGACGCCCGGCCGGGCTGAGCCTGGGCGCCGTTAGCGTTTCCGGTTGGAGTTGGGGTCAATCTCGGTCAAAACCGTCAACTGAGAAAACCACTCGATACCGGAGTGAGGAGAACCAATGCTTTCCGATGTCGCCCTTGCCGCCTACCGGCGCGACGGTTTTGTCGTGATCCCCGATGTCTTGACGACGGCCGAGGTCGACGCGTTGCGCCAGCGCCACCGACGAGTTTGTCGAGGGCTTCGCGCGCTGTCAGCTCCAATAACGACATCTACGACCTCGAAGACACGCACTCTTCGGCCGAGCCGCGGGTGCGCCGCATCAAGACACCGCATCTGCACCATGCGGAATATGCCCGCGCCGCCCGCCACCCAGAGATCGTCGAGGCGTTGAAGGATTTGTGGGGCACGGTGCGGTTCGACACCGGCAAGCTCAACATGAAATCGGCCGGCTACGGCGCGCCGGTCGAATGGCACCAGGATTGGGCGTTTTATCCGCACACCAATGACGATCTCGCCGCGGTCGGGATCATGCTCGACGATTGCGATCTCGAAAATGGCCCGATGATGGTGCTTCCCGGTAGTCATCTCGGCCCGATCTACGACCACCACGGCCCGGACGGGCGGTTTTGCGGGGCGATGGATCCCGACGCTTGTGGGGTCGACGTATCGCAAGCCGCGCCCTGCCTCGGCAAAGCCGGCTCGATCACGATCCATCACGTGCGCGCGGTGCACGGCTCCGCGACCAATTTCTCGGGCAAGGAACGGCGTTTTTTGCTGTTCCAATACCGCGCCGCCGACGCCTGGCCCTTGCTCGGCTTTAAGGACGGGATCGAGAAATTTGACGAATTGCTGCTCGCCGGCGAGCCGACCTTAACGCCGCGGCTGGCGCCGGTCCCGGTGCGGCTGCCATTGCCGCCGGCCGAACATCAGGGCTCGATTTATGAGAACCAGCGCGCCACCGGCCGCCGCTTTTTCGAAACCGCGGCCGAGCGCGAACCCATAGCGGTAGCCGCCGAGTGACGCCGCGGACGCTCGGCCGCTACAACAGCGAAAGCTGCGCGTCGGCGGGTGACGGATAAAGGATTGAGCCGTCGGGCTGCGGCATGGCTCCCGGTGTCAGGCTGGCCGGCTCGACATGGTCGATGCCGAGGATGTGGCAGACCGTAAGTCCCGCGGCCAATAGGTAATCGGTAACAATCCGGCGATGGCAGCGCCACCATACCGCCTCGGCGCACAAGATCGCGGTGCGGTGGTCGCGGGCCAGCGCGATCAGCTCGTCGAAGACCGTTGCGAAACGCTGGGTCGACCGCGGCGTAATCGGCGTAATTGCGAAACGAACCATTGCGCCACAAAGTGTTCGGCGAAGGCAGTCCGTCTTTGCGGCGTCCGCGCAACCCGCCGAGATCAGGCAGATGCCGGTAGCCGATCCCAGCCGCGGCAAGCGTCGCCGGCAACGCTTCTCGATTGAATTGCGGATTTGTCCGCGAACGCGGCACCGAGCGGATATCGACGAGCAGACGAGGCCGCAACCTGGCCCAGCAAGCCGATAAGCTCGTCGACCGGACGCGTCGAATGTCCGATCGTCCAGATCGTCAACGCTTGCGTCAGAGGACAAGTCTGTCATCTCGATTAACAAGCAAGTTACTGTATTTACATAAATTTACCAAGAGCGTTGCAATTGTCTCAGGTCTCGACATAGATGCGCGGCAGGGAGGATCGAGCATGGACCAACGTTCGATTGAAAAACATCTGCGCCGCTGGCATCGCCGCGATAAATCGGCTGGTGACGATTTGTCTCGCGAGACAGCGACAGACACCTGTTCTGCCGAACGCAGGCTGAGCGCCACGACCGGCAGCGGGTTGTCGATCGAAAGCCAAGTTAGGAAGGAGTGGGACCCCGCCAGGGGCTTCGGGCTGCCAGTGTTTTGATGCTGATGCAGGACGAGGATTGAGCCCGGACCAAACTCAATTTGTCATTGGCCGCCAAACCCAGGCGCGTATAGCACCAGCGAGCGAACGCTCGAACGGTATTTGAGACGCGGATGGCGGGCCGGCCGACAACGCCGGCCCGCCGGAAGCACTGACTTCAAAGCCTAGCTTAAGACAGGGATCGCCATGAAATCCGCAGCCCCTGCCCTATTGCAAAATCGAACCCGTTTTGCTTTCGGTTGGCTACAGCAAGCAAGCATCAAACCTGAACCCAACCGAGATTACGAATAACCAGCGACCCCGGCTCCAGCGATGAAAGCGATGGTGTTGCGCCAGCCGGGCGGTCCCGAGGCGCTCGAATATGTCGAGGTCCCGACCCCGGTTCCCCGTAACGGCGAAATCTTGATCAAAGCCGACACGATCGGCGTCAGCATGCCCGAAGTGCTGGTGCGGCGCGGCACATACAATTGGATGCCGCCGCTGCCGACGATCCCCGGCATCGAGATGAGCGGTACGGTCGCCGCCCACGGAGCGAACGTTACAGCACCGGCGATCGGTCAGCCCGTCGTCATCAGCGCCCGCGACCTCCCGGTCCGCGCCGGTTGCTATGCCGAATTCATCGCGGTGCCGGCACGGGTGGCGTATCCATTGCCCGAAGGCTGCTCGCTCGAAGCGGCTGGCTGCCTGTCGAACTACCAGGTCGCCTATCACCTGTTGCATACCGCGGCGCGCGGTGTCGCCGCCGAAAGCGTGCTGGTCTACAACGCCGCCGGCGGGGTCGGCAGCGCCGTGGTGCAACTGGCGGTAGCGGCCGGCAAGGGCGTCATCGGGGTTGCCGGTTCGGACGCCAAAACTCACGCGGTTGTCGAGCTCGGCGCCGGCCAGGCGATCAATTACCGCAATGAGGACGTCGTCTCTCGGGTCATGCGCAGCACCGGCGGGCGCGGCGTCGATCTGATCCTCGACTCGATCGGCGGCAAAAATTTCGGCCGCAACTTTACGATGTTGGCAGCCGCTTGGGATGGTGATCTCATACGGCCGACTCGACGGTGCACCGGAGATCGATTTGATCCCGGCGATGCGCGCCAATTCGGCGGCAAGCCCGGCCCTGCGCTTGTTCACGATCCACAGCTTTGACAATCGTCCCGATATCCGCGCCGCGACCATGAAGAAATTGCTCGCCCATCTTACCGCCGGCGAGATTCGGCCGCTGATTTACGATCGTCTGCCGCTGGCAAAAGCGGCCCGGGCTCACGCGATGATCGAGAGCGGTCAAGTCATCGGCAAATTGGTTCTAAAGCCCTAGCGCGGCGCTGGTGCGCCTGGGCTGGCGCAGCCGCGTCAGAACTCTCTGCTGCCTTAGCCGGAGTTCATGGCCCCCGGCATTCCATCGCGACGAAGGCAGGACCACCCCCGCCGTAGTACCGGCTTTCGCCGGTAAAGTGACCGACGAGATTGTAGCGCTCGAATAAACGGCTCGCTTCATTAGGCGTTTAGCCCGCGGTGTCGCGGGCGAGCGCGGCGAGGCGGTCGGCGAGCGCCTTCAATTCCCAATCGCGAGCCAGGACCGCCGCGTTATCCCAGTCCGGCGTCTGGTCGCTAAGAGCGGGGAGCGGGGCATCGGCGTCCATCGTCGCGATCTTGCGGTAGAGCCGCAATTCCTCGGCTTGCGCCGCAAACCGGACCTCCGCGAGGGCATTTTCGAGCGAGCCGAAGCGCTGCAACAATGCTGCAGCGCCCTTCGGCCCGACACCTTTGGCGCCCGGGATCTTGTCCGAGGAGTCGCCGCGCAGCGCGATAAAGTCGGGCACTTGCCGCGGATCGACGCCATAGCGGTCGCGCACTTCGGCGGGGCCGATCCGCGCCATCTCGCCGGCCCGCACCGGCTGCAGGATCACGGTCTTTTCCGAGGCGAGTTGAAACGCGTCGCGGTCGCCGCTTGCCACCACCGCGCACCCGCCGCGCCGTTCTTCCTGACGAACCGCGGCGGCGAGAAAATCGTCGGCCTCGTAACCCGCCGACTTGGCGACCGCAAACCCGCAAGCAGTGACGAATTGCGGCAGGATGTCGAGCTGCTCGATCAAATCCGCGTCGAAGTCGCGCCCGCCCTGATAGCCGGGAAGCGCCTGATGGCGGTATGTCGGCGCGTCGAGCGTGTCCCAGCCGACCAGCACCGCGCGCGGCTGCTCCTCGGCATAAAGCCGCAGCAGGAAATTGGCAAACCCGACAACGGCACCGGCGCCTCTGCCGTCGCGCCGTCGAATGGTCTTGGGCAAGGCATGGTAGGAGCGATGCGCGAACGAGTCGCCGTCGATGACCAATAACGGCCGGCTCATCGCCGAACCCCCGCCGTACAAAAATCCAAGCGCCTCAGCCTCGCACATATTGCACATGCTCTTTTCCAGGGGGCGGCGATCTTGTCACCGCCGGGTGGATGACCCAAGATCAGCCCCATTCGCGGACCCACGGAGATCAGCCTTATGCGCGCCTGGTACCATTGTGAAAACGTCTATCCATTTGTGCCGCAGGGCGTTCTCGACAAAGCGCCGTCAGTGCGCGCGAGTTTGCCGAACAAATATTGCGATCCCAAAATCGCCGCTAACCTGTTTGAAGAATGCCTGGACGAGCATCTGTTGTGCGACGATCTCGGCGTCAACATCGTCTCGATCGAGCATCATTCGGGCATCAACAGCCTATACGGCGCGAGCCCGATGATCCTCGGCATCTTGGCACGCCAGACCAAAAAAGTCCGCATTCTGAGCCTCGGCACCCTGATTACAATCCGCCCCGACCCGGTGCGCATCGCCGAGGAATATGCCACGGCGGACGTGATCTCGCGCGGCCGGCTCGACATCGGCTTTGTCAAATCGGGCGACAGCGAGATGGTCTCGGGCAACGCCAATCCGGTCGGCTATGTCGAGCGGTTCTGGGAGGCGATCGACCTCATTCAGAAGAGCCTGACTTCGCATGACGGGCCGTTCAGCTGGGAGGGCAAATACTACACCCATCGCCATGTCAATATCTGGCCGCCGGTCTTTCAGCGCCCGCACCCGCCGATGTGGGCAGCGAGTGGCGATCCCGAGACCTGCGCCGAACTCGGCCGCCGCGGCATGATCAACGCGCTGGTGTTGCGCGGGCCCGAAGCCAGCAAGCGCGCCTTTGACGCCTATCGCGCCGCCCGCCACGAGGCCGGCCTGTCGCCGCCCGGCACCGACCGCTTTGCCTATGCAGCACTGGCCTATGTCGGCGACACTGACGAGGAGGGGCTGCGCGTCGGCAGCAAATTGCTGTGGTTTTTGAACACCAGCCTCAAGCAATCGCCGCAAATGTCGAAACTGCTGCCGGGACGCGCGCCGCCGGAGGTGACCGCGCAAAACTACCGCACTGCACCGCGGCCCGGCGCCGAAACGGCGCGGCGTCCGGCCGACAGCCTGATCGGCATCACCGCCGAGCAGGCAATCGCCCGCGGCATCCTGTGCGCCGGCAGCCCGGACACGGTCTACCGACAGATCATGGACATCTATGACAAGGTCGGCGGCTTCGCCAATTTCATCTTTGTCGGCCGCTCGGGCTTTCTCGACCATCAGGAGGCCGAAAAGGGCATTCGCTTGATGGCCAAAGAGGTCATCCCGCGCCTCCCCGCCGCCACCGCGACCCCAGAACCCACCCGCCAAGCCGCGGAGTAGCCATCGGTCGGGCTAGCAACCGGCAGTCAACGAACGTCGGCTGCCGAGATCGTTCGGGTCGGGGCTTTGCGGATGGTTCAGTGCTTGAGAACGCCCGGCCGGGTCATCGCAATGAGACCGCGCTGTCTTCGTTGCGACACACATTGACGCTGCGGTTGACGAGGTCGGAGCCGTCGTCGAGCACCGTCTTGACATCGACCCGGCAGCGGCCGCTGCGATCATCGACGTCGACCGAGACGGAACCGCCCGGCATCAAAAAGTCGGAGCCCAACAAGTCGGGTTGCCAATTCCCGGAACCAACATCCGAAACATGCACTTCGACGATCGCCTCATGGGTGTTGTTGGTCAACAGGACATGGCGCTCACGACCCTGCGCCGGCGGTCCGGTCGCGCTATTGAAGAACAACAGCAGCGTACCCGCCGCCACCGCGCCACTCGAAAGATTGATCATCGTCGTCCCAGCCTCTGGCTAGCGGACCGTCAACAACCCGTCCGCAATTTAGCTCTAAGGTAGGAGATATCGAGCGAAGTCAATGTGACCCGCCTCACCGCTCCATGACTTTTTGCTGATTTAGCGGAGCGGTCTGGGCATCCGCCCGGTCTTTTAGCCGATCAGAGCGCCGATTTCAGGCGCCGCTACTCGTCCGTGCGATCTAAGAAAATCAGGCCCGCGATATGAGCGAGATGTCGAGCCAGCCGAAAGGCGTGAGCGTGGCGCGATCGCCGGCGCGCAGCAGGACGCTCGTCATCAGCGATTCGACGATAGCAGGGCCGACGATCGTCTGCGACGGGGCGAGCGCCTCGAAATCGTAGACCGGTGCGGCAATCCATTCGTTGAGCCAGATCCGGCGTTCGGCCCGAGGCGCCGCCGCCGGGATTTCGGGCAGCAACGGCTCTTGCGGCAGGGCCGAGAGGATACCCGACACTGCAACCCGCGCGTTGACCAGCACGGTTTCCTGGCCGCGCATCGAATAGGTGTAGAGCTCCTCGTGGCGGCGGTGAAACCGCTCGACGATATCGGGCAGCGGGTCGGCAGCGTTCCAATCGACCCCGTCGAGCGGCACGGTGATCTCGAATACCTGCTCGCCATACCGCATGTCGACTGCGCGCGAGGTTTGCGCCGGCCCATCGAATGACGCGCGCAGCCGCGCCAGCCCCTCGGCCTCCATAGTCTCGAACAACCGCCGCATATCGGCGCCGTCAAGCGATCTCGTGTCGCCGATATGGGTCCGCGATACCTCGAACCGCAGATCGGTGGCGAGCATTCCCCAGGCCGACAATACCGCGGCGACGCGCGGCACGATCACTCGCGTCAGATCGAGCTGGCGGGCGATTTCGGTGGCGTGCAGCCCGGCCGCCCCGCCAAAGGCGAGCAATGCCGAATGCCGCGGATCGACGCCGCGCCTGACCGAGACGAGCCGCACCCCTTCGGCCATGTTGGTGTTGACGACGCGGTGAATACCCTGCGCCGCCGCGAGCCGGGCGGTGCCGAGCGCCTCGGCGACCCGGTCGACGGCGGCTTCCGCAGCGTCACGGTTGAGCCGGCGCCGGCCGCCCAAAAAACTCTCCGGATCGAGATAGCCCAACACCAGATTGGCGTCGGTGACCGTCGCCTCCCGGCCGCCGCCATCATAGCAAGCGGGCCCGGGCACAGCGCCCGCGCTCTGCGGCCCGACGTGCAGAATGCCGCCGGCATCGACCCGGGCAATCGAACCGCCGCCGGCGCCGATGCTGGCGATATCGAGGCTGTTCAATGCGACCGTGTGGCCGGCGATGCGGCGGCTATTGGCGAGGCTAGGCTTGCCGGCGACGATCAGCGAGATATCAGTGCTGGTCCCGCCCATATCGAACGGGATCAGATTGCCTTCGCCTATGAGATTTGCCGCGTAGACGCTACCGGCAACGCCACCGGCCGGCCCCGACAGTACCGCGCCCGCGGAGAGCCGCCCGGCCTCGGCGATCGGCGCCACTCCGCCATGCGATTGGATGATCAATGTCGGCCCATCATAGCCGGCTTCGGCCAGGCGGCGTTCGAGAAGCGCCAGATAGCGCGACAGTGCCGGGCCGACATAAGCGTTGATGATTGTCGTCGAAACCCGCTCGAATTCCTTGATCTGCGGCAATACCTCGGAGGATAGCGAGACATAGGCGCCGGGCAATTCGCGTTCGACCGCGGCACGGGTAGCGCGTTCGTGGCTGGGGTCGCGCCAGGAATGCAAATAGCACACGGCGACCGCCTCGACTTGCTCGCGTTTCAACGCCGCGATTGCCGAGGCGAGCGAGGCGTCGTCGAGCGGGATCTCGACGCGGCCGTCAGCGCGCATCCGTTCGCGCACGCCAAGCCGAAATTTGCGCGGCGCCAGCTGCTCGGGCGGCGGCATCCGCAGATTGTAGCGGTCGTCTTTGAGCCCCTCGCGCATCTCGATGACGTCGCGGTGGCCTTCGGTAGTCAGCAGGCCGACCTTGGCGCCCTTGCGTTCCAACAACGCGTTGGTCGCAACCGTCGTGCCGTGGACGATGCGCTCGGTCGCGGCCAGCAGCTCGGCCGGACCGAGCTGCAGGCGGCGCGCCAGCAAGGCCAAGCCGTCGAGCACCCCTATCGACGGGTCGTCCGGGGTTGTCGGGGCCTTTTCGAGCACGGTCCGGCCGGCCTCATCGACCGCGACTAGATCGGTAAACGTGCCGCCGACATCGATCCCAATGCGGTACATCCGTTGCTCCCGGTCGGGCCAAATTACTCGCGGTGGTAGGGGTGGCCGGCGAGGATCTGCTGTGCGCGATATAGCTGTTCGAGCAGCATGCCGCGAACCAGCAGGTGCGGCCAAGTCATGATGCCGAGCGACAATCTCGCGTCCGCGCGGTCGAGCACCGCAGTCGCGAGCCCCTCGGCGCCGCCGATCGCAAAGGCGAGGTCGGCCGTACCGAGGTCACGCCAGGCGGCGAGGCGATCGGCCAAGTCGCGGCTCGAGCATGCCGCACCGCGCTGGTCAAGGGCGACGAACGGTACAGCCGACGGCAATGCTTCGAGGATAAGTTCGCCCTCACGCGCCTTTAGCAAGGCCGGGGGCAGACGCTGTTTTACGTCCAGCTCGACAATGACCGGTGGCGGCAGCAGCCGAGCCGCATAAAAATTCTGCACATCCCTAAGCGGCCCGCTGCGCAGGCGGCCGATAGCGAGAATACGGAAGCGGATCGCCAGCTCTCGTGACTAGCCCGCGATTACTGCCGGGCCAATTCGGCATCGGGGAACGCAGCGCCCCACATTTTCTCGAGATTGTAGTATTCGCGGATCTCGGGGCGAAACAGATGGACGATCACATCGCTGGCGTCGATCAGCACCCAGTCGCCCTGCTCCTTGCCTTCGATCGCGACCTTGATATGGCCGGACAGAGCCTGTTCGAGATGCTCGGTCAAGGCCCCGACCTGCCGCGCCGACCGTCCGGTGGCGATCACCATGTAATCGGCAATCGTGGTCTTGCCCGCGAGATCGATCGTGACGATGTCCTCGGCCTTGCCGTCATCCAGCGTCTTCAACACGAGATCGAGGATTTCCCGCGACTCTAAATCGGGAGAACGCGGCCGCCGGGGCCGCGTCGGTAGTGCCGTAATCGTAGCCAATTCGGGTTTTTGCTCCACGAGAACCGTCTCAAGTTTGTGTTCGCGCTCGAACCGGATTCGTGTCGCCGAAGTCGGGTCGAGCCGTGTATGGAAAAACACCCAGGCCGGCGGTTTTGCCTCGGCCAAGCGCCGAGCGGCATTTTCCGGTACCCGGTTGCGCGCAAAACGTTGTGCCGCCATGCCGGCGAGCGCCCTTCGAGAGTAAGAAGGGCGGTCGAACACGGCAATGGGCACCATCCGAAAAATCTCGGTCCAGCGCGCCCAGCGCGGCAATTGCACCAGATTGTCGCCCCCCATCAACCAGACAAACCGACACCGCGGAAAGCGCCGGGTCAGCCGCTTGAGCGTATCGGCGGTGTAGTGCGAGCCGTGGAGCCGGTCTTCGATATCGGTGACGCGGATATGCTTGTGTCCGGCCGCGACCCACTGCGCCTGCCGAAGGCGCTCGCCGAATGGCATCATGCCCGCCACCAGTTTGAGCGGGTTTTGCGGCGACACCATCCACCATACTTCATCGAGATCGAGATGCCGCAGTGCGGCAAGGCTCAGATGCAAATGGCCGCGATGCGCCGGATTGAACGATCCGCCCAACAAGCCGATCCGGCGATGCCATCGGCCATGTGGGGGAATCTCACCAGCGGGGGTCAGGGGCGCACCTGACCGTTGCCGCGCACCAGGTATTTGTAGGTCGTCAATTGCTCGGCGCCGACCGGGCCGCGCGGCGGCAGACGCTGGGTCGAAATCCCGATCTCCGCACCCATGCCGAACTCGCCGCCATCGGCAAACTGGGTCGAGGCATTGACCAGCACGATCGCGCTGTCGACCTCGCGCAAAAAGCGCTCCGCGGCGACCGCATCCTCGGTGACGATCGCATCGGTATGGTGCGATCCCCAGCGGTTGATGTGGGCGACAGCGCCCGCGACACCGTCGACGACCGCAATCGACAGGATTGCGTCGAGATATTCGGTGCGCCAATCCTCTTTTGTCGCGGGCAGCACGTCAGGGTCGATCGCCCGCACCTGATCGTCGCCGCGGAGTTCGCAACCGGCGGCGCGCAGATCGGCTAGGATCAGCGGGAGCAGGTGCCGTGCGACCGCGCGATCGATCAGCAAGGTTTCGGTGGCGCCGCAAATCGACACCCGGCGCATCTTGGCGTTCAGCACGATCGCGCGCGCTTTCGCCGGATCGGCGGCGGCGTCGACATAGGTGTGGCAGATGCCTTCGAGATGGGCGATGACCGGGATGCGGCTTTCACGCTGCACCCGCTCGATCAGCGAGCGCCCGCCGCGCGGCACGATTACATCAATCGTGTCGCTCATGCCGAGCATCAACCCGACCGCGGCGCGGTCGCGGGTCGGCACCAGCTGGATAGCGGCATCGGGTAGACCTGCCGCGCGCAACCCCTCGCCCAATGCCGCGACCAGGGCGCGCGACGAATAGAAACTCTCCGAGCCGCCTCGCAGGATCGCCGCATTTCCCGATTTGAGCGCCAGCCCGCCGGCATCGGCGGTCACATTTGGCCGGCTTTCGTAGATGATGCCGATAACGCCGAGCGGCACCGCAACGCGCTCGATGTCGAGCCCGTTCGGGCGCGTCCAGCGGGCGAGCGAGCGACCGACCGGGTCGGGCAAATCGGCGATTGCTTCGAGCCCGGCGGCGATCGCTTGGATCCGCTTGTGGTCAAGCGCCAAGCGGTCGCGCAATGCCGGGGCGAGGCCTTCGCCGTCCGCCTCGGCGAGATCGCGCGCATTGGCGGCGAGGATCTCGGGTGCGTTCGCGCGCACCGCGGCAGCGGCTGCCAACAACGCCCTTTCCTTTGCCTCGGATGCCGCGAGCGCCAGTGCTGCGGCGGCAGCCCGCGCCTGATGGCCGATCTTGGCCATTTCCTCGGCGAGACGTATGTCCGGTGTCTGCGGGCGGTCGCGCAGCAAGGTGTCGCCGGTTGTCGGATTGGGGCTCATCGGCTTTCGTTTACCACCAAATCGTCGCGATGAATAATCTCGTCGCGGCCACGGTAGCCGAGGATGCCGGCGATTTCACCACTCCTATGGCCGGCGATAGCCCGAATATCAGCGCTCGAATAAGCGGAGAGGCCACGGCCCGCCTCGGTGCCGGCGCTAGTGCGCACGATCACCGCGTCGCCGCGTTCGAACACACCCTCGACCGCGACGACCCCGGCGGGCAGCAGGCTGCGCCCGCGTTGCAATGCCAATGCCGCCCCGTCATCGACGACAACGATGCCCGACGGCTCGACAGTGCCGGCGATCCATGCCTTGCGCGCCGATCGCGGCTCTCGCGCCGGCAGGAATATCGTCGCGGGCTCGCCGGCTTCGATCGCGGCGAGCGGCCCCTTCGCAGCGTCGCTTTGCGGCACGCCGCGGGCGATCAGCATCCGGCATCCGGCGCCGATCGCGATGCGCGCCGCGGCGAGTTTGGTGACCATTCCGCCCGAGCTGTAGCCCGGTGCGGCCTCGCCCGCCATCGCCTCGATCTCCGGCCCGATGTCGCGGACCGTGCCGATATGGCGCGCATCGGGGTTTTTGCGCGGGTCAGCGGTATAGAGTCCGTCGATGTCGGACAGCAGGACCAGCATATCGGCGCTGGTCATCTGCGCGACCCGGGCGGCGAGCCGGTCGTTGTCGCCAAAGCGGATCTCGGTCGTGGCGATCGTGTCGTTTTCGTTGACTACCGGAACCGCACCCAGCCCCAGCAATTGTGAAAACGTCGCGCGGGCGTTGAGATGGCGGCGCCGCAACTCGGTATCTTCCAAGGTCAGCAAAATCTGGGCGACGGTAATGTTGTGGCGGGCCAGCGCCTCTTGATAGGCGTGGGCGAGGCGGATCTGCCCGGTGGCGGCCGCGGCCTGCTTTTCCTCAAGCCGCAGCCGCGCGCCATTGAGGCCGAGATGCTGACGACCGACCGCGATCGCGCCGGACGAGACCAGGATGATTTCCTGACCACGCGCATCGCAGCGCGCGACGTCATCGGCCAGCCGATTGAGCCAAGCGCGGCGGATCTCGCCATTGTCGGCGACCAGCAATGCCGAGCCGATCTTGACGACGAGCCTGCGCGCGCCCGCCAACGCATCAGCGGGGATTTCGGGCGCAGCAACCGCAATGTCGGCGGTCAAGCGCTATCGGCGAGTGCGGGCAACCTCACCGCCTCATCGTGCTTCGCCGCGCGACTTTCGGCGAGCAGGGCGAAAAGTGCCGCCAGTACCTCCGGCACGCCCGCGCCGGTCGCGGCCGACATCGGGATAACCACAGCACAGCGCCCGGCGGCATCCCGCAATTGCTCGGCCTTGGCTTTCACGGCCTCGGCATCGAGCGCGTCGATCTTGTTGAGGCCGACGATCTCGGGCTTGTCCGAGAGCCCGTGGCCATAGGTCGCCAGTTCCTGCCGGATCGCGCGATAGATGGCGGCGACATCGCTCTCGGTGCCGTCGACCAGATGCAGGATCACCGCACAGCGCTCGACATGCCCCAAAAACCGGGTGCCGATGCCGACGCCCTCGCTCGCCCCCTCGATGAGCCCCGGGAGGTCGGCTAGGACGAATTCATCGTCATGCAATCGCACAACTCCGAGTTGCGGCTTCAAGGTCGTAAATGGGTAGTCGGCGATTTTTGGCCGGGCGTGCGAGACCGCGGCGAGAAAAGTCGATTTGCCGGCATTGGGCATGCCGACCAAGCCGACATCGGCGATTAGTTTCAGCCGCAGCCAGACCCAGGCTTCCTTGCCCGGCCAGCCGGTATCGGCGCGGCGCGGCGCGCGGTTGGTCGAGCTTTTGTAATGCGCATTGCCAAATCCGCCATCGCCGCCGCGCAAAAACACCATGCGCTCGCCCGGCCGGGTCAGATCGGCCAGCACCTCGCGATTATCCTCGTCCATGATTTGGGTCCCGATCGGCACCCGCAAGACGAGGTCGTCGGCATTGGCGCCGCTTTTCTCGCGCCCGGCCCCGGGGCGCCCGTTCCCCGCGCGAAAATGCTGGCGATAACGGTAGTCGATCAACGTGTTGAGGTTGTCTTGCGCGACAAATACGATGTCGCCGCCCTTGCCGCCATTGCCGCCATCGGGGCCGCCAAACTCGATGAACTTTTCGCGGCGAAAGCTTGCCGCTCCACGGCCGCCGTCACCGCTTTTCAGATAGATCTTGCACTGGTCGAGAAACTGCATCGGAAAACCACAAAAAAGGGGAACGGCCCGGCCGTTCCCCTTTGACTTCAGCGCCTGTCGGGAACGGCTATTCGGCGGCTTCAGCCGGCGCCGGTGATAGTGATTCGGGGGACGCGGCCGGGGTCACTACCGAAATATAAGTGCGCCCGGCGATGCCGGCGTGGAATTTGACCGCCCCTTCCGCCGTCGCAAAGATTGTATGGTCGCGGCCGATGCCGACATGATCGCCGGGATGAAATTTGGTGCCGCGCTGGCGCACAATGATGTTGCCGGGGATTACAGCCTCGCCGCCGAATTTCTTGACGCCGAGGCGGCGACCGCGGCTGTCGCGGCCATTGCGCGATGAGCCGCCTGCTTTTTTATGAGCCACTTGCAACTCCTTCCTCTACGGCAGGTTCCACTACGGCAGGTTCCACTACGGCAGGTTCGGCCGCTGGCTGCGCACCAGCCGCGCCGCGGATATCGGTGATGCGCAGCACGGTCTGGTGCTGGCGATGCCCCTTTTTCCGCCGGTAGTTTTGCCGCCGCTTTTTCTTGAACACGATGATCTTTGCCGCGCGGGTCTGTTCGATCACGGTGGCGCTAACCGCGGCGCCAGCGACGAGCGGAGCGCCGGTCGCGATCGCGGCGCCGTCGGCCACCATCAGCACCTCGTCGAATTCGACGTCATCGCCCGGCTCGTGCACAAGCTTTTCGACGGTGATGATGTCGTCTTTGGCAACTCGGTACTGCTTGCCGCCGGTTCGGATCACTGCAAACATGATATCGGCCGATATGGGTTAGCGCGCCGTCAACGCAACCGCGCACGAGTTATCGGGCGCCGCTGTGCAGCGCGCGAGCCGCGCAATATAGAAACGTCGGAATTTCTGTCAATCGAAAGCCAACCGAAGCCGCAAGGATAGGGCTCTGTGCGGCTGTCTTTCAACGGCCTGACGGGGGAATGTTTGAAGCTTGCGGTTTTTGTTGCGCTGTTGCTCGCCGGCCGATGCACGTGGTGATGGCCGATCGATTAGCCCTGCCAGCCTCGGTCGAGCGAAATCGGCCAATTACCGTCCTCTATCAGTTTGCCAAGCCAACCACCGGGCATGGCGTTCTCGAGGTCGAGTGGACTGATGCTGACGGACGCGAAGTCGAACACCGCCGTATCCGAGTAAGGCTGGCTCGCGCGTCGGAAGTAGCGTTTCGATTGGATTTGCGGCGCGCGGTCGCGGGCGAAAATCGAGTGGTGGCTCGGCTCCGGCTGGATGGTGAAGGGCCGCGGCGCGAGACGAGCGCCATATTTGCCGCTGCGTCTCCCGACGACCCTTGGCGCGATTACCAAATCATCATGTGGCAGGAGCAGACGCCGGCCGGATATGCGAGGTTGAAGCAACTGGGCGTCACCGGCGGGATGGTGATGCCGGCCCGTTATCAAAGGTACGGCTCATACAACGCCGACCAGCTCAATTCCTTACTCGATCAAGATCTAGGCTTTTATCTGGAGAACATCGCTACGGACTTTTATTCGCCTTACCATCGATGGTTTCCCCACCATCCGGTCAACTGGAAATTTCTCGAAGTCGAGAAACTTCACCAGGATAATCCGAGGGACATCAGGGCCTTCATCCGCCAGCCCAGCCTTTCCGACCCCAAATGGTTGGCAATGGTGCAAAGCCGGCTGAGGAAAGATGTCAGAATGCTTCATCCGTATCGGCCGCTTTACTACGATCTTGGCGACGAGACCGGCATCGCCGACCTCGGCGCGTTTTGGGATTTTGACTTTTCCGATCCATCACTCCGCGCGATGCGGGTTTGGCTACGGGAAATTTATCGCGGTTTGGGCGCGCTTAATCGGGAATGGGGAACCCAGTTTCAGCGCTGGGCCGATGTAATCCCGCCGACAACCGCACAGACGATCGCGCGGCCCGACGAAAACTTTTCGGCTTGGGCGGACTTCAAGGAGTGGATGGATATCGCCTTTGCGCGCGCCCTCGCCGGTGGCAGCGCGGCGGTCCATGCCGCCGATCCTCACGCCCGGGCGGCGATCGAAGGCGCGCAGGCCCCGGGCTGGGGCGGTTATGATTATGCCCGCCTTGCGCGCAGCGTCGATCTGATCGAGCCCTACGATCTCGGGCCCAATCCCAACATCGAGATGTTGCGTTCGATCAATCCGCAGCTTGTCATTTTTACGACGTCGTTTGGTGGTGGGCCGCTCGAAACCTACCGCGTCTGGCGGCGATTATTGCGTGGAACGCGCGGGTCGATCCTGTGGGATCCGGAGAACGGGTTCGCCGGCAAAGACGGCAGCCTCGGCGCCAGAGGCCGCGAGGCCGCTCCCGCTTTCGCCGAAATCCGGCGCGGTCTCGGGGCGTTGCTGATCAACAGCCGGCGGCTTCTCGACCCGATCGGGGTGCTTTATTCGCCGGCGAGCATGCGGGTGCAGTGGATGCTCGACCAACGCGCCCGGAGCGGCGATCCGGGGTCAGTGGCAACCCAGGCTGCGGAATTACCCCAGCGGCTATCGTCACGCAACTTTGTCCGCGCAATCCAGCATTTGGGGCTGCAGCCGCGCTTTGTCACAGACGAGGCAATCAGCAATGGCGAATTACGCCGCACCAGGTTGCGCGCGCTGATGCTGCCCGGCGCGATTGCCTTGTCCAAACAAGAAGCAGCTGAGATCGCGAGGTTTGTAGCACGGGGCGGCGAGATCTTTTCCGATGGCGAGCCGGGGCTGTTCGACCAACACGGCCGCAAGGAGCGCAAGCCTTTGCTCTCGGCGATCTTTACGGGGCCGCCACGCGGCGCTACGTCCCGCTTTGGCTACGGAACGGGAACAGCGATCTATGCCGGCTTCACCGGGGTCGATGAAAAGGTGAACTCTGATAGGGCGGCGGAGCTACTGGCCGAGGAAGGGATCAGGCCACCTTTCACGGTTGTGCGCCAGAGCGGTGAGCCTGCGAACGATATCGAAACGCACATTTTTCAGACTCGCGGAATCACCATCCTCGCCCTGCAGCGCGACTTTGCCAAGGGCGGTTCCAACGATCTGGAAATCGTCGCCATAACCTTGCCGCGGCGCTCAAACGTCTATGATCTACGAGCCCACCGCGCGCTCGGTGAGACCGATCGGGTGATAGTTGATGTCGGGTCCGACGAGCCGGCGATCTTGGGCCTATCCGCAACGCCGCTTGCCCCGCCCGCGATCGCCGGGCCCGCTGCTGCGCATCTCGGCGACGCAATCCGATTTCGCATCCGATCGCAATCTCCGGCGGCGCCTCGGATTTTCCACGTCGACGTCGTCGACCGTAGCGGTGGGGCAGTCCTAGCCTATTCCGGCAACATCATCGTTGCGCGCGGCACGGCCGCAAAGTTGCTGCCGCTCGCACTCAACGATCAGCCCGGGATCTGGAAAATCACGGCAACCGATGTGGCGAGCGGCCAGACAGCTAGCGCTGAGTTGCGGGTCGAACCGCGGAATTAGGCGGCGTCGACCAGCACCAGTTCGGCGTCATCGAGTGCACGGATATGCAATTCCGCCTCGTCGCGGATCGCGGCGCCGTCGCGCGCGTCGAGCTTGACGCCATTGACCTCGACCGAGCCTTTGGCCGGCACCAGATAACCGTGCCGCTCATGCCCGAGCCGGTAGTTGATGGTTTCGCCGGCATGCACGGTGGCGCCCAGCACCCGCGCATCGGTCCGGATCGGCAATGCTTCGCTGTCTGCGTCAAAGCCGCTCGCCAACGGCACAAACCGGCCGGAGCGCTCGCCCTTGGGGAACGGCCGCGTCCCCCAACTCGGGGCCTCGCCGCGGCGGGTCGGCAGGATCCAGATCTGGAACAGCTTGGTCGTCTCGGGTTCGAGATTGTATTCGGAATGGCGGATGCCGGTCCCGGCGCTCATGACCTGCACGTCGCCCGCCTCGGTGCGGCCCTTATTCCCGAGGCTGTCCTGGTGTGTGACCGCGCCTTCGGTGACATAGGTGATGATCTCCATATCGGCATGCGGGTGCGCCGGAAAGCCGGTATCGGGCGCGATCTCATCATCGTTCCACACCCGCAGCCGGCCCCAGTTCATCCGCTCCGGGTCCTGGTAATCGGCAAACGAGAAATGATGCCGGGTCGCGAGCCAGCCATGGTTGGCGCCACCGAGTTTGGCAAAAGGTCTCTTTTCGATCATTTGCGTTTTCCTGGTTGCGAGGTGAAAGTCAGCCTCGTCGATCGCCATTAGATCGGCAGACGTTCTGCAAGTTAAAGACCCGCAAATCTGCCATTACTTCACGGCAGCCTAAGTTAGGCTCACGGGACTAGCAGGATTTTGCCGATATGCTGGCTCAATTCCATCAGGCGATGCGCCTCGGCGGCTTGCGCCAGCGGAAATTGCTTGTAGGTAAAAGTCCGCAATTTGCCCTGGCCCCATAATGGCCAGACCTTTTCCCGGAGTGCGGCGACGATTGCCGCTTTCTCCGCGATCGGGCGCGGGCGCAAGGTCGAGCCGGTGACGGTCAGGTGCTTGCGCTGGATCAGCCCGAAATCGGCCTCGACCTTGGTCCCGTGCATCAATGCGACAAAACACAACCGGCCCTCGGGCGCCAATAGCTCAAGTTCGCGCGGGATGTAATCACCGCCGACCATGTCGAAGATCGCATCGACGCCGCGGCCTTGGGTGTATTCCTTGCCGACCTTTGCGAAATCTTGGGTGCGGTAGTTGATCGCGACATCTGCACCATAATCGAGGCAGGCCCGGCATTTCTCGTCTGACCCGGCGGTGGTCAGCACCGTCGCACCAAACGCCTTGGCGAGCTGGATCGCGGTCATGCCGATGCCGCTCGATCCGCCTTGCTGCAGAAATACTTCGCCCGACCGCAAGTGGATGCGATCAAAGACGTTGGTCCACACCGTGCAAAATGTTTCGGGCAAGCCACCCGCGTCGATTAGGCTGACCCGTTCGGGCACCGGCAGGCATTGCACCGCCGGGGCCGCGGCGTATTCGCTGTAACCGTCGCCGATCATCAGGGCGCAGACCTGGTCGCCCTCACGCCATTGCGACACGCCTTCGCCAAGTTTGACAACGGTCCCTGAGCATTCGAGGCCCGGGATGTCGGGTGCCCCGGGCGGCATCGGATAGCGCCCCATGCGCTGCAGGCAATCGGCGCGGTTGACCCCGGCGGCGGCGATGCGGATCAGGACTTCGCCGGCTTTCGGCTCGGGCACCGGCCGCGTCGCCGGCACCAGCACCTCGGGCCCGCCCGGGTGGCTGATCTCGATCACGGTCTGTGTCGCAGGGATGTTGGCAAGCACGGTGAGCTCCTTTGAAGATCTATGGTCATTCTTACGCTGAACGGCGGGACGGCGCCTTATCGCCAAGGATCGATTACCTCCAGGGCGCACCCGGCGAAGTCCGCGGTGTTACGCGTCGCGACGGCAGCGCCGCGGGATCGGGCGATAGCCGCGATCCGTCCATCCGCTTCGGAAATCGGCCTCCCTGAGCGTCGCCGGCCTGCCGCGATATCGGCGAACTCGCGGGCGGCCGCACTGTCGAACGGCAGGATGCGCCCGGCAAGGTCCTCTGTGAGGATCGAATTGACGACACTCTCCAGCGAGCGGCGTCGCGCGCCGTCGGGCAATAGCGCGATCCCGTAAAGAAGCTCCGCCTCTGTTATCGTCGTGGTGAACAATGCCGCGACTGGCTCAGCCCGCATCCAATCCAGTACCTTGGCGGCGGGGTTTGGCCGCAAGGTCTCGGACAGCACGTTCGTGTCCAGAACTATCATGAAAAATCGGGCGGCTCGCGCAACGGCCCGCGCGGGAGCAGCAGGATTTCGACCCCGCCCAGCGGCTCGATCCGCCGGCGTATGGCGTCGGCGAGATTATCATGCGGCATCACATCTATGGCCACCGCCGACTTTAATATGTCGCGTGCTTCATCCTCCATCGAGCGGTTGTGCAAGGCGGCACGCAGTCGGAGCTTGCGCTTAACATTGTCGTCTAGGTTACGGATCGTGATGCTCGCCATCGAAGCGCCGTCTATCTGCAATCAACGCAATCAGATTAAGCGCTCCTGCGGCGAGTAGCAAGGTAACCATGTACGCTTGGGTTAGTTCGATGGGATCACCGAAGCCATTCTTGGATGTGACCGAAGAGGGGCATGAGAATAAGTTTGGCGTGCGACAAAGGTAATGCGGAGGGCGTAATGGCGGATTTGCAGGAGAAGGTCGTTCTGGTGACCGGAGCGGGCTCGGGGATCGGGCGGGCAACAGCGCTCGCCATGGCGGCGGAGGGTGCTGCGGTAGCGGCGGCCGACATCGATCTTGCGGCAGCGCAACGCACCGCCGCCGAGGCTGCCGGCAACAACCGGCGCGCGATCCCAATCGAAGCCGATTGCGGCGATGTCGCGAGCATCGATGCAATGGTGTCGCGCGCGGTCGCCGAACTCGGCTGGCTCGACATCATCGTCAACAATGCCGGGGTCACCCGGTATGCCGAAATCATGGATCTGACCGAGGCCGACTGGGATCGGATTCACCGGGTCAACGCCAAGGGAGTGTTCTTTTGCCTGCAGCGCGCGGCGCGCGAGATGATCAAGCAGGGCGGCGGGCGCATCATCAACATCGCCTCGATTTCGGGCCGCGGTTATGCCGGCGCATCGAACGCCGCCTATGCCGCGAGCAAGGGCGCCGTCATCGCCTTGACCAAGACGGCGGCGCAGCAACTCGGCCGCCACAACATCAATGTCAACGCGATCTGTCCCGGCGTCACCCGCACCGAGCTTGGCGCCCGCAACGCGGTGGCCCGCGCCGCCGAACGCGGTCTAACCGTCGCCGAGTTACAGGCCGAGCAGGAGGCGGTGATCCCGATCCGCCGCGCCAACCTGCCCGAGGACATCGCGGCGATGGCGGTATTTCTCGCGTCGCCGGGGGCACGCAACATCACCGGCCAGTCCTACAATGTCGATGGCGGTCTGGTGCCGAGCTGACCGGCCGCATCCTGCGCTTGGTGTTTGAGCCGCCGTGCCACTCGTCGTCGGGGGCGATTGCACGATGAGCCGGCGCGGCTTGCCACCGCTGTTGAGCCGCAGGCTGCCGTTCTTCTATGGCTGGGTGGTGCTCGCTTGCTTGTGTTGTGCGGGGTTCGCGCGGCAGGGCGGCGCCACCGCGACATTCTCGGTCTTTGTCGAGCCGCTGACCCACGAGTTCGGCTGGTCGCGAACCGCTATCTCGGGAGCGGCCTCGCTCGGCGGCGTGTTGGCCGCTTTGTTGTCGCCGCTGATCGGCCCGCTGCTCGACCGCCACGGCTCGCGCGCGGCACTTTGCGTTGCCGTACTCGGCACCGGGTTTGCCGCATTACTGCTGTCGCTCAGTCAGTCTCTGCTCGTCTTTTACTTGTTATTCTGTATCGCTCGGCTGAACTGGGCGAGCCCGTTCGAGCTTGGCATCTACAGCGCTTTGAACAACTGGTTTGTCGCGCGCCGTCCACTGGCAAATTCGATCGCGACGATCGCGCAGATGGTGGGCTTGATGGCGATGCCATTGATCGCGCAATTGGCGATGCGCGGTCACGACTGGCGCGCCGGGTGGATCGCGATCGGGGTGACGGTGCTGACCGTCGGCTTTGTGCCGGTGTGGCTGTTGCTGGTCCGGCGTCCGGAAGATCTCGGGCTGCTCCCGGACAACGCCGCCGCACCTCGACAGGAGGAGCGCGGTCGTGCCGCGACCTACCTCGAACCGAACTTCTCGCGCCGCCAAGCGGTTCGCACCTCCGCGTTCTGGCTGCTGCTCGGCTACACCGTCCTAGTCTATCCGGTCCAGGCCGGCGTCAGCCTGCACCAGGCGGCCAACCTGACCGAGCACGGCATCTCGCCGACAATCGCGGCATCGACGGTGAGCCTGTTCTCGCTAATGTCGGGCGTCGCCAGCGCGCTGTGCGGGTTGATGCCGCGGAGGCTGCCGATCCGCTATCCGATGGCCGTTGGCGGCGTCTTTCTGACGATGGGCTGCGTGGCGATGATCGACATCGCCTCTGCCCGCCAGGGAGCGGTGGCAGCAGCGCTGTTCGGGTTCGGCATCGGCGGCATGCTGACCCTGCTGCCGATCGCCTGGGCCGATTATTTTGGCCGGGCGAATTACGGCGCGATACGCGGTCTCGCCCTGTCAGCGCAGGTCGTGGCGCAAGCGGCCGGACCGGTCTTGTCCGGCGCGCTGCACGACTGGACGGGCGGCTACACCCGTTCGCTCGAATGCTTTGCTGCCCTGTCGGGGCTCAGCGTTCTCGCGGCATTGGCAGCGCACCGGCCGCGAACCGCACTCAACTGAGGTCGATCCGGGCGATTTTCGCGCGACTCCGCGCTACTCAGGGCCGTCGCGCGGCACCCGCCTTCTCGACCAACTCCGCCAGCACCTCGTAGGGCTGGGCGCCGACCACGCCGTAGCGAGCCGCGACAAAGGTCGGGACGCCGGTGACGCCATAGGCGTGCGATTTCGCCCAGTCGGCGTCGACCTCGTCCTTAAACCGCCGTTCGGTCAGGACTGCCCGTGCCTCATCCGCCGGCAGCCCCACCGATTGCGCTATCTCGACCAGAATTTCGGGGTCGCCGATATTGCGGTTATCGACAAAATAAGCCCGGTAGAGCGCGTCGTGGAGCGCCTCGCCGCCCGGCTGGGTATCAGCCCATTTGCCCAATTCCTGAGCGAGCCGGCTGTTGTAGGTGTGGGTCCGGCGGCCGTAAGGGAGCCCCTCGGCATCCATCAGGCCTTTCATCCGGGCATACATAGCTTCGGGATCGACATTGCGCCCGGCATAAAGCTCCGCCACCGAGCGACCCTCGATTGGGGTCTCGGGATGCAGCGGAAAGTGAATAAGCTTGGTCTCGACCTCGAACGCCTGCTTCAGCTTTTCAATACGCACGGTACTGAGATAGCACCAGGGTCAGACGTAGTCGGTAAAGATCTCCAGCGTGACTTTTTCGGTCATAAGCTGTCGTTTCCTTTGCAAACCCGCTGTCGGTTCGTATGGCTAGCTTAGTGCGAACATAAGGCACTCAGGACGGCTTTGCCACCGGTTTGCTACCAGAGAGCAAATCGTCGATCCGCCGCGCCGCATCTTGAGGCGCGTGCAGGTAAGGATCGGTTTCGGTGCGCCGTCTCAAACCGAATTGCCGTTCGCTCTGATCACAGCTCCATCCGGCACATCGGGTTTCGAGATATCGAGAACGCACGTCGCGAGTTGATCATCATACCAAGGTGAGCGGAGCACTTGGCTGCCGGGGCTCGGTGGGATGAGGCTCAAGGTTTTGAGGGCTACAAGCTCTCGTGCGGCGTCCGGCGTCGCTGCGCCGGCCCAGACCATCTCTCTAATGTAGGATCTCGCCCATCGTGGGTTGTTTCGACCGATCTGGATTGGATCAAGGCGATATGCGGTCATGGTCGATGTCCTCTCTTGACCATCTGAAACTATTGCGAAAGAGGATCAAGTGCGATGGGGACTTTCGAGCACACTCAATAGGGTCGAAATCGATCATGCGCCGGAGGAGCTCGACGAGCGCACGGGCCTCGTCATCGGTTAGGTCGAGCATCATAATTTTATTGATATGGGAGGTGATCGGCCGGGAATGATCCCCGAACTCGACGTGTGGCGCGCGGTCAATTTGCTGATCCGGGAGCACAGCGATGACGCGGCGAACCGCGTTGACCTGATGCTCGATCGAGGCGATGACGACGGGCGGCTGTCGTGGGCGCGGATTAGGTTGGCGATAACGGCGCTACAGGCGCAGCCGAGCGGTGGCAAGGTGAACTGAGCCAGTCGGCTTGAGGGACGCAAACCTTTGTCTGGATAGGCAAAGCTATGGTTGGAACATGAGTAGCGGAACCTCATTGCCGGCCTCATCGGTAATGGTGACGGTTCCGGTGAAGGGGTTACCATCAGACATTACGATCAAGCCCGACGCGACTATTGTTCCGGCTGCGGAATTGCTCGCCAAGGTTACGGTGGCGGGCCACCCCGAGAACACTGGCACAGGCGGGGCCACTTCGGCGGCGAAGGTCGTGGTCGGCAGGATGCGCGACAATCTCCAGGCAGCTCGCAATAGCGAGACGGCAATAAAAAGTTTGCCGATATCGCCGGGGATTTCATCGACGTGGCTTTGCCATTCCTCGGCATAACGATCGCGCTGATTTCCCGGGAGCTTGTTGACGGCCCGCCGCATGAGAGCGCCGATTATCCAAGGCGCCCAGGCCTTGAACTCATCAGCCGCTTGCCTGGAAAACACCGCGACGAAGATGCTGACAATGATTGCTGCGATTGCTTCGATCAGGCTCACGCTAGCCTCCCGAACGACGGCTGAAGATCGCGATACATCGCCCGCGCGCTCGTCGCTCCCAGCGCCGTTAGGCGGTAGAGCCGGCGCCGCGGTCTGCCGAGAACCTGGGGGCGTTCCGTTTCCCAGCGACTTTCGAACCATCCTGCCTGCTCTAAGCGGGCCAGAATTGGGTAGAGCGTCCCGGAGGCAAGCTTGGTCGCCTGTCCGATCTCGGCGCCGGATCGCTCAACGCCGGGTGAAGACATCAAAGCGCCTAGGACTTTGATCGTTTGCGCAGACATACGCGGCTGAGTGATCATCATCGTAAGTCTACATAGGATCGGCCGTAATGTCATCGTAACTCATCCCCGCATCCGTGGCAGCGTGGCCGGCGCTGGGCGGAACACACCGCGAACGCTTGCTACCAGGATTGCTACCAAACAGGCTGGGATGTGGCGACACCGGAACGGATAGGAAATTCATTTCGCATCGGGGAACGTCAGGCATTCAATACGATGCAGGATACAATGGTATGATGCGGGACGACGGGAGCACTCCGCACGGTACTGAGATAGCACCAGGGTCAGACGTAGTCGGTAAAGATCTCCAGCGTAATCGGCGTCGCCATAGATCAGCTCTCCCTCGCATGGACGATAGATTTAATTTAAGCTGAGCCGGTGCGCGGCGAAAGGCAAGCCGGATTTCGGCCGCGGGAAAGCGGCGCAGATCATCGAGCTCGGGTAGCAAAAACGGGCGCGCGCTATGGTTTATTGATAACCTATTTCGGCCTCACGAGTTGCCACCAGATCGGACGCTAGCTTGGGAAGTGGCGCGGCCCCCTTAAAATCCGCCTCGCGCGGGCCTATTGCCAGATCGGCCCGGAACGGTGTCGCGGAGGCTGTCTATGGCGAACAGGTCGCCGGCATATTTCGACAGATGCCGATTGCACTTGTCGTCAACCTGGTCAACGCGGGATTGGTGGCTGCGGTTTTGACGCCGGTGCTGGGATGGCGGTTGCCGCTGCTATGGTTCAGCGCGGTCGTCTCGATCACGATCGGGCGCACGGTTCTTTGGTCGCGCTACCGGCGCGGCGTCACGCGGGCGCAACCGCGATGGTGGTCGACGGGGGCAACCCTCGGCGCCTCACTTGCGGGTCTGGCCTGGGGACTGGGTGGCGCGCTGTTATTCCCACTCGTCCCAGGCGCTGCCCAGCTGTTTCTGACGATCGTGATCGGCGGAATGTGCACCGGGGCGGTCGTCGTCAGCGCGGCGCATCTACCGACCATGCTTGGTTTTCTGGTCCCCGCTTGCCTGCCTCTGGCGGTTCGTTTTCTAGCCGAGGGAACCGCAGACGATAGCGCGGTCAGTGCGATGATCGTGGTTTTTGCCGTTGCAATGGCATTTGCCGGGAGGCAGCTCAACCGTATTCTCGAGGACACCATGCGGTTGCGCTTTGAGCTGGATGAGGCCAACCAGCGTCTAAATGCCGAGATTGCCGAACGCAAGGCAACAGAAGCGGCTTTACATCAAGCGCAAAAGCTCGAAGCGCTCGGCCAACTAACCAGCGGGATCGCGCACGATTTCAATAATATTCTAGCAATTGTTATCAACAATTTGGGTATGGTGAGCAAGCGGCTGGGTGAAAATTCCCCGGCCACGCCGCTGGTCGCAGGCGCGGTCGAGGCAGCCGATCGGGGCGTAACACTGATTCAACGCTTGCTTGGCTTCGCCCGAAAACAGCGCCTCGATCCGCAGCCTGTCGATCTCGTTCGTCTTGTCGTTGGCATTCGGGAGATGCTGAGGCAGACCTTGGGTCCGAACGTCGAGTTGTTGTTCGATGCTCCGAGCGATCTGGCGCCGGCTGAGGTCGATCCCGATCAACTCGAACTCGCCATTTTGAATTTAGCGGCCAATGCGCGCGACGCGATGGCAGGAGGCGGCAGCCTGTGGATCGGCGTAGCCGAACACCGCACCGACCAGACTTCGCCCCCAGAACTGGCCTCAGGTGACTACCTCGTCATCGCCGTCTGCGATACCGGGACCGGTATGGACGAGGCAACGATTGCGCGCGCCGTCGAACCGTTCTTTACGACAAAGAAAGCGGGTGTCGGGACCGGACTTGGGCTGCCGACGGTGCTGCACTTTGTGGCGCAATCGGGCGGGGCAATGCGCCTCTCGAGCGCGCTCGGCGAAGGCACCAAAGTTGAATTGTGGCTGCCGCGTGCTCTGGCACCGGCGATCACCGATGCCGGTCCAACCCCAGTGACGGTATCGCAATCCGACGGCGCCGGCGAGGCCCTGAAATGTGACGGGTTTAGCTAGATGCCAGGTTTGCGGTTGGGTCCAAGGAGATAGACGCGATGCCGACAGCGGTCGCAGACAAGGACGCCATTCGTGAGCTGATGGCGGAATATTGCTTTCGTCTCGATGACGGGCGTTACGCCGATATGGCGGCGCTGTTTACCGAGGACGGCACCTGGGATACGGCCTTCGGCAAGGCGACCGGCGGCGCCGCGATCGCCAAGCTCGCCGCCGACATTCGGGCTCGCGCCGACGCCAATCGGCCGCGGGCGGCGCATCTGGTGACGAATATCGTGATCGCGCTCGATGGTGCTCGTGCCCGGGTGCGCTCGAATTGGATGGTGATGCAGAACAGCCCCGACGGGCCTAAGATCGGCTCCGGCGGCGCCTACACCGACGAAATCGTGCAGCGCGACGGCCGCTGGCTGTTCCAATACCGCAAGATCGACCGCTTTATCGCCGCCGGTTGACCATTAGTCATTCGGCCCGCCTCGCGGCGCGGCAGCCGGAACGCTTACTGCACCTGCTGCTTGAGCTTGGCCCAGCGGTCGAGGATCGGCAGGATCTGATCAGCACTCTCCGCCGGCAGAGTGACGTTGGCGCGCACGGCACCCAGATCGCGAAAGCGCTTGAGCTTGTCGGCGTCCTCGGGAGCGCCGCCGATCGTGACCGGCAACGATGTGGGATCGCGGCCGGCATCCTTAGCCATCTGATGGAACTTCGGCATGTATTCCTCGGGATTGCCGCTGCTCGCGTTCGGGTACCAGCCGTCGCCATAGCGCACCGCGCGCCGCGCCGCCCACGGGAAGGCGCCGCCGAGAATGATTGGCGGCCACGGTTTCCGCACCGGCTTCGGCCAGGTCATCATCTGCGGCACCTTGACGATCTCGCCGTTGTACTCGGCCTTTGACTTGGTCCAGATCTCCTTCATCGCCTCCATCTGCTCGCGCATCTTTTGCATCCGCGTGGCAAAAACGGTGCCGTGGCTTTCGATCTCCTCCTGGTTCCAGCCGCCGCCAATGCCGAACAGAAAACGGCCGCCCGAGACCTGGTCGATCGACGCGACGAGCTTTGCGGTTTGGATCGTGTCGCGCTGGATCACCAGGCAAATCCCGGTCGCAACCTTCAGACGGTTGGTCGCCGCCGCCGCCACAGCCAATGTGACGAACGGGTCCATCACGTCATAGTAGCGCTTGGCCAACTCGCCGCCGCCAGGAGCAGGGGTCTTGCGCGGCACTGGGATATGCGAATGCTCGGCCGCCCACAGCGAGTCAAAGCCGCGCTCCTCGAGCGCCACCGCGAGCGCGGCCGGGGTGATTGAATAATCGGTGAAAAAGATCGAAGCGCCGAATTCCATGGCTCAACTCTCCCTGATCGTCTTCGAATAGCCTCGCCCCGCGATCCTAAGTGGGGTCGGCTATATCGCGCAAGCGGGCGAACCCCGACGGCTCGTAGCCATGCGCGATAATAAACCCGGCGGCGTGCGCATTGCTGACGCTTCGGATCGGCAGCACAATCCCGTTGTGGAGGAATTTTTTATGCCCAATTCTGCCGCGTTCGATGAGCCTACCACCCCAGTTTTGAGTATTGCCGACGGGCGCGCCGTCGTGCGGCTCAATCGCCCGCGCCAGCACAACCGCATCGAACCGCAGGATTTGACCGCACTCGAGCAATTCTTCACCCGGATCGATGCCGATGCCACGATCAGGGTTCTCGTGCTGACCGCCACCGGAAAAAGCTTTAGTTCGGGCTTTCACATCGGCGCGCTGGTGGAACGCAACGCCGGCGAGGACGATAATTACGACCGCGACGCATTCGAGCGCACCGTGGACCGCCTCGAACAGCTCCGCGTGCCGACGATCGCGGCGTTGAACGGCAGCGTCTATGGCGGCGCCACCGATCTGGCATTGGCTTGCGATTTTCGGATCGGCGTCGAGGGCATGCAGCTGCTGATGCCGGCGGCGCGGCTTGGGATCGTCTATTACGAGAGCGGCATCCGCCGCTACGTGACGCGGCTTGGGGTCGGCGCGGCCAAAAAGCTGTTTTTGACGGCGCAGCCGCTCGATGCGACGGAGATGCTCCGGATCGACTATCTCGACGAGATCGTGCCGCCCGATCAGCTGATGGGGCGCGTGGAGGTGCTAGCTTCAACGCTGACGGCGAACGCGCCGCTCGCTGTGGCCGGGCTAAAGCAGGCGATCAACGAGACAGCGGCGGGAAGGCTCGACCATGACGCGTTCGCCGCCATCCGGGCGCGTTGTTCGGAGTCTAACGACCACAAGGAAGCGCTGCGGGCCTGGGCAGAAAGACGCGCTCCAGTCTTCTCGGGGAGATAACGGAGCCGGGAAGGCTCAATTTTCCGAAGCGTCCTCGGCGAGCAGGGGCTCCCAAGCCGGCCCGATTTCGGAGACCCGAAGCGGCGGTGCGATCTCCAAATACAGCAGCTGCGCCTCGATCGCCGGGCCGCGGCGCGAGCCCAGCGCCAATATTCGCACGGTACGCCGGTAGCTCCCCTGCGGTACTGCGATCGCATCACCGATACGAACCGGCTGATTGGGTTTACGCACGGCAACATTGTTGAGGGTTACTGCACCGGCCGCGCACAGGCGCGCCGCCAGGGAGCGCGTCTTGGCAAGTCGCGCAAACCACATCCACTGGTCGATCCGCCGGCTCGCGGCCGGGGCCGAGCTTTCCGCGCCGCTCAAGCGAGCTTTAGCTCCTGCAGTTTAGCAAATGGGTGCCCCTCTCCCGGCGGTCGCACCGCGCCGGTGTCGCGACGGCGGCGCGGCCGCGCGACGAAGGTCTCCAGCCCGCCGCTGATGACGGCTCGATAACCAAGCGCCGTCAGAACCCGCCGAAGTACGGCGGTCTCGACACCGGCAATGGCCGCGAGCCGGTCGTCCGCTGTGAACGGTCCAAGCCTTGCCAACTGTCGGGCTGTCGCGGCAAGGCGTTCGACTCGGTCAGCGCGAAGCGCCAGCCCATTGGCGACGAAAAAGCCGGTCGCGGCATAAAATGATGGCGGCAGCGACGGATCGGTTTCGATCGCTTTTGCGAGCCGCCGCACGCCGGGCAGCGCCGTCGGGGTCCGCCCCGACCGCACCGCCCACAACAGGGCGCGAAAGCGCACCGCATCCGGCCGTAACAGCGGCTCGACATACACCATTTCAGTGCCGAAACGCACTCCGTTTCGGCTCAACGCCGCGCGATCCGACCGGTCGAGAGCGGCAACCTGGCGCAGTCACTTCGCCCGCCGGCAAATTGCCGAGCGCATCGGCGAGCTGAAATGCGAGACCGCGCGCACCGCCGCCCAGCGGCAAGGCGGAAATCGCGAACAGCGGCGCCAGCCGCGGTTCGATTTCGGCGCGGACAAACGCCGCCAGACGCTGGCGGATCTTTTCGCGAATATCGCCCTCGACAAAATCACCGCCGACGGCCTCGACCCGCGGGGCCAGCATACGCTCGCCCGCGACCAGCCGGCCGACAACGCCACCACGCCAGCGCAAGGCGCCCACGGCATCGATCGCGAACGCCTCGTCGGCATCGGCTGCCAGCAGCCGCGCCCGCGACGCAATCTCGCCACGCAACACCCGGTTGGCGGCGGTGTTGACCATCCGCATTTCGATCCCGTCGATCGCGTCCGGGACAAAGCGCAGCCCTTCGAGACGCCCGACATAGGCGCCTTCGACGCGCACTTCCCCGCGCGCCGAAACCGAAGCGATCAACTCGTCGTCGGAGGCGAGTCGGCGCACCAGGAAGGCCGAGCGGCGATCGACAAAACGCTGCGTGATTCGCTCGTGCAATGCGTCGGACAACCGATCCTCGATGCCGCGCGCCTGCTCCTGCCACGAGGTGGCGCCCTCGACCCAGTCGCCGCGATGGGTGATGTAGGTCCAGGTGCGGATATGCGCGATCCGCGCCATCAGGCTGTCGATATCGCCATCGGTGCGGTCGAGATTGTTCATCTGCCCGGCGATCCACTCCGTCGGCAGGCGTTCCTCGGGTCCGGCGAGGTGGGTAAAGATATGCGCCAGCAGCCTGGTGTGGCTGTCGGTCATGACTTTGCGGAAATCGGGGATCTGGCACACCTCCCAAAGCAGCCGTACCGCCCCCCGGTTGCCGGCAAGCTGAGCCACTTCGCGGTTGCGAGCCAGCGCCTGCAAGGCGCGGTGGTCATCGGCCTGCCGCGCTTGAACCAGGCCGGGCAAGGACGGGCGCTCATCGAGGCTGTGCAATAAAGCCTCGATCGACTGGAAGTGCAGCCTGGTGTTGCGCCAGTTGAGCCTGGTCAAGGGATCGAAGCGATGGGTTTCGACCGCCTCGACGATTTCGCCATCGAGCGGTCCCTGCTCGGCGGTCGTCCCAAAGGTGCCGTCGCTCATGTGACGCCCGGCGCGGCCGGCGATCTGGGCGATTTCGGCCGCCGTCAGCCGGCGCGGGCCGCGCCCGTCGAACTTGGCAATGCGGGCAAAGGCGACATGGTCGAGATCCATGTTGAGCCCCATGCCGATCGCGTCGGTGGCAACGAGGTAATCGACCTCGCCTGCCTGGAACATGCCGACCTGAGCATTGCGCGCCCGCGGCGACAGCGCGCCGAGCACGACCGCGGTGCCGCCGCGCTGACGGCGGATCAACTCGGCGAGCGAAAATACGTCGGCGACAGCAAAGGCGACGACGGCGCTGCGGCGCGGCAGCCGGGTCACCTTTTTGTGTCCGGTATAGGCAAGGGTCGAGAAACGCGGCCGGCTGACATGCTCGAATTCGGGCACGAGCCGGCGCATCAGCGGCTTGATCGTGTCGGCGCCGAGGAACATCGTCTCGGCGAGGCCGCGCGCATGCAGCAGCCGGGCCGTAAAAACGTGGCCACGCTCCGGATCGGCGCAGAGTTGGATCTCGTCAACCGCGAGAAAATCGACGGCGCGGTCGAGCGGCATCAATTCGACGGTACAGACAAAATAGGACGGGTTTGGCGGCAGGATCTTTTCTTCGCCGGTGATCAAGGCTACTGCCCGAGCGCCGCGCATTTTGACTATGCGGTCGTAATTCTCGCGGGCGAGCAGCCGCAGCGGAAACCCGATCATCCCGCTTTTGTGGCCGAGCATGCGCTCGATCGCGAGATGCGTCTTGCCGGTATTGGTCGGCCCGAGGACCGCGACAAGCCGCGGAGCGGGGCTGAACATGGCCATGCCCTAAGGTATCGGTTGGGGCGGCGGCGATGACAAGGGCAAACAGCCTAGAGAGTGCCCGATCTTCGCGTTAGGCCCCCTGATTTGATACTTCGTCCCCATTCACAGGTTCGGCAAAAAGGTTCTGTAGCTCCGCTCCCAACGAAAGGTGGGCGATAACCTCGGCACCGATTTGCTCCGCCGTCTCCGCGCGCTCGGCGAAATACACCGCCCATGGCCGCCCGGGATGAAGGGTATCCCACCGGGACCGTTTGCCAGCGCGCCTCCCCCTGCCCGGGTCGTGATTGCCGACGCCCTTCACTTGTAGATTCCACAACGGAGCAAATCGCGTAATCAAAAGTGATTCGGCAAGTGGAATCCAGACATCATCCACGACGAGATACCGACAGTGGAAATCTTCGATCCGCAGATTTGAGACCGCCTTCACGCTGTTGGCATGCTGGACCAACCTCGCGTAGAGTGCGCTACCGGTGTACTCGTCGGCCAGAACCATCCCAGTGCTCGCTCCCGCTGGAACGGCGCGACCAACGTAGATCGGGCGATCGAATGCCTGGTTTCGGTTGGCCGTAGCGATCACGGAATAAGGTGCGAACTCGCCGGTGTAGTAGAGAGCGTAAATTCCCGCCCCAGCGAATGCCGCCAACGTGCCCAGCGGCTCTGCTGGCCGGGCTAAGATAGCGTCTAGCAGATTGAGACCGATTGTCCGTGTATCGAGCGGATTGAACCGAGGGCCAGACTGCATAGCTAGGCGCAGCCGATGCTGGCCCCTATACTTCTAAAGTCGTGTTCAAGGAGCTTTTTTGCCACACTGGCCGCGACCAAATGCGCCAGCGTCACAGGAACGGCGTTGCCGAGTTGCCGCATCGCCTCGCTCCAGACCCCGTGGAGGATATACCCGTCCGGGAAGGTCTGGAGCCGAGCCGACTCTCTCACCGTGAAATAGCGCGGCGTACCGTCGTCCTTGATCATCATGTTCTCGCCGCCAGGGACACCGTGGTCTCCGGCCTTCAAAGCCTTAGCCGGCAAATCCAGAGGACTACCGGTGTGTCCAGGGTACGGGCGTGCTCCAGGTTGAAATTTGTGGTTATGGAATCCCCCAGCACCGTACTCTGGGTCGGGGAGACCGATCAGCGCATCCCTGACTGTGCGCCAAGCTTTACTGTTGAGATTTGGATGATAATTCTTCTTGGAATAATACTCAGCTTCCTTCAGGAATTCTTTCGGAATAGCCGGGAACGGTATATCATGCCTCTCCCAATATTCTCCTGTGGCCCACTGATCAACTATGAGAGCGGATCGAGAATGTGTTGCAGCCGGAAAAGACCAGCGTACGTCTTGGTCCTCCCGAAAACCTACTATGAAAACTCGTTCTCGTCTTTGGGGCGCCCCGTAATCCGCCGCATTAACGAGCGTAGAGACGACATTATAGCACAGACTGCTGCGCCTTTTTGAGGTTTTTCTTCGCTGAAGTCGGCTGAGGTGGTCTAACCAACCCTCGTCCCATTTTCGTGCTGTCTCTGGAAACTCCAGCTGTAGTAAAAGATATTGATAATAATTGGCAAATGCTGTTCGCGTTAAACCTTTCACATTTTCAACGATAAACGCGCGTGGTCGGAGCCGCCTTACGATGTCGACCATTGCGGGAAACATGTCTCGCTCGTCTTCGTGACCCTGATGTTTCCCGCAGATAGAGAATGGCTGACATGGTGGCCCTCCAGCCACCAAATCGATCTTATCGATAATTGAATTCATAATCGAAGGCTCGAACGTCGCCCTCCCACAACGGCCAATCGGCCACTAGGGGAAAGTCGCGCTGCTGATTCTCTTTAATTGTATCGCACGCCCATCGGTCTCTTTCGATAACGACCTCGGGCTTGAAACCAGCGAGCGCGAGTCCCATTCCGAGCCCTCCCGCTCCCGTGAACAGCTCTACGCTACGCATCAAGAAACCCCTTCAATGTGCGCCGGAGCCAACCCTGGTCTCTCAGTTGACATTCCCAGATTACTAAGGGGTGCCAGCCGCCTGCGAGAACTCGCTCCAACGTTCGTGCGTCACGATCCCAATTCCCCGCGATCTTTTCTGACCAGAACTCAATCCGAGATTTGGGCGGCCTCGCTCCAAGTTTGCAGTCATGTCCGTGCCAAAAGCATCCATGGATAAATATTACCTTGCGGCGGCGTGGAAATACCATATCGGGAGAGCCAGGTACGCGACGATCATGGAGGTGATATCGGTAGCCCATGGAGTGGGCCGCCCGCCGCACCGTCATTTCGGGCTTAGTGTTCGCCGAGCGAACACGCGACATCCGCTCGCTGCGCTCCGCAGGCGTTAGGGTATCCACGCATTGATGATGAGACGGTTGCGGGCATCGGTCCAGTCTCTCCACTACGTCGGTACCTCGACCCTCGACCGGATCATCTCTTCCTTAGAGGGACCTGCACGAAGATAGCATTTTTGTTGAAATTAACAACCAAAAGATAACATCTCCCTCTATAATCACTTATTGGTAGCGGCCCCGCGTAGGACAGTCTGGGGGTGCGTCGCTGCGAAACATTCTCGCTTCTGGCTGTCGGCTCCGGAGCTTCACCGAATCTTTTCGAACTCGCGACACTTTGGCTGGGTTCGCACTGGTAAAGGAAAGAAGTTCGTGGACAGTCTCGGCGCTGATGATCTCGACGACCGTCTTATCGGGCGAATAGTCGCGGTGTCAGCACCGCGTGCCACGGTAATGCTGGACGAGCAAGGCCGGCACCCAATCGAAATCGGCAATCTCGTCAAAATACAAACAGGGTTTGGCACGGTTTACGGAATGATAAGCCGTCTCGAGGTCTCCGAGCCGGGGTTGAGACCTTCGGGCCAGGACTTAAAAATCGCAGAGATCGAGTTCGCGGGCGAGATCGGCCGCGCCGACGGAACATCCTTCAGGCGCGGGCTATCGGCTTACCCGGCGCTTGATGCCCGGGTCTCACTCGCCGATGCCATCGATCTGCGGCAAGTCTATGCCCGCCCCGAAGCTGCCACTGCCCCCATCGGATCGATCGCCCAAGACGCCAGCGTTCCCGCTTACATCCTGACCGACGAATTGTTTGGCAAGCATTTCAGCATCGTCGGCACTACCGGATCGGGCAAATCTTGCCTCGTTGCCGGGCTTCTGAGCGCGGTGATCGACCGCTCGCCAAACGCCCATCTGATTTTGCTCGACCCGCACAGCGAGTACGCGGACGTCTTCGGCGAACACGCGGCGGTGCTCGGCCCCGACCGCGGTCTCTATTTTCCCTACTGGCTGTTTAACTTCGAAGAGCTGATCGAGATTGTGCTCGGCGCCGACGCTCATCCCGATCACGCGAAAATTCTTGGCGAGGCGCTACTCGCCGCCAAGAAATTCTATTTCGCGCAGGCCGGGCTTGAACGGCGCGGAACAGTTGACACGCCGGTCCCCTACCGCCTCGCCGATCTCTTGCGGTTTATCGACGCCGCGATGGGCAGCTTGGAACGGCCGGAGAGCGTCGCTGCCTATCACTCTGTTATAAATCGTATTACCGCCCTGCAAAATGATGCGCGTTACACCTTTGTCTTCACGACCCGAAAGACCCTGCGCGACGAACTGTGTGATATCCTTTCGCAGCTGTTTCGAATTCCTGTTGCCGGAAAGCCGGTAACCATCCTCGACCTCGCCGGCGTTCCGTCCGAGGTGGTCAATGTCATCGTCTCGGTGTTATGCCGGCTGGCTTTTGATTTCGCATTGTGGAGCGAAAGCCCGATCCCGATGGCGATCGTATGTGAAGAAGCTCATCGCTATGCGCCGCGCGATCGGACTCTCGGCTTCGAAGCGGCAAAGCGAGCCCTTTTTCGGGTCGCCAAAGAGGGGCGCAAATACGGCGTTTCATTATGCGTCGTCAGCCAGCGGCCATCCGATTTAGCCCCCGGACTGCTGTCCGAGTGCAACACTCTGTTCGCGCTACGCATGACCGGTCAGGAAGACCAGGATATTGTCCGCAGCGCCGTACCTGAATCTTGTTATGGGTTGCTGAATTTCTTGCCGGCCTTGCGCAATGGCGAGGCGATCGCGGTGGGCGAGGGGGTGTCGTTGCCGATGCGGGTCTGTCTCACAGCGCTGCCCGCCGAACGGCGGCCAAAAAGCGTGACCGCCTCGTTCACCGAGGCTTGGGCCACGGAGGCAAACGGTGGGCAAGTCGAAAAGACCGTTGAGCAATGGCGCCGGGGCGTTCGAGCTGACCGGGTGTGAATTGCTGACCCCGGATATCTTGCGCGGGCAAGGTCTCCGCTACATATCCGTGACGCATTAACGCAACCCGCTACGGCAGACCATGACCCAGGAAACAAGAAGCTTCCAGGCGGAAGTCAGCCGCCTTCTCGAAATCGTCGCGCATTCGCTCTACAGCGAAAAAGAGATTTTTCTGCGCGAATTGATCTCCAACGCCTCGGATGCCTGCGACCGGCTGCGTTACGCGGCCTTGACCGAACCGGCAATGGCTGAGGGCGACACCGAATACCGCGTCGTACTGACCCCCGACAAGAAGTCGCGCACCCTGACGATCGCGGATAACGGCATCGGCATGAACCGCGATGAGCTGATCGAAAATCTCGGCACGATAGCACGCTCTGGCACGGCGGCTTTTGTGAGCCAACTATCGGGTGACGCGCGCAAGGATATGAGCCTGATCGGCCAGTTCGGGGTCGGCTTTTATTCAGCCTTTATGGTCGCCGAAAAGGTCGAGGTACTATCGCGAAAGGCCGGCGAAACCGAAGGCTGGCGATGGGTGTCCGACGGCAAAGGCGAATTTACGATCGAGCCGCTGCCGGATGCGGCGCGCGGTGCATCGATCATTGTCCATCTGCGCGAGGGCGAGGACGAATATCTCGATCCCGCCCGGTTGCGTCGCATCGTTCATACTTATTCAGATCACATCGGCTTGCCGATCGTCCTTAAGGACGAAGGCAAGGAAGAAACCATCAATACCGCCTCGGCATTGTGGACCCGGCCGCGATCGGAAATCACGCCTGAGCAATACAAGGAATTTTATCACCACGTCGGCCACAGCTTTGACGATCCGTGGCTGACTTTGCACAACAAGGCCGAGGGCGTGCTCGAATACACGAATTTACTGTTCGTGCCGTCGACCAAACCATTCGATTTGTTCGATCCTGAGCGCAAGAGCCGGGTCAAACTCTATGTCCGGCGGGTGTTCATCACCGATGAGGGCACCGACCTCTTGCCGGCCTACCTGCGGTTTTTGCGCGGCGTGGTGGATAGCGAGGATCTGCCGCTGAACATCAGCCGCGAGATGCTTCAATCCAACCCGATGGTCGCGCGCATGCGTCAGCAGCTGACCCGCCGGGTACTGAGCGAGCTCGGCAAAAAGGCGAGCGAGGAAACCGAGGAATACGCCAAATTCTGGGACAATTTCGGCGCGGTGCTCAAGGAAGGCCTCTACGAGGACCGCGACCAGCGCGATTCGCTATTGGAACTCGTCCGGTTTCGCTCGACCGCGCGCGACGGGCTCGTGTCGCTCGATGAGTACATCGAGAAGATGCGGCCGGGGCAGGACGCGATCTATACGATCACCGGCGACAATCTCGAAATCGTCAAACGCAGCCCGCAGCTCGAAGGGTTTCGCGCGCGCGGCGTCGAAGTGCTGCTTTTGACCGATCCGATCGATGAGTTCTGGGTGCCGGCGATCGGCACCTACAAGGAAAAGCCGTTCAGATCAGCAACCCGCGGCGGCGTCGATCTCGTTAAGATCACCCCGCCCGAGGAGCAGCAGTCGCAGGAGCTGCCGGAGCCTCCGGCCAAGCTCGCGAGCCTGATTGCTATTTTCAAGCTGGCGCTCGGCGACGCGGTCAAGGATGTCCGCAGCTCCGATCGCCTGACCGATAGTGCCGTCTGTTTGGTCGCGGACGAGGGCGACATGGACATGCATCTCGAGCGGCTGTTGAAGCAGCATCATCAGCTCGATAGCGCGGCAAAGCGGATTCTTGAACTCAACCCCCGGCACAAGCTGATCGAGCGGCTCGCGGCCACGGTCGGCGAAACCGGCGCCTCCGACCAGATCGGCGAGTTCGCCTGGCTGCTGCTTGACCAGGCGCGGATCGTCGAGGGCGAGCAACTGCCCGACCCGTCGGCCTTTGCCCGACGCTTGGCGCAACTGCTCGAGCGTGGTCTGCCGCAAGCGCAGCCGGCTTAGCCGGGAACAGCGATAGATAACCAGTGGCGCTGCGGACCGGGAACGGGCGCAAAGGCCGATCCGCGCCTGGTCCTGTTTCTCAGTCGGCGAAGGGTCTTGGTGCGCCGGCGGGAACCGCGACCTCGAACACGTTGAGCGCGTTGCCGATCGCCGTGTAATAGCCGATGATCGTCCCGAGCTCGACGACCCCCTGCTCGCCGAACGACTTGATCGCTTCCGCGAAGCTCTCGTCGGAGAGCCGCTTGGTGTCGATCAGCTCGGTAACGACGCGATAGACCAGCGCCTGTTTGTTGTCCGCGAATTCCGGCTTGGCGCCGGTGCAAATCGCCTCGATCGCTTTGGCCGGCACGCCCGCCTCGACCGCCAAGGGTGCATGCGCATGCCATTCGTAATTTGCCCGGATGCTGCGCGCCGTCAAGCAGATCGCCAGTTCCGACAACGCCGCCGGCAGTGAACTGCCCCAGCGCAGATATTCGCCAAGCCGGGACAGATGCCGGCACACCTCGGGTGCGCGAATAAGGAGTTGGAATGGGCCGCCGAATCGGCCGCGCTTGCCGGCAACGATCTCGTCGTGAACCTCTCGTTGCGCCGGGGTCATCTCGGCGGGGCTTATCTCGCGGTAACGGCTCATCGGTTGTTTTCCTCATTTGTGAACAGTGGGGCCTCACGGGCGTGAACAGCGGGGCGGTTCATGCGCCAATGCTCGGCCCTCCGCGCTGGCCGAACACGACATGTTAAGCGCGCCTCAGGTTACAGCGATTTAATTTCGAGGAAAGCCGGGTGTCAGACGCGGGTGCAATTGTCCGGAGATCCCGTTCGCTCTCGCGACGCCTGCGGCGTTAGGGGCACGGGCAACCAGCCGTGCAACAAGAGGACAGAATGGTAAATTTCTCCACTGACAAGCTCCGCCTCCCAAGGGTTACCCGCGGGCGCGCCGCGGCGATCGGTTTTGGGCTCGGGGCGACGCTGGCTCTGTCGCCGATGGTCTGGGCCGAAAATCCCGACGCCTTCCTCACCGGCAGCGCAGACGATGACCTCGCCAGTGGCTTTGATCCAGCAGCAGAGCTTCGCGCCCTTGGTCAAGAAGGTCCTCCCGGCCGTGGTCAATATATCGGTCACGCAAAAGGCTGGCGCCGACCAGATGGCCGAGGAAGAGGATCCGTCCCAGGGCTCGCCATTTCACGGATTTCCGAATTCTCCGTTTGACGAGATGCTGCGGCGTTTCTTTGATCAGCAAAACCCAGGCGGCGGCGGGCAGCATGCGTTTCCGCAGATGCCGGAGGGGATGCCTCACCGCATAGCACTCGGCTCCGGTTTTATCGTCGATCCCTCGGGTTATGTCGTTACCAACAACCACGTCGTGGGCGACGCCGGCAAGGTCGAAGTCATCCTTCAAGACAAGACCAAATACACCGCAAAGATTGTCGGCCGCGATCCCAAGACCGATCTCGCCGTCTTAAAGATCACAGCCGATCATCCGCTGCCCTATGTCACATTTGGCGACAGCAGCGCTGCCCAAGTCGGCGATTGGGTGATGGCGGTCGGCAACCCGTTTGGGTTGGGCGGAACGGTTACGACCGGCATCATTTCAGCCCGGGGCCGCGACATCAATGAGGGACCCTACGACGATTTCCTGCAGATCGACGCGCCGATCAACCGTGGTAATTCCGGCGGTCCGACCTTTAACCTCGAAGGCCAAGTAATCGGCATCAACACCGCGATCTATTCGCCCAATGGCGGCAGTGTCGGCATTGGTTTTGCGGTGCCGTCCAATGTTGCGAAAAACATCATCGCTCAGCTCGAGGAGCACGGGAAGATTACGCGCGGGTGGCTCGGGGTACAGATCCAGGAGGTCACGCCGGCCATCGCAGCGAGCCTAGGTCTGCATAACGGTCACGGTGCGCTGGTTGCCGTCGTCAATCCCGACGGCCCGGCAGGCAAAGCTGGTCTCAAGCAAGGCGATGTCATCTTGGGCTTTAACGGCGCCGAGGTCGACCAGCTGCATGATTTGCCGCGGCTCGTCGCGACGGCCAATCCCGGCAGCGAAGCGACAGTCACGGTGTGGCGCGACGGACATAAGACCGAGTTGCAGGCAAAGCTCGGCGAGCTCCCGGACAACAACAAGGTCGCTTCCGCCGCCCGCGACCAGAACGATGATCAGGGCTCCGAGGCTTCGGCGTCCGGGATGCACTTTGCTGAGCTGACGAGCCGATTGCGCCAAGAACTGCATATCGCAAAAGGCGTCGACGGCGTTGTCATCACCCGGGTTGATAGTGGCAGCGCCGGCGATGATGTCGGCGTGACGAATGGCGATGTAATCGTATCGATCAATCAGCAGCCGGTGCATACGCCAGAGGAGGCCGCTGCGAAGCTGAAAGAGGCCGCTCAATCATCGAAAAAGACGGCGTTGCTTCTGCTCAACCGACATGGTGTTACGCAATATGTCGGCGTCACCCTCGGCGGGAATCAAGGATAGACCCGACCGGTTTACCAAACGGCTGTCAAAATGGCCGTGCGTTGCCTTTTCGGTAACGCGCGGCCATGACGGTGGAAATGGATCTTTAACGCGGGCGAAAAGCCGGTGAAGGGCGTGGAGAGGCGTCGCGCGGGTGTAGTGGGACGCGCGCCTCGAGCCGCTCCAGCTCTATTCGAGTGCGGGCGCCGGCGCGGAGGAGCCGGTCAGTGGCTTCCCGCAACTCGGTTCTGCTCTCGGTCGTATCGTGGTCGAGAGCCGCGTCGAACGCCGCGAGGAAAGCCGCGATGTCTTCATCGATGCGTTCGCGCAGCGCGCGGTCGATAAAAGCGCCGCTTTCGCGACCCTTCTTGGGCTGGTCGAGGTCGAGCGACCCGACTGCGCCGAACCCTGGCCCTGTCGGGGCAGGAGGCTGTGCGAATGAGGGCCTAGGGGCGGAGGGCTGGCGCGTCTGCGGCGCGAAAGCCGGCGAGCCTCCCTGACGCGAGACGGGCCGGCCGTCATACGGGTTGCCGGAATTCCCGCCGTTATGGCTCGGTGAAGGCGCTGCGGGGCCCGAAGCGGGTCCGTTCCCATTTGGCAGCGACAAATGCAGCGTCCGCCGGCCATCTCCGTGTTGTTGCGCGGTGGTTGGCGGATTGGGGGGGCGAGACGACGCGACGACTTCAACCGGCGAATGCCTGTCGCTCAGATGGCTGTCGCTCGAATGCCCGTCGCTCAGATGCCCGTCGCTGGAAAGCCCGTCGCGGGTTCGTTGGTTATCGCCTGACGGTGGCCGGTCGATTTCAGTCGCGGCCGGTGTGCGCCTGGTTACGGAGGAGGATGGCATTTGAGGAGAAAACAATTCCTTTTGGCTAACCCGTTCCGGATCCGGCGCTCGTCTTGTGTCCACCGGCGTGGTGACCAGCTCGACGGCAGATTGCCGAGTTTCGATGGAGGCGGTTTGACGGGATTGGTCGGAAGTCACGTCGCTATGCACCGAATCGTGATCTGATATGTTGCTGGTGGGTATCATCGATCCTGTGGATTTTACGAGTTGCGGCTCGGTTAAAGCCAATCCGGGCGAGTTCGGTGCGGCACTTTCCGCCGCCGCGCTCCGCGCCCGCGTGCGGCTAACGATGTAGCTGATTGCCGGCGGCGAGCAGTCATAAGTTCGAGCAATACTCGCCAGGGTCTCACCTGAATTCGTATCGGGAGATAATTGACGGCCAATCCTGCTGGGGAATTTTCCCTCTTTTACTCGACTTTTCCATACGAAGAACCTTCGTCTGCGTGACTTATATTGAACTTCTAGGCATCCTGTCTCGCTCTAATCCGATGCAGTAACACTGATCACATCGCGGCAAGCAGCGAGGCGGAGAATTTGTAAGCTTGCGCTATGACCCCGCCCGGCAAACTTGACGCTGCCTGGCGACATCAATAGAACCCGACTGTGCTCTTAGTACAGTGATAATACCTGCCGTCAAGTCAACAATGAAGCTGTTTCTTAGTTCCGCGACGCTGTCGGCCGTGGGGCGAACAATTAAGCCCGCACGATTTTGCCCGGGTTGAGAAGGTTGTTCGGATCGAGCGCTAGCTTGATCGTGCGCATTACGCTGACGGCCTCACCATGCTCGGCAACGAGGAAGTCCATTTTACCGTAGCCCACCCCGTGCTCGCCGGTGCACGTACCCTCCATCGCCAATGCCCGTGTAACCATGCGTTCGTTGAGCCGGCGAGCTTCGGCGATTTCTTCCGGTCGATTCGGATCAATCATGAAAACGAGATGAAAGTTGCCGTCGCCTACATGACCGACTAAAGCCGACGGGATCGACGACTGCGCCAGATCTTGCTTCGTGTCGTGAATACATTCAGCCAGTCGCGATATCGGTACGCAAACATCGGTTGCCCAGCCCTTTGAGCCCGGGCGCAAAGCCAACGCCGCATAATAAGCGTCGTGCCGCGCCTGCCAAAGTTTGGCGCGTTCCTCAGCCGTGGTCGTCCAACGGAAATCATCACCGCCGCTTTCCGCGGCAACCGACTTTACGGTTTCGGATTGTTCGGCGACGCTCGCGGGAGACCCATGAAATTCGAAAAACAATGTCGGGGCGACTTTATGGTCGAGCTTTGAATAATTGTTTATTGCCGCCATCTGGGCCTCGTCGAGCAACTCGATTTGCGCCACCGGTACCCCGGATTGGATTGTCGTGATGACGGTATTGACGGCGTCCTCGATGGTGGGGAAAGCGCACACCGCTGCGGCAATCGCCTCGGGGATGCCGTACAGCCGCACGGTGAGCTCAGTAATAATGCCGAGCGTCCCTTCGGAGCCGACGAAGAGGCGCGTCAAATCATACCCGGCGGCTGATTTGCGAGCACGGCGCGCAGTGCGAATGATCCGGCCATCGGCCAGAACCACCGTCAACGACAGCACATTCTCGCGCATCGTCCCGTAGCGCACCGCATTGGTGCCCGAGGCGCGGGTCGCCGCCATGCCGCCAAGCGAGGCGTCGGCCCCCGGGTCGATCGGGAAAAACAATCCGGTGTCGCGCAAATATTCGTTCAGTTGCTTGCGGGTAACGCCGGCCTCGACAGTGGCGTCGAGATCCTCGGCATCGACCCGCAAAACTCGGTTCATCTGCATCATATCGACACAGACGCCCCCCTTGACGGCGGCGACGTGGCCTTCGAGCGAGGTTCCGGTGCCAAAGGCGATCACGGGCGTGTTGTACTCGGCGCAGAGCTTTACGATCGCGGACACTTCTTCGGTGCTGCAAGGAAAGACGACGGCATCCGGCGCATGCGCCTCGTGATACGATTCGTCTTTGCCGTGCTGGGCGCAAATCGCCGCCGAGGTCGACGCTCGGTCGCCGAGAAGCTCACGCAGTTCCGAGAGCAATGATGGGTTAGGCGGCTCGCGTGCTAACGCCAGGTCGGGCATTCAAACACCCCAAATTCTACTGGTAAATAAGCATTACGCTCGCCCGCGTAACCCCGCAATCGGCATCGAGCGCAACCATAGCTAAAGTTCGTGTCGCTTCCGGTAGCTTCCGCAAAATTTAACGCCGCCTGCTCGCCTAAAGACGGCACGGTCATTTCCTTTTTCCCGAATGGGTTGCGCTGCTCATTGAGGAACCACCGGCAGAACACTACGTCTTATCAAACAGTAGCGGCGTTTCGGGAGGTCGCGATGGCGCTGGCGGCGGTCACACTCGATGACAAATATGTTCTCGACAAGGGACGCGTCTACCTGACCGGGACCCAGGCATTGGTGCGTCTGCCGATGATGCAGCGGCAGCGCGATGCCGCTGGCGAACTTAACACCGGATGCTTTATTTCGGGTTACCGCGGCTCGCCTTTGGGTGGTTTTGACCAGGCTTTGTGGGCGGCAAAGCGCTTTGTCGAGAAAAATCACATCCGGTTCCAGCCCGCGCTCAATGAGGAGCTCGGCGCCACCGCGGTGTGGGGCAGCCAGCAGCTCAATCTCTTTCCCGGCGCCAAGTATGACGGCGTGTTTGCGATGTGGTACGCCAAGGGACCGGGCATCGACCGTAGCGGCGACGCGTTGAAGCACGGCAACGCCGCGGGCTCGTCGCGTCACGGCGGTGTCCTGCTGCTCGCCGGCGACGACCACACCTGCAAATCGTCGACCCTGGCGCATCAATCGGAATACGCGTTTATGGACGCGTGCATTCCGGTGCTGAACCCGTCCGGCGTGCAAGAAATCATTGATTTCGGGCTCTATGGCTGGGCGATGTCGCGCTATTCCGGCTGCTGGATCGCGCTTAAGACGATCGCCGAGACAATGGACAGCTCGGCCTCGATCGAGCTCGATCCCGAACGGGTGCAGATCGTTTTGCCTGATTTCGAGATGCCGCCGGGCGGGCTCAATATCCGCTGGCCCGACCAGCCGCTCGACCAGGAATACCGGCTGCACAAATACAAGCTATACGCGGCGCTCGCTTTTGGCGGAGCCAATCGCCTCGACCGCATCGTCATCGACAGCCCGCGCCCACGCTTTGGCATCGTAACCACCGGCAAATCTTATCTCGACGTGCGCCAGGCCCTCGATGATCTCGGCATCGATGATGCGCACGCCGCCGAGATCGGCTTTCGCCTCTACAAAGTGGGAATGTCGTGGCCCCTCGAACGCGAGGGCATTCGCCATTTCGCCGAAGGCCTCGACGAGATCCTGGTCGTCGAAGAAAAACGCGCGGTCATCGAAAACCAGTTCAAGGAGCAGCTTTACAATTGGCGTGAGGATGTCCGCCCCCGCGTCATCGGCAAATTCGACGAAAACCGCAACTGGATATTGCCGTCGACCGGCGAACTGACGCCGGCGATGATCGCGCGCGTGATAGCACAGCGAATCGCCCGCTTTCACACCTCGCCGCGGATCCAGGAGCGCCTCGCCTTTCTCGAAGCCAAGGAGCGCCAACTCGGCGGCGGCAATGTCGTGCCGTTTGTGCGCACGCCGTATTTCTGCTCCGGTTGCCCGCACAACAGCTCGACCAAGGTGCCCGAGGGGAGCCGTGCCGTCGCCGGTATCGGCTGCCATTACCTCGCCCAGTTCATGGACCGCTCGACGGCGACGTTTACGCAGATGGGCGGCGAAGGTGTGCCATGGATCGGCCAGGCGCCCTTTACCGAGACAACGCACATTTTCGCGAACCTCGGCGATGGGACCTATACGCATTCGGGGGTTCTGGCCGTCCGCGCCGCCATCGCCGCCAAGGTCAACATGACCTACAAGCTGTTGTTCAACGACGCGGTGGCGATGACCGGTGGGCAGCCGAGCGATACCGGGCTGACCGTACCGGTGCTGACGCGCCAGCTCGCCGCCGAAGGGGTCGGCCGGATCGTCGTTGTCACCGACGAGCCCGATAAATACCCGCAAAATGCGGGCTTCCCGGCCGGGGTCTCGGTGCGCCATCGCGATGACCTCGACGCAGTGCAGCGCGAGTTGCGCGAGATCCCGGGCGTCACAGCGATCGTCTACGATCAGACTTGCGCCGCCGAAAAGCGCCGCCGCCGTAAGCGCGGCCGGTTCCCCGACCCCGCAAAACGCGTCTTTGTCAACGATCTGGTTTGCGAGGGCTGCGGCGATTGCTCGAAAACCTCGAACTGCGTGTCGGTGGTGCCGGTCGAAACCGAGTTCGGGCGCAAACGGGCAATCGATCAGTCGAGCTGCAACAAGGACTATTCCTGCGTCAACGGGTTCTGCCCGAGCTTTGTGACGATCCATGGCGGCGGCCTTAAAAAACGCCGGGCCGGTGATCTTGGCGAAGACGGATTGCCGCCGCTCCCCGAGCCGGCGCACCTCGGGCTCAGCGAGCCTTACGGCATTCTCGTCACCGGCGTCGGCGGGACCGGCGTCGTCACGATCGGGGCGCTGCTCGGCATGGCGGCGCACCTCGAAGGCAAAGGCTGCACCGTTCTCGACATGACCGGTCTCGCGCAAAAGGGCGGTGCCGTTTATAGCCATATCCGAATCGCTGAAAAGCCGGACCAGATTCACGCGGTGCGGATCGCCGCCGGTAACGCCCGATTATTGCTCGGCTGCGATCTGGTCGTCTCGGCGAGCGCCGATGCGCTGTCAAAGCTCTCGCCGGGCCACAGCCGAGCGATCGTCAACAGTCACGAAACGATCACCGGCGATTTCACCCGCAACCCCGATCTGGTGTTCCCGACCGGTGCGATGGAACGCAGTATCGCTGAGGCGACCGGCCCCGAAGGTTTCGAGTTCCTTGATGCAACCCGCCTTGCGACCGGCCTGTTAGGCGATTTCGATCGCCGGCAATCTGTTCATGCTCGGCTATGCCTATCAGCGCGGTCTCGTGCCGCTGTCATCCGAAGCGATCGAACGGGCGATAGAGCTGAATGCGGTCGCCGTCGACTTCAACCGCGACGCTTTCCGGTGGGGCCGCCGCGCCGCGGCCGACCGTGATTTGGTGGAAGCGCGCGCGACGCCCGCAAGTGCTGTCCCGCCGAGCCATCGGCTCTCCGAATCGCTCGACCAGCTGATCGAGCGCCGCGTCGCGTTTCTGGCCGATTATCAGGATCGCGCCTATGCCGCCCGCTATGCCGCGCGGATCAAGCAAGTGCGCGACGCCGAAACCGCATGCGTGGCCGGCAGCACCGAACTCACCGAGACTGTCGGGCGCGGCCTCTTCAAACTGATGGCGTACAAAGACGAATACGAAGTCGCTCGGCTCTACAGCGAAAGCGATTTCCTAAAGCGCGTCGCCGACCAGTTCGACGGTCCCTACGAGTTGCGTTTTCACCTCGCTCCGCCGATTCTGGGCGATCGCGACCCGCAGACGGGGCATTTGCGCAAGCGCGAGTTTGGGCCGTGGATGCTGCGTGTCTTCCGCGTGCTGGCAAAGCTGCGGCGGCTGCGCGGCACCCGCTTCGATATCTTCGCCCGCAGCGAAGAGCGCCAAACCGAACGCCGGCTGATCGGCGATTACGAGGCGATGATCGATGAAATCGTCGGCCGGCTGTCACCCGCCAATCACGCGATCGCCGTCGAGCTCACGAGGCTGCCGCTCGAAATCCGCGGTTTCGGCCATATAAAGGAAGCGAGCCTCGCTCATGCCAAAGCGAAAGAGGCGGATCTTCTGAACCAACTGCGCGCTCCCGTATCGGCTACCGCTCCCGCGCTGGCCGCCGCGGAGTAGCAACGGCAGCCGCTCAGCCGCCTTCGACGGGGAGTGCTACAAAGCGGGTAATGCCGTCGCGCTCGATGCGAACCAGAAGGTCCTTGCGCCCGATCTTTTTGGTCGCGGCGGCCTTCTGCTGAATTTCCTCGGGCGTGGTCACTGGACTGGAGCCGACCGCGATCAGAAGATCGCCTGCTCGCAAACCTTTTGTTGCGGCGGCGCTGTTTGCCGGGACATCCAGGATCACAACTCCTCTTGCCGTTTCCGGCACCGAGAATTGCTTGCGTAACTCCGGGGTCAGCCGCGTCAGCTTGAGACCGAGCGCGTCGACGCTTGGCGGCGGTTTCGGCTTTTCGGGCTCCGGCGTCGGCGGCGTCACCACCGGCCGGTTCGGGTCGAGTGCGGCGACTTTCAGCTCGATTTCGAGCGGCTTGCCATCGCGCCAGATCGACAGCTTGACCGGCTTGTCAGGTGCAGTCTCGGCGACCAGCAGCGGCAGCTGTCGGCTGCGATCGACCGCCTTGCCGTCATAGGTCAGAATGACATCGCCAGGCTGCAATTTCGCTTGCGCCGCCGGGCTCGCCGGATCGATCGACGCGACCATCGCGCCCCGGCCCTTGTCGAGCCCAATCGCCGAGGCGATGTCGTCAGTGACCGGTTGGATGTGAGCGCCGATCCAGCCACGCTCGACTTTGCCGGTGGTCCGCAGCTGATCAATGATCGGTCGCGCCGAGGCGGCGGGAATGGCAAAGCCGATCCCGATCGAACCCCCTGACGGCGAAAAGATGGCGGTATTGATGCCGATCACCTCACCCTTGAGGTTGAACATCGGCCCGCCCGAATTGCCGCGGTTGATCGAGGCGTCGGTTTGCAGAAAATCGTCATACGGTCCCGAGTGGATGTCGCGCGCCGTCGCCGAAATGATGCCGGAGGTGACGGTGCCGCCGAGACCGAACGGGTTGCCGATCGCCAATACCCAGTCGCCCACCCGAGTATGCGACAAGTCACCCCACTTCGCAGCCGGCAGCGGCGTCTTGGCGTCGATCTTTAACAAGGCGAGATCGCTGACCGAGTCGCGGCCGACGACGTGCGCGGTTAACGTCGTATTGTCCGAGAGGGTGACGGAAATCTGCCCGGCATTCGCGATCACATGGTTGTTGGTGACGATCAGTCCTGTGGGATCGATGATGAAGCCGGAACCGAGCGATGCAACCGGCGGCTGCAGCCCGTTTGGTCCACTGAGACCGTTCTTGTCGCCAAAGAAATTGCGAAAGAACTCGTCGAGTTGCGATCCCGCGTTGGGCGCCTGTGCTTCAGCGGTTTTGCCGGCCGGCGCTGGGTTTGCCTGGGTTGTCGAGATGTTGACAACAACCCCGACCAACTGTGCAGCAAGGTGAGCGAAAAGCTCGGCAAATGGCGTCCGTTCCGCCTGTGACGACGCCGGTGGTCCGGCCTGAGCCGGCGTCGATGGTCCCGCTTGAGCCGGTGTCGATGGTCCGGCTTGAGCCGGCGTCGATGGTCCGGCTTGAGCCGGCGTCGGCGGTACGGCTTGAGCCGGTGCCGGTGTCGGTGGTCCGGCTTGAGCCGGCGTCGGTGGCCCGGCTTGAGCCGGCGTCGGTGGTCCGGCTTGAGCCGGTGTCGGTGGTTCGGCCCGGCCCGGCGTCACGGTGGCCAGCGCCAAGATAACCATTGCGGCGCTGACTATCCCGCGGCGGCCCAAAAGCCTCACCAACCTCGTCCCTCGTTGCGCGCTGATCATGCGACCAAGATCGTCGCAGGACGATCAAATGCTGGTCTTTGGCGATTGCTCGATATGAAATGCCGTCCAGCTTGGCAATATGGAAGCATCACGTGGCGACCCGCGATCAAACGCCGCCGGGAGAATTTCTGAAAACCCTGTTTGACGCGGCGCTCGCCGCAGCAAACCCGCTTCAGGCGATGATCGGCCATGTTCCCGAACCAGTGCCGGGACGCACGGTTTTGACCGGCGCCGGCAAAGCCGCCGCGGCGATGGCTCACGCCTTCGAGGCCTTGTGGCCGGGTCGGCTCGAAGGTGTCGTTTTGACGCGCTATGGACATACCCTTCCGTGCGACCGCGTCGAAATTCTCGAGGCCCGCCATCCGGTGCCGGACGATGCCGGTGAGCACGCGGCGCGGCGCATCCTCGATACGGCACATAGCCTCGGGCCCGATGACCAAATGATCTTTCTCGCGTCAGGCGGCGGCTCAGCACTGCTGACATTGCCTGCATCTGGCCTGACCTTGGCCGACAAGCAGGCGGTAACGCGGGCGTTGCTGCGATCCGGGGCGACGATCAGCGAGATCAACACGGTGCGCAAGCATCTTTCGGCGATCAAGGGCGGCCGCTTGGCGGCAGCGGCGGCGCCGGCGCGCGTTATCACTCTGGCAATCTCGGATGTTCCGGGAGACGACCCGGCCGTTATCGCCTCGGGACCGACCGTGCCCGACGCAACAACTTTCGCCGACGCGCGCGCGGTGCTTGCGAAATACCGCATCGGCGAGCCATTGGCGGTACTCGACCACCTTGCATCGGCAACGGATGAAACGCCAAAGCCAGGCGACACGGTGTTTCGAAATGCGCGGTTCGAACTGATCGCGAGCCCGCAAAACTCGCTTGAGGCAGCCGCCGCGGAAGCGCTGCGGCGAAACGTCACGCCGGTGGTGCTTAGCGACCGCATCGAGGGCGAAGCGCGCGAGGTGGCGCGGGTGCATGCTGCGATCGCCCTTCAGCTGCGATCGGGGGAATTCCGCGTTGGCGCGCAATTCGTGCGGCCGCCGGCGGTGCTGCTGTCGGGTGGGGAAACGACCGTGACCCTCGCCGGCGCCGGACGTGGCGGGCGTAATGTCGAGTTTTTGTTGGCGCTCGCCGTGGCGCTCGATGGCGCCGAGGCCATCGCGGCGTTGGCCTGCGACACCGATGGCATCGACGGGACCGAAGATAACGCCGGCGCGATCTTGTATCCCGACAGCGTTGCGCGCGCCGCGGCTCGAGGCATCTCCGCCAAAGCGGCGCTTGCCGACAACGATGGATACGGGTTTTTCTCGGCTCTCGGCGATCTGGTGATGACCGGCCCGACCTTGACCAACGTCAATGATTTTCGAGCCATCCTGGTGGGCGCCTAACCCGGAATTTTGGTTGGGAGATCGATATGCGGCGCCTCCGTAGCGCAAAGATCGTCGCGACGCTCGGCCCGGCTAGTTCAAGCCTGGATCAGATCCGTGCCCTGTTCGAGGCCGGCGTTGACGTATTCCGGCTCAATTTCAGCCATGGCACGCATGCCGAGCACGACGCCCGGTTCGCGGCGATCCGCCAAATTGAGCACGAGACCGGCCGGCCGATCGGCATCCTCGCCGATATGCAAGGACCAAAGCTGCGGCTTGGCACTTTTGCCGGGGGGCCGATCGAGCTTGCGGCGGGGGCGCGTTTCCGCCTCGATCTCGACCGCCGGCCGGGAGATTGTACGCGGGCGCCGTTGCCGCATCCCGAGATCTTCGAAGCGCTCGAGCCGGGGACCGAACTGCTCCTCGACGACGGCAAGGTGCGGCTTCAGGCCGAGAGCTGCGGCGCCGAATACGCCGAGACCTTGTGCCGGGTCGGCGGAACCTTGTCCGACCGCAAAGGCGTCAATGTGCCGAACGCCGTTCTCCCGCTCTCGGCGATCACCGAAAAAGATCGCGCCGATCTCGCCTTCGCCCTGGATCGCGGGGCGGATTGGATCGCGCTTTCCTTTGTCCAGCGGCCGGACGATGTCGCCGAAGGGCGCAAGCTGGTGGCGGGGCGGGCCGGGGTCTTGGTCAAGCTGGAGAAGCCGGCGGCGATCAAACGCCTCCCTGAGATCATCGAACTCGCCGACGCCTTGATGGTCGCGCGCGGCGACCTCGGGGTCGAGATGCCGCCCGAAGATGTGCCGAGCGTGCAGAAGCAGGTGGTTCATGCCTGCCGCCTCGCCGGCAAACCGGTCATCGTCGCGACGCAGATGCTCGAATCGATGATCAGCTCGCCGACGCCCACCCGCGCCGAGGCCTCGGATGTCGCCACTGCGGTCTATGACGGCGCCGACGCCGTGATGCTGTCGGCGGAAACTGCGGCGGGCCGATACCCGATCGAATCGGTGGCGATGATGGACCGCATCGCCTGCCGGGTGCATCAGGACCCGCTCTATCGCACAATGCTCGAAGGCACCCGCACCGAGCTCGAGCACACCGCTCCCGATGCGATCAGCGCCGCCGCTTGTCAGGTGGCGGGCATGGTTGATGCGGCGGCGATCGTCTCCTACACGACCTCGGGCGCCACCGCCTTGCGCGCCGCCCGCGAACGCCCCGGCGTACCGATCCTGGTGCTGACAGCCAAGCTCGGCACCGCCCGCCGCCTTGCCGTTTTGTGGGGGGCGCACTGCGTCCACACTGCCGATGTCAAGAACTTCACCGATATGGTGCAAAAAGCCGCGCGCATGGCATATCGCGAAGGCGTAGCCGAACCCGGTCAGCGGATCGTCGTCACCGCCGGGGTTCCGTTCGGCACGCCGGGCGCCACCAACGTGCTGCGGATCGCTTGGGTCGACCGCTAAGACGCGCTATCCGGCGCGGAGCCGGCGGGCGCGGGCGCGCAGCAGTCGTGCGGTGGCGGCCGTAATCAAGTTCCACACCCGAAACGCCTCGGAGCGCGGCTCATGCGCGTGCTGCGATCGCCGTTGCCTGGCGTGCGTCAGCGCCCAACGTCCATATTGGTGCACCAGTATCGCCGCCAGCTCTTCTGCCCGCTGTTTGTCCATCGCGTTATTCTGAATGCCGCGACGGCGGGTGAAGTTCCTACCGGGCGGCGGTCTCTGAGGCGGGGTCAGCCGATGTCTCAGCGCGGTCTCTGAACTATCGCGGATAGACTTGAATGCTGCCGGCGACCGCGTCGGCGACGTGCTCTTTGCTGATCACGCCGAGCACATCGGCCGGCCTTGGCGCCCGGTATCGGCCACTGCCGTCGCGGCGCACGACAATCGCCATGACGGCGTGTCGGCGCCACATCCGCCTGATGACGTCAAAGGCGACGTCGTCCTCTCGAGCGAGCGTAAAGTCGCGGGTTGCCACATCGCCGAATGCGATGTCGGCTCCCGCCTCGGCGATCCCGTGCCGCAGCGCCGTGTTGATGCGCACCACCCCCAGGATGCGGTCACCCTTGGCGACGACGATGTGCTGCATGCCCGACCCGTGCTCGGGCTGAAGCAGAAACGCGTTGAGGCCGAGATCGGCCGGGACCACGATAACGTTCCGCTCCATGACCTCCTGCGCCTTGCGCACAAGAAACATGTTGGCCTGCAGCGCTTTTGGGATCGTGTGGCCGCGCCGCGCCAACTTGAGCGTGTAGATGTTTTCGCGCGACAGCATGCGGCGCACGCCAAGCGCCACCGCGACCGCCAAAATCATCGGCAGCACAATGCCGTAGTCGCGGGTCATCTCGAAAATCATCGTCACGGCGGTCATCGCCGCACCGGTGGCGCCGCCGACCATCGCACCCATGCCGATCATCGCGAAGGCCGGCAAATTGAGCGGGATGCCGGGGGCGATAAAGGCGATAAACCCGGCGAACGCCGCCCCTAGGGTCGCGCCCATGAACAGCGATGGCGAGAAGATGCCGCCCGACGAACCCGATCCGAGGCTCAGCGCCGTCGCGGCGAGTTTGCACACAAACAACAGCGCAAGAAGGCCGGCAAAATGAAGCTGCCCGGTCAGAATCGCCTGGATTGTCGCGTAGCCGACGCCTTCGACAAAATAATGGCCAAAGCCGCGATAGAGCCCGTACATCAGAAGACCGACGAGGGCCATGCCAAGGCAATGGCGCAGGTAGTTGTTGGGGATGCGGTCGAACCAATCCTCGAGAGCGTAGAGCCCGCGGGTATAGGCTGCGGCGGCCACGCCGACGATCCCCCCAAGCACGATGTAGAGCACGATGATCAGCGCCGCCCACCCCGGCTCCATCGGCAACGCGACGATCGGCGGCACCTGAAATGAAGGATGGGTCCCGAAAAAGATGCGGCCGATAAAAGTCGCGGTCCCAGTCGCCACTGCGACCGGCAGAAACGTGTTGACGCTGACTTCGGGGAGCATCAGCTCGATCGCGAACAGCACCCCGCCGATCGGCGTGTTGAATGTCGCGGCGATCCCGGCGCCGGCTCCTGCCGCGATCAGGACGATCCGTTGTGCGGAATCCATCCGGATCAGTTGACCCAGGGTCGAGCCGAAGGAGGAGCCGATCTGCACGATCGGGCCCTCGCGCCCGACCGAAGCGCCGCTGCCGATCGCGAAGGCCGAGGCAAGCGATTTGACCAACGCCACGACCGGGCGAATCTTGCCCTCGCCGTAATAGATCGCGTCCATGACCTCGGGGACCCCGTGACCCTTGGCTTCGGGCGCGAAATTCACGACGAGAAAGGTGACGATGATCGCTCCGACGACGGGGACGAGGATGACGCCGGCGCCCCACGGGCTGGCCGGGGTGAACAGATTGGCGTCGTAATCGAAGGCGAACCTGCCGAGGAACAAAACATTGTGAACGAGACCGATTAGCTCGCGAAAAACATAGGCGCCGAGCCCGGCGACCACACCGACCGAGAACGCTAGAAGCGACATCCGGATCAGCCCGTATCGCGTCGCGCCGACGCGCCAGCCGGGTAATGGCCGCCACGCCGAACGCATCACCCGCCGTGGCTGGATCGCATGATCCGGTAACCTCAAATTGCGCGCATCGGCATCGATATCGTCCGCCAACGACCTTCTCCCGAGGCATTTTGTTCACCTTGGGGAAACGTGCTACATGCCCCGCCTATCACCAAAGGCGAATCGCAAATGGTCGGTTTTGCCGCAGGTTATGTGAAAGCGAGCCGATCCGATTCCAGAAATCAGGGTTCATGGATCTCTCGATCGTCATCCCGGTCCGCAACGAAGCCGACAATATCGCGCCGCTCGTCGCCGAAATCACCGAGGCGATGACGGGTCTGACGCAGTACGAGATCATCTACGTCGATGACGGCAGCAGTGACGGCACCGCCGCCGAAATTCTGCGCCTGAGGGCAGAAGTGCCGCAGCTACGCTTGCTGCGGCATCTGCGCAGCTGCGGCCAGAGCACCGCCTTATTGACCGGGATCAAGGCGGCGCAAGGCGCCTGGATTGCGACCCTGGACGGCGATGGCCAGAATGACCCTGCCGATATCCCGCAACTATGGCGTCTCGCCCGCGCCGCGCCGGCAAACCCGCCGCTGCTAGTCGCCGGCTTTCGCACAAAGCGGCAGGACAGCCGGGCAAAGCGGGCGGCGTCGCGGATTGCCAACGCGGTGCGCTCGCGGCTTCTTGGCGACGCCACGCCGGATACCGGCTGTGGGCTAAAGCTGTTTTCCCGCGCTTTGTTTCTCGACCTGCCGGCATTTGATCATATGCACCGCTTTTTGCCGGCCTTGGCGCTGCGCGCCGGCGGAACCGTGCGTTCGGTGCCGGTCAATCATCGGCCGCGGCGCGCCGGCGCATCCAAATACGGCGTGTTCGACCGGCTCGGCGTCGGCATCGTCGATCTGATCGGCGTGTGGTGGCTACAGCGCCGTCCGGCTCGACCTGATCTGATCGGCGAAGTCGTCGCCACCGAGCCCGGCGGGGTCGCGACGATCCCCGCACCTGCTTCCGGGGCCGGATGAATAAGAAACCCGGCGGCAATCGGGCCGCTGTTGCGCCGCTGCGCTATTGGCGCCGCGGCGCGCGGGTGATCCTGTTGATTGTGCTCGCGGCCGGGATGGCCGGTGCCTGGCATTGGCGGGCGGCGCTCGATCCCGCGGCGATCGGCAATGTGATCGGTCGCTATCCGGCTATTGCCCCAGTGGTGTTCCTCTGCCTGCATGTCATCGCCAGCTTGCTGTTCGTGCCGCGCACCTTGTTTGCGGCCGCCGCCGGCCTGGTCTTCGGTATTGCCTGGGGCGCCATCTGGGCGGCGCTGGGCAGCGTGCTTGGTGCGGTCGCCGGATTTTGGATCGCCCGGTATGTCGATCCGGGTCTCCTCGACCTCGATCAGAGCACACGTGTCCGGCCGATCCTCGACCGCATCGAGCGCGGCGGTTGGCGCACCGTGGCGTTGCTAAGGCTGATCCCGATCATCCCGCATAGCCTCGCCAATTACGCGCTCGGGCTGACGTCGATGCGGTTGGCACCCTACGCGTTCGGGTCGCTCCTCGGTCAGCTGCCGGTGACGATCGCCTGCGTCGATCTGGGTGCGGCCGGCGAGCGGGTGGCGTTCGGCCGAGCCGGTTGGCTGACGCCGACCGTGATCGGCGCTGCGGCACTCGGCCTGAGCTTGTTGATCCCTGCGCTCGCCCGCCGACGCGCCGGGTAATCGGAGCGCATCGCTTTTGGTTCGGGGCCACCGGTCGCCCAATCGAGCAGCTCGACGGTGTGGACGACAGGCACAGCGCTGCCCGACATTAACTGGGTGATGCAGCCGATATTGCCGGTGGCGACGATATCGGGGCGGGTTGTGGCGATGTTGGCGAGCTTGCGGTCGCGCAGCCGGTCGGCGATCTCCGGCTGCAGCAGATTATAGGTGCCGGCCGAGCCGCAGCAGATATGCCCTTCCGGCAGCTCGACGGTTTCAAACCCGGCCGCGGACAACAGCGCCAACGGAACCCGGTGCAATCGCTGGCCGTGCTGCATCGAGCACGCCGAGTGGTAGGCGACGCGTGGCCTGCGCGCGGGGTTTTCGGCGGTTGGTGTGCGCAACCCGAGTTGCTCGACGATTTCCGTTACATCGCGCGCCAACGCCGAGATCCGCGCCGCCTTTTCGGCATAGCCCAGGTCTTCGCGTAGCATAAAACCGTAATCCTTTACGGTGGTGCCGCAGCCCGAGGCGTTTGTCGCAATCGCATCGAGCTCGCCGGCAATCCGCTCGCGCTCCCACGCGTCGATATTGGCGCGGGCCAGCGCAAGCGCCGCCTCCTCTTGCCCGAGGTGATGGTTCAACGAGCCGCAGCAGCCGCTGCCGGGGACAAGGAGGACCTCGCAGCCATGACGCGTCAATAGGCGGATCGTCGCTTCGTTGATCTCGGGCATCAGCACGCGCTGGGCGCAGCCCGGTAACAGCGCCACCCGCATTCGCCGCTCGCCTTCGGCGGGGAAAACGCGCTTGGCGTCCGTGGCCGAGGCGCGCGGAACCGTCGCCGGCGCCAGCGCCATCATCGGCATCAGGCGGCGCGGCAATGATCGCGCGAAGGGCCGCGCCAGGGTGGCGGCCCGGAGCGCGGCGCGGAACAGCCACGGCCGCGGCAAAACCGTGCCGAGCATTCGGCGCAAGGCCCTCTCCGCCCAGGGCCGGCGATATTTCTCTTCGATCCAGCGCCGGCCGTGATCGACCAGGTGCATGTAATTGACGCCCGACGGGCAGGTCGTCATGCAGGCGAGGCACGACAGGCAGCGATCGATGTGCTTGACGGTGTCGGCGCTCGGCGCGGCACCCGAGGCCAGCATGTCCTTGATCAGGTAGATGCGCCCTCGCGGGCTGTCGAGTTCGTCGCCGAGGAGCAGGTAGGTTGGACACGTCGCGGTGCAAAACCCGCAATGGGTGCAATTGCGCAGGATCTTCTCGGATGCGGCAGTGTCGGGATCGGCGAGTTGCTGCTCGGTAAAATCGGTGCGCACGCGGTTCAGCTCCGCTCGACCATGCGGCCGGGGTTTAGGATATGGTGCGGGTCAAAGCTGTCTTTGATACGGGCGGCGAGCGTGGCCAACGCCGGAGGCTGCGGCTCGAACACCGGGACGGCACGCCGCAAAGCCGCCGATCCGTTGATTAACGTCGCATGGCCGGTGCCGTGCCCGTCCGGCCCGCGGATTGCCTCTCGGATCACCTCGGCCCCGCCATCCTCCACCCCTGCGATTGCCGCCCAGACAAGACCGCCGCCCCAATCGAGAAACCAGACAGCATCGACTGTACGCGCGATCGCCTCGCCGATCTCGGCGCCGCGTGCCGGCGCCACCGACACCCGCCACACCGCGCGATCGGTCAGGCCAGCAAACGGTTCGACATCGCGGATCGCGCGCCAAAAATTGACCGATGCGTTGTCTTCAAGCACCGCGGTCTCACATTCGGCGGCCAATTCGGTCAACACCCGCTCGCGGCGAAAGATGACCGACGGCTCCGGCCCTTCGAGCCTAAGTGCGACGGTTTCGGCGGCTACCGCTAAAGGTGATGCGGCGGGAATGTATGCAGCCGCCGAGACGTCATGCGGCGACGACAATGCCCGGCTCATCGCCCGCACCGCGGCGGCGGGATCAAGCCCGAATAACGCCACGGTTTCGACATGCTCCGGCCGTGGCAACACCTTGACCGTCACTTCCTCAAATGCAGCGAGCGTCCCGTATGACCCCGCCATCAGCTTTGACAGATCGTAGCCGGTGACGTTCTTGACGACCTTGCCGCCCGATTTGAAGATTTCGCCGCGGCCGCTGACCGCACGAAAGCCGAGAAAATGGTCGCGCGCCGCCGCGGCCTTGATGCGCCGCGGGCCGCTCAAATTGCACGCCAGAACGCCGCCGAGAGTGGGCTGGGTTTCCGGCTCGCCGAGCAGCGCCCGCCAATCCGGCGGCTCAAACGCCAGCATCTGCCGGTTCTGCCCCAATGCCGCTTCAATTTCGCCAAGGGCGTTGCTGCGCCGGCGGTCAGCACCAGTTCGCTCGGCTGGTAATCGCGGATATCCGAGAGCCGCGACAGGTCGAGGGTTCGCGGCGTCTGCATCGGCCGCCCCAACCCGCGCTTCGACCCGCCCGCAACCAATTCGAGCGGCTCATCGGCGGCAAGCGCTTCACTCACCGCGTCACGTAATTCATCGAGGTTTGTGGGCGAAAAACGTGTCACGTTGCAACGATGTCATTGCGAGCATAGCGAAGCAATCTCGCGACGATGGTCACCAGATCGGGTTGCCCACTGCCTGATGGCGGCTCGCAATAACGGGCCCGTCAGCCTATCACTGCCGCCATTCAAAAACGGGGCAGGTCGGGGAAAGGCAAGCGGCCCGAATGCACGTGAAGGCGGCCGAGTTCGGCGCAGCGATGCAGCTGCGGAAAGACCTTGCCGGGGTTCAATAAGCCGTCGGGGTCGAACGCGCATTTGACGCGCTGCTGGTGGGCGAGATCGGTCTCGCTGAACATGGTGCCCATCAGGTCGCGCTTTTCGACGCCGACGCCATGCTCGCCGGTCAATACGCCGCCGACTTCGACGCAGAGCCGCAGGATGTCCGAGCCGAACGCCTCGGCGCGCTCGATTTCGCCCGGCTTGTTGGCGTCGTAGAGGATCAGCGGGTGCAGATTGCCGTCGCCGGCATGAAATACATTGGCGACACCGAGCCCGTACCGCTCCGACATGTCCCGCATGCGGCTCAGCACCTCTGCCAACTTGCCGCGCGGGATCGTCCCGTCCATGCAATAATAATCGGGCGAAATCCGGCCCACCGCCGGGAACGCTGCCTTGCGCCCGGACCAGAACGCCAGCCGCTCGGCATCGTCGCTGCTGATGCGGATCGTGGTGGCGTGGTGATCGCGCGCGATCGCCTCGACCTTGGCGATCAGATGATCGATTTCCGCCGGCGGCCCGTCGAGCTCGACAATCAGCAAGGCCTCGACATCGAGCGGATAGCCGACCCCGACAAAAGCCTCGGCGGCGTGGATCGCCGGCCGGTCCATCATCTCCATGCCGCCCGGGATGATGCCGGCGCCGATCACCGCGGCAACGCAGTCGCCGGCATCCTCGGCGCTGGCGAAGCCGATCAGCAACGCCCGTGCCGCCGTCGGCTTGGGCAATATGCGCACCGTGACTTCGGTCACGACGCCGAGCAGCCCCTCGGAACCGGTCATCACCCCCAGCAGATCATAGCCCTCGGCGTCGAAATGCTTGCCGCCGAGGCGGATCACCTCGCCATCAATCGTGACCAGTCTCGATGCCGAGGATGTTGTTGGTAGTCAGCCCGTATTTGAGGCAGTGCACCCCGCCCGAATTCTCGGCGACATTGCCGCCGATCGTGCAGGCGATCTGGCTCGACGGATCGGGCGCATAATAAAACCCGGCATGCTCGACCGCCTGGGTCAGCCCCAGATTGGTCACGCCGGGTTGGGCGACGACGCAGCGATTGTCGTAATCGATTTCGAGAATGCGGTTGAACTTGGCCATGCCGAGCAGGACGCCATCGGCCAACGGTAAGGCGCCCCCCGACAACGAGGTGCCGGCGCCGCGCGGCACGACCTTGACGCCCATCTCTTTGCAGTAGCGCAGAACCGCCGCCACCTGATCGACCCGCGACGGCAGGACCACGACCATCGGCAATTGGTGATAAGCGGTGAGCCCATCGCTCTCATAGGCGCGGCGCTCGGCCTCGGTCACGATGACGCCTTCGCCCGGCACGATCTGGCGCAGCGCCTCGATAATCTCGCCGCGGCGCTGCAACACCGCCGCATCGGGGGTCGGCATCTTCATGTGCCGCCCTCCGCCGGATTTCGGCGGCTTGAGATCAGCCCTGGCGCGCCTTGTAGCGCGGGTTCGCCTTGTTGATCACATAAACCCGGCCCTTGCGCCGCACGATCCGGCAGTTCTTGTCGCGCTTCTTCAGCGATTTGAGCGAGTTGACGATCTTCATCTTCGTATCCTGACACAATCTGCGCTAGATAGGCCGAAGCAAGCGCGAAATCAAACCGTCCAAGCAGCTAATTGCCTGAAAACAAACTCGGTGCGGCGCAACGAAAGCTTGGTGCGGTCGAGAAGACTCGAACTTCCACGGAGTTTCCCCCACAGCGACCTCAACGCTGCGCGTCTACCAATTCCGCCACGACCGCACGGCAGGGGGGTGGTCTCGCATCTCGCCGCGAGGCGCGTGATTAGCAAATCCGCGCTACCATATCAAGTGACATGGGCCGCGGAGAGACAACTCAAGCGGGTGATATCGAGTGGCGGGTTAGCCCAGCACCGGTTCGTTACCCCGAGGCCGTCGATGACATGGAGCGCCGGGTTGCGGCGATCCGCGCCGGCGCCACCCCCGAGCTTGTCTGGCTGCTCGAGCATCTGCCGCTCTACACCGCCGGCACCAGTGCTCGCGACGAGGATTTGCTCGAGCCCGGGCGGTTTCCGGTGTATCGCGCCGGCCGCGGCGGCCGCTACACCTATCACGGGCCGGGACAACGCGTGGTATACGTGATGCTCGATCTCGCCCGCCGCGGCGAGGATGTCCGCTGCTTCGTCCACCATCTCGAAGAATGGGGCATCCGCACCCTGGCGCGGTTTGGGGTCGCCGGCGAGCGCCGCGAGGGCCGAGTCGGGATCTGGGTTGCAAAACCCGGTGTCGGGGAGGCCAAAATCGCGGCGATCGGCGTGCGGGTGCGGCGCTGGGTCACTTATCACGGCATGGCGATCAACATCGATCCCGATCTCGACCATTACCGCGGCATCGTCCCGTGCGGCATCGCCGAGCACGGCGTAACCTCACTCGCCGCTCTCGGAATATCCGCGACAGTGAGTGATGTCGACGCGGCGCTGCATGAAACCTTCGCCGCCGTTTTTGCCGAGCCGGCTGCTTGCTTCAAGCAAGCGTGTTAGGCTTATCCCAATCTAATAGAAGGCGATCGAATGGGTCCGGTTCCCGCTGCGCCGCTTACCAGGCGCCGGCTTGTCCTCCTAGCTCTCACCGCCGGCGCAGTAACATCGGTGTGCCGCCCCTGCCACGTCTTCGCGCAGGCGGCGGGGCCATTTTCGTTGCCTCCATTGCCTTATCCGGAGGACGCACTCGCTCCGGTAATCTCGGCCAGGACGATCAGTTTCCATTACGGCAAGCATCACGCGGCCTACGTCGCCAACCTCAACAAATTGATCGAGGGTACGGATTTATCGGGAAAGTCGCTCGACGACATCGTCAAGGCCACGGCCGCGGATCCCAACCGCATAGGCATTTTCAACAATGCGGCGCAAGACTGGAACCACACCTTTTACTGGCACAGCATGCGGCCGAACGGTGGCGGCCAACCGACCGGCGCGATCGCCGACCGGATCAAGGATGCGTTCGGCGATTACGGCAATTTTCGCCAGCAGTTCGTGAATGCCGCCGTGACCCAGTTCGGCAGCGGCTGGGCCTGGCTGGCGCAGGACCCCGGCGGCAAGATGATCGTCGTCAAGACATCCAATGCCGACACGCCAATGGCGCACGGAATGAATTGCCTACTGACCTGCGATGTATGGGAGCACGCCTATTATCTCGACTACCAGAACCGCCGCCCCGATTACGTCAATGCGTGGCTCGACAAACTGGTCAATTGGGAATTCGCATCGCAACGGCTCGCCGGCTGAAGTCGCCGGCTGAACTGCCTACTTAACTGACTGACGCGTGAATACACTCTTCGAAAACCAGGCGCCGCGTCCGCTCGCCGACCGGCTGCGGCCGAAGAACCTCGCCGAGGTTGTCGGTCAGGATCATCTGCTCGGGCCCGCCGGGCCGATCGGGCGGATGGTCGCGAACCGGCATTTATCCTCGATGATCCTGTGGGGACCGCCCGGCTGCGGCAAGACCACGATCGCGCGCTTATTGGCGCACGGCACCGATCTCGAATTCGAGCCGCTCTCGGCGGTGTTTTCCGGCGTCGCCGATCTGCGCAAGGTGTTCGAGGCGGCGCGCAAACGCCGCGAGACGGGCCGCGGCACATTGTTGTTTGTCGACGAAATCCACCGGTTCAACCGCGCCCAGCAAGACGCGTTCCTGCCGGTGGTCGAGGACGGCACTGTCATTCTGATCGGGGCCACGACCGAAAATCCGTCTTTCGAACTGATCGGGGCGTTGTTGTCGCGGGCTCAGGTGTTTGTATTGCGACGGCTTGGCGACGACGACCTCGAAACCTTGCTGCGCCGCGCCGAGACGGCGCTCGGCCGTCAGCTGCCATTGACCGCTGACGGGCGCGCCGCGTTGCGGGCAATGGCCGATGGCGACGGTCGCTTTCTGCTGAACCTTGTCGAAGAAATCGCGCGCTTACCCGCCGATCCGCTGCTCGATCCCGCGGCACTCGCCGGGCTGATACAACGCCGCGCGCCGCTCTACGACAAGGCGCAGGAGGGGCACTACAACCTGGTCAGCGCATTGCACAAATCGTTGCGCGGGTCGGACACCGATGCGGCCCTTTATTGGCTGGCGCGCATGCTGGCGGGCGGGGAGGACCCGGTCTACATCCTGCGCCGGCTGACGCGAGCCGCGGTCGAGGATATCGGCCTCGCCGATCCGCGGGCGGTGGTTCAGGCGCTTGCGGCCTGGGACACCTACGAGCGGCTGGGCTCACCCGAAGGCGAGCTGGCGATCGCCCAATTAGTGATCTATCTCGCGACAGCACCCAAATCGAATGCCGCCTATGCCGCCTTTGGCGAAGCGCAGCAAATGGCGCGCGAGACCGGCTCATTGATGCCGCCGATGCACATATTGAACGCGCCGACCCGGCTGATGCGCAAGCTCGGCTACGGCAAGGGTTATGTATACGACCACGCCACCGAGGAGGGTTTCTCGGGGCAGAATTACTTTCCCGAGGGGATCGCTCGCCGCCATTTTTACCACCCCGGCGAGCGCGGTTTCGAGCGCGAGATCAAAAAGCGGCTCGACTACTGGGACAAGCTGCGCGAGCGCGTGGACGTTTCCGACGTATGAGCGCGTATGTTTCCGTTGGCACGTCAACTCACCTTGCGGAGGCTTAATGTCCCCCGAGACGGATTTTCTTGGGTTGATTACGGATGCGATGGTTCCCGGAATAGCATCAACGTTTATTCGTAATGGCCGGCTAGATCAGTTCGCGTGCTTTGGTGTGCGAGTCGCGCACACGGCTGATCCTGTTGATGAGAATACTGTGTTTGAGGCCGCCTCCCTGGGTAAACCGGTCTTCGCGCATGTAGTCTTGCAGCTTGTCGACCAAGGATGCCTCTCGCTCGACGTACCACTTGGCGAGTACCTCCCGCGCTATTTGCCCGCCGATAATCGGGCCTTCTCGATCACTCCCAGGCAGGTGCTGAGCCACAGTTCGGGGTTGCCAAACTGGCGAGGCGCCAATCTCCCCTTGAAAACCTATTTCCAACCCGGTGAACAGTTCAGCTATTCCGGGGAAGGGTTCCTCTATCTCCAAAACGCCGTAGAAACGCTCACCGGCGTGAAGGCTCACACCCTTGCCGAAGAGTTGGTCTTCCGACCGCTCGCGATGACTCGCTCAAGTTTTATCTGGAATTCACGGCTCGATGGGAACCGAGCATATCCACACGATGCGTTCGGCAGGCCGGCCCTCAGCTACAAACCCGGCGAAGCCAACGCGGCATGGTCGCTGCAGACAACCGCGAGCGATTACGCCCACTTTCTGCTTGCAGTGGTGGACGGCTCGCGACTGAAGCCAGAAAGCGCCGAGCTTTGGCACCATCCGAAAATCGAGATCAGGCACCGACGCGCCCAATGCCTCGTGCCGAGCGCCGACGACGTGGTCACCGGCGTCGCCTGGGGTTTGGGGTGGGGGTTGGAGCCCAACGAGGGTACATTCTTCCACTGGGGCGACAATGGGCCCTTTACCGCATTTACGATCGGCTCCCGGCACGATCACGCAGCGCTCGTCGTATTCGCGAATGGTGCGTCCGGCCTTTCGATCATGCCTGAACTGGTCGCGCACTTCATGCCTGGTAATCGCCCGTCGTTTACCTGGTTGGATTATGAAAGGCACGATTCACCCGTCCGTCGATTGCTGCGGGCGGCACGAGCGCGCGGTATCGAGGCGGTTTCGCAAGAGATCGAAAATGCTGATCTTGGTTCCGATGATTTGCGCCGGATCGCTCAAGGCTTGAGCGCAGGCGGCCGTGAGGAGGATAGCCTCTGGCTTCTCAAGCGGATCGAAGAACGTTCGTCAAAAGGCTGCACGGGTAGGGGGTAGGTCGGAAGTAGTGGGGTCGGATATCAGCAAGATACTCCTTAAATGAGCCACGTGGTCACAGTCGACGAGGCAGAAGGTTCGTTGCGCCTCGATCGTTGGTTCAAGCGGCATTATCCGGCATTGGCGCATGGGCGGCTTGAGAAATTGCTGCGCACCGGCCAGATCCGGGTCGACGGTCGGCGCGCCAAAGCCGGCGACCGCGTGGAGCCGGGTCAGACAATCCGGGTTCCGCCGTTGAGCGAGGCCGAGCCGGCGGGAGCGCCCGCGCCGCGCGCGATATCCCCAGCTGATCGAGCGATGCTGGAAGACGCGATCCTGCACCGCGACGAGCACGTGATCGTGCTTAACAAACCACCCGGTTTGGCGGTCCAAGGCGGGACGCGGTCAGAGCGGCATCTCGACGGAATGCTCGACGCGCTGCGCTTTGGCTACGCCGAGCGGCCGCGGCTCGTTCACCGGCTCGACAAGGACACGAGCGGCGCACTTGCCATTGCCCGCACCGCCGCGGCGGCAGCTTTTCTGACCCGCGCGTTTCGCGACAAGGCGACGCGCAAAATTTATTGGGCATTGGTTGTCGGGCGGCCAAAGGCCCTGCAGGGGAGGATTGATTTGGCGCTTGCCAAGCAGGCAGGGCGTGACGGTGAGCGGGTGCGCGCCGACCCCGAGGAGGGGAAGCACGCCGTCACCTATTACCGGGTCATTGACAGTGCCGGCGACCGTGCAAGCTGGCTTGCATTGCTGCCGGTCACCGGGCGTACGCACCAGCTGCGCGCCCATTGCGCCGCGATCGGCACGTCGATTCTCGGCGACCCGAAATACGGTGCCCCCGCTCCCCAACTTGCCGGCGTGCCAAACGCGGATCGACTGCATCTCCATGCGCGCGAATTGTCGGTCCCGCATCCTGCCGGCGGTATTCTGCGGATCGTCGCGCCATTGCCGGCTCACATGAAGCAGAGCTGGCAATTCTTTGGTTTTCCCAATGACGCCAAGGATCCGTTTGTGGCGTTGGATCTTCAGGAATGAAACGCTTTTATCGGCGGGCCGACATCGTTCGAGTGGGCCAAGGATACGGCGTCACCCTTGATGGGAAAGCGATCAAGACGCCGGCCAAACGTGACCTGATCGTGCCGACCGCGGCTTTGGCGGAGGCAATCGCCGCCGAGTGGAACGCCCAGGACGACGAGATCCGGCCGGCGCAAATGCCGTTGACGCAGATCGTCAACACCGCGATCGACCGGGTGATGCCGCAGCGTGCGCTTATCGTCCAGCAGATCGCGGGCTATGCCGGGACCGATCTTGTCTGCTACCGGGCGCTGCGCCCGCCCGAGTTAGTCGCGCACCAGCAGGCGGCGTGGCAGCCGCTGGTCGATTGGGCGGTACTGCGCTACGACGCGCCGCTCGAAATCACTGCCGGTGTCATCCCGATCGAGCAGTCATCGGCGAGCCTGCACGCGCTTGCCGCCGCCGTCGCTGAATATGACGATTTCGCATTGGCGGCATTACACCTTATTACGGCCGCCTGTGGTTCCCTTGTCATCGCGCTTGCGTTGATCGAGGGCAAGCTTGGTGCGGACGAGGCCTTTGCCGCCTCGCAGCTCGATGAAAGCTTCCAGATCGAAGCCTGGGGCGAGGATGCCGAACAGGCCCAGCGTCGCCAGGCGTTGGCTGGGGATATTGCGGCGGCGGCCGAATTTCTATCGTTATTGCGCCCCTGAGTTCGATGATCGTCGGGTCCACAGCGCTTGCGGGGTGACGACAAAATCGACCCGGCCCTCGTCGAGCGTCCTCAGGCATTCTTGGGGGCGATTGACGATCGGCTCCTCATGAACGTTTAGGCTGGTGTTGACCAGTACCGGCAGCCCGGTCCGCGTCTTGAACGCCGCCAAGATGTCGAAATAGCAGGGATTATCGCCGCGCTCGATGACTTGCGGCCGGGCGCTGCCGTCGACATGCACGATGCCCGGGATCTTGTCGCGCCAATCCCGGCGCACATCGCAGCTGATCGTCATGAAATGCGCGGCATAGCGGTTGGCCGCTCCGATGTCGAATACTTCGCTTGCTTCGCTTGCGGCGATGACCGGCGCGAACGGCATGAATTCGCTGCGCTGTAGCCGCTGGTTTAGCTTATTGGTTGATATTCGGGTCTGCCGGACTGGCGAGTATGCTGCGGGCGCCAAGCGCGCGCGGACCATACTCCATGCGGCCGTTGTAGATCGCGCCAATCTGCCCCTGCGCCAGCTTTTCGGCCGCGACCGCAGTCGGATCACCGTCAATGCACTGGATCGCGGCGGATGCGCCAAAGACCGCGCCGACCTTGGCATTGGAGTCGCCGCCCCAGTAAACATTGCTCAGACGCTGCCGCTGCGACAGCCACATCGGCAAACCGTCGCGTTCGAGCAGAAACTGCAGGACGCCGCCAATAACGAGGCCGTCATCGCCCATCGGCGGGACGACAAAGACCTCGTCAACCGGCAAATTTTCGGCGAGCAGCCGGTTGAGCCGGACATTGGCGAACACCCCGCCCGCAAGCCCGAGCCGCCGAACCTGATGTTTTTCGAGCAGACGGCTGACCGACTCGCGAATGCAGTGTTCGAGCAATGCCTGCACCGAGGCGGCGGCGTTCTCGCGGGTCTCGGTCAAGGCAAGCGGCTCAAAGCATTCGCGCATTTCGCGATGATCGGCAAAATCCATCGTGATCCGCCCGTCATCGCAGATGCTGTAGTGACGCAGCATCTCGGGCAGCAAGGTCGGCTCGCCATAGGCGGCAAGCCCGGTCAATTTCCCTTCATGCCGATTGATCTTCCAGCCCAGCGCCTCGGTCACGCAGCCATAGGCGAGCCCGAGGCTGCCTGAGTTGTCGCCCTCGCACAGCCAGCGATCGTCGCCGTAAAGGTTCGCGAGCTCGCCGTCCTGCATCAAGTAGTGACTGTAATAGACTTGGTCGCCGACCCCGTCCGCGGTGTAGAGCAGCGCCTCGTCCCAATCGGTAAAGAACAGGCTCGGCAGCGCGTGAGTAAAGTGATGGTTCGAGAAAAAGACACGCACGTCTTGGCGCAATCCGAGATCGGCCAACAAGGCCTGATAATCGAAAACATCCTCGGCGCGGTGGCCGGGATTTTTGCGCAGCACGAGGCTGATCTCGTGCATTTTCGGAGTGTCCGGTCAGCCGCCGCCACTCTTCCCGCACCCGCTCATACGAGCGCCGATGCTTGAAATAATGCCGCTGAAACAGGCAGCGGGTGCAAACCAGCACATCAACGTGCCGACGCTCGACACCGGCAATGCGCAGCACCTCGGCGATCGATTTTTCGGGAAAGCCGCCGGAACATTTGATCCGATTCAGCCGCTCCTCGGCGACCGCGGCGAGCAGCCGGTAGTCGTCAAACAATGCTGCCGACGAATCATGCGGTCCGCTATGCAGACTGAGGATCAACATTGCGCGGTGTCTGGCTTGGTTGCGGGGTGGCGGATGCCGGGGCATGGTCAGGCGATGATAGCAGCAAATTGCCGGCGCAAAGGCTGTCCGGGCCGTAGCGCTGCACCACCTCGGCGCGGATCGCTCTGCGGTCATAGCGCGCGGCCTGCGCCGCATCTCCCGCAAGGCATCGCGCAATGCCGGCGTGTCGCCGCACGGCACCAGCATCGCCGTTATCCGCGATCGATCAGATGATCCGGTCCGCCGCTCGCGGTGCTGACGACCGGGAGACCGCAGGCCAAGGCCTCGATCACGACGACGCCAAAGGTTTCGTGCATTGCTGGCGAGCGCAAAGGCGTCGGCGGCTTCCATCTCCGCCCGCACGCGATCCGCTGCCAAGGCTCCGACGAAATCGACTTGCGCCGCAATGCCGAGCTTGGCGTACAGTCGCTCGAGGCTGGGCCAGCGACGGGCCGTCGCCGACCAGCCGCAAGCGCACATTCCGAACTCGTCGCAAAACGCCCCGGCAAAGGCCTCGAGCAGCAGCGCGTGCCCTTTTTCCGGCGACATCCGGGCGACGCAAGGAAAACGAAGGGCGATCTTGCACCGCGGTGTCCTGAAGGTGCCGGCCGCAGCGACCGTCATCGCGAGCCCTGCGCCGCGAAAGCTTCAGAGGAACGCCTCCCCGAGCACATTGGGCAAATAGCGCCATGGCGATCCCGGGTAGTGGTGCTCGAGCAGCCCGCGAGATAGGGGCTGACGGCAATGCACCGGCTCGCCCGCTTGGTGACCCGGCGGATCAGGTCGCGTTCCCACCACCGCCCGCCGGCGGGGCCGGCGCTATGCTCGGTGACGACAAACGGGATCCCAAAGCGCCGGTTGATCGCCAGAGCCAACACGCCGGCATTCAAGCAGCAATGCGCGTGAACCAGGTCCGGCCGACCGTTCTCGTCGATGTAGCGGCCGCAAGAGTTTCATGCCGCAACGGGTCCACGCCACACGGGTTGCGGTACGGCAGCCGCGGCAGCGCGGTGAAGTCGTTGCGCCGGTAGATCGGGACGCCGTCGTTTTCGACGGTAAGGGTTATCGGCCCCCTGCGCGCGGTACCCGGCCGCTCTCCAATCGCGCCAGGTGTGAATGGTAGGGGCGAGTATCGCGACGCGATGGCCCGCCGTCTTCAATGCCAATGCCTGATCGCGGAAATAGCCGCCCCCCGAGCCGCGCCCGTCCGAATACCAGGACGGTATCACGAGGAGGTGGCTGGTCAAGCGGCTCGTCTTTTGCGCCGCCTGTTCAGCGCGATACTCGGCGAATGCCTTGCTTGCCACCATCATCGATTCGCGAATGATCGGCACCCCGACATAACCTGAGAGGTGCAACAGCGCTTCGGTCAGTTCCTCCTCGGACCAGCCTTGGCGCAGAGCCATGCGCAGATGCAATCCGAGCTCGGGCTCGCGCCCGGTCGCGGCATCCGAGATCACGCAGATTAAGGCCCGTGTCTTCAGATCGAGACCGGGCCGCGTCCACAATGCGCCAAACACGGTCTCGGTCGCCACGTCGATGAATTTCTTCATGACCGGGTCGCTGTAGATCTCGCGCGCCGAGCGTTCGACCGCAACATCGCCCATCAGCCGCCGCCGCATCGCCGCGCCTTTTAGATACAACTCGCTCTCCGCCATGATTTCCTCGCTCGGCTGAGTTAAGGGCAATGTGCCGATATTGCCTGGCGATGGGGGTTCCAAACAAGCTGTGAGCACGCCGGTACGTTTTCCTCACCTTTGAGGTCTTGCTGTGTTTCGCGCGAAGTAGCAAGGACGGCGCGGAGCAGCTTGACGATGTGGATGAAAGCACGGCGAATTCACGGTCATGGATGATCTTGCGACGCTCGAAGCGGCGGCGGAGTTGGTGCATCGGGTGGTGTCGCCGACGCCGGCTTATTGCTGGCCGTTGCTGTCGCGGCGGGTCGGCGTCGAATTGTGGGTCAAGCACGAAAACCACACCCCGATCGGCGCGTTCAAATTGCGCGGCGGCTTGGTCTATCTCGACGACCTGAAGCGGCGCGAGCCGCAGACCGCAGGTGTGATCACCGCGACCCGCGGCAATCACGGTCAGAGTATCGCCTATGCTGCAACGCGCCTCGGGCTCGCCGCGACAATCGTCGTGCCGCACGGCAACAGCGTCGAAAAGAACCGGGCGATGGAAGCGTTTGGCGCGCGACTGGTGGAGCACGGTCACGACTTCCAGGCCGCCTATGAGCACGCCATCGAATTGGCCGACCGCGAGCGTCTGCATCTCGTGCGCTCTTATGATCCGCTGCTGGTGCGCGGGGTCGCGAGCTACGGGCTCGAACTGTTTCGAGCGGTGCCCGATCTCGACACCGTCTATGTTCCGATTGGGCTCGGCAGCGGCATTTCCGGGGTCATCGCGGGACGCGAGACGCTGCGGCAAACGGCCGAGATCGTCGGCGTCGTCGCGGCCGAGGCGCCGGCCTATGCGTTGTCCGTCGCCGCCGGCCGGCCAGTCGCGACCAATTCCGCCGAGACGATCGCCGACGGGCTTGCGGTGCGGGTGCCCGACCCGGCGGCCCTCGACATCATCAGCCGCTGGGCGGCGCGCATCGTAACCGTTTCCGAAGCCGAAATCCGCCGCGCGATGCGCATCCTCTACACCGACACACACAATCTTGCCGAGGGTGCCGGCGCTGCAGCCCTGGCAGCGGCATTGCAGGAACGCGACCGCCTCACCGGCAAGCGCGTCGCGGTGATCCAGACGGGCGGCAATATCGACCGCGGCTTCTTCATCGACGTCTTGGCCGAGAGCGATCTCGACCTCAAATAGCGAACGACGGAGCATGATCCCTTGGCTATGCAGGCTGCCTACAAACTGCTGACCGTCGAGGAGTTTCTCGACGCGTGCCCGAACGACCAGCGTCATTACCAGCTGTTCGACGGGGTTATGGTGGCGATGGCGCCACCCGGCATCCCCCATCAGGTCATCGCAGCCAATCTTACAATCGAGATCGGCTTGGCGGTCCGAGCCAACCTTCCCGGCTGCTCGATCCACAGCCAGGCCGGGATAGCGCCGCACGGGGTCAGCGGCCGGGACCACTTTGAAACCGATATCACCGTGACCTGCGAGCCGTTATCGGGAAGCTATCGCGGGATCATTTCCGAGCCTTTGCTGATCGTCGAAGTATTGTCACCCTCGACCGATCGCGACGATGTCTTCCTCAAGCTTCCGGCCCACCAGCGGATTCCAAGCCTGCACGAGATCCTCTACATCGAGACCGAGCGGATGGGTGCGACGGTGTATCGCCGCGACGGCGGAGGGTGGGCCACGATTGCGGTGGGCGGACAAGATCGCCTGCGGCTCGACACGATCGGGTTCGACCTCCCCGCTTGTGGAATTGTATCGCGGGATACCCGGGCTTGCTCCATAACATCCTCGAACAGATCAGCGGCTCCTGAAGGCGATGTACAGCCGTGAGCGGAGTGGTCTGAAGGAGCAGAACGTGGCTCGGGGGAGCCGAATTAAGATAAGTCGCAAGACATGGTGCGCCGTTGCCGGCGGGTGGGCTGTTGTGGTGCTGTCGGCGCTATGGCCGGCGGCTGCCGCGGTGTGGACGCCCGACCATGTCGTCATCGTGATCGAGGAGAATTTGTCGTCGCGCAATCTCGTGCCGCAGCTGACCTATCTCATCAGCCTGATGCACGACAATGCGAATTTCACCAACTCACACGGCATCGACCACCCTTCGCAGCCCAATTACCTCGCGCTGTTCTCGGGTTCGACGCAAGGAACCGGCTCCGAAGCGAAGCACAATCCCGACGGCTCCAACCCAATCGTTGAAGGCCATAGCCAGGTCGGCACCGATGCGCCGCTGGTCAACGCGCCGCTCGATACCCCCAATCTCGGGGCGGCGCTGATCCATGCCGGGCGCAGCTTTGCCGGGTATTCGGAGGACCTCCCCTCTGCCGGTTTCACCGGCGTCACTCATACCGGACCTGCAGGCAGCGGCATCGATTATCAGCGCAAGCATAATCCCTGGGTGAATTGGCAGGCGGCAAACGACAGCGCGATCGGCCGCAATCAGCTGCCGGCGTCAGTCAACCTGCCGTTCACCGCATTTCCGAGCGACGAATCCGGTTTCGCGAGGCTGCCGACCGTCGCGATCGTCGTGCCCAACCAGATCGACGATGCTCACAGAATCCGACGCGGCACTGCCCGGGACCAATTACGGCAGGACGATGGATGACTGGCTGCGCCGGCACATCGAGCCGTACCGGCGCTGGGCAATGACCCACAACAGCCTTTTGATCGTCACCTGGGACGAGGATGAAGACGATTACACCCCCGTCAAAGACGCCAGCGGTTCGATTGTCGCCAAGCGTTATATCAATCTGATCCCGACGATCATGGCGGGTGAAGGGGTGGTGCCGGGCAGCTATGACGAGCGGATCGATCATTACGCTGTATTGCGCACGATCGAGGACTTCTACGGGCTGCCACCGTTATCGCATGGCGACGCCGCGGCAACACCGATCACCGATGCCTTTCGCCAGCCGTGACGCCGCCGGCGGGTGTGGTCAGTCCGCTACGACCGGCATCGGCCGGCGCGCGGTGACTTCGATTTCGATTTTCATGCGCGGATCGACAAGGCCGCAGATGAGTGCGGTTGCCGCCGGCCGAATGGCGCCAAAAGCCTCGCCCAATACCGGCACGATCTTCGGCCAGTCGGTGGAATCGGGCAGGTAATAACGCACTCGAACGATATCGGCGAGGGTGGCGCCGGCCTCGATATTGCGCAACGCTTGCCGCGCCTGTTCGGCCGGATCGTCGACGATCGTCATCTGGGCATAATCGAACCCGGTCGTGCCGGCGACAAAGACCCATTCGCCATCAACGACCGCGCGGCTGTATCCGGCCGCCGCCTCGAACGGCGAGCCCGACGAAATCAGCCGCCGCATCTCACGCGCTCTCCTCGAAGATTTCGCGGCCGATCAGCATTCGGCGGATCTCAGAGGTGCCGGCGCCGATCTCGTAGAGCTTGGCGTCGCGCAACAGCCGGCCTGCGGGAAACTCGTTGATGTAGCCATTGCCGCCGAGGATTTGCACCGCATCCAACGCCATCGCGGTTGCCTTCTCGGCGGCATAAAGGATCGCCCCGGCGGCGTCTTTGCGGGTAGTCTGCCCGCGGTCGCAGGCGCGCGCCACGGCATAGACATAGGCCTTGCACGCATTCATGCCGGTGTACATGTCGGCAATCTTGCCCTGGATCAGCTGGAATTCGCCGATCGGCTGGCCGAACTGCTTGCGGTCGTGGATATAGGGCACGACGAGATCGAGGCAGGCTTGCATGATCCCGAGCGGGCCGGCAGCCAGCACCGCGCGCTCGTAATCGAGGCCGCTCATCAACACGCGCACCCCCTCGCCCTCGGCCCCGAGCACATTCTCTTCCGGGACCTCACAATCCTCGAAGACCAGCTCCGAGGTCGGCGAACCGCGCATCCCCAATTTGTCGAGCTTTTGCGCCGGGCGAAAACCTGGGAAGCCCTTTTCGATCAGAAAGGCGGTAATGCCGCGGGCGCCCGCGTCGGGCCGCGTCTTGGCATAGACGACGAGCGTGTCGGCGTAGTGGCCGTTGGTGATCCACAGCTTGGTGCCGTTCAGAACCCAGCGATCGCCTTTTCGGTCGGCGCGCAACCGCATCGAGACGACGTCGGACCCTGCGCCGGGTTCGCTCATCGCCAAGGCGCCGACATGCTCGCCCGAAATCAATTTCGGCAGGTATTTGCACTTTTGCGCTTCGGTGCCGTTGCGCCGGATCTGGTTGACGCACAAATTCGAGTGCGCGCCGTAGGATAATCCGACCGAGGCCGAGGCGCGGCTGACCTCCTCCATCGCCACGCAATGGGCGAGATAACCCATGCCGGCGCCGCCATATTCCTCCTCGACGGTGATGCCGTGCAGCCCGAGCGCCCCCATTTCGGGCCACAATTCGATCGGAAAACGGTCGCTGCGGTCAATCTCGGCGGCAAGCGGGGCAATCTTCTCCTCGGCAAAGTCGCGCACCGTCGCGCGCAGCAGGTCGATCTCCGGGCCGAGATCGAAATCGAGAGCCGTCAATCTGGTGTTCTGCATCGCTCGAACGCCGTTCTCCGAATGCCGGTATCAGACCTATACGCCTCGGGTCGAGTTCGAGCCACGCCACCGGTCACGCTTCACAGCCCAGGGATCAACACCGGAGCACAGACGACTATGCCGATCGTCCAGACCCGACTGGCGCTCGATACCGAACCGCGCGAAATCAAGGAGATCACCCAGGGGATCGCAGGCTGGGTCGCTGAACAGGGCATCGGCATTGGGTTGCTAACCATCTACATCCCGCACACTTCGGCCTCGCTGCTGATCCAGGAGAACGGTTCGCCCGAGGAATGCGGCCTTCTCATGTCTGAATTAAATGATTTCCTCAACCAATCACGTTTATGACGAAAGGGAGTAACAACCGTCAGCCGTTGCAGGGCCTTTCGCCTAATCGATATTAATGATATCTTCCGCTGAGAAGGAATAACAACCCGCGAGATTATGGCGTCAAGCACCTGTCACTCGTCGCGACCGACCAGCAAAGCCCGCAGGAACGCACCCCGCTTCGCTGCATGGGATGGGCGTGGAAAGAGCTAGCCAAAATGGTAGATGTGATAAATATCGCTGTAGGAGCGATGTTAGGGGTTATATTGGCTGACTCACCTTTTTTCAAGATAAACGGATTTAGCGACATGTATACTCTGTCGCTGTTTGTCGTTCTAATAATTTTGTTCTCCTGTAATATTTGGATCACTTCCCGCTCGATCGCACGTCGTCGTTACTCGATCACTGTTATCTCGATTGCGGCGTATTTCATTATGGAATTATCTATTTTCTTTTCATACACGCTCGCGCCGTCACTGTTACCAATAGGCCAGGAGGGAGTTGTGTTTAAATTCACAGGACTCTCTTATGTATGGACCTTTATATTAATCACTTGTTTGTGGCTCCTTTCCAACATAATTGGAGTATTACTAGATCCTCTCGGTGAAAGATGATTGCTCTGACCTCATTGTTAGTGGTTTATGCAGTTGCTCTGTTCGGCTGCCTTTACATGTTGAAGAATCCGAGCAAGCGATATAATGAAGAAGCTCGCTCAAGTGAGAGCGCGCCAGATGCGGCAAAACGTACGCTACAATCTATTAGAACAATCGATCAAAAACAAGCAGATGAATCTCCTGATGTTGGCCTACTGATTGTAGAGTCCATGAGAGCAGCCATGGACAAGCTGAACCAAACTGAGACAAAAATGAACAAAGCGGTTAGCGTCGATAGCGTCGAAGTAAAAATCGGCATTGAACAGATAAGTATAGAGGAAAACAATATGCCGTTAAAATTCACAATACCAATTACTTCTGAATTAACATCAGCTCTACAAAAACTTGTGGAAGAACATGGAGGACCCCAACAGTTTTTTGAGCAAATGAATACGAATGGCGTAACTATTATGGCCGAATTCATGCAGAAATATCAGCGAGTAAGCCAAGTATTGTACGAGGCTACGACGAATGAGATTTATCGGCGTGAGTTAGTTGAATCAACCCTAAACCAGACAGATCGTGAATTTGTAGAGGGGTTTCTTAATGGGTGGAATAAATGGGGAACCCTTAATCCAAGACCTTTCGAAACAATAAAGACGTTTATAATGGGATCTCTGAAGGATGCCTTGTTAGGGCCCATTCCACAGCAAGTTAACGATGGCTGGGACTGTGACGGAATCGTGTACCTAGACACATTCCGGGAGGAGCTGTATGTCAAGACGATCACGAAGTTATATCGACCAGATAAGGAGTTAGGTGGACCAAGCGGATGGGTCACATCGAGCAGTGTGAGTTCTTATCTTCGCACGATTTCGATGATGTTGCAGACCCTTTTTCTACGAGAGTTCTGAATTGGAGCTTATTAGGATACCAGCTTCGAGACCGATTGTTGACAATATACTTTAAGCCGCAGACGGAGTTAAAAAGTCATTGGAAGCAGTGCAACAGCAATTTGAGAAAATGAAGTTGAATTGAGTTGCGGCCATCATTCCCCTTTTGGCGTTGTGGCCTCGCGAACTGGGGCGTGAAGTGATACGCAACGTTCGCTAATAACGGAGGCGGATCGGCTCGCTAACCTACCGCAAGAATGACCATGCGCATCGTCCAGACCCGACTGGCGCTCGATACCGAACCGCGCGAAATCAAGGAGATCACCCAGGGGATCGCAGGCTGGGTCGCTGAACAGGGCATCGGCATTGGGTTGCTAACCATCTACATCCCGCACACTTCGGCCTCGCTGCTTATCCAGGAGAACGCCTCGCCCGATGTCAGGCGCGACCTCGCCGCGTTTCTGCAGCGGATCGTCCCCGAGAATGTGGCGCTCTACCGTCACAACGATGAAGGGCCGGACGACATGCCGGCGCACATCAAGAGCACTCTGACGCAGACCCAGCTGACGATCCCGGTCACCGATGGGCGGCTGCAGCTTGGGGTCTGGCAGGGGATATTTCTGCTGGAACACAGGGCCTCGCCGCACCGTCGTTCGCTGATCCTGACCCTGATCGGCGAGGACGCAGACTAGCCGCCGCCCCCCGGCATCACGCCGTAATGGGGCCAGGTTCGGAACGAATTGGGTCCACTTCGGCCAGTCTGGCCGAGGCGTTCGATGCCGGTTGATCCGAGCCTATTCGACCGTGACGCTTTTCGCGAGGTTGCGGGGCTGGTCGACGTCGGTGCCTTTGATCACTGCGGTGTAGTAGGCGAGGAGCTGGATCGGGATCGTGTACAGCAGGGGAGCAACAAACGCGTCGCATTCGGGGACCGCGATGCCGTCGGCGAGGCGGTCGCCGAGGCGCGCCACACCCGCCTTGTCCGAGATCATCACGACGCGCCCGCCGCGCGCCATGACCTCCTCGACGTTGCCGAGGGTCTTTTCAAAGAGGTCGTCATGGGGCGCCAGCACGATGATCGGCACGCTCTCGTCGATCAATGCGATCGGGCCGTGCTTCATTTCGCCGGCGGCGTAGCCTTCGGCGTGGATATAGGAAATTTCCTTTAACTTCAGCGCCCCTTCGAGCGCCAACGGGAAGGCGCTGCCGCGGCCAAGATAGAGCACGTCGCGCGCCTCAGCAATGGTCTGGGCGATCTGGCGCAGCCGCTCGTCATGGTTCAAGACTTCGGCGGCGCGCGACGGGATCTCGGTCAGATGGCCGACGAGTTCGGCTTCGCGCTGATGGGTGATCGCGCCGCGCGCCCGCGCCATCGCGATCGTCAGCCCGGCCAAGACCGCGAGCTGGGTGGTAAACGCCTTGGTCGAGGCAACGCCGATCTCGGGACCGGCGAGAGTCGGCAGGACGATGTCGGCCTCGCGCGCGATCGAGCTTTCCGGCTGGTTGACGATGGCGACAATGTGCTGCGCCTGCGAGCGCGCATAACGCAACGCTGCCAAAGTGTCGGCGGTCTCACCCGATTGCGAGATGAAAATTGCCGCCCCGCCGCGCGGCATCGCCGGAGCGCGATAGCGAAATTCGGAGGCGATATCGACCTCGACCGCAATCCGCGCGATCCGTTCGAGCCAGTATTTGGCCACCATGCAGGCGTGGTAGGCGGTGCCGCAGGCGATCAGCGAGACCCGTTCGATTTCGCCGAGCGCAAATGGCAGTTCCGGCAGGTGGACAGTGCGGGTCGCCGGGTTGACCATTGCGTTGATCGTGTCACCGATGACCGCCGGTTGCTCGAAAATCTCCTTGAGCATAAAATGGCGATAATTGCCCTTGCCGATCAGCGCGCCCGACGCCGCTGATTCGCGGATCGGGCGTTCGACTTCCCGGTTATCGGCATCAAAGATCGTCACCTTCGATGAGGTGATGACCGCCCAATCGCCTTCTTCGAGATAGGTGATGCGCCGGGTTAATGGTGCCAGCGCCAGCGCGTCGGAGCCGAGGAACATTTCGCCGTCGCCATAGCCGATCGCGAGCGGGCTGCCGCGCCGGGCGCAGATCAGCAAATCGTGTTCGCCGGCAAACAGAAACGCGAGGGCAAAGGCGCCTTCGAGCCGCGCCAGCGTCTGGGCGACGGCCTCCGGCGGGGACAGTCCCTGGTCGAGAAAATAACTCGTAAGGATCGCCACCGCCTCGGTGTCGGTGTCGGTCTGGAAATCATAGCCGAGTTGGGTCAGCTCGGCCCGCAACGCCTGGAAATTCTCGATGATCCCGTTATGGACGATTGCGACGCGATCGGTCGCGATCGGGTGCGCATTGGTCTCGTTCGGAAGCCCATGTGTCGCCCACCGGGTGTGACCGATGCCGATCGCTCCCTGCACCGATTCGTCGTCGAGCCGCCGCGCGAGGTTGACGAGCTTGCCCTCGGCGCGGCGCCGTTCGATGCGGCCATCGACGAGAGTGGCGATACCGGCCGAATCATAGCCGCGGTATTCGAGCCGCCGCAGCCCTTCGATCAGCCCGGGTGCCACCCTATCCTTGGCGATGATGCCGATGATGCCGCACATTATTTTCTGCTCCCCAGCCGCGACCGGATCTCGACGGCGCGGCCCGGCTTGTCGATCTGCTGCCCGCGCGCAACGGTCAATGCATCCGCCGGGACGTCGCGGGTCACGACACTGCCGGCGGCAACGATCGCGCCCGCGCCCACCTCGACCGGTGCCACCAACGCGGTGTTGGAGCCGATAAAGGCATGCTCGCCGATTGTCGTGCGCCACTTGTTAACGCCGTCATAATTGCAGGTGATGGTTCCGGCGCCGATATTGGCGCCGGCCCCGATCGTGCTGTCGCCGAGGTAGGACAGGTGGTTGGCCTTGGCGCCGGCCCCGAGCCGCGCCTCCTTGATCTCGACAAAATTGCCGACATGCACGTCGTTTTCGAGCACCGCCCCGGGCCGCAATCGGGCGAACGGGCCGACGATCGCTCCCGCCCCGACGACGGCGCCCTCGAGATGGCTGAAGGATCGGATGCGGGCGCCCTCGGCCACCTCGACGCCGGGACCGAAGACGACATTGGGCTCGACCACCACATCGCGGTCGAACTGCGTATCGGCGCTGAGGAACACGGTTTCCGGTGCCACCAGGGTTGCCCCGGCAGCCATCGCTCGGTGCCGGAGCCGCTGCTGCATCAGCGCTTCGGCGGCGGCGAGGTCGGCCCGAGTGTTGATGCCGATCAGCTCTTCCTCCGGCAACTCGACAATGCGGCAGTCGAGATTGCGGCGGCGGGCCACCGGTACGATGTCGGTCAAGTAAAATTCGGATTTTGCGTTGTTGCGGTCGAGCGCCGCGACGAGATCGGCGGCATGGCGTGCGGCGATCGCCATGATCCCGCCATTGACGAGCCCGATCGCGAGTTCGTCGGGGGTCGCGTCGGCCGCCTCGACAATGCGTTCGAGCGTCCCATCGGGGCCCAGCACTAGCCGGCCATAGTCGCCGGGATCTTGCGGCCGCAACGCCGCAACGACGACCGCGGCGTCGCTGCGGCGGCGCTCGTCGAGCAGCAGGGCTAGCGTTTTGGTGGTCAGGAGCGGGGTGTCGCCGAACAGCACTAGTACATCTTCGACCGCACCTTCGGGCGCGAGCCAAGCACCAAGCGGGTCGAGCCCGATGCGGACGGCATCGCCGGTGCCGAGCGGTGGATCCTGGACAACACTGATGGCCGGTTCGACGAGCCGGGCGACGGTCTCCATTCGCGGAGCGATGACCACGACAGTCGCTGCCGGCGCGAGCGGCTGCAATGCCTCCGTCAGATGCACGATCATCGGTCGGCCCGCGACTGGATGCATGACTTTGGGGAACGCGGATTTCATCCGCGTGCCGCTCCCGGCGGCGAGAATAATGGCGGCGAAATCGGGTCGGCTCATTTCGGGGCTCGAAGTAAAAACCGGCGCCGCGTCACTGATGCGTCGCACCTCCCTCATTTACAACACAAAGATTGTTACGAATTATGTCATAGCCGCGGCGAAATTGCCGGTGCTGGAGATCGCGATTGCGCCGGCGGTGTCAGCCGCGAGCTGAGACTACGCGCTGATCGTACCCGCAGCGTCGATCATTGCCAGTGCCGCGGCGCGGCGCGCTTCGGTGCGGTTGAGCCAGCCGGCGCCGAAGGTGTCGAAATCGGCGAGCGATTTGTAGAAATCGGCTTGCCGGTCGGCAAGATCGTCGATCAGCGTGCGCGGATCGCATTTTGCGGCGGCACCTAGGGTCTCGGGACCGATGCATCCGTCGACCTCGTCCCCGGTAAAGCCGATCGCCCGCTGCAGCAGTCGCGCCGAACGCCAGATCCCGGAATTAACGCCCATATCGAAGACGCTGAGATCGACGCCCGCGGGCAGTGCATCGGCGCGCAACCGGTTCCAATACAGCGAGCGGTAGATCGCTCTGGCTATCCGTAGCGTGAGATCTTGGACCTGCGCCACCCCGAGACCGGGATCGTCCGACCACTCCCGGTAGGTGGCCAAGGTTATCCCCATATTGGTGGCGCCGCCGGGATCCGCGGGATTGTCCACATACCCGCCCTCCTCGCGCAGCGTAAATGCGAGGCATGGTTCGAAGCAATCCGCCATCTTTTTCTCCCTTGGCCGCCGCTACGGCCCAGCATCAGCCGCAATTGTTTGCTGCAATCGAGCCATGTCGCAAGGGACGGCTGGTGCGGACCGCGCTCGCATGCGGATAAAGTCGGCACGGATCATTGCGGAGGGTGATTCCAGGCCTCAGAGTGGTCGGATGAACGGGTTTCTCCTGGTTTTCGATCTCGACGGCACGCTGATCGACAGCGCGCCCGATCTCCGCGCGGCGGTCAACCAGATGCTGCGCGAGCGCGGCTGCGCGCCGCTGTCCTTGGCGCAAATTCGGCGGATGATTGGCGACGGCGCCCCGGCGCTCGTCCGACGCGCACTGGCCGAAAGCGGGCTCGACCCGGAGCAGGCACCCACCGCCTTACCACGCTTTTTACAACTTTACGAAGGCGATGCGGTGCGGTTGACCCGGCCTTATCCCGGGGTGCCGGCTACCTTGGCGGCGCTGCGCCAAGCTGGCTATCGCACCGCGATCTGCACCAACAAGCCGCAACATGCCACAATCACCGTGCTCGAGGGGCTCGGCCTTTCGTCGCTATTCGATGCGATTGCGGGGGGAGATCGCTTTGCGGTCAAAAAGCCCGACCCCGGCCATCTGCTCGGTTTAATCAGCGCGCTCGGCGGCCAAGCGACACGGGCGGCAATGATCGGCGACAACGAAAACGATGCCGCCGCCGCGCACGGTGCGGGCATGCCGCTAGTGCTGATGCGCTACGGCTACGCGCGTATCGATCCGGAATCGCTCGGCGCCGATGTATTGCTCGATCATTTCGCCGATCTGCCCGCGACTCTCGACCGGCTCGGGCTCAGGCCCTAGCCAGGCTAGATGAACAATTTCTCGTTCTGCAGCCCGTCGTAGAGATGGGCGACATAGTCGCCGTAGCCGTTCCATTTGAGGGTCGGGACGCGTTCGTCGGTGCCGAGCACCCGTTCGGTCGCCTGGCTCCAGCGCGGGTGCGGCACTTCGGGATTAACGTTTGCCCAAAAGCCGTATTCGTCGCCCTGCACCGTCTGCCAGAACGTCACCGGCTGCTTGTCGGTGAACGAGATTCGGACGATCGATTTGATCGACTTGAAGCCGTACTTCCATGGCAGGGCCAGCCGCAGCGGCGCTCCGTCCTGTTTCGGGACCGGCTTGCCGTACATGCCGGTCACCATAAAGGCGAGCTCGTTGTTGGCTTCGGCCATCGTGACGCCTTCGATATAGGGCCACGGATACCAGAACTGCTTTTGCCCGGGCGCTTGTGCCGAGTCGACAAAGGTTTCCATGTGCACGTATTTCGCCGAACCCAGCGGCTTTGCCAGCGCTACCAGTGCTGCCATCGGAAAGCCGCTCCACGGCACCGCCATCGACCACGCCTCGACGCAGCGGTGGCGGTAGAGTCGTTCTTCGAGCGGCATCTTCTTCAATAAATCATCGATGCCGATCTCGAATGGGCTCTCGACCATGCCGTCGATCTTGACCGTCCACGGCCGGATCTTTAGCGCTTGCGCGTCGTCGGCGATCGTCTTCTCCGAGCCGAATTCATAGAAGTTGTTGTAATTCTCGGAATAATTCGGGTCGGTGATCTTGCGGTCGAGAGTGTAGCGCGGGTTGCGCTTGACCGGGTAGAGGCTCGTCGACGGGTCCTGGGTTTTGTCATCCGCCACTGCCGTGCCGACCGAGGCCGCCAGCCCCGGCAGCAGCAGCGACCCGAGGCCGATCGCTTTCAGCAATTCCCGCCGCCGCCAGAACACCGATTCCGGCGTCGCGGCGCTCTCGCGAAGCTCCCACCCTTTGTTATGCCGGATCAGCATCGCCGCCCCTTGGACAAGTCACACATCGAAAATTGGGGCCGCGTCCAACGGCGCCAAGTCACGCTTTCGCGAGCCGGCGCCGCAGTCCGAGATTGCGATCAGGGTTACTGGGCGGCCTCGGCGGTGCGCTGCGCCATAACCTTTTCCGCCGGGCGTCCTGTCAATTCCTGCATGTGGTCAAACGCGTGGGCGAAACTGCCGACACCGAGGGTCAGCGAGCGCAACTCCACGATCAGATCGTGCAACTCGCTCTGCGGCATGTGAGCGCTGACGACGTCCCAGCCGGGCCAATCGGGCTTGGCGTCATAGCCGAGGATCTGCCCGCGCCGCCCCGATACCAGCCGCTGCACCCGCGCGGTAAACGCATTCGGCACCGAGATCTCGACCGAGTTGATCGGTTCGAGCAGGATCGGCTCACATTTTGGCAATGCCTCCTGAATTGCCTGCCGCCCGGCAGTGTGGAACGCCTGGTCCGAGCTGTCGACCGCGTGGAACTGGCCGGTGATCAGATTGACCGCGAGATCGATGACCGGGAAACCCAGCGGACCGCGGACCAATGCTTCGACGACGCCTTCTTCGACCGCCGGGATGTAATTGCGCGGGATCGCCCCGCCGACGACGCTGTCCTTAAAGGTGAACCCCGAGCCGCGGGGCAAGGCCTTGACCTCGATTGTTATGTCGGCGAACTGGCCGTGGCCGCCGCTCTGCCGCTTGAACCGCGAATGCTGCTGGGTCCCGCCGCGGATCGTTTCCTTATAGGGCACCGATGCCGGGCGGCCGTTGACCGCGAGGTTGAAGCGGTTGCGAAGCCGGTCGATCGCGATCTGCAGGTGAATGTCGCCCTGCCCCCATAGCACCATTTCCTGGGTGTCGGCGTTCTGTTCGAGTTCGAAGGTCGGGTCTTCCTCGATCAGCTTGGCGATGGCGCCGGTCAGTTTGACGTCGTCGGCGCGCTTGTCGGCTGATACCGCCAGCCCGAAGACCGGCTGGGGCCGTTCCGGCCGCGGCAGTGGATCGGCCTTGCCCGATGGGGTCAGGACGTCGCCGGTCGCGATGTTTTCCATTCGGGTCATGCCGACCACCTCGCCGGTATGGGCGGAGGCGAGCTTTTCGTGCTGGGCGCCGGTCACCCGCAGCAGGCCGGCGACGCGGGTGCCGTTCAACCCCATCCCTTCATTGACGGTGCCGCGCCAGATCCGCGCCAGCGACAATTTCCCGGTATGCGGCAAATGATAGGTTTTGACGATCTGGGCCAAAGGCTCGCCCTCGGCGGCGATGCCGAGCCGCTCGGCGGTTTCCTGCGGCAACGGCGTCTCGTGCCGCAACGCCTTCCACAGCCGGCGGACACCATGATCGGCCGTCGCCGAGCCGAGAAACACCGGCACCAGCTGCGCTTCTTTCATCGAGCGGGTCAGGTGCTGGTAGATTTCCTCCTTGGACGGCTCGACCTCCTCCAGCAGTTTTTCCAAGAGTTCATCGTCAAAATCGGCGAGCTTCTCGATCATGCCGGAGCGGGTTTCGCGCTCCTGGTCCCAGAAACCGTCAGGCAGCGGGATCAGGTCGGAGGGCTGACCCGGGCGATAGCGATAAGCGCGCTCGCTGACCAGATCGACATAGCCAGTGATCTCGCCCTCGCTGCCGCGTAACGGCACCTGGCGCAACACCAATGGCCGCTGCGAGACCGATTGCAATGCCGCCAGTACATCCCGCACCCGCGCGCTGGCGGTATCCATCTTGTTGATGAAGATCATGTGCGGAATTTTGTTGAGATCGAGAAAGCGCAATAACGGCGAGATCGTCAGCGCGCGCTCGACTTCCGGCTCGACGACGACGACCGCGACATCCGCCGCCAGCAACGCGCTCTGCGCCTCATAGGCAAGCTCGACCGAGCCTGGACAGTCGAGAATGGTCCACGGGTCGCCGAGAAACGACGTCGCCGCGACATTAAGCTCGGTCGACATCGAGCGCGCCCGGGCCTCGAGCGAGGCGTCGCCGACCGAATTGCCGTCGCGCACGCTGCCATGGCGGGTGGTGGTGCCGCTGGCGAACAGCAGCGCCTCCATCAGGCTCGTCTTGCCCGAGAGGTAAGGACCGATCAGTGCGGCACAACGCGGGGCCGCGGTTCCATTCGCGGAATCATTTGCCATAAGGGGCGCCTCCAGCCGATCTTGTCGGGCGCCCGCGGGGTCAGAGCAACGCCGCGATGGCGCCGGTATCTGACCCAATCTGGCGCGGCCGGCGGCTGTAACGCAATCGAAATCTAGCGGGGGTGCTGCGTCCCCGCAGACGGGGTTTCGGCTACACGCTCAGGGCATGGCAGGCGCGCTCGATGCGGTCGCAGGCGTCGCGCAAGACCTCATTCGAGGTCGCGTACGAGATGCGGAAATGCGGCGACAGGCCAAACGCCTCGCCATGCACGACCGCCACACCCTCCGCCTCCAGCAGATAGCGGACAAAGTCTTCGTCGTTGGTGATTGCCTTGCCGTCCGGGGTGCGCTTGCCGATGACCCCGGCGCAGGACGGGTAGACGTAAAACGCCCCCTCCGGCCGCGGGCAGAACAGGCCCGGAATCTGGTTCAGCCGGTCGACGACGAGATCGCGGCGCTCCTGGAATTTCTTGTTGTGGACCGGAATGAAATCCTTTGGCCCGTTCAACGCCTCGACCGAAGCCGCCTGGCTGATCGAGCACGGGTTCGCGGTCGAATTCGACTGGATCGCGCCCATCGCCTTGATCAACGCCTTTGGGCCGCCGCCAAAGCCGATCCGCCAGCCGGTCATGCAATAGGCTTTCGACACCCCGTTGACCGTCAGGGTGCGGCCGTAAAGCCGCGGCTCGACCTGGGCGATCGTGCGGTACTCGAAATCGTCGTAGATCAGATGCTCGTACATGTCGTCGGTCATGACCCAGACCTGCGGGTGGCGCAGCAACACCTCGGCCACCTCCTTTAATTCGGCCTCGGTATAGGCCGCCCCGGTCGGGTTCGACGGCGAGTTCAGGATCAGCCATTTGGTCCTGGGCGTGATCGCCGCGTCGAGATCCTCAGGCCGCAATTTGAAGCCGTTGTTTTGCGGGCACGGCACCGACACCGGCGTGCCGTCGCACAGCAACACCATCTCCGGGTACGACACCCAGAAAGGTGCGGGAATGACGACCTCGTCGCCGGGATTGATCGTCGCGACCATCGCGTTGTACAGCACCTGCTTGCCGCCGGCGCTGATCGTGATCTGCGAGGTCTCGTAATCGAGGCCGTTCTCGCGCTTGAACTTTTGCGCGACCGCGCGCTTCAGCTCGATTGTGCCGTCAAAGGTCGTATAGCGGGTCTCGCCGCGCCGCATCGCCGCGATCGCCGCCTCCTGAATATTGGGCGGGGTGTCGAAATCGGGCTCGCCGACCGACAGGCTGACGATATCGCGCCCGGCCGCCTTCAATTCAGTGGCGAGAGCGGTCATCGCCATCGTCGGCGATGGTTTGACGCGAGCAAGACGGTCGGCAAGAAACGCCATGACAGACCCTTAGTTTGCGAGGAAACCAACCGGCAAATATACACGCAGACCCGCGCGCTGTGAAGCTGGTTTGGGCTCGGCGGCTTGTGGTTGGCGCTTTAACGGGATCACGCGGCATCCTATCCCGCCCGACCTCACACCCTGCTTTGTTGATCACCCGCCCTTGGTTCAATACGATCGGCTGAGCACAACGAGGGTGACGAGATGAACAAATTCAGCTGCACCAGGTCATTGGGCGAGGAAATCTATTACGCGACCTTGATCGCCGAAAACGACCAGCAAGCAAAAGACATGGCGATCGCCGAAGTCAACGAAAAGTTCCACAAAAGCGGCGGCCGCGCCAGAGAGTGGAGCCTCAGGGTTCTCGAATCGGACGTCGACGGCCCCGCCCGCATCATCGACTGCGGCTACCGCGAAGCGTGACCCTCGGGCTTCGGACCCGGAACTCTGACGCGCTCAACGATAGTCGCGCATCACCGACGAAAGCCGGTGCCCACGGTCGCAGATCTCTCGCAACCGCGTGGTTTTCTCTCGTCCGACAGCCGGCTCGCGCCGAGGCACCTCGCCCTGTTGAGAAAGGCAGCAGCTACTTCGGCCTCCTATCCGGCGCGCGGCTCGAAGCCGGTCTTCGTCCCAAAACGGGGATCGAGTTGGGCGAGCAGCCCGCCGGGCGGCAGTTCGACATCAGAAACGGCAATTTGACCGCGTTTTCGAGCAACAGGTCACGATGCGTGACCGCGCCGGCGCAAAGGTGAAATAAAGTAGGACAAACAGGTAGCCGAGCGACAAGCCGGTGCCGATGCCGGCTGGTCAACCTGCTTGGCCGCCCAGTTCGCGGATGTCGGCACGTAACCAGCCGGATTGGCGAGGTTTTGGCGCCCGCGATAGGCTGAAAACAAGGTTCTGGGCGTCATTTTACCGCCCTTGTTGATCTCAGCCTTCGCAATGGATTACTACATTCGCCGGCTTGACGCAGGTGCGACAACAGGCGAACAGGGAAGGACTGGCACATGGCGCAGGTTGCGCTGCGAAATATCGTCAAGATGTTCGATAAGACCCCGGCGGTGCAGGGCATCGATCTCGACATCGCCGACCGTGAGTTCATCGTGCTTGTCGGTCCTTCGGGCTGCGGAAAGACGACGACGTTGCGGATGATCGCGGGGCTCGAAGAAGCGACTGCCGGCGAAATTTACATCGGCGACCAGCTGGTAAACGACGTGCCGCCCAAGGATCGCGACATTGCGATGGTCTTTCAGAACTACGCGCTCTACCCGCATATGACGGTGTTCGAAAACATGTCCTTTGGCCTGCGGCTGAAGAAGTTTCCGAAAGCCGAAATCAAAGAGCGCGTCGAAGCGGCGGCCCGCATCCTCGACATAACAGGTCTTCTCGACCGGCGGCCAAAGCAGCTTTCGGGTGGTCAGCGGCAGCGTGTCGCGATGGGTCGCGCGATCGTCCGCAATCCCAAAGTGTTCCTGTTTGACGAACCTTTGTCAAACCTCGATGCCAAATTGCGCGTGCAGATGCGCACTGAAATCAAAAAGGTGCATCAAAAGGTTACGACCACGACGGTTTACGTGACCCACGATCAGATCGAAGCGATGACGCTGGCCGACCGCGTCGTCATCATGAATGCCGGCCGTATAGACCAGATCGGAACACCCTACGACGTCTACCATAACCCTAAGACCAAGTTCGTCGCCGGATTTATCGGTTCACCGACGATGAACCTGCTGCCCTGCCAACTGATCCAGAATGGCAGTGGTTTGACCGTGCGCCTTTCGGACGAGCTGTCCTTCCCAGTTCCGGCAACCCATGAAGCGCGCTACCGCCCGTATGTTGGCAATGAACTCCTATTCGGTCTGCGCCCGGAACACATCACCGAGCCGCGCGGCGACGCACCGCCCGGAGCGGTGCCGTTCTCGGTCCCGCTCGACGTGGTCGAGCCAATGGGCATGGAGACGATGGTCTATTTCATCGTCGATGGCGTTGAGGTGTGCGGGCGCGTCGAGCCGTCCGCGGCCGGCGCCGCAGGCGAGCGGATGTCGCTCGTTGCCGATCTCAACAAGATGCACCTGATGGACCCGCGTACCGAACAAGTGATCTGATCCGCGGCCTGGAGTTTGGACATGGACCTCGGCCGCAAGGTCGTCGTCGTTACCGGCGCTGCGCGCGGCATCGGTCAAAGAGCGCCCGCGGGCTCGGCGCCGACGGGTCGAACTCGACCTGGAGATCCACAACCGGGCGCTGGCTGGCGGCGCACTCGCTGTGATGGAAAAGCCGCCCGGGGCCGACCGGGTCTTGGCGCTGGTGCGCGCGGCGTCTGAACTCGCGGGTTCGAAACCGCCACATCACGCACTAGAAAGGGCACACCGACGGGTTAGTTAGGGTCGGACGCCGCCTGATCGCTCTCGCCGTGGGGCTCGTCATCATTAGGTTTTTTGGGTCGTAAGTTCACAAGCTCGGACTTGGACGGCTGACCGGCTAAATCGTGATCGAACGCGGTGGGGTCACTGCCTTTCCCGATCGTGACCACCCTCCTCATCAGTGTACTCCTATCTTTTATGCTGTGGGTTCTCGATCGATCAACCAGTACGGGATAACCCAGAGCCGCGCAGTAGCCAGGGAGGAACGATGGACCAACCGGTTCCCGTCGGGTCCAGCGCCACGAGCCCGCGGTTTGCCGAGGAAGGGCTGACTAGCCGCCCAGCCGAGCACGCGGTTCTGGAACCGTCGAAAACGGCGGTGCTGCCGCTCGGCGACCTCGTGCATATTCTCAATTCCAGCCTTGCCGGACTGAGTGCATCCGAGGCAGAAGCCGTCTTGAAGGTGGTTGGCCCGAACCAGATCGAGGCAGCCAAGCCCAAGCGATTGCTGTTCGCCTTCCTCGAACGGTTCGGCAATCCGCTCGTCATGATCCTGCTCTTTGCAGCTGCAGTGTCCGCGTTTACAGGGGATCTTGCGAGCTTTGTCATCATCGCGATCATCGTGTTGATGTCGGTACTCCTCGACATGACCCAGGAATATCAGGCACAAAAGGCTGCCGATAGCCTGCGCGCACAAGTGTCGCTGACCGCGAACGCGCTGCGCGATGGAAAGCCCGTCGAAGTAGCCGCCACCGGCATCGTGCCGGGCGATATTATTCTCCTCGCGGCCGGCGACCTCGTCCCGGCTGATTCCCGCCTGGTGGAGCTACGCGACCTGTATGTCGACGAAGCGCTGCTGACCGGCGAAGCCTATCCGGCCGAAAAGGAAATAACACCGGCGAGTGCGACGAAAGTGCCCGATACCGCATTTCCGAGCAACCTCCTGTTTATGGGAAGCTCGGTGGTGAGCGGGACCGCCAAGGCCCTCGTCGTGGCGACCGGGCGGGCAACCCAACTTGGCTCGATTGCGGGCGGGCTGAGGAAGCCGCCGCCGCCGACCGCCTTCGCGCTCGGGATCCAAAAATTCGGGATGATGATCGTAAAGGCGACCGCCTTTCTCGTTCTGTTCGTGGTCCTGATCAATCTCCTGTTCCATCGTCCGCTGATCGAATCCTTCCTGTTCGCGGTGGCGCTGGCGGTCGGATTGACGCCGGAACTCCTGCCGATGATCGTCTCCGTCACTCTCGCACATGGCGGGCTGCGCATGGCGCAGAAGCAGGTGATCGTCAAGCGTCAGTCGGCGATCAACGATCTCGGCAGCATGGATGTGTTCTGCAGCGACAAGACCGGAACACTGACCGAGGCGCGCATCCAGCTGGTCCGGGAAGTTGATCTTGGCGGGCGCGACAGCAGTAACGTGATGCAGCTGGCGCAGCTCAACGCCGCATTCGAAACCGGACTTAAGAGTCCCTTGGACGAGGCTATCCTTGCGGCCGGGAAGGCCGACTTGTCTGATTGGCGCAAGATCGATGAAGTGCCGTTCGATTTTGAGCGGCGGCGCGTTTCAGTGTTGGTCGAGGGCGGCGGCCGGCGCCTGATCGTTGTCAAAGGAGCGCCAGAAGACGTGCTTCGATTGGCGGCATATTACGACGCGGAAGGAGCGCCTTCTCGCCCGCTCGAAGCGGAGGCACGCAAGACGGCGGAGGCAACATTCAATCGGCTCAGCGCCGAGGGATATCGCCTTCTGGGGGTCGCGTGGCGGGAGGTCGAGGCGGCTCGGCAGCATGCCAGTGTCCCAGATGAAGCGGACCTGACTTTCGCTGGATTTCTGGCCTTTCTCGATCCGCCCAAGACAGGTGCGCGGGAGGCGCTGACCTCGCTCGCCGATCTCGGCGTCACCGTCAAGGTGGTGACCGGCGACAATGAGCTCGTCACCCGACATGTCTGTGGCGAGCTCGGCCTGGAGATCACCGGGACGCTGACCGGACCAGAGGTCGCCGAGCTAACCGACGAGGCGCTCGGCGCCAGGGTGGACGAGACGACCTTGTTCTGCCGCGTGACCCCGCCGCAGAAGTCGCGGGTCATTTCGGCCTTGCGGCACAAGGGGCATGTCGTCGGTTACCTGGGCGACGGGATCAACGATGCACCACCGTTGCACGCCGCCGATGTCGGATTTTCCGTGGACACGGCGGTCGATGTTGCCAAAGAGGCAGCCGCTATGATCCTGCTGCGCAAGGATCTTGGCGTGCTGGCCGATGGCGTGCGTGAAGGCCGGCGAACCTTCGCCAATATACTTAAGTACATGATGATGGGAACCAGCTCCAATTTCGGGAACATGTTCTCGATGGCGGGCGGTGTGCTGTTTCTGCCGTTCCTGCCAATGCTGCCGACGCAGATTCTGCTCAACAACCTGCTTTATGACCTCTCCGAGACGGCGATCCCGCTGGACCGGGTGAGCGACGCCACAATAGCGCGACCGCGTCGCTGGGACCTCGATACTGTCCGCAAGTTCATGCTTGTCTTTGGGCCTCTAAGCTCGGTATTCGACTTCGTTACCTTCGGCCTGCTCCTCTGGGTATTCAGTGCCGATCAAGCGCTGTTTCAGACCGGCTGGTTTGTCGAGTCGCTGTCGACGCAAATCCTGGTGATCTTTCTGATTCGCACCCCACATCCGCTACAGGATCGGCCACATCCGGCGCTCGTGGCGAGCACGCTCGGGGCTTTCGCTGTCGCGGTCGCGCTCCCCTATTCCCCACTTGCACATTGGCTCGGGTTCGTGCCATTGCCCGCAACCGTGCTGGGCGCGCTGTTGCTTGTAACCGCTGTTTATCTCGGCGCCGTTCACGGCGTCAGACGCTGGTTCTACGCGCGCTATCAAATCTGATTGGAAATCCCGCTCGCACAACCGCGCTGGAAATGTGCATTCTGGCCGATCCGATACGCTGCTGGCAGAGAGCTCGATGACGGCGATCATCGCGTCCACCTCGCCTTGCTGTCCGCAGCCAAGGCCAGCATCCCCCTATCGCACCGTTCGGGGTAGAGATATTTCTTGGGGGCAATGTCAATTGTTTCCCGTATCCAGCGAGGTGAAGCGGCATCAGCCTCCGCCAAGGCTAGGGCCGGCCAACGACCCGCACTTTGATCTGTATTAAAGGCGGCAGATGAATTCTGCGATGGAGAGTGTAGCCGTGGTAACGGTCTGCGGATCTAACCGGGGTTAAAGCCGGTTCCGGTGACATGCGACAGACTGCGCGCGCAATCGAGATATGAGCCAGGATGTCAGTGCAAATGGACCTTGATATTCGTCGCGGCCGCCCGTTGATATTTGTCGCAGTCAGTGCCAGAGATCAGTCATGCCTCTGACCGATCAGGGTCTGCCCGTCAACGGCGACGGCGTCCTTGACCACCGGCAAAAAGTGCTGTCGGCTGCGCGCATCAACAGCAAAGGGACAGCTGCAGATCAGACGGGTCGAAGTTTCCCGCTGGGCGCCACAGTGCTCAGCGACGGCGTTAACTTTAGTGTGTTCTCAAGGCAGGCGAGCCGAGTGGAGCTGCTGCTGTTCGATGATCCCGCCACCGAGCACCCAACGCGCGTGATCGAGCTCGATCCTCGCACGCATCGCACCTACCACTACTGGCACGTTTTCATACCGGGAATCCGACCTGGACAGGTCTACGCCTATCGCGCCATCGGCCCTTTCGACCCCGCCCGTGGTCTGCGTTTTGATGCCAGCAAGGTTCTCCTCGATCCGTATGGACGCGCCGTTGTCGTGCCCGACGGGTATTCGCGCCACAGGTCCAGCCAATTCGGGGCGAGCGATGCGATCGCGATGAAGAGTGTGGTGGTCGACCCCGATCTCTACGATTGGGAGGGTGACGTTCCATTGCGCCGGCCATTCGCCACGACTGTGATCTACGAGATGCACGTCGGCGGCTTCACCCGGCATCCGAGCTCAGGGGTCGCAGCGGAGCTGCGAGGCACTTACGCCGGGATGATCGAGAAGATCCCCTACCTCCAGGATCTCGGCATCACCGCCGTCGAGCTGCTTCCGGTATTTCAATTCGACTGTCAGGACTGTCCGCCAGGTCTCGTCAACTACTGGGGGTATTCCCCGGTCTCTTTTTTTGCTCCTCACGCCGGCTACAGTTCACGAAAGGACCCGCTCGGTCCCGTCGACGAGTTCCGCGATCTGGTTAAGGCGCTTCACCGCGCCGGCATTGAGGTGATCCTCGACGTCGTTTATAACCACACCGCAGAGGGGAATGCCGAGGGGCCGACGGTCAGCTTTCGCGGCTTGGCAAACGAAATCTATTATATCCTGGATCAAGACCGGGCGCAGTATGCGAATTACAGCGGCACCGGAAATACGCTAAACGCGAACCAGTCGATCGTGCGCCGCATGATTCTCGACAGCGCACGGTACTGGGTCACCCAGATGCATGTCGACGGGTTCCGGTTCGACCTCGCCTCGATACTGGCGCGGGACGAAACCGGTCGGCCGCTCGAAAATCCCCCGGTTCTCTGGGATATCGAGTCAGATCCCATCCTCGCCGGCATCAAACAGATTGCCGAGGCGTGGGACGCTGCCGGTCTCTACCAGGTCGGGACCTTTATCGGCGATAACTGGAAGGAGTGGAATGGCCGGTTCCGCGATGATATCCGAGGCTTTGTAAAATCGGACGCGGGTACTGTGCGCTCACTGGCGCAGCGGGTGCTGGGCAGCCCGGACATCTTCGGGCATCAGGAACGGGAGCCCGAGCAAAGCATCAATTTTGTGACCTGTCACGACGGCTTTACGCTGAACGATCTGGTTTCGTACAATAACAAGCACAACGAAGATAATCGCGCAGGGAACCGGGATGGATCGGACAATAATCTCTCCTGGAATTGTGGGATCGAGGGCCCGACCGAGGATGCCGCCATCGAGGGCCTCCGCCGCCGCCAAATAAAGAACTTCCTCTTCATGCTGCTGATTTCGGTCGGCACCCCGATGTTGCCGATGGGCGACGAAATGCGCCGATCGCAGCGCGGCAATAACAACGCGTATTGCCAAGACAACGACGTTAGCTGGCTCGACTGGAGGCTCCTCGACCGGCATCGGGATCTCCATCGGTTCGTTCAGAAGCTGATCGCCGACCGCCTGCGAGCGTTGGGAGCGGTCGACGCGGAGGATTTCGCGCTGAGCCTCAACGAGCTATTGAGCCACGCCGAAATCGAGTGGCACGGTGTTCGGCTCGGCAGCCCGAATTGGGCCGACAATTCGCATAGTATTGCCTTCACCGTTCGCTCTGCCCCGCGCGATCTGCCATTCTGGCTGCACGTGATGTTCAACGCCTATTGGGAGGCACTAGATTTCGACCTGCCAGCCGCACCCACCGGGGCGATGGCCGGTTGGCAGCGATGGATCGACACATCGCTGGCTTCGCCCGAGGACATCAATGATCCGCCTACCGCCCCGCCGGTGCTGGGGACCCAATACCGCGTGGCGCCTCGCTCCATCGCCGCACTGGTTGTGCGAACTGATTGCCGCTCTGCCCCGTGATCGAGCTGAAACGCTGCGATCCCAATGTCCTCGAGCTTGCCCATGGGCCCCCGAGCCAGGCAACAAGCCGGCCGCAGCGTAAACCTCTCGCTGCTCTCGCTGGGGCGAGCTCGCGGGCCTCTGAACCGTTATCCCTCGGTGGCCGATCGCGGTTGGACTTATCGCCCGACCCATCCTTCCAGGGTTTTGATGTAGTTCGCGCGCTCAAAGATATCCGGGTTTGGAACCCGGTTGCGGCTCAACGCACCGCGAATTTGGTCTAGCGAGTCGATCTCGCGGGCCGCCAGCCAAGATTTGAGGCCGACGAGAAGGCTTTCCATGTATCGCACGCCATGTCTTAGGAGAGCCGAGGTGGTCATTACAACATCGGCGCCCGCCAGAAGGTATTTCAATACCTCTTCGGAACTCTCTACTCCGGTGCTCGCAGCAAGCGAAGCGCCGATACGGTCCGATAGAAGAGCGATCCACAACATCGGCAGTCGGATCTCATTGCGCTCACTCAGTTGCAGATCGTTGCGAAGTTGCAATTGTGACAGATCGATATCCGGCTGGTAGAAGCGGTTGAACAGGACAAGCGCAGAAGCGCCAGCGCGGTCGAACTCCTTTGCCATATGCCCAACCGCGCTAAAATATGGACTAAGCTTTAACGCAACTGGGATGTCGACAACGGCCGTCACAGCGCAAAGGATGTCGAGGTAGCGCTGCTCGACCTCGCGACCCGTTAAGGAGAGGTCGGACGGAATGAAATACACATTGAGTTCAATCCCGTTGGCGCCGGCCTCTTCGATCTGCTTCGCGTATTCGATCCAACCTCCGTCGGTGGTGGCGTTCAGGCTGGCGATTATCGGAATGCCGACCGCCTCGACCGCACGGTCGATAAGGTCGAGATAGTGATCCGGCCCAATTCGATAGTTGGCTGGTTCAGGGAAATAGCTCAGCGCTTCGGGAGAACTGTCGCTTCCGACGCTGGTGAGATGATCGTAGCGCTGGGTCTCCGCCTCGATCTGCTCTTCAAAGATCGAAGGCAGGACTATTGCGGCGGCACCCGAATCCTCGAGCTGGCGGATATTGCCGAGTTCTCCAGTGAGGGGCGAGGCTGACGCGACGAGTGGATTCTTGAGCTCAAGCCCCATATAGCGCGTCGCTAAATTCATGTGATGCAATCCCGCAAAGCGGTTTCTAGTGCCGTGGAATTAGTGCTCCCGCTTGCTGACTTCGCGTCGGTAAAACCCCGAGTAATTCAGGATCATCGGTTCCATTGCGCTTGGGCTTTATTGGCTCTGCAGAACCAGCGGTTATGGATTGTTCCTGTGGGCTTTTATGTTCAGCATTGGGATGGAACCGGCTGCCGTCGCGTGCAGCAAGGTCTTCGTACTGCCGGTACTTCTCCGTAACCACTGCCTGTGCCATCGCGAGCAATGCCTCAGCATCATGGGGTTTCGCTTTAGTCAGCGCGGTGTAGCGAACCTCGTTATAGGCGTAATCCTTGAACGCAACGGTGGGGCGCGGCAAATCCAGGCGGAACGGATTTTCACCAATGGTCCGCATTGCCGGGTTGAAACGAAAAAGCGGCCAATACCCGCTCGCCACGGCGAGGTCCTGCTGCTTCATGCCGTATCGCATATCGATGCCATGGGCGATGCAGTGGCTGTAGGCCAGGATCAGAGACGGGCCGTCATAGGCTTCTGCCTCGCGGAAGACCTGGAGGGTTTGCTGCGCATTGGCGCCCATCGCGACTTGCGCGACATAAACATTGCCGTAGGCGATCGCCTGCAGCGCCAGATCCTTGCGGGCGACGCGCTTGCCAGCAGCGGCGAACTTTGCGACCGCACCCAACGGTGTTGCCTTAGACGCCTGGCCCCCGGTATTGGAGTACACTTCAGTATCGAGCACGAGAAGGTTGACGTCCCGGCCCGTAGAGAGAACGTGATCGAGGCCGCCATAACCGATGTCGTAGGCCCAACCGTCGCCACCGACGATCCAGATGCTTCGCCGCACCAAATGGTCAACCACTGAAAGAAGATCGCGTGCTGACTCGTTATCGATGTTCAGTAGCTTCGTCTTGAGCTCGGCAATACGGACGCGCTGGCCACGGATTTCGGACTCAAGTATCTGCGAGGCGCTCAAGATCGCCTCCGCAAGATCCTGGCCAATCTCCGGAGCGAGCCGTCGGAGCACGGCGCGCGCGAGATCGAGATGCTTATCGGCAGCAAGCCGGAACCCCAGCCCGAACTCCGCATTGTCCTCAAACAGAGAGTTCGACCATGCCGGGCCTCGCCCCTCTCGATTCTTGGCCCAGGGAGTGACCGGTAGGTTCGCACCATAGATCGAAGAGCAGCCGGTGGCATTGGCGATCTGAAGCCGGTCGCCAAACAATTGCGACAGCAGCTTGAGGTACGGCGTCTCGCCGCAGCCCGCGCAGGCGCCCGAAAATTCGAACAGCGGCTCGAGAAACTGTACACCCCGGACATTCGCGAAGTCGACGCGGGCACGGTCGTTCACCGGCAATTGCTCGAAGAACGCAATATTGCTCCGCTCGGCGTCGAGAAGAGGCGCCTTCTCGGCCATGTTGACGGCTTTCACGCCGGCTTCGCGAGGGTTGACCGCCGGGCAGGCCTCGACGCAGAGGCCGCATCCCGTGCAGTCCTCCGCATAGAACTGCAGTGTAAAACGTGCTTCCGGAAAGCCGCGGGCGTTGACAGGCGCGGATTTGAACGAGGCAGGCGCCCCCGCGAGTTTGTCCTCGTGAAAATATTTGGCGCGAATGACACTATGCGGACAAACGAAAGCGCATTGGCCGCACTGGATGCACAATTCCGGCTCCCATACGGCGGTGATGTCAGAGATGTTGCGCTTTTCCCAAGCCGCCGTGCCCGAAGGGAAGGTGCCGTCGCTGGGCAGCAGACTTACCGGAATCTCGTCGCCACGCCCCACCATCATCGTGGCGGTCACCCTGCGCACAAAGTCCGGCGCGTCGTCGGGTACGATCGGTGGCCGATCGATGACGTTCGTCGCGGCTGGCGGAACCTGGACCTCTTGCAGTTGTGCGAGCGTCGCGTCGACCGCCGCGTAATTCTTGCGAACAACAGCCCCGCCCTTGCCGGCATAGGTCTTACGGATCGCTTCCTTGATGTGCTGTATCGCATTCTCGCGCGGCAGCACGCCGGAGATTGCGAAGAAACAGGTCTGCAATACTGTGTTGGTGCGCACGCCGAGACCGACGTCGCGTGCAACTCTGGACGCGTCGATGACAAAGAACCGCAGTCGCTTGTCGATGATCTGCTGTTGTACGGACCGTGGCAGGTGATCCCACACCGCGTCCGCGGGGTACGGACTGTTGAGGAGGAAAACGCCACCCGGCGCCGCCAGTCGCAATACATCCTGGCGCATCAGGAACCCGAACACATGACAGGCGACAAAGCCGGCCGAGGCGATCAGATAAGGTGCGCGGATCGGCTCCGGCCCAAAGCGCAGATGCGACACTGTCTGAGCGCCCGATTTGTGCGAGTCGTAGACGAAGTAGGCTTGCGTGTAGAGTCCGGCATCCTCCGCGATGATCTTCGCGCTGTTCTTGTTGGCACCGACGGTGCCGTCGGCGCCAAGGCCGTAAAATACGGCCCGCGTAACCGAGGGCGCTTCGACCGAGAACGCAGGATCGACCTCGAGGCTGGTGTGGGACACATCGTCGATGATGCCCACTGTGAAGCTGTTCTTTGGGTCGGGTTTTTTGAGCTCGTCGAACACGGCCTTGGCCATGGCCGGCGTAAAATCCTTCGACGAAAGGCCATAGCGGCCGCCGATCACGCGCGGCATGCCCTTCCGCTCACCCCGCGCCGCTGCCTGCGCCAGCGTGGCCACCACATCGAGATAGAGCGGTTCCCCGGTAGCTCCCGGCTCCTTTGTCTGCTCGAGCACCGCGATCGCCCGGCAGCTCTCGGGCAGCGCTGCGAGAAAGTGCTCCGCGGAGAACGGGCGATAGAGCCGAACCTGGAGGACGCCGACCTTTGCGCCGGCCCGGCGGAGTGCGTCTGCGGTCGCGCGGGCGGTGTCGGCTCCCGACCCCATCAAGATTATTACACGCTCGGCATCCGCCGGCCCTTCGTAATCGAAGAGATGGTATTGCCGTCCGGTAAGTCGTGCGAACGCATCCATCGTCGACTGCACGATGAACGGCACCTCGGCGTAGAATGGGTTGACCGCCTCACGCGTCTGGAAAAACGTGTCGGGGTTGTGCGCGGTCCCGCGGACGAATGGATTTTCCGGATTAAGCGCTCGAGCCCGATGGGCGCGCACCAGATTGTCGCTGATCATGGCGCGGATGTCGGCGTCGCTCAGCAGGTTCAGCGTATTGATCTCGTGCGAGGTGCGAAACCCGTCGAAAAAATGCAGGAAGGGGACGCGTGCCTGCAAGGTGGAGGCCTGGGCAATCAAGGCCGCGTCATGCGCCTCCTGTACCGAGCCCGACGAGAGCAGGGCGAAGCCGGTCGTCCTTACGGTCATGACGTCGGAGTGGTCGCCAAAGATCGACAGGGCCGAAGTGGCGACTGAGCGCGCCGCCACATGAAAGACCGTCGCGGTCAATTCACCCGCGATCTTGAACATGTTCGGCAGCATCAGCAGGAGACCCTGCGAAGCGGTGAAGGTGGTGGTCAGCGCGCCTGATTGCAGCGCGCCGTGCACTGCTCCCGCTGCACCCCCTTCGCTTTGCATCTCCTGCACGACCGGGACATTGCCCCAGATGTTCTTCACCCCTTCGGCAGCCCATTGGTCGGCGAGCTCGGCCATGGTCGATGACGGCGTGATCGGATAGATTGCGCAGACCTCATTGACACGGTAGGCGACATGGGCGACCGCCGTGTTTCCGTCCATTATCGTCCGAGCGCCCATTGGGGCAGATCCTTTCCCTGCGTCCTTGCAATCAGCCGATCAGCCTGGCTCGGCGATCATATCAATGGCATGGCACGGGCATTGCTCGAAACAGACGGCGCAGCCTGTGCATTTGGTGTAGTCGTAACGGTAGTATTGGCCCGGGCCGAGCTTGGTGATCGCGTCTTCCGGGCAGGCGGCGTAGCAATTGTCGCATTCAAAGCAGTTGCCGCAGGACAGGCACCGCTTGGCTTCATGGATCGCCTCCTGCTGGCTGAGCCCCGACGAGCACTTCGTCAAATCCACCGATGCGCGCTTCGGGCGACAGCTCCCGCTGCCGCGACGGCTCGGCATCGGCATAGATCGGCAGGTTGAGCATCGCAAAACCGACCACGGAGTGCTTCGCGGGCTTGGCGTAGGCGCCGCCGCGGAGCCAGGCATCGATGTGACGCGCGGCCTGCTTGCCGTGCCCGACGGCGACGGTAACCGTGCGCTCGCTCGGCACCATGTCGCCGCCCGCAAAGATGCCCGGATGTCCGGTCATCATGTTCGGAGCGACAATGACCGTCCCATCCGCTTGAAATTCGATCCCCGGGACCTTGCGGAGGAAGCCGCTGTCGGTTTCCTGGCCGAGCGCGAGCACGACCGCATCGGTCGAAAGGGTTTCGAACCGCCCGGTCGGCCTTGGCCGGCCCTGATCGTCGAGCTCCATCATTTCGACCGTGACGTCCGATCCGTCGATCGCCTTGATGCTTGTCAGCCACTTGATCTTGACGCCTTCCTCGAGCGCCTCGTCGGCCTCGAAACCCTGCGCAGGCATGTGCGCGCGGTCACGACGGTAGACGATCAGCGCCTCGTCGGCGCCGAGACGCCTGGCCGTGCGCGCCGCATCCATGGCGGTATTGCCGCCACCATAGATGACGACCCTGCGACCAAGGCGCGGCGGCTGGCTGGTCTTCGCATCGCTCAGGAACGAGATGGCGTCGAGCACTCGCACCGCATCGCGGGCCGGGATGTCGACATGCTTGCCGATATGGGCGCCAATGGCGATGAAAACGGCGTCAAACCGTCCCGCCGATTTTTCGGTGAGTACATTCTCCACCTTCCGCTCGAGAACGATCTTGACGCCCATGGTCTCGATCCGACGGACCTCCTTCAGCAATTCCTCTCGCGGCAGACGAAAAGCCGGAATGCCAAATTGCATCATGCCGCCAGGCAGCGGCCCGGCTTCGTGAATTTCGACGGTGTGACCCAGGCGAGCGAGGTGATAAGCGGCGGAAAGCCCGCTAGGTCCGGCGCCCACGACGAGCACCCGTTTGCCGCTGGGCGGCGCCTCGGTCTTGAAGGCCCATCCTTCCCCGGAGGCCAGATCACCGAGAAAGCGCTCGACCGCATGAATGCTGACCGCTGTGTCGAGGTCTTTGCGGTTGCAAGCGCTTTCGCACGGGTGATAGCAGACGCGGCCGTGCACGGCAGGCATTGGATTGTCGCGAACCAACACCTCCCAGGCGTCGCGATATTTTCCGGCTTGCGCCAAGGCGAGCCAGGCCTGGATGTTCTCGCCGGCCGGACACGCGTTGTTGCAGGGCGGCAGCAGGTCGACGTAAATTGGGCGTTGGGTTCGAATAGGACCTGTCCCCTTCTCTCGGGTCAGATCCACGATCGGTGTCATGTCGTTTGGTTTGGCCTTCACGCGATGTCCGCGCATTGCTCTGTTGCGGAACCTCAGAAAAGTTAGGCCGTCATTGCCGCGAAAGGTTTGATCTGGATCAACGCGGATCACTTTGTCGAAGCGCATAAGGCGCGTCTCGCGATGGAGTGAATTCGATGTCGTCACGATCTGATGTCCGCTGGTTTAGCGCTCTCATGCTGACGGACATCCCTCAGTGGGCGGCAAGACTGTGCTCGCGCACTGATGTCGACCAGCTTGAGCGGCAGTTGCCGCCGTGAGTGACGCCAGTTCTGGCCGGAGTTCTGGCCTGATCCCCGAAATGAAACTGGTCATCAATGGCGAGGCACTGCAGCAGCTGATCGCTTCGCTCGTCAACTGCGGTTACCGAGTGATCGCTCCGACCAAGCGCAACGGGGCAATCGTCTACGACACCGTCACGCGTCTTGAAGAGCTACCGATCGGGTGGACCGATCGGCAAGAGGCCGGGGCATACAAGCTTGAACGGCGCCAGGACGACGCGGTCTTTGGCTACGCCGTCGGGCCGCATTCGTGGAAGCAGCTTCTGCATCCACCAGTCGAAAAGCTGTGGCATGCGCGCCGCGAGGGCAATGGGTTTGCCGTGAGGGCCAGTGAACCGGCCCCCGAACCGCTCGCGTTTATCGGCGTCCGCGCGTGCGAACTGCACGCCATCGCGATCCACGACCGGGTGTTTGTCGAAGGCCCCTATCTCGATCGACGTTACCAATTGCGCCGCGAGCAAGCTTTTATTGTGGCGGTCAATTGCAGCAAAGCCGGCGGAACCTGCTTCTGCGCCTCAATGGAAACCGGTCCTGAGGTCACGGCGAGCTTTGATCTTGCACTGACCGAATTGCTCGACGATGGAGGTCACTCGTTTCTGCTGGAAATTGGCAGCCCAATAGGGGCAGAAATGGCCGCGAGCTTGCCGCAGCGAAACGCGACGACAGTCGAGATTGAAGCGGCCGAACGGGTCATTGCTCGAACCCGCAACTCGATGGGCCGCACCCTCAACACTAACGGGCTCAAAGAGGCATTGCAGAACAATCCGGAGCATCCGCGCTGGGACGAGGTTGCGGCGCGCTGCCTCGCTTGTGCCAACTGCACAATGGTCTGCCCGACCTGTTTCTGCACCACGCTCGACGACACCACGGATCTCACCGGTACCGTGGCGGAGCGTGCACGGCGTTGGGATTCCTGCTTTACGCTCGATTTTTCTTACATCCATGGCGGCAGCGTGAGGCAATCGAACCGGGCGCGCTATCGCCAATGGCTCACGCATAAATTGGCGCACTGGTTCGATCAGTTTGGCAGCTCGGGCTGTGTCGGCTGCGGCCGCTGTATTACATGGTGTCCGGTTGGGATCGACATTACTGAGGTGGCGTCGGGGATCAGGGACGCCGCAATTGCGGCACGGAGCGATGGCGATGGCAGGTCTTGAGCGGATTGTCCTCGAGCACCCCTTCTTTGCCGATCTCGGCACGGCATTCGCTGAGGCGATTTCGGGATGCGCGCGGAACCTGCGGGTCGCGGCTGGGGAATACGTGGCTCGCGAAGGCGAACCGTCGGACGAGTTTTATCTGGTTCGCCATGGCGCTGTGGCGCTCGAACTGCACGCGCCAGGCCGGCAGCCGATCATCGTCGCGACGTTGCGCGAAGGCGAAGTCCTCGATGGCTCATGGCTGGTGCCGCCTTATCGCCGGGCGTTTGACGCCCGTGCGCTCGAGCTTACCCGGCTCCTCGGGGTCAATGCCAAGTGCCTGCGAGACAAGTGTGAGGCCGATCACGATCTCGGTTATGAGCTGATGAAGCGGTTTGTCGGTGCGGTTGGCGAAAAACTGCATGCCGCCCGGCTGCAGGCGCTCGACATTTATGGGAACTCGGCCGCTTGACATTCCCTGATACACCGCTGGCGCACGGAGCCGGCGACTGCCTCGTCCCACAGCCGTTCCCGATTACCCGGACCCGCCGTGAAGCTCCGGGCGTGGTGACGATCGAGCTGGCGCCCCCAGCGGCTTTCTCCTTTGCCGCCGGCCAGTTCAACATGGTGTATGCTTTCGGTCTCGGCGAGGTCGCGATCAGCCTCAGCGGCGATCCCGGAAATGTGAACTGCCTTGTGCACACAGTGCGAGCCGTTGGGTCGGTCAGCGCTGCTCTGACCCGGTTGCGCGCCGGCATGTCGATCGGGGTTCGCGGCCCCTATGGCTCGGCTTGGCCGGTCACGGAGAGCGAAAGCGGCGATATCGTGATCGTCGCCGGCGGGCTCGGGCTGGCGCCGCTGCGGCCCGCGATCTATGCCGTGCTCGCCCACCGCGAACGGTACGGCCGGGTTGTCGTGCTTTATGGCACCCGCAGCCCCGGTGACATCCTGTTTCGGCGCGAGCTCGAAATGTGGCGACGGCGCCTCGATGTCGATGTCACGGTCACGGTTGATCATGCGGCGGCCGATTGGCGCGGCAATGTCGGTGTGGTCCCGGCGCTCATTTCGCGAGTTCCAGTCGATCCCGAGCATGCCGTGGCCTTCGTGTGCGGGCCGGAAATCATGATGCGCTTCACGATCGATGCGCTGCGCCAGCGCGGTCTGCGCACCGACCAGATTTATCTGTCGATGGAGCGCAACATGAAATGTGCGGTTGGTCTGTGCGGGCATTGCCAATTCGGCGCCGCTTTTGTCTGCCGCGATGGGCCGGTTTTTCGGTTTGATCGAGTGGCCCCGATCTTTAACATTCGCGAGATCTGACATGGCGTCGCCGGAAAAGCCGCGCCTGGCGGTATGGAAATTTGCGTCTTGCGACGGCTGCCAATTGACCCTGCTCGATTGCGAGGACGAACTTCTGGCACTCGCCGAACAGCTTGACATAGCCTATTTCCCCGAGGCGTCACGCCGGATGATGCGCGGGCCCTACGATCTCTCGCTGGTTGAAGGCTCGATCACGACCCCCGGCGATGCCGAGCGCATCCGCCGCGTGCGCCGCCTCTCGAAAAAACTCGTCACGATCGGTGCCTGCGCCACTGCCGGCGGGATCCAGGCATTGCGTAATTTCGCCGACGTCACGGAATTTGCCGCTTATGTCTATCCACATCCCGAATATTTGAAGACACTCGCAACCTCGACCCCGATCAGCGCCCATGTCCCGGTGGACTTCGAACTGCGCGGCTGCCCGATCGACAAGCGCCAGCTGCTCGAAGTGATCAAGGCGTTTCTCGTCGGGCGCAAACCGGGCATCGCCAATCACAGCGTCTGTATGGAGTGCAAGGCGCGAGGCAATGTCTGTGTCATGGTCGCCGAGAGAACACCCTGTCTCGGTCCTGTCACCCATGCCGGTTGCGGAGCACTTTGCCCGTCTTATCATCGCGGCTGCTATGGCTGCTTTGGACCGGTCGACGGCGCCAATACGGCCCCGCTCGCCTGCGAATTCGCCGAACTCGCTATGGCGCCGCGCGATATCGCCCGGTTGTTCCAAACCTTCAACGCGGGCGCCGAGGCGTTTCGTAAGGAAGCGGAGGCTCATGGCGACTAAAACATTGCGAGTCGACTATATCGCCCGGGTCGAGGGCGAAAGCTCGCTCGACCTCGAGATCCGAGACGGGAGAGTTGAGGCTGCTCGCCTCAGCATCTTCGAGCCGCCGCGGTTTTTCGAAGCCCTGCTGCGCGGTCGCGGATTTAGCGAGGTCCTCGACATCGTCGCGCGGGTTTGCGGAATTTGCCCGATCGCGTACCAGATGAGCGCGGTGCACGCGATCGAGAACGCATTGGGTATCGAGGTCGAAGCGCCGATCCGCGCTTTGCGCCGGCTGCTCTATTGCGGCGAATGGATTGAGAGCCATGCATTGCACATCGTCATGCTGCACGCGCCCGATTTCCTAGGCTATCCCGATGCGATTGCGATGGCGAAAGACCATCAAGGGGCAGTAGAGCGTGGACTGGCGCTGAAAAAGGCAGGCAACGAATTATTGCGCTTATTGGGTGGCCGCGAAATACATCCGATAAACGTCCGGGTCGGCGGTTTCTATCGAATTCCCAGCCGCGGCGAATTCGCTCCGATTGTCGAATCCCTGAAACGCGCCCGCGACTTTGCAATAGACACATTGCGCTGGGCGGCGAGCTTCCCGTTCCCCGATGTCACCCGCGATTACGAATTCGTCGCGCTGCGGCATCCCGACGAGTACCCGATGAACGCTGGCAGAATCGTCTCTTCCGCCGGTCTCGACATCGCCGCCGCCGACTACGAAACCGAATTCTTGGAGCGACAGGTGCCGCATTCGACGGCACTTCATTCGGAATTGAAGCGCCGTGGCGCTTATCTTGTCGGACCAATGGCGCGGTATGCATTAAACCACGATCGGGTGCCAGCCGAGATACGCGCCCTCGCACAGGAGGCCGGTCTCGAACCTATCTGTCGTAACCCGTTCCGCAGCGTCCTCGTGCGCGCCATCGAGATCGTTTATGCTTGTGGCGACGCGCTTGATCTGATCGCGGAATACGAACCCCCGGCACAGCCCTTTGTCGCCGCCGAGCCGCGCGCTGCAGTCGGCCATGCTTGCACCGAAGCGCCTCGCGGGCTGCTCTATCATTTTTATCGGCTCGATCCGGCAGGGACGGTTCTCGATGCCCGGCTCGTGCCGCCAACCTCGCAAAATCAAGGGATTATCGAAGAGGATCTGCGTGCGGTAGCGGCTGCCAATCTCGATTGCGACGAAGACACACTGAAGGCTCATTGCGAGCAGAGCATCCGCAACCACGATCCGTGCATTTCGTGCGCGGCGCATTTTCTGACATTGCGGGTGCACCGGAAATGAGGGCGCAAGGCCGAACGCAGGTGCTGGTGGTCGGGATCGGCAACCCCGACCGCGGCGATGACGGCCTCTCCGCAGCGGTGATTGGACGGCTACGCGGGCGCATACCTGATGGAGTGCGCCTGCTCGCGCGCAACGGCGATCCGCTCGCGCAGATCGACGAGTGGGATGGGTGCGGCGCCGTTATCCTCGTCGACGCCGCGATGGCGATCAATGAGCCCGGTCGCGTCCACCGGCTCGATCTCGCGGCGGGTTCCCTCCCGCTCGGTTGGCCGCAAACCTCGAGCCATGCCTTCGGTCTCGCCGAAACAGTCGAGCTCGCCCGCAATCTGGGGCGGTTGCCCGCCAATCTCGTGCTCTACCTGGTCGAGAGCAAAAGCTTTGAAACCGGCGCGCCGCTGTCGCCGGCGGTCGCCGACGCTGTCAATCAAGTCGCGGAACTGATCCTGGCGGATCTCACTGCCTTCTCGCGGACACATCAATAGCATAAGGCGTGATCGATGCATGAGACCGCCCTAGTCCGGGATGTCGTCGGACGGATAAATCAGCTGGCGAACGCCGCTAGCGTGCACCGTATTGTGGCGGCGAAGGTCTGGTTGGGCGCGCTGAGCCACCTATCAGCCAAACATTTTCGCGATCACTTCGCGATCGCCGCGGCCGGTACCCCCGCCGCGGCCGCAGCGCTCGAGATCGAAATTTCCGACGACCCGCATGATCCGAACGCCCAACACCTCCGGCTCGAAAGCATCGAACTCGATTGAGGCGAGTAGGCGGGGCGCTCGGTCTGGTTGCTGCGTAGCAATGAGCAGCCAATTGCTGCAGGCCGCTTGGCGAGAGGCTCTGCGGCATTGTCATCCCCGCTCATCGGTACCGCTTCGCTTATTTCGCCATTGTACCGCAAATAAGAAATTACGCGTGACGCTGGCATCCCACTGACCTGCGGAGCAGGGAAGCAAGCCGTCGCTGCCGCGGAAAGATTTGTTCCAGATCAATGCGGATGACTTTATCGCGGCGCACCATACCCACTCACGATGGAGTGGATCCAATGTCGGCTCAATCTTATGTCCGCTGGTTCAGCGATCTAAGGCTGAAGGACGTCCCTTTAGTAGGCGGCAAGACTGCGTCGCTTGGGGAACTTCATTCGCTGCTGGGTGGGCGGGTGCCTGAGGGCTTTGCGTTGACGGCGCAGGCCTATCGTGATGCGCTCGCCGAGGCCGGGATCGAGGGCGAGCTGCGCCGGCTGTTGTCGGGCTTCGACCATCATGACGTGGCGCTGCTCGGCGAGCGTGCCGCCGCCTCTCGCGAGCTGGTCTACAAGGCGACCGGCACGGCCCATCTCCACAGCGAGATCGCCGCGGCCTACCGCGCGCTCGAAAAAAAGTGCGGCGCCAACGCGGCGGTCGCAGTGCGCAGCTCGGCGACAGCCGAAGACCTGCCGACCGCGAGCTTTGCCGGGCAGCACGAGAGCTTTTTGAATGTGCGCGGCGAAGACGAGGTGGTCGAGGCCTGCCAGCGCTGCTTCGCCTCGATCTTTACCGACCGTGCCATCGTCTATCGCCTCGATAACGGCTTTGACCACTTCAAGGTCGCACTGTCGGTCGGCGTCATGAAGATGGTCCGCTCCGATCTCGCGGCAAGCGGCGTGATCTTCACGCTCGACACCGAATCCGGTTTCCGCGATGTGGTCTTTATCACCGGATCCTGGGGTCTTGGCGAGAATATCGTCCAGGGTAAGGTCGATCCGGACGAGTTCTACGTCCACAAGCCAACTTATCGTCAGGGACACCGCGCTGTGCTGAGCCGATCGCTCGGCGGCAAGGAACTGAGGCTCGTTTATGCGCGCGGCAAGGGCGACGCGACCACCCGCAACGTGCCAACGCACCGGGCCGAACGCGAACGCTTTTGCCTTCGGGACGGTGAGGTGCTGGAACTCGCGGATTATGCGATCCGCATCGAGGACCACTATTCAAAACTGGCCGGCCAGCCGACGCCGATGGACATCGAATGGGCCAAGGACGGCGAGGACGGCAAGCTCTACATCGTCCAGGCCCGCCCCGAGACAGTCGCCTCGCGGCACGCTGCGGGCGACTTCGAAACCTATGCACTGAAGGGCGACGCCCCGGTGCTGGCGACCGGCCGCGCCGTCGGCGAGAAGATTGCCTGCGGCGCGGTTCGGCTGATCACCGACGCGCACGGCCTTGCCGCCTTCCAGCCGGGAGAGGTGCTCGTCGCCGAGTCGACGACCCCGGATTGGGAGCCGGTGATGAAGACCGCCGCCGCGATCGTCACCAGCCACGGCGGACGCACTTGCCATGCTGCGATCGTCGCCCGCGAGCTTGGCGTGCCGGCGGTGGTTGGCGCCGAAGGGGCGACCGAGCGGCTCGCGACCGGACGAGCGGTGACGGTCAGCTGCGCCGAGGGGGAAACCGGCAAGGTCTATGACGGCAAGCTGCCGTTCGAAGTGACCCGGGTGCCGGCCGACACATTACCCCGGCCGCGGACCGCAATCATGGTGAATTTGGCCAATCCCGAACTCGCCTTTCACACGGCAATGCTGCCCAATGACGGGGTTGGGTTGTTGCGGATGGAATTCATCGTCAGCGAGCACATCGGCGTCCATCCAATGGCGCTTGTCTCGCCGGACAAGGTCGCCTCCAAGACGGCGCGCGCCGCGATCGCCAAGCTGGTGCGAAACTATGCCAAGCCCACCGATTATTTTGTCCAAAAGCTGTCGGAGGGCATCGGCACGATCGCCGCCGCGTTTTACCCGAAGCCGGTCATCGTGCGGCTGTCCGACTTCAAGACCAACGAATATGCCAGTCTGATCGGCGGCGCCGGGTTCGAGCCAAAGGAGGACAACCCGATGCTCGGCTTCCGCGGCGCCTCGCGCTATGCGCACCCAGCCTATGCTGACGGGTTTGCCCTCGAATGCGCGGCACTGGCCCGGGTTCGCAACGAGATGGGGCTGACCAACCTTCTCGTGATGGTGCCGTTCTGCCGCCGGGTCACCGAGGCGAAGCAAGTGATCGATGCAATGGCGCGGCATGGACTGAAACAGGGGGATAACGGGCTCGAGATCTACGTGATGTGCGAGATCCCCAACAATGTGATCCAAATCGATGCGTTTGCGCAGTTGTTCGACGGTTTCTCGATCGGCTCCAATGATCTGACGCAATTGACCCTGGGCGTCGACCGCAATTCGGAGATCGTCGCCTTCGACTTCGACGAGCGCGACCCCGGCATGCTCGAAATGCTGCGGCTCGCGGTCACCGGCGCCAAGCGCAACCATCGTCACGTCGGGATTTGCGGCGAGGCGCCGGCGAATTACCCGGAGATCGCCCAGTTTCTCGCCGGCCTCGGGATCAACTCGATCAGCGTCACTGCGGCGAGCCTGTTGCGCACCATCACTGTCGTGCACGAGGCGGAGCAGGCTACGGCGAGTCACCCGATTGCCGCGCAGTAGGGGCCTCCGATGCAGGCGATCGTTACATTGACGATGAACCCGGCGCTCGACATCGCGACGTCGACGGATCGGGTCGAGCCGACCCATAAGCTTCGCTGCGCCGCACCTCGTTATGATCCCGGAGGCGGCGGGATCAATGTCGCGCGGGCGGTGCATACCTTGGGCGGCGATGCCGTCGCGATCTTCCCCGCCGGAGGTGCGGCGGGCGAAATGATCCGACATCTGTTGGACGAGGAAGGCGTCAGCTACGACGCCATCGGCATTGCCGGGTTCACCCGGGAAAGCCTCGCGATCGAGGAGCGCGCGAGCGGCAACCAGTTTCGCTTCATCCTCCCCGGACCCGAAATCTCCGAGAGAGACCGGCGGCGTTGTCTCGACCAATTGGCGCTGCGGGCGGCTGATGCGAGCTATATTGTCGCCAGCGGCAGTCTGCCGCTTGGCGTGCCCGACGATTTTTATGCGCAGGTAGCGGCTCTCGCCAAGTCGCTGGGCAAGCGGCTGGTTCTCGATACCTCTGGCGCGGCGCTCCGGATGGCCGGGGGCGTCTATATGCTGAAGCCGAGCCTGCGCGAGCTGGAAGACCTGGTAGGACGGCTAATCCGCACCGAACGCGAACAGGAAAATGCGGCGTGCGAGGTGATCGAACAAGGCCGCAGCGAGATTGTGGTCCTATCGCTCGGCGCCGAAGGCGCGCTCTTGGCGACCGCGGACGGGTGCGCGCGCTTCGCCGCGATCGCGGTCGAGGCGAGGAGCTCAATCGGCGCCGGGGACAGCATGCTGGCAGGGATTGTCCTCGGCCTTTGCCGCGGACTGCCTGTGCGCGAAGCCGTCCGCTTCGGCATGGCGGCGGGAGCAGCAGCGCTGTTCGGCGCCGGCACCCAGCTATGCCGGCGCACCGATGTCGAGCGGCTCTACCAGCAGATCAACAGGGATCAAATGACAACGCCCCAGTCATAACGAGCCAATCATAACGAGCCAATCACGAGGCGGCAGCCGGCCTTCACGCGGCGCATGGTTCTGTGCGGCTGCCGGAACTCGTGGCGCCCCGTTATGCCGATGCGCCACGCCCTTGCCGGAGCTGAACGATGACGTCAGTGCTTACGCTGCAGAAGTGGGCAAGCAGCCGAGGACGTACACTCAGGGCGCCGTCGCGATCTGGGGGAGAGCGCCGACCCAGCGGAATGGAGAGCTGTTCGGCGGACTTGCGCTGTTGCCTGGAGCGGCCTGCCTTGACATTTGCGGTTTTACACATGCCGAAAGTGGCCGTGCGCCCGCTACAAACCTTCTCCCTGCCTCTTTCTCCATGCTTCCCGCTTTCGCCGGGCGGGGCGGGGAAGCAAAAACGGCCCGAAAGACCGTTCTAAACAGCTCACTTCCTTGAGGAAATCTGGAGCGGGCGAAGGGATTCGAACCCTCGACCCCAACCTTGGCAAGGTTGTGCTCTACCCCTGAGCTACGCCCGCGCTCCGCCGCGGCGGCATGGCCGCGACCACATGCTCGGGATGATAGCGTCGGCTGGGCGCTTTGCAAGGCCGGCGTCACCCGGACTTGCCGCCGCCGGCCGAGCGCGGCGTCGTCGCCGCATGTCCACGCCACTGACGCCCGAGGATCTGTTCCGACATTTGGACGCGCTTGGCATCGCGCAAGAAGGCACAACCACGCTCCTTTGCCTCGCGGCACGCTATCGGCTGCGCTTATAGTGCGCAGCTGGACCGAGGGAGACCCAAATGGCAGACAGCAAACGCATCAGGCCGACACATTCGCTTCCACCGGCGCGGCCGCCGCTCCTGACACCGCACCCGGCAGTAGCGCCGTTGATCCCGCCGGCGCATGTCGTGGATTTGATGACCGAAGCCGGGTCAGCGCTGTTTGGCGCGCAATGGCGGGCGCAGGAGGCAAAACTCGTCGAGTGCCCGGCGCTCGCCAATTCGAGGCCAGAATTCAAGACGACCTACGACGTCGAACCGCATGCCGAGGAGCGCGGCTACGACGATTCCGACTGGGAAGCGGTGCCGGCAACCGATCTCGGCGGCCGGCGCGGCGGGGGAATGATCTCCTTCTTCTGGTACCGCGCGACCTTGACGATACCGGTCAACGCCGCCGGGTTCGAGACCGCTGGGGCGATGGCGGTGTTCCGGGTCAATGTCGACGATTACGCGGAAATCTGGGTCAACGGGGAAATGCCGCGGGCTGCGGGCCGGCCAAGCCCGTACACGATCCAAGGTTTTAACATGCCGCACCGTATCGTGCTCGCTACCGAGGTCGCACCCGGCGACAAGTTCGAGATTGCGGTCTTCGCGATCAACGGCCCGATCTCGGCGGCGCCGGCCAATTTTTTGTGGTTTCGCGAGGCCAAGATCGAGTTCTGCCGCTAACCCGCTTCAGTTGACGCGCTGCGGCGATATTCGTCGCACATCAACCGGAGCGAGCGGGGGCCGGCCGCGGAGCAAATCGGCCGCTTTTTCGGCGATCATGATCACCGTGGCGTTGATGTTGCCGCCGATCATGTCCGGCATGACCGAAGCGTCGACGACGCGCAGCCGATCGATGCCGAGTACCTTCAGCTCGGGATCGACGACAGCGGTGGGATCGGTCGGGCGGCCCATCTTGCAGGTGCCGAGCGGGTGGTGCGCAGTCGCCGCGGTCGCGCGAATATAACGATCCAGCGCCTCGTCGCTTTGCACCTCGGGGCCGGGGACCAATTCACCCGCGGCAAAATCGCTGAGCGGCGGCGTGGCGCAGATGCGCCGCACCAGTTTCAGACCGTCGCGGATCGTTCGCCGGTCGCCTTTCGTCGCGAGAAAATTTTGTCGAATCTTGACCGGCTCGCGGGGGTCGGCGGAGGCTAGCTCGATTTCGCCACGGCTTTCCGGATGCAGCATCACAGCGCGCAATGAGAACCCGTCGGCATAGGCCGGCTTGAATGGCGGCAGATAGGGCTGCGCCTTGGTCGCCACCGCGCGGAACAGGAACTGGATGTCGGGCAATTCGAGCTCCGGCCGGGTTTTGACAAAGCCGGTCCAGCCGCTAGGGGTCTCGCTGGCGGGGCCGGTGCCAAAGCAGTAGCTGCGGGCCAGTGCGGGAACGATCCGATCGAGCCGCATCGTCGCGACAAAAGGGCCGGGCTCGCGACGCGCGTAATCGGCCAGGACCGAGAGATGGTCCTGCAGATTCTGGCCGACCCCGGTAAGCGGCGCCGCGACCGCGATCCCGTGCTTGGCCAATCGGTCCGGGTCGCCGATGCCGGACAGCATCAACAGCTGCGGCGAGTTGATGACGCCACCCGACAAGACCACTTCGCGTTCGGCCCGCGCTACGATCGTCTCACCGCCGCGCTGGTATTCGACGCCGATGGCGCGATCGCGATCGAGGACGATATGGTTCGCCAGCGTCCCGGTCTCGACCGTCAGGTTGGTCCGGCTCAGGGCCGGGCGGAGATAGGCTGCGGCGGCACTGCAGCGGCGACCGCGGCGGATTGTCTGCTGCATCCGCCCCAGTCCTTCCTGCTGCGCGCCGTTGTAATCGTCGGTAAGCGGCAGCTGCAACGCCGCCCCGGCGGCAAGGCAGGCATCGATGATCGGGTCGTCGTATCGCGCGGTGCCGACGGTCAGCGGCCCTTCGCCGCCGCGATAGTGGTCAGCACCACCTTCCCAGGATTCCTGGCGGCGGAAATACGGCAGCACATGGGCATAGGACCAGTCGTCCAGCCCGGCGGCGGCCCAGCGGTCGTAATCGCCGCGATTGCCGCGAACATAGGCCATCGCGTTGATCGACGAACTTCCGCCGATCACCTTGCCGCGGGCGCATTCAATACGCCGGCCCTCGGCGTTTTCCTCGGGCTCGGTGAAGTACATCCAGTCATGAAGCCGGCGCTCGAGGATGCGGCCCCAGCCGAGCGGGATATGGATCCACGGATCACGGTCCCAGCCGCCAGCTTCAAGCAGCAGCACCGTCGCGTCGCGGTCCTCGCTGAGCCGGTTGGCCAAGGTGCACCCGGCCGACCCCGCCCCAACGATGATGTAGTCGTATGATTTGGCCGCCAATTTCCGCCCTCCCGAGGGACTTTGTTCAGGCGAAGACGCGCGCCCGCTGGTCAGATCGGGATTGCGAGCAGGGTATCGATCTGGCGGCTGTCGAGAACGACGTCTTTACGCGAGAATTTCCAGCCCTCGGCGGTCAGCACAACCCGATCGACATAGCGGCCGGCGGCGAAGATCGCCATGTCGCCTTCCTGCATCGTGCGGATCACGAGAAAATTGGCTTCGAGATCCAGCGCTTCCGCCGCCTCTGCTGTGATCCGGATTGAGGAGACCAGGTGGCGATAGCGCTGCGGCTCGTAGATATTGGCTTCGCGCAAGGCGCTGACCCGGTCCTTCACCATATTGCGCGAGGTCGCATAAATCAGGCCGAGGGGAAGGCCTGCGTCGTAATTCTCGGCCGAGGTCACGCGATAAAAGCAATCCTCGGTAAAGAAGTCGGGCCAGGCTTCAAGATTGTCGGCATCGAGGCAGTGCGCATAGTTGGCATACAACTCTTCCAGTTCCATCCGCCGCACCATCGTCTCGATGTCCATCGGGTTCGCCCCTGGTCACGGATTGTGCAGAGTTCCGCATCATCAGTCGCCCCCGTAAAAGCGGGGCCCAGGGCAGGAGCCGCGACTTAGCCCTGGGTTCCTGCTTTCGCGGGAATGACGAAGAGATTCAGTCGCCCTGCGGTTCAGAGCCCCATTAAGGGCCGGTAGACCTGCCAGAAGCCGCGGATCGAGGCCTCGGTCGTGCGGTTGGCCTCGGAGACATGGTCGAAACCGCCCATCTCCAGCACCGAGCAGTCATCCTCGGCCCCCGGGAGTGCCCGCTGGATGAAGTTGCCGACGGCACCGTCCTCCATCGACACATAGCCGGCCGGGCCGACGAGATTGGCCTGGGCCAGCCGCAATGCGGTCATCTCGGCGTCGTCCTCCTCAAAGCCGAGATAGATCCATTGCAACTCGGTCTTGTCCGGCCCTTTTGGCAATACCAGCCGTAACGCGATGCTGTTCTGGATTTGCTGCAGTACGAAATTCGGGAACAACGACAGGATTTGGGTCGTCGTGTCGTCGCCGAATTCCTCTTTCATCGACAAAAAGCTGGGATCGGCCAGCCGGAAATTCTGATGCAGCGACGGAATGGCGGCGTAGAGCTGATCGGATTCGGCAGCGCCGACGCGGTCGATTTTGTTGCGCGTGTAGCTTGCGTGATGGGCGCCGTTCTCGGCGATGTCGACCCCGCCTTCGGAGGTCAGCCGCGACATCCGAAACGTTGTAAAAAAGCTGTGCAGCAACGTCGCGTGATAGGTGTCGCGCACGTTTTCGAAATAGAGTTTCCAATTGTTGTGCAGGATCTGCGACGTCGTCCCCAACACTTTAGGCTTGCCATGCAGGACCCGATGGATGCGCGAGCCGATCTGGTTTCCGATATACTCATGAAGCGGCGGCGCATCGGGCGACAAGGTGCCGAACACCAGATCGCCGAACTGATCGACCGCGACTTTTTTGAGGCCGTGATCTTCGAGCCGAAAACTGTCCGGCATCCCGCCCTTGCCCGCGATGCCGCGGCGGAACGCGACGCTGTCGAGATTGCCTTCGAGATCGTAGCGCCAAGCGTGATAAACGCAGGTCAGGTTGTCGGAATGCCCGCGCCGCTTCAAGCAGACGAGGTTGCCGCGATGGGCGCAGCGATTGACCATCGCATGCAATGCCCCGTCCTTGCCGCGGGTGACGATGACCGGGGTCTCCCCGAGAAACGTCGTCAGGTAATCGCCCGTCTCGGGCAATTCGCCGGCGAGGGTCAGAAATTGCCAGGTCGGCCCCAGGAAGATGCGGCCGAGTTCCCCGCGATATATCTCGGGATCGGCAAACACGCGGTAGGGAACCCGGGCATTGCCTTCCGCGGGCCATTGCAGTGCAGGCTCTACTGACATTGGCTATCTTCCCTGTTGGCGCTGGCCCGCCTCACGCTCCCGGCGGGGACGGGCCAAGGTACGGTATTCAGTCGGATTCGGGTCGGCGCCTCAGCCGCCGTAGAACACGTTGTCGCCGAGATCCTTCATTTCGAGGATTGCGGCGTCGGGGCGTCCGGTTACCGGCTTGGGCAGGTGCGCCTCGACGACTTCGCCGACGACGATGTGATGGTCGCCCTGTTCGACGACGTTGGTGACGTTGCATTCGACAGCCGCCAATGCCGCATCGAGGATCGGGAGCCCATTGGCGCCGCGATGTATCGACTGGCCGGAAAGTTTGCCGTCCTCGAGCTTGGTCGGCTTGAAGAAGGCGAAGGCCACCCCCTTGGCGTCCTTGCCGAGCATGTTGAGGGTGAATTTCTTGGTGTTCTTGACGAGCGGGTAGGCACCGGAATCGGTCTTGACCCCGACGACAACGAGCGGTGGGGCAAAGGCGGTTTGCGTCACCCAGTTGACGGTGGCGGCGGCGACGTTGCCGCTCCCGTCATCGGCGGTCAGCACGTAAATCCCGTACGGGATCATGCGAAGCGCCGTCTTTTTGGCGTCTTGGTCCATCGGTCGGGCTCCCTCGAATTGCGTATCCGTTCGCCCACTATATAGACCGATACGACCCCGGGGTTGAACCCTCGTCGCGGCTGGCAACTACGATCTCAACCGGCGGCGGGTTCCCGGTGGTAGACGTATTCGGGGACGCGGTAATAGACCCAGATCAGATTCGCGAACAGCACGGCGCCGGTGACCAGAAACACCCAACGCAGCCCGAACGCCGCCGCCACCGCACCGCCGCTTAACGGACCGATCGAGTTGCCGAGGAACATCGCCGACGAGGTGATGCCGTACACCGTGCCGCGCTGCGCCCGCGGCACGAGGCGCCCGACCAGCGCGTTCGCGGTCGGCAGAATGCCGCCGATAAACAGCCCGACGGCAAAGCGCAGAGCGGTGAAGACCCAGTAACTCTCGGTGAAGGCCTGCGGCAAGGTCGTCACCGTCGCCCCCAATAGCGCGATCAGCAATACCCGGCGATAGCCGATGACATCGCTCTTGTTGCCCAAAAAGGGTGCGGCGACAACGTTGGCGAGGCCAGTGATTGAAAAGGCGATGCCGCTCAGGGTCGCCAGATCGGGGCGGGAACCCAACATCTCCTTAACGTACAGGGTTACCACCGGCTGCACCGTGCGCACCCCAAATTGCGCCATCAGCAGCACGAAGAACAAGGCCAACAATCCCGGCGAGCGCGCGACCGCAATCAGGCTGCTGAGCAATGCACGGCCGCCACGGCCCTGCGGGCTGGCGACAAAGCGCTCATGCACGCCAAACCATACAAAAGATGTCGACAACAAGATGATTGCCGAAGTGCAGAAAAACGGAATGCGGTAACTGCCGGTCAGATCGGCCAACCCACCGCCGAGCAATGGCCCAACGAGTGAGCCGACAAGCTGGCCGGTGCTGAGCCAGCCGAGCGCAAAGCCAAGCCGCTCCTCAGGGACCTGGCCTGCAACGAGCGCAATCGCAGTGCTAGAGAACCCGGCGAACACGCCCATCAGTGCGCGAAATGCGAATAATTGCCAGACATTCCCCGCTGCCCCCATCAGCCCGGCAAACAATCCAATCGCCACGCTCGAGCGCAGCAGCATCAATTTGCGCCCGTGCCGGTCGGCGAGGCGGCCCCATAACGGGGAGGCGAAAGCCGCGACAAACGAGGTAACACCGGCGAGAATGCCGGCCCACAAATCGATAGCGCTCTCCGATTGAACTCCGAGAACCGGCAAAAACAACGGCATGATCGGGGTCAGCATCGAAAATGACATTGTCATCACGAATTGGATGCCGACCATCGCCCACAGCGTGCGCTGCCACTCCGCCGCGGCGTCTTGCCGGATGTCGTCGTCGATCGCGTCGGCTCTTGGCTCGGCCATGCCCCGCCCCGCGCTCCGATCAGTCCCGGCCGGAGCCATCTATCGTATCCCCGCTTTTAATCGAAGCAATGATCGGCGCCATCGGCTTTACGCGCATCCGGCCGGGGTGAGAAGGTGACGGCTGTCTTGCAATCAGCGTGCGAGCAAGCGATGCGTTTTTCTCCCTCCGGCCATTCCTTTGATTTGATCGCGATCGGCGGTGGTTTGGCGGGCCTGGTGGCCGCCTTGCGCGGCGCCGAACTGGGGCTGCGCACTGCGGTGCTCGAGGCGGGAGAGAAACCCAGTTATCTGTGCAGCTCGCGCTATGCCGCCGGGGTATTTCACGTCTCCTATCACGACGTGAAGCTTGCCAAGGCGGATCTGGTCAAAGCGATCAACCAGGCAACCGGCGGCGAGGCCGTATCGGCACTGGTTGAGGCGATCGCAACCGATTGCGGCCGCGCGGTCGATTGGCTTAGCGGCCAAGGCGCCGAATTTACCCGCGGCAGCCCGATCAGCTGGCATGGCTGGGTCTTGGCGCCGTCGCGCGCCGCGGTGGCCGGACCAGATTGGCACGGGCGCGGCCCCGACCGGCTGGTCGACCGGCTCGCCGCGCGGCTGGCCGAGCAGGGCGGTCGATTGTTCCTTGGAACGCGAGCCGAAGAATTGCAGATGGAAGCGGGCCGCTGCGTCGGCGTTGGCGCGCGGCAAGCCGGTTCGGCGGTCAGCTTTAATGCCGGCGCTGTCGTTATCGCCGATGGCGGCTTTCCCGCCAATCCGGAGCTGTTTCGCCAACATATCGGCCCGCGTCCCGATCGCGTCTTGCAACGCAATGCCGGGACCGCGATCGGCGACGGCCTGCGCATGGCGCTAAAGGCGGGTGCGGCTGCGACCCGCCTCGATCGCTTTTACGGCCATCTCTTGAGCCGCGACGCAATGACCAACAAAAATCTTGCTCCCTACCCCCAGATCGACGCGATTGCGGCCGCGGGGATCGTGGTCGGTCCAGACGGCCGCCGGCTGGTCGACGAGGGCGAAGGCGGGATTGCAATCACTAATCGGCTGGCGCGGCTCGCCGACCCGCTCTGCGCCACGGTCGTGTGCGATGCGGCGATTTGGGACAAGGCGGGCCGCGCCGCGCAAGTGCCGCCCAACCCGCAACTAGAGCGCGCGGGCGGCACGCTTCATCGCGCCGACACCATCGAGGAACTGGCTGAGGCAGCCGGCGTGTCTCCAACCGGGCTCGCCGAGACGGTGGCAAAGTACAATGCCGCGCTCGCAGCAGGCGCGATCGGTTCGCTCATGCCGCTGCGCTCTTCAAAAAGCGGCATGCCGACGCCGATTGTCCAGCCGCCTTTTCTTGCGATCCCGATTTGCCCCGCGATCACCAATACAATGGGCGGAGTCGCGATTAACGCGGATGCGCAAGTGCTGGACCGGAACGGCTTGCCGATATCAGGGCTGTACGCGGCGGGTGGCGCCACCGGCGGTCTTGAAGGCGGCGGCTCCCTCGGTTACGTCGGCGGCCTGATCAAGGCCAGCGTCTTTGGATTGCGCGCCGCTGAGCATGCCGCCCGATTGGTGCGTAACGGTTGAGCAGTGCCGGTCATTTGATTAATTTATGAGCGGCGAAAAACGTAAAAAAACTAGCGACATCTGCGCATTGCTGCCCTACACTCGCTGCAAGGCTTCGCAACAGGAGCCGCGTGGAACAGGAGTAGGCGATGGCATCGGTGGAGAGCGTAAGGGACGTTGCGTGGTGGAAGGAGCCGACAAAGGATCAATGGTACGCCTTTGTCGCGGCTTGGTTGGGTTGGACGCTCGACGCGTTCGATTTTACCGTGTTCCTGCTGATCATGCACCCGATCGCCGAGTATTTTCACGTTTCGTTTACCGCGGTTACGTTCGTGTTCACGATCACGCTGTGGATGCGGCTCATCGGCGCGACAGTCTCGGGTTGGGTTGGTGACCGGTTCGGCCGCAAAAAGCCGCTTATGGTGGCTATCCTCGGCTACTCCCTTTGCAACTTCGCGGCCGGGTTCTCTCCGACATTTCTATTCTTGTTCCTCGCGCGCGCAGTCCTCGGCCTGTTCATGGGGGCGGAATGGCCGGCCGGCGCGTCACTGGCGATGGAAACGTGGCCGATCCGCTCGCGTGGCTTGATGTCCGGTCTTCTGCAAGGTTCGTGGGGTCTCGGTTTCCTGCTTTCCTACGCGATCTACGGCCTGTTCTACACCCAGATCGGCTGGCGCGGTATGCTGTGGGTCGGTGTCCTGCCCGCCCTCGCGGTCGTCTACATTCGTTTCTTCGTCAAAGAACCCGAGGTCTGGGCCGAGAACAAAAGGTTGCAGCTAGCGCAACAGCGTGAGGTCAAGGCGCCCCTGCTCAGCATTTTCCGCCGCGGCATGCTCCTCAACACGCTGAACGCCTGCTGGTTCATGGCCAGCGGGTTTGTTCTTTATTACTCGATCAACGTGTTGTTCCCGACGCATCTTCAGGTCGATCTGAAATTGTCGCCGGGAGCGATTGGAGAAGTCGGCGTAGCCGCGAATCTCGTCGTCTTTCTCGCCAGCATCGGCTGGGGTTGGGTGGCGGACAAGATCGGCCGAAAGCCGGCGCAGATCCTACCGGCCCTGATCGCCATACCGCTCGCCCCGTTTTATCTGCTGACCAGCAATTTCACACTGATCTGGTGGGCCTACGTAAGTCAGGGCGCCTTTGGCAGCGGCGGCTTTGCCAGCCAGGCGCCGAGTTATCTTGCCGAGCGGTTCCCGACCGAGGTGCGCGCTACAGCAGCCGGTTTCTGCTACCATCAAGGCGCGATCTGGGGTGGCTTGGTCGCGCCGATCCTGGCTTGGTTTGCCACCGCTTGGCATCTCGGTTTCGCCATTCCGATGCTGGTCGGGACGATCGCCGCGGCGCTGAGCTTTGCGATCGCGATCGCACTCGGTCCAGAAACGAGGGGTAAGGAACTCTCCTCCGAGTTGGTGTTGGCCTGACCTAAGGTCTTCATCTTCCCGAAAAAGGGCCTCTTCCGGCATCCCCGGGAGAGGCCCTTTTGCTTAGCGCACCTTTCTTGAAGGCACCGGCGAAGACCGGTGAAAGGGCCCCTCAAGAGGGCCCATAGGCAAGCAAGCGCACGCCGTTCGCGGGAGTGCATTCGAACGGGAGGACATCCATGGCGATCGCCGTCGACGTAGTGAAACCAATTCCCTGGTGGAAGGAGCCGACCAAAGAACAATGGCTGGCCTGGGTGGCGGCTTGGCTCGGCTGGACCCTCGACGCCTTCGACTTCACGATTTTCCTGCTGATCATGCTGCCGATTTCGCAGGAATTCCATGTGCCGCTAACAGCGGTCACCGCTGTTTTTACCCTCACATTGTGGATGCGTTTGATCGGCGCCACAGCCTCGGGTTGGCTCGCCGACCGGATCGGTCGAAAAAAACCGCTGATGATCTCGATCGCCTGGTATTCGGCGTGCAATTTCATCGCGGCATTCTCTCCGACATTCTGGTTTCTATTTCTGTTTCGCGCGCTGTTGGGCATCGGGATGGGCGCTGAATGGCCGTGCGGCGCGGCATTGGCGATGGAGTCCTGGCCGCTGCGGTCGCGCGGCTTTATGGCTGGCCTTCTGCAGGCCTCATGGGGCCTCGGCGCCCTGCTATCGAGTGCCGCCTATGGCTTGCTCTATACCTCGATCGGCTGGCGCGGTCTGTTGATGATCGGGGTCCTGCCCGCGCTGTGGATCGTCTATATTCGCCGCTATGTTCAAGAGCCCCCAGTGTGGGTCGAAAATCGACGGCTGCAGCGTCTCGAAAATCGCGAAGTCCGCGTGCCATTGCTCAAAGTTTTTAAGCGGGGTCTGCTTTACAACACTCTGACCGCGTGCTGGTGGATGGCGAGCGCCTTTGTCGTCGGTTACTCGGTGGGTGGGCTGTTCCCGACTTACCTGCAAAAGGATCTGCACCTAAGTCCGGGGCTGGTAGCGCTTCCGGTGATGCTGCAAAGCATCGTGTTTTTCTTGTCCGGTTCAGCCTATGGCTGGTTGGCGGACCGTATCGGCCGCCGCTGGGCCATCATCATTCCCGCTCTGCTGACGATCCCAGTCGCGCCATTTTATCTGCTGACCCACAACTACGCGATGATCGTCGTGTTTTTCACGTTGCAGGGCATGTTCGGCGGCGGCGGCATGCACACGCTGTACCCGGCCTATCTTGCCGAGCGATTTCCGACCGAGGTGCGCGCCACAGCGACCGGCTTTGTCTACCACCAGGGCGCCATCTTCGGCGGCTTAACCGCGCCGATCATCACCTATTTCGCCGTCAACTGGCATACCGGCTTTGCCATCCCAATGCTGATCGGCACCATATTTGCCGCCATCAGCGTCGCCCTTGCTGTTCTGGCCGGCCCCGAGACCCGGGGGAAGGTGCTGGAGGCGGAGTTGTCGGTGGCTTAGAAGCAACTCCCGCGAACCGCTGAGAGATTGCGGTGCTGAGCCGGCACAGCGTCGTGCTGGGCCTTTGGTCCATCACTGTCGCCAAATCAGCATTGACGGAACAGATCAGCGGTGGTGGAGACCAGCCTCGGTGACGATCAGCTCCATTGGGATGTCGAATTCCTGCGGGTAGATCGTCGCAACGCGCGACAATTCAAACCCGACGCCGATCGCCAATGGGCGGGGCTGCAAGGCGGCAAGAGTCCGATCGAAATAGCCGCCGCCATAGCCGAGCCGATAGCATTGCAAGTCGTACCCGACCAGCGGCGCCAGCACCGCATCTGGCACGACAATCTCTCGGCGCTCCGGGATCGGGATGCCCCACACGCCGTCGACCAGCGGATCACCCGGCCGCCAGAGGCGATATTCAAGTGGCCCCTTTTTGTCGACCACAACCGGCAGAGCCGCGGAATACCCCTCGCCGATCAGCCGATCGACAAAAGGGCGCGGATCGAATTCGGCCTGGAACGGCCAGTAAACCCCTAATGTGATAGCAGGGCGCCCCCCCAGCGCCCACTGGAGCTGCGCTTCGATCAAACCGCCCCAGCGGTGCCGCTCTGCTGCCGGTGCGCCGGTGCGCAATGCCAGCAAACGCTTGCGCTCGTCGCGACGCCATGCCTTAACCGCATCCGGTTCCACTGTACTCTCTCGAGATGTCCGGCCGCGAAACCTTTGGCTGACGAGATCGACCCTATTCTGGGACCAAGTCGAGCACTGGTGCGCCGCTGTGCGAGCGTTCGGCCAATCCCGAATGGAATTGCCTCAGCCATTCGACCATGTCTTCCGGTCGTTTTATCGGCCGCGCGTGCTCGTATTCATCGGCGATCAGATCCATCATCGTCCGCATATTTTGAACCTCGACCCCGCCGAATGGATAATCGAACAACAGGTCGAAATAGAGCTTGAATGAGCCGGGTCGGGCGTTTGGCTTGAGTTGCAACGCCTGAAGTTCATTTAGCCGAGTGCGAACCTCACGCCGAAAGTGCTGGCGCATCTCTGGCGGGAAGTCGAACCCGACTAGTTTGACAAGATGGCGGTCGAGCGGGTTCGAGAGCCCGAGAATTATCTGCTCCACGAGCTTATGCGGGTACGCCATCACCCCGGCTTCGTCGAGTGTCATCGCGCCGGCTCCTTCCCTCTCAGAACAGGCCGGTGATGCGCCCATCTTCGGTCAGCTCAATATTGTTTGCCGACGGGACCCGCGGCAATCCCGGCATCGTCATGATGTCGCCGCAGATGACTACGACAAACTCGGCGCCGGCCGATAGCCGAACCTCGCGCACCATGATCTCATGACCGCTAGGCGCACCTTTTACATTGGCGTCGGTCGTAAAGCTAAACTGGGTCTTGGCAATGCAAACCGGGAAATGACCAAAGCCCTGTTGCTCGATTTGTGCGAACTGGTCCTTGACCCGGTTGTCGGCGTCGATGTCGCTGGCGCCGTAGAGGCGTTGGGCGATCGTCCGGACCTTGTCCCATAGCGGCATTTCGTCCGGGTAGAGGAGTTTGAATTTCGCTCCGCCGCCATCGGCGAGCGCGACGACGGCGCGGGCGAGATCAGCGGCACCCTCGCCGCCGCGCGCCCAGTGGTCGGCAACCACCGCCTCGACCCCGAGTTCGCCGCACAGCTGCTTCAGCCGGGCAAGTTCGGCTTCGGTATCGGCGCTGAAGCGATTGACCGAGACCACCGCCGGGACGCCGAATTCCCGCAGATTGCGGACATGCCGCGCAAGGTTGGCAAAGCCGCTTTCGAGTGCGCCGATATTCTCCTGGCGCAGCGCGTCGCGCGCTATCCCGCCATGCATCTTCAACGCGCGGACGGTCGTTACGACCACCGCCGCGGCGGGCGACAGCCCGGCTTTGCGGCACTTGATATCGAAGAACTTTTCGGCGCCGAGATCGGCGCCAAAGCCGGCTTCGGTCACGACGTAATCGGCGAGCTTCAACGCCGTTGCCGTCGCGATCACCGAATTGCAGCCATGGGCGATATTGGCAAACGGACCGCCATGGATGAAAGCCGGGTTGTTTTCGAGCGTCTGCACCAGGTTGGGTGCTACGGCGTCTTTCAGCAGCACCGCCATCGACCCCGCGGCTTTGAGATCGGCGGCGCGCACCGGTTTGCGCCCGCGTGTCTGACCGATGATGATGTTCGCAAGCCGGCGGCGCAGATCCTGCAGATCGGTGGCGAGGCAGAAAATCGCCATCACCTCCGAGGCGACTGTGATGTCGAAGCCGTCCTCGCGCGGAAAGCCGTTGGCCACCCCGCCGAGCGACGAGACGATAGAGCGCAAGGCCCGGTCATTCATGTCGATGCCTCGCCGCCAACTTACCCGGCGTGGGTCGATGTCGAGCTCGTTGCCCCAGTAAATGTGGTTGTCGATCATCGCGCCGAGCAGATTGTTCGCGGCACCGATCGCGTGAAAATCACCGGTAAAATGGAGGTTGATGTCCTCCATCGGCACGACCTGGGCATAGCCGCCGCCGGCCGCACCGCCCTTCATGCCAAAGCACGGTCCGAGGCTCGGTTCCCGCAAGCAGAGGATCGCCTTTTTGCCGATGTGGTTGAGCGCGTCGCCCAGCCCGACCGTAGTCGTCGTCTTCCCCTCGCCGGCCGGCGTCGGGGTGATCGCGGTGACCAGGATCAACTTGCCGTTCCGGCGGTCGCGAAGCGTGCGGATGTAATCGAGTGAGATCTTCGCCTTGTAGCGTCCATAGGGCGATATCGCATCATCGGGTATTCCGAGTTTGCCGGCGGCGATTTCGCCAATCGGCTTCATCGATGCGGCTTGCGCGATCTCGATGTCGGATTTCGGGTTTTTGTGTTGCTCTTCTCCGCGCGCCACGGCTGTCTCTCCCTCGCTGAAATGCTCAACGGTCTTAACCCCTTCCGAGGCAAGCGTGCAATCGCCTGAGCCAACCATCGAGCGTCGGCTGCAAGACGGCAGCGCGCGCAAAGGGTTCCGTGAGATGCCGCAGCAAAGGCGCCGCGACGGCTTTTAGCGCGCTAGAGTTGAAAACGCTTTCAGTTTCGCAAATCGCTAACCGGCCTACCGGAAGCTCTGCAGGGCTTGGCGCTGCCGGCCGTCGGCTTCGAAATTCGCCGGATCGAGCCAGCGTTCGAAAGCGATGCGCAACTTGGGCCACTCGCTGTCGACGATCGAGAACCAGGCGGTATCGCGGTTGCGCTGCTTGTAAACGGTGGCCTGCCGGAACAAACCCTCATATTGGAACCCGAGCCGCTGCGCCGCGGCTCGCGATGGTGCGTTGAGTGAATCGCATTTCCATTCGTAGCGGCGATAGCCGAGTTCGTCAAAAACCCGGCGCATCAACAGGTACATCGCTTCGGTCGCAGCGGGGCGGCGCTGCAGCCGCGGGCTATAATTGATGCCGCCGACTTCGACCACCCCCGCGGCCGGATCGATCCGCATCAAGCTCGCCACCCCGACCGCGCGGCTGCTCGCTACATCGATGATTGCGTGAAACTGCGGGTCACTGCGCTCACTGACCTCACCGATCCACCGATGATAGAGATCGAGGGTCGGAAATGGCCCATACGGCAGATAGGTCCAGTTGCGTCCGTCCGCGTCGTCGCTGTTGGCGATCAACAGATCGGCCGCATGGCGACCCGGATTGAGCGGCTCGACTCGGCAAAAACGCCCCGTCATCGGCGTGCGCGGCGGAAACGGCCGCGGCGACCAGTTCGGCAACGGCGCCCCGGTCGGCTGCCCAAATTCGTTGAAATATTGCTCGCTCATCCGGTGACCTTACCTACCGCGGCCGGCGGTGTTTTGGCATCGATCACAACCATAGCAGGCCGACGATAATCGTTAGCACCGTCAACGGGGCACCAACGCGGAAATATTGCCAGAATGCGATAGCGAGGCCGCGGCGGGCCGCCCGCTGAACAACAATCAGATTGGCGACCGAACCGAGGATCGTCAAATTGCCGGCCAAGGTCGCCGACATCGCGACGACAAGCCAGCCGCGCCGCGGATCTGGCAGTGCCGCAACAAACGGCTTCAGCACCAGCACGGCCGGGACATTGCTGACGATATTTGACAGGATCGCGGTGACTAGCGGCCAAGATCGGCATGCGATCGAGCTGCTGATGACTGATCTCGCTGAGGAGCGCTGGCGACACCAGGACGTGTTCAAACCCGGCAACGACCACGAATAGCCCGGCGAACATCAGCAACAACGGCCAGTCGATCTCGCGATAGATCTTCTCGCTCCTCACCGTGCGGGTCACCAGCATTACGGCGCCGGCGACGAGAGCAGCCTTGGCCGGCGCTTGCCCCGCGAAAAAGCCGGCCATCATCGCGATCGTCACCACCACCGATTTGACGAGGAGCGGCCGATAGGCATGGGCCGGGATGGGTGAACCAATAAGACGGCCGGCTTGCCAAAACTCGGTTGGATGAAGCAGGGCGATGAGGCCAAAGGTCAGGATCAGGCCGATCAAGGCGACGGGCGTCAACGCCGCCGCAAAGGCGGCGTAAGGGATCGCTGAAAAGCTGCCGATCATGGTGTTCTGCGGATTCCCGGTGATCGTCGCAACACTGCCGACATTGGAAGCCATTGCCACCGCCAGCAGATAGGGCACCGGATCGCGGCGCAATCTGACAACGAGATCCAGGACCAGCGGCGTCAGCGCCAAGCAGATCGTATCGTTGACCAGAAATGCTGAAAAACACCCTGAAGTCGCGATGACGGCGCCGAGCAGCAAAAGCGGATGGCGGGCGCGGGTAACCACCCAGTTGGTGACCAGCCGGAAAAACCCTGAAAGGCGCAAATTGCCGACGACGATCATCATCCCGAGCAGCAGAGCGATCGTGTCAAAATCGATCGCCCGCATCGCCCGGTCGAATGACAAGACCCCGCATCCGACCATCAAGGCCGCGCCGAGCAGCGCCGCTCCCGCCCGATCGAGGTAGAAGCCCGGCAATTTGCCAAGCGCGATGACGAGGTAGGTTGCGGCAAAGATCAGGAGTTGCCGTGATCCGTAGCGGTTCGCCCAAACGCGGCAAGATCGCCGGCGGTCCCGCAAGGCGGCAAACAGGGCCGCGGCGATCACGCTAGGCGGCGATGATCGCGAGCTCCACCCGACCGCACCCAGTCTGCGCCGCCGGCTTTGAGCGCCTGGAAGCCGGGCTCCATCAATCCGCTTTGCCCCCGGCTGGCAAGTCCGAAATTGGTGCGAGCGCCGGCTCGGCGGCCGCGGGTTCGCCTCCCGCTGGCGCCGTTTCCGGCATCGCGACAAAGAGCGTCACAAACGCGATCGCGGCCACCGCGGCCGACGTCAGAAATGCGGCCGAATAGCCGAAATGATCGACAATCACCCCGGCGGCAAGCCCGCTCAACGACGCGCCGATGCCTTGCGCGGTGGCGACACCGCCTTGCGCCACATTATAGCGCCCGGTGCCGCGCATCAGATCGGCCACGACGAGCGGCGTGATCGCACCCCAGATCTCGGCGCCGATCCCGTCGAGCAACTGGACCCCGATCAGCCACGCGCTTGCGTTCGAAAAGGTGTAGAGCACGGCGCGGATCGGCAGAATGCCAAAGCCGATCAACAGGATCGGCTTGCGTCCCCAGCGATCGGCGTTCCATCCGACCAACAGCGCGATCGGCAGCATGATCATTTGCGCGGCGATGATGCAGGCCGACATCATCGCCGTCGCCCATTCCTTGTGGGCGAAGGCGAGCTTCTGGCCGACCAGCGGCAATAGCGGCGCGTTGGCGAAATGGAACAGCATCGTGCAGCCCGCATAAAGCAACAGCGGACGGCAAGTCAGCAGCACTTTCAGACCGGAGGGCTGCGGCTTCGCCGTCATGCTCCTTCTCGCCGCCACGCGCCCGGACATGGTCGATCGCATCTGGCCGGGTATCGACAGCACGGCGAGGCTTGCCAGCACGGCAAAGACCGGAACCAGCAAGAACACCGCTCGCTGCGAAAACGCCCAGCCGACAGCGCCTGCGGCAGCAGCGATCGCGACATTGCCGGCGTGATCCCACGCCGAATTGCGTCCCATCCGGCGGGCCAAGGCCTTGCGCGCGTAAAGGCCCAGGGTCAGCGCCGCCACCGCGGGACCAAATACGTCGCCCACCGCGGCCATCGTCGAATTGGCGATCACGACGGGCCAGAAATGCGGTGCTGCGAAGATCGTCACCGCACCCGTCGCCAACACGGCGAGTGCTGCGACAATCAGCCCGCGCTTGGCCCGGGTCGCATCGATCAAGCCGCCGAACGGCGTTTGAACCGCAAGGCCCAGCAGCCCACCGACAGTCGTCACCAGCCCGACGGCCTCCTGACTCCAATGCTGCTGGGTGACCAGAAAGACGTTCAGATAAGGCCCGAGCGCGCCGCGCACATCGGCAAGCAGAAAATTGAGCGCATCGAGCGAAGCTGCTGTGAATTGGGCGCGGTGAGCCACGCTGCCCCGCTGACAAAGCTGCGCCATCCCGCGACCTCGCCGGGGCGGCCACCCATTCCCGCCCTCTGCACGAGTGTCCCGATTCGGTTGCCGCCAGTTTGAGAAGAGACCTTGGCGAAAGATGCGTACCTGGCCGCCGGCGGCGTTGCGCGCAGGCGAACCCTGGCGCCGCTACCGGGATGATCAACAATCAGCGGTGCCCCATGTTCCGGGAGTTCGGGCTCCTCGAGCGTTGATCGCTTCGGGTCCGTGACTTCGGATAGAGCACAACATCGGCGATCAAAAATGCTTCCGATTGGTAACCGCCGATGTACACAGTGGCTTAAGGGGCGGGCGCGATGATCGAGCGGTACAGCGACCATGCAGCCAACGAACGGACCTTCCTCGCCTGGGTGCGGACGGCAATCGCCATCATGGCCTTCGGCTTCCTGGTCCAGAAATTCGATCTGTTTTTGCGGATTGCCGCGAAGTCGCTCGGCGCCGCATCCGACGCCGCAGGCAGCCAAATCGTCGGCACCACGGCGGGTCTGCTGCTGATCGTGCTTGGCGGCGCGATGATGGTCTTCGCCGCGATCCGCTTTCGCAAGACGGCGCTGGCGATCGAAGCGCAGGACCTGCGGCCCGGCCCGGGAGTGCGGCTCGAGCTGACCCTCGTCGTGCTGCTGCTCGTGCTCGGGTCTATCTTGTTCGTCTACCTGATCTACACGGTGGTCCGCCATTTCTGACCGAGTTCGGTCCTCGGGTTGCCGAGCCGGTGGACGTCGCTATAGTCCGTCTTCGTGGTCGAATTCAGAAAACAGGCTCCCATGGATATAGCGCCGATCGATGTCGTCGGCATCGGCAATGCGATCGTCGATGTGATCGCCCACGCCGACGAGGCGTTTCTCGAAAAGGAGTCGCTCGTCAAGGGTACAATGGCATTAATCGATGCCGAGCGGGCCGAAGCGCTCTATCGCATCATGGGGCCGGCGATCGAAGCATCTGGCGGATCGACCGCCAACACGATGGCCGGCATCGCCTCGCTTGGCGGCAGCGGCGCCTTTATCGGCAAGGTGCGCGATGATCTGCTGGGCGAGGTATTCCGCCACGATCTGACAGCGCAAGGCGTGCGTTTCGACACCCCGGCGGCGATTGAAGGCCCAGCCACGGCCCGCTGCCTGATATTGGTCACGGCTGACGGCCAGCGAACCTTGAACACTTATCTCGGCGCCTGCGTGGCACTCGGACCGGACGACGTCGATCCCGAGATCGTGGCTGCGGCGCAGGTCACTTATCTTGAAGGCTATCTGTTCGATCCGCCATCAGCGCAGCAGGCGTTTCAGCGGGCCGCCGCGATTGCTCATAGCGCCAGCAAAAGAGTGGCGCTGTCGCTGTCGGACCCGTTTTGCGTCGACCGCCACCGCTCGGCATTTCGCGAGCTTGTCGCCGGTCATGTCGACATCCTGTTCGCCAACGAGGTCGAGATCTGCTCGCTCTATGAGACCGATGATTTCGCGGCGGCGGCCGCCGCAGTGCGCGGCCATGTCGCGATCGCGGCCTTGACCCGCAGTGCGAAAGGCAGCCTCGTTCTCGCGAATGACCAGCAACATTCGATCAAGGCGGCGCCGGTGGCACGCGTAGTCGACAGCACCGGGGCTGGCGATCTCTACGCCGCGGGATTTCTCCATGGGTTGACCCGCGGGTTACCGCTCCCCATTTGTGGCGCGATCGGCAGTTTGTGCGCTGCCGAAATAATTGGCCATGTCGGCGCCCGCCCCGAGCAAAGTCTACGGGAACTTGTCGCCGCAGCAGGGGTCACCTAGTACTCGACGTAAATCCGCTGCGCATCGCGGCGGAGCAGCGCCATCTGCGTCAACATCGCGCCCGATCGGGCGCGTATCTGTGTTTGGAAATATGGATCTCCGCAACATCGCGATCATTGCCCATGTCGACCACGGCAAGACCACCCTGGTCGATGCGATGCTGCGCCAGTCGGGCGCCTTCCGCGCCAATCAGCAGGTTGCCGAACGCGCGCTCGAACTCGAACGACCTCGAACGCGAGCGCGGCATTACGATCCTCGCCAAATGCACATCGGTGCTGTGGCATGACGTGCGGATCAACATTGTGGATACGCCGGGTCACGCCGATTTCGGCGGTGAGGTCGAGCGTATCCTGAGCATGGTCGACGGCGTCCTGGTGCTGGTCGACGCCGCCGAAGGGCCGATGCCGCAAACCAAGTTTGTGCTCGGCAAGGCTTTGCGCCAGGGTCTGCGGCCGATCGTCGTGATCAACAAGATCGATCGGCCCGATGCCCGCGCGGTCGAGGTGCACAACGAGGTGTTCGACCTGTTTGCGGTATTGGATGCCACTGAAGCGCAGCTCGACTTTCCGACGATCTTTGCGTCGGGCCGCAGCGGGTGGGCGGTTACCGACCTCGAGGAAACGCGCCGCGACCTCACCCCTTTATTCGAGCTGATCGTCTCGCACGTGCCGCCGCCGCAGGCCGATCCCGATGCGCCGTTTGCGATGCTGGCGACGACGCTCGATTACGACCCCTATCTCGGCCGAGTGCTGACCGGACTGATCCATTCCGGGACGGCGCGGGTCAACATGCCGGTCAAGTCCTTGGGCCGCGACGGCCGGGTCATCGAGCAGGCGCGGCTGACCAAGTTGCAGGCGTTCCGCGGCCTCGAACGCCGCCCGATCGAGGAGGCGCAGGCGGGCGACATCATCGCGGTTGCCGGACTGGCCCTTACCACGGTCGCCGACACGATCTGCGCCCCCGAGGTCGATGAGCCGTTGCCGGCCGACCCGATCGACCCGCCGACTTTGGCGATGACGTTTTCGGTAAACGACAGCCCGCTCGCCGGCCGCGAAGGCTCGAAGGTGACCTCGCGCATTATCGGCGAACGCCTCTTTCGCGAGGCCGAAGGCAATGTTGCAATCCGAGTCACCCAGAGTGCACAGAGGGAAGCGTTCGAGGTCGCGGGCCGCGGCGAATTGCAGCTCGGCGTGTTGATCGAGACGATGCGGCGCGAAGGCTACGAATTGTCAATCTCGCGCCCCCGGGTGCTGTTCACGACCGATCCTGTCACTGGCCAGCGGCTCGAACCGATCGAGGAGGTCGTGATCGATGTCGACGAGGAATTTGCCGGGGTCGTCGTCGACAAACTCGCGCGCCGCAAGGCCGAGATGCAGGAAATGCGGCCCTCGGGCGGCGGCAAACTGCGTTTGACCTTCTTTGGGCCGACCCGCGGGTTGATCGGCTATCAGGGGGAGTTTCTGACCGATACCCGCGGCACTGGGGTCATGAGCCGGGTGTTTCACGGCTACGCCCCGCATAAGGGACCGCTCGAGGGTAGGCGCAACGGCGTCCTGATATCGACCGCCGATGGTCTCTCGATTGCCTACGCGTTGTGGAACCTCGAAGAGCGCGGGCCGATGTTTATCGAGCCCGGCGTTCCGGTCTATGAGGGGATGATCGTCGGCGCCCACACCCGCGGCAACGATCTCGACGTCAACCCGCTCAAAGGCAAGCAGCTGACCAACATCCGCACCACGTCAAAAGACGAGGCGGTGCGCCTGACCCCGCCCGTTCTGATGAGTCTCGAACAGGCGATCGCCTATGTCGCCGACGACGAACTTGTCGAAGTGACGCCAAAGTCGATCCGCTTACGCAAGCGGCTGCTCGACCCGAACGCGCGCAAACGCGCCGCGCGCGCCGCCGCGGAGTAGCAAGCGGGCAGCGTTCGCGCCGCCGCTATCCCTTTTGTTGAGCTGCTGGTTGCTTCCCGGTATTTTCGCCGAAGTTCGAAGCGGTTTGGAGCCGCTCGCTAGACTTCCTCCTGTGGTGGTCCGGCAAGGCTTCTTAGAAAGTCGCTCGACATGTCCCCGCAGGCACCTGTCGACATCAGCAAAGCAGAGCAAGCATGCGCATCGAGATCATCTGCACCGGCGACGAAGTTTTGACCGGCAAGATCGTCAATACCAACTTCAGCTACATGACCCAGAAGCTCGAGGATTACGGGCTGTCGGTGTCGTGGGGAACGACGGTCGGAGACGATCGCGAGGAATTGCTGGCGGCGTTCCGCATGGCCGGTGAGCGCGCCGATGCGGTTATCGTCAATGGCGGGCTCGGGCCGACCGTCGATGATCTGTCGCAGGAGATCGCAGCGCGCGCCGCCGGCGTCGATCTCGTTCTCAGCGAAGAATGGCTCGCGCGCATGGAGGATTTCTTCCGGCGGCGCAACCGCGTCATGTCGGCGAACAATCGCAAGCAGGCGATGCTGCCGGTCGGCTCGGAGATGCTCGACAACCCGGTCGGAACCGCCTGCGGGTTTGCGGTCGATATTGGCAAGGCGCGGTTTTTCTTCACTCCCGGCGTGCCGCGCGAACTGTTCCGCATGCTCGAAGAGCAAATCATTCCGCGTCTACTGGCGCGCGCCGGCACCCCCGGGGTCATCCATCTCAAACGCTTTCACTCCTATGGCCTCGGCGAGTCGCATGTCGACCAGCTACTTTCCGGAGTTGAGGATCTGGTTCTCGACGGCAGCATCAAACTTGGCTTCCGCAGCCATTACCCGCAGATCGAGACCAAACTGACGGTGCGCGGCGCCGATCAAGACGACATCGAACGCAAACTGGCGCCGGTTGTGGCCGAGGTCCGCAAGCGGCTCGGCAATTTCATCCTCGCTGAAGATGATCAGACATTGGAGGGGGTCGTGTCGGCGGCGCTCGCTGCCCGCGGCGGATCGCTGGCCGTCGTCGAGACTTATACCGGGGGCCAGATCGCCGCCCGCATCGCGCCTTTGCCCGGCGGCGAGAAGGTCTTTCGGCGCGGCTTGGTCGCCCGCGATCCGGCCGAGATCGCGGCCGCCCTCGGGCTCGACGGCGGCTTGATTTCCGGCGAGCTTAGCCGGGAGAGCGCCGAGGCCGTGGCCGTCGCAATCCGCCACGAAACCGGCGTCAGCCACGCGCTCGCTGTGCTGATCGAGGTCGATGATGGCCCCGACCGCATCGATTTTGGTGGCAGCATCTATCTCGCGATCACCGACGGAGATCGGGTCGAGTCACGCCGCTCCCGGATCTATGGCGGCCGCGATTGGGTGCGGCTCGGCGCCGTCGAACTCGGCCTCGACTGTCTGCGCCGCTATCTGCAGGGGCTCCCGGTCACCGAGCGCACCGATTTCGAGCGCACCGAGCGCGGCTGATCGGAGCCATTCCGGCGCGCTCTTGACCGTCGCCTGGGCTGCGGCCGCCGTCTAGCCGTCCACGCGCGCGGCGGTTACGGGTGGGTAATATTGCGGCGCCTCGCGGCGATCGTTCATGCCGTAGTCACGGATGACGCGCACTGCTCGCTGGCGCAAATCGCCATGATCAGCCAGCGGCCGCCAAAGTTCTCCGGCGGCAGCGTCGATCCACGACGCGAGCAACAAAGCCTTTTGCGGAGTATTAATGCCGGCAAAGGTCTCGTGCTCGACCGCACCTTTCCTTTCCGCCGGCGCCAGCCCCAATTCGGCGGTGAGAAAAGCCGACAGGGCCTCCCGCGCCACGAGTTCCGTAATCGTCACCAGTTTGGCGGCGCCGATCTCGGTTTCGTCAAAGCGCTGCCGAGCAAGTTTCTGAGCGGCTGGCAGATGGCTGTCGGCGACGATTTCGCCGACGCGGAGGTGGTAATCCTCAAAGATCTCGGATCGGCCACGCGCCTGGGCATGATGATGCTGGGCGAGCGTGCGCCACCGGACCACCGCTTTTTCGTCGCGCCAAATCGACAACGACAGCACCCGACCGGCACGCTCCCGGCTGCGAAACCGCTCGTTTTCGATGAACCCGTCGATTTGCTCGAGTTCGGGGCGCAATGACCCAGCTAGAGCCAGGTAGTCCTCCCAGCGATCCGGTCTCGGCTGCACCTCGAAGATCACGGCAAACATATTGCCTCCTCAGGGAAGGGACCCCGGATATGGTCGGGGTCAGCGGTCAGGACGAGCACGTTCGCTTCGTCGGCCGGCGAAGCAGTCCGTTCCGCGCTCGGAACCCGCCCTAGCCGACCCTGTTTGCAAAATAGAAGCAACCGAATGGAGGATTGCTGATGGACACGGTCGAGAGAACCGATGCGAATGTCCGCGAGACGGCTCGCCTGATCGCCAGCGACAAGGTCGAGAGCACCTCGGTGCGCGACAGCGCCGGCAACAAAATCGGCACGATCGAGCGCGTCATGATCGACAAGCGCAGCGGCAAGGTTGCCTACGCGGTCATGAGCTTTGGCGGCTTCCTCGGCATGGGCGCCGATTACGTCTCGTTGCCATGGCATGTGCTGCGCTACAATGAGAACCTCGACGCCTACGAACTGAATGTTACCGAGGATCAGCTGCGCGGGGCACCGCCGGCCACCGGCGGGTGGGACACCGGGACAGTCAGCCGCGAGTGGGAGCGCAACATCCACAACTACTACGGGGTCGATCCGTACTGGTAAACGACGGCTCGAGGATAAAACACGGGCGGGGCGGCTTCGGCCGCCCCGTTTCGTTTCGGCAAGCCCGCCTATTCGGCGCTGGGCGGATTGCGGCAGAAATGTAAAACTCGCAAGCTGCTTAACAGCGAGGAAAGGCTTGCATGTCTGGAGAAGCCGACCTGACGCCGACCGATCGCCTGCTCGCGCTGTGGAACTATCTCGGCCTGCACCGGGCTCACGTCGCGAGCCCGATACCAGGAGACCTGGCGCAGCTCGCTTCTCGGTATTCGGAAAGTCTTGCGGGCATCGTGCTGTGCGTGCCCAGCCGGCTCGACCCGGCGCCCTTCACCGAAGTTGCCGACCGCGTGCTGATGATCGGGGCCGAGCGCGGCCCGTCGGCCGAAGCGACAGCGCGCGCCACCGCCGTGCTGCCCGGGGCAAAGCACGTAACCCTGAACGCCTACGGCGCGCCCGGAAGCTGGGCCGACGCAGTCGCCGATCGCAGCGAAGAGATTGCTCGGGCGATGATCGACTTCCTCGGCGGGATTGCCGCGGCAGGCCACCCGGCCGATCCGCCGGGTGCCGTCGCTGCCCAAGGATCCGCCGCGGGCATTACTTATCGCGTTCGAGGCAACGGGCCGGCATTGGTGCTGCTGCCGTTCTTTCTCGCCCCGTCGCAATGGGAGCCAGCAATAGCGGCGCTGGCGCAGCATTTCTCGGTCATCACCTTGGGCGGACCCCATTTGGGCGGCGTCGCCTCGCTCGAAGACCGCGCCAAGAACCGCAGCTATCAGGCGATGTTCCACGCCTTGATAGATCAGATGGCGCTGCACCCTGGAGAGTCCGTCCTGGAAGTCGGCTGCGGCGCCGGGTCTCTGGCGCGTCTTCTGGCGAAGCGCCTTGGCGGCGACAATCCGATCACCGCCGCCGACCTCAATCCATTCCTGCTGCGTGAAGCGACAGCGCTGGCGGCAGCCGAAGGCCTCGCCGAAGCAATCCGTTTCATGCCGGGCAACGCCGAGGCATTGCCGTTCCCCGACGCGTCCTTCGATTGCGTCTATTCGGTCACCGTGCTCGAGGAATGCGATGCCACTCGCGCGATCGCCGAAATCCACCGCGTGCTGCGCCCAGGCGGCCGGGCCGGGATCGCCGTGCGCGCGCTCGACATGAAGCAATGGTGGAACCTCGATCTCCCGGAACCGATCCTGCGCAAAGTCGACACTCCGCCGCACTCGGTAGGCCCGGCCGGCGTCGCCGACCGCAGCCTTTATCGGAGGATGCGCGAGGTCGGCTTTGTCGATCTCGTGTGCTTCCCGACCCTTGTCACCCTCGACCGTCCCGGCGGGCCGATCTGGCGCAATCGCGAAGACCATGTATTGTCGTTGTTGTCACCCGAAGAGCGAGCGCAATGGCAGGCCGAGCGAGACCGCGCCGCTGCCGACGAACTCTTGTTCATGGCGCACCCGCTGCATTGCGCGGTCGGCATCAAGCCGACGACTTCATAATCTGAACAATACAGAGCCAAGCTCAATGCTTGCGGCCTCTCAGGCGTGGCCCCACAGGATCTTGGTCGCGCGGCGCGCCCCCTCAGCAAGGGCTTGGAATTTGGCCCAGCAGATCGACGGGTGGCCGACCCTGGTGCCGAGCCCGCAATCGGTGCCGGCGAGCACGTTTTCGCGACCAACGAGCCGGGCATAGCGCACCAGCCGCTCCGCGACGAGGTCCGGGTGCTCGATAAAATCGGTGCAGTGGCCGACCACGCCAGGGATCAGCGTCGTCCCTTCGGGGAGTTTGGCTCCCTCGAACACCCGCCACTCATGTTCATGGCACGGGTTTGAGGCTTCGATTGAAAAGCTCCCCGCCTGCACGCGAAAGATCAGATCGATGATGTCCTTCAGCGGAATATCGTCGTGATGCGGGCCGTGATGGCTGCCCCAGCACACATGCAATCGGACTTTTTCCGTGGGGATGCCGGAAAGCGCATGGTTCAGCGCGTCGACCCTCATTGCCGCATATCGGCGATATGCGGGCAGCGTGATCTTGGGGAGGCAATTCCACCCGTCGGGTAAGTCCGGGTCGTCGATCTGCAGCAGAAACCCGGCGTCGACAATCGCCTGATATTCCTCATGCATGACATCGGCGATGGCATAAACGAACTCCTCGTCGCTCTTGTAGTACTCGTTTACCAGCCAATGTTCGATTGTGCCGGGCGTATTGGCCGAGAGAAACGCCTGCGCAACTCGGACGCCGGCGGTGGCGGATTTGAGGTTCGCGATGTCGGCTGCAATCTCAGCCTGCCCCGTGTAACGCAACTTTTCGACACAGACCGGCATCGTCGGAGGGCCGATAGGGCGCGCCCGTGGGTTGGCCTGGAAATAATCGGGAAACTTGGTTTCGTCGCGGGCGGTGATGCTGAGCCGCCGCGGCCCAGTCGAGGGCCGTTCGACATAACCGGCAATCCGCCAGCGGACATAATCGGTAAAGTTCGTTTTCGATAACTCGCCGTCGTTGACGCAGTCGAGCCCGCACTCGACCTGCCGCCGCACGACGTCGGCAACCGCCGATTTAAGCCGCTCGGCTAAGGCCTCAGCATCATACTGGGCGCCATTCGCCCGCGCGGCGACCATTTCCCTAAGATCGGCGGGACGCGGCAAAGAACCGGCATGCGTTGTCAGGATGCGGTCGGTGCTGTGAAGCATAAGCGCCTCCCTCTGTTTTCATGTTTGTCGCGGATTGGATTACCGCCGGCAATTTGTGCGACAATCGCGTCGGTCGGTAAAGGCCGCCGCAAGGTGCGCAGCTACGGAGCAGGCTTCAGGCGGCCGTCTTCAAGCGCCACGATGCGGTCGAGGCGGTGGGCCAGTTCGATGTTGTGGGTCGCGACCAACGCCGCGAGCCCAGTGCGGCGGACAAGGCCGATCAATGTATTCATGACTCCCTCGCCGGTGGCGTGGTCGAGGTTGCCGGTCGGCTCGTCCCCGAGCAGGATCTTTGGGTCGTTGGCCAGCGCCCGGACAATCGCAACCCGCTGCTGCTCGCCGCCCGACAGCCGGGCCGGCCGATGCCCGGCGCGCGCTGCGAGCCCGACGCTGGCTAGCAACGCGGCGGCTTTTTCGCGGGCCCGGGCGCGGCTAACGCCGGCAATCATCTGCGGCAGCATGACATTTTCGAGCGCCGAAAACTCCGGCAGCAAATGATGGAACTGATAGACAAAACCCAATTCGGAGCGGCGCAGCAGGGTCCGCCGCTCGTCCGGGAGATCGCCGCACTCGGCGCCTGATATCAGCACATTGCCGCCGTCCGGCCGTTCGAGCAGCCCGGCGACATGCAACAGCGTCGATTTTCCGGCGCCGGACGGGCCAACCAAAGCCACGATCTCGCCGGCGTGCAGCGCCAGATCGATACCGTTCAGCACAATGATTTCGGCGCCGCCGCTGCGAAAAACCCGGCGCACGCCGCGCAATTCCAGCGCCGGGGTTGCGAGATCAGGCGCGGGGCGTCCTTCGAGACCGCCGCTTTGCGGCCTCCTCAGGATGACAGGCGTGTTTGGTGCCATCACCAGCATACCCTCATGCTGAGGAGCGCCTCGGGCGCGTCGAGGCACGCGCCTGCCTCGACGCGTCGCCCACGGTTATTCGTAGCGCAGCGCTTCGACCGGATCGAGCCGTGCTGCACGCCAGGATGGGTAAATCGTGGCGAGGAACGATAGTGCCAGCGCCATCGCGACAACCGCGGCGACCTCATTCCAGTCGATGCGAGCCGGAATTCGAGTGAAAAAGTAAATTTCGGCCGAAAACAGGTCGACCCCGACGATGTTCTGAATGAATTGCCGGATCGCTTCGATGTTCCGGGTAAAGAGCACCCCCAATGCCAGACCTGCGAGTGTGCCGACAATACCGATGCTGGCGCCGGACAAAATAAAAATCCGCAGAACCATGCCGCGCGAGGCACCCATCGTGCGCAGGATGGCGATGTCCCGTCCCTTGTCTTTGACCATCATGATCATGCTCGAAATAATGTTGAAAGCGGCGACCACGATGATCAAGGTTAAGAATCAAAAACATGACGTTGCGTTCAATCTCGACCGCGTTGAACAGGCTCGAATTGGCCTGCTGCCAATCGACAATTCTGACATGGCCATCAAAGGCGGCGTCAATTGCGCGCGTCTGCTCCCTGACGCGATCGGGATCGGCAACGAAAACCTGCAGATAACTCGCGGCATCGGGAACCCGGAAGAATATCTGCGCCGCTTCGAACGGTACGTAGATATAGCTATTGTCGTATTCATACATGCCGACCGCAAACAATGCGACGATGTGGTAGGTCTTGAGGCGCGGCATTGTGCCGAACGCAGTCGCGGTTCCCTGCGGCGAAATTACGGTGACCCGGCCGCCGACCCCGACGCCGAGGCGCTGCGCCAGCCGGTAACCAACGGCAATCCCGTCATCGCCGAAATCTGCGAGCGAACCGCTAATGATCCGGCCGGAGACAAGCCGCAGCGAGCGTAAATCCTCCGGACGAATGCCGCGCACCAATGCCCCCGCCGCGCCGCGTTCGGTGGTCGCCATGACCTGGCCTTCGACAATCGGTATCGCGGCGATGACCCCGGGGATCTGTTCGACCTTTTTGGCGGCGGCTGCGTAATCGCTGAGCGCTCCCGCCGCGGCATAGACGCCGAGATCACCGTTGAGGCCGAGGATGCGGCCGAGCAAATCGGCGCGAAAGCCGTTCATGACCGACATCACTATGATCAGGGTCGCGACCCCGAGGGCAATGCCCAAAAGCGAAAAGATCGCGATGACCGAAACAAAGCCTTCCTGCCGCCGCGCCCGCAAATAGCGGAACGCGACCATCCGCTCAAAGCTGTTGAAGATCACCGACGTCGCTGGGAGCTGTTACGTCCGGGTCAGGCGGTTGAGCGCCGCCTCGATCGGCAGGTCCTCGCGCTCTCCCGAGCGGCGGCTTTTAACCTCGACGGTTCCGGCGGCGAGCCCGCGCGGGCCGATCACGATCTGCTCGGGCAATCCAATCAGATCCATTGTCGCGAATTTGGCGCCCGGTAATTCATCCCGGTCGTCGTATAGAACCTCGACACCGGCATTCAGCAATTTGCCGTAAAGCTCGTCAGCGGCTGCCCGGCAGCGCGGGTCTGACGCGCGCAGATTGATCAGCCCGACGCGAAACGGCGCGACGCTCTGCGGCCAAATGATGCCGGCTTCGTCGTGGTTCGCTTCGATCAGCGCGCCGACCAGCCGCGACACTCCGATCCCGTAAGACCCCATTTCGAGCGCCACCGGCTCACCATCGGCGCCGGCCACGACGGCACCCATCGGCCGCGAATATTTGTCGCCAAAATAAAACACTTGACCGACTTCGATCCCGCGCTGGCTGACGATTTTGTCGCCGTATTTCGCCGCCGCCTGCGGATCGTGCACGTCGTCGGTCGCAGCATAGATCGCGGTATAATGATCGACGACCTCTTGCAACGCCGGCGCCTCCCAGCTCGCGACATCGAACCCCTGCCAATCGGCTTCGAGGAAATCGGTGTGAACATGGACGCCGCTTTCGCCGGTGTCCGCCAGGATGATGAATTCGTGGCTGAGGTCGCCGCCAATTGGCCCGGTCTCGGCACGCATCGGGATTGCTTTCAGCCCCATGCGGTCGAAGGTGCGCAGATAGGCGACGAACATCTTGTTGTAGGAGTGCCGGGCGCCGGCCGCGTCGAGATCGAAGCTATAGGCGTCCTTCATCAGAAATTCGCGCCCGCGCATCACGCCAAAGCGCGGCCGCACCTCGTCGCGAAACTTCCACTGGATATGGTAGAGCAGTTTTGGCAGCTCACGATAGCTCTTGATCGAGGCGCGGACGATCTCGGTGACCTGCTCTTCGTTGGTCGGCCCATACAGCATCTCGCGGTCGTGGCGATCGCGGATGCGCAGCATCTCTTTGCCGTAATCGTCGTAGCGGCCGCTCTCGCGCCACAGCTCGGCCGGCTGGATCGTGGGCATCAGGATTTCCTGGGCGCCGGCGCGGTCCTGTTCTTCGCGGACAATGCGTTCGACATTCTTCAGCACGCGCAGGCCCAGCGGCAGCCAGGAATAGATGCCGGCGCTTGACTGCCGGATCATGCCGGCGCGGAGCATCAGCCGGTGCGAGACAATCTGCGCCTCGCTCGGGTTTTCGCGCAAAACGGGCAAGAAGTATTCGGAAAGACGCATGTTACCTCGCGGCGCCAGGTGCGCACTGTAGGGAAGCGGCGCTGCCGTGTCCACCAGCCGGCCCGCAGATCAGCCATTGAGGAAAAGTTCCGCGCCAAATCAGCACCGGTGTCGAAATATCGAAGATTTCTTAAGATTTGGGGTGACGATCCGTCGCAGGCATGGCTATACTCCTTTCTCCGATGCGCGCTGAGGCGCGACGGCCTGAGTTTAGGGAGGAGTGACCGATCTGTCCCTACGCCACGGGGACCGATCTGACTTCGCATCGAAAAAGGCAGGGCGGCAAGCCCTGCCTCTTTCCGCCCGCCAAAACCTCTCCCTGAAATTCGATTATGCTGATATCTCACGCGCTCGTGGGTCTAACGCATGATCGAACCGCACCGGAGAGCGTAGATGGCCGTCAGTCGTGGGCTACATTTTTTCCAGAACCCGGGTCCGACTAATATCCCGGACCGCGTGTTGCGCGCCATGGACCGCGGCACCATCGATTTCACCGGTGCGCAATTTAAAGCAATCGCCGAAGAGTGCTTCGCCGGGCTGAAGCGGGTCTTTAAGACCGAACAGACGATCCTCGGCTACGCCGCCTCGGGCCACGGCGCCTGGGAAGCCGCCCTCGTCAACCTGTTCTCGTCCGGCGACAAGGTGTTGGTCGTCGAGACCGGGTATTTTTCACTGAATTGGGGGATGCGCTGCGAGTCGTTCGGGCTCGAGGTCGAGACCTTGACAAATGATTGGCGCAACGCGGCCGATCCCGCGGCGCTCGAGACCAGGTTGCGCGCCGACCGCGAGCACGCGATCAAGGGCGTGCTGGTCGTCCACAACGAGACCTCGACCGGGGTCGTCCACGACATCGCGGCATTGCGCCGGGCGATCGACGCCGCCGGGCACCCGGCCCTGTTTTTGGTTGATGTGATCTCGTCTTTGGGGTCGATGGATTTCCGCATGGACGAGTGGGGGGTCGACGTCGTCGTCGCCGGCTCGCAAAAAGGGCTGATGCTGCCGACCGGCATGGCCTTTACCGGGGTCAGCGCCAAGGCGTTGGCCGCCGGCGCCACAGCCAAATTGCCGCGGGTCTACTGGGATTGGCGGCGGCTGGTCGAAGGCACCAGCCAAGCCGTGTGGAACGGCACGATCCCGGTGCATTTCTTCTATGGGCTGCAGGAAGCGCTGCGCATGCTCGAGGAGGAAGGCCTCGACAACGTCTTTGCCCGCCATCACCGGCTGGCTGAAGCGACGCGGCGCGCGGTGCGCGTGTGGCGGCAGAATGACGGACCCGAAACCTTTGCGGTCGATCCGCGGGCGCAATCGGACTCGGTTACCGCGGTGCTGACCCCCGAGGGCTATGATGCCAACCAGGTGCGTGCGGTCGCGCTCGATCGGTTCAATGTGTCGCTCGGCGGCGGGCTCGGGCCCTTGCAGGGTCGCGTCTTTCGCATCGGCCATATGGGCGATCTGAATGAGCCAATGATTTTAGGCTCGCTTGCCGCGATCGAGATGGCGCTCGAACTGACCGGCGTGCCGCATGGCAAGGGCGGCGTCGATGCGGCGATGGATTACCTGGTGAACGAGGCGTAGACGCTACCGGGCGGCTTCGAGCGCCTGCGCCACCGCGATCAAGGTTGCGTCGGTGCCGTAACCGCCGATGATCGAGAGGCCTATCGGCAAGCCGTCGACGGTTGCGCCGGGGATGCTGACCTGTGGCACACCGGTCAATCCGCCATGAGCGCACAGACAGAGGATGCGATCGCGCTGAACGCTCGCCACCGATAACGGTTCGCCGCGCTTGGGGGCGGGAAGCGGCGTCGTCGGCAGACACAGGATGGTTCCGGGCTGCAACAGATAGCGCATCCGCCCGCGCGCTTCGCCGCGCACCAATTCGGCCCAATGCCGGTCTGCCTCCGATATTTGCGAACCGGTGTAGATGTTGCGGGCGACATTGTAGGCAAGCCGCGGGTTGCAGCGCTCGACCCAGTCCTTGAAGGTTATCCATGCCTCGGAGGGCTGGATCGTGCGCTGCGCCCGCGCCCACTGCACGATGCCGCCCGGCGCCATGACCTCCTCGCGAACATCGCCGATCAACCCCTTCAATGCTACGAGCATCGGCTGTAGCGCCGCCGCCACCTCCGGGTCGACAAAAGCGAACGCATCGGCGGCGACGATCAGCCGACTGGGCAAGGTGGACGGGATGTTCTCGCCGAGCATCACGCCCGACACCCGGGCGAAAGTCTCGGCATCGCGGGCAAACCAGCCGGTCGTGTCCGAACTCGGCGCCTGCGGCAGCATGCCGGTGACATCGATCCGCCCATGAGTCGGGCGGATGCCGTAAAGCCCGCAAAAGCTCGACGGGACTCGCACCGAGCCGCCGGTGTCGGTGCCGATCGCGGTATCGCAGATCCCAGCTGCAACCGCCGCCGCCGAGCCCGAGGACGAGCCCCCCGGCACGCGGCCGGGCGCCTTGACATTGACCGGCGTTCCGTAAAACGCGTTCTCACCGACGATGCCGAGCGACACCTCATCGGTGATGGTCTTGCCAATTAGTGTGGCGCCGGCATCGAGCAGCCGCTCGACCGCCCAGGAATGCCGGGTCGGGACCGGATAATATTTCGGCCAATCGGGATTGCCGCCGCCAGTCGGGTAGCCGGCGACATCGAACAGATCCTTGGCGGCATACGTCATACCGGCGAGGGGGCCGCCCGCCCGGCCCTCGATATGGACCCGCGGGCCCGGGACAAAAGCATTGATGTTGTCGGGCGACATCTGGTCGGACATAGGCAGCCTCGATTGCGCTCGGCGTGGTCTTAGTGGTGCGTTAGTGGGCGGCCAACTCGCGTTATGCGGCCCGCGCGCTGATCGCCGGCATGCGGCGGGCGAGCACGATTTTCTGCGCCGAGCGGGCGAAGAAATGATAGCCCGAGCCACCTTCAGCGAGCACATCGAGAAACGCGTCGGGCTCGGTGATCCGAACGCAGCCGAGGACATCGGCGCCGCGCGCGAGAAAGGCGTCGGGCAGCATGCCGACGGTCGGTCCGACAATCGTGACCCGGGCGTCCGGCCGAGCCAACGCCAGCAGATCCTCGAGCGTGGCATTCAGAAGCGTCGAGCCGGTGATCAGCAGCACATCGGCGCCAGGCACGACTTCACCGGCCTGCTCGGCCGGGCGAAAAAACGGCAGCTCGTCCGCCTTCAACGTCGCGGGGTCTTGTTCCAGCACTAGATAGGGTTGGCCACGGCGCTTCAATTCTTTCAGGAACGGCACGAACGCGCCGACCACGACGACCCGATCGCCGCTGTGGATTTCGGTCGCGTCAAAGGCGTCCACCCCGGCCCGCAGTTCAATATCGGCACGCGGCCGACGCTGCCAGCAGCAATGGGCCAGCGCGTTGACTGTGGCAATACCGACGGCGCGTCGGACGCCGTGGTCGGACAGCGCCTCGCGGGCGAGATCGCCTGCCATGCGGCCGCGAATCTTACCGGGAAACGGCATCGCCATTGCTGAGCTGGGACAGCACACCGCTTCCGGGATCGCCTTGATCGGCGTGGCGCAGGCTCCCGCGATACCGTTGCTGAGTTTGACGCCGGTGAAGAACAGCCCGATTACCGCGCGCTCAACGGTGATTTTATCCAAATCCGCGCCCAGGATCGCGTCGACCGCCGCTAGCGTCTCGGCCAAAATCGAATCGGTTTTTGCCTCGTTCATTTCGCCTCGCTTGTCGGTCGGATTTCAGCCCGCAATATACCTTGCGGGATACGTCCGCCGAGTTTTCCCTGCCGCATACTGTCTTGAAAGGAAGATACGATGAAAATCAGCGCGCGCAATCAGCTCAAGGGTAAGATCGTTGCGGTCACCAAAGGCCAGACGACGGCGCATATTCGCATCGATATTGGCGGCGGCGTCATCGTGACGTCGTCGATCACCAACGAGGCCGTCGACGATCTCGGCCTCGCCGTTGGCGATGACGCGTTTGCCATCATCAAGGCTTCGGACGTAATGGTCGCCAAATAGAATGACATTTTGTGCTTTTGACGGAAGAGCCGTCGTAATGGTCAGGGGTGTGCTAGACCATACGCTTCTATGCTCTGACCGATCGTGAGGCTGCGTGGTCTATTTGCCGCCGGTTTTTAGCGAAACCCGCCCTGAGGTTCTGATCGCTCATATCGAGCGCTACGATTTCGGGCTGTTGGTCAGCCATGGCGAGCATGGGCTGATGGCGAGTCACGTCCCATTTCTGGTCGAGCGGCGTGGCGATGAACTATACCTCCAAGGTCACCTTGCGCGCCCAAACCCGCAGCTCGCGGATTTGGCGCGAGACGGCGAGGCGCTGGCCGTGTTCAGCGGGCCGCATGCCTATATTTCGCCACGCTGGTATGCGAGTGGTCCGGCGGTGCCCACCTGGAACTACGCCGACGTCCATGCTTATGGCGCTGTTCGACTGATGGATGACGAGCAGTTGCGCGACCTGCTGCGGCGTCTGTTGCAGCGGCATGAAGGCAGCGCCGAGACGCCTTGGCGAATGGAGGATCAGCCCGCCGATTATATGACCGGGATGCTCCGGGGCATTGTCGGGTTCGAGATTTGTGTCACGCGGCTCGAAGGCAAATTCAAGCTGAGCCAGAACCGGCCCGCGGGCGACCGCCCGCGGATCGTTGGCGCTCTCGAAGGCCGCGGTGACGCGGAGGCCAGCGGCGTCGCCCGGCTGATGCGCGAGCGGGAGTAGAACCGGGAGTTAAGGTGCGCGGCGATCGGGCCGGGGAACCCGATTGCTGCTTTTGATGAAAGCTGTGCGGGGGGCTATCGATGTGCAAGGCCGTATGGCTGCTGCTTGCGGTGCTGGCCGTGAGCGCTTTCACCGTGGTTGCCGCCTCAGCCGCCGCACCCTCCCCGGGATCGGCGCATTCGCCGCCTGCGGCGGCGGCGCAGCCGTCACCACCACCTTCGGCCAGCGAATTGCAGCAGCTTGTCGACACGTTACAGAACGACCACGCACGGGCAAAGCTCGTGGCGCAGCTCCAGACGCTGATCGCCGCCCAGCGGCACACTGAGCCCCCGAAATCGGAGGGGGTCGCTCTCCTCGGGCGCCTATCCAGCCAAATCGACGCCTTTACCGGCGAGATTCTGGCCGGTGTCGCGTTAATCGTCGATGCGCCGCGGCTGATCCGCTGGGCGCGCGAGCAAATTCACAGTGAGGCCGCGCGCAAGCGCTGGGCAAGCGCAGCCCAAGCCTTGGTGCTTGTATTTGGCGGTGCTGCGGCGGCCGAGGCTGCGCTGCGCTGGATCATCGCGCGGACCCGGCCCAAATTTCCGGTGCGGCGACGCGATACCCGACCGATCAAGGCGCTCTTTGCCTTGCTGGCGTTTATTCTCGATTTGGCTCCGATCTTGGTGTTCGCGGCTATCGTCTATGGCGCCGTGTCAATGGCGCTCGACTTATTGACCCCGACCGGCATCACGATGTCGGTCCTTGCCGTGGCGACGATCGAGGTGCGGCTGATCCTGTGTCTCGCACGTGCTGTCCTGATCCCGCCGGACGAGGGCACCTCGTTCCTGCGTCTCGACGCCGAGACGCGAAATTATCTCTACATTTGGGTCAAGCGCTTCACGTTTTGGGGCGTCTACGGCTACGCGGTTCCGGAAGCGGCGTGGTGGCTCGGCATTCCGGGCGCCCTCTACACCTTGCTGCTGAAGCTCGTCGGATTGGTGCTGGCGTTGCTTGCAATCATCTTTTTGCTGCAGAATCGAGCACAGATTGCCGATTGGATCGGCGGGGATGGATCCAGGGTATCGGGTTGGAGCCGCGTGCGCCGCACCCTGGCCGAGATCTGGCAGTTGCTGGCGATCTTTTACATCGCCGGTCTTTACGCGATTTACGCGTTGCATATCGAGGGTGGCTTTATCTACGTCGCGCGCGCTACCGGGCTCAGCGTTCTGGTGATCGCCGCGGCGCGGGTTCTCGCTCACTCGATGCGCAGTTTGAGCCAGCGCGGATTTGCCGTCTCGCCGCACCTCAAAACGCAATTTCCGACGCTCGAGCAGCGCGCCAACCGCTATGTCCCGGTCCTGACCGGCTTGGTCAGCGCGGTGCTTTACGTCGTTGCCGGGCTGACGATATTGCAGGCTTGGGAAATCAGCGCGTTCAGCTGGCTCGATAGCGATCTTGCCCGGCGGCTGGGGGGTGACCTGCTGTCGATCGGCCTGATCGTCGCGGCCGCACTCGCGGTCTGGGAGATCTTCGCCTCGGCGATCGAGCGCTATCTCGGTAAGATCAATGGCGGCGTGCCGCGGCGCACCCGCATCCGCACGATGTTGCCGCTGTTGCGCACCGCAATGCTGTCGCTGATCGTCGTGATGAGCGGTCTGATCATCCTGTCGCATCTCGGCGTCGACATCGCCCCACTGCTCGCCGGGGCCGGCATTGTCGGTGTCGCGATCGGCTTTGGCAGTCAGGCGCTGGTCCGCGATGTGATTACCGGCCTCTTCATCCTGCTCGAAGACCAGCTCGCGGTCGGTGACATTGTCGATGTCGGCAAGGACCATGCCGGCGTTGTCGAGGCGATCAGCGTGCGCACGATCCGCCTGCGCGACCTTTCCGGCACCGTCCATACGATCCCGTTTAGCGAGGTCACGACGGTCAAGAATATGACCCGCGATTTTGCCTATGTCACCGCGCGGGTGACGATCGCCTATGGCGAAGATATCGATCGCGTCGTCGAGATCTTGCGCGAGGCAAGCGCCGAATTGATGGCGGACGAGGCAGTGCGCGACCTGATCCTCGATCCCTTCGAATACCTTGGCGTCGACGCGCTCAACGAATTTTCAGTGGTGCTGTTGGTCCGCGTCCGGACATTGCCGTCAAAACAATATCCCGTCGGCCGCGCTTTCAACCGCGCCGTCAAGATCGCTTTCGACAAATACGGGGTTGCGATGCGCGACCCATCGCCGGTCGCGATAATCGGCCCGCCCGCGGAGCCGGCTCAGCGCCCGGATGAAGCCGCAACCCGCGCGCTGCGGCGCGTTTGAGGCCGTGCGGCCTATCGGCCCACAATGAAGCCCGGCCACAGATAGAACGTCAGCACCGCCAGGTTCAGCAGGTCGATAAAAAAAGCGCCGACGATCGGCACGACGACAAAGGCCTGTGGCGATGGACCATGGCGGCGGGTTATGGCTTGCATATTGGCAATTGCCGTCGCGGTGGCCCCCATCGCAAAACCGCAAAAGGCGCCGGAGATGACGGCGCTTTCGTAATCGCGACCAACCACCGGGAAAATTACCCATCTCGCCCACAGGATGACGAGCCCGGCCTGGGCGGCGAGAATGATCAATAGTGGTCCGGCTAGTTGCACCGCTTCGCCGAGGTTGAGCGTCATCATCGTCCAGGTCAGGAACAATGCCAGACAGACCGCGCCGATCAGCTCCGATGCCGCATCGTGCAAGCGCATCCCGATCGCCGCACCGCCATTGCGGATGATCAGCCCGACCATTAAGCACCAGAGGAACTCCGGTACGCTCACCGCTGCGCTACCTAACGCGATCGCCAACGCCCGCCCGGCGATGATCGCCGTGAGCGCCGCCGCCAGCGAAACGACGAAGGTCGACACGGTCACCGGTGTGGTCACCGGGCCGCCGACCACGCCGCCATCTTCCGCACCCTCACCTAGTGTATCGGGAACCTGGCGGACCAACCGCTCGGCAACCGGGCCACCGATGATGCCGCCGATCACTAGACCGATCGTCGCGGACGTCATCGTCAGGCCCATGATGCCGAGAATGTCGTACTCCTCAGCAAAGCGCTGAGCGTAAGCCGCTCCGGTGCCGTGACCGCCGACGAGAGTAATCGATCCGGCGACAAGACCGAGCACCGGGTGGAGGCCGAGCAGCCTCGCCATTACCACGCCCAACGCGTTCTGCATCAGCAAGAATGGAAACAACGCGACGAGAAAGCGGGCCAGGCGAACGCCGCCACGGGCCAACAGGCGGAGGTCGGCGGTGAGTCCGATCGAAGCAAAAAACACGAGCAGTAAGGGCGTCTTCGCCGAGGTATCGAAGGTGATGCGGAAACCAGCGCCTTGCGCCGCGACGAGCGCCAGCACCGCGAAGATCAAGCCGCCGATGATCGGCGCCGGGATGCTGTAGCGAGCCAACAGCGGCACCCGCTGAGCCAGCTCGTTGCCCACCGCCAATACCAGGCAAGCAGCCAGCAAGGACGGCAGGGTCGGTAAATCAATTGCCGCCATCGCCGGGTTAATCCTGCTCGCCCCGGGCAAGGGCCTCGGCCGCGTCGGTATCGGCGCAGGCCAGCACGGCCTCCGCCACTCGTCGGCTAAACCCGGCGCGAGCAAAAGCGGCAAGCTCGCGCGATCCATCGATAGCGGCGCGGCGATAGGGGCCGAGACGACGACGGCGGGCAAAGGCGCAGGCCGCGACGAGGTCCGGGTCGGCAGAATTTGCGAGCAAAGTCGCAAGCGCATCGGTGGCGAGCGCGCCGGGGACTCCTTTGGCGGCCAGCCGCGCGCGGATCTTGGCCAATGACTCGCCGCGGCGGTGAAGCGCCTCAGCCCGGCTCGCGGCATAAGCAGCGTCGTCGAGCAGACCCGATTGCGAATAGCGCTCGACGAGCACGTCGATCAGCGGCTCCGTTTGCCGCACGGCCTCAGCGTTGTCGCGCAACCGGCGGCGCAGGCGGCGCAACAGCACCCGCCGTAAATTCGTCGAGGAACTGGTGTAGCGGCCCAGATAGGCAAGGGCCCAATTTTCAATTAGCCCCGCGTCGATTTGGCTGGCATCCACGTTTGTCGCCCCACCCGCTCAGCGATCGGCTATGGTCCCGCTATAGGTTCGTGTCAATAACAGGGAACCGAAAAGGCTAATGCAGTCCGGCGGCGCCAGATGCGTGGAGGCGCTTGACCCAGAAGTTCTGCGCGGCCGTACCGCGGGCGCTTCACAGGCTGGCCGCCGGTGAGCCAAACCAGCTCTGGTTCCCGGGCGCAGCCGCGGCGTGCCATCGTCATCGCGCTGATTGTCGGCTGCGCGTTTTTTATGGAAGGGCTCGACTCGACGATGATCGCCGTGTCGATACCGGCGATGGCGAAGAGTCTTGGGCAAAGCCCGCTGCGCCTCAACCTGGTGATCGCGACCTATTTGCTAAGCCTTGCGGTTTTTATCCCGGTCAGCGGCTGGATTGCCGACCGGCTCGGCGCCCGCGTGGTGTTCTGCTCGGCAATCGCGATCTTTACGACGGGTTCGGCGCTTTGCGGCATCGCTCCCAACCTGCCCGTGTTGCTCGCGATGCGTGTGATCCAAGGGTTCGGCGGGGCGATGATGACGCCGGTTGGGCGGCTGATCCTGCTGCGCAGCTTTCCGCGATCGGATCTTGTTTCGGCGATGAATTGGATGACGATCCCGGCGATGATCGGACCCACTGCCGGGCCAATCGTCGGCGGTCTCATAACCAGCTGGCTTTCGTGGCGCGCGATCTTTTTTATCAATCTGCCGGTTGGTGTTCTCGGCCTCGTTCTGGCGTTGCGTCTGTTCGAAAATTTCCGCGCTCCAGCGCCGATCCGCTTCGATTTGCGCGGCTTTATTATTTGCGGGCTGGGATTGGTGCTCCTCGAGCTCGCGATCGAAAATCTTGGCCGTCCGATCATCCCGGCGGCGCTGGGAATGGCGTTTTTCCCTGCGGCGCTGGGGATCCTAGCCCTTTACGGCTGGCACGCGCGGCGCTGTCGAGACCCGGTCCTCGATCTCGCCCTATTGCGTATCCGCACCTTCCGGATCGGCACGGTAACGGGCGGGGTGTGCCGGATCGGGCTCGACGGAGTGCCGTTCCTGCTGCCGCTGCTGTTCCAATTGGGGTTCGGGATGAGCGCGCTGCAATCCGGGCTGTTGACGTTTTCATCAAGCGTCGGGGCGATGGCGGTGCGCACCCTCGCCAACCCATTATTGCGTATGTTTGGCTTTCGCCGGCTGCTGGTCGGCACCGCTTGGCTCGCAGCGGGGGTAACCGCGGCGTGCGGGTTGCTGCACGCGGATACTGCGGTGTGGCTGATCGTGGTACTCGTCCTGCTGTCGGGCTGCGTGCGCAGCGTGCAGTATTTGGCGCTAAACACCGTCAGCTATGCCGATATGCCGGCACCGCTATTGAGCAAGGGCACCAGTGTCGGCGGCGTGGCGCAGCAAGTGGCGCGCGGCTTTGGGGTCGCGGTCGGGGCGGCCTTGCTGGCGGTTATCGCCGGACCGACAAAGATCACGGTCGAAGACTTCCGCCTTGCTTTTTTTATGATCGGATTACTCCCGCTGGTCGCGGGATTCGGCTTTTTGCGGCTAACGCCAGATGACGGCGAGGCGGTCAGCGGACATGTTCAGGCATCGCGTCGCCAAAGCCGCCTAAGCGCGGAATAAACCCACCGGCGTTCTCACCTCCTAAAGAATTCTGGGCAGAGGCCGTGCAGATCGCCGATCGCCGACACGGCCCTATCTGATGCCGGCAACGATCGACGACCCGCCGTGCTGGGCGAGGTGGCGACGCGCTTGCTGTGCGGGCTAGGCCAGCAAGCGTCAGGCTTAGGTCTCAGTCTCCAGCGGCTCGGGCTCTTCTCGCTCGAGCGCGGCGACTTGATCGGCCGGCAAGCGGGCGCGGGCGCGGCGCACGGCGTCTTCAAGCTCATCGAGCGTGCACAAGCCGAGGCCAACCGGATGGCGCGGCTTGATGTTCGGGCTGTTCCAATGGGTGCGGTCGCGAACCGCCGCGATCGTCGGTTTGGTTGTTCCGATCAATTTCGAGATCTGTGCGTCCGACAATTCAGGATGGCTTTTTATCAGATAAGAGATCGCGTCGGGCTTGTCCTGACGCTTGGCAATCGGCGTATAGCGCGGCCCCTTGTGCTTGATCAGCTGCGGCGGCATCGCCTGGGCCGACAATTTGAGACGAGCCTCGGGATCGGCTTGGCAGCGCTCGATTTCCTCGGCAGTCGTTTGGCCGTTGGCCACCGGATCGAGCCCCTGCATCTGATTAGCCACCTCGCCATCGGCGATCGCCTGGATTTCGAGCGGATGCAGACCGCAAAAATCGGCGATTTGTTCGAAGGTTAGTGAGGTGTTTTCGACCAACCACACGGCGGTCGCCTTTGGCATCAATGGTGCGAGCATGACAAGTTCCCGGTTCGGCTGATCGAGGCGAGCCAACGAGGCCCGCGTGGCAGCGGTAAAGACTTAAACGATATATAATGGCGGCGCTGACGCAAGGAAGGCGAGTGCAGAGGGACGCAAATGATAGAGGATTCTGAGCTCGAACCGCGCCGCAAACCAGCCGTGGTCAAAGATTTGACCCTGATGGGCATCGCCGAACTCGAAGCCTATATCGCCGCTCTCGAAGCCGAAATCGCCCGCACCCGCGCTGAAATCGCATCCAAGCTGGGCCAGCGGCGCGGCGCCGAGGCGCTGTTCAAACGCTAACAAGTCAGCCGATTGACCAGGACGCCCGCCCGTGCACCAGCGGGAATTGATCCGGGGCGTCGGCACTGTGATATCAGACGCCGAGGAGGACCAGTAATGTCCGCCGCGCAACTTTACGACAAGGATTTCGTCCGCTGGACCGAGCAGCAAGCGGCAGCGCTGCGTGATGCCTCCGGGCTCGACACAAACCTGCCGCTGGACTGGGAAAATCTCGCCGAGGAGATCGACAGCTTGGGCCGGTCACAAAAGCGCGAACTGCGTAGCCGCGTCGCTGTCATTATAGAGCACTTGATCAAGCTCGAATGCTCGCCGGCAACTGATCCAAGGCGCGGATGGATCGAGACTATCGGGCGCGAGCGGGCAGAAATCGAACGGCTTTTTGATGATAGCCCGAGCCTCAAGGGAGAGGTGGGCAGGGTGGTTGCGATAGAAACGGCTCGGGGTATCCGTCGTCTGCTTCAGACCCTCCGCCGTCATGGCGAGACGACCCCAGACGTGATTACGAAAGTGACGGCGGCCAACTACTCCGAAGAGCAGGTGCTGGCGGATTGGTTTCCTGGGGACGCTCCTCTCCCCGACAGCCGGGGAGAGGAATAGTTACTTTAGCCTGCAATCCTCTCGCTTACCCTAGTGTCCTGAATTAGAGATTCGTTGAATAAGTTGTGGCATGGACGGCGAGAGTGTCGGAGCAGTATCGGGCGATGGTTTGGAGGATGGCATCGGCGGACTTGGTCCAGATGAAGGGCTTTGGGTCGTCGTTGTGGGCCTGGATGAAGGCGGTGATGGCGTCCTTCAGTTGGTGCACGCTGCGATGGACACCGCGCTTGATCTGCTTGTCGGCGAGCAGCGCAAACCAGCGCTCGACCTGGTTGAGCCAGGACGTGCTGGTCGGTGTGAAGTGCAGGTGATAGCGCGGGTGGCGGGCGAGCCAGGCTTTGACCGGCGGGGCCTTGTGGGTGGCATAATTGTCGAGCACCAGGTGGATGTCGAGATCGGTTGGCACGGCTTGTTCGACGGTCGCCAGGAACCGGCGGAATTCGACCGCGCGGTGCCGTTGGTAGCAACGGCCAATGACCCGGCCGGTGAGGATGTCGAGGGCGGCGAACAACGAGGTCGTGCCGTGGCGCTGGTAGTCATGGGTGCGCCGCTCGATCTGCCCCGGCCGCATCGGCAACAGCGGCTGGGTGCGATCGAGAGCTTGGATTTGCGACTTTTCATCGACGCACAGGACCAGCGCATGGTCGGGCGGATTGAGGTAGAGCCCGACGATGTCACGCACCTTGTCGACAAACAGCGGATCGCTGGACAGCTTGAAGGTTTCAAGACGGTGCGGCTGCAACCCAAAGGCCCGCCAGATGCGTCCGACGCTCGCGGTCGAGATGCCGCTGTGCCGCGCCATGCTGCGCGTGCTCCAATGCGTCGCGCCGGACGGCTGGCTCTCCAGCGTCCGGACGATCACGCTCTCGACTTTGGCGTCGTCGATCGTGCGCGGGACACCGGGTCGGGGCTCGTCGAGCAACCCGTCGAGGCCATGCTCGACAAAACGCTGGCGCCACTTGCCGACGGTCTGCGCCGTCACCCGCTCGCGGGCCGCCACCGCCTTGTTGCTCAGACCTGCCGCGCAGCCGAGGACGATGCGCGCCCGCAGCGCCAATGCCTGCGCCGTCTTGCGGCGCTGCGTATAGCCTTCAAGAATGCCGGCGAGCTCAGCCGACAATTCGATCTTCGCTACCGGCCGACCCGTCCGCATCCCCCATCCCCGCCGTTACGGCTTCCTTATCAATTTATTACACGAATTTCTGACTCAGGACACTAGGTGCTTTTTGAAAAACGCGGTGATCGGGTCATACGAGGCGTTCGACTGCCTTTTTTCGTTGTCGATATAGACGATCTCGATGTCGCCGCCGGCATTGCGGTAATTCGAGATAAACCGCTCGGGTTCGTTGCCGGGGAAGCTTAAATCGTCGTCGTGATAATCGTGCACGATGTCGGGCCGGCCTTGGACCCAGAGCGCCGGCGGCATCGTGACCTTTTCGCCGCGTTCAAGCATCAGCATCGGGTTGCCCTCGGCCATTGCGGCCTCGGTCTTCCAGTAAAGGTCGTGTTTTTCCTTCATGCCGATCGAATAGGCCGGCGGGTTCGGGCTTTTCGCCGCCTTTTGCGCATTGCGATAGCGCGACAGCGGATTGATGACCGGCCACGACATCGCAACCGCTTTTACAGTCGCATCGACCGATGGGGACCCGGGCGGCAACGGCACGGAAGCATAGCGTTGGTCGTTGGGGCGCATTGCCGCCAACATTGCGAGATGACCGCCGCTCGACGCGCCACCGCTGGCGACCCGGTTGGGATCGATTTTCAGTTCGCGAGCATGCGCCTTGAGCCAGCGGATCGCGTAGTTGATGTCGATCAGCGACGTCGGATAACCGTCGGCGTTGTGGCGGAACTCGAGCGAGGCGACAACAAAGCCGTTTTTGGCGAGCGTCTCGTCGAGGCCCTGGGTTCCCGTCAAATCGCCGCTGGTCCAGGCGCCGCCATGCAGATCGACCACCGCCGGGAACGGCCCGTCGCCTTTCGGCTTGTAGAGCCGCGCGACCAGCTTGTTGTCGCCGTGGCGGAGATACTCGACATCTTCGGTCGTGATTTCATAATTTGGCATGACTACTCCCTCCCGGAGTTGTGCTGCTGCGGCCTACGGCAATCGGTCGAACCAAAGTTTTGTGTCGCCGCAGCCGACACCGTAGCCTACTCGCTATCGCAGATGCGGGGAAGGCGAGAGCCGGGGTGACCGCAGCAAAGGCCCGTGATGACGCATGAACAGGCGGTGACACCGGTGGCGACCATCCCCGGCATCGTCCGCGATCCGGTCTGCGGAATGGCGGTCGATATGGCGAGATCCCCGCACAAGGCGGAGCACGCAGGTCAGACCTATCATTTCTGTGGCAATCGCTGCCGCGAGAAGTTTATCGCCGAACCCTTGCGCTATCTGATGCCGCCGATTGCTGCCCACCCGCAGCCGGTCGGCGCTGCGGGCAATTGGACCTGCCCGATGCATCCCGAAATCGTGCGCAACGGAGCCGGCAGCTGCCCGATCTGCGGCATGGCGTTGGAGCCGATGACACCCGCCGCCGGCGAGGCGGTCAATCCCGAACTCGTCGACATGACGCGCCGCTTTTGGGTCGGGGTGGTGTTGTCGTTGCCGTTGGTCGCGTTGACGATGACCGAGCATTTCCGGATGTTGCTGCCCGAGCGCGCTACCGTGTGGCTGCAGCTGATCCTCGCTTCACCGGCAGTGCTGTGGTGTGGCTGGCCTTTCTTTCAGCGCGGCTGGGCGTCGGTCGTCCATCGCCGGCTCAATATGTTCTCCTTGATCGCGCTCGGCACCGGCGTCGCTTACGGCTACAGCGTGATCGCGGCATTGCTGCCGGGGCTATTCCCAGCCGGGTTCCGCCTGCCGGACGGCACCGTTCCGGTCTATTTCGAGCCGGCGGCGGTCATCGTGACGCTCGTTCTGCTCGGGCAAGTGCTCGAACTGCGCGCTCGCTCACAGACCAACAGCGCGATCCGCGCGTTACTGGATCTCGCGCCCAAGACTGCACGCATGATCCGCGACGACGGGGCGGAGACAGACGTCCCGCTCGAACAGGTCGTGCCCGGCGACAACTTGCGGGTGCGCCCTGGCGAAAAGGTGCCGGTGGACGGTGTCGTGCTCGAAGGTCACAGCGCTGTCGACGAGTTGATGATCACCGGCGAGCCGTTACCGGCCGAGAAATCACCCGGGGACAAAGTCACCGGCGCCACGGTCAACGGCACGGGCTCGTTCGTTATGCGCGCCGATCGGGTCGGCAGCGATACCCTGCTGGCGCAGATCGTCCACATGGTCGCCGAGGCGCAGCGCTCGCGCGCACCCATTCAGGCGTTGGCCGATACCGTTTCCGGCTGGTTCGTGCCGGCGGTCATCGTCATTGCCGTGCTCGCCTTCATCATCTGGTCGATTGTCGGGCCGCCACCGGCGATGAGCTATGCGCTCTTCGCGGCAGTCGCGGTGCTGATCATCGCCTGCCCGTGTGCCTTGGGTCTTGCGACGCCGATGTCGATCATGGTCGGCACCGGCCGGGGCGCTCATGCCGGCGTCCTCGTCAAGAATGCCGAAGCGCTCGAGCTTATGGAGAAGGTTGACACGCTGGTCGTCGACAAAACCGGAACCTTGACCGAAGGCAAGCCTCGTCTGGTCGGGGTGGACGCGATCGGCACGATCGATGAAAAGGAGCTGCTGCGGCTTGCCGCCAGCCTCGAGCGTGGCAGCGAGCATCCACTCGCCGCCGCGATCGTCAAAGGCGCCGAGGAACGCGGCCTGAGGCTGAGCCAGCCGATCGAGTTCGCCGCCGAAAGCGGCAAAGGCGTCGTCGGCCGGATCGACGGCAAGCGCGTGGCGGTCGGCAACCTGGGTTTGCTCGCGTCGCTTGGCGTCGATCCCGGCGACCTGCCCGCGCGCGCCGAAGCGCTGCGCCAACAAGGTCAGGGCGTGATGATGGTCGCGGTCGATGGCATCATAGTGGGGCTCATCGCTGTGGCCGACCCGATCAAAGAGAGCGCTAAGGACGCGCTTGCCGCGTTACGCAACGAGGGCATCCGGGTCGTGATGCTGACCGGCGATAGCCGCACCACCGCCGACGCGGTCGGAGGCCGGCTTGGGATTAGCGAAATCGTCGCCGAGGTCCTGCCCGACCAGAAGGCCCGCATCGTCCGTGATCTGCAAGCAAAGGGCCGGTTTGTCGCGATGGCCGGCGACGGGATCAACGATGCGCCGGCGTTGGCGCAAGCGCAGGTCGGTATTGCCATGGGCACGGGCGCCGATGTTGCAATGCAAAGTGCTGCGGTAACCCTGGTCAAAGGCGATCTGAACGGCATTGTCCGCGCCCGCAGGTTGTCGCGCGCCGTCATGCACAACATCCGGCAAAACCTATTTTTTGCTTTTGTCTTTAATGCTGCGGCGATCCCGATTGCGGCCGGGGCGCTTTATCCGGCGCTTGGGCTGTTGCTCAACCCGATGATCGCCAGCGCCGCGATGAGCCTGAGTTCGGTGACGGTAATCGGCAATGCCCTGCGGCTGCGCTCGGCGCGGCTGTAGCCAAAAAGATAAATGGCGGAGAGGCAAGGCCCCTCCGCCACTTGCGTAAACAGATTGATTACGCGGCGTGCAGCAGTTCGAGCGCCTCTTCGTAAACGCTCATGTTCTTGCCGAATGAGATAGCCGCGGCCTGGACACCGCAGACCAGATGCATCCACCGCCACGGCTCGCGGGTGTTGTGGAATTCCTCGACGATCGCCTGATGATGCTTGAAGGCATGCATCTCGGTGAAATTGTCGTGGCACACGATCTCGGCGAGGCGCGCGATCAGCGCCTGTGCATCGTAGCCGCTGTTGACGTATTGCTGCGCCAGATTGACGGTGGCTCTGACTTCCGGCACCGCCCGCATTAGCCCGAGATTGCTGACCTGCGACCAGTCGGTCGGAGGCTGATTGTAGACGCTGTGGGTGATCGCATCCAACAGCTGCTCCTGCGAGCGCGGCGGCAGAGCCGCAACCGCAGTCCAATCCGGCTGCGGGTAGGGCTGCATCCGGCCCGCGGTCGACCGGATCTCCGGGCCCGACTGCCAGGTCATCAGCAGCAACAGCTTGTTGCGCAGGCTCAAGCCCTCAAAGCTAAGCAAGTAACGGCGCAGATTGGCGCTGGTGTGCAGGTGCACGTCCATCGGATTGCCGCCGAGCGAGCGCAGGAACAGACCGGCAGCGCCGATCGATAGGGCTTCGCCAGCACCCTCGAGCGACAAGCCGTCTGCCAGCGCCTTGGCCATCAGCACCGGAATTTCGGCAAAGACGCCAACTTTGCCGATGCCCTCGCCCAGCGCGCCGATCGCGTCGGTTTCGTCGTCGCCGGTTTCCTGGCGGGTCACTCGGGTCATCAGCTGATGCTCTTCGATCAGCATTTCGATCTCCGGGAGCGCCGGTGCGGTTGGGAAGCGCGATACATAGCGCACCGCCGGCCGCATCATCACCGAGAAATACTTGGGATCGATCGCCTCGTTCTCCAGCGCGCGCCAAGTGAAGGCCGGGAAGGCGAAGTAATGGTCATCGATAATGTTCTTGGGGATCGCCACGCTCATCAGCAGGTCGAAAGCTTCGACCCGCGGCATGTTGTCCCACAGCCACAGAAAAAGATGGTCGGCTTTGTTGTACTCGCCGCGATTAATGGCGGCAAAGTAGGCTTTTTTCGTCGCTTCGACTCCGCCGGCATCCTCGGGCGCAAAGTCCAACAGCGCGTAGGGACCCATCGCTGGGTGATGGATATGCTTATTCGACAGCGCCACATGCTGCATGATCGGAAGGAAACGATCCTCACCCTTGAGGCGCTCGACCAGCTGTGACACCGCATGCAGGCCTACCAGCGGATGCAATGGGCCGCCGTGGTGGCCCGGCGGGTTGTCGGTCGAACGGATCACCGCCAGCGCGGACGCGGTCAGCATTGTTTGCGTCGGCACCCCGGCGCGCAATTTCTCCAATGTCCGGTCCAGGATCTCGTCGGGAGACGTTTCCTCGATAAACTGGACCAGCGGTTCAATGTCGGACGAATACCGCACGGGTTGCGCTACGGGCATGATCGTTCTCCGCAAAGTGGATGTTGTCGGCTCGCTCTATTTCTCTTTTCAGTGTCGATCGGCGAGTTGCCTCTCCGTTCGACCGCTCCTCTTTCGATCGAGACCGCGGCGCTGAGGGAGGTCGTTTGCAAGGCGTGGCGTCGGTCGAGGGTTGCTGTTGCTCCGCAGTCTATGATGAAGAGAGCATATTATATCGCTGGCGCGGGTCAATCGTCATATCTGCAAGGTCAAGCAGACAAAAAGACGTAGCTGATATGCAACCCCCGCGACGGATCCGCGTTACTTTTCTCCGTGCTCGACCGCGAAGCAACTTCGCCTTTTTTCTGAGCACAGTCGCTGCTCACTCGGCTGCCCGGCTGCCCGGCTGCCCGGCTGCCCGGCTGCCTAGCAGTAGCAGGGCTCATACGCTCAGGCTGGTGGTTGGAGCATTTTGCACAAAATGTGATTTCAGGCGTTTGTTGCGCCAGAGATGATCATCGGCACCGCTGGACATATCGACCACGGCAAGACGGCGCTGGTTCGAGCGCTAACCGGCATCGACGCCGATCGCTTGCCGGAAGAAAAACGCCGGGGGATGACGATCGATCTCGGCTTCGCGTATCGCGCTCTACCGCCCCTGGATGGCGCATCGGCAAGCCGCGGTTGGGGGACGCTCGGCTTTATCGACGTGCCCGGGCACGAGCGCTTTATCCACAATATGCTCGCCGGGGTTACCGGCATTGATTTTGTGCTGCTGGCGGTGGCCGCGGATGATGGACCGATGCCGCAGACCCGCGAGCATCTCGACATCGTGTCCTTGCTCGGGGTCAGGCGCGGGGTGGTGGCGCTGACCAAGGTCGATCTCGTAACGCGCGACCGGCTCACTGCGGCCGAGAGCGAAATCCGCGACCTTCTCCAAGGCTCCGCTTTGCAGGATGCCGCGATCACGCCGGTATCAACCGTCACCGGTCAGGGTATCGCTGAGCTCGACGCCTATCTGAGCGACGCCGCGCTCGCGCTCGACGCGCTTGAGCCGCACGGCGAATTCCGGATGGCCATCGACCGCAGCTTTATACTTGCCGGGCTTGGTGTCGTGGTCACCGGCACCGTCGCCGCGGGCGGTATCTCAGTCGGCGATCGCGCGGTGCTTACACCGTCCGGGATCGAGGTTCGGGTGCGCAGCATCCACACCAACAACCGCAAAGCACAAACCGGGCAAGCTGGCCAACGTTGCGCGTTGAATATTGCCGGCCCGCAGGTTGACCGCGAGCGGGTTCGGCGTGGCGATTGGGTCGTCGCCCCGTCCTTGCATATACCGACCGATCGCTTCGATGCCCGGCTGCGTCTGCTCGGACATATGTCGCGCGGTGTACGGCCGGGGCTGAAGGTTCATCTGCATCTCGGTGCGGTGCGGGTCGGGGCGCGACTGCTGTCGCTCGATGACAAGCCGCTGCAGCCCGGCATCGAGCACCCGGTGCAGCTGACGCTCGACCAGTCGATCGGCGCCTGGCGCGGAGATCGTTTTATCCTCCGTGACGCGTCGGCCACTCGGACCATCGGCGGCGGTGTCGTTCTCGATCCTTGCCCGCCGGCTCGCGGGCGTCGACGCCCCGAGCGGCTCGCAGCATTGGCAGCCCTCGCGCAGCCAAAAGCAGCGGCGGCCTTGGGCGGGCTTCTCGATATTTCCGCCGCGGGGGTCGACCTCGACCGGTTCGTCGCCGCTTCGGGACTAACGGCAGCTGAGGCGCAATCAGCGTGGCGCGAAGCCGGCGCGCTGGTGCTGAAAGTGGCGGATGGGCGCCGCCATGGTTTCGCGATCTCGCCGTGCCGTTTCACCGTGTTGCGGCAGGGGATCGAAACAGCCTTGGCCGCACACCATCGCACAGCGCCGGCTAGCCCCGGCCTAACCCTTGATCAGCTCCGCGTTGCCTTGACCGGGCGGCTGCCGCCCGCCTTTTTACGAGCCGTTGTCGACCAGTTGGTCGAGGAGCACGGCTTGGCGCTCAGCGGCACCGCAATCCATCTTCCGGGCCACTGCGCAGGCTTGCCGCCGACCCAAGCCGCGCTCTGGGGGCGCGTCCGTCAATTGCTGGAAAAGAGCGGCTTTGCCGGGGGATGGGTGCGCGATCTTGCCATCGAGCTGTCGGTGCCGGAAGCCGCCATGCGACAGCTGATGAAACAGCTCGGCCGAATGGGTGAGGTCGTCGAGGTGGCTCCCGACCGGTTCTACCTCCGGCAAACAGCCTATCAGATGACAGCGCTGCTGGCAGAAATGTGCGATGCCGCGACGGATGGAATGGTAACCGCCGCCGCCTTCCGCGATCGCATCGCGACCGGGCGCAAACTCGCCATAATCATCCTCGAATTCTTCGACCGTACTGGGGTCACAATCCGCTGCGGCGACCTCCGAAAGGTCCAACCAAATCGGCTGCGGATCTTCGCCGGGGCTGTGCGTGAGTCATTTTGAAATATGTGACCGGTATTATCGGGAATGTGCAAACGTAGTCGCGCGATATACTTCGCCGCGGCGGTTTCTAGAGGCGAAGGGGCGGGTGTGGACGCAATCATCGACTACTTGAAGCAATCCCGCGACGTCGTGCAGGTGGCGATCGACGATCGCAGCTTCGCCGCCGATATCGCAGCCATCGCCAAGGTGGCGGCGGACGCACTCTCAACCGATCACAAGCTTCTATTGGCGGGCAATGGCGGCAGCGCCGGCGATGCCCAGCACCTCGCCGGAGAGTTCCTGGCGCGCTTCAATTACGACCGCGCGCCGCTCGCGGCCATCGCGTTGACGACCGACAGCTCGGTCTTGACCGCGATCGGCAATGATTATGGCTACGAGCATGTCTTCGAGCGGCAGATCCTCGGCCTCGGCGCCCCCGGAGACGTCTTCATCGCGCTGTCGACCTCCGGCCGCTCGCGCAACATTCTGCGCGCGATCGACGCGGCGCGCACAAAGCGGCTGACCGTCGTGGGCTTTACCGGCAAGAGCGGCGGCGAAATGCGTGATCGCTGCGACATCTGCCTTCTGGCCCCGTCGGATTCGACGCCGTTGATCCAACAACTCCATATGATTGCCGGTCATCTCGTTTGCGGGCTGGTCGAAGAGCGCCTGTTCCCGCGCTAGTGCCGCGCGTGCACGGCGGCCCGAGAGTGCAAAGCGATACCGACGCTCTGCGCTACGGGCTGCAGCGCCGGCCGGCGGCGTTTCTCGACCGCGATGGCGTGCTCAACCATGATGACGGCTATATCGGCTCGCACGATCGCTTTCGCTGGGTCGACGGCGCCCCTGCGGCGGTCAAGGCATTGAACGAGGCCGGCTACTTCGTCTTTCTCGTGACCAATCAGGCCGGGGTTGCGCGCGGTTTTTATACCGAGACCGACGTGCAGAACCTCCATACTCAGATCGCCGCCGAGCTTGCCGAAATCGGCGCGCATATCGACGATACTCGCTACTGCCCGTTTCACCCGGAAGCGGTACGCGCCGAATATCGCCGGGTAAGCGATTGGCGCAAGCCGGCTCCGGGAATGATCAACGACCTTTTGCGGTGCTGGCCGGTCGTTAAGGAGACGAGCTTTTTGATCGGGGATAAACCGTCCGACTGCGCCGCCGCCACAGCCGCCGGGATCGCCAGCCATTTGTTTCCCGGCGGCAACCTCGCCGAATTCGTCGCGGCGATATTGACCGCGCAGGCTCGGTCAGGCCCTGGCGGCTGACAAACGGGCGGGTTGCCGCGCGCGCCAGCGATCGAGGCTCCACACCCCCGGCCCCGCGACCAACAAATAGAGGAAGATAAAGCAGTAAAGAATCGCTGCGTCGCCGCCATTCACCGCCGGGAAAAAGCTTTTGGGCGAGTGCGACATAAAATAGGCGACGGCCATATCCCCGCAAAGAATGAACGCAACCGGGCGGGTAAACAAGCCGATGCAGATCAGCGCGCCACCGACTACTTCGATAATGCCTTGCACCCCGATCAGCGATGCGAAATGCAGGTGAGCGAACATTGGCATCGCGGGAAAGCCAAACAACTTGGCGGTGCCGTGATCCAGAAAGGCTAGGCCGGTGACAAAGCGCAACACGCTCAAGGCGCGCGGCTCCCACGAAAGCAACCATCTATTGTTGTCGGACACGGCATTCTCCCTTGCGTGAGTTTTGCGGGCCGCTCGGCGATCAGGCCGGAGATTAGGTTAGCTCCGGCCGCGATCCACGGCAACTTTGCGCTGCGTCCGGCGGTAATGGCGCTGGCATCGCCGTCCGCACCCATTTACATTCCACTTTAGGGTTAAGGGCAGGCAAGGACATGGCCGCGCAGGTTCGCACGGTGGCGTTCCATGGGATCGAGGTCATCGAGGTCGAGACCCAGGTGACGATCGCCTCCGGCCTGCCGGCGTTTACGATTGTCGGGCTCCCCGACAAAGCCGTCGCCGAATCGCGTGAGCGGGTGCGCTCGGCATTGAGTTCGCTCGGGCTGTCGTTGCCGCCAAAGCGCATCACCGTCAATCTAGCGCCGGCCGACGTCTTGAAGGAAGGCAGCCATTTCGACCTGCCGATCGCACTGGCCTTGCTTGTCGCGATGGAGGCATTGCCGGCCGACGAGTTGGCGGCTCACACCGCACTCGGCGAATTGTCGCTCGACGGCTCAATTACCAGCGTCGCCGGCGTGCTGATCGCCGGTCTCTTTGCCGCCAGCCATGAGAGCGCCTTGATCTGCCCCGCCGCTTGCGGTGGCGAGGCGGCCTGGGCCGGGGAAATCGAAGTCATCGCCGCCCCCAGCCTGCTGGCGATCGTCAATCATTTCAAAGGCTCGCAATTGTTGCAGCCGCCGGAGCCGCGGCTGGCGCCCTCGACGATGGCCGGGCTCGATCTGAAAGACGTCAAAGGCCAGGAAAGCGTCAAGCGCGCCATCGAGATCGCTGCGGCCGGCGGTCACAATTTGCTGATGGTCGGGCCGCCGGGATCGGGCAAGTCGATGCTGGCGGCACGCCTGCCGGGGTTATTGCCGCCGCTCGAACCCGCAGAGGCGCTCGAACTCGGCATGATCCAATCGGTCTCGGGCGGCTTTCGCGGCAGCGGGCTGACCCGCGAGCGGCCGTTTCGCGAGCCGCACCATTCGGCCTCATTGCCGGCATTGGTCGGTGGCGGGATGCGGGCGCGCCCGGGCGAGATCTCGCTCGCTCATCAAGGAGTGCTGTTTCTGGACGAATTGCCCGAGTTCAACCGCAACGCGCTCGAGGCGTTGCGCCAGCCGCTCGAAACCGGCCGGGTCAGCGTCGCCCGCGCCAATGGCCATGTCACCTATCCGGCGCGGTTTCAGCTGATCGCGGCGATGAACCCCTGCCGCTGCGGTCATTTTGCCGAGCAGGCCTGCGGCCGCGCCCCGCGCTGCGCCGAGGAATATCAAGGCCGCTTATCCGGGCCATTGCTCGACCGCATCGATCTGCATATCGATGTCCCGGCGGTCTCGGCCGCCGATCTCGCATTGCCGCCGCCGAGCGAGGGCACCGCCGCGGTCGCCAAGCGGGTCATGGCCGCGCGCCGGCGTCAGGCAACGCGCTATGCCGATTTGCCCGAAGACCATCGCATCCGCACCAATGCCGAGGTCGATGGCGCCTTGCTCGACGAGGTCGCCGCCCCCGATCCCGAGGGCCGCGCCTTATTGGTGCGCGCGACCGAGCGATTGCGGCTGTCGGCGCGCGGCTATCACCGCGTCATGCGTGTCGCCCGCACGCTGGCCGATCTCGAAGGGGCCGCGATCGTCGGCCGCCGCCACATCGCCGAAGCGCTCAGCTACCGCCGCCAGCGCACCCTCCCGGAAAGCGCGGCGCGCCCGTGACCCGTCGGCTAGGCTGCTCCTGGAAATGCTAAGAGAAACCTCTCTGAAGGAGATAGCCAAACCGCGAAAAAGCCCTACCCCTCGATGGGAGGGGAGGTTGCAACCGAAGCGCGCCGGAGCCTGATCAATGACCGCGTCATGCTGCAAGATCGCGCAAATTGGCGGCGGCTCATTCAATTCGCGTTACCCCCGCCACATCACCGAAGTGCTCAGGTATTGGATAGCGAGGTCCTATCAGTCTATGGTCGAAAACCCGACCACTCCTCTCCACAGGCGTCGAAGATTTCGATAAAAAATGGCTGAAGCGCCTTCATGGTATCTTCACCCGGAGAATACTTCCCTTCCAAGTCGATTTTGCCCTTAACGCATGGATGCTGGTTTCTCGCATACCACGCAGGCGAGTAGGCTGGAACGTAGGGGCTGCGGTTCTCCAGGTCTTCCATTCCAGCTATCCATTTATAGGGCGGGGATATACCTAATTCAGTGAGAAATTTGCCGTATGAACCCAAGCTTTCTGCTAAGAATTTTTCTAATTGGGGATAAACCGCTCGCCCTGATAAACGCACCCAGCGAGCAGGAACGAATTAACGGCCCAAATCTCGCCCGATCTAAATAAAAACGCTACCGAACTCGCCGTCTCTGGATGGTCGGGAGTACCCGGGTAGTACATTCCGCAGCCGTCATCATTACGGACCCTCCATAGGTCCCCAACAGGAGTATCCAAGGGGAGCAGGAGCGACGAGTGCGCGATACTGCGTATCTCAGCAACTGTCCAACTGCGCCCTGGATCGATCGTAGGTATTAGCCGAAACCACACCACGGGGCCGTCTGCAAGGTGAACCTTCAGGCCACGGTCGTTCACACCAAGTGGCTGACCGCGGGCTCGAAACCTGCCAGGGCCGTCTTCGGAGCGACGTGGTGAAAATTGCGGTGGAGCAGGTAACGCGGAAACACCGGCCGTGAATTCCTCGCTCCCGAAGACAGCCCGGAGCGCGCCCTCCAATTCTTTCGCCAGTTCTTCCCTCGCACGCCTACGCGTGTCGTCATCTGCCTCAGCGGGGCACTGGTAGGTGATCGGATTTCGACGATGACGCAAATTAAACGGCATCGATTTAGAAGCGGGAGCTCCAAAGGCCGCGTTCATAACCGGCACAATGCGACCGTATCCTAACGACTTCAGGGCCCAGCCGTATTCGATCAATACATTGGGATTGGGCGTTGGACGCCCATCGCGGCGCGTACCCACGAAAGTTAGATCCGGAACAAATAAAGCGCCTTGTCAATTTTGCTAAAAATCGTCTCGGTAATCGGAGGCGTTCCAGGAACACCCTTCGTATCCCGATCGACGCTCAAGCCGCGGATCGCCCGCTCAATAGTGGTGTCGCTGCCGATGCGCTTTATGGCTAGGCTTAGCGCTCGTTCAATCAGATTTCGGCTTTCTCTAGTAGGAGTATCTGCTTGCCAAGAAAAAAAGACGGTCGACGGCATAGGACCACTCTACTCGAACGTGCATCGCGCGTTTCAGATGGGCACCGGGTCGATGGGGCGTAAGGGGTACGCGCCTGAAACCCAGTGCGGCGCGCGGGATTTCGGACTAACCCGAACTGATCGGCGGCATTAGCTCGAACGGTGCCGGGTTCCTCGAGATCGTACTTGCGACGACCTTGCAGGGTAAGGTTCTAGCTCAGGCGTGCATGCGCGAGAGATCGAGAAGAACACTCGCCTCCAGCTCCTTCGCGTCGAGGCGATGCTTTACTAGATCGCCAATACTGACGATGCCCTTCAACTCGTTGTCCTCGATAACCGGCAGGTGACGGATACGCGATAGCGTCATTCTCGCAAGCATGGCATCCACGCGATCCGACGGGCGACAACTGAAGAAGGGCGTTGTCATCAGCTGTTGGACCTGAAAGCCGAGCACGGCGGCGCCGTCTCGGGCCACGGCGTTGATGAAGTCGCGCTCCGAGAATATGCCGACCGGTTTCATCCACAGATCCTCAACCAACAAGGCGCCGATGCGATGCTCCGCCAGCTTGCGGACGGCTAGTTCGATGCTGTCCGTGGGCAGTATCCTGACAACGGCATGGCCCTTGGTCTGCAAAACGTCGGAAATGACCATTGCTGCCTCCCGTGATCTTCGCCGCCCCGGAAGCGGTCTTGGACGGCGACTGCTCGCAAGGAGCGGGCCGCGCCGCTGCATGTGGCGGCTAACTAGTTATTAAAATGGGGAGAGCCCACATCGCAGATTAGACCCTCGGCCTTCGTTATTTGGGTCACTTTCGAAATCGGCGGCTTGTTCGCGCCCTGCTTTGGAAGCCCTTAATTGATCATCGAGAGATCTATACGCCGGCGGCTCGCCTTGCGGGGCGGAGGCGGAGGCCGGGGGCGGGGCGTTCGAGCAGGACTTCGCGGCGAAAGCGCACGAGGCGGGCGGGGCGGCCGCCGGTCTCGGCTGAAATGCCGCCGGTTTCCTCGACCAGGCCCTGCTGCTCGACGAGGCGGCGGAAATTCTGCTTGTGCAATCGCACGCCTGACAACGCCTCGACCGTGCGCTGCAATTGCAGCAAGGTGAATGAGGGCGGCATTAATTCGAACACCACCGGGCGATATTTGATTTTGCCGCGCAATCGGCCGATCGCGGTGGCGAGGATGCGGCGGTGGTCGGCCGCCATCGCCACCCCCGATGCCGGCATGCTGTCCGCGGGCAGCAACTGTCGTCGACCGCGGCGCGCTTCTTCGACCAGACCGGCCTCGAACAACAGTTCATAGCGTTCGAGGACCAGTTCCTCGTTCCACGCCGCGGCAAAAGCGAGCCCAAGCCGTTCGGCGCGCAGCCGCCGTTCGGCCTCGGTTGCGGCATCCTCGGCCCAATTCAGCAGCCCCTCTTCGAGCGGCGCCAGGCCCGCGGGCTTGCCGTCGCGCCAATCCTCCCACGGAAAATGGCGATACCAGTTCTGCCACACCGCCTCGCCGGCACCACCCAGCCGAGCTTCGCGGACCAATGCCAGATAGGCGACGGTCAGTGCCCGGCTCGGCCGGCTGTCGCCGGTCTCGATGCGGTCGCGATCGCCAAAGGTATAAAGCTGCTCGACATAGCCGAGCTTTTGCCCGGTCTGGCGTTCGACCCAGGCGCGCAGGCCCACTTCGAGGGTGCGGTGCTCGACTTCGAGCGGGCCCGACGGCAACGCCTCGACTGCTTCGGCGCCGATGCGCACGGTCAAGACGCGTGGCTCGTTAACCGTCGCGGCGATGATGACCGCGCTCAGCCGGATCGACAGCGACGCCCCGTCGCCATTGCGCAAGCCGGAGCGCGGAAGTGGCGGTGCGAGATCGACCGTACCGCTCTCCATGCCGTCTGATCGCTCCTGCAATGCGGATGGCCAATCATAACACATTGGCGGCCCGAGCATTCCTGCTGATCGCGGGACGTATCGAGGCACCAGATCGCTTCGCGGATTTTATCCTCGGGCTGCGCCAAGCGCGGAGCGTGGGCTCGCAACGACCTCGTAATTCGCTGTCATTACGAGTTGGCCACCGGCTGGGGCGGTCGACGGCCCTCTATGAAACCGCCACCACAGCGCTTTCCCATGGGCCTTCAGCCCACGGAGTTGATCGGTGGGCAAAGCCGGGATCTATCGATCCGCCTGGTGAGCGCTCGCCAGGTGGGCCCCGGCTTTCGCCGGGGAAGCGGATTTGCCGTATCGGATCCCTGCACCATCCTGTTTTCTTGTTAGGTGCGGAGCAACGAAGCAATCCAGTAGCGACAATCAACGGCGGGAATCATCTTGATGCCGCTAACCGATCCGCATGTATTTTTCTTCTAGCGCGCGCCAGCGCTCGGTGCCGACCGCGTCCTCGCGCTCCTGGAACGTGGCGAGGTCGGCTTCAATTCGGGTTGTGTCGCCATCCTGCTTCAAGACCGCCAGCACCTTTTGCGCGGCGCGGATTGCGGCGCGATGGGTTTGCGACGGATATATGCCGAGGCGAAACCCCATTCTATCGAGTTCGGCCGCCGGCACCATCGGGGTCTTGCCACCCTCGAAGACATTGACGAGGGCGGGTCCGGCGACGCGCCGAGCGACGATCTTCAACTCCTCGATATTCTGCGGGGCCTCGACAAAGCCGACATCGGCGCCGGCTTCGAGATAGGCATTGACCCGGTCGGTCGCGGCGTCGAGGCCCTCGATCGCGCGGGCGTCGGAGCGGGCGATAATCACCAGATCGGGGTCTTGCCTTGTGTCAACGGCGGCCTTGATCTTGCCGACCATTTCGCCAACCGAGATCACCTCCTTGCCTTCGTAATGCCCGCATTTTTTTGGGGCGACCTGATCCTCGATGTGAAAAGCGGCGACACCCGATTTCTCGTACTCGCGCACCGTGCGGATGACGTTGATCGCATTGCCGTAACCGGTGTCGGCGTCGGCGATGACCGGGATCGCGACCGCCTCGACCGTCAGCCCGATAAACCGAACATTTTCGGAAAGGGTTAAAAGCCCGAGATCGGGATAGCCGTTTGCCCGCGAATAGCCGCCGCCGGTCAGATAGACCGCCTCAAACCCGGCCTGCTCGACCAGCCGCGCAGTCAGCGTGTCATAGGCGCCGGGAACCATCGTGTACCCGTCACGCTCGATCAATCGCCGCATCTGTTGTCGCATCGTCATTCCTGCATTCTCCTCGGGCTTCGGCTCGCTCTCGCGGCCCGCCGGGATATTGGCAGCAATCCCAGGGCGGACCCGGTATAAATTTCGCCGACCGAGGGCGAGTTCGAGGAGAGCGGCGTGGCAGAGGCGCGCATTATCGACGGCAAGGCGATCGCCGCCGAATTGCGTCGACAGGTTGCCGCCGGCGCCGCGCGATTGCAGCAAGCGCATGATTTCACGCCGGGGCTGACAACGATTTTGGTCGGTGACGATCCCGCCAGCCAAAGCTATGTCCGCGCCAAGGGTGCGGCCTGCACCGGCAGCGGTCTGAACTCGTTCGAGCGGCGATTGCCGGGCAATACCAGCGAGGAGGTGCTGATCGGCGAAATCGCGCGGCTCAATGCCGATCAGCGCATCGATGGGATCCTCGTCCAGTTGCCGTTGCCGCCGCAGATCGACGTGCATCGCGTCATCGCGGCGATCGACCCGGAAAAGGATGTCGACGGATTTCATCCGATCAATGTCGGCCGTTTGTGGAGCGGGATCGCCGGCCTCGTCCCGTGCACCCCTGATGGCTGCATGATCTTGCTGCGGTCGGCCTGCCCCGATCTCGCCGGCGCGGAGGCGGTGGTGCTCGGGCGCTCGAACATCGTCGGCAAGCCGATGGCGGCGTTGCTGCTGGCGGCGAATTGCACGGTGACGGTAGTGCATTCGGCAACCCGCGACGCCGCCGCCGTTGCCCGGCGCGCCGACATCCTGGTGGCGGCAATGGGCCGCGCGCAATTAGTCGGCGCCGAATGGGTCAAACCGGGCGCGATCGTCATCGATGCCGGGATCAGCGCGCTTTCCGGCCCGGGGGGACGCAAGCGGATCGTCGGCGATGTGGATTTCGCGGCGGTGCGCGGCATGGCCGGCGCGATCACTCCGGTGCCGGGTGGTGTCGGGCCGATGACGATTGCGTGCCTGTTACGCAACACGCTGATCGCCGCCTGCCGGCGCCGTGGGCTGCCCGATCCGCTGCCGATTTAACTCGGCTTTCTGGTGGCTTGGTCTTAGCGTCGAAGCAAGCGATCTCGTCCCAAGACCCTGGTAAATCCAGGACAACGAAAACCGCTCATCGGAGGCAAACCTGGATTGTCATAAAAATATCCCGTCGAGCTCGCCCCCAAAGATCGTTTTCGGCTAGATCGCGTACGGAACAATGACCCCCCTGCTTTGTTTCTTTCATGACCACAAGTTCAAGGAGGCAAGGGTCATGATGCTTAAGACTTTGGCAACTGTGGCCGCGGCGGCCGGGTTGCTGGCGATGACCGCAGGGGCGCCTACCGTCCACGCCCAACCGGGACCGGATAACGGGCACGCCTGGGTGATGCAGAACGGCCAATGGGTATGGTCGCCAAATTTAAACGTCAAGAATAGCGAGCGCTACTCGCGTCTGGTCGCGTCCAACAGCGCGTTTCGCCAGGCCCGGATGCGCAAGGAGTGCGGTCCGATAACCGATCCGCAGCTCCACGAACAATGCATCTCCAGCTTCAACGAGAACGGGTCGACAGCTTACGGGTCGTCCGCCGAGCCCGGCCAGCGTGGATATCACAGCAACTCTGGACGCTGATCTCGACGCACACTGATGGAGGCCGCCCTCCGGGCGGCTTTCGTCAATCGCCGAGTATGTAGCGGTCGATCGCGGCGGCGAAACCGTCCTCGTCATTGGACAAGGTGACCACCTGCGCGAGGGCCTTTACCTCGGGCGTGGCGTTCCCCATCGCAATCGCAAAACCGGCGCGGCGAAACATTTCGACGTCGTTGCCCATGTCGCCCAGCACGGCGATTTCTTCTCGTGGCGCTTTCAGCCGCTCGGCGAGCAGGTCCACAAGCCGGCCTTTGTCGATGCCGGGCGGCGTGATGTCGCAATAATAGGGCTGCGATCGCAACACCGTGGCGCGCCCGCGCAGCGCATTCTGGCCGGCGGACACTGCCGCCGCGATCCGGTCATGGTCTTTGCAGGCGCCGACAATCTTTGAGACCGTGTCGAGCCGTCCGTCAAACGACGGAACAATGGTTGGCTGGGTCTGGATTGTGTGAATTTCGAGATCGACATAGTCGCTGGCTCGATCCCGGATCAGCCACTCGCCGCCGGTAAACACCCAAACGCTGGTGATGCCGTGCTCTTCAAGCATCGCGATCGCAGCCTGCGCGGCGGCGGGTGATAGCAGCTTTTGCTCGACCGGCGTCAGATCCGGGTTGACGATCGATCCACCATTATAGCCGCCAAACGGCAAGGCCAGCTGCAACGGCTCGATCAACATGCGCTGGCCAAACGGCGGGCGGCTGCTGCAGATCGAAAATGCGATCCCGGCTTCGTGAAGTCGACCAGCCGCCGCGATTGCCGCCGGCGTCAGTGTTTTTTGGCTGGTGACAAGCGTACCGTCGACATCGGTGACAACGAGCGAGATTTTCTTCATGCCGGCTTCCTCGGGGGTGGGATCAAGACCTCGACCCCCGTGGTCGAGGCGGCAATGACCATCGAACTGCGTCCGACAAAAAGCCCGCTCTCGACCGTGCCGACCGTCATCCCGATGCGTAGTTCGAGTGCGGCCGGATCCGCTATGGGTCCAAACCGGCAATCGAAAATTAGATGGCCTTCGTCGGTTATAAAGGGTTGCTCACCGGTGTAGCGCTGATCGGGAATGCACCCGAGAGCCGCCAATTCCCCGGTGGTTGCTTGCCAGCCGAACCGGGTGACCTCGACCGGCACCGGGGTGTGCTCGCCCAAGCGCTCGACCAGCTTTTCCTGGTCGACGACGATAACCAGCCGCCGGCTGGCCGCGGCGACGATCTTTTCGCGCAAGAGCGCGCCTCCTAAACCCTTGATCAGGTCCAGGCTGCCGAGCTCGACCTCATCGGCGCCATCGATCGTCAGATCGAGCTTCTGGTATTCGGCAAAGGTTGCGATCGGAACCCCAAGCCGGCGGGCCTGCGCCGCGGTGCGCTCGGAGGTCGGAATGCCGACAATCCGCAGCCCGTCCTTGACCCGCGCCGCAAGTCCTTCGACGACAAAGGCCGCCGTTGACCCCGTGCCGAGACCGAGGATCATGCCGTCCTTGACCTCTTCGATCGCGCGCAAGGCCGCGGCGCGCTTTAGTTCGTCGCGGTCGATTGTCATCGCGCCGGATGGGCCTGCTCATCGACAAACCAGACGAGTTCGCCGACAGGGTCGAGCCGCGCCGCCGGCAATTCCTTGTCGCCGGCCAACACTCGGGCGAGAGCCTCGCGCTTGTCGGCGCCGGCGACCAGGAACGCGGTATGCCGACTGCTCGCAAGCACCGGATAGGTCAGCGTAATGCGGTCTTCGGCTTTGGCGCCGATGACCTCGGCCGCCCAACGCTGGCGCTCGTCGAGCACCTTGGTTCCGGGGAACAGGGACGCGGTATGACCGTCGGGCCCCAGGCCGAGCAGTTCGATTTCGAACAGCGGGCGGGCCGGATCGAGGGCTGGGGCGCCATAAAAGGATTGCAGCGTGCGCTGATAATCGTGCGCGGCTGCAGCAGGCGTGCCGCCGGTTGCAACCGGGTGAACATTCTCCGCCGGGATTGGCGCGCGCGCGAGCAGCGCCTCGCGGACCATCCGGTAATTGCTGTCCGGGTGATCCGGCGGCACAAAGCGCTCGTCGCCCCAGAACCAATGGATGCGGTCCCACGGCATTGCATCGCGATACAGCGCTTCGGCAAGGAGCTGATAGAGCCGCCGCGGCGTCGATCCGCCCGAGAGGCTGATCGCGAGCCGCCCCTCCTTGCCGCCCACAACGCCGGTGATCCAGCGAGCGGCTCGATGCGCCAAATCCTCGAGATCCTTTGCGACATCGATGCGGGTTTCGGTCGGCATCGGTACCCTCGTTTACGATCGGCCGGGGGTCGAATGGCGGATCGCCGCGATCGCCTCGGCATAGTCACGGGCGTGGAACACCGCCGAGCCAGCGACAATCGAATTGGCGCCGGCCTCGATCACCTGCCACGCGTTCTCGCCTGACAGCCCACCATCGACTTCGATCACCGGGTCAAAGCCGCGCTCGTCGCACATCCGCCGCAGCGCGGCGACCTTGGCGACCATCTCCGGCAAGAATTTCTGGCCGCCAAAGCCGGGATTGACAGTCATGGTCAGCACGACACCGCACAGATGCAGCACGTACTCGATTTGCGACAACGGAGTCGCGGGGTTCAGCACCACCCCGGCGACTTTCCCGAGGTCGCGAATATGCGAGAGCGTGCGGTGCAGGTGAATTGTCGAGCTCGGCTCGCAGTGAACCAGCAGATGATCGGCGCCCGCCTTGGCGAAATCGTCGAGATAATGTTCGGGCTCAACGATCATCAGATGGACATCGACCGGTTTGGCCGTGGCGCGCCGCACGGCCTCGACCACGACCGGGCCGATTGTGATGTTCGGTACAAAGCGGCCGTCCATGACATCGACATGGATCCAATCGGCTCCGGCATCCTCAACCGCGTGCACTTCCTCGGCGAGCCGCCCGAAATCGGCCGACAGGATAGACGGGGCGACAATAACCGGGCGCGCCACGGCTAGACGCTCGCTGTGATCACGGGGTGAGAGGCCGCCAATGCCGGCCGCTGCGCCACAATAGCGTGTCGGCGCCATCGGGACCGGGGCTGCCAGCGGGATAGAGTTCCACCGGCACGGTCTTGTCCCCAGCCCATAAATCGAGGATCGGCTGCACCACCGCCCACCCCGCCTCGACGCCATCGGCGCGGTTGAACAGGATCGCCTCGCCGATCATGCAATCGTAGACCAGGGTTTCGTAGCCGGTGCTCGGCTCGATGTGGAAATAATCCTTGTAGCGAAAGTCCATCCGCACCCTGCCCAGATCAAGGCGCGGTCCCGGAACCTTGGCTCCGAACTGCATTGAAATGCCCTCGTCGGGCTGGATTTGCAGGATCAGCACATTCGGGTTCAGGATGTCGACCGGCGTGTCACGGAACAGCGCAAATGGCGCTTTCTTGAACTGGATCGCAATCTCTGTGGTGCGCCGGGTCATCCGCTTGCCGGTGCGGAGATAAAACGGCACCCCGGCCCAGCGCCAATTGTCGATTTCGAGCTGCAACGCGACAAATGTTTCGGTCTTGCTGTGCGGGTCGACTCCGGGCTCCTCGCGGTAGCCTTGCACCGGCACGCCGTTGATATGGCCCGCGGCATATTGCCCGCGCACGACGTTGCGGCGCACGTCCTCAAAATCGAGCGGGTGTATTGCCTGAAGAACCTTGGTTTTCTCGTTGCGCACCGCATCGGCGGCGAACGAGTTCGGCGATTCCATCGCCGTCAGGCTCAATAATTGGAAGACATGGTTCGGCACCATGTCGCGCAATGCGCCGGTGACCTCGTAAAAATTAGCGCGGCGCTCAACACCGACGGTTTCGGCGGCAGTGATCTGGACATGGTCGATATGATCGCGATTCCACAGCGGCTCAAAGATCGCATTGGAGAAGCGCAACGCCATGATATTTTGGACCGTTTCCTTACCGAGGAAATGGTCCATTCGGTAGATCTGGCGCTCGTCCAATACCTTCAGAATTCGGGCGTTCAAGGCGCGCGCGGTGGCAAGATCGCTGCCAAACGGCTTCTCGATGATGACGCGGCGCCACGCCCCCTTTTGTTCCTCGGCCAGCCCGGATTCTCCCAGCCTCTCGACAATCGGGCCAAACAATTGCGACGCGACGGCCAGATAAAACAACACATTCCCGTCGGTGTGGAATTGGCCCTCTACGGTCTTGAGCAGATCGGCTAGCCGGGCATAGGTCTCGGGTGTGGTGAAGTCGCCCGCGAAGTGGGTAATGCGGCTGGCGATAGAATCCCAAGTTTTGGCGTCGAACGGCTCGGTCTCGCCGCCCGAGGCGGTATCCGAGACGAAGCTCCTGACGCCATCGGCGAGGTAGTCGCGATAGGCTTCGGGCGGTTTTGGGGTGCGGTCGGCGGCGATGATCGCGAACTTGTCAGACAGCAGCTTGTCTTTTGCGAGATTGTAGATCGCCGGGATCAAGAGCCTTTTGGTGAGGTCACCGCCGGCGCCAAAAATCACCATCGTGCAGGGTGGCGCTTGAGGCGCGCGCTGCGCCGTACTCTTCTCCTTTGCCGCGACGCGAGCGTCCATCGGCTAGTCTCCCACCATCGTGCCCGGTTCCTGATGCCCGCCAAACTCATGGCGCATCGCCGACAGGATGCGCTCGGCGAAGGTGTGTTCCTGGCGCGAGCGAAAGCGGGTGTAAAGCGCCGACGACAACACTTCGGCCGGCACCGCTTCTTCGATCGCCGCCTGTACGGTCCAGCGCCCCTCACCAGAATCCGCGACCTGCCCGGTGAATTTCGACAATTGGGGGTCGCCGGCGAGCGCGATCGCCGTCAAGTCCAGCAACCACGACGAAATCACGCTGCCCCGGCGCCAAACCTCGGCGATGTCGGGCAGTTCGAGATTGTAGCGCCGGTTCTCCGGTATCGCGGCTGAATTGACATTGCGCAGAATGTCAAAGCCCTCGGCATAGGCCTGCATGACGCCGTATTCGATGCCGTTATGGACCATTTTGACAAAATGACCCGCGCCGACCGGCCCGCAATGCAGATAGCCTTCTTCCGCGCGCGGGTTGCGGCCCTCGCGGCCGGGTGTTGGTTCGATAGTGCCTTTTCCGGGCGCCAGCGCGTTGAGGATTGGGTCAAGGTGATCGACGATCTTCTTGTCGCCGCCGATCATCATGCAATAGCCGCGCTCAAAGCCCCAGATGCCGCCGCTGGTGCCGACATCGACAAAGTGGATGCCTTTGAGCTTTAGCAACTCCGCGTGGCGGATGTCGTCCTGGTAAAACGAGTTGCCGCCATCGATCACGATGTCGTCTGCGGATAGGAGATCGGCGAGTTCGACGATCGTTTCGTCGGTGATGTGGCCGGCCGGCAGCATGACCCAAACCGCGCGCGGCGCCCCGAGCTGGCGCACGAAATCGGCGAGGTCGCGACTTGGCTTCGCTCCTTCGCCAGCGAGCCCGCGCACCGCATCGGGGCTCTTGTCGTAGACGACGCAGCTATGGCCATGCTGCATCAGCCGCCGCACGATATTGCCGCCCATGCGACCGAGACCGATCATACCGAGTTGCATTAGGAACCTCCGCTGTCCCGCCAATCGCCGCGATTATTGCAAAGCCTGGTCGATAGCGCGGCTGAGTGCGGCAAGTCCGTCTTCGAGGCCGCCCGTTATATGGACGCGCAGGGCGCGCCGGCCGCGCTCGGCCAACACCCCGAAATCGCCGCGGGCCTGCGCCGACTTGACCACGCCAAATGTGTATTTCTGACCGGGAACTGGCAGATCTTCCGGATCGTCGCAAGTGATCTGCAAAAAGACACCGCTATTCGGGCCGCCCTTATAGGCCTGCCCGGTCGAATGCAGAAAACGCGGGCCAAACCCGACGCAAGTCGCCGCCTTGGTTCGGTCGCGGATCATGCGTCGCAGGTTCTGCATCGCTTCGATATGGGCCGGGTTGCGCTCGATATAAGCGAGCAATGCCGCGTAATCACCGGCGCCAATCCGCGCGAAATGCGCCTTTAATGCCGAAGTCAAGCTCGTCGCCTTGGACGCCAGCTCGGCTTCGTTGCGCGGATCGGCAAACAGCTTGAATGCAGCTTCGGAAAAGAACGGCTTCTCCTCGGGCAGCGAACCGGTTTTCTCGTAGGCGGTGGTCAGATCGCGGGTCTTGACCTTGCTTGCCTCGACATCGGGCTGATCGAAGGGGTTGATGCCGATAATCGAGCCTGCGACTGCGGTCGCCATCTCCCAGCGGAAGAATTCCTGGCCGAGCTGCATCGTGTCGGAAACCGTGATGCGGACCACCGGATGGCCGGCGCCCTCGAGCGCCGATATGGCGCGGTCCTGCTCGTCGTCGCGATCGCTCGCCAGCTTGATATAGGCGAACACCCGGTCATTGCCGTAAACCGCGGGTGCTCCCAGCGGCTCGGCGTCGACCGGCACGATCCCCTTGCCGAGCTTGCCGGTCGATTCCGCGAGCAATTGTTCAAGCCAGGCGCCGAAATCGGCGATGCCCTGCGACGCGATGATCGTCGCTTTGTCGCGCCCGTGACGCTGGCAGACGCCCAGGATGGCTCCCAAGATCACACCCGGGTTTTCGACCGGCGGGGCGCTCGGCGCGCAGGAGCGCACCATCTCAGCGGTGCTGTCGAGAAAGGCCCGTGGCGGAATGCCGATCACCGCGGCCGGCACCATGCCGAAATTCGACAAGACCGAATAGCGCCCGCCGATGCTCGGCACACCGTGGAAGATCGCGCGGAAGCCTTCGTTGCGCGCGGCCTTTTCGAGCGACGAGCCGGGATCGGTTACAGCGACGAAATGCTTTGCCGCCTCGGCGCCGACCGCCGTTTTAGCGCGCTCGAAGAAATATTGTTTGAAGATGTTGGGTTCGAGCGTGCTGCCGGACTTGCTCGAGACGATGAACAAGGTGCGCGCGAGATCGATCTGGCTCTCAAAATGGCGAATTTGCGCCGGATCGGTCGAGTTGAGCACGTGCAATTTCGGAAAACCGGGCTTGGCGCCAAAGGTCTTCGCAAATACTTCCGGCCCGAGACTCGACCCGCCCATGCCGAGCAGCAGCACGTCGCGAAACCCCGCCTGTTTGACATCCGCCGCAAAGTCTTCGAGTTCCGCCGCCGCCGCCAATTGCTGGTCGACCACTGTCAGTCCAGCCCAGCCATTTGGCCTCGTCGGTTTCGGTCCACAACGACGCGTCGCCGGCCCACAATCGCCGAACCTTGCCTTCGCGCCGCCAGTCTTCGAGCGCCTCCCGCATTTCCTTCTCGATCGGCGCCGGCAATTTGCAGCTCATCGCGTTGAGCTTGGCGCCAAGCACGGCGCGACGCTTTTTCTGCACAGCGGCGTAGAGCTGATCGGCGGCGTCGGCAAATTGCCGCACGCCATCCTCGACCAGCTTCGCGGTCACCGCATCGATCGATATCCCGGCATCTGGCAACGCCGTCATGACCGCCTTTGCGCCTTCGACATCTTCTTCGAGGCTTGCACGCGGACGGCCGTGGTCGCGGTAGGCGTCCATTGTCGCCGGCGGCATCGTGTTGACGGTATCGGCGCCGATCAGTTCGTCAACATAGAGCACATCGCTATAGGCTTTGTTCTTGGTGCCGGTGCTGGCCCATAACAGCCGCTGGCTCTGCGCGCCCTGCTGCGCCAGCCGCTGCCAGCGCTCATCGGAATAGATTTTCTTGTAATGCTGATAAGCGAGCTTGGCATTGGCGATCGCGACTTTGCCTTTGAGCTTTTCGAGCCGCGCCTTTTCCGCCGGATCGGCCGTTGCAGCGATACGCTTGTCGAGCGCCTCGTCAATCAGGGTATCGATCCGGCTGACAAAAAAACTCGCGACACTCGCCACTTTGTGCGGATCGCCGCCTTTTTTGGCGAAGGCTTCGAGGCCGGCGATATAGGCCTCGGCGACATCTGAATAGACCTGCTGCGAAAACAGCAAGGTGACATTGATATTGATGCCCTCGCCAATCAGGGTGCGGATCGCCGGCAGGCCGGCCTTGGTGCCGGGGACCTTGACCATCAGGTTTTCACGGCCGACCTCGCGCCACAGCCGGCGCGCTTCTTCGATCGTGTCGTGTGTCTTCATCGCCAGGTACGGCGAGACTTCGAGGCTGATAAAGCCGTCGCGCCCCTGCGTCTGGTGATAGACCGGGCGCAGCGCGTCGGCGCCTTCCTGGATGTCGCGGACCGCCAATTCCTCGAACAGCGCGCCGGGATCGAGATCGCCGTTCTGCTGGGCGGCCGCGATCAGATCGTCGTAATCATCGCCGTGACCGATCGCCTTTTCGAAGATCGACGGGTTCGAAGTCACGCCGCGCAGCCCGTCTTCGGCTATTAAGTGCGTCAGCTGCCCGGTTTTTAGCAGTTCGCGGCTGACGAAGTCGAGCCATACCGATTGGCCGAATTCGTTGAGCGTCCTCAGCGGATTGGGCATCGCATTACTCCTTGCGGGCAAGCTGTTCCTTGGCAGCCCCGTAGACGTGTTCGGGGGTAAAGCCAAATTTGTTAAGCAAATCTTTTAGGGGCGCCGACGCACCAAAGGTTTTCATGCCGATGATGGCGCCGTTTGTGCCGGCATACCGGTCCCAGCCGATCACCGAAAGCTGCTCAACCGCAACCCGGCGGGTCACCGCCGGCGGCAGCACCGAAGCGCGGTACGCCTCATCCTGCTGTTCGAACAACTCCCATGAGGGCATGCTAACGATCCGCGCGCCGACGCCTTCAGATTTTAGCTTTTCATAAACCTCGACGCAGATCGCAACCTCGCTACCGGTGCCGATCAAGATGATTTCGGGCAGCCGATCACCGCGGGCATCGGCCATAACATAGGCGCCGCGCGCGACCCCACTCGCCGGTGCGTAGCGCTCGCGGTCGAAGGTCGGCAAATTCTGTCGGCTTAAAATTAGGCAAACCGGCTGGTGCTTGCCGCGCAACGCGACCCGCCATGCTTCGGCAACCTCGTTAGCATCTGACGGTCGGATTACGATCAACCCAGGGATACTGCGCAGGCCAATAACCTGCTCCACCGGCTGATGGGTTGGGCCGTCTTCGCCGACGCCGATCGAATCGTGGGTAAAGACATAGACGACCGGCAATTCCATCAGCGCGCTCAATCGGATCGGCGCCTTCATGTAATCGGAAAAAATCAGAAATCCCGATCCATAGGCGCGCAATTTCGACACCGACATGCCGTTGCAGATCGAGCCCATCGCGTGCTCGCGGATGCCGAAATGGAAATTGCGGCCGGCGCGTTCGTCCGCTTCGAAATCACCGGCGTCGGGAAACGTCAGCCGGGTCTTGGTCGAGGGCGCCAAATCGGCGGCGCCGCCGAGCAGCCAAGGCAGCCGCGGGGCGATCGCGTTCAATACCCGCGCCGAGGAATCCCGGCTGGCGATGCCTTTCGGGTCGGCCGGGAAAATCGGCATGTCGCGATCCCAACCTTCGGGCAGATCGCGCCGCTGCATCCGGTCGCAGGCGTCGGCTAGGTCGGGGTATTGCACGCGATAACGCTCGAACAACGCATTCCATTCGGCATGCAGCTTCTTGCCGCGGGCCCCGAAATTCGCAGCGAAGTGCTCGTACACACCCTCCGGCACCAGGAATTTGGCGTCTTCCGGCCAGCCGTACCGCCGCTTGGTCTCTTTGACCTCTTCCGCGCCAAGGGGTTCGCCATGCGCCGCCGAAGTGTCCTGCTTGTGCGGCGCACCATAACCGATATGGCTCTCGACGATAATCAAGGTCGGGCGATCATCCGTGCGTTTGGCGTCGGCAATCGCATCGGCGATGCGCTCGCGGTCATTGGCGTCGCTGACCCGCAGCACCTGCCAGCGATAGCCGAGAAAGCGCGCCGCCACGTCCTCGCTGAAGGCGAGCGCGGTATTGCCCTCGATCGTGATGTGGTTGCTGTCGTAGATCCAGGTGAGATTGCCGAGCCGCAAGTGGCCGGCTAGCGAGGCCGCCTCGCTGCCGACCCCCTCCATCATGCAGCCGTCACCGCACAGTGCGAATACGTCGTAATCAAAGATATCGAAGCCCGGCCGGTTGAAATGCTTTGCGAGCCAATCGGCGGCGATCGCCATGCCGACGCTGTTAGCGATGCCCTGACCAAGCGGCCCTGTCGTGGTCTCGACCCCCGAGGTCAAATGATATTCGGGATGACCGGGGCATTTGCTGCCGAGCTGGCGAAAATGTTTGAGGTCGTCGAGTGAGACCGAGGGTGTGCCGAGCCGCTCATACTTTTCATCGACCGAGGTGACTCCGGTCAGATGCAGCAGCGAGTACAAGAGCATCGAGGCATGGCCCGACGACAAGACAAAGCGGTCGCGGTTCGGCCAAATCGGGTCGGCCGGGTCGTAGCGCAGATATTGCTGCCACAAGGTGTAAACCACCGGCGCCATCGCCATCGGGGTGCCGGGATGCCCAGAGTTGGCCTGCTGGACAGCGTCTATGCACAAGGTGCGAATAGTGTTGACGCAAAGTTCGTCGATCGATCCGGCTGGGGCCATCATCCTCTCCATCGACGGGTTAACGCGCTACGCCGGAGCCATTCCGCACCGGTCTCAGAACTGCAGCAAGGTGCTCGATGATGCGCTCGGCCTGCCGGTCGACCTCAACCGTGATCGGGTTCGTCTGCATCGGGTGGAAGCCGATCTCCCCTCGATAAATCCTCAACTGAATCTCTCTGCCAGGCGCTCCCGGGCATTGTCTTACCAGCGCCAACGGCGCGCATAACAACGGCTACGGACGGGGTGTCAGGATATTGCCTCAAGTTCGAGATCCCCGCCTTATTGGAATTACTATATGTCGCCCCTCTTCGCCGGTCGACCCGATATTCTTGAACATCCCGCGACAGTGGGGGCGCGGCACAAATTACAGCGCACCGCTCGATTCCCAAGTTAAACGAGGTTAAACGAAACGGTGGGATTGTCGGATGCCTGTCGGGCTCAGCGCGGTTTCTCGATGGTGGCGCGAAACACCGGTGGCCCACCTGGCGCCCCGGCTAGCGTCCCGGTTGCCACTTCTAGCGTGACCCACAATTCTCCGCTTCCTGTCAAGAGCCGGATGTTCGACGGGGCCTCGGCAAAGATCTTCCGCCCGGTCAGCGGCAATAAGCCGAGCGGTTGCGCCGGCGCCGTCCCATGCCCCGCAATCCAAAGCTGATAGGTTTTGCCGGGCGGCGGTGGCGGCGCTCCGTCGCTATCCACCGCAATCTGGTTCGCCGATTGTGCGAGCCGCACCGACCATCCGGGATGTTGCCCGGTGTCACGCAAGACGGCGATGACCGGCCGTTCGGCGAAATCGGGCGGCTCGCGCGCAACCAGCGCCGCGACCAGCAACGCACAAGCTGTCGTCGCGAGCACAATCGCGGCGCGCCGCCAGAAGCGGGCATTGTCCCAAACCCGATCCAATGAGTGCTTCATTTGCTTGCGGCATGAGACTGGACCGGCACCGCAACCGCAACAGAAGACGGCGGTCGGAAGAGTTGGGGTTCGCGCCTAACCGCTGCTCATGCCGCTGCTCCGATCTCCGTGGGTTGGCGGCGCGGCAGGCAGATCGTGAATTCGGTGAATGCGCCTATCTGGCTGTCGACGTCGATTGCACCGCCATGCTGATTTGTGACGAGATGTCGTAGCTGATCGACAGCCCCAGTCCGGTACCCTCGCCTGTAGGCTTCGTGGTAAAGAATGGTTGGAATACCTTGTCCCTAATATCGGGCGGGATGCCGGTTCCATTGTCACGAACGCGTATCTCGATTGATATCGTCGCCGCGGTCGCATGTTGACACCGTGCACTATCGGACGGAACTCGGGATCAGCGGTTTGATTGGCGACGTTTGTTAACGGCATAGAAAGCGTTGCCGAATAAGTTAAGGCAAACCCTGGATATATCCTGCGGTACCAGCTCGATCGGGGCGATCAGTGCGGTCGAAATCGCGCTTCAAGAGTGATGGTGAAATTCGCATCCTGGGAGCGGGCACCGTGATAGGCGAGGCTCAGCGCCTCGTCGATCAATTCGTTAACATCAACAACCCGGAATTCACCGATGCCACCCCGGGAATGCTGTAACATGCTCTCGACGATGCCGTCCGCACGCTTGCCGTGCTCCGCGATTTTTTCGAGATTGCCCGAAAGCATCTCTATGATGTCATTAATTTGCGCCCTCTCGACCTCATCGACAGCTGTGATGGCTGGCACCACGGTCTCCTTCAATTCCTCGACAAGTTCATTTGAAACGTCGGCGAAATTATTGACGAAATTTAAGAGGGTTCTTGATTTCGTGAGCAATTCCGGCGGTCAGTTGCCCGAGCGAAGCCATCTTTTCAGCGTGAATCAGACTTGTCTGCGCTGCCTTTAGATCGCGATAGGCGCTTTCTGCCGCATCGCGTGCGGCGCGGATCTGTGTTTCTGCCGCTTTACGCTCGGTGATGTCGCTGTAGATCAGCACAAACCCGCTTCCCGGCACCGGATTGTGGCGCACTTCGAGCACACGCCCATCCGGGCGGGTCCGCTTGGTCGCCCATTCGCGACCGGCATTATCCGTGAAGCGTTGCAACTCCACCTCGGGATCGACCGCTCCGAATTCGCCGCGTTCCGCGAGATATCGGAGGTAATCAGCATAGGTGCGACGGTTCGGCGAGAAACCAATCCGGCACATCAAGAAGCTCGACAAAATTGCGGTTCCAGGCGGTGAGCCGGAACTCCCCGTCAAATCTGACAACACCTTCGCCCATGTTGTCGAAGGTGACCCGCAGCACCGCCTGCTGTTGTGCGAGTTCGGCAGTGCGCTCCTCAACCTGGTGTTCGAGACGTTCGGCGGCCTCGGCGCGCTCGGCCAGCAAGGCGTCACGTTCAACCGCATTCTGGCGGAACACCTTCAAAGGCTCGTCCCATCGCCGCGATCTCGTCACTGCCCGTCACCGGAACGGCAATCTCGCGGCCACCGCCGGCGATGGCGAACATCGCCCCGCTGAGATTGGTCGAGACGCCGCACGATATTGCGGCCGACATAGAGCCAGACGATCAAAATCGAGCCGGCAAACCCGAGCGCTAGCAGCATGCTGATCGCGACGGTGCTCAGCCGCTGAATGCCGAGGGCTGACGCGGTCGCCCCTCGAACTTCTCGCTTGGTGGCCTCGACCAGTTGCTCGGCAGCATCGGTGAGCTGCGTCGATAGGGTGTCGTTGTCGTCCAAGAAGACGGCCGGCGTCGGCGATCAGGGCTAACTCCTGTTGCCGCAACAGCGGTATCGAACTCGGCCCGTCGACCAGCGGCTTGAATTTCTCGACCTGGGCCAGGAACAGCGGTCGAAGCTTCGGGTCCAGGGTCTGCGACTTCTTCTCGAGCTCGCCGATGATCCGCCGGAGCTGAAAGGCGAGGATCAGGAGACGCTGTTTCTGTTCGCTAACTGAAGCCTGCGCCAGGGTGTCGGCGGCGTCGGCGGCTTGTTGCTGCGCTTTTTGCACCGGCCGGGCCACCAGCAAACCGGCAATCAGCGAACGAACGTCTTGCCCACGCAGATCGGAGGGGGTTGCCCAACATCGTCCAGCGAGCTTTGCGAGATGGTCGAGTTGGCTGTCGTAAACCAGCAGCGTCGGCCCCAGCAGCCGCTGAGTTTCGTCATTGGTGTCGAACACCCGGCGCATCAAGTCCTTGATGCGTCCAATCAGCTGCAGCCGCAGGCGAACGTCTGCGTCCAACGCCGTTAGATTTGCTTCCAGCTGAACCGCATTGCCTTCGATCGGCGCGAGCCGTTCGGGGCTGATCTCGCCCTCGTGCAATTCGGTTAAAAACGACCGTAGTTTGGCCGACTGCCGGGAAAGCTTGGCGAAGAAGGCGCTCGCGCTTCTGCTCGGTAGTGGCGGCGGACAATGCAGAGGCGGCGGTCACGATGCGCTCCACCGAGCGCGACACTTCGAGCGAAGCGAGGATCGGATCGATCCGGCGCTCGATCAGTGCCAGCGAATGCCCAACCTCGACAAAAGCATAAATCGCGGCACCCGCGACCAGCGCCGAAACCGCGCCGATGCCGAAAATGACGATCAGGAGCCGCGCTCCGACGCCGCTCAATCTTGTTCGGCTGTTCGGCAAACGATAAGGTCCAGTAAATCCGAGCCGACGCCTTGGTTCGTCTAGAGAACTGTGACCGAAAATCAAGCGCGGGACAACCTGAAGTACATTCCGTCCGGGGAGGTCGCGATGAGAAGACGCCGCCGCGAGCTGCTGATAGGAGCTGCTGCTTCCGTTGCCGCAGTCGCGGCCTTGCCGGCGCCGGCGATCGGGCAGGGCACTAAAGAGCTCAAGATGGCCACCAGCTGGCCTAAGAATTCAGTCGGGCTGCAGACCAGTGCCGAGCGATTTGCGGAGTCCGTTACCAGATTATCGGACGGGCGTCTTAAGGTGACAGTTTACCCGGCGGACACTCTCGTCCGCCCTTTTGAGGTCTTCGATGCAGTCTCTGCCGGTGCCGTCGATATTTATCATACCGACGAAGTTTACTTCGTGAGCAAGTCGCCGGCGCTGAATTTCTTTGCTGCCGTGCCCTACGGCTTGACCGCTGACGAATTTTGCTCATGGGTCCTATTCGGCGGCGGGCAGGCATTGTGGGACGAGGTCGACGCGCAATTCAACGTCAAACCGCTAATGGGCTCGAATACCGGCGTGCAGATGGGCGGGTGGTTCAACAAGGAGGTCAATCACCCTGAGGATTTCAAGGGACTGCGTTACCGGATGCCGGAGCTCGGCGCTGAAGTCCTGCGCCGTATGGGTGCTACCGTCGTGACAACTCCCGGCGGCGAAATACCGACAGCCCTCAAATCCGGCGCGATCGATGCCGCCGAGTGGATCGGACCGTGGATGGACATGGATTCTCGGTCTCCATAAGGCGGCAGACTACTACTATTACCCCGGCTTTCACGAGCCTGGCACCAATTTCGCTCTCGGCATCAACAAGGCGCTGTGGGACGAGCTGCCGTCGTACGAGAAGGCGCTGATCGAAGCTGCGGCGCAGGCCGAGTTCACCGGTTCGCTCGCCCAGTTTAATTTCGAAAATATCAAATCGCTTAAGCAGCTGCGCGCCGACCCGCGGATCAAGATCCGGCGGTTCAACGATGAGCTGATCAAAACCTTCGGAAAGCTCAGCAAGGAGGTGCTGGCCGACACGGCGGCCAAGGACCCGCTGACCCGCAAAGTGTACGACAGCTATTTAGGGTTTCTCGCCGGTGTGATGGATTGGGGCGAGCTGTCGGAAACCGGCTACCGCGACACCCGGCGATTGGCGCTGGCGTAGAGAGAAGAAATGAAGAGACGTCGCCGGGAACTGCTGATAGGAGCGGCTGCTTCCGTCGCCACTGTCGCGAGCTTGCCGGCGCCGGCGATCGCACAACCCATTAAAGAGTTGAAGTTGGTAACTGGTTACCCGGCGGACTTGCCCGAGTTCGGCACAAGTCCGAAGCGATTGGCGCAATCGATCACAGCAATCTCGGACGGGCATCTCAAGGTAACGGTCTACCCGGCCGGCATCTCGTCAAAGCGTTGGAAGTCTTCGATGCCGTCTCCGCCGGTGTCGCCGACATGTATTTCACTGACGAAGCTTATTTTCAGGAAAAATCGCCAGCGCTGAATTTCTTTGCCGCCGTACCCTATGGGATGACCGCCGACGAGCTGTGCGCTTGGATCCTGTTTGGCGGCGGCCAGGCGCTGTGGGACGAGGTCGATGCGCAATTCAACATCAAGCCGCTGATGGGTTCGAATACAGGGGTGCAGATGGGCGGGTGGTTCAACAAGGAGGTTAATCACCCGCAGGATTTCAAGGGATTACGCTATCGCATGCCGGAGCTTGGCGCCGAAGTCCTGCGCCGTATGGGGGCGACCGTCGTGACCACCCCCGCGGGGGATATAGCCGGCGCGCTGAAATCCGGCGCAATCGACGCAAGCGAGTTTGTCGGACCGTGGCCGGATATCTGGCTCGGGCTCGATAAGGTCGCTGATTATTATTATTACCCCGGGTTTCACGAGCCGGGCTTTAACGGGGCGCTCGGCATCAACAAGACACTGTGGGATGGACTGACGGCTTCGGAACGCGCGCTGATCGAGGCCGCAGCGCAGGCCGAGGTCACCCGCTCTCTCGCGGAAGCCAACACAGAAAACGTAAAGGCGCTCAAGCTGCTGCGGGCCGAGACCCGCGGATCAAGATCTGTGCGCTTCAATGACGAGCTGATACAAGACATTTGGCAGGCTCAGCAAGGAGGTCCTGGCCGACACCGCGGCCAAGGATCCGCTGACCCGCAAAGTCTACGATAGCTACATGGCCTTCCTTGCCGGCGTGATGGATTGGGGCGAGCTGTCGGAAACCGGCTACCGCGACACCCGACGGCTCGCATTATCTTGAACACGGGGATGTTCTAAGACGAGGCTTGGCGCCGAGCGAAATTCTAGAACATGCGGGCGTGGGCTAGCGGCGGGCTTTGCCGACGACTGGCGAGATCAACACCCGATCGACGCGGCGGCCGTCCATATCGACGATCTCGAATTGATAGCCGTCGGTGGTGACCCGGTCGGCGATCATCGGCACGCGGTTGAGCCGCGCCATCAAAAATCCGCCAAGCGTATGAAAATCGGCATCCTCCCCGGTCAGGTGCGAGAGGCCGAGCACCTGCTTCAGCTCGTCGAGGCCGACCATGCCGTCGATCAGCCAAGTCCCGTCCTCGCGCCGCACAACCCGCTGATCGGCGTCGCCGGTGCCCGGGATGTCGCCAACCAGCGCCTCGAGGATGTCGCTTGGGGTGACCAGCCCTTCAAGATCGCCGTACTCGTCGACGATCAGCGCCATCGGCTCGCCCGACCTCTTGAACATGTCGAGCACGCGCAGTACCGAGACCGTATTCGGCAAGTAAAGCGGCGGCCGTGTCGCCCGGCGCAGATCGAGCGGCTGCCCGGCAAGGCAGCGGGCGAGCAGGTCCTTGGCCTCGACGATGCCGACGACTTGCTGCGATCCGCCTTGGATGACCGGGAAGCGCGAATAGGGGCTCTCGCGGATCTTGCGGCGGTTCTCTTCTTCGGGGTCGTTGAGGTCGAGCCATTCGATCCGGGTGCGCGGGGTCATCACCGTGCTCGCGCGCCTGTCGCCGAGCCGCAACGCCATCTCGACGATTTCGGTTTCGGCCTGCGGAATGTGGCCCGTCGCGGTCCCTTCGCGCAGCATAAAGCTGATCTCTTCATCGGTCACCGGCGGCGCTGTCTGATTGCGCAGCGGCAGCAGTCGCAACACCAGATTGGTCGAGGCGCTCAAAAACCAATTGATCGGCGCCCCGACCCGGGAAAATAGTCGCATGGTGCGGGCGAGTGCCGCTGCGATGCTCTCGGCATGCGACATCGCGATCCGCTTTGGCACCAATTCGCCGATGATCAGGGACATGTAGGAAATCCCCAGGACGACGATTGCCATGCTGATCGCATGCGCGTACCGGGCGACCAGGCCCGGATATTGTTCGAGAATGGCCTGCAGCCGCTCGCCCAACGTCGCCTGGCCAAAGGTGCCGGACAAAACCGCGATGACCGTGATGCCGACTTGGACCGTCGCCAATAGCCGCGAGGGGTCGGATTTCAACTCGAGTGCCGCCCGCGCGCCGGAATTATTGGCTTCGGCAAGGGCTTTCAGACGGGCTGTGCGGGCCGAAACCAAAGCGATTTCGGCCATTGCAAAAAAGCCGTTCAGCAGGATCAGCAGAAGGACAACTGTGAGTTGCAGAATGAGCATCGCACTCGTCCCGTCGATCGCCAGGGCTTAGCGCAACTGCGCAAGCCGGCGATTGGGGCAGGGAAAAGAGCCGCCGAAAAATGACAAAAGCCGCGTTTTGTCGCGGCTTTCATGCGGCGTGTTCAAGATATGCCGCCATTTTCGGCGGTGGCGGATCGGGCCGATCCGCCGCCATCGCAGGCGCCTCAGCGCGAATAGAACTCGATAACGAGGTTTGGCTCCATCGATACCGGGAACGGCACATCGGTCGGTTTTGGAGCACGGATAAACCGGCCCTTCATGCGATCGTGATCGATCTCGACATAATCGGGAACATCGCGCTCGCCCGATCTCGACGCCTCCATGACCAGTGCCATCGCTTTGGCTTTGGTGCCGAGCTCGATCTCATCGCCGTCGCGCACCGAATAAGACGGGATCGTCACCCGCCGGCCGTTGACGCGGACATGCCCGTGATTGACCAGCTGACGCGCGGCAAACGGCGTCGGCACCAGCTTCATGCGGTAGACCACGGCATCGAGCCGCCGTTCCAAGAGCTCGATCAGATTGTCGCCGGTATCGCCGCGGCGCCGCACCGCCTCCTCGTAGAGCCGGCGAAATTGGCGCTCGCCGAGATTGGCGTAATAGCCCTTCAGCTTCTGCTTGGCCGCAAGCTGGGTTCCGAAATCCGACGGTTTCTTGCGCCGCTGGCCATGCTGACCGGGTCCGTATTCGCGCCGGTTCAGCGGGCTCTTGGGCCGCCCCCATAGGTTAACACCGAGGCGGCGGTTAATCTTGTACTTGGGTTCCTGACGTTTACTGCTCATCAAAACGGGTCCGGTTGGCGTTGTTGTTGTCCCGATAGGCACTCGGCATGGGCGCGCCGAGGCCGGGGCGCTACGCCCACCTTCTCGGGAGGATTTGCGAACATATAGCGGACGATTTCAGCAAGTCAAATCGCCCGCTTAGTTTTGATCAGAGCGTGATTGCGTCAAACCTGCTGCTGTTGTCAGCGGCCAGCCATCAGCGGCGGTGCTTTCAGATAAGTCTCTGCCAGCCGCCGCCCGGTCTCGCGCATCAACTGCTTGTCCGTGTCCGGGGTTGTTGCCGGAGGCGCGCGCATGACGGTGTTGTTGCAGTAGGTCGGGATCGCCGCGCCATTGCTGCGGAACAGGCCCATCGGATCGCCACCAGAGGCGACCGCGCGGATGCCGCGGCGGATCTGGTTGCGCAACATGCTGATGCCGCGATCGGTCTCGCTCAGATGCTCCAAGCCGTGGATGGCGATCGGCCGCTGCGACACCTGGGCCTCGTAATCGCCGGGGTGCAGCTGGCCCTCCTCATAGGTATCGGCCGCGAGTTGGCCGGGGAGCATGATGTTGCGGTCCGCCCACCATTCGGGTGTTGTCGTGCCGTCGGTCTCGCAGACATGGCGGAATTCGATCAACAACGTGTTGGTGTCATCGATCGGCAATGCCCAGCGGGTCATCATCGGCCCGCTGAACGCGCGCTCGTCGCGTCCGGTTTCCCAAATCGGCGCCACCTGTTGGATGTTCGACAGCACGACCTCGACCATACGCGTCCAGATGTTATCGCCGATCCGCCGGGTCCCAACATAGACCATGCCAACCGGCGTCTCGACGTAGTCGAGTTCGGGCAGAACGCCGAATTCTTCGGTAAAGACCGCGCCGCTGACAATCGTGTGCAAAAACGCGGTGTGGACCGGGTCCATCGTGTTTTCATGGACCTGCAGCCAGTTCGCCGGGAAAACGTACTTGCGACCGGGGATCATCCGGTAACCCGGCCGATTATAGGTGTCGTAGACCGGGAAGGGCGGCCTCAAGTCGGGCGGACCCATATAGGTAAAAACGATCCCGTTATACTCGTGGATCGGGTAGGCGCCGTGGAACAGCCGCTGTTTGAGCGTGCTGTCGGCGGGCTCGCCGGGAGTTTCGAGGATCGTGCCGTCGACCCCGAACAGCCAGCCGTGATAACAGCAGCGGATGCCCTTATCGCCGATCAGCCCGAATTCGAGCGATGTGCCGCGATGCGGGCAATGCAGTTCGAGCAGCCCGGCGGACCCGCTCTTGTCGCGAAACGCCACCAGATCTTCGCCCATAATTTTGAGCCGCACCGGTAGGTCGCCGAGTTCGTCGGAAAAACATACCGGCTGCCAGAAGCGGCGCAAATATTCGCCGCACGGGGTGCTGGGTCCGACATGGGTTAGCCCGGCGTCTTCCTCAGGGATCTCGCGGTGAAAATAGCCGCCATAGGGCGTCTTCAAAAACGGAGCCCGCGTCATCATCCATGCCCTCCTGTTCATCGCCTTATCGAGCGGCTTTGTTAGGGAGCTTGCCGGCCGCCGCAGGTTGGCGTCTACCGGTCGGCTCCCACGCTTCGAACTCTAGCGAAAATACCCGAAGGCGCCCTACCGCTCAACGATGTAGGGGGCATGGACGGCGGTGACGTCAAAAGGTTTGTGTCAGCAGGAGAGGGGTGCTGACGCCTTGGTTTTGGTTTTCGTGGTTGAACACGGCGAAGAGGATGCGATCCATCGAGGTTCGGTCGGAGAAGACGCCCATTGGCCTGGTTCGCCGGCGAACTTCGCGGAAACGGCGTTCGATTGCATTGGTGGTCCTGACCCGCTTGCGCTCGGCCAAGGATTTGTAGCACCAGCAGGTCAACAGCTCGTCGAGATCGTCGCGCAGGCAGGCGACCGCTTTGGGATAGTCCACTTGCCAGCGGTCGGCAAAACGCCGGGCGGCGGATCGAGCCTGAGGCACGGTCTTAGCCTTCATGATGGCATGCAGATCGGCCTTGACCGCCGGCTGGTCGGCAACCCGCACCTTATTGAGGACATTGCGGATTTTGTGCGCCCAGCAGCGCTGCACCGGGACCCTTGGATAAGCGGTGGGCAGGGCCGCCAACAGACCGCTACCGCCATCGACGCAGATCATCTCGAGCGAGTCGCCGGTGAGGCCGCGGCGGATCAGGTCGCCGAGAAAGCGCTCCCATTCGGCGCCGCTCTCGCTCTGTGCCAGGCGGAAGTCGATAACCTCCTTCTTGCCGTCGGGGCGCAGGCCGAGGGCGACCAGCACCGGCCGCCGGATCGCGCCAGCGCCGGTCTTGCGCGCCAGCACGACGCCATCAAGCATCAGCACCCGGTAGCGGTCCTTGAGCGGCCGGGCATGAAAGGCGGCCACGACCGCATCGAGCTGCTTGGCAACCAGGCTCACGGTGGCCGGGCTGATCGGCCGCCCGAGGATCGGCAGCAATGCTTCGCTGACTTTGCGCACCGACAGTCCGAGGACAAAGCACGACAGGATCATGCGATCGACTTGCTCGGGCCGTCGGGCATAGGCGCGCACCACGGCTATCGGCGTGAACCGCCGGGTACGCGGCACCGCCAGCTCGATGTCGCCGAGCTCGGTCAGCAGATGGCGCCGATAACAGCCATTGCGCCGGTCGGCCAGGTCGAGCGCGGCCATCCGATCGAGATGGTCCTCGATCGCATGGCCCATTTGCTCCCGGAGAATCCCGGCAAGCGCCTGCCGGCCCAGCGACCGATACCCGGCGCCCCACTCCAGTCCCTGCGCTTGCATGCCCTTCACCAACTCAAACGCCCTCGGTAAGCTGCGGATCGTCACAGACGGTGGCATTGGGGGTGCTCCTGCTTGCGGAAGTCAGCACTCCGCGGAGTACCCCCTCTCATTCGACTGACACAAATCTCCGTACATCACCATGGACGGCGGCCTTGTTGCGTAAACGGATCGACTTTGGCATCACTTCGACAAGTTCATCGTCGGCGACGTAGTTGATCGCCTGTTCGAGGCTCATCAGGATGGGCGGGGTCAGCCGTACTGCCTCGTCCTTCGAAGTGGTGCGGATGTTGGTCAGCTGCTTGCCTTTGAGCGGGTTGACATCGAGATCGTTGCCGCGAGTGTAGGCCCAACGATCATTCCCCATCGACCGGCGCCGCCGCTCGCTAGACCCCCCGGTCGATAGACTTGTCCGGTCGCGCCGTCAAACTGCGCCTTGCAAGAACCGCAGCAGCTTTGGCGCGACATAGGCGGCAAAGCCGTCGGGCTCATCGATCGGGTCGGAGCACCAGAAATGACCCGCGCCCGGAACCACGATCGCGCGCGCGAAAAAGCCGGCCTGCTTGAGTGCAGTCAGGAACTTCTGCGATTGGGTCGTCGGATCGACGATATCGTCCTCATGGCCGTAGACCAATAGGAACCGCGTGGCGTTTCGATCCACTGTCGCATAGCTGAGCGGCGAGGCTTCGAAGAATGCCTGGCGACTGACCGATAAAGGACAGCCGAGGAATTTCTCGGTAATCGGGTCGCGCGGGCGGGTGACGAGATCATGCTCCCATTGTGCGGCCATGTCGTAGACGCCGTAAACGCCCACGACCGCTTTTATATCGGCCCGGACCGAAGCGTGGGGATCATCGCGATACTCGCTGCAAAATTGCGGTTCCATCCCGGCGAGCGCCACCATCGCCGCCAAATGCGCGCCGGCGGAATCGCCCATCAAGGCAATCCGCTCGGGGTCGAGGCCGAACTCGACCGCTCTGGCGCGCATGAACTGCACCGCTGCCTTGCAATCATACACCGCGCCAGGCCAGATCTTTACCCCCGGCTTCATCAGGCGATATTCGATCGCGAACACGGCGCAGCCATTTGCCGCGAGATAGTTGCCCCAATGCCGGTAGAATTTACGATCGCCGAGTTGCCAGCCACCGCCATGCACTCCGACCACGACCGGAGCGCCACCCGCTCCGACCGGCAAGTACAGATCGCCTAGCAGTTCGACGCCTTCATGCACGGCAAAGACGATGTCGAACTCGGTCGCGACTTCGTGTCGGCTTCCCATGCTTACCTCCTTGCCCCGCCAGCCGGGGATTAGGAACCGTTGCCGCCCTGCGCCCGGCTTAGGGCTTGGATGACCGCCGGCCGGTGCCCATCCTGCGCCCACCCGAGAGCATCGCGTCCCGTATAATCGGTCTTGCTCGGGTTGGCGCCTTTGGCCAGCAAGGCGCGCACCATCTCGAGGTTGCCATGGCTCGCGGCGATCATCAGCGGTGTCATTCCATCCTTGTTTTGCGGGTCGACCTCCGCCCCGGCGTCGAGCAGCAGCTTTCCTGCTTCGGTCTGATTTTGCTCGGCGGAAAGGTGGAGCGGTGTGTCACCGAGGGGGTCGACGGGGTTCAGCTTGGCGTCGGCTTTGATCAGAATTGCGATGATCTGCAGATTGCCGTTCATCGCGGCGTAGTGCATGGCCGTTCGTGAGTGGTCATCGACCTGGTTCGGGTTGCCGCTCCCGCCGCCAACCAGCTTTCTGACCCCCTCAGCATCGTTCTGAGCGGCGGCGCGCGCGGGATTGTCGTAGTAGGCGCTGAACAGAGCGATATCGGCCCGCGCCAATCCCAGGGGGGCGATTACAGCGCACAGCACCAATCCGACGATTGCGATCTGGCGGCCCGTCATGACACCCTCATTGGTAGTGAAACGCGGTCCGGATATTCCAGCCACTCGAGTGCCTGGTCCACGGTTTGGACCATGTCGCCGGGCTCGGGCGCCGGGCGGCGGACCATAACCACAGGCAGGCTGAACTCGCGGGCGGCAACGAGTTTCGCTTCGGTCGCGGCGCCGCCGCTCGCCTTGCACACGAGCACATTGATGGCGTGACGCGCAATCAGGTGCCGTTCGTTGGCGAGCGTAAACGGTCCTCGTCCGACGACGACCTCGCAAAAGCTCAGCGGCAAAGGCCGTCGCGGTCGGTCGACCAGCCGAACCAGAAACCGGACACCCGTCACTGCAGAAAAGGCCGCGACCTCGCCGGCGCCGATCGTCAGCCATGCTCGCCACCCGATACGGGCGACGACTCTAGCCGCGGCCGCCATGTCATCGACCTCGATCCAGCGGTCGAGCGGATGACGCCGCCAAGGCGGCCGCAGCAACGTCAGCCGCGGCACGTTCGCGAGCCCGCAGGCTATTCGCGCTTCGGCCGACATCGCTGCCGCGAACGGATGTGTCGCGTCGATCACGCAATTGACCGCATGCTCTTTGAGATACGCGGCAAGCCCCGCCGATCCACCAAACCCGCCGATCCGGACCTGTCCGGGAATGGGTCCCGGCCGCTCGGTTCGGCCGGCAAGCGAGGTCGTCACCGCGACCTCGTCGCCGAACCGTGCGATCGTCGCGCGGGCAAGCGCCGCCGCCTCGGCGGTGCCTCCCAGAATGAGCAGGCGTTTGGGCATCAGCCGCCTACCCGCGCCAGCAAGGCGCCGTCGCGATCAACGATTGCGATCTCGACGCTGGTCTCGCCGCTCAGCGTTGCCAGCGCCACCTCGCGGGCGCGCGTCGCGACGTCGCGAGCGAGCGCCTCCCGTTTTTCTCCGGCCACGGCCAGAATTTCGGCCGCCGCCCCGGCCAGGCGGGCCGCCTGCGCGGTGCCCGGATCGGCTCCCACAGCGGCGAGCCTGTCCGCCAGCGCCGCGAGATCGATCCGGCTGCGCGAGGAATGCAGATCGAGATGCCCGGCGGCGAGTTTGGCGAGTTTGGCAAAACCGCCGGCAATCGTTACCCGCTCGAGCGGATGGGCCCGTAGATACTTCAGCGTCCCGCCGACAAAATCACCCATATCAATCAGCGCATGATCGGGCAGCCCATAAAGGCGTTGGACCGCGCTTTCGGAGGTTGCCCCGGTAGTGGCCGCGATGTGGTCGAGGCCGGCGGCGCGCGCGACGTCGATCCCTCGCTGGATCGAATGAATCCATGATGAACAAGAATAGGGGATAACGATCCCGGTCGTCCCCAGGATCGACAGGCCGCCGATGATTCCGAGACGAGCGTTCATCGTCTTCTGGGCGAGGCGCTCACCGCCAGGAATCGAGACTGTGACAATCAGATCCGGCGCTGTCAGACCATTCTTGGCCGCCTCGTCGATCAACGCGTCGCGGATCATCGCGCGTGGTCCCGGATTTATCGCCGGCTCGCCGACCGCCAAGGCCAGCCCGGACCGCGTGACGGTGCCCACCCCCTCTCCCGCGGCAAAGCGGATACCCGATTCGGGCGGCGCGGGCGCCACCTCGGCGATAACAAGTGCGCCGTGGGTCACGTCGGGGTCGTCGCCCGCGTCCTTCGCGATACCGGCGCGGCAGCGTCCTTCGCGGATATCGGCCAGCGCCAAGCCAAATTGCGCCATCGCGCCGCGCGGCAGACGGATCGATACGGGATCGGGAAAACGGCCCGTTACCAGCGCCGCAAAGGCGGCGCGGGCTGCGGCGGCGGCGCACGCGCCGGTGGTCCAGCCGCGGCGCAGGGCTTTGGCTCCCTCGCTTGCCATCGAGCGATCTTAGCAAATCCTTCGCAGATGACTAAGTTCTGTGCCTTCGCCACGGCCTTTGCGGATGGGGCGGCTTTGATTGACAGCGCGCGCTTGGACCTGCCCGATTTCGAACCCGGCCATGTCTGGCTAGTGGGCGCCGGCCCGGGCGACCCCGGTCTGCTCACCGCATTGGCATTGCACGCTCTCGCTCGGGCTGATGCCGTGGTTTATGACGCGCTCGTCGATCAGCGGATATTGCGGCTGGCAGGGCCGGGTGTTTCTTTGCACTACGCCGGTAAGCGCGGCGGCCGTCCATCGCCGAGCCAGCCTGACATCTCGGCGAACATTATCAAGTTGGCGCGAGCAGGAAACCGCGTTCTGCGCCTCAAAGGGGGTGATCCTTGCGTGTTTGGGCGCGGCGCTGAGGAGGCGCTGGCGCTCGCCGCCGCGGAAATCCCGTTTCGCATCGTGCCCGGGATCACGGCAGGGATCGGCGGCCTCGCTTACGCCGGAATCCCGGTCACCCATCGCGAGACCAATTCCGCGGTTACCTTTGTCACTGGCCACAACAGCACCGGCGCTGTTCCCGACGGGCTGGATTGGCGGGCAATCGCCCGCGGCTCGCCTGTGATCGTGCTATATATGGCGCTTAGCCACCTGCCGAGGATCGTCGAGCGCCTGATTGCCGGCGGGCGGGAGCCGGACGAGCCGGCCGCGATCGTCAGCAAAGCCAGCACGCCGGCGCAGCAAGTGCTGGTCTCGACCCTAGGCGAACTCGCCGCTGCTGCCACCTTCGCGGAAACTCCGGCGGTCGTTGTCCTCGGTGAAGTGGTGCGGCTGCGGTCCCGGCTCGATTGGCTCGGGGCGCTTGCCGAGCAGCAGCTCAATTCGGATCCGCTGCGCCGGCCGAACAATTTCTGATCACACCTTTGCCTTGGCCGCAGGAGTGATCCGCGGGGATGCTTGTTGTCTTGACGAGATTTCTAATTCTCGCGCATCAACGGCGCGATCGGCCGCCGCAAGTGCGTTCGTGATGAGCCGGGGTTTGCAAAACTAGCTCAACTTCCCGCTGGCGAGTGACTTCCATCCGGACGGAGACTTATGCTTTGACGCGTTGCGCTGCCTCGCTCGTTCAATCACCCGCGTGATCCCCGATCTCCTCGCTCGCTGGCGCGAGCCCCCTGATGCGGAGAAATTGATCGAGGAGGCGCAGCGCCGCAGCGGATTGAACGATTTCGGGGACACTCCTTTTGAGCATCCGATGCGGCTGTTGCTGCAGGCGTGCCGCGAGGAGGCCGAACTGAGCACGTTCGGCGGTGCGGCGATCCGCTGGGACACCGTGCGGTTCCTGACGAATTTGCTGCGCTTGCGTGACGAAGAGAAGCGTCGTCCCGAAATCCTCGATCAGCCGATCGAGGGGCCCCTGATCATCGCCGGACTTCCGCGCTCGGGCACCACCTTTCTGCATAGTCTCTTGATCGAAGACAGCGCAAACATCGTGCCCCGTGTCTGGCAGCTGATTCACCCTTATCCAACCCAACGGGGCCAGCGGCAGGGCGCCCCCGATCGCCGGGTGCAGCAAGTCTCTCGGCAATTAAAATTGTTTCAGATTCTGGCGCCGCAATTTCGCCGGCTGCACCCGATAGAGGCGTCATCGCCGCAGGAATGCTCGGAAATTACGGCGCATATCTTTGCCAGCCTGCGCTTTGACACGACTTACCATATTCCGAGCTATCGGCGCTGGCTCGACGGCGCCGGGCATCTCAACGCCTATCGCTTTCACAAACGATTTCTGCAGCATCTGCAACACCAGCGGAGCGAAGCCGGGCGCTGGGTTCTCAAATGCCCCGATCACATCTTCGCGCTTGACGCTTTGCGCGAGGTCTATCCCGACGCAAAGCTTGTCTTCGTGCATCGCGATCCAGTCGCGGTGCTAGCCTCGGTTGCAAGGCTGACCGAGGTGTTGCGCCGTCCTTTCAGCCGCCAGGTCGATCGGTTCGAGGTTGGCCGCGATGACAGCGATCGCTGGTTGGCGGCGGCCGGATTAATGATAGCGGCGGCGGATCAGGAGCGATTCCAACACCCCATCTTCCATGTTCGGTACCCGCAATTGGTCGCCGATCCGGCCGGAACAGTTGCGGCGCTCTATTGTCATTTCGGCCGCGTTCTTGATGCTGAGACCGCGACCCGCATCCGCCGCCGGGTCGCGGCAAATCCCACTGGCGGTTATGGGCGGCGCCGGGCGCGGTTGGAGGATTACGGGCTCGATCCCGGCCGGGAGCACGAACGATATGCCCGCTACATGGCGCGGTTCGACATCGACCCGGAGCAGGCGCGAGTGCTGCCGTGACGCACCGGGTTCGCGTGACCTGCCCGATTAAAAGAGGCGGGTTCGGTGCAGGAAGGTGAATTTCGGTCGGCTAATCGTGGCGGTCGAAGTCGGCGCCCTGGCTGCCGAGCGGCAACCCCCGCAGGCCCCGCTTCGATGTTTCGGCAACTGCCGGCCGTGGGACCGCCGGCGAGCAGGGCCGGTATGAGCACCAGGCTGGCGACCAGCGTGCAGCCGAGGCTGATCAGCAATAATTGGCCCATGCTGGCCGTCCCCGGATGGCCCGACAATGCCAGCGAACCAAACGCGGTGCCCGTGGTTAGAGCCGAAAACAAAATGGCTCGCGCGGTTGCCGAGCCCAGTACCGCGGTCCGGCCGGCCCGCCAATTCATCACGAAGTAGATGTTGAACGAAACGCCTACTCCCAGCAGCAACGGTAGCGCGATGATGTTCGCGTAATTAAGCGGCAGCCGCGCCGCCACCATGACGATGACCGTCATCAGCGCGGACATCAAAAGCGGCGCCAGCACCAACGCTACGTCGAGCGACCGTCGCAATGCGACGAATAGGATGACGGCGATCGCGAATACCGCAGCGACAGCCGCCGAGCGGAACGAACTGACGATCGTGGCGCTGGTCGCCTCAATCGTAACCGCCGAGCCCCCCGCGTTGGGAGCGACCGCAGTCACCTCATTGACGAATTGGGCCAGCCCGGCAGTGGAGCGCGCCGCCGGTTTGGGCAGAACCTGGAGCCGCGCCCGCCCGTCAGGAAGGACCCAATCGCGTGCCAGCGCAGCGGGAAGGCTCTGCAAGGTTACCGGTTCAGCACTCAGAGCCGTGCGCAACTGGTCGAGCTGCGTCGGTAGGAAACGCGTCAGCGCCGCGTTGACGGCCAGCACAACATCGTCGGGTGCAACGACGAGTCGGCGCAGCTCTTGGGTCAGTGCCGCGAGTTGCGGGTCGCGCGTTTTGTCGAGAGCCGGGGAAATCTCCGCTACAGCATCTTTTGCGGCTGCACGGATCTGCTCGGCATTGGGTGGAGCGGCCGGATTGAACGGGGTTAAAGTGGGCCCGAGCAGCGTAGCGGCGTCTTGAATCTGAGCGAGCTTTTGCTGCTGGTCATCCGGCACAAAGCTGTTGATCGACAGCACGTTTGCGACAAGCGGTAATTTGTCCAAACGGTGGGCGAGGGAGCCCGCGTCGGTGGCGCTCGGCGCCAGAATATCGATCGTGAACGGGTTGGTGACAGGAGAGTCGATCAAGTCCTGGAGGGTCCTCATCGCCTCGGTGTTCGGGTTCTTGGTATGCAGCGGGTCGGCATCAAAGCTCAGCTGCGGCGCCAGAACGGTGCCGAGGACGGCCAGCGCCGCAAATACTGTCAGCAACAGATGCCGGCCACGCCGCACCTTGTCATCGAGCGGCGCTGCCCAGCGAAATCCTACCTCGGCCTGCTCCCCATGAGGGTGGAACACACTGATGAGCGCCGGCAGAAACGTAATCGTACAAGCAAAGGCGATCAGCATGCCGACGCCGGCAATCAGCCCCAGCTCGGCAACACCGCGAAAGTCGGTCGGTACAAAGGCCAGGAATCCGGCCGACGTTGCGGCGGCCGCCACCAGAATCTGACCGCCGACCCGCCGGCCGGTCTCGTTTAACGCCGTTGCCGGATCGGGGTACTCGCGCCTGATCTCGCGATAACGCACACAGAATTGGATGGCGAAATCGACCGCAATGCCGACGAACAAAATGCCGAAGCCGACCGACACCAGGTTCAGAGTCCCGACCGCCGCGGCGGCAAAGAGCAGCGTCAGCATCAAGCCGAGCACGAGGGTCGACAAGATCGGCACAATCAATCGCCAAGACCGGACCGCCAAGAATAGCCACAGCGAGATCAGCACGATGCTGCCCGCCAACCCGACGACGGTGCCCTCGGCAACCGAGGCGAATTCTTCGTCGGCCAGCGCCACGTTTCCGGTGATCCGGACATGGGCATCGCCGGATTTGACGAATTCCAGCTTGGCAGCCGCTGCCCGGATCGCGTCGATCGCGGCGCCACCGGGCTGTAGCGCGGTCGTATTGACGACCGGCTGGACCAGCACGAATTTGTACGGGCCCCCGAGTTCGGCGGCGCTACCACCCAGCAGTCGCGCCCATGACAGGGGCTGCGGATGGCCCGCCAAGGCCGAAGCGATCGCGCGGCTGAACCCGGCCAACGCCTTGTCATAGGGTTTTAAATCGACCTGGCCCTGCTGCAAGCCCTTACCGAGCAATCCGAGCGCCGCGAACAACCCGCGAGCGCTCGGGTCTTTCGCCATCTGACCGAGAAAGGGTTGCGCGTTGATGGTCTGCTCGAGCAGCTTGTCAAGCTGCTTGGGCTCAAGAAACAGCAATCCTTCTTTTTTGAAAAAGGGCAATCCATCAGGCCGGCTGACGGAGCGAAAATGGATATGGTCAGTCGATAGAGCCGCAGCCAATTGAGCCGCCGTCGCCTCGGCCTCCTCGGGCGCATTGGCGTCGATCACCACCGCTAGCAAGTCGGTGAACTGCGGGAACTCGGCCTTGAATGCCGCCGCCTGCTGCCGCCACGGCAAGCTGTCGGCGAACATCTTGTCGGTATCGGTGCTGATCCCGAGGTGGCCTGCCGCGTAAACGCCTGAAAATGCCGCGACGGCGACGGCGATCAAGATAACCAGCACCGCGTGCCGTCGGCAGAAGTCTACGAGGCCGACGAGCAAGCGTTGGAATCCCATTCGAAATCGAAACTCGTAACCTGTTGCGTGATGCCGGGGCGTTAGCGAAGTCTGGATCCGCGTTATCGGTTCCATCATGGGCAAGTTCGCGAGCCCATGGCGCCATGGTGATAATCGCTTTAGATCGGCAACACCACCGCGAAACGCTCCCGCATGCGGCGTCCTGACGCACTCTGTCGAGAGCTCAAAAACGACCGGATCAACGGACCGGTAATCAAACTTTGATGCGATCTCACGGAATAATTCGTCCTCAATTGAGTTTAACAAACGTCACATCCGTGCAGCCTTCAACCTGCGGTACGGATGTGTATTGCGATTGCTAGTGAGACGCATGCACATGGTCCAGAAAGCTCAGATTTGGCCGGTCGAGCTGCCTCCGGCAGACACCAAGCGGTGGTCTCCTTCGCGCAAAGCTGCTGTTGTCGCGGCGGCTCGCTCCGGGCTGATCAGTCGCGAGGAAGCCTGCGCGCGATATATGATGTCCGACGAAGAACTGGTCGCCTGGGAGCGAGATCTTGACCAGAATGGCGTTGCTGGCCTGCGAACGACGCGCCTCCAATCCTATCGCTATACCCAAATCCCAAGTGCCGGCCCGCAGCGCGTCGCCGGAACCGAGCAACAGAATCTTCGCTACAGGTAATAGGCCGACAAACGTCCGATCTCGTTTCGACACCTTCGATCGGGTGAGCGGGGTCCGTTTTCTCGGTGGTCCGGGAAGGTGGTTGAGCGTGCGCCGCGGCTACCGCAAGTTCTTCTTGCCCAGAAGTGTCTCGATCGATCAACTCCGGGACGTCCCGGGTTCGACACCCGCCATCTCGCAAATGACCTGCCATTCGCGATCGGTGACCGGACAAACCGATAGCCGCGACTGACGCAGCAGCGCCATCCCCGCTAACTCGGGCTTGGCTTTCATTTCCGCCAGGCTCACCGGATTGGCCACCGGCTTCACCGCCTTGACATCCACCATCCCGAGCTTGCCGCTCCCGTCGTTCGGGTCCGGGTAAAATCCGGTGACGATTTCGGCGATCCCGACGATGTCTTTGCCTTCGTTCGAATGATAGAAAAATGCCTGCTCACCCGGTTTCATCGCCCGCATATTGTTGAGCGCCTGGGCGTTGCGCACGCCATCCCATTTGGTCTTGCCATCGGCGACGAGCCGCTCCCAGGAATAGGCCGACGGTTCCGATTTCAACAGCCAGTGCGCCATTGCGTCCCCCCCGCTCAGTTCTGAAGTGGGTAATCTGCCTGGTCTTCGTAAACCGATCCGGCCTTTGTCGGGTAGCTCGCAATCAGGCTGAACGCCTCGACCGGCAGCGGCTCGACCCGGAACCCGGCATGCGCGGCGAGAAATTCCGCGACCTTGTCGGCGGGAGCGTTGTGCAAGCGTGCTAAAGTGACATGCGGGGCGAATTTGCGCGGCTCCGGCGGCAAGCCGATGCGGGTCAGCGCCTGCTCGATTTTGTCACGCAAGGCAACGAGTTCAGAGTTGCGCTCGACCCCGACCCACAACTGACGCGGCCGGTCGCCGCCAAAAACCCCGGTCCCGGCGAGCTGCAGTGAAAATCGGCGGGCCCGCAAGCGTAGTAATGCCTCGTCGACATCGGCCGCGACAGCCTCCGAAATCTCGCCAATAAACCGCAAGGTCAGGTGCAGATTGCCGGGATCGACCCAACGCGCCTTTGGTATTCCCGAGCAGAGTAGCGACAAGCGCAGTTTCAGCTCGGGCGGGAAGCCGATGCCGACAAACAGCCGCAGCATGCCGTCAGGTGAATAAGGTCAAAACGCCGGTGTGGCCATAAAGCCGGTCGCGGGAAATCTCGCCATTGGCAAAAAATCCGACCAGCGGAAAGTCGCCGAGGGTCTCGCGGATCAGCTGCGTCTCGACCCCCGGCTCGCCAAACAGATTGGCGCCGCGCGCCACGCAGCTAACATAAACACCGGCCTTTGGCGGCCCGCCGATGCGGCTGGCGAGTTGGCGAACCATCCGCTCCATGTCGCCGCGCGCGCTCTGCGGATCCCGCCGGCAAAACAGAATCTGGTCGCCCGCGGCAATTTCGGCGCCGAGCACGACCCAGCCGCGGCCAGGATCGATCGCCATCAAATTGCGAACGAGATAGTCGCCGGTGTCCGACCCGGTGACCGGCAACCCGACAAAGATCACGCTGCCGAGCTGCCGCAGATCTTGCGCCAGATCGGGCCCGATATCTTCGAGGAAGACACTGAGCGCCGGCCGGCCATCGATCACCATGACAATATTGTCGCGCGCCTCGTCGATGCGATGGACCGGGCCAATCGGCATGCACCCTTGCGACAATGATGTCGCGACCGCTATTTCGGGCGCCAGCATGACCCCGGCAATACCGTTCGCGCCGACGCCGTTTTCGCCGAGACCGCCGGCGATCAAAGGGCTCTCGCAACGGTGCGAAACGAGACCGCCGACGAGAAACGCACCGCTCGCCGAACCAACACCGACTATTTCCTTGGTCAGGTCCGGACAACGCGGGTCAGCGTGGACCAATGCCAGCATCGGGCCGGATTTCTCGATCCACGCGGCGTGTTGCCGGGGCAAATCGGCGCCGGGGTCTTTGGTCACGCCAAAGATGCGAAATCCGTCATTGGGCAGCGCCGCGGTCATGACGACGGCGGCGGGCTCCTCGAAAATTTCGGTCTCCGCCGAGCATACCCCAAGTCCCACTCCGCCGACCCAGGCGTTCACGCCGGTATGAGCCGACATCTCGCGCAATAGCCCAGGCAAGGCCGTGGCCGCCGGTTCGGTGACGTAAGCGATGCCGAAATTTGCCCGCTCGACCGGCGTCAGGCCGGCAACGCAGCGCGAAGCAAGCTTGGATGGGTCACCCGTCGCCGTCACCGCGGCGAACTGGGCGGTCATGACTGACCACCCTGGTGGGGCGAGATCAAGCCGGCGACCACCGGCCCTATCCGTTCGACCATCACGGCGACACCGCGCTCATTCGGATGCAGGCCATCCGGCTGGTTGAGGTCAGGCTTCATCGCGACACCCTCCAAAAAAAATGGATAGATCTTTGCCTGGTGGGCCTGCGCCAGCTCGGGAAAGATCCTGTCGAAGGCACGACCATAGGCCTCCCCCCAATTCGGCGGCGCCAGCATTCCCAGGATCAGTACCTTGGCGCCGGTAACGTCGATTTTTTGCAGCATCTTGTCGAGGTTGTCGCGCACCGTCGCCGGCTCGATGCCGCGCAGCGCATCGTTTGAGCCGAGCGCGAGAATGACGAGGTCGGGCTTGTCGGCGAGCGCCCAATCGAGCCGCGCCAGCCCGCCGGCAGTCGTATCACCCGAGACCCCGGCGTTGATCACTCGTGCCGCTACACCGTGCGCCCGCAGCCATGCCTCGAGCCGCGCCGGAAAGGCCTGCTCGGGCATCAGCCCATAGCCAGCCGTCAAACTGTCGCCAAAATCGAGGATGACCGGAACACGCGCCATGGCGGGAGCAATACCCACTAGCATAAGGATAAGCGATCCCGCGGCGAGCCCGCGCATCGCGTTGCAAACGCGCCTTGGGTCGCCATATCGCCAGAGATTATGCCGGCCGCGGCGCTGCAGCCGCTCCACTCGCCCCAAATCGAACATGACCAAATCGCTTCACTCCAGCGGCCCGCTAGTTATGGTTGAGGATGTCCATCTAACTCTGGGCAGCCCGGCTGGGCCCGTCAACATCCTGCGCGGCATTTCGGTAGAGATCGAGGCTGGCGAAAGTGTCGCTTTGGTCGGTCCCTCGGGCTCGGGGAAATCGAGTTTGTTGATGGTGCTGGGCGGGCTTGAACGGCCGACCGCCGGCCGCGTGTTGATCGACGGTCACGACCTCGGGAGGCTTGACGAAGACGGATTGGCGCGCTTGCGACGTGATCGTATCGGGATCGTGTTTCAGTCGTTTCATCTGATCCCGACCATGACCGCGCTCGAGAACGTGGCGCTGCCTCTCGAGCTGGGCGGTCGCGGCGACGCGTTTGCGGCGGCAGCGCAGGGGCTCGGCGCGGTTGGTCTCGGCCATCGTCTCGCGCATTATCCGGCACAGCTCTCTGGCGGCGAACAGCAGCGGGTCGCGATTGCCCGCGCGTTTATTGCCGGCCCCAGGCTGTTGCTGGCAGACGAGCCGACCGGCAACCTCGATGCCTCAACCGGCAGCCTGGTCATCGACTGCTTGTTTCAAGAACGCGACCGCCACGGCACCACCCTCCTGTTAATTACCCATGAGGAAGGCCTCGCCCAGCGCTGCACCCGTCGAATACGCCTGGCCGATGGCGCAATTAGCGAGGACCTGTCAGCGAGGCGGTCGGCGCCCAGCGCAGTCCAATGGGCGCGGTGAGAGCGTCATTGCTGCGACAGGCCATCCGGCTTGCCCGCCGCGAGCTGCGAGGCGGTGTCGGCGGGCTGGGTGTGCTCGTGGGATGCTTGGTTCTGGGGGTTGGGGCCGTCGCCGGCATCGGCTCGCTAGCCGCATCGCTCGGCGCCGGAATCAAGGACAATGCGCGCGAACTCACGGGCGGCGACGCCGAGGTCCGGATTGCTTATCACCCAGCCGATGCCACTCAACATGCGATGCTGGCGGAGAGCGGACAGCTGTCGGAAACCGTCTCGATGCGCGCTATGGCGCGGTCGACCGAGACAGACCGGCTGAGCCTGATCGAACTAAAGGCGGTTGACGCCGGATATCCGCTTTATGGCGCCGTCGGATTATCGCCTCCCCAACCTCTCGGCGCCGTGCTGTCCAAGGTGAACGGTACATTTGGCGCCGCGGTCGATCCCGCACTCCTCGGCCGACTCGGAGTCAAGATCGGCGGCGCGATCAAGGTTGGCGAGGCGGTGCTGCAGGTGCGCGCCACGATCGAACGCGAACCTGACGCCGCCGCGAGCGGGCTGATCTTTGGTCCACGAGTTCTTAGTTTCGATGGCGGCGCTCCCACAGACCCGGCTGATCCAGCCGGGGGCTCTCGTCAACTATCGTTACCGCCTGCGGCTACCGGCGGGCGAAGCGCCGGAGGTGTGGGCGAAGAGGGCGCGGGCGGCGTTTCCCGATGCCGGCTGGGAGATTCGCAGCTTTGACCAAGCCTCACCCAATTTACGGCGGCTGATCGATCGGGTTGCCGTATTCTTATCGCTGGTCGGCTTGTCGGCCCTGCTGGTTGGCGGGGTTGGGATCGGCAATGCGGTGCGCGGGCATGTCGCCGCCAAGACCGAAACCATTGCCACCCTCAAATGTTTAGGCGGCCCGAGCCGGCTCGTCTTTTCGACCTATTTATGTGAGATTGTGGCCCTGGCGATTGCCGCGATCTCTGCCGCGCTGGCTCTTGGAGCGGTGCTGCCACTCGCAACGGCGCCGCTGCTCAAGCATCTGCTGCCGATCTCGGCGAAACCCGGAATTTACCCACAGCCGTTGATTTTGGCGGCGCTCTACGGACTGCTGACGACGCTCGTCTTCTCGCTGTGGCCGCTCGCCGCGATTTACCGGATACCGGCAGGCTCGCTGTTTCGCGACATGGTCGACAGGGCTCGGCGACGCGCGCCTCGGTCTGCCGTGGCGCTGACCTCGCTGCTAGTCGGCTGTCTCGCAGCAGCGGTCGTCGCCGGCACCCAAGATCGCCATGTCGCGATGTGGTTTGTCGCGGGCGCGGTTGGCGCTTTCGCCTTGTTTTGGGGGGCCGGCGCTGGGGTCAAGCTCGGCGCAAGCAAGCTCGGCCGGCCACGATGGCCGGTGTTGCGCCTCGCACTCGCCAATCTGCACCGGCCCGGCGCACCGACGGCGCAGATCGTATTGTCGCTGGGGATCGGGCTGACCGTGCTGGTGGCGGTGGCGGCGGTCGAGGGCAATCTCGGTCATCAGATCGCCGAGAGGATGCCCGCGGAAGCGCCTGCCTTCTTCTTCATCGATATTCAGCCGGCGCAACTCGCCGGCTTCGAGGCGATCGTGCGTGACGTTCCCGGTGCGCATATGCAGCAAGTGCCGATGATGCGCGGCCGGATTACCAAGCTGAACGGGGTACCGGTCGAGCAGGCGCCGGTCGCGCCGGAGGCGCGTTGGGCATTGCGCAGCGACCGCGGCCTGACTTATTCCGCGTCGCTGCCAGACGGTTCCGAACTCGCGGCCGGAGCATGGTGGCCACCCGATTATCAGGGGCCGCCGCTGATCTCATTTGACGCCGGTCTCGCGCGCGGCATGGGCCTCAAGATCGGCGATACGCTGACCGTCAATCTGCTCGGCCGCGAGATCACCGCGCGTATTGCCAATCTGAGGACGATCAATTGGGAGCGGCTCGGGATCAATTTCGCGATCGTGTTTGCGCCCGGCACTCTCGAACATGCCCCCCACACCGCCCTTGCCGCGGTTTATCTGCCCCGGAGTGAAGAGGAATCGCTGGTCCGGCGGGTTACCGACGCGTTCCCGAACGTGTCGGCGATCCATGTTCGCGAGGCCCTGGCTTCGGTCAATCGAGTGGTTGGTTTGATCGGTAATGCGGTTCGCGTAACAGCACTCGTGACCCTCGGCGCCGGCGTGCTGGTGCTGGGTGGAGCGATCGCCGCCGGCAATCGGCGACGCCTCTACGACGCGGTCATACTCAAGGTATTGGGCGCAACCCGCGTCACCATCTTGTCGAGCTTTCTGATCGAGCATGGTCTTCTCGGTTTGCTGGCCGGGGCGGTCGCCGGCGCATTCGGCACTACGGCTGCCTATCTTCTGGTGACGCGCCTTATGCGCGCCGAATGGGTGTTCCTCCCGGCGCCGATCCTTTCGACAATCGGGCTGGCGGTGATCTTGACCTTGGGGCTCGGCTTTGCCGGCACGTGGCGGGCGCTCGGGGTCAAAGCCGCCCCTTATTTGCGCAACGACTGACGGCAAATCGAAAGTTGCTCGCAGGCGGGCCACTCCGCGGTCATTGAAAAGATCGCGTTTTGTGCCAATATCGGCTGCGCGCGAAGAATTTCCTTGGCGCTGCTCTCTTTGGAGGGGGTTTATGGCTCTGGGTTCGCAGCCCCGCTGGACGGTGCGGACGGCGGACACCGCGGTCGGCATCGATGTCGGCCTGCGGGAGTATATGCTCCGCGTCTACAATTATATGGCGTCGGGGCTCGCACTGACCGGCATCGTGGCTTATGTCGCTGCTGCCTCCGGGTTTTACGCGTCGATCGCGCATACGCCGCTGATCTGGCTTGTCATTCTGGCGCCGCTCGGGCTCGTCATGCTGATGAGCTTTGGCGTCAACAAGATGCAAGCGAGCACCCTACAGCTCGTCTTTTGGGGCTACTCGGCACTGATGGGGCTGTCGCTGGCGATGGTGTTCATCGTGTTCACCCATGAGAGCATCGCCCGGGTGTTCTTCATCACCGCCGGTACATTCGCGGCGATGAGCCTTTACGGCTACACGACGCGGCGCGACCTGTCGCAGTTCGGCTCATTTCTGTTCATGGGGCTGATCGGCATCATCATCGCCTCGGTCGTCAACATGTTCATCGGCTCGAGCGCGTTGCAATTCGCGGTATCGGTGATCGGCGTCCTCGTGTTCACCGGCTTGACCGCCTACGACACGCAGCAGATCAAGGAGATGTATTACGAGGGCGATGGCGCCGAGATCGCTAGCAAAAAGGCGATCATGGGCGCATTGCGGCTTTACCTCGACTTCATCAACCTGTTCATGATGCTGATGCAGTTGATGGGCACCCGCCGCAACTGAGCCGTTTCGGTTTTTCAGCCTCTAAGATGAGCGGCCGGGCCACGTTGCCCGGCCGTTTTGCATTCTCGATAGCCGCTTCCTTGAGTGCGCGCTGTCCCACAATGAGCGGAGATGGTGCAAAAAGCTCCGTCACTGAATGCGTCACCTTCACCGAGACCCACAATTCCGCTCGCGCACGGGTCGGCAATTCGCTCGCGCATAGGTCGACTATGTAGCGAACGCTTGCGCCCGTCCTCGGTCTGTCGCATGGTCGGGGCAAGACGAGGTCCGGCTATCCGAAGTTAGCCGGACCTCGCGGGGGACGACCCGACGGAGACCTTGGAATGAGCGGCACGCCCGGGCGGGCGCGTCAGGCGCGTGCGTTGTCGCAGCTGGTGGCTGCGCCGCTGACCCCCGCCGCAATCTTTCTAGTCGTTACGATCAAGCCGGAACCCGAGGCCGAGACCGTGGTGCAGTCGCTGTGCGCCAATATGGCCAATCTGCTGCGCGCCGTCGGATTTCGCGATCTCGATGGCCAATTGTCGTGCATCGTCTCGTTCGGCTCCGAAGCGTGGGATCGGCTGTTCGGCGAGCCGCGTCCGGCCGAATTGCACCCGTTTCGCGAAATCCGCGGCGGAAAGCACGTCGCCACCGCGACCCCAGGAGACATTCTGTTCCATATCCGTGCGCGGCGCATGGATTTGTGTTTCGAGCTGGCAAGTCAGGTCATGAACCAGCTGGGCGATGCCGTCGCTGTTGCCGACGAAGTTCATGGCTTCGGGTTTTTCGACCAGCGCGACCTCCTCGGATTTGTCGACGGCACCGAGAATCCGGATGGTCAGGCCGCGCTCGATGCAACCTTGGTCGGCGACGAAGATCCCGACTTTGCCGGCGGCAGCTATGTGATCGTGCAAAAATACCTGCACGATCTGCACGCCTGGAACGCGCTTCCAACCGAGGCTCAGGAACGGATTATCGGCCGCACCAAACTGACCAATGTCGAGCTCGACGAAACCGTCAAGCCGAGCTTCGCCCATAACGAGCTGACGAAAATTGTCGAGAACGGCGAGGAGCTCAAAATCGTTCGTGACAACATGCCGTTCGGGGAGGTCGGCAAGGGCGATTTCGGCACCTATTTCATCGGCTACGCCCGCTCGCCGCGAACGATCGAGCAGATGCTCGACAACATGTTTATCGGCAACCCGCCGGGCAATTACGACCGCATTCTCGATTTCAGCCGCGCCGTTACCGGCACTCTGTTTTTTGTCCCGACAGCCGATTTTCTCGAGAACGTCACGGTCGGCGAGCCGGCTGCACTCGTTGAGGCCGCTGTTGCCGAGCCGAGCACGCCCGCGGCGTCGGACGGATCGCTCGGCATCGGCTCCCTAAAAAGAGGCCATAAATGAACAATCTGCACCGTGAACTTGCCCCGATCTCCGATGCCGCCTGGGCGCAAATCGAGGAAGAAGCATCGCGAACCCTAAAGCGTTATCTCGCGGCGCGCCGTGTGGTCGATGTACAGGGGCCAGCCGGAACCATGCTGTCAGCCGTTGGCACGGGTCATCTGAGCAATATCGCGGCGCCGGGCGAAGGCATCATCGCGCGCCAGCGCGAGGTCAAGTCGCTGGTCGAATTGCGGGTCCCTTTCGAACTCGATCGGCAGATGATCGATGACGTCGAGCGCGGCGCCAACGACTCGGACTGGCAGCCGGCGAAGGACGCAGCGAAAAAGATCGCCTTTGCCGAAGACGGCGCGGTTTTCGAGGGCTATGAGGCGGGCGGTATCGAGGGCATCCGGCAGGGCAGCAGCAATCCGGCAGTGCCGCTTCCCGCGGATGTGGCCAACTATCCGGACGCGATCGCTCACGCATTGAGCGAATTGCGCCTCGTCGGCGTCAACGGGCCCTATTCGGTGGTATTAGGGGCCGAGCCTTACACCGCGGTGGCCGAAGCGCGAGACCACGGCTATCCGGTGTTGCAGCACATCCATCGGCTGGTCGAAACCGAGATCATCTGGGCCCCGGTGATCGCCGGCGGTTTTGTGTTGACGACCCGCGGCGGCGATTTCGATCTCCATGTCGGCCAAGACTTTTCGATCGGCTATTTGAGCCACAATGATGCCAGCGTGCGCCTCTACCTGCAGGAAACCTTCACTTTTCTGTTGCTGACCTCGGAAGCCGCCGTCGCGCTGACGCCTGCGGCCGCATAGACCGCGGCTCTCGCCCGCCGCGGCAGGCGCCGGGGGAGCGTGCCAAAAGCACCTAGTGTGCTTCGTCCCAGCTGTGGGCAAAGCCGGTCTCGACGACGAGCGGGACAGACATTTCGCAATGCGGCGCGCAGGCGCCTTCCATGATTTTCTTGATGATTTCGGCGGCGGTTTGGGTTTCGGGCCCGGGCACCTCGAACAGCAGCTCGTCATGCACCTGCAACAGCATGCGGGTCTTGAGGCCAGCGCCGGCGAGAGCGCCGGGGATGCGGATCATCGCGCGCTTGATAATGTCGGCGGCCGAGCCCTGCAGCGGCGCGTTGATCGCCTGCCGCTCCGCACCAGCGCGGCGCGCCGGGTTGGCATCGCGAATGCCCGAAATCCAGCACTTACGTCCAAAGATCGTCTCGACATAACCGGTGCGGCGAGCGTCGGTCTTGATCCGCTCCATATAGGCGCGGATCGCCGGGAAGCGATCGAAATAGGCGCGGATATAGGCCGCCGCTTCGGATTGCGGCACCCCAATCTGGGCGCCGAGTCCAAATGCGCTGATGCCGTAGATAATCCCGAAATTGATCGCCTTCGCCCGCCGCCTCGTGGCGGCGTCCATCGTCGCGAGCGGCACCCCGAACACCTGGCTGGCGGTCAGCGCATGGATATCGACCCCATCATGGAATGCCTGCCGCAATTCGGGGATATCGGCGACGTGAGCCGCCAGCCGCAATTCGATCTGGCTGTAATCGGCCGAGAGCAGCACGTGCCCGGGCTGGGCAATGAAGGCGCGGCGAATGCGGCGTCCTTCTTCGGTGCGGATCGGAATGTTCTGCAGATTAGGGTTGTTCGACGAAAACCGTCCCGTCGCCGCCACCGCGAGCGCGTACGACGTGTGGACCCGCCCGGTCTCGGCGTCGATCTCTTCGCCCAACGCGTCGGCATAGGTCGATTTGAGCTTGCTCAGCTGACGCCATTCGAGAACCTGTGCCGGCACCGGGTGCAGCGGCGCGAGCTCCTCAAGGATCGAAGCGTCGGTGCCATAGGCCCCGGTTTTGCCCTTCTTGCCGCCGGGGAGCCCGAGCTTATCGAACAGCACGTCGCCCAGTTGCTTGGTCGAGCCGATGTTGAATTCGTTGCCGACCGCGGCATAGATCGACTGTTCGAGCGCGGCGATGCGCTGGGCAAAATCGCGTGACATTTCGGCTAGAGCGGCGCGATCGACCATGATCCCGGCACTCTCCATCGCGGCTACGACCAGCGGCAGCGGGCGTTCGACCGTTTCGTAGAATGCGGTCATCTTTTCGCGCACGAGCCGCGCCCTGAGCAGCGTGTGTAAGCGCAATGCCGCATCGGCGCGCTCGGCGGCAAAGTCGCGGGCGCGCTCCAGTGCCACCTCCGCGAACGGGATCAGGCTCTTGCCAGTGCCGACCAGCTCCTTCAGCGTTGTCAAATCGTGCTCGAAACCACGTTTGACCAATGTCTCGATCTCGTGGTCGAACTGGCCGCCATCGAGGACGTACGACATCAGCATCGTGCAATCATGGGGGGCGAGCGAAATTCCCCAGCGCGACAGCAGATGCGCGGTTGTCTTGATATCGTGCCCGATTTTGAGGATCCCGGGATCCTGCAGTAATGGTCGCAGCCTCTCGATCGCGACATCGAGCGGAATGCCACTCGGTTCGGCCAAGTCCAGTTCGCCCGCCGAGCGATGGCCGAGCGGAATGTAGGCCGCCATTCCCGGCGCCAAGGCCACTGCGATCCCGGCAATATCGGGCCGGCGCCCCGGCGCAGCACTCGCTGCCACCCAGAGCGCCACATAGCCGGGCTCGTAGGCCGCCGCGATCCAATGGTCCAGACCCTCGACGGTTTCGATCAGCGCGTAGCTGCGCGGCGCGGTGAATGGCGGCACCTCGGGGATTACCGGCTCGCTGGGCCCGCTCGGCAGCGGCGCTGTTATATCGAGACGGCGCACGATGCGCGTCTTGAGCGCGCGCAATTCCATTTCGTCGAGGAATGGAAACAACTTGTCGGGGTCGTAGGGCTTGACCCGCAATGCTGAGAGTGGGCACGGCAGCGGCACATGGTCATCGAGCTTGACTAGCTCTTTCGACAGCCGCGCCTTGGCTTCGTTCTCGATCAACGCCTCGCGACGCTTGGGCTGTTTTATCTCATGCGAATGGGCAAGTAAGGTTTCGAGATCACCATAGGTGTTAATCAGTTCGGCCGCGGTCTTGACGCCGATCCCCGGGACCCCCGGCACATTGTCGGTGCTGTCGCCGCACAGCGCCTGGACCTCGATCACCTTGTCGGGTCCGACGCCGAATTTTTCGCGGACCTCCGCTTCGCCGATCGGGCGATCGGTCATCGGGTCGCGCATCATGACGTCATCCCCGACGAGCTGCATCAAATCCTTGTCGGAGGACAGGATCGTGACCTTGGCGCCGGCATCGACCGCGTGGCGGGCGTAAGTCGCAATAAGGTCGTCCGCCTCAAAGTCCGGCATCTCGATCTGACAAATATCGAACGCAGCTGCGGCGCGTCGTACATGCTCCAATTGCGGACGCAAATCGTCCGGCATTTCCCGCCGGTTGGCTTTGTAGTCTGTGTATATTCGGTTGCGGAAGCTTTGACCGGAGGCGTCGAAAATCACCGCCATGTGGTCGGCGTCGGTTTCTCGCCGATATTTATCAAGCATGTTGCTGAAGATCATGACCACTTCGGTGGCCATTCCGTCAGACTGCCTTTGAAACCGCTCCGCCTTGGGATCACGCGCCCGTGCAAAATACGCGCGGAAGATGAACCCCGAGCCGTCGATCAAAAACACATGATGTGGTGCGGCGGATGGTGTGGCGGCAGCGGCGGGTGTCGCCACGGCCGCAGCAGAGCTTGGGCTGGCGACATCGAGCGCGCCGGTCAAGTCGTCCACAGTGATCCTGCTATTCCGAAGTTGCTGTCTTGGGTTGGCTGTACGGCGGGTCCATTGCCGTCGAGACCGTCGGCCCCTCCTGTTTTCCGGAAGCCGCCACCGCGCGATTGACGAAAAGCCGTGAGCAATACGGGCATTCCGCCTGCCCCCCGGGAGCGAGGTTCAGGTATACCCTGGGATGGCCAAGCGGCCCGCCGCCGCCGTTGCAGGCGGCGACCATCTCGTCAATATAGATGGTTTCGAATGGTTCCATAAACCAGCCGGAAGTCCTAGAGCCGGCGCGGCACGGCGGCCGGTTGACCGTATGAAGACCCCGATGATACGCCTCGCCGCCGTACGATCAATGATCCGCTGCTCGGAACCCGACGATCGAGCGCAAGCTCCAACCGCAAAGTCCAGGCGGTGGCGCAGAGCAGCGCGGCCGGTTCGGTCGGCGTGTGAGCGAAGGCGTGCTTCTTGAGCAACCGACGACGCTTCTCTTCGCTCTTCCGCGGGATTTGGCTGCTCGTCTGCGTTGGGTTGTGCGGCTGCGCGCCAGCAACAGACCCCGGCGTGCCAGTCGCGAACATCGGCGCACCGCATGCATCGCCCGAGTCGAAGCCGGTCGCCCGATTCACCGATACCACCTTCGTCACGGCCGACGGCCAGCGGCTTCCCTTGCGCAAATGGCTGCCCGGCGGCCGGATCAGGGCAGTGATCCTGGCATTGCACGGCTTTAACGATTACAGCCATGCTTTCGAGACACCGGGCAAGGCATGGACCAAGGACGGCATTGCCACCTACGCCTATGATCAGCGCGGGTTTGGCGGGGCGCCGGAGCGCGGCTTGTGGCCGGGCCGGGCTGTGCTTGCCGCCGATGCTGCGACCGCCTGCGATATATTGAGACGGCTTTATCCCGATGTTCCGCTGTATTTGCTTGGCGAGAGCATGGGCGGGGCCGTCGCCGTCGTCGCAATGACCGGCGAGAGCCGCACCCCGATACCCGATGTTGATGGGGTGATCTTACCCGCGCCGGCGGTGTGGGGCCGAGCGACGATGGATCTGATACCGCGAATCGCGCTGTGGGCCGGGGTTAGGCTGATGCCTGACCTAAAACTGACCGGACAGAGCCTCCATATCCTCGCATCGGATAACATTCCGATGTTGCGGGCATTAGGGCGAGACCCGCTGGTCATCAAGGAGACGCGAGTCGATACGATCTGGGGCTTGGCCAATCTGATGGACGCGGCGCTCGCCTCGGCGCCGGATCTGAAAGTACCGATGTTGTTGATGTACGGCGCCCACGACGAGATCATACCAACGCGGCCGATCAGCCGCTTTGTCCGTGAATTGCCGCGCGACCCGCGCTTCCGTCGCAGCTTTGCCTACTACCCGCACGGCTATCACATGCTGTTGCGTGATCTCGACAGCCCGATCGTAAGCGCCGATGTCGCCGGCTGGATTCTGCGCCCGGGGCGCCATTGCTGTCAGGTGCGGATCGCGGCGCCTTTGAAGCCGATCTCGGCGGAACCAATCAGGCCGCGCTCGGTGGACACTGAGCCGATGCTGTCGCCATACATCGCCCCACTGTTGTTTCTGTTGGTGTTGGCCAACGGCACACCGTTGATGGTCCAGAAGGTCCTCGGCCCGAAGTTTTCCTATCCGGTCGACGGCGACCACCAATTTGTCGACGGCCGGCCGGTATTTGGGCCGGCAAAGACGATGCGCGGTGTCATCTGCGCGGTCTTGATAACGACTTTAGGGGGGCCGCTGGTCGGGCTCGGATGGAAGATCGGGTTCCTGGTCGGCAGTCTCGCGATGGTCGGCGACCTGTTCTCGAGCTTTATGAAGCGCCGGCTCGGCCGGTCATCGAGCAGTCCGATCGTCGGTATCGATCAGATCCCGGAATCGTTATTCCCGCTGCTCGCGTGCATGGTGCCGTTGTCCCTGACGATCGCCGACGTCGCGATCGGGGTAGCGCTGTTCTTTGTCGGTGAACTGGCGCTGTCGCGCGTACTTTACGCTTTCGACCTGCGTGATCCGCCCTATTAACATGCCAGGGCGGCGATGTTCCGCAATTCGTGCAGCGTGATCTCCGGCGGGCAGTTGATCCGTGCGGCCACGACCGAGGACCCGACCCCGACCGAGGTGTATCCGATCATTCGGCCATAACGCCACGATCCCGCACCCATCCGGCGAGGTAGGACCGAGTCGAGGGTCAGCGCAATCGAGCCGGGCAGGCAGATCTGGCCGCCATGGGTGTGACCTGACAGCAGCAGATCGAAATCGGCGTGCGCAGCCTGGCGATAAATTTCCGGCGTATGCGACAGCAGGATCGAAAATTCCTCCCCGGGAATTTTAGACGCGACTTTTTCGATGTTGTCCATTCGATAGAAATGGGCGTCGTCAATCCCCGCAAGGTAGAGATATTGGCCGTCGCGCACGATCGGTTCGACCTCGTTGACCAGCATGCGGATGCCCATCTCCTCGAGCGCCGGCACCATCCGGAGCGAATCGTGGTTGCCTAAGACGGCATAGACCGGCGCTGAAATATGCGGGCGCATTCGAGCCATGCCTTCGAGCGTCGCCTCGCACGGCCCATAGGTTCTGCCGCGGTAGTCGCCGGTCAGCACACAGAGATCGTAGCTCAGATGCGGCAATAGCTCGATCAAACGCCGCATCGCGGCCGGGCTGATATCGACATGGAGATCGCTGATCTGCAGAATCGTCAGGCCGTCGAAAGCGGCCGGGAGGTGCGGCAAAGGAATAGGATTTCGGCGTATCTCGATCCGCTGGGAATTCTTGTGCGCCCACCAATACAAGCCCGTGAGCTTGAGCGTGCGCCGGACGAGCACCGGGCTCAGATACCATCGCCGCGGCCGCAGCGGGTGCGGTGCGCTTCGGCGCGCACGCGCTTCGTGGTCGTCTTCGATCCCAAGCCGCTGGCGCGAATGCAAACGCCCAAAACGCCGCTCCAACTGCGCCAGCATGTCCGGATTTGGTAAAGACCGATGCGCCAGGAGGCCAGTCGGGGTGTCAATTTCTCTGTTGCCGACAAGCGTTGCCGTTTGATCGATCATCAAAAGCTTTCTCGCGGCCGGGATTTACACGTGATAGTCGACTTCGTGCGGATTGCCAAGCGCCGCCTCGACTTTAGTATTATGCTCGAACTTTCTTGCAAATCCCTTGCGGCGGCGGTATCCAGCCCACGTGCACTAACGATAAAATCATCGCACCGGCACCCGTAGCTCAGCTGGATAGAGCGCTGCCCTCCGAAGGCAGAGGTCGTGAGTTCGAATCTCGCCGGGTGCGCCACAGCGCTTGAATGGCGGCCGTTTGCCTCCGCGCCAAAGCAAGTTGGCAAAGGCCTGAGCAGCCCTCATATCCATCGTTGTAACCGGCGCCGCGGAGCCGGCCGGGCCACCTACACACGAAGCCAGCTGAAGTGACCGATGAGTATTTTGACGGACGAGATTGCGCGCCGACGAACCTTTGCGATCATCTCGCATCCCGATGCCGGCAAGACCACTCTGACCGAGAAACTGCTGCTATTCGGTGGCGCGATCCAGTTGGCGGGTGAAGTCAAGGCGCGCGGCGACCGCCGGCGGGCCCGTTCGGATTGGATGGCGATCGAGCGCGAGCGCGGCATTTCGGTCAGCGCCGCGGTGATGACCTTCGAGCATGACGGGGTGACGTTCAATCTGCTCGACACACCCGGCCACCAGGATTTTAGCGAAGACACTTATCGGACGCTGACCGCCGTCGACAGCGCTGTCATGGTGCTCGATGCCGCCAAGGGCATCGAGGAGCAGACCCGAAAACTCTTTGAGGTATGCCGTCTGCGCGACGTACCGATCGTGACTTTTATCAACAAGCTCGACCGCGAAAGTCGCGACCCTTTTGATCTGCTGGACGAAATCGAACAGGGCCTGGCGCTCGACGTGACCCCGGCCAGCTGGCCGATCGGGATGGGCCGCGATTTTCTCGGCACTTGGGACCTGTTCAACGACGCATTGCTGCTGTTCGAGCGCGGCGCCCACGACCATGTCACGGAGCCGGTCATGTGCCGCGGCCTTGATGATCCCGAACTGGCGCGGCGGCTGCCTGCGGCAGCCCTCGCGAGGCTGCGCGAGGAGGTCGAGATGGCGCGCGGCCTGTGTCCCGAATTCGATAATGAGGCATTCCGCGCCGGTCATCAGACGCCGGTTTATTTCGGCAGTGCGCTGAATAATTTCGGAGTCCGCGAATTGCTGCACGGCATTGCCGAATTGGCGCCGTCGCCGCGGCCGCAGCCGGCGCAGGGGCCGGACGGGCCGCGCTCGATCCGGCCGGAGGAGCCTGAAGTTGCGGGCTTTGTCTTCAAGGTGCAGGCCAACATCGATCCGCAGCACCGCGACCGCATCGCTTTTGTGCGCCTCGCTTCGGGACGGTTCGCGCGCGGCATGAAATTGAAGAACATCCGCACCGGGCGCGTCATGTCGGTACAGGCGCCGGTGTTTTTTTTGGCGCGCGAGCGCAACCTCGCCGAGGAGGCGTGGCCGGGCGATATTATCGGCATACCGAACCACGGCAGCCTGCGGATCGGCGACACCCTGACCGAGGGTGCCGAGATCCGTGTTACCGGCATCCCAAGTTTTGCCCCCGAGATCCTGCGCCGGGTCCGGGTCGACGACCCGATGAAGACGAAGCATCTGCGCCACGCGCTTGGACAATTGGCGGAGGAGGGGGTGACGCGGGTGTTCAAGCCGGCTTCGGGTGGCGACTGGATCATCGGGGTGGTCGGCCCGCTGCAGCTCGATGTGTTGACCGCGCGGCTCGAGGCCGAATACGGGCTCGCCACCCGGCTCGACGGCGCCCCCTATCAGGCGGCCCGTTGGCTGGAAGCCGATGACCCGGCCGAACTCGAACGTTTCCGCGTGCGCAACCCATCGGCAAGCGCCGAAGACCATGACGGGGTGCCGGTGTTTCTCGCGCGCAACGCCTGGGACCTGCGCACGACAATCGAGGAGTGGCCAAAACTGCGCTTCAACGAAACCCGCGAACAGACCTGAAGACCGGTTCGGGCCCGCTCAGCCTGCGGCAGATTCGCACCCGGAGTTGTGCTTCTCCAATGTCGCCAGCATCGCTGCGACGCCGGTCTCTTGCACATAACCCCAGAGTACACTGCGTTGATCGCGCGAATATTCGATGAGGTTGGCGACACGCGCAACACAGGGTTGACGTAGGCCGTGATAATTGACGAGGTGGCCGACCCGCTCGAAATTAAGCCCAAGCCGGGCAACGATGCGGAGCAAAGCGGGCTCCATCACGGCGGCAAGCACGCTGATATCGTACTCGAGGCAGATCCCCAGAAGGCCGCGAAAGAGGCCCAAGGTAATATGCGGGAACAGCCGTCTTACGGCCGTATCCGACTCTGAGCGCGGGTAGGGAAAGCCGGCGTCAGCGTAGCGTTCTTCTCTGCACCGGCGACGAAATTCTTTCGATACGGCAAACCTGGAAATTTCGGCAATCTGGTGAGGCGGGAAGCGGTGCATGCTTTCCAGTTGGCGCCGACCGAGGATGCGCTGCATTGGCAACGACCTCCGGCTGTCGAGCCGTGGCATGATCAGGCGAGAAGTTCCCGCCACAAGGCCACTGCAGCGGTGGATCAGCAGCGTGTGAACCGAGCGGTCATCATCCTCGTCGATCTCCCGTCCGTCGGGAAAGCGTTCCGGATCTTCGAACCGGTTCTCGATGCAATACACCCGGTAGCGCAGACGATAGGCCAGGTCGATCTGCTCCTGCGTCTCCGCGCGAACCACCTCGAAATGCTCGTTATAGGAGCTGGCGACATCAGCCAAGGGCTCGCCCTCTCATAGCTTTTGGCCCGCAAGCGGGCCGTGGCCCCCACGAGGACCGTGGCGAGAGCGAGTAAAGAATGTATTACGGTAACCGTCTTGCGGCGGCCGCCTCCGTTCGTTTCTCCGACAGGTTTAGGGACTGTATCGGCCCGGCGAGATAATGCCCTGCGGGTCAATGGCGGATCTTATTGCCGCGACCAGATCCCAGCAGGTGAGGCCGGGTCGAACCAGCCAATCCATCGCTTGGATGCCGACCCGGTAAGGCAGAAACCCCGCCTCTTTGCCCGTCTCGAGCAAGCCAAAGTAGCAGGCGTGCGCGCGCCTGGTGGCGTCAGCGTCACTGCGGTCGAACAGCAACGGCACAGAGCTGTCGAAGCAGCGATCCGATAAGCTGGTCAACGTGATCAGCGGCTCTATCCCATGTCTGGAGCAGACCTCATGAACCATCGCGACGCACCGTCTAACGCTCGCGGGGGCCATCGGGACCAGCGGGGAATACCAGATAAGTCCGCAGCCGTCCCGGGCGGGGTTTAGCTCGCCGTCCCCGGGCGGAAGCCCGACTGCTCTCCAATAGGCGAGAGGCAGTGCTACGCGGCTCGGTTTCCCGGCGATCATCTGCATGGCCCCGGCCAAGGTTTGCGCCCGGCGCGACCAAACACTGCCGCGCAGTCCGGGGACCCGATTGAGCCACCGGTCGGCGGTAGCGATTGTCGTGGGGGTGATAAAGCGCAGCTGTGTCGACGCCGGCTTCAAAATTCGACGGATTGTCTTGCCTGCGGCCTTTACGATCCCGGCATTACCATAAAGCGCGCCGAAGCCAGTCCACGCCGCTATGCCATGGCTCTCGGCAAGTTCGGTAATAGCGGAAGGCGCCACCATGGCGCTGCCGTCAACCCGATCGCTCGGATACGGTACAGTCATTGCCAGGATACGATGAGTGTTCATCAAATTGATCGAGCCGACCACGGCCCCGACCTCGCGGAGCACCTGCTTAACACCCGTCACCGCCGCCTCAAGCCCGCTGTCGTGCTCGACGGTAAACAGAAATGCCCGGATGCGTTCGGGCCTCGGCGCCAGCGCGATCGTCATTTGGGTGACGACGCCGAGACCGCCCTGGGCGAAAAGTCCGTCGATATAAGGGCCGATACCCCACTTATAGGCTCGATCGACGGAGGCGCCGCCCATCTCGCTCAGTGCCGAGCGATAAAGGCGACCGTCGGGCAAGACCGCTTCCAGCGCCATAACAGCGCCGAAATGGTCGGCGTGGGGGGTGATGCCGTAACCGCGCTCTAATGCATTTCCGACGAGGCTGCAAGTCGGGCCGGCGCCGGTTACCGGCACTAGGAACGGCAGAGCGTTCGCCTCCAGATAGTCGCTCAATTTCTGCTGAGTAACGCCGGGCTCGATCGTAACCAAACCCGAATGCGCGTCCATTTCTAAAATCCGGTCAAGCCCGGAAAGATCGAGGATAACGCATTCGTCTGTTGCTGGAAGGGCGCTGCCATACCCCCAGTTGTTGCCGCTGCTGATTGGATAGAGCGGAATTGCGAATTCGCTCGCAATACCGATTGCGGCGACCACATCGTCGACTGATCTCGGCCGTAATGCGGCAGCAATCTCGCGCTCTATGCCAGTAGCGCTGATACCGTATCGATGCTGTGCCGATGCGCTATCGCATACGCTCTGCTCTCCCAAACGAACCCGCCATGCCTCAACCGCTAAGGCCAATCTCTTCGCGCGGCTCATGGGGCGACCGGAAGCAAGCGTCGGACATCTTTACAGCCAGAGAGCGGTCAAAAAGGCGATAACCGCGTATGGTTTTGTGGCGGCTGATAGGCGCTGCTGTCAATCGCCTTTGTCAACAACCGTTTAGCCGCCGGAAGGCTGCGACGTTGCCGAATGACAGATCCAACGAGCCCTGTAAAAAAAAGCGACAAAGCGCTCTGAGCTAACTTATCCGCGCCTGCGCCAGCGGGGCCTGCGCCAGCGGGTCCAAGCGCCGAAGCCGAATAGTGCGCTGGCCAACAAACTGAGCGACGCCGGCTCCGGAGTGACAATCGCTTGTACCGGATCCTGGCTCAACAACTGCCAGTTGCCGATTGTGCCAACGCATACCGAGGTTTCGCAAGCATTTTCCATACCAGGTAAATTATTGCGGCACGAAATTCAATGATTTCAGTGGCATGGAGGCTCCGAAACTGAATAGCATGCCTAGCCTCAAGAGATAATTGTAAAGTTACCCGACATCATCAACAAGCATTCCCTCTTGCTACAGCGGGGAAGCCTAGAACGGCTGACAACAAAAAGTAGCACGAATGTGGTTAGTGGAAGGCGAAAATGGGAAGATATGTCCACCGCGCCGCAGGTGTAAGACGACCGGCACCTCTGAACCGACTGGTCTTGTTGGTTCAGTTGTGGGCAACGGTAGCGGCCTTAGGCTGGGTTCCCGGTAATCCGGCAAAGCTGGCGACGATGCTGCTCATCTGGTGGCTTGGCTTCGGGGGGATCGCGGTAGCCGAACTCGCAATGATGTTCGCTGTAAACTTGCTGTTCGTGCTGATGAACTCGGCAGCGTTGAAGAGAGGCATCTTCGTTTTCGACCACCCCGATTTTCTCGGGATGCCGGCTTATGAATACGTTATGTGGGGCTTCTACATTCTGCACACGATCCGCCTTCTCGACGGGGAGGCGCCCCGGGGAAGCCTGATAAGGGTTTCGGTAGTTGCACTACTGTTTGCCCTTCCCTTCGGTCTGATTGCCGATCCGTTGCTCTTGCTGGCGGGATCGGCGGCGTTGCTCGTCTTTTGTCTCGCCCTCTTTCACGAGAGGAGGGACCTCGCCTATGCTGGCTATATGGCTTTGCTCGGCGCGGTGATCGAACATGTCGGGGTCTGGACCGGACAATGGCATTACCCAGGCCAGCCTCTCAGCGGTGTACCCCCGTGGTTCCTGACTATGTGGGCCGGGGTCGGAATCTTCGCGCGGCGCCTAATTTTACCGATGCTTTCGATCAGGTGAGCTAAATCAATTCCATGCAAAGCCAGCGGGAATACACAATCCTCTTGCTGGTACCGGAAATAGAAAGCTGATCGTTCTGCACATGAAATACAAGGCATTGATCGCGAGGGGATAATCCCTGAAGTCTCCCCCTGTTATGGCGACAAATTGTCTTGCTATTACGTTAATATTTCCAGCTGGAATCAACCAGCGAAGTACACGGTTCCTTGAAGCCATGTAGAAACAATCCACCAAACGCAACGCGAGTTTCTCATCCTCACGCACGAAGTTCTCATATTCGTTGGCGAAAACAGCGAGCTGGTCCTGTCCTGTCCGAAGACACCTCGCGTAGAGGTTAGCTGCTTTCTTCGCCATTAATAACGCCAGATGAACGCCCGTCGAATAACACGGGTCTATAAAAAAGGCGGCATCTCCGACCAGCGCCCACCCATCGCCGCTCGCGCGCGTGCTGGTATATCCCAAATTGCCATACAAGTAGGTCTCGCTGGCTGGGGCCCGGTTTGGGCCCAGACCGTGGTTTACAATTGGACTGTTTTCGATATGGCTTTCTAGGAACTGCCGTGGCGATTTCTGGGCATTCCTAAATTGATCGATGGAAGTAACAACGCCGACTGAGACCAAGTCTTTTTCAAGCGGGATCATCCATACCCACCCATTGTAGAACATTGGGGCCACGATCCAACCGTCCTTGACATCAGGATCTTCGGGTGCCGCGTGATAATGTCCAAAGACGGCCATCGTTCGCAACCGATTTTCTCTTCTCAATTGGAATTTATTTGCGGTGATTGCGCCGAACCCACTGCAATCAAAAACCATGTTACAACGACATTCTCGCAACTGACCAGTAATATTTTCCCTCACCATCACACCAACCACTCTCTCGCCTTGGCAAACCAGGTCTGTTACGCAATGCTCTTCAAATACTTTGACTCCATTATGAAGTGCATTATGAAGAAGTATTTGATCAAAGGATTCTCTCTTAACCATATACGCGTGAGGAAATTTGGTAAATGAACTATTGGAGGGGCCGCGAGCGAAATCGCTGAATACCGGGCGGGTGCCGTAGTACCATTTACCGCCGGGTTTTTTGATGAACTGCCTATCCAGTTGGTCGTAGACCCCAAGTTCTTGAAGGATTGGCATCGACGCGGGAAGAAGAGATTCGCCAATGTGAAAACGGGGAAACGTTGTTCGCTCGAACAGGGTCACGGATAAACCCTGGCGCGCTAGCAAAGTGGCGACGGTAGTGCCGCCAGGGCCACCTCCAATGACGACTACATCCGCTTCGACCGAATTTCGCACGTCTCTTTTCCCTAGGGAGTTCGTCACCAATCACTCAGCCACAAAACTACTTTGATATTGTTAATGAGTTTTCTCAGGCAGCTTAGCCCGGCTGTGACGCGGCAGGCAGCCCGCCTGCCCGATAACTGGGGAGTGGCCGAGGCCCCGTGAGATCGCCGCAGATTCACCATCAGGCAAATGGCGAAGGTGACCGGTCTTGCGGGCCTCGCCCGGCATTGGTCGCTACTTCCCATAGCTCGCGATGGCATTCCTTGGCACGCTCGATCAGCTGAGCGACCGCGGCCCAGCACGGCTGGCGCAGACCATGATACTCGACGAGATCACCCAACGAATGGAACTCAACGCCCACCCGGTGCAGCAACCGCAACAGCGAGGGCTCCATCATCGCAACGATGTGTGTGATCCCGCTGACTGAACTCATGATTACGACGGCTTGAATGAGCCCGATCGTGAGGATTGGGAGGCCCGTTCGATGGCCCATCCCGGAATACCAGTTTTCTTCGAGCGGCCGACGAAAAGCCTTAGCCACAGCAAATCGTGACACCTCAGCAGTCGTGCTCCAGGGGAGCGCCACATTTGGTTCGCCGGTCCCGGTCAATCTGAAGACTGGCAGACCGGCATTGGCTTTCGGCAGGATTAAGCGCACTGTGCCGGCGGCTATACCCGTCGCACGGTCAATCACGAGAAACTGGAGCGATCGTGAGTTGTCGTGATCGCGTTCGCGGCCATCGGGATAGTCGGCCGGATCTTCGAAGCCGCGCTCAACACAATAAACCTGAAAGCGGAGCCTGAACGCCTGATCCAGGAGGGGCTGCGTATCGGCGGGAACGACTGACAAATAGCGGTTGAACAGTTCCGAGGTGCTGTTGTCAATGGGCGTGACCGCGTAAGATCTAGCATTCGGTTTGATTGCAGACGCAAGCGACATGTCAATTTTCCTCTCTCTGATCTTTTGGGATCGAGCAGACGGCAGTACTGAGAATCGCCGTATTGCTACGTCTTAGCGAATAGTGCGTAGATTTTATTGAAAAATACCGAGATGATTTACTGGATTATTTTGATAGTATTAATCACCGCAAGACGTTTGTATTTGCTGGATATTTCGGAGAGGCCCCTCTGATTGCCTTGCTCGACGCTCCCTAAGGTTGTGCACCGTTAAACTCATTAGCCCAAAGATTGGCGAACCGTTAATAACATGTCAACCGGCAAAAGTTCCGCCGTCTGGATGTCAATTTTCAGTCATTCCGCCAATTGAGTTCTTAACCCTATCTTTTGTGGCCCGCCTGGCCTGCTGGAGATGGTCCGACATGGGGCCAAGGCCGGAGCGGGACTATTTACGCATGGGTGGAATTCGGGTCATCGAGGGGCAATGGCCGCAGGCTGCGGGCCGGACCGTATACGCTCTTAACCTCGACCGATAGCCGCATGCGAGCAACAGCACGCGGTTCAAATTCGGGCTGGGAGACAGGGGCGCGTTCGGCCATGGGCCGGGCGCTGCCTTGCCGGGGCGGCAGCTCCGCTATATCAACGTGATCAAAATGCTGCTAGCGACGAACCGGTCGACCCGAGGAGGCTCCGAGAATCGGTTTCGCTAACGAGATCGTGCAGCACATACAACGGCGCCGTTTGGAGGTGGGTGTGAAGTTCGGCGATTTTTTGTTTCCCGACAGCCGCGATCCCAGCCGCGACGGCGTCGTGATCGACGAGACATTGCGTGAGGCGTGGCTCGCCGACGAACTCGGCTGCGATGTGATCTGGCTTGCCGAACACCATTTCGACGGCATTTGCGCCTATGCCGACCCGATCAGTTTTGCCGGCGCGCTCGCGACGACGACGCGGCAGGCCAAGCTTGGTTTTGCCGTTTTACAAATGGCGTTGCACCACCCGATCCGCGCAGCCGAGCAGATCGCGGTTCTCGACAACATCACCAAGGGCCGGCTGGTTGTCGGGCTCGGCCGCGGTTCGTCCTACAATATCTATGATTACACCGGGTTCGGCATCGATCATCACGAAGCCCAAGCGCGGCTCGACGAGGCGCAGGAAATCATGGTGCGGGCGTGGACCGAGGGCGCCTTTCGCCATCATGGCCGGTTCTGGGAGCTCGATGTGCCGATGCTGCGCCCGCGCCCCTACACCCGGCCATATCCACCGGTTATTCGCGCCGCCTCGGGCGAAGCCTCGATGCTCGAACTGGCGCGTCAGGGCCAGCCATTTCTGATGAATGTCCAATCGTCCGAAACCACTCGGCGGCGCTTTGCGCTGTATCGCGAGGCGATGGCCGAAGCCGGGTTTGATGCGGAGCAGATTGCGCGCAACCTCGACCAGTGTTGGGTGTGGCGCAACGTCGTCGTCGCCGAAACCCAGGCCGAGGCCGAGCGCGTCGGCGTCCCGGCGTTCGCGGCGATGGCCGCGTCGCGCGCCGAAATGCGCAACCGCATCTATCGCGAAACCGGACAGCGGATCGAGGTGCCGGCGAGCGATCTCCCCTCAAGCCGCGCCAGTGTCGAGCACGGTTTTATTTGCGGGTCGCCAGCAACGGTCGCCGAGGCGATTGCCGAAATCGACGAACTCGGCATCGGCGGGGTCATTGCCACTTTCCGGCTTGGCCCGTTATCGCATCAGGCCGCCGTCGACAGCCTGCGGCTATTCATGACCGAAATCGCCCCGCAATTCCGCCGCGAAAAGCCCGTTTGACTCGAATTAAATCCCGAAGGTAAACCGGGTGCCGATGTTGGTCGTGACGAGTTGACCGGGCATTTCGCGCTGCATCGCCGCGATAAATTTCCCACCGCTGCAATGCATCGGTACGACGACGTCCGGCGACAGGGCTTTCAATTCGGCCACTGTGTGCTCGACATAATCCATCGGTGCCGGGCCGAGGTGAAATCCGCCCAACACCGCGTGCAGTTTGCCGACTCGGGATACCGCCATCGCCGCCTTGATCGAGTTGATCAGCCCGACATGGCCGCATGACGAGATGACGACGAGCCCGCGTCCCTGGACAACATAGCAGGTCGCATGCTCGTCGAGGTGCTGGTCGGGGACAAGCCGGCCCAGCCGCTCCGCCTCGGTGAAATGGTCGTGTGCGGCGGGAGCGGGTTCGACCAAAGTGCTGTCCAAAATCCGCTCGAACGATGTGCGGGCGATTGGTCCGGTGGAAAACGGGCCACCGAGCGCCTCGGCTTGGCCGCAGCAAATCGTGGCAACCTGCGCAGCCTCGAGTGCCTCGCGGTCGAGCCTGCCCCACGACACCGGTTGGGCGTTGCGCTGTTTGATCCATTTCTCGGCAAAAGCACTGTCACCGCCGGTGAACAGTTTGAGCGACGGCGGCATGTGCGCGCGGTGACGGGCGACAAAGCCTTCGAGCCCGCCGTAATGATCGCGATGGCCATGACTGAGGATCAGCCCATCGATATGTCCGGGGTCGAGGTCGAGCAGTTCGAAATTGCGCAGCAGGACCTCGGGCGTGAAACCGAAATCGAGCAGGTATTGCGCGCGCCCGCCAGCCTGCGCCGATTCGAGATGCAGCGAGAGGCCCCATTCACCGGCCAAAGTCGACAATTCATGGCCCGGGATATGGCGGACATGCTCGATCCGAACCGCTGGATGGGTCGCGTCGCTAATAAAGCGGTCGTAAGCCGAATCCACGACAACCCGCACCGACAGCGTGTCCACAATCGGCGCGGCAAACGCGGTCGCATCCGCTGTTTCGATATCCATTGCCCTCTCCACGCAGCCCTTACCAACGGAGCTTACCAGCCGCGAAACGCGGCGCGAAGATGCCGGTTTAGCGCATGTCGGTTGCACCGCGCGGCGCCGTTCCGCGCATTACCGGCAGCGCCTGCCGCCGTTAGATCCGCCAAGGAGCGCAGCTTTGCTTGATGCGAGGCGAAAAAACAGAGACAACCAGCCATCGAAAGCTCATGGTACCCATCGATGTCAGAACCGCTGCGAATTCACTCGCCGATCGGCTTTTGTCTACGAAATTATGATATAATATTAAAATTCCTAAAAATATTATTACTGATTTTCTTAATATACAATGCCGTTCAAGAACTCATCTTATTGATCAGGGCATTAGTCGGTAACAACATCTGGTTCAGCGATTTCTTTGCCATATGGTCGTATGCCAATTTTACGGTGACCAGGCAACCGATCAACATCTACAATAATTTAGCAATACAGGAGATGGAATTCGATCTCGGCGGCGACCCGTCGCGGATGGCTCCTTGCTTTTACCCGCCGTCGTTTCTGTTGTATATCGCGCCGCTTGGGTTGCTGCCATTCTACAAAGCATTTGCATTGTGGGTCACGACCTCACTTGGCCTGTATTTGTTCGCGTCGATATATAAACAGCTGCGCCGCCCCTATGCTATTTTGATCATCGTACTCGCGCCGGCGACGTTGGTCGGGATAATTACGGGCCAAACGGGCTTACTGGCGTCGACACCGATGGTCGGCGGATTTCAGCTTGTTAGAAGCCGGCCTGTTTTCGCCGGCATTGTAATTGGATTGGCGTCTTTCAAACCCCAGTTCGGGTTGCTGATCCCGATCGCTTTGATCTCCGCCCGAGAATGGAAGGCTCTGGTTTCCGCGGCGCTGACCGTTACTGCCCTGGTTGTCGTCAGCAGTATCGCCTTTGGCTGGTCAATCTGGTTGCTTTGGCTGGCGAAACTCCCCGAACACGGTCCGTGGGCGGCGCATTTGAATGAACGCTTTCAGCCAACGATATTTTCCAATGTGACTTCTTGGGGCGTCGATACCTCGGCGGCTTGGATTATACAGGTGATTGCCGCGATCGCCGTTGCCGTCTTGATCTGGTTTTGCTTCCGCCGCGGCGTCACAAACCAAAACTCGGCGGCGCTTTTTGTCGGGACATTTCTTGCGACCCCCTATGCCTTTGTTTACGACATGCAGATGCTGACTAACGCTGTCCTGGCGTTACCCCGGCAAGGCGGCAGGACGCCCCGATTGTTGACGGCGGCTGAGACCCTTACCCGCGTGTCAGTGTTATTGCTGCCGAATATGATGGCGATCAGCTATAAGCTTTCGATGATACGTAGTATTCCCCTGATCGTTTTTTTCGGCCTGATCGTGTGCCGAATACTACGGAGCAGGCGACGGTCGGACGACCTGGCTTACGCTCCCGAAGAACGCTGAGCTAACCCAGCTCGGCCTCTGACCAGGTTTCGGCGCTGGCGCCGGCGAGCGCCCTGACCCGTTCCTCATCTTGGCCGAATTCTGTAGCCGACCCGGAATAGACGATTTTCCCGTCATCGAGCACATAGGCGCGGTCGGCGATCGCGACGGCGGCCCGCACATTTTGCTCGACCAGCAGGATCGAAATGCCCTCATCCCGCGCCGCCGCCACGACCCGGAATACCTCCTGCACGATCAGCGGCGCCAAACCCTGCGACGGTTCGTCGAGGATCAAGAGCCGCGGATTGAGGATCAATGCGCGGGCGATCGCCAGCATCTCCTGCTCACCACCCGATAATTGCCGCCCCTTGCTGTCGCGCCGCTCGGCGAGCCGGGGAAACAGTTGATGGATGCGCGCGATCGTCCACGGCCCCGGCCGCTCCAGCGGCACCATCAAATTTTCTTCGACCGTTAAATTGGGGAAGACCCGCCGCCCTTCCGGGACATAGCCAAGACCGAGTGCTGCGATACGATAGGGTGGCCAGTGCGTCGTTTCCCGGCCGAATATCTCCACCATTCCCTGCCGTGGCGGGGTCAGCCCGACAAGGCTACGCAACGTCGTGCTCTTCCCCGCACCGTTGCGGCCAAGCAAGGTGACGATCTCGCCCTCATAGACGTCGAGCCCGACGTCGTGCAGGATATGGCTCTTGCCGTAAAACGTGTGGAGCTGGGCCGCCCGCAATGCCAATCCCGGACCGCTCATGCCGCCTGCCCTAGATAGGCCGCCTGGACGCTCTCGTCGGCGGCTATCTCCTGCGGCGTGCCTTCGGCGAGCATGCGGCCCTCGGCCAGCACCATGATCCGGTCGGCGAGGTGAAAGACGACGCGCATGTCGTGCTCGATCAGTACGATCGTCAGCTTCTCCTCGCGGTGCAGTTGGCGAATCAGCCGGGTAATGTTGAAGGTCTCCTGGTCGCCCATGCCGGCGGTCGGTTCGTCGAGCAGCAACAGTCGCGGGTTCAACGCCAAGGCCATCATGATTTCGGTCGCACGCTGGTCGCCATGGCTCAATTCGCCGACCAGCCGATTTTCGACATTCGCCAGGCCGCCCTTGTCGCAAAGATCGGTGACGCGGGTGCTGACGATGGCGTCGGTGTGACGCGAAATCCACGGCAGCAGACGGTAGCCCGCCGCGACCTCGACTGCGATCCGCAAATTGTCCCGCACGGTCAGTTCGGGAAACACCTCGGTGATCTGAAAAGTGCGGGCCATGCCGCGCCACACCCGCCGCGCCGGCAGCAAGTTTGTGATGTCCTCGTCGGCAAACCGGATGCGACCCGCGGTCGGGTTCAGAAACCCACTGATCAGGTTGAAGAAGGTGGTTTTGCCGGCGCCGTTGGGGCCGATCACCGCGCGCAATTCGCCCGCCTCGACCGACATCGAGACATTCTCGACGGCAACCAGACTGCCGAAATGACGCGAAACATTCTCGACCTGGAGCAGGCTCATCGGGCGCTCGGGCGGCGCAGGATGCCGAGCACGCCGCGCGGAAAAAACAGCACGACCAATACAAAGAACAGGCCGATAAAGAACATCCAGTTCTCGGTCTGGCTCGACACGTAGTCCTGCAACACAACAAAAATGGCGGCGCCGATCAGCGGTCCCCAAAACGCCCGCATTCCGCCTAAGACGGCCATGATCACGAAATCGCCGGATTGGTCCCAGCGCAAATCGTGCGGGTCGGCGAAATTGTTGAGGAGCGCGTAAAGCGTGCCGGCAAGCGCCACGAACACAGCCGAGATCATCCACGACAACCAGATATGACGGTCGACCGGGATGCCGAGAAAGCGCGCGCGCCGCTCGTTCTCGCGGATGGCCAGCAGGGTGCGGCCAAATGGCGAGTGCAACAGGGCTGCCATGATCCCGGTGGCGACCGCAAAACAGATCAGCACCCAGTAATAGAACGCCTTGTCATTATCGAAAATGTCGAGCGAAGCGAAGCCAAAGTCGATTGGCAGGCGATGCCAGCCAGAGAGGCCATCATCGCCGCCGGTAACCGAATTCCAGCGATAGGCGATAAAGTAAAACACTTGGCCAAAGGCGATCGTGGCCATTGCGAAATAGATCCCGCGCAGGCGCACGATCAACAGCCCGACGATCGCCGCCGCCGCCGCGCCGGCGACGACCCCGACAGCGGTTCCGGCAAGCGTACTCGGAATCAGATACTTGATCGTCAGGCCCATACCGTAGACGCCGAGCCCGAAATAGGCGGCATGGCCAAAGGACAAGACGCCGGTAAAACCCAGCAGAAAATTGAGCGACATCGCCGCCAATGCCAGCACCAGCACGCGGCTGCCGAGCGAGGTGTAGCCGCCAACCACATTGATCCAAAACGGCATCGTCAACAGTAGCAGCCAGACCGCTACATCGGCGCCGCGCCTGGTGAGCGGCCTCACTAGAAGCGCCCTTCTTCGCCCAACAGACCGCGCGGCCACACCAGCAGCACCAGGCCCATCATCACGTAGATGACGGCCTCCGAGGCCGAGGGAAAGAACACCGTGGTAATGCCGGAGGCGACGCCGATCAGCAGGCCCCCGAGCAACGTCCCGGGCAGACTTCCCAATCCGCCGATGATGATCGCGACAAAGCTCGGCATGATCAGCGTGCTGCCGATTGTCGGCTGCAAACCCAGCATCCCGGCGGCAAGCACGCCCGCCAGCCCGGCGAGATAAATCCCAAGCCCGAAATTTAATGTCCGCAGAACGCGGACATTAACCCCGAGCGCCGACACGGTTTCGAGATCCAAAGTACCGGCGCGGATTCGCATGCCGAGACGGGTACGGTTCAAAATCAAGAACAGAGCCACCACCGCCGCGACGACCAGTGCCACCATGAACAGTCGATAGCCGGTCAGGAAAAAGAATTGGCTGCTGAGCGGGCTCGACAGCCAGTCAGGGATCGAGAAGGGCAGAGTTGCCGGCCCCCAGATATAACGGGTGCCGTCCTCCAGCATAAAGGCGAGGCCAAAGGTCAAGAGCAGGCTGTAAAGCGGATCGCGGCCATAGAGGCGGCGGATCAGCACCCGCTCAACGACCAGCCCGAGGGCCGCGGTTAGGATGGGTGCGACCGCCAGCGCGCCCCAAAAGCCAAGATACGGGATCAAGGTATAGGCGAGATAGGCGCCGATTGCGAGAAAGCCGCCATGCGCGAAGTTGATGACGCCGGACAAATTCAGGATCAGCGACAGACCCAGCGCCATCAGCGCGTAAAACGCGCCGATAATCAGCCCGTTGAACAAATTAAACAGGATCAGCTGGGTCATTACGGAGAACTATGGCGGCCGTCTTCACGCGATTTCATGACGGCCGCCGCCGCTTGATTTCATGCGTCACGCGGGCCACGTCAAATGGCATCCAGTCTCGGCGACCGGCAATGCGGCATCGACCCCTTTGACCAGTTCGGTGACATGGAACAGGTCTTCCGGCTCCGAACCTTTTGACACGGCGTTGCCGACATAGAGGGTCGGCATCAGCTGATGGTCGCCGGCACGATAGAAGGTATCGTATGGCATCAGCGCGATCTCGGGCGGCAATTTGAAATTTTCGAGCGCCTTTGCAAGCTTGACGGGATCGAGCGTCTTTTGCTCGTTGGCGACAAGCGCGCACGTCCAGGCCGCGACATACCCGAACCAATGCCGCGCGGTCGGCACCTTGCCGCCATTGACTTTGCGAATATCGGCGACGAAATCGGCGACATGCGGCACGTTGGGTTGCAGCCAGTACCACTCGAAGACCCAGGTCCCGATCCGCGCCTCGGGCGGTAGACCTTCGAGCACTTCAAGCTCCTGCTGCGCGCCGGCGATGTGAAAGCGCTTATCGAGACCGAATTGAACGGCCTGCTTTAGCGCGTTGACCATGTCCTGTCCGGCGGTCAGCAAAATGATCACGTCCGGATCGGCAGCTTGCGCCTTGATCAGATAGGCAGAGAAATCAGTGGCGCCAAGCGGCGTCAATGATGCGCCGACTTCGGTGCCGCCAAACTTCTTTAAGCTGGCCTCAAAACCTTGCTGCAACGTGTGACCAAAAGCATAGTCTGGGGTGATGAAGTACCACTTCTTCCCGTATTTATTAAACAGGATTTTCGATATCGAATTGGTTTCCATGCGCGTCGTGTTGCACACGCGGAAAACATTCCAATGGCAATCGCTGCCGGTAACCGAGTCGGTGTGGCCGCCGGTGACGATGTGCAATTTCTTCAATTGACTGGAGACGTCGCCGAGTGCAATCGCCATCGCCGAGTTGACGTTGCCGAGCAGAAAATCGACCTTGTCGCGCTCGATCAGTTTGCGCGCCTTCTGCACCGCGACCCCGGTATCGGCGCTTGTTGAATCCTCGACCAATAGTTTGACTTGGCGGCCGAGAATGCCGCCTTTGGCGTTGATCTGGTCGACAGCGAGCTGGCAGCCGATCTGCTCGTTTTTGCCGAGCTCCGCATAGGTGCCGGTCAGCGGGTCGTCGAGGCCCATCTTGATCTCGTCGGCAGCCCGCGCCGTAAGAACGAAGGGCGCCGCGACTTGTGCTATGCCGGCCGCGGCCGCGCCGCGCAACAGCGTGCGGCGGTCAAATCTCGATGCAATCGTGTTGGCCATGATTTCCTCCCTCAATGTACGGCCGACGGATAACGCTCGCTGGTTGAATCAGTTTGCCCGCCGAGTGTATTCTTAGAACAGTCTAAACCACTCGACCTACTTTGTCGCTTGTTTTAGGTAGGTCAGCAGTACGACAGCTCTTTGTCATAGTTAATTCTGGGGAACGCCATGCGATACCAGGGACGAACGCCTGGGGATCACGCAGATAGTCAAAGAGGGTCGTGTCGTTCCAGGTAATGCCGCTTGCTTTTACAGCGGGCGAATAGGCGAAATCGGCCACACTTCCCGCCCGGCGCCCGAACCTCCGTGCAGATTTGGCCTCACCGCGCTCGGCGCACTCGTGCGATCGAATGACAGGTGTGACATTGGCGGACATCTTCTGCTCGCCGCAAGATCGGCCGACTGTACAGGCTGGGCGGCGCGAATTGCGAGCAAGAGGGCGCCCGATAGAGAGATCAGGATCTGCAGGACGAATACGTTTGCCATGAGAGCTCTTAGATTGTGGCGACGGGGGTCGGCGCCTGCACCGGTGAGGAGGAGCCTAGATGGCGGAGCCGAGCTATCACTGTCCGGCTTGCGGGCGCGATATCGCCGCCGACCGACCGCGATGGCGATGTGATTGCGGTGGTGCATTGGATTTGGCGCCAGGGCCCGGCCTGTCGCGCCACGACATCGCGGCGGGGGATGCGTCCCTATGGCGGTACGCCGCGGGATTGTTAGTCCGGCATCCGCCGCTCGTGACCCTGGGCGAGGGCTGGACGCCGATGGTCGAGCGCGACTGGGACGGCGCCAGCGTATATTTCAAGCTCGAATTGCAGATGCCGACCGGGTCGTTCAAGGACCGCGGCACGGCGGTCATGATCAACCATCTGCTCGAAATCGGCGTCGGTCCGATCCACGAGGATTCCTCGGGGAATGCCGGCTCTTCTATTGCAACCTATGCGGCGGCGGCAGGCATCCCTTGCCGGATCTATGTCCCGGCTGCGGCACCTCGCGCCAAATTGGTCCAGATCGCCGCATCCGGCGCGGAGGTATCCGCCATCCCCGGCATCCGCCAGGCGGTCACCGAGGCGGCGCTCGCCGCGACAGCCGACAGTTTTTACGCCAGCCACAATTGGCACCCTTATTTTATCGAGGGTACCCAGACGCTCGCCTTCGAATTGTGGGAGCAACTCGGCTTTCCGCCTGCCCGACAACATCCTGGTGCCGACCGGCTATGGTAGCAATATCCTCGGTCTCGAACGCGGCTTTGACGCACTCGAACGTGCCGGGGAGATTTCCGCGCGGCCGCGGCTTTTTGCGGTGCAGGCGGCCAATTGCGCCGCTTTTGCCGCGGCATGGAACGCCAGCATTGACGAGCTTGTGCCGTTTGCTGCGAACCCCACAGTCGCCGACGGTATTGCCACGATCCGGCCGGTGCGGCCGGCCGCGGTATTGCGTGCGTTGCGCCGCTCAAATGGTGGCGTCGTCGCCGTCAGCCGAAGAGGAGATCGTGCCGGCAATCCGCGCCCTCGGCAAACTCGGGCTGTTTGTCGAGCCGACAGCGGCTACTGCCGGGGCGGCGCTGACCCGGCTGTTACGCGATCGGGTCATCGCGGCCGGCGAGATCACGGTCGCGGTGCTGACCGGGCACGGCCTCAAAGCCGCCGAGCGCATCGGCGATCTGTTGGGTGTCGGTGGGGATTAACCATCCGAGCGGTCGCGGACCGGAACAGTCAAGATCAGCAGGCTTCGAGCAAGGGATTTGCTTCGCCCAGCGCCGGCCAGCCCTTCTCGATCGCTTCACCGCGAAACCTAGCATCAACAGGCACCGGCAATGCCGGCAGCTTGATCGTCCAGCCTTGGCGAGCTGGTGGGCAAACACTCCACGCGCTCGGAAATGCGGATCGCCGAGCGCCTCTTCGACCGAGGCGACGATCGCACAGCAGACATCCTTGCCGCTGAGCCGCGCCGTCCATTCCGCGGCGGTCGCGGCGGCGATCTTTGCCGCGACTTCGCGGCGGGCGGCAGCGGGATCGGCGCTATCATCGCGCCACGCCTGGTCGAGGCCGATCGCCTCGCAGAAATTCGCCCAGAACCGGTCTTCGAGCGGCGCCGCCGCGAGCCAGCGCCCATCAGCAGTGCGGTAGAGGTTGTAGCGCGGGCTGCCGCCGGTCACCAACTCGCCTCCCGGCCGCGGCCACATGCCGGCAGTGAGCCCATTGCCGATCGCCCAATAGGCGAAGGTGAAAAGATTGTCGGTCATCGCGACATCAACGCGGCAGCCTTCGCCGGTGCGGGCGCGCTGCGCCAGCCCGAGAAGAATATTGATGACCGCCGGATAGGCCCCGCCGCCGATATCGGCGATCAGTGCCGGCGGCACCACCGGCGCGCCGTCACCATCGGCAGCGAGCGACAACAGCCCGGTTTCGGCGAGATAGTTCAGATCATGCGCCGCGACCTGCGCCTTGGGGCCATCGGGGCCATAGCCGGTGATCGCACAATAGACGAGGCGCGGGTTGATCGCCGATAATTGCTCCCAGCCGAGCCCCAGCCGCTCCATGACCCCCGGCCGGAATTGTTCGACCACGACATCGGCGCTCTCGATCAACGGCCGCAATCGGTCGATCGCGTCCGGCGCCTTCAAGTCGATCGCAATCGACCGCTTGCCTCTGTTCAGCAGAGCAAAGTTGACCGAGTCATCGCCAAGCCGCGGGTGGTAGAGCCGCATCTCGTCGCCCGATCCTGGCCGCTCGATCTTGATAACCTCTGCCCCCGCCTCGGCGAGCAGCAATGTCGCCAGCGGCCCGGGCAGCAATGTCGTGAAGTCGAGCACCCTGACGCCAGCAAGCGGCTGCACGTCGGCCGCCTCCTACCGATCGCTTCTATCGATAAAGCTGCGGCCGATCAGCTGACGATGGATCTGGTTGGTGCCCTCCCAGATCTGCGTGATCTTGGCATCGCGCATCAGTCTTTCGACCCGGAAGTCGGCGCAATAACCGTATCCGCCGTGCAATTGCACCGCCTCGGTCGTCATTCGCATCGCCAGATCCGTGGCGCGCAGTTTGAGCATCGACGCTTCGACCCCGAAATCGGTTGCACCCGCGTCGACAAGCCGGGCAACGTGCCACAGCCAAGTCTCGCACAATGCCAGCTCGGCGGCGAGATCGGCCAGCAGGAACTGGACGCCCTGGAACTCGACGATCCGCCGTCCCGATTGGCGGCGCTGATTGACATAGGCGATGGCGTCCTCGAACGCGGCGCGGGCGATGCCGAGCGCGTGCGCGGCAACACTCGGCCGCGACTTGTTGAGCGAGGCGAGCAGCAATGGCAGGCCGTCGCCCGGCCCCGCCAGCAAATTGGCGCGTGGCACAACACAATTCTCGAAAGCGAGAGCGGCCGTAGACGAGGCGCGGTGCCCCATTTTGTCTTCTGTGCGCAAGACGCGCAGCCCCGGCGTGTCCTTTTCGAGGATCAATGCCGAGATCGCCCGGCGCGGATCCTCGACCCCGTGCCATTTCCCAAACAGCAGGATCAAATCGGCGACATCACCATTGGTGATGAATGTCTTGCCACCGGAGACGACGATGTCGTCGCCATCGGGTGTGAACCGCGTCGTCATTTGCGTGGCGTCCGAGCCGGCGTCGGGCTCGGTGATCGCCAATGCCGCTAGCGCGCCATCGGCGACTCGCGGCAGCAGCCGCTGTTTCTGCTCCTCGCCGCCGAAATCGATCAGCGGCTTCATCGCATGAAAATTGGTTGCCCAGATGATCCCGGTCGAGGCACACGCCTTGCTCAACTCGCGCACGCAAGCGAGATAGGCGGCATAGCCGAGCCCGGCGCCGCTGTAGGCTTCGGGGACGAACATCGCGTTGAGGCCGAGCGCATTGATTTCCCGCACATTGTCCCACGGGAAATCGCCCGAGCGGTCGTAGGCAGCCGCTCGCGGCGCGATCCGGTCGCGCGCCAGGTCGCGCACGCTGTCAAAGATCAGGCGCTCCTCGGCCGACAATTCCGGCAATGCATCGATGCGGTCGAAGAGCTTCATTTGAGAAAGCCGCGCGGGACGCCAGGCGACAGCCGGTTTACTTCAGATGCTCCTGCAAGCGCGGCATCAACTCGACGAAGTTGCACGGTCGAAAACGATTGTCGAGTTGATGGACCAGAATGCCCTCCCAGGCGTCGCGGCAGGCGCTCGGCGAACCGGGCAATGCGAACAGGTAGGTTCCGCCCGCGACACCGGCGGTGGCCCGGCTCTGGATCGTCGAGGTGCCGATCTTGTCATAGCTGAGCCAGCGGAAGACCTCGCCAAAGCCGGCGATATCCTTTTCGTAAACGCTGTGAAACGCTTCGGGCGTCACATCGCGCCCGGTGACCCCGGTGCCGCCGGTCGAGATCACAACATCGACCTCGGGGTCGGCGATCCATGCGCGCAACTGCGTGACGATCATGTCTTGCTCGTCGCGGACGATCTTGCGCGCGACGACGTGATGGCCGGCGCTGACCGCCAAATCGGCGAGCGTATTGCCGGAGCGGTCCTGCGCTGCGTCACGGGTATCGGAAACCGTCAGGATTGCAATGTTGACGGGCAGAAACGGGCGGGTTTGATCGAGCCGGCCGGGCATTGGGCACTCCCTATCAGCCTCGTACCTTCCAGCAGGGAAGAACATCGTAAATCTCAGAGAGCGGATTGGCAAATGCCCCTTGATTGCCGATCTGAGAACTGGCTTGATTGAGCCAGCTTCGCTCAGACATCAGTTCTCTAGAAACCTGTGAGCCATTAATAGGTATAATACAAGTCGTAGCTACGATTAAGCAAGTGGGCGTGTAATGTACGTCTTGATATTAGCTTGGGTTTTCTCTCTGTTGATAAACGGCGTATTGATCTTCCTCGCGGGGATGACGGAAACGCATTATTGGTACTATGCAATGTTCGCTATCGCTGCGACAGGTTTAACCACTTTTTTTGGTATATTTATATACAGCGCCCAAAGCGCGCCTCGAAATGAAGTCGATACACAGGGAATGAGATTATCAATAACGGGACTAGTGGTAAATAGCTACATTACATTACTTGTATATTGTTTATTCATTCCAGAAAACATTATATTAAATCAGTTTGTCCAGAGCCTATTGACTAATTTCACTGCGGTTGTTGGGACAGTAGTGGCCTTCTTCTTTGGATCGGCTGCTTACATAGAAGCTCATCGGACTGAGACAAGAGAACCACAGAGACGAGAACGTGAAATAGAACGCGGGGGAGGCTCGTCCTGATAAAAGCGCTGGCCGGTTGCAGGTACTTCGTTACCGAGTTCGTTAGCTGAATATTTTTTGCTGAACTTGGTCGAGACGGGCGCGCAGCGCCAACAGGTCGCGCCACGCCTCGCGCTTGCGCTCAGGAGCGCGCAGCAGAAAAGACGGGTGGAACATCGGCAAGGTCGGAACCGGATCGTCGAGGCCGGGGATCGCGAGGTCGAACCAATGTCCACGCAATCGGGTGATGCCCGGCCCCGGCGGCAACAGCGCGCGCGCTGCGGTACCGCCGGCCAACACCAGGATTTTGGGCCGAACGAGCGCGATCTGGCGCAAGACGAATGGGAGACAGGCGGCGATCTCATCCGCGGTCGGCGTGCGGTTGCCGGGCGGACGCCAGTAAATGACGTTGGTAATCAGCACGCCTGACCGGTCGAGCCCGATTGCCGCCAGCATGCGGTCGAGCAATTGCCCGGCGCGGCCGACAAACGGCCGGCCGATGCGGTCTTCGTCGGCGCCCGGCGCCTCGCCGATGATCATCACAGGGGCGGCGGGATTGCCATCGGCGATGACGGTGTTGGACGCGGTGCGCTTTAGCGCACAGCCCTCGAAACCGGCGATCGCCGCTTCGAGCGCGACCAAGTCATTGGCGCGTCCCGCCAACGCCCGCGCCGATATCGCTCCTTCCGCCGCCAACTCGGCGAAAGCGACAGGTGGTGCGGCCGCAACAGCGCGCGCCGCTTCGGCAGGCTGCGACGCACCCGGTGACAATGCCGCCGAGAAGACGGCGCGGTGCCCGGGTCGCGGCGCGGCGGCGCTCGGGGTCGCCGGGAGCGGCGCCAAGCGGTTTACCGGCTCCTCGCCGATCGCCTCGTCGACGCCCATTTCGAGATACCAGCGCAGCAACTCCAGCGCCGCTCTACGGTCCTGCGCCATCACTCCGTCATCCGCTTCCGCCATTCCCGATCTTACCGCAACCTGGCGACGTTCAGCGATGCGCCGCTTGACCTGCGGCGGCCGATCGCCTACATCCGCGGCTTCGCCGGGTCCGAGACATTCGGACGCCGGCCCCTGTGGTCAAGGTGATGAAGACTTTTTCCGCCAAACCTTCCGATATCGACAAGAAGTGGCTGCTGGTCGATGCCGATGGGCTGGTGCTCGGGCGCCTCGCCTCGATACTTGCCCTGCGGCTGCGCGGCAAGCACAAGCCGTCATTCACGCCGCATATGGATTGCGGCGACAACATCGTCGTTATCAATGCCGAAAAGGTTCAGCTGACCGGCAACAAGCGCCAGGACGACATCTTCTACTGGCACACCGGCTATCCGGGCGGCATCAAAGGGCGCAGCAAGGGTGCGATCCTTGCCGGGCGGCATCCCGAGCGGGTGATCGAAAAGGCGGTCGAGAGAATGCTGCCGCGCGGCCCGCTCGGACGCTGCGTGTTGAAAAACCTTCGCGTCTTTGCCGGGTCGGAGCATCCGCATGCCGCACAGCAGCCCGCACCGCTCGATGTCGGTGCGATGAACCGAAAGAATGTGAGGGCCTAGTCTATGGCAGAGAGTGAACGGCCGCCGGGGAACCCGCCCACAGGACCGCGCGCCCAGACGTTTCAGGGGCTCGGCAGCCTGCGTCAGGCGATACAGGCGGCGCAGCGTCCGGCGCCACAGTCGCCAACGGCTGCGGCGGCAACGGCTCCGGTCGAGGTGCAGCCCAAGCTCGACGAATTCGGCCGCGCTTATGCCACCGGCAAGCGCAAGAACGCGGTAGCGCGGGTGTGGATCAGGCCCGGCACCGGTGCGATCAGGGTCAACGGCCGCGACAGCCCGGTCTATTTTGCGCGGCCCGTTCTGCGGATGATTATCAACCAGCCCTTTGTCACGACCAACCGGCTCGGGCAGTTCGACGTGATGTGCACGGTGGTGGGCGGCGGCTTGTCGGGGCAGGCCGGGGCGGTGCGCCACGGCATCAGCAAAGCCCTGACGTTTTACGAACCCGGCCTGCGGCCGGTGCTGAAGACCCAGGGCTTTCTGACTCGCGACAGCCGCGTCGTCGAGCGCAAGAAGTACGGCAAGCACAAAGCCCGCCGTCGTCCGCAATACTCAAAGCGCTAACCCGGGCCGCCTCGAACAAGCCGCGCAAGTCGGGCCTCACCCACATTCTCCTTACGGGCTTGAGCCGCAAACCCGCGTCTTCGCGCTCTGAATCCCAATAGTTGAGACGTGGGTGGCCGAGCCGGCCTCTGCGCTCGCCTGGCCGCGATGCGTTCCGAGACCGGCTTCTGCCGCGAATGATGCTACCCTGCCGCCGAACGGGAGCGGAGGGAGCCGATGAAATTCGCGATTGCGATACCGACCGACGCGGATTCGTGGCGCGTCGTGCGCCGCGCCGAGGAATTGGGGTTTAGCCGCGCGTGGTTTTACGACACGCAGATGCTGAGCGCCGACCCGTTTGTTGCGATGGCAGCGGCGGCGATCAAAACAAGCAAGATCCGGCTCGGTACCGGTGTGTTGATCCCGTCGAACCGCATCGCGGCGGTGGCGGCCAACGGTTTCGCTTCATTGAACAAATTGGCGCCAGGGCGGATCGATTTCGGGGTCGGCACCGGTTTCACCGGCCGCCGGGCGATGGGATTGAGCGCCATTCGGCTCGCCGATATGGAAGAATATATACGCGTCGTCATGGCCTTGCTGGCCGGCGAGACGGTTGAGGCCGAGATCGAGGGCAAGCATCGCTTGATCCGGTTGTTGAACCCCGAACTCGGTCTGATCAACACCCACGACCCGATCGGGCTCTACGTCGCCGCCACCGGCCCGCGGGCGCAGGCCTTGACCGCGAAGCTGGGTGCGGGCTGGATCAGCACGATCGGCGATCCCGAGGCCGCGCGTGCGGCGTTGCGCGAGATCCATTCAAAACGCGAAGCCGCCGGGCACAGCGCCAATGCGCTCGATGCGGTGGTGCTGACCGGCGGCGCCATCCTCGAGGAGGGTGAACCCGCCGACAGTCCGCGGGCCATTGCCCAGGCCGGGCCGCGCGCCGCGATGCTGTTGCACCGCGCCGCCGACGAGGCGCTGGCCGGCTTTCCGAACGCGACGCCGGCGCCGCCCGCCATTGCCGACACCGTCGCCGGCTATATCAAGTTGGCGCGGAGCTTCCGGCCGCAAGGCGCGCATTACCTCGAAAACCATCGCGGTCATCTGATGTTTGTCAAACCAAAGGAGCGGCCGTTCGTCACCGCCGATCTGATCCGACTGACGACGATCACCGGCACCGAAAATCAGGTCAAAGACCGCATCGCCGCGCTGTTCGCCGCCGGCTACGACGAGGTCGCGCTGCAGGTCGTCCCCGGCCAGGAGCACGCGATCGAAGATTGGGGCAAAACCCGCCGCGCCTTCGGGTAAGCAATCCCAGTTTTGGGTGGCCCCGTCGGCATTGATAAAGACATCAAATGATGATATCAGTGATGCCTGACGGGGAGACGAAAAATGCGGACGACGCTTGCTTTGGACGATCAATTGCTGGCTGACGCCGAGTTCTACACGGGCATTCGCGAGAGATCGGCGCTGGTTCGCGAGGCGCTCAAGGCATTGGTCGAACGCGAAGCGGCGCGTCGGCTGGCGCGTTTGGGGGGCAGCGAGCCCGATCTCAAGCCGATCCCGCGCCGCCGCCCAAAACCCAAGTGATCGTGGTCGATACGTCGGTTTGGATCGAACACTTACGGTCGGCCAACACGGTACTGAGGGAACTGCTCGACGACGGCGAGGTGCTCGGACATCCATTCGTATTGGGCGAACTCGCGTTGGGCAATCTGCGGCAGCGTGACGACATCATACGGAGCTTGCAACGGTTGCCTCAGGCGATCAGTGCCTCGCACGAAGAAGTGCTCCAGTTCATCGATCGCGAATTCCTGTTCGGACGCGGCATCGGCTATGTCGATGCCCATTTGTTGGCTGCGACGCGGATGACAGCGGACAGCAGACTATGGACGCGCGACCGGCGCCTTCACGCGGTCGCGGCGCAGCTCGGTGTGGCTGCGGCATTGTCGCGCTGACCGGCATCGGAAGCCACATCGATGGCGAGGCGGCGGATCTCGCTCATATCTCCGCGCCGGCTGCCAAACGCAGGCCCGATAGTAAAACTGGCGTTGATCCCGCGTTCCGCCATGGCCGGACCTCGGCAGCGGGACGGGATGAGGCCCCGTTGCCGCCAAACGATCTGTCGTGCCTCGTCCAGGCGGGCCATATGCGCGTAACAACCAGCGCAACGGCCATGGGGCGCCAGAGAGCACCCTTTTCGATTGCGCGGAGGCGATGCGGGGCTAGGTCATGCGGCTTGAGAATTGGACCGTCGTGGCGCGGGCGCGGTAGTCGGTCTTGACGTTGACTAGGGCGACCATGCCGTCATCGATCTTTTTCTGGGCGCGCTCGAAGGCCGGGCGGATGTCCTCTGGCTGCTCGACATATTCGCCATAGCAGCCGAGGCCCTGGGCCATGATGTCGTAGCGAGTGTAGCCGAGATAGCGCCCGGGCTTGTCGCCCTCGGGGTCGGCGGTCCAGCCGCCGTTCAGGCTGATGATGCACAGCAACGGCAGTTTGTGCCGGACCGCGGTGTCGAGCTCCATCGCATTCTGCCCGAACGAGCCATCGCCGTGCAGGCAAATGACCTGAGTATCGGGTTTGGCGGCCTTGGCGCCGACCGCAAACGGCAGCCCGACCCCCATCGTGCCGAATGGTCCCGAATTCAGCCGGTGGCCGGGTGAAAAGGTCGGGATTGATTGGCGGCCGAAATTTAGGATCTCCTGACCATCGACGCACAGGATCGCGTCACGCTTCATAAAGTTTCTGACTTCCTCGCACAGCCGCAGCGGGTGGATATCGCCGTCAGTCGGATAGTTGCCGCCGGGGCTGGCGCGCTTGGCCGCCTCGCCATCGGCGAGTTTCTGCCGCCACCCCTGGAAGCGGTCGGCGGTCTTGTCGTCGATCGCGTCGATCAGCTGCTGCAAGACGGACCTGCAGTCGCCGACGACCGGGATATCGACATTGCGCGCCGACATGCCGAGCTCCTCGGGGTCGATCTCGATCCGCGCGATCGTCGCGTTCTTGTTGAAGCGTGGCGGCGCGGCGTGGCCAATCACGTAGTTCATCCGCGTACCGAGGATGATGATCAGATCGGCGTCGCGGAACGCGCTGTTCCGCATCGTCAGAAAGGAATAGGGGTGGTCATCCGGCACCACGCCGCGGCCTTGCGGGGTCGTGTAAAACGGGATCCCGGCCTTCTCGACAAAGGCCCGCATCTCGTTCCACGCCTTCGACCACAACACCCCGCCGCCCGAGCAGATGATCGGCTGCTTGGCCTTCTTGATCGCATCGACCAGCGCGTTGATCGCCTTTGGCTCGGCATAGGGACGCGCCTCGATGATCGGCCGGCCGCAATAGCTCCAATCGACCTCGGCCTCGTCGGCTTTGAGGTAGAGCACGTCGCCGGGCAGGTCGAGATAGACCGGGCCGGGCTTGCCGTTCAGGGCCTTTTGGAAAGCGAAATTCACCTGCTGCGGGATGCGCTTCAGATTGTGGACCCGATCGGCATATTTGACGCAGGCTTTGAGCGCCGCGACCTGGTCGATCTCCTGAAACACCTGACGGCCGAACTGGCTGATCGGGCTCGAACCGCCAAACGCGACAACCGGGCAGCAATCGATCAGCGCGTTGGCAAGACCGGTGCCCAAATTGAGTGTCGCGGGTCCGCTCGCCGCCATGCACACACCCGGCCCTTGCGTCACCCGCGAATAGGCTTGCGCCATATAGGCCGCACCCTGCTCGTGGCGGGTGTCGATCGCGCGGATGCCTTCCTTGATGCAGGTGCTTTCGGCATCGAGCATCGGCCCGCCCATGATGTAAAACAGATCCTTGACGCCCTGTGCTTTCAGGCACTTCGCCAGGATCTCATAGCCCGCCAGTTGCGCCATCTCGGTATTTCCTCCTTTGATTTCGTGAGCTCTGTTGGTTGAGCCATTTGTCCTCTCCGCCATTCTGGGGGAGAGGGAGGGGGCCCGCGCCGAAGGCGTGGGAGGGTGAGTGGCAGCGTCGGAACCGCGGCTTGCCCCACCTCACCCCGGCCCTCTCCGCCCCCGAGGGCGGAGAGGGAGAATTTCAGATCACCCCTTCCTTCTTCAGCGCCTCGACATCGCCGTTGCTCATGCCGAGCCACTCGCCAAACACCTCGGCGGAATGCTGGCCCAACATCGGCGCCGGTTCGAGTTTGGGCGGCGCCCCGTCAAAGCGGACCGGCCATGACGGCATCTTGAACGGCCCCGAAGGGTGGTCCATGACCTGAAAGATCCCGCGCTGCTCGAAGCTCGGCTCGTTGATCAGCTCCATCGTGTCGAGCACCGCCCCGGCTGGCACACCGGCGGCGCCGATCAGCCGCATCGCCTCATGCTTGTCGTGGCGGCAGGTGAACTCGGCCACCATCTCGTTGACCTCGGCAGCTCGCTCGCCGCGTGCGGCCGGCGTCTCGTAGCGCGGGTCGCCGATCAGCTCCTCATGCCCGAGAACCTTCAGCAAGCGATGCCAGTGCTCGGGTGGGCGCGCGAAGACGTAGATCCAATCGTTCGGGCCGCCCGGCGCGCACGGGAAGATGGCGCTCGGCGCGACGCCGCCGGCGAGGCTCCTGCCGCCGCCGCGACCCGCCGGCTTTCCGGTCTGCGCCTGGACCTGGAAGGGAAAGCGCATGTAGTGCAGCATCGCGTCCTGCATCGCCACCTGCAGACGCCTTCCCTGACCGGTGCCGCGGCGCTCATAGAGTGCGCCGAGGATGCTGATCGCCATCAGCATGCCGGTGCCGGTGTCGCCCAATGACGGGCCGGGCTTGCAGGGTGGTCCATCGGGCTCGCCGGTGACGCTCATCGTGCCGCCGCAGGCCTGCGCGATCATGTCGAAGGCGAGATTGTGCTCGTAGGGACTGCCCTCGCCAAAGCCCTTAACTTGGCAATAGATGATCGCGGGATTGAGGGCCCGGATGATGTCGTAGCCGAGGCCCAGGCGCTCGATCGTGCCGGGCGCCATGTTCTCGATCATAACGTCTGCCCTGCGCGCCAATTCCTTGACCAATTCCAGGCCGCGCTCGGATTTGAGGTTGACCGTGACCGATTTCTTATTCGCGTTGAACTCGAAGAAATAATAGGAGTCGCTGCCCGGGCGCCCGGGGAAGTTGGTTCGGCCCGGCTCCCCGCCCTGCGGGTTCTCGACCTTGACGACCTCGGCCCCGAGCCAAGCGAGCGCTTCGGTACAGGACGGGCCAGCTTCAAACTGGGTCAGGTCGAGCACCTTGACCCCGGCGAGACATTTTAGTGAAGCACCCGTACCGTCCATCGCTTAGGCTCCTCGATAAATTTTGGTCAGTGACGATAGCGCAGCCTTTTGGCGGACGGAAATCTCGTATTCGCGCCCGGACCCTGTTTTCGGCAAAATGGTTTTAGTGACGCGGCGCAAACGCGCTAGGTCAATCGTTGGCGATGACAATTCGGCGAGCGAGGGTGCGATGGCGGAACATCGGGCGGAACAACGGAAAATTCGGATCGGGATCCTAGGAGCGAGCGGCTACACCGGCGCCGAGCTGCTGCGATTGCTGCGCTATCACCCGCATGCCGAGATTGCGGCGTTGACCGCTGACCGCCAGGCCGGGAAACCGATTGGCGCCGTGTTTCGGCACCTCGCCGGAGCGGGGCTGCCCAATCTCGTCACGATTGCCGATGTCGACTGGTCGATGCTCGATGTGGTTTTTTGCGGGCTGCCGCACGGCACGACGCAAGAGGTCATCGCCCGGCTGCCCGGACATTTGAAGATCGTCGATTTATCTGCCGATTTCCGGCTTTCCGATACCGCGACCTACGCCGAATGGTATGGCCACGAGCACCGCGCGCCGGAATTGCAGCGGGAAGCGGTTTACGGGCTGGCCGAGATCGCCCGTGAAAGGGTGCGCGGCGCGCGCCTCGTCGCCAACCCCGGCTGTTACCCGACCTCGGCGCAGTTGCCGCTGATCCCGCTGATCCGCGCCCAGCTGATCGACGTCGACGACATCATTATCGATGCGAAATCGGGGGTCAGCGGCGCCGGGCGGGCTGCCCGCGAGGGCAGCCTCTATTGCGAAGTCGCGGAGGGTATTCACGCCTATGGCGTCGCCAGTCATCGCCACGCGCCCGAGATCGAGCAGGGACTATCCGAGGCGGCTGGGCGTGCGATCGTCGTCAACTTCACGCCGCACCTGATGCCGATGAACCGCGGCATTCTGTCGACGATTTATGTCCGGCTCGCCGCAGGCGCCACTCTCGGCGATCTGCGCGCGGTGCTCGAGCAAGCCTACCAAAGCGAGCCCTTTGTGCGCGTATTGCCCGATGGCAGTCTCCCGGCGACGCGACATGTGCGCGGCACCAATCTTTGTTTGATTGGTCTATCGCGCGACCGGGTGGCGGGCCGCGCGATCCTGGTGTCGGCGCTTGATAATCTCGTTAAGGGCGCCTCGGGCCAAGCGATACAGAACATGAACGCGATGCTCGGGTTGCCGGAGACAACCGCCCTCATGCATGACGCGCTCTTTCCCTGAACCGGTAATTGACACCGGCGGAGCTTTGCTTGCCGCAACTACTCTTGGTCGGATGGAAGTCCCGCTCGGTGCTGGCGCGAGCTATCGCTCGACTTTTGGGGTTGATCTTTACTCACATTCCACATGAATAACGCTGGGCCGGTATCGACACCTGTCAAATTCTTATGAAACGCGGTACGGCTCGAATATTCTCCGAGCGGAATATAGGGCAGGCTGCCGAATGCCTCCCGCTGCAAATCGGCGGCGATGACCTTGCGCTGGCCTTCCGCCGGCGCCGCCAACCAAGCATTTCGCAGCTTTTCGATGATCGGATCGTCAGGCCAGCCGAACCAGGCATCGACCCCATTGGCCCGCAATGGCGCATTGACCCCGGGATCGAGGATCGCCAACCCTGGAAACGTCGTCAGAAAAATGCTCCATCCACCATGGTCAATGGGGGCTTTTGAAGAGCGCCGGGAAACGAGTGTGCCCCAATCCACCGCTTGCACCTCCACATTGACCCCGAGCCGCCGCAGTAGGTCGCCGGTCACCAGCGCCAGCGAGTGCAAGACGAGAAAATCGGTCGGATCGAGCAAAATGATCTTCTCGCCCTTATAACCTGACTGTTTAATTAGCAGCCTCGCTTTGGCGACATCGCGCGGGCCCTTGAGCAACTCTGCCCCCGCGTCGGTCGCCATTGGCCCGCCGCAGGCGTAGAAGCTGTAGCAAGTTCGCCAGTATTGCGGGGCCCCGGCTACTGCCGACATGTATTCCGACTGATCAATCGCGTACAACAACGCTTGTCGGAATTTGGCATTGTCGAACGGCGGTTGCAGCTGATTGAAGCGCAAGATCCCAGCGACACTGAGCGGGCTCGATTGAATTAACGTCACCGTTTGGTCTTTGGTGAGCAACGGATAGAAATCGGGCGGCGGACTCTCCCACCAGTCGGCCTCTCCGGCAGTAAATGCCGCCATCGCTGTCGCCGAGTCCGGGATGGTCATCCAGACGACCCGGTCGACCCGAACGACCTTGCCGCCGGCGGCCCAGCTCGCCGGTTCCTTGCGCGGGACATAATCCGGATTTTTTACAAAGACCGCCTGGTGCCCGGGCTGCCATTCGTCTTTGACGAATTTAAACGGACCAGAACCTGTAATATCCTTGATCTGCTCGTCGGGATTGGTCTCGGCGACACGCTGCGGCATCATAAAGGGGACGTTGCTGTCGGGCTTTGCAAGCGCATCGATCAGCAGCGGAGACGGCTGTTTGAGGACGATCGAAAAACTCTTGTCGTCAATGACTCGATACTCGCCAATGGCGGCGGCGAGCGACTGACCGAGTGCGTCGCGCCGGCTCCAGCGTTTGATCGACGCAACGCAGTCTGAGCTGCGAACCGGCTGGCCGTCCGAAAATTTGAGGCCATCGCGCAAAGTAAAGGTGTAGGTCAGCTTGTCGTTGCTGACAGTCCAGTGATCGACCATTTGCGGCTGCGGCCGAAGATGATCGTCGTCGGCGAACAATGTGTCATAAATCATGTATCCGTAATTGCGCGTAACCGTCGCCGTCGTCCAAATCGGGTCGAGCACGCGCAGATCAGCCTGGGCGATAAGCCGCAAGGTTTGCGGTTCGCCAGCACGCGCCACCGAAGCCAGCCACGCGAGGCCAAGGGCGAGACTCAAGCAGACGGCTCCAATGCGCTTCATCATTATTTCACTCTCTTATCCGCCACACAGGGGATGCGCCTCGCTTTCGCATAGCGGCTTTTCAGAGCGCGTCCGACAAGGCGTCAGACAATTGATAGAGCGATTGGGCTTACGAAAGTGTTAACCGTATTTCCCGGCACCGGAAAATGGCAGGCGTCCCACACCGGCCAACTCACCTGATCTCGGCCGGCCCGGGGATTTGCGCTGCGAACTGCACTTTGCGGCTTAGCGCTGGCCGAGATAGGCAAGGGTCGGGATGTAGGCCTCGGCCACCTGCGGCGACATCGACAGGATACCAAAAGTATTCGGAGCAAAACTCCAACCGGCTTCGGGATATCCCTGCGTCCAGCTGGCAATCCAGTCGACTTGGAGAAAGTCTTGTGTTCCGGCCGCCAGCTGCAGAGTGGTGCCCTGACCCGTCGGCAAGCCGTAGGGCTCGACCGTGAACCGATAGGTGCCTGGCGGAAAATCGCGGTAGAAGTCGGTTCCGGGCGGAATTGCGGCGATCGGCGCTCCGTTTACATAGATCCTGGGGGAGAATGCCTGGACGGCGCCGAATTGCGGCGTCAGTGACGGGCGGAAGAACCAGACGCGCGCCATCCCCGAGGGCAACGGCGGAACCTGCGCCGGCGAGACCGCGGTTGCTTCGGCGCATCCGGTAAATCCGCCAAAGGCGAGACCGAGCACGAGGAATATCGAATACTTCAACCCACGCATCGTCTTTCTCCGTTCGGGCAAAGGCCGTTGTCAAAGAACAACGCCGATCGCAGACCGTCGTCCGCCGCCACGCCCGGGGTCGTTCTACTATAATGAATCTACCGCCGGAAAATGATCACGACTTGGAGAGCTGCACTCGGGTCAGTGCGATGTTGCAGAATGCTGGGCTACGCGGCAGCGGGCCGGGTGGGCCCGGCCTCGCGCGAAATCGCCGTTACGACGCGTCCGCAGCTATTGCTGGGCGGTCACCGGGATCTTGTAGAGGTTCACCGCATTTTGAAAGACGAGCTGGCTGAGCGCGTCTTTACCCAACGCCTTCTCGGCCGGCGCGTGACCCATCGCTTTCGAATTCGGCCATGGGCTGTCGAGACCCGGAAAATCGCTGGCCCACAGGAAATTGTTCAACCCAACTTCCGGAGCGCGGCGAAAACCGCCCTCTTCCTCGACCTCAAACGTGAAAAACAACTGGCGTTTGACAAACTCGCTGGGCTTGTCCGAAAGCTCGATGTCGGGTTTGAAGACGCGGTTCGACGGCTCGCCAAAGTCCCACTCGCGGTCAAAGCGCCAGAACATGAACGGGACCCAACCGACACCCGCCTCTTCAAGCACAAAGCGAATTCCCGGGTGGTGGTCGCAAATCCCGGAAAAGACGACGGCGCTCATCAATTCCGCCATCAGCCCCATCGGGAAATTGGCGACCCGCATCAATGCCTGATTGCGCGGCTCGATGCCCGAGACCCCGACCCCCATCTGGCGCGATCCGCCGCTCGGATTGGCGTGCAGATTGACCGGCATTCCGGTCTCGGCGGCCGCTGCCCACACCGGCTCCCACATCTGATGGATGACCGGTTCCGGAGCATTGGCCCAGTCGAAGATGACCCCGGTCGGCAATCCGAACTCCGCCACCCGCAGCAATTCGGCGACGGTCTCGTCCGGCGTCATGCACGGCAGGGGCAGCAGCATGATGAACCGGCCGTTTGATTCCTCGTAGACCTCGCGCGCCCAGTCGTTGACCGCGCGCACGCAGGCGGCGCGCAATTCCGGGTTCTTGATCTGCCAGATCTGTTCATAGGGGCCGTTGACGAGTTCGGCATCGACCCCGTCGCGGTCCATGTCTTCGCAGCGATACTTAGCATTTGCCGCGCGGAAGATGCCGGGCTCCGGCTCTTCGGGCAGGCCCGCACGGGTATAACAATTGACTGGCCCGCGACCGACCCCGGCCCAGCCGACGCCGCTCCACGGCCGCCCTTCGACGACCCATTGTCGCACGCCATCGGCTCCGGTGACGACCCGCGGCGCGTCATCCTGGAATTTTCGCGGCAGACGCTTCGTCCACAGGTCAAACGGCAAATGCATCAAGCGGCAATGGCCATCCGCCGACACCACACCAAATCGCTTTTCCATGACATTTCCTCCTCTGCGCTCCCATCCTATCCCACTTACCTGTGGGCCTTCAGCCCGCGGACTTGATCCGTGGGGAAAGCCGGGATCCACCGATCCGCCGCTCTTACAGTCGAACAATGGGTCCCGGCCTGCGCCACGACAGCGATACTACATCATCGCTTGGTCACGGGCCGGCAAGGCAACTAACCTAAAGCAGCGATGGCGAGCGCCGGGCGGCGGTTGCGGAATTCGGTCGCCTTTTCAAACGCGTCGGCCACGCGCAACACGGTTGGTTCCTGGAAGGGCTTGCCGACCAGCTGGATCGCGACCGGCAACCCGCCTTCGCCAAAGCCCGAGCAGATCGAGATCGCGGGATAGCCGGCGACGTTGAACGGCATTGTGAAGCTGGGTACGGCGAACGTGTCCCAAGCCGGGATCTCGTCGATCTTTGCCGCCTCGCTCGGTTGCGCCGCGGTCAGCACGACATCGAGATCGGCCATCGCCATGTGCAACTCGGCGCGCAATTCGCGCCGGCGGCGCACCGCCTGCACATAATCGACGCCCGAGACCAATGCCCCCAGCATCAGCCGGCGCTGCACCCGCTCGCTGAAATCGTGGAGCCGAGTGCGGGCCCATTCCTCATACGCGGCGGCGCGCTCGACGGTCGAGATCAAGGTCCCGCAGGCGCCCCAATCCTGCAATGGCGACAATTGGACTTCGCGAATTTCCGCGCCGAGACCGCGCAAGGTGGCAACCGCGTTGTCGATGCCTTGCCTGGTGCCAGGGCTGACCTTGTAATCGACCTCGTGAAAATGGTGTATCACGCCGATCTTGAGGCCTTTGACGCCTTGGCCGAGCTGCGCCGTGTAATCCGGGATCGGCCGCTTGGCGCTCGCCGGGTCGCGCGGATCGTGCCCGGCCAATGCCTGAAGCATCAGCGCGCAATCCTCTGCAGTCCATGCCATCGGCCCGATATGGTCGAGGCTGAAGGCGGCGGGCGCCACCCCGGCGCGGCTGACGAGGCCGTAGGTCGGCTTGATCCCGGCGATGCCGCAGAGTGCCGCGGGGCCGCGGATCGAGCCGCCGGTGTCGGTGCCGATGCCGCCGAGGATCAGCCCGGCGGCGACACCCGCGCCGGTGCCGCTGCTGCTGCCGGCGGTGAAATGATCGGGGTTCCACGGGTTGCGCGCCGGCGGCCACGGCACATCGAAAGACGGCCCGCCATCGGCGAATTCATGCGTCGTCGTTTTGCCGATCAGCACGGTGCCGGCGGCGGCGAGCTTTTCGGCGCAGGCGGCATCGGTATTCGGCACATTGTCGGCGAGGATGCGCGACTGACAGGTTGTGCGGATACCCTTGGTGTCGATGATGTCCTTGAGCCCGATCGGGATGCCGTGCAATGGACCGATCGGCCCGTTTGCCATGACCGCGGCTTCGGCGGCGCGCGCCTCGGCCAATGCGCGATCCTCGGTCAAAAGAATAAACGCGTGCAGCCGGTCATCGTGCGCATGGATGCGGTCGAGACAGGCCTGCGTCAGTTCGACGGGCGAGAGCTCTTTCGTGGCGATCAGCCGGCCGGCTTCGGCGATCGTCGGGATGGCGGCATTCATCACAAATCCTCGTCGGCGAAGTCGTAGATGTGGGCGAGTTCGGCCATGCGGCCGCGCGGTTTGCGCACCCGCTCGGCCATCTCCGCCACCGCCGGGTAGACTGATTTGAGGTCGGCCTTTTGCGCTGAAGTCAGGCTGAGCCCGGCGCGAGCCAGCAGATAGTCGAGAGCTTGATCGGTCAATTCCGGCGGCATCGGCGTGGTCCCCTTCAGAAATTGCTGAAGAACCGTAGCAGCCCGCGACCTCACCCCGCCAGCTTAAGCTTGTGCCGGGCCACCGACCTCGCTAGGTCGGACCGCGCCAGCTCGGCCGCGCTTGCCGCAAGCGGCGAGCCGCCGCGCTGCCTACGGTGTGACGCCGCTCGGCAGCTGGCCGCCGCGGCCATGGGGCAGGGTATGAAGCTTTAATTCGACCGGGTTGCCGAGCCAGATCGCATAACCGCTGTGGTCCTCGACCGCGTCTGTGGTCAGCGGGTGGACCAAGACGTCGAGCCCCTCGCGGTTCAGCATCAGATACGGGACAACGCGCTCGAACTCTTCCGGCTTAAAAATGACCAAAGCATTGGAGATCGGGTGCGGGCCGCGCGGCGCATCACGGAATTCCTCGATCTCGACGGCGAATTTCTCGCTCAGTGCTGCGCACACCTGCTCGGCGACAGCGCGTGTCTTTGTCATGTCGTAATAGATGTGGGCGTGATAGCCCAAATTCGCGACGGACTGTGTGGTCTTCTCGGTCATCGGCTGCCTCCCTGCACGCGTAAACGGTGCGCGGCATTTTTACACAGTGACACCCCCAAGTCGATGCAGCCGATCAACGACAAAACCTCGGTTCGAGGACAAGGAAGCGCGCGAGTGAAGCACCCCGATCACCGATCTCGGGCCGGGCCGCTGTGCCCGGATCAGCCGCAGCGGTCAAGGCGCGCCGTATCGCCTGACGGTTGAGCGAGCTAATCCTTCACTCCCCAGTGATAAAATGTTGCACTCGCTTACAATTTGAATCCGATGCTCGAACTTAACTCAAATTAGGATTGAGCGTTGTCGAATCGGAAGGACACTCGTGGCATCCGCGCAGGATCGGCATCCCGCAGCGCAAATGCTCGAAATACCGTTCGATCGGGATTTCGAAGCAGCTTTGCGCCGGAGTGAAGAGCAGCTTCGTCTCGCGACCGAAGCAGCTGAAATCGGGCTTTGGGACGTGGACGTGATCGAGGACACGTTGTTTTGGCCACCACGGGTCAAAGCGATGTTCGGGATTTCGCCCGAGGTCCCGGTGTCAATGGCGGACTTTTACGCCGGATTGCACCCGGATGATCGAGAGCGAGTTTCAGCATGTTTTGCCGCCGCGGCCGATCCCGAGCAACGCGCCCTTTATGATGTAGAATACCGCACGGTCGGAAAGGAGGATGCGATCCTCCGCTGGGTCGCTGCGAAAGGCCGTGGCGTATTCGATCAAAACGGTCGATGCATCCGGGTAATCGGTGTCGCGCTAGACATCACCGCCCGCAAACTCGCGGCGCAGCGGCTGGAGGAGAGTGAGGCGGCGCTGCGGGAATTGAACGAGACTCTGGAGCGGCGGATTGCCGAGGCGGTAGCCGAGAAGATGAAGGCTGAGGAGGCGCTTCGCCATGCGCAGAAGCTGGAAGCGATTGGCCAGCTGACGGGTGGTGTCGCGCACGATTTCAATAATCTGCTAACCGTGATCATCGGCAATCTTGATGCCCTCATTGCCCATTATCCCGTCGGAAAGGCCCGCCGCTACATTGACACTGCAAACCGGGCAGCAGAACGCGGCGCGATGTTGATCCAACAGCTCTTGGCCTATGCGAGAAAGCAGCGTCTGGCGGCAGGCGCAGTTGACATAAATGAGTTCATTCAAGGTCTCGACGATCTGCTCCGCCGCAGCCTCGGGGGACTGGTCAATGTCGAGATACGGCTCGCCGCCGATTTATGGCATGCGTCTACCGATCCAACCCAACTCGAACTCGCGATCCTCAATCTCGCGATCAACGCGCGCGATGCAATGCCTCTCGGGGGATCGTTGCAAATCGAAACGAGGAACGTCCTCGCAGGGGACGGCACCTTGCCATCGGAGCTCGTAGCTGGGGATTACGTGTGTTTGCGAATTAGCGACACCGGCGAGGGAATGACGCCGGAAGTCCTGGCCAAGGCGATGGACCCATTCTTCACGACGAAAGACGTTGGGAAGGGTTCTGGACTTGGGTTGTCTCAGGTCTACGGTGTCGTCAAGCAATGTGGCGGCGCGATCAGGCTCGAAAGCGCGCCCGGTGCGGGTACGACGGTGCTAATCTGGTTGCCGCGTAGCGCGCCACCCGCGACAGGCGCGGGCTTAGAGTCGCCTGGTAGTTCGACCAGCGTCCCTGCCCGACGCGGAACCGCTCTTGTCGTCGATGACGATGCTGACGTACTTCAGCTCGCCGTGGAGATCTTGCGGCATTCCGGCTACCATGTGGAGCAAGCTGAAAGTGGCGAGCAGGCGCTTCGGATTCTCGATGCGGGGATCCCAGTTGATCTTGTGATCGTGGACTACGCAATGCCGCTTATGTCCGGCACGCAGTTTGTGCGCGCCGCGCGCGAGCGTCAGCCCGACCTGCCGGTGATCTACATTACCGGGTACGCCGACCCTGCAGGCATTTCGCAGGATATAGACGCTACTGTAGTTAAAAAGCCTTATCGGGCAGCGGAATTGCTACACGCTATAGAGCGTGAACTGGATAAACAAAATCGGCTTAAAGGATCAGCAACAGTCGTTCCAATTCGATCGCGCGCCGCGGGAGACCGTTACTGAGCCTTTTGGCCGCTATCCGCGGCGCCTCACGACGGGTGCACCTCTGGGCCGAGCACCGAATCCCGCTTGCGGAAATCCGAACTCAGTATCCGGCGCCGGAGCCGATCCGTGTGGGGCCGATGGGGCGCCGGCTAGGCCGCCATGCGCATTTTTTGGCGGGCCATGTCGGCGACGCGCTCGCCGATCATGATCGTCGCGGCGTTGGTGTTGCCGGAAACCACGGTAGGCATGATCGAGGCGTCGGCGACGCGCAAGCCGCCAAGCCCTTGCACCCGCAATTCGGGATCGACCACCGCCATCGTGTCGGTGCCCATCTTGCAGGTGCTGGTCGGGTGATAGACGGTGCCGCCGCGCTGCCGGGCGTACTCCAATAGCTGCTCGTCGGATGCGATTGCCGGTCCCGGCTGGAACTCGGCCGTAATAAACCGCTGCATGTCAGGCGTCGCAGCGAGCCGGCGCAATAGCTTGAGCCCATCGACGATCGTCTGCTGGTCGGTCGGGGTCGCCAGGTAGTTCGGGTAAACCGCCGGCGGATCGGCTGGGTTGGCGGTGCGCAATTCGATGCGGCCGCGGCTCTCAGGGCGCAGCTGATAGACGATCATCGTAAATCCCGACCAGCGGTGCAGCCCGTCTTGCGGGCGGTCGGCGCTGAACGGCGAGCACGAGCATTTGATGTCGGCCGACGCCAGTTCCGGCCGGGTGCGCGCAAACAACGCCACCGGTGAGGTGCCCATCGCCAATGGCCCGTTCTTGAAAGTGTAATACTGCAGTCCGGCCTTCAGCTTTTTGAGATTGCTCAGCATCACGTCGTTGACCGTGATCGGCAATGCGCATTTGAATTTGAGTGGTGCGGAATAATGATCCTGCAGGCTCTGCCCGACGCCCGGCAGATGGTGCAATACCGGGATGCCGTGGGCCACCAGATGCTCGGCTTTGCCGACGCCGGACAGCAGCAATAGTTGCGGCGAATTGACCGCCCCGCCGCACAGGATCACCTCGCTCGCCGCCCGCGCGGTACAGGTCTCGCCGTTATGGCGAAAGGTGACCCCAGTCGCCCGCCGCCCGTCAAAGGTGATTTTTTCGGTCAGCGCATTGGTGACGACGCGCAGATTGGGGCGGGTCATCGCCGGCCGCAGATAGCCGACCGCCGTCGAGCAGCGCTTGCCGTTGCGGGTTGTGGTCTGGTGATAGCCGACGCCGTCCTGCTTCTCGCCGTTGAAATCGTCGTTGCGCGGAAAACCCAGCGAGGTTGCGGCATCAATAAAGGCTTCGCAGATCGGATGATGGTCGGGGACATCGGAGACGCAGAGCGGCCCACCGGTGCCGTGATAGGCGTCGGCGCCGCGCACCTGATGCTCGGAGCGCTTGAAATACGGCAAGACGTCGTCGAACGACCAGCCGGTATTGCCGAGCTGGCGCCAATGGTCGAAATCCTCGGCCTGGCCGCGGATATAGACCATGCCGTTGATCGAGGACGAGCCGCCCAGGACCTTGCCGCGCGGCCAGAATACCCGGCGGTCGGCAGCGCCCGGATCGGGCTCGGTCTCGTAGCACCAATTGACCGACGGATCGGCAAAGGTCTTGCCGAAGCCAAGCGGGATATGGATCCAGCGATTGGTGTCCTCGCCGCCGGCCTCGAGCAACAGCACCCGCGTCGCCGGATCCTCGCTGAGCCGGGCAGCGGCCGCACACCCGGCGGACCCGGCGCCGATCACGATAAAATCGGCCTCGTATGTTTGCTGCCCCGCGATTTCTCCCTTTGCCATTTCTTTCTTTGCCATGTCTCCCCTCCTTCGCATTTTAGCCGACGGCGAAGGCAGGTTAGCGCGTGTCGGGCAACCGCGTCATGCGCTCTTCGCCCCTTTCGGGGCCGCCCGGTTTTCGCTATGCGTGTTAAAGCCATTTTCGCATAGGGAACGCAGCCGATGCCCCAGACCGTCGCCCGCCTGTTGGCGGAGAGCCTCGAAGCCCATGATGTCGACCAGGTCTATTGCGTGCCAGGCGAAAGTTATGTCGGGCTGACCAGCGCCTTGATCGAAAAGAACTCGATCCGGGTCATCGTTTGTCGCCACGAGGGCGGCGCCGGCTACATGGCGGTCGCCGACGGCCGGCTGCGCGACCGCGCCGGGGTGGCGATGGTGTCGCGCGGACCGGGTCTATCGAATGCGATGGTGGCGTTGCATTCGGCCTATCACGACGCGACCCCGATCGTGATGCTGGTCGGGCAAGTCGAGCGCAAGGATTTTGGCAGGCTGGCATTGCAGGAGCAGAATTATTCGCGGCTGCTGTCGGACGTCACGAAAGAGGTCATCGAGGTCAACGAGCCCGAGCAGGCCTCCGAAGCGATCGCCCGCGCGTTCCATTTGGCAGAAAGCGGGACACCGGGTCCGGTCGCGGTGATCCTGCCCGAGGATCTGTTCGACGCCGAGACCGACACCGCCGTCGACCCGGCGCGGCCGCGAGTCGTCGCGGCTCCGCGGCCCAACGATCTCGATCGGTTGGCGGTCATGCTCGAGGCCGCCGAGCGGCCGTTGATCCTGGTCGGCGGCGCGCTCTTGGCCGACGCGGTGCATGACAACGCCGTCTTAGCCGACCTCAATCGCTTTGCCGAGCAATGGGTATTGCCGATCAGCCCGACCCATCGCCGGCCGCAATTGTTCGACGCGACCCACCCGAATTACGGCGGCTATATGGGGATCCGGGTGCCGCCCGATCTGCTGGGCGAGATGAAGCGCGCCGATCTGATGGTGGCATTGGGCGAGCGCCTGACCGACTCGGTCAGCCAATCATACACGTTCCCCAGCGCACCCAAGCCGCAATTGCCATTGGTCCATGTCTGGCCCGATCCCAACGAAGTCGGGCGGGTGTGGCGGCCCGATCTCGGCCTGCCGTGCAGCCCCTACGAGGTGATCCGGGGATTGTTGCGCCGCGGCGCGCCCAGCGACTCGGAAAAGCGTCGCGGCTGGGTCAGCCGCCTCAACGCGATCCATCGCCGCCTGCTGTCAAAGGAATGGGAGCCGACCTCGGACGGCGTCAATTTTGCCGCGATTGTCTGCGAGGTCGACAAGCATCTGGCGCCTGATGCGACGGTCACGACCGATGCCGGCAATTTCGGCAGCTTTGTCCATCGCTATATCGGCTTCCGCCAGGGCCAGGTGTTTCTCGCCTCGGTGGTGGGCGCGATGGGTTCAGGTATGCCAATGGCGGTCGCGGCGGCGTTGCGCCGGCCCAACACGCAGGTCGTCGCCTTTGTCGGCGATGGCGGGGCATTGATGACCGGCAACGAGATCGCCACGGCGATGCAATATGGCGCCAACCCGATCATGATCATCTCCGACAACAATATGTACGGCACGATCGGGATGCATTCCTATGTCCGCTATCCCGAGCGGGCGCTGATGGAGGGGGTGCGGTTGACCAACCCCGATTTCGCGCAATGGGCGCGGTCTTTTGGCGCCGAGGGCATCACGATCGCCAAGGAGAACGAGATCGGGGACGGCATCGCCCGCGCCTTTGCCGTAAAGACGAAGCCGGTGGTCGTCCATTGCCGCACATCCCAAATCCAGATGAGCGCCTGGCGCCGCTACACCCGCTCCGAGACGTTGCCGTAATTTGGGGCCTTAATTCGGCGCGGAAATTGTGTCTGGGAGGAGCCGACCGTCGGGTAAGCGGGCAGCTGAAGCTGTTACCAACGAGCTCGCAGTTAACCGGCGCGGACGGCGTCGAGCTTTAGCTTGATCGAGGCGAGGGTGACCGGGCCGGGAATGCCGTCGGCCACAATCCCGGCCGCCGCCTGAAATTCTTTGACGGCGCGCTCGGTGCTCGCCCCAAAGCGGCCATCGACGTCCAGAGGGGGCTGTCTGGGAACGAGGATATTAAGATTGCGCTGTAATGACATGATGTCGTCATCAGCCTGGCCGACCTTATCCGGCTCGGCGCCGGGTTGGAGCAGGCTAAGAACCCTGTTAAAGAGCACTCTTCGTTCGGGCAGGCCATTGAACCCGCCATTTATCTTTAATGTTATCGAACGAATATTGTTTTTGTCCGCAAGATCGTTGCAGCCGCCCTCGGTCCATTCCTGCAGCGCGGGTTTTAGCGCGTGCTCGGGAGCGGTCGCGTGTTCCGGGTGCCCTTCAAAATCGACTCCGCACGCTTGGCCGATACGGCGGTGAGCCTCGCGCCCGGTCATCTGCAGGATGCCGTTGCCGCGATAGCGGAAGCCGTCGCCCGGCTCGGTGTTGCCGAGTTCGCGCGCCTTGTGCGGATTTCCCGAGCCATAGACGCGCTCGGCAATCCGCTCCGGGTGATGCGCAAGATCGAACGCTTCGTCATGACTTACTGCGGCCGAATGGTGGCCGATACCAAAGATCTTGGTTAATTGTTCTTCCGAATAATTCATCTTCTCGCGCAAGACCGTAAATCGGCCGGTTTCGTGAAGAGCCTGCGCCAAAAAATGCGCCATTCGCAGCGGTGTCGTAATCCCGGCCTGCTCGAACAAGTGGCCGCCTTGGCGGATCGCATCCGTGTAATTTTTTAGCGAACGAACAATAATCGGCTTGATACGATTGAGAGCATCTTCAACGTCAACGGCTATGTGCGTATCTCCCGACCTCGAACAACCAGCAGACTCTATGGCATTACCTAGTGCTGGATAAAGCGCAGGGTCTCAATCGAGCGCAGTAGATCCTGATTGATTGGCGCAGTGCCTTGGGTATCGGCCACAACCGAGTGTTTGCCATCGCTCATCACCACCCAAAGGCATTCACCGGCGCCGCCATGAAATCCGCCGCTGTCTGAAATGCCGCAATCGACGACGGCCTTTAACCCGCGCCAGCCCGGTCCGGAGATCGGTTCGGCCGGGTGGGTCGCGTTGCGTCCCTTGGCGATCCAGTGGTCTCCTTCTTTTTGGAACACCGCTTGATCGACAGCAACCGTCTCAAGCGCCCCGTCGAATACTTCAAAGGCAAGAAGATAGTCATCAGGCCGCGCGGCCTTGCCGACCATCGCCACGCAATTCTTTTCGCCAAGACAGCCGCCGACAATCCTCATATTGTTGGGGTAGGAGAATTCGATCCCGAATTTTGGATCATGGTAAACTTTCCATTGGGTCGTCTGGGCTGCCGGCTGAACGATAATCGGGTGATGCCAGTTGGCAAAGCGGGGTTCGGCCGCTGCTCCCGCCTGCCAAATGACGCAGCCGGCGGCAACGGCGACGCAAAAAAGGGCCGCAACTCGTCTGGCGATCATCAGCGAACTCAGCCCCGCCATTTGGCGATCTCAGTCGCCGGTCAGCGTCGCAATAGGATCAGCTTCTTGATCTCGGCGATCGCTTTCGCCGGGTTCAGCCCTTTGGGGCAGGTGCGGGTGCAGTTCATTATCGTGTGACAACGGTAGAGCCGGAACGGGTCCTCGAGCGCGTCGAGCCGGTCGCCGGTTGCCTCGTCCCGGCTGTCGGCGATCCAGCGATAGGCCTGCAGCAGGACTGCCGGCCCCAAATAACGCTCGCCGCTCCACCAGTAACTCGGACAGGCGGTCGAGCAGCAAAAGCACAAGATGCATTCCCACAACCCGTCGAGATGTTCGCGCTCCTCGACGGATTGCGGAAATTCGCGGTCGGGCGGCGCCGGGCTCGCGGTCTTGAGCCACGGTTCGACCGAGCGGTATTGCGCGTAGATATGCGTCAGATCGGGGACCAGATCCTTGATCACCGGCATATGCGGCAGCGGGTAAATCTGCACCGGTCCGCGAATGTCCTCGATCGCCTTGAGGCAGGCGAGGGTGTTCACACCGTCGATATTCATCGCACACGAGCCGCAAATCCCCTCGCGGCACGAGCGGCGAAACGTCAGGGTCGTGTCGATCTCGTTCTTGATCTTGATCAACGCGTCGAGAACCATCGGGCCGCACTGGTCGAGATCGATCGCAAAGCTGTCAATGACCGGGTTTTTGCTGTCGTCGGGGTTCCATCGATAGATCTTGAAGTCGCGCACCCGTTTTGCTTCGGGGGGCGCGGTGACGGTCTTGCCGACGCCGGGCTTCGAATTTGCGGGCAGGGTGAATTCGGCCATTATTTCCTCGGTACGGGGCTATCGCCCGGTCCTTGCGATGAGTTGTTGTTTTTCGGATTTGGCAACTCAGGCAAGCGCAATCCGCGTGCGCTCGTCCTCTATACTATATCGGGTGGTTGCCCGGTTGGATTCGTGCTTTGCGACCATCCCCGAGCAATCATTTCCTGGGCTGCGGTGAATAAATCAATAAACCCGGGCCTTGGGCGGGAAGACCTGGACCTCGTTCGACAGCGTGTAAAGGTGCACCGGACGGCAGCCGGTCTTGACCTTGCCATCGCTGTCGAGCCAAGCGATCGTGTGCTTGAGCCAATTGACGTCGTCGCGCTCGGGATAGTCCTCGCGGGCGTGCGCGCCGCGGCTTTCGGTGCGGTTAGCGGCCGAATGCATCGTTACGACCGCCTGTTCCAGCAGGTTTTCAAGCTCGAGCGCCTCGGCAAGATCGCTGTTCCAAATCATCGAGCGGTCGGTGATGCCGAGTTCGGCAAAGCTACCGGCGACACCGTCGATCTTTTTAACGCCTTCCTGCAGCACCTCGGCGGTGCGGAAGACGGCGCAATTATTCTGCATGACGCGCTGCATATCGAGCCGGATCTCGCCGGTCTTGCGTCCCCCTTTCGCATGCCGCACCGCGTCGAGCCTAGCGATCGCCTCGTCGCCCGCATCTGACGGCAGCGGTTTTTGCGGCGCGCCGGGACTGACCAGTTCGACGGCGCGGTGAGCCGCCGCGCGGCCAAAGACGACGATGTCGAGGAGCGAATTGCAGCCCAGCCGGTTGGCGCCGTGGACCGAGACGCAAGCCGCCTCGCCAATCGCCATCAGCCCGGGAAAGACGCGCTCGGGGTCGTCCTCGGTCGGGTTCAGCACCTCGCCGTGATAGTTGGTCGGGATGCCTCCCATATTGTAATGCACGGTCGGCAATACCGGGATCGGTTCTCGGGTCACGTCGACCCCGGCGAAAATCCGCGCGGTTTCGGTGATGCCGGGCAGCCGCAGATGCAGCACGTCGGGCGCCAAATGCTCCAAATGTAAGAGGATGTGGTCCTTTTGCGGTCCGCAGCCGCGCCCCTCGCGAATTTCGATCGTCATCGCCCGGCTGACGACATCGCGCGACGCCAGGTCCTTGGCGTGGGGCGCATAGCCTTCCATAAACCGCACGCCCTCGCTGTTGGTCAGGTAGCCGCCTTCGCCGCGGGCGCCCTCGGTGATCAGACAGCCCGCGCCATAAATCCCGGTCGGGTGGAACTGGACAAACTCCATGTCCTGCAATGGCAACCCGGCGCGCAAAACCATCGCATTGCCGTCGCCGGTGCAGGTGTGGGCCGAGGTGCAAGAGAAAAAAGTGCGGCCATAACCGCCGGTCGCGAGAATCACCAGATGCGCCTTGAAGCGATGCAAGGTCCCATCGCCGAGATCCCAAGCCATGATGCCGCGGCAGGCGCCCTCTTCATCAATGATCAGGTCGAGTGCGAAATACTCGACAAAGAACTGTGCGTTATTCTTTAGGCATTGCTGATAAAGCGTGTGGATGATCGCGTGCCCGGTGCGGTCGGCGGCAGCGCAGGCCCGCCGCGCCGGATCGCCATCGCCGTAATCCGTCATGTGACCGCCGAACGGCCGCTGATAAATCTGTCCGGCTTCGGTGCGCGAAAACGGCACCCCGAAATGTTCAAGCTCGATCACCGCCGGCATCGCGTTCTTGCACATGTATTCGATCGCGTCCTGGTCGCCGAGCCAGTCCGAGCCTTTGACCGTGTCGTACATGTGCCAGCGCCAATCATCGGCCTCCATGTTGCCGAGAGCGGCGGCGACCCCGCCTTGCGCCGCGACGGTGTGACTGCGCGTCGGGAACACCTTGCTGATGCACGCTGTATTAAGCCCGGCCGCGGTGCAGCCCAGCGTCGCGCGCAACCCTGCTCCGCCGGCGCCGACGACGACGACGTCATAGGTGTGTTCGGTAATCGGATAAGCGGCGGGCATAGCCCAACTCCTCCAGTACTCGAAACGCCAGCACTCGAACCGGCGTCAGCTCAATCGGCGGCTCCGAGCGCCAAAGTAAGCACGGCGACGACGCCGGCAACCGCCAGAGCGATGCATGCCAGACGCGCACTGATCACCAACCCGAGCCGGGCGAGCTCGCCGTGAACATAATCCTCGATCACGACCTGCAGCCCGAGAGCCGCGTGATAGAAGGTAGCGATCAACAGCAGAACTAAAACCGTCGCTGGTAATGGCCGGCCAACCCAATCCTGCATGGTGTCGTAATCCGCGCCGGCCAACTGAATGACAGCCGCCACGAACCATAGACACAGAGGCACCAGCGCCAGCGCGGTGACGCGCTGCGCGATCCAATGCCCAACTCCCTCTTTAGCCGATCCGAGACCGACCGCCCGACCAAGCGGCGAGCGCATTCGCGCAGGCGGCGCGGCGCGCATTCGCGACATCGCCATTTCAACCGGCCCAGTGCGAAATGCCGGCGGCCCAGGCGATCGCGGTCAGGATTGCTGTCGCCGCGACGACGACCCAACCGCCGGTATAGGTCGATCCGAGATCGAGCGCATGACCGGTATCCCAAACCAGGTGCCGAATGCCGTTGCACAAATGGTAGAACAACGCCGCGGTCCAGCCGAGCAGCATGACGATCCCAAGCCAGGATCCGAGAAAATTCTGGACCCCGGCAAAGGCTTCCGGACCGGTGGCGGCGGCAACCAGCCACCACACCAGCAATACCGCACCCGCGCTCAACGCCACGCCTGTCGCGCGGTGCATGATCGACATTACCGAAGTGAGCTGCCAACGATAGATCTGAAGGTGTGGCGACAGCGGCCGCTCGGCGGACCTCATCGAGGGCAGTTCGGGCATTTGTTGTCCACGCCTTTTTTTGGGACTCGTGAAGTAGACCGCGTGCCGAGGAGTGTCAACCAAGGCGGGTACCACGAACCCCCGGTCAGCGTCCTGCGGGTCGCCAGGCCTGACCGTGCGTTCTGGGAGGTCGTGGCACGGCTGGTTGATCGTTACTGATGCACGCGTTATCTCGTGAAGGGTGACCGACCCGGCTCGACCCCCCTCGCCTCGATCCGAGAAAGCTCTCGTGCTGTTTTCGGGCGGCCAGGATTCGGCTACCTGCCTTGCCTGGGCGTTGGAGCGTTTCACCACGATCGAGACAATCGGTTTCGATTACGGCCAGCGGCACCGGATCGAGCTTCAATGCCGGGTCACAGTAATCGACCGGCTGCGCCGCGAGTTTCCCGAGTGGAATGCGAGGCTCGGGCGCGACCACCTGATCGATTGCGGCGTGCTCGGCCAAATCAGCGACACGGCGCTGACCCAGGAAAGGGCAATAGCTTTTAATCAAAGCGGCTTGCCAAACACCTTTGTCCCGGGTCGCAATCTAATGTTTTTTGTCCTGGCGGCGGCGGTTGGCTATCGTCGTGAGCTCCGGCATCTGATCGGCGGCATGTGCGAGACCGATTACTCGGGGTATCCAGATTGCCGCGACGACACGCTGAAAGCGCTTCAGGCGACCTTGTCGCTCGGCATGGATCATCGATTTGTGATCCACACCCCATTGATGTGGCGCGATAAGGCGGCGACCTGGGCATTGGCCCGCGATCTTGGCGGCGATGCGTTGGTCGAACTGATCCGCGACGAGACCCACAGCTGCTATCTCGGCGACCGCAGCCATTACCACGAATGGGGTTATGGTTGCGGTGACTGCCCCGCATGTCATTTGCGCCGAGCCGGCTGGGAAGCCTTCGCGGCCAGCCGCAGCAAAGGCTGAACCATCAAGGTAAATGCTGCAGCGCCGCATTGACGATGCCGGTACCCGTCCATAAGTTGCGCGGGGGAAACGGCTCGCTGATGGGTCGTCTTGCAAGCGAGGATTGGCGCGATGAAGCCGACGCGGCGCCCGCGTAACCCCTGTTTTTCCTCCGGGCCTTGCGCCAAGCGGCCAGGCTGGTCGGCGGTGGCCTTGGAGTCCGCGCTGGTCGGACGCTCGCATCGCTCGGGGATCGGCAAGGCGCGGATCGTCGAGGTCGTCGACCGCTCGCGCGCGATCCTCGGCGTCCCGGCCGATTGGCAGGTCGGCATTGTCGCCGGATCGGATACCGGTGCGATCGAGATCGCGATGTGGTCGCTGTTGGGCGCCCGCGGTGTCGACATGCTCGCCTGGGAGAATTTTGGCGAGGGCTGGGTCGAGGATGTCAAACAGCTGAAGCTGCCAGACGTCAGGGTGCTGCATGCCCCTTACGGCCGGCTCCCCGATCTGCGCCAAGTCGACTGGGCGCGTGACGTGGTGTTTCCGTGGAACGGCACGACATCGGGGGTTCGGGTGCCTGACGGCGAGTGGATTGCCGCGGATCGCGAGGGGCTCACGATTTGCGACGCGACGTCCGCCGTGTTCGCGATGCGCCTGCCCTGGGACAAACTCGACGTCGTGACCTGGTCCTGGCAGAAGGCGCTGGGCGGCGAGGCGGCGCACGGCATGCTGGCATTGTCGCCGCGCGCGGTCGAGCGGCTCGAAAGCTACACCCCGACCTGGCCGTTGCCGAAACTCTTCCGGTTGACGTCGAAAGGTAAATTGATCAAGGGAGTCTTTCAGGGCGAGACGATCAACACGCCGTCGATGTTGTGCGTCGAGGACGCGCTCGACTCGGTTAAATGGGCGGAGTCGGTCGGCGGGCTTGAGGGTCTGATCGCGCGCTCCGAACAAAACCTGTCGGTTGTTGCCGCTTGGGCGCGCCGAACTCCGTGGATCGAGTTCCTGGCGGAAGACCCGGCGACAATTTCCTGCACTTCGCCGCAGCTAAAGATCGTCGAGCCTTGGTTCAATGCGCTGTCGCCTGAGGATCGCTTTCAGACCGTGCGAACAATGACAGCGCGGCTCGAGAAAGAGCAAGCGGCCTACGACATCGCCAGTCACCGCGCGTCGCCACCCGGTATCCGGATCTGGACCGGCGCCACCGTCGAGGCGGATGATGTGGAAGCGCTGATGCCTTGGCTCGACTGGGCTTGGGACGAGCAGCGCTCGGCGGCAAAAGCCGCGTGAACCCACAACGAGGCAGCGAGACAGAGAGTTGCTCGTCGAAGTCGCGACGTGAAGCTAACTAGTCCAATTACTGTCTCTGCTCGCTGCCTCTGTGGTGAATTTGAATTGCACGATCGATGTCGAAGGTGTGGATGAATGCCCAAAGTTTTGATTTCCGATGATCTGAGCCCGCGCGCGGCGGAGATTTTGGCAGCGCGCGGGATCGAGGTCGACATGTTGCCCGGCATCACCGCCGAGGAGCTGAAGACCAAGATTTCCGGCTATGACGGGCTGGCGGTGCGGTCGGCAACCAAGGTCACCGCCGAGCTCCTCGCCCGCGCTTCGGAACTCAAAATCATCGGCCGCGCCGGTATCGGGGTCGACAATATCGATGTCGCCGCGGCTACCCAGCGCGGCATTGTCGTGATGAACACGCCTTATGGCAACTCGACCACCGCCGCCGAGCACGCGATCGCGATGCTGTTCGCATTATGCCGCGAGATCCCGGCGGCAGACCGTTCGACACAAGCCGGCAAATGGGAAAAGTCGCGCTTTATGGGTGTCGAGCTGACCGGCAAAACGCTGGGCGTTATTGGCTGCGGCAATGTCGGCGCCAGTGTTGCCGTGCGGGCTCTCGGGTTGCGCATGAGGGTGCTCGCCTACGACCCGTTTCTGTCGGCCGAGCGTGCTGTCGACCTTGGTGTCGAGAAGGTGAACCTGGATGATCTCCTGGAGCGCGCCGATTTTGTCACATTGCACACGCCCTTGACCGATGCGACCCGAAACATCGTTGACGCCGCCGCTATCGCCAAGATGAAGCGCGGGGTGCGGATCGTAAATTGCGCACGCGGTGGGCTTGTGGTCGAGGATGACCTCGCCGCCGCACTCGACAGCGGTCATGTCGCGGGTGCGGCAATCGACGTCTTTGTCGAGGAGCCGGCGCGCAAAAATCCGCTCTTTGGCCGCGACAATGTCGTTGCGACACCGCATCTCGGCGCCGCCACAACCGAGGCGCAGGAAAATGTCGCGGTGCAGATCGCCGAGCAAATGGCGGACTATTTGCTGACCGGCGCGGTCTCCAACGCCGTCAATGTCCCGTCGCTGACCGCGGAAGAGGCAAAGCGCATCAGACCGTACATTACGCTTGCCGAGCAGCTCGGCAGCTTTGCCGGCCAGCTGACCGAGACTGGTATCACTGCGGTGTCGGTCGAGTACGAGGGGGCGATCGCCGATCTCAACGTCAAGCCGTTGACCGCGATCCTGTTGACCGCGCTGTTGGCGCCGCAGCTCGCCAGCGTCAACATGGTCAACGCGCCTGTAATTTGCCGCGACCGCGACATCCGCGTCAGCGAGACCCGGCGCGCCGAACCCGGCGACTATCAGACCCTGATCCGTGTCGTCGTGACCCCAAATGGCCCGCCATCAGAGCGCCGCCAGCGCGAGGTCAGCGGCACCCTGTTTGGCGGCGACAAGCCGCGGCTGATCTCAGTCGAGGGCATACCGCTCGAGGCTGAACTGGGTGGCAACATGCTGTTCGTGCGCAACCTCGACAAGCCGGGATTTATCGGCGCGCTCGGTCAGACAATGGCAGCGGCCTCGGTCAACATCGCCACCTTCCACCTCGGGCGCAGCGCTCCCGGGCGGGACGCGATTTGCCTCGTCGAGGTCGATCAGCCGCTGTCGCCGGAAATTCTCGACGCGGTGCGCGGCCTGCCGAACGTGATCCAGGTCAAGTCTTTGCGGTTCTAAACCAAAGTAGGCGAGCCTGCTTGACCGCCGCTTTCCCCGTGCGCTCGGCAACGGGCTGGTGCAGATTGAGCCGATGAACGACGCCCCGCATCCCGCCTTGCTGCCATCAGGCATGCGCGATCTGCTGCCGCCCGAAGCGGAGATCGAAGCGCGGGTGGTCGCCCAATTAATGGCAACGCTCGGGCGGCACGGCTACGAGCGTGTGAAACCGCCGCTCGTCGAATTCGAGGAGACCTTGTTTGCGGGCGCGGGCGCTGCCATGGCGGCCGCGACCTTTCGAATGATGGATCCGGGGTCGCATCGCATGATCGGGGTGCGCGCCGATATGACGCCGCAGATTGCCCGCATCGCCGCGACCCGTCTTGGCAATGCCGCGCGGCCACTGCGTTTGAGCTATGCCGGGCAGGTTTTGCGGGTCAAAGGTTCCGAGATTAGACCCGAGCGCCAGATCGGGCAGGTCGGCGCCGAGCTGATCGGCTCCGCCGCGTCGGCTGCGGATGTCGAGGCGATCGCAGTGGCGGGCGAAGGATTGACCGCGCTCGGGGTGCGCCACTTATCGGTCGATATAACCCTCCCGACCTTGGTTCCGGCCGTTGCTGAAGCGTTCGGCATTTCCGGCGCGCGCGCCGCGACGTTGCGCGCGGCGCTCGATCACAAGGACGCCGCTGCGGTCGCGACAACCCCTGGACCGGCAGGCGAATTGCTTGGCCGGTTGCTGGCGGCAGCAGGCCCGGCCGATGCGGCTTTGGCCGCGCTCGATTGCCTCGATTTGCCGCCGCAGGCAAAAGCCGAGCGGGTACGGCTCGGCGCCGTGCTCGACGGCCTTCGGGACGCCGCTCCGAACCTCAAAGTGACGGTCGATCCGGTCGAAAACCGCGGCTTCGAGTACCATACCGGGATCAGTTTTACATTTTTTGGTGGTGGCAGCGCGTTCAACGGGTCGAGCGGCGAATTGGGCCGCGGCGGACGCTATCAGGCGGGCGACCCGGCGATGCCCGCGCCCGCGACCGGCTTTACGCTTGATACCGATGCGATCTTGAGAACTTTGCCCGATATTGTCGGGCAACACCGCTTGCTGCTGCCGACTGGCACCGCGCCCACGCGCGCCGCCGAACTCCGCCAACAAGGTTGGATCACCGTTGCCGCCCTCGAACGCGCCTTGGATTGGCGTGAAGAGGGGCGGCGCTTGGGGTGTTCGCACGTGCTTGAGCACGATGCGCCGAGAGCCATCGGCTAAGGAGAGACCGCATGGCAAATGTCGCCGTCGTCGGCGCCCAATGGGGTGATGAAGGAAAAGGAAAAATTGTCGACTGGCTGTCGGAGCGCGCCGAAATCGTGGTCCGGTTTCAAGGCGGCCACAACGCCGGACACACACTCGTCATCGGCAATGTCGAGTACAAGCTCAGCCTGCTTCCGTCGGGAGTCGTTCGACCGGGCAAATTGTCGATCATCGGCAACGGGGTCGTTGTCGATCCTTGGGCGCTTGTCGATGAGATTGATGCGATCGGCAAAAAAGGCGTCGAGGTCACGCCGGAAAACCTGAAACTTGCGGACAACGCCGCACTGATCCTGCCATCGCATGGCGCGCTCGACCGCGCTCGCGAGGCACACAGCGGGATGCAGCGGATTGGCACGACCGGCCGCGGCATCGGTCCGGCCTATGAGGACAAGGTCGGCCGCCGGGCGCTGCGGGTTTGTGATCTCGCCGACTTCTCGGCCTTGGAAGCTCGGCTTGAACCACTGCTCCTGCATCACAACGCGCTACTGCGCGGTCTCGACCAGCCGGAGATCGACCGCGGTGAGCTGATTGCCAAGCTGCGCGCCGTGGCACCCCGAATTCTGCCTTACGCCGCCGCGGTGTGGCAGCTGCTCGACGAGGCAAGGCGCAAGGGCCGGCGCATCCTGTTTGAGGGTGCTCAAGGAGCGATGCTCGATGTCGATCACGGCACCTACCCGTTCGTGACCTCGTCAAACACCCTAGCGGGCCAGGCAGCGGCAGGGTCGGGCATCGGCCCGAGTGCGGTGGGCTATGTCCTCGGTATCACCAAAGCTTACACGACCCGGGTCGGCAGTGGCCCGTTTCCGACCGAGCTGTCGGACGAGACCGGACGTATCCTCGGCGAGCGCGGGCGCGAATTTGGCGTCGTCACCGGCCGGCCGCGGCGTTGTGGCTGGTTTGATGCGGTCATGGTCCGCCAAGCCATCAGGCTGGGCGGCATCGACGGCATCGCCTTGACCAAACTCGATGTCCTCGACGGGTTCGAGGAGGTCAAAATCTGCACCGGCTACCGCCGCGGATCGATGATTTACGACCATCTGCCGAGCGGAACCTCGGCGCAGGCGGAAATCGAGCCGATCTACGAAACCGCGGAGGGCTGGCGTGAAAGCACGCGCGGAGCGCGCTCTTGGGCCGATCTCCCGGCGACTGCAATCAAATACATCCGCCGGCTCGAAGAGCTGATCGGCGCGCCGGTGGCGCTCCTATCGACGAGCCCGGAGCGCGGGGACACCGTCCTGGTCCGCGACCCCTTCGCCGACTAGGATATCCCACGGCTTGTTTAGCGGACGCCGCGGCCTTGCGGAGTGACGACGGCGCGGCCCCCGCGCCGCGCATGGTCACGAATATACCCATCAACATGGGCCGTGATGGTGTCGAGCTGATCCGCGAAGTAGTGATCGGCGCCAGGAATCTTGCGAAAATCGATCTTGATGTCGCGCTGATGCGATAGCTTGGTGACGAGCTTCTGGACCGATTCGACCGGCACCACCGTGTCCTGATCCCCCTGCAGGATCAGGCCCGAGGACGGGCATGGCGCAAGAAACGTGAAGTCGTACATGTTTGCGGGGGGCGCTACTGCGACAAAGCTCTCGATCTCGGGCCGCCGCATCAGCAGCTGCATGCCAATCCAAGCGCCAAAGGAGAATCCGGCAACCCAGCACGTCCCGGCGTTCGGATTGTAGGTCTGCAGCCAATCGAGCGCCGAGGCGGCATCCGACAATTCGCCCTCGCCGCGATCAAAGCTGCCCTGGCTGCGTCCGACGCCGCGAAAATTGAAGCGCAGCGTCGAAAAGCCTTGGCGTACAAATATCTGGTAGAGCGCGTAGACCAGCTTGTTGTTCATCGTCCCGCCGTGCTGCGGGTGCGGATGCAGCACGAGCGCCATTCCGGCGTTGGGGTCGCGGGCGTGATGATAACGTGCTTCGATCCGGCCTTCCGGCCCGTTGATGATTACCTCAGGCATGACAATTCCAGTGAAACCCGAGCGTGTGAATCGGCGATTTGCAACCCGACGCCCTTCGTCTATGCCCGCAATTCTTGATCATTTTTGTCGGACAATTATATGCTCGGTTGCAGCCTCGCTCGACGGGTGCCGGCGATTGGCCGCTGCCATATTAATATAGTGATACCGATGCTGTGGAAGAACCTGCGCGAAGAAATTGACGCGACACTGGCGCGCGATCCCGCAGCCCGATCGCGGCTTGAAGTCGTGCTCTGTTATCCGGGCTTTCACGCGCTGTTCTACCACCGTATCGCGCACGGGCTCTGGAACCGGGGATGGCTGCTCGCCGGCCGGTTCGTCTCGCATCTCGGACGTGTTCTGACCGGCATCGAAATTCACCCGGGTGCGCGCATCGGCAGACGGGTGTTCATCGATCACGGCATGGGCGTGGTGATCGGCGAGACCGCCGAAATCGGTGACGATTGCACACTATATCAGGGGGTAACGCTGGGCGGAACCTCGCTTATTCGCGGTCAAAAGCGCCATCCGAGCTTGGGCAACGGCGTCATTGTCGGTTCCGGGGCGCAGATATTGGGACCGTTTCGCGTCGGCGACGGCGCCCGTATCGGGGCCGCCGCGGTCGTGTTGCGCGAAGTCCCTGACGGCGCCACGATGGTCGGCAACCCAGCGCGGCAGGTAACCCGGGGCAGTGGCGTGGTCGAGGCCCATCCGGCTTTTCAGCCATATGCGATTTGTGGCGACATTCCCGACCCGATCGCCCGCGCGCTCAACGGCCTGATTGATGAAGTGACCGGCCTGCGGGCCCGGGTCAACGAACTCGAACAGATTCTGCAGACGGCAGAGGCCGCCGAGCGTCCGCTGCCGGGCGAAGCGCCGGCGCTGCGGCTGGTGGCGTCCGGGCGCAATCACCCGGATGAGGGCGGAGCGCGCGCCTCGTGAGGATTGCCGGGTGAGGCTCAGCACCAAAGGCCGCTACGCCGTAATGGCTATGGTCGATCTCGCGCAGCACAGTGGTCGCGGGCCGGTGGCTCTCGCCGAGATTGCCGAGCGCCAGGAGATTTCTCTGTCCTATCTGGAACAGCTCTTCGCGATGCTGCGCAAGAGCGGGCTGGTCAAAAGCGTTCGCGGGCCCGGCGGCGGCTATCTGCTCGGCCATGACCGCGGCGATATTCGCATTGCCGACATCATCGTAGCAGTCGACGAGCCAATTCGTGCGACCCGCTGCGCCCCTGGCGCCCCGGTCGGCTGCCGTGGCAATCGCACCCGGTGCATGACACACGATCTTTGGGAGGAATTGGGCAACCACATTCACCTCTACCTCAGCTCGGTCTCGCTCGCCGATGTTTGCGAGCGGCGCGTACTTGGCACCAGCGGGCGGCTGCATTGCGCGAACCTGCTGGCCGCCGGGGCTTTGACGGAAGGTCAATGACCGGTCGAAGCGGGTCTCGGACCGGCGCCTATCTCGATTGGAATGCGACAGCGCCGCTTCGCCCCGAGGCGATCTCCGCGATCACCGCGGCGCTGGAGGGATGCGGCAACCCCTCCTCGGTCCATCGCTGGGGCCGCGCCGCGCGGCGGATGGTTGAGGACAGCCGGGCCGCTGTCGCAGCGATGATCGGGGCAACGCCGGAAGGTGTTGTGTTCGGCAGCGGCGGCACCGAGGCTAACCACCTGGCGCTTCGTGGCGCCGGTCGGGAACGGATCTTGACATCGGCGGTAGAGCACGATTCGGTGTTGCGCGCCCAACCCGAAGCCGAACGGATCCCGGTCACTCGCGACGGCCTTGTGAAATTAGATGCATTGGCGAACATGCTGGCCAGCGATGATCGGGCGGCGCTGGTCTCGGTAATGCTCGCCAATAACGAGACTGGCGTCATCCAGCCGGTCGGCGAGATCGCCGCACTAGCGCGCGCGCATGGCGCACTGTTTCACTGCGACGCCGTCCAAGCCGCCGGCAAACTCTCGCTCGATGTGGCCGATATCGGTGCTGACCTGCTGACCTTGTCTGCCCACAAGCTCGGGGGCCCGCCGGGGGTCGGCGCACTCGTTCTGGCGCCGGGTGTGGAGCTGACCCCGATGTTTTGCGGCGGCGGACAGGAGCGCGGGCGCCGCGCCGGCACCGAGAACATATCAGGCATTGTGGGTTTCGCCGCCGCTGCCAAGGCCGCTCAGGCGGAGATCGCGGTGTACGAGCACGTCCGCAAACTACGCGACGCGCTCGAAGCGGAAATCATCGCCGCGGCGCCCGAGGTGATCGTCATTGGCGGCGACGTTCCGCGGTTGCCAAACACCGCGGCGATTGCGATGCCCGGTATTTCGGCCGAAACCCAGGTCATAGCCCTCGACCTCGACGGGATCATGGTCAGCGCTGGCGCCGCCTGCTCATCCGGGAAAGTTGGCGCGAGCCATGTATTGGCGGCGATGGATCTACCAGGCGGGGTTGCTTCATCGACGATCCGCGTCAGCCTGGGCTGGAGCACCACTGAGGACGAGATCGACCGATTTATCCGATCGTGGACCGCGCTTTACCGCCGCCGGCGCGGCTTTGCCCAGGAGGCGCGCGCCGCATGAGTTCATCCGCCACGATATATGTCAGCGCAAACACCCCGCCGATTTATTTCGACAATCAGGCGACGACGCGGGTCGATCCCCGCGTGCTCGAGGCGATGCTGCCGTATTTTACCGAGCATTTTGGCAATCCGCACAGCACCAGCCACAGCTACGGTCATGTCGCGGCGGAAGCCGTCGAGGAGGCGCGCGCCGAGATCGCCGCGCTGATCCACGCCGACCCGCGCGAGATCGTTTTCACTTCGGGGGCGACCGAAGCCAACAACCTCGCGATCAAGGGTGCCGCCCACTTTTCCCGCGCCTATTCTCCGGCGGGCCGCACCCGCGACCACATCGTAACCTTGACGACCGAGCACAAATGCGTGCTCGAAAGCTGCGCGCAATTGGAGCGCGAAGGCTTTTCGGTAACCTACCTACCCGTCGAGCCCAACGGCCTCGTAGCGCTCGACAAACTGGAAGCCGCGCTGACCGCGCGCACCCTGTTGGTCTCGGTTTTGGCGGCGCATAACGAAATCGGCGTCATTCAGCCGCTGGCCGAGATCGGCGCCTTGTGCCGATCCCGCGGCGTGTTGTTTCACACCGATGCGGCGCAGGCGGCTGGCAAGATCGCACTTGATGTCGAAGCGATGCACATCGATTTGATGTCGATTTCCGGCCACAAGTTCTATGGCCCAAAAGGGATTGGCGTGCTCTACGTCCGCCGCCGTCCCCGCGTCCGGCTGCTGCCATTGATCGATGGCGGCGGTCAGGAGCGCGGCCTGCGCTCCGGCACGCTGCCGACGCCGCTGTGCGTCGGGCTTGGCTGCGCCGCTGGGATCGCCGCACAAGAGATGCCCGACGAAGCACGGCGTCTGCGCCGATTGCGCGACCGGCTATACCAGGGCTTGTCGCGTCGGGTTCCCGGGCTCACCCTCAATGGCGACGCCGAGCAGCGTCTCCCGGGCAATCTCAACCTGGGCTTTCCCGGTATCGAGGCCCCGGCTTTGATCGAGGCCTGCCCGGCGATCGCGATCTCGACCGGCTCGGCCTGCACCTCCGCCAAGGTGGAGCCTTCCTACGTGCTGCGCGCCCTCGGCTTACCCGATTCGGTGGCGAATTCGGCGATCCGTATCGGGATCGGCCGCTTCAACACCGCGGCAGAGGTCGATTTTGCGGTTGACGCACTGGCCGCCGCGGCCGCCCGCGTCAAGGACGATGCCGGGGTGCGTCGGAGCGTCGGCGACCCTACATAAAGATTGAAGATTCGTAATCGGAGAAACGCATGCGGGCAAAAAAGCAGGCGCTCACGGTAACCGAAGCCGCAGCGCAGCGGATCCAGGCGCTGCTTGCCGGCCGTGGCAAGCCATCGGTCGGGGTCAGGGTTGGCGTGCGGTCGCGCGGTTGTTCCGGGCTCAGCTACACTCTCGAATATGCCGATGAAAAAGGCAAATTCGACGAGATTGTCGAGGATAAAGGGGTGACCGTGCTGATCGATCCAAAGGCGGTCATGTTTATTCTCGGCACCGAGATGGACTACGTTGAAGAAAAGCTGCAGACCGGCTTTACCTTCCGCAACCCGAACGAAAAGGGCCGGTGCGGCTGCGGCGAGTCATTTCACGTCTGAATCTGATCCAGTCCAGGGATATCACCGCCGAGCGAAGCGGATAATTACCGCAGATTGAACAAGGCCGGTTCGGATGAAGTTATTCCAGATCGAGGAACCGGAAGGCGGCCCGACCGATCCGGACGCACCGGGCGCCGCGATCGGCATCGATGCGACAGGCGAACTCGCCGAGGTCGCGATGTCGGTCGGCGGCAACGCGACTATCGTGGCGGATCGGGAGGGATTTGAAACCGACTTAGTCGTACCGGCTGACGGAGCCACATTTGAGCAATGGCAGCGGCTGTTCGAAGCAGCGCGGCTGCGCGCCGAACGAGCACTGGCCAGGCCGGTAACCCATGCGGTCATCGCCGTCCCGCGGTCAGCATCCGAGGCCAACGCGGTAACCATCGTTACTGCGGCGGAAGCGGCGGGGCTTGATGTTCTGCGTCTGATATCCGCCAGCGATCTAGCGGCACAGACGCCGCCGGCATTGGCCGCCGCAATGCTTGCCGAGGATCTGGCGCCACGGGCCGATAGCCGGCCAGCGTGATGCCGAAAATAGTTTTTATCGAGCGTGATGGCACGGCGCGCAGCGTCGATGCCCCGCTCGGTTTGTCGGTGCTTGAAGTCGCCCACCGCCACCGTATCGATATCGAAGGCGCCTGCGAAGGCTCACTCGCCTGCTCGACCTGCCATGTGATCGTCGATCCCGAGTGGTACGAAGTCCTGAATGACGCTACGGAGGACGAGGAGGATATGCTCGACCTCGCCTTCAATCTCACGACGACGTCCCGCCTCGGCTGCCAAATCATCATGACCGAGGAACTCGATGGGCTGACCGTCCGGCTGCCCGCCGCGACCCGCAACCTGTTGCTCGGCTGAAGCGGCGCCGGCCAGATGGCAGAGGGGCTGTTTTCGCGCCTGGCGGCGGCGGCGGTGGAGCAATGGCGCGCCTACACTAGACACGACTTCGTCACGCTGCTGGCATCGGGGCAATTGCCGGAGGCGTGTTTTCGACGCTATTTGATCCAGGATTACCTGTTTCTGCTCCATTTCGCGCGCGCCTGGGGGCTTGCGGTCTACAAATCCGACACCCTCGCTGAGATGCGCCGGGCGCAGCGCCTGGTTGGCGCAACCCTCGATGTCGAGATCGGGCTTCATATCGATTATTGCCGCGGCTGGGGTCTGTCGGAAGCGGCGATGGCGGCCGAGCCGGAGGAACTGGCGACGATCGCCTATACCCGCTTTGTACTCGACCGCGGACTGGCCGGCGACCGGCTCGATCTCGAAACTGCACTCGCACCGTGCGTTATCGGCTACGCGGTGATCGCTGCGGAGCGGATTGCCGACCGCGCAACAAAGCTCGACGGCAATCCTTACCGAGAGTGGCTCGAGATGTATTCGGGGGCGGAATATCAGGATCTTGCTCGTGAGGCCAAAGCCGCGCTCGAAGAGCAATTCGCGCGGCGTGGCGGCGAGGGGCGCTTTGCGATGCTCGCCGGGCATTTTGCGGCAGCAACGCGGCTCGAAGCTGATTTTTGGCAGATGGGACTAACCGCGCCGCGCTGACCCTCGACGCGAGGGAGGGTGATTTCGAGACCGTCGCGGTCGGGTAAACGGCATTTATCCGGATCGTCCCGCGCGGTTTGACGGGCGGCGCGATAACCGGCTTGGCGGTGAAATCGAGCGGGATGCCGAGGATGTCGGCGTCGTCAGGACTCGGCGCATCGCTCCCTCCGCGCAAAAGTTTTGCAGCGCTTCCTGATCGGGAGAAACTATTGACGTGGCTGTCGCCACACCAAACAATCGGCCGCCGGCCCAGAAGCGATGAAGCTTTGATCAAAGGGGGGATTAGAACATGCCGAACCGCTCTCGGGCGTCCTGGATTGTTGTGCTCGCATTGAGTGCGGCTATCGCTGGCAGCGGTTCGGCCATAGCCGGGCCCCGGTGCGACCAGCTGTTGGCGCGACTCGGGCATCAAATCCTGAATGCCGCCGATACGACGTGCTTTGAGAGTTCGGATCTTACTACCGCCAACCCCAACACGACGCCGGCCGACAATTCGCTGGCGGGCCTTCCCGCATACGCGTTTACCCCGCAGACCGATCGCAGCGTGATATCGCCCAGCCCGCCCAACCGCACGCCGATAACCAAGAAGGTGCCGGGGCTGCAGCTTGATGCTCGCATCGCCGACGATCCCGCGGGCGAGGCGCGAATCCTGATCCGCCTGCCAGACCAATGGAATGGAAAACTCGTCGTCGCCGGCTCTTCCGGGACGCGCAGCGAGTTCAACGGCGACTTCGCCTGGAGCGATTACGTGGTGCAGAAAGGCTACGCCTACGTCTCCCAAAACAAGGGAATCCTCAATCTCCGTGTCGCCTCGACCAACAGCCCGACCCCGCCCGACGCGCTAGCTTGCCGCCTCAACCCGGCATCGACGTTCTGGGTTGATTTCTACGCCAATGATCCGGCGACTCCGTTTACACGCTGGACCCCGTTTATGATCGAGGCTACGCGCATCGGAGCCAATGCGATTTCGGTGTATTACGGCCACCGCCCGCGGCGCACTTACGCGGTCGGTACGTCAAATGGCGGCTATCAAGTGCGGCGTGCGCTTGAGGCCGCACCGCAGCTCTACGATGGCGGCATCGACTGGGAAGGCACCTATGTCGATCCTGTGGCGCCGAATATTCTGAGCGGACTGCCCCCGGCAATTCTCAATTTTGCCGACTACGCTGCGTCCGGGTTCAGCCCCAGCAGCACGGCGGCAAAAAACATCGTCGTGACCGGCTATCCGCCCGATCTGGTGTCAGGCACGAACTCGCTTTGGAAGCTTTATTCGGCCAGCTTTTGGGAAGTCACCCAGTGTCAATGGCAAAAGCGCCTCGATCCGACTTACGACACTTACGGATCAGGCACCGGAACCTATAGCTATGTCGATCGATTGTCGGCCTCCGATGTCGGCGCTGACGTCGCCGCAATCGCGACGACCGGCAATATCGGAAAGCCGCTGATCACGCTCGCCGGCACAATGGACGCGCTATTGCCGATCAATCTCCACGCCCGAGCCTATGCGCGCGCCGTAACCGCTGCTATTTCCGCCCAGGATGACAAGAGCGGTCACCGACAAGATCAACCTCCTGCGTACCGGCTGTACGAGGTGCAGAACGGCAATCATATCGAGACGTACAAGGATACCTTCCCGCGAACTTCGAGCTGATTCAACCGCACGCGCAGGACGCCTTCGACCTGATGGTGAAGTATGTCGAGCAAGGCGCCGAGCTGCCGCCGGACCAATGCGTCCCGCATGGCGGCGCAATCGCCTCGTCACCTGCCCAGCCAGGCCATTGCACCAGTCTCTTTGTACCCTAGACCACGCAGCGCTCGTGGAGGCGGCAACGCGTCAGCCGCCGATCACGTATTTTCCGTCTCTGCGCAAGACCCGGTTGCTTTTGGTCAGCGCGGTGAGGGCATTCGACACCGACTTCTCGGCGGATTTGTTCCCCTTCAGACCCATTCGCTCAAAGATTTCGCCGCGGCTGAGACCGTTCGGCTGCTCCCCGATGATTTGTACGAGGGCGTCGCGCCTGGTTCCCATTTGCTGACGCGGGCGAGGCGCCGCCGCGGATTGCGTGATCGCCGCTCCGCTTCTTCCTGCTCCACGGGGGTGTCGAGTAGGTGTTGCCGCTTTGCCGGTTTTCACCGCCTCATAGGCATCGATCGCGGCCAGCTCGCGACTGATCGCGTTGAGCTTGTTTTCCAGATCCCGTTGCTGATTGAGGATCTCTTCGCGCAAACGCTCCCGCTCCCGCTGCATCACCTCGGCAAATCTCATCTCGTCCATCTGCAGGCTTCTCGCGAAGGTTGACTTCCCACATAGATGCAGAACAGCAGAACAAAGTACAATGCCTCTAGGGCTATTTAGGTAGGATCGTTCCCCTCGCATCCGGGATCGAGCAGGCAGAATTCGCCAGTCCCGCTTGCCAGGTGTCTCCTCCGGCCTTTTTGGCACGCCACGCCGTCGGGCTGGAGGCAAACTTTCCACCGAACCATCGCGAAAACGAACTCAGTGCGGAAAATCCGAGCAGATCCGAGACCTCGCTGAGCGATCGATCGCCTTCTTCGACATAGTGCCGTGCCAGATCGACGCGCACCGCATCGACGATCGACGAGAAAGTTTCGCCGTCTTTGGCAAGATAGCGGTGTAGCGTTCTCGGGTTCATCTCAAGCCGCTCTGCCATCAACTCGACAAAACAGTTGCCGGCTGGAAGTAATTCGTAGACTAGCTGACGGGTCCTTTCGCTGACCGTCACATTGACCTTGGCGAGCATCGGTTCGAGATAGCGCTTTACGTGTTCAGCCATCATTGGATCAGCTGTGGACATCGGCGCATCGAGATCACGCGCCGCCAGCAGGATGCCGCTGCAGTCGCGTCCGAACTCGACCCAAGATCCAAACATCTCCAGGTGAGTGCTGATGTTGGGCGGAGCGCTGTGCGAGAACCACACTGGGCGTGGTCGCCAACCGTCGCCGAGAAATTGGCGAATGAGCCTGTGAAATGTCCCGAGACCCGACTCCACTGATTGGCGCGCGGGCGGCCCTCCACCGCTGATTGCCGACAATTTGAATACCGCCTCGTCGCCGAGCGTCTCGAGAGTTAGAAAAACTCCTTCGCGGTGCAGCGGCAAATAGCGGCACACAGCCTCGAGCGCCTGACGGAGGGTTGCCGCATCGCGAACGGCTAAGGCTAATGGGCCGAGGAAAGAGGACGGCCGCGCCCCGACCAGGCGCAAGCCAAAATCGTCCACCCCCGCAGCGCTTCCCGACAAATTCAACAATTGTCGAACCGCCTCGACCGGAATCTTGCGCTCAGGGTCAACAAGGCAATCGCGATCGAGCCGGGCCTCTTTCAGGAGGGCCAGTGGCTCGAGACCGAGCCGGGAGGCGAGGTCGACATAACCCATCAGGCAGGCGCTACGGACCAAGTACGGCATGTAACAATATAAGTCTGAAATGTCTCAAAATGACAACACCGTGTCACGCCGCGTCAAAGCGTGGTCCTCAGAAATAGGTTATAGATGCCGCGACGTTGATGCGGGCGGAGCTATCACTACACCGCGTGCCTCCGGTGACTGCTCTTGCGAGCACCAGCAACCTAGACGCGCACATTCGTGGGGATCTGGCGTTGATCTAGATCAAGTTTCAAGCCTCCGGCGTCTAATACGGTGTCGGGGTGGTTGTGAACTCGACCAAGTCCATGAGCCCAGAACATCAAATCGAGAATTCGAGTTGTCAGCCCAGACGCAAAGGTGAGCTCAATGACGGCACGCCTCGGTGAGTTCGGGTGAGTTAGGACAAGCCAGGGAAGTTTCTATGTCGGACAATGCTGGAGTTGTAGTTCCTTGGATCATATTGACGAGAAAATAAGGCCACTTGATAAGTTTCCCTTCATACGCACGCCGGATGTCGACGAAATGCGAGCGGCGATCGCTCAAACTCACGGTGACAATAAGCTGCAATTACATGGCAGTTCCGAGGGATTTCTTGCCTGCGGCAATCGGTTTGTGCTCCGCGATGTCGTGATCTCCTATGCGACCTTTGGGGCAGCTGTTGACCAGAGATTCTCGGCGTTTACCGGGTATGCGCAACAGTTTCGCATACGCGGAAATTCAGAGGTTCTTGTCGATCGGACATCAGTCCAATTGGCCCGCGATCAATCGCATATTGTGTCGCCAGGGGTGACAATAAAAGTGACCCACAGTCATGACTTAGAGCACTTTGTGTTAAAGATCGACCGGGACGCCCTGATCAACAAGTGTAGGGCAGTGACCGGCAAGCCGCCCCGCGGAGATTTGAAATTCCAACCGGTGGCGAATTCGCGCACACCCGAGGCGACATATCTGCGGCGATTGCTCATGTTCATTGTAGACCAGCTCGGCTCTTCCGAGGGCAGTGTCCCCCCGCTAGCACTGGCTGAGTTGGAGCAATCCGTTATTGTGTCGTTCCTGTGCGCCAACCGACACGACGAAAGTCATCTTCTCGATCGCGAACCCGTTGGGACCGCACCCTGGCAGGTTCGACGTGCGGAGGAGTATATCGAGGCTCATTGGGACCAGCCGATCACCGTTGAGGCGCTCGCGGTTGCGACCAGGGCAAGTGCGCGCAGCCTTTTTCATTTCTTCAAGGCGAGTCGTGGATACGGGCCGATGGTGTTCGTCAAGCAAGTTCGGCTGCGTCACGCGAGACGCATGCTGATGGTGCCCGACGAGACCACGTCGGTCACGAATGTCGCCTTTGATTGCGGTTTCACCAATCTCGGGCATTTCGCCAAGGATTATGGCAAGTGCTTTGGCGAGCTGCCCTCCGAGACGCTCAATCGCACCAAAGGTGCAGCTGTGAGGATTACTGGAAGGCCGCGTAGCGGGAAATTGTGAAAGCGGAAGCCACTACGCCGGAAATTGCAGTGGGTCGGCTCTTTCGACCATCACTTCTCCGTCAGCCAGATCAATGCCGCGGGCAGGTTCCGTGGCAACCACGATCGGGCTTGTGCCCTGTTTATTCGCAGCATCGCGGCCAATAAGGCGGCTTGCCTGTTCCAACGATGCTCGTGAATGATGGCCGCGCGCTTGATGCGACGAGCCATATCGCGCCAGTTTGGCCAAAGCGCCGGCTCGCGGGTTGCGGGCTCCCATCCCTCGATTCCGGTCCAATCGAACAACACGCGAATATGCTCAGGTGTCGCATGGCGATCGGAGAGGGCAGTTTCGAGGAGGTTCAAGTCGGACACCGACAGTCTCCCGTAAAACCGAACTGTCAGAATGGGTCCATGATTTTGGCAGGCTATTTCGATCACCTCCCAATTCGGAGGCGAAAGATCGCCGGGATGCTACTCACTGACCGCAACAATCGCCCATTTTCTTCCGACTCTCAACGCATCAGCGGCAAAACCTGCACTGAACCACTGAATCCGCATTTGCCGGCCAAATCTTGCAGTCCATGAGTAGCGATGGTTCGCGATATAGGTCGATCGTTGGACAGCGCGTTGGCGCCCAATTGCGAAGGCACTGCGGACTCCGCGCGGGGTCGGCAATAGCTTTGCAATTGCGGACTAAAAGAGGCGGCAATGTCAATTCGAAGAGCAATGAGAACGATCCTCAAACGCATATTTAGCCGGAGGTAAGGGGATGAGAAATCGCTATCTGCTCGGCGCCGGCGTGGCGCTTGCCATCGCCTATGGAGGCGTCCAGGCGCATGCCCAAATGTTTGGGCCGTATCCGCCAGGAGCTTTCTATCTGGGGCCGGAAGGTGGTTGGACCCATCTGTCTAGTCAAAATCCCAGTGTCACGATCCAAGGTCCTTCGGGATATACCGTTGGCAACACAGTAAACCGGCAAATCAATTACAGCGCCGGCTTTAACGCCGGGGTGCGCGCCGGTTACGCCTGGGGACCGTGGCGCTTCGAAGGTGAATACAGCTATCGCAACAACAATGTATCGAACTCCGGAACGGTCGTCGGGCCGGGGGGGAGGGGCACCAGTTTCGTCGAGTCGAGCGGGAGTGCTCACTCGAACGCGATCATGGCCAACGCGATCTACGACTTCGCGTTGGGCTGGCCTGTTACACCACATATTGGGGCCGGGATTGGGGCGGTAAATGTTTCTCGCAGTATTGGCGGCACCGGCACTGCAATTGCCCCGAACGGCGCGACTGTTACCTTTACCAGCCCCTCCTTCAGTGCAAACAAGTGGAACTTTGGATATCAGGCGATTGCCGGGGTTCGCTACCTGATCAATCCGGCATTGGCTTTGGATGTCGATTACCGCTATTTCGCGACGCCGGAACAATCGCTCTCAGCCACCCACGTCCCGGCGAGGACTACGTGCTGTGTCGTAACCAACGTCGGCAACATCAAATACGGCACGCAGAATGTCGTCGCCAGCTTGACGATGATGTTTGGCGCGCCGCCGCCAGCAGCGCCGCCGCCAGCCCCGCCGGCGCCGCCGCCACCACCGACGCATCAAGTTTATCTCGTGTTCTTCGACTGGGATAAATACAATATTACGCCGGAGGGGATGCAGATCCTCGAGGCTGCCGCAGCCCACTACAAGGCCGGTGGTGCGGTCCAGATCCAGGTCACGGGCTATACCGATCTGACCGGCTCGCCCGGCTACAACCAGCGGCTCTCAGAGCGTCGCGCCAATGCTGTGGCAACCGTTCTCGAGCACCTTGGCATTCGGCGCAATGAGATGGTGGTCGCCGGCCGCGGTATGAATGATCCGCGCGTGCCGACGCCGCTCGGCGTCCGTGAGCCACAAAACCGGCGGGTCGAGATCGTGTTCCCCTAGTCGCTTACCTCAGCCATCATTCGGAACCCTGCCCGCGCGGCACGGTTCCGCCCACCGCCGCGGCACTCCCGCGGCGGTTTTTTTGTCGCTCGATTTGCCGCGAGAGGGCCTCGGTTCAGCAACATTACGTCCAATGAGGCCCGAAGACACACACGGGCATCACCCGCACTGAAGTGCGATATCTGCGCTAACGGGCCAAATCTTGCGGTTCATGAGTAGCAACAGGTTCGTGATCTGGGCTGATTATTGGCTGCCCGGTGACGGCGAACCACGAGCGCACTGTGAACCCCGTCGGGGTCTGATGAGTCTACAGTTTTGATGCTCACCCGCGATGGGAGATGCGCGCGCTGGGACTTCATCACCAAGAGCGGCGCATGCGTCTCGTGACCGGCCGCTGGCGAAAGGGGACAGTTTAGTCATTTTGCGGAAAGCTTGACTGTTGACTTGGATCAACGCCGAACCTGCGCGCGGAAGGAATGTGGAGATCAATTCTCCGAGAAGGGGGTGAGATGTACCGTTGGATCATTTGCGCTGTTTTTGCTCTATTGCTTTACCCCGTTGAGGCTGGCGCGGTTTCTTGTGTCGGGACGGGCGGTCCGGCGGGCTGCGTCGCGGCTCCGAGCACCGGGCCTGTTGTTCACGAGTCTTGTGCTGGCCCGGGCGGAGCCGGGGGGGCCGGAGCCGGGGCGGCTGGAGCCGGAGGGGCCGGAGCCGGGGCTGGTCGTCACGGCGCTGGTGCCGGGACGCGCGGGGCGGGTCATCGCGGAGCTGGCGCTGGAGCGCGCGGAGCCGGGGCAGCACCGACAAATCGCGGCGCTGGTGCCGGGGCACGTGGAGCCGGCGCCGCGCCGGCAAATCGCGGAGCTGCCCCGAACGCCGTCGGACCCCGGTAATCACCGTAAACTGTTTGGAGAGGGAGCGGAAATGACGAGCCGAAAATCAATTAGCACGAGGTTTACGTTATTCTTTGCGGGCGGTCTCGCGAGTTTATTCCTGATGGCGGTTACGCCGGCCCAGGCACAGAGCCCGAAACAACCGGCGATCAGCGAGGAGGCGCGCGCTGCCATCGAGCGCATGGGCAAGACACTTCAAGCGCAACAATTCTCTTTCCATTCTCACATCTACCGGGCTTATGTCGGTCCGAACGGCGAATTGCTCCACATCGCCCACAGTACAAAAACTGAGGTTCGTCGTCCGGACCACCTGCGGGTAAACATCATCGGAGACGACGTCAATATCAACATGTATTACGACGGCAAGACGCTCGTTGCCTTCAACCCGGAGCATAAGATATACGCGAGTATCCCGATTACCGGCTCGATCGACAAGATGCTCGATTTTGCCGAGACCAAGTTGGGGGTCGATTTTGTTCTATCGGATTTTCTGAGCGACGACCCGGCGAAATCCGTGCTTAGCGGCCTGGTTTTTGGTGGTCAGGTCGGCACGGCGATTATTGACGGCGTTCGGTGCCGCCATTTCTTCTTTAACCAGGAGCCGGACATCGATGCGGAGCTGTGGCTCGAAGACAACGATCGGTCCTTGCCGCGTCGCGTTATCATGACCTATCGATCGCTCGCGGGACGCCCGAACTTCATCGCTGAGCTGTCGGACTGGGATTTCTCCAGGCAGTTCCCCGATTCTGATTTTGTCTTTAATCCGCCCCCCGGGGTTCAGCAGGTTAAAATGACGCCAAAGGTCAACACGGCGTCAGAGCCGGCGAAATAGGGAAGCAAGTCATGAAATCTTTGGCCGTAATCTGCGTGATCTTGTTTGTGGTGGCCTTATCGGTGCCCGAAGCATTCGCCTTCCGCGGGGGCGGTGGTGGAGGAGGCGGCCGCGGGGGTGGCGGAGGCGGCTTCGCTGGTGGCGGGGGCGGATTTGGCGGGCGCGGCGGTGGCGGCGCCGCCGGCGGATTTGGCGGGCGTGGTGCAGGCGGCGGCGCAGGTTTCGGTGGTGGTCGCGCCGGCGCCGGCGCGGGTGGTGCGGGTGCGGCCGGCGCCGGTGCTGGCGGCTTTCGCGGTGCGGGCGCCGGCGGCCGGGGCCAAGTCGGGGTCGGCGGTGGTGCCGCCGGTGTCGGCGGTGCGGGTGCGGTCGGGGTCGGCGGTGGTGCCGCCGGCTACGGCGGCGCATACGGCGCGCGCTCAGCGACGGTCAATGCTTCGTCGGTCAATGTCTATGGCGGCGCTTACAACGCTTATCGCCCGGCCTATGGTGTAGCGGCCGGCGTTGCCGTCGGCGCCACCGCCGCCGCCGCGACATCGGCTTACTACCACGCCCCTTGCGGCCCGCCTTACACCCCGAGCTGTCCCTAAACTTTCTCGAGGCAACGGTGCTGAGTTAGTGCTGCGGTTGTGCGGAATGCTTATAGTAAGCCAACACCCAAACTGAGTGGTATGGCGATGATGAGCAGAATAGCTCTGGTGAACGGCCGCTTGTCTCGATGGTCCCTATTTGCGTCTCAGGCGGTTGTCATTCTCGCGTTGAGTTTGGCTGTGACAGCCTGCCAAAAAGAGGAAAAGCCCGTGGCGACCGCCATCCGGCCGGTGCGCACCGTGACGGTCGAACCGCGCGAAGCCGGGGAGAAGGTGTCATTGACCGGCGAGATAAAGCCGCGCTACGAGGCCGATATCGGCTTCCGGGTCGACGGCAAGATTCTCGAGCGGCCGGTCGATGTCGGGACGACGGTCAAGAAAGGCGATCTGTTGGCGCGGCTCGACCCGCAGCAATACAAACAGGATCTCGAAGTCGCCAAAGCCGATGTCGCCGCTGCGGAAGCTGAGGTGACGCGAAGTCGAGCCCAGGAATACCGCAAGCGGGAGTTGCTGAAGAATGGCCACACCACGCGGGTCGAGTACGACGATGCGCTGAAGGCTTACAAGACCGCGCTGGCGCAGCTCAATTCGGCGAAGGCCAAACAGGTCCAGGCGAGCGAAAATCTAGGCTATACCGATCTGAGGGCCGATCATGATGGCGTTATTAGCGCTGTCGAGGGGAATCCGGGGGAGTTCCTGCGGGCCGGGCAAATGGTCGTGCGCTTGGCGCAGCCCGGGGAGCGCGAGGCGGTGTTCAATATCGCCGAAGGGACGATAAAAACCGCCCCGAAGGACCCGACCGTTCTTGTCAGCCTGGTCAGCAACCCTGACATAAAGATATCGGGCAAAGTCCGCTACGTCTCGCCGCAGGCCGACCCCGAAACCCGTACCTATACCGCGCGCGTGACATTGCCAGGGGCGCCACCGCAAATGCGGCTCGGCGCCAACGTCATCGGCAGCGTGACCTTGGACCAAGGGCAGAGGATCAGCATACCCGGCAGCGCCCTCTTCCAGAAGGACGGAAAGGCGGCGGTCTGGCTCGTCGACAAAGATCACACCGTGCAGCTGAAACCGATCGCGGTGCAGCGCTATCAGGGCGATCAGGTCGTCGTCGGGAGCGGTCTCGCCCAAGGAGACGTCGTGGTCACCGCCGGGGTGCAAAAGTTGCTCCCGGGTCAAAAAGTCGCGCTGAGCGATGCGGGCGCCGCGCAATGAAGAGCTTCAATCTCTCCGAGTGGGCGATCAATCATCGCTCCTTTGTCTGGTTTTTGATGATCCTGTTCGTCGTCTTTGGCCTCCTCGCCTATAAGGAGCTCGGGCGCGAGGAAGATCCCGCCTTTTCGATCAAGACGATGATCGTGCAGACTTATTGGCCGGGCGCCACGATCGACGACACGATGCTGCAGATCACCGATCGAATTGAAAAGAAGCTGCAGGAAACGCCGTCGCTTTATTACCTCAAGAGCTACACCAAGGCCGGCGTGTCGACAGTCTATGTCAACGTTCTCGATACCACGCCAGCGAGCGCCATCCCCGACATCTGGTACCAGGTGCGCAAAAAAGTTGCCGACATCAAAGGCACGCTGCCGCAAGGTATCCTCGGACCCAATTTCAATGATGAGTTTGGTGACGTTTTCGGCATCATTTATGCGTTCACCGCCGATGGTTTCACCCATCGCGAGTTACGCGACTATGTCGAAAGAATCCGCACGCAGGTCCTGACCGTAAAGAACGCGGCTAAGGCGCAGCTGATCGGCGCCCAGGATCAGAAATTCTATCTCGAATTCGATACTCATCAGCTCGCCGGGCTCGGTGTCAGTCGCGATCAGGTGATCTCGAGTTTACAGGAGCAAAACGCGGTCACGCCCTCCGGCGTCGTCCAGACCGGTCTCGAAAAATTCGCGATCCGGGTCTCCGGATCGTTCAGCTCTGTCAACGATCTGAAGCACATCAATCTTTTTGCCAATAACAAGTTTTTCCGCCTCTCCGATGTGGCGACGATCAAGCAAGGCTATACCGACCCGCCGCAACCGATGTACCGGTTCAATGGCGAGCCGGCGATCGGTCTCGCGATCTCGATGGCTCCGGGCGGCAACAATCTCGTCTTTGGCGAGGCTGTGGCGCACAAGATGGAGAAAATTATCGCCACCTTGCCGATCGGCATCGACGCGCATCTCGTCGCCGACCAGCCGGTGGTGGTCGAGGAAGCCGTCGGCCATTTCACCAAGTCGCTGTGGGAAGCGATCGCGATTGTCCTCGCCGTCAGCTTCTTGAGCCTCGGCTTGCGCGCCGGCGTGGTCGTCGCCTGCTCGATCCCGCTCGTGCTGGGCATGGTCTTTATCTACATGCAATATTCCGGCATCAGCCTGCAGCGCATCTCGCTCGGCGCGCTGATCATTGCGCTCGGCCTACTCGTCGATGACGCAATGATCACAATCGAGATGATGGTAAGTCAGCTCGAGTTGGGTGTGGATCGCGAGCATTCGGCGACGCACGCCTGGGTGACGACGGCGTTCCCGATGCTGACCGGGACCCTCGTCACCGTCGCTGGCTTTGTGCCAATCGGGTTCGCCAAAAGCAGCGCCGGCGAATATTGCTCGACATTGTTCGCCGTCATCGCCGTGGCTCTGCTGGCCTCGTGGATTGTCGCCGTCCTGTTCGCGCCGGTGATCGGGGTAGCGATTCTGCCAAAGACAATGAAAAAGCATGGCGGCGGTCACGGCGAGCCCGGCCGGTTTATGCGGCTATTCCGCGCTGTTCTCGTCTTTTGCATGCGCGCCCGCTGGCTCGTCATTGCCGCGACCCTGGGGCTCTTCGCCGCTTCGCTCTACGGTTATGGGTTTATCCAGCAGCAATTCTTTCCGGCATCGGACCGGCCGGAATTGCTCGTCGAACTCAACCTTCCCCAGGATGCCTCGATCTATGCCACAGAACACCAAGTCGAACGGTTCGAGGCATTGCTAAAGGGCGATCCGAATATCGACCACTACAGCTTCTATGTCGGGCAGGGCGCCATCCGTTTTTATCTGCCGTTGAACGTGCAGCTCGCCAATGATTATTTCGCGCAGGCGGTGATCGTCACCAAGGGCCTGAAGGACCGCGAGATCGTCCGCGCCCGCCTGGAAAAGGCGCTCGACACCCAGTTCGCCGATCTCAACACCAGGATATCCCCGCTTGAGGTGGGACCGCCGGTCGGCTGGCCATTGCAATACCGCGTCAGCGGCCAGACCCCGCAAGGCACCCGCGACGCGGCGTTCCTCGTTGCCCAAACCATCGGGCAAAATCCGAATACGCGGCTGGTCAATTTCGACTGGAACGAGCCGATGAAGAGCCTGCGGGTCCAGGTCGATCAGGACCGCGTCCGCCAGCTCGGCGTCAGTTCCAAATCCCTCGCCGAGGCGCTGAACTCGGTTACCACCGGAATGGTCGTCACCGAGGTGCGGGATTCGATTTATCTGACCGACCTCGTGGCTCGCGCCCCCGAGCAGCAACGCGCCTCATTGCAGACGTTCAGGAATCTGCAGGTCGCCTTGGACAGCGGAAAGACGATCCCGCTGAGCCAGGTTGCCAGCATCGAGTATCAACTGGAACAACCGGTGATCTGGCGGCGCAATCTCCTGCCGACAATCACCGTCCAGGCGGATGTTGTGCCCGGCATCCAGGCAAAGACGGTCAATCGGCAATTGGCGCCGGCGCTCGCCCAATTGGCGGAGAAATTGCCGGAAGGTTACACGATCGAAGCCGGCGGCACGATCGAGGACAGCGCCAAGGGGCTCAACTCGATCGTCGCCGTCTTTCCGGTCATGATCCTGTTGATGCTGATTGTGCTGATGACCCAGTTGCAAAGCTTCCAAAAGATGTTCCTGGTGCTCAGCGTCGCACCATTGGGGCTGATCGGCGTCGTGCTGGCATTGTTGCCGACCGGCACGCCGATGGGCTTTGTCGCGATCCTCGGCGTCATCGCATTGAGCGGGATGATCATCCGGAATTCGGTGATCCTGATCGATCAGATTGACGCCGACATCGCCAGAGGCTTGCATCCTTGGGATGCGGTGATCGATGCCACGGTGCACCGCTTCCGGCCGATTGTATTGACCGCTGCCGCCGCCTCGCTCGGGATGATCCCGATCGCGTCGGAAGTCTTCTGGGGCCCAATGGCCTACGCCATCATCGGCGGTCTTGTCGTCGCGACCCTGCTGACCCTGCTGTTCCTGCCCGCCCTCTATGTTGCCTGGTTCCGCGTAAAAGAGCCGCGAAAAGAGCAGGAGGCCGGTCTTTCAGAAAAGCTGCCTGCAATTGCGGTCTGATCAGATCTTCTCGACTAATGACGGGTAATTGGGTACGGCATCTGCTTATCTGAGCCCGTTTTCGGTGCATTGACCGGTTCTACCTCGACCCTGCATGGAACGAGGATAGGAGTGGCAATGGATAATTACGCATGTTTCGCACGGGGCCGGCTCCGCCAGCCCCGGTATCAATCAACAAGGGAGACCCCAAGCAATGCGTTATCGTCTGAAATATGGCGCCCTATTGTTCTCGCTGGCGGCGCCTGTGCTCCTCTCCGCCTGCGTCTCGCAGAGCAAATACGACGAGCTTCAGTCGCAATATCAGCAGGTTCAGCAGCAGAACCAGCAGCTGCAGCAGCAGAACTCGGCGTTGTCGACAGAGGCTTCCGCCAATAAAGCGCAGATCTGCCGGTTGCAGGGAGCAATCAAATACACGGTCAACAGTGACTTGCTATTCCCATCGGGCGACTGGCAAATGAGCAATCGGGGAAAGCAGATTATCTCCAATATGGCGTCGAAATTGGCGCCGACACAGCAGAACAAGGTCCTGGTGAGCGGCTATACCGACAATGCCCCGATTGGTGGGGCGCTGCAGCGAAAAGGCATCACTTCAAACGAGGTCCTGTCGCAAAAGCGGGCTGAAGACGTGATGGCGTTCTTGCTCACGCAGGGCGTGAAGCCTGACATGATCGCCGCGCAGGGATTTGGCGATACCAATCCGGTGGCGTCTAACGACACCGCAAAGGGCCGCTCACAGAACCGTCGAGTTGAGCTGTCGCTTGCCGGGTCCAGCTGCTGAGCGTACCGCCTAACTAACGGGAGCTTGCGCGCTGCCGGAGTTCGGCACCGCGCTGGCTCACCGATTGACGGCGCGCCGAACCCAGCCACGCACAGTGGTCAATCCACGCACAATGGCAATAAGTGACGGAGCGTGATGTGGCGCGCCGTATGAGAAATCCATGCCGGCGCTTACATTGGCACGCCACGCTAGGCGCCGCTGCAGGATTGCTCCTCGTGCTCGCCGCCTGCGCGGCCCCGGTTCAGGTCGAGCGCGTTGATCTTCGTTCGGCCTATGACCAACTGAACCGCACCGCTCTGTCCAGCGATCAGCTCAGTGAAGACACTCGCACCGTCCTGCGCCGCGCGGCCCTGCTCGACTACTTCGATGCGCAGCCCGATGCGACCATTGCCGCGCTGCGTGCCCAGGCCATTGCCGCCGGCATGCCCTGGCCGGACCTCTATGCGCTGTCGGAGATGAGCTACTACGAAGGCCGCCGCACCAAATCGAAGGCGATGCTGCTGGCTTCGGCGCTCTACGCCTACGCCGTGCTGTTCCCTACTGGCGACGCCGCCCGGCCGAGCCCGTACAGCGGACAGTTCACCCAGGCGGAGGACTTCTACAACCTGGCGCTGACTCAGGTGCTCAGCGGGGCGGGCGCCGAGGGCGTCGCCAATCTGCAAAGCGGTCGATACGAGGTGCCGTTCGGCGTTGTGGACGTGACCGTGGACCCGGCCAACCTGCGGTTTGCCGGCCGTACCCTGACCTCGTTCGTACCAACAATGAACCTGACGGTGAAGGGGTTCCAGAACGACTATCGCAGCGACGGACTCGGCGCGCCGCTGGCTGCCGGTCTGGCGCCAGCAGCGCAACCGGACAAGGGTCTTGTGCTGCCGGCGAACCTGCGCATCCCCACCTCGGCAGTGCTGCAGATGGATGATCCGCCCAGGCAACTCACCGGGTCGAGGATGACCACGCGGCTGTCGCTCTACACCATCTACGACACCGCCGATATCAGGATCGACGGGCACACCGTGCCGCTGGAATACGACCAGACCGCGGTGCGGGCCCTGTTCGCGGTGGAGGGCAAGGGCTGGACCCGGGAACTGTCCGGGCTCCTCAATAACGTGCTGGCCGGACCATCCGGCACCGCCAACGATCACCTGTTTGCGCTCGAGCCGCACCGTCGCGGGCGTATCCCCGTGGTGCTGGTGCATGGCACTGCCTCGAGCCCGCTCCGCTGGGGCGACATGGTCAACGACCTGCTGGAAGATCAGGAAATCCGCAACCATTACGAGTTCTGGTTCTTCACCTACAATACGGGCAATCCGATCCCGGTGTCCGCCAACGTGCTGCGCCATTCGCTCGAGGACGCTGTCCAATCCCTCGGCGGCGTTCAATCCGACCCTGCGCTCGGCCGCATGGTGGTGATCGGCCACAGTCAGGGCGGGTTGTTGGCCAAGCTGATCTCGATCGACTCCGGCACAAAGCTTTGGGACGCGATCAGCGAGAAGCCGATGGATGAGCTGAACCTGAAGCCGCAAACGACGGCGCTGCTGAAGGAGGCGCTGTTCGTTCATCATCTTCCCTTCGTCGAGACGGTGATCTTCATAGCCACCCCCCATGGCGGCAGCTACCAGTCCAGTGTGACGGTCGCCGGCCTGTTCACGCGGCTGGTGACGCTGCCATTGACCATCGCCAGCGCAACCGCAGACGTGCTGGCCAATGCCGGGGACACGCTGAAGCTTCGGACCTTCAACAGCATCAGCGGCATGTCGCCCGGCAACCCGGCGATCGAGGCAGTGCGCAAGATCCCGGTTGCGCCCGGCATCCATGCTTACTCGATCATTCCGACGCTGCAGGACGGCCCGCTGGAGACCCGCGACGACGGCGTGGTGGAATACAAGAGCGCCCACATCGGTGGGGTGGAGTCCGAGCTTGTGATCGAGCACTCTGGACACTCGACCCAAGGCAACCCGCTGACGGTTCGCGAGGTCCGCCGGATTCTGATCGAGGAACTTACCCGGGGAACGCCGCCGGCTGTGGGCCGGATCGCGGAGGCCCCGCCGGCCTTGGTACGCCGGCAGAGGCGCTAATGCCAACCCGCCGCCGCTGCGATGGGCGAGGCGCCGCGCCGACAGCGAAGGTGGACTCGACCGGCGATGTTGCGGGGCTTCAAAGGTGAAGCCGATCCTTGGGCGGCTGGCCCGGTGGATCGGCTTTGCTCTGCTGGCGATCGCCATCCTATTGATCGGCATCTGGTGTGCGATCGCAGTCTGGTACCGCGGCGCCGCCAGCGAACCGATGCGCGGCATTTTGGCGGGGGCGACATTGCTTTTTGCCCTCGGCGCCGTAATCGGCCTCGCGACACCCAGGAGATGGTTCGGGTTGGTGGCTTATGCCGCCGCTTTCGCCGTCTTTCTCGCATGGTGGTCGACAATAACGCCAACCAACGACCGCAATTGGGCGCCCGATGTCGCCCGCAACGTCACCGCGACGATTGATGGCGATCGCCTTGTCGTCCGCAACGTGCGCGATTTCACCTGGCGTAGCGACACCGATTTCGATCAGCGGTGGGAAGACAGGAGCTACAGCCTATCCCAGGTGACCGATGTCGATCTAATCATGTCGTACTGGACCGGCGAGGCGATCGCCCACACCATCGTTAGTTTCGGCTTTAAGGATAGCCCTAGGCTCGCGTTTTCGATCGAAACCCGCAAGGAGAGCCATGAGGGTTATTCCGCAGTCGCCGGGTTTTTCAAGCAATACGAACTGGCGATCGTTGCCGGCGATGAGCGCGATCTCGTGCGGGTGCGCAGCAACGTGCGCGGAGAGGATGTGCGGATCTATCGTTTGCGAATGACGCCCGCAAACGCGCAAATCCTACTGCGCGAATACGTGGCAGCAGCCAACGATCTGGCGCAGACGCCGCGCTTCTACAACACCGCGACGTCCAACTGCACCAATCTCGTATTCGATATGGTCCGGGTCATCCATCCCGGCGTACCGATGGATTTCCGCGTCCTGTTCTCCGGGTATCTGCCCGACTACGCCTACGATCTTGGCGCCACCGACACGAGCGTGTCCTTCGACAAATTGCGCGACCTCGCCAAGATCCACGACAGAGCGGCACAGGCCGACGCCGACCCCAATTTCTCGGCGAGAATTCGAGATGGGATACCGGCACCCCGTTGACGCGGGGGGCGTTAGTAATCTCGCCAATTCCCCGATGCTCTATACCCGCTTTCGGCCGCAAGGGTCCACGCCCTCACCAGCCGGCGAACGGCCGGTTTGGACCGAACCGGCGATTGCCGCCGAGCCGCGGTTAAATTACCGTCATCCCGGGCTGCTGCTCGACAACGGTAGGACGCGAGCGATGATGGTGATGGAGTCAATCGTAACCGACAAGATCTGGCCGGCGCTCGACTATAGCCGCGTGCCGTACCGGCTTTATCATGACCCCGAAATCTACCGGCGCGAGCAGCAGCGGGTTTTTCACGGGCCGGTGTGGAATTACCTCGGCCTCGACGCCGAGATCCCGAACCCCGGCGATTTCCGCGCCACCTATATCGGCGAGACCCCGGTCATTTTTAACCGCGACGACACTGGCGCGGTGCACGCCTTTGTCAATCGCTGTGCGCATCGCGGGGCGCTGGTGCGGCGCGAGCTCGCCGGCAATGCGCGCGAGCACATCTGCATCTATCACCAATGGTGCTACGGGCTCGACGGCCGGCTCAATGCGATCCCGTTCCGCCGCGGCATTCGCGGCAAGGGCGGGCTCGACCCGAGCTTTGACATGGGCGCGCACGGGCTCGCCTCCGTGCGGGTCGGCCGGATCGGCGGTGCTATCTTTGGCACCCTCGCCGCTGATGCCGAGCCGCTCGAGGATTTCCTCGGGCCGCCGATCGCAGCGCAGATCGAGCGGCTGTTCACCCGCCCCGTCGAGGTGCTCGGCTACAACCGCCAGCGCATCCACGCCAATTGGAAGCTCTACGCCGAGAATACCCGCGACAATTACCACGCGAGCCTGTTGCACGAGTTTCTGCTGACCTTTGGCCTCGACCGCTCGACGCAAAAGGGCGGGGTGACGATGGATGCCCGCCACCGCCACAACATCACCTGGGCCGAGGCCGACAGCGACAATGCCGACTTTGCCCATCAGGCCTACAGCGACGCCCATATCCGCAACGACTACCTGACCTTGCAGGAGCCCGATCTCGTCGCTTTCAAACGCGAGCGCAACGACGCGCTCAATCTCGCGGTGACCTCGGTGTTTCCGTCCTCGGTCTTTGTCCAGATCTCGAACAGTCTCGCGATCCGCCAGATCCGGCCGCGCGGCGTCGACGAGTTCGAGGTGTTTCAAACAATGATCGGCTATGCCGACGACCCGCCCGAGATGAAGCAGCACCGATTGCGCCAGGCCAATCTCGTCGGCCCGGCCGGGCTCGTTTCGATGGAGGATGGCGAGGCGATCGAGATCGCGCACCGCGCCACCAAGCCCGATCCCGACCGCAATTCGGTGATCGAATTGGGCGGCGGCGGCGTCATCTCCGACCGCGACTACCGCGTCACCGATGTGCCGTTGCGCGGCTTCTGGTCGTATTACGCCGAACTGCTCGGGATCGAGCCCGCCGGTGCGGTGCGATGAGCCTCGACCGGGCGCTGATTTACGATCTCCTCGCCGATTACGGCACCCTGCTCGACGACGGCAAGTACGACGCCTGGCTCGGCCTGTTCGCGCCCGACTGCACCTACCATGTTATCCCGCGGGAAAATTTCGAGCGTGGACTGCCGGTCGGGCTGATCTATTGCGACAGCCGCGCGATGCTCGAGGACCGCATCATGGCCTTGCGCGAGGCCAATAAATACAATATCCACGCCGACCGCCATCTGATCGGCCTGCCGCGCCTCAGCAGCGCCGACGGGCCCGGCGCCGACGGGCTCAGCGCCGGCGGCCTCGCGATCGAGGCGTCGTTCGCGGTCTACCAGACCGATCAGGAGGGGGCCACCCGGCTGTTCGCGACCGGGCTCTACCGGGACCGGCTGGAGCCAGCCGGCGAGACCGTCAAAATCCGCGACAAGCTCGTGCTGCTCGATACCTTCGCCGTCCCAACCCTGCTCGCCACCCCGCTCTAATAAAGGCGACAGCTCTCGGAAATCACGCCATCCGACTTAATGTCCGGCCAATAGAGGGTGAATGAAATCCGCCTCTGTTCACGATGCCGAGGACGGGCGCCTGTCAGCAAATTCGGCACTACTTCAGGATATCCAATGTCAAAATCCCTGACAGTGCAAAACATGTGGACGGCCTGCGATTGCTTCGGTGCGGCGCACGCTTTCGTGTTGCCCGAAAACGGCGATTAAGCGATCCTGGGCCTTCACACAATATCCGGGAATGCCGGCCAACTAGAAAAGGAAATGTACAGTGAGATATTTCTTGTTAGCTACTGCTGTGGCTTGTCTTCTGACGGCTCAAACCGCCAATGCGAAGGGTTGTCTCGAAGGGGCGGCGTTGGGTGGTGTCGCTGGACATATGGCGCACCATACATTCCTCGGTATTTTTGGCGGGTGCGCGGGCGGGCTGTACGTCCATCATTTGTACACCAAATGGAAAAAAACCCATCCGAATGGTTCGATGAATGAGTTTGTCTCTGAAAACAAAGACCATCTGCCAAAGGGGTGGGACGAACGTCTGACCGGTGTCGGCGACACCACGAACCTGAAACCGGGCAGTGCCGCGGGACATTAATCGGGCGGAATGTACCTACGAGGCTGGGCAAGTATCCGCTGCGCCAGGCATCCTGCGTGCTTCGAGACGCTCTCCGGCGGCGCCAGATCGCGCCCCGGCATCAAGGGTATGTTTTGATGTCAATAGCCACATTTCCCTCAGTGGCGGCGGAGGCGGGGGCGGTGCTGGTGGCTCTCGCCCTGAACGCGAAAGCAATTAGAAATTGAATACCGTGCAACGCATTTGGTGCGAGCGCGTGACACCTGCGCCTACAAGATTGGTGTCTCTGTAGGGCAGCAGAGTAAGGGAGAGACGTTTAAATGGCTGCCAAGGTTGGAATTGTCCTCCCGGTCTATAACGCACAGGCCACTTTGGAAGAGACGGTTTCTTCCATCCTATGTCAATCCTATCGCGATTTTGTATTAATAATAGTCAATGATGGGAGCACCGATAACAGCAGCAGCGTAATCGACGCAATGGAAAAAAAGGATCCTCGAATTCTGTCGCTTAAACACGCCAACCGAGGCCCTGGATACACGAGAAACAGAGGAATTGACGTCGTATCAGAGAGAGAATTGAACTACGTTGCCTTCGTAGATGCCGATGATGTTTGGGTAACAAAAAAACTTGAATATCAGATGAATGTGATATCGGGTGATGAGAGCATAGATGTTGTAGTGACGGACATGATTTATTGTGACAACTCGCACGATCTGGAATCGGAGCAAATACAAGAATTAACCTATGTGGACATTCCTGACATATTTCAAACCATGTGTCTAAGGAATTTCACCTTTCAACCGACGACGGCATTGGTTAAGACAGAATTGTTTAGAGATATTAGTAAATATTCGGAATCTGACATAGATTTGGGCGGTGAGGATTATCTACCGTTCCTCTATTTTGCGTTCTTTGATGCGCGTTTCGTCCGCATTCCGCTGCCCTTGTATCGGGAAAGACAACTGAGTTCGTCGCTGCAAAGGTCTTCACGGACCAAACACATGGGGAGCGGTGCCCGTGTCCGAGCCATTCGACGGCTGATGGAGGAGCACAGTGCGTCTCCGCGTATGACGCCTAACCGGGTGAAACTTCTTGAAGCAGCCGAAGATCGCTATCGCACGTGGATGCTAGCGGGTGTGCGCGAATCCAGCGGGTACGGTCAAGCAATCCGAGAGTCCGGGGCTCAATTTTTTCATTTCCATAACAAATATTTTTACTTTCGGGAGTTGATCAAGGCGTCGCTGTATCGCCCCTACATCAGTCTAGTCAAGAAGTCATAAACGTCAAAAAACGGACATTTTGGCTCGTTACATGACGGTCGCCTCTTGCACTAGACCGAGCTACCGACACCTGATTTCGGGCAAAAAAGGCCGAAGCAATTGTCCGCCGCGGCCTCGAATTCCTTGACGGTCATCGGCTCTCCAGCGTGGGCCGTATGGCTCTACTATCCATCGCTCACTATCGCACGCGCCGCAGCGATATCGAATGCTATGATGGCGACTTTACCACTAGATATTGCTCGGAAGCACGACGGGCGATAGGGCCTTGGAGTCCAAAGGGCCGTTGTATCGCGAATTCGCCCGCACTGCCTTACTTGCCGGTGGCCGGACAAAAGTTGTTGGGAACCCGATCAGCTCACATAACACGATGAGGGACGAGACCGGCTGGTGTAAGCTTTGATGCCCGCTGCCTAATTGCAAGTATCTGAAACACGCGGTCCGGCCATCCGACCTTCGGCGGCCCGTGAACGGCAAGGTAGCTTTTGACCATTTGATCGGCATGCTCGGGCAGGCCCTCATAGCCCATCCGGTAGATCAGCTCCTTGATCGCAGCGTTCTGGATGCGGCCTCGCATTTGCCGGATTTTGCGGCGGAGCTGTCGCCGCACATCATCGACCCGGAAAGGCGACAATACCGGAATCTCGAATGTTGCCTCCGCGACCCCCGCAATTCGGCGATTGTCCCAAGGCTGAGAGATCGCATCAAGGTTATGTGCAGCCATGCTGCCCAAGAGGCCGTCTCCCCAATACGTGCCGATCGGCAGCCTGATACCTCGCGCAACCATGCGATCTAAGAAATCCCGCCGGAAGGCATGCAGCTGTCCGCCCAAAATTCCCCCCTCCGTTAACGCCCTTTCGGCGAGGAGCTTCATCGTCCGGCCGTTTGTGCACACACCGGTGACGGCCATCGCGTGAGGGTCGGCTTCTAGTCGCTCCTCCATCGCTCGAAACGAGGTTGCGGCTATATGCGCGTAGCCGTCTACAGCGCCATAGGCGCGTGCTGGTGAGCGCAGGGCGTGAATGAACTGGTTAATGGCATTGGATTTATCCGCGATCTCAATCTGAAAAATCTCTACTGGGCGCTGGGCCGACGCAACCTCACGCGCAATGTCCAGGCTACGATCCCGGCTGCCGTTCAAAATGATGGTTACTAAAGCTCGGCGCCCGGCTAATGCAGTAATGACGGTATCAAGACAGCCGCGAAGCCGTTTTTCCTCGTTTGAGCAGTAAATTGCAACATTCCAATCGAGTTCGTCTGGCATGATCCTGTCCGCATGACCGCAGCGGTCTATATAGAATGTAGGCGTGACCGATGCCGCGCCTCTCTTTGTAGCTTCCAATATCCCGTCGCGGCCTTGAGCGCTACGATCTCCATAAATGACGTTCTCTGCCAACGGCATGTAGGCGCCAGCGCCAGGCGCAGCGGCCACACCAAGCCAGCAACAGCGCGGCCGGCCGGCTGTTGACCGAGGCGGCCTGGTACTACCAATTTCCGGCGCAGGTCAGCCGCGAGTTGCTGCTCCGGCAGGAGGAACAGCCCAAGGCGATCGGCGACATTGCCTGGAAGGCGCAATGTGGCCGCGCGCGCTATCGCCGGCTCGCGCGGGCTGGCAAGCCGGCCAATGTCCTCATCGCCACGATTGCCCGCGAACTGGCCGGCTTTCTCTCGACCATCGCCCGTCAGGTCACAATACCAGCAGGCTGATCGGAGAGATCGCGTGATCACTGGCAAGGAGGCGCCGGCGAAACTTTCCACCGGCGGCATCCGGGCAGCGCCGGAGGAACGGGCCGCGGTCAAGAGAATCCTTGCAACCACTATCTGCCGGATCATCAGCTCGACGCAGGTTCCTAGACCGAGGCAGCTCCCGGACCCATCAACGGCGATGCGGTTTCGACCCGCGCATCAGAGTATAATCAACCATCGCTCCGATGGCCGCGCCTCTTGCCCTGCCGGCACAGTTCGAGACCAGCGCTTGAAACAAAGCCGCGAAATCCGCTTGCCTCCTACTTGGAAGGGCGGACATGAGAGTGGTCCGCACCAAACAGGTGGCACCCGTCGCCGCTTTCTCGTCTCCCCCGCGAAAGCGGGAGTCCAGAGCGGCGGGCACGGGATTGGCCGCCAGTAGAAAACAATGCTCGACGGCGTTCCTTAACGCCCGGAGGCATAAGCAAGAATGAGTGAGAAATGCTTGGGATGATCCTTACCATAATTCTGATTCTTCTCCTGGTCGGCGTGCTGCCACAATGGCCCTACAGCAGAGGGTGGGGCTATTATCCTGCCGAGGGCGTCGCCATACTCTTCTTCATAGTCATTATTCTCTTACTTACGGGCTATGAATAATGCGCCACTATCGCAAGGGTTGGGCATTTCCATTTCAGGTTCGATGAACGCGGGGTGGGCTGATGCCCAGGAGAGATACCAAACGGGTTTTCAGGCACACAAATCCCACCGGAGGAGGTTACTCTACACAACGCGACGCCTCCAGCTTCCCCTTTTGCCGCGCCAATGGTCGGTCTTAATAGCCGGTGCCATTCTAACTCGGTTCGAGTGAAGCGGATCGAACTTGTCTGCAATTCCCGCGGCGAGTGGTCGGGATCGCGTCGCAAGGACGGAAAAATGACGAGAGTTTGCCGGTTCGCGGTCTACGATAAGCGGGCCGGAAATAAAAACGTCTGACTGGGGACTGTTAACATCGCAAACCGCAGTAGAAAACAATGCTCGACGGCGTTCCTTAACGCCCGGAGGCATAAGCAAGAATGAGTGAGAAATGCTTGGGATGATCCTTACCATAATTCTGATTCTTCTCCTGGTCGGCGTGCTACCCCAATGGCCCTACAGCAGTAGGTGGGGCTATTACCCTGCCGGGGGCGTCGCCATAATCTTCTTCATAGTCATTATTCTGTTATTAACAGGTTATGTATAATGCGCCGCTATCGCCAGGGTTGGACATTTCCATTTAGGTTCGATGAACGCGGGGTGAGCTTGATAGCGCCGCGTAGACACCAAACGGGTTTCGGGCACACAAATCCCACCGGACGAGGTTAGTCCATACAAGGCGACGCCTCCAGCTTCCCAGTCGTCGCGCCAATAGTCAGTGTTAATAGCCGGTGCCGTTCTGAATCGGTCCGAGTGAAGCGGATCGAATTTGTCTGCAATCCCTGAGGTGAGTGGTCGGGATCGCGTCGCAAGGACGGAAAAATGACGAGATTTTGCAACTCCATAGTCTAGGGAAAGCGGGCCGGGAACAAAAACGGCTGACTGGGGGGTGTTAAAATCGAAAACATTACGCGCATAGCCGCTCACCACCCGCGGCGGTGGCACAGCGGATGAGGATCGCGTTCCTGACGCCGGAGCACCCCGCCGACTTTCCCGACGGGGGCGGGCTCGGTTCATATCTCGACCGCATGACGCGCTCGCTCGTCGAGGCCGGGCACGTGGTCGAAATCTTTCTCGCCAGTCCGCACCGCTCGGAAACGATCCATTATGACGGGGCGCTGCTGCATCGGGTGAATCCGCCGGCGGATTTGCCACGGCTGGACCGCCTGCGCCGCTCTGGCCGAAGCTTTTGTCCGGACCGTTATTGGTTTCCCTATGTCGAACCAGCATTGAGACTGCTGGTGCCGGCGCGGGCATTGGCGCGCGCATTGGAGCGGCGCCACGCGGCGGCGCCATTCCAACTGGTGCAGAGCTCCGATTGGGGGGGCATCGGCATGGTTGTGCGCCGCCGGCCCGAGCGCCGCCATGTCGTCCGCTGCAGCTGCGGGTCTGACCTTTACCATCAGGCGGATGGCCACAACTCATTGCACTGCACCGAATTTCTGGAACGATACGCGATGCGGCGGGCTGATGCGGTCTATGCGCCGAGCCGATATATCGCCGCTCATTTTCAGAATAAGCACGGGATCGACGTACAGATCATTCGCCCACCCGCGCGGTCGGTGCGGCCTGATTTGCAGGAGCCGGCAATAGCGCTGCCGGATCGCTTTTTGCTGCATTTCGGCCAATTGATCGACCGCAAGGGAACGGCGCTGTTGGCCGAGGCGCTGACGATCGCGTGGGAGAAGGCGCCCGATTTGACGATGGTCTGGTCAGGCAACGCGCCCGATAAGGCGAAGCTGGAACAGTGGCGCTCGCAATGGGGACAGAGGCGAGACCAGGTTCACATCACCGGGCCGCTGCGCAGGCCGCAAATGTATGCGGTATTGCAGCGGGCCGAGGCGGCGGTGTTGCCGTCACAGGTCGACAACCTGCCCAATACCGTGATCGAGAGCTTGATCTCCGGGGTGCCGGTCATCGGCACACGCGGCGCCAGCATCGATGAGCTGGTCGAGGACGGGCGCACGGGTCATCTTGTCGCGCTGGGCGATGTGCGGGGGCTCGCCGAGGCGCTCGTAACGATGTGGCTGCGGCGGTCGCCGGTGGCCAAGGGGTTCGCCTGGCGCTCGGAAGTGGGGGAGGAAATGCGGCCGGCGCGGGCGGTGGCGAACCTGATCAGCCTCGCAACGCCGGGACGGCTCGCCGCAGAAGACGCGCGCGGCGCGGCCGGCGCCGAGGTGTTTGCGACTGCGTTGTTCGCCCGCCAGGGCGTGCGGTCCAGGTCCGGCGCCCGCCTCGGCGAGTGAGCCATCGCCGCTGTCGCAGCGCAAATCGGCGAGATGCACAAGCCGGCAATGCCGCTCCGGCGATCGCCCGGTTTGCGCGGTTGATATGCTGCCCGCGGTAATGGCTCCCGGTGATGGGTGGAGGCGAGCGCCGGCGCGCCTCCGTCGCAAAGGTAGTTATTCCACCGGCGGAAGGCTCTTTGGGTCGAGGCCGCTGCCGCAGTCGGGGTGGCCGTAACCGCTAGCACTGGAGCTCAACAATCCACCTGGGTTCAAGAGACCGCCATTGGTTGTCGTTTTGATGTCGAAAATGATGTTGTCCGGGCGCTGGGAGTCCCCACTGACGCCGCCGACGCCACTCAAATAATCGAGCTTCAGATTGTTGCGGAGATGCCATGCCACAAAATGATCAGTGCAGGACTGGTCGCCGCTGACCCCGACGCCGCCGACTTTGACGCCGTTCTTTGCATAGAGCGCGAGCCCGCCGCCGAAGACGTTGACCCCGCCAACCTTCTGACCGACCATCGGATCGTTCGGGCTGCCGTAGAACAACGCATTGCCCTGATAGGCCGGTTCCGGGTCGACTGGATTGCTGTGTTGCAGGCCGTAAAGGCTGCCGCCTGGTTGCACCGCCGAATAGAGATTGGCCGTCGACAACGCCAAGCCGCTCATGTGGAGGGTGCTGGATGCGGGCGGCGCGCCTTTGCTCAGGCTGAAATCATTGGCGGTGTTGGCCTTTTGCGCCGAGATCACGCGGCTGCCAAGCCATTGGTCGGTGTATTTGCTGCCGGAAAAGGCGACGGCACAGACCGTGCCGTCATTGGCGACGATCGTCGCCCACATGTTAAAGCCGAGACCCCCATTCCCTGAAGCGGCCACCGCCGAGATCAGCTGCGATCGCAACTGACCAAAACCCGGCAGACCGGCGCAGGAGCCGCCGTTGCCGCCGCCATCGGCAAAGGCCGGGACGGTGAGGGCGGCAAAAACCAAGCCGGCGGCGGCCGGCAACAATTCGCGTGCGGTGTACATCGTTCTCCCCTCGAATTTGTCGATTTCTATGGCCGGCGGTGGTCGCCGGACCTGTCGAACTCGGCGCCGAACGGCCGACGCCGAGGCCGTTTCGGAAGTTATCCGATCCGGGCGAAATAGAGAATTCGGATAAAAGCCGCCGCGGTATTTTCTTTTTTGGTTAATAAGGCTGCCGGGGGCCGCATCCGCAACATCGCCGCAATTTCGGGGTAGCTATTGGGTCGCAGGGCGGCTTGGCCAGGGTCGGCTTGGTCGGCAACATCGCCAGAACTCGGCAATTCCCGGTTCCGGTGGGCGAATTCCCGATTAGAGCGGGACAAATTCCCGGTTATGCAGCCGCGGGAATTCGCGTCCTCTTGCTCAAATCGGCGAAATCAGACCGTAAAATATTTGGCCTGGGGGTGGTGGACGACGATCGCCGAGGTCGATTGCTCGGGGTCGAGCTGGTCTTCTTCGGAGAGCGTGATGCCGATCTCCTGGGCCCGCAATAATTCGAGCAATTGGCGCTGGTCGGCGAGGTTGGGGCAAGCCGGATAGCCGAACGAATAGCGGCTGCCGCGATAGCCTTGGCTGAGCATCGCCTCGGTGTCGCGCGCCTCCTCGGCGGCAAAGCCCAGCTCGCCGCGGATGCGCCGGTGAAGGTATTCGGCCAAGGCCTCGGCCATCTCGACCGACAGCCCGTGCAGGTAAAGGTAATCCTGATAGCGGTTTTCGGCGAACCATTCGCGCGCCGCCTCCGAGGCGCGGCGGCCCATCGTCACGACCTGCAGCCCGACCACGTCGCGCTCGCCGGCATCGACGTCGCGGAAGAAATCGGCGATGCACAACCCGCCCGCCTTGTTCTGACGCGGGAACGAGAAGCGGGCGATCTCGCGGCGTTGGTCGTCGGCAAACAGGATCACATCGTCGCCCTCGGCGGCGCAGGGCCAATAGCCATAGGCCGCCTGGGGTGCGAGGATTTCCTCGCGGATCGCGATCTCGAGCATCCGCGCCAATACCGGGCGGAGCTCGTCCTTGGCCCATTCGCGGTATTCGGCCAACGACTTGCCGTCCTTTCGGTAACCCCATTGGAATTGGTAGAGCATGCGCTCGTTGAGGTAGGGCACCACCGCTTTGGGCGACAATCGGGTGATCGCGCGCGCCCCCCAGAACGGCGGAAGCGGCACCGGGACATTACGGGTCAATTCGGCGCGGCGCAGGCGGATCTCGTCGAGATCGAGCGGGCGCAACGGCCGGGCATCGGCGGCTCGGCCGAGCTTGCGCGACGGCTTGGTCGCGCGACCCTCGCTCTTCGCATGGATCGCGGCGAGATGGGCGTCGAAATCGCCGGTCACGATCTTGTCCATCAGTGCCAAGCCGTCAAAGGCGTCGCGGGCATAGGCGACGCGGCCTGCGGCATAGGCCTTGACGCAATCCTCCTCGACATAGCGCCGGGTCAGCGCCGCGCCGCCGAGCATCACCGGCAAATCGAGGCCCTGGCGGCTCATCTCCTCGAGGTTCTCGCGCATCACGACGGTCGATTTGACCAATAGGCCCGACATGCCGACAGCGTCGGCTCTGTAGGTGGCGGCGGCTTCGAGGATCGCGCCGATCGGCTGCTTGATGCCGAGATTGACGACGCGATAACCGTTGTTGGTCAGGATGATGTCGACCAGGTTCTTGCCGATGTCATGGACGTCGCCGCGCACCGTTGCCAGCACGACGGTGCCTTTTTCCTGGCCGGCGACCCGCTCCATATGCGGTTCGAGAAAGCGCACCGCGGTCTTCATCGTCTCGGCCGATTGCAGCACAAAGGGCAGCTGCATCTTGCCGGCGCCAAACAATTCGCCGACGGTTTTCATGCCCGACAGCAGGATTTCGTTGATGATGTCGAGCGGCTTCCAGCTCTCCATCGCAAGGTCGAGATCGGCTTCGAGGCCCTGGCGGTCGCCGTCGACGATGCGCTGCGCCAGCCGGTCTTCGAGCTTTTCGGGCCGGGACTTTTTCTCGGCCTTTTCGGCGGTGCGGTTTTCAAAGAGTGCGATAAACGCCTGCAATGGGTCATAGCCCTCGCGGCGGCAGTCGAAGATCAAGTCTTCGGCGATCCTCGCCTCCTCGGGCGGGATGCGGTGCAACGGGACGATCCGCGAGAAATGGACAATCGCGCCGGTCAATCCGCGGCGCAGCGCATGGTCGAGAAACACCGAATTCAGGATCTGCCGCGCCGGCGGGTTGAGCCCGAACGAGATGTTCGACAGGCCGAGGATGATCTGACACTCGGGCATGGCCTCGGCGATCTGCCCAATCGCGTCGAGCGTATTGAGGCCGAGGCGGCGGTCGTCTTCGTTCCCGGTGCAGATCGTAAAGGTCAGCGGGTCGAACAGCAGATCGGCGGGCGGCAGGCCGTACCGGTTGCAGGCGAAATCATAAAGCCGGCGAGCGATCGCGAGCTTATGCTCGGCCTCCTTGGCCATGCCGGTCTCGTCGATCGTCAGCGCGATGACCGCGGCGCCAAACCGGCGCGCCAGCTGCAACCGCTTGGTCGCGGCTTCCTCGCCATCCTCGAAATTGATCGAATTGATGATTGGCTTGCCGCCGTAAAGCTTGAGCGCCGCTTCGAGTACAGGATACTCGGTCGAGTCGATGACCAGTGGTGCATTGACCGCGCCGCGCATCCGGGTCACCGCCTCGCTGATATCGGCAACCTCGTCGCGGCCGACAAAAGCGGTGCATAAATCGAGGGTGTGCGAGCCTTCCTTGACCTGCTCGCGCGCCATCTCGACGCAGCCGTCCCAATCACCCTCTTCCTGCAATTGGCGGAATTTGCGCGAGCCATTGGCGTTGCAGCGCTCGCCGATCGACAGCCAGGCGTTCTCTTGGCGCAGCGGCACTTGGCCGTAGAGCGAGGCGACCGCCGGCGTCCAGCTCGGCTGACGCGAGCGCGGCGCGGGCCGCGGGCGCCCATCCCCACTGGCGCGGCCAAGGCGGCGCAACATCGCATCGAGTGCCGCGATGTGAGCGACATCGGTGCCGCAGCAGCCGCCGATCATGTTGACGCCGTCTTCGACGACAAAGCGCTCGAGCCATTGCGCCAATTCGGCGGCGCCGAGCGGGTAATGGGCATGGCCCGCCACCAGCTCGGGGAGCCCGGCATTGGGCTGCACCGAGATAAAGCCCGGCCAGTTCTCGCCTAGCCATTTGACGTGCTCGGCCATCTCGCGCGGTCCGGTGGCGCAATTGAGACCGATCACCCGCACATCGAGGGCGTCGACGATCGTCGCGGCGGCCGCGATGTCGGCGCCGACCAGCAGGCTGCCGGTGGTCTCGATCGTGACCTGAACCAGGATCGGCGTATCGCTGCGGGCGTCCTCGCGCGCCCGTTTGGCGCCGTTGACCGCGGCCTTGATCTGCAGTGGGTCCTGGCAGGTCTCGATCAGGATGCCGTCGACCCCGCCAGCGATCAGCCCGGCGCACTGGATCGCCAGCGCGTCTTCGAGCTCCTGGTAGGGGACATGATCGAGCGACGGTAGCCGGGTCCCGGGCCCGACCGAGCCCAGTACAAAGCGGGTGCGGCCGTCGTTAGCGAACTCGGTGACGGCTTCGCGCGCGATCTCGGCGGACAGCCGGTTCAGCGCAAAGGCGCGGTCGGCGAGGCCAAACTCGCCCAAGGTGATCGGCGAGCCGCCAAAGCTGTTGGTCTGGATCGCATCGCAGCCGGCGGCGAGATAGCCGCGGTGGATCTCGCGGATCAGATCGGGGCGGCTCTGACAGACAATTTCAGTGCAATTTTCATTGCCGAGGAAATCGCGCTCGATATCGAGCTGCCGCGCCTGCACCTGGGTTCCCATCGCACCGTCGCACAGCACGACACGATCGGCGAGATAATCGAAAAAATGGGTCATTCCGTTGCGGCTCGCGGCAATGCGTAAAAGCGCGCCGGGATCATGCCGCCGCCGCAGCCGGTTTTGACGCGCGCACCCCGAGCAGATGGCAGATCGCAACGATCAGATCGGCGCGGTTCAGCGTGTAGAAATGGAATTCGTGGACGCCCTCGGCGTGGAGACGGCGGCACTGCTCGGCGGCGATCGAGGCGGCCACCAGCCGGCGGGTATCGGGGTCGCCGTCGAGCCCGGCGAATTGCGCCTCCACCCACCCCGGGATCGAAGCGCCGCAACTGGCGCTGAACTTCTTTACCTGGGCGTAATTGGTGACCGGCAGAATGCCGGGGACGATCGGTACCAAAATGCCGCGCGTGGCGGCGCGGTCACGAAAGCGCAGATAGAGGTCGACATCAAAAAAGTATTGGGTGATCGCCCGGCTAGCGCCGGCCTCGACCTTGCGTTTCAAATTGTCAAGATCATCATCGGCGCTGACCGCCTCGGGATGCGATTCCGGATACGCGGCGACGCTGATCTCAAAATCCGCGACGCGCTTCAGCCCCGCTACGAGGTCGGCGGCGTAGGCGTAGCCGCCGGGATGCGGCGCGATAAGTGTGGCCGCCAGCTAGGGGGATCGCCGCGCAATGCCACGATGTGGCGGACCCCGGCCGCCCAGTAATCCCGGGCGACGGCGTCGATCTCGGCCCGGGTCGCGGCAACGCAGGTCAGATGCGCGGCGGGTTCGAGCGTTGTTTCAAGGCGGATGCGGCGGACCGTGGCGTGGGTGCGTTCGCGGGTCGAGCCGCCGGCGCCGTAAGTCACCGACACAAAGCGCGGCATCAGCGGTTCGAGGCGGGTTACCACCTCCCACAGCCGGCTCTCCATTTCCGCGGTCTTGGGCGGAAAGAATTCGAACGAGACGCGCGGCGGGCCGGCATCGAAATCGATTACCGGATCGGCGGCGAGGCGGCCCCGCGATTGGGCCGCCAGCGGTGTCTCGCTCATCCCTGGATTTCCCCTTCGAGGACCGGCAGTGACGCACCCTGGCGCACCGCGCCGGCCAATTCCCGCTCGGCGGCGTTGCCTTGGCGGATTGCTGTCCAGACGACGACGGTCAACGGCTCACCCGGCAACGGGCGAGGTGCGGCTGGATTAAGACCGGCTGCACGGCACCATTCGGCGATCTCGGGATCGGCAAAACCGAGCCGGCGGTGGGCATGCTCGTCACGCAGAAATTCGAGGCCGTGCGGGGCGAAATCGACCAGCACCAGCACGCCTTGCGGCCGCAACACCCGCGCTGCTTCGGCAATCACCGCAGCCGGCCGATCGGCATAGTGCAGCACCTGGTGGATCAGGACCGCGTCGAACGAGGCATCGGCCAATGCCAATTGGTACATGTCGCCGAGCCGCACCCGCGCGTTCGCCAGCCCGGACCGCTCCAGATTGACCCGCGCCATCGCCAGCATTTCGCGCGACTGATCGATGCCCAGGGCATGATCGACCTGCGGGGCCAGGATTTCGAGGATGCGGCCGGTTCCGGTGCCGATATCGAGCACGTCGCGCGGGTTGGCGCGTTCGATGACGTCGAGGACAGCCGCCTCGACCTCGCGCTCATCGACATAGAGCGAACGGATGCGGTGCCAGTTCGCGGCGTTTGCCCGAAAATATCCGGCCGCGAAATCGGCGCGTTGGCTCTTGATGGCCGCCAGCCGGCGCAAATCGAGGGCCAAAACAGGATCGGCTTCGTCGCACCCGGCCACCAGCCGGCTGACGAACGAGCCCACCGGGCCTGATTGGCTCAGCCGATAAAACACCCAGCTGCCTTCGCGGAAGCGATCGAGCAGACCGGCATCGCACAACAGTTTCAGATGGCGCGACACCCGCGGCTGGCTTTGACCAAGGATCTGGGTCAGTTCGGTGACGGTCAACTCGCCGCCGCGCGCGCACAATGCGACAAGCCGTAACCGGGTCGCTTCGCCAAGCGCGCGCAGTGCAGTCAGTAGGTGCTCCATCGACGCCATGTTTCGCCTCGTGACCGCCAACATATGCAGATATCTTTATATCGACAAGCGATTTCGCACCAAAGCCATGCACTCCGCAAACTCAACGGGTTACAAGCGAGCACTTGCCGATTGAGCGGATTTCCCGCATTTATTTCGCGTCCTGAGGAGAACGGCGCCTGATGCGAGACCGGTCGACGATCCTTTCATTCGCACGTTTGGTATTCGTGCCATTTATTGTCACGCTCACCTTGACTGTTTCGGGCTGTGCCACACGAACCGCAACTCAGCCGGGGGCGGCGGCGGAAGAAGATTTCCACGATCCTTTAGAGGACGTGAATTGCAAGATCTTCGACTTCAACCAGGTGGTCGATCGGCATGTGCTCGTGCCCGCGGCGAAAGCCTATCGCGCTGCGCTGCCGGCCCCGGTGCGTGATTCGGTGCACGATTTCTTGAACAATTTGCAGGCGCCGCTGATCTTCGCCAATGACGCATTGCAAGGCGATGCGGGCCGGGCCAAGGACACCATTGTTCGTTTTGTTCTCAACTCGACAATCGGCATGGCTGGGCTTGTCGATGTCGCGGGGCGCTGGGGCATTCCGTATCATGAGAACGATTTAGGAGTGACCTTTGGGGTCTGGGGTATCCCCGACGGGCCCTATCTGGTAATCCCGGTGCTTGGGCCATCCGACCCGCGCGACCTTGCCGGCATCGCGATTGAGTCGTTTGGCGATCCCTGGAACCGCATCACCTCCGGTGAACCATTCACCCTCTACTGGATCCCTTACGCGCGAGGTGCTGTCACCGGGATCGATCAACGCTCGCGTTATCTCGAAACCTTGGCCGATATCGAACGAACCTCGCTGGATTATTACGCTACCATCCGGTCTCTGTATCGACAGCGGCGGGCGGCGCTCGTTCGCCATGAGCGGACCAATCTGCCGCCCCCGGGTTTTAGCCAGACGGCGCCGACGGTCCCGATGGCATCGTCGAACCCAATGCGCCCGGCCAGTGTTGTCTTCGTTGCGCAAGACGGCTCCGAGGTTACCCGCCAATGACGCGTCGGTTGGTCTTTATCGCGGCGTGTATCCTCGTCCTCCGCATTGTGCTTCCGGCGGGTCCGGCAGCTGCTGCGGACCCGGCCGCCATCATCGCTGATCTCGGAAGCGAGGCCCTCAAAGCCTTAAAGAATGCCGATCCGAACCAGCGTGTCGCGCGCTTTCGCGAATTATTCCAGCGGGATTTCGACGTTTCTGGCGTCTCCCGCTTTGTTCTCGGGCGTTATTGGCGGCTCGCGACACCGCAGCAACAAGAGGAGTTTGAAAAACTGTTCATCAACTACGTCGCCTTTGTTTATGCCAATCGATTGGCGGAATATAGCGGCGACACGCTGCGGGTGCTCGGCACGCGCCCAGCGCCCGACGGGCAATTGGTATCGAGCGAGATAATCCGCGCCAGCGGCCAACCGCCGGCCCGGGTCGATTGGCTGCTGACCCCGCAGAACGGCAGCTACAAAATCGACGACGTCCGGGTCGATGGGGTCAGCATGGCTGTCACTCAGCGCTCCGAATTTGCCTCGGTAATCCAGCGCGATGGCGGTCAGATCCAGGGGCTGATCTCGGCTTTGCGGCAAAAGACCGAGGCTGCCGGTCTGCACTGACCAGCGGCTCGTTGCCGCGCAGCAGCGGTAAATCCCGTCGGACCTGAGCCAAGCGCGTCCCGGTGCGGCGGTCTGTGCCCGGCGGGGCAGAGAACCTCGGCACGGGCGGGGGCGTTAGCCGGTGGTCAACGTCTTCGAGCCGGCGCGATGAGGCATCGTCTTGTGGTTTTTTCCGCCCTCATGCTGATGGCAACGTCGCTTGCGCCGGCCTTCTCCGCACCAGCCGATCGCGGATCGGCCCAGTTTATCGCCAGCCTAGGCGATCAGGCGCTGCAGGTCATCCGCAGCAATACGGATCCGAGGCAGAAGCTTACTTACTTCCACGAGATGCTCGATCGAGATTTTGACATGGTCGGCATCTCACACTTTGTGCTCGGGCCATATTGGCGAAGAGCGAGCGATCACGAACGGCGCGAGTTTGTTCGGCTTCTTTCCGATGACCTGGTCCAGTTTTACCGGCGCCGCTTCACCCAATACGAAGGCGAGACGTTCCAGGTGACCGGCAGCCGGGCCGACCCCGCCGGGGTGATCGTGACGAGCCAAATCCTGCGGCCGAACGGGCCGCCAATCGAGGTCGATTGGCGGCTGCGCGAGCGCGGCGGCGTCTACAAAATCAGCGACGTCATCATCGGCGGGGTCAGCATGGCTGTGACCGAACGCCAGACCTTTGCCGAGCAGATTGAGCGCAGCGGCGGTCAAGTGGCGGGTTGCTGGCTGAGATGCGCAAACAGATATCGAGCTATTAGGACCCCGGCACGCACAAGGCGTACCTTTCCCCCATAACGCCCCCATTCACGCGCGAACCAAGGGCTTGTAGCGGATGCGGTGCGGCTGATCGGCTTCGGCGCCGAGGCGGCGGTGTCGGTCGGCCTCGTAATCGGCGTAATTGCCCTCGAACCAGACGACCTGGCTGTCGCCCTCAAAGGCGAGGATGTGGGTCGCGACCCGGTCGAGAAACCAGCGGTCATGGGTGACGACCACGGCGCAGCCGGCAAAGTCGAGCAGCGCTTCTTCAAGCGCCCGCAATGTATCGACATCGAGATCGTTGGTCGGCTCGTCGAGCAGCAGCACATTGGCGCCCTCCTTCAGCATCTTTGCGAGATGGACGCGGTTGCGCTCGCCGCCCGAAAGCTGCCCGACTTTCTTTTGCTGGTCGGCGCCGCGGAAATTGAACAGCGCGCAATAGGCGCGGCTGGCGATCTTGCGCCGGCCGAGATCGATTTCGTCCTGGCCCTGCGAGATCTCCTGCCACACCGTGTTGTTCGGCGACAGCGTGTCGCGCGACTGGTCGACATAGCCGAGCTTGACGGTGTCGCCGATCCGGAAAACGCCGCCATCCGGGGCTTCCTGCCCGGTAATCATCCGCAACAGCGTCGTCTTGCCGGCGCCGTTCGGCCCGATGATGCCGACGATGCCGCCGGGCGGCAGCCGGAAATCGAGCGCCTCGATCACCAGCCGGTCGCCATAAGCCTTTGCGCACGCCCTCGGCATCGATCACGAGATCGCCGAGCCGCGGTCCCGGCGGCAACACGATCTGCGCCGTTTCCGGCGCTTTCTCGCGGGTCTCGGCGACCAGCGTCTCGTAGGCCGACAAGCCGCGCCTTGCTTTTGGCCTGGCGCGCGCGCGGGCTCTGCCGCACCCATTCGAGCTCGCGCTCGAGGGTCCGCTGCCGCGCCGCTTCCTGGCGTCCTTCCTGCGCCAGCCGCTGCTGCTTTTGTTCGAGCCAACCCGAATAGTTGCCCTCGTAGGGGATGCCGCGTCCGCGATCGAGTTCGAGAATCCAGCCGGCGACTTCGTCGAGGAAATAGCGGTCGTGCGTCACCGTGACGACGGTGCCGGGATAGTCTTCGAGAAACCGCTGCAGCCACGCGACCGATTCGGCGTCGAGGTGATTGGTCGGCTCGTCGAGCAGCAACAGATCGGGCCGCTGCAACAGCAGCCGGCACAGCGCCACCCGCCGCCGCTCGCCGCCGGAAAGATGGGTGACGGCGGCCTCGCCCGGCGGGCAACGCAAGCGCGTCCATCGCGATTTCGATCGTGCGGTCGAGATCCCAGCCATCGGCATGGTCGATCTTTTCCTGCAACTCGCCCTGCTCGGCGATCAGCGCGTCCATTTCGTCGGGCGAGAGCTCGTCGGCAAACCGCGCGCTGACCGCCTCGAAGCGGTCGAGCAACGCCTTGGTTTCGGCCAGACCCTCGATGACGTTGCCGAACACGTCCTTGGTCTGGTCGAGCGTCGGCTCTTGCGGCAGATAGCCGACCCTCGCGCCCTCGGCGGCCCAGGCTTCGCCGGCAAAGTCGCGTTCTTCGCCGGCCATGATGCGCAGCAAGGTCGATTTGCCGGCGCCGTTGGCGCCCAAGCACGCCGATCTTGGCGCCCGGCAGAAACGACAGCCAGATGTCCTTCAACACCTCGCGGCCGCCGGGATAGGTCTTGCTCAGACCTTTCATGACATAGATGTACTGATATGCCGGCATCGGCGATCTCCGCGAGGATTGCAAGGCATTGGTTGGGGTGTTCGGTCCCCGCGGTCAAGCCTGCTGCACTGCGATATCGGCTTGACATGGGGTGAGTAAGCGCTTACTTGCGCCGCGCTATGGCTGCCCCCCGTCTCGCCATCCCGCGTCTTGACAGCGACGAACGCCGCAAAGCCATTGTCGCGGCGGCGGTGCCGCTTTTTGCCCGCAAAGGGTTCGCCGGCGCCACGACCCGCGAGCTCGCCGAGGCGGCAAACATTTCCGAAGCACTGTTGTTTAAGCATTTCCCAAGCAAAAAGACCCTATATGCCGAGATCTTGCAGCTCGGTTGCGAAGGCGACCCGGCGCTCCAGAAACTTGCTTCGCTTGAACCGTCGACACTGACGCTTGTCCGCATGATCCATTATATGGTTCGCTATTTCTTGCAGGCGACCGAGGCGGACCCGGCCGAGCGCGACTCGCGGCTACGGCTGGTGTTGCACAGTTTTCTCGAAGACGGCGAATATGCGCGCGAACTGTTCGAAACGATCTTTGCGCGCGTCCACCCGCTTTTCGCGGCGTCGATCGCAGCCGCGACCGCAGCCGGCGATCTGGTTCGCGGGCCGATTTCCTCGGGGAACAGCTTTTGGTTTGGTCATCATATCGCCGCGATGATGGCCTTTGTGTTTTTGCCCGCGCGGGCGTGCCTGCCGTATCACGGGACGCTCGCCTCGCTGGTTGACGAGGCGACCTGGTTCATGCTGCGCGGAATTGGCATGACCGACGCCGCAATCGCCCGCTCGCTCGCCGCAGCGCACGACAGCCCGCTCGAAATTCTAACTGCCCTGATACGGGGAGCCCTTATGGACGGTGACTCAATGGCCAATTTCGGGACCAACGCGCTGAATGCCGAGCCGGCGCTGCGTCAGCGCAATGACCGCGACGGAACCTCGGCGCCGCGTCCCAAAGTCGTACGCTGGTTCGTAATCGTTGGGCTGCTGCTGGTCGTGCTGCTGGGCGGCCTTTATGGCTTTAATCGCTTTCGCAGCCAGGCGATCAGCAACTTTTTCGCGCACAACAAGCCGCCGCCGGCGCAGATCAGCGCCGCCAACGTCGTCGTGCAGAATTTGCCGCGTTATGCCCCGGGTGTCGGCTCGCTCGCCGCGGTCCACCAGGTTATGATCAATCCCGAGGTAGCCGGCCGCGTCACCAAGATATTTTTTGAACCCGGCGCGACGGTCAAAGCCGGCGATCCGCTGGTGCAGTTAAACGATGCACCCGATCGCGGCGACCTCGCCAATTTCCAAGCGCGGGCGCAGATGGCGCAGCTCTCTTTCCAGCGCAACCAAGCCTTGCGCAAGAGCAGCTTTGCCTCGCAGGAAACCGTCGATCAGAACCAGAGCCAACTCGATCAGGCGCGCGCGCAGATCATGAAGACCGAGGCGATCATTGCGCAAAAGCTGATCCGCGCGCCGTTTTCGGGACAGCTGGGAGTGCGGCAGATCGAGCTTGGGCAATATCTGACCGCCGGCGCGCCGGTCGTTACGTCTGACCGATCTTTCGGCCTTATACGTCAATTTCACCTTGGCCTCGCATTTGCGGCCGGAGATTTCGGTCGGACAGCAGGTCAACGTGACCGCCGATGCGTTTCCCGGCCGCGTCTTTACCGCGAAAGTGACGACGATCGAGCCGCAGATCAGCCCCGATACGCGGACGATGCAGGTCCAGGCGACGATGAAAAACCCGGACAACACGCTGTTGCCAGGGATGTTTGTCAACGCCGCCGTCGTCTTGCCGTCGCGCCCGGACACGATGGTCGTGCCCGAGACCGCGGTCGAATACACGCTTTATGGCGACAGCGTCTTTGTCATCAAAGACGAGGGCAAGGATGCGAGTGGGCATCCGATCCTGAAAGCGGTGCGCACCCCGGTAAAGACCGGTGTGCGCTGGGACGGCAAGGTCGCGATCCTTGACGGGCTCAAGCCCGGCGAAAGGGTGGTCGCCGCCGGACAGGTGAAATTGCAAAACGGCGTCCAGGTGGCGATCACCGGGTCGCCGGCGCCGCTGCCGCCAAAAAATCCGACACTGAACTGACGGCGCCGCCCGCCATGAACTTCACCGACATCTTTATTAAGCGCCCGGTGCTGGCGCTGGTCGTGAGCCTGCTGATCCTCTTGATCGGCCTGCGGGCGATGATGGGATTGCCGATCCGGCAATATCCCAAACTGTCGAACACGACGATCACGGTCACAACGATTTATCCCGGCGCCTCGCCCAACCTGATGCAAGGGTTTATCACGACGCCCTTGGCGCAAGCGATCGCAACCGCCGAAGGTGTCGATTACCTGACCTCGTCCTCGGTGCAGGGTACCAGCACGATCACCGCCTATATCCAGCTCGATTTTGATCCGGACAAGGCGCTGACCGAAGTCATGGCCAAGGTGCAGCAGGTCAAATACCTGATGCCGTCGGGCGCCCAGGACCCGATCATCGTCAAGGCCACGGGTCAGACCACCGCGGTCATGTATATCGGCTTTTCGAGCAACGAACTGTCGAGTGCGGCGATATCGGACTATCTGACGCGTGTCGTGCAGCCTTTGCTCGACACCGTGCCCGGCGTCGCGTCGGCCGACATCCTCGGCGGCCAGACCTTTGCGATGCGGCTGTGGCTCGATCCGGCGCGGATGGCGGCGCGCGGCATTTCGGCGAGCGATGTCGCGGCGGCGATCCAGGCCAACAATTATCAATCCGCGCCCGGCCAGGCGAAAGGCTACTACACCGTCACCAATGTCAGCGCCAATACCGGGCTGACCGATGTCCAGCAATTCGAGGACATGGTCGTCAAGGCGAAGAGTGGCGCCTTGGTGCGAATGCGGGACATCGCCACGGTCGATCTCGCCGCCCAGAGTTGGACTTCGAGCGTCATGATGAACGGGCAGCAGGCCGTGTTCATCGGGATCTCGGCGACGCCGTCGGGCAATCCGCTGACCCTGGTTCAGGGTGTGCGCGCTTATATGCCGGAAATCGAACGCAACCTGCCGCCATCGATGCACATGCAGGTCGCCTACGATTCGACCAAGTTCATTCAGGCGTCGATCGACGAGGTCAAAGCCTCGCTGGGTTCGGCGGTCCTTATTGTCGTCATCGTGATCTTTCTGTTCCTGGGCAGCCTGCGGTCGGTCGTGATCCCAATCGTCACGATCCCGCTATCGCTGATCGGCGCCGGGATGATCATGGCGGCGCTCGGGTTCAGCCTGAACCTGTTGACCCTGCTGGCGATGGTGCTGGCGATCGGCCTCGTCGTCGATGATGCGATCGTCGTCGTCGAAAACGTCTACCGCCATATCGAGGAGGGTCTGACGCCGCCGCAGGCGGCGCTGATCGGCGCGCGCGAGATCGCCGGCCCGGTCATCGCGATGACCCTGACTCTGGCGGCGGTCTACGCCCCGATCGGGTTTCTCGGCGGGGTGACGGGCGCGCTGTTTCGCGAGTTTGCCTTTACCCTTGCCGGCTCGGTGATCATTTCCGGCATCGTCGCGGTGACATTGTCGCCGATGATGTGCTCGCTGTTGCTGAGCCGGAAGATGCTGCACGGGCGCTTTGTCCGGGTCATCGACCGCACATTTCAGCGCCTTGCCGAGTGGTATGGCCGCCGCCTCCAGCGCTCGCTCGATTACCGGCCGGTGACCGCGTTGTTTGGCGTCGCGGTGCTGGCGAGCCTCGCCTTTATGTACATGAACACAAGCGCCGAATTGGCCCCGGAAGAGGATCAAGGGGTGCTGTTCGCGCTGACCAAGGCGCCGCAATATTCCAATCTCGACTACGCCAATTCCTACAACGCCAAGCTCGACAAGGCGCTGAGTTCGTTTCCCGAGACCTATCTGCGGTTTATCGTCAACGGCCGGTTTGGGCCAAACCAGGGCATCGCCGGCGTCATCCTAAAGCCGTGGAGCGAACGCCAGCGCTCGGCGCAAAAGCTGAAGCCGCTTTTCCAGGCCAAAGTCAGCGGGGTCGAGGGGCTGAGCGCCTTTGTCTTTTCGCTGCCGCCATTGCCGGCGACGATCGGCGGGCTGCCGATCCAGATGGTGATCTATTCGCCGGGCGACTTCCAATCGATCTACCTCGAAATGGAGAAGATCAAGGCGGCGGCTCGCAAGAGCGGCATGTTTATCGTCGTCGACAGCGATCTCGCCTACAACCAGCCGGTGATCCACGTAAACATCGATCGATCGAAAGCCAACGATCTCGGCATCTCGATGCAGTCGATCGGCGACACGCTCGCGCTGCTGGTCGGCGAAAACTACGTCAACCGTTTCAATCTCAATGGTCGATCTTACGAAGTCATTCCGCAGGTGCCGCGGTCGGAGCGGCTGTCGGCCGAGACCTTGACCCGTTATTATGTGAAGTCTGCCGCCGGCCAGCCGGTGCCGTTGTCCAATCTCGTGACCTTGACAACCGCTACCGAGCCCAATGCGCTGACCCAGTACAACCAGCTCAATTCCGCGACATTCCAAGCCGTTCCGATGCCGGGCGTGACGACCGGGCAGGCCGTCAATTTCCTCGAACAGCAGGTCAAGAATTTACCCGCCGGCTTCAGCCACGATTACCTGTCCGACACCCGGCTCTATGTGAAGGAAGGCAATCAGCTGGCGGTCACCTTTGTGTTCGCGCTGATCATCATATTCCTGGTCTTGGCGGCGCAGTTCGAAAGCTTGCGCGACCCGCTGGTGATCCTGGTCAGCGTGCCGATGTCGATCTTCGGGGCGATGCTGCCATTGTTTTTCGGCCTCGCGACGATGAACATCTATACCCAGGTCGGGCTCGTCACATTGATCGGGCTGATCAGCAAGCACGGCATCCTGATGGTCTCTTTCGCCAACGAGCTGCAGGTGAAGGAGCGGCTCGACCGGCGGCGCGCGATCGAAGCGGCGGCGCGGGTGCGGTTGCGCCCGATCCTGATGACGACCGCGGCAATGGTCGTCGGGCTGATCCCGTTGTTGACCGCGAGCGGCGCCGGTGCCGCGAGCCGCTTTTCGATTGGCGTCGTGGTCGTCGCCGGCATGTCGATCGGCACGTTGTTTACGTTGTTTGTATTGCCCGCGGTCTATACCGTCCTCGCCAAAGACCACCTCGCCGCGGCGCGGTCGACCCGCACCCGCGAACTCGAACAAGTGTCGTAGAGGTCCGCTCTAGTCGGCCGACGGTACATTGGGTATCGCCTCGGCGCCCTGGACTCGCTCGCTCCTCGAACTCAACTCTCGCGGACGGGTAAAGTCATGCGCCGTTCCGTGCGACAGCAGCAAGCCGGCACTAGATAAACGGTAGGCGGGTTGCGCTCTTCAGTGCGCCGAGAATCACACCCCACGCCGCCTCAAACGCCTGCTCAGCCACCACAATCGAGATTGCCTCAAAGCCGCTAAGAACGCTCTCGAACGCGCGTTGCTGGTTCTTGGTTACGAGCTTATATTCGAGTTCTGTCATGTCGGCCGCATTTTCCTCGATGAATGCCGCATTCGCGGCAAGCATCGAGGTCTGCTGCGTCGCTGCGCGTGCGACTAATGGCCATTTTTCGCCAATTGCTGCTCTGGCAGCGTCGACCGCTTGCTCGAGCACCGCACTCCAATTTACTTGCGTCATCGAGGTCTCCTCTATGGCGCCGAAGCGGCGCCCTTCTTCAAGGCCAGCTCATACGTGAGCAATATCGAGAACTGGGCGTTTAATTGATTGCGCGTAGCAACCAGGGCGGCCGCGCTAATCCTGTCCTGCGCCTCGTGCACCTTGCGCAAATCGGTGATCGTGGCCGCCAAGTTATCAAAGATCGGAGCAAGCTTGGCAGCTGATGGATCAGGAGAGGCCAGCATCCTGGTACGCAAGATCGTCAAATCGCTATCGATCTTGTCGTAATAATCACTGTTTTGCGCGTAGCTCGCTTTGTCGATCGAGGCTTTATCGTGGCGGCTCGAGAGCGCCGTTAGGGTGACAAGCCAGCTATCGACCTCACGCTGGACGGCAGTGATCTCCTGGTCAGTCTGCTCGTCATAAAGAGGGGCAGCGCATCCGGCGACGAGAAAGAGCAAAAGCAGAGTTTGAATGTGGAGTCTAAGGCTGAGCCAAGAAGGCATGTGCTGTCCTTTACCCAGCTTGGGCGCGCCTACATGAACAGGATTGAAGGCGCACCCCGCGCGCGGGAAGGCGGCGAGCGGCCTCGCCTTCAAGTCACGGATTGGCGAGTTCTTCCTGTAGCCGCACGAGGATCTCCGCCGTTATCCCCTCTTCAGGCAAGACTCCTTGAGGCCCAAGGACGTCGGCTAGCGCCAAGGCTGATCGCGTCCGCTTACCGACGAACCCGTCAATCGGGCCGGGGTCATGTCCTAAATAACGGAGGAATACCTGAGCTGTGCGCACAAGAAGATCAGGCAAGGCCCCGTGGTCAAATTTTGCATGCGCGGATGCTAGCCGGACATCATAACTATTTCTGCTGAAATCCGGGCCATTGAAACCTCGAGCGAAGGTGCGGAAATCATTACTTGCCATCGAATGTTGAAGTCGGTTGGTGATGATGAAATCTACAACAGTCTCAAGTTGATTATCTTCGGACGCCGTCATGGCGGTGATCATGTCTTGCGTACTGCTAAACCCGAGACTCTGGGCGTTAAATCCCATCACTTGGCCGATACCCCAAGAAGCGCTCTTCAGCGCTGCTTCGCGGTCCAGTCCCATTGCCACACGCAGCCGATCATATTGGTGTGCGCCGGGGGCTCCATACCCGTCGAGCCCAGTATTGCTGATGTCGGGCGCCTCCCGGTCAAATCGACCACCCGTCAATCTGTGAAAAACGCGGTGTTCGAAGAGAATTTCAGGTCGCCGGTCGGGCAGAAAGCCACAGCCCTTTGTTTCGACTTCAAGAACGGCCCAGAGCTGTGCAGCGGTGACCCCCAATCGGGTTGTCGCTTGTCCAATTCCATCACTGGTCAGCGGAATTGCTTCGCCGAGAAAATCAGCCATAAGTTGCCTCCCGTTGTGAAGGTGCTCCCAACCGCAGACGGTCGGTGAGATGATCCGTGCGATTGTCCGAAAAAGAAGTCGGCTCTTCGCGCGATATCACCGCTAAAGGGTAAACCTGCGAAGGCGTCACGACGTGTGAGCCACTTCACACCCCTCAAGGATTCTTCTGTCGATGTAGGAGCGGGTTTAGGCCGAGAATGGCGAGCGCGCTCAGCGGCGAGGTTCACATGATGTGCGTGACCAAGGGTCGTGAACAGCTTCTCCCGGAGCCGTCTGGCCTTTTGGCAGACGCCGGCTAGTGCGCGACAACACCATGTATTGGGGGTGCGCTGCAGAGTAGCGTCGTCGCAATCGGTGCTTGAGGTGGCAGGCCCGGAAGGATCGAACCTGCGACAACACCCTTATGAGCAGCGAGCGCGGGGTGAACTACGGTTCCGTCAATAAAGTGTTCACTTCCATCGTCGCCAGCGGTCGGGCCAACTCCAGGGTCGCGCTGCGTCTGGGGCGGGGTAGGAAGTTCGCGCCCACCCTGCGCGGTCTACGACTGCTCGGCAGGGGATAACTGAGGCTCGGATTGCCCGGCCGGCGTTGCTTTCATCCCGCCATGCACCTGCGCGACGATCTCGAATGAGCGCTTGCGCTTGGCATGGTCAAATATATTGGCGGTGACCATCAGTTCGTCGGCCCCGGTGCGCCGGACAAAATCCTCCAGCCCGCGCCGCACCGTATCCGGCCCGCCGACGATCGCGCAGGACTGCGAGTCGGCGAGAATGGCGCGCGCGTAAGGATCGAGCTGCGCGTCGAAATCGGCGACCGGCGGCGGCACCCGGCCGGGATGGCCGATCCGGTTGTTCAACGTCGATTGCTGCAATGAGGAGAACAGAAACCGCGCCTCATCGTCCGCTTCAGCGGCGACGACCACGACCCCGAGCATGACATGCGGCAGAGCGAGTTGCGGCGACGGGCGGAACCGCTCGCGGTAGACCTGGATCGCCTGCATCATCATCGCCGGCGCGAAATGCGAGGCAAAGGCGAACGGCAAACCGAGATACGCCGCAACCTGCGCACCATAAAGGCTGGAGCCGAGGATCCAGATCGGCACCTCCAACCCGGCGCCGGGCACGGCTTGCACCGCCTGGCCCGGTTCGGCCGGCTGGAAATACGCCATCAGCTCGACGACGTCCTGCGGAAAGTTTTCCGCACCTCCGAGCAGCGCCCGGCGCACCGCCCGCGCGGTGACCTGGTCCGAACCGGGGGCTCGCCCGAGACCGAGCTCGACCCGTCCTGGATGCAATGCCGCGAGCGTGCCGAATTGCTCGGCGATCAATAAGGGCGCGTGGTTCGGCAGCATGATGCCGCCAGCGCCGATCCGGATCGTGCTGGTGCCGGCCGCGACATGGGCGAGCGCGACCGCTGTTGCGGCACTCGCGATGCCGGGCAGATTGTGATGCTCGGCCATCCAGAAACGCCGGTAGCCGAGCGCCTCGACATGGCGCGCCAGATCGAGCGAGTTGCGCAACGCCTGCCCGGCATCACTGCCCTCGGTGATTGGCGAAAGATCAAGAACGGAAAGCGGAACCATCAACTTAACATGGCACCGCCCGCCGCCAACGAAAAGCCGCTTGCGCTCACCGCGAGCCGGGGCCGGGGCGCACCCCGTCCGGCTAGCGGGTGGCGGTCATGTCGCCTCGCCGATCGCCAGCCGTAGGCCGGAGAGGAACAGCTCGCGGTATTCGGCATTCCGCAGGTAGCTGGCGTCGGGTATCACGACCGAGGTAATGGCGCGCAGCCGCGCGACAATCTCTCGTGCGTCGTCGAACCGTCCCATATGGGCGTAGCAGGCGGCTAGATATCGATAGGGGGGCGGGTGGCTAGGATCCTCCTGGATCGCGAGGAGCAGCTGCGGCACGGCCTCATCGAAGCGCCGGCAATAGAAATGCGCGGTGCCTATCAACGTGAGCGACGGGCCGACGCTGGCGCGCGGGCTGAGCCGCAGCGAAGCTTCGGCATGCTCGATCTCAAGGTCGGGCTGACCTGCCCAACCTCGGAGGTTGTCACTAATGAACCATGCACGCGCGAAGCTGGGGTTGAGCAGCAGGGCACGGTGCACCAGCGCCATCATCGCGCCGATATCCTCGCCGAAATAGGCCAGCGCCAGGGCGGCATTCGCCAGTATGCCGGGGTCGTCGCCGGCCACTTCGAGGGCTCGCCTGGCGAAATCGGCACCCTTCACACGGTCCGCCGCCGGACCTTCGCTCCGACCGTCCCGAACCAGCCAAAAACAGCAAACCGCCGCCCACGCGAGCGCCGGCCCATAACGCGGATCGCGCGCGATCGCCTGCTCGAGAAGACGGAGCGCCTCCGGGGTTTGCCGTGCCGACGACAAGACCATTGCGTAGGCGCGCAGATAGAGGTCGTAAGCGGTCAGATCGGCGGTCGGACGGGTGGCTGAACGCGCAGTCTCGGCAGCCTGCAACGCCGGCTCGATGACGCCGGCGACGCTGGCGGCCACCTTATCCTGAAGCTCGAAAACGTCTTCGATCAAACCGTCGAAGCGGTCGGCCCAGATGTGATTTCCGGTGGTTGCGTCGATCAGCTGCCCAGTGATCCGCACCCGGTTGCCGCCCTTGCGCACCGAGCCTTCGAGCACGTAGCGCACGCCCAATTCGCGGCCGACCTGCTTCACATCGACGGCTTGCCCTTTGTACGTAAAGCTCGAATTGCGGGCGACGACGAAGAGCCAGCGGATGCGGCTGAGCGCGGTGATGATCTCCTCGACCATGCCGTCGACGAAATATTCCTGCTCGGGATCGCCGCTCATGTTCTGAAACGGCAGCACCGCGATCAACGGCTTATCGGGGAGTAGCAGAGCGGGTTCGGGCATCAGTTTCGGCTCCGCCAGGATGCGGAAGACGTGGATTGGCTGGGCGATGTTCTTGAGGTTCTGCTCGCCCAGATCCTCTACCGGGAAATCGAGCTTGCCGCGGGTCTGGGTAATCACCGTGCGCGAGACGCAAATCCCGCCGGGCGCAGCCAGCGCTTCGAGACGCGCGGCGATGTTGACTCCGTCGCCGAAGATATCACCCTCATTGAGGATGATGTCGCCGAGGTTGATCCCGATGCGGAACTCGATACGCCGCTCGACCGGCACATTGGTATTGCGCTCGGCCATCGCGCCCTGAAGCTCGACGGCACAGCGCATCGCATCGACGACACTGGTGAACTCGACGAGCAACCCATCGCCTGTCGTCTTGACGATGCGGCCGTGGTGCTCGGCAATCTTGGGGTCGCCGAGTTCGTGTCTTATCGCCTTCAGCGCGGTGAGCGTGCCTTCCTCATCCGCACCCATTAGGCGGCTATATCCGACAACATCCGCGGCGAATATCGCCGCGAGCCGGCGCTCGACCCGGCCACTGCTCAAAAAAATGCCTCCGTGCTACACGCTCATTGTTACACCCGCAGAGGCCGATGGCTATGGCGCCGTTCGCCTGGTCGATGGCGCCGAACCTGTGGCGGGCCTGCTCGCAGCAATCTGAACTGCCATCGCGATCGGTCGTCAGACCTCGGGGGTGAGATCGCCCCAGCTCGCGACCTTTTCGACGCGGATGGCGATGACCGGCAATTCGGCGAGCTGCATCGAACGGTATTGCGGGTAGCGGGAGCGGAGCAAGTCCTGCGCCATATCGTGTTCGGCGCCGCTTTCGAGGATCTGCGCGCGGCCGCGCAGCATGACCCAGCCGAGCCGCGTCCAGTCGTCGTCGTAGCGATCGGCGACGATCGCCACCCTCGGGTTCCCGGCGATGTTGCGCAGCCGTTTCAAGGAGCGGGGATTGCCCTTTGGCTTCTGGTCGATTGTGATGTAGAGCGCGGTTTCGTGGAGCGCGAAGCACACCGGCACGACATATGGTGCGCCGCTGGCATCCGCGGTCGCCAGATGAGCGATCCTGCGGCTTTCGAGAAAGCGGCGTTGGTCTTGGTTTAGCATTGGCGCTCCGCTGCCAAAAACGATGCTACGATATCACCTGGCCGGCCAGGAGATTTGCGATGGCTGGGCGATAGTGGCGGAGGGCAATATGGAAAAGCGGCGCAGCATCGAGGTGACGGGAGCAAAGCACGTCAACCCGATCCCGAGCGCCAGTCGGCGCGGGCCTTTTGTCGTGACCGGTGCGATATCCGGTGCCGATCCGCAATCGGGGCAGGTGCCGGCCGATCTCGACGCGCAATGCCGGCAGATGTTCGCCAATGTTCGTCGCGTCATCGAGACCGCCGGCGGCACTCCCGAGGATATCATCAAGATGACGGTGTGGATTACCGACCGCGGGCGGCGGCCTATCCTGAACAAGCATTGGGTTGAGATGTTTCCCGACCCGCATTCGCGGCCGGCGCGCCACACCCTGACCAGCACCGATCTCAACCCGCCGATGCAGATCCAATGCGATTTGTTGGCGGTGCTGGACGAGGGCTGAGCGCATTAGGATCGTCGGCATCCCCGCGACCCGTTCCCGATCGATCGCGACGGTATGATCCGGCCGACCGAACGGCCTGGTCTCGCCGTCGAGCTCGATCCCGCCGCGGTGGACGCTAGCTCATTCCCTGAGCCAAACGCGCCATCCGCCGACGGCTCAGGCTGCGCCGCGCCGCTAATGCGACATCAGGACCGGGATTGTCATGCTCGCGAGGATCGAACGGGTTGCGCCGCCGAGCAACAACTCGCGCATCCGCGAGTGGCCGTAAGCACCCATGACCAGCAGATCGGCGCCAAGATCGGCAGCGCGCGACAACAGCACTTCACCGATCGGGACGTCGGCGGAGACAGTTCGCTCGATCCGCGCCTTGACGCCGTGCCGGGCGAGATGCACCGCAATGTCGGCGCCGGGCAGGTCGCCATCGCCCTCGTCGCCCCCTCGCGGATCGACCGACATCACGGTCACGGAATCCGCGGCGGCCAGTATCGGCATCGCGTCGGCGACCGCCCGGGCGGCTTCGCGGCTCGCGTTCCAGGCAACCAGAACACAACCGCCGATCCTGTCGAAACTGCCGGCATACGGAATGACCAGGATCGGCCGGCCCGAGGCCAATGTCACGCGCTCGGGATGCGGCCGGATCATCGCCATTTCGTCGCTGTCGGGGTTGCGCTGGCCGAGGATCGCCAAATCGGCGTAGCGTGCGTGCAATGCCGGATCGGCTTCGCGGCCCTCCGCCACCCCGCGCCACTCCTGACTGATTCCGTGCCGCTTCGCCGCATTTTCGAATATCTCGCGCACGCTTTCGGCCTGTTCCAGGGCTCGTTCCCGCCATTCGCGATAAACCGGCTCGAGCGCCGCCAGATCGGCATATCCGGCGCGCCGCGGCAGGTCGGGGCTGGGGATCGGGTAAAGAGCGACGAGATGCGCCGCGGATTTCTCGGCGAGAGCCGCCGCCAGTTCGATCCGGCCGCGTGTGTCGGAGGCCGAGTCGAGCACGACCAACAGGTCCTTGTAGCTCATCACCGCCTCCTTGCTGAAAGATCCGCCCGGGTGCTGGCCCGGATTACTGGACTGACGCGTGCAAGCATAGCGTCGGCCGTATGCTGCCGGCAATCAGCGATCGGCGATGTGCTGCTTGCCTCGGCGCGCGAAATCGAGGATGACAACGGCAACCGCCGATCATGGTCACCTCCCGATGCGCCCACGCTCCCTCGCCTCCGTATTGTTGCCCCTGGCTTTTGCGGCGCTGTCGGGCTGTATCGATAATGACCGAGTGCGCGTTCAGAGTTTCCTGCCGGGCCCCGCGGGGACTTTTACCTATAGCGCCCGCACCAATACGGTGATGAGCGCCAACGATGACGGCGCCGCCGAACAAATCCGTCGCGGCTGGCTTGCCGATACGCTTCGCGCCAACGGGATGTGCAACGGCGGATATGTCATTTATCAGCGCGAACTGGTGGTCCCACCGCAACGACCAGCCTTGGGCCCGGCAGCCCCAACGCCGCAGAACCCCTATCCCAGCCTTGCGTTCGGCAACACCGGCGATGTCGTCTACACGGGCGCCTGCCTTTAGCTCGCTGCGCTAAGCGCTCGCACTCCAGCGATCGATCAACGGGCCGGAGCGCCCGGCGACCGGGTCCTGAGCCGGCAATGGCACCACCGCAATATTAGCCAATGCGCGCTCGCGATCGCCCCTGCCGGGTGTCCGCATATCGGGCCCACGCCCCCCGGGATACGCTCCAACGATCACGAGATCGGGGCTCGCCGCCTCGCCTTTGTGTGCGACACCGGCCGGAATTACGACGACATCGCCGGCATGAAGATCGACCACAGCTCCGCCATCTCCGCCGAGCCGCACCCGGGCCGATCCGGCGACGATGCCGAGCGCCTCGTGCGCGGTGCTGTGGTAATGGTGATAGGGATAGACGCCGCCGCGCCAACCACCACTCCAACCGTTCTTCGTGAACAGCGTTTCGCACGCAGTCGTGGCGGCGGGGCCGGTCTGGAGCACGCCGCGATACACCAGAAGCGGCAGGCGCGAATTGTTGGGCACGCTGCCGTCATCGGCAAACACGTGCTCTTCGACCTGCAAAGGGTTATCTGTGTTCATCGCTCGGTCCTAACATGGACAGAAGACCGGGCAAGACTACGCCCGCTCTACACGTCGGACAAAGGAAAATCGCTCCCGCGCAAAAACCGCCCTCTCAAGTCTCTACTAAGCACACTGCCGATGTGAGCACTGATTATTAGGTCATCAATCCTGTTGCAATGCGATCAAAGGGATCTCGATATCCCTAGCGGTGTATCTGCCCGCATCGCTGCGCATCGCTTTTCTTCGGCCGCAACGAGCATGACGGTATTCGCTGCGTCTATTATGGCTGAAGGTTCGATGTGGAAGGCAATTGTGTCGATGCGCCGAACCTGCCGGGTCCGCTGGCCACGCACAACCGCATCAACGCCAGGGCGCCCGCGCTTTGGAACCGGCGCAGCAGCGAGGCAGAAGCGCTTTGCGGGCGGCAAAGTCAGCAGAGCGGATCACGCTATTCGCGTATCCGCGGAACGGCTTCCGGCGCCGGTATCTCCAGATAACGCATACGCTTGGCTTCGCGACGGCCGAGGGTGACCGTATCCAGAATAATCCCGGCCGCGAGACTGAGAAAACCGAGGAGCATCGTTCCGGTCGCCAACACGGCTGTCGGCAAGCGCGGTACCAGTCCTGTGCGGGCGTAGACGAGGAAAATCGGCACGCTGATGATCAGTGAAAAAGCCGTGAGCATGACAAAGAATGCACCAAAAAACTGAAGCGGGCGCTCTTCTTTCACAAGACGGATGATGGTTTTGAGGATCCGCCAGCCATCGACGAAAGTCCTAAGTTTGCTTGCCGATCCCGGCGGGCGGTCCTTGTAGGGCGTATCGATTTCGCTGGATGGCATGCGCAATTCCAGCGTGTGGACAGTGAGCTCAGTCTCGATTTCAAAACCGTAGGCGAGAGCGGGGAAGCTTTTGACAAATCGGCGCGAGAACACCCGATAGCCCGACAGCATATCGTCAAATCGTTTGCCAAAAATTGCCGACACGACCGAGGTCAGCAACGCATTGCCAAGACGGTGACCGGGACGATAGGCAGCTATGATGTCGCTGACGCGCCGCCCGCTGACCATATCGAGCTGATTTTCGAGAAGCGCCCGCACCATTGCTGGCGCGGAGTCCGGATCATAGGTGTCATCGCCGTCGACCAGCACATAAACATCCGCTTCAACGTCAGCGAACATTCGGCGCACGACATTGCCTTTTCCTTGCAGCGCCTCCGATCGTACGATCGCACCCGCTTCGGCGGCGACCTTACGCGTCCGATCTATCGAGTTGTTGTCGTAAACAAAAATCGCGGCGCTCGGAAGCGCGCGGCGGAAGGCGCTAACGACCCTGCCGATAGCAAGTTCTTCGTTGTAACAGGGGATCAGGACCGCGATCCGGCACGATTGATCGAGGTCGTTTATAAGTCCACCACCGAATTCATCGGTGCGGTCATCAAACGCCTGTAACAGAGTCATCTTTCGCCCTTAAGAATACTTGGTTTTCGCCGCGCCACGGTTTCGCTCTGGCGGGAGCGCACGTTCGCATCGCGCGCAAGACGGTTCCGGGGCGCGGCAGCGTCGATATTGGCTCAAGACGCCGCCGCATAGGTCCTGCTTAGAATGGTCAATGCGTTCAGAGCGACCGAGATCATCATTCCCCAGCCGGCAAGACCTAGAGCCTTCCGACGCTTGTCAAAGCACTCAGCAATCGCGCGAAGTAATAAGAATTGAGGATTGAAAGTCCGGTATGGCGGCCGATCAAAAGCCCAATCGCCTGCGGCAAGTAAAGGCCGGAACCATATTGACCAGTGTTGGGGAACCCCGCGAAGACGATCGGACCAGCCCATAAGATCCGATCTGCTCGCGCGATCGCTTCGGGCGGGATTGGCGCTCCATTGCCAGCTTTTGGCCCCAATACGTTTGCCAGCTCGATTACAGGCGAATGAACGCCGCCCCCGATAATGCGATCTGGCCCTGGCCGCGGTAGAATGCGACCTGAAGACAGCGAATCGGCGTGGAAGAGGTGAGCAATTTCGTCAGGAGCCGCAAACGGTGGCAAAACCAACTGTAACAAAAGGACGATTACAACCGCAAAAACAAGGTACGCTCCGGCAATAAACTTGTGATCGAGACGACGAATAAATTCCACCAAGGACTGATCTCGTTGGCTGACGACATTTGACAAATCGTGACAAGCGCCGGCATCGCGGCAGCCCGCCGCACGGTGGCTCGTCTTGCCAACTCGTTTTTGCACTTCCCCCTCGGCGGCCGAGTAGCTGCCGTCACTTCATAGTGCCTTGTGAGCGCGCGACAGGCAAGACCGCCAAACCCAACGCGACGCGATGTAATGCCGCGAACCCGACGCTTGGCGCCGCACCGAAATTTCCATTCGGCGCGGTCAGCGGGTAAAAAGAGCGGCGGGAGGATCGCGCAAGAGCATGGATTATGATAACTGCCGCAGCCTGCCGGCGATGTTCTTCGAACAGGCCAAGCGGCTTGGTGATAAGCCGTTTTTGTGGGCCAAGCGCGGCGGAGCGTACAAACCGATCAGCTGGGCCGAGGCGGCGGGCGATGTGCGGCGGCTGGCGCGCGGGCTGACATCGCTCGGGATCGGCCGCGGCGATCGGGTGGCCCTCGTCGCCGAGAACCGGCCGGAATGGGTCGTCGCTGATTTTGCGATCATGAGCGCCGGCGCGATCACGGTGCCGGCCTACGTCACCAACACCGTCGAGGATCATCGCCACGTTTTCGCGACGAGCGGCGCCGCGGCCGTGATCGTCTCCAGGCCGCCGTTGTCGGCGCGGGTATTGGCGGCGGCGAACCAGGCCGAAACGGTGCACAGCGTTATCGCGATCGAACCCGACGGGGGGCAGGCAACCGCGGTCGATTTGCTAGCGTGGGATGAGGTCCTGAGCAGAGGCGACGACGCGACCGACGACGTCACGGCTCGGGTGGCCGCGCTCGACCCCGACGATATCGCCTGCCTGATCTTCACCTCGGGAACCGGCGGCATCCCCAAGGGGGTGATGACTACCCACCGCAACATCCTTGCGAACTGCCGCGGCGCGTACCGGCTGCTCGAGATGCTGGGGCTGGGTGACGAGGTGTTTTTGAGCTTTCTGCCGCTGTCGCATTCCTACGAGCACACCGCCGGGATGATGTTTCCAATCTCGATCGGCGCGCAGATCTATTTTGCCGAGGGGGCGGAGACGCTTGCCGCCAATTTGCTCGAAGCGCGGCCGACGATCATGACCGCGGTGCCGCGGCTTTACGAGACGATGCACCGGCGCATCAGCTTGGGCGTGGAGCGCAAAGGCAGGGTCGCCCGCCGGATGTTCGAGAAAACGGTCGCGATCGGCCGCAAGCGCGCGGCGCACGGGGCGCCGAACCTGACGGAACGCCTGGCTGATCCGCTTCTCGACCGTATCGTGCGCGCCGATGTGCGCCGCCGTTTTGGCGGCAGGCTCAAGGCGATGGTATCGGGCGGGGCGGCGCTGAACCCGGAAATCGGCAGCTTCTTTTTGGCGCTTGGAGTTCCGCCTATTGCAGGGCTACGGCCAGACCGAGGCGGCGCCGGTCATCGCCTGCAATACCCCGACCCGGATCAAGATCGAGACGGTCGGCCCTCCGCTCGATGGCGTCACGGTGCGCATCGCCGAGGATGGCGAGATTTTGGTCGCCGGCGACAATATCATGAAGGGTTATTGGAACGACCCGCAGGCGACGGCGCTCGCGCTGGTCGATGGTTGGTTGCATACCGGTGATGTCGGCCATATCGACGATGACGGCTATATCTGCATTACCGACCGCAAGCGCGACTTTATCAAGAATTCGGGCGGGGAGATGATCTCGCCGGCGCGGGTCGAGGGTTATCTGACCCTGGAGCCGGAAATCGCGCAGGCAATCGTCTTCGGCGACCGCCGGCCCTACCTCGTCGCGGTGCTGGTCCCGCACGCCGAGTTCACCGCCGGCTTTGCCGAGGCGAACGGGATTTCGGCGAATGTCGCGGCGCTTGCCGGGGATCCGCGCTTCACCAAAGCAATCGGCGCTGCGGTGGCGCGCGTCAATCGCGGTCTGGCGCCGATCGAGCGGGTTCGCCGGTTCCTCATTGCAAGCGAGCCGTTTACGATCGCCAACGGGCAGATGACGCCGACCCTAAAAGTCAAGCGCTACGCAATCCGCGATGCCTATGGCGCGGCCATCAACTCGCTCTACGACGGCAAAGGAATCGCGGCCTAGGCCGGCTCATTTCTTCAACGGAGAAGGACATGCGCCTACAGAACAAGGTCGGCATTGTCAGTGCGGCGGCGTCGGGGATGGGTCGCGCTGGCGCGTTGCAGTTTGCGCGCGAGGGGGCGGCGGTCGGGGTCGTCGACATCGATCAAGCCGGGGCCGACGCTGTCGTCGGCGAGATTACGGCGGCGGGCGGCCGGGCGTTGGCGCTGGTTGGCGATTTGACCGATGACGAGTTCGCCCGCACCATCGTGCGCCGCACCGCCAGCGCGTTGGGCGGCCTCGATTTTGTGTGGAACCATGTCGGTCATCCCGGCCCGGCCTCGATCGAAGGCATCGACATGGCCGATTTCGACATCGCGATCGGGCTCAATCTGCGCACCGTCCTGGTCACAACCGAAGCAGCAATCCCGGAATTGCGCGCCCGCGGCGGCGGCGCTCTGCTCTACACCGCCTCGACTTCGGGGCTGGTCGGCTCGGCGTTCAGCCCGGTCTATTCGATGGCCAAGTTCGGCGTTGTCGGGTTTGTCCGATCGCTCGCCAAGCGTCTGGCGCCGGACAACATTCGCGTCAACGCAGTGTGCCCCGGTCCGATCGACACGCCGATGCTGCGGGTCTTTGTCGCCCGCCCGGACCAGCAACAGGCACCCGGCGACGAGGACAAGGAGGCGTTGGTCGTCCGGCGCAGCCAGCAGATACCGATGCGCCGCGCCGGCAAGCCCGAGGAAATCGCCAACGCAGCACTATTCCTGATCTCGGACGAAGCCTCGTTTGTCTCCGGTGCAGCACTACCGGTCGACGGTGCGGCCACCGCATAGCCTTGATACCGGGCGGCACGCCGCGGTCATGGTCGACGATTATAAATCGCGAGTGCGCGAGTGCTGCCCTCGTCTCTGGTCGAGCGCGGACGCTTTCAAGAATTAACCCCACCGCATGGCGATGCGCGTGCGGCGCCCTTGAGCTCCCCACGATTTGCGCGGGGCAGTGTACTGCACGACCACTCATCCCCCGGTCTTTACTGTCGCCGAAGCGGCTGCACTGCGCGGCAATCTCCCCGGTAGTCACTGCAAAAGCCTTTCTTGAATGATAACAAGGGGGCGCTCTGGCTCGCAGTGATGCTCGAGGATCGGCGCACCGACCTCAACAAGCTTGCCGCGCGGCTTGGCGCACCGCGGTTCTCGTTTGGCAATGCCGACGATCTTTATGCGTTGCTCGGGGTGCGGCCCGGCAGTGTCACGCCGTTCGCGCTGATCAACGATACCGCCCACCGGGTAACCCTGGTGCTCGACCGCGACATGCTGAGCTACAATCCGCTCAATTATCACCCGCTCGCAAACGACCGCACGACGGCGATCGCGGCCACTGATTTGCTTCGCTTTATCGCGGCCTGCGGTCACCGGTCGCGCATCGTCGATCTCGCCGATATCGACCGCAGCCCCATCGGGTAACCGCGGCGATTGCGCGGGCGCGGGCAAGCTTTCGCAGTGCGGGCGCTTGCCTTCGTCCTGCGCCGCCGCCATGTTGTTGGTTGATTTGCAAGAGGAGAGCGATGCCGAGCGAACCTTTGATCGGCGGCGCTGCTGCCACCCCCGTCAAGGATGTCACCACTGCCACGTTTATGACCGAGGTCGTCGATGGTTCGTTCGACACCCCCGTCATCGTTGATTTCTGGGCGCCGTGGTGCGGTCCGTGCCGCCAGCTCGGACCGCTTCTGGAAAAGACCGTGCGCGCCACTAATGGTGCCGTGCGCATGGTCAAATTGAACATCGACGAGAATCCCGAGATCGCACAGCAGATGCGGATCCAGTCGATCCCGGCGGTCTACGCCTTTAAGGACGGTCGGCCGATCGACGGCTTTGTCGGGGCATTGCCCGAGAGCCAGGTCAAGCAATTCGTGCAGCGCGTCGGCGGCGGCAAGGGTGGTCCCTCGCCGGTCGAGGAAGCAATGACGATGGCCAAGGAAGCGCTGCAGCAGGGTGACCACGGCAGCGCCGGCGCGGTCTTTTCGCAGGTTCTGCAGCGCGAGCCGGCGAATGTCGAAGCCCAGGCGGGCCTCGCCCGTGCCTTGATCGCGGGTGGCGATCTGCGCAAGGCACGCCAGCTGCTCGACCGGGTTTCGAAGGAGGATGCCGGCCATGCCGAGATTGCAGCGGCCCGCGCGGCGCTCGAACTTGCCGAGCAGGCCAAGACCGCGATGGCCTCCGCCGGCAAATTGCGCGCTCGCCTTGCCGCGGACCCCGACGATCACGAGGCGCGGCTGGAACTCGCGACCGCACTTTTCGGCAGCGGTGAGCGGGAGGCCGCGATCGACGAGTTGCTGACCGCATACAAGCGCGACCGCGAGTGGAACGAACAGGCGGCGCGCAAACAGCTCGTCAAACTATTCGAAATCATGGGCAGCACCGATCCGCTGACCTTGAGCGCGCGGCGGCGGTTATCTGCTCTGATGTTTTCTTGAAGGGAGGCGCGCGATGAGCGAGCGGCCGGGTGCGACTGCGTTGTGCGAAACCTTGCCGATCTTCCCGCTCGCGGGGGTCCTATTGTTGCCGCGCGGGCGGCTGCCGCTCAATATTTTCGAGCCACGCTATCTGGCAATGACCCGCGATGCGCTTGCCGGCGACCGGTTGATCGGCATGGTCCAGCCGAGCGATCCCAACCAGCCGGCCTCGGGAAACCCGCCGATTTATCCGACCGGGTGCGCCGGCCGCATTACGTCGTTTTCTGAAACCGAAGACGGACGCTATCTGATCACCCTCACCGGGCTGTGCCGCTTTCGCATCCGCGAAGAACTGCCGCTGCAGAGCGGCTACCGCCGCGTCATCCCGAAATGGGACGAATATGCCAGCGACCTCAGAAATCCGCGCGAACCGGGCTTTGACCGTGAGCGCCTGATGCGCAGCCTGCGCGCTTATTTCGAGAAGCACCAGATCAAGGCCGAATGGGACGCGATCAATTCGGTGCCGGGTGAGCGCCTCGTTACATCGATTGCAATGGTGTGCCCGTTTGAGCCCAGTGAAAAACAGGCTCTGCTCGAAGCGCCGGATCTCGACGAACGCGCCCAGCTGCTGACGGCGATCGTTGAAATGGCGGTCATGGATCGACCGAGCGAAGGCGGCGGCGTGCGGCATTAAGCAGCTGATCGCGCTCAGTCGCATGGAGGGAGGCATGGAAGGATCATCCGAGATCGATCCGAAACTGCTCGAAATCCTGGTTTGTCCGCTTACTAAGGGGCCGCTGCGCTACGATCGCGAGGCTCAGGAATTGATCAGCGAGGAGGCGGGGCTGGCCTACCCGATCCGCGACGGTATACCGATCATGCTGGTCGACGAAGCGCGCCCGCTGCGGGACGACGAAAAGCCGACGAAAAGCCTGCCGGCGCCCTGAGCTGAGTGTGGCAAGCGACAAGGACGTGGCGAGCGGCGACGTGGCGAGCGGCGACGTGGCGAGCGGCGGCGGAACAACGCGGTGGCCGCTCGAACTCCGGCTCAAAAAGGCGGAAAAGGCGCTCGAAATCAGCTTTGACGACGGAAGCTTTTTTCGGCTGCCGGCCGAATACCTTCGGGTCGAGAGTCCTTCGGCCGAGGTTCAAGGTCATGGCCCCGGGCAACGAACGCTGGTTTCGGGCCGCGCCCATGTCGGCATTATCGGATTAGAGCCGGTCGGCAACTATGCGGTGCGCATCCTTTTCGACGATCTTCACGACACCGGTATCTTTTCGTGGAATTACCTGCACCAGCTTGGCGTCGAATACGAGCGGCGCTGGCGCGCATACGTCGATGCGCTGGCGATGAACGGGCTGAGCCGCGAGCCGGAACGTTCCTGACTGCCCTGATAGTCAGCCTTCAGCCTTGAGAATAGTCAGCCCCTGGAGGCGATCGCCTCCGGGCGCCCGGGTGGCTGCCGGTGGTATTCAGGCACCAGCCGTTCGAGAAGCTGCAACATTCGTTCCTCGCGGCGGCCGCGCGCGGCTTCCTCGAGTTCGTCGATCGAACGGGCCAGCAAGCCGTAATCGGCGGTTCGCGGCGCCGCGAGGCGGATAGCCGGGCTTTTTGTCGGCATCAGCGGCTCGTCCGGATGGAAGAGTTCTTCGTGCAGCTTTTCGCCGGCGCGAAGGCCGACGAACTCGATTTCAATATCGCGACCAGGCCGGAGGCCGGCAAGGCGGATCATTTGCTCGGCTAAGTCGACGATTTTGACCGGCTGGCCCATGTCGAGAATGCAGATCTTACCGCGAAACTCGGATGTCTCGGGCTGAGGCGCCAATGCCGCCGCCTGCAAGACCAGCTCCACTGCCTCGCGCACGGTCATAAAAAATCGGGTGACTTCCGGATGAGTCACGGTCAATGGACCTCCGGCGGCGAGTTGGCGAGTGAAGAGCGGCACCACTGACCCGGTCGAGCCCAACACATTGCCGAACCGCACCGTGACATAGTGCGTGCCGCCACCGGCCACCCGCCGCGATTCGTAAAGATCGAGCGCCTGACAAAAGCTCTCGGCGACGCGTTTGGTGGCCCCCATCACACTCGTCGGGTTGACCGCCTTGTCGGTCGAGATCATGACAACGGTCGACACGCCAAAGGCGCGCGCCGCTTCGGCAACGTTGCGGCTGCCGGCGATATTGGTCAGTACGCCTTCGGCGGGGTTCGCCTCGACCATCGGCAGATGTTTGAGCGCCGCGGCATGAAAGATGATTTCAGGCCGCTCGTCCGCGAGGACGGTATCGATTTGGGCGCGGTCGCGGACATCGCGCAACAGAGGCACAGGCAGCAGTTGCGGGTGCTGCTCGCGCAACTCGATATCGATCGAATAAAGCGCGAATTCGCTCGAATCCAACAGCACCAAGCGCGCCGGTGATAGGGCCGCGATTTGCCGTGACAACTCAGCCCCGATCGTGCCCCCGGCGCCGGTGACGAGGATGCGTCGGCCTTGGATCAGCCGGGACATGCCGGCGCGGTCGAGCACTGCTTGCGGGCGTCCCAGCAAATCTTCGAGCGCGATCGGCTCCAGTGCCCGCTCGGGATCGTCCAAATTTCTTTGAAAATCGGTCAGCCTCGGCAGCCGGGCTAACGGGATCGCCAGCGCGTCGGCTCGATCGAGCAGCGTGCGCACCTGGGCGCCGGACAGGTTTCTCGCGGTGATGATTAGTTTTTGCGGGCGTTTGCCGCGGCGTTCCAGCCGAGCAACGACCTCTTCGAGCGAATTGATCGTGCCAAGCACCGGAACCCGGTAGATTTCACGTCCCACCCGCGAGGGCGTGTCGGCGAGAACGCCAACCACCCGGTAGACCGCCCGCGGATTGTGCATCATCTCGCGGATAAAGGTGTCGGCCCCGTCTTTGGCGCTTATCAGCAGAACCGGCACAGTCTGGTGCTTGGTGCGTTCGAGAACGTGATCGAGCCCGCGGTCCTTGAACAGGCGATACGCCAGACGCGGCGCGCCGAGCAGCGTAACCAGCACGAACCAGTTGATCAGGAGGGTCGAGCGCGGCAACGTTTCGAGCCGGGTCAGCACAAACATTAGTGGCAGGAAAACGAGGATCGTCAGGCTGACGGCGCGAGCGATGTTGTAGAGATCGGGCAACGAGGCGTAGCGCCAAATACCCCGGTATAGCCCCGTAACCCGATAGACCACCGCAGCGATCAGCGTAAAAGAGAGGATGTACGTCGCCGTCAGCCGCAGCTCGTAGCCGACGATTTCGCTCCCGAGGCGCAGATAAAGCGAGATGACAAACGACAGCGCCGCCATCGCAATGTCGTGCAGGTACGCGAATACCGCGCGCCTGTTGTCGGGAAGGATGTTCACGAAACCCCTATATCGGAAATGGAGTGACTCCGAAACCGGGCAGCGCGAACGCGATACCGGTTTCGCTGCGTCACGGCAATGACGCAGCCCAGATGTGAGCCAGTCTGTTTCAGGCCGGCCACGGCACCTCTAAGCTAATTCCGCATGAACTGGGAGCGGCTCTATCAGATTCTGCAGCCCGAAACCGCCGGCACCGCCGCGCGGGCATTTCGCATCGTCCACCACGTGATGGTGATTTTCGGGATTGCCATCATGCTCGCTGATACCGAAGCCGCCTGGCGCCAAGCCCATTCCCGCAGCCTGGACGCTGGCTTTCAGATCGTCTGCGTCTTTTTTATTGCCGAGTACGTCGCGCGATTCGGGGCCGCGGCTGCCGCTCCGGGGGCGCATCGTCGCGGTTGGCAGGCGCTGCTCGCCTGGATGATGTCGGTAAGCGGATTGTTCGATCTGCTGGGCGTCCTGCCGGGAGTCCTCGATGTAGCGCTGAGCCCGAAATACGCGAGCCTCTATGGCTTTGTGTGGGTGTTCAAGCCGATCCGCTATTCGGCCGGCTTGGCGAGCCTGCAGCGAGTGATCAGCCGGGCTCGCCATGCGCTTCTGTCGGTGCTGCTCGCTTTCGGCATCGTGCTGCTCGCCGCTGCCAGCCTTGCCTATCTCCTCGAACGCAATGCGCAGCCCGAGCTGTTCGGCTCGATCCCACAGGCCTTGTGGTGGGCAATCGTCACCCTGACGACAACCGGTTACGGCGACGTCACACCGATCACCCCTGCCGGGCGGGTGCTGGCCGGATTTGTCATGGTCGCCGGCATCCTCGTCTTTGCGTTATGGGCCGGTATTCTGGCGAGCGGTTACGCCGAGGAATTGCGTCGGCGCGAGTTTCTGCGCACCTGGGACCTCGTTGCCAAAGTGCCGTTTTTCAACAATGTAGGGGCATCGGTGATCGCGGATGTCGCACGCCTGCTCCGGCCGCGCGACTACCCGGCTAGGGCGGTTATCGTGCGCCGCGGCGAACGTGGCGATTGCATGTATTTCATCGCGTCGGGCGAAGTCGAGGTCCGCCTCAGGCCGGCGACCGTGCGTCTCGGCCCGGGAGAATTCTTTGGCGAAATTGCGCTGTTGACCGGCGGTCCCCGCAACGCAACGATCGTCGCGACCCAACCCTGCACGTTGCTGACGCTCGATATCGTGGATTTCCGGCATCTACTCGGCCACCAGCCGGAGCTTGCACGCATCGTCAGCGAAGAGGCGGAGCGGCGGCTCGCCACGGCACGTGCGGTGCCGCCCGTGACAAAGGATGAGGTCGTCTTGCCGGACGATCACCCAGAGCAAGCTTCGTCATCCGCGATGGAGCGGACGAGCGGTTCGTAGTAACGCGGCGGAAAGCCGGCTGCGCTTCGCGCCGCATGGTTGAACGGCGGCTTTAGCTCGCCCCTGAAATAGCGCCTGACCCGGTCGTGGAAGACCTGTTCGGGAACAAGGCCTTGCGCGCGGCATAAGGCGTCGAACCAGCGCCGTCCGACCGCGACGTGCCCGATCTCTTGATGATAAATCACCTGGAGGATAGCGGCGCTTCCTATGTCGCCGGCGCGCTCGAGCCGCTCCGTCATATCCGGCGTCACGTCAAGCCCGCGGGCCTCCAGCACCAGCGGGACGACTGCTAAGCGAGCGAGCAGATCGCCGGCAGTTTCGGCGGCGGCTTCCCACAACCCGTCATGCGCCGGCAAATCGCCATAGTGCCCCCCAAACTCGGCGAGGCGGGCGGAGAGCAACAAGAAATGCTCGGCCTCTTCCGCTGCAACCCCGACCCAATCGTTAAAGAATTCGCGCGGTAGGCCATTTGCCGCAAACCGCGCCACCATGTCCCAGGCGAGGTCGATCGCGTTCAATTCGATATGAGCCAGCGCATGCAGCAGCGCGGTGCGGCCTGCGCGCGAGCCGAAATTGCGGCGCTTGGGCATATCTCGCGGTGACCGGAGTTCTGGGCGAATTGGCCGCGCCGGGCGGATCGGAGGCAAAGCATCGCCGATCGGCATTCCCCCCGTGGCCCAGGAAATGGCGAGGATCCGGCTGGCGCTCGCCTTCTCCGTCGGATCGGGCGTACTGAGAATCGCGACCGCGCCGGCGGCCAGGGTGTCGGCTATCGATGAATAGGTGGTCAGAGCGCCTGCGCCGCCTTGAGGACTTCGGCGACGTGACCGGGGACGCGCACTTTCCGCCAGACGTTGCGCACGATGCCTGATCCGTCGATTAAAAATGTGCTGCGGTCGATCCCCATGTATTTGCGGCCATACATGCTCTTTTCCACCCAGGCGCCATATTTCTCGCAGACTTCGCCGGTGGTGTCGGAGGCGAGGATAAATGGCAGATCGTGCTTCTTCTTGAATTTGTCGTGCGAGGCGACCGAATCCTTTGAAATTCCGATTACGACGGCGCCGGTATCACCATAATTGGGAAACGAGTTGCGAAACCCGCAGGCCTCCGCAGTGCAGCCGGAGGTGTCGTCTTTTGGATAGAAATACAGCACTACCTTTTTACCGGCGAGTTCGGAGAGGGTGACGCTGCCGTTGCCGTCGGTCGGCAATGTAAAATCAGGCGCCTGCTGCCCAGGTTCTATGCTCATTTTCGGCTGTCTCCTGTCTGATCCGCCTTGTCCGTTTGGGCATGAGCTGCCGGTCCGTCGATCAGGCGATCGTACCAGCCGCTGACCTGCGCGGTGGCGGCCGTGATATCCGCGTCGAGCCGGGCGATGTCAACAGCCCCCGCACAGCGCGCCAGGGTAGCGGCGTCGGGTTCCGGAAGAGCGCCATCGCGTGCGCCGCTTTCGCCGATCAGGGTCAACAAAGCGTGCACCTGCCGCAACAACGCCGCCGCACCGCTCAATTGTTCTTCGGCCGTAGGCATCAAGACCCCCGCCGCCGCCAGCGCCCCCAACGCATCGGTCGTCGCTCGATGCAGTACCTGTGGCAAGGCCGCCGCCTCGCGCAGCATCAAATACTGTACGATGAATTCAAGGTCGATCAGGCCCCCGCGGCGGTGCTTGAGGTCCCATCGCGACGGGCGCGGATTTTCCACCGCGATCCGCCGGCGCATCTCGGCAATGTCGACGACGAGCTGTTCCGGGTCGCGCGGCGAGCGCAAGACAGCAGCAATCGTTTGCACGATGCGCTCACGCAGGCGTTCGTCGCCGGCGACGGTACGCGCACGGGTCAGGGCCATGTGTTCCCAGGTCCAGGCCGATTCGCGCTGGTAGCGATCAAAGCTCTCAAGGCTTGACGCGATCGGCCCCGACGAGCCCGATGGACGCAGCCGCATATCCACTGGATATAGCGGTCCCTCCGCGGTCGGTGCGGTGATCGCGCCGATCAGGCGCTGGCTCAGCCGGGCATAATAGGCCGAGGTCGAGAGCGGCTGCGCGCCGTCGGATGCCGCAATCGCGGGCGGCGCATCGTAGATCATGATCAGGTCTAGATCTGAAGCGAGGGTCATCTCGCGGCTGCCGAGACGCCCCATGCCGATGACCGCGAAGGCGCCGCCCGGTACCCGCCCGTGCCGCCGAGCGAAGTCATCTTCCACGGCAGGCACAAGTGCGGCGAGGGCGGTCTCGGCGATGTCGGCCAAAGCCTTTCCCGCCGCATCGCCCGCGATTGCTCGCCGCAACAGCTGAACCCCGACCTGAAAGCGCCGCTCGCCGGCCCACCGTCGCAGCGCGTCGAGCGTGTCGGCGAAATCGGCGGTTCCTGCAGTCAACATTTGTGCGAGATCGCTGGCGAGACCAGGCTGGTCGGGCAGCGGCGCAAAGAACTCACGCGTCAAGACCGCGTCGAGCAGGGCCGGCCTCTGCGCCAATTGCTCGGCAAGGCGAGGTGCACCCGCCATGATGTCAGCGACCAGCGCTAGCAGCCCCGGATTCGCCTGGAACAACGAGAACAGCTGCACGCCCGCCGGAAGCCGCGCCAAGAATTGGTCGAAGCGGCGAAAGGCCTCGTCCGGGTGCGACGTCGCGCCAAAGATCCGCAACATCTCGGGCACGAGTTCGGTCAGGATTTCACGCGCGCGCTGGCTGCGAAAAGCGCGCATCCGGCCATGATGCCAGCTGCGCACCCGCGCTGCGATGGCGGCCGGATCGGCAAAGCCGAGTCGCGATAGCGAATCGAGTGTATCCGGGTCGTCCTCGGTGCCGGTAAAAACGAGATTTCCGGGTCCGGCGAGGCTCGGCGCCTGCTCGAACAACTCGGCATAATGCCGCTCGACCGAACTCAGATGCGCCGTCAGATCAGCCGCGAAATCGTCGGGCCCGGAATAACCGAGAAACGCCGCGATATGCGCGACGCCGTCGCGATCGTCGGGCAGGCGATGGGTCTGCGCATCATCGACCATTTGCAACCGATGTTCGAGCCGGCGCAAAAAGCGATAATCGGCGATTAGCGCGGTCGCCACGGCAGGATCGACCCGGCCTGCATCCGCCAAGGCGCGCAACGCGTCGCAGGTTGCCCGCACCCGCAATTGCGGCATGCGGCCGCCCCAGATCAACTGTTGGGTTTGGGCGAAGAACTCGATCTCGCGGATGCCGCCGCGGCCGATCTTGATGTCATGACCCTCGACCGCGATCTGGCTGCCACCGCGATAGGCGTTGATCTGGCGCTTGATCGAGTGAATGTCCTGGATCGCCGCGAAATCGAGATGCTTTCGCCAAATATACGGGCTGAGATCGTGCAGAAACCGTTCTCCCGCGGTGCGGTCCCCGGCGACCGGGCGCGCCTTGATCAGTGCGGCGCGCTCCCAATTCTGGCCGACGCTTTCGTAATAGGCCATCGCCGCCGCGATCGACATCGCCAGTGGGGTCGAGCCCGGATCAGGGCGCAGCCGCAAATCGGTGCGGAAGACGTACCCGTCGCCGGTGCGCTCCTCGAGGATGCGCACCAGGTCACGCGCCAGCCGGCTGAAGAAGGGCTGGGCGCCATCGCGTGCGCTGACCTGCGACTTCGCCGGATCAAAAAACAGGATCAGATCGATGTCGCTCGAGTAATTGAGCTCCCCGGCGCCGAGCTTCCCCATCCCGAGCACGATCAGTCCGCTGTCGCGCTCGGGATCGGCCATATCCGAGAGCGCGATCCGCTTTCTGGTTACGGCCTCGCGCAAAAGATGGCGAAGTGCTGCACCGATCGCCGCCTCGGCAAAGCGGCTCAGCGCCGCAGTCTGCTGTTCGAGCGACCACGCGCCGGCAAGCTCGGCGACCGCGGCGAGCAACGCCGTTCGGCGCTTACCGATGCGCAGCCGCCGCATCAGCACCGAGGCGTCCTCGTTGTGGTCGTCAGGGTCCTCGGCTTCCGCGATTATCTTGTCAAGAAGCGGGTCTGGCCCCGCCTCGACCAGCCCGGTCAAAAACTGCCATTCCCGAACCGCGAGCCCGCTCAGAAACGGAGAGTTGCCAAAAATCGCCGCCAGCAGCTGTTTGCCCTGGGGCGAGCGGCTCCAATCGCATGCGGCCGCTGCGGCGGGTCCCGGTGCCGCGGAAGCGAGCGCTGCCTGCCAAGCTTCGAGGCCGAGCGAAAGCCGGCGTTGGTCCGCCGGCCGTGGCAGTTCACTGCCATTAAGGGAAAGCCGCGCCAGGAGCTCCATTCGTCGAATTAAAATTGTTGATGACATAAAATCATTTAGCTGAGGCGAGCAGGAAACATCTCAATCGCGCGACAGGTTTCGTGTTCCGATAAAATGGGTTGAAGCAGTCCGGTCACAAATCACTATGGTCCGGCCCAAAAATAGCCGATTGACGCTTGGCACAACTCGTCGAGATCATCTGCACAACGGGCGAGGAGGCATGTCGCGATCGACCTCCGCTGGTCCGGGCGATCAGTAATCAGGGGAAACAATTTTGCTATCTCGACAGATCAGCATGATTTCGCGTATTAGGTTGCCGTGACCATAACACTGGCCTGGCGGATTCTGATACACGACAAGGGACGGACAGCGCTAGCGCTGGGCGGAATCTTCATGGCGATTCTGCTCGTCTTTATCCAGCTCGGCTTGTTTTTCGCCGTGCCACAGGGAGGCATGCTGCTCTACGACAACATGCGGTTCGACCTGCTTCTCGTCTCTGATCAATACGAATACCAGGCGCAGCCGGGCGCTTTTCCGTCGAGCAAGCTTAACGCCGTTCGGAGCTCGCCAGATGTCGCCGAAGCAACCCCGCTCTATTTCGGCGTCGTCAAATGGAAAGGTGGGGTGGGCGAGGCGTGGCCCGATCTGTTCCTGATTGGTTTTGACCCGGCAAGCGATGTGCTCGCACCTGAAAGCATCGTCAGCCAACAAAAGGAACTATCGCGGCCGGATACGATTCTGGTCGACAGCTCTACTCGACCGATTTTCGGTCCTATCGAGACCGGCCGAATCGTCGAGATCGGTGACCGCAAGGAGACGATCGGGGGGCAATACGATCTCGGCACGGGGTTTATGGGGCTTGGCGTGGCACTGGCCAGCGAGGCCAATTTTTCCCGGTCGATGCCGGGTCGCGGTTTGAGCCTGGTCAATCTCGGCGCAATCCGGCTGAAGCCGGGGGTCGACCAGGCCCGCGCCGCCGCCGATTTGCAAAAGCTGACCGGCGCCGGGACTCGGCTTTTCACTCGTGCCGCGCTCGCCAAGCATGAGAAGTCCTATTGGACAAGCCGCACTTCGGTGGGGTTGATCTTTGGCTCGGGCCTGTTGATCTCGATCGTGGTCGGGGTGATGGTTGTCTACCAGATCGTCTCAACCCAGGTGAGCCGGCAATTGCCCCAGTTTGCCACGTTGAAGGCGATCGGTTATGGCAATAGCGCGCTCGCCGGCACAGTCTCGGCGATGTCGCTGATGATCGCGGTCGCCGGATTTGTCCCGGCATTCGCGGCGGCTGTCCTGCTCTATGGCGAGATCAGACAAAAGACATTGCTGCCAGTAACGATGTCGGCCAGTCATATGGGCGAAGTGCTGGCGGCGTCATTAGTAATGGCCGCGGTCTCCGCTCTGCTCGCGGTGGGGGGTCTGCGCCGCGCCGATCCCGCCGACGTGTTCTGAGCAAAGCGGCCGAAATGGCAGTCGCTTTTTTCATCCCCGGCCGAGCGGGATCGAATCCCGTTCCGCTCGCGTGGCGCAGCCTGACTTCGAACAAGTGGCGGCTGTTGCGGTCGAGCGCCGGCATCGGCTTCGCGGTGCTGCTAATGCTGATGCAGCTCGGCTTTGAAAAGGCGTTTTTCGATGCGTCGCTCCAAGTCCTGCGCGCGCTGGACGGCGACATTTTCTTGCAAAGCATCCACAAATATCAATTTGCGACTCAGGACCCGTTTCCCGCCACCCTGTTGAGCACCGCAAAGACCGTCCCGGGCGTGGCGAGCGTGCGGCCGCTTTACGCCGACTGGTTCGATCTGTTTTGGAAGAATCCGGCGGACGGTAGGGCCTACCTGGTGCGAGTTTTTGCCTTTGATCCGGATGAGCCGGTGTTGCTTTTCCCTGAAGTGAAATCATCGCGCGCGCAATTGAAGGCGGACGGCGCGGTTCTGGTCGATCGCCGCGCGCGCCGCTTCCTCGGCATGGATCGCGGGTTCACCCGATCCGAAATCAACGGCGTCAAGGTCGATATTGTCGGCAACTTTGCGCTCGGTCCGGATTTTGTCAGCGACGGAACCGTGATCATGAGCGAGCGCACATTCGCGACTGTCGCGAGAGGTGTCGCGGGGAACCCGCCGGGAGCCGAACTCGGCGCTATCAAAATTGCCGCCGGCGCTGACGCGGCGGTGGTGCAGCGGGCATTACAAAAAGCATTGCCGGCCAACATCGCGGTCATGACCAAGAACCAGCTGATCGCCTTCGAGCGCGCTTTCCAAGCCGACGTGTCCTCGGCCGGTCCGATTTTTGCCATCGGCACGATCGTCGGCTTTGTGGTTGGTATGTTAATCTCTTACCAAATCATCTTTACCGAGGTTTCCGACCAGTTGCCGCAGTACGCGACATTAAAGGCGATCGGCTATCCGACAGTTTATCTGTTGCGGGTAGTATTGGAACAGGCGGCGTTGAACGGGATCGCCGGCTGGCTTCCTGCCTGGCTCATCAGCCTCGGCCTCTATCGGCTGATCGGTCAGATCGCCCTGCTGCCGATGCATATGAGCCTCGGCATCACTTTAGTTAGCCTTGGGCTGACCCTCGGCATGTGTCTTGTTTCGGCAGCGATTGCGGTCGGTCGGGTGATCCGTGCCGACCCTGCGGCGGTGTTCTGATGTGCGCAATGCTGGCCGAGGCCCCGTCCCCGCCACCCGTTCGGGTGACCGCTCCCGCCGTTAGCGAGCCGGTGGTGCGGGTCGACGGTCTTAATCATTTTTACGGAGAGGGTGCGGCTCGCAATCAGGTGCTCTTCGATAATCGGATCGAGGTTCCGCCAGGTGAGCTGGTAGTCATGACCGGGCCTTCGGGCGCCGGCAAGACCACCCTGTTGACCCTGATCGGCGCGCTGCGTTCGGTCCAGGACGGCACCATCGAAGTGCTTGGCCGCGATCTGTCGCGGCTGTCGCCGCACGGCCTCGTCGAAGTGCGTCGCGACATTGGCTTCATCTTTCAAATGCACAATCTTTTCGATGCGCTGACCGCGTACGAAAACGTCAAGATGGCAATGCAGCTTGGCCACGAGCGCCCCGATAACATGCGCCGCCGCGGCAGCGAGATCCTGGAGCGGCTGGGGCTTGGCCATCGCATCGATTACAAGCCGCGGCAGCTTTCGGGCGGCGAGCGCCAGCGGGTGGCGATCGCCCGCGCCCTCGTTAATGGTCCGCGTCTTGTCCTCGCCGATGAGCCGACCGCAGCCCTCGACCGCGAATCAACGAGGAAGGTGATCGATCTGTTAAAGGCCACCACGGTCGAGCACGACGCGGCGGTCATCATGGTGACCCACGACTACCGAATCATCGAATCCGCCGATCGGCTGGTGCATATGGTCGACGGGCGGATCGTGTCCGATGTCGTGCTGCATGACGCAATGCGAATTTGCGAATTTCTGCGCGCGGTGGATCTGTTCCGGACCCTGACCCCAACGCAGCTCACCGATGTCGCCGAAAAAATGAAAAAGCGCCGAATTCGACGCCGGTGAAACCATTATTCGCGAGGGCGAACCGGGCGAAGAATTCTACCTGATCTCCGATGGCGAGGTTGATGTCATCCGCGCCGATCACGAGGTGGCCCGTCTTGGGCGTGGTGATTTCTTTGGTGAGGTGGCGCTGATCAGCGGCGAGCCGCGCAATGCGACGATCCAAGCGACCGAACCGCTTGATACTTTTGTGCTCGGCAAATCCGACTTCCAGTCGGCGATTGAGGCGAGCGCGCCATTTCGCGATCAACTTTACCGGACTTATTTCTCGCGCCATTAGCGCCCCCAAGTCCTATTTTTTGGCGCGGTCGATCACGTTTCGACCCGAGCCATCGAGGCGGGTCCCGCGGCAAGCGCGCACTTGCGACTTCCAGTCAATGCGCTTATGCCACGCGCGTGGCCGAGATAGCATCGGACGCCGGGAGAGAGGAAACCGACCTCGCGGCCGTCGGCTTGCGCCGCGAAACGCGGTTGCGCGACAGCGAGCTGTTTTTGCTCGTCCTGGCCTTGGTCGTCGGAGCCGTCGCAGGGCTGGGTGTCGTTCTGACGAATATGGCGCTTGGTGGTGTGCGACAGTTGGCGTTCGGCGTCCCATTCGGCGCGCATCTCAGCGAAGTCACCGGCATCGGGCCGCCCCGCGTTGTCGTGATGCCGGTCATCGGCGGTTTGCTTGTCGGCCTGAGCGCGATGCTGCTCCGCCGTTGGCGTCCGCGTGAGGTCGTCGACGCGATCGAAGCCAACGCGCTGTTCGGCGGCCGAATGTCGGTCGGCGACAGCCTCGGATTGGTCTGGGTAACAATCCTTTCGGGCGGGTTTGGCGCCTCGGTCGGGCTCGAAGCCGCCTACACCCAGCTCGGTGCGGCGCTCGCCTCGCGGATTGGCCGCCAGGTCGGGTTGCGTCGCGACGACGTTCGTCTGCTTGTCGGCTGCGGCGCGGCTGGGGCGATCGCGGCAGCTTTCAACGCGCCGCTGAGCGGATCGTTTTATGCTTTTGAGCTGATTATCGGCAGCTACACGTTGCAGGCCTTGGCGCCGGTCGGAATTTCCGCGCTTACGGCAGTGCTGGTCGTTCGCTCGCTCTTCGCCTCAAATCCGATCTTTGTCGTCTGGCACGACGTGACGTTGACGGCGGCGGACTACATCGCGTTTTTTGGCATGGGTCTGGCTGCCGCCGGGCTCGGCATCGCCACGATGAAGGGCGTCACATCGACCGAAAACCTGTTTCGGACGCGGGCGGTGCCGCGCTGGGCGCGGCCGGCACTGGGCGGCTTGCTGCTCGGCGTGATGGCGGTGCCGTTTCCGCAGGTGCTCGGCAGCGGCCATGGCGGCATTCTCGTCGACTTGCACGGCGGCTTCGATCTGACATTTCTGGCCGGGCTGGTCGTCGCCAAGATCGTCGGTTCGGCGGTGTCGATCGGCGCCGGCTTCCGCGGCGGACTGTTCAGCTCCTCTCTGTTTCTTGGCGCTTTGTTCGGCAGTTTTGTCGGCGGCTTGCTGACCCAACTGGGGTACGGGCTCAGCACCGATCCGCTGATCTACGCACTCGTCGGAATGGGCGCCGTCGCCGCGGCCGTTGTCGGCGCGCCGATGACGATGATCATGCTCGTCTTGGAGACCACCGGAAACTTTTCGGCGCTGATCGGGGTTGTGGTCGGGGTTGTGACCGCTGCGATCGCGGTTAGGCATTGGTTCGGCTATTCGTTTGCGACATGGCGCTTCCATCTCCGTGGGCTGACGATCCGCAGCCCCGAGGATGTCGGCTGGATCAATGAACTCCTGATCGGCCCGATGATGCGCCGCGATCCGGCGGTGATCTCGGCCAGTTTGTCGCTCGACGAGCTGCATCGGCGATATCCGGCCGGCAGCACCAAGCAGGTATTCGTCGTCGATGGCGATGGGCGGCTTTCCGGAATCGTCGATCCGGCCGAGACGCACGGCGTGGGCGGCAAGGACGACCCCAAAACCGTCGGCGAACTGCTGGCGGCGCCGCCAGTGTACCTGCTGCCCGGCGACGATTTGCGGACCGCGCTCAACCGCTTTAGCGAGGCGAGACAGGAGACATTGCCGGTAATCGACAATCTTGATGGCCGCAGAGTCATCGGCTATGTAAGCGAGGCCTATGCGCTGCGCCGCTACGCCCACGAACTCGAGCGCCATCGCGGCTCGCGCCCGGATGACGCCGGGATCTTCAGCCCGGCTGCCGGCGATGTGGCGGTTGAGACACGGGAACCGCAACCCGAAAATTAGCCGAGCATCTTGTCTACCTATAGACGAAGCCGAGCCAAGCGGCTGTTGGCCTCCCGGCCGCGGGCGACCCCGATCGCGCGCCGTTCTCCTTTACCGCACTATCTTCTATTTTTGATTTATTGCTCAGCACTTCCTCGCGGTTCACTACGCAGAAAGTCTTTTAGGGGATCAAAAGGCGCGGGGGTCGTTTCCGCCCGCGCTGACCCCCTCCGAACAGCTCTGCGCTAGTCGCGAAGTTCGGGGACGATCCAGAACGGCTTTTGACCGCGGGCGACGCGCTCGAAATTGTCAAAGGCGTTGCGCCAGCGCTTCCAGTGATTGTCCCAGGTCGGGCCGGCGCCGTGCGGACTAAAGATCGCGTTTTTGCAGCTGAAGAGTTCGTGGTCGGGTTTGGGCGGCTCCTCGACCATCACGTCGAGTCCGGCGCCCAAAATTTTCTCGTCGCGCAGCGTGTTATAGAGCGCCTTTTCGTCGACCACCGGGCCGCGGCAGGTGTTGATCAGGATTGCGGTGGGTTTCATCATCGCCAATTCGCGTTCGCCGATCAAATTGTGCGTCGATTTGTCGAGCGGCACGTGCAGGGTTACGATATCCGAAGTCTTTAACAATTCGGTGAACAGCGCGAACCGGATGCCGAGCTGGTCTTCCTGGTCGGTCGTCAGGCGGTTGATGTCGTAATACTTGATGTGCATGTCAAAGGCGCGGGCGCGGCGCGCGACTTTCTTGCCGATATTGCCAAGACCGATGATGCCGAGGGTCTTGTCTTCGAGTTCGTAGAGCTTGGTCGAATTGAAATCATTGCCGCGCCAGCGCCCGGACACCACCCCTTCATGCTGCCAAGTCAGTTTGCGCGCGACCGCCAGCATCAGCATCATTGCGTGCTCGGCGACCGCGGTCGAATTGGCGCCGCCGTTGTTGCAGATCGGTACACCCGCTGCCCGCGCCGCGTCGAGGTCATAAGTGTTGTAGCCGGCGCTCAAGGTCTGGACGATGCGCAATTTTGGGGCGCGCTGATAAAATTCTGGCCCATGCGGGAATTGCCCACCGCCGATGTAATATTCGGTGTCTTTCAATATGTCCCAGAATTCGGGGCGGCCATGCGGGGCCATCTCCAGTTCCCATCCTGGCGACAGCAAATCATAAGCGATCTCCAGCGTTTCTTCGGAATGAGTGGCGGGGGTCAGTATGCGCGGCATCTTGCGTCTCCTCTTGTCAGGATTGTCGCGGGTGGTTGCTCTCGAAGCGCTATCGTAGCGACACCCCGCATATGGGCGAAAGCGCAAAAACCGCGGCTTAGGCCAATTGCCGGCGCTAAATCGCTCGGCTAGGCTGCAGCCCTCTTTCACTCTCCCGCAGCACCGGCCGCGGCTGCCCCAACGAGGTCCCCAGCATCATGCCCGAAGCGCACGAGCACCGTTTTCAGAACCTGCACGAATTTGTGACCCAGGCGCGCACCAATCTCGACCGCAACAATTGGGACTATCTGATCGGCGGCTCCGAGACCGAGACCACCCTTGCACGCAACCGGCTGGCATTTGATTCGATCGGGTTTCGGCCGCGGGTTTTGCGTGACGTGTCGAACATCGATTGCAGCCGGACCCTGTTCGGCAAAAAGCTGCGCATCCCGGTATTGTGCGCCCCGGTCGGCTCCCTCGAAGTGTTCGAGCCCGGCGGCGGCGCCACCGTTGCGGCAGCGACGCGCGAATTTGGCAACGGCATGATCCTGTCGTCGGTATCGCATCCCGGGCTCGACGAAACCGCCAAGGCCTCGGGCGACGGCTTCAAGATCTTCCAGCTTTACGTGCGCGGCGATGCGGCTTGGGTCGACGACCATGTCGGCCGCGCGATGGACAAGGGTTACGACGCGTTCTGCCTGACCGTGGACACCGACAGCTACAGCCGGCGCGAGCGCGACATCGCCAAGCGCCATTTGCGCCGACGCGTGCGCCCCGGCGATGCCCGAATTTACCAGGCCCAGTTCAACTGGCGCGATATCGAGCGGATCAAAAAGAACTCCCGTATTCCGCTGATCTTGAAGGGCATCGCCACCGCCGAGGATGCCAAGATCGCCCTCGAACACGGCGTCGATTGCATCTATGTGTCAAATCATGGCGGCCGCCAGCTCGATCAGGGCGTCGGCTCGATCGATGTATTGCCTGAAGTCGTCGAGGCGGTCGGCGGCCGCGCCCGCATCATGGTGGATGGCGGCATCAGCCGCGGCACCGATGTCGTCAAGGCATTGATCTTGGGCGCCGACGCGGTCGCTTGCGGCCGGCTCTACGTGTACGGGCTGGCGGCGGCCGGCGCCGAGGGCATCGTCCGGCTGTTCGAAATCCTCGAAGACGAGATCCGCATCTGCCTGTCGCTATTGGGCGTGAACAGTTATCAGGAGCTCGATAAATCCTACATCCGCCCGGCGCGCCAAGTCGTGATGCCGCACGTCCACAGCGCCTTCCCGCACCTGAACCTGCCGCGCGAGACGTACTAAGAAGGAAAGGTTGGAGGCTCGGCGAGTCGGTAGGGATTTTCGCGGCGGACGATAGATCGCGGCGTCCGCCAGCAACATGCCTGATCGACAAGCTTCGCGCACCAGCCAAAAACTCACTAAGCCAGCCGAAACTCACCCAGGATTTGCTGGCTGGCGATTTGGCCCCTAACCGACGACGCCCCCATCTCCGTCGCCCTCGCTAAAGCGGGGTCCAGGGTGAGTGACGAAGGCGTGTTCATGGATTCCCGCTTTCGCGGGAAAGACGAGTCGAGAAAGCGTAGAGGAGAAAAGATGGCACTGCTGATTGTCGATCTCGACAAGTATATTGGTAATGCGCAGGCGTGGCGCGACACATTCGAGGAACAGCTCCCCGATCTGGAGCTTCGCATTTGGCCCGATGGCGGGGATCCTCGCGAAATCGGCTACCTCGCTTTTATGCGGCCCAATTTTGATGTGCTTCCTGATTTCCCGAACCTGAAGGCGATGTTCAGCCGCTCGGCCGGTGTTGAGGCGTTCATTCACCATCCGAGATTGCCGAAGGCCCCGCTTGGCAAGATCGAGCCGCCAGGCGGCGACCCGATGATGACCGAATACGTCGTCATGCACGTGCTGCGTTTTCACCGCGACATGCCAGCTTATCAGGCGGCGCAGGCCAATCGCGAATGGCTCCGGCAACGGATCGTGCGGCCCGAGGAGCGGCGGATCGGGTTTCTCGGCTATGGCATGATGGCAAAGGCCCCTGCGTTAGTGCTGAAGTCGCTCGGCTTCCCGGTTTCTGCCTGGGTTCGCAACCCGCGGGACGAAGCCGAAATCCCGATCTTCCACGGCCAAGACCAGCTCGAAGCGTTTCTCGGCCAAACCGATATCGCCGTCTGTCTGTTGCCATTAACGCGCGAGACCGAGGGCATTTTCTGCGCCCGCACTTTTGCAATGATGCCTGAGGGGGCGATGGTGATAAATGTCGGGCGCGGCAAGCATGTGGTGTTCGAGGATCTGATCAACGCGCTCGAATTCGGGCCAGTTGTCCTACGCCGCGCTCGACGCGCTGTGGCCGGAACCCTTGCCTCCGGAAAGCCCCTTATGGCTGCATCCCAAAATCACGGTGATGCCGCATGTGGCGCGGCGGCCGACCGTCGCGCAATTGGTGACCGAGATCGCCGCCAATATCCGCAGCGTCGAAGCCGGCGGCCCGCTGCTGCAACAAGTCGACCTAAGCTTGGGATATTGACCGCCGTCCTCTCCCAACAAAACGCGATCTGGTGAAACGCTGCCCCGGCGAAAAAGCCGGGGCCCACTCCCGCAGCGCTCACAGGCGGATCGGTGGATCCCAGCATCCGCCGGGAAAGCCTTCCGCAGGTGGTTCGTAAAAGGGCGGGTTGGCTGCCGGAGGACTCGCAAGGGACGAACCGTCAGGTTCGCACGTCCGTCCTGCCGAGCTGTCATTCCTCCTCTAGCGCCTCAAGCCGGCGTTGGAGATAGGCGCGCTCGACCGCGTTAGCGGTCAATGACAGCGCCTTCCTGTAAGCCTCGGCGGCGGCCGAATTGCAGCCGAGTCGGCGCAATAAATCGGCGCGCGCGGCGTGGAACAAGTGGTAGTCGTCGAGTCCCGATAGCGCGTCGATCAATGCCAGCCCGCGCTCCGGGCCCTCGCTCATGCCGATCGCGACAGCCCGGTTCAGCAGCACGACCGGATTGGGATTGAGCCACGCAAGTTCGCTGTACAGCGCCGCGATCTGCCGCCAGTCGGTGTCGGCTACAGTGTTGGCCTCGGCATGTACTGCCGCGATCGCCGCCTGCAACTGGTACGGGCCGGGCCGCCCCCGCCGCAACGACGCTTCGACCAGTGCTACGCCTTCGCGGATCTGCGTGCCATTCCACAACGTGCGGTCTTGCTCTTCGAGCGTAACCAGTAAGCCGGCATCGTCGATCCGGGCATGACGCCGCGAATCGTGCAACAACATCAAAGCGAGAAGCCCGAAATTCTCAGGCTCCGGCATATCGACCTCACATAGCATGCGGGAGAGTCCGATCGCTTCGGCGCACAATTCCCAGCGGATCAGGGCGTCGCCCGATGTCGCGAGATAGCCCTCATTGAAGATCAGGTAGATGACTGCCTGCACCGCGGCGCGGCGTTCGTCGAGCTGGTGCTCGGCGGGCACCTCGTAAGGAATGCGCGCCTCCTGGATCTTGCGCTTCGCGCGCACCAGCCGCTGCGCCATGGTCGGCTCGGGAACGAGAAAGGCGCGCGCTATCTCTGTCTTCGAGAGGCCGCCCAATGTGCGCAAGGTCAGTGCCACCTGCGCCTCGCGATTGAGGGCGGGGTGACAGCAGGTAAAGATCAGCCGCAAGCGGTCGTCGGGGAGTGCCGCGAGCGCATCCGCACCACCAGGCTCCTCAATATTGGCGGGCATGATTTCTTGCTCGAGCTCGGCCTGCTTCTCGCGGCGGATGCGCTCGCGGCGGCGGGCGTCGATCAGCTTGCGATAGGCGGCGGTGGTGATCCAGGCGGCGGGATTTTCCGGGAGACCACGCACCGACCAATTGACCAATGCCGCGGCAAAGCCCTCTTGCATCGCCTCCTCCGCGCGATCGAACGAGCCGCACAACCGGATCAAACTCGCAATGATCCGGCCATGCTCGCGGCGGAATACCAATTCCGCCGTGGCGCGGATGTCGGGCTGCTGCGGCATTGCTGTCGGACGTTACTCTACAGAGGCGGAATTTCGCCAATCGGGCGAATTTCGGCACATCCCCGACCGCCTCTGCCTGAGGTCGGGATCTTTGTCGCCCACTCGATCGCCTCGTCGAGATTGTCACAGTCGAGAATGTAATAGCCGGTGAGTTGCTCCATCGTCTCGGCGAATGGCCCGTCCGAGATCAGCGGCTTGCCGCCCTCCATCCGGACTGTAGTCGCCATCGAAGTGGGTCGCAGTGGTTCGCCGGCACAAAACAAACCCTTGCTTTTGGTTTCGTCTATCACAGCCCGATGCCCCGCCCGGATCTTTTGAATGTCTTCGGGGGAGGCTTCTGCCATTTCGGTTTCGCGGCGGTAGATTAGGAACATGTAGCGCATCTCGCGTCTCCCGATTCAGCCGGCGATGTCCCAGGAAGAGCGGCCGGGGAAGGGGGGCGGGGTAGTCTCCTTGACGCTCAACCGTTCCATATGGCGCTGGTAATAGGCGTTGAGGTTGGTGGCGTCGCGCAGCATGACCCGGCTCTCCGGCAATTTATCGAGATAGAACAAGATCGGCAGCAGGTTGATGTCGGCGAGTGTGAAGCTGTCCCCGACCAGGTGGTCGGTTTTCGATACGGCGCGGTCGAGCACCGAGAAGTGCTTTTCCATGTTCGGCAAGGCTGCATCGATCACGGCGCGATTGGGCTGGCCATCGGGCGTGCCCGGAAAGAAGTAAGCGGCGAGATACTGGCGCACCAGCAACGGGTCGACCGTCGTGTTGACGAGCGAGATCCACTGCTCGGTCTCGGCGCCGCCGACCGGATCGCGCGGCGCCAATGGCGGCCCGGCGAAAGCGTGGTCGATGTAAAAGCAAATCGCGCGCGATTCGCACAGGGTCAGATCCCCGTGACGCATTGCCGGGATCTTGCCGAAGGGGTGGATTGCATCGATTTCGGGGGTGTGCGGCATGGCCGGCACGAGCGAGTAGGGCACCCCTTTTTCGGTGCAGGCGATGCGCGTGACCCAGACATAGTTGCTCTGCGGCGCGCCGATGATCTGAAGCTCGGGCATTGGTGATCTCCTTCTGTGGCTGATTCGAGTTACTGGTTTTCAATTCGTCATTGCCAGGACTCCCCCGGCCGCCGGCCAAGCCGCTCTATACGAAACCACCACAGAGCGCTTTCCCGGCGAAGGCCGGGATCCACCGATACCAGCTGAGCGCTGCGAGGGTGGGCCTCGGCTTTCGCCGGGGCAGCGTTTTGCCGTATCGTATTCGAGAACCATCTCGGGCCGACGAACCTCGTCCGAACGGGATTGCTTCGTTGCCTTGCGGGCTCCTCGCAATGAAAGCGTCTTGGCTGCCGAAGTTTGACCTCTAACCCTTCATCGGATCGATCTGCCGGACCTCGATGCTGCCGCCGTACTTGAAATGCGGGCAGGTTTCGGCGAGGTGGCACGCCTCATCGTAATCGCCGGCCGCAATCAGAAAAAACCCGCCGAGCAATTCCTTGCTTTCGGCGAACGGGCCGTCGGTCGTCATGACGCGTCCCCCGGCCGGCCGCATCACCCGCCCGGCGTCAAAGGTCAGCTTTTCGCCGCCCTGAGGTGGCCTTGCGCCCGCATCCGGTCGCTCCAGCCCATATATTCCTTGGTGACGGCCGAAACCTGTTCCGGAGAGAGCGCCGGCGCCGCACAGGCAGGGCGGTTTAGAAGCAGGATGAAATCGGGCATGGTTTGGTCTCCTCCAACCGGCGGACCGGCAAAATTGCCGGCGCCTATCCTGACGACGATCGAGAAGTTTCAGAATCGACATGGCGTCGGCAAAAAGCGCATCGGGCCTCGGCAAAAAACCGCATCGGGCGGCGAAGCTTGCCCCAGCCTCCGCGACAGCTGATATAGTGAGGCGGGAGCCCGGCGGCGGGCAGGCCTCTCGCCAACCCGGTCAGGTCCGGAAGGAAGCAGCCGTAACAAGTCGTGGCCTGGGTCGCCGATCCGGTCTCCCACCCTTCTCCGGCTTTGGTTCATAAACGAGCAGCGGGGCACAGGGCGTGAGATGCCGGAAGACGTAAAATCGACCCCGCAGCAGATACAAACAGTAACCAGTGGTGGTCCCGGTCCAGCTATCGAATTTGGGCTGTCCCAACACTCAGAAGCGCCTACTGAGGTCGAGCATACGCATCTCATGCGGGCGGACGCACCCATGCCAGTCGAGCATGGAAAGTACGTGGTTCTCGCCCGCAAGTACCGGCCTCAGAAGTTCAAGGACCTGATCGGGCAGAAACCGGTCGTGCGTACTCTGACAAACGCTCTGCAGACGGGCCGGATAGCGCATGCCTTTATCCTGACCGGGGTGCGCGGCGTCGGCAAGACCACGATGGCGCGGATTCTGGCGCGAGCACTCAATTGTGTGGGAGCCGATCGGGAAGGCATCGAGCCTTGCTGCGAATGCGAGCATTGCCGGGCAATTGCCAAGGATCGGCATGTCGATGTCATCGAAATGGATGCCGCCTCGCGCACTGGCGTCGACGACATCCGCGAACTGACCGACGGCGTGCGCTATCGCCCGGTCTCGGCGCGCTACAAAATCTACATCATCGACGAAGTCCACATGCTGTCGAAAAACGCCTTCAACGCTCTGTTGAAGACGTTGGAGGAGCCGCCGCCCGCGGTCGTGTTCGTGTTCGCGACGACCGAAATCCACAAGGTGCCGGTCACCGTCTTGTCGCGCTGTCAGCGTTTTTCGCTGCGCCGTGTCCCGGCTGAAATGCTGGCCCAATATTACGCTTGGGTCGCTGAGCAGGAAGGGGTCGCAGCCGAGCCCGCGGCGTTGGCATTGATCGCGCGCGCCGCCGATGGCTCGGTGCGCGACGGGCTGTCATTGCTCGACCAGGCAATCGCCTTGTCCGGCGGGAATGTCGGCGAGGCGGCGGTCCGCGACATGCTCGGCGTCGCTGATCGCGGGCAAGTCTTCGACCTGCTCGAAATGGTATTGCGCGGCGATGCCGCGGCGGCCTTGGCGCAATTCGACCGGCTTTATCAGGAGGGTGCGGATCCGGCGCTGGTGTTGCAGGATCTGCTCGACCTTTCGCACTTTCTGACCCGATTGAAGCTTGCGCCCGACGCCGGCGCCGGCGACCCGCTCGCCGAGGGCGACCGCGAGCGCGCCCGTCCGCTTGCCGAAAAGCTGTCGATGCCGTCTCTGGCGCGGGTCTGGCAGATGCTCCTCAAGGGCCTCGGCGAAGTGCAGGAGGCGCCGTCGCCGATCCAAGCCGCCGAGATGGTGCTGATACGGCTTGCCTATGTTGCCGATCTGCCGGTCCCGGCCGAACTCGGGCGCTCATTGCAAAGCCCGGCGGTGCGGCAGAGTCCAGAACTGCGCGCTGAGCCGGCCCGACCGGCACCGGCCCCCCCTTCGCCCCCAACCCCGACACGGGCGCCCGATTCCTCAAATCCCGCAGCGTCCGCAAGGCCGTCCGCCGCGCCGATGCGCGCCGCGATCGAACTCGCCGAGGCTGCGATCGAGGCGATGCCCGACGCGCCGCCGGCACCGCCGGTCGCGGTATTCGAGCCGATGCCGCAGAGTTTTGATCAGGTCGTGGCTCTGTTCGACAAGCGGCGCGAGGCGGTATTGCGCTCGCATCTCGCGGCGCATCTGCACCTCGTCCATTTCGAGCCGGGGCGGATCGAGTTTCGCCCGGCCCAAGGCGCACCGCGCGATCTTGCCAATCGCTTGGGCCAGTTGCTCGGCGAATGGACCGGGGCGCGATGGCTGATTGCGATCTCGGAGGCCGAGGGCGAACCGACCATGCGTCAGCGCCAGGAGCAGCGCGAGACCGAGTTGCGGAACGGGGTCGCGGCGCACCCGTTGGTTCAGGCGGTATTGGAAACCTTTCCGGGTGCCACGATCACCGCCGTGCGCGAGCGCTTTGCCGCGACGGCCGATAGCGATTTGGTGGAGGGTGAGCCGGACCCCGGCGAAACCGAGGGCGCGAGACCGACGAGGACAACTCAGCAGAGGATCGGACATGAAAAACATCGGCCAGCTGATGAAGCAGGCGCAGCAGATGCAGGAAAAGATGGCCGAGATGCAGGCGCAGCTCGAGGCTGTCGAGATGACCGGGGTTGCCGGCGCCGGCATGGTCGAGCTGACCCTGAACGGCAAGAGCGATCTGAAAAAGATCAAGATCGACAAATCGCTGCTCGATCCGGCCGAGGGCGAGGTTCTGGAGGATTTGATCGTCGCGGCGTTTGCCGATGCCCGCCGCAAAGTCGCCGCCTATAGCGAGGAGGAAATGCAGAAATTGACCGGCGGCCTATCCCTGCCCGGCGGCATGAAACTGCCGTTCTGATTTTCACCTCGCATTTGGGGCTCGGCTACCTTCCGCAGCGGCCGGGGAGGTTAGTACCTTGGTAATGTCCGCGAAGCCACTCGAATGAAACGCTATTTGTGTCTCGGCTGCGGCTTCGTGTACGACGAAGCGCTCGGGCTCCCGGAGCACGGGATCGCGCCGGGGACACGGTGGGAAAATATCCCGAAGGATTGGGTCTGCCCCGATTGCGGCACCCCGAAATCGCTCTTCGAAATGGTCGAGATAGCCTATTAAACATAGGCCAAGGATAGAAGCGGCAATGCCGACAGATTTTGTATTGCGAAATAGCGCGCGAGGATATTCCCGGCTGGTATCGACCGGTCTCAACGCCAGTTACGTCGCCGGTCATCCCGAGGGCGTCATCACCCGCCAGTCAAGCTTCAATTTTCACGAGTATCAGTCGGGGCTGCCCGGTTTCGGTAAGATCCGTGTCTTCGGAGACGAGGTCTTCAGCGGGAACGGTACCGGTTACAACATGCATCCACACCACAACTTTATTATCGCGGCAGTGATATTAAAGGGGACGCTGACCCATATCAACACAATTGGCAAGATAGACCTACTAAAGCGAGGTGACTACTATGTCTTTTCCGCCGGATCGGGCGGTAAACATTGTGAGCTGAACATAGAACAAGAAGATCTGCAGGTAATCTATGTCTGGGCGCTGCCCGACCGGCTGATGACGCCGCCTTCCTATCGTCGCGGCCATTTTGATTGCGAAGCGCATTCGAACGAGTTGAGCTGCCTTGTGGGCGACGAGCCGGGTGCCTTGCCGATCCGCCAAGACTTAAAACTGTTTCGGCTGACGAGTGATTTGGGCAGGGCCTATCAGCATGATTTTGGTCCGAATCACGGGGCTTACCTTTTTGTTGTGGAGGGTGCGGTACAGGTCGGCCAAACCCGGCTCGAACGCCGGGACAGCCTAGGCCTCACGGCGTCGGGACGTGTAGAGATGACAGCCCTAGCCGACGGCACCGATCTGCTGCTTGTCGACACGGTATTGTGACATCACACGCATGCGGCGTGCCGGCTGAACCGTGTCCGAACTCGATGCCCTAATCCGGCTGCTGGCGAAATTACCCGGGCTCGGCCCCCGCTCGGCGCGGCGCGCAGCATTGCATCTGATTAAACGGCGCGAAAGCCTGATGACGCCGCTGGCTTCCGCCTTGGCGCGGGCGGCCGAGGCGATCCGCACCTGCCCGGTGTGCGGCAATCTCGATACAATCGAGCCGTGTGCGATCTGTCGCGACCCGGAACGCGACGCATCCGCGATCTGCGTTGTCGAGGATTTGGCGGATTTGTGGGCGCTCGAACGCACCGGCGCCTTTCGCGGGCGTTATCATGTGCTTGGCGGCACCTTGTCGGCGCTCGACGGGATCGGGCCGGAAGACTTGACGATCGATCGACTGGTCGCCCGCGTCGAACCCGGCCAGGAGCTGATCCTCGCGTTGAATGCGACGGTTGAAGGACAGACCACCGCGCACTACATCGCCGACCGCCTCGCCGATGCCGGGGTCAGACTGTCGCGGCTCGCGCAGGGTGTGCCGATCGGCGGCGAACTCGACTATCTCGATGACGGCACCCTGACCGCCGCCCTAAAATCGCGTCGGCTACTCTAAAACTGAGGCCGCACCCCGCTCTTGCGAGAGAGACTGGACTCAATGGATGGCGGAAAAGAATTGGCCGCGGCGTTTATCGCATTGGCTGCGTGGAAAGCCTCTAACTCACAATTGAGTTTATACGTAATCGTTGCATAATAGATCAGATCCATATCAGCCAGGAGTAAGATAACGTGCCGCATCACCTTCAGGATAAGCGGGCGCGTCACATCTCAGCGGTCGAGGCCGCAGGCTTGGTCAAATCGGGCGATTGGGTTGATTACGGCATTACTGTCTGCCAGCCTGATGTCTTTGACAAGGCTTTGGCGGCTCGCAAATCCGAACTAACCAACGTCAAGTTTCGCTCCTGTCTCTCGATGAAGCCGCGCGCCGTTCTCGAAGCCGATCCCGAGGGCGAGCATTTCTGCTGGTTCAATTGGCATTTTTCCGGCTATGACCGCAGGAAACACGATGCCGGGATCAGTCACTATATTCCCTGTAATCTCGGCGAAATTCCCGATTATTACCGGCGTTTTATTGACCCGATCGATGTCGCGGTGTTGAAGACGTGCCCAATGGATGAGGACGGCTTTTTCAACTTCGGCGCCAGCAACCTATGGCACCGCGCGGTTATCGACCGCGCCAAGCTGGTCATCGTCGAAGTGACCGAGGGTCTGCCCTACGCGTATGGCGAACAGAACGGCGTGCATCGAAGCGAGGTCGATTACGTTATCGAGGGCGATCACGAGCCCGCGTCTGAACTCCCGCACTCGCCGCCATCCGAGGTCGACCGGGAGGTGGCCCGTCTGATCGCCGGCGAGATCGAAGACGGGGCTTGCTTGCAGGTCGGGATCGGCGGGATGCCGAACGCCGTATGTTCACTGCTGCTGGACAGCGGCGTCCGCAATCTCGGCGTGCACTCGGAAATGCTGAGTGATGGGATCATCGAGCTCTACAAGGCCGGCCGCGTTACTGGGACCGCCAAGACGCTCAATCCCGGTAAGGTCGTGTTCAGTTTCGCGCTCGGATCGCGGAGCCTGTATGAGGCGATCGACCGCAACACCGATTTCCACTCCTGTCCGGTCGAGTATACGAACCTGCCGCACATCATCATGCAGAACGATCGCATGATTGCGATCAACAACACGACCCAGGTCGATCTGCAAGGTCAGGCCGCGTCCGAATCCGATGGCCATCGCCACATTAGCGGCACTGGTGGTCAACTGCAGTTCGTCCGTGGCGCGTACGCGGCCAAAGACGGAAAATCGTTTATTTGTCTTGCTTCGACATATGAGAGGCGCGGTGAACGCAAGAGCAGGATCGTTCTCAGACTGACGCCGGGCAATATCGTCACGACGCCGCGCTCGGACATGATGTTTGTCGTGACTGAATACGGCATGGTCAATCTGAAGGGAAAGTCGGTTGCCGATCGCGCCAAAGCAATGATTTCAATCGCGCATCCCGACTACCGCGAGTCACTTGAGCGCGAAGCATACGAGAATCGTCTTCTCCCCAAGCACTATTTATGAGCCGCCGCGAATTCGATTAGCCGAACAGCGCCCACCTCTCGCTGTAACCTAAGGCGACCGGGCGGCTCACAGCGCCAGGTTGACGGCGGCGATGGCCGCGGCGCCAGCCAGCAGCGCGCCGCCCAGCGGGCGACCGAGACGCGCGCCCCAGGGCAAGTTCTTTTCAACCGCCATGATGATGCCGAGCACCAGCATCCAGCCAATGCTGCCGCTGCCGACGACAAACATCAGCAGCATGATCGCCCAACAGCAACCAACGCAAAACACCCCGTGGTCGATACCGAGCAGCAGCGCGTTGCGCATAGCGTGTGGGCCGTGCCAATGTTTGGCAATAAAGCTGATCGGGGTTCGGCATTTCGTCAGACAGTGATATTTCAAGCTGCTGAATTGAAACAGTCCGGCCACGGCAAAGATCGCCGCGCCGATTGCCCAGCCATTGAACAGCAGCCAAGTCGACCGCTGTGCGGCCAGATGCAATTCGGCGTCGGCGAGGTGAGCGACGGCGCCAAACGCAAGCCAAACCGCCAGATAACCGCCAATAACCAGCGCCAGCAGCGGTCGCCGGTCGGGTCGTCCGCGCACCAGACGATCAAAGCGATCCAATAGCGGCAGCGTGGTCGGTAGCATCATTGCCGATGTCATGAGCAGCCAGCCGCCAATATATAGCGCAAGAGGTACCAATACCTCTCCGCCCGGCAATGCGCGGCACATCGCCAGGGCGGAATTGGCCTCGATCCAGTCGCCGTGTTTGAGGTAGCGGCCATAAGGGCCACTGCCCCACAACCACAAAGCAGCCCACGCCAACGCGGCCAAACCCCCGGCGATCGGCAGGAACGGGCGGCGTACTCTCGCCTCAGGCACTGGCCTCGCCCGAGGCTGATGCTCAGCCGTCGAAGACGAAGGTGCTCTGAAGCGCGTTGTGCCCGGTGAGGTCGAGGTTATGGCCGAGCGCCGGATGTTTCGAGCGATAGTGGGTGGCTTTGCCGACAAACACCGGTGCGCCCGGCACGGTCGAAAAGATCGTGTTGGTCAGCGTCGTGGTGGATCCGTCCGGACCCTGATACGGCTCAAGCTCGGCATGGCTGACCTCGCCGACGGTCAACGTGCCGCGGCCGCCCTCGACATCGAACCGGATCGGCGCCCGCTCGACGCTGACGACCTCGCCGACCAGTTTCGCCAATTCCGCGACCGGCCCGCCGAGCTTGCCAGTGTAGACATTGAGCAATGCCTGCTGCTGCGCGTCGGTGGCGCCCTCGTCGAGATACAGCGCCACGCGGAAATTGCCGGCGAGGACGTTGCCCGGGATGTGAGACACCATCGCAACCGTGCGCCCGGCAACGTCCACTCCGTCGACCGAGCCGGCATCGAAATGATAGGCCAGGACCGAGTTGCAAGTGCCGTTATCGGGATCCTCGCCAATCCAGCACGGGCAGAGCACCCGGCAATCACAGACCTCGAGAAGACGGCCTTCGAGATGATAGGTCATCGACATTCACCTCCTGTTCAAGTCTTCAGCTCGTATGTCGTTGGCTACGAGCAGGAACTTACACGTTCCTTAACGACGCTACGTAACCATTTCTCTAGTGATGAATGCAACAGTCTCCTCCGAGAAATCGACTAGCCGCCTAGCCGGGAGCGGGATGCGCCCTTTGGGGTGGCGAGTCTCGCGCAACAATAATTAGATTGGCTAAAATCGATCGGGATCGAAATCAAGAACCGTAGCGCCGCCGCGAGTGCCGGCCAAATATCCCGGCGCCATCGCCAGGAAATGCTCGGCGAAAAAACGCGCGGTCGCGATCTTGGCGGCAAGAAAGGCGACGTCGTCCTCGCCCCCGGCAATACGCCGCTCAGCGGCGAGCGCCTGGCGCGACATCAGCCAGCCGCCATAAACCACGCCTGAAAGCTGCAGATAGGGTGTCGAGCCCGCCGCCGCCGAAGCGGGGTCGGTCTCCACAAGATGGGCCGTCGCGGTTTCGAGCGCCCCGAGCCCGGTGCGCAACGCGCTGCCGATCGCCGCGAGATCGGCATTGCCCGCCGCGTCCAAAGCGGTCGAGGTTGCCGCGATGTCGGCGCACAGCGAACCCACCGCCGCGCCATGGTCGCGAGCGAGTTTGCGGCCCACCAGATCGTTCGCCTGAATGCCGTTCGTGCCTTCGTAAATCGGGGCGATGCGGGCATCGCGCAGATGTTGTGCGGCCCCGGTCTCCTCGATGTAGCCCATCCCGCCATGCACCTGGATGCCGGTCGAGGCGACGACGACACCCATATCGCTGCACCACGCCTTAACCACCGGGATCAAGAGGTCGGCGCGGCGCTGGGCTTGGGCGCGCTCGGCCGGGTCGGGGTCACGCCGGGCATGGTCGATCATTGCCGCGGCGAAATAAGAGAGCGCCCGCATCGCCTCGGTGGCGGCGCGCATCTCCAACAGCATCCGCTTGACATCGGGATGGTGAATGATCGGGAGCGCCCCGGCATTGGCGGGTGCGCCGAGCGGCCGGCCCTGAACCCGGATGCGGGAAAACTCGCGCGCCTGCTGATAGGCGCGCTCGGCGATCGCGAGGCCCTGCACGCCGATATTGAGGCGGGCATTGTTCATCATCGTGAACATGTATTCGAGCCCGCGGTTTTCCTCGCCGATGCGCCATCCGATCGCGTCCTCATAGGCGAGCACGCAGGTCGGCGAGGCGTGGATGCCGAGCTTGTGTTCGAGGCTGAGCGGCCGAACCGTATTGCGCTGCCCCGGCCGGCCTTCGTCATCGAGCAGGAATTTCGGGACCAAGAACAGCGACAACCCGCGGCTGCCTTCAGGCGCATCGGGCGTGCGCGCCAGCACTGCATGGATAATGTTTGGCGCCAGATCGTGATCGCCATAGGTGATAAAGATCTTCTGCCCGGTGACACGGTAATGCTCGCCCCATTGGGGATCGTGGGCCGGCACGGCCCGTGTTCTTAGCGTGCCGAGGTCGGAGCCGGCTTGCGGCTCGGTCAAATTCATCGTCCCGGCCCATTCGCCCGAGACGAGCCGTCCGAGATAGCGCTGTTTCTGCTCGTCGCTGCCATAGGCCTGCAGCAATTCGACCGACGCCAGTGTCAGCAACGGACACAGCGCAAACGCCATGCACGCCGAGTTCCACATCTCGGTAACGGGCGCGGCGAGCGCCAATGGCAGTCCTTGCCCGCCATAGTCGGGGTCGGCGATTAGACCGCCCCACCCGGCCTCGACATATTCGGAATAGGCTTCCCGAAATCCGGGCGGGGTGCGAACGACACCGTTTTCGAGGAGGCTTCCGACGCGGTCAGCCGGTTGGTTCAGCGGCGCCAATTCGCCGGCCGCAAACTTCCCGGCCTCCCCGAGCACCGTTTCGACAAGATCGCTATCCGCTGCCTGATAGCCGGGCAATGCCGCCAACTCGGCGATCCCGGCCACTTCCTCCAGCACAAACCGCATATCGGCAAGCGGGGCGGCATAGGTCATGTCATCGTCTCCGGGGGCAGCGGCGCCGTGGTGCAGGTGATACTACGCGCTGATGCTCCCCAAATACTGGAATTCCGAGCGCATTTGCCCTGAAGAAGGCATCATCAAGCGTGGCAAGCGCCACAATGCCGCGGCGTGCGAGCTCCAAACAGCGTGAACGGCGGCGTCGCGCCATCTACACCACGGTATCGCCATCCCGGCGCAGGCCGGGACCCATTTCGGCCGTGGGTACCGGCCTTCGCCGGTATGGACAACAGAGGTTTAGATAGATTTTGATTAACTTTGGATCCGGCCGCTAAGCGAGCGAAGCATACCCTGCAGCTAACCTATCTAGGCGATGCTCCGGCTCACATCGCGACGAGTTTGCCGGGGTTCATGATGCCCTGCGGGTCGAGGGCGTGTTTGATGCGGGCCATCAGCTCGATCTCGATCGCCGGTTTGTAATGGGTGATCTCGTCGCGTTTCATGATGCCGACCCCGTGCTCGGCGCTGATCGAGCCATGTAGCTCGCGGACAACGCCGTGAACGATGTCGTTGAACTCCTGCCAGCGCGCCAGATAGGCGTCTTTGTCCATGCCGTCGGGCTGGGTCAGATTGAAGTGGATGTTGCCGTCGCCGACATGGCCAAAAGCGATCGGCCGGATGCCCGGCAGCCGGTCGCTGACCGCAGCACTGGCGCGGGTGACGAATTCGGCGACCCGGCTGACCGGAACCGAGACATCGTGCTTGATCGATCCCGAATAGAGCTGCGCTTCGACAATCGCCTCACGGATCCGCCACAGCTCTTTGGCCTGCGCCACGCTCTCGGCAATCACGCCGTCGGCAACCAGTCCCTCCGCGAGCGCGCTTTCGAGCAGCCTTTCCAGTAACTCGCGGATGCCGCTCTCGGTTTGGCTCGATGACATTTCGAGCAGTACGTACCAGGGATGGCGGTTGGCCAGCGGATCGATCGTGCCGGGAATGTGGGCAAGCGCCAGATCGAGCCCGCCGCGCGGGATCAGCTCGAAGGCGGTCAGCTGATCGGCTGACGCGGCGCGGGCATGGGCGAACAGGCCCATCGCATCCTCGATGCGGGCGAGGCCGATAAACGCGGTCTCGATCTCGCGCGGCTTGGGAAAGAGCTTGATCGTCGCCGCGGTGATGATGCCGAGGGTACCCTCGCCGCCGATGAATAATTGCTTCAGATCGTAGCCGGTATTGTCCTTGCGCAGACTGCGCAGCCCGTCCCACACCCGCCCATCGGGCAATACCGCTTCGATGCCCAGGGTCAATTCGCGGGTATTGCCATAGCGCAGTACGGCGATGCCGCCGGCATTGGTCGACAGATTGCCGCCGATCTGGCAGCTGCCTTCAGCACCGAGGCTTAGCGGAAACAGCCGATCGACCGCAGCGGCGGCCTCGTGCAAATGGGCAAGGATGCAGCCGGCCTCGACCGTCATCGTAAAATTGACCGGATCGATTGCGCGGATGCGGTTCATCCGGCCGAGGGCGAGGACGATGTTGTCGCGGTCTTCGGGAGGAACGCCGCCGCCGACAAGGCCGGTATTGCCGCCCTGCGGCACGATCGCCAGCCCCGCTTCGGCGCAAATCCGCACCACCGACGCGACTTCGGCGGTCGACGCGGGGCGGACGACGAGCCGGGTCGCGCCGTGATAGAGCCGACGCGCCTCGACGAGATACGGCTCCTCGTCATGCGGATCGGCGATCCAGCCCGACGGCCCCACCACCGCCTTGATCCGCTCCAAAACCGCTGCGATCTCCATCGCCCCACTCCGTCGTTTCAGCCGCAAGTATTTACACGTCGACTGTGACCCACGGAACCAGTCCGTGGGCTGACGGCCCACAGATCACGCTCGGCCAAAGCGATACGCGAACATGGGGCGGAGGCGTACCTCGAAAACACGAGATGCGCGCGGACCGCGAAATCGCCGCGATCTTGCCGTAAGCTAATCTCCGACAGGGAGGCGGCAGAATGGACGGCCGCTCGGCTCACGCCCTGCGCATGGCTGCTAGGGTTCACCCGAGGCGTCATTTGGATAAGCGAAACTGTTTCCCTTGCGCGGGCTTGACCCGCGTACCCACGTCTTGCCGCGTCAGGCCGAAGTTGTCGATGGCGCACTGTTGGGGACGCCAAGCACCGCCATCGGGAACAGCGGTTGCAGGCGCGCCAGCCACCCTTTGGCTGAGCTTTTGTAGGTGGTAGCATTTCGCTGGCGTCGGTCAGCGCACCGACAAGCCGAAACCAGGGGAGTTACGCCGCAATGCCCAGCTCACCGTTTGCGCATCTCGTCCGGTTCGTCGCGTTGGCGCTTGCCGTCGGCACTGCTGCGACGCCCGCGGCGGCCGAGGGACTCGTCGCCACCCACCGCATTTCGGCCGCGCTCGCGAACGAACTGGTAGTCGGTGCCGTCGCGGCCTGCAAGCAGAAGAATTACAATGTCACCGCGGTCGTACTCGACATCGACGGCGTGCGGCAGGCCATGCTGCGCGGTGACGGCGCCGGTATCGTCACGCTCGAAGTCGCCTACGACAAGGCCTTCACCAGCATTTCGACACGTAATGACACCGGGGTCCTCGTCGAACGCGCTAAGACCACGCCGCCCTCGCAATTCCTCCTCAAGCCACCGCACATGCTGCTATTGCAGGGTGCGATTGTTATCAAGGTCGGTGAGGAAACCATCGGCGCCCTTGGGGTCAGTGGCGCCCCGGGCGGGGACAAAGACGAGGCCTGCGCCCGCGCCGCCCTCGACAAGGTCGCCGACCAGCTGAAATAAAAGGACCCGAGAGATTGCGTGAGCGGTGCAACATCTGAATTACGGATCTCCCACTTGAAGTCGCCTCCAGCCGCGAAGATCCCCCAGGGGTGACATTCTGATGGGCCCTACACGGGTTTGTCGCATATCAGCGATCCTGGAAAATTCCGGCGCTGCATATGCCTCATTGCCGTATTGGAATCCCCGATGCCACTATGCGCGTCGCAGGGTTCGTCACGCCTGCCTGTTGCAAAGCGACAGCGAAGGCGTGGCCCATAGTTACTGGATATGGCGACGGCCCAATAATTACCCTGTCCAAGAGTGTCGGTATTGCCACTTCGATCACGTCATTATCTGGGCTGTCTTCTAGAGGAATTTTATGAATTATTTGCGGAACTCCATCTATTACTTCCATTGACCATGCAATTAATTTAGATTGGTGCACTTGTGGAATATAAATGACGCGCCATTCTCGCTCTTCCCGAAATCCTTGATGTTTCAGACTGACTGCCGCAGCGACTAGCATAAAAAATACCAAATCCTTAATTTTGTTTTTCTCAAATGTTTTCAAAAAGTCGCGATTTTTTGTGACATTCGCAGTTACCTTTTTGATCTGTTTTTCGACACCAGCGTAATCGAAGTACGCTACAGGACTTAGCATAACCTTCAAGCCCTCCGCTTTACCGGGGGCAGGCGGCCTCATTACAAGAGCCGCGCGTGCTGGAAGGCGGCCAAAAGCACGCCACATGGAGAGGCGACCGTGGGCATCTTCGGTGTCGTCGTGTTCAGAAATCGACGCAATATAAATATCAAATTGAATATTATTCCACCATTGATCGAAGAATTGTAACGCTTCTTCACCAACACCGGAATGGCAATGATTTAATGATTTGCAAAACGCGTCCCTCTGTGCTTTTTGTGAAAAAAATTGCAGTAACATTTGATAGCCGTGCGTCACTTCCATATAGTCGGTCATACATCTGGCATTTCTCATCCACAATTGTTTAGACTGAATGATCCGGAGTGCGTTTTCTGCCGATGTATAGTGGACAAAGCGGCCATTTGTTTTGTAGATTTTCTCGCGGCGGGCGGTGGCGTAGGGCATAAAGATGCTCGCTAGCCTCAACATAATATCGAGCTCGTTGCTCTCCACGTCTGCTTCTCCCTGCACTCAGTGTCGCCGTCACAAGTCGCAAAATCTCGTTGCAGCCTGTACGGGATGAATTGACCGTTTAAGATGTTGTGCCGCGCGGGCGCGTTTACGGAAAATCCATGCCGTTCGCCTTAGTTTTTGCCTACGTGAAAAGGCATTAGGATGAAAGCAGTGGTTGAAGTGAGCGATGCAACGGTTGAGGAGCGGGCCAAGAAGTTCGCCGAAAACGACGGCTTCGAGTGGCAAATGGAGTGGAAGATGCCGCTACCTCCCGGTTCGAAACTGCCGTTACGGAAAATTCTGGACGATGCAGGCCGCGAACGGTATCGGACGCTCGTAAGACAACAAGACGGCGGCGAAGGCGAACGGGGATAGCTCAAGCGTCACGCGTTGCGCGGCGTATGGTGGCAATGCTGCGGTCGTAGCTTTCGGCCAATTCCTGCAAGGTAGCGCCCTGGGCGCGCCGTTTGGTGGCCTCTTTTTGCTGTGCTGGTCGTGTGCGGATAAGATCGCGCTCAACATCGGTCAAGCCGCCGAGCACCGCCAGCATCAAGCATCCGGTGCTGGTGCCGGTGTCGGCCCACGGTTCCGCCAAGGATCGAAACTGCGCCTTGGCATCCACGATGCGCTTGCGTTGGGCAGATTGTAATGGACGACGACCGATTATCACGGCCCGTGGTGTTTTGACCCACTGTGGCCACTTAGCCTTCGCGGCCCTTGATGCCCCACATCCGAAATTCGTCCCGCTATTTTCGGAGGTCATGCGCTTGGTGGATCGTAACAGGAAATATGGCGCTCTAAAATTGCTTGTGAACAATGGAACAAGGTACAGTAAGTTGCCCTCCTGGCCCATTTATTGTCAATCTCAGTGTATATCTGTCGAATGACATGTAGTCCGTAAACCCCCTCCCCTCTTTCCAGGTAATACGTGTATCGGAGAAATCAGCAGGATTGCCTTCAGCCGTTTTGCGATCAAAATCAAATATCGTTGTGGTTGATCCTCCATATGGATACACGCAATTAACTGCTATTGTTTTAGCGGCGGCCGCGGCTGGGACAGGTTCTGCAGCCGCGGGCTGCGGGGTTGCGGAAGCGATCGGTGCGGGTGCAGCAGTAGCGGGCTGTGCCGCCGCGACAGGGAATATAATTACATTTAATAGAATTTTGAATCCTTTAAGCATCGTCGAGCAAACTCAGCTTTATGGGCATCCAGACGGCGGTGTTGGGTCTTCATCTTTACAATGCGAATATCCCTCACCGAGAGGCCAATTAGCTAGGCATCGACGATAATTGGACCAGCAAGGATTGCTGTCTGAGGAAGACGAGGATGATCCACCACCCCACGGCCGTTGCGCCTTTTGCTGATTGGTCGAGACACCTGGGCCAGGGCTTCCTGAACCGTTTGGATTTGCGTACTGGGCGTATGTTCCCGTAGATTCAAAAAAAACCCCAACGACGGCCACCGCCAAGAAACCTAGAAGCCAGCGCATGCGCATGTGTACCTCCCTTTTCGCGGATGCCGGCGGCGAAACAGCGTTAGAGGTCCCATTTTCAAGTGGGGCCTCTAAACTGACGATTCTCATCGTGAAGTGCCGTTCTCAAACGCCGGGGGTATTCGCGGTTTGCGCAGCGGGGATGTAACGATAGAGCGTCGCGGGAAAAACGCCGAGACGGTGCGCGATTTGGGTGACACCGATGTCGGGGTTGGCCAGCATCGCCGTGGCAGCCTCGATGTCGTCGTCGGTGAGTTTTGGCGGACGGCCTCCCGTCCGGCCTGCGCGCCGCGCGGCAGCAAGACCCGCTTGGGTGCGCTCGCGGATCAAGCTGCGCTCGAATTCCGCTAGTGCGCCAAACATGGGAAAAACCAGCCGCCCTTGCGCGGTTGTCGTGTCGAGCGCTTCGGTCAGGCTGCGAAACCCGATGCCCCTCAGCCGCAGAGTCTCGACGGTTTCGATTCCACCACTCCATCAAGCTAACTTTTTCAACTGCACAGTTTAGTACCGAACAGCCGATACCAGCAGGTGGCGGAGGGGATTGAGCGGACCGATCGGCGTGAGCTGGAACGTCATCAGATGGGCTTTGCCGAGTGGCAGCTCCTCCAGCATCGCGTGCGCTGCCTGAGTGTCGGTCATATTCAGGATGAAGACGACCCCCGGTCGGTCTTCCAACGAATACCACTGGTCGATCTTGCCATCGAGATAGAGCTGCGCGGTCTCGCGAACCTCGGTCGGCAAAATGCGCTGAACCTGCGACATGTCCGTGCCAGGGGCGAAGCTGCCGACGGCCAGAATCTTGGTGGTCGGCGTCTGCGGCATCGGTGTCTTGAACTGTGGTTTCTCACCTTCGGTTTGCTCAGCCACAGTAACCTCCCTATTCAGGCGCGGTGTAGCACGCTGGACAGCCTGCCATGAAGCACAGAGGGTCGCCAATGCTGCTGCGATTTTTCTTAATTAATGAACAGGAAGCGAGTTCGCCGCGCCGATAGAGATCGATAAATCCGGGGCTAGTTGTGCAGTCGGGACTGGGAAAGGTCACCGGCCGTTCGAGGACATAATCGTCGCGCTCGGGTTCGCCGGTTGCCGGCTCTGGCCGGGGAAGTCCGAGAAGCTCTTTCGGAACAGGCGTCCCGAGTCCTCGTGGCTGGCCGATCCAACCGTCCGCGCTCCTTTCCCCCGAGCCGGGCATAATGGGCCAGCGAAAGGTAGACGCCTGGACCAACCTCTGGGCAAACTCTATCCGCTGCGACAACGGCAAGATCGCCACAATCAACTCCTAAGCTGGCGTGGTCGGCTCGCTGAGAGGCGGCGCTGGGAAGGGAGTTCTTTTGCAGGCGGATGTCGGCGGCGGCAAATTCCCGTTGGTTCCCGGTTCGGTGCGGAAAATTCCCGATTAGGCGCCGTAAATTCCCGTTTGAGTGGGGCCTAATCTCCCGCTAACAGTTTGATCCAGCGTGGTTATTTCGATTTGGTTGGGTCAAAAGTCGCAAAAATTCCCGTTATTTCCCGGTTGAACGGGAATTTCCGTGCGGCCCGCCGCCCATGCTATGACGGGATGATCGAGGAGGAAGCGATGCCGAAGATTCCAGCGGAGCGGTTGCTCGAAATCGGCCAGGCCTTGTTCGAGGCGGCGGGGACGCCGCCCGCCGAGGCCGAGCTCGTCATGCGCCATATCGTCGGCGCCAATCTCGTCGGCCACAACTCGCACGGCGTGATCCAGATCCCGACCTATATCGACCGGATCAAGGCTGGGCACATCGTCCCCGGCGCGCCGTGGACGATCGTCCAGGAATCGCCGACCACGACCGTTGTCGACGGGCATTGGGGGTTTGGCTATGTCGCGAACGAACGCGCCATGCGCCTGACGGTCGACAAGGCCAAGACCGCCAATGTGGCGGCCGCGACCGTGTTTCGCCAAGGCCATATCGGCCGGGTCGCCTCTTATACGTTGATGGCGGCGGAGGCCGGGATGATCGGGCTGTGCACCGCCAATTCCGGCCGCTCGCCCAAGGCGGTGGCGCCGTTTGGCGGGCGCGAGGCGCGGCTCGGCACCAACCCGATCTCGATGGCGATCCCATCCGATCTGGAAGGGCCGCTCTACTTGGACATGGCGACCTCCGCGGCGGCGGCCGGCAAGATCGCGCTCGCCATCGCCCGCAACGAGCCGGTGCCCGATGGCTGGGTCATTGGCAATGACGGGCGACCAACCAACGATCCTCGCCAACTGCGCCAAGGCGGCGCATTGCTCCCGCTGGGCGGGCCAGAGGGCGGGTACAAGGGCACTGGGCTCGCGGTCATGGTCGAAATCCTGTGCGGCCTTTTGACCGGGCTCGGTTTTGGTGTCGAGCCGAGCGGGCGGCACAATGACGGCTGCTTTATGGCGGTGTTCAACGTCGCCGCCTTCCGCCCGCTCGCCGAGTTCAAGAAAGATGTCGGCGAGTTTATCGCCTATCTGAAGGCCACGCCCGCCGCCGAGGGATCGAGTGGAGTGCTCTATCCCGGCGAAATCGAATACCGCCGCCAGCAGCAACGCAGCCGTGAGGGCATCGAGGTCGAGGACGCGACCTGGTATAAACTGCAGCAACTGGCCGATGGCTATGGTCTTTCCGAAAAGCTCGAATTCACTGAACCCGAGTAACCGCGCCAAAGCCTAAGAAACTGGCAAAGCGGGGTCGGAGCCGCTAATTTCCCGGCGGGGAAAAACGGGGCAGGGGTACGGGATGCGGCGGACCGCTATTCTGGTTGTGCTGGGGCTGGGCGCCTGCGCTGCGACGGGCGATCGGACGGCGGAGGTGCCATCGGTGGTGAATGACTGGCAGACGCCGATCGGCAAGCCGCCGACCAAGGCCGAGTTTGTGGCGTTGGTTGCGGCCTGCCAGGACAAGGTCAGGACGCCGGTCGACAGCGCGGCGATGAGCGGTTGCCTCGCTGATCTCGGGCTGCGCCGCATCCAATAGGGGGCCGAGGCCCCGTCTGCAGTGTCGTGTCTGTGACGGCATCGCCCTGCTCTTTGCGAGTTTCGCCAAAGCCCGTCCGGGCACGATTCGCTGCCGGCGGTCATTTCGAGGCACAAAGTTTACAATTCTCGGGTAAAACGGATTCTGCCGTTAGCGCTCCTCCGAAATGTGGGGACTGTCGTAAATGAACCGTGGCAGTGAGCTACCGCACAATGTCCCGGCCCGACCGGCAGCGCCGCAGCCGGCTGCGGCCCCCGCGACCGGCGACGATTTCGCTCGATCGGACATCGCCAGGCAAGTCCATGTTCTTTTTTGCACCGATGCTCAATACTTGCAGCACGTTGCCGTGTGCTTGACTTCGCTGTTGGTCAACAACCCGCATCTTTTCTTCGACATCGTGATCGTCGGGCGCGCGACAGAGCAGCTGGATGAGCAAAAGCTGCAGCGCTCAATCGCTCGGTTTCCGAACCATTTATTACATTTCCGGGTGTTTTCGGCGCCGTCCGGTCGCGTGCTTCCCCTCAATCCGGGGGCGCACTACACGGTCGATACCTGGACGCGGCTGTGGGTTGCGGAATTCTTTCCGGCGGCAGTGGAGCGCGTGCTGTATTTGGACGGGGACATCGTCGTAGTGGGGGACATCTCTCCGCTGTGGAACGTTGACCTCGGCGGCGCATTGCTGGGCACCGTCGACATTCCGGGCTCGCAACGGGGAGTAGGCCATTTGGGACTACGCCCCGAGGACGGTTATTTCAACGCCGGCGTATTGCTTATCGACCTCAAGCAATGGCGTGAAACCCGGGCCATGGACACTGTCCTCGCTTATGTCGATGCTTATCCCGAACGAATGGTCCGCGATGTTGACCAGGAAGCATTAAACGCCTGCTTTCACGCCCGACGAAAACGGCTCGACTACAAATGGAACGTGGTTTGGTCTTTTTACTGGGATCCGGCGGCGTTGCCGCTGAGTCGGGAAGCGATAGAGGCAGTATATCAGGACGCGCGAATTATCCATTTCAATAGCAGCCCGAAGCCGTGGAGTTATTTCTGCTACCATCCGCGACGGGCCGAATACGAGAAATACCTGCGCATGACCGAATGGCGCGATTTCGTTCCGCCCGATCGCACGCTGGCGAACATCTTGCGTAAGAGGGTCGCCGAAATATTGCCCAGTAAGCTAAAGGAATTGCTCAAACCAATTGCGATGCAGATGGCTGGCGGCCGTCAATCCGCGCCCAAAGCGTAATCATGAAAGATACGGAGGAGAAAGATCGACGTTCGAGGTAAGTACGAATGCCTGAACCTCTTCGAACCCGGCCGGGCGAGCCAAGGTTCCCGCAACCGAATTCGCCGGGATTTCGACCGTTTCGACGGCGAGCGGGCCGCGCGGTCTAGCCATCATTTGGCGGATCGCCGATACCGCGTCGCCAACCGAAATATCGCTCAAGCATCTGCGATCGTAGTCGCACGAATTCCACCGCCAGCACGGCGCGCAGGGAACTGCGGTGTAAAGATTGGCATTGCAGGTATACCCGGATTGCCACGGCGCCTCGCGTCCGCCGAAAACGATCACGCCGGGGCACTCGACAGCTCTGGCAAGATGCATCAGGAACCCGACTGTCCCGAAATACAGCCGCGCACTGTGTAAAATCGCAGCCGTTTCCCTGATGCTGGTCGCTCCTCTCAGATCCTTGACATGCCGAAGCAAAGGGTCAGAGGCCGAGCCCAGCTGCACAAAGTCGATTTCGGCGTGTAGGGCATCGACGACGCCCTGAAAGCGTTCCTCGGGCCATTGTTTGTTTCGGATCGGATGACGCGCCGCCATCCCGCTGCTCTGGATGACGATTTTGCCGCAGGCCCACTCCCCGCACTGACGCTCTTCGTCGGTTAATGCGAGGTAGGGCCTGATCGATATCGGCCCGGTAATGCCGACATCCGCACAGATCTCGGCGAGAATGTGCCGCGACGGCGGCTTGCTCCGGTCTTCGCCATCAAGTGGCGCGTAATGCGGCCGTTTGAACTCCACTCCCCAAATTCGGGCATAGCGTTGGCAGATCGTTACCGTCGAGTGGTCTACCGACCAGCGACGCCAGAGCGGTCGGACATACGCGGGGTCCTCATTGCCGATGAACAACTCGCGATTGTTCGAAACCATCAACACGCGGCCCTGCCGGCGCTTGCGCAATTCTCGTAAGATCGTCGAGCAGAGAAGATCGTCGCCCGGCGCAAATCCAAAATAAAGCAGCAAATCCGGCCGCGGCGAGCGCGTCGCCATAAAATGCAGACTAAAGGCGAAGACATCGATCCAGTCTCGCAAGCCTTCCCACGAGCCTCGAAGAGCATGGGACAGCTGCGCCGGCAGTACCTGCTTAGCAAACTCCCGCGAACCGTTCAGCATATCTCGAAACCGGGACGGTGGTGTCGTTTAGGCCAAGCTCTTCGAGATGAATGAGAAGGTCTGCCAATGTCGCTGGCGCCGTGACCTGTTCCGGCTTTTTGCGGCGGCAAAGTCGCCGCTGATGATGCTAAGACCAATCGCTCTGCAGTTAGATCATTTACGCGGATCATGATATACCCATTCCTGATAGTCAAGCAGCAGCGGAGTATGGGGTTCGTTGAGCATCAAATTGGGTTTAAGAAAGTTTAACTCTTGAGTTGGAAAGTAAGACTAGCCGCTGCGGCAAACCAATTTCTACGCCGGTTCGATATCCAATTGATCCGCAGGGTAGATCTGTGGCAGCCGTTGAGCCAGCTCGGCAATCAGCCTATTCCAGAACACGTTACCGGGGCCTTCTCACCGCCGTTCCTAAAGGTGTTTCGAGGTCGTAAAATCACATCGCTGCAAGAGCCTGCCGACCTAGCGGTCGTCATGCCTACGATACTCGGTCCTCACCTTGGCGACGCCATTCAATCTGTTTTCGAACAGAGATTTCCGGGTAGAGTTCAAGTCCTGATCGGCATCGACGCTCCACAACAGGACGGGACCGGCATCGAGCAACTCTGTGCCTCTGTGCCCGACTACCACTCGGTGCTCCTGTTATACCCCGGGTATTCGACTTCTCGTCGGCATGGGGGGCTTCATTCAGCTTGGGACGGTGGATCGCTGCGGACACTGCTGAGTTATCTCGCCAATAGCCGGTATATTGCGTATCTCGACGACGATAACTGGTGGTCGCATGACCACATCGCGGCATTGCATGCGACGCTCCGATCCGGCGCTGATTGGGCGTATGCGCTCCGCTGGTTTGTTCATCCGTCATCGCGCCAGCCGATCTGCCGCGATGAATGGGAATCGCTCGGTCCAGGGCGTGGGTATTTCAGCAATTGGGGCGGCTGGGTAGACCCGAATTGCCTCGCGATCGACAAGATCGCCTGTGAGGCGGTGCTGCGCTGGTGGTCGATCCCGTTGCGTAACAGTGCCAAGGCAATGGATGCCGATCGCAACGTGTTTCGTATTCTTCGGACCGAGTTCCGCGGCGTGTCGACCGGCCTTCACAGCGTTTTCTACCAGATTACTGAGGCGGATTCGATGCACCCCTATCGCCTCAGCGTCATCGGCGAGCAACGCTATCAGTCAGCGGCAAAAGAACCGTGCTCGATTAGGCTCGGATGAGGAACTGGGCCGGCCAAGCGCCAGCCGCGTTGCACCGAAGATACGCTATGCGCTCTTAACTTAAAAGCGATAGTTCGGGACGCTCTCGACTTCAGGGCGAGTCGCGAGTATGATTAACAGGATCGTTGGTGAGCCATCCTGTGCCGGAGTTGATAGCCAAACGCGGCGCTCCAATCGGTCGACGGCCGGACCGATGCTTGCACGGCAGTTGTGAAGCGGGTTCACAATGCCGATGCGGCCGGCTTGCTCCGGAGCAGGTGGGTGAAACCATGATTTAACGCGCACCAACGTTACTCGCGTCAGTTTGTCCGACGCCCGCGCGGCCGGAATCAAGTGCCGCGAGGATCGTCTCTGACGGATATTGCTGATGATTGTCGACGCGCGTTCTATTCCGCCCGGAACGATCATCGAGACGGAAGTCTGCATAATCGGCGGCGGCGCTGCCGGCATCACACTTGCGCGCAAATTTATCGACGCGCCGTTTCGCGTGGCTCTCCTCGAGAGCGGCGGCATGGAGTTGGATGCGGCTACCCAACAACTTTACGAGGGGCGGAGTATCGGTGGACCATTTCCGGATTTAGCAACCTCGCGGCTTCGCTTTTTCGGCGGGACGACCAATCATTGGGGCGGCTGGTGTCTGCCGCTCGATCCGATCGACTTTGAGGGTAGCGACGCCTTCCCGTATCACGGATGGCCTTTCCTGAAATCCGGTCTCGACCCATGGTATCGACAGGCTCAGGAAGTCTGTGACCTCGGGCCTTACGATTACCGGCCGGCAAGTTGGGGAATTCCGGCCAGCAAAATTCCGCCCCCGTTTTCCGGTCCTAACTTCGAGAGCAAGATTTTGCAGGTCAGTCAGGTCCATTTCGGACCGGTCTATGCGTCCGACCTGCGCCGCGCGCCGCGCGTATCGGTCTACCTTTACGCGAACGCGTTCCATCTCGATGGCGGAGAAACCGACGCGGAGATCACGGAATTATCCGGCAAGAGCTTTCTCAGGGAATCATTTCTCGGTTCGCTCGCGATTTTATATTTTGGCCGCGGGTGGGATCGAAAACGCAAGACTGCTGTTAACGTCCGGGACTGAGGGGGGCAACGGTATTGGTAATGCGCGTGATCTCGTCGGCCGTTTCTTTATGACCCATCTGACGTATGGGGGCGCAATTATCGCGCCGTCCGATCCGCACATGAACTTCGACTTCCGCAGCGCCGGCACTTACCCCCCTTTTGGAGGCAATCACTCATATGCCTCTTTTATTGGGTTGACGGCGTCAGCCATGCGCCGTTTGCAGCTCCCGAGCGCATTCATTTTTTGGACTTACCGACTGGCCCCAGTCGTCGAACTCGGTGAAGGCGCTGCAGCGCCTGATCGGCGGCGAGGGCCCGGGGGGCAGTTTGGTTTCGGATTTGTCCCGGGTGGTGGGCGATCTCGACGGGGTTGCGACTTTCGCGGTGCGTAAGGCCCTCTTTGGCGAGGGAATCCCGGTTGAGGAGTTGGGGTTGTGGTATACTGCGGAACAGCAGCCAAACCCGCAGAGTCGAGTGATGCTCGGCTCGGAACGCGATGCTCTCGGCATGCGGCGGGTTATCGTGGATTGGCGGCTGACCGACGATGATAGAACCAAAGCGGCGACAGCCTTTCGCCTGCTTGGGACCGAGATCGGACGGACAGGGTTCGGACGCCTTCGCGCAGCACCAAGCGACAGCGACGGCTTGCCGAGCGATTTTCGCGCCAATGAGCACCACATGGGCACGACACGCATGCACGCCAATCCGAGCCTAGGCGTGGTCGACGAAAACTGTCGCGTACACTCGGTATCGAACCTCTATATCGCCGGCAGCTCGGTGTTTCCGACCGGCGGTTCGAGCAACCCCACTTTGACGATCGTCGCCCTGGCCTTGCGGTTGGCCAATCAGATCAAGCAGCAGCTGAATTAGATATCAGCCATGCTGTCTCGACGAAATTTACTGGCCTTCTCCGCCGTCGCTGGGCGGTGTGGTTCGCCGCGCTGGCGCCGGTCGGCGCTAGCGATTGCGCCGGAGAGACCTCCGAGTACGGCGCCCTGACCGCTTTCTGTGTGGCCTTGAACTGTCCGGAAGCGGTCGGAAACGCATGCTTGCGAGCGTTGCCCGCCTCCGACGCCTCGCCGGACCACCTCGCGCGGCTGATCCTTGAGGGATTGTCGACGACCAGTTGCGGCGATTGCACCTCGGTGGCAGAACTGCGTCGTTCGGTCAGGGAGCGGAGCCAGGACGACTTTGCCCGCGATCGGATCGTCTATGTCGATGGCTGGATGCTGTCTCTAACCGAGACCCGCATCTACGCGCTGAGCGCTTTGCTCACCAGGAGCCATCCCCGGGCCTCAAACCAAAGCTAGAGGGTTTGCTTACCGGCGCGACCGGGATGCTGGCGACGCTGAGGTGACGGCGAGCCGTCGTCCAACGGGGTTGGCGTGGCGCCCCCATCGTAACGAGAAAGGTTCTGACGACGGGTGGCTGTGCCCAAGGTTTGTCATCTCCGGCTGGCTGCGATTTGATGTAAAGGGCATTTACATGGAGGGGATTGGGTTGCATTAACGATTGTCGATACTCTGGTTTTGGTGAATGAGCTGGTCGGGACGCGGGCCGGACGGGCGGCGCGGCTATCATCACGGCAATTTGCGCGAGGCGCTGATCCGGGCCGCGCTCGATCTGATTGCCGAAAAGGGACCGGCCGGGTTCACCTTTGCCGATGCGGCGCGCTCGGCCGGCGTCAGTTCGGCGGCACCTTACCGCCATTTCCGCGACCGCGACGCGCTGATGGCCGATGTCGCGCGCCGCGGTTTCGATCTGTTCGCCGACCATCTCGATCGCGCCTGGGATGACGGCCGGCCCGATGCCTTTGCCGCCTTCGAGAATGTCGGCCGCGCTTATCTCGCCTTCGCCCGCGACGAGCCCGCCTATTACTCGGCGATGTTCGAGGCCGGGCTGTCGTTCGACGGCGATCCCGCGTTGCGCCAGGCGGCCGATCGCAGTTTCGCGATCCTGCGCCGCGCCTCCGAAGTCTTGTGCGCGCGCCTGCCGCCGGAAAAGCGGCCGCCGGCATTGATGATGGCGCTACACGCCTGGGCCATGTCGCACGGCATCGCATCGCTATTTTCGCGCGGCGACGGCGGCAGACGCCGGTTGCCGATGATGCCGGAGGAACTGCTCGAAGCCGGAATGCTGATTTATCTACAGGGGCTCGGCATCATCCCCGAACCGCCCGGCCAAACCAGCGCTGCCCAAAACAGTCCCGGCCAGCAGAGCGGCGCCGAAAGAAGTGGCCAAAAGAAGTGATTGAACGGCGCTTGACAGAGCGATCCGACGAACGTATGTGAATGTTAGACACATTAACATGGTCGCGCTCATGCATCATCATCTTGCGGCGAACATGCACCACATCGGCAAACCGGCGATCGGCTTGGTGATATTGGGTTTCACGCTGTGGTCGGAGCGTTTGGACGAGATCGGCAAGCCGGCATGGATCGGGTTGACCGTACTCAGCTTTTTCCTGTGGTGGCCGCTCGGTCTGGTGGTTCTCGGCTTTCTGATAGGGAGTGGGCGAATGGCGTGCTGGACTGAAGGGGCGGCGGCCGCGCTGGCAACGCCGGATGGATCGCATGCAGCGGCGCATGGAGCGGATGCAGCAGGCCGCCGAACGCTGGGGCCTCGGCGGCGGCGGATCCCGTCCGAATTACCGCGAAGCGACCGGCAACCGCGCTTTTGACGAGTATCGCGCCGAGACCTTGCGCCGGCTCGAAGAAGAACAGCGCGAGTTTATGGAATTTCTCGACCGGCTGCGCCACGCCAAGGACAAGGCCGAGTTCGACGAGTTCATGGCCGAGCGCCGCCGCCGATCCGAGGGGCCGGCGCCGCAACAGGTCCAGACCATTTAGTAAAAAGGCCGGAGAATTTCTCCGGCCTTTTCTTTTCGGCAGGGCGAGCCGCTCAGCGGCCGCGGAAGTCGGGCAGGCGGCGATCGGCCATAGCCTTGATGCCCTCCTGAAAATCCTCGGTGCGGCGCAGCCAATCCTGTTCCACCAGTTCGCGTTCAGTGGCGGCCTCGATCGCATCGACTAGCCCGCGGCGCACCGTTTCGCGCGTCGACGTCACGGCGAGCGGCGCCGATTGCGCGATTTCAAGAGCAAGCTTTTGTGACGCCTCACGCACCTCGGCTTGCGGCACCAGCAGATCGGCGAGGCCGATGCGCACCGCCTCGTCGCCGGGAATGCGCCGACCGGTATAAAACAACAATGCCGCCTGCTGCACGCCTACCAGCCGTGGCAGGGTCGCGGTCAAGCCAAAACCGGGATGAAAACCGAGCCGGTTGAAATTGGCGCTAAACCGCGCCTCCTGACAGGTCACCCGGAAATCGCTGACCAGCGCCAGACCCAGGCCGCCGCCGACCGCGGTGCCATGCACCGCCGCGACGATCGGCTTTCTGGTACGGAACAGGCGGATCGCCTCCTTGTACAGGTGGCGGCCGGCGGCGCTGCGGCTGCCCTCGCTGACCGTGCCGGTATCCATCCGCTTCGAGAAATCGGCACCCGCGCAAAACGAGCGGCCCTCGGCAGCAAAGACAATGGCGCGGCACTCGGGATCGGCATCGAGCCGCTCAAATGCGTCGCCGATCTCGCCGACAAGAGCGCTGTCAAAAAAATTGTGTGGCGGCCGCCGCATTTCGACCGTCGCGACTAAGCCGTCGCGGCTGAGGCTGATCTCGCGGTAGGAGGGGTGTTCGGTCATCTTCCAGGGTCCTTTCTCCGCATCGAGCACAACTCAGGGAAATTGAGCTGCAGATGGTCAGCTGCCCACCGTTCTATCATGAGGCTGGGTTCGTGCATTACATTCGCGCCGAACCCTGGGTGTGTCAGCGGGCAGCGTGCCGCCGTCACAAAGCGCAATTGAAATTGTCTCACGCACGTGGTGTCGGCACTTATAAAGGGACCGCGACTCCCGCCCATGCCCAAAATTTGCAGTGAAACTTCTGCCCGGTGCTTCGCCGAGAGCCGAATCCCGCCCTGACACAAAGCAAGGCTCGCGCTCGTCGGCGGTGGATCGATTTGCGGCCGACTGGCCTCGCAATAGCATTACACCGCCTTCGTAGCGGATGCCGAACAGTGGGAGACCGGGATACTAAGATAGTGGGAACGATTTTTGGTGCAGCATAATTCGAGCCAAGGGTGAAATATGATTGCAGGTCCTCACACGAGGCATAACCCCGTTGATCAGGAAAATTTTATGGATGTTGTGACGCAGAGTTTGCTGAAGGAATTCACGGAGAGCCAAAAGATCGAGGGGCTTCCGCAGTCGGATCAGTTTGAAGCCTTCACAAACTACATCGTCGTGTCAGACATTTACCCGGAGGAGTTCGATTTCAGCCTAGTCGCGACCGGTCCTGGCGAGTTCGGTATCGACGGGATTGCTATCATCGTGAATGATTCGATAGTCGATGACGAGGAGCAGCTTGAGGACATTATCTCTCATAGTCCGGTTTTGCAGGTTCAATTCCTTTTCATACAAGCAAAGACTAGCTCATCGTTTGACGGCGGCGATATGTCAAAGTTCTTTCAGGCGGTGCTAGATTTCTTTAAGGAGGAGGCGAGCTTCAGACAAAATGACCGCATCCTTGAGCTCCAGCGGATTAAAAATTGCCTGTATAAAGTGGCTTCCAAGTTCGTTCGAGGTCTACCAAAGGTCGCCCTATACTACGCAACGACTGGTACCTGGGTGAACGACAAGAACCTTTGCGCGATAAGGGACGGGTTTTACGCCCAAGCGGATGGGCTGCACATGTTCGCGGCAACATCCATTCCACCCGCTCGACGCCACGCGTGTTCAGAAGCTCTATTTCCAGACGAAGAACGCCTTCCGGGTCACTGTGAACTTCGGGCAGAATCTGTCTCTACCTAAAATACCAAACGTTCGGGAATCCTACATCGGCCTGCTGCCATTGTCAGAATACTTGAGGATGATCACGGACGAGGACGGAAATGTTCGTCGTCGACTGTTCTTCGACAATATTCGAGATTTCCAGGGTGAGACACCCGTGAATATCTCAATCGCGAACACTCTTCTCTCCGAGAGCAGCATTGAATTCCCACTGCGCAACAATGGGATCACGATCGTAACCCGAAAGCTTCAGCGGGTGGGCCCACAGTTCACGCTCGAAGACTTCCAGATCGTAAATGGGTGCCAGACCAGCCACGTCATCGCCGCAAACGCTACGGCCGAAAATCAGACGACGATGATACCGATCAAGATTGTTGCGACCGAGGACGAGGAAGTAACCCGACAGGTGATTATCGCCTCCAACCAGCAGAACAAGGTTGACCAAGAGAGCTTTTGGGCGCTGGATCCGATACATAAGTCCATCGAAATCTATTTCGAATCCAAGACCGGAGACCAGCGACTCTATTAAGAACGGAGACCAGGTCAGTTCAATACGATTGCCGGTATCGAAAAAGTAAGGATTATCACAAAGGATCTTCTGTTGAAGAACTACGCGTCGGTGTTCTTAGAGCTCCCTAATCAGGTTGGACGATATTACAAGGATCTGACGCCTCTCATCGGGAAGGAAATCTTCTCCCCCCGTCACGAGGTCCATTCCTACTACACAGCAGCCTATATTGCCTATCGACTTGAGTTTATGTTCCGAAACCGAAGAATGGGGACCGAGTGGAAACCATTCCGCTTTCAGATCGTTATGGCGGCTCGCCTCATCCTCAAGCGCGACCTGAAGCTGGACCCACATAAGAAGCGGTCTCAGGCCTATTGCAACGCAATTGACACGGTCATGCTCGATCCAGATAAGGCCCAAATCGTTTTTGAGCAGGCTACTAAGGGTATCGAGCAAGCAATTGTCGAGCTGAAGGAGCAGGGTGCCGAACTCGATCGGCGTACAGCGAAGATGCGCGATATGAAAGACACGCTTCGAGCTGTTATTGCCGGGCCGGCAGTTGAGCTGGTCGCGGCTGACCAGCCAATTACTGAGATAAGCCGCGATCGTTATTAATTTCCCCGCTTGGAGGAAGAGCCATGCGGGATTTTTCGTTTTGACAAGATTGGGAATTATATCTCCCCTTGAGGATCGAAGGCATTATGGGCTCGTGGACTGGTGTTTAATGATCAGGGCGTCGACGATGGTTAGGCCTTGGCCTTGCGGGTGGAGGATGACGGGGTTGAGGTCGATCTCGGCGATGTGATCGGCGTGATCGGCGGCGAAGCGCGACAGGTTCGCCATTAGCTCGGCGAGGGCGGCTTTATCGGCGGGTGGGGCGCCGCGGACGCCGTCGAGGAGGGCGGCGGCACGCAGCTCGGCGAGAAGGGCGAGCGCTTCGTCGGGACCGATGGGGACCGGGGCGAAGACAACATCGCGCAACACTTCGACATGGATGCCGCCCAGTCCGACCATCAGCATCGGGCCGAAATCGGGGTCGCGAGTGATGCCGAGAATGATCTCGTGGCCGGGCGGCGCCATCTGTTGCACGAGAACGCCCTCGATTGTGGCATCGGGATAGGCGGCCTTGGCATTTGCCAGGACGCGCGCGTAAGCCTCGCGCACAGCGGCCTCGCCTTCAACCTTGAGTGCCACCGCACCGGCTTCGGTCTTGTGGGTGATGTCCGGTGATTGGACCTTCAGCGCGACCGGCCCGCCGATGCGTGCCGCCGCTGCCACGGCTTCTTCTGCGGACCTCCCCAACGCCTCCGGCGGTCGCGGAATGCCGTAATCAGCCAGGAGCGCTTTCGCCCGATGCTCGGTCAGGACTGGGCCGGCGGCGGCGAGCACGCGGGCGGCTGCCTCACGGATCGACGGCGGTGTGACAGGCGGCGGCGGGCGATGCAGCCGCTGCTGAAAGCGCGCGTAATCGACGAGTGCGCGGATGGCGCGGGCGCAGCTCGGCATTGAGGTGTAACAAGGGATGCCGGCCTCGGCGAATGCCGCCATGGCACCCTCGGTCGCGGTCGTGTAGGTCGACAGGATGATCGGCTGCTCAGTTGATCCGGTAATTCCGGCGAGCTCTTCGGCGCGAGTCTTTGCGGTCGCTTCATTGGCGAGCGAGCCGATCAGCAGGATCGTGTCGATATGCCGCGATTCGCGCACGATCTCGACCAGCTTGGCGTAGCCAACCTCGTGGATCGCCTGCGCGGTGGCGTCGACCGGATTTTGCGCCGAGGCATAGGATGGAAGGAGCGCCATCAGGCGCTGTTGCAGGTCCTCTTCGAGCACCGGAAGTTCGAGCCCGTGAGCCGACAGAATGTCGGACATCCAGACGGCACTGCCGCCCGAGCCGGTAATCACCGCGACGCGATTGCCTTTTGGCAATTTGCAAAAGGCAAAGGCGGCGGCGATGTCGAGCGCATGGTCGAGGTCTTCGCCGCGAATGATCCCGTAATGACGGAAGATCGCATCGTCGACGGCTCCGGCATGCGCCAAGGAGCCGGTATGCGAGGCGGCGGCGCGCCGGCCCGCCTCGGAGCGGCCGACCTTGGCAAGGATGATCGGCATTTTGGCGGCCGCTGCTTTTTCGGCCACGGCGCGAAACCGCGCCGGGTCTTGGATGCTTTCGAGATAGCCGATGAAGATGTCAGCGCCGTCGCAATCGATCAGCCAATCGAGATAATCGTGCGCCTCTAGGCAAATCTGGTTACCGGCACTGGCTTGGTAGGTAAATCGCAACTGCCGGGGACGGCCGCGGCTCAAAAATGCGAAGGTCAAAGCGCCGCTCTGACAACTGACCGCGATTGCCCGGCTCTTGTTGCTCTGCGGGAAAAGGCTCTGTTTGGGATCGTGGAACACGGGACTGAAAGTCGCGACGAGCGGCTTCAGCGGGTTGACGATGCCTTCGGAATTGGGGCCGCAGACGATAATCCCGTAGCGCTCGATGACCTCGCGCAGCGCCTTGTCACGCGCTTGCGCCGCCTCGCCGTGCTCCTCGGCAAAGCCGGAGCTGATCACGACCGCGGCGCGCACGCCCTTCTTGCCGCATTCCTCAAGCGTGGGTGCGACAAAGGCCGCCGGCACCACGACGACGGCGAGATCGGGCGCCTCCGGCAATTCCGCGATCGTCGCATAGCTTCTCAGCCCGAACACTTCGGACTGGCTGCGCGTCACCGGATAAATGCGGCCAGGGTAGCCATGCGCGATCAAGAATTCCGTGGTCCGGCCGCGCAACGTATGCGTATCCGCTGAGGCGCCTACGATCGCGACACTGTCCGGAGAAAAAAGAGGACGAAGATCAGGCATTTAAATGGCCAAAATCAATTCTTAGGTTTGTCGGACTTATCGCAGGCCGAGGCCGCGCGCGATGATGCCGCGCAAGATTTCTCGGGTGCCGCCCTGGATCGTCAGTTTAGGCGCGATCAGGGTCGTATAGCGCAATGCTTCCTCAAAGCGGTCGTCGTTGCTGTCGGGCTGTGAGTCGCCCATCGGTGCCGCCAACAGCCTGATCTTGTCGGGCAAGGCCTGTTCGAAATTTGTGCCGAGATCCTTGACGACGGCCGACTCGACCGCCGGCGTCTTGCCGGCCTGCAGCATGCCGGCGACTGACAATGACATGCGGCGCAGGGTTGCGAGGTGTGCTACCTGGCGGCCGATGCCTTCGGCCACGCGATCATCGGGCTCCTCGCCGGCAACGCGGACGAATTCGACCAGCGCCGACAGGGTCTCGATCCAACGGTCGGGGCCGCTGCGCTCGTAGGCCAATTCGTCGGTCGCCTGCTTCCATGCCATGTCGACTTCGCCGATCAGGTGCGAGTCGGGTAAAAAGGCGTCGTCGAACACGACTTCGTTAAAATCATGGCCGCCGGTCAGGTTGATGATCGGGCGGATCGTGATCCCCGGCGTGTCCATTTTGACGAGGAACTGGGTCAGCCCGTGGCGGCGATTTTCTTTAGTCGAAGGCGAGGTGCGCAACAGCGCGATCATGTAATCGGCTTCGTGCGCGTTCGACGTCCAGATCTTGCGCCCATTGACCAGCCAGCCGCCATCGGTCTTGGTGGCGCGGGTCGAGGCGGCAAACACGTCCGACCCGGAATTCGGCTCGGACAGCCCGATGCAAAAGCATAATTCGCCGGCGGCGATGCGTGGCAGGATCTGCTGCCGGATCTCCTCCTGACCGTAGCGCAGGATGACCGGCCCCGATTGCCGGTCGGCGGTCGAATGCGCGCGGGTCGGCGCATGCGCCGCCAGCATCTCTTCGGTCACGACATAGCGTTCGAGCTGCGAGCGCTCGTGGCCGCCATATTTTTTGGGCCAGGTCATGCCGATCCAGCCTTTGGCCCCGACCTTGCGGCTGAACTCGCGCGATAGGCCGCCCTTGCCGCGATGCGCCGTCAAGGCGCCGGACTCGGCCTCCTCGCGCAAAAAGGCGCGGACCTCCTCGCGCAACCCCTTGGCCTCTGGCGGCAGTTCGACCGGGTCGAAACGGAAGCTGGTTGTCATCGCGGCCTCGTCAATCTTGCGTGATAAAGGGCCAGAGCTGGTCGGCGCCTTGCGCCGCGACCATCCGGCCGAGCCGGGTCGCCCACACCCTCTCGTTGCCGAACTCCTCGCGCCAGCTCCACAACCGGCGCGTCGCATGGTGCAATGTGTGCTCATAGGTGAAGCCCATGGCGCCATGGACCTGATGCGCGATCGCCGCCCCGTTGCCCGCCGCCTCGCCGGCGCGCACCTTGGCGATCGCGACCTCCGCGGCCCCGGGTTCCGGCCCGGCGCAGGCTTCGGCGGCGAGATCGGCGGCCGCACCCGCCGCGGCGACCTCGCCGGCCAAAGTCGCGAGGTTGTGCTGAACCGCCTGAAATTTCGCGATCGGGCGACCGAACTGCGAGCGGTCGAGCGCCCATTGCACTGATTGCTCGAGGATTTTTTCGAGCGCGCCGGCCATCTGCTGCAATCGCACGGCGGCGCCAAAGCGTTGGATCATGTCTTCGTTGAGCGCCGTGGGTTTGACCGCCGTGGGAACGGCGCCGTCGAACGACACCGTGTCGCGCGGCTCGCCGGCGAGGCTCTTGTCCTGCGAAATGGGCAGCCCAGCGGTGGCGACTAAAGCCACCAACCGCTCGTCCCCGCGATGGGCGAGCACAGCAATATGTCCGGCATTGCGGGCAAACGGCACATGGCGGGCGCGGCCGGAGAGCTTTCCTTCGGCGCCGAGTGTGAGATGACCATCGGCATGGACCGGGGCGATCGTCATCGGGCCGGCCGGCGCTTCGATCCCGGCATGTGCTAGCATCCAGCCCGCCATCATCGTCTCGGCGAGCGGCGCCGGCACCGCAAAGCGCCCGGCCGCGCGCAACACCGCAAACCCGTCGGCCATTGTCGCCCCGGCGCCGCCGAAATCTTCCGCGACCCAGGCGAGCGGTAGCCCCGATTCCTCGACCGTGTCCCATAAGGCTTTTGGCCACACGCCGTTCTCGGCATCGTTGACCGTCGCGGGCTCGCACAGATCGCGGAAGATCCGCGTCGCGGTGTCGACGATGATGTTTTCGGTGTCGCTCATTGCCGCTGTCACAGCCCTTCGATAAGAAACACGCGGCCCAATGAGGATCGCAGGCGGATCGACCGCGCCGCCTGGTATTCCGGTGACCGGTACCAGCGCCGCGCCGCCGCAGCATTGGGAAATTCGATGATGATACTCAGCTCGGGGACGGGACTGCCATCGAGGAGTTCGGCATTGCCGTCGGCTGCAAGCATTCGGCCGCCATATTGCGCGATGCTGGCCCCCGCGGGTGCGCGGTAAGTATCGAACTGGGCCGTATCGGTCACGTGAAGATCACCCAGGACATAAGCGGCCACGGCATCCTCCCCGTTATTGGTAACAGCACTTTGCGGCAAACCGGCAACGCGCCGCAATGGGCTCACGCACATGACAGGCGGTGTGGATTAGCGCAGTGTCGGAGTAATCTCCGTCAGCTACGCGGTGCGGAAAGGAAACCCATGTTTATTGCGATGAACCGCTTCAAGGTGGTGCCCGGCGCGCAAGGAGAGTTCGAGCGGGTGTGGATCACACGCGACAGCCAGTTGGGTGATGTGCCAGGCTTTGTCGCGTTCCACCTGTTACGCGGGCCGGAGGGCGAGGATCACGTGCTTTATTCATCGCACACCTTGTGGCGCAGCCGCAGCGACTTTGAAGCTTGGACTCGGTCAGAGGCGTTCCGCCGCGCCCACCAGGACGTCGGCTCAAATCGGCCGCTCTATCTGGGACACCCGGAATTCGAAGGCTTCGAGGTTATCCAGACCGTAGAACCGTCGTCTGCGCGGACAGCTTAGCCCGAGGGAACGATTTTAAGTCCCGCCCGCTCCGCACACCGGGCGTGACCATGCCATTGAGAGCAGGGTCTAATTGCGAGCGGCGCGCGGTTGAGCTGCGGCCGCGGCCGCATTGGCTGGCGGCGCCAACTTACACGGCCCGTTCGCGGCCGGCGAGGCCGCTGCCGAGCCGCCTGCCGTCCCCGGTAGATCGCGCCAGTCGATCAGGTTCACAACGCAGGCCAAATTCAGCACGACGAGCGATACTGCAACAAAAAGCAACAACGGGTTCATGATGCGCGACACCCGTTCCAGGCGTTCGATCAATTGGCGCAGATAATTGGCTTGCGGTGAGTGCTGTCGCACGTGGGAGCCCTTGTTGCCGCTTTCACACAACAGCGCCATCCTTTGGCATCGTAATCCCGCGAGCCGCGACCGTGGCGCCGCACATACCAGCGATATAGCGAGCTACCCGGGCTAATACCTCAGCTTTTCAAGCAGTTCCGGCATGCGCGCACCGATAACATGGTTCTTGGGGTGCACAGCTTGGACAGGCGTTCCCGAGTTTGGACTGAGAACCGGCAGAATTTACAAGCTATCCGCGAGCGCCGCGATAGTGTCCGGAGGCAGGATGACGCGCTCGATATGGCGGCGATGCCACAGTGCATAGAATAGTAGGGTCCAGGCGGCGCGACCGGCGCGCTTTTGCTCCGCCGCCGCAAACAATCTCTCGACCGCATCGGGACGGCAGATTTCCTGGACCGCCGCCGAGCGGGCGACGAGCGGGCCAATCGTCCCGGCGCGCCGCGCGATCCACCGAGCGACCGGCACGGTGAAGCCGCGTTTGCGCGCGAGCGGCTGTGCTTGCGGCAAATGCTCGGCTAGCCAGCGGCGCAGCAGCCATTTACCGAGCCCGCGGCGCACCTTCAGCTCGTCGGGCAAACGAAATGCGAGAGCCGCCAATTCGCTGTCGAGATAGGGGGTGCGGCCCTCGCTGCCGTGCGCCATCAGGCAACGGTCGAGCTTGATCAATAGATCGTTCGGCAGCCAGTCGGTGCAGTCTACCGCCTGGGACGCCTGCAGCGGCGAGCGCCCGCGGGCGCCCCCATGCACTTCCGCCGCAGCGATGCCGTCGCGCCAACCCGCGATCTCGTTCCGCAACACGCCGAGATCGTCAAGCATGCCGCGGACCCGCGGTCGCCGCCCACCCGCCCACCAGGGCCGCAGGACGCTGCGGTAACGGCCATACCCGGCGAACAACTCATCACCGCCATCGCCCGACAAGATTACCTTGATGCCGGCTGCACGCGCCGTGCGGGCCAGCACCCAGGTCGGCAGGATCGCGTAATCGGCGGTAGGATCGTCTAGGCCTGACACGATCTCCGGCAGCAACCGCCAAAAATCGGTCTCGCCGAAGGCGATCTCGACATGCTCGGCGCCAACCGCCTGTGCCGCCTCCCGAGCTGCCGGCCGCTCATCTATTTCGCCATCATCAAACCCGATCGTAAATGCCTTGACCGGACGCTCGGCGAGGCGCGCCATCATCGCCAAGATCGCCGTCGAATCGATACCGCCCGACAAAAATAACCCGAACGGCACATCCGAGCGTTGATGGATTCTCACGCTGTCGGCGAGCGCGGCATCGAGTCTGCGGATCGCCTCATCCTCACCGAGAGCAACCGGGCCGCATTCCGGCAATGCCCCGCGGCGCCGGCGCTCGACAATCCGTCCTTGGCAAACGATCACAGTCTCGCCCGGGAGAACCCGGTTGATTCCGGCAAAGATCGTCTCGCGGCCGGTCGTAAATTGCATTTGGATCAGCTCGTCCCGTGCCCGCCGCAACAGCTGAGGAGCGACGAGACCGGCTTCGATCAGCGCTTGGGGCTCGGATGCAAAGGCAAATCCTTGTGCGCCTTCGGTGTAGTAGAGCGGTTTGATCCCGAACGGATCGCGCGCCAGCACCAGACGGCGCGCCGCGGGATCGTGCAGCGCTATTGCATGCATGCCGCGCAGATGCTGGGTGAAATCGAGCCCGTGCCGGCGATACAGGTGCAGCGGCAGCTCGCAATCCGATTGGGTCGAAAAGGCGATTGGTCGGCCAGCGCTGCGGAGCTCGTCGCGCAGCTCGAGGTAATTGTAGATCTCGGCGTTGGCGATCAGCGCCGCGCCGCCGGGCTCATAAAGCGGTTGCGCGCCGGTCGCCAAATCGATGATCGCGAGCCGGGTTTGCATCATGCCGACATCGCCCGAGCGATACTGGCCGACGCCGTCCGGCCCGCGATGGCGCAACACTGCTTCCATCGCACGCAGCGGCGATGTCGGAGGTGGTGTGCCGTTGAGCGTCATCAGCCCGGCGATGCCGCACATCAGTCCCACGCTCCGCTTCGACGTTTTTGGTTCGCCGTCGCTTCCGGTCTCCCACCTTCTGCCGGTGTCGTCTGCTGGTCGATGATGCCGGCCGCCTCGGCCAATACCCGATCGACTTCGAGTTCATCGAGATTGGCTGCGGCCAATACCCGAACGACTCGGCCGCGCGGCGCACACCAGGCTGGATCCGAGGCACGGGAAAAAAGCACGACGATCGGACAGCCCGCCGCCGCCGCCAGGTGGCTCACACCAGTGTCGTTGCCTATGGTCAGTGCGGCTCGCTGAGCCAAGCCGGCGACTGTCTCTATATCGGTGCGGCCGACGAGATCAATCGCCTCTGGGCAGATCTCGCTAATCGCCGCCGCGAGATCGAGCTCGGCACTGGACCCGATGACGACCGGGACATAGCCAAGATCATGTAGACCCACGGCCAGCATGCCGAATCTCCAAGCCGGCCACCTTTTTTCCGGGTGGCGCGGCGAGGAGCCCGGCACAATCAGGATAAATGGCCGCCCGAGTAGGCTCTGTGGTAACGCGCAATCAAGAGACGGCAGCATCGGCAGCGGGGTCGGATGGATGCCGGCCATCAGCAGTTGTTCGGCCTGTTTATCGATCGTGTGCTGGCGGTCGCGGTCGAGGTTGGCGTGAGGGTGGGAACAGCCCCCGGCGGCTCCCGACCATTCGGGCATCGGGCCTGGGCGAAACAGTGGCATATAAGCTGCCGTGCGCTCGGAGGTTTGAAGATCGTAGACGCGATCGAAACCGCCCTGCCGCAGTCTGCGGCGCAGCCCCAACCAACCCATGATGTCGAAGGGTCCGGGCCGGCGATCAATCATAACTTCATCAAAAAAGCTGACGCGCGCAGCGAACCCGGCCAAAGCGGAAGTCGTCAACAATGTGATTTGGTCACCGTCGTGGTGCCGGCGAATGGCCGCTGCCGGCCCCAGCGCCTGGACGAAATCGCCGAGTGCGCTGAGGCGAATAACAAGGATCCGGCGTGGACCCGGGCGGCGTGGAGAGCGCGTGAGCTGAGGTCTCCGCCTCCCCAAGGAGGTGAGATCGACGTCGTCGGCGAGCCGTTCAAACGCGGCAAAGACGGCAGCATGCGTATCGTTATCGGACGATCCGATGCTCGCCATCAGTGTTTGGACAAGTTGCTGCGCAGCTGCAACCGCTGGCAAATTGGCGTCATCGGCGCGGAAGTCGACCGCAATCAGCAACCGTTCCCCACGGCGAGCCAGAATGACGGGCGCCACCGCCAGATGCGTGACCGCCGCCTGACGCCCGGTGTGATCGCCTCCGATGCCGGTGATTAGCCCGTAAAGGTCGCAAGCGATACGGTAACGCCGGTCGCGGCGGCCTGTTCGCTCGTTCCATGCGAAGAAGTGATTAAGGGGCGTCCCGATCGGGAAATCACCCGAGCCCAGCGGCGCGGCCGGCACCCATGACCGTCCCGCCGTCGCATTCTCTCGCGCCGAGCGCGGGCCGATCATGTCAAATCGATCGATCGGCGTAGCGCTGCGCAATCGAGCGTCAGCCATAATGGCGCGTAGCGTTTACGGGCGTAAGCTTGTCGAAAAAGCTGCGATAGCGGGCGATCACCGCAGCTTCGGTAAATTCTCTCTGGTAGGCCCGCCTGCCGCACTGGCCAAGGTCCCGCCGCAGTTCGGGGCTGCGTCTCAGCCGTTCGATAGCGGCGGCCAGCGCTGCCGGCCCGCCCCTCGGCTGACCGGGGAGCGGCACCAGCAATCCGTTGACTTCGTCCTCGATCAGCGCGGCGGGTCCATCGCTGGCGGTGGCGATGACCGGCACCCCTGCCGACCAAGCCTCGATCACGACATTGCCGAGCGGTTCGTGCAATGACGGGCAGACGAGAAAATCGGCTCGGGCGAGCAATGCTGGGACGTCGTCGCACCAGCCGAGAAACTGAACTCGGTCAGCAATCCCGAGATCGCGCGCCTGGGCTTCCAGTCCGTCGCGCAGCGGGCCGTCTCCGGCGATCGCCAGCCGCACCTCGCGCGTCATCGCCAGCGCATCGAGAAGCAAGGCAAAGCCCTTGTTTTGATGCAACCGGCCAACGGCGAGGGCGAGCGGCGCCTTGCCGGTCGGCTCGGAACATCGGTGCGCCGCACGCAAATCCGGAACGAAATTCGGCAGATGATCTATGCGAGCGGGTGACCAACCGTTGGCCACGGCATAATCGACGATCGCGCGGGTGTTGGCAATCAGGCGGTCACAGCGCCGATAATATTTCAAATCGTAATATCCCCCGAGCCGGGCAACATGCACGAAATCACCCCTCGGGCAAGCCTGTGTGGCGCGGTTCATCCAGGTCAGGACGATATCGGGATGCCACGCCGCAATCGCGCGCCGAAAGCCGAATCGAGTGCCGATATCGAGCGGCCCGCCAAAAGCCAGCTCGGTGACTGTAACGCCAGCCTCGCGCAAACGCTGCGTACGGTCCGCGTCGCGCCGGATCAGGATTCGCTGGTTTTCGCCTGCGTGCTGCAACCCGCTAACCAGCCGCACAAAAAAAGTTTCGGCCCCGCCATGCTGCGCTCCGGCAATCGCCTGCAGCAACCGTCGGCTCATCCGATCAGTGCTTCGAAGCGGCTCGCCGCCATGTCCCAGCTCAGCCCGCGCTGATGCTCGAGTGCGCCAGAGTGCCAGCTGCGCCATAATTCATTGTCGCGCAGCACCGCAATCGCGCTCGCGGCGAAATCTTGTTCGCCCGCGGCCACGCGGCCGCTAACATCGTCCTTGACCCGTTCGGAGACGGCGCCGAGCGCTGTGACAATGGCGGGCACGCCCATTGCCTGCGCCTCGGCGAGCGCGAGGCAGAAGGTCTCGCCGGGATCGCCGCGATAAAGCATGACCCGGGCTCCAGCAAGAACCGTCGCCAACGCTTTCCGCCCGATCGGGGCGAACCGCCGCACGCCGTAGCTGGTAAGCGCGTCGGCGCGTGTCAGCACCGCCTCCATTTCGCCCGCGCGTTTTGCCCCGAGGGCACCGTAAACCGCGGGGCCGGCGTAGAGGTGAAGCTCGGCTCCGGGAACTGCCGGCGCTATTCGCCTCACCCACAAATCGAGCAGCCAGTCGAGCCCGCGCAACGGGTTCGAGGTGAATATCGCGCAGGGTGGCGGCGGCTCGCGCGGTGTCGCGGTGCGAAACCGGTCGAGCACGCCATAGGGGATCGTCTCACATCCGCCATGCGGCAACCACGACGGAATTGTGCTGGCGTGATAAGATCCGGTCACGACCAGGGTTGGCCGCCACCGAGCGAGTCGCCAGACATTGCGCGGCTTGCGCAAATACTGCGCCGGGTTATGTAGCCAGAACACCCGCCGCCGCGCAGCGTGGACCAGCCCGATTACCCGGTGGCTCCGGCTGCCGATATAAAGATCGCAGACGCGGGGCATGTCGCGCGCCAGAGGCAGCCATTGCACCCCACTATAGGTAAGCGCCGCCTCGCAGCGGTTATGGACCTCGACCGAATGGCCGCGTGCCGCCAGCGCCTCAGCTAAAGCGACAAAGGCGGTTTCGGCGCCGCCAAGTGGTCCGCTTTCGGCCGTCGCGCCGTCAAAGGCGACGCTGTCGTCGGCCATGACCACATATGCCATTTAATCCGCGGCGTGTTTGCCGCCGCGAAAGTCGCCGGCCGCAAGGCCATCCCGCGGCTCGCCGGGTTCGGTCGCTGGCATCGGGCTCGGTTCGGCAATGACGGAAATGACACTAGCACCCTGGGTGCTGCCGATTTGGTCGCCGGGTTCGAGCCGCGCCTTTAAATAGGACAAGATCGGATATAGCGCCGCGCAGAGAGCAATCAGAAAACCGTAATAGCCCTCTCGATAGCCGCGCCGGCCGACATAGCACTTCCAGAAGCGCGATGCGATCCGCCTGATATTATGGGCAAAGCTGCCGATCGCGCCGCTATCACGCAGATCCTGCGCTCGTAAGGTGGTGTAGCGGTCGAGTCGGATCAGCATGTCTGAAATATTCCGATCGACATGATGCGCGAGCCGCTGCTGGAGAGCGGGCCCCTGTTGTCCGTCCAGGGCGACGCTGGCGTGCAGCACACGATCATCGGCCCAGGTTTTGACACCGCGCCGATAGAGGCCGGCATGAGCCGATCTGCCAAAAAAGGCGCCCCATCCCCAACGAACCAGCCGGTCGCCGATATAGTTGTCGACCGGGACGAGGTGCCATGACGCCGAGGAATGGGCGACAACCGAGCGGATTTCGGCGGCGAGCGCCGGGCTGACGCGCTCATCGGCATCGGCTTCGAAGATCCAGTCGCCGGTGCAGGCGGCAATTGCGGCGCTGCGGCGCGGCGCTTCGCGTGGCCATGCACCCTGGACGACGCGATCGGTGAACCGCCCAGCGATGTCGCGCGACCGATCGGTGCAGCGGTCGAGAAGCACGACAATTTCGTCGGCGAAGGAGAGAGCCGCGAGGCAATCCGCGAGTTGCGCCTCCTCGTTGTGAGCAACGACAACAGCGGAAAGGGTGAGGCCGGCGTTGGCCTGCAATACCGCCGACGGACCAGCTTCGCGGGTAGTCATGCGACGGCGCTCTCGACGCGGTGCCACAATTGGCGTGCTGCGGCCTCGGTTGCGTCCACGCTCAGGCTGTCCATCAATGTATCGGTTGTCAGGTGGTTGAAGCCGGGCCCGAACATCGCCTCGGGGGCATCCGCCGTTCGCACTACCGCTGTGCACGAGCCCCAGGGAGCGTATTTCTCGATTGGGCTCGGGCCAAATAGCCCTAAGGTCGGGGCGCCGATCGCGGCGGCGACGTGCATCAGCCCGGTATCGTTGCCGATGAACATGGCACAGCGGCGCAGCACTGCGGCCGCCGTCAGCAGATCGACACGGCCGACTAGGTCGATCAGCCGATGGTCAGGTATTGCGGCGAGCAAAGGCAGCGCCTGGTCGCGCTCATGCTCGGCGGCCAGCACGGCGACCCTGGCGCCCGCGAGAGGTCCATTCGAGGCGGTCAAACGCCGCGCCAGTTCGGCAAAGCGTTCACTCCGCCATTGCTTGCCGCGCCAGTTTGCCGCGGGGCCGATCGCCAATACCGGTCCCCCGGCGGGTAATAGCGCCGCCGCGTTCCGTTCGTGGCCCGGGCCCGTCCACAGCCTTGGGCCAGGCGGTGGATCGAGGTCGAACAGCCGCCCGAGCTGACGGACGCGGTGCTCTCGCTCGTCGCCTTTGGCGGCCATCTTGCGTGAGCCGGCGCGCAACAACCAAGCCAGGGCCGAGCCGCGCAGATCGACAACAAGATCCCATCGGCGGGCGCACACCGCGCCATATAGCGCGAGCCAATGCAATGCCCCGCGCCGTTTCGCGACCACGATCAACTGCTTGAGGTTGGGGACCGCTTCGAACAAGGGAGCGGCGATCGGCCCCGCTGCGAGTGTCAGGTGCGCCTTCGGATAGCGTTCGATCAAGTGACCGAGAAGACCGGTCGATAATACGGCGTCGCCGATGCGCGTCGCGGTGACAAACAGGATTTCCATCGTACCGATGCCAGCGCCTTATATCCGGCGCCGCTCGGCTTGCCAAGCCGCCGATACCTGCCTAAGTCTAGCGCGCTTCACAGTAACTCGGCGTCAATGATGACCGAAGCCCACTTTGCGCTCCTCGACAATCGTGGCGTTCTCGCCGTCGGCGGACCAGATCGCCGCACTTTTCTGCAGGGCCTAGTCTCCAACGATGTCGGCAAGGTCAGTGCCGCTCAGACGCGATATGCGGCATTGTTGACCGCGCAGGGAAAATATCTGCACGATTTTATGATGGTCGAACAGGACGAAGCGATACTGCTCGACGGTGAAGCAGCGCGTCTAGCCGATCTCAAGCGACGGCTGTCAGTTTATCGATTGCGGGCTCAGGTAAAAATAACCGAGCGGCCCGACCTTGCAGTTGCCGCCGTCTTCGGGCGAGAAGCACTTGCCGCTCTAGACCTTCCGGCAGAGCCTGGCGCTGCACGCGCCTTTGGCTGCGGCATAGCGTTCACGGACCCGCGGCTGGTTGCGCTCGGCGCCCGTTGCGTTCTGCCGCGGGAATTCGCGCGCGTTGCCTTGGCGGAAGCGGGTTTCACCGAAAGCGGATTTGACGCTTACGATCGCCAGCGCCTTGGTCTCGGCATCGCTGACAGCAGCCGAGATTTGGCTATCGACAAATCGATTCTCCTCGAGGCGGGGTTTGATGAACTCAACGGCGTTGATTGGAACAAGGGTTGCTACATCGGGCAGGAACTTACCGCCCGAACTAAATACCGCGGCCTGATCAAGCGCCGGCTGATCCCCGTTACAATCTCCGGTCCTCAGCCGGCGCCCGGGACCGTCGTTTGCGCCGATGGGCGAGAGGTCGGAGAAATGCGGTCGAGCCGCGACGGGCTCGGCTTGGCGCTATTGCGAATCGACGCGGCGCTGGACAGCCGGACCCTGACCGCCGGGGAGGCCGTGGTCCTCCCCGCGCGCCCGCAATGGATGCGTGTGCCCGAAGTCGATAAGACTATTTAGCACCCGAATTCGAGTTGGCTTGACCGGAAGTATTAGACTCCTGGTTCTGTTGGGCCTTGGCGCTCTTGTTTGCTTCATGATGGCCGATTGCGCAGCCGGCCCCTGCGCCGAGGACGCCATGGTGTCCGGCGACATGCCCGGCGAGGCCGCCGACCGCCGCTCCCTTTAAGCAACCCGCCGCGTGTGCCGGGGTCGCAAGCCAGCCGATTGTTGCAAGAACGGCAAAAGCCGACAAGGTCATCGAGAACTTCATCTGGGCGTCTCCTCTGTGGCGCCGCCAAACCGGTGCCTCAGACTTGCGAACACCTTTGTTCGCAGCAGGTTCAATCTGAGGTTTCCGGCAAGCCCCTTTGTTGACTAGACCCTAGATAAAGGCCCAGCCAATTAAAGCCTGTTGCGGGAGGCGCGCTCAAAGCAAGATTAGCTCCCGTGGAGCCAGCCCCCGGCGGAGCTAAGCTATTGGGCGTCGGGCGCGTTTAGCTGCCGCTGAATTTCGCGGCCGAGTATGCTGCTCGTCGCAAGTCCTTGGGATTGCAACTGCCATTGCTGGGCCCGCAAATCGTTGCGGTAGGCCTGCAGTTTTTGCTGGTCGATCGGTCCGGGCAGCTGGGACGGCGGATAGGATGGGTTCGGCTCCTGCGGCAGCTGATAAAGCGGGACGGATTGGCTCAAGATCGGAGAAAGCCCGTCTGGGGATGATGCGACGTAGCCGGGGTTGATCGGCGGCGGAATTGGCGCGGGTGTCGGAGCAACCGGTACTGTGCCGGGTATCGGCAGTATCTGCGGGAGCGCGGTCTGAACGGCTGCGCCGGCCGGTGCCGCGAATCCTGTCAGCATCGCGAAGCAGAGCGCCTTCCTGGCCCCACTATTCACGCGGTTGCGTCCCGGTGCTCACCCGCCAGCGCCGCCTGAGCGGCCGCAAGCCTGGCGATCGGCACTCGATAGGGCGAGCACGACACGTAATCGAGCCCGACTTGCTGGCAAAAGCGGATCGAGGCTGGATCACCGCCATGCTCGCCGCAGATGCCGAGCTTGATCCCAGGGCGGGCGGCGCGGCCGCGGTCCACGGCAATCTTTACCAACTCTCCGACCCCAACCGGGTCGAGCGTCACAAACGGGTCGTGCTCGAAAATCCCGAGCCGCTGATAGGCCCCGAGAAAGCTCGCCGCGTCGTCTCGCGACAGGCCGAACACGGTCTGGGTCAGGTCATTGGTGCCAAAGCTGAAAAATTCGGCCGTTTCGGCGATCTCTGCGGCGCATAACGCGGCGCGCGGCAATTCGATCATGGTGCCGACGAGGTACGGCACCTTGACCCCGGCCTGCTCCATGACCGATTTACCGACGCGGTCGATCATCGCCTTGAGGATGTCGAGCTCCTTCTTGGTCGCGATCAGCGGCACCATGATTTCGGGCTCGACCCGCTCGCCGGTCTCCTTGATCACCGCCGCGGCGGCCTCAAAGATCGCGGTCGCCTGCATTTCGTAGATTTCGGGATAGGTGATCCCGAGGCGGCAACCGCGATGGCCGAGCATCGGGTTGGTCTCCACCAAGGCGTGCGCCCGCTGTCGAACCTGGGCGACGCTGCGGTCGGTCAGCCGCGCCATTTCCTCGAATTCCGCGTCGGTCTTGGGCAGGAACTCGTGAAATGGCGGATCAAGCAGCCGAATCGTCACCGGGAGGCCGCGCATGATGCGGAAAAGTTCGGCGAAGTCATTTCGCTGCATCGGCAATAATTCTGCCAGCCCAGCGCGGCGGCCGCGTTCGTCGTCAGCCATGATCACGCGGCGGATCGGGCCGATGCGGTCCGCCTCGAAAAACATGTGCTCGGTGCGCGACAGGCCGATCCCCTCGGCGCCAAAGCGGCGCGCCGTACGCGCGTCGAGCGGAGTTTCGGCATTGGCGCGCACCCCCATATGCCGCAGCCGGTCCGCCCACCCCATCAACGTCGCGAAGTCGCCCGACAATTCGGGCTGGATCGTCGGCACTTCGCCGAGCATGACCTCGCCGGTCGAGCCATCGATCGTGATGATTTCGCCGGCCGCGACCTGGGTGGCGCGCGCCGTCATCTTGCGCGCCGCATAGTCGATATGCAGATCACCGGCACCGGACACACAAGGCCGGCCCATGCCACGCGCCACCACGGCGGCGTGGCTCGTCATGCCGCCGCGCGTCGTCAAAATACCTTTGGCGGCGTGCATGCCGTGGATGTCTTCGGGGCTGGTTTCGACACGAACCAGGATCACCGCTTCGCCCCGCGCCGCGAGGGATTCGGCTTCTTCAGCGGAGAAAACCACCTGGCCCGAAGCCGCACCAGGCGAGGCCGGCAGACCGCGGGTCAGGACGGTCGTCTTGGCCTTGGGGTCGAGGGTCGGATGCAGCAATTGGTCGAGCGATGCGGGCTCGATGCGGCGTACTGCCTCCTCGCAATCGATCACACCCTCCTCGACCAGTGACACCGCGATCTTCAATGCCGCCTGCGCGGTCCGCTTACCGGTGCGGGTCTGCAGCATCCACAATTTCCCGCGCTGGACGGTAAATTCGATGTCCTGCATGTCGCGGTAATGGTCTTCGAGTACCCGCCTGACCCGGAGCAGTTCGTCGAGCACCTCCGGCATGACCTCTTCCATGGCCGGGAGGTTCGATTTGTTCGCCTTCTTGCCGGCAATCGTAACGTGTTGCGGCGTGCGGATGCCGGCGACCACATCCTCGCCTTGCGCATTGACGAGATATTCGCCGTAGAATTCGTTGTCGCCGGTGGACGGATTGCGGGTAAAGGCAACGCCGGTGGCGCAATCGTCGCCCATATTGCCGAACACCATCGCTTGAACATTGACCGCCGTGCCCCAATCCGCCGGGATCTCGTGCAGCCGGCGATAGGTGACAGCGCGCGGATTCATCCACGACCCGAACACCGCGCCGATCGCACCCCATAGCTGCTCGCGCGGCTCTTGCGGGAAAGGCAACCCCTTTTCCTGCAGGACGACATCCTTGAACCCGTTGACGATGTCCTTCCAATCCTCGGCCGACAGCTCGGTGTCGAGGCTCTGTCCGGTATCGAGCTTGTGTTCTTCGATCAGCTCCTCAAAATGATGATGCTCGATTCCGAGCACGACCTGCCCGTACATCTGGATAAACCGGCGGTAGCTATCGTAGGCAAAGCGCTCGTCGCCGCTCTGCCGCGCCAGCCCGTCGACCGCGCGATCGTTGAGGCCGAGGTTGAGCACGGTGTCCATCATGCCAGGCATCGAGACGCGCGCACCCGAGCGCACCGAAACCAAGAGCGGGTTGTCCGCATCGCCAAACCGCGCGCCGAGCGCCTGTTCGATCGCCGCGAGCCCGGCGGCGACCTGAGCTTCGAGGTCGGGGGGGTAGGTCTTACCGTTGTCGTAGAACCAGGTGCAGACCTCAGTGGTGATCGTAAAACCGGGCGGCACCGGCAGTCCCAGATTGCACATTTCGGCGAGACCGGCGCCTTTGCCGCCAAGCAGGTTGCGCATCTCCGCCCGGCCCTCGGCGCTGCCGCCGCCAAATCGGTAGACCCATTTCGTGCCGTTGATCGTGCCGTTTTTCATCATGCGGCTCGTCTTTCGTCCACTGGTCGTTCCTGGATCTGCGAGAAATCGGCAACCCGGTTCATCGTGTCGCGAATCATTGACAGGAAGCACAGGCGATTCACGCGCAGGCTCTTCTGCTGACCGTCGACTGTGACGGTTTCGTCAGTGTTAACAGTGACTTTGTCGAAAAAAGCGTCGACCGGCTGCCGCAACGTCGCCAGTCGGGCCATCGCCGCCGAAAAATTCTCTCCCTGGAAATCTGGGGCGGTAAGCACCTCGCGAAGGGCGCGGTCGAGCGCTATTTCCTCCCGCTGCCTCAGCATGACAAGGGTCAAATCGGGCACGCGGTCATAGGATTGGCCGTCCTTCTTCTCCTCAATCGCAACTATGTTCGAAGCGCGCCTATACGCAATGAGGAGATTGGCGCCATCATCCGTGGCTAGAAACGATTCTAGCGCCCGCACGCGCTTGATGAGTCGGCAAAGATCGTCCTCGAAGTGCCTGATTTCGGGAATTCCAATGGTATGGACAAAAGCCGCGGCGATGAAATCGTGCCGCACCCCCTGCTCACGGAGATGCACCTTGAGGCGGTCCAGAATGAATTCGATTAGCTGCTCGGTTGGATCGCTCCCGCCGATATTCGCGGCCTCCATCCATGCATTTCGAAACACTTCCACGAGCGGAAGGCGCAGCTTGTTTTCGAGGACAAGACGAATAATGCCGAGTGCCGCGCGGCGGAGCGCGAAAGGGTCCCTTGATCCTGTCGGTTTTTCGCCGATTGCGAAAAAAACGACGAGGGAGTTGATTTTGTCGCCAAGCGCAACCGCCACGCTTTCCGGCGCGGTCGGACAGTCGTCGTGGGGCCCTTGTGGCTTGTAGTGCTCTGCGATGGCCTGGGCGACGCGTTTATCCTCACCGTCGTGCCGTGCGTAATAACGCCCCATAATGCCTTGCAACTCAGGGAACTCGCCGACCATCCCGGTCGACAGATCAGCCTTGGCCAGTATCGCAGCTCGGTGAGCAAAAGACGCGTCAGCCCCCGCAGCGGCTGCCAAAGAATGAGCGATGCCGCCGAGCCTGACAGCCTTTTCGAACATGCTGCCGAGCCCTTCGTAGAAGAGGCGGGCCTTGAGCGCTTCGACGCGGCTTGCGAGCGGCACCTTGCGGTCTTGGTCCCAGAAGAAGCGGGCGTCAGAAAGGCGGGCGCGCAATACGCGCTCGTTGCCGGCGACAATGGCGGCGCCGCGGTCTTCGGGAAGATTGTTGGCGACAAACAGAAAATGCGGAGCCGGCCTGCCATCCGGATAGGTGCAGGAAAAATACTTTTGGTGGTTCCGCATCGCGGTCTGCAGAACCTCGGGCGGCAGCGCCATAAAGTCGGGATCGATCGCTCCAGCTAGAACAACCGGGAACTCGGCAAGCCCGGTCACCTCGTCGAGCAACCCCGGATCGGGTTTGACCGTCACCTCCAACTCGGCCGCGCGGCGGTCAAGATCGTTGCGGATCAGCTCGCGACGCTGGTCCTGGTCGAGGATGACGTAAGTATGTTGCAGCTTTTCGAGGTATTCGGCGGCGCTTTCGATGCAAAAGGCGCCGGGCGACAAGAAGCGATGACCGCGGCTCGATCGGCCGATCGGCACGCCGTCGATCGCCAATGGCAACACTTCGCCGTCGTAAAGGCAAATAATGGAGCTCAGCGGCCGCACCCAGCGCAGCGCGGCTCCTGGCCAGCGCATCGATTTCGGCCAGGGCAGCTCGCTGATCGCCTCTTTGATCAACTCCAGTAACACCGCGGCGGAGGGCTGGCCTGACCGCCGGATGATCGCGAAATAGAATTCTCCGCGGCCGGTGTCGCGGAGCTCGCAGTCTTCGATCGAGGCAAGCCCCGCCGAGCGCAAAAAGCCGTCAATCGCCGGCTGTGGCGCACCGACGCGCGGCCCGCGCCTCTCTTCGGTACGGTCGGGCTGGGTCGGCGGCACGCCCTCGGCGATCACGACCAGCCGGCGCGGGGTCACATACCCGCGAAGCTTAGCAGGCGGGATCTCCGCAGCGGCGAGCTTCCGCCGCAGCAGCTCGGTCATGTCCTCGATCGCGCGCCGCTGCATGCGCGCCGGGATTTCCTCCGACAACAGTTCGAGCAGCAATTCTCCACGCTGTCCGCCGTGTCCGTGGGTCGATGTCATGCGGCGCTCGTACGGATTCGCTTGCCACCACCGACCCGCTTTCCCGGCCCAAGCCGGGACCCACTGCTACCGTCGATACCGGCCTTCGCGGGTAACGCGCACGATAGTGCGTCACAACGAAAATTGCGTAATGGGGGGATGCGAATGGCGAGAAGAATGGGATTCATCGGCCGTTGCCCGCTCTCGCGGTGCCGGCGAGCCAGGCCTCGCAGCAGCCTTTGGCGAGTTCGCGAACGCGCAGGATGTAGGCGGCGCGCTCGGTGACGCTGAGAGCGCCGCGGGCGTCAAGCAGATTGAACAGATGGCTCGCCTTGAGACACTGGTCATAGGCCGGCAGCGCCAGACCGCGGTCCAGCACGGCCCGGCATTCGCTCTCGGCATCGGTAAAGTGGCGGGTCAATAACGCAGTATCGGCAATTTCGAAATTATAGGCCGAAAATTCGCGCTCGCCGCGCTTGAATACATCGCCATAGGTCATGCGAGCGGCACCGGGCGCGCCGTTGTAATCGAGATCGAAGATGCTCTCGACCCCCTGCACATACATCGCCAACCGTTCGAGCCCATAGGTCAGTTCGGTCGAGACCGGTTCGCACTCGATGCCGCCGACCTGTTGAAAATATGTGAATTGGCTGACTTCCATGCCGTCGAGCCACACTTCCCAGCCGAGCCCCCAGGCGCCGAGCGTCGGGCTCTCCCAGTCATCCTCGACAAAACGGATGTCGTGGCGGCGGGCATCGATCCCCAATGTCGTCAAGCTTGCCAAATAGAGGTCCTGGCTGTCAGCAGGCGCCGGTTTCAGTATTACCTGCAGCTGATAGTAATGCTGCAATCGGTTGGGGTTTTCGCCGTAACGGCCATCGGTCGGCCGCCGCGACGGCTGCACGTAAGCCGCGCGCCACGGTTCGGGGCCGAGAGCCCGTAACGCCGTTGCCGGGTGAAACGTACCGGCGCCGACTTCGACGTCGTAGGGCTGCAGAATGACGCAGCCCTGCCGCGCCCAGAAATTCTGCAGATCGGCGATTAGCGATTGAAAGCTCATCTCGTTTTCCCGGGACCCCGTGGCTCAACGCGGTTGCGGGCAATCAGGCCGCGCGCAAGCCGGGGCTTGCGCCGCGACATACGCGCCGCAGACGCCGCACGCGACCAGATCCTCAGCCTGAATTGATCGCCGAGGCCGCGATGCGCGCTGCCTGGGCAATTGTCGCGCCGGATTGTTTACCCAGCGGTAGACAATCCAGATCGCGCCGGCCACTAGGATCAGGAAAACGAGTTTCGGGAACTCGAACATACCCTTGGTTTACTGGCCTCCCCGGAAGCGGGTCAAGAAATGCCGCCGCAAGGCGCCTGTTCGGCGGCGTCAACCTAACGCCTGAGAGATGCGGAATATGGCGAGCCCATAAAGATTTCGTTCGCCCAAGTCACAGCCCAAACCGGCTCCACAGCAAACGCGCTTCGAGCCATTCGGTGAGATCGCCGACGATGTCCACGGGTTCGCGTCCGATAAAGGGCAGTCGGCCCCAAAGCGGACGCCGCCGTTCGGTCGCGATCGCGCGCAGGCGAACGTCATCGCCATAGCGGGCGCGCATGACCGCGCGCACCTCGCCAATCCCGTCGATCAGCCCGCGTTGCGCCGCCATGTGGCCGGTCAGCACATCGCCGTTGAACAAGGTTTCGTCACCGGCATCTATCTTGCCGGCGCGGCGCTTACGGACATGATCTTTGAAGGCGCGATGGATGTCCTGCTGCAATACAGTCAGGCGCTCGACGTCCTCGGGGTTCACCGGCAGGAATGGGTCAAGCAGGGATTTGTGCGCGCCGGAAGTGTAAAGCCGGCGCTCGATGCCAAGCCGGGAGATTAGCTCGTGGACGCCAAATCCGCCGCTGATCACGCCGATCGACCCTAGCAACGAGGTTTCCTCGCCAAAGATTTCGTCGCCGGCGAGCGCCAGCCAATAACCGCCCGAAGCCGCGACATCCTCTGCAAAGGCGATGACCGGAACCTTTTTCTCCTCGGCGAGCTGGCGGATGCGGCGATAGAGCAGCGCCGACTGCACAGGCGCGCCACCCGGCGAATTGACGACGATTGCTACGGCGACCAGCCCGCGCAACCGAAACGCCCGCTCGATCGCCGCGGCATGGCTCGCCAGCGAGATCGCGTTGCGGCGTGCGCGGGGCAAGATGACACCCTCAAAGCGCAGCACCGAAACCACTGGCCCGCGCCGCCACAGCCGCTCGACATCGAGATAATCGCGAATAGCCATGACGGTGTAGATAGGACGAGAGCCGGCATTAGACCACCGGACGAGCCGACCGATGGATCAGAGCTCGAGCCCGCGGCCTTCCCGCAAAACCGCTTCGGCCTGATCGGTCAGCCTGCCATCTGCCCGATGCAGGATCAGTCCGGGGACGAGGCGCGAGGGTGCGGCGATCTGTTTGCGGGCGCGCACCAGGATCCGGCTTGCCGGCTTATCCTGGCCCGGCCACAACGGGTAAACCACGACCTCACCGGCGCGTCCGGCAATTTCGCCGAGCAAGGCGTCGATCCGATCGGCGCGATGAATAAAGGTCACCGAGCCCTTCGGCCGTACCATCGCCAGCGCAAACCTAATCCAGGCGGCAAGATCGGCGTCGCCCTCGACCGTCGCCTCGGTCTTGCCCGGCGCCGGTGCAGGCACCGCACGGCCGCGCTCGTTGTAAGGAGGGTTAGCCATGACGTGGTCGAAGGAGCCGGGCGACAGGCGCGGGGGTGCCCTCAGCAAATCGCCGATCATGACCGAAACGCGCGCTTCTATACCGTTCAGTATCACATTGTCGCCAGCTAGCCGCACCAGCTCTCGCTGCATTTCGAGCCCGACAACGCGGCTGTGCGGCACGCGTGCTGCAAGACACAGCATCGCCGCACCCGCACCGCATCCGACATCGAGTACCAGTTGATGCGGTTCGGCCGGAACGGCTGCGGCGAGAAAGACCGGATCGATCGCGGCCCGGTACCCCTCGGCGGGTTGGCGCAGCCGGACCCGGCCGCCGAGCAGGCGGTCTTCGGTAAAGGCCGGTTCGATTGCGGCCGGCGCGCCGCTCACTCCGCTGCCTCTCCGGCTGTCGCCAACAATGCACGCGCCCGCGCAAAATCGCGGTCGGACACCATCAAGCGGCGCGGGATTGCACCGATACTGCCCTCCACCAGGCTGGTGTGGTGATCCAGCACCAGGCTTTCGATCCCGGAATCGTTTAGAAGTGCCTGCAGCCACGAGAGGCGGACCGGGTTGTTGGTTCGCAACAATTCTTTCATCAGAACTTACCGGGAAGAGGGAGCGCCGGTGCGGCCTTGACCGTTGTTGTCGTCATTCTATGCTCACTTGGGTTCCGGCGCGTCAAGCCGATCGGATGGCCGACCGAAGGGCGCTGCAGGCACACGGGAAAGGCGGGTGGTGCTGGTGGCGGGTGTCGATCAGTCGCGCGTCGCGCAGAAACCCTCGCTCGAACTCGTTGACGCAGCTGCTGAAGAGCGACCTCGATCGCGTCAACCGTCTGATCATCGAACGAATGCACAGCCCGGTGTCGCTAATCCCGCAGCTTGCCGGGCACATCGTTGCGGGCGGCGGCAAGCGGCTGCGGCCGATGCTGACGCTCGCCTGCGCCCGGATGTGCGGGTATCGCGGCGACCGGCATGTGGCGCTCGCCGCCGCGGTCGAATTTATCCACACCGCGACACTACTGCATGACGATGTGGTCGACGCCAGCGATCTGCGGCGCGGACGCGACACCGCGAACGCGCTGTGGGGAAACAAACCGGCTGTGCTGGTCGGTGATTTTTTGTTCAGCCGATCTTTCGAATTGATGGTCGCCGACGGCTCCCTGCGCGTTCTCGAAATCCTGTCCCGCGCTTCGGCGGTAATCGCCGAGGGCGAGGTGATGCAGCTGATGACGACCGGGAACACGGCCACGACCGAAGCCGATTATCTCGCCGTCATCCAATCGAAAACCGCGGAATTGTTTGCCGCCGCTAGCCGCATCGGCGCGGTGCTCGCCCAACGCCCCTCCGACGAGGAACAGGCGCTCGACCGCTTCGGCCGCAATCTCGGCACCGCTTTTCAGTTGATCGACGACATGCTCGATTTTTCGGCGCGCGACGCCGAACTCGGCAAGAGCGTCGGTGACGATTTCCGCGACGGCAAGGTCACGCTGCCGGTCCTGCTGGCGTTTGCCCGTGGCGACGACGAGGAAAGGGCTTTCTGGCGGCGCACGCTTGAAGAGCTCGAGCAGCAGCCGGGCGATCTCGAACGCGCGATTGATCTCGTTGAACGCCGTGATGGGCTAGCCGACACACTGACGCGGGCCCGCGCTTACGCCGCCGTGGCGATCGACGCGCTGACGCCATTTCAGGATAGCCCCGAACGGCGCGGGTTGATTGCCGCCGCCGCCTTTGCCGGCGATCGCAGCTTCTAGATGTCGCCCACGTCACAAGCGATATTCGCCGATGGCGGCCATCGTCTGAGCACTTATATGTTCGTCATTCCGAGACCGCGCCTTGCGCCGGTATGGGGTTGGCGCTATAGACGGCACCCGGTCGGCGGAGTGTAGCTCAGCCTGGTAGAGCACTGCTTTCGGGAGGCAGGGGCCGGAGGTTCAAATCCTCTCACTCCGACCATTGCGTTCGATTTTGCCGCCGCACTGAGGTCTCCCGCGCCATGTCGCGGCGAGGGAGACCGCAACGGAAGGTGGGATCGCTCAGGCCGTTACAGGCTCTTCAAGCGGGACGAGGACGCTTTGGGCGGTGCCGGTCATCTCGATACAACGCCATGTCGAAGGCCGGTGCGGGATCGAATCCGGTCCGCTAAAGGTTTCGTAAACACCGACCGTGTGGAAGTGCGCGGTTTGGCCGTGCGCCACGTTGATGAGCGGCAGGAAGAAACCAAACCGCTCCCCGCCGACATCGATCGTGCGGATCAGAGAAACCGACACCAATTCCCCAAGGCCGGTGCTTTCGGTTAGAATTTCCGCAAGGGTAAAGGATTTTTGGAACGCGCCGTCCTTGTAGGTCAACGCGGGGAAGCTAGGGTTGCCGCCAATGATATAGTCGACTTCGACACCGGCACCCTTAAGCACAAACTTGTTCGCAGCCATCTAATCACTCCTCCAGCAGAGCAGCAGCTCAAGCCCTGCCGAGAGAAGCTATCCGTAAGCAATCATCCGCGATGTGAACCGGCTCACACCGCGATAATATGCGAGCGGCTGCCCGGGCCTTCCCCAGAACAGAGAAGCAGATTTCAAGTGGTTGCAAGGCGGGGTGCCGAAATTGCATCGCGCCCCTGGCTCGGTCCGCCGGCTAAAATCTGAATGACCCCAGCACTAAAGCCGATCACCACGCCGATATGCCAAGCGTGATCGTAAGAGCCGAACTTGTCGAAGATCAGCCCGCCGCCCCACGCGCCGAGAGACGACCCGACCTGATGCATGACAAAGGCGATGCCTAATAGCGTCGCCATATACCGGGTGCCAAACATCTCGGCCACGAGGCCGCTGACGAGCGGCGCAACGCTGAGCCACAGCATTCCCATCGCTGCCGCGAAGAGAAGCGTGCTGGCCGGCGTTGGCGGCATGATGAAATAGGCGGTGAAAACAAAAGCTCGCAGGATGTAGAGTAAACCCAAAAGAATATGCTTGGGGTATTTGCCGCCGAGCCAGCCGGCGGTAAACGAGCCGATCGAATTCATTCCGCCGATCACCGCGATTGCCTCGGCGCTCAACAGAGGGTTCTGTCCGCAGATCGCCAAATAGGTCGGCAGGTGGGTCGTCAGGAACACCAGGTTGAGCCCGCAGACAAAATAGGCGCCCGACATCACCAGAAACGGGCGATGCCGCGCCGCTTGGCCGAGCACCGCGCGCATCGTCATTTTAGTCCCGACGCGGCTCGGCATTCGATCGGCGCCGCCGGCAAGAAAGCCTGCGGGAAGCATCGCGACAGCGAGGATCACAAAGAACAAGGCGCCGATCTGCCAAGCATGATGAGCGAGGATCGACTGCGTCGTGATCGGGATCATCAGTGTGCCGAGCGAGCCCGCGGCAGAGACGATGCCCAATACCTTGCTGCGGTTCTGTTCCAAAACCGTTCGCGCCACCGCCGTCATAACCAGTGACGACGCGGTGCACGACAACGCCACGCCGATCAGTGCTCCCGATACGATCAGCGAGGCGGCGCCGCGGGCGCTCGCCATGACCAGCAGACCGATGACATAGATCACGGCGCCCGCCAGCATCGTGACCCGCAGCCCAAACCGGTCGGCGAGCGCTCCGATCGGGGCCTGGGAGGCACCCCAGACGATGTTCTGAACGGCGATTGCGAGCGTGAAACTGGTCGCGGTCAGGGCGAGATCGCGGGTAACCGGCGTCAAAAACAGCCCAAGGCTCTGGCGCAAGCCCATGCCCAGGCTGAGGAGCACTGCAGCGCCGATCAGGATCAGGCGGGTCGGGTCGCGGGTCAGAGAAGAGGAGATAGCCGACATGGCGCGAAACGGGTCCCGTGCTTTTCCAAAGGTTAGGCTCGTACTCTGCCCGATCCGTTCACCCGCGCCGAGCCAGATGTGCTTATCGATTGGGCATAGGTGACCAGCTTTAGCGGAGCAGGTTGAGGTGAGCGATAATTCTTGGCCGATTCCCTAGGAGGGCGGCGGCATATCCCCTGCGAGCCGGAAAGTCAAACCCGTATGTGCGACTTTAGCAGGAAGGCTTTGGAGCTCGATCAGCGCGGGAAGGGCTCGGTCTGGGACATGATTGTGGTGTAGAGGTGTTCAACCTCGACGCTTTCGCGGCTCGGGTGCAGTCGATCGGCCAGCGTCCGGCGCGGCGTCCGGCGGAGAATTCCGAGCCGCTCCGCTCCGAGCCGGAGATTCGAAACTGCCGAGCCGAACAAGAACTCGCATTCGGTACAACGACACAGTCATCGGAAACTTGTCGCTCGGTCGGCCGGCACCAATCCAAGCGTCCATTCGACCAGGACCCCAATTATAGGCGGCGAGTGCGTCCGGCCAGTTCGCATATCGGCGATAGAGATGCGCAAGATAGGCCCTGCCGAGCGCTCGGTTCTCCATGATGTCGAACCTATTGCCGCCGCCGACATCCTCGGCTGCGGCTGCCGAAACCTGCATCGGACCCTGTGGGCCCTCCGGCTCGATGCGCCACATGTTCGGGTTCCGCCCATGGCTCAATTCTGCCCCGTCAACGGCGAAAGCGATGTGGTCAAGCGCGCCGATGTCCCCCGCGACAAACGACCCAGCCCGCGTAGCGCTCGGGATCGCGGCGATCAGCGTTGCCGCCACCGCCGCAATGATCACGCGGCGTAAGGATCGAAAAGCGGCGGAAGCCACGTGCAGGGCCCGATGAGATATCGCGGCGGTGCGGGGCGCGCTGCCAAGGTTACTCCCAATAGGCGGCAATGATTGTGTTGTCGGAGCCAAGCAGCAGGTTCAGACGGTTGGGGTCATGAGTGATGCCGCGGATCCCGCGATCCGACGGAATCCAGCGGAGGATCTTGGGGAGATCCTCCTGGCGAACAACTCCGGGCGTTCCGGGCGCAGCCTGACCGCGCTCAGCAAGCTTCTTGCCGACGCAATCGCGGCAGTCGTTCACCTGGATCTGCACGGTTTTGACACCGGGGATTTGATCGATTTCGATCGCATTTTCCGAGCCACGTACCCGCACCCCCCTGAAAGCGTGGCCTTCTTCCAGCGGGAACACGGCGCTCACCGGAAAGAACCCGGTAGCGGGTTCGGTTTGCAACGGCATTGTCGCGATAAACTGCAGGTCGAGAATGCCGTCGAGAGGCTTGCCAACATAGGTGGGGACCAGTTGCGGCGAGCTCCAGCCTTGCGAGCCGGCGAGGCCGGTGACCCGTACGATGTCGATCGGCGGTGAGGTTTGGCTGCGGATTATCTCGATGCCGGTGACATAGAGGACGGGTAGTTCGGTTCCAGGTTCGGCCTCGGTTGGCGACGTCACCACCGACTGCTCGAAATCACCGCCCTGGTAACCTTCTGGTGCTGCGGCAGCGGCGGCGGCGGGCGGAGTTCCAGACGTGCCTTGAGCTAACGCGAGCCCAGCCAGCCCTCCCTGTACCATCGCACCTAACGCGAGCATGCCCAACCAGCGCCATGCATTATTCATGCTGTCCTCCGAATCGATCGTGTTGTCTCGCAGCTGTCCGCCACCTCGGTCTGTCCGCCCCCGAGCACGTTCGCACAGGCAAGCGCATCACAGGCGTCATCGGTTGGGACCCGGTCGAGCGTATCTAGGATCAGATCGGTCGCCCGCATTTTGGTCACCCGGCAATATGCGGTTTCAGTGCTGACGAAACTGCCATTTTCCGCCAGCTTGTTGACCGGCTCGCCACCGCCGCATACTGAAAAGTATTCGCACTGGTCGCGGCACATTGCCACGCCAGCGCCAATATCGGCCAGCATGCGGGCCAGGACAGGGCTGTCCGGTAAATCCTCAAGGTTGTCTCGGTTGATGTTGCCGAGCACGAAATCGTTATAGGCGAGGTTTTTGAGGCCGAGCAACTCCGGCGAGAAGGTGGCAATGTTGCCTGTGCAATCCATGCTGGTAATCGCAAAAGGTTCGATCAGCTGGTTGCGAAAGGGCGCCTCCTCGGGTCGAATGACCTGGTGCAGCGCCGTCTCGATTTCTCGCACGAAGGTGATCTTGCCGGGTGCGGTGGCCGACAAGCGCCAGAATTCGCCAAGAAACCGATAGTAAGCGGCCTCGATGCCGCTGTCGGCGAAAGAGTCCGATAGGTGATCGCCCTCGGATTCCTCGACGTTGAAGCAAACCCGCTCGATCCCTTCCTCGACGTAGAAGTCGAACATCTCACGGGCTGCGGCCATGCTGGCCGGGCTGAGAACCGAGATCACATGAAACGGCAGATTGTGCCGACGCAGCAGACGGATGCCGGCGATCGTCCGATCGAAGGTGCCGCGGCCGGATCGCGTCAATCGGTTTTTGTCATGAAATTGGCGCGGACCGTCGATGCTGACGCCGAGGTTGACCTCCGCTTCGGCAAAGAACTCGCACCACGCCTCGTCGATCAAGGTTCCGTTGGTCTGAAACGAATGAACAACATCCAGGTGTGCCGGCCGTAAAGCCTCAACTAGAGCAAAAGCTTCCCGGTAAAAGGCAATGGGCAGGATCATCGGCTCGCCGGCGTGCCAGACGACGGAGAGCACGTCACCAAACCATCCCGAGGCAAAGACCTGCGAGAACAAATTGCGCAAGGTGTCGGAGCTGACGACCGCTTTCGATGTCCGGTTCGGCAAATAGCAGTATTTGCAATCGATGTTGCAAAACGGCGTCGGCTGGACCACCAGCAATTGAATGGTCGGCACAACTTTACCCACGCAAATGGTTACTGGCGTTACATGATCACCAGTTACGCCACCAATTGGGCCAGTTGTTCCAGTTACGCCAGTTGTTCCAATTCGGCCACCCCCAGCCCCACGGGCGCCAGCCCCCGTTGCGCCACCAATTGCCCCAGGCCAGCCGCAGCTTGCTTAAGTCTTGGCCATTGGGGACGGCTTCGTGACCCGTGACTGTCGAAACGGCGTCGCGAATCGCGGCGAGCCGCTCGGCCACGCGAGCCTCCCGAGCGGCTTGTGGCTCGGAACTGGCGGGTTCCGGACTGGCCGCAACCGGCGTTGTCGAGCCCAGCAGCAGTGAAACCCCAGCGGCTCCAAGCGGGGCCATTGCCGACAGGATTTTTACGTATTTGCGCTGCAATGACATCAATTCGACCTCTCGATCCGTCAGTACGACCGGGTCATCTCGACCAACAGAAGCTACCCCAGCCGGGAGCTTGCGACATATGCGAGCCCGATATCGGCATTAGGGCTCTAAAAATTTCGCCAGAAATTGTTCCACGGGCCGTTTCGCCAACCACCGTTACGCCAGCCGCCGTTACGCCAGCCACCATTGCCCCAGGCTGCACCGCCATTGCGCCAGCCACCGCCGCCATTTCGCCACGCCCACCAAGCGACCTGCTCGCCGGCTTGTGAGGCTTGCGGATGGTCGATCGCGGAGACGGCGTCGCGAATCGCAGCGAGTCGGTCGGACACCCGGCTCGGCCCGGCCGCTGGGGGCTGGCTGTGCGCCGGATCCTGATCGGCGACGGCCGGCGTCGCGCTCCCCAGCATTACCGACACGCCAACCGCGCCAGCTGGAAGCATCCCACACAAGATTTTGAGATACTTTTCCCGCAACAGCATCAGATACACCTCAAAACTGACGTTCACGGAATCAGCCGCGGCGTTGCGCTTCCGAAGCCAGGGTAGCGTTGATCGCCGAGGTGATGAGCAGATAGGCAGCTTCTCGGTAGCAAGATGTTGCCGCCACGGTCAAATACTCATTTTTCGATTACGGATCAGTTTGCTGCAGCCCGCATCCAGGGCGGCGACAATGACGCAACCCGCGCATAGGCCGGGCAATCCGGTTCGTGCGCCCCGGGCAGATATCCGAAACTCATCAAAAACTCGTTAACGATTTGCCCGCCGGTAAAGCGGAAGGTTTGGCGAAACAATTTGGTCCATTCCGCCACCGCGCGCGGATGATGAGCGTCGAGCCAAAGCGCGAACGAACCATGCGATCGGCGCAGCTCCTGGATGCGCTGTGCGTTGTCGATTGCAGCCTCGATTTTGAGCCGATTGCGCACGATCCCGGGATCGCCGAGCAGCCGCGAAATGTCCTCCGCGTCAAACGCTGCAACCCTGTCGACATAGAAATCGCGATAGGCGGCTCGAAGCGCCGCGCGTTTGTTCAAAATCGTCAGCCAGGACAGCCCCGCCTGATTGATCTCGAGCACCAGCCGTTCGAACAGGACCCGCTCATCGCTCGATGGGAAGCCATATTCGAGATCGTGATAGGCGGCATGGACCGGATGCCCGGGTGCGGCCCGGCAATAGGCGGCGCTCATGTCACGACCCGCGGAAGCTCAGCCAGGGAGAGCGCACCAGCGCATAGATCACGACCCAAATGACGCTGGCGACGGCGGATGTGACCAGCGCCTTGCGCATCAGACGCGGCTGTTTCGGGGCGCCCGCGGCGTGCCCGATTTCACCGGGTTCGGTGGGCACGACCCATAATGGGAGGACCGCGAACAGCGTCACCCACCACACGAGAACGTAGAGAATGAGGCCGGTAAACCAGTTCATCACACGGAGTTGGGATCGGATCGGCCTAGACTTGCTCCAACTCAATCAATGTGCCGCAGAAATCCTTTGGGTGCAGGAACAATACCGGCTTGTCATGAGCGCCGAGCCGCGGTTCACCATCGCCGAGCACGCGAGCGCCCTCGGCACACAGACGATCGCGGGCGGCAGTAATGTCGTCGACCTCGTAGCATAGATGATGCATCCCGCCCGCGGGATTGCGGTCGAGAAAGCTGGACACCGGCGAGGCGTCGCCTAGCGGTTCGAGCAGTTCGATCTTGGTGTTGGGCAGTTCCACAAAGACCACGCGCACGCCGTGCTCCGGCAAAGACCGTGGCGCCGACACCGGGCGCCCAACGCGTTGTGATAGACGCTGCTGGCGGCCGTCAGGTCGGGAACGACGATCGCGACATGGTTGAGCTTGCCGATCACCTTTCCTTCTCCACTACTTAATGACCCGTTCGGACATCGAAGCTCAAACCCTTACCACCTGGATCTCGACCAACGAGCGCTTGCCAAAGCGCTCGTTGAGCGCGCGCCGCAGAACACGCCGGGCCGCTTCGCCGACAACGTCATCATCGCGCCGCGCCGCCGGCGACAACTCATCGAGAGCCCGCTCGATCGCAGTCCGCAAAAACGGGACCGCCTGCTGCGCGGCTTCCGGCTCGACCAAACCGATCACGGTGATTGCCGGCGCCGCTGCAAGTCTACCCTGGGCATTGAGAACCAAGGTCGCGACGACGCTGCCGTTGAACATGACGCGGCGCCGATCCTTCAGCGCCGAACCGTCAAGCGGCAGCAAGCTCTTGCCGTCGCTCGTCAGTCTGCCGACCGGGACTTCATCGACGATCGCCGCGCTCGATAAGCCGAGCCGGACAAGGTCGCCATTTTCGATCACCAGCGATTGCGGGATCTGGCACTCGCCGGCGATCGCGGCATTGGCCATCAAATGGCGCGCCTCGCCATGTACCGGAATCGCCACTTTCGGCCGAATCATCTGGTACATGCGGACCAGCTCTTCGCGAGCCGGGTGGCCGGACACATGCACGAAATGATCGAGTTCGGTGACGATCTCGACACCGAGGCGAGCGAGCTCGTTCTGCAAGCGGCCGATCGCCTTTTCGTTTCCGGGGATGATCCGTGAGGAAAAAATCACGGCGTCGCCGGTCTCGAGCTCGACATTGGGATGGTCGTCGCGGGCAATGCGGGCCAATGCCGAGCGCGGTTCGCCTTGACTGCCGGTGCAGATCATCAAAATGCGGTCACGCGGGATGTAGGCGGCTTCTTCCTCGGGCAGGAAGCGCGGCAGATCGGATAGATAGCCATTTTCCCGCGCGGCCTTGTCGATCCGCCACAACGAGCGGCCGACCAATGCCACGTCGCGGCCGTGGGCCGCAGCGGCGTGCGCGATGGTTTCAAGGCGCGCGACATTCGATGCGAAGCAAGCGACCGCAACCCGCGCATCGTAGCGCCCGACCAATTCGGTCAGCGATTTGCGCAGATCAGCTTCCGAGCCGGAGGTGCCCGGCCGTAGCGCATTGGTCGAGTCGCAGATCATTGCGAGCACGCCCTCGTCGCCAAGGCGGCGCAGCGCGTCCTCGTCGACCGGCAGCCCGATCAACGGGTCGGGATCAAGTTTCCAATCGCCGGTATGCAATACGGTCCCGGCCGCGGTGCGCAGCACGACCGCGTTCGGCTCCGGGATCGAATGGGTCAGGGTCACCAATTCGAGATCAAACGGCCCGATCGAAAATCGGCCAGACATCGGGACTATATTGAGCCGAACTTTATCCGCCAGACCGGCCTCGACCAGTTTGGCCCGCAGCACCGAGGCCGTAAACGGCGTCGCCCATACCGGGCAGCGCAACTGCGTCCACAAATAGGGGATCGCGCCGATGTGGTCTTCATGGGCATGCGTCGCGACAATCCCAAGCAGGCGGTCGCGGCGCTCGGCGATAAAGCTCGGGTCGGGCATGACGACCTCGAGTTCCCGGCTGCGAATCGTCGCCAAAGGTCACGCCGCAGTCGACAATCAGCCACTGGCCGGCGATGCCGTAGAGATTGAGGTTCATCCCAATCTCGTTAGCGCCGCCGAGCGCCACGAAAAGCAACGCGTTCGGATCATCACCACCGGAGCGAACCGACGACTGAAACGGGAGATCGTTCATTTATTGCGGTTTCTTTGATGTATCAGGCATAGCCCCCACAAGGTCAGATCCGGGTCGACCGAGTCGATGACATCAGTCGCGCCGTCAAATAGCGGCGCCAGGCCTCCGGTCGCCACCACCCCCATCGCTTCGCCACGTTCGTGGCGGATGCGCCGCACCAGCCCCTCGATCAGCCCGACATAACCCCAAAAGATGCCCGACTGCATGCACGCCACCGTGCTGGTGCCGATAACTTTCTCGGTACGAGCAATCGGCACGCTGGGCAGCTTCGCCGCGGCCATCGCCAGCGCTTGCAATGATAGGTTGATGCCGGGTGCGATCACGCCGCCGCGATAATTGCCCTCGGGATCGACCACATCGAAGGTCGTAGCGGTCCCGAAATCGACCACGATCAGGGGCCCCTTGTAGCGTTCATGCGCCGCCACCGTATTGACAAGGCGGTCGGCGCCGACCTCCTCCGGCCGATCGACCAGAGAGCGAGCGCCGATCGCAAGCCCCGCATCCCCGACGACTTGCGGTTCGCTGTGGCAATATTCGCGGCACAGCCGGCGCAAGTTGAAGTTCGCTTCGGGGACGACGCTGGCGATGATCGTACCATCGATCATGCTTCGCGATAGGCCGTGGAGCCCGAGGAGATGATCAAGCCAAACGACATATTCGTCGGCAGTACGGCGCGCGTCGGTTGCGGCGCGCCACTTGCCGGTCAAGCGCACGCCATCCCACACGGCAAACACCGTATTCGTGTTATTGGCGTTGACCGCGAGCAGCATCTGGCCTCGCTAACGTGCCGGGAACACGTCGCCGGCCGAAATCCGCCGCTGCTCGCCCCGAACCTCCAGCAGCAGCACTCCCCGTTGATCTATGTCAACAAATCTTCCGTGCAAGGTCGCGGTGTCGAGCCGGACCCGAATTGGCTCGCCCAGCGCGAAGGCGCGCGCCCGCCAGGCATCGCGCACCGGGCCAAACCCCTCTTCACGCCAGCGCTGCGTCCAAGACTGGAAATGCCGGGCAAACGCTGCCAACGCCGTTTCCGGCGGCGGCGCCGGCATTCCTTCAGCGCCGAGCGACGTCGCCGGAAACTCGGTGTCGAGGGGCGCCGAAGCGAGATTAACCCCGATGCCGACGATCACAAAGGCTAAACTCCCGTTCTCGCCGGTTTCCGATTCGAGCAGGATGCCGGCGATTTTGCTTCCTCCCGCCAGCACATCGTTCGGCCATTTGTAGGCGATCGAGGGGAGGGCAGGGGCCAGCTCCGACAGCGCCTGACCGACGCCCAAGGCCGCGACAAAGGCGAGCTGCGCCGCAGCTTCAAGCGCGCAGGCTGGGCGCAAGATGATCGAGGCATAAAGATTACCGGGCGGCGAGGACCAATAGCGGCCGCGGCGGCCGCGTCCGGCGGTCTGCTGCAACCCGCAAACGATTGTTCCTTCCGCGGCTCCCGTGCGGGCGAGTTCTTTGGCTTCATCATTGGTGCTGGCGACGGTCTCGCGCACAATCAGCCGATACGCCGCCGGGAGCAGCGGCGGCGACACTGTCATCGCGCAAACAATGAGGCAGCGGCGACTTCAGCGCCGCCGATGACCGGGCCCGGCACCAGAAAGAACAGCAGGGTTACCAGCGCTGTGACCACGACGACACCTTTCAGCTCGCCGGCAAACGGTGTGTCGAAGGCCCCCACCGGATCATCGAAATACATGACCTTGACGACGCGAAAATAATAAAACGCGCCGATGACGCTGGTAACGACGCCGATCACCGCCAGCCCCGTAAGATGGGCGTCGATCGCCGCGAGGAAAATATAGAGCTTTCCAAAAAAGCCAGCAGTCGGCGGCAATCCTGCCAGAGAGAACATGAAAATCGCCAATGCGAGCGCCAGGCTTGGATGGGTGCGCGACAACCCGGAGAGATCGGCGATCTCCTCGAGCGCCCGGCCCTGCCGCCGCATACAAAGGATAACCGCCCAGGTGCCGACGGTCATCACCAGATAGATTGCGAGATAGACGAGTATGCCGCGGATCCCAGCCGCGGTTCCGGCGGCGAGCCCGATCAGCGCATAGCCGACATGGCCGATCGAGCTGTAAGCCATCAGGCGCTTGATGTTGCGTTGAGCGACCGCGGCGACCGAGCCGAGAATCATCGAAGCGATCGAGATAAAGACAATGATCTGGCGCCACTCGCCGATCAATGGACCGAACGGATCGATCATGACGCGGATAAATAACGCGAACGCCGCAAGCTTTGGGGCGACGGCGAAAAATGCGCTGACCGGCGTCGGCGCGCCCTCGTAGACATCGGGTGTCCACATATGAAACGGCACTGCCGAAATCTTAAAGGCCAAACCAGCAACGACGAAGGCTAGCCCGACGATTACGCCTTGCGATACCGGCGCATTTCCGGTGAAGAGATGCAATAGATCAACGAAGCCGGTGGTGCCCGCAAATCCGTAGACGAGCGAAATACCATAGAGCAGGATCCCAGAAGACAGAGCGCCCAAAACAAAGTATTTTAGTCCGGCCTCGCTCGACCGAGATGAATCTCGATTGAAACTCGCGGTCACATAGAGCGCTAGATTCTGTAATTCGAGACCGAGATAAAGGATAATCAGGTCGTTCGCCGATATCATTACCATCATGCCGGTGGTCGACAGCATGACGAGAATAGGAAATTCGAAGCGCGCGATCCTTTCTTCTTCGTTGTATTGAAAGCTCATCAGGATAGCAAGGGCTGAGCCGATCAGCACCAGCGACTTCATAAAGAGCGCAAAGGCGTCGTTGACGAACGTGCCGTAAAAGCCGACGCGACGTTCACCGCCGGCCGCGATTTCAACTATGAACACAACGGCGAGCGCGGCGATCGCGAGCCAGGATATGAGCTGCGTCGATCGCTCACCGCGAAAGGCGCCCAATATCAGCAGCGCCATTGCCAGAACGGCGAGGACAATCTCCGGGACCGCCGGAGCGATGTCGGGGAAGGCGAAATGGGCCATCCGCACCTCCCTAGGGCAGGGCCGCGTGGCGCAGGCCCGCGGCATTGGTGGCGGCGGTTACCTGTTCGACGACGTGATTGACCGATGCCTGGATCGGGCGCAGGAAGGAGCTCGGGTAAATTCCCATCCACAACACCACCAGGATCAATGGCGCGAAGATTGCCTTTTCCCGCAAACTCAAATCGAGAATACCGCGCAAATCAGCGCGGGTCAGTGTGCCGAATATGACGCGCCGGTAGAGATACAGCATGTAAGCTGGGGCAAGGAACAGTGCCGTTGCCGCAAGGAAGCATTCGAGCGTGCTGACCCTGAACGTGCCGAGCAGGATCAGGAACTCGCCGACAAAGCCGCTGGTTCCGGGCAATCCGATCGACGCCAAAGTGAAGACCATGAAGACAAACGCGTAGGCCGGCATGCGCTCGACCAAGCCGCCAAACCGCGCAATTTCGTGCGTGTGCAGCCGGTCATAAAGCACCCCGACGCACAAAAACAGGGCACCCGAGACAAGCCCATGGCTCAGCATCTGGATTACCGCGCCCTGCACCGCCTCCTGGGTCATCGCAAACGTGCCCATCGTGACAAAGCCCATATGGGCGATCGACGAATAGGCAATCAGCTTCTTCATGTCGGTCTGGGCGAGCGCCACCAGCGAGGTGTAAATCACCGCGACCGCGCTCAAGACAAAGATCAGCGGCGTGAAATAATGCGACGCGAGCGGAAACATCGGCAGTGAGAAGCGGATGAACCCATAGCCACCCAGCTTCAATAGAATGCCCGCCAAAATCACCGAGCCCGCCGTTGGCGCCTCGACATGCGCGTCGGGAAGCCAGGTATGCACTGGCCACATCGGGACTTTGATCGCGAACGAGGCGAAGAAAGCGAGCCACAACCACCGCTGCAGAGCGGGCGAAAACAGGCCGGCGTGGTTCAAAGCGTACTCGATGTCGGTCGATCCGGTCTGCAAATAGATCGCGAGAATCGCCAACAGCATCAGCACTGAGCCGAGTAACGTATAGAGAAAAAACTTGAACGCGGAATAGATCCGATTATCGGCGCCCCAAATGCCGATAATCAGAAACATCGGAACCAGCACGCCCTCGAAAAATACATAGAATACAATAAAGTCAAGCGCACAAAAGATGCCGACCATCAATGTTTCGAGAACCAGGAAAGCGATCATGTACTCCCTGACCTGGACCCTGATCACCACCCAGCTCGATAAAACCGATGCCACCGTCAATAGTGTCGAAAGAATAATAAAAAACAGCGAGATGCCGTCGATCCCCATGTGGTAACTGATCGTTACCCCACCGAGGGTGATCCATTTCGTACGCTCGACGAACTGGAAATCCGCTGTGGTTGGATCAAAGTCGAGCCACAGCACCAGCGACAGGGCAAAGACAATCAGCGAGGTCCACAACGCGATATACCGGGCGTTGCGGGCCACCACTGCCGCGTCCCCTCGCGCGATCAGGATAAAGAACGCGCCGACCAGCGGCAAAAATGTTACCAGCGAGAGCAGGGGCCAATGGGTCACGCCAATCCCCTCAGCTCAACGCGCGTAGAGCAGGTACCAGGTAACGAACCCGACCAGCCCGATCAGCATCACAAAGGCGTAGTGATAGAGATAGCCGCTCTGCAGCCGGCTCGCCTGACGCGCCAAATCACGGGTCATGGCCGCCACCCCATTAGGGCCGAGCCCATCGATCACGGTCTGGTCGCCGCCCTTCCACAATCCCTCGCCCGTTGCCATAGCCGGACGCACCGCGATGTGGTCGTAGAGTTCGTCAAAGTACCACTTGTTCAACAAAAACAGGTAGATCATGCGGTATTGTTGGGCGAGGCGCATTGGAAGTTGCGGGTTCACAATGTAGAAGTAATAGGCGGTGCCAATACCGCCGACGCCACACAGGAACGGCAGCCAGCGGATGATTCCCGGTATTCCCTCTGCTTCGGACAGTGCGTTATGTCCGGGCAGGACAAAGATGGCCGCCTTCCAAAAATTTCCACGCCCTTGGCCGATGAAGTCGCCGTCGAGGAGGCCACCCAAAACCGCGGCCCCGATCGCCAAGACGATCAGCGGAATCCGCATGACCCACGGGCTCTCATGCGCGTGGTGCATGATTTCGTGGCCGGCGCGGGGCTCGCCGTGAAACGTCATAAACATGACCCGCGCTATGTAGAAAGCGGTCATGAAAGCTGCGACGGTGCCGAGCACCCAGCCATAGCGGCCGACCGCCGATCCGGACGCCCAGGCGGCGTCGAGGATCGTGTCCTTTGACCAATAACCGGAAAAGGGCGGGATGCCGCTCAATGACAGCGCACCAACCCACATCGTTACGTAGGTCCACGGGGTTTTGCGCCATAACCCGCCCATGCGGCGCATATCCTGTTCGCCGCCCATCGCGTGTATTACCGACCCACAGCACAAAAACAGCAGGCCTTTGAAAAAAGCGTGGGTGAAGAGATGGAACACGCTGGCCTGATAGGCCGACACGCCGGCGGCTATGAACATGTAGCCGAGCTGGCTGCAGGTCGAATAGGCGACAACTTTCTTGATGTCGTTCTGCGCCATACCGACGCTCGCGGCGAAAACCGCGGTCGTGGCGCCAATCACGCCGACGACGACAAGGGCCGTCGCGGAATACTCGAACAGCGGTGACAAGCGCGCCACCATGAAAACGCCGGCTGTGACCATGGTCGCCGCGTGGATCAATGCGGAAACCGGGGTCGGTCCCTCCATCGCATCCGGCAGCCAAGTATGGAGCGGTATCTGCGCCGATTTCCCCATGGCGCCGATAAATAGCAGAATGCAGGCGAGGGTCAGCGAATCGACCCGCCAGCCGAGGAAATCCATCGTCGTGCCGACGGCTTTCGGCGCATGAGCGAAGACCTCGGGAAAATTCAGCGTGCCGAAAATGACAAAGACGGCAAAAATGCCCAGCGAAAAGCCGAAATCGCCAATTCGGTTGACAATAAAGGCCTTGATCGCCGCAGCATTGGCGGAAGGCCGATCGTACCAAAAACCGATCAGCAGATACGACATCAGGCCGACGCCTTCCCAGCCGAAAAACAGCTGCAGAAAGTCGTTCGAGGTGATCAGAGCCAGCATAAAGAAGGTGAACAGGCTCAGATAAGCCATAAAGCGGGGGATCGATTTGTCCTCCGCCATGTAGCCGATCGAGTACACATGGACCATCGATGAGACGACCGTAACCACGACGATCATCACACCGCTCAACGTGTCGAGCCGGATTGACCAGGTCACGCCGACCCCGCCGGCCACGATCCATTTGAACAATGGTATTATCTCGGGCTCGGGCATCGAGAGGATGTCGCGAAACACGATGATCCCGAGGGCCGCGGACAACAGCAGTGCCGCGCAGGTGACCAACTGCGAGCCGCGGTCGCCAATCGCTCGGCCAAAGAATCCGGCGATGATCGCCGCGATCAGCGGCAGGAAAACCACGGCGAGCGCCACTACCTCATCCCCCACGCCTCTAAGCCGGTAATGGACTCGATCATGCCAGGTTCGGCACGGCCCCAGGCAGGCATACCCGATATGCCGTCACGATCCCACCCCTTAGATCGAGCCGGCGCTTCAGCCTCTCATCATATTGATGTCTTCGACCCGGATCGTGCCGCGGTTGCGGAAGTAGACGACGAGAATGGCGAGCCCGATCGCTGCCTCGGCCGCCGCCACGGTCAGCACGAACATCGCGAACACCTGGCCGATTAGGTTGTTGCCGAATACCGAGAAGGCGACGAGATTGATGTTGACCGCGAGCAGCATCAGCTCGATCGACATCAAAATCACGATGACGTTCTTGCGGTTCAAAAAGATACCGAAGATTCCGAGCGTGAAGAGGATTGCGCCGACAGTCAGGTAATGGGTTAGGCCGATCGCCATCACACCCTCTCGCCGACAGGTACTTTGACGACCTCGACCGATTGTGCCCGTGTGCGTGCCAACTGGGCCTCAATCGATTGCCGGCGGACATCGGCGCGATGGCGCAAGGTCAGTACAATCGCCCCGATCATCGCCACCAATAGGATGAGCCCGGCTACTTGAAACGGGAACAGGTAGCGCGTGTAGAGGACATCGCCGAGAGCGCGTGTGTTGCTGATCACAGCGGCGCCGCTCGGGGCCACCGCACCGACCACGGTTCCGGCTGGCGCCAATGCCCAGCTGACCGAGATCAAAATCAGCTCGGCGAGCAAAATCATCCCGACCAGAGCGCCGACCGGGAGGTAGCGGACAAAACCGCTGCGCAGTTCGGCAAAATCGATGTCGAGCATCATCACGACAAAGAGGAACAGCACCGCCACGGCGCCGACATAAACGATGACGAGAACCATCGCCAGAAACTCAGCGCCGATCAGAACGAACAGCGCCGCCGTATTGAAAAAGGCGAGGATCAGAAACAGGACCGAATGTACCGGATTAAGGGCGGCCACGACCATCACGCCGGCCGCGACGGCGCCAACGGCAAAGAGATAGAATAGGATCGCATGCAGGATCATCGCTATCCCTCAACCACTGCAGGACGCTTGACCCGTAGTGCGGTGGAGGTACGCGCAGCGTTACCGCCTGAATAGGGGAGGGCGGACCCGAAGTTTCCGGTCATCGTCAGCGATAAGGGGCGTCGAGAGCGAGATTCTTGGCGATCTCGGCTTCCCAGCGATCACCGTTATCAAGCAATTTTTGCTTGTCGTAGAACAACTCTTCGCGGGTCTCGGTCGAGAATTCAAAGTTCGGGCCCTCGACGATTGCGTCGACCGGACAAGCTTCCTGACAAAAACCGCAATAGATGCATTTTGTCATGTCGATGTCGTAGCGAGTCGTGCGCCGGCTGCCGTCCTCGCGGGGTTCGGCGTCGATTGTGATCGCCAATGCCGGGCAGATTGCCTCGCACAATTTGCAGGCAATGCAGCGCTCCTCGCCGTTGGGATAGCGGCGCAGAGCGTGCTCGCCGCGGAACCGAGTGCTCAACGGGCCTTTCTCGTAAGGGTAGTTGACCGTAACCGAACCCTTGAACATGTAGCGCAGGGTTAGCGCCATGCCCGATAGCAGTTCGCTCAGCAGCAGACTGCGCGCCGTCAAAGCCATCTCTCGGCTCCTTTACTTCGATCGGGGCTCAATGTACCGGCAGCCAGCCGGTCGCGACCAGCACCCCTGCGGTCAGCACCAGCCAAAACAGTGAAAACGGCAGAAACACTTTCCAGCCGAGCCGCATCAGCTGGTCATAACGAAACCTCGGAAAGGTGGCGCGCACCCATAGGAAACCAAACAGGACAAGCGCGATCTTGGCGAAAAACCAGATCCAGCCGGGGATCCAGGTGAATGGCGGCACCCCGAACGGCGCCAGCCAGCCTCCGAGAAACAGGACGCTCGTCATCGCGCTCATCAGGATCATGTTGGCGTATTCGCCCAGATAGAAGAGCGCAAATGCCATCGCCGAATATTCGACGAAATAGCCGGCCACCAGTTCGGTCTCGCCTTCGACGACGTCGAACGGCGCGCGGTTGGTCTCCGCGAGCCCGGAGATGAAGAAAATCACCGCCATCGGCAACAGGGGCAGCACAAACCAGACATGACGCTGCGCCTCGACGACATCGCTCAGGTTCAATGAACCGACGCACAGCAACACGGTCACCAGGACAAAGCCGATCGCGACTTCGTAGGACACCATCTGGGCTGCCGAGCGCAACGCGCCCAAAAAGGCATAGCGCGAGTTTGAAGCCCAGCCGGCAAGGATGATGCCATAGACGCCGAGCGAGCTGATCGCGAACAGATAAAGGATGCCGACATTGATGTTCGCAACGACCGTTCCGGCGTCAAACGGGATCACCGCCCAGGCGACGAGGCTCAGTGTAAAGGTTACGACCGGTGCCGCGATAAACACGAGGCGGTTGGCGCCGCTCGGGACGATTGTCTCCTTGATCAGCAGTTTAAGCCCATCGGCGAAAGGCTGCAGCAATCCAAACGGGCCAACGACATTTGGCCCCTTGCGCAACTGCGAGTACGCCAACACCTTGCGTTCGAAATAGGTCAGGTAAGCGACCGCAATCAATAACGGCACAATGACCGCGATCACCTCACCTACAGTGATGATCGTGACTCCGGCATAGCTGTTCCAAAAGCTATCCATGAGTGCCCGTTTGCGCCAGCAGATCGCCGTGACGGAGGAGGAAGGTGTCGCTGCACTCGGCCATCGTCACGCTTGCTCGACTGATCGGGTCGGTGCGGTAGAAATCCTTGATCGGATAAGTCAACGGCGCCGGATCGACTGGGCCGGGCTGGCCGAACTCGCCCCATGCTGCCGGCGTCACCTGGTCGAGGGCGGAAAAAGTCGGATACGCGTCGCGCAAGCGGCGCCGCAGTTCCGCCAAATTATCATAGCGCAGTGGCTGGCCGGCCGCGCCGGATAGCGCGCGGATTATTTTCCAATCCTCGCGCGCTTCTCCGGGCGGGAATATCGCGCGCCTGCCAAGCTGTGGCCGCCCCTCGGTATTAACGTAGATTCCATCCTTTTCGGTGTAGGCGGCGCCCGGCAGGATCACATCGGCGCGGTATGCACCGCGATCGCCATGGTGACCTTGATACACGACAAACGCGTTTCCGAGATCGTCGGTATCGATTTCATCGGCGCCGAGCAGGTACAGCAGCTCGATCTGCCCCGACCGGCAGCCTTCAAGAATGCCGGCCACATCGCGGCCCCCCGGCCCCGGGACAAAGCCGAGATCGAGACCAGCGATCCGCGCGGCGGCGGAATGCAAGACGTTGAAGCCGTTCCATCCCTCGCGAACCATGCCGCAGCTCTCGGCAATGCCCCGCACCATTGACAGCAATTGAGCGCCGTCACGCCGGGCGAGCGCCCCTTGTCCCAGCACCAGCATCGGGTTTTTCGCAGCCCGCAGCTTCTCCGACCACGGATGCTCGCCAGCCGCGATCGCACCCACAGTCTGGCCGCCTTCGCCCAGCATTTCGACCGGAAAACTTAGATCGAGCGCCGGCCCGATCGCACCGACGGCAAAACCGCCCTGCAAATGGCGCTTGCGCAAGCGGGCGTTGACGAGCGGCGCTTCCCAGCGCGGGTTCGTGCCGATCAGCAGACAGATGTCGGCCTGCTCGCTTCCGGCGATCGTCGTATTGAACAAGTAACCGGCGCGGCAACGCGGATCGAGCCTCGCCCCGTCCTGGCGGCAATCGAGGCTCGTCGCCCCGAGCCCGGTCAGAAGCTCTTTCAGTGCGAACATTGCTTCGGCGTCGCACAAATCGCCGGCAATTGCGGCAATCCGCTCGCCGGGAATATGCTTTAGCCGCTCGGCGACCGTATCGAGCGCTTCACGCCAATCGGCTTCGGCTCGCGCGCCGCGGCGGCCGATATAAGGGCGGTCGAGGCGCCGCCGGCGCAAGCCGTCGATCGCAAATCGCGTCTTGTCGGAGATCCACTCCTCGTTGATCGCTTCGTTGATGCGCGGCAATACACGCAACACCTGCGCGTCGCGCGAATCGACGCGAATGTTGCTGCCGACCGCATCAAACACATCGACCAACTCGGCCTTCATCAACTCCCACGGGCGCGCGATAAAGGCATAGGGCTTGGAGGTCAGCGCGCCGACCGGGCACAGATCGATAATGTTGGCGGACAGTTCGGAGCCGAGCGCGTGTTCGATGTAGGTGCTGATCTCCATGTTCTCGCCACGACCAGTGGCCCCGAGTTCCTCGACCCCGGCGATCTCAGTCAGAAATCGGATGCAGCGCGTGCAGTGAATGCAGCGCGTCATGTGGGTGGCGACCAGTGGCCCAAAATCCTTGTCGGTCACCGCACGCTTGTTTTCTTCGAAGCGGCCGCGGTCGAATCCGTAGGCCATCGCCTGGTCCTGCAGATCGCATTCGCCGCCCTGGTCGCAAATCGGGCAATCGAGCGGATGGTTGATCAGCAGGAACTCCATGACGCCTTTGCGCGCCTTGACGGCCTTCTCCGATTCGGTATGTACGACCATGTTGTCCGCGACCGGCATCGCGCAAGACGCGATCGGCTTTGGCGAGCGCTCAACCTCGACCAGACACATGCGGCAATTACCGGCAATCGCCAGCCGCTCGTGAAAGCAGAAATGCGGGATTTCGATCCCGGCAAGCTCGCAAGCCTGCAGGATCGTCGTGCCAGCCGGCACCTCGATTTCACTACCGTCGATCGTTACTTTTGGCATCTTATCGAACCTGATTCGCCACTCGCATCCCGGCGCAAAAGCTCTTAGGGGACCAGCTCATTCCGCCGCCTTCGGCATCATCGCCGCGCGATAGGCCTCGATGCGGCGCTCGACCTCCGGGCGGAAATGGCGGAACAAGCCTTGGATCGGCCAGGCAGCGGCGTCGCCGAGCGCGCAGATAGTATGGCCCTCTACTTCGTAGGTTACGTCGAGCAGCATGTCGATCTCGGTCGGCGAGGCGTTGCCGTCGACCATGCGTTCCATGACCCGCCACATCCAGCCGGTTCCCTCGCGGCAGGGTGTGCATTGGCCGCAGCTCTCGTGCTTGTAGAACTCGGAAAGCCGGGCGATCGCCTTGACGATATCGGTCGATTTGTCCATGACGATGACAGCGGCGGTGCCAAGCCCGCTCTTGACCGCCTGCAGACTGTCGAAATCCATCAAAACTGTGTCGCAGACCGATTTGGGCAACACCGGCACCGAAGAGCCGCCGGGAATGATCGCCAGCAGGTTATCCCATCCGCCGCGCACGCCGCCGGAATGGCGGTCGATCAGCTCTTTGAGTGGGATACCCATCTCCTCTTCGACATTGCACGGCGCGTTGACGTGACCCGAGATGCAGAAAATCTTGGTCCCGCTGTTCTTTGGCCGTCCGATCCCGGCAAACCAGCCGGCGCCGCGCCGTAGAATGCTCGGTACAACCGCGATCGTCTCGACATTGTTGACCGTGGTCGGGCAGCCGTAGAGCCCGACGGCCGCCGGGAACGGCGGCTTCAACCGCGGCTGCCCCTTACGACCCTCGAGGCTTTCGAGGAGCCCGGTTTCTTCGCCGCAGATATAAGCCCCGGCGCCGCGGTGCAAATAAAGGTCAAAGGCATAACCCGAGCCGCAAGCGTCAGGTCCAATCAGGCCGGCGCTATAGGCCTCGTCGATTCCGGCCTGCAGTCTTTCCGCTTCGTTGTAGAACTCGCCGCGGATGTAGATGTAGCAGTGGTGAACACCCATTCCGACGGAGGCGAGCAGGGCACCCTCGATCAGCTTTTGCGGATCATTGCGAATAATGTCGCGATCCTTGCAGGTCCCGGGCTCGCTTTCGTCGGCATTGACGACGAGGTAGGTCGGCCGGTCGCTTTGTTTCGGCATAAACGACCATTTGAGCCCAGTCGGAAACCCGGCGCCGCCGCGGCCGCGCAATCCCAATTCCTTGGCTTGCTCGACGATCCAGTCCCGGCCCTTCAGAATCAGTTCTTTGGTTCCGTCCCAGTCGCCGCGCCGCCGCGCGCCGGCAAGGCGCCAATCGTTCTGGCCGTACAGATTGGTAAAGATCCGATCCTTGTCGGCGAGCATCATGTCCTCTCGGAGTCGGAAACGCCCGCTTCTACGGGCGCGGTCAAAGTCGTGCGGCCGGTGACGGGCTCGGAGCCGTGGCGGCCGATAACCGAGCCGGGCGGCGGTGGGCTGCCGGCGCGAAACGCGTCGAGAAGAGCCTCGGTCCTAGGGCCGTCGAGGTCCTCATAAAAGTCGTCGTTGACTTGCAGCACCGGCGCATTGACGCAGGCGCCCAAACATTCGACTTCGACCAGAGTAAAGAGGGCGTCGGCGGTGGTTTCGCCCATCCCGATGCCAAGCTTACGCTCGCAGGCCGCGACAATTTCGTCCGAACCGCGCAGCCAGCACGGTGTCGTTGTGCAGGCCTGCAACAGATAGCGGCCGACCGGCCCAAGGTTGAACATCGTGTAAAAGGTCGCGACCTCGTAAACCCGGATCGACGCCATCCCCAACAGATGCGCCACGTAATCCATCGCTGCTCGGGGCAGCCAACCGCCGGATTGCCGCTGCGCCAGATGGAGCAAAGGCAATACCGCGCTCACCTGACGCCCGCTCGGATACTTGGCGATGTGACTCTCGGCGAGCTTTAGATTGTCGGGGGTGAATTCAAAGGCCTTTGGCTGCTCGAAAGCCGCAGGTTCGCCACGCGCGTTCATCGGTCGATCTCGCCGAAAACAATGTCCATCGAGCCGATGATTGCGACGACATCGGCCAGCATGTGTCCCCGGCACATAAAGTCGGCAGCTTGTAGAAACGCGAAACCCGGTGCCCGGATCTTGCAGCGGTAGGGCCGGTTGGTGCCATCGGCGATAAGATATACCCCGAACTCGCCCTTCGGAGCTTCGACTACGGTGTAGGTCTCACCAGCCGGTACGTGATAGCCCTCGGTATAGAGCTTAAAGTGATGGATCAGCGCTTCCATCGAGCTCTTCATTTCCGCCCGTGGCGGCGGCGCTATCTTGCGATCGTTGACTTTGACCGGACCATCAGGCATTTGCGCCAAGGCCTGTCTGATGATGCGGACCGACTGCCGCATTTCCTCGATGCGCACCAGATAGCGATCGTAGGAATCGCCGTTACGCCCGATCGGCACGTCGAAATCCATCTGGTCGTAAACATCGTAAGGTTGCGCCCGGCGAAGGTCCCAGGCCACTCCGGAGCCGCGCAGCATCGGACCCGAAAATCCCCAATCGGCAGCCTGCTCGGCGGTAACGACGCCGATATCGACGCTGCGCTCTTTAAAGATGCGGTTTTCGGTCAGAAGCCGCTCGATATCGTCGATCGTCTTGGGAAAGCTGTCGCAAAACGCCAGGATGTCCTCGGCCAAACCTGAAGGCAGGTCGAGATGAACCCCGCCCGGGCGGAAGTAATTGGCGTGCAATCGAGCACCGGAAGCGCGCTCATAGAATTCCATGAGCCGTTCGCGCTCCTCAAATCCCCAGAGGAACGGGGTTAGCGCCCCGATGTCGAGGCCAAACGCGCAGACGCACATCAGATGATTGAGGATACGGGTAATCTCGGCATACATGACACGAATGTATTGCGCTCGCAGCGGCGGCGTGATCCCCATCAATTTCTCGACCGCAAGCGCGAAAGCGTGCTCCTGACACATCGGCGATACATAATCGAGACGGTCAAAGTACGGGATTGCTTGCAAGTAAGTCTTATATTCGATCAGCTTTTCGGTGCCGCGATGCAAAAACCCGATATGCGGGTCGGCCCGCTCGACGACTTCGCCGTCCATTTCGAGCACAAGGCGCATCACGCCGTGAGCCGCCGGATGCTGCGGCCCAAAATTCATTAGGAAATTCTTGATGCGCGGCGGTCCCTCGAGTTCGTTGTCCGGCTCAAACCTCTCGCCGCTCATGGTTGTGAACCTCCGGGCGGAGCCTCACCCCCGCCTTCACCGGCCTTCTCGTCGCCGGGCAACACATTATCCATTCCTTCCCACGGTGACAGAAAGTCGAACCGCCGAAACTCCTGCTGCAACCGCACCGGCTCGTAAACGACGCGCTTTTGCTGCTCGTCGTAACGCACCTCAGTGTATCCGGTCAGCGGGAAGTCTTTGCGCAGCGGATGCCCCTCGAAACCGTAATCGGTCAGGATTCGGCGCAGGTCCGGGTTATCTGAAAACACGATCCCGAACATGTCCCAAGCTTCGCGCTCCCACCACCCGGCGCAGCTGTAGAGTCCGGTTGCCGACGGGACGGCCGAGGTATCTTCGGTCGCGACCTTTACGCGAATGCGCTGGTTTAAACTCATGCTGAGAAGATTATAGACGACCTCGAAGCGCAATACCCGGTCGGGGTAGTCGGCCCCGCAAATGTCGCACAGTATGGTAAAGCGGCATTTCGGATCATCACGCAGGAAACGCAGAACCTTGGCAAGCCCATCGCGTTCGACCCGGATCGACAATTCGCGGTGACTGATTTCGTTGCTACCCACCTTTTGTGGGAATTCCGCCGCGACGTGGTTGGCAAGTTCCTGCAGGCGATCTTCGATCGGCATTGGCTAACGGGCGATGTTGTTGGTGCGGCGGATCTTGTTCTTCAGCACCAGAATGCCATAGAGCAACGCCTCGGCGGTCGGCGGGCAGCCGGGCACATAAACATCGACCGGAACGATACGGTCGCAGCCGCGCACTACTGAATAGGAATAATGGTAATAACCGCCACCGTTAGCACACGAACCCATCGAGATGACCCAGCGCGGTTCGGCCATCTGGTCATAGATCTTCCGAAAGGCCGGCGCCATTTTGTTGCATAGAGTACCGGCTACGATTATGACGTCGGCTTGGCGCGGGCTGGCGCGGAAGACCACGCCAAAACGGTCGAGGTCATAACGGCTGGCACCACTATGCATCATCTCGACCGCGCAGCACGCCGTACCAAAAGTTAGCGGCCATAGCGAGCCGCTGCGCGCCCAGTTGATCAGATCATCGAGCTTGGCGACGATGAAGCCCCGGTTGTGAACGTCCGTCGTTGCCGCCCGCAACAGAACGTCCTGGTCTGGACCGGGCGGCACCGGGGCAAATGGTGTATCATTCACTCCCATTCGAGCGCTCCCTTGCGCCATTCATAGATAAAGCCCACGGTCAGTACGGCGAGAAACACGACCATCGACCCGAACCCGAACAAACCGACATCGCCAAGCGACACCGCCCACGGAAACAAGAAGGCGACCTCAAGGTCGAAAATGATGAATAGAATAGCGACGAGATAGTAGCGCACATCGAATCGGATACGCGCATCCTCGAACGGTTCGAAGCCGCACTCGTATGGCGACAGTTTCTCACTATCGGGCCGCTGGCGCGCCAGCAAGAACGAGCCCGCCACCATCGCGACCGCGACCGCGCCGGCTATGGCAAGGAAGATCAAGACCGGAAACCAGTCTCGCAGCAGGTTTGGCAGCGCTTCCATCGTAACACTCCGGCCTTGCGCGATGCTGTCTGCCAATGATTGAGCAGAGAGCCTAAATGTTTGATATAGGTTAAGATCCTTTGCAGGCGACCGGTGCGCCGCAGTTCTAAACGAATTTCTTGCGGTCGATGGCGGGAGCGACGGGGCTCGAACCCGCGACCTCCGGCGTGACAGGCCGGCGCTCTAACCAACTGAGCTACGCCCCCTTCATCGGGCGGCCATCCCCGACTTCCGAGGGCGCCACCCTTATCTCTCCACGGAAACCGTGTCAAGCGTGGCCCTCGAAGCCGGTATCTCGCGCCCAAAGGCAGCATTCCTGGGCGCTTATCGACGATCTTGCTTGGTGGGCGATGAGGGATTTGAACCCCCGACCCCCTCGGTGTAAACGAGATGCTCTGCCAGCTGAGCTAATCGCCCTTGGCGGTCGAACCAGAAGCCCAATCCGCGCCGTTCGCTCGCCTTCGACCCGATCAATTCAGCGAGTCGCGCAATCCCTTTCCCGGTTTGAACTTGGGCTGTTTCGAAGCGGCAATCTGTATTTTTTCACCGGTGCGAGGATTGCGTCCTTCCGACGCCGCGCGAGCGGCCACCGAAAAAGTGCCAAAGCCGACCAACCGTACTTCGTCGCCGCCTTTGAGTGCTTCCGCAATCGCGTCGAAGACGGCATCGACAGCCCGACTTGCTTCCGCCTTTCTCAACTCTGATTTGCTGGCGACGGCGTCGACGAGTTCGTTTCTATTCACGCTTTTCCCCCGCGAATCTCTAGGTTGATCCCTGCACCTGTTCGCCGAACAGTTTAGAGCCCATATGGCCTGTGGTCAATTGCCCGGCGGCGAAAAGCCGGAGCAATTTGCAGCCATACGGGCCTTTCCCCGCCCTGTTCCTATTTCGGTACAGTCCAATCCAACCTTATGACGGTCCTGTCAATGAGTCACCACCCCGGATCGTTCTTCGCCAGAGGAGGGAATTACCGGCGGCGGTTCGCCGTCATCCGGCCAGGCGACAGGCGTTAGCGGCGCCGTCAGCGCGTGCGCGAGCAGCTCGTCCGCGGTCCTTACCGCTATGATCTTCAACCCTCGCTTTACGTTATCGGGTATCTCGGCGAGGTCCTTCTCGTTGTCCTGCGGGATTAGTACCGTCTTGAGACCGCCGCGGAGCGCTGCCAATAATTTTTCCTTGACGCCGCCGATCGGCAGCACCCGGCCACGAAGCGTGATCTCGCCGGTCATCGCCACCGAGCTCTTTACTGGAATGCCCGTCAGCACCGAGACGATCGACGTGACCATGGCAACCCCCGCCGATGGGCCGTCTTTTGGCGTCGCTCCCTCGGGCACGTGGACGTGGATGTCGCGCTTCTCGAAGATAGACGGCTGGATGCCAAAGCCGTGGCTGCGTGATTTGACAAAGCTTTCGGCGGCCTGGACCAATTCCTTCATGACATCCCCAAGCTTCCCGGTTGCGGTAACGCGACCCTTGCCGGGCAAGGTCACAGCCTCGATCGTCAGCAACTCGCCGCCGACTTCGGTCCAGGCAAGACCGGTCGTCACGCCGACCAAATCCTCAGCCTCGGCCTCACCAAATCGGAAGCGGCGGACGCCTGCGTACTTTTCCAAGTTGCGCCGCGTTACCGCGACCCGCTCGGCCTTTTTCATCAGGATGTCTTTGATCGCCTTTCGCGTCAGATTGGCGATCTCGCGCTCGAGATTGCGAACACCGGCTTCGCGCGTGTAGTGGCGGATGAGATCGCGAATAGCGTCCTCGCTGATGCTCCACTCGGTCTTGCGAATACCATGCGCCGCCATCTGCTTGGGAATGAGATGACGCCGCGCGATTTCGACCTTTTCGTCCTCGGTATAGCCGGGGATGCGGATGATCTCCATCCGGTCGAGCAATGGCTGTGGAATTCGCAAGGTGTTAGCGGTCGTAACGAACATCACATCAGATAGGTCGTAGTCGACTTCGAGATAGTGATCGTTGAACGCCCCATTCTGCTCGGGATCGAGCACTTCGAGCAGCGCCGAAGACGGATCGCCGCGCCAATCCGCGCCGAGCTTGTCGATCTCGTCGAGCAGGAACAGTGGGTTCGAGGACTTCGCCTTCTTCATGCCTTGCAGAACCTTCCCCGGCATCGAGCCGATATAGGTCCGGCGGTGGCCGCGGATCTCGGCCTCATCTCGAACGCCGCCAAGAGACATGCGGACAAAGTTGCGGCCGGTAGCGCGGGCGACCGATTTGCCGAGGGAGGTCTTACCGACACCCGGCGCCCCAACAAGGCACAGGATCGGCCCCTTCATCTTCTTCATCCGCTGCTGAACAGCGAGATATTCGAGTATCCGCTCCTTAACCTTCTCCAACCCGAAATGGTCGGCGTTGAGCACCTTTTCGGCACCCTTGATATCGCGCTTGATTTTGGTGCGGTTGTTCCAAGGAACCGACAGCAGCCAATCGAGGTAGTTGCGGACAACTGTCGCCTCGGCCGACATCGGGCTCATCGTGCGCAGCTTTTTCAGCTCCGCCACGGCCTTATCGCGCGCCTCCTTGGTGAAGGCGGTCTTGTTGATCCGCTCCTCCAGCTCGGCCATCTCGTCGCGGCCATCCTCGCCCTCACCGAGCTCCTTCTGGATGGCCTTCATTTGTTCGTTCAGGTAATACTCGCGCTGCGTCTTCTCCATCTGGCGTTTGACGCGATTGCGGATGCGCTTCTCGACCTGAAGGACGCCAATCTCGCCCTCCATATGGCCAAACACCTTCTCGAGGCGGTCGCCGACCGCTTCGGTTTCGAGCAGCTCCTGTTTCTCGGGGATTTTCAGCGTCAGGTGCGACGCAACGGTGTCAGCGAGCTTAGCCGGGTCGTCGATCTGATTGATCGAAACCAGCACCTCGGGCGGAATCTTCTTGTTGAGCTTGATATATTGCTCGAACTGCGAGACCACCGTGCGCGCTAGCGCCGACATCTCCTGCCGGTCGCCGGCCTTCTCCGGAATGCCGTCTGCATGTGCCTGGAAGAAAGCGTCATTCTCAGCAAAGCCGGTAATACGCGCGCGATGGCCACCTTCGACCAGCACCTTGACCGTACCATCCGGCAATTTAAGCAGCTGCAGCACGGTGCCGATCGTGCCGACCGTATAAATGTCATCGGTGGAAGGGTCGTCCTGCGCGGCGTTCTTCTGGGTCACGAGCAGGATCTGCTTGTCATCCTTCATGACGTCTTCGAGAGCGCGCACCGATTTTTCGCGGCCGACAAAGAGCGGCACGATCATGTGCGGAAAGACGACGATGTCACGAAGAGGCAGGACGGGGTAGAGCGCGCCGCGCACAAGTTCAGTCATGAGCCCTCTTATTCGTAGACCGGTCTGGAGCGAGCCGAACCGGTAGGGGTAGGCCAGTACCTAGGTTGGGCCGGGTTCACCGGCAGTCAAGTAACCTTCGGCTGTGTACGGCCAAGCCAGCACCAGGATTAGTCGCCGGTGCCGACATCGCCGCGCCGATCGGAGTAGATGTGAAGCGGTTGGGTTCGCCCCTCGACGACCTCTCGGTTTATGACAATCTCGCTGACGCCGACGAGGCTCGGCAGCTCGAACATGGATTCGAGCAGGATCGCCTCCATGATCGAGCGCAAGCCGCGGGCGCCCGTTTTGCGCAGGATCGCCTTGCGGGCAATCGCCTTCAGCGCCTCCTCGTTGAGTTCGAGACGAACGTCCTCCATCTCGAATAACCGCTGGTACTGTTTGACCAGGGCATTTTTTGGTTTGGTAAGTATGTCGACCAGGGCTCCCTCATCGAGGTCGTCGAGCGTCGCCACCACCGGCAATCGGCCGACGAACTCTGGGATGAGGCCGAACTTCAGAAGGTCCTCAGGCTCGAGATCCCGCAAGATTTCCCCAGTCTTGCGCTCGTCGGGGCCGCGCACTTCGGCGCCGAATCCGATCGAGGTCCCCTGACGACGCTGGGCGATGATCTTTTCCAGCCCTGAAAAGGCGCCGCCGCAGACAAACAGGATATTCGTCGTATCGACTTGCAAAAACTCCTGCTGCGGATGCTTGCGCCCGCCCTGCGGCGGGACCGAAGCGATCGTGCCCTCCATGATTTTCAAGAGCGCTTGCTGCACGCCCTCGCCAGATACATCCCGGGTGATCGAGGGATTGTCCGATTTGCGCGAGATCTTGTCGACTTCGTCGATATAGACGATGCCGCGCTGCGCGCGCTCGACATTGTAATCCGCCGCCTGCAGCAGTTTCAGAATGATGTTCTCGACATCCTCGCCGACATACCCTGCCTCGGTCAGCGTCGTGGCGTCGGCCATCGTAAATGGCACGTCGATGATGCGCGCGAGAGTTTGGGCCAGCAGGGTCTTTCCCGAGCCGGTCGGGCCCACCAGCAGGATATTGGATTTCGCGAGTTCGACATCGTTCGATTTGGCGCCGTGCGCCAAGCGCTTATAGTGGTTGTGCACCGCAACCGACAACACCCGCTTGGCATGGTCCTGGCCGATCACATAATCGTCGAGGACCTTGCAGATGTCGCGCGGCCCTGGAACGCCATCGCGCGATTTGACGAGGGTTGTCTTGTGCTCTTCACGGATAATGTCCATGCAGAGCTCGACGCACTCGTCGCAGATGAACACTGTCGGCCCGGCGATCAGCTTTCTGACTTCGTGCTGGCTCTTGCCGCAGAATGAACAGTAAAGGGTGTTTTTCGAGTCGCCACCGCTGGATTTGGTCATCGCCACTCCGTCGTCAGCCGCCGCGCCTTCCCGAATTCCGCGGCCCCTTGCTTCCCGGCTCGGCGGCCGGGCTGTCGGGCCGACGGCGCTCGCCTGCCCACGCTACGGTCAACAACGCAACGCTCCACCTCATCCGCCGAGTATATGGGGTCCAAGCGCGTCAACAACTACTTAATCATAATAGGCGGATCCAACGTCCGCTGGGTTACGCGCGGGCGCGCTCCTCAAACCCACCGGGACGGCTTTCGACGACTTCATCAACAAGCCCAAACTCCATTGCTTCGAACGGCGACAAAAACTTGTCGCGCTCGACCGCAGCGGAAATGACTTCGAGGGGCTGGCCGGTGTGCCGCACGTAGATCTCATTAAGCCGCGCCCGCAATGCGAGAATCTCGCGCGCCTGGATTTCGATGTCGGTGGCCTGACCCTGCGCACCACCCGAGGGCTGATGGATCATGATCCGCGAGTTGGGGAGCGAGAAGCGTTTGCCTTTGGCCCCGGCGCATAGCAGCAATGAGCCCATAGACGCTGCCTGTCCGATGCACACCGTCGAAACCGGCGACCGGATATATTGCATCGTGTCATAGATCGCCAAACCCGAGGTTACCACGCCGCCCGGCGAGTTGATGTAAAACGCGATGTCCTTGGTCGGGTTCTCCGATTCGAGGAACAACAGCTGGGCGCAAATCAGGCTCGCCACCGCGTCGTGGACCGGACCGACTAGAAAGATAATTCTCTCCTTTAGCAGTCGAGAATAAATGTCATAGGCGCGCTCGCCACGATTCGTCTGCTCGACGACCATTGGCACCAAGTTGTTCATGTACTGTTCGAAGTAGTCGGACATCAGGCACTCTCCTCGACAGCGCCGCACCGGCGGCTGATGGGGACGACAAATTAGGATGGTTGTTCGGTCGCCGCGGTTGGCGGCGCATCGCTGGTTATCGCACTACCAGTCACAGCATCGTCAGAGCCGGGCTCGGGCAACGCCAGCAGTTCCTGCGGGCTCACCCGTCGTTCCGGGATCTTCGCCAATTCGACGATGAAATCGACGACCTTGTCCTCAAAAATTGGGGCGCGCAGACTGGCGACGGCTTCCGGGTTCTGGCGATAGAAGTCAAGCGCCTGACGTTCGTACCCCGGGTGGCGCCGGACCTCGCGAGTGATCGCCTGGTTCAGCTCATCCTGCGTCACAGTGATATTGTTTCTGTTCCCGACCTCCGCAAGCAGCAAGCCGAGACGTACCCGCCGCTCGGCGATCTTGCGGTATTCGGCTCTCGCAGCTTCGTCCCCGTCCTCGTCGGTCGCACTCTCGTTGGGCGACTCATCTCCAGCGGATACGGTGTCAGCGCCGGATAATGCCTGCCCCTCAACCGACGCGTCGCCGGCCGATGCGGCAGCACCCGGCGCCTCGAGCGAAGCGGCGTCCTCCACCGAACCAGCGTCATTGGTCGAGCCGCCCTCCTGCTGTTGTTGCTTTTCGGCCTGATATTGGGCCCAGATGTTGTCGAACTCCATGTCAACCATGCCGGCCGGCACCGGGAAATCGTAACGCTCGGCCAATTTGTCGAGGAGCGTGCGCTTCAGCCGCAGGCGCGAGGCGGCGGCGTAATCGCGCTCCATTTGCTGACGGACTTCCTGGCGCAGTTCAGCTAGGTTTTCGAGCCCTACCGCAGCGGCCAATTCGTCATCGATGACTGCAGGCAGCCGTTGCCGGACCTCCTTCACATCGACACCGAACACCGCCTCTTTGCCGGCGAGATGCGATACCGCATAACCCTCGGGAAAAGTGACTTGCACATCGCGATGCTCGCCTGAGGTCGCGCCAATCAGCTGATCCTCGAAACCAGGGAGCAACCCTCCCGCGCCGAGCACGATCTGACGGTCTGTGCCGCTGGCCCCCGGGATTTCATCGCCGCCGATCTTGCCTTCGACATCGGCAACCAGAATGTCGCCATTCTCGGCTGATCGTTCGACCGTCTCCGTCTTACGCTGTTGCTCGGCTATCCGCTGGATTGCGGCCTCGACGCTCTCCTCCGGCACCTCAACCACGAGGCGCTCGATATCGAGTTCGGTAAAACTCGGCTCGGGGATTTCCGGTAGAACCTCGACCATCATGTTGTATTCGAGGTCGGCGCCCTCGCTGAATGATACGATATCGACCTTGGGCGGTAATGCGGGACGCAGATTGTGGTCGCGGATCGTGTCGGCTGAGCTGCCCTGAACCATGCTCTCCAGCACCTCTCCCAGTACCGATGGGCCGTAGCGCCGCCGCAGGATCTGCATCGGGACCTTGCCGGGCCGAAAACCCGGCAGGTGGATCGTGCGACCGAGTTCGTCGAGGCGGCTGACGACCTTGTCCTCGAGTTCGCCGGCGGGTACGACGATGCGGAACTCACGTTTTAGCCCCTCAGCGCCGGTCTCGGTTACCTGCATAGCGCAGACTCCGTCCCGAACCCGCACCGGCAAACTGCACATCCAACCTTCTTCGGCATCAGCCTTTCCTTTTTCGTCTCCGGCACAGTGGTGCGGGCGGGGGGATTTGAACCCCCACGATTTACATCGCTGGAACCTAAATCCAGTGCGTCTGCCAATTCCGCCACGCCCGCCGCCGAACTCGGCGTCAACCCGCCTGCCTCAAAACTGCCTCTTAGCATAGACTACCGGCGCAGCCTTAGACAGGGCCACGCGACCAAGGAGCGGGAAGGGACCAGAGCGGCGAATTGGAGTGGAAGCGGCTCACGATCAAGGCGCGGCGGCGTCAGCCTCGCGGACCCGAAGGGTTCAGGCCGTCCGCGCCAGGCCGCGCACCGTGCTCGACGCCACGACCCGCCCCTCACCGCGATACGCTTCGTGGTTCGCCTCGATATCGGTTAGCCGATAAAGATAGTTGACCATGATCCCGGCGGATTGCTCCAGCCCCTTTTCCGAGGGGTCCCCGAGCCAATTGAGGCGTTCGACCCGGGCGCCGTTGCTCAGATGGAAATGCGCAACCGGGTCAAGCGCCCGGCCGGATCGCGACCGCTCGCGGGTCAAATAGCGGGCGCACAGCCGCAGCAGCGGCTCGCGCAATGCCGTCGACAGTTGCGGATTGCTATGCCAGTCGGAGCGGTCGAGCAGCGCCGGTAAATCGTGTACTCCGGAGCCATCGTCAATTGCCTCGAGCGTAGTTCGCTCCGCCGGCAACAGCAGGCTTGCGGGCGCCGCTTCGCTTTCCCGCGCGAGCCAAGACCGAAATCCCGGTACCGGCGATAAGGTGGCAAACACCTTCAACCGCGGCAGGTCCGCGGTTAGCGCATCGACGACCCGTTTGATCAAGAAATCGCCGAAGCTGATACCGTTCAACCCCTGCTGGCAATTCGATATCGAATAGAAGATCGCGGTGTCTGCCGCTTGCGGATCGCCGATGGGCGCTGCCTCGTCGAGCAGCGCGCTGATGTTGCTCGCCATCCCCGCCACCAGCGCCACCTCGACAAAGATCAGTGGTTCGTCGGGCATACGCGGGTGAAAAAAGGCAAAGCACCGGCGATCAGCCTCCAGCCGATTTTTCAAATCGGCCCAGCTGCGGATTTCGTGCACCGCCTCATAGGCCATCAGCTTTTCGAGGAGGGCGGCCGACGACTCCCAGCCGATCCGCTTCAATTCCAAAAATCCGATGTCGAACCAGTTGGCTAATAACCGACGCAGATCATCCTCGAGCCCGCGCAGCAACAGGTCGTGTCGGGCCAGTTGCAGCAATTCGGCGCGCCGGTCGACGAGAAACTTTACCCCCTCCGGGAGCGCGTTGAATTGCTGCAACAGCTTGATCCGCGGCGGCTCTAACGCCTCGCGTAGATGGCGTTCGGCGGCGGCGCGCTTGGCCGGCTCCTCGGCTCGAATGAGTTCCCCGCAACAGCGATCGATCTCGGCCCGATCGACATCGAAATCACTGGCGAGCAGGCGCAAAAACCGCTCGCGGCCGCTTGCGTCGAGCAATAGATAGGTGCGGCCGAGATCAGCGGCACGCCCGCGCGCCGTGACCTCGCCCCCGCGTGCATCGAGGCAGCTCAGCATCTGCTCACGCAGTCGCGCGAGATCGTCACCGGACAGTTCGGGACGCGGCGTGCGCGCCAGCACACCTCGCGCCGACAAGGCGATGTCGCGCCAAGCGCTGCGCAGGTTCGTCAGGGTGCGGTCGAAAACGCCCTCGAAAAATCCGGCGGGTGCACGATCGTTCATGAAGCCTACGGCGGCTGTTGCTGGCCGACCTGACTTGAGCGCGGCTTTGTCGTCAACCCCCAACCGCGCTTACCTTTTATTCAGTGTCAGATTACTTAAAGCGGGCATCAAAGCCTCGATAAGATCGTCCGAAACGAGGCCGGGGCCGGTACGCGAGGCGGCGTCACCGTGCAGCCATACTGCCGCCGCGGCGGCCGCGAACGGCTCCATTTGTTGCGCAAGCAGCCCCAAGATGATGCCGGAGAGGACGTCGCCGCTGCCCGCCGTCGCCAAATCAGGCGGCGCGTTGGCGTTGATCGCAGCCCGGCCATCGGGTGCCGCTATCACGGTATCGGCACCCTTCAGAACGATAACGGCGCCGCTCGCTCTCGCCGCCCGCCGCGCTTTTTCGAGCTTATCGCCGCTCGCGTCGAACAGACGAGCGAACTCGCCTTCATGCGGTGTCATTACAACCGGCGACCGGATCGCGTCGAACAGACTTTCTGGCTCCTCCGCAAACGATGTCAACGCATCCGCGTCGAGCACCGTCCGCTTGCCGGCCGCGAGTATCGCCAGCACCTTGTCACGGGTTTCAGCGCCAACCCCGGCGCCGGGGCCGATCAGCGCCGCGTTGCGCCTCTTATCGGCGAGCAATTCCTGGAAATCTCCGAGGCCGGCGATTGGCAGCACGATGACCCAGGTCAACGCCGCGGCGTAGATAGGGAAGACCGCTTCCGCGACGGCGACCGTGACCAGCCCGGCGCCGAGCCGAGCCGCCGCGCGGGCGGCGAGCCGTCCGGCTCCGGTCATGATGGCGCCACCCGCCACCAGTGCATGTCCACGGGTATATTTGTGGCTTTCGAGCCCGGGGCGCGGCAAATCCTGGAGCCACCAGGCGGGATCGTTTTCGACGGTATCGGGCGCCACCTCGCGGAGTACCGCGTCGGCAATGCCGATCCGGGCGAGCACGGTCTTGCCGCAATAAAGCCGGCCGGGAAGCAGCAGATGTCCCGGCTTTTTGCGGAAAAAAGTGACGGTCACCGCGGCCCGGGGCGCGGCGCCGCGAATCTCGCCCGTCCCGCCATCGATCCCGCTTGGCACATCGACCGCGACAACCGTCATCGCGCGCTTATCGAGCGCCTCGATCACGGCGCGCGCGGCACCTTCGACCGGGCGCGCCAACCCGGCGCCAAAGATCGCATCGATGGCCAGTTCGGCGCCATCAAGCGCCGATGGCGACAATAACTCGACCGGCCCCCGCCAGCGCGCCGCCGCTGCTGCTGCGTCGCCGCGCAGCTGGCCGATTTCGCCCAGCAGCGCCAATCGCACGGGCCAGCCTCGTTCGGCCAAGATGCGTGCCGCGACAAACCCATCGCCGCCATTATTGCCCGGCCCGCACAAGGCGATGATCGGGCGAGGCGGAACGCGCCGCGAGACCGCGTCGGCAACGGCTCGGCCGGCATTCTCCATCAGGAGCGAGCCGGCGATGCCGCCGGCAATCGTCAGGCGATCGGCCTCGCCCATCTGCTGCGGCGTCAACAACGCCCTTTTACGCCAGCCATCCGGAGCTATGCTCATGGGCAAAATGTAAGCTGAGCCGTGCCAAAGCCCAACCGTGATGCCCATCTTGACGCCCTCGGCAAGAGCCGCTAACTCCAATAGCGGCGGCGGGTGTAGCTCAGTTGGTTAGAGCGCCAGATTGTGGATCTGGATGTCGTCGGTTCGAGCCCGATCACTCGCCCCAGTTCCCCCGCACTGCCCCATGAGAGCATGACGGGCGAAGCAGAAGTCAACGAGGTTCTGCGAACAAACTCGAATGCCCTGTTTCGCTGTGCGTAGCTTGCTCCCTGCATTAACGGCGGAGAAATAATAGGGCGATCAGCGAGACGATGAGCGATCCCAGTGCGACCGCGAGCGCGCCTGGCGATACATAAAAGGCGTTGCGCGCCCGCCAATCAACTCGTTGATCCTTTCGGCGAGATTGCTCTGAGCGGATCAACTCAAGAACAGTCTGCTCAGCGGCTGTTTTAAGGTGATTAAGGCTGAATCCAGGCAACCTATCGACAAGCGCATGCGGAGAAGCGAGCGCTTGTGCTAGCTCGGGACCAGAGAGCCCGCGTAGAAAATCGGCAGTCGAATGGGCGTGTTGAGGATTGGTCTCAGGCTCCAAGCTTACGCTTTCCCGCTCCATATGCTCTAGCCAGATAATCTGAGCACGCTTGTCAGCAACAGTATCCCGAACTCGAATCGTCTCTGGAATAGTCTGTTCAAATCTCCAACGATCGTAAAGTGGAGGATGGTTAATGCGCCTTCAGGGAAAGATCGCGATAGTCGTCGGCGCCGGCAGGGGCCGGGCGAGGGGATCGGCAACGGGCGCGCAACAACGCTTCGTTTTGTCCAGGAGGGGGCGAAGGTGCTCGCCGTCGATCGGCTGATCGCCTCGGCCGAAGAAACCGCGGCTATGGCGGAAAAAGAAGGCGGCGAATGCGTGCCGTTTGAAGCCGATGTCACCCAAGAAAAAACCCTGGCGGCGATGGTCGCCGAGGCGCGCCGGCGTTGGGGCCGCATCGACGTTCTTCACAACAATGTCGGGGTAAGCATCGCCGGCGGCGACAGACCGCTGTTGGAGTTGACCGAGGAAGCGTTCGATCGGGTGTGCGCGATCAATCTGCGTGGCACGATAATGGCGTGCAAACAGGTGATCCCGGTCATGCGTGAGCAGCGCTCGGGTGCGATCGTCAACGTCTCTTCCGTAGCAGCGTACGAAAACAGCTACCCGCTTGTCGCCTACAAGGCCACCAAGGCGGCGATGATCGCCTTCACCCAGCAATTGGCATTGCACAACGCCGTCTTACGGCATCCGCGCCAATGTGATCCTTCCGGGGCTGATGGATACGCCGATGGCGGTCGACACCCGGGCGCGCGCCACCAATCGCAGCCGCGCCGAAGTCGCTGCCGAGCGCGATGCACGCGTACCATTGCGCGGCCGCATGGGCACCGCGTGGGACGTCGCTAATGCGGCGCTGTTCCTCGCCTCCGACGAAGCGAACTTTATTACCGGGGCGGCGCTGCCAGTCGATGGCGGCGCGCTGGTCCGGATCGGCTGATGCTGTTTACGATCCCGCGTTTGCGAGTTCGCGAGCCCTCCCGGGCGTTATTGCGGCTGCTTTCAACGCGGCGCGGGGGCGAGCGGGTCGAAGGGATCGCGGGTGCGGTGAATTCTGCTCCGTTGAAGCCCATCGCGGCGAGAAATGCAGCGCGCACCTCCGCCGGCTGGCCAGTCTGGAAGACATAGCCTTCGAGGCCACGCCGGCTCAGCGGGTCGCGCAGCATCTCGGCCCGCGTCAGGCCGCCCGCCAGCGGGGCGCGATCGGCGACCGGCAGGCGAATGCCCCGGTTGACGAGCCGGGTCGCGGATCACCGCCTTTGGGTCGTCGCCACGCGCGATCGCTTCGAGGTCGCGCAAGAAGCGCCGCCGGATCATGACGATGCCGCGGTCGCTCTGGCTGAGGTATTCCTGGCTGCGGTCGGCGATGCGTCCCTGGCCGACCCAGGTCACGAAGTCCTGGTTCATGACGTGGCTGGTGATCCAGCGCCCGGTCTTCTCATCGGCGATCGGTCCCTGCCAGGTCGGGATCCGCTCCTGGACATAGGGCTCGCGCTCCTTGGGCACTCGGCTAAAACACCAGGTGATGCTGAGCGTGTTCTCGTCATCGACCGGCACTCGGTACTCGATGTGGTTGCCGGTGAAGAGTGCGTTCGGCCATAGGCAGACGCGGCCGATCGTCCACAGCTCGTCGCGCTCGGTGGTGTCGGCGCGAATGCGTTTGTACTGGAAGCCGTAGTCGAACTCGCTGAAATCGACCTTGATGTGGTGCGGCGCATAGGGACCGTTGCGGCCCTTCAGTCGCAGACTCCAGTTCGAATGGGTCCATTCGAAATGCACTGGGTCGATCGAATTCTCCTGGCACTGGAACCAGTTGCACGGGATCTCGGCCTTGACGATCTGGCGAAAGCCGTTGGGCCACGAAAAGAATTCCCAATCCGGCACCAGCGGCCGCGGCTCGGGTCCGAGATAGGCCCATAGCAGCCCGCCCAATTCGGCGACCGGATAGGCCTTGATGCGGATCTCATCCTTCAGTCGAGCTTCGGGATGCGCCACGTCCTCATAGGGTTGCGCGAGACAGCTTCCCTCTGCGTCGTACAGCCAGCCGTGATAATTGCAGCGCAGCCCGCATGCCTCGACATAGCCATAGCTGAGATCGGCGCGGCGATGCCGGCAGTGCCGGTCGAACAGACCCCAATGGCCGCCGAGATCCTTGTAGAGCACGAGGTTCTCGCCCAAGAGCCGCACCGGTTTGGTGCCGGGCTGGTCGAGTTCGCTCGCGCCCGCGATCGGCCACCAGTAGCGGCGCAGCAGTTCGCCCATTGGCGTTCCCGCGCTGGTCTGCGTCAGCTGCCCCCAGCGGTTGCCCGGCTCCTGCGTTCGATCTTGCGTCACCGATGATCTCCGCTTGTGATGACGGCGTAAACGGTAGCGAGGGCGGTGTCCGATGGCCAGCACTGTCGACGGAGGCTTTCCAAGACCGGGGCGGAGCATTCGCTTCACTGCGCGACGGGCGCACCGCCTTACCGACGGCGAGCTAGTCGCGAGTGTGACGACCCCTCCGGTGTTTCGCAACTCGGTCCCCTCGGCGGCTGCGCTTTATGATTTCCAGGCGCGCCGTTTCGACGAGAACGACACGCCGGCCTATTTCGACGACATCGAAGTTCCGTGGGGGCGAGGCTTTTGAGTATCTCGATACCGAAATGTGCCGCGAACGACGGTCTGCTCGCCGGCGCTAGGAGGGGGTAGCGGGCGACATGGATCCGCCGCTCAGCGATGGGTTGCGGCGCGGCAGGCCGGGCACAGGCCGCGGGCCTCGATGACCTGACGAGCGACCGAAAAGCCCCGATCCTCGCCGAGGCGTCGCAAGCTTTGCACGATCGCCTCGTCCTGGATTTCCTCGGCGGCGCCGCAATCCTCGCAAATCATGAACTGGCTTTCATGCGGATGCTCGACATCGTCGCACGCGACAAAGGCGCTGATGCTTTCGATCTTGTGAACCAGTTTGTGCGCGAGAAGAAAATCAAGCGCGCGGTAAACCGTCGGCGGCCCTAGCTTGCCGCGCTCGCCTTGCAGCGCCGCGAGCAGCGCATAGGCGCCGAGCGGCTGATCGGCAGCGAGTATCAGTTCGAAGACGCGCCGCCGCACCGGGGTCAATCGCGCGCCGTGCATCGCGCAGAGTTGCTGGGCGCGCCGCAGCGCGCGCTCGATATCCCGCGATTTCACGACAGCTGTTCTCACGCCTCGCTCGGCGATCGCCGCCGCGTCAACGTTACAGTTTGCCAAAGGGGTAAGCAACAAACAGCAAACGTGGACAACAGCACCCGATCTTCTTACGGTAATCGTTGAGTAGAGCCAATCAATGGCCTGCTCGCGGGGTCGGTTCGCGATGGGGCCACATCGGCTGAAGATGGCGATTGCCGTGTGGCTCGGCGTGATGGCGCTGGGTTTCAACGCGCTCGTGCCGATCCACCTCGCCTTCGATATAGCGCACAGCCTCGCAGCTGACGACCACGACCACGGCGCCGATCACGACTTTATTGAGTGTCTTCTCACGCTCGTGATCGGCCACCACGAGGACGAAGATCAATCCCCATCCCATAAAGGGCACCATCACGATAGCTGTGCGGTCTGCGGCTCGATCGGGACACTCGCGGGTCTTGCTCCCGCTGCTGCCGTATTGCTGGCCGCACCTCTTCTCCTTTACGCGGCGAGGCCGGCGATCGCCGATCTCGCCGCGCCGCGCACCGCTTTTCTTCCTGCCTATCGCTCTCGCGCTCCACCTCTCGCCTAGACGCCTGCCTCGCAACATCAACCGTCCGGACGCGCTCTATCGCGACCGGCTCCATGCGATTCTTTGGCGGAGCACGATCCATGAACCGTTTATCTTGCCGCGGCTTTGTGGCCGCGGCTGCAGCGGCGCTGATGCCCGGCGCCGGGGCAATGGCGCACGGCTTTGCCGGCGACCGCTTTTTCCCTGCGACGATCCTGACCGACGACCCGTTTGTCGCCTCCGAAATGTCGCTGCCGACAATCACTCTAAACCCGACGCAGAGCGACGGCTCGCGGGAATGGGACCTCGGCAGCGACTTGTCGATGCTGATCACCCCGAAATGGGATTTCACGATCGGAAGCGACTGGGCGCATATCAGGAGCCCCGGCCTGCCGACCGTCACCGGTGGGACCGGTCTGACCACCGGGACGCAATACCAGCTCTTCATCAACGGCGAGCACGAGGCGATGGCGCTCGCCGCCCTCGACGTAACCTGGCGGAATACCGGCAACCTGTCGGCCGGCGCGCCCGATTTTACCACGCTGTCGCCGACCTTCGATTTTGGCAAAGGCTTTGGCGATCTGCCAAATTCGCTGTCGTGGCTACGCCCGTTTGCGCTGACGGGCAATATCAGCCTTGGACTTTCCGGTGCAGACCAAAACCAACGGCATGCTGAACCCGAACGACGTCTTTTATGGCTTCGCGATCGAATACAGCATTCCGTATCTCCAGGGCGAAGTCAGGGACATCGGTCTTGGGCCGCCGTTCAACCGAATGATCCCGCTCGTCGAATTCGCGCTGACCTCGCCGTTCAACCGCGGCTACAGCGGGACGACCACGGGCACGGTGCAGCCCGGGGTAATTTGGGCCGGGCAGTATTTCCAGGTCGGCGCGGAGATGATCATTCCGACCAACAGTCTGTCGGGGCACGGGATCGGCGGCGTGGTGCAGCTGCACTTCTACCTCGATGATCTGTTCCCGCGCAGCATCGGCAGGCCGATCTCCCAATGGTAAGCCAATGGATGATTGCGGCTGCGGCGGCTCTCACCGCCGCTGTCGCATTCGGGAGGACCGAGGCGCGAGCGCACGCCTTTCTCGACCATGCGAGCCCTGCGGTCGGCAGCACCGTGCCGACCGCACCCGCGGCGGTGACGATGTGGTTCACCCAGCAGCTCGAACCGGCCTTTACCTCGGCGACAGTGACCGACAGCAGCGGCAAGAACGTCGACAACGGTGGCGCACAGGTTGATCTAAAAGATCCGACCGAGCTGCGGGTATCCCTGAAACCGCTGTCGCCGGGCTCCTACACGGTTTCGTGGCACGCGCTGTCGGTGGACACCCATACCACCGAGGGACACTTTACCTTCGAGGTCGCCGCCAAATGAGCGGCTTTGGTCATTAGACCGGCCGCTCGCATCAGAGGCAGCGATGGAGGGCTTTTTGATCGCGGCGCGCGCGGTCCACTATTCCTCGACCATCTCGCTAGCCGGGGTCTTTGCCTTTCTGTGCTTTGTCGCGGGCTCGCAGCAATGGCCGAGATTGCATCGGCGGCTTTCGCTTGTTGCCGCCGCAAGTCTCACGCTGGCGCTGCTTTCGGGCGCGGCGTGGCTGCTATACGTGTCGGCGCAAATGAGCGGTCAGACGATTGCCGATACGCTGAGCCAGGGTGTCGTGGCGACCGTACTGGACCGCACCCGTTTTGGCCAAATCTGGACTTTGCGCTTTCTTCTTGCGGTCCTGTTGGCGGCGTTGCTGGTCCTGCCGCAAGGCTGGCGGCGAGGGTGGTGGCGTTGGGCGGGACTTGCTTTTTCCGCCTGCATCCTCGGGTCGCTCGCCTGGGCCGGGCATGGCGGAGCGACGCCAGGGCGCCCCGGCGATCTCCATCTGACCGCGGATATACTTCATCTGCTCGCGGCGGGCGCCTGGGTCGGATCGCTCGTTCCGCTCGCCCTGCTGCTGACCGAAGCGCGCCGAGGTCGAGTTGACAATCCGAGTGCGACGCAGACGGCGCGGCGGGCGGTGGTTCGATTTTCGCTCCTGGCCTCGATTAGCGTCATCGTTCTGTTCGCCGCCGGACTGGTCAATACGTGGTTTCTCGCCGGCAGCGTGCCGGCCTTGATCGGCACCGAATACGGCCGGCTATTGCTCGCCAAGGTGGCGCTGTTCTTGACGATGGCGACAATAGCCGCGGTCAACCTGCTGCGTATGACCCCGCGTCTTGCCATCACTTCCGGCGCCTGCTGCTCGATCATCGCGGCTGCGCTCGGACATTTGCGGCGCAACGCATGGATTGAGGCCGCGCTCGGGTTGTGCGTGCTGTGTATCGTCGCGATGCTCGGCATCTTGCCGCCGGCATTGCACACGGAACCGGGCTGGCCGCTGCCGTTTCGGCTTGAACCCGAGGCGCTCGGCGGCCCATCAAGGACCGCGTTAGGGTTCCTGACGGCGTCTGCTATTGGTCTTGCGGTCACCGCGGTGGCGACTGCCGCGGCTCGACGATACCGTGCAATGACGGCCGCCGGCAGCGGTCTTGCGCTGTGCCTTGCGGTCGGCTGGCTTGTTGCCCGACCGGCGATCGAGCCGGCTTATCCGACCAGCTTTTATGCTCCGGCCGAGCCTTATGCCGCCCCTTCGGTGGCGCAAGGCGCGCGACTTTACGCCGAAAATTGCGCGCTGTGCCACGGCGCCGGCGGCAAAGGCGACGGTCCGGCCGCTGCGGCGCTTGCGGTCCGGCCGGCGGATCTGACGGCACCCCATCTCTTCGGGCACAGCGAAGGCGACCTGTTCTGGTGGGTCAGCCATGGCAAAGCCAACGGCGCCATGCCCGGTTTCGCTGGCACACTGACCGCTGCGGATCGGTGGGATTTGGTCAATTTTATTCGGGCTCGCGCAGCCGGGATTTTATCGCGTGAGCTTGGGCGGACGGTTTCGGCTGCAGCCGGTCCCGCGGTGCCCGATTTTGCCTTCGAGGCCGATGGCCGCCAATTGACCTTGAGGCGTCTGCTCGAAAACGGGCCCGTGCTGATCGTGCTGTTCGGGATGCGTCCGCCGGCCGCGCGTCTAGCGGATCTCGCGGCATCACCGCAGAAGTCAACCACAGCCGGCCTGCGGATTGTTGCCGTCGATCTCCACGAGAAACATGCGGCACCGCCTGAGGCGCCATCTCCACCGCCGCTGGTCACGGTGGCGCCCGACGTCGCCGCAACGCTCACCTTGTTTCACGGCGCAGCCGATGGTGAGGAGACTGATCTGATGCTGGACCAAGCCGGCGATGTGCGGGCGCGTTGGACCGCAAATAACGGCGTTCCCGACATCGGCGCTCTGAGAGCAGCAGCCGTTCGAGTTGCGCAATTTCCGGCAGCGGCCGCGCCCCACAGCCACGCCGGACACGGCGGATAACCGCTCGCGCCGAGATCGATCAGCGAGCGCGTGGCCGGGCCTGTGGCGCCACTGTCGTACGCCGCAAGTACAGATCGCCTCTCACTCGGATTTTTCGCTCTTCGCCGTTATTCGGCTGAGCAGCGCCGCCGCCGCTCCAGCCTCGGCTGCCCGTTTCGCTGAGGCCGTCGCGGTCGCGGCCTCGCCGCCAGCAATTCTCGCCGCCACTGTAAAAAGCGGCGCGTGATCCGGGCCGCTGGTCGCCACGAGTTCGTATTGCGGCAGCCCGAGACCGCGTGCTTGCGCCCATTCCTGCAGCGTCGTCTTCGGATCGCTGGGTGGGCCCTCCATGGCCGCGATCAGCGGCGCCCAAAAGCGGTGCACGAACGCCTTCGCCGCCTCAAACCCACCATCGAGATAAATCGCGGCGATCATCGCCTCGCACGCATCGGCCAGGGTCCCGGGATTTGCGGCCCCGCCTGCCATTGCCTCGGCATGCGATAGGATCAGGTGTCGTCCGAGGCCGATTGTTTCGGCCACTCGAGCCAAGGCTTCTCGGCGCACGAGGTGAGTTTGGCGCCGGGTCAGCAATCCCTCGGGCTCGTCCTTAAAGTGCCGCCAAAGAAACTCGGCCACGATCAGGCCAAGCACCCGATCGCCGAGGAATTCGAGGCGATCATAACCGCGCTTTGCGGGGTTGCGACGGCGTCCGCGGCCACGCTCCAAGGAGGTCGCGCTCGGATGCGTTAGCGCCTCGGTCAGCAGCGCCGGCGAGTGAAACGCATAACCGATAACTTGCGCTAAATCGGGCAGTGCTGACTCGGAAGAAGTAGGGACCAGATCAGATTGGGAATCGGTGTCGACCGATGGTGTCAATTGATGCCCTTGAACAAGCGATTGTAGCGAATTGCAAACGGCCACTTCCAAACTTCCCAGAGACGTGCTGTACCGTCGGTTGAAAAGAAGATGAATTGCGCCTTCCCGATCAGATTTTCCGCCGGCACATAACCGACAGCAGACAGCACACGGCTGTCCTGTGAATTGTCTCGGTTATCGCCCATCATAAAATAATCGCCTGGCGGCACATGGTATTCGGGCGTGTTGTCGAGCGGTCCGTCATCGCCGATCTTGATGATCCGATGCTGCCGTCCGTTCGGCAAAGTTTCAATATACTGCTTCATCGGAACGAGTACGCCATCGCCTTCTTGGTATAGATAATCTTCGATTTGCTTGCGCGGCACTTCCTTATCATTGATGTAAAGCTCGCCGTGCTTCATCTGGATCGTGTCGCCGGGCAAACCGATCACCCGTTTGATGTAGTCGGTCGAATTGTCGGTCGGCAATTTGAAGACGACAACGTCACCGCGGTCGGGCGGGTGAAAGAAGATCCGGCCCGAAAACAGCGGCAACCCGAAGGGCAGTGAGAACCTGCTGTAGCCATAAGAAAATTTCGAAACAAACAGATAGTCACCGACTAGCAATGTCGGGATCATCGACCCCGACGGGATGTTGAATGGTTCGTATGCGACAGTGCGCACGACCAAGGCGATCAGTACCGCGTAGACTATAGTCTTTATCGTATCGACGATGCCGCCGGAGGCTTTCTTTTTCGATATCACCTTGCGCGCAGAATTGGTTTTCATGACATGCCTTGCGGGGCCTGAATGGCGGTGGATCAAGCCAAGCGCGCCACCCGAAGTCAAGCACGCCGGGGCAGATCAAGAACGATACCGAGGGGTTGCTCCGCGCATCAGAGCGGGTGCGGCACGGCGGTGATGATCACGACTGCCTGCGCCATCGGGGGTTCATCGGTCAGAGTGATGTCGAGCCGCGCGGTCATTCCCGCGGGCGTTATCTCCTCGAGGCGGCGCAGCGCCCCGCCGGTGAGCCGCATCGTCGGCTGGCCCGACGGCAGGTTCACGACGCCGAGATCGCGCCAAAAGATGCCGCGTCGGAAGCCGGTTCCTAGTGCCTTAGAGCACGCCTCTTTGGCGGCAAAGCGCCGGGCATAACTCGCGGCGCGATTGGCCCTGCGATCGCACTTTAATCGCTCCGCCTGAGTAAAAATGCGGTCGAGAAAACGATCGCCAAACTGCTCGATCACGCGCTCGATCCGGCGGATGTCGATCAGATCGCTGCCCAACCCGATGATCATTGGACCACTCTGAACGCCCGCCCGCCCGCAGATGCCTTGCAGACAAGACGAAGCCAGCCCGGCATCAACCGCGCGCCCGTTCGACAGAATTGATGACCGGATTGGCGCGCAACGCGGCGATAATCGTCGTCAGGTGCCTGACGTCCGCAACCTCGATATCGAGCATCATCTCGAAGAAATCCGACGAGCGATTTGTGATCTTCAAATTGGTGATGTTGCCGCCCTGCTTGCCGATCACCGTTGTCAAGCTGCCGAGATTGCCGGGCTCGTTCGCAATCATAACGTTGAGCCGGCCGATATGGATGGGCTCGCCTTCGCTGTTGCTCCATGCGACGTCGAGCCACCGCTCGGGGGTATCGGCGAAGTTTTCGAGTGTGTCGCAATCGATCGTGTGAATCGTCACACCCTTGCCGGTCGTGACGATGCCGACAATGCGGTCACCCGGAAGCGGATGACAGCAGCCGGCGAAATGCAATGCCATCCCCGGGATCAAGCCGCGGATTGCGACGGCGGTGTCGTTGTGGCCCGCCTTGCGGCGCGCCCGCGCCAGTGAGACAACCTTTGCACGATCCTGCTGTTGCGGAAAGACGGCGTTGACGACCGCTCGTCCGGTAACCAAACCCTGCCCGACGGCAATGTACAGGTCGTCAACAGCCGGGCAGTTAAAGGTTTTCAACACCGGTTCGAGCGTGCGTTCGGAAAATTCGTGGCCCTCCTGGCGAAACGCCTTCTGCACAATCGCCTTGCCTAGATCGAGGTACTGGGTCCGCTGTTGGGTGCGGACGAACCGGCGAATGCGCGCCCGCGCCTTGCCGGTGACAACGAAGCGCTCCCAGGTCGGCGATGGGTGCTGCGCCTTTGAGGTGATAATCTCGACCTGGTCGCCATTGCCGAGGGTCGTGCGCAGCGGCAGGAGCCGGCCGTTAATCTTGGCGCCGACACAAGTGTCGCCGATCTCGGAATGGACGGCATAGGCGAAATCTACGGCTGTCGCGCCGCGCGGCAGCGCAATCAGGTCACCCTTTGGCGTAAACGCAAAGACCTGATCCTGGAACATCTCGAGCTTGGTGTGCTCGAGAAATTCCTCCGGTCCGGAAGCGTGATCGAGAATATCGAGCAGTTCGCGCAGCCAGCGATACTGCGGACCTTCGGTCTTCCCGGCGCCCTGCTTATAGCTCCAATGCGCGGCGACGCCGAACTCGGCGATCTCATGCATGTCGCGGGTGCGGATTTGCACCTCGATGCGCTGCTGCTCAGGGCCGATGACCCCGGTGTGCAAAGAGCGATAATTATTCGGCTTCGGGGTCGAAACATAATCCTTAAATCGGCCCGGAACGACATGATAAGCGGAGTGGATAATTCCCAGCGCGTGATAGCAGTCGCCAACGCTTTCCACCAGAACGCGGAACGCCATGACGTCCGCGAGCTGCTCAAAAGCCACGTTTTTGCGCTGCATCTTGCGCCAGATCGAGCACGCCGATTTCTCGCGCCCCGAGACGAGCGTGCCGGCGAGCCCGCCTTCGGCCAGTTTGCGCTGCAATTCGGCCTCGATCCGCGGCACCACCGCCGCCCCCTGGTCGCGCAGGAAATCTAGGCGGGCGAGGATGCTGTTTCGCGCGTCCGGTTGGAGCTCGGCAAAAGCAAGGTCCTCGAGTTCGTCCTTCATCCGCTGCATGCCGAGCCGTTCGGCGAGCGGGGCGTAGATTTCCATCGTTTCGCGAGCGATGCGCCGGCGCTTTTCTCCGTCCTTGATGAAATGCAAGGTCTGCATATTGTGCAGGCGGTCGGCGAGCTTGACCAACAGCACGCGGATATCTTCGGACATCGCCAGCACCAGCTTGCGAAAGTTCTCCGCCTGCTTGGTCTGGTCCGATTGCAACTCGATACGCGACAGCTTGGTCACGCCATCGACCAGCCGCGCGGTTTCATGGCCGAAAACGCGGTCGATGTCCTCGAGGGTGGCGACCGTGTCCTCGACCGTGTCGTGCAACAGCCCGGTAACGATTGAGGCACTGTCGAGCTTCATCTGCGCGAGAATGCCTGCAACCTCGACCGGGTGCGAAAAATAGGGGTCTCCCGAGGCCCGCAATTGCGCCCCGTGGGCCTTCATCGAAAACACGTAAGCCCGATTGAGCGCGTCTTCGTCGGCATTCGGATCATACGACCGGACGAGCTCGACAAGCTCGAATTGCCGCATCATGACCGCGGCCTCCCAGTCATACCGGAGCTTCCGCTACCTACATTCGGCGCTCGCCGGCACCGGGTTGACCGCACCGGCAGCAGGTGGAGCGCCCGTCCGGGATTAGAGATCCTCGTCGTCACCCGGCAGATCGCCTTCCGGCAGATCGGCGAGGTCTTCGTCATCGGCCTCCTCGTCGGCGTTCAACGCGTCGGGGGCGAGGTCGGTGTCATCCGTCTCGTCATCGACGCTCAAGACGTCGCTCGCCAGCTTCTCGGTGAGATCGTCTTCGATCAGCTCTTCTTCGTCGTCTGGCTCAGCCTCTTCGTCGAGTTCGGTTTCATCGCCAATCTCGGCATCCTCGTAGCCATGTCCTTCGGAGCGCGACTCCGCCACCCCTAAGGCGCCGCCTGGCGCAGCAAATCCGAAAACGCTGGAATCTACTTCGAGGTCCTGCGTCTCCTCCGCTTCGTCAAGCTCGACATGTTTCTGCATGCCGCGGACGACCGATTCCTTTAGATGAGCCAATGCAACAGTTTCATCGGCGATTTCGCGCAAGGCAACGACCGGGTTCTTGTCGTCGTCACGATCGATCGATAGCGGCGCCCCGGAGGTGATTTCGCGGGCGCGCTGCGCGGCGAGCAGAACCAGCTCAAACCGGTTGGGAACCTTAACCACGCAATCTTCAACTGTGACACGCGCCATTGCAGTTTCACCCCTAATCGCGGAACCTCGAAATATATGGGGCGACCTCTAGCGCGGCAACACGCTGATTACGAGTAGCTCACCAACTGTAATGCTTTCTTGCGATTGCGGCCCGCGCTTTGCCGGCCACCAAATCTACGGGGCGCTACCGCTCTCCTGGGCCGTCGAGCCGACCGGTCGCGCGCCCATGTCAAGGCGAAATCCAATTCGGTGGCCGAGCCATTTCAAGGATCGCGAAAATGGCAGACGAAAAGTCTTCGGTAGGCCGGAAAAGCAGCTTTTTCGTGTTCGCGTTGCCGCGGTTGGCGCGCTCCATGTAATTCAAGCCCGACGCAATGGCGCTGAGTGTGATCCGCTTCATTTTGTGCCGCAATAAAGTAGCAAGTGTGCCCAAAGCAGGCGAAATCAGAGCCCTCCTCGGGACACGACGAAGTCGATGATCTCCTCGACGCCGCTTCCGGCTTTTAGGTTGGTGAAGACAAACGGGCGGGCGCCGCGCATGCGCCTCGCATCGCGGTCCATCACATCAAGGCTGGCGCCGACCAACGGGGCGAGATCGATCTTGTTGATCACCAGAAGATCGGAGCGGGTGATGCCGGGCCCGCCCTTGCGCGGGATCTTGTCGCCGGCGGCGACGTCGATGACGTAGATCGTCAGATCTGCGAGTTCGGGCGAAAAGGTCGCGGCGAGATTGTCGCCGCCCGACTCGATCAGGATCAGATCGAGGCGCGGAAAGAGTTTCGTCATCTCGGCGATTGCGGCAAGATTGATCGACGCATCTTCGCGGATCGCGGTATGCGGACAACCGCCGGTCTCGACGCCGAGGATCCGCTCGGGGGCCAGGGCGCCGCTCCTGGTCAGGAATTCCGCGTCCTCACGGGTGTAGATGTCGTTAGTGATCGCGGCGATCTCAAAGCGGCCGCGCATCGTTTTGCACAGCCAGTCCATCAATGCGGTCTTGCCCGAGCCGACTGGTCCGCCGATCCCGACCCGCAAGGGATCGCCCTTTGCCGCAGCGTTCATGAGCGGAACAGCCTCGTGTATTGCGTTTCGTGCGCCATCGAGAGGAGCTCGATGGCAAAACTCGCGCTGCCAAAATCGGCCGGATCGCGCATCGTTGCGTCCCGCGCCGCACGGATCACGACGGGTTCGAGTGCGGCTAGAACGCGTTGGCCGTCGGTCTGGCCGATAATGGCGAGCCGCAGTCCGGCTGAAACAAGGTTCGCCGCCATTGCCTGCAGGTATGCGATCAGCACGTCTTCGAGAATGATGCCGGCGCGTGCCGTCGCCGCGCCCACCTCAGCGGCGTAGCAGGCCGGCTGATCGATCGCCGCCCATTCATCGAGAAACGCATCCGGCCATGCGCTTCGGCAGGCGGCGAGAAATGCCGCTCCCTGGGCTTGGTTCTCCAACGCCAATTCTGCTGTCGCGCGATAGGCTATGCCGCGCTGGTTGACGGCGGTCAATCCTGAGAGGTCGCCGGCACTGGCTGCATGGTGGGCATCGCGCAAAATGTCGGCGTCGATGCGTCCGCTGCCTTGCGTGATAATTGCAGTAATCCAGGACTGCAGCGACGCGCGGTCATGCACGGTGCCAATTTCGACCGCCGCTTCGAGCCCGTGCGAATAGCTGAACGCGCCGATCGGAAAACTCGGCGACAGCCAGGCGAGTAGGCGATAGAGCCCGATCCCGGCGTTCCCCGCTTGCGCCAGAGGGGGTGGCGCGTTGTCTTGGCCTCGACTATCCGTCATGCTCGTGGTGGTGCGGGCCGGCAATCGTATAAGCGCCGATCTCGGGATCAAAGGGGGCTTCCAGCGGCCTTAGCCGGCCGCCGAGTCCGGTCACCATCTCGGCAATAACGTGATCGGCGCGGATGCGCAGTCGCTCGTCCGCGACTTGCAATGGCAGATGCCGGTTGCCGAGATGCCACGCGATGCGCAGCAGTGCTGCATTGTTTTCCGCGGCGATTTCGAGGACCGGCTCGGCCGCCGCGCGCACCCGGATATACCCGCCGCAGTCGAGCTCGAGGCCGTCGCCTTCAGCGAGATGCGATGCCCGGGGCAGATCGAGCAGAAAGGGCTGGCCGGAATCAGCGACGAGCCGAATGCGGCGGCGGTGGCGGTCGAGATAGGCAAGCGTCACGGTATCAAGCGTCGCGTCCTCCGGCCATCGGCCACGATGATGGACTGCAATCGCCCGGCGCATTTTGTCAGTCGGCCGTCATTGTGAGGAGCCGCAGGCGACGCGGCAATCCCGCTCGGACTAATCGCCTTGCCACCACGGGATTGCTTCGCTGCGCTCGCAATGACAGTGACAATGAATAAGACATCGTGGGCTCAATAAAGAAAATAGCGCTGGGCCAATGGCAGTACGGTGGCCGGCTCGCAAGTCAGCAATACGCCATCGGCGCGGACTTCGTAGGTTTCGGGATCGACCTCGATATTGGGCAATGCCGCGTTGTGGATCATTTGGCTTTTATCGACTTTGCGAATGCCGTGCGCCGGCAGCACAACGCGCGCCAGTCCAAGCCGCTGCGCGATGCCACGCTCGATTGCGGTCGTCGGCAGAAATGTCACCGCCGACGCCGACAACGCTCTGCCGAACGCGGCGAACATCGGTCGGTAATGTACCGGTTGCGGCGTCGGGATCGAGGCGTTGGGGTCGCCCATCAAGGCGGCGGCGATCATCCCCGATTTTAAGACGAGGTCGGGCTTGACCCCGAAAAAAGCCGGCGACCATAGGACGAGATCGGCGAGCTTGCCGGTCTCGACCGAGCCGATCTGCTCGGCCAGCCCGTGGGTCAATGCCGGGTTGATCGTGTATTTGGCGATGTAGCGTTTGGCCCGGAAATTGTCGTTGCGCTCACCATCTTCCGGCAATGAGCCGCGCTGGCGCTTCATCTTGTCGGCGGTCTGCCAGGTGCGGATGATGACTTCGCCGACTCGGCCCATTGCCTGGCTGTCGGACGACATCATGCTGAAGGCGCCAAGATCGTGTAGGATGTCTTCGGCGGCGATAGTCTCGCGGCGGATGCGGCTTTCAGCGAAGGCGACGTCCTCGGGAATCCGTGGGTCGAGATGATGGCACACCATCAGCATGTCGAGATGCTCTGCGATGGTGTTGACCGTGTAGGGCCGCGTCGGGTTGGTCGAGGACGGCAGCACATTTGCCAGCCCGCAGAGCTTGATGATGTCGGGCGCATGGCCGCCACCCGCACCTTCGGTGTGAAACGCGTGGATGTTGCGGCCTTTGAACGCGGCGATCGTGTCTTCGACAAAGCCGGACTCGTTGAGCGTGTCGGTGTGGATCGCGACCGCGACGTCGTACCGCTCGGCGACTGAAAGGCAGGTGTCGATCGCCGATGGTGTGGTGCCCCAATCCTCGTGCAATTTGAGCCCGCAGGCGCCGGCCTCGACCATTTCGACAAGGGCGCGCGGGTCGCTGGCATTGCCCTTGCCGAAAAAGCCGAGATTGACCGGGATCCCCTCGGCGGCCTGCAATATTCGCGCGAGGTGCCAGGGTCCGGGGGTGCAGGTCGTGGCCGCGGTGCCGGCGGCGGGGCCGGTGCCGCCACCAAGCATTGTCGTGATCCCGCTGTAAAGCGCCTCCTCGGCCAATTGTGGGCAGATAAAGTGAATATGCGAGTTGATGCCGCCGGCGGTGACGATGCGGCCTTCACCGGCAATCGCCTCGGTGCCGGGCCCAATGATAATGTCGACGCCGGGCTGGATATCAGGATTGCCGGCTTTGCCGATGCCGCTGATCCGGCCATCTAAGATGCCGATATCGGCTTTGACGATCCCCCAATGGTCGATGATTACGGCATTGGTGATGACGGTGTCGACCGCCCCGTCGGCGCGGGTTGCCTGGCTTTGTCCCATGCCGTCGCGGATCACCTTGCCGCCGCCGAATTTGACCTCCTCGCCATAGATCGTGCGGTCATTTTCGATCTCGACGATGAGTTCGGTGTCAGCCAGCCGCAACCGGTCGCCGGTCGTCGGCCCGAACATTGCGGCATAAGCCCGGCGCGAAACGGTATTCGCCATCGGCTCAGTCCAACGGGCCGTTGATCTTGGCGTTAAAGCCGACCACGCGCCGCGCACCGGCGTAAGGGACTAGGCGAACCTCGCGGCTCTGGCCGGGCTCAAAGCGGGTCGCGGTGCCGGCAGGGATATCGAGTTCGGCAACCGCGCGTCGGCGCGCGATCGAACTGCAAGGCCGCATTGGTCTCGTAAAAATGGTAATGGGAGCCGACCTGGATCGGCCGGTCGCCGGTATTGGCAACGATCAAGGTAATGGCCGGCCGGCCGGCGTTGATTTCGATGTCACCTTTGGCGACGAAAATCTCACCGGGGATCATGCGGCGCACGCGACTACGTCATTGCGAGTGGAGCGAAGCAATCTCATGCCGAGGGGGCCTTGGCCCATCGGGATTGCCGCGTCGCCTGCAGCTCCTCGCAATGACATGTTTTGTCCTCAACGGATCGGCTCGTGGACGGTGACGAGCTTGGTGCCGTCCGGAAAGGTCGCTTCGACCTGAATTTCAGCGATCATTTCCGCCACACCCTCCATGACTTGCTCGCGGCCGATGACGGTGGCGCCGTCACGCATCAACTCGGCGACGCTGCGGCCGTCGCGCGCCCCTTCGAGCACGTAATCGGTGATCAGCGCCACTGCCTCGGGATAATTGAGCTTGACGCCGCGCCGCAGCCGGCGCTCGGCGACCATCGCCGCGACCGAGACCAACAGCTTGTCTTTTTCACGCGGGGTCAAGTTCATCGCGTTCGCGCGCTCCTTGCTTCGGATTATCGTGCGGCATTATTCGTGCCACAACTACGGGTCAATGCTCTCCGGGTGCTGCCGGTACGCCCTGATCCGAGCCGTAGTGCAGGATCCGAACGTCTTCCAGAGTGATGAGCCCACCCTTCACCATGCCCTGCAATATCGGCAGGAATCCATTGACGGCTTCTTCGCTGTCAACAATTTCGACGACAATCGGCAGATCCGCCGAGAGGCGCAATATATTGGCGGTGCGGACCCGGCTCGAATGACCAAAACCCATCGGACTGCGGAGTACGGTCGCCCCGGCAAGGCCCTGCTCACGCGCCTTCAAGACAATCGCTTCATAGAGCGGATGATGGCCGAAGCGATCGCTTTCTCCGATAAAGATGCGCAATAACAAAGCCGAGTCCTGCGTCTGCATCACGCTTTCACTCCTTCGCGGGCAGGCTCAGCGATTGATCGCCATGCCGGCGATATGCCCAAGCCACACCCCGATCAAACAGAACAGAACAGACGCCCCGATATAGCCGCCCGCCGCCAGCCATTCACCGTTTCGCATCAGGTTTAAGGATTCGAGGCTGAACGACGAAAACGTCGTGTAGCCGCCGCACATCCCGACGATAACGAACAGCCGAGCATTCACCGGGACGAGGAAGATGCCGTCGGGCCCCGTCAGGGCATTGAAGACACCGATAATAAAGCACCCGGTGATGTTGACGACCAGCGTGCCCCAGGGAAAGGTGGGGCCGATCGAATTCGCGATGACCCCGGATAAGGCAAAGCGCCCGGTTCCACCGATCGCGCTCCCCAGGGCAATCCATAGATAGGCGAGCCGCACGGTAATTTAGTCGAGGCCGCGAAGATTATTGGCGCTGTCACCTGGGGCTATGCGGTTGCCCCGCTTGTAGATCTCGATCATTGGGATGTGCGAATGCTGCGGTTGCGCATCATGACGATCGCCTCTTCGAGTGTTTTCCGGAGATTTGCAGAAAAGGCAACGTTCGGCATTCAACTCTCCCACAGCAGCGGCAGTCGCCGCGGTAAATCCAATGCTTCGCTCCGCAAGTAACGCACGAGGCCGATATAAGCCTGCCGCATTCGCAAGATGTCAAATCCAAGCCATCTGGCAATCATAAGGCCATCGACCTTGCTGATCCCGCACCGAACACCGTCTCGGCTCGCGGCGGATTGAACGTCACGGGCATCTTCGAGCAGCCGGCCCAATTCACTCGCAGCCGGCGCGTAAATCAGCGTCGCGAACCCGGCAGCCCCGTTAAAACAGGCGGGCTCCTCGATTACCCGCGCGACATCGCCAGCGAGATGCAGCGCGTCGCCCCAGATCAGGCGTCTCTCGCGGCGGATTTCCCAGGCCTCGTGCAGCAGCCCACGAGTGAAGCGCTCGCCGCGCGCCCGGCGGCCGAAAACCACGATATCGCCGCCGAGAAATGCGCCTCCCGCCGCAAGCTCGACTGTCGTCACTCTGCGTAGGCGGGCATTGTCGAACAAGATTGTCTCGGGCGGCAGAAATTCGAGGACGGCGTAATTGCCGACCTTCATCGACTGGCTGATTTCGGTCGTTCGGCCGAGCGAGCGGTAGATCTTTTCTGCCGCCGACGCGGTGACGTGCGCGGCAGCTCCGTCCTCGACGGTAACTGAGACATCGATCCGGTCGCCGGCGACGAGACCACCCGAAGTTGTGACGATTACGGCCTGCGGCGGTTCGCCCGGTTCCCGTTGCGGAAACAACACGCGCAAGGGGTCGCGCTCGTAGAGGTGGCGGAGCCGCGTTGCCCCGACGCGATTGGCAAAGCCGATCTCAGCGACGCCGTGTACTGGAGATGGCTGCCCATTTGCGCCGCGATCCAGATTTGCCGACTGCTGGCGTCGTGATGCCGGGTCGAGGACGCTTGTCAGGGCGAACGCCAGCGTTCAATAACCGAGCGCCAGCCCGTCTTTGCGCGGGTCCGAACCGCCGATCAACACGCCGCGCTGATGGTCGATCCAGATCGCCTGGCAGCCGCCGATCGGCACATTGCGGGTGTCGATCTCGTGACCGCGGCGCGTAAGATCGGCGACCAGCGGCTCGGGCAGGGCGCGCTCGACCTGCAATTTGCCGCGAAAGGCGAAAATGCGCGGGGCTTCGGCCGCCTGCTGCGGGTCGAAGCCGCGGTCGATCATGCGATGTACGAAATGCGCATGCCCGACCGCCTGGTATTGGCCGCCCATGATCCCAAACGGCATCACCGTGCGCCCATCCTTCACCAGCATCGCCGGGATGATCGTGTGAAACGGCCGCTTACCGGGAGCGATCGCGTTGGGATGGCCGGGAATCGTGCGAAACCCACTTCCCCGATTTTGCAATAATACGCCGCTTTCCGGCGCGACGATGCCGCTGCCAAATGACGAGAACAGCGAATTGATAAACGAGCACGCGTTACCGTCGCGATCGACCGTGCAGAGGTATACCGTGTCCGGGTGCAATGTGCCGCCATGCCATTGATTTCCCGGCAATACCCGGTGGAGACTGATCGAGCGGCGCGCGCGGTCGGCCCATTCGTCCGATAAGAAGCCGGCGATGTCGACATCCGTCTGCGCTGGGTCGGCAAAGCTCTCGTCGCGCACGCGATAAGCCGATTTTGTCGCCTCGGCGAGAAGATGCAGCCGGTCCGCTTCGCTAAACGAATCATCGCCGAGCGCGAACCCCTCGAGTTGGCGCAGGATCATCAATGCCGCCAACCCCTGCCCATTTGGTGGGCACTCATAGACCTGATAGCCGCGATAAGCGGCATGGATCGGCTCAACCCATTCCGCGCGCTGCGCGTCGAAATCCTCGGCCTCGTGCAATCCGCCGAGGGCTTTAAGCCGTGCGAGGATGTCGCGCATGACCGGCCCCTCATAGAACCCGGCGCGGCCCTCGCGACCGATGCGGCGCAAGGTGGCGGCGAGAGCCGGATTGCGCATCTTGTCGCCGGCGACCGGCGGCTTGCCGCCGGGCAGAAATAGCGCCGCGGTCACCGGGTCGCGCAATTTCGCCTGGTTGCGATGCCAATCATAGGCGACGCGATGGTTAACGACATAACCGTCTTCCGCGGCCCGCGCCGCCGGCTCCAGCAACTCAGCGAACGGCCGCGAGCCGTATTCGCGATTGATTGCGCACCATGCATCGACCGCACCGGGGATGGTCACGGCGTGCGGCGTCTGCACCTCAATGTCACGGATGCCGTGCTCGACATACCATTCCACCGTCGCTTTGGCCGGGGCGCGGCCCGAGCCGTTTAGCGCCACCGGAAGGCTGCCGCTGCGCGAATACAGCATAAAGCAATCGCCGCCGATCCCGGTGCTTTGCGGCTCAACAACGCACTGCATCGCCACCGCCGCGATCGCGGCATCGGCGGCGTTGCCTCCCGCCCGCAAGACATCGAGTGCGGCAAGCGTCGCCATTGGTTGCGATGTCGCCGCCATCCCGTGCGCCGCCATTGCTGCCGACCGGCCCGGGATGTTGAAGTCACGCATTCTGGTTGTTCCTCGTGTTGCGTTGCGGCTCCGGCGCCCACCCTTAAGGCAAGCCTGACCGGCGGGCGTGTTACTTGCTCGGGACTAATGCACCGTCCTAACTTGCCGGTCAATTCGCGGCACGGGAACAAGATTGATCATGGATGGAAGTTTTGGGAGTTTGCGATTTCCGGTTGCAGCGCCACCAGGCCGCGGTGAAACCCTTCCGATAGCGCCAGGCGTGTGGTGGCTCCGCATGCCGCTGCCCTTCGCGCTCGACCACATCAATCTGTGGGTGCTCGAAGACGGGCCGGGCTGGACCATTGTCGATGCGGGCTATGCGATGCCGGAAACCCAGGCTGCCTGGGAACAGATCTTTGCGCGGCATCTCGGCGATCGCCCGGTGACGCGGATTATCGTCACCCATTTCCACCCCGACCATATCGGCCTCGCCGGATGGCTGACCGAGCGCTGGCAGGCGCCATTGTGGATCACCGAAAAGGAATGGCTCTACGCCCGCGTGATGAGCCGGGGCAGCGACGATTTTGCCTCGCTGCGCCGCGACTTCGCCCGCCGCGCCGGGCTTGATGCCGCGTCGAGCGAATTGTTTGGCGAGCGCGAAAAGAGCTACCGCCGCGGCGTGCCGACGGTGCCCCCGGCGTTTCGCCGCATCGCGGACGGCATGACTTTCAAGATCGGCGGCCGGGAGTGGCGGGTCATCGTCGGCGAAGGGCACGCTCCGGAGCTGGCGATGCTTTATTGCGCCGAGTCGGGCGTTCTGATCTCCGGCGACCAGGTTCTGCCGAGGATTTCGCCCAATGTCAGCGTCCAGCCGCATGAGCCGGCCGGTGATCCGCTGGCGCAGTATCTCGCTTCGCTCGTCAAGCTGCGTGCAGCGGCGCCGTCCGAGGCCCTGGTGCTGCCGTCGCACAATCTGCCGTTTTTCGGATTGCATTCGCGCATCGACGAACTCGCCGCGCATCATAAAGCGCGCTGTGCGGATCTGGTCGCCGCCCTCGACCGCCCTCGAACTGCTGTCGATCTGCTGCCGGTGCTGTTTCGCCGCCCGCTCGATCAGCATCAAACGGCGTTCGCGCTAGGCGAGGCGCTGGCGCATCTGCATTATCTCGAGCGGGGCGAGCTAGACCGCGTGCCGGGCGCAGACGGCGTGGATCGTTTTATCGACGCCGCGAGACGGATAAAAAAGCAGGGCAGACGATCAGGTTAGGGAGGGACTTGTAATGCACCGTAAGATTGGCGGATGGCGGCGATTGCTGGCGGCGGCTGCGGTGTGCGCCGCATGCTCGCTGGCGCCGCTTGCCGCGCAGGCGGCGGAGCCGATCACGATCGGGTTTGGCATGGCGCTGACCGGCGGGATCGCTGCGGCGGGGAAGTCGGCGCTGCTCGCGATGCAGATTTGGCGCGACACCGTCAACGCCAAGGGCGGGTTGCTCGGCCGACCGGTCAAGCTGGTCTACTACGACGACCAGAGCAACCCGGCGACGGTGCCGGGGATCTACACCAAATTGCTCGATGTCGACAAAGTCGACCTGATCGTCTCGGGCTATGGCACCAATCTGATCGCGCCGGCGATGCCGATTGCGATCTCGCACAATCGGCTGTTTCTCGGATTGTTTGGTCTCGCCGTTAATAGCGAGTTCCACTACCCAAAATACTTTTCGATGTTGCCGGCCGGCCCCGATCCCGAACACGCCTTCTCCGAACCGTTCTTTAAGGTCGCGCTGGCCGCCGATCCGAAACCAAAGACACTGGCCCTGCTCGCCGAAGACGCCGAGTTCCCGAAAAATGCATCGGAAGGCGTCCGCGATCTCGCCAAGCAGAATGGGATCAAGATCGTCTACGACAGAACCTATCCGCCCGGAACCCCCGATTTCACACCGATCGTCCATGCCATCCAGGCGACCAACCCCGACATGGTCTTTGTCGCTTCCTATCCGCCGGGATCGGTCGGCATGCTGCGCGCCGCGACCAAATCCGGTCTCAAGACGCGGTTTTTTGGCGGCGGCATGGTCGGGCTACAATACACCTCGGTAAAGGAGCAATTCGGACCAAAGCTGAATGGCGTCGTCGATTACGATTGGTGGATCCCCGCGCCGACAATGCAGTTTCCGGGCATTCTCGACTTTCTGAAAAACTACCAAGCGAAGGCGCCGGCTGTCGGTGTCGATCCACTCGGCTGGTATTTGCCACCTTTTGCTTATGCCAATCTGCAGGTGCTTGGGGATGCGGTTGAAGGGACCAAGAGCCTCGATCAAGACAAGCTCGCCGAGTATATCCACAGCCATCCATTTAAGACGATCGTCGGCGATATAACTTTCGAAAAAGATGGCGAGTGGTCAAAGCCGCGCGTACTTGAAATCCAATGGCAGGGAATCAAGAGCAACAGCCTCGACCAATTCAAAGACACCAAAATCGAACCGATCCTAGAACCGCCCGAATACAAAACGGGTACGGTGATTGCTCCGTATAATGGCGGCGCGGGCGAATAGGAGAGCGCAAATGGCAAGGATCAATCATGTCGCCTTGAAAGTGGCCGACCTCGACAAGGCGACGCAGTTTTACGAAACGGTGTTCGGTTTTCGCCAAGTCGGCACCGGGCGCTCGCGCGGGCATATCTCGCGCCATCTGACCGATGGCTATGTCGATCTCGCGCTGATGGTTTACGACAGCGAGGACGACGAGGAAGCAAAGCTGGTCGGTATAGGCCCGGCAATCCACCATTTCGGCATCGCTGTCGAAGACCGCGAGGACATCCTCAACAAGATCGAGGCGGCAGGCGGCGTAATCCTGTCGAAGCGCGATGCCGGGACCGTCAAATTCCGTTCGCCCGATGGGACGATCGCGGAAATCGCTGATCCCGACCGCTACGAAAAACTGCGCGAGCGACGGGGATAATCGCTTTATCCTCTCTGCCGGCGCCGCCGGACGAGAACGACGCCGAACAGGCCGGTTCCAAGCAATGTCATCGACATCGGCTCCGGCACGTCGCGGGTAATCTGCTGCGGGATCGCGCCTGCGACGAACAGATCCGAAAGATCGTTGGCATTGCAGGCGTCGCGCAGGCACGGGCCGACATTGAAGATTTCCTGCATCGTCAGCAGATCGGATGAATGCGTGTAAAGGATGTTATTGGTGTAGGCGTTACCCTTGGCATCGGGCGAAATGATGATCTCCGGAATAGTGTAGGCTGAGGTATCGCCGCCTTCGCTCTCGTCCCACCACAGGATGATGGCGCCGTTATTTTTGTAAGCCTGGGACGCCATGATCTCCGGTACGATCTGCGACAGGAAGTAGTCACCCTGCGCGATATTGGCGGCGTCGCCGGTATAGTGCACACCATTGTAGGTGAAACCGCCCGTCAAGCTCGTATGCATGTCATTGTACTGGTCGGGCGTGATCCAGTTGTACTGCGCGACCGTATTATTAGCGAGATCAGAGGCTAACTGCTGCAAGGGAGGATAGTTCTGCGCCATTGGGTTGGCCGTGGTCGTGTCGCCATTGCCATTCGTACTGGTGAAGAACACCTGCGGATTGTGCTTGGCAGCGTAATTATATTGATTGCTGCCATTGTATTGATTGGTGCCGCTGGTGAACGTCCCGGAAAAACTGCTCAGCGGAACAGTGTATTGGCTCTTTGGAAGCGGCTGATTGTTGGTCAGATTGACGTTGGCGTCTTCTTGGTAAGAACGCCAAGTCGTCCCGGTCCGCTGTAGATAATTACTCAGACTTTGCGGAGTTGTCTGAACATTGTTTGGATAGGGGTCGTTGTCATTGGTGATGCCGAGGTTGGAGCCCGCTTCGGCCCAGATGTAGTTTGGCTCCGATGGATGAATGCCAGGCCCGGCATTCAGATAATTGCTGGCGTACGAGACCTGGGCGGCATTCGGATTGCCGGATGTCACCAGCTGTTAATGTATGGCGCAGCCGGATTGCCAAAGATCTGCTGGGGACTGGTCAGTGAGGACGGCTGCGTCCAGTTGTGATTCTCCATCGCAATCACAAACACCGTCTGGATCGGCGCCGCCTCGGCGGAAGCGGCGATGGTGATGGAAAGCACCGCGCTTGCGGTGACGAGAACTTTGCGCCGGATCGCCATCGGCAGCCATCCGGTGAGACCTCTTACAGGGACTTTCCGCATGTCGCATTCCTCGCAAACTGTTGCCGCGCATAGCTGGCGGAAAAAGTTAACGATGCGAGCCTAAGCTCGGATTATTGCGACGACGCGGAACTAAAATGACGCTTTTTTGACGTCATTTTCCCCATTAAAGACGCCGGATTCGCTCACTTGCTGTTTTTGGCGGCAGCGTGCTCGGCTTTCGACATCGTCAGTTTCTCGGGGTGGACGATTGTCTTATTCGCGGCGGTGCGGGCTGCGCCGAGATTGGGAAATTCGGTTTCACCGCCCTCGCGTTGCAACACATAGGTCGCGGACATCGGCTTGCCGCTTTTCTGATCGGCGACGGTGCGTTTGACAATCACCCAATGGACGCGGCGGCTACCGCTGTCTTCGCCTTCGTCGGGCACGTCTTCAAAGCCGCGATCGACCATCAATTCGAGCGCGTAGAGTTTTTGTTCGATGCGCCGGGGCGCCGCGTCGCGGCCGCGGCCGCGTTGTCCGTCGCGCCCGCCCGGGCCGCGGCCTCGAGCACCGCGCTCGTCGCGGTCGCGACGTCTGCCGCCGGCCTCGCCGGTGCGTGCTCCACGGCCAGGTTCGCCAGGACCCGGCGGCTCTCCGGGGCGCGGACCCCGCGGAGCGCCGCGCCGGGGTTGGCGGTCGCCGTGTCGCGGTGCGCCTTCAACGGATTGTCCCTCGCTCGCTGGGGCGGCTTCGCCATTTCGCGGCGGCGGACGGCGATGCCGGCGGCGGGGAAATTCATCCTCGGCGCGCGGTGCGCCAGGGGCGCTTCCGCTTGGCGCGTCACCCGGCTGTGTTTCTCCAGCTCCAGGGGCGCTCGCGACCAATCCCGCTTGCAGACCGGGCGGGCGGGGAAGCTGGCGGCGGCCGCGCACGGGACGCCGCAGATAAACTCTCGGCCGCTGCGAACCGGGTTCGGCACCGCTGGCCCCGGTTTCGCCGGAAGCGGCCTCTCCTGGTCCCGCAACCTCGCCTTTGCCGTCCAGCCCCGCCGACGCATCGACCGGCGGCAGCGCCGACCCGAGCGTGCCCGGCGCGGGTGCAGAACCGACGGAACCTGGCGGCGGCCGGCGCCGACGCCGCCGCCGGCGGTGGGGCCGGTCGCCGGGCACGCCCTCGCGCGGTACAGCCCCCGGCGCTGCCGTGCCGGCTTCCGCCGCGGCATCACCGGCAAGACCTGGCTCGTTATCACTTATGGCCGGATCCCTGGCCGCTTCGTAATCGCCCGACGTATCGGTAGGCGGGCCTGCTTCATTTACGGCGGCATCGTCCGTTGGCGCGCCGGCGCCGGGCGGGTGAGGTGTGTCGTTGCGCGGCGGTCGGCGGCGCCGGCGGCGACGCCGCCGATGTGGCTCGCCACCCGGCACAGCCTCACCCGGTCCACCGTCCCCCTGCGCTGCCGGATCGGCGGCAATGTGTTCAGGGGCAGGATGCTCGCCGGCGGAGTGCTCGGTGCGCGGCACAGCATCGGCGGATGGGCCGGCAGCCGGAGTTTCGGAGCGGTCCGCGCTGACCCGGTTATCATGCGGGTGATCGGCGGCGGGCGGCGTCTGGGTCGTTTCCTCGGCAGGCATTTTGGCGCTCGTGAGCGTGACATCAGCTGCCATAGTATCGGCCGATGTTCGATCGGGAGAAAGAGCGGTGATGTCGAGCGTGATTGGTGGGGCGATGCTGCCTCACGCCCCGCAATTTTTCACGATGCCGGAAACCGAAGACCGCGGCACGGTCGAGCGCGTCAAAGCGGCGGCTGCCGCAATCGGCGCCAAGCTCAAGGCATTGGAACCCGATCTGTGGATCATCTTTGCCAACGACCACGCCGAGCAGTTTTTCCACACTGCGGCGCCACCCTTTACTGTCCATGTTGGTGATGAGGCGAGGGGTTCCTTCGCCGGCCGGCAGTTTCACTGGCGTGTGGCGGGCGAGATCGGCTTCGAGATCGTGCGCCAGATGTACACGCAGGGTTTCGACCCGGCGTTTACCAGCGTCGCCAAGATCGACTACGCGCTCGGCATCCCGTTAACCCATCTCGATGTCACCGACCCCGTGCTGCCGATCTACGTCAATGCCTATCTGCCGCCGCAGCCCTCGATGGAGCGCTGCTATGGTTTTGGCCAGGCGCTGGCGCGGATCGTCACCGCGATGGGGCTAAAAACCGCGGTGCTGGCGAGCGGCGGCATGTCGCATTACCCCGGCACCGACCGTTATGCCGAGCCCGATCTTGCTTGGGACAAAAAGGCGCTCGAAAAGCTCGCCGCCGGCAACCTCAAATCGCTGATCGGCTACGACGCGGCCGAACTCGACGCATCCGGCAATGTCGAGTTACGCTGCTGGGCATGCGCCGCCGGCATGCTCGGCGAACGCAAGCCCGATCTCGTCTCGTTCGATCCGAGCTGGCATCACAATTACGCCTCGCTCGGCTGGTCGAGCCCGCCGGAAATCCCGCCCGCGCCGCACTACCCGTCGATCAAGCCCGTATTGGTCGAGCTCACTGTCGCGTTACAGGAACTGGCGCATGAGGAGGCGAGCCGTGCCGCCTTTCTCGCCGATGCCGAAATCCTATGCCGATCGCTTTCGGCTGACCGAGGCTCAGCGCGCGGCGTTGATCGCGCTCGACACCCGGACGATCGTAGCGATGGGCGCCCACCCGCTGGTGCCGTTTCTCGCCAACATGCAGGTCGAGCGCCAGCGCCGCGGTTGACCCTCCTGATCGGGCCACTACTCGGCGGCGCTGCGGATCGGGGCCGGGCCGGTGGGCAGAAAGCGGTCGAGCACTTGTCCCGGACCCTTGGGCAGCGGGCGATAGTCGCGGCCGTCAAAGACCTCGACGCCGTTGACAAAGACGCCGTGCACGCCCTTCGGGTCGCGGATCGTGCGTGGGCCGCCGCCCGGCAGATCGTTGACCCGGTGCGCCGCCGACACGCCGACATTCTCGGGATCGAAAAGCAACAGATCGGCAAAAGCGCCAGTCGCGATCCGACCGCGATCGGGAATGCCGTAAAGCCCGGCCTGGTGGCTCGTCAATCGGCGGACACCCTCGGGCAGATCGAACAGCCCGCGTTCGCGCACCCAATGCCCGAGCAGATAAAGCCCGAACCCGGCGTCGCACAGATACATCAGATGCGCGCCGGCATCGGACAACGCCACGACTCCGGCCGGGTGCTGCAGCAGCTCGGCGACACCTTCGTCGACCGCGTTGAAAAAGAGCCCGAGAAACGCGGTCTTCAGATCCTCTTCGAGACCGAGATCGAGCATGACGTCGAGCGGGTCACGGCTTTGCTCTCGGGCGATTTCGGCTATGTTTCGATTGGTCAGCCCGGCGTTCTTGCGTAGCGCTGGGACCGCGACGACGACACGCTGCCAATTGCCCTGGAACACGGTGCCGGGGCGCGGCTCACGCAGGTTCTGGCGGAAGCGTTCGCGGAACCCGGGATCGCGGAACACCGCCTTCAGCTGTTCCGGTGAATGCGCCTTGATCGGCTCAAAGGCCTCGTGGCTGTAAAACGGATAGGCGCTCTCGAGCGTGAAATCGAATGACAGCGGCTGGCAGGTCAGCTGGATATGGACCTGGTTGCCGCGCGCCTGAGCCACGGCACATGCCTCGAACATCTCGATCGCCCGGCGCGGGTATTGCTCGTTATAGAGCGCCAACGCAGTGCTCATAAAGATGCGCCGGCCATGGCGTCCGGCAATCTCCGCCATCTCGGCAACCGGGCGCTGACCCGACGAGATCTCGACAACGCCGCGACCCGGCGGGCCCATGGCGCCGACCAGCGCGTCGAATTCACCCAAATCGCTGATCGTCGACGGCATTGGCACGCCGCCCCAGCCCGAATGATTGAGCGAATAAGAGGCGCCGAGCCCGATTGCACCCTCTTTCATCGCCTCGGCCACCAGCCGCTTCATCTCGGCGAGTTCAGCTGGGGTGGGCTGTTTGCGGACCGAGGCATCCTCGCCCATGACCGCGGTGCGCACCGCCGAATGGCCGACAAACACTGCGAGATTGGCATAGGGCGCCCGGCGGCGGACCGCGGCCAGATATTCGGCAAAGCTCTGGAATTCCCAATTGATGCCGGCGCGCAACGCCTCGAGATCCATGCCCTCGACAACCGCCAGATTGCGCATGATCAGGTCGCGCAGATCGGGCGGGGAGGGGACGATGCCAAACCCACAATTTCCCATAACCGCTGTCGTGACGCCGAGCGAGGGCGATGGAGACAGGGTCGCGTCCCACGTCACCTGGGCGTCGTAATGGGTGTGGATGTCGATGATGCCCGGCATCAAGGCCAACCCGCCGGCGTCGATGATGCGCTCCGCCTTCCGGCCAACCTCGCCGATATCGGCGATGCGCCCGTTCTCGACCGCGATATCGGCCCGCCGCGGCTCATGGCCCAGCCCATCGACGACCGTCGCGCCGCGAATCATCAGATCGTACATGGCAACTTTCCTCCCTAGCACCCGACGAACACTCTACCCCAACCTGCGGCCGGAGCCAGTGCGCCCACGGGCATCAGCGATGCAACTAAATGCGTCGATTTTTCCGAATCAGAATGTCGACCGGGCTCGAGCAAGGCTGGTCCTATGTGATCTGACAGTCTAGACCCGCGCTTAACAAACCTACCTCTTGAAGCCTTGGACCTAAACATCCGCAGCTCAGGCCGCCGTACCAGGCCCGTCTCCACAACACAGCAGGCGATGGCCAGCTACGCTTTTTCCCCTTGTAGGCTGCGAACGCTCTTTTCCGTTGTAGAAAACAGGGGAGGGACGGGGGGCTGGGGAATGGCCGAAACGGCGCTGTATCCGACCGTGAAGCGGTTTCTGGAGAGGGCGGGGTTCACCGTAAAGGGCGAGGTCTGTGGCTGCGACATCGTTGCGGTTCGCGAGGGGACAGCGCCGCTGCTCGCGATCGTCGAACTGAAGCTCGGCTTCAACCTCGACCTGTTGCTCCAGGCCGTCGACCGGATGCGGGCGGCGGACGAGGTCTGGCTGGCGGTGCCGATGACACGGCGCGGCCGCGACCGTGACCCGCGCGTGCGCCGGTTGTGCCGGCTGATCGGTCTTGGGCTGTTGGCGGTCGATGCGGCGCATGACCGGGTCGAAATCTTGGCCGAGCCCAGCCCCTACAAGCCGCGCTCCGACCGGCCCCGGCGCGCCCGGCTGCTCAGCGAGTATGCCCGCCGGCAGGGCGATCCGTCGCCCGGCGGCTCGACCCGCGAGCCGGTCATGACGGCGTATCGCCAGCGGGCGCTGGCCTGCGCTGCGGGTTTGCGAGCGGGCCGGGGCCGGCCAAGCGATTTGCGGTCCGCCATCCCCGACGCGGGCCGCATTCTGCTGCGCAATGTCTATGGCTGGTTCGAGCGCACCGCACCCGGCCGCTATCGTCTCACCCCCCTTGGAGAAGCAGCGCTGCAGCGCTGGCCGGCGCTCTCTTCCGGACCATCCTGAGGTTAAACTGGTTCGACTGCCGCGGCCGAGGATGGTTGCAGCGAATTGAGATTGGATTTTCCGGAGAGGACATGAGTGACTGGCTGCACAATTTGCCGGTGCCGTCGATGGCGCTGGTGATTTTTGGTTCGGTTTATTCGGCCTGCATCATCATTTACGGGATCGTGTTAATATTGGCGCGCGGCAATCGGCTGCGCGCGTTCAAAGCAGTCTCACCAGGCATACTGTCGCCGCTCGGGACTCTGTTCGCGCTGTTTGTGGCCTTTACCGCGGCTCAGGTCTGGGCCGACACCGATCGCGCGACAGCCGCGGTCGATCACGAAGCGGGGGCGCTGAGTAAGGTCTTGTTTCTGGCGACGAGCTTCCCCGGACCGTCGGCGGCGCAGCTTTCCGAGCTTATCGGCCAGTATATCGGCAACGTCGTCAACCTCGAGTGGCCGGAGATGGCTCGGCACTCCAATTCCTTGATGGCCAAACCGCGGCCGCTTGATGAGGCGCTCACGGTGACCCTGGCGCTGACGCCCAGTAGCCGTGGGCAGGAAATCGCCCAGAACGAAATGGTTGAGGCACTTGAGGCAGCACTCGACGCGCGGCGGCAGCGGATTGTCATTAGCCAAGCGCAGGTCAATCCGGTCAAATGGTCGTGTCTTCTAGCGCAGGCGTTTTGCACCTTCCTGATTATCGCGATCGTTCACAGCGAAAACCGGCTGGCAGGGGGGATTGGAATGGGCACTTTTGCCACCGGCGTTGCGGTGTCGCTATTGCTGATCGCAACCCACGACCGACCGTTTACCGGCGAAATCTCGGTCCACCCGGCGCCTCTTTTAAATTTGTTGCCGGAGATCGCAAGCACCCGAAATGATTAAGCGCCGTGTTTACCCGGCATAGGGTCGCGCGAGCAGGACAGGCGACGTTCGCGCGCTGGGGTATGCCGCGGCGGCCCTGGCCCTGCTGGCAGTTGATGCCTGATGATATCAGGTTGGCGCCGGTATATCACGCCGGACTGCTCTTATTTTTTGCTGGAAGCTTGGCCGGGATCGCCGTCAGTTCAGTCAAGGTCCGCGACGCAATTGGTCGACGATGCCTTCCTATACGTCGGTGCGACTTGCCGAAGACGAGCGGCGGTGCGCCGAGCGCGCGCGAGGGCGGCCTCGGCGCCGGCTGTTTTGGTCAGAAGGTCGAGCGTCCCGTCGTCATCGCTTTGAACGGGAGTCAATGCCTGGTCGGTGTAGGCGTGCGCGCCGGGGTCGCGTTCGATGGCTCGTCTCAGCCGGGTCAGGCGCCACAGGGTCAACCCCAGATCTGCATGTTTGCGCAGGGTGTCCCAGGTAAAGCCCAACCAAAATATCCACAGATTGGCGCGGGGCGAGCCGGGGCGACGTTCCGAAGGGCGCTTTAGGCGCAGCAGGCCGCTTTGCAGCGGGTGGATCTTTTCGAGTCGGACTGTCGTCGAGAAGGTCAGTAATATTTTCGCGAGGCTGCGCAGCGAGACGCCGGTCGCCCCGGCGCGTCGCATCAACACTTCAATATGTTGCGGCGTATAATAGAGCGACCACGCCTCGCGGTAGATTGACTCCCACTCTGCCTTGGTCATTTTCGGATGAGCCGTGCAGACGTGCTCGACGTCATAATTGTTGAGGTCGGGGTCCATCGCGACACCGCGCCGCCACAAGCTCTGGTGATCCTCGGAGCCGGGGAGGGGGGTCAGACAGAAGAACTCCAATGCATCGACCGCCAGTTCGTTCTTGATGATCTCGATGTCGCGCCGGATCGTCTGCGGTGTGTCCGCCGGGAAACCAAGGATGTATCCGGCAAGCGTAATGATGCCTTGCGCTTTCCAAGCCAGCAGCATCGCGCGATATTCGGTAATCTTGTTCTGGCCCTTTTTCGCGGCGAGAAGATTGTCGGGATTGACATTCTCCAATCCGATAAAGACCCGAGTGACCCCAGCGCGTTTTGCCTTCTCTACAAAACCCGAGATTTTGTGACAGAGGGTATCGACCTGGATCATCAACCCGAGCGGGATGCCGCTCTTTTCGCGCAAGTCGATCAAGCGATCGAAAATCGCCTCCCACTCCTTGTTGCGGGCGAAATTGTCGTCGGTGATAAAAAATTTATGGATGCCATGCAGCCAGTTTCGGCGCACCAGTTGCTCGATATCGTCGGCTGATCGGAAACGCGACTTGCGCCCCTGTACGTTGATGATCGTGCAGAACGAACACTGATAGGGACAGCCGCGGCCGGCGTCGAACGTGGTGCTGACGCCGATGGTACGCTTCACATACTGCTTTGGCAGGAGCGGCACCGGCGTGCCTTGCAGCCCTGGCAGATCCTTGAGGAAATTGTAGACAGGCGCGAGCCCGCCCGCAGCCGCGTCCTCTAGCAACTGGCAGAGCCGGCCTTCGGCCTCGCCCGCGAACATCGCGATGCCAAGCTTGCGGCAGGCATCGAGCTCGACTGCGTCGCCATCCAGCATCGACAAGCACCCGGAAACATGAAAGCCACCGATGGCGACTGGAATACCCGCCCCCCGGAAGGGCTGTGCGATGTCGAGCGCGCGCGGATACTGGTTGGACTGGACGCCGACCAGAATGACTAGACCGAAATTGCCGTGACGCCGGAATTTGGCGAGCAGAGCTGGGATCACTACCCGGGTGTTCGTTTCGTCGATCGCCGCGATTTCGATGGCGATATCGGGCCCCAGGACGTATTGCTCCGCGCAGTCGGCGGCGATGCTATAGAGCGCTGCGAGCGAGTTCGAAGGAATCATCGCCCGCCACCATCGGATTACATAACCGTCATCGTCGTAGTGCGACGGCTTGATCAAGATTAACTGGAAGCGCCGCCCCGTTGATTTACGAAAACGTTGCAGGTTCTGACTCCGGTTGATGAAGGGTTGCCGATATGTCCGGCGGCTCTTCCCCACCAAAGGAGCAACCGCAGTGCACGCTAGCGATGAATCGGAAGGTTGCCCGCGCCAAGCCTTTGGAAATTGCTACCACAGTCGCTCGCTATCGGAACATCCTTCCCTCTGGGGGCAAGCCGAGCAGCATCTGCCCGACGGTTTCGAAATGAATGGGACGACCCTGGCCCTGCTGACTGCCGGCGTGCATGTCGCGGAACCGGCGCTCGAACGGGTTCTCGTTAAAGATCGCCGTGGCGCCGGCCGCACTGTAGATTTCGCAAACGACTTCGCGCGACTGCTGGATTGCCCAGGTCGCGGCAAGCCGCAGCCGCGGATGCTGGTCGGGACGGAATTCGCCGTGGCACGCCGCCTCGTCCCACATCTCCTCGATCGTCTGGTGGATAAAGGCGCGGCACGAGCTCAGCCGCGCCTCACACTGCGCCACCTGCGACTGGATCACATTGTTTTCGCGCAGCGTCTTGCGCGCGCCGCGCGGGATCTTGTCACGCGCCAATTCGATAAAGGTTTCGAGCGCACCGCGGGCAATGCCCAGCGACACATTCGAAAAACCCATCGCATAGATCATGCCGCTGGTGAAATTGTAGAGCGTGCCGGACTCACGGCGTTCGGCCGAATTGTCGCGCCCAAAGGTATATTGCTGCGGCACAAACAAATCCTCGACCGCATAGCTGTCACTACCGGTGCCACGCAAGCCGATCACTTGCCAGTTGTCGATGATCTTGGCACTTAATTTCGGGAACAGCACGGTGCGCACCTGCGGCCGGCCATTCGGGTTCATCCGCGGCGCCCCATTCTCCTCAAAAATCGGGACATGCGCGCCGAGCCAGGTCGCGTGCCGGCTGCCGGTCGCGAACCCCCAGCGCCCGGTAACGCGGATGCCGCCCTTGACCGCGACGCCGCGTCCCGCACCCGGCAGTTCGGGTCCCCAGGCGAGGATGCCCTGTCTTGGCCCAAACACCTCCCGCGCAATCGCCGGATCGAGATACGGCGCCGACATCGAGCAGCCCGAATTCTGACCGAGTGACCACGCGGTGCTCGGCTCGGCCTTGGCGATCTCTTCGAGCACCTGGACATAGGTCAGCGGATGCAGTTCGGCGCCGCCCAATGAGCGCGGGATCAGCAATTTGAAAAACCCACCCTCGATCAGCGCTTCGACAACGCGCGGCGGCAGCTGGCGATGTTCCTCGATCTCGTCGGCGGCGTCCTTAAGGAGCGGCGCCAGAGCGCGCGTGCGCTCGATATAGTCGCTCTCACGCGCGCTCTCGTGTGTCGTGGGCCGGGCCAAATCGAGTCCGATCGACGCCATTTTCTTCTCCTCGTCCCGGCGGGCGACACCCGCACTTCGTCTCTCAACCTGATCAAGATAACATTGCTCAATCGCCGGCCGCGACGATTTCCGCGCAAACCTCTGTTGCAACTGAAATCACCGCGAAGCGCCCGCCAGCTATGGCTTTGCTGGGCGGCCCCTTCCATCCGGCGGTAAGAGACAACAGCCGCCCCGGTTGACGCCGCTCCTCGCAGCGACAGACCGGTTGTCGGGTGATCAGCCTTGTGTGACGATTCGGGTCCACAGGCGGCGGGCGTCGTGGTCGGGGTCGTGGACGACCCGGCACTCGTTGTCGAAGACCATGGTCGCGCGATCTCCCGACGTGTAAACGGGCCAGGCCGGGAATCGACGGATTGTCCGGCTGGCCGTGACGCGCGAAAGCGATCCAGGTGTCGGCAATCCGTGACGCCAACTCGCGCGCGCCGCGCGCGGCGGCGGTGGTGTCGGGGATATCGACATTGTCAAAGACGAACGGCAGGTCCATCGCGTGGTGCGCCTTGAGCCGGCCGCCATGTGCCGGGCTCTGCCAATCGAGCGAGTACGTGTAAACCGGGCCGCGGCCAGCTCGCGCGGAATAGCGTTCGGCGAGCAACACCGTGCGCACCCAGAAATTCGACCCGGTCAACGCCGCGATCAGCCGGTCAGCCGGGCTCGCCTGCGGCATCGCCTCGTTATAGACCGCGAGCAGCCCGTCGGTTTCGGCGCCGGCGACCGCCGCGATCCGTTGCCGCAACTCCGCCTCGCCCAGGGTGCGGTTCCACACCGCGTCGTCATCGGCGAGGAAAAAGGCGCTTTCTTCTTTGGTGCCGCCAACCATAAGCGGGACGTGATCGGCAATTGTTGGCGCGTCCGGCTCGGCCGGATGCTGCGGCAAGTCCGCGCCGTCGACGACCGGCCCGAAATCATAGCGGTCGAGCAATGGCCAATGCGAGCGGCCGACCGCGCGCGAGGCTGGCCCAATCGCCGCCAGTATCCGCTCAGTCGGCAAGGTCTGCAGTCGCTCGCACTCGCTGGCGCGCAGACCGAGTTGGTTGAGCGCTGCCTCGGCCAGCGCATTCGCCCGCTCGCGGGTGGAGACCCGGATCGCCGCTCCGCTTTGGATGATGGCGCGGTGAAAGAGCCCCTGCGCTGCCGGCATTGCCAGCAACACGCTGACTTTGCCGCCGCCGCCCGAACTCGCCAAAGATTGTAACGTTGCCGGGATCACCGCCAAAGGCAGCGATGTTGTCATGCACCCAGCGGAGTGCAGCGACAATGTCGAGCATCCCGGCATTGCTCGAATGCATCCAGCGGGCGCCGCCGATGTCATCCAGATGCAGAAAGCCGAGAATGTTCAGGCGATGGTTGACGCTGACCACGACGACATCGCCGCGCCGCGCCAGATTGGCGCCGTCGGTCACCGCACGGTTACCCGAGCCATAGGCAAAGGCGCCGCCATGCAGCCACACCATGACCGGCCGCTTGCCGCCGTCGCCGAGACCCGGCGTCCAGAGATTGAAGTTCAAGCAGTCTTCGGTCTCGGGTGTAGTATCGGGCGGTCCGAGCAGGGTTTCGAGCACCGCGCGGCGCGCCGGTCGTCCTGGCAATTGCCAGGCCCGCCCGGAATAAGCGAGAGCGTCGCGCACCCCGCTCCAGGGCTGTGGAGAATGCGGCGGCATGAACCGGTTGTGCCCTGCGGTCGAGGAGCCGTAGGGCACGCCTTTGAAGGAGTAAATGCCAGCGTCCTTTGCGCCGCGCATTTTGCCAGAGGCGATTTCGACTACAGGCGAAAGTCCGGATTGCGCGGCGGCGATGTCATTGGCCATGGGATTTCCTCTGTGCGATCCCGCTGATTTGGGGCGAGAGTAACGGCAAAAAGCGCCTATCAGAAGCGCCGCTGTCGGTTGCGCATCCGGCCGGCTTTTGTTGGCGGGGATCGGTGGCTATGCTGGCCCCAACGTCACCTGAACAGCAAGGGAGCAGCGACATGGCGTTTTACGAATTGCGGCAATACAAGGTCCTGCCCGGCAAGATGGACGAATGGGTCAAGATCATGGAAGAGGAGATCATTCCCTTCCAGGTCTCGAAGGGCATGGTCATCACCGGCAGCTACCGCGGCGAGATCGATGATTCCTGCTATGTCTGGATGCGCCGGTTTGAGAGTGAAGCCCAGCGCGAGGCGCTCTACAAAGCGGTCTACGACAGCGATTTCTGGAAGACCAAGATCGGCCCGCGGGTTCCCGAGTACCTCGACCGCAGTGCGATGGTTGTGACCCGCATCGTCCCGACTGCGAAATCGACCGCGCAGTAAGCCGGGACCTTGTGGGCATGGCGCCCCGGGAGCTCATCTGACCTCGGCTCCCGCTACCTCGTTCTTCTCGTCTTACCGGCGCAGGCCGGTATCCACGGCGGATGTGGATCCCGACTGTCGGGAAGACGGCGTCTAGGTGTTGCGACCTTCGGTTCGCGTTAACGGAAGAGGGGATCCGTCCGCCTCGCTCTCAATCATCGCTATGGAGGCTTATGCGATGAAGATCAACGACGTCACCATGACCCTGTTCGCTTGGGAGAGTATCCCGCCGACGATCTATGGTCATCACACCGCGCGCCCGACCGGCAAAAGCGATCTGGGCCTGCTCGCGGTGACAACCGACGAGGGCGTTACCGGGCACGCTTTTCTCGGCACCTCGTCAAACCCGGCGAGCCTCGATGGGCCGACCCTGATCCGCTTTCTAAAGCCGATCCTGATGGGCCAAGACCCGCTCGACCGCGAGCGCCTCAATCGTCTCCTGTGGGGGCGCGCCCGGGTGGCGACAGTGCGCGCGATCGGGGCTTGCGACATCGCGCTCTGGGATATCGCCGGCAAGGCGGCAGGCCTGCCGATCCACCGGCTGATCGGCACCTGCCGCGACAGCATCCCGGCCTATGCCAGCTCCGAGATCCACGCCACGCCTGAGGCGTATTCCGAGCAGGCCAAGCATTACCAATCGACCGGCTGGGCCGCCTACAAGATCCACCCGCCGCAGCGCTGGCGCGACGACATCAAGGTCTGCGAGGCGGTGCGCAAGGCTGTCGGCGATGATTACACGGTGATGCTCGATTCGACCTGGAGCTATCGCTACGAAGAAGCATTGCGGGTCGGGCGGGCGATCGAGGAAATGGGATTTTACTGGTACGAAGACCCGCTCGCCGAGCAGGACATCTACAACTACGTCAAGCTAAAGCAAAAGCTCGACATCCCGATCCTCGCCACCGAATACCCGATCGGCGGGCTAAACTCGTATATTCCGTGGATCACCGAGCGCGCCACCGACTTTTTGCGCGGTGATGTCGCGGTCAAAGGCGGGATCACGACCCTGATCAAGACCGCGCATCTGGCGGAAGCGTTTAGGATGAATTTTGAGACGCATCACGGCGGCAATTCATTAAACAACTTTGCCAACCTGCATGTGATCATGGCGATCCGCAACACCGAGTTCTTCGAAGTCTTATTGCCCGACGCGATGCAGAAATACGGGGTTGCCGAAGACATCACCGTTGACCGCAACGGCCTCGTCCACGCCCCCACCGAACCCGGCCTCGGCGCAAAAATCGACTTCGACCTGATCGAACGGAAGAAGATCGGCGTGCTTAGCTGACGTGCCCAATATTAACTTAGAGCTCATATAACATAAATATAGTACGTGCTCCTCGATGGTTGGTATTCACATATGCCTTTCATTCTTCCCCCAGAACTTGTCATAGATCGAGCTGGCCAGCTACGCGAGCTTCAATTCCTATCGAATGCCAGAGAGGGACTTCAGGATGAAGGAATTGAGGTAGAGCAAGTTTCTCAGAATGAGAAGGTTATGATCAAATTAAGCCGAGGCCGCAAAGCAATTAGCTTCGGAATTCCTCTCGGCCTATTTGATCGTAATTCGCTCGGGCTCCTCGCAAGGATGCCGAGCGACGAGATCCTTATCTGGCGTCAAAAACAGGATCATTCGCACCGATCCATCAGAGATGATGATGAGAGCTTTGCAGATGGATGGGCTGGGCCCGATTACCCTCGGTTTTGGCGAAGAAGGATGTATCACGGAATAATTTGTCTAAATCGAGACGAAGCAAGGCTAATACACGATATGTCTGTTCTCCTTCATAACCTTCGGTAAAATCTGAAAGCCCATGAAATATGAATGCTCATGTGGCAATTCTATTTGCTCCACTCCCTCTCATTGGGCGTGTTCGGCCTGTTGCTCTTTCCGGGGGCACCGACTCAGGCGTGATCGGCGGGCTGGGGGATCAGTGGGGCGTCACCGCCGAGGGTGGTGCGGCGCACGTCGCGCACCTCGCGGTGATCGAAGCGGCGGGCGCGGTGCATCGTCGTGCGGTTATCCCACATCACCAGATCGTGCGGCCGCCAGACATGCGAATACACAAATTCGTGCCGGGTGGCGTGCTCGGTCAGGTCGCGCAAGAACATGCGCGCCTCTGGGATCGTCCAGCCGAGAATGGCGCCGGCATGGGCGGCGAGAAACAGCGATTTGCGCCCGGTGACCGGATGGGTGCGGACCAAGGGCTGGCATACCGGGCAAAACGCCTCGACCTCCTCCGGGGTTAGTTGGGTAAAGCCAATCGCCTCGCGCGAATATATCAGCGAGTGCTCGCAGACGAGATCCTCGATTTCGACCTTGGTGCGGTCGTCGAGTGCATCGTAGGCGGCGCGCATATCGGCAAACTCGGTGTTGGCGCCCCAGGATGGGAGCACCCGCCCGGACAGCAGCGAATATTTCGCCGGAACCGGACGGAACGAGCTGTCGGAATGCCACAACCGATCGGCGAGCTTGAAAAACCAGACACGGTCCTCGGTCGACATCAGCGCGCCTGATTTGTCGAGGTTCGAGAAATCGGCGATGCCGGGCCCAAGCCGACTATCTGCGCGCCGGCGGATATGGCCCGGCGTGTTGTAGCCTTCGAGTTCGCCAAAATGGCGGGTAAAGGCGATTTGCTCGGCATCGGACAATTCCTGCTCCGGAAACACGAGCACCGCGTATTCATCCATCGCCTGTTCGATCGCCGCGACCGTTTCGGAATCGAGTGTCTGGCGGCAGTCGACCCCGATAACTTCGGCGGCAAAAACCGGATGCAGCGGATGGATCGACAACGGCATCAGACGGCCTTCTCTCGGCTGGTTGCGGGGCTGTTGAAATTATAACACGGCGGCAGCGCCGATATAGCTGATGCTAGATCAACGATGGCGGGCGGCGCACCGGCTGTGTCCCTTCGAACGCACGAGCGGCGCGCAACACCCGGTCGTCGCGGTAGAGCGGGCCGATAATCTGCAATCCGATCGGCAGCCCCTTGCTAGTCAGCCCGCAGCAGATGCTCGCCGCCGGCTGGCGGGTCATGTTGAACGGATAACTGAATGGCGACCAATCGATCCAATGCCGCTCCTGCGCCGGGTCGTTCAGATCCTGACCCACCGGCAATGCCGGGATCGGCATCGTTGGCGTCAACAGCAAATCATAGTTCTGATGAAACGCGCCCATCTGCCGGCCGAGCGCATTGCGCACGAGATCGGCCTGCACCCAATCGGCAGCGCTGATCCGCTCGCCCGCGGCGACGGTCTCCAACAACCCCGGATCGGCCTGCGCCTTGCGTTCGGCAGGGAGCGCCCGAAACAAGGCCGCTAGACCAGACGCCCACAAAATGAACAAAGCGTCGCGTGGGGAACCGAAGATCGCCCCGACCTCCTCGACCTCGGCGCCCAGCGACTCGAATTCCCGCGCTGCCGCAGCGACCGCGCCAGCGACATCCAGGTCGACCCGCGCATAGCCGAGGGCGGGGCTGAACGCGATCCGCCAACCTTTGACGCCGTCCTCGATCCCCGAGTGCCAATCGCGGTCGTCGGGCGGCAGGCCGTAAGGGTCGCGGTGGTCGGGCCGTGAGATCACCGTCAGCATCGCCGCTGCATCGGCGACGGTGCGCGCGATCGGGCCGTGGTGCGACAACAGCCCGAGCGGGGAAGGAGGGTAGGCTGGGACCCGGCCAAAGCTCGGCTTCAGCCCAAACAGCCCACAAAACGACGACGGGGTACGGATTGAGCCGGCGCCGTCACTGCCGAGATGCAGCACCCCGATCCCAGCCGCCGCTGCGGCTGCCGCTCCGGCGCTGCTGCCTCCTGGAGTCCGCGACAGGTCCCATGGATTTCGCGTGATGCCGGTCAGCGGGCTGTCGCCGAGCGCCTTCCAACCAAATTCCGAGGTCGTGGTCTTGCCGAGAATAACGGCGCCGACCTCACGCAAGCGCGCCACCGCCGGACTGTCTTCCGACCAATCCTGGTCGCGATCGACGAGATGCGAGCCGCGCATGGTCGGGAAGCCGCGCATCAGCATCAGGTCCTTGATCGTGACCGATACGCCGTCGAGCGGCCCCAATGGCTCGCCGCGGCGCCAGCGCGCCTCCGAAGCGCGCCCCGCAGCAACGGCGCCCTCACGGTCGATGATGCAGAAGGCGTTCAGCTTGGGTTGCAATCGGTCGAGCCGGTGGAATAGCTGCTCGATGGCCTCGACCGGCGACAATTCGCGCTTGCGGTAGAGTTCGGTCAGCGAAGCCACCGAGCCGTAGGCGATGCTGTCGTCGTCGGCCATTGCTGCTCCCTTTTGGCCCGCTGTCTGCACGGCTAGGATTGATCAGCTAAAACCGCGAGGACGCGATGCGCAACCTGCAAGTAAATGGCGAGCGATTGTGGGCGAGCCTGATGGAATTGGCGCAGATCGGCGCCACGCCAAAGGGCGGTGTGTGCCGGCTTGCCGCCAGCGATCTCGACGCTGAGGCACGGCGCCTTTTTATTCGCTGGTCCGAGGAAGCCGGCTGCCGGGTCTCAATCGACAAGATCGGCAACATCTTCGCGCGCCGGCCGGGGCGCAACCCGGGCTTACCGCCGGTAATGACCGGCAGCCATCTCGACACCCAGCCGACTGGCGGCCGCTTTGACGGCGCTTATGGCGTGATGGCCGGGCTCGAAATCGTCCGCACCCTCAACGACCTCGGCTACGAGACCGAGGCGCCGGTCGAGATCGTCGCGTGGACCAATGAGGAGGGCTCACGGTTTTCCCCGGCAATGGTCGGCTCGGGGGTGTTCGCCGGCGTCTTTGATCTCGCCTATGGATTGGTGCGCCCGGACAATGTCACTGGCGTCACACTAGGCGCCGAATTGCAACGCATCGGCTTTGCCGGGCCGGAACCGGTCGGCCAACGACCGGTCGCCGCCTATTTCGAGGCGCACATCGAGCAGGGGCCGATCCTCGAAGCTGCGGGGAAACCGGTCGGCGTCGTGACCGGCGCGCAAGGCCAGCGCTGGTACGAGATCACGGTCACGGGCCAGGAAGCGCATGCCGGGCCGACGCCGATGCCTCGGCGGCGCGATGCGCTGGTCGGAGCGGCGAGGATGATCGACGGGGTCAACCGGATCGGCTATGCGCATGCGCCTTATGCCTGTGCGACCGTCGGGTTTGTCCAGGTCAGCCCCAATTCGCGCAACACGATCCCGGGCCGGGTGTTTTTCACCGTCGATTTCCGTCATCCCGAGGATGCGGTGCTGACCCAGATGGATCAGGAATTGCGCGCCGTCTGCGCCGAAGCCGGCGCAAGCCAAAACCTCGACACCGCGGTCGAGGAATTCTGGTACTTTCTGCCGACCCCGTTCGACCCGGTCTTGGTCGACAGGGTGCGGGACGCGGCGGCGGCCCAGGATTGCGCGCATCAGGATATTATCAGCGGGGCCGGCCACGACGCGGTGTACATGGCGCGCGTAGCGCCGACCGCGATGGTGTTCGTCCCGTGCGTCGGCGGGATCAGCCACAACGAAATCGAGGACGCCAAGCCCGACGACCTGACCGCCGGCTGCAACGTTCTGCTAAACGCCCTCCTTGAAACCGCCGACCGCCCGGCTGATCGGGTTCCTCAATAGAACGCCTTGATGGCGTTGAGCAGGGTTTGCACGACGCCCCAAACCAGCGGGATGCCGACAAAGCCCCAGGCGAGGGCGAGTTTGACGCCGTTGTTGGCGGCTGGGCGCGGGCGATCGTTCGGCATTTTCATTACTCCGCGATCGCTCGGCCGCCGATATCGCGGCGATCGGCTTCGCCGATATAGTGGCGTTCAGCGACGGGCCGGATAAAGGCATTGGCGATAAAGCCGACCACCAGCAGGCACGCCATCACATACATTGTCAGGTTATAGGCCTGCGCCGCGGGGACGCCGTGCGTGACGTTGTATTGGCGGATGTAATTGACCAGTACCGGGCCCAAAATACCGGCCATTGACCATGCGGTCAGCAGCATTCCGTGAATGGCGCCGACATAGCGGGTACCGAACAGATCGCGCAGGTACGCGGGCACTGTCGCAAACCCGCCGCCATACATGCTGAAAATCAATGCGTAGCAAAACACGAACAGCGCGACGCTTCGGATCGCACCGCTATGGGGCACCAGCGCGTACAGAAAGGTGCCCAGCGCGAAGAATACAAAATAAGTGTTCTTACGGCCGATATAGTCGGAGACCGACGACCAGAAAAACCGGCCACCCATATTAAATAGGCTGAATAGCCCGACGAGTCCCGAGGCGGCAACCGCGGTGATCCGATGATGGAACATTTCCTGGCTCATCGCCGAGGCTTGCCCTAAGACGCCGATCCCGGCGGTCACATTGAGACACAGCACCAGCCAAACGAGCCAGAATTGCGGTGTCTTCAGGGCGTCGTAAACAAAGACATCGCGCGCCGTGATCAGCCGCTTGGGCTGGATCGGGGCGACATATCCCTCGGGCTCCCAGCCAGGTGGTGGGACGCGCACGATCACGGCGCCAACCATCATAAAGCAAAGATAAATCAGGCCTAAGACGATGAAGGTCTCGGCGACGCCGACATGGGTCGGGGTGGAGAACTTGCTCATCAGCCATACCGAAAGCGGTGCGGCGATGAACGCGCCACCGCCAAACCCCATGATCGCCATGCCCGTGGCCATGCCGGGGCGGTCCGGAAACCAGCGGATCAAAGTCGAGACCGGCGAAATGTAGGCAATTCCCAAACCGATCCCGCCGAGTACGCCATATCCCAGGTAAACGATCCACAATTGGTGCAGGTAGACGCCGATCGCCGAGACAAAAAAACCACCCGACCAGCATAGAGCGGCGGTAAACATCGCCTTGCGCGGACCACCTTCCTCGACCCATCGCCCGCGCAATGCGGCGGAAGCCCCGAGAATCACGATGGCGATGCTAAAAATCCAGCCGAGATCGGTCAGCTTCCAATCATCCGGTGCGTGGGTGGTGATGCCGATCAGCTTGGTCATCGGCAGGTTGAAAACGCTGAACGCGTAAACCTGCCCGATGCACAGATGAACGCACAACGCTGCCGGCGGGATCAGCCAGCGGCTGTAGCCGGGCGGCGCTACCGTGCGGTCCCGGCTTAGAAACGATAACGTCATGTCTCCTCCCAATATACTTTAGACCCGACGTTCGGTTTTTACCCGTTCCGTCGCCTCTCGGCCGGCCTTGTATACTTGAGAAGCTTCGGGGTCGAGTAGAACCGTCTACCCGATTGACGAAAGAATGTTGTTTCGAGGTCGCCGCTAGTTGGTGCCTCCCGAGCCGCAGGTTCAAAGAGTTTGCAACACTTCCTCTTGCTCCTCGGCGAAGATCCCGAGACGATTAATCCCGTCGAAAGCTGCCACTTTGTAACATTCGGCGAGGGTCGGGTAATTGAACACCGTTTCGATAAAGTAGTCGATTTTTCCCTCAAACGACAATACCGCCTGGCCGATATGGATCAGTTCGCTCGCTCCCTCACCGATAATATGGACGCCGAGCAGCCGGCGGGTTTCGCTGTGAAAAATCAGCTTTAGCAGACCGGTGACGTCGCCGAGGATCTGGCCACGCGCGATTTCCTTGTATCGGGCTTTGCCGATCTCGTAGGGGATGGCGGCCTCGGTCAGCTCCTCCTCGGTCTTGCCGACCATCGAAATCTCCGGCACCGCGTAAATCCCGTACGGAAAGCGTTCGGGGACGCTGTGCGCCTTGACCCCAAAGGCGTGACAAGCCGCTAGGCGACCCTGCTCCATCGATGTCGAGGCTAATGCCGGGAAGCCGATCATGTCGCCGACTGCGTAAATATTGGAGACCGCAGTACGGAAATTGGTGTCGACCGCCAAGCGGCCGCGGCTATCGGCTGCCAAACCGGCTTCCGGCAGATTGAGCCGGCTGGCGGCGCCGGTGCGGCCGACCGAATAAAGTGCCTTCTCGGCGACGATCGTCTTGCCGCTGTCGAGATGGATTTTGACCCGCGCGCCATGATCGTCCTCGACGATCTCCAATTTGCTGACGCTCTCGTTGAGCCGCAACGTCGCTCGGTTCTCGCGCAAATGGTGGCAAAATTCGTCAACGATCTCGTGGTCGACAAACGGCAGTAACCGATCGCGCCGGTCGATCAGAGTCACCCGTACGCCGAGTGCGGCGAATATACTGGCATATTCGCAGCCGATGACCCCGGCGCCGACCACGGCCAAGGTTCGCGGCAGGCGATCGAGATCGAGGACATCGTCGCTGGTAAAGATGCGCAGGCCGTCGAACGGGATGTGCGGGTCGCGGGTGGTCTCCGTCCCGGCGGCGATGATGATCTTCTTGGCCTTGACGACGCGCGAGCCGCCGGCGCCGACATCCTCGAGACGGATCGCGTCGGGTCCGAGAAACGATGCTGTCGCCGCGATCACCTCGACATTGTTGCGCATCAATTGGTGGCGGGTGACGTCGATTTCGTGTGCGATAACGCGATTCGTGCGGAACAGCAGATCCTGCATCGTGATGTGCTGTTTGACGGTATAGGACGCGCCGTAAAATTCGCGCCCGCGGTAGCCGCACAGATCGAGTGCCGCCTCGCGCAATGTCTTTGACGGAATCGTCCCGAGATTAACGCTGCACCCGCCAAGAACGGTCCTTCGTTCAACGATCGCGACCCGCTTATCGAGCTTCGCGGCTTGGATTGCGGCGCGCTGCCCGGCCGGCCCGGAACCGATGACCAAAAGATCGTAGTCAAACGCGTCTGCAGACATGATCTCGCCCCCTAACGTCCATCGCCTTCCGGAAAGAGACGCGATAACCGTGCCGCACGAGCATGACAATTGCATGAAAAAGCGGCCGCGTCGTCCGCTCTTTATCCACGACGGTTGCAGCCCAACATCTTGCGGAGCCCGGCGGACGCATCGCTGTCGCGGCAAATTGCCGTGACTGCACTCCCCGAGCGCCGCTTAACTAAAGAGGCGTGCGCAGCCCGCGCATGCAATGGACCCCCTATTGCCGATGACCGATCTCGCCCTGAAACACGGGCTTGGCTTTGCCGATCTCTATCACCGTGAGGGCTTGGTCAAGATCGACCGCGCCTTTGTCGCGCATCTCGCTGCCGCCGACGCTGCTCTACACAACCGGCTGATGACGGCGCGGCGTGACCCCGAGGCACTCGCGCGAGCCGACGAGGCCGACCTGCTCGTCGAAATGGCGCCGCACGTCGAGGATTTTATCGGCGAATTGTTCGGTATCGCCGCCGAGATCAGGATGTCGCAGGCGCGGCATCACGAACTGGCGCCGCTCTATTCGGTCAAGCGGCTTTTCGTGCAACGCCGTGCGGTCAAGGGCGTCAAGGAGGTCGATGCGGCTGCGATCGACGGGCCGGCCCTGGCGCGCGAACTCGATGCGCTGATCGGCGGCCATTCCGACGACATCGCAGGCTGGGAACGGCGTTATGCTGAGCATGTCGCGCGCTGGCTCGACGACGAGGCCGGTAATGTCGCGGCGCTCGACTTCGCACAGCGCTATGCCGCCTGGGCAACCTTGGCGCCTGGCGGCATCGAAAAACACCGCGCCGGCATTCTCTTCCGGGTGCCGCATCGGCTCGACATGAACCATCTGGTTCCGGTCGAGACGATCGAGCGCGATGGGGTGACGATGCTGCGCCTGCCTGAGGAGGACTGGCGCCATCGCCAAGGGTTTGCGTTGACCGATCACGGCGCCGACCTGACCGGCGCCCTCGACCAGGCGAATTACTGCATCTGGTGCCACAACCAGGGCAAGGACAGCTGCTCGAAGGGGCTCAAGGAGAAAGACGGCGCCTTCAAAAAGAGTGTGTTTGGCGTGACCCTGGCCGGCTGCCCGCTCGAAGAAAAAATCTCCGAGATGAATTTGGTGAAGGCGCGCGGTTACACGCTGGGCGCACTCGCCATCATCGCCGTCGACAACCCGATCTGCGCCGCGACCGGGCACCGCATCTGCAACGACTGCATGAAGGCGTGCATCTATCAGCGGCAGGAGCCGGTCGACATTCCGCAGGTCGAGACCCGCACGCTAAAGGACGTCTTGGGGCTGCCCTGGGGATTCGAGATCTATTCGCTGTTGACGCGGTGGAACCCGCTCAACATCCGCCGGCCATTGCCGCTGCCTGAGACTGGCAAGAAGGTGCTGGTCGTCGGGCTCGGCCCGGCCGGGTTCACCTTGGCGCATCATCTGGTCAATGACGGCCATTTCGTCGCCGCGATCGATGGGCTCAAGATCGAGCCGCTGCCGGCCGACATCTCCGGGGTGAAGCCCGATGGCGGCCGCGTGCCGTTCCAGCCGGTCCGCGATGTCGAAACTCTGGTGGACAGCCTCGGCGACCGCGTCATGGCCGGATTTGGCGGCGTCGCCGAATACGGCATCACCGTGCGCTGGGACAAGAATTTCCTAAAGATCGTGCGCCTACTGCTCGAACGCCGCGCCGAGTTCGCGATGTATGGCGGTGTGCGCTTTGGCGGCACCTTGACGATCGACAGTGCCTTCGATCTGGGCTTTGACCACATCGCGTTGTGCGCCGGCGCGGGCCGGCCGACCGTGATCCCGATGCCGAACAATCTTGCTCCCGGTGTCAGGCAGGCCTCGGATTTCCTGATGGCGTTGCAATTGACGGGTGCTGCCAAGACCAGCAGCATCGCCAATCTCAGCGTGCGGCTGCCGGTGGTAGTGATCGGCGGCGGTTTGACCGCGATCGACACCGCAACCGAGTCGCTCGCCTATTATCCGGTGCAGGTCGAGAAATTCCTGTCGCGCTACGAGACCCTGATCTCCGAACGCGGCGAGGAGGCGGTGCGGGCCGAATGGAATGCGGCCGAACAGGAGAGCGCCGCCGAATTCATCGCCCATGCGCACGCCTTGCGTGCTGAGCGGGCGGCCGCCAGCCGTGAAGGCCGCGCGCCGCGATTGGCTGAAATGCTCGATAGCTGGGGCGGGGTGACGATCGCCTATCGCCGCCGCCTGATCGACTCGCCGAGCTACACCCTCAACCATGAGGAGGTGGCAAAGGCGATGGAGGAGGGCATCCGCTTTGCCGAATTGCTGACCCCAGCCGAGGTCGAAATCGACCAGTTCGGGCAGGCGAAGGCATTGCGGCTGACGCGGCATCGCTCGCAGGAGGTCGGCGGCGGCGGGCCGTCGGTCGACCAGGGGCCGGGCGACGATGTGGTGTTGCCGGCGCGCACGATCCTGGTCGCCGCCGGAACCCAGCCCAATACCGTGCTGGCGCGCGAAGACCCCGATAACATCGTGGTCGACGGCCGTTATTTCCGCGCCCTCGACGAGGACGGGAACCCGGCGGTGCCGGAGCGGGTGGCAAAGCCCGCCGCAGTGCGCGTGCTGACCCATCTGCGCGAAGACGGCCGCGCGGTCAGCTTTTTCGGCGATTTGCACCCGAGCTTTTCGGGGAATGTCGTCAAGGCGATGGGTGGCGCCACCCTCGGCTATCCGGTCGTCAGCCGCATGTTGGCGCGGCGCGAGAGCTCGGGTCCCTCGCCCGCCGAATTGCGCGTCCAGCTCGACGACGAATTGCGCGCGCGGGTGCACGAGGTCATCCGGCTGACGCCCAAGATCCTCGAAATCGTGATCAAGGCGCCGATGGCGGCGCGCGCCTTTATGCCGGGCCAGTTCTACCGATTGCAGAATTACGAGACCCTGGCATTGCATATCGACGGCACGACTTTGGCGATGGAGGGACTGGCGTTGACCGGCGCCGCGGTCGATCGGGAACAGGGGCTGCTGTCGACGATCGTCCTCGAAATGGGTGGGTCGTCCGATCTGTGCGCGTTGTTAAAGCCGGGTGAGCCGGTGATCCTGATGGGCCCGACCGGCACGCCGACCGAGACGCCATCGGGTGAAACCGTATTGCTGGTCGGCGGCGGGCTCGGCAACGCGGTATTGTTTTCGATCGCGGCGGCGTTGCGGGCGCAGGGTTCGCGCGTCCTCTATTTCGCGGGCTACAAGACGATCGCGGACCGCTACAAGGTCGAGGATATCGAGCGCTCGGCCGATGCCGTCGTGTGGTGCTGCGACGAGGCGCCGGGTTTCGCCCCCGGCCGGCCGCAGGATCATTCTTTTGTCGGCAACATCGTCGAGGCGATTGCCGCCTACGGCGCCGGCGATCTCGGCCCGGTGGCGATCCCGCTTGGCGCGGTCGACCGGATCATCGCGATCGGCTCGGACGGGATGATGAACGCGGTCGCCGAGGCGCGTCAGGCCCGGCTCAAGGGCTATTTCCGGCCCGATCACCGTGCCATCGCTTCGATCAACTCGCCGATGCAGTGCATGATGAAGGAGATCTGCGCGCAGTGTCTGCAGATGCATCGCGATCCCGTGACCGGCACCGAGACCGTCGTCTTTTCCTGCTTCAACCAGGACCAGGATATGGACCAGGTCGATTTCGCCGCGTTGCACCGCCGCCTCTCGCAAAACGGCGCGCAGGAAAAGCTGACCAAGCTATGGATCGACCGCTGCCTTCATCACCTCGGCGAACGCCCCGCCCTCGCCGCGGAGTAGTGTCCTTGAGACAAAGGCGGAGGTCCCTCAAAGCCGATCCGGCAAGCTGCGTTAACTGGTCCGTCACGTGCAGATTGAAACTTCCTTCCAGCGAGTGCGGCGCTCACATCGCTGGAACTTACAGTTGCGACCCTCGTCCGCATACCTTTAGACTACCTCCAAATCGCGCGCCGCTGAACGCGCGATGTATTTTGGGAGGAAGCGATGGTATCGGCAACGCTGGGGCGGGACTTGACCGAACGGCAAAGTCTCCCGTTCATCATCGGCGCCTCCTCAGTCGGGACGTTGATCGAGTGGTACGACTTCTATCTCTACGGCGTGCTCGCCCTGTTCTTCAGCAGGCATTTCTTCTCACCGCAGCTGAGCCCGACCGTCGCCTTCATCGCTAGTCTTTTCGTGTTCTGGACGGGTTTCCTGGTTCGGCCGTTCGGCGCGATCCTTTTCGGCCATCTCGGCGATTTGATCGGTCGCAAATTCACCTTCATGCTGACCTTGGGACTGATGGGAGGTGCGACCTTTGTCGTCGGCCTGTTACCCGGCTATGCCGTGATCGGAGCTCTCGCGCCGATCCTGCTGGTCACGATGCGCGTCCTGCAAGGTCTAGCTCTGGGCGGCGAATACGGCGGTGCGGCGACCTACATCGCCGAGCACGCGCCCGACGGCAGGCGCGGCTTCTATACCAGCTGGATCCAGACCACGGCGACGATGGGGATCGTCCTCGCACTTTTGGTCATTCTGATCTGCCGGCTGTCGATGGGCGACCAGACGTTCGGCGACTGGGGTTGGCGCGTTCCGTTCCTGCTCTCGGCGATTCTCGTTGTGCTGTCCGGCTATATCCGGCTTAGGCTTCAGGAATCGCCACTGTTCGCCCGCCTCAAAGAGCAAGGCAAATCATCAAGCAACCCCGCCGCCGAGAGCTTTCTGCGCGGCGGCCGGAATTGGGGCCTGATGCTGGTCGCGTTGTTTGGCGCCACGGCGCCCGAGGGCGTCGTCTGGTACACGAGCCAATTCTACGCGCTGTTTTATATGACCACAGTTCTGAAGGTCAGCTACGTCACCGTCTACATTATAATGATGGTCGCCCTGACCTTGGGCGCGCCGTTCTTTGTCGCGTTTGGCGCGTTGTCCGACAGGATCGGCCGCCGCAACATCATGACATTGGGCTTCGCGCTGGCGGTGATCAGCTTCTGGCCGGTATTCACCTGCCTCGGCGCCTTCAAGAATAACCCGGTTGTCCTGACGATCCTGGTTTTCTACATGGTGATCCTGGTGACGATGGTGTACGGCCCGATCGCAGCATTCCTGGTCGAGCTGTTCCCGGCGCGGATCCGCTACACCTCGATGTCGCTCCCTTATCACGTCGGCAATGGCGTCTTTGGGGGGTTGGTCCCGGCGGCGGGAGCCTCGATCGCCGCAATTACCGGTATCGCCCTGAGCGGGCTGCTTTATCCGATGGCGATCGCCGCGTTGGGCGTTGTTGTCAGCCTTGCTTTTATCCGCGAGCCGACGCATCGGATAAGGATCTGGGACGAAGTCGATGGCGCCCCGCCGCTCGTGCCGGACCAGCCCTGAGGGCCGGCTTCCGCGCGGCGGCGCGCGGGGTCGTCCTCGCCGGCACGTGTCGATCGACCCCCACCTAACCCTCCCGCGCCCGCGGGGGAGGGAACGGGAGGGGGGCTGGTCAGATCTTCTCGACGTTCCACATCAGGATGACCGGCGCAGCGATGCGCCCCTTGATATTGCTGCGATAGGCGGTCTTTGGCGTGTACTGACCGGTCGGAATGTACGGTACGGTCTCAAAGGCGCGTTGCTGGATCTGCGCGGCGATGCCCTGACGGTCTTCGAGGTCGCTCGCCTTGACCCATTCGGCGCGCAATGCCTCGATTTTGTCGTCGCTGGGCCAACCAAACCACGCTTTCTTGCCGTTACTCCGCAGCGGCTGGTTCAAGCTCGGGTCGAGCATATCGGCGCCGATCCAGCCGGTGCCAAAGACATTCCATCCGCCTTCGTCGATTGGCTTCATCGACGCGCGCCGCGTCACCAACTGACCCCAATCCATCGCCGCGATCTCGACGTTAAGCCCCAGCTTCTTCATCAGATCGGCGGAGACCAGCGCCTGCGAGTGCGGGCCGACCTGATCGGTTGCGTCGAGCACGACGATCTTGTCGCCCTTGTACCCGGCTTCGGCGATCAGCTTTTTGGCCTTGTCGAAATCGCGTTTGCCGGTCAGCGCTTCCGAGCCGGCGTTGCTCGCCATCGGCGTTCCCGCGGTAAAGAAAGTCGGCGCCAGCCGCCAATTTTTCGGATCGCCGGCGATCGTGGTCATGAAATCGGCTTGGTTGGCGACCGCCAGCACCGCCTGACGCATCTTCACGTTGTCAAAAGGTGGAAACAAATGGTTGAAGCGCAAGGTCTGCGGTGAACCGAGCGGATCGGCATCGGCGACGACGACATCCTGGCCCGCAAAGGTTGGCACCAGATCCAATGGTGGGTTCTCCCACCAATCGACCTCGCCATTACTGAGTGCTGCGGCCGCGGTTGCGTGATCGGGAACGACGAGCCACTCGATACGGTCGACTTTGACCACCTTTCCGCCGGAGGCCCAGTTTGGCGGGTCACTGCGCGGCACGTAATCAGTGTTCTTGACATAAACCGCCTTGTTGCCGGGCTGGAATTCCGCGGCAACAAATTTGAACGGGCCGGACCCGACCATCTCGGTGATCTGCTTAAAGGGGTCGGTTCTGGCAAGCCGTTCCGGCATCACGAACGGCACCAGGCTCGAGACCTTTGCAATCCCATTGATCAATAACGGAAACGGCTCTTTGAGCCGGATCGAGAAGGTATTGTCCTCGCCGCCCTTGATCTCGGCAATTTCGGTTGAAAGGGTCTGACCGAACGCATCGCGCGCCATCCAGCGCTGCAATGAGGCGGTGCAGTCGATCCCGCGCACCGGCTGTCCGTCATGGAATTTGAGACCGCCACGCAATTTAAAGCTGTAGACGAGCTTGTCGTCGGAGCGATGATAGTCGCCGACCATCTGCGGATGCGCCTGGAATTTGTCGTCAAGCGCAAACAACGTGTCGAATATCATGTAACCGTGATTGCGCGTAATGTAAGCAGTGGTCCAAATCGGGTCGAGCACGCGCAGATCCGATTGGGCGATAAAACGCAGTGTCTTGGTGTCGGCCGTTTGAGCGCGAGTGCGTGACGCGAAGCCGGCGAGGGCTGCCGTTCCGAGACCCGCAGCAAAGCCGCGGCGCGTGATGCGATGTGCCATCTCAAATCCTTGCACTCGAGCCTACCAGATGTCTTGCAAAAAGCGAGGCATCAGATGGCTGGCCACGCTGCGCCCCGGACCCGTCGTTATAATAAAAGTCGAAGCCGCTTTGCGTCGGCGCTATCGGTTCGGACCGGTGCAGGGTCGGGGGTTGGACCAGGTCGAGTACGACCTTATTCGCCTCACCACATTTTACCGGGATTAACTCGATTTCACTCGGCCCTGTCCGCCGAACGCGCTAACAAGTGAGCACCCGAAATTCAACGCCCGACCGGGCCGTGTGCGGCGAAAGGTAAGGGTTGGCATAGCGAAAAGGTTGACAGCTCGGCGCCCTGGTATTAGTAGTTGAAGAACTCAATTAAATCTCCATCCCTCGCTGACCAGCGCCCTCAATGCTTGGACTGACAGAACGCTCGTTGGCTGTGATCTTTGGACCAAGTTCTTATGCTTGCACCTTATGCCGAAAGTCGCATTGACCTCGGCCAAACAGTTTGTTCCGACGGATGCCTATATCCGGCTCAACCGCGGCGGCGGCGTCCTCAAATGCGGGTTTACCCTTGATAAGGCGCCGAATCGGCCATCAGCTAGTTTCGGTTGATACTCTGACCAGCAGCGCCGTGTCCGGTTGCATTACAACGGGTAAAGATATGGTGGCGACCAGGGCTTTGGTTCGTTCTGTTCTGCTATCGGCGGGCGCCATGATGGTCCTCTTGCTACCGGTGGTTTCAACGGCCAGCGCCGCTGGGACAGACCGGGTCGATGCCCGGTTTGAGATTTTCGGCTTTGCCGGTTTGCATGTGTTGACCGAGCGTACAACGGTCGAGGAGTCGGCGGATCGATACACGATCGCAACGGATCTCGATACCCGCGGTCTCGCCCGGGTGTTCGTCGATCTCACCAGCCACTCCGAGGTGCGTGGCCAGCTCGCCGGCGAAAGGGCATATCCGTCTAATTACCGCGCTGATATGCGCCGCAACGGCGTCGAACGACGTTACGGGCTTGATTACAGGTCCAACGGCGCGGTGATCAATGTCTCAGCACGCGTGCCACCCGAACGGCCGCTGTTTGTCGCCGAAAAGCAAATTCAGGACACGGTCGACCAGCTTACAGCGTTCTTTATGGTCGAGCGCCAGCTCGCCCAACGCGGCACTTGCACCCTCACCGTTCCGGTCTTTGACGGCAGCGGTCTCTACGATCTGCGCTTTACCGATGTTAAGCAGGAGACACTGTCGGCCGACAGTCATCAGAACTTTGCTGGGCCGGCGCGAGTTTGCACCGTCGAGCGCGACGATATCGCGATCAATCCAGACCGCAATGAGGACACCTATCGGCGGGGGACGATCTGGTACGCCCGCCTGATCGCGGGTGACCGCCTGGTTCCGGTGCGGATGGAGTTCGATACGGCGTTTGGGGCGGTAAAGGGTTACCTGGCCGAGCTGCGCCGCCGCGGCGTCGACCTCCATCTAATGGGAGAATGAGGCGCGGTCTCGCGAACTAGCCAGGTCAACCACTGGTGGACTTGTCTGACCCGAGTGTGCAGGTCAATCGCAGCGGAAAAGGCGGCCGATTTACCAATCTATCCACGACCGAATCGCTTGCTGTTTCAGTCAGTTTCAATTGCCTCTAACTTCAACTGAAACCGGATGTAAACCATCGCGGTAAGCTTCCAGCCTGGGCGGGGCTGAGCTTAAACCTCGTGACCAGAATAGAATGCCGCCCCGCGGAGAACGTTACTTCATTTCGCGATTTTACAAGCTATTTTGCGTAATTTTACCACACTCGCCCGTACGGCGGCCTAAAATTTAAAGACACTCACGTGCAAGTGGGCAAAGATCAGGATGCGCTCTATAGCCCTCTGCTAGAGCGTCATGGATGAGGACCTGAGATTCCATGGCTAGGCCATCGGTCGCTTCCGATAGACCCGACGTCAGAAGAGAGCGCCGTCGCCCTCTACTTGTCGGACTCATATTGATCGCAATCGCCATCGGAGGATATCTGGGATGGCAGCACTTCGCGCATAGCCCCGGCGCTGCGGCGCCGCAAGCCCCGCCCCCCGTTCCCGTGATCGCGACCACGGTCCAAAAACAAAACTTCCCAATCGTGCTGACCGGTATTGGCAATGTGACCGCGCTCAATACCGCGACCGTCCGCAGCATGGTCACTGAGCCGATCATCAGCATCGACTTCAAGGATGGCCAATCTGTCAAAAAAGGCGAGCTGTTGGCCCAGCTCGACCCCAGCACGTACCAGGCTCAGCTCGATCAAGCGGAAGCCAATCTCGCCCGCGACCAGGCTCATCTCGAAAATGGGCAGATTAATCTCGGCCGATATGCGCCGCTCGCGAAGCAGGGGTTTACCTCGCAACAGCAGGTCGACACCCAACAGGCAATGGTCGCCCAGGAACAAGCGACGATTAAAGCCGATCAGGCGGCAATCGAATATGCCAAAACTCAGCTGAGCTATACAAAGCTGGTGGCACCGTTTGACGGTGTCGCCGGGATTCGCCTCCTCGATGTCGGCAATATCATCCATGCGAGCACGTCGCGGAGTTTTCCGGGCCAGCCGGATGCTTTGGTCGTGATCAATCAGGTTCAGCCGATCAGCGTCATGTTCACACTTGCGGCCGCCGACATTCCGGAGGTGCAGGACGCGCTTGCGAAAGGTCTGGTCAAGGTCATCGCATTGGGTCAGGACGGCAAAACCGAGTTGGATACCGGCACATTGGCCGCGATCGACAACCAGGCGAATGTCACTTCCGGCACGATAAATCTAAAGGCGATTTTTCCCAATCCGCATCGCCGGCTGTGGCCCGGAATGTTTGTCAACATCCGGGTCATCGCCGGCGTGCAGGACAACGGTCTGACAGTGCCGCTTGACGCGGTCCAGCAGGGTCCGCAAGGCCAGTTCGTCTTTGTCGTCGACCGAGGTCACAAAGTCTCCGTGCAGCCGGTCTCGGTGCGCGAGACGCTTAACGGCGAGGCCCTGATCGACAAAGGCCTGAGCGCCGGACAAACCGTTGTCGTGCGCGGCCAGTATCGCCTGACGCCCGGCGCCATGGTGTCGCTCGCCAATCCGAACGATCCGGCCGCGGTGCCGAACCCCACCCCGGCAAGTGCGGGCCTGCTGCCCGTCGCGGGCTTGTCGCCATGAACATCTCAGCGACTTTCATCCGCAGGCCGATCGCCACCGCGATGCTGATGGCGGCGATCCTCCTGCTGGGTCTGATCGGCTACGAGCTGCTGCCTGTGGCGGCTTTGCCCAACATCGACTCTCCGACGATCCAGGTCACCGCGCAACTGCCCGGCGCCGACGCTCAGACCGTTGCCGGCACCGTCACGACGCCGCTCGAGCGGCAGTTCGGCCAGATCCCCGGCCTGACGCAAATGACCTCGAGCAGCGCCACCGAATATGCCGAGATCACATTGCAATTCGACCGCAGCCGCACCATCGACTCGGCGGCGCAAGATGTGCAGGCGGCCATCAATGCAGCGGCTGGCCAGTTGCCGCCGACAATGCCCAATCCGCCGATCTATCGGAAGACCAACCCCGCCGACACGCCCGTGCTGATGCTGGCGCTGATGTCGCAGACGCTGCCGCTGACCACGGTCAGCGATTACGCGAACAGCATATTGGCGCAGAAGATCTCGCAGATGCCCGGCGTCGGCCTCGTCGGCATTGGCGGGCAACAGAGCCCGGCGATCCGGGTGCAGGTCAACCCGGCATTGCTCGCGGCGGAGGGCCTCGACCTGGAGGCGGTGCGAACGGCATTGACCACGGCCACGGTCGACCAGCCGAAAGGGACGTTGTACGGCGCCAATCAGGCATTCGCGTTGCAGACCAACGACCAGCTGATGACGGCGCAGGGGTTCAACGACTACATCCTCGCCAACCGCCCAAGCGCCTTTGGGACAAGTGGACCGATACGCGTCCGTAATATCGGTCGAGCGATCGTCGGGCCGCAAGATGTCAATTTAGCGGGCTGGATGAATACCGAGCCCGCCATCATCATCGCGATCCAGCGCCAGCCGGGTGCCAATGTCATTGCCACCGTCGATGCCATCAAGAAAGCATTGCCGCAACTCGAAGCCTCACTGCCGCCAGCGATCAAGATCCATACCGTTTCGGACCGCACCCAGACGATCCGGGCCAGCGTCGCCGACGTGCAACACACATTGTTGTTGACGATCGCGCTGGTCGTCGGCGTCATCTTTCTGTTTCTGCGCAAAGTATGGGCGACCGTGATCCCGGCGATATCGGTGCCGATGTCGCTGATCGGCACTTTCGCGGTCATGTATGTGCTTGGCTACAGCCTCGACAATCTGTCGCTGATGGCGCTGACGATCGCGGTCGGGTTTGTCGTCGATGATGCGATCGTCATGATCGAAAACATCGTGCGGCATATCGAGGAGGGGAAGACCCCGATGCAGGCGGCGCTGCAGGGGTCCGGGGAAATCGGTTTTACGATCCTGTCGATTTCGATCTCGCTGATTGCGGTGTTTATCCCGCTGTTCCTGATGAGTGGCATCGTCGGTCTGTTGTTCCGCGAATTCGCGGTTACCGTCGCGGTAGCAATCGTGGTCTCGGTGATCGTTTCGCTGACTTTGACCCCAATGATGTGCGCCCGCGTCCTGACAGGAGAGGATGAAGCGCGTCGGGGTCCGATGTCACGCGCCTTTGAGCGTTTCTTTGAAGGCCTGACCGCCACTTACGATCGGGCGCTGGTCGTGGCACTGCGCTACCGTTTCATCACGCTGCTTGTGATGATCTCGACCGTCGTCTTGACCGGCGCGCTGTTCATCGAGATCCCGAAGGGATTTTTCCCGCAGCAAGACACGGGCCTGATCGTCGGCATCGCCGAGGGCGCGCAAAACATTTCACCTGACGCGATGAAAGACCGCATGCGGGCGGTTCTCGCCGTGGTGACCAAGGACCCCGCGGTTGCCGCGGCGAACGCCTATATCGGACCCGGCGGACCGACCGTGACCGAGAACGACGGCCGTGTGTTCATTACCTTGAAGCCGCTGGGGCAGCGGACGGCCAGCGCCGACCAGGTGATCGCGCGCTTGAACAGGGCATTGCAGCCGGTCTGGGGTATAGTTTTGTATATGCAGGCGGCGCAGGACATAACGATCGGCGCGCGGCTCTCCAAAACCCAATACCAATACACGCTGGTGGACGTCGACAGCGACGAGCTCAATCACTGGGCGCCGATCCTGTTAAAGAAAATGCAGGCCTTACCGCAATTGACCGACGTCGCAAGCGATCAACAGAGCACCGGCCGGGTCCTGAAGATCGAAATCAACCGCCCGCTCGCCCAGCAGCTCGGCATCAATCCTTCGGTTGTCGATTCGATCCTTTATGACGCATTCGGCCAGAGAGTGGCAGCGAGGATCTATACCAGGCTCAACCAGTATTTCGTCATCCTGGAAGTCGAGCCCGATTTCCAGCTCGGGCCGAACGCGCTGAGCCGCATTTACGCGACCTCCTCCAGTGGCCAAGAAGTGCCGCTGAGCGAGTTCGCCACGATTATCTCGGCGATCGCGCCGATTGCGGTCAATCATCAGGGCCAATTCCCGTCGGTGACGCTGAGCTTCAATCTATCTCAGAAGGTCGCGATCGGAGACGCGGTAGCGGCGATTCAGCAGGCGACCCGAGAACTTCACCTGCCGCGCTCGATTGCAACGAGCTTTCAGGGCAGCGCGCAGGCATTTCAGAATTCACTGAGCAGTACGCCGATCTTGATCCTCGCGGCACTGATTGCGGTCTACATCATCCTCGGGATGCTTTACGAGAGCACGATCAACCCGGTCACGATCATCTCGACATTGCCTTCGGCCGGGCTCGGGGCGCTATTGACCTTGATGCTGTTCGGCATGCCGCTCGACGTCATCGGGATCATTGGCATCATCCTGCTGATCGGCATCGTCAAAAAGAACGGTATCATGCTGGTGGACTTTGCCCTGGTTGGCCAACGCGAACGCGGACTCAGCACCGAGGAGGCAATCCACGAGGCCTGCCTTCTGCGCTTTCGCCCGATCCTGATGACAACGATGTGCGCGCTGCTCGGCGGCGTACCGCTGGCGGTCGGCACCGGCATCGGCTCGGAAATTCGCCAGCCGCTCGGCTACGCGATCGTCGGCGGCCTTCTGGTGTCGCAAGTGCTGACATTATTCACGACGCCGGTCGTCTACATCTACATGGATCGCCTCGGCCATTGGCTAGGGCGCCGGCAGCGCGGCTCGCGCCGAGCCCTAATTGAGGCGCCGGCAGGTCCGCCCTAGTCTAAATCAATCAAGATCGACCCCGCCCCGACACCACCTTTCACCCCTTTATGGTTCGTAAGTTACGATAGCTCCTGCATCGCGGGACTATGCTGATCGGTGTTCACCTCGGATCTGTGGTCGGTGTTCCAGGCCGATGCGCTCGGGCGTATCATCGCGCTCTCGCTCACTGTCAGCCTTTCCGCTGCGGCGCTGGCAACCTTGTTTGGCACCGCGTTTGGCGCAGTGCTCGCCGTCCATGCCTTTCCCGGGCGACGCGTTCTGGTCATCGCCGTCAACGCTCTGTTGGGGCTGCCGCCGGTCGTCGTCGGTCTGGCGCTGTATTTGCTCTTGTCCCGGTCGAGCCCGCTCGGGGTGCTCGGTCTGTTGTTCACGCCGGGCGCGATGGTGATCGCGCAAGCGGTGTTGGCATTGCCGATCGTGACGGCGCTGGTCCACGACGCTATAGCCGATGCTTGGGCAGAATACGGTGCCGCACTGCAAGTTGACGGAGCGACGCGGTTACAGTCTGTTCCCCATCTGCTCGCGATCGCGCCGAGCCGGCTGGTTACGGCGGTTCTCGCCGGCTTTGGCCGCACGATCTCGGAGGTCGGGGCGATCCTGATCGTCGGCGGCAACATCGCCGGGTACACGCGCACGATGACGACCGCCATCGTACTCGAAACGAGCGAAGGCAATCTGTCGCGCGCCCTCGGGCTCGGCCTTGTCCTGATCGGGATCAGCATCGCGGTCAGTGCAATGATCTTCACGTTAGGTATTCGAGGAAGAAGGAATTCATGAAATCGAAGCTGACCGCTGCGATCGTTGTCGGTTTGGCGCTACTCGCCGGTGGCCCGAGCCGCGCCGACGAGACGATCACGCTGGCCTCGACCACCTCGGTGGAGAATTCGGGGCTTCTCGCGCACATCCTGCCGGAATTCACCAAGGAGACCGGCATCACGGTGCATGTCCTCGCCCAGGGTACGGGTCAGGCGCTCGCAACGGCTGCACATGGCGATGCCGATCTGGTGCTGGTCCACGATCCGGAGGCCGAGCAGAAATTTATTGCGGAGGGACACGGTGTTGACCGCCGCCAAATCGCCTGGAACGACTTTATCGTGGTCGGCCCGCACGCGGATCCCGCGCATGTCGCCGGTGGCCACAACGCGGTTGCGGTGTTCAAGGCGATTGCCGCTGCGCGCGCGCCATTTGTTTCACGTGGCGACAAAAGCGGCACCGACGCCCTCGAAAAGCGGCTCTGGCATGCGGCTGCAATCGACCCCGCCGAGACCGGCGGCTCGTGGTATCGCGATATCGGCGGCGGTATGGGAGCCGCGCTAAACGCTGCTGCGGCGATGAACGCCTATACGCTTTCCGATCGCGGCACCTGGCTCAGCTTTGGTAACAAAGGCGACCTCGCCGTGCTGGTCGAAGGCGATCCGAAATTGCTGAACCGTTACGACGTGATCTTGCTCAATCCGCAGAAACACCCCGAGGCCAAGCAGCAACCTGCCCATCGTTTTGCCGACTGGCTCGCCTCGCCCGAGGGCCAAGCCGCGATCGGCGCCTATAAGGTGAAGGGCGAGCAGCTGTTCCATCCCTCCGCCGCCGCGCCGAAATGAGCCCTTTGCCAGAAACGATGGCATTTGGGACTCGCCAATAGTCGAGGCTCACGCATTTGCTCAGCCACCGCTGGGCGGGGAAACTGGAGAGCGTTTAACCCGGCTACTCCGCGTAGATCGGCCGATAGGCCCGCGCATGGATCAGCGAACCGACATCAGCCGGCCGAGGCACGCGGGCGAGGCCCTTGTCGAAGATATAGGTCGCAACGCGGTCGGCCACGTGCAGCGATGCCTCCAGTATCCGGCTCTGGGGTGGATAAATCAGCCCGGTCTCGAGATTCTCTTCGGTGACCTGCTCGGCGACCGCCTTCGCCGCGACGATAAACATCTCCTCGGTTACGCGGGTTGCCTCCGTCGCAAACACCGCCATGCCCATGGCCGGAAAGATGTAGACATTGTTGCCTTGGCCCGGCACGAAATTGTGACCTGCGATCTCGACCGGCGGGAACGGACTGCCGCTGGCGAAAACCGCTCTGCCATCCGACCACTTGTAAGCCTCCTCGGCGGTGCATTCCGAGCGCGAGGTCGGGTTGGAGTAAGGAAAAATTATCGGCCGCTCGTTCAATCGGGCCATCGCCTCGATGACCGGCTGGTTAAAGAGTTTTGGGACGGTGCTGACGCCGATGATGGCGGTCGGCTTGATCGCTTCAACCGCGTCGACAAATCGGGCGACCGGCGCGTGGTCGTGCGCGAACGGCCGCTGGAATTCGGCGAGGTCGGTACGCGAATTGACCATTAAGCCGTTGATATCGAAGAGCCAATTTCGGCTGCGCGCGTCCGCGATTGGCAATCCGTCGAGCGCCATGGCTTCGCTGATCAGCTCGGCGATGCCGGTTGCCGCCGAACCGCCGCCCAAAAATAGAAACCGCTGCTCGGTGAGCTTCCCTTTGGTGATCCGCAGCGCGGCCAGAATTCCGGCGAGTGCAACCGCCGCCGTCCCCTGGATGTCGTCATTGTAGGTGCAGATCTTGTCGCGATAGCGCTCGAGGATCGGAACCGCGTTGATATTTGCGAAGTCCTCCCACTGGATGCAGCATTTGGGATAGAGCGCCTGCACCGCCGTCACGAACTCGTCGACAAAAGCCATGTAGTCGTCGCCGCGCACCCGGTGCTGACGCAGGCCGAGATAGAGCGGGTCGTCGAGCAGCACCTGATTATTGGTGCCGACATCCAAGACAACGGGCAGGCAATATTGCGGCGGCACCCCGGCGCACGCGGTATAGAGCGCCAATTTGCCGATCGGTATGCCCATCCCGCCGGCGCCGAGATCACCGAGGCCGAGGATGCGCTCACCGTCGGTCACCACGATAAAGCGCACGTCGCGACCGGGCCAGTTCCCGATGATCTCTCGAACCCGGCCGCGAGCGGTGATCGGCAGATACATGCCACGGGCCGAGCGAAAGATGTGGGCAAATTTCTGGCATGCCTCGCCGACCGTCGGGGTATAGACGAGCGGCATATAGGTCGCTGGGTCCGACATCAGCACCGCATAGAATAGGGTCTCGTTGCGGGCCTGCAAGTCGGAAAGCACGAGATATTTCTGCAGATCGTTGTCGAGATTGGCAATCTCGGTGTGCCGGCGTGCGATCTGCAAATCCATCGTTGTGACGGCGGGGGGCAGCAGACCTTCGAGCCCATAGGCGCGGCGCTCGGCGGCGGTGAACGCCGTCCCTTTGTTCAAACGCGGATTATGGAGAAGGTCATACCCCTTCGCGTGTTCATTTGGTTCGACCATAATTCTACCCCCTCGCCCATGAAAACCGATCCGAACTTCTGATATCCTATTGCTAGCGCATGAAACCACTAAAGAGCGCTTTCCCGGCGAAGGTCGTGATCCACAGATCAGCCTGGTGAGCGCCGCGACGGTGGGCCCCGGCTTTCCGCCGGGGCAGCGTTTTACTGTTTACTGTGCTGTATCCCTGAACCATCTTGTTTCTGTCGGGAGAAGAGCGATAAAGCAATCCCGCCCGACAGCGAAGGACGGCAGGTACCTGTCTTGCTCGCCCGCTCAGTTGTTTCCGGCGACGTACGGCTTAATCATTTTTGCCGGATCGACGACGCGATCGAACGTTGCCTCGTCGATGTAACCGAGCTGCAGTGCCGCCTCTTTTAAGGTTAAATCATGCTCCATTGCATGATGGGCGATCGCCGAGGCCTTGTCGTAGCCGATGACCGGTGACAGCGCCGTCACCAGCATCAGCGAGCGGTCGACATATTCTTTGATCTTCTTAAGGTTCGGCTTGGTCCCCTCGATTAGGAACCTGCGGAAATTGGTGCAGCCGTCGGCAAGAAGCGTGATCGACTGCGCGATGTTGAAGATCATCAGCGGCTTGTAGACGTTCATCTCCAGATACCCGCCGGCGCCGCCAAAGCCGACCGCAACATCATTGGCCATCACCTGCACGGCAATCATCGTCAATGCTTCGGCCTGGGTCGGATTGACCTTGCCCGGCATGATCGAGGAGCCGGGCTCGTTCTCCGGGATCTGCAATTCGGCAAAGCCGGCGCGCGGACCGCATGACATCAGGCGGATGTCATTGGCGATTTTGTAAAGCGACACCGCCAATGTCCGCAGCGTGCCGGACAATTGCACCAGCGCATCATGCGCACCCTGTACGGCGAATTTGTTGGGTGCGCTGACAAACGGCAACCCAGTGAGCTTTGCGATTTCGGCCGCCGCCGCTTCGGCAAAGCCTGGGGCGGCATTGATGCCGGTGCCGACCGCAGTGCCGCCGAGCGCCAGCCGATAAACACCCTTCAGCGCATCTTCTATCCGCTCGACATCGTCACTGAGCATGCCGGCATAGCCGGACCATTCCTGGCCCAGTGTAATCGGCGTCGCATCCTGCATGTGGGTCCGGCCGATCTTTACAATGTCCTTCCATTCCTCGGCCTTGGCCGCAATGGCGTCACGCAGGCCAGTGACGGCCGGCAGTAAGCGCCCCGTCACGTTGACCACAGCGGCAATATACATCGCCGACGGGAACGTGTCGTTCGAAGATTGCGACATATTCACATGGTCATTGGGATGTACCGGCGCCTTGCTGCCCAGTGGGGTGCCGGCAAGCTGGCAGCAGCGGTTTGAGATGACCTCGTTGACATTCATGTTGAACTGGGTGCCGCTGCCGGTCATCCACACATGCAATGGAAACATATCCTGATGTTGCCCAGTCAGGATCTCCTCGCAGGCCTGCACAATCAGCCTGCGCAGCTTGTCGTCGAGCCGCCCACCGGCATGGTTGGCGTTGGCCGCCGCCTTTTTAAGTATCGCATAGGCGGCGATCATCTCCCGCGGGATCAGGTCTTGGCCAATGCTGAAATGCTCCAGCGAGCGCTGCGTCTGCGCCCCCCACAGCTTGTCAGCCGGCACCTCCACCACGCCCATGCTGTCGGTTTCCCGGCGAAATTCGGTCATTGCGCCGCTCTCCCACACGAAACAACGAACCGATCCACGTTGCACCCGAGGGCGCTAAGGCGATCCCGTCCACGGCGTCGATGGGCCGTGGTGAGGTTGTTCGAAGACGGTCTGCGCACGATCACAACTTGCGCTTCTGTTCGCGATAATGTCTTCACGCCGACCAATGTGATCGGCCAAGGAGAGGCTATCGCGCGTCGAAACTTGCTGATAGATAGCGCCGTCGCACCAAAGGAAAGTAAGTGCAGGTCAATTGTCGTTAAACGACTTGAGCGAACCCGGCGATCATGATCGTGGCGTGCAGCAATAGCAGCAGCCAGGGTGGGGCATAAGCGCATGGTCATCGCACTCACCTACTAGCCGTGTCCCGTAAATGCGCCGCCCGATGAAGTAATCCCGCGATGACCCCCAATGCCTAGGCACGGCGCCAGAAAGCCGGTCGCGCCCGGACGGGGTCGAGGAGCGACCAGTCGCCGTCCTCCAGTACATGACCCTTCGGGAAAGGCGGGCGCGGCTCTAATCCAAGAGAGCGGACAACGCGGTCGTCGCGGTAATAACATTGCAGGACGACGCGGGTCAGCGTTGCCAGTGCGGCCCCGCCCTTCGCACGCATTTGCATCGCAACCGCGTCCCGCCGAGCCCGGTCGAGACTGGCGAGCGGCCCTCCGGCAAGCCGCGCCAGCTGGTCCAATGCCTCGCGCACAAGGACAGCATCGCGGCCGAGCGTCGCCGCGATGTCGGCTTGGATGGCCGGATCATCCGCGCCGGGCACATCGAATTCGGCGCTGGCCGGGATGATCTCGGCCGCAATGGCGCGCAGATCGTCGCTTTGCGCTGGGGTAAGGCCGCTATCGTCGGATATCATTGCCTCAGTCGAACAAATTGGCCAGGCGCTGCTTCATCTGATCGGCGATGTAAAGCGCCAGAGCTTGGATGGTGCGCGTCGGGTTCACCCCGGCCGAAGTCACAAAGATACTGCCATCGACGATGAACAGGTTCTTGACGTCGTGGCTGCGGCCCCATTCATTGACCACGGACCGTGCCGGGTCGGTGCCCATCCGCGCGGTCCCCATCAAGTGCCAACCGCCGTCGGCGATCGGTGCTACATGCCAGGTGTCGTATGCCCCGGCGGCGCGCAGGATCTCGGTGGCCCGCGCGACTGCGTGATCCATCATGCGGCGGCTGTTTTCGCTCAGCCGATAGGTGATCTTCGGCGCCGGAATACCGTTGGAATCCTTGAGCGCCGGATCGAGGGTCACGGTGTTGTGATCCTCCGGCAGGTCCTCGCAGATCGCCACCATGCCGGTGCGGTGACAGAACAGCTTGCGATAAGCGCGGTGGTGTTCCGCACCCCAAGGCAGGCGACCGATCTGCATGCCATGCACGGCGGCCATCACCGGCCCCTGACCGCGTGAGAATTCGAACGTGTAGCCGCGAACGAACCCGCGGGAATGGTCGGTCTCATAAAATTCCTGGCTCCAGATGCAATTCCCGGGGCCGCGATGGCCGTCGAGCGTTTCGTCGAAATAGCCGGCAATCCGTGCATAGGGGTGGAACATCAGAATTCTTGCCGACCAGTCCGCTGGAATTGGCAAGGCCGCTGGGGAATTGCGCGGAAGCTGAATTAAGCAGAACGCGCGCCGTCCCGACGGCGTTGCAGGCGAGAATTACGACTTCGGCGGGCTGGAAATGCTCTACCCCATCCGCATCGTAGTAGACCACACCCGACGCCATGCCGTGCTCGTTGGTCGTGATCTCGCGCACCCGGCAGTGGGTGCGCAGCTCGACCCCGGCACGGAGCGCGGCCGGCCAATAGGTGATGTCCGTGCTTGCCTTGGCACCCTGGGCGCAGCCCGACGTGCAATGCGCAAGATTGATGCACTTGGCGCGCCCCTCGTAATCAACCGAGGCGATCGCGCTGTCGGACGGCCACCAATGCCAACCGAGCCGGTTGAGCCCGCGCGCCAATGCCGTGCCCGATTGGCCCAGCGGCAGCGGCGGCATCATCGGTTCGTGGGGCGGATAAGCTGGGTCGCCCGCCAAACCGGAGACGCCCATCATCCGGTCATTCTCGTCGTAGAACGGCTCCAAGGTTGCATAGTCGATTGGCCAGTCGTCGGCGACGCCATCGAGCGAGCGCGCGCGAAAATCCGATGGATGGAAGCGCGGGAAGTGACCCGCGTAGAGAATTGTGCCACCGCCAACTCCGTTGAAATTCACGACCTTTATCGGCGAGTCGGCGTCGTTGATCGGATAATCCTCGGGCCGCGCCCGAATGTTGGGATTGGGCGAATAGTCGCCCAATCCGCGCGCCTCCCAGTCGCGGCCGGTGCTGGGGTAGGTCGCGGGGTTCATCCAGCCCCCTTGTTCGAGGCAGAGGATGTGCATCTTTGTGTCGGCGAGACTCCAAGCCACCGCCGCGCCGGATGCGCCGGCGCCGATAATCAACACATCAACGGGATCGTTCATACTGGTCTTTCGCTCACCCGCACAGCATGCCTCGACCGGCTGTCGGGACGCAATCCGCCGTTTCTTCGATTTTGTAATGGCCCGGCGGTCGGCCGGCTCGATTAAGCTTCTAAGGCCGGCGTTGACGCCCGCGCCCGAGGGCAAACGCACCGAAATCGGGCACGCCGCCGCTATCTGCCTATGAAGTCAATGAAAAGAGCGAAAATGTCATCCGTTAAGTACGGCTCAAGGGTCGAGGGGCAGGTCCAATTGGGCTCGACGAAGCAGTCGAGTTTGCAGAGAAGACGAGTTTGGGTAGGGATTTTCCGACGTTTGAACTCCCGATCTGAGAACAAATGTGGCGCGATGCGGATCATCAAAGTCGAGGGGACGCGGTAGGCAAAGCCATGACGCGATCGTCAAGAGAACCTGTTGCGGCGCTGCAGAACAATCACTCAAGCTCGGTCATCCGCTGGTGTGGGTGGGGCGGGCGATTGATCGGCAATTCCGTGATGTTTGAAGAGTGCAGCAGGCCTTCCCCATCAGGTGCTCGAACTGGTCCCGCGATAACCACCTGCCGAGAGAGTTGAATTGAAACCCCGGCGCGTTGCTCGCCAGCGCGCGTAAGAGACGAGCGATCATCGGGTAGTCCTTCGGCCCATAAAATGCGATCTCGGATGCAAGATCAAGTTCGTGCTCAAGCGCGACGTCAAGCAATGCGACAAAATCATTAACTGTTGTCGCTGGCGCATCCTGCATCACAGCGACAACGGCATTGATCTCAAGCAGAAGCCTTGCTTGTTCTAGGCGCAGCGGTTCGGGATCAAACCCGTCGATTTTCGCCTTCTCGATTGCTATTGCAACTCGATGTTGCTCGTTCTCTAGCTTCACCCATTTTTTGTGCAGCTCAGCGGCTGAGGTCCGCAGTGTTTCCGCCACAGCTGGTCTCCCGTTGCTCGACACTGAAAGCTTCTTGCGACTATTAACGACAAAAATACGCCACTGACCGTTTCCAGGGCCGTCAAATAAACGCCCAAGTCCCAAGCTTCCCCACTCCTTTTGATTAATATTGGGTGGCCCGAGCTAATGCGGTTACGAGGGATTCTGAGAAAAGATTGAACCCGGCCGAAGAGCTCGACGATGTGTTTTGACGGCGAGGCCTAGCCATACGTCAGGATAATGACGACCTGCGGTAGTGCTGAAGGCGAGTGACGCGCAAACCAGCCATGCCATGCGCTTCAAAGGTGCGTTGCCAAGAGAGAAATTCTTCTTCCGAAAGTTGATACCGAGCACAGACTTCGTCAGGGGTAATTTCGCCTGATCGTACCGCCGCCAGGACAGCGGCCTTGCGCCGGATTGTCCATCTCTTAGTGTCCGGCGGCGGCAGCTCGGCTCCCATATCGTTTTCCGGCGGCGGGGTGAAACTGGTGCAAAACGACTTGGCCCGCCAGCGTAATCCATGAGTGGACGTGTCAAAGAAGGGCTTCGGATAATTGCAATTCGCGGCGGCGGATTTGATGGATATGCAGCCCGGTCCACGATACCGGATTGAGTATCGCTATGCTTGTCGTTTAAGACCGGCGCGACGTTGCCGGGCTGGCCGATCGACCTAACCGCAGCGCTGGCGCAGCAGGGGCAGCACTTCAATGCACCCGATGGTAGTGTTGTCGTTTGCGTTGACCGGGAATGCTTTCGTCGGGATTGCCGCTTGCGCGGCCCCTCAAGGCAGCATACGTCCGGGCGCGAAACAAAATCGCCGTAACGGGGCCGACCTCCGGAGAACGATTAGATGCATCGCAAATCGCCAACCAAACTGGCTCTGCTCGTCTTTGTCGGCGCCTTGCTTCCGGCCATCCCGGCGTTTGCCGGTTTTGGCGCTATCGCCTGGGATAAAGAGACCGGCAAAGCGGGCTGGACCTGGAACCAGCCGGCTCCGCGAAATGCTGTCGAAAAGGCATTGCGTGAATGCGGCTCGACGGGCTGCAAAATCATTGTCCGCACCACAGCAAAACAATGTTCGGCGATCGCGACAACGGCAGATGGCAAGGCGATCGGCGCCTCGGCGCGAAGCTCCCTGGAAGCGGCGCGAACGCGAGCGATGGAGGATTGCGCCAAACGGAAGGCCGGTGATTGCGTCGTGCGAGCGAGCGACTGTAACAAATAGCTCAAAGCCGGCTGGCCGGTCTCGACTTTTAGCTTTCCCCAGAGGGAGGGGGCGGCCTCGCTAAATCAAGCGCCGGCGATCGCCCGTTGCGCGCGGCGCAACCGCCGATGAGGCCAACTCAAAGACGCGGGAACCGGAACGCGCGGCGCCCTGTTCAGAGAGTACTCACCACCCACCGGGCGACACACCGAGCGTCATAGGGGGTGTCAACGGAGGAAAGAATGCTCTACTGGGCCTTGGTATTCCTGATCATCGCTATCATCGCCGCGTTTTTCGGTTTTGGCGGCGTTGCCGTCGCGGCGGCCGGCATCGCGAAAATCCTGTTCTTCGTCTTCCTGGTCATCTTCGTCGTTGCACTCATCGCCGGTCTCATGGCCCGGCGCGGACCGCCGGTGGTCTGAGCCGGAGGGCTACCGTTCGCGTCACTCGATCGCGAGCACGCGCGCCAGTTGGCTTAATGCCTCCTGGTGCCGCTCGTTTGGGATTTGCGCGAAATTCCGCGCCAGTTCCAGGCACATCCGCTCTCGTGGAGTGGCCGAACGGTCCCCGTCCTGTTCGAGACCGGCAAAAAAGTAGCTGACCGGGACGCCCAGCACCTGGGCGATTTCGAACAATCGCCCGGCAGAAATGCGGTTGATTGCGCGCTCATACTTATGCGCCTGCTGATATGTCACACCGATCAAATCGGCGAGCTGCTGCTGGGTCAGGCCGAGCATGATCCGGCGTTCGCGCACGCGCCCGCCGACGTGACGATCGATGTCTTGGGTCCGAGCGGTCGAACGACGCGCAGATGATACTCGGTCCGGTGCGCCGGTTGAGACCGAGGCGCCGGGTTCGAGGCCAGCAACGTATCGCGCACTGATCGTCTGTTCCTCGTCTTTCATCTCGCTCCCTTGATCAGTTCGATGAACAAGCTTGTGCCGCGAGGGCACAAAATGACGTAACCTTCTGCCATGGTGTCTCAGAACACGCAGGCTAGCTCAAGCTAGGGCGCTCAACGCATGGTCGAGGCATGGAATGGTGGCGATGTGTCAATTTTTGGGCGGCTTCCCTGCTACCGCAGTGCACCGCGCCGCTCACATCTGCATCGCGTGCATGTCCTCTTCGTTGACGTGCGCTCGCGCCGATGATACCGACGTCTCCCCGTATCGAATCTGAGATCGATGCCGCAAATCTCGATCGGTGAATGCTCGCTCTATTATGAGCGCCAAGGGATGGGCTTCCCGGTCCTGTTCATAACAGGGCTCGGGGGACATGCCTCGTTTTGGCAGGAGCAGGTCGCGGCCTTCGCCAAGCGCTTTGAGGTGGTGACCTTCGATCATCGGGGGATTGGCCAAAGCGACCCGGCGCGGATGGGCTACACCGTGGAGCGGATGACAGTCGACGCGATCGCATTGTTGGACGCTCTGGAGATCCGACGCGCGCATGTCGTCGGCCATTCAACCGGCGGCGCGGTGGCCCAGGTCATGGCCATCGAATACCCGAACCGGTTGGCGAGTGTCGTTTTGTCGGCGACCTGGACGAAGGCCGATGCTTACTTCCGGCGGCTCTATGCGCTGCGCAAAGAAATCCTCGAGCGGCTCGGCCCCAGCATCTATCTGCAATCGGCGACTTTGGTCTGGTATCCGAGCTGGTGGATTGCCCAAAACAATGAAAAGTTGCGGCGGATCGAGGCGCAGCACTTGGCGACATTCGCACCGACCGAAATTGTTATGAACCGTATCGATGCGATGCTGGCATTTGATCGCAGCAGCGAACTCGGCCGGATAAAGACGCCGACATTGGTGATCGGCGCCGAGGACGACGTCGTAACCCCTGCCTATTACTCGGAAGAGCTGGCGCGGTTGATCCCTGGGGCCGAAGTCAAGCTATTCCCCCGCGGCGGGCATTTCCTGACCCATGTGCGGGCGCGCGAGTTCAACAACGCGGTGTTGCCGTTTCTGATTTCGCATACACCCGGCTGACCTGCTTCCATTTTCGATGGGCTTATTTTCCGGCCTGTTGAGCTGCGCCGGCCCGCGTGGTCCCGGTAAAGCCGAAAGTGCCTTTCTTTTTGTGCGACCACACCGAGTTTTATAATGCTGATTTAATGTGCACTGCATCTATATTTACCACATTGTATTATATGGAGTAAGCGACTTTTCTGTTGCGGCGCAATATAAACCGTGAATACTCGTCGGCGCTACGAATTGGGAGACGCGGATGAGCGACACTTTGTTCACCCACCAAAAGGCAAATTCACCCGACGCCCGCTACACCGAGGACGGGCTGCGGGCCTTTTTTGCTTATCGCGACATGGGGATCATTGACGCGGCGCATGGCAAATTGCGCGTGCAATTGGTTCGGGCCGCGCGCAAATCCTCTGAAGCCAAGGGCGGGACCGGCTTTCACATGCACACTGCCGATGTCCACGTCGTGTACATGGTCCGAGGCTGGGCCAAGTTCGATTACGACGGCGTCGATACTTTGGTCGAGGCCGGCGATTGCATTCACCAGCGGCCGGGAATCGTCCACAACCTTTACGACTGGTCGGATGATATGGAATTCATGGAAATCATCGCCCCGGCCGATTTCGCGACGACCGAGATCACCGCGCCAGCGGTTCCCGCGCCGCGATAACGCTGTCAAACGTTCCCCGCACTCTATCTCGCCGGCGCGGCTGCGCTTGAATACGAGTACGAGTCAGTCGCTCGAATAAACGACGTTGCGCAGCATCGGATAGATCAGGCGACTCCAGCGCTGGCCGTTAAAGACCCCGTAATGGCCGACGCCGGTCTGCACGTGATGCCGCTTCATATAGGGGCGAAGGCCGCCGCACAATTCCTGGGCGGCCAAGGTTTGACCGACCGCACAGATATCGTCGCGCTCGCCCTCTACGGTAAACAGAGCCGTGCGGCGGATCGCGCGGGGATTGACCCGGCGTCCCCGCCATTCGAATTGGCCCAGCGGCAATGCGTGCTCCTGAAACACCGAGCGCACGGTCTCCAGATAAAACTCCGCTGGAAGATCCATGACCGCGAAATATTCATCATAGAATTTGCGGATTGCCGCCGCCTTATCTTCCTCTCCGTTAGCAAGATGGCAGAATAGATCGAGCTGCGCCTTGATGTGGCGGTTGATGTTCATGCTCATAAACGCCGCGAGCTGGGTAAAACCGGGGTAGACGCGGCGCCAAGCGCCGTCGTAGCGCGCCGGCACGGTATCGATCAGGTTGCGGTCGAACCAGCTGAGCGGCCGGCTCGTCGCCAGGTGATTGACCTCAGTCGGGTTGACGCGGGTATCGATCGGCCCGGCCATCAGGGTCATGCTGCACGGCGTCGCCGGGTGGTCGTCCTCGGCCATGATCGCAACCGCGGCCAGCACCGCGACACAGGGTTGGCACACGGCAACAACGTGTGCGCCGGGGCCCAGCACCTCGAGAAACGTGATGACGTGATCGATAAAGGCGTCAAAGCCGAACCGGCCGTGCTTCAGCCCGATGTCACGCGCGTTATGCCAATCGGTAATATAGACGTCGTGCTCGGCGAGCATCGTCTGCGCCGTGCCGCGCAGCAAGGTTGCGAAATGGCCCGACATCGGCGCCACCAGCAGCACGCGCGGCTGGGCGGCATCCATTTCCTTCTTGAAGTGCAGCAAGCTGGCAAATGGGGTGCCATGGGCTTCGACTTCCCGCACCGCGACCAAGCGGGTGCCGACCGTGACTTGGTCGATACCAAAGGCGGGCCGGCGATGACTCAATCCGGCACCGGCGATCAGCTCGCAAAGCGCGGCGACCGCGCGCTGAACGGCGCTGCGCGAAACTCCGGGTACCGGGTTGCGGAGCGCCGCAGAGGCCATGCTCGCGAGCCCGCGAAATGGCGCCACGATGTCGGCGTAAGTTTGAAAGTTCTGATAAATCATGGCTCGGCGCCGACCCCCTCTGCCGTGACTTTTGATCGCGGATTGGCCCGCCGCTTGCGAGATCTTTTGGCGTCATCGCCGAGGTTGTGGGACATTTGCGCCGCGATCTCGCGCTTGCCATGTGAAAGGATCACGGATGACCGAGGCCATCCTGACGATCAGTAGCAAGAACTATTCCTCTTGGTCGTTGCGCGGCTGGTTATTGTGCCGCATGGCCGGATTGGACTTCGCCGAAGAGGTAGTTCCGGTGGAGGACCCGGCGAACCGCGCCGAACTCCTGTTGCTGTCGCCATCGATCCTGGTGCCCTGTCTGATGCACGACGGGATTCGCATCTGGGACACGCTCGCGATCGCCGAATATCTGAGCGAGATCAAACCCGATGCCGGGTTGCTGCCCAAGGCGCGCGCCGCCCGCGCCCGCTGCCGCTCGATCTGCGGCGAGATGCATTCAGGGTTTCGCCAATCTGCGCTCGGCGCTGCCGATGAACCTGAAGGCCCACCATCCGGGCTTCAAAGTGTGGTCGGGAGCGCAGGCCGATATCGACCGGATCACGGCGATCTGGCGCGAATGCTTTACCGAGCATCACGGGCCCTACTTGTTTGGCCAATTGACGATGGCGGACGCGATGTACGCGCCGGTCGCGACCCGCTTTATGACGTACGACGTAAAACTCGACCGCGACTGCGCGACTTACTGCGACCGCATCATGTCATCGCCCGACATGATCGCCTGGCGCGAGGCCGCATTGGTTGAGCCCGACGAACTCGAAGAGCTCGAGATGGAGTTCTGAGCCGGCGTTACCGCCGGGTAAAGAGGTTCAGTTCTCGGTCGCGAGGGTCGCCGGGCCCCCTCATTTCATCGCCGGCGCCGCATGGCGGGAGTTCGGCCAAAAAAGATCATTTGGATCAGCGAGCCGAAATCTTGGTCATTGTCTGCCGGGATGTTCGTCGCGGCTGCTTCTTTTGTAGGCGCGCGCAATAATCCCCGGCGATAATAGTAAAGGCGCGCGCCCAGCAGGAGTCCCGATGTCGAGCACTACCCCGCTCTCCGGCCTTGTCGTTATCGAGATCGGTCACAGCATCGCCGCACCTTACGCCGGCATGATCCTCGGCGAGCTCGGCGCCGAGGTGATAAAAGTCGAAAATCCGCGTACCGGGGACGCCGCGCGTGGCTGGGGGCCGCCCTTCGCCGAGGGTGCTGCCACGTGTTTTCATGCGGTCAACCGCGCCAAGAGCGGCATTACAATCGATCTCGCCGATCCCGCCGATGCCGAAAAACTGAAGAGGCTGATCCTGACCCGCGCCGATGTCTTGGTGCACAACCTCAAATTTGGCGCGCTCGACCGCTACGGTTTGTCGTCAGCCGAACTACTCGCCGAAAAGCCAAGTCTCGTTTACTGCAATCTCGGTGCGTTTGGCGCGGTCGGGCCGATGCGCGAGCGGCCCGGCTACGACCCGCTGATGCAGGCCCATGGCGGGTTGATGAGCTTGATGGGCGAGGATGGGCGGCCGCCGGTCCGGGTTGGCGTGTCGATCGTTGATCTCGCCACGGGGATGTGGGCCGTGATCGGCATCCTCGCGGCATTGGCCGAGCGGCGCCAGACCGGCCGCGGCGGGGTCATCGACACGTCGCTCTACGAGAGCGCGCTGGCCTGGATGACGATCCCGATCGCCGCCTATCTGGTCGATCGCAAGATCCCGACCCGGCAGGGATCGGGGGTCGAGATGATCGTGCCCTACCAGGCATTTGCCGCTGCCGATGGCTATCTGATGGTCGCCGCTGGCAACGATAATCTGTTTCGTCGGCTGTGCGGCGTCATTGCTCGCCCCGAGCTTGCCGAGGACCCGCGGTTTCGCACCAATAAGGATCGGGTCGTCAACCGCGCGGCGCTGATCGATATCCTAGAGGATGTTTTCGCCGCGCAGCCCATTGCCGTCTGGCAACAGCGGCTCGATGCCGCCGGTATTCCAAACGGGCCGATGCAGACTGTGGATCAGGTGCTCAGCGATCCCCAGACGGCGGCGCTTGGCATTATTCAGCAAATGCCCATGGGCGCCTCAGCGGGCGCCGCTGTCGCTGGTCGGCCTGCCATTGTCGTTCGACGGGGCGCGCCCGCCCTTTAAGAAGGCGGCCCCGGCGCTCGGCGAAGCTACCGCCAAACTTACCAACCGCGAATGATGAGGGGATCTCGCGGCGGCCTCGCCGTCGCACTGCTCGCTCTCCAGCTCATTTCCTGCGCACCCGATGACTTCAGGCGATAGCGCTCGCGAGCCGGCGCCGCCCTTAGGCGTTGGAGCGACGGCGGGGGGCGGTGCGGTCGGAGTGCGCGTTGACGTATCGGGTCGGTTTATCGCTCTGGTCGGGCCAAAAGTTCAGCACGATCCGCCATATCTCGACACACCCAATACGAACTATTCATGCCTTCGCAGCTTTATCGACCAGCAAACCGGCCAAACCGCGCATCAACTCTATGTTGTTGCGAGTTACGAAAGCAATCGCGATTGGAACGCAGCTCGGGACAGCAACGGCCAAGCGCTACAGTTTCTGCCGATAAGCCGCTTTAAGATCGCCTGTAACGGCAAGGAAGACTGTTCTTACGCCGAAGAATTCGCGGCTAAAATACCCGAAGGGGAGTTAAATAACGCTCATGGGTTTGCCGTTACTTTCACCGACCACGACGGCCATTCACAGACCATTACCGTGTCATCACAGCAAGTCGCCGCACAAATTGCGGCGCTTGCCGAGGAACAGAACAAATTGCGCAGCGCTCAAACGCCGCCGGGCTCGGTACCCACTTCAACCGCTGCGGCAGCCCCGCCTCACCAACCGTAGGAGCCGCCGATCTCGGCTTCGGCTTCGGCGCGTGCGAGATCGTCGGTTGCCGAATGGCAATTCGCCGCCGCGGAGATTGTCGCTGGACCGTCACAGCCAGGATCATGCCGTGGGATCACCGCGCCGACCAATTGCGCCTGCTGCGGCACCGTGACATGACGGGACGCGAGCGCTTGTACGCCGGTGAACAGCATGACAACGATGACCGCCAAAGCCCAGGCCGCGGCGATCACGCGCCACCCGCCAAAGGAGCGTTCGGTGACGCGCGCTTCGGGTTCTTGATCAAAATATTCCGGCATGGCTCAAACCTGCCCAATCTTGTTGCAGTGCAAAATATAGGCAAAGGCTGCTGACCTAGATAGGGCATGAACGGCATGGCAGCGTTGCGCATCAAATACGCGTGAATAGGACAAATGAATTTGGTTCATGGCCGGATATCAAAGGCACTCGCCCGCCGCGAGCGAAAACGTCGACCGAATCCAATGTGGGGGCTGCGATGAATGGTCAAGAGGCGTCCTGGACAACGCTCGAAACATTTTCGTTCGGCGATGGTCCCGCCTTGGCCGACAGTCTGGCGCGGTTTGTTGTGGCTGGAGTGAAGCGGGCGACTTGTTGGGCTGTGAGCGATGGTCAGCAAACACACGTCGGCAAGCCCATGGTGGTGCTCAACGGCAGCGGCAGGCCGGTGGCGGTGATCGAAACCACCGAACTGGTGATGCGGCGATTTGATGAGGTCGACGACCTCTTTGCTTTTGACGAGGGCGAGGGGGACCGTACGCTCGCCTATTGGCGCCGGGCTCACCGCAAGTATTTCGAGCGGCAGGGCAACTTTGCCCCGGATATGTCGCTATGGTGCGAGCGCTTTCGCTTGGTCGCTCGTTTGGGCGGGGAAGCACCGGGCTGACAGCGTTTCCGGGGGTGCTGGACGCAGCTAGGTAAATGGAGGGCGGATATGAAATTCGGCTTATTCGGCGGGGCGCGGGCCAAGGGTGGGCCGGCCGGCGACAGCTATGCTTATCACGACTTTGTGAATTACGTTGTCGAAGCGGAAAAGCTCGGGTTCTCGAGCGTGTTTCTGGTCGAGCACCATTTTACCGGGTTCGGCCAGGTGTCGGCGTCGATGAGCCTGCTTGCCTATTTGGCAGCACGCACCGAGCGCATCCGGCTCGGCACCGCGGTCGTCGTCTTGCCCTGGCACAACCCGATCCTAGTCGCCGAACAGGCCGCAACGCTTGACCTGCTATCAGACGGCAGGCTCGATTTCGGCGTCGGCAAGGGCTATCGCAGCTACGAATTCTCTGGCTTCTGCATCCCACCGGAGGAGGCGACCGAGCGCTTTGACGAAGCGATGGAAGTGATCCGCAAGGCATGGACCTCGCCCGGCCGATTCTCGTATCACGGCAAGCTGTGGCATTACGACAACGTCATCGTCGAGCCAAGTCCGATTCAGCAGCCGCACCCCCCGTTCTGGCTCGGCGCCGGCAGCGCCGAGTCGATCCGCCGCGCCGCGCGTGAGGGCTACAATCTGCTGCTCGACCAGATCGCGCCGACTGATCTGATCCTCGACCGCGTCGCTACATTCCGTTCGGAGTGCGAGCGGGTCGGGCGCGGCTGGAACCCGATGTCGATCGGCGTCACTCGCGGCCTGCAGATCGTGCACAATGAAGAGGAGCGGCGGCGCGCGATCGCCACGCGACGGCAGGTGCTGAAAAACATCGGCGACCTCGCCCGCGGCCCGGGCGCCGAGCACTACGCCCACATCAAGGACGACGAGGACTCGTTTGTGCTCGACGACGCCCCGTTGCTCGGCACGCCCGAGGAGATCATCGCGCGGCTCAAAAAGCTCGAAGCCGGCGGGGTCGAGAACGTGCTGTTCGCCGCGCCGGGCGCTTCGATCGCGGGTCTGCGCACCTTTGCCGAAGAGATCATGCCGGCCTTCGCCAACTCCCCAATGTCGCTCGCCCAAGTCTAGAGGAGTTTCACCACAGAGACGGTGAGGCAGTGAAGTGATAAAATTGAAGGGAGCTGCGCTCAAAACTGAGGAGAGGGCGTATGGAACAGCGCAATGCGATCGTCACCGGCGGGCTGCGCGGGCTCGGCCGGGCGATGGCGCTCGGCCTGGCGCGCGATGGCTGTCGGGTGCTCGCGGTCGGTCATATCGCCTCAGATGTCGCCGAAATCGCGCGCGAGATTGCCGGGGCGCGGGTTGCCGACCGGCTGCACCCTCTCGCCGATCTGCGCCGCGCCGAAGAATGCGATCGCGTCGTCGCTGCCGCGCAAGACCGACTCGGCGGGGTCGACATTCTGGTCAACAATGCCGGGCTGACCTTCACCTATATCGATCCCGAGCGCTATCGCCGGCCGACGATCCAGCGCTTTTGGGAAGTCGGCGACGAGATCATCGAAAACGTTATCGCCACAAATTACCTCGCCGCCGACCGGCTCGCGCGCAGGGTCGCCCCGGGGATGGTGGAGCGCGGCTGGGGCCGCATCATCAATGTGACCACCAAGCTCGACACAATGAACCGCGCCGGAACCCACCCCTACGGCGCATCAAAAGCCGCGCTCAAAATGGCGACCGAGGTGTGGGCTAAGGAGACCGAGGGGACCGGGCTGACGATCAACATCGTCAATCCTGGCGCCGGCGCCAATACCCCCGGCATGGCGGCGGAAATGCGCGAGATGAGCCGCGACGGCCGCGCCGCGCGCCGCGCCGGCCGCCCCGCCGGCTTTGCAATGCACCCCGCTCCCTAATTTCCTCTCTGCCCCGGGGGCGGAGAGAGCGGGGTGAGGTGGGGAAATCCCCCGCGTGCCAGCGCCCGCCTCACCCTTCCGCTGCGCGAGCCCTCCCTCTCCCCCCAAGGGCGGAGAGGTGTCACTACGGAGCCGCCGTGGGGTCAGGGTTTGCTGGCGGTCGAGGTCTGACGGGTGGTGTTGTACAGCGACACCGTCGACAGGCCCATCTTGGCGCTGGCGTCTTTTATCTGCCGGCTGTAGGCGACATAGATCAGCGTGTCGTTCTTCTGGTCATAGATCCGCCGTACCGCGATCGATTTGAAGAACAGGCTCATCTTCTGTGAAAAGATCTCCTCGCCTTTGCGGCCGAGCGCGATCTTGCCGACCGTAATTGGGCCGGTTTGGGTGCAGGAAATCGCGCTGTTTGACGGGTTCTCAAACCAATTACCCTTGGTCAATCGGTCGATGACGCTGCGATCGAAATGGACGACGTGACAGGTCACGCCGGCAACACCGGGATCGGCAAAAGCTTCGACGACCAATCCGTTGCCGGTCCAGTCGTTACTAAAGCTGCCGACCTCCTCGGCGCGCGCGCTGGCCGTGAATAGTGCCAGAAGAAAGAAGGGCAGCAAGTAGCGGATCATCGGCTTCTCCTCAAAGGACTGCAAAAGGCTGAGCGCGGGTTTGGGCTCTCTTTGCCACCGTATACCACCGATGAACACCACAGGAGCCGGTCAGCCGTAGATACCGGCCTCCGCCGGTAAGACAATCCAGAGGATGCGGGTGCCTGTTCGAAAGCAGGATCGCTGTAAGCGTTGCTGGCGGTCTTGCTGGAGCCAGTGTTCGCCGCCTGTCCGGGCGACAGATCGATCGAGTTCCCGAGCAGCTCCGAAGGGTCCTTGACCAGCTTCGGAGCGGGTTCTACCGGGTTATATGCTGACGAATTCCGCGCAAGCTTGGCGATCGCCCCCGAGACTGGCGGCGCGATATCGGCGATCGCTTCCCGAGTTTCCGGCGTGGCGACGGTGGTCACCGATGGCGACGGCGCAACCGGCATACAGTCGGAGACCTCCAATAACCGAGTTCGTCTGGTCGGGACGGGCGGGACATTGGCTGAGCCGCGACCGGTTTGTTGGGCGATCGGTGTGGCGAGGCGCAGGCGGGCTGGGTTAGCGAGGTTTTTGGGTCAGGTTGGTGCGGTCTGGGCCGCCAGCCAGACCATCCGCTGCATGTTGTAGACGAGGTTGGCCAAGCCGATCTTGGTTGTCGCTCGGGCGAGGCCGATGGTGCGGATGAACAGGGCCATGGGGCCCTTCTGGCGGGCGAAGACGTGCTCGACCGCCGAGCGCACCGCCGATTTGCGGGCATTGGCGCGGGCGGTGCGGCGTGGCATCGGCCGGCCCATGGGTTTCTTGTGGTGGATCTGCGAGCGCAGAGCACGGCCGGCGAGAAACGCCTCATTGGCCTTTGAGCGGTAGGCGGTGTCGGCCCACACGTCGCTGGCGGTATTGTTTCTGTCGATCAGCTCGGGCAGCAACGCCCCGTCGTGGCGGGCGGCATCGGTGACCGTCCAACGGCGGATCAGGCGATGCCGGCGGTCGATGCCGAGATGATTTTTATAACCAAAGGCCGGGATTGCGAGATCAACCCGCGGTATGCCATCCGGGCTCGGTTTGGCCTTGGTGTACTTGACCGTCCAGCGCGCATCGCGATCCTTCTGGCGCAGCTTGGCCGGCTTGTCCGCCCATGCCGGCGGAATGCGGCCTTGCTTGATGTCACGCTTCTCGCCATCGGTGTTGCGCTGCTTTGGCGCGGCGACGATCGAGGCGTCGATGATCTGGCCGCTCATCGCCAGAAACCCGGCCGCCGCGAGCGCCGCGTCAAAGCGCTCAAACAGAACCTCGATCGCCGGCTTGGCCGCGATTTTGGCCCGGGTCAACGCTTCGCGAAAGGTCCAGATCGTATTCGCGTCCGGCACCGTGTCGGCCAGCCCCAGACCGAGAAACCGCATGAAGGACAGCCGGTCTCGGATCAGATATTCGGCGCGCTCGTCCGACAGATTGTGGCTGGCCTGCAAAATCAGCGTCTTGAACATCAGCACGTGATCAAAAGCCGGCCGGCCCCCTTTGGCGCGATCCGAACGCGGCACCGCTCGCTCCAGATCCGCCCGAAACAGCTCGAAATCGATCACCGCGTTCAGTCGCTCCAGGCTGTCGCCTTTGGCCGAGAGCTGCTGCAGCCGCTCCTCAATGTCGAAAAACCCCGCCTGACCGCGCATCTCCGCCCCCAGCGCAGACCCCCAGCCGATCGAATCACAAACTCGTCAAAACTGCCAGGTTATTGGAGGTGTCCAGCTGGCGTCCCAGATCCAGCGCAGCCGCTCGGTCTTGTTACGGTATTCGAACGCCACGCCGCGCAGGATCAGCCCCGCCAGCGCCAGCAGCACCGGCAGATAAAACGCCGACAGCAACGTCGCATAGACGACCGGAAAGGCTCCCCAGAGAACCACTCCGGCGACGACAAGCCACGTCTCGTTGCCGTCCCACATCGGCGCCACCGCGCTCATCATCGCGCGCCGTCTCGTCTCGCCAAGCGTGAAACCGAAGAGAATCCCGACGCCGAGATCAAACCCGTCGAGCAGCACGTAGAGGAGAATGCTGACGGCGAGTATGGCCACCCAGAACATAATCACGGCTATTCTCCTGCAGGTAAGTGACCGGTGGCAGACGTCAGGTGGTGCTCGTCGACAACCGACATCGGGCGGTTCGGAACCGCGGCAGGCGGGGGCGCAACCAGGCGCCCTTCCGGTCCGGCGCGCAGCAGACGATAGATGTAGTAGGTTCCGAACGCGAAAATGAAGCTGTAGACGACACAGTAAACCGCCAGCGAGGTTGCAACTGTCCGGGTGGTCAGGAATGGCGTCATCGCGTCGGCGGTCCGCAAAACGCCGTAGACCACCCAGGGCTGGCGCCCGACCTCGGCCGTGACCCAGCCGCCCAATATCGCGATGAACGGCAGCGGGAAGCTGAGGAACGCCGCCCAGAGCAGCAGCCGATTCTGCTCGATGCGCTCTTTGTGGATCAGATACGATCCGATCCAGGCGACCAGCAGCATGACAGCCCAGCAGCCGACCATAATGCGGAAACTCAAGAATGGGATCGCGACCGGCGGCCAATTCTGCGGCGAGATGCTGTCAAGCCCGACCTCTCCCGCCGAGGGGCTGTCGGAGTCGATCAGGCTCCCCCATGGCGGAGGTAGCGTGATCGCGAACAGGTTTCGGTGGTTCGCCACATCCGGCCAGCCGAGCAGCACTTCGGAAGCCGGTTTCTCGTCGTGCCACCGGGCTTCGATCGCCGCCATTTTCGCCGGCTGATGGTGAACGATATACTCGCCGTTGAGGTGCCCGAAGACAAGCTGGGCGGGGAGCAGCACGGCGGCGAAATATAATCCCATCCGAAGCATGACCCGCGCCTCGGCGGCAAAGATCCCGCGCAAGACGTACCACGCTCCGGTGGCCGCGACGCACATGGCGCCGGTGAGATAGGATGCGAGCAGCATGTGCGGGAAGCGCACCCACACGACAGGACTGAATAGGATCTTGAACCAGTTGTCCGGAGCAAAGGCGCCGCTTTCCATCACATACCCGGTCGGCACCTGCATCCAGCTATTGTTGACCATGATCCAGAACGCCGAGAGGGTGGTTCCCAATGCAACCATGGCCGTCGAGAAGAAATAGAACCAGGGCGGGACGCGAGGCCGGCCAAACAGCAAGATGCCAAAGAAGCTCGCCTCGAGGAAAAAGGCGGTGAAGGTCTCGTAGGAGAGAAGCGGACCCTGAATGGGTCCGGACATCCGCGCCAGTACGCTCCAATTCGTGCCGAACTGGAACCCCATGACAATCCCAGAGACGACGCCGAGCCCGAAAGCGACGCCAAATATTTTTAGCCAGAACTCGAAGACGAGACGGTACACCGGCCGCCCGGTCCACCGGCGCAGACCTTCGAGCGCGGTGAGCCACGCCGCCAGGCCGATCGTGAATGATGGGAAGATGATGTGAAATGCGACAGTTGATCCGAACTGAATCCGGGACAGCAAAAACGCTGTGAAGTCCATTGGAAAGCCTCAGTAGTCTGGTTTAGTCGTTGTCACCCGAACTCGATCCGGGGAACCGCAAGCGGTTCGCAATCTCGGTAGCCAAACCGGACAGATCCGGCCAAGACGTTCATCAATATTAGCGCCACAGATTTGTTCGGGCGAGGTCAACCACTTCATCGGCTCTGCCGCTGATCACCGCCTTCACCATGTAGAGCGTGAAGCCCTTTGCCATTTCGACCGTGATCGAGGGAGGCATCGCAAGCTCGGCGCGGTTGACGACCGCATCGATCAGCACCGGGCCGTCATGCGCGAGAGCCGCCGCAATGCCCGGCTCGACATGGCCTGCATCTTCGAGACGGATGCCGCGGATGCCGACGGCCTCGGCCATGGCGGCGAAATTCGGGTTTTTGAAGTCGGTGCCAAAATCGAGAAAACCGTTCGATTTCTGCTCGAGCTCGATGAAGCCGAGGGCGCCGTTGTTGTAGACGACGACCTTCACCGGCAGCCCGAGCTGCGCGAGGCTCAAAAAATCGCCCATCAGCATTGTGAAGCCGCCATCGCCGCTGAACGAGATCACCTGCCGATTGGGAAAGCTCGCCTGGGCGCCGATCGCCTGCGCCATCGCATTGGCCATCGAGCCGTGCCAGAACGAGCCGATCAGCCGCCGCTGGCCGTTCATTGCCAGGTAGCGCGCCGCCCAGACCGTCGGCAGCCCCACACCGGCGGTGAAGATTGCATCCACCGGTGCCAGGTCGTTGACTATCTTCGCCACCTGCTGCGGGTGGATCAGCTTTCTGCCGGGGGTGCCGACTGTCAGCTCGTCGAGCCTCTCGCGCGCCCAGCGGTAGTGTGCAACGGCCTGATCGAGATAGCTGCGGTCCGATTTCTCATGAAGCAGCGGCAGCAGCATGTAGATTGTCGCGCCGACATCGCCAACGAGGCCGAGCTCGATCGGCGTGCGGCGACCGAGCTGCTCCGGCCGGATGTCGATCTGCGCGACCCGGGCGCCGCCCTGCGGATAGAACTGGCGGTAGGGAAAGTCGGTGCCGAGCATCAACAGCACGTCGCAATCTTGCATCGCGTAATAGCCGGACGAGAAACCGATTAGCTCGGTCATGCCGACATCGTAGGGATTGTCCCACGCGACGTGCTCCTTGCCCTTGAGGGCATGCACCATCGGCGCCTTCAGCGTATTGCCCAGCGCCAGTAATTGCTCGTGGGCGCCGGCGCAGCCCGAACCGCAGAGGATCGTGATGCGGCGGCCCGCGTTCAGCAGATCGGCGAGCGCCTGCAGGTCGGCGGGCTGCGGCACAACGAACGGCCTTACGGGGCGCAGGCTCAGCCCGGATGGCGGCGGCGCATCGGCGGCGGGCTCCAGCGCGACATCGCCCGGCATCACGATGACCGAGACGCCTCGTTTGCCGACAGCCTCGCGGATGGCAATCTCGAGCGTACGCGGCATCTGTTCAGCGCCGGAAACCAGCTCGCAATAGTGGCTGCATTCCTTGAACAGGGTCTCGGGGTGGGTCTCCTGGAAATAGCCGGAGCCGATCTCGGCCGACGGGATGTGCGCCGCGATCGCCAATACCGGCACGCGCGAGCGGTGACAGTCGAAGAGGCCGTTGATTAGGTGCAGGTTGCCGGGTCCGCAACTGCCGGCGCAGACGGCGAGATCACCGGTCAGATGCGCCTCGGCGCCGGCCGCAAAGGCGGCCACCTCCTCGTGCCGGACATGCAGCCACTCGATCTTGCCCTGACGGCGGATGGCGTCGGTCAAACCGTTCAGGCTGTCGCCGAACATACCGTAGATCCGCTTGACGCCGGCTGCCGCGAGGGTCGCTGCGAATTGGTCAGCCACGGTTTTTGCCATTATGCTCTCCTCTGACGCCACAGCGCGCGGGCGCCGAACCAACCCAAATGAAATCGCGTCTGGTGAGATCCTGCCGTACCTACCGCGACGACTCGCTTACTTCGGCGTCGGCGAAGGTTGTCATGCGCGCGTGGCAAGCGACGGCGGCTTTTAGCAGGCTCTCAGCCAGCGTCGCCCCGGAGGCTTCGCCCAATCGCATCCCGAGATCGAGCAATGCCGGATTGCCGATCTTTTCTAGCAGCAGGCAATGGCCCGGCTCGGCGGAGACGTGGCCGGCGACGCAATGATCCAGCGCCCGCGGATGATTGAGGGTCGGCGGGTGGCGTCCCCGCCAAGTGGCGAGCCAAGCGGCCAATTCCCCGCGTTTTCTCACCCGCGCTCCGACATCATTCGTTTGGTGTTGGCGATTGCACGCGCCGGGTTGAGGCCCTTTGGGCAGGCGCTGGTGCAGTTCATGATCGTATGGCAGCGATAGAGGCGGAATGGGTCCTCGAGCCGATCGAGGCGCTCGCCGGTGCGCTGATCGCGGCTGTCGGCGAGCCAGCGGTAGGACTGCAATAGGATTGATGGGCCGAGATATTTATCTTGGTTCCACCAATAGCTCGGGCACGAGGTCGAGCAGCAAAAGCACAGGATGCACTCCCATGAGCCGTCGAGTTTCGCGCGCTCCTCGGGCGACTGGCGGCGCTCGCGGTCCGGCGGCGGCTGGTCGTTTTGCAGCCAAGGCTCGATCAGTTCATACTGCGCGTACAATCCGCTGAGATCGGGGATCAGATCCTTCAGGACCTGCATATGCGGCAGTGGCGTGATCCGGCTCGTCCCTGATTTCAGGTCATCGATCGGGGTCAAGCAGGCGAGCCGGTTCTTGCCGTCGATGTTCATCGCACACGAACCGCACACGCCCTCGCGGCACGACCGCCGGAACGACAGCGTCGGGTCGATCTGATCATTGATCTTGACCAATGCATCCAGAACCATCGGCCCGCAGTGATCGCGATCGATTTCGAACATGTCGAGTTGCGGGGTGGCATTCTTTGCCGGGTCCCAGCGATAGATCCCGAAATTCTTGACCCGCTCCGCCGGTTTGGGCAGCGGCCAATGCTTGCCGTTGCTGATTTTGGAGTTTGCCGGAAGGGTAAATTCGGACATCGATAATTCCCCTTAATGGGTGCGCTCGGCGGGAGGGAAGCTCGGCGCCTCGTTGGAAAGCGCGTGAAGATGGACCGGGCGGTACGCAAAGCGGACGTTCCAGTCCTCGTCCTTCCAGGCGCAGGTATGCTTCAGCCAATTCTCGTCGTCGCGCTTCTGGTAATCCTCGCGTGCATGCGCGCCGCGTGATTTGGTGCGTTCACAGGCGGAGTGCGCGATCACGACCGCCTGGTCGGCCAGATTGGCGAGCTCCAGAGCGGAGACGAGCGCGACGTTCCACAGCAGCGAGTTGTCATCGACCGTCACCTGCTCCAGCGGATCGCGCAGCGCCTCCAGATTTGCCAGCCCCTTCTGCAAGGTGTCACCGCGGCGGAACACCGCAAAGCCGGACTGCATCACCTCCTGCATCTGCGGGCGGATTTCGCCGGGTTTATTGCCGCCCTTGCTATGACGGATCCGGTCGAAGCGCTTCATTGCGCGCTCTTCCGAGTGGCCGTTGGTCTCCGGCACGCGCGACCCCGGCTTGACGATCTCGGCGGTGCGCAATGCCGCCGCGCGGCCGAAGACGATCAGGTCGAGCAGGCTGTTGGTGCCGAGCCGGTTGGCGCCATGCACCGAGACGTACGCCGCCTCGCCGATCGCCATCAGACCCGGGACGACCGCATCCGGGTCGTCCCTGGTCGGAGAGACCACCTCCGCCTTGATTGTCGTCGGGATGCCGCCCATCACGTAATGGACGGTCGGTATGACCGGGATCGGCTCTTTGTGCGCGTCGACGCTGGCGAATATGCGCGCCGTCTGGAGGATGCCCGGCAGGCGCTCGTCGAGCACCTCCGCCGGCAGATGCTCGAGGTGCAGGTAGATGTGGTCCTTCTTCTCGCCGACGCCCCGCCCCTCGCGGATCTCGATCGCCTCGGCCGGGCTGACCACGTCGCGCGAAGACAGGTCCTTTTCGTGCGGCGCATATTTCGGCATGAAGCGCTCGCCCTCGCTGTTGGTCAGATAGCCGCCCTCGCCGCGCGCACCCTCGGTGATCAAGCAGCCCGCGCCATAGATGCCGGTCGGGTGGAACTGGATGAACTCCATGTCCTGCAATGGCAGCCCAGCCCGCAATACCATTGCATTACCGTCGCCGGTGCAGGTGTGCGCGGAGGTGCAGGACTGGTAGACCCGGCCGCAGCCGCCCGTCGCAATGACCGTCATGTTGGCGCGGAAGCGGTGGATTGAGCCGTCTTCCAGACACCAGGCGAGGAGGCCGTGACAGGCGCCGTCCTCGTCCATTAAGAGGTCGATCGCGAAATACTCGACAAAGAACCAGGCCTGATGCTTGAGGCACTGCTGGTACAACGCATGCAGGATCGCATGGCCGATGCGGTCCGCCGCGGCGCAGGCACGATAGGCCATGTCGCCCTTGGCGTATTCGGTGGTGTGGCCGCCAAAGCGGCGCTGGTAGATCGTGCCGGCTTCGGTGCGGCTGAACGGCACGCCCAGATGTTCGAGCTCGATGACCGCGGGGATCGCCTCGCGGCACATGTATTCGATCGCGTCCTGGTCACCGAGCCAGTCGGAGCCCCTGACGGTATCGAACATGTGCCAGCGCCAATCATCCTTTTCCATATTGCCGAGCGCGGCACTGATGCCGCCCTGCGCCGCAACGGTGTGGCTGCGTGTCGGGAACACCTTGGTGACGCAGGCGGTATTGAGTCCGGCCGCGACCATGCCGAGTGTCGCACGTAGTCCGGCGCCTCCCGCGCCGAGGACGACGACGTCGAATGAATGATCGATTATGTCATAGCTGTTGGGCATCGTTCGGCCCTCCTAATGGGCGAGGAAGAGTTTGAGCACGGCCATCACGCTGGCGGCCGCGAGCACCACCGCCGCAGCCCGCACCAGCAGCTCGGCGGCGACCAGCCGGGCGCGCGTGTGCACGTAATCGACGAGGATCGAGCGCAAGCCTACGACCACGTGCGCCAGCAACGCCGCCACGAAGAGGATGGTCAGCAATGCCGGCACCGGAGAGCTTAGCCATGCGGCGGCGGTCAGCTGGTCCGAGGTAACGAGCCGCAGCAGCGAAGCGACGAAATAGAGTCCCAAGGGAATGAGCGCGAGCGCCGTCCTGCGCTGCAGCCGCCACTCCTGCAACCCCTCACGAGCAGTGCCCAGTTGGCGGACGCGCCTGAGTACATTTTCATCGCGCAGCGCGGTCGCATTCGACAAGGAGCGAGTGTCAGTCATCATCACCTCCTTAGGCCATCAGCACGTAGAGCCAGGCGAGCACGGTCAGCACGACCGTCGCGGCGAGCACGGCATAGCCATTGCGATGGACATCGCGGATCTCGAAACCGTAGCCGGCGTCCCATGCAAGGTGCCGGATGCCGTTACACAAGTGGTAGAAGAAGGCGGCCGACCAGCCGAACAACAGCACTACCCCCGATCGGCGAGGCGACAAAGGCGTGCGTCGCTGCGAACAATTCGCCGCCCGCCGCCACGGCGACGAGCCACCAGGCGAGCAGCATCGAATCCACGGCGAGCGCAATGCCAGTCAACCGGTGCAAGATCGCAAGATCGAAAGGATCTACTTGATCTGGAAACGGCACCAGATCGGAAACATGAACGGGGACAGCGGGCGCGCCATGGTCATCCTTTCCTTACTCTGCTGCGTCTCGAGCTCAGCGAAAGAGCGGGTTTTGCACCAATCTACCCTGGTTACTTAGGCGGCTGGCGCTCCGGGTCGAGTTAAGGGTAGTAAAACTGAGTGAAAACCTGCACGGATATTTCCAGATCGGAAAGAGCGCAGCAGCCGCATTACATCATGGTCATGCGCTGAAGACGGCGCGCAGCGGCCGGTGACCCAATCAAACAACTGGGCATCGGTGCAATCGAGCAAGGCTTCAAGCCGATCCAACTTGGCGATACTGAGGCCGGTGAGAGAATTCTCGGCGAACCGACCGAAAATCAGGTCGATTTCTTGCGTGCCCCGGTGCCAGCAGCGGAACAGGAGCCGCTTGCGGCGGATTTCGGCCTCATCGCGTTGCAAGGCGGAAGCGCTGTTGAGATCGGTCATCGCCAAAAGCTAGGCGGCAGCCCCTGACAAGTCTTTGGGATGTGGTTGAATAGATCTGACAAATTCGGACAGAGGCGCCACTTGCACGCGGTGCGCCGGTTCTTCCCTGAAAAAATCTGAAATCCTTGCTGCGGCTTGCTAGCCGCGGCTTCCTAAGAAGCCGATTAAGGCTCCGCCTTCTGCCAGGTCGGGTCCGGATCAAGTGCGTCATGGCTTCGGCGAGCGCCGCGGTCTCTGGTCCAAGGTTCTTTTGATAGACTGTGCTATCGTGATTGACGATAAAAGGACATCACCTGGGAATCGCCACAGCGCGCCGGCCAGGCAACGAGCGCGAGGCCGCCGATCATCCACCAGTCGACGATGTAGTCGGCGGCGCCGCCCGATGCGTTTGGTCCTTGGCTGGTCAGCACCTTGAAGAAATAGCGGCGATAGGGGGGGCGCTTTCACCTTTTCCGCCCGGCGATAGCCCGCTTCACGCGCCGAGGCGACCAAAGGGCCGAACGGGCTTCTCGGCTCACCCTCGGCGGTGGGCCAGTAAAGGCCGTCTGTTGCCTGGGATGCTGAGGATGTGCTGCGCGTATTCAGCTATGCCGCTCTGCTGCCGCTGAGATCGGCGTAATCTCGCCGGGCATCGACAAAGGCAAGCATCGTCTGGATCTCTGAGAATTCATTCTGGCCAATACGACGATTGAGGATCTCTTCCTGGCCCGCCGCGGTATCGAACCGCCAATGGTCGCCTACCTTCTTGAGCGGGATCGGAAATGGCCAGTCATCCTTGCCGATGACCAGGGTGAGGGTATCGCCCGAACCGTTAAAATGGTTTGCTCGTCGGCGGAGACGACGAAACGATCCCGCGCGGTTTTGTCGTTGAGCCAGACCGCAAGGGTTTCCTAATATACCGCAAGCATCTTCAATTTTGGCGTATTTAAGATGCCTATCACTGCAAATTCAGAGCGACTTACTACAAAGCTGGGCCTATTGGCCGATGCCAGGCGCTCTTCCTAGAAGGAGAAAGACGAGTCCGATTTGCGTCGGTGTTGCTGTTCAAGAACCACGCCGGTCAGTGGTGACCCCCGACCTCGGAGCGGTTGCGGATGGGTCTTCGCGGAAATTACAGTGGCCGCGCAATGATATTTCGTTTACTCCGGGCGGCGCCAGACCTGGTGCGATCTGCCGGCAGGGTAGATTTGTGCACATGGGAAGCGTGGTCGACGAAAACTGCCGCGTACATTCGGAAGCCAACCTCTATATTGCCAGTAGCTCGGTGTTTCCGACCGACGACGCGAACAACCCCACTGTCACGAGGTTTACCCTGGCGTTGCGGTTGGTGGCCGATGTGCTCAATCCGGTCCTCGACCCGTTGGTGACCTCAATCGGCAATCTCGCTAGAAAGCCCAGCTGAACTACGGGCAGTCAACCTTTAGGTATCGACTAAATCCGCAAGATCTGACATCTGGGCCGCAAGCGGCTCCAATCATGATCCGTGAAACGGGCTTATCAAAGACGCCGATATCACGCAGTCCAGTGGCATGAACGATTCCGAGCGACGGTCCGCAGAAGAGGATGCGGAAGACCTTCGCAACGCTGCTGTCGAAACATTGCAAAGCGCTGCACGCCAGAGTGATCCGCATGAGTTCGATCGCCTGACGCGGCTGGCGCTCAAACTCATTGAATGGGCCCGAGCTATCAGGCACGGCGGCGAGCAACGCGCCATTCCGAGATCGAACGGCGCGCCAGCACGGCCCGCCGGCCGGTCCAAGTCAACGGATTAGAGAACCACGAGCCAGAGCGAGTGCAGCGGCAGATGTCCCAAGCGCTTTTCGATTTGGACTTCGTGCGGCCGAACCGCTTCGGCCCCGTTGCTGATTAGGATATCCTGCGCCTTCGCCTCTTCCTCGGGCGATCGCACGCGAACACACAGAACAAGGTCGCGCGCGGCCGATTGGGCCGCCAACTCTCTGGCATGCTTGCGGGCATATGCCCGTGCATCAATGCGCCGACGCCGCCAGCTGCCGCGGCGCCGATGACCGCGGCTAACCCGGCCCACACTAGGCTTCCGCCCCGGACGACAACGATCCACGCGGCAGCCGCGGCGCCAAGAAACACCAGGATGGCCAAAGCCAGCGCCAGAACCTCGATAAAGTCATCGCGCGCGATAAATGCCTGCCACGGAACTCCTGGCACCTCGGGTAATTCCTTAATCGAAACATGAACTCCGCCGAGTTTTCACGAGCAAATGGCCCACCTACGATCACATCGATATCGGCGCGGTCGAAGCCGGCGAGCAACAAGGGATCCACGGCAGGGACAAGGGCGTCGCGCGAATGAAAAATACCCGCCACCTCGCGCACCTTTACCCGTTCGGTAACCCCGTTTCCTGTTGTAGCCATGGCAGTTTTCTCCTTGCCGCCGGGCTGTGCCCGTGTCTGCGGCCGATCAGGATTTCTCCGAATGGGCGGCGGGCGCGTGAGCCCTGGCCCAGGAGATGATGCCGCGGGTGTCGCCGGCGCCGGCGCGCTGCGCGATCTGGCGCCCGCCAGCAAACATCATCAGTGTCGGAATACTGCGGATATTGTAGCGCGCCGCTATGGCCGGCTGTTGCTCGGTATCGACTTTGAGCAGCCTGAAGTCTGGTTCTAGTTCGGCGGCGGCACGCTCATAAGCCGGCGCCATGGCGAGGCAGGGCCCGCACCATGGCGCCCAGAAATCGACCAGCACCGCGATGTCGTTGCGCGCGGTTTGGCGCTCGAAGGTTTCGGCATTGGCAGTAACTGGCTTGCCAGTAAACAACTGTTGATGACAGGTCCCGCATTTAGCGTTCTGGGCCGGCCGATCCGGCGGGATTCGATTGATGGCGCTGCAATGAGGGCAGACGACGTGACGTGAGGATCCATTCACCGCAAGGTCTCCATCAAGTTCACATTATTGAGGGACATCAGGGCGGCAGCGGCGAGGGATCCTTCTGCCGCGGTACCGGCAGGTATTCGACGCCGCCCGACTGCGAGCGCACGGGCTGTGGGTAGAGCGCCATCATTTCGAGCACGCGGTCGGGCATCTCGGTGCTGACCAGCAGCCCCAGTTCGCGCGCTTCGTCGGGCGTGATCGGGTAATCGTGCGTCCACGAGCCGCTCGATAGTTTCTCCGCCACTGCCGCGGCCTTCTCCATCGGAAGATGCCGGTCGAGAAGCTTGGTGGCCGCGCTCTTGACCTGTCCGATCGCCTTACGGCCGACATCGGCGAGGATCAGCGTCTTGTCGTCAATTTCGGAAATTGGCTTCTCCTCGACCACCTTAATCAGCGAGGCGGCGGGCGATTCGCCAAGCTGCGGGTCGATTGGGCCAAGCACCGAGTGCCGGCACATCACGATCTCGTCAGCGGCGAGTGCGATCAATGTGCCCCCCGACATCGCATAATGAGGCACAAAGGCGGTGACCTTCCCCTTGTGGCCGCGCAGCGCCCGAGCAATCTGCAGCGCCGCCAGGACCAGCCCGCCGGGGGTGTGTAGAATGATGTCCAACGCCATATCGGCATCGGTCATCTGGATCGCACGCATGACCTCTTCGGAATCATTGATGTCAATGTAGCGGGCGATAGGAAATCCCAGCAGGCGCATCGTTTCCTGGCGATGAACGAGTAGGATGACGCGCGAGTTTCGCTCCCGCTCTAATTGCGCGATCCTGCGCATTCGCATCGCGTCCAGCATCCGCTGCCGGATCACCGGTTGCAGCGCCGACACCATAAAGAAGATCCAGAAGATATCGGCAATCGTCATGAGATCCTCGTGGTTATCATTTGCCGCTTCCGACAATTCTGGATGGGGAAGCCTGATATGTCTTAGCGCTTCGCGCCCAGTGCCGATAACGGGATCAAACGAAAAATCGAGGCGGAACTTCCGGGGAAGACGACATCGATGTCTGACCTCATGGCCTCTCTCCACCAGTGGCACGGTTCGTAGCATCGCGCCCGTTCAACTAAACCGGCAGCGCGCGCGGCCGCCTTGACGGCTGTCAATTCGCAGATTTTGTCTACGAAGCTGCCAGACCCGATATTTGTGCTCTGGCAAGATTTTCGTTTGCTGTCGCTCTAATCACGGAGCTGGCGAGACCAGTTTCCTGAGCCGCTCCTATTCGTCGAATCTCGCCGATCAGACGAAAATCGATGGTTCTCAAGGCGCGTTACGGCCGTGCTATTCGATCTGCACCTCGTCTTGATATGAACCAGCTAAATTCACCGGATCGGAGGGCAGTTATAAAAGCCGATGGCCCTTTTTGATCGCCAGCTTAATGGCATCAACGCTGACGAGCCCACTTTGGGCATCGGCTTCGGCCGGCCTATAGCTGCGCATCAAAACTCTTAGCGGACTTCCTCGAATTGATGAGGATCAAGGCACCCACCGACGCGAGCACGCATATGCGCAAATGACGCGCAATCATTGAGATGCCCGTTAGGAGGCGGAAGCAGACAGATGATCTGGCTGCCCTGAGGTCGATCACGTGGAAAGTAGATACGTCGGCCGGCTTATCATATGCAGAGGAAGGGCACTCGATGCTACGATGGCTTGTTGCGATTGGTCTGGTGCTGGTTCTCATCGGATTGTTGTGGCCGAACCGATGTCTCGACTGCGGAACGCTCCGAGAACCCAAGTCTGCCGGCAATTCTCGGTAATTCATCCTCCTCGATACTGACTGACGGAGCCTGATCAGGCCGCGAAGTGAGCAACGCTGGGCGGCGGGTGAGCCGTCAAAATCGAGAAAAACTTGACGGCAGTCAAAGCGGGCACCCAGTCGGAACCATATGGTGCAGGCTCCTCGGGCGCCATCACGGCGTTCGCAACCGCACGGAGGGCCGAGATTATGGCCGACACAAGCGCTCCACATCTATCGCCAGCCAATTTCGCCCATTATCTGCATGGGATCGGTTTCCCAGCGAGTAAGCAAGAGTTAAAAGCCGAGGCACAAAAAAACCACGCTCCGCCGGAGGTGCTGAAGCTAATCGATGAATTGCCAGCTGAGCGCTACCACACGATGCCCGAAGTCATGAAAGCCCTCGGTCAGGTCGAGAAGTCTTGAATTCAAGCAGCTCGACGGTGGCATTGCCGTCCTGTTACTGCGCACGACCAAAAAAAGGAGCCAATGATCATGTTGCTGAAACCCATGACAGGCTTGGCCTTCGCGGCGGCTTGCCTGACGACAATCGCGACCCTTCCCGGTCCTTCGGCCCAGGCCGCGACCCATTCTAGGCACAGCAGTTACTCGTCCAGCTGGTCGCCGGTGCAGAACGTCAGAGAGAGTGAGCGTTATGACCGCCTGGTTGCAACCGATCCGGCGTTCCGCCGCATGCGCGAGCGCATCGAATGCGGGCCGATCACCGATCCGGTATTGCATCAGCGATGCCTCGATAGCTTTGAGCGGGAAGTCCAAGCGTGGTACGACGGCCAATTACCAGCTATGTACAGGACGGCGTTGAGCGAGTCGCAGACCGGCTCCGTAGCCTACGGCTCGTCCACCGCGCCACAGAATTATACCACCAGTTCCGGTCGGTGATCGGTGACAGCGAAGACACCGCCCGGTTTGGGCGGTCTCCGCCAGTTGCCAAAGATGTTGAGGGTCGATCGCCGCAAACGCCGGCCCAGGTTGCCATACCACCGGCCCAGGTTGCCATACGCAGGCTGACTCGGATAAAGACTTGCGTCCCATTGTAGTGTTACGACCTAGTAAAGATCGCAAGATCTAAAAGAAAAAAATTGCAATCAAGTGGGATGTTATCGTCGAGCCGGCGTTGGGAACGTAATACCAACCTAAAGGAGCACGAGATGCGTATTCTTGCTTTTCCGCTTATTGCTGCCTCCATCTTGCTCACAGCGCCAGCTTTCGCGCAGAGCTCGAGCGTGACTACGTCGGATGCGGGCGCCTCGAACCTGCCACCCGACACCTTGGTGACGCTAGACACCCAGCAAAAGCTCAAGCAGTCACTCACCCAGAGTGGGTTCCAGGACGTCCTGGTCACACCGTCCTCCTATCTCATCCACGCCAAGGCCCCGGACGGGTCGCACATTGTGATGCTGGTGAGCCCGGACCGGCTGCACGCGATCATCGAGCCGGCCAGCGGAAGTTCATCGGCGCCGGGCGGCCCTTCCAGCTCGCAAAATGGAGCCAGCCGCTGACCTCAACTTTTCCGACTTGAATAACTCTCCCTCGTGCACGGGGGAGAGTTCGGACGAAGCCATTCCAGTTTGACACGGCCAGTTTGAAGCGGCCAGGCTGACACGCGCGGCATCGGTATTGACCGTCAATTGGACGGAGATATTGGGGGGTAAAAGGTCGGCTAGATTGGCCACGTCAGCCAAAGGCTGTTAGCCGTCGCTGATCTCAGACGGAGAAAGATCATGGCCTACGATCCGCCTGGCCCCCATAATCGCTGGAGCGCCTCACCTTACAGCGCGGTTACGGACACCGAAATCGACACTGGTCTGCGCCACTACATGGTGCGGGTCTACAATTATATGGCGGCAGGGCTCGGGATCTCGGGGCTCGTCGCCTATCTCGCGGTTTCAACGAGTTTTTATCAGCATATCGTCGGGACACCGCTTATTTGGATCGTCATGCTGGCGCCGCTCGGAATGGTGCTGCTTCTCAGCTTTGGCATTAGCCGGATAAACACCGGCGCGGCCAAGCGCGCCAAACACGCCGAGCGCGCGTATTGTGGAACATTGCGGTCAAGCGCGGCATCGGCAAGACCCCGCCAAAAGCCCTGCGCGATCTGGCCGAACCGGCGCAGCAGGTGCAGAGGTCTGGGGCGAGCACCCCTTCCCCATCGTCAAGAAATGGTTTCGTGATAAAAAGCTGCGCTATCGCGGGCGAGCCAAAAACGCCGCGCAACTCCACACTGTTCGCCCTGGCCAATCTGGCAATTGTCAAGAAGATGCGGCTCGCGTCAGCAAAGGCACGAGACCCCGGATACGATCCTGATGACAATCCCCGAGCCTCGTGGCGGAACGCCGCATCAACCGTCAAATTCTATCGGCTGAACCCGCCACCCCGCAAACCTGCGGTCTTCAAAAAGTCGCGCCGTGGCGCCAGACGGCATTGCTCAGTGTTTCCCTAGGTAGAGCGCCCACCCGGAAGTTCACCGACCCTCGTCGTCGATAGCTCGCCCGCCGCGCTTCGCCCGAGGAGCATGCGCGAGTGCTTGCCGAGCTGTCGGCCGACGAACACTGGGCATTGCTTCACGTGACATTTTGGGCGCGGCCATGATCGCCCTCGTCTTCGAGTGAAAAGCCCTGGATCGCGGTTTAATCTGGAACTGCGCTCTCCATTAACCGATCATCTTCCCTTCGCGGCGGAACGGCCCCGCCGAAGCATTCCAACCCGCGTAGCCGGCTTGACCACCGGCAGATCCAAAGGACCCGCAAATGCTTCGTTGCTCCGATCGGCGGCAGACCTCTCGATTATGCCGCTTGCTCGCGGCGGGCGCCGGGAGCCTTCTGCTCTCTGGGTGCCATTTGATGGTGCTCGACCCCAGGGGACCGGTCAGCGCCGCGGAAAAAGACATCCTAATCAATGCGCTCATCATCATGCTGGCGATTGTTGTGCCGACGATCGTCGCGACCTTGGCGTTTGCCTGGTGGTATCGGGCCTCGAACACCAGAGCCCGATACCTTCCGACCTGGTCCTATTCCGGGAGGATCGAGATGATCACCTGGTCGATCCCGATCCTCGTGATCATGTTTCTGGGCGGCATGACTTGGGTCGGATCGCACGATCTCGATCCCTACAAGAGGCTTAACTCATCAGCACCAACGCTGGATATTCAAGCGGTTTCGCTCGACTGGAAATGGCTGTTTATTTATCCGTCCGAGGGGGTGGCTGCCGTCAATCAGCTCGTGATCCCGGTTGGGCATCCCGTACACTTCTCGCTTACCTCCGCCAGTGTCCTCAATACTTTATTCATTCCGCAGCTCGGCAGTATGATCTATACGATGAATAAGATGTCGGATCAGTTGAACATCGAGGCCGACCAGGTCGGCGTGTATTACGGCCGGTCGGCCCATTTCAGCGGCGACGGCTTTCCCGACATGGAGTTTGAGGTGCACGCCGTCCCCGCGCCCGAATTCGACGCCTGGGTTCGGCAAGCGCGTCAGACGCGGTCCCGTCCTCGACGCGGCGAGCTATTCGAGCCTGTCGAAACAGAGCGAGAATGTGCAGCCCTACACCTACCGTTCGGTCGAGGGCGGGCTATTCGACATGATCGTCAGCCAGAAATTGCCCCCCGGTCCGGGGCCGCAGCATGGCCGCCCAACCCCGGACGTTTCGCCGCGCACGGAGGCGACCGATGCTCGGTAAGCTCAGCTGGCAAGCGATCCCGTTCAACGAGCCGATCCCGCTGTTTGCCGGGGCAGTCGTCGTAACCATCATACTGGCGGTTCTGATCTTCGTCACGGTCAAGGGCTGGGTGCCGTATCTTTGGAGGGAATGGATCACCAGCGTTGACCACAAGCGTATCGGGGTCATGTACACCTTGCTTGCGGTGGTCATGCTGCTTCGCGGCTTTATCGACGCGATCATGATGCGCTCGCAGCAGGCCCTCGCGTTTCGCGCGCCGGGATATCTTCCGCCAGAGCATTACGACCAAATTTTTTCGGCGCACGGTACGATCATGATCTTTTTTGCGGCAATGCCGTTCATGATTGGCCTGATGAATTTTGTCGTGCCGTTGCAACTCGGAGTGCGCGACGTTGCCTTTCCGACACTGAATTCGGTTAGCTTCTGGCTGACCGCGACCGGCGCCCTGCTGGTCAACATCTCGCTAGTCGTCGGTGAATTCGCGCGGACGGGGTGGCTGCCGTTCCCTCCCTTGTCAGAGCTGCGTTATTCGCCCGGCGTCGGCGTCGATTATTATCTGTGGGCGCTCGAAATCTCGGGGGTTGGAACTCTTCTCACCGGAATCAACTTTGTCACAACGATCCTAAAAATCCGCGCACCGGGCTTAAGCTATATGCGCATGCCGATGTTATGCTGGACTGCGCTTGCCTCCAATTTGTTGATTGTCGCCGCGTTCCCGATCCTGACTGCAACCCTCGCGATGCTGCTGCTGGACCGATATCTGGGCTTCCATTTCTTCACGAATACCGGTGGCGGCAACATGATGATGTTCATGAACCTGATCTGGGCGTGGGGCCACCCGGAAGTGTATATCCTCGTGCTGCCGGCTTTCGGTGTCTTCTCGGAAGTGGTTTCGACTTTTTCGCGCAAGCCGCTGTTCGGGTATCGCTCGATGGTTCTGGCGACGATGGCGATCTGCATCATCTCTTTTATGGTTTGGCTACACCATTTTTTCACGATGGGCGCCGGCCCCAACGTGAACGCCGTTTTTGGCATTGCGACAATGATCATCGCCGTGCCGACCGGCGTGAAGATATTCAACTGGCTTTTCACAATGTATGGCGGCCGCATCCATTTCGCCACGCCGATGCTCTGGACCATCGGGTTTATGGTCACCTTTGTCGTCGGCGGTATGACCGGGGTGCTGCTGGCCATCCCGCCGGCAGATTTCGTGTTGCACAACAGCCTTTTTCTCGTCGCTCATTTTCACAACGTGATCATCAGCGGCGTACTATTCGCGGGCTTTGCCGGCCTCACTTATTGGTTTCCGAAGGCGTTCGGCTTCAGGCTGCACGAAGGCTGGGGCAAAGCCGCCTTTTGGCTGTCGTTCCTCGGTTTCGTTTTTGTGTTTACCCCGCTTTATGCGGCGGGGCTCGCCGGCATGACGCGCCGCCTGCAGCATTATGACGTCGCTGCGTGGCGGCCCTGGGTTGAGGCTGCAGGCGTCGGCATCGTGATTATGGTGGGTGCGGCATTCTGTCAAGTAATGCAATTTGTCGTCAGCATTCGTAACCGCGAGCGGCTGCGCGACTATACCGGCGATCCCTGGGACGGGCGCTCGCTCGAATGGTCGACCGCTTCGCCGCCGCCGCCGTTCAACTATGCGGTTCTGCCCAACGTCGAAGGCGCTGAGCCTTATTGGACGATCAAACAGCACGCACGCGAGCAGAACCGTCTGCGCGATGAGCCCGAATACGAGCCGATCGAGATGCCGCGCAACAGCCCGACCGGGTTTGTCTGCGCATTCTTCGCAACGATCATGGGATTTTCGCTGATCTGGCATATTTGGTGGCTCGTCGCCGTCGGCGCGGTCGGCGCTTATGGGGTCTTTGTCGTCTTCGCGTGGCGTGACGTTGACGAATATGTAATCCCGGCTGCGGAGGTGGCCCGCCTCGATCGCGCGAACCGGGCGGCCCGCCGCGAAGCTCTGACCGCCGAAATCGGTGAGCCGATATGACGGTTGACGCGCTCGCCCCGCCCTTTCCCGACCCGTACCGGATCGGGCGCGGACGCTCCGAGAGCAGCCGGGCCTCCGGGCGGGGCGAAGGCGGTCCGGCCCCAAAGCGAACGGTTGTCGCCTTCGGGTTCTGGATCTTTCTGCTCAGCGACATCGTCATGTTCTCGGCGTTTTTCGCGACTTACGCGGTGCTGCACGGAGACACCGCCGGGGGGCCGAGCGGCCGCACGCTGTTCAATCTGTCCAACGTCGCGATTGAAACCGCATGCCTATTAGCCTCCAGCTTTGCCTGTGGGATCGCCAGCGTTGGGGCCGGGGCGCGCCACAAAGCCCTGTTCTATGGTGGAATGGCGGCAACCTTTGTTCTCGGCGCCGCCTTTGTTGTATTGGAAGCCCGAGAATTCGCCGGCTTTATCAGCCAAGGCAACGGCCCGCAGCGCAGCGCCTTCCTAACCTCGTTTTTCACGCTGGTCGGCTGCCATGGACTGCATGTCAGTCTTGGGCTGTTGTGGCTATTGACAATGGTGGCCCAGGTCTTCGCCAAGGGGTTTCGCCCGGACATTTTGCGGCGCAACCTCTGCTTCAGCCTGTTCTGGCACGCCCTCGATATAATCTGGGTCGCTGTGTTTACCGTGGTCTATTTGTTGGGAGCCGGAGCATGAGTGATCTGGGCAGCGATCCGGCACAGTTGCCCGGAGATCGTGCTCCCGGCTACGATCACACCGCTTCGCCCGACATCCTTCGCGGGATCGGCAGCTACCTGATAGGGCTGGCGCTCGCGGCGGCTCTGACCGCGGCCTCGTTTGGCTTTGGCGGCAGCAGCGTGATTTGGGGCCCGGCTCTGCCGGTCGCTCTCGTCGTGCTGGCGATCGCCCAAATGGGCGTTCACCTCGTCTTTTTTCTTCATGTCACGACTGGACCCGAGAGCACCAACAACGTGCTGGCGCTCGCTTTCGGAATACTGATTGTGTTTCTGGTCTTCGCCGGCTCGCTTTGGATCATGGCAAATCTCAATAGCCGCATGCCGCCCATGGACCAGATTATGGAAATGTCGAGATGAAGCGGTCCCAGACCATCAAACTTTTTGCTGAGCTGTTGGAAAAGGCCGTGCCCCCCGCTCGGAGTAAGGGTTCATCGGCTGTCGCCGCCAGATCGAAGCGCGCTACGATTAGGGCGTGTCGTCAATTATTGTAACGGTGCACGTATACCGAGTCTGAGCATGAGTATAGAAAGTAAAACGAGTCTACCGCGGCTAGAAGTAATGTGATTCATGGAGAGTCGGCTTGGTACAGGGCTGACCCATGACCCGATATGGATTGCGCGATGAGCAGTGGGACCGGATCAAACACTTGTTCCCGGGAAAGCCGGGAGACGTCGGTGTCACCGCGCAAGATAATCGCCGGTTCGTCGAAGCGGTGTTGTACCGCTATCGCGCCGGAATTCCGTGGCGCGACCTGCCGGAACGGTTTGGCGGTTGGAAGAACACGCATCGCCGCTTTAGCCGCTGGGCCAAGAACGGGCTATGGCACAGAGTGTTTCAGCACCTGGCCGCCGATGCCGACAACGAATATGCGATGATCGACAGCACAATTGTCCGGGCCCATCAGCACAGCGCCGGCGCGCCCAAAAAAAGATGAGGATCAAGCCATCGGCCGCAGCCGCGGTGGGCTGAGCTCGAAAATCCATGCCCTAGTCGACGCGCTTGGCAGGCCATTGGCTTTTCTGTTGTCGCCTGGACAGGCGCATGATCTGGTCGGCGCGGACGCGCTGCTGCCGCAAATGACCGCGGATCGGCTGATCGCCGACACCGCCTTCGATGCCGACAAGCGGGTCTTCGAGCCGCTCGCCGCCGCCGGCAAATCAGCTGTCATCCCGCCCCGGTCAAACCGTTTAGCGCCGCGCCAATTCGACCGGGAACTCTATAAAGAGCGCCACCTGATCGAAAACTTCTTCTGCAAACTCAAGCAGTTTCGCGCCATCGCTACCCGCTACGACAAAACCGCCAGAAATTTCCTCGCCGCCGTTCACCTCGCCGCCGTTACAATCTGGCTCAATTGACGACACGCCCTAGATCAACAGCTTTGGACGTCACCTCACCGAGAATGGATGACGATTGTCAAGTTTTCCCTTCACACATCCGAGGAGGAGCAGACGAAACGCCTGCAGGCTCGGTTGTACGATCCGAACAAGCATTGGAATTTTAGCCCTGGCGATCTTGCCGAGCGCAAATATTGAGACGACTACATATTGGCATACCAGACCGCTCTCGAACGCTGCAGTAAACGAATGGAGCGCCCTGGTTCATTGTGCCAGCAGACCGAAAATGGTACCGCAACGCGGTTTTCGCGCGGATCGTGCGCATGACACTCGGAGCGCTGGATCTGACGTATCCGTGCCGACATGCCGGGATATGACTAGGTACGCATCGAGTAGATGCAGATTCTCACGTAATTGACAGAACCAAAAACTACACTCGTGCTAAAGTCGCTTACTCCTTTGAACCTCGGAGGCGAGTCGAATGCCACGACTTCCCGTCTTTTACCTGGCTGTTGCGATGCTGACCGGGATCAACTTGGCAGCACAAAACTCGGTTTTTGGCGGCACTTTGTACGCGCAGTATTACCCCCCGCCCGGCTATGGCCACCCGCCAACTTCGCGTCCGCCGTGCCAGGCGGTCACTCCTGGGCCATTTCAGGGGGCGGCTAGAGGCGCCGCCGGCGGGGCCCTGATCGGTGCGATATCAGGGAATGCCGGACGGGGCGCCGCGATCGGAGCCGGCTTTGGGGCAGTGCGCGGTGCAGTGCGTCGCGGCTCGGCCCGCAGCGCGGGGGTCTGCTATTAAGGCAGATAAGGCAGTTGCGGATGGGAAAGCCCAACTCGGTTCGATGCAGAGTAACTCTGACGGAACGCACTGCGGCCAAGCCGACCCAAAATCGATCAGCGAGGGGGACATAATGAACAAGCAGCTCGTAGGATTTCTGTTGGCGTGCGGGGTTGCCGCAAGCGCGGCAGCGCCAGCCCCGACCCTGGCACAGCAAACGCCACCATCCCCGCAGGCCGGTCGGCCACCCACGCCACGGGTCACGTCCGAGGCGCAGATCGCACCCAAGCGGTGGGAGGTTGAGCGGGTGCGCTGCTCCGATCTGTTAGGCGCCGCGGATGATGACCGGGCGGCGGCGCTGATGTTCTATTACGGTTATTTGGCGGCAAAAGCCGGCATCCACGTAATCGATGTGAGCAAGATCGACGCCAATGTCAGGAAAGTCATGGACCGATGCGCCGCCGCGCCCAGCATGACGGTGCCGGAGGCTTTCCGCCAAGCGCTCGCCCGGCCGTGATAACCAGCGGAGCCCGGCCGCCCCGGGTCTGCCTGCAGGATAAGAATAACATCAGAGTTTCAGTAGCCCGTTGATTGAGAGGGGATCATGCCGGCGGAGACCAATTCACTAGGGGCGAAGACGGCGGAAGAGCTCCGTCTCGACGAGGCGCGCGACAAGGGGGTGCCGTGGCGGCAATGGGGGCCGTACCTTAGCGAGCGCCAATGGGGGACGGTGCGCGAGGACTACAGCGACAATGGCGACGCGTGGAACTATTTCACCCACGATCAGGCCCGCTCGCGCGCCTATCATTGGGGCGAAGACGGCCTCGCCGGCTTCAGCGACGACCACCAGCGGTTGTGTTTTGCCATTGCGCTGTGGAACGGCAAGGACCCGATCCTCAAGGAACGGTTGTTTGGCCTGAACAACAGCGAGGGTAATCACGGCGAAGATGTAAAAGAATACTATTTCTACTTGGATGGTACGCCGACCCATTCATATATGAAGTACCTATATAAATATCCACAGAATGCCTATCCTTACAGCGATCTCGTTGAAACCAGTCGGCGGCGCGGCCGCAACGATTCAGAATACGAATTACTGGATACAGGAATCTTTAACGAGAACCGATATTTTGATGTATTCGTCGAATATGCCAAGGCAACGCCGACCGACATCCTGATCCAGATCAGCGTCACCAATCGCGGGCCCGAGGCGGCCGAGCTGCATGTATTGCCAACGCTATGGTTCCGCAACACCTGGACCTGGTGGCCCGATCTGCCAAAACCCTCGCTGCGGCAGTTGCCGGGACAAAACACCGTCACGATCGAAACCTCGCATGCCGAGCTCGGCGGCTTCCTGGCGCATTGCGACGGCAATCCACAGCTGCTCTTCACCGAAAACGACACCAACAACGAGCGGCTCTTTGGTCGTCCCAACGCGTCGCCTTATGTCAAGGACGCGTTCCACAACTATGTGGTGGCGGGCCGTCAAGACGCCGTAAATCCGAACCAGACCGGCACCAAAGCGGCCGCCTATTACCGGCTGACAGTAGCCGCCGGGGCGACCGAAACCATCCGGTTACGGCTGAGCAACGCTGCTTCCCAGGACCCGTTTGGCCAATTCGATCAGATTATCGCACAGCGCCGTCAAGAGGCCGACGCGTTTTATCAATCAATCACTCCTGCCCGTGTCAGCGCGGACGAGGCCAATGTGATGCGCCAGGCCTTGGCCGGGATGCTATGGAGCAAGCAATATTTCTTTTACGACACCGATAAGTGGCTCGAAGAACACGGCGCCGACCCGATGCATCCGACCGCCCGCCAGGTCCGCAACCGCGAATGGTTCCACCTGATCGGCGATAATGTCATCTCGATGCCGGATAAGTGGGAATACCCGTGGTTCGCGGCCTGGGACCTCGCATACCACACGCTGGCCTTGGCGGTCGTCGACATCGACTTCGCCAAGCAGCAGCTCAATCTGTTGCTGAACCAGCTTTACATACATCCGACCGGGCAGATCCCGGCTTATGAATGGAACTTCAGCGACGTCAATCCGCCGGTGCAGGCTTGGGCGGCGATCTTTGTCTATCGCATGGAACAGGCAATACGCGGCAAAACCGACATAGACTTTCTGAAAGGGGTCTTTGGCAAGCTGACGGCAAATTTTGGCTGGTGGGTCAACCGCAAGGACCGCTCTGGCCGGAGCCTGTTCGAAGGCGGGTTTCTCGGGCTCGATAATATCGGCGTGTTCGACCGCAGTGCGCCGTTGCCGACCGGCGGTTATTTGGAGCAGGCCGACGGCACCGCCTGGGTCGCCCTATTTTGCCAGAACATGCTCGAGATTGCGTTTGAGCTCGCCGCACGTGACCCGACCTACGAAGAGTTGGCGATAAATTACGCGATCGAGTTTCTGCTGATCGCCCGCGCGATGAACGGGATCGGTCCGGACGGCATGTGGGACGAGGAGGACGGCTTTTATTACGACGTGCTTCGATTGCCCAACGGAAACGCGACGCGGCTCAAGGTCCGCTCGATGGTGGGCCTGCTGCCGCTCTGCGCAACTACAGCTGTGGAGAAGCGGCAGCGCGAGCAGGCTCCTAGACTGTTTCAGCAAATGCTCGAACGCCTCAGGCGCATGCCCGAGCTGCTGGAATCCATCCACGCAACCGGACCCGGCCACTTCGGCGTCGAGGAACGCGGCATCATCGCTCTCGTAAACGAGCAACGGCTGCGCCGGATCCTGACCCGGATGCTCGACGAGAACGAATTCCTTAGCCCCTATGGGATCCGGTCACTGTCGCGCTATCACGCCGAGCATCCCTATGTCTTTACCGCAGGCGGTCAGGAATATCGGGTCAGCTACCTACCGGCAGAATCCGACAGCGGCATGTTTGGCGGCAACTCGAACTGGCGCGGGCCAATCTGGATGCCGGTCAACGCGCTGATCATCCGCGCATTGATGCATTACTACTCCTATTACGGCGACAACTTTAAAATCGAGTGCCCGACCGGATCGGGCAGGTTCATGAATTTGTTCGAGGTCGCCCACGAGATCGTCAACCGGCTGACCCGGATCTTTCTGCGCGACCAAAATGGCCGGCGGCCGGTTTTTGGCGGCGCCGAAAAATTCCAGACCGATCCGTACTGGCGCGATAATCTCTTGTTTTACGAATACTTCCACGGCGACAACGGCGCCGGCCTCGGCGCCAGCCACCAAACCGGATGGACCGGGGTCATCGCCGCGCTGATCGACATCTTTGGGAAGATGGACGCCGAGACATTTCTGAAGGGCGGCCGCGAGGCAGCGTTCGGCCAAGACAAACAGAACGCCTAGGCAGGGGATAAATCACATGGCGGCCTCGCCGCGCTATCCAGCGCTATATCAGATCAACACTCGGGTCTGGCTCGAGCGGTTGTGCCGCGAGGCCGGCAAACGAGTCACCCTCGCCGATATCGATGACGCGACGATCGACTGGTTTGCCGAGCAGGGTTTTGATTGGATTTGGCTGTTGAGCGTCTGGCAGATCGGCGCTGCCGGCCGCGCGATCTCGCGCAGCCACCCCGAATGGCGCGCCGAGTTCCAGGCGGCTCTGCCCGATTTGACCGAGGACGACATCTGCGGCTCGGGCTTTGCGATTACCCGCTATACGGCAAGCGACGCGATTGGTGGCGAGGCCGGGTTGGCGCGTTTCCGCGAAAAACTGGCGCGGCGCGGCCTCAAATTGATGCTCGATTTCGTGCCAAATCACACCGCGCTCGACCATCCTTGGGTCAAGACCAACCCCGAATATTTTGTCGAGGGCAGCGAAGAAGCGTTGGAGGATAAGCCGGAGAATTTCGTGCGGGTCGAAACCGATTTGGGACCGAGGATTTTGGCGCATGGCCGCGATCCAAACTTTCCTGGCTGGCCGGACACGCTGCAGCTCAATTACGCCAATCCGGCACTGCATCAGGCCCGGATTGACGAACTCGTCGCGATCGCCGGCAAATGCGACGGCGTGCGCTGCGACATGGCGATGCTGCTACTGCCCGATATCTTCCAGCGAACCTGGGGATTGACGCCGGAACCGTTTTGGCCAAAGGCGATCCCGGCGGTGCATGCGAAACACCCGGACTTCTTGTTTATGGCCGAGGTCTATTGGGATCTCGAATGGACCTTGCAGCAGCAGGGATTCAACTATTGCTATGACAAGCGGCTCTACGACCGCTTGCGCGAGAGCCACGCCGCCTCTATCCGCGGCCATCTGGTCGCCGGGCTCGATTACCAGGACAAGCTGGCCCGCTTTCTGGAAAATCACGACGAGCCGCGCGCGGCGGCTACATTCCCGTGGCCGCAACATCGGGCGGCGGCGATGATCACTTTTCTGGCGCCCGGTCTGAGGTTTTTTTATCAGGGCCAGTTGGAGGGCGCGCGGGTTCGCGTGCCGACGCATCTATGCCGCGGCCCGGTCGAACCGACAAATCCCGAGATCGCCGGCTTTTACGCCAAGTTGTTGCAAGTAATAAAGCAAACCGGCGCTTTTCGCGACGGCGGCTGGTCGCAAATCCAGCCCCATTCGGCAGGGCCGGGCAACTGGACCTTCGAGTGCTTTGTCGCCTATGCCTGGTCCGGCGCCGATGGCGGCTGCCATGTGATCGTCGTCAACAATGCCGCCAATCAGGCGCAATGCCGCTTACCGCTGCCCTTTCCAGAGCTGCAGGGCAAGCAGATACGCCTGACCGACTTGATGGGCACCGAGATTTACGATCGTGACGGCGAGGAGGCGATCGGCCCAGGCCTCTTTATCGACCACGCTCCATGGCATTTCAACGTATTCGCGGTGCAAGCTATCCAGACGCCCGCGCCGGCCGTCACCATGCCGGACAAGCAATGAGGCTTGCCATCGGGGAGATCGCGCATGAGGACCACGCCCGTCCTGTCTGATCATGCCGATCGAACGCTTGGTGCGCCGCCGGCGCCGATCATTCCGCCGGCCAACCTGATGGGTCGGATCGGCCGCCGGCTTATGCACGAATTCCGTGAAGTCTTGCCGCCGACGATCTTCTTTTTTATCGGCTTCAACTTTGTCGTGTTTACGACGAACATGCTCGTCGCCGATTATTCGATCGCTGTCGGCAACTTCATGCTGGGAACGGTTGCGGCGCTTATTGTCGGCAAGGCAGTGTTAGTCGCCGACAAAATTCCACTGTTGCGACGCTACGATCGCGCGGCGTTGATCCGACCGATTCTGTTCAAGACCGCCTTTTACTGGGTCACTGTGTTTCTGGTACGCCTACTCGAGCGGTTTGTGCATTTTTCCTTCACCGAGCGCAGGTGGCCCACGGATTTCTTCCCATATTTAGCGACGATCCTTTCGTGGCATCGTTTTGTAGCGATTTCTTTGTGGGTCTGCGTCCTGTTCCTGATCTATGTCACGGCGTCCGAATTCAGTCACCTTTTTGGCCCGGGCGAAATACCGCGGCTATTGTTCACCTCCCGGCCATCCGATCTGCAATTAAACCGGCGGCAACGCATGCGCGAGCTGATGCGCCTCAGCAATCTCGCTGACGCCCACACCGCTGAGGAGTTTCGCGATCCGGACAGTGCGGCGCACCGCGACCTTGTCGCCATCCTTCAGCGGCTCGCACGTGGCGAGAAGGCGTCGGCGGAGCAATCAGCGCCGGGCGAGCGCTCACTCGGCGAGGCTCGGGCGCGCTAAGGTTGACCTTGGCAACTCCCCGATGGTGCCACGCGCAAGACCGAGTGCCGCGGCGGCGCCGATCAGCGCCAGGACTCCGGCGGCGATAAACGCCGAATTGAAGCTTTTGGTCCATTCGACCAGATAGCCGGTCACGATCGGCGCCAAGAGGCCAAAGGTGTTGCCGCCGAGGACGAGAAACGCAAACGCCCGACCGGCATCGGAGGGAGAGCGCAGCAGATCGCTGACCAACGCGCCGTTGGCCGCCGGCCCGACATTGGCGAACGATACGGCGATCGTGACCAGGGCTATGACGCCAGCCAGCGAGGCAACAAGCGGGATCAGCAACCCGACCGCGGTCAACAGCAGGCAGAGCGCCACCAGATAGCGCCGCTTGCCGCCGCGCACCGCTTCGGCGTTCATCAACCGATCGCCACACCAGTTGGCGACAATGTTGACAACCGCGGCGGCGAAGAATGGGATCGCGGTATAGATACCGGACCCCATGATCGACAGGTGCCGCGCCGTCTGCAAGTAGTTCGGAAGCCAGGACATATATAGATAAACGGTGTAGACGAGACATCCCTGTGAGATGAACAGGCCCCACATCGTCGGGGTGCGGATCAGCCCGAGGTAACCCACACCGTCATGGCTGGGCGGGGGGACACCGGCGTCGCGCTCGGCGAGGATCATCCGCCGCTCGGCTTCGGGGAGCCATCGCGTCTTTTCGGGGGTCGATACGCAGAGAAGCCACACCGCGACCCAGGCAAATCCGACCGCTCCGGTGATGACAAAAGACCAACGCCACGACGCCGACTCGATCAGCCAGGCTACAGCAGGGGCGCCAAGCGCCAGCCCCAGGCTTGAACCGGCCGAGATCGCGGCGACCGCCGTCCCGCGCTCGGTAAAGGGCGACCACGACCGCACGCTGCCGTAAGTGACTGGCGCGAACGGCGCCTCCCCGACGCCGAGACCGAGACGCGTTGCCAGCATCACGGCGAAGCTGCCGGCGGCGCCGGTCAGCATTTGCGCCGCCGACCACACCGCAGCGGCGGCGGTGGCGACGACATGCGTTCCCCAGCGGTCGATCAGCCTCCCGCCCGGCAGCATCATCAGCACATAGGCCCACAAGAAAGACGAAAACAGGTAGCCGAGCGCGACCGGCGACAAACCGAATTCATGGGCGATCGGCTTTCCCGCGACCGACATGTTGACCCGGTCGACATAGGCGATCGCGTTGAACAGAAACAGCAGCAGAAACACCCAGTAACGGCGTCGCGTCGTCTTCATCGGTAAGCTCCTCGCCAGTGCGCGCACCCTTCCAGATCCGGATGAGCGATTTTTTGAGGTCTCCCGTTCGATCTTACCCCCGCTTCGGATCGCAGCGCCCATGCCCTTGCCGCTTCCGACGGCGGGCCGAGCTTGCTCTCGACAAACCACATTTTGAGCGGCGGAGCGAGACCTATCGTGGAGGCGGCAACAGCAAGCGCCGCCCTTCCGCTGTGGCCGACAGGCCAGCTACTCGACGCGGTGCTGGGCCGCGGCGCGGCGCCGGTTGTCAATTTCACTCAACAGCCAATACAGCGCTCCCAACGCCAAAGCGAGGCCGCCAAACCCGAGCAGGGTCAACCAACTTACGGCAGAATAGTCCATCAGGATCATTTTCCGTGCGATCACAATAATCGTGATCATGACAATCACCCCGACTTGGAGTACCCCCGCCCGCTCCCGCATCGACAAAACAATCGAATGGTTGAATTCGATCAGGATCAAAATGTTCAAGATCAAACCAAGAGAATCCTTCAGCCCGGCCGGGTCGTCAAAATGAACTCCCGAAATTATGTCGTTGAACAGGATCACTGCTAAAGATCCCGTCGAGTACAGAATCACAATCGAGATGAAGAATAGCAGCACCCCCGAAACGACCAGCTCGAAGCGGGTATACAGTTCGTAGAAACCGGCTCGCTGGTTAAAAGCGCGGAACACACTCATGCAGCTCTCCATAGGCCAGATCTCCAATGGCCAGATCTCGATTAGGCTGGGCAGCGGCGGCAATTTGCCATGGTGAAATTGTGGAGCAAGACCGGTCATTCCTCCGGCGAGCGCTGGACAGGCCCGGCGTGCTGGGCCAAGCTCGGCCGACAGGAGACGGCGTCACAGAGGGAGCGGGCATGACGGGGAACACGGCGGGGACGCCGTCCAGATATTACCTGAAACGGGAAAGGGCGCAGGCCCGGGCCTACTCGCAAGCGGTCGTGACCGCGGCTGGCCGAACGGTATGGCTGGCCGGCCAGGTGGCGCCGACCGATACGGCCGGCCGATCGCTCGCCGGCGATTTTGACGGGCAGGTGCGGCAGGTGTTTGCGTGTCTTGGCGAGACCTTAGGCGAGCTCGGCGGGGCCCTCGCCGACATGGTCACGATGACTGTGTTCATCACCGATGCGCGATATGGAGATCGCTTTACCGAGCTGCGCAAAGAGATATTTGACGACAACTTCCCGGCGAGCGCGCTGATCACGGTTGCCGGTTTGGCACGCGCCGAGCTGCTCGTCGAAGTTCAGGGTGTCGCTGTCATCGCCTAACTTCGACCCGGTCTCAGGCGGCGCAGGGAGCGCAGCATGAATAGGCGGCGCGGAGTCGTCGCCGTGCTCCTGGTCGTGCTGAGCATCGCCGGGGCGTACCGCGTGCAGGCGCAGGGTTGCCGCCCGACGCGCCGCGCCGAGCTTACTGTCACGCCGCTTGGCAACATCCCGGTTGTCACAGCTCGCATCAACGGTGGAACAGCAGATTTTCTGTTCGATACCGGGGCCGAGCGTTCGATCATGACCGCGGCGGCGGCGAAGAGACTGGGGATTGCAGCGCATTTTGAATACGCCCGGCGGATGCGCAGCCTCGGAACCGCGGTTGCCGGAGGCGACGCAAGGCTGAGCAGCTTTGGCCTCGGCGGCATGCCCGTCAGCAATTTCAGCATTCTCGTCGGCCCCGTAGCACTGCCATCGGTGCGCGGTCGACCGATCGACGGGCTGCTCGGGGCCGACTTCCTGGGCGATTACGAGGTCGAGATCGATCTGCCGCATCGCCGCATCGCCCTTTATACCCCACCGCCCTGCCCGATGACCGCACCGCCCTGGGGCGGCTCCTACGCGACAATCGAGGCCAATCGCTCACTTCACGATCGTCTGTTCTTTCCGGTTCGCCTCGACGGACACCAATTGTCGGCGCTGATCGACACCGGAGCGCAATTGACGACGCTCGATGCCGAATCGGCCGCCGCTGTGGGCGTGACCGGCTCCGCCTTGGCGCGCGACCCAGTCACCACTTTGCGCGGTGCCGCAGCGGAGCCGGTCAACTCTCGGGCCCATCGCTTTGCTGTGCTGCAGATTGATGGCGAGATGCTGCGCGACCAAACCATTTTAGTGACCCGGCTAGGACTGCAAGACGCGGATCTCGTGCTCGGCGCCGATTTTCTGCGATGGCAGCGGGTCTGGCTTTCCTACGCCTCGCACCGCATCTTTCTCGAGCGGCGGCCATGATCGATCGCCTGGGAAGAGGCGCTATTCGGGACTGCCGTTAGCGCGGCAATGCGCGGGCCAACATCGCGTAGGCCTCCTCGTCGGTCCGGTCGTAGCGCAGCGGGGTCACAACGACGCGGCCGGCATTGAGGGCGTCGATATCGCTTTCCGCGCCCTGATCGCGCTCGCCGCGGCGAAAACTGACCCAGTAATAAGTGAAGCCGCGCGGGTCGGTTCGGGCTTCGACCTCCATTCCTTCGACCGACCCCGCTCCTTGGCGGGCGAGGGTCAGCGGGCCCGCTTTTTCGGCGGGAAGATCGGGAAAATTAATGCTAAGGCAAGTGCCGGCGCTCCATCCGATCTCAAGCAGGCGGCGCACGATGCCGGGCGCCAAGGTCGCCGAGGTTTCCCAGCGCAAATTGCTGCGATCGGTCCAGGCCTGGCTTAAAGCAATCGACGGAATGCCGAGCATCATGCCGGTCATTGCTCCACCAACGGTGCCCGAGAATACCGTCTCGATGCCGAGATTGGCGCCACGATTAACCCCCGAAAGCAGCAATTGCGGGGACGCTCCCCGCATCAAATGGCTCAGCGCCATAACGACGCAATCGCCGGGGGTGCCGGTCACGGCCCAGCGTCGCGGCCCGCGCTCGGTCGCCCGGATCGGATGATGCAAACTGACTGCATGCGAGACACCGCTTTGATCATGCTCCGGCGCAACAATCCAAATTTCGCGGCAAAGTTGCGCGGCGATCCGCTCGAGTACTTCGAGACCGGGGGCTTCGATACCGTCGTCGTTGATCAACAGGATGCGGTCGAGCACATCGCCTCCAGGCTTTTCAGAAAAACGGGCGCAATCGCGCTTAGCATCCGGTGATGACGAAAGCGAGGCGACGGACGAGATAACCTTGTGCAATCTGCGCCGCTCTCAATTTTCAAGGGTGTGCAGCGCTCGCTTGAGCGATGGCAGCGAAATTGGCCGCGGCGATTCGCGCCTCCAAATCCCGCCGGATAGCGTTCGTTGCCGCGTCGTAACGCCACTCGACTTTCAGGCATTCCCGTTCGGAGGGCATGCTGGTCGGGCCTGGTCCGGCTACCCGGTATCGCTCGCACACCAATTCCGCGGCAAATAATCTGGGGGCCTGCCGGGAGAAAATCTCTCGAGGGATTTGGCGGAAGGTTTCATTCGCCGCCGCGACCAGGTCGCGGTTGCCGGTCGCTAGCCCATCGCGATAATGCATTTGGGCTATTGCGTAATCGGCCACTTCCTCTTCGGTCGGGCCAGGCGGGATCGGCGGGACCGCCACGGCCGCCGGTGAACTTGGCGCGCAGGCTGAAAGCAGAGCAAGCGCTACGGCGATCCCGGACCGGTGTCCGGACCGGTATAACGTCCCAATGAGCATGGTCTTGACCATCGCACGCTATTCGGTTCGCGGGCCAGTAAGCACTGCCTATATCGCGGATTATGGCGCTCGACCTGACAGAAGACGAGGCTGGCGGGCAAAGCATCCGAGGCGACCGATCGGTCACGAGACCCGACCCGCTCGCGCCACTCGATCACTGAAGCGATCGTCGCGAGTTCGACCGGCAAAGCCGGAGCCAGTTACACCGCCCGTTTCAAGGCGGCCGCAGCGTCGATTGCCGGCCGCGGGAGCGCATCCCGGCTTGCAGCAAATAAACCTTCATGAAGGCCTGGCGTCACGCACGCTGACCATTTCCGCAGCTTGACGCTGACGGAGCCGGCGCGCCGATGGTTGTCAGGAAACCGAGCGAGCGTTGGCCAAGCGCAACGAGGGCGCCAACCCGATCTTTTGGACCAGGTTGGGTCTGACCAAACGCCCATGCTCCTTAATAGTCGCCCGTCCGCTTGCGCCCCGCGATGCCTCCGTGCTAGGTATCTAAGGCGCACGCCGTGATAACCCCGATCGTCGGTGGAGGGGTGGCCGAGTGGCTGAAGGCGGCGGTTTGCTAAACCGTTACAGGACTTCAAATCCTGTCGGGGGTTCGAATCCCCCTCCCTCCGCCACCTGCCTATGTCAAACATTTAAAGAAGTAGCGGCAGATCTCAGTATAGCAGATACCGTCCTATAATCCGGTTTGAGGCGAGCCCGGAAAATGAATGAACCCGATCACCCCGACAAACACAAATCGCTCCAGCGCTAGTTCGGAGCGACAACCGGAGAGCCCCAAGGCTTCGTGGCAAGCATTGCTGACCCCACCGAGTTAGCAAGTATTTGCGCGAACAGTCCTTATTCCCGAATCGGGAAACGAAATTGCGCGCTTCGGTGCTAGTTAATTATGAACGCGTACCGTCTCCAGACCGGAAAATGGACTGCGCGAGGCAATTCGGACCGGGTAAGCCGACTGACCTCATTCGCCCTGATAACAGCGGCGTCGTTGGTGCTGTGGGGTATAATAATCGCCGCTGTGATCGCTATCTGACCACAGCGTCTATCCAACCAAGGCGTTCAATCGCCGTAAAGTATTCGGTCGAGGTGACGTTACGAAGATTACTTCGTACTATGAGGCGGGAGTAAGTTGCCAAACGATTGTCATCCTTAACTAAAGGTGGGCGGATCAACCTCATCCGGAAGTCATCGGTTTCAGTGCTCGGTCGCTTCAACTTGGTCATTATCGCGTCTCCAGGCCGCATAATTTTTGGCAGTGAGACGGTTCGTGAGAAAACATGCTCCCGATCTCACGTGCGCCGCGCAGCCTCCACAACAACTGATTAGATTATGGCTTGCCGCTAGCCTCACCAGTCTGCCAGACGATCCAACCGGAGCCTCATCGGCTGTTCGGGAATCGCTGCTTCTTCGAAGCTCAGCTGGCTGATGTGCAGCAGCATTCTCGCATGTTTCTCGGCCAGCAAAGTCACGTAGAGGGCACGACCGCGGCTGGCGATATGGCGGAAGCAGATCTGGTTGCCGAGAATAGTCTTCCGGGCCCCCGGCGAACCCTTGATGATCGATATGCCGCCGCGCAGCAGCCCGCGGCGCAGGATTGCGTCCAACCCTGGAACCTCGGTGGGTATGCGTTCGAGCGCCGGTCGGCGTGTCTGGTCTGCGGACATTGGCTTGATCGCGCGCCAAAAGCGGGCAGTGTCATTCAGAGGAGAGTAATGCAGATCGGGTTCAACCTGCCAATGTCGGACCCCGATGCGGTCGTCCGCATTGCGAAGGAAGGCGAGGCGCTCGGCTGCGATTAGCTGACATTGACCGACCACATCGTGCTGCCCAAACCTCAAGGTGCCGGGCTATCCCTATTCCGAGAGCGGCGAATTCTTCAGCGAAGGGCCGAAGAGGCGGTGACCAACTGACCGCGGCCGCGTTTGTCGCGGCGAAGACGCGGCGTATCCGGCTGGTCTTGGCGGTCATGGTGGTGCCCTACCGGCCTGCGGTGCTCGCCGCAAAGATGCTGGCCGCGATCGATGTCCTGTCGGGCCGGCGGCTGGTGGTCGGCATCGGCGCCGGCTGGCTCGAAGCGGAGTTCGATGCCGTGGCGGTGACCCCGTTTAAGGCGCGTGCTGCGGTTACGGACGAATATATCCGCGCGTTTCGCACATTGTGGACCGAGGAGGACCCGCATCACCACGGCGATCGGGTCAATTTCAGCGACATGCTCTTCGAGCCCAAGCCGGTGCAAAAACCGCACCTACCGATCTGGGTCGGCGGCGAAAGCCGCCCGGCGTTGCGCCGCGCGGCGAGCCTCCGCGATGCCTGGTATCCGATCGGCAGCAACAACCGCCACCTGCTCGATACTCTGCCCCGCTATCGCGCAGGTATCGCTCGGTTGCGCCGCTTCGCCGAGGAGGCGGGGCGCAAGCCGGCCGACATAGCGCTGACCTATAGCGTCAAGGTTACGGCGATGAGGTACCGCCCACCGCGTCGGACGGCGAGCGCCAGCTGTTTCCGGAAGCGACGTCGACACTGTCAGCGATTTCCGTGCGCTTGCGTGATCTCGGTGTCACCGCCATCGACATCGATTTCGAGCGCCCGCAGCTCAATGCCTCGCTCGCCGAAATGCGGCTGTTTAAAGAGACGGTGCTGGCCCGGATATAGTCTGTCCGAGCCGCGTTTCAGCCGACGCCGTTTTGTTGAAGGCTAACATCTTGGCCCAGCCATCCTTCGCGGCCTCGGGGCGGTAGCTCGACCGATAGTCGGCGTTGAAACCGTGCGGCGCGTCGGGATAGACTATTGCCTCGCAGGTCTTGCCAGATTCCTTGCAAGCGGCTTGGCGCTTGTCGATCAGCTCTTGTGGAATACTCTTATCGGCGCCGCCATAGAGCGCCAGCACCGGGCATTTGAGGTCTGGGATCACTTCAAGCGGGTTGGTCGGCGTCAGCTCGCTATGCGCGCGGTCGACGCCATACCATGCCGCCGCCGCTTTTAGCGCCGGCTGATGCGCGGCATAGAGCCAGGTGATCCGCCCACCCCAGCAGAACCCGGTTACGGCTAGCTTTGACAGATCGGCTTTGCCGGATTGCTTGGCATAGACCAGCGCGGCGTCAAGGTCAGACATCACCTCGGCGTCCGGCACTTTGGAGACGATCTTCGCGATCAGCTCCTTGGTATCGCTGATTTCGGCGGGATTCCCTTGGCGCGCGTAAAGCTCGGGCGCGATCGCGTAGTAGCCGAGCTTGGCAAGGCGCCGACAGAGGTCTTTGATGTGCTCGTGAACGCCGAACACCTCCTGCACGACGAGCACGGTCGGAAACGGGCCGCCCTTATCAAGCATCGCGCGATAGGCGGGGATCGATCCATCGGCGGTTGGAACCTTGACCTCGCCCGCCTCTAGCCCGTTCGCGTCGGTGTGGATTGTATCGGCCGAGACCGGCTGCACCGAGAGCGCAAACCGGTGATCAGCGAGGTCATAACAAAACCGCGCCGGGTCCAATCCGAGCGCGCCGCAAACCCCTCCAGTGCGTCTTCGAGAATTTCCATTCGAGCCTCCCAGATTTTTCTCAAGTCAGAAAAATAACCGACGCTGGGAGCCGGAGAAAACTCCCCTCACGAATGGTCACACGGGTGTGATCAGGCGATAACGGTGGCGAAACAGGAGTCGTTTCGGCCGGTCCCACTTTAAGGGATTTGGCAGATCGGCTCCAAATCTCTTAACCAGAACGTAGCCACATGAAGGTGAACGGAGTTTCCGAGATCTCAGCGAGTTGCCGCTGACGCGAGCAGGTTTCAGGCTAGGACGCGCGTGCGATCTTCCTCACGCTCGACTGTCCCAGGAACGTCTGCGTTTATCTGGAGCTGCTATTGCTCTTTGTGTAGCTCAGCAATTCGATGTGTTGGTTGAAGTCATCCGAGTCATATTTGATCATCCCTGCAACTGGAGAGTAAAAGTATTCCTCATATGCGGGATATTTTACCCCCAACAACTGGTTATATGCTTCTATTTTGAACGCTTCAAAAGTGCCAGCTGGAACGGTAACTTTCTGCCATCCGGTAATCCGGGCCTTCTTTGTCCGGTTGGATACTTCGCCAGAAGTCGAAGTGAAGGTATACGTGGTTTCCCACTGTCTACCAACAAATAGTGGGTAAGAATAGAGTCCGCTGTGAGGGGTAAAAACCCCAGGGGCAGAATTGCCAATTTTCCCCTGGCGCTTGACAGTGCTCCCTTCCCAATTTTGGCAAGTAGTCTGCTGTTCACCACTTTGGGACCTTGCAAGAAAACAGAAAAGATCACCCTCTCTGCCTACGAAAGTAGAGTTGATTTGCTCGTTATTCAATTTGAAAGTCCGCGAAGTGCCCGGTCCAGGGACGTTCGGTGGTTGGGTAAGCGTCGGCGCTTGCGTTTGGCTATGCGTTTCAGCAGTCACCGCTACAGAACAGAATCCAATAAGGGCGAGATAAATTGAAGAAATCCAAACGGAATGTGCTCGCACTCTTTGACCCCTGCCGATAATGTGACGACGGCCGGCGCACGATTCGAAGACCCTGATACTATCAGAAGCTCGCTTAAACTGCAATCTTTGGGCGCTCCGGCCGATGCTATTGCTGACCTGGACGGGATGCACTGGTTAATGGATGATCGGGGCACCGCTGGCAACGGCGCCGGACGACATGCACCACTTCGAATGGGAGAAAACACCAATGATCGATCTCTATTTCTGGCCGACCGGGAACGGCAAAAAGGTCATCATCCTGCTCGAGGAATTAGGCCTGCCCTATAACATCAAGCCGATCAACATCGGGCGCGGTGACCAGCTTACCCCCGAGTTCCTGAAGATCTCGCCGAATGGCCGCATGCCGGCGATTGTCGATGACGAGCCGATGGGCGGCGGCGAGCCGATGTCGATCTTCGAATCCGGGGCGATCATGACCTACCTGGCCGAGAAGACGGGACGGTTTATGCCGTCCGACCCGCGCGGCCGATACGACGTCGCCCAGTGGGTTAGCTGGCAATTGGCCAACCAGGGTCCCAAGCTGGGCGAGCAAGGCCATTTTCACCGTGCCCTCGCCGCCGGGAACAATGGCGATCTCTCCTATGCGCTGCGCCGCTTTGACAATGAAGCGCATCGCATCTACGGCGTCATGAATTTGGGCTTGCACAACAAGCGTTATCTCGCCGCCGGCCAATACACGATCGCCGACATGATCTGCTATCCGTGGGCATCGAGCTGGGCCAACCGCAAGATCGATATCGACGAGTTCCCCAATGTGAAACGCTGGCTCGAAGAGATCGGCGAGCGCCCGGCGGTCAAGAAGGCGATGGCGATGGGACCCGAGTTCCGCGAGGACCCGGCGTCGATCAGCCCCGAGGAACAGGCGCGCCGCAGGAAGCTTGTTGGCGACCAGCGGGCACAGCCGGTCCCTACCGAATGGCTGCGGGTGGCGTAAAGCTCGCGGAGAAAGCCTACCGGCTCCGATAAGCGCTGGCCGACCGCATCTGGTCGTCTGACCCCCTGTCACTTTCCTCTTGAAAGTCGCTCGCGGCAAAGCTACTTTCATCATGAAAGTGACGGGGTGTCCGATGCAACGCAAAAGCTATGGCAATATGAAATGCCCGATTGCCCGCAGTCTCGACCGGGTCGGCGAGTGGTGGTCAATCCTGATCCTGCGCGATGCCTTTTACGGTCTGCGGCGGTTTGACGAGTTTCAGAAAAGCCTCGGTGTTGCTCCGAACATCCTGACGCGGCGGCTGAACGCCTTGGTCGAAGCTGGTCTGTTGGCGCGCCGCCGCTATAGCGAACACCCGCCGCGCGACGAGTATGTGCTGACCGAGCGGGGTCGGGATTTTCACCCGATCTTGCTGGCATTGTCCGCCTGGGGCTCTCGCCATTTCGCCCCGGAGGGCGCTTCGGTTCAGGTGCTCAATCGTCGAACCGGCGCCTTGGCCGAGCCGATCCTGGTCGACAGCGCGTCGGGCCAACCCATCGCCGGCCCCGATTTTTCGCTGGTTCCCGGACCCGGCGCCGATGATGGCGTGCGGCAGCGATTGTCCGAGCGCGGCGATCGTCCTTTCCTCCAAGGAGAGGAAGCATGAGCAGCGAAACTCTCGACCGTGGTGCAGCGCGAAAGATTGCGCCCGGCACTCTGCCCGGCGTCCCAACCACGCGGCGCCGTTTTCGCCTAAACCCGCGCCTCGCCGCGGCCGCACTCGGTCTGCTCGCCGCCGCGGCAGTCGCCCAGTATAGTTGGAACTGGTGGGAGGTCCGGCGTTTTATCGAAACCACTGACGACGCCTATGTCGGCGGCAATGTTACGACGCTGTCGCCGCATGTCGCCGGCTTTGTGACCAAGATCCTGGTGGGCGACAATCAGTTAGTAAAGGCTGGGCAGCTGCTGATCGAGCTCGATGATCGCGACTACAAGGCGGACCTCGCGCACGCCGAGGCGGTGGTGCAGCACCAGGCAGCGGCACTCGCCAACCTTCGCGCCAAATACGCTCTGCAGCTATCGATGATCGCGGAGGCGCAAGCCAAACTTGCGGCAGACCAGGCCGAGGCCGGTTATGCCAGGGTCGATGCCGCCCGCTATCATGCGCTGGCGGTCACCACCTTTGGGTCGTTGCAGAACGATCAGAAGGCGTTTGCCGCGGATCGGAAGGCGCAAGCTGTGGTTCGCTCCGGCGAGGCGAGTCTCGATGCCGCAAAGCAGCAGTTGTCGGTCATCGACACCGAGATAGCCGAAACCGAGGCGAGCCTGGCGCAGGCTCAGGCCGATATGCGCACGGCCCAGCTCAACCTCAGCTACACCCAGGTCCGGGCGCCGATCGACGGCTATGTCGGTAATCGCGCCGCCCAGATAGGTGCATATGCAACTATTGGCACGGCATTGCTGGCGATCATCCCGGCACATGCGCTGTGGGTCGATGCCAACTTTAAGGAAGACGAGCTTGCACGCATGCATCCTGGGCAAACGGCAAGCTTTGTCGCCGACGTGCTGCCCGGGCACACATTCAACGGCCGGGTGCTGAGCCTCGCCCCGGCAACCGGCGCGATTTTCAGCGTCATTCCGCCGGAAAACGCGACTGGCAACTTTACCAAAATCGTACAACGCGTGCCGGTCCGGATCGCCATCGACGATGTTGACGGCACTTTGGGGGTGCTCCGCCCCGGGCTGTCGACCACGGTCAGCGTCGATACGCGTTCGTCCTCGGAAGCCGAAAAATGACTTCGACCACGACCGCGCAACCCGTCACCTCGCCTGCGCCGCCGAGCATCATTCCATTTGCCGTGATGTGCGTCGGCATGTTTGTAGCGTTGCTTGACATCCAGATCGTCGCTTCATCACTGCAGGATATCGGCGGCGGATTGTCGGCGGCGCAGGACCAGATCAGCTGGGTGCAGACCGCCTATCTGATCGCCGAGATCATCGTGATCCCGCTATCCGGCTGGCTGACCCGCGTGTTCTCGACGCGCTGGCTGTTCGCGGCGTCGGCCGCCGGTTTCACCGTCGCCAGCCTTCTATGCGGGATCGCGTGGAATATCCAGAGCATGATCGTGTTCCGCGCATTGCAAGGGCTGCTCGGCGCCTCGATGATCCCGACGGTCTTTACCTCGTCGTTTCACTATTTTCCTGGCCAGCGACGGGTCTATTCGGCGGCGGTCGTTGGCGCCATCGCGTCGGTCGCACCAACTCTCGGCCCGGTGATCGGCGGTTGGATTACTGACACGCTCGACTGGCGCTGGCTGTTCTACATCAACCTGGTGCCGGGTCTGCTCGTCGCCGCGACGGTGCCGATCCTGGTCAAGATTGATCACCCGGATTTGTCGTTGCTCAAGGGTGCCGACTATCTCGGCATTATCCTGCTGGCGCTGGCGCTCGGCAATCTTGAATACTTGCTTGAGGAAGGCTCGCGTTGGAACTGGTTCGAAGACCGAACGATTACCGCCTGCGCCTGGACCGCCGGCGTTAGCGGGCTCCTGTTTGCCGCGCGCAGCCTGACCTATGCCCAGCCGGTCGTCGATCTGCGAGCGCTCGGCAATCGGAATTTTTCGCTCGGGTGTTTTCTATCCTTTGTCACCGGTGTCGGCATCTTTTCGACGATCTATCTGACGCCGTTGTTTCTCGGCTATGTCCGCGGCTTCAGCGCGTGGCAGACCGGGATCGCAATCTTTTCGACCGGCGCCGCGTCGCTGGCCGGCGTACCGGTTTACGTGATGCTCGCGAGAAAGATCGACACCCGCTGGCTGATGATGTTCGGGCTGGCGAGCTTTGCCGTGGCGATGTGGTCGTTCAGCTTCATCACCCATGATTGGGGTGGGGACCAGCTGTTGATCCCTCAGCTGTTGCGCGGCTTCCCGCAGGTGTTCGCGGTGGCGCCCGCGGTGACCCTCGGCCTTGGGAGCCTGCCCGCCGAGCGTCTCAAATACGCCAGCGGCTTGTTCAACATGATGCGTAATCTCGGGGGTGCGGTCGGTATCGCGGTGTGCGGCGCGATCCTCAACAGCCGGACCAATTCGCATTTTTATGACATCGCCACACATCTGACCCCGGCAAATGGAGCAATGGAGCAATTGCTGCACGGCCTGGCCGCGCGCTGGGGCGCCGCCCTCGGCGGGCCAGTTGCCGGGCATGCGGCGGCATTGTCGCAGCTTTGGCATCTGGCCTACCGCGAGGCTTCGACCCTCGCTTATGCCGATGCATTTCGCGCGATCATGGTCGCGTTCGTTATTGCCACCCTGCTGGTGCCGCTGCTGCGCAAAGTGACGCCACCCAACCCCGCCCCCGCCCACTGATGGAAGGCGGCGGCGACAGCCGCGAGTTCTAGCCCGGTTTCGCCAAGCGCGGCGAATTGGAGGAACCGCACCAGCCGAAAAAGCCGGAGCGTGCGATTGCCCCGGCTGATCTCGGTGTAGTCTAGGCGCCGTGTGCGGCGAGGCTATTCGCTCAGCGCGAATGAATCATGTAGGCCATCATGTAGCCAACGGCCCCGGCGATCAGCAGCGCCACCCAGGGCTGCTCGGCGGTATTGCGGGTTACGTAATCGGCCGCCTGTGCGCCTTGTTTTGATAAATAATCGGCGGCTTGGGAGCCCTGCTTGGAGAGATAATCGGCCGCCTGCGCACCCTGCTGGTAGGTTTTGGCCGCGGCATCGGTTACCTGTTTGCTGGTTTGCGAAGCCGCGTCCTGCAGCTTGCCACCCGCATCCTGGAGTTTGCTCGCTGCATCCGTGGCCGCCGATTGCGCCTTTCCGGCCAAATCGCTACCCATCTCCTTTGCGGCGTCCGTGCCGCGCTTCGCTTGGTCGCCCATCCGGTTATCGTCCATGGCCCATCCCTCAGTTTGCTCGTTATGATAAACATCGCGACTGCGGAAAAAGCTCCCGCCCGCGGAAATAAGAGTGGCGCCGATCCCGCAAACGGTGGTCGGGGCGCAAGGGAAGCTGATGGCCTTGCCGTCGGTGCGACGCACTTCAGCCGCAAAGTTCGGCTAAGCTGATCGCTGATTACTTTCTTCTTCGGCGAGCACCTGCTGTAGCAAATCGCGAGCGCCTTTGATGCGGTGCCAGCGGATCCCCATCAAGCGGGAATTCGCCGGCGACGATCGCGCTGATAATGGAATTGACCTGCCGCAGTCTTCGGTCGAGCGCGGCGTCGTGCTCGCCGCTATGGCGACGCTCGATCATCTTATCGCGCAACGTAACCGTACAGCGCACCGCATCGGTCAGCTCTTCGGCGGTTTCGGCCGGATGGTTACGCAATAGATAATCGAGCTTCGCCACCGCCTCGTGACAGTGGCCCAGGACATCATCGGTCATCGGACATTCTCGCGGCGGGCAAAGCGCAGGCTTTGTCGCGGGCGGAGCGCTGAGTCGTTGCCGGCGCCAATCACTGATAACCGCAAAGCAAAACTGCCGGCCAGCACTGCAATGGCCGCTGCGAGCATCAAGCGCGGCCGCGGGCGCCCGCCGGTGAGCTTTCCGGCGTAGGCGGCGAGCGGCAGTGCCGCACCTAGCCCAATGGCCCCGAATTGATGCAACGCGACCCCAGGGCCTGCGAGAAGTCGTCGAATCGGCGATGCCGATATTGCGGTAGGTGCGCTCGGCCGCCAATGCGCCAACAAGCTCGGTGGCGGCTGCGGCGGCTGAGAGCGCGTGCAAAGCCGGCGCCGCTTTCTCGTCGCCATCGACCCGGCAAGCCAGCTGCAGAGCCGCCGCGCCCGCGCCAATCGAGGATGCCGCGAATTGGATCGCCAGTGCGCGCGGTGCGGCCGCCCAAATCGGCGTGCTGGTCGCCGCCAACAGCGCAGCAGTGTAAGTCGTCATGCCGGCGCCCGCTATCGCTGCCGGAATTTGCGCCACGCGCGCAACCTTGCGCCAGCCGAGCAAATCGGCGGCCGCGGTCATGATGCTGAACAGGCTGAAGCTCGACAGAATATAGGTGCCAATCGACATTGGCGAGGTGCGGCGGAAAATCCGCAGCATATTGTAAAAGCGTTCGGGACTATGCAGATCCCAGATCAGCAGTGGCGGGCCTAATACCACTGCGACCAGCGCGATGTGGCGTCCCGCGCCTTGAGACACCTTGCTGCGACTGCGCCGCCGGCCAGATCCGCCGCCGTGGCGATCAGCTGCGCGCCGCCCGAAAGGCCGGCAATAAAAATATAGAGCGCGACACGCACGCCCCAGTGGCTTTTTTTGAGCTGCGGCTGATCGTAATAGGTCGTGACCGGATCATCGGCAAGTCTGCGACCGGCGCATATTTCGCCTCGCGGCCATAAGGGAGCGCGGCTCGGGGGTGCAACAAGGCTCATGACCGCCGCCCGAACAAAGCGGCTGCGGCCAATGTCAAACTCGCTGCCGCAGCCAGGCCAAAGGAAAGCGCCGGCGCAACCCGATTCGAGCGCGGCTAGGCGCTTGCGGGAAGATTGTACGCTTCGGGCTCGTCGATCAGCAGAAAAAAGGCATTGAGATGATCGAGGTCACCGGTGGCGCCGGGCGAATCCGGCACGCCATAGAGATAGGCACCACTGACCCCGAGATCGTGCAGATGGTCGACGCGACTGTGCTGCGCGCTGCTGCAATTCACCGACTTCGCCAAACTGGATCGAGTTGGTCGGGCAAGCCTTGGCGCAGGCCGGCTCCAGGCCGGCTTTCAGGCGGTCGTAGCACAATGTGCATTTATGCGCCTTGCCGTCGATCATACTGAGCTCGACGACGCCAAACGGGCAAGCCGGCACGCAATAGCCGCAGCCATTGCAGATGTCCTGCTGCACCACGACGGTATCGAATTCAGTGCGGAACAAGGCGCCTGTCGGGCAGGCTTCGAGGCAAGGAGCGTTGTGGCAATGCTTGCACACATCGCTCATCATCAGCCAGTTGCTCTGATACGGCGCCATCTCGGTGGCGCGGCCATTGCCGTCGGCGATTTTCTCGATAAAGGCGACGTGACGCCAGGTTGAAGCCGAGAGTCCGACTGTATTGTCGTAACTCATGCCGGTCAGGTGCAAGCCGTCGGCCGGCAGCAAATTCCATTCCTTGCACGCTACTTCGCAGGCCTTGCACCCGATGCAGCGCGTCGTGTCGGTGAAAAAGCCATAGGCTTTGCCGGGCTCGATTTTGACCCCGGCGGTCAGTTCCGCTTCATCCGGGATCATTCCGTCGAGATGCGAACTCGTGTAATCGAGCGCGCGCGGATGGACTGTCATCGTGCGCCCCCATTCCGCACGCAGCCGCCCTTTGCGCAAACCGCAGGTCAGCGCCTTGCCCTCATGCATCGAGGTATTGGCGTCGCCGACAACGCTCGTCAGTACATTGGCGATGTCGCCGGTCGCATAGCCCTCCCAGCCGAAATGCCACGGCATGCCGATCTGATAAATGCGGCGCCCCGCAGATTTCAAATGGGCGCAGCCGTTCGGTAATCATCGCCTTGGCTTCGATCTCGCCGCGCAAAGTCGACAAAACGACCCAGTCGAGCTGCTCGATACCGAGACCGGTCGGCCAGTTCCGGGGCGATTTCGACAAACCCCTCGGGCTGCAATTCAGCCGTCACCGCGACCGAGCGCGTCGGGGTGCCGCCAGCAATGGTGCTCGGTCAGGCGGTACGTGGTCAGCACATAGGGAAAGCGCGGGTCGCCGACTGGGTGATAGACATTGTCCGGCCGCCGCCACCGTTTGGCCACCGGGCTATCCTGCTGGCCGTAAAACGGATTATGCACCGGCGACTCGACCGGTTCGTAATGGGTCGGCAACGGCCCGTCCTTGAGGCCCGACGGCACGAACAGCGAGCTCTTGCCGTCGGCGATCATCGTGAACGGCGAGCAGCCATCAATCGCCTCCATGCCTTGCGGGCTGTGTCGACCAATCGGGCTCGTAGTCGGGCGGCTTCTCGGGCTCGAAAGTCGACGACGTCAGTGGCCTTGCCAGCGCTGCTTCTCGGCATCCCACCAGACGAGCTTTTTCTTTTCCGACCAGGGACGTCCCTCGGGATCGGCGGCGGCGCGGTTGTAGATCGTCCGGCGGTTCGACGGCCAGGCAAAGCCCCAGCCGAGGTGGGTCCCAGGGCCGTCCGGCCCGTCCGGGACACGCGAGCGGGCCTGGTTGTGCTCTGCTTTTGGAAATACCCCGGCATAGGTCCACACGCCGCCCGCGGTCGAGCCGTCATCTTTGTATTCGTGGACATCCCCGATCTGCTGGCGGTCAGGCCAAGTATAGCCGTTCATCTCCTTCAAAACCGCCTCGGCCGAGGGCTCCTCGATTTCTCCCGAAGTCGGGTAGTCCCAGGTCAATGCCTTGATCGGCATATCCTTGTCGTCGTCGCTATTGGCATATAGCGCCTTCAATCGCCGGCCGAGATGAAACATGAACCAGGTCTCGGAGCGGCTGTCGCCCGGCGGCTCGACGACCTTGTCGTGCCATTGCACCAGCCGGTGCGTATTGGTGAAGGTGCCTTCCTTCTCGCCGACGAGCGCAGCCGGCATCAGAAAGACCTCGGTCTTGATGTCGCGCGGAGCAGCTCGCCGGATTTCACCGGCTTTCCGGCATACCAGAACGAGGCGGTTTCGGTTTCGGCAAAGTCGCGCACGACCAGCCAATCGAGATTGGCGAACCCGCGCTGGATCATGGCCGAATTGCTGCCTCCGATGACCGGATTTTGGCCGAGCACGAACAGCCCGCGGATGACCCCGTCGGCGATCGCCAAAGTCATCGGCAATTGCGAATGATCGCCGACAATGCGCGGGATCCACGGAAAGCCCCATTGATTGTCTTTGGTCGCGTGCTCGCCATACCAGGCGCGCAGCAGGCTGACCGCGTATTTGGGAAAGTTGTGCCAGAATCCGGTCGGCGGCGTTTCCGCCTCGAGATACTCTTCCAATGTCGCGTGCGGCTTTTGCGCCTGCGGCTGCGGCAGGTAGCTCGGCAGCATATTGTAGAGCGTCGGAATATCGGTGCTGCCCTGGATTGACGAGTGGCCGCGCAACGCGAGGACGCCACCGCCGGGCCTGCCGGTATTGCCGAGCAATGACTGGATCAATGCGGCAGCGCGAATGATCTGCACGCCGACGGTGTGATGCGTCCATCCGACCGCATAGCAGAAGGCGGCAGTACGCTCGCGGCCCGGAAGCCAACGTCAGCGCCTCGGCGATCTTCAGAAAGATCGCGCGCGGGCAGCCAGTAGTTTCCTCGACCTTCTCGGGCGTATAGGCGGCGTAGTGCCCTTCAGGATCTGATAGACCGTGTTGGGATGCTGCAGGGTGGGGTCGCGCGGCGGCGGGCCCTTTTCCATGCGCCGCAATTTCTCGCTGTAGGATTCGGTGGTGTTGACATAGTGCTCGGCGAGCGACGGCGGGCACATCCTCGCCCTGATATTGCCAGGAATCGTATTTGTAGGACCGGCTGTCCTCGTCAAAACCGGAGAAAAAGCCATCAAGCGCGCTCGCGTCCTGAAACCGTTCGTCGATGATCGTCGACAGGTTAGTGTAGGTTAGCGCGTATTCCTTGAACCACAGATCACGTTCGAGGATGTAGTGGATCAGGCCGCCCAAAAACGCGATATCGCTGCCGGCGCGGATCGGCGCATAAATGTCGGCCAATGCCGAGGTGCGGGTAAAACGCGGGTCGACATGGATGATCGTCGCGCCCTTGTCCTTCGCCTGCAGCACAAAGCGAAAAGCAATCGGATGGTTCTCCGCCATATTGGACCCCATCACAATGATGCAGTCCGAATTGGCGAGGTCCCATTGGGGCATTGTCGCTGCCCCACGGCCGTAAGTCGCGCCCAGACTGGGCACCGACGAAGAGTGTCAGACGCGCGCCTGGTTCTCGATCCAGACCATCCCGAGGGCGCCGCCGAACAGCTTTTTGATCAGGTAGTTTTCCTCATTGTCGAGCGTGGCGCCGCCCAACGATGCAATTGCCAGCGTATGGTTGACCGAGGTCTTATCGGGCAGTTCGTCGACAAAGGTATCGTCGCGGGTTTGCTTGACGAGATAAGCGATGCGGTCCATCGCCCAGCCCAGCGGCCGGCGCTCCCAATTTTCGCTATAGGGAGCGCGGTAAAGGACATGGTCGAGTCGCTTTTCACTGGTGAGCCACCCAAAGGTCGCCGATCCTTTCGGGCATAACGTGCCCTGGTTGATCGGACTACGCGGGTCGCCCTCGACGTGAATGATACGTCCATTCTTGGCGTAAGCGAGCTGCGAGCAGCCCACCGCGCAATAGGGACAGATGATCGTGCCGACCTTGTCGGCTTCGGCAAGCCGCGGCCGCAGGTTGCGCGACAGACTGCTTTCAGCAGCCTTCGAATAGGGGCTCTCGCCAGCGATTTGTCGCGGCAGCGACCAGTCGCGAACAAAGCCGGTGACGCGGTCGGCAACACGGCGACGGATTTTTTTCATGACGAGTTTCCGGTCAGGTCGAAATTTTGGCGATCGAGCGGGCCTCGGCGGCGATCAACTCGTCGACGGGTCGAAAAGTCACCGAGACGTGGGTTTGCTTGGCCTGCAATGCCGCGAGTTGGTCCGGCTCGATCCCGGCATCGTGGGCAACGACAAAAATCCGCGTGCCGCCGTCGTCGAGAGCAAGCTGAAACCGGTTCTCCTGCGCCACGGTGACGACGCCCGATACGGTTGCCAAGCGGAGGCATCCTTTATTCGATCACCCGTAAAACGCGCGTCGGTTGTCCCAGTTCCGCGCGACCTTTTGCCTCGCCGCGGCCGCGGACAGGGTGACCGGATCGACTGATCCAACTTAACGCCCTGCCGCCCTCGTTGAAGGAGAAGTGCCCGCTCAATAGGAGCGGGGCATCCCCAATACATGCTGGCCGAGATAGGCGAGGATCAAATTGGTCGAGATCGGCGCCGTCTGGTAGAGCCGGGCCTCGCGCCATTTGCGCTCGATGTCGTATTCCTTGGCGAACGCAAAGCCGCCGAATGTGGCGAAGGTCGCCTCGGCGGCGTGCCAGGTCGCCTCCGACGCCAACAGCTTGGCCATATTTGCGTCGGCGCCGCATTCCTCGCCAGCATCGAACAAGGCGGCGGCGCGGCGGCAGATCATGTCGGCCGCCTCCAGCTCGGCGTAGGCGCGCGCCAGCGGGAATTGCACGCCCTGGTTCTGGCCGATCGGCCGGTCGAAGACGATCCGCTCCTTGGCATAATCGATGCCCTTTCGGAGCAGCCAGCGGCCATCGCCGATGCATTCCTGAGCGACGAGGATGCGCTCGGCGTTCATGCCGTCGAGGATATAGCGGAAGCCCTTGCCTTCCTCGCCAATCAGCGCATCGGGCGGGACCTTTAAATTGTCGAAAAACACCTCGGTCGTATTGTGGTTGATCATCGCCTCGATCGGGCGGATTTCAACGCCGTGTCCGAGGTTCTCGCGCAAATTGATCAGAAAGACCGAGAGCCCGTCGGTGCGGCGCTTGACCTCATCGACCGGAGTCGTTCGCGCCAACAGCAACATCAGATCGGAATGCCGCGCGCGCGAGGTCCACACCTTCTGTCCGTTGACGACGTAGTGATTGCCCTCGCGCACCGCACGGGTTTTGAGCTTGGTGGTGTCCGATCCGGTCGTCGGCTCGGTCACGCCAAAGGCCTGCAGCCGCAATTCGCCCGAGGCGATTTTTGGCAGGTAGCGCTGTTTCTGCTCGGCGCTGCCGTGGCGCAACAGCGTGCCCATGATGTACATCTGGGCGTGCCCCTGGCTGGCGGTGCAGCCCGAGGCGTTGATCTCTTCGAGAATGACGGCGGCGGCACGCAACGGCAGACCCGAGCCGCCATATTCCTCCGGGATCAGCGAGGCAAGGAAGCCACCCTGCGTCAGCTCCTCGATGAATTCGGTCGGATAGGCCTGTTCGGCTTCGAGCTTGCGCCAGTATTCGCCCGGATAACGCTCGCAAATTTTGCGGATTGATTTGCGAAGCTCGGGATAGTCTTCACCGAGGGCGACCATCGTCGGCGTATCGGTCACGTCGTTCTCCTCATCCCAGGTTTCCGGCAAGATAGTCCGGCCGCGAGGGTGTTGCCAATTCGTCGGGGGGGCTGGTGCGAGAATGACTGCATCGAGATTGACGGCGATCGTGGCGATCTTCTTTCTGTGTGTGCAGCCAGTGCGGGCCGCCGAGCTACCAGCCGCGGAAGCGGCAAAGCATCTCGGCGACACTGCTACCGTGTGCGGCGTCGTCGCATCGGGTAAATACGACGCGGATCTCAAATCTCAGCCGACATTCCTCGATTTCGAGAAGCCCTATCCGGATCAAGTTTTTACCGCGGTAATTTTTGGCTCGGATCGGTCCAAATTCGGCAACCCGGAAACCTCGCTGCGCGGCAAGCGGGTTTGTGTCACTGGGAAAATCCAGGACAGAAGCGGCCTGCCGGAGATCATCCTCAATGACCCGAAACAGCTAACGCAATAACCAGGGGCGGTTTGCACGCGTCCGCGACGCCCAGGCATGACCCGATCACCAGACGCAATTGGCGCGGCAAGTGACGACGATTTCGGACGGCTGCTTGCTGAAATCCGCAATTGCAATCTGTGCGCGGCGCATTTGCCGCTGAGTCCGCGCCCGATCGTTCGCGCCAGCCCCTCGGCCCGCTTGCTGATTATCAGCCAGGCGCCGGGCGTGCGGGCTCGCCAATCGGGCTTATCGTTCGATGATCGCAGTGGTGACCGACTGCGCGGTTGGCTCGGGCTCGATCGCGACAGCTTTTACGACAAAAGCCGGGTCGCCATCCTGCCGATCGGCTTCTGCTATCCCGGCCGCGACGGGAAGAGCGGCGATCTGCCGCCGCGCCCGGAATGCGCGCCGTTGTGGCACGCGCGCATCCGCGCCCTGATGCCGGCGATCGAGCTGACCTTGCTCGTTGGCCGCTACGCGATCGGATATTATCTGCCATCGCGCCGATCAAAGCCCATGACTGGTACGGTCGAAAATTGGCGGGAATTCCTGCCCCGGTATTTTGTTCTGCCGCATCCGAGCTGGCACGTGACGCGCTGGTTGCGCGACAATCCGTCGTTCGAGAGCGATGTCCTGCCGCAGCTGCGGGCGCGGGTGGCCGCGGCGGTCAGTCGGTAGACGCCTCGAGACGCTTCATATCCTCGTCGCTAAAACCAAAATGGTGGCCGATCTCGTGGATCAGCACATGGCGAACGAGTTCGCCAAGATCTTCGCCGCTCTCGCACCAATAATCGAGGATCGGGCGGCGGTAGAGAAAGATCATATCGAGGTTCGGCCGCGGATCGCTGACGTTTTTGTGCGGTAGCGCAACGCCGCGATAGAGACCAAGGATATCGAACGGGCTCTCAAGCCCCATCGCCTCCTCGGTCTCCTCGTCAGGAAACTCCTCGACGCGGATGACGACGGCGCCGAGATATTTCTTTAACCGCGGCGGGATCGAGCCGAGCGCAACGTTGGCCAAGGTTTCGATTTCGCCGAGCGTCGGCGGGGTACAATCGGTCATCGGATCACCTGCCGCTTGACCTCCGCAGTCGCAAGGCGCACTTCGGTAGACGGCACTACCTGCGGGAGGACGGCATGGTCGAGAGGCTGGTCGGCGCGGCGCGGCACGCGGCAATCCACGAATTGCACGGCTGGGCCGAGGTCGCCGATCGTGATGCGATCCGCAAGAGCTATCATTTCGGCGACTTCTCCGAGGCGTGGGGTTTCATCTCGCGCATCGCCCTACTCGCCGAAAAGATGGATCACCACCCGGAGCTGTTCAACGTCTATAACCGCGTCGAAATCGTGCTGTCGACGCATGATGTCGGCGGGCTCAGCGAGCTCGATGTTAAGCTCGCCCGCGCGATCGATGAAATCGCACCCGAGCGAGACCGCCGCCCGCCCTTGCCCTGATCGGTTCTGAATCTCGATCGGCGAGGCGGTAGGCGGCCCCGGCGCACGCCGTTGTGACGAGAGCCCGACGAACGGCGGGCGAAGCCTAGAACGGCGCCATCAGCACGACGTTCACCAATTCCACCCCCGGGTTCTTCTTCCCGAGGCCAGCATTCGACATATGGTAAAATCCGACCCCGAGCCGCTTTTGGTCGGCAAAGCGATAATCCAATTCTGCGCCTGAGCGAAATTCCCACCAATAGCCTAAGTCGATGCCATGACCGCTTTCAGAATATCCTCCGGCAAAGCTCGGCGTAATTACAAAATTATAGGGTAGGTGCATGTCGAATCCGAACCCAACGTAAGTATAAACCGCACCCTTGCCTGTCCCCATCACCCCGACAAAGGGCGACAAAATCCACCATTGATCGCCAAAGCGAAACTCGCTCAATGCCGAACCGATTACTCCCGCACCGGGTTTGTCCTCATGTATAACGTCGAACGCCCCGCCGCCGATCGCGACACGCGGCGGATCGCCCGGTGATCCGAACGTGACCAACTGAGCAGCCGCCTCTCGACAGGTCGTGATTCCAGGTACGAGCAGCAATACAATCGCGACGAGGGCCGCTCGTGCTTTGGTCACAGATCCCTCCGCTTCGTTCGCGCAAAAGTTAAGGATGAACCACAGCGCAAGGGAAAGCGTTCCTTTTCGCCCAAAAGACGAGGGGCTGTTAGTGGAGTGGTACGGGGGCCGCGAGGTTTTCAGCCGTATCAAGCAGCGGTGCCCGACCGCCCGCGCGGCGTCGGGCACCCTGCGGCGGCGACGAATGTTGGCCTCAGGGCAATCCTGAGGCGCTGAGCACGTTAGGCCGCCCGCGTGTAGCGACGGCATTCGATGCGCAGATGGTCGCGGAAATGTGGCCGCATCTTCTGCGTCCAGGGGGTGTCTGCGGCCTTGCGCCACTCGGCGGAACGCAGGACTTCCGGCGCTTCGAGATGATAAAGCGCAACGTAGCGCTGGGTCCCGCCGGTGCCGCGATAGCGGCGGGCGCAAACCACACCGGGCACCGCGCCCAATGCCGGCACGTGTTCGCTGTTGTACCACTCGTTGAATTCGTGGTCGTGCTCCCGCGCCACATTCATGCCGATCAGCATCAATGCCGCCGCGTTGGAGGGTGCGGTGCGACCGCCGGGAAACAATTGTTCGCCTTCATAGCGCAGGATGCTCTTGCGGAATTTCGCGGTCCGTTTTGTCCATGGCGAGCCGTTATCGCCGCCGACCGCGAGATAGGCGGGGCTATGTAGGACATCGACGTTGTCGAGATCGTAGGTGGCGACCGAGACCTTTGGGTTCTCGATCCCAATCCAGCGGTCGGCGTTCAAGAACCCCGGGACCCGCAGCCGTTCCGGGACATGCTCGAGATCGTACCAATCGTGAAACTCGTCCTCGGGCGCCGCCGAAAAATCCATCGCCGCGATCAGAATGCCTTTTGCCATTGCTTCCTCCCGTTTGGTCCAGCGGCATCATCCCCGACCGCCCGCGGTGTTACCAGCAAATCCCGATCTTGCGCTATGATCGGCAACCGGAATGCGAGAGGCGATCACGATGACTGCTGGCACCCCCTTTCTAAAGCATGCCGAAAAACTAGGCCCGTTGGCCTCGCGTTATGTCGAGGTCGAGGAACTGCCATGGAAGCCGACCCCGTGTGCGGGAATCGACATGAAGGTTTTGCTCGAAGACCCCGAAACCGGGCTTCTGACGGCGCTGTTTCGCTGGCAGCCTGGCGCCGAACTGGCGCTCCACGAGCATGTCGAGGTCGAGCAGACCTTTGTCATCGAGGGCAGTCTCGTCGACGACGAAGGAGAGGTCCACGCCGGCAACTACGTGTGGCGGCCGAAAGGCAACCGCCACCTGGCGCGCTCCCCCAACGGCGCGCTGGTGCTGTCGTTCTTCCTGAAACCAAACATCTTCCTCGCGGGCGACGCCGCCGGCCGCGATTTACGCTGATCCGCCCCTCGCCGATCCGCTCGGGCCGCAATGCTCACTCTTCCGGCATACCGGCCTTGCGCAATCCCGCAAAATACGTCGCTTCGAAATCTATCTTGCGCGCTCTATAGTAACCGCGGGTCGCGCCAAAGGCCTTGAGCGCGGCGATGCTGGCCAAATGATCGTCGCCGGTAAACCGCCGAGCTTGTGCAAGGGCGGCTGAAGCGCGCTCGGCGTCACCGGTAAGACCATAGGCGGCGGCGAGAAGGGCATGTACGAAGGGCAGCTCGGGAACGGCACCGCGCGCCTTTTCGAGCCAAGGGATCGCCTTGTGGGCCCGCGACTGGTAAACATGCACTTGTCCGATCCTGACATACCACCAGCCAATCGCCGGATCGCGGGGACTGAGGCGGATCGCCAGCTCTTCAAGCGGGATGACTTCCTCGATTTGGCCGATCAATAACTTGCAATCTGCGAGAGCATCTAACACCGCCACCGCGTTGTGATCGATTGCGAGCAGCGCCTCGAATTCAGGAATCGCCTCATTGCACCGCCCTAAAGCGCGGAGCACATTTGCTTTGGCAATACGTGCCAGCATAGAGCGGGGCGATGCCGTCAATGCCTGATCGACCAGCCGCGCCGCACGCGCGACATCGGCTTCGGCCGTGTCGGTCACCCCGATCAAGGTGCGGTTGGCAAGCGCGCTTGCCAGATAGGTTTGTGCCTCGACCGACTGGGGATCGAGTGTCGATGCCCGCTCGAAGAGGGTGATCATTTCCGCATAACTGTCACGGGAGGTCGGCTTAAGCATGGCGGCGCGGCCGCGCAGCACGAAATCATGTGAATCGGGGTGCTCGATCCGGCGAGCGGCTGCCATCGTGATCAGCTCGGCGCCGAGCGTGTTCGCGAGCCGACCGGTAATCTCATTTTGCAGAGCGAATAGATCGTTGAGTTCGTAATCGAACCGCTCGGCCCAAAGATGTCCGTCAGTGTCGGCGTCGATCAGCTGGGCGGTCACCCGGACCCGGTCGCTCGATCGGCGAATGCTCCCTTCGAGAACATAGCGCACGCCCAACTCGCGGCCTATTTGCTTCGTATCGATCGATTTGTCGCGGTAAGTGAATGCCGTATTTCGCGAGATCACGAACATGTTCTCGATTCGCGAGAGATCGGTCGTGAGGTCCTCGGTGATCCCGTCCGCGAAATACTGCTGCTCCCGGTCATCGCTGAGGTTTGTAAAGGGCAACACCACGATCGACAGGCGCGGCGGAGTGGATAGTGAACGCGAAGCAGCCGTCGTCAACACGGTTACCGGCACCACGAAGCGGTAGCCGCGGCCCGGGATTGTCTGAATGCAGCTCTGCGCGCGCCCCTCGTCGAGAACGCGGCGAAGCGCTGCGATTTGCATATTGAGATTATTGTCCTCGACCACGGTCGCCGGCCACCCAGCGGCGATGATTTGATCGCGCGACACGAGCTCCCCGGCTCGCTCGACCAGAACGCCGAGCACATCGAGCGCGCGCGAGCCGATCGGCACCGGCACGAAGACGCCGCGCTGGTCGCGCCGGTAGAGGCCGCCGCTGCGCCGATCGAGGCGGAAACCCTCGAACAGGAAAGCATCTTCGACAACCAGCGCGCTCATGGCCCAGCTCCCGCCGCGTCGGTTTTTGCGTCTGTTTTAGCGCAATTTATAGGTTTTTATGGCCGCCTCATAGCGCTCTCCCGCCGGCTCAGGCTTCCCTTTTGCACGGGTGCAACCCCACAGAGAGGAGCCGCGATGAAACGTATGGTTACGCAAGGATTGGTCGCTGCGGCGATGGCTTTATCAGCGCTGAGCGGCGCGGCCTGGGCAGGCGGCGGCGACGATTTCGGGTGCTCGGACGCGACGCTCAAAGGAATATACGCGTTCGGCGCCACCGCATATCCGCCGGGGACCGGGCAGCAGCCCGGTGTGGTCGCCGGTATCAAGATATTTGACGGCAATGGCGGATTGACGCAGCGCGATTACACTGGCGGAAGCATGCCGGCCGAGTTTGCGCCGCCAGGGCGAGAGACCGGCACGTACACCGTCGACAAAGACTGCACCGGCAAAATGGAAATCGACCTCAACGCGCCGGTGCCGACGGGTTCCACCGGCGTCATCAAGGTCCTGTTTGTGATCAGTGATGGCGGCCGGCACATCCACGAGGTCGTTTCCGAGATCACTCCTCCGGGATCAACCGTGCCCGTTGGTAACCACACCAGCGCCGATGACTGGAAGGTCGCATCGGAAGGCGAAAAATAGTCACTCGCGGCCGAGCGATGGTCTCGCGGCTGCCGATCAGCGCGAGGCCATTGCTTCGGCGGCTGACTGCCCGGCAGGGTATTCGCGCGGATAGCGGCGGCGTTGGACAAACACCAGTGCGATGATGCTGAGCGCCGCGGTGAACATGATGTAGAAGCTTGGCGACAGGCTGTTGTGGGTCATCGCGATCAGCCAGGTCGAGACAAACGGCGTGAAGCCGCCAAAGATGGTCACGGTGATGCTAAAGCTCAATGCCACGCCAATCCCGCGGACGCGGGTCGGGAACAGCTCTGCGAGTTGCGACGGCAGCACGCCGCTGTAGCCGGCCTTGACGAGACTGAGCCAGCCGGCGGCAAAGATCGCCGTCCACACCGAGGGAAACGCGACCATCAGAAAAAATACCGGGTAGGTCGTCAGCAAAAACAGCCACGCCGTGCCTCGCAGCAGTCCGCCGCGGCCGAATTTGTCGGAAAGATAGCCGGCAAACGGACAGGCGACGCCGAGAATGACAGCGCCGATCAGCGTCGCGATAAACCCGGTCCTTTGCGGCAGGTGCATCTCTTTCACCGCATAGGTCGGGATGTAAAGGATGATGTAGGCCGAGCTGTTTGAGATGATCGAGGCGCCCATCGCCAGGATGAATTCGATCGGGTTTTCGCGCAGCATGTCGCGCACCGGCGACTGGGTCGGCGTGATCTCGACATATTCCGGGGTCTCGTCGAGCTTGCGGCGAATGTAGAGCCCCACCGGGCCCACCAAAATCCCGAATAGGAACGGGACGCGCCAGCCCCAGTCGGTCAGCTGTTCCGGCGACAAGAGGCTTGCCAACAGAATGCCGAACCCCGAGGCGAGGAAGCCGGTGATGCCGGTGCTGGCCCATTGCCAACTCGCCACAAAGCCTTTGCGGGTTGCGGTCTGCTCGGCCAGGAACGTGACGGCGCTGCCAAACTCGCCGCCGACCGAAAATCCCTGCACCAGGCGAGCGACAAGGATCAAAATCGGCGCCGCGAGCCCGATCGTCGCGTAGCCGGGCATCAATGCCGTCATCGTCGTGCCGATGACCATCAGCGCGATCGATAGAGTAAGCCCGGCCCGACGGCCGTTGCGATCGGTGTAGGCCCCGATCACGATGGCGCCGATCGGGCGCACCAGAAAGGAGGCGCTGAACGTGCCGAGGGTCAACAGCAGCGAGGCGGTCTCGTTTGTCGTCGGGAAGAACACTTTCGCGATTGTGACCGCGAAATACCCGTAAACCAGGAAATCGAACCATTCCATCGCATTGCCGAGCGAGGCAGCGACGATCACCCGCGTCAGGGAGGCTCTCGGACGGGCGGCGGGTGCGGTAAGGCTGTCGGCGGTCATGGCGTCTCCAAAGCGCGTTATCCCTTCTCACGGGGTCTCCGGTTCATTGTCCCGGTTTTCCAGTATGACACCAGAATTAAATCAGTTTCCGTTGTCTGCTTTCGGTCGCTCTGGAGCGACGCTGGCCGTCGTGGCTTTTTGCCGTGATCTCGACGGCCATTGCCATAGGTTGCCGCGGGCCGTCACCTGCCGCATGATGCGTGATGATAGTGGACAACTAAATTCGGGCGGGGGAATGAGCGCCAGGAGCAAGATTTTCTCGAGCTTTGCCGAGGCGGTGCGCGACATCCCCGATGGCGCCACAATCGGCTTTGGCGGGTTCGCGGTGGTCGGGATGCCGATCAACCTCTATGGCGCGGTGGCGGCGCAAGGCGCCAAAGGGCTGACTTGCGTCTCCAATTCGACGCGCGGCGGTGCGACCTTGCCGCCCGACTCGCCCGATATGGGGCAGATGATCCAGAATGGGCAGGTCAGCAAGGTGGTCTGCGCCTTTACCGCACCAACCCGCGCTTCGCAGCGGCTGATCCTGTCGGAATATGTCGCAAAAGGGCTGATCGAGGCCGAACTGGTGCCGCAGGGCACGCTTGGCCGAGCGCATGCGCGCCGCCGGGGCCGGCATCCCGGCCTTCTACACCCCGGCCGCGGTCGGCACCGAGCTTGCGGAAGGCCGCGAGACGCGCGTTTTTAACGGCCGCGAATATCTGCTCGAGCACGCGCTGCCGCTCGACTACGCGATGATCCGCGCCTATCAGGCCGATGCCGCCGGCAATCTGCGGTTCCGCCGCTCGCAGCGCAATTTCAACCCGATCATGGCGATGGCGGCGCGGGTCACGGTCGTCGAGGTCGAGGAGGACATCCTCCCGGTCGGCGCCATCGACCCCGACGATGTGCACACGGCAGGGATTTTCGTCCACCGCATCGTCAAGATCCCGCCGCCGCCCGAGGGATGGTGGCCGCAACTGCCAGCGAGTACCTGATCATGAGCGAGAGGGCAAAGGGGCTCAGCCGTCAGCAGATGTGCGACCGGCTGGCGATGGAATTCGGCGATGGCTGGATCGTCAATCTCGGCATCGGCATCCCGACCTTGTGCTCGAATTTCGATTTCGGCGACAAGGAGATCATCTTCCATTCCGAGAACGGCGTAATCGGCTATGGCCCGCTCGCCGCGTCAGGCAAAGAGGATCTGCATCTCGTCAATGCCGGCGGCCAGCACGTGACGTTGCGGCCGGGGGCGGCGATCGTGCACCACGCCAACTCGTTTGCGCTGATCCGCAGCGGGCGGATCGACGTGACCGTGCTCGGCGCCTACGAGGTCGCCGAAAACGGAGACTTCGCGAATTGGAAGATGGCGGGGCAGCAGGGCGGCGGGATCGGCGGGGCGATGGATCTCGCGGCCTGCGCCAAGCACGTGTTTGTCGCGATGGAGCACCAGACGCGCAACGGCGCGCCACGGCTGGTCGAGCGCTGCACGATCCCGGCAACCGCGCGCGGCGTCGTCAACCTGGTCGTGACCAATTTCGGTTTGTTCGCCGTGACCCCGCACGGCCTCGAATTGAAGGAAATCGCTCCCGGCGTCACCGTCGACGAAATCAAGTCCGCCACCGGCTGCAATCTGATCGTCTCCGCCGAAGTGCCGCCGGTCCGCACGATGCGTTAACGAGGGATTCGGGAGAAATCAAATGCATCGGGTGCTGATTACCGGGGCGGGCGGGGGGATTGGGCGAGCGTTGCGCGAGACGTTGCGCGGGGCGTATCCGGTGTTGCGGCTCTCCGACCGAGTGCCATTGCCGCCGGCGCGCGATGGCGAAGAAATCGACCAGACCGAAATCTCGGACATGAGCGCGGTCGAGCGAATGGTCGACGGGGTCGACGGGATTATCCATCTCGGCGGCAATTCCGGCGAGGCCGATTGGCCGGTGATCCTGCAGTCGAACATCATCGGTCTCTACAATGTGTTCGAGGCGGCGCGCAAAGCCGGGGTGCAGCGCATCGTTATGGCGACGAGCAATCACGCGGTCGGCTTTTACCCGCGCGCCCAGACGATCGACCATCGCGTCGTGCCGCGGCCGGACAGCCGCTATGGGGTCAGCAAGGCGTTCTCCGAGGCGCTCGCCAGCCTCTATGCCGACAAGCACGGGATCGGTTTTCTGTGCCTGCGGATCGGCAATTTCGGCACTGAGCCGATCGACAAGCGCCGGCTCGCGATCTGGATAAGCCCGCGCGATCTGACGCAACTCGTCCGTATCGGCCTCGAACATCCCGAAATCCGCTACGAGATCGTCTACGGCGTCTCGAACAACCGACGTTCCTGGTACGACAATTCAAACGCGTATCGCCTCGGCTACAAGCCGCAGGACGATTCCGAGCCCTATGCCGAAGCAGTCCTGGCGGCCGAGCCGGCAGGCGCCGACCCGATCGCCGAGCGCTATCAGGGCGGCACCTTTTGCGCCGCCGAATACACCGCCAAGACGCCGCCGGATTAGAGGCTCAGATAACCGACAGCACGGCTTCGGGCGGGCGGCCGAGGGCTGCTTTCTCACCGGAGACGACGATCGGGCGCTCGATGACGATCGGGTCTTTGACCATGGCCGCGATCAGCTGGTCTTCGGACAATATCTTTGGGTCGATGCCGGCCGCGGCGGCCTCCTTTTTGCGCAGTAATTTGGCGGCCGGTATCTTTAACTGACCCAAGATGTGCTTCAACTCGGACGCCGAAGGCGGGGCCTTCAGGTATTCGATGATCTGCGGCTCGACCCCGCGCTCGCGCAACAATGCCAGGGTCCGCCGCGAGGTGTTGCAGCGGGGATTGTGGTAAATCGTGACCGGCATATCGATCCCTCCCTTTGGGCTCTGCCAACTCTGCGCTTAGAATAACCCGGGCGGATATCGGCGTGATGGTCTAAGTTGCCTCGCTGTGGGGACGAGCTTGATGCCTCGCGTGTTTCTTCAGAACCACAATGCTGCCGGCGGCGCCCGCGGCCAACCACAGGAGGATGCAAATGCCAGATCATGTCTATCGGATCATCGAGGTTGCCGGGTCTTCCGAGAACAGCATCGAGGACGCAATCCGGAACGGGGTCGAGCGCGCGGCGCGCACCTTGCGGCAGGTGGGCTGGTTTGAGGTGCTCCAGACCCGCGGTCACGTCGAAGACGGCAAGGTTGCTCATTTTCAGGTGATCATGAAGGTCGGCTTTACGCTCGAAGAAAATGCGCCCCTAACTTGAAGTCTCCGTAACTGAAGTCATCGTAAACCGAGGTCAGCGGCGCTCGGCAACAGCGAGCGCCGCCAGACCAGACAGGATCGAGACCACGCCGGCGATTTGAAAGGTCGGCCGAAACGCGGTGGCAAATGCTGCAGCTACCGCTTGGCCGCCGCCAAGTGCGGAAGTCTCGACAGCATGAAAGAGAACGGTTAGCAGCGTCGCGCCGCTGACAGTGCCGAGTGTGCGGGTCAACGTCGCTACACTGCCGGCGACACCGCGATGGTGGAGCGGGATCGTGCCTAAGACCACATCCATGTACGCGACCTGAAACAAGCCGACGCCGAACCCTTGTAAGATCAGCGCGGCTAAAAGCAGCGGCATCGGCCCGAGGGCGGACCCGCCATTCCAGCCGATAGCGATCAGCCCCATTCCTCCCAATACCGCGCCGGCGAATGCGATACGGTTGGCAGGAACATATTCGAGGAGCCGCCCAGCGGCAGGCGAGGCGGTGATCGTCCCGGCAAAGGAGGCGGCGAGAATGACGCCAGCCCACGGCAGCGGCAGTCCGAGTACCCCGACCAGGTAGTATGGAACAAATAATAGTATCGAAAAACTCGTCAGATAGACGAGCACGCTCGCCGAGTTGATGGTTGCAAAGGCCGGATTGCGGAAGAATTTGAGATTGACGATCGGGGCCGGGAACCGCGTCTCGCGGCGCACAAAAGCAAATGAGCTTGCCGCGGCAAATATCAAAAGGGGGAGGGCGCCCCAACGCTGCGGGCCAAATCGCGATGCCTGATTGATGAACAACAGCACGCTACATATTGTCATTGCCAGTAAAACCGCCCCTAGCAGATCGAGCGGCTCACGCGTCGCCGCGCGGGCGCTATGGGGCAGCCCGCCGACAAAGACCAATGCGATAAGTGCGATTGGCGCGCGGAACCAGAATACCGCGGGCCAACCCCAAACATTCACGAGAGCCCCGCCGATCAGGGGGCCAGCTGCCGAAGCCAAAGCAAAAATCATTGTGAACGCGGCGACGGCACGACTGCGACGGCTCTCGGGAAAAAGCCCCGTTACCAGTGCCGGGGCGACGCTGATCACCAGCCCTGCGCCGATCCCTTGAAGAAAACGGCAGAACAACAGCCAGCCATAGGCGGGTGCTGCCGCGCATAGCAGAAAAGCAACAACGCTCCACGCTAACCCCGTGCGAAAAACCCGCGCGTGGCCAAAGATATCGCCAAGCCGCCCAAACGCCAGCATCAGGCTGGCGTAGGTCAGCACATAACAGATGACGACCCATTGGATCATCTGGATCGGCAGGCCAAAGCTGCGGGTAATGTCGGGAAATGCGATATTGACCGCAGTATCGAGCGGCACCACCGAGGCGCCAAGCCCGACCAGCACCAGGCGCAGCCACTCCCGCGGCGTCATCTGCGGATGTACCTGGACCCGCCGGCTGAGGTTGGCTTGGGCCAGCCTCAGCCGCGATCGAAGAACCCGTTGAGGGCGTCGCCAATCTCGTCCAATGCGGGATCGGCCGCGCGCACGATTTTGCCCATCAGAAGAAAGCCATGGATCTGGCCGGCGACATGCCGATGCTGCACCGAAATACCGGATTCCTGCAGGCGCCCGGCATAGGCGATGCCTTCGTCGCACAGCGGATCATAGCCGGCGGTCAATACATAAGCTGGCGGCAAACCCGACAGGTCGGGGGCGCGCAACGGCGAAACACGCCAATCGCCGACATCCTCGGGACTGCGCAGATATGCCTCCGCAAACCAGCGCATCGTCGCCTCGGTCAATAGATGCCCTTCGGCAAAGCGCCGGTATGACGCCTGCTTCATCCCGAAATCAAGCGCCGGGTAGAATAGCAACTGAGCGCGCAGCGCTGGCGTACCGCGGTCGCGGGCGATCAGACTGACCACTGCGGCGAGATTGCCGCCGGCGCTGTCGCCGCCAACCGCGAGCCGCTTACGGTCTATCCCGAGTTCATTCCCATTCTCGGCCAGCCATTCTGTTGCGGTCAGGCAATCCTCTGCCGCGGCCGGAAATTTATGTTCGGGAGCGAGTCGATAATCGACGGCCACGACGGCGCATTCGGCGCGGTTGGCGATGTGCCGGCACATCGTATCATGGGTTTCGAGATTGCCGACGACCCAGCCGCCGCCATGGAGAAAGACCAGCGCCGGCAGCGCCATATCGGGGGTGGCGCCGGCGCCGCGGTAAAGCCGCAACCCCAATTTGTGGCCCTGCGGCGCAGCTATCGCGAGATCGCGGCTTTCAGCCACCGGCTGCGGCTCCGGCGAGAACACCTGACGCCCGCCCAGGAAAAGCTCACGCGCTTCCGCCGGCGAAACCGCCTCGAAGGGTGGCCGGCCCGATTGCCGCACCAACTCCAGAACGCGTGCGGCATCATCATCAAGCGCCATCGTCTGCTCCCGCTGGGCCTCAATTGTCCGTAGTCATTCTAAAGGAATGCGGCCTCCTCGACACCAGCCTATCCAGTCGCCGAGACAATCGGAGTGCATCCCCAATACAGAAAAGCCCCGGTCGGGGGGACCGGGGCTTCTGTACCTGTCGGTTTGCCCGTCCGACAGGCAACATCGCATCGTTGGGGGGACAAAACGATGCCGCACAGATACTGCAATGACTCGCCTCCTGTTGCAATTCCTATTTGAAAACTTAACTACGAATCGCTTTGCGATCAGCTCGATACCGAACAGCAGGTGCTTTTTTCGTCCCACGAACGTCCGCTCGCTGTCCTCATCACAACAGGCGTGGCAGCCACATCGAGTCGCCGGGATGTAAGTAACCAGCATCAAACCGTAAACATAACCACGTAAAACGGCTAAATTTGGCGGACCACTTGTTCCGAGCGTTAGCCGCACACGGCGCAGCGACAAACAGGATCGTGCTGACCGGCGGACCGCACCGGCCTATGCCCAGATTTGAAGGCAAGGTCATGCCGAAATGCACTGGGTCGAGGCCAGCGATAGTCGCAGTAAACGAACATCATAAAAACGAGCAAAGGCAGGCAACCGCACCACCCACCTCAATGGCGGTGAACACACCGACCGAAGAAGTGATCGGGGACATCGCTGGTACGGGTTGGGCTTCGCTATACCCCGAAGATCGCGCGCCGAACGTTTACGAGATCGCCGCCGGGTACACCGGGGTCAGCACTCTGGACGGTTCCAACAGCCTCACGGACCGTGAATTTGGTGTCTCGGATCTCCCAGTATTTCCCGTGCCCGGAGATCGCCACCCCGCCTCCGGTATCGTCGGCATACCAGCCGTCGCGCAATTCGATCACTTCGCAGCCCGCAGCGCGCAATGCAATGATCGCCTCCATCTCCGCGACGCAGAAATAGTCGGTCTTGCCGATCCCATTTGCGACGATCTCGGGGGTACGCCGCTTAACCTTGATCTGCAGCGAGGGGGCCGCAAGTTGGTCGCCCGCGCTGCGAACGATGAACATCATTCGACGATGCCCTTTATTTCCGATTGGCAAGAAAATGCGCTACCCGATCGACGAACGCGCCGGGTTGCTCGAGCTCCGGGTGATGACCGGCGTCGGCGATGAGGTCGAACCGCGCGCCGGGAATCAGCTCGCTATAGGCGCGCCCGTATTCCGGGATCACGATCCGATCGCTCGCACCCCACAGAACCAGGCTCGGGACGGCAATCCGGTGCAGCCAATGCTTGAGCTGCGGATTGTACATATGCGGCCGCCACGCGTAGAGGCACAGCGATTCCCAATTGCGCGCCAGGGTGATCATTTCCGCGTCGCTCATCGCATCGCCGATCAGAGTGTGCCACCCGACACCGTAACTGCCGCGAGGACAATTTGCCGGGTCGTGCCAGGCGCGCCGGGTCAGTTCCGCGGGCGAGGTGTTGAAGAGATGCGCAATATCACGCTCCTCGCGACCGCCGATCTTGATCCCGACCGGATCGACCAGGACCAGCCGATCGAGCTTGGGATGCCCTCCCACCGCGACCTCGGCGGCAATCCAGCCGCCAAATGAAAATCCGATCATTGTGACTTTATCGGTCGGGAGCGCGTCGAGTACGGCGCGGTAGAAAAGGACGAGGTCGTAGATTGTGTCGAAATCAGCCGGACGCGGCGTGGCGCCAAAACCCGGGTGCGAAGGCGCCAGGATTTCGCCGTGATCGGCCAGCAGATCGAGGAAGGGCGCCTCGGGGCTGATGTTGTTGATACCGTGGACCAGGAGAAGCATTGGCGCGTCGGGCCGCTTTGCCTTTCGACGCAGGATTTCGGCCGCGATCGGGCCGACGGCGATGCGATCTGCTGCGCTCATTTTGCTGCTGCAACCGCGCGCCGGGCTTCCCAGGCAGTCTCGTCCGGATCGACGGGCGGGAGATGTTGCAATTGCGGCAGCACCTCGGCGGCGGCGCGCGAAAAGCTCCGCTCCGCCTCGGCGTGGGTTACCAGACCTTGTCTAGTCATCATGATGATGTGCCCGACGCCGCCGACACGCCGCCGGAATTCCTTGATCTGCTCCGCCACGGTGTCGGGGTTGCCGGCGAACATCTGGCCCTGGCCGATCAATACCTCGGCATCGAGATTTGTCGGTCGCGGCCGCCGCGACGCACCGGTTCGCCATGCTGCGGGCGCCATCTCCGGCGCCACCGCGCCCGGCTGAAATTTGGAGAATTGTGGTGCGCTCTTGATGCTGACAGTCAGGAACCAGGCAATTTTCTGACCGATGCGGATGCCTTCCTCATCAGTGTCTCCGACATAGCAAAACGCCATGTAGGAAAAACGGTCTTCGCCCGGCGCCGGCAACCCGGCCTCGACGCGAGCGGTCTTATACGCCTCGAAGGCTTGTCGGGTACGGTCATAGCCGCCAAAGAGCAAGGTATTCACCATGCTGCGCCGTCCGAGTTCGGCACAGGTCGGGAGATCGCTGGTCGCGGCCCAAAAATCCGGCCGTGGCTGCTGATAGGGGCGCGGCCAAATGTTGACGTGCGGATGGGTGAAGAACTTGCCCTCCCAACTGAACGGTCCGTCATGGGTCGTCAGAGACTTTTCGATCAGATCGATTGCTTCCCATTCGCGCTCGCGGATGCGCATTGGATTGGCGTCGCCCGAGACCATTTCGGTGGCGCCCGACTTGACAAAACCGATCTCGAGGCGCCCGCGCGACAGGACGTCGATAGTGGCGTATTCCTCGGCTACCCGCACCGGGTCCGGGCGCACGGTGATCAAGGTGCCGAGCGACAGGATTCGGACGTTCTTGGTCAGCCGGGCGACAACGCCGGTGATGACCGGGCTCGCCGCCCATAAATTATTGATTCCGGAATGATGCTCATTGGTGACGATGTGGATGCCGATGTCGTCGCATAGCCGGTACTCGTCGAACACCTCGTCATAGAGGTGCGCCGCTACCTCGGGTTCACAATATTTGTTCGGCAGGCTGGCCCGCACCGAGTCACTCTGTTCCAGCACCTCGTTCGGGACGAACGGGTAAGGGTTTTCGCAGTGGTTCCACAGCGTGATTTTGTTGCTCAGAGTTTTCGGCTCCTTGGCGCCGGCGACCATTTAGACACTCCTTTGCGTTCAGGGGCGCGAATACAAGCTTATGCGAGACCCGGGCGCAATGGAGACACACTCGGTATGCCGTCCCGGTCAGCGGCGGCCGCGTGTGGTACGGCTCCGTCTCGGCCGATAACAGCGCGATGAAGTTGCGCCGCCATCATTGCCGACAATCGAACGGGAGGTGCGGAAGATTGCACTTGTTATCTCGACTCCGATCGCGTCAGCATCGCCCCGATGCGCTGCGAGCCGGGCGATTTCTGCCCCGCGTTAGGGCAAACACCACATATAGCGATTAGCTCAAATCAAGCTGTCACGGCGCGGAAAGCAGCTTGTTAACGCTCGCCGAGAAAGGCGCGGTCTTGACGAGGAAGCCGTCGATCGTGCGCCAAGCGCTATTCGGATCTTCCGTTTCGGTATGGGTGACCACGGCAGTTACCGGGGAAATTGCCGAGAGCCGCAGGGAGTTTAATGCCTGGTCCAGACGGGCCCTAATCCCGGTCCCCGCCGGCCGGCCATCGACCCAGAGCGTAGTGGCAACAGCAACATAACGGCTGCCTTGCTGAGTTTCGGTAACGCTCCACACCGGCGCTTCCGGTCCTGCGCCTCCGCGAATACCCTGGGTTTGCCGAATAATATCGCCTCCCCGTCCGAGTTCAGCGTCGCGCAACGACGCGAATAGCGGCCGTACCCCGATGCGGGGCGGAAAGCGATGAAACGTAGCCATAAAAACACGATCATCGCAGCGGTAGGCAATCGCGCCCGTGCCGCGCGCATCGATCGCGCTTGCGGCGTTTGCAGCGGCGACTGGGTCTGACGACGGGATCATTGTGCACCCCGCCAAGGCCGGTGGTGTTGCGATCACCGCGGCGACCGCCGCATCGGGGCCGAGTTCATCGAGGTAATTTGCGGCGACGCGCGGCATTGTCGCCAGCAGCACAACGAGCACAACTGCGGCAAACGCCGCGCCGGTGAAGCGGCCTGCCACCGGGGCATTGGCGCGAATGGGCGCGCGCCGTTCTTGTCGAAACGCCAGCCCCATCAACACCAGAACTGTCCCTACAATGACGTAGAACAGCCAGCCCCACAGGACGTGGCCTGTCTCGATCGCCTGGGCATTGCCAATAAAATGGGCGATCAGAATGATGCCAAACACACGGAAATCGTTGGCAATTACCGCGACCGCAAAAGCCGCTGCAACAAACAACACCCGTCTAAGCGGGCTCGTGTAAACTAGGCAGGCAAAAAATACCGAGAACGCAGCCGACGCTATAAGAAACCGCAGGCCGGAACAGGCCTGGTGAACCAGAAACGTTCCCTCCGGTATTTCGATCACGATGCCATCGGCAAAATTTGGGATGCCGACCAGACTGAGGCCGATCGTAGTGAACCGAACCGCAAGGCTCTGTAAGGGAGGGATCAGAAACTCGCCAAATGGCACAAGAAAGAACAAGTACAGCAGTGGAGCGGCAAGGGCGCGCCACATCGAGGGTCCCAGAACCGACGCGATCATGATTTGGAGCAATGCCATCGCCATCAATTGGCGGGCTTCCATGATGCCGAGCCGGTCTGCGACAAGCCATATCGCGGCCGCCGGGATCGCTAGAAGTGCTACAACGAGTGAGGGGCGCAACGGGGTTGCCCTGGCGATATCGCGACGGTCCCAGGCGAGGTAGAGCGCTACTGGCAGAACGAGGAAACAATGACTGTAGGCGTCCGAGTTCATCCAGACGGTAATCGCCGCGGTGATCTCCGGATAAAAAATAATCGCAAACGAAAGAAGACCGATCGCAAGAGCGGCGCCGGCAACCGCCCAGTCACGAGCCGGTGAGGCAAGTCGTGCTATTGCCGACACCGGCGATGGAGAGGAGTTGGTATTCACCATTATCGGACGTTACCGAAAAGAGATCGGACGCCGGATTAATCGCCTATTCCGCCCGGCGTGTGTCCGGGAGCCCTCTAAATGGCTGGTGCATGCGGATTGCCGATCCGTTGATCTTGGGCTCACGCAGGACAACGGTCTCCGGCAAGCGCAGCTGGTGGGGGGCATCATTCTGTATCGCCTGTAAGTTAATAGATTACGTCCGTATTAGACGGACAGATTCGAGATATAGATTGTTAACGTAGCTTTGATGCACGATTTGAGCTCAGCTTCTCGTCGCGTGATTTGGATTTGAAGAAAATTGGTGACCAGATAGGATAACTTGCATTGCAGCCACAATGACAGAAACCGGTTTTTGAGGCAAGGCGCACTTGGGTCCGGCGACCCTTTAGCCGCCGACCGTCTCGGTTGGAAGGTGTTAGAGCCACAGCCCGTCTCTTGGATGAGAAGCAAAGGACACACCGCAACTGCCAGCCGTCAAGATCGTTGTCCCGCGAAAACAGCGCTCAGGTCCGCGCCTGAGAAGACATCAACTATTGCACACTCGGTCGCAGTTAAGCGCAGTTCCACCGCGCAAGTTTATAATCTGATCACCGACGGCCGATCGAAGTCCAAATCACCGGTGACGTCTATCCTTGCGGAGCGGATCAGAGCATGGTCTGTCGCGTTTCGACACGCCTTTGTAGCGGGACCGCATCTTGAACCCCGGGCTAAGAAAATTTACCTTTGCAATGTAAACTGCAAAATGGGGCGGGCATGCGCACTGTTGTCCTGAGACTGCGCCGCGCCGATCTCTCGGCAGAGATGGCCGCGATGCGCGGATGGCTCGATGAAAATCGCTGTCAACCGTCAAGATTTGTTTGCAACCAATACGAAGACACCACCGTCCTCCAGGTCGAATTCAAACAAGACAGCGAAGCGGAGTCATTCAAGGCTAAATTTGAACCGTCAACTGTTCCTCGGCACTCACCAAAACGGCCTTTAGTACATGAGCCGCGGGAGCAGAGTCTTGTCCCAGATGGCTGGTCTCCGACCGCTACCGACCCGGAATCGATGCTTCAAGTTTGTCGCTGGCGGATAATGGCGGAAGAGGTCCGCACCAAGTCCGAAGGCCTCTCGACAACAACGGCTAAGGAAACGCTGCAGGTCGTGGCCCAGGTGTGGGACAAAATGGCCGAGAACTTGGAAAAACGGTTGATGAGTTCAAGGCAGCTTAGACGGTGATCGCCGTTTAAGCAGGCCCTCGATTGAGCGCCCGCATGCCGCTTTCCGCACGTCGGGGACGGATCAGCGAGGGCTCAAATCGATCTCTATCGCATGTTGCCCGTATGCCCGAGCGAGTAGCGGCCCGGTTGCGGCCACACCGTTAGGCCGTGCGGCTCCTTGCCAACGCTTATTTGCCTGACCGCGCCCGTCTTGGTGTCAATATCGTAAACAACATTGTCGTAGCGGCCGGACAGCCACAAATCTTTGCCGTCGACGCTGACATTGCCCATGTCCGGGCTGCCGCCGCCCGGGATCGGCCAAGTCTTTTCGACTGTTCGGGTTGCAAAATCGATGACGCTGATGCTCCCCGGCCCATGCGGCGCACCGTGAACCCTGTGCGAGCCGCGATTGGAGACGTAGAGCCTCGTCCCATCGCGGCTGGGATATAGTCCGTGGGTGCCGATCCCGGTCGGGATGAAGCCAACTTTGGCGAAAGTATCGCCGTCGACCAGGAAGACCCCGTCGGCGAGCATGTCCGCGACATAGAAAACCCGGCCGTCAGGCGCGACGCGAATGTCCTGCAGCATCCCGCGACTGTTGAGCCTCAGATAGCCGACTACCTGGTGGTTGACCATGTCGATTTTGACCAGCCCGCCACCGCGAAACTCGCAGGTAAAGATCGCATAGCGGCCGTCGATGGAAAAATCTGCGTGGTTGATTCCCGAACAGGCCGGGGTCGGCAGCGATTGTTGTAATGCCATCGTATGCGGATCACGGAAATCGAGTCGCTTCAGCCGCTCGGCGACGACAATCGCCGACTTGCCATCGGGCGTGAAATACATGTTGTAAGGGTCGGCAACCAGAATTCGTTCGCCCGGCCTGCCGGTCTTGGGATCGATCGGGGTCAGACTGCCATCCGCACGGCGTCGGCCGTTATTCGCGACCCACAATGTTTGCAGGTCCCAGGAGGGGACAACGTGTTGCGGCAAAAACCCGACCGGAAAGCGGTCGACCACTTTGTGGGTCGCCGGGTCGATCACATAAACGTCGTTTGAGCGCAGATTGGGGACGTAAACCCGCGTCAAGGCGCCCGCGACCGCCGGACTGAGCATGTTTGCGCCGGCCGCGCTGTAGAGATTGGCCGCATCTAAGACCGCCAACATCCCCGGCACGGTTTGGACGGGGGCAGGGTGGGGCGGTGCTGCGGGCGTGGCCGCAACAGCGGGGGGAGCTGCCGCCGGCTTTGGTGTGACCGCCGATTGCGCGACTTGGACGATTGCCGCGGCAGCCGAGCATAACAGCCCGTAGCCGCCCTGAACGCTTGCCGGCCAAATCGGCAGAGCGCAGGCTAAAACTCCGAGAGCCAAAAATGGGACGATCCACACGGCTATCCGTAACCAGCGGCGCATTAACAGCGGCAAAAAAGCCTCCGAACACAAAGTGCAACTAAAACGTGCCGGTCAATTCGCCTTTCAGCGTTGGGCGGTGGCGGTCCTGATCGCGGCGACGGTGCGCGCAACGATGAGATCGACCCCCAGCTGGCCGAGCGCCGCGCTGGCATGACGCGGGTCGCCATGGGTACCGTCGCCGGGCTTGGTTTCACCGAGCATGTCCGGGCGGACCAGGGCGGGGTCGGTGGCCATCATCAGCGAGGTGTCGAGCAGCCCCGCATGGCTGCCGATCTCGGCTTCGCTGTAGCCCTTGCTCTTTAGCAATTGACCGAATTCGGTCTCGCTCGCGCGGTAATATTCGGTCAGTGCGTAGGCGCGCACTGGGGTTGCGGCCCAGTCCCGGTCAAGCCGCTGGGCAACCGCCTCGTCATCCTTTTGATAGCCACCATGGTCCCCGAGAAAGACGATGTTGCGGAAACCGGCGAGCTTGAAGCTTTTTGCCGCGTATTCGAGGGTGGTTTCAAAAGCGGTAGCGGGGACCGTGATGGTTCCCGGGAACTTGAGGTGTCCTTCCGGCTTGTCGACATTGCCTTCGGGTACGTAGGCAATGACTGGCGCCACTAGTGCGTTACCGAGCACTTGCGCGATTTTCCCGGCTAGCACCTTGACCCGCACATTGTGCTTGCCGAGCGCCATTTGCGGGCCGTTCTGCTCGGTTCCGCCGATCGGAACGAGGATTGTTGTCTTGCCTGCCAGAATGTCGGTGCGCAGTTCAGGCCAGGTCAGGTCTTCAAGATAGACGCTTCCCGACGACTCGGCCGCCCCCGCCACGGTGGTGCCGATCAGCAGAAGTAAAAGGGCAAACAGAAGTCGTCTCGCCATCGCCGCAACCCCCCGGTGCCAGCCCGCCGCGCGAGGGTGGCTTACGCCGTTAGCGCCGCCCGGGCAACGGCCGTCGGCGGCGTGCGAAACGAGGGCGGAACAACGAAGCTCGGCATTCGATCTGTTGCGCAGGATTTCTAAACTCGGCGCCAGATTGACGTCAGAAATATGACGACCGAACCGGCCATCTTGCAGTTCGTGTGCGGTGCTGTCAGACCAGGACGCTCGCCAACGGCGGCGAATTGAATACGATTACTGCTCGACCGAACCTGCGGCGAAGGTCAGGGAACGGAGTGCGAAATCAGCGCGGCGGCAACGCAGAAGATCACGATCGCAAGCGGTGGAACGCGCCAGCGCTCGAGTAGAAGGAAGCCCGTCAACGCAATTGCGACATCTCGGCTATTGTTGATGGCACTGGTCCAGATCGGGTTGTAGAGAGCGGCGCCAAGAACTCCGACCACGGCGGCATTGATGCCAGCCAAAGCAGCCCGGGCCGCGGGGTGGTGCCCGAGCCACAGCCATACCCGCAACCCCGCCAGGGCGACCAGCATTCCCGGCAGAAACATGAAAATCAGCGCGACGCTCGCCCACAGCAGAGCTTGTCCAGCGGGCGCCACGACGGCGCCAAGATAGGCGGAGAACGTAAACAGCGGCCCCGGAATTGCCTGTGCGACGCCATAGCCGGCGAGAAAGGTGCTGTCGGACAGCCAGCCTTGCGGCACCAGAGCATCGCGCAATAGCGGCAACACTACGTGTCCGCCGCCAAAGACAAGCGCACCCGCCTTGTAGAAGATGCCTGCTAAAGCCAGTAGGCTGTGGGGCGCCGCGGCGCCGGCTAGCGGCAATGCGATCAGCAGCACCAGAAACAGCGCAAGCGCCGCCCCGCCCGTCCGCAACGTCACCGGCATTGCCGGTAAGCCGGGTGCAGCCGGCAGGTCGCGGCACAACAGCGCCCCGCCGACTGCACCGATCAGCAATGCACCGATCTGGACCACGGGGCCGCTGACCACCAGCAGAAGCGCCGCCGCAAGCAATGCCAACGCCGCCCGCGGTCGGTCGGGGCACAGATTGCGCCCCATGCTCCAAACCGCTTGCGCGACGACCGCAACCGCAACCAGCTTTAACCCATGCAACACCGCGTCCGTCGTCGGTCCCTCGAGACGCGGGGCCAACAGCGCGAAGCCGAACATGACGATCGCGGAGGGCAAGGTGAAACCCGCCCAGGCGGCAAACGCGCCACCCCAGCCGGCGCGGCGCAGTCCGATCAGGTAGCCGACCTGACTGCTCGCAGGCCCCGGCACCATTTGGCACAAGGCCACCAGCCCGGCGTAATCCTCCGGGGACAGCCATCGCCGCTGCCGGACATAGGTCCGCTCGTAATATCCGAGATGGGCGATCGGGCCGCCGAACGAGGTCAGCCCGAGCCGCAGCGCCACCCAAAAAACCTCACCCGCGCGGCCGCGGGGAGGTTCGATGACGGAGGATGTAGCGGTCTCGCTCATCGCGGTCTCCGGGCCTGTTACGCTGATTGATGCTGATGGCGCCTCGACCCTGCGGCCTTCAATCGTGATTGCAGCCCGATGGAACACGAAGTACAGCGAACCAGCGAAGATAATACCGCGAGAAGGTGCCGCGATACCCGTCTCAACGGGTCAGGGTCACGTTCGACGGGCGGTAGAGTTGGGTAGGGAGCGGTTCCGGCGCTGGCGGCGGCGACGGGCGGAAGAGCCCGAGCAGGCCTTCGAAGAACCCGCGGACCGGCGCGGCGACAGCGGCCACGCCGGTCGGCGGTGGGGCGCTCGGCAGCGGCCTGACCGGCATCGAGCGAGTCGCCGCCAGCATAAAGCTGCGCCACGCTTGAGCGGGCAGCGACCCGCCGGTCACCTTGTTCATCGGCGCGTTGTTGTCGTTGCCGAACCACACGCCGGTGACGAGATCGGCGGTATAACCGACGAACCACGCGTCGCGGTAATCTTGGGTGGTGCCGGTCTTGCCGGCGGCCGGCCGAGGCAAATGGGCGTTGCGCCCGGTTCCGTGGTCGATGACCCCGGCGAGCATGTCGTTCATCTCGCCGACCATTTCCGGACTGACGACCAGCCCCGGCCCCGAGCCGCTGCGGCGGAACAACACATGTCCACCGCTGTCGCGAATTTCGGCGATTCCATAAGCCCACACGCCGATGCCGCCATTGGCGAACGGCGCATACGCGGCGGTCAGTTCCAGCAGGTTCACGTCGTCGGTGCCGAGCGCGATGCTCGCATCCCGCGTCAATGGGGTCGAGATCCCCAGCCGGTGCGCCGCGGCAACGACATTGTCGATCCCCGCACGGATGGCGACCTGCACCGCGATCGTATTGATCGATTGCGCCAACGCCTCGGCGAGGGTCATGTCGCCCTCGTAGCGATTTCCGTAATCTCGCGGGCGCCAGGAGCCGATTTGGATCGGTCCGTCGACAAAATGGTCCGAGGGGCGCATTCCCGCCTCAAGTCCCGCTAGGTAGACGAACGGCTTGAAGGCCGAGCCCGGCTGACGCTGCGCCTGGGTCGCGCGATTAAACTGGCTGGCATCGTAATTGCGCCCGCCGACCATCGCCCGCACTGCACCGTCAGGCGACATTGCAACGAGCGCACCCTGGCTCACCGCGTCGCGAGCGCCATCGCGGGCCAGGGTCTCGGCGATTGTCGCTTCCGCCTCGGCCTGCGTAAACGGATCAAGGGTCGTTACAACCGTCAGATCCCGGCTGTTCGGTCCGACGAAATCGGTTAGCTGGGCGGCAATCCAATCCGCGAAATAGCGGTTTCCGGGGCGGGCAGTCGCGATCGCGCCGAGCTCGCTTTGTTCGCGACCGGCGGTTTGAGCCTCGCCCGCAGTGATATAGCCGGCCTCGACCATGCTAGCGAGCACCTGCGCGGTGCGTGCCGTCGCAAGATCACGATCGCGGATGGGATTGAAGCGCGCCGGCGCCTTCAACAGACCGGCGATCATAGCACTTTTATAGAGATCGAGCCGCGAGGCCGAACTCGGCAAAATAGCGATGCGCGGCGGCATCGACGCCATAAGTGCCGGCGCCGAGATATACGCGATTGAGGTAGATTTCGAGGATCTGATCTTTGGTAAATCTGTGCTCGAGCCACAAGGCGAGCAGGATCTCGCGAACTTTTCGAGAAAAGCTTCGCTCCGAGGTCAGGAACAGATTTTTCGCAAGCTGCTGGGTAATGGTGCTGCCGCCCTCGACGACATGCCCGGCGCTGAGATCGGCGATTGCCGCGCGCAGCAAACCGAGCGGATCGATCCCGAAATGATGAAAAAAACGCCGGTCCTCGGTCGCGATCACCGCTTGCGGCAGATAGCGCGACATCTCCCGCAAACTGAGCGGCCGCCCGAACAGATCGCCATAGGTCGCGAGCAGGCTCCGATCGGCGGCGAGAATCGTGACACTCGGTCGCCGCTGTGATTGCGCCAATTGGCTGGTGTCCGGCAGGGTCAGCGCGAAATAGCCGACCACCCCTCCGCCAATAACCAAGAGCCACAGAAGCAGCAGGGTCGCGAGCCGCGCGAATGCGCCTTGCCAGGACCGCATGCGCTCCCCGCGACGCGGCGCCGGCGGCCGCGCGCGACCTTTGCGCGGCGGCTGTGGCCGGTCGGCGGGATCTGCGCGCAGCCGCGGATCAGGCATTGCCAGTCGCCATATCGATGCTGACCTTCACTCCGTCGCTTTGGCCTAATCATTGGATGGCGTCCCGTCCAACCGCTTCTTTATGGCAAAGGGTTGGCAACACTCCGGTGCGGGTTTCCATTCGCCACCAGCGGCGGAACCGCTACGCGCATGCGGTTGTTTTGATGACAATCACGGATGAAGCGCGGCTATCGCTTTTTTGCTAAAAAGGGATGGCAGCGCAACCTGCGGGAGCGACAACCATGGCTGGGCCGACCGAATCGACCAGAGACGGCAGCCAAGCGCAGCCGAATATGGGACGGGCGAAAATGATTTTGACCGAACTTGCCGACGCCGCCCAATCGGCGGCATTGTCGGTTGTTGACGAACAAAGGGCCCGCGCCGCGGCGCAGGTCGGCAGCATCGCCGAGGCGGTGCGCGCTGCTGGACGCTCGCTGGAGCAGTCGCAAAGCGCGGCCGCGGCGGAATACATCAATTCGACAGCCCGACAGATCGAGTCGGTTGCCGATGCGATCCGGTCGCGCAATTGGAGCGGATTGGTTTCGGATGTCGAATATGTGGCGCACCGGTCGCCAACCATGTTTGTTGCCGGAGCGGTGGCGCTGGGCTTTATCGCCGGCCGCTTCTTGGCGGCGTTGCGCGAGCCGGAGCCGTCTGAGGGCATGGCCCGCCGGGCGACGGAAAACACGGTTACCGCCGCAGTCTCGAGCGCCAGCGGTAATGGTCAGCTGGTCGATTGGCCTCCGCCGACGGAAGCGCGGGAGCTGTCGTGACTCCCCCAGACGATTTTGCCGGGCGTGAAGAGCCGCCTTTTCGGCCAAGTCGGGAGCGTCCGATCGGCGCTTTATTCACTGACCTGACCGAAGATCTGGGCCGGCTGTTCAGGCTCGAAATCGCTTTGTTCAAACGCGAGCTGGCCGAGAAGGCGGGGCGGCTCGGGCGCGGCGGCGCCGCCATCGCAGCTGGCGGGGCAATCGCCTTTAGCGCTTGGCTGGTCCTTTTGGCGGCGGCGGTCCTGGGGTTGTCCACCGTCCTGGCCCCCTGGCTCGCGGCTCTGATCATCGGTGTCGTCGTGCTTGTGATCGCGGCGATATTGCTCCTCCTCGGCAAGCGTTGGCTAAGCGCTCAGGGTCTCGTGCCGCGGCGCACGCTCAATACGCTGCGGGAGGATGGAGCGTGGATCAAGGAGCGCGTGTCATGATCGCCGAATCCGATCGTTCGATGGATGAAATCGAGATCGAGATCGCCCGCACCCGCGCTCGCCTTTCGACAACAACCGACGCGCTCGCGGCCGAGTTGGCGCCGCCGCGTTTAATTCATCAAGGAGCAGACATGCTTAACGGTTTTCTTCGCCGGTCCGATGGGATCGAGCTCGGCGGCGGCGTTCGGGCCGATCCAGTGGCCTTGGCTTTGCTCGGATTGGGTGTCGCCTGGCTCGTGGCCGAAAACACGGGTCTCCTCGACAAGTGGATGCCCGGCAAGGAGCCGGCGCACCGGGCAGACACTATGCCGGCGGTGTCCACCGGCGAGACGGCCCGCTCCGACAGCGGAGAAGGCTGGATTCATCAGGTGGCGAGCGCGACGCAAGGGGCGCTGCATACGGTTTACGACAAGGGCGGTGCGGTAATTGGGCAGGCGGGCGAATTGATCTCGCATCCCGGTGATTCGACACAGCGTGTTCGTGAGGCCGGCGGCCGAATGATCGAAGCCGCCGGGCAGAGCCGCTGGTGGCTCGGCGCCCTGGGGCTCGTTGCCGGTGCCGCGATGGCGATGTGGCTGCCGACCAGCCGGCGCGAGCACGAGATTGTGACGCAGGCGCGTGACGATATATTGGACAAGGCAGAGGAACTCGGCCATCGCGCGGCTAGTTCGATGCGGGAATTGGCGGAAAGCACGGCGCACGGTTCGGACGACAACTTGACGCGGTCGACCGAGCATTGATCGCCAGCCGCTGGTTGGCGGCGCCGTTCCTGACCACAAAGGGGGGAAGATGGCGGGGTATTTGGGTGCGAAGCGTATAATCTTGGCCGGGGTTGCGCTGGCGTTTGTTTGGCAAGCGTCGGCGCAAGCGCAGATGTCTAGCAACCCGGCCGAGATTACGGCTTGCCTTTGTCAGCAGCAGGGGATTGCTACTTTGTCAGCCGACATGTCGGCGAAAACTCAGGCGTTAGCGGGAGCCCGCCAGCGTGTGGCCGACCTCGACGCGCAGCTCCTGCAGTCGCGGCAACATCTCGACGTCAATAACGCGGAAGCGGAAGCGCAGTACAAGTCATTGCTGGCGCAACGCGACCAAGCCTATAAGGAATCGATCGGACCGGTGGTCGGGGCGGCGGACCAGGCGACCAGTCGGTACAATGCGCTTGTCAACCAGTACAACACGCAATGCGCCAATCGCATCTTCAACGCCGACATGATGGCGCAGATGCAGACCCATCTGGTGTGTCCACCATTGCAGTAGGCCCGGTCGGCCCCGCCGACTGGGATGCATAGAGAACCTTAGGGTCGATCTCGGGATCGGCGATAACCTGCCACGCATCCTCGCGCCAAGCTCGGAAAAAACAGCTGCGGCGACCGGTATGGCAGGCAACTCCGCGCTGGTCGACCAGCAGCAAGATCGTGTCCCCGTCGCAATCGAGGCGAAGCTCGCGCAGCCATTGCACCTGGCCGGAGTTTTCCCCCTTTCGCCATAATTTGCCGCGCGACCGTGACCAGTAACAGACGCGGCCCTCGGCCAAGGTCGTGCGCACCGCTTCACGGTTCATCCACGCCACCATCAGGACCTCGCCGGTGTCGTGTTGCTGAGCGACCGCCGGCACCAACCCCTCGCGATCGAAACTGATCGCGGCGAGCGCCTCGTCGATGTCATCGCCCGCCTCGTTCGTCGTCGCGCCCATTTCGGCTGTCCTCGGCCCGCTCACAGCATCTGGCCGCCATCGACCGCAATGTTCTGCCCGGTTACCCAGCCGGCGAGCGGCGAGGCGAGGAACAATGCGACCCGCGCCACTTCCTCCGGCCGGCCCAGCCTGCCGAACGGAATGCTGCGCAAAATCGCGGCGTAGAGCGGAGGGTTGTTGTTTTTCGCGCGCTCCCAGGTGCCGCCCGGAAATTCGACCGAGCCGGGAGCGATGCAGTTGACCCGAATATGCTTGCGCGCGAGCTGGGCGGCCAAAGTTTGCGTATACTCTAAGATCGCGGCTTTGACCGCGCCATAGGGTGGGGTGCGGGCCGAGGCGCGAAAGCCCGAAATCGAGGAGATGTTGATGATCGACCCGGCATCCGATTTTTCGATGTGCGGCAAGGCTGCCCGCGTCGCTCGCACCGTCGCCAGCAAATCGACCGAGATGCTCTTCTCCCAGCCGGCCTCGTCGTCGCTGGTGCCAAAGCCCGAGGCATTGTTGACCAGGATGTCGATGCCGCCGAGCGCGCTCGCCGCCTCCTCAATATAGCGGGGAATCGCCGCCGCATCGGCGAGATCGCAGCTAGCGGCATGCGCCTTATGGCCATACCGGGCGATGTCATCGCACGCCTTGGCCAAGGCCTCGGCGCCGCGAGCGCAGATCGAAACATCCGCACCCGCCTCGGCAAAGATCAGCGCGATCGCCCGTCCGATGCCGCGGCTGCCGCCGGCCACCACCGCCTTCTTTCCCGCCACATCGATGTTCATGCCGCCTCCTTGGCTTCTGCCCGCCGAGAGCACCAATCTGGCCGCCTTCTGCCGATGCGTCGAGAGTGAAGAGCGGCTTGCCGGGGCGGCAGGTAGGCCCGATGCTGGGCCGATCAATTATCGGAGGCCAAATGCCATGCCGACCAAGTTTCTGATGCTGCCGCCACAAAGCGAAAAGACTCGCGAATGGGGCGCTCGCCTCGCCGCGGCGTTGCCCGAGCTCGAAATCATCGTGGCCGAGGATATGGCGCGAGCCGAGCGGGCGATCGCGACTGCCGAGGCCACCTTTGGCACGATCCCGCCCGCGCTGTTGCGCCAGGCGCGGCATCTCAAATGGCTCCAGGCACCGCAGGCCGCCCCGCCCGCCGGCTTTTACTATCCCGAACTGATCGCGCACCCCGTCCAGATCACCAATTTCCGCGAGATCTACAACGACCATATCGGCACGCATGTGATGGCCTTTGTGCTGGCCTTCGCCCGCGGCCTGCAGCGATACATCCCGCAGCAATTGCGCCGCGAGTGGAAAAAGCCGGAGCAGAACGAAGGGATCGTCCCTCTCCCGGAGGCGACGGCGCTGATCGTCGGCGTCGGCGGCATCGGCAGCGAGATCGCGCGCCTTGCCGCGGCTTTTGGCATGCGGGTGATCGGGGTCGACGAGCGCCGTCGCGAAGCCCCACCGGGTGTCGCCGAATTGCATCGCAGCGACGAGCTCGACGCGCTCTTGCCGCAAGCCGATTTCGTGATCCTGACGGTGCCGCACACACCCGAAACCGAAGGGTTTATGAACCGCGCGCGGTTTCAGGAGATGAAAAAGACCGCGTTCTTCATCAATATCGGGCGCGGGCTGACGACCCGGCTCGACGACCTTGCCGCGGCGATCGAGGCGGGCGAAATCGCCGGCGCCGGTCTCGACGTATTCGAGCAGGAGCCGCTGCCCGCCGACCACAAACTATGGACGCTTCCCGGGGTATTGATCACACCGCATACCGCCGGTTACGGCCCATATCTCGACGAGCGCCGCTACGACATTATTTTAGACAATTGCCGACGGTTTCTCGCGGGACAACCTCTGCGCAACCTCGTCGATAAGGCGCGATGGTTCTAGCCGGGAGAGGCCGTCTCTCCCGACTAGCCGCCCCGCCGAGACTCGGCGCGGCGACAGGCTGATCGCATTCGGCACCGAAGTATGTTCGGCTACGGGGTCGGGTGTTCAGGCGCGAAGCCGTACAGCCGGGCGGCGTTGCCGCGGGTGATCTTGAACTGGTCTTCGGCGCTCGCATCCTTGAAGTCGCGCGCGACGACCTCCTGCGAATGCGGCCACGACGACGCCTGGTGCGGGTAATCCGACGACCACATCATCCGGTCGACACCGATAAAGTTGCGATTGGCGACCCCGACAAAGTCATCGATATAGGTGCACCACATCTGCCGCTGGAAATATTCGCTCGGCTTCATCTTATTGGTGAAGCCCGAAGCGATGCGCGACCGCTCAAAGGTGCGGTCCATGCGCTGCAAGTAATAGGGGATCCAGCCGCAATTGTTCTCGGCCGAGACGATCTGCAACTCGGGAAAGCGATCGAGCACCCCGGAAAAGATCAAGACGCTAAACGAGCGCTCGACCTCGTGCGCCAGCACCGTCGCGCGCATATAGCGCTCGCCCCAATTGTATTGGCTCTCCATCCCCATGCCGGTGATCGCGTGCAGGCTGACCGGCATCCGCAATTCCTGCGCCGCACCCCAGAACGGGTCATAGATGTCAGAGCTGTACGGCCGGTCTTCGGGCGGCGAGCACCAGATCATCGCCCCCTTGAGGCCAATTTTGGCGCAGCGTTCGAGTTCGCGGGCCCCAGCCTTCGGATCATAAAGCGAGATCATCGCCAGTCCGGCCATGTGCTTGGGGTCGTAGCCGACGAATTCGGCGAGCCAATCATTGTAGACGCGGAAACAATCGGCCTGCAGCCCCGCATCCTTGAGCCAGAAAATGCGAAAGCCGAGCGTCGTGTAGAGCACGTCGGCCTCGACCCCGTCGACCGCATTATCTTTTTTCCGTTCGGCCGGATCCCAGCCGCCCGGGCGGGCGTCGGCATAGGTCGCCTTGGTCAGGAATTCCTTCAGTTCCTCAGGGCTCTTGCCGGCGCCAAGCCCGATCCCAATCGGATGCGGCGCGTACCCTTCGTAATAGAAATAGGCCCCTTCTTTGCCGGGCGGATTGACCATCAGATGCGGCGCACGTTCGCGGTATTTTTGATCGACGCGATCGCTCCACAGATTGGGTGGCTCGCTGACATGCGAGTCGGCTGAGATCAGCTTGTATTCCGGCATGTAACCCTCCCTCCGTAAATCCTGGCCGCGGTTTTCTCGCGCAACTCCGCGCCCGCTCCGGCGCTGTCCGGCGTGATCGTAGCTGAGGTTAATTGGTTGCGTCCAGAGCCGCCCGGCAGAAGTGAATGGCTTTGAGATCGGCCCCGCTCGTCTCGATAGGTTTATGATGCGCGCATGACCGACGTGACTGCTTTCGAGCAACCCGGAATCCGCGGGTTCTTGCATCGGCCGGATAATGCGCCGGGCCGCGGATTGGTGCTGACGCACGGCGCCGGCGGCAATTGCGCTATGCCACTTCTAGTCGCCGCGGCACATGCCGTTGCCGAGGCCGGGTTCTTTGTGCTGCGTTGCGACCTGCCGTTTCGCCAGCGCCGGCCAAAGGGCCCACCATCGCCGTCGACCGCAGCCGCGGACCGCGCGGGATTAGAGCTTGCCGTCGAAGCGATGCGGGCTCTAGTGCCGGGACCGATCTTTCTCGGCGGGCAGTCTTATGGTGGCCGCCAGGCGACAATGCTCGCCGCCGACGAGCCGGGCGTTGCTGCGGGGCTGCTGCTGTTCTCCTATCCGCTGCACCCGCCAGGCAAACCCGATCGGCGGCGCACTGAGCATTTTCCGCGGCTTCAGGTGCCCGCGGTCTTTGTGCAGGGTACAGCCGACCCGTTTGGCACGGTGGCGGAGATCAAATCGGTGCTGTCGCTGATCCCGGCGCCGACCCAGCTGATCGTAATCGATGGCGCCGGCCACGATCTGAAGCGCGGGCGGTTCGATCTGGCGCTGGTGGTCGCGGCGCTTACCGGTGAGGCTTAGAGGTAACTGGCGGTGGCCACACCTGCGGTAGGGCGCGCCGTTTTAGCCGGGTCGCTTTGGCTTCTGGCGAATGCTGCCGCTACCGCCCAGACAACCTCTAGCTTAGCCTATACCGCGATGATCGAGGGCATCTGCCAACAATACGCGGCGGCCCCGTCGCAGCTTCCCGCGCGCCAAATGTTCGACCTATGCATGGCTGAGCGGCGCTGCCACGTGACTTCCGGGTCGTCGCAATATCAATGCGAGCAGCCGGGGCCCTACACATGGCATGGCGGCGGTTACTGACCGGCTCGGCTCGATCTTCACTGATCCGGAGGGGCAACGCCGAGCCCGTTTCCCGGCGCGTCAGGCTTTGCGGCGGCGGCGCGGTGCCGGCGCCTCGGCGGCCGGTTCGGGAGCGGCTTCTTCGCGGGTCCGGCGGCGGCGTGGTGTGGCGGGCGCCTCGGCAGGCGCAGTCTCGGCTTCGGCCTCAGCAGCCGCGGGCTGCTTGTCGCGGCCGCCGGAGACCGGCAACAGCAGTGGCGGTTGGCGGCGGTCGCGAGGTTTCGCACCACGCCGCGCCGCCGCCGGCGATGGTTGCGACGCGGCGGGGGCGGCGCGCCCCGAGCCTGCTTCTTCGCGCGCCAGGCTGCGCTTTAGCGCGTCCATCAAATTGATGACCTTTGGCGGCTCTTCATCCTCTTCCGGGGCGGCCATCACCTCGCCTTTGAGCTTGCTCTGCACCAGTTCGCGCAGCGCGTCCTGGTAGCGGTCGTGAAAGTTCGCCGGCTCGAACGCGCCGGCCTTGCGCTCGATGATGGTTTCGGCAAGCGCCACCAATTCGCGGTCGACCTCGCCCTCCTCTTTGTCGCCAAAATCGGCTGTGCGAACTTCGTCACTGGCGCGCAAGGTCGACATTGTCAGGCCCGCGCCGCGCGGCTCGATCACGACCTGTCGCTCACGGTTGGCCAACACGATGCGGCCAAGCCCAACCTTGTTCGCCCGCGTCATCGCCTCACCGATCACACGAAACGTTTCGCCCGCGATCTGGCCGTCGGGATAGACATAGTAGGGGGTGTCGAGATAGAGCGGATCGAGTTCGTCGCGGCTAACAAAGCGATCGAGCTCGATAATCTTCGACAAGTCGATCTTCAAATCGCGCAATTCATCGTCGCTGATCGTGACATAGCGATCGCGGTCGAATTCGAAGCCTTTGACGATCTGGTCGCGGCTCAACTCCTCTCCGGTCTTGGAGTCGAACAGGCGCTGCGAAACCCGGTTTCCGGTCTCGGAATTCAGCTGATTGAGGCGAATTCGCTTCGCCTCCGTCGTTGCCGGGGTCAGATAGACCGGGCAAGTGACGAGAGAAAGACGTAGAAACCCGCTCCAACTCGCGCGCGGCATCTCGATCTCCTATGCTGCGCCATTACCAATCCACATTATGTAATAACACACATCCGGACGCGACGGACCTGGTGGCAGACGGATTTTTGACGGACGGTCGGCGGCGATGGCGCTGAGTGAGTACCGCAGAAAGCGCGATTTTGCGAAGACGCCGGAGCCGGCGGGTGCGGTAGTACGCGCTAAACCCTCGCCAAAGCTGTCTTTTGTGATCCAGAAGCATGCCGCGCGCCGGCTGCATTACGACTTTCGGCTCGAACTCGATGGCGTATTAAAAAGCTGGGCGGTGCCCAAGGGCCCGAGTACCGATCCCACGGAAAAGCGCCTCGCGGTGCATGTCGAGGATCATCCGCTCGAATATGGCGGGTTCGAAGGCGTCATCCCCGAGCGGAATTATGGCGCCGGCGCCTCGATGATCTGGGATCGCGGCAGCTGGACCCCGCTCGATCCCGATCCGCAGGCCGCCTATCAAAAAGGTGCGCTCAAATTCGAGCTCGACGGTCAGAAACTCCACGGCAAATGGGCCTTGGTGCGGATGGGCGGCAGCCATGCCGGCCGCAACAAAGAAAACTGGCTATTGATCAAGGAGCGCGACGCCACGGCGGTGCCGGGCAGCGGCGATGCGATTGTCGCCGACAACCCGCGCAGCGCCGCGACCGGCCGCACGATCGACGAGATCGCCGCCGACCGCGACCGGATTTGGGGACCGAACGGTGAGGAGCGCCCGGCGGCCACAGGCTCGCTCAACGGCAGGGCTGGAACGGCTCACCAAGCTGGGCATCTCGACCCGTCGGGTATCCCGGGCTCCAAGAAGGGGCGGATGCCGGCCGACCCGCGGCCGTTGTTGGCGTGCACGGCGGCGCGGGCGCCCGACGGCCCCGATTGGTTGCACGAAATCAAGTACGACGGCTATCGCTTGCTGGCTCAGCTCCGCGCCGGGAAGGTGCGGCTGTCCACCCGCAAGGGGCTCGATTGGACCAGCAAGTTTCGCGCACTTGCCAGGCGGCTGGCGGAGTTGCCGGTCGAGGCCGCATTGATCGATGGCGAGTTGGTCCACATCGAACCTGACGGTACGACCAATTTCGGCCATCTGCAGGACGCCATCGCGAATGAGCGAACCGACGCGCTGGTGTTCTATGCGTTCGACCTGCTTCATCTCGACGGCTGGGATTTGACCGGTGCCACACTGGAAGATCGCAAGGCGGTATTGGCCAAGCTGGTATCACCGAACGGCGGTGGCACGTTGCGCTACAGCGATCATCAGATCGGTCGCGGTCCCGACTTCTTCCGCCACGCCTGTGGCTATCGGCTCGAAGGCATCATCTCCAAGCGGCGGGACAGCACCTACCGGCCGGGGCGACATCACAGCTGGCTCAAAATCAAATGCGCCAATCGCGAAGAATTTGTCGTGATCGGCTTCAGCGACCCGGCTCGTGGCCGGCAAGGCTTGGGGGCCCTGATCCTCGGCTATTACGATCCGCGGGGCGAATTGCGTTACGCCGGCCGTGTCGGCACCGGCTTTAGCGACGCCCAATTGAAGGAATTGCGGGCGCGGCTTGATCGGACCGTGCGCGCCGGACGCCCAGTCAAAACCCTCCCGCAGGGTGCGGTTCTCAAGGGCGTGCATTGGACCGAACCCGGGCTTGTCGCCGAAATCCGCTACGGCAGCTGGACTACCGATGACGTATTGCGCCACGCGACGTTCTTAGGATTGCGCGAAGATAAGGTAGCGAGAGAGGTAATCCGCGACATGCCGTCATCGTCCGCGGCGCCGCCGCCCGCCACCCCCGCGCCGCAACATCCGCCGGTTGCGATCGCGCCCGACGGCAGCACTGTCTTTGCCGGCGTGCGGCTGACCAATGCCGAGCGGATCCTCTATCCCGACGAGCAGCTGACCAAACTCGATCTGGCGCGCTATTACGCCGATGTTGCCGAGTGGGCCTTGCCGCATTTGGCACACCGTCCGCTGAGCCTGGTGCGGGCCCCGACTGGTGTCGGCGGTGAACTGTTTTACCAAAAGCATGCCGGCGCCAGCGTGCCGGAGGCGGTCAAGCGCATCGAAATCGACGGCGAAATCTCTCTGGCGATCGAGGATCAGGCCGGGCTGCTGTCGCTAGTCCAGATCGGGGTCCTCGAAATCCACCCCTGGGGCTCGACGGTCGACAAGATCGAACAACCTGACCGCATCACCTTTGACCTCGACCCGGATGAGGGGCTGCCGTGGCCGCGGGTAACCGAAGCGGCCCTCGAAATCCGCGATCTGCTGGCGGCGATCGGTCTCGAGAGCTTCGCCAAGACGACCGGCGGCAAAGGCCTGCATGTCGTCGTGCCATTAGCGCCGCGTCTCGGTTGGGACGAGGTAAAGGCGTTCACCAAGGCGGTGGTCGAGGACATGGCCGCGCGCCACCCGGACCGCTACACCGCCAACCAGTTAAAGCGGATGCGAAAGGGCCGCATCTATCTCGATTATTTGCGCAATGGGCGCGGCGCCACCGCGGTCGGCGCCTATTCGACCCGCGCGCGGGCGGGGGCGACAGTCTCCACCCCATTATTCTGGGGTGAGGTCGAGGTCGGCACCCGCCCCGATGGCTTTACGGTGACTACCGTTCAGGCCCGGCTCGCTGCGCTCAAGTCAGACCCGTGGGCCGAGATCGGCAAGCTGCGCCAGTCGATCAGCACCGCCGCCCGCAAGAAATACGGGCTGTGACGTCCGAAGGTCACGCGGCGCCGCGCCGGCAACATTTGCCCACGTAAAAGAGCAGGAACTATCGGTATTAGGGCGCAGATGGGACTAAACCAAGTGTAGCAGATCAACGAAGCCCTTAACTAACTAAATTTGGGTTCTGGCTTAATAGCATGAGAAATTCTACTTCAGTCTCTGGCTCGTATATACTCGTTATCATCCTCGATGGGTATGCAGGGTGGTGCAAGCTCTATCGCCGGAGCGAACTGCCTAATCGCCTCGTATAATTTATCGGTTGCAGCGCCTTTGCCGAAATATTTCTGGCGTCGGCGCATTTCTTTGCGCATCTCTGCAAAAGCATCGCAGAGGTTGCTATACTCCTGTACCACTCGGTCAGCCATTTTATGCTCCTATGATATTGTGTAGTATTTAGCTATTACATTTATTGCTTTACATAATACGGGTTTCGGATGGTGGTATAAATCCATGAAGTATCCATCTTCCGACTTGTAATACTACGATACCAATAATAAAACTCAAAAGTGGCACTCCTATGCTCCAGCCAATGACCGTTAAATAAAATTTGCTGTAAGAATAAACGTCTACACCATGTCTAGGGTCGGTAGTGCATCGAATGTCTTCTATAAAATACCTACAGTCAGCAAGATAATACCAGAGCGTCCATATTAACCACAAGATCGTCGTAATTATCCACGTTCGGAGCAATCCGCGAGCTAAGTCGATATTCATCCACACTCCAAACCCACTGGAGCCGATCAGCCTGGAACCTACACGGGCGCTATTAGCAGGGAGTTAACCGCGACGGGTTTCTAAGCTCGCACGCTCTCGATTGCGGCGGGGTCGTGGTCGAACAGCCAGCGCAGTGCTTCGGGCGAGCGGTCCGGGGCGCTGGCCCATTCGGCGTCGCGCGCCTGCTGATCGGGGCCGTCCGGCATGTGAAAGCGGTATTTGTTCGCGCGCGACATTTGCTGTAGCCGGGTGACCCGCGGTAAACGCAGCTGCTCGTAGCGCAGCAAAGCCGCAGCCGGATCATCTGCATTGGCGGCAAGGCACGCGGCGAGACAGGCGCCATCCTCGATGGCCTGGGCCGCACCCTGACCCATAAACGGATACATCGGATGGCAAGCATCGCCGAGCAGCGTGACGCGGCCAGCCGACCACCGGGGCAGCGGGTCGCGATCGAACAACGCCCAGATAAAGCACGTCTCGGCCGCAGCGATGATCCGCCTGACCTGCGGATGCCAGCCCTCGAAAGCGGTGAGCGCACGTTCGATCGTGGCGCGGTCGGTCCAATCCTCGCGGTTCCACGTATCGTGCTCGGTCCAGCCGACAAAATTGAGGAGCCGTCCGCGTGAGACAAAGTAGTGCACCAGATGCGCGCCCGGCCCGACCCAGGATTGCGAGCCGAATTCGAGACTGAGATCGGCAATTCGTTCGGCCGGGACCAGCCCGCGATAGGCGACACACCCGGCAAATTGCGGCTCTTCTTCGCCGAACAAGGCGGCGCGCACCGCAGAGTGGATGCCGTCGGCGCCGACCAGCACATCGGCTTCGATATGCACGCCGTTGTCGAATCGGGCTTCGACGGCATCGCCACGATCGGCGAGCCCGACAAGCCGGTGACCGAGATGGACCCGCTGTGCCGGGAACGCCGCTGCGATCACCGCCAGCAGATCGGCGCGGTGGATCGTGATGTGCGGCGCGCCATAGAGCTGTTCGCAGCGCGGGTTGAGGGACGCGCGTTGCAAGGTGCGGCCGTCCTGCCAACGGCGCTGATGGCTGCCGACCGGGTGCACGCCCTCGCGGTCGAGGCCCTCGCGCAGACCCAGCCGATAAAGGATGCGCGCCGCGTTGGGGCCCATATTGATGCCGCCGCCGATTTCGGTCAGTTCCGGCGCCTGTTCGTAGACATCGACCTCGAAGCCCCGTTGGCGCAGCCCGACGGCGGCGCTGAGCCCGCCGATGCCGCCGCCAATCACCGCAATCTTGAGCGAGGCGGTCATCGCCGCGTCGTCTCGTTTGACACAGTCGCGGTCAATGGTATTTCGCGGTCTGCCAGCGGGCGAGCGCCTCGTGCGGCTTCGATATCGCGGGGTCCATCATTTCGCCATGGACACCGGTGCTGGCGGTCAATTCGATAATGTAACCGTTCGGGTCGCGGAAATAGATCGAGCGGACAAAGCCGTGATCAACCGGCCCGCTCACCTCGCGGCCCTCGGCTAGTGCTTTGTGCAGCATGCGGTCAAAGACATCCGGCTCGACGCCGAGAGCGATGTGCAAATCGAGCGAGTCTTGCCGCTTAAACTCGAACGGCGCACCGGGGAGCTCGAAAAACGCGAGACACGAACGGTCATCCATTTCGAAAAACGTGTGTAAGGCGCGACCCTCGTTGATCTCGAACGCGCTGACCAGCCGCAGTCCGAGGAAATCCTCATAAAACGAGCGGGTCTCTTCCGAATCCCGGCAGCGATACGCGTTGTGGTGCAAGCCTTTGATCATTCGATCCTCCCTATTTATTCGGGGGTAAAATAGCCTCGATCATTGATCTTTGCCATCAACTCGCGCGCTGCTGACCCGCGCCGCGCCTTGCGCGCCATGTCGTTATCCGAATATCTGTTCGCGCGCCTTTAGCGCTGGGGGAGAAGTCGTGGGGAAGATAACCGCTCTTTGTGCTGTCGTCGCTTTGGCTTTGGCGGCGGCGGGATGTGAAAGCCCGCAACAGCAGGTTTCGCAAAAAGAAGATCTTCTGGCGGCCGCCGGTTTTCAGGTCAAGCCGGCGGACTCGCCGCACCGAGTGGCAGCAATGAGACGGCTGCCACCCAATAAATTCGTAATGAAAGTCAGGAACGGCAATCCGGTCTACCTTTATGCCGACCCGCTCGACTGCAATTGCGTCTATTTTGGCGGCCAGCAGAACTGGGACGCTTACAAGCAGGAAGTGTTCACCAAGCAGATCGCCGACGAGGCCCAGATGACGGCAGTCATGAACCAAGATGCTTGGGATTGGGGTCCCTGGGGCTACCCATAATCAGCCCCGATATAGCCCTCTTGCGGCTTATCCGGCTTTGGTGAAGCCCTTTGCGCGCATGCAATTGTTAAAGACCTGGTCGCCGGTTGCGGCGGTCTGTCGCTGCATCGTCTCGGTCTGCAGCCCGGTCGTATAGCTGAGCGCCCAGTTCCGGCCTAAAGTGGCGCTGCGATCTTGGTTGATTCCTTGCTGTGTGTTTTGCGCCGCCTTTGCCTGCGCCTGACAGTCGTTAACCTCGCGAGTGACCGCCGCGTCGTCGAGCCCCGTCTTGACCCAACGCGCCTCGCCCGGGGGCGCCGCGCAGGCCGTCACCAGCAGAAACGCAGCGATCCCAGTGGCGACGCGCGATCCCAACCGGTTGCCGCTACCAAACCAGACAGTCCTCATTCCGTACCCTCTGCCGCACGGCGCGCCGCGACACGCGCCAAAATCATGCTCTTTTCGGCGGCAGTCGCCTCGTACCAATTGGCGATTTCGTCGATAGTGCGCAAGCAGCCGCGGCAACAGCGGGTGGCCGGATCGATCAGGCAGATCCCGATGCAGAGCGAGGATGGTGGCTCGGCGGGAGCGGATTCAGCCGCCAACCCTCATGAACCCTTTGGCGGTTCGAGGAGATCGGCGATCTTTGTTTCCATCATCTTGGCCTTGTAGCCTGGAATGGCATAGGCCCAGCGCGACACTTGGCCATTCACCTTTTTCGCCTCGGTATCGGCTTTCCCTGAGCCTGTGGCGGCGAGCGCGATCCAGCTCTTGCTATCATGCTGAAACAATCGCGCGTTAACCGTAAGCCCGTTAAAGGTCGTGTAGGACGCTGTTGTCACCCCCTTGTCGGGGACCGGCAGTTTCGCCGCGGGCGCGACATCCTCAAGGTTGAGCGCTTCGAGCGCCATTGCCGGTTCCCCCAGGGCCGTATCGCTCTTGAATTTCGCGTCCTTTGGTGGGTTTTCGAGCGCGAATTTCGCGCCGGGCTTGGCGCGGCTTAGGGTCAGGGTCGCGCCGTCGGGCTGGGTCAGAACCACCTTTGCGATCCGGTTATCGGGTATGTCGACAATCCGCTGCGCCAGCCAATTCGCCATATCATCGGGAAAATCGAGCGAGCCGCGAGCCAGCCAGGATTGCGGGTTGCCCGGCTTGCGGACATAAACTCCGTCATTGCCTTCGCCGAGCCGGTCGTAGCTGCGCTTCCCGACTATCAGCCGAGCGATGTCGTTTCCGGATTTGTCTTTCATCGCGACCAACGTCGATTTGCCTTTACCCGGATCCTCGACTTGGAGTCGTGGATAGAGATCGGGCTTGCTGGTCTTCGGCTCGACCAGGGTCATGTCGGACAATGCCAGAACGATGCGGCGGATCTTGACCGCGTCGGCCGGGTAGTTGCCCTTCTGCGTCACCAGCCAATCGTTGCCGCTGTGGACAAAGGTCAGGTCGAGGCCGCCGCGCTGCACCTCGACCGAGGCGACATCGCCGAGCCTTCCGGCAAGCGCTGGGAGAGCGCGCTGATCAACCGCGACATGGCCGCTGCCGCCCTGATTCCCGGTCCCGAGCGCTACCGCCGCCGCCACGACCATAACAAAAGTTGCCGCGATCAGCAACATCAGGCCGCGCCGCCGCATCTGCGGTCTCCTTTCAGGCCTCAGTGGTGCGCCGGCGGCGACGCCGCACCCGCACCGCGCCGACGACGACTGCGACAACCGCAACAATGATCGGGATCAGCGCAATATCGAGGAATTCGAGCCCATTCTTCAGGTTTTGGATGTTGCTGCGCAGAGCCGCTTGCACATCGCGCAACTGCCGGCGGGTCTGCAGCATGTCCACCCGGAACTGCGCGATCGCCTTGGTCTGCTCGGGCGATAATGTGGCGGGCGTCTCGGCCTGGTCCTTGCCGGTCAGATCAGCAAGCTTCGCCTCGGTCGCCTTGAGCTTCTGCTGCAGCGCGTGCTCCTCGGCACTATAGCGCGTCTGCGCTTCGCGCTGGATCTCGTCGACGACCTCGAACGGACGGGCGGCACTGCCGCGGCTGCGCAACCCGACCAGATCCTCGCCGCCGGCAAGCACATCGATCGCATCGGCGACAAAATCACCATTATCGGCGAATGGTACGAGGACTCGCTGACCAAAGAAGTTTTGGCTTTGCGACCACACCCGATCATCGAGGATGTCGGTGTCGGCGACCACGACGACATTGATCGGATGCTTGGCTTCCTTGAGCCACAGACCCGTCCCGGCCTGTGCTGCGGGCGGCTTTTCTCCCGGTTTGGACATTGGAGGTGCGGCCGGCTTTAGCGGCCCATCGGGGAACGCCGTCTTGGCCGGCCCGGTCACGTGAGCCGAGAGGACATAGCGCTTGTTGTCGGGCTTGAACTCGGCGAGGAGGCCGGCAACATCGGGCAAGCCATTCAGCTTATCGACTGGGATCTTGGTCGAGTCCGACGACGTCCAGATCAGCGGCTCGAAATTTGTCTTGGCTCCGGGCAACGGCTCGAGGATACCGGCCGAAGCCATCGTAATGTGGCTCAGATCGGCGGTGATCATGTCGGAACGGCTGAGATTGGCCGATTTCAGATCAAGCCAGGCAATATAATCGAGCGGTTCCCCGCCGCGGCCGGGTACCGGGATCTCGACCTGCTGTGCGTTGCGGCGGTCCCCAGCTACGACCTTGGGCAGCATTTCGAAACCCCAACTCTTGAACAACGGTGCGAGGTCGCTGGATGATGGCGCGCCCGGCTGGTTCATGTGGTTGGCTTGCGCGGCCTGCGTTTCCGAATGCGGGTCGACAAAGACCAGCGCCTTGCCGCCTCCGAGAACGAACTGATCGATTGCGAACAAGGTTTTCGGGGGCAGGTTTTGCGGGTGAACGAGCAGCAGCACGTCGATGTCGGTCGGGATCGCGTCCGTTTCAGCGCCGAGCGATTTGACATTATCGAGTTGGCGGAGTTGCTCGAGCACCGCCATTGGCTGGCTGGGCTGGCCCCGCATCATGGCCATCATGTCGCCCTCGAGCGGCAACGAACTGATCATCCCGACCACGGTCTTCTTTGGCACGGCCAGCGAGTGAACCAGCTTTGTCAAATCGTATTCGAGAAAGCGTTCGCGCTGGGGTGAAAAGAACGCAATGACTTGCTGATCGTCGGTCGAATTGGTGGCGGCGAGACCGAAGTAAACTCGATCGCCTTGACTGTCGAGCGGCACCGCTTGCAGGCCGAAGGCCATCGCCCTGTCCTCGACATCGGAAAAGGGCTGCGGATCGTAGTTCTCAAGGTGCAGCTTGCCGTTGGACGCCGCGACATACTGATTGAGCAACTCGCGCACGCGCTGAGCATAGACGCCATAAGCGGGGACCTCGTTGCCCAGGCGGTTCGAGTAATAAAACCGAAGAGTTATCGGTTCGTCGATTTTGGCTAGCGTGTGCAACGTGCCGGGCGATAACGTGTAGAGTTGGTCGGCGGTCAGATCGATACGCGGGTTAAACCAACGGTCGATGACGATGTTGGCCGAGATCAAAATCAGCGCGATGCAGGTCAATGTGGTAGTTGCCATCGCGCGCCGCGAGGCGAAAAAGCCGCGGGTCGGGATCCGTTCCATCGCTACGGTCTGCCGCGAACATCAACGAGGGAAGCGGTGCCGGCGAGGTCATGGCGCCCGTCGAGACTTGCTCCGACCCGCTCCCATAGTCCACAGCGTCTCGGACGCACGCTCTTCCAAGTGTAGTGTGTTGCGGAATCGCTACGCTTGGACGTCACGGCTTTCCATCCCCCTAGTCGGCTTTTTCGAGGTCGACGAGAATCGCGTTGGCGAACAGGAACGCGATCATCACTGTTATAAAATATGCGACATCCCGCAGATCGATGACGCCGCGAGTAATTCCGCTGAAATGGCCGATAAAGCTCATCCGTGCGAAGGCATCGATCAGCCATTGTGGGGCCCATCCCTGCAAGGCGCCCAGTACCGCGGGCGATCCCGCGGCGGTAACGATAAAGCCGAGCGCTGCGGTCACGACAAAAGCGATGACCTGGTTCTTTGTCACCGCCGAGATGCAGGCGCCGATGGCGAGCAGCGCCCCGGCCATAAGCCAGCTGGCGAGATAGCTTGCCGATATGACGCCGTTATCGGGGTCGCCGAGGAAGTTGACCGTCAGCCAAAACGGGAAGGTCGGCGCCAACGCGATCCCGGCAAAACACCACGCAGCAAGGAATTTTCCGAGCACCGCCTCGGTCGTCCGGATCGGCAATGTCAGGAACAGCTCGATCGTGCCGGACCGGCGCTCTTCTGCCCACAGCCGCATCGACAGGGCCGGGATCAGCACGAGGTAAAGCCAAGGATGGAATGCGAAAAACGGCTGCAGATCGGCTTGCCCGCGGCCGAAAAAATTGCCGACGAAAAATGTCAGCAGCCCGGCCATCACTAGAAAGATGATGATGAAGACATAGGCGAGCGGCGTCGTGAAATAGCTGACGAACTCGCGCCGGAAAATGGTCAGGACGTTGCGCATCGCAGAACTCAGGCCACTTCCGCGAGCGGGGCCCGGTCGACCGAGCCCGTGGTGATCTCGCGAAAGACTTCGTCGAGCCGGCCCTGCTCGACCCGTAACAATGTCACTTGCCAGCGGTGGGCGCGTCCGAGATCCGCGACATCAGCGACAATGTCCTGGCCGTCGCGCGGAAAGATCAGCATCCCCTCACCGTCCCGGGGGGTCTCGACCGCGGCGACAGTGGGTAATCGCAGCAATTCGGCGCGCTGCTGGGCCTCCGCGGCTCCGGTTGCGGCAAGGCGCACCGCGTTGTGGCGGTGCGAGCGGCGGGCGAGATCGGCCGGCGTCGCATCAGCGAGGATGCGGCCATGGGCGATGATGATCGCGCGGCTGCAGACCGCTTCGACTTCTTCGAGCAGATGCGTCGAAATCACGATCGCCTTGTTCGGGCGCATCTCGTCGATGATCTTGCGCATTTCATATTTCTGATTGGGGTCGAGCCCATCGGTCGGCTCATCGAGGATCAGCACCTGCGGGTCGTGGAGCAATGCCTGCGCCACCCCGACACGGCGCCGATATCCCTTCGACAGGGTTTCGATCGGCTGATGAAGGACATCGGCGATATGGATTGTCTCGACGATGCGGGCGATGCGCCGCTTTGCCTCGCGGCCGGAAAAGCCTCGGATATGGGCGATAAAGTCGAGAAACTCGGCCGCGGTCATGTCGGGATAGGCGGGCGCACCTTCCGGCAGATAGCCGATACAGCGCTTCGCCGGGATCGGCGCTCGCATGATGTCGTGGCCGCAGATGATCGCGGTTCCCGATGTCGGCGGGACGAAGCCGGTGATCATCTTCATCGTCGTCGACTTGCCGGCGCCGTTTGGTCCGAGAAAGCCGAGCACCTCGCCACGCTCGACCGCGAACGAGATATCATCGACCGCGACCAGCGCGCCGAATTGTTTGACCAGGTTGTGGATCTCCAGCATAGAGCAAACCCCTAGCGTGGTGGCCTTTGTTTGCCACTTTCCGCCGTTGCGCGCATTGCGGCGCAAAGGCGCAGCGGCAGCATGGAGCGGTGCGCTGGCGTATTCCAAGAAAGGGCGCCCGTTGTTTTACATAGACCGATGATCCGGCAAGCGCGGCTTTGGTCGGGTTTGGTGATGCTCGTCTATGTGACCATGCACTTATCGAATCATGCGATGGGCCTGATCTCGATCGGGGCGATGGACGAGGTGCTGGCCTGGGTGTTTTGGCTATGGTCGAATCGGCCGGCGCAGGTCGTGCTATACGGCGCATTTCTGGTTCATTTCACGCTTGCCTTATGGGCTTTGTGGGAGCGACGCACGCTGCGCCTGCAGCCAGGCGAATGGACCCAAGTCGTCCTTGGCTTCACGGTGCCGATCCTGCTCGCACGCCATGTCGTCGGCACGCGGGTTTCGGATGATTATTTCGGTACCTACGATCTCTATTATACCTATTTGCTGTGGATATATTTTGTCGCCTCGCCTTGGCACGGGGTCTTGCAGATGGCGACCCTTGTGGTCGCGTGGTCGCATGCGATGTTTGGCTTGCATTTCTGGCTAAAGGTCAAGCCGTGGTATGCGCGCGTACAGTCTTTGGCGTTGGTGGTAGCAGTCCTGGTGCCGGTGCTGTCTTTGCTCGGCGTAATCGAGGCCGGTAGGCAGATTTCCGTCCTTGCCGCTAACCCCGCCTGGACAAAGGCAGCCTTTGCCGAGATGCGGCTGCCATCGCCGGAAGCGCAGCACACGCTTGAGATAATCACGCAGGCCCTTAGCTGGTCGTTTGCCGGGATTGTCGCCGCAGTGTTGTTGGCGCGTCTCGTCCGCCGATTATGGCAGCGCCGGCACGGTCTCGTCCGCATCGGCTATCCCGACGGCCGCATTGTCGAGGTGACGCCCGGAACCAGCGTGCTCGAGGCAAGCCGCATTTCCGGCATTCCGCACGCACACGTTTGCGGCGGACGGGGACGCTGCTCGACCTGCCGCGTGCGGGTGCGGGCCGATGCCGGCAGCATCGATGCACCAGGCGAGATGGAACGCCGCGTCTTGCGACGCATCCGGGCGCCGTCCAATGTCCGGCTCGCCTGCCAATTGCGGCCACGGGGCACGGTTGAGGTCACCCCGTTGTTGCCGCCTTTCGCCTATGCCGTCGACGGTAGGCGGCGGGTCGATGTCGCACAAGGTCGGGAGCGCGAGATCGCCATCATGTTCACCGACATCAGGGGCTTTACCGCGCTGTCCGAAGGCCGGCTGCCTTATGACGTGGTGTTTATCTTAAACCGCTATTTTGCCGCCGTCGGGCGTTCGGTCGAAAATGCCGGTGGCAGGATCGATAAATTCCTTGGCGATGGCGTAATGGCTCTGTTCGGGATCGAAAATGGCGCCGAGGGCGGCAGCCGCGGCGCGCTCGCCGCCGCCCGGATGATCTCCGAGCGGATGGACGAACTTAATACGTCGTTGCGCGACGAACTCGACGAGCCGCTCCGGATCGGCATCGGGCTTCATACCGGACCGATCATCGTCGGCGAGATGGGTTACGGCGGCGCGTCCTCAATCACCGCGATCGGCGATGCGGTCAATACCGCGAGCCGGCTGCAGGAACTGACCAAGGAGTACGGCTGCGAACTCGTCGTATCGGAGGCGGTGGTGCTGCGCGCCGGGCTGGATCTGTCCGACTTTCCACACCGTGAGATCGAAATCCGCGGCAAGCGCGAAACGCTGGCCGTCAGAACACTGAACCGCGCAGCCGAACTGCCGGCGCCGGAACCTAGCGCTTCGCCACGCCTCGAATCCGCGACGTCCTGAGGGGGCGTTCCTATTCTCCTGGCAGCAGTTTGTCGATCTCGGCGGTGATGCGACGGTCGGTCGGACCGACCGAAGACGGCCAAGCGCCGGCGAGTTCTCCATCAGGTCCGATAAGGTATTTATGAAAATTCCATCGCGGCGTGCCGGATTCGCCCAGACTTTCCGCGATCCAGCGATAGAATGGGTGGGCCTCGTCGCCAATCACCCGGCATTTCTGGGTCAGCGGAAAGTCGACCGCAAAGTTGGTTTCGCAGAATTGTTTGATGTCCGCCGCCGATCCCGGTTCTTGCTGGCCGAAATCGTTTGACGGCACCCCGAGCACGACAAGCCCGCGCTCACGATAGCGCTGCCACAAGGCTTCGAGGTCGCGGTATTGCGGGGTGTAACCGCAATAGGAAGCGGTATTGACCACCAGCACCGGACGGCCGCGCCAAGTGTCGAGCGGCAATTCCTCGCCATCAATCGAGGTGAATTCGAAACCATAGGCGTTATCGGCGGCGGGCATCGGCAACTCCTGGAATTCGCGCGACGTGCCCTCAGCATAACGACCCCTGCGATACGGTAAACCCGGCGCATTTGACATTGCGCGGCCCCCACGCATCCCTGAGAGTGGCCTGCGTATCCGCCAGAGGTCACCGATGCTTTTGGTCTTCTTTGTGAAAGGCATCGTCGTCGGCGCAATCATCGCGGTGCCTGTGGGACCTGTCGGGATCCTGTGCCTGCGCCAAGCGATTTTCCACGGGGAACTCGCCGGGCTGATCGCTGGACTCGGCGCCGCCACCGCCGACGCGTTCTTCGGGGTCATCGCCGCTTTCGGCCTAACCTTTATTTCGAAATGGCTTCTCGGGTATGAAAATCTGCTGCGGGTATTGGGCGGCTGCTATCTGCTCTATGCCGGCGGCCGAGCGTTGATCAGCCCCCCGCCGGACACGCCCGGCGATCGAGCCGGTACCGAATCCTTACTGCGGAATTTTGCGACGACCTTTATACTGACGATAACAAACCCAATCACAATCCTAGTCTTTCTCGGGATCTTTGAAGCCCTCGGTCTCAGCGGCGCCAGCGCAACATTGCTGTTTGCCGGAATTCTGGTTGCCGGCGTGTGGACCGGCTCGTTCGTATGGTGGCTGGCGCTGTGCGCTGGGGTCGCGATGTTCCGCCGCTCGATCGAGCCGCACCAGCTTTCTTGGATCAGCCGCGGCTCGGGCGCCATCCTGCTTTTGTCGGGAGTAGCGTTGATCGCCACGACCGCGATAAGGCAACTGGCGCTGCTGCTGTGAAACCAGAAGCAACGTCGAGCGCCCTTGCTCCGCTCCCGGGCGGCAGCGCCGAACGCGTGCTCGTCAAGGAGTTCGTTCGTAGCGCCAGGATTGACTTGATGCCGCTTTTGTGGTGCACCGGTGCAATCAGCCTCACGGGAGGAAATTATGGCGTCACCCAAAAAACTGTCGCATATCGTGCTGCAGACCAATCGCCGGCGCGAGATGATTGATTGGTATTGCACTGTGCTCGGCGCGGAAATCCTCTACGAAGCCGAGCGCATCTCGTTTATCAGCTATGATGACGAGCATCATCGGGTCGCCTTTCTCGACCCTGGGCCGTTGGCCGAGCGCGAGCCTGACGGACCCAAAGCCGGGAAAGAGGCGGGGCTGCACCATGTTGCCTTTACGTATGGCGGCCTCGACGATCTGATCTCCAATTATCAGCGTTTGAAGCAGCTCGGCATCCGCCCGCAACGCTGCGTCAACCACGGCGTCACGACCTCGATGTACTACCACGATCCGGATCGAAATCAGGTCGAGCTGCTCGTTGACAATTTCGCCACCGCCGCCGAAGGCCGGGCCTATATGCAGAGTCGTTCGCCGAACGATAAAAATCCGGTGGGCATCGTTTACGACCCCGAGGAACTGGTCGGCCGCGTCCGCAATGGTTTGCGGATCGAGGAACTCGCCTCAATTAACTGACTGGGCTGGTCGAGGAAGCCGCGCAATATGGTTGAGCGCGGCGACCTCCCGGCTCATCTCAGCCGGGGTGACGCCGGTTTCTACTGGTTGGCGCTGACGCGTCTTGCGGCATCTTCGCACAAACGCGGGGCGGCAGAGGGTATCGGCAATACTCCCGCATGACGCGAGCGCCGATGATAGCGAAGCGGGTGCTGACACCGCAATTGCGTCTTCGAAGTCTCGAGTTTCAGCTACTATCGGGACGAGGGGCAGGCGGGGCTGTTGATCATCTTCCGATTATCGCCTCGAGGTCCGCGCCGCAAAACGGGGGTCGGGCGAAAACGTAGATTTAACCTCTATCGGTTACGACCGCCGGGTGATCTCGGCCGGTATTATCGTCCTGCCAGTTGTCGCGGCGATCTCGGGGCTGGCACTGGCCCCGGCATCAGAGCCGATAGAAGCTGGCATTTCGGTATGTTTTGCGCCGGAGCAGGATTGCGCCGCGATAGTAGCCGAGGCGATTGATCAGGCGCAGCAACGCATTCTGGTCAGCGGCTATAATCTGACAATCGGTGCTGGGATCGTCGAGGCGCTAGTACGCGCCCGCGCACGCGGCATCGACGTCGAGTTGATTGCCGATAAGCGCACACCGTGCGAGCGCAATACCGGCATCGATGGTTTGGCCGCGGCGGGGACGCCGATCTGGATCGACCGCTCGGTGCCGATCGCGCATGCTAAGACAATCGTGATCGACGGTTCGATGACCCTGATGGGCTCGTATAATTGGACGCGGGCCGCAGCGCGTAATTCTGAGGATTTGAACTTCGTCGCCTCGCGCGCGCTGGCTGCCGCCTACGCGGCGCAGTGGCACGCCCGCCGCGCTCTATCGGTGCCCTTTGTCACGCGCGAGGATTGGTGCCGGCCGCGGCGCCCGCGCAATCTGCTGGACGGCGGCGATTGAAGCCGTGAGACTGGCGCAGGACGCAAAACGCCCGTGGCCGTGCGGCGGCAAAGAGGGGGAGCGGCAATGTTGGATTTGATCGTTTCCGGTGGCATGGCGGTCATGCCTGACACGTCGCAGCCGGCCGATATTGGGGTTGCCGGCGGGAAGATCGCCGCGATCGGCGCACCAGGCAGCCTCGCCGAGTTGGGCGCAGTCCGGACCATCGATGCCGCCGGACAGATCGTCGTCCCGGGCGGCATCGATCCGCATATCCACTGCAATTCGCCGATCCCGTTTCCCGGCCGCAATGAAGACCTGATGAGTGCGCCGCCGGATCAGGTCAGCCGTGCCGCGCTCTATGGCGGCACCACAACCCTGCTTGATTTTGCCCCTTGCCCGCCGGATCAGCCGCTGCAGCAGTCGATCGAGCTGCGCAAACGCGAATGGGCCGGCGCTTGTTATTGCGACTATGGGTTTCACCTGCTGCTCCACGGCAAGCTATCACAAGGGGTGCTTGACCCGCTGCCCGAGGCAATCCAGGAAGGGCACGCCTCGGTCAAAATGTTCACAACCGACATTCGGCCCAATCGGTTGGGGCGGATGGTGCAATTCGGCGACATTTGGGAAGTGCTGAAGATCCTCGGGGCCTCGGGCGGTCTCGCCGCGATCCACGCCGAGGACAACGATATCGTCATGCATATGTATGAGAAGCTGATCCGTGAGGACCGGGTCGGCTTTGAGAATATGGCCGAGGTCCACAACACGCTCTCGGAAGATTTGTCGTTTAACCGCGTGATCCGGCTGGCCGAAAATGTCGAGGGGGCCGCGCTTTACATGGTTCACGTCTCGGCCGCGACCGGCGTTGCCGCGATCGCCGCGTCGCGGGCGCGCGGCTTTCCGGTTTATGGTGAAACTCTGCATCAATACTTGCTTTACAACGCGGAGGACTACAAGCGCCAGGGCGGTCAGATGTTCCACACCTATCCGTCTCTCAAATTTCCGAAAGACCAGGAAGCGTTATGGTCGGCGACCAACCATGGCGCGATCCAGGCGATCGCCACCGATGAAGTCTGCTGTCCGCTGCAGATCAAGCTGCAAGGCAGACGCATCGATGACACCACCGGCGGCAATTCGGGCGTCGAGCCGCGCGTCTCGCTGATGTACACCCATCTTGTCGAAAAGCGCGGCTACAGCCTGGCGGATTTCGTCGGATTGATCTCGGCAAATGCGGCGCGGATTATGGGACTTTATCCGCGCAAGGGTGCCCTCGCAGTCGGTTCCGATGCCGATATCGTGCTGCTCGACCCGCGTATGCGGCGGGTATTGCGAAAGGAGGAGCTGCACGAGACGGACTACACTCCATGGGAGGGCCACGAGGTCGCGGTCTGGCCGAGCACGACGATATTGCGGGGCAAGGTGATGGTCGAGAAGGGTCAGTTTTTCGCTTCGGCCAGCGATGGACAATTCCTGCCCCGTAAGATCGGCAGCGAAGTCCGAACCAGGCCTGCGGTCTGACATTTCCGCCGCACGGGGTTTCTGCGTCGCCGCCGCGCGATCGCGGTTGGATCAATAGCGCGGCTTGATTGGGCGGGTTGGCGGGGCATCGCGATAGATCTGCAGGCGCGTAACCCGCAGGCCCGCCACGCCATGCGCCTCGATCGCCTTTTGCCAGGCATAAAATTCCTCGACTGAAAGCTGATAACGCTGGCAGGCTTCGTCGATGGTGAGCGCGCCATTGCGTACCGCATTGACGACCACCGCCTTGCGCCGCGCAACCCAGCGCTTTGTGTCCGGCGCCGGCAGAAGATTGTCGCCGGCCGTGTCTCTCTCGTCCATCTTGGTAGAGTAGACCGGCACCAATTAAAGAATGACTAAGTCAATCTCACAGCATCTTGCCTCTGCTGATTAATATCGTCTAAATAAATTGATTAACTACAAACAGAAGCTGCTCGTCAATAATTCGATCGCCTATGCGCGCATCGAATTCGCCCCGGCGCCAAGATCCTCCCTGCCATCCTGCCAAGATCCCGGGCCGGGCCGGCCGCGCCGCTATGCAGAAACGCTCGCCAAATCAATATGCTCCATGCGATTCTCGCGCTTGAAGCACAACGCTGCGATTCATATACTCCGGCCGCTTTTTCACCGGTTTCGGGAAGACCGATGCGCCCGTCGCTTCCGCCAGGTTATCACCCGTCCGAAGACGAAGAGTTTATGAGTCCGCTCCAGATCGAATACTTTCGGCAGAAGCTGCTGCGTTGGCGTGAATCGTTGCTCGCCGAATCCGCCGACATTTTGCGGCACCTCAAGGAAGAAAGCTTGCTCAAGCCCGACCTGACCGATCGCGCTGCGCTCGAGGCAGAGCGGTCGATCGAACTGCGCACGAGAGCGCGCGAGCGCAAGCTGATTTCAAAGATCGACGCCGCGCTCGAGCGGATCGCGGATGGAACTTACGGTTATTGCGAGGAAACCGATGAGCCGATCGGCATCCGTCGTCTCGAAGCCCGGCCGATCGCGACATTGAGCATCGAAGCGCAAGAGCGCCACGAAAGGATGGAGCGCACCCATCGCGATGATTGACGTGCCCAAAGGCGCTTTGCCGAGAGCGGAGACGCAACGTCCCGTGGGCCGCATCATTTAAAACAAAATTAGAACATTAAGGATTGCCTTGTCGCCGATCTATGGTAGAGTGAAGCGGTTATTAACCGTCAAAAGCGAGCAATTATCGTGCTAGAAGCTACTATCTCTGTCGGGGACCGGCAAAAGCGAGAGACATTCCAGCCTTCCTGGTTAGGCGCAGTATACCACGCATCGTCGCGCTGGCATCGGCTAACACCGGTATTGCGTAATATTGGGGCAATCGCCGGCATTGCCGTTACCGCGGGTATAGCCCCTGGTATCGCCGGATCAGCCTCTCTGATGCCGTCACTCGGGCTGATCAGTCTCGCGGTTATCGTCACCACGATCGTGGCGGTGGCCCGGGTCCGGCCGGGAGCTGAGGCGTGGCTTGATGTCCTCGGCCGAGCGTTTGACGCTGCACCGGTGGCGCAATTGATCGTTGGCCAGGACGGCCAGGCTGTCCAAGGCAACATAGCGTTCGCCCGGCTGTTCGCCGGCGCGGCGGAAGCCTCGCTCGATACGATCGAGCACGCCGCCGCGAACCCTGAAGCGGCAGCCCTGTTCCGGTCACTGCGTGAAGAAGCGGAAGGCGGAGCCGCCGTTTCGGGGACCCTGGCATTGCAGTTGGCGTGTCGCGGCCGGCTGCGCCATTTTGAGATATCGGTCGAGCCCGGGGGAGGACATTCACAATACGATTTGTGGACGATCCGCGAGATTGGCGTCGCCGCGCCCTCATCGGGGTCCGTGGTCACCGAGCCCTGTGGGACGGTTGGCGAACTCCTCGATAAGGCATCGATCAAGTTCCCCTCGCTAGATGAGACCGGTTGCGGAGAGCCGGGGTTGCAAGCGGGTCACGGCGTGGTGCCTTGCTCCGTCCCAGCGCCGCGAATGCGAGATTCGATCGACCGACAGCCGAGCCTTGACCACCAGCGGCTCTTTGCTGATGCGCCGATCGGGATCGGCTTGATCGATCGCCTGGGCCGGTTCATCGCCGGGAACCGTGCTTTAGGCAAATTGCTTGATGTCCCCGAAGAGGCGCTGGTCGGCCGGGACCTGATCGACCTGCTGAGCCCGGAAGATGGACCAGCGATTACCGCAACATTGGCCTCCGTAGCCGCGGAGTTCAGGAAAAGCGAGCCCGTCGAAGTGCGGCTCGGTGCGCGAACCGTGCTCTTGCTGCTGAATCCTTTGGAGGGGCTCGAAGATCGCGAGCAGTTGCTCTTTCCGCTGGGTGCTCCGTCCTCGACGATCGTTTCGGGCAAGGAGTTCAGGAAAGTGTCCGTCGCGGCGTTTACCGCCTATTTCACGGACATCACTGATCAGAAGCACCTCGAGACGCAGATAGCCCAGTCGCTAAAAATGCAGGCGTTAGGACAGCTTTCTGGCGGGATTGCGCACGACTTCAACAATCTCTTAACCGCAATGATCGGGTTTTGTGATTTGCTGCTGGTGCGCTCGCGGCCAGGCGACCCGGCTTTTCCCGACATCATGCAAATCAAGCAAAATGCAAATCGTGCAGCCAATCTCGTGCGCCAGTTGCTAGCCTTTTCTCGCCAGCAAAGCCTGCAGCCTCGGGTGCTCGACGTTACCGAGGTGCTGGCCGAGTTGTCCGGTTTGTTGCGCCGGTTGATCGGCGAGAATATCGAACTTGAATTCGATCATGGCCGGGACCTCGGTCTCGTGAAGGCCGACCAAGGCCAACTCGAACAGGTCATCATCAACCTAGCGGTTAACGCCCGCGACGCCATGCCGGCGGGTGGCAAGTTGATGATCCGCACGGACAATTCACTTCAGGAGCGGCCTGTCCGGCAGGGGACCGAGACCCTGCATCCGGGAGATTATGTTCTGATCGAAGTCGCCGATACCGGGATCGGCATCGCCGCTGATCAACTCGATCGGATATTCGAGCCGTTTTTCTCGACAAAAGAGGTTGGTTCCGGTACGGGGCTCGGTCTCTCGACAGTTTACGGCATCGTCAAACAAACCGGCGGATTTGTATTTGTCGACAGCACCCCGGGCCGAGGCACGAAGTTTACCATCTATCTGCCGCGCTGCGTTGGTCCCCATCAGGCTCGCTTCGATGCTGCCGCCGCCGCCGTCCCGAGAGATTTGACCGGAAATGGCACTATCATGCTGGTTGAAGACGACGCCGCCGTCCGCATGTTCAGCGCGCGCGCCCTGCGCAACAAGGGTTACCGGGTGCTCGAAGCCAGCAGCGGGGCGGCAGCGCTCGAACGCATCCGTAATGCGACCGAGCGGGTCGATTTGGTTATTACCGACGTCGTCATGCCGCAGATGGATGGGCCCGCTGTGGTCCGTGAGCTGCGAACGATCGCCCCTGACTTAAAGGTGATCTTTATTTCCGGCTACGCCGAAGACGCATTTCGTCAGCGCCTCGACAGCGAGCGTGATATTCACTTTTTGCCAAAGCCGTTCAACTTGAAGCAGTTAGCCCTTAAGGTTAAGGAGGTGATGCCCGCCGATTTTTGGCGTCGATAATTTCGGATTGCTTTAGCGAACAAAAAGGGTACATTGTACTTCCCGCACCGCGTTGCACGGCAGCGCTGGCTGTGAAATAACGGAGGGCCTCGGCATGCAGACGGCACTGCGCCTGTTGGACAAGGAAGCGATGGACAAGCAGCGGGCTTTGGATGCGGCCCTCGGACAGATCGAGCGAGCCTTTGGCAAGGGCTCGATCATGAAACTCGGCTCGCATGAAACTGCGGCTGAGGCCGAGGTGATCTCGACCGGCTCGCTTGGCCTCGATATCGCACTCGGCATCGGCGGTCTGCCGCGCGGCCGAATCGTCGAAATCTATGGGCCGGAAAGTTCGGGCAAAACCACGCTCGCACTGCATGTGATCGCCGAGGGCCAGCGCGCCGGCGGCACTTGCGCGTTTATCGATGCCGAGCACGCACTCGATCCAGCCTATGCCCGCAAACTTGGCGTCAATGTCGACGATTTGTTGATCTCGCAGCCCGATGCCGGCGAGCAGGCGCTCGAAATCGCCGATACTCTGGTGCGGTCCGGTGCTATCGATGTGCTCGTTATCGATTCGGTTGCAGCCCTCGTGCCGCGCGCTGAGCTCGAAGGCGAGATGGGCGACAGTCATATGGGGTTGCAAGCGCGGCTGATGAGCCAGGCTTTGCGCAAGCTGACCGGTTCGATCTCCCGGTCGCGTACGATCGTCGTCTTCATCAATCAGATCCGCTACAAGATCGGCGTCATGTTCGGCAATCCGGAGACGACAACCGGCGGCAATGCACTCAAATTCTATGCCTCGGTTCGACTCGACATCCGACGCATCGGATCGATCAAGGAGCGTGATCAGGTGACCGGCAACCAGACCCGGGTCAAGGTCGTCAAGAACAAGATGGCGCCACCGTTTAAGGTTGTCGATTTCGATATCATGTATGGCGAAGGCATCTCCAAGCGCGGCGAGTTGATCGATCTCGGTGTACAGGTGGGAGTCGTCGAGAAATCGGGGTCGTGGTTTTCTTATGAGGGCCAACGCGTCGGCCAAGGCCGCGAAAACGCAAAGACCTATTTGCGCGAGCATCCTGAGATCGGAGAAGCAATCGAACGCGCGATCCGCGCGAACGCCGGTCTTGTTGCCGAGGCGATGATGGCGACACCGGGTGAGGCGGTCACCGCCGACGAGTGATGCGTCGGGCTCGGCCCGGGTCGGTGGCTCCGATCATCGAAGCAACGGAAAGGTGTAATACACCCGCCCGGTTCGGGAGAAACTCAAATCCCAGAACCTTTTCGCCGATGGGCCGCGGGGTGCGTCCCGCGATGGTATCGACCAGAAGGTGCGGCCAAACTCCTCCGCTCTGCTGCTGGACGCCGAATAACAATCTAATCTCGACGTGGCCATCGGTTTCCCGGCTCCGCCGATCGAGCGGGCTGGACATGTGCGCGCTCGATCCTCTATAAGCGCCGCTCGCTGGTGCGCCCAGGTAGCTCAGTTGGTAGAGCAACGGACTGAAAATCCGTGTGTCGGTGGTTCAATTCCTCCCCTGGGCACCACGCCCGCTGGGTCCAGAGAGCGGATCCCGACGCCAAAAGCAGGCTTTTGCTTGGCCAATAGCTCACAACTCCTCCCAAGCGGGCGCAGACGCGCGTTTCCACGAGTACCCGCCGATTTGGGCGGAGAGCCCGCCCGCATCCTCGCTAGTCATCGGGCACTTGTTTATGCCACCCTGGCATGGACCGCCGCGCAGTTCCAAACGAATGCTAATAAAAATCGATGATGATAGATTAACCATACGTATTCGGATCGCATCGTAGACCCAAACGAAATCGATCAGAAAAATCCTGACACTTGACCAAGGCATAGCACAGCCGGCAAAATGGGAGATCTCTGACATCCTTGCGCGGAGTGCTGCCCTTGTCTGCATATTCGCGGCGTTGGTGGCCAAGAAATCTTGAGAACGAGAAGAGCACGAATTGCAGTCTTACAAGCGAGCCCCACGACATCTCCTGACCGAGACCACCGGAAATCCGACTACGGGAGGCCTGACTTATGGTCGACATCACGCGGGCTGCAGATCGGATCCGGCGCCAACGACCGCGCCGCGTATGACGAAGAGAGGGGATCGGCGGATAATTTTCTTGTGCCTGGGCAAAATATTATGATCCGGAACCGACTTAGCTCAGGTCGCATCAAAGACCCTGGGAGCGGCTTTGACCGTTTATGCTCGAGTTCGCTATCGAGATTGCCCTGGCTGAGGCAAATCGCCTATGCCGCTGGCATCCTTGCCGCGCTCAACTCAACCGCGGAGCGCGCCGAGGCCGCGCGTTACGGCGTCACGCCAGCGCCGCAAGTGGCTGTTAACCGTGGGGTGGTTGAACTCGAAACCGGGCGCGGCAGTGGTATTTCTGTGCAAATTGCCGAGGATCTTGCCAACGTTATCGATGACGGCGCGACGCGGCGTGTGTTGCCCGTGGTCGGAAAAGGGGGGCTAAAAAATATCACCGACCTGGAACTCCTGCACGGGATAGATTTAACGATACTGCAGGATGACGTCATGAATTACGCGCGACAGCAAAATCTGTCGCCCGGCATCGAATCGCGTCTTACGTATATTACCAAACTTTATAATGAAGAATTTCATTTGCTGGCTCGGAGCGATATAAAAACTATCTCCGATCTTGCCAACCAGAAAGTGAATGCCGATGTGCGCGGTGGCGGAACTGAAGTCACGACAACTCGCCTATTTGGCCTGCTCAACGTCCCGATCGTCTTAACCAACGATGATTCGGGGGTGGCGCTCGACAAACTGCGTCGCGGGGAGATTGCGGCTATTGCGCTGGTGAGCGGCCGGCCTGCGCCGATCTTTCGCGACCTAATTGGGGAAAAGAACCTTCACTTTCTTCCCATACCGCTCAACACCGCAATCACCGCGACCTATGTACCGGCACGACTTACTGCCGAAGATTATCCGGCGTTGATCCAATACGATCATCCTGTCGACACGATCGCGGTTGGCGCCGTGCTGGTGGTTGCCAATCTTCAGCCGGATTCCGATCGCTACCGCAACGTCGTCAACTTTGTCGATGCATTCTTTACCGGCTTTCAGTCGCTTTTGATGCCCGGTCATCATCCGAAATGGCACGAGGTCAACATCGCCGCCGAACTTCCGGGCTGGCGCCGGTTTCCGCCGGCGGCAGATTGGCTGCAGCGTAACGCGCCCGCCGCCGGTGAGCCAAATGAGCAGGCGCTAAAGGCGATTTTCGCCCGCTTTGTCGACGAGCGGCAGCAGGCGGCTGGGGGTACGCCGCTGACCCCACAGCAAAAGGACGAATTGTTCGGCCAGTTTGAACAGTGGCAAAGAGGGCAAGCGCGTTAAGCCTTATCGTCTGTGACAAACGCCAGTTGATCGTCAGCAGGATGCTTCACCACGCGCGCCTCCGATCGCGGGAAGTCGTTGCGACGTGCCGGCGGGCATGGATTTTCGCCGCGGTAGTCGCTGTAACAATCAACTCGGTGGTGCACACTGTATTTGCACAGCCGGAGCCTCAGCACGGCGGCATTCTTGATTTTGCAGTTACCGTCGAGCCCAAAGACTACGACTGCTCTTCCAACACATCATTTGCTTTTCTGCATCCGATTGCGCCGCATTACTCGACCTTGCTGAAGTTCGACCCGGCTAATTACCCACAGATCGTTGGAGATTTGGCGCAGTCCTGGACAATCTCTGCTGATCGAAAAACGTACACCTTCAAGCTTTGGCCGAACGTTCTGTTTCACGACGGTTCGCCGCTGACCTCGGCGGACATCCAGGCCAGCTATGAACGGCTGATCCGCCCACCCCAGGGCATAGTCTCGGCACGGCGCATCGATTATGGCGCGATTTCCGAGATAGCGACACCCGATCCACTGACCGTTGTCTTTCACCTGCAGTGGCCCGAGGCGGCGATGCTGACGAATTTTGCTTCGCCGTGGAACTGCATTTACAGCGCTGCTAAACTTAACGCCAATCCGAATTTTCCGAAAACTCATGTTCTCGGCACCGGTGCTTTTGTGTTTGTCGAGCACGTCAGAGGCAAGTATTGGCGGGGTCGGCGCTGGGAGAAATATTTCCGTCCCGGCAAACCCTATCTCGACGGGTTCCAAGCCGATTTCGTGCCCGCAGCGGCGGTTATGCCTGCTTACAAAAGCGGTAAAATCGCTGCTGAGTTTCGCGGCGTGACGCCACTGCAGCGCGATGACATGGTTGCGGCTTTTGGCGATCGCATGACCGTCAGCGAAAGCCCGTGGCTGTCAAATTTGTCGGTTGTTTTCAATGTCAAACGACCGCCTTTTAACGATGCGCGGGTACGTCGAGCGATATCGCTCGCGATTGACCGCTGGGGGTCCGCCGAGAAGCTACAAAAAACCACCTTTCTCAAATATGTCGGCGGCGTGATGCGGCCGGGTTCGAGCATGGCGACCCCGGAGGCGGAACTCGTCGAACTCCCTGGTTTTGGCCGTGACATCGCCGCCGCTCGGGCCGAGGCTCGACGCCTCCTTGCCGAGACCGGGGTGCACGACCTTAAGCTTACTCTGCTGGTGCGCGATATCCCGATGCCTCATTTTGCCGGGGCAGACTTGCTGGTCGATAGCTGGCGGCAGCTCGGTATTGCCGTGACAGAGGAAAAGCTCGGGATCTTTGATTGGCAATCACGGGTCGATGCCGGCAATTTCGACGCGGCGCTCGATTTTTCGGGCGATTACTTTGACGACCCGACGATTCAGCTGACCAAATACGTCTCTCACGATTTATCTCCGGTCAACAATTCCGGCTCCACCGACCGGTTTCTCGACGCTCTCTATATCGGACAGGCAGTTACCGAGAATCCGCAGCAGCGAGCCAAAATCGTCCGTGCCTTTGAAAGACATGCGCTGACCGAGGCCTACACCGTCCCGCTACTGTGGTGGAGCCGGATCGTCGTGACCTCGTCAAAGTTGAAGGGCTGGTACATCACGCCCAGCCACTTCATCGGACAGGATCTGACCGATGTGTGGCTACAGGAATAACCGGCTGCGCTGGGGCGGCGTATCGGAATTTGCGAGAGGAGGGGGATAATGACGGATACGGGTGCATTGGGTCGTCGATCGATCGCGCCGCAACCCGCATCGGGCGGCTCGCCAATGCGCCGCCTCTATGTCCAGGTGCTGATCGCGATCGTGATCGGTATCCTGCTCGGGCATTTTTATCCGCATTTCGCTGTCATGATGAAGCCGTTCAGCGACGGCTTTATCATGCTTATTCGCGCGGTGGTCCCGCTCGTCATATTTGCGACCGTCGCAGTCGGAATCGCCAAAATGGGCGATATGCGCCGCGTCGGTGTCGTCGGTCTGCGCGCAATCGTCTATTTTGAAATTGTTTCGACCCTAGCGCTGTTTATCGGCCTTATCGTTGGCAACCTACTGAAGCCGGGCGCCGGGCTTCACATAAATCCCGCAACGCTCGACAACAAACCGATCGAAGGCTACGTCACCGGCGCCAAGTCGCTGACGATTGTCGATTTCCTGATGAAAATGATTCCCCACAACCTCGTCGGGGCCATCGCCGAGGGGGACATTCTGCCGGTATTGGTGAGCGGCGTGCTGTTCGGTTTTGCATTATGCTATATGGGACGACGCGCCGACCGGCTGGTCTCGCTGATCGACGATTTTACGCATGCGCTGTTCGGGGTCGTGCGGATTGTCATGTATGTCGCGCCGCTCGCCGCATTTGGCGCGATGGCGTTTACGGTCGGCAAGTTCGGCTTTCATGCGCTGACTAATCTCGGCTGGCTGTTGCTCGGGGTTTATCTAACCTCGGCCCTGTTCGTGCTGGTCGTCTTTGGGCTGATCGCGCGCCTGTTCGACCTTCGGCTTTTGAAAATTCTGGGTTTTTTCAAAGACGAATTGCTGATCGCCTTCAGCGCTACCTCGAGCGAAGCAATGATCCCCCGCTCGATGGCCAAGCTCGAGCGCCTGGGCTGCTCGCAGGAGGTGGTCGGGCTGGTCCTGCCGACCGGGTTTTCATTCAATACCGATGGCACCGCCATTTACATGGCGATGGCGATTCTGTTCATCGCCCAAGCGACCGATATCCATCTCAGCCTCGGCCAGCAGCTGACAATGGTCGCGGTGATGCTGCTGACCTCCAAGGGTGCGGCGGGGGTGGCTGGTGCCGGGTTCGTAGCGCTCGCGGCGACAATGCCGGCGCTTGGCATCCTGCCGGTCGGCGGCTTGACGCTGCTGCTCGGGGTGGAACGGTTCATGTCGGAGATCCGCGCGGTCACCAATCTGTTCAGCAACATCTTTGCGACTGTCGTGATCTCAAGATGGATGGGGGAACTCGACGCCCGCCAACTATACGCTGCGCTCGATGGTGATCCCGACGCCGATCTCGAACTCGCGCCGAAGCCGATCCTCGAAGTCCGCGCGGCTGATTAAACGCAACGCGATCGCGATGGCGGCGCTGTGCATTGGCCTAGTCCGGCTCGCCTGCCCTATCGCCGCGCCTCGCATTGCTGATTCCAGCTCGCATCTCATTTAATTTACTTCGCGATGACAAAACCGGATGCGGCGGCCCCGGTATCGGATCGCGACGCAAACGGCGGCTTTTGCACAACCAAACGCCGCGCGAGCCCGACTTCAGCCAGTTCTCTTGCCGTTTCTCGTCATGTCATGCTACCGAGCCGCGCCTGATCAATCGGAGAGGTGCCGGAGCGGTCGAACGGGGCGGTCTCGAAATTCTCCGCTGACCGTGTTGGCACGTCCCGTACTGTACCGGAAAGCGTTGTCGTCGTTGAGGCGGATCAGATCCTCTCCGGGATCGGGCTTATTTCAAACGCCGGTGCGCGGTTCGAGGCTCCCGAGACGATCTCCGCCGAGAGTCGCTTCGAAGACGTGCACCACGGTGGCTACGACCCCGAGCAGCACCTCAAGGACATGGCGCTCGACGGGGTGGCCGGTGAAGTCCTCTATCCGAGCCAAGGGCTTTTTTACTTCAAGGTGGCCGACCCGCTCTTAATGTCCGCGATCTTTCGCGCTTACAACGACTGGCTCGCCGAGTTCTGCCGCACCGATCCCGCCCGATTGAAGGGCATCGCAATAATCAACCTCGACGATGTCGAGGACGGGGTTAGGGAATTGGGGCGTGCCGCGCGCCTGGGCCTCTCCGGTGCCATGATCACAGAGTATCCAGCCGAGGACCGCCGCTACGACCGACCCGAGTACGAACCGTTCTGGGCCGCCGCCGCAGCGCTTGAAATGCCGGTGAGCCTACACACGGCGACGCGGCGTCAGAGCAAGATCCGCGGGGCTGGTCCCGGAACGCTGCGCGACGCCAGCAGCCGCGCGACGAAGGCGTTCTACCCGGCTCTGTCGATGTGCGACGTGATCTTCTCCGGCGTCTTTGAGGGTCATCCGCAGCTCGCTCTCCCGATCGTCGAGTTCGAGCTGGCCTGGGCGCCGAACGTGCTCTTTTCCATGGACTACACCTACCGCGAGCATCATCAATGTGACCTCGCAGCTCGCCGAGGTGGCGCGGCCCGAGCGCGCTGCTTATGTCGCCTCGAAGGGCGGCGCGCGATCGCTGACGCATGCGATGGCAGTCGATCTGGCGGCGCACGGCATTCGCGTCAACGCGATCGCGCCCGGCCCCACGCTGACCGGGCTTACGCGCGCGAGCTATGCCGACCCCGAAGCGCGGCGTGCGACAGAGGCGGTTATCCCGCTCGGCCGGCTTGGTCAGCCCGACGACCTGGTCGGGGCGGTGCTGTTTCTTGCTTCCGACGAGTCGCTCTGGGTAACCGGAAGCACGGTAACAGTCGACGGCGGGTATCTGGCGATCTGAGGAGATGCCTATGAACGGCGACAAATCGCATGTCACGAACGAGCTGGCGCAATTCGTCGCCGGCTCGCGATGGGAAGCCATCTCGTCAGAGGTCCGGTACGAGGGCGTAAGGGGGCTGCTGAACTTTGTCGGCTGTGCGCTCGGTGGCTCGCACGACGAGGCAATGGACATCGCGGTCAAGGTGCTGACGCCGTTCTTCGGGCCATCGCAGGGGAGCGTGATCGGGCGCCGCGAGCGGCCCGACGCGCTTAATGCCGCTTTCCTAAACGCGGTCAGCGCCAATGTCCTCGAATACGACGACACGCATCTCGGAACGGTGATGCACCCGGCGGCGCCGGTGGCGCCCGGCCTGTTCGCACTTGCCGAGCTGCGTCAGGTGTCCGGCCGCGAATTGCTTCACGCGTTTATTGTCGGGGTCGAGACCTCGTGCCGCGTCGGGCTCGGCGTGATGCCGACGCATTACCGGCGCGGCTGGCACATCACCGCGACCTGCGGGATCTTCGGGGCGGCGGCCGCCTGCGCCCGTCTGATCGGGCTCGATGCACGGCGCACGACTTGGGCGCTCGGCCATGCCGCAACGCAATCCGCGAGCCTCGTCGAAAGCCTCGGCAGCATGGCGAAAAGCCTCGGGGTCGGCAACGCCGCGAAGAACGGACTGGCGGCGGCGCTGTTCGCCGAATGCGGGTTTAGCGGACCAGAGCGGCCGATCGAAGGGCGCTACGGTTTCGCTTCGGTGACCAGTGACTCGGCCGATCTCGCCCGCATAACCGATGGGATCGGCGAACGCTGGGAGGTGCTGAACAACGCGTACAAGCCTTATCCGTGCGGGGTCGTGCTGTTCCCGGTCATCGATGCCTGTCTCGAACTACGGGCCCGTCACGCGCCCGCGCCCGAAGCGATAGACCGTGTCGTCGTGCGTGGCCACCCGCTGATGCGTGAGCGCACCGACCGGCCGAATGTAGAAAACGGGCGCGACGCCAGGGTCAGCTTGCAGCACAGCGTCGCCGTAGCATTCCTCTTTGGCGCCGCCGGGCTCGCGCAATACGAGGCCGATTGCGTCACCGATGCGGCCGTGCGCGCGCTGCGAACAAGGGTTGTCTTCGAGGAAGACCCGGCGGCGCCGGTCGAGGCGGCCACCGTGATACTACATTTCGCCGACGGGACGGAGCTGAGCCAGCATATCCGGCACGGCCGCGGTACGCCGGGACGGCCGATGAGCGACGCCGAGCTCGACAGCAAGGTGCGCGAGCTGACCACCTACAGCGCCCCGTTTGTCGATGCTGCCCGCCTGATCGCGGCGGTGCGCGGCATCGAGAACGAGGCCGACCCGACCCGATTACTGCGGCTGACCGTGCCCGCCTGATTAGATCAAATCAGCCCCGGGCGTGGGCGTGCATTGCAACCCGAGAAGCCACCTTGGTCGGCAAGCGGTGATCCCGAGAGGCGGGGACCACTGTTCTCGCGAGGGCACGACAGTCTCCAAAACAATTCTTCGCGGTTCCACCATGCCGGCCGGCGCCCGGCGCCCGCATCATAGCTTGCCCCGCATGCCGCTATCCCGCAACGTCATGCCTGAAAGCTAAAGGGAGGGAGCGATGAGCGAACAGCAGCGCGTCGCGATTGTTACCGGTGCCGCTGGCGGTATCGGCCAGGAAATTGTGCTCGGCTTGCTCGGCAAGGGGCTCGCCGTGGCTGCAACCGACCGAATTGCCCAAGGTCTCGCCGATCTGGCGCGCGCAGCGCAGCAGCGCCAACAAGGCGCCGACCTGATGACGATCGAGGCCGACCTCTCCCGCGATGGGACGGTTGACGATATCGTCGCCAAAGCGCGCGGCCGTTTCGGGGCTATCGATATTCTGATCAACAATGCCGGGGTCGGACAAGCGACGATACGAACCGACAACCGCCAGCGCCCGATCAAATTCTGGGAGGTGACGCCAGAGCAGTGGGACCTTTTTGTCGCTGTGCACACGAAGGCACCGATGGCACTGTCGCGGGCCCTCGTCCACGACATGATGCGCCAAAAATGGGGCCGCATCGTCAATGTCACGACGAGCCTAGGCACGATGATCCGTGAAGGGGCCCCGACCTATGGTCCGTCAAAAGCGGCATTGGAAGCGTTTTCGGCAATCATGGCTAAAGACCTCGCCAGCACCGGCGTTACCGTCAACGTATTGGTGCCGGGCGGGGTCACCAATACCGGCATGGTGCCGCTGGAGGCCGGTCATGATCGGGCCGAGATGATCCAGCCTGAGGTCATGTCGCCGCCACTCAACTGGCTGTTATCGGACGCGGCTGGCAGCGTGACGGGACGACGCTTTCTCGCGGTGCATTGGGACCCGAAACTTCCGCCGGAAGAAGCCGCTGCAAGAGCCGGCGCCCCGGTCGCTTGGACCGAAATCGCGACAATGCCAATCGAACCGTCACGGCGTAGTTAACGACCCCAAAAATCGACGCACGATAGCGAACCGCTCGATCACGCTGCCGACCCGGCCGCCGAAGACGTTCGCGAGGGCTGTGTCGCTGCACTGATGGTGTCAGCCGCCTTGTCGCCAAAATGCTCGCCGTGGCGGCCCGCGCGTTCTGGCGCACGGCCACAACGCCGAGAGAGAAGGCCGATCGTCGCCGGGATCGTGAAGACGGGTAGTGCTGCGATGTTTTCAAAGCCGACCCGGCAAGTCTGGCCGAGATACCTCCGTGCCGCCCCGGTGCAGGACACGAACGGCCGCCTTGAGGGAGGTTGGCGACACACCGCTGCCTTCGAGTTCGGCGGCGAGATCGATCGTGCACACGTTCTGTGCTTACTCGCTTTGGCAGTAGGCCCGCGTCCCGCTGTAGCCACGGGTCAGCACCATATTCGCGAAGTCAATTGGATATTGCCCGGCCGACGAAAACATCGAGGATGCGTGCTGGGGCGCTGCACCGTCGGCACGAAGAGGCGAGACCACCGGCCCGTCCAGCGGTAATAGGCCGAGAGATTTGCGGCCCGGCCCGGAGCAATGTGCAGACCTTGCGCGAAAGTTAAACTTCACCGCAGCCTCCCGCCTTGCCGGTTCACGCGGCCAAAATCGGTGCACGCTTATTTGATGCGGAGTAAGATCCCAAATTATTATAAGGCTGCCGTTCGGGAGCGGTTATTCGTGTTGGTTATCCGAACACTCTGGCCGTAAAAATCCCGCTTATTTGGGCTTGGTCGCGACAGCGCAGTGATAGGCCTGGGCGATGAAGAAGGTGCCATCGGTCTCGGCCTGCGGCGACGGCCTGCCGCAACATCTCGGCCTCGGCCGGGGTCAGCGCGGCGAGGATCTGCTGCTGATAGCGTTCGAGGCGCTGCCGACCCTGGCACCACCGAGACGAGCTGCGGAAAACACTTCAGCCCGGTCAGCCCGAGCGCGTGGAAGCGTCGGTAAAGGCTCGCATCGGCGCAGCCTTGCGGCGCCATCCCGCCGCCGATGATGCCCGGAGCGTCGACCTTTGCCTTCAGCGCCGGATCGAGCGGCAGGTTGACCCAGAACGGCATGTCGATCGCGCGTACGACGATGCCGATCCGACCGCCGGGCCGGGTCACTCGCACGATCTCCGACAGCATGAGGTCGGCGTCGCCCTCCTCGAACACAGTCGACGAGAAGGCGACATCGACTGCCCCATCCGCCAGCGGCAGCGCCTCGGCGCGGCCTTCGCCGAAATCGATACGCTCGAGCAACCCTTCGCGCCGGGCCAGGGCCTGTGCCTCGCGCAGCAGATAAGGGTTCATGTCGCGGCCGATCAGCCGATTGGCGCCGGCGGTGCGGCGCGCCAGCTCGCGCATGATCACGCCCGAGCCGCAGCCGACTTCGAGCACGCTCTCGCCCGGCACGATAGCCAGCGCATCGAGCAGCGCGCGCACAACGGCGATGTAGCCCGAGCGGCCGCGCTCCTCGAGACTAGCAACGCTACCGAGCAGCGCCCCGCCGAGGGTGATCGTGCAATAGCTGCGCGGACAGCGCCGGAATCAGCGGCTCCCATTGACCTGGTGACAAATCGAGCGGCAGCAGCACGAGCGGCGGTCCGGCACCGCGCACGCGAAAGGAGATGCCGGCGATTTCGCCCTCGCTGCTCGCTCAGTGGGCGGCCGGCAGCGCGTCGACGCGCTGGAGGAACTGCTGCATCGCCGCGCGCGATGCTATCACCGCGCTCTGCAGCGATGTCCTACCAGGTGTGCCCTGCGTAATCGTCGAGCACCGCCGCAGCGGCTTGCGGCAAATCGGACAGCGCCGCCCGAACCCGGCGTGCGTCCCGGCCCATGGTCGCCGGTCACGATCAATAGCCGTTCGGCTAGCGGGGCCAGGGTGCGCGCGTCCAAGGACCGCAGGGCATAGCAGCGTCAGCGACGCGATGCGCTCCGAATTTCCGGATGCGAAGCCCTTGCAGATCGGCCGAGCTGCGCCCGGCGAAATGCGCGCTCGCCATTCCGAGATGGTCGAGAAGCTCGACCAGGCCGGTCCCGACTGCAGGTTGATCCTGAGATTTTGTGGCGATTGTTATCACTGTTCCCCTCGTTTTCCGAGCGCGATCCTGCATCGGGAAACTGGAGCTGCCAACTGCCCGATCGATGGCTCACCCACTTGGGGTCCGTCGGCTCCAAAAAGTAGCTACCGAAAGCCGCGAGTTTTCGAGATGTCGGAGCCACAGAGTTCACTGCTGACTGCGCCTGGCGGCGAGAGGGGAACCTGCTCTCCGCCGACGGTGACGCAGAGGCGATCGCCAAAGCGGCGACACGACCGCCGATGCGGTTCGTTGAATTCAAATCGGCTGAGCAGCTCGACATTCAGGTGCTTCCTCGTGCCCGCGACCGGCTCGTCGCGGATCGCACCGCGCTGACCAATCGACTCCATGCGTGCTGATGCAGCGCGGCATCATTATTCCGCAGGGGCGGCGCAAGCTGAAACATGCGCTCGCCGTAATCCTGGAAGGCAACGATGCCGCCCCGCGCCCCGTTTGTGAGTGCTGATCAACGATATGCAGTGCGGATGGGACGAACTGGACCAGCGCATCCGGGTCGTCGAAGACGAATTCGCGGCGCGCGCCGCGAGGATGAGGCTGCGGGCGTGAAAGCCTGGCAGAACCGCTGCGGGGCCCTATCCGTGCAGGAAGCGACGCAGCGCCTCGCGGTTGTCGTGCTCGGCCTGCTTGGTAACGCGGGCATTCGTTACCCGATAGAAGCCGTGATACGCCCGCGGATAGATGTGAAGCTCGACCGGCACCCCGGCGCGGCTAAGTCGATCCGCATAAATCATGTTTTCTTCGAGGAAGAGATCAAGACCGCCAACCGAAATATAGGTCGGAGGCAAACCCGACACATCCGCCGCTCGCGCCGCCGCCGCATAAGGCGAGATGTCGGCCGCGCCCGGCTCTTCGCCGAGCAGCGAACGCCAGCCGAAATAGTTGTTGTCTTGCGTCCAGACAAACTCGCCGACGCAAGGATGCAAGTCCTTGCGCACCGCCGTGCGGTCGTCAATCATCGGATAGATCAGATGCTGAAAGGCGAATTTTGGTCCCTGCCGGTCGCGTGCGTAGAGTGCGGCGGCTGCCGCGAAACCGCCGCCTCCACTTTCGCCCTTGATGCCGATGCGGGCGGGGTCAAGCCCGAGCTCGCCTGCATTCGCGTACAGCCAAGCGAAGACCGAGTAGATGTCCTCCACTGGCGCCGGGTGCGGTGATTCCGGCGCGAGGCGATGATCAACGGAATAGATCGCGCATCTCAGCTCCGACGCGAAGAGCCTATTTTCCACGTCCTTCATTTCTGGCGCGCCCATCACGAAGCCGCCGCCATGGATGTGTACGATGACGGGCAGTGGATCATTGGACGTGATCGGGCGGTAGGCCAGAACGCGGATCGGCTTTGCGCCAAATGCGCTCTCGACATGGATCTCGTCGGTGGCGATATCGGGCAGGTTCGGCTTCGGCACGGCGCCGGCCAGTTCCAGCGCATTGGCGCGGCGCTGCGTCAAAGACTCAGCGGTCAGCGGCGGCAGTTGCTGAGCGAGCGCATCGCGCAATTCGGGATCGACAAGCTCGATTGTGCTCATGAGTGGCGGCCGTCCGTTTGTGACCAAGCAAAACGATAAGGCAAATAACTGGCGCTGATCCAGGAAACTGACCAGCGAGATACCGTTGCCGCTAATGTAAATCCGATGGTTGCGATGCGGGAGAGCGCCGGCGAGGTTGTCAAACTCCCGGTCGCGCGGCATAGGCGTTCAAAATCCCGAAAAATTGCGTCTCGATCCTCCGGTCGATCCGCGGTCCTTGCCGCGCGCGCCGTCGCAGGTCGCCGAGGTTTGATTTGCGACGGTCACTATGAAAGCGAGGGCATCACCGGTCGAGCAAATCACGAAGGGCATAGACGCCCGGGCCGACCTACAATCGGTCGAGCCGTGTCCGGAATGGCGGTCGCCTCCGGCCCAAATGGAGACGGGCAAGTGGCGAGGGGCCTGCACCGATCGCGGAGCCTACCCGTACCGACGCAGGCAAAGCGCCGTATTCAGCGCGGCAAAGCCGGTCAACGGCCGACGGTGACACCTGCCGGGTATGCAAACGCGCGATTTGCCGTTGCTCAAATCGCTCAAGACAGCAACCGTGGCGTCCGCGCCGCTGGCAATCCGTTGCACGTCGGATAAGACCGTGTTGGGGAAGGTTCATTCAATGGAATTAGGCATCTATCACGAGTTTCCGGTGCTACCCGGCCGCAGCCAGGCCGAATGCTTCGCCGCCGGGTTCGACATCGTCGATGCCAGCGAGGAATACGGGCTCGACGTGATGTGGCTCGCGGAACTGCATTTCGACAAACAGCGCGCCCTCGCCGCCAGCCCGCTGGTCCTCGGTACCGCAATCGCGACCCGCACCGAGAGGATCAAAATCGGGACCAGCGTGCAGGTGCTTCCGCTGGCCAATCCGCTTCGAATCGCCGAGGAAGCAGCGACCTTGGACCACATCTCCAAGGGCCGACTGATCTTCGGCGTCGGGAGGAGCGGCGTCGTGAAAACCTACCAGGCGCTGAACATCGCGTATTCCGAAAGCAAGAAACGCGAGATCGAGTGCCTGGAGATCATTCAGCGCGCCTGGCGGGAAGACAATTTCTCCTACAAGGGCAAGTTTTACGACATCCAAGACATCACGGTCGTTCCGCGGCCGGTGCAACAACCGACGCCCGAAATCCGCATCGCGGCGGCGAGCGTCGAAACCTTCCCCATGGCTGGCAGAGCGGGCCAAGGCCTGTTCCTGTCCGTGCGGCACGAGGACGTGCGGATGTTCGAGCAGCACATCGACGTCTACCGCAAAGCCTGGACCGACGCCGGACATCCGGGGGAGGCGCCCGTCTATCTTCGTTGCCCCGGTTTTGTCGCCAAAACCGATGCGGCGGCTCAGGAGGCCTACGGGCCCACGCTGATGCAGCATTTCCAGAACCAAAGCCGCCTGCTCGCCGACTCCTCTCGGCGGCAAAACAGCCCGCCGGACCACCCGCGCTGGAAGACCTCGCAGCGTCTGACTGAAATCACGCTCGAGGAAACTTTGCGCGGTTCGGTGTTCATTGGCTCACCCGATACGGTGGTGGCGAAGTTGAAAGACCTACAACGCGACATCGGGCTGTCGGGCGTGCAGTTGGAAACGAATTGCGCCGGCTTGGCCGATCACGCGGCGGAGCGAGAGGCGATCCGGCTACTAGCGCGGGAGGTTAAGTCGGCGTTCCGTTGAAACCGGGTTCGAGCCTCTGCGGCGATGATCGCGAATGGCCGGAGTGGGGCGACCTGCGCCGGCCGCCGATCTGGCCGACCTGACCGCAACGCGCCGAGAGCGGACCTTCGGACCGGCACTAACCGCCAGATTTTAACCACCTAGCGTTAGTCTGGAAGATACTTCTCTTCCATGGCGCGCAGACGCGACTCGTCCAGAATGCCACCATTACTGGCGACGCCCCAGGGGCTCTGAGCCGCCTGGGCACGCAGCGCATCGACGGCCAATGTGCCGCGCTGCCGAAAATCACTCAAAAAATCCCAGTTGGCCTGCAAGCCTGCCATCGTGGTCAGTGCTGGAAACCAGGCCGCGGCGGCCCCGGCATCCTGCTGCGCCTGTAAGGAGGGATAGGGCGACAGGTGGGCGGGAATGAGGGGGACGACAGGCCCGGGAATAAGGCGGATCGCCTCTTGTATTTCTTCCCAGGTGCGCAAGCCGTTGGGACAGATGACATCTACCTGGGCTTCGGCTTTGTAGGCCTGGCAGCGTTCAATAATCTCCGCAAAGCTGGCGCCCGGCACACCGCCGAGATCGCACCGGGCCATGATCACGAAGTCCGGGTCGAGATCCTGTTTGGCATCCATCGCCGCCCGGAGCTTTCCGACCATCTCCGTAATCGAGATACAGCGGCGGCGGGGGCCGGATTTCGGCGGAAACGTCTGGTCTTCGATGTGGGCGCCGGCGATCCCCGCCTGAATGTACTCCCGCACGGTGTAGTGCGCACTGATGGCATCGCCGTAGCCGGTGTCGGCGTCCGCGAAGACCGGGATCTGCACGGTCAGGACAATTTTGCGGGCGTTGTCCACCATGTCGCGCATACTGGTCCCGGAATCGGGCCAGCCCAGTTGGTGCGCCGAGGTATTGCCCCCGGACATGTAGAAGGCGTCATAACCCAGCGCTTCCGCCATCTTCGCGCCAATGGGATTGATGCCGCCCGCTAAGACAAATAATTCGGGCCGTTCAAACAAGATCTTCAGTCGCGTCGTCGTACGTTGACGTTCTGGCATGCGCCGTCTCCTCGTGTGGAACCGAGCCGTCCTGGTCCGCGGTCATGGTCCGGGCAACCGCCATCGCCTCCCGGCTCATGCCAAAGCCTTGAAGTGCCATGGACGTCCTGACGCGTGGGGCCGGGCCCATATTACGCGCCCACCGGCACAGTGGCACTGATGCGGGGAAGCCCCACCGAGCGCGTCGTGTGGCCCTGGCCTGTGAGGTCGTCAGCGAGGACGACATCCCCCGGTCCAAAACGCCGCGTCGAGCCATCGCCGGCAGAGGGAGATCCTCGAAATGGGTCTGGCCGTCTTCACCAGTATATATCCGTACGATCATGCGCGTGCCCTCCCACAGAGGGATCATCATGCACACAAAGGCTAACTCCGCGCTATCGCCGACGATAAAACCTCTGGCATCCCGCCTTCACACGCTTCCACTGGAATGTGGGCAGAAACATTAAGCTCATTGTCGTCTTCCCCCTCCTGACTTGATTGGGGGGGGACCGTCAAGTTGGGCGAGAGCGGGCCTTGTAAGGGGCGGGTTGCTGGGTAGACGCATGGGAATGGCTTCGAGGCGAGCAACCCGAACGATTGGCTGCGACCGAGGCTGGTTGCGCCCGAATTTCATTTGCGGTGTGCCTCGATGAGACGGGAGATCGGGCTCAATAGCCCCGGCATCTGGGGAATGTCCGCTAAGATGGCTCCCCAGTTGGCGTCTCGTGTCTCTCCTCGGCTCCAGGCGTGAGGACCCGGTGCCAACAAGACGAGGCAAAAGGATGGAGGCTACGCTCCACAAAGGAGACAGACATATGGTACAAAAAGGTCGCGGGATTTTCATGGTGTACGTTGAGATCGATGCCCAGCACGTGCAGGAATTCAACGAGTGGTATAACAAGGAACATCTACCGGAATTGCTGTCGGTGCCCGGCATTCTCTCAGCGGCCCGCTACGAGGCGGTCAAGGGTGGCCCGCAGTACTTGGCATGCTATGAACTGGAAAGCGTGGCGGTGATGCAGACGCCGGCGTTTACCAACCGGCCGCGGACGCCGTGGGGACAGAAAGTCTCGCCGTCCGTGATTGGGAAGAATTTGACACGCATTGTCGGGGAACAGATTTACCCGGACTGCATCGAAATGCCGGAGCGTGGCATGGCGCCGGTGTTGCAGATTGGCCGCATGTCCGTCCCCGCCGAGGTCGATGCGGAGTGGAACGCCTGGTACAGTGGGGAATATGTGCCAGGCTACCGCAAGGTGCCGGGAGTGATCTACGCTCGCCGCTATCGGGTGCTCGAGGGTACCAGCGGCTACAGCACGGTCTACGAATTTGCTAGTACGGCTGTGCCCGAAAGTCCGGAGTGGAAGGAGCAACAGCAACATTCCTCGCCCAATTCGCCGCGCATGCGGCAGGCCATGACGCATGCACCGGGTTCTGCCGGGGTGTACGTACGGGCAAATCCCTAAAGTCCAGGGTACGCTAGTGTCCTGAATCAGAGATTCGTTGAATAAGTTGTGGCATGGACGGCGAGAGTGTCGGAGCAGTATCGGGCGATGGTTTGGAGGATGGCATCGGCGGACTTGGTCCAGATGAAGGGCTTTGGGTCGTCGTTGTGGGCCTGGATGAAGGCGGTGATGGCGTCCTTCAGTTGGTGCACGCTGCGATGGACACCGCGCTTGATCTGCTTGTCGGCGAGCAGCGCAAACCAGCGCTCGACCTGGTTGAGCCAGGACGTGCTGGTCGGTGTGAAGTGCAGGTGATAGCGCGGGTGGCGGGCGAGCCAGGCTTTGACCGGCGGGGCCTTGTGGGTGGCATAATTGTCGAGCACCAGGTGGATGTCGAGATCGGTTGGCACGGCTTGTTCGACGGTCGCCAGGAACCGGCGGAATTCGACCGCGCGGTGCCGTTGGTAGCAACGGCCAATGACCCGGCCGGTGAGGATGTCGAGGGCGGCGAACAACGAGGTCGTGCCGTGGCGCTGGTAGTCATGGGTGCGCCGCTCGATCTGCCCCGGCCGCATCGGCAACAGCGGCTGGGTGCGATCGAGAGCTTGGATTTGCGACTTTTCATCGACGCACAGGACCAGCGCATGGTCGGGCGGATTGAGGTAGAGCCCGACGATGTCACGCACCTTGTCGACAAACAGCGGATCGCTGGACAGCTTGAAGGTTTCAAGACGGTGCGGCTGCAACCCAAAGGCCCGCCAGATGCGTCCGACGCTCGCGGTCGAGATGCCGCTGTGCCGCGCCATGCTGCGCGTGCTCCAATGCGTCGCGCCGGACGGCTGGCTCTCCAGCGTCCGGACGATCACGCTCTCGACTTTGGCGTCGTCGATCGTGCGCGGGACACCGGGTCGGGGCTCGTCGAGCAACCCGTCGAGGCCATGCTCGACAAAACGCTGGCGCCACTTGCCGACGGTCTGCGCCGTCACCCGCTCGCGGGCCGCCACCGCCTTGTTGCTCAGACCTGCCGCGCAGCCGAGGACGATGCGCGCCCGCAGCGCCAATGCCTGCGCCGTCTTGCGGCGCTGCGTATAGCCTTCAAGAATGCCGGCGAGCTCAGCCGACAATTCGATCTTCGCTACCGGCCGACCCGTCCGCATCCCCCATCCCCGCCGTTACGGCTCCCTTATCAATTTATTACACGAATTTCTGACTCAGGACACTAGATGTCGATTTTGTAAGTCCTGTGCCAGCTGTGTTGGAGCCGCGTGCGCATTCCACCAGAAAGATACGGTTTCACGCGAGGAGCAAACGGTGCGGCAAACCGCACCCAGGGCCGTCAAGTCTCATATACCGTGTTCCGCGTTTGTCACACGTTGCATTGAACAGGTGCGGTATCGAGCCTGGGCAGTGAATCACATGTTTGATCCTGAGCCACTAGGAGGAGCGCGTTGAGCTTTACCATCGCCCCCGGCTCGCCTATTCCTTGTAGGTTGGGTCGATGCGGTTGAGTGTGCGCAGCAATGCCGGCCAGTCGAATTTGTTTGGATCGTGGCCGCGTGCGGCGCCGGCACGAGACTTGGCATAGCCCGCGCTGACCACCGCGTCGGAGAGCGGGTTGAACTCGGCGCCCGACTGCTGAAAGGCGAGTTGCATCGCGCTGGCGCGCTCCATCCGGTAGGTCGCGATAAAGAAATGCGAGGGGCGGCTGGGTTAGGGAGAGGACGCAGATGCAAGCGGATTATGTGATCGTCGGCGCCGGGTCGGCCCGCTGCGTCCTCGCCAACCGACTTACCGAGGACCCCGCTACTCGCGTGATCCTGATCGAGGCCGGCGGACGCGATTGGAACCCGTTGATCCATGTTCCGGTCGGCTACATGAAACTGCTTGACCACAAGCAGCTGACTTGGGGCTTCAATGCAGAGGCCGACCCGGGCACTAACGGCCGCGCCATTGCTCATCCGCGTGGCCGGGTGCTCGGTGGCTCGTCCTCGATCAACGGGCTGATCTACATCCGCAGCCAACCGGAAGACTACAACTACTGGGCACAGCTCGGTAATCGCGGCTGGGGTTGGGATGACGTCCTGCCGTTCTTCAAGCGGGCCGAGCGGTGGACCGGTGACGACGCCGAGATTCACCGCACGCAGGGGCATCTCACCACGTCGCCGATGACCGAGCAGCCGGATGCCTGCCATGCGATTATCCTGGCGGCGCAAGAACTCGGTCTCGAATTCCGACCTGACATCAACAACCTGCCGCGTGGCGCCGGAGACTCGATCGGCTGGTGCCAGCAGACCCGGGGCGGGCGCCGGCGCGCCAGCGCTGCCGTGACGTATCTGCGCCCGGCGAGAAGGCGTCCCAATCTACAGATTGTCACCAACGCGCTGGTGCGCCGGGTTGTGTTCAACGGCAAGCGGGCAGTGGGGGTCGAGTTCTCTCGCCAGCCGGGCATCGAGCGCGTCGACGCAGCGTGCGAAGTTATTCTTTCAGCCGGCGCAATCGGCTCGCCGCATCTGCTGCAGCTATCGGGCGTCGGCGGGCCCGAGGTGCTGCAGAGAGCCGGTATTGCGGTGCAGCATTCTCTGCCCGGCGTCGGCCAGAATTTCCAGGACCACTACATTGCGCGCTTGTCTTGCTACGTCCGCGGCCTCGAAACCCTCAACGAGCGCGCCCGCGGGCTCGGCTTCGCCAACGAGATCATCCGCTATCTTGTCCAGGGCAAGGGTATGATGACCTTTGGCGCTTCGCTTTGCGCCGCATCCGTCAAGGTCTTGCCCGAGTCGGCCACTCCCGACGTTCAATGCGTGTTCGCGCCGGCGAGCTATAAACCAGGCCTGATCCGCAAGCTCGATGACCGGCCGGGTATTACCGGCGGACCGTGGCAAATGCGGCCGCTGTCGCGCGGCCATGTGCTGGTCCGCACGCCCGACCCTCACGACCAGCCTGCGATCAACCCACGTTACCTCGCCGAGGACACCGATCAGCGCGCGATCGTCGGTGGGCTCAAATTTTTGCGGCGCCTGTTCGCCGCACCGGCGCTCGCCGAACACATCATCGAGGAAAGCTTGCCGGGACCGGGCGTGCAGAGCGACGACGAGCTGCTCGATTACGCGCGCTCGAACGGCTCGACCGTCTACCACGCGAGCTGCTCGTGCATGATGGGCAATCACGGCATGTCGGTCGTCGATGACCAGCTCCGGGTTCATGGGCTTGAGGCGCTGCGGATTGTTGACGCCTCGGTGATGCCAGCGGTCAGCTCGACGAACACTAACGCGCCGACGATAATGATCGCCGAGAAGGGTGCCCAAATGATCAAGGACAGCGCGCGGCAGAGGCTGGCGGCTTAACCGCAAGAGCCGCTCGCTGCGACGGTGATCATCGGCGTAGGCCAGGTTCAGTCGCATTGATTGGCCACGCGCTTTAGAATTGGGCACAAAATAGCGAATTCGCGCCGAACTCCGACCGTTCGACTCGACCGCGACGGACCCATGAGGTTCGATCCTTAGCCGATTGCGGCCGCCTCACCGACTTCAACCGCCGGCGCCGGGGCTTCGAGTGCAGCGGCGATCGCCTTGCGTCGCGTCAGGGTCAGCGCCAGGAAGCCGATCGACAACACCGCGCCGATCGCCAGCGGGGAACGCAGGCCGAAATGCGTGCTCGCAGTGCCCATCGCCACCGCGCCGAGCGACGGCCCGGCGCGGAAGATCATGCCGTAGAGCGCCATCACCCGGCCCGACATGCTGTGGTCGACCGACGCCTGGATCAGCGTCTGCGCGCCGATCCCGGTAATCACACTCTCACTCTCGAAACTTCAGAGACGGCTGCGCCGCGCGAGGCACGGCTTGCCTTTGCGCCGTTCGGTCCGCTCGCGCAGCACGCGGCTCTGTACGGGAGTTTCAAAAGCTGCACGGATGGAGAGTGTTTCTTCGTGGCAGCACTTCTCGAGCCGGAGGCCGATAAAGCCGGCCGGGTACAGGGTGACGACGATGCGGCGGAATTTGGAGCGGTCGCGGTACCGTTCCTCGCTGCGGCGCGTTACAGCTTTTTAAAGCGGCGTCATGGCTGCCTCCAAAAATGGATAATGACGTTGTTTAACGGTGCGGTTCTTTAATGCCGGTCACCTTGCCGAGCGCCGCCGCAAGATCGCGCTCGTTGATGCTGCTGAAGCCGGCGAAATGGCCGGTGCGGTCAACCAGGATTTGATCCCAGATGCCGCGGGTGTCCTTGTAGATCACGCGGTACCGCGAGAGATCGAAGCCTTGCCGGGTCAGGTCGTCAATGACGTTTGCGGCATCATTGCTGACGGTTCTGCCTTGGCCGTGATCGGTAATGGCGATGACATTGCCGTGGATCGCATGGCTGTAAACCGAGCGCGGCTCTTCAATACGGGATTTGAATTTGATCATTGGCGCCTCCTGTTTTTAATGTGGAAGAAGTTCGATGTCTTAATAGACGAGAGTATATCATCCGGTATCTGGCAGTATATCGAGCGCCGGAACGGCTTTGCTGATTGCGGCATCGGCCTCCGACATCGACGCAGCGAGGTCGCGCACCGCGGCGGCGAGATCGCCCTTTTCCCAATTGTCGATGACGGCTTTTGCGGCTTCGGTCTGATCTTGCAGCGCGGTCAGCAAGTCCGGCGCGGCCTTACGCAGGCGGTAGTCGTCGCTTTCCCACGAGGCGAGCGTGCCACGCTCGGGATCCCAAATCTGGATTTGATCGAGGCCGGAATTGTCGTCGTAGCTGCGAAAATCGAGTTCCACGAGATTATCGTCGTAATACTCACGCGCCATCTGCAGCGCCTGTTGCGGCGTGCCGGCTATGAAATCGCGGACCGCATAATCCGCAGTGGTGAAGAACTCGGCTCGATAGGACTTTGTCATGGCGTGATCTCCCTTGTTGTTGGTTATTGGAATTGGCAGCGCGTGCTCAAACAGCTGGCGTACCGGGCTCGGAAGTTTGGGGATGGGTGATGGTCCCGGCGGCTAGGGTCGCGGGCTGCAGGCGGCAGTAAAATTCAGGTCCGTCGAGAGAGAAGAAGATCGGCGTCTTGCGGCGGAACCGGGCGACAATGAACCGGCTTGCGATATTGCCGCCCGGGAAGCGTACGTCGGCGGGGAAGGTGACGGTGCTGCCGACGCGGAGCGATCGACATAGTTCCCGCCGTTCGCGCTGTTTATTCTTGTAGGCGGCCACGCCGGCCCGCCAGTCGGCGGCGTAGCCGGGGTGGGGCAGATCGGCGATCGGCGATAGGAGGCGCATGATGCGGTTGAGGCAGGCGTATTGGTGCGGCCCCATGATCTCGTCCTGGTCCTTGTAACCAAAGCCGTGTTTTTTGGTGTTGGAGATCAGAATGACACCCGCAAAGACAAAAGCTTGGCCGGTTGCTTCACGGTTGATTTGACGGGCGACATAGACCGTGTTACCGACGCGGGCGCCGTCGAGCGTCTGCAATGTGTGGGTATCGCAGTCGTAATTGTACTTGGCCATCAGATAGGTAACGGGGTCGTCGACGGGGTCGCGCTGATAGAGCCAGCCCATGTTCAGTCTCCTGTGGTTGGGGTGAGGCCGGTAGTGGTCTGACGCGATCACTTGGTGCCCGCGGTTGACTTTTTCGATGATGCGGTCGGGATCGGCGGTCCAGAGGAAGGGCTTGGGTTTGCGGTTATGCTCGCCGAGATAGCGGTTGATCGCGGCTTGCAGATCGACCAGCGAGCGGAAGACGCCACGCTGCAACCGCCGGCGGGTGAGGGTGGCAAAAAAGCCTTCAACGGCATTGGCCCAGGAGCACGAGGTTGGGGTGAAGTGAAACGTCCAGCGTGGGTGACGAGCGAGCCGGGCGCGGACCTTGGGATGTTTGTGAACGGCGTAGTTGTCGAGAACAACGTGGACAAGCTTGCCGGCCGGGACAACGGCCTCGACCCGATTGAGGAAGCGGATGAATTCCTGGTGGCGGTGGCGCGCCATGCATTGGCCGATGACCGAGCCATCGAGGACATTGAGCGCCGCGAACAGCGTCGTCGTGCCCCCCGCTTTCGCGGGGGCAGGCTATTGCGGATGTAATCACGGGTCATTGTCCCGGCCCGACCCTTCTTGATCGGCAAGCCGGGCTGGGTGCGGTCGAGGGCCCCTGTTCGGGCCAGGGGCAGGCTCTGAATTTGCGACTTCTCGTCGACCGACAGCACCAGACTGTGGGCCGGCGGGTCGAGATAGAGCCCGACCACGTCGCGCAATTTGGCGGCAAATGCCGGATCTTGCGACAGCTTGAAACGCCGAACTCGGTGCGGCTGCAGACCGTGCGCCGCCCAGATCCGCTGCACTGAACGTAGCGAGAGGCCGGTGACCGCGGCCATCGCCCGGCCGGTCCAGTGGGTTGTCTCGCCTGGCGGCTCCGCCAATGTCAACTCGACCACTCGGTCAATCACCGCCGCAGGCGTCGGCGGCAAACCCGGTTTGCGCGTCTTGTCGTGCAGCAGGCCGGCCACCCCTTCGCGCATGAAGCGCTCCTGCCAGCGCCACACGCACGGCTTCGATACTCCGGCGCGGCGCATGATCTCGGCCGTACCGCAGCCCTCCGCGGTCGCCAAAATGATCCGCGCCCGCCACACATGTTTTTGCGGACTGTTGCGATCCGCCACCACCGCGGCCAATCGCTCACAGTCGGCGGCACTCACTTCGATGCTGATCCCTTCGCGCATCGAGTATCGTCGCACAGACCGCCCCAAATGGAATCCTATGATTGCGTCGTACCAATAGGAGCGAAAATAGCGGTTCCGCCTGTCCTGGCGGAGAGACGTCCCTGCCGGGGACGTGGTCAGGATCATCACGATATGCCCGCCGCGGCGAACAGACCGCGTTTGCTGACATTGTGAGGTCCTCCATCGGACATCATCGTGCGGCAGCGGCACCGTCCCCGACCGCGAAGACAACCCTGAACCGGCAGAGCGCGATCCGAGGGCAAGCAGAAGGAAGTAGGACCTACTTGACGGGAAAGCCGCGATTAGACAACGCGGGCATAACCGTAAATTATGCCCGCATTCTGCATCAGAATTTCGCATCAGGAAAGCTAACACATGTCAGAGCCCTATGAATGATACAAATATTGTCGTTATCGTTCACTCTCTTTTCCCTTCGACCCATCAATAGCGTCTTCGCGAGTTACGAACGGTACTTACGAGTGGACACGCCCACAGGCGCTTGACTGTCGTTACAGGGTCGTGGAGGGTGTTTAAATCTTCGGTTGGCTCGGCGGGGTAAGTACATCTTTTGGAATACGAGGGTATCCTGTTCTCAGTGAAATTGTGTTACACGATCTACAACGCATTTTGCTCTCTATACCGCACTGCTCGCAGTATCTCAGACCGCAATTCCGACACTGAAAGACAATCGGAATCATGTAATTACGATCCAGCAGATCGAGCGCCTGCGCGGGGTGAAGGTAGTGGTCGCTGACGGTGTCGTCGTGACCTTCTATCACTCGCGGTCCGGCGATCAGCGCCGAGGATTGCGTCGCGGAAGGTAGGCGCAAGCCGAATAAAGTCCCCATTGCGCAGTCTTCTTCGGACAGAACGAGATTCAAGCACTTCCGCTAGGGCCATCCAAAATCTGTGGACAACAATCTGAGCGTGTGCCTGACAGTTTCTTTCCAGAGTGGCATTGCGCCCGCTGTGGCAGCTTCGATTACGACACCACGCTCGGGTGGCTGGACCTGAACACGCCTAATGACAAGGTTCGGATCGCCGGCTGGCTTCGCGAGCAGAACGCGGCCGGCATCTCGCCCGTGCGGATCACGCAAGAAATGGCGCGCAACATCACGCGACGCTCGCTGCCGCGTCTCCGAGAGCGCGCTAATAAAGTACTGTCGGTGATCGCTCGAAAGTATCCCGACCTCGGAGCACAAACAAACCTTAGCACCTTCTTCGGGACCTCGAAATCCAAGGGCTGAGCTACAGCAAAGACGCGGACGAAGTGCGGCCGCTTGTTCACAATGCCGCGGCGCCCGACACCGCCGCAATTGTCTTGATCGAAGACGGCTACCTAAATGCTCCGATAAACAATAAAACCAGGCGCGCAACCTCAGCAGCTCTGTCCGTCAAGGGGATGATGGCTGCGGAGGAGCTGGGATCGCCGTTTCGAACTAGGTACTCGGGTTCGTCGCAATGTCGTTCGACCCAGGGTTGCGGACGGCTTGGACGAACGGATTTGAGCCCGCAATACGAGCGGCTGGTTATATCTCGTTGCGCATAGATGAGAAGGAGTTTCTTGTCGGGATTACAGACCAGATAATGGCTGAAATTCGGCGGTCGCGCTTCGTCGTGGCGGATTATACCGGGCAAAGAACGAAGTTCTATTTCGAGGCCGGGTTTGCGCTCGGGCTACCCCTTCCGGTCGTCCCAACGTGCCGCGCCGACGAGATCGACAAGGTGCACTTCGATATCAAGCATCTGAACACCTTGGTTTGGAAAAACGCGGAGGAATTGGCGGACCTCCTTGCCAAGCGTATTCGGGCGGTCATCGGGCCGGGCCCGGACTTCTAAATTCAATCATACCGCGCGGCAGGGACCGCCCGCCCAACTCTCCGCCTCCGCTGTGGGTCTTACCGCCTGCATGGTCCCGCCCTGCCGCTCTGTTCTCGATAAAATCTGTCATCAACAATAAACCGGAAAGCGAGGAGGAGGCGCGCAGTACTTTTTTAAGGTAACTTGCCTACAACGCAAGCATAATGTATATTATGACAGCATGAGCCAGATCGAGACAGTAATGGCGACCTTGACGATCCGCAATGTCGACGCGGCGGTCAAAGATCGGCTGCGCGTGCGCGCCGCCCGTCATGGCCGTTCGATGGAAGCCGAGGCGCGGACGATCCTCAGCGAAGCCGTGGCCGGCGATCGCGATCAGCCGGAGCCGAACCTGGCCGAGGCGATCCGCCGACGCTTTGCGCCGCTCGGCGGCGTCGATCTCGAGTTGCCGCCGGATGAGTTTGTCGATGCGCCGCCCTCGTTCGATTCATGATCGTCGTCGACACCAATGTGATCTCGGAGCTGATGCGCGGCGAACCGCATCCGGCAGTGCTGGCCTGGGTGGGCGCGCAACCTCGCGCTCAGCTTTACACCACGTATGTCAATCAAGCTGAAATCCTCTATGGCATTGGCGCCCTGCCCGACGGTCGGCGGCGCACGGCATTGGCGGCGGCCGCCGAAGCAATGTTCACTGAGGATTTTGCCGGGCGGATCCTGCCCTTCGAGGCACGGGCCGCAGCGCGGTATCCCGACATCGTGCTGGCCCGGCGGCAGGCCGGGAATCCAATCGAGAAATTTGACGCGCTGATCGCGGCGACCGCGCTGGCCTCTGGCGCCAGCATCGCCACGCGCGACAGTGGCGGGTTTGTCGGGTGCGGCCTGACAGTGATCGATCCGTGGACGGTCGGATAAACGGAAGGACCCCTTCCCTCCGGATCCTTTGTGGTCACAAGAATTTCACTGGGCCGACGACAGGCGTCCGTCTCCAATTCGTTCCTACGAAACAGACCGTGAGCAACTTGCAGGTGATATAGATGGGGTGATTGCGGTCTTCTATCCGCTGATTCAAGTATAGGCGTGATGATTTGTAACCAGCAAAACACTAGGGGGTAATCGTGACGTATTTCGTCGGTTTGGACGTATCGCTGGCAGAAACCGCCATCTGCGTTGTCGATGATACTGGGACGATCTTGCGCGAGGGCAAGGCGGAGAGTGAACCGGAAGCGATCGTGACTTGACTGAGATCGGTCAACGTAGCGATCGAGCGTGTTGGGCTGGAAGCCGGCCCGTTGTCGCCGTGGCTCTGCAGCGAGCTGCAAGCTGCTGGGTTACCGGCAATGTGCATTGAGACCCGGCGCATGAAGGGCGCGACCGCGGCGATGGCGGTGAAGACCGACCGTAACGATGCTCGGGCGATCGCCCAGGCAATGCGCGTCGGCTGGTTCACAGCGGTGCACATCAAGACAACCGAGAGCCAGGAGCTGCGCCTGCTGCTGACCAATCGCAAGATGCTGCTGACGAGCCGCATTGCGCTCGAGAACGAAATACGCGGCACCCTCAAAGCTTTTGGCTTCAAGGTCGGTCGCGTGACGCCGAGGACATTCGAAGCGCGGGTGATCGACCTGACCGCCGATCGATCGCGGTTGCAGGCAATGGTGCGCCCGATGCTGACGGCGCGCCAAGCGCTGCAGCTTCAATACCAAGCGCTGCATGCGTTGGTGCTGAAGGCGGTGCGAGCGCATCAGGTATGCCGCCGTCTCCTCGGAGTGCCGGGGGTCGGCGCGGTGACCGCGTTGGTCTTTGCGACCGCAATCGACGATCCGGCGCGCTTCGTCCGATCCCGCGATGTCGGCGCGCATCTCGGACTGACACCGCGCAAGTACGCCTCCGGAGAAATCGACCGCAACGGCGCGATCAGCAAGAGTGGCGACCGGCTCGCCCGAGAGGCGTTATTTGTCGCCGCCCATAGTCTGCCGACCCGCGTCAGCCGGTGGTCGGTGTTGAAATCCTGGGGCATGGCGGTCGCCAAGCGAAGAGGACTACGCCGCGCGACGGTAGCAGTCGCGCGCAAACTGGCGGTGATCCTACACCGCATGTGGAGCGACAGCAGTGAGTTCCGCTGGCGCCACGAGCAGGCTGCCGCTGTCGCATAGTCACAAGCAGAAGTCGCCGAGAGTTTCGCCTGCCGGCGAATGATGTCCCGCGGGGACGAGGTTCGAACGACTGCGAATAACGTCCAGCACGCGGCCTTCGGGCCGAATGGAGTGCGCGATAAAGATTGCAGCGTCCGGCCTTCGCACCCCATCGTGAGGCGACTTGGCGTCGACCTCGAAGAGAAGCACGAGCCTCGCGGAGCATCGACAATGGAGGTGAACGCCGGCGACACGGCGATCTAGCCAGGATGGGAGGGTGCGCCAATCGCTTGAACGACCGCTTGCCGTGAATGTCGAGTTGGGCGTCCAGAAGAAACGAAAGAGTCGGAGGCGCTTGACGGGAAAACCGCAATCAGAGAAGCAGGGGAGATCGGCCGCTATCCCCACACCTGCCGTTCGCCATCGCCGTCGTGATGGGCTCAGTTCCTGTGCTCAGCATCTATGCAATTTTGGCGAGAAAGAGAGGCGGCTCGGCATTCCGGTCTGGAAGCACGGCCATGTCCCTCAACGCAATGCCTCCCGGCATTGAACTCGGTCAAGGTTAGCGCTTTTCTCGCGGGCCAGCCGGGCGTCCACGCGGTTCATGATCTGCACGTCTGGGGCATGAGCACGACCGAAACCGCTCTAACGGCGCATCTGGTAATGCCGGGAGGCCACCCCGGCGACGCCTTTCTGATCGGAATCTATGAGACGCTCAGCGCGCGCTACTGCATCGGCCACGCAACGTTGCAGGTTGAAATCGACCCCGCCAGCGCGTGCCCGCTCGCTCCGGCGCACGTTATTTAACATCTATCATCGCCCGCAGACCCTCTCAAAACCCCTCAATTCCTTCATCGTCCGAAACTCCAGCGCAGCTAACTCGGCCGCAACCCTCTTGGTTAGCCCGGAGTTTCTCCGAATGGCACCAGCGGCAATCTGCTCCGCGGTGAAGCTCTTGCGCCGATCGGCGGCTTGGCATTTCGTTAGTAGTTAGTAACTGGCCTAGTCACTGGAACCTTCCGAAGAGACCCGAACGTGACGCCTCGGCAAATCGAAAGCGCGCTGGAGCAAGCGCAAAGAATCTGCGCGATGCGCGACGCGCGGCTGACCCCGGTCCGCCGGCGCGTGCTGGAGCTGATCCTGCGGGCCGATCAGCCGACCGGGGCCTACGCGCTGCTCGCCGAATTGCAGCGCGGGCGTGGCAAGCTCGGGCCGACCACCATTTACCGCGTGCTCGATTTTCTGCTCGCTCACAAGCTGATCCACAAGATCGAGACGTCGAGCGCGTTCATCGCCTGCGGTGATATCGAGCATCCCCACGAGAGCCAATTCATGATCTGCGAGGATTGCGGCGCGACCGAGGAGATCCAGGACGAAGAAATCGTGCGAAGCCTGCGTCGGCTCGGCGAGGGACGAGGTTTCGCCGTCGAGCGGCAGGTTATCGAGGCGCGCGGATTCTGCTCTGGCTGCCGCTCCGCACACCGGTGATCATGACCGGTCGGTCTGCGCCCGCATTCTGGAAAGCTGGCGCTGATCTTGCTCGGAGCCGGCCTAACCTGAACCGCCTGCGTCTCTCGAAAACGACCTCCTTTTTGCGAGGGATTCCGGTGATGCAAATTCTTCAAATTTCGAACCACGGGTTTCCGGTGCCGCCGGACCAATTCATAGAGCCGGACCAATTCATAGGGATAGCTATGGACTGCCGCATCGACGCTCACTTTGCTCGCACCCTTCGTCTGGTCCTTTAAGGGGAATTGTGTTTGAGCCCGACCCTTATCGCGCGGTTGCCGATTTCCATACCCTCTTCAACATCGTCATGGCGGCGCTGTTCTTCCCAGTATTGGGACCCTGGCGCGGTTGCTGAGATGGATTTTGCCGACCCGTGCGGTGGCAGCCAACTCGTCGCGTCCGCTTTATCTCGATCAGGCCGCACTCGAAATTCCGGCAGTCGCACTTGCAGCGGCGTCGCGCGAAGCCTTGCGCATGGCTGATGTCCTCGAGACTATGCTGGGGCGACACTCGACGACCTCGATCGTGGTGACCGAAAGCGTATCGCCAAATCAAGCGGCTCGATAATGTGCTCGATCGCCTCAACAGCGCGATGAAAGCCTACCTGACCTCGCTCGATCCCGAAGCCATTGACGCGGCTGGCGATCGCCGGTTGTCGGAAATTCTGGCCTTTGTGACAAACCTCGAACATGCCGGCAACATCGTCGAGCGCGGCGTCGCCGCAAACCTCGCCAAGCGGCTGAGGTGCAACCTTTCCTTCTCGCGCGAGGGAACCGGCGAGATCCGCGGAACGCTGCAGCGCCTGGCGCTGAATGTGCCCACGGCCGCGGCGGTGTTTATGACCGACGACGTACGTGCCGCGCGTGGATTGCTCGGCGAGAAAGAGGTATTCCGCGATCTCGAAACGCGCGCGACCGAGGCGTATTTCTCCCGCATTCGCGCCGGCCGGATGGAGAGCGGGACATGAAGCGGATCAACGCGCATGTTGCGTCAGCGGCCTATCCAGTTCTGGAAAAACGCGGCGAATTGCTGTCGAGCCGGCTCAGACAGGACGCTGAGGGGAAGAATGGCGCGGCCGAAGAAAAATAAATTGCCCAAGACCGCGGTCCCCAACCAGATCGTGGAATTGGAAAACGCAATTGCCGAGGTACGCGGCAGCCGAAAACCCAGTCCACGCACAGCCCGGCTGATTACGGCGGGTGTGCCGCGGATGGCGCAAAAGGTTGCCGAAGAAGCGACCGAAGTCGTTATCGAGGCGGTGCGCAGCAGGCGTGCGGCAGTCATTGGCGAGAGCGTCGACCTAATCTACAATCTGGGGGTGTGTGGAGCGAGCTCGAAATCGCTGCATCCGAAGTGTGGGTCGAAATGGATCGCCGGCAAGCGCTGCTCGGGATGGCCGAGAAACTGCCAAAGGACGCCGTGGCAAACTTGCGTCGGTTTTTGGGGAAGCGGCTTCACCGCAGTCGCATAACAATTCTGCGACCCGGCTATCCGAGATAGAGGATCATGAAAAAGGTGCCGATCCCGGCGATCAGTCCCAGGACTAGGGAAGATTGATCTAAGACAACGGCAAAAGCAGCCATACCGACGCCGACTATAAAACTCACCCCGGCCGCGACGGGAAGCCTCTGGCGATATCGGCGCATGTGCGCAATCCAACGATCGAAAGCAGACCGCATTTATTTTGAGGCTCCTCGGCTGCCCGACTAAACTCGCTATTAGGCCAAGGGTTTCCCTTCAATCTATGATTCGTTTTGGATGGCTGGCAGCCGGTTTGCTTTGGTGATTTTCGACTGCGACGGGGTATTGGTCGACAGCGAGCCGATCATCAATCAGGCCCATGCTGAGGTTCTCAGCGAGTGCGGCTATTCGATCACCGAAGAGGAGCTGCTCGCGCGTTTCTGCGGCATGAGCGACGCCGAAATGCTCGGTATCATCGAGCATGAGTGGGGCCGCACATTGCCGCCTTACTATGCCGAGCGCGTCGGCGCGAGGATCGAAAACGGATTCGGCCACTCCCTCGTGGCTATCGCGGGCGTTGCCGAGGCTCTCGATTTGCTGCGACTGCCGGTTTGTGTCGCGTCGAGCAGCGTGCCGGAACAGATCCGCCGAAAACTCGAGATGACCGGCTTGCTGGCAAGGTTTGGCGAAGCCTTGTTCAGCGCGACGATGGTGGTGCGCGGCAAACCGGCGCCCGATCTGTTCCTCTATGCCGCGCAGCAGCTCGCAACCGCCCCGAACCGGTGTCTTGTGATCGAGGACAGCCCGCTCGGTATCGAGGCGGCAATCGCCGCCGGGATGACCGCGATTGGGTTCTGCGGCGGGAGCCATTGCGGGCCCGCACACGGAAATCGCCTGCTGGCGCGTGGGGCAGCGCTGGTCATTACCGATATGCACGAACTCTCGACTGCGATGGCAAAGCTAGTCCAGTAGGCATTCAGCGGCGGAACCGGAAATCATCATCGTCGTCGAAACGAAATCCTCGCCGACACTTGATGCGAGGTCGCGAGCAGTCGATTTGGAGAGAGGATGGGCGTCGAAATTTACCTGGTTCGGCACGGCGAAACCGAATGGAATGCCCACGGCCGTTTTCAAGGGATGCCTGGACTCCCCTCTCACACCGAACGGGCACGAGCAGGCACGCCAATGCGGCATGCTGCTTGCCCGGGTCTTGGAGGGCTACCGAGGCGTCACGATGCACGTCAGTCCCCTCGGTCGCGCGGATGAAACTGCGGAAATCATCCGGAAATACGCCCCCGTTGCCGCTCCAATCCGGGAGCCCCGCATCCGGGAAGTCTCGATCGGTTCTTGGGACGGGCTTACGCGTAAAGATATCGACGCGGGCTGGCCTGGCATGCTGCACGGCTCCGACCGTTTTAACTGGTATTTTCGGGCGCCGAACGGAGAGGCCTATGATCAGGCTGTGAACCGCGTTGCGGCATGGCTGGCCGAGGTGCAAGGCATCCTCGTCGCGGTTTCGCATGGTCTGACCGGACGCTTGATCCGCGGGGCTTATCTCGGACTGCCGCGCCGGGAGGCCCTGTCACTGCCGGTGCCGCAAGATATCGTCTGGCGGCTTGCAGATGGTCGCATCGAAGCCTTGAGGGCAACGACCAACAATTGATAAGGGGGCACAAATGGGACCGGAGTGCGCGAACGAGCTGCACATGTTTCTGCGCCAAAACCGGTGCGTCGCGGACATCCTTGAAAAATTCGACGAGATCGCGCTGCCTGACGCTTGGCTGGTCGCTGGCTGCATCGCGCAGACAATCTGGAATTTGGCTTGCGGACAACCCGCAGAGCTGGGCATCAAGGATGTCGACCTGATCTACTTCGATGACCAAGATCTGTCACCCGGCGCGGAAGCCGGTCATGAGAGACGTCTGCGTAATTTATTTGGACACCTGGCGATAAAGCTCGATGTCAGGAACGAGGCGCGGGTCCATCTTTGGTACCAGCAGCGCTTCGGTTATGCGATAGAGCGCTACACCTCCAGCGCCGATGCAATTGCAACGTTTCCCGCTACTGCAACAGCACTCGGGGTACGCCGGATACATGGCGCGTTCGAATGCTGCGCACCGTTTGGCCTCGCCGATCTGTTCGGCCTCGTTGTCAGACCAAACAAAAGGCAGATAACACGGTCCATTTACGAGGCGAAAGTCGAGCGCTGGCGTGCTATTTGGCCTCGGCTAAGCATCCTGCGTTGGGAAGAGACGGCTTCACCCGCGATTCTCAAGTAATTATTGCTTAGCCGGAACCGGTGATGGGGTGTGTCGCGACACGGCGCGGGCGCAGTAGGAAGAGCGAGCCACAGGCCGCGAGACAGAGGCCAGCTGACAAGCCGACAGCTGCGATGCCGAGGCGCTCGAGCAGCAGACCAAACAGAAACGGGGCCGCCGACTGAAGTATTCGGGCAGGCACAGAGAGGAGCCCGTTGCGGCGCCCATACCCCTGGGGTCCGAACAAGGCCAACGGCAAGGTCCCCTTGGCAATTGTGATCATGCCGTTGCCGGCGCCGTGCAGTAGCGCAAAAGCAATAATGCCCGGAGCGCCAAACATGATCACGACTGCCGCACCGATCGGATGCAACACCGATGCTATCCGCGCTGACGAGATCGGGTGGAACGAACGTAACAAGCTGAACTCAACGATGCGGGCGCCGACCTGGGCCGGGCCGACCAGCGCCGCAGCGGCGATTGCGGCTGTCGAGGACGCCCCCGCCGCCCGAAGCAACCCCGGCAGATGCGCTGCCATCGCTCCCTGCACGAACCATGTGGCGGCGAAAAAGAACGCCAGGATCGGCATTGCCGCGTGCGGCGGTTCCCTCGCCGGCAACTCCGTTGCCTCCAGCGGCGGCGCGGGTGGCGCGCCATGGCGCGGAAGGATCAGCCAGTTTAACGGGGCGGCGAGCAGCATATTCAGACCGGCCCAGATCAGGCAGGCAGGGCGCCAGCCCCATTCGTTCAGGAAGATGGCGCTCAATGGCCAACCGATTGTGCTGGCAAAGCCCGCGATCAAGGTTATTCCGGTGATCGCGCTGCGCGCCTCGCGGCCGTAGAGCCAGGTCAATGCGGCAAAGGCCGGATCGTAAAGACCCATACCGATGCCGATCCCGAGCACTGTCCAGCCAATGACGAGTCCCGCGACGCCCTGGGCAGCAGCGAGGATTATCAAACCAGCGGCGATGACCAGGTTCGAGGCGGCGAGAACGGCGCGCCCGCCATGGTAGTCGATCAGATGCCCGACCGATGGACCGATGACAGCGGACAGCAGCAACGCTCCTGAAAACAGACCAAAAAAGACGCTGCTTGAAAGGTGCAGTGCCGCGGCAATCGGCGCGGCTAGTATAGCCGGCATGTAATAGCTCGAAGCCCAGGCGATGGTCTGGGTGGTACCGAGTGCCGCAACGACAATAATGCGCCCGGTCACAACCCGCCGCTCCTCACGGCAATGTGCTATCGCCGGCCCCGAGCGATCGCTGCATCAGCACGGTATCGACCCAGCGTCCAAATTTGAAACCCGCACAACGGATGGTCCCGACCGTTGCAAAACCGAGCCGCCGATGTAGCGCGATCGAGGCGCTGTTGGCGCTGTCGCCAATGACGGCCACGATTTGCCGCAGCCCTTTTGCTTCGCACTCTGCGAGCAACGCCAACATCAGCTGTCGACCGATACCCCGACCGGTCCAAGCCGGGTGCAGGTAAACTGAGTTTTCCGCAGTGTGGCGATAAGCCGGTCTTGAGCGGTAGGGCGAAGCATAGGCGTAACCCACAACCTCACCCGCCCGCTCGGCCACGAGATAGGGAAAGCGACCAGCGATAATATCGAGGCGCCGCTGGCGCATGTCGTTTTCGCTCGGAGGCTCAACTTCGAAAGAAGCGAGCCCATGGAGAACATGATGGGAGTAGATCTCTGTGATCGTCGCAATGTCGGCCTCCGTGCAGGGGCGGATGGCGATATTACGAGCGGGAAGCTGAGTGCTCATCGCGGCTTCACTTCCGATCGGCGAGCCGTTCCTCACGCGTTCGATCCAGCAGCCGAGTGAGCCGCCATGCCAAGGGCAGCGTTTACAGCACGACCATCGCAACGAGCAGCATCGCCGGGGTCAAGCCGATCGCGTCGCCGAAAAGCCCGTATAAAGCCGGAGATAAAGCGCCGGCGCCGATCGTGCCGGTGTAAAAGATGCCAAAGGCCCTCTCGCGCTGCTGTACGGTTACGAGGTCGGGCACGGTGCCGTAGAGGACGGATGACGTGCCATTGAGCGCCATGCCAATGACCGGAAGCAGTGCCAGCGCCGCGCCGTAAGGCAACGGCAGCAGCGCCACAATGCCCGCTGCCGTGGCACCTTCGGTCAAAAGCACGGTCGCCAACACCCCAAGGCGCGCCCCGAGGAAACCGCAGACAAGCTTGCCGGCAGCACCCCCGGCGAACAGCAGGGTCAATGCGACACCGATTTCCGGGACCCCCGCGCCTTTTGCTCGCAGCAGAAATGGCAGAAAGGTCAGGAACCCCATTCGGGTCGCGCTGTCGATGATGCCGATTGCCAGTAAAAGGGGAAACCCGTTGTGCAGCAGACTGGTGCGGTCGCGCTCTTTCCCCACCTCGTGTTGGTTAGCAAGTATACGCGCGGCCGGTTTCATCGGGCCGGAGCGCAGCAGCAGCAAGATGGCGGTCGCTCCCACGAGACCGACCACGCCGATGATCGACGCAGCTGAATGCCAAGACATCACCGCGATCAGGCAAGCGGTGAGCGAGGGCAGCGCCATCTTCCCCAGGTCGCCGGCAAAGTTGTAGGTGCCAAGCGCCCCACGCGAGCGAGGGCCCTCGTAAGCTGCGGCGACGAGGCTGGAGGCAATCGGGTGCTGGGTACTCGAGCCAATGCCGCCAAGAACAAGTGCCATCGCCAGCATGGCAACGCTGGAGCTCGCGCCGAGGAAGAAATAGGCCGCTGCCGCCGCCGCAGTGCCGGCCGCGAGTAGTTTTGCGCCGCCAATCCGCTGCGCCGCCCCGGCGACCGGCACCTGCAACCCTGCCATCACGCCGGCATAAAGCGCCCGCAAGATGCCAATCGCGGCGTAGCTCAAAGCGAATTGAGCCTGCCACAATGGCAGCAGCACATAGAGCGTATCGGTAAAGCCGTCGTGCAGAGCGTGGGCGCCGCAGGCCACCCAGAGTACGCGCGCCTGGTTGCGAGCAGGGTTGGTCGCAGTCGAGAACGCGGTGATCGTCATAACTCGATGTCATCTCCAAAAGCAGTCGGCACGTCTGAGACCGGTTTGGCAGTATGACGGTCTGATGACAAACGACTTGTTCTGACAGCCGCCGTGAGAAAAACTCACGATATGGGCCGCCCTCGCCTGCCGCCGTTAAATGCGATCAAAGCCTTCGAAGCCGCCGCCCGGCTCGGCAGCTTCACGCGTGCCGCAGAAGAGCTGAGTGTCACCCATGGTGCCGTCAGCCGGCAGGTTCGCCTGCTCGAAGAGTGGCTCGGGATCCGGCTGTTTTTGCGCACTAGCCGAAACGCGGTGCCAACGCAGCTGGGGGCGGAGTTGCTCGCCGAAGCCGGCTCTGCGCTCGATTGTCTGGCGGCCGTATCTCAGCGCTTGCGCGAGCCCATGCCGGCCGCACAGCTGCTTCGGGTATCGGCTTTACCGACTTTTGCAATGCGCTGGCTAATCCCGCGCCTTCCCGAATTCCAGCGTGATATCCCGATTTGGAACTGCGGATTGTTACGGCGAGTACCCCGGACGAGCAATTCCGTATGGATGTCGATGCGGTGATCTCCGGACCGTCGCGGCCATCTGGCTGGATCGGCAAGCGGTTCCTCGGCGAAGCGCGATTGCCGGTCCTCAGTCCCGACTTGATGGCAAGTTGCCCATTGCGAACGCCAACCGATCTCGAGCGGCATACATTGCTGCACGCCGCGACATTGCGTTCGGCGTGGCCGCGATGGCTCGCCGCTGCCCGTATCCCCGAGTTGAAGTCGGCGCGCGAGCAGGTTTTCGAGCATTTCTATTTTGCCATCCAGGCGGCCCTCGAAGGCCTGAGTGTCGTTATGGGTCCCGTGGCATTGATCAGCAACGAGCTGCGTGCCGGCCGCCTTCTGGCGCCAATTTCGGAGCCGGTGCTGAAGACGCCCGGATATTTCTTTTATGCTCCGCAGCCGAGCCGCAGTACCGCCGCCATTACCGCTCTCCGCAATTGGTTGATCGGCGCCGGCAACCTCACCGAGCGCGAATTGCCTGAGTTTTCTCTCGGCAAAACGATCCTGACCCGCGTTGCGATCCCGGGCCGCGGGCGCGCAAGGCAATCGCGGCATCAAGCTCGGTCATACCGGACAGCTGCTATGGGGCACTATTATTGAGAAGGGTTGTCGCTCATTTTGAAAAATGAAGTGGCGGTGATTTTTAGGCGGCCCATCTAGGCCGCTCAAAACGTTGAGCCGCCGCGATTTCGACCATCAAAAATAACAGGGAGAACTTGAACCTTATGCCACAGAGCTGCCGGGACATTGTGATCTTCGACCTCGGCGGCGTGCCGCGTCACCTCTATCGCAAATTGTTTTCTGGCGACGAGGCGGCGATGGAGGCGTTTCTCACAACGGTCTGCACGCATGACTGGAACCGTTGCCAGTACGCGGGGCGCAGCTTTGCCGAGGGGGCCGGACTGCTCAAAGCCGCGCATCCCGACAAGGTCCAGTTGATCGATGCCTACGGCGTGCGGTTTGAGGAGATGATGCCGGGCCCGATCGCCGGCAGCGTCGAGATCCTCGCCGATCTGCAACAGCGCGGCGTTCCGCTTTATGGACTTACTAATTTCTCCGCCGAAACCTATCCGCCAACAGTCGCGCGGTTCGAATTTCTAAGCTGGCTGCGCGGGGTTGTCGTGTCGGGCGAAGTCGGAGTGATCAAGCCTGACTCACGTATCTACGAGATTGCGATTGAACGCTTTGCGATCGATCCGCATCGCGCGGTCTACATCGACGATGTGCCGATCAATGCCGAGGCCGCCAATCATTTCGGTATTCACGGCATCCATTTCACCTCGGCCGCATTGCTGCGCGTCGAGCTCTCAAGCCTCGGCCTTCTCTAGCCAAGGCGCCAATGGGAGGGATCGGCGGTCGGCCGTTCTGCCCAATTATCCAAGTATCGTACCAATTATCCAAGTATCGTAAAAATCTGTTTTCAAGAATAAACCTGGGCGCGAGGGGAAACGCAGTCTTTGCATTCAACGCTGGCTTTGTGTATAATGACGGCATGCAATTGGACGAGACCCCGATGGCCACCCTGACGATCCGCAACGTCGATGCGGTTCTCAAAGAGCGCTTGCGCGTCCGCGCCGCGCAACACGGTCATTCGATGGAGGCCGAGTTGCGAGAGATTCTCAAGGAGACTTTAAAGGAACCCGAGCGCCCGCCCGAACTCAATTTGTATGAGCGTATCCGCGCGCGCTTTGCACCGCTCGGCGGCGCCGATGATATTGAGCTTCCGCCGCGAGAGCCGGTCCCCGATCCGCCGCGCTTTGATTGATGTTCATCGTCGACACGAACGTTCTGTCTAATGCGATGGCGTCAGATCCGGCGCCGACGGTCGCCGCGTGGATCGCAGGGCAGACGCCCGAATTGTTGTTCACCACTTCGATCTGTCTGGCCGAAATCCTCTCCGGCATTGCCGTTTTACCCCAGGGCCGCCGACGCTCGAGTCTGGAAGCGGCGGCGAAGGCCATGTTCGGCGAAGATTTTGCCGGTCGCGGGCTGCCGTTCGACGGCGAAGCGGCAATTGCTTACGCCGACGTCTTTTCAGCGCGCCGCCGCGCCGGGCGGCCGGCGTCGACGGCCGATCTGATGATCGCGGCGATCGCCCGCACTAAGGGCGCGAGCGTTGTCACCCGCGCATCGGAGATTTTGAGGACTGCGGCCTTACGCTGATCGATCCGTGGACGGCCGGGTAAACGGAAGGACCCCCCTTCCCTTCTGGATTCCCGTGTGGCCCTAAAAAAATTCACTGGCCACGACAGACGTCCCGTCTCCAATTCGTTCCTACGAAACAGACCGTGATCAACTCATAGGTGATATACATGCTAACGCAAGAGGGGAGGGCCTGCGCCGATTTCAGCCGACTGCAGTTGCTCCATGTTTTAGTTGCCTGCCGGGCTGCCTGGCCAATCGACTGTCTTCTCAGCGCCGAAGGCTCCTTTGCCAAGAAAACATGACTCGATCGCGGCCATGAGCCCATCCTCACTCGCAGCGCGAATTAAGAACAGAGAGCCACCGATCCGGCGAGTGGCTTGCGCTTCGAGGGCGATCGATGAGGGGCGACGCGTTCACCCCGGTTCCGAACCGCGGCATGATCACTCTCTCGATCATGCTGGCGAACATCATGCAGGGCCTCGACAATACCATCCTCAACGTCGCCCTGCCGCACATCCAAGGAAGCCTTTCCGCCTCCCTCGACCAAGTCGCCTGGACCCTGACCTCCTACATCGTGTGCTCCGCGATCATGATGCCGCTGACCGGCTGGCTCGCCGGCCGGTTCGGTATCAAATACATATTCCTCGCCTCGATCATCGGCTTCACCATCGCCTCGGCGCTGTGCGGCGCCGCCACCAGTCTCGGCGAACTGGTGGCGTTTCGCGCCCTGCAAGGGGTCGCTGGAGCCGGCCTCATCCCGCTATCGCAAGCCACCCTGTTGCAGATCAACCCGCCGGAGCGGCACGGGCAGGCGATGGCGGTGTTCGGGGTCGGCACGATCTGCGGGCCGATCATGGGCCCGGCGCTCGGCGGTTGGCTGACCCAGGATTACAGCTGGCGCTGGGTGTTCTACATCAACCTGCCGATCGGCCTGTTGTGTACGCTTGGCGTCCTCGTCTTCATCCGCCACACCCGCAACATCCATCGCGAGCCGTTCGACATCGTCGGCTTCCTCGCGTTGAGCCTGGGGATTGGCGCCTTGCAGTTGCTGCTCGACCGTGGCGAGTTGAAGGACTGGTTCAATTCGAGCGAGATCTGGATCGAAACGACGATCGCGGGGCTCGGCCTCTACCTGTTCACCGTGCACACGGTAACGACCGACGGACCGTCGTTCCTCAACCGCGACCTGTTGAAGAGCTCCAATTTCACTGCCGGTACGGTGCTGATGTTTGCCGGCGGTCTGATCATGACCGGGACGCTCGCACTGTTGTCGACGATGCTGCAAAACCTGATGGCCTATCCGGCGATGACGACCGGCTTTGTGACGATGCCGCGCGGCCTCGGTGCCATGGCGGCGATGTTCGTTGTGGCACCACTGATCATCCGGGTCGACAACCGGCTGATCATCGGCTTCGGCTTTTCGTTGACCGCGCTGTCGATGTGGCAGATGAGCCAGTTCTCGCTGCAGATGGGGATGGCGCCGGTCATCATTTCCGGGCTGCTGCAAGGGTTCGGTCTCGGCTGCACCCAGGTGCCGCTCAACATCCTGGCGCTGTCGACGCTGCCGCGCCACATCCTGACCCAGGGCACGGCGATCCGCAGCCTGATGCGTAACCTCGGCGGCAGCATCGGCATCAGCGTCCTCGTCGCCAACCTCGCGGAGAAAACCCAGATCGCGCATTCGTACCTCGTCGAGGGGTTGCGGCCGGACAACCCGTTGGCGCAGGCTCCATACCTCGCGGCGCCGTACAGCCTGTCGACGCCACGCGGCATCGCGGCGCTCAATGCCGAGGTGACGCGGCAGGCTGCGATGGTCGCGTATCTCGACAATTTCCGGCTGATGATGCTGATAGCACTGGCGACGCTCCCCGTCCTGCTGCTGCTGCGCGGGGCCCGGCGCCGCCCATTGACCGCGGCCGCCGACGATTAACGGACCTGTACCCCCGTCGAGTGCGTGCGAGCTGCCGAGTTGATGTAAGCCGGTTGTCACCATGCCCGGCGCGGATGACCGATCTCTGATCGACCCGACCAAAATGACCACGCCGCTGCTTGACCGCCTGACCCATCACTGCGAAATCATCGAAACCGGCAACATGGGGTAACAGCGGGCGCTTGCGTTGTCCGGTCCGACGTAGGGTCGCTCTCTGTGATCAGGCAGGGAGGGGTGCCGTGGGCCAGTTTGTCGGCTTAGACGTTTCGGTCGAGTACACCATTATCTGCGTCATGGACGCCGGCGGGACCGTGCTGCACGAGAGCAAGGCCAAATCGACGCCGGCGGCGATCTCACGCGCGCTGCGTCGGCACGCCCCTGAGGCTGAGCGGATCGGCATCGAGGCCGGTACGTCGAGCAGTTGGCTGTGCCGTCAGCTCCGCGAAGCGGGGCATCCTATCGTTCATATGGAGTCACGCCACGCGCACCGCGCGCTGTCGATGCGGCTCAACAAGACCGACAAGAACGACGCCCGAGGGCTTGCCGACTTGATGCGGGTCGGCTGGTTCAAGTCGGTGCATTCACGAACACTCGACAGCCAATATACCCGCTCGATGCTGCTCGCCCGTAAACGGCTGGTCGACACCAAGCGCCAACTCGAGAACCAGCTGCGCAACATCATGAAGGTGTTCGGCTGCATGCTCGGCTCGACGGCGGGTCGCGGCTTCGTGCGGCGCGTCCAGATTGCCTGCGAGAGGGATCCCATCGTGCACCGATTATGCGAGCCGATCTTGCACCTGCTTCGCGAGCTTCGGTTGCAGATCAATACCTACGAGCGACAGCTGCGCGCGACGGCGCGCCGTGACGAGACGACGCGCAGGATGATGACCGTGCCCGGCGTCGGTGCACTGACCGCGCTGGCCTTCAAGGGCAGCATCGACAATCCGCATCGATTCCGGCACTCAGCGGATGTAGGCGCCTTTCTGGGACTGACTCCACGCCGACACCAATCGGGCGAAATGGACTGGACGGGGCGCATCTCCAAGCTCGGTGACGGCCTGGTGCGAACTTACCTGTTCGAGGCAGCCGCAGTGCTTACAGGCAAAATCGAGCGCTGGTCGCGGCTAAAGGCCTGGGTGTACGGCTAACCAAGCGGGTCGGGTCAAAGAAGGCTCGGGTTGCGGTCGCTCGCAAGCTTGTCAATCGGCGGCGAAGTTTGACCCTGGATAGGCGTTCAAAATTGACCCCGACGGGCATGGGTTCAGGGTTGTCCCGGTAGCGAACAGGAGGGCCCCGCGCGCGTCGCGTAGTGCCCTTACGAGCGACGGAGCGACGCGCGTGGGAGGTAGCCTGTTTGCCCACCGGGGCAAGCCCGGGGTGGTACAGCGGTTCAGGCGCGGTGTTTGAACCGCCAGCTCTCGTTCCCGGTTTCGATGATTTCGCAGTGATGGGTCAATCGGTCCAGCAGCGCCGTCGTCATCTTGGCGTCGCTGAAGACACTCGGCCATTCGCCGAAAGCAAGGTTGGTTGTGACGACGATCGAGGTGCGCTCGTAGAGCCGGCTGATCAGATGAAAGAGGAGCTGGCCGCCGGCCTGGGCGAAGGGCAGATAGCCGAGTTCGTCGAGGACAATAAAGTCCATGCGAGTGAGATATTCGGCGAGGCGGTCCTGGCGCCCGGCGCGGGCTTCGCCCTCCAGCCGGTTGACGAGGTCGACGACGGTGTAGAAGCGGCCTCTGGCGCCCCGGCGGATGCAAGCCCGGGCAATGGCTATCGCCAGATGGCTTTTGCCCGTACCAGTTCCACCAATCAGCACGGCATTGCGCTGCTCGGCGAGAAAGGCGCCACTGGCCAAGTCGCGGATTTGCGCCTCGTTGACCGGCGTGCCAGTAAAGTCGAAGTCATTGATGTCCTTAGCCAGCGGCAATTTGGCAATGGTCAGCTGGTACTTGATCGAGCGTGCCTGCTTCTCGGCGATCTCGGCACTGAGCAAATCGCCGACAATGCGCGGCGGCTCGTGCCGGCGCTTGATGGCGGTCGCCATCACCTCGTCGTAGGCCGCACGCATGCCGTAGAGCTTCAGCTTTGACATCAGCTCGAGAACGTCGGTCCGCTCCATCACAATGCTCGGCGCAGGCGGTCGTAGCGGGCACAATCGGCAATCGGCGCGTGTCGTAGCCGCAGCGCCTCTGGGGTCAAGATCGTTGCCGACGGTCCAGGATCGCGCTGGCGCGCCAGGATATTGAGGACGACGTCAGCGGAATTGACACCCTCGGCGAGCGCCTCGGCACAAGCCGCCTCGACCGCAGCGAGGCCGTCGGTCAGCACCGCCGATAAAACCTTGACCATTTGGCGATCGCCATCGTCGGAGCCCTTCAGCCGGCGCCGTACCCGCTCCAATCCAGCCGGCAAGAGCCAGTCCTTGAACGGGGCGCCGTTTCTGAGCGCGCCGGGCTTTCTGGCCAGTACCGGCACGTAATGCCAGGGGTCGTAGATCGTCTCGCCGCGACCGAAGCGGCGCCCATGTTGGCCGGCGATCGCGCCGTCCTGGCGGATCACGATGCGATCGGCATAGGCTTGGATCTCGACCGGCCGGCCGACGGCGCACGAAGCGACCGAGTACTTGTTGTTGTCAAACCGGATGAGGCAAGTCTTCGAGACCGCGGCTTGCGTTGCGTGGAACCCGTCGAACGGGCCGGCAATCGGCACCAGCTGCGGCCGCTCCGCCTCAAAGGCTTGCCAGATCGTGCAGTCGGCCAGCTCGGGATGCCGATGTGCCTTGGCGTAAGCAACGCAGCGGTCGAGCAGCCAGGCGTTCAGCTCCTCGTAGCTCGCCACCCGCAGTCGCGGCGTAAAAAAACGCTCGCGCACCAGCCCGACCTGGTTCTCGACCTGGCCCTTCTCCCAGCCCGCCGCCGGGGTACAGGCAGTCGGCTCAACCAGGTAATGCCCGCACATCCGCAGAAAGCGGCGGTTGAACTGGCGGTCCTTGCCGATAAACACGGCCTCGACCGCGGTTTTCATGTTGTCATAGATGCCGCGCGTGCAGGTGCCCCTGAAAAAGGCGAAGGCGCGGTTGTGCGCGTCGAACACCATCTCTTGGGTCTCGCGCGGATAGGCTCGCACGAACAACATGCGGCTGTGGCACAGCCGGACATGCGCCAGCTTGACCGTCACCGTCACCCCGTTGATCAGTACGACCTCGTGGCTCCAGTCAAATTGGTAGGCCTCGCCCGGCGCAAGGCTCAGCGGCACATAGGCCTCTGCCGTCACCGCCCCGCGCGCAATACGCCATCGCTTCGCATAGCGGCGGACCGCATCGTAGCTGCCGCGATAGCCAAGGCCACGCAGCTCCTCGTAAACCCGAATCAGCGTCAGCCGCTCGCGCCCCGGCTTCGCCTCGTTCGCCGCCAGCATCTGGTCGAGATCGTCGCGCCATGGTCCCAACCTCGGCTGTGGCTGCAGTTGGCGACCGTACTCAAAAGCCGTCGCGCCCGAACGCAACACCTTGCGCACCGTGTTCCGCGACACCTTCAGCTCGCGGACGATCGCCTTGATCGACTTGCCTTTGACAAAATGCTCCCGCCGGATCCGGCCGATCGTCTCCACAACCAGCATCCCCCGCCACCCGCTCGCCATCCCCCGGCGGGCAGCCTGCGCATCACATCGCAAAGGGGGTCAAAATTGGACGCCGATCACCCCCATACCGGGGTCAATCTTCCACGCCGAAACACAGCAAGCTTGCCGTCATCCTGCATTGCATCTGGGTCGACGGCACCGAGTTCGAATGGAGCCAGCCGCCGGCGGCTTAGCGCTCGCCTCCTTCCGAATCCGCTCGACGCAGCGGATCGTCCGGCCGGGACGATGGGAATGGCGACCTCGCAGCGATCGTCGCGGGCTTCGGCACCGCGTGGGTAACGATGAGGCGCCACACCGACGTAGCCCATGATGACGGCAGCCATCGCGCTGACCTCGTAAAGAACGCCGAGCCCGGTTCAGGACGAAGCCACTGCCAGAGTAATGTCGTGAGGAAGCCGCACACGTTGAAAAGGCAGGAAAGGTAAAGGAGCTTGACATCCGCAGCCGCTGTTAAAGAACGAGAGCTGGCGCCCGCCATGCCGTGGCCGACTTCGATCGCCTCCACGAGTGTCTACGCGATCCGCACGGTCGCGTCAGTGCCGTCGCGGTAATTTACCCGGTACTCGCCGGGCAAGCGCGCGAGGATGATCCCGAGCGCGCGTAGCTCGGCGGCGGCGATCTCAAACACTGAGGGGGTCTCCTCGTGCATCGATCGGTGCTAGCGCGGCTCGTGGGGCCTGTCAAACAGACGGGATCGTGAATGCTGGCTTTCGGCTCCCCGGGGCTAGCTCAGGGCGTGCGGCCGCGCAACGATGACGTTCGAAGCCGGTATCGCTCAGGACCGTGGTCCGGCTGCTTCGATCTCCTCGCGGAGCATCTCTAGTCTCAACCACCGCTCCTCGGCTGCCGCCAGTTCTTCGCGCGCGATCGCGAGGACCTCCATTGCAGCGCGGAACTGCGCCGCATCGCGTGCGTACAAATCCGGGTCGGCCAGGATCGCATTCAGCTCCGCAATCTGCGTCTGAAACGCGGCGATCTGGTCCGGCAGCGTTTCCAGCGTCCGTTGATCATTAAAGTTCATCCGAGGCAAATTGCGAGACATCAAACGTTTACGTTGGTTGTCCGGTGCAGATTGCTTGACGGCCCGATCCTTGGCCGACAGCGAGCCGGGCCGTGCCGCTGCTCGCTGCGCGAGCATGTCGGTGTAGCCGCCGGCGTACTCGATCCAGCGGCCGTTGTGTTCGCGAGCAATGACCGATGTTACGACGCGATCGAGGAAGTCACGGTCGTGGCTGACCAGCAGCACCGTGCCGACATACTCGGCCAGTTTCTCCTGCAACAGGTCGAGCGTCTCGAGATCGAGGTCGTTGGTCGGCTCGTCGAGCACCAGCAGGTTCGACGGTCGAGCGAAGGCGCGTGCCAGTGTGAGCCTGGCCCGCTCGCCGCCGGACAGAACGCCAACCGGAGTGCGGGCTTGCTCGGGGCGAAACAGGAAGTCCTTCATGTAGCCGATCACATGCCGGCTTTGGCCGCCTACTGTTACCGTGTCGCCGCTCCCGGTCAAGGCGTCGGCCAAGGTTTGTTGCGGGTCGAGGCTCTCTCGCCGCTGGTCGAGGACGACTTTTGCCAGGTTGGTGCCGAGGCGGACTACGCCGGCATCAGGGGCGAGTACCCCAGTCAGCAGGCTCAGCAAGGTGGTCTTGCCGGCGCCGTTCGGGCCGACAATACCGACGCGGTCGCCTCGCATGATCCGCACTGACAATTTCCGCACGATCGGCTGATCGCCATAAGCTTTGGAGATGCCCTCCGCGGTCGCGACGAGGCGGCCGGACAAATCGGCCTGTGCCGCTTCGAGCCGGGCGTCCCCTGTCGTGGCGCGGTGCTCTCGGCGACGGCGGCGCAGCGCGTGCAACTCGGCGAGCCGCCGCTGGTTGCGCGTGCGGCGCGCAGTCACGCCGTAACGCAGCCAGTCCTCCTCCATCGCGATCTTGCGGCCGAGCTTGTGCTGTTCGTTGGTTTCCTGTTCGAGTATTGCGTCGCGCCACACCTCGAATGTCGCGAAACCCTGGTCCAGCATGCGGGTGATGCCGCGGTCCAGCCATACCGTGCTTCGCGCGAACCGCTCGAGCAGCCGGCGGTCATGGCTGATCAGCACGATGCCGGAACGCATCCCGGCCAGCTCCCGCTCCAGCCACTGGATACCGGGCAGGTCGAGATGATTGGTCGGCTCGTCAAGCAGCAGAACGTCGGGCGAGGGCGCCATGGCACGCGCCAGCGCGGCACGGCGCGCCTCGCCGCCGGACAAGGACGAAGGGTCCTCGTCGCCTGAGAGGCCGAGTTCCTTGAGCAGATAGAGCGCCCGGTGGCGACCGTCGGTCGCCGCGGCGTCAAACCCCGCCTCGACATAATCGAGCACGGAGCTGAAACCGTACAAATCGGGTTCCTGCGGCAGGTATTGAATGGTTGCACCAGGCTGGGCGAAGCGTTCTCCGGCATCGGGATCTACCAGTCCGGCAGCGATGCGTAGCAAAGTTGATTTTCCGGAACCGTTACGGCCGACTAGGCAGATCCTGTCACCGGCAGTCACGGTCAGAGCCGCGCCGGACAGCAGCGGCACCACCCCAAAGGTCAGGCTGATGTCCTGTAGCGCGAGCAACGGGAGCTGCATGTCGCCGCGTGTCGCGCTATGTCCTGCGCCAAACGGTCGCGAGCCAGGGTTGCCTGTCTCGCGGTAGGCCAGGCGGGCGATAGTAATGCTCCAGCTCGACGAAACCGGCCGAAGTCACGTAATCGCGCCAGGTGTCGAGGTCGAAGAAGCAGGCGTAGCGGCCGTCGCTGAAGCCCTCTTCGTTGTTTCCTCGCGGGTTTGACGAGAACAGAATACCGCGCGGCTTCAACGTTCTGAACAGTTCCAGCAGAACCCTCGGCAATTCCTGGCTCGGGGCATGGAACAGCGAGGCGTTGGCAAAAATCCCATCAAAGCGGCTCTCCGGTAATCGCATTGAAAGCAAATCCTGGTGCAGGATCTCGCATCCTGAATGCGCGCGCGCCATGGCAACGAACTGCTGCGACCCATCGAGCCCGACGGCTTCATGCCCCAAGGATCTAAAGTGACTGAGATCGCGACCGGGTCCGCAACCGAGATCAAGAATCGAATAAGGCGGCTCGCCCTCTATCACATTGAGGAATGCCAGGTAGTTTTGGCTGACATCGTGGTGTTGCGTACCATCCCAGAAAGCCCGCGCAAACCGATCGTAATACGCGATCGTCGCTGCACCGAGGCGGCGGACCTGGTCCGCATTGTACGATCTCGGGGTGCGGCTCATAGACCGTGGTCGATATTTCCGATTCTCGCCGGAATCTGATCGCGTTCCCAGCCAAAGACGCTGCGCCCGTCATAGGAGGCCGAGCGCTGCTCCTCCTGTGCGATCAGGTCCGCCACGCAAGGACCAGAGGCATGGCGCTCCAGCTGTCGCGCCTGGTCGTCCAGTCGCTTGATTGCACCAAGTTCTTCCTCTCGCCCCAGTTTTGCTTGCTGCACTGCCGATTTCAGTACCCGGATGGTCTCATCGTAAACCCGCAGCGGCACCGGGAACGGATGGCGGTCCTTGCCGCCGTGAGCAAACGAGAAGCGCGCCGGATCGGCAAATCGGAATGGCGCGCCGTGCACTACTTCGGCCACCATCGCCAGTGACTGCACGGTCCGAGGTCCGACGCCCCCAACCAGCAGCAGCTCCGAGAAATCCGTCGGGGCCCGGTCTGCCGCCGCCGCCAGCGTCGCGTGCAAGCGTCGTTCGAACACATCGCTCGGGCGCACATCGTGATGCGCCGGCATCACCAAATGGGGTAGCAGACTCTGTTGCGGCTGTGGCGATCGGGCCGGAGCCTCCACCTCTCGCAATTTGCGAGCGATCCCGTCTGGACCGAGCGATTGCAACAGATCGAGCTGGGTTTGGCGGGAGACCGCGGCCCGCCGGTCGGTCAGGTTGATGATCTCGCCCTGGCCCGGGCCGTCGATCGCGGCGTGTGGCTCTTCGACAAAACTCTTCAAGCCTTCCGACAGCCAATGGTACCGGCGCGCTTGCCGACGCTCGCCGTTCATTCCCTGCTGTACGACGACCCATCGGCCGTCATCCGTCACGATAAACCCGTGCAGGTAAAGATCGAAGCCGTCCTGCATAGCGGCGCTGTCGACCTTGGCCACGAGCCGGCTGGCTCTGGCCAGCCCAACGCCGTCAAACCCGACCCGATCGCCGATGGCGACCAGCTCGCACGGCGTCTGCCGCGAATGCCTGCCGCGGCCGCCGCAGACATGGATCCCCAACTCGCCCCCGAGCGGCGTGAGACCGCGCTTCAGCGCCCCGATAACGCTGGTCGTGATGCCCGAGGAGTGCCAATCCATTCCCATTACGGCGCCGAACGATTGGAACCAAAACGGATGAGCGAGGCGCCGCAACAGTTCGTCGCGCCCGTAGTGATGCACGATTGCCTCGCTGATTATCGTGCCCAGGCGGGTCATCCGATCGGCGAGCCATTTCGGTACATGTCCGCCGTGTAGCGGAAGGTCGGCGGTTCCAGCTTTGCGAGCCATCGTTTATCGAGCTTCGTTGGGTTTTCTCGAGAGCTGAGGACGAGCGTTCCTATATTGCTCGCTCCCATCGTCGCTGAGCCAGCGTACGATCTCGAACCGGTTGCGAGCCCGTTTGTGATAATGCACCCATCTATGCGCAAGGTCGGTTAGGAGCATAAGTACCAATCCCTGCGGCAGGCTGAGCGTCGGCTGCGGGTTCAGTAAGCTGACCTAGCCCGGATGCCCGGCAATGGGCGAGATGCGCCGATTTTGTTGAAGAAGTCTGCGGCGAATGCGCTTCGGCTTTGATCATCGCGCGTTGTTGCACGAGACCAGCTCTCCTCACGCTGGACTTGGCTCTAGCATCGGGATGAGCTTGGCGATTCCTGAGGTTTTGGGCCGTCGCTGCAAGGTGGAATTCGTTGCGAGCGCCGTTCGGCCCGCGCAGCCGCAGCCGATCGAGCTTCAGAATGCGTTTGAGATGGGCGAACAGCATCTCGACTTTCTTTCGTTGGCGCCTTGAGGTGACGTAGGTGTCGGTGGCCGAGATGGCGCGCGCCATGTCGCGGGCGCCTTCATGGATCGAGCGCAAGATCTTACGGGCAGGCGCATTCGGACAACGCCGTGACTTCAGCGGACAGCACTCGCAATCCAGCTTGCTGGCGCGATAGCGCATCATGCCGTTTTCATCGACGAGAGGGGGCGGCTTTCGATAGATTTTCTGGCGTTGCCTGAGTTCCTTCCCGGCGGGGCAGATATAGGCATCGGCCTTGTGGTCATAGGTGAACTCGGCCCGTTCGAAGGTCCCATCCTGGCGCTGTGAGTTGTCGAAGACTGGGATGTGGGGTTCGATCCCGCGCTCATGGACCAGCCAGTCGAGCATCTCGGCCGAGCCATAGGCGCTGTCGGCGGCCAATCGTTCGGGATAGAGGCCGAGGCGATCCTGGGCCCGATCGATCATGGTGCGCGCCGCGCCGACCTCTGCCTGCCGGATCGCGCGGCTCGCCTCAACATCGATAATGATGGCGTGGTCGAGGTCGATCAGGTAGTTGGCGGCGTAGGCGAAGAAGGCATGCCCTTTGAGCGCTCCTGTCCATTGTGCGGCAGGGTCTGACTTCGAGATGAACTTCGGCCTGACCTCGCTGGCAGCGCCCCATGCGGCGGCGTCCAGCGTATCGAGATACTCCGTGACCGAGCGACGGGTCGCCGCCATCGCGTCCCAGTCGACTGCTTCCGACGCTTCTGCGGAGCGCTGCTTGTTCGCGTCCGCCTTGATCAAGCTGGCGTCGACGGTGAAGCCGTCGCCGCCGACAAGCCCTTCAGCGATGGAGCGCCGCACTGTCGTCTCGAACAGTTCGCGCAGGAGATCGCTATCGCGGAAGCGGCCATGACGGTTCTTTGAGAAGGTCGAGTGATCAGGCGCGTCGCCTTCCAGGCCGAGCCCGCAAAACCACCGATAGGCAAGGTTGAGGTCGATCTCCTCGCACAGCCGCCGTTCCGAGCGAATGCCAAAGCAATAGCCCACGACGAGCATGCGGATCATCAGTTCCGGATCGATCGAGGGCCGCCCTTCGTACTATAGAACGGCGCCAATTTCTGACGCAGACCACCGAGATCGAGAAACCGGTCGATCTTCCGCAGCAGGTGCTCGCCCGGAACCCGATCCTCTAAAGCAAAACTCGTAGAACAGCTTCGCCTGATCCTGATTTTGTCGCCCCATCATTGCGATTGGCCCCCCCCCGACCCCCATTGACGGGAATCACGAACCGCTCGCGCCTACAAGCCCACTTTTTCAACAAAATCCGCCGATTTCTGCCGTTCGGGAAGCCGCCATCGAACCGCCGGAGTTGACCGCTGGTTGATGGAGGCCGACGAGGCGGGCACGGCGCGGATGGACTTCTGTCGCCGGAGCCAAAGGCGAACGGCGAGGCTTTCAACTCCGATTTCTGAATTAAAAATTGAATAGAGATTGGGTGCTCCGGCCACATTTTACGAGAATACAAAACCTGTGGAGATTTATGCCAAAAATAATTGGTAAGACTTCTGGTGGTTGTATTTCCCGGTCTGATTCCCACGTGTCGGAATACGCGTGGCACTCGCGTTCCGACTGTGCCAGCCCTTCCCGCAAATTCTGGTCCGAGGAGATGCCTCCATGAAGCTGCGTCCATTACAGGACCGCATCCTGATCCGTCGTGTTGAGCCGGAAGCAAAAACCGCTGGCGGCATCTTCATCCCCGATACGGCCCAGGAGAAGCCGATGGAGGGCGAGGTCGTCGCCGTGGGCCCTGGCGCGCGCGACGAGAACGGCAGGCTGCACCCGCTCGATGTCAAGAGCGGCGATCGCGTCCTCTTCGGCAAGTGGTCCGGGACCGAGATCAAGCTCGACGGCGAGGACCTGATGATCATGAAGGAATCCGACGTCATGGGCATCGTCGACAGCGGCGCTGCCACTAGCAACAAGAGTTGAAAAGGAAACGATCATGGCTGCTAAAGATATTCGGCTCGGCACCGATGCGCGCGAGCGCATGCTGCACGGCATCGACGTACTCGCCAACGCGGTCAGGGTGACGTTGGGACCCAAGGGCCGCAACGTCGTCCTCGACAAGAGCTATGGCGCGCCGCGGATTACCAAGGACGGCGTCACTGTCGCAAAAGAGATCGAGCTCAGCGACAAGTTCGAGAACATGGGCGCGCAGATGGTGCGCGAGGTGGCGAGCAAGACCAGCACGGAAGCCGGCGACGGCACGACGACGGCCACAATTCTTGCCCACGCGATGGTGCGCGAAGGGGTCAAGGCGGTGGCCGCCGGGATGAACCCGATGGATCTCAGGCGCGGCGTCGACATGGCGGTCGATGCGGTCGTGAAGGATATTCAACAGCGCTCGAAAAAGGTCTCGACCAACGACGAGATCGCGCAGGTTGGCACGATCTCCGCCAACGGCGACGCCGAGATCGGCCGGATGCTGGCCGAGGCCATGAAGAAGGTCGGCAACGAGGGGGTGATTACCGTTGAGGAGGCCAAGTCTCTGGAGACTGAGCTCGACGTCGTCGAGGGGATGCAATTCGACCGCGGCTATATCAGCCCGTATTTTGTGACCAACGCGGAGAAGATGGTCGCCGAACTCGAAGATGCTTACATCCTACTGCACGAAAAGAAGCTCTCCAGCCTGCAGACGCTGCTTCCGCTTCTCGAAGCCGTCGTCCAAAGTGCGCGGCCCTTGCTGATCGTCGCCGAGGATATCGAAGGCGAGGCGCTCGCCACACTCGTGGTCAACAAATTGCGCGGCGGCCTTAAGGTGGCGGCAGTCAAGGCGCCGGGTTTCGGCGATCGGCGCAAGGCCATGCTCGAGGACATCGGGGTGCTGACCGGGGGTCAGGTGATCTCGGAAGACCTCGGCATCAAGCTCGAAAACGTGACGCTTGACATGCTCGGCCGCGCTAAGCGGGTGCGGATCGAGAAGGAGAACACAACGATCATCGACGGCGCCGGTAAGAAAGAAGACATCATCGCGCGCACCAATCAGATCCGGGCACAAATCGAGGAGACAACCTCCGATTACGACCGTGAGAAATTGCAGGAGCGTTTGGCCAAGCTCGCCGGCGGCGTGGCCGTCATTCGTGTTGGAGGCGCCAGCGAGGTCGAGGTCAAGGAGCGCAAGGACCGAGTCGACGACGCCATGCATGCGACTAAGGCGGCGGTCGAGGAAGGGGTCGTAGCCGGTGGCGGCGTGGCGCTGCTGTTTGCCAGCAAGATCCTGGCAGGGCTCAATCCCGCGAACAACGACCAAAAGGTCGGCATCGACATCGTCCGTAGAGCCATCCAGTCGCCGGTACGCCAGATCGCCGAGAATTCCGGCGTCGAGGGTTCGATCGTGGTCGGAAAGCTAACCGACAAGAACGACCCCAATTTCGGCTTTGACGCGCAGTCGGGCGAATACAAAGACATGGTCGCCGCCGGGATCATCGATCCGACCAAGGTCGTGCGGGTAGCACTACAGGATGCCGCCTCGGTCGCTGGGTTGTTGATCACCACGGAGGCGATGGTTGGCGACAGACTAGAGCCCAAAGGTGCTGCTGGGATGCCGCCAGGTGGCATGGGTGGCATGGGCGGTATGGATTACTGAGCTCGCTAAGGCGGCACCTCTCGTCATCGTCGAATACGTTCGATCGACTGCGGTGATGGGCCATGACCGATGCTCCCGATGAGCTGATGCTCGCTCGGGACATGATCGAGGTGCATGGGAGGCAAGCGGCCACCGTGGTGCGGGGCAAGGCCCGTGCTGCGGCGCTTGCCGCGCAGATCCCGCAGGCAAAGTCGTGGATTAGGGTGCTTGGCATCATCCAACGGCAGCAGGCTCATAAATCGGAGCCGAGCTAGCTCATAACTACATGGAAATATTTTCACATGCGTAATCGAGCTAGTCGCTTACAAGCATAAAATTGTCTCCCCCGAATTCATCTTAACAAAGATGAAATCGTTTAAACAAAGCGCCTCAACAGGAGGGTGATATATGAATATTTCATTGGCAGATAGTCGTGCAAGTGGCTTTAACAAATGGTGCGAGGCGCACGATTCCGGCCGCAAGGTTCAAATTCGCGACGGTGCGGACAGTATCATCCTCGGGCAAGAGGATGCCGGCCCTGTGGTAATGGCGCCGCTCGAACTGCCGCATCGACCGTGGCTGGTTCCGCGCGCAGGGACGCTTTGAAGCTAATTACGGCGACGGAGAATCCTCGCCACCGTGCTCGCCAGTCGCGCGGGGAGAAGATACTATGTCCCAGCAGCCATTCTATCTAATCGTCACCGATAAGGACAAGGGAACGTTTTCTGTCGAGGGCCCAATGGTAGACGACAGGCCGTGGAATCATGTCGTGGTCACGGCGCAGAAATCAGGGCGACGGGTCAGGTGTTCTACGGCAAGGGGTCGTCTGCAGGAGATGCCACTCGAGACTGGCTGCAACGATATTCTGGGACCCAAGTGCCGTCCGGTGAGATCGTCCATCTGCAAGGAAACAGCCAAATCGGATCCGTTGGAACCTAAATAAAGCGGTTGACGCTGCGTCGTGAGTCGGCGCCTCGCGCGGGCGTCCGCGGGGTTCCGCGGGGTACGGCTCACGCAAGACGACGTCGAGGGATCGGGCTCTAGCGCTCAGACACCTCCAGACCGGACCGGGCTAGTTGGACAGTCGGGCGAGGTCATCGAGTACCTCTGCAATCAGCTGCTGGCGGCGAGGGTCTTGCGCCTCGGGCGTGACGGCAAAAAGCTGGATTAGATATCGCGCCTTTGCAGCGGCCTCGGGCCAAGTCGCCGATGGCGCAGCGACGGCATAACTCTCGGATTCCTCTTGGCGTCGCTGCAAGGCGATCTGATCGGCCTGGACCTCGTGGAGGTGCCGGCGTAGCTCGGTTGATTTCTGGGCAGCCATACCGCGATGCTTGTCGAGTTCAACCGGGCGGTCCGGCATGCCGATTGTTCCTCTCGGGTCTTTGGTTAGCTCGATTGACATGCCCCTTCTCCCCAATCCTTGTCGTCGTGGCAGCTTGTGCTAACCGGAGCGACAAAATACCTGAAATAATACAGCCATCATGGCGTAGCGATAGCCCTTATCTTGAACTGGCCGACGCCAATTGCGAATATAATTCTTAAATGAAAACCTCTCCCATTGCATTTGATAAAATAAACCTCATTTGACAATATCATCGTCGCATTGTCTGAAGCGAGTTTCTGAGATCGGTTCTGCTTCGCTTCGGTGAGCGCCGCGGCCGTTCTTTAAAGACGAAAACGCCGCGGTGCGTAGCGGTTTTAAAGAATGGGGATTTCGCCAGCCGGCTAGGAGGATGCGATGGAAACCAGCACAATGAAGCACCTCCGGCATGCTGCCGAAAGCGGCGACGCCGACGCGCAATTCAATCTCGGCGTCCTCTCCGACAGCCGTTTGGACGACAACGGCTACGCCGTCGAAGGCAACAGAGCGGAGGCCATCAAATGGCTGCTGGCGGCCGCCGAACAGGGATTGCCGCGCGCTCAGAGTCGGCTTGCCGAGCTCTATGCCGATGACCCGAATGCGTCAGGAAACTTCGTGAACGCTTGTGCCTGGTTTCTGCTTGCGACCCAAAATTCGTGGGGCATCCACCGCCACCAGGCTCGGTCCGGGTACGAACGGATCGCCACGGGGTTGACGCCGGCCCAGCTCACCGAGGCGAAACGCTTGGCAGGACTCTGGAGAGCTCAGCGTAACCATGAAACCCCACAGCGCAGTAAAGGGGCACCGCCATGACTGCCTGGTTTGTTCCACCCCTTGTCATTCCCATTCTTGTCGTCCTGATGGTCGCGGCATTCGCGACCTATCAAGCACTCTAAGCTCGAAATTTTAAAGGAGACAATCATGGGCGTTTTGATGGAGCCCAAGATGAGCGGGTTTAGGAAATGGGCGGAAATCCACGAGCCGACGAATTCGACGAGGCTCGCACCAAAGCGAAAGAGGGTGGTGTCACCGCAACGGGGAGGCGTAAGTCGCGTCTCGCCGCGAGCCAAGGCCGCCGATGAAACAGCTCTTATCTTACGACGCTCAAGAGGCCGGAGATGGCATACGAAAAGCTCGACCGAGCATTGCGGCAGCTGAAAGCAGATCGAGAGCGTGCGGAGGCGGCCAAAAGCCAACAAGAAAAGACGGTCGCAGAAGCCAGGATCCGGTTCGCGCAAATTAAGTCCACGGTGGTCGGGCCTATTTTCGATGAGGTTGTTGCGCGCCTAGGGGCCAACGGCTTCTTCGCGGAAACGGTGGACCAACAAAACGACGCCTCTGGTGCAATTTCCCTCAATGTGAATTTATCAGAAGATGACGGATTTAGCCGGCAAGGCAGTCTCGAAGTACGGTTTGATCCAGGAGAGTATAACTGCGAATTCGGAAAGTCGACAATGTCGAATACCGCCTCAACAAACCAAATGGTGTTCAAAGATAGACATCGACATTTTGACGAAATGACGGAGGAATTGCTTCGCAAGACGGCCGAACAATTTGTCCTAGATTTGATTGCCGGTGAGCACTCCCGTTAGCATGGCACAAGCACGGCCCTCGCCCTCGGACCGCGCGCCGACGCAAGCTCATCCTGTTTCGGCGAGCACATTGTCTTTCACCGCCACCGGTTCTTGCTCGGCCAGCCTGAGCCCGTTCTCCCGCATCAGACGGGCCGTCCGGCGGCGACCGACGGTGAGGCCGCTGTCCCGCAATTCCCGCGTCATCCGTGGGCTGCCATAGGTGCCGTTCGACAGCGCAAAAGCCGCCCGGACATGCGCCAGCAGCACCATGTCATCGCGTTGGCGGCGGCTTGCTGGCCGACCTTGCCAGGCAAAATAGCCGCTTTCGCTGACCCCGAGCACGCCGCACAGACGATGGATGGGGAATTCCGCTTTCGCCGTATCGATGAGCGCAAACCTCATCGACTTCCCGCCCGGGCGAAAAAAGCGGTGGCCTTCTTCAGGATGTCCCGCTCCTGGCGGAGGATCTCGTTCTCCCGGCGCAACCGTTTCAGCTCGGCCGTGACATCGCCCTCTACCGGTGCCGCCGGGTCGCCAGCACGCCGTTCCCGGCCCCGCCCGATCCAGCGGACCAGCGTAGATAGCCTGATCCCCAGATCAGCGGCGATCTCACGCTGCGTGCGCCCGCTTGTTTGCACCAGGCGGACCGCTTCCTCTTCAAATTCCTTCGTAAACCGTCGCTGCTGCATTATCGAGTTCCTCATCGCTCATCAGGAACTCTCCACTTTTCCGAAGCAAGTCCATCTCGCACAATAGACCTTCTCGTAGAGTGCCTTAGGCATGGTCGGCTACGAGCACAGATCAGCACCACTCTCGGGCAGCCGCTCGATTGCCATCTTGAAGGCGGGATCCGATTTGAGAGCGTCGCAGTCATTGCCATCGGGATAGCCCGCCGCGATCAGCAGCGCCCGGTAGCGGATCATCTCCGCCGGCCCATGCCGCACACGCTCCGGTGCGCGCGGGTCTTCGATACAATCGGCCAACCGTTCGGCGATCCCGAGCCGCTGGTCAATCGCCGCCAGCAGCAATACCCCGGCATCCGAGGTCATCCGGCCGCCATCGAACGCCACGTGAACCGGCTTGCCCGCGACCGCTGGCAAACCCGGCAAAATCCCCGTACCTTCATCCACCGCGGGTGCGAACTCCGTTGCTTTAGGTTGATCCGGCTTAAGCACCCAAATCATACACGAAAACAACGGTTTATACCGTGCCGGCCAATCCCGCCATCCAGCCCGATGAATTATTGCGGCTAGGTCCACGCGTTGATCCTCGGCTCGAGGACCGGCAGCCCATGACTAACGAGGATTCCTCTGCCCTTCGGCGCACACGGCAGCGCCGAAATAAGCACCGTGTCGGGTATCGCGACTTCATGCCGTGATCACTGCTTTCAAAGCCGAGGCCTCACATTTCCGGCAAATCGGGAATGTCGCGTTTCCACCCGACCTCGCGCTGATCTCTCGCGCCGGCAACGGCCGTTGAGGGGCAGAGAACGAACCCGCTCGCGCGGGAGGGCGCTGCGCGCGGAGCGGGGCAGGCGGCGAGGACCGTGCCAAACTGACAGACGATGACGGGGCGGGCGTCCCGTCCTGAGGATTGGGAGTTCCAACACTCCAGCCTCAGGACAGGAGTCCCCGATGAACGACAAGCCGATCAGCGATCTTCGCCGCCGCATGATCGCGGACATGACGGTCCGGAGCTTTAGCGACAAGACCCAGCACGAGTATATCCGGCAGATCGAGACCTTTGCCCGATTTCTCGGCCGCTCCCCCGATACCGCGAGCGGCGACGACATCCGCCGCTTTCAGCTCGCACAGGTCGAGCAGGGTGCGCAGCCGCCGAAGATGAACTCGCAGGCCTCGGCGTTGCGCTTCTTCCTCACCATCACGCTCGGCCGCGCTGACCTCGCCCATCAACTGGCGCGCACGCACTATCCGCGCAAGCTGCCGCGGGTACTTGCTGCGGAGCAGGTCGCTCGGCTGATCGAGGCCGCGCCCGGCCCCGGCCTGAAGTACAAGACCGCGCTCAGCATTGCTTACGGCGCCGGTTTGCGCGGCGGCGAGGTCGTCATGCTGCGGGTCGGCGATATCGATTCCAAGCGCATGCTGATCCGTGTCGAGATGGGCAAGGGCCGCAAGGATCGCCATGCCATGCTGTCGCCGCAGCTTCTGTCGTTGCTGCGCGCATGGTGGTTGCAATGCCGGTCGCGAGGCTGACTGTTCCCGGGTCAGGACCCGCTGCGGCCGATATCGGTGCGTCAGCTCAACCGCGTCTGCCATATGGCGGCCGAGGCCGCGGGGCTCGGCAGCTGGGTCACGCCGCATACACTGCGCCACTCGTTCGCCACGCATCTGCTGGAGAGCGATATCGACGTGCGGGTGATCCAAGTGCTGCTGGGCTATGCCAAGCTGGACACCACAGCCCGCTATACCCACGTCGCCACCAACGTGCTGCGCACCGTAATGAGCCCCCTTGATCGGCTGACGCTGCCGACGGAGCAGGCCGCCGGCATAACGCCGGTCCCGCGTGGGCCGTCAAGCCCTGGAGGTCGCGGATATCTTGCGCGACCACGGGCCCGCCTGGCGCGAGGCCAACCGCGGTCACGTGAGCCTCGGCCAGCTCAAGGTGATCAGCGCGATCGAGCGCTGCCGCACGGCGGCCCTCGGCGGCCACGTCATACGCTGCGAGAACGACGCGTGTGCCTATACGGCCATCGCCTACAACAGCTGCCGCAACCGACACTGTCCGAAGGGTCAGGGCGCGGCGGCGCGTCAGTGGATGGCGGCGCGCGCGGCGGAGCTGCTGCCCGTGCCGTACTTCCACGTCGTCTTCACACTGCCAGCGCCAATTGGCGACATCGCCTATCAGAACAAGGCGGTGATCTACGATCTCTTGTTCCGGGCATCCGCCGAGACAATGGTGACGATCGCGGCTGACCCCAAGCATCTCGGCGCCAGCATCGGCATCACCGCCGTGCTGCACACCTGGGGATCGGCGATGATGCATCATCCGCACGTGCATATGATCGTGCCGGGCGGCGGCATCTCGCTCGCTCGATTACGGTGGATCACCAAACGGCCCAACTTCTTGCTGCCGGTGCGCGTGCTATCGAAGCTCTTCCGCAGGCTGATGATCGAGAAGCTCGTTGCCGCACACGCCGCCGGCCGGTTGATGTTCCGCGGCACGCACGCCGCGCTCGTCAACACCAAGGCATTCGCTGCTTATCTGGCGCCGCTCAAGAAAACGCGCTGGTACGTCTACGCCAAGCGCCCGCTCGCCGGGCCCAAGGCGGTGCTCGCCTATCTGTCGCGCTACACGCATCGCGTGGCGATCTCGAACCGGCGCCTGATCGCGGCTGATGCCAAGACGGTGACGTTTAAGGTCAGGGACTATCGGAGCAACGGACCCGGCCGCTACAAGACGATGACGCTCGACGCGCACGAGTTCATCCGCCGGTTGCTGATCCACGTGCTGCCCAGTGGCTTCCACCGCATCCGCCACTACGGTCTGCTGGCGAGCGGCGTGAAGGCCGACAATCTCGCGCTCGCCCGCAAGCTGCTCGCCATCGCGCCGCCGGCCCCCGAGCCCGAGGACACCGCTTGCGAGCCGCCCACGGCCCTTAAGCCGTGCCCGTGCTGCGGCTCGGCCATGCGCATCATCGAGGTGTTCGAGGCAAGCGAGCCGGCGCGACATAGCTCGACCACGATGCCCGCCGTCATCAGGATCGACACCTCATGAGCCCGGGCTATCCCATTCGCCGCGGCTATCCCGATCTGTCTCGCTGGCCCAGGGCCGGCCGCGGCAGCGCTCGCCCTAGCCCGGGTTCTGCAACGCCCAGATCGGCCTCGGCCCCTTGTTGTCGGGCAACTCCGGCCTCATCGCCACCACCGCCCGGCTTCACGACCGCGCCGCTCAACACCTCATCAGCGGCCGCATCATCGACTGCCGTGTCGAAATCCCCATAGAGCCCGCGGCACCGTCCCGCACGACATCCGCGGGTTCCTTCTCTGAAGGCTTTCGGACAACGGCCCCCGTGCGCGTGGATAGGTTCATGATGGGGCCGTCATCCGAAACCCTCTACAACTTGAGCCACCCGCCGTACGTAGCCGTACCGGCAGCTCGGCGCCGAAACCGGACTCCACCGATTGCCGACAGGCTCGGCGGCACCCGACCCTAGAACGAACCCGCTCTCGCGGGAAGGGCGCGCGTCACGATCCGTGCGTTTTGGGTGGAGATAAGCGGTAAGGCGTGACTGGCGGGGGATCCGATCCCGAGCATCGAAGGTCCAGCAACCTTCGGCTTGAGAGAGGAGCCCCCGATGACCTCGCGACCTTCCGACCGGCCCGTCAGCGCGCTGCGGGCGCGCATGATCGAGGACATGAGGGTGCGCGGCTTCAGCGAGAAGACGCGCAACGACTACATTCGCAACGTCCGCGTGTTCGCGGCCTTTATCGGCCGGTCTCCCGACACAGCCACGGCGGAGGATCTGCGCCGTTTCCAGCACCACCAGGCGCAGAACGGCATGCAGCCGCCAAGTATCAATAGTGCGGTCGCGGCGCTGCGTTTTTTCTTCACCGTGACCCTCGACCGGCCGGACCTTTCCCGGCGGCTCACTGTCGTGCGCGAACCACGCCGGCTGCCGGCGGTGTTGAGCGTCGAGGAAGTCACGCTGCTGCTCCAGGCAGCGCCGGGGCCGAAGTACAAGGCGGCATTCGCCACCGCGTACGGCGCTGGGCCGCGCGTCTCCGAAGTCGTCGCGCTCAAGGTCGGCGACGTCGATTCCGAGCGCATGCTGCTGCGGGTCGAGCAGGGTAAGGGGCGCAAGGATCGCCACGCCATGCTGTCGCCGCAGCTGCTCGATCTGCTGCGTGCCCGGTGGGTGGAGGGCCGGCGCCGCGGCGTATTGCTGCCGCGAGGCTGGCTGTTTCCGGGCCGCAATCCGGTCGAGCCGCTCTCGACTCGCCAGCTCAACCGCGCCGTCCATGCCGCAGCCGAGGCCGCCGGGATCAAAAAGCGGGTATCGCCGCACACGCTGCGGCACAGCTTCGCCACCCACTTGCTGGAACAGGATACCGACATCCGCGTCATCCAGGTGCTGCTTGGCCACGCCAAGCTCGACACGACGGCGCTTTACAGGCGCGTCGCCAACACCACGATCCGCACCGTGACCAGCCCACTCGACCGACTCGCACCGCTGACCGAAGGGAGGCCGAGAACCGGGGGTGTAGCCTGGCGGCCGTGCGCCGTCCAGGACTGGAGGTCGCAGACATCTTCCATCGCCATGGCGCTGCCTGGCGCCGAGCCAATGCCGGGCATCTGAGCCTCGGCCAGCTCAAGGTGATGTCAGCCATCGAGAGCTGCCGCTCAGCTGCCCTCGGCGGCCATGTCGAGCGCTGCGAGGATTGCGGCCACAGCCGGATCGCCTACAACTCCTGCCGCAACCGCCATTGTCCAAAGTGCCAGGGGGCGGCGGCGCGGGACTGGCTCGCCGCCCGCGAGGCCGATCTGCTGCCGGTCGGCTATTTTCATCTGGTGTTCACGCTGCCGGCCGAGATCGCTCCGATCGCCTACCAGAACAAGGCGGTGGTCTATGACCTGCTGTTCCGCATGGCGACCGAGACGCTGTTCACGATCGCCGCCGATCCGAAGCACCTCGGCGCTCGCATCGGCGCTACCGCTGTGCTCCACAGCTGGGGCTCGGCGATGACCCACCATCCGCATCTCCATATGATCGTGCCGGGTGGTGGAACATCGTTCGATGGCGCGCGCTGGGTGCACTGCCGACCCGGCTTCCTTTTACCGGTGCGGGTGTTGTCCCGCCTGTTTCGACGCCTCTTCCTGGCCGGGCTCGCCGACGCCCACGCGGCCGGCCGGCTGGCGTTCTTTGGCGAGATCGAAGGCCTGCGTCGCCAGGAGGCATTCGCCGCGCATCTCGCGCCACTCGCGAAGAAGAACTGGTTCGTCTACGCCAAGCCGCCCTTCGCCGGACCTGAGGCGGTGCTCGCCTATCTCGCCCGCTACACCCATCGCGTTGCCATCTCGAACAGCCGCCCGCTCGCCCTCGACGAGCGCGGCGTGACCTTCCGCTACAAGGACTACCGCCGCAACGGGCGGGCGCGGTTTCGCACGATGACGCTGATGCCAGACGAGTTCATTAGACGCTTTCTGTTGCACGTTCTGCCAAAGGGCTTCCATCGCATCCGTCACTACGGATTGCTCGCCAGCGCCACCTGCAAGGCCAATATCGCGCGCGTCAAAGAGCTGATCGCCGCGCCCGTCTCGGCGATGGTGCCGCCGGCAGACCATGACCCCGTGGACGCGACCGCGGGCGTCGCGGCGGACCATCGCCCGCCATGCCCTTCTTGCGGCGGTCGGATGATCATCGTCGAGTTCTTCGAGCGCGGCGGCGAACCCCGCGCCCCGCCATCGCCAACAGCCGGGCCCAGGGCCGCGACGCCATGACGCCCGTTACCGCCTCTTCACAACTCCCGTCTGCCGGAAAACCTCGCCTCCGGCATTGCACCGCTGTCACCTTGGCACCTCCGATTGCGCGTGCAACACCGTCGATCGTGCCAAAACCACCCCATCGACAACCGCCGCGGCGAGAAAATCGCCACCATGATCGTCGATCCGCTGGCAACCGCGCCACCCAGCGCATCCCCTACGCAACCCGCCGCCCCGCCAAATCCCCATAGACGGCAAGCCGCCCGCCTCGCCCCCCGCGGGTTCCTTCCTGGGGGGCTTTCGGACGCCAGCCTCCGGCACGCGCGGATAGCTCACGACCGGCGTGTCAAGCGACGTCCGGAACTGGACCCCGCATTGCCTCACCCTGAATGTTACCGGCTGAATCCGTTGCCTCAGCGGCGATGCTACCGACGGGGGAACTCGAAGGTGGCGGATGGTGGGGCAAGTCAGCATGGCCACGAAGGCGGAGTTGGTGGCGGCTATCGGGGACCGCTACCAGGCAAGCAGCCGTGTCGAACGGACGAAGATTCTCGACGAGTTTGTCGCGGTTACCGGCTACCACCGGAAGCACGCTATTCGGCTGTTGCGGCCAAAGACCGGCGCCGTTGGCACAGCGGTCCGACGCGTCGATCGCCGCTACACGGCGGAAGTTCAGCAGGCGCTGATCGTGCTATGGGAGGCTTCGGACCGGCTGTGCTCGAAACGGCTGAAGCCGATAATTCCGGTCCTGCTCCCGGCGCTGGAGCGGCACGGGCAGCTGTCGATCGACGAAGCAATTCGTGCGCGACTGCTAGCGATCAGTGCGGCAACCATCGACCGACTACTTTCGGAAGTCCGACTGGTTGCTCGCGGCGGGCGCCGGCACCGGGCCGGCTTCAGCTCGGCGGTCCGGCGAACGGTGCCGGTGCGGACGTTTGGCGATTGGAACGGCCCGCCGCCCGGGTACGTCGAGGTGGACTTTGTCGCGCATTGCGGCACGTCGGCAGCCGGCAGCTTTGTGCAGACGATGGTGCTCACCGACGTGGCGACGGGCTGGACCGAATGTCTGCCATTGGTCGCGCGTAGCAGTGCGCTCGTGATCGAAGCACTGACCGCGGCTATGGAGCTGTTCCCATTTCCGCTGCGCGGGGTCGACTTCGACAATGACGGCCTGTTCATGAACGAGCCGGTGATCACCTGGTGTCGGCAGAAGGGGCTGGACGTCACGCGCTCGCGTGCCTACCGCAAGAACGATCAGGCCTGGGTCGAGCAAAAGAACGGCGCGATCGTGCGGCGGCTCGTCGGTTATGGCCGGCTGGAGGGCTTGGCGTCGGCGCAGGCTCTCGCCCGGCTCTACGCTGCTGCCCGTTTGCACACTAACCTGTTCCAGCCATCGTTCAAGCTGAGGCAAAAGACCCGGATCGGTGCGCGGGTCATCAAGCGCTACCATCCGCCAGCCGTTCCTGGCGCTCGAGCCCTGGCACATGCCGCAGTCGATGACGTCAGCAAAGGACAGTTGCGCCGGCTGCAGTCTGTCTCCGATCCGGTCATGCTGATCGCCAAAATCCGCGCGGCCCAGGCGGATCTCGGCAAACGCGTGGATCGGCGTGGTCTGGAGGGTGCCCGCGAACCGGAGCCTGCGGCTGATCTCGACAGGTTCGCCGCGGGACTACGGATCGCCTGGCACGAAGGCGAGCGCCGCCCGACCCACCGTCGCCCCTATCGGCGGCGGAAGCCGGTGCCGCGCCGTCGTTCGATGCTTGACGATTTGCGCGAGCAGATCAGCGCTTGGCTATCCGAGGAGCCCGGCTTGCCGGCGATCACGATCCTGGTACGCATCAAAGCGCAGCATCCCGACCGCTTCACCGACAAACACCTGCGGACGGTACAGCGGGCCGTTAAGCGGTGGCGCGCGGAACAAGCACGCCGGATCATCATCGAAAGCACCATCGCGATCGGCGGGGCGGCGGTACGGCCGGCAGCTTAGTCCGACCGTGGCTCGCCCCCGAGGGTCCACAGGAACCCCCCGCGCATCGCTGCGCCAGACCCGCGAAGGTCGCTCCGCGATGCGCGGGTCCCCCCTATGGACTTCGGGGACGACCCGCTCCGCCGACGACACGGCAATCTCAGTAACATCGGTCGGTGAGGCAATAGGCCACTCCACTTTCATCTGTCGCCCGACACGGCCGGCATCCGAAACCCTTCACCATAGCCGCCATCCACTGCATTGACCGTGGTCAATACGATCGATTGCCGGCCCTGGCCGGCGATCTAATGGATCAGCTCGATCTGATCGTGGCTCAACACCCAGATGTGGGCCGGCAACGCGATGAAGTGGGCGTGCTCGAGATATTTTTCGTTGGTTTCGTCGGGTGCGGTTGCCCAGAGCAGGAATTTCCGGATTCCTTTGGCGATCGCCGGGTTCGCCTGCTTGGTCGAGACGATCGCATATTCGTAATTAATGAGAGGGTAGCAGCCCGCGCCCGGTGCGTCTCGCTCTGGCCCAATTGGCCTCGTCGAAGGTATCTAATCCACCCTGCGCGAAGGCGATACATCATCAGGGGGGCAGAAAGGACATGCGCGCGGGCCGAGCCAGACACCCAGGCGACGCGGACCGACTGTTTCTGCTGTGCTCTCGATCCACGGATGCCGAGTGAACGTTTGTCGCTAGATAGCGTAGAAGGATTGTACTTTGTTCTTCTGTTCTGCATCTATGGAGGATCTTAGACTTCGCGAGGAGCTTACCCGATGGACGAGATGAGGTTTGCCGATGTGATGCAGCGGGAGCGGGAGCGTTTGGGTCGCGAACGCGAAGAGATCCTCAATCAGCAAAAGGAGCTGGAAGACAAGCTCAACGCGATCAGTCGCGAGCTTGCGGCGATCGACGCCTATGAGGCGGTGAAGACCGGCAAAGCGGCAACCCCTACTCGACTGCCCCGTGGAGCAGGAAGAAGCGGAGCGGCGATCACGCAGTCCGCGGCGACGCCTCGCCCGCGTCAGCAAGTTGGAACCAGGCGCGACGCCCTCGTACAAATGATCGGGGAGCAACCGAACGGTCTCAGCCGCGGCGAAATCTTTGAGCGGATGGGTATCAAAGGGAACAAATCCACCGAGAAGTCGGTGTCGAATGCCCTCACGGCGCTGACCAAAAGCAACCGGGTCTTCCGCAGAGACGGAAAATACGTCATCGGCGGCTGAAGGGTGCTTACGAGCCTATTCTCTCGGCTCGGGCTGGTATGCAGGTTTGCAGTCGCAAGCTAGGTGAAGCGGTTCGCAGTAATGCCGAATGTGGTCCGCTGCACTAGTGACGCCCTGGGGTCTTGCCAGTCAGCCTTGCTCGACGAAATGCTTCGGCCATCGCGTCGCCGCTTGCTGGCACGGAGTTGCTTCGGCCGGCTCCGGTCTTGGCGGTTCCGGAAGTTCTCTGTGATCCCGTTGGGCCGGAGTTCGGCGCGTACTGCTGTGGGCCTCGTTGGCGAAGGATCATCGAGCCGCATCGTCAGTGAGATGCGACGGCGCTTCGGGTCTACCTCCAACACCTTCACGCGGACGACATCACCAGGCTTCGCAATCGCGCGTGGGTCCTTTACGTAAGCGTTGGCCATTGCCGAGATGTGCACCAGCCCATCCTGGTGGACCCCGACATCGACAAATGCGCCGAAGGCCGCAACATTGGTCACGACACCCTCGAGCAGCATGCCGAGCTTCAGATCCTCTATCTTTTCCACGCCCTCCTGGAACGTTGCTGTCTTGAAAGCCGGACGTGGATCCCGACCGGGCTTTTCGAGTTCACGCAAGATGTCGGTTACAGTCGGTACCCCGAACACGGCATCGGTGAACGCCTCCGGTTCAAGCTGACGCAGTACCGACGTAGCGCCGATCAGCCTCTTCAGCTCGCTCTTGGTCGCCGCGAGGATGCGCCGCACCACAGGATAGGCTTCCGGGTGTACCCCAGACGCATCGAGCGGATCGTCGCCGTTCGAGATGCGGAGGAACCCTGCTGACAGCTCAAAGGCCTTGGGCCCGAACCGCGGCACCTTTTTGAGGCCCATGCGGGAGCGAAAAGCACCATGCGCCTCGCGATGATCGACAATATTGCGCGCCAGTGCTTCGCCGATACCGGAGACACGCGACAGCAGCGGCGCGGAAGCAGTGTTGACCTCCACCCCAACGGCGTTAACGCAATCCTCGACCACCGCATTAAGGGAACGAGCAAGTTTGCCGTCGCTGAGATCGTGCTGATATTGGCCCACGCCGATCGATTGCGGCTCGATCTTGACGAGCTCGCCGAGCGGGTCCTGAAGCCGCCGCGCGATCGACACTGCACCGCGCAACGACACGTCCAATCCCGGCAACTCTTGCGAGGCGAAAGCCGAGGCAGAATAGACCGAGGCGCCGGCCTCCGATACCATCACTTTGGTCAACCCAAGTTCGGGATGAAGCCGAATGAGCTCCCCAGCCAGCCGGTCGGTTTCACGCGAGGCAGTGCCGTTGCCGATCGCGATCAGTTCTGCTCGATGCTCACCCGCAAGCCGCGCCAGCAGGGCAATTGATTCGTCCCAACGGCGCTGTGGCTCATGCGGATAGATCGTCGCGGTTGCCGCGACTTGCCCGGTCCCAGCGACGACGGCGACTTTGACCCCGGTCCGATATCCCGGATCCAGCCCCATCGTCGGACGCGCACCCGCGGGGGCCGCCAGCAGCAGGTCGCGCAGGTTCCCGGCAAACACGCGCACCGCGGCATCTTCCGCGGCTTGCCAGAGCCGAAGGCGCAGGTCGCTTTGGATGTGAGCCAGGATCCTGGTCCGCCAGGCCATACGAACTGTGTCGACGAGCCAGCGGTCTCCCGGCCGGCCACGGTCTGCGATCTTGAACCGGTTCGCGATCTGCCGCTCAAAACCGTCCGGTTCGCCTCGCTCAGGTGCGGCCGGGTCGGGCACCAGTTCCAGGGAAAGCACCCCCTCCTTCTCGCCACGAAACAGTGCGAGGGTGCGGTGCGACGGCAATTTAGCGAGGGGTTCACTGAACTCGAAGTAGTCGGCAAACTTGGCACCGGCCTCCGCCTTGCCGGGACGAGCGCGCGAAGCGAGGCAGCCCCGCGACCAAACTTCCTCGCGCAGCGCCCCGATCAGCGTGGCATCCTCGGCGAAACGCTCGATCAATATCGCGCGGGCGCCGTCGAGCGCGGCGGTCGCATCCTCGATCCCCTTACTCACATCAACATACTGACGAGCCATCTCCTCCGGGGTTTGGTCGGGTCGCGCGAGCAGCACCTCCGCCAGCGGTTCGAGGCCGGCTTCGCGCGCGATTTGCGCCTTGGTCCGCCGTTTCGGCCGAAAGGGCAGATAGAGATCCTCGAGCCGCGCCTTGCTGTCGGCTGCATTGAGCGCCTGCTCGAGCGCGGTATCGAGTTTGCCTTGGCTCCGGATACTGTCGAGGATTGCGGTGCGACGTTCTTCGAGCTCGCGCAGATAGCTCAGCCGCTCCTCGAGCGTACGAAGCTGGGCGTCGTCGAGTGCGCCGGTCGCCTCCTTGCGATAGCGAGCAACAAACGGGACCGTTGCTCCGCCGTCGAGCAACGCGATAGCGGCTGCGACCTGATGCTCGCGGACATCTAGTTCCTCGGCGATGCGTAAGCTGATCGGCTTCATCGGTCCTAAAGAAAATAAGATGGCACAGTGGAGCTGCCTCAGCAGCCCTTCTGGCAAACCATTAATTTTGACCCTGATTTTATCTATGATTGCCAGGAGTAAAAATCGACGTCTCCATTTTCTGATTCTTGCGAGACCGTGGCGCGCGTCAACGGCAAGCAGATGGAGGTCTTGGCCGGTCTGGTCGATCGCGTGACCTTCCACAACGACGAGAACGGGTTTTGCGTGCTGCGGGTTAAAGCGCGGGCAACGCGATCTAATCACCGTTACCGGCTACGCCGCGATGATGTCGGCCGGCGAGTTTTTTCAGGCGAGCGGTGCTTGGGTCAACGACCGCACGCACGGCATCCAGTTCAGAGCCTCGTTTCTCAAGGCGACGGTGCCGACGACGATCGAGGGGATCGAGAAATATCTCGGCTCCGGGATGATCCGCGGTATCGGGCCGGTCTATGCCAAAAAGCTGGTGCGCGTCTTTGGCGAGGCGGTGTTCGATGTCATTGCCCAGGAACCGGGCCGCCTGCGCGAGGTGACCGGAATCGGTCCAAAGCGCGCCGAGCGCATCATCGCCGGCTGGTCCGAGCAAAAGGTCATCCGCGAGATCATGCTGTTCCTGCACAGCAATGGTGTGGGCACCTCGCGGGCGGTCCGCATCTACAAGACTTATGGCGCCGACGCCGTTCAGCTGATCTCGGAGAACCCCTACCGCTTGGCTCGCGATATCCGCGGCATCGGTTTCCGCACCGCCGACCAGATCGCGGCCAAGCTCGGCATCGAAAAGACCGCACTGATCCGTGTCCGTGCCGGGATCTCCTACGCGCTCGCCGAAGCGATGGATGAAGGGCATTGCGGTTTGCCGGCCCAAGAGCTCGTTGCCCTCACCGAAAAGCTGCTCGAAGTTCCGATGGGGCTGGTCGAAACAGCGTTGGGCCTCGAACTGGACGATGGTGCCGTCGTCTCAGACGATCTTGATGGCCGGCGCTGCGTTTTTCTCGCTGGTCTTTACCGGGCCGAGCGGGAGATTGCCGAGAAACTGAAGGGGCTGGCTGTCGGAAAACCGCCCTGGCCCGCGTTTGATGTCGACAAGGCCATTCCCTGGGTCGAGCAGCGGACAAAGCTGGCGCTGGCCGACAGCCAGAAAACAGCGCTCCGGGCGGCACTGTTCTCAAAGGTTATGGTAATCACCGGCGGCCCCAGGGTTGGCAAGACGACGCTCGTCAATTCCTTATTGAAGATCCTGATCGCCAAGGCCGTCTCGATCGCGCTCTGTGCTCCCACCGGCCGCGCGGCAAAGCGTCTATCCGAGAGTACCGGCCTCGAAGCGAAGACGATCCACCGCTTGCTCGAAACCGATCCGAGAACCGGCCGCTTCCGGCGTGACCAGACCGAGCCTCTGGACTGTGATCTACTTGTGATCGACGAGACCTCGATGGTCGATGTGCCGCTAATGCGGGCGGTGCTGCGGGCTCTGCCGGAAGGCGCCGGACTGCTGCTCGTCGGCGATGTCGATCAATTGCCGTCGGTCGGGCCGGGGCAGGTTCTGGCCGACATCATCGCTTCGGGTGCCGTGCCGGTCGTGCGCTTGACCGAAATCTTTCGCCAGGCCGCCGAGAGCCGCATCATCACCAACGCCCACCGGATCAATCAGGGTCTGATGCCTGATCTCGCCGGGACCGAAAACGGTGACTTCTACTTTGTCGACGCGGCGGACGCGGAAGGGGGTGTCCGCAAGCTGCTGACGATCGTGCAGGAGCGCATCCCGAAGCGTTTCGGGCTCGATCCGATCCGCGATATCCAGGTTCTGTGCCCGATGAACCGCAGCGGTCTTGGCGCCCGTTCGCTCAATATCGAGCTGCAGAAAGTGTTGAACCCGCCCGGCGAGATCCGCATCGAACGCTTCGGTTGGACCTTCTGTCCCGGCGACAAGGTCATGCAGGTCGAGAACGATTACGACAAGGACGTCTACAACGGCGATCTCGGCATCGTCTCACGCATCGATATCGAGGAAAGCGAACTCGTCGCCGACTTCGACAGCCGCAAAGTCACCTATGGCTTTGGCGAACTTGACGAGCTGGTGCTGGCTTACGCGACGACAATCCACAAAAGCCAGGGCTCGGAATACCCAGCGGTGGTCATCCCGCTAACGACCCAGCACTACCCGATGCTGCAACGGAACCTGGTCTATACCGGCGTGACCCGCGGCAAGCGCCTGGTCGTGCTCGTCGGCCAGCGAAAGGCGTTGGCGATCGCGGTCAGGGGAGCAGGAGCGAGGCGGCGATGGTCAAAGCTGCGGCAATGGCTAAGTGACAGCAATGCGGCGAGCGCCAAGCGGGCCCCGGGTTGACCGACATCTACGTCGATGGCGACGCTCGCCCGGTGCGGGAGGAGGTCTACCGCGTCGCGGCGCGGCTGAAAGTCGATGTTTGATCGTCTCCAACGGCTCACGACCGATCCGGCCGCCAGGCGCCTCTACTGTGAGAATGGTTATGGTGGGGGACACCGCCGACGCAGCTGATGATTGGATAGCGGAGCACATCACCGCTGCCGATGTATGCGTCACGTCGGATATCCCGCTTGCATCACGCTGCCTCAAAATGGCTCTGTTGCAAAGCCTTCGGCGCTCGGCGATTGAAGCCTCGAGCGAGGGGGCCGGACCATGTCGAACTTCAAGGGGCGCCACTTTGGGGGTGAGATCGTGCTCTGGGCGGTGCGCTGGTATTGCCGTTACGGCGTCAGCTATCGCGATCTCGAGCAGATGATGACCGAACGCGGCGTATCGGTCGATCACTCGACCATCTACCGATGGGTGCAGAGGTACGCGCCCGAGATCGAGAAGCGGTTGCGCTGGCACTGGCGCCGGCCGCGCTGGCGGGTCGACGAGACCTACGTGAAGGTTCGCGGCAAGTGGTCTTACCTCTACCGAGCTGTCGACAAGCTGGGCAACACGATCGACTTCTATCTCTCGCCGAGGCGGAACACGATGGCAGCGAAGCGTTTGCTGCCCAAGGCTCTCAGGGGGCTGAAGGATTGGGAACAGCCTGAGGTCATCAACACCGACAAAGCGCCGACCTATGCCGCCGCCCTCGCCGAGCTGAAGGCCGAAGGCAAGTGCCCGAAGGACACACAGCACCAGCAGATCAAGTATCTGAACAACATCGTCGAAGCCGACCACGGCAAGCTTAAGCAGCTGATTCGGCCGGTGCGCGGTTTCAAATCGATGAAAACGGCCTACGCGACGATCAAGGGCTTTGAGGTGATGCGTCCGCTGCGCAAGGGTCAGGCGGCGATCTTCAACCTCACGCGCGACATCCTTGGCGAGGCGCGTCTGGTCGAGCGCGCCTTCGGCCTCGGCGCATGCGCGCTGACCGAAGCCGTCCAGCTGGTCGGTGAGCGGCTCAAGGCCGCGTGAGCGCGCGCCCGACCTCGCGCAGGAGCATCACGCGCCACAGCTGGCAATTTGCAACAGAGCCCTGATACGTTCATGGATATTTTCGACATTTATCGAGTAGGCCAGCTTAGCTATTCTTGTCCAATCGTGCGAGGGCCTCCGCGCCTGCGGTCGCGCAGGTGTCATCCTGCTCTGCTGTACCGCCTCCGCAGCCGACTGCTCCATCCACAACGCCGCTACGGATGATCGGCTTGGCCCCTTGGGAATAGATCGGAGCAGGCAGGCTTGCGGCGGCTACGCCGGGCAGGGTTGGAACCGGAACCACCGCGGCGCTTTTCACCCCGGCCTCAGAACTTACCCACGCCGCAGCTCCCATTTTTTGCTTCAGCTGTGCTGACGAAATGCCGAAAAATGCGGAAGCGACTGCCTTCCCAATGGCCCCCGGCACGCCGGCATGGATCGCGCCATCCTGGTGTTTAAAGCAGACAAGGCTGCCATCGGCATCCACCACCGCCACGTTTTCGTTTACACTTGGCAGTGCTGCCAGCGCGGCATCAACAGCCCTGCAGGCATCGGTCATGGTGAGCTGAGGTAAGGTTCGCGAGCCGTCAGCCAGAGACGGAAACGAATACAAGGCACCGACGATGGCAGCGGCGGAAAGAAGGGGGTTACGGGTCACACCAGCTCCTTTGCACTCTGGGAGACCCAGCAATAGCTAAGTTTAGTTAATCCGTGATTAACCGAAAGGTTGACCATTAGTTTACACACTTTTCGGTCAATTTCTGATAACCTGCCCTCTCATCCTCCGGGTAAGGGTAGCCGCCCGTATGACCGCGCCGAACGGCCCAGCGGGCGGCTAACTGCCAGTGGGGAACTGGCCCTGCTCCGATCGCAGGCAATTGACTGGTAAAAAAACAATTATTTGTAACATCTTGATAACACCGAATAAATCCTTGGGGCGTCCATTTTACGTCCACGCAAGTGTCAAATCTCGATCATTTAGGATTTGGTAAACATCCACTAGTTTGGTGGATAACTCTGTGGGTAATTCGATCCGCCGAGAGCTAAGCGCCCGTAGAATAGGACCACCGACGCTATTGCCTAAAAAATAGGCATGTAATTAACCGATTGAAATCATTCTGTTTTTGTTATTACCACCAGTCCGAGCCGGGGTTCCTATGACGTTCACGGAACCTTCATGCTCCCGGTGCAGAAACTCCCCCTTGCTGTGCAAATCTGAAAGGGCGCTATCGTGTTACGAGCAAATCAAAGGTCAAGAGGTCGCCTACGCCGACTATGGGCAGAGCGGCATGAAGAAAATCGGCCTGACGCGATTTGGACATGCGTCCGATAAACTGACGAGCCATGTTCCGCTGCTGCGTCCAGCTCTGCTCCGCCGCTCTTGATCGCGCCGATTACCTGATCACCCTTGCGAGCCGCAGCATCCTTGATCGGCTCGCCGGCCCAATGCCGGGGACCCCGACCGATCAGGCTATCAGGGAAGAGGGGAAGCGACTTCGCCACGCCTCAAGTTGATTTCGACGATCCCGACCACCCCATTCGGTAATTGTTGCGTCTCGACAGGGTACTTCGCGTCAGATTAACTTGCCACGGCCATCCTGGCGAAAATGCAAGGCCTCGTGCTGACGCTGTATTTCGGTACTGCACTTGGTGCCATCGCTTTCGCTTTGTCGATAATCTTCGACCTTTTGTGAGAAACAAGTGGCTTGGCCCGTTTCTGCGGGCATCTGGCGCGAGGGCTGGCCTTCCTCGCGCGCACCAGCCATTCTGTCGCGATGACCTAATCAGGGAGGGCGGCTATGTGAAACTTGGTGCTTTCTGCGATCTTTGCAGCGGGATTGCTGATTCTGATCGTAGCCCCTCCCAGCACAAACCACGAACACGGTGACGCGCGAACCACCCTTGCGACCGACGAGGCTCACGCTCCAGGGGTGAGGGGAAAAGAGCCGCGGGCCTGCAATTTTAATCGGTTAGGGGCGCTGGGCCGATCCGAGCGATGGCCCGCAAGAGCATGCCGAAGCCGATCCCTCGCCAGGAAGGGTGAGCCGGGCGGGCGGCAGTCCTCCCAGGCCGCCGGTCGATGGCGATCAAGTCTGCCGCTCTTCACGCCAATCCACGAATAAATTTGTGGGTTATATTGTGGTGTGTAGGACATGGTCAACAATATAGCCAATTCAATAGTTTAAGAGGCATCGGTGGCGGAGGGGCGAATGGTCGAACTCGCCAATTCTCGTTCCCAGCGGTTCGGGAGCCGGCAACCCCGGTACTACTCAAATGGCCGCACATTCGCTTCTCTGGGTTATGAATATCCGCGGCGTGGCCACGCCAACCCGCGAGCTGTCGCAGACGACGAGAAAAAAGAAGGAGGAACGCATCGATGCGAGCGACGCACCGCCGCTATTGGGTTTTTTTCCTGCTGTTTCTGTTCAGCGCCATTGCCTATCTCGATCGCGTCAACATGTCGGTTGCGGGCAAGCCGATCGCGCACGAATTCGGGCTATCGCCGATCGCGCTCGGTTATCTGTTCTCCTCGTTCCTGTGGGCCTATGTGCTGATGATGCTTCCGGGCGGGCGGCTGATCGACCGCTGGGGCCCGCATGTCGTCGCCTCGGTCGCGACCGCGGTATGGTCGACGGCGCAGATGGCGACCGGAATGGTCGGCAGCTTCGCGGCAATGTTGATGGTGCGGCTCGGTCTCGGAGTCGGCGAGGCGCCGTTTGCTCCGATTTCCTATAGCAGTGTCCGGTTGTGGTCGCCTTATACCGAGCGCGGCACGGCGATTGCCGCGATCTCTTGCGGGTCCACCCTCGGACTTGCGCTCGGCGCGCCGGCCGTCGCCTGGCTGATCGAGACATTGTCGTGGCGCTGGTCTTTCATCATCACCGGTGCGGTCGGATTTGTCTGGGTAGCGGTGTGGGCGGCACTGGTGTCGACACCGGAAAAGACCGGGTGGCTGCCCCGAGCCGAGCGCGACCACATCCTCGCCGGGCGCGACGCCGGGATCACGCCGCCGAGCCACATCGGCGTCGGCTATCTCGGGCTGATCCGCTGCCCGGCGATGTGGGGCCTGTTCATCTCCCAGGGCTGCCTCGTCTATACCGGCTATCTCTACATTTCCTGGCTGCCGAATTATCTGCAAACCGCGCGGCACCTGTCTATCTTGAACTCCGGCATCTACACCGCGATCCCGTTCCTGATCTCCACAGTTGTCGGCGTCGTCGCCAATTGGGCCGGCGACAGGATGCTGACCGCCGAAGCGGTGCACGGGGGCAGCCGCCGCTACCTAGTTGCGCTCAGTCTGCTGTTTATGGCGGCGGGCCTGGGGATCCCGTTTGTCCAATCACTCGCCGCAGTCATCACGCTGATCACGATTGCGGTGTCGGCCGCCCATGTCGGGCCGGCCGCCAACGGCGCCCTAGTCGCCGATTTGCTGCGCTCGCCCGGCGATGCCGGGCGGGCTACCGCCTTTCTTGTCCTGGGCGGCAATACCTTCGGCCTACTGGCGCCGATCGTGACCGGCTATGTCGTTGCCGCAACCGGCAGTTTTAACACCGCTTTCGTCGTCGCCGGTGCGCTGGCACTGGTTGGGGCAATAGCGACTCTCGCGCTGGTGCGCGGAACACTCGGCGAGCGCCTACGGCCGTCCCGTACGAGACCACGTCTCGCCAGCTGAGTTTTCGCGCCGATGCATAACGGCAGCGGGCCATGAGACCATAACACCATCGCAGCGATTTTGCGGTCATAACTTACGGTAGGCGCAACCCCTTAATCGGCAGGGGGCTAGGAAATTTGCCGGCTTTTCGTGCGCGGCTGCGCGGCGTTCTGGTAGTCCCTTAATTCAAAACGTGGGTACCGTCCGCTCCGCTCTCTAACTGTCATTTCGAGTGCTGAGGGCGTGCGCGGGCTGCACGAACGCCTGTCCTGCGCGCGTTGAAACACCGCGCAGTCATCGGAGCAAAGTTGATCGTAGCCGCCCCGCCGTCGGACGTGGTCCGCTACCTTGACTTTGAGGGCGCGGATCAACTGGGCAAGCCGTAGCCCGCGGCCAGACCAGTCGAGGCCATAGGCCAGTCCGAGAACGTTGCTAAGGTTGACCATATCATTCTCGATCTCATCGAACTCTGCCATGAGTTGGTCGAGTTCGACCCCGGTCAGGGAGGCTCGCCTCTGCATCTTATTAATTCCTTCACCCAGTGCTGACATCAACAGCCCTTAGATCACGGCGGCCGGATTGAGGATGGTAAAGCATATTTCTGAACTCGCCACGCTCGACCTGATCGATGACGACCGGGGGCTCGCCAATAGTCGGGCCGCTTCCGTTCGCGAAATCTTAAATTGGGGTAGAGTGCGGAAATACGGAGACGGGAAGCGCAAAGTTAGGCCCTCGCTACAACATGGCGTGATAAGAACAATCCCCTTTCCATGACGACAAACGCAGCCTTCGAGGCCGATGAAAGCGACGAACCAAACACTTCATCAAGCCGGTGTCATCGCCTACCGCATCCTCGATGGCAAGTGGAGACCTCCAATAACCGAGTCGTCTGGTCGGGACGGGCGGGACATTGGCTGAGCCGCGACCGGTTTGTTGGGCGATCGGTGTGGCGAGGCGCAGGCGGGCTGGGTTAGCGAGGTTTTTGGGTCAGGTTGGTGCGGTCTGGGCCGCCAGCCAGACCATCCGCTGCATGTTGTAGACGAGGTTGGCCAAGCCGATCTTGGTTGTCGCTCGGGCGAGGCCGATGGTGCGGATGAACAGGGCCATGGGGCCCTTCTGGCGGGCGAAGACGTGCTCGACCGCCGAGCGCACCGCCGATTTGCGGGCATTGGCGCGGGCGGTGCGGCGTGGCATCGGCCGGCCCATGGGTTTCTTGTGGTGGATCTGCGAGCGCAGAGCACGGCCGGCGAGAAACGCCTCATTGGCCTTTGAGCGGTAGGCGGTGTCGGCCCACACGTCGCTGGCGGTATTGTTTCTGTCGATCAGCTCGGGCAGCAACGCCCCGTCGTGGCGGGCGGCATCGGTGACCGTCCAACGGCGGATCAGGCGATGCCGGCGGTCGATGCCGAGATGATTTTTATAACCAAAGGCCGGGATTGCGAGATCAACCCGCGGTATGCCATCCGGGCTCGGTTTGGCCTTGGTGTACTTGACCGTCCAGCGCGCATCGCGATCCTTCTGGCGCAGCTTGGCCGGCTTGTCCGCCCATGCCGGCGGAATGCGGCCTTGCTTGATGTCACGCTTCTCGCCATCGGTGTTGCGCTGCTTTGGCGCGGCGACGATCGAGGCGTCGATGATCTGGCCGCTCATCGCCAGAAACCCGGCCGCCGCGAGCGCCGCGTCAAAGCGCTCAAACAGAACCTCGATCGCCGGCTTGGCCGCGATTTTGGCCCGGGTCAACGCTTCGCGAAAGGTCCAGATCGTATTCGCGTCCGGCACCGTGTCGGCCAGCCCCAGACCGAGAAACCGCATGAAGGACAGCCGGTCTCGGATCAGATATTCGGCGCGCTCGTCCGACAGATTGTGGCTGGCCTGCAGAATCAGCGTCTTGAACATCAGCACGTGATCAAAAGCCGGCCGGCCCCCTTTGGCGCGATCCGAACGCGGCACCGCTCGCTCCAGATCCGCCCGAAACAGCTCGAAATCGATCACCGCGTTCAGTCGCTCCAGGCTGTCGTCTTTGGCCGAGAGCTGCTGCAGCCGCTCCTCAATGTCGAAAAACCCCGCCTGACCGCGCATCTCCGCCCCCAGCGCAGACCCCCAGCCGATCGAATCACAAACTCGTCAAAACTGCCAGGTTATTGGAGGTGTCCAAGTTGCAGGTGCTGCTCGTGACGTCACGCGAGACGGGCCGGTGGATCATCCCAAGGGGCAACATCGATAGTGGTGCTACACCCGCCGAAGCCGCGGAAAAAGAGGCTTACGAAGAAGCAGGCCTCAAGGGAATAATCATCGGTCCGATCCCGCTCGGCTCTTATCGCTATGTCAAAATATTGGCATCAGGAAAAAAGCGTCCCGCCCTGTCGAAGTCTTTCTCTTGCGGGTGCAACAGCAACTTAAGAAATGGCCTGAAATGCACGAACGCAAGTTGGTTTGGGTTTCCATCAAAAAAGCGGTCAGGCTGATCCAAGTGCCGAGGACGATTCCGCTGCTCCTGCGGCTGAACGAACTCGAAAACGATGTTCTCAATGCTGAGCGTGAACTTTCGTCTGAACCGCACGGAATTACCAATTAGAACGCAGCGAGCTGAGCGGTGAGCTTTGGCTTGGGGTTACCGGAAGAATTTCTCGCTGATCGCCGGCGGCAAACGCCGCGGGTGGGCATTCGGCGTCACTGCGCTTGACGTCTGATATGGCCGCGGCGAAGGCGATCGCGCCTCCGGTTGCCCCGGCGCTCGCACGCGCTCCCGGCGCAGTTCTTCAAGACGCGCGCGAATTACCGCAAAATCGTCAGCGGCGCGGGGGCTGATCATGGTTCCTCCGTCGATCAACGCAAGCTTTTGGCCGTCTGATTAACTATACGCGCGCCGACAAACCGGAAACAGGAGAAGCGCGCTGCTAAAAAAGCACTCCCCGCCGTCCTAAGTCCGATGCTTGGTGGGGATCACGCGGCGGAGAAGTTTTGCCGCCCGTCGCGCGTCTGTGGTCAAAGCCGTATAACCCCATTCTGGAAAGTCAGTCTGACTACTGGGGTCACCGGACGATTTTACGCTGGCGAGATGTTCACTTGGTGATTGCCCTTAGAACGGGTTCTGAAAGAGGTTTTCGAAGGGGAATTTGTCAGCATTCTCCGTGTCACGCGCTTCATTTGCGCAAACGGACGTCTCTGAAAAGATCCTGATTTCGCTCTGCTTTCGGATCACCCTGTGATCGGACAAATCGTCAGGTGACCCCTTCATCGGGCACTCCTGGCTGATTGTGGTCGATTGACGGTAGCATGACGATCGCGCCCGGCGATAAGGTCATCGGCATGACGGCAGCTCGGCGTCGATGACCGGATATCCACGCGATCTAGTCGGCTATGCCGACCAGCCGCCGGACCCGCATTGGCCCGGTGGGGCGCGCCTCGCCGTCAATTTCGTCGTCAACTATGAGGAGGGTGGCGAGCGCAGCGTGCTGCACGGCGACACGGTCGCCGAGACGCGCCTGACCGACCTTCTCATGCCGGCCCCACTCCAGGGCGCGCGCGATCTTAATATGGAGTCGGCCTACGAATACGGCAGTCGTGTCGGCTTCTGGCGTCTGATGCGCGTCTTCGCCGAGCGGCAGGTGATCCCGACGATCTATGCCGTCGGCATGGCGCTCGAGCGCAACCCGCAAGCCGCCGAGGCGATGGCGCGTCAGGGCTGCGACGTCGTCGATCACGGGTGGCGCTGGCTTGACTATCACGGCATCGACGAAGCAACCGAGCGAGAGCATATCCGCCTCTCTGTCGAGACCATTCGGCGACTGACCGGAACACGGCCGATCGGCTGGTACATCGGCACGCCGGGCGCCAATACACGGCGCCTTGTCGTTGAGGAAGGCGGGTTCCTTTATGACAGCGACGCCTACAACGACGAACTACCCTATTGGACCTACGATTACGGGCGGCCACATCTCATCATCCCGCACACGCTCGACGACAACGACACGCGCCTCGCGCGTGGCCTCGGCTGGGGTCAGGCCGAGGATTTCTTCGTCTCGCTGCGCGACAATTTCGACGCGCTCCACCGCGAGGGCGAGCAGACGCCAAAGATGATGACCGTCGCTCTGCATTGCCGTCTCGCCGGCAAGCCGGCGCGCGCCGCCGCGTTTGCCCGTTTCATCGATCACATTCTGCGCCACGACCGGGTTTGGATCTGCCGACGCAACGAGATCGCCGAGCATTGGCGGCGCCAGCACCCAGCAATCGGAAAGAGAGGATGAGCGAACGAGCTATCTGTAGGCGCTTGCAACTATTGGCCGCCGGGCTCGCAATCATCGGGCGATTTAGCCTTACGTTCGGCGATCTCAGGCTCAAGCTTAACCAAGTGCACCCCTGGCTAGCGTGCTATTTTTAACTAATCTCCGGTGAGCCCTACTGGAAGCGGTGAGCCGGAGCCGCCTGAAAGCGGTTCCGATGGTCCGTTTTACGCGGCTACGCCTGCTTGGCGACAAGCAGGCGAAACCTAAACCAAGTCCAATATTGCGCTGATTAGCTGTTGGGGTTTGACGGGCTTGCCGATGCACGGCCGATCGGCATAATCGGGCGATATCGCTTGGCCGGAGTATCCGGTAAGAAATAGAAGAGGAACCTTTCGGTCGGTCAAGATCTCTGCCAGCGGATAAACGAGTTCGCCTCCCAAATTGATGTCGAGCACCCCCACGTCATAAGTTTCTTTGGTTGCCGCATCGAGGGCGACGGCGAGCCGAGGCAGCGGTCCGAGCACGCAATTTCGGGCGCCGCCACGCAAGCCGGTGCGCCGGGCGCCAAAGCCCCTCCCCTGCTGTGATCGGCTTCAGCCGTACCGCAGAATGCGCTCGATCTCGCCGATGGCAACCCGATAGACCTGGGCGACTTGGGCAACCGTCATTCCGTATTTCGCCAAGGCGCGGATGCGCGCAAAATGCGACCGGGGAATCTCCGATGTCGTCTGCGGCGCGGGCGCGATCGGATTGCGGGCTCGGCTTGACGTCCTGGCACCGCCGGCGAGATTCCCAGCACACGCGGCTTGCGCGCCGATTGGTCAGCCTGCGACGGGTCCGAGACTGATGGCGTGGTAACTGACGGTTTCGCCGTGAACAGGGCTTCGGCCGCTTGGCGCGCTCTGGTGATCGGCTCGCGATCATCGCCGCGAGAGTGTGGTTGCTGCCGGGTAAGCAAGATGACTCCGAACAATTTGGCTAGTCGGATATCGAATGGAATTCGCGAATTTGCTCAAGGATGTAGAGAGCCGGAGATCGACCGCAAGCCTAGGCACATCGGACCCCGGTTAGGGTCATCTCTTTTGTCACGGGCCGTCGGATGGTCAAATCTCTCTGATCTGAGCCTTGATCCTGTCGCCGGGGTCTCGCTTCTGTCCGGGGTCGGCGCTAGGCCCCCACCCGATGGGGTCGGATGAGGAGCAGGTCGGCCATTCTAAAAAGGGCGCAGTAGAGAAGCCCTGCTGAGATGAGCGGATACGCTCTTGCTAACAGGTAGCTGATGAGTATCGGATCACGTGCGGAAGGCTACTAGATAGCTGCCGGTTGCAAACCCTTCCCTTTTTGACAGATGTTTTTGGGGAGAACGAATTTCTGGACACTCTCTTTTCAAAGAAAGCGCTCCGAATCTGCTGATATATTTGATAGGTATCTAGTTGCTACCAGCTATCGGCTTGTTTTCCAGATTCCAATCCATTAATTCGAAATCGTCTCAGGGAGAAGGGCTTGACGCCGTCGTTTCACTCGTAACGGATATCCATCAGGTATCCGCGAGCTTCCTGATTGCGCTCTGTTGACCGTTGGCAACCTTTCCAATAAGGTAGTCACATTGGGGTTTCGAACATGCCAACAATTGTTTTCGCAAGTCCTAAGGGTGGGGTGGGGAAATCGACGTCCGCGGTCATTTTGGCCACTGAGCTTGCGCGCCGCGGGGTCGGGGTGACAGTGATCGACGCAGATCCAAACCGCCCGGTTTCTTATTGGGCACGAAGACCAGGCTGTCCCGAATGCCTAACTGTGCACGGCGATATTTCCGAAGCCAATATCATAGATGCCATTGAGGCGGCCTCCGGTAAATCGGTCTTTGTCATCGTAGACCTTGAGGGAACTGCCTTCTTGACCGTGGCCTATGCCATTAGTAGGGCGGACTTAGCCATCATTCCGACCCAAGGCTCACAGCTTGACGCCGCAGAGGCGGCAAAAGCGGTCAAGCTAATTCGCCAACAGAGAAGGCTTTCGGGCGCCAGATCCCGTATGCGGTACTCTTTACACGAACGAGCGCTGCCATCCGGCCACGCACGCTCCAGCATACCCGCGAAGAATTCTATACGCATGGGGTCCCAGCATTCGAGACACAGATGCATGAGCGTGAGGCGTTCCGCGCGATCTTCTCTTTCGGCGGGACGCTCGAATCTTTAGATGCAGCTCAGGTGAGCAATCTGTCGGCGGCAATAGCTAACGCTCGCGCCTTTGCAGGGGAGGTCGTTGAAAAGCTGCGCCGGACCGTGGCGCCGACGCTAAAAGAGGGGATGGTTGCTTGATGAGTGGAAAGCGCGCAAGCGTGTTCGACGCCGAAGCGGAACTCGACGTCAGCGGCTTTGCCCCGAAGGCGGGGGTCAGCCCAAAGGCGCAGCCCGAACAAGTGAGGGCAGTCTCCGAAGCCGCGAATTTTCAAAGTCGAGAGCCGTCGCGCCAGAATGTGCCCAGCTCTCCAAAACGCGAGCCGCGGCGTTATCGCACCGGACGCAACATTCAACTGAACATCAAGGCTCGCGCTGACGTGATTGAAGCGTTTTACGAAATTGCCGACCGTCAGGGCTGGATCCTCGGTGAGACGTTCGAGCGCGCGGTCGCCGCACTTGAACGGGACCTTGCCGCTAGCCAATGAGCATCTCACCTTTTAGCCGGCACGGATTTGAGTAGAACTAGGTACGACCGTATCTCGAGTAAAGCCTCTATCCGCCTCTCCCGGACAAGGAAGCATCCGGCTAGAGCGCACTGTTCGATACAGAGGTCGGATGGGGAACGATGGTATCCGCGTGGGAGGTGCCTATCAGCGATGTCCCCGAGCTGACTGCTGAACCTCGAGCACGCGCTGAGCCCGCCGGATTGCCTGATCGGTCAGATCGAGCAGGCGGTCGAGCTCGCTAAAGTCGAACTCGCGGCGCTCGAGCGGGGGCAGGGGAGGGGAGGGGGTCACGACTAACGGTATCGCTTCACGATCCCGCTCGAGATCGTCAATCGACACCGCACTCGGTCGCCCCGGCCGGCGCCCCGGTTGCGGCCGACGTGGCGGGGCTGTGACCTCGCGAAAAGGGGCCAAATGCTTGAGCCCATAAAGCCGCCGTTTTGAGCGCTGCGTCACTTCGCTGACCACGCCTAGGACGACAAACCCGTCGAGCAGGCGAATGGCATTCTTGACCGCGATACCCAGCACCTGGGCGAGCGTCGTCGCCGATACCAACGGGGCGGCCGCCAATATGTCGATCGCGGCCGCGGCGTGCGAATCGCGCCGGCGTCCGGCGACCGCCCGGCGCGCCGCAAACCAGTGGCGCTCGATCTGACGCAACAGCGCCAAGCCCAACTCCGCCTCGTCGGCAACGGCCTCGAGGAAATGCTCGATCCACGCCGTGCGACCCCAGGGCATTTCGGGGACCAGTGCCGCGGCAGCCGTCAGCAGCGGGCAGGGCAGGGCGGTCACCCCGCGGCATACCCAGTACTCGGCCAAGGCGGCGCGCAGTGGCAGCCGATCGCCGCCGCGATCGAGCCAGGCGAGGGCGGCGCCCAACAATGGCGAATATCCATCGGCGACGATCGCGAGATGCTCCGCGGCGGCGCCGATCGCGGATCGCCGCACCTCGTCCGGCGCCGAATACCACCGGTACAGGTTGAGGGCGTAACGCGCGGCATCAAAGATCGCACCACGGTCGACCGGCGCCGCCGCCGGATCGAGACGCAAGCGCACCCCTTCGATCACCGCCGCGAGATGCCAGGGATCGATCGCCTGGCCATCGACCGCGGCCTGGCGGCGCACTGCGTCGAGACGCGCGCGATAAGCCCAGGTCGGGGCCAGCGGATGCGCGCCCACGGCCGAAATCGAGGCGGGCGAGGGCGCCGGCGGCACGCTCGAGATTGCTGGCGAGCGGGTGCGACAACAACTCGCCACGAATTACCGGGGGATCGTTGCTCAGCGACATTGACGGGGATACAAAAGTATTAACTTACACATCACTTCTAAGTATAGTATTATTAATCACTTTACCGCGTTGGTTCCTACCATCAGCAAGGCTGTCACCTGATCCATCCATCCTGGATACCTGTCATGTTTATCGACCTGAGCGAGCCGTGCTAATTTCAACCGGACCAATTCGGGCAGGTGTTGCTGAGCGGGTGCACGGTTTGGCATGCGTATGCCTGAATTTACCCTTTTACCCATCATCTGTAAAATAACCGTTGTTATCCGCGAGACGGCGTATCGTACTCGGGATAACACCCCTTGTCCCGAATACCAAAATCCAGGTATCAGTCGATCAGGGATCAGAAAACAGTGGCATGCAAGCCGCGCGCGGGCCGAGGAGGGCAGGGTGGCCGACAGCCAGCAAGGCCGGGGGGTTGGCGCGTGCACAGAAAGGGCGTGGAGCCGGCGATCCCGGCATCGGCCGTTCGAGTGCCGTCACAATGGGCAAAAGCGACAGGCGGCGACAGCGAGCGACAAATGCGCTGCCGAGCGCGGGCAGCGGTGATGATGCGGGTGCAACAGCGCCACAGGACGTGATCCAATGACCGAGAGCGGCAAATCGCTCGATCGTACCGGCACCTGTGACATTGGCGGCGGGTGCGGTCAAGGCATTGTCGTCGCGGCTGCCGGCAGGGGCGGATCCGGACGAGGTCCGTGACTGGTTCGAGTTCGAGACCATCGTCCAATTGCCGATGCCGGCACTGAGTTTTGCCGAAGCCGAGGCCGCCGCCGCCGATTATCGCCGCGCCGCCCGCGCCGAGAATACGCGGCGCGCTTACCGCGCCGCCGTCGCCCGCTTTACCGAATGGTGTCACGAGCATCGCCAAACCGCCTTGCCGGCATCGCCCGAGACCGTCGCGGCGTTTCTCGCGGCCGAAGCGGGCCGGGGGCTCGCGGTCAACACCCTGCGGCTGCGTCATGCGGCGTTGCGCTACCTGCACCTCCTCGCCGGTTATCCGCCGCCGACCGCCTCGCCACTTGGTGTCGGCGACCTTTGCCGGCATTCGCCGCGCCCATCGGCGGCCATTACGCAAGAAAACCGCGCTGGTGCTCGAACCATTGCGCGCCGCGATCAAGACCATCCCCGACACCTTGCCGGGGCTCCGCGACCGCGCCTTGATCCTGGTCGGCTTTGCCGCCGCGTTGCGCCCTCGGAATTGGCGCGGCTCGATATGCGTCGCTGACTCGCCACGAAGATGGCATCGCTCTGTTCATGCCGTGGCGCAAGAATGACCAGGAGGCACATGGCACCACTGTGTGGCTCCCGGCGGGGCAGACCGATCTCTGTCCGGTAACGGCACTCGAAGCCTGGCTCGAAGCGGCCGAGATCAGCGCCGGCCCGCTGTTTCGGCGATTGTGGCGTCTCCCCCCACCGCGGGTGCATCGCGGAGCCAAACGAAAGCCAATAGCCGACCGCTACCGGATGGGGACCAATGCGATCGACACCAATTCAATTGCCCTCGTGGTCAAAAAATGGACCGGGCTTGCCGGGCTCGATGGCGCGGCCTTTGCCGGCCATAGCCTGCGCCGTGGGGCGATTTCGAGCGGCGTCGCGCAAGGGGTGCACATCGCCCGGCTCAAGCAGTTTTCGGGTCACGCCTCATTGAAAAGTCTCGAAGAATATGTCGAGCTTGACGAATTGCGGCAGCATCACCCGCTGAAGGACATATTGTAGGCAGCACCGAGCCATCAGAAGGGTCAGTGCCCGTCGGGTTGAACGGTACACCGTTCAACCGTTCGGACTTATGAGCGTTAAAGCGGAATGGGCTCTCCGCTTTAGGATGTTCTTAAGCTCGTGGCGAGGATC
>CAVZQT010000002.1:0-1161064 GCA_963777435.1 uncultured Alphaproteobacteria bacterium
GGACATCGTGCAGGTCGAAGCTGGTATGCTCCATGTCGATAAAGGCGGCGTCAAAACCGGCAAGCCCGATGATCTCGACAATCTGCGGATCGGGGATGCCGCCGACATGCGTGCCGAGCGCCAAGCCGCCGTCGCGCAGGATGCGCTTACGCGATTTTCTCTCATGGTCTCCTCCCTTAGCCGCGGGTCGTTGCGAAATGGGTTCGGTCAGGCAGCGCGCGCTGGCCGGGCCTGCTGCAGCCGCTCGATGATCATGGCGGTGTCCATCACATCGCCGAAGATGTTGTAGAACGCGGTCAGCGAGGCATCGTGCTCCTCCTGGGTGGCGGCGGCGTTGCCGTCGCTGACCATGATCGTGCGGAAATTGGTCATGTTGGCGTCGCGCGCCGAGCTTTCGCAGCAGACATTGGTGACGGTGCCGGTGATCAGCACGGTGTCAAAGCCGCGCGCCCGCAGCCGCTCGGGCAAGTCCGAGGTGCCCGGCATAAAGCCGCTGTAGCGGTATTTTTTGACAATCTCGTCTTCCGGCTGCGCGTCGAGGCCGGGCCACAGCTGATGACCCTTGGTGCCTTCGGAGAGGGCGGCGATCCGCTTCTCGCGCATTTCGGGCGAGGCCATCTCATGCGCTACCGACCACTCGTCGAGGCAGCGCTGGTCATGGGTCATCTGCACCCAGAAGACGCCGCCGCCCGTTTGGCGCACCGCCGCGGCGAGGCGGTTAACCGCTGGGACGATGTCGATCGCGGCCGGGCACACCGCGTGCCCAACCCCTTCGGTCATAAAGGCGTGCTGCAGGTCGATTACGACGAGCGCGGTATGCGCCGGGTCGAGATCGGCAAAACAATGTACGCCGCCACGGCGGGCGACGACGCGCTCGACGATCGCGTCGGGAATGGTGGCGCCGTTGAGTTTCATGGCTCCCCCTGCTTGCTGGTCCGACCTATCGCTTCCACCTTGGAGGCCGCATTATAACTGCCGCGACCCCACCGCGAAGAAAAGGTGGCTGACATGATCCTGGTCTTTGGCTCGATCAATGTCGATGTGATCGTGCCGGTGCCGCAGCTGCCGCAGCCAGGCGAGACCGTGCTCGGCGGTGATTACGCGGTATTGCCGGGCGGCAAGGGCGCCAATCAGGCGATGGCGGCATGTCGGGCCGGCGCCGAAGTGATCATGGTGGGCGCGGTCGGCCGGGACGGCTTTGCCACGGCGGCGCTCGACCCGCTATCCGGGGCCGGCATCGACACGCGGCTAGTGCGCACGGTTGATCAGCCGACGGGTTGCGCCGCAATTATGGTCGCCGGTGGCGAGAACATCATCGCGGTCGCTTCGGGCGCCAATGCCGCGGTGCGCAACGAGCAAGTGCCCGGTGCACTGCTCGGCCCCGATACGCTGCTGGTCGCCCAGATGGAGCTGCCGCCAGCTGAAACCGCCGCTGTCATTCGCCGCGTGCGCGGGCCGGCGATTGGTATTGCTCAATCTGGCGCCGGCATTGGCGATCGGCTCCGATTGCTGCGCGAGATCGATCTTGTCGTCGCGAACGACCGGGAAGCGGCTACCCTCGGCGCCGGCCCGGCACAGATTGCCCGAGAATTGCGGCAGGCTCTGATCGTCACCCGTGGCTCTGCTGGCGCCGTCGCCTATTTGTCGACCGGCATCACCATTTCGGTGCCGGCATTGCCGATTGTGCCGGTCGACACCACCGGTGCGGGCGACACCTTTGTCGGCGTATTGGCGGCGGCCCTCGATCCCAGTGCGGGCGATCCAGTGCGCGCGATCCCAGTGTGCGCGATCCCAGTGCGCGCAGATACAGGCATCGTGAAATCGGATTGCGGCGGGCGAGTGCGGCGGCGGGTCTCGCTTGCCTCGCGCGCGGCGCGCAGAATGCGATGCCCGATCGGGCGGCGATCGACGCGGCAGTGGCGCGGCTGCTTGGCGGCTAGGCCCGGCCGGTCAGACCCCGCGGTCTCCGTTCGCGGCGGCGCGGCAATGCTCGCGGAACTCGGTCAGGATCTCGATGTAGAGCTGGCGCTTGAACGCCACGATCAGTTCGGGCAATTCGTCGAGCGCCGCCCAGCGCCAGGCGTCGAATTCGGCGTGTTCGCCGGCAAGGTCGATATCAGCGTCGCAGCCGGTAAAGCGCATCACGAACCATTTTTGCCGCTGACCGCGGTAACGGCCCCCCCAGACCTTCGCGGCGAGCGACGCAGGGAGGTCGTAGGTCAGCCAAGTGCTGCTCTCGGCGAGGATCTCGGCGTTGGCGGTGCCGATCTCCTCTTCAAGCTCGCGCAGCGCCGCCTGCCGCGGCGTCTCGCCAGGGTCGATCCCGCCCTGCGGCATCTGCCACGCCGGCATCGGCGTGCTGTCGACGCGCCGGGCGACGAGGACTCGCCCCGACGCGTTCACCAGCATGATGCCGACCGCCGGGCGGTAGGCCGCGCTCTCGCTGTCGAATCCCGCCATGCCAACCGCCGTGCGAGTTGCCGCTATCCGGTGAACTGCGAACGCCCCATGCCTGGGTCAACGGCTCTTTCGGTCGCCAAGTTTCAATTGATCATGCGGCCGTTGAACAGCGACATGCCGCGCAGCATGTCGGCGGCACGCACCATCTGATAATCGGCGCCCGTTCCCATGATCGTCGGATCGACCGAGCTCGATCCGTCGGAATCGTCGTCGGCATCATCGCTTTTGGTGGCCGACACCGCCGCGACTTTTGCCCCGGGTTGGGCGGGCGGAGCCTCGATCTTTGCCGCTTCGACGACGATGTCAGGCTCGATTCCCTTGGCCTGGATCGAGCGGCCCGAAGGCGTGTAGTAGCGCGCCGTCGTCAGCCGCATCGCACCGTGGCCGGGCAGCGGGATGATCGTCTGAACCGAGCCTTTGCCGAACGAGCGGGTGCCGAGCAGGATCGCCCGGTGGTGATCTTTCAGCGCGCCAGCGACGATCTCGCTGGCCGAGGCCGATCCGCCGTTGATCAGCACCGCGAGCGGCAGCCCCGCGGCAATGTCGCCGCCGGGGCGGGCGTCGTAGCGCTGCGCGTCGTCGGGGTTGCGCCCGCGGGTCGAGACGACCTCGCCCTTGTCCAGAAATGCGTCCGACACCGCCACCGCCTGGTCGAGCAGGCCGCCGGGGTTGTTGCGCAAGTCGAGGATGATCCCGCGCAGCTTGTTGCCCGCCTGCTGCTTGATGCTCTTCATCGCGCTGTTGAGGCCGACATCGGTCTGCTCGTTAAACGACGTGATCCGGATATAGCCGATATCGTCGCCGACGAGGTGCGAGCGGACCGATTTGATGTGGATTGTCGCGCGCGTCAGATCGACGTCGAACGGGTCGCGGCCCTTGCGCCGGATCGTCAGCTTTATGTCGCTATTGACCGGCCCGCGCATCTTCTCGACCGCCTGCGGCAAGGTCATGCCCTGCACCGGCTTGCCGTCGAGCTGAGTGATCAGATCGCCCGGCTTCAACCCGGCCCGAGCCGCCGGGGTGTCGTCGATCGGCGAGATCACCTTGACCAGACCGTTCTCCATCGACACCTCGATGCCGAGCCCGCCGAACTCGCCGCGGGTCTGCACCTTCATGTCGTCGAAATTTTTCTTGTCCAAATAGTTCGAATGCGGATCGAGCGATGTCAGCATGCCGTTGATTGCTGACTTCGATCAGCTTCTCGTCCTTGACCTTGCCGACATAGTCGGCGCGCACGGTCTCGAAAACTTCACCGAATAAATTGAGTTCTTTGTAGGTTTGGGAAGAATTCGCCGCTGCCTCTGTGATGTCCTGTCGCAGCGAAAACACCAGCACCATCGCCACCGCCGCCGCGATCAACCCCAACCGTCTCATCCATGCACCCTTGAAATCGCTCCGCCCGGAGTCGCTTTGGATCATATCCGGCCCCGTGCGCGATGATCAAGATGGCAGCCGCGAAGGGTGTTTGGTTGCGCTCAGTCGGCAGCGCTCCGCCGGCTTTCCGGCGGCCAGATCAGCGAGCGGCCGGTCATCGCCGCCGGTTGGGGCAGGCCGAGCAGCGCCAGCAAAGTCGGGGCGACATCGGCCAGCCGGCCGTCCTCCAGACGTCCGACCGAGGCGGGCGGGTTGACCAGCACGAGCGGGACCGGGTTCAGCGTGTGCGCGGTCTGCGGCTCGCCGGTCTGCGGATCGCGCATCATCTCGGCGTTGCCGTGGTCGGCGGTCACGACGAGCGTGCCGCCGGCCTGCTCGACCGCGCTCGCCAATCGCCCCAGACAGCTGTCGAGCGCCTCGACCGCCGCAACCGTAGCGTCGAACAAGCCGCTGTGCCCGACCATGTCGGCATTGGCGTAATTGAGCACGATCACATCGAAATGGCCGGCCTCGATTGCCTGGATGACCTTGTCGGTGACCGCCGGGGCTGACATTTCGGGCTGTCGGTCGTAGGTGGCGACTTGCGGCGACGGCACCAGATATCCGTTCCTCGCCGGGAAAGACGGTCTCGCGGCCGCCGTTGAAAAAGAACGTGACATGCGCGTATTTCTCGGTCTCGGCGATGCGCAACTGGGTCAGCCCGGCTTTCGATACGATCTCGCCAAAGGTGTCGTCGAGCTGTTCCGGCGCAAACAAGGTCGCCGAGATAAGGGTTGAGCTCGGCCGAATACTCGATCAGCCCGAGTGCCGCGGCGAAGGTCGACTGCCGACGATCGCGGGCAGAACCCCGCAAAATCCGGGTCGAGCAGCGCCGTGGCGATCTCGCGCACCCGATCGGCGCGGAAATTGGCGAAAAGGACACCGTCGCCGTCGCGCATGCCGCGATATCTGCCGATCGCGGCCGGCGGCGACAAATTCGTCGGTTTCGCCGAGGGGATAGGCGGCCTCGACCGCGTCGGCCGCGCTGGCGGCGGCGGCGCCTTGGCCCTCGGCGATAACTCGATAGGCCTTTTCGACCCGGTCCCAGCGCTGGTCGCGATCCATCGCATAATAGCGACCGGCGACGGTCGCGATCCGCAGATCGGGCAGGCTGCCGACATTGCGCTCGAATGTTTCGCAGATACGAGAGGGCGGATTTGGGCGGCGTATCACGGCCGTCGAGAATGGCGTGGACCGCGACCGGCACCCCGGCCTCGGCGAGAATACGGCCGAGGGCAGCGATCTGGTGCTGGTGCGAATGCACCCCGCCCGGCGACAGCAGCCCGAGCAGATGAGCGGTGCCGCCGCTCTGTTTCAGCGACGCGATGAAACGCTGCAGCGCCGGCATCCGCGCCAGTTCGCCCGAAGCGATCGCCGCGTCGATGCGCGGCAGGTCCTGCATGACCACCCGGCCAGCGCCGAGATTGGTATGGCCGACCTCGGAATTGCCCATCTGGTCGTCGGGAAGCCCGACATAGTGCTCGCTCGCCTGCAATTGCGCGTATGGCCACCGCGCCGTCAGCCGGCGCCATACCGGGATGTGCGCCGCTCTCGATTGCGTTGTCCGAGGCGGCGCCGCGCACGCCCCAGCCGTCGAGAATGCACAACACCAGCGGACGCGGGCGAGGAAAGTGCATTGCGTTCAGCCTCGAGCAGCGGGACGATCTCTATACGCGAAACCGATCCCATCCACATAGCGTTCCCTCGCAAACCCGCCCCCCGCAAGTGGGCTTTTGACAAGTGACAATCGTCACTTACATATTTGGCCGATGCTTCGTCGCTTTCGACATCGCGGCCTCAGACGCCTTTACGAAGACGACGACCGGCGCGAGGTCAACCCGCAGCATGCTGACAAGATCGCGCGCATACTGGCCCTCCTCGACATCGCGACGCGACCCGAACAACTCGATTTGCCCGGCTTTCGGCTGCACGCGCTGAGAGGCGAGCTGGCCGGTTATTGGAGCATCACAGTGCGCGCCAACTGGAGGATCATCTTTCGCTTTGAGCAGGGTGATGCCACGGATGTCGATTTGATCGATTACCCACTAGGGAACAGGAGCCATGACCAAGACGATGAAGAACCCACCCCATCCCGGCCTTTCGGTGCGGCATGACTGCATTGAACCACTCGGCCTGACGATCACCGAAGCGGCGGAGGTTTTGGGCGTGACCAGGCAGACCCTCAATAATTTGGTCAATGGCAAGAGTGGGATTTCGGCGGATATGGCAATCCGTCTCGGCAAAGCGTTCGGCGGTGACGCAGAAACGTGGCTGCGGCTGCAAATGGCTTATGATCTCGCGCAGGCCCGCCAACACGAAGGTGAAATCAACGTCAAGCCCGTTGCCCGGCGCAAGCTGCACGAACCACACCCGTGATCGCGTTTGTTGGGAGCAGCGCCGCGTTCCCCCAGCCATCGAGGATGCACAGCACAGCCGGACGCGGGCGGGGAAGGGATGCATCAGTTTCGACCTCAGAATCGGCATTATCTTTATACGCGAAACCGCGCCGATCCACCTAGCGTTCCTTCGACCACCCCACCCCGATCGTCGACGCCCGCGGAAGGTGTCGTTGAGGCGGCGGCCATAGCCGATTACCAGATCGGACCTGTAGACTTGTCGCCGCGGTTAAGCACTTCACGAATACTCAAAATTGCTTTCCATAATGGGTATTATGCGTCAGTCGCAGCGATTGCTCGCCCGCAAGCCGACACAACATCTTGGTTCATTGCTCAGATAGCCATGCCTTAACGCGACGAACCATTTCTGATTCAGTGCAGGGCCGCCCGGAAAGGCTCCAACGCGCCGGCACCCCGGTAACTTGGGTTTGGCGCCCCCCGGATTTATTGCCAAGATCATCTTGCACCCGAAAGGCGTTGGGGCCGTCAACAACAATTTCTAGCGACCGGCCGCCAGAACCGTGCACGCTGATCCGATTGTCCTGCGGGCTTATGACGACTGGGGCCTGAGTTTTTGTCACCTGTTCCCGGAGACTTTCGGCTACGTGCTGCGCTACGTCGGAAGGCGTGCTCTCGTCGTCGAACATTCCCACTTCACTTTCCACTTCGCCGGCTTAAACCTCAGAGCCGATATAGTGCGAGGCGTTTGGTGGTCAAGACGGAGCCTGCGCCGTGCGTTCGGCGGGGCCAAATCAACCAAACGTAGTTGTGGCGACCGCTTCTAACGCAAGTCTCGCCGAGCACGCGTGATAAGCGCGCCAGGCGAAACCGCGAGGATGATCTATGCGTTTTCGGGTTGCGCTCGCTGTAGTCGCCGTGACGGGGCTGCCGGCTGCGGGAGCCGCCGCCCAGACCTCGCCTGCTTATTACTGCGACCCGCTGGGCGCCTATTATCCGACGGTGCCAAGGTGCCCGGTCCCGTGGCGGTTGGTCTATCCATCTCCATCGGCCCCAGCATGGTCGGCTGGCATGCAATTTCCATCAGCTGCCATACAGGCTGGCGATGCAGCCTATCGGAACTGTGTTGCGCATTGGACCGGAATTCCGCCACACGCGTTCCACGGCACCGACTATTGCGTTGATGAAGCGCGGCAAGCGGCAAAAGAGGCGGAAGACGCTGCGGAGCGGGAACAGGAACGCACACAAGCTGCGCAGCAACAGGCGAGCATCAATGAACGTCTTTCAATCCTAGGCTATAAAGTGATCACCGTTGCGGATTTCTTGCTAGATGGAAAGGAGCTAGCAGCTTCCGAAGTGCGAGTCGCGGTTTCCGGTTACTATTTCGCCTATGGACAAAATGCCGAATATCTCCGTTCTGACCCAGGCGGTGGCGTGTTCGAAAATCCCGAAGACGGTATTCTATTGATAACTGACGGTGCTACGCGTGTCGCTCGGGCAGCCTTACTTAAATGCCGTGAGGAGGGATTGGGAAACGTTACCACCGCCGGTTGCCCTGTCAGCATAATCGGTCATGCCAGCGCTTGCGAGATGGTTATGACCAGACTGTCCCGGCCTTGCTTAAAAGTTGACGATCTGACCGAGAATGTTCTGCGCGCTGCCTCACTCTCGGAACCGCCCCCGCCACAGCGAGCCAAATACCCCGGCCCGGCAGCGACCCGCGGCGAATACCTTGCCTATCTCGCCTATCTCGGTCGCCAGCATATTAGTTTGTTGCCCCGATCGCTGGTCGGCACCCGGCACGGACAGACAATCATCAATGTGCTGGTGCGCCATGATGGGACGATTGCGATGCTCAGCATCGGGCTGAGCTCGGGTTATCCCGACATCGATCAGAGGATCGAACAGATGATCCGCGCCGTTGGCCGCTTTCCGCCATTGCCGCAATGGTTCCAAGCACCGAGTATGCGGCTCGAATTCCGCCTTCGCTTTCCGGAAGCGCTCGAAGATTGAGCCCGACATCGCTCGCTCGCCAATTTTGAAAACCGCCTCTAAGGATTTGGGCTAGTTTGACAGCCAGATAAGCAGCATATAAGCCGATTGCGAAAATCAGGGATACTGTTGAAAAACTCGCTCACATCGAACAATACCGGCAACAATCGAGCGGCAAAGTCCTTTCTCTCTGTAATACATAATGCCTTCCCGGATGAAATATTGTCATATTGTAGCCGATTATCGAGATGGGCCGGGAGACTTGAGTTTTTCAACAGTATCGATATGTGGAACAAACCCAAGGCGCTGAAAAGGTTTCGCTTTTCTGTTCCACAATTCTGTGCCAGAATTGGAGCATGATTTACGGCTATGCCCGCGTCTCGACCGACGCCCAAGACCTCACCAGCCAGCTCGCCCAATTGAAGGGAGCCGGTTGCGAAAAGGTGTTCCGCGAGAAGATCACCGGAACGAGCCGCAGCTTCAAGGACTGATAAGGAAGCTCGCCCCCGGCGACGTGGTGATCATCCCGGCCGTTGACCGGCTATCACGCGACACGACCGACCTTTTGATCATCGCGCGCGAGATGCAGAAGGCCAGGGCGGGTATCCGTTCGCTTGCCGAACCGTTCCTCGATACGACTTCGGACTTTGCCGAGATCGTGTTCGCGATCCTTGGCGTTGCGGCGAAACTCGAACGCCGCCGCATCCTCGAACGCACCGCCAGAGGCCGGGCCGACGCCAAGGCCAAGGGCGTCAAATTCGGCCGCAAGCCCACCCTCACCCCGCACCAGCAGAAGGAAGCGATCAAGCAGCGCGACGTTGACGGCGAAACGCTGCGCCCGATAGCTCGCAGCTACAACGTCAGCCCGCAGACGATTTCGCGGCTCGCGACCTGAACCTAGCCGATGTCCCCATTACCACATTGGGAACTGCCACATTGGGTTTCCTATGTACAGGCACTTGCCGTCCCGATCTTTCTGGCAGTCATTGCTGGGTTCGGCACGTTGATCGCAGCGAGCCAGATGTGGATTGCTCGCGAGAAACTGCGACTTGATGCCTTTGATCGTTTGTACAATAGGCGCGTTGCTATCTACGAGGCCACCCGGACTTTCTTGGCGGCAGTGTTTCACGACAATATTTCCGAGGCTGACATAGAGGATTATGGTCTGAAGACATTGGATGCACAGTTCCTATTTGACGAAAATTTATTCAATTACTTACGAGAAATGCATAGTCGAGTGGCCCAATGGAGAAAAGCTAATTTTGAGGCAGAAAAGGCAGAACAGGCGCATCAAGGCGATAAGAGAGACACGTTTCTCAGAATAAGTAGGGAACAACTTAAGTGGATAACGGAGCAAGGAGATCCCCGATTCCCCCTACGATTTGGGAAATTCATAGTGTATCGGCCAGCTAAACACCCGTGGTATTTGCGGTGGCTTCCCGAGTTAGACGTGTGACTTTGCGCGCAACCAAGTTGACGCCGAAACTTTCCGATATGCTTTAGCGCTTGTCGGTCTTGCTGTCGCTTCTCCGGCAGTTGCCGATTACTCGGTACGGGGCTCAGATCAGCTTCGTTCTCGTGGTAGTTGTCCAAGGTGGCCCAGTTTGCTCCCTATATCTATACCCCCCCCCCGCTACCGCCGCTGCCAAATACCGCGTTCGGCTTTGGTGCTTCGGCTGGTGGAGAGCGCTTCGCCGCGAGGCAAATCGTGCGAGAATGCGGATCCGATAAGACGCCGGCGCAGGGCGAAATCCGCCTTCTAATCCGTGACACGAAGATAACGCGATCTGGAATGGAAGCTGAGGCCGGCCGAATGCGATTACTCTAGAACGCAAAGGGGACAACTTCTCTCGCCTGCGGAGGAAACGATAGTCATGAGAACCAGTACCGACCACATCCTCACGAGCCATGTCGGCAGCCTGCCGCGGCCGGACGAGCTGATCGCCGCGAACCGCGCGCGCGAGGCGGCGCAGGCGCCGACGAAGCCGCGGTCTTCGCGGCGACGCTGCGGAGCGCGGTGCCGACGTCGTGCGGCACCAGAAGGAAATCGGCATCGACATCCCCGGCGACGGCGAGTTCGGCAAGTCGATGGGCCATCGCGTCAATTACGGCGCGTGGTGGAGCTATTCGTTTCAGCGCCTGGGCGGGCTCGCAGCTCGACGGCCGAGCCTCGACGACATGCCGCCGCGCCGGCCCGCGCCGGGCGAGATCGTGCTCACCAGCATGGCCGACCGGCGCGACCGGCGTGCGATTCGCCGCGGCCTATGCCGATCCCGAGTCGGGCGTCTCGACGGGCCCGCGGCCGCTCGACGGGCCGGTCTGCGTCGGGCCGGTCAGCTATATCGGCCAGGACGCGCATCAAGGCCGACATCGCCAATTTCAAGGCGGCGCTCGCCGCCGCCGGCATCGAGGAAGGCTTCATGACCGCGATCGCGCCGGGCAGCGCGTCGCGCATCGCAACGTCTATTACAAGACGCGACGAGGAGTTCCTGTTCGCCTGCGCCGATGCGATGCGCGAGGAGTACAAGGCGATCATCGATGCCGGCTTGATCCTGCAGCTCGACGATCCGGCGATCGCCGAGAACTGGGACCAGATCAATCCCGAGCCGACGGTCGAGGATTACCGCAAATTCACGATGCGTGCGGGTCGAGGCGCTCAATCACGCGATGCAAGGGCCTGCCGCGAGGACCGCATCCGCTTCCATCTGTGCTGGGGAAGCTGGCACGGGCCGCATGTCACCGATATCCCGATGCGCGACATCGTCGAGGTCATGCTGGCGATCAATGCCAGGCGCTATTCGTTCGAGGCCGGCAATGTCCGCCACGAGCATGAATGGCGGGTGTGGCAGGACGTGAAACTGCCCGACGGCAAGATCTGATCCTGCCGGGCGTCGTCAGCCACGCGACCAACGTGGTCGAGCATCCCGAACTGGTCGCCGAGCGCATCCTGCGCTTTGCCGAGCTCGTCGGGCGCGAGCGCGTCATCGCCGCGACCGATTGCGGCCTGGGCGGCCGCATCCACCCGCAAATCGCCTGGGCGAAGCTCGAAGCCTTGGCCCAAGGCGCGGCGCTCGCGAGCAAACAGCTCTGGCGCTGACGCGCCTCCGGCAGCGAAGGCGACGATGTCACTCTCGCTGCCGGATCTCACCCCGCCGCAGCCTCGACCTGCTGCTGATCACCGCTGCTTGGCAAGGGCTGCACTTTGGCAGCCCTTACCGACCTTCCGCCGCGATCACGCGAGGTCAAAGCGATCGAGGTTCATCACCTTGGTCCACGCAGCCACGAAGTCCTGCACAAACTTCTCCCTCGCGTCGTCGGAGGCATAGACTTCGGCGAGGGCTCGGAGCTGCGAGTGCGAACCAAAGATGAGGTCGACACGGGTGCCGGTCGATTTCAGCTCGCCGGTCATGCGGTCGCGGCCCTCGAACACATCTTTGGCTTCCGAGACGGCCTTCCACTCGGTGCCCATGTCGAGCAGATTGACAAAGAAGTCATTGGTCAGCGTTCCCGGCCGCTTCGTGAAGACACCGTGCCGCGACTGCCCGAAGTTCGCATTCAGCGCGCGCATCCCGCCGACGAGAACCGTCATCTCAGGCGCGGTCAACATCAGCAATTGCGCCTTGTCGACCAGCATCTCCTCCGGCGAGGTGTATGCGGCCTTGAGGTAGTTTCGAGAACCCGTCGGCCAGCGGTTCGAGCACGGCGAAGGACTCGATGTCGGTCTGATCCTGCGACGCGTCGGTGCGGCCCGGCGTAAAGGGAACCTGGACATCATGCCCGGCCTGCTTCGCAGCCTCTTCGACGGCAGCACAGCCACCAAGGACGATCAGATCGGCGAGCGAGACTTTCTTCCCGCCGGTCTGCGCGGTGTTGAACTCCTTTTGGATGCCTTCCAGGGTTTCAAGCACGTTCGCCAGTTGGGCCGGCTGGTTGACCTCCCAATCCTTTTGCGGTGCCAAGCGGATGCGCGCCCCGTTTGCCCCACCGCGCTTGTCGGAGCCGCGGAACGTTGCCGCCGAGGCCCAAGCGGTTGACACCAACTGCGAGATTGACAGACCCGATGCGAGGATTTTGTTCTTGAGCGCGCGGATGTCCTGCTCGCCGATCAATTCATGCGTGACGGGGGGGACGGGATCTTGCCACAGCAATTCCTCAGCCGGGACCTCCGGGCCGAGATAGCGCGAGCGCGGGCCCATATCGCGGTGCACCAGCTTGAACCACGCCCGGGCGAACGCGTCGGCGAGCTGATCCGGGTTCTCGTAGAACCGCCGTGAAATCTTTTCGTAGATAGGGTCAACGCGCAAGGCGAGATCGGTCGTCAGCATGGATGGCGCGCGGCGCTTCGACGGGTCGTGCGGATCCGGCACGCTACCCGCGCCCGCATCGCCCTTCGGCTTCCACTGATAGGCGCCGGCCGGGCTCTTGGTCAGTTCCCATTCGTAGCCGAACAGGTTAGCGAAGAAGTTGTTGCTCCACTTCGTCGGCGTCTGGGTCCAGATGACTTCCAGTCCGCTGCCGATTGCGTCATCGCCCTTGCCGCTGCCATAGGTGTTCTTCCAGCCGAGCCCTTGCTCCTCGATCGAGGCGCCTTCGGGCTCTGGGCCGACATATTTGCTCGGGTCGGCGGCGCCGTGGGTCTTGCCAAAGCTGTGTCCGCCGGCGATCAGTGCCACAGTCTCCTCGTCGTTCATCGCCATGCGCTTGAAGGTCTCGCGGATATCCCGCGCCGCGGCGAGCGGATCCGGCTTGCCGTTCGGTCCTTCCGGGTTGACGTAGATCAGACCCATCTGCACCGCGGCGAGCGGGTTCTGGAGGTCACGATCGCCGGTGTAGCGCTCGTCCGCCAGCCACTTGCCTTCGGGGCCCCAATAGATGTCCTCTTCGGGCTCCCAGACATCCTCGCGTCCGCCGCCATAGCCGAACGTCCTGAAGCCCATCGACTCCAGCGCGCAGTTGCCGGCGAGGATCATCAGATCGGCCCAGGAAATCCTCTTGCCGTACTTCTGCTTGATCGGCCACAGCAGCCGGCGCGCCCTGTCGAGGAGTACGTTATCCGGCCAGCTGTTGAGCGGCGCAAAACGCTGCGTGCCCGAGCCGGCGCCGCCGCGGCCGTCACCGGTGCGGTAGGTGCCGGCACTGTGCCACGCCATCCGGATAAAAAGCGGCCCGTAATGCCCGAAGTCGGCCGGCCACCACTCTTGCGAGTCGGTCATCAGCGCATAGAGGTCGTTCTTTAGCGCCTGAAAATCGAGCTTCTTGAACTCTTTAGCATAGTTGAAGTCCTTGCCCATCGGATTGGACAAGGGAGAGTTCTGCTGCAGAATTTTGAGGTTCAGCTGGTTCGGCCACCAGTCCCGGTTCGACCTGCCCGTGAGGGGCGCGTTGGGACGAGCACCATGCACTACCGGGCACTTGCCGGCGCTTGCGACAATATCTCCGTCCATCATTCTCTCCATTCGGTGAAATCAGAGCGCATCTATCCTGTCTCTAGGGTTCGGCTTGATGGCGGACACGATGAACAGGCGCCAGGCGCTCAGCACGGCCGAGCGACGCCACGGTCGAGCTGCTCTGATTGTCGCCGAGCTGGATGCCGGCCTCGACCGACGCTTGGGGTTCCTTCGAGCCCATACTCTCCTCCTAAAGCCTCTGCTGTATTTTTTTAGAACGATTATAAACTGGAGAGGGGCGCGGGTTTGTCAATACCGCGCCCCTGCTGCGATTTGATGACGCGCAGCGCGAAGTCTGGAGGCATTGACCCGGCAACTCCGGACGCGATCGAGCGGGCGGCGCGGCTGTTGCGATCGGGGGCGCTGGTCGCGTTTCCGACCGAGACGGTTTACGGGTTGGGCAGCGATGCGACAAACGAGCGCGCGGTCGCCGCGATCTTCGCCGCGAAGGGCCGGCCGCATTTCAACCCGCTGATCGTCCATGTCCCCGGTCTGGCCGAGGCCGAGGCCGAGGCCGAGTTCGACGGCCGGGCGCGAAACATCGCGGTGCGGTTTTGGCCGGGGCCGCTGTCTCTCGTAGTACGCCGCCGCAGTGACAGCGGGCTGTCGTTATTGGCGAGCGCCGGGCTCGACACGGTGGCAATCCGCGCCCCCGCCCATCCCGTCGCACAGGCATTGTTGCGCGCGACCGGCCGGCCGATCGCCGCTCCCTCGGCCAACCGCTCCGGGCGCATCAGCCCGACCGAGGCGGCGCATGTCATCGCCGAACTCGGCGAGACCGTGTCGCTGATCCTCGATGGCGGGCGCACGCCGGTCGGCGTCGAGTTGACCGTGCTCGATCTGTCGGGCGAGGCCCCTACCCTGCTCCGCCCCGGCGGCCTCACGATCGAACAATTACAGGCATTCCTCGGACCGATCGCCACGGCCAGCGGCGCCGAAGCCGGCCCGCTGCGCTCGCCGGGCCAGCTCGCGAGCCACTACGCACCGGCGCTGCCGTTGCGCCTCAACGCGACCGAGGCCCGGCCGGGCGAGGCGTTGCTCGCCTTTGGCCACGAGGCCCCGTCAGGTTTTGCCGAGACCTTATGGCTTAGCCGCGCGGGCGACCTCGTCGAGGCCGCCGCCAATCTGTTCGCGATGCTGCGCGGGCTCGACCGCCCGGAATTTTCGGGGATCGCGGTCATGCCGCTTCCCGAACGCGGTCTCGGCCGCGCAATCAACGACCGCCTGCGCCGCGCCGCCGCCCCCCGCTAACAAAGCTCACCAGCTCTGGAGTCGGCGCAACTGTGGCGTTTTCTTGTGCCGGTTTACGTCCATCCGCTGGAGCAGCTGCTCGAGTTCGTCAATCGCCTCGAACAGATAGGGGCCTTTGTTGAGCATCACGCATTCGGCGCGCGCGGCCATGGCAGCGTCGGTCATCTCGCCGCGCGATGGGATGCCTTTCTTGATCAGGTGTTCGAGAACCTGAGTGGCCCAGATCACCGGGATACGGGCGGCCTCGCCGATCCACAGGATTTCCTCCTGCATCTCGGCCATCCGGCCAAAACCGATCGCGACCGCCAGATCGCCGCGCGCGATCATGATGCCGGCCGGCTGCTGCCCCGCCGCCTGTACGAGGATGTCGGGCAGGTTACGGACCGCCAGCGCGGTCTCGATTTTGAGGATCAGCGACAGCGATCTCCAGTCGTGGGGACGGCGCTCGGCGAGCGCATCCTGGAGCGCCTTCACATCGGCCGCCGACTGGACAAACGAAAATTCGATGCCGTCGGCATGCGCCGCGACGAAGTCGAGATCGGCGCGATCCTTGTTGGTGAGCGCCGCGATCTTCAATTCGGTGTCGGGAAAACTTAAACCCTTCTCGGGTTTCAGGCGAATGCCCTTGGCGACGACCGACGTCACGCGAGCGACAACACCCCATTGTTCGACCCGTTCGATCTCGGCGCCCAGCTTGCCATCGTCGACGAACAGGCGATCGCCGACCTTGACCGCAGCCAGCGCCTCGGGCAGCGTGCACTCCACCGCGAAATGCTGCTCGTCGAGGTCGGCCCGGTCGAGGCCGCCGGGCGGAGTGATTGCGAGCACCGCGGCTTTCCCGATCCTTCCCTGTCCCTCGGGCAGGCGTACCTTGCCGGTGCGTATTTTGGGGCCGGCGAGATCCATCAGGATCTTAAGGGAGCGGCCGGTCGCCTTCTCCGCCGCGCGCACGTGGTCGATCATTCGCTGCCAGTGATCGGCATCGTCATGTGCGCAATTGATGCGCACCGCTTCGACGCCGTGCTCGGCGAGCGCCTGCATGAACGAGGGTTCCTCGGCTGCCTCGGTCGGACAGGTGACGAGCAATGCCACCGCGCGAGATGATGCCGAACTCCCCAGAAGCGCGTGGGTGCGCTCGGCCAGCCGCCGCTCGCTGGCGAAAAAAGCATCGCTTGACGGTCCCGTTTCCGGGACGAGACCGGTCAGCGCGGCGAGCGCCGCCTTCACCGCCACCAGCGTCAGCTCCACGCGGCTTTCCAGCCGGCCGAGTGACGACAAGCCAAGCTTCATCAAAGGTCGTTGCAGAGCGCGCAGATCGCGATGGCGGAATGCCAGATAATGCGCAAGGTTCGATGCGCTTTCCCGGAAGTCTGACGAACCGATGCAGTCTGCCCAGGCTGCCACCTGCGCGTCGCCCTCGCGACGGACAGCCGCGAGCAGCGCATCGATCTCTCGGTATAGGACTGCTGCCTCGGTCATGATGAGCTCCGCCCCCAACGCAATCCAGTGGCCAACTCCGGCCATTTTTCATGCGTTTTGTTAATCCTCGACCTGGGTCTGCCGGGATTTAACTGGCGCGACCGCGTCCGGCATTGAGGTAAATCAAGGCGGAACCTGATCGCAATTTTTATGGGGCAGGACCGGTTGTTCGCATCAATTTTGAATAGCGGCCGGCGGGCCCCTGCGGGATTGACGCGCAGATGCAGCAGGTCGGCGGTGCGGGTTGCCGCCAGTCCGGCGCCGTGCCACTGTCCGATTTATGAGACCGCCTAATTACTACGCATCGCCGGGGTTTGAGCGGGCCGGATTGCGGCGGCGCGAAATCAGCTGGATTATCGAACGCGTTGCCGACCCGGCGACCCTCTTTGTGCCGGTGTGGCGCAACCAGAACTTGATCCTCGAAATCGAGGATAGCGAGCCGCGCGCGGTGGCGCTCGGCTGGTCGGGCATCGGCCCCTTGCTCGGCGACATGATCGCCGCCGAGGAGCGCCTGCAGCGCGGCGAGATCGTCTTTCTCGGCATTGTCGAGGAGCGCGCGCATTTCGCGCTCGACCTGTCGCCAATCGAGGCGCCGCTCGAGATGCTGCATTCGCCGGCGCGCGCCGCGAGCGGGCTCGAAGCCGCGGATGTGCGGTTCGCCGATTTGCGGCAATTGGGCGGGCGGCTCGACCGGCGTGAGGCGGCATTGTTGGCGCATGCCCGCGCGATGGTCTACTGGCATACCCGCCACCGCTTTTGCGGCGTGTGCGGCAGCCCGACCCATGCCGAAGAAGCCGGCCACATGCGCCGCTGCACCAATACCGCGTGCAATTCGATGCACTTTCCGCGCACCGACCCGGCCGTGATCATGCTGGTGACCTCAGACGAGAACGCGCTGATGGGCCGCTCGCGCAATTTCCCGCCGGGGATGTATTCGACCTTGGCCGGCTTTGTCGAACCGGGCGAAAGTCTGGAAGACGCGGTCGCGCGCGAAGTCCGCGAGGAGACCGGGATCGAGGTCGGCCCCGTCGATTATCATTCCTCGCAGCCCTGGCCGTTCCCGGCCAACATCATGCTGGGTTTTCATGCCCACGCGCTAACGACTGAAATCACGGTCGATTACAGCGAATTGGAAGACGCCCGCTGGGTCGAACGCGGCTGGCTATTGGCACATAACGACGACGACACCTTCCGCATGCCGCGCCTCGACTCGATCGCTCGCCGTATGATTGAAGACTGGCTGCACGGCCACTGAACTCGCACCAGAGCACTAGGCTGCGTCGCTCAGGATGGCTGCTCTTTTGCGGTCGCCCTAACCGAGGCCGCCGCGGTGGCGACGTCGCGCGGATAGGTTCGCAGCCCCGGCACAACCAAGCCGCCGGCGATCAGCATCGGGATCAGCATTATCAAAAAAGTCCACCTCAACCCGCTGGTGCCGCCGCCCAACCAGACTGACATCGCCCCGAACAATAACGGCGCGCCACCCTCGAAGCCGGCGCGCAACGCCATCCGCCCGGCCTCGCCACGACCCCACAACCGGGGATGGATGATCTCGAGGCGGGCGGCATCGATCGGCGCCAAAGCTGCGGTCAGAAAGCCGGTGCCAACCATCAACACCGGAACCCCGATCCACGGGATCGACAGCCAAATCCCGACAGCAAAGAACGGGACCGAGATAAAGAGTGCTATGGCCGGCACGATGATCCAGGCGTTTATGTTGCCTTTGTCGAGAAGACGCCGCGATATCCGTCCGCCTGCCAGCAGGCCCGCAAGCGCGCCAACACCGAGAAAAATAATCAGCGCGGCGACGACGCTGCGCGATAGCCCGTAATGCGGCGGAAAGTAAATCATCGCAAACGCGCGCGCCCCCGAGAAAAAGAAATAGGCGAGCGTCGACGCGACGATCAGCACCGAATAGGTCGGCAGCTTCAGCAGATAGATCATCGCCCGCCACCAGCTCCGGCCGGTCGGGTCGTCATGAATAATTTTGTCCTTTCGCGGCTGGACTCTGCGCCTCGCGCACCTTTTGCGTTATCGAAGCGCCGGAAGCATTTTCACCGGACGAGCCGGTGTCCGGATCCTTGCGGTTGGCGGGGTCTGACGCTGCTTTGGGATCTTCCTCGCCGAGTTCAAGCCAGCTCTGGCCGCCGCGTTCCGGCTCGGGCAGAAAGCGCCACAGCGCCCAGGCGAGAACGAGGCTCGGCGCGGCCATGACAAAAAATGCCCATTGCCAGTCGGCAAAACTCGAAACCTCGCCAGCAACGAAAAAGCCAATGCCCGCGCCGATCAGTCGTCGAAGCCGCGAAAACGCGCATTTTTGACGTCCCCGGCGGACCAGCGCGTCTGCAAGTCATCGTGATACTGGCGGCGGTTCTCGGTCTCGATATCGGTTGCAGTAGCCATGCCCCGACAAACAATCAGCCGTGCAATTTATCACCCGAAGAGCGAACCAGTATAAAAGAGCTGAAAAATCTGTCGGGTTACGCGATCACTCGATGCTCAAATCTTCTTCTCTGTCGGATCGGCTGATCTTGGGTGGCGGCAGCTGAAGCGGTATTTCCTCTTCGGACGTCGTCGCGAGCGCTGTGGGTTCGGATAATGTCGGCGCACCGACACTGCGGCCGATCGCGGTGATTATCGGCAGGCAGCGATCACGTGTCGCGATCAGCGCATAGCGGCATTCGGCGGCGCGGGCCCATTTGGCCTCTGCCCGCTCGGACGATGCAAATCTGCTGTAGCGCGGGCGCCACTCGGTTAGGAATGGCTGCACCACCTCGCTGAGTAATTTGAACGCAAGCGCCTGGATTGTGTCGGCGGCTGCGGTCGGGGGTGGCGGCATCGCTTTGAGTATGCCGCGAAGCTGATCGGCAAGCAGGTCGATTGCGGCAATTGCCGCGCCGAGCGCGCCGGGCCCGGACAGCAGCTCCGGCAGCGGCAGGCGAGTCGACGCTTCGACATAGATCTGCCAGCCCGCCTGCACTAAAGCGGGATCAGGCGGCGCGGGCGCGGCAGTGTCGGCCTCGGTCAGCGCGGCGGCGGCGATCAGCTCCGGCGCCAGCATCGGCCGTTCCGGTAGAACTCTCTCCAGCCCGGCCAGCCCCAGTGCCATGCCGAGTTGCCAGCCGCGCTCGACGAGGCGCTCGCGGGTGCGCGCCAGATCGGCCCGGCAGAGCCCGAGCAACGGCCATTTGGTTTCCTGCCGGCCGGATTGGCCCCAGGCATCAAGCCGCGCCTGCCAACGTCCGAGAAACGGCAGCAGATCGCGGGTCAGCATTTCGATGACAAAGATCTGCGGCGGCTCGGCGCTGTCGGGGAGCAACGCGGGGCGCGGTGCTGCCGTCGCAACCCGGTCGCGCACCCGCTCGGCGAGCGTTCCGATGGTCGCCAGCCCCGCCGCCGGGGGCAGACCATCGGCGCCGAGTACCGCGATCGCCGACACCGTTTCGGTCAGGACATACCACAAAAGGGCGCGGCTCTGCGGATCGAGCGGCGCCACGACATCCGCCGCACCAAGCCGCAACGGACCATTCCTTAAGCGAGCCCATGCCGCCACCGCGCCGAGGCGGCGCAGCAGGGCGCGGGTGGGCTGTGCCGAGACAATCGGCAAAAGCCGTTCGGCAACCGGCCGGCGAGCCGGCTCGATCGGATTCATCATAGGCGGCGACTGCGTTTATGGGCCTACAGGCTCGGGGATTTGATCGTTTCGGTTCGGCTCGGCGCCGTCAAGGCCGAGTGCGCAGAAGCTCAGTGCTGGTCGGCCGTCATGACCGAGCGTGGGCGGCTTACCAATGGGATCATCATCAAGCCGAAGACAAAGAACCCGCCGATCAGCAGGAACAGGTCATTGTAGGTTAGGACCAGAGCCTCGCGGTGTACCAGATTGGCCAGCGTCTGCAGCGCGGCATGATGGGCGTCGCCGGGGATCAGCGGACCGAACCGGTCGGTCTGCGAATCCATGAAATGCTGGACCGCGCCACGCGCCGCGGTGACGTCCTCGATCAGCCGATTCCAGTGAAATTGTGTCCTGCTGTTGAGGATCGTCCCGACCGATGCCAGCGCTATGGCGCCGCCGAGATCGCGAGTCAAACCGTACAGCCCGGAAGCGTTTTTCAGCTTGTCTTGGGGGACCGAGCCGAGTGCGATCATGTTGGCTGGCAGATAGCAAAACATCAGCGAGAAGCCGCGCACCGCTTGCGGCACCAGGAGTTCGGAAAAGCTCGACTGGTTGGTGAGGCTGGCGGTCAGGTACATCGAAAACGCGAACATTCCGAGACCGAACGCCAGCATCAGCCGCAAGTCGATCCGCCGGGCGATCTGGGTGCTGAATGGCGACATCGCCATTTGTGCGATCCCGGCGACAACAACCGTCTCGCCGATCTGCAGCGCGCTGAAGCCGCGCACCTGTGCGAGAAACAGCGGGATCAGATAGGTCGTGCTGTACATGCCGGTGCCGACGAGGAAGGTAAAGAACGAGCCGAGCGCGAAATTGCGGTTGGTAAAGGTGCGCAGATCGACAATCGGCTGGTGGTAGGTCAGCACCCGCCAGAAGAACAGCACCGAGGCTGTCGCGGAGACAAAGATCGCCACACGGATCGTCGTGTCGTCGAGCCAATCCCAGCGCGGCCCCTCCTGAAGCGCGTATTGCAGGCAGCCGAGGAAAGTCGCCATCAGCACCAGCCCGATCACGTCGAAATAGCGCAGCAGCGACAGGTCGGGTTTATCGATGTCGATGCACTTCCAGACGACTAGAGCGACAGCGATGCCGGGCGGGAGGTTGACGAGAAACAGCCAATGCCATGACAGGGTGTCGGTCAGGAACCCGCCGATCGTCGGGCCGAGCGTCGACGACAGGTTCAGAATGACCGAGATCATGACCATCAGCCGCGTCAGCGGCGGGCCGCGGAACCTTGTGTAGACGACCGGAAACACGCTGGGGACGATCGCGCCGCCGCAGAACCCCTGGATCGCGCGGTAAACGATCATCTGGCTGAGGCTCGTCGCCGACGCGCACAAGGCACTCGCCGCGGTAAAGCCGAGGATCGCGGCAACGAACAGCACGCGTGTCGACAGCAGCCGCGACAGCATTCCGCTCAGCGGCACCATCACGACGTCGGCGATCAGGTAAGCAGTCTGGACCCACGAGATCTCGTCAGCGCTGGCCGACAGCCCGCCTTGAATTTGGGTCAGCGAACTGGTGACGATCTGGACGTCCATGATCGCCATGAACAGACCGACGGCCATCGCCAGCACGCCGATCCAATCGCGCAGCGTCTGCTGACCCGCCGCTCCGCTCGGTCCGACTGGCGCCGTAATGGCCGGCGTCGGCCGGGCCGGGGCCGCGGGCGCCCGCAGCATCGGCGAGCGGCGCGGCCATCCGGCCCGCCTGAAGACCGGCGGCGCCCAGCTCACTTTGCGTCCGCGGCCGTTGCCGGAACCGGGCCAGCCTGTGCCGTGCCGACAATGCCGTCGGCCGCGATCGCGTCGCCGGCATCACGGGTATCAACGGAGACCGTAACCGACAGCCCCGGCCGCAACAGCCGCGCCAACGGCCCCTCCTTTGGCAGCGAAATCCGCACCGGCACACGCTGCACAATCTTGGTGAAATTGCCGGTGGCGTTATCGGGCGGCAACAGACTGAACTGCGCGCCACTCGCCGGGGCAAAGCTCTCGATCTTGCCGATCAGGGTCTGGTCGGGATAAGCGTCGACCGAGACCTCGGCGCGCTGCCCCGGCCGCATTCGCGTCAGCTGGGTTTCCTTGAAATTAGCGGTTACATAGACCCGCGGCAACGGCACCACCGACACCAATTCGGTGCCGGGCTTGACATATTGCCCGACCTGACCCGCCCTGTTGCCGGCGATGCCGGAGACCGGGGCGCGTATCACGGTGTTGTCGAGATCGTTCTTGACCAGCCGCAGATTAGCGCGCGCCTGATCGAGCCGCGCTTCTTCCTCACGGCGCTGCGACTGCAACACGCCAAGTTGGCTTTGCGCGGCCGCCAATGCCGCACGGTCCTTCTGCGCCTCGGCTTCGGCCTTGCGGGCATCGGCCTGGGCCTGCTCATAACGCTGCCGGCTGGCGAAATCGGTCGTCATCAACGCCGCGTAGCGTTTGAAATCCTGCTGGGTGCGCACGAGATCGGCCTCGCCCGATGCCACCGTCGCTTGCGCCTGAGCGATCATCGCCTGTTGCAGGTCAAGCCGGCTGACATAGGTCGCCACCGCCGCCTGTTCGGTGGCGACAGCCGCCTGCGCCTGCGCGACTTTGGCGGCAAAGTCGCTGTCGTCGATAACGAACAGCACCGCGCCCTTTTTGACCGCCTCGTTGTCGCGGACGTGTACTTCCTTGATGTAACCCTCGACTTTGGGGCTGATCACCGAAACGTCGCTGGCGACATAGGCGTCGACGGTCGATTGCATAAACCGCCAATCGGTCCACCAATGCCAACCGCCATAGGCACCGCAAACCAGCGCCACCGCGACCGCGGCGAATACCAACTTCTTGCGCATCCTCGCTAAACTAAACCGTTTAGTTTATGGTTGCGCAGAACCTAGGCCATCCCTATTAATTGTCAAGAGCGGCGTCAGGTGGAACCGTGGCCAGCACGATCGAACGCACTCAGCGTAGGGAAACGCCGACGGCGGGCAAGGCCGAGAGCATCCTCGCCGCAGCCAAGCGGATGTTTCTCGAAAGCGGTTTTGGTGCCGTCAGTATGGACGCGATCGCGCGCGAAGCCGGTGTCTCAAAGGCGACGGTTTACGCTCATTTCGCCGGCAAGGAGGAATTGTTCGGTGCGGTGATCGGGCGTCAGTGCGAGCAGTATTTAGCGGGGTTTTCGGCGGGCGAACTCGATGCCGGCGATGCCCGCGCCTCGCTGACGATTTTGGGCCAGCGCTTTCTCGATCTGCTGTTGTCGCCCGACGCCATCGCGCTGCATCGCCTGATTTTGGGGGAAGTCAGCCGCTTCCCTGAGCTCGGCCAGGTGTTCTGGCAGGCCGGCCCCGAGCGCAACCTCATCCAGATCGAAACATTTTTGCGTGACGCGGCCGAGGCCGACTCGCTCGATATCGCCGACGCGCGTCACGCTGCCGAGCAGTTTGTCGGTTTGGTGCGTGGCGAGACGCAGCTGCGCCATCTGCTCCGCCTCGAAGCCCCTGCCGGCGAGGACGCAATACGCGAAATTGTAAACTCTGCCGTCGATACGTTTTTGCGGGCGTTTGCGCGCCGGCAGCAGCCGCGATAATTCGTCGAAGTAGCCCCCAATCGTCACCCTTTATTAAAACAACAGCTTACCGTCCCCCAAATAACACATGTAAAAAGCCTGACGGGCAGCCCTTACAGCTAACTTACAACTTGAAAGCTGCATTGCCTTCACTGAGATTTAACAGTTTCAACATGGTTCGTTAGTTATTAAAGAATGCCCCATGACTGTCGGAATACCTTACAGTCCGTAACGCATCAAAATTCCGTCGATGTCAATCGCTTAACCGTCTTTCCGTCATCTCAGCACCACGCCCGGTGTCGGAGTTTTGTACGATTCTGTACCCATTACGGCTTGGGCCCTTGAAATAGTTAATTATTTTCTTTGGCACCGAAATTGCTCCAACCATCATGCGCGCACCTTAATTCATCCTTATCCCCAGAGGGGAGAAAATCATGAGAGTACAAAATCTTGCGTTAACGACAGCATTTCTGGCCGCCACCGCGATCGGATCCATCGCCACGGCTCACGCAACATTCTTGAACTTGACCATCAATCCAAATGGAAACGCGGGCGGCGTACAAGCCACGCCCGAGACGCCGTTGGATGGTAGTTTAGGCTTTCCGTGCACCGGTTGCACAAGTAACCCAGTCACCACGTACGGCTACACAAGTCCCGCCAACCTGGTGGCCAGTGTCACAGGATTGTATCGATTCACCCTTGAGGGTGCCGGCAACACGACGCTCGCAAACACCTTCACATCCGCTGGCCACACGTTCACAGTAAACCCGCCGGGGGGCACGGGCGGCGGCTCAACGCCGAATGGAACTTCTTTCGATGAGTTCCTGACGGCTGGCACCGATATTCCGTTCACGCTCAGCTCGTCGGATGGTTGCTCGATCTCCAATAGCGGCGCAGCCACACCAACTTCAGGTTGCGATTATTTAATCGCGCTTGCTAGCTCACCGTCTACACCTGGGGCGCTCGGTCCCCAGGCCACAGCGTGGATTGGCTTTAGCGACTCTCCTCCGCCCGACGCGGATTATCAGGATTTGGTCGTCAGAGTCGACGCAGTTCCGGAGCCGACGAGCATGGCGCTGCTCGGCACCGCGCTGTTTGGCATGGCGTTCGGCGCCCGTCGCAAGAACAAGAAAAAGCAGAGCTGATCGCCTGGAGTCGATTGTGGAAGGGCACGATGCGTCTCACCTGATCTTGCCACAGCTACGCGGACGCACGTGCCAAGCCGCGTAAACTTTAGGACGAAAAGCCGGGCCACGGAGCAACAAGCTTCCGGTCGTGGTGGAGGTGATCGCGTTTAGGACGAGTTCAAGAATACCGGCTTTGCCGGTGACAGCTCCTGGCCCGCTCACCTTCCCACGTCCTGGTCCCGGGCCTATGCTGTGCGCGACAAAATTGACGCGTGAGGGCCGGGGATGGAAGCCGCTGCTGCCGTATTTCGTAAAGTGCATGCACCGCTGACGATCGAGCAGGTTGAGATCGACAAGCCGTGGGGGCGCGAGGTGCAGGTGCGCACCGTTGCGACCGGGGTGTGTCACAGCGATCTGCATGTCGTCGACGGGGTCGGCCGCTTCCCGCTCGACCGGCCGATCGTGTTGGGCCATGAGGGCGCCGGCATTGTGGAGGCGGTCGGCGCCGAGGTGACGACCGTTAAGCCCGGCGATCATGTCGTCGCCTGCCTGTCGGGGTTTTGCGGCAGCTGCCCGCAATGCCTGTCCGGCCACCCCAATTTGTGCACCGGCGGCATCGTCACCCGGCCCGATAACGCCGCACCGCGGCTGTCGCAAAACGGTGCGCCGGTGCGACAGTTCATCGGCATTTCGAGCTATGCCGAGAGGATGCTATTGCACGAGAACTCGATCGTCCGGATCGACCCCGAATTGCCGCTCGACAAGGCCGCGTTGGTCGGTTGCGGGGTATTGACCGGGGTCGGCGCGGCGTTGCGCAGCTCCGGGCTCGAAGCGGGGCAGACCGTCGCGGTGTTCGGCTGCGGCGGGGTGGGGCTGTCGATCATCCAGGGGGCGCGTATCGGCGGTGCCCGCCAGATCATCGCCGTCGACCGGTTCGACACAAAGCGCGAGATGGCGACCCGCGCCGGCGCCACGCACTTTGTCAACAGCGCCGAAGATGATCCGGTCAAGGCGGTGCGCGCATTGACTGGCGGGTTGGGCGTCGACCACGCCTTTGAGGCGGTCGGGTTGGCGCCATTGGTGCGGCAGGCGATCGAGAGCCTCGCGATCCGCGGCACTGCGACGATCGTCGGCGTGTTGCCGCCCGATGCGATGATCGAGTTTCCGTGGATGGCGATCCGCCCCGAATGCAAGGTGCAGACCTCGCGCATGGGCTCGAACCGGTTTCGCTACGACATCCCGCTCTATCTCGATTTCTACCGCCAGGGCCGCCTCGACCTCGATGGCATGGTCACCAAGCGCGGCCATCTCGACGACATCAACGAAGCGTTCCGCGCGATGAAAGCCGGCGAAGTCGCAAGAACGGTGCTGACCTTCGATTGAGACAGCGCTCTTCTTTCACGTCGTGCCGAGGCGCCAGCCGGCGTTGGCGGCGAATTGGTCGAAGAAGTCGGGGTCATAGGCCTGTTCGGGTGAGGCGCGGACCATCTCGTCGATGAGATGCGCGTCGGGGCCGACCAGGATCCGCCAGCGGTCGGCCTTAACCCCGTCGAGGATGATCGTCGCCGCCTCCGCTGCGGTTGTCGGCGCCTCCTCGCGGAACCGTCGCTCGCGTTCGGCGACCAATTTCTGAATCGCCTCATCCGACAGAGCGGAGACGTCTCGGCCCATCGAAGCGATGCGCCCCCGCGCCTGCGCCAGCTGGGTCGGGGTCATTGCGTCAGACTGATCCCTGCTCTGAATCTTGCGGGAATTGAGCGGGATGCCGGTGCCGATATGGCCCGGCATCACGACCGAACATTTGATGTGAGGCGCGTTGATCTTGAGATCGGTAATTAGCGCCTCGGTAAAACCCTTAACGGCGAATTTGGCGGCGCTGTAAGCGGTATGCGGAACGCGCGGCCCGACCGACGCCCAGAAACCATTGACGCTGCTGGTGTTGACGATGTGCCCCTCGTCGGCCTTCAGCAGCATCGGCAAAAACGCGCGGGTGCAGTTGTAGACCCCGCCCCAGCAGATGTTGAACGTCCTTTGCCATTCCTCACGGCTATTGGCGATCATGCTGCCGCCACTGCCGATGCCGGCATTGTTGAACAGCAAATTGACTGCATCGGCGGTGTGTTGGTCCGCCACCTCGTCGCGAAACCGTTCGACCTGCGACGGGTCGGAGACATCGGCGATATGGCTCGTGACGCGCACGCCCTGCGGCAGTCCCGCCGCCTCGCATAGCTGCCGGGTTTCCATCATCCCGGCGGCCGATACATCGCACATCGCCACATTGCAGGCTTCCGCCACGAGCTGGCGCACCAGCTCCCGGCCCATACCCGAGCCACCGCCGGTGACAACCGCGATCCTCCCCGCGAATTCTTTCATTCTTTTAGTCCCCAAGTTCCACGTGGACTCAAAAGCTACCGGCTCCGCCATTCGGACGAAAGGCGGGCTTTAGCGGATCAGGACGATTTCGACACCGACATCGATCTTCGCCCAAGCCCGGTCGGCGGTGATGACCGGGCACCCGAGGCGCAATCCCAGCGCTAAACAGGCGCGGTCGCCGAGGGAGAGGCCGGCAGCGCGTGTCCGCGGCCGCAGATAAGCGGCTAAACGTGCCTGCGGCTCGTCAAAGTCGGCCACGCGTAGATTTAATTCGGCAACGGCTTCTTCTGCTTCCGCCTGGCTGAGGCCCCCGGAACAAAGCCTTTCCAAGACCTCGGAAAGGTTAACGGCGCTGATTGTCGCCCGGAACAGCCGCTGTGGTGCAAACTTGCCAAACGGTTCCTGTTTTAGGACTGCAAGAATAGCCGAGGCATCCGCAACCGTGATGCCTTCACTCACGCTCTGCTTCTGCCCGGCGTTCGGCGATCAACTCCGCGACAAGATCGCGGTCTTTTGCTACGTGGCGCGCTACAATGGCCTGTGCCGCTCTGATTGCTTGCTCGGGAGTACGCATCCGCAATTCACCTTCCCCAACCGCCTCGATCAGCAGTTCATCGCCTGGCTTCAGACCGGCGGCTGCGCGGCATTCGGCTGGGATTACGATCCGACCCTGCTGGTTGATCCGGGCTCTGGCTTTCATGACACAACTCCGCGTGGATGTCATTATCACATCTAGATGACACTAATCTCGCGATTGGAAAAGAGGAGCGCCAATCATGCTGACGACGACGCGCGACATGATCATGCCGACCGCGATTACCGGGTCGTATCCGCGGCCGTTGTGGTTCGAAGCCAGTCTCGACGGCCGGCCGTTCAAGGCGGCGCTCGGGAACTCGCTGTTTCGCGAGCAGTATCTCGATGCGGTCGCCGCGATCATCAACGCACAGGAAGCGGCCGGGCTCGACATCGTCACCGATGGCGACAGCCGGTTTGATCTCGCGGTCGGCGGCAAGTCGTGGTTCTTCTACCCGATCGAGCGGCTGGGCGGGATTCACGGCCACCGCGATACCTCGCAAGGGTGGATGGGCCGCCATGGACTCAAGCCCGGCCATATCCTGTGGGAGGTGCAGGAGGCCTATCAGCCGGCGGTCGTCACCGAAAAATTAACGCGCGGGCCGCTCGAATACGCGGCATTGTGGCAGATTGCTCAGCGCCTGACCGACCGCCCCGTCAAGTTTGGGACGATCTGCGCGCCGGGCTTGGCGAGCATGCTGTGGAACCAGCATTACCCCGACGATCGGGCAATGGTGCTCGACCTCTGCGACATCATGAATGCCGAATTGCGCGAATTGGCCGCCGCCGGTTGCCCGGTGATCCAGGTCGAGGAGCCGCGCCACCACGGGCTGACGACCCGGCCCGACTGCACCGAAGCCGATCTCGAATTCCAGACGCAAGCATTCAACCGCCAGCTGGCCGGCGTCGATGCCGAGATCTGGGTTCACACCTGCTGGGGCAATCCCAATCAGCAGCGGGTCTATTGGGAGGTGCCGAGCTACGAACGTGCCCTGCCCCATTTATTGCAGCTCAATGCCGACGTCATTACCTTTGAATGCGCCAGCAATGACGGCAAGGATCTGCCATTGTTCGCCAAATTCAAGACCGACAAGAAAATCGGCATTGGCGTCGTCAATCACTGCAATACGATCGTCGAGCCGCCCGACTATGTCGCCGGGCTGATCCGCAAGGCGCTCGAATACATCCCGCCCGAGCGGCTGGTGATCACTACCGATTGCGGTTTTGGCCGCGAGGGCCTCTCCCGCCGCATCGCCTATTACAAATGCGTCTCATTGGTCGCCGGGACCAATATCGTCCGCCGCGAATTGGGCCTCCCCGAAGCCCATATCCGCGCCGCCGATTCCAAACTCTATTTCGCCGGCACAGGCGAGAATTAAGCATCGTCGCTTGGGCGACCGAGGCGAACAGCGGTGGGCTTTGCCAGAATGCTCAGCTCGTACCTTCCTCGTCACCGGGATAGCGGATTTCGAGCACCTCGAGTTGTTCGATGCCGGCGGGCGCGCGCAAGTCGACGAGGTCGCCCTCGCGCGCTTTCATCAGGGCGCGGGCGATCGGCGAAATCCAGCTGACCTGGCCGCGGGCAAAATCGGCCTCGTCGACGCCGACGATCGTGACCGTGGTTTCGGCCCCGCCCTCGTTGGCGTAGGTGACGGTGGCGCCAAAAAAAACCTGGTCGCGGCGCTTTTGCTGTTGCGGATCGACCACCTTGGCGCTCTCCAGCCGCTTCGTCAGAAAGCGGATGCGCCGGTCGATTTCGCGCAAGCGGCGCTTGCCGTATATGTAGTCGCCATTTTCGGAACGGTCGCCATTGCCGGCGGCCCAGGCGACGGTCTCGACCACCTTGGGGCGCTCGACCCGGAGCAGATGGTGCAGTTCGTCCTTCATTTGGCGATGGCCGGCCGGGGTCATGTAATTCTTGAAGCCGATTGGGACCATCGGCGGCGCATCATCCGGCAGTTCATTCTCGTCGTCTGATTCTTTGACAAAGGCCTTGCTCACCGACAGCCCTCCTGTTGCCAACGCCGTTCAACCCTGCGCACGGTTGCCAGAGCCGTTTATCGACTTCTGTCCCGAGTGAACCGCGTAAGCGGTGCCGCGGTCAATTGACCAACGGCGGCCACTCGGCGGCGCGGTTGCACCGGGCGCAACGCAGGTCTGCTCGGCGGCGCTTGAAGCGAGGGCGATCGGCGGCGCCTGGCCTTGCCACCAAGCGGCGCGCCACCCATACTGGTTGCATGCGGCGTCTCTCTTTGGACCCGGTTTTCGAGGCTGCGGCCGATCCCCCGGCGCGGGTGTGCGACCACCCGGATTGCTTAGCGGGCGGCGACTTTCGCGCGCCAAAATCGCGGCTCAACCTGCGTGATTACTACTGGTTCTGCCTCGAGCATGTGCGCGCCTACAACGCGGCGTGGAATTACTACGCCGGCATGAGCGACACCGAGATCGAAGCCGAAATCCGCTGTGACACGGTCTGGCAACGGCCGACTTGGAAGCTCGGCGACCGCCACGGACCGAGCGGCGCCGGGCGGATGCGCGATCCGCTGGGGGTGTTTTCCGGCGCCAACGGGCACGGCCGCCACGAGCGTGGTCGGCCTCACCACGAGGCTGAGCACCGCGTGCTCTCGGCGCAAGAGCAGGCGCTCGCGGTGTTCGAAATCGAACCGCCTTTTACCCCAACGCGGCTCAAGGCGCGCTACAAGACATTGGTCAAACTGCACCATCCCGATGCGCATGGCGGCGACAAGGCGGCCGAGGAAAAGCTGAAGATCATCAACCAGGCCTATGCCACGTTGAAGGCCAGCTATTTCAGTTGAATAAACCCGCCGCGCCACGCAAATTGCCTCCCGTTCCACCATCAGGACGCAAGAAAAGAATGCCCTCCGCACAGCCAACGGCAGCCGCCGGCGGGTTTCCGCTGGATAAGCCCGACATCACGATTTCGGTCCGCCAAACCTTTGGGATTAACAGCGATTTGCAAGTCCCGGCGTTCAGCCAGCCCTGCGAATACGTCCCCGATTTTGACGAAGCTTATCGCTTTGACCACGATACGACATTGGCGATCCTCGCCGGCTTCGCCTTCAACCGCCGGGTCATGATCCAGGGCTATCACGGCACCGGCAAATCGACCCATGTCGAGCAGGTCGCCGCGCGGCTCAATTGGCCGCTGATCCGCGTCAACCTCGACAGCCATATCAGCCGCATCGACCTTGTCGGCAAGGACGCGATCGTATTGCGCGACAACAAGCAGGTGACCGAGTTCCGCGAGGGATTGTTGCCATGGGCGTTGCAGCACCCGGTCGGGCTGTGCTTTGACGAATACGATGCCGGCCGCCCGGATGTGATGTTCGTGATCCAGCGCGTGCTCGAGGTCGAAGGCAAGCTGACCCTGCTCGACCAGAACCGCGTCATTCGGCCGCATTCGGGGTTCCGGCTGTTCTCGACCGCGAACACCGTGGGTCTGGGCGACACCACCGGGCTCTATCACGGGACCCAGCAGATCAACCAGGGCCAGATGGACCGCTGGAACATCGTCGCGACATTGAACTACCTGCCGCACGATGCCGAGGTCGAGATCGTGCTCGCCAAAGTTCCAAGTTACGACAACGAGGATGGCCGGCGCACGATCAGCGCGATGGTGGCGCTCGCCGATCTGACCCGCGCCGGATTTATCAATGGCGATATCTCGACTGTCATGTCGCCGCGCACGGTCATGACTTGGGCGGAAAATGCCCGCATCTTTGGCGATTTGTCGTTCGGCTTCCGGCTGACTTTCCTCAACAAATGCGATGAGATGGAGCGCGCGACGGTCGCCGAATACTACCAGCGCTGCTTTGGCACCGAACTCGCCGAAACCGGCGTCAACGCAACGCTGATGTAGAGCGCGGTCTGGCTGAGCAAGCTGATCTCATTGATTATCCTCGTCGCCCCCGCGCAGGCGGGGGTCCAGGGCAACCGTCGGGATACTCGCCCTGGGTTCCCGCTTCCGCGGGGATGACGGTCTAGCTCTAGGTTGGACGGGTATGGCGCAGGAATTCTCCCCAGCCGAAATCTTCAAGCGCGCGACCGCCGCGACGTTGCGGGCGATCGCCGAGCGCGACGACGTCACCGTCGGTTTTGGCCCGGAAGCGGCCGGCGCCAGCGGCACGCGCATCCGCCTGCCCAACCCGCCGCGCGATTTACCAGCCGAGGAGACGGCGCAGTTGCGCGGCGCCGCCGATAGTCTCGCGCTGCGCCTGCGCTATCACGATGATGCGGTGCATAGCCGCCGCGCTCCCGGCAGTCCATTGGCGCGCGCGGTGTTCGAGGCGGTCGAGCAGGCGCGGGTCGAGGCGTTGGGTGCGCGGCGCATGACCGGGGTCGCGACCAACCTGGCGGCGATGCTCGACGAGCAATATCGCCGCCAGGGCTTTGAGCGCATCACCGAGCGCACCGAGAGCACGATGGCCGAGGCGGTGCGTCTGCTGACCCGCGAAGCATTGACCCGTGAGCCGCCGCCGCCGGCTGCGCGTAAGGTCGTAGATCTGTGGCGCCCGTGGCTTGAGCCCAAGATCGCCCGCGATCTCGGCGAACTCGACCGCTCGATATCAGACCAGGACGATTATGCGCGCGTCACCCGCCGCATGCTGCAGGATCTCGACATCGATCTTGGCGAGATGGACGAGTCCTCGGAAAACGACGAGCAGCAGGACGGTGAGGAGGCCGACGGCGAAAACCAGAATGAGGGCGAAGGGTCGACCACCGGCGCTCAGCCCTCGCCCGATGGCTCGCCGGCCGATGGCGCCGCCGAAGACGCGCAGGACGAGGCCGAAGCCGGCGATGGCGAGATGATGCCGGGGTCGAGCGATGATGATCCGGGCCGGCCGGGCCGCCCTGGCACCATGCCGCGCGGCCGCAACGACGACACCGCGATTTATCGCGCGTTCAGCACCGCCGCTGACGAAATCATCGAGGCCCACGAACTGTGCGACCCCGATGAATTATCGCGCCTGCGCCAACTGCTCGATCAGCAGATTTCGCATCTGCAAAGCGTGATCGCGCGGCTCGCCAACCGTCTGCAGCGCCGGCTATTGGCAAAGCAGACGCGGTCCTGGGAGTTTGATCTCGAAGAAGGCTTGCTCGACGCCGCACGCCTGTCGCGCGTCGTCGCCAACCCGGTGCTGCCGCTCGCCTACAAGCAGGAGCAGGAGACTGAGTTCCGCGACACGGTCGTCACCTTGCTGATCGATAATTCGGGCTCGATGCGCGGCCGGCCGATCACGGTCGCCGCGATGAGCGCCGACATCCTGGCGCGCACCCTCGAACGCTGTGCCGTCAAGGTCGAAATCCTCGGCTTTACGACGCGCGCCTGGAAGGGCGGCCAGTCGCGCGAGCGCTGGATCGCCGCCGGCAAACCGCCCAATCCCGGCCGGCTCAATGATCTCAGGCACATCGTCTACAAGGACGCCGACATGCCGTGGCGCCGCGCCCGCCGCAATCTCGGGCTGATGCTGCGCGAGGGCATTCTCAAGGAAAACATCGACGGCGAGGCACTGGCCTGGGCGCACAACCGGCTGCGCGAGCGCCCCGAGCAGCGCCGTATCCTGATGGTGATTTCCGACGGGGCGCCGGTCGACGACTCGACCCTGTCGGTCAACCCCGGCAACTATCTCGAAAAGCATCTGCGCGAGGTCATCCGCGATATCGAGCGATTGAAGGAGGTCGAGCTGATCGCGATCGGCATCGGCCACGACGTGACCCGCTATTACCGGCGCGCCGTGACGATCGTCGACGCCGAGCAATTGGGCGGCGTTATGCTCGAAAAACTCGCCGAACTATTCGACGAGGAACGCGGCGACGGGACGCGCGTGCGCAGCCGCCACCGCCGCGCCGCCTAGCAGGCCCCATCTCGTTCAGCCTATAGGCGGGTCAACCCGCCACCGTTTCGCGGACGGTCGCGGTTAAGCCGCCCTACGCTCGACCCGCGGCCCGCTCTCGGGCACGCTCTCGCGATGCCCGATTACCGACGCAACAGGGTTCCCGGGCGACCTATTTCTTCACGGTGAACCTGCGTGACCGGCGCTCCGAGCTGCTTGTCACAGAGATCGACGCACTGCGCCGAGCTGTGCGGAGGTGCGCCTGCAATCACCGTTTCGCATCGACGCCTGGGTAGTGTTGCCGGATCACATGCATTGCCCCTGGACGTTGCCGGCGGGTGACAGCGACTTCCCCGATCGCTGGCGAAGAATCAAGACCGCGTTCTCGAAATCGCTGCCCGATATCGAGCCGGCATCGCGTCTCAGGCACGGCAAGGGCGGGCGGGGCATTTGGCAGCGCGGTTACTGGAAGTCCGCGACGATTGCGACTACGCGCTCACATGGATTACATCCATTTCAACCCGGTGAAACACGGCCTCGCCCAAGCCCGGGCGATTGGCCCTTCTCCAGCTTTCGCAATTGCCTTGCAGCGGGCTTTATCCGGCGGATTGGCTCGGCGGCAGCAGCGAACCGGTCGAGAACGGCGAACGGCGATAACAAGACACCGAGCGACATAAAGCGAAAACTCGGAACCTCGTAGGGCGGGTGGAGCGCCAGCGCAAGGGGAGAGGTAAAAGAATGCTGGTGCGGTGCGCGCTAGTCCTGCATTCTTTACCGCGAATAACCAAAGCAATGGAACAACCGCGCCGAGTACAAGCCAAAGCGTTCCAGGCTCCGGAACGGCTGTCGCCGGTATCAAGAAACCGCCATTCATCAGAGCATAACGCTGTCCATTGAGGTAGGCGTTGTCGGGATCCCATTCGAAATAATAAATGTTTAGACCATCGCCGAAAATGTTAGCGGATGAACCCGTTACTAATATCTGCACCCAGGATACCCATTACGTACAATGCGGCTGTGAGCTCCGAATTCCGACGCCCATTCTAATGTGCCCGAAAGACCCGTTAAATCCAACATGCCCCAAGCAAAATTGCATCCGTAACCCGAAGGAGTGGCACCGAGGTCCCGGCCCGCGAGGTCGAATTCGTGTACGCCGCCGCCTGTGAAGGCAAGGTTGGCGCGGGGTGGTATCCCAGAGATCACATTGCGTGCTCTGGTTGACGAAATCCCCATCGATCGAAAAGAGGTCCCCAGCACCACCAACCAAATACCCGCTACGGCCGACAAAAAGTTCATGAAAATAGTTATTTGATGGTTCACTGGCGGAACGCGCCGAGCTATTAAAGAGCCAGTACGTATCCGACGAGTTGATGACCGAGCAGCTTAGAGTATTGACTACATTATCGGAAAACGTAGCCTGTCCGTTGGAAATGGTGAACAGAGAGGCATTGTTGACGTCCCCAGCTACAGTAGTGGTGCCGCCTTGCAGAGATATCGTACCCAAGTTCTGCAACTTGCCCGGATCGACCGTTCCGGCAGAAAGTGCGGCGAACGAACAAATGATCTCCCTTTGATCGACGCCTGGCTAATCAAGGTCGCAACACCGATATTATCGCATTCGGGCAGCTGGTTGTTCTGAGAGGCGTGGAATAGGCAAAGTCTTATATTTGGCTTAATATCTTATTGATCTCCCTGGTAGTTCTACAATGTTTTGATCTCATCATATACGGCGTTGATCAATGCATCGCGGAGAGCAGCATGAATGAAGGCGAGTTTACTATAGCTTGAAGACTCTGACCAAGGGTTGCCTTGCCAGAAGCAATTTCATTTAGACCATCAATGCCAAGCACCTTTAATAGAAGTTTAGCAATGCCCTGGGATATTTCTGCTTTTGCCAACGTGTTAAATGATAGATCTCTGTCAATGATAGAGTCCGTAACAATAAAGAGTTGATCGCCGACAGCTCCGCATAAAGCTCGTTGAGGGCCGAGAAAGTCGCATGTTGTTGACCAAGCGAACTTCGATCCGAGATAAATAAAGTCTACAAAGTCATAGGTTATGTTCTGCAGCCCCCGAACGAGATTGCTGGCTGCTGACTGAGCCTGGCTTTCCCGTTGGTATTCAGTGAACGCTTGGTCACTCCAGTATTGCGCCCGCACAGAAGATCCCGGCTGGAAAGCGTCCGTGGCGGTTAGGATCGCCCTATGCGCACTGTCACGGAAGCTGTAGGTCGCATCGATTAGATATTGGTATCCTGTCTGCTGCTCGCCGGTGAGGTTGGCGTACTGGTCGTGCAGAGTGGTGACGCCCTTTGTGATTCCCCTCCCCAATGATACTGGTATCCCAGGTGATAGTTCGCGCATCGTAAATCGGAGCAGAGATACCCGCCTCTAACGCGTTAATTTGCCGTAACAAGGATCCAGGTGGTGACACCGGTGCAACAGATATGTTGTCCACTGCAAAGGCGGGTGCATTTAGGGCGCTTAAAACGAGTGTATCGAATGGATGCAGCGCGAGTGCCTATTATGTTCTCCTGCCAAGGAAAACCGGGTACACTATTACCCCCGGTTGATGAGGTCCCCATAAGCGTGCCGCTTACCCGGCTGGAATATGCCCAAAGTATAAAAATTGACGTATCGAATTCACCTGCTATTCCATTCGTGGCAAAGTTGAAACTCGCAGAGCGGATGGGCTGACTAAAAGTTATGTCGAGTGAGCCAGGACCATAAAGTACATTCCCCGATAACGTGGAAATGCCGCTGGACTCCCCAATCTGGAAGTTTCCAGCCGGCGGATCTGTCGGATTTACACAATAGTAGCCACCTCCGCCGCCTGGATCGGGACACAGTTTTGGATAAGCAAGAGATGAAAACGATGCCGTCAGACCTCCGACAGTATATGCGAAAGGTGTTGTGTTACTAGGAGGCAACGGGTTGTCGAAGTTAAACGTGACCTGGGCTAGACACGTGTTTGCAGTCGGGTTGAGGAGCACCAATGCAGAAAGTAGCAATAAAGGTAGGGCGAGCTTGGAGCCAAACTCGTCGTTCAGCTAAGGATGTCCGAAACATCTTTCCGCCCAATGTGCTGTGCGTCTGTCGACAGGTGGAGTGACAGAGTAACCCTGCCAACCCGAAAGTTTACGTCCAGGGCCAGAAGCAAAGGCGGGTCTGCAGCCCGCATATCCGACGTTCGCAGATTGCCGGGCATTTCAGGGAAATCTTCTGTCTGGTGAGGGACGCTGCAACAAAATTGAGGAACGCTGCAACAAAATTCTGCTACCCGCAGTTCGACCGGTGGGAATTTAGCGATTTGGCACGGCAAGGCAGGCCTGGGCGCATCCCCGTGTTGGCGACGGCAACCGAAAGCCGCGCCCCATCCAGTGGTTTCGACGGTCAACTACCCCCAATTACATATCCCTTCACACCATGTGCAGCTTTGGCTTGCGTCGCAAGTCTGCGGCGGGCTGTAGCCGCCGAGATGCACAACTCAAGACTTTCGAGAAATGTCCTAGACCCTGCCGATCAACTGGTTATCATTTGCGAAAGATATCTCCGGAGATCATCTCTAAAATCGATACACCGGCGATGCTCAATCGGCGGCCGGGTGGTCGAAGGTTCGGGTATTCCGCATTACCTCAAAGCGCGAGGAGCGAGCGTAAGACACTTCCACGTTACGCTTGCTGCACGCTGCGGCAAGAGCCACCCGGCCCGCTATTACCGGCAGTGCGGTAACAGCAACCGAAGAGTTGCCACAGTCGCATCTTGTCATCGCGGGCATAGGGCGCTCGGAGCGGGCGCTCTGGTCTTTCGAGGAGTACAGGTGCCTGAGGTTGGGCCGATAAAATCGGCGAAAAAGGGTACGCGGGATCGGCGCGGGCGGTTTTTACGGGGCCAATCGGGCAATCCGGCGGGGCGGCCGCCGGGTTGTCGCGACCATGTCAACGGGCCGCACAAATTCTGCTCGCCGGCGAGGGTGCCGCTTAAGTCATCCGTGCGGGCCGAGTTTAGCGCGGGGCCTTTTCGGAAGGTGGAACTACCCGCAGGTGGAGTTCGCGCAGCCGTTCTGGCGGGACCTCGGCCGGCGCCTGCATCAGCAGGTCTTGCGCCTGCTGGTTCATCGGAAAGGCGACTACTTCGCGGATGTTTGGGGTGTCGGCCAGCAGCATGACGATGCGGTCGATGCCGGGAGCCGAGCCGCCATGGGGCGGCGCGCCGTATTTGAAGGCGTTGAGCATGCCGGCAAAGCGAGCCTCGACCTCGGCGGCGCTGTAACCGGCGATCGCGAACGCCTTGTACATGATGTCGGGGCGGTGGTTGCGGATGGCGCCCGAGGACAGTTCTACCCCGTTGCAGACGATATCGTATTGATAGGCGACGATGTCGAGCGGATCCTGCTGCTCGAGCGCGGCGAGCCCGCCCTGCGGCATCGAAAACGGGTTATGGCTGAACTCGATCTGCCCGGTGTCTTCGTTCAGCTCGTACATCGGAAAATCGACGATCCAGCAAAATTCGAACCCGCCCTCTCGGGTCAGACCGAGCTCGCGCCCCAACCGCAATCGCGCGGCGGCGGCAAACGGCGCGAACTGACGCGGCACCCCGCAGACAAAAAACACCGCGTCGCCATCATCAAGGCCGAGTTCGCGGCGTAAACTTTCGGTCACCTCCGGGCCGAGATTGCGGGCGACCGGCCCAGCGCCCTCGCCATTGCGGAAAAAAATATACGCAAGCCCGGGCTGGCCCTCGGCTTGCGCCCAGGAATTCATCTGGTCGCAAAAGGCGCGGCTGCCGCCGGTCGGCGCCGGGATCGCCCAGACGCGGATGTCAGGATCGCTCTCGATCAGATTGGCGAACACCTTGAAACCCGAATCGCGAAAATGCGCGGTCGCATCGCGCATTTCGATCGGGTTGCGCAAATCGGGTTTGTCGCTGCCATAACGCTGCATCGCGTCCCGATAGGCGATGCGCGGAAATGGCGGCGCCGTCACCGGGCGGCCGCCGCCAAACTCCTCGAAGATGCCATGCAATACCGGCTCGATCGCGGCGAACACATCCTCCTGAGTGACGTAGGACATCTCGAAATCGAGCTGGTAGAACTCGCCCGGAGAGCGGTCGGCGCGGCCGGCCTCGTCACGAAAGCAGGGGGCGATCTGAAAGTAGCGGTCGAAGCCGGCGACCATCAGCAATTGCTTGAACTGCTGCGGCGCTTGCGGTAGCGCGTAGAACTTGCCCGGGTGCAGCCGGCTCGGCACCAGATAGTCGCGCGCCCCCTCGGGTGAACTCGCGGTCAAGATGGGCGTCTGAAACTCGGTAAAGCCCTGCTCGATCATCCGCCGGCGGATCGACGCAATCACCTTCGCCCGCAATATGATGTTGGCGTGCACCCGCTCCCGCCGCAGATCGAGGAAGCGGTAGGCGAGGCGCATTTCCTCAGGGTATTCAGCGTCGGTGTTGACCGGGAACGGCAGCGGCTCGGCTTCCGATTGGATCTCGATTTCGCCAATCGCGAGCTCGACCTCGCCGGTATCGAGCTTGGGATTGACGGTGTCGGCGGAGCGCGGAGTCACGATTCCGGTCAGGGTGACAACGCTTTCGAGCCGCAGCGCGTCAGCCTCGGCGAACAGCGGCGATGAGGCGTCGATCACGCACTGCGTGACGCCATAATGGTCGCGCAGGTCGATAAATAGCAGATGGCCGTGGTCGCGTTTGCGATGCACCCAACCCGACAGCCGGGCCGGGCTCCCGGCATCGGCGAGGCGCAGCTGACCGCAAGTATGGCTCCGATAAGCGTGCATCAGCGACAAATAGTCCGATACGGTTTGGGAAACGAGGGTACACGGCACGGAAACGTAAAGGTTGTCAAGGCGAGCCCCAGAAGCCCTACGCGGCAGTGTGAGCGTCGGGTGGGAATTTGCCTCTCTTTAGGCGAGCGGATATGGTAGCCCGGTTACGCCGATTGCGGCTGGGCCGAGTGCTGGGACAGGTGCGTGAGCGACATCTTCCGCGAGATCGACGAGGAGCTTCGTCGCGACAATCTGCTGAAGCTATGGTCGCAGTATGGGCGCTATATCATTGCGGTGGCTGTCGCGGCGCTGGTTGTCGCCGGCGGGGTTGCGGCGTGGCGCGCCCATCAGCTGTCGGAACGGCAGGCGCAATCGGCACGGTTCAGCAGCGCGATGGCGCTGGCCAGGGCAGGCAAAACCAAAGACGCCGAAACGGTGTTTGCGACCGTCGCCAAAGAGGGCGGCGGCTATGCCGTGCTTGCCTCATTTGAACAAGCGGCTGTGCTGGCCAAATCCGGCGATCACAAAAAGGCGGCGGCGGCTTATCAGCGCATCGCTCAAGAAAACAATATCGCCCCGGCGTTTCGCGGGCTCGCCGAGCTGCTTTCGGTGATGCAGGACGCCGCCGATGCCGATCCTAAGACGACGATCTCGAGGCTGGCGCCGCTAACCGCGCCCGGCAATCCGTGGCGCCCGACGGCACTTGAGCTGACTGCGTCCGCGGAGCTCAAGCTCGGCAACAACAAAGCGGCGCTGCAGACGTACAAGAACTCTTGCCGACGACCTGGGAACATCGCGCGATTTGCGCGCCCGCGCGGCGGAGATGGCTGCCGCACTCGCCCCCTAACTTCGGTTCAAAACGAATGCTTCGACCGGTCGCCGTCGCGATCTTGCTCGTCGGCTTTACCCTCTCAGGTTGCAGCTGGTTCGCGACCAAAAAGCAGCCGCTGCCTGGCGAACGCATCTCTGTGCTGAGCCTCGAGCGTCAGCTCAAGCCCGATCCACAATTGGCAAACACCGCGATCAGCTTGCCGAGGCCGGTGGTCAACCCCGACTGGCCCCAGCCTGGCGGTTTCCCCAACCACGCAATGCAGCATCTGGCGCTGCCCAACTCGCTCAGACAAGCCTGGAAGGCCAGCGTTGGCGAAGGCTCGTCGCGCTATACGCAGGTTCTCTCGCAGCCGATCGTCGCCGAGGGCCGGGTCTATGCGATGGATGGCGGATCGCGGGTCAGCGCGTTCGACGCCTCGAATGGCAATCCGATCTGGCAAGTCGACGTCCAACCGTCGGACAACATCGGAAACTCGTTTGGCGGCGGGGTCGCTTTCTGGAAAGGCAGACTGTACGTCACGAGCGGCTATGCCCGCGTGCTGGCGCTCGATCCAAAAAATGGCAAGGTAATCTGGAAAACCGGTGTGGCCGCGCCGATCCGCAGCGGCCCGACCGTGGCCGACGGACGCGTCTACGCCGTCACCGTCGAGAACGAGCTGGTGGCGCTCGCCGCCGATGACGGGCGCCGGCTGTGGAGCCACAACGGTATTCCGGAGACCGCCGGACTGGTCGGCAGCGCTAGCCCCGCGGTCGAAGGCGAAGTCGTCGTCGTCGGCTACTCGTCGGGGGAAATCTACGCTCTGACCGTCGAGAACGGTCGCCCGTTGTGGTCCGACAGTCTCGCTTCGGTGCGCGCCGTCGACGCGGTGTCGGCGCTGGCCGACATCCGGGGCCGCCCGGCAATCGATCGAGGCCGCGTCTTTGCCATCAGCCACAGCGGACGAATGATCGCGATCGATTTGCGCAGTGGTGAGCGCGTATGGGAGCAGGATATCGGTTCGACCCATGGCCCGTGGGTCGCCGGCGACTATGTCTATGTGGTCTCCAACGACGATGAGCTGATTTGCCTGACGCGCAACGACGGCAAGGTCCGGTGGCTGCGCCAGCTGCCGCGTTACGAGAACGAAAAGGACAAGGACGGTCCGATCGCGTGGGCGGGACCGGTCCTGGGAGGCGATCGGCTGATCGTGCTGTCGTCGAATGGCCAGGCGCTGTCGGTCTCCCCCTACACCGGCGCGCCGCTGGGCCGCGAAGAAATGCCCGGAAGTGCTTACGTCGACCCGTCCATTGCCAATAACACGCTCTATATTCTGACCGATAACGGCCAGCTTTCAGCCTATCGCTGATTTGGCCAGGGATTTTCAGGGCCTTGTCCGATGAGCTTTGCGGTCGCCATTCTCGGCCGGCCGAATGTGGGAAAGTCGACGTTGTTCAACCGCCTCGTCGGCAGCCGGGCCGCACTCGTCGACGACACGCCGGGGCTGACCCGCGACCGTCGCGAGGGCGCGGCCCGGATCGCCGATCTCGACTTTCGCGCAATCGACACCGCCGGGCTGGAAGAAGCCGCGCCCGCTTCGCTTGCCGGACGCATGCAGGCCCAGACCGAGCGGGCGCTGGCCGACGCGGATGTGGCCCTGCTCGTTATCGACGCGCGCGAAGGGGTCAATGAAGACGACCGCCACTTCGCGGATTGGTTGCGGCGATCGGGCAAACCGGTGGTGCTGGTCGCAAACAAGACCGAAGGCCGAGCTACCTTGTCCGGGGTCGGGGAGGCCTACCGTCTTGGTCTCGGCGATCCGGTGCCGATCTCGGCCGAGCATGGCGAAGGCCTCGCCGGGTTGTACGAAAGACTGGCGCCATTTTCCCGCGAGACCGAGCTCCAGGATAAAGCTGAAGACGGGGCTACAAAACCGCTGCATCTGGCAATCGTCGGCCGTCCGAATGTCGGCAAGTCGACGCTCGTCAATCGCCTGATTGGCGAGGAACGCCTGCTGACCGGCCCCGAAGCGGGCATCACCCGAGATGCGATCGCAGTCGATTGGGAATGGCGGGGCCGCCCGATGCGTCTGGTCGACACCGCCGGGATGCGCCGCCGGCCTCGGGTCGAAGGCAAGATCGAACAGCTTTCGGTCGCCGACGCGCTGCGCACAATCCGCTTTGCCGAGACTGTAGTCCTCGTACTCGATGCGCTACAGCCGCTCGAACGCCAGGATCTGACGATCGCCCGGCTGGTTGCTGACGAGGGCCGGGCGTTGGTGTTGGCGGCAACGAAATGGGACGCGGTTCCCGACCGCGCCGCTACGATCAAGGCGATACGAGAGCGGCTGCCGATCTCTTTGCCGCAACTGCAAGGGGTTGGCTTGGTGCCGGTTTCCGGGCTGACCGGCTTTGGCCTGGACGCACTGATGGACGCGGTCGCCGCCGCCGACGCGGTGTGGAATCGGCGAATTTCGACCCCGGATTTGAACCGCTGGCTCGCATTTGTTCAAGCGCGCAACCCCCCGCCGCTGGTGGCCGGCCGCAGGCTGCGTCTGCGCTACATAACCCAAGCCAACGTCCGCCCGCCGACCTTTGCACTGTTTGCATCGAAGCCGAGCGAGCTTCCTGATTCGTATCGCCGCTATCTTGTAAACGGCCTGCGTGAAGCCTTCGATCTTCCCGGCACCCCGATCCGGCTGATGCTGCGCCGCGGCAAAAACCCCTATGACGCCCGGTGATCGCAACTCGCGCGGCCTCGTTTCGCCCGGAGACGGCTTTTTGACGTGACGGTTGCGCCGGCCCTGCGCATCGTATTTGTTATTCACCGCCGATCGGTCAGGAGCGAAAGATGCTAAAGACGGCTATGGTTTTGACTCTGCTCGCGGCCGTGGCGTTGCCCGCCTACGGTCAGACGGCGGCTACTCGAGCCCCCTCCCCTACCACATCTCCGTCTGCCGCAGCCGGCGCTCACGCCGGCGCGCCGTCCGCCAACGCGTCGACTTCCCCCTCTGCCGCTGCTGCGGCGCGCGGCGGCGCTCCCGCCTCCCAACCGACTCTAGCCAGCAATCAGTTCGCTTCCGAACCAGCAGCGAAGACGCATTGTCCGGGAGACACGATTGTCTGGGCCAATCTCGCCGGTTCCAAGGCCTATCACACCAGCAGCGACCGGTATTACGGTAAGACCAAGCATGGCGCCTATATGTGCCAAAAGGAAGCCGAGCAAGCGGGCTTCCACGCCCCGGGCGCGCGGGCCAGCAAAACTGCAACAAAAACGACGAATACTAAGCCCACGACCACCAAGTGAGGACGGATCGATGAGCTTGTTCGATACAATTGGCTCGTTACTCGGAAAGAGCGATGGCGCGTCGACGAGCGTGCCGGAGGCGCTGACTGCGGCTCTCGGTAGTCACGAAGGCGGGCTTGGCGGCCTCGTTCAAAAGTTCGAGTCCGCCGGATTGGGCGACACGATTTCGTCTTGGGTCGGCAACGGGGAAAATCAGCCCGTGTCCCCGGACGCGCTGCATAACATTCTGGGTTCCGATGTCGTCCAGCAGATCGCAGCCAAAACCGGCTTACCGGTCGAGCAGCTGTTGCCGCAGATCGCACAGCACTTGCCGCAGCTCGTCGACGGCATGACGCCAAATGGCGAGATCCCGTCGGGTGGCAGTCTGCTCGACGCCGGCCTTGCGTTTCTCAAAGGCCGAATGGGATCAAGCTAGGGCTGGCGTTACGAGCCCGAAGAAACCGACACAACTTCGCCGTTGCGGGCGCAGTCCGGCGAGGCGAGGTCGACGAAGAATCGGTGACGCTGTCGGGAGGCGGATGCGAATTCGGGTCCTCGCCGGGAAAAGCGCGCGCGCGCAAGCGGGTCCGCAGTGGGCCGGGATCGATCAAATTGGCGCGCACATTGGTCTTGGCGATTTCAGCGGCGTAGATCCTGACCAGCATTTCGAGACCGATTTTGCTGACGGCGTAGGGACCCCAGTAAGCCAAGCTGTCGCGGCCAATCGCGCTGGTCACAAAGATCGCTCGGCCCGCCGGGGCGGCGCGCAACAGCGGGTCCATCGCCCGAATCAATCGCCAATTCGCCGTCAGATTGAGGTCCATGACCTCACCCCAAATGCCCGGCGGGATGTGGCCGAGCGGCGAGAAGATCCCGAACTCGCCGGCATTGCCGACCAGGATATCGAGCCGGCCATAGCGATCGAGAAGGGCTGCCGCCATTTCGTCGATCTTGACGAATTGCCGCAAATCAAGCGGGACCAGCGTCGCGGTCCCGCCCGCCGCGCGGATTGAGTCGTCGACCTCTTCGAGACCGCCGACGGTGCGCGCCGCCAAGACAACATGCGCGCCCTCGCGAGCAAAACGAACCGCAACAGCGGCGCCAATGCCGCGGGAGGCCCCGGTGACCAGCGCGACCTTACCGATGAGCCGGCGCTGGGGTTCCTCTGCTGTCGCCGCCAACAACAGCCTCAGGCCGGCTCCGCCAGCAATGACAGCTGCACCGACACCTTGCCGTCTTCGGCATCTACCAGCGGAATTGGATAATCTCCGGTAAAACAGGCATCGCAAAACCGCGGCGCCAGCGGGTCGCGCCGGGGCTCGCCCATTGCCCGATAGAGGCCGTCGATCGACAAAAAAGCGAGGCTATCGACGCCGATATACTCGGCCATTTCCGCGACATCGTAGCGTGCCGCGAGCAGCTGGTCGCGCTCGGGCGTCGCGATGCCGTAATAACAGGGGTAACTGGTGGGCGGACTCGAAATCCGCATGTGAACTTCGCGGGCGCCAGCGCGCCGCACCATCTCGACGATCTTGATCGAGGTGGTGCCGCGCACGATCGAATCATCGACCAGAATCACCCGCTTGCCGCTCAGATTGGCGCGGCTCGCATTGTGCTTCAAGCGCACGCCGAGATGGCGGATTTGGTCGGTCGGCTCGATAAAGGTGCGGCCGACATAGTGATTGCGAATGATGCCCAGCTCGAACGGGATCCCCAATTCCTGCGAATAGCCGAGCGCCGCCGGCACCCCCGAATCCGGCACCGGCACGACGATATCGGCGTCGATATGGCTCTCGCGCGCGAGTTCGCGGCCGATGCGCTTGCGGGCGTCATAGACGCTGACGCCCTCGACGACGCTGTCGGGCCGCGCGAAGTAAATATGCTCGAAGACACAGAACCGGCAGTCCTGAGCGCCGAACGGCAGCAGGCTTTTGACCCCGCCCGGGCCGATCATGACGATCTCTCCGGGCTCGATGTCGCGAACGAAATCGGCGCCGATAATGTCGAGCGCGCAGGTTTCTGACGCCAGGATCCAAGCTTCTCCAAGCCGTCCCAGCACCAGCGGCCGCACTCCCAGCGGATCACGCACTCCGACGATCCCGTCCTGCGACAATGCCGCCAGCGAATAGGCGCCCTGGATCTGCCGCAGCGCGTCGATCAGCCGATCAACGACGGTCTCTTTCAGACTGGTCGCGATTAGGTGAATGATGACCTCGGTGTCGCTGGTCGACTGAAAAAGGCTGCCGCGATGCACCAGCCGCCGCCGTAGCCGATAGGAGTTTGTCAGATTGCCGTTGTGGCAGATCGCAAGCCCGCCAAACTCGAAATCGGCGAATAGCGGTTGGACGTTGCGCATCGCCACTTCGCCGGTGGTCGCATATCGCACATGTCCTATCGCCGCGCGACCGCGCAGCCGCTCGATCACTTCCTTCGAGCTGAAATTGTCGCTGACCTGCCCGGTCCCACGGTGGGCATTGAACTGCTCGCCGTCATAGGCGACGATCCCTGCCGCCTCCTGGCCGCGGTGCTGTAGCGCATGCAAGCCAAGCGCGACCAATGCCGCGCTGTCGGGATGCCCGTAAACCCCGAAGACACCGCATTCTTCATGCAGGTGATCGGCGTCGGAGATATCGCGAAGGGCGGCCTTGGTGGGCACGGGATCGATATCGGGCATCGGCGATCCTCGCTTCGGTTATTCACAAAATGGTCATTTTTGCGTCCGAATGCGAGTATGCCTGACTGTCGCAGTCGTCAACGCGCGTTATCGATCAGGCGGTTCAACTCGCGCTGATCGGTCGGTTTGTAGCTGGGCGCTTGCTCGGCTTGAGATTTGGGCGGGATCGGGACAGCCGGGGTTGAGAGCGCCCCCATCGCGTCGCGCGCCGCCTTCGCCTGACCGACCGAGCGCTGGGCATCATCCATCATCGCAGCACCCTTCAACTGCATCGATTCGGGTAGCACGCCGCGCACCATATCGGCCCCCTGGGCCAAAAGCGGCTGGCTTCGGGCGTCTCGTAACCAACTCGGGCGGTCATTTGGCGGCAGGGTCAGGTCGATCAGGAAATAGGCGATCGAAACCAACAACGCGCCGCGGACGACTCCAAAAATCAAACCCAAAGTGCGGTCGATCGGCGTCAATGCGCTCCAATGTACGAGACGCGCGACGTAACCGGTCAGGATCGTCAACAGGATCAGCGAGACGAAGAACAATCCGGCACCGGCAATAAGATCAGCCAGCAACGGCGTCTTAACGAACCGGGCCGTAAATCCATAGGCCGCGTCAAAGCCATAGAGCGTGATCAGCGCAGCCCCGACCCATGCGGTGATCGACAACGCCTCGCGCACGAAGCCACGCGCGAAGGCAAAAATCGCCGACAACGCGATGACGACGAGAACCGCCAGATCGAACAGGTTCACGATGCGGCTCCGATCCGCTCGCGGCGCAAGGGCGCGCGCTTTGGGGACAGCCTGCCGACGAGATCGCTGAGGTGGTTGATCCTGACGACCGCCGGCCCGGTCCCGGCGTCACTTCGTCTCCGGCCGCCGCGCTGCGGTATCCAGGCTTCGGAAAAGCCAAGTTTCGCGGCCTCTTTGAGCCGGACCTCGCCATGACCGACCGGGCGGATTTCGCCGGATAACGCGATCTCGCCAAAAACCACGGTGTCGCCGGGGATAGGGGTTTCGCTCAGCGCCGACAGCAATGCCGCGGCCACGGCCAGATCCGCCGCCGGCTCGGCGATGCGCAAGCCACCGGCCACGTTTAGATAAATGTCATTGGTTCCGACCGAAAGCCCGCAACGGGCATCGAGCACGGCGGTGATCATCGCCAGCCGCGTGCCATCCCAACCGACGACCGCCCGCCGCGGCGTGCCGAGCAGAGCTGGCGCCACTAACGCCTGCACTTCGACCAGCAGCGGCCGCGTCCCCTCGATCCCGGCGAACACGGCGGAGCCGCTGACCGTCGTGGGGTCGCTCGGCTCCTCGCTGTCGTCCTCGAAGGCGCCGGCGCCTTGATGCCCGCCGAGAAACAAAGCCGACGGGTTCGGGACCTCGACCAGTCCGCCATCGCTCATCTCGAATACGCCGATCTCATCCGTGGCGCCAAAGCGATTCTTAACGGCGCGCAAGATGCGAAAGCGATGTCCGCGCTCACCCTCAAAATAGAGCACGGTGTCGACCATGTGTTCGAGCACCCGCGGCCCGGCGATGACCCCCTCCTTTGTCACATGCCCGACCAGCACCAACACAAAGCCGCGCCGCTTGGCGAGCCGGATCAGCTCTTGCGCGGCGCCCCGCACCTGGCTGACCGTGCCCGGGGCGCTGTCGAGCGTGTCGAGATACATCGTCTGGATCGAATCGATGACGACGAGATCGGGTGCGTCGTTGCGATCGATCGAGGCGAGGATGTCGCGCACATTGCTCGCGGCGGCGAGCAGCACCGGGCTCTGCGCAACCCCCAGCCGCTGGGCGCGCAGGCGGACTTGGTCGACCGCTTCTTCGCCGGTGATATAGGCGGCGCTCGACGGCTGATCCGGCGACGCGGCGATTGCGGCTGCGGCCTGCAGTAGCAAAGTCGATTTGCCGATGCCGGGATCGCCGCCGACCAGGATCGCGGAGCCCGGGACAAACCCGCCGCCGCAAACGCGGTCGAGTTCGGCAATGCCGGTGCGGCGGCGCGGCGGCAACATGCTGGACCCGGTCAGGCCGACAAACCCCAGCGCCCGCCCACCGCCGGCTTCCAGCCCCTTTGACAACGCGTCGCGCGGCAATTCCTCGATCAGGCTGTTCCAGGCGCCGCAACCATCGCAGCGCCCGGTCCATTTGGCATGAATGGCGCCGCATTGCTGACAGGCAAAGCGGGCCTGTGCGCGAGCCATCGGCTCACCGCCCCTGCCATCGCTGCGGCGGCCAGAGCAACGTCATAATGCGCGGATCTCCATGTGAATCGGCCCTTCGGCCCGGCCGTGGATGAATTGATCGACATAAGGATTGCCCGAATGGTCGATCTCGCCCGCCGGACCATGCCAAATGATTTTGCCCTTGTGCAGCATCGCGATGCGGTCGCCGATCTTGCGGGCGCTGACCATGTCATGGGTGATGGAGACCGCGGTCGCTCCCAATTCGCGCACGCATTTCAGAATCAAATCGTTGATCACGTCGGCCATGATCGGGTCTAGCCCGGTCGTCGGTTCGTCGAAGAAGATGATTTCGGGGTCGGCGGCAATGGCGCGCGCCAATGCGACGCGCTTTTGCATGCCACCCGATAGCTCGGCTGGGCGCAACTCACCGACCTCGCCGCCGAGCCCAACGGCGCCGAGTTTATCGAGCGCGATGTTCTTCGCCGCATCCCGATCCATGCCGCGACCCTGGATCAACCCGAACGCGACATTTTCCCATACTGGCAAGGAGTTGAACAGGGCGCTGCCTTGGAACAGCACACCACATTTTTGTAGCAGTTTTTCGCGCGCTTTGCGGCCGCAGCCCCGTCGTTTCGATGGCATCGATCACGACCGACCCGGCGTCGGGGCGCATCAGCCCGAGGATGCATTTAATCAGCACCGATTTGCCGGTGCCTGAACCACCGATGATCACCAGGCTTTCAGCGGGCAGGCAATCGATGTCGATGCCGTCGAGTACCCGGTTGCGGCCGAACGATTTCCGTAACCCTTGCACCGAAATCTTCGGATTTGTCGGGCTGTGGCCGTTACTCATCGCGCGAACAAGGCCTGGGTGATGCCGTAATCCAAGACCAGGATCAGAATCGAGGCGGAAACGACAGCGTAAGTGGTCGCCTGGCCGACGCCCTGAGCCCCGCCGCGCGAGTAATAGCCGTGATAGCAGCCCATCAGCGCAATAACAAAGCCAAATACCGCGGCCTTGACGAGGCCGGAGACGACGTCGCTCGTCTCCAGATATTGCTCGGTGCGAGCGAGATAAGCTTCGGGATTAAAGCCGAATTTATAGACCCCGACGAGATAGCCACCAAACACACCGATAATGTCGGCGACGACCACAAGCAGCGGGAGCGTAATCAGTCCTGCCAAAAGCCGCGGCAGCACAAGATAGCGCAGCGGGTCGGTCGAGAGCGTCGTCAACGCATCGATTTGGTCCGTGACGCGCATCGTGCCGATTTCGGCGGCCATCGCCGCCCCGACCCGGCCGGCGACCATGAGCCCGGCGATGACCGGGCCGAGTTCGCGGGTGACCGACAGCACCACAACCGTCGCGACGGCACTCTCCGCCGAGAAGCGGGCAAACCCGGTGTAGGATTGCAATGCCAGCACCATGCCGGTGAAGATCGCGGTCAGCCCGACAACCGGTAGCGAAAAGTAGCCGATATCGAGCATTTGGCGCAGAATCACGCGCACATAAAAGGGCGACGACAGACCGGTGATCAGCGCCGTCAAGGCGAAGATGACGATCCGCCCGGTTACCGCCATAAATCCGAGAGTGGCGGCGCCGATCGACGTCAAGGCCTTCAGCACGTCGGTGTACCCGCAACGTCCCTATAAATCCGGTGGTACCGGCGACCAAGCGCAGTCAGGATCTCATACCCGATCGTCCCGGCATCGGCGGCCGCGTCGTCGACCCCATAATCGTCGCCCAGCAGTTCGACAAAGCCGCCCGGACGCACGATCGCGGGGTCGACGGCGGAAACGTCGAAAATTGCGAGATCCATCGAAATCCGGCCAAGGAGGGGAACGCGGACGCCGCCGACGCGGCCTGATCCGCGCTGACTGAGCGACCGCAGTCCAGCCGTCGGCATATCCAACTGCGACGGTTGCCAAGCGCCCCGCGGCGGCCATCACATGCGTGCCACCGTAGCCAACCGGTTGACCGGCGTCAACGTCCCGGATTTGCAGGATTCTTGCCTTCAGGCGGACAATTTGGCGCATCGGGTTGGGGCTGCCCGGCTGCGGGTTGACGCCATAGAGTGCGGCTCCGGGGCGGACCAGATCAAAGTGGTAGTCACGGCCGAGAAAGATCCCCGACGACGCGGCAAGGCTCGCCGGCACTCCGGGGATCCGGCGGCATTGCGCCATGAAGGTCTCGCATTGCTTCCGGTTCAGCGGATGGTGTGGAAGTTCGGCGCAAGCGAGATGGCTCATCACTGCCTGCCAGCGGATCGGCCCGGCCCGGCAGAGATCATCGGCAACATCGTCGAATTCGCGTTTGGTCAGACCGAGGCGGGCCATTCCGGTGTCGATATGCAAGATCGCCGGCAACGGACGTCGCGCCGCCGCGATCCGCTGCCATTCGGCAATCTGGCCAGGATCATTCAGCACCGGAACGAGCCGGGCTTCAGCGAACTCCGCGCCCGAACCCGGCATCAGGCCGTTCAGTACCGCGATCTCGATTGCCGTGGGTAGAGTCTTGCGGAGCGCCAGCGCCTCATCGAGCGTCGCGACAAAAAACCGCCGGCAGCCTGCGCTCGCCAATGCCCCGCCAATGACCGAGGCGCCCAAGCCATAGCCATCGGCCTTGACGACCGCGGCGCACTCGGCCGGGGCGGCGCGGCACGCCACAAGCCGCCAATTCGCGACGATGCCCGCGACATCGATCTCGAGAACGCCAGACGCGCGATCTACCGCGTCACAGCCCACGCTCCGCTCCCTCTCGGCAAAATCCGTGGTTTAGCCTGATCAATTTCGCTCCCGAACAGCCGACAAAGCATCATGATTTGCGGGTTTCGACCAGCCGCTTCCATTGCTTGAAAGAAAGGGTCGAAATTCAGACCCACAAACGCCTGGACCCGAGCCGCAGTGCAGGGGCAGGTTGCGCGTGGCGAGGGCAAAAGGGCGAGTAAGATGAGCGAGATGCGTTCCGGCATCGGCGACCGGCCAAAGCGGCGTGAGGATTTGCGCTTTCTGACCGGGCGTGGCGCCTATCTCGACGACCTTGCGTATGACGGCCTGACATATGCGGTCGTGCTGCGCTCGCCGCACGCCCATGCGCAAATCGCCGGCATCGACGCGCGCGAGGCACGCGCCGCTCCGGGCGTGCTCGCGGTGGTAACCGCCACGGATGCGCCGGCCGATGGGTTGCAGCCGCTATTGCCGACCGCGACCGCCAACGCCCAAACCGGCGAGCCGTTCGCCTTCGCGCCCCAGCCTGTGCTGGCCGCGGACAAGGTTCGCTATACCGGTGAGCCCGTCGCGGTGATCGTCGCCGAGACGCGCGAGCAGGCGCTCGATGCCGCCGAACGGATCGCGGTCGATTATATGCCGCTCCCAGCGGTGACCACAGTCGATGCCGCCCGAGCCGCCAACGCATCGCAGATCGCCGACGAGGCACCGGGTAATCTCTGCTTCGATTGGCGCACCGGCGACAAGGCGGCAGTCGACCGCGCCTTTGCCGCCGCCGCGCATGTCGTGCGGCTGCGGCTCGACAATCATCGCATCGTTACCAATCCGATGGAGCCGCGCGGCGTGATCGGGTTGTGGGACCCCGAGAAGGCCCGCTACACCGCTCATGTCTCGGCGCAGAGCATCCACAACACCCGCGACCATGCGGCGCGGGCACTCGGCGTTCCGGCCGCCGCGGTGCGCTTTGTGGCGCCCGATGTCGGCGGCGGCTTTGGCGCCAAGAACTTTGTCTACCCCGAGCATGTGCTGATCCCGTGGGCGGCGAAGCGGGTCGGACGTCCGGTCAAATGGATCGCGAGCCGCAGCGAGGTCTTTCTCGCTGACCATCAGGCCCGCGACCAGATCGCCGAAGCCGCCTTGGCGCTCGATGCGAACGGCCGGTTTCTGGCGCTCGAAATCGACAGCATCGCCAATGCCGGGGCCTATCTGGTCAGCGCCGGCGGGGTGCAGACGTTTCAGTATGTCCATCTGCCGGGGACGGTGTATCGCATTCCGGCGATCGCTTTGCGTGTCGCGGCGGTGCTGACCAACACCGCGCCGATCGGGGTCACCCGCGGGCCCGGCTTTGCCGAGGCGGTCAACATCATCGAGCGGCTGATCGACAAGGCGGCTTGCGAATGCAGCTTCGACCGCGCCGAACTGAGGCGCCTCAACCTGGTGCCGGCGGTGGCGATGCCGATGACCAATGTTCTCGGCAATCAAGGTCGACAGCGGCGCGTTCCCGGAGACTTTCGACCGGGCGCTCGCCCAGGCCGATATCGCCGGTTTTGCCCGCCGTCGCCGCGAGAGCGAGGCCAATGGGCTGCTGCGCGGTCTCGGTTTTGCCTATCACATCAAGGCGACCGGCGGCTCGCCCAGCGAAAATGTCGATATTCGGTTTGAGGCCGATGGGACCGTCGCGCTGATCACCGGCACCCAGACCATCGGTCAGGGTCACGAGACCACCTTCCCGCAGATCCTGGCCGACCGCCTCGGTGTGGCGAATGAGCAAATTCGCCTCGTCCAGGGCGACACCGATCTGATCCCGATGGGCGGCGGTCATGGCAGCTCGCGGGCGACCTATATGGGCGGCACTGCGATCTGGCGCGCCTCGGAAGAGATCATCGCCAAGGGCACGCGGATCGCCGCCGACCTCCTCGAAGCCGCCGAGGCCGACATCCATTTCGAGGACGGCGACTTCATCGTCGCCGGCACCGACCGCCGGGTGCGGCTGCCGGAGGTCGCCGCGGTCGGTCGCGACAAGGGCACGCCGCTCGACACCTATTACGCCTGGACCCGCGAGTGGATGACCTACCCGAACGGGACCCACGTCGCCGAAGTCGAGATCGACCCCGACACCGGCCGCGTGACATTGGCGCGCTATACCGCGGTCGATGATTACGGGGTGCTGGTCAATCCGATGATCGCCTCGGGTCAGGCGCATGGCGCAATCGCGCAGGGCGTCGGCCAAGCATTGCTCGAACACGCGGCCTATGACGCCCAAGGGCAGCTCGTCGCAGGCTCGTTTATGGACTACGCGTTGCCGCGCGCCGACGACCTCCCACCCTATGAGCTCGGGTTCAACAATACGCGCTGCACCACCAACCCGCTCGGCGTCAAAGGCTGCGGCGAAGCGGGTGCGGTCGCCGGCTTTCCGGCGGTGGCCAACGCAATCGTCGACGCGCTCGCCCCGCTCGGCGTCACTGACCTCGCCGGCCCCGCTACCCCCGAACGCATCTGGCGGCGGATCCGCAATCGGCATCACATGTCGGCAGGGAGCTTGGAGTAGAAAACACGTTGCGGGGGGCGGGGTTTCGGATTAACGGGGATGGGTTGAGGCGCAGCGGATGGCGGCGATTCGCGGATGGCGGGTAGTCTGGTTCAGGGTGCCGTTTTTACGGTCATGGTGGTGCGCGCGGGAATGCTGCGCGATCCCGCCTTTGAGGCGGAATTGGCCGAACAGATTCGTCGTAGCCCGCGTTTTTTTCTGAATGCGCCGGTTATTCTCGATCTTCGCGACATGGCCGAGTTCACGAGCGGCGAGCAGTTCGCCGAAGCCAGGAAGACATTGCGCCGCCACACCTTGACCTTGGTCGGGGTGCAGAATGCGCTCCCCGCGCAAGTCGAGGCCGCGGCGGCGGCCGGGCTCGCGAGCTTTGCCCCGAATTCGACCGGTCCGCGCCGCCAGCGCCCATCAGAACAACCAACACCGCCGCGCCCGCCGCCCCAAAGCGCCCCTCAACCAATCCCGCCACAACCCCCTCCGCCACACCCCAGCGCCCCTCAACCTCCCGCCTCATCCCAGATCGAGCATGGGGCTCCGCCACGGACCCGGCTGATCAGTCAGCCGGTGCGGTCGGGAACGCAAATCTACGCCCGCGGTGCCGATCTGATCGTCACCGCGGCGGTCAGCCCGGGGGCTGAAATCATGGCCGACGGCAATATCCATGTTTACGGACCGTTGCGCGGCCGCGCTCTCGCCGGGGCTGCGGGCGATGCCGAAGCGCAAATCTTTTGCAGCCGCTTCGAGGCCGAACTTGTCAGCATTGCCGGCCGCTATCTGGTCAGCGAGCAAATGCCGCCGGAAGAGCGCGGATTGCCGGTCCAAATCGCGCTAATCGATGACCGGTTGACCATTACCCGCAATTGAGGGTCATCATAATGCGAGCGGCACGTTTCGAGCGCTGTTCGCTCCGCGGCCGGCATCGCGTTTGACGCCGGCTCGGCCGGGGGAAGGGGGAGGTCTTTTTGCCAGCGAAAGTAATTGTGCTCACCTCGGGCAAGGGCGGCGTCGGCAAGACGACCAGCGCCGCCGCGGTCGCCGCCGGTTTGGCGTTGCGCGGCCACCGCACGGTCGTCATCGATTTCGATGTCGGACTGCGCAATCTCGATCTCGTGATGGGTTGCGAGCGCCGCGTCGTCTTTGACTTTATCAATGTCATCAATGGCGACGCCAAGCTCAATCAGGCGCTAATCAAGGATAAGCGCAACGATCAGCTCTATGTGTTTCCGACCTCGCAAACCCGCGACAAGGATGCGCTGAAACGCGACGGGGTCGAACGGGTGCTCGACGAGCTGAAGGAAAGCTTTGATTACATTATCTGCGACAGCCCGGCGGGGATCGAGCACGGTGCGATCACCGCGCTGTACTTTGCCGACACCGCGATTATCGTGACCAACCCCGAGGTCTCCTCGGTCCGCGACAGCGACCGCATCATCGGCATTCTCGCCTCGAAATCGCGGCGCGCCGAACAGAATATGGACCCGGTCGAGGTCCACTTGCTGCTGACCCGTTATTCGCCCGAGCGAGTGGAAAAAGGCGAGATGCTGGCGATCGAGGATGTCAAAGAGATCCTGTCGATCCCACTGCTCGGCGTCGTTCCCGAATCGGAATCGGTGTTGAAAGCATCGAACACCGGAACTCCGGTCGTGTTCGACGAGGGCAGCCCGGCGGGCCAGGCTTATCTCGACGCTGTCGCCCGCCTGCTCGGTGAAGACCGCGAATTGCGCTTTTTGCGACCCGAGCGGCGTAACTTTTTCCGCAGCCTGTTCGGACGCGCATGATGCGGCTCCTCGATTTACTCTTTCCGGAGCGCCGGAACACCGCGGCGATCGCCCGCGACCGCTTGAAGATTGTGCTCGCCCATGAGCGCGCGAGCAGCCAGGCGCCCGATTTCCTGCCCGACTTGCAAAAAGAGCTGCTCGACGTCGTCAGCCGCTATATCGACATTCGCGAGGACATGCTGCGGGTCAATGTCGCCAGGTCGGGCGAAACCTCGCTGCTGGAGATCAATGTCGAACTCGACGGCGCCACGATCAAGCCGGTCAAAAACGGCGCAGCCAAGATAAAAGCGCCGGTGCCGATTGTGGTGGCAAAGCCAGACCCGAGTTCGGATCCGCCCTGGGTCAAGCCGGACTGAATAGATGGACTGCGGAATGTCGACGGAAGGCGGATGCCGACAAGGTCAGAAGAGCAGCGAACAACTCGCCGGCCCAAAATTGAAAAGGAGGAGACATGGCGACTTATGTAATGATCCACGGGGCTTATCAGGGCGGCTGGATCTGGAAGCCGACGGCGACACGCCTGCGGCAGGCCGGGCATCTCGTCTATGCGCCGTCGCTCGATGGCTGCGGTGACCGGCGGGGCTCGCTGCGCCCTGGGATCTCGGTCGAGACCCACGCCAAGGAGATCGCCGATTTGCTGTTTTACGAGGATTTGAACGATGTCGTGCTGACCGGCACCAGCTCCGGCGGGATGGTGCTGTGCCGGGCCGCCGAACTGGCGCGCGACCGTATCGGAAAGCTGATGTTTGTCGATGCGCTGGCGTTGATGGACGGCGAGCGGGTGGCGCAAATCGTCAACCGCCCGACACCGCGCGTAACCAGTGAATTGACCGTCGCGCCGTCGCGCGAAGACGCCGAAAACCGCAGTTTTGCGGCGTTAGCGCCAGCGGCGCGCGCCTTCGCGTTGGCGCGCTATACGCCGCATCCGATCGCGGCGATGGATGAGGCGGTGTCGTTGAAGAGCTTTTGGTCGCAGCCGTGGAATGCGACCGTGATCCGCTGCCGCCAAGCCCCCAACCCGGGTGAGGCGCATCAGAGCCGCACCGCCGAGAAGCTCGGCGCCAAATACCTCGAAATCGACACCGGACACTACCCGATGCTGTCCGACCCGGAGATACTGGCGCCGCTGCTGATGGAGTGACGAGAAGGCGATCCTCGGATGGCGGCGGCACCCGCGACGATGATCAACCAGGCAATAGCGCTCGGCCCGATTGCGGGAGCTAATCGCGATCGGGCAACAGCCCGCGAGGAAAGCAAAGATGGCTTATGAGTTCATATTGGCCGAGCGCTATGAGGATCTCGCGATCATCACATTGAACCGGCCCGAAAAGCTCAATGCGCTTAGCTTTGGGCTGGTGCGCGAGCTCGACGAGGCGTTGACCGACTACGAGTCTGACGACGCGGTTAAAGCGGTGGTCTTGACCGGCGCCGGGGAGCGCGCCTTTTCCGCTGGCGCCGACATTCACGAGATGGCCGGCCTATCGGGCGAGGAACTGGCGCAGCGTCAGACTTTCCGTGGCGAGGCGACCTGGCACATTGCGACTTTTGCCAAGCCGTTGATCGGCGCAATGAACGGCCTGGCATATGGCGGCGCCGCCCTATTGTCCTCGACACTCGATTTGCGCATCGGCTGCGAGCGGACCCAGTTCCGGTTTCTCGCGGCGAGCTATGGGCGCGTCAATTCGACCTGGTCATTGCCATTGCTGGTCGGGCTGCCCAAGGCCAAAGAATTGCTCTACACCGGTCGGGTCGTCGGGGCCGAGGAGGCCGAGCGCATCGGGCTGTTAAACCAGGTCGTTCCGGCTGCTCGGCTCCTCGTGACCGCGGTCGAGATCGCCCAGATGATCGCCAAAAACGATTCGCGCATGGTGCAAGGCATCAAGCGCCTGCTGCACGACGAAATCGGGATGGGTTGGCGCGACCGCTATGCGACCGAAGAGGACGCGCGCGACAGCTGGCTTGCTGCCGATCACCCGCGCGAAGGTTTCCGGGAATTTCTTAGCCGCAAACCGGGCTGACCGAGGGGAAACCACGCGTAGCTCCGGTGCGGCTCATCGGCGCGATGCCGCAGTGCGCACCCACTCTTAATTAGAAATTAATCGAGTGAATGGTTCGATCACAAGATCACGTGTCCAACCGTGACGGAAAGCGTAATGAGTGTCGCTTGGTCCACATGAGGACGTCGCTCTGCCGGGGTACCCAACCGACGGCATGAGTTGATCGGACATAGCCGGCAAATCATCGTGGGTTACTTCGCAGGGGTTAATGCAGTCGCAATCGCTGTTTGATAAAGGAGCCACGGCACTGGCGCGAACGTCGATTTCCGAGACTCGGCTTTCGCGACTGGGGGTCGAACTCACTGTCGTCGTGCCAACCTTCAACGAGCGCGACAACATCGAGCCGTTGCTTGCGCGCCTCAGATCAGCATTGTGCGGGATCGACTGGGAGGTAGTGTTTGTCGACGATGATTCGCCGGACGGTACCGCTGAGGCGGTGCGCGCCCTCGCGAAAACCGATGCACGGATCCGCTGTCTGCAGCGGATTGGCCGCCGCGGCCTGTCGACCGCAGTCATCGAAGGAATGCTCGCCAGCAGCACCCAATATCTCGCGGTGATCGACGCCGATCTACAACACGACGAGACGCTGCTGCCGCGGATGCTCGAGACGCTCAAGACCGAGAACCTCGATGTGGTGATCGGCAGCCGACATACCCTTGGTGGCGGCGTCGCCGAGTGGGATCGCCGGCGGGCGAGGATCAGCGATGTCGCCACCCGCCTCGCCCGGCTGGTTGTTGCCGCCGATCTAGCCGACCCGATGAGCGGGTTTTTTATGCTGACCCGTCCGGCTTTCGAACTGGCGGTCAGGCGTTTGTCGGGGCAGGGGTTCAAGATACTGCTCGATCTCTTCGCCTCGACCCCGACCGCCTATCGGTTCAAGGAAATTCCTTACATGTTTGGCCAGCGGCAACATGGCGAGAGCAAGCTCGACAGTTTTGTCGTTTGGGAATACCTGATGCTACTGACCGACAAGCTGGTCGGGCGCTATGTTCCGGGTCGCTTTGTTTCGTTCGCCGCGATCGGCGGTTCGGGCGTCGTCGTGCATTTCACGACGCTTTATCTCGCGTTAAAGCTCGTCTCGTTCCCGGCGGCTCAGGCGCTCGCCACCTTTGTCGCGATGACCAGCAACTTCGCCCTGAACAACACGCTGACCTATCGCGATCGCCGTCTGACCGGCCGGCATTTTGTCACCGGGCTGCTTTCATTTTATGCCGTATGCAGTCTCGGCGCGGTCGCCAATGTCGGTATCGCCTCGGCAGCTTTTGCCCAGCATTACACCTGGTGGGTATCCGGTCTGGCAGGGGCAGTGGTCGGAGTGGTCTGGAATTACGCGGTTTCTTCTGTCTTTACTTGGCAGCGCCGCTAAGCCCGAGCTGCTCGTGGTCCAGATCTAAGATATGGCAGCGCCCCCTTAGTCGTCATTCCCGTGAAAGCGGGAACCCAGGGCTGGCGTTCCCAATGCCGCGCTCAGCGGCTGCTGTCCGGGTAGTCGGTGACCACGACTTCGTCGCTCGCGGTGTCGAGGACGGCGCAGCTTAATTGCCGGCCGTTGGCATGGTCGCGCGGGTCGCCCGCCGAGCCCGGATTGATCACCAGCACCCGACCGACCCGACGCACGAGTTGATGATGCGTGTGGCCGTAAAGGACGTAATCGGCGCCGGCCTCGGCGAACCGCTCCAATTCCGAGCTGTGCGGAAAGACGTAGGTCCCGCGCGGCTCCCACGGGGTCGAGTGCACGAGTAATAATCTTCTCCCGCCGACCTCCAGTTCGATGCGATGCGGGCGCTCGGCGAGCCAACCAAGCAGCGATCCGTCGATCCACTCTGCCGCGCGGGCGCGGGCGCCATGTGGCCCGAGAAAGCCTTCTTCGTGATTTCCGAGAATTACATGCGCACCGCGCTCACGCAGGATCTGCACGACCTCGTTCGAAAAACGGTACTCATAGATGCTGTCGCCAAGACAGATCAGTTGGTCGCAATCCCCCATGATGTCGAGCGCGCGCAACAGCCCATGGTGGTTGCAATGCACATCGGAAACGATGCCAATCCTCACCGGGCCGGTCCCGCCTTAACCTGCCCGGTGACCGCAAAGGCTGTCTCCCCCACCTAACCCTCCCTCGCCTGCAGGGAAGGGTGGGGGTCGGCGGAGGTGAGAGGGCGGCAGCGCAGCAGGTTCATCGGCTTCAGGGTCATCACCACATCGCCATTTTGATTGAGCACCTCGATGAAGGTGCGCAGCATGCCGCGATCGGGCTTGCTGCGCGAGCGCGTCGCCTCGATCACCGTCACGCGCAGGTGCAGCACATCGCCGGGCCGCACCGGGCGGGTCCAGCGCAATTCATCGATGCCGGGCGAGGCGAGGCTCGCATGCCCCGGCAGAAAATTCTCGACAAACATCCGCATCATCATCCCGGCGGTATGCCAGCCGCTGGCGATCAGCCCCTCAAATGGGCCGAGGGCTGCCGCATGTGTATCGGCATGCATCGGCTGCGGGTCGAACCGGCGGGCAAAATCCAAGATCTCCGCTTCGGTGACTTCCGCCTGGCCGAATTCATAGATCGCGCCGGGGACGAAGTCCTCGAACCAGCGGTCTTCGATCGGCACGGCAAACTCGGATCGGGCCAAACTCGCCTCCATGGTCACGCCCGGACTGCCATCCGGGGTTGACCCGGGTATGCGCGATTGGATTACATCAACCCGACACAAAAGTCGCCGCCACGCACAACCCGGCTCACGATCGGGGCGCGCGTCGCGAAAATGCCCGCGAGGGAGGGAGATGGAATACGATTACATCATTGTCGGCGGCGGCTCAGCCGGTTCGGTCATGGCCCACCGCTTGTCGGCGAAAAGCGCCAACCAAGTATTGCTGTGCGAGGCCGGGCAGGACACGCCCCACGGCAAGGTGCCGCCCGAAATCCTCGACAGCTACCCGGGTACTGCCTATTTCGACCCGCGCTTTCACTGGAGCGAGTTGAAGGTTCACACCGAAGTCATCTCGCACAACCGGCCTGAGGTCGACCGGCCGCCATTGCGCAAATATGAGCAGGCTCGGGTCATGGGTGGCGGCTCGTCGATCAACGGTCAGCTCGCCAATCGCGGCGCGCCGACCGATTACGACGAGTGGGAAGCGCGCGGTGCGGCTGGGTGGAATTGGAACGCAGTGCTGCCCTATTTCAAAAAAGTCGAACGCGACATGGATTTTGACGGGCCGTGGCACGGCAAGGACGGCCGCATCCCGGTCCGCCGCATCTTCCCCGATATGTGGAACGGCCACGCCAAGGCGGTGGCAAAGGCGTTTGAACAGGCTGGGTTCGAATTTGTCCTCGACCAGAACGGCGAGTACAAGGACGGCTATTTCCCGATCACGATCTCCAATCTTTACGACCGGCGGGTTTCGGCGGCGATCGGCTATCTCGATCCCGGCACCCGGATGCGTCCCAATTTGACGATCTCGCCTTTAACCCAGGTAACGGCACTGCTGTTCGAGGGCACGCGCTGCGCCGGGGTCAAGGCGCTGGTCGACGGCAAGGAAACCGAATTCCGCGTGAATTCAGGTCGTGGGGAGGTCATCGTCTCGTCGGGCGCGATCCATTCGCCGGCGCATTTGCTGCGATCAGGGATCGGGCCGGCAGGCCATCTGCGCGATCTCGGCATCGAAATCGTCGCGAATGTGCCGGGTGTCGGCCAACGGCTGATGGACCACCCGTCGGTCTCGGTGTCGTCCTTCATCAAGCCCGATTGCCGGCTCAATGGCATGACCCGCCGGCATATCCTGCTGGCGTTGCGCTATTCGTCGGGGATCGGCGAGGCGCCAGCCGCCGATATGTTTGTCGCCAGCGTCAGCAAATCCGCCTGGCATGCGGTCGGCGAGCAGATCGCATCGTTGCTGGCGGCGGTCTACAAGACGTTTTCAGAGACCGGACAGGTCAAACTCGCCTCGCCCGACTGGCGGGCCGAGCCCGTTGTCGAATTCAACCTGCTATCCGACCGGCGCGATCTCGAGCGGCTGATGGACGCGTTTCGCCGGCTCGGCGCCATGCAGATCAGTGCCGCCTTGAGCGAGGCGACCAGCGATCCGTTCCCGGCAAGCTATACCGAAAAGGTGCGCAAGATCGGGGTCGTCAACGCCAAGAACAAGCGCATCACCGATGTTATCGCCAAACTGCTCGACGGCCCGGCCTGGCTGCGCCGCATGGTGATCGAAAAGGTCATCGTCGAGGGTTACCGCTTTGACCAGCTGATGGATGACGACGAGGCGCTCAAAGACTTTATTCGCAAGGCCGCGATCGGGGTGTGGCACGCGACCTGCACCTGCCGCATGGGCGCCGGAGACGATCCGATGGCGGTTACCGACAATCAGGGCCGGGTGCGCGGGGTCGCCGGGCTGCGCGTTGTCGACGCGTCATTGTTCCCTTGCGTACCGTGCGCCAACACCAATTTTCCGACCCTGATGACTGCCGAAAAGATCGCCGACGCAATGGTGTCGGCTTCGGTTTGAGAAGCGGTCATGTCATTGCGAGAGCGGAAAGAGGAAGCAGTCTCGGCGGCTGGGTCACCGTCATAGCGGGATTGCTTCGCTTCGCTCGCAATGACAGGCTTGGCCATAGCGGGTGACGAAAGACAGGGAGAGGCAGATGCGTTTTGGGATTTTCGACCATCTGGACGACAGCGGGCAGCCGCTAAACCGGCATTTCGAGGACCGGCTGCAATTGATCGAGGCGTACGACCGCTCCGGCTTTTACGGGTATCACCTAGCCGAACATCATAATACGCCGCTCGGCTATGCGCCGTCGCCCGGGGTGTTTCTCGCGGCCGTGGCGCAACGCACCCGGCAGCTGAAGTTTGGGCCGATGGTCTATTTGTTGCCGCTCTACCATCCGCTGCGGCTGATCGATGAGATCTGCATGCTCGACCAGATGAGCGCCGGCCGCTTTATGTACGGGGTCGGGCGCGGCATCTCGCCAATCGAGGTCGGCTTTTACGGCGTCGATTTCGCGACGGGGGCAGAGCAGTTTCGTGAGGCGTTCGATGCGATCCGTATCGGTTTGACCGAGGACGAGCTGACCTATCACGGCAAGTTCTACGATTTCGATCACGTGCCGATCGCGATGAAGCCGTATCAGAAGCCCTATCCCGAGTTATGGTACGGCACCAGCCGGCCGGACAGCATCCCGTGGGCGGCGCAGCACGGCGCGCACATCGTCACCTTGCGCGATACGGTGCAGGCGCGCGCGATCATCGATCCCTACAAGGCGGAATGGCGCAAACACGGTCGCGCCGAAGCCGAACTGCCCTTGATGGGCATCAACCGCCACATCATCGTCGCCGACAGCGAAGCTGCCGCGCGCGACATCGCTCGCCGCGCTTACCGGCCCTGGCGCCAGCACATGGAAGCGCTGTGGGCGAAATACGACGTGCCATTTCCGCTTGGCGCGTCGCTGCCGCAAGAATGGGACCCGCTGCAGGCGCATGGCCATGCGATCGCCGGCACCCCGGCCCAGGTCCGCGACTACATCGCGAGCCAAGTCGAGGCCGCGGGCGCGACCTATTTCGTGTGCGACTTTGCCTTTGGCACAATCAGCCTCGACGACGCGATGCGCTCGATCGAGCTGTTCGCGCAACAAGTCATGCCGGCCTTCAACGCTTGATCTGCGAGCTGCCGGTGCGGGCCTGACCCTTGGTCAGCGCTGCCGCCACAGCGAGATTGCTTCGCTGCGCTCGTAATGACACCGTGACTGATCGTCATTGCGAGGAGCGGAGCAACGAAGCAATCCCGCTGCGACGACCGACGGCGGGGAGCATCGGTCCGGTTCTGACCACAAGCTTTTGGAGGGAAATCCGATGGGTGTGATGACAGAATTCGCGCGGCCCGATGGGGTGGCGACCCGCGCCTATCTGGCGATGGCGGGCCATGGCCGGCCCGGTATCATCGTCATCCAGGAATGGTGGGGTCTCAACGATCAGATCTGCGGGGTGGCCGATCGCTTTGCCCGCGCCGGCTACAACGCGTTGGCGCCCGATCTTTACAAGGGGCATGTCACGACTTCGCCGGACGAGGCGAACCATCTGATGACCGGGCTCGATTTTTCGGGGGCGACGCACCAGGATTTGCGCGGTGCCGCAATGCGGCTGGAGGAGCAGAGCCCCAAAGTGGCGGTGATGGGCTTTTGCATGGGCGGAGCGTTGACGATCGCCGCTGCCGTGCATGTTCATGAAGTTGATGCCGCGGTCTGTTTTTACGGCATCCCGCCCAAGGATTTTGCCGACCCGGCCAAGATGCGGGTGCCGTTCCAGGGTCATTTCGCCAATCAGGATGATTGGTGTGCCCCGGCAGCGGTCGACGACCTCGAAAAGACGCTGAAATCGGCCGGGCTCAAGCACGAGATCTACCGCTACGACGCTGCTCACGCATTCTTTAACGAGCGCAGCCCGGCCTACAATCTCGACGCTGCCAATCTCGCCTGGGACCGCATGTCGGCGTTCCTGAAGGTGCAGCTCGGGGATTAGGCGGCCTTTGTCGACGTCAGCGCGCCGGCGAGCGCCATATGTTTAACCGCGATCCGCCGAGCCCGGGCGAGATCGAGCGCTGGTTCCTCACCAACCCCCCGGTGCCGCCGCGGACCTTTGAGTTCGCGCTGGTGCTGGGCGGCACCGTCTCGGCCGGCGCCTATACTGCGGGGGCGCTCGATTTCCTGATCGAGGCGCTCGACAGCTGGACCCAGCTGCGCGACGCCAACAATTCGGCCGCACCCCGGCACAACGTCGTTCTTCGAGTCATTACCGGAACTTCGGGCGGCGGGGTCTGCGCCGCGATCGCCGGCCGCGCCTTGGCATTTGCATTTGATCCGGTCGCGCGCAGCACCCCAGTCGGTTCCGGTCCGACCGCCAATCCGTTTTACGATACCTGGATCAAGACGCTGACCCTCGACCGGTTTCTCGACACGAGCGATGTCGGCAAAGAGGTCACCTCGCTGCTCAACGGCGCCGCAATCGACGCCGGCGCACACAACATCGTCGAATTTTCCGGCAAGGGGCCGCAGCGGCGATCGTGGGTTGCCACACCCTTGCGGATCATTCTGACCCTGACCAATCTGCGCGGGGTCCCGTTCCGGCTCGATTTCGACGGTGGCCGCAGCGAGAGCTATGTCGATCACGCCGATTACGTCCGCTACGCGCTGGTTTATCCGAACCAGCCGATCCAGGATTTTCGGCCGGACGAACTGGTCTTGGGTCTTGACGGGGAACGGCTGCCGCAGGCGAGCACCTGGGACGAATTCAGCCAGTTCGCGCGGGCGACGGCGGCCTTTCCCGCGGGCTTTCCGCCGCGCGCCCTGGTGCGCCCAACCGCGCAATATCGCTATCGCGTGGTATTGCGCGCCCCGACCGACCCGGCAGCGGCATTGACCGCCGAGCCGTCCTATTCGGTGCTGGTGCCGGATTGGCCGGCATTGGTTCCGGACGGCGCCAACGATGTTCCCGATGACTACCATTTCTTGGCGGTCGATGGCGGTACCACCGACAACGAGCCGATCGAATTGGCCCGAACCGCCCTTTGCGGCATCAATGGCAGCAATCCGCGCGACGCCCACGAGGCGAACCGCGCCGTTCTGTTGATCGACCCGTTCGCCGGCAGAAACCAGCTCGGCCCGGCGGGGATGACGAGTTTTGCTCAAATTCTCGGCGCCATCTCCGGCGCGCTAATCCAACAGACCCGCTACGATTCGCGCGATCTGGTGCTCGCCGCCGATGATCGGGTGTTCAGCCGCTTTATGCTGACCCCGCAGCTTGGGACCAAGCTTGGCGACAAGGCGATCGCGAGCGCCGGGCTCGGCGCCTTTATCGGTTTCGCGTGCCCGGATTTCATGCGCTACGACTATCTGCTGGGGCGCAAGAACTGCCAGGATTTCCTGCGCAACTCATTTTTGTTGGCGGGCAATAACCCGTTATTTAGCGCCTGGACCGACGAGCAGCGGCAAGCCTACCGAACATCGGGCGATTTCCTGCCGATCATCCCGCTGGTCGGGCCGTGTGCGGTCGACGAGACGCTCGATCCCTGGCCCAAGGGCAAGCTCGACCCCGAGGTGTATCGCGACCCGATCGAAAAGCGTTTCCGCGCAATCTTCGAGACCGAGCTGTCGGGCAGCCCGCTGCGCGCGGTGCTCGGCTGGATCGCGGCGCATGCCGCGCAGGGCTCGTTCACCGACTACTTGATCGGCATGATGAATAAATACCTAGCGGAAGCCGGCCTCGCCTGACGATTGCCCCCCAGGTCTTATTGGCGAGTGGGATATCGGACTCAAACGGGCCGGCGTGATCACCGCGCGTCCATAAAACGTCCAGAAAAGTATTGACCGGCGCGCCCGAACGGTTAACGTTAAGCGCGAACGAAACGGCCTGGGTATTCTACCCGAAGGACCAGACATACCCGCCGTAAAAAGGAACAGGGATGGTCGGTCCCACTTTCGCGAGCCCTCCCTTCGGGGAAATGCGAGAAAGGCCCGCAATCACGGCGCCCGCCTCAAAGCCGTCTCACCAACACGGCGGATGGAAGGACGACGGCCTTGGCGCCCTACTTCACCTCAGCTGCTTCGCATTTGCCGGTATTCTGACGATCTATGCATTCTTCTTGGTTGGTTTCGATCTTCTCCCGCATCCGAGAGGCGAAATTACCTCCGTCGCCGGCGGGCGTGATCCTCAAGGCGACGCGTTAGCCTTCGACCTTACACCGGCGTCTCCCCCGGGGCTTCGCGTAGATATGCAGCCTCCGCCACAACCGGCACAACCGGGCCCATCTCGACAACCGGGTCAGCCGGCCCAGCCGCTGGTGCTTGCGGCAGCGTTCGCTCCGCCGCCCGAGCCGTACCGCTTGGAAGTCGCTCAGAACCTCGCGGCGAAACCGCCTGAAAATGCTTCGACTGAAATCGTCTCTGGCCCGGTGACCGAAATCCGCGATGGAATGACATGGGTTATCGGAGGTCAGATTGTTCATCTGTGGGGCATCCGCCCGGATTCGCGGACCCCGACGCTCTCCTTGGTCCGGTTTGGGAACACGGTAACGGCCGAGGGCCCGGTCAGCTGCCGCCGACAGCCCCACAGCACTCGTTATCGATGTTTGACGGCAGGCCGCGAAGACATCGCCGAGATGGCGCTTTTCTCCGGTATCGGACGAGCGGCTGGCGGCGCGCCTGTCGCCTACAAAGACGCTAGGGAGCAACCTCGCGCCAGTCGCTCAAAACATTAAGAACGCCAGACCAAACCTGCCGCAGCTCCCGCCCGCGTCCACCCGGTGGCGCGCGCTCCCGGAACCGGCCCTTTCTGCGATCCGTTGAAACTGGAGAGCAGAACGACCAAGAAAGGGTATTTGTTATGATCAAACAAGTCAGCGCTGCCGTAATTGCAGCTTCTCTGGGTATTGCGATTAACGGCGCCCAAGCGCAAACCTATAACCAAGCTACTTCCAACAACACAGCGCCGCAGCAATCGGCGGCCCACCGCACGGACGCCCTAGAACTCGTCAGGGACGCTGCTAATACATTGCAGCAATTCAAGCGTAATCCGGATTTCGACAACCTCCTACACCAGGCTCAGGGTATCTTTATCATTCCAACCCTGGTCCGCGGGTCGTTTGTGGTCGGCGGACAAGGCGGTCAAGGCGTCCTGCTGGTGCGCCAGAATGGCCAGTGGAGCGATCCGGCCTTTTACACCCTCGGTTCGATCTCGATTGGCTGGCAGGCAGGCGGAACGGCGGGCCCGATGGCCTTTTTGCTGATGACCCCTAAGGCGGTGGCCGACTTCACGCAAAACAATAATTTCTCCCTAAACGGCAACGCCAAACTGACGATCGTGAACTGGTCGGGGCAGGCCCAGGGCTCGATCGGCAAGGGCGACATCATCGTCTGGTCGAACCTCAAGGGGCTCGAAGGCGGCCTCAACATCAACGGCACCGACATCGTGCAGGACAAGGCTCAGGATCGCGCCTTTTACGGTCGCCCCATCGATGCGATGCAGATCATTTCCGGCCACGTCGCCAACCCGCGCGCCGACATCCTCAAAAACGAACTCGCCGGGTAGGTTTCCGGGTTCGTTTTTCAAAACGGCGCATCGCTAGATCGGAGTGGCCGGGCGATCCGGCCACTCACGCCCTTCGTGGCCGAGCAAGCCTCAAGCCGGCGGTGGAGCGAAGCGCCGCTGTGCGATTTGTCAGCGCCGATCCCGCTGCGATGCTCTGGACGGCCTTCGCAGCTCGGCGTCTTCGCTGGGATCGATCTTTACGCCGACCCGTCAACAACCCCTTGCCGTAGGGCGTCGAGCCACCGGCTCAGCACGGCCGCGTGCACCTTCAATCGTTCGGCGATCGCCTTTCCGACATCCTGTTTGTACATGTGAACGGTCAAGTTTCGGTCATCGGCAATCCGAATAGCATCCTCGGCATCGGTGTCGGCAAGCAGGTTCGCGCGACGGCAGGCACGGATCACCCCTTTTGGAGAGCCGACTGCGATCCCTTCCTGTTGCTCAAGCAACAGCGCCGCCGCTTTCCAAACAGCCTCGAAGGTATAAACTAGCCGCAAAATGGCTCCGTCACGCTCGGCGATCGACAGGCTGTCGCGGTTGACCAACTCTTCGAGTGTAGCCAACGCGGCCTGCGCGTCGGCCAGTCGCTCTTCTAGGCGCGCCATCTGATCCCGCTGCGGATTACCTCCTCGCGAAATGCTGGGCTGACCTCCCGGAGGTCAATGAGATCGACCTCGTAGGGGATCGTGCTCTCCTCGATCTTATCGGCAAGCTCAGCAAAAAACGCGGGCGGCAGATCTTCGCACGGCAGAATAGCAACGTCGATATCGCTGGCATGGCGCACCTCGCCACGCGCATGCGAACCGAACAGGTAAACGGCGGCCTCATGCTCGCCAAGGGCATCGAGCACGAGCCAACGCAGCTCCTCGACAGCTCGTTTGCGGGTCGGGTCGATGCCAGCTTCCGGCTTAGCGTCACGCGCCATTGGGCGACTCGTTGTAGCCCTCACCCGGCTCTACGGCGGCGGGCCGGTTGCGGCTGCGGCTTCAGGTAGGGGCGGAGGTAGTCGCCGGTGTAGCTTTCGCCGCTTGCGACGATGTCTTCGGGGGTGCCGGTCGCGACGATATGACCGCCGACATCCCCGCCTTCGGGGCCGAGATCGATGATCCAATCGGCGGTTTTGATGACTTCGAGATTGTGCTCGATAACCAGCACCGTGTTGCCGGTTTCGACCAGCGCGTGCAGCACCTCCAACAACTTGCGGACATCGTCGAAATGCAGCCCGGTGGTTGGCTCGTCGAGAATGTAGAGCGTGCGGCCGGTCGCGCGCCGCGACAATTCCTTGGCCAGTTTGACCCGCTGCGCCTCGCCGCCCGACAAGGTCGTCGCCGGCTGGCCAATATGGATGTAGCCGAGCCCGACCTGTTGCAGGGTCAACAGCTTGTCGCGGATCGACGGCACGGCGCGGAAGAACTCGACCCCTTCATCGACGGTCATGTCGAGGACATCGGCTATGCTTTTGCTGCGGAACAACACCTCCAGGGTTTCGCGGTTGTAGCGCCGTCCCTTGCACACATCGCACTGGACATAGACGTCAGGCAGAAAGTGCATCTCGATTTTGATGACGCCGTCGCCCTGGCAAGCTTCGCAGCGCCCGCCCTTGACATTGAACGAGAACCGGCCGGGCAGATAGCCGCGCGACTTCGCCTCCGGCAGCCCGGCGAACCAGTCGCGGATCGGGGTAAAGCAGCCGGTGTAGGTCGCCGGGTTCGAGCGCGGCGTACGGCCGATCGGCGACTGGTCGATATCGACAATCTTGTCGAGGAATTCAACGCCTTCGAGGCCCTGATGCGGCGCCGGTTGCTCGCGCGCGTTGTTGAGGCGCTTGGCGAGCGCCTTGTACAACGTCTCGATGATCAAGGTCGATTTACCGCCGCCCGACACGCCGGTCACAACGCAGAAGGTGCCGAGCGGGATCTCGGCGGTGATGTCCTTCAGATTGTTACCGGTCGCGCCGACGATGCGCAGGATTTGCCCGGGATGGCCCGATCGCCTGATCGCTGGCACCGGGATTTGCCGGATGCCGGTCAGGTACTGGCCGGTCAAGCTCGCCGGGTTGGCCATGATCGCATCGGGCGTGCCCTCGGCGACGACGTGGCCGCCATGGACCCCGGCTCCCGGCCCCATATCGACGACCCAATCGGCGGTGCGGATCGCCTCCTCATCGTGCTCGACGACGATCACCGTGTTGCCGAGGTCGCGCAGCCGCTTCAGGGTGGTCAGCAATCGGCCATTATCGCGCTGGTGCAACCCGATCGACGGCTCGTCGAGCACATAAAGCACGCCGGTCAACCCCGAGCCGATCTGCGAGGCGAGCCGAATGCGCTGGCTCTCGCCGCCCGACAACGTCCCCGAGGCGCGCGACAGGGTCAAATATTCGAGCCCGACATTCTGCAAAAAGCCGAGCCGCTCATTGATCTCGCGCAGGATGCGCTGGGCGATCTCGCGCTGGCTCGGGGTCAGTTCGGCATCGATGTTCGAGAACCAATGCAATGCGTCCCCAATCGACAGCCGCGCCACCTCGCTGATGTTCTTGCCGCCGATCTTGACCGCCAACGCCTCCGGCTTTAGCCGGTCGCCGTGGCACACTTCGCAGGTCTTGGCGCTCTGATAGCGGCCCAATTCCTCGCGCACCCAGGCGCTGTCGGTCTCGCGGAACCGCCGCTCCATATTCGGCAACACGCCCTCGAAGGCGCGATCGGTCGTGTATTTGCGCAGCCCATCATCATAGGTCATCGCAATCGGCTCGCCGGCCGAGCCGTTCAAGATCGTCCGCCGCATCTTTTCCGGCAGATCCCGCCACGGCGTGTGCATGCTCTGGCAGAAGTGCTTGGCGATGCTGTCCAGGGTCTGCGTGTAATAGGGCGAGGACGAATGCGACCACGGGCTGACCGCCCCCTCGGCCAGGCTGCGGCTCTCGTCATGGACGACGAGCCCGGGATCGAAATAGAGCTTGGTGCCGAGCCCGTCGCAAGCCGGGCACGCGCCAAACGGGTTGTTGAACGAAAACAGCCGCGGCTCGATCTCGGGGATCGTAAAACCGGAGACCGGGCAGGCGAATTTCGCCGAGAAGATCGTCTCCTCACCCGAATCGGCATTTTCAGTGATCGCGATGCCGTCGGCGAGATCAAGCGCCGTCTCGAACAAATCGGCGAGCCGGTTGCCGAGATCGGCCGACACGATGATGCGGTCGACGACGACGGCAATGTCGTGCTTGACGTTCTTGTTGAGCGGCCGAACCTCGTCGAGTTCGACCATCTTGCCGTCGATCTTGACCCGCTGAAACCCACGCTTGCGCAGATCAAGGAATTCCTTGCGGTATTCGCCTTTACGGCCGCGCGCAATCGGCGCCAGCAGATAGAGCCGTGTACCCTCCGGCATTGCCATGACGCGGTCGACCATCTGCGACACGGTCTGGCTGACGATCGGCAACCCGGTCGCCGGCGAGTACGGCACCCCGACCCGCGCCCATAGCAGACGCATGTAATCGTAAATCTCAGTCACGGTCGCGACCGTCGAGCGCGGGTTGCGCGATGTCGTCTTTTGCTCGATCGAAATCGCCGGCGACAAACCTTCGATCAATTCGACTTCGGGTTTTTGCATCAATTCAAGGAATTGCCGCGCATAAGCCGACAAACTCTCGACATAGCGGCGCTGACCTTCGGCATAGACGGTGTCAAAGGCGAGCGAGGACTTGCCCGAGCCCGACAGGCCGGTGATCACCACCAGGCTGTCGCGCGGCAGATCGACATCGATGTTCTTCAGATTATGTTCGCGCGCGCCGCGGATTCGGATCAGCTGCTGCATGGCAACAAACTTAGCGCGCCCCACCCCCCAGCGCCACCGTGCGCAACTCCGCAGCCATGCCCCTGCCCCAACCCCTTTCCGCAGAGAGGTAGCAGATTACAATTGCGGTTACGGGTACGATGGTCATGGTCCATAGATGCGAGAATCTTCGGTTTATAAGATTTTAACCAAATGGCGGAAACCTGACCATTCTATCCGAATGGTAACTGGAACCGCCATGGTATCGATTAGACTGGCTATTAGGCTCACAGTTATCGGCGCGCTGGCGACGACAGGGTGTCAATCCCGATCGCAACAGGCATGTGCGGATGCTGGGAAAGAAGTTCTCTTAGCGCTCAGCAAAAGGGTCTACCGCGATTTGCCAAAATCCATCCGACCGACGTTTCCTGACATCCGCAACTTCCACGTGGAGTCGACGCGGGATGATGGCACCGTGTCCTGCTCGGCTACGGTGGTGCTTGCCGATGAGAGCAGCGTCTATCACCAGGTGCAATGGTACGACTTACACCCGCATTCTCAGGGGGACTACACGGTAGAATTGACCAACCGAATCGGACCATCCCAGGGAGAAAGATCTTTGCCCTTCTCCGGGTCCAAACAGGGTTAGAGGCAGTAACGCGAAACGGCAGAAGACCGAGGCATAGGCTAGGGATCGCGGATCGGCAGTGAGGCGGACCAAGTGCGTCACGCCGCCGCGCGCGGCGGGGTTTCGCGCGGCGTGACGGTGATTTCGAGCTTTTGCGACAGGCGCAGCACCGTGAATGGCACTGGCTTGCCGACCCGCTCCTCGGTCATCAGGCGGTGCAGTTCGTCGATATCGGCGACCGGGATGCCGTCGGCAGCGACGATTATGTCGCCGCTGACCAGCCCGGCGGCGCGCGCCGCCCCATCCGGAGCGGTCGATTGGATACGCACGCCTGTCTCGCGCGGCAATTCGTGAAAGCGCACGACGCGGCGCGACAACGGCACATTCTGCCCGGCGACGCCGATATAGCAACGCCGTACCCGGCCCTCCCGAATCAGCCGCGAGCCGACGAACTCGACGGTAGCCGCCGAGATTGAAAAGCAGATGCCCTGCGCCATGCCGATGATCGCGGTGTTTATGCCGACGACCTCGCCCGACGAGGTGACGAGGGGCCCGCCCGAATTGCCCGGGTTTAACGCCGCGTCGGTTTGGATCACGCTGTCAATCAGCCGCCCCGAGCGGGTGCGCAATGAGCGGCCAAGCGCGCTGACGACGCCGGCCGTCACCGTGCACTGAAAGCCGAACGGGTTGCCGATCGCGACAACCAGCTGTCCCACCCGCAATTGCCGCGAATCGCCAAGCCGGGCAAAGGCCGAGGTCTCGCCTTCAAGCCGCAGCACGGCAAGGTCGGTATCGGGGTCGTCGCCGACAAGGCTGGCACTCAAGGTGCGGCCATCGGGAAAGGCGGCGTCGATCTTGCGCGCGCCGGATACGACATGGCTGTTGGTCAGGACATAGGCGTCCGGGGTGAACACGACACCGGAGCCGGCGCCCCCCGCCCCGTCCTTGGCCCCGGTCACTTGTAGATGCAGCACCGCCGGGCCGACCTTGTCGACGGCGCCGATAACAGCGCGTGAGTAGGCGTCGAATAGCGCGGCGTCTTCCGGCGCCGGCATCGAAGCCGTAAACGACCCCGGCGCGCTGTCATCGCGGGGATCGGAGATCGGCGATAGATGAGTCATGTGCAGTTTCCCAAAGTTAAGAATAAAGTGGGAACATTCGCAGGACTTGATAAGATGGGATTTCCTGGCGACCACAAAAGTGCGGTGACCCATGGCTGGCAGTCTTAACAAGGTGACCTTGATCGGCAATCTCGGCCGCGATCCCGAAATACGCTCGACCCAGGACGGCAGCCGCATCGCCACCTTTACGGTCGCCACCTCGGATACCTGGCGCGACCGCGTATCGGGCGAGCGCAAGGAGCGCACCGAATGGCACCGCATCGTGATCTTTAACGAGCGGCTCGCCGAGATTGCCGAGAAGTATCTGCGCAAGGGCTCGAAAGTCTATCTCGAAGGCGCGTTGCAGACGCGCAAATGGACCGATCAGGGCGGCCAGGAGCGGACCACGACTGAGATCGTTTTGCCCAAATTTCGCGGCGAGTTGACGATGCTCGATGGCATGGGGGGCGGCCGCGGCGCTGCCGCGGCTGGCCCGGCGATGGACAGCGACTTTGACGACAACTACGCCGACGAGCCGGCACCACGCGCGACCCCGGTCATGCCCGGCCCTAGCCGCGGCGGTGCGAGTGGCGGCCGCGGCCGCAGCACCCGCGAAGACCTCGACGACGACATCCCCTTCTAGAGGCCCTAAAGAAAAACAAGTGTACTCATGTCATTTTGAGCGATAGAAAAGCCGACATGGATAAGCTCGTGCGCAGAGGAACGTTGCTCTCGATTGGAATGTACTTTGAGGAAAATCTGGAACAGCGGAAGCGCCTCAAAGACGAATAGATTAAGAAATTTCCTAACTTCAGAGAGATCTACCAAGAATGGTACTCTGAAGCATTGTCATGCGTCGAGCAATTGCTCCCAAACCGCCGACAGAACTGAGCGAAGCCCATCAAATTGGGCCGGCTTCTTCTATGGGTTCGCCTATGCGCTCAACCCATCGCCGATAGTGCTGTTGACGATGGGCGGGCCGACGCCGTTCAGCTCGCGGAAATGGGAGACCGGCGCAAACATCACGCGGTCGATCGTCAATTGCTGACTCTGGTCGAGGATCGCCGCGCGTTTTTCTCGTCGCGTTCGTGGGTCTGGTCGAGATAGAGCTTGTCTTTATCGGGATAGCCGCCCGAAGCATAGGCGCCCTTTGAAAGAAAGGCCTCGACGCGGCGCGGCGGCGCTGTCGCTCACCGGGCTCGTCGCCCGCCTTGGGCGTCGGCCAAAGTAAGCCGCCGTGGCACAATCACGGCGGCAGTTGCGACAGCTGTTCGCCCGGCGCGGCCGGTGGCCATTCGCGCTCGCCGGCGGCGACGTCAATTTCCTTTGCTAGCTTATTGGCCATCGCGTCGGCGAACGAATTGAAATCCTTGACCACGATCAGGAACGCCTGGGGTCCGCCAACGACATTTTGCTGGTAGTAATTGGGCAGCCCGCCGGGTGGGTGGGTATGCGAGGAATATCCCAAATTGGGCTGATCGTTGATGATCGCCAGGCCGTTTATCGTCACCCCGGCCGCAATAGCCTGGTCGCGCGCCTCGGTGATCGGGCGGCCTGAATTGCTGGTGCCGTCACCCGAGACATCGATAACGCGGCGGCTGGGCGACCACTTTGCTTTGGCGAAGTATTTCATCGCGTAGTCGATCGCGGCGCTGATCGAGGTGCGGCCGGTGAAAGAGCGCGGCGCCTTTAAAATTACCGCCGCCGCGCCGCCGCCATCCTCTTCGTCGCGGATCTCGGTCCAGGGCAGCACGACCTGCTGATCGTCCTCCCCCGACCATTCGATGAAACAGACGCCGATCGCCTTGCCTTTTGTCCCTTGGATCGCCTTTAGCACGCGTGGATCGGTCAGCGCTGCGGCGTAACCTTTGCGTTGTAATTCGAACTCTTTGTCATCGACGCTGCGCGATACGTCGGCGGCAAGAATTACGGTCAACTCCACTCCGGCAGCCCGCGCACCGCCGCTTAGCGAGCAGACAGCCACAACTGCAGCGAATGCGAGGGAAGGTCTCATCCGCGTTCTCCGTCCCAAAATCCGACCCAGGATAGGCGGAGACCCGTGGACGCGAAAGGGTTCACAAACTGTGGATCCGGAGGCGGCGCGACCCCTCGGATTTCCTGCCCAGCCGGTCCGCCGCAGCACTCTGCATCACGTAGCGGCCGGTTTTGGTCACGGGTCCGACCGGTGTTACGCTCGGCGGCACGCACCGATCATGGAGGGAAATATGAGCCAGGCGCTCGCGGGCATTCGCATCATCGATATGACCCACAACCAAGCGGGGCCTGCCTGGATCCGTAGGCTGCGCGACGAGGGCATCATCTAACAAAGCAGTTACCTGCAGCTTAGAATAATAAGAATTCACCGCTCTCGCGGCAAAAAGGGTAGCGCGCGAGGCAAGCGGTCCAGCAGAGGCGATCGCGATGCAGCGGCTTAAGAGTTTCGGTCTTCGATTTCGTCGAGCACGGTCTCGGGTGCGACGTCTTCCTTTAACTCGTTGACCTCGTCATCGACTTCGGTGCTGACGTCGAGTCGCGCGGCGAGGGCCGACACCATCGTGACGAGTTTGGTGACTTCGTGCTCGGCCAACAGGTTGATCTGTAGATCGAGCTCGGCGCGCTTTTCAGCAGCGGCGGTCATCCGATTTTGACTGATCAGGATAAAGGTCGATAGAAAAATGGCCTCGACCGACGCCGCCATCGCCAGAATTACAAATGAGGGGTCAAACCTGGGCATCCCGGGGATGACACCAAGGTTGACGATAATCCACAGGCCGAACAGCGCGATGTGCAGATAAACAAAGCGCATGCTGCCAGTGAAGCGGGTGATCGCGTCGGCCACCCTTTCTTCAAAGCTGGCCCTTGCTTCGTCGCGGTCGCGTCGTTCCTCTAACGTCCGAATGTTGCGGGCGAGCACCGAACCCAGCCCCGGCGGTTTTGGCGAGGGCCGGGTCAGGTGTGGCTGGGCTCCCGGACCCCGACTGCCTGATCGAGGCTGGCGCTCCATCAAATTCACGCTTCCCACAGCCCTTGCATCCGTTCTGAAAACCCGGGTGCGTCAGCAAGGGTTCCTCGGATGCCCGTAGCGCGATTTCGAACTGATGTCGAATAAACTTTTTGGCGGACTGGTCAGCGAAGAAAATCGCGCCGATCTCAACCGCCTCAGGAGTTAATCGTCCCCCCCTGGCGCTCTATACATAGGCGCCGCACGATTGGCGGTGCCGGGTAACTTGTCCGGCACACACCATCCGTAGTCGATTTTTTGGTACTATTTGGCCGCGACCGGCAATTCCTCGGCGTACATCTCGGGCAGGACCGCCTGGCGCCAAGTCTCTTCGCGCGGGAAGATCTTTTCGATCGCCCGCGCCTGGTAATAGCTGGTGTCAGTCCCGGGCGGGTTGCCCCCAGACTGAACGGTTTTGACCGAGTTGAGCAGCAAACGCCGAGTGGCGATGATCGCGCGGTCGGCGGGTCCCAGATGCTCCTTGGAGCGATCGACCATCGGCCCCATCGTTTCCTGCAGGGCGCGATCCTGGGTGTTGACCCCGTCGATACCGGTAAAGGTCTCGTATTTCTGGACCTTGCGATCGATCATCCAATTGTTGCGCTTGTTACGGAACGAGCGGAATTCACCCGACTGCTCGACATAATCGGGGCCATTGCCATTGCCGCGTTCCATGCGGTCGTCTTCGGTGAGCCCGTCTTCGCCATAGCTGTACATCCAGTTGTACACCATACAGTTCTCGTCATCGATCGGCACCCAGATATGGCCGGCGATGTTGGTGCGGTCGCCGCCGCCCAGTGCGCGTCCTAATTGCTGCGGACGAATCTGGGTGAACGGCATGACGAAATGGTACGAGCGCACATAGGTCTTGTCGTCGTCGAGCGGGCGAATGCCGACATAGCGATAGCCGTAATCGGTGATGTCAACCTCAAGGAGCGGCGCCTTGCCGCGGACAAACGGTCCGTCAACCGGAATGCCGGGGCGATTGGTGTTCGTCGTGATCGTACGATGCAGGATCGGGGCGTGCGAGGTGTCGATGCCGCCTTCGAGCGCCTGCAGCCAGTTGCACTCTTCCCACACCTTCGACACGTGGCGGTGGGTCTCCGGCACCTGAGTCCACTCAAAGGCCGGGGGCGCCGGCATTTTGTCCTTTGGCCCCATATAGGCCCAGATGATGCCGCCCATCTCGACCGTCGGGTAAGAGGTCAACCGGACCTTGTGCCAGAACGGCTCGGGCTCGTTCATCTGCTCGAGGCAAGCCCCGTTAACGTCGAATTTCCAGCCGTGATAGACGCAGCGGAGGCCGTTTTCCTCGTTGCGTCCGAACCACAAGGAGACGCGGCGATGCGGGCAAAACTCGTCGATCAGCCCGACCCGGCCCTGGGTATCGCGAAATGCGACAAGCTTCTCACCCATCAATTGCACGCGCACCGGCTCGCCGTCCGGCCCCGACAATTCGCGGATCATCAATGCCGGGATCCAGTAGCGGCGCAACACGTTGCCCATCGCCGTTCCTGGTCCGACGCGGGTGATCAATTCATTGTCTTCGGGTGAGAGCATCAGTGAGTTCCTTTCTAACGGCCCGGATGCGGATCATCCGCCGATTATGTCCCGAGGACAAGCGCGAGCCGACGTTCCGGACAGCCCTTCTCTAGGATTTGTGTTGAAGATACCGGGGTAGCGACAAGAGAGGCGAGGATTTTGATCGAAGCCGCCGAAATCCCATGTACATGAACTTCTAACGCCGGGAACTTAGGTCGGCGAGCCTAAAGATGCTAAACTGTCGGCCAAGTTAGGGAGGGCATCTTGAGGATCACGTGGTAGACAGTCTCGCGGTCGAACGAAAGCTCGCCGCCATCTTTGCCGCAGATGTCGCCGAATACAGCCGGCTGATGGGCGTCGATGAGGTTGGCACGCTGCGTCGGCTGCAGGCCTATCGCGCTATTCTCGACGAACTCGTTGCGACCCATCACGGCCGCATCTTTAACACCGCGGGCGACAGCGTCGTCGCCGATTTTGCCAGCGCCATCGACGCCGTCGAATGCGCGGTCGCGGTGCAGCAGGCGATTGCCCGCGAGAATGCCGCCCGCCCGCCCCAGGAAGAGATGCGGTTCCGCATTGGCGTCCATGTAGGCGACGTCATCGTCGAAGGATCCAATCTTTACGGTGACAGCGTCAACATCGCCGCCCGGCTCGAAGCACTGGCGGAACCCGGTGGGGTCTGTCTATCGGGGGCGGTGCGCGATCAAATCGGCGCCCGTTTGCCGGTTGCTTTTACGTCATTGGGCGAGCAGCACGTCAAGAACATCGCCGAACCGATCCGCGCTTTTAAGCTCGAAGACATCCCGGGCGGGCCCGCGGCCGTGTCGCACGGTCGGCGTCGGCAAAAATGGGCTGTCGGCGTTGTCGCGGCGGCGGCACTGGCGCTGATCGTGGCGGGAGGCGCGTGGTGGCTGAACAAGGGGGCAGCGCCCGCGATCACAACCGAGCAGACCCTTACCGCCCCACGGCTGTCGATGGTCGTCCTGCCGTTTGCCAATCTCAGCAACGACCGGCAGCAGGAATATTTTTCCGACGGCATCACCGACGATCTGATAACCGATCTGTCCCGGATCGAGGGCAGCGTGATGATCGCCCGCAACACGGCCTTTACCTACAAGGGGAAGGAGGTCGACGCCCGCAAGATCGGCCGCGAGCTCGGGGTGCGCTATGTCGTCGAAGGCAGTGTGCAGCGCTCGGGTAAGGAAGTGCGGATCAATGTCGAACTGGTCGACGCGGCGACGAACGCCCAGCTGTGGGCGGAACGGTTTGATCGCGACGTCGGCGATCTGTTCGCGGTGCAAAACGAAATTACCGCGCGCGTCGCCCGCGCGCTGCAATCGCAACTGGCGATCGCCGAGGCGGCGCGGCCAATCGCCCATCCCGATGCGCTCGATTACATTCTTCGCGGGCGCGCCGAGGTGACAAAGCCGATCTCGCGCGAGACCTATCAGGCCGCGATCCACGATTTCGAGACCGCGCTGAAGCTCGACCCCCAATCTTCCGACGCAAAGACTTGGCTTGCGGCGGTTTTGGCGGTGCGCGCGCTCGACGAGCTCAGCGATACGCCGGCAGACGATCTCCACCGCGCCGAGGACCTTGACGCACACGCGTTGGCGGCGGCGCCAAACAGCGCGCTTGCCCACTATGTCAGAGGTCAGGTGCTGCGCGCGCAAGCGCGTTGCGTCGAGGCCATCCCCGAATATGAGACCGCAATTTCCCTCGACCGCAGCCGCGCTCCAGCATACGCGCATGTCGGCTGGTGCAAGTTCCTGTCTGGATCGATCGACGGAGCGATACCCTATCTTGAGCAGGCCATTCATCTGAGCCCACACGAGCCCGGCATCGCCGCATGGTATGGACGCATCGGGGTGATGCAATTGCTGCAAGGGAATGTCGACGAGGCGCTGTTGTCGTTGGAGCGGGCGCGCAGCGAAAATGCGCGGCTTCCGTTCGTCCACGCCTATCTCGCTGCCGCCTATGCGACGACCGGGGATCACGACCGTGCCGCCAAAGAGCTGGCCGATGCGCAGCGACGCGGCAGCGGTTATTCGAGCGTCACAGCGGTCAGGAAGTCGACCTGGTACGACAACCCCAAAATCCGCGCCCTGGCCGAAACGCACTATTTCCCGGCGCTGCGCCGCGCCGGGTTGCCGGAAGGCGGCTCCTCCTAAGCTCGGAAGAGGGCGAACTCGCACGGCCCGTTGAGTGTTGTCGGGGTAAACCGAACAGGATAGCGCGGGCGATGATATCAATTCCAAAGCTGGATATCGCTTTAGAAGCTGCCGGGCTCGCGGCGGCGCTCGTGCTTGCCGGATGCGACGGGCTAACCAGCGCGCCGACCCAGCCGCCACCACCGCCCGTCGCGTTGGGCGGCTATCCGCCGTGGACCCTGCATCAATCACTGGAGCGAATTGCGCTGCGCTGGTATCCCGATGCGACGCCGACCGTCGCCGCAAATGATATTGCCCGGCTGCACTGCGCAACCCAGGATAAGACCGCCGAACTCGTCTCTGATACCCGCGCCGTCAGCGCAGAGATCGCCGAATACCGTTGTCGCTGAAACCCGCCTAGGCTTCCGCTATGCTGCCGCCGCGAAGCAGCGAAGCAGCGGAGGCGGCAGGATGGCGTTTGAACAAAGGCTGAAGGAACTCAAGATCGACTTGCCCGAGATTGGCGCGCCGCTCGGCAACTACGTGCACGCCAAGCGCGTCGGCAATTTGCTGTACTTGTCGGGAAAGGGCCCGCCCGATGTCGATGGCAAGATGCCGCGCGGCAAGCTCGGCGCCGGCATGCCGATCGAAGAGGGCTATCGCCATGCCCGCGGTGTCGGGCTGGTGCTGATCGCGGCGATGCGCGAGGCGCTGGGCGGCGATCTCGGCCGTGTCGAGGACATCGTCAAAGTGTTGGGCATGGTCAACGCCGCACCCGATTTCGAAGACCATCCCAAGGTCATTAACGGCTGCTCGGATTTGTTTGTCGAAGTCTTTGGCGAGCACGGCCGGCACGCTCGCTCGGCGGTCGGCATGGCCTCGTTGCCGGGCGGCATTCCAGTCGAGATCGAGGTCATCGTCGCCGTCAAATAAGGGGTGAAGGCCCGTCCAGAGGGCAGTGCGACCGCCTCGCTTCAGCTTAGGGCCGGGCGGCATTTTGAAGCAAAATGAGAATGGGTCGTTCAGAAGCAGCCGAGCCGAGCCTGGAGCGCCGGCAGGTCGGCCGGCTGATGTTGTTTTTCGCGCTCGTCTATGTCGTCGAAGGCCTCGGGCAGACGGGCGGGCTGCTCGCTCAGCCGCTCAACTATTACTTGAAGGAGGCTTACGGGTGGACGCCGGTGCAAGTCACGGCTGGTCTCACGGTGCTCAACCTGCCATGGATCATCAAACCGGTTTACGGCGTCGTCTCGCATTTCGTACCGCTGTTCGGGTATCGCCGCAAAGCCTATTTGATCCTGTCGAATGCGCTCGCGGCCGCGCGTTTTTCTGGGTGATGCAACTCAGCGGACCGCAATCCTGATCCTGGTGCTGCTGCTGACCGCCATACGATGGCGATCTCAAGCACATTATGCGGCGCGCTGCTTGTCGAAAACGGTCAGCGGCTGCACAGCAGCGACGGCTTTGTCATTCAGCAATGGCTGTGGTTCGACATCGCCGCCGTGCCGAGCGCCTTTCTCGGCGGCGAATTGGTGGCTCATATGTCGCCTGGGGGTGCGCTCCATATGGCGGCGGCGATCATCGCCATAGCCCCGTTCGCCGCGATTTTTGTGACGGTATTTCTGATTGACGAGCCTTTCACAACCGACTGGGCCGCTGATTATCGTATCGGCCGCTTTAACCGCTGTGATCTTTGTGTTTATCCCGTTGTTGCGGCTGGGCGACGAGCCGTCTGGCATCCCGGCCACCTGAAGACCACAAATCCGACCGTACCCTGTCGACGAATTCCGCGTCGGCGGCGCGGCATGGTATGGAGAAGCGGGTTGGGGGTCCGAGGGGGATGGGCTTGATTTTACGCCGCGCCGCCAGCCGCGGGCTTCGTTATGCGCCGGCCTTGCTGATATCAGCGTTGGCCGCCATGCCAGCGCGTGCGGAAGACCTTCCGTCCATGGTCCTCCCGCCACCCTCGCCCAGCGGATTGCAGCGGATGCCGCCGCCATCGGCGGAGGACGATGCCGAAACCTATGCCCGCTGTATGAAACTTGCCCGCCAGCAACCCGAGGCGGCGAAGAGTTCTGGCGGATGCCTGGGCGCGGCGCGGCGGCGCCCATCCAGCTGAACATTGCGCTGCTGTCGCGCTGATATCGCTCGGCAAATACAAACAGGGCGCAACCCGCTTGCAAGCGCTCGCCCTCGCGATGACAAAGGCCCCTACCGATTTGCGCGCTGATGTGCTCGATCAGGCGGGGCAGGCCTGGCTGCTGGCGGGTGATTCGGTGCGGGCTTATGCAGCGGCCGGAGAGGCCGTGTCGCTGGCTCCGAGCGATCCTGAAATCATGATCGACCGCGCCGAGGCGGCGGCGGCGAACGGTTATCTCGATCGCGCCGTCACCGATCTCGACCGTGTGCTGACGCGTGACCCAAACCGGGTCGACGCGCTGGTCTATCGCGCAGCGGCCAACCGAGAGCTCGCCCGGCTGGACCCGGCCCGTACGGATATCGACAAGGCATTGGCTTTAGCGCCGGGTTCGCCCGCCGCCTTACTCGAGCGCGGCAACATCCACCGACTGCAAGGTGATCGCGACGGCGCTAGCCAAGATTGGGAGGAGATCGGCCGGCTTGCTCCGGGAAGCCCGGCTGATATGGCGGCGCGGGCGAATATTGAGCGGTTGGCGAAAGGACCGGGTAAGAACTCGATGGCGGAACCGATCGGCAAGGCGCCTCAGCAATGAGCGCCGGGGTTATTCGCGGCCCGCGGCGCCGCCAAATCATCGCCGGCGGGATGACCTCGCTTGCCGGTGTTGCTGCTGCTCGGTTTGGTGCATCATCGCATGCGGCAGAAGCCGAGAGCTTGAGACGGCTCGCGGCTGCCAAAGGATTGATCTACGGCACGACGATCGCGGCTTGGCAGATCACCCACGATCCCGGCTTTATCGGCCTTGTCGAGCAGCAGGCCGGCCTCGTCGTTCCCGAAAACGACATGAAATGGCGCGACATCAACGGCGGTGCGCCGGGGCAGGATGATTACCGGCAAGCCGACGCCGTTGCCGGGTTCGCCGTCGAGAGCGGCATGGCGCTGCGCGGCCACAACTGTCTGTGGTATTTGCGAACGCCGTGGTGGTTTTTTGCGCTGCCCGATCGTAACGCCAAGGAGCGGGTTCTCACTGAGCACATCCGGACTCTTGCTGGCCGCTATCGCGGCATTGTCCACAGCTGGGATGTCGTCAACGAGCCGCTCGCGCCCAACGATGGAAATTCCGACTGGCTGCGTGAGGCGCTCGGTCCCGGTTACGTCGATCTTGCCTATCATACTGCGCGTGAAACCGATCCCAAGGCGCGCCTGGTCGTGAACGAACACGACATCGAGCTCGATGCACCGGACCACGAAGCCCGCCGCACCGCCCTGCTCGATTTGCTGCGGCGGATGCAGAAGGCGGGAACGCCGGTCGATGCGGTCGGCATCCAGGCGCATTTGACCGCCGTTGGGGGCCCGCCGTTTTCGGCCGAGCGGCTGCGCCGATTTTTGGCCGCCATAGCCGCCCTGGGCCTAGAGATCCAAATCACCGAACTCGATGTGACCGACGAGGGTGCTCCGGCCAATATCGAGACGCGCGATCGGCTGGTCGCCGACACCTACCGCCGGTTTCTCGACGTCGCTCTCGACGAACCGGCCGTTAAGATGGTGGTAACCTGGGGATTATCGGATCGGCACAGCTGGATTGTGCGCCACGAGACGAACGGATCGCGGTGGCGCAAGGATGGGCTGCCGTCGCGTCCATTGCCGTTCGACGCCGATCTTCGCCCCAAACCCGCCTTCATCGCGATTGCCGAAGCCTTCAAACACGCGCCGGCACGCTCTCCTGGGTAGCACCCCGACGGCATCAAAAAGTTGCACGCAGCCCGACGGTGACCCCGATCGGCGCCGCCGGGCTGTAGCTGCGCGGGTTGGTGGCGCCCAGTGTCTGCACAATCGGGACCGACGCAGTCGGCGAAAATGTTCCGAAAGTGTAGTAGGTCGCGTTGAACGCGTTCTGCAACAGGGCGAATAGCTGCAGCCTCTTCGTTACCTGATAATGAGTATGCAGATTCACGACAAAATAAGGCGGTGTCTGCGGCGTTAGGTTGGCCTCGTCGCCAAACAAATATTGTCCGCTGGCGAAGAGTCCGCTGCCGCCGACTGTCCAGAAGTCGGTCAGCTTATAATCCACCCCGAGCTTAAGGAGATTGGCCGGGATTCCGGGCAGACGATCACCCGGCTGGACCTGGATATTCCCGTTGGAGTCGGCACCAGGATTGTTTTCGCTCGATTCAATGAACGCGGTTTGATACCGGGCACTGGTGTACGAATAGGCGAGCCAAGCAAAGAGACGTTCGGTCTTCAGTTCGATATCGAGGTCGATTCCCTGACGTGATGTCGAGCCGACATTCTGAAAAAATGCCCGCCCCTGGATCGGGCTGTTGACGAACTGGATGTCGTTGTCGAGGCTCGTGTGAAAATAGGCGAGTGCGGATGATAAGGTCGCACCGGCAAAAGGATGTGCCCGTTCGCGCAAGCCGGCTTCCACCGTATGCGCCACGACCTGCTGTAAGCTCGGGTCGCCGACAAAAAAATTGGCGAGGCTGCAAGGACTGTTGGCGCTCCCGCAGGACAGTTCGGCCGGGGTCGGCGCTCGGTTCGATAGGGCATAGCTGGCGTAGGCGCTGACTTCGGGTAGGAATTTCCAGGTCAACCCGCCGGCGGGGTTAAAATGGCCAAAGCTGTGATCGCCGGTGAGCGCGGTGCCAATCTGGTCATTGAGGTTGATCTGCGCGAAATTGTAACGGCCGGCGAGGTTGGCCGACAGCACCGGTGTGATGTCGAAAGTGTCGGTGAAAAAGGCACCGTAATAGGCGTTCGACACGGCGAGGCGCACCGGTGCTATCGATCCGTCGGCTTGGTCGATCGTCGTACCCGGGCCAATGAACACCCGATCGTCGAGCGACAGGCCGCCGATTTGCGTGCTGGCGCTGAACAAGCTCTGACCGCCGTCAAAGCTGATGCCGGCGATAACATGGTTTGGATGGCCAAACAGTGGGGTGCGGTTCGTCGCCTGCAATGCCCCGCCATAGCCGTAGGTATTCGTTGATTGCTGGTCGAGATCGGAATAAGGGCCGCTGTTGAGAAAATCGGAGATCGGGTTGCCGTCGCGGCCGGTGGCAAAGACTCCAGGGCTGACGCACAAAAAGTCCGAATCGTCGTCGCACAACGTCGCATTGGGAACATTGCCGTTCGAGACCTTTTGCAGCAGGTATTCCGAGTAGAAGTTCCCCTGCAATGACGTGTTATCTGAAAGCTGGTAGCTGGTTGTCAGATTTACTTGCGTGTAGCTGTTTGTAATCAGGTTGGGCGCGGTAAACTGCGCGGCGGGATCGACAGCCAGCAATTGGATCGGCGAGGTTCCGGGACCGTTGAGCCGGGTGCTTGCCGCAATCACGTTGACATGAACCTCGCCGCGGGCGCCGCGCCAACCGATATCGCCGTAGAGGTTGCCGAGGTTGGACGATTGCAGGTCGCGCCAGCCACCTTCGTGCAATCCGGTGACAGCGAGGTAGGCGGCCGTGTCGCCGGTCTGGATCCCGGATTCCAGCTGTCCCTGATATTGGTCGAATGAGCCGCCGAGGGCGTCGACCTCGGTGCCGCGGTAACCAAAGCCGTTTTTCATTTGCACTGCGAGCGCGCCGCCCAGCGCATTGAGCCCGAAGACCGGGTTCGACCCAACCAAATCCATGCGGTCAATCGCGATGCTCGGGAGCAGATCCCAATTGACAATGTCGCCAAACGGCTGGTTGAAGCGCGCGCCGTTGACATAGACCGCGAGCCCTTGCGGATTGCCTTGCAGCGGCGAGGCCTGGAAGCCGTGATAGAACAGGCTAGGCTGGAACGGGTTGCCGGCGGCCGCGTCGAGCGTCACCCCCGGAACCTGCTCATTCAGCGCGCGCAATGCGTTCGCGTCGCCGTCACGGGTGATGTCTCGCGAGGTCAGGACATGGGTCTGGGCCGGCACCGTGTTCCGGTCTACTCCCGACCCCAACAGCGGTGTTGCCGCGACAACCTCAACGGTGGGGAGCGTAATCGCTTGATCAGCGGCGTTGCTTGAGTTAGACGGCGATTGTTGAGCCATCCCGGTGGCGGAAACCGACATCAAGGACATGTAGGTTACCATTCCTCGGCGTATCAACTCCGCGCTCCTCCCCCGCGAGTTTCGCACCACCGGACAGGTCATTTGAAGTATCACCAATCGCAATCCAGCCGAACCGAGTTGGATTTGGCGCAGCCGCCTTCTCCTCTCGGGGCTTCTTAGCTACCATTTCGCCGAGTTCGCGCGGAAGGACGCGTTTCCGGGAGACCTGACGATGAAGCTTTATGGGTTCTTTCGGTCATCAGCGGCGTTCCGCGTCCGCATCGCGCTCAATCTCAAAGGGCTGCCCTACGACACGGTGGCGATCCACTTGCGGCGCAACGATCAGGCAAAACCGGAATATCGCGCCGTCAATCCGCAGGGGTTGGTGCCCGCGCTCGAAATCGACAGCCAAACGCTGATCCAATCGCTCGCCATAATCGAATATCTCGACGAGACCCATCCCGAGCCGCCGCTGCTGCCCGGGACCGCGGTCGACCGGGCGCGGGTAAGGGCATTAGCCGATATGGTCGCCTGCGATATCCACCCGATCAACAATCTGCGGGTATTGCGATACCTCACCCACACCTATGGCCGCAACGAGGACGACATCGGCAGCTGGTTCAACCATTGGATCGACACCGGCTTTCGCGCCATCGAAGCGCTGCTAGCCTCCGACTCGCGCAGCGGCATATTTTGTCATGGCGACCGGCCCAGCCTTGCCGACATTGCGCTCGTGCCGCAGGTCGTCAACGCCGAGCGCTACAAGCTCGACATGTCGCCCTATCCGACGATTGCCCGGATCTTTGAGCGCTGCATGACGCTGCCCGCGTTTCAGGCGGCGCATCCCGACAATCAGCCCGACCGCGAAACCTGAACCATTATCTCGTCCGCAAATGCCGCTCGCGCCGAACACGCAAGAGGTCGGCAGAAGGCCAGCAAAGGCGCTGTCAGGTTCGCTCCGAAAACAACTAGCTTTTTTTCTTGCGGGCGTCGGTGACCATGCTTTTCAGCGCATCGAGGTCGACAGCGCCCGGCACAACTTGATCGCCGATGACAAATGCCGGCGTGCCATGAATGTCGAGCGCATCGGCGAGCTTTAGATTGTCCTTTATCGCCTGCGCGATCTGCGGCGACGCCATGTCGTGCTTTAGCTTCTCGAGGTCGAGCCCGACTGAGCCGGCAATTCGGTAAACCGTATCGTCGCTGATGTTGCCCCGCGCGCCCATCATCGCCGTGTGGAAGGCGTCATATTTGCCCTGACGCTGGGCGGCGAGGGCGGCCTGAGCCGCGGTGATCGACACCGGTCCGAGGATCGGGAATTCTTTGTAAACGAGGCGAAGCTTCGGGTCCTGCTTGAGCATCGATTCGAGGGACGGCTCAACCTGCTTGCAGTACGGGCAGCGGTAGTCGAAGAACTCCACGACTGCGACATCCCCCTGGCGATTGCCGGCGACCGGCGTCCCTGGATCATCGAATACTTCTTTTCTGTTTTCGGCTACGGCCTTTGAGGCTTTGGCGGCATCCTCATGGTGCAACTTGTTTTCGGCTTCGCGTAATGCCGCGATCAGCACGTCGGGATGCTGCATCAGGTAATCATGGATAATCGCTTCGATCTGCTGGCGTTGCGGCGTATTGGGGTCGGCCGCCCTAGCTGGACCGCAGTAGCACGCCGCAGCGACAAGCACGCAGGCCAGCCCCTTTAGTACGGATCGCAAAGCAACCGACATTTTTATCACTCCTTGAACGTATTACGGCAATCCGAAGAGAACGCGCGCTTAGTTATTCAATCGGAACCGCTGAGCTCCTTCGCCTGCAAATGGATCTGCTGCGCACGCGCATAGGCGGCGCTGCTTTTTGGCAGCAGGTGCTGGGCGCGCAGCGATTGTTGCAGCGCGTTTTTCTTGTTATCAGCGGCGAGCCCCTCCTCTGCCAACGACAATGCCGCCATTCCGAACTGGTTGTCGCGGCCGTAAGCGGTGGCGAGCAGATGCCACGCGTCTACATCCTTGTCCTCGGTCCGCAGCGCGTCGCTTAGATACGCGATTGCCCGCTTGGTCTGGGCGGGATCATTGTTTTCGACATAGACCTGCGACAATTCGATGCGCAGCAGCGGTTCCATGGGATCGAGCCGCATTGCCTCTTCGTAAGGCCGCACCGCGTCCGAAATGCGGCCACTTTCGAACAGCATCTGCCCTTTGAGTTCGCGAAAATAGGGATTGCGCGGATAATCCCGGATCAGCGAGTTGATGGCGGGTAATGCGCGGTTCAGATCAGGCGTTCTGTAATAGGCGATCGCGCGGGCGTAGCGCGCTAGCACCGACCCGTCTTGCTCCGGGTATTTCGCCAAGGTCGATGACGGCGGGTCGGTGAAGGCGGCGACTTTGACCTTCATCCGGTTCAGCATCTCGACGTAACTGACCGGGTCAGCGACACCCGAATACGAGGAGCGCTCGACGTGGTCGCGGAGATAGTCGATGCGTTCCTGCGTCAGCGGGTGATCCATTAGATAAGGATCTTCGTGTGCCCCAATCAGCAATTCTTGACTCTGCAGCTTTTCAAAGAACTGCAGCAGGCCGCGCGCCGATTGATGAGTAGCGTCGAGGTAGTTCATCGCCGCGTGGTCGGCAGTCGCCTCCTGGGTTACCGAAAATCCCAGAAACGCGCGCTGCCCGACACCCGCTGCTCCCAGCAGCGCGCCACCGCCGCCGCTGCCGCGTCCCGCAACAGTCGCCCCGACCGCCGCCACCATCGCGATAATCTCCTCGATGCTGGCGTTGTGCATCGCTTCGGCGCCCTTGTAGATATGACCGCCGGCGATGTGCCCGGTTTCATGCGACAGGACGCCGATTAGCTGGTTCGGCGTATCAGCATGCCGTAGCAGACCGGAGTTGATGAAAATATTTTGCCCGCCGGCGACAAACGAATTGATGCTGTCGTCCGACACCAAATAGACGTGGACGGCGGCGGGATCGAGCCCCGCCGCCTTCCAGATCGGCGTCATCATCGTGTGGATGTCGGTTTCGATTTCGGCGTCGCGCAACAAGCTTACGCCGTTTCCCGGCCCGTTTTCATGCGCCACCGCTGATTGGCCGGGAACGAGCATCGCCGCCAGAAAGAAAAGCGCGGTTACCAGAAGAGCGCGGAGAGCCATGGGCGTCGTTCTCGATGAACCGCAGCCTGCATTTAAAAAGATCCTAGACGCCTCGCGCTACCGGTGAATTGCGGCGGCGCGATGGCGACATGTCGACCGACTCGTCAGCTAAGACTGGATCAACCGCTGCCACCAGCCTCGGCGCGGGTTCTCCGGTTTTTTCGTTACCTCCTGGACGAGCACCGGTTCGCTTTCGGGCTCGAGAACGGGTTGCCCTTCAGAAGCGGAGTGAGCTGCGACAGCCGTATCGGCCTCGGGAACATGATGCACCGCTTCAATCGGATGCTGATCAGCTGCCTCCGCCACAGGGACTTCGGCGATCGGCTCCGCGTTCGACGAAAATCCAAGCGGACTCACCCCGTTTCCGTGTCCAGCTTCGGGCGGCCCGGCGGCCGCTTCGTCGCCTTGTGCGGCGACAATTTCGATCGACGCGGCGGCGGGCTCTCCGAAGGGCGATGAGCTCTCGTGAGCCGGGGGCTCATGGTGCGCGGGAGGCGCGTCATAGCGTGGGCCTTCGTGGTCGGTCGGGGGCTCTTGATAGCCCGGACTCTCGCCGGGAGCCGGGCTCTCGCCGGGAGCCGCTGTCAGTCCCGGCGACACACTCTGAGGCTCATGCGCCGATGCTTGGTCGGGCGCCGCTGTGATTTCGGCTGATGTGCCTGCCTCATCCACGGCGGCGGTCGACCGCTCGGACAACGCGCCGTCGCCGGCAAGAGCCGGCAGACTTGCGGTCTCGATTTCGGTACCGGCAGCGGCCAGCGCCGACTCCGGCTCGACAGAGATCGGTTCCGACCACGCAGGTTCGGTAGCTGCCGCGGGTTCCGGCTGATCAATGACCCCATCCTCGCCGGCTCCGCGACCACGGGTCGGGACGATTTCGACGCTGTCGGCAGCCGCATGCCCGATCCCGATACCACCGCCATTGTCTTCGCGGCGCCCGCGCCGTCTTCCTCCGCGGCGCCCGCGCCGGCGCCGGGCGCGCCCGGCCTCGCTATCGTCTTCGCCGTCCTGGTCCCCCTCGGACTCATCAGTCGCCGACACCGCCACCTGCGCCACCAGCGGTTCTTCACCATGCTCCTCGCCAGCCGGAATGGGCGGCCTACCGCGCTCATCCTCATGCCGCCGACGCCGGCGGCGGCGGCGGCGCGGGTGACCTCTCTCGTCCTCGCCATCGCCTCCGGATCGCTCCACCTCCTCGCCTTCGACGGTTTCGTCGAACTCCTCTTCGGCTTGGTCGTCGTCGTCGGTCTCCGGGCCCTGAGTCAGCGGGGCCACCACTATGGCGGGAGTTCTCATCGGCCTCCAGCGAGCGCAGTCTCTCGAGCCGCAACGCTGGCGGGATCAGCGTGTCATCCCGCGCGATCAGCACATGGATGCCGTACCGCGCTTCGAGTTGCGCCAACGAGTCTCGCTTATGATTGAGGATGTAAAGCGCGACCGTGGTTGGCACGTAGACGCAGACCTCGGCCGAGCGCCGCCGGATCCCCTCTTCTTCGATCGAGCGCAATACGTACAACGCGGTTGATTCGGTCGAGCGGATCGTGCCAGTACCGCCGCAATGCGGACAAGGCTGGGTAGAGGCTTCGACGAGGGACGACCGCAACCGCTGTCGCGACATCTCCAACAGCCCAAACGGGCTGATCCGTCCGACCTGGATGCGGGCACGATCGTTTTTCAGCGCCTCCTTTAGCCGGCGTTCGACCGCACCCTGGTTCCGGTATTCCTCCATGTCGATGAAATCGATGATAATCAGGCCGGCGAGGTCGCGCAACCGCAGTTGGCGGGCGATCTCCTCAGCCGCCTCAAGATTGGTGCGCAGCGCAGTCTCTTCAATGTTGCGCTCGCGCGTCGACCGGCCCGAATTGACGTCGATCGCAACCAAGGCTTCGGTCTGGTCGATCACGACATACCCGCCGGAGCGCAACTGAACCACCGGCGAGTGGATCGCGTCGATCTGACTCTCGACCTGGAACCGGTGCAAAAGGCCGATTTGCGGATCCCGATAGGGCTGCACTCGCTTCGCGTGGCTCGGCATCAGCATTTTCATAAACGACTTTGCCGTCCGATACCCCTCCTCGCCCTCGACCAAGACCTCGTCAATATCCCGCGTGTAGAGGTCGCGGATCGAGCGCTTGATCAGGTCGCCTTCCTCATAGATCAGGGCCGGTGCAGTCGACTGTAGGGTCAACTCGCGGATCTCGTTCCACAAGCGCAGCAGATATTCGTAGTCGCGCTTGATTTCGGCTTTGGAGCGCTCGGCGCCCGCGGTGCGGACGATTACCCCCATGCCTTCAGGGATTTCGAGCTCTTCCAGAATATCTTTAAGCCGGCGGCGATCGGCCAGGTTTGTTATCTTGCGCGAAACCCCGCCGCCGCGCGCCGTGTTGGGCATCAGCACGCAATAGCGGCCGGCCAGCGACAGATAGGTTGTCAGTGCTGCCCCTTTGTTGCCGCGCTCCTCCTTGGTGACCTGGACCAGCATGATCTGCCGGCGCTTGATTACCTCTTGGATCTTGTAATTACGGTGAGCGCGCGAGCGTTGGGTCTCGACCTCCTCAAACTCGTCGCCGCCGAGGGTCTCGACGATCTCGCGCTCGCCGTTTTCGTCCTCGAGGGCCGTGCGTGCTCCGATCGCCCCGCTTTCGTGATCGGCCGAGAGTGGTTCAACGCTTTCGCTTTCGCTTTCGCCGTCTTCCGAGGAGCGCGCTCGAACCCCTTGGTATTCGTGATGCGGCGATGGCGCGTCGCGAGTATCGCGTTCGTCCACCCGATGGGCGCCTATCTCGGCATTGTTGCCTTCGCGATCGTCGAGCGGGCGGGGATATTCGGCTTCGATTGCGCGATCGGCAGGAGAGCGCGCCTCGATCACCTCGTAACCGCCACTATCCAAGGCGCGCACTTGGACGACATCAATACTATCGCCCCGACCGCCTTCCCTCAGCGTCTCAGGTCCTTCGCCGGGTGAAGTAATTTGGGCAGTTTCTCTCGAGGCTGCCATATCGGTCATTGATTCGTGCGGGGCGACCACCACCTCGTCTGTGGCCGCAGCCGCAAACCAGCTATGTCTTGGCGCACTCGGGAAATCGACCGTTGTCGCATCGGATGTGGGCTCGGCAGGCTTCTCGGCGGCAAGCGAATGTTCGTTAGCTGGCCCGGTTTGCGGCAATTCCGTATTTATAGGTTCAGCGGTCGGCGGCTCGCTCTCGCTCGTGACAAAATACGGGCTTGCTTCCCAACCAAAATCATCTTGTCTCTCGGCTTCTGCGGTGGCCGGAGCATGCGTCTCGTTTTCACCGGTATAATCGGCCAAGTTCGAGAAAGGCTCGTTGTCCGCGGCACCTTCGGGGGTCAGTTCGATGACTGCCACCGGCTCGGGCAATGCCTTCTCGAGCGGTACCACACCCTCATCTGCGGTCTCGCCCCCGTTATCAAAAGCGGACGTATCAAACGATGCGGGGTCAGCGGATTGGGACACGCCAGTGTTCCTCCGGTCCGCAACCGGGATACGATAATAATCCGGGTGGATTTCGCTAAAGGCGAGAAAGCCGTGCCGATTTCCGCCGTACTCTACGAAGGCGGCCTGAAGTGATGGCTCAACCCTCGTGACCTTTGCAAGGTAGATATTCCCTTTTACTTGTTTCTTTGTGGAGGCCTCGAAATCAAATTCGTCGAGACGGTTGCCGTTGACCACCACCACCCGCGTCTCTTCGGGGTGGGTGGCGTCGATAAGCATGCGCTTTGCCATTCGGGTTTAGCTCCGAGGGCGCTGCCGTGGCCGCGCGAAATTCGGCCGGCGGCGCGATCCCGTGTGCAACGAAGCCGCGAACACCTGAACTCATGCCTTCTGGGTACGCTTGCGTATCAGTCACGGCGAATCTCGTCAGGGACGGCTCCGGGTTCCTACAATCGCCCTGCGCCCTGCGCGTTAGCCCGGCGCGGCGGCAGCTCGCCACCAATCATGCAGGCTCAAGCGCGACATCCGTCCGGCGCGGCACCCGACGGATGGGCGGCAGTTTTCGCAAACATGAATGTATATAGTGTGCTGCGCCGCGACAATGGCTTCGTCAACTCTCCCGAAGTCGCACAGTTTGACAGGCGCATTACAAAACTTGCTTGGACGAACACCGCGATGGTCGCATATAAGCGCTGCCGTGCGGGGTCCAGAAGATCGCAGCTGTCCCTTATAACCGGGCCCCCCGTATCTCACCGTTGTCGTGTCGATGGTCAAGTTCATCCGATTTCTTTTTGTCTGCGCCGTAATCCTGGCGATTGCCGGCTGCGGTCTGGTCGGCATAACGATCTGGTATTTTGGCCGCGACCTGCCTGACTATTCGCAGCTCGCGCACTATCAGCCGCCGATCACGACACACGTTCAGGCTGGCGATGGCCGGCTCTTGGCCGAATATGCTACCGAGCGGCGCGTTTTTGTTCCGATACAGGCGATTCCAAAACGTGTCGTCGAAGCCTTTGTCTCTGCCGAGGACAAGAATTTCTTCAGCCATCACGGCGTCGATCCGCTGTCGATCATGCGCGCCGCGATCACCGATGTCGGACGCTTGCGGGCGAGCCGGCGGCCCATCGGCGCATCTACGATCACGCAGCAGGTCGCCAAGAATATGCTGCTGTCAAACGAGGTGTCGCTCACGCGTAAAATCAAAGAAGTCTTACTCGCGACCCGGATCGAAGCGGCGCTGCCGAAGGACCGCATCGCGGAGCTCTACCTTAACGAGATCTACCTCGGTTTGGGCGCTTATGGCGTCGCAGCTGCGGCGCAGACCTATTTCGACAAGTCGCTCGACGCTTTGACCCTGGGCGAAACGGCATTTCTCGGCGGTTTGCCGAAGGCGCCAAACCGCTACAATCCGGCCCACTTTCTCGATGCGGCGACAGCGCGCCGCGATTGGGTGCTCGACCGCATGGTCGAGGATGGGTATGCCACGCGGACCGAGGCTGATGCGGCGCAAGCGCAGCCGATCGTGCTCCACCGCCGCCGGGACGCCGATCAGGTCAAGGCGCCCTACTTTGCCGAGGAAGTGCGCCGCCAATTACTCGCTCGTTTTGGCGAGAAGGCGCTGTACGGCGCCGGCTTCGCGGTCCGCACCAGCCTCGACCCGCGGCTGCAGGCGGCGGCCGACAAGGCCTTGCGCGATGGGCTGATCGCCTACGACCACGGCCACGAAGGGTGGCGGGGTGCCATCGCGCATATCGAACCCAAAGGCGACTGGCCCGCGCATCTGGAGGCGGTGCCCGTTCCCGCGGTGGCCGTGGATGTCGGCTGGCATCTCGCGGTGGTGCTGCGCACCGCTTCGAGCGAAGCAGCGATCGGCTTTGCCGACGGTAGTACCGGCCACATTCCGTTCTCGCAGATGCGCTGGGCGCGTCCCCGCTACCACGCCGGTAGCCTCGGCCCTTTTCCGCGCGGAGCAGGCGATGTCGTCAAGCCCGGCGATGTCGTGATGGTGACGCCGGTATCGGCCTCACCTCAAACGGCCGCCGTGGAAAAGAGCACGACGGGCGACAACAAATCTACGCCCGACCACAATCCGGCAAACGATAGCACTCCAGCGGCCGACCGTAAGCACAGCAAAAGGCCGGCCTCAGTCGCGGGGTCGGACGCATCGGCTTTTACCTTGTGCCAAGTGCCGGAAGTATCGGGCGCTCTGATCGCGATGGATCCGCACACCGGGCGAGTGCTGGCGATCAGCGGCGGGTTCAGCTTTGCAATCAGCCAGTTCGATCGGGCGACCCAGGCGTATCGGCAGACCGGGTCGGCGATCAAGCCTTTCGTGTTCTTGACCGCGCTCGACCATGGCTTTACGCCGTCGACCCGGGTCAGCGACGCGCCGATCTCGCTGCCGCAGGGTCCGGGTCTGCCGATGTGGACGCCGTCCAACTACGAGGGCGAACGGTTCCGCGGCCCGACCCCACTCCGTATCGGACTCGAACAGTCGATCGACACCCTGACGGTGAGGCTTGCGACAATGATCGGCATGGACGCGATCGCCGACACAATTCAGCGTTTTGGCATCCTCGATCACGTTCCGCACGAATACGCCATCACGCTTGGCGCTGGGGCCACGACACCGCTGCGCCTAACGACTGCCTACGCGATGATCGTCAATGGCGGCAAGCGCGTCACGCCGACCGTGATTGACCGGGTGCAGGATCGCAACGGCAAGACAATCTGGCGTGCCGACGACCGCCCGTGCGACGGCTGCAGCGACGTCGAATGGCAGCAACAACCGGTCCCGGTCATCCCCGACAATCGCGAGCAGGTCGCCAATCCCGGCTCCGCCTATCAGCTGGTGACGATGATGCAAGGGGTCGTCGAGCGCGGCACCGGCACTGCGGTCAAGGCCGTTGGCAAGCCGATCGCCGGCAAGACCGGCACGACCAATGAATTTCGCGACGCCTGGTTCGAGGGCTTCAACCCCGACCTCGCCGCCGGTGTTTATGTCGGCTACGACGAACCCGACAGCCTCGGCAAGGATGAGACGGGCGGCCATGTCGCGGCCCCGATCTTTCGCGACTTCATGATCGCCGCGCTGAGGGACACGCCGGCGGTCGATTTCCGCATCCCGCCGGGCCTGCGGCTGTATCGCGTCAGCGCCGCCACCGGTTTGCCAGTATCGGGGAACGAGCCCGCGATCTACGAAGCCTACAAGCCCGGCACCGAGCCCGGCAAGAGCTCGAGGCCCCCGACCCAGGCCAGCTCCAGCGAAGAGGGTGCTGCGTCCAATTCTTCGCCGAGCGACTCTGCCGCGAGCGACGCCTCCACAAACGACGCGCAGATGAGCGACAGCGCTTCCGCCAATGGCGATATCGGCCAGCCCGACAGCACGGCTCCGCCATCTGCCGGTAATGATCTTGCCGGATCCTCGGGCCCTGCTCCCACCGCCCCGCGCGCAATGTTGCCGCCGCGCGGCGCTCCCGCCAGTGGCACCGGCGGTCTATATTAGCAAGTTATTCGAAACCGACCGACGGAGCGGAGCATGCGCGCCGAAATCGAGGCGGCGGCTGGCGACATCAGAAAGTCGCTGGCGCTGCTGAGGAGGCATCTTTGACTGGGATACGGCAACGAGGCGTCTCGCCGAACTGAACAGCGAGGTCGAGAACCCGCGCCTGTGGGACCACCCCACCGCCGCGCAAAAGTTGTTGCGCGAGCGCACCCGGCTCGACCACGCGATATCGGGCTACCGGCGGATTGAGCGCGAGGTCGATGACGCGCTCGAACTGATCGAATTGGGCGAGGCCGAGGGTGATGCGGGCATCGTCGCCGAAGCCGAGACGGCGCTCGAAAAGCTGCGCGCCGAGGCGGCTCGCCGCGAGCTCGAAAGCCTGCTGTCGGGCGAAGCCGACGGCAATGATTGCTATCTCGAAGTCCACGCCGGAGCCGGCGGCACCGAAGCCCAGGACTGGGCCGAGATGCTGTTGCGCATGTATGTGCGCTGGGGCGACGCCCATGGCTACAAGGTCGAATGGCTCGAGGAAAGCGGTGGCGAAGAGGCCGGCATCAAATCGGCAACGATCCGCGTCAACGGCCCTGACGCCTATGGCTGGCTCAAAACCGAGAGCGGTGTCCATCGCCTAGTGCGGATCTCGCCGTTCGACTCGAACGACCGCCGCCACACCAGTTTCGCCTCGGTCTGGGTCTTTCCGGTCGTCGACGACAAGATCGAGGTCGAGATTAACGACAAGGATTTGCGCATCGACACCTACCGCTCGTCGGGTGCCGGCGGCCAGCACGTCAACAAGACCGACAGTGCGGTTCGCATCACCCATATGCCGAGCGGCATCGTCGTGCAGTGCCAGAGCGAGCGCTCGCAACACCAGAACCGCGCCCACGCCTTCGAGATGCTGCGCGCCCGGCTCTACGAAGCCGAATTGCAGCGCCGCGAGGCGGTGACCGACGCGCTGAACGCGACCAAGACCGATATCGGCTGGGGCCACCAGATCCGGTCCTACGTGCTGCAGCCCTATCAGATGGTCAAGGATCTGCGCACCGGGGTCGAGACTGCCAACACCGGTGCGGTGCTCGACGGCGATATCGACCGGTTTCTCGCCGCTGCTCTCGCCTCGCGCATCGAAGGCTCGGACGCCCTCGCCGCCAAGGCCTAACGCCGCCTGCCCGCATCGCGCGGCAACTATGCCGCGCCGCTATGCCCCGGCCGGATAACCCCTTTCCCCGAGCTGCCATAAATGGGTAATCTGTGCGGCGCAGACCTTTGGATAACCGGGCCCGGCGGCGTCTCGCGCATCGGTCGGCGTCCGCCCCAACACACGGGAGAGAAACATGAGTGAGATTGACGGCGCCACGTTGATTGCGAGAAGCCTCAAGCAGCAGGGCATAAACCACCTCTTTGGCGTCGTCGGGTTTCCCGTCGGCCCGATCGCCGCGGCGGCGCAAAAGGAAGGGGTCGCCTATATCGGCATGCGCAACGAGCAAGCCGCCTCCTATGCGGCGCGGGCGTATGGTTATCTGACTGGCCGGCCCGGCGCCTGCATCGTCGTGACCGGCCCCGGCGTCGTGCACGGTCTCGCTGGTCTTGCTGATGCGCAGCAGAATTGCTGGCCGATGATCCTGATCGGTGGCGCCTCGGAAACCTATCGCCGCGGCATGGGCGCTTTCCAGGAAGAGCGCCAGGTGCTCCTCGCCGCGCCGCTCTGCAAATTCGCCCACGCCATCGATAGCGTAAGTCGCATCCCGTTTTATGTCGCGGAGGCGACGCGGAACGCGACCTATGGCCGGCCCGGCGCCGCCTATCTCGACATGCCCGACGACATCATCACCGGCAAGTGTGACGAGAAGGACGTGGTGCAGGTGCAAAAATGCCCCGACCCGCCGCGCTTCCAGGCCCCGCCGGAGAATATCGAGGCGGCGCTCAATATGCTCGAGCGGGCCGAGCGGCCGCTCGTCCTCGTCGGCAAGGGGATGGCTTGGGCCGGCGCCGAAAGCGAGGTCCGCTCCTTTATCGAGAAGACGCAAGTGCCGTTCCTTCGCTCGCCGATGGGCAAGGGCGTCATGCCCGACGATCATCCGCTGTCGGTGGCGGCGGCCCGCACATTGGCATTGCAGAACGCCGACGTCGTGTTCCTGATGGGCGCCCGCTTCAACTGGATCTTCCATTTCGGGCAGCCGCCGCGCTATGCCCCGGACGTCAAGGTCATCCAGCTCGACATCGCGCCCGAGGAGATCGGCCACAACAAGGCGACCGATGTGGCCCTGGTCGGCGACGGCAAGGCGATCATGGCCCAGATGAACGCCGCACTCGCGGGCCGCCAGTGGTTCCATCCCAAGGAATCGCCATGGCGGCAGATGATCACCAAGAAAGCCGAGGAGAATGCGGAGCAGATCAAGCCGCAGGTCAACGACGACAGCGCCCCGGCCGGGTACTACCGCGCCTTCAAGGACATCGCCGCCTGGATGCCGCGGAACTCGATCCTGTCGGCCGAAGGCGCGGGCACGATGGATATCGGCCTGACAATGCTGCCGGTGTTTAGCGCCAAGGCCTGCCTCAACGCCGGCACCTACGGCACGATGGGCCTTGGCCTCGGCCAGGCGATCGCCGCCGCCATTGTGCATCCGGATCGCCCGGTCATCCACTTGTCGGGCGACTCGGCGATCGGTTTTTCCGGCATGGAAATGGAGACGCTCGCGCGCTACAACCTGCCGGTCAAGATCGTCGTGCTGAACAATGGCGGCATCGGCCCGGGCATGCCCGAGATCCCCGAGAACCCGATGATGAACATGAAGCCGAACGCGCTGATCTATGGCGCCCGCTACGACAAGGTCATGGAAGCCTTTGGCGGCAAGGGCTTTTTTGTCGAGGACCCGAAGGACATCCGCGGCGCCCTCGATGAGGCGATGAACCACCGCGGCCCGGCGCTGGTCAATATCGTGCTCAGCCAAGGCTCGGCCAGAAAGCCGCAAGCGTTCCGCTGGCACAGCTGAGGGTCCTGAATCAAAACGAATACGACGCGCGTTGGCCGGGCTTGACCCGGCCATCCACGAGAGGGTCGTCCCCGGGGGCGGCCCGTTTGCGTTGATCCTCACGCCTCCGCGGCAGGAGATCGGGGGAGAGCGTGCAGCGAGAGCAGGGCGGGTATAACCCGCCATTCGCGCACGGAACCGATTGGCGGGTTGCGCGATGCTCCACCCGCCCTACAAATTTACCATTTTGGTGAGGCTCGCCCAGAGCAGGCGGATTTTGATCGAAAGACCGGCAGGAAAGAACCGCGCGTGTCCCCCGAACGCAATATCCGATTGCGGCCTGACAAGGCGCTGACCTATGCGGCGATTGTGATCGTCGCCGGGGTGTTGGCGACGACTTTGGCGCAGACCCAGGTGCTGGCGCGGCTGCCATTGCAAAATCTGCTCAAAAACGAATTGCATGCCGACCGCACCTCCAATGCCGCGTTCTTTTTCTGGTCCGGGCTGGCGTGGTACTTGAAGCCCTTGGCCGGCATCTTGACCGATGCTTTCCCGCTCTTTGGCAGCCGCCGCAAAAGCTATATTTTAATAAGCAGCATCCTGGCGGCATTGTCGTGGCTGGCGCTCATTATTACGCCGCACCAATACCGCGCCTTGCTGATCGTCGCGATCGTGATCAACACATTTATGGTCGTCGCTAGCACCGCGGTCGGCGGCTATATGGTCGAAATCGCGCAAGCCACCGCGGGCTCGGGCCGCCTGACGGCAATCCGCCAGTTTATTCAGCAAGCCTGTGTCGTGATCAATGGGCCGGCCGCCGGCTATCTCGCTAGCATAGCCTTTGGCTGGACCGCCGCGGCGTGCGGCGGCATCATGCTATTGCTGGCGCCGGCGACCATGCTGTTTTTGTACGAACCGCGACAGCGCATCAATACGAGCGAGGTGCTGGCCAATGCCAAGCGCCAGCTCGTCAATATCGCGACAGCCCGCACGATGTGGGCCGCCGCGGGCCTGATGGCATTATTTTACATCGCGCCAGGCTTTGCCACGGCACTGTTTTACAAGCAGCAGAACGACCTGCACTTTACGACCCAGATCCAGGGCTATCTGCAGCTGATCGGAGGTGTTTGCGGCATAGCGGCGGCCATCGGTTACGGCATTATCTGCCGGCGGCTAAACCTGCGCATACTGCTTGTCGGCTGCATGCTGATCGCGACCGCCGCCAATCTCGGCTATCTGTTCTATTCCTCATTGGGCCACGCGCAAGCGATCGAGGGCCTCAACGGCTTTGGCTATACCTTGGCCGAACTCGCATTGATGGACCTCGCGGTGCGCTCCACCCCCGCCGGCAGCGAGGGGTTGGGCTTTTCGATAATGGTCAGCGTGCGCAATCTGGCCTTATTCGGCACCGATTGGTTCGGCTCGGCCCTGCTCGACCAATATCATTTTTCCTTTAACTCGCTGGTGATCGCCAATTCCGCCACAACCCTGATCGCGGTGCCCTTTGTCTTTCTCCTCCCCCGCCTGATCCTCGCCCATAAAGACGCCGAGCTCCCCAAAGACGCCCCCACGCCCAAAACCGCGCTAGAATGACCCCGCCCCAGGGTCTTCATCTATCGCTCCGAGACAGCCGCCACCGCGGCCACCAGTGGTGCGAATGCGACGGTGCTACTGCGTGCGAGCCGGTCCCGGACACTGGGCGGCCATGTTTTACCGAATTGAAGTGGACATAATCGTGACGCCGGACAAAATCATCTTGGTCCATCGGGCGGAAGCTCCGGCTATTCAAAGGTCACCAAGAGATATCCGACCCGGATGCGAGCTCTATAATACCCGCTAGTAGATCATCGGCCCCCCTGCCGCTGACCTCATAGCATACTTCAGACAAAGAACGTACATAGTAAATGCCCGCTCGAGGATTAAACATCCCTATTTTAGAAAAGCGATTCGCACCCATCAGTTTATCTAATACTGAATATATAAGCAATTGGCGTAGATCGATCGACCGAAAAATCTGCCACCAGATTTTACCTCATAGAGAATATCTCCTTTTACCACATCTCCATACGAAGCATCAATGATGCCAGATCCACTAAATACCGGAAATGATTTCAGATCAATGGAGGAACTGGGACAAAAGAAATAGAGCATGCGTTGCCACAGAGCCTCTATTTCAACCTTGTCCAGTGCGCTCAGAGACGTCGCCGAAGTCATGTTCGCCCATCGTCTGTCCGATATAACCTCTTGAAACGATGCTGCAGCTAGATCATCAAAAAGAAACAGACCAGCAGGGCTGCAATCACAATAGGCTGCCGCTCTAAATGCCCGAAATGCCGTCTCGTTGATCAACGAGCGTTGGAGCGGTGCGGTGGCCAATTGCAACGGACTAAATATTCGTTCGTACCATGCTGCGTTTACGCGGCGGACGAACTCCTCACTCATAGGAGTTAGCGCCCGCCAAGACGAAGCGTAATGCCGTGCAAACTGGCTAGCAGGGATCATACTGGGAAGGACCACCCGGAGTGTTGGGACTTCTCAGCAGCCCAATCTAATATAAGTTGTTCAAATTGCGTGAGTTCACGCCGGATGAACTTCCGCCAATGCCGCCCCTCATCGCTGAGGCGATATGAGGCCAGAATGAAGGCCCGACGTTCCAATGGTGTTAGTGTTCGAAACTGATTTCGCAAATCAGAGAGCCAAAACCAAACTCCCCACCTCGCCATTACAAGTATTACGTCCCTACGAACTAACGCAGATGTGGTGTTTTTGTATATAGTCGAGAGAATGTCCTCGGCATCCTCAAGTTGGCGAGCTCCCAAAAGTCGAATTGCGTATATGAGATTTAGCTCAACCCATAATACATGAGATTGTCTCCGAAGAAGCTCAAGGACTTTTGTTATCAATCTACGTTGCGCTTCATCCGACATGCTTGCAAACGTGGCTTTCGCCACAATCATAACGCTAGAGAATACGGGATAAAGAAGCTCAGAATTATCTATCAGCGCTAGTACAGCTTCTTCACACTTATCTTCCTCTATGAATTTTATTGCATGAATAACTTTTTTGGCCAGGCTAATGTGAATGCGCGTCTTAGAAAGCTCTGATTTCAACAACTCCAGAATGTCGAAGCGCTCAATCTCTCGACGAAGCAGCTCATAATCATCGTGAGCCGTCGGCGAATACGGGTCAAAGCGGAGGGAGAACCGGAGGAGGCTACGGGCTCGGGCAGGAATATCGGGCTTGATCGAGTCGTCAGGGCTTGCTTCGTCATCAAGATGGAACGGGCTCGTCGTAATAAACTCCCTACTTGACATTAGGCGGGTTTTAGATTTTTGCAGCTGCAACCCTTGGTTTTGCAGAAGTTTATCGGAAAGAAACAATAAGCTGGAGTATGCATCATCTCTTGTGGAACAAAATAGATGAAAGTCGTCTGCAAACCTGCAGAACTTAATTCCTTCTGCTCTGAGCAATCGATCAATCTGGTTTAGGACGAGCTCTGAGAGGATGCGGGCCGCCGGGCCACCAATGGGTAACCCATATGAGTGACTGTTAGAAAAATTTGCTAAGAATTCCATAATTCTCCAAGGAATGTCCGGTTGATCGGGCAGTGCCTGTCGGAGTGCATTTTCCAGTCGATGATGCGAGAGTCGCGCGTAAAATTCGGAGATATCTGCCGTTACGACGTATGAATATTCTCTCGCAATTTCCAATGAGTATTCCATAAAAGCACGCCAATGAAAATCCTGGTTGAATAAGTCGGCTGAATCCGAGTTCCCACCGGAAGCGGTACGAAAAAATTATTCGCTCTGAGGCGTGTATCCGTGCCTTTTCGATATCACTAGCCGCAGCAAGAACTAATCCCAAGAAATATGTGTTCCACAGCGGATCGAGTTGTGTCGCCCATCTAAAGCCGGTATAGCTAATAGGTGCCAGAGCTCCCTCATGGGCTGGCGGGAACTCGGCTAACCGTTCGCGGAAGTGTGAATGAATGTCGAGTAAGAGATCTATTATTTGTAGCCTCTTGTCAAAAAATAGGAAATTTTCGAATGGAAACGGAAAAATGTCCGTATCGCCATGTCGAACAATGTTATCCAATGCGTTGTTGAAGAATTGTCTCATTGCAAGGTTGTGTACCCGTAGCAGCCCGGCAACCATAGTACCCCATGTTAGCTAACCATACCACCTTCTGGTTGATGTAGAAAAGAGTGCGGTGCCATTGTCGGGTGCCATAGTGTTAGACGGCCGCGAGCGAACCAACGCGACAATATGCTAGCGGTTTCGGGCAACGGTTTATCCTTATATCGGTGGCGATTGGGGTCCCTGCCGGGTCATCGGTTTTTGCCGCTGTTCCGTGTCCCGCGGCTCAGCGCGTAGGATGGGGTTTGAGCTGTGGCGAAACCCATCACCTTTCACCGAAGCTGTGGGTCATCGGACCGGAGTTCACCCGCCCAATCTTCGGGATAGGCGCCAAGCCGCATCCAGCCATGCCGGCCACGGAACCGAGGGGTTCCTCTGTCCACACGCTCTACGGCGATTGCCCCAGAGTGAACATAAAGTGAATCTAGAATGGGGCTTCGCACACTATTGTGCGTCCGGAGTTGCGATGACGTCACGATGCCTTGCCGATCCCTCTTCGCTGACCTGTTTTCCCCTGTTCTCGGATGCGCAAGTCTCGGGATTTCAATCATTTGATCCTGATCCCGCGTTGTCTCGCGCGCGCGACGCGCGCGGGCGCTTCGCCAAGGGAAGCTCCGGCAACCCGCGCGGCCGGCCGCGCGGCATCCCCAATCCCAGGCGGCGAGTGCCCGATCTTGTCGCCCGACCGCTGAGCGCGCAGGCGCTGCGGGAACTGATCGACCGCAAGCCCCATCTGTTGAAGCCTCTCGCCATACAACTCCTGCCGCCGCCGCTCGCTGCCATCGACCCCGCCGAGCGTCTCGGGATCGACCCGTCGTCGGTGCTCACCGTCGAGGATCTCCGGAAGGCGTTAGCCACGGTGTTGGTGGCGGTCTCGCACGGCGAGATCGGGCCTGGCGAGGCCGCAAGCGTCGCTCGGCGGGTGCGTGCAGGGTGGCGCTCGGTGCGGCGGCTCGCACGATTGGAGCGTCGGGTTGCGCATGAAACAAAGCGGCTCCGTTGACGGCCGGGGCCAACTCTCATTCGTGATCTAATAATGTAGTTATGTAGGATGGAGTTGAACTTGAGAAACCATCATGATCGAAACAACGACCGAGCTTTGATGGGTTTCCCTCAAGCTTTCGCCGGGGCTACCCCATCCTACGGCTGCGGTATGCCGGCGTTTTATTTCTTCCCCTCAGCCCGGCAGCGCTGGGCCGGGTTGGGGGCCGATGCGGCGGCGGTTATGCTCGACCGCGAAGATGTGGCTGTAGAGGGTCGCGGTCCATAGCTTGCCCTCCATCGTCATTTCGAGATAACGCAAGGCGTCGCCGAGATAGCGCTCGACCTTAATCCAATAGAAGCGCGGATAGCGATCCAGAATTTCGGCCGTAACCCATCCGCCGAACACGTGTCGCTGCTCCCGAGTTATTTTTTGACGTGAACTCCCAGAACCGAGGTGAGAGATGTCCAAACGTATCGATAAGTCGTGGATAGTTATCAACAGCATTGAGAACGGCGAGCATGATCGATGCGTCGACCTATTCCTCCGGCCGGACGGTACATACGGATTTGAAGAATTCCGCCGAGACGTCGAGGATGCCGGAGCGTGGACACCGGTGCAGTATTATTCAGGCGGTGTCTATCCTTCGAGGGAAGCGGCATTGGGCGCTGCTGGGAAAGTGGTCGCCTGGCTGACCGGGAGTGAGTGATAAAGGCGATCGAGCGCAGCAAGGGTCCAACGCTCGGCGTAAAGACCATGCTGCTCTAAGGGTCGACTTTGCCGCGGTCGGGGGTGGTAAGCCGGTCATCTCTGCCCGTCGGCTGGGCCGGGTTGGGGGCCGATACGGCGGCGGTTATGCTCGATCGCGAAGATGTGGCTGTAGAGGGTCGCGGTCCATAGCTTGCCCTCCATCGTCATTTCGAGGTAACGCAACGCGTCGCCGACATAGCGCTCGACCTTATTCCAAAAGAATTGCGGATAGCGGTCGACCATATCCGCCGGAGTATTATAGCCGAGCTTCTCGTTGACGCCGGTCTCGGCGAATTCGTGATAAAGCGCATTCAACTTGCGCGGGTAAAGCGGGTCACCCAATTGGCCGATCAAGTCGGCGGCGCGGACGAGGCCGGCTTCGGTATCGGTCGCGGCGTGGTCTTCGTCGTCCGGCACCGGGAAGCGGGTCAGTTCGATCGCAGCGGCGATGCGGTCCTCATCAACGTCTGGCGCCGGCTCAAAGCGGTGCCGCACCGTGATCTTGCCGCGCTCGACATGGTAGGGGGTGAGGTAGGCGTCGGAGGCGCCGCGCGGGGGCGTCACGGTGCGGCCGGCGGTGTCGATCACGAAATGCTCGGCGGTATCGCCGGGACACACGCCGCGGACATAGCCGATGTCGTGGCACAGTGCTGCAAGTATCGTATGGGCCCAGTCGCTCGGCGTAACGATCTGCTCGAGGCGGCGGCCGCGCAAAATGTCCTGGGCGCACAGCGTAACGAGTGCGGTGTGCTGGCAATCGTGATAAAGCGCGTCGCTGCTGGCGATGCGCTCGATGACGAGCCGGGCGGCTTCGTCGAGACCGGAGGCGATGTGCGGCTCCTGGTCGCCATAAATCCGCCGATAGGTCTCGGCCAGGTTGCGGCCCAAAGCATCGGCCAGAAGGCTCGTCGGGTTCAGCATTATCGCATCCTCAACGCGGCCGGCCGGATCGGCCCGGTATGACAGTATTATATGGTTTTTTCGGGCTTTCGCCGGAGTAGCCGATCCGCTGTTGACCCGGTTACGCTGTCGCAACCCTCTCCGCCGGCTTAAACTGTCGGCGTACGTCCACCGGGCAAGAACGAATGGCCATGTTGACCCATGGCGGGTGACGATCATCTTTACGTGACGGCTGCTTTTCTTGGCAAGATGACCGGGGCGCCTGGTTTCACGGTGTCACGGCCGCGCATGACCGATGGTCTTTCAACGGAATCGTCGCGGTGACCTTGTCACCGGCATATTTCGAGAGCTTTTACCAGCGGATTGCGCTTTCAACGCAACATGCAACCGCGGCGCTGGTGCGCACCGACGGCAAGTTGCTGGCGCGATATCCAGAGCAAAAGGCGGTGGGCCAACTGCCGAGCAACAGCGCGCTATTGCGCGCCGCCGCATCCCTTGACCCTGCCGGGGTGTTCTATGGGACATCGAGTTTGGACGAAATTTTCAAATTGGCCGCATTCCAGCGCGTCGACAATCAGCCGCTTCTCGCCAGTTTCAGCCTCGCCCGTAGTTGTTACCTCGGCCCGTGGTACACCCATATCGTTTGGATGGCCGCCTTTGCGTCGCCCACCGCAGTGGCGTTAGTATTCACTAATATTATCGTGCTCCGAAAATCGTCGCTGGAGGAAGCTCAATTGCGGCGACTGTTGCAGGAAAGCGAACGACGCAAGGAAGCAGAAGAAACCGTCCAGCATCTCCAAAAATGGAGGCGCTCGGGCGCTTGAGCGGCGGGGTCGCCCACGATTTTAACAATCTGCTGGCGACGATCATTGGCGCCCTCGAATTGGCGACGCGGCGTCTCGATGATCCGGTCGGCGTGTCGCGTCTCCTCGCCACGGCGATGCGAGCCGCCGAGCGCGGAGCACGCCTGACCGCGCAGATGCTGGCATTTTCGCGTGACAAGGAAATCTCGCCACATCCGCTCGACATCAACGCCATCATTCGCGAGTCGGATGGGCTGATCCAACGCACAGTCGAAGCACTCGTCGAGGTCAGCTATAGCCTTGATGAAAATCTATGGCCGGCCATCGGCGACCGGGTGCAATTCGAGGTGGCAATCCTCAACCTTGCCGGAAATGCGCACGACGCAATGCCGCTAGGCGGCAAACTCTTCCTTATGACGCGCAACAGCTCCGGCGCGGCTGGCATTCCTGCGGGCGATTACGTGCAGATCTCGGTAACCGACACCGGCGAAGGCATGACCGCAGAGACCAAGGCGCGGGCCTTTGATCCATTCTTCACCACCAAAGGCGTCGGCAAGGGCACCGGTCTCGGTTTGTCTCAGGTCTATGGGTTTGCCGATCAGGTCGGCGGGACGGCCAGAATTGAGAGCGGGGTTGGGAAGGGGACAACCGTGACGATTTGGCTGCCGCGCGTTCAGCCCGTCGCGGCTCCGAGCGAGCCATCGGCATCTCCCGAGCTGATGGCCTCGCCGCTAGTGCGGATCCTGGTGGTCGACGATGACAAAGCGGTGCGGTCACTGAGCGAGGAAATGCTTACCGAGCTCGGGCACAATGTCTCGACCGCCGAGAACGGACCGGCGGCACTGGCACTACTGTCGACCACTGCCGAATTTGACCTTTTGTTGGTGGATTTTGCGATGCCGATAATGAACGGCGCGCAAGTCGCCACAGAAGCGATCAAGCAGAGACCGCAACTTTCAATTATTTTCATCACGGGATACGCCGATGCGGCTGTTCTCGGCTCCTGGGCGGCATCGGGATATCGCACGATCAACAAACCGTTCAGCGCCGCCGAGCTGGGCGCCGCGATCACCAATGTCATAGCGACGCGCCCGCAATCCGGGAACATCGTGTCGTTGCGGCGGCGGAGCTGAAACAGGTTCCCCGATGAGCAAGGCTAAGCCGCGAGCCGGTGCTTTTGGATTAAGGAAAGGATCTCGGCGGCAGCGGCGGGGATGTTGGTGCCGGGACCGAAGATCGCGGCCACACCCGCTTTCCTGAGAAATTCGTAGTCCTTCGCCGGGATGACGCCGCCGCAGACGACGAGGATGTCGTCGGCGCCTTCGAGCTTCAACGCCTCGATCAGCGCCGGGACCAGCGTCTTGTGGCCGGCGGCCTGGCTCGATACGCCAACCACATGCACATCGTTTTCGACCGCCTGACGTGCAGCTTCCTCTGGCGTCTGGAATAGCGGGCCGATATCGACATCAAACCCGATATCGGCAAAAGCAGTCGCGATGACCTTGGCGCCGCGGTCGTGGCCGTCCTGACCGAGTTTGACAACCAACATCCTCGGCCGGCGGCCCTCATTTCGGGCAAAGGCGTCGATCTCGCGCTGGATGCGTCGAAAGCCTTCATCACCGTCGTAGCGCCCGCCGTAAACACCGGAGACCGCCTGGATCTGAGCGCGATGGCGAGTAAAGACCTGTTCCAGCGCGTCGGAGATCTCGCCGACCGTGGCGCGGGCCCGCATTGCCCCAATGGATAATTCCAGCAGATTGCCGCGGCCATTCCGCGCCGCTTCGGTCAGCGCGGCGAGGACCTGGCGACAGCGCTCGGGATTACGCTCGCGGCGCACTTGGTCCAGCCGGGCCACCTGCGCCGCGCGCACCGCGGAGTTGTCGACATCGAGCAGATCAACTTCGGCCTTTTGGCCTGAAGCGTACTTGTTAACGCCGACGATCGTTTCCTCGCCGCGGTCAATCGCTGCCTGGCGTCGCGCCGCGGCCTCTTCGATGCGGAGTTTCGGCATGCCCGCTTCGACCGCCTTGGTCATGCCGCCCAGCCCTTCGACTTCCTCGATCACCGCCCCCGCCGCCGCGCACAATGAATGCGTCAGGCTTTCAAGGTAATAGCTGCCGCCCATCGGGTCGATGACATGGGTGATGCCGGTCTCCTCGGCGAGGATCAGCTGAGTGTTGCGGGCGATCCGCATCGAGGCCGGGGTGGGCAACGCCATCGCCTCGTCAAACGAGTTGGTGTGGAGTGACTGCGTGCCGCCGAGCACCGCGGCCAATGCTTCGATCGTTGTACGGATGATGTTGTTGTGCGGGTCCTGCTCGGTCAAGCTGACCCCTGAGGTCTGGCAATGGGTGCGCAAGACCAGGCTCGCGGGGTCCTGCGGCGAGAATTGCTGCATCAGCCGCGCCCACAGCACGCGCGCCGCCCGCAATTTCGCAATTTCCATAAAGAAATTCATGCCAATCCCAAAAAAGAACGACAGCCGTGGCGCGAATTCGTCGATTTTTAGTCTGCGGGACAATGCGGCGCGCACGTATTCGAGGCCGTCGGCAAGGGTAAACCCCAGTTCCTGCACCGAGGTCGCGCCGGCCTCCTCCATGTGGTAGCCGGAGATCGAGATCGAATTGAATTTCGGCATGTGCCGGGCGGTATATTCGATGATATCGGCCACGATCCGCATCGAGGGCCCGGGCGGGTAGATGTAGGTATTGCGGACCATGAACTCTTTAAGGATGTCGTTCTGGATCGTGCCTTGTAGTTTTTGCTGCGACACACCCTGCTCTTCGGCAGCGACGATGTAGCCGGCCAAAACTGGTAATACCGCGCCATTCATTGTCATCGAGACGCTCATCCGGTCGAGCGGAATGCCATCGAACAGAATCTTCATATCCTCGACACTGTCGATCGCAACGCCGGCTTTGCCGACATCTCCGACGACGCGCGGGTGGTCGCTGTCATAGCCGCGATGAGTGGCGAGATCGAAGGCGATCGACAGGCCCATCTGCCCGGCCTTCAGGTTTTCCCGGTAAAAGCGGTTTGATTCCTCTGCAGTCGAAAACCCGGAATATTGCCGGATCGTCCACGGACGGTTGGCGTACATCGTTGCCCGTGGACCCCGCAAATAGGGCGGGAAACCTGGCATCGCGTTATCGAGCGGGAAGCGCTTGGCTTCGATCGCGGCGACATCGGCGGCGGTATAGAGCGGCTTGACGCGAATGCCCTCGGGCGTTTCCCAGTCGAGGTTGTCGAGCGGTTTCCCTCTCAGTTCCTTGGCGGCCAGCGCCGCCCAATCATCGAGGGTCTTTTTGGCAAAGGTGCCATCGTGGGCCATCGTCTTCTCCCGCACGCAACACGGGAGACTATATGGTCGCGTGCGCTCTTGCGTCTATCAGCGGGCGCCGGCGCAGGGTATGGCGGAAGACGATGGCAGCGGTCAACAGCAGGACGGCGCCAGCCTGATGCGCCGCGGCGAGCGGGATCGGCACAACCAGCACCAAGGTGGAAATCCCGAGTATTACTTGCAGGGCGACCGCGGCGAGGAGAGCCAAAAGAGCACCCCGGGCAGAACCGGGCAGGAGACGGCGACGGCGCAGGCGCAGGCCGAAGGCTGATAGCCCCACCACAGCAAAAAAAGTGGTTTCGGCGAGAAAGCGGTGGTCGAACTGAATCGCCGGGATGTTTTCGAACCAGTTTCGGACGAAAGGGTGCAGCAACTGATAGCCGGCTGGGACATACCGGCCGTCCATCAATGGAAAGGTGTTGTAGGTAAGCCCGGCCCGGGTGCCGGCGACAAATCCGCCCGTCGCGATCGTCAACGCAATCAGCGCGATCAGCGCCTCTCCCGCGCGCCGCCAACCAGCTGATCCCTCGCCTTTCTCGCCTCGGTCTAAATGAGAGGAATAAAGACCCAACGCCGTCCACAGGATCAGGCTGTAGATCGCGAGCGCCATAACGAGATGCGCGACGAGACGATATTGGCTGACTTCAACCCGATCAACGAGCCCACTCTCGACCATGTACCAGCCGAGCAGCCCCTGTCCGAAGCCGAGCGCCAGAATGCCACCCAAGGGCGGGCCGAGCCGACGCGGCAGTAGACCACGCAACCAGAACCAAATTAACGGCCCCGCGAAGGCGACCCCAATCAGCCGGCCCAACAGCCGATGTAAATACTCCCAAAAGTAAATCCCTTTGAAATCGGACAGCGTCATGCCGTAATGCACCGCCTGGTATTCTGGAACCTGCCGATATCGCGCGAACTCGGCGGCCCACTGCGCATGCGTCAGTGGTGGGATGACGCCGATAACGGGCTTCCATTCGGTGATCGACAACCCCGATAGGGTCAGCCGGGTGATTCCGCCGACGACGACCATCAAAATGATCAGCCCACAGCAGGCAAAGAGCCATGCGGCCACCGCTGGTGATGCGTGTTTCGGCTTGGCGGCTGTCGCCGCACTCGGCAACTGCGTCACGCTCGACAGGACTGCGACCTCCCTAGCAGAAGGATCAGTGGAAATTGAATGTAAGTGCCTGCGGCGGCAAGTGCGGCGGAAGCGCGCTTAATCTCGACGTGGGCGCAGCAAATGGTGATGGGCCGGAGCGTAAAGCCGGCTTTCCGAGGACGTTGTTGAGGCGGCGAGAGCCGGACCGACCAGCACCAAAGCAGTGCGGGTGATCCTGGCTGCTTTTACCCGCTCGCGGATATCGCGGAGCGTCGCGCGGATCAGCTGCTGATCCGGCCAGCTGACGCGGTAGGCGACAACCGTCGGGCAATCGGCGCCATAAAATGGGGTCAGCGCGCGAACGATGTAGGCGAGGTTGTTCACGGATAAATGGATTGCCAAGGTGGCGCCCGTCCCCGCCAAGTTTTCCAGCCTCTCGCGCTCTGGCATTGGCGAGGAGCGGGTCGCGGTGCGGGTCAGGATTACGGTCTGGACAATTTCCGGCAGAGTCAGCTCGCAAGCGATTGCGGCGGCCGCAGCCGCGAAGGACGGCACTCCGGGGGTCACGTCATAAGCGATCCCGAGGGCGTCGAGGCGGCGCATCTGCTCGGCCACAGCACCATAAAACGACGGATCGCCCGAATGCAAGCGCGCGACATCGAACCCCTGCGTGTGCACGGCAGCAATGTGCGCGATGATCTCATCGAGCGTCAGCGGCGCCGTATCGATGATGCAGGCCTCGGGTGGGGCGGCGGCGAGGATTTCGCGCGGCACCAGCGAACCGGCGTAAAGGCAGACCGGGCAGCGCTCGATCAGCCTCAGCCCGCGTACCGTGATCAGATCGGGGGCGCCGGGGCCGGCGCCGATGAAATGGACGGTCACCGCGGGGCATCGGCGAAATAGCCGCGTGGAGTGTAGAGGCGCGGCGGATCACCCGCAAGAACCCGGCTCGTGCTGCTGCCGACGATGACCAGGCTCAACATGTCGATTTCGCGGGTCTCGGCGGCCAGATCGGAGAGCATCGTGATGCGGGTCGTTTCGCCGGTGCGCCCGAGGTTGCGGCCGATAAACACCGGGGTGTGCGGCGAGCGGTGGCGCAGCAGGATTGCGGCGGCTTCGGCGAGCTGTCCCGCGCGGCGGGAAGAGCGCGGATTGAACAACGCCACGATGAAATCGGCGACCGCCGCCAGTTCGAGCCGCTTGCGGATCGTCGGCCATGGGGTCAACAAATCAGAGAGTGAAATCGCGCAGAAATCGTGTCCGAGCGGCGCGCCGGCCCGCGCTGCTGCGGCCTGCAACGCCGAAACCCCGGGACACACCGTCACCTCGACAGATTGCCATTCGCGTTTTGGGTCGCGATCGAGCATTTCGAAAATCAAAGCTGCGAGCCCGTAGATGCCGGCATCCCCCGAGGACACCAGCGCGACATCGCGCCCTTCCGCCGCGAGATCGAGAGCCTGGCGAACACGACCTTCCTCCTCCCCCAGCGCGCTTTCGTGCCGGCATTTGCCGGTCAGCGCCGAGCCGAGCAGATCGAGATAAAGACGATAGCCGACAACGTTACTCGCCCCGGCGATCGCATTACTTGCTTCGGGCGTGCGCCAGCCGGGAGCCCCTGGGCCGATGCCGACGACCGCGAGACGGCCGCGCCGGCGTCCGATGACAAAGGGATCAATTGGTTGCGGTGCGCGCGCAACGGCGCAGGTTGCGTGGCGCGATTTGCGCTTGGGCACAACAAGGGTTCCGCGAGGGCCCGTGGCGGCGAGCGCGGCCGCCTCGGCGACACCCCAGCAGCCGGTCGCCCGAAATACGATCTCCGAGCGCTCGGTCAGGCGCTCAGTTTGCTCAACCAGGAGTTCGGCCGGCAAAAACCGCGCCGGTACGCCGAGCGCACGGCCTAGTGCGTGAATGCCGGGTTCTGCGAGCTTCAAATCGATCGAGACGATAGCGGCGATGGCGTCAGGCGCAAGGCCTGCCGCTATCAGAGTTTCACTAGCGAGATTTGCGATCTCCTCGGCAGGACAGCCGCGCTCACATCCGACCCCGAGCGCCAGCACCGGTGGGTGATAGACAAGCGCCGAGATTCCCGGGTCCGGGCAGCGATCGGTTACGATGACCTTGAGGCCTGAGTGCTGGGCCCAAGCGATATTCCCGGCGCGAAGCCATTCGCCACCGCCGACGTGCTCGTCCAACGCGACGGGTTCGCCGGCGAGGAGCGCGGCAGCAACCGCTTTGACCCTCTCGGCGTTCGCGATCCGCCAGCCCGTCGGAGGTTCGTCGAGCGCCAAGCCAAGCCGCAAATCGCCGGCGGTGGTAATCGCTGCGGTTCCGCCCATGATGGTGGCGATCTCTCGGGCGATTGTGTTGGCGCCGTGATGGCCCCCGATCAAGGGCACCGCGACCGAGCCGTCCTCGGCGACTGCCACGACAGGCGGCTCGATTTGCTTTGAGGCGAGCATCGGCGCCAAGGCCCGGATCAGAATGCCGCTCGCGCAGATCCCGACAACGGGCCGCCCGCCGGCGAACAGACCGGCGATGTGGGCGGAAACATGATCGTAAGCTTGATCCCAATTCGCCGTTCGGGTGCGCGGGCCGTGCAATTCGGCACCCGGCAACGCCGTGCGCAGCCGGCGCCCGAGGGCGTCTCCGGACGGCCCAATTACCACAATAGCGATTCCTTCCGGCAATTCACTCGTCACGGCGTAGCGCCTGAGCGCAATTCCAGTTTTTGGATAATCTCATTCGACATTCGATCTACATCCGCAACTTTCATGGTCCAAAACGAAACTTGTCAGGTAAAATCATAGTGAATCGGGCGATTAATGCTCGAAAATCCAGCCTATCTGATAGTTTTCGCCCCGGACAGCATTGATCAAGGGGAAGCGATGCGATCGAATTTTGCGAGCGGCTTTTTCGCTGCGATCTTGGTTGCGAGCAGCTCGACGCCGCTGCTGGCAAGCAACACCCCGTCAGTACCATCCGCCGCGGCGGAAAGAAGCCAGTCTTTGGGACCGGATGCGAAAATCTCGACACCGTCGAGCCGCGTCGGCAGGGTCAGCCTGGTCTCGGGGAAGGTTGAATTTCGCGGCCCGGATGAAACGCAATGGTCGCCCGGATCCGTCAATGATCCGGTGGCGACCGCGGTGGCGTTGCGCACGGCGCCGCAGACCCGCGCTGAAATTCGTATCGGCGGCGATACGATCGACCTTGCCGAAGATACCGAGATTGCGATTGTAAAACTTGAACAGCTGAGCGCCGAAATCTGGATCAGGCAAGGCCGGATCGGCCTCGACATTCATCGCTTTGACCCTGGCGAAACTGTGCAGATCGACACCTCGTTCGGCGGGGTCTGGGTGCGGCAGCAAGGCCGCTACGACATCGATAGCGGTGGTGGAGACCGGGCGGCACGGATCGCTGCTTACACCGGAGGCGCACAATTTGTCGGTCGCGCTGGCGATATCCCGATCAGGGCCGGTGAACGGATTATACTTAGCACCGGCGCGCCGGCCAAGGCGACGGTCGAGACCGCTTCCGGCGACGAATTCGCCGAATGGTGTGGCGGCCGGGCGGTCGATGATTTGACGCTGGCTGCACCTTATTTCGTTTCGCGCGACATGACGGGTTATGCCGAGCTCGACGCAGCCGGCACGTGGCAAGTGAGCGAAAAATACGGTACGGTTTGGACGCCGAAAATGACATCCGCAGATTGGCGCCCTTATCGCAATGGGCATTGGCGCTGGTTGCCCCCGTGGGGCTGGAGCTGGGTCGACAACGCGCCTTGGGGCTTTGCCACCTCACATTACGGCCGCTGGATGTTTGCCGACAACAAATGGTCGTGGACGCCCGGCAAGTGGTCGGCAAATCCGGTGTGGGCGCCGGCCGTTGTCGCGTTTCTCGGCACTCCCGGTGTCGGGCTCAGCTATGCTGACGGTCGCGGTCCGGCGATCGGCTGGTTCCCGCTCGCGCCAGCAGAAGTCTACTGGCCCGGTTACACCCACGATCTTGAGTACATACGCGCGATCAAGCCGCGATATTGTCGGGGATCTCAGCCCAATCAGTCTGCGCCAGGACGGCGAACCGTCCGGCGGCTATCGCCAACGCCCACCTCGCTAATCGTCAATTCGCCAGCGTCGTTCCACGCCCGACTTTCACAGCCGGACAGGAGGTAGCCGCGTCGCTGTTGACGATACCCGAAGAGCGTTTGCTCAACGCGCCGGCAATCATGGGCTCGCTACAGATCGGACCACCGCCCGCTCCGGTGCATGCTGCCGCAGCATTAGCGGCGCACGGGCGTCCCTCGGGTGAGCAAACCGCGCACGCCGCGAAAGGGTCGGGTTGGTCCAGCCTGGTGCGCGCCGCCGAACTTCGTTCGCGGGCATTTCAGGAAATGGCCCGCGAGCGCTTTATGCGAATTCGCGAGATCATTCACGGCGGAGCCTCGCAACTGCGCCACAGCATTGTCCTTCGCGTCGCGCACTCCGATCATGCCGTGACGCAAGCCTGATGCGCGCAGAAGGGTGATACGGCGATGATCGATTACCGCAGCGACAATACCGGGCGGGCGGCCCCGCGAAATCCTCGAAGCGCTGATCCGCGCCAATCACGATACCGCGCTCGGCTATGGCGCGGACGAGTGGACGGCGGCGTTGCAGCGGCGCTTCTCCGATCTGTTCGAGACGGCGGTCCGGGTCTTTCCGGTGGCGACCGGAACTGCCGCCAACGCGCTGAGCCTGGCGGCGATCAGCCCGTCCTGGGGCATCGTCTATTGCAGCGAAGCGGCGCACATCAACACCTCGGAGGCGAACGCCGCCGGGTTTTTCGGCGGCGGTCTCAAGCTCGCGCCGGTCGCGGGGGCACATGGCCGGATCGATGCCGCGCGGTTGGCGGAAACCGTGGCAGCGATCACGCCCGGGCAATTGCACCGCGGTCAGCCGGCGGCGGTCAACGTGACCCAGGCCAGCGATCTCGGGACCGTCTATCCGCTCACTGAAATTCAAGCCGATCGCCGAAATCGCCAAAGCCACGCGGCCTCAAAATGCATATGGACGGGGCGCGGTTCGCTAATGCCGTGGCGCGGCTCGGCTGTAGCCCGGCCGAGGCGAGTTGGCGTGCCGGCATTGACATCATGTCGTTCGGCGCCACCAAGAACGGCGGCGCCTTATGCGACGCGATCGTCGTGTTTGCGCCGGAGCTGGCTGAAGGGCTGGCGGTGCAATTGCGCCGCGCTGGGCAGGTCTGGTCGAAGATGCGGTTCGCGTCGGCGCAGCTTTTGGCCTATGTCGAAGACGGCTTGTGGCTCGACATGGCCCGTTCCTCAAACGCGATTGCCGCCCGCATCGCCGCAGGCCTGGCGGGCATTGCGCAAGCCCGACTCCTAGCCCCGGTCGAAGTGAACGAGATTTTCCTCGAACTCCCCGAAGGCGTCATGGATGCGCTAACAGCCGACGGTTTCGGCTTTTACCGCCGCAGCAAGACGATTGGCGCGATTTGTATGCCGCTTCGACACTACCGAGGCCGAAGCCGACGCATTGCTCGCGGCGTTACGCCGGCATCTGCCGCAGCCCGCTCGCGCCGCGGAGTAAGTTCGCCTCTTGCCTTGCTCCCCCTCTCGCTACTCTGCGGCTTCGGCTTGCGGGGCGGCGTCGGGCAGCATGCCGATCGCCCGCTTGTAGAGGTCAAGGAGGGTTTCTTCCTCGTCCAACTCGTCCTGATCGCGTTTGCGGATGCGGATGATCTGCCGCATAATTTTTGTGTCGAAGCCGGTGCCCTTGGCCTCGGCATAGACTTCCTTGATGTCCTCGGCGAGCGTCCGTTTTTCCTCTTCGAGCCGCTCGATGCGCTCGATAAAGGATTTCAGGCGCTCGCCCGCGATCCCGCCGACATCCGGCATGGGTCCCCCTCTTCCCCAATCAGGCCGCGCCCCCCGCGGCGGCAGCGACGATAGCGGCCGGCTTCATCCCGTGCAAGGTGAAGCCGGCTGCGCGATCGTCGCCGTCAGTGCTGCGGCTGGGAAGCGGCGAATGCGGCCTTCTGCTCGGGCGTGGCTTCCTTTTGATGCTTCTTGCGCCACTCGTCATACGGCATGCCGTAGACGATTTCGCGCGCCTGTGGATCGGTCAGCGGGACGCTGCGCTCCTCGGCCGCCTCGCGGTACCATCGCGACAAGCAATTGCGGCAAAATCCCGCGAGGTTCATCAGATCGATGTTTTGCACGTCGGTGCGCTCGCGCAGATGTTCGACGAGCCGGCGAAACGCGGCTGCTTCGAGTTCGGTGCGGGTGTTGTCGTCCATCAAAACCTCCTTCTCGGTGCGCTCTTTATTTAGCGCCGCGCGCGCCTGTTCGCACGATCCCGCGGATCATTAACCCGAGCTGCGCTCTCGGCCTTTCAATTCCCGCCAGTGACGTCGATCGTGGCGCCACCGCATGGCAGAACGAAAATGTACCGTCGAGGTTGAAAGCGATCAGCCGTTGCCAATCACTCAATGTAACATTTCGGCGCCGGGATGCGGGATAATCGTGCTGCCGCCGACGGCGTTGACGAGGATGTCAATCGCCCCTTCGCACGCCATGATGTCGGCGGTGGCGCGCCCGATCCCGCTTGCCGCCGCAGTAATGATCGCGAACCGGTCAGCAAACCGCATTGGTCTGCTCCCTAACCCCGACGCCGCCCACTTTACGCGTGGAGCCAGATCTGACACCATCTCAAACAGCTCATAAGGGAGGACACCAGTGCGCAAATACATCATCGAACGCGAATTGCCGGCAATCGGCAGTGCCGAGCGCCAAGCCCTTAAGGAAGCCGCGCAAAAATCAAATTCGGTATTGAAGGAACTCGGCCCGGATATCCAATGGGTTGAAAGCTATGTCGCCGGCGACAAGACGTTCTGCGTCTATCTCGCGCAGAACGAGGAAATCATCCGCGAACATTCCCGCCGCAGCGGCTTCCCGGCCAACAGGATCACTGAAGTCCGCCGCATGATCGACCCGACCACCGCAACCGAAACGTAGTCATGATCCTTTAGGTTCAGTCGCCCACGGCGCAAGAGCGATTGTCGGTAGCCGGTAACGGCAAGCGCATATGAAAAAAGGCCGGCGCGATCGCGCCGGCCTCCCTTAGGGCTGAGCCGATTATTGGTGCAGTTGGTAGAGGCGGGTCACATTCTCTGATGTGATCTTGCGCCGCACGGCGGGCGAGATCTCAGCCATGTTCTTGTCCAAGGTCGCCCGCGAGCCCGGCCAGATGCAGTCGGGATGCGGATAGTCGGCGCCCCAGATGATGTTGTCCTCCCCGATCAGCGGGATGATCGGCTCGAGAAATTGGTCCTGCTGGTAGGTGACGTACCCCTGGCGGCGGAAGTAGTCGCTGGGCTTCAGTTTGAAATTCAGGCTCTTGGCCCGGTCGGCGTATTCGGTGTCGAGCCGGTCGAACACATAGGGGAGCCAGGTGACGCCGGATTCGCCGAGCACAAAGTTGAAGTCGGGATATTTCTCGCAGGCGCCCGAGGCCAGCAACGACACCAGGACTTCCATGGTGTCGAGCTGGAAGAGGGCCGAGCGCACCAGCCGCCACTGGGTCAAATACTTTTGCTCCTGCTCGGGGGAGTCGGGGGCGCGCAATGCCTTGAACCCGGTCGAGTGGAACGAAATCGGGAAACGGCATTCGGCAGCGGCTTCCCACAACGGGAACCACAGATCGGTATAGAGCGGCGGGGTCATCCGTTTGAAGGCGAGATCGCCGCCGCGCAGGCCCATCTTGGCGCACCGCCGCACTTCGGCAGCCGCCTCGATCGGGTCGGTGTTGGGGATTATCGCAAGCGGATAAACGCGGTTGGGATCGGAGCGCTTGGCGAAATCGGCGACCCAATCATTGTAGGTCTTGTCGGCCCATTCGCGTAGCGGCGCGTCCGCGATCAGATCGTTGATCATCAGACAGCCATACACGATCTCGGCGTCCTGGCCGTCGCGGTCGAGATCGGCGAGGCGCAATTCCGGCGTTGTCGGGCGAGGCTTGGCACCCGGCCTCGAGCTCCATTCGAACCCCAGATCCTTCATCTCGTCGATGTGGTTGAACATGCCTTTTTGGTATGGCAGGAACCCGGGGCCGACGCCATTCCACATGCCCTTGTCCTGCGCCTCGACAAACCAGTGGAGGCCGTCATCCATCTCCTCGACGCGGGGCGCAGACAGCTTCCATTTATTGGGCGCTGCCGAAGACCAAAGATCGGGTGGCAGATAGGTCAGGTCGATATGGTTGTCGCCTGAAATCAACTTTTCTGGCATGTCGGGCTCCTCTTGCTCCTCCGCCGGAGTTCGGACGAGACGTCTGAGGGATCGCATCGTACGTACGCGCCGCGATCTCCGCCACAGATAAGCACGATTTTCCCTCCTACCTGGGTTGTGCGGAGCGCATGACCAACTTCGCTCGCTCGCGGCCACGGAGCCGGCCTATGATCGAATAAGCCAAAATATCTGATTGGGAGAAGGCGTATGGCGGTAGAGCTCGGCAGCGGCAAATACACGTTTGTCGTGCGTGACACCTGGGCGAAGTTGCCGGATGAGATCGTCTTGGGCGATGTCGCGGCGGTCGGAGTCGACCGGCAGGACCGGGTGTATGCGTTCAACCGCGGCGAGCACCCGATGGCGGTGTTCGATGCCGAGGGCAATCTGTTACGCACCTGGGGCGAGGGCGTGTTCACCCGGCCGCATGGCGTCCATATGGGCCCCGACGATACGATCTATTTAACCGACGACGGCGACCACACCGTGCGGCACTGCACGCTCGATGGCAGGGTGCTGATGACGCTCGGCATTCCCGGCGAACCCAAACCCTATATGAGCGGCGAGCCGTTCCACCGTTGCACCCATACCGCGTTGTCGCCGCGCGGCGATCTGTATGTCTCGGACGGCTACGGCAATGCCCGCATCCACAAGTTCACGGCGGACGGGAAGTTGCTGATGTCGTGGGGTGAGCCCGGCACCGATCCCGGTCAGTTCAACGTGCCGCACAACATCTGCTGCGACCCCGACGGCTGGCTCTATGTCGCCGACCGCGAGAATCACCGCGTTCAAATATTCGACGGCAACGGCAAGTTTGAAACCCAGTGGAACAATCTGCACCGGCCAAACGGCATGTGCATGGCGGCGGGGCCGAACCCGCTCCTGTACATCGGCGAGGGCGGCCCGTCCGGCGAAATCAACCGCGACTGGCCGAATATCGGTCCGCGCGTCAGCATTCATACGCATAGGGGCGAGGTGCTGGCGCGGCTAGGCAAGATGCATGCCGGACTGGAGCCGGGCCACTTCACCTCGCCGCACGGCATCGCGGTCGATCAGCACGGCAATATTTTTGTCGGCGAACTATCCGGGCGCAGCTGGGGTCGATTTTCACAAGACCCGATACCCAAGCGCATCCGCGTCCTGCACAAACTCGAAAAGCTCGCGGCCTGAAGATGACGCCGGCTCGAACTGCGAGTGAAGCCAGCAGCGCTCGTTGGCGTCGGGCGATTAGTTAGAAGATGGCGGGCAACGGGTGTGGCTTTTGCCCCATTCGAGCAACGCGCGCAGCACCGGGCGTAAATCGTCGCCCTTTGCCGTGAGGAGATATTCTGCGCGCGGCGGGTGCTGCTCGTAAAAGCGGCGCTCGACGATGCCGGCGTCCTCGAGGCGCTTTAGCCGCGCCGACAATGTGTTCGGGCTGATCCCGGCAAGAGATTCCTCGAAATCCTGAAATCGCCGCGGCCCCGAGACAACCAAGTCGCGCAGGATCAAGATCGTCCAGCTGTCGCCGACGATGTCGAGCGTCCGCGCGATCGGACAGCGCATGTCGTACTTGGCCGCCATTCCATCTCCCGATTGGCATTACCCGGAAGCTAACAAAATAGTGATCGGCTTTATATCGACTCCTATAACAATAGCGACTATCATAGATATATCTCTAAGCGAGGTGCGATCATGAGTGCTGCAACCTATGACCACCAGGCGGGTCGTGTCCGTCCATCGCCTTGGCAGCCGCTTGCATGGCTGATCCCACTGACGGCGGCGTGGCTGCTGCTCAATTATGCCTTCCCGTCGCTGCAGGCGAGCGGGATCCCGAGTACGGCGACAAGGTTTGCCATCAGCATCGCGCTGGTGCTCGGCCTGTGGCTCGGACTGGAGCGCACCGATTTGTCGCCGCGCTCGCGGCTCAACATGTTTGTCGCGCTGACTGCCATCTACGTCTTCTGGCTGTCGGTGATTTGGAGTGCTGCAATCAACGGCGTGTTCCAGCCCGACCGCTTTCCACCGCCCCTGCCATTTGCGATTTTTGTTCCGGTCGTTATCGGCACGCCGCTGCTGCTGATGTCAAAGCGCATCGGCCAGTTGCTCGATGTGATGCCGGCAAGCTGGTTGGTTGGGCTGCAGGTCTATCGTGTGTTTGGCGGCGTCTTTCTGGTTGGATGGTTGCGCGGTGCGATACCCGGCGTGTTCGGCCTGCCGGCCGGAATCGGCGATGTGGCGACAGGCTTAATGGCATTGCCGGTCGCCTACGCTCTGGTCAGCGACACCCGGGAGGCCCGTCGGGCTGCCGTCGCCTGGAACATCTTCGGCTTGGTTGATTTTACGATCGTGGTCGGGATCGGGCTCGCCATCGCGGCGGCCGTGATCGTGCCGGGTATCGCCAATTCCGCCACCGGCACCTACCCGGCGGTCCTGATACCCGCGTTTGCCGTGCCAAGCTCGATCCTGCTACACGTCTTGTCGCTGCGCCAGCTCCGGCGCCGCAACCGCGTCCAGAGCTGCTGACTCCGGCTCACCCCATCCACCCGCTCACTCAGTCACGCGAGCTGCTGCCGCTCAAGGGCGCCCGTTCGCGCACCGCGGCGGCGTAACGCTGCGCCTCATGCAAATCCTCCGGTTCGAGATCAGGATAGGCGGCGAGAATTTCCGCCTCGGCCATGCCATCGGCAATCATCTCGACCACCGTCGTGACAGGAATGCGCAGGCCGCGGATGCAGGACACCCCGTCCATCTGTTTCGGATCGACTGTAATCCGCGGAAAACCCACTGCTATCTCCGATCTCGGACCTAGCCCGATATTGCGCTCGCCTTCCGCGAACAGCATCGTTTGGATCACCGGACTCAGGTGGATGCCGGGGAGCCTCTCGCACAACGGTAACTCGCGATGAGAGCACATTCCACCCTCAAGGCTATGAGTTAGAAGTGCATACCTGTCTGACACTGCCACACACGGCCAGGGTGCTTTCCCAATGGCGAAGTGCTAGCCAGGTTTACTTGGGATAACGATTTGTAGGTGCAAAAACTCTTCATCCCTTTGCAACCCTGAGGCGTTTCAGAATTTTTGAAGGTTTGGTCATCCCAACAAACGGCCACCATGCCGACCGATCCCGCATCGCACCGGTCTGTTGTGGGCGTGAACCCTTCCGAACATGCGACGTCATTTCCAGGCCAATCTCCGGGAAAATTACTTTGCCGCCAACTAGGTAGGCTCACAACGGCCGTGAATACTGTCCATCCGAGGGTGAAAATTGCTGCAACAGCAGCGACTGCGCTCCACCTGAACTTCATCCTGGCCTCCGAACTTCCTGGGCCGCGCGCACAAGAGACGATAGCCCAGGATCAAGTCGATCCAGTTCAGGCCCATCCTACGGGCTACGAACTCACTGTGCCGCTCGATGCGTTGGGATACTACAGCCGCGGGCGAGCACGCTCGTAACGAAGCGGATGCCGTAGTGAAAGGCGGCCTGACGCACCACTATACACTGGATCAGCAGCAACACTGCGTAGACGGTTGCGATTTTGATCGAGGGTATTAAGAAGTATCCCGCGCCACCATAAAAGAGCAGGAATAACACGGCCAGTGCAGTATAATCTCGGGTCAGGAGAAAATCGCGATGAACCTGGGCGATCGCCGGATCGCCTTCTGCCATTTTGCATAGGCGATACCAGACGCGATTTTGCTCAATAGGATCGATGGGGAGCGGCCCGCCAACAGCTCTTTGAACCGCAGCGGGATCAATGCGCGGATCGGCCATATACTGGGTAAAAGCTCGGTGGCCGGGCAGCGTGTTCCGCCATTTCAGAAAGACCAGCCGTGCCTTCGCGTTCGCTGGCAAAAGGCCGTTCAAGACTGTCGCTACGACTACTGCGAAGCCGAACGGCATCAGCTTACTAGCATCGGCGAAGGTCGAGCGAATGCCATAAACCTGGATAGCGTTTGCCTCTACGACGCCATAGAGAAAAAGCGAATTTAGCGCGATAACAATCCAGATCTGCCAGCGGTTTTGCTCTACGAATGATTTTGCCAAAGCTGACTACCGCTCTTAGGTGTCATACTGTTCGACGCGTGGCGCGAACGGCAAGACGGTCGCGTTTTCATATCCCTCACGCACTGGGAATCCGCCCCAATAGATTATCGTCGATCCTTGGGTCGCGACCACCCTCGCCCCGCGCCGGGTGAACGCGTTAAGCACCATTTTTCGCGGATGGGTGTCGTCGTCTTTGGGCGCAGACACGAAAGCCAAGAACCGATACGCGCTACCCTCCGCCTGCATCGGCCCGAGGATATGATTAAGAATCGCCGGCCCTACGTTCCGCCGGCTACCGTGGTGGGGAATCTGCACGAACTTGAAATCTTGCAGTGGCAAACGGAGCTTGCCAGCGCAATAAACGGCGTAGTCAAGCGCGCGCAGGCCAGCATCTCCTGTCAATAGAACGCGCCGGCCAGAGTCAAAGTCCCCATACAAAACGACGCTACTCTCATTGCTAGCGCTTGTTATGCCGCCCTCCCTCAGCAGCTCCTTGTCCCAGGTTTCGGTCACCCAGGTTTGGGCTTTTGCCACTACCTTCTCTACCATGCGCGCGATGACACCAGGTTGTTTTCCAATCCACCAGCCCGTGGCCTCGATCTCCTTCTGATCCGGGTCAGGTGTGAGGTCGAATTGCGGCATTAGAACCGTATAGACGTCCCAATGCGGTGAAAGCACCCGAAACGGGCCGACCGTTGCTCCGGCAAAAGGTGACTGAACGACAATTTTTCGTCCGGCGGCCAGTTGCGCCAACTCGGTCAGCACGTCGTATTTTTTGTAGATCGCATCCCGTAACCCATCAACCGTCCAGTTTTTGTTAGCAAAATAGGGGCGCGCAGCGGCGGCAAAATCCCAGGGCACGTGCATCCAAAGATTCACCACTGGCAGTTCAGCCAGAACCACCCGCAGACCCGACGCGTGATCGGTATCGGCATGGGTCAACACCACGTGCGATATCAGGGGATTGGGGCCAAAATATTTCCGGACGTGTTCGACGAGCGCCTTGCCTGAATCCAGATTACCGCCATCGATTATCATCAGCTCGTAAGACGAGGCGTCGCCGTAGCGGACGATGATCGCGTCTCCAGCCCGGGAAGCATCCCCGACTGGCAGGAACTCGATTTCGCAATCCATTTTATCTCTACAATGCCCTAGTTTTTTTAAGAACAGCCGCTGGTTGCGCCGCAAGTATCACACTTTAAGCATGTACCATTCCTTATCAGGGTGAAGTTGCCGCATTCGGTGCAGCTGTCGCCTTCGTAGCCTTTGATGCGGGCGGCGCGGATGCGCTCGAGGCGGATCGTCAGGGTGGTGTCGTCGCTGGCGTAGATCGGGATTGCGGGGGAGAGGCCGTCATCTGCGGCGGCGAGCGCGGCTATGGCGCCGGCGGAGCGGGGGGCTGCGGCGCCGCCGTGCAACACAGTGAATTTATTGCGGACGTAGCCGTTCGAGGTCACCCGCTGCATCATCGCCGCGACCCGTGGTTCGATTTCCGGATCGAGTTCGGGAGCGGTCTGCGGGCGATAATCGGTGTCGTCGCCGTCATCGCTGGCGGCGAGGCTCGAACTCGGCTTCGCCTTTGCCGACCGTGTCGGGCAATAGATCATGCGGCTCGGCATGGGCGAGGTCGCCGCGGCCGAGATACGAGATCGCCAATTCGCGGAAGATGTAGTCGATGATCGAGGTCGCCATCTTGATCGCGTCGTTGCCCTCGACGATTCCCGACGGCTCGAACCGGGTGAAGGTAAAGGCCTCGACAAACTCTTCGAGCGGCACGCCGTATTGCAGCCCGATCGAGATCGCGATCGCGAAATTGTTCATCAGCGAGCGGAAGGCGGAGCCTTCCTTGTGCATGTCGATAAAGACCTCGGCGAGCTTGCCGTCCTCGTGCTCACCGGTGCGCAGATAGACCTTGTGGCCGCCGACGATCGCCTTTTGCGTGTAGCCCTTGCGCCGATTCGGCAGCCGCCGCCGCTCGCCGCGCTGCACGATTTTTTCGATGACCCGCTCGACGACGCGTTCGACGATGCGCTCGGCGACAAGCGGGGCGCGCTGCGCCGGCGACTGCGCATAGAGCTCGGCGGCTTCTTCCTCGGCCGCCTCATCGTCGCCAAACAAATTCGCCGCCAAGGGCTGCGACAGCTTCGAGCCGTCGCGGTAGAGTGCGGTCGCCTTCAGCCCCAATTGCCAGGACAGCCAATAGGCGTCCTTACAATCGGCGACCGTCGCTGCGTTTGGCATGTTGATGGTTTTCGAGATCGCACCCGAGATAAAGGGCTGCGCCGCGGCGAGCATGCGGATGTGGCATTCGGCCGACAATGCGCGGGTGCCGGTGCGGCCGCACGGGCTTGCGCAGTCGAATACCGGCAGATGCTCGGGCTTCAGGTAAGGCGCGCCCTCGAGGGTCATCGCACCGCAGCACCAGGTGTTGGCGGCATCGATCTCGGCTCGGGTGAAGCCAAGGGTGGCGAGCAGGTCGAAGCCGGGATCGTCGAGGGTGGCGGTTGTGATGCCGAGCCGCTCGACGCAGAAGTCTTCGCCCAAGGTCCATTTATTAAACGCGAATTTGATGTCGAAGGCGGTGGCAAGCGCCGCCTCTGCTGCGGTCAGCGCGCGGTCGTCAAAGCCGCGCGCGCGCAGGCTGTCGTGATTGATGACGGGCGCGCTTTTGAGGGTGCCATGGCCCAGCGCGTAGCGCTCGATCGCGGCGATCTCGGCTTCGTCATAGCCGAGGGTCGCGAGGGCCTGCGGTACGGCGCGGTTGATTATCTTGAAATAACCGCCGCCGGCGAGCTTTTTGAATTTGACCAGCGCGAAATCGGGCTCGATGCCGGTCGTGTCGCAATCCATGACCAGACCGATCGTGCCGGTTGGTGCTATGACCGTCGCCTGGGCGTTGCGAAAGCCGTGCTCTTCGCCCAATGCCAATGCCTGATCCCAGCTGCGGCGCGCCGCCGCGACCAACGCCTGATCGGGGCAATTGGCGGCGTCGAGCGGCATCGGCGGCACCGACAGGTCTTCGTAACCCACACTCTCGCCGTAGGCGGCGCGGCGGTGATTGCGGATGACGCGCAGCATCGCGGCGCGATTCACGGCAAAGCCGGGGAAGGGACCGTGCGGCACGAGGCCCGGGTCGCCCGCCATTTCGGCCGAGGCGGCATAGCTCGCGCCGGTCAATAGCGCGGTGATCGCCGCCCCCAGTGCGCGGCCCTCGGCGCTGTCGTAGGCGATGCCGGACGCCATCAACAGGCCGCCGAGATTGGCGTAGCCCAGCCCCAAAGTGCGAAACGCGTAGGAGCGGCGCGCGATCTCGGCCGATGGGAACTGCGCCATCATCACCGAGATTTCGAGAACGATGGTCCACAGCCGCACCGCATGCGCAAAGCCGTCGGCGTCAAACTCCCCATCCTCGTGGCGAAACGCCATCAGGTTCAACGAGGCGAGATTGCAGGCGGTATCGTCGAGAAAATTGTATTCCGAACAAGGGTTCGAGGCGTTGATGCGGCCGCTTTCGGGGCAGGTGTGCCACTCGTTGATCGTCGTATCGAATTGCAGCCCGGGATCGGCGGAAGCCCAGGCCGCCTGCCCAATGCGGTCCCACAATTCGCGCGCCCGCAAGGCCTTGACGACCTTCCCGTCGGTGCGCTGGGTCAGATGCCATGGCGCGTCGGCTGCGACGGATGCGAGAAAGGCGTTCGACACTCGCACCGAATTGTTCGAATTCTGCCCGGCGACGGTCAGATACGCTTCCGAATCCCAATCGGTGTCGTAGGTGCGGAACTCGACCGCGGTCTCCCCCTGGCGCGCTCGTTGGATCACGCGCTGGATGCAACTCTCCGGGATCATCGCGCGGCGGGCGGCGCGAAATCTCGCGCTTGAGAGCGAGGTTCTCGGCCGGATCGCAGGAGTCGCCCCGATTGGGGTCGGAAGCTGCCGGACTGCCCTCATGGCAAGCCGCCATGATCCGTTTCAGATGGCGTGCGGCCGTTTTTGAGCCGACGACGAGTGCTGCGACTTTCTCCTCCTCGACAACCTTCCAGTCGATAAAGGTCTCGATATCGGGATGATCGATATCGACGATGACCATCTTGGCGGCGCGGCGCGTGGTACCGCCGGATTTGATGGCACCCGCGGCTCGGTCGCCGATGCGCAGAAAGCTCATCAGCCCGGAGGAGCGGCCGCCGCCGGAAAGCCGCTCGCCTTCGCCGCGTAATTTCGAAAAATTCGAGCCCGACCCCGACCCATATTTGAAGATCCGCGCCTCCCGCACCCACAGATCCATGATCCCGCCGTCGTTGACGAGATCGTCGGCAACACTCTGGATAAAGCAGGCATGCGGCTGCGGGTGCTCGTAGGCGCTCGCCGATTGGGTCAGTTCGCCGGTGCGGTAATCGACATACCAATGACCTTGCGCCGGGCCGTCGATGCCATAGGCCCAGTGCAGTCCGGTGTTGAACCATTGCGGCGAATTCGGTGCCCCCATCTGGCGCGCCAGCATCAGCCGGATCTCGTCGTAAAACGCGGCGGCGTCGGCTTCGCTGTCAAAATAGCCGCCCTTCCAGCCCCAATAGGTCCAGGTCCCGGCCATGCGGTCAAAGACTTGGCGGGCGTCGCTCTCGCCGCCAAACCGCGCGTTTTCAGGCAGTGCGGCAAGGGCAGATTCGTCGGCCCGACGGCGCCATAGCCAGGCCGGCACGCCCTCCTCGGGGACGGCTTCGAGCGCCATCGGAACGCCAGCCTTGCGGAAGTATTTCTGCGCGAGGATGTCGGCGGCAACCTGGCTCCACTCGGCCGGCACCTCGATGCCCTCGGCCTGGAACACGACCGAGCCGTCGGGATTGCGGATCTCGCTGGTCGCGGTGCGAAACCCCACCGATTGATAAGGGTCCTGACCCGCCGTCGTAAAGCGCCGCTCGATATGCATTTCCGTTCCCCGAGCCGTGGTGGCAACATCTAGCTAGATGGCCCAAATTTCTTACAAGATTTAGCGCTAGAGCAGGGAAACGGCAAACGATTTTGTGACGAGTGCACGAAAGCACTCCATATGTTGCGTTCGTGCAACGCCACCCCGGATGTTGCTGGGTCGCCGCCTGGGCGCGTTTAGGCTGGCCTATTGCCGTGCATGAAGCGGGCGAGCACTTCAGCGCGTCAACATCAGCCGAATCGGTTGGAACGGGGGAAGCCGTTAGGGACGAGGCGGCCGGCCCCCCCGCGGGCGCCGAGCCACGGGGTCAGGTCGATTTCGGTGCGGGTGCGAGTTCTCGCCTTGCCGCCAGGTGAGGCCGTCGGCGAGGCGGAACACCTTGGCGTCGGCAAGCGCACCCGATTTGTAGCGCTGCAAGATCACGCCGCGGCCGCGCGTCATCAGCGGGATGTCGTCGAGCTTGACGACCAGCATGCGGCGGTTATCGCCGACAAACGCGACGGCGTCGCCGTCTTCGGCGCGCAGGCAAATCCGCGCGACCGCACCCTCAGCCGGGTTCAAGAGCTGCTTGCCGGCGCGGGTCTGCGCCACCGCCTCCTCGCCGTCGACGACAAAGCCGCGGCCATCGCTCGCCGCCACCAGCAATTCCATGCCGGGGCGATAGGGAAACATCTCGACGATGTCGTGCTCGTTTGGCAGATCGACCATCAGCCGCAACGGCTCGCCCTGGCCGCGCCCGCCCGGCAATCGATCGACCGGGATCGTGTAAAAGCGACCGTTAGTGGCGAACACGACGAGCCGGTCGGTGGTTTCGGCCGCGACCGCAAAGCGTGGTCCGTCGCCTTCCTTGTAGCGCTGTTCGGCGGCTGCAACGTTGTGCCCCTTGATCGTGCGGATCCAGCCTTTTTGCGAGCACAGCACGGTCACCGGCTCGCGCTCGACAAGGGCCGCGGCCGGGATGTCCACCGCCGGCGGCGCCTCAGCCAGCGTGGTGCGGCGGCGGCCGAGCGCGGTCTCGCCGCCGAATTCGATGGCGGTGGCGGCGATTTCCTTGGCGATCGCGCGCCATTGCCGGCGCTCGCTCTCCAGCAGGCGGCCGAGCTTCGCCTCCTCGACCGATAGCGCGTCGAGCTCCTTCTTGATCGCTATTTCTTCGAGCCGGCGCAAAGCGCGCAGCCGCATATTGAGGATCGCCTCGGCCTGGACCTCGCTCAATTCCCAGCGCCGCATCATCTCAGCCTTGGGGTCGTCATCTTCGCGAATGATGCGGATGACTTCGTCGAGGTTGAGATAGACGACGATTTGCCCCTTGAGGATTTCGATGCGGTGGGCAACGGCGGCGAGGCGATGCCGGCTGCGGCGCCGCAATACCTCGCGGCGATGGTCGAGAAAGGCTTGCAATGCCTCCTTAAGGCTCATGACCCGCGGCACACCGGCGGGGTCGAGCACATTCAGATTGAGCGGCACACGGATTTCGAGCTCGGTCAGCCGGAACAACTGCTCCATCAGCAGATCGGCATCGACGTTGCGGCTTTTCGGCTCGATGGCGAGGCGGACGTCCTCAGCGGATTTGTCTCGAATGTCGGCGACCAGCGGCAGCTTTTTCTCTTCGAGCAGCGCCGCGATTTTTTCGACGAGACGTCCTTTCGGGACGCCATAGGGGATTTCGGTTACGACGATCTGGTAGGCGCCGTGGCCCAAAGTCTCGGCCGCCCAGCGCGCGCGCAGCCGAAAGCTGCCGCGGCCAATCGCATAGGCTTGGCGAATGTTCTCGGCGGGCTCGACCAGGACCCCGCCCGTCGGGAAATCGGGACCGGGGATGTGACCGCACAGCGCCTCGACAGCGCAGGCCGGCTCGTCGATCAGATGCAGTAACGCCGCGCACAGCTCGCCGGCATTGTGCGGCGGAATGCTGGTTGCCATGCCGACCGCGATGCCGGCTGCACCGTTCGCCAGCAGGTTCGGGAAGCGCGCGGGGAGGACGACCGGCTCGCTATCCTCGCCGTCATAGGTCTGCCGGAAATCGACGGCGTCCTCGTCGATGCCCTCGAGCATCGCTTGGGCGACCGCCGAGAGACGGCTCTCGGTGTAGCGCATCGCCGCCGCGTTATCGCCATCGATATTGCCGAAATTGCCTTGCCCATCGACCAGCGGATAGCGCTGCGAGAAATCCTGGGCGAGTCGCACCAGCGCGTCATAGACCGCGAGTTCGCCATGCGGATGAAACTTGCCGATCACATCGCCGACGACGCGGGCGCATTTTTTGTAACCGGAGGCGGGGTCGAGCCGCAGTTGCTGCATCGCATGCAGAATGCGGCGATGCACCGGTTTGAGCCCGTCGCGCACATCGGGCAATGAGCGCGACATAATTGTCGACAGTGCGTAGGACAGATAGCGCTCGCCAAGCGCATCGGCGAAATCGATCTCGCGGATCTCGCCGGCCGGAGCGCTCACTGGCATTGCGGATATTTCTCGCCCAAAGCGGATGGATTTGATGCGTGCCTATGAGGCCCGCGGTTGGTCAATTACTTAGCGACCCCAGCGGCCGTGCGGAAGCGGGCGGCGAGACGGGCACGGGCAGCGGGTAGGCTTGCCCCTTGCGGTAGCAGCACGTGGTTGAACAGAAAATGCTCGGTCAGCCGCAGCCCGGCCGCGATCTGAGCCTGGTCGGCTTGTATGTCCCGCCACAAAAAATCCGGCAATTGCAAAAGCTTGGCGTGGTAAGGCCGGCCGGCGTCGTGCGACACAGCGCGGCCGGTGCGAGGCGAAACGTAGGCAAGGTTATCGGTGACGCCGGTCGCGGCGCAGTGGGTGAGTTCGAGGCCGAAACCCAGTGCCGCAAGCAAGCTGCACTCCCAGCCGACATATTGTGACGGCCAATCGTCGGCCGAATCGAGCGCGTCGAGCAGCTTTGCGAACAAGGCATAGATATGGGGATGCGGCTCTCGCTCGGGCAGGGTCGCGGCGATCAATGCGGCTGCCGCGGCAAGGCCGGCCAGCCGGTCGGGATCATTGATAAGACTAGCCGCATGCGCCCGGACCAGTTCGCACGCGACCGACCCCAGATGCTCGGAAAGGCGGCCGCGCCAGACAGCGGCGACCTCGTTGCCGGGTTGGAGGACCGCGCGCAATTTCGGCGATTGGCCGCCGCGCACCAGACCCAGATGTCGCCCGTGTTCGCGGGTCAATAACTCGACGATAACCCCGCTCTCGCCGTGCCGCCGCAGCCCGACGACAAACCCCGAATCCTGCCACTGCATCACGTATCGTAATCGAGGCCGATGGCGGCGAAGCGCTCGCGGTCTTCGCCCCAATTCTCGCGAACTTTGACAAACAGGAACAGGTGGACGCGGCGCTCCAGCATTGCTTCGAGTTCGGCGCGGGCGCGAGCGCCGATCGCCTTGATCCTCTGGCCGTGGTCGCCGAGGACGATTGCGCGCTGACTCTGCCGCTCGACATAAATGACCTGTTCGATGCGCACGCTGCCGTCGCGCCGCTCTTCCCAGCTCTCGGTCTCGACAGTCGAGGCATAGGGCAGCTCGTCGTACAATTGCAGAAACACCTGCTCGCGGGTAACCTCGGCAGCGATTAGGCGCTCGGTCGCGTCGGATAGTTGGTCTTCCGGAAACAGCCACGGTCCCGGCGGGACTGCGCTCGTCAGATAGCGTTTAAGGGCAGCGATGCCGTCGCCGGTCTGCGCCGAGATCATAAAGACCGGGTCAAAATACCCCGCCTTGGCGAGATCGGCGGCAAGCCCGAGCAGACAGTCGCGACGCACAAGGTCGATCTTGTTCAATGCCAGCACAGAGCGGCGCCCGCGCCCGGTGAGGCGATCACGGATGCACCTAACATCGGCGCCGACCCCGCGCGCAGCATCGACCAATAAGACCGTTTCGTCAGCATCTTCGGCGCCGGACCAAGCCGCCGCCACCATTGCCCGATCGAGCCGCCGCCGCGGCTGGAAGATGCCGGGGGTATCGACATAGATCAGCTGCGCGCCGCCTTCGATCGCGATGCCGAGCAGCCGGGTGCGCGTAGTCTGCGCCTTGGGTGTGACGATTGCGAGTTTGCGACCGACGAGCCGGTTCAGCAGCGTCGATTTTCCGGCGTTGGGGGCGCCGATCAGCGCGACATAGCCGCAACGGGTCTCTTCTGCTGAAGGCGGCGTCTCGGCCATGTCAGGGATGAATACCAAATCACGCAGCGTGGCGCTTCGCCCAATCGACCACGTCGGCATGGGTGGCGAACCAGACGCCGGGCTTTGCTTTGGCGTGAGCGATTATTTCATCGAGGATCCAAATCCGCGATCGATAGCCGATTACGTGCGGGTGCATCGTCAGCTGAAAGATGCCGCCTTCGGCATAAGCCGCGTCGAACTCGCGGCGGAAGATGTCGAACACATCGGTCGGCGGCGTGTAGGGCCGCAAGGCCGAAAACCGGTTCATCATGAAATAAACCGCGTCGTCGCGCACCCATTCGACCGGCAGTTCGACAACCCCGGTCGGGGCACCATCGAGCAATAGCTCGTAGCAATCCTCGTCCGACATCAGCGAGGAATCGTAAGCGAGCCCCATCTCCTTCTCGATTTCGAGCGTATGGCGGCTGAAATCCCATGACGGGGTGCGCAGGCCGACCGGCCGCACGCCGCTGACCTTTTCGATCGTGTCGGCGGATCGCAGCATCAGGTCACGCTCAGCCTCGTAGGGCAGCACCGAGTTCAGCTCGTGGATCCAGCCATGGATGCCGATCTCATGGCCCTCGGCCACGACCTGCCGCTGTTCCTCGGGATGAAGAAGGGCGGTCACTGCCGGCACGTAAAAGCTGGCCTTGACCCCGTGTTTTTCCAACGTCTTCAGGATGCGCGGCACGCCGACACGGTTACCGAACTGGCCCCAGGCGAGCCGCCCGATCGAATTGCCGCCGTCGCGCAGATCGCTGGTCTCGTGGTCGCTGTCAAACGACAACGCGACCGCGCAGCGCGCACCACCAAGCCATTCCGCTGGCCGCAATTTGTGCCCGGCTCGCACCAGGTTGACGCGCTTGCGCCATTCCTCTTCGGGCCATTGCCAGGGTTCGAGATCGGGGCTCTTTGCGTTCACGCCGTATTCTCCTCGTCCATGATCTGGCCGGAGGAGCGGCGATGAAAAGGGGAATTGGTCGGAGCGGTGAGATTCGAACTCACGACCCTCAGCACCCCATGCTGATGCGCTACCAGGCTGCGCTACGCTCCGACCGGGCGGCTCCTGCCGATATCAAGATCATAATCGCCACCAGTCTGCGGCGCAACCGGCCGACTGAGCGTCATCTTTTGTTAGATCTGGCACGGGGAGCGTCGTCCGGTCCCAACTCGCGCCGCTGCTCACGAGCGGTTCGCGGAAAGAGCGTGGGTTCGACGCTGTCCTGTCCCGGGGTTAGCCTGATCTCGCCTTGGCGGCCGCTGCTGCCGCCGGGCGATCGTCCGCGGCTTCCGCCAGGCAGCTGTTGATCTGGTCCTTGAGCGCGTGGCTGGCGCGGAACACCAGCACCCGGCGCGGGCTGATCGGAACCTCCTGACCGGTTTTTGGGTTGCGGCCGACCCGCTGGCCCTTCTGGCGCACTGCAAAACTGCCGAACGAGGAAATCTTGACCATTTCGCCACGTTCGAGCGCGCCGGAGATCTCTGCGATCACCAATTCAACCAGTTCGGCGGATTCGTTTCGCGATAGTCCAACTTCCTGATAGATCGTTTCGCTGAGTTGCGCCCGCGTCACCGTATGCCCGGACATTTTAATCCCTCCCTGGTTTTGGGGAGGTTACTCCAGCGCGAAAATGCCGTCAAATTCCAAAGTGTTGCCGATTTTTGGACGGGCCTTGCCACCTCCGTTCGCGGCTGCTACCAGCGGACCAGGCTTGCCCCCCAGCTGAGCCCGCCGCCCAACGCCTCCATCAAAACCAGATGTCCCGGCCGGATGCGGCCATCTCCAACAGCGGTCGCCAGCGCCAGCGGAATCGAGGCGGCGGAAGTGTTGGCGTGGCGGTCGATCGTCGAGACGATTTTTTCGGGCGAGAGACCAAGCTTGCGCGCGACCCCGTCAATGATCCGGCTGTTGGCCTGGTGCGGCACCAGCCAGTCGATATCGGCGGCGGCGAGCGCGTTGGCGGTAAGCGCCTCCTCGATAGCTTCGCTGAGATGCTGCACCGCATGGCGGAAAACCTCGCGCCCTTCCATGCGCAGGTAGCCGGTACTTCCGGTCGAGGACGGACCGCCATCGACGTAGAGAATGTCGTATTGGCGGCCATCAGAGTGCAGATGCGTCGACAGGATGCCGCGGCCGCGCGACCCGGGATCATCGATTGCCTTTAGCGCCAACGCACCGGCACCGTCGCCGAACAGCACGCAGGTGCCGCGATCCTTCCAGTCGAGAATCCGCGAGAAGGTCTCGGCTCCAATGACGAGCGCGGTGCGCGCCTGACCGAGCCGCAATGCGTTGTCGGCCACCGCCATCGCGAAGATGAACCCGGCGCAAACGGCTTGGATGTCGAACGCAGCGCCACGGTGCATGCCGAGGCGCGCCTGCACCCGGGTTGCGGTTGCCGGGAAGGTGTTGTCCGGGGTTGCGGTCGCTAAAACGATCAGATCGAGATCGCCGCCGCTCACCCCGGCATCGGCTAGGGCGCGCTGGGCGGCACGAACCGCCAAATCCGACGTCATCTCGCCATCCGCCGCTACCCGGCGCTCGCTGATGCCAGTGCGCTGGCAAATCCACTCGTCGGACGTGTCGAGACGAGTGGCAAGCTCCTCGTTGGTAACAATACGCTCGGGCAGATAGCCGCCGCAGCCGATGACTTCGGAGCGCAATGCCATGCCCAAGTTACAGCGTCGCGGGCTGGGGTGCGGCCGGCGTCGCCGGTTCGAGGCGCGCTAGATCGAACTCGGATCCTGTCGAGGAAACCATTCACCTTCATGTCGACCGCAACCCCGATCGCATGGGCAAAGCCCAACGCGTCGGTCGAACCGTGGCTCTTGACGGCGATGCCGCGCAGACCGAGGAAAACCGCGCCGTTGTAGCGGCGCGGGTCGATCCGCATCCGCAACTTATGCAGCGCGTTGCGCGCGAAAAAATAACCGATCCGCGCGGACAGAGAATGCGCGAAGGCGCCCGCCAGGAACTCGCCAAATAACTTTGCGGTTCCTTCAGCCGTCTTGACCGCGATGTTCCCGGTGAAGCCGTCGGTGACGACGACATCGACCGTGCCGGCGGGGATGTCGTCACCTTCGATGAATCCGTAAAACCGGACCGGGCTCAGCGCATCGCGCAGGCGCAGGCTGGCGGCGCGGACCGCGTCGTTGCCCTTTTGGTCCTCGGAGCCGACATTGAGCAGCCCAACCGTCGGCTCGACCAAACTCAACACGGTGCGGGCAAAGGCGTCACCCAAAAGCGCGAACTGCACCAGGTTTTCGGCATCGCATTCGACATTCGCACCGAGATCGAGCATGACGCTCTCGCCGCGCCGGGTCGGAAAAAACGAGGCGATCGCCGGGCGGTCGATCCCCGGCAGGGTCTTCAAGACGAATTTCGCCATCGCCATCAAGGCTCCGGTGTTGCCGGCCGAGACGACACCGTCGGCAACACCGTCCGCAACTGCATCGATCGCCAGTCTCATGCTCGACTGACGTCCGGTGCGCAGCGCGATAGACGGTTTGTCGTCATCCATCACCATTTCGCTCGTATGGTGAAGCTCCACCGCTTGCGCGAGGCGTGGCAGCTTGGCGAGCAGCGGTCTCAGGGCGGCCTCGTTGCCGAACAGGATCAGGCGCAGACCGGGATGCCGCTGCAGAGCCATATCGGCCCCGCGCAGCACCATTTCGGGGGCCTGGGCGCCCCCCATCGCGTCGAGGGCTATTGTTAGTTCCTGGCTCACTGCTGCGCCGCCTCCCGTCGGCGCTGGGCTCTCAGCCGGTTTCAGACCGCTGGGTCACCACTTCGCGGCCATCGTAATAGCCGCAGGCCTTGCACAGATGATGCGGGCGCTTCAGCTCGCCACAATTCGGGCACTCGGCATAGGACGCCGGCTTAAGCGAGTGATGCGAGCGCCGCATGTTTCGGCGTGATGGCGAGGTTTTCTTCTTTGGAACGGCCATTGGCTACTCGGTTTTGGGGAACGCACTGCGTCTCAGGGTCTTAGCCAAAAACGCTGTCGGCAGCAACCCGCATCGGATTTTTCGCGACTGCACCACGCATCAGGACTGCTTGGAGCGCAGGCGTCCTAGGGCGGCAAACGGACCGCCGTCGGCTTCCCTGGAATCTTCCATCTCGATCGCGGCGTCCGGCAGTCGTGGGAATTCCGGCAATGTCAGCGACAACTCCTGCGCCACTGCTTCACCAATATCGATTGCGTCGCTGGTCAACGGCTCGAACGCAGGTTCGTCGACATTGATCTCGATTTCGGCCTCCTCCTCTTTGAGCTGGCCGTAAAGCAGAGCGAATGTTTGGGTAACTCGGCCCGGCACGGGTTCGAGCATCACGACGCAGTTTTGCGAGAACTCGGCATCGAAGCTCGCTTCGAGGCGAACCAGATCGCCACTACCGCGCTGCAAGGTCACCGCCGCAACCAGCTTATCGAGCGCAATGAGGTCGAAATCTTCGAGCTAGTTCTACGCGCTCCTCGGCTGTTGCCTCGATCTCCTGACGGTAGGGTTCGGAACCCAGCCGCGTCAGCGGAACAAGCCGCGAAAATTCTGGGGCGCCTCTACTCATCTATTACCCGCGCATGCACCCGGTCTCGGCGTCGACGCGTCCAGGTCCGGCGGTGGAAAGCGCACATCCCCATCGAGCAGTTCGTCGCCCGGCTGCCCCTCTAGTTGGCTCGCGGCTCGATAAACGTAATCACCAACCAGATCGATCACGGCCGCCGATTCGCCGACCGTGCCAAAAAGGTTGCGCGCCAGCGCCGCGCTCAGCGCGCCATCACCGCGCTCCAGCCCTTCTTGATAAGCCCGGATTCGACCGTAAAAGCCTTGCGCCATTCGTTTCACATGGCGACCGACGCTCAGATCGCCGGTACCCATTTCCCGCAATCCGCGATCCATGTCCGCGAACATCCTGTCAAAGAACGCCTGACAAACAGCTGTTGATCCGGGCTCCGATTTCAGCCGGTGGAGGTACAAAAAGGCGTGCAGGCAGATCAGCTCAAAACGCCCGTCGAGTGTGTCTGGAACACCGAACTCGGCAAAAAGCATAGGTTGCCGCGCTTGGGCCACGACCCGTTGGTAGGCGCGTTCTGCGGCTTCACGAACCGCTCTTTGTCGCGAAAAATAACTCACTCGGCCACGCTCCGGCCATCGGCGGCGTTGACAACCAACGCCCCTGCGCTAAAGCTACCGGCAAGATTGGGCGCGACCGCGCCGGTTTCAACACAAAGCCAGCTTGCCTCACCCTGCACTTCTCGACCGAGCCATGCGTGTTCTGCGAAATTCACCGATAGTCGCCGCGATCAGCGCCGCGGTCGCGCTCTCCGCTTGCTCGACCATGGTCGAGCAGCGAGGCAACTTGCCCCCTTCAGACGAGATGGCTCAGATCCATCCTGGTAAGACAACGAAGGATCAAGTCGTCAAGATATTAGGCACGCCGTCAAGCGTCGGTGTCTTCGACGACAAGAATTGGTATTACATAAGCTCGCGGACGAAACAGTTCGCGTTTTTCAAGCCGCAAGTGACGGATCAACAGGTATTTGTTGTCATGTTCAACAAAGACGGAATTGTCAAAGCCGTCGGTCACAAAACATTACAGGATGGAGAGGAGGTCGTCCCGGTCGCACGGGTCACGCCGGCTCCCGGCCGGGAATTGACCTTCCTCGAACAGTTGATCGGCAATCTCGGCAAGTTCAACGGCGGTGGAGGTGGCGAAACTGGCGGGGCCGGTGCACGGCCCGCTGGTCCAAGCCCGTACAGCAGCGAGTAATACAGCCGGGCGGCACTCGCGCTGCTTAGCCTCCCCACCATTTTGCGATGATCGCGAGCAAAAGCAGCGCCACAATATTGGTGATCTTGATCATCGGATTGACCGCCGGGCCGGCGGTGTCTTTGTAGGGGTCGCCGACGGTATCACCGGTCACCGCGGCCTTGTGCGGCTCTGAGCCCTTGCCGCCGTGATGACCTTCCTCGATGTACTTTTTTGCATTGTCCCAGGCGCCGCCGCCGGAGGTCATCGAAATCGCGACAAAGATCCCGGTCACGATCGTGCCGAGCAGCATCGCGCCCAGCGCGCTGAACCCGGCCGCTTGCCCTGCGATTGCCGCAACCACCAAATACAACGCGATCGGCGCCAATACCGGCAGCAGCGATGGCACGATCATCTCTCGGATCGCCGCGCGGGTCAGCATATCGACGGCGAGGCCGTAATCAGGCTTAGCGCGGCCTTCCATGATCCCGGGGATCTCGCGGAATTGACGGCGCACCTCGACCACAACCGAGCCGGCGGCACGCCCGACCGCTGTCATGCCCATCGAGCCGAACAGGTAGGGCAGCAAACCGCCGATAAAGAGGCCGATGACAACAAACGGGTCTTGCAGCGCGAAATGCACGTCGAGCTTCGGGAAATAGTGCCGAAGATCTTCAGTATAAGCGGCAAACAGCACCAGCGAGGCGAGGCCGGCGGAGCCGATGGCGTAGCCTTTGGTGACCGCCTTGGTTGTGTTGCCGACTGCGTCGAGCGCATCGGTCGTGCGCCTCACTTCGCGCGGCAGATCGGCCATCTCGGCAATGCCGCCGGCATTGTCGGTCACCGGTCCATAGGCGTCGAGCGCGATGATCATGCCGGCCAAAGCGAGCATGGTCGTGGCCGCGACGCCGATGCCGAACAATCCGCCGATCAGGAACGACGCGATAATGCCGACGCAGATCACGACCACCGGCAAGGCGGTCGCTTCCATCGACACGGCGAGGCCCTGGATCACATTCGTGCCGTGCCCGGTCGTCGAGCTTTGCGCGATGCTGCGCACCGGCCGAAATTCGGTCGCGGTGTAATATTCGGTGATCCAAACGATAAAGCCGGTGACCAATAGTCCAACGATCGCGCACAGCCACAGACCTAACCCGGTAACCGAAGCGCCCGTGGTCATCGTCAGCGGTTGAGAAAAGCCAAACAGCCAATTGATGACCAGCGCGATGGCGCCGATCGACAAAATCCCGGTGGCGATCAGCCCCTTGTACAGCGCTTTCATGATGCCGTTGTCGGCGCCGAGCCGGACAAAGTATGTGCCGATAACCGAAGTCACGATGCATGCGGCGCCGATTACCAATGGCAACAGCAGCATTTTGTCGCGCAATTCCATTGATCCGCCAGGTGCCGGCGCGAAAAAGATCGCGGCCAGCAGCATCGTCGCGACGATCGTCACGACATAGGTCTCAAATAGATCGGCCGCCATGCCGGCGCAGTCTCCAACATTGTCGCCGACATTGTCGGCGATGACCGCAGGGTTGCGCGGATCATCTTCCGGAATGCCGGCCTCGATCTTGCCAACGAGATCGGCGCCGACATCGGCCCCCTTGGTGAAGATGCCGCCGCCAAGCCGGGCAAAGATCGAGATCAGCGAGGCGCCAAAGCTCAACCCGACCATCGCTTCCAGCACCGGGCGCAAATCGACGCCGCCGGCGGTCGCGCGCATGATGAAGTAGTAAATCGACACACCAAGCAAAGCGAGCCCGACCACCAATAGACCCGTTACCGCTCCTGCCTTGAAAGCGATCCCGAGCCCCGGTCGCAGACCGCCGCGCGCCGCCTGAGCGGTGCGCACATTGGCCCGCACCGACACGTTCATGCCGATATAACCGGCTGTTCCCGACAATACGGCACCGATCAGATAGCCGATCGCGACGCGCCAACCGAGCAACACGCCGAGGATGATTAGGATAACGACGCCAACGACAGCCACGGCGCGGTATTGGCGGTTCAGATAGGCGCGGGCGCCGACCTGCACCGCACCGGAGATCTCTTGCATCCGGGCCGATCCGGCATTGGCGCTCAACACCTGCCGGCTGGTCACCAGACCATAGACCAGGGCCAGGACACCGCAGCCGATCACGACGTAGTAATATGCGTTAGCCATCCAGGAGCTCACGATCAGCGAATTCGGAAACCTCCGCTACCCGGGCTGGGCAGATCGGGGCGGCGGAACATGGCAGAAGCGTATTCCTTGGGCAACAGCGCAGCAAGCCAGAGCAATCCACCGCATCGGCTGCTATTCAGCCGCGGATCAGAAGTGCCGGTAGCCGGCGGTCTCAACGGTGACCTCGGAACCAGTCGCATCGACCAGCCGTACACCCCGGCCGGTCTCGATCTTGCCGATCCTTGTGAGAGGCATGCCGAGCCGCTTTCCGATGCAGCGGACCGTTTCTTCCACTCCCTGGGCTGCTGTGAACAACAGCTCGTAATCGTCACCGCCGGTCGCCAATCGCGCGGCGACCTCCGGTTCGATGGCCACGACGTGACGCGCCGCCGCCGACATCGGCAATGATTGCAACTCGACCATCGCGGCGACATGCGAGGTATCGCAGATGTGACCGAGATCGGCGAGAACCCCGTCGGAAACGTCGATCATGGCATGCGCGGTTCCGGCGAGCGCCGGCCCCAAAGCGACCCGCGGTTCGGGAAGCTGAAATCGCCCGATCAATTGGCTACGATCTTCGCCTGAAAGCTGCGGATAGCCGCCGCGCAAGACGGCGAGCCCGAGATAGGCATCGCCGATGGTCCCCGATACCCACAAATCGTCGCCGCGTTGAGCGCCGCTGCGGCGAACTTCCGCCCCGGCTGCAACCTCGCCGATTGCCGTCAGTGAAAGCGCTGCCGGCCCCGGCGTGGAAACCGAATCCCCGCCCAGCAAAGAAACGCCAAAGAGCCGCTGATCCTCGGCGAGCCCGCGGGCGAAGGCTTCGACCCAGCCGGCTCCGAGCGACGTCGGTAATGCCGTCGTCAGCAGGTAATGCAACGGCTGCGCGGCCATAGCCGCCAGATCCGACAGATTGACCCGCAGCAGCTTCTTGGCGACCAGATCGGGCGGGTCATCGACGAGGAAATGCACGCCGGCGACGATCGCATCGGCGGTCATCACGAGCCTGTACCCGCTGCGGCACTCGACCAACGCAGCGTCGTCGAGCAGCCCCAGGCCACCCGGGCCGGCGAGCGGCGCAAAGTAGCGGCTAATGCGCTCGAACTCGCCCAGCTCTTGGTTCGCGGAGGCCGCACACTCGACCATGACGACTACATATCGGTCGGTCGCAGGCTGCGGCCCAGCCGATCGAGGACACCATTGGCCAGCGCCGGTTCCTTCCCGGTAAAGAAGGCGTGCGCGATCGAGGTGTATTCGCTTATCGACACGCGCGCCGGGACGTCAGGCCGATGCAGCAATTCCCAGGCGCCGGCGCGCAGGATTGCGCGCAGCACCGAATCGAGTCGCGCCAACGGCCAATCCTCCACCAGGGCGGCGGAAATATCAGCGTCGAGCCGCTCCTGATCGGCCGCCACGCCGCGCACGATGTCCGCGAAAAACGCTGGGTCGGCCTCGGCCAATTGGTCGCCCTCGATTTCCTGGCCGAGCCGGTAATTGGCAAACTCGCGAATGACTGCTTCGGCGGCGAGCGCCGGGTTCAGTTCAAGCTGATAGAGCGCCTGCACCGCGGCCAGCCGCGCTACGGTGCGTCGCCGTCCTCCGAGCCGCGGCCGTCCGGCGCCGGTCGTATCGTCGCTTGCGGTATTCATGCCGTGTTCATCCGGCGCTCATCCGCCGCCCGGGGCAAAGCGCCGCTTCAGCTCGATGATGGCAAGACAGGCGCGCACCGCGGCCCCTGCGTGGTCGCGACCCTCGGGGGCGGCGCGCGCCAATGCCTGCGCTTCGTTTTCGCAGGTCAGGATGCCGTAGCCGATCGCAAGTCCGTCGCGAACCGCGAGATCCTGCAAACCGCGCGCACTCTCGGAGCAGATGTGGTCGTAGTGCGTGGTCTCGCCGCGAATGACGCAGCCGAGCGCCACATAGCCGTCGAACCGGTCACTCGCTCTGGCTACGAGACCGATCGCCGCCGGTATCTCGAACGAGCCCGGGACCTGGACTATCTCGTGGCTGGCCCCGCCCGCGGTCAGCGCCTGCTCGGCCCCGCGCCGTAACAAAGCGGCGATATGGGCGTAATAGGGGGCTTCGACGACGAGGAGGTGGGGGGATCGAGTCATGCTGCTGCGCCGGCCGGGAGAGCGGGCGCCGCGGCACCCAAGAGCCGGGCCACATAGCGGGCGATCATGTCGATCTCCAGGTTCATCTGCTGTCCCGGCTGGGCGTCACTGAAGGTCGTGCAGGCAAGCGTATGCGGGACAATATTGACCCCAAACCGATTGCCCGCCACCTCGTTGACGGTCAGGCTGACGCCGTCGAGCGTCACCGAGCCCTTGGCCGCGACAAACGGCATCAGTGGCTCGGGCGCCGCGAAGACAAAACGAACCGACTCGGCTTCCGACCGCCGCTCGACAATTGTGGCCAGCCCATCGACGTGGCCGGAGACGAGATGGCCGCCCAATTCGTCGCCGAGCCGCAAGGCCTGCTCGAGATTGACGCGGGCGCCCTCGGCCCAGCCGCCGATTGTAGTACGCGTCAGGGTTTCGGCCGAGGCCTGAACCGTAAAGACGCCCTCTTCGACCGCGATCACGGTCAGACAAGGGCCCGAACACGCGATCGACGCGCCGATTGCGATTGCCGCCGTGTCGAACTGCGTGGCGATGGTCAGCTCGGCCAGCGCGTCCAGCCGGATCCGCCGCACGCGGCCGATATCGGTAATGATGCCGGTAAACATGGCAGTGAGGTTAAGGGTCCGGGGGCCGATTTACCAGCCGCCTTTCCATCGCGCACGGGCGGCCGTACACCGGCGCCAGCAACGACTTTCTCGCGTTGGTCGGCGGCCTCCCGTTGAGGCGCCAGTTTTCGAGGAGGCGGCGGTCGCTGATCACCCGCCTTGGCGAGGATTAGCGCAGGCGCGAGCCCGGATCCATCCCCAGGTAGACTCGGCCGCCGATGGGGTACCACTCGGGTGCGATCGTCACCGTCTGCCCGACGACGTGCAAATCGCGCCAGCACTCGGCCAACCGGCTTTCGCGCTTGAACGAGGTGCTGCCGCCATGGCGGTACACCAGATCCATCGCCTCCCGCGCGCTGTCGGCGGCGTAGGTGGAGGCCAGCCGGCAACGCGCCCGCTGCTCGAGCGTCGTCTCCTTGCCGGCCGTGAGCGTGTTCCACAGTTCGGTGATCATCGCGGTGCGGTAGGTGCGTCCAGCGTTGAGGATCGCATCGGCCCGCCCGACCGCGTCCTGCACCTGCGGGTTCTCGCACAGCAACGCGCCGGTTCGGCCCCGCGGGGTCTTGCCGCCTGCCAAGTCGATCAGCGCAACGAGCCCGGCGCGCGCGATGCCGGTGATGACCGCGCTATGGTGCGGCCCGACCCAGCACTGCACTGGCAGCTGATATGGCAGCCCCGGCCAGCGCGACCATTGATTTTCAAGGGGAATACCAACCTGCGGCATCGTTCGCCGCTCCGGCAGGAACACATTCTCGACCGTCCAGTCAAAGCTGCCGGTGCCGCGCAGGCCGGCGACATCCCAGCTTCCCGGTACGATTTCAGCTTCCGAGCGCGGGAAGACGCCGCGCCAATAGAGCGAGCCGCCTTGCGGGTGCCGGCGCGGCTGGCCGTCTTCACCGAGCACCTGGAAGCTGCCCAGCATCCAATTAGCCTCCTGACAGCCGCTACCGAACTGCCACCGGCCGCTGACCCGGTATCCGCCGGCGACCGGCATCGCCTGCCCGCCGCCCGGCACCGCAGTGCCGGCAAGGATCGTGTCGCCGCCATGTCCGTAGATTTCGTCCACACCCTCTTCCGGCAGTCCCAACGTGACCAGCTGGCCGATGCCGTTGTTGGCCAGGTTCCAGCCAACCGAGCCAGCACCCTCGGCCAGCAGCTCGACGACACGTAGATAGGTCAGCGGATCGAGTTCCAGACCGCCCAGCGCGCGCGGGATCACCATCCGGTAAAAGCCGGCAGCCCGCAGCTGTTCGAGCAGGCCAGGCGGCATACGCTGCCCGCTCTCGATCTCGGCGACGTAATCGCGGATTGTTGGTTGGAGGGCGGCTGCGGCCCGAACCACGGGTTGCGCGTCGACATCGCTCGGCAAGCGCGTCTCGTCGGTCATTTTCTAGACTGGCTCCTTTGTCGCGTAGGTCCGCTCATCTCCGGTTCCGCAATGCCGGTCTGCGGCGCCCGCCGGCCTGCCTCGCAATCCGGCGAGCGCGGGCTAGCCGACTTACGATACTGCCTGAGTTGAGATTTCTCTAAACGAAAAGCAGCGCGGGGCAACAGCGCAGCCATCGTCGATGCGATGGCTCTTTACATCATTGGGCGCGCATGTCGCCGATTGGCGCGCGCTCATCCCAATAAAACCGATCCGGGTCAGGAACAGGCGGCCTATAAAGCTGTTCCCTACGAACCGGTGCTGATCGAGCGGGAATGGCTCAGAGCATGCGGCGTAGTAATAAATCCAACGGCGTCGTTGGCTCGCCCGCCGACCCTGCCGCTGAACGGGCCATCGAAAATGGTTTTTGGAGATCAGGCGGTGACCGATCGCCCCGATACAGTCGAGATTGATATCGGGCCGCTGCGCCTCAAGGGCTTGCTCGGCGTGCCGGCCCATCCCGCCGGTTTGGTAATTTTCGCGCACGGCAGCGGCAGCGGGCGGCTGAGCCCACGCAACAATCGGGTCGCGGCAGGGCTTCGCGATGTCGGTCTGGCGACGCTGCTGCTCGATCTGCTGACGGCTGAGGAAGAGCTTGACCGCGCCAATGTATTCGACATTGCCCTACTCGCTTCGCGCCTGTCGTTTGCTGCCGATTGGGCCATAGCGCAAGCCGAGACGGCCCATCTGACGCTCGGCTATTTCGGAGCCAGCACCGGCGCGGCCGCAGCGCTGGTTTCTGCGGCAGCGCCGCGCTCGCCGGTGGCGGCTATCGTGTCGCGCGGCGGACGCCCCGACCTCGCCGGCGACGCGCTCGCCCGAGTAGTCGCCCCGACCCTGCTGATCGTTGGCAGCCGCGACACCGAGGTCGTTCAATTAAACCGAAGCGCCTATGACCGGCTCGCCGCACCAAAGGAGCTGGTAGTCGTCGAAGGGGCCGGCCATCTCTTTGAAGAACCGGGCACCCTCGCTGAGGTTGAGCAACACGCGGCCCGGTGGTTCCGTCGCCATTTGGCCGGCGAGAAATCCGCATAAGGCATTCTCGCAGCAGAATTACCGCGCTGCGGCTCGGGAGCGCGGCGGTACCGTAGAACGCTCCGAGCCAAACTCAATAATTACGCCCGGTAAAGAGCGGCCGATACCCTCTCCAGGGTCTTGCGGCTCGCTCAAACAAAAGGGGCAACAACACGCCGCGATCGCACATCGCCAAGCCATTCCGGCATTTTTGGCAGTGGAGTGGACGGCTGCTTCGCCGCGCCCTATTCAAGTGAGGTTCCTCCCGCTAAGGACTAAGATCGATATAAATACCTTGAGCGCCACCGAGGCTGGGTAGAGTTGAATACCTCCGATACACGCACCAAGCTGGGTATCGATCAAGCCGCGTTTCCCGAATTGGATGTCCAGGCGGCACTGGAAGCGGGGGAAATAGGCACCTGGGATTGGGATCTTGCGACCGGCCGGATGTGCTGGTCCGAGCAAATGTATCGCAATCTCCGGCTGGAGCCGGACGCAGGCGGCGATGACCTGTTTGAGCACCTGCTGATGGCTATAGATCCGGTGGAGCGGCCCATCGTTGCTGCCGCATTTTCGGAATTTCGCAGTCGCCCAGGTCCGACGCGGATCGAGGCCAGGCTGGCAGGTTCTCACGGCGAACCGCGTTGGATTGTCTTTCTTGGCCGAACAATCATGGGGAATGATGGCGGCCAGGGACACATGCTGGGGATTACGATCGAGAGTACGCAGCGGCGGAAAAACGAGGAAGCAAGTGCTGCAGCCATATTGGCAAGCGAGCAGCGACTGCGCGAGCTAACGCAACGACTGCAAGACCTAGCGGAGCGTCAAGACCGCCAACTCGGGGCCAGCCGTGCTCAGATTCAAGCGATTTTCGATAATTCCCCAGACTGGCTGACGCTGTTTCGCGCTACCGCCGATGGACGTTTTGTCTATGTCGATCTCAACCGCGCGACAGAGCGGGCCTATGGGCTAAGCTACGAGCAAGTCGTCGGCCGCACCGTCGAAGAAATCCTCGGTCCAGAGCAGGCTCAGCTGCCGTTGCGCCTGATGCGGGCCTGTATCCGCACCGGTGAGAACCAGCGTTACACCGCACGGCGAACAATGGCGGGCGCAACCCGCTCGATCGACGTGCTGTTCATCCGCGTCCCAGAACAGCTCGATGGCGATTACCACATTATGGCGACCGCCCGGGACATCACCGAACGCGACGAGATCGAGGAACGCCTGCGCCGCGAGCGGCTGCTGTTCGAATTGATCATCGAAAGTACCTCGGAAGGCATAATCGTCGTTGACGACAAGCTGCGGCACGTCATCTGGAACGCCGCGATGGAGCGAATTAACGGCCAGCCGCGCAATGCCGTGATAGCCAAAACAGTATTCGAGGTGTTCCCAGAATTTACCGATCATCCGATCGGCAATGCTTGGCGCGAAGCGTTGAAGGGACATCGGGCCGAAATCCGTGACTATCGCTTCTTCTCGAGGGCCCGCGGCGCCGAAATCGTCTACGACGCCGACTTCACTCCCCTCTATGACCAGGGCGGCGCGATCATCGGTGCGATTTGCATCTTGCATGAGACCACCGAGCGCCGACGCATGGAGCAGTTGTCGAAACTAGAGACTGTGGCCCAGCTGACCGGCGGCGTCGCTCACGATTTCAACAACCTGCTGACGGCGGCGATGGGTTGCCTGGATCTGATCCGGGACGAAGCTGAGAGCGAGCGGACCCGGTCTCTCGCCGAGATCGCGGTTCGATCGATCAATAGAGGAGCGCAGTTGACCCAGCAGCTGCTTGCCTTCGCCCGTCGCCAGGCGCTGCGCCCGGTTTTGGCAGATCTGAACGCCTTGCTGGCGGAGATCGAGGTCCTGATCCGTCGCGCCGTTGGTGAGACGACCGAAGTCTCTATAAATCCGGCGGCCGACTTGCCCCGATGCCAGGTCGATCCGGCTCAATTCGAGGCCGCGGTTATGAACCTTGTGATCAATGCCCGGGACGCGATGCCGGATGGCGGGCGCCTGATACTCGCCACGCGTAAAATCGCGGCCGGCGGGATTGCGGCTGAGATCGATCTGCCGCCGGGCGACTATGTCGCGATTACGGTCGAGGATAACGGCCAGGGCATGAAACCCGAAGTAGCGGCGCGCGCCTTGGAGCCGTTCTTTACGACAAAGCAGATCGGCCAGGGATCGGGACTTGGTCTGTCGACGGTATACGGTTTTGTCAAGCAATCGGGCGGGGAGCTGCATATCGAAAGCGCCCCCGGCGCCGGAACGCGGGTAACTCTCTACCTGCCCAGCGATGCCGGGGTCGAGGGGGAGAGCCAGGTGTTTCCCATGACGGCCGAACCGCAACCGGGCGCGGGCACGATCCTGGTGGTCGAGGATGACGCTGAGGTGCGCGAAGTATCGGTCGAGATCCTTCAGAGTCTCGGTTATCGAATATTGGTGGCGCGCAACGGCTCTGAAGCGCTCGAATTGCTGAAGGGCCCTGAGCAGCTTGACCTGCTGTTTACCGATCTCGTAATGCCCGGCGGCATCTCAGGGGTCGCGCTCGCGCGGCAAGCTCAGGCGATGCGCCCCGGCTTGCATGTTCTGCTGACGACAGGTTATGCCGGAGTCGAACCAGGCGTGGCAGAAGAGTTCCCGATTATCTCAAAACCGTTCCGGTCGGCCGAGCTGAGCCTCGCGATCGCTAAGGTGATTCGCCCCTGATGCCAGGCAAATCGAAAGCGGTTGAGCCAGGGCCGGCGTTTGAGGGGTCAGCATCATCCGATGAGCTCGCCGAGGAAGCCGTTCCTTATCGCAGAGCGAGCGGCCGCTCGGCCGCAGCTGAGCCCCGGCGGCATCAGCCTCACCTTGGCGCGGCGCGCTTAGCCTTTCACGGCGCCCGAGGTCAGCCCTGCGACGTAGTGCTCGACAAAAAACGAATAGATGATTGCGACGGGAACCGAGCCGAGCAACGCTGCGGCCATCAACTGCCCCCAATAAAATACGTCACCGCGGATCAATTCGGAGATCACACCGACCGGTACGGTGCGTACCGTCGTCTTGGTTAGGAAGATAAGAGCGTAGAGGAATTCGTTTTGCGCCAGGGTGAACGCGAAGATGCCGGCGGAGATGAAGCCCGGGGTGCACAGCGGCAGGAAGATGCGCCGCATTGTTTGCAATCGGCTGGCCCCGTCGATGCGCGCCGCCTCCTCGAGCTCCATTGGCACGGTTTTGAAATAACCGAGCAGCAGCCAGGCGCAGAACGGCACCAGCATGGTGGGATAGGTCAGGATCACCGAGGTCAGCGTATTGCCGAGATCAAGCCGGTTGATGACGTCGGCGAGCGGAATGAACAGCAGCGGCTGCGGCACCAGATAAACCGCTGCAACCGAGATCGCGATTAACCCGGCGCCGGGGAAGTTGATACGCGCCAGCGGGTAGGCGAGCATGATCCCGAGCACCAGCGAAATCGCGGTCGAGATCACCGCCACCACCATCGTGTTCCAAGTCCACGTCAGGAAGTTGGTCTGGGTCAACAGATCGACGTAGTGCTTCAATGTCGGATTGCGCACCAACAGCGGCATCATATGCGTGTTGTAGAGTTCGGCATTGGGCTTCAGCGAGGTGACCGCCATCCAATAAAACGGGAACAGCGCCAGCACGAGAAAGAAGATGACCGGCAGCCAGACCCGCGCGGTACGCTGAAGCGGTCCGTAGCCAGTGATCATGCTTTTCTCTGCAGGTAGATCGTTATTGCAACAATCAATAGCGCCAAGGCCGGCAGCATCGCCAGCGCCACCGCAGCGCCAAGCCCGAGTTGGCCGCTGCCCATTGCGATGTCGAAAGCGTAGGTGGCGAAAAGGTTGGTAGCGTTTTGCGGGCCGCCATGCGTCAGGACATAGACCAACTGAAAGTCGGCAAAGGTGAAGATCACCGAGAACAGCGTCACGATCAGGATGATCGGCTGCAACAGAGGCAGGGTGACGAAACGGAAGCGGTGCCAGCCGCCGGCACCGTCGATTGTCGCCGCCTCGTACAATTCGGTCGGGACGGTCTGCAGCCCGGCGAGCAGCGTAATCCCGTAAAATGGCAAGCCGCGCCAGGTATTTATGACGATGATCGAAGCCATCGCGAGGATCGGGTTGCCAAGCCATGATGGCCCTGGTTTAGGCCAGCCGAGCGCGATCAGAAACCAATTGAAGACGCTGAATGCAGGGTCGAGGATCCACATCCACGCCACCGTGCTCAGCACCGTCGGAACGATAAAAGGCAGCAGCAACAGGGCGCGGATCAGGTTCTTGAGCTTGAACTGCTGGTTCATCGCCAGCGCCAGACCGAGCCCGCCGATCATCTTTAACAGCGTCGCGACCGCGGTATAGACAAAGGTGTTGCGCACGACCTGCCAAAACACCGGATCGTGCGCCTCCTTGACGAAGTTTTTCAACCCGACAAAGGTGCCGGGCTGGGCAACCGGGCGATCATGCAGGCTCAAAAAGATCCCGTAGAAGAACGGATACCCGACGAAAGTCAGGATGAACAGGATCGGCGGGGCCATCATTAGCCAGCTGAAGACGGTGCCGCGATCAGCCCAAGCGCTCAGCGAGGACGGGCGTTGCGGGTGTATCGCCACGCCGGCAAGCGGCTCGTAACGGATCACCATTGCGATTGCGGCTCAAGCGGCGCGATAGATTTCTCTGAGCTGTAAATCCGCCGCCTTGATCACGTCTTTGGTCGAACTGCCGGCGCACGCCTTAGCGAACATGTCGACGACAACGTATTTCGCCACGCTTTCGGCCAGCTGCCGCCCCGGAGGCGCCGGCCAGCCCGGCAAATGGGCGCTCGCCATCGCATCGCGGTAGGGGATATTGCGCGGCTCGACTTGCCACATCGGCGCGTTGTCGTATCCGTGCAGCACCGGCTGATAGTAGCTGTCGGCCGAGGCGTACCAAGCGCTCAATTGCTTTTCGTCCATCAGCCAGCGCAAGAAATCGTGTGCGGCCTGCTTCTGCGGTGAAAAGTTGAAGACGCCGTGGCTGATCGAGTTCATCAGGTGGAACCGGCCTTTCGGCCCCTGTGGGTTCAGCGCCTGCCCGGTGACCTTGGCGATGTCCGGGAAGTCGCGCTTGGCGAGCCACAGGATGCTTTGAGCATTGTTGGTGCACGAGATCTGCTCTGCGTACCACGCCTTGTTGTTGCTGGGGTCGGTCCAGCTCAGTACGTCCTCAAGCATCGTGTCCTTGAAAAACTTTCGCGCGAAGTCGACGGCCGCCGCTGTTTCGGAGGAGTTTATGGACACGGTCTTACCGTCGGCCTCGACCTCATGCCCGCCAAAAGACCATAAAAGCGGGTAGAGCCAGCCGTGATTGTCGCCGAAGCCGCGACCCAGCTCGAAACCAAACGGGTGATCCTTTGCCTTCAATTTCTTGCCGGCCTCGTACAGCTCTTCCCACGTATCCGGGAAGGTTTTGATCCCTATTTCGCCAAACCAATCGGTACGCCAGTTCATCAGCTGGCCGATATTGCTGAATGGGACCGCCTTCCACTTTCCATTAATCACGCCGGCTTCTTTGCCGACGTCGTACCATCCGCCCTGCTTCTTGCCCATATCTTCGGCAATGTCGCTGACATCGAGCAGCTTGTCTTGATAGAGGAACGGAAACAGCAACGCGAGCATGCTCAGATCCGCACCCGAGCCGGTCTCGATAACGGTGCTGTCGCGGGTTGGCAAGCTGCCTACGCTGGTAATTTCATAGATCACCTTAACGCCGGTTTCTTTTTCGTAGGCTGGTGCCAGTGTATTCTGAAAGAATTGATCGAAGACTTTGATAAACGAGCTCTCGTGCAGCATCGTGATAGACTTGTCGGCGGCTTTAGCCCGCCACGGCAGCGCGGCAATCCCGGCGCCGCCAACCGCCATTTTGATAAAATCGCGCCGCAATGACTGAGCCATATGCTACTCTCCCTGTTCTCGCGGCCTCTCGGCTGCATCGTGTAGATGCGATCATATTGCCTTTTGCGCCAAGCCGAAAGTCGAACTGGCGTGCCAATTCTGTAAGGGAATATTTGATTAGGTTTTCATCACATCCGGGAGCGTCGGTACCGAGCCGGCGTCTGAGGGGGGGAGAGGCGCCAGATTGCGTACGGGGCTCTTCACACCTGGTGAGATACCAATGACCAAGTCGGACGGCATCAAGAGCAGCAGGATTTCTCTGTGGTTCAGCTTGGCATGGGAATTGAAGAAAGTGGTCGTGTGTGAACCGGCCGAGCCGCAGCTGCCATGTAACGGCGCTTTTGGTGATTGAGGATGCTGACAACTGAGCGCTTTGTCCCAGCCGATCCCTATCCATGGCCTTACAACGGCGATCTACGCCCAGCCAACACTGCGCTCGTCGTCATCGACATGCAGACGGATTTCTGCGGTGTCGGCGGCTATGTCGACCGCATGGGGTACGATCTATCCTTGACGCGAGGGCCGATTGCGCCGATTGCCGCAGTGCTGGCGGCAATGCGCCGCTACGGCTTTCACGTATTTCATACGCGCGAAGGTCACCGCCCCGATCTCGCCGACCTGCCGGCAAATAAGCGCTGGCGGTCGCGCCGCATCGGCGCCGGCATTGGCGACCCGGGGCCGTGCGGGCGTATTCTGGTGCGCGGCGAGCCCGGCTGGGAGATCATCCCCGAGCTGGCGCCCATCGAGGGGGAGCCGGTCATCGACAAACCCGGCAAGGGTTCGTTTTGTGCGACCGATCTTGAATTGATGCTGCATCTACGCGGCATCGCCAATTTGCTGCTCGCCGGGATAACCACCGATGTCTGTGTGCATACGACGATGCGCGAGGCCAATGACCGCGGCTTTGAATGCTTGCTGCTCGAAGATTGCTGCGGCGCCACCGACCCTTCCAACCACGAGCATGCGATCAAGATGATCAAAATGCAGGGTGGCGTGTTCGGCGCCGTAGCCCGGTCCGCCGATCTTCTGCCCCTGCTCGGAAATGGCTGATATCAGGATCACCGCGGGGCCATTCGCCTTTGCAGCGCACCTCGAGCGCGCTGCAGCGCCTGCCACCTGCGCCAGGTTCGTCAGAATGCTGCCCTACCGCCAACATCTCATTCACGTGCGGTGGAGCGGCGAAGCCTGCTGGATCCCGCTTGGTGACCTCGACTTGGGTCTCGGTTACGAGAATGCGACGAGCTATCCGGCGCCCGGTCAGTTCGTCCTCCACCCGGGCGCCGTCAGCGAGACCGAAATTCTGCTCGCCTATGGCAGTGTTCGGTTTGCCAGCAAGGTCGGGCAACTCGCCGGCAACAATTTCCTGACAATTATCGAGGGCGGAGCGCAACTGCCCGAACTCGGCCGCTTGACCCTATGGCAAGGCGCACAACCGATCGAGTTTACGCTGTTATCGGGCTAAGCCTCCGCGCGCCAATCTGTGCACCCATAGCGCAGAGCCTCGGTACGAAATAGAACGTCTGCATCGGATCTGCGGCAGCAGCGCTTTAGACACTCCGCGCAACGATCCGCGCCGAGGGGCCCGGTCAGGACGTGCACTGTGTGCCGCGCGGGAACCCTCCGCGGACCGGAAGGCTCCCTGATCGACGCGGCTTTATTTAGCCAAAGCGCGAGACGTCGACGGCCTTCTCGGTGATGAATTCGAGCAGGGCCGGCGTACCCTCGCGGGTCTTTTCGATGCCGCGCCGGATCGCCGCCTGAATTTCGCCCGGCTCGGTCACGCGCTCGCCGTAGCCGCCCAAGGCCTTGGCGAAATCGGCATAGTGGCCGCTGATATCGGTCGAACGGTATTTTTCGGTCGAGACCGGCATGACCTTCAATTCGATCGCCATCGAAAAATTGTTCATCAGGATCGACAGGATCGGGGTTCGCTCCCGCACCGCGGTCTCGAAATCCATGCCGGTAAAGCCGATTGCGGCGTCGCCCCACACATTGATGCAAAGCTTGTCGGGCTTTGCCAATTTGGCGCCCATCGCCAGCCCGAGCCCATAGCCAAGCTGGGTTGTCTTGCCCCAGCCGAGATAGGAGAGCGGCACCTCGCTGATCCAGAACGGGGAGAGTTGGTCGCGCGGGCTGCCGGCATCGTGGGTGATGATCGTGTTCTTGACGTCGACCGTATGCAGCAATTCCCAGATCACCCGGTAGGGCGACAATGGCTTGGTGTTCTGCGTCAGCCGCGGCATCCACTGCCCCATCCATTCTTCCCGGTAGCCGCGGATTTCACGGGTGACTGCCGGCAGCCGGTCGCGGGTCTTGCCGTGCAGCCGGTCTTTCACTTCTGCGAGGAGCGCGTCGAGGGTCAGCCCGGCATCGCCGACCGCCGCCAATTCGACCGGCACATCCTTGTTGATGGCGTAGGGATCAAGCGTCGCATGCGCGATCTTCTTACCCTTCGGCATCGCCGTGCCAAAAGATGTGCGCGTAAAGCTGCAGCCGATGCCGAAGATCAAATCGGCGTTCTGCAGCGTGTGCCACAGATGCCCGCCGATGCCGATGCCGCCCGAGCCGAGCGACAACGGATGATTTTCCGGGAAGCTGCTCTTGCCGCCGAGCGTCGTCATGACCGGAGCTTCCAGCAGTTCCGCCAGCGCCTTCAGCTGCGGCCACGCCTTGCCGTAATGAACCCCTTGCCCCGCGACGATGACCGGGCGCTGTGCTGCGACCAGCGCCTCGGCAATCTTCGCGACCGATTGCGGGTCGGGCGCGCTCTTGAGTTCTTGGCGTCTTCTGATATTCGGCGACGAGCGCGTCCGGGACTTCCTCGCGCAGCAGATCGCTCGGGAACTCGACGAGGACCGGGCCGGGGCGGCCGTTCTTGACCGTCGTAAAGGCGCGGCGCAGCGCCTCGACTGTCGCGTTGGCGACAGTTACCTGCTCGCACAGTTTTGTGACGTGGCGGAAATTGAGGGCGGCATTAAAGTTCGGGTGCACCTGGTTGATGTTGCGCGCATAGCCGGCCGGCAAGACGACGACTGGGGTCGAATCGCCATAGGACTGCGCGACGCCGCCAAACGCGTTTTCGGTGCCGGGGCCGTGTTGCATCGCAAAGACACCGATCTTGTCGCCGGAGGTCACCTTGGCGATGGCGTCGCACATATGCAGCCCGATCCGCTCCTGGCGCACCATGATCGTGCGGATATCGGCCTCGGCCGCGGCCTCGATGATTGGGTTGACCGGATACCCGATCAGATACTCGATCCCTTCCCGCTTCAGGATCTCGGCGACGGCATTGGCGACTTTCATGAGCATCCTCCTCGGTCGATGGCGATTATCGACGCGGATTGTGACACAAGAAACACCCGGTGGGCGAGCATTGTCACGTCAAGCGACCGCAGCAACCAAGATCGGCGTCAACTTCCCTCCCCGGCCGCAACTCGCAGGCCCGACAGGTAAAGCTTGCGCTGCTCAGGGTTGCGCCAATGCGCGGCGGTGGCTGGCACGACGACCTAGGTGAGTGTCCGCAGCCTTTCGATGGTCTCCCGTGCCTCGTCCAGCCGTCCCAAATGCACGTAGCAGGACGCGAGAAACCGATAGGTCGGCGCCCAGCTGGGTGTTCGTGCAGCGAGCGTACCAGCATGGTCTTTGCGCCTTCAAAATAGCCGGCGAAAAAATGGCCGACGCCGATTGCCATCAAAGCCCCGGCCGTGCGCGCGTGGGGACTGAGCTGCAAGGACGCTCGTAGTCGCGCCGGAAGGCGACGATCCATGTGACGCGATGCGGCGGGCGCGACCGCGTTACCGCGTCGCGAAGATGATCAAAGATCGACCGATGATCGGGGTCGTCCTCCTGCAACTGTTCGAACTGATCGAGAGCGATGACCAGCCGCTGCGACGCGCCGTCGCCTTGCAAGAGTTGCGCAAAGTCTTGCGGCCGGTCCTCCTTAGGCATATTCGCCGCGTTTCGAATGGCGTGAAGCAAACCGCTTTCGGGATCGCTCGGGACCGCCTCCCAATAGGCGTAGGCGATCTTTGCTTGCTCTAATAAGATTCGGGAGACCGGCGCGCAGCAGCGATGTCTTGCCGGCCCCTGACTCCCCCACGACGATAACGGGGCTAACCGCGTCGTCGAGGACAAAATTATAGAGTGCGCTGAGCTCGATCTCGCGACCGAGGCGCCGGAACAGCGCTCCGTCCTGCGCGCCGCACGCGCCCGACCCTTGATTGCTGTCGGTCTGGGTTCAAGAGAGGGAGCCGCGGTAGGCAGTGCAAGCCGCCAGGTGCGATATACCACCCACCCAAACGCCGCCACTCCTAGTCCGTAGAAGCCGTTTACGTATGGGGATAAGCCCCCGAACACCTTGGTTAGCCCGGCGAGCTCCGCCGTCTTCGGGGCCGCAAAACAAGCAACGCCGAAGATCGCTAATGCCAGCTCGCGCGGACCCTGGCGGATTGTTTGGACTAAGTGCCTAATGTTCTGCAGGCTTTTAGAGCCGTTCTTTTCCAGCCACTCCACGCCTGAGGCGTTTGTCATATCCCTGCCGGCTCATTCGTCAATTAAAGGTTGGTTTATTCCAAACAGCCCCGCGGTGCACGGCGTTTGTAAACCATCACGCAACGGCCCGTGATCCTCACCATCTGGCGGCCGGCCCGCAGGCGCGGATATCGCGACGCCTAAGGAGCAATGGGGCGACTGGCTCGTACTGTCCTCAATATCGCCAAATTTTTGTGCGACTTTCGCGCCGTTCGGGAGGGCGCCGGGGGCACGCGGCGAAATTCCCGTGATTTCCCGGTTAAGCGAGAAATTTTTCCGGTTTTCGCAAAATAATTCCCGGTTATTCGACCATATTTTTCGAGCGGAGGTCTATGATATGGATACTGGATTTGCTGTTTGGCCGGCGGCTAAAATAAAAAATTCCCGGTTATTTCCCGGTTCGACGGGAATTTGAATGCTGGCAGCAGCGCAGCGGGTGGGCGATCCAAGCGGCTTAGAATTGAGCCGCAGGGAGCTAAGCGAGGCGCTGACGCAGCAGTGCTGAAAGGCGTTCGGCGCCGAGCACGATCACAAAGATGATGATCAGCAACAATGAGACTTGGCGGTATTGGAACAGGTTCATCGCGGTCAATAATTCGAAGCCGATCCCGCCGGCGCCGACAAAGCCCAATACCAGTGACGAACGGATGTTCTCGTCGAGCCGGTAGAGGCTGATCCCGAGCAAGGCGGGCAGCAATATCGGGACGATGCCGTGGGTGGAGATCTGGACGCGGCGCGCGCCGGCCACCTCCAATGCGTGGATCGGGGCCATGTCCATGTGCTCGATGGTCTCGGCAAAGAGCCGCCCCAGCATGCCGACCGAATGAACGCCAAGCGCCAACCCGCCGGGAAATGGCCCGAGACCGACTGCGGTGACAAACAACAACGCCCAGACCAGGTCGGGCACCGCGCCGGCAAAGCCGATCAACCCGCGCGCCAGATAATAGAGCGGTCGCGATGGCGTCATATTGGTGGCGGCCAACATCGCCAATGGCACCGCGATCACGATGCCCATCATCGTGCCGAACAGTGCGATGTCGATCGTCTCCAAGGTCGGCCACAGGGTCGACGGGAATTGCGCGAAATCGGGCGGCATCGCCCGGCGGATGATGTCGGCCATGCCGTAGATGCCGGTGACGAGGTCCTGCGGCCGCGCCTCGACGACGATCAGGCATTGCACGACTATTGCCAGGATCGCCAGAAGCACGACAAAGCGCAGGGCGGACGACAAAGCGCTCGGCCAGTCGCGGGTTTCGGTCGCTGGGCGCTCGAGGCCGAGGCTCACGCCGCCTCGCTCAAATAGAGGCGGCGAATTTCGTCGCGTGAGAGTTCAGAGCGCGGCAGATCAAAGACGGCGCGCCCGTCGCGAATGCCAACGACCCGATCGGCATAGGCATAGGCATAGGCGAGGTCGATCTGGTGCAACACGCACAGAACCGCCAGATTTTCTTCACCGGCCAGCCGCTGCAGCAGCCGCAATATGTCCTCCGCCGCTTCGGGATCGAGGCTGGCGATCGGCTCGTCGGCGAGCAATATCTGTGGGCGCTGGGCCAAAGCGCGAGCGATCGCAACACGCTGCGCCTGGCCGCCGGAGAGCGTGTCGGCGCGCCGCAGCGCGAGTTCGGCTAGCCCGACCTCGGCAAGATAGCCGTGGGCGGCGCGCAACTCTGCCGCCGGGAGCCCGCCCAATGCCGTCCACAGATCACCGTAATGACCCAGCGAGCCATTGGCGACATTGCGCAGGACAGTGCTGCGGCGCACCAGGCTCGCATGCTGTGAGATCATCGCGAGTGCGAGCCGCGCGCGCCGCAATCGCTCGCCGTCGAGCCCGACGAGATTGGCGCCGTTGAGCCAGATTTCGCCGGTATCAGGGCTGAGCGTGCGGGCGATGCAACCGAGCAAAGTGGTCTTGCCGCTGCCATTGCCGCCGAGCACGACCACCAGTTCGCCCGCTTCGACCGTCAAATCAAAGTCGGCGAGCGCCAATTTGCCATTGGGATAGCGCAGCGAAAGCCGACGGACTTTCAGCATCGCGGCCCGGCTCGACCGAGTAAAACGAGGTTCAGCTCTTCAGCTTCGAAAGGTCGATGTTCAGGGTTTTGGCGAGGTCGCGAATCCCGTCATAGGCGGCGTCGTTTTGCGGCACCAGCCGGGTGATCCCCTCGCCAACCATGATCTTGCGATCCGCCGGCGGCAATGACGAGAGATCGAGGTTCTGCAGCACCGCGATCGCCCTTGCCTTGAACGCCGGCGGCAGGTCGCCGCGCACGGTAAACGGGTCGGTCGGGATCGCGTCCGATTTCCACAAAAAGACCAAATCGCCATCCTTGTAGTGACCGCGCTGCTTGGCCAATTCGAGCTGCTCGCTGTTCAATTCGCCGGCATCGACTTTGTGATTGTACAGCGCCTCGAACGACGAGGTATGGCTGCCGGCATAGATCGCGCGAATGTCCTTATCAGGATCGATCCCCGATTTGCGCAGCCCGTAGGCCGGGAACAGGTGACCCGAGGTCGAGGCCGGATCGGAGAATGCAAACGAATGGCCGCGGATCTCGGCAACGGATTTGATGCCGGAGCTCGGATAGGTGGCGATGCTGGCCCAGTAGGTGTCGACCTTGCCGTCCTTGTCGCCAAACGCGGCGACGGCTTCGGCGTTGGCGACCTGATGGGCGAGCACATAGCCGAGCGGGCCAAACTCGCCGATTTCGAGCTTGCTGTTGCGCATGGCCTCGATCTCGGCGTTGTAGTTGGTGGCGACGTAAACTTTTACTTCACAGCCGAGCTTTTCGCCGATCAGCTTGCCGACCTTCTCACAAATCGGCACCAGCCGGGCCGTGGTGTCGTAGGGTTCGACACCCATCCGCACGACGCCGCCGTTTGGGCAGTCATTCGCCTCGGCCGCCAGCGCCGGCGGGCTCGCCGCAAGCCAGCCCAGCATTGCCGCGAGCAAGGCGCCCCAACCCGCTTTCCGATACATCCCGGCCCCCACATCGGTCCTCGAAGCCAAGCCAGCGGCGCGTCGCAGTTTGTTCGGGCGCCTCCGGCCGCGACGGACGCTAAAGGGGCGGCGCAACAACGATATGACGGTGAAATGACAGTTCGGTGAATAGGCTGTCACAAGCGCTGGATAGCCTCTGAGCCCGCTCGCAGCACTGCGCGTTCGCATCGGTGACGGCAACGGGTATCGGTCGGTCAGGCGGAGAGGTTGCGGTTGCCGTCCTGGCAGTGGCGGCGCATCATGCAAAAAGCCCGACCGGCCTGGAGGATCGCGTTCGATGAGCCTCTCAACCCAAAGCCCCTCAATCCAAAGCTCGCCGCCGCAAGCCCAGGCGACCAACCTGCCGCCCGAGCAGCAGCGCGAGATGCTGCGCCGGATGCTGACGATACGCCGGTTTGAGGAGCGCGCCTCGGCCGATTATCTGGCCGGCAAGATCTATGGCGTCGTGCATTGCTATATCGGCGAGGAGGCGGTCGCGGTTGGCGTCTGCTCGGCGCTTGAGCGAACCGACCGGATAATCTCGACGCATCGCGGCCACGGCCACTGCATCGCGAAGGGCGCCGATCTCAACCGGATGATGGCCGAGCTCTACGGCCGGCAGACCGGTTTTTGCAAGGGCAAGGGCGGCTCGATGCACATCGCCGATTTCGAGATCGGCATGCTCGGCGCCAACGGCATCGTCGCCGGCGGAATCTCGATCATCACCGGCGCCGGTCTGGCGGCGCAGATGGAGGGCAAAGGCGGGGTCGCGGTGTCGTTTTTTGGCGACGGCGCCTCGAATGCCGGCCCGTTCCACGAATGCCTCAATATCGCAGCGACCTGGAAATTGCCGATGCTGTATGTCTGCGAAAACAACATGTACGCGGCGCAAACCGCGGCCGCCGCGACCCACGCGCTGGGCGATGTCGCATCGCGCGCTACCGGCTATGGCATCCCCGGGGTCGTTGTCGACGGCAACGATATCGTCGCAGTCTACCAGGCGGCGAGCCGCGCCGTCGACCGGGCGCGCTCGGGCGGCGGCCCAAGCTTGATCGAGTGCAAGACCTATCGCCAGCGCGCCCATACCGAGCGCCGCGGCCAGGTCGATCCGCGCGATCCGGCGGAGATCGAAATGTGGACGGGCAAGGACCCGATCGCGCAATTGACGCGGCGGCTCAGCGAACAGGGCTATCTCGACGATGCCGAATTGCAGAAGATGGAGCGCGAGATCACGACCGCGCTCGACGCTGCCGTTGTCTTTGCCGAGGCGAGCCCGTTCCCGTTGCCCGAGCAGGCGACCGACGACGTCTTTGCGGCCTGAGGCGGGGAGCAGATGATGCGAGAGCTAACGTATAGCGAGGCGGCGCTCGAGGCGATCGCCGAAGAGATGCGGCGCGATCCCAAGATCTTTTACATGTCGACCGACGCGCTGCCGCCATTGCTGCGCGAGTTCGGCCCCGAGCGGATCAAGGCGACGCCGATTACCGAAGCGGCACTGACCGGCATGGCGATCGGGGCGGCGGGCTGCGGCTTTCGCCCGATCGTCGATTGGCGGCAGGTGACGTTTTGCTTTGTTGCGATGGATCAGATCGTCAATCAGGCCGCCAAGATCCACTATATGTTCGGCGGCCAGGTCGCGTTCCCGATCCTCTATCGGGCGTCGGTCGGCGGCGGCGGCCAAGTCGCGGCGCAACACTCGCAGTCGCCCTATTCGATGTTTATGAATGTCGCCGGGTTGAAGATGTTTTTGCCGTCGACACCGCACGACATCAAAGGTCTGTTGAAAACCGCGATCCGCGACAACAACCCGGTGATCTCGTTCGAGTCGAGCCGGCTGATGGCGCGCAAGGGACCGGTGCCGGACGAGGACTACACGATCCCGCTCGGTCAAGCCGACATCAAGCGCGAGGGTAGTGACGTGACCGTCGTCGTCCTTGCCTGGCTGGTGCATGAGGCATTGGCCGCGGCCGAAGAACTCGCGAAAGATGGGGTCTCGGTCGAGATCGTCGACCCGCGGACCTTGGTGCCGTTGGATCGGGAAACCATCCGCCGCTCGGTGCAGAAAACAGGGCGTCTCGTCATCGCTGACGAGGCGGGGCCGACCGCCGGCTTCTCGGCCGAAATCGCGGCCGTCGTCACCGAGGACATGGCGACCTTCGCCCGGCTCAAAGCGCCGGTGAAGCGGGTCTGCGCGTTGCAGGTGCCAATTCCCTACTCCCCGATCCTCGAAAATCAGGTATTCCCAGACCGCAACCGGATCATCGCCGGGATCCGCGAGGTGCTCGAAGCACGCAGCCCCGCCGCGGCAGCATAAGCGCCCCGATCGCCGTCAGGCTGGGTTGCCCGCCCTATCGCACGACTCCGTTTTAAAACCGGCTGGCGGCATAGGGCGACGGGTCGGTGAATGGCTCCTCCCCGGTCATGATCTCGGCGAGCAGCCGCCCGGTTACGGGACCCAGCGTAAAGCCGTGATGAGCGTGACCAAAGGCAAACCACAGGCCGCGATGCCGCTCGCCATTGCCGATCACCGGGACCATGTCGGGCAAACAGGGTCGCCGGCCCATCCAGGGTTCGGGGTCCAGCCGCTCGGCAAGCGGAAATATTTCGCGCGCCAACGGCTCGTCGCGCGTCAGCTGGACCGGGCTCGGCGGGGCGTCCCGATCGGCAAACTCAACCCCGGTCGTCAGACGGATCCCCTTGCTCATCGGCGCCAGCGCATAGCCGCCCTCGGCATCGCGCACCGGATGGCCGAGCGTCGCATTGCCCTGCGCGCCATAATGCATGTGATAGCCGCGCTTGACCGCTAACGGGATCTTGTAACCGAGCGGCCGAAAGACATCGTCCGACCAGGGACCGAGCGCCAAGACGACGTCGCGCGCCTCGATCGAACCGGTCTCGGCAGCGATGCTCCAACCCGAGGGCTCCGATGCCAGGCGACGCGCATCGCCCTTGTGCAGCCGCCCGCCTTTGCGGGTAAAATGATCGGCATAGGCCTTGGTCAGCAGGCCGGGGTCGGACGATGTCGGCGAGCCGCGAAAATGAATCCCCCCGACGATCGCCTCCGACACATGCGGTTCGAGCTCGTGCAGTTGCGCGCCAGTGAGCACATCGTAGTCGACGCTATAATTTTTGAGCCGGTCCGCATCCGCGATCGCTCTCTGCAGCCCCTGCTCGGTGCGCCAACAATTTAGCCAGCCGCTGTGATCAACAAGGCTTTGCGCCACGCTGCCGGCCTCGGCGGTCAGCGCATCATGCTCGATGACGCATTGCGCCATCAGCGGCCCGAGCGCGCGCATCGAGCGCTCGATACGTTCGGGCGTCGCATTCTGCCAATAGCGAAACAGCCAAGGCGCCAAACGGGGCAATGCCGATAAATGGTAAACGGCGTCGCGGCGATTGTTCATCGCATAGCTGAGTATCTGGCCGAATTCGCGCGGAAATGTGTACGGGATGACCGCCTCGCGCTGGATCAGGCCGGCATTGCCGTAACTGGTTTCCTCGCCGGGCGCTCGCCGGTCGACGAGAACGACATCGCGGCCGCGCTCTTGCAGATGCAGTGCCACGCTGACGCCCACCATTCCCGCGCCGAGAACGATTACGTCGGCACGAGCCGTCATTCTCGATCTCCCTCCGAATTGCTCTGCGATATCGCACGATAGCCAAGAAACCGACTAGGCTCAGCCATCTCCGAATAAGCCCCTGCCTTGATATTGCTGGGGTGGCAGCCCCGATGCGGCACCGAACGGCTCAGCGGGCGAGTTAAACGGCCGTGGGTAAACTGCCGCTGCCCCGATTGAGAGCAGTAGGTTGGAAAGGGGGCAAATTTGTTGCAACTTCTTAGATTAACTATCTATGTCATTGAAGCGTCTATCTCGCGTCTGTATTGGGTCAAATGATAGACTTACGGGTTCAAGGTAACGATCCACCAAACTGGTGGATAACCCTGTGGATAAGTCGGTCAGCTAGCAGCTAAGCGCTCGTAGAATAGGACCGCTAACGCCCTTGCCTAAAATATAGGCATAATTATAAGCCTATGAAATCGTTTATTTTTCAATCTTATCTCCACTCGGAAGTCAGGTTCCCAGGACGTTCACGGAACCTTCATCGATTTGGTGCAGAAATAACCACCCCTCTGCAAAATTGAACAGGGCCGCGCTCGCGTAACGGGCAAATCAATCGTATGTTAGTCTCGCAACGCACGATTGTAAATTATGTGTAGCGAACCGGCCTGACGAGATTTGGACCTCAGCGCTCTGAGTTGCCGGCAATGTAAGGAGGGGCATTCCGACGCCGCAGGCTGGGCTCGGATCCACCCGAAAATCCGTTCCGTTCTTCCGTGGGGCTTCCGGCGAGAAGAAGGGCCTAGACGTTATCCGATCTAAGCCCTTGTCCTGATATTGGTGGAGCCAACCGGCATCGAACCGGTGACCTCTACAATGCCATTTTACCGCGTCGCGTAGAAACACGGGAAATGGCCGAGCAATCGTAATCGCTTACGCCCGGTCACTCTGTCCGCTTCGGTCCCGTATGGGCCTCGCTTGTCCCTTGCCTGTGCACTGGGATGGCAATATCTGGCAACACGAGAGAGCACCGGTAACACTGTTTTATCGTGCGGAAGCCCCAAACGGCTTCGAAGGTGAGATTGCGATGCATCCTGGATATTTCCTCGCTGGTGCAATCATGGTGCGCTGGCCCGCTGTGGTTATCCTCCTGGTGTTTCTGCTCGGGCTCGGACGCTGCATGAACGGTGCCGACTTCTAATCCAGATTTGGGCCAGCCGATGGCCGAGCCGTTGAGGATTTATACGATGCCGCGGGTCGGCGGTCTCAAGGCGGCGACCCGGGTGAAGAGATTGTGCTTGATGGCGAAGTTCCAGAAGTCCTGCATGGCTGCTGCAGCCGGACCCGAGACCAGGAGGCCCATTTCGAAATGCTGATGAAGCCCGGGCCCGGTCAGGTTCGCGCTGCCGACAGAGTCTTGCTCTCCGTCTCTAATGCAAAACTTCGCGTGAGAGCCGAGCTGACTGGCGTCGAACTGAGGAAATGACGGGAGGAACAAGCGTACCTTCGTCGCGTGAGCGGCAGCGATCTCCCGTAGCTGCGCGTCATCTAAATTGTGCTGCGTCGATAAGATGTCCAGACTCACGCCGCGCTGCAACGCGCCGCGAACGGCCAGCGCCAGCGCTCCCGACCCGGAGATGGTGGCAGCCTGCATGAAGGACGACGCGATCACTACGTGCCGTTCGGCATCTGCAAACAGCTGAACAAGAACGCCGAACGTTGACCGGCAGCGGGTAGCGTAAGCTAGGGCGTGTCGTCAATTGAGCCAGATTGTAACGGCGGCGAGGTGAACGGCGGCGAGGAAATTTCTGGCGGTTTTGTCGTAGCGGGTAGCGATGGCGCGAAACTGCTTGAGTTTGCAGAAGAAGTTTTCGATCAGGTGGCGCTCTTTATAGAGTTCCCGGTCGAATTGGCGCGGCGCTAAACGGTTTGACCGGGGCGGGATGACAGCTGATTTGCCGGCGGCGGCGAGCGGCTCGAAGACCCGCTTGTCGGCATCGAAGGCGGTGTCGGCGATCAGCCGATCCGCGGTCATTTGCGGCAGCAGCGCGTCCGCGCCGACCAGATCATGCGCCTGTCCAGGCGACAACAGAAAAGCCAATGGCCTGCCAAGCGCGTCGACTAGGGCATGGATTTTCGAGCTCAGCCCACCGCGGCTGCGGCCGATGGCTTGATCCTCATCTTTTTTGGGCGCGCCGGCGCTGTGCTGATGGGCCCGGACAATTGTGCTGTCGATCATCGCATATTCGTTGTCGGCATCGGCGGCCAGGTGCTGAAACACTCTGTGCCATAGCCCGTTCTTGGCCCAGCGGCTAAAGCGGCGATGCGTGTTCTTCCAACCGCCAAACCGTTCCGGCAGGTCGCGCCACGGAATTCCGGCGCGATAGCGGTACAACACCGCTTCGACGAACCGGCGATTATCTTGCGCGGTGACACCGACGTCTCCCGGCTTTCCCGGGAACAAGTGTTTGATCCGGTCCCACTGCTCATCGCGCAATCCATATCGGGTCATGGGTCAGCCCTGTACCAAGCCAACTCTCCATAAATCACATTACTTCTAGCCGCGGTAAACTCGTTTTACTTTCTATACTCATGCTCAAACTCGGTATACGTGCACCGTTACAATAATTGACGACACGCCCTAGAGCGGCGGCGTGCGGTTCGGGCACGGTGATGACAAGATCCGCGATGCCGCCGTCTGGCTTAGTCATGGCTAGGTGACCGCGAAGTATCCGTACTGGATCTCGCCCAACTGGTTGTCAGGACCGCCGAAGAGAAATGCCCGGGAGAGGTTCAAGTTGAAAAAGCGGCAGCTCGTCTCGGCGAGATGTGTGCACGCATGACAATTCCCGCCGTGATCGTGGCAGATCGGGTCGTAGACGCAGTTTTTTGCTGTGCGGATACCGCTGACCCATTGTCGCAGAGTCTGCTCGAAAAGTGCTGTAAGCGCGCCGATCGTGGCCCCGAAGCGATTGTTCGGATAGATGGAGATGCTGAGCGCCTTGGGATCAGGTATTCGGATAGGCTGTTGCGCTCCAGTCCGCACACCAATGCCGCCTGCTTTACGCACAAGTGGCTGAGAGAATGCAGGAGCCCGAACACCATCCGGCGCTCCGCATCCGCGTTCGCAACCTGGGTTCGTACACCGATGGATGATCCGTACCCGATTAACGTCGAGATCGAGCTGTACCGTTGAGGTCTGACAGGACGGGCACTTAATCAGTCGCCGCCAGCGCTGCCTCTCGCTCGCATCTTGAGCGATCGCCCAACTCTCTACATGCCGAGGCTCGGGCGAGTATTGGTAATTATCGACATTGAGGAGTTCATTCGGCGTCGATGTCTCGCCGACGAAATAGCCGACACTGAACCCGGCGACGCTCCGTTCGCTCAGCCGCGGGTCCGTTTGCTCGCGCCGCACGACATCGGCGACGCATATGACGTCGGCAACCCGCTGCGTCTGCTGCAATGTCAGGAGCCGGAGCGGAAACCTGATCCAGGCGGTCACTCCGGCAGTTTTGCCGCGCAGGCGGTCGAAGAACCAGTGAAACACCAGTACCGCGAGGTAGGCTTCCGTTTTACCGCCGCCGGTCGGGAAATAAATGATATCGGCAATGTCGAATTCGGCGGGGTCGCTAGCCGGAATATTAGCCAGCGACGTCAGCCCCGGGAGTTGAGACACCAAGAACACAATCTGAAACAAGCGCCAGCTCGTCCGCGGTCCGCGGCGGAAGGTCTCATTGGTGAGTTTGAACGTTAATAGCACGTCCGCGTTGTCGCGGATTAAGTCGCGGCCGCGGCGGAATCGCTCTATCTCATCATCGAATTGCGCTGCATCCGCATCAAATTCCTCGACGTGGCGGGCTTCCCAGAGAGCATCCTGAGCTTTGTACGCGTCGCGGGCGTTCTTCCAATCCGCGCGATAAGCCTCCATCGCCAAAAGGATGCTATCTAAGACGGGCAGGGGATCGGTTGCCAGCACGGCAAAATCGGCCGGGGGATCAGTCCGGGTCTGATAGCGCTGCTGAGGATAGAGAGGCATATGCTGCGTCCGGAAATCAGCAGGACCGAGTGGCTCGACGGCGCAGTTAAATCCGCGCCCCCACATAAACCGGTTATATCTGAAACCTGGTGGGGCTAGATCGATCGAAAACGCCTCGACCAAGCAGTTCCGGAAGGTGAATTCCGCGCCGGTGTCGAACAGGAATATTCAATGTGGATCTGGTCTTTGCCGGTCGGTGAGAGCTGACGCGGCGAGTCGTTGGCGAACATGCACGACAAGATCACGCGGCTCGGATCGTCAGTCGGCTCCAGGGTGAAGCGGGTGTCCCATTTCCAGATGAGTACGACCGGCGTTCGGAGAGTGCGGAGAAAGGTTTGGTAAGTTGCGTCCAAAGCAAGCGCCGCTTCCGGGACGCGGACATTCTCGAAGGCGTTCTTCGCATATTTGAACGCTTCCGGATCGCGCCCGACTTCATCGTGAACGCGCGCCAGTTCAGCCTTGATTGCCGCCTCTAAATCGGTCTGATCAACGATCCAGCCTCCTCCCGTATTCGGCTTCAGGAGCACATCGGCTTCTGCGCTGCAGCGAAGCTTGCGGAACCTCAGCCGCATAGCGTCGTTGCGCTGAGGGGCACGCCTTCCGGTAGCGCCCCGCCGTGCCCGTTTTCGCCGGCCTCGTCTTCCTCTTCCACGGCAACGGGGTTCTTATCCTCTTCCTCCACAGGATCGTTGTCGTCTTCGTCCCCCTCTTCCTCCGAGTCATTTCCGGCATCCGCCTGAGCCACCGCGAGCGAGCGCCGCGCTCCGGCAAGAGCCTGTTGGGTTCCCTTCTGATATTTCACCTGCTGCTCGAAGGTCGGAAATACGCGATAGTAGCAGGACCAGTGGAGTCGCACACGAAAGGTGGTCGCCTCGCGGGGGACAAGCAGGAACTCCGCCCCGAAGGCCACCGGCGCCAACTTGTTCAACAGCTCTGGAAGGTGCGGCGGGGTCTGGCCTTGCTGCGGCCCGGGGTCTTGCGACCGCAGATTGCCGATGAAATAGACGTCACGGGGATAATTATCGAGGCATTCCGGCGCATGCCGTCCGGAGGCCCGATCGCCGACCCGAGCAATGATGTATTTCGTGAGCCTCTCTTGCTCGCCCGCTGATGCCGGGATGCCAAGCATGATCTCAAGCCTTCCGTATCGTCCCAAGATCGGAACAGAGGAAAGTACCCGATACGCGCCGGATGCTTTTGACCTTTTCAATGACCATCGAGGCGCGCACGTCGCCGAATGTCAGCCCTAGCTCGGGGTCGATGACCTCGCGGTCATACGCCTCGTGCAGCCCGCCGCTTTGCTGCGCAAGCCAATATCCGAGCCTAATGGAAAGCCCGCGGTGCAAGCCCCTGATGCGCTCGGCCGCCGCCCCAATGCGCCGGTAATGCTGCTCGATGAAAGGCAGAGAAAGTACCTCTGCCACCCGCCGCAAATCCTCCGGGTCATCGGAGCACAACGTCAGCCCGCGCAGCCAGAACTGAATGGTCAAGGCGCCGTCAATCGGCTCCCTGCTTGGCGGATGTGCTTGAGCAGCAGTTCTGCAACGCTTGGGATGTGCCCGAACGGCGCATTCGCATTCTGTCGGATCCAGACCTGTGCGCCCATCGTGAGATCGCTATGCCGGCGGCGCAGCAGGGCAAGGTGCAAGGCAATCGACGAATGCAGATGGACCCGCGAGATGATCAACGCGTAGAGGCTTTGCCTTTTCTGGTGCGGAATCAGGAGGATTTCATCGCCTCGGTGTATGGCCGTTATGTATCTCTCCTCTATCTTAGACGTTGCGCGGTTGATGAAGTTGAGCTTTGCGTCCACCGGAAATGTGGCAAACCAGCCGCCGGAAAACTCGACCTCGTAGGCGGTCTCGACCAAGGACGATGCCGATGCCTCCCCGGGCAGCTCGTCCGGGTCGACGATATCCTCGACCGATTCGTCGGCTACCTCGATGTCAAATAGCCGCGATACCTCTCCGATCGGAAGACGCCTGCCAGAGCGGCGCGCTTCCTGCCTTGTGACGGACCGCCTTATTTGGCGTAATCCCGATTTCGAGGGCCTCTCCCAGAACAACACGACGCGGCAAGCCTAGTGCTGCGGGCGGCTCGGGCAAAGGGGCCATATGGGCGATTGCCGCCGTAAAGCGTTTGAAGTCGGGCGATAGCCCCGCATTCCAGGCCTCGACCCGGTGCGCGAGGCCTGGCGCCAGATCGACCCAGGAGGTGGTCCCGCCCTCGGCCGGCAGTTCGAGTGCGTACAGCATCGCGCCAGTGGCAGGCTGCAGCATGTAGGATTGATCCGAATGCCATTGCAATTCGCCGTCTCCCAGCCCACCGATCGGGCGGGCCTGGCCATCCTTTAAATTTGAGATGAGTGTCACCTCCGGCCGCACCGGCGACGCCCAATCGGTGCGCTCGAGCGGGCCGAAACGCGCGCTGAAATTGGCCAACTCATCCTCGGAAAGCGCTTGCCGACGAAACACCAGCACCGGATGCTCAGCCCACAATGCTCGTAATTCAGCGATCGTGCGATCGTCAAAAGGCTCCCACAGACGCAATCCGAGCACCTCACAGGCAAAGCTTTCACCGAGGGGGCGGGTTTCCAGCGGCAAGATCGGTTCTCCCGATAACGGCAAGTAAGTTATCGTAACATCTAGCTGGGACAGCCGCAGCCCGATACCCCGGGCGCGGTTTCAGGAGGAGGTTTTGATGCCCGTCGAGATGATCGGGTGGATCGCACCGCGCGTCTCGTCGGAGCTTATCCCGCCCTCCGGCCCGCCATTCAACGCGAATGTGATCGCCGAGACCGCGCGCATCCACGAACGAGCCGGCTTTGACCGGGTGCTGATCGGCTACTATTCCCAGGCGCCGGATGGCTTCCTGGTCGGCGCGCACGCCGCCGCGGTGACCGAGCGGTTGGGTTTTTTGTTGGCGCATCGTCCGGGCTTTGTCGCGCCGCCAGTCGCCGCCCGCAAATTGGCGACATTGGACCAGCTCTCCAATGGCCGGCTGGCGGTCCACATGATCGCCGGCGGCAGCGACGCCGATCAGGCTAAGGACGGCGACTGGGTCGATCACGACGCCCGCTATCGCCGCTCCGACGAATACATTTCGCTATTGCGCCGGACCTGGACCGAGCCGGCGCCATTCGATCACGAGGGCGAGTTTTACCGGACGCGTGGGACCTTTTCGGAGGTCCGCTGCCATCAGCGGCCGCATATCCCGATCTATGGCGGCGGCGGCTCCGACGCGGCGATCCGGGCATTGGCGCCGCATGTCGATGTCTTCATGCTGTGGGGCGAGCCGTTAAAGCCCACGGCGCAGTTTATGGACCGGGTGCGGCGGGCAGCAGCGGTCTGCGGCCGCAACCCGACTTTCAGCCTATCGACGCGCCCGATCCTCGCGGCAACCGAAGGCGAAGCGTGGGACCGGGCACGGGCGATTCTCGACCGGGTGCTGGCCAATCGCGGTGGTGCGGCGGCGACCCAACGCCAAAATGTCGGCTCCAAACGGCTGCTGCAGGCGGCGGCGGAAGCCGAGGTGCATGACACCTGCCTGTGGACCGCGCTCGCCGCCGCGACCGGCGCCCAAGGAAATTCGACCGCACTCGTCGGCACGCCCGAAACCGTCGCCAAGGCATTGCTCGAATATTACAAGCTCGGCGCCACTGCCCTGCTAATCCGCGGCTACGATCCCCGCCCCGACGCCGTCCAGTACGGCGAAGAACTGATCCCCCGGCTCCGAGAATTGGTGCCCGCCCAAGACGCCGCGAACAGCTCAAACCAAAGAGGCTGCTGAGCCCCTTGGCTCCGGCGAGCTATGATGGGAGCGCGGGCGGTGCTGCGCGCCTGCGAGCGAATTGGCCGGTTATGCCTCATTCCAGACCTCCGTCGACCGCGCCCAGATCGACTGACCCAGTGGAAAGCGGACCTTCGTGTTTGCTGCGCCTCTTTCAGTTGATGACCCAAGCAGACATTGCGGAAGCAAGGCGCGACGCTGCCGCCGGTCGCGCCGCCGCGTCGCGCCTTGCAGTCGATGTTTACTCGACGACGAGGGTCGGCTTGAGAGCCACGGGCCGGGACAAGTTGTAGAAATTGGGGGAGGTTGCCATCACCGCCTCGTGGATCTCGGCAAACTGATCCTTGGTGCCGTTGCCCTTGATGCGCACCTTATAGCGCAGGTTCTCGTAGCCTCGCGCTATGGTTGGATCAATGCCGAGAAAGCCCCGGAGGTCGATCTCGCCTTCGGTCTCGATGGCAAGGCTCTCGAGCGTGATACCGCGCACCGCGCACTGCGCCACGTAGCCGACCGTCATGCAGGCGTTGAGCGCCGCGATCAGGTGTTCCTGCGGATTGGCAAACCGGTTCGAGCCGCCGAGCTCGCAGGGCTCGTCGATGTCGATCGCGAAGCGGCGCGGCACCTCAGTGCCGCCAATGCCAAAGCCCTCGACTTCGGCACGGCTGCGCGTCTGGCCTTGCCAGGTCGTAGCGACTCGCCAATGGGTCTTGGCTTTTGCGGGATCGGTCCTGACGCCCTCGATCAGGGCGAACAGGTCGTCGAGGTTGATACGGTTGACGACAGTTGGTGCAACGGTGTTTGCGTAGCCATCCATGATGGATCTCTCTTTCGCTTTCTCGTGTGTTTGAAAAAGGTAGCTGCTTGCCCTCAGTGCAGCGTAGCGAGGGCTGCCTGAATTCGTTGGCCCTGGCTTTCGTTGATCAGACTGGAGAGCACCTTGCTGAAATGCGGATGCCGGGCGCCCGAGTGGATGTATTGCCAGCGGTATGCCGCAAGGAAGGCAGCCTCGATCGTCTGCACCTCGTCCACATCCACCGCGCGCGTGCAATTGGCAGCGAAGTAGCTCGCGTCGGCCGCCGCTTGCGCCCGCAGGATTCCGTCCACTGCGGCGACCAGCGCGATGAACTCGTCCACCCCCCGATCGCGTTCCTCCGCCGAGAGCGTGGCGTCGTGCCGAACCAGCTCGAGTTCATCGAGGATCGCGTGCTGGCACTCCTCTTTCCAGTGGTAGAGGAACACGTCCTTGTAGAGCTCGGACAGATCGGCATCATCGCGGATGCTTTCGCGATAGTGGATCTGGGTGAACAGCTCGATGTGCAATGTCAGCGCCAGCACCGCCCAGTTGCCCTTGGCGAGCACGATGCGAGCGACCGCATCGGGGTCGACATCAAAGCGATAGCCGTCGGGCAAAATCTCACCAACCATCGCATCGATGCGGCGAAACAAGGCCTGGTGCTTCAGTTCCTCCGCGCTGAACCGCACCAGCGCTTCGACTGCCTCCTGGTCGCCAAGCGCGTGCTCGCGGCCCAGCTCCAGGATTTTGGCATTGATGAACCGCTCGACCAGCCCAAAGGTATTGGCGTAGGTGCGGCCCTGGATCTGGCTCACAAACCGCCTCTCGCCGGGCGACAGCGTCGTGAATGCGTCGGCCAGCGAAAGCCCATCCGGGAGGAACTTGTGGGCGGCGTCGAAGCGGCGCCCCCGAATCACGTCCTCGTCGATGTCCCAATAGACGCGCTTTGAAGATTGGATGCAGCGGGCATACCGGTTGTCGTTCTGCATCCCATCGATTGCAGTCATTGTCCGTCTCCTTTTCGTGGAGTGGTGTGCCGGCAGTCTGCGAAGGACCGTCCGGTCGCCCGAACCACTGTCGATGGTCCGGGCGCAACGCGGCGCAAGCGACTTCGCGCGGTCACGCAGCCTTGCCGCGTGCCAGAGCGTGGACATCGGCGGTAGTCAGGGCTTTACCGCCGACCCCCCAATCACCGCTTTCCACCTCCTCGACTTGACAAAGGGTAACCTGGCGCATGTTCTCGCCCTCGATCGAGACCATCGCATCAGTCAGTTTGCTGATGATCTGACGCTTCTGTTCTTGACTGAACACGTCCTTGATGACCTGTACTTGAATGAGCGGCATTGGATCTCTCCTCTCGTCTCGGGTTGCTGTTCAGATGCGCAAGCGAGATTGCTTGACACCCATGACATAGTGGGGAACACTCGCCATCATAGTAATAGACAGTTTGAACGTCAGTTGGCGTAACTGTACTGGTCCAGCGACCGGGCCAATCCGACGAGAGGCGAGTACAGGCATGCTTTCCCTAACCATTAGTCGGAATAACGGTCAGCCGCTCGCCGACCAGATCGTGGCGAGCATCAAGCGGCAAATCGATGATCGGCACCTACGGCCAGGCACCAAATTGCCGTCGATCCGGAACTTCGCCGAAAGCTACAAGGTCAGCCGCTTCACGGTCGTCGAGGCTTACGACCGCCTGGTTGCGATGGGCTGTCTGCAGTCACGCCGCGGCGCCGGCTTCTATACGGCACCGGTGCTCGCGCCGGCGGAGGCGACGCGCCCCGCCCCGTCCGATAACCTCAGGCGCAACGAGGAACTGGTCTGGCTGATCCGCCGTCAGCTGGAAGCGGACGAAAACACGCTGCTCGCGGGAGGCGCGTGGCTGCCGAATTCGTGGCTCGACGAAGCCGGTATCCGCCAGAGCCTCAACGTGCTCGCACGCAGGAACGGCGCCTACCTGCTCGAATACGGGCGCCCGTTCGGCTATCTGCCGCTGCGCGAGCATCTCGCGCTGATGCTGGCCGGCCTCGGCATCACCGCTAATCCGGACCAGATCCTGCTGACGCAAGGCACGAGCCAGGCGCTCGAGCTCGTCAGCCGCTACTTGCTCAAATCCGGTGACGCGGCATTGGTGGACGACCCCGGCTACTACAATTTGTTCGGCAATCTGCGGCTGCAGGGTGTTGAAATGCTGGCGGTGCCGCGCAATCCCGACGGACCGGACATCACCATTCTCGAAAATCTGGCAACCGCGCACCGCCCGAAGGTCTATTTCACTCAGTCGGTGATGCACAACCCGACCGGCACCGATATGAGCCCGCATGTCGCATTCAAGGTGTTGCAGGCCGCTGAACGGCACAATTTCACCGTCGTGGAGGATGACATCTTCTGCGATCTGCAGGTGAAAACGACGCCTCGGCTCGCGACCCTCGACCAGCTCGATCGCGTGATCTATGCACGCAGCTTTTCCAAGACATTGTCAGGCAGCCTGCGCGTCGGTTTTGTCGCCTGCTCGCAACACGTCGCCAACGAACTCGCCGACATCAAGATGCTGACCACCATCACCACCTCGCCATTCACCGAGCGGCTGATTTATCTGATGCTGGTCGAGGGCCATTACCGAAAATATCTGTCTCGCTTGAGCGGGCGGCTAGGCGAGGCGCGCATCGATGTCGTGCGCGCCTTCGAACGTATCGGACTTGAGTTGTTCGCGGAGCCTGCAGACGGCATGTTCGTTTGGGCGCGCTTCCCGCATATTGACGACTCGCTAGCACTGGCGGAGGCGTCGCAGCGCGACGGCATCATGCTCGCGCCTGGCACGGTCTTCCGTCCGCATCTCGAGCGCTCGCCGTGGCTGCGGTTCAACGTTGCGGTCTGCGACGACCCGCGCGTGCAGCGCTGGCTGCAACGGCAGGTGGCGCACGAGGCGGCGTAACAGGTGGGTCGTTGGGTGGTCAGAGTGAAGCACCGCGTCGGGGTCGACTCCCCCGTTCGATAGCGGTTACGCTAGCAACTGTTCCGGCCCAAAGCGGCTCATAGGGGCGCGGAGCAGGAACACCCGACCGGTCAGCCGGTGTCCAGTCATAGGATCAGGTTCAAGCGCGCGGGCCGTAATCCGATATTGCTTCTGTTGAAGTCGCAATGATGATCGCGCCGGCCGCCGATACCCGCTGATTCGCGCGTGACAACCGCCGATCGAAAGCGGCGGGAGCCGTCATCCCCCACAAAATTAACCCAAACCGATTAATCCCGGGCGATTTTGGTTGCGGCAACCGCCGCGGTAGCGAAAGATCGCTTTCGGGGACCGTCCACATTTTTTTGACACGGGGGCAAGCACGTTGCGGGTTGAGAAACTAGTTCTGATTGCTGCAGCGCTGATCTTAGCGGCATGCCAGCCCCCGCCACTTCCGACCCTGTACCAGGTAGTCGAGCCTACGAAGACGGTTCGCGCCGGCCGCGGGATCGATATGGCGACCAACTCCACCGGCGTGGCGTACCAGCTGAGGCCGGGCCTGGTCGACTTTGTCGCGCGCTATTACCGCAGCCCGGATTCGCGGTTGCCGGCGCTCTCGGCGAGCGAGGCGCAGCGGCTATCGTCGCAAGGGTTGAACATTGTCGCGGTGTGGGAATCGCATTCCCGGCATCCCGGATATTTTTCTTATCCACAAGGGTATAGCGATGCGATCACGGCGCATTGGCAGGCGAAAGCGACCGGTCAGCCACCGGGCACCGCCATCTATTTTGCCGTCGACTTTGATGCACGGAGCCGGTCACTGGATCGCGTTACCGAATATTTCGAAGGGGTTGCCGCCGGTCTCGTCGCGGCGGGCAAAGGCATCGCAAATTACCAGACCGGCGTGTACGGCTCCGGATCCGTTTGCGATGCGATAAAGCGAATGGGTTTGGCGCGATACACCTGGCTATCGAACTCGATTGCGTGGACCGGTTCGATCGGTTACGAGGACTGGAATATCAGGCAGTCGGGCCGCTGGCCCGAGCTCTCGTTCAGTCATGATGCGGACGAAGCCAGAGACGATTATGGCGGATTCCGGGTGGTCGGGTACGAGGTCGCCGCCAATGGCAATGGCGCCAATGCCAATGGTAATGGTTCCAATGGCAATCCCAATACAAATGGCGTGCCCCACGATCTGCTTGCGGCTCGGATGCCGCAAAATGGCCCACCGCCAAGCGCTCCGATGATCCGTTAGCGCCGATACGATGCGGGTCTTAGAACTGTGCCATTGCAGCGGTGACCGCATTGCCGGCGATGTAGCCCTGACAAACGGCGCGGGCGAGGCCGTGCTGGCTGAAGCCGCCGGCTGATTCGCCGCCGCAATAAAGCGCCGGGATTATCTCGCCGTTCATGTCGATAACTTGGCATTTAGCATTGATGCGCAGGCCGGCGCGGGTGTCGTGCACAACCGGCGTTGCCCAGGCGGCATAAAAGGGCGGCTTAGCGATCTTGTACATCGGCTTGGGCTTGCCGAAATCCGCGTCAATTCCGGAATCGACAAAGGCGTTGTAGCGCGCGACGGTTTCTTCCAATGCCGCTGGCGGCATCGGCACGCGCTGGTATTTCATGACAATCTTTTCGGCGAGATCGGCCAGTCGATTGGCGCTGAAGAAAAAGCCGGCGGCAATGTCGACATGCGGCGGTGTCGGCCGCCATTGTTCGCGTTCCGGCGCGTCGCTGTCAAAGATTGCCCAGATCGGACCGCCGCCATTGTGGCCATCGTCGATCCCGGCCAATGCGGCATTCAGGAAATTATTGGGGTCGTATTTGACATTCTTGGCATTGCGCCAGCTGCCCTGAATATAGGGTTCGACGGAATTGTAGTTGTTGGCGATGTATTGCCCGCCGGTCTCGTCGTAAAAACGCTTACCCAGCATATTGACCAGGATTACATCTTGCCAATTCGCCACCCGCAGGCCGCTCGCGCGGGCGCGATCAAACACCCGGCTGCCCGGCATCCATTGCAGATTTCGGTAATTGTATTGGCAGCCAATCGAGCCCGGCTTGGTCACATTCGCGCCGAACTCGCCGGTCTGGTTGTAAAGCCCCCACAGTGACGCGCCGATCGCCATTGCCGCCAGTTCGCCGCTGGCGTCCTGGTCCGACCACGGCATGCCGGCAAGCCCGCAATATTCCTCGGTCAGGCGCGGATCGAACATGCGCCGGAAATTGACATTCCCGGTCGAGCCGCCGGTGCCGATGATCACCGCCTGGCGGGCGCGGATACTGAGCGCGGTTCCCTTGTGATCGACCGCTACGCCGAGCACCGGGCCGGCGTTTGGCGTCTGGCGGTAGAGCGAAACCATTCGGTGTTCGAGCAGGATCTCAACGCCGGCTTTTTTTGCGGCAACTTCGAGCGGCCGCATCAAGCCATTGCCCGAGGAACGGGTCTTTTGCATTGCCGGATCGGCCGGCTGCCCGGTCTGCACCGTCGGCCAGTCCATCACGGCGCAGTGCATTTCGCGCGGCAGCGAATTGCCGACCGAGTTTCCGCCAATCGCATCGGGCGCTTTGTCGACAAAGATGACGCCATGGTCGAGCAGCCATTCAAAGCACGGGGCGCTATTGTCGGCAAAGGCGCGGATGATTTCGCGATCATTGTAGCGGTAATCCGGAAAGCCGTTCGGCCCAACCACCGACCAGTCGGTCAGGTCGCGGAACAACAAATCCGGGGTGTCCTCGATGCCGTATTGCTTTTGTACGCTGGTGCCGCCCCCGAGCGGGACATTGCCGCCGCTGGTGATGGCGTGGCCACCGATATCCGCTTCCGCCTCGACCAGAATCACCGTGAGGCCGGCTTCGCGCGCGATGATTGCAGCGGGCATCCCGGTGGCGCCGGCGCCGATCACGACGACATCGGCTTCGCGATCCCATTCGCCCGGCAGATGCTGCGCCTGCGCGGCAGCCGATTCCGGCCTGCCCAATCCATCCCTGATGCTCATCGCCTTCCCCGCCCGGCGCTGTCGAGCGCCATACCCTGCCGTTTCGGATCCATTGCGCCCACTCCCCTCGCCCCTGACATGCATCCCTTGTCGCAATCAAGCGTACGTCAGTTTCGCGAGATGTCTCAAGCTACTTACCCCACCAAACCGCAGCGCTGACATAACGGGGCGCATTCCCCTGGAGGCGTCTGCTTGGCGCGACGCCGCGCCCTTCTCGGCCCTCCCATCGTCTCCCACATAACAATGCGGTGACACAGCTTTCCAAGAGAATGCAATCGAGCCTGGCCCAGCCCGACCTGCTTGACGGCCCATGCCTCGCCGGGCTGTCCCAGGCCGATGCCATCGTCACGCCGCGAGAAGAGCAGAGCCTGATCGGGTCGATCGATGCGGCGGAGCTTTCGCCGTTCCGCTTTCACCAATGGCTAGGCAAGCGGCTGACCGCATCCTATGGCTGGCGCTATGACTTCGACGATGCTAGCCTGACGCCAACTGAGCCCATCCCTGATTGGCTGCTGCCGCTGCGCGCCAAGGCCGCCGAGTTCGCCGATTTGCCCGCGGACGAACTCGTCCAGGCATTGGTGATCCGCTACGATCCCGGCGCCGGGATCGGCTGGCATCGCGACCGGCCGGTGTTCGAGCATGTCTTCGGCATCTCGCTCGGAGCACCGGCGACGATGCGGTTCCGACGGCGCAAACCCGGCGGTTTCGATCGGGCATCGGCGTTATTGCCCCCGCGCTCGATTTACCACCTTACCGGCGAGGCGCGTCATCAGTGGGAGCACAGCATCGCGCCGATGGAGGTGACACGCTGGTCGGTCACCTTCCGCAGTTTGTCGCAGAAGGGTCGTTTGCTAGCGAGCGGCGCCACGCAGGAGGTCGCCGGCGTCCCCTCTTTGTGATTTTCCGGAGTGAATAGCGAGGCGGGTTTGTCGTCGCCTCGCAAGTCGCCGCCTGACTCAGGTATTGCGCAAGCGATGGCCTTCTTCGATTTCGGCTGCTGCTATCGCCCGCGCCAGTGCGCTGCTCAGCTCTTTGGCCGATTCCAAGGTCAACTCGACCGCGACCCGCGCGTCCGGACCGAGCGCGCGGTTCACAAAATCGATGTTGATGGCCTCTTCCAACAGAGCGTGGTGCGGGTGGTCGTAGGACACGACCGCATGGGTCAGATCGAACCACCCGGCATCGCGCTTGCCGGCACCCGCGGCGCTGACGATCTCAACGATCGAGGTGCACATGCCGGCGTTAGGCTGACAGATGCTTCTCGAGGAACGCGAAGACCTTCTTCCAGCCGTCGAGCGCCTGCTCGATCCGGTAGGCCGGCCGGTCGTAATAGAAAAAGCCGTGGCCAGCGCCATCGTAACGGTGGAATTCGTAGTTCTTGCCGTACTTTTTCAGCTCGGCCTCGTGCTGGTCGACCTGTTCCGGGGTCGGCGAACGATCCTCGTTGCCGAAGAGGCCGAGCAACGGGCATGACAACTTTTGCGTGTATTCGATCGGCGCCACCGGCTGCTTTGGGTTCAGCTCCTCCTGGCTCATCACGACGCGGCCGCCCCACAGCTCGCAGGCGGCGTTGATGCTGTTGGTATGGCAGGCATAGAGAAAGGTCTGCCTTCCGCCCGAGCAGGTGCCGAACACGCCGACCTTGCCGTTCAGCCAGGGCTGGGCCTTCAGCCATTGCACCGCACCCTCGGTGTCGCCGATGACCTGAGCGTCGGGAACGCCGCCCTCGGCGCGCACCTTGGCGGCGACATCGTCGGCTTTGCCCTCGCCGGCGCGGTGATAAAGGTTATGGCTGATCGTCGCGTAGCCGTGATGGGCGAATTTGCGGGTCGCCTCGCGATACCATTCGTCCCAGCCCGGCGCGTGATGCAGCAGCACCATGCCGGGGAACGGGCCCGGCCCTAACGGCCGCGCGACATAGGCCGAAATCGACTCGTTCTTGTCGCCATTGATCGCAATCGTTTCGGCAATCATGCCTTCATAGGCCATTGTCGCATCCCCTCGTTGTAAAAGACGCTGCGTGCGGCTCGAGAACTGAGCGCTCGCCGAGCCTACCATATCCCGGGCCGCTTGCCCCAGCCCCTCCTTTCGCGATAAGGCGCGGGCTGGCGTACGGATTTACACGTCGGCCGGTTGATCTCCCCTTCTGGACATCAAGCCGGCGCGCCTGTCAAAGTCGGGACATGAGCCAAAGCGAAGTCGACGGCGAAATCCGCCCCGGCGAGGTGGTGGTCGAACTCCCGCCCCGAACCGATGCCGGGATCTTTTTTATCGGCACAATCCATACGCCGTGGCGTGACCGCCGCGAATGCCCGAAGCGCGGCAGCCGTGACGGGCCGATTTGCTCGATCGATGTCGACGAGCGCTGGCGGCCGGCGCTGGCAGGCCTCGACGGCTATCAGCGCATCCAGGTGCTTTATTGGATGCACCGGGCGCGCCGCGATCTCGTCCTGCAGACGCCGGCGGGCGGGCAGGCAACCGGCACATTCGCGCTGCGTTCGCCGGTGCGGCCCAACCCGATCGCTTCCTCGATCGTTGAATTGGTGGCGATCGAGGGCGGGACATTGCAGGTGCGCGGTCTCGACTGCATAGACGGCACGCCGCTCCTCGACCTCAAACCGGAACACCCGCCGGCAAACCAGGATTAAACCTGAACTCGGCAAGATCGAGCGGCCGTTCATGACGCGGGTGGATCAGGGCCGGCCTTATGCAGGCGCTGTTTACCCGGCGCGGCTCGCCGACACCGGTCGCGGCCGGGTTCCCGGCTCCGGCCGCGGCATCGATGGCTGGGCCGGCGGCGCTGGCAGCGGCAGCGCCATTGCCTCGTTCTCGGCAGCCAGGAGCGCATTGGTCGTCTCCGGCAGGTCCGGTATGTCGGAACGCGGTGGCAAGCCGAAACTGAAGGCGCCGGTCATATCGCCGGTCACAGCACGGCGCCAGCTGGTCAAATTGGGCACCTCCACACCGAACCGCGCTTCAAGCAGGCGCAAAGACGATGTGTGATCCATTACCTCGCTAAACACAAAGCCGCCGCGGGTCCACGGCGAAATCACCAGGCACGGCACCCGAAAGCCGAGACCCACCGGTAATTCCCCGACATATTCCTCTGGCGTCCCTGGCGGCGGGAGAGGCGGTGCTACATGGTCGAACTGGCCGTCATTCACATCATAATGAAGAATAAGTGCCGTCCGCGCCCATAATTTGGGATTGGACCACAATGCGCTAAGGATAAGCTGTGTGTGGTGCTCGCCATCCGCGGGCAGCCAGTCGGGGTGCTCGCTGACGAACGAGGGCGGCACGATCCAGGTCACTTGCGGGATGTTGCCGGTGCGCAAATCCCACAGCAGCTCATAGAACGGCCGATTGCGCAGAGCCGCGTCGCGCAATGGCGATTGCGGCGACGCCTTGCGATATTGGACAAAATATTTGCAAACATTGCAGCCGTAGTCGTCCAGATCGTGATAAATGCGCCAGGAAATGCCGGCGCGCTGCAGCCGCTCGGGATAAGTTTCCCAGGAATAGGCGCGCTGCATATTGTCGATTGCCGGGCCGCCATGCTTGCCGTCGGGGTCGATTGTCGCCGACATCGCATAGTACCGGTTGGGATGGGTCGGACCCATGACCGAGCAATAGTAATTATCACAAATCATAAACGCGTCGGCGAGCGCGTGGTAGTAGGGAAGCTCGGGGCGCGCGAGATACCCCATTAGTCAGCGGCGCCGCGGCGCCGTCCTCGGCACGGTGCGCCGGGATCCAGAGATCCATCTTTCCGCCGTCCCAGGATTGGTGCTGCGCCTTCCAACTGTGATCGAGCACGTGCATCCGCTGGGCGTTGGTATGCGTGGTGTCGAGCCGAAACGGCAACACCCTGGCGCCGTCCTGGTCATCGGCTTGGGCGAAGACCGGTCGGCCGTCCGGCAGTGTCATCGCGCTGGCGTCGTCGAAGCCGCGCACTCCCGACAACGTGCCGAAGTAATGATCGAAAGAGCGGTTCTCCTTCATCAGGAAGATGAAATGATCAATGTCGCGCAAGGTGCCGGTCGCCGCCGCCCGCGCCCGAACCAATTCGAAGGCTCCCAGCATCGCCGCGCCGCCAAGTGCAGCGGCACCCTGGAGAAATCGACGCCGCGGAATTTCGATCGCGGACATGCCGGTCCGATGGTAAGGGCCGGCCGACGCCACCCGCTTCTTGCTGATCATTCGTCCCACCCCATCATATCGCAATCGGGTAGCAGAGCGGCGGTGCATCAATCGTCTTTCACCCCGGCCATGATGCGCGACTTGCCGAGATCCGCGGGCCTGATTGAGTGTCCCGTAAAGGTTGCCGCAGCAACTCCCGAGGCGGGTTACCGCAACCGTTTACGGCTGAGAAGGAAGCGACCGGTCGCAGCGATCAGGCGGTCATCGCCTGATTGATTGCGTTGCGCAACAGCGTGACGAAGGCGTCAGTTTCCCACGCGCCGTGAAAGGTGGGCGGCGTCTTATCCGCGGGGTCGGGCGCGCGGGCAGCGCGGATCGCCGGATTGTGGCAATGGCCCAACGCGAAATAGGTGACCCCACCTTTGCCGACCGGCTTGAAATAACCGAGCACGCGGGTTCTGCCGTCGGGCTGGAGCGAGGTGTCGGTCGGGTAAAGCGTGCCGATCGCCGGCGACACGGCGTCCGGACCGTAATCCGCGGTCAGCAGGATCTGCGTCGAGCCCGGATCTTGCAGTTCGACAAAATAGGGTTCGTCCTCGACCTCGAAAGCGCCGCCGAGGCCTCGTGTCAGCGGGTGATCGCTGTTGACCTCGACCCGGATCTTGCGGATCGGCGGATGCGTCAGAAAATAGCTGCCGAGCAGGGCGTGGTGCTCGCCCTTGACGGTGCGGCGCTGGCGGCTGCCGTCGACCCGTTCCGCGCGTCCGCCACTAGTCCCGTGCAAGCCCAGCCAATGGCCGCCCGCCTTAAGCCAGCCCTCGATCTCGCGGCTTTGCGCGGCATCGGGATACGGGCCGGCGACGTAAGTGATCAACAATTGGCTGAGGGGGAGCCACTTCTCGATATCGGCAAAGTCGTTGGCGACTGAAGCCGGGATTTCGCGCTCGGCCAGCAACCCCAACAGCCGCAGCCGGGCATAATCGTGGTCGTGCCCGGCAAGCGAACCCGGCGGAAAGCCGCCGGTGACGACATGCGCGCGGCCGCCATTCTTCTCGGTCATCAGATCCTCCCCCTTTATCACCGGCAACAGCCGACACTTGCACCGTTTTCTCACTTTCGCGCGGCTTTGGCCTAGGGCTTTATACTCGCGCCGCATCGAACACTCTGCAAATCGATACCCAATTCGCTAAACTTCGGGATCGGGACACTGACCCGAAGGGTGATTAAAGGCCGCGAAATGAGCGAGCGCGCCAAGACGCGCCTTTATTTGGGGCAATTGCCGGCGGCGGGAGAACGCCTCGAGCTCGCACCCGGGCAGGCGCACCATCTGCGCAATGTCCTGCGGCTTGGGCCGGGCGCTCCGGTGGCGGCGTTCAACGCCATAGACGGCGAATGGCTGTGCCGGATCGATGGCATTGACCGCAACCGGACATCGCTGATTGTCGAACGCCGCCTTCGTCCCCCGGAACCGGAGAACGATCTGTGGCTGCTGTTCGCGCCGATCAAGCGCGCCCGTCTCGAATGGCTTGTCGAGAAGGCGACCGAACTCGGCGTCTCGGTCTTGATGCCGGTTTGGACCCGGCTTACGCAAATCGAGCGTCTCAACCTCGATCGGTTGCAAGCTCATGCCGTTGCCGCAGCCGAGCAAACCGAGCGCTTATCGCTGCCCGAGCTGCGCGCGCCCGAGGCGCTCGATGCCGTCCTTGCCAAATGGCCGAACCAGCGCCGCTTGATCGTATGCGACGAAACCGGCGGCGGCGAGCCGATCGTCGATGTCCTGCCGCGGCTCGATTTTATGAATGCCGCGCTGCTCACCGGCCCGGAGGGCGGGTTTGCCCAGAACGAGCTTGATTGTCTGAGCACATTGCCCTTTGTTACGCGGGTCGGATTGGGGCCCCGGGTGTTGCGCGCCGACACCGCCGCGGTCGCGGCACTGTCGGTGTTTCAGGCAATCGCTGGCGACTGGCGCCGCCCCCGCTCTCGTTGACTGGGCCCGCGCGCTCTGCCACCTAATCGGAGCTGCCGTCCTTTTGGGACTGCCTTTTGCTGGAGTTCCGCCGAGCATGACGACGACGCCGAGCACGCCCGGAGAACCGATCACCGACAAGCGCCAGCTGGTCGAATACCTCGAGGCAGGGTCAAAACCGCCTTCTGCATGGCGCATCGGAACCGAGCACGAAAAATTTGTCTTCCGCCGCTCCGATTTGCGGCGTGTTCCGTATGAAGGGCCTGACGGCATCGGCGCATTGCTGCAAGGCATGCGTCGCTTTGGCTGGAAACCGGTGGTCGAGAACGGCAATACGATCGCGCTGTCGAACGATGCGCGATGTTCGATTACGCTCGAACCCGGCGGGCAGTTCGAGCTGAGCGGCGCGCCGCTCGAAAATCTGCATCAGACCTGCGATGAGGTGCACGAGCATTTGCGGCAGGTTCGCGAGGTTTGCGAGGAACTCGGTCTCGGGATGCTCGGGCTCGGCTTTGACCCGAAATGGCGCCGCGAGGACATCCCGTGGATGCCAAAGCAGCGCTACCGGATCATGCGCGATTACATGCCGAAAAAGGGCAAGCTCGGCCTCGACATGATGCTGCGCACCTGTACCGTGCAGACCAATCTCGACTACCAGTCCGAAGCCGACATGGTCAAAAAATTCCGGGTGAGTTTGGCGTTGCAGCCGGTAGCCGTGGCGCTGTTCGCCAACTCGCCATTCTGCGAAGGCAAGCCGTCCGGCTATCTGAGCCTGCGCAGCCATGTCTGGACCGACACCGACCCGGACCGCTGCGGCACCCTTCCCTTTGTCTTCGAACCGGGCTTCGGGTTCGAGCGGTATGTCGACTACATGCTCGACGTGCCGATGTATTTCGTCTACCGCGACGGCCATTACATCGACGCCAGCGGCCAGTCCTTTCGAGATTTTATGGCGGGCAAGTTGCCGGCATTGAGCAATGACGTCCCGCGGATCGGCGACTGGGCCGACCATGTGACGACAGCGTTCCCCGAGGTCCGGCTAAAGACATTTCTCGAAATGCGCGGCGCGGATGGCGGTCCATGGCGCCGGTTGTGCGCCTTGCCCGCCTTGTGGGTTGGCATTCTCTACGATCAGATGGCACTTGATGCGGCCTGGGACCTGATCGCCGATTGGACCGCCGAAGAGCGCGATGCGATGCGTCGCGACGTGCCTCGGCTGGCCTTGGCGACCCCGCTGCGCACTCGCACCTTGCGCGACGTGGCGCTCGAAATGCTCGATATCGCTCGCGAAGGATTGCATCGCCGCGCCCGGCGCAGCGCCTTCGGGGAGGACGAGACCCATTTCCTCGATCCGCTGTTCGCGATTGCCGGCTCCGGCCGCACCCCGGCCGAGGAGTTGCTTGACGACTATCGCACCCGCTGGCATGGCGACATCGATCCGGTGTTTGTCGACTACGCCTACTGACGGGCTCTAGGTCTCGCAGCCGCGAGCCGTCGGACGAGGGCCGTACACGCTTCAATCCGGTTGCGGCGCTTCTGCAGGTGATCTGTGTCGAGAGTTTCGGCGCCCACCGCTGCATGTTTGAGAGCAACTTTCCGGTCGATAAGGGCGCCTGCAGCTACCCGGTGCTGTTATTGCGGAAGCACCTTTCGGCGCTCGAGCGTTGCTGATTACAGAGGCATATCGGGGGCCAAAGGAGATGACATGCGAGCGATCGTCATTGGGACGATAGTCCCGGCCATGCTGCTGTGCGCCGGCATCGGTGCCGCGAATGCGGAGACTCAAGGCACCACGGCGCGAACCTATACCGACCGAAGCCTGCCCCAAACCGCTCAGAAACAGCCAATCCCACCAAATGGGAGCGAGGTTGCGGGGCCTGAGCAACAACCTCAGTCGGGTTCGAACACCAAGCCGGGCTCGTTGAGCCATGAGCTCAGCCGCTCGGGCGGCGTTATTCATCCGCCGCCGAGCGGCGATAAAGCTGTTGTCGCGCCGCCGAATTCAGAGCACCGGCCGCACGCCGGTCATTCCGCCGCCCGGCACACCCGGCGGGAACCCGCTGGTGCAGCCGAAATAGCGATCGGCGGGTATTGAGACTGCGAAGACCGGCGGGATCGCGGCGGCTAATCCCGACATCAACACGGCACGGCGCGTTGGCACAGAAGCTCCCCGTTGTCCCATCGGCCGAGCACTGACGAGCATCAGCGCGTTAAGTTCCAATGATCCGCAAGTCATCCCGCGGCCACCAGCCCCGCCAATCTGCACGCGTGATCTCTTGCAATCGCCTATCCCGCGCGCCCGCGATCGATCTATGCTGGCCCAGAGCTGATCAGGAGGTAGTCGATGAGCGGTGCGACGGCGGTGCTGAGCCCGGAAACGGTTCTCGCGGAAATGAAAAAACACGGCGTCACCCATGCGGTGTACCTTCCAGACAGCGAGACCAACTTTCTCTATCTGCTGATGAAGGCCGATCCGACCATTCATCTTGTCGGGGTCGGACGCGAGGGGAATGCCTGTTCGATCGCCGCGGGCCTGTGGCTCGGCGGGGCGAAGCCACTGATCCTGATCCAGAATACCGGCATGCTCGAGGCGGGGATTCGATCCGCGGGTGGCTGATGAGCCTCAACGTGCCGATCGTGTTGATGGTCGGCTATCGCGGCTGGACCCGGCACGGCGTCACGACCGACACGGTCGCGACCTACACCGAGCCCTTCCTGATGGCGTTCGGCCTCAACTACTACCTCGTCGAGAGCGATGCGGATTCGTCACGGATCGGGGTCGCCTTTGAGGAGGCGGAGCGCACTAGGCGGCCAGTCGTCGTCCTGGTCGGTGACGAATATCACGGGTTCAATCGCTAAAAGGGGCGCCTGCCATGATGCACACCGCCGACATGATGAAGGTTTTCGCCCCGTTCCGCGGCGACGCGATCCTTGTCCCCGGCCGCAGCGGCCGCTACTGGATCAATCTGAGCGACAAGCACCGTCTCGATGTCGAGGTCGGTGACCCGTCGATGGGGGGCCATGCCGGGCTTGGTTTGGGGCTGGCGTTGGCGCGCCCCGACAAAAAGGTGATGCTGTTCGATTCCGAGGGCGACCTGCAAATGAGCCTCGGCATGCTGGCCACGGTCGCCGAACAGGCGCCGCCGAACCTCTATCATTTCCTGATCGACAATGGCGTCTATGCGACGACCGGCGGTCAGCCAGTGCCGAATGCGCAAAACATCGCCTACGATGTGATTGCCCGCGGCTGCGGCTACCCGCGCACTTTCGCCTTTACCGAAATCGGCGATTTCGAGCGCGAGTTGCCCGGCATCATGGCCAGACCGGGCCCGGTCTTTGTCGCCTGCAAGGTGGTCCCTGAGATCGAAAACGAGCCGATCGCCCGCCGCCGCCGTTGGCAGACCCGCACCCGCGAACAGGTCGTCGCCGATCTTCGCGCCGAACTCGGGGCCGGCTAGCCGGATCTGTCGATAAGCGCTACCCCAAACCGGCCCTTACAGCGACCTAATCGGAGCCTTAGAGGGTCGGCGTGGGTGAGGGCGTGACAAGGGAGCAAGGATGGAGCGCAGCACCGAGCGGATTTTGACGACCCATGTCGGCAGCCTGCCGCGGCCGCCCGATCTTCTCGGTTTTCTGGAAACGCGCGAGGCCGGGCGGCCGGTCGAACACGCGGCGTTTGACGCCTGTCTGGCATCGGCAGTTAACGAAGTCGTTAGGCGACAGGTTGCGGCCGGCATCGACAGCGTGTGCGACGGCGAGTTTGGCAAGATCTCGTACACGTTCTACGTCCGCCACCGTCTTTCCGGGATCGGAGCGTTTCGCGGCGGCGCCAACGACCAGCCGCCTCAGACCGCTGCGCATCGCGATTTGCTTGACCACCCCGACTTCCACGAGCGTCTCAACCAAAAGCGCGGCGGCACCTCATGGTTCAGCCGCGAGGCGGTGCCCTGCTGTGTCGGCGCCGTCGCGTACGGCGATCGGCGGCCGCTCGAAGTCGACATCGCCAATCTCGCAGCCGCCTGCGCCGAGGCGAAACCACGCGAAGCCTTTATGAATGCGGCCTCTCCCGGCGTGCTGACCAAATTTGTCCCCGATCGCTATTACAAAGACGAGGACGCCTATGTCGAAGCGTTGGCGAATGCGCTGAAGGAAGAATACGAGGCGATCCACCAAGCCGGCTTTATCCTTCAGATCGACGCCCCCGACCTCGGCTCGGCGCGGCACAATCAGTACCAGCATCTTTCGGACGACGAATTCTTGTGCGTCGCCGAGCGCAACATTGCGGCACTGAACCACGCCACCGCCAATATTCCGCCCGACGCGATGCGGATGCATCTTTGCTGGGGCAATTATGAAGGGCCGCACACGCACGACATCCCGCTCGCTAAGATTCTCGCCGTGGCCTTGCGGGCCCGGCCGTCGGGACTATCGTTCGAGGCGGCTAATCCGCGCCACGCCCATGAATGGGAGGATTTGCGCGATACGAAAATCCCGGATCACAAGGTCCTGATCCCCGGGGTCATCAACTCGACGACCAACTTTGTCGAGCATCCGCGGCTGATTGCCCAGCGCATCGCCAATTTCGCCAATGCCGTTGGCCGCGAGCGGGTCATCGCCGGCGCGGATTGCGGCTTTGCCACATTCGCCTTTGTCGACAACGCCGTGGCGCCGTCGGTGGTATGGGCCAAGCTCGCAGCGCTCGCCGAGGGGGCGCGCATTGCCAGCGAGCGGCTCTGGGGCTGACTCGGTCAGTTTCGAGCGCGCGAGCCTATCGGGAAATTATCGATCAGCCGGGTGCGGCCGAGATGGACGGCGGCCAGCACCCGCGACGGCTCGGCGACAACATCATGCACCGGCGCCAGATTTTGCGCCGTGCGCACTTCGAGATATTCGACATTAAAGCCGGCACGCCTCAGCTCGGCTCGGGCGTTCTCGGTCTCGGGTGCAACGGTGTCCGGGGCACGCTCGATCGCCCCAGCAGCGGCGCGGAGTACCTCGGCGAGTTGCGGAGCAGCACGACGCTCCGCGGCGGATAGATACCGGTTGCGCGATGACATCGCGAGCCCATCGGGCTCGCGGACGATCGGGACCCCTTCGATCACGACCGGAATATCGAGATCGCGCACCATTCGCTGGATCACAAGCAATTGCTGGTAATCCTTTTCGCCGAAATAGGCGGTGTCCGGCAGGGTCTGCATCAGCAGCTTGGTGACAACGGTCGCGACACCATCAAAGTGACCCGGGCGGTGCGCCCCGCACAGTCCTTCGCTCAATCCACCGACCCGCACGACGGTCGTGAACTCGGGCGGATATATCTGATCGACGGTCGGGAGAAAGGCGATATCGACACCGGCGGACTGGAACATGTCGAGGTCGGCGGCCTCGGGCCGAGGATAGGTGCTGAAATCCTCACCCGGGGCAAATTGCTTCGGATTGACAAAGATTGTTGCAACGACGCGCTCGCATTGGGCGCGGGCCGCTTCAACCAGCGCCATGTGCCCAGCATGGAGCGCACCCATTGTCGGGACGAGGCCGATCCGCTCCCCGGCTTTCCGCCAATCCGCCAGACCATCCCGAAGATCGGAGATTGTCCGCACCACACGCACCCGAGACCTCCTGCGGCGCACTGCACAACAAAATTAGCAAAAGCTGCTGAGCAAGTCTCCGCTCAGGGAGGAGGTTTCTTTGCCGATTCCTGGTGCCGACAGCTCAAGGGCGCCGCTCTGCCATTTCAAGGGTAACGAGGCGGGCGACCGTGATAGCCAGATAAAATACCCCGAGCACCGATTCGAGGTTGGCCAAGCTGCGGGCGAACGGATCGACGGGGACGATGTCGCCGTACCCGGTGGTGGTCAATGTGGTCAGGCTGAAATACAGCAGGTCGGCATTTTCGACCTCGCCGCCCGGCGAGGCATTCAAATTCGTAAACGCATTCGGCGACAATTCCCAAATCAGGCCATAAGCCGAGGCAAAGATGAGGGCCGCGGTCAAGTAGACCACAACCGCGCCCTGGAGGCGGTGGGAGGTGATGCGTCCGGGAGCATAGACTGCGTGCGCGACCACCCAGATCAGCGCCAACCAGGCGATGATTTGGCCGCCACGGTGGAGCATGATGTTTGCTGTGGCCGGCCATTCCGGACCAAACAGCGCGCTCGCTACGATCGGCGCGATGCCCAGCAGGATCGCGATAATGGCGCCGCGGCGGTGTGACAGACAAACAACGATCACCAGCGCTGCGAAAGCCAACGAAAAGTTTACCGTGCGTGCGATCGGCAGGCCGCGCGCGGCAAGCGGCTCGGAGATAAAGATGCCCCACAACTCGAGACCCAGCAGGACGGTGAGGCTCGGGTCTCTGATCCGGTCCTGCCAAGCCCGGACCCGCCTGCGGCGGTCATCTCCGGCTAAGCCGGGCTGACGGCCCCGGCCGATGAGCAGGCGCGGCACTGGTGTCGCCGCCTCACGCCGACCTCAGAACACCTCCGGGATGACGCGGAACGGATAATCAGTCTCCTTGTAATCCCCGCGGTGCTGCCGCTTCGGGAGTTTCACTTTCTCATGTGGCAAGTCCTGATAAGGAATTCTTGCTCAGGATGTGGGTCAGCGCGTTTAGCCGCGCGCGCCGCTTGTTGTCGGAAGGGATCACGTACCAGGGCGCCCACGCGGTATCCGAAGCGAGAAACATCTCGTCGCGCGCCCGCGAATAATCATACCAGCGTGAATAGGATTTGAGGTCCATACCCGACAATTTCCAAATCTTGCGGCCATCGTCGATCCGTGCTTCGAGCCGCCGCGTCTGCTCCTCTGGGCTGACCTCAAGCCAATATTTGAGCAGTATTATCCCGGCTTCGACCACCGTCTTTTCAAATAACGGCACCATTTCCAAAAAACGTAGAGCTTGATCTTGCGTGCAGAACCCCATCACACGCTCGACCCCGGCCCGGTTGTACCAGCTACGGTCGAAGATGACGACCTCTCCCGCCGCCGGCAGATGCGAGACGTAACGCTGCGCGTACATCTGCGTCTTTTCGCGCTCGGTCGGCGCCGGCAATGCGACAACGCGGAAGACGCGCGGACTGACCCGCTCGGTGATCGCTTTGATCGTGCCGCCTTTGCCGGCGCCGTCGCGCCCCTCAAAGACGATGCAGACCTTGAGGCCCTGGTGGACAACCCATTGCTGCAATTTGACCAACTCGACATGCAGCCGCGCGAGTTCGGGCTCGTAGTCCTTGAGCTTCAGTTTGCCGTTACCCTCATTATTGCCGCTTTTTTCGTTGGCCATCGGTGCACCCATCGAAACTACTAGGCCGTTTATATCCTACTGATTGAGGCTGTTTAGATGGTGATCAAGAAATTCTCGCCCGTCTAGGCGGCAGGCCTGATAACCTCCGCCGGAGGCGGGTTGGCCACAGCGGCTCGCCATGCCTGAAACAGCGTGAACATAATTGCGATCAGGGTCGGCCCGATAAACAGGCCCAAAAAGCCAAACGCGATAAATCCGCCAAAAACCCCGAGGATCGTCAGCGACAACGGCATCTCGATCCCAAAGCCGATCAGCCACGGCTTGATGAAATTGTCGACCGTGCTGACGAATATGCCCCAGACGATCATGAACACACCCCAAGCCTGTTGATCCTGGCTGAAGAGCCACCATGCGGCGCCACCCCAGATCAGGACCAGGAGCGGGCCGCCGATCTGGCTGATTGCCAAGAGCAACGCGACAAAACCAAGCATCGTCGCACCCGGCACACCGGCGACACCTAAACCGATGGCGAGCAGGACAGCCTGGAACATAGCGGTGCCGACAACCCCGTAGGCGACTCCGCGGATCGCCCCGGCGGCGACATCGATCGACCGTTCGGCGAGCGGGCCGCCGAGCCGCCGCAGCGCATCGTGCAGAACCGCCACCAACCCATCCCCGCCGCTCCAGAACATCGTTGCCACCGCCAGCGACAGCAGCACCTGCAGTAGACTTTCCGCCAGCGCTCGCGCCGCGCCGACCATGATGTGTTCGACATCCGCTGTGTAGGGTTCGAGCAGCGCTCGCAGGTTGCCCTTGGTCTCGACAAAGCGGTCCCAACCCGCTGCCAGTCGCCGCCCTACCAGCGGCACGCCTTTGATCCAGCTCGGCTGCTCCGGTGTCGCCGCGAAATACGACTGCACACGTTCCATCCCCTGAGCGATTTGATCGGCGAGATGAGGCGCCACAGCGAGCATCGGCAGAACAATCACCACGAGCGACAGCAACAGCAGCACTGCAGCTGCCGCCCCGCGGCCCACGCCGCGGTGGACGAGCGCCTGACACAGCGGCCAGACAGCGGTTGTCAACGCCGCGCCAAACAAAATCGCGGTCGTAAACGGCCTTACAATTGCCAACACGCCGATGAGCAGCCCGACAAACAGCAACGCCAGAATACTGCGCTCGATCAACGCCACTCGCGCGCCAGTGTCGGGCCCTCCTTGCTGGGCTGATTGTTGAAGTTCATCTGTCGCCATGCTGCGCCGAAAGGCTTCGCTCATTTATATCGCCCCCTCCGAGCGAGACCGCCCCGCTCACTGAATACCAAGAGGTACACGTCCCCGCTATTCTATCGGCCCCCAGCTAGGCCCCAGGCCGGCGGCGCACGATGATCCAGATCAACACGCGGCCTTCGCGCATTGAACGGCCAGGCGGTGTGGGCGAGGTCAGCGTCGCGCGAAACCAGCGCGCGCGAGCCTCCCTGCCATCACATGCGGAAGACGCCGAACCGGCGTGGCTCGCCCGCGGACCTCGCGCCGTCAAACCGATCGATCGGCGCGTTGAGGCTGGCCGAGATCGCTAAGGCGAGCACCATCCGCGTGTCCGCCGGGTCGATGACCCCGTCGTCCCACAGCCGCGCACTCGCGTAATAGGGATGGCCCTGGGTCTCGTATTGGGCGCGGATCGGTGCCTTGAACGCCTCCTCCTCGTCGCTGCTCCAGGCTTCGCCGCGGGCCTCGCGAGTGTCGCGGCGGATCTGCGCCAACACCGAAGCCGCCTGTTCCCCGCCCATCACCGAAATTCGCGCATTCGGCCACATCCACAAAAACTGCGGCGAATAGGCCCGCCCGCTCATGCCGTAATTGCCGGCGCCAAAGCTGCCGCCGATGATCACGGTGAATTTCGGCACCGCGGCGGTCGCGACCGCGGTCACCATCTTGGCACCGTCCTTGGCGATGCCGCCCGCCTCGTATTTGCGGCCGACCATGAATCCGGTGATATTCTGCAAGAACACGAGCGGGATGCCGCGCTGCGCCGCTAATTCGATGAAGTGAGCGGCCTTTAAGGCGCTCTCGGAAAACAGGATGCCGTTATTGGCGAGGATCGCGACCGGATAGCCCCAGATATGGGCAAAGCCGCACACCAAGGTCTGACCGTAAAGCCGCTTGAACTCGTCGAATTCGCTGCCGTCAACAAGACGCGCGATAATCTCGTGCACGTCATAGGGGTGGCGCGTGTCGGGCGGGATGACGCCATACAATTCCTCGGCCGGATAGATCGGGTCGACCGGCTTGCGCAAATCGAGCCTGATTGCTTTCTTGCTGTTCAAAGTATCGACGATGCGGCGGGCAATTCCCAGCGCATGATGGTCGTCGACCGCGTAGTGATCGGTCACCCCGGAGACGCGGCTGTGTACCTCGGCGCCGCCCAATTCCTCGGCGCTGACGATTTCGCCGGTCGCCGCCCGCACCAAAGGCGGGCCGCCCAAAAAGATCGTCCCCTGGCCCTTGACGATGACAGATTCGTCGCTCATTGCCGGGACATAGGCGCCACCGGCAGTGCACGAGCCCATGACGAGCGCGATCTGCGGCACGCCCGCTGCCGACAATTGCGCCTGATTGTAAAAGATCCGGCCAAAATGGTCGCGGTCGGGAAACACTTCGTCCTGCGCCGGCAGAAAAGCGCCGCCCGAATCGACCAGATAAAGACACGGCAAGCGGTTCTCGCCGGCGATCTCCTGGGCGCGCAGATGCTTTTTGACGGTCATCGGGAAGTAAGTGCCGCCCTTGACCGTCGCGTCATTGGCAACGACGACGCATTCCTTGCCCATAATCCGCCCGATGCCGGTGATGATGCCGGCCGCCGGCACCTCGCCGTCATACATGCCGTAGGCGGCGAGCGCCGAGAATTCGAGAAACGGCGAGCCCGGATCGAGCAACAGCCGCACCCGCTCGCGCGGCAGCAATTTCCCGCGCGCCAAATGCCTTTTCCGCGCCGCCTCGCCGCCACCCTCCTCGATCTGCGCAAACTTCGCGCGCAAATCCACGACCAGCCCGCGCATTGCCTCGGCGTTGGCGCGGAACCCCGCGGAGCGCGGATCAAGAGACGTGGTCAGAACCGTCATCGCTCTACGAACTTATCGGAGCGGCGTCGGCCCGCAAAGTGACCAGGACCGCGCGGCGCGAGATCTGTTTTCTGAGCTGAAAGCGCGCGGACCTCTACCAGATCGTGTTCCCGACGAAAGTCGGGACCCATAGCGGCAATGGATACCGGCCTGCGCCGGTAAGGCGAAGTGGGGTAGCCTGATTTGCGCTTTGTATTCGGCAGATGCAAAACCGTTGCCTATTTGGGTGTATGAGCGGTAACCTTGTTCAACCCTGCGCCGATCCGGTCGACTTTATGTCAGTTCGCCCCGTGTTCGGCCAAAATGCCCGACCCTGTGGGAAACCCCACTACCGAAAGCGCCATCGTCATGGTCCGCGCATTTCCTTCGATCAACCGGCACGCCCTCGCGACCGCCACCATCCCGCTTGCGATGCTGCTGCTGTCGGCCTGCGTCTCGCAGAGCGACTACGACGCGCTGCAGGCGCAAAACCAGCAGCTGCAAGCGCAGAACCAGCAGCTCCAGGCCCAGATCGCCGGCTTGCAGCGCGAGGCCAGTTTTGTCGAGGCCGGCGACCTGTTGTTCCCATCGGGCGGCTTTGAGCTCAGCCCCGCCGGCAAAGCCGAATTGGCCAACAACATCGCCCCCAAGCTCCGCGGTCTTCAGAACGCCAAGGTTGTGGTCTTCGGCTATACTGACAATGCGCCGGTCGGACCAGCGCTGCGGCGCGCCGGGATCAATGATAATCTGACATTGTCGTCGCGCCGCGCCGGCGCCGTCGTGACCTTCTTAATCTCGCAGGGCGTCAATCCGAACATCATCTCGGCCAAGGGTTTTGGCGATACCCATCCGGTCGCCCCCAACGACACCCCGGCGAACCGGGCGAAGAACCGGCGCATCGTAATCACGATCCAAGGCCCGGGAGCACCATCGGCGTGACGCGGGTAATGACAGGAGCCGAACCGTCATGCCCATTCCGTCACCCTCGATAAGGCGCGCCGCAGCGCTGGGCATCATCCCGGTTGCGGCATTGTTGCTGTCCGGCTGCGTCTCGCAAAGCGCTTATGACGAGTTGCAGGCGCAACATCAACAGCTCGAAGCGCAAAACCAGCAGCTTCAGGGGCAGCTTGCGACACTGCAGGCTGAGGCCAGTTTTGTCGAGGCCGGCGATTTGCTGTTCCCGCCCGGTGGGTATGAGCTGAGCCCCGCCGGCAAAGCCGAGTTGGCGAACAATATCCTGCCTCGGCTCAAGGGACTGCCCTACGTGGCGATCGTGGCCTACGGCTATACCGATAATACCCCGGTCGGACCGGCGCTGCAGCGCGCCGGGATCAATGACAATCTGACCTTGTCGTCGCGCCGCGCCGGCGCCGTCGTCGCGTTCTTGATCTCGCAGGGTATCAAGCCCAGCGTCATCTCGGCCAAGGGGTTTGGCGACACCCATCCGGTCGCCCCCAACGACACGCCCGCCAACCGCGCGAAGAACCGGCGCATCGTGATCACCGTCCAAGGTCCGGGCGCCCCCGGAGCCTGACGAAGCAGACAGGGTTCCCGGTTCAACCTCCTCGTCGCCGCCGCGATGGGGTCAGGGCCACGAACAACCTCGTTGGCTAGGCCTTTGAAGCCAGCGGCAGCTCCGGTGCCGCACTCGCGGGCATGACGACAAGAACTGCGGCGCCAAGTCTAAGGCTCGTACCGCCATCGCCATGAAGTTGCACCGAGCCTTGCCCGCCGCCGCTGACAGTGCGATCGTTTTCAACGAAGAAAGCGAACATCCTTACCGATACTGCCGCGCACAGTTGCGGCAAGTGTCGGTGACATCGGGAGGATCCTATGCCGAGGCTCGACGCCGATGATCCGGCGCTGTGGTACGCCCTCAATCGGCTGATGATCAACTACTGGGCCGATGTCGACAATGACGGCGGCGACCGAGCGCACGAGTTTTATCTGCCGAATGCGCTCTACGCCGTTGGCAACAACCGGTTCGAAGGAGTTCGAAAAGATCCGCGCCTTTTATGAGCGGCGGCGCCGGCTCGGCAATACCACGACGCGTCACCTTGTCGCCAATGTCCGGGTATTCCCCGAGGATCAGCGGAATGTTCGGGCGGTCGGGATCATGAGCCTTTACCGGTCCGACGGCCGCCCGCCGATCCTCGGTGTCAGGCCGCCCGCGATGATCGCCGATTTCGAGGCGCAATGCGTGCTTGTCGAGGAGGGATCGTGGCGCTTTCGATCGCACCTCGTGCGGCCGATCTTTGTCAGCAGCGATCTTCCTGCCTCGATCGCGATCGATCCCCAGCGCCTCTAACCTCTCCCAAATCTTGCTTGCTCGAGCCGCCGCAGCTCCCGATTGCTCATCAGCCGAACCGTCACCCCGTGCATCGCCCTATTCCCTGGGAAAGTTTGATCCGTCACTGCCAAAGGGCCGACGTCTTTAATCGGGCGCCTATTTGGACAGATCGCTCCTTGTCATTCTGAAAGATCGTTTTCAGACATTGGCGCGGGCGCCCTAATCAAACAGTGAGCGCGCCCGTCCCCGCTCAACGCCGGACGGAGATTGGCGGGAGAGCGAGGCGAGGGATTTCGATTGCCGGGCAGCGGTTCATGACCACCTTGAGGCCGGCGGCTTCGGCGCGGGCGGCTGCGGCGGTGTCGCGCACGCCGAGCTGCATCCAGACGATCTTGGCGCCGATCGCGATCGCGTCGTCTACGGCCGCCCCCGCCAATTCGCTGCGGCGAAAGATGTCGACCATATCGACCGGTTCGGAAATATCGGCAAGTGCGGCATAGCACTTCTCGCCATGGATGGTGTCGCCGGCCGCGTTGGGGTTGACCGGGATCGCGCGATAGCCGTGACGCTGCAGATAGGTCATCACGCCATGGCTCGGGCGGCCGCGGCGCGGGCTGGCGCCGACCACGGCAATCGTGCGCGCCTCGGTAAGGATGTCGCGCAGATACTCGTCCGAATAATGCTGGTCCATGCCGGACTCAGCGGTCCTGCCACACCGGCGCACGCTTCTCGATAAACGCGTCGATGCCCTCCTCGGCGTCCGCCGCCAGCATGTTTGTGGTCATCACTTCGGCGGCATAGCGATAGGCGGCGGCGAGGTCCAGTTCGGCCTGACGGTAGAACGCCTCCTTGCCGACCGCGACCGTGAACGCGGATTTTCCGGCGATCTCGCCCGCGAGCTTATCCACCGCAGCGCCGAGCTCGCCGGCTGCCACGACGCGGTTGACGAGCCCGATCTCACGGGCCCGCGCCGCGTCGATCAATGCGCCGGTCAATAGCATCTCCATCGCCGCCTTGCGCCCGACCGCACGCGACAACGCCACCATCGGGGTCGAGCAGAACAGGCCGATATTGACCCCGGGGGTCGCGAAACGCGCGTCGGTGGCGGCTATCGCCAGATCGCAGGTCGCGACCAGCTGACAGCCAGCCGCCGTCGCAACGCCGTGCACCTCGGCGATGACCGGCTTTGGCAATCTGACGATCGTCAGCATCAACTCGCTGCATAGGGCGAAGATCTGCTCGTAGGTCTGGCGGCGCGGGTCGGCGCGCAACTCGCGCAGATCGTGCCCGGCGCAAAACGCCGGACCCGCGCCGGCGATCACCACGACCCGGGTATCGCGATCCTTTGCGGCATGCCCGAGCGCTTCGGTCAGTCTCTGCATCAATGCGATCGATAGCGCGTTGCGGGACTGCGGCCGGTTCAGGGTCAGGCGCAATACACCACCAGCGCCCGGCTGCTCCAGCAGGATCGGAGCGTTGTCGACGCTGGCGTTTACGTTGGGGTTCGCCGACATGTCGCTTTCACCCTTGCCTCTACGCGTTGGAGACGCGACTCTCGCCTTCGTGGGGGTCGGATCGCAACAAATAACTTGCGGGGGTCGGGGTCACGCGGAAGACGGCGCCGCCGCTTTACGTGAGGCGTGGTATTACGCTGTTCCGGGCGCGCGCCTCAAAGCGGGCAAGGTGCTCGGCAAAGTGATGCTCGGCGAACCGGTGCTGATCGGCCGGGACGCCGGCGGCAATCCGTTTGCATTGCGCGACATCTGCCCGCATCGCGGCATGCCGCTCACCGCCGGGCATTATGACGGAAGCGAGATCGAGTGCTGCTATCACGGCTGGCGGTTTGATAGCGCCGGCCGATGCACCGCGATCCCGGCCTTGGTGCCGGGCCAAGCCTTTGACCCCGGGCGCGTGCGGGTCCGCAATTATCCGGCCCGCGAAGTCCAGGGCAATATCTGGGTGTTCTTTGGCGACGATCCGGCGGCCGCACCCGAAATTCCCGAGATCGACGGGTTTGAGGGCAGCGCTCCGCGGCTGGTCGAAAATGTTAGCTTTGCGGCGGCGATCGACCATGCGGTGGTCGGGCTGATGGACCCGGCGCACGGGCCTTTTGTCCACCGCGCCTGGTGGTGGCGGTCGCGCGGCTCGATCCATGCCAAGGCCAAGGCGTTTGCCCCGTCGCCATGGGGCTTTACGATGGTGAGGCATATGCCGTCGACCAATTCGCGAGCGTATCGGCTATTGGGCGGCGCTCCCGAAACCGAGATCGTGTTTCGCCTGCCCAGCGTGCGGATCGAATACACCCGCGCCGGCCGTCACTCGGTCTGCAACCTGACCGCAATCACGCCGATCGACGCCGAGACCAGCGAGATCAATCACTGCATCTATTGGACCGCACCCTGGCTCAGCGCATTGAAGCTGTTATTGCGGCCCTATGTGCGCGCCTTTCTGCATCAGGACCGCGCGATCATGGAGCGCCAACGGCAGGGGCTGCGCTGGGAACCGCCATTGATGCTGATCGACGACGCCGACACCCAGGCGAAATGGTACTACCGTTTGAAGCGCGAATACCGCCGCGCCCGCGCTGAGAACCGCCCGTTCGAGAACCCGGTCAAGCCGCGCATCCTCGAATGGCGCAGCTAGCGGGCGGGCGTTCTTGAACGCGCCTGGAGGCAGCGCGCGAGGCGCTGCAGTTGGTGAAATCTCGGTGTCACGCTCTCCGCAGCCGCTTGCGCAACGCGCCCGCTCCAATGAGCGCAGTGCCGAGCAATAGCATGCTGCCCGGCTCCGGTACGGTAGGCGGCGGGTCCAGCGGCGTGAAGTTGATCACGAGATCGTTGATAGCGATCTCCGCTGGCCAATCCTGAAAATCGAGCGTCGTGGTATTGGCCGGCAGCGTCCAGAGGCCGCTCGAACCCAGCAATTGCGGCGCGTACTCGCTCCAAAACCAACCGCTGTTCGGCGAATGCGTGTAGGACGACGCAGCGATGCCATGACTGCTGCTGCCGCTGCCGGGCGCCTGCCCCAACCACTCCGCGACCTGCGATCCGTTTGCCAGCAGGGTCAGGTCGGGCAGGTTCGGGTTGCCACGCCCGCCGCAATTGTTTTCGGTTAATGATGTGCAGCTGATGTCCGGGAAGATTTCGAGATCGAAACTGATGCTCGAAATTGTCAGTCCGGTGAATGACATCAGGATATCGTTCGAGGGATGATCCCCCGAGTTGTCGTTCATGATGAAGGTCCCGTGACCGGCGGGATCGAGATTGGCCAGGGTATAAGACGATACGACGCGGTTTGTGACAGGTCCTGTCACATGGCCGTCAGCATTATAACTGTTCGAGCCAATGGCTCCGGTGACGATGACCGATCCGTTCGCGCCGAGCTGCGTGTTCATGTAGCTTTGGATCGCCGAGTCGCTAGCGTTGTTGAGCAGCGAACCGTAGGCAAAGGTTACCGAGCCGGCGACAGCGGGCGTCGGGTTTTCCGCCGTCAGCAGCGCGATACTCGCAGTGGCGGCGAACAGCAACGTCTTGCTTCTCATCATGACAACAACTTCTCTCAATAGTTGGTGTCACAACGATAGGCACATCCTATGCCAGTTGCCTTTCGCTAACGGTTTGGCTGAGATTTCGTTAACGCGCTTCACGCCTTGTAAGTAAAACCTACGGTTAACTGGATCGGCTTAGATCCGTGCTCAAATGGTAGATTGCTGAGATCGTTGGTGTTTTAGTATTTTTTAGACTGTCCAGCGGTTGTCAAATTACACGACACTCAACCAACTCGCGTCGCGCGGGAAAGGTGACAATGGAAGCCAGCGCACCGATTCTGCAGGAATCTACACCATTCTAAAGTTGTAAAAGGCGATCGCCAATCGACCATAACCCCGGCCTTTTCGACCAGGGCAGCGGCTCATGGGGGCCCGGGCAGATTTGGGCCTTCTCCCGGGGGCTGAGCGGCGGCGCCGCCGCGCAATCCGTTACGCCCGGGAATGCCGGGAGATGGTAAGCCCGTCCCCGGGTTGGGCAAGTTGCCGGGCATCGGCGGCGGCTCGAAGCCAAAGATCGGCACGTTGGCCACTTGGCTGCTCGCCGCGGCGGGGTTGATCGCGTCGCGCAATAGCGCCTGGAGCTGATTGTCGGTCAGCTGAACCCTATAGTAGAGCTGATAGAATTCGCGGACGACGCCGTGCAAATCCTGCTGGTAGGCGTTGGGGTACAACAAGCTTGACAGCCAATAGAGCCCGATCATGCGATTGGGGCCGGGCGGATCGTCGATCCAGCCAAACGGATCAGCCGGCTCGAGATAGACCTTCTTGTTGCGTACGGCGGCGAGGCTGCGCCATTCGCGGCTGTGCAGCAGCGCGTTGTAGAAGCTGCGCTGTTGGGCGATGATGACTTGCGGGTTCCAGGCGAAGATCTGCTCGCGGGTGACCGGAACGGTGCCGCCGCGGCCGAGCGGGAGCGCGACATTGATGACCCCGACCTGTTCGATCGCGCTGGCCGAAGCCGAACCTGGCAAGGGCGTCTCGAGGCCGTCGGGACCGCGGCCGTAATACACCCGCGGCCGGTCATCGGCCGGACTGATCAGCAGCTCGCCGCGCAAAATATTGATCCCGCGGAACGCATAGGTGCCGACCGCGTAGCCATGGTCGCCGGCGCCGAGGATCGGGGTCAGCTCGCGCAGCATCGCCGGCATGACCTGGATGCTGTCGTCGATCAGGATATAGGGGATATGGGTCTGCTGCTGGATGCGGTCGGCGAGCGCCACCGTTGGCGGCGAAATCACACCATAGCCGACGATCAGGTCAGGATGGAGCCGTTCCACGTCGGCGGCGGTCGCGGTTGGATACGCTCCGCCGAGCTGCCCAATCACTCGCAGCCGGGCATATTTCGCCGGCAATAGCGCGCGCTGAGCCCGCGTCAACGCCACCGGCCAGCCGATCAGCTTGTCGGGCACAAGAACAAAAACAAACACCGCTGATGACGGCCCGGCCGGCATGATTCGCTGGATCTGATCGGGCAGCATGACCCGACGCCCGGCCGAGTTGGTAAACAGACCCGCCCGTGCGCCCGACGCAACCGCCAGCAGAGCCAGCACGATCGCGAGCCGTGCGATGGATTGGAACATCGGCCTCCCCGATAAAACCGCTAGTAGCATCGCGCGCGACTATAGCTGCGGGCGAACCGGTGGCAAGCGCCGCTCCGGCGCCGGGCAAGGCGCTTCCTTCGTCGCCGGCAGCGAGTAGACTGACCCGTCATATCGCGGAGACGAGCCATGCCTATCGACAAGGTCGAGGCGATCCCGATCGAGGCGCCATTGCGCAAGGTATTTTCGGGCAGCGGCTATCGCGTCGACAGTCGCTGCACGGTCATCACCCGCATCTACACTTCGGAGGGGCTCGTCAGTGAGGTCTATAACGGCGACAACCGCGCGCATGGCCGGACGATCGCGCATATCGTCGAGCACGAGCTGTCGCCGCTGCTGATCGGCGAGGACGCCGCAAAGATCGAGCGGCTATGGGCCAAGATGTTCCCGATCGCCCACCCCAACCGCGACCGCAAACTCGTCATGGAGGCGATCGCGTGTGTCGACACCGCGTTGTGGGACCTGCTCGGCAAGTCGCTCAACGTCAATGTCTCGACTTTGCTTGGCGGGTTTCGCGACCGCCTGCCGATCATCGCGATCGCCGGCTATTACGAGGACGGCAAGACCCCGGCGGATCTGGCGCGCGAGATGCAGTGGCTGCGTGAGGCCGGGGTGGCCGGCTGCAAGGTCAAGGTCGGCGGGCTCGCGGCCGAAGCCGACGCCGAGCGTGTCGCCGCCTGCCGCGCCGGCGCCGGGCGTGACTTCATTCTCGCGGTCGATGCCAATCGCGGCTGGCCTACTTCGCAAGCCGTCCGTTTCGCTCGCCTCGTCGAGCAATACGACATCCGCTGGTTCGAGGAGCCCTGCCACTGGTACGACGACGCTTTCGGCATGGCGGAGGTGCGCCGGCGCACGACGATCCCGATCAATGCCGGGCAGAGCGAGATCAGCGCGCATGGCATCCGCCGGCTGATCGCCGCCGAGGCCGTCGATCTGGTCAATTTCGATGCCTCGGAGGCGGGCGGCATCACCGAGTGGCGCCGCGCCGCGGCGATGTGTGCGATCCACGGCATCGAAATGGCGCATCACGAGGAGCCGCAGATTTCGCTCCATATGTTGTCCGCCGTGCCGCACGGAACCTATGTCGAGTGTTTTCCCGATCCCGAGCGCGATCCGCTATGGGCGAATATGATCCGCAATCGCCCGTCGATCAAAAACGGCATTATCGAGGTGCCGCAAGGGCCCGGCTTTGGCCTCGAACTCGACTGGGATCTGATCGCAAAATTTCGCCTCGATCGCTGATCGTCGTCGCCCGGTGCATATCGAACCTTATCGCTGGCGGTTGTCGGGCAGCTTTGCCGCGCACCTGTTCAAGGCGGCAACGCAGCAGCATCACCGCGATCTTTTCCCGTTATTCACGCGGTTCGTTCCCGCTTCCGCGGTGGTTTTTGATGTCGGGGCGCATGCCGGGCAATACACCAAGCTGTTCGCGCGGGCCGCCTCATCCGGGCATGTCTATGCGTTCGAACCCGGCAGCTATGCGCGGGCGATCCTGCGCGCGGCAGTGGCATTGCGCCGGCTCGACAACGTGACGGTGGTGCCGATGGCGCTGGGCGCGGCCTGCGGCGTCGATACGTTGAGCGTGCCGGTCAAGCAACGCGGCAGCTTCGGCTTTGGGCTGTCGCATTTGGGACGGCCGCAAGAACGCTGGCATCGTGTGGCCCAGGAACTCGTGGCGTTGACGACGATCGATGCGGTCGCGGACGCGCTTCGGCTCGACCGGCTCGATTTTGTCAAAGCTGATGTTGAAGGCTGGGAGTTGGCTCTGCTGCGCGGCGGCGAAAAAACCTTGCGGCGGTTTCGCCCGGTGCTGGTGCTGGAATTACTAAACAACCAATTGGCGCGCGCCGGCCACAATGTCGGCGACGCCTTCGCTCTCTTGAGAGGGCTGGGCTACACGGCGTTTGGGCTGACCCCGGATAACGAGATGGTTCCGGTCAGTTGCGCTCGCGACGGGGAATATTGGTTCATTTCGAGCGAAGACCGGCCGACCCCGATCGGCTAAGCTCGCCATAACAAATCGCAGACGCGCAGGAGCCTGCCATGACCCGACCGTTCGAAGGCATCCGCATCATCGACATTACCCATGTATTGGCAGGCCCGTTCGCGGCCTATCAACTGGCGGTGCTCGGCGCCGATGTGATCAAGGTCGAGCATCCCGAGGAGCCCGACCAGAGCCGTGACGGCGGCACCGACCGCGCTTTGAACCGCCAGCATATGGGCACCTCGTTTTTGACCCAGGGTTCGAACAAGCGTTCGATAACGCTCGATCTCAAGACCGAGCAAGGCCGCGAAATTCTCAAGCGGCTGGTCGCCGGCGCCGACGTGTTGGTCGAGAATTTTCGACCGGGCGCTTTCGAGGCGCTGGGGCTGGGTTATGCCGCGTTGAGCGAGATCAACCCGCGGCTGATCTATTGCTCGATCTCGGCTTTTGGCCAGGACGGGCCCCGCCGCGAGCAGACCGCCTATGACCACGTCATCCAGGCGACCTCGGGCCTGATGGCGATGACTGGAACCGAAGAGGTGCATCCGATCAAGTTCGGCGCACCGGCGGTCGATTACGCGACCGGCACGATGGGCGCCTTCGCGCTCGCCAGCGCCTTATTTCAGCGCGAGCGCACCGGCAAGGGTCAGCACATCGACCTCGCGATGGTCGGCGTCGCAATGATGCTGATGGGCTCGCACCTGACCGGCTATCTGCGCAACGGCGCCGAGCCGCGCCCGCACGGCAACAAGCAGCCTTTTGCGACCAACAGCTGTTACGAGGCGAAGGACGGCTTACTGATGATCGGGGCCAGCAATCTTGGGCAACAGCGCCGCTTATGGCAGGTGCTGGAGCGATCCGACATGATCAAGCACGACAACGAGGCGCGCGAGACCGACCGCGCCCGCGAAGCGGCGGTGCTCGCCGATATCATCAAAACGCGAACCGCCGACGAATGGGAGGTCTACCTTCAGGCAAGGCACGTTCCGGCGGCCCGGGTGCGGACCATGGCCGAAGCAGTCGCCGACCCGCATCTCCAGACCCGGGGCGTGTTCCATTATTTCGCCGACGCTCCCGGGATCGACGGTCGGGTTGGTGTACCGCTTGCGGCGTTCAAGTTCGCCCATGGCGGGCCCAGCATTGAGACCCCGCCGCCGCAGTTCGGCGCCGATACCGACGCCGTCCTCACCGAACACGGCTACTCGGCAACCGAAATCGCCGAGTTCCGCACTGCCGGAATTATCTGACCGGCCGCCGGCCACTAATGTCTGGCGGAGAGGGGCGTCAAACGATCGATTGGCGATTAGCACTGGTTGCTGTCGCCGCCGAAATCCCCCCCGCCGCTGAAGTCCTGATCCCCGCCACCGCTGAAATCTTGATCGGAACTGTTATCCCAGCCGCCGCCGCTGGGGTCGAAGCTGCCGCTATCCTGACCGCCGCTCGGATCATAGCCGCCACCGGAGAAATCCTGGTCGCCGCCCTGCCCGGCCCCGGCGTCGCCGTAGTAATTATTTACGACGCTTTCGCCGAGCCCCGGCGTCATCCCCGCTTGATTGCCGAGAAATCCACCCCCGGCGTGACCGCCGAATAACGACTCGATTCCCTGGAACAGCAACGCGCCACCAGCGACGCCAGCCGCTGTCGTGGCCGCCGAGCGCAGGAAGCTGCTGCCCCCGCCACCACCGCCCATAAACCCGCCGCCAGCGCCACCCTGCGGGCCATAGCCGCCTTGTGGGCCGTAGCCGCCCTGCGGACCGTAACCGGGCTGCTGCGCATAGGGCTGGCCGTATGGTTGCGCCGGTGGTGCGGCGGCGACTTGCGGTGCCCGGGTCCACGGCCCGGCCGCGGGGACACTGCCGCTGCTCGTGGGCGGGCCCGGTGGCTGCTGTGGGCGCGAGCCAAACAGGCTCCCGAGGAAACTGGTATGAGCCGGCTGCGCTGCCTGTTGCTGCGCATCGGTCTGCTGCCGTTCGAGTTCGGCAATCCGGTTTTGCGCCTGATGCAGGGCCAGATCCTGGATCAGAACGGTCTGCGCCAGGTAATAGGGGGCGTCGGGCTGCTCAGCGACGGCCTGGCGGATCAACGCATCGGCTTCGGGGTCCTTCGGCTGGCTCGCCGTATTCTTCAGGCGCGCGAGCAGGGTCGTCAGCAGATCTTTTTCCTGAGGCGTCATGAATGCCATGCCTTCCGCTGCGGAAAAGCGGCGCTCCCCCAATCAGAAGCGCCGGCGCATTCCCAGCGCCCTCTGAGGGGCGCCGTCGCGCTGGGCTAAATGTGGGGAGGGGGGATGTGCCGTCAATGATCCGATCTCGGACCCGATCCAATGCCACGCGACCACCGTTTCAGAGGCCGCGACCGCCCATTGCCAGAAATTTTTCCCGCCGCTGAGCGCGCAAGCGTGCGCCCTCGACGGCGACAAGCGGCTGCAACGCCTCGTCGATCGCTTCGCCAAGCGCCTCGATCGCTGCCTTTGGCAGGCGGTGCGCGCCGCCGAGCGGTTCCGGCACGACACGGTCCACCACCCCCAACCGCAGCAGGTCCTGCGCGGTCAACCGCAGGGCGTCCGCCGCCTCGGGGGCATGCGAGCTGTCACGCCATAGGATCGAGGCGCAGCCCTCCGGCGAGATCACGGAATAGATCGCGTGCTCCAACATCAGAACGCTGTTGCCGGCGGCAAGTGCTATGGCCCCGCCCGAACCGCCTTCGCCGATCACAGCGGCAACCAGCGGCACCTTGATGTCGAGGCAGGTCTCGATCGCGCGGGCAATCGCCTCTGCCTGGCCGCGCGCCTCGGCATCGATCCCGGGATAAGCGCCGGCTGTGTCGATAAAGGTCAGCACCGGCAGACGGAAGCGCTCGGCGAGCCGCATCAGCCGCTGCACCTTTCGGTAGCCCTCCGGGCGCGCCATCCCGAAATTATGAAGAAGCCTCTTTTCGGTATCCGCACCCTTTTCGGTGCCGATCGCCACGACGCTGCGCCCGCGGAAGCGCCCGAGGCCGCCGACTATCGCCCTGTCCTCCGCAAAACTCCGGTCCCCCGCGAGCGGGATAAAGTCGGTGATCAGCCCACTGATGTAGTCGAGGGTGTGCGGCCGCTCCGGATGGCGCGCAACCTGCACCTTTTGCCAGGGCGTCAGCCGCGAATATGTCTGGCGCAGCAGGCGCGCCGCCGTCGCTTCGAGCCTGCCGACCTCCTCGGCAATATTGAGTTCGCTGGTGGTCGAGAGGTGCCTCAACTCGTCGATCTTGCCCTCGAGCTCACCGATCGGCCGCTCGAAATCGAGGATATGGCGCATCATTTCCGCCGGGCGAGCGGGTGCCCCGTTTGCACCAGCTGGCGCAGCCGGTCCGACAAGACATGCGTATAGATTTGCGTCGTCGCGATGTCGGCATGCCCTAACATCTGCTGCACGCTGCGCAGATCAGCGCCGTGGTCGAGGAGATGGCTGGCAAAGGCGTGCCGCAGCACATGCGGCGACAGCCGTGCCGGGTCGAGCCCCGACTTCGCGGCCAATTCCTTGAGCAATTGGCCGCATCGCTGGCGGGTGAGATGTCCGGCGCCGCCGCGCGACGGAAACAGCCAAGGCGATGGTCGGTCATCCGGCATAAACCGCCCGCGCCGTTCGAGATAGGCGGCAAGCCCCTGGCGCGCCGGCTCGCCCAAGGGCACAACGCGTTCGCGTCCACCCTTTCCCCGCACCAGCAGAAATCGCGGGTCGCGCCGGGCCGCGGCGTATGGCAGGGTCACCAATTCCGAAACCCGCAATCCGGTCGCATACAAGAGTTCGAGGAGGCAAAGCACCCGGACGCCCTCGTCGCCGGCCCAGTCGCGGGCGGCAGCAAGCAGAGCAGTGACCTCCGCTTCGGATAAGAGCTTGGGCAGCGGCCGGCCGAGGCGCGGGCTGTCAAGACCAACCGTCGGATCGTCGTCGCGCACTCCATCGACGATCAAAAACTTATAAAATTGCCGGATTGCCGAAACCCGCCGCGCCAGGCTGCGCGGCGCCAATTGCCGCGTCGTCGCCGCAGCGGCGAGATAAGCATGCAAGCTCGTTTCGTCCGCGTCCTCGATGGCAGTTCTGCGCAAGACAAGGAAGCGCTCGAGATCGCGCAGATCGTTGCGATAGGCGGCGAGAGTAAGCCGTGCAGCACCGCGCTCGGCCGCGAGCATTTCGAGAAACGCTTCGAGATATTTCGATAAGCCGGGGGTTGGCGCATTTTCGCCGTCCACCCGCTCACTTCGGGAAGCGGGCATCCGGCAATACCTTTTGCACCGGCGCCGACGGCGCAGGCGGGTTCCAAAATGCAAGAAAGGCCGCGCCGCCGAGTACCGCCAAAATGACGACGACAATCACCCCAATGGTCAGCTTGCCCATGCCCCCGGCTCGCAAGTCGCTGGCCGAACCCCTCCGGCCCAAATTGACGGGCCATATCGGCACCGCCGATTGACGACCCGGCCGCACGATATGCTACTACCGTGCCGGGAAGCCGCGAAAAAGAGCGGCATTCTCGATGAGAGGATCGCGGTGGAGACCGACGCGCTCGAATTGGAGATACGCGGCTTTGGGCTGCGGCGCTTTGTCCCGTGCCGGACGATCGTATTGGTCGGGTTGATGGGTGCTGGCAAAACCAAGATCGGCCGGCGTTTGGCGATGCGGCTCGCCCTCCCGTTCTTCGATTCGGACCAGGAGATCGAGGCTGCCGCCAGCGAGACGATCGAGGAGATTTTTGCCAATCGCGGCGAACGGGTGTTTCGCGCCGGTGAACGCCGGGTCATCTCGCGGCTTTTGAAACAGCCGGTGCATGTGTTGGCGACCGGCGGAGGCGCCTTTATGGATCCGTTGACCCGCGAGTATATCCGCAGGCGTGGAATATCGCTGTGGCTTCGCGCCGATCTCGACACGTTAGTACAGCGGGTGTCACGTCGCGCCGACCGGCCACTGCTAAAGGCGGGCGATTCGCGCGCCATCCTGGCGGAACTGATCGAACGGCGTCATCCGATCTATGCCGAGGCCGACCTGACGATCGACAGCGGCGACGGATCGGCCGAAGTGACGGTCCAGCGGGCGATCGCCGCGCTCAGCGATTGCCCTCGGGCGCTGACGCCGCCTGCGGTGGAGTGCCAGCAATGACGGGGCAGACAAATCCCGGTTCCGAACGGCTGCAAGTGGCGTTGGGCGATCGCGGTTACGACATCGTCGTCGGACCCGGGCTGATCGAAAAGACGGGCGGCGAGATTCTGCCGCTGATGCGCCGCCGGCACGCGGTCGTTGTAACCGACGCGAACGTCGCGCGTGATTGGCTGTCGCCGGTGCAGGCCAGCCTGACCGCAGCTGGCATCGACCAGCACACGGTCGTGTTGCCTGCCGGCGAGGAGACCAAAGACCTCGACCATTTTGGCCGGCTGGCCGACGAGATCCTCGCCTGCGGTATCGAACGCGGGTCGATGCTGGTGGCGTTGGGCGGCGGGGTGGTCGGCGATCTGACCGGGTTTGCCGCCGCGACATTGCTGCGGGGCATCGATTTTGTGCAGATCCCGACGACCTTGTTGGCTCAGGTCGACAGCTCGGTCGGGGGCAAGACCGGGATCAATACGGCCGCCGGCAAAAATCTGATCGGGGCCTTCTACCAGCCGCGCCTCGTGCTTGCCGACACCGACGTGTTGTCGACCTTGCCACGGCGCGAATTGCTGGCGGGCTATGCTGAGACCGTCAAATACGGGCTGATCCGCGACGCCAAGTTCTTCGCCTGGTGCGAGCGCCAGGGCAATGCTTTGTGCGCTTTGGAGCCCGACCCGCTGCGCCATGCGATTGTCACCAGCTGCAAAATGAAGGCGACGGTGGTGGCCGCCGACGAGCGCGAAGAGGGCGACCGGGCATTGCTCAATCTCGGCCATACCTTCGGCCACGCGTTGGAGGCGGAAACCGGGTTTTCGAGCCGGCTATTGCATGGTGAGGCGGTGGCCTTGGGGATGGTGCTGGCCTTTGATTTCGCGGTGCGGCTGGGGCTCTCGCCCGATCAGGATAGTGATCGCGTGCGCCGCCATTTCGCCGCCACCGGCCTGCCGACGCGGCTTACGGATATCGGGCTCGCCGGCGTCTCCGCCGACCGGCTCTTGGCGCATATGGGCAAAGACAAAAAAGTTCGTGACCGCAAGATTACGCTGATCCTGCCCCGCTGTATTGGCGATGCGTTTGTGATGAAGGACGCCCCCGCCGATAAACTGCGCGCGTTCCTCGCCGAGGCGGCCTACTGACCTAAGCGAACCGGGTCAACGAGCCGCGCTATCGTCTGTGTTCATCCGGGGTCAAGGTGGTCAGCGATAGGGCGTGAATGCGGGTCGCCAATTCCTCGGCAAGTGCTTGATAGACCAGCCGCTGCCTACCCACCCGGTTATGGGCGGCGAAGGCGTCGGAGACGATCGTCACCGCAAAATGCGTCTCGCCCCCCTCGCGGGCGCCGGCATGTCCGGCGTGGCGATGCGATTCATCGATAATCTCAAGCTGTGTCGGTGAGAACCGTGCAGTCAGCTTTTGCCGGATCGTATCGGCGACGGTCATCGGTCGGATACCTCGATTAACGCGGGGTCGAGCGACGCCGCTTGGGCAAGAAAATGGCCGAGGTTGTCGACGACATAGTGGATATGGTCGCCCTCGGAGGCGGCGGCCGCCCAATCGATCGTGCCCCGCATCCACGCCGTGGTCATCCCGAGTGCTGCCGCCGGGATCAGGTTCTTGGCCATGTCTTCGATCATAATCGCGGTGTTCGGCGTGACCTCGTGGCGCCGCAACAATTCATGATAGCCGGCCAAGGCCGGTTTTGGCTCAAACCGGGCGTCGACGATATCGACGATGCCGGTGAACGATCCCGCAATGCCGAGGTGGGCCAGCAGCCGCTCCGCGTGCCTTACAGAGCCATTGGTGTGGACGATTTTGCGGCCCGGTAGCGCCTCCAGTGCTGCGGAGAGGACGGGGTCAGGCGGCACACAGGCGAGATCGATTTCGTGCACATAGGCGAGGAATTCGTGCGGGTCGACCCTGTCGACCGTCATCAGGCCGCGCATCGTCGTCCCGTGTTCACGGAAATACCTCTTCTGGACGATCAGCGCTTGTTCCAATGACAGACCCAGCCGCTCGGCGATAAAGCGCTGCATTCGGTCGTGGATCTGGTCGAAGAGCCGGCATGAGGCGGGGTAGAGCGTGTTGTCGAGATCAAAGATCCAGGTCTCGATTTCGTGCAATTCGCGGCCCGGTTTGGCAACCATCGCGGAGCCCCTCAGCCCGCCCGGATCAGGGTGCCGGCCCCCGACGTGTCGGTGAACAATTCGAGGAGGATCGCGTGCGGCACCCGTCCGTCAAGAATTACTGCCGCTTCGACCCCGCCATCGACGGCATCGAGGCAGGTTTCGACCTTGGGTATCATTCCGCCATAGATGACGCCTTCGGCGATCATCTGCCGCGCCGCATCCGCGGTGATTTCCGACACCAACTGCTTGTCGGCGTCGAGAACGCCCGCGACATCGGTCAGCAATAACAGCCGGGTCGCCTTGACCGCGGCGGCGACCGCGCCGGCGACGGTATCGGCGTTGATGTTGTATGTCTCGCCGTCAGCGCCGACGCCGATGGGCGCCACGACCGGGATGATGTCGGACTTGATAAAGGTGTCGAGGACGTTGACCGCGACATGCTGCGGCTCGCCGACAAAGCCCAAATCGACATTGGTCTCGACGCCGCCTTCGCATTTGCGGTGCGCCACCACCTTGGTTGCCTTGATCAACCCGCCGTCTTTACCCGAGAGGCCGATCGCGCAGCCGCCCTCCGCATTGATCGACGCGACCAATTGCTTGTTGATGGTCCCGGCGAGGACCATCTCGACGACTTCCATCGTCTCGGCGTCGGTAACCCTCAGCCCGTCGACAAACCGGCTCTCGATGCCCAACCGTTTTAGCATGTGACCGATCTGCGGCCCGCCGCCATGGACGACGATCGGGTGGATGCCGACCTGTTTCAGCAAAACGACATCGCGCGCAAACGACTCGCCGCCTTCGCCCATCGCGTGTCCGCCATATTTGACGACGAGCGTATGGCCGGCATAGCGGCGCATATAGGGGAGCGCCTCCGCCAGCACCGTCGCTTTCGCCTGCGGATTGGGCTCGGCGGCGGTGGTCCAGGGATTTGGGTTCGAAGACATGGCGCTTGGCACTCTATTGTGGTTGCTCGGACACCGCCATCGCGGGAAAGAGCAGCGAGGACGATGACGATGCGAACGCGGCCAATGTCGCGCGCAACGCCGCGATGCCGTATTTTTTCTCGGCGCTCGTCAAATGGATTTCGGGATGGGCCGCGGCGTGTGCCGCGAGTTCGGCCGCCACCCGCTCCGCGGTCGGGGCTAATTCGATCGAGCGAAGCTTGTCAGTCTTGGTCAGGATCAGCTGATACGAAATGCCGACCTGATCAAGCATCTGCAATATCGGCCGGTCGGGCTCCTTGATGCCGTGCCGGGAATCGATCAGCAGGCACACCCGGCGCAGCGATGCCCGCGACCGCAGATAGCGGCGCACCAGCCCGGTCCAGCGCTCGATCGCCGCTTTCGAGGCGTCGGCATAACCGTAGCCCGGCAAATCGACCAGCATCAGTTCGCCTGCCAGGTCAAAGAAGTTCAGTTGGCGGGTGCGGCCCGGCGTATTCGAGGTGCGCGCCAGCGTGTTCCGGCCGGTTAGCGCGTTCACAAGACTGGACTTGCCGACGTTTGAGCGGCCGGCAAAGGCAATTTCGGGGAGACCCTCCGGCGGCAGAGCCGCAGGTTCGGCCGCGCCGGCGACAAATCCCACCTCGCGAGCGAACAGCCGCCGGCCCAACTCGATGGCTTCGGGTTCGATATCGCGTGGGGGATAAAACTCGGCCGGATCAATCTCCGCCATCGGCGCTCGGCCGCTAGGCCGCTCCCGCGCGATGCATGATCAGCCATTGCTGGCAGATGCTAAGAGTGTTGTTCCACGCCCAGTAGATCACCAAACCGGCCGGAAAATGCGAAAGCATGTAGGTGAACACCACCGGCAGTATCATGAACATCCGCGCCTGCACCGGGTCGACCGGCTGCGGGTTCAGCTTTTGCTGCAGAAACATTGTCACTCCCATGATCAGCGGCCACGCTCCGATCAGCAAGAATGACCCGATCACTGGAATAGAGGCGGGGTTGAACGGCAGCAAGCCGAACAAATTGGCAAAAGAAGTGGGATCGGGCGCCGACAGATCATGAATCCACCCGAAAAACTGCGCGTGCCGCATCTCGATCGTGACGAACAGCACCTTGTAAAGCGAGAAAAACACCGGGATCTGGATCACGATCGGCAGGCAGCCGGCCAGTGGGTTGGCGCCGACCCGCTTGTAGAGCGCCATCATCTCCTGCTGCTGCCGCGCCTTGTCGTCCGGGAAGCGCTCGCGCAGTTTCTGGATCTCGGGCTGCAGCAGCTTCATCTTGCTCATCGCCTGATACGATTTGTTGGCGAGCGGCAAAAACAGCAGCTTCACGCACAGTGTGAACAGTAGAATGGCCAGACCAAAGTTCCCGAGGAAATGTTCGAGGATAAGTAAGATCCGAAAAATCGGTTTGGTCAAAAACCAGAACCAGCCAAAATCGATCGAATATTCAAACAAAGGAATCCCGGACGCACTATAGGCTTCCAGCAAGTTGAGTTCCTTGGCGCCGGCAAAAAAGCGGGTCGAGGTCCCGGCGGTGGCGCCAGGGGCCACGGTAGTTGCCGTGCCAAGATAGTCCGTCTGATAATGCTCGACCCCATTTTCGAGTGAGCGCGTGAATTCGCCTTTATCGGCTCGGTCTGCTGCGGAATGAGCGAGGTCAACCAGTATTTATCGGTGAAACCCAGCCATCCGCCGGTCGAGCTGAAATCGAGCGGCTGTCCGTTATTCAGAGATGAGTATTTGACCTCCTGCAATGAACCGTTGAGATAGCCTATCAGTCCTTCGAACAGGATATAGTAACCGGCAACTTGCGGCGTGCCGGTACGGCTGATCAGGCCATAGGGCAGCAGCTTGACGGCTTCCTTCCCGGTATTGTGCACCTCGTCGTGCACCGTAAACATGTAGTCGGGATCGACCGAAATCGTGCGCGTAAACACCAGCCCTTGACCGTTATCCCAGGTCAAGGTGACCGGGTTTGACGGCGTCAGCGGGCCACCCGCAGCCTTCCACACGGTGTCGGGACCCGGCACTTTCACCGATCCGGGATCGGCCGCAACCCAGCCGAACTCGGCGAGATAAGGGTTGGCGGTGCCGGGCGGGGACAGCAGCAGGACTTCGGGGCTCTTTGGGTCGACCGTTTCGTGATAATCGGCGAGCGTCAGATCGTCGAAGCGAGCCCCCTTCAGGTCGATCGAGCCGTGCAACCGCGGCGTGGCGATCTCGACGCGCGGCTGACGGGCGATCGCCTCCGCCACCGTTTGCGTCGCTTTTGTCGCGACCGCTCCCGGCGCATTGGTTCCCGGCGCGCCGGCTTGCGGCCTCGGTGTCGTCGCCGGGGTTGTCGGCGAAGTGGCCTCGGGGCCAACATGCGGCACCGTCGGGCGCAGCCGCTGAAAAATAAACTGGAAACCGATCAAGATCCCGACCGACAGCACGATCGCAATCAGCAGGTTGCGCTGTTCCATTTCAGTCCGGACCGGCCAATTTCATTGCAAAGCGCAAATTCATCGCAGAGCGCAAACATGCCAACGATCGCGGTCGGCCGCGGCGGATAGACCGGGCGGTACCGGATCATAGCCGCTGCCGCCCCAAGGATGGCAGCGCGCCAATCGGCGGATCGCCAAAGCTCCGCCGTGCAGCGGCCCGTGTTCGGCCAAGGCCTCGATCGCGTAATCCGAGCAGGTCGGCAAAAAGCGGCAGGAAGGCGGCAGCACCGGCGAGAGCATCAGCTGATACGCGCGAATGACAGCCCGCATCGCAGCGCTCACGACGCTTCCGCATGCGGAGCGCTTCATCCCACTCCCCGCTTTATTTCGCGCACTCCGTGTGCGCTGTCGCGGTGTCGCGGAGAATTTCGCTCAATCCGACGCAAAGCTGTTACCAGATCAGTCAAAAGTTCTGCAAACGGCCGTTCTGCCGTGGATGATCGCGCGATCAACACGTAGTCGGTTCCCGGTTTCCCGCTATCCGCCAAGATGCTTCTTGCGGCGGCTCGCAGTCGGCGTTTCGCGCGGTTGCGTGCGACGGCATTCCCGACTTTTCGGCTCGCCGTGAACCCGACCCGGACCCCCTGGGTTTCCGCATCGATCGGAGCCGGTGCGGCCTGCAGGACAAACCCGGGCGTCACCGCCTTACGTTGGCTCGCGGCCACTCGCAGAAAGTCCGCCCGAAGCTTTAACGTCGCAAGTTTGCCGACCGTGCGATGGGTTGCCGCCCCGCCTCGCGGCTCCAACACCCTGATCAGGCGGAGAGCCGCTTGCGGCCCTTTGCCCGGCGGGCTGCCAAAACCCGGCGGCCAGCGACGGTCGCCATTCTCGCGCGGAAGCCGTGACGGCGCTTGCGAACGAGCCTACTTGGCTGATAAGTGCGCTTCACGGCGCTCGGCTCCGACCCCTGGGTTGCTAGGATTTCCGGGTAAATAGGGCAGCGGATGGGCCAAGTCAACGGGCTGGGCTGCGCTCGTTCCTGAGCCGTTCGCCTTGAGCGGCGGCACTCGGTGGGCCATTTGCGGGCGGAAACGGCAAATTGGGGGTTTTGGGTGATGGGCGATGCTGAATGACGCGCCGGTCGACGCGGCCGATCGCGCCGCTCGCGAATGGAGGGCATCCGGCGTGGACCCGATCCCGCCCGGCAGCGACGCGCATAAGATCGCCTTTTGCCGCATGCTGCTCGATACTCATAACCGCTACAAGCCGGCAGTTGTCGATTGGCCGGCGCTCGAGCCCGAAGCGCGCAACCGCCTCGTTAGCCTCCCGATCTGGGACATCGCGGTGCAGACCGAAGGCAAGGCGCGCCAGCGGGTGCTAAGCTACGCCGAACTAATCTCTGACCCACTGTTGCGGGAGGCCATCGAGCTCGATGGTTTCGAGGAGGGGCGGCACAAAGAGGTTCTCTCAAACCTTGTTCAGGCATACGGGATTGGCCTCGCCCCGGAGCCGCAGTACGAGCGGCCGCGGGATGCCGAATGGGCCTTTATGGTCACCGGGTTCAGCGAGTGCATCGACAGCTTCTTCGCCTTTGGCCTGTTCGCGCTGGCCAAGCGCTCCGGATTTTTCCCGCCGGCGCTGGTCGAGACTTTCGAGCCGGTAATGCAAGAGGAAGGTCGCCACATCCTGTTTTTTGTCAATTGGGCGGCCTGGCACCGGCGGCGGCTGCCATTATGGCGCCGGCCCTGGTTTTTGCTCAGGGTTCTTGCGGTATGGGGATTTCTGATCTGGGAGCGGATCGGGATTGCCCGCGGCGTCGGTTCTGCTGGCGCAGCCGGGGCTTCCGAGACCCCACAGGACAACAACTTCACCCTGAACGGCAGCAAGGCGGTGGGTAATGTCGATCTCTCGCCGGCGGAGCTACTGGAAATCTGCCTGTCAGAGAACGATCGACGTCTGAGCGGCTACGACCCGCGGCTGCTCCGGCCACAAGTCGTGCCCCGCCTTATGCGTCTAGCACATCGCCTGCTGCGCTGGCAGAGCAGAGCTGCGGCGCCGGCATGAAGATCGGAACCGACCAGCATAAGCTGCGGTTCTGGGAAGAGATAATCCCTACCCCGAAGGTCTGTTATCGCCCGAGTTTGACCGTGCTAGCCCTCGCCGGCGTGCGGCATGGCGTTTGGCTGCACCGTTCTTGAGGCCCGGCGTGAAGGCGGTTTCGGTCATCGCCGGTATGATCGGCTTGGCTGTGATCGCTGCACTCGTCGTCCGTTTTGGCGCCGCTGCGGTGGCCCGTTCGCTATTGGCGGTCGGGCCGATCGGCTTTGCTGCTGTTTGCTCAATCCAATTGGCGCTGATTGCGCTGATGGGAATCGCGTGGTGGGCCCTGCTGCCGGAGACCAAGGCATGGGCGGCGATCTGGGCCCGGCTGGTCCGGGATCTCGGCCTCCGAGGTGTTGCCGCTGTCCCAAGTCGGCGGTTATGTCCTCGGTGCACGCGCCCTTGCCGTCGCCGGTGCGTCGAGTAGCGACGCGGCGGCGAGCACCATCGTCGATGTCAACCTCGAGTTTTTTGCCCAGCTCGCCTACATCGCGATCGCGCTTCTTTGGCTACTGCGTCTCGATCCGCACGCCCAGGCAACGCGGCCCGTCGCCATCGGCTTGGCTGTTGCCAGCTGCCTGGCGTGCGGATTTCTGATCGCCCAACGTCGAGGGTTCAAATTTCTCGAGCGTTTTGCCGACGCGCTCGGCCGCGGCCGGGCGCAACAAGCAGCAGCCGGCGCCAGTACATTACACACCGCGATCGGCCGAATTTATGCCCGCTCGCCCGGAATATGGGCCAGCTTTGCTTTGCATCTGGTCTGTTGGATCGCCGCCGCGGCCGAAATCTGGCTCGCGCTGAAGCTTATCGGGAGGCCGCGCGGCTTTGGGGTTGTATTGGTCATCGAGAGCCTGCTTTACGCCGTGCGTTCAATCGCGTTCGCGGTGCCAAACGCATTCGGGGTGCAGGAGGGCGCCTACATCGTACTTGGCGCGGGCTTTGGCCTGGCGCCTGATGTTGCGCTAGGTCTTTCACTGTTGAAGCGAGCGCGGGATTTCGCGATCGGCGTGCCCGCCTTGGTGATTTACCAACTGATCGAAAGCGGGCGCCTGTGGCGTGTGGCCGGCGGCTCAAGCACGCGGCCTCTCGTGAGCGAAACCCCGGCCATCACGGCCGGGGCTCCTGCCTACCCGCCCCGGAGGAAAAGGCGGGACCCATCTGCATCGTCCGGAGGACCTTCAGGGAGACAACACGATGCACCTAGATAATGCCTGATCTTTGCTAACGTTGCAATAAATACCCTGCAGATTAACCATGAATTCCCAAAACACGGTCTACGTGTGTTGGCGAACCCCTCCCCTCACGCGAAGGTGAGCGCCGGGGCTCGCCGGTGATGGTAATCTCGCGGTTTGCTTGGTCTTGCGGACGCGTATATGCCGGACACCGCAACGCGATCCTCCGGCGTCGTATTGCGTCGCCTGATGCCGCTGGCGGTCTTGGTAGTGGCCGGCATCAGCTTTGTTGTGTTTGGCGGCCACCGGTATCTGACCTTCGCGGCATTGGCCGAGAATAGGGCCTGGTTATGCGGCTTGGTTGCTCGCTGGGGGGCCGGCGCGGCCCTTGTCTACGTCCTGATCTACGCCGTGATTGTGGCATTGTCGGTTCCGGGGGGCGCCATTCTGACCATCGCCGGCGGCTATTTGTTCGGCACCTGGCTCGGTGGCGCTTGCGCCGTTATCGGGGCAACCGCGGGTGCGGCCTGCATTTTCCTTGCGGCGCGCGCCGGGCTCACCGGCTTGGTCCGGCGCGCCGGGCGGTTCGATAAGCTCGAAGCAGGGTTTCGCGCGAACGCCTTCAGTTACCTTCTGGTGTTGCGGTTGGTGCCACTGTTTCCGTTCTGGCTCGTCAATCTCGTGCCCGCTCTCGCCGGCGTCACCCTGCGAACTTTCCTCGCGGCGACATTCATCGGGATTATTCCGGCTACTTTTGTGTATGCGAGCCTCGGCGAGGGGCTCGGTGAAGTCGTCGAACAACCCGATCTGCAGATCTTGTTTCGCCCCGCTGTGCTGGCGCCGATTATCGGCCTCGCCCTGCTTGCGTTAGTTCCCGTGTGGTACAAGCGGCGGCAGCTCAAGACCCGCGCATGAGGCCGTGCTGACACCGGATTTGTGCGTGATCGGCGGCGGTTCCGGCGGCTTGGCGGTCGCGGCCGGCGCGGCTCAGCTGGGAGCCGCGGTCGTCCTGATCGAACGCGGCTCGATGGGCGGAGACTGCCTCAATTTTGGCTGCATTCCGTCAAAATCGCTGATTGCTTCGGCTCGTCTGGCAGCATCTTGGCGCCGCGCTCCGGCGCTCGGCCTCGAGTATCAATCGCCCCGGGTCGATCTCGGCGCGATCGCCGACAGTGTCACGCAAGTCATCGCGGCCATCGCGCCTAACGACTCGGTTGAGCGGTTCGAGCGCCTCGGTGTTACCGTAATCCGGGGCGAGGCGCGCTTTACCGGCCCGAGCACGGTCTGCGCGAACGGGTCCGAAATCCGGCCGCGACGGTTTGTTGTCGCAACCGGATCGCATCCCGCGATACCGCCGATCCCTGGTCTCGCTCAGCTGCCGCACCTGACGAATGAGACAGTCTTCACCAACCGTGAGCTGCCCGAGCATCTGATCGTGATCGGGGGCGGGCCGATCGGCCTCGAGATGGCGCAGGCCTATCACCGGCTCGGCGCGAGGGTGACAGTGCTCGATCTCGGCCCGCTATTGCCGCGCGACGACCCCGAACTGGTGCGTGTTCTGAGCGAGCGACTGAGCGGCGAGCGGGTCGAATTGCGGCCGCACGTTACTATTGCATCCGCGGCGCGGGAGAATGGCGGTCTGACCATTCGATTGTCCGATGGGGAGCGGATCACCGGCTCGCATTTACTGATCGCCGCCGGCCGCCGGCCCACGGTCGAGGCGCTCGATCTGCCCGCAGCCGGGATTGCCACCAACCCGCACGGCGTGGTTGTCGACGCCCGCTTGCGCACGACAAACCGCAAGGCCTTTGCCGTGGGCGATGTCGCCGGCGGCCCGCAATTCACCCACGTCGCGCTGTATCAGGCCGGCATCGTGATCCGAAACGCGCTATTCCGGTTGCCGGCGAAGGTCGATTACCGCGCGCTCCCGTGGGTGACGTATACCGACCCCGAACTCGCTCAGGTCGGATTGACCGAAGCTGCGGCGCGGCAACAGTTCGGCGATCGGATACGCGTGGTTTCCTGGCCTTTCGCCGAGAACGACCGAGCCCAGACCGAGCGCGACACCATCGGGTTGACAAAGATCATTACGCGGCGAAATGGCCGCATTCTCGGCGCCTCGATCCTCGGCTCCGGCGCCGGCGATCTGATCATGCCCTGGGGGTTGGCGATTTCGCAGCGGCTCAAGATCGGCGCCGTCGCCAACCTGATCGTCCCCTATCCGACGCGCGGGGAAGCGGGTAAGCGCGCCGCCGCCGCTTTTTACACGCCGACATTGTTTTCGCCGCGTACTCGCGGGATTGTACGGTTCCTTGCGAAGCTCGGTTAAACGGACGGTTCCCCTGCTGTTGAAAAGCCTTTCGGCTCGGCTTCTGGTGCTTACCGTCTTCTTCGTCATGCTCGGCGAGGTGCTGATCTTTGTGCCGTCGGTCGCGCGGTTTCGCATGACCTATTTCGAAAATCATCTGGCTGCGGGTGATCTGGCAGCGTTGGCGTTGGAGGCGAGCCCGACCGGCCGGCTCGACCAGGCTCTTGTCGATAAGCTCCTTGCCCGGGTCGGCGCGCACGAGGTCATCGTGCACGGGGCGAACGGTACCGTGCTGATGCTTGACCGGCCGATGTCGCCGCACCCCGACCAGACGATCGACCTGACCAACCCGAATATGGTGATGGCGATCCGCGGCTCTCTGATGGCCTTGTCGCGCAGCAACAACCGCCTGCTGCAGGTGATCGGCCCATCGCCGGCCGGGAATGGCGCGACCGTAGAAGTTTTGCTCGACGAGGCGCCGTTGCGCCGCGAGATGTGGGATTTTGGAATACGCGTGCTCGAACTGTCGATCGGACTGTCGCTACTCAGCGCGAGCCTGGTTTATCTGAGCCTGCAATGGCTCTTGGTGCGGCCGATGCGGCGGATTACCGCCAATATGATGGCGTTTCGCGAGGACCCGGAGGATGTCGGCCGGATGATCGTCGCAAGCCGCCGCCAAGACGAGATCGGCGTTGCCGAGCGCGAGCTTGCGACGATGCAGCAGACCGTGCGCCGTGCGCTGGCACAGCGCGCGAGGCTGGCCGCCCTCGGCACCGCGGTCACCAAGATCAATCACGATCTGCGCAACATTCTGGCGACGGCGCGCCTCGTCACCGACGGGTTGACGGCGAGTGCTGCGCCTGAAGTGCGCCGCATCCTGCCCCGGCTGATCGACGCAATCGACCGGGCGGCGGCCCTGTGCACCCGCACGCTGGATTTCTCGCGTGAGGACAGCGCTCCTTTGTCACGGAGCCGCTTCCGGCTGGCGCCGCTGATCGACGAAGTCGCAAGCGGGCTCGGAACGCCTGAGGACTTCGCAATCGATCGCGCGTTCCCGGACGATTTCGAGATCGAGGCGGATCGCGACCAGCTTTTCCGCGTGCTCGCGAACCTGGCGCGCAACGCATTCGAAGCCGGCGCCCACCGGCTGCGCGTCTCCGGGATTAGCGAGAATAGGAAGAGTACGATCGCGATCGCCGATGACGGTCCGGGTCTGCCGCCCAAGGCGCGGGAAAATCTGTTTCGGCCGTTTTACGGCTCGGCGCGCCCCGGCGGCACCGGACTCGGGCTCGCGATTGCCCGCGAATTGGTCCGCGCACATGGCGGCGATCTGACATTGGTCGCCAGCACCGGCGCCGGCACCGAATTCCGCATTACCTTGCCCGTCCCGGCGCGCGGCATCGCCGCGATTGATCGCGAGCCCGTCAATCAAGAAAAAGTGTCGATGTCTTGAGATAGGCCGTCTCGGGCAATGCCGGATGGACCGGGTGATCGGGCCCGGCCCCAGCGGTGCGGATAATGCGTCCACTGAGGCCGGCATCGGCGAGACCGCGCCGTACCGCCTCGGCGAAATCGGCCTCAGCGACATTGTGCGAGCAGGACGCCAGAAATACAAAGCCGCCGCGCGCCGTCAGTGTCGCCGCGAGGCGTGCGAGTTTGCGATAGCCGTGCAATGCAGCAGGGGTGTCCTTGCGCGATTTTGCGAAAGGCGGCGGGTCGGCGACGACAATGTCAAAGCGCGTCCCATCTGTCGCGAGCCGCTCGGCTTCCGCGAAGACCTCGCCGCGGCGAAAGCTGGCGATCCCGTCGACACCGTTCAGCACGGCGGCCTCACCGGCCAGAGCAAGCGCCGATTCCGAGCGGTCGATCCCGAGCGTCTCCGCGGCGCCGGCGCGGGCCGCCTGGATCGAAAATCCGCCACTGTAGCAATAGAGATCGAGGACGCGCGCGCCGCCTTTCGCCAAACCGGCGACAAAGGCGCGGTTGCGCCGCTGGTCAAAAAACCACCCGGTTTTCTGACCGGCCAGCGCGTCGACCGGAAATAAGGCTCCGTTTTCGCGCAGCAGCAGGCGGGTCTCGAAGCCTCCGAACGCCACTCGGGTTTCGGGTGTGAGCCCTTCCTGAGCCCGCACCGGGCTGTCGTTGCGGAACACGACCGCGCTCGGTTTGAGGACACCGACGAGAGCATCGAGGACCACCCGCTCGAGCCTGACCATGCCGGCGACGTTCAACTCGGCCACGAGGACGTCGCCGAAGCGGTCGACGATCAGCCCCGGCAGCCCGTCCGCCTCGGCATGAACCAGACGGTAAAACGGCTCCGCGAAGAGCCGGTCGCGCAATCGCAGGGCGCTCTCCAGCCGGCGAGCGAAAAAGCGCCTATCGATGGTCCGGGCGGGATCGCGATCGAGCAAACGGGCGGCCACCAGGCTGTGCGGGTTGAACATGGCAACGCCGAGTGCGGTGCCGTCAGGCCGCCGCAAAGTGACAAGCGTGCCGGGGGCGAGAACGCGCGCGTCCGCGTCCATCTGAACTTCGTTCGAATAAATCCACGGATGCCCGGTTTCGGCACGCTTGGAACGCGCCGCCACCAGCATGACATCGGGCCGGGACGCCGGCTCATCGGCGACGGCCTCAAGTGCTGGGAGTGTGTCGGTTTCCACGCCTTTAGCTACCATCAAGCTGCAAAGAACCGTTCGCTCGGGGCCTCGACTATATCGGTGCGGGGAATGGGGCGCGCCATGGTGGTCGGATCCTCTCGGCTCGCGCGACGATCACGGTAGGTGCCGTTGGACAGACGATTTCTCCGCCCTAGCCTGTTGAGCTATGGCAGTTGAGCTGCGGGTATCGCGAGAATTGGACTATATTGCCCCTGGCTAGAGGCCTGCGCCTGCCGGCTCCACCAGGCAATTGACCGGCCCTCAGAGCCCGTTTGCCCGCTTGTTCGCAAAGTTCCAAATTGGATGCTTACGCCGGATCCAGACTTCATCGATATGCACGAAGCTTCTCAAGCGAGTTGGCTCGTCCGAGCAAAGGGCAAGGGTTGAAAAGCGATACCGTTTGATGATGACCGTAACCGACTTTGCTCCACATCATTTGTGGGCAGCATAAAGAGACACCGCGCTGGGCCAAATTTTGAAAATGTGTTTCACACGACTCCCAGCCTATTCTCAGATTGAGCCAGCCCGCTGGCGCGGCGTTGGTAATCGCTGATGCCGTCCTCACGGCCGGCATGACATCGGGGGAATGACATGCGCAGGATCACGCGACGACGGCTGCTGACGAGTGCTGCGGCGTCGGCGGGTCTTTCTCAGCTCGGGCCGGCCCGCTTAGCTCGTGGTGCATCTTCGTTACCAGGGCCGTCGGGCTCGACCGCGGCGCAAGCGTCAATGATGGTTGCCGATATCCTTTACCGGCGGCGAAAAAGCAATGTGCCGAATTATTACGTGAACCAGTCCGGTCCGGGTCTGCAATATGCATCGCAAGCGACGCTGGCAGCGAGCACCTTCCCAACCACGATCACATTGGTCCAGGACGGCTCGATCGCGGGCGGCGTGCCGACGCAGACCTATGGGCAGCCGTTTCGTGCCGGTGACATCCCTGCCGGTCACGCGCCCTCGTTCAAGGTAGGTAGCGTAACCTGGCGTTATTCGCACGGGCTGCAAACCTATTGGCCCGATGGCAGCCTGAAATGGTTTGCCTACGCGCTGCTACCGCCAGCCGGGTTGAGGCTGGCCCGAGGTGCAGTGGTAACGGTGACGATTTCGGACGGGGGGGCCGGCGCTTGGCCAGCCGCATCGCGCCGCACACTCGGCGAAGTTTACGCCCAAGGTCTCGTCGTCAACGGGATCACGCCGACGACCCCGATCACCAATAATGGGCGCAATGTCAATCTTTATGCGGCGCTCGCCAATGACGGCAACAATTATTACGCCGTCAAGGACATGGACGGGGCGGCCGGCGCCCGGTGGACGATCAAGACCAAGATGACCCGCTCGGTCGGCAATACGGGTCGGGCTGACACGCAGCTCGTCGTTACCCATCGCGTCTTTGCGATGAACAACGCCTCGGGCGAGCTCGGCGGTTTCCGCTGGTTCGGAGAAATCCGCAATCCCTTCTACGCGAGTGGCGCTCGGACCTTCATTTCGTTTCAGCCGCCATCGATTGGCTCGCCATCGACCGGACTTAATTGGAGTATCAATCCGGGAGGCGGCGGCGCCGTCTTCAATCCAGTATGGTTTCCGTTTAATAACGTCGATTACTATAATGGTGCTCGTTTCACCGGCTCGATCACAGGGGACGTACTGACGGTCACCAACGTCGATGTTGGCCAATTGCTGACGGGGACGACAGTAACCGCGTCGTACGACCCGGCGAGCACGATCCTCACCATCACCGATATCGGGGCGAACCCGATCCCGCTGTCGGGGTTTAAGAATTCCTGGGTGATCTTCCCCGATGGCACCGGAAACGATTTAAACCAGCAGCTGACATCGACGGAGCCGAATGGGACTTACGGCGGGCGCGGTACCTATTGGGTTGGCGTTCACCCTGCATCCGGCTTTAAGAACAGGATCCTACTCGCGTCCAATCATATCAGCTCGTACGGTGCCGCGGCAGGCATACACGACGGCAAGACGCTGACGGGGCAGTATGATATGTCTTACCAAATTAGCGCGTCGAATGGCGACGCGCCGGGCTTGCGCGGCACGTATCGGCTCAGCGCCTCGGTTCCCAGCCCGATATCGTCGGAGAGCATGACTTATTGGTCAAATCAAAATTTGCAAAGTAAAAGGCATAACGATTATTGGAGCGGCGGCCAAGCAGGGAACATCCTTCCCGGCATGATAACCGAAACTTCATTGCCGCCGGTAAATGCAGGCACAATCCCAGGCGGGAGTCCAATCACCGGGAGAAGTAACAGCCTTGAATTTTTTGCTTGTGACCCACTCACCTCTAGATTAACTGCGTATTCCTCAAGCTTTATCGGTTATGAGATAACTTATACGGAGGTTGGCACCGGATCTTTCGTGCCACTTCCGGCTGTGTCTCCCTACACGCGCTTTCAGATCGCGACCAAGGACGGCAAATACAATTTCTTTCAAGGCACGGGCTCGATAACCGCCGACACCACCTTGCGGGCCAAGATCAATCAAGCTTACTGGCAATCCACCGGCCTCTTTATGCCGATGGACATGAGCCTGATCGGGAAAATTCCGGACACCGGCTATAACTGGGATTGGAACCCGTACAATGTCGGCGCGGTGCGGACGGCAGGGATCGACGACTACGGCCCTCCGATAGAAGTCGGGCTCATGTGTACGTTTTGCGGATGGGATTTCTACGTCCAATCCGCCAAGACCGAAAAGGAGAACCGCATCTTTGGCCTGTCGGGCGGGACGCTATGCTGCGACTTTAAGAGCAATTCGCCGAGCAGCTTTGACCGCCTGCCGCCGATGAATGGGCCGGGTGTGCGTTACGCCGGGCTCCCCGCCACGATTGGCGGAACCGAAATTACTCCGGGCCCTTACGGCTCGCCTCCCCGGATCGCTGGATCGGGGCTCTCCGATCCGACACACGAGCCGAATTTCTGGTATTGGGCTTTTTTGCGGTTCGGCGAGCTACAATATTTTGACTACGGCGTCGAATGGGCGAACTGTGTCACTGGCTATCAGCAATGGTCCGGAGGTGCGCCGTCGCCGCCCTACCCCTATAAGAGCTACGGCAATGTCATGTGCCAGGGGCAGTACCGCGGGATCGGCTGGGCCAACCGCGATATCCAACAGGCGGCGTTTGTGTGTTCGCATGACCCGACTGGGAACCCGGCCAATCCGGTTTTTTCGGACGGCAGCGAGCTGCAGCGATATCTGCTGGAGCACGCCGACGACCAGCCAAGGCTCGCGCTGGCGCAGCTTAACGCCGTCAGCGCCGCAATCTACGGCTCACAGGCGGCAGCGGATTACGCCAAGCGGCGCGGATTGTGGCAGCCCAATTACAATTCGAGCCTCGGCGGCGTGACCGAAATGCAGGAATGGGAGATGGCCTATATCTGTGGCGGTATGATGCCGGCGGTGTTGCGCGGCAACGCTGATGCGACGGCTTTTATCACCGCATGGATGTCGTTTTGTGATCACATCGGCAACCATTCAATTCATAAGGGCAATAGCGCCAACGGCTATCTCCATCTGTACCGAATATCGAACACAAGCAATGCGCAACCGATTGGAACCTATGGGAAGGGCAATACCAATCCGGCGATTAGCACCGACGGGCAGTTTGCCGGCACCGGCATTTTCTTTGGCGGCAACAGCATAACCTGGGTCCCCAATACCAGCGGCGGCAATGCTTTCACGGTTGCCGGCACCGGCCTGCCAGGCTGGAATGGGGCTGATCCGCAGCCTGGATATGTTTTGGCGAACGGCGACATTATCTGCGTCTATGCGCAATACGGCAGCAACCGGCCGTTGCCGGTCTCGCCAAATAACGCCGTACCTGGCGAGCTGACCCAGAACGAGGCGTACTACATCAGGGATCTATCGCCCACGGGGCAGCATTCGGGGACCTGGACCTTTAACCTGACGCCGCTCGCCGCTGGCCCCAATGGTCCCCCGATAAGGATTTCTGAGGAATGCAAAGGGCCGGGGATGAATCTTGACGATCATCTGATCTCATCGCACCCGTCAATCGCCGATTCCAAGGGGCCGGACTATATCTGTCAGGTCGCTAACACGATCAATTGGCTGCACGCGATTGCTACCGATGCTAAGACCAATGCGTTCGCACGATTTACGTGATTGGAAACGGTGAGGCTCACGAGAAGGCTGACGCGCATCTGATTTGAACATGGACCCTCGCCGGAGTTTGTGGAGCGCGCCAGCATGCGAACCCGATGCGCCAGCGCCACAAAAGTAACACGATTTTGTAACAAGACCGCAACCGCGGCTCCCTAGCATCGCCGCAAAATCGCTTGAGAGCAGCACATATGAAGACGATCGGAAGCACATTCCTGCCGAGCCTCGTTCTCCTCGCCGCCAGTGCCGCCGTTGCAGCCGCAGCGCCGCCGGCGAGCACGACGCCGGTCCAGCATCTCGTCGTGATTTTCCAGGAAAACAATTCGTTCGACCATTATTTTGCGACTTATCCGGTGGCCCTCAACCCGCCGGGAGAGCCACGATTCGAGGCGCAGGACGACACGCCGACGGTCAACGGGCTCGGCACCTTGGTCGACGGTCAGCCGCAAGGCGTGTTGCTGACCGACAATCCCAATGCCCGCAATCCGGCAAATGGAACGAGCGCCATCAACCCGTTCCGCCTCGACCGCAGCCAGGCCGCGCTCGATTGCGACAACAGCAATGCCTACAAGGCCGAACAGCAGGCCTTTGACTACGGCCTGATGGATGCGTTTCCCAAATACACCAGCGCTGCCGCGACTGCGGCCAGTGGCGGCGAAGTCGCCTGTCCAGCCGGAATCGCGATGGGCTACTACGATGGAAACACGGTTACGGCATTGTGGAACTACGCCCAGCACTATGCGATGAGCGACAATTTTTATGACACCGAGTTCGGCACAACCGTCATGGGTCACCTCAATCTGATCTCCGGCCAGACGCACCAGACCTACGAGCCCGGCAACGTGCTGAAAACCGGCGCCACCAGCTACGTCATCCGCAACGGCTCGGTCATCGCCAATCTCAACTCCGCTCTCGAAGACTGCCGCTCGGCGCCGGTTTCCGGCCAGCCCGCCGCCTCGGTGATAATGACCGGCCACAATGTCGGTGATCTGCTCAATGCAAAGGGCATCAGCTGGGGCTGGTTTTATGGCGACTTCACGGCACAGCCCGGCTCGACGGCGACGCACGCCGGTTGCACCGCGGCCTATGACGAGCATTACGATCCGTTCCAGTATTATCCTTCGACCGCCAACCCGCATCATCTGCCACCGAGCTCGACCGCATTGATCGGCCGTCAAGGCGACCAGGCCAACCATCAATACGATCTCAATGCGTTCTGGGCGGCGCTTAATGCCGGTAACCTGCCTGCAGTCAGCTTTATCAAGGCGCCGGCTAACCAGACCGGCCATCCGATGACCTCGGATGCGCTTGCAGAGCAGACATTCCTGGTCGACACGATCAATCGATTGCAGCAATCGCGGTATTGGCCCAACATGGCGATCATCGTCACGTATGACGACAGCGACGGCTGGTACGACCACGTCATGTCGCCGATCGTCAACCATTCGAACGATCCCGTGGAAGACAGCATATGCGCCACGGTTCCGCCGCCGGCCGGCGCGTTTAATGATCGTTGCGGCTATGGTCAGCGCCTACCCTTTCTGGTGATCTCGCCTTATGCAAAGCGCAACTACGTCGACCATGCGACCATCGACACCACCTCGGTGCTGCGCTTTATTGAGGATAACTGGCAAACGGGTCAGATCGACTCGCTCGACCATCCGGGCGGAGCGCCGGCCGGCCAAGCCTCGTTCGACCAGTTCGCCGGCTCGATCGCCGGCCTGTTCGATTTCGACCAGGGCTACCGCAACAGCCGCGACGACCTCCCCCTCCTCCTCGACGACAGCACCGGCGAAGTCGCCTCACGCCCCGCCCGGCGCTGACGATCCAATCGCGGATTTGGCATCTCTCCCCACTGCCCCCCAAACTATTGTCCGATGTGGTCAAGCCAAAGAACACTGACCGACTTCGGCATCCACGCCAGAGAAGTTATGTTCACACTTGTTATTTCTATTGCGTTTAGATGAGGTAAGTCGTGAACAGGCATGAGAGCCGCTGTTGATGGTATCGACTTCAGATCAAGGGAATTGAGCTTAGAAAGCTTGTCGAGCCCGGCGAGGCTGGTGAGCCCTCTGATGTGGCTGAGATTGAGCGCGGTCAGGTTTGGCAGCTTGTCGAGCCCGGCGAGGCTGGTGAGCCCGCTGCTGTTGCTGAGATCGAGCGTGGTGACACCAGGAAGCAGCGGGAGCCCCTTCAAATCCCCGCGCCCTTTCAGATGCAAGGCAAGCTTCTCGAGCGATGATGGCAATGCCAAGGCTAACTGAGGCGAGTTACTGGTCACCTCCAAAGCGTGGAGCTTTGCCCTGAGCCAATCCAGCTGGGTTATCGGGACACCGATGCGGAGATCCTGCAACTGGGTCTGGCGGTCGTAGAGGTCGCCGGGCAAGCCCCAGCCCGCCAGCGCCTGCCGGTGTTGAAAATCGACGTAGAGTTTTGTCCCCCAGAATAGGAGCCCGAGGGAGACGACGCCGGCAACCCCGGCTAAAACCCACCGTCGGTTTCGCCCGCGTAGGCTCAGCTCCAAAAACTCGGTGCGTTCTCCGGCGGTAGGACCCGCCAGAATGGTGTCGCGATCACTTTGAACCTGTCGCAGCTCGCGGCCGGAAAGCAGATCCCGCGTCCGCTTACCGCGAGCGATCCAGGTCTGCAACGCCTGTTGAAAATCGAGAAGAACACGATCCGCTTCTGCGACAAGCTGGCCGGACAGACGCCGCAAGGGCGAAATCAGACGCTCATGCGGCAGCCGATAGCGGATTTCGAGCGGAGACTCCGGCGGCGACCAGGTTTCCAGAATTCGCACCGCGGGCGAGGCAAGATAAGCGAGCACCGGCCGGAACTGCCCGATCGAGCTGCGCGCCGCCTCCGCCAATTGCTCGGGAGATTTGCCTTCCGCCAAGCGCCGATCGCTGGTCGGGTCGGCGAGCGACAGCATCGCCAATAATGCTGCGTCGCGCCCCGTCGCCGTGTAGCGCTCCAATGATTGCTGCAGGTAATTTGTCAGCAAACCCTCGGCGCCACCAGCTAACCGATATTGCTGGATAGTCAATTCGGTGTCTAAGCGATCCCGAGCTAGTTCGTGCAAAGCAAGCATCGTGATCCCGATATCGACCGGGGAAACTCTGCCGTCTTTTGAAATTACCCTGCTCAAATCCCCGAGAAGTGCCGAGTCGAGGGTGAATCGCGATTCCTCTGTGATTGTCGCCATCACCGCCTGCGCCTGCGGCAACGTGAATAGGCGCAATGAGAACCGGGGCGGGTGGAAATTTCGCAGCTGATCCTCGAAGTCGCGCCAATCGGGTTTTCGAAATGGCTGATTCCTGTTTCCGTTTGCCCAGCCCACAACCTGAGCCATCCGCTTATCATGGCATCTCGCCGCCAGCCCTAGCGCGGGACCGTAATTCGGATCGCGTTCACTGGCCTGTTCAAGGAGCACCAGCGCCTGAACAATCCTTTTCTTCTCCCATGAATAAGCATGCGATAGTGCGCGCAAATAAAGATCATATGCGGTGAGGTCGGCTGTCGGCCGGTCTGCCGATCGGCGGATCTCGGCGGCTTGTAACGTTGGTTCGATAACACCGGCAACGCTTATCGCGACCTTGTCCTGAAGATCGAAGAGGTCTTCCAAGGAGCCGTCAAAGCTATCGGCCCACAGATGCGCCTCCCCGGTGGCCTCGATCAATTGCGCGCTGATGCGAACGCGACTGCCCGCCTTGCGAACCGAGCCTTCCAACACATAGCGAACAATCGAGTTCGCGCCCGACCTGCTTCACATCGACCGCTCGCCCTTTATAGGTAAAGCTCGAATTGCGGTCGATTACAGAGAGCCAGCCGATCCGCGACAGTGCGTTAATGATCTCCTCGACCATGCCGTCGGCAAAATACTGCTGCTCCGGGTCACCGCTCATATCGGTGAATGGCAGCACCGCGATGGAGGGGCTGTCGCGGAGCGCTGTCGCCGGTCCCGCCAATGCTTGGACGAACGCTGTTTCCGAAGCGGGCGCCGTTGACTGTTCGTCTCGGACGTCTCCGACAAAACGGATACCCTTGCGGGGCAAAGTGCGGATCAAATGCTGCACCGCGCCACTGTCGCCAACCGCCTTGCGCACGGCGTTGATGCGGGTCGTCAGGGCCAATTCAGAAACAATCCGCCCGCCCCACACGGCCTCCAATATTTGATCCTTGCTGACCGCGCGATCCCGATTTTTTATCAGATAAATCAAAACATCGAAGACCTGGGGCTCGATCGCAACGGGCACGGTGCCACGCCAAAGCTCGCGTCGTGCCACGTCGATAACATGCTCGCCGAAGACAAACCCCACCCCTCGCCCCCGATGATTATGTTCTTATTCCGGCAAAATTAAGCCTACCATAAGGTAAAATCAAGCTCCGCGTAAGGACTTCTCGCAAAGAATCGGTCAGTTTTTCCTGTCAAAGCATTAACAACTGATCACACCACCTTTAAAGCAATAAAGGCGTCCAACCGTGATCGACATGAAATTAAATAAGAATGGAAGGAATAAGAAGTGAACCGATGGTGCTTCCAATTGCTGACGAGCGTCGACGCCATTCTGGCAACAGCGCAGGCCCGCGGCCTCTCCAGTGTGTGGCTGCTCTACGACCAGAAGTAGGCGCTGGCCTCGCTGGTCTATTTCGCGGCACGGGTCGGCCCGAGCGATCCCGGCGAATTCGATTATGCGAGCCTGAACGTCCTGGCCAATGCTCCTCCGCTCGGTCGGATATTCGAGGACCAGGGCTGGACCCGGACCTTTGATCGCACCCAATGGGTCCTGACCATTTGGTTCCCGTTTGCCCTGGGTGATCGTGGCGAGCCCGCTTTGTGGCCGAACACGCCGCCATTCCCTCAGCCCCATTGGAATGACGGGGTGTGTGAGGTCAGCCGCGGCGAAAGCTTCCCCGACTACCCTGAATGTCTGGCCACTTGCGGAGACGGCGTCGCGCAGAGCGGCGAGAACTCCCAGAACTGCCCCGGCGACGTTCGCTTATTTCAGTAAATTCAGAAGCCGCCGGTTATTGCGCCGCTACGACTGAACTTCGACCCCAAATATCCCCCGTTCATCCAGGATGTCACCTATACCCTTGACGTGGCGCCAGCATCGCTGAAGTGAAAGAAGTCGACCCGCTTGCCGCTGTCTGACGGGAAACGCTTCGGGGCTAGGCTCGCTTGCCGCCGTTCGGCCTGCCGCTTATGATCGGCATGTCGAACGGAACTACAAGCCGACTGCCATGCTGCTCTGCCGCGTTTACATCCTTTGTCGATCACCGCGCAGCCCGCTCTGATGGCGGGTCATGGGTCGATAGGATCGGAGATGGCGAACGACCCCGAATTGCGCGGGCCGTCGGTGCGCGGCGTTCCCGAGGGCGACAACCGCGAGCGCATGATCTGCGCTGATTGTGGCTACATCCTTTACGATAATCCAAAAATCGTGGTCGGATCGGTGCCGCGCTGGGGTGAGCGCATACTGCTGTGTCGGCGCGCGATCGAACCGCGTTACGGGTATTGGACGTTGCCCGCCGGCTATCTCGAACTCAACGAATCAGCAAGTTCCGGCGCCGAACGCGAGGCCTGGGAGGAGGCGAACGCCCGGATCGAAATCGAGGGGCTGCTGGCGATCTACGACATCCCGCGCATCAGCCAAGTGCAGCTGATCTTTCGCGCCCGGCTGTTGGACGAGGCCGTTTCCGCCGGGCCGGAGAGCCTCGAAGTCGGCCTCTTCGGGTGGGATGAGATTCCGTGGTCCGAGCTTGCATTCCCGTCGATCCGTTGGGCGTTGCAGCACCACCAGGAGGCGCAGTCCTCGCGCGACTTTACCACCCGCATCAATCCGCCCGGTTTCTGAGCGCCTTTACACGATAGAGCGGTTGATTATGGCTCCAGCCCGACCAAGCTACGGGCGAAGGCGCGAGCCTCGAACGGGCGCAGATCATCGGCGGTCTCGCCGACCCCAATCGCGTGAATCGGGATGCCGTATTTCTCGGCCAGTGACACCAGCACGCCGCCGCGCGCGGTGCCGTCGAGTTTGGTCATAATGATGCCGGTAACCCCGACCATTTCGCGGAAGATCTCGGCCTGGGCGTGGGCGTTCTGGCCGGTGGTCGCGTCGAGCACGAGCAACACCGAATGCGGCGCGGCACCGTCGACTTTCTTGATCACCCGGACGATCTTTTGCAATTCGCCCATCAGATCGGCCTTGTTGTGCAATCGGCCGGCAGTGTCGATCAACAGGATGTCGGCGCCTTCGCCTTGCGCCTGCACCAGTGCGTCATAGGCGAGCCCGGCGGCGTCCGATCCGGCGGGACGCGCCACCACCGCGCAGCCGGTGCGCTCGCCCCAGATCTGCAATTGCTCGACCGCGGCGGCGCGGAAGGTGTCGCCGGCGGCGAGAACGACCTTCAACCCTTGGTCTCGGTACTGTTTGGCGAGCTTAGCGATGGTGGTAGTCTTCCCGCTGCCATTGACCCCGATCACCAGGATCACAAACGGCTTGCGGGCGCGGTCGATGCGCAACGGACGGGTGACCGGCTCGACCAGGCGGATCACCTGCTCGGCGAGCGCCGAGCGCACCTCTTCCGCGGAGACCTCCTGGTTGAATCGGGTGCTGCGCAGCGCCTCGGCGACCTCGCCCGCAACGCCAACGCCCATATCGCTCGAGATCAGCAGCTCTTCGAGTTCCTCCAGCGCTTCGTCGTCGAGCCGGCGGCGATTGAAGATCGTATTGATGCCGTCGTTGAGCCGCGCCGAACTGCGCGACAGACCTGCCCGAAGCCGTGAGAACCAGCTGCGCCGGTCGGTTTCCGGGGTCGTCTCCGGCGCGGCGGCTCGGATCGGCTCGGGCTCAGGTGCGGGTGCCGCGGGTGCAATCTCCGCTTCAGGCTCCGGATGGCGTAGTTCCGCCCCGGCCTCGGGAGGGAGCGGGGCAGGAGGCACCTCTTTGTCCGGCGCCGGCTCCGCTGGAATATCTCTTCGCCAGAACCAAGGCTGTCGCTGCAGAGGCTCCGCCACCGGCGGTGCGGTCGATCCCGTCTCGAACGAGGCGGGCGCGCTTACGGGCGACTGCTCCTCGGCCGCCGGTTCGGGTTCCAGCTCCCGGAGTTCCGTGTCTTGGACAGGAAGCGGCTCCGGCACCTCCTCTTTTTCCGGTGCGGGCTCGGTCGGAACAAGGCGGCGCCAGAGCCATCCCTGAGGCTGAGCACTTCCGGCGGGCTGCCCGCGCTGGGTCGGGTCAGGCTGAGATGATGGCGGCGTCTCTTCCGCGGGCTCCGGTTCGGGTGCGGGCTGATGCCGTTCGCCGGTTTGCTCGATCGTGACCGGGCCGTCGCTATCCGGCGCCGGCTCGGTCGGGACATTGCGCCGCCAGAACCTCATTCGACCGCTACTCCCAAGAGGCTGCGCCGAGTGCTGTCGACGAGCCGCATGCGCTGCACCGAGCCCGGCTCGCCGCCGCCAGCAAACTCGACGGGTGCATAAAAAGTCGCTCGCCCTTTTCCTGGTTGTTCGATCAGCACATCGGATTTACTGCCGATCCGCGACTTAAGTTCAGCTGCCAGAGCTGCTTCCCCGGCCTGCCGCAACCGGGCCGCGCGGTCCTTTATCGCTTCGGCGGGGACCGGGGGCATGCGCGCGGCGGGCGTACCGGGACGCGGGCTGTAAGGAAACACATGGACAAACGCGAGCCCGCACTCAGCAATGAGATCGAGGCTGTGGCGGAACATCTCTTCGGTTTCGGTCGGAAACCCGGCGATCAGATCGGCCCCGAGCGCCATGTCCGGCCGCAATTGACGGGCGCGCCGCGCCACTGCGATCGCGTCGGCGCGCGCGTGGCGCCGCTTCATGCGCTTCAAGATCAGATCGTCGCCGGCTTGCAAGGACAGGTGCAGATGTGGCATCAGCCGCGGCTCCTCGGCGATCAGCCGCCACAATTCGTCATCGATCTCGGCTGGGTCGAGCGAGGACAGCCGCAATCGGGCCAAATCCGGCACCGCCGCGAGCAGCCGCCGCACCATCTGCCCGAGACTGGGCGCGCCCGGAAGATCGGAGCCGTATGCGGTCAGGTCGACGCCGGTCAGCACGATCTCCCGGTAGCCTGCCTCGACCAGCCGCCGCGCTTGCTCGGCGATGACACCAAGCGGCACCGAGCGGCTCGCACCCCGCGCGTAAGGAATAATGCAAAACGTGCAATGATGGTCGCAGCCCTGCTGCACCTGCAAGAACGAGCGCGCTCTACGGTCGAAACCGTAGAGCAGGTGCTCCGCGGTCTCCCCGAGATCCGTCGCAGCCGCATCGGGCGCGCTGTAGCTTTGCGCGAGCAATTTCGCGCGATTATCGAGCACGCGGTCGACTTCCGGCATCTCGGCGTAACGCTCGGGCGCAAGCTGGGCGGCGCAGCCGGTGACGATGATCGGCGCCGAGGGATGATCCCGGCGAGCCCGGCGGATTGCCTGCCGCGCTTGCCGCTCGGCCTCGGCGGTAACGGCACAAGTATTGACGATGATCGCCCCGTCGAGCCCGGCTGAGGTCACTGCACGGCGAATAATTTCGGATTCGAACGCGTTCAGCCGGCAGCCGAAGGTGATCACCTCGTTCGTATTCATCGACGGCTCAGCCACCGGTGAAAAGCTCTCGATCAAACCCGCCTTCAAAGCTCAGCGCCGCTGGCCCAGTCATGATCACATGTCCATCGTCGCGCCAGCAAATGTCCAGATTGCCGCCATCGAGCTCGACCGCCGCCCGGCGCCCGGCGTACCCTCGACGATGGGCGCCGACAAGTGCTGCGCAAGCCGCACTGCCGCAGGCGCGGGTCATCCCAGCGCCGCGTTCCCACACCCGCAGCCTCAGATGACTGCAGTCGCGGACGGTCGCTACCCCGATATTGGCGCGCTGCGGAAACAGCGGATGATGCTCGAGTATCGGGCCGAATTTACCTAGATCGATCGCATCCGCGTCCTCGACAAAAAAGGTCGCGTGCGGATTGCCAATGTTGGTGCAGACCGGTTCGGCCAGTGGTCCCGCCGCGATATCGACGCAAAGGGTGTCCTCGGCGCGGGCGAGCGGAATGTCGCGCCAGCCGATGCGCGGCGCCCCCATATCGACCGCAATCCGCTCATCCGGCAAAATCTCCGCATCGAGCAATCCGCCCACCGTTTCAATCCGCACGCGGCGATCGCCGGTCTCGCGGTGCAATAATAAGGCGACGCAGCGGGTGGCGTTGCCGCAGGCTTCGGCGGTGCTGCCATCAGGGTTGCGAATTTGCATCAGCAGCGTTGCCCGCGGATGGTGCGGCGGCTCCAGTACGATCAGCTGATCGCAGCCGATCCCAGTGTGCCGATCAGCCAGCTTTCGTACGCCGTCGGCACCGAGCTCGATCGCGTCGCCGCGGGCATCGAGCACGACAAAATCATTGCCGAGGCCATGCATCTTCAGAAACGGCACTTTCCCCATAGCATCGGTTATATGGCCGCCGGCGGGGATCTGTCCAACGCCACCCCGATCGCCGCGTCTTCGTTGACCAAGCGCCTGCTGCGGCGCCGGTCACTTTCGGGCGGCGAGGATCAGAAACGGCGGCCGCTGTCTTGCCTCGGCCAGGCAGGGTTGGGCGGCGACCTGCTGATCGGTCGGACCCCATTCCTCAACATGGGTTAAGCTAAACCCCTGCCGGAGCAGCAAGTTGACATAAGTCGCAAAGGTTCGGTGCTGCTTGACGACGCCAGTCGCCAGCCAGTCGGTTTTGCGCGCACCTTCGAGCAAATAGCTGTCGAGCGGCCAAATTCGGCGGCCCTGTGCGTCGACTGACCAACCCGGCCGCGACGGCGCGGTGAAGAGCGGATGCTCGACCGAGAAAATCATTTGCCCGCCGGGGACGAGTGCCCGGTACACGATCGAGGCGAGCCTCGCCAAACCCTCGACGTAGTGCAGCGCGAGAGAACTGTACACCAGATCGAACGCGCCCTCGGGCAATTCGAGGGTTTCCAGGTCGGCTCGGACATACTCGATCGCCGCACGCCCCTCAGTCAAAGCGCGGGCCCGCGCCAGCATTCTTTCCGAGACATCGACGCCGAAAACCCGGGCAGCCCCCTGGTCTCGCGCCCAGCGGCAGAACCATCCGTAACCACAGCCGAGATCGGCCACCTGGAGACCACGCATATCAGGCAGCAATGCCCGCAGCGAAGGCCACTCCGGCGCGGCTTCCAAACCGCTCACCGAGCGCGGCATACGGCTGTAGCGCTCGAAGAATACCGGGTCGTCATATATGTTCTGAGTCATCGGACGAGATTAGGCCGTGGCGACGATCGCGAACCCCACCTGGCGACCGACGATCACACGTTCCCGATAGATTCTACAGCCCGACAGGCCCCCAGCCCCGAGTCATCCGTTGCGCGACGAACTCTTCAGCGAAGCGTGGTGTGGGCCCGATTTGCCGAATTTAGCGCCCCCGGACCGGGGCATTCGGGCTTTGGCCGCCGGCTGAGCCGCGCTTGTCGAATGTGCCGATCGTTCGGATCGGCTCGCCGACGTGCTGCGCGTGCTCTTGGTGCTCGCGAAACGCAGCGAATGGCCGCGGGCAACACCGCGGGAGCCCGATTTGCCGGTGTAAGCAAGCCGGCTGTGGTGACGCGGCCCTGTTGAGACGGAGTAATCGGGCTCGGCCGCCGCCTGCATTGAGCCCGGGACATCGTTGCCGTCCTCGCTTTCGCTCGCTGCCGCTCCGAGAAAGGCGCCGGTCTCGTTTGAGAAATAGGACGGTGCGTCGCTCCCGGGACTAAAATTCTTGGTGCCGAAATCGGGAATCCCAGCGCTCCACGCTGGCGTTGCAGCGCCGGCTATTGCCGCAGCAAGGGCGTATCGAATGAGCATATTCGGCATTATTCCCCCTTTATGCCGTTGCGATCGTCTCCATGATAAAACTCGGCCAATGGGTCGGCTGCTGGCCACCCCATTTGTCATTAACAATCGCCCCACCCAGCCCGATCGTCAAACCCGACGCAATAAAACCCTCAATTGCCGGGGTGCACACAGCCCCCGGTCGCTGTCGCCAGTGAGCCAAAAATGGGAATCAGCTCTCGGTGCCCTCGCTCTCAACTGGAAGCAGCTTTGGCGATCTGCCGTTGGGCGGCTGTTTCCTGCGCCCTTCGCGGGGGTAGTGAGCGGGGGCGTTGGGTCCGGGTTAGAAGCCGGCTGGGCGCTGTTATCTTGAGGGTAGTGCGCGATCCCGGGCGGGCGGTGATCCAGGCTCGCGCCTCGGCGGTCTCGAGCGTGCCAAAGACGCGGATTTCGCCGGGGATCAGAAAGCGGATCGCCTTGACGGTCAGCCTGACCCAGGCGATGTCGGTGACGATCGCGATCCGCTCGCAGCGCGCGGCGTGCTCGAAACCGAGATCGAGATCATCCCACCCCGATCCCGGAAACCGCGAGCCGAGCTCGTAATACAACCGAATCTTGTCGCGCCAGCGCAGCGATTTGGCGATGGCCGGCATTAAGATGTCGCGGCACTCATCCTGGGTGACGCGCCCGGTCACCGAGATGCCGACCACATTGCGCGGAAGACCGTCGATGAGTTCGATCATCGCCGGTCGTCCGCAGTCTCGTCCGATCCGCGCGGCTAAGCGGCTAGAACGCCACCCGGAACTTGAAGGTCAGCGCATGTTCGTGACCCTCCAGATTGGCCACCACCCTGCGTTGGCCGTACATGTATTGGATGCCGGTTGTGACAAAGGCGACTGGATTCCACGCCAGATTGACAAAGGTGTTCCACAGCCTTTTGTTGACGCCGATCGCTTGGGTCGGCCCGATCAGCTGCGAAGAAACGTCTTCCTGCGCATAACCGACGACAAAGTTCGAACGCAGATTGGGCAGCCACCAATGCTGATACCCTAGGTGAGCGGCAACGCCGAAATTGGGCTTGAATAGCACGTTCGACGCCGCGAACCCTCCGGTGCAGCCGGGCCGCGGCGTGGCGCATTGCGTGGTGACAGTGAAATTACTCGACACCGAGTAAAAGCTGCTCAGACCGCCGCTCGTATAGGGTCCGAGCGCATCACCGATGATAACGGTCCATAAGAAGTCGTCCTTGGGGTATCCGGGGAAGTAAGGGTGGACGTCGCCCGAGAAATGCCCGCCATAGCCGATAAAGGTTTGATTGACAAAGCCGCCATCATGGAAGGTCTGGGGGCGTAGAATGCCGGAGAAGTCGACATGGCCCCAGGGCTGTGCCCAATAGGAGGTCAGAGTCAAACTCGGCGCTTTGGTCGTTGTCGGATTGGCCTGACGTCCGCCAGCGCCCGTGCACGGGATGCCGTTGCAGATCGGCCCGATCACGCCTTCTGGCGGAGTGGTCGAGGTTCCAGCACCACTTAAATTAAGATCAGACGACTGGACGCCGCCCGGCGTGATCACAGCAGTCCAGGGGTTCTCGGCCGAGACCGAAAGCGCACTGCCGTAGGGGCCAGGCACCGTGTAGCGGACCTGCGGGATACGCTGGCCGCCCGTCGAGCCGATGGCGCCACCGAAATCCAACGATTCGGTGTCGGCATCGGCATCGGAGAAGTTGGATAGCGCCTGGCCGGCGAGAAACCCGCCCAATGTGCCATAGGCAAACCGCAGGCGCGGATGCAGGCTGTCGCCGCCGCCTTGCTGCAAGGAAAGGCAGCTGAAATTGTCGCAGCCGGCCCAGTCGAAAGCGAGAAACGTCCGCGCCTCGCCCCAGCTTGTCGGAGTACGGGTTTCGATATTGATCCGCGACTGCTGGACGCTGAATTCCCAAATGTTGTTATTGCGCGACGGATGCGCATTGAGCGATGACGCCACATGGCCGAGGCCGGGGACAAATCCCCCGGTCAGCGGCAGACCGACCAGATTGCCGTTCTGGCCGACATTGGAGCTGTAATTGCTACCATTGATGTTGCCGCCGCCATTAATCAAGTAGTTTGAGGTGAAGTCGACAAAGCCGCCGACGCGGATAGAGGTGTCGGTGCCCGGGATTAGAAACGATCGCGGAAAGCTGCCGCCACCCGCCGGTATACCCGGAGCCGCCTTGTAACCCAGACCCGAAGTAGCGCCGCCACCTTGGGTGCCGGGTAAGGGAATTCGCTGTGCTTCGGCTTGCGCCAGCTGGTCGATCCGCTGCTGCAGTAATTGCTGATTGGCGCGCAGATCCGTCAGCTCATCCGCGCGGACAGCACCAAGGCCGGTTAGCAAAGCGGCTGCAGCTGTTAATCCGCCAATTCCCGCGAGTGTGCCGCGACTCCACTTTCCGCTCATTATACCCTCGCCCAGACTTACTAAACATCTGGTTGATGCTGGCAGACGGGCGAGTGGCGTTCTATCCGTCCTACGGTTCGATTTCGACTGATCGTAGATTTGATTTCGGCTGACTTACTGATCTAGCTCTCAATATTAGATTTGAGGGTTTAAATTGTGGTTCGACGATAAGGCTGCTTTCGAACGAACAGCTGCAAAACCAGTGGTTGATAGGATTGATCAGGTGGAAGCAGCCTAAATCTAAAGATCGAGCTGAATTCTATCTGAACGAGATGATCTGCAGGCCTTCCACACCGGTTGATTTAATCAAGAAATTCCGGCTGGCTCGCGGCATTGAGCATGAACCTAAACTGAATTGTTAAAGGAGCTTGGTTGCTCGCCCTTGGAGCTCCGCGTTTCTGGTTTCACGCGTAAATTCGCCCCTACCGCTAGGGCTTGATCGATTTGGTAAGACGGCCGCCCCGCTTATTTTTTGGGTAAGTCACTCGGCGTAGCTGGGCTTCAATTTTTTCTGCCCGCGAACCGCAGCGGCAGCTATTTGCGGTCGTTGCGCCAGCCGCTTCGCACGCCTCGGGCGGGCACTGGCCAATCCAACAGTCGCTCTGGTTTGGATGCTCACACGCGATCCCCGGCGGGCCGTGATCCAGGCCCGCGCCTCGGCGGTTTCGAGCGTGCCAAAGACGCGGATTTCGCCGGGGATCAAAAAGCGGATCGCCTTAACCGTCAGCCGGACCCAGGCGATGTCGGTGACGATCGCTATCCGCTCGCAGCGCGAAGCGTGCTCAAAGCCGAGATCGAGGTCATCCCACCCCGATCCCGGAAACCGCGAGCCGAGCTCGTAATAAAGCCGGATCCTGTCGCGCCAGCGCAGTGATCTGGTCATTGCCGGCACCAATATCTCGCGGCACTCGTGCTGGGTGACGCGCCCGGTCACCGAGATCCCAACCACATTGCGCGGAAGACCGTCGATGAGTTCGATCATCGCCGGTCGTCCGCAGTCTCGTCCGATCCGCGCGGCAAAACAACTAAAAGGCTACGCGGAACTTATAGATCAGCGCGTGTTCATTGCCGGTCAGGTTGGCGACCACGGTGCGGTGGCCGTACATGTACTCGACGCCGGTGGTGACGAATGCGACCGGGTTCCACACCAGGTTCACAAAGGTGTTCCATAGAATCTTATTGGTGCCGATGGCTTGAGTGGGGCCGATCAGCTGTGAAGACACATCTTGCCTGGCGAAACCGGCCGCGATCGTCGAGCGCAGATTTGGCGCCCACCAATGCTGATAGCCGCCGTTGGTGCTGAACGCGGTCACCGGGTTGAACAGCACGTTTGACGCTGCCATGCCGCCTTTGCAGGTAGCTGTCGGCGTCGCGCACTGAGTGGTAACGGTAAAGTTAGTCGCCATCGGGTAAATTGTCTTGAGACCGCCGCTGGCATAATCGCCGATCGCATTCCCGTAGATAAAGCTGAACAAAAAGTCGTCCTTGTTGTAGCCCCACCAGTCGGGGTGAACGTCGCCAGAGACGTGGCCGCCAAACCCGGAGTAGGTCTGATTGATATAACCGCCATCATGGAACGTCTGAAAGCGCAGCACGCCGGCAAAGTCGACATGCCCCCAGGGCTGCGCCCAATAGGAGGCGAAGGTCAGGCTGGGCGCCTTGGTCGTGGTCGGGTTGGCTTGCGCTCCGCCGGCGCCGGTGCAAGGGATGCCGTTGCAAATCGTACTGATCACTCCATCAGGCGGGGTCAAGGAGTTTCCCGTTCCACTCACTGAGAAGTCGGAGGATTGGAGACCACCCGGGGTAATGACGGCGGTCCACGGGTTTTCCGCCGAAACCGAGAACGCGCTGCCGTAAGGACCGGGGATCGTGTAGCGCACCTGCGGGATGCGCTGACCACCGGTCGAGCCGATGGCGCCGCCAAATTCCATCGATTCGGTGTCGGCATCGGCATCGGAGAAGTTCGACAATGCCTGGCCGGCGAGGAACCCACCCAACGTGCCATAGGCAAACCTGAGGCGGGGTTGGAGGCTGTCGCCGCCGCCTTGCTGAAGTGTTTGACAGCTGAAATTGTCGCATCCGGCCCAGTCTAATGCGAAAAACGTCCGCGCCTCGCCCCAGCCCGTGGGCGTGCGGGTTTCGATATTGAGGCGCGATTGCTGGACGCTGAACTCCCAAATGTTGTTGTTGCGCGACGGATGGACGTTGTTCTGTGACGCCACAAAGCCAACGCCCGGGACAAAGCCTCCGGTCAGCGGCAGACCATTGAGGTTACCGTTTTGGCCCGAGTTGGAGCCGTAATTGCTGCCGTTGACATTGCCGCCGCCGTTTACGAAATAGAGCGTCGTAAAGTCGACAAACCCACCGACGCGGATCGAGGTGTCGGTGCCGGGAATCAGAAACGATCGCGGAAAGCTGCCGCCGCCAGCCGGCGTTCCCGGATGCCGCCTTTTAGCCCGAGTCCCATCGAAACACCGCCGCCGGTCGTGCCGGGCGGGAGGCGCCGCGTGCCTGAGCTTGAGCCAATTGCTCGATCCGCTGCTGCAGCAGTTGCTGATTGGCGCGGAGGTCCGCCAATTCATCGGCGTGGGCAGCACCCAAGCCAGTCAGCAAAGCGGCTGCGGCAGTTAATCCGCCGATCCCCGCCAGCCTACCGAAATTCCACTTTCCAGTCATTACGCCCTCGCCCGGCTCAACTAAACATCTGGTTGATACTGGCCGAGAGACGAGCCGCCGTACTATCCGTCGTAGGATGGGATTTCGGCTGACTTACTGATTTACTTCTGCATCTTAAACAAAAATAATTAGTCCTTAGATCTGGGTCTGCGGCTTGAATTCTCGCATGGCGACTGCGCCTGCCTTGACCGACGATATACCTGTCGGTTGTAAGAACTAATGCGGGATTGATGTAGTCTCCATCGAAAGACTGAGGAGAGTTCGCCGGTTCCGAGAGTCTTTTGCGAACCGAAGCAACAAATAGTTGATGATCGCGGGAAACACTTGCCCTTGCGCCGTTAAACGCGAACCCGAGCTAATGCCAAGCGCGCTAGTCTGTTGACCCCTTGGCCGGGCTTTGCCCGATCAAATCCGGGCGCGGGGTGAGGGCTTTCGGCGAGTAGTATAAGGGTGTGGTGAAATGGCCCGCCTGTTCAGGACAGGAGCAAGCTCTGGTTTCCTGTTTGCGCGAGCTCCCGAAGCACCGGCAACGGGCATTGAACTCCTACCGATTGCGTCGATACGCGGCTTTTGTCGATGGCGCCTCTGGGCACATTAACGGCGCTCAGCCCCGTGCCGGCATCATTAGCAACATCACGCGGCGGGCAAGACACTGCCGCACCAAGCGGCGCGCCGCGTCACCCGTTCTCTGGCGAAATCACTCGGCATAGCCGGGCTGCACTTTGGCGTGGCCTCGGACCGCGGCAGCAGCGATTTGCGGTCGCGGCGGGAGGCGCCTGGCACGCCTCGGGCGGCTACGAACGACGCGGATGGGCGCCACCGCCTCGGTGTCAGCCCGAGATCCCGGACGGGCGCTGATCCAGACCCGGGCCTCGTCGGCCTCGAGGGTGCCAAAGACGCGGATTTCGCCGGGGATCAAAAAGCGGATCGCCTTGACGGTCAGCCGGACCCAGGCGATGTCGGTGACGATCGCGATCCGCTCGCAGCGCGAAGCGTGCTCGAAACCGAGATCGAGGTCATCCCACCCCGATCCCGGAAACCGTGAGCCGATTTCGTAGTACAACCGGATTTTGTCACGCCAGCGCAGCGATTTAGCGATCGCCGGCACCAGGATGTCGCGGCACTCATCCTGGGTGACGCGCCCGGTGACCGAGATGCCGACCACGTTGCGCGGGAAGTCCTCGATCAGTTCGATCATCGCTCGCTACTCCGGATGATCTTCAACATTGGCGCGAGTAAATAGCGGGTCCCGCGCGGCTAAAAGGCCACGCGGAACTTGTAGATCAGCACGTTTTCGCTGCCGGTGGCGTTGGCGACCACGGTGCGTTTGCCGTACATGTACTGAACACCGGTGGTGATGAACGCGACCGGGTTCCACACCAGGTTGATGAAGGTGTTAAACAGCTGCTTGTTGACCGCGAATGCTTGTGTCGGCCCGATCAGCTGCGACGAGACGTTCTGCTGGGCGAAACCGGCAGCGATCGTTGAGCGCAGATTTGGCAGCCACCAATGCTGGTAGCCCATCTGCCCGCTCCACGCGGAAACCGGGCTGACCAGGATGTTGGACGCGGCGAACTGACCGGTACATTTGCCCGGGATCGTATCGGCGCAGGCGGTTGTCGTCGTAAAGTTGCTCGCCAGCGGGAACAGGCTCTTCTCACCGCCGCTGGCATAGTTGCCGATGGCGTCGCCGATCACAAAGCTCCACAGGAAATCATCCTTGCTGTAGCCCCACAAGCCGGGATGCACGTCACCTGAGATATGACCACCATAGCCGGTGAACTTCTGGTCGAGATGCGTGCCATCCTCGATCCAGTAAAACCGCAGCAAGCCGGCAAGGTCGATATGTCCCCAGGGCTGCGCCCAATAGGATGCAACGGTCAGGGTAGGCGCTTTGGTTGCCGTCGGATTGGACAACGTGGTTGGAGATGCCGACGTCCCCCCCTGACCAATCGTGTTAATCCCGGTGCAGGCGACGCCATTGCAGATCGTCGGTATCGTTTCCTGAGGCGGAGTTGTCGACGTCCCGGTGCCCGATAGATTAAAATCTGTCGACTGGACACCGCCGGGGGTGATCACCGTGGTGAACGGTTGTTCCGCCGATGCCGAGAAAGCAACGCCATAGGGACCGGGGATCGTGTAGCGCACCTGCGGAACACGGTAGCCGCCGGTCGACCCCATAGTGCCGCCAAATTCCATCAATTCGGTGTCGGCGTCGGCGTCGGAGAAGTTTGAGATGGCCTGCCCGGCGAGGAACCCGCCCAAGGTGCCGTAAGCAAAGCGCAGCCGCGGCAGGAGGCTATCGCCGCCGCCCTGCTGCAGGGTTTGGCAGCTGAAATTGTCGCAACCGGACCAGTCGAACTCGAAGAAGGTGCGGGCTTCGCCCCAGCTGGTCGGGGTGCGGGTTTCGACATTGATACGCGATTGCTGCGGGCTGAATTCGAGGACACCGTTGTTGCGCGACGGCGCGTAATTGACCGAGGCCGGAACAAAGGTCTTAACGGGGCCGGGGACGGCGCGGCCACCGACCGGCAGCCCAGGGAGATTGCCATTTTGGCCGGCGTTGGATGAGTTATTGGCACCGTTGACGTTGCCACCGCCCTGCAGAAACTCAAGTGCGGTGAAGTCGACAAAGCCGCCGACCCGGATCGAGGTATCGGTGCCCGGGATCAGAAACGACCGGGGAAAGCTGCCGCCCGCCAATGCCACACCCGGAGTTGCCTTGGCGCCCAACGGGCCGGCGGTGCCCGGATAGGCTTTGGTTTCCGGGAGAGCCTGAGCCTGCACCTGCGCCAACTGATCGATCCGCTGTTGCAGCAGCTGCTGGTTGGCGCGCAAATCCGCCATCTCGTCGGCCTTCGCCGCGGAAAGCCCGCTCTGCAATGCAATAACGGCAGTAAAGCAGCCGATCGCCGCCAAGCTGCCGATGCCCTGCGCTTTCGTCATCTGTCGCCGCTCCCCCGGTTACGACCTCTGAAATCAGAGGTTGATCATCATTACCGGGCAGGGCGGAACGAACCTATCCATCGTTAGATGGATCTAAGGTTGAATAAACGGTTTAGATCGTAGCGAAAAACGATTTAGACCTAGGCGGGTCAGCGGGTCACAACCGGATGGATTCGCTCAGAAAAAGGTGGAGATGGCGACTTAAAGGATTTAGACCGAAAGGGAAGCGGAAGGGTGTGAGGAAGGTGTTTACGTGGGTTGGTCGCGGCCGGCGGAGCGGTCCGGGAAGCCTTGGTCCGCGACCTGGCAGGTTTCCGATCTGGCATCCGGCGTATTGCAATCAGCTGAAGAGCTTGCGCGATTGCCGCACGTGAACTTTGTCCGGGCTGGAGTTGCCCGGCAGCTGTGGGGAACTTTGCGCTAGGTCCCGAGATCAGCTGACTTGCTTCGCGATCGCCTCCGCAACCTTTGCGATCACGCCGGACCAATCGCCGGGCTGAGTCTGGCGGAACAGGCGGGCCGTCGGATACCAGGGGGTGTCTTCGCGCCCCGCGAGCCAGCGCCAATCGGGATTGTGCGGCAACAGCAGCCAGACCGGCCGCCCAAGCGCGCCCGCCAGATGCGCTATCGCGGTGTCGCAGGAAATGACGAGGTCGAGGCTCATCATGACCGCCGCGGTATCCAAAAAGGCATCGGGTCCGGCATCGAGGTCTGGGCCGAGGGTCTCGACTTGCATGCCCGACGGAAGCAATTCGAGCTGCTCGACGCCGTCATGCTTTTGTAGGCTAACCAGGCGCACGCCGGGGAGCGCGGCGATCGGCGCGGAATAGCGCAACGGCACCGAGCGGGCCCAATCCGCGGCGGCGCTGGGATTGCCCTGCCAGGAGATGCCGATCCGCAAGCCGGCGTTGGGCAAGCGCTCGCGCCAAGCGGCAATGCGCTCGGCATCCGCCGCAAGGTAGGGCACTGGTGCGGGAATGTTCGCGATACCGGTCTTGAACACCCGCGGCAGGCTGAGCAATGGGCAATGCCAGTCAAATCGCGGCAGCGGATCGCCAGCAGCGATGATTTCGGTTATTCCGGGAACGTTGTGGATTAGGCGGACGAGCGGTTGCGGTACTTCGATGACGACCCTGCCGCCGCGCTCGGCGACCATCGGAATGTAACGCACAAACTGCAGCGTATCGCCGAAGCCTTGTTCGGACTGGATCAGGATGGTTTGGGCGTCGAGCGGCTCCCCCGACCATAATGGCTGGCCGAAATTCCGCTCGTGTTTCGCGACCGCGAACCGCCACTCATATTCCCGCCAACCCTCCTCGAAATTCCCGGTTATGAGGAGCGCATGGGCCCGGTTGAAATGCGCGTCTGCGTAGTCGGGCTTGAGAGCCAATGCGCGTTCGTAGCAAGCGAGCGCCTCGCTGTAGCGGCCCAGGTACTCGAGCGCGATACCGAGATTGTTGTGGGTTTCAGCCTGATCGGGTTGGGTCGCCAGCGCCCTCTGATAATGCGCGATCGCCTCGGCGGGACGGTCGAGCTGGACGAGGAGCACGCCGAAATTGTTGCATACCGCGGGGTGGCCGGGCGCCAGCGCCAGTGCGCGCTCGTAGCAGGATAGCGCATCCTCGCGCCGGCCCCGGTCCTGCAACACCGCCCCGAGCCCGATATGACTTTCAATGCGATCCGGCATGAGCGCGAGGGCGCGCTCGCAACAAGCTTGCGCCTCATCGAGCAAACTTCGGGCCCGCAACGCGCCCGTAAGGTTGTCGAGGAGCTCCAAGGTCTTCGGGGCCAACGCTAGCCCTTTGCGGTAGCAGGCGATCGCCTCCTCGAACCGCCCGACATCGTGCAGCGCGGTGCCGAGATTGTTATAGAGTTCGACTACCTCGGGCCTAAGCCGCAGCGCTCGCTCAAAATGGGCGATCGCCCCCTGGGGCTGACCGAGCTGCTGGTACGCATTACCGAGATTGTAGAGCGAATCGACCGAGTTCGGGGCGAGCGCGAGCGCCCGATCATAGCATTCTAATGCCTCGGCCGATCGATCCCGAGCGAGGAGAATGTTCCCGAGATTGTGGTGAAACGCCGCATCGCGCGCGTCGCGAGCGATCGCAGCCCTTATGTGCTCGATCGCATCCTCCGAGCGGCCCTGCTGATGCTCGATCAGCCCGAGCAGATGCAGCGTCTGCGGATGGCCGGGGTCGAGCGACAGGATCAGCTGGCAAACCCGCTCAGCCTCTGCGGCTCGCCCGGCTTGCTGATGGATGAGAGCGGTGCGCAGCAATCCCGCGACCTGCGCCGGAGCGCGGCTCACGGCCCGGCCCGGGTCCTCCCGACGACCTTGCGCGCGGCGCTGCTTTCGGTTCATTCGGCCTTGATAGCGTAACCGTCCCGTACATATCCACTCGCGGGTTCACGACCCTGAAAGTGGCAGACGCCCGTCGGGGCGCGTGAAGCGAAAGAAAAGGCCGATGACGATGTGGCTTTCTTTGCGGTTACGGCATTGGGTCAATGCGGCGGGCTTGATGCTCGCGTTATTCGCGACCGCCTGCGCCACTCCGCCCGCATCCGAGGTTGCGCCGCCGCCGGCCGGCCAAGCCCGGATCTGGTTCTATCGACTGTGGAGCCCTTCGGAAAGCCTCAACGTCGCTAATATAGATGTGAACGGGGTTTACTTCGGGTCGGTCGAGCCTGGTGGCGCCTTTTATCGTGACGTTTCCCCCGGGACTTACCACATCGCACCACAGAATCGATACCTTGACTACGGCCAGAACACGAATGTGGCCGTTGTCCCGGGGCAGCAAGTCTTTATCAAGGTAGTTGACCTGTCGAGTTGGGCCAACGCCGTCAGTGGCGCCCAGTGGTATGTTCGTCGCGATGCTTGGTACGCGTGGCTCGTTCCGCCGGAATACGCTCTTGCCGAGATCGGCAATCCGGCGCTTGTGCCGCGTCCCAGCGCCCGCCCGGCCATCGCATTCAATCATTGAGCGGTGCGATCCATTTCGTGACCATCCCGAGGCGCAACTACCCGGATGGCTGGCTAGCCCGGATGACTGCCGTATTCCCGCATGTATTCGGCCACCTGACTGCGACGCTGCACATTCAGCTTTCCGAGCAGGTTATGTACATGCGACTTGGTCGTTGCTAGGCTGATGTTGAGCTGGCGGGCAATTTCCTTGTCGCTGAGGCCGCTTCTGATCAGCTCTGCGGCCTCGCGTTCGCGCTTCGTCAGCGCAAAGAGCGGCAGGGTGGCACTGCCATTGGGTCGTCGTCTGGCACTCAAGGCGATGCGGCGCAGCAGGCCGGTGACGATGCGGCCCGAGGAGATCTGCTCGCCATTATGGATGTCGAGTATCAGCCGCACAAAATCGGCCAAGGCAGCAGTTCTCGGAATGTACCCGATCACCCCCGCTTCCGCCCAGGCGATGATGTCGTCCTCGGTCTCCCTTACCGAACACGCGATAATGCGCAAGTCGGGCGCTATGTCGAGCGCGCGTCGAACCGCAGCCGGGCCGTCCGGAATTCTCGCGTCGAGTAATATGAGATCGGCCCGCAAATTCGCGGTCAGCGCGGTGGCTTCCGAAAGGTTTGCGCACTGGCCGATAACCGAGACGACCGGGTCGCTTTCAAGTGTTTGCGTGAGACTTTCGCGTGTGAAGCGCACCGCCCACACGACCAATATCCGCAGAGTTCGGCCGCCACGGTTTTCGGCGACCGCCAGATCCGGCGCGACGTTCGCCTGCACAGTTCCCTCCCAATACGCAATTCTTGCGATTTCCCGAACCAGGCTCAGCCCGGCGGGTTGTACGTGCAACCTCCCTACCCTGCGGACCGGCCGCCACGCTCTTTCGCCGGCGTTCCGCTCCCCTCGATCATCAGCGACCCGCTAGGCGGTTCGCCAATATGGATATTTCACCGAGGCATCCTAACCGAATCGAACGGTATTACGGTAATTGGAGGCTTGTCTATAGCGACGTTAATAGGATCGTAATTTGTCGAGCTAGCGCCAGGCAAAGCTCCCGCTGACCCCAGTGCTATCCCGGACTGCAAGCCTTGAGCGAGGCGGCGGCCGACGTTTGGACGAGCGCCGCCAACAAACGAGCCCGCCGCCGGATCGCGGCTGTGCGGTGCCGGCCATTCTCCTATTGTGCAGGGTGCTTGTTTTGCGCAAATCGTTGTCGACAAAGCGTCTATTAACGATTGATCCGCATTCTCGAACTGCCGTTTGCGTGAGCCATAATGCGGAAGCCCGAATATTTCGCCCCAATTTGTCGAGCCCATTCCGGCAGATCGTCTCTGTCCGATTTCGCGGGTCGGAAGTGCGGGAGGTTAGACGTGCACCTGATTTCGCTTCTGCGCAAGCCGCCGTGGCAGAAATCGGATATGCTGGCCAGCGAGTTCGATTTAGCCTCATCGAAGGGGTTGATCGAGCCGCTCCTGGGAGAAGGCAGCCGGTACGCTTGCAGTATTTCGGTGCGACACGAAGCTGGTTGCGCCAACGCGGTAACGGGTCGCAGATCGACGGACGGGCGGTTGTCGCTGATTTCCGTTAAATCGGGAGGATGACATCGCGCCGTCCGATCGAGTTGAATTTAATACAGGTGCATCATGCGTTATACCGAAGCCCAGGTATCAAGTGAGCTCCTAGACCAGCCAGAGTTCACCGGCGAGCCGACTAAGATCATCATTTGCTCGACCCCGAGAAGCGGCAGCTACATGTTGTGTCGATACATGATCAACGCTGGGCTCGGGGTGCCCCACGAATACTTCAATCCGGTCGTCATCCGGGAAATTGCGCCACGGCTCGGGCTCGCGGAAGCCATGGAGGGCTTGAAATGGCGAAGTCGTGGCCTGCGGGATCGTCTGCCGTTCGGTAAACCCGACCGGACAGCAGAGATAGACTTTCTCCGCAAGTATTTCGCGATACTCATCCGCAAGCGATGCCAGAGGGGTATCTTCGCCGCCAAAATCCACTTCGAGGATTTCATCACTGTACTTGATAATCCGGTTGGACTTAAGCACCTCGACGGAGCGCTATTTATCCATATCTTTCGAGAGAATTTGCTCCAGCAGGCGATCTCGCGAAATTATGCCTTCGCGACGGGTCGTTGGGGTATCGACGACACCGTTACGACAGCCCCTTTGGCGGCAACTGACGTGCTGAGCGTAGCCGGTGTTGACCGGGAGCTCAAAATTTTGGCAGATGAAGATCGCGGCTGGCGCGTATTCCTCGCCAGAAACGGCCTATCTCCGATGACGATATCCTATGAAAAATTCTGCGAGGCTCCGTCAGGATTTGTCACTGCGATCGCCAATCGGCTCGGGATCGACCCCGACACGCTGCGGCTGGATTACAGTGAGCCGGTATCGCCCGCGAGAAATGACGACCCCGCTCTTCCTAGTCGGAGTGAAATTGCCAACCGCTACCTCGCGGCGGTTCGCCAGCTCCGCGGCGGCCCTACTTCTTCCGAACGATCCGGCAGTATGAGGGTACCGTCGCCGCGCCGCGAGACCGTGGGGTGATAGAGCCGACGACGACGCCTTTATTTTCGGTCATTATTCCAACCCGGAACCGTTCGCCGGCCTTCGCCGTAGCGCTGCGATCCGTGTTGGAGCAGCGGTTTCACGATTTTGAGGTAATTGTCGTCAACGATGGTTCCGCGGCGCCGCATCAGCAGCGTTATCGGGAACTGGTCGAGGCGGCACCGGCGGCTCGAATGCTGACGTTAGTGCTGACCGAGAACGGCCATGGTCCCAGCTATTCGCGGAACTATGGCGTGGCCCACAGCCGCGGCCGCTACGTTTGTTTTCTCGACGATGACGATCAATGGACCGACCGGGAGTATCTGGGCCGGGTTGCCCATGTGATCGCTGAGAGCCCCGCCCCAATCGACTTGATATTTGCCAATCAAAAGGCGTTTCGAGACGGTATCCCGGTTGCCGGCGTCACCTGGATCGAAGGTGTGGAGAAGCGTGCGCATGGTGGACCGGATGCCGCCGGGGCTTATACCGTTACCGCAGCCGAACTCCTGGGCTGCCCGGCGCATTGTCACTTGAATACGACCATAGCCTCGCAAAGGCTGTATCGGGAGATCGGCGGGCTGGACGAAGCGCTACGCTACGAAGAGGATCTGGACTTCTTTTTACGGGTGATCGACCGAGCGAAACTGATCAAATTTCTGCCTTTTACCGTTTCCCGTCACAACATCCCCGACCCAGATGCCAAAACCAGCATGTCGACGTCTGAAACGGAGCTCTCCAAGCGGCTGTATCAAATGCGGGTTTTGGACAAGGCGGTGCTGTTCTCGAAACGGCCGGAAGTACGCCGTTACGCGATGCGATACCGAGCCTACACATTGAAGCACATCGCAATGGAGGCGGCGCGATCGCGTCAGCTCGATAGCGCGGCGTATTATGCGCGGCAGGGACTGGCCGCAAGGCCCACGCTGGGTTGGCTCGCCGTTACCGCCTCGCTAGCCATCCGACACCGGTTGTTGCCGAGCACCGCCACACCGGTCAACCGAGCCCAGGTTCCATAAATGCGGCACGCGCTTTTGGCGGGCTTCCCCGAAAGGGCTCCCACGTTGAGAAGCCAGGCACCGAAGATTTGTGGAGCGAACGGCTGCTGGCTTCGCTCCAGCGATCTCACATGGAGCAGCCCTGCTGTTGCGCAGCCAAACCGTTCAGTCTTGGCAACAATTCCGCAATCCCGGCAGAAATCTGTTGGTAAACTTGCCGGAATTGGCCAGCGCCGCCATCGATCGGATCTACAATGTCGCCCTGCTCAATCAGATCGCCAAGCACAATCACCGGGGCCGTGATATTGGGATAGCGATCTAAGACGCCGGAGCGCGTCATTTCGTCGAATACGATAACCAGCGACGCGGTATCGGCCATACTTCCGCTAAGCCAAACCGAACGATGCTCTGATAGATCGACGCCGTGCGCCGATGCGGCGTCGCGGCCAAAGGCCGGCGTCGACCCCCCGGGTCGCGGCATCATTCCGGCGGAGCTTATCACTACGTCAGAGTCGCCGAGGCGGGCCCGCAGCAGAGCCTCGGCAAATGGGCTGCGGCAGATATTTCCCTGACACACGAAGACGATATGTGGGCTCCTCATCTTTTGCCACGAGCGGTTCAGTTGTACCCGCGCCCGACGGCGGCGGCGAGCCGCGAACCCGGGCAAGCGGCGTCCGATTACCCGCCACGCTGCCCGAGCAATGTCATACAGTTCGACCAGACCAGGACGAGGGTCATCCCGCACCAAGACGTCGTGAACCTCTTTTCCGATCAGGATGCGGTACATCTCGGCCGCCCATCGGGTGAGCAGCCAACCTGTTGCGATCGGCCCGAGGTGCTGCGCTTCGGCCTGTCTTAGGGCGACATGCAGGTCGGGTACCAGATTGCGGCCATATACGCCGGTTCGATACCGGACGGCGGGCGTCTCCTCGGCGGCGGTCAGCAGACGATACCAGCGATAAGGGAAATCGACGCCGAGTGCGACCGGCAGCGGCATTGATCCCCAAGGACGCGCATTGACCTCCAACAAAATCCAGTTGCCGCCGGATTTCTTTTTGAACTCGAACATGGCCACGCCGGTGTAATCCGAGCCGGCGACGATCGCCTCACAGGCCGCAACAAGATCCGGGGAAAGCGGCGCGGAACAACGGTAAAAGCTTTCGCCGGCGAGTTCGCGAACTCGGTGGTGCTCAAAGGCCTGCAACACGCGACCGCCGCCCGCCAGAAGCGAGATGCCAACACCCTGGCCCGAGAAGTACTGCTCGACGACGGTCTCGGCAGGGTCAAGCGCAGCCAGCAGCCGTTCCAGTCGGGCTGGTTCGCTTACGACTTCGGCTTTTCCACGGGAAGCGAGCTGATCCAGCGAGTAGGAGCGGCGCGGCTTGAGAACCAGCGGGGTTCCAAACTCGGTTAGCAACCCCTGCGCCGTGTCGCTCGGGGAAAGAAGCCGCCCAGCCGCGATCGGCACGCCGACGCGCCGCGCCAACTTGCGCGTCTCCACCTTATCAAAGAGCATCGCGATGGCGCGGTCGTGCGGGATTGCAAGTCTGGCGAAACGGGACAGCCCGGCGTGTCGCTGCAGCGGCAGAAGTGCTGTCTCGTTGCACGGGATGACCAGATCGTAGCGTTGAGCGCGCAGCAGTTCGGTGACGCTGGCCAGCCACTCGGCGCCATCCCCCATCCAGGGAGGCAAATCATGGATCGCGGCGATATATCGAGAGCGCAGGGCGGGTGAACGGAAGTTGGTCGGCGCGGCATGGATGGCGATGCCCTGACGACCCAGAGACCGGACGATCGCAAGAAAGCTGCGGGTATCGTCGCCGATGACGAGAGCCTTGCCGGCAGTCACCAAGCAGTCCTCGCCGTCTCAATCTCCAGCACGGCCGGCTTCCCCGAGCAGAGCTGCGGGGGCCGAGTGCGGTTGATGTTCCAGCGCTAAGGGGCGGAATTGCTGCCCAGGTGCGAGAACGGCTCGAAGCTCGCTCGGGGTCATCGAAATGCCGCCGAGCTTATTGATGAAGAAATCGAGAAACTTTTCGATTCTACTCAGAAAGCCTGATAAATCGGCCTGTGATCGCACATATTCGGTACTGCCCGGCAATAGCGACGAACTATGGTAGCTGAGCACGAAGACGCGATTGCCGCGGGACAGGAATGCCCGCAGCAGGCGATGCAACTCGCTGAGCGTGACCCCTTCGGGGCTCGGTGGGATCCATTCGAGGAGACGAAGTCGCGCCAACACTCCGCGCATGTGCAGCTTGTCGAAAATCGGGCGCGACAATTGATCGTAAAGCTCGATTGAAACAGCTTTTGGCATAGCCCGAGCTGCGAGCAAGCCGACAAAGGACGGAGTGGCCGGTATCTCCAGCAGAGCCAAATCGCGGCCAAACCAGTAAGGCCGGTCGAGTCCCTGCCGGAAGTCTGGGCCATAAATACGATGCATGTCGATCCCGGGCAGCACGCTCATGTCGATTTTATACCCGAGCGAGATCAGCATCTCGGCGATTTCCTCCCCGACGCCCAAGCGGCCGGCTCGATAACAAAGCGGATGGAAATCAAAGCTGCGTTCGATGGCTTCGGTCAGCTGTGTGATCTTCGCCTTTTGCAGCGACGCCGGCAGATTCTGGCTGAACGATGCGCGCGCGCTCAGCTCCTCAAGAAAGGGCGGGGTTATCCATGGATGCAAGTGGGCGCCGATCTCGCAGCGCTTCGACTGGTAGATCTCGCGTAGCGGAAGATAGGCTTCGGGCTGTGTCGCGACCGCGTAGTCGACGAGATAAATCGGCCGCACGCCAAAGCGGTCGAACATTTCCTGCGCCATCGACTGATTGCGGACGTTGCGCACGCTGGTTTGGGTCCGCAGGAACGGGCCGTTCCAATCAAACTCGGATTCGGTATCGATCGACACGATCAGAATTGGCGGGCCAGCCGGCAGCTCAGCCAGCTGTTCGTTAGCGGGGGCAAGCAGCGGCCCGTTGTGGGGACTCGGCGCCCACCGCCCCCGCTTGAGGCGAGCCCGTACCCTTCGACAGCGCCACGTTGTCCGGGCCTGGGACCTGGGACGGGTGCTGCTGTCAGATCAGCGCGCGGCTCTCGCATCGATGATACCCGCAGAAACTCTTATCGCCCGATGTGATACCACCGCGGTCAGGGATGTCCAATTACATTAGCCTGAGTGGAGACAAGTGTGAATAGCTTATGAACCAGTCTTATGCCGGTTGCCGAGAAGTTAGCGCTAGGTCACATGCTCGGACCCGAGTTGACTTGGAGAAGGACTACGGTGTACATTGATGATTGTTGCAACGTCTGAACAAATTGTGAATGTCAACGATTACGATTATCGAGCCGGGTCGCCAGGAACTTAACTATTGGCGAGATCTGTGGCGCTACCGCGAGCTGTTCTACGTGCTGGCGTGGCGCGATGTCGCGGTACGCTATAAGCAGACGGTGATCGGTGCCGCTTGGGCGGTGATCCGGCCGTTTCTGACGATGGTGATCTTTACTGTGGTGTTTGGCCGCCTCGCCAAGCTGCCGTCCGACGGGAGCGCCCCTTATCCGCTCATGGTGTTCGCCGGCATGTTGCCGTGGACGTTTTTCTCGACCGCGCTCAGCGACGCCTCCGGCAGCCTGATCGGGAACGCCAATCTGATCAACAAGGTCTATTTTCCACGGCTTATCGTCCCGAGTGCGACCGTGGTGGTCGCCTTTGTCGATTTCCTGATTTCGTTCGCGATCCTCGTCGGCATGATGGTGTGGTATCGGTTCTTGCCGGGCTGGCAGATCATGCTGCTGCCGCTGTTTGTGCTGCTCGCCGCAATCACCAGCATCGGACCGGCTTTGTGGATGACCGCGCTCAATGTCAAGTACCGCGACTTTCGCTATGTGATCCCGTTCGTCGTGCAGCTCGGGCTTTACGTGTCGCCGGTCGGGTTCAGCTCGCAGGTCGTGCCTGAGCAGTGGCGGATGCTCTACTCGCTGAACCCGATGGTCGGGGTTATCGACGGGTTTCGTTGGTGCATCCTGGGCGGCCAAAGCGCGCTCTACCTTCCGGGATTAGCGGCCAGTATCGTCGTCGCAACAGTCTTCTTGTGGTTTGGCATCCGCCGCTTTCGCAAGACCGAGGCGAGCTTTGCCGATCTGATCTGAGGGGCGACGGGCCTCACACTCGGTCCCGCGATCCTCGCCGAAATTCCGCGGCATGGCGGTTTGAACGAGCGCGCCCGCTGTTGTTCGCCGTGCCGCCGCGTGGCCGCGCCTTTGTCACGCCGCCGGCAGCTTGATCGGCAGCGCGATGTTCGCCGTCGGTGTCGCCGTTTTAGTGTACCTCGACAGCAGCGCCGAGGATGCCGCGGCGGGCTGGTTGGCGGTACGGCTTCTACTCCCCGTCAGCCAATTTGCAGCCGACGCCGCCCTCGAGTTGCCGCTCGAGATCGCGACGGCGCCGGCATGCCCTAGCCGCGCTCGACGCCGAAGCAGATGCCATCACGGCATCGCCCAGCGGCCAAGGCGACTTGTTCCGATGCGGTCAATCTCCGCCAATTTCCCAGAAAACTCGCCATCCTTTGCGCTGTCACGGCGCGCTTGTGTACGTCCAGCTGCCAGTCCAGATAAACCATCCCCAGCTGTTATAAGCATATAACTGCCCGCCGTGAGCTACTTCCATTCTTGACGCGTTGCCGCCGGCGTTGCTGCCGTTGAGATAGGTTTGGTAGCACCCGCCGCACTGAGCCGGCTGGATGGTTGTTGCCGGACCCCAGGTCCAGGTTCCACTGGTGCTCACCAGGGCGGCGCCGCTCGGCGGTAACGAAATCGTCCCATCTGGCGAGTACGGGCCGCCGCCGCTGGTGTTGGTGCCCGTCAACTGGTTTGCAGATGCCGGGTTGACCAACGTCGCGATCGAGGACGCAAACACATTGCCGTTGCCGACGACCGGAATTCCGTACGGATCGTTTATGCCGATCGCGTTCGGAAGCGTGTTCTGCATCTGGTTGTTCATAAAAACGAAGCTGTTCGTCGGGTAGGTTAATCCTTCCGCACCATAATCGACGATGTTGCCGTTCTGCGTTGCCGTTCCCTGGATCATCGTATTACCGGAAACGACCGCGACGCCGCCATTTGGGATGTCGAGGGCAAAGCTGGCCGAGCCGACATTGCAGCCCGGCTGGTTGGGATCGGCGGCGCCGGCATAGAGGGTATTGTTCTCGACAATGGTGACAGCGGCGCGGCTCTTGATGTTGTGCCCGACAATTGTTCCGCAGAACTCGTTGCCGATCGCGGTCAGCGAGTTGTTGCCGCTGCTAATATAGACGCCGTGGGTCAGAGAGCTCGTATCGCCATTGCCGTTGTTCATAAAGACGTTGTTGGTTAGCACGACGTCGAGCGGGAAATTCACATCCGTCAGAATCCCGGTTTGGTTTGAGATAAATCGCGAGTTTCGCACCGTCAGCGTATAAGCTTGGCCGCCCGCCTCGGCGCGGATACCGGCCCCGTTGTCTCCCAGTGATGCCGGGATATTGGCCCCCTGAAATGTCAGCCCGTCGACCGTCAGCTCGGCAAGCGAGATCAGGATGCCCTTCTGATTGGGCAATGCCACAGTCTCATTGAGGATTACTGTTGACCCCGGCTGGGCGGCCTCGATCGTCATTGGCCGGCTGACGGTGGCGGTATCATTGGTGTAGGTGCCGGGTGCGACGCTGATCACGTAATAATTGCTGGAACTGTTGTCGCCATTCGCGGCGTTGATCGCCGCGGAAATTGTCGAAAACTGTTGCGATGGACCGACCGTCAGAACGATGGTTCCCGCGGTTGCCGTAAGCGCCGAGGTAACCACCAATCCAGCGGCGGTAAAGAGTGTTTTGAGCATTTGGTCATTATCTCCCTTTGTTTTGATTTAACGCGCATTGATCCACAAGACTTTGCGTGGTCCTTGCAAGCTACAGGCAGGAGGATTGGTTCCCGAGGCGGCACGGCACGCCGGCCTTGTCGGGTTGAAGGCGCGCGCCGCAACCATACGTCAGCGACGCTGCCTTATTAGAGAGTCGAAATTGTGGCACTGGTAATAGCCGTGAGGTTGCAGCGCGATTATCGAACCGACCCGTCAGGAACTCGTCCGTCGGCCGGAGCGACGGCAAAAACTTTCGGAACATCGAGCGTCCTCGGCGACAATCGCCGTCATTTTTCTAGCCCTTAATGGGTGATTGCCCTCGATTGCCGGCGCGAGCCGGTCGAACAATGTCCCACTCGGCAGCCGGCTTTCTTCAGATTTTACGAGATTACCGACCCCACGATTACTGACCTATCGAGCGCGTTCGCCTCGAAACCAGTCGTCATCATTTTGACGTTAAGTCGTCAGCAGGAATTCACCAATACTCAATTATCGTATATTGAGTTTCTAGGTCTCGTTAATTATAAATGCGCATTAATCCGTTTGAGTAGCACATTGCCTTCACTGATAAATCAGATCATACTGACCGGCGCTTACCCGGTGGCGGTGAGGGAGACCTTTTGTTCGGGGGTGCACCTTGACTGCGATTGGAGCCGAGTTGGCACGGGGCATTACGGCATGGGGCAGGTCGCGCCGAACCGAGCGCGAGCTTCCGGCAGACACCAAGCTCATCTTTTTGGTTGGCGCGCCGCGCAGCGGCACGACCTGGCTGCAGCTGCTGTTGGGAGCGTCGCCGACAATCGCAACTGCCGTGGAAACAGGTCTATTTTGTGGCTATCTAAGCTCGATGTTTGATGCTTGGCGGCATAATTGCCGTGTCGAAGCGCCGGTTGGACTTCATCATTTGATCGACGAGGAGGGATATCTGGGGCTGATCCGCGATCTGGTTTCGAGCTTGATGGTGCGCATCTTGGCGACAAAACCCGGGGCCACGATCGTTTTGGAAAAGACGCCCTATCATGTGCACCATTGGCGCAATATTCTTGCAGTGTTTCCAGAAGCGCATTTCATCCACATTATTAGGGACCCGCGGGCGGTCGTCGCATCGATACGCGCGGCAAGCCAAAGTTTTGGCGCGGATTGGGCGCCGCGTCGGCTCCCCGAGGCGTGCTCGTTGTGGGAGCGCTGCGTCAAAGCAGGCCGGGACATCGCCGGGGCGACGCCGAATTACTTCGAAGTGCGCTACAAGGATCTGAAGGACGACGGAATACCCACCTTGCAGTCGGTGTTCGCCTGGTGCGGGCTCGACCTTTCCAACGCGCAAGCAGCCGCCATTTTACGCGATCATCAAATCGACCAGCTTCGCTCGCCCAACGCGCCCCAAATAGCTCAGACCTACGCCCGCCGATTACCGCACTTCTTTAGAAGAGGCGAGGTCGAAGGCTGGCGTTCCGATTTGACCCGGCGCGAGATCCGCCTCGTCGAGCATCTGACCGGCGCGCTGATGGCGGAGCTGGGGTATCTTCCAATGGAGCGCTCCGGGATGTCGTGGCAATCTGCCGCGGTCTTGGCCGCACTCTGCGCCGAATGGCTGCGCAGCGGCATGGCTTGGCGGCTGCACAATTATGCCAACGCATTGCGGCGAAGCTTCTAGGATTAGGAAAGTGGTAACGCTCTCACAGATAGGGTAAGAGCATCGCGCCCGCTTCCGGCGGGTCGGATCTGAGGGCAAACCACGAATTCGATGGCGCTACCGGTCATCTCGGTCGAGAATTTGTCAAAGCGCTACCTGGTCGGGCACCGCGCCGAGCAGACGATGGATGAGCGCTTCCCCAATTTTCGCGACATGCTGGAGCGCCACGTGCGCAACAGCGTGCGCAAGGCCGGCGACGTCTTTCGCGGCCGGCAGGTCGTGCAGGGCGACGCGATCGAGGAATTCTGGGCGCTCAAGGATGTCGGCTTCGACATCAATGAGGGCGAGGTCCTCGGCATTATCGGCCGCAACGGCGCCGGCAAATCGACATTGCTCAAGATCTTGTCGCGCATCACCGAGCCGACTTCGGGCCGCGTCATCTTGCGCGGCCGTGTCGCAAGCCTGCTCGAAGTCGGCACCGGCTTTCACCCGGAACTCAGCGGCCGCGAGAATATCTATCTGAACGGCGCCATTCTCGGCATGACCCGCGCCGAGATCCGCAAAAAATTTGACGAGATCGTCGCCTTTGCCGAGGTCGACAGATTTCTCGATACTCCGGTCAAGCGCTATTCCTCGGGCATGTATGTACGCCTCGCCTTTGCCGTGGCGGCCCATCTCGAACCCGAAATCCTGATCGTCGACGAAGTTCTCGCGGTCGGCGACTCCGAGTTTCAGAAGAAATGCCTCGGCAAGATGAACGATGTTTCGCGGCGCGACGGCCGCACGGTGTTGTTTGTCAGCCACAATATGGGCGCCGTCACCACTCTGTGCGCGACCACGCTGTGGCTCGAAGGTGGCGCCGTCCGCGAACGCGGCGCCACAAGGGAGGTAATCGGCAAATACCTGTCGCGCCGCAAGTCGGATTGGGAACAGTTCAAGCCCCTCGCTGACATCCCTCGAAATCAATGGCTAAAAGATGACCGGCTGCGGTTTCGCTCGATCGAATGGCTCAGTGAGCTGCCATTGCGCCATGGAGAACCAGCCAGGGCGCGCATCAGCTTGACGACGCGAGCCCCCGTCTCCGAAGTGACTGTCGCGATCGGATTTTCGATACCCGATGGCCCCCGGTTGCTGACCTACGAGACAGACTTTCAACAGGATTTCCGCCGCGACATTTCGACGCCCGGAGATTACTCGCTCGATGTGTCGATCGACACGCTGCCGCTGGCTCCCGACACCTACAGTCTGGATATCGGCGCCCGGTCGGGCGACAATCATGGCCTGGATTTTCTTCCGGGTTGTGCTCAGTTGGAAGTCATCAGCGGTCCCAAGACACCCGGATATCTCGTACGGAAAGGCGCAGCGGTAAGGCTCGCCAGCGACTGGTCCTGGCAATTCACCGGTCAAAAGGATAGGCTTGAACTGGTTCCATAACATGGCTCGGCGCAGATGCCCGCTACGACGAGAATCGTTCGTTTCACACGCAAGCCTTCGCACGAAAAATGGGCGGCCATCGAGGCCACCCTGCGCAGTATCAAACCGGCAATATCCGAAGAGCTTGCCAAGGCAAATCAGCTCAAGAACCGGCTACGCCATGCCTTCGCGCATGTCAGGGCCCAGGGTATTGAGTTCGACGCTGGTCTTGGCGACTCGGCCAGCCTGCTCTATGCCCTGACCCGCTCGAAAAAACCCGCTACCTGCGTCGAAATCGGTTCTGCAAGAGGGAAATCAGCCTGCTATATCGGCATGGCCCTGAAAGAGAATGGATCGGGCAGGGTCTTCGCGATCGATCCGCACAGCTCTACTGCCTGGAATGATCTGGGGTCGGTGGATTCGTTCGAGATGTTCCGGGCTAATATCGCGGCTCTCGGTCTGCAGGACCAGGTCACTATCGTGCGCGCGACATCCGAACAGGCGGCACAAGGTTGGGATAAACCGATCGACCTCTTGTTCATTGACGGCGACCATACTTATGAGGGTGTAAAACGCGACTGGGAATTGTTTGCTCGGCACGTTACCCCGTTCGGGCTTGTCGTGTTCCACGATACGATGTGGGATCTACCCCCCTATCGCGATTACAGCTGGGCGCGGGCGGATATGGGAGTGCCGCGCTTTGTCGATGAACTGCGCCAGCAGGGATATCCCGCTCTGACGATCGATAAAGATTACGGGCTGACGATGGTGCAGCCGGTTCTAGGCGGGTACCCTCTCCGCAGCCCTCCGGTTTAATCTATGTTTCTTTACCTGCCCCCTGTTCGTGACAAGCTCGACCGCTTCGCGCGCAAGCGCCCGTCCGACCGGTGGCAGGCGATCAAGGCAACTCTGCAAAGCTTTAATCAGCAAATAGCCGCCGCGCCTACTCGGATGCGGGCGGCCCTGGACGAGCGCTACCGGCGCAGGCAGGTGTTCCGCGACATCTACAAGCGGCATCTCTGGGGCAATGATGGGCAGTCGCCCTTTTTTTCCGGCGTCGGCTCACGCGGTGAATATGCCGCAGTTTATGTCAACGGGATGGCGGAATTGCTCCAACGCCACATCCAGGAACTCGGACGGCCGCTGACCGTTGTCGATCTCGGCTGCGGCGATTTTGAGGTCGGGCGGGAACTCGTCGCAAGGATCCCCGACCTGGCCTATATCGGCTGCGACATCGTGCCGGAGCTGATCGAACACAACACCAGGAATTACGCAACCGACCGCATCAGCTTTCGTCGACTCGACATCGTCACCGATCCTCTTCCCATTGCGGATGTGTGTCTGGTCCGCCAGGTATTGCAGCATCTTTCCAATGCGGAAATCATAAAATTTGTTCGGCGGGCAAATTATCGATACCTGTATGTCACAGAAGACCATCCGGCCATACGCATTGGGCCTGCCAATCCCGACAAAATTACCAACGCCGATGTCCGGTTTGACTGGTATTCAGGGCGCGGACGCGGGGTCGAGCTTGATCAACCACCATATTGTCTAGTAACCGAGGAAATGTTCCGGACCTGCGAGCGCAGGAATGAAACTATCATTACAGAACGCGTCCTGTCGTCAGCTCCGAGCTTGCCCGCTGGGGTGAGGCGGCGTGCTCCGGCGACAGCCTCTGGCCCAGACCTTATAGCGGCTTCGATTTTCCAGACCTGGAAGTCCAAAGTAGACATTCCGCCGAAATTTGCCAAGTGGATGTCGAGCTTCGACATTATGAACCCGGATTTCGATCATCTACTGTGGGATGACAACGATAATCGACAGTTTATTGCATCTTATTATAATTGGTTTCTGCCCGTATATAATTCCTACCCACGCGAGATCTATCGAGCTGACGCGATCCGATATTTTTATCTCTACACCTTCGGCGGAATTTACGCCGATATGGATGCAGAATGCTTGAAACCATTGGATAATCTTCTTGGTCGCGGCGATGTTCTCGTTGGCAGAATGGGGAATGACGCGGACCATCCGCATTCGATTCCGAATGCCACGATGGCATCTAAGCCCCGACAAGAGTTTTGGCTGTTGGCCATTTGGATGCTCGTGGCTGCCGCTGGACAAACGCGGTGGCCTAAACCCGAAGAAGTTACTGGCCCGGTCGTATTGAAATCAGCGGTAGACCTATATCTCGGCCAAGCTAGTTTCGGGGCGAATTCAAGGGTGCGATCCGCGATCCGAGATATTGTAAATCTGCTGCCCCCAGATCTCTACCCTAGACCGAAAAGATCAAACGTTCAGATACTCCCAAATCGTGAATGGTTTCCCATAGATTGGACTGACCCCATTCATTGGAAGGTAAGCCGAGATTTCCTCCAGAACGAATTGCTAGACGACTCCACCAAAAGAGAGCTTTTTCCGTTGTCATCAATGATTTCTTATTGGGCGCATTCGTGGGATTGAAATCGGGCGCCTCCGCATCCAAAGCTCATTAACCGCAATGTTCAGGTAATTTAATATATCTCGTGATGTAAGGAGCCCAAAATTCACGATCATGCTTCGACCAGGCGTGACATCCAAACGGGAGCTGATTTCGATTGAGCGCGAACAGTTGTCTGGGATTTCCTTCTATGCTGAACTTCCTGGCCTCCTCGACCGGCGCCACCTTGAACCAGGAGAAATTTCGCGCGGCAATCAGGCCCCAAAACAGGTCCTCGTGCACACTGAAATCGTTTAGGGGATAAAAGGTATTATTTCCAAAAACTAAATTTCGGAGCGCGGTTCGCAGACTGTCACAACGCCGGTTCTTCTCCCGAAACTCCCATGTGAGGACATTGACAAGCTCTATTGGCGCAGAAGCCGGTCCATGGAGCAGTTCCCGCGGCTTCCATATATAAGAGAAGGAACGAAGAACCCGGAGGGCAGTGCGGGTGCGCCGCAGCGACAACCCGCCATTTCCTACCCCCAGAAAAGACAATTCGGGAGAGCATTTATCGAATCCGTAGAACCACGGTGCGCCGATGTAGTCATACCCAGCGTCGCACCAGTAGTTCAAGTCATCCCTAAATACAAACGCATCCAGTTCATAGAAGAGGATGTAATCATAGTGCCGAAATTTCCAGTATAATAAGGGACTTATTTTCAGACGATTGAAATTTTCATATGTGCTTTGCCACCAGGGATCAATAGGACAGAAAATTAGGGATTCCCCACTCCTCCGATATTCTGACACGTCCATGCCCGAGGGATGGACGATCACGATATCGTGTCCACCGAGAACGGATACACATTGCTGCAAAGAGAGGGTCTCATCCTGCTTCATGTTTGGCTTGTGGACCAAAACCAGAATCACAGCCCGCTTGCGACGCGCAGCCCCGCTCATGAGCGGAAGCTTCTGTGGTTTTTGAGTTCCAGGAGATTACGGGTCACCAGCTAGCTCGCTCTCGCTTGGCGGCCACAACCTTACGCGCTTATTGGAATACGCTCCCATCCGTCAAGAGCTTCGATTATTCGATCGATGCACAACGCCGATCCCCGAGAGGCTCAACGTGGGCCTCCGCGTTTGGCAGCACAAGCCTCATTAATGATATAAAAATCTACGTCTCAACTCAGGACAAGCGTCCATGCGGACCGTGCCATACGGTGGTTACTTAATGCGTAGCACGACGGCGATCACTCAGCGAGCACGATATTATCGGCTTCAGGGCTCGAGCGGAGGCAGTTCGTCTTTGATTGAGCGATCCCGTCGCCGCTCCGGCAAGGATATGCTCATTGTTTTTGATCCTGGACTGATCGGATTTGCCGGTCATCATTTGGAGTTGGCCCGCCTTATCAAGGCGGAACTCTCGGCTGAATTCGACGTCAGGTTTTATGCGAATTTTGAGGCGGCAAACCGGATTATTACGGAATTGCCGGCTCAGCCGGCTTGTTCTGGATCATTGTATGTTCACTCTAAAGACTTCCGCGTCGCTAATGAAGAACAACGAGCGTCTCTGACGTTGTCGCTCCGCAAAATCGATCTGAGACAGCTTACGCCCAAAACGACCTTTGTTATGCACACCGTTACGGTATATCAACTTACTGGCTTGGCAGATTGGTTTACCGCTCTGCCCCCGGCGCATCGACCAAAGTTGTTTCTTCAATTCCAGTTTCCGCTCGAATTTGGCGTTGAGCGCGAGATCAGACTGGCCCGTTGCGGTACAAGCCGCTCGTGAGGCCGCCAATCGATTAGCGCAGGCCGGGAATGTTGTTTTTGCGACAAACACTGATTTGCTGAAGCTACGGTTATCAAACCAGCTCGGACATCCTTTGCGATTGATGCCTCTTCCAACTCGCTGGCCGAATGCGATAAAAGATAGGTCCCCTACATCAGGAGTGGTATTCGGATTTTATGGGGGCCTTCGAACAGAAAAGGGTGCTCGTATTCTCGGTGACGCGATTGTACCTTTTGTGAGTCGTTATCCAGACACTAATTTTATCGTTCAAGCACCCCCTATGGAGACCGACCAGAGTGCTTTGCGCCAGTTATCGAACATACCGAGAGTAGAGATAATAAGGGAGAATTTTACAAATAAGGATGCTTATTTTACCGAAGTATGTCGATCACACTTTATTCTGTTGCCATACGACCCTTCAAGCTATGCCGTGCGGACATCGACTGTACTAATTGAGGCGCTGGGGCTGGGGCGTCCGGTGATCACGACGAACGGGACCTGGATGGCGCATCAATTGCGCCAGCGCCCGGGCGCTGGGCTCATCATGGTGTCGTACACTGCGGGCGCGCTCTATGATTGCCTCGAAGCAGCACGCGCGACGATCCTGTCGCGACCATGGAAGCCCCAGGTCGATCACGAGATCATTTCTTCCAACAGCCCGTTGGCCTTTTGTGCCGCCCTGGTGAAGGCAATTCAGGAATGATGGTTTTCGATGGGAACGGATTACGACCGGCGAATAATGGCAACTCTCTAGAAGTCCACGTGCCAATTCCATTGCCGATTGTCTTCGGCAACTTTCCGAAACGCCATACAGGAGGGGTAATACCAGGAGGCCTTTGAGGAGGGGTAATCCCAACCCTTACCAAGATAATCCCATTCTCTCCGAAGCTTGGGTATCCTTGTAGCTAAGGTGCGGCGCATCTGAGCTATGGGCGGAAGTTGGTGACGGGCTGACGGGATGAAGGCGGCGTATCGTGGGGGTGTTCGCGCCTCCACTTCTCCCGCAAAGGAGTGATACGCCGTGTCCGATGCTAACGTCGTCAAGCTGCTTCAACCAGGGTCATTCGCCGACCCGCTCACCGAGGTGCTGCGCAACGGAGCGCGCGCCCTACTGGCCCAAGCGATCGAGGCCGAGGTGGCCGAATTCCTGGCCAAGCATGTCGATCTGAAGACCGCTACTGGCCTGAACCGCATGGTCCGGCACGGGCATCTGCCTGAACGCGAGGTGATGACCGGCATTGGCCCGGTCGGCGTGCGCCAACCGCGCGTGCGCGACCGTGGCGCTGCCGATGATGCCGGGCGCATCCGCTTCACCCCCGCGATCCTGCCGCCCTATGCACGGCGCTCCCGCAGCCTGGAGGTGCTGATCCCGATCCTTTACCTGAAAGGCATCTCGACCGGCGATTTCGAGGAGGCGCTTGCGGCCCTGCTCGGCAAGGATGCGCCGGGCCTGTCGGCCTCGACCATTGCCCGGCTGAAGGAGGTCTGGATCGACGAGCACGAGCACTGGAAGAAGCGCGATCTGTCGGCCAAGCGCTACGTCTACGTGTGGGCCGACGGCATTTACCTGCAGGCCCGCCTCGAAGACGCCAAGCAATGCATCCTGGTGATCATCGGCGCGACGCCGGAGGGCAGGAAGGAGCTGCTCGGCTTCACTGACGGCGCGCGCGAAAGCGCGCAGGATTGGCGCGAGCTGCTGATCGATTTGCAGAACCGAGGCCTGGTCGTCACGCCCGAACTCGCCGTCGCCGACGGCGCGCTTGGCTTCTGGAAGGCGCTCGGCGAGCTGTGGCCGGCCACACGCGAGCAACGCTGCTGGGTGCACAAGACCGCCAACGTCCTCAACAAACTGCCGAAAAGCCAGCAGCCCAAAGCCAAGCGGGCTTTACAGGAGATCTGGATGGCGGAGACGAGCAAGGACGCCGAGGCCGCGTTCGACGCCTTCATCGCAGCCTACAAGTTGAAATACGATAAGGCCGCCGAGTGCCTGGCAAAGGATCGCCAGGCCCTGCTCGTATTCTACGATTTCCCTGCCGAACACTGGAAACATCTGCGGACCTCGAACCCGATCGAGAGCACCTTTGCCACCGTACGGCATCGCACGATCCGCTCGAAGGGCTGCCTGTCGAATAGGACGGCGCTCGCCATGGTATTCAAGCTCGTCGATGCGGCGCAGAAAAGCTGGCGCAGGCTCGATGGCCACAACCAGTTGCCCAAGCTCATTCAAGGTGTCAGGTTCACTGACGGGATCGAAGTCGCCGCCAACCCGACGTCCTCGCAATCCCGAACCGCCGCCGCCTGAACCCTTGGACCATCACCAAAATTCGGCGATAGCTCGGCGCATCTTTGTGCGACTTGTCATGCTCGGGCGAGTAGTGGAGGCGAAAAGTTCGTAGGCCGGATAGGTCAGAATGTGTTCAACGACCCGCGAGATCGCCGGATAATAGGTATCATCGAGGATTACGACGCCCCCGACACTGAGCATCTTATTAATGTAAAAAAAATCTACCAGCACGTGATCAAAGGTGTGAACGCCATCAATAATCGCTGCCTGTATACGGGTTCCTCCTGCCATAAGGGACGGCAACTCAAGCTCAGACGGCTCTTCGTGAAACTCGATGAAATGCTGGTATCCCGCCCGAGCGATATTTTTCAAACCTATCCCACCCCAGAGAGAGGTTTGCGCGGGGTCGATGACGATATGGGTGGCCGCCTTAGCATTGGTTGCGAGCGCATCGCACAGAGCTATCGCCGAATTTTGGTGATGGTCCAAGGGTTCAGGCGGCGGCGGTTCGGGATTGCGAGGACGTCGGGTTGGCGGCGACTTCGATCCCGTCAGTGAACCTGACACCTTGAATGAGCTTGGGCAACTGGTTGTGGCCATCGAGCCTGCGCCAGCTTTTCTGCGCCGCATCGACGAGCTTGAATACCATGGCGAGCGCCGTCCTATTCGACAGGCAGCCCTTCGAGCGGATCGTGCGATGCCGTACGGTGGCAAAGGTGCTCTCGATCGGGTTCGAGGTCCGCAGATGTTTCCAGTGTTCGGCAGGGAAATCGTAGAATACGAGCAGGGCCTGGCGATCCTTTGCCAGGCACTCGGCGGCCTTATCGTATTTCAACTTGTAGGCTGCGATGAAGGCGTCGAACGCGGCCTCGGCGTCCTTGCTCGTCTCCGCCATCCAGATCTCCTGTAAAGCCCGCTTGGCTTTGGGCTGCTGGCTTTTCGGCAGTTTGTTGAGGACGTTGGCGGTCTTGTGCACCCAGCAGCGTTGCTCGCGTGTGGCCGGCCACAGCTCGCCGAGCGCCTTCCAGAAGCCAAGCGCGCCGTCGGCGACGGCGAGTTCGGGCGCGACGACCAGGCCTCGGTTCTGCAAATCGATCAGCAGCTCGCGCCAATCCTGCGCGCTTTCGCGCGCGCCGTCAGTGAAGCCGAGCAGCTCCTTCCTGCCCTCCGGCGTCGCGCCGATGATCACCAGGATGCATTGCTTGGCGTCTTCGAGGCGGGCCTGCAGGTAAATGCCGTCGGCCCACACGTAGACGTAGCGCTTGGCCGACAGATCGCGCTTCTTCCAGTGCTCGTGCTCGTCGATCCAGACCTCCTTCAGCCGGGCAATGGTCGAGGCCGACAGGCCCGGCGCATCCTTGCCGAGCAGGGCCGCAAGCGCCTCCTCGAAATCGCCGGTCGAGATGCCTTTCAGGTAAAGGATCGGGATCAGCACCTCCAGGCTGCGGGAGCGCCGTGCATAGGGCGGCAGGATCGCGGGGGTGAAGCGGATGCGCCCGGCGTCATCGGCAGCGCCACGGTCGCGCACGCGCGGTTGGCGCACGCCGACCGGGCCAATGCCGGTCATCACCTCGCGTTCAGGCAGATGCCCGTGCCGGACCATGCGGTTCAGGCCAGTAGCGGTCTTCAGATCGACATGCTTGGCCAGGAATTCGGCCACCTCGGCCTCGATCGCTTGGGCCAGTAGGGCGCGCGCTCCGTTGCGCAGCACCTCGGTGAGCGGGTCGGCGAATGACCCTGGTTGAAGCAGCTTGACGACGTTAGCATCGGACACGGCGTATCACTCCTTTGCGGGAGAAGTGGAGGCGCGAACACCCCCACGATACGCCGCCTTCATCCCGTCAGCCCGTCACCAACTTCCGCCCATAGCTCCCATCGCACACGAACAATGTTGATATGCCATAGGCGCAGCCAATTTCGAGAGAGGTATCAGGCTTAACCGTCCCGAAGACCTGCTCGATCAACATCCCCTCTTCCCGGCTCATGTTGGAGTGAAGCGGATATTGCTGGCTGCCATCATCGACTGTCTGGGTCTGTAGAATTGCTTCAAGGACAGCGTTCACGGCAACCTCACACGTTGATCTTCTTGCCGGCGTTACAGCCCGATAACCCAGGCCCGCTGGCGTTGAGCACTGGCGTTTGACATAACACCGCTGCGGCATTCTGCGATCTCCGTGCTATTATAATCCTGCGGAGCTGGCCATCCGAGCCCGTTTCTCTGAACCGTTTGAACCTTTATGCCCCAGCGGTTGTTATCGCAGCCGTAGGGACACGCCCGCCGTTGCGCAGCCAGGGAGGGGGGCTGAGGTGAACGGACCTGTGGTCTCGCTCGTGCTGGTCACCCGGAATCGGGCCGAACGGTTGGCGAGTTGCCTGGAATACATCGCTCGGCAAAAGCCATCTTGCGCCTGGGAATTGGTCGTCGTCGATAATGGCTCGACCGACGGGACCGCCGAGGTTCTAAAGGAATACGCCGCGGGCGCGCCGTTTCCGACAAAGATGTTGTATCAGGCAGTGCCTGGAAAAAGCCGAGGGCTCAACCAGGCGCTGCGGGTAACGGCTGGCGAGATCATTGCGCTAACCGACGACGACTGCTATGTCGCGTCAGATTACATTGATCGCGTGCGCGAAACCTTTGAAGACCCGAGGATAGGCTTTGCCGGTGGTCGAGTTCGATCTCTTTGACCCCAGCGACCATCCGATTTCGACTAGGACTTCCGACCAGCGCGAGTTGATCAAACCTGGAACCTTTATCGACGGCGCGCCGCTTTTGGGCGCCAATACAATGTACCGCCGCCGGGTGCTGCAGGAGATCGGCGGTTTTGATCCCGATTTGGGCCCCGGCAGCCGCTTCCATGGCGAGGAGATGGACGTGCAAACGCGGGCGAGTCTTGCCGGCTGGTGGGGGCTGTACACCCCTGACGTCGTCGTCGCCCACCATCATGGCCGCAAAGCCAAGGATGCGCGGGCTTTGCAGCGCACCTACTCGATCGGCAACGGCGCCTATATGGCAAAATTTCTGGCCGTCTCGGAGACTCGGCCCTTTGTTCTGCGTCTTCTCTATTGGAAGGCACGAAAGGCGGTGCGGCGCAACGAACGGCGCTGGCTGATGTGGGAGATGCGGGGTTTCACCGGCTACCTCGCATACCGGCTGCGTAAACGCATCGCCAGCGGGTGACGAACGCGCCGCAACGGGCCCCCTGCCCCCGACCGCGCCCCGGGGCAACGCGCTTTTGGCTGCCGCCGACAGGTCAGCCGGCGCAATTTTGGTCAAGCAGCTCCTCGGCGGCGCCGGGGTTGTCGCCATCGGCCACGGTGTCGAGGACGAAATAGGTGTTAGGCGTCGCCGATCCGATCACGGCGATGCTTTGGTCGCCCATATGCGCCGCGGCGTCTGGCATCGCCGCCACCAGCGTAAACGGGCTGTCGCCGCCCGCCAGCTTGTTGACCTTGAATACCCGGTAGAGGTGATTTGCCGGAGCCAAGGCGAGCCGCACCGCCTTTGCCGGATCGGTCCCGATCGCCGCCGCCTGGCTCGCGAGGGTCGCGGCGACCGCGGGCAACACGCAGGCGATGTGAATGTGGAGCTGGTTCTGGGTGCGCCCGTGCTCTGAGTTGATCGCAAGGCCGATATCCTGGGCCGGCTTTTTGACGAGGAGTGCCGCCTGTTGCCAGCCGTATTCCCAGAAATCGACCACCGGCGGCGACAAGATCTGGTTGTCCTCGATGCCGGGCACCCGGATTGTCGGAATGATCAGGTAGGCGGCGGGCTTTGCCGGACTGTTGTCCTTGAGGATGATGAATTTATCGGCGGCGTCGTAGGCGCGGCAGCTGGGATTGCTTTGCAGATTTTGCGAGCAGCATTGGGCCAGCGACCATAACGAATCCGGCCGCGACGCAACCACGCAGGCCGGCGCGCCGCCCTCCGCGCCGCTCGATTGCGACACCGCCGATTGCGGCGCCACCCGCGGTTGCTGCGCTGCGGCCGATCGGTCGGTGAGCGACGGCAGCGGCACCCAGCCGAGAACAAGGGCGACAGCAGCCAAGCCGGCACGCAGGAGACTGGACTGGCGATGCAAAGCTTTCTCCGCCAAGTTTCGTCGATTGTACACGATGCGCGCCCCCCGTTGCTGCCGGCAATCTACTTTGATTTCAATAAGGGAGGCGAGGCCGGTTTGGGGACAAGACCTGCGCGGCAAAGCTTCTGTGAAGAGCTGCCATTCGCGATGTCGCGCGGCGATTATTCCTTGCGATTTACTTCGCCGCGATAAGCAGCCGTCAATAAAATGTCAAAATCTTTTCGCTGGCTTCCCTTATCCGCGCATCCCGCTTAGTTACCAGCCGGACTGGCGGGGCAGCGATGGCGGATGCGGCGATCGCGGGCGGCGGGCTCGGCGTGGCCTCGGCGTGGGGCGCGCGGCAGTTCAAAACGCTCACCGAATATTATGCCGCCGAGGGCGAGCGCCGGCTGCTGTGGCTGCCGGTATGTTTTGGCGCGGGCATCGGCGTCTATTTCGCGCTGACCTTCGAGCCGCCATTGTGGTTTGGCTTCGCCGCCGCGTCCGCCGCCGGGGCGGGCGCGTTTTTGCTGCAAAAACGCCCATTGCTGTGCGAGCTGGCGCTTGCGCTGACCATGTTCTGCGCCGGGTTTGCGCTAATTGGCGAGACCAGTTGGCAACGGCAGGCGCCGGCGCTCGAGCGCCATCTCGGCCCGGTGATGGTAAGCGGCCGGGTTCTCGACATCGACTCGGTCGATCGCGGCTGGCGGGTCATTCTTGCCCCAGATCCATTGCCGGGGCTCGACGCGAGCCAGCAACCGTTGCGGCTGCGAATCCACATCGGGCCGGCGAGCGACCTGCTGGCGCCGGGCGATCACGTCGACATGCGCGCCAGCCTCTATCCCGTTCCCGGGCAGATTTTACCGGGCGCTCACGATATGCAGCGCGAAGCCTATTTCGCGCAAATCGGCGGGGTCGGATACAGCCTGGGCCCGGCGCACCGCTCGGCAGACAAGACGAGCGAGGGGAGCGGCGGCTGGCGCGAGGGTTTGCGCCATTTGCGCACCGAGATGTCGCGCCGGATCATCGCCGTGCTGCCGGGCTCGACGGGCGGCGTCGCCTCGGCGCTGATCACCGGCAAGCGCGGGGCCATCTCGGAGCAGATCAAGGACGCCTTTCGCCAATCGGGGTTGCAGCACCTGCTGGCGATTGCCGGACTGCATCTGGGTCTCGTCGGCGGCTTTGTCTTTTTCACGGTGCGGTTCGCCCTGGCGCTGGTCCCGTGGGTGGCGCTCCGCTACCCGATCAAAAAGATCGCCGCCGTCGCCGCCTTGGTCGTGCTCGCCTGTTACCTGCTGCTCTCAGGCGGGGCGATCCCGACCGAGCGCGCCTTTGTCATGAACGGGCTCGTTTTCGCCGCGATCCTGATCGATCGGCTGCGCATTTCGATGCGAATCTGCGCGCTGGCGGCGGGCTTTGTGCTGGCGATCGAGCCCGAGAGCCTGGTCGGCGTCAGCTTTCAGATGTCGTTTGGCGCGGTCGTGGCGCTGATCGCGGTCTACGAGACCTATGGCAGCCGCCTCGGCCGCTTGCTGCACCGTCCGTCCTGGCCAGGGCGGGTGCTGGGTTACGCCGGGGCGGTGGTGGTGACGACGGTCGTCGTCACGATCGGGACCGATCCGTTTTCGGTCTACCATTTTCACCACATCGCTCTCTACTCGCCGCTCGCCAATGTCGTTGCGGTGCCGTTGAGCGCGGTGTGGACGCTTCCCTGGGGGGTCGTCACCTGCCTGTTGATGCCGTTCGGTCTCGAACGATTGGCGCTGATCCCGATGGGCTGGGGGATCGACGCGACGATCTTTGTCGCGCAAGCGGTCTCGACATTGCCCGGCAATGTATGGCCGATGCCGCGATTGCCGGCCGCGGGTCTGGTGTTGATTTCGTTTGGCGGCCTGTGGCTGTGCCTGTGGCGGCAGGCGTGGCGACGGTGGGGCGTCTTCGCGATCGCCGCCGGGCTTGCCGGGATGGCGCTAACGCAGCCGCCGGACATTCTGCTTGCCGATCTCGGGCGCTTCCTCGCGGTGCGCTCGGCTGATGGCGCTTACTGGAGCACGGCCGATCACGGCGAGCAGATCGAGGCGTCGTTTCTCCGCGAAGAGACCGGTCTCGACGTGCTTCCCTGGCCCGCCGGCGACGGGGATCAAGCGATGGGTTGCGCCGACGCGCTGTGTCGATATTCGGCGCGCGGGCGGATCGTCGCGATCGTCACCGGAAGCGCCGCGCTGCCCGTTGACTGCGGCAGCTTTGACGCGATCGTCAGTCAGGTGCCCGCCGGCTTCCGCTGCCGCTCGGTGATCCCGGTGGTCGACCGGATCAATTCGTGGCGGCTTGGCGCCGTCGCATTATGGCTGGATGCACGCGACATTACGATCGAGAGCGCCAATGGCAGCCGCGGTGATCGCCCGTGGGTGCCGCATCCCCATTCCCGACGCCGGGTGCGACCCTGGAGAGTACCGGCCGCTGGGTGCCGAGCAATCGCCACCGATATAACAAACGGGTCTCGCGGCAACCCCACTCGGATCGTCTAACCTTATCAATGCAAATGAAACAGGCGCCTCCGTCAAGGGTTTGAAGATGCTTCGAGCTGGAGACTTAACTAGCGAGTCATTTCAAGAGAAAAGGACCTTTTGATTTTATCAACCTCCACGTTTTACCATGTGTCACGGTCCGCTTCTCTGAGTTTTTTGGGAACCGTCAACCATGACAGCCGCGTTTGTCTGGTTGTCACCCAAATACGGAGAAAACGTGATGGATGGGCACAGTATTGTAGCGGTCTACGCTTCGCGCGAACAGGCCGAGCGTGCGCGCGACCGGTTGATCGAAATCGGTATTCCGAGCGCTGAAATCCGGATGAGCGCCGGAGCGGATATTGCCGGCGGCACGTCGAGCGTGAACGAAGGCTACGGCACGACCCAGCACGGCGAGGTTGGTTTCTGGGATTGGCTCTTTGGCCGCGACGAAGTGCCAGAACACGACCGCAGCTGGTACCAATCAAACCTGCGCGAAGGGCGCACTGCGCTGTCGGTGTTTGTGCGCGACACCAGGCAAGAGCAGCAGGTCGCTGATTTGCTCGAACAATTCGATCCGATCGAATTCGACGCTGGCGAGACTGGCGGATACGAAGCGCGGGATCGCTATGCGGAACCGCTTGATACGCGCGGAGAGCCGGTGGCGCGTCCGGCGACACCACCGCTCGGAACAAGCCCGCTCGGCTCACCCGAGGCATGGAGCCGTCGCGATGCCGGCGTTGGGACTGAGTCCGGCACCGCTGGCGCCCCGATCGGAGCACCTTCCACGACGGTCCCGGGCACCACGGCGACTGGTCTTCGCGACGAGCGAACGGGACTCGAGACCGGCAGGGAACAGGTGATCCCGGTCGTCAAAGAAGAGCTGAACGTCGGCAAGCGCGCCAGCGAGCGGCGCTATCGGGTCCGCACTTATGTCGTCGAGACACCGGTCGAGAGAGATGTTGTGCTGCGTGATGAGCGCGTCGTCGTCGAGCGCCGTCCGGTCACCGGCGAGGCGGGGCTCCACGCGGAGGTCCCTCAGGAGCGTGAGTTCGAGGTTGTCGAGCGGCACGAAGAACCTGTCGTCGAAAAGCGCGCACGGAATGTCGAGGAAGTTGTGGTGCGCCGCGATGTCGATGAGCGGACAGAGAAGGTTCGTGACACCGTCCGCCAGACCAGGGTCGATGTCGAGAACGAGGCCGGCGTCCCGGTAACTGATCGCGAACGCGCGGATCGTCTGGAACGCACGGTTCCCGAAGAGCGCAAACCCTAGCTCTACTGCACTGCGCGCGCTGGAGCTTCAGCTCGGGGCGCCGCTTTGAGCGGCGCCCCGAGCCTTTTTACAGCGGGATGTTGTCGTGTTTTTTCGGCGGGTTGGTCAAATGCTTGCTGCGCAGCATTGCCAACCCGCGGGCGAGCCGCGGACGGGTATCGCGCGGAGGAATAACGTCGTCGATAAAGCCGCGACTCGCAGCGACAAACGGATTGGCGAATTTCTCGCGGTATTCCTCGGTGCGCGCCTCGATCGCCGCAGCGTCTCCGAGATCGGCGCGAAAGATGATCTCGACCGCGCCCTTCGGCCCCATCACCGCGATCTCGGCTGAGGGCCAGGCAAAATTCAAATCGCCGCGCAGATGCTTTGAGCTCATGACATCATAGGCGCCGCCATAGGCTTTGCGGGTGATCAGGGTCACCTTAGGCACGGTCGCCTCGGCATAGGCGAACAGCAATTTGGCGCCGTGCTTGATGATCCCGCCATATTCCTGCGCCGTACCCGGCAGAAATCCGGGGACATCGACAAAGGTTACGATTGGGATATTGAAGCAATCGCAAAACCGCACAAACCGTGCTGCCTTGCGCGAACTGTCGATATCGAGGCAGCCCGCCAGCACCATCGGCTGATTGGCAACGATGCCGATCGTCGAGCCCTCGATCCGCGCAAAGCCAATAATGATATTGCGCGCGAAATCGGATTGAATCTCAAAAAAATCGCCCTCGTCGGCGACCTTCAAGATCAACTCCTTCATATCGTAGGGCCGATTCGGATTACTCGGAATGAGGGTCTCGAGCGACGGCTCGGTACGGTCGCGGCGGTCGGCGGTCGGCCGCGACGGCGGCTGCACCCGGTTCGAAGCCGGCAAGAAATCGATGAACCGACGCAGTTCGAGCAATGCCTCAACATCGTTGGCAAAGGCGCGGTCGGCCACCCCGGAGCGGGTGGTGTGCGTCAAGGCTCCGCCCAATTCCTCCTGGGTCACGCTCTCGTGGGTCACGGTGCGCACGACCTCGGGTCCGGTCACGAACATGTACGAGGTGTCCTTGACCATAAAGATGAAGTCGGTCATCGCCGGCGAGTAGACCGCACCACCGGCGCATGGCCCCATGATCATCGACACCTGCGGGATCACGCCCGAGGCGAGCACATTGCGCTCGAATACCTCGGCATAGCCGGCGAGCGAGGCGACGCCATCCTGGATGCGCGCCCCGCCGGAATCGTTGATCCCGATCACCGGGGCTCCGACATTCATCGCCTGGTCCATGATCTTGCAGATCTTTTCGGCGTGCGCCTCGCTCAGCGAGCCGCCAAACACGGTAAAATCCTGGCTAAACACAAAGACCAGCCGGCCGTTGACCGTGCCGTAGCCGGTGACGACGCCGTCGCCCGGGATGCGGTGCCGGTCGATGCCGAAATCGTGGCTGCGATGCTCGACAAACATGTCCCATTCTTCAAAGGACCCCGGGTCGAGCAAGAGTTCGATCCGCTCCCGGGCGGTCAGCTTGCCGCGGCGATGTTGCGCCTCGATGCGCGCCGCCCCCCCGCCCTGACGCGCCGCCCGGCGCTTTTCATCCAAGCGGTCGAGAATGTTGTCCATTTCGCCTCACGCGATGCCCCGCGCGAGATAACACTCGCCCTCTGCTGGCGCCAGCCTGCAGCTGATAACCGCCAGGTGCGCGCCCGCCAGGCGCCCGCAAGGCTTACCGCTGTTGCGGGAGGCGCACCACGCCGGGACCGGGATAGCCCGCCTAAAAGCCGCAGCAGGTCCCCGCCGCTCGCCCGCGAAGTTGACGAATTGATCGTTGCAAGCGCTGGCAAAATCGCCAAAGCGGCCGATATCCCGAATATCGGAGGTCGCGCTTGCATGAACCAGTATGGTATCGGCCAGCCGGTACGCCGGGTCGAGGACCGGCGTTTTTTGACCGGGCATGGCAGTTACGTCGATGACCTGGCGCTGCCGCACCAGGCATACGCCTTTATGTTACGCTCCCCGCACGCGCACGCGGTCACCCGCAACATAGACACGGCCGCGGCCGTTGCGGCCCCGGGTGTGTTCGCAGTGCTGACCGGCGAGGATTTGGCGCGCGACGAGATCGGCCCGATCCCGTGCGTTAGCACGTTGACCAATCGCGATGGTTCAACAGCGCCTTTGCCGCCGCGGCCGGCAATGGTCCGCGATCGGGTGCGCCATGTTGGCGACACCGTCGCGATGGTCCTAGCGGAAAGCCTCGGTGCCGCACGCGACGCCGCCGAGCTGATCGAGATCGATTACGAGCCCCTGCCAGCCGTCACCGAAACCGCGCACGCGCTCGATCACGGCCAACCCATCGTCTGGGACGAGGCGCCCGGCAATCTGGCCTTTGACTGGGCGATCGGCGATGCCGCCGCGGTCGACCGCGCCATGGCGACAGCGCGCCACAGAGTATCGCTGGACATCGTCAACAACCGGGTCGTCGTCAATTCGATGGAGCCGCGCGGCGCGCTCGGGCAATACGACCCGGGCGAGGATTCCTTCACGCTGTGGAGTTCGACCCAAGGATCGCACTTCCTGCGCAGTCTGCTGGCCGAAGCAGTCTTCAAGATTCCGGAAAACCGCATCCGTGTCGTGACCCGCGATGTCGGCGGCGGGTTCGGCATGAAGCTTTTTCTATACCCCGAGCACGTACTGGTGCTTTGGGCCGCCAAAAAGGTCGGCCGGCCAGTCAGATGGACCCCCGACCGCTCCGATGCGTTCATGACCGACACCCAGGGCCGCGACAACATCACCCGGCTCGAACTCGCGCTCGATGACGAATATCGTTTTCTTGGTCTGGCGGTGACGAATACCGCGAATATGGGCGCCTATCTGTCGAATTTTGCGCCCGAGATCCCGACCGCCTCGGGTGCGGTCATGTACAGCGGTGTCTACGCGATCCCGGCGATTTCGGTCATGGTCAAGGGCGTGTTCACGCACACCGTTCCAGTCGACGCCTATCGCGGCGCCGGCCGGCCGGAGGCGGCTTATGCGATCGAGCGGCTGGTCGATTTCGCCGCCCACCGACTCGGGCTTGCGCCGCAGGAATTGCGCCGCCGCAATTTCATCCGGCCGGAGGCGATGCCTTACGCGACCCCGCTCGGCCTCGTCTACGACAGCGGCGATTTTGCCCCCAACATGGATGATGCGCTCGCCGCCGCCGATCTTGCGGGATTTGCCGCACGGCGCGCCAAGGCTGCGGCGCACGGGTGTTATCGCGGGATCGGTCACGCCGTTTACATCGAGCAGTCGGGCTTTCCGCCCGACGAGTTCGCCGAGTTGCGGTTTGACCCGAGCGGCAATTTGACGATGCTGATGGGCACCGCAATCCTCGGGTCAGGGGCACCAGACGGCTTACGCGCAACTCGCCGCCGAGCGTCTTGGCCTGCCATTGGACAAGATCCGAGTGGTGCAAGGCGATACCGCGTCAATCGCTTTTGGCCGCGGTACTGGCGGCTCTCGCTCGTTGCCGGTTGGCGGCGCCTCGGCCGATGCCGCCGCGCAAAAGCTGATCGCCAAAGGCCGGCGGATCGCCGCTCATCTGTTGGAAGCGGCCGAGGCCGATGTCGCCTTCGCCGACGGCGTCTTTCGCATCGCCGGGACCGATCGCGAGATCGGGATCGAGGCGGTGGCGCGCGCCGCGTTCAACCCGGCGCAACTCCCCGATGATGTCGAGCCAGGATTTGCCGAGAGCGGGCATTTCACCCCGCCATCGCCAACCTTCCCCAACGGCTGCCATGTCTGCGAGGTCGAGATTGATCCCGAAACGGGTCACGTGGATATCATGCGCTATCTCGTTGTCGACGACTTCGGGAATGTCATCAACCCGCTGTTATTGCGCGGCCAAGTCCAGGGCGGGGTGGCGCAGGGGGTCGGCCAGGCAATGCTCGAACGCACCGTCTATGACCGGGAGACCGGTCAGCTGGTGACCGGCTCGCTGACCGATTACGCATTGCCGCGGGCCGAAGACCTGCCGGCGATCGAATTTTCCTACAACGTCGTGCCGTGCCGCACCAACCCGCTGGGTCTAAAGGGCGCCGGAGAAGCCGGGGCGATCGGCGCACCACCGGCTTTGGTCAACGCTATTGTCGATGCGCTAACCCCGCTCGGCATCGAGCACATCGACATGCCCGTAACTCCGGAACGTTTATGGCAGGCGATCCGCACTGCCGAAAGGCGGCAAGCGGCATGACAGGGTATAGGGAAAATGACCTGCTCGAAACTGCGCGGCAGGCGGCACTCGCCGCCGGCGAGGCGATCATGCGCGTTTATGTGCAGGATTTCGACGTGCGGCAAAAACTCGACAAGACCCCGGTGACCGAGGCCGATCTCGCCGCTGAACGAGTCATCGTCGAGAAACTGCAGGCCGCCTTTCCGGATATCCCGATCGTTTCCGAAGAATGGGTCGATGCCGAGGGGTTGCCGCCTTCGTCGCCGCGGTTTTGGGTGGTCGATCCGCTCGACGGCACCCGCGAATTCGTTGCCAAGAACGGCGAGTTTTCGGTCTGTATCGGTCTCGTCGATGACGGACGGCCGGTGTTGGGCGTTCTGCATGGACCGGCGGTCGAGTTGACCTACGCCGCCTTTGGACCGGGAACGGCAACGCGGCAGAGGGGCGGCGGACCAATCGAACCAATCGAGGCGCGCATCCCCTCACCCGAGGGTTTTGTCGTCGTCCACAGCCGCTCGCATGAGAACAGCCGGAGGATCGGCGAATTTCTTGAACATTATCCGGTTATCGAGCGAAAAAAATGCGGCAGCGCGCTTAAATTCGGTCTGATCGCGGCGGGCGAGGCCGACCTCTACCCGCGCTTTGGCACGACAATGGAATGGGACACCGCCGCCGGACAGGCGATCCTCGAAGCCGCCGGCGGCCGGGTCGAAACCTTCGCCGGCACCCCCCTGACCTATGGCAAGCCCGGCCTAAAGAACGACGGCTTTATCGCCTGGGGTCGCCCACGCACCGGTTGAACGGCCCAAGGCCGCTCCGCGCGCCGCTGTTTCCTGGCGGCGATGTCATCCCCAGAAGGACGGCCGGGTGCATCAGAGACCCGGATTATTGCGCGGGGGCGCGGCCGCTGACCTCGGCGCCGGCGTCGGGGGCCATCTTCAGAAAGAACGGCACCGACAGCAGCGAGATCATCGCGACACCGACGAACACCGGGTAGAAATCCTGCGCTGCCAAGGCGGTGCCGCCCCGCAGGTTCAGCACCGTATGGAGCAGCAGCGCCGCGGTGGCGACACCGGCGGTCTGCGAGAGTTGCTGGGCCATGCTGGAAAGGCTCGTGGCCCGGCTTAGCATCGCCGGCGGTACATCGGCGTAACCTAGGGTATTAATGCTGGTCATCTGCAATGAGCGGAAAAAGCCGCCGATCAGCAAAGCCAGAAAAATCACGAAATGCGGCGTGTCCGGGCGGAACAGGCTGTAGCCAAACAAGAACGCGGCGCTGATGACCGCGTCGCCAACCAGCACGCGGCGGAAGCCGAGCGTGCGCAGAATACGCACCGCCGAAGTCTTCATCAGCATCGCCCCCGCCGCGCTGGCGAAGGTCAACAGCCCTGAGTGCAAGGCGCTGAGCCCGAACCCGACCTGCAGCATCAACGGCAACAGAAAGGGCAGAGCGCCAAGCCCCATGCGGAACAGAAATCCGCCGATCGAGGCCGAGGCGTAGGTCGGGATTTTGAATAGCGCGAGATCGATGATCGGGTGAGACACCCGACGAGCATGGCGGACATAAAGGGTCAGGCAGACCACGCCGATCGCCAGTAAGGCGATCACGGCTGGTATCGGCAGGGCGCCGCGTCCGACATTCTCAAACCCAAAGGCGAGCGTCGCAAGGCCGACGCCCGTGAGCAGAAAGCCGCTGCGGTCCAGCGGACGCCGTCCGGTCTCCTTCAAATCACCGACGAGCAGGTTCACCAATATGATGCCCAATATCCCGATCGGGATATTGATAAAGAAGATCCAACGCCACGAGCGCATAGGTGACGATAAAGCCGCCGAGCGGCGGCCCCATAACCGGGCCGATCAATGCCGGCACGCTGACAAACGACATCGCCCGCACGAGATCGGCCTTTGGCACGGTGCGCAACAGCACGAGGCGCCCGACTGGCACCATCAAGGCGCCGCCCATCCCCTGCAGGATGCGCGCGCCGACCAATTCCGGCAGGGTAGTCGAGACGCCGCAGGCGATCGAGCCAAGTGTGAACACCACGATTGCGAAACTGAATACCCGGCGCGCTCCAAATCGATCTGCCGTCCAGCCGCTGATCGGGATAAAGACCGCGAGGCTCAACAGATAGCAGGTGATCGCGACATTGAGGCGCAACGGGGTTTCGCCGAGCGAATGCGCGATAGTCGGCAGTGCCGTCGCAATCACGGTCGAATTGAGGTTCTGCATGAACATCGCGCAGGCGACGACGAATGGGACCAAAGATTGGCGCGACACGGTCAGGCGCATCCGCAAAGCTCGCGATAATGCTTAACAGCAATTGGTTTATCCTGCTGGCGTAACGCGATGCGATCCGGCGCCCTTGTCAGCGAAAAGCGGAACGGGGAGGGACCGTGCCTTGGCTGTTCCTCGGGTAAGCGCGTTAATGGAGCGGTTCGCGACACATCATGATCGATCTCTATCATAAACCTTATATACTAGACAGATACCCTCAGCAGAAGCGCTCAGGCCGAGAACCTCGATTGCGCCCAATGCTCGGCAGATGCACTGCGGTTTGCCTGGCCGGCTTGTTGATGGCTGGCTGCGATCCGGTGCAGATCATCGAGGGGTCGGACACCCATGTTTCGATCCGCTATGACGGCGTTATGAACGGCCTCGATCAGGCAACCGAACTCGCCAATAAATCCTGCGCCCAGCACGGCAAGACAGCAAGGTTGCGCAAAACCTATCAGGAAGGCCTAGGCGTCGGGGAGCGCTTCGCATTTTTCGACTGCGTTTAAGCGGGGCCAGCCGAAGCGGTTGACGACGCCGAATAGAAGGCTGACTGTTTCATAAAGAGCCAGGGTGATTGGCGCCTTCGCCCGTATGGTCATCAAGACTTAGCAGCGATACACTTACGACCAGTCCGCGCCCCGCGGTGACGAAGCAACGACCCAGGAGGGAATCCGAATGCCTAACGACCCAACGCCCGAAACCAACGGCCAGACCCCCAACCTGCAGAAGGGGGCTCTGAACGGGGTCCGGGTGGTCGACCTGACCCAATTTGAGGCCGGCACGTCGTGCACTCTGACCTTGGCGTGGCTCGGCGCCGAGGTGATCAAAGTCGAGGAGCCGACCAGGGGCGAGCAGGGCCGCGGCGCGTCGACCGATAAAAAAGGCGTTGATTCCCAATACTTCATGCTGCTCAACGCCAACAAGAAGAGCGTCACCGCCAATTTGAAGACCGAGCAGGGCCGCGCCGTCCTGCGCGGTTTGATCGAAAAGGCCGATGTCTTTGCCGAGAATTTTGCTCCCGGCGTTATCGAACGGCTGGGCTTTGGCTATGACGTGGTCCGTGAAATCAACCCCCGCATCATCTACGTCTCGGTCAAGGGCTTTGGCGAGGACAGTCCCTACAAGAACTACCTCGCCTTTGACATGATTGCGCAGGCGACCGGGGGTGCCATGTCGATCACCGGCGAGGCCGACGGCCGGCCGATCAAACCGGGTCCGACGATTGGCGACACCGGCACCGGGCTGCACGCCGCGATCGGCGTCTTGGCGGCGCTCTATCAGCGCCAGTTCACCGGCGAGGGCCAGAAGATCCAGTGCGCGATGCAGGAATGCGTGATCAATTACGGCCGCATCTCCTATGCCGCCCAATATCTGTGGGGCCATGCGGCGCCCCGCTTGGGCAACCAGAGCATCATGGGCACGAATTCTCCGAGCGAGGCCTATCCGTGCAAGGGCGGCGGCCCGAACGATTATTGCTATATCTATACTTCACGCGCCAACCAACAGCATTGGGAACGGATCCTAAAGATGATGGGGCGCGAGGATCTGATCGGCGACCAGCGTTTCGACAGCCCCGAGGAGCGGTTCAAGAACCGCCATGTGGTCGACGAAATGCTCTCGGAATGGACCAAGCAGTACGACAAGCTCGAGGTCATGAAGCGGCTCGGCGAGCAGGGCATTCCTGCAGGCGCGGTTATGGACACGATGGAACTGTTCAACGATCCAGACCTCAATCGCCGGGAGATCTTTGTTACGGTCAAGCATCCGGTGCGCGGCGATTTCAAGATGCCGGGCTGGCCGGTCAAGATGAGCGGCTCGAAAGTGCCGATCACAGCCTCCCCGCTGCTTGGCGCCGACACCGATGCGGTCTACGGCGAACTCCTCGGGCTCAGCAAGGAAGAGCTTGCGAAGCTGCGCGAGGAGAAAGCAATCTGACGAGGGTGCTTCCTCGCAGGTTTTCTTGGCCGGGATAGGATAATTCCCGGCAATCTGGAGCCGGACGAGTGATCGCCTGTCCGGCTTCCGATTTCCAACCCAAGATTGGGGGACGGTCAGATGAGCGCAGTCCCGGGAGCAGCGGGCAACTCGCCTGTGATTGGCGCCGCAGCACCGATGGTCAGCGGCCGCTGGGAACCGGCCGAGAGCTACCCCGACCCGGCAATCCGCACCCTGGATCCGCGCTTTGACGCGATCAAACCGCCGTTCAACGCGGCTGTCGAGCGGCTCGCGACAGGCTTTCGCTGGGCGGAGGGGCCGGTATGGTTCGGCGATGGCCGCTATCTCTTATGGAGCGATATCCCGAATAACCGCATTATGCGCTGGGATGAAGAGACCGGGGTCTGCGCCGTCTTTCGCAAACCCTCCAATAACGCGAACGGCAATACACGGGACCGCCAAGGACGTCTTGTCACCTGCGAGCATGGCGCCCGGCGGGTGACCCGCACCGAGTATGACGGCGCGGTCACGGTCATACTCGATCATTTCGACGGCAAGCGCCTCAATTCTCCCAATGACGTCGTCGTCAAATCCGACGATTCGATCTGGTTCACCGACCCGCCCTTTGGCATTTCGGGTTACTACGAAGGCGAGCGCCATACGCCCGATTTGCCGACCAATGTCTATCGCGTGGACGGCAAAACCGGCCAGCCAAGGGTCGTGGCGAGCGATGTAAACGGTCCCAACGGGCTGTGCTTTTCGCCTGACGAGAGGCGTCTTTACGTCGTCGAGTTGCGGTCGCGACCGCGCCAGATCCGGGTATTCGACGTCGTCGAGGACGGCACCCAACTCGCCAACGACCGGGTGTTTGTCAGCGCTGGCGACGGCTCGCCCGATGGTTTCCGCTGCGACGTACGGGGCAATCTCTGGTGCGGCTGGGGCATGACCCCGGCACCGAACGGGGTCGTCATCTTCGCCCCAGACGCAACCATGATCGGGCAGATCCTGCTGCCGGAGCGCTGCGCCAATTTGTGTTTTGGCGGCCGCTGGCGCAACCGGCTGTTTATGGCCGCGAGCCAGTCGCTTTACGCGGTCTACGTCAATACCGAAGGGGCGCCAGGCGGCTGAATAGTTAGGCTTGGCACCGTGGCCTTTTGACGCTCCAATTATCCTAAGACCGGCAGCAAGCCCTACTATACACGCCAGCAAGTTCAACGTCGGCGCGTTTTGCTACTAGTGCGATCGGCCGAGTCGGCTTAATCTCTGGCTTTCAACTGCCGGAGGAACAGATGAAGCGTTTTTTCCTGTTGTGCTCGCTATTGGCGATCGCGGCGTGCTCGCACTCGGAGCCGCCGCCGCCCCAGGCCGCCGCGCCGCCACCACCGCCGCCGCCACCGGAACACAATTTCACGGTCTTCTTCGACTGGAATAAAGCCAACATCACGCCGGAGGGGCAGCAGATCGTCGAAGCCGCTGCCGCAACCTATAAGTCGGAGCCGCCGGCGACGCCGATCCAGGTCATCGGCCACACCGATACGTCGGGCTCGGCGGAATACAATCAAAAGCTGTCGGTGCGCCGCGCCCAGGTCGTTGCCGGCGCGCTGTCCCAGGCCGGCATCCCGCAAAGCGCGATGACCGTGACCGGCGTCGGTCAGACCGATCTTAAGGTGCCGACACCCGACGGCGTGCGCGAGCCGCAGAACCGCCGCACCGAGATCATCGAGGGCGGAGCGCCATCCGCGCCGCCGCCACCGCCACCGTCCGGCCCGCCGCCGGCTCCGGGCTCGTGACGCCAAGCATCCGATAATCACAGCGAAAGGGCGCGCTTAACGAGCGTCCTTTCCAATTGGTCTCCTTCTGCTTCCGATCTCTCCCTAGTGTGGGTATTGAGATGTCGCCGCTCGGGCTGCCTGTGAGCCAGCCTGGCAGATTCCATAGGCCTAGCTGGGCTCGGTGCGGCCGGCTGCAAGACAATAGCGTAAACGCCCTCCTAGACCTTTCGGGAGACCGTACTGCGGGGGTCGACCTGACACGCGTGATCCGGGATTGACCGCGGCTGCCGAACGGTATCCCATTCGCCGGTGAGATAATTCGCCTGAGAAGGGGAGATCAGCCGGCGATGAGCATCAAAGGCAAGGCCAACATCGTCGGGGTCTTCGAACACCCGACGCGCAAGGCCGACGACAAGTCGCTGTTCCAATTGCACGCCGAATGCGCCGCGGGTGCGCTCGCCGATGCCGGGCTCAGCAAAAACGACATCGACGGCTATTTCTGCGCATCCGGCGACACGCCGGGTCTCGGCGCATTGTCGATGATCGATTACCTCGGGCTCAAATTGCGGCACTGGGATTCGACCGATACCGGCGGCTCGTCTTACCTGCTGCAGGTTGGTCACGCCGCCGAGGCGATCGCGGCCGGCAAATGCTCGATCGCGCTGATCACCCTTGCCGGCCGGCCGCGCACCGAAGGGGTGGCGACCGGCACAGCGCCGCGCAGCGCGGCGGTACAGTCGGCCGAGACCGCGTTCGAGAACCCCTACGCGCCGGCGACCGCAAACATGTACGCGATGTGCGCGATGCGGCACATGTACCAATACGGCACCACCAGCGAACAGCTCGCCTGGGTCAAGGTCGCGGCCTCGCACCACGCGCAGTACAACCCCCACGCGATGCTGCGCGACGTCGTCACGGTCGAGGACGTCGTCAATTCGCCGATGATCGCCGACCCATTGCACCGGCTCGATTGCTGCGTGATCAGCGACGGCGGCGGCGCGATCATCGTCGCCAAGCCCGAAGTCGCGAAAAGCCTGAAGCGGCCTTTGGTCAAGATCATCGGCGCCGGCGAAGCCCCCAAGCACCAGATGGGCGGCGAAGTCGATTTGACTTATTCGGGGGCGGTGTGGTCGGGGCCGGCGGCCTTTGCCGAGGCCGGGGTCAAGCCATCGGACATCAAATACGCTTCGATATATGACAGCTTTACGATCACGGTCGTCATGCAGATCGAGGATCTCGGCTTCTGCGAGAAAGGCCAGGGAGGCCGGTTCGTCTCCGACGGCAATCTAATTTCGGGCACCGGCAAATTGCCGTTCAACACCGATGGCGGCGGGCTGTGCAACAATCACCCGTCCAATCGCGGTGGTCTGACCAAGGTGGTCGAGGCGGTAAGGCAATTGCGCGGCGAGGCCCACCTAAAGGTGCAGGTCGCGAATTGCGATCTCGCCTTGGCGCACGGCACCGGCGGCTCGCTTGGCACGCGGCATGGTGCTGCGACCGTGATCATGGAGCGGGAGTGAGCGCGATGCAGAGCCAGGAACGCAAAATCCAAGCGCCGATCCCCAACCTCGAAACCAAGGCGTTTTGGGATGCGGCGGCGCAAGGCAAATTCATGGTCGGCAAATGCAATGCCTGCGGCAAGGTGCATTACTATCCGCGCGCCCTGTGCCCGTTCTGCTTTAGCGACAAGACCCAATTGCAGCAGGCCTCGGGTAACGGCACGATCTACAGTTACAGCGTGATGCGCCGCACGCCGATCCCTTATGCGATTGCCTATGTCACCCTGGCCGAGGGGCCGACGATCATGACCAACATTGTCGATTACGACCTTGACAGCATCCGCATTGGCCAACCCGTCCGCCTCGTCTTCAAAGACAGCGATGGCGGTCCGCCGGTGCCGATGTTCACCCCGGCCTAGTAGCATCGAAAGAAATAAACTTACGATCCCCGTAACACTCGTCGTGCCCGCGAAGGCGGGGACGCAGAGCGAGCGCGAAGCCTGGGTTTCTGGATTCCCGCTTCCCCGGGAATGACGAATACAAGGAGAAATAGAACATGGACACACTTGAAGCCAACATCTCGCACCGGCCGGCGCATATCAGCGCGGAGGAGTGGAAGGTACGGGTCGATCTCGCCGCCTGCTATCGGCTGATCGCGCATTTCGGCTGGGACGATCTCGTGTTGACCCATAATTCGGCGCGGGTGCCAGGCACCACCGACCAGATGTTGATCAACCCCTCGGGGTTGATGTTCGACGAGATCACCGCGTCAAACCTGCTGAAGGTCGATATTACGGACGGCCATTTGATCGAGCCGTCCGAATATGAGCCGATCAACGCCGGCGTCACCATTCACGGCGCGATCTATCTCGGGCGGCCGGATGTCGAGTGCGTGGTCCACACCCATACTGAGGCCGATATCGCGGTCGGCGCGCTAGAAGAAGGGCTGCTGCCGCTCTCGCAATGGGCGATGCGTTTCTACAACCGGCTCGGCTACCATGATTACGAAGGCGTCTCGCTCGACATGGATGAGCGCGAGCGGCTGCGATACGACATCGGTCAGCATCCCGTGCTGGTGTTGCGTAACCACGGCCTGTTGGCCACCGGCCGCAATGTCGCCGAGGCCTTTTCGCTGACCTACCACTTCGAGCGCTCGGCCGAAGCGCAGCTGAAGATCCAGGCGGCGGTCGCTTCGGGCGCGAAGATGGTGGTCCCGTCACCCGACACCTGCGAGCGCCAGGCGGCGCAGTTTGCCGGCAACATGCCGCGCCTGCAGGGTCAGCGTGAATGGCCGGCGTTACTACGGATGCTCGACCGGCTCGATCCCAGCTACAAGACCTGATCCGGGGCGCCGTTCGCCGATTCGGCTCAGCTGCGGGCCGCCTCCGGCTGACTTGCGGTTCCGTGACGATCAGTGATGCCGGCACTCTTGGCGCTGATAATTGACCTCGCGAAGCCGGTGCTCGAGGTTTTCGCGGTGTTCACCGTATGGCGTGCGTTCGAGCCGCTGATAGAGCTCGTGCGCTTCATGCCGCAGCGCTTCGCAATGCTCATGGTAACCGCCGCCTTGACCATCGGGAGGCGAAGAGTATCCCGAGGGCGGGTAGCCAGGCGCCGGATATCCGGGCCCGGCATAGGCCGGAGGCCCCGAACTCGGCGCTATCGCTCGCCCGCCATTGCACCGAAGCTGCCCGTTGCTGTTCCCGATGTCGCCAGCGCAATGAGAGATGTCGAGAGCGGTTTGGCGCGCCCGGCCCTTCGCATCGCGGCATACCGCTGTCAACGTCCGCCCTTGAACCCGAATGTCGCTGCAGCTTCGCTGATAAGAGCCCGGTGGCGGCGCTTGCGCGAAGGCCGGACACGACAACCCGGCCAGCGCCAATGCCGCGAGCAGGCCGCCAATACGCTTCATACTTGATCTCCGATCGGCTGGTGGGGCGGACAACGGACGAATTTAGTGGAAAGTCCGCGCCGGCGATCGAACACCGGACTTCCCTTAAGCACCGGCGAGTGTAACGTTACCGTTTCGAACCGCGGGGGTCCTGCCATGAAGATTACCGGCATCCGTTCTCAAATCGTCGCACTCCCGGCAGACGAGCCGCTCGCCGGCGCTGCCGAAAATCCCAACGGCACACGTCTGATCGTCACCCTCGAAATCGAAACCGATGATGGTGCGGTCGGGGTCGGCGCCACCTATTTCGGCGGTGCGCTGACCGGCAGCCTTAAGCAAGCGGTCGAGGAGTTGGGGGCGCTCACCATCGGCGAAGATCCGGTGCGGGTCGAGATGGTTGCGGCAAAGTTGCGGGCCGCGGCAGGTTCGGCGGGACCGGGCGGCATCTTCAATCTCGCAATTTCGGCGATCGACACCGCGCTATGGGATTTACGGGCAAAGTCGATGAACCTGCCATTGTGGAAAGTGCTCGGCGGCGCCCACGACCGGGTTCCCACCTATGCCAGCGGCGCCTTAATGCGCGGGCTTTCGCTCGACCGGGTCGTGCAGGCGGCGGCGACATTGAAGGACCGCGGCTGGCGCGAGATGAAGACGCAATTGGCATTACCGGGCGAAACCACGCCGGCCAAGGAAGTCGACCGTATGCGCCAGGTGCGTGAGGCAATCGGCCCCGACATCAAATTGATGTGCGACATCAACCAGCGCTGGCGGCCGGAGCAGGCGATCGACATCGGCAAACGCGTCGAGGATGCCGGAGTCGGGTTGTTCTGGCTCGAGGATGTGACGACCGCCGACGATTTTGCCGGGCTTTCACGCGTTACTACGGCCCTGTCGACGCCGATTGCCGGCGGCGAATATGTCTGGGGCATTGTCCCGTTCCGGCACATGGTCGAGGCCCGCTCGGTCGATGTCGTGATGATCGATCTGGTGCGGGTCGGCGGCGTCACCCAATGGATGAAGGTCGCCGGCATGGCCGAAGCCTTCAACCTGCCGGTCGTCAGCCATCTTATCCCGGAGGTCCATGTCCACTTGATCGGCGCCATACCGAACGGCTTGACAGTTGAATACATGCCTTGGCTGATGCCATTGTTCGAGGAAGTGCCGCAGCAGCAAAATGGCGAATTGCTGATGCCGACCGCCCCCGGCCTCGGCCTCAAATTCAACAAGGCCACGATCGACCGCTACCGCGTCGCCTGATTGCCAGACAACGGGGAAATCAAATGTTCGATATTGTCGTCGCCAACGGGCTGGCGGTGTTGCCGACCGGGGCCGAACCGGCCGATATCGGGGTTGTGTCGGGCAGGATTGCCGCGATTGGTGCGCCGGGCAGCCTTGGGGCGATCGGGGCCGGGCGAACCGTCGACGCGGCGGGGCAAATTGTCATTCCGGGGGGCATCGACCCGCATGTCCATTGCCGCTGGCCGATCGTCGTGCCCGGCACGACCCAGCACCAGATGACCGAGGGGCCGGCGCGGGTCAGCGAGGCGGCATTGCATGGCGGCACGACGACGCTCATCGATTTTGCGCTGGTCGGCGACGGCGACAATGTCCAGCAGGCGATCGAACGCCGGCAACGCGAGTGGGCCGGCGACTGCCATTGCGATTATGCCTTTCACACGATGGTGCAGGGCAAATTGCCACCCGAATTGATGCCGCAACTCGCCGAGGCGGTGCAGGCTGGACACCCCAGCGTTAAGATCTTTACGACAGACATTACGCCGAGCCGCAAGGGCCGCATGGTCGATTTTGGCGACATCTGGGAAGTGCTCAAGGTCCTGGCTCAGGCCGGCGGTATCGCCGCGATCCACGCCGAAGACAACGATCTCGTCATGCACATGTACGAAAAGCTGTTCCGCGAGGAGCGGACCGACTTCGAGAACATGGCCGAGGTGCATAACACCCTCAGCGAGGATCTCGCCTTTAACCGGGTGATCCGGCTGGCGGCCAATATCGAAGGCGCAGCCCTCTACATGATGCACACGTCGGCCGCCACCGGGGTGCGGGCGATCGCGGCGGCACGCGCCAATGGAGTGCCGATCTACGGCGAGACCTTGCACCAATACTTACTCTACAATTCCGAGGACTATAAAAAACCGAATGGCCAGATCTACCACACTTACCCGTCATTGAAATTTCCCGCTGATCAGCAAGCGTTATGGGAGGCGACTGATCATGGCGCCATCCAGACCGTCGCGACCGACGAGATCTGCTGCCCATTGCGCATAAAATTGCAGGGGCGGCGCATCGACGACACCACTGGCGGGAATGCCGGGGTCGAGCCGCGGCTGTCGCTGATCTATACCGAGACTGTCGAAAAACGCGGCCGCAGCCTGATTGATTTTGTCGGCCTCGTCTCGGCGAATGCCGCGAAAATTATGGGGCTTTATCCGCGAAAGGGTGCCTTGGCGGTCGGCTCCGATGCCGACATCGTCGTGCTCGACGCACGCCAGCGCCAGATCGTGCGCGCCGCCGAGATGCACGAGGCTGATTACAGCCCGTGGGAGGGCCGGGACCTCGCCGCCTGGCCGTCGATCACCATGTTGCGCGGCAAGGTCGTGGTCGACGGCCGCAGGTTCTCGGGCGACCTCGAAGACGGGCAATTCCTGCCGCGCAAGGTGCCCGAGGCAATCAGAAGCCGTCCCGCCGTCTAGGCGCCGGCCCAAAGATGAAGCTGAAATCGCTCGTTCTCGGTACGGCAATTGCGGTCGCGGTCATCGGTTGCCTGTATGGCTGCCTCGCCTATGCCTCATTGCGAACCGAGTTCCGCTCTCTCGGCCTGCGCTAGCGCGCCGACCCCGACCGCTTCGGGTTGAGGCCGCCGCCACCGCAGGTTCTATGTGGGTTATTGCGGCGGCGTGCTACTGCCAACCCCCTGATAGCTCCATTCGCCCGGGACCCAGCCCCAGCCGTCCGAGTATTGTTGCCAATGGCCGGGCACATAGGCCGCGGTAGCCGTCGGCTTGTGGACGTATTTTCCAGCTTCCCAGGTAAATTGTGCGCCATTCCACGCCCAGTGGCCGGGCTCCCAAACATAAGTCGGTGCAGGCGGCGGTGGCGGAGTCTCGGCCTCAGGCGGCGGCGGCGCGTTCGGGGCAATAACGACGCCGGTGCCCGGCGCCGGAGTCGTGACGATTGGCGGCGGTGGTGACGGCAGCAGCGCCTGCGCCACCACGATAGCGGCCGTTGTTGCGGGCCCGTCGCTGTCGGCCGCGAGAGAAGGCGAACTCTGAGCCAGCACCGGCGCACTGATCGCGAGCGCGGTGACTCCGGCAATCAGGAATGAATGCTTCAAGCGATGCCTCCATCGGTTTTGGGGTGCTGAACAGCACCTCTCAAACATCAACATGCCGGTTGCGTGAACATTCCCGAGGCTGTACCCGCCATAAGCACCCCCAGGAGGAGGGTCCAACCCTGCTCAAAAGTATGATACTTTCGTGAAACGATGGAGGGGCTGGATGTCTTTTGCCCGCTTCGCCGCGGTGACTTTCGCGGTGTTGCTGTTATTGACCACGATTGCTGATGCGGCCGGCCCGGTTCGGCCGTTCAAGCATGGATTTTGGACTGGCGGCGCCTATTCCGACGATCGGACGGGCGCCTTCACCCATTGTTCCGCCGGCGTCGCCTATGACAGCGGGATCAATTTGTTTGTGCTGGTTACTGGGGAATACCGCTGGTGGCTTGGATTTATTAACCCAAAGTGGTCCTTCACGCCTAACGCGAAGGAGCCGATCCGACTGCTCCTCGACAACGGCGCCGCGTTCAATCGGCTTGCAACAATCCCGAGTGGCCAATTGCTGCTGGTTTCCTTGCCGGACAGCTCGCGTTTGATCGACTCGTTTCGCCGCAGCTCCAAACTCGCCCTCGAGGCAGAGGGGAAATCGTTTGTTTTCAAGCTTAACGACACGCCGGCTGTGATGGATCGGCTGACGAACTGCGTACAAACCTCGCTCGCACTTAAAGAAAAGCTGCCGCCGCCGGGGTCTTCATCGCCGGCAACGTCCTCCTCGCCGACGCTGCCTTCAACCGCGGCCGCTTCCCCTTCCGAAGCAAAGGCGGGTCCGGTCGAGGTCGATCAAGCTGGGACGCCCCCGCCATCCGGACCAGCATCCGCCACGGCCTCCGTACCGCCAGCGAGCTCAAGCACGCCAGCGAGTGCGGCGGCGGAAACTCAGCCGGCCTCCCCGGCGGACGGCTCCCATACTCCCGTTGCCGCAGCGCTGCAGACCGCGGCACCCGAGAAGACGACGGCTTTGTCGTCGTTGCCGGACAAATCGGCCTCCGCCACCGAATCTCCATCAAACCTTCGGGACGAAGAAGCGACCCCGTCCTCGGGAAGGGATGAGCCCGCGAAAGCCCGCGCCCCGCAATCTGGCGGCGCGGCGCAGCCGTCACCGCTGGCGTCGCAATCCACCCCGAGAGAACCGGCAACGCCTAAAGAAGAGGTGGCGGCCGCTTCAACCCCTTCGTCAGGGGCGATGCCAGCGGCGATAAAGCCGGCCGATGCGGAGACGCATACCGGTCCGACATCCTCTCCCCCGGCGCTCGCTTTCACTACCGTTCCGCCCAGTGCTCCCCCGCCCATGCCATCCTCGCCGGCCTTTGGACCACGCCCGACAGGGGCCAATGCAATCGAGGAGGAGCGGCTGGCGACAGATTTCATTAGCAGGGCGCGCCTCACCGACGCGCATTTGGTGGTTGCCGATAAGCCGCCGGCATTGTCCGATTTCGCAGCAGTATGGCGCTCCGAAGATGCCGCAGGCGCGGTCAAGATTATCCCGCCCGGGCCCGATGTCAGCGCGATCGGCATCGCCTCCAACCTAATCGCGGTAGACCCGCAGGTGTGCAAAGGCGATTTCACTGCCGCACGATTTCGCAGCAACATCGGCAAAACCGTAGCGTTTACCGCGATATTGTCGTGCACCGACGCCAACCAGCAGCGCGTCACCGAATACATCGTTACGCCGCGGCATCAAGGCGGGTTCGCCGTTTTCGCGGTTATCCACAGCAAAGCGGCAGGCGAGATGCCGGGTGCCGATCAGCAAAAGATCGAAATCCTGTCGCGGGCGGCGATCGAGGCGGCTGCGAACGAAGGTTGATTACAGAGCCGCAGGTTGCCCAGACTTCATCGCGCCCTGTCCGGAGTCAACGGGACAGCCTTACGCCGATCCGGTAGGATGACCCCTGCAATCGCTGCTGAGCATTGTGAGGGGGACAGATGAGCGAATTTAATAAAGTTGGCGGCCTCGACGACCTGCGGAATCGCTTCGCGGCGGCAATCCACGCTCACTGGAAGCTGTTCGTGGCCGAGGGCATCGTCATGATCGTGCTCGGCTTGTTGGCGATCGCGGTTCCCGAAGTCGCCAGCGTAGCGATCACGATCTTTATCGGCTGGCTGTTCTTTATCGGCGGCATCTTCCGCGCCGTCTCCCTGGTGCAACATCGCGACATGCCGGGCTTTGGCTGGGCATTGGCGACGGCGTTGCTGGCGATCGTTCTGGGGCTGGTATTGCTGCTTCGGCCAATCGCCGGTGTGCTGACCCTGACGATCGCGCTGATCGCCTTCTTTATCCTCGAGGGCATCTCAGCGATCTTGCTGGCCATTGAGCACCGCCGGCATTTGCCGAGTTGGGGTTGGGTGTTGTTCAGCGGTCTAATCGATTTGTTGCTCGCCTTTTTGATCTGGGATGGCTGGCCGAGCTCGGCCGACTGGGCGATCGGTCTTCTGGTCGGCATCAACATGGTCTTTTCGGGCCTGTCGCTGGTCATGACCGCTCTTGCGGCGCGAACCATGGCACCCAAAACCTAGAGCATTTCCGGCCATCGGGATCGCCGGTTGGGGGACCCAGCTCACAGACCGCGATGGCGGCGCAGCCGACGGTCGAGGCGGGCGAACAGCATGTCGGTCAGGATCGCGAACAGGGCGACCAGCACCGACCCCTCGATGACAAAAGGCAGATTGTTGGCGACGAGCCCGTCAAAGATCGGGGTGCCGAGGGTCAGGGCGCCAATCGTCGAGCCGATTGTCGCAGTGCCAATAGCGATCGTAACCGAGACGCGAATTCCGGCGAGGATGACTGGTGCCGCGAGCGGCAACTCGACGGCGAAGAGCCGCTGCCGAGGTGACAGACCCATGCCGTCCGCCGCCTCCAGCACAGTGTCAGGCACGCCTTCCAGACCGGCGACGGCGTTTTCGATGATCGGCAACAACCCGTAAATAAATAGCGCGATAATGGTCGGCCGCGCGCCAAAGCCGATCAGCGGCACCGCGATCGCCAATACCGCGACCGGCGGGAAGGTCTGGCCGATCGCGGCCAAGGTGTCGACCATTGCGCGGAACTGGCCGCCAGCCGGACGGGTTACAAAAATTGCCAGCGCAACACCGACCACAGAGGCGCCAAGGCTCGCGATGGCGACGAGGGCGAAATGCGCTAGAAACAGCTCAAGAAAACTGGCGCGGTCGTAAATGACTGGCGTTATTTCCGGGAACGCCCAGCGAAAAACCGGCCGCAGCGCGTCCATTCGCAGCAGCAGCGCAACAAACGGCAGCCCAACCAATAGCTCCGGGCGCGCGAGCGGTGGCGTGCCACGCATGCAGATCTCAGCGGATCAGATCGGCAAGGGTGATGACCCCGACCATTTGACCGGCGGCATCAACCACAGGCAGCCGGTCGGTGTGGCGCGCCGTCATCGCCGAGAACGCGTCGCGGAGACTTGCGTCCTGTGGCAACGGCTCACCCTCGGCGGCTTCGCCTTGGCGCAGCCGATCGGCAACCTGGCGCACAGACAGCAGTTTCAGGCCAAGTCCTTGGTGGCCGACGAAGTCGCGGACAAAGTCGTTTGCCGGGCGCTCGAGAAGATCCAGCGGCGATGCAAGCTGCACGATCCGGCCCTTGTCCATAATCGCGATCGAGGTCGCGAGCCGCAGCGCCTCTTCGATATCGTGCGTAACGAACACAATCGTCTTGCCGGTCGAACGGTGTATCTGCGCCAACTCGGCCTGTAGCGCATCGCGGGTGATCGGGTCGACCGCAGCAAACGGCTCATCCATCAGCAAAAGGTCGGGATCGGCGGCAAGCGCGCGCGCAACACCGACGCGCTGCTGTTCGCCGCCCGAAAGCTGATGCGGATACTTGCTTCGATAGCTGGCGGGATCAAGCCGGAACAGTTCGAGCAGCTGGGCGACCCGAGCGCTCACTCGCGGTTCCGGCCACTTTAACAGACGCGGCACGGTTGCAATGTTGTCGGCCACCGTCCAGTGGGGGAACAGCCCGGTGGACTGGATTGCGTAACCGATCCGCCGCCGTAATATCTCCGGCGCTAGCGCGGTGATCGCTTCGCTGTCAACCCGGATGGTCCCTCCGTCAGCCATGACGAGGCGGTTGATCATTCGTAACGTCGTCGACTTGCCGCAGCCGGAGGAGCCGAGCAACACACAGAACTGACCGGCAGCAATCGTCAGCGACAGATCGTCCACGACCGTCCGGCCGCCATAGCGCTTTGTCACATGGTCGAGTTCGATCATTCGCGTTCAGCGCGGAGCAGCAGTTGAGACATCAGCCGCAGCAGGAAATCGGCCGCCAGCGCCAATCCGATCGCCGGTAAAGCGCCGAGCAATACGAGGTCGAGGGCGTATTGGCCGAGCCCCTCGAACACAAACGTGCCGAGTCCGCCGGCGCCGATCAACGCCGCGACGACCGCGAGCCCGATCGTCTGTACGGTGACGACGCGCAACCCGGCCAGCAATACCGGCAACGATAGCGGAAATTCAATCCGCCAGAAAATCTGGCGCGGCATTAGCCCCATGCCGCGGGCGGCGTCGATGACAGCGGGGTCGACGCCCGAAATCCCCGTCGTGGTACTGCGGACGATTGGCAGCAGAGCGTAGAGGACGAGAGCGATGATCGCCGGAGCGGGGCCGATCCCGCCCACCCCTAAAACCGCCAATTGCGGGACCGCATTCGCCAATGTCGATAGCGGAACAATCAACAGGCCAAACAGCGCGATCGACGGTATCGTCTGGAGCAGGTTGAGGACGGCAAACAACGGCCCCTGCAGCTTCGCCTTTTTTGCCGCAGCGACGCCTATTGGGAAGCCGATGGCGAGCGCCGGGCCAACCGACCCGGCGACCAGTGCAATGTGGCGGGTGAAAGCTGCGGCAAACATGGCATGACGAGTCGCATATTCGCGGGCGATCGACAGCGCGTCGAAATACCCTGCCAATGCGAGGCCCGCGATGCCGGCGCACAGCGTCGCGACGACTGCCGCGGTCAGAAGCGCGCCGGCGCGCAGCCGCTGCAGGGCGTCGGCTTCGGCAAGCGCCGCGCAGCCGGCGATGACCCAGAACGCCGCTCCCGCCGAGACGCGCACCGCCCGCCCCCCATCGGCGCTGAGGTTACGCCCGGCCTCGCCAAGCGCGACCAATGTCAACAACAGCCATGCCGCTGCGAGCAAAACCGCGAGCACTTGAGCGGCTTGCCTGATGCGCGTAAGCGAGATTGTCAGCAGTAGACCGCCGATTGCGGCGATCCCGGCGGTCAATCCAGGGCCGGCGGCGGTCCACAACGCAACCGGCCGGCCCGATATCAGCCGATTGGGTGCAACCGCGACAAAGCCGAAACCAAGGCCGGCCAAAGCCGCAGCGATGACCAGTATAAACGCAACCTGATTGTAAATGCCAAGCCGGCGAGTGGGGGGAGCGGGCTCCCCCGCCAATTCGGCCGAAGAGGTCACGGCAGAAAGTGTCGCAATTTCAAATAGCCGGTGGCAACGGCAGCGGCATCATCGCCATCAACCGCAATCTTCGCGTTTAGTTTCTGCAGAACTGTCAATGTCAGGCTTTTAAACACCGGATCGAGCAGGCCCGGGATCTGCGGGTATTGCGCCAATACTTCTCGCCGCACCACCGGCGCCGGGGCATAGACGATTTGCGCTCCTTTATCATCCTCGAGGGCGACGAGATTGAGAGCGGCGATGCCACCGTCGGTGCCGTAAGCCATGGCCGCATTAACCCCGGACATGCCTTCGGCCGCGGCGCGCAATGTCGCGGCGGTGTTGCCCCCGGACAGGGTCAGCAATTGACGATCGCTGAGGCGAAATCCATACGCCTGTTCAAACGCTGGCAAAGCCGATGGGCTCTCGACAAACTCCGCCGAAGCAGCGAGATAAACATACCCACCGCCCTGCACATAGCGTGCGAAATCGCTCATTGTTCTTAGACGAGCGCGCTCGGCGAGATCCCGGCGCACGGCGATAACCCAGGTGTTGTTGGCCGGCGCCGGAGCGAGCCAGACCAGATGGTGCTTGGCACGGTCGAGGGCGGCCACTTCGGCATAGCCGCTCGCCCAACTCTTCCACACGGGATCGGCTTCGGTGTGAAAGAACAGCCCGCCATTGCCGGTGTATTCCGGGTAGATGTCGATCTGCCCCGCGAGGATAGCGGCACGAACGATATTGGTCGGTCCGAGCTGGAGCCGTTTGCGCACCGCAACTCCGTGGCCGCCAAGCATCGACAGGATCATGTTGCCGAGCAGCGCGCCTTCGGTATCGATCTTCGAAGCGACGATCACCGCGGGGGCTGCCCTCGCTGCTCCGCCGCCGAGGAGCAGGACAGCAGCAATCACCGCGATGACGAGCGAGCTTGCCGCTGATCTCATCTGTAAGGAGGGTCCCGAACCTACCCCTCCGGGCTGTGCCGGTAACCGCGCCCGTAGCTCGCGATGACCTCGTTAAACCCGCGAACGGCGGCGCGGGGGCCATCGGGATACGACCAGATCGAGGAGATCACAGCGAGAAAATCGGCGCCGGCTTCGACCAGCGGGCCGCAGTTTTCCTGGGTAATGCCGCCAATAGCGCAGCACGGGACGACCGTCGTCTCGCTCCAGTCACGCAAGATCTCGGGGTCGGCCCGGTACTTTGCGCCCACTTTTGTCAAGCTCGGAAAGAAGGCCCCGAACGCGACGTAATCGGCGCCGGCCTCGGCAGCGGTGATCGCGCGGTGGCGGCTGTTGCCGCAAGTCGCGCCGACGATGCGGTCGGGGCCCAGCAACCGGCGCGCTTCGGCGTAGGGCATGTCCTCTTCGCCGACATGAACGCCGTCGCAGTCGAGCTCAGCGGCGAGGTCCGGCCGATCGTTCATGATGAACGCGACATCGTGCGCTTGTGCGATCGGCATCAGCACAGCCGCTGCGCGCCGGACTACATCGTCTTCCACCTCTTTGAGGCGTAGTTGGAGAGAGGCGACATCGCCGCCGGCCAGCGCCTCCTCTAATTCGCTCGCGAATCCGTCGGGATCGAACGCCGGCGGCGTGATCAAATAAAGCCGCGTCGTCGCCCGGTCCTGGTCCCTCGATCCACCATTGCGTGTCAGCGCCATATTGGCCCCACTCGAAAAACGGCCCCGTCGGCAATTCTCGCGACCCGCCCGGAAGCCCTTGCGCGGGCACCACCCGCGCATCCGCGTCTCGGTTCGCCGCCTCAAGACCTGGGTGCCCACGGATCAAATCCATGGCTGAAGGCCACGGGCCGAACCCGGCCACGGGCAACCTGTCGATCATCCTCGACCGACTAGATTTATGATTATCTTAGTCGCGATGTCGATCGGGTTTGCGGGCGGCACAAAGCTTTTGCGACCGCGCCGCTCGGGGCTGCTATAATGAGGTCGAGCGCGATCCTTCTTCGATCACAACTGACAACCCCAGCAAACAGAAGACGGAAAGGGGGAAACATGGATTCCATCGTCGGCAGCGGCAAATACACCTACAAGGTCAATGAGGAATGGGCACATCCGCCGGAAGGCCTTGAAGTTAGAGCCTGTGCGGTCTCTGTCGATTTACAGGACCGCGTCTACTGTTTCAACCGCAATTCCGAGCATCCGGTTGTGGTGTTCGACCGCGACGGTAATTTCCTAAAGTCGTGGGGTGCGGGGTTGTTTTCGTTCCCCCACGCGATCCGCATCGATGAGAACGATTTCGTCTGGCTGACCGACGAATATCACGGCCAATTCATGAAATTCACGACCGATGGCGAATTGCTGCACACGATCGGGGTCAAGGGCGAGCGCTCCGATACCGGCGTGCCGGCCGACGATTTCAGCTCGTCGGCGTATAAAAAGGTCACCCATGGCGGAGGTCCGTTCAACCTGCCGACCGACATCGCGTTTGCACCGTCGGGCGAGTTCTTCATCAGTGACGGCTATGGCAATGCCCGCGTGCACAAATTCGCCGCCGACGGCAAATACCTGTTTTCCTGGGGCGAGCCCGGAACCGCGCCCGGACAGTTCAACCTGCCACACGGAGTATGGATCGACAGCCGCGGCCGCCTGTTGGTCGCCGACCGCGAAAACGATCGGGTGCAGGTCTTTGATCAGCAGGGCAAGCTGCTCGAGGTATGGCCGACCGAACTCATCGGCCCGGCGTTTTTTTACGTCGACGACGAGGACACGGTCTACATCCCCGAACACAATGGCGGCATGATCAGCATCCTGACCTTGGATGGCGAGCGCCTCGCCCGCTGGGGCGACGGCCCGGTCAACCGCTCGTGCCACGGTATCTGGGTCGACTTGCACAAGGATCTTTACGTCGTCCAGCCCGGCGACTGGGGCCGGGTGCGCCGTGTCGTCAAATACACCCGGCAGTAACCGGGGTCGGAGACGGACGTAGCCACGGAGCCAGGCATGTCTTCCGGTTCTCCGCCGCGCGTGGCGCTGCTCGGCTTTTCGATCGAGTGCAACAAATTTGCCCCGATCGCGACCAAGGCGCATTTCACCGCACGGACATATCTCGAAGGCGATGCAATCGTCGCCGAGGCCCGGGCATCAAACCCGCGTATGCTGGCGGAGACACCGGGTTTTGTCGCGGCGATGGACGCTTCCGGGCCGTGGGTTCCGGTCGGCATCGCCCTCGCGATGACCGAGCCCAACGGTCCGGTCGAGCACGGGTTCTTTGTCGAATTGCTCGACACGATCGAGCATCGGTTGCGCGCCGCCTTGCCGGTCGATGCGGTCTATATCTGCTCGCATGGCGCGGCGTTGACGACCGAGGAGGACGATCCGGACGGCGTGCTGTTCGCGCTTGTTCGCCGGATCGTTGGCGATGTTCCGATCGCCGCCACCCTCGACTTGCATGCCAATGTATCGGACCGGATGGTGCATTCGCTCGACGCCTTTATCGGCTACCGCACCAACCCGCATCTCGACATGCGCGAGCGCGGCGCCGAGGCCGCAGCGGCGATCCGCGAAATGCTGGCCGGATTGCGGCCGCAAGCAGCGTTTATCAAGCTGCCGATCGTGCCGCCGACGGTGACGATGCTGACCGCCGCCGGGCCCTACGCCGAGATGATCAATCTGGGCCAGCAGCGGATGACCCCGGAGATCTTGAATGTCTCGGTAATGGGTGGGTTTGCCTTTGCCGATACCGCGGATAACGGCCTCGCCGTTATCGTCACCGCGCGTCACGACAAGCATGCCGCCGAAGCCTTGGCGCGCGAAATCGCCGAACTCGGCTGGGCCAACCGGGCGCGGTTTTATCCACGGCTGACATCGCTCGACGAGGCAGTTGCAAAGGCATTGGCGGCCGGGCGCGACCCGTCCTCGCCGGCATTGGCTTTTGCCGACGTCGCCGATAATCCCGGCGGCGGCGGGCGCGGCAACACAACCTTTCTGCTGCGGGAATTGGTCGAGGCTGGGGTCAGTAATTCGTTGCTTGGCGTGTTCTACGATCCGCCGCTCGCCGCCGAGGCGCATCGCTACGGTTTGCATTACCAATTCGATGCGCGCTTTAACCGCGAGGAGACCACCAAATTCTCCGAGTTGTGGTCGGCGCCAGCCCGGGTGGTTGCGTTGACCGACGGCAATTGCATCGGCCGGCGCGGCATTTATGCCGGTATGACGCTCGAACTCGGGCCGTGCGCCGCGTTGCAGGTTGGCGGCGTCACGGTGGTAGTGATCTCGCATCGGGTGCAATGCGCCGACCCGATATTTTTCGAAATGATGGGGTTCGATATCCGACGGGCGCGCTCGGTTGTCGTCAAATCGCGGGGCCATTTCCGTGGCGGGTTCGACGAATTCTTCGCCTCCGAGCAGATCGTCGAAGTCGATCTGCCCGGGTTGACGTCCCCCGTCCTGAGCCGCTTCGAGTGGCAGCGCCTGCCGCGCCCGGTGATCCCGCTCGACGACAACGTCGATTGGACCCCGCCTGCAAACTGAGGACATCTGGAGATGTCAGGCCGGCGCGCCGTTCGCGTAGAGTTTCAGAGCGGTGTACATAAAGCTGTTGGCTGGAGTTGGGATCGCGTGGCGGCGGCCGAGTTCGACGACCTTGCCGCCGAGCCATGGCAGTTCGAGACGATTGCCGCGCAACAAATCATTGCCCATCGAGGCCATTAGGTGGTCGGGCATCGACCACATCGTCGCCAGCGCCCTCTCGGCGCTGTCGGGCCCGAGCCGCACCCCTTCGGCACGACCCACGGCCTCGGTCTCACCCAACGCGGTCTCGTATAAGGCGAGCAGATCAGGATCGTTGCGCCACTTGGCGAGCGGCAGCCGGGTCAGCGCGCAAAGCCCGCTCATCGGCGCCAGCAGCAGGAATTTTTCCCAGATCGGGACCAAGATGTCGGGGCTCAACACCCCCTCGAAGCCGGCCGCTTCGCACAGTTCGCGGAGCCGCAGGCCGCGCTGGCTGTTGCCGCCGCGCAGTTCGCCAAAAGTCATCCGCTGATGCTTTCCGGTCTGGCGAACGATGCCCGGGGTAATGATCGAGCCGGTAACATAAGCGGTGCCGCCCATCACCGGCTCGGGTCCGAGAATGGTCGAGAGCCGTTCGGCAGCATCGACGCCGTTCTGCAGCGGAATGACGGCGGTACCGGGCCCGACAATCGGCCGGATCTGCTCGCCGGCACTTTCGACATCCCAGAGTTTCACGGCGACCAGCACGTAATCGACGATGCCGATGCTGGCGATGTCGTCGGTGGCCTGAGCCGGCCGGATCTCGATCTCGCCCCGGTCGCCCTCGATGCGCAGGCCATATTCGCGCATCGCCGCCATATGCGCGCCGCGGGCGGCAAAGACGACATCCGCCCCCGCTTTGGCCAGCGAGGCGCCGTAAATTGCTCCGATGCCGCCGGCGCCGATAACTGCAATCCGCATGCATTACTCCTGATCAGATTGCGCAAGTCATCGCGTGCATGATCCGCTTTAGTCTAGCCCCGATCTTGGATTCCGCGACAAACTCGACAGCATAGAGGCAAGGAGAGACAGAGATGCCCGTAACCCCGCCCTCACCCGCCCGTGAACAAATCCGGCCGATCGCACCGAAGCTAATCGAGCTCGCCGAAAAGGTGGTCTATGGCGATGTTTGGGAACGCCCCGGCCTGTCAAAACGCGACCGTAGCCTGATCACGGTCGCGACGCTGGTGGCGCTCGGCCGCGAAAAACAGCTGGTCGGGCATCTCGGCCGAGCGCTCGACAATGGCCTGAGCAAGGATGAGCTGGGCGAGCTGATCACTCACCTCGCCTTTTACGCCGGCTGGCCGGCGGCAATGACCGCGGCGTTGGTCGCCAAGGATGTGTTCGAGCAGCGCTAGCGCCGGCCGTAACAACACCCGGAGTTCGCGCCGTGACTGTGCAGCGCGTCAGCGCCGCGATCGCGATCCTGTTGCTCTTTTTGCTAGGGCTGCCGATCGCGGCCTCCGCCCGGGACACCACGACGGCGCCGGTGCTGGCCGGCAAATGGACGGCGACCGATCCTCCGATCAACTTTGCGCATATCGAAACCGGCGAGATCAACCGGCGCGGCGAGGCTGTCGGGTACCATCATCGGCCTAACGGGGTCGACCCGCCGGGAGCCAAAGTGCTCCGCATAACCCAGTCGCCGGACGCCAACGGCGTCTATCGTGCGCGTGTAGCGTTGCGTGATCCCGCGACCAGCGAGTGGATCGACAAACGAGCTTCGTCCACCTTTTTCCCGGATGCGATGTCGGATGACGAGGTCATTCAGGCGGTGCTGAACGCGTTCCACGACGGACGCCGGCGCCGAGACGGCCAGTTTACTGGCGATTCGGGCGACGGATTTATGGTTGAAGGCTGGTATCAATCCGGGCGGATTGTCGCCGCCTATCCATTGCGAGGCCCGTGATGCCTCGGACCCGCACCGTAGCGGGCGGTCTGATCACCGCGCGGCGTCATCCCGCAGGCCATCTCGAAGGCCGCGCGATCAGGGGCAGCGGTCATCGCGGCGCGGTGCTGGCGAGCTTTCTGCAAAGCGATGTTCAGGGCGATCTCGACGGCGCTCGCGCGCTGTTGGCCGAGATCGGGGCCGTCGAACGCGGTGAGGCGCCGCAGCCGGCGGCGGTTGGCAACGCCTACGCGGTTGCCGTGTCAGCCGAAGGAGTTGAAATTCGCAATGCGGTCATCGAGGGTTCGCCTGCGCAGCATTATCGGTTTGACGAATTGCGCCAGGCGCTCGGAACTTGGATTGCGGCGATCGAGCGCGCCCGCCGCAACCCCGGCTAACGGCATTTGCCGGGACCTTTTCGACGCGATGTCGCGCATAATCCGGCGATGAACGACGCACTGGCTGGCCAACTCAGCGCGCCCCAACAGAAGGGGGCGGGCGCGGTGCGGCCACGCGATGCCGCCTCGCTGATTTTGTTGCGCGGTGAAGGCGACAATCTCGAAGTCCTCGTCGGGCGGCGGCCGCTGTCGGCGCGATTTATGCCCGGCGTCTATGTCTTTCCGGGTGGTGCGATCGATGTGCCCGATCGACAGCCATGGAGCATCGAGAGCGGCGCCGAGCGCCTCCCGGCCCGGCTCGCGCATGCGGCGCGCGCAGCGATCCGCGAGACCTGGGAAGAAGTCGGCGTGCTTGTCGGCAAGCCAGCCGAAGAGCCTGTGCAAAATGGGCCTGCTAGGGCCCCGGTCGAAGCGGCGTATCGCGCAAGCGGTCTCGTCGCGGCGATCGATCGGCTGGTCTATGTCGGCCGGGCGATCACCCCATCGCATTCCTCCCGCCGCTTCAACACCCGGTTTTTTCTCGGTGATGGGAGCGTGGCGTTTGGCGAACCGGTGGCCAGTTCCGAACTGGAGGATGCCGGGTGGCGTCGGCTCGAGCAGGACATGCTCGACGGCTTTCGCGACGTCACCCGGTTTATGCTGGCGCGCGCCATTGCCCTGCGGCAGGGGACTGCGGCAGGCGACCCGCCGCTCTTTTATTGGGCCAAAAACGCTCGCCGGATCGGCATCTGCCGCGAAGGGGCGGGCTGATCGCCTCCGTTAACGCGCTACTGCTGCGGGTGGCGTTTGTTGCTGCGGCTCGGCGTCGAGATCGAGGGTTATCGCGCGGCCATGGGTCTCGCGCGCCAAGAAAAGAAACGCTAGCCCGACCAGCAGCATGCAAAAGGCGAGGAACATAAAGGCCGGGAAGACGGCGCCCTGGGTCGCCTTTGGCGAGACGACGTTGGCGGTTCCGGCGATCACCGCCAAGGCCAGCGGCCCGAGGATCTTGCCCACGCCGGCAGCGGCGTGACCGAGGCCCGATGCGCGTGAGCCGAGACGCACGCCGTATTGCTCGACCGTGTATGGGGTAATATTTCCGAGACCGCCTTCGACAAAGAACGCGGCGGCCGCCACCAAAATCACAAATGCCGGAAAGCCGCCGACGAGCGCGGTGCTGTAACGGCCGGCCAGTGCCAGCAGGACTGTCGCGACAAAGCTGACGGCGATACCGAGCCTGCGGCGGCCGAGTTTTTGGGCCAGCCAGGCGATCAGGAGCCGGCCGGTCATTGCCGAAGCTGAAACAAAGACAAAATATTCCGCCGCCTTCGCCACCGAGCTGTGGAGGCTCAGCGCGACGATGGTCGGCCCCCACAGCAAATAGCCGAATCCCGCGGTCGTGGCCCCGCCCCAAATTAGGATGGTCTGCCAAAAGAGGCGTGGGCTGGCGTAGAGCTCGGCGAGGCTGGCGCGCGGCTCGCTGACCGGCTGCCGCGCGGGCAACGGCACCCGATCCACCGGCACGCCGAGGTATTTTGCGACCGCTGCCCGCGCCTCGCCAAACCGGCCCTTGGCGGTGAGCCAGCGCGCCGATTCCGGCTGAAATGCCCACACCAGCAGGCCGATGACGATCGGCAACAAGCCGAATGTCGCAACACCGCGCCAGCCGAGTACGTCGATAAACGCGTGCGAGGTGGCGGAAGCGAGCAGTGGCCCGAGGCTGGCGCTGACGACAAACAGGCTGGTCAGGCCGCTGCGCCAGCGGGTTGGCGTCAGCTCGACCATGATCGTCAGCGCCGGGGTGATCGCGGCGGCGAGACCAAACCCGACAAAAATCCGCAAAATAGCCAATGGCAGATAGGCGCCGGTCGGCAATAGCGCGATCAAACCGGCGGAAATACCGCAGATCAAGGTGCCGGTAACGGTCTGCATCTTGCGGCCGAACACGTCGCCGAGCGACCCCCAGATCAACGAGCCGAGGATGGCTCCGAGGCCGCTGCAGTAAAGAATCAGAGCCGACTGGCCATAGGTCAGATGCCAACTCGGCCCGATCACCGCGAGGATGAAGGCAATCAGGAAGAAATCGAAGAAGTCGAGGACATAGACACCAGCGAGCAACGCAAAGCTCGTCCAGTAGCGGGCGTTGAGCGGCGCGCGATCAAAGACTGTCAGCAGATCGTCCGATGTTAGCGCCATTCGCCTAAGGGCGTTCCTTAACCCGTTTTACTGTTGACCCGCAGGAACATTTCCATACTCGGGGTGGCCGCTCCACGGGGAGAGGGCGGCCAAGGGTCGGCTTCAGCGCGTTTCGGCGCCCAGCATCCCCGGGCGAGCCGGAGCCGGACGGTCCTGAGCATCGATCCCCATCGCCTTGCCATGTGTCTCGACGCCGAGGATCCAGTAGGAAAGGGCGACAAGCAACATGCAAAACGCGAGGAAGAGATAGGCCGGCAATACCGCCTCGGCGGTCGCCTTTGGCGCCACGATGTTGCTGGTCCCTGCAATCAGCGCCAAGCTCAACGGGCCGAGGATCTTGCCGACACCGTTTGCCGCTTGTCCAAGACCGGAGGCGCGCGCGCCCAAATTGACACCGTAGCTCTCGACCGTATAGGGCGCGAGGTTCGAAAAGCCGCCCTCGATAAAAAAGGTCGAGGCGCACAGCAGGATCACCATCAGCGGCAGCCCGCCGACCACGACATTGTGGTAATAGCCTGCTGCGGCCAGCGCGACGACCCCGCCCAAGCCCCAAACCACGCCCAGTGGCCTCCGCCCGGTCAGCGGCGCGAGGAAGGTGACGACGATCTTGCCGACGACCCCGCCGAGCGCCACGAATACGAAATAGGCGGCGGCCCTCGGCACCGAGACGCCGAGCGCCAACGCGACGATCGTCGGTCCCCACAGATAGACGCCGTAACCCGCGGTCGACGACCCGCCCCAGATCAGGATCGTCTCCCAGAACATGCGCGGGTGGTGATAGAGCTCGGCGAGGCTGCCGCGTGGCTGACTGGCGGGTGCGACGGTTGGCAAAGGCACCGAGCTGAGCGGCAGGTCGAGATGTTTGGCGACCTCGACGCGGGCCTCGGCAAACCTTCCCTTGGCGGCGAGCCAACGCACCGATTTCGGGAACGAAAATCCAGATCAGAATCCCGACAAAGGCTGGGGCAATGCCGAGCATCGCGACGCCCCGCCATCCGAGTGCCGCCATCAGCGCTGCCGAAGTGCTGGAGGCGAGCAAGCCGCCGGCCGAGGCGAAAACAATGTAAAAGCTCGTCAGCATTGTCCGGCTGCGGGTTGGGGTCAATTCGACGAGAATAGTCAGTGACGGAGTGACGCCCGCCGTCAGACCAACGCCGACAAAAAACCGCAGTAATGCAAAAATCTGCCAGGAGCCGCTCGGCACCAGACCGATCAGCCCGGCGCTGACCGCGCAGATAAAGGTGCCGATAATCATCAATGTTTTGCGGCCCCAGGCATCGGCGAGCCCGCCGAAGACAAGAGCGCCCAGAATCGACCCGACGCCACCGCTGTAAAGGATAAGCGCTGATTGGCCGTAGGTCAGTCTCCATTGCGGGCCGAGAACAGCGAGGAGATAGCCGACGACCAGAAAATCAAAGAATTCGAGGACGAATAGCGCCGACAGCAGCACGAAGCTGACCCAGTAGCGGCGGTTGAGCGGTGCCGTATCGAATAGCGCCAGCAATTCGTCCGAGGTCTGACCCGGCATTTTCCTCCTCCTTTCGGTAACGAATCCAGGCTCTTCGGCCCGTTACCTACAGGAGGAGGTTTATGCCTCTCGCCGACGCCGCGTCAACCGCGGCCGAGCACCGACGTCAACTTCCCGGTCAGTTTGCCTCACCGCGGAGCAGCGTCGCTTCGCGACCAGCGGCCCCGGTCTCACCGAGCGCAATCTGGCGACCGTGCGTCTCCCGGCCAAGGATTGCGAACGATAGCCCAACCAGCAACATCCCAAAGGCGAGAAACAGAAAAGCGGGAAACAAGGCACCCTCGGTCGCCTTCGGCGAGACGATGTTGCTGCTGCCGGCAATCAGCGCCAAGCTCAGCGGCCCCAGGATCTTACCGACGCCGTTTGCGGTCTGGCCTAGCCCTGACGCGCGGGCGCCGAGCCGAACCCCGTAACTCTCGACGGTGTAAGGCGCCAGATTGGAAAAGCTGCCGTCAATGCAGAAGGCCGATGCGGCCAGGGCGACAACAATCAGCGGGAAATTGCCGATCAGCGCATTACCGCAATAGCCCACCGTGGCCAGGGCAACGACGCCACCAAAACCCCACAGCGCGCCCAGCAGCCGGCGGCCGATTAGCGGGGCCAGGAACGATACAATGATCTTGCCGACGATGCCGGCCCCGGTGACATAAATGAAATATTTCGCGGCCACCGGCACCGGGACCTTGAGCAGGAGAGCGACAACTGTCGGCCCCCATAGATAAACCCCGTAAGCCGCCGTCGCGGCACCACCCCAGATCAGCAGGGTTTCCCAGAACTGGCGGGGTTGGGACAGAAGCTCCGAGAGCCGGCCGCGCGGCACTCTGACCGGTATCAGCGTCGGCAGTGGTACAGATTGCAGCGGGATCCCGAGATGCTTGGCGACCTCGGCGCGCGCTTCGGCAAAGCGGCCCTTGGCGGTAAGCCAGCGCACCGATTCGGGGACGAAAACCGCGGCCAAGATCCCGACGACGGTCACCGAGAGGCCGAGCATCGCCATCCCTCGCCACCCGATCGCAGCCAGCAACGCGGCCGAACTCGCCGAGGCGACAAACCCGCCTGCGGTCGCGAATACGACGTAGAAGCTGGTGACCATCGTCCGATGGCGCGTTGGCGTCAGCTCGACAACGATCGTCAACGCCGGCACGACCGCTGCCGTGAGCCCAATGCCGACGACGAAGCGCAGCAGCGCAAACAATGTCCAGGCGCCGTCGGGGACCAAGCCGATAAGCGCCGCGCCGAAGCCGCAGATGAAGGTGCCGATTACCATCTGCGATTTGCGGCCCCATGCATCGGAAAGACTGCCAAACAGCAGCGCGCCGACGATCGAACCAAGCCCGCCGCTGTACAGGATCAGCGCCGACTGACCATAGGTGAGATGCCATTGCGGCCCGACGACCGCGAGCAGAAAAGCGACGACTGAAAAATCGAAGAATTCGAGGACGGTAATCGCCGCCAAGATTGCAAAGGAGACCCAATAGCGCCGGTTGAGCGGAGCACGATCGAACAGCGACAAGAGGTCTTCGGTTGTTCCGGGCATCTCCTCCTCCAAATGGCGCCCCGGTCAACCACCGGGCTCGGTTTTTCAGCGGATACGACTAGGGGGCTTGGGCGGCAGCGTCAATCGGCGCGCATGTCGCAGAGGCATGCGTTTTTCGCGGACCCGCCACCGGCAGGCAAATCGCCGAATCGTGCGCGGCCTTAACGGCCCGCAAGGATCTGCTCCAACTTGCGACCCAGCGCCTCCGTCGTGAATGGCTTGCCGAGCAGATCGACACCGGCATCGAGAACGCCGTTATGAACGATGGCATTGCGAGCGTAGCCGGTCGTGTACAGAATTTTCAGGTTTGGGGACCGTCGTCTCGCCTCTTCGGCCAGCTTGCGGCCATTAAGCCCCGGTAGCCCAACATCGGTAAACAACAGCTCGATTTCCGGGTGCGCGTCGAGAATCCGCAGCGCCGCCTGACCTTCGGCGGCCTGAAATACGCGGTAGCCGAGAGCCTGTAACGCCTCGAACCCGTATGATCTTACATCTTCGTCATCCTCGACCAGTAGCACACAGGCGCGCCGCTGGTCGCCTTCGATTTTGGGATGCTCCGCCACCGGCTCGAGGTCGTCTGTTTGGCTCGACCGCGGCAAATAGATCTTCACCGTCGTACCCTGACCAACCTCGCTGTAAAGCTTGATGTGGCCGCCCGACTGTTTGACAAAGCCGTGCACCTGCGCCAGCCCGAGCCCGGTTCCCCTTCCCTCCGGCTTGGTCGTGAAAAAAGGTTCGAAGGCATGGGCGACCGCATTTTCCGGCATCCCCTCCCCAGAATCACTTATCGCAATCATTACATATTGCCCGGGCGTCACTTCAGCATGGATCGCAGCGTAGCTGTCGTCGAGCCATGTATTGCCGGTTTCGATCGTCAACTTGCCTCCGCGGGGCATCGCGTCGCGGGCATTGACAGCAAGGTTCAAGATCGCGTTTTCCAGCTGGTTCGGGTCGACCTTCGTGCGCCAGAGGCCGGCCGCCGAGACGGTTTCGATCTCGATCATCTCGCCCAGCGTTCGATGCAGTAGGTCCGACATCGAGCCGACAAGCTTGTTGATATCAATAACCTGCGGCGCCAGCGGTTGGCGGCGCGCGAAAGCGAGGAGGCGCTGAGTTAGCGCTGCGCCGCGTTCCGCAGCTCGCCTGGCGGTCTCGAGCAGCCGCGATGCCCTCGCGATGTCGGACAACCCAGCGGGGCGTTGCAGTAATTCGATGCTGCCAAGAATCGATTGCAGCAGGTTGTTAAAGTCATGTGCGACCCCGCCGGTCAGCTGGCCGATAGCTTCCATTTTCTGCAACTGCGCCATTGTCGCCCGGCTCTGATCCAGAGCCTCCTGCTGGCGCCGGCGCTCGGTGATGTCACGCACGACTTTGGCGAAGCCGCGCAAATCGCCGCTGGGATCGCGTAAAGCAGTAATGACAACGCTTGCCCAAAACTGCGAGCCATCCTTACGGACGCGCCAGCCTTCCTCTTCCGCACTGCCGGCCATGGCAGCCACTTCGAGCAAATGCTCCGAGCCACCTCCTGCCGCCACATCCTCCGGAAAGAAGCGCGAAAAATTGCGACCGATGATTTCGTCCGCACGATAGCCTTCGAGCCGTTCGGCGCCTTCATTCCAGCTCGCGACGTTTCCTGCCGGATCGAGCATAAAGATGGCGTGATCGCGCACCCCCGAGACGAGCAGCCGAAAGCGCTCTTCGCTGCGCTGCAATAACGCCTGTGATCGCAGAAGCTGGCGATAAGCGCGCCAGAGCATTAGGCCGCCAAGCAGAATAACCGCAAAAGCAAGAACGGCCGCCAGAGCGCTCGTCAGCGCATTCATCCTCGCCACTTCGAGAAACCCGGCCTGCCGTTGGTCTAGCAACCGGTTCTCGGTGGTAATCATCGCACCGATTTGGTCGGTAATCGCGGTCATCGCATCGGCGCCGACATTGGTTTCGACGATCTCTCGCGCGGCGTCGAAACCATTGCTTCGGCGAGCGGCTATCGTCTTTTCCAGCTCGGCGAGCTTTGTTTTGATAACGGGATCGAGAACGTTGAGGTGTTGTTGCTGCTCCGGGCTATCACGAGTTAACTGGCGCAACTCCTCAAGCTTCCCAGGGGTATTGCGCACACCGGTAACGTACGGCCGAAGATAATTTTCGGCGCCAGTGATCAGAAAACCGCGTTGACCGCGTTCGGCATCCTGAATTGCCTGATCAAGCGAGTGGGCAGCGGCAATGATTTCAAAACTGCGCTCGACCAGCGCCTGGCTTTGTCGAACAGCGGGAACAATGTTAAATGCCTTGTAAACCTCGAGCCCGACGAGGATCAGCGATGGCAACAGTATCAATGCCAGCCCGCGTCGCAGCCCGCTCGGTGATGCGGATTGGGCGACTAGCCGTCGCCAGCTGCGCCGGCCTTTCCGACGCGGCGGTTCATCGACGAACTCAGGATTAGTCGTCAGGTCCGTCATCCGAAGGCCTTAAACTCGATCGCGCGTTCCAAGATACCCGGCTCGGACACATCTGTCATTTCGAACGCCGGAGCAAGCAACTCGAATGCCGAGGAGCGAGCAACCTACCAGGAGGTGCGGTTCCCTTTGCATCTAAGCGGATGCGTGGGCGGATCCGGCAGCGTCGGGTCTCAGCTGGTCGACAGCGTCGGCTAGCAGCCGGTATTTGACTTGCGTCACGTTCAGGTCGCGGAAGTAGTTGACCAAGTCACCCCACGGATCGTTAATCCGGTGGATCCCGGAAATAAATGCAACAACACCACCGATTTCGAGGTGGTTGGTGTAGACCCACCAGCCGCCAACCAGCAATGCCGAGACGATCTGCAGATGATTGCAGAGGTTCATCAAAAAATTCATTGTAAACTTTAGTTTGAAGATTCCCATGTCAAGCGCGAAAGCCTGCTGGATGCGCCGCTCGTCTTCGGCGTCATCGCTGCGATCAATCATAGCAATACCGAGTTGGCGCAATACCCGAATACGCGCTCCTGTCCGCCGGTTTACTGCCGATTGCAACAACGGGACAAAAAACAATTGCGGAACGACAAGCGCAAAGGCGGCGAGAGCCATCCACGGATCAATGTGGATCAGATAGGCGAAGACCGAACACATGATACCGGCTTGCAGCAGCGGCTCGGAGACGCTCTCGCCGACAAACCCGCCGATCGGCTCGACCTCGGCGACGATCATCGAGATCGTAATCCCTTGAGCTTCGGCGGCGGGGGATGTGGGTGTCGGAGCCTCGATGATCGCATGCACCCTTCGCCGCAGATCGCGTTTGGCCCGTTCCCCAACCCAGCCCCGGTAGATGTTAAGCGCGAGCTTGGTGCCGCCCTGAACGAACACTACCCCGGCGTAGGCGGCGCACAGCCAAATGACCCACGAATAGGGGCGGTGCTTGACGAGGTCGTTGACGATCCGGCGCTGAAATTCGAGCGGGATGACCTCAAGGAGGGCAACGACACCCGTGAGCACCAACAACACCAGTTGATGCAGCGCACTCGTGGCGAGCACGTAACGGTAGACGTTGCGCGGCAGCCCGCCAACTTTGGGCGGAGCGAGATCCTGAAACCAACTCACGACGCTGGTCATATTACGATCTTTAGGAGCGTACCCATGCGCGGCGATATGATCCAGGTCAAACCCGTGCCGGCACTGAAATCCGTGTGCTTGTCGGGCTTAGGCCAAACGCTATGATGCTGTCCGCTGATACAAGGTGGCGTTGTCCGCAGCCGGCCGACGGTAACGGGCAGGCTTTGCTCCGGAGGACTGATTATCGTCCACAAAAAGACATGGAAGCCTAACTGACGCGTAAGCTGTTTCCGCGTAACCTGCTCTTTCTAAAAGATCGGAGCACAACTCATCGAATTTCTATTTTTGCGGCGGTGGAGCGGTCATGCGATCTGAATTACCTGTTTTGGTGGTTGGCGGATGTTTTGCCCCCCTCGGCTTGCTCTGCCGTGCAGGCGGTTGAGCTGATGCTCGCCCTCGCCGGACCCACGACAACTTTGTTTTCTTCACGAACCGACAGGCTAACACATCGCTGATCGCCGATTTCCGATGCCTCGAACCAACGTCATCATTCCTTTCTGGCAGCGCGATTCGGGCATCCTTCCTGTTGCGGTTAATTCCGTTCTTTCCCAGGGCGATGGTGAAATCCTCGTCACGGTGATCGATGACGGTTCACCTGTCTCTGCTCGCGGGGAATTGGCCGCGGCTGCGCTACAAGACGCCCGCATCGTCGTTATCGAACAGTCGAACGCCGGTCCCGGAGCGGCCCGAAACCGCGGGCTCGATGAGACGCCGGCAGAAGTTGAATACATCGCGTTTCTTGACTCGGACGATCGCTGGCTGCCCGGACATCTGGAAAACGCAGGGATCGCTTTGGCGAGAGGCGCCGATTTTTACTTCGCAGATGCTGACCATCATGAGCGGGGATTGGGATATTCACGATTTGCCGAATGCGAATTTGACGGATTGCAGGGAGAGCCGATAGAGGAGGGAGAAAATCTGTTTTTCTATCGGGGATCCCTTTTTGATGCTATCTTAGGATCTTCTCCGGTAGGAACTTCTACTGTCGTATATCGCCGCTCGATCGGTGGTAAACTTAAGATTCCCTGAAGGGCTAATCTATGGTGAGGACAAGTTCCTTTGGATGAATTTGGCGCTGGCTGCACGGCGCGTCGCCTACTCGACGCAGTGCGAGGCTGCATATGGCCGTGGCGTCAACATCTACGCCAGCGCGACTTGGGGGGCGCCACAGGCGCTAAAGAAATTTCTTCACGTTGCCAAGGTCCATCGAATGATTGCGACCAGTTTTGACTTAACTCAAGAGCAGCGCCGATGGAATATTGGTTGGCTCGAAGAGGTGCGAAGAACCTTTGCCGCCAACCTGTTACATCTTCTGCGTCATCGAAAACCGGTAGATTGGCGCGTCGTGGCCGCGTATCTCGCGATGGACCCGCGCTTGGCAGGCGAGCTCGTCGCTACTCTTGGCAAGGGGGTGTTGCGGTTGGCGCGGAATAGCCGGTGACGGTCGGTGTAATAGCGATGTCGGTTGGCCGGAGGACCGCTTTTGAATACCTGCCGGCGTTGTCGCACAGAGATTGAGCTGCCTGCCAGTTACACGCTGGGAATATTAATCCTGAGGTCCTCGCGCCGGTCCGCCGTGTCACGGCGCGATAGGGTTCTCCTGTTGCCGCATCGCGAGTAGCGGCGTTCGATTCGTGCGTTGCTTCGAGATGATCGCGCGTATCTGATGATCGCCAGCCGACAGCTTACCGTGATGAACGACCCGATCGGCTATAGTCACGGGGACGTGCGCCCATCGGCACGTCGCGGCGGGCCCAACCGGGCTGAGGGAGCATCGAGGAATGCGCATCGGGATTCATTTACCGCAAATCGGGCGCAAAGCGGGGCCGGAGGCAATCCGCCGGGCGGCGATCCAGGCTGAGGAGCTGGGCTTCGACGACGTCTGGACCAGCGAGCACATCATCGTGCCCGCGGATGCGCCTTACCCGCCAAGCGCAATCTTTTACGATCCGGTGCTGACGCTGACCTGGGCGGCGGCCCACACCCAAAGGGTCCAGCTTGGCACCAGCGTGCTGGTGCTGCCGATGCGCCATCCTTTGCCGCTCGCCAAGGAATTGGCGACGTTGCAGAACTTGTCCGAGGGGCGGTTGATCCTCGGCGCCGGCGTCGGCTGGCTCGAAGCCGAATTCGCCGCCTTGGGCGTGCCGTTTCGCGAGCGCGGTCGACGCATGGACGAGGGCATCGCGATGATGCGCGCGGTGTGGAGCGAGGACCCGGTCAGCTTTCCGGCGCGTGCGATCCCGGCGGTGATCGATGGCATGCGGTCACTGCCGCAGCCGGAGAAGCGGATCCCGATCTGGATCGGCGGGGGCTCCGAGCCGGCGATCAAACGCGCGCTGCGGCTCGACGGCTGGCACGGCTCGCGGGTCTCGCCCGAACAGGCCGCGCCGATCGTCAAGCGATTGCGCGCGGAGCGTCCCGAGCCGGAATTCGCGATTTCGGTGCGCAATGGCTGGGACGGCGAGGATCAGGGTGCGCTTGCCGATCGGCTGGCCGGTTTTCGCGATGCCGGGGTCGGCCACGTGCTGGTCGAACCGGCCGAACGCGCGCTCGACGATTGGCTCGCCGCGGTCGAGCGGATCGCCCGCGCCGCCGAGCCGGTGCGCTAAACAGGGGTATTTGACATGAAACTGGCGATGACGTTGCGGGTCTCGGCCACTGCCGGGATCGATATCGAGCTCGTCCGCGAGGCGGAGCGGCTCGGCTATGACGCCGTGTGGTGCGGCGAGGCTTATGGTACCGACGCGGTTTCGCCGGTCGCGTGGGTGCTGGCGCAGACAACAAAGATCAAGGCCGGCACCGCGATCATGCAAATGGCCGCGCGCACACCGGCTTGCGCAGCGATGACCGCGATGACGTTGCAGGCATTGTCAGGCAACCGCTTTTTATGCGGCATCGGGCCTTCGGGGCCGCAAGTCGTCGAGGGCTGGCACGGCGTCGCGTTTGGCAAGCCGCTAACCCGCACCCGCGAATATATCGCAATCATCCGCCAGATCCTCGAACGCAAGGCGCCGCTCGAATTCGAGGGTGAGCATTATCAGATCCCGTATCATGGGCCGGGCGCCACCGGGCTCGGCAAGCCGCTGCGCAGCATCATCCACGGCGACCCGAGCCTTAAAATCTATACCGCGGCGATCGCACCGCCCGGGCTGCGGACTTCAGGCGAAGTCGCCGACGGCACCTTGCCGTTTTTCATGTCGCCGGAAAAACCCGAGGCGATCGTCGGCCCGGTGCGCGAGGGAATTGCCAAGGCCGGCAACGGCAAGACCCTCGCCGATTTCGATCTCGCCCCCTATGTCCGCGTCGCGATCGGCGACGATCTGGCGGCTTGCAGAGATCAGATCCGACCCAATCTGGCGCTCTATATCGGCGGCATGGGTGCACGCTCGAAGAATTTCTACAACGATCTGGCAAAGCGCATGGGCTATGAGGCGGCCGCCATGACAATCCAGGATCACTATCTCGCCGGGCGGCGAAAGGAGGCCGAGGCGGCAGTGCCCGACGCGCTGATCGACGAAACCTCGCTGGTCGGGCCCAAGGAGCGGGTGCGCGAACGTCTGCAGGCGTGGCTGGCGATCGCCGAGGATCACCGTGTTGGCTCTCTGGTGCTTGCCGGGGCTGACAGAGCGGCATTGCGCATTGTCGCCGAGGCCGTGCTTTGAGAGAGGTGCGATGACCTACTCACTCGGCTCGCTCGCCGGTGCGATCGAACGCGACGGCTTCGCCTTTGTCGAGGCGCCCGAGATGCGGGCATTGTTGGGCGAAGCCGAGCTGCGCGACTGGGACTCTTTTGCCGCGAGCTGGAATGACCTCGGCGTCGACGCCTATATGGCCGATGGCGGGCGATATCGCCGTCGCCGCTTTGCCTGTTACCGCGCCACCTCGGCCGGGATTCTGCGCAAGTCGCATCAGCCGCATTACCAGAGCCGCGACTACAACCCGCTAAATGGCGGAATCGAGCGCTGGTTCGAGCCGGTCGCCGAAACGGTCGGCCGCCACCCGGTATTAGGGGCGATCCTCGGCACCAGCCATGCATTGTTCGACCGAATGACGCCGGAGCCCTACCGGCCGCTCGCCTGGCATGTCGAATTGCACCAATTTCGCATCGAGGCGCGGCCGGGCGAAGCTGGACAACCGACGCCCGAAGGCCTGCATCGCGACGGCGTCGATTGGGTATTGGTGCTGATGGTGCGCCGCGAAAACGTCAAGAGCGGTGAGACGACGATCTATGACCTCGCCGAGAGGCCACTCGGAAGCTTCACCTTGACCCAACCGCTCGACGCTGCGCTGGTCGATGATAGCCGCGTCTATCACGGGGTAACCGCGGTCGAGCCGGTCGACCCGTCACGCCCAGCTTATCGCGACGTGCTCGTCGTCACTTTCCGCCGCGAATGAAGAGTTCCGTTAGTAATCTCGCCGCGACAACTTCCGGCCGGAAACATCCGTCCAGATAGCATTAGTTGCTGGTGCGGAAGGTGTAACGGCAGCTTGGGGATTTGAGGCGGGCGGTGACAATGTTTCCTTGAATATGCCCGGTCATGCTGATCCGCCCTTTTGGCAAGCGTTGCGAGGCGTGAAAGGATCCATCCTCGCCAACCCGACCGCGCAATACTGTATCGAAGCGGGGGTCATATTTGAACTGAACTTGGCCCCCCGCGACTGTCATCGGAAAGACCGCACCCGGAGGCGGCTGGGTACAGTCGCCACTGACGGTTTTGGTCAGCCTGAGTTCGCCGACATACTGGCCATCAAACCGGGTCGAGCCCTGGGCCCAGGCCGTATTCGCCAATACCGCGACCAACAGCAAGCTCAATCGTAGAGATTTCAATGTTCCGTCTCCCCCTCCGGTTCTCGCCGCCATTTTTCGTCCCCCACGGACCTCGTCTAAATATTTATTCCATGAGGAAATCCACCTTACATCCGCGGCGCGGATACCGCATTACCATGAATAGTACCGGGTTCAGCCCCTCGGGCCGTGCGAGCCGCTGGCCGTAACGTCGAGACGCCGGCGACAGGCACAACCCCGTCCGTGCAAGGACCGACAGCGCCTCAGACTGCCGGGCCGCCGAAGGCGCTGCGCATTCCGCTGAACCGGCGTCGTCGATCCCGCGGATTACGCAGCGCGCCGGCAGCGGCTACTGCGCCGATTGCGGCTCCGCCATCGAGCGATGCATCTCGGCGCTGACATCGGCCGGTAGGACGTGGGCGATCGCCGAGCGCAGCTTGTTCTGCCAACCCGTGATGACCTCGCCCTCGCCTTTCATCATCGCCTCGAAACCCTGCCGCGCAACCTCAGCAGCATCGTCCTTTTTCGACTGGCCGATCTTGGTGTCCATCATGTCGGCACGCTCGAAGAACTCGGTCTCGGTAGCCCCCGGCATTAGACAGGTGACCGACACGCCGGTGTCCTTCAGCTCATGACGAAGTGCAAACGAAAACGAGTTGAGAAACGCCTTGGTGCCGTTGTAGACCGCCTGATAGGTGCCGGGCATAAAGCCGGCAATCGAGCCGGTAATCAGGATGCGGCCGGTGCCGGCCCTGCGCATATCGCGCCCGACCTTCTGGATCAGGTAGAGCGTGCCGGTGATGTTGGTGTCGATGACGCGGCGCACGTCGCCAAAATCCTGGTCGAGAAAGCCTTTGCCCAAGCCGCGTCCGGCATTTGCCAAGAGCGCCTCGACCTGGCGGCCGCGGGTCGCCCCATAGAGCTTGTCGACGCCTTCGAGCGTGGCGAGATCGGCTTGCACTGCGTCAACTTCGGCGCCCAGCTTGCGGAAGTCAGCCGCCGCGTTTTCGATTTTGGGCTCGTCGGCGGCGACCACCAGGTCGAAGCCGTGTTCGGCGCAGTGTTTCGCCAATTCGTATCCAATTCCGGTCGAAGCGCCGGTGACCACGGCGAGCGGACGATCGGCTGTCGCCATCGGAAAACTCCTTTATGTCAGGTATGTTGGGGTGGTTCGGCCGGCGGCGGCGATCACAGGATCGGTTTGCCGCCGGTCACGCCGACCATCGTGCCCGAGACGTAGCTCGCCTCGTCACTCGCCAAGAGAACATAGACGGGCGCCAGCTCGCGGGGCTGCGCCGGTCGCTTCATCGGCACCTGCTCCCCGAAATGGGCGACTTTCTCGGGCGGCATGGTCGACGGGATCAGCGGGGTCCAGACTGGGCCCGGGGCCACCGCATTGACCCGAATGTCGCGCTCGGCCAACAGCTGCGCCAGACCGCCGGTGTAGTTCTGGATCGCCCCTTTGGTCGTGGCATAGGCGAGCAGCTGCGGGCTGGGGTTGTCGGCGTTGATCGAGGCGGTGTTGATGATCGCACTGCCGCGCGGCATGTGCTTGAGCGCTGCCTTGGTCAGATAAAACATCGCGAAAATATTCACCCGGAAGGTGCGGTCCCATTCCTCGTCAGAAATTTCCTCGGGCGAATTAAAGGTCATCTGGTGGGCGGCGTTGTTGACCAGGATGTCGATCCTGCCAAACGCCTCCACGGTCTTTTCGACGAGCTTGCGGCAATGTTTTGGGTCGGCGATGTCGCCCGGCATCAACAGGCATTGGCGCCCCGCTTCGTCCACGAGGCGCTTGGTTTCGCGCGCGTCATCCTCTTCGTTCAAATAGGAGACGGCGAGATCGGCGCCTTCCCGGGCAAAGGCCAATGCCACTGCCCGTCCGATGCCGGAATCACCGCCGGTGATCAGGACTTTCTTGTCCTGCAGTCGGCCTGAACCACGGTAACTCTTCTCACCGTAATCCGGGCGCGGCTCCATTGCAGAACTCGAGCCCGGAATCGGCTGCTGTTGGTTGGGAAATGGCGGCTTGGGGAAATCCAACATGGAACGCCTTCACTGATTGGAGTTCGATAAACTCCTTAACCATCGGACAGAGGTTCGGTTTCATGTCGTTTCTAGTGTTTTTCCTTGATCAAATTGAGAGATCGTGAGCGCCGCCGCTTGCTGTTGAGGCGAATTATTGCGTCAGAAGATCATCTCCTCAGGACGTTGTTTCGTTGTTGGCGAAACCTATTCGCATTTCCGGCGTTTGGTGAGGCGGAGGCACGGGTATGTTGCTGTTTGTCGGTGCATGGGGCCTGTTGTCGCTGGGTTATCTGCTGCTTGTCGGTCAGTTGTCGGCGGACGAAATCGGTTTGGCGCTGGCATGTGGGCTGGCCGCTGCAGGCTGGTCTGTCGCCATCAGAAGAGTGGCCGTTCTTGGTTTCCGGTTCGAGCCGGCCGCCGCTTGGGTCATCATCACCGCTGTCGCGAAACTGCCGCGCACAATAGCAGCGGTCGCCACCGCCCTATTGCATGCCCGAAATGGCACAGTGGTTTGGGAACTTTTTATTCGCGGGCGCGATCTCGACCTGTCCGATGCCGCGCGGCGCGCTGTCGTACTGCTGGCGGTTTCGCTGACCCCCGATAAATTTGCACTGCGGCTGCCGCACGGGCGGGACGAAATCGAATTGCACAGCCTGGTCGGCTCGCCGGCGCAGTCGGATCTGAGGTGGCCGGCATGACGGTCTGGCTGGCCGCCGCGGTCGCGCTGGTTCCGCCGTTGGCAATGGCCGCGTTGATGTGTGCTCGGGGCAACTTGGCAGAACGGTTCGCCGCGGGGCAGCTCGCCGGGTCAATCGCTGTGCTGCTTTTCATCATGATGTCGTTCGCGTTCGATCAGGCTTCGTCGATGGATTTGGCACTGACATTGGCTATCCTGACGCTGCCGGCGACATTGCTCTATGCCCTGTTTATCGAGCGCTGGCTGTGACGGCGGCGGTCGCAATCCTGCTTGGGCTGACGATCCTGTCCGCGTGGCTCGGGAGTTTCGGGTTTTTGCGGTTCGAAAGCGCGCTTGATCGCCTGCACTGCGCCAGCTTTGTCAACGCAGCCGGTGGGCTCACGGTGACGATCGCCGCCATCGTCCAGGACGGGATGAGCGACCGCGCGCTGAAGACGATGGCGCTATTCGTGATCCTGCTACTGGGCGGGGCGGCATTGACCCACGCCGCCGGGCGCGCCTTGGTTTTACGCGACGGAACCGGTCGATGACTTTCCTAATGACCGGTCTGCTGCTGCTTGGTGTTCTTTCGGGAACCGGTGTCGTGCTGTCGCGTGACCCGCGCCGGCAAGTCTTTGCACTAGCCGTCAATGGCACGGTGCTGGCATTGCTGTTTTTTGCATTGCAGGCGCCAGACGTCGCATTATCCGAACTGGCGGTAGGAACCGCGGCAACCCCATTGCTTTTTTTGGCGACCCTGGCCGCGATAAGAATGAATCGGCAGCGGCAATGACGCCGCGCTGGCGCACGACACTTCTCGGGCTTGCCGGAGTTTGTCTCGCCCCGGCGGTGTGGCGAGTAGCTGCGTCGCTCCCCGCTTTTGGCGAGCCAACCGAGCAGTACGGGCCCACGGTCAATCGCCTGGGGCCGCAATTGCGCCATGTCTCCAACATGGTCAGTGCCGTCAATTTCGACTTTCGCGGGATCGACACACTGGGCGAAGAATTTATGTTGCTGGGTGCGGTTACCGGCGCCGCGGTGTTGTTGCGGGGGGCGCGTGGTGAGGATTTGAGCGCCAAGGCCGGCAGACTGGAAGGTCGCGCGCTGGTCGGCCGCGCCGAGTTGACAATCCTGATCTGCCGTCTGCTGGGCCCAGTCGTTCTGTTGTTCGGGCTCTATATGGCGCTGCATGCGATGGTCACGCCGGGCGGCGGTTTTCAGGGCGGCGTAGTTATCGCGTCGGGGCTGTTGCTGACCTATCTGGGCGAGGGCTATCGCGGCTGGCGCGAACTCGTCAACTCGCACATCGCCGCTGCGTTCGAGGGCGGGGGAGCATTGTTGTTCGCACTCGCCGGTCTGGCGCCGATGGCGACCGGCGCCGTCTTCATGCAGAACATATTACCCTTGGGCACCTTCCGGGATGTGTTCTCCGGCGGGCTGATGGTGGTCGTGAACGCCGGTGTCGGTTTTGCGGTCACCGGCGGGTTCGCCATGCTGTTCCTCGAATTCCTCGAAGAAACCCGTGCCCTGCAATCCGAGGACCGGGCATGAGTGTCCTGCCCTGGCTGATTGCAGCATGGCTCTTCGGCGTCGGTCTTTACGGCATCGTTTCGAGCCGAAACTTTGTCCACCTGATCGGCTGCCTATCCGTGTGCCAGTCATCGACTTATCTCCTGCTCCTCTCGGTCGGCTACCGCTGGGGTGCCGGCCCGCCGATCTTTTATGACCATCCGCCCGGCACGCCGGCGGTCGATCCTATCGTCCAGGCGCTGGTACTGACCGACATTGTCGTTGGCGCGACGGTTACGGCACTGCTGCTGGCAATGGTCATGCAGGTCGACCGTAAATATGCCGAACTCGACCCGCAGAAGTTGCGCCCGCTATTTGCCAAAGCTCACCAGTGAGCCTGCCTCTCAATCTTGTGCCATTGACGGTCGCGTTGCCGCTGGCCGTCGCTGCGGCGATGCTCGCTGTTGCCCACCTCTTGCCGGCCCGGATCCCCGACCTAATGGCGACACTGACCGCCGTTGCCGTCGCGTGTATTTGCGGCTTTTTGGCGGTGGAGAGCGAACGGCACGGGGTGCTGACCTATTGGTTCGGCGGTTGGACCCCACGGCCAGGCGTAGTTCTCGGGATCGCGTTTGGCGTTGATCCCGCAAGCGCGTCCATCGCCAGCTTTATCGGTCTGTTGTTTGCCGCCACCCTCGTCTTTGCCTGGGGCTATTTCGATGAAGTACACGCTCATTTTCACGTATTGATGCTGCTGTTCCTGGCCGCCATGGTCGGCTTTTGCCTGACCAGGGATTTGTTCAATCTATTCGTCTGGTTCGAGGTAATGAGCGTCGCGGCATTCGCATTGACAGCCTACCGGCTGGAGATGCCGTCGCTGACGGGCGCACTGAACTTTACGGCCACCAACAGTATCGCGAGCTTTATGATGCTCGGGGGCGTCGGGCTGATCTATGCCCGGGCCGGCGTGCTCGATTTCGAAGCGCTCAGGCATGCGGTCGATCGCACCGGCAACGATCCGGTTTTTATCGGCGCATTCTGCCTGCTTTCCGCGGCGCTGATGATCAAGGCGGCGATCCTGCCCTTCCATTTCTGGTTGTCGGACGCACACGCGGTCGCCCCAAGCCCGGTCTCAGTGATCTTTTCTGGGGCGATGGTCAGCCTCGGCCTATTTGGTTTGGCCAAGCTGACGCTACGGGTCTTCGCCAACTCGGCACAGGCTCGCTTCCTCGTGCAGGATCTGTTCTTTGCGCTCGGCGCCGCCACCGCGATCGTCGGCGCGCTAATGACCCGGTCGCAACGGCATCTCAAGCGCATGCTGGCCTTTTCCACGATCAGCCATATCGGCATCATGTTGACCGGGGTCGCCGCACTCTCCGCGACTGGGCTCGCAGGCTTCTTTGTCTACTTCGTCGGCCACGGATTGGTGAAGGGGGCGCTGTTTATGCTGGTCGGTGTCCTGATGGCCGAATGCGCCAAGGTCGATGAGCTCGACCTGTTCGGCAGCGGCCGCGGCCTCGCACCCGCCGGTGTCGCCATGGCCGCCGCGGGATTGCTGCTTGCCGGAGCGCCATGGGGCCTGCTCGACGCCGGCACACGGCTCGTCCACGAGGCGGGCAAATCGGCGCATGGCGGCTGGTTCGCAGGGGTGCTGCTGATCGGTAGCGCGCTGACCGGCGCCACCGTGCTGCGTGCTTCCGGCCGTATCTTTCTCGGTTTGGGATCGGCTCCCAACCCGGAAGAGACCGCATCGCCGAGTGAGGAGGAGCAGGAGCAGGGCTCCCGCCCGCTCTGGCTGATGATGGTGCCAATTGCTTTGCTGATCGCGCTTTCTCTGCTGCCGGGCAGTCTCGCTGAGGCAATTGCTCCCAAATTTGTCGGTCTGTTCGCGCCCGTATTTGCCGGGCAAGAATCGGCGGTTTCCTCGTCTTCGACGACATTGGCATGGGCCTCGACCGCGCTCGCAGTCGGTATAGCAAGTTTTGATCTAGCGCGAGATCGCCTACCTCGCGGGATTGTTGGCGGGATCGATGCCGTCTCCGACCTTCCGTACCGAGTACTCAACCCGCTGCACAGCGGTCTCGTCGGCGACTATGTGGTGTGGATCGCTCTCGGCTTAGCGTGCTTTACGGTCGTTCTGGCGTTTGCCTGAAAGCCAAGGCCTTTGCGGCTGATCGAGGAGGATTGGTAACCCAATCGCTACTCTCGGAACCGGTGCAACCTGAACACGGTTTGTCTGTCACCGGAACGAGCGAGATCATGCTGAGCACCAAAAAAATCCTCGGAGACCCTACGAACTATCTGCGAAACGCCGGTCGCCGCGGCGGGCATTAGATGTCCGCGGCTGAGCTGCGGACCTTGCCGGCGCTGGCGATGACCGACGATCCGGTCGCCGCGGCAAGGGCGGCACGCCTTCGGCATGTCAGCGATGACGGCCCTGGCATCACTCGGCACCAAGCCCGTCATGGCTTCGATTACCGCGATATTCATGGCGAATTGATCAGCGACGTCGACACATTGAGCCGCATCAAATCTTTGGCAATCCCGCCGGCATGGACCGATGTCTGGATCTGCCCATGGCCGAACGGGCATATCCAGGCAGTCGGACGCGACGCCCGCGGCCGCAAGCAGTACCGCTATCACCCGCGCTGGCGCGAGACGCGCGACGAGACGAAATACCACCGCATGCTGGTCTTCAGCCACGCGCTGCCACGCATTCGCGCGCGTGTTGAGGCCGATCTGGGGCGGCGTGGGTTGCCGCGTGAACGCGTCCTGGCGGCAATCGTCCGCCTGATGGAGCTGACATTGTTCCGCATAGGCAACGAAGAATATTCGCGCACCAACCACAGCTTTGGACTGACGACCTTGCGCAACCGGCACGCGGTGATAGCCGGCGACCACATCCGGCTCAGTTTTCGCGGCAAGAGCGGGGTACGGCATGAGGGGCGGATTACCGACCGCCGTCTCGCCCGCATCATCAAAAACTGCCGCGATCTACCCGGTTATGAACTATTCCAGTACCTCGACGAGGACGGCAACCCGCACACGGTGGATTCTGATGACGTCAACGCCTATCTGCGCGAGATTAGCGGCGAGGACATAACTGCCAAAGACTTCCGAACCTGGGCAGGCACTCATCTCGCCGCTATGGCGTTGCAGGAATTGCACGCACTGGGCGACGGTACGGCGGCCAAATCGACGATCGTCCGAGCGGTCGAGCGCGTCTCCAAACATCTCGGCAATACCGCGGCGGTATGCCGTAAATGCTACATTCACCCAGCGATCTTCGAGGGTTATCTCGACGGAACATTGCTGCATACACTCGAAGCTCGCACCCGCGCCTTTTTGGCCAAAAACATCGAGGGGATGAGCGCCGAGGAGGCGGCCGTGGTTGCCTTTCTCCGCCTTCGCATCGCCAAGCTCGCCCGCGAAGCGGACGAACCCCGGCGGCGCCGCCGCGCGGCGGGCTAGCGCCGGTACTCCCTACCGAAAGGTCCCGCTGAGCAATGCGCGACCCATGGCAAGAGGCGATGCTCGACGGCGACTTCGATCGCGCCTGGGCGATCAGCGACGAGATAATGCGGCAGCGGGTCGGACATTCCTGCGCTCAATTGCCATACCACCTCCGCTGGGTGTGGGACGGCAGCGCGCTACGCGGCCGCAATGTGCTGGTGCGGTGCTATCACGGCCTCGGCGACACGTTGCAGTTCATCCGTTTCGTCCCACGTCTCGCAGCCATGGCCGGGAGTGTCGCGGTGGAAGCGCAGCCGGAGCTGCTGCCATTATTGTCCTCGGCTGATGGTATTTCGGCACTCTACCCGCTCGGCGCAGCCAGCCCGAGTTTCGACGTAGCGATCGAATCGATGGAACTGCCGCACGCCCTGCGGATCAGTCTTGACCAACTGCCGGGGCCGATCCCTTACCTAAGGGTGCCGAGCGCTCCGATGGGTTCGTCCTTGCTGCGCCAGAGCGTCCCGAGACGGCTGCGCATCGGGGTCGTCTGGGCAGCCGGCAACTGGCGCCGCGAGCGCTCCCTGCCGCCGGCGCTGCTGCTGCCTCTTACCCGGCTGCCGCTCGACCTGGTTTGCTTGCAGCTTGGCCCGGCGCGCCATGATCCCTCGGCCGCCACCCTGCTTCGGATTTTCGCGTCAGTCGTGTCGGAGAATCCGACGATCGTCGAGACAGCTGCGTTGCTTTGCGATCTCGACCTGATCGTCACCGTCGACACGATGGTCGCGCATCTCGCGGGCGCGCTTGGCCGGCCGGTTTGGATATTGCTCGACGCCGAAGCGGATTGGCGCTGGATGCGAAATCGCGACGATAGCCCGTGGTATCCGACGATGCGGCTGTTTCGGCAGATACGGCCGGGCAGATGGGAGTCGGTCGTGGATCAACTGATGGCGGCACTTATCGAAAGGGCGCTCCAGGCCGATGCGGAACGAGACCAATATCGTCTTGTTGAAAGGATGGTTACTTTCAACGACGGAGTTGGCCATGGCGACGCATACCTCAGCCGGAGCGCATATCACGACCGATCACGAGGAGATCCGTGAATGGGCGGAGTCGCGCGGCGGCAAGCCCGCGGCGGTTAAGGCGACGCATCGCGGTAAAGATCCGGGGATTATCCGGCTGATCTTTCCCAATGCGCCAAATGCGAATGACGACAGCCTCGAAGAAATCTCCTGGGACGAGTTCTTTCAGAAATTCGACGAGTCCGATCTTGCCCTGCTGTACCAGGACAAAACGGCCAAGGGTGATGATAGCTTCTTTAATAAGCTGATCGGCCGCGAGACCGCCGAGGCACGGGAGCACGGCGACAACCACGCCTCCCGGCACCATCACCGCGATTGACGCCAGCAATCCTCCAGGGGACCGCAGCAATAGCATATTTACGGGTCGCGAAACACCGGCGCCAAGATCTTGCTCGCTCAAATTGGGCCTGTCGCATGAGTTTCAGCCAGAACGTTTGAACCTTCTTGTAAGTACCGCGTTGTCGCTAAGTACCTTTGGCAATGCAAGGCGGGAATGAACAAAACCATTCTGATCACCGGCGGCGCCGGGTTTATCGCCTCGCATTGCGCCACCTTGCTGCTGCGGCAAGGGTGGCGGGTTCGTGCGCTCGATAATCTAGACCCGCAGATCCATCGGCCCGGAGCGCCGCCCCCCCGCCTATTTGGACAAGCGGATCGATCTGATCGTCGGCGATGTTCGATCACCGCGGATGGTCAAGCGTGCTCTCGCCGGCGTCGATGCGGTGCTCCACCTCGCCGCTCGGGTCGGGGTCGGACAAAGCATGTACGAGGTCGCCGACTATACCGACGTCAATTCCAGTGGCACCGCGGTTTTGCTGGAAGCGATGATCGAGCGCGCCAAACGCCGCCCCTTCAGCCGGCTCGTCGTCGCCTCGAGCATGAGCGTTTACGGTGAGGGCCTTTATCGTTCCCACACTGGCGCTCTGTTTCCGGTTGTCGAGCGCTCCCCGCACCAGCTGAAGGCCGGCCTATGGGAACCGACCGACGGCAAAGGCAACCCGCTTGAACCCGTGCCCACGCCCGAAACCAAGCCGGTCTCGGTGGGCTCGGTTTATGCGCTGTCGAAATACGACCAGGAGAGGCTGTGCCTGCTGGTCGGCGGCGCCTACAACATTCCGACCGTCGCGCTGCGCTTTTTCAACGTGTATGGGCCGCACCAGGCGTTGTCAAATCCCTATAGCGGCGTCCTCGCGATTTTTGCGGCGCGGCTCCTAAACGATCGGCCACCATTGATTTTTGAAGACGGCCAGCAACGCCGCGATTTTGTCTATGTCGCTGATGTGGCCGAAGCCTGTCGCCTCGCGTTGAGCTGCGATGCTGCGGTCGGGCGCGCCTTCAACATCGGCAGCGGTCGCGCCGTGACAATCAACGAGGTGGCGCGGCTTCTGTCCGACGCGCTTGGCGTGTCGATCGAGCCCGAGATAACCGGGGAATGTCGGGTTGGCGACATCCGCCACTGCTACCCCGATATCTCGCAAGCACACTCGATCCTCGGCTATCGCCCGCAAATTAGCCTCGAAGAAGGCATTGGCAAGCTGGTCCGATGGCTCGATGGACGGGTGGCTGTGGACCGGGTTGGCGAAGCGCTGAGCGCGCTCGCCTCGCGCGGCCTGACGGTGTGATCGTGCCTTTCCCCAAGGGCCCACAGACGCTGCGAGCCTCGGCGCGATGAGGGTGGCGCTGGTAAACCCCAACTGGGATTTCGCCGGCAGTATCTATTTCGGCTGCCGCGAGTCGCACCTACCATTGGAGTTCGGCTACTCTGCGGCACTGATGGCGAACGCCGGGCACACGGCGTCTATTGTGGATGCCCAGGCAGAACACCTCGATGGTGCTTCGCTGCGGGCGCGGGTCGCCGATTTTGGTCCGGACATGATCGTGATCGCCACGGCCCCGAGCTATCTGTTCTGGCGCTGCGCCCCGCCAGAGCTGCGCGTTCCGCAAGCCGCACTGCAGACGCTTGCCGGGATTTCCGGGCTTCGGGTTGCTGTCGGTCCGCACGGCTCGACAACCCCGCGCGCGGCGCTGCGGAAACTCGCGGTCGATGCGGTCGTGCTTGGCGAATGCGAAGAGGTTCTGGAGCAGCTTGCTAATACGCCGCGCGAATACTGGGGCGGCATTGCCGGGCTGTGCCAGTGGGCCTCTGGGAAAATCGTTGTGCAGGGCGGCCCGCAGGCCGCGGACGTTACCAAGTTGCCAGCGCTTTCCTGGCCGACCCCCACACTGCAGCGTCACACCCATCACCACCACCGGTTCGACATTGCGCTGAGCGTGCCGGGCGCGGAGATGGAGACCTCACGCGGTTGTCCCTACCACTGCACTTTTTGCGCCAAGGAGAACTTCCGCGACCGCTATCGCCGGCGGCCGCTTGCCACGATCCTCGAAGAGCTCGACGGCTTGATCGCGGCCGGAGTGGGCTACGTTTACTTTATTGACGAGATTTTTCTGCCGTGGCGTGAGCTGCTCGAGGCTATTGCTCGGCGTCCCGTCGCGTTTGGGGTGCAAACCCGGATCGATTTGTGGCGCAATGACATGCTCGATCTGCTCGGCGCGGCCGGTTGCGTATCGATCGAAGCGGGGGTCGAAAGTCTGACGGCCGCGGGCCGCGATTGGCTCGACAAGGATTGTCGCGTCTCTACCGACGAACTGACCCGCCGACTGATTTACGCCAAGCGCAGGGTCCCGTTTGTCCAGGCCAATCTGATAGCCACCGACAGCGACGATGCCGGCGCGGTCGAGGGCTGGCGCAGCGCATTGCGAGCTGAGGGCGTGTGGGCAAACGAGCCGGTGCCGCTTTTCCCATATCCCGGGTCGCCCGATTATCGCCGGCTCTGGGGTTTGCCCGACGATGTCGCCTGGGAACGTGCGCTCGACTACTACCTCGACCAACACGCCGTCTTTAGCGACATCCAGAACATGCAGCCGCAGCGGCTTTCCCAGCTGGAGGCAGTGCCGCAGTGACTGGGTCGCGCACTACCGTTTTGATGACCGTCGATGCGGTCGGCGGCGTGTGGTCATACGCGCTTGGTCTTTGCGCCGCACTGCCCGATATTCGATTTGTTCTTGCGACGCTCGGGCCGCGCCCACGGCCGGCCCAGCAAACCGCAGTCTCCCGGCTGGCCAACGTCATTCTGGTGGAAAGCGACTTTCGTCTCGAATGGATGACTGGGGGCGAGGCCGATATTGCAGCCAGCGCGCGCTGGCTCGAGGCGCTCGCATCGCAACACGACGTCGACCTTGTGCATGTTAACGGTTATGCGCAGGCGCGGGCGGGCAGTGATCGCCCAATTGTCGTCGTGGCACACTCCGATGTGCTGAGCTGGTGGAGGGCTGTCCACGGCGAGCCGGCCCCGGCAGAATGGCGCGGGTACCGCCGACAGGTTGTCGGAGGGTTGCGCGCCGCCGATTGCGTTGTGGCGCCGACCTGCGCAGTGCAGGACGATCTGTGCCGGCACTATGGATTGCGATTTTGGAATGCCCGCATCATTCCCAACGGCATTGATTTGAGGGCCTTCGCACAACACCCCAAACGTCCGGTGATCATGGCCGCCGGCCGGATCTGGGATGACGCGAAAAATTTGCGCTTGCTCGACGGTATTGCGCCGCGTCTCGATTGGCCGGTCGAAATTGCCGGCGAGACGGCTCATCCGGAACAGGGTGTCGCCGGTTTGCGCCATGCTCAGCCACTTAGCGTGCTTGGCGCGGACGAGATGCGGCGCCGGCTCGGTGAGGCGGCAGTTTTTGCTGCGCCGGCACTTTACGAGCCATTCGGCCTCAGTGTGCTCGAAGCGGCCGCGGCGGGCTGCGCATTGGTGCTCGGCGATATTGCATCATTGCGCGAAAATTGGGATGGGGCCGCAATTTTTCTGCCGCCCGCTAATGCGAGCGAATGGCAGGCGGCCCTTGCCCGCCTGATCGACGATCGCGACGAACGCGAGCGGCTGGCCGCCAATGCGCGTCTCCGCGCCCAGCGCTTTACGCTCGCCAGCACGGCCCACCGCTACCGCGCGCTCTATCGCGAGCTGATTGGCAACTCAGCCAACAGGCGGGTCGCCTGATGGCCAAGGTCGTGCTGTTCTGCCATTCGCTGCGCTCGGACTGGAACCATGGAAACGCGCATTTCCTCCGCGGGATCGCCACAGAATTGCAGGCGCGCGGGTTTGAAATGCAGGTCTTCGAGCCCGAGCACGGCTGGAGCGCTCTTAATCTTGTGAAGGATGCTGGGCCGGCGGCCTTGGAAGCATGGCGCGCGGTTTACCCGGATTTGAGGGTGACAACCTACGAACCTGACGAGATCGACCTCGGCAGCGCTCTCGACAGCGCGGACCTCGTGCTGGTGCACGAATGGATCGATCCGGCCGTGGTCAGCCGGATCGCGGCGCGCCGACGGGCCGGAGCGCGCTTCCTGCTTTTGTTTCTCGACACGCACCATCGCATGGTCAGTGCGCCCGATGAGATGGCATGCCTCGATCTCGATGGGTTCGACGCGGTCCTCGCTTTTGGCGCGGCTCTCGCCGAGGCTTATCGGGATCGCGGCTGGGGTCGCCGAGCCTATACCTGGCATGAAGGCGCCGACCTCCGCGTGTTCACGCCTCGTCCGGAACTGCCAGAAGAACGCGATCTGGTATGGGTCGGCAATTGGGGAGACGGCGAACGCGCCGCGGAGCTTCGCGAATTTCTGGTCGAGCCGGTCAGCGCATTGGGTTTATCAGCGCGGGCGCATGGCGTGCGTTATCCGACCAGCGGCCGGGCGGCACTGGCCGCAGCCGGGATCGAATATGCCGGCTATCTGCCGAATTTCGTAGTGCCGCGCGCCTTTGCGGCCGCCCGGATGACAGTCCACATCCCACGGCGGCCTTATACGCGCATCCTTCCCGGTATTCCGACCATCCGCATGTTTGAGGCGCTCGCCTGCGGGATCCCGCTGGTCTCGGCGGCGTGGGACGATTGCGAGGGGCTGTTCACGGCGGGTGACGATTACCTGGTCGCACAAAACGGTGCGGAAATGCGGCGTCACCTCGCTGCATTACGCTCCGATCCTGCGTTGCGGGCGTCTCTCGCCGCGCATGGAAGAGCAACTGTTGTCGCGCGTCACAGCTGCGCACTCCGGGTCGGGGAACTGCTGGCGATCTGCACGGCATTGGGGCGCGATCTGGCCGAGCCTGCGATGGCCGTCGCGCAATGACACCGCTCAACATAGCCTTTTTTGGATCAAGCTTGGTTTCCGCCTATTGGAACGGCGCCGCCACCTATTACCGCGGCATACTGAAAGCGCTGTCCGATAACGGGCACCGCATCACCTTCTACGAGCCCGACGCCTACGATCGGCAAAAGTATCGCGACATCCCTGATCCGAACTGGGCGAATGTCGTTGTCTATTCGGCCAAAGATGAGAGTGGCGTCGAGCGTGCGCTTGAAGAGGCGCGGGATGCCGATCTGATTGTCAAGGCGAGCGGCGTCGGCGTCTTCGACGCGTTGCTCGAGGCCCGCGTTCCGGCAAACAAGCGCCCCGGCGCGATCGCTGCCTTTTGGGATGTAGACGCCCCGGCGACCCTCGACCGTATCGCTGCTGACCGAGGCGATCCGTTCCGCGCGTTGGTCCCGCAATACGACATTATCCTGACTTATGGCGGCGGCCCGCCGGTCATCATGGCGTATCAGCGCTTTGGCGCTCGCCGCTGTGTCCCAATCTATAACGGGCTCGACCCACTGACCCACTATCCGGTTCCACCCGAGCCTCGTTTTTTGTGCGACCTCGGGCTCCTGGCCAACCGCTTGCCCGACCGCGAGCAGCGGATCGACGAGTACTTTATAGCCGTGGCAGCCGACTTGCCCGACCGAAAGCTTCTGCTTGGCGGTAGCGGCTGGGGCGATAAGCCCTTACCGCCTAATGTCGGTTATCTAGGCCACGTATTCACCCGCGACCATAACTCATTCAATGCCTCGGCGTTGGCGGTGCTGAACGTCAGCCGGGACAGCATGGCGGCCTACGGCTTCAGCCCGGCGACCCGGGTGTTTGAGGCGGCCGGCGCCGGCGCGTGCATCATTACCGACGCCTGGGAAGGGCTCGCACGGTTCTTCGAGCCGGGACACGAAGTATTGGTGACCGGAAACGGGCCGGCAGTGGCCGAGACATTGGCGCGATTAACCCGAGACGAAGCGCGCCGCATTGGCGCCGCCGCGCGAGAGCGCGCACTGGCCGAGCATACATACGCCCAACGCGTCGCACTGCTGCAGCGCGTATTGGAGGGGTCAGAGGGATGAGCGCAGTGGCCTCTCGTCAGGGCAAACTGCGGATCGTAATTCTCGGGCTGTCGATTACGTCATCTTGGGGAAACGGCCACGCGACGACCTATCGCGCTTTGATAAAGGCGCTGTGCCACCGCGGCCATGAGGTGCTTTTCCTGGAACGCGAAACGCCGTGGTACCGCGACCACCGCGACATGCCGCGACCGCCCTTTGCCGTGACACACCTCTACCACAGCATCGACGAATTGCAGGAACGCTGGAGCGGCGCGCTGCAAAACGCTGATCTTGTAATCGTCGGTTCCTATGTCCCCGATGGGATCGCAGTCGTTAAATTTGCCCAGCGTCAGGCGGGCGGGCTTGTCGCTTTTTACGACATCGACACCCCGGTCACGCTGGCCGCGCTCGCTGCCGGAAGTTGTAAATATCTTGCCGCTGATCTGATCCCCAATTTCGATTTCTATCTCTCCTTCACCGGCGGGCCCGTGTTGCGACGTATCGAGGATGAGTTCGGCGCAACGGCCGCGCGGGTTCTCTACTGCGGGGTCGATCCCGATTGCCACCGCCCAGCATCGCTCGCACCGCGCTGGGATCTCGGCTATCTCGGCACCTACAGCGCCGATCGCCAACCGGGACTCGATCGGCTGATCTGCGTGCCGGCGCGCGGCTGGCCGGCAGGACGTTTTGCCGTCGCGGGGTCGCTCTACCCTTCCGAGATCCGCTGGCCAGGAAACCTGGAACGCATCGAGCACATCGATCCCGCCGGGCACGCGGCGTTTTATGCGCGCCAGCGTTTTACGCTGAACGTGACCCGCGCCGACATGATCTGCTGCGGCTATTCGCCGAGCGTTCGTCTGTTTGAGGCGGCAGCGTGCGGTACCCCGATCATCAGCGATTGGTGGGCTGGTCTCGATAAAATTTTCTACCCCGACCGAGAAATTTTAATCGCCGAGAGCGCCGACGACGTGCTGCGTTATTTGCGCGAGCTGACCGAAAACCGCCGCCTGCAGCTCGCGCACCGCGCCCGTGAGCGCGTTCTTGGCTGGCATACCGCCGAAAATCGCGCTGCGACCCTCGAATCCTATGTCGCCGATGCTCGGCACCGAAAGGACCGCCGCGGTCGGTTGGCGCGCGGCGACAAGACGCCTCGGCTAGACCCGATACCAGCGGGAGCAACGCCGCGATGAAGCTGGTTATCTTCGGCCTCTCGGTCAGCTCATCCTGGGGCAATGGTCACGCCGTGCTGTGGCGGGCATTGATCCGCAGTCTCGCCGCCAAAGGCCATTGGGTCGTGTTCTTCGAGCGCGACGTGCCGTATTACGCCGAAAACCGGGACCTTACCGAGCTCGACGATGCCTCGCTGATGTTGTACCGCGATTGGGACGAGATCGCTTCCTGTGCACGGCGTCAACTCGCCGACGCCGACGCGGCAATCGTCACCTCTTACTGCCCCGACGCGCTCGCCGCTACCGATCTTTTGTCTGATGGCCGGGCAATCCGCGTCTTTTATGATCTCGACAGCCCAGTCACATTGGCTCGGCTGAGCGCCGGCGAACAGGTTGCTTATATCGGCGCTGATGGCTTAGCTGGGTTCGATTTGGTTTTGAGCTATGCCGGGGGCATGGCATTGACGGCATTGCGCGAGCGCCTCGGCGCCGCACGGGTAGCGCCACTTTACGGCTCGGTCGATGCGCAATGTTATCGTCCGGCATCGCGACCAGAGGGGCCGCGGGCGGCGCTGTCTTATCTCGGGACCTACGCCGAAGATCGGCAATCGCAACTGCGCCGGCTTTTTCTCGAGCCCGCGAAACGGCTGCCAACCCAGCGATTTGTTATCGGAGGCGCGCTTTATCCTCCCGATTTCCCATGGCGTCCGAATATCTTTTTCGAACGGCATGTTTATCCGCCGGAGCATCCACGGTTTTACGCGGCGGCGCGTTCGACCCTGAACATTACACGCGCGGCGATGGCGGCCTGTGGCTGGTGTCCCTCGGGGCGCCTGTTTGAAGCGGCAGCCTGCGCAACCCCGATCCTGAGCGATTGGTGGGAAGGTTTCGATGAGTTTTTTGTTCCCGGTCGGGAAATTCTAATCGTCGACTCCGCCGAGGACGTGCTGAACACGCTCGAATTGAGCGATCGCGAATTGTCGATGATCGGAGATGCCGCGCGCGAGCGCGCGTTGAACGACCACACCGCGGACTGTCGTGCAATGGAACTGATGCAGCTGCTGTCCTCGGTCCACCAGAGCGAATTCGCTGATCGATGTCAGGAGGCCTGAGCGATGTGGGGCATCATCCCGGCCGCCGGGAACGGGACACGCATTCAGCCGCTCGCCTTCTCCAAGGAGTTATTGCCCGTCGGCAGCCGGTTCGACGGCGACACAGAGCGGCCGCGCGCAGTCAGCGAATACCTGGTCGAGCGGATGCTTTGTGCTGGCGCCGACCGGATCTGCTTTGTGATCTCGCCGTGGAAGTCTGACATTCTCCAATATTTTGGCGCGCGCGTTGACGGTGCGGCGATCGCCTATGTTGTCCAGCCGGAGGCGCTCGGTCTGTGCGACGCAATCTTTCGCGCATTGCCGCTGATCCGGCCGGAGCAGTTTGTCTTTGTTGGGTTGCCCGATACCATTTGGCTGCCGGAAGACGCCCTAGCCGCGTTACCAGAGGATAAATTGGCGTTTTTGACTTTTCCGGTCGCGCGGCCGGAATTTTTTGACGCGGTTGCGACCGATCAGGACGGTCGGGTCCGGGAAATTCAAGTCAAGTCACCGGGGGCTTCGACACGGTGGATATGGGGCGCGTTCCGGCTTCCCGGTGCGGTTTTGCACGCGCTTTATCGGGTTTGGGAAGAGCGGGGGCGGTGCGACGAATACATCGGGACCCTGGTCAACGCTTATCTCGCGCAAGGCGGCGAGGCAGTGGCGGTGGGCGCCGGCACGGACTATGTCGATGTCGGCACATTGGGCGGCTATCGCGAAGCGATGCAGCTGCTGACCAGTAAGCGGGCGTGTGCCGGAACAATCCTCAATATCGGGAATGCAATGCGCCGGGAGCGGCGGTCATGACTGAACGCGACCTCGACGAGATCAGGCGTCAGGCGACGGCATTAGGGCCGTGGTTCCACAATATCGATTTGGACGGGGTCGCAACGGCTCCCGAGCACTTTCTCGGCGACTACCCGGCGGTGAAATGGCGCCGCTTTGCGCACGCGCTGCCGGCTGACCTCACTGGCCGCACAGTACTCGACATTGGCTGCAATGGCGGCTTCTACTCGATCGAGATGAAACGGCGCGGTGCGGCGCGCGTCGTCGCCATTGATTTCGACGAAGACTATTTGCGACAGGCCCGCTTTGCCGCGCAGGTCCTGGGAGTCACCATCGAGTTCGAACAACTCTCGGTCTATGACGTCGCGACATTGGGCGAACGCTTCGACCTCGTGCTCTTTCTCGGCGTTCTCTATCATCTACGTCATCCGTTGCTGGCGCTTGATCTAATCCGGGAGCATGTCGTCCGTGACCTGTTCGTCTGTCAGTCGATGCAGCGTGGTGATCCGGCGGTGGAACAAATCGAGGAAGACTATCCCTTCGAAGAGAAAGCGATTTTCGAACGTCCGGGTTTTCCACGGCTCGCCTTTATCGAGCACTGTTATGCCGGCGACAATACCAACTGGTGGATCCCCAATCGCGCCTGCACTGCGGCCATGCTGCGCAGCGCCGGTTTCGTCATCACCAGCAATCCGGAGGAGGAAGTGTTCGTCTGCCGTCCTGGCCAAGTCAATACGGGCTATGCCGTGTACCCGGCGCACGAACCCCGGCGTCACAATGGAGCTGCAGCATGATCGAAGCCGTCATGCTGTGGAACGAGCCCAACAATAAATCGCATTGGGATTTGGAGCTCGATCCCGATTGGTCGAAATTTTCGCGCATGATGCGGCTGACCGCGGACGCAATCGCTAGTGCGGCGCCCGGTCTGGCCCGGGTGCTGGGCGGCATTTCGCCGATCGATCAGGCTTTTATCCTTAACCTCGCGGGGCAAGGGGTTCTCGAACGGCTCGACGTGGTGGCGGTGCACGGTTTTCCGCTGGACTGGAATTTATGGCCGATCGACGACTGGCCCGCCAAAGTATCCGAAATCAGCGAAGTTACGGACCTGCCGATTTGGGTTTCCGAGTGCGGGGCCTCGAGTTTCGGCGCCGAAGAAGTACAGGAATTTGGATTGCGCCGCACTGCCGAGTTGCTGATCGGCCGGGCATCGCGGATTCATTGGTACAGCCTGTTCGACCTGCCCCAGGCATGGCCGGCGACGACCCGCCACAAGGAGGCGGAAGGATCGTCCTACTATCGCCATTTCTACATGGGGCTGTTGCGCGAGGACGGCACGCCAAAGCGCGCGGCCGCACATTTCGCCGATTTCGCGCCGGAACTCGGCATCTGCCAATGGTTTCATTTTGAAGATCATCGACTCGATCTGGCGGTGTATTGGCTAAAGCGGCTCGGTGTGCGTTACCTGCGCACTGGGCTCAGCTGGGCTGACAGCTTTCGCCCGAATGCCGAGGCTTGGTTCGATCGCCAGATGCGCGCGCTGGAGCCGTTCGACGTCACGCTGACATTCTGCTTTACGCCGGAGGAGCGCGGTCTCGCGCCGCATCACACCAGCCCGCCGCAGGTGGACGAGGAGTTTGCGGAATTCTGCGTCCGAATGATCCGCCGCTACTATCAGGGGGGCGCTGGTTACGGGCCAAACCCGGCTCTGACGGCAGTGTTGCCGCATTGATTGCGGTGGGGCCGGATGCACGAGCCGAGCAGGCTCGCTTCGTTATGACAAAGTTGGCCGGCATGGGACCGATCTTCTCTCGGCTGATGATCGTAGTCGCCCACCCCGATGACGAGACCCTCGCTCTCGGCGGGCAAATCTCGCGGCCGCGCGACGCCCTGCTGCTGCACGTGACCGATGGCGCGCCGCGAGACGGCGAGGACGCTCGGCGCCATGGTTTTACAACGCCGGCCGACTATGCCACGGCACGCCGGCAAGAGCTTACGGCGGCCTTAACAACGGGCAAGGCCGCCGGGGTGCGGTTGGCCGCGCTCGATATCCCCGACAAGGAAGCTTTTCTCGATCTCTCCGGACTGGCGCACCGGCTGATCGATCTGCTGACGGGCGAATGCCCGGCCGCGGTATTAACCCATGCCTATGAAGGCGGGCACCCCGACCATGACGCCGCCGCTTTCGCGGTGCACGCCGCATGCCGACGCCTAGATGCCGCCAACCGACCGGCGATTGTGGAGATGCCGTTTTACCACGCCTCCGATAGTCGGATGGTTTGCGGCCGGTTTCTGCCGGGTCCAGCCGAAGAACTGGTGGTCCCGCTTGCCGAAAGCGATCTTCAGCGAAAACAGCGAATGGTCGATTGCTTCACGACGCAGCGCGAAATGCTTCTGCAATTCCCGCTCAGTCCCGAACGCTTCCGGCTGGCGCCGGCATACGATTTCCGCCAGCCGCCGCATCTTGGTCCGTTGCTCTATGAGATGTTTGGCTGGGGCATCAGCGGGACCGAATGGCGGAACCGCGCGGCTGAGGCGCTCGAAATGCTGGGCCTCCCCTAACCCGGTGATGCCGGGGCTAACCGTTCTCAGCATCGGCTACCCCTTCGCCGCGGTCGGGCCGAATGCGGTCGGTGGCGCCGAGCAGGTGCTGTCGGCTCTCGATCATGCGCTGGTTGAGGCCGGTCACAATTCGATCGTGGTCAGCAATTCGGGCTCGCAGGTGGCCGGGACATTGATCCCGACCGGGCCCGTCCCCGCCGACATCACCGATCAAGAGCGTGCGCGGTCATGCGAACAGCATCGGCATGCCATCGCGCAAGCGTTAGCGGAATTTCCAGTCGATCTGGTGCACTGCCACGCCGTCAATTTCGCAGAGCATCTGCCCGAAACCGACACCCCGAAATTGGTCACGCTGCACCTGCCGCGCGACTTTTATCCTCCGGGCAGCTTTGACAGGCAGCGGCCGCGGACCTGGTACAATTGCGTTTCGGCAAGCCAGCGGCGCCGTTTTCCGCCTCTGACAGGTATGCTGCCGGATATCGAGAACGGCGTTCCGGTCGATCGCCTGCAGGCCCGCCACGCGCGCCGCAATTTTGCGTTATGCCTCGGCCGGATCTGTCCTGAAAAGGGATTTGAGCACGCGCTCGACGCCGCGCGCCTTGCCGATACGCCGCTGCTGATCGGCGGGGAGTTGTTTCCTTATGAGTGTCACCGTCGGTATTTCGCGACTGAGATCGAACCGCGTCTGGGCCCCAAAGCGCGCTTTCTCGGCCCCGTAGGCTGGACGCGCAAGCGGCGCCTGCTGAATGCGGCGCATTGCCTGCTGGCGCCCAGCCTGGCGCCGGAAACGAGTTCACTGGTCGCAATGGAAGCCATCGCCTGCGGCACCCCGGTTGTCGCGTTTCCGGCTGGCGCGCTTGCCGAGATTGTTGAACCGAAGGTGACCGGATTTCTGGTTGCGGATGCTGCCGAGATGGCGGCAGCAATTCGGATGGTCGACAGTATCGACCGCGAGCACTGCCGCGATGTGGCGCGCCGGCGTTTCTCGCTTGACCGAATGATTTCGCGCTATTTCGCGCTGTATCGCTGTCTCACTTTCACCGTGCAACCAGCTTGATCGAGATCGCGACAATCACCGACAAAGAAGGGCTCGCCCGGCTGCGCCCCGAATGGGAAGAGCTGTGGCGGCGAGACCCGGCCGCGACTCCGTTCCAGTCGTCGGCTTGGCTTTTGGCATGGTGGTGGTTTTTTGGCACGTCCGAGCCGCTGATCCTGACCGCGCGCGCCGGGGGACGACTTGTCGGCCTGTTGCCTCTGTACTTGCTACGGGAAAACAAACGCCGCAAGCTATTGCCGATTGGCGTCGGGCTGTCAGACTATATCGAGCTATTGCGTAGCCCGGATGCTCCCGAAGTCGGCGGCATGTTCATGGCGGCAATAGCCGCTATCCCCGAATGGGACGAGTGCTGGCTGCCCGATTTGACGCCGGAGTGTGCGCTTGCCGTCACTGTCGCGGCGATGCGGTTTGGCTGAAGTTGCTATGCCGGCCCCGCCCTGCCCTGTCCTCGCCTTGCCTTCCGACCCATCGAAGCTCAACGAAACCGTGCCGCGCAAAACGCTTCGCGATCTGCTGCAGGCGCGAACGCGCGCCGCATTGGCCGGCACTATTGCGATCGAGGCGATCGCCGAGGACGACGCTCGATACCGCAATGGATGACCTATTCCGCCTGCACCAACAGCGGTGGCGTACGCGCGGCGAGTGCGGGTATTTGCGCTGATCCCCGGGTGCAAGATTTTCATCGCGCCGCGGCAAGGGGTCTGCTTGCCGCTGGAATGCTGCGCCTTTATCGGCTGTCACTCGATGACGCAGTGCTTGCGGTCTATTACGGCTTTGCCGCCAAGGGCCGGGCTTATGCTTATCTCGCTGGCTTTGATCCGCGCAGCCGCGCCTCAGCCCCGGCGTGCAGGTCATTGGTCATGCGATCGAACAGGCTATAGCTGAAGGCGCCACGAGTTTCGATTTTTTGCGCGGCGAGGAGAGCTATAAATACGCTTGGGGTGCGGTTGACCGGTCCAAGATTTCCCGGCGTTTGAGCCGTCAATGCCAAATTTACTAACCGAAGCCGAAATGGCGGCCTGTCCGCCGGCAGCCCATGCGGCGCTGGTACAATATCTCGCAGGCGAAATCTCAGCCGAAATCGCGCTGATGCACCTGTTATTGGCTGTGGGCGCTCTAATGCCATTGACAGCATGCTTACAGAGGCTAGGGGCGACGGGACGGGAGCCATTTGTCCGGTTGGCGCGCCTCGCGATCGAGCACGGCAACGGGCTGACAAATGCGGCCCAACTGGTCGAAGCCGGACTGACCGATGCCTATGGCGATGATCGCCTCGCCGCAATCAGGGAACAATACGATCGCGCCGTAGCCACCGCGCCCGAGGCGGCGGTAGCGCTTTATTCGCTCGGTGATGCGGCGATCCTCGACCGCGCTACCGCAGAACTCGTGGCATTGCTCGAAGATTGGGGATTGCTTGGGGCGGATCGGCAGACACTCGATATCGGCTGCGGTATCGGCCGCATGGAACGGGCGCTGGCGTCCCGCTTGCGGCACATTACCGGGATCGATCTGTCACCGGCGATGATCGCCGAGGCAAAGCGCCGCTGCGCCGCTATCCCCAATGTCGCCTTCGTGCTAACCGGTGGACGCGGCCTCGCGCAATTCGCTGACCAGCGCTTCGATCTGGTGCTGGCGATCGATAGCTTTCCCTGCATCGTCGGAGCATCGCCCGAGATTGCCCGGCAGCATATCCTCGACGCCGGCCGGCTTATTACAGCCCGGCGGAAACTTGGCAATTTTCAACTATTCGTATCGCTGCGATATCGCTGCCGACCGTGCCGATATTGGTGCCTATGCCGAGGCCGCGGGTCTGATTGTAGTGCGCAATGGAACGCGGGATTTGGTACTGTGGGACGGCACCAGTTTTGTACTGAAAGCTCCAGTCAGCCGCGGATAAACGCTTCGGTGCGGGCGCGGGCCTCGTAATCGGTATATTGCTCGGGCGGGCTCTTCATAAAATAGCTGGCCGGTCCCAACAGAGCACCGCCGATGCCGCGATCGAGTGCCAGCTTAGCGCAGCGGATCGCATCGATCACGACACCGGCCGAATTTGGCAAGTCCCAGACTTCGAGCTTCAGTTCACAATTAAGCGGCAGATTGCCGAATGTGGTGCCCTCAATGCGGATGTAGCACCATTTGCGGTCGCTCAGCCACGGAACGTAGTCACTGGGGCCGACATGAGCGTCGTCGTCTGATAATTTATCGTCGAGTTGGCTGACGACCGCATCGGTCTTCGACCGCTTTTTTGACTGCAGACGGTCGCGCTCGAGCATGTTCTGGAAATCGCTATTGCCGCCGAAATTGAGTTGGTAAGTGCGATCGACCCGCACGCCGCGCTCGCGGAACAGGTTTGCCAGAACACGATGAACGATCGTGGCGCCGACTTGGCTTTTGACATCGTCGCCAATCAGCGGCACCCCGCGGCCGCTGAACCGTTCACGCCAGCGAGGATCCTTCGCAATAAAGACCGGGATGCAATTGACATAGCCGCAACCGGCGCGAAGCGCCTGCTCGGCATACCACCGCGCAGCTACTTCGGACCCCACGGGCAGGTATGAGACAACGACCTCGGCGCCGGTCCGGCGCAACGTGTCGGCAACATCGTCGACCGGCGCCGGCAATTCGATAACGACATCGCGCAGGTACTGCCCGATCCCGTCATGGGTGGGACCGCGCCTGACTTCGATGCCCGTTGGGCGGACTTTGGCGAAGCGTTCGGTGTTGTTTGGCGGCGCTGCGATGGCCTCACATAAATCTCGCCCGACCTTTCCCTGGGCAATATCGAAGGCGGCGACGAATTCGATGTCGCCGACGTGGTAGCCCCCGAGATCGAGGTGCATGATTCCCGGGATCGGCTGCGTGCCGACAGCATCGCGGTAGAATTCCACGCCTTGCACCAGTGAGGAGGCGCAATTCCCGACCCCGATCAGCGCAACCCGAATTTTCGCCAAAAACCGCCTCCGCAGCACCCCCAGGTGAGCCCGAGTAGAAACACCGCAAAAGCCGAAAAGTTCAGTATCGCCGCGCTCTTCGCGCAAAGGACGTCGGACCGAGCGGCGACCAATGCCGCCCAAGCGCGCTAAGCGATAACTTTAGCGCCGCGCAATTCGGCCAAGGTCGCGCGGTCGAAGCCGAGGATGGCGGAGAGGAGCTCGTCGGTGTGCTGGCCGGGGCTAGGGACCGGGCCTAGGCGGCCGGGGGTCTTTGACATCTTGATCGTGGCCCCGGGCAGGTACATCTCCCCGGCCACCGGATCCTCCATCTTGACCAGCATCTCGCGTTCCCAGAGATGCGGGTCCTCGGCGACCTGCGGGATGGTTTTGACTGGCGCTACGGGGATATCGGCTTCGACCAAGGCCGAGACGATCTCGTCGACAGTGTGCGAGAGACACCACGCCTCGACCTTTTTGCGCGGGCTATCGTCGAGGCTCATGCGCCCGGTGAAGGCGCCGGTATTTGCCACTGCATCGGCGTCGCCGGTCGCGATCTGCAACAGCTTTGAGCCCATTACCTTTCCCGAGGCCGAGATCACGACATACCCGTCTTTGGCCTGGTACGGCGGCCGCCCACCCTCGCCGCCTTCCTCGCCAGTCGCGAGATAATACGAGGTCGGGATCTCGACCATGGTAAGTGCCGAATCCATCAGGCAGACATCGACCACCTGACCCTCGCCGGTGCGATCGCGATGATGCAAGGCGGCGAGCATGCCGATCGTCGCGTGCAATGAGGTGTAGCGGTCGACGATCGACGAGGCGGTGCCGAGCGGACGGCCAATTGGCGTTCCGGTCAGGTGCATCAACCCGCTCATTGCCTGCCCGAGCGGGTCAAAAGCCGGACGGTCGCGATAGGGACCGTATTGGCCAAAGCCCGAAACCGAACCCAGGATGATGTCCGGCTTTAGTTCGCGCAGCCGGTCATAGCCAAACCCCATCTTGTCCATGACGCCGGGGCGGAAATTCTGCAATACGATGTCGGCGGTCCGGACCAATTCGGCGAAAATTTCCTTGCCGCGCCGCTGACGCAGATCGAGGCACAGGCTCTTCTTGCCACGGTTGTAGACCGAGAAGTAAACGCTCTGCCCGCGCACCAAAGGCGGCGACTGGCGGGTTTCCTCGCCGCCCAATTTTTCGATCTTGATGACCTCGGCTCCGAGGTCGGAGAGGATCATGCCGCCGCGTGGCCCCGCCTGGTAGCGCGCCAGTTCCAGCACCCTGATGCCGTCAAGAGCCCCGGCCATCACCCTCTCCTTTTTATCCGTCCGCGTTGAAGCCGAGCTAACACCCGGTTTCGGATCGTGTCAAACAAGCGGCGGCCTCGGCGAACGCCTAAACCGCATCGGTGCCCGCGAAAATTTCCTTGCGGATGATTGCGTGGATGCCCCAATTGCCGTCGACGACCTGGGTCACCCCAAAATCGACCGCGACCGACATCAGCGAGATCGCCTCGTCCTCCGAAAGGCCCTGGGTGGTCATCAGGAAATGGCGCATCTTGCGAAAAGCATCGCGCATCGCGAGATCGATCGACGACTTCGAATAAATCTCGGTCTGCGCCTTCGGCCCGAGCTGCTGCAAGTAATTGGGGAAGCTGAAACCGTGCACGACCCACTCGTCGCGGGTTTCGAGCAGCGGGTACTGCAAATCGGCAAGTGCGGTGCCGGCCAGTGCCTGTTGTTTGTGCACGATCAGCTGAAACGTGCCGGTCAGCGAGCATTCGATCGCAGTGCCGCACAATTCGGAATCGCCCTGTGAGGCGTGTAAATCGCCGACCGAGAACAGAGCGCCCGGCACCGCTACCGGGTAATACACCGTGGCGCCCTTGCCGAGCCGCCAATTATCCATATTGCCGCCGAAATACCCGGGCGGGATCGAGTCGACGATGTCGGCTTCTTTTGGCGCCAACGCAATCACGCCGAAATGCGGGCGGATCGGCACTCGCACATTTTTGAGGACGCCGTGATTTTCCTGGACCAGGCTGTGGTCGACCGGCACCCCGGGATAATCAATGATCTTGTGGACGACGCCGAACGGGTCCTTCTGCGGGACCCAGCGATAATTGTAGACGGCCTTCGCCCAATTTTTTTCGCCGCTGGCGTCGAGTTCGTAGATCGTGACGACCTCGCGCGGCTTCGGATCGGTCAACAGATCGTGGTACTGGAAGCCCCACCACGCCGCAGCATTGCTGCCAAAGGCCTTGCCTTTGTAATCGGGGTTGAATGAACCGCGCGGCCTGACGTCGATAATACGGACTTCGAGGATATCGCCGGGTTCAGCGCCTCGGACCGCGACCGGACCGGTGCAGATGTGTACGCCAAAGCCTTCGCCGGCGCCGCGCCCAAAGATCGACGCATCCATCGGCCCGGCGCCGCGGCGGTTGACGTTCTTTTTGTCCTGCGTCCACAAAAACACGCTTTCGGCGCCGGGGTCGCCTTTGATCATGCGCACGTAATCGTCATAGGAATGATGCGTCAGCGCTTCGATCGTGACGTAGTCGCCGAAATCGATCTCGACCAGCGGCTTTAAGCGACTTGCTGAAATAACCCCAATGCACCGTCTTGTCGGTCGCCGGGACGAAATAGTGGTTTTTGCGGCCCTCCCCTGCTGCTGCAGCGGCCGATGTCTGGGCCTCGGCGGCGCCGATCAAACCCGGTGCGGCGACAGCGCTGCCGCCGGCGATCAGGGCGCCCTGCAGAAAGCGCCGGCGATCGTCATCGATCTCGGGGCCGGGTTCCGGTGAGGCGATGCCATCCTTGCTAAATCCCGGCTGATCCTTGTTGTCGCTCATCGATATTTCTCCTCCCGCATGCCCGCAAACCGGCAAAATGAAACTCCTAGGCAATTCGCGTGCCAGCTTAATCGAAGGCTGGGCCCTCCGTTGCCGGGTAGTTGGTCACCGCGAAGCCGGCGGCGGCGCCTCGGGTTTTTCGATCAAGGCCAGGCTTTCCATCGCCAGCCCGTAGCCCAATAGCTCGTGCATCTGGCGGCGCAAATATTCGGTGAACAACAGCCGCGTGTAGCGCAAGAGCAGGGTCGGCTTCTTGGTCAGATCCTCAGCGAGTTGCCAAGCGCGCGCCAGCAATTTGTCCGGCGTCAAGACCTCGGCGACCAGGCCGAGCCGCAAAGCTTCGGCCGCATCGAGGGTTTGACCGGTCATCAGGAAATAGCGGCCGCGGTTGATACCGAGCAGCAGCGGGTAAACGATGTGCATCCCGTCGCCCGGCACCACATCCGAGGCGAAATGCGCCGAATCCTGAAACTGTGCGGTGTCGGCGGCGAGCACGATGTCGCATAGGAGCGGGATCTCGGAGTGGCGCCAAGCCGGACCGTTGATCGCACTGATGACCGGCACCTCGATATTGAGCAGGTTCATCAGCAGATGCCGCCCCTCCCAATGAATGCGGTCGATGCGCTCGATCGACGGCCGCGACGGGAAGGAGGAGGTGCCTGGTGTCGCGCGCGGGCCGGAAAACTCGTCGCCGATGCCGGTCAGGATCACGACGCGATTGTCGCGATCGGCACCGATGTCGTGAAACAATTCGGGCAATTCGCCATGCGGCAGAAATCCCCAGCGCAGCGATCCCCCCTCGGTGTGCAAAGTCACCTGTAGGATGCCGTTGCGCCGCTCCAGCCGCGCGCTTTGATATTTGTTCTGATAATCCACCAGCGCGCTCATCGCACTTCCTCCCGAAAAGTTGGGCGAAAGAGGTTAGCGCATCGCGGCAGCAATCCGCGATAGGAGGATTGGTTGCGTGCCGGTGGTTTCCGGGGTTAGCCTCCCGGTATTGGACCGGGCATCGTGATGGCCCGGTTTGCTCCCCAACCCAGCCCGAGTATCGAGATGCCGATCCAAATCGAAGACATCGAATATGCCCGCCACGGCGGAACGCCATTGTTCGCCCGGTTTTATCGGCCCGAAGGGAGTGGCCCGTTCCCGGCGGTACTGGAAATCCATGGCGGGGCATGGACGTCGGGCGACCGGCTCAACAATACGGCGATCGGCGAGCATCTGGCGGCTAATGGAATTGTCATGCTGTCGATTGATTTCCGCATGCCGCCGGTGGCGCGCTACCCGGGAACCGTAGCCGACGTCAATTACGGGATCCGACATTTGAAGGCGAACGCCGAGCGGTTTGCGACGCGGACCGACATGGTCGGCGGTCTCGGTACATCCTCAGGCGGCCATCTGTTGCTACTCAATGCAATGCGGCCGCGCGATCCGCGCTATACCTCGCTGCCGCTCGCTGGCGCCGATGCCACGCTGGCGTTTGCCGTCGCCTGCTGGCCCGTGGCCGATCCGCTCGCCCGTTACCGCGCTGTGCGCGAGCGCGGCAACGACCGCCTCGCCGAAGCCCATCATCAATTCTGGCCATCCGAGGAGGTGATGGCCGAGGGAAGCCCACAGCTGATCCTCGAACGCGGCGAGAGGGTCGAGACCCCACCCGCGTTGATTATGCAAGGCACAAACGACGACAATCTGACACCCGACATGGCGCGAAATTTCGCCGCCGCCTACGCCCGGGCCGGCGGATCGATCTCGTTTCACGAATTCGAAGGCGAGCCGCACGCTTTCATCCCGCGCGACCCGAACTCGGCGAATTCACAACGCGCCCTCTCTCTAATCACCGATTTTATACGTCAGCGGGCCGGATGACGCTGGCGAGCCTCGGCCCAACGCCGGCGGAGTTTGGCGCGCCACCGCCGAGCCCGATCGGCCTCGGGATCCAATTTCTTCTTCAACCGGCGCGGCGGCGAAGCCCGTCGAAGATGCGTTCGGCGAGCGCGTCATAGGCGCCGCCGAAATGGTGGCCGCCATCGGTCTCGATGATTTCGAGTTTCCTTGTCTTCTCGATATGGGCCAGAATGGGACACAGGCTGTCGGCCTCATCGCGGCCGTAGAAACATTGGATCATCGACGGATCGATTGCCGACACCGCCGGTTCGGTCGGCAATGCATTTTTGGTCGGGGGGGCGCCGAGCCAGCCCATCATGCTGATCTCGAAATCGGCCGTCAATTCCAATCCGAGCAGCGACAACTGCACAACACGTGCTTTCGCTTCGGGCGGCAAGCGGTCATAGGCAAACGGCAGCACTCCGGCGCCAAACGAATATCCGACCAGCGCGACCTTTGATGCGCCCCAACGCGCCGCATAAGTATCGATAACGGCGCCGAGATCGCGAGCGATCTGGTCCGGCGTCTTGTGGCTCCAGAAATAGCGCAGGCTGTCCCAGCCGATGACCGAAACACCCTCCGACTGCAGCTTTGCTGCGATCGAGCGATCGAGATCGCGCCACCCGCCATCGCCGGAAATTATGATCGCCAACAGCGGCCCGGGCGGTGAAGCGGGCATTTCGACGAGCGGCAGCCCGGAAATAACCGGGCCGGCCGCAATGGGCCGGGGATCCCCCGCGATTTTCCGAGATGCGGGCGCAGCAGCGCCGCCATGGCGCTTGCTGGATTGCCGCCTTCGGAGACGTCCTCAATCGTCACCGGGGTACCTAAGGCCCTTAGTTCATCAATGCGCGCTCGCTCATCGGCACCGCCAGGCCGATCGAAACCAACGCTCCAGAAGCCGTTTAGAAAATACCACGGGCCATAAGGATAACCGCCTTCAGCGCGCTGCGGCGCAGATGTGCCGGGACACAGCGGCAGCGGCGCTTTTAACGTTGCGGTTGGATCCAAGGAAACAGCGCCGGCAATCGTCGAGGCCGGGGACTGCGCTAATGTTGCCGCCGCCAGGGCGCCGCCTTCGCCGATCCCGGCTAAGATTGGCGTCCAATAGATAGAATTGCCACGCTCGCGCTGGATCTCTCGACTGATCAGCTCGATCGCGCTGACCGCATCCGAGCACTTGGCATTGGTCTGGCTCCCCTCCAACCGGAAATAGCTAGGAAGATCGATCCCCGCGACAAAGGCGCCGTAATGGGCCAAGCCTCGGGCAATTTTGTCGGCCTCGGCATCCCAGCCCTGAGCATCGGAAAAGAGCAACACCAATCCTTTCATCGCGCCATCTGGGCGGACGATGTGGAGATCGCCGAAATTGCCGGTGTCGAGCGCCCTCGCCGGCCAGGACACAATGCTCGACGCAACCAGCGTCAAGCACAGGAGGCCGGCGCTTACTGGGTGACGCCGCAATCTTGTCCGGCGCTGGCGCGACGCCACTTGCTGGCGCATCCCGCCGCCAATCAATACCGCGATATCGGCAAGTGCGAGATACGGGCCGAACGCGCCCGAAGCAGCCAGATAGCGCGACTCCCACGCGGGACCGAATTTGCCTTTGAACGCGTGCAAACCCTGGAAATTGTAGATGCGACAGCTGTGCGACCAGATAAACCGCGCGATCCGGTGCCAGCGCGAGGCTAGCGGATTTGCGGCAAAGCCAGAGAGCGGCGTCATCCCCAGACTGAAGCCACGATAGCCGGCACTTTGATAATGCTGCAACAGCCGAACAAAGAGGTATTCCATCGCGGAGTGCGAGGAAATATCGGGCCGTCGGCGCATTAGCCCGACCATCGCCTCGCTCTTCAGTTCGGTCTCCATGACCGTGACAAAGGCGACCGGACGACCACGTTCGCGCAACAAGGCCACACTCTGAGCCAAAAGATAATCGGGGCAAAAAGCCGCTACCGAAAAGCGCTTTTCGCCGGCCGCAGAGCGCCGCACGAGCCATGCGTCGGAAATCTCGTTGAGCTCGTCAACGATCGCGGGAACGCTCGCCGGCGGAATGAATTCCAAGGCGAGCCCGTCGCGCTCACCGCGCCGCAAGGCATAGCGAAGGCCGGCACGCGTTCCCCCCACGAGCGAAAAGCATGGCAGCGAAACGCGGGCTTCCTCGCCGATTTTCATGACTTTGAGGCCGGCGTCCAGGTAACGCGGCAGGCTTGTCGAAGGGACTTGGTAAAATGCCACTCGACCGCCATGGGTGTCAGCCAACTCGGTAAAGCGCCAGATCAATTCGACAGCTTCGTCATCAGGCCCAACCGGATCGCCGAGCGCCGCCCAGGTTCGGCCGTGCTTGCCGAACATCAAAAAAGACTTTCCGGTTTCGGAGAACAGCAGGCTCTTGTCACCTATAAGCGCCAACAGGGCATCGGGCCGCGACTGGGCGAGCGCGATACGTTGAGCCTGCTTTCGTTCAGCCGCTGACGGCGGGTTCGGCTGCCCCGCAGCTGGGCGCAGCAGCTGCCACACGCCCAGCACCACCGCTAAAATCGCGACGCCCAGGGCCGTCCGCAGCGCCCGGGACACAGTCGCGTCGAATTCGAATTGCCACCAGAGCTGCGGATGATATTCAACGTGGCGGAACGCCAAAAACAAAATCCAGAATGAGCCGATCACAATGCAGCCGATCGCCGCAAACCAGCCGGCGCTCAACGGCTGCGATAATAGCGAGGCGCGGCGGTCGAACTCTCCGCGGCTGGCGATGAGCCCGGCCAAAAGGAACAGAGCCGCGGTCGGCGCGACGATTGCCAACCCCTTGATGAGACAGAATGGGATGCTGAGCAACGTCATCGATAAGGCGAGCCACCACGCGCCATCGAGCCGATGCAGCAACCCGCGCGCCGCAAACAGCAGTACCAACCCGGCGATGCTCGCCAGGAGATGAGCCGTCTCGACCGCCCACAAGCGCACATGCAGCGCCAGGATCTGGAGGCGGTCGGTAAAGGCCGGCATCACGCCCGATAACACCAAGCTCGCGCCAACAGCAAAGGTCGCCGCAGCGAGAAAAGATGGCGCGATGCGACTCGTGGTACGCGCGACCCGTTCGCCAAGGGCGCCGCCAAAAAAGCAGCGCGTCTCAAACGCCGCGAGCAGCACAATCGAAAGAAACAGCGGGAGCAAGAAATAGATTCCACGATAGGCGACGAGTGCGGCGGCAACCGCGCTGATCGGGGCTTTACCGCCGACCGCATACAGGATCGCGACTTCGAATACCCCCAGCCCGCCTGGTATATGGCTCAGAATGCCAAGCCCAAGCGCCGCAGCAAAAACAGCTGCGAAGACGAAGAAGCCAACCCCAGTAGCGGGCAACAGCACCCAAAGCACCGCCGCTGCAGCTAGGATGTCAGTTGTCGTCAGCGCGATCTGGGCCAGGATCAGCGCCGGCCCCGGCGGCTCGATGTCGATCGGGCCGATCACGAGCTTTCGGCGGCGGGTGGCGCAAAAGATCAGAAAGACCATCGCCAACACCAGCAGCAGCGCGGCGGCGGCAAACAACGGTTCTGGCGAAGTCCCGAGCATGCCGCCGACCCGATCGGCGCAAATTACGAGACCCAGCGCGGAGATCGCTGCGAGCCCGACCCCGATCGCAACGGAAATAAACCCGATCAGACGCGCGATCTGACCGGGCGAGAGACCCGCAGCGGTGTAGATGCGATAACGAACGGCACCGCCCGAAAAGGCCCCGAAACCCATGGCGTTTCCGATCGCATAGCCGCAAAACGACGCAAGTAAGGCTGCGGAAAGGGGAGGCCGCGCGCCGACGTAACGCAGCCCGGAAAGATCATAGCCGAATAATGCGGCATAGCTGATTGCGGTTGCCGCGAGCGCCATCAGTAACGCGCGGATTGGCGTCGCCCGCAGCGCGGCTAAAAGGGCATGGAAATTAAGCCCCGTCGCCGCCCGTTGCAGGCCCCACGACACCAGGCCCGCAACAGCGCAAATCGCCAACGCGAGGAAGAGTTGACGGTGCCCGTTGCGTAGGCGCCTCTGCGGCCTGGGCTGGGGGTGAAATCCAGTCGTCACGGCCGGCCCCATTCAAGACTTGGCCGTTATTGATACCGCGGCCATGCTGCCTTCTTGCGTGCTGCGTTCGGTTGGCGCCGCACAGCCGGCGACATGATCACCCCATGGCATTGGTTCGGAGTGAACCAGGACCAGCAAACCAATGCGGCCCGATATCGTGCTGCCCACTCGCCTTCCCTGAACGCAGCGGCTCTTGTTCCTCAGGAAAGCTTATAACCAATTTTCGCTGCGTTCTCAGCAACCTTGATGGCTGTGGCGGTTGCGCGCCCGGTCTATCGCCGATTTCGTTCCTCATGAACCAGGCTAGGGCGGTGGACCCTTGCGATCCGGCCCGCGGCGGTCGAAGCCGGTGCGGAAAGACACGATTTCGGCAAAGGCATTGCGCCAGCGCTGGCCGATTTTGGGGCCGAGGAAGCGGCGCGCTTCAAAACCGGCCAGCAAAACGGTCGAGACCGACAATGGCAGCAGAAAATAAATCCCGCGATAGGCAACAAGCGCCGCTGCAACCACGCTGACAGGGGCCTTGTCCCCGACAGCGTAAAGGATCACGAGTTCAAATACGCCGAGGCCGCCGGGAATGTGGCTCAGGACGCCAAGTCCGAGCGCTGCCGCGAAAACTGCGGCGAATACGAAGAACCCGATCCCGGTCGGCGGCAGCAGCACCCAAAGAACCGCCGCCGCCGCCAGCATATCGGCCGTCGTCAGCGCCATTTGGCCGAGGATCAGGGCCGGCCCAGGCGGTTCGAGGCGGATCGGGCCGATTGCCAAGGGCCGCCGCCGGGTCGCCAAAAAAACCAAAAAGCTCGCCGCCAGGATCAACAATATCCCGGCGGCGATGCGCAACGGCTCTGGAGAGGCGCCGATGACCAGACCGACGCGATCGGCGAACAGCACGAGGCCCGCCGCGGCGATCGTCGCAAGGCCGACCCCGATGGCCACCGAAATAAACAGGATGACGCGCGCGATCTGGCTCGGCGACAAACCCGCGGCGGTATAGATCCTCCAGCGGACAGCACCACCCGACAACGCGCCGAAACCGACGGCATTGCCAATCGCGTAACCGCAAAACGAGGCGAGAAAAGCCGAAAGAAGCGGCGGTCGCGCCCGGGCATAGACAAGCCCGGAAAGGTCATAGCCGAACAGCATCATGTAGCTGACCCCGGTCGCCGCGAGTGCCGTCAGCAAGGTTGACGTCGGTGTGGCGCGCAGCGCAGCCGTCAGGGCGTCAACATTGACCCCGGCTGTCGCGCGCTCCAAACCCCAGAATGCGAAACCGGCGAGCAGGCAAACCGCCAACCCCGCGAGATGCCGATGCATCCCCGACGATCGCAGCCAAGCCCAGCCGCGCATTCGGCTCCTGCCGGGGTGAGCCGCACCGGGCTCCAAATCCGGCTCCGTTGATTCGTGACGCGCCATAGGCCGATTACTGCGGAGCAAGCGGAGCGGAGCCTCGGTGGTGCCCGCTCCCTTCCTCTACTGCATTGAAAAGACGTAAGACTTTGCGACGGCAGCCGATCTGGCCGAGTACCCTGTTGTCCACTGGATCGCCCTGACTAGCCCCGGCTTCTCTTCGCCGCGACCCATATAGTCGATTTCCTTGTGTTTTTCAGCAACGGCGCACCATTCAGGTCAATTTGTCTGGCGCGGAAACGCCCGACCGCTGTCGCCTAGCCGCCGAACTGGAAAATATTGGCCGGCTCCTCAGCCCAATGGCGCTCGCGATAAAGCCGGCCGGTCATCGCCTCGACATAGGGGGTGGCAGCGCACAGCATCGCGAACTGCCGGTCGGACAGATTGAAGCCGGCGGCGCGGGCCGCACTCGCCGCGCGGTCACGGGTCGCGCTGTCGACATCGCCGGCTTCCGGATCCGGAACCGGCGGCAACGAAGTCGAAAAACGCGCCGCTAGGTCGAGCCGCGGCCTTCGCGCGCGCCATTCGGTCGCCTGCTCATAGGCGTGCGCCACCCGCAAAACGGTCGCGTCGGCAAATGGCCGGCCGACGATCTGCATCGACAATGGCAGTCCTGTGGCGCTGAAGCCGATGCACTGCGCCAAGGCCGGACCGCCCGTCACATTGAATGGCGTCGTCAATGACGGATGCTGCCAAAATTGGATCGTCCGCCAGGCATCGAGACGCGGTGCCGGACCACCCGCGGTGGCGGTCACGAGAACATCGAATTCGTCATAAACCGGCTTGGTCTCGGCGAGGATGCGGCGGCGCTCGCGTTGCGCCTGCACATAATCGCGCGCGTTAATTAACACGGCCGGCAAAACGCGCCCGAGAAAATCCTCGCCAAAATCACCGGGCCGGGTGCGAAGCGCTGCTTCGTGGACTGCCAGCAGCTCACTTTCGGCGATCGTAACCTTGACGTCGTAATAGTCCTGCGCCGGCCGCAGCCGAGCTTCACCTAGTTCGGCGCCGAGCGAACGCAATACCCCCAATGCCGCCTCAAGCGCCGCGGCGACTTCGGCCGAAACCCGGCAATCTTCCTCGTGCAGGTGGCGCACGATGCCAATCCGCAAACCCCTGATGTCGCCGGTCAGCGCCGCCCGGTAATCGGGCACAGACTGGTTAGCGCTCGCCGGATCCTTCGGATCGTGGCCGGCAATCGCCTGCAGCAGGATCGCGCAGTCCTCGACAGTCCAGGTCATCGGGCCGGCATGATCGAAACTGAACGAATTGGTATAGACGCCATATCGGCTGACGAGGCCGTAGGTCGGCTTCAGCCCGACGATGCCGCACAACGCGGCGGGTCCGCGGATCGACCCGCCGGTATCCGAACCGAGAGCTGCCGGCACAAAACCAGCCGCTATCGCCGCGCCCGATCCGCTCGATGATCCGCCGGTGAAATGAGCGCAATTCCATGGATTCCGAGCCGGCGGCCACGGCAGGTCGAAGGACGGGCCGCCATGGGCGAATTCATGGGTGGCGAGTTTGCCGGTCAGCACCGCGCCGGCCTCGTAAAGCTTGGCTACCGTCGTCGCATCGAAATCGGGGACGGTGTCGATGCAGGTCCGCGAATGTCCGGTCGTCCGGATACCCGATGTCGCGTAGATGTCCTTGAGCGCGAACGGGATCCCGTGCATCGGCCCGCGATATCGGCCGGCCGCAATTTCACTCTGGGCGGCGCGGGCCTGAGCCAGCGCGCGCTCCGGGGTCGGCAGCAGAAATGCGTTGATCTGCGGGTCGAGCGCCTCTGTCCGGCGGATCAATGCAGTCGTCAGTTCGACCGGCGATAATTCCTTCTTTTCGATCCGCCGCGCCGCTTCGGCGATGGTCATAAAGCCGAGTTCAGTCGATGGCGGAGACACGTCGTCGGGCATGAGTCGGCTCTCTTCGCGTGCGGGATTGAGCAGCTTCGGGTAAATCGGCTGGTTTAAGCGGGCGGGGCTACCGACAGCCGGCCAACGGTCCCGTGCCGTTCGATAAAGCTCGCCACCATCCCGGACCGCTTGGCTTCTTCGACGAATTCCCTCAGGAACGCGAACCCGGCGGTGTTCTTCTTTGGGGTGCCAACCGCCTGTTGCACGGCGGCGAACTGGCCGTCGAGAATGCGCGAGCCAGGCCGCGCTTGTTGCACTTCGATCAGACCCGGTCGCAATCCGGCATAGGCGTCGAGCTTTTCGCCGTCGAATGCGCCGAGCGCTGCTTGAGCATTGTCGAACTGCAGCAATTCGCCCCGTTTGTAATTGTTCTCGAGCCACAGGCCATAGGCGCTGCGCGCGGTCACGGCGACCCTCTTGCCGGGCTGGTCGACCTCGGCGATCGACCGGATCGGCGAGCCGGCCGGCACAAGATAGGTCGCCTCGATCTCACAATAAGCGGCGGTGAAGTTGATAACCGCCGCGCGCTGCGGCTCCGCGCCGATCAGGCCGATATCCCACAGCCCCTTCTCGGCGTCGTCGGCGATCTCGCCCGGCCGCGCGTACGGAATGTATTTGACCGGCACACCCAGCCGTGCCGCGATTGCCGCCGCCATATCGGGCGAGACGCCGGTCGGATCCCCGGAAGGGCTCTTGCCGGTCACCAGCAGGAAATTGCCCATATTGACCGCGGCGCGCAAAACGCCGGTCGGGGCGAGTTCGGTAACGGCTTGATCGGGCATGGCTGACATCCGGGAGTTATGAGAGATCGATTGCCGCATCCTGCCGGATCACCGCTGTTGCGGCACGTGAAAATTCGGGCCGACGCTTTATTTGGAGAATGTGGTCGTAAAGCATCAACCCCGCGTGGTGCGACCACGCAGGACAACGTTCGTCCCGCCTCATCGCCGCTGGGTAAGCTGTCGCGGCGGCGGCATTGACCGCGGTCAAGATGTGGACGCGTCTAGAGACAGCCCCGGCAGCGTCGTCCGCACTGCCGACCACTCCCGGTACTAGGCTCGGCCACGAGCCGCAATCGCTACCGATTCATATTCCCGCAGGCTCACTCAGCATCCCAAGCAAGCAACGGCGGAGGCGCACGGGTCAGGCTCGCGGCGGCTGGCGACCACTTCTTCCCGGATTTGCGCAGATCCGGCATTTGGTTTGGAAACTCGTGGTCGACCGAATATTCGTAACAGTGGATCAACTCAACCCCGGGATAGGCGGCCGCGATCGCCGCCAGGGCCTCGGACAGCGACTCGAAATCCCCGGTATATTGCAGCCGGCTGTTCCATACCCCCTTATAGGCCCTGCTCAGCCGTCCGAATTCCGGCGCATCGGTTTCGGGCACACGGTCGAAATAGGCAATGATCTCGACAGCGGGGGTGCTGGACGGGCGCAACTCGTCGCGGGTGATCTCTACGCGGTAGGTCAGATAGGCCAAATCTGTCCACCCATCAATGAAAGCTCGCGTAGTTTCACCGCGCAGGAGATGAAGGTAAATGCCCGGCTGAACCCGCATCGAAGATGGCGGAGAGGGAGAACGGCCAATCTGGTTTATAAGCCATTGATCTTGATGTAGTCATAGGACGCCTCACCGATTTGTACCATAAATCGTATCACGGGCTCTCATCCGATCGCTCTCGTCGCGCGGAGTATCTAGCCACTGACGCATAATCTTAACCACCTGTCAGTAGGATCGCGCCCCCGAAATCGGGAGATCGAGATGATTAGCGCCGTCCTATTCACGCAGCCTGACCCGCGCATGGGGCCGGCGGAAACCAATTTGTTGGGCGTTAGGGGGCTCAGAGAGATCGTCGTCACCGTCGACGGCATGGAATGGCACTATCACGGCCCGATAGCTGCGACGGCGCGCCGCACCAACAGGACGGAAACCGGGGTTCTGCTGCTCCGACGGGATGATGATCTGCCGCTGAACCTCGCCGATGTTCCGGGAGCGGTCGCTGCGGCGGTGATTGATAGCGGGACCGGCTGGCTGTTCCGGTTCGAGAAAGGTCGATGTGTCCAGCACGACCGCTGCGCAAACATGGGCGAGGCCCGGTCGACTGTGCAGGAACGCTGCCGTCCGCCGGGTGGATATGAGCTGGCTGCCTAACAGGTATAGGGGGCGGTCTCGAAATTCTCTATCGGCCATCCCGCCTGGTGTCGCCGGCTCCAGAAAAGGTCTGTTTGGTAAGGGTTTGCGGGTCGCACCGTCCGCTTTCGTGCTAGATAGGACGCCTTGATCCTAAAGGCGTTTGGGTCCAAAAATGGGTCCAGCCCCAGCGCCTCCGGGACCCCGCGGCCGAAATTCCTCGGTTAGCGCCTCGCTGTAATCGGCGAGACACCTTCCGAGGATTAAGCGCTGAGAGCTTCCGCGCTATCGTATTCCGGTGCGGACTGGGGGTGCTTGGATTGACGGAACTGCCGAGCGCGGCTAGGGCGATACTGACATGGTTGACCGGCGGATCGGCGTCGGCAGCTCTCGTCTCGGTCGTCGCGGCAATTTCCATGCTCGTTTTGGGCCTGATCTTTCGGCGCTATGTCGGAATTCTAGGCGCCGATCGCCGGCGGCCAGCCGAACGGTCCGGCTACGATGCTCTGAGGAACAGTCTCTCGGAGAGCAACCGAATTCCGCACATTTATAGGCGGTCGCTGAAGCTCATGCTTGATCAGATGGACCGTTTCTTTGGCGATGCAGGCATGTGGCAGCATAGCCTTTTCCCGCACGCGTTCGGACTTAGGCAGCCGGCACCGTTGTGGACCGCGCTTTCGTTCGATCGTTGCCTGCTCATCGCGTTTATCTACCCCTTCATCGTGATCTACTTAATATGGTCCATTTCGGGACATGTCGGTCCAGCGGAAATGGCGCTGCGTCTCAGAGCCAATCTCTCTGGCTGGGAACGGGGTCTCTTGTCGCTCTTATTAGCATTGGCCGGTCTTCTGATATCGCTCCTATACCAGGGGAAGAGAACTTTACCAAAGTTCGCTATATTTTCTATCATCTCGACTTCATTTACGATTTTATACATCTCTCTATCACAACCTTCTCTTATAATTACCCTGGCGGTGTCTATAGCTATAGCGTGGTGTTTTATTCTCCTAGTCATACTAGTGTGACTGCTGTCACGAGTTATTGCTTGATTACCATTGCAGCAGGTACTATCAGATGGTTATTTATAGATGTCAATCATGTTACAAAGACCACGGTTTTAGTTGTTGTTATTGCCATTACTGGATCATGTTTCGTTTTACTGCAAACGGTCCTGCTTGCGAGGTATTCGTTTAAGAGAAATAACATGGGAGTATTCTTTATAATATTTGTGCCAATTGTTTTCACTGTTTGCATTGTAGCGCCTAGCTTTTTAGCAAGATCCAAGAATTGGACGAATGATGGACCTGTAATTTTGATTTTGGGGGTTCTGACCCTTGTAAATGCACCATTTGATTGGTTTGCCCTTGGCTTGACAAGGGCCCTCCTTCGTCGCGGATTAGAACTTGGAGGGATATGGCCGTATTTCCTGGCATTGGCAGACGGCGTACTCGCAGCCTTGACGGTCGCGTTCCTAGTGATCGTAATGGTGGTAGCCGTTCAAGCGTTCGATACCTTAACTCAAGATGGAGGAGGAACATCGATCCTGCATATAGAAAAAATTATCGACGGCATAAAATTAAACCCGACTGCACCTGAATATTGGTGGATTTATTCGCTTCTGCTGTCAAGCATGCTCCCAAGCTTCATCAACCTAATCATCGGGGGGACATCGCTGCTCCGCGGGATACCTGGGCTTTCGTCGCTGCTGTTACGAAAGATCCCCGCCCGAGGCAACGTCATCGAATGGGATCGGGCATGGATCGCCACTGTTCTAACAGGCCAGGTAGCTGCAGGGGCGGTTTTGGGTATATCGGCGCAGGTCCTCTTGGCTTTGGGCCTCATCGGCCATGTCATGCCGTTTTTCGGCTTGGAGTTGCTGGACATGGCTCGTAACGTCGCGGCCTTGAACCTACCTGAGCAGGTATTCCAGCTACTCGCTGAGCTTTTTTAGCGTCTCGCTCGTTCTTCTAGGCCGCGATCGGAGGTCGGCGGAAAATTCGGCGTCGGGCGGTGGGGGCGAAAGGCGATTTTGATCTCGCTCGCGTCGAAGGAAAGGCGGACACGGCCACACTTGGGCGGCAATATGGTGGCGGGAGCGGCGCGATCCTACATTCCCTCGAATGACCCTGGACCTTACCGATGACGAGGCCCGCGCCCTCGCCAAGCACTTGCGGCAGGCTCTCGACGAAACGCGCTTCCCGCTCGCGCCACGGCTCGATCCGCTGAAGGCGATCTTGGCGAAGCTTGAACCGCCCGCGCCGCGGCCGGAACCGTTGCTGCTGAAGCCGGCATGGGTCCGAGCGTCGGTCGGGGGCGCGGGAGATGGAGACGGTAACGACAGCGAGTAAGTTCTTGACCCGTTCTAAGTCGGCGGTCATATCCCTGTGAGACCAATTTCGGGGGCATTATTCATGGACCCGGTGACAACGCAGGCGACAGCGAAGGCGGTTGAAGAGACGGCTAAGGCGAGTGGAAAAGCGCTCGATATCGTCCATGACACGGGCGGCTACCTCAGTCAGGTGTTTGGCGACCTGCCCGCCAACGCTGTCGGCATCCTTGGTGCGGATTGGTTACGCGAGCGGCGCTTTCGGAACCTTGATGGATTGCGCCGTCGGACGGCAGAAATTCTGCGCGAGAGAGACGTGGGGCATCCAATCGAACTGAGCCCAAATCAGGCCACTGAACTGTTAATGCCTGCACAAGAGGAGAGCCGGGCAGAATTGGCAGAACTGTGGGCTCGATTGCTGGCGAACGCTATGGACCCCAGCTTGAATAATGTACGGCACTCATTCATTGAAGCAGTTAAACTAATGGACCCATTGGATGCTACCCTTCTGAAATTCCTTTATGACCAGGAGATTTCAGCCATTAGAAATAGATCTACACAGGACAAGGGGGTGCAAGATGTGCAGTACATATCTACTACCTTGAGCCACCGTTCTGATGAAATAATTGTCTCTTTAAGGCATTTAGAAACACTTACTTTCTTTGAAAAGCTTGGTGATCCTGCTTACCGTCACGATTTCTTCGTTAATGCGACTTATCGGGAGTTCATGCGTGCTTGTTATCCAGAACTCCGGATTGATGCCAAAGCGTAGCGGCCCGCCCATGACGCTAGGCAACGCGGCGCGAGCCCGCGTGCGGCTTACCGGACTTGCTCGACCGCGAGTGATCCGGCAGGCAGCGGTCGAAGCAACTCCGGTTCCGGGCGGGTAAGGTCGAGCCAAGCGAGCCAGTCCGAGCGGTCAAGCACAACCATCTGCCGATTATGGATCGGTGCTACGTCGGGTCCGGGTTCGGTTGTCAGAAGCGTGAATGCCTCGCCTTCCCCGTTGGGCATCGGGCGCCAGAGGCCCGCGAAGAAGAACCAATCCTCGCCAGTCTTGGTGAATTTCCACTTCGACTTGGGCGATTTCGTACCGGTGAACTCAAAGAAGTGTGAGGCCGGGATCAAGCAGCGCCCCACGGGAAACCGCCGACCTTCGGAACGAAAATTGATAACCGGTGCTCCCTTCGGCCGTCTGGGTGGGAAGCCCCAGCGAAGCTGAACGAGTTCGACCCCATCCTCGCGCCGCCGAATGACGGGGGCGATCTCAGTCGGCCAGATGTCGTCGCGGGGTTTGAGGTTCGGGGCCGCCGTCGGCCAGCGCAGCGGTGCGCGGATTTGGCTGAACGCCTGCAAGTAGGCGTCGTAAGGCACGCGATTGCCGAAATCGTTGCACATGGCCGGGCATATGGCATTGCCACCACGCGCGCCCAAGCCGCCTTGACGGCGCTCGCCTGCCGGAATTTCATGGAGAACGAACAGCGAACTCTCAGGATCACCGATGCCCACGATGCCGCCGCGCTACTCGTTTCGCCTGGAGGATTTGCGGGCATGGCACCTGATCGAAGCAACATGCCCTGTCTGCCGCCATCGGGCAATAATCGACCACAAGAGGCTCAGCTACGGCCGTCCGAACTACACCCGGCTGATCGATCTTGAAGAGAAGCTACGGTGCCGGCGGTGCGGCCATCGCGGCGGGCATACGCTGACCGTGACGTTGCGCCCGCGAGATTGAGCCGGCGAGGGCGGGAGCCGCTGGGCCGATATCGTCGTTGACGACCACAGCGATAATGGCGGAGCGCAGAATGACCGACGATATCGAGGACCGGCCCAACATGAACACCGGCGAGCCGTGGGGCGAGATGGGGATTTTCGACCTCGCTAACTGCGTCCGCTTGAATTACTCGGTGGAGCAAATGGCGAATTTCCTCTGCCGATCCCGCCGCGAAGTGCGGGAGAAACTTGGCGAGCTGGAGCGCTCCGGTGAGCTGCGCAGGCTCGTCGCGAAAGCTGAGGCGGGCGCGAGGTGAACAGGTACAGCGGCCCGCCGATGACGTTGGGTAACGCCGCTGCGGCCCGCGTGGGTTCCTGGTCGGCTGTCTCGATGCAGCATCAGGTCGAGCCTGACCCGATTGGCACGTCGTATGGCGCCCTGGTGTGATATGGTCCGTAACGGTAAACCTTCGGACACGATATCGGCGAACTGACCGGCAGCATGTGGCGAGCTTATCTAGATGACAGCGGCAAAGGGGGCCCAATCTTCGTGATTGGCGGCTTTGTGCTGGCGGCCGCTAACTCGGCCCGCTTCGGAGAAGAGTGGAACGAGGGTTTACAGCTTCATCCCCGCCTAGCTTACTTCAAAATGAGAGAGGCAGCCGCTCTAGAAGGAGAATTTGGACGCTTCAGCGAAGAAGAACGCGATGAGCGCATCAATTTGTTGCTGAAAGTTGTTAGAAAATATGCCGCCTTCACGGTAGGTTGCGTCGTTCCGTTGCAGGTGTTTCGCCGTGTTTTTCACGGGATCGCAGAGACCCTCGACGCGCCCACGTACCACGCCTCTATGTTCGCTATGCTGACCGCAGAATACATGCGCCAGGGTATGATTTTGGGACCTGTAGATTTTATCTTCGACGAGCAGGACCAAACTACGTTCGACGAGATTTGCCGCATGTGGGGACTTTGGAAGATGGCCCATCCTTTAGGGCGGCAAATGGGTCAACGGCCCATTATGGAAGATGACCGGGATGTCTTGCCGTTGCAAGCTGCGGACCTCGTAGCTTGGCTTATCCGTAGAAATCGCGAAGAAGAAGATGATCGTATCCCTGTAAAGCGTCGGCTTAGCAGGCAGCTTTTCCCGTCTGGTCTTGGAGTACGGTCCTCAGTGTTTACCTGGGATCAGGGTAAGTTGGAATTTTTATTACGAGCAATGAAAGGATCTATAGGCGGTAAAACTTTTGTATATGAAATTGGAAAAAAGAGAAGCAAGAGATTATCTGATAATATCAAGGGTGTCTAGCACCCCAAATCTGTTAATACTTCGGTTTGACGGCTGTGCCGTTTACCCAGCGCGCATTATCGGACCTACTCACCGAGCCGCCCTGGCAAGCGTGGCGGCGATGTCGCGGAGCAACCCCGGCGGAGGCGCCGGCTCCGGTGGTGTTGTGGGCATCGCCGGCTCTTCACTCGCCTGTAAGGCCAGGAACGCCTCAGCCTCTGCGATTTCTCGCGGCGTCACCGCCCCGCGGGTCTTAGCCATCGCGTAGGCAGCCGGTGAGCCGGTGAAAGTCCCCCTCGGCGGGTCAACCTGAGTGCTCTGTTCCGGGACAACGCGCCCGTTCGCGTCAACGAGGCGGGTGTGGCGGACACCGATATGGTGCTCGATTACCCTCGGGGTTCCGGCCGCCACCGGCGTCGGAGCGGGTGCGAATTGGCCGTCCGGATCGACAGAGGCTAGGAACGCTTGCGCGTGTGTCGCGTCGGGATCTTCGCGTGAGGTAATCGCCTGGCCGAAGTGGCGCTGCAACGCTGCGAGCCGGTCCTTATGGTCGCGATCGGCGAAGGCGTAACCGGCAGCGCGGCCTTCGTCTGCAACCGCGCCAGCTCGTGTGTGCTGCTCCAAGTCGATTTGGAACTTGCGGCTGGCGCGAAACTTTTCGGTCGCGGTGGCGAGCACGTCGGCGTGAAGCTGGTCGGCGGCTAGGCGGGCGTCCTGCAATAACGCCTGGCTACACTTCCGGGCAGCTTGGTAGACCTAATTCCTGGTAGTCATTGTGTCTCACTTCAAAGGGTAGGGTATTCGCCACGGCGCGCTCTTCTATGGGCCGTGGGTGATTAACGCGGCTTGTCGCGAATACCCGCTGCCGTGGCGAAACCGGGGTTAGGGCGCACCGATCCCTTCTTGGTGGCCGAATAGGACCCCATCGCCTGTCCTTGGGCCGCGAACGTCTCCAACAGCCGCCGGTCGCCGCGTACCAGTTTCAGCAATCGCTCGCGCTCCGAGGGGTTGTCTTTCGTGAAGATTTCGATGGCCGGCGTTGCATCGGCAAGCAACGCTTCGACGATCTGATTGCCGCTCGGGTAGGTTCCGGTCGCGGTGTCGTAGGCGCTGTACCGGAAACTGACCTGAGAGGTGTGGTCTTTGATCTCTTGCGCGACCGCGGCACACACCCGGCCGAACCGAGCGTCGTCAAGCTCGCCAAGGGCGTCGAACTGCCGGTGGTAGTGTTCGACCAGGGACGGCGGTATCACGTGGTCACCGGGGTCCCCCAATGGAAACCTACGAGCAAGCTCTTGTTGTGCGACCAGGTCGGCAGTCATCGGTGGCGGTGCTGGTGGCATCTCGTCAATCCGGCGCCCAAATTCCAGGTGGGCGTCAATCTCGGCCATTTTGGCAACCTGCTTTGAGCTGCCGACTGGTCCCCATAGAGACGTGCCGCTGGCGACCTGCTCGCGTAGGTTCATCAGCATCTTGGAGGCGTCTGGTTTTTGGTCGCTCATCGTCCGATGTGTCCTTGCTTGCTGTGGCCGTCCGGTTGTAGCTCGGGGTGCGCTAACGAAGAGCGAATGCTCTGGAACACCATCGGAGCAGGGTCGAGACGGGAAAAAGCTTCCGGCGGCGGGGCGTCGTCTGCCACCGGGCCGGTCCAATTGACAAGCTCAGCCGAGCGCCGAGAGATCTTGGGCGGCGGTGGCGGAACCCGGTTAAGCTTTCGTCGCATCAGGCGCCCCCGACCGAGCGGTTGTGCTCGCGGGCGCGCTCGAACGAGGCGACGATCTCGGCGAGAACTTGCTCGGCATTGCTGTTGCCGCCACCGGCGGCCCGCCATTTGTCGTTGCGGGCAGCACAAGCTTCCGCAGCTTCACGTAGGGCAGTCTCCTTTTCGGCAGCCAGATCGGCGAGGCGCTGCTGTTCGGCTTGATAGGTTTCGAGATTGGCGCGGCGAACGGTGTTAGGGTAAGGCGATGTGACTAGCGAAGGGACCCGCTGGCCGTAAGGACCACCGGGCGACATGACCCATTTTGAGACCCCGACGTCGACCAATTCCTCACCGGCAAGGCGTTCTAACTCGGCGGCGGTGGCTTCTTCGAACAGGCGCTGGGCTTCCTCAAACTCTGCCTGTTCGGCGGCCAGGCGGGCAGCCTCGATAGCGGCCGGATCGGGAGGGTTGTCGAGAAGCTCGATCTCGGCGGTGATCGCGGCAGCCTGCTCCTGGTAATCGAGGGAATGGTCGGAAGCGTTGTTTCGCCGCTCGATCAGTACGTCGAGTTTCACTTTTTGGTTTCGCCATCGCCGTGCCAGATCAGCAAGTTAAGCTTCCTCTTCGGGGAGGTCGGCCTCCGCAGCCAGGAATTTCTCGACCTCGGCGTCGGCCTTCGCGGTGAGCTTGTCCCGCTCGCGGACCAGCCGGGCGCGGGCTGCGTCACGTTCGGCAGTGGCTTTGGCGACGCGCTCGGCTTCGGCCGCCTCTCGTTCCTGCCGCTCCGCAAGTTAAGCCGCCGCCGTAAGTTGCTGTAGGCGATCGGTCGCGTCGCGAAGGGAGGCGACGGCTTGGTCCGCGTCTCGGCGAGCGTCGGCATCGTCGGGGTTGCCATAAGCAGCGAGCCCGCTGCTGGCGACAGCATCGTGTAGGCCGGTTAGAGATTGCTCCAACTCGGCGGCTTGCTGCCGCAGATCGGCCGCGCGGATGGTCTCAGGCGTGGGCGGCATTGGCTTGCCTCTTTTGGTTATGCCGGGAGTAGGACGCCAGACGACCGGAATGCGCCGCCTCGGCGAAGGCAAGGTAAGCTTCGGTGACGGGGCGGCCTCGGAGCTTTGCAAGGTCGGCAGTCATGAAGCGCGGCTGAGCGCCGCCATGACGGGGTAGGTGTCCGGCCGCTACCAATTCGATTAGCCGGGTCTCGCTCACGCCAAGAATTCGGGCGGCGATGGGACGGGAGAAGAAGAGTGGGATCATACTCGAATAATACCATGAGCACACTTATTATATCAATGGTTTTGGAGTGGTTCCAAACTGTGAGCCATCAGCGATGGCGTGTAATTTCGGGTGGTAGTTGTGGTTGGGGGTTAAATCTTGGCCGCGAAATCCAGCGAGGATGTATGAAGTATTCGCGCGCGTGCAGAGAAATCACTCCATACCTGCCCCCGGTCTCCAAGCAATCTGACAGATGAGGTGATAGATCACGAGTTCGAAACCGAGCGTGCGGGACGACACGAGGCGACGAATGCCTAATGAGCGGGCGAGTTACACTCATATTGACTGACCGTTAAGTACGATTATCCGAACAGATACTGTTGACGCGCGAGGCGAGCCGGACTATCTCGGTTGTCGCACAAGAGCTACAGACCCTGACCGGATCGCTGTCGCAAAAGTCGGATCGGACTTCTATGCGACAAGCCGCGACAGATGCACTAGGGCAGGCTTGTGAGCGACAGTCAGGAGAGCGAGCCAATGGCACGAAATAGCGGCTATTACGGCAATGCGCGCGGCGCGAAGGTGGTGGAGCTACGCCGCGGATCGGTTCACCACGTCGAGATCGGCAGCGTCGAGCGCTTTGCGCCGGCCGATGTGGCGATCCGCGGAACGCTCAAATTCCGGCCGAGCGCCACTATCCAAGGCAAGCCGGCGCGGGATCTGGCCGCGAAGCTAAGCCAGGTGAGCATTGCCCATCAGCGCGGGGAGTTGTCGGCGGATGCAGCGCTCGCCGCTAACGATGCAGCAATCGCAGCCGCGACAGATTTGTGAGAGACAGGAGCAACGAACGTGACTGATTTCTGTGATTGTTGTGGCGAACTGCGGCCGCTACGGCGCACGCCGGAGGGAAACGCCGTATGCGCCGAATGCTATGCTGACATTACCGGCGCTAAGGTATCCGCCGAGTGCGGCGGATCGCCGATTGACGAAAATCCGCACGAAGAATGGTGCGCCGAAAAGCAAAGCTTCTCGTCGGGGGGCGAGCCGTGATTGTCGGATACGCGCGAACCAGCACGCTCGATCAGCAAGCCGGGTTTGAGGCTCAATTCCGGGATCTGGAAGCGGCCGGGTGCGAGAAGCTGTTCCGGGAACAGGTGAGCAGCGTTGCCGTGCGCCCGCAGCTAGACGCGGCGCTCGACTTCGTGCGCGCTGGCGACGTGCTGATCGTCACCAAATTGGACCGGTTGGCGCGGTCGGTGATGCATCTCGGCCAGATGATCGAACGATTGACGGCCAAGGGCGTCGGCCTGCGCATTCTCGCCATCGGGCTCGACACCACGACGCCCACCGGGAAGCTTATCCTGAACATGCTCGGATCGGTGGCGCAGTTCGAGCGCGAGATGATGCTGGAACGTCAGCGCGAAGGTATCGCTAAGGCTAAAGCCGATGGCAAATACCGAGGGCGAGCGCCGACAGCGCGCGCCAAAGCCGACGATGTGCGCCGGCTAGCGGCCGAGGGCGTCAGTGCCGCCGAGATTGGCCGGCGGCTCGGGATACATCGCGCGAGCGTCTACCGCATCGTCGCCGACGCGAGCTAAGTGCCTTTAACAATTATCGAGAAATTGATCTCGGCGGGGGCTAGCGCAGTGGCTGATCTCCGGGGCGGTCATCCCGAGGGTTAGCACCGCCCGTTTGCCTTAGCACGAGCGCTCCCCGATGGAGCCGAACGGGATGGCGCTCAGCCTGACAGGGCGCACGATCTGCGGTATCTCATCCCTATGAAGTATAGGGTTATTCCGCACCCCGGCCGATCCCACAGGCGATGTTCGCCCCTTAGCATTGGGGCCACTGTCGTGACTGTCATGACCGGCACCTAGGGTGCAACGCGAACGGGAGAGTAGGTTGGCTACATATAGTAGGCCGCCCAGTCGGGGTACTAATATATAATCTCCCAAGGCTTTTTCTCTTTCTCTCGCATGTGCCAGTCATGCCAGTCATGCTAGTCCGGCAGATCACGCCTGCTCAGGTCGACGCCCCGTCCGCAACCTCGCTGCCGCCATCCGGCGCTTCGTTTCTTCCAGGCGCGCCGTCTCGGCGGCAGAGCGCTCGGCGAACTTGTCGTAGATCGCGGGATTAATCGGCTACGATGTCGAGCCGCCGCCTGCGTTGCTACTCTCGGGCGCTCCGACCCAGTTGTAGGCGGCCAACCCTTCTGCGCCATGATCGGCCCACATGCAACTCGCAATCGCCTGCTCCGAAAGGGAGGAAGCGCGTTTCAGCTCGCGAAGGGTGACGCGCTCTGTCTTGTGCGACAGGATATAGCGTGCAATCCGGTGCATCGGGTGCTATTCGCCGGCGGTGCGGTTGCCGCCGAGATAGGTACGGTAGAAGTGCTCTTGGTGGGGAAGTAGGTAGTTGATCATGAAATCCCGCACCCGCTTTGCGGTGCTGCCCGAGACTATGCGCCCGGTCGGTACGTCCTGCGCGCCGCACTCGATCGCGTGAAAGAGCAGCAACAGGCGGGCGAACCGACCAGTCCACTTTCCGAGATGCTGTAGCAGCGCGCCCTGCCAAGGCGGGGTCAGGGTCTTAATGTCGTCCACCCATTGGTCAACTTCCTGGCGCGCCGTATGCGCCTCTTCGCTTAGCGTGATGACGACCCCAACGTTAGCGCTCAGCAGCCGGCGGACCAGGTTCGTATAGGCGTCCGCCGCGGCGGTATCGGGCGCTTCGTCTACCGGGCGCGGCGCGTCGGCGAGGTTGACGGCGAAGGTCCGCTGGATGAAACCGTCCTCGGCCAAACCCTTACCCGCGAGCGCGTGCATCTTGTCCGGTTGCGTCAGTCCGATAATCGACATGCTGAGGTTCGGCACGCGTTGTGTCGCCTCTTCGTTGGCGCGCGGACGATCGTAGGGGCCACCATTGTCAACTTGGAGCCAGAAGGAGCGATCGCCGCCGCGGCCGTTCCGATAGCAATCGAAGCCCTCAACCCAAGCCGCCATCTCATCGACAAACAGCAGCATCCCGCGAGGGTTATCGGCGAGGACACGAACACACGCCCTCAGCTGTCGGAGCATTGGTAACAATTTTCCTCGTCCGCGGTTTCGCCGTCGCCGCGGGGATCGACCCGCCCCATTCGTCCGGGCCGTGATTGATGATCGCCCGCCTTTGGCCTTCAAGTGCGGCCTTGCGTCTGTGCTCCGCTTCCTCCCATTCGGCGCGCTTTTTGTTGTCCTCGTTCGCCCACTCCATCTCCATCTGATGCAACGGTTTGAGGGCAAGCGACACCGGCCGCGACTTGTTGTAGCCCGAGGGCGCCAGCAACGTGAAATTCAGACGGGCACTGTCGACGAACTCGGTATCGTGGCGCTTCGGCTGGATTTGGTTTTTGTCGTCAAAAGCCGTGGCACAGGCAGCCAGCATCGAACACGCGACCAGCGCCGGGTCGACACCGTTTCGTCTCGCGACATCAAACGCATAGTTGGTGATAACGGTCGGCAGCATATCGCGCGACAGCGCCGGCAGCGTGATCGTATCGCAAAACAGGTCGGCCGGATCACCCCATTGGGGGGCTTCGGTCGCGACCCCACCTTTGTTCAAGTCTGCGATCGTCGCTTCAAGGCTGACGTGCGAGGGTCCGAAAGTCTCACTCGGGCTGAGCACGAGATCGCACCCGCGGTCGTTTTCCCTGCGATCGAGAATGTCCTCGGCAATCCCTCCATAGTCGCCCTCTTGCATCAGTTCGATAATCCCGGTGACCGATAGGATACTTCCGTTAGATGTGCGCATGTCGCCAAGCCAGTTCGCCAATTCATGAGCGCGTTGCCCCCGCGGGTCCGACCCGACCCCATAGCGGGCGACGTGGCTCCTTACCCGGCACCGCCCCTCGGCGAGCAGCCTCGGGTTGTCATCATTCTCAGTCATCCCCGGGGGCGCTGCTCGCCGAGCCTGCGGGGTAGGCGGCTCATTCGACCCCTTCTTGTAGAGTGCGCTCGCGTCGAGGTGGTGCATCCGGTCGATCGGGCTCTCGCTCTTGGTGACGATGACCTCGACCGGAGGCTTACCGGCGACATTGCCGAAATAGAAGCTCTGCGACAGGGTGAAGCTCTCGCCCGCGAGGATCCCGCCGAGAATGCCGTTTACCCGCGCCACCAGCAGCGAGCGCAGCGTCTCCAACGCTTCTGTAGGGCCGGCGTAGATGCCGCTAAGCGGGCACAGGACGCGGTAGTGGGGCTTCTCGGCGGTGCTGCTGGGGGTCGCGTAGAGCAGGCATTTGATGCCGCTCAGCTTGTCCGCCGCATCGGTCATGCCGGCGCCGAGCCCGTCAATGTCGCACTCGATCCCGTCGAACCACTCGACGTTCGCGTTGTGCCGCAGACAGCCCTTGTCGGTAGGGGTGTCGCCGAACCAAGCGAGCTTGATCCAGGGCAAATCTGACTTGGTAGCGGCCCCCGCTTGGCGGATTTCCTCGGCCAAGTGATCGAGGCCATCCCATTCGAGCCGGAGCTGCGCTTTTGCGAACTCGCTGGCGAATATCGTGCCGTATAGGCGACTATCCGGTTTGAACCTTAAACCATTTGACAACAGAGGCTTAACTGCCGCCTCCGCCGCCCTTTGCTTGGCCGCCGCATTAGTCCCAGAATGCCCCTTTTGGCGCAGTTTCGAGTGCCTATCTGGTTGATCTGATGCGATTTCGGGCCTTGCGTTTGCGCTGCCATTGATATCGGGGCGCGCCGGTTCTATGTAAGACATCGTAACATCTTCCCTAGACTAATCGGCTCGCGCGTGCAGGCGCCACCGATCAAGGTTTTCAATCAGCGGCTCGGGTCATTCCGGGCCGCTTTCGCTTTTGAATTGCTTGTCGGCGTACATCGGCGCGTTCTTGTGCCGCGAGCCACATCTGCGGATCGTCCGCCCGCCGGATGTCGGATTTTCTAGCCTTCCGCCGCCGCGGCGACCTTGAGGCGCTCATGGGGCCGCGGCCATAGTCGCGCGCATCTTGACGATGCGGCGAGCGGGGCTGAACCCCGGCAGGCTGTGATACCAGGCTTCGGCGCTCGCGCGGTCGATTACGGTTTTGGCGCCGATCTTCTTTGCGAGGATCGCGCCGGAATTAATCAGGTCGTAGGTTTTTGTGTTCCCGACGGCATAGGTCCGGCGGAATTGCGAGATGGTGAAAGCACCTAGGTTTTCGGCAGGCATGGCGATAGGTCTCCACGCACCGGCAGCTCAGCCACCGGCTTGGTTGTGCGTGAGATCCATCCCTCCCGGTCTCAGCCGGAGGTGTGTCTCGGCTTTCGCCGAAACTCGGAGCCGACAAGGGGTGAGTGACCCCGATCCCTAAGCCCGCGATCGGCAGGGCATCGCTTGCCCTACCTGCGACACGGCAGCAAGTCCATCACGGATGACCGCCGCGCTGTCTCTATTGTCCGTGACATGGTGTGCGGCGCCACGACCGACAAGGGTTGTTAGCGGATTGAGACAACTTTAGATGTGTTTACTGCAATTTCGTAACAGTATCGCGCCCACGCCTCGGCCAACTGCCGACGCTTCTCGAACAAGTCGCCACGACGGTAGGCGGCTTCCACCTTGTCGCTGACCGTGTGCGCCAGCGCCATTTCCCGAACCTCGCTTGCGGCGTTCGTCTGTTCCGCAGCCCAGTCGGAAAAGGTCGACCGGAACCCGTGTGCGGTCAGATCGCCCCGCCCCATGCGTCGGAGCAGCATCAACAGCGCCATATCCGACAGCGGCCGGCCGCGTCGTTGACCAGGGAACACGAGTTCGCCGGTCCGCTCAAGTAGGCCGAGCACCGCCGCCGCGGCGTCGGACAGCGGTACGCGGTGCTCGCGCCCTGCCTTCATGCGGGCGGCGGGAACCGTCCATAGGCGGGCTTCCAGGTCGATTTCCGACCATCGGGCGCCGAGAACTTCGCCGGTCCTCGCTGCGGTCAAGATCGCAAACTCCAGGGCGCGCGCGGCGGTGCCCTCCCGCTCGCGTAGCTCAGCCATGAATGCCGGTAGCTCGGGGTAGGGCAGCGCCGCATGATGCTCGACGGCCGCCACCTTGCGCCGCGCCGGCAACAGCTTTTCGAGATGGCCGCGCCACCGGGCCGGGTTCTCGCCTTGGCGGTAGCCGCGCACTGTCGCCCAATCGAGCACGCTTTCAATCCGCCCGCGCACCCGGCTCGCCGTTTCCGGCTTGGTGCTCCATATCAGCTCGATCGCCTTGGTGACGAGGCCAACATCTACCGCCCGGACGGGCAAAGCGCCGAAGATCGGATAGACGTAGGTCGCAAGCGTGCTCGGCCATTGCGCCGCGTGCTTTGGGTTCTTCCAGCCGGCCTTGTTCGCGGCGATGTACGCCTCGGCACAATCCTTGAACGTCATCGCCGAAGCCGCTTCGATCATGGCGGCTTGACGCTCGGCCCGCCGCTTCTCGATCGGGTCTACGCCCTCAAGCCGAACCAATCGACGCTGCTGCAGGGCGCGCTCGCGCGCCTCCCGGAGCCCGACAAGGCTGAGCGAGCCCAACCCCATGTCGTGGCTCTTGCGACCCGCCATGTAGCGCAGCAGCCAGGATTTCGCGCCGGTGGGGCCTATCCTGAGATAGAGACCATTCCCGTCCGCCAGCAAGGTGGTCTTGCCTGCCGGCCCCGTCGCCTTCTGCACTTTGCCCGGTGAAAGCCGTTCCGTCTGCCGTGCCATCGCTTTTCCATACCCTAAACTGTACCATAAACTCTAGCACGGTCGTAGGCGAAAGTCAACGAACGGTTGCAGACGATACAACCGGAAAATAGCGGAGTTTCCGCTGCGTTTAGAGCGACTTAGAGGATGTTTGCGGATGACAGCGAACGGGTAAACTGGCGGAGAGGGAGGGATTCGAACCCTCGGTCCCCCGCAAGGGGGACAACGGTTTTCGAGACCGCCCCGTTCGACCGCTCCGGCACCTCTCCGATTGAGCGGAAGCAACGAGTTATCACGTTGCCGCCTGGAACGACAAGAGAACAAATCAGGAGCTTGGACCCGAGTTGGACCCAAAAGCCCGTTCAATGGCTTGCGCCGCCCAGCGCGTCGGTCCTATTGAATAGGTGGGCATAGACGCCGAGCGTAATCGCCGGGGAGCCGTGGCCGAGGCGTTTGCTGACGGTCACAATATCGAGCCCAGCCGCGATCAGCGCCGAAGCGTGCGAATGGCGTAGAGCATGGAACATGACCCGCGGTAGCTTCCGATCCCGAACGATGTTTCCCCAATCCCAAGCGAGCTTGTCGGGTGAGCCATCAAACAGTGCGAAGACCCAATCCTCTGCGACAGGACGTCCAAGGCCGAGCAACAGGCGTTGTTCAAGCTGTCGGCGGTAGTGCTCGCGCAGCGTCTCGACAGGCGATTTCGGTAGGCTGATGGCGCGCAGCCCATAGCGTGTCTTCGGCGGTTTGACGCGGAGGCCAGCCGCAGTCTCTTCTAGGCTGCATTCGACCCGCACCATCGCCGTGTCCAAATCGACAGCGCCCCACACGAGCCCGCAGAGTTCCCCGCGGCGCATCCCCGTGGCGACGGCAAGCGCGGCGATCGGGTACAGCGGGTGATCCTCGATCCGGCGCAGCGTGTCGGCGACCTGATCGGCTGTCAGGATCGGTATTTCCTCCCGTTCGACCTTGGGGTTCGATACCGGATGCGCGGCATTCCGCGAGACGATTTCGAGAGCTACCGCCCTTTCCAAACCCCGATGTAGCACTCGGTGGGCGTGGCCTACGGTTCGCGCAGCAAGTCCCGTGGCAAGTAAGACGTATGCCAATCCGACACTTGCACCGGCCGGAGCTTTTGCAGCGCGAGGGTGCCAAGGTGCGGGATGATCTGCCGCTCGGCTAGTTGGCGATAGCGTTCGCGGGGTCTTCGGTGAGATGCCGGTATCAGCGTCGAGCCACCCGCGAAGGTATCGGCAAGCAGGACGCGATCGGGCGCGACGTGCTGGCCGTCATCGGCGCTCTTGATTAGCCGCCGCAGTTCCTTCCGGGCCTCGCCGATCGAGCCGTGGAACGACTTGGTGTAGCGCTTGCCGTCTACCCGCCAGCGCAGCCGCCAGCGATCCGGACCGCGCGCGTCAATGCCGCCGTCGCCGTGGTCACGTCGGTTCATCACAAACCCCTCGCAATGATCTCTGCCGCAGCGAGCGCTTTACCGGCCGCTTCGGGCGTATCACCGGGACGAAACTCGCCGTCATCTGGCGGCGCCTTCGGCTCGCCTTTTGGCCGAACCTTTGTCAGTACCGCGTCGACGGCGACCTTGAACACGTCGAACGCGTATCGGTTCTTGTGCCAGTCGCCGAAGTACGGCCTGACGTTCCGTGCCAGGTTGCCAATTGCGTCGAGCGCGCAGCCAGTCTGCGGATCATTCGTCCAATCGTTCAATAACGACCATTCTAGCCGTCGTCGGATTTCCTCGCTGACCGATCGCCCGCCGGCAGCTTCCTTTAATTGACCGTGCAGCTCCTGCGGCAAGCGGAGGGTCAGGGTCGTATCCCGCGGAACGCCCTTAGCTTTTCCAGCCATAGATTGCCTTTCGCCGAAAATCCTTGTATAAAGTAATACATAATGGTATACAAGTGGTTCCCTGTCAACAACCTATTCGGTGGCTCAATGAATAGCGAAGTACGGACGGCCGAGCGCAGAACGCTCGATCTCTGGCCCGAAACCGGTAGCATTTTGGGACTGTCGCGGCCGTCCACTTACGCGGGGGCCAAGCCAGGCGACATTCCGACAATCAAGATCGGCGGCGCATATTGGTTCCGCGAGCGGCCTTGGAGCGATTGCTCGACGCGCCCACTCAGGTAACGCCGGCGGAATGAGCAGCACCGACCACGGTCCGGCGCCGCCAAAAATTCATCCAGAAAAATCGTCCAGCGATAACCCTTCGACGGATTGGTCGAAGCTTGCGCTGCCGGCGGATAAGCCGCGACCGGTAGATCGGCTTCAAGCTGGCGAGCTGGTGATCCGCCTCTGCGAGATTGCTGCCGGCTACGGCGGGAAATTCGTAGTCTGCGACGCTGGCAGCGATGAGCCGGTGGCACCCCACAAAGAGCCGAACCCGAAAAACGGCGGCATCAAATGGGTGCGCCCGGGGAAGTCCTCGGATGTGCGCCACGTCGCAAACGATGAGAATGCAGGCAACGGTCTGATGGCGGCAATCGAGGCAGTCAATGCTTACCGCGGCGCCAATACCTACCTTTCCATCGCGCTGATGAAGCCAGAGCTCGCCGCCGGCTCAAAGGGCAAAAAGGCGGACGTGCTTGGTGTCCTTGCCGCCGTCACCGACTGGGACACGAAGAATGATCCCGAGACCCGCACCGATCGGCTGCCGCTGCCCGTTCATATCGAAGTCGAGACCAGCCCCGGCAATTTCCAATGCTGGTATCTCTTTGATCGGCCGTACCCGGCAGACGAAGCAGAGCCGGTGCTGACAGCGTTGGCGAGATGCACCGGCAGCGACAGCACGCACAACACGGATCGGGTAATGCGCGTGCCAGGGTCGTGGAACTGGCCGAACATGAAGAAGATCGTGGATTATGGCCGCGACCCCGAGCCGGTTCAGGCGCTGGTGACGTTCAGCGCCGGTGATATATGGCTTGAACACACCCGCATCTCACTCGGCGAATTGCGCGCGGAAATCCTGGCAAAACATCCGAACGCTTTCGACAGGCCAGAAAAAACTTCCACCACAAGTGCTAATTTCGACTGGGATAAATCGCTAAGACCCGGCAACGTCCGCGAATTGCGCGACCGAACGATCAAGAAGAAGTTGGGAACTGAAGGTGATCGCAGTGCCATAGCGTATGGCGTGGTTCGTGGCCTTGCCGAGCGCGGCTGCACCCCTGCGAAGACACGAGAGAGGCTGTCGCAGATATACGAAGCCGGGGGTGGCGGCGCGTTGGCACATTACGCTGAGAATCTGAAGGGCTTCGATGCTGCGCTCGACGCCGATATTGTGCGCGCCTTCACCAAGCCATTCGATCTCGAACCAGATCACGCCGGTGTATTCAATGCCTACCTTGACCCGGCGAAACCTCCGGCGCCGCCGCAGCGAGATATCAAGGTTATCGGCGGCGCCTTGCCGACGACCCTTGACGATGCAGAGCGGGCGCTGATCGAGCAAGGCGTTGATCTGTTTCAGCGTGGGGATATGGTCGTGCGGCCGGGCAGAGAGCCCGCGATCCGCATCCGCGACGACAGAACGGTGGCGGGAATGCGGCTGTTCGACGTTTCAGCGGTCGAGATGCGCGAGCACATGACGGCAGCGGCGAACTTCCTGCGATGGGACGCGCGCTCAGGCAATTACAAGCGCATCGACTGTCCAGAGACAGTGGCGGCGGGCTATCTCGCACGCAAGGCCGTCGCAAACTGCGGGCCCTGACCGCGGTCATTGACGCCCCGACAATGCGTCTCGACGGCACACTTCTCGACCAGCCCCGCTATGGTGGTCGCAACGATGTTTGCGACGGGTAACAACTCGAGGGTCTACGGCGACATGACGCGACGGGCACTCCGCTGCACAATCGACCCAGAGGTGGAGCGGCCAGAAACGCGGCAATTTGATTTCGATCCGCTCCAGCTGGCGCAAAAGGAGCGAGGAAGATACCTGGGCGCGGTGTTGACGATCCTACGTGCCCATGCGGTCGCTCAGCATCCGCAGCCCAAGATGCCGCCTTTCGGGTCGTTCGAATTTTGGAGCCGCACTGTGCGCGCGGCATTGGTCTGGCTCGGTGAAGCCGATCCTTGCGATACGATGAAAGACCTGGCTGCTGACGATGAGGAACGCGAGACACTCGCAATGTTAATTGAGGCTTGGCACGCGGCACACGGGACAGAAGCGCTGTCGGTCGCGGCGGCAGCTGCGAAACTTTCGACCGAGATGCTCCGCAAGGTCGCCCCGAGCTTGCGCGGAGACGGGTATGATGCACGTCGTCTTGGCTGATACCTGAGAAGCCACGCGCGCAAGGTCGTCAACGAAAGGCGATTGGTTCAAATCAAATCGGGCAACAACAGTCTGTGGCGGATCGAAGTCGTCCACTGAGACCCTAATAAAGCATGTTGCTGGGAGCGGTCGTACGATGCCCGAAACTCGCCCGCTCGCTGGAGACATTGAGACGTTTACCGCCTTAGCTCAGTTTGAGTCGTGATCGCGGAATGACTGCACGAGTGCGGTTCCAGCCGTTCGTGTAAGGGCACCGGAATCCCGAAATTCGTCGCGGGCAGACTGTCGGAAAATTCGACCGATCTTGCCCGGAGCAGTTATTGGGTCTTTTAGGGGAAAACAGTCCTCCGTCAAGGTCAAGGGTTTGGTAATCCGCCGCAAATTGCGGGGAAGCACGATGCTCATGCATCTGTGCGGCAGCCTCGCTCGATCCTAGGAAAGCTGGTAACGCCTAAGCTTCCGTTTCGGATTCCAACCGGCAAAACCGAAGCCCTCGGAGACACAGGGCGAGAGCTCACCTTTCTTCTGTCAATGTGAACTGTCTCACAGGCCAGTACCAGTTTTCGGAGTGATAGTGCGTAGCAAGCGGATGCCTCCGATTTAGGGGATAGAGGCGCGACTAAACGCGCCGCGACTACCCGAAAGAGCGAAGCCCCCGTGACCCGTCGCTTGAGGGAGGTTCCCCCTCTAGCACTCTTCCCCGTTGATTTAAGACTCAGCAGGAGACACGTCATGGATGACAGCAAACAGATCGCCAGTCTTTCGCTACATGTTGATCCCGAGGCCCTGCGCTCGATTATATCGAGCGGCCGGCTACTGGAATTCGCGGACACCGTAGCGACTCAGGCCGCTGCCCAAATATCGGCGCAGCTCGTCCAGCATGTGGCCAACGGCGCGCTTCGCGCCGACTCACTCAAAGACGGTGTATCGGCTGCGGTGTCGTACCGCCTCGTCACCGGCGACGGGGAACCGGGGTTTGGCACTGTCCCTCGGCCGCCCCGATTTGGCGTCAGCCTTGTTCAGAACGTGCAGTCCGGGTTGCGCCAAATGGCTTCGAGCGTCGGCGCGGAGACCCAAGGCTGACCTTACCATCTTGAAATGTGGTCGGCCCCCGTGCTGACCACATTTTCTCTCAAGTGCGGCGGCAAAGCCGCGGAGGAAGCGTCAAATGGCTTCAGCCAATCACCCGCCCGGACTACTGATGTTGCACCTGCTCGGCCGCTGCAATCTGGAATGCGCACACTGCTACATGGAGGGATCTCCTCGGCGGCGCGAAGAGCTGCCGGTGGAGCTCGTCTTACGGGCGATTGGTGAAAGTAAAGCGCTGGGCATCGGCACCATCGTGGTCACTGGCGGTGAGCCGCTCCTATACCGCGGCGTTGAGCGGGTTCTAGAGGCTGCTGCGGCGGTGCCGGGCGTTCAGACCACGCTTTGCACGAACGGCACGTCACTCACGTCCCGCCGAGTTGCGCAGCTACACGAGTGGAAAATACGGGTCAACATCAGCGTCGACGGGCATCCCGAATATCACGACCGCTTTCGCCATCTGCCGGGCGCGTTTCGCGCGTCCGAAAGGGGTGCCCAGGCCGCTATCGCAGCGGGCCTCGCGGTTACGATCATCAGCAGCATTTCGCAAGCCAACCTGGACGCCGTGGATTTCCTGCTCAATTGGGCGGCCAAGTTGGGCGCCGATCAATTCCTCGTGCAGCCACTACTGACGTTGGGCCGCGGCGCGGACATCGCCGACAAGTGTCTCACTTTCGCACAGCTAAACCGGCTAATCTTGCATCTAACAGACTTGGCGAATGAGGAGCGATACCGCAATCTGCGCTGCCAGGTCATTGGCGCCAGAAAGCAATTTCTGCTCGCACACCCGTGTGGCGCGTTTGTGTGTAATGGCACCGGGTGTCATCGCGGTGTGAGCAAAGAGATCAAAAAATTGATTGTCCGTGAGGACGGAACGGTCCTACCGGAAGTGCCTACGTTGAGCCACCGTTATGCTCTAGGCAACATCAGGGAAGCGACACTCGCGCAGCTCGTTGCTCGCTATTTTGAACGCGGATACGACCAGTTCGACAAGCTTTGCCGCGCTACTTACGCGGAGGTGCTGCCGTCGTGGGATTGTGTGATTGTGCCTTGGGAGCAGATCCTCTCCGACCGCAGTCGGAACTGGGTTCCGCAGCAGCATCCGCCCGCGCCCGACACTGCATGCTTGACCCGCATGCCGTTGACATACGGTGCCGCGAAGTGGGTTGGAGCGCCTGCACAGACTAAAGGTTTGGCCATGAATACGGCAGAGACAGCGCCGCTCACAGCGAGCATCAGAGCCTAAGACCACGGAATTATGCTGCATTGAATTCGATCTGTGTTCAACGCCCATGCAGGAAATCCAGTATCCTGATGGGCATGCCCGAGAAATTCCCCGGTTACGCTCACCTCGCGTTGCGAGTCGTCTGGATATCGGTGACGTGAGCTGCTTTGAAGGCCAACGATATTGCGATCACCCAGAGACCGGTCAGCTTCGACGAAAGCGGTCACGTCTCAACCGTTCGTTCGCGACCCCGATCGCAACGTCAGCGAGCCGCGCAGCCGCAACCAGGGTAGGGTCAAAGGCGTTACCTCATCCCAAGAACTGCACCGCCGACCGGGTCGGAACCCCGCCGCTCTTGGTGTCGCGAGATTATCGCCCGCGGCTGTCGTACCACGGATGCGGATTGCCGGGCACCTTGACGCGCAGCGTGTAGACCGAGGTGTGAGCGCAACAGAACAATGTCCGCAAGTCTGGCCCGCCGAACGCAAAGTTAACGGCCTGCTCCGGCCAGCCGATGACGCCGATTCGCCGACCGTCCGGCGCTATGACCCAAATGCCGCCCGGCCCGGTGCAGTAGACTTGGCCGCTGCTATCGACCTTGAGGCCGTCCGGGATGCCGGGCTCGCTGCCATTGAGGTCGGCGAAGATGCTGCGCCCGATCATGTAGCCCTCCGCGTCGAGCCGAATCGCGTGGATGTAAGGAGCGGGTGTTCGCGACGTACAGCGTGCGCTCGTCCGGCGACAGCGCCAGCCCGTTCGGGTATTCGCAATTCGCCAGCACGCTCAAACCGCCGTCCGGGGCCAGGCGATAGACGCGGGCGCCGTCCCACAGATTGTCCTCCCCAGCCGGGCCCGGTATCTCGCGTTCCTGGGAGGGACGCCGCTTGTCGGGGTCCGTGAAATAGAGACACGTTCGAGTGACAGATCACGTCGTTCGGCCGGTTGAAGCGCCCGCCCTTATAATTATCGACAAGCGACTCGACCCTGCCATCCGGGCCCATGCGCGTCAGGCGCCGGTCGTCTCCTTCGCAGACGATCAGGCGGCCTTGAAGGTCGAAGGTCGTGCCGTTGCCGCCGATCGTGGTCCTGACCAGCTCCGGCTCCTTGCCGAGTGTCAGGCGCAACAGCTGATTGCGGCGAAGGTCGACGAAATACCAGTAGCCATCTGGATGCCATAGCGGCCCTTCGGTGAACATGAAGTTGGTTGCGAGGCGCTCGGGCTCGGTGGTTTCGAGCACTTCGGGCAAGTCATTGGCGATCGGCATGGCTATCTCCTGAACTGAAAGTACGTTCGACACCGAGACGAGAGCGTGCCGCTATCGCGACCATGCAGCAATCGGAGATGCGTGCCAATTACGCGTGGCAAGCTGGGCAGCAGGACTAAGCGTGTTGCCGTCGTCGCTCTACGGGCGAGCCTCAGCCTATCGCGAGCGGGATGATCGTCGTGGCAAACCAGTCCAGCCGTTCGATGCCCTCATCAATGGATTGGCCACGGCAATCGAAGATCAACTCGTGCACGCCAATCGCGGCGAAGGTTCGAATGTCGGGCCTCGATCTCTTCCGGCCTGCCGGAAAACGGCCGTCGGGCCCCGTCCGGCGATGGGATGCCAGTGTCATAGAGCGGCGCCTTGTAAGAGATTGTCAGGCCCGAGAAATCCCGGCTCTCGGCTCCGGTCAGCTGCTTCAGCGTGTTGAGATGCGCGTGCATCTCCTGGGGTGGTAACGGCGAGGCAGCGATGCCGCCGACCGGGTGCCACCCGTTTCCATGCCGGGCTGTGCGTCGCAGGGCGGTGCGGGAATCCAACCCAGATGGGTAGGACGCGGCTTCTGCAGGGGAAGGGTTCGCTGCGGATTGTTGCGCTGACCGAGCAACAGCGGGTCGGTGGATACCTGCGGTTTCCCGATTTGCCGAAGCCCGGTGCCGGCGGTTGAAGTCGGCGAGGCGGGCGCAGTCGGCTAAGGATCCAATCTTGTGGCAATCGAACGGCCTGTTTCGGTGCTGAGCTGCCGCTAACTGTGCAAATTACGGTTGGGCGAATTTGCCCCAAAAGCGACTTTCATCACCGTGAGGAGTTGACTTGGATCGATCAGCGGAGCAATTAAGTTCGATTGCCAGCCGATCTGTCGGCATGGTGCTGCGGCTCGTACTGGTTCGCTCGTGCTTCATTAGAGGACCGTCGAATGGCCGTCACCGCAATACCCAGAAGCCACATGACTTAGGCCGAGTTGCAGACCCGCATCGATCTCGCCGCCTGCTATCGGCTCGTCGACCTGTTCGGCTGGTCGGACCTGTTCGGCTGGTCGGACCTGATCAATACCCGCATCACAGCGCGCGTCCCGGGCCCGCAGAACCATTTCCTGATCAACCGTTTCGGCATGCTGTACGACGAGATCACCGCCTCATCGCTGGTCAAGGTTGATGTTGATGGGAACAAGGTCGAGCCGTCGGATGACGAGGTCAATAACGGTGGCTTCGCGATCCCCAGCACGATCCATATGGCCCGCCCTGACATTAACTGCGTGATCCACACTCATACGGTCGCCGGGTGCGCTGTGTCGATGCAGAAGGGCGGACTCTTGCCCCTCAATCAGCATGCGCTACAGGTGATCGGCGATGTTGCCTATCACGACTACGAGGGCACCGGGAGAAGCCTCGAGGAACGCGAGCGCTTCCTTGCCGATTTCGGCGACAAGCACATTATGGTATTGCGCAATCACGGCCTGTTCATCGTCGGGCGCAGTATCGCCGAAGCCTTTATCGCGACCTATCGGATGGAGCGCGCCTGCGCGATGCAACTCGCCTTTCAGCAGTCGGGCGCCGAGTTCAACCCGCTCTCCGACGCGGTGGTCAGCGCGGGCTATGCCAAGTCTCGTGCCGGCGCCGCACGCGGCCACGATCCAAACAAATTCGACTGGCCGGCATTGCTGCGCACACTCAACCGCATCGACCCAACCTACAAGGAATAGGCGAGCCGGGGGCGATGGTAAAGCTCAACGCGCGCTCCCCAAGTGGCTCAGGATCAAACATGTGATTTACTGCCCCGGCTCGATACCGCACCTGTTCAATGCAGCGTGTGAACGAACGCGGAACACGGTATATGAGACTTGACGGCCCTGGGTGCGCTTTCCCTAACCGTTTGCTCCCCGCGTGAAACCGTATCTTTCTGGTGGAATGCGCACGCGGCTCCAAGACCGCTGGCACAGGACTTACAAAATCGACATCTAGCGCACCCGGAGTTTAGGGATTTGCCCGTACGTACACCCCGGCAGAACCCGGTGCATGCGTCATGGCCTGCCGCATGCGCGGTGAATTGGGCGAGGAATTTTGCTGTTGCTCCTTCCACTCCGGGCTTTCGGGCACGGCCGTACTGGCAAATTCGTAGACCGTGCTGTAGCCGCTGGTACCCTCGAGAACCCGATAGCGGCGGGCGTAGATCACTCCCGGCACCTTGCGGTAGCCTGGCACATATTCCCCACTGTACCAGGCGTTCCACTCCGCATCGACCTCGGCGGGGACGGACATGCGGCCAATCTGCAACACCGGCGCCATGCCACGCTCCGGCATTTCCACGCCCTCCGGGTAAATCTGTTCCCCGACAATGCGTGTCAAATTCTTCCCAATCACGGACGGCGAGACTTTCTGTCCCCACGGCGTCCGGGGCCGGTTGGTAAACGCCGGCGTCTGCATCACCGCCACGCTTTCCAGTTCATAGCATGCCAAGTACTGCGGGCCACCCTTGACCGCCTCGTAGCGGGCCGCTGAAAGAATGCCGGGTACCGACAGCAATTCCGGTAGATGTTCCTTGTTATACCACTCGTTGAATTCCGGCACGTGCTGGGCGTCGATATCAACGTACACCATGAAAATCCCGCGACCTTTTTGTGCCATATGTCTGCTCCTCTGTGGAGCGTAGCCGTCATCCTTTTGTCTCGTCTTGTTGGCACCCGGTCCTCACGCCTGTAGCTGAGGAGAGACACGAGACGCCAACTGGGGACCCATCCTAGCGGACATTCCCCAGATTCCCGGGGCTATTGAGCCCTATTTTCTGTGTCATCGAGGCACACCGCAAATGAAATTCGGGCGCAACCAGCCTCGTTCGCAGCCAATCGTTCGGGTTGCTCGCCTCGAGGCCATTCCCGTGCGGCCGCTAGCCGAGAGGCGCTTGGAAAAGCTTTGCCTCCACGGCCTCCTCGTGGTCATTCTTGCGGATCACAGCGACGCCGTCATCACCGAGCAGCAACCCCACTCCTTGCGGTGGGACCTGTGTGACCGGTGTAAAAAGCACTCGGCTCCTCTCATCGAGCTCGGAGAGGAATTCCTCGGTACACAGCATCGTGCCGGGCGCGGCATGCGGTTCGATGCGCGCCGCCGCCCGGATCACGATGCCCGCGCTCGGGACGCGAACGTTCTGCCCGACCGTGTGCGTCGTCGAAAACGCGATGGCACCGACGGCGGCGCCGAAGCGAAAATCCTGCGGCATCTGGAACCGCCGGACCGCGCGTTGCAGCGAGCGCGCCGCGCTCAGAACGCGATCCGCGGAATCATCGACCAGCACCACGGAATCGCCGGATTCGAGGGCGGCGTACTCGACCTCCTTTTTGCATTTCTCGAACTCATTGCCGAGGTATCGCGTAAAGTGCTCGCCGACCACCGGATCGCTAAGCACGCGTGAATAGCGGCTGAGATCGCCCTTTGCCGCGCATTTGAAGATCTTACCCTCGCGCCAGCGATTACCGTATCCGATGACGTTCCGCGTGTGGAAGGCGCGAATGTAGTCGCTCGACGCTTGGGCGATGATGTCGTCAAGGGCGGGGTGGATCAGGTAGTGCCTTTCCGCGGGCAGCGTCGCCTTGGACCCGTCGTTTTCAAGGTCGTGCGGACGCCGAAAGCTCTGAACGTCTTTTTGCTCTCGGTTGCGACGGACGACACCCAAGAGACCGAGGCGGTACAGAGCGCAGAAAGGGTGCGCATTCGAAGCATCGAGGCCCTTTTCCTTCAGTTGGGCGGCATAGGTTTCGGCAATGTGCTTCAGCGCGCTCCTGTCCAATACGTTGGTCGGGATCAGCCCGAACAACGACTGATCCGGCACCTCGGTCAGGCCGCGCATCTCCGCGAGGTAATGCCAGACGATTTCGCCAGCGGCCTGGTCGACAGCCGCCCTGAGACGTTCCTGGGTGCGCAGGGCCGCGGGAATTTGTGCGATCTTGCCGCCAATCAGCATCAGGTCGCGCGGCCGAAACAGGCTATGTCGGAGCACGAATTCGTAAAAGAATTCGCTCTTCTTGGTGATCGGGTTGATGATCATTGCGTTCGACGCCCCGATGAAGCGCGCGATCGGCGTCGCTTCCTTCGGTTGCGCCAGATCGTCGTGCCGCATCGCCGCGATGTTGTTATCGAAAATGCGGCCCAGTTCGTCGCCCGAATAGTGCAGCTGGACGACTAGACTGCTGATATTGATCGCATTCCGATCATAGTAATCAAGGTTGTTAAAGGCCTCCTTGCGAATCGAAGCAAAGATCTTGACATGCGAATTGACGCCGAGCAGCTCGCGGATCGCGCGACAAATGCCGAGCTGGCCAACGATCCAGATGCGGGAATCCTTGTTGCGGTGGAGATAGCTCGCATCCGCCTCCGATGGGTCGCCGCTGTCGACATAGCCCTCGAAGTATTCGTCGATTGTATCGACAAACACGGCAACCGACCGCCGGATCTGGCGGTAATACGACATCAGCGTGGTCAGATCGTGCGAGCGGCGCGCCTGCTGAAATTCCCGGTCAGAGTTGATCAGCCGCTTCAGCGCATCGAATGGCGAGACCGGGTAGGACGACAGCAGCAGTTGCCGCATGACGGGCGAGCGAAAATCAGCCGGGTCCAGTGGGTGAAATTTTGCGCTGCTCTTGACGACGCTGACCATCAACGCGGCCGACCAAACCTGGCACCAGAACGGATAATCGACGAAACGCTGCACGTCGGCTTGTGACAGGCTCGGGCTGTCGGAAATTGTCGCGTCCACCAATTGGTTGTCCGGTAAACACGACAAATGTTCCGAATTGCGCTGCAGCAGAATCCGCTTGGACTTTAGAAGAAACGTCTTGCCGTAACCCTTCGGGGCCACGACGATGCGTTTATTGGTTCCGGTTTTCAGAAAATCGCCGATGACTGGGGTTTCTAGCAGTATGCCTTGTGCCGAGTGCAGAAGCTGCTCGGCATTGTCGAGGTTGCGGGCATCCTCGACCCATACCTCCAGCAAGTTGGCCATCGGAGCCGCCTCCGTATTTAATCGCGCCTGACCCGAGGTTCAGCCGCAACAAGACTGAAAGCGATGCGCCTCGGTTATCGACCGTTTGGCCCTAGAGGGCGATAGCGTCACTATAAAATAGCGTGACTATAAATAGGTTCGGCGGCGAAAAATAGCGCTCGCGCCGCTGTCGCGAAGGCACTACTCAGGCAGCTGGCGTGAGCCGACGACAGGCATTCCCCAAACCTGGCACGAATGCCCGCTCCCTTGCCGGGGTCCCGTCACCGATTTCCGGGCACCGGGAATGGCTGTTAAGGGTCGAACCGCCCCGTTCGGGTGCGGACGGGAAGGTCCGATATCGGCGCCGAGCTGTCGATAAACTCGCCATCGACGAACGCGAAGAAATGCCCCGAAGCCGCCGTCCGGGATCACCCTCACGACCGGTGAGGTAGAAAGCGGACATTCCGCACGCGGCGATACCCAAAGACGGCATAGCAGTGGTCGGTCAGCCTGCGTGAGAAGCTGGTCAAGATCGGCGGCAGGGTTGTCGGCCGCGGGCGTTACGTCACGTTGCAGATGGCCGAGGTCGCGGTACCGCGACAGACGTTTGCCAACATTCTGTCGTTGATCACTCGGCTCCGCGTGCCGCCCGCACCGGCATGACCGGCGGGGTGATCGTGCGGCGAGTGGCAAGTGGCGATAGGAGAGGTCTGTGCCGGTGTACCCAAACCAGCGCTATGCAGCCCTTCGGTGCCCTCGCTCGACGGCTTCGAGCGCGCTTTTGCTCGCGGCGAGCGCGAATTGCCGTTGCTCAAGGCGCTCAAAGGCGCAATCATCCCCGCAAAACCGCTGGAATCCGACGTATGTCGGTTAATGAGAACGTCCCACAGCAACGCTGGGCGGCCCAACGACAGGCAGGATCAGATGGCGATACGAGGCTTGCTAGGGGGTACATTATTTATGACGGTTGGTGCAATCGTGCCCGCAGGGGCGCAGACTCCACCGTCGTCGCCGCCCCCACAGGCGCCACAAGTGGCTCAGGTCCCCGGCAAGACGCCGCAGGAACGCTGCTATTATCGGTACATGATCGCTAATGGCTATCATCATGTCGGGCCAAAAGCGCATGCAGCGTGTCCCGATCCGAATCAAGAACAACCGAACAATTAAATTCAAAAATTTAAAACTCTACGCTGACCTGACCTAGCTTGAGTCCACAAGTTCAAGACGGATCTAGATCAAATCCACACGCCCCCGGTGGGAGTAGTGCCCGAACTATTAAACGGGGGGAAGAATGTCCCTTTACACGACAATTGTGTGGACATCATTAGCCGGATGAAACCGGCTAGTATCGACTTCGTTATTACCGATCCGCCCTAAATGAGCGGAAGGGGCGAAAGTGGAGCAAAGGCAAATGTCGCCCTCGGGGCATTTCTCCCCGTTGCCGTTGCGTGTCATGAGTGACTGTTTAGGGTCGAACCTCCCCGTTCCCGGGCGGCGGCGGGAAGGGCCAAATCGGCTGCCGCCGATGAATCGTAGTAGCCGCCGAGATTATATGTTCCGCTATAATCTGCAGGGTTTTTCCCGATCACGTATTTCAGCTCTACCGGCGCGATCACACCGGTGTTGCCCCCGAAATTGAGCTTGAAGCCGTTCTGCCTCTCCGTATAGGTCGGGTTCGCATCGACCGCGGCGGCTTGTATCTGAAGTTCGTCGGTGATGTGCCATTTAATGCGCCCGGTCCATCGGCCGGCCGGCGCATCAGCCCAGGCGCTGTTGTCAAACAGCGGGAGACCTCCAATAACCGAGTTGTCTGGTCGGGACGGGCGGGACATTGGCTGAGCCGCGACCGGTTTGTTGGGCGATCGGTGTGGCGAGGCGCAGGCGGGCTGGGTTAGCGAGGTTTTTGGGTCAGGTTGGTGCGGTCTGGGCCGCCAGCCAGACCATCCGCTGCATGTTGTAGACGAGGTTGGCCAAGCCGATCTTGGTTGTCGCTCGGGCGAGGCCGATGGTGCGGATGAACAGGGCCATGGGGCCCTTCTGGCGGGCGAAAACGTGCTCGACCGCCGAGCGCACCGCCGATTTGCGGGCATTGGCGCGGGCGGTGCGGCGTGGCATCGGCCGGCCCATGGGTTTCTTGTGGTGGATCTGCGAGCGCAGAGCACGGCCGGCGAGAAACGCCTCATTGGCCTTTGAGCGGTAGGCGGTGTCGGCCCACACGTCGCTGGCGGTATTGTTTCTGTCGATCAGCTCGGGCAGCAACGCCCCGTCGTGGCGGGCGGCATCGGTGACCGTCCAACGGCGGATCAGGCGATGCCGGCGGTCGATGCCGAGATGATTTTTATAACCAAAGGCCGGGATTGCGAGATCAACCCGCGGTATGCCATCCGGGCTCGGTTTGGCCTTGGTGTACTTGACCGTCCAGCGCGCATCGCGATCCTTCTGGCGCAGCTTGGCCGGCTTGTCCGCCCATGCCGGCGGAATGCGGCCTTGCTTGATGTCACGCTTCTCGCCATCGGTGTTGCGCTGCTTTGGCGCGGCGACGATCGAGGCGTCGATGATCTGGCCGCTCATCGCCAGAAACCCGGCCGCCGCGAGCGCCGCGTCAAAGCGCTCAAACAGAACCTCGATCGCCGGCTTGGCCGCGATTTTGGCCCGGGTCAACGCTTCGCGAAAGGTCCAGATCGTATTCGCGTCCGGCACCGTGTCGGCCAGCCCCAGACCGAGAAACCGCATGAAGGACAGCCGGTCTCGGATCAGATATTCGGCGCGCTCGTCCGACAGATTGTGGCTGGCCTGCAGAATCAGCGTCTTGAACATCAGCACGTGATCAAAAGCCGGCCGGCCCCCTTTGGCGCGATCCGAACGCGGCACCGCTCGCTCCAGATCCGCCCGAAACAGCTCGAAATCGATCACCGCGTTCAGTCGCTCCAGGCTGTCGCCTTTGGCCGAGAGCTGCTGCAGCCGCTCCTCAATGTCGAAAAACCCCGCCTGACCGCGCATCTCCGCCCCCAGCGCAGACCCCCAGCCGATCGAATCACAAACTCGTCAAAACTGCCAGGTTATTGGAGGTGTCCAGCGTTATCGGGTGCCCGCACAGTGCATCGTTAATGAAGTTGCAGAGGTAGGGCAATTGGCCAAAATCATTGCCCATCGGATAAAACCCGGCCTTCACCGCAAGCTCTTTCGCGAGCAGGTATTTCTCGACGCTGATCTCATTAAATCGCACGTTTTGCCCTTGCCCAAAAATCGACTGGTAAGGGAAATAGCCGCCGGTCAAGTTCGTAAGATTATTGCCGGCCCGCTCGGTCATCGCATACCGCGCGACCGCGTCCCGCCAAATGCCCAACTTGTCAAGATCAAAGCTCAGCCCGAAATCGACTTGCTGCGCGTAGGCGGTGCCGGTGCCATGGATGCCTCGTGTGTTGGATGCGGTCTGGCTGATATAATGGGCAATAAAATCGATCCCCTCTTCCGACAATTCCTTGCGCACCGGCAAGTCGCCGAATAACGGAATCTGAAGATTGTAGTCGAGTTGCGCCTGAGGCGAAATTACCGCCGGATTGGTTAAAGGCGATATTTCGGGTACGAGCGAGCGCAAGCCGGGGACGAGTGACATCGGCGACGGGGGTTGCGCCGGTAGCTTGGTCGTGTCCACGGTCACGGGCGGCGCCGGGGTGGTGGCTACGGCGGCCACGGTGATTGCGGGCGCGGTTTGCGCCGCACCGGGCTCGGCGAAAAACACCGCGAGTATCAACATCGTGGCAAAGCCGGCCGCATAGAGGATAACCAGCCGCAGCCATTTCATCACGATCTCGGCTGACGGCGCGCATGTCCGGCGGCGACATCCTTGCATTGTCGGACCCCCCACAATAGCTTCGTCCCCCCGGTTGGCCCCGGTGTATGATCCGGGATTGTCCCATGGCACAAAGCGATCATCAACTTCAGCGCGTTTGGTCCCCGGACCTGGCGCGCCGTCTGGCAAAGCCGGTAATTGTCGTCGTGATGGGGGTTTCCGGGTCCGGCAAAACCACGGTCGCAGCCCTGCTTGCCGGCGCGCTGGGCTGCCATTTCCAGGAAGGCGACGATTTGCATCCGCCCGCAAATGTCGCGAAAATGCGGGCTGGGACGCCGCTGACTGACGCGGACCGTCTGCCCTGGCTGCGCAAGATCGCCGAGGTCATCGACGACTGGCGAGCGCTTGGCGAATGCGGCGTGCTGACCTGCTCAGCGCTGAAGCGATCTTACCGGGACATCATCATCGGCGACCGCCACGACGTGGTCCTCGTCTACCTCAAGGGATCGCACGACCTGATCCACCAACGCATGGCCGCGCGGCACGAGCACTTCATGCCGGTCGCCCTGCTCGATAGCCAGTTCGCGACATTGGCGGAGCCGACGCCGGACGAGCGCCCGATCGTCGTCGAGATCGGCGGTAAACCGGCCGAAATCGCGCAGGAGATCGTACGTCAGCTCGCGGCTCGTCAGCAGCAGATCGATGGGCCGGCGCCGCTTGCCGCATCCAGCCCCGGACAAGCACGATGACCGCAATGGTCGCCGCCTCCCGCGTCCCAAGGGTGCGGTGGGGCATTGGCGGGCTGCTGGGGCTCGGAATCCTGATCAATTATTTCGATCGGATCAACCTCTCGGTTGGCGCACCGCAGCTGCAGCAGGAATTTGGTCTGACCCCAGGCGAGCTCGGCTGGCTCTTCAGCGGGCTCTTCTGGCCCTACGCTCTGATGCAGATCCCGACGGGCATGATCCTCGACCGCTTTGGCGTCACTTTGGTCAATCGGATAAGCACATTTCTGTGGTCCGTCGCGTCGATCGCGACCGCCTTTGCCGGTGGGTTCCGCGGCATTCTGGCTGCTCGCATTCTGTTGGGCGCAGCTGAGGCGCCGAGTTTCCCGGCAAGCTCAAAGGCGACCGGCTACTGGTTCCCGCGCCAGGAACGGTCGTTCGCGACATCGCTCTTCGATGCCGCCGCAAAGTTCTCCAATGTGATCGGCATCCCGTTGGTGGCGCTGGTGGTGGTGCGCTTTGGCTGGCGCTGGGGCTTCGGCCTGACCGGCCTCCTAAGCTTCCTCTATTTCCTCGGCTTCCTGACCGTCTACCGCGATCCCAGCAAACATCCGCGGCTGAGCCCGGCCGAGCGCGACTACATCCGCACCGGCGGGGCCACTCCCGAAGGCCCGGCACAGAGTGGCGAAGTCACCATGCTCGGCTACCTGCTGCTCAATCGAAAGGTATGGGGGCTGACCATTGGTTTCGCGGCCTATGGTTATTCGTTCTACCTGTTCCTGACCTGGCTGCCGAATTACCTCGAGCAGTCGATGCATATGAGCATAATGAAGTCTGCGGGATACGCGGCGATCCCTTGGCTGTGCGCCACGGTCGCGGATCTCGTCGTCGGTGGCTGGCTGATCGATCACTTGATCAAGCGCGGCTATCCCGAAACCCCGGTGCGCAAGACCGTGCTGATATCCGGCATGCTGCTCGGCCTCGCGGTGTTTGGCGCCACGTTCACGACCGAGCCGCTGTGGGCGATCTTTTGGATCTCGGTGGCGCTGAGCGGGCTGGCGGCGGCGGCGCCAGTCGGTTGGTCGATACCGTCCTTGATAGCACCACGCGGCGGCACCGCCACGATCGGTGGTGTCATGAACTTCTTGAACAACATGATGGGTGTGGTGGCGCCGATCACGACCGGCTACATCGTCGGCGCGACGGGGTCCTTCACCGGCGCGTTCCTGGTTGCCGGCGTCGTGCTGGTCGTCGGCATCGCGGCTTACGTCTTCATCCTCGGCCGGCTGGAGCCGATCGCCGATCCGCCAACTGCGTAATACGTACCACGGACGTTGGACCACTGGGGGGCAGTCTCCAGGCGGTAACACGTGGGCCGCAGCCGGCCATAGCGCCGATTCTGCGCAACTCGAAAATTGAGTTTTTCGGCAACTCGGGTAGACAATCACCGGTACTAGGGGCAAGGCAATCTTGGCCACCTCTCGGCCTCAGACGAACGGATCAGGCCTTTGGAGGCGGAGGTAAACCGGCTACGTCCGGTCCGAAGCAATTCGAGACGCAAGAACAGGTTACCAGGAGCCGACGGCGCTGGCGGGCGCCCCGGGGGCGGCTTTGGGCTTGGCCCCTTCGACCCCTTTCGGCGGAACGGCTGTTATCGGCGCGGCTCCCCCGTTGTCGCGCACTCCGGCGATCGTCTCCTTTCTGAACGCCTTCTCGACGTTAATCGAGCAATCGATGAATGCTCAGAATTGCCCGTTGTGGCGAGTAACGCGGCGGCCGACGCGGGAAGGCTCAGTAGCTCGGCGGCGGGACCAGCGCATTGGGATAAGGTGCGCCACCAGGCGCCAGACCGCCGGAATAGGGCGGGGTGCCCGGCGGTGGGAACAAGTTGGGCACAGAGTTCCCGTTTGCTGCCATGCACTGCCCATACATGATGTCGTATTGCTGCTGCAGAGACTCTTGCGGATAAGGTGCGCCACCCGCGTTGCCAATGATGCCGAGGGCGCCGCCAGAGGCCGCGCCAATCGCAGCCCCTTTGCTGGCGTTGCCTGCGGCCGCGCCGATCCCGGCACCAAGTCCGGCTCCGAGCGCTGCGCCCAGTAACGCGTCCCCGACTGCCTGGTTGTTAGCGGCGGCCACCACGGGAGCGATTTGCGCATCAGCGTATTGCTGGCAGGCGGCCTGATCGGCGCCGAACCTGTCCAGCGTCGTATGCGGCCCCGGGGCCACCGGAATCGTCGGCGCCGCCGGTGGCGCGGCGCATGCCGCCATACATATCGTTGCCGCCAACGCAGCGGCAATGCGCGGATGGAAAAGATCCATGTGCTTCCGCCCCGATGGCAAGCTGATCTTGCGGCGATTTTTCTTATGCAGGCAAGTGCGAGAAAATCCCAATTGCATCTAGCCTAATATTCGGAAAGCAGCGCTGGTTTCGAATGCGGCCATGGGCCCGAGCAGCCCGGCAGCCAATCATCCGCCAGCCACCTGTATGTCTCTTCCCTGCCTCACCCCTGCACAAGCGAATACTTTGACCTAATCAGAGGACGGTCAGCCGCAGTAATCGGGTCGGGTCGGCCTCGTTCTCGATGCCGCGCACCGCCGCGATCAGGCGGGCAGCATCGACAAACGGGGCGCTGTAGGTGGTCAGCTCGCGCACCTTGCTGTCGAGCTCGGCGTCGCTCATCGGCCGTCCCGGCGTACCGCGGCCGTGCCGGATATGCTGGCTCAGCTCCGTCCCGTCGGCGAAATGTAGTATCACGGTGGCCGCCTCGACCGGCGCCGCCGGGTCTTCCTCGAAGACAACCCTTGTTCGCAGCGCGCGCACGGCCGCATCGGTGACGCAATCGGCCTCGTATTGCGCGAGCCCGGCGGCGCCAAAGAGGAATGCTACGGCGACGCTGTGCTGCAAGCTGACCCTGGCGTCGCGCCCGTTTTCTACATTCGGCCGGTCGGTGCGCTCACGCATCAGCGGGTGGCCACGCACGACGACACGGTCTATCGCTTCGGGCGCGGGCGCGTGACGGGCCCGTAGTTCGAGACAGGCATCGATGACCGGGAACAGCACGACCCCGCACGGATAAGGCTTGTACGCGTTGTTCAGCACCTCCCAGCGTTCGCCGATCCCATCGGTTATGCGGGCGAGATCGGCCGAGTCACTGGTCACCGAAGCGAAACCGTAGCGCCCTTCGATCGGCCGCTCTGGTCCGCTAAACCCGCATTCGGCGAACAGCGCCGCCGCCAGTCCGTTCTTCGCGGCGTTGCCGACCCCGAGGCTTTTCGCCATGCTGCCGAGGCTTTCGACGAGGCTCGCGGATTGCGTTGCGGCATGGCCGAGCGCCCAAGTCGTGCGCCGTGCATCGAGCCCGATCAGACGGGCGCAGGCGGCCGCCGCCCCGAAGATCCCGCAGGTCGCGGTGATGTGCCAGCCGCGCCGGTAATGCGTCGGCATCACGCCGAGCCCGACGCGGCACGAGGTCTCGACCCCGACAATAAACGCGTGAAGCAATTCGCGGCCGGACACCTGACGCAGCTCGGCAAGTGCGAACAGGCCGGGCGCCACCGGCGCCGCCGGGTGCATCACCGTTCCGAGATGCGTGTCGTCGTATTCGAGGACATTGGCGCTGACCGCGTTTAGGAAAGCGGCATTAAGCGCGTCGGGCCGCTCGCGGCGCCCGATCACGCTCCCCTGCGATGGCCCGAAGAACGGCGTCAGCACCTTGACCGCGATGTCCATTGCCTCGTCGTGCGAGCCACCGAGCGCACAGCCGACAAAGTTCAGCAGCCCCCTTACGCCCTCGTACCGGACCTCTGACGAGATGGCTTCCCATCGCGAGCCGGCGACGAATTGCGCCAGCTCGTTCGTGACATGCGATTTGTCGCCGTTCATAGGCATCTCCTCAGATCGCCAGATACCCGCCGTCGACTGTTACCGTGCTTCCGGTTACCCAGAGCAACTCGTCGGAAGCAAGAAACAGCACCGCCCCGACCAGGTCGTCGGGCTGACCAAGCCGGCCGAGCGGGATAACCGCCTCTGTCGCACGCCGCGCTTCGGGGTCGGCATAGCTCGCGCGCGTAAGCCCGGTCAGCGTGGGGCCGGGCGCGATCGCGTTGACGCGAATGCCGTGCGCCGCCAGATCGACTGCCATCGCATGCGTCAGCGATCGCGCGCCGCCCTTCGAGGCGACATAAGCAGCGCGCTCGGGCCGCGCCACCTCGGCGAGCTGCGAGGTCACATTGATGATGCTGCCGTCACCTTGCTTGACCATTTGCCGCGCTGCTGCCTGTCCGATGTGAAACATGCCGGTAAGATTGATCGCGATGATGCGGTCCCAAGTCTCGGCATCGACATCCAAGAAATTGAGCCGGTGGCTGATCCCGGCCAATTCGAGCACGATATCGAGCTGCCCGAATTCGTGCACGACAGCGGCAACGGCCGCATCGACCGCCGCACGGTCGCGCACGTCGAGAGCCGACGCGGCTGCCCGCCCGCCGGCAACGCGAATCCGAGCAGCGGCAGCCTCGGCGGCCGCGCCGTTCTGATCGGTGCAGAATACCGCTGCACCCTCGTGTGCCAGCGCCTCGGCAGCGGCGCCTCCGATGCCGCCTCCCGCGCCCACTACCAGCGCCACTTTGCCCGCAACCCGCCCCATGCCGCTCTCCTGTTTGGCCAATCCGCATTTTTTCTATCACGCAGCCCGGAAGCTGATGCGACACACGGCGCCGGGATTGATCGGGCTTGCGCTGCGCCGAGTTCGCTGAGCCGCAGAGAGGCTGGGGTCTTCAAGCAGGGGCGGTCAGCTTCGACACGTCGAATTTGTAGAGGCGGGCGGTGTTGCTGGCGGCGATCTTGGTCTGTTCGTCGTCCGGCACGCCCTCCAGGATCTCGGCCAGGATCTTGCGCGATTGCGGAAATGTCGACTCGCTGTGCGGGTAGTCCGAGCCCCACATCATGTTGTCGACGCCGATGACGTCGCGCAGGCGAATGCCGATCGCGTCCTCCTGGAAGCTCAAGACGACGTCGCGATGGAAGAAGTCGCTCGGCAGCATGCTGTTCTTGAACCGGTAAAGCGCCTCGCCGTGGCGCTCGCGGTAGGTGTAGTCCATTGAGGTTAGCACGTTGGGCGCCCAGGCCAATTCGAACTCGACGATGGCCAATGTTAATCGGGGATGACGCTCGAAGACGCCGGAGAAGATCATGTCGCACATCGACAATGCCGGATAGAACGCCTTGGTCGCGCGGCTGCTGGCGTCGCGCAATGTTCCGGGACCGGCCCCGCGGATCTTGCCCTGCCGCCGCGTTGCCGTGTGCAGGCTTAAGGGCATGTCGAGTGCGGCGGCCGCGGCCCAGAACGGCTCGTACTCGGATTGGTCGTAGCGCCGGTCCTCGGCCGGATACTCGGTGATCATGGCACCTGCGAGGCCGAGGCGGGCGGCGCGCTCCAGCTCATGGACCCCGTCCTCGACGTCGTCGAGGTTGATCATCGCGATGCCCTTGAGGCGGTCGGGATCCGTATGGCAGAACTCGGCGAGCCAGTCGTTGTAGGCGCGAAAGATCGCCGACATCAGCGGCGTGTCCGCCACCTTGAAGTAAAAGAGCCCTTGGCTCGGGTAGACGACTTCGCCCGCCACCCCATCGAGCGCCATGTCCTTGAGATGCTGTTCGGGGTCGTAGCCGCCGCGGAGCACGTCTTCAAAGCGCCCCTGGGCGGAGATCGTCTCGGGGGTCTCGAACCGTGCGCCGGCGTTCGAGATCAGGCCGATCCCGGAGAGGATCTGATCCGCTTCAACGACGACGTGGTCGCCGCCGTCAATCCGTTCGATCCGCGGCGCACGATCGCGGAACGGCTTATCAATGCGGGTCTGCCACAGATCGGGCGGTTCGAACACGTGAGAGTCGGACGACAGCACCAGGGGCAGCATCGGCATCTCCTTTCTCTCACTCTTCATCGCCGGCAGCACCTTTGGCAACCGGCCCCTCGCCGTCAAGAATAGGCGCGTTAGTGATCCGTGCCCGGCTGCCGTCGAGATCAACCTAGTGTCCACTTAGGCTGAATCTCGTCGTCACGGGAACGGCCGGAAGCGGCGCGTCTGGCCCATTGAGGTCCGCACCGGCGAAGGTCGCCTCACAGAACCGACAGCAGCCAAAATCAGAAACGGAGATTTTCTTCAATATCGGGGTGTGACACAGGCCGGTAGCCGGCGCGGATCGCAAGCAACGTCGACGGTGGGGTCAGCAGCCCGTCTGCGCGACGAATTTGTCGCGCCGCGTGATAACCTTGCTCGCTCCAAAGGAACGCGCGGCCGTGCGCGATGGTGTAAGCCTCGCCGGCCGCAACTATAACAGCGCCGTTCGGCAGCTCTGCAACAGAACTAGAGATGGCATGGACCCGTTTGCGGCCGCGGTCTAGCCGCTCTTCGTGCAGGACCGCATCGATCTCCGGCGCCAGAGGCGCCTTCCCTCCCTTCGCCTTACCCCAAGCGGCACGGAATGCTTGAGCATCGGCGCGACGGCAAAAGAAGCACGGCCGGTGACCGGCAGCAAGCGCCACCGCTTCATCGAGAAAGAAAAGCTCGGTCCAGCTGCGCCCGCCCATCACCTCGCGGCGCCGCCCCTTATAGTCGAGGACACAAACGAGCCACGCCTTGGTCGTCCAACGCCTGCCGAGTAGGGTTTTGGTTGCAGAATCGTGGATGATCCCGCGGTTGCCGATGTAAAGGCCTCTCTGCGAAATCGCCACGACATCGCCGAACGGAGTCACCCGGTTCTGCAGCGGTTTCTGATCACTGCGCATTGGCGACTACTCTGTTGGGAGGCCCGCGACGGACATCAACGCCGCCTTGTCCCCCTCGGCTCTCGAGATAAACAATGGGCGCGTCCATTCGGCATGGCTTACCTCGACGACGATCTCCGGCCGCACCTAATGAACCATCGACAATTTCACCGGCGACCGAAAGCGGCTCTCCCGCGGGCAGCGGCTCGGAGATCGGCATGTAGTCGGCGGAAAGCGGCTCAAGCGGTCGCCAAAGCCGCTCAAGGTCGCCGATCGGCATCCCGGTGCCCCACGCGGGATGTATCAAGATCGTGCTCGCGGGAGCGGCGGCGGCTGAGATGGTTTTCCGCGGTTTAGCGACCGGTCGCGTCGAGGGTGTAGTCGTGGTCATGAAAGACGGTGTGGCGCGAGAAGCACCATTGGCCGCTGTACTCTTTGCTCAGCTCGCACGCGTAGCGGCCGGGCGGAAGGCTACTGTGGTTGCCGTCCTTTGAGATGAGCACCAGCAGATAGGCACTCACGGCACCGCGATTTCTCGTGATCGTCACGGCGAGATTGCTAACCATATGACGGAATTGCGTGCCCGCGGCGCGTTGCGCCGCAAAGCGGGCGGCGAAGGCACGAATTTCGTCGCGGCCGCTGATATCGATGACCGGGCTCTTTAGGATCGCGTCTTCCGTGAAGCAATCGACCACGGCCTCGATCTCCCCGTCGTCGAGCGCGCAGCAATAGCGCGTGAAGAGATCGTGGATCGATGCACGATCTTGGAGGCTGCTTTCGCCCATTCCCCATCTCTTTGGGAACGTTCGTGCGTTTGCCGTTCCCTCGGGCGTCCGCAGGCCTAAATTGCTCGCCGCTGCCTGCCGCGATGGCGAGCCCGGCCTTTGATGATAGAATGGCCAGCGCATCGATGGCATTGACGGGGATGGGAAGCGATGGCTGTGGTCCGGATCGAGATCAAAACTCGCCAGTCGCTCGCCGATGGTCGCGCGTTCGGCGATGTCGGGTGCTACCAACAGCTTGACGGCACAGCGCATTTCGCCGTTGACCCTGGGCACCCGGCGAACCGCGCCATCACCGATATCGATATGGCTGAGCGCAAAGGCGACGGCTTGGTGCATTTCGCAGCCGATATCCGCATCCTTGCGCCCCAAAACCAGGCGCGCGGCAATCATCGCCTGCTTTTCGATGTGCCGAACCGCGGCAACCGCCTGGCACTGGCGACCTTCAACGGTGTGCCGCGCCCGATCAATCCTGCGGCGCCGACCGATCCCGGCAACGGGTTCCTGATGCGCCATGGCTATACGGTCGTCTGGTGCGGCTGGCAGCACGACGTGCCCGAAGGCAACGGACTAATGCGGATCACGGCCCCCGAGGCGCGGGTCGACGGCGGGCCGGTCTCCGGGCAGTTGCTGGTCGGCTTCCAACCGAGCAAGCCAAGCCAGGTTCAACTGCTGTCGGACCGCGGACATCGTCCCTATCCGAGCAACGATCTGGATGACCCACGCGCGATCCTGCTGGTGCGCGAGGGCGAGCAGGCGCCACGACGCACGATCTCTCGGCAGCAATGGTCTTTCGCCCGGCTGGAAGCGGGGCGCGTCGTTCCCGATCCGAACCAGATCCATCTTGCAGCCGGTTTCGAACCTGGCAAGATCTACGAGGTGATCTACCCGACAACCGGTGCGCCGGTGATCGGGCTGGGTCTGTTGGCGTCGCGCGATGTCGTATCCTTCCTGCGGCACGCCAGTTCGGCGGACAACCCCTGCGCCGGCGAAGTCCGGCATGCTTACGCGTTTGGCGCGTCGCAAAGCGGACGTTTTCTGCGCCAGTTCCTCTATCTCGGCCTGAACGAGGATGAGGCGGATCGGCTGGTGTTTGACGGCATGCTGGTGCACATCGCCGGCGGCAAGCGCGGTAGCGATTTCAACATGCGCTTTGGGCAGCCGTCAGCGTCGCTCCCGAGCGACCCATTCCCGTTCAACGAGACGGCGAGCACCGATCCGGCCACGGGTCGGCGCGACGGCCTCCTCGAACGCCTCGCCGCGCGCCGCAAGGTGCCGAAAATCTTCTTCACGAACACCTCGTGTGAATACTGGCGGGGCGACGCCTCGCTAATCCACACCGATGCGACCGGGGCGCGCGACATCGAGCCGACCACGTCCTCACGCTTCTACCACTTCGCCGGTACACAGCATTCCGCCGGCACCTTGCCGCTGACCGACGTTAACGCGCAAAACGGCGAACGCGGCCAGCAAGCGCTCAATTCGGTCGATTACAATCCGCTGCTACGCGCTCTGCTGGTGCGCATGGATCGCTGGGTCACCCAGGGCGAGGAGCCGCCGCCGAGCCGTTATCCGCGCCTTGCCGACGGCAGCGCCGTAACCCCGGAGAAGGTGAGGGGCGTTATCACCGACATACCCGGGGTCCGGCTTCCGGCGCATCCGCCGCGGGTGACGCGGCTCGATTTCGGCCCGGAGGCAGCCAACGGGGTCGCCACCACGCTGCCCCCGACGGAGGGCGAGCCCTACCCGCATTTCGTTCCTGGGGTCGACCCGGACGGCAATGAGCTGAGCGGCATTCGCTTGCCCGATGTCACGGTGCCGCTGGCGACCTATACTGGGTGGAATCTGCGCCATCCGCAGATCGGTGCCCCCGACCAGCTGATGAGCTTGATGGGATCGACAATCCCGTTCCCGTCGACCGAGGGAGAGCGCGCAGCGAAAGGCGACCCGCGCCAGTCGATCGAGGAACGCTATCCCAGCAAGGCCGCCTACCTCGATCAAGCACGGCGCGCGGCGGACGGCCTGATCGAAAACGGCTACTTGCTGCCTGAGGACGTGGAACGCATCCTCGCCCACTCAGCGCGACGCTGGGATCTACTTGCGTCCCTGCCAGAAACCGCCGCCGCAAGATAGCTCATTGCTACGCCATCAGTCGGAGGCCGCGAGCGATGTCCTATCCGGATTAGGACGCAATGAGCCGCTGTGGGCAACTACAGCAGACCCATGCCGCGGCAATAACGCCGAGATCAAGCTGTCATCAGGGTATCGATCCGGCTTCGACAGGGGCGCCCTGATTGGCATCGACCACGGGCCAAGGGTTGTCACCTTGACCGGGATGCCGGGCGCAACCCTCGACGTCCCGCGGGGCCGAAACCGATGCCTCGTGCGCTACTTGGCGGCGGCAGCAAGCGGCAGCGCCGCTGCGGCCGGGGGTTCTCCCTGAGGAACCCGCGTACGTGCCGGAGCGCAATCTGAGTCTGCTTGGGGTTCGCCTTCCACGGGTAAAGCGTCACCTGGGCGTTTGGCGCGAGATAGACGCTCTCGATCGCGACGACGTACGGATGGTCGGGCATGTCATCCGGCAGCACCAAGACAGGCGTCTGACATTGGCGCACAAAGTCCCGGCTCACCGTGTAGACAAAGTCGGTACGATCGCCGCGGAACACGTTGCTGCACGGCGGCAACCTGCGCGGCGCCGAGCGCATCGTCGCCTGCGTAGCGGGACGTCATTCCATCAATTCGACCTTCAATTGATGCGGCCGTTAGCGCAGGAGATCATGGCTCGCTCAACCATCTTATCGTATCTTCGATAACGCCTTTTGCCAGGGGGACTCGATGCAGATCACGTCACCAGCAACCGCGACCAGCCTGCATCTCGCGGTGCGGCCGGATTGGCTCGCACGGCGGCAAGAGGCGATTATCGACCCCGAGTTGCCGATCGTCGATCCGCACCATCACCTGGTCGACCGGCCCGAGACCGGCCGCTATCTGCTGCCCGACCTCCTGGCCGACACCGGTAGCGGTCACAACATCGCCGCGACCGTCTATCTTGAATGGCTGTCGATGTACCGCGCTCGTGGGTCCGCAGAGATGCGCGCGGTTGGCGAAATAGAATTCGCCAACGGTGTCGCCGCGATGAGCGCCAGCGGCGGCTATGGCGGCACACGGGTTTGCGCTGGCATCGTCGGCTATGCCGATCTCGCATTGGGCGCCACGGTCGAAAAGGTACTGGAGGCGCAGATCGTCGCCGGCGGCGGGCGGTTTCGCGGCATCCGCTTTATCGCGGCGACCCATCCGGACCAGGCGCAATGGGGCTCACTGGTCAACCGGCCAGCGGGGCTTCTGCTCGACCCCCGGCTGCGCGAAGGCTTCGCGCGGTTGGCGCCGCTCGGCCTCAGCTTCGATGCCTGGGTATACCATACCCAACTTGGCGAGTTGACCGATTTGGCGCGCGCCTTTTCCGGAACTCCGATCGTGCTCGACCATGTCGGCGGCCCGATCGGGCTCGGCCGCCATACTAGCCGCCGCGACGAGGTCTTTACCGAGTGGCAGGCTCGCATCCGCGAGCTGGCGACCTGCCCAAACGTACACATCAAGCTCGGCGGGCTGGGCATGCGGATGTTCGGCTTTGACATCCACACCCGCGACTTGCCGCCGAGTTCGGAAGATCTGGCCACGGCGTGGCGGCCCTATATTGAGGTTTGCATCGCCGCCTTTGGCCCCAAGCGCGCGATGTTCGAAAGCAACTTCCCGGTCGACAAGGGCAGCTGCAGCTATCACGTGCTGTGGAACGCCTTCAAACGCATTACCGCGGGTTGCTCCCCCTCCGAAAAGACCGCGCTCTTCTCCTCCACCGCCACCAAATTCTACCGGTTGGGCTGAACGGCGAAACGCACAGGGCAAATCCCGCTTAATCTTCCCGCCGTCGCTAATGCGCGTTGGTCGCGCCGGTCGGTCCGGTGCGACTTTGTGCGAAACTCCAACGATGTCAGGAAACCGGAATCCGGCCGGATAGCTCTCGAAAAGGATGGTCTGGGAGCGATTCAGGCAGGGGCAGGGTAGGGCACCGCTAAGGCGCCGCCCCAGCGGAATCAATTCCCGCCCCGCGCATACAGCGCGTCGAACTCTGCCGACATCGCGGCTAGCGCCGCATTCACACTGCCCGGGTGACCCGCAGCGGATGATTCGACCGCCCCGCTTCTCCAGGTCCGCGTGGCTGAACTGCGATCCGCCCACCGCGTCACTCCCGCGCGTTTCTGCTCCGCCAAACCTAAACGCAGGCAATCGCGGATCGCCACGCGCGCCGCTACCCCAATTTCGGCAGCCTGCTAAAGTCCGTTCCGATGCTGTCATGGAGGATCGAATGCCTGAGGAAACCACGGAGACGACGGACATCTTCGAGATCATGCACACGATGCGGGCGATGCGGCGGCTGAAGCCCGACCCGGTGCCCGACGAGTTGATCCGCAAGATCCTGCTCGCCGGCCAGGCGGCTGCCAATGGCGGCAACACCCAACGCTGGCGCTTTTTGGTGCTGAAAAACCATCCCGGCAAGAAAGTCGTGCAGGGATATTACAAGAAGCTGTTCGACGAAGTCGTCGGACCCCGCTATCGCAACAGCGCGCCGCCCCCCGGATCAGATCAGCAGAAACAATTGCGGCAAATGGCGGCCAACCAATACTTGACCGACCACTACCACGAGGCGCCGGTGTGGATCGTGCCCTGTCTGGAAGGCGACAATCCGGGATATTCGTCCGGCGCATCGATCTATCCGGCGGTAGAGAACATGCTGCTGGCGGCGCGCGCGCTCGGTCTTGGCTCGACGCTGACGACACGGCACATCGGATACGCGAAGGAGTGCGACGAAGCGATGGGCATCCCGCCGAACTACCATTCCTACGCGATCCTCCCGATCGGCTATCCGATGGGGCGGTTCGGACCGATTGGCCGCGGGCCATTGTCCGAAGTCGTCTATCTCGACGGCTGGGGCAAGCCCTATCCCGGAATCTGATCGATCCGGTTTCAGGACGAGGGCAAGGGAGGAAACGATGCCGAGACTTGCCCCGGTCACCGGCAAGGCAGGCGTCGCAGCGTGGGCGGCCACCTTTGCCTTCCCCCTCGCCTCTTGGGTTTATTCTTGATAAGAATACCGGTGCAAGGTACCCGAGAGGCTGGCCGTTCGGGCCTGCTTCGTCGGCAAAGTCGCAGAAAGCAAATCGTGGTGGTAGAACCTGTGCAGCTTCCGGGTTCGACTGAGGCTGTGTAAAAAGGCTGGCTTGTTCGACCAATTGTCCGCCATCGTGACCGGTTTGCACAGAGTGATGAGCGCGGTGACATCTGGCGACGTGATCCGCGGTATGCCATCCGGACTTGCTGTCACTACAGCGGTACGTAGGTCACAGTGCGTTACGCTGCTGCGCAGGCTTACCTTGGCGGAACATGTTTACGCCGACCAGAACGGCCGGCACGGCGCAGACCATCCAACCCGCACTGTAGCCACCAGACAGCCCGAGCAGCAACGAGAAGACCGCGGGACTGGAGAGCGCACCGATCTGGCCGAATGACAGCACCCCACCAGTCACCGCGCCCACTCGTCCCGGCGGCGCCAGACGCGCGGCTTCCGACAGCATGATGCCGTGCCAGGACAACGCCGTGGCGCTGACCACCATCGTCACCGCGCCGATCGCCAGCAACGGCCAATGGGGCGTAAACGCGCCCATCAGCGCAATGCTGACAGCCATGCCGAAGGCCAACCCGCCCAAGACTAAGTGTGGCGCGACATAGAAGCCGCCCACCCAGGCCCACAAGATGCGGCCCGGCAACGCCACCGCAATGACCGTCGAATACAGCGATCCAGCTGCGACCAGCGGATGGCCCTGTGAGGTCATGTAGGTGACGAAATAGGCAACAAACACGGCCTGTATCCCGTTGAACGCAAAGCAGGCGAACGACAAGGAGCGCAGCTCGCGGACCGCCAGCACTGCGGTGATCGTGGTGCGCAAATCCGACAGGCGGACCGGATGCCGGACCGATAACTCAGTATCGAGCCGGCCACGTAGTGGCTGGAGCGTCAGCGCGACGGCCCAGCACAGCGCCGCGCTCGCCAGCATCGTGTTACGCCAGCCAAACGACTGTGCCATCACGGGGCCAAGATAGCCGGTCAGCAGAATGCCTGCCGGGATCGCGCACTGGGCAATGGAGAAGGCAAATGGCGCGTAGCGCATGACGGACCAGCGCCCAAGCAACTGGGAACTCGCCGGGGTTGCAACCGAGGCAACGCCGTTGCCAATCAAGGCCGACAGAACAAAGCCGGCGGCACCACCGAGGACTGCCGCTGCCAAACCGGCGCCTGTAAACAGCAGGGCGATCTGGCTCATGCGAATGGCGCCGTGCCGGATGATGAAGCCGCCCGATCCCAACTGGCCGATCAGCCCGGCAAAGGCAGTCAGCGAGAAATAGATCCCGACCCAGGCGGCATCGGCATGTAGTTCCGCGATGATCAACGGTGCAAGCACCGCCGGCATCGCCCGGGCAATCGAGCCGCAGGTTTGTTGCAGAAACATCGCCGCGACCGCGATCAGCATATAAGTCAAGTGAACGCTTCCTCAGGATAAGTGTGTTTCAACCCATCGGCGTGCCAAGTATCCCCTGCACCATCCCAACGCGGGGAACTATAGCATCCATTGCAACGCCGGAACTCATACGCGCATCAAAGGCCCGACTCCCGCCATTAACGTGATACCGTAAGCGGCGAAGGGCGGCTTTCCACCCTACCTGAGACCTCTGAACTGACAGCAGCGAGTGGCCCAAGTGGGGGGCATGAAGAGCGTTTTCCGCAGCGAAGACTGAACGGCCGCAGTGGATCCGAAGCGCGTGGTCGTAATAGTCGGTCGCCATCAATTATAATCCGCCACCGTGTAATGGCCTCGCTTACCCATCGTCTGCTCTGGCATGCCCGAGTAAGGGCATCCCGAAGGTCGGCTGATTCTGCGGATTGGAAGGAGCTGAACGTGCGCATCCACCGACTGCTCGACCACCCGATCATTTTCCCCGAGCTCCATCCGAGCATCGGGGAAAATATCCAAGGTCCCTCGATGATCCGGGTGCCTGACTGGATCGACAGCCCGCTCGGTCACTACTACCTCTATTTCGCCGACCATAAGGGCAGCTACATCCGCCTTGCCTACGCCGATCACCCGACCGGGCCCTGGGCAATTTATGCACCGGGCAGCTTGCGCCTCGCGCAATCCCGTTTTCTGATCGAGCCTCCGATAGCCTCGCGCGATCAAGTTGCGCGGTTCGAAGCGCGTTTGAAGCAGAGGGGCGCGCTGATCTCCCACGACACATTGTCGGAGATCACGACGCCGCATATCGCCTCGCCGGACGTCCATGTCGATCCCGCCAGCCGGCGGATTGTGATGTATTTCCACGGGCTCGAAGATGTAGGAACGCAGGTGAGCCGCGTGGCGACCTCTCGGAACGGCGTCGATTTCGAGGCGCAGCCGGAAATCCTCGGACCACCCTACATGCGGGTATTTCCGAACGATGGCATGATTTACGCCCTTACGATGCCAGGGCGGTTCTATCGGTCAAGCGACGGGCTGCGTGCGTTCGCGCCGGGCCCGGTGCTGTTCAATCCGAACATGCGGCATTCAGCCGTACTGAAGCGCGGCAATGAACTGTTCGTGTTCTGGACACAAGTCGGCGAGGCGCCAGAACGAATTCTGCTGAGCCGCATTGACCTCACCGGCGATTGGCACGGCTGGAAGGAAAGCCCGCCCACTGAGGTGCTCCGGCCCGAGCGTTCGTGGGAAGGTTCCGACGCGGCGCTGACCCCATCGGCGCGCAGCACTGCCTATGGGCAGGTCAACCAGCTCCGCGATCCGGCAATCTTCGAGGAAGACGGGCGGACCTATCTCCTTTACGCAGTGGCCGGCGAAAGCGGCATCGCGATCGCCGAAATATGGCCGGATGAAGAAAGCCAGCGTAGCACCCCGCCGAGGCCTCAAGGTGATCGAGGCAGGCTATCAGAGAAGTCTTGAGGTGCGCGGCCAATTGCACCGAGCCAAGTTCTCTCGCACGGGGAGGACCGCCCGGAAAGGACGGTCCTTCGGTTTGCTCTACGATAATTCAGGCAGCCGGCATGCGATAAAGTCCGACAAGCTTTCGTCGCCAGTTCGACTATCTCAGGAACAGGACGACGCCGGCAAGTCGGTCCAGCTCCACCTCCGAACAGAGCTCCGAAAAAACCTCCGGCATGCCGGCGCCCGCGGCAAGCGCGCCACGCCACTGCGGAGGTAACACCGGAGAAGTCCCGCGTGCCCATAAAGCATAGATCGAATACAGCACCAAAAGCACCCAAGCCACGCCGTAATGTCTTCTCATCCAAAGTTTGTAGGAAATAAAAGCCCAGTCCAATGCCGATTAATGTATAGAACGATACCAAGAACAAACTACTTACACGCGATTTGATGCCAGTCGCGGCCTACCTGTCCGGCCGACGTGAGGGGCGTGAAAATTGCTGCTAGCGACACTGGTGTTGACACCGGCAGGACAAAGGCCAGCATCGGAACACCGATTAACCCCGCTCCGAAACCCGCGGCGCTGCGAACGGCAAATGCGCCTATTAGCACCACCGCATAGAATGCGAAGCCAAGAAACGATAAAGACAAATGCGGCAAAAATTTCTCGGCTCCTGGGGATCATGCTCCACCCAATAGGGGCGTCCCGCAATGAAATTTCCTCACTGCGATTGGCGTAGCCGTAAGTCGTCCGGGGCGGCCACCGAAGAGCGTAGCGTCCACTCCCCCCCGAGGCTGGTACCACCCCAACTCGTCGTTGCTTCATCCGCGCGGCAAGGTCCGTTCAGGGGGCAAGACCAGCCTCGTCATGAGAGAAGCGCACGGCCGCCGTCGGGTCGAAACCGGTCAAGCCTTAGGCTTAACCTCAAGTCGACCCTAGCGGGTCTGCGTCGTTGGAAAACGCCTTGCCGAATTCCACCCTCCTGAGACAACCCGGCTAGCGTTTGGGGACGGCCGAAATAGGACAGAACCACTCGATCGCAAACAATTCGGGTAGCCGGCGAGGGCATTAACTCCTCACTCGGCGGCTGCGGGGCGGGTAGTGCCGGCCACGCGCGGCTTGTGCAACAGCAACAGAAGGGGTGCCCCCAGGAGAGCGATGACCATCATCAATTTGAAGTCGTCGATATAGGCGACCATCTGCGCCTGCCGCGTGACCTCGGCATTGAGTGCTGCAATACCGGTCGTCGTGCTGAGGCTGTAGGGCGACAGCAGGTAGGGCGCATGGGCCAGCGGATTGTCCGGGCGCAACTGCTCGACGAGGCGCGAATGCACGATCTGGGTATTCTCAACAAACAAAGCCTCGAGGATCGCGATACCGATGCTGCTGCCGATGTTGCGCATAAGACTGAAGATGGCGGTGCCTTGGGTCAGGACCGAGCGCGGCAGGGTCGAAAAACTGATCGTGCTCAACGGCACAAAAACAAAGCCCAGCCCAAAACCTTGAACCAGCCCCGAGACAACAATCGGCTGCGGGTCCATGGCGAGCGAGAACCCGCTCATCTGATAAAGCGAGACAGTGGTCAACGCGAGACCGCTAAGGATTAGCAGGCGGATGTCGACCAAGCCTATGATGCGGCCGACCAGAAACATGGCGATCATTGTACCGATGCCGCGCGGTGCTATGACAAGACCGGCGGTCGCCACCGGATAGTTCATCGATTGCTGCAGCATAGTGGGCATCAGTGCCAGGGTCGCGAACATGATGACGCCCACAAAGAACATCAGCACGAGCCCGACGACAAAATTGCGATCGCGCATCAGGTCGCGATTGAGAAAAGGGGGCTCTCTCATCGTTAACGTATGAACGACGAATAAATAGAGAGCGAGGCCGGCGATCGTCGCCTCGACCCAAATCTCGGTCGAGTGGAACCAATCCTTGAGTTCACCGCGGTCGAGCAGCATCTGCAAGGCGCCGATCGCAACCCCGAGTGCCGCAAAGCCAAAGAAGTCGAAGCGCTCGCGCCGCGTCTGACGGGTCTCGTGAATGAAAACAAGGATGCCGAGGAAGGCGACGATGCCGATCGGCACGTTGATGTAAAACACCCAGCGCCAGTTGTAATTATCGGTCAGCCAGCCGCCCAGCGCGGGGCCGGCGATCGGCCCGATCATGGCCCCGGTGCCCCATATCGCCATCGCCTGGCCGTGCCGCTCGGGCGGGTTGATGCGCAGCAAAACGGCTTGCGATAACGGCATCAACGCCGCGCCGCATATCCCCTGCAGCAGCCGAAAGAGCACCATCTGGGGGAGGCTCTGCGCCAAGCCACACAGCGCCGAGGCCACGGTAAAGCCGGCGACCGAGATCAGAAAGACGCCCTTGATGCCAAAGGCGCCAGCGAGCCAGCCGGTGAGCGGCGTCATAATCGCGGCGGCAACGATATAGGAGGTCAGGATCCAGGTGATCTGGTCCTGCGCTGCCGAGAGGCTGCCCTGAATGTGCGGCAGTGCAACGTTGGCGATTGTCGTGTCGATCGCCTGCATGATTGTCGCCAGCATGATCGAGATCGTGATCGCCGCTCGGTTGACCGCGGGAGCAGCGTTATTCGGCGCCCCCCTTACCGCAGCCGGCCGCCCACCTACCTCGACCCTAACGGTCGGCTCGGTGGAGGGTTCAGCCGCCATTGCCGCAGTTGGCGGGATTGGCGCATCGGCCACGACCCGTGCACTCAGCCCGTGCTGCGCACGCGCGCAGCCGGAACCAGAAAATTGCCTGCGATCAGCTTAAGCCGCTCGTCTTCACTCGTGAGGCAAGCCTCGCGCAAGGCATGGATCGCGGCACCGGCTGCGGTCTCGTTCCAGAACCAATCCCCGAGTTGCCGGCTCGACGGCCTGCTAGCGCCGGCTGCAGCTGCTTCCAGATAGTAGGCCTTCACAGGTCATCGACCGCGAAACGCAGCATCAGCGGCGCCGAGAACGCCTCGCGGGGGCTTGGCGGCGCGTTGCCACGCAACCAATTCGCGACGTAGCGGCCACAGTCGGCGCTCGACAATCCGCAAAGGCCGACCGCGGTGCGGCCACGTTGCGCAAGCCAGCACAGATGTACATCCCGCAGCTGCGGGATCTCCGCCTCGAGCTGTGCGGCGAGCGCCTCGGCCAAGCCGGCGGCGGGTGGTGCGGGTATGGGCGGCGGGCGCCAGTCGGGATCGGGTTGCCAGCGCGGGTCGTCATCGGGGAAGTCCGCGATGATTACCGGGCCATTGTCGCGTTCGAGCATGCCCAATGCCGCGAGAATGACGCGCCTCTGGAAAGCCGCGTCGCCGGGTGGGCCAAACGGCCGGCCCAACTCAAACGGGACCCACAACGCGCGCGGTGGCTTAGTATTTTCGGTCTGTGGCCGGATCAGGCTGATCGCGACCGTCGCAATTCCCTCTTCCTCGAGATAGTGAGCCAGCGCGCTCACGGCGCGCGTGCACACTGGTCAAACCGGGCAGAGGAGGACGGCGTCGACCTGGTCACGCTTCAGATGGCCCGCGAGCTCGCGGGCATGGGGCTCCATCTGGAGCGGATCGCTGGCACCCATAAACGAGTAATGTGTCGCGGCAACCGAGCCGATCTCACCGTCAGCCGCAAGCTCCTTGAGCCGGTCGAGCGGGAAAGCGACGTTCCAATCCTCCTGCAGCCCGGTGCGGTCGAAGTTGATCGAGATGTGGCTGACCAGCAGGTTCTCGGGTTTGGTGTCCACGGGAATTGCGCGGTAATCCGCGTCGCGTCCGCGAAACGGCATGTCGCCTCTGACGACGAGGCCGGCCGACGACACGATCGCGACGCGACAGTGCGACAGAGCCGGCCCGGTCACCCAGGGTGTGGTCTCGAATTGAGGACACTCGGCCTCGGCAAGGCGTTTCGCCTGCGCCGGTGACAAATCGGTCAATCGCGTCATTGAACTTCCTTCTTGTGCTACGAGATGGGCCCCGATCAATTTTAGAACATCCGGACTAAAATGCCGGAGACCTGCGATCCCGGCAATGGCTTTTCGCATCATCAAGCCCCGGCAGGTGAAGCGGGCGCGCGGCGAACAACGCGTGCCGCTTTTGGTTGTCTTGCCGTTCTGGTCCAGCCGCTCTAAAATACAATCCATGGAGGCAGACGACGCCCGCCGGGGTGGCGGGTTCGCGAGTGAGGCGTTCGATGGCACGGCCGAGAGAATTTGATGAGACGACCGTGCTGGAAGCGGCGATGAATTGCTTCTGGGCGCACGGTTTTGAGTCGACCTCGGTTCGGGATCTCGCTGAGGAAATGGGGATTACCGGCGCCAGTCTTTACAACGCATTCGGCGACAAACGATCGCTGTATCGTCAGGCATTGGCTCATTACCTTGAAACGACCGTACGCGACCGGGTTACCCGCCTGGAACAACTGCCACCCTTTGCGGCAATCCGCGCGTTTTTTGATGAGGTCATCGAACGTTCGATGACGGATAAGCAGCGTCGCGGGTGCATGCTGGTCAACGCAGCGCTCGAGCTGGCGCCGTACGACCCCGAATTTCAGAAAGTCGTCTCGCAAGAGATGGTCTTTATCGAAACATTTTTCCGGCGATGCGTCGCGGCTGGGCAGAAAGACGGCACGATCTCGCCAACTCGTCCGGCAGCCGAACTGGCTAAAGTTCTTTTAAGCGTTCTGCTTGGCATTCGCGTTCTCGCGCGTTCTCGCCCGCAGCGTGCGGTGCTGGCGGGTGCCGCAAGCGGTGCATTGGAATTGTTGAAGATCATTACTTAGGCAAGACTGGCCGAAAGTCTCGTCGAGCCTGGCGGGATTCAAGCTGAGCTGACCGGGGTTGCTGTCCGCGACGAGAGCATCTCAAATGAAGCCGGCGCTTGGTGGGTCGTCGCTAAACGAGCGGTGTCTTATTATTGTGGTCCCGCGTCACTCTCGATCACGGTAGCGTCAATGCCCTTTATATCGGAGCAAGCCACCTCTGCCCGTCGGGGATCAGCCTCTCTGGCGTCGCCGCCCCCATCAAACTTAATTCCTTTGATCCTGCAGGCTGGAATTTGAAGGAAGAGCGCCGAGGTGGCTCTTGTCTACCAGCACGAGCTGCCAAACGTTCCCGGCAAGAGCATCAAGGGCGTGCTTGTCGAATTCGGCTCAGGCGGTAACGCGTGTAGCAGCCTCTCGGATGGATAACCACACGCGCAGCGGCAATGAAGTGCCACAAATTTCCGGTTATATGCGCAGGCCTGCCTGGCACATCAGCGGCAGCACCGCATTTCCGAAAAACTCGAGATCCGGTGCGAAGTCGAAGAAGGCGATCTGGATCCCGTCGCACCCGGCCCGCTTGAGACCAATGAGCTTGTCGACAACATGGTCGGGGCTGCCGATGATCTGAATGTTGCCGCCGAGTGCCCGGTGCGTATCGCCATGCGCCTTCCAGGCGACCGCGTCCCCTCCCCTTTGATGCGCGACGAAGCCTTCAATCGCGCCGCGATCTGCCGCATCAAGGATAGCTTGGTGGTAGCGCTGCGCCTCGCTATCGGTTTCGCGGCACACGATCATCGGGTTGATGATCGTGCGAAGCTCCCGACCATGCTTGGCGCCGGCGGCCTTGATGACCGCGTTGTGTGCCGGCAGCGCGGCCAACGCGGCGTCGATCTCATGGCCAGCGGGGCTCGTGATGAAGACCAAATCCGAATGTGTGGCAGCATACTCGATCCCAGCTTGTGAGCCCGTCGCATTTACCAGCACGGGTCGCCCAAATCGCGGCTTCGGCGTTACGAATGCCTTCTCCAAGGACCAGAACGTGCCTTGCAGAGTCAGGTCATCTGAGGCGCCCCAGAGACGGCAAAGCATGTCGGTGAACTCCCCGGCCATCTCATAGCGGCGGTCGTGCTCGATGTGGTGACCGCCAAACATGCGCGCTTCGCGGGGCGAGTAGCCAGTGACAACGTTGATCCCCCAACGCCCGCTCGAGATATGATCGATCGTCGCGCCGAACTTCGCTACGTGCAGCGGATGACAGGGTCCGAACAGCACGTGGATCGTCGAGATCAGCAGAATCCGTTCGGTTATCGCGCTGAGCGCGGTCACGGCGATGAACGGGTCGAGCGAATCCTCGCGATACTTCGAGATGCCGCCGTAGCCCCCTTTGCTCGTCCACTGAGCAAGACCAAACACCAGGTCAAACCCCAGCTGTTCCGCCCGCCGGGTCAACGCCGCGTTGTAATCGAAGGTCCAATTGGTGGTCCGCGGCAACAGCGATGCCGACCAGCCGCCGCTTTGCACCGGCAGAAAGAGCCCTAGGATCAGCGGTTGTCGGATGACGCGCGACAACGGGCTATCGGGGAACTGGACTGGTGCGGCCGCGGTGGAATGGCGCGGATCGTCATGTACCATCAAGATTCCTCGTGATCTTCTTTTTATCGAAGCCGCCGCCTCGATCACCCGGATCAAGGCGCGTGCACCATTTCCCAGGGCGGTTATCTCACAAATCGCTCCGCACCGCCCTTACGATCGCCACGGTTGCCCTAACCTGTCAATCGGCGGCGAAGTTTGACCCTGGATAGGCGTTCAAAATTGACCCCGACGGGCATGGGTTCAGGGTTGTCCCGGTAGCGAACAGGAGGGCCCCGCGCGCGTCGCGTAGTGCCCTTACGAGCGACGGAGCGACGCGCGTGGGAGGTAGCCTGTTTGCCCACCGGGGCAAGCCCGGGGTGGTACAGCGGTTCAGGCGCGGTGTTTGAACCGCCAGCTCTCGTTCCCGGTTTCGATGATTTCGCAGTGATGGGTCAATCGGTCCAGCAGCGCCGTCGTCATCTTGGCGTCGCTGAAGACACTCGGCCATTCGCCGAAAGCAAGGTTGGTTGTGACGACGATCGAGGTGCGCTCGTAGAGCCGGCTGATCAGATGAAAGAGGAGCTGGCCGCCGGCCTGGGCGAAGGGCAGATAGCCGAGTTCGTCGAGGACAATAAAGTCCATGCGAGTGAGATATTCGGCGAGGCGGTCCTGGCGCCCGGCGCGGGCTTCGCCCTCCAGCCGGTTGACGAGGTCGACGACGGTGTAGAAGCGGCCTCTGGCGCCCCGGCGGATGCAAGCCCGGGCAATGGCTATCGCCAGATGGCTTTTGCCCGTACCAGTTCCACCAATCAGCACGGCATTGCGCTGCTCGGCGAGAAAGGCGCCACTGGCCAAGTCGCGGATTTGCGCCTCGTTGACCGGCGTGCCAGTAAAGTCGAAGTCATTGATGTCCTTAGCCAGCGGCAATTTGGCAATGGTCAGCTGGTACTTGATCGAGCGTGCCTGCTTCTCGGCGATCTCGGCACTGAGCAAATCGCCGACAATGCGCGGCGGCTCGTGCCGGCGCTTGATGGCGGTCGCCATCACCTCGTCGTAGGCCGCACGCATGCCGTAGAGCTTCAGCTTTGACATCAGCTCGAGAACGTCGGTCCGCTCCATCACAATGCTCGGCGCAGGCGGTCGTAGCGGGCACAATCGGCAATCGGCGCGTGTCGTAGCCGCAGCGCCTCTGGGGTCAAGATCGTTGCCGACGGTCCAGGATCGCGCTGGCGCGCCAGGATATTGAGGACGACGTCAGCGGAATTGACACCCTCGGCGAGCGCCTCGGCACAAGCCGCCTCGACCGCAGCGAGGCCGTCGGTCAGCACCGCCGATAAAACCTTGACCATTTGGCGATCGCCATCGTCGGAGCCCTTCAGCCGGCGCCGTACCCGCTCCAATCCAGCCGGCAAGAGCCAGTCCTTGAACGGGGCGCCGTTTCTGAGCGCGCCGGGCTTTCTGGCCAGTACCGGCACGTAATGCCAGGGGTCGTAGATCGTCTCGCCGCGACCGAAGCGGCGCCCATGTTGGCCGGCGATCGCGCCGTCCTGGCGGATCACGATGCGATCGGCATAGGCTTGGATCTCGACCGGCCGGCCGACGGCGCACGAAGCGACCGAGTACTTGTTGTTGTCAAACCGGATGAGGCAAGTCTTCGAGACCGCGGCTTGCGTTGCGTGGAACCCGTCGAACGGGCCGGCAATCGGCACCAGCTGCGGCCGCTCCGCCTCAAAGGCTTGCCAGATCGTGCAGTCGGCCAGCTCGGGATGCCGATGTGCCTTGGCGTAAGCAACGCAGCGGTCGAGCAGCCAGGCGTTCAGCTCCTCGTAGCTCGCCACCCGCAGTCGCGGCGTAAAAAAACGCTCGCGCACCAGCCCGACCTGGTTCTCGACCTGGCCCTTCTCCCAGCCCGCCGCCGGGGTACAGGCAGTCGGCTCAACCAGGTAATGCCCGCACATCCGCAGAAAGCGGCGGTTGAACTGGCGGTCCTTGCCGATAAACACGGCCTCGACCGCGGTTTTCATGTTGTCATAGATGCCGCGCGTGCAGGTGCCCCTGAAAAAGGCGAAGGCGCGGTTGTGCGCGTCGAACACCATCTCTTGGGTCTCGCGCGGATAGGCTCGCACGAACAACATGCGGCTGTGGCACAGCCGGACATGCGCCAGCTTGACCGTCACCGTCACCCCGTTGATCAGTACGACCTCGTGGCTCCAGTCAAATTGGTAGGCCTCGCCCGGCGCAAGGCTCAGCGGCACATAGGCCTCTGCCGTCACCGCCCCGCGCGCAATACGCCATCGCTTCGCATAGCGGCGGACCGCATCGTAGCTGCCGCGATAGCCAAGGCCACGCAGCTCCTCGTAAACCCGAATCAGCGTCAGCCGCTCGCGCCCCGGCTTCGCCTCGTTCGCCGCCAGCATCTGGTCGAGATCGTCGCGCCATGGTCCCAACCTCGGCTGTGGCTGCAGTTGGCGACCGTACTCAAAAGCCGTCGCGCCCGAACGCAACACCTTGCGCACCGTGTTCCGCGACACCTTCAGCTCGCGGACGATCGCCTTGATCGACTTGCCTTTGACAAAATGCTCCCGCCGGATCCGGCCGATCGTCTCCACAACCAGCATCCCCCGCCACCCGCTCGCCATCCCCCGGCGGGCAGCCTGCGCATCACATCGCAAAGGGGGTCAAAATTGGACGCCGATCACCCCCATACCGGGGTCAATCTTCCACGCCTAACCGCCGCCATAGCGCTCGACGGCGCGGTCCAGTCGTGCGGAAATGTGCGGTGAGGGTTTCTGATGCTGACAGATCGCTACGGGCTTACTTTATCCACGGCGTCCGCCGCGCGGGATGCCTACGTTAAGGCTTCCGACTTGGCGCTGACCTTCTACCCCGGTGCGGCCGAGGCCTATGACCGGGCCATCGCCGTCGATCCCGGATTTGCTCTGGCCCACGCCGGAAAGGCCCAGGTATTGATGAGACAGGGCGACCCTGCGGCAGCACGGGCGGCCCTGGCGGCAGACAAGGAGGTGGCGACCGGCGTGTCTGAGCGCGAGGCCAGTCACCTGGGGTTCTTCGACCTCGTCTTCGCGGGCCGGACCGACGCTGCGATCGCCGCCTTGCACCCGCATCTGGCGGCATGGCCGCGCGACGCGCTTGTCGTCTCCAGCGCCGCCAACCCTAACGGCCTGATCGGCGGCTCCGGCCGTATTGGACAGAAGCACCAGATCGCGGTGCTGATGGATAGCCTTGCTCCGCATTACGATGACGATTTCTGGTTCCTCTCCTATCACGCCATGGCGCTATCCGAGGATGGGCAGCTCGCGCTGGCCCGCGCGAAGATCGAGCAATCCCTGGCGACGAACCCGAACAACGCGCATGGCGCGCATGGCTTCGCCCATGTTTGTTATGAAAGCGGTGAGCCGGACGCGGCCCGCAGCTTTCTCTCCTCCTGGCTAGCCACTTATCTCCGGGATGGCTTTTTCTATGGCCATTTGAGCTGGCACCTTTCGCTGTGCGAAGTCCAGGCCGGCAACTGGGCGCAAGCGTTGCGGCTGTATCGGGACGCCCTCACGCTCGACCGGCACAGCGGCGGGCCGCAACAGAAAATCTCGGATGGGGCGGCGTTTTTGTGGCGCTCCGAGCTCGCCGGTCAGCCGCGCGACGCCGCGGCCTGGCACGCGTTGTACAGCTATGCACAGACCGCCCTGTCGCGGCCCAGTAATGAACTCGCCGACCTGCACGTCATCCTGGCACTGGCTGTCATGGGCGATGACGCCGGGCTCGATGCCCATGCTCGTCAAATGAATGAGCTGGCGCGCGAGGGGCGCTACTCGTCCGGCTCTTACCTCCCGGTGTTGGCAGGTGGTTTCGCGGCGTTCGAAGGCGGGGATTTTCCCGGCGCGATCGAGGCACTTGCGCCGCTCGCGGGTCAGAACGAACGCATTGGCGGCAGCCGCGCGCAGCACGATCTGATCGAGTTCACCTTGTTGAAGGCTTATCTCAACGCCAATCGGCTGCGGAAGCGCGGCGTCTGCTCACCATGAGGAGGGCGGGTGCTTCCGGCGTTCCCGTCATGGGGGTTGCGACGGTGCATTGACCGGGGCATCGCCCTTGGTCGCCAGATTTTTTAAATTCCGGTGACCGTTAGGCTAGTGGTTTGACGCGATCACTTGGTGCCCGCGGTTGACTTTTTCGATGATGCGGTCGGGATCGGCGGTCCAGAGGAAGGGCTTGGGTTTGCGGTTATGCTCGCCGAGATAGCGGTTGATCGCGGCTTGCAGATCGACCAGCGAGCGGAAGACGCCACGCTGCAACCGCCGGCGGGTGAGGGTGGCAAAAAAGCCTTCAACGGCATTGGCCCAGGAGCACGAGGTTGGGGTGAAGTGAAACGTCCAGCGTGGGTGACGAGCGAGCCGGGCGCGGACCTTGGGATGTTTGTGAACGGCGTAGTTGTCGAGAACAACGTGGACAAGCTTGCCGGCCGGGACAACGGCCTCGACCCGATTGAGGAAGCGGATGAATTCCTGGTGGCGGTGGCGCGCCATGCATTGGCCGATGACCGAGCCATCGAGGACATTGAGCGCCGCGAACAGCGTCGTCGTGCCCCCCGCTTTCGCGGGGGCAGGCTATTGCGGATGTAATCACGGGTCATTGTCCCGGCCCGACCCTTCTTGATCGGCAAGCCGGGCTGGGTGCGGTCGAGGGCCCCTGTTCGGGCCAGGGGCAGGCTCTGAATTTGCGACTTCTCGTCGACCGACAGCACCAGACTGTGGGCCGGCGGGTCGAGATAGAGCCCGACCACGTCGCGCAATTTGGCGGCAAATGCCGGATCTTGCGACAGCTTGAAACGCCGAACTCGGTGCGGCTGCAGACCGTGCGCCGCCCAGATCCGCTGCACTGAACGTAGCGAGAGGCCGGTGACCGCGGCCATCGCCCGGCCGGTCCAGTGGGTTGTCTCGCCTGGCGGCTCCGCCAATGTCAACTCGACCACTCGGTCAATCACCGCCGCAGGCGTCGGCGGCAAACCCGGTTTGCGCGTCTTGTCGTGCAGCAGGCCGGCCACCCCTTCGCGCATGAAGCGCTCCTGCCAGCGCCACACGCACGGCTTCGATACTCCGGCGCGGCGCATGATCTCGGCCGTACCGCAGCCCTCCGCGGTCGCCAAAATGATCCGCGCCCGCCACACATGTTTTTGCGGACTGTTGCGATCCGCCACCACCGCGGCCAATCGCTCACAGTCGGCGGCACTCACTTCGATGCTGATCCCTTCGCGCATCGAGTATCGTCGCACAGACCGCCCCAAATGGAATCCTATGATTGCGTCGTACCACTAGCTGTTTGATCAATCACGAGCGGTTCAGCAGTCGGCCAGATCTCAGAAGGAAGGTCGGCTTACGGACGCGAGGCTGTCCCTTGGCCGGTTATCGCCGTCGGCTCAAGATGCCGTAATGGGCCTGCGCCGGCATGTATGGCGGGGTGACCGTCCTCCAGAGTGATGTTGCGAAAACGGGGCCTGAGCTGATCAGCCCCAAGCATCATCGGAGGATATCCATGGAGCATTTTGCTGGGATTGACGTGTCATTGGAGCAGAGCAGCGTGTGCGTGGTGGATAGCGCCGGCAAGATCATGCGCGAGACGAAGGTAGCCAGCGAGCCGGAGGCCCTGGTCCGGTTCTTCCGCGGTCTGGAGATTGGGGTGACGCGGATCGGACTGGAGGCAGGACCTCTGTCGCAATGGCTGCATGCCGGTTTGATCGGGGCCGGGTTTGAGGTGATGCTGCTGGAGACGCGGCACGTGAAGTCGGCGCTGTCGGCCATGATCGTCAAGACCGACCGCAAGGATGCGCGGGGCATCGCGCAGCTTCTGCGCATGGGTTGGTTCCGGCCGGTGCATGCCAAGTCGCCGAGAGCCCAGGAGATTCGTGCGCTGCTCGTCGCTCGCAAGCTGCTGCAGACCAAGGTGTTGGATGCGGAGTTCAGCATCCGCGGCATTCTTCGCGGGTTCGGGCTGAAGATGGGCGAGGTGAGCAAGGGGCGGTTTGCGGCACGGGTGCACGAGTTGGCGTTCGGACATCCGATGTTGGAGCGGATCACCGAGCCGATGTTGCGGGCGCGCGAGGCACTGCGAACCGAATATGCCAGGCTGCACGGTGAGGTCCTGGCGATTGCCAGGCCGGACCCGGTGTGCCGGCGACTAATGACGGCACCGGGCGTGGGTGCCCTGGTGGCAATCACGTTCAAATCCGCCGTCGACGATCCCGGACGGTTTACTCGGTCGAGAGCGCTGGGCGCTTACTTCGGATTGACGCCCAAGAAGTATCAGTCCGGGGAGAAGGATGTGACGGGCGCGATCAGCCGGGTCCGCGACGCGATGGTACGGGTCACTCTTTACGAGGCAGCCAATGGCGAAGCGGCGCGGCCTGAAGCGTGCCAAGGTCGCTCTGGCGCGCAAGCTGGCGACGGTTTTGCACCGCATGTGGATCGATGCCACCACGTTCCATTGGGGCAAACAGGCCGCCGCCGCGTAACAAAAGGAGACGTCTTTCCGGGGCGGGGCCGACAAGCTTCCGCCTCCCGAGGTCCCGCTACCGGGACGCGGATCCGGTGAAGCCGTTGGGGCGACGGTGGCCGCCGACAAGGCAGACCACGTGCTCAAGATTGGCTCGCCGGTTCTCCATCTGATGGCATGATGTGGCGACCGGCGTGTCGACCACGGACGGAAGCACGATCACGGTAGCGAGATCATCACTCAGGGGCTTGGGACGCCCAACGGCCCATTACGGAAGTTGCCCCAGAGCGGACGACGGTGGTTTCCTTGCAAGAATTGGATCCGCCGTATTGAGGCGGAAACGCCCCCTCCACAACAAGTTCGCGCACGCGCTGCATTCGTCCGCAAATGAGCGCGAGATGATTCGCGATCGCGCCTCGGCAGTACGAGGAAGCATGACCTCCCGGATGTCCCCGCCACCAGCCGAGCATATGTCGCCGGACTGGAGCCGCATAAGATGGAAGAATGGCGAACGAACGGGAAGTGGTCCAAGTTTGGCGGCAAGTTCAATGACCAACCAACTCTACTCATCCCTGGATGAAAGACGCGGCTCAGGTCATTCCCAAGTTCATTCTCAAGCGTCGCTTCCCGCCTATTTCTTAGCCGGGCGCGGCGTCGGCGTCACCCCGACCTGCTGCCCGCCGACGCCGCTGTCCTTACCGGTGATCTCAGCTCTTCGTTACGGCCACGCAGTCGATCTCGATATCGAACGGACCGGTCCACTCCGGGACGCAGAAGAAGATTCGGGCAGGCGGGTTCTTGGGGAAGTAGCGTTTGTAGATCTCGTTGAAGGTCTTGAAGCGCTCGGCTGATATGCAGAGCACGTTGCACTTCAGCACGTGATCGAGGTCCGACCCCGCCGCCTCCAGCACTGTCTTCATTTGTTCGAGGATGCGCTCGGCCTGGCGCTCGAAAGGCGCATGCTGCAGGGGCTCCCCGGTGTCCGGGTCGAAGGGCGGCAATCCGGACACGAACACCATGTCCCCAGCTCGGGTGCAGACCGAGACGGGAGCGCCCCATTTCTCAAAATTGATGTCGAACGGTTCGACGCGGATGATCTCTCGTTCCATGGCCTTCCTCCTTTAAGTCTAGATACCCAACTGCATTCTCAAGCGTCGCCTCCCGCCTATTTCTTAGCCCGGCGCGACATCGGCCTCACCCCGACCTGTTCCTCCGCTGTATACGGCGCTCCATAATACGGGAAATCCTTGCGAATGCGCCCGCGGTCGGGAGCAAGTCCATCGACGAGCGGCGTGTTGGCCGCCAGCGTCAACATCACATCCAGCGCATCGTCGCCGAGTGCGCGTCCATTGAAGCTGGACACCTCAAATGCGGCGGATGTTCCAAGCTCGTAAGGCAATGTGTTGGGACAAAGCCGAGAAGCGATCAGCTTCCCGTATTCACCTGGGTCCGCCGCCGAACCGGCATAGGTTGTCATCTTCTCCGCAAAGTCCGCGATCGACTTCGCGAAGCGCTCTAGATCTTCGGAGGGAACCGACGCATTGAATTGTTCTTTCACCTCTTGATCGCTCGGGTCGTTCAGGAAGAGATGCGTAACCATAGGCAGGCCCCAACGCGAAACTTGTACCTCCGGCGCATGGCCAAAGAGGGAGATCGTCGCCCATGCGTTGATTTTTCCCTTCCCAATCAGTTCGCTCGGAATTTCCAGCACAATCGCCGTAACATTCCGCCTCGCAAAGGGATTCTGCTGATGAAGAAAGGCGTCCCCATCGAAGCGCTGTTCCTTATAGAAAGCAGTCATAAATGTGCCGAATCCAGCATTTGCCGCAAATAGCTCTGGAGCAATCCCGACATACGCACGAAGATCCAAATCAGTCGCTACCGATCCGGTTTCACCCTCAACCAAACTCTCTCCGGCGTCACCACGAAGAGCATCGTCACCCGTCGCCTTCCGCACCACAAACGGCTGAATGTGAGTATGCTCACTGCCAACTCCGTGTCGTGGTTCACCAAACCTGAACTTGAACGTAACCTCTTCCCTCCCATCTCCGTTCAGGTCGAACCGGAACGCGTAGAGCCCTTCTGGATGAAGCGTATCCCGAGCCGATGATCCTGCATCCGGATTCACGGTCATCGCCATCACCGTCTTGCCCGAGGGGCCGTCAAATAAATAAAAGTCGCAGAGGTTGAGGCTCGGATCTTCCCTCGCCAGTTTGGTGTCGAAATGATGTGACATACAGGATCTCCTTGAAAAGAATAGTGATTATCCCACTCTTGGTGACTTGGCGATTTGGCACCGACTGATGCGGATGTTTGCTTCTCTCCTTATAATTTGGCGTTCGAGGCGGCGGACTTTAAATTCTATCGTAGCGTGAATACACACGCTTTATCCGAGAGTCCGGCGATTCGTGCTTCGTAACTATTCTCTACGGTCAGCCGCGAAGAATGGGGGCTCCGAAAGGAGCCCCCGTAAGTCCGCCATCCACCATCAGCTCCACCGCGTTGATGTACGACAAATCATCCGAGGCAAGAAAAAGCACAGCCTTGGCTAGATCCTCCGGCTCGCCCCAACGGGAAAGTGGAACCGTGGAAGAGAAGAAGTCGGAAAGTTTTGCGGATTCTTCTGCCGTGGCATTGGCGCACACCCCGCGCTTCCAGATGGGAGTCTTTGTCGCTCCCGGGGCCACCACGTTCACGCAAATCTTGCGCGGTGCGAGGTCTGCGGCGATGGATCGCGCCATCGAGACGAGTCCGCCTTTCGTAGCAGCGTAGGCAGCCAAGCCTGTTTGACCGAGATAATTGTGCACCGATCCGCTGAAGATGATGCTGCCGTTGTCGTTCATGAGAGGAGCGGCTGAATTGACGGTAAAGAAAGCGCCGTTGAGGTTGGTGTGGACTATCTTCTCGAAGATGGCTTCGTCGGTCGCGCCAGTTGGCGTCCTGCCAGAATGCCTGCATTAGCGAAGACAATGTCAAGTTTGCCAAAGTCTTTGGCGAGTTCAGCGAAAAGCCTCTTACGGTCTTCCGCAACCGTAACGTCAGCGCGATAGCCGTGCGCTTTCGATCCCAGCTCGGCGACCGCTTCATCCAATGTCCGTTGATCGCGACCCGAAATTGCCACCTCTGCACCTTCAGAGATGAAAAGGCGGGCGGTGGCCAGGCCGATACCGCTATTGCCGCCCGTAATGAGAGCCTTTTTGCCTGCGAGCTTCTTGATTCCGCCTCGCTGACTGACTGATCGCTATCCTACCCCGTGGCATCGGGACAATCCAGGCGACGGCCCGTGGTCGAGCGAGCGGCTGCTCTCGGCGCTACTTCTCCGTTGGCGCGCGTGCCGGCGAAGGACCGCAAACCACCGATTGTGTTGAAAAACTCTTTGAGATCGTGGTATGATTTAAGACTTGCTCAAGTCGCGATGGCCGGGGGGCAGTCGATGATGGGGGAACGGCAAGTCCAACAGGATGCCTTGTTCTACGAGTTCTCGTTCGAACGTCACGTGCCCGAGACGCATCTGCTGCGGGCGATCGACCGCTTCGTTGATTTGGGCGGGGTTCGGGCACATCTGGCGTCGTTCTACAGTGAGACAGGACGGCCTTCGATCGATCCTGAGCTGCTGATCCGAATGCTGATCGTAGGCTACTGCTTCGGCATTCGCTCGGAACGGCGGCTGTGCGAAGAGGTCCATTTGAACCTGGCCTACCGCTGGTTCTGTCGCCTCGGCCTAGACGGTGCCGTGCCAGACCATTCGACTTTCTCCAAGACGCGCCACGGCCGGTTCCGCGACGCTGATCTGTTGCGCGAGCTGTTCGAGACGGTGGTTCGGCGGTGCATGATCGAAGGTCTGGTCGGCGGCGAGGGCTTCGCCGTCGATGCCAGTATGATCGTCGCGGACGCTCATCGCCAGCGCGGGGTCAATACGCCTGATCACCTCGACCCTGAGGCCAACCGGGCGGTCGCGGAGTACTTCGCTGCCCTCGACGATGCTGCTTTCGGCGGCGCGACACCAGTCGAGCCGAAGTTCATCTCGCCCGTTGATCCGGCAGCGCGCTGGACCGCCTCCTGGGGCGGACCGGCGGTCTACGCCTATTGCACCAATTATCTCATCGATGTGGAACACGCGGTTATTGTCGACGTGGAGGCCTCGACGGCAGTGCGTCAAGCCGAGGTGGCCGCCGCCAAGACCATGATCGAGCGCATTCACGACCGCTTCGACCTGTGGCCGGAACGGTTGATCGCCGATACCGGCTACGGCTCGGCCGAGATGCTGAACTGACTGGTGAATGACCGCGGGATCGAGCCGCACATCCCGGTGTTCGACAAGTCCAAGCGCACCGACGATACCTTCTCGCGCGACGATTTTGTCTACGACCACGCCAGTGACACCTACCGCTGTCCCGCCGAAAAGACCCTTCGGCGCTACCGCAGGCAGTTCACGGTGCCGCGGATTGGCGTGATGAAGGACAACTCGCTGCGCTACCGCGCCAGTAAGCATGACTGCGAGCCATGTCCGCTCAAGCCGCGCTGCTGTCCAAACACTCCAGCCCGCAAGGTCCCGCGCTCAATCTACGAAGGCGCACGTGACCTGGCCCGCGAGATCGCCAAGACCGAGGCCTACCAGACCTCGCGCTATCGGCGGAAAAAGGTCGAGATGCTGTTCGCTCACCTCAAACGCATCCTAAAGCTTGACCGGTTAAGACTGCGCGGGCCTTGCGGCGCCCGCGACGAATTCCACCTCGCGGCAATCGCCCAGAACCTCCGTAAGCTGGCCAAGCTTATCCCCGGACCACAGCTGATCCCAGCAGCCTGAGGGAGAAACACCGAGCACGCTCACGCTAACTCGCGCCCCGGCGCCACACCCGTCAGGCATCTGCCGCCGAGTTTTTCAACACAATCCACCCCACTGCGCCGATCGCGACAGGGATTGCCAAGGGCAGGCGTGGGGGCATCAGCGGTCGCTGTCGCGACCGCTCCAAGCGATACACCGGATTATCACGTGGAGCACCAGCGCTCGACCGCCTCAATCTGCAACTCGGACAGGCTGACTACCTTTATCGGGAGCCTGTAAAGCCCCCATAGAGGTCATTCAAACAGTCCATGATTGCCATCGCGTAGTTTGGCTGGACGTTGCCATATTGAAGGTCGACCATTCGCTGCATGGCGGTGGGAAAATTGCTCAACGCTCCGCGCGTCTCGCTCAGCAGCTTCGCGCCGGGCGGGGTCGGGACTTCGAAGACGTTGAGCGTTACCGAGACGAACCAGTAGTAGCCAATGAGCCCGGCAAGATCGACGATGCCCTTGTCACCCCAGCGTGCGCGCACCCGTTCGTAGATGTCGTCGCTGATGCGGTGGTTCTGGTAATAGCCGTGTGCGAATTCGTAGACGAGCTGGTCGTCAGGGTCGTCGAATTCCGGCGTTCGGCCCACGGCAATCGCGTCGATCTGTTCCTGGCTCACGCCAGCCTGTAGCCCAAGCCTGACATGCGCCGCCCATTCGAATTGCGCGGTCCAGTATCGCGCGGTGACAAGAATAGCGATTTCGGTTTGCTTCGGTGTGTAGGGCGTGCCGAAACGGACATGCGCGCCCAGTTTGTGCGCGTGGTCGGCGAGGCCCTGGGGTTACCAGTTGTTCCGCCGCCCTTCCGTTCTCGGTCGAGCAGCGCCTCCAACGAGGTTCTCCAGCCGGCGCTCAATGCCGGGATGCGCAACGCTCGTTCCAGCCCGCTCGCCGGGTGACCCGGCAAATACAGCAGCGCATTGATCTCGGCGACGGTCACCCGCTCGGGATCCGCCTTGATCTTCACGATTTCGTCACCGGCGCCGACTGCGCCTTCCTCCAGGACCCGGAAGTAGAAGCCGGGCCTGCCGTGCGAGACCAGCAGGGCCGCCATCTGCGGCTCGTTCATGCGGATGCCGACCCGATAGCAGGTGACGCGCGGCTGCGTCACTTCGAACAGGGCATCGCCGATCCGATAATGATCGCCAATGCACACTTCAGTATCCGCCAGTCCTTCGATTGTAAAATTCTCTCCGAACTGGCCATAGCCAAAGTCGTTTCGACCGAGCTGGCTTGCCAATAACGATAAGATTCGATCTGGTAGACAAAGACTGCCCGGTGTTCGCCGCCATGCCCCGCCAAATCCCCTTGCCCGTCACCGTCGATGTTGAGCCGCCGCGCAATAGGACGGCCTTGAACGGGGGTCTTCCAGACGGCGGTGTGGACCGTTTTTCCTCGCCACGCGACATCGCGCGGCAGACCCACGTTCACCGAAAGCAGGCGAGGCATCGCGCGCTTATCTGGGTCTTGCATGAGGCCATCCTCTCACATCGCAGTATTGTGCACCTGGGATTGCGGCTGGTGTAGGGAGCATCCATTCCATTCGGCCGCCGAACAGGTTGGTCTTGGTAAACATCAAGGGCGCGCTCCTGCGCCGAAGTAAACGGCATGTTGAGTGAGCGCCTCAGACATCGCGAGTATGCTACTACGCGCCCGCAGAGCGGCGGCGCCTGGACGAGCGGCGAGTGCCTCGTCGACCCGGGCAAGGCGGCCGATCGCGATCGCGCTGTCCCCTCGCGCCCCGGCCTCGAGTGCGGTGTCAAGGTGCGAGCCAAGATCGAACCGGCGACAGATGCGACGAAGGCGGATGCTCTCGGTACCCACTGACAGCGCCGCCAAGAGCTGTGAGCGCTGCAGCGGCTCGGCCGCGTCGGGCAGTACGGAGAGGCGGCTAAAGACGCGTCCCTCCCACGCATCCGGCGATCGAGGGATCGAGCCCGTGGCCAAACGCCACAGATCTCGAAGTGTCAGAGCCAGAAGCCGGCGGGTCCGGAATGCCGGTGAAAGCGGCGGCAGCAAGCGAAATGACAGCGCCGCGGCGCCCAGTCCTATGACGGTCGCCGACGCCGCGTTATAGAATTGCTGTGTGTCGTAGCTCATCTGGTTTGTCGGAGCGAGAAGAAAGCAAAAAAACGCCGCCATAGCCGTGAACATTGGCGTCTGCCACCGCTGGACCATCCCCGCGCCAGCGGGGACCAGGACAAGGCCAATCGCGAGGCTAAAGGCGGCGAAGGTCTCCATGTTCGGCAATACCGCGAACGCGATGATCGCCGCGAAAATGGCGGTAAGGCCAGTGCCCACCATGAAACTCATGGCTGCAGCGTAAGCCTGGTCAGCCCGCGCCGCGAGCAGGATGACACCGATCGCGGCAAAGGTGATGGCCCGAGCGCCGTTCGGCCATGCGGTGACGATCCAGAAGAGCTCGACGGCACCAACGGCGACGAATGCACGGCCGGCATTGACCAGAGCAGGAAGCCAGTCCGGCACGCTGGGCAAAACGCCGCGACGCCACCGCACCGGCCGAGCAAATTCGCCAACGAGCAGCGCCAGCCCGTCGAGCACATGGGTGACGCCGGCCAGCACTTTGGCCGTCTCATCGGCAAGCAGCCGCAGCGATGGCGTGCCGGCCGGCAGAGAAATCAGTCCCGACGCCGTCGCCTCGCAGAGGCCACGCAGCCGGTTAGGGTGGAGTATCCAGCGTGCTGGCTCGCCTTGCACCGGCATCGATTGCAACTCCTGCGGCACGGCTTGCAGCACGGCGTTCGCCTCATGCCGAGCCTGGTCGTGCGGCAGCTGGATGACGTGAACCGCAATTATGCGCCAGCCGGCTATAGAGACGAACAGGCCGTTCACCGCCGCCTGCAACACTGGCGAACGATACCGGAGCTGGGCGCACTCGCCGAACGCCTCATCGATTACAGCGTCGAGCGCGATGACACGCCGGACGAGCTCGCGCCGCACTGGCTGCGTCTCCGGAAGCTCGGGTCCTGCCAGCGCCAAGCTACCAATAAACCGGCCGGTGATTTCGGCGGCGAGGGCGGCCAACAGCGCGGCCAGCCGGCGCTGCGCGCTACCGAAATCGGTTGCCAACAGCACGACGCCGGCGGCGACGATGCCAATGGAGATCTCGGTGCAGCGGATTACGGCGAGCGTAAAGGCATCGCCGTTTGCGCCCCCGATTGCGCCGAGCTCGCTGCTCGCAATGATCGCCGCGGTGATCCCGGCAAGCTGGGCCGCAAGGGCGAAAGAGTTGCGGAGTATCGTGGCAACGAAAACGCACCCCGCGCCCCACAATGCCAGACCCGCGAGAAAAGCGACGCGGTTCTGTGGGAAACACGCAGTCATTACCACGATCGCCACGGCGCCTACGACAGTGCCGATCATGCGGAACCAGCCTTTGCGCAGCGAAGCGCCGAGGTGTGGCTGACAAACCAGAGCCGCGGTCACTCCGGCCCAGTAAGGGTCGGAGAGCTCGAGCCAAAACGCAACATAGAGCGCCAGGCAGACTGAAACCCACAGTCGCAAGCCAAAAAGCAGCGGCGGCCCTGCGGCCCTTGACGCATTCGCCAGGCGGGCAGCGAAGGTTGCACCGGATGCAACCGGCGAACCCTGCCCCGGAGGTCCGGCCTCTGCCATAGAACGAGTTTTCACCGAAGCTCTCGGCTCAGACTAGGTTAGTCGCGACATCGATATTGCCGCGTGTGACGCGGGTATATGGAAACCCATGGTGCGCGGCCTCCACCGGGCGCTGAGCCACTTCGCGGCAATACCCGGCGCAGCCACGCGACTACATCAATGCGGTGATCCACCGCCGTGAGCAGTCGATAGCTTCTCATGAGGACGGATCGATCTGCACCGTCGCCGTCATCCCGGCGACGAGATGGACGCCCGCGGGTACCCGGTCGATATGGATGCGCACCGGGATGCGCTGGGCGAGCCGCACCCAGGTAAAGATCGGGTTGACGGTGGCGACACCCAGATCGTTCGGCTGGGCGTTGGCGACATTTATGGCGCGGGCGATGCTATTGACGTGCCCATGCAGGATCTGCGGGTAGCCCATCAGCTTTACCGTTGCCGGATCGCCGGCGTGGATCTGGTCGATGTTGGTTTCTTCGAAATAGCCGTCAACCCAAAACAAATCGGCATCGACCAGCGAAATCAAATTCTTGCCGACCGTCGCGTAATCGCCGAGCTGCACCAGAAGATTGGTCACATACCCGTTGACCGGAGAGCGGATCTCGGTGCGCCGCAGATTCACCCGCGCCTGCGTCAAACGCGCTACCGCCTGCTGATAGGCCGCCTGGTCGGCAATGGCGGTGCTCTCATAGCTCTGCTTTTCCTCCTTCGTCACCGCCAATTGGGTCAGTTCCATGCGACGCTGCGCCTCGCGCTCGGCGTTTTGCGCGTTGACCTGCGCCTGCTCTACGGCCGCCTGAGCGAGATCAACGGCAATCTTGTAGTCGGTCGGATCGATCACCATCAGCAGCTGGCCCTTGTGCACAAACTCATTGTCGGCAACCGGCAATTTTACGATCCATCCCGCGACTTCCGGCGCGATCGTCACGACATAGGCCCGCACCGTGCCGTCTCGCGTCCATGGCGCCTCCATGTAGACGCGCCACATCGTCCGTCCGAGCGCGGCTGCCGCCCCAATTGCGATCAGCGTAAACAACAGCGGCAGGACACGCACACGAGACCGCCGGCGGGGAGCCAAGTCGGGCGTCCGCGGGAGACCCACAGCGGGCGCGTCCGGTGCGACGTCCTGGCGCGATCTCAGATCGGTATCGACCATCTTGCCACCAATAAAACCATTGATGAAAGCACGATCATGTAGACCGCGAACACGAGCAGCGATGGGTGCCAGACGTAGCGCAACAGGCCAAAGCGGGCCGCACCCCAACGCAAAGAAATTGTCGAAACCCAAGCGGCGAACATAAGCACCGAGATCGGCGCGACATAGATGCCCAACAGGTTGATCTCAGTGAACCTCACCCGGGTGCTCCTGTGACAAATCTACTGGCCACAAGCTGTATCGAACTCATGAGGCGGGCCGACCAACCGGCGGACAACAACTACTCCGGATTGGTCTGCTACCGGGACCGCCAGGATGCGAAAGTTTGACGTCCAAACGTCCATCGATGCTGCAGGAGGCGCTGTCCCGGACACCCGAGGTGTGGGGTTTGGCTGTGTACAGCACGTTCTCGAGGTCAGTCAGTGGATCGTTCCTTTTTAAAAAGGAAGGCTGTTCGATCACCGTCGGGATGGGAACGCCGTTCGGACTCCTGGTTTCGACAACGGAGCCGGGGTGCTCCACCATCGCCTCGAGGCGCCGTCAGTGGCCCGCCCTCTGCCCGCCGTCGACGTGCAGGATTTCGCCCGTCACGAAGCCGGCCCCTTCGAGGTAGAGGATGGCCTCGACGATGTCGGAGATCTCGCCGAGACGGCCAACCGGGTGCAGGGCAGCGAGCTCAGCATATGTCTCGACGGGATGCATTGGCGACTTGACGGTGCCTGGTGCCACCGCGTTCACCCGAATACCGCGCTTCGCATATTCGATCGCGAGCGATTTGGTCGCGGCATTCAGGCCCCCTTTCGTCAGCGACGCAAGCACCGACGGTACGCCTGAAATCGCGTGGTCGGCGAGGCTCGTGGTGATCTGCACGACATGGCCACTGCCCTGCTTCTCCATCTCGGCGATTGCGAGCTGCGTGATGTGAAAGAAGCCGGCGAGGTTGACCCCCAGCATCGCCACGTAGTCGGCCTCGGTGTACTGGGTGAACGGCTTGGCGACGAAGATGCCGGCATTGTTGACGAGCGTGTCGATGCGCCCAAACCGAGCGATCCCTTCGGAGATCGCACTCTCGGCCGTCTTCCAGTCGGCGCTGTCGCCGGGCACTGCGACGACTTTGTCATCGTTCGAGGGCTTGATCGAGAGCGAAGTCGCGACGACCCGATAGTTGCGATCGCGGTACGCCTTGACGAGGGCCGTACCGATGCCTCCCGACGCGCCGGTAACAACAGCAACTTTCTGTTCGATTCCCATTGATAAGCCTCCTTTATGCTCCCGGCGGGTTGGCGGCCGGTTCCTTGTCTACGTCTCTCATAACAGGCTCACGCATGAAGTAACCTGCCACCAGTTCTGTTTCACAAGTCTAATCAGGTATAAACCAGGCAAAACGGAAATCACGGAATTTCAGTTGGCTAAAAGAGATCGGATCATCCTTGGTTGGTACGCGGAGTGAACGGCACTTGGTTGAGCTACCTGGCCTTCTTGTTCAGCGTATCGATCAGAAGTCTGGCAGCCGGGCCCGACGAGGCCGGATTCTGGCCGGTGATCAGCTGACCGTCGGCAACCGTGTGAACGCCCCAGTTCTTGACTTTGGAAAAGGTGGCACCGAGGCTCATCAGTTGGTCTTCGACAAGGAAGGGTACTACCTTCGTCAATCCTACCTCTTCTTCCTCGCCATTGGTGAAGCCGGTCACGGTCTTGCCCGCTACGAGCGGCTTGCCGTCCGGCCTCTTGACATGGCGCAACGCGCCAGAAGAATGGCAGACCAACGCGAAAGTTTTGCCGGCGGCCAGGAAGGATTCGATCAGTCTGATCGAGTTCTGGTCTTCCGCGAGATCCCACATCGGGCCGTGCCCGCCTGGGTAGAAGACCGTGTCGAAGTCCTCTGCCTTGACGCTATCAAGGCGCACCGTTCTCGCGAGCCGCGCTTGTGCGTCGGCATCGGCTTCGAAGCGACGCGTAAGCTCGGTCTGAAAGTTCGGCTCGTTGCTTTTCGGATCGAGAGGCGGTTGGCCGCCCTTCGGCGAGGCGAGCACGATCTCGGCACTAACATCCATGAACGTGTAGTAGGGGGCGGCGAACTCCTCGAGCCAGAAGCCCGTCTTACGGCCCGTGTTCCCGAGCTGGTCATGGGAGGTAAGAACCATTAAGACTTTCATCACCTTCTCCTTTCGCGTGAGGGTATCGCGACAAGCACCAAAGGGGGCGGTGCCCCGCTCCTCGTTCCCGATCGAACCCCTGCTGTCAGCCGAGCGCGCCTTTGAGGGCGCCCACCGCCTGCGCGATGGCGCCGCGCGTCGCTGGCGTATCGGCGAGCGCATTCAGCATGACGAAATCGTGGATCGTACCGTTGTACCGGACCGAGGTGACCCGCACGCCCGCTTCCGACAGTTTGCGGGCGTAAGCCTCGCCTTCGTCACGCAGCACGTCATTCTCGTCGACGATGACGAGCGCCTCCGGCAGACCTGTGAGCTGGTCTGGCGCGGCGTTGAGCGGTGTGGCGGTAGGTTGTTGGCGCGCGGGGGGGGGGTCAGGCAGGTAGGCGTCCCAGAACCATTCCATGGCGCGCCTCGTCAACCACGGCCCGTCCGCGAAGTGGCGATAGCACGGGGTGTCGAACCCGGCATCGGTGACCGGATAGAACAGCACCTGGAAGGCAATTTTAGGACCACGGCGTTGCTTGGCCATCAGCGTGACCGCCGCGGCCATGTTGCCGCCGACGCTGTCGCCTGCAACAGCGAGGCGCAATGGATCAATATCCAAGCCGGCGGCGTTCTCGGCCACATAGTGGGTCGCGGCGTAAGCTTGCTCGATGGCGACCGGATAGCGGGCCTCCGGCGCACGCGCATAGTCAACGAACACGACAGTGGCCTCGGCGCCGACTGCTATTTCGCGGATCAAGCGATCGTGGGTATCCCGGTCTCCCAAGACCCAGCCGCCACCATGAAAATACATGACCGCCGGCAAGACTCCGGCAGGCCCCGTGGTGGGGCGAACGATCCGGATCGGCACCGAGTTGGTGGGACCCACAGGCAGGATCATATCCTCAATTAGCGCGTTCGGCTTCCCGACAGGAATCGACTGTAACCGGGCCAGAACCGACCGCGCATCGGCCGGCGATAACGTGTGGATCGGCGGCGCGCCCGCCAAGCTGTCGACAAATTCCTGGGTGTGCAGTTCCAGGGTCGGCCCGGCGATAGCCGTCGACATGATAAGTCTCCCTTAATTGCGAACGCGTCAGAATGAACTCGCGGTGGTACGGGTCAGGATGTCGGCCTTGCGGTTGAGGGCCGCGATAAGTCCGTCGATGCCCTGAGTTTTGAGGATGGCGGCAAATTCGAAGCGGCGCGTTGCCACTTCGCTGATCGTGCTGTCGAGATAGATGTCGGAGATCAGCCAGCTCCGGCCATTTCGCCGCATGAGATAGTCGACCTCAACCGGCTCACCATTGCTGTTGACGATCCGGCTCGTCACCAAAACCCCGAACGGCGCGGACCGCTCGCCGGTCACCTCGAGCTTCTGTCCGTGATAGCTGTCGAAGCGGTCGGCATAGATCGCCGAGATGTAACGGCCGTAGCTCTCGGTCACCTCTTGGCGCTGCGCATCGCTCAGGCCAGTCCACGAGGGGCCTACCGACAAACGCGCCATTGAAGCGACGTCGAAGCTGCTACGGATGACCGGCGCCAGTTGCGCGAAACGCCCACTTTCGCCCAGCGTTCTGCCGTCCTTCATCGTGCTGAGCAGCGCATTGTAAAGGCTCTGCACGGGACCGGTGCCGCCGGACAGCGCGGCATAGGCATTGTATGACAACGTGCTCATAGCGATTCCGGCCGCAACGGCTAGTGCTTTGCACAAGCGGGATGTGCCGGCGATCGGTGCGTTTATCTCCCGCAACTGCTCTGCACGCTCGCATGGCACGCTCGCGTGGTTTGGCGTGAACCCCGGAAGGCTCTTCGTATTGCAATTCCTAATCACCGCGGTCGCCTCCGTCTGGTTTGTGGTTGGTAGCGTCGCGCGGATCGCGGCCTCAGTCGCGTTAAGGATTGAAAAGTTGCGCAAAACGCTTTTTGCACCTGTTTGCAGCTGCTGCGGTTCGCGCGCCCGATCGCATGCGCGGTTGCCGCCGCTAGACTTGCGAAGATTCTCTACGCTCAGTAAGAATTGGTAGTCTTTGAGGACGATTGCCCGATGGATGAAGAAGCCTTCACCTTCGGAGCGTTTCGGTTGATCCCGGCGCAGCGCGTACTTTTCGAGGACGGGCAACCGTTGCGCCTCGGGAGCCGCGCCCTGGATATTCTGGTTGCGGTCGTCCAGCACCCTGGCCAGACGATCGCGAAAGAGGAACTGATCGCCCGGGCGTGGCCGGACACGGTCGTCGAAGAGGCCGCCTTGCGGGTGCACGTTGCGGCATTGCGAAAAGCGCTCGGCGATGGCCGCGCCGGGAGGCGACACATCGCCAACCATCTCGGCAGAGGTTACGCGTTTCTCGCACCAGTGACGCGCGAGAACACGGCTTCGGCAACCGCCGCGCCAACCGGGATGGCCGAGGACGGCAATCTTCCGGCACCGCTCACACGCGTCGTCGGTCGTGACGACGTCATATCGATACTTGCGCAGCAGCTGGCTCGCCGCCGTTTTCTGACCATCGCTGGTCCAGGTGGGATTGGCAAGACGACGGTGGCCCTGGCCGTCGCAGACCGCGTACGTTCGGCGTACAAGGACGGCGTCTGGTTTGTCGGACTGGCCTCCCTGTCCGATGCCGATCTTGTGCCGAGTGCGGCCTGTGCAGCGCTCGGGATCCTGCTTGCGGGCGGCGACCACACGCGGGCGCTCGCCGGTTGGTTGCGCGACCGGAACGCGTTACTCGTACTCGACAACTGCGAGCACGTCGTCGGCGCGGCAGCAGCTTTGGCCGAAGCGCTCTTGAGGGCGGCGCCGCTGGCTTATATTCTGGCTACTACCCGGGAACCATTGCGCGCCGAAGGCGAATGGCTTCACCGGCTGCCGCCCCTGGAACTACCGTCACAAGTGAGAACCTCTCTGACTGTCGCCGAGGCGCTGGGTTATTCGGCCGTCGAGCTGTTTACCGAAAGAGCCACCGCGACAACTGACAGCTTCGTGCTCGACGATGCCGAGTTGCCGGCGGTGCTGGAGATTTGTCGTCGGCTCGATGGCGTGCCCCTGGCGCTCGAGCTCGCGGCGGCTCGGGTCGATACAATTGGCGTCGCCCAGTTGGCCGCCCTGCTTGACGACAGATTTGGTGTTTTGACGAGCGGTCGTCGCACTGCGTTGCCGCGGCAGCAGACACTGCGCGCGACAATCGATTGGAGCTATGAGCTGTTGCCCGAGCTTGAGCGGCGCTTGTTGCGTCATTTAGCCGTTTTCGTCGGGGGCTTTACGCTCGAAGCGGCTGTGGCGGTTGAGGGAGCGGCAATCGCAGACGTTCCGCTCATTGATAGCATTGCCAACCTCGTCGCCAAATCGCTCGTCGTATTCGAGGCGGCAGTGTCGCCTGCCCGCTGGCGGCTGTTGGACACGATCCGGGCTTACGCGCTGCTGAAACTCGTCGAAACCGGCGAGATCGACAGCACCCAGCGACGGCACGCCTCGTATTTTCGCGATATCCTTGCATTGCTGGCTTCCGGCCCCGGATCACCACTATCGAAGGAGGAGTTGACACGCTGTTTTCGCGAGATCGACAACATTCGCGCGGCGCTGAACTGGGCGTTCTCCCCGGAGGGCGATATCGCGCTGGGAGTAGCACTTGCCGCCACCGCGACGGATTTCTGGGTTGCGGGGTCGCAGATCGCCGAAGCGCGCGAGTGGGCCAGCAAGGCGCTGGCACTGAAAGGCGACGACGCCGGGTCGCGCCATGAGATGGTCCTGCAGTGCAATCTCGGTATGGCCCTGATCTATACGAGAGGAATGATCCCGCCGGGGCGCGAGGCGTTGATGCGGGCTTTGGCACTCGCACGCGAATACGCGGATTTCGACTATCAGCAACGGGCGTTTCACGGTCTCTGGCTGTTCTCGGCCCGCTCGATGGCGATAAACGACGCGCTCGCCCACGCCCGGCAGTATGAAGAGGTCGCCCGCGGCCGCGACCCTCACGCTAAAGCGATAGCGGATTGGCTGGTCGGTATAACGCAGCTTTATTTGGCCGACCACAACGAGGCCCGCATGCGGCTCCAGCGGGCGATCGACCGATATCCGGTCGAAAGCCGGGATCGGGACATGATCAGGTTCGTCAACGATTTGCGTGCGTCGGCTTTCGGTCATCTCTCGACAAGCCTGTTGTCGCTCGGGCTCTTGGATACGGCGTCGCAGGTAGCTGTAAATGCCGTCGAGGAAGCGCGCGGCACAAGCCAGCCCATCGTTTTGTGCATTGCGCTGGCGTGGGAGGCCGGCCTTGTCTTCCTCAGTCTCGGCGATTTGGAGACGGCAGAGCGTTGCGGCGACGAGCTCGTTGATCTCGCGGACAAGCATGGCCTGCGCCCGTTCCACGGGGCCGGTCTTTGTGTACGCGGCAGCCTCGCGGCGAAGCGTGGCGATCCCGGGAATGGGCTCGATGCGCTTCGCGCCGGCCTCGCCGAGATGCATGAAGCGAGCTATCTGTTGTTTTATCCTTTCTTCAAGGCCGAACTCGCCGCGGCGCTGGGCGCGATGGGCCGCGTCGCTGACGGCCTCGCCGAGGTCGACGGAGCCATGGAGTTCGCGAAAGAGGCTGATTACCGATGGTTTGTGCCGGAAATCCTGAGGACCAAAGGCGAAGTGCTCCTTCAACAGGGGCTCCACAACCAAGCGCTCGCTGAAGATCACTTTCGGGACGCCGCCGACCTCGCCCGTACGCAGGGTGCCCCCTTTTGGGAGCTGCGCGCCGGTCTCAGCCTTGCGCGGCTGTTGCGCCGTCAGGGCCATCACACCGAAGCGAAGTCAATTCTCCGGCCGGTTTACGACAGCTTCACCGAGGGGTTCGCGACTGCCGATCTCAAGGCCGCAAAGGTTCTTTTGGACCACCCATTGACATAACACGAGTGAATAGTCTTACGCTAGCCAGGGACAGTGCTCCTGCAAAGTCTTTCTGTGGGCACTTGCGCTGAGCCGCCTTTATCCGTCCAAGAAATAGATGCCGCAATTTTCATCCGTCCCAATTCAGCCTACCGCGTTTGGAGACAGGCATTCGGGACTCTCCCGCCGTTTGTCTAACAGGCAGCAGTGCAAGCGACAACATCAATCGCGCTGGCCGGGTAAAAGCGAGGATGGACGTCGTGCAACAGTCGTCCGCAAGCCGGCTCATTCAACAATATGATGAGCGCCTTTCTCAGCCACCGATCGCTTCATGAACAGAGCCACGAACACGAGCACAAACGTTAACGCGGCAAACAGCCAAAAGCAGTCGAAGCAGGCGAGCGAGGACGCCTGTTGCTGCCGCAGATTTTCGAGTTCCTGTACAGCTAATTCCCGCGCCGCCACCGGATCGGCGGTCTGCTGGAGAAAGAATGCCTGCGCGTGCGCGATGAAGGAGTGCGCGGCCGCATTAAACTGATCGAGGTATTCCCCCAAACGCAGAAGGTGGAATTGTTCGCGCCGGGACATAACCAGCCCAGCACGTAGCGCATCGTAGCGAAAGAGGGACTGAAGCAGGCCGGGCAATGAAGTGCTGGCGCCGTAGAGCGGCAGATAAGCGCAAAAGATAATAATGCAACATCCGGCAAAATTGCGTTCGCGCAACGGGCGGAAATTGACCACCGGGTTGCGGTGCCGCAACGCCCAAAAAAAACCAGTGCAATCAGACCTACGGTTCAGACCTACGGTAAAGAAAGCTGCCAATGTCTGGACCCGCCAGAAGGGATCGCCCAGGGCACCGTCAACTTGTCAGTTCCGCTCAGCCGGATGCCCATGACTGGCTGTGGGCATTGGAGCTCTATTGGCAGCCCGTGCTGCAGATTTCCGTCCAGAGTTGGAATGTTTGCGTCCTGGAAGCTCTACGCTCGGCGGCGGTGATGTGATCGCGGCGAAGGTGGAACAGGTTGTTGATCTGATCGTGGGCTGAGAGGAAGCGCTGCGCCTGACCGGCCGATTTGAATCGCTTCATTTGCCGCTCTCGTCGGCGCGTCGGCTGGTGCGAGTTCTCGGCTCGATTATTGAGTGCCTTGTGCTGGCGATGCTCAATGGCGGGCATGAGTTCTCGCTTCGCCGCGCCGTAGCTGGCGAGCTTATCGGTGACCATGACGCGGGGTGGCCGCATCTGCCTCTTCAGCAGCTTGCGCAGCCGCCGCCTGGCGGCTTGCTTGTCGCGTCGGGTTGGACCAGGACGTCGAGCACGATGCCGGCCTGGTCCACGGCTCGCCATAACCAGTGCTTTACCCCGGCGATTTTGAGCGCGACCTCATCGAGATGCCATTTGTCGCCAACTCGCGGCAGGCAGCGACGGATCTGGTTGGCGAAACGCTGGTCGAATTTGAGTGCCCATTACCGCGCTGTTTGATGGCTGACGATGATGCCGCGGGCGGCCAGCAGCTCCTCGACCATGCGCAGCCCGAGCGGGAAGCGAAAATACAGCCAGACGGCATGGCCGATGATCTCGGCCGGGAACCGATACCGGTGTAGCGGGCGTGAGCAGATGTCGTCATCCCACCCGACTACTCACCCCGATCTCTCGGCGCAAGTCCGGCGCGGCCCCCTAAGTTGACGGTGCCAGGCGAATGCCTTATCTGCTTGATCGGCCTCGGCCCTTCGCCGAAAGCAAGGTTGGTTGTGACGACGATAAAGGTGCGCTCGTAGAGCCGGCTGATCAGATGAAAGAGGAGCTGGCCGCCGGGCCTGGGCGAACGGCAGATAGCCGAGTTCGTCGAGGACAACAAAGTCCATGCGGGTAAAATATTCGGCGAGGCGGTCCTGGCGTCCGGCGCGGGCTTCGCCCTCCAGCCGGTTGACGAGGTCGACGACGGTGTAGAAGCGGCCTCTAGAGCGTGATTTTAAGAGTTTGCATCGAAAAGATATTCCCACACACTGGGTTTTGTGATTTGAGATGCTGGCTGGGGTTGGGGCCAGCATCGAATGGCAAGACCCTATCCATCCACGGGATCTACGCGATCGGGTGGTTGCGGCAGTGGCGAGCGGTTGCACCTGCCGGGCGACAGCGGCGCTGTTTGGGGTGAGCGTGGCCAGTGTGGTCAAGTGGTCGCAGCGCTGGCGCGCGAGTGGCAGTGCGGCGACCAAACCGATGGGGGGCTGGCGGCCGCTGCGGCTAAAGGGCGAGCGCGCGTGGTTGTTGGCGCGGATCTCCGAGAAGCCGGGTCTGACCGTGCGGGCCGGTGATGGCCGAGTTGGCCGAGCGCGGCACGCCGGCGAGCTACGGTGCGGTGTGGCGCTTTTTCCAGCGCGAGGGGATCACGTTTAAAAAAAGCCTGCACGCGAGCGAGCCGATCGCGCCGACATCGCCCGCCGGCGCGTCCGATGGAAGACCCATCAGAGCCGGCTGAACCCCCCTTCATCGACGAGACCCCGGCCTTCGCTGGGGCAGGCTTTGGGCCAAGACCAATATGACCCGCCGGCATGGGCATTGCCGCCGCGGCGCGCGCCTGGTCGCCAAGGTGCCCCACGGCCGCTGGCGCACGCTGACGTTTTTGGCGGCGCTGCGCCACGACCGCATCGCCGCTCCTTGCGTCATCGACGGGCCGATCAACGGCACCAGTTTTCGCGCCTATGTCGAGCAGTTCCTGGTGCCGACCCTCAGCCCCGGCGACGTCGTCGTCACGGACAATCTCGGCAGTCATAAGGGCAAGACAATGCGCCGCCTGATCCGTGCCGCCGGTGCCAAGCTGTTCTTTCTGCCGCGCTACTCGCCCGATCTCAAGCCGATCGAACAAGTCTTTGCCAAGCTCAAGACCCTGCTGCGCAAAACCGACCCGCGCACGATCGAGGCCAAGTGGCGCGGTATCGGCCAACTCCTCGACCATTTCACCGCCACCGAGTGCGCCAATTACCTCGCCAATGCCGGCTATGCTTCAATCTGACCGGATCATGCTCTAGCGCCGCGGCGGATGCAAGCCCGGGCAATGGCTATCGCCAGATGGCTCTTGCCCGTACCAGTTCCGCCGACCGGCACGGTGTTGCGCGGCTCGGCGAGAAAGGCGCCACTGGCCAAGTCGCGGATCGGCGCCTCGTTGACCGGCGTGCCCGTAAAATCGAAGTCGTTGATGTCCTTGGCCAGCGGCAATTTGGCAATGGTCAGCTGGTACTTGATCGAGCGCGCCTGCTTCTCGGCGATCTCGGCACTGAGCAGGTCGCCGACAATGCGCGGCGGCTTGTCGCGACGATGGAGTTCATCTGCCCCGCTATGGGCTACGGACGATTTGGCGAATGCGCAGCTAGCTCGGGCTAAATGCCTTACTCCATGAACCAGCCATGGCTGACGACGAGCGACTTGCCGGTCAGTGCGTTGGTCTTGAAGCCGGCGAAGAATAGCACCGCCTCGGCGACGTCCTCGGTGGTGGTGAACTCGCCGTCGACGGTGTCCTTCAGCATCACATGCTTGATCACGTCCTCTTCGCTGATGCCGAGCTCCTTGGCCTGCTCGGGGATCTGCTTATCCACCAAGGGCGTGCGCACAAAGCCGGGGCAGACGACATTTGCACGCACATTGTACTGGGCCCCTTCCTTGGCCACAACGCGGCACAGCCCTAAGAGCCCGTGCTTCGCAGTGACGTAGGGCGCCTTCAGCACCGAGGCTTCCTTGGAGTGGACCGAGCCCATATAGACGATGCTGCCGGATTTGGCCGCGTACATGTGCTTCAGGCAGGCCCTGGTCGTCAGAAAGGCGCCGTCCAGGTGGATTGCCAGCAGCCTCTTCCAATCAGCGAACGGAAAATCGACGACCGGCCTAACGATCTGGATTCCGGCATTGCTGACCAGCACGTCGATCCGGCCATATTTGGCCATGGTATCGCTGACGGCCTTCTCGACCGCCGCCTCGTCAGCGACATTCATGCCGACGGCAAAAGCATCGGAGCTTTTCGCCTTGATCTCCCGCGCAGTGGCGTCCGCAGCGTCGAGATTGAGATCGGCGATAACCGGTGTGCCGCCCTCGGCGGCGAAGCGCAGCGCGATCTCCTTGCCGATGCCGCTGGCCGCACCGGTAATGATCGCCACCTTTTGATCGAAACGGGACATTGCAAAATCCTTCTAGGCCGAATTCAAGCGTCTATCAGATAGTCGAACACGACCTCGCCGAGACCGAGCGTCAGATCGGTCACGTAGTGGGTGGCCGAGACCACCTCGCGCACTGGCAGCCGCGCCACATCGCACAGCGCATGCTCGAAGAGCTGGATCGCGGCCGGCCCGGCCCAGGCACCCTTCACCGTGACGTCTTCCATGTAGTAGCGCACCAGCTCGCAGATCCGCGGGGTACCATCGACATGCGGGATGATCTTGAGCATGAAGTTCGGCCGGGCGAGCGCCTTCACCAGCGGCGCCGGATCGATTTCGCGATGCTTGAAGCCCATCGTGGCAGAGACGCACAGCACCGAGCCGTAGTGCAGGGTGCAGACCACAACATCGCCCTCATGTGCAACCTTCGGGCTCGCCAGCTTCTTTGGGAAGCCCCAGATTTCGCGGCCGCCGGCGATCGGCGCATTGTCATCGACATACATGGCGTGCACGTAGCCGCCTTCCTGTACGGTGCCATCCTTTGTCTTGAAGCGCACTGGGATGACTTGGCCGGTTTCGGTGTAGTCGCCAAAGCCGGTGGAATCCGGCATGCGAATGAACTCGTAAGCGACCGTGTCTGCGGCCACTTCCAACGGCTCGGGCACCACCGCGCGCAGCTTGTCGATGTCGGTACGGTACGTGATAACAACGAACTCGCGGTTGTAGAATTTGTATGGCCCCGGCGGATAAGCAGGATCGTTCAGCGGCATGGCGAACGCCTTGCGGCGAACCTCGGTAAGCTTCATCGCTCAAGTCTCCTTAGTGGCAATGCTGGGGTGAAATTTCTATTCGCGGCCGTCACGCGCCAGATCGAAAGTGAAAACGCCGTCTCTGCCATCGGGCCGTTGCAGCACCTCGGGGTGCCGCAGCGTGCGCACCGCATCGTTGTAGCCCGCCGTCCAGTGCTCCTCCATCATCCTCCGGGAAAACTGGTAATCCTTGGAGGTCCCCTCGTAATTCTTGGTCCGATAGATCAACTGAATGAGGTTGTAGACTTTCTCATCCGCTTCTGCGGCGAGCGTCTCCGCCTCGGGCGTCTGCAGCAAATCTTTGGGCATCTTGGCCAGGAGCTTGGCGATCGCGCGGCGCTGAAGCTGCTGCTTCTTGAACTGATCCGTCGCCATCCGGGTGCGGCTGGAGAAACGGATATCCTTCTGGCGCGCCTCGCTCTCGAGCAGGTTGCGCGGATAATCGCCGCGGGCGCTCCACAGATCGAGTTGGAAGGCGAACGTATCCTTTCTCGGCGGGGTGTCCAGCACCCATTGCAGCGGCGTGTTGGAGACGAGACCACCGTCCCAATAATACTCGCCTTCGATCTCGGTCGCCGGCAGCCCCGGTGGCAGCGAGCCGCTGGCGATTACATGCTCCGGGCCGATCTGGTGAGTCGTGCTGTCGAAATGTACGAAGTTTCCGGTGCGTACATTGACGGCGCCGACACTGAAGCGCATCGCACCTGCGTTAATCCGGTCAAAATCTACGAAGTTTTCGAGCGTCGCCTTCAGCGGGGCGACATCATAATAGCTGAGGGCCTCGGGACTTCCGTTCGGATAGAAGAAGGGAGGCGGCACACGCGGTTTGAAGAAGCCCGGCGCACCACCAAGCAGGATGCCCAATGAGCGCACCTGATTGACGACGCTGCGGGTGAACTCGTGTTGAACGGGAAATTGGGCATCCCGAACGGCGACACGCTGACGGCTTCCCAGAACTCCCGCAATCTGTCGACGCGCCGCTCCGGCGGATTGCCGGCGATCAGGGCCGAGTTAACTGCGCCAATCGAAATGCCGGCGACCCAATCCGGATGCAAATTCGCCTCCGCCAGCGCCTGATAAACGCCGGCCTGATACGAGCCGAGAGCGCCGCCGCCCTGCAAAATCAACGCTACCCGCTCGAACGGCGGTCGCTCAGCAGCCAAGTGAGTTTTTCGTTTGGGGGGCCGCTGGCCGGACATGACAAAACCTTCGCAAGTGGTGTGGCGCAGCTGCCGGCCGCACAGCGGGGAAAATTCGGCTGGAGCCGATTCCGCAATCCTCATAAACCTGCAGCCAGGGGCCGACCAGTGAAGTTCAGTAAATCTTGGTAAACTGATCCAAACATGAAAGCGCCCGCATCACCAGTTCTACGATCGCCGCAACGATCAGGTCACGCTCGATCAGGTCGAGCGCATAGGCCTTGGACCGCTGACGAAGGGACTGTCCCGAAGATAAGATCGCAGCAGGCGGTTCGCATCCCGCGAAATGCCGAACCTAATGCTTTGCCCGATTTCGCCGGGTCGTGGTCACCCCGTCCGAAGTCATAGAGGGCCTTCTCGGTAAAGATCGAGCCCATTGAGCCAACGATCGGCACCGTCAACTTAGGGGGCCGCGCCGGACTTGCGCCGAGAGATCGGGGTGAGTAGTCGGGTGGGATGACGACATCTGCTCACGCCCGCTACACCGGTATCGGTTCCCGGCCGAGATCATCGGCCATGCCGTCTGGCTGTATTTTCGCTTCCCGCTCGGGCTGCGCATGGTCGAGGAGCTGCTGGCCGCCCGCGGCATCATCGTCAGCCATCAAACAGCGCGGTAATGGGCACTCAAATTCGACCAGCGTTTCGCCAACCAGATCCGTCGCTGCCTGCCGCGAGTTGGCGACAAATGGCATCTCGATGAGGTCGCGCTCAAAATCGCCGGGGTAAAGCACTGGTTATGGCGAGCCGTGGACCAGGCCGGCATCGTGCTCGACGTCCTGGTCCAACCCGACGCGACAAGCAAGCCGCCAGGCGGCGGCTGCGCAAGCTGCTGAAGAGGCAGATGCGGCCACCCCGCGTCATGGTCACCGATAAGCTCGCCAGCTACGGCGCGGCGAAGCGAGAACTCATGCCCGCCATTGAGCATCGCCAGCACAAGGCACTCAATAATCGAGCCGAGAACTCGCACCAGCCGACGCGCCGACAAGCGAGCAGTCGATAGATGGCCGGATCGTTATCGATCGATGCGAACGACGATGGAGCTTTACACCGACATTGCCGTGGGCCGCCGGCTCTTACCACGTTCGGGTTGTCTCGCCGCCCTGAAAACACAGGCTGTTAGGCCCAAAGATGATCTCGGAGATCCCATACCCGTATTTCTGACCAAGCAGTTTGCCTGGGTCCTGCGGCTCAAGGCACTTCGAGCGGCATCCTGTCGTCGGCCAAGGGTTGCAGGCGACGCCAGAGGCGCTCGATCTCGCCGACGGCAACCCCATAGACCTGGGCGACTTGGGAAACGGTCATGCCGATTTCGCCAAGGCGCGGACGCGCGCAAATTGCGACCGGGGAATCTCGCGCGTGGTCTGCGGCTCGGGTCCGCGATGCGTCGAGCCCCCTGTACGTACATCTCGGCCGGGGTTCCGACCAGCGCCTTCTCCGGGGGCTGATAGTGGTCGGACAGCTCGGTCGAGAACCGCCCTATGCGGTTCTGCGGCACCCGTAATTCCAGTTTGCGACCCTAGTGACCAGCGAGCGGTTAGCCGAGGCGATACGCCAACCGCGTCTCGCTGCGCTCCCCCTTTGGCGGCGCCGACCGCCTCCGTCATCTCCGCCTCGAGCGCCGCCTGCGCGAGCGCTTCCATCGCCGTTCGGACGAAATCGACCGGCGCCAGCAGCCCGTTCAGGTCCATAGCTTCCGCTGCTCCCTCGCCTTGGCATGGTGTGCAGCCTTCACGGATCGATGACGTCAAATATCGCCAGCATGCCTGACCGCGCTCCGCGGCCGGCTTAGTGCTGAGCCTTGAGCAAACTACCAAAATTTCATTTAACTGGTCGGTTCAGTAGGACTCGAACCTACACCCCGCTCATTAAAATCATGTGCTCTGGAGCTTAGAGCCCGGGGCCCGCTGGGATCGACAGAGGCTGACAACAGCAAATCAAGGGAGTTGCGGGCCCCCGCAACCACTTTCCATCTTTATCAGAGACTTGAAATTCGGCTCCCAAAGCAAACGACGGAGCCGAATCTCCATGTCCGGCAGATATCCGAAAAATGCCGTCCGCAAACGCCCGGTTTTGACTGTGTTTTACCCGACCACCGAAGCGTAAGCGGGCAGTGAAGGCGCGCGGGCTGAAGCGGCAGTGCGGCTGAGGTCGGCGGGTTTCCAGTACCAGGGCAATAGTTCGGTGATGTGGCGCGCTGGGTGATTGGCTATGCGGGGCGAGCACATCCGTGAGGTAGAATTGCGGAGACCGCTGAGCTTGGCGGTGCTGGAAGCCGTCGATTATCGTCTTGAGCAAATCTCCTCCTCCGGCATCGGCCGGCATGCTGTGCCATAAGCGCTCTGCTTCAGCTAATGATGTGGGAATATCGGCCGATGGCAGCCCCGTTCGTAGAGCGCGGGCTTGCCGACCGAGTTAGCCAAGCCGATGGCGGACCACGTTCCCCGGCCTGCCCCACGGATCAAGTCCGTGGGCTGAAGGCCCGCGGGGCAGGCTTTTGAGGGGGTGTCATGGAATTCTGGACAGAACCGCAGATGGCGTCGATCCACAAAATGCTCAACCCGCGCTCTATTGCGATCGTGGGTGCCACGCCGCGGATGCAGTATGGCGGGCGGTTTCTGGCTGCCGCACTCAAGGCCAAAGACCGGGTGCGGGTTTATGCCGTGAACCCGCGTTATGACGAAATCATGGGGGTGGAGTCTTACCCTGATGTGACGAGCCTGCCGCAGGCCCCCGATGTGGTCGCCGTCGTGGTCCCCTGGGACCAGGTACTCGATGTCCTAGAGGAGAGCCACCGCAGGGGAGCGGGATCGGCGATCGTGATCTCGGCGGGATTTGCCGAGCGCGGCGTCGACGACCGGCGTGATCTGCAGCGGGAATTGGGCGCCTTTGCCAGCACCTCGGGCATGCGGATCAGCGGCCCTAACTGCCTGGGGCTCGCTAATGTCAAAGACGACATCTGGGCCACCGCTTCCTCGCGCGGGGCGTCCGGTCTGACCGGGCCGATCGGCTTGGTGTGCCAAAGCGGTGCGACGGCGTTCGGGCCGTTCCTGGTGCGGGCGGTCGAGAACGGCATCGGCTTCAGCTACATTATCTCGACCGGCAACGAGGCCGACCTCGACTTTACCGATTTCGCCCGCTATCTGCTCGACGATCCGGATACTCGGGTCATTGCCGGTTTTGTCGAAGGCTTCAAGCGGGCCGACAAGTTTCTCGAAGTGGCAAAGCTTGCAGCCGCGCGCGGCAAGCCGATCGTCCTCATAAAAATCGGGCGTTCGGAACTGGGAGCCCGGGCGGCACGCTCGCATACGGCGGCATTGACCGGCGCCGATGCCCGGTACGATGCGATCTTTGCCCAATACGGGGTCATCCGGGTCCAGGATTACGACGAGCTCCTGGAGACAGCACACCTCCTCGCCCACACCCCCAAGCCTGGCGTGCCCGGCATCGCGGTGGTGTCCCATTCGGGCGGCATCAGCTCGCTCACCGCCGACATGTGCGGCCAAGCCGGTCTCGATCTGCCGCCGCTCGGGCCGGAGGCGCGGGACGGCATCAACGCGATCCTGAAGGGCTTCGGGTGGGCGGCCAATCCTGCCGATGTGACAGGCTTTGCCAACAGCGAGTCGTTCCCGCAAATCATGGAATACATGATCAATGATCCCCGTATGGGGACGCTCGTCGTGGCGAGCGCCGGGGCCGACGCCCAAGCGCAGCAGGTCATCAATCAGCGGGATCGGACCGACAAGGGGGTGGTGTTCTTGTGGACCGGAAGCCGGGACGCCGAGAGCGGCCTGGCGCAGCTCAAAGCGGCCCGGATACCGATCTTCTACACGCCGGACAAATTGGCGCGAGGCCTGCAGAGCCGGCTCGCCTATCATACATGGCGCGAGCGTCGCCTCGCCGATGGCTTTGCCATGGCGCCGCCGCGCACGGCGGCGCAGGATCAGGCCATCGCCCAAGCTCTTGCTCTGGGGCGTCCGACACTCTCGGAGTTCCGAGAGCAAAGAGCTGCTGGCGGCCTGGGGTGTCGCGAGCGCGCGCGAGCGCCGGGTAAATTCCGCCGAGGCCGCGGTCGAAGCCGCAGAAGAGCTCGGGTTTCCGGTGGCTCTCAAGGTCGACTCGCCGGATATCCTGCACAAGACCGAGGCCGGGGTCGTTCGGCTGAACCTCGGCGATATGGCGCAAGTGCGAACCGCCTATGCCGAGATCCTGGCCAATGCCAAGGCGCACGCGCCACAGGCCCAGATCATCGGTGTGTCGGTGCAGGAGATGGTCGCAGACGGTGTAGAAGTCATCATTGGCGTCAATTGCGACCCGCAATTGGGCCCGGTGCTGCTGTTCGGCACCGGCGGCGTGATGGTCGAGGTCTACAATGATGTGGCGCTCAGACGCTGCCCGATCACGCTCTCGGAAGCACAGGCGATGATCGCCGAGGTCAAAGGAGCCCGCTTGCTCCGGGGCTTTCGCGGCCGGCCGGCGGCGGACCTCGAGGCGCTCGCGGATACCCTGGTGCGCGTGTCCTACCTCGCCATGCACCTCGAAGAACACCTGGCAGAATTGGACATCAACCCGCTGATGGTGCTGCCGTCAGGCCACGGCGTGAAGGCGGTAGACGCCCTCGTCGTGTTGCGCGGCACATAATGATTGGAATCTGACGGAGGTCACCAACCACCTACTTGGGCAAGAACCTCTCAAACATGACGCTCCCTTATGGATCAGCCTTGTGGAACTGGCGCTCAACATACTGCTGAGCCGCACCACCCGCGATCAATGCACAGATAACCGCGACCGCGGTGGTCACCCCGTGCCAGTCTGAACCAACAAAACGATCAAGGAGCCTGTGAATAAGGTAAAAGGCGGCCACCCAGGTCCCAATCGCAACCAAGCCGAACAATGCCCCAGCAAAATAGTTGAGCTTCCGGTCAAGGAGCAGCAGGCGATGGACACTCTCATCCACCTTGTTTGAGTCCTCTACTTCGTCATCTCTCAACCATTCTGTCTCAGGTTCTGGATCGAAACCTCGCCACCGCTTTTGAAGCTGCTCGCATCGCTTTCGATACCGTCCGATGAGACCCTCCGCGAGACATTCTTCCTCCAGTAGCTTCCGAAGCTTCGCGGTGAAGAATATGTGGTCGTTGTATAGGGCGGCAAAGACAAAGGCGCCATTGTCTTTCTTGTAGCCCGCTCTCATTGCTCGCTCATCGAGATTTGCCTTGCCGTAATAGGCACAGCGGGCTGCTATGTCGGTCGATTTGGGCGAGCCATGGACCCGATACCCCTCCTTTTCGAGGGCTCTGCCGTAAAGTGCCGCGAGCATGCAGCGGAATTCATCCACCAGACCCATTGGCGTGAAATAACCCTCGCACGGCTCGTTGTTATAATTTAGTACCTGGGCATTCGACCATCTAGTCAACTCAGCATCAATTTGCTTGGGCAGATGAAGATGTTGAGAGTTAAGGTTTTCCAATAGCCGATAAGCCGTATGTAGCCCTTTAGGTGTCGTTGGTACGATGCTCAAGAAACGGAAGATAGCTTCCTGAATATTTCTGTAACGAAGGTCAGGACCGTCTTGGGTGTCATTGGGGGCGTCGAGCCGGGGGTTTGCGGCGGACATAGAGACCAGATCACACCAGCGATCATCCGAGACAGCCGAAAATGGGTCCCCACGCTCATATAAGGCGACCATCAGTTCTTCGCTGGTATTCGGGTTCCCCAGAAGCGCCTCAGCCTCTGACCAGTCTGCATCGATTACTACGCGCCGGATCTCTCCTTCGCCGATCACGGCCTTCGGAAACCCCCAAAATTCGTGTGCCGCACGGTTCGATAAAACGGCCATGCGAAGACCTTGCCTGTATCGAGCATCGAGCGGCCTAGTGGGATCGCCCAGTCCTCTCCGGTAGAGTTTTCCAAGAATGTCTCTGTCGGTTCCATATTGGGCTAAGGCAAGATTTATGAGGTGCTCATCCCGAGCCAGTAGGTTCTTCTCCAGTTCCTTGTCACCGATACCAATACCGCCAACTACCTTCTCGCCATATTTCTTGAGTTCTTCGAAGACGATTTCAGGGGGAGACACGAGGAGCCGCGCTTCCCTGATGCGCTTTTCATGCTCGCTCATACCGGCCATGAAGCCCCCTGGCTCTCCGGTAGTTCACACGGCCCGAACTCGGCTGCTGGTCAGCTTGCGCGCATTCGTGCCTGATCGGCCAGAAGTTCGTCGCCCCGCATAATCCTGGCGTTGTGGGCCAGCTTGTAAATGAAATTGCTATGCCGGGAATAGATCTGCCGCTCCGCATAGACGGCGACCGTCCCATTGATTTGGGCGATCAGCCAATCCGGCGCGTCCCACTCCTCCTCGCGCGCCTCGAATGCACCGATGACGGCGAGCTCGTCGGAGATCGGAAAGATGATCTGTGTCCGAGATAAACCGAAGCCCGGCCCATGGAAGTTGTCGCGTCGGGCTGGGTCCGACCACATCAAGCAGACTGGATGATCGGAGGTTATGAATCCAGTCCTGCCGGGTTGCGCGCGCAATAGCGTCCATTTTCGGCGGAAGAAGAATGGCAATACCGTATCAAGAGACTTCAACTCCATAGCCAGATGCCGGCCTGTCGGTACGGTGATCTGATACTGATCGGCCTCAACGAGCTCCCGCATCTTTTGGTAATCTTCGTCGGCATCTGGCGGAAGAGCACCCTCGGCCTTCATTTGGCGGATTTGAGAGGCCCATCGTTCAGGTGTCGCTGTGGCAAGTGCGAGGATTTGCTTCGCGATTTGCTCTTGGAACCGCCGCGTATTCTCGCGGAGCCCAGGGTTCTTAACGGCCATCATCGCCATTAAGTTGAACAGGTACGCCCGATCATTCGGCTCCTTGATCGACCGAGCGGCAATGATCCTTTTAAGAGCTTGGCTCAGTTCGGTTTCGAACCCCGAGAGGGCGTTCTCCAACGCATCCGGCTCATACTCCTCAACCTCGATCCGGTGAAAATCCCGCTCGGCGGCGACATTGGCCGGCGCTGTACGGAAGGCGCGCCGTTCTTTGCCGTCAATCACGAACAGCTTGGGCTTCTGCGGCTCGGTGACGAAGCCTCGAAGATAACACTGCGGCACGTAGTGGTGGCGTCTGGCAGTCATGCTCATCGAACATACAAAGAACGGTCCCCGTTGTCGAGACGGTGGCTGAGAGTGATCGCCGCGAGCGGGTGATCGCCAGTGCCACTGGCCGTCAGCTCGGGGATTTGCCGAACATGATCCAGCCGCCGCTGCTTGGCGTGGTGAAGGCCGCCAGCGCCGTCTCTGCCCGCACCGCGGCCTGCCGGGCGCCGGCCGTGCTGCGGAGTTGCCCGATGCTGTCGGTGTACATCGCCGTGCGGGTGCGCCCGTTCCCCAGATTGCCGCCGCTCGAAGAGAACGGGTGCGGTCCCTCGACCCTGATATCGCCCGCGTAGAACCCAAGGGCGTCGCCGCGTTTGACGCGGTGCCACTGGAAGCCCTCGAAGAAGAACTGCACCATCGGGGCATAGCCGTCGTGAGCTAAATCCGGCATTTGCACCACAGAGGCACAGAGCACATAGAGACAGATCAAGAGCTTATATAAAATCGGATGCTCACCTTCGCGGTGACGATGCGCAGGATTTTACCTAGCGGAATAATCTCTGTGATCTCTGGGCCTCTGTGGTGAACTGTTCTTTTACTATCGCGACCATCCCTCGAACAGCTTGAGCACGTCCTCGGCTAGGACGCCGCCGGTGACTTCGATCGCGGTGAACGTCGTCTTGGCCGCGATTTCAGTGCTAGGTACTTTGATCTGGCCGAGGAGCCTGCTGAGCTCTTCGATCGACGCGCCGTAGACGACCCGCGCGATGCGGCAGTAGGCGATGGCGCCCATGCACATCGGACACGGCTCACCCGAGGTATAGATCGTGGCGCCGCGCAAGATTTCCGGGCCATGCTCGGCAAGGCAGTGGCGGATTGCGACCATCTCGGCATGCGCGGTCGGGTCCTTGCGCCGCTTGCCAAAGTTGCCGCCGCGCGCCAGCATCCGGTCATCCTTGACAATCACGGCCCCGAAAGGTGCGTCCGCTTCCGCCGCGAGCGCGATCGCCTCGCGCATCAGCGCGATATCGGTGGTCGTGACATTGCTCATGTCATGCCTTGCGTTTCAATCAAGGGCTTCGTCTGCACCCCGGGCAGCATCGAATTCCAGGTCGTTCCCAGCGAAATCGCCTTAGAATAAGATCGTGGCAAGCATAACACCGCTTCGCATCCTCGTCGTTGCCGCGCGCCTTGGCTCAGGTCCGTTTACGAATACTGCTCTTCGTGGCGCGCCAGCGGCCGGTCGAGATGCGGCTCAGGTAGAGGAAATCAGCACAAAAGGGCGGCTGGAGATCAGCGCTCGTTGAGGCGCTTCAACCCGTCAAGGAAGCGAGAAACCTCAGCGCGCGTCCAGCTCGCCCCCTCGTTCCAGAAGTTCAGCAGCGCGTCACGGTTGAGAGCGACCCACGCGGAGACCAGCGGAGCGCGCTGTCCCACGACCTGGTCCGGCAGGCTGTTCGCCACCACCCGTGGCGGGTCGGCAATCGTCACCGAGCAGCTCGGTTGCGCTTCCCCCGCCCGGCCATCGAAGTACTTCACCCGCGGCCCGTGCCTGCCCATGCGTGTCGATACGAAGATCGTCCCGGAGATCCCGGTATCCTCCTCCGCGAGGTTCGCCATCTCGACTAGGTCCTCGTCCGCCAGCTCGTCGGCTAGCGGCGCGTCCGCGGGGATATTGGTGACGGCGGTTATCGGCACGGGAGGGCCAAATTAACGTCGTGGTCTCTAAAAGTAAAGGTCGGGTCAGCTCGGGGATTTGCCGAACATGATCCAGCCGCCACTGCTGGGCGTGGTGAATGCCGCCAGTGCGGTCTCTGTCCGAACCTTGACCTGGCGGGCGCCGGCGGTGCCGCGCAGCTGCTCGATGCTGTCGGTGTACATGGCTGTGCGGCAGCGCCCGGTCCCCAGATTGCCGCCGCTCGAGCAGAACGGGTGCGGTCCCTCGACCCTGATGTCGCCGGCGTAGAACGCGAACGCATCGCCGCGCTTGACGCCGTGCCACTGGAAGGCCTCCAGAAAGAACTGCGCCATGATCGAGTAGCCTTCGTAAGGATTGAAGATATCGACGTCCTCGGGCCCCAGTCCCGCACCCTCGTACATTCTGCTGGCGGCGCGGTCGGTCCAATCCTCGATCTCGTCCAGATCTTCCTGTGTGCTGCGCTTTCGGAAATTGTGCTGTGAGTGGTTGAGCACATAGACCGGGCTTTGCCGCATGTCGCGGGCGCGCTCGGCGGTCGTGAACAGATAGGCGGCCGAGGCATTGACCGGCCGGTCGCAGTCCCACAGCCGGAGCGGGTTCAGGACGTAGCGCGAATTGACGTAATCCTCGATCGTGAGCTGCGGCACGTTGTGACTGGCATTGTACCCCCATGGCGTCAATAGCCCGTTCCTATGCTGGTTGACGACAAAGGGGGCGACGTCGTCATGCTCGCCGCCGTATTTCAGGCAGTACTGATTGTGCGGGAAGATGTTGATGAAATCGTTGCCGCCGTGATTGCCCCAGGGTGCGGTCCATTGGCGGGCACCGCGGGCGTAGTCGTCGGCGTTCTCGCCGCCGCGGCGATAGCGGCCTTCGAGATTGCCGGTCGGGTAGATGACGAGACAGGTGTGGCACTGGCCGTCACCCACGGCCTGTGCCGCCATGCCGACCATTTCGCTGATCGTCGGCACGCCTGTCGGGGCAAATTTGACATTGGGCAGGCGCATCTGATCAATCAGCCACTGCGCGTTGACCAGAGTGAGCCCCCACTCCGAATCGTAGGGCGGGGCGAAGTAGGGCCGTGGCGCCCACTGCGATGCGGAGCCGCCGCTGCCGCCGGCAATATGGCTGTCGCAGCAGATGACCCCGTCGATCTGATCCGGCGTGACACCGGCGTCGTCCATCGCCTTTTGGCAGGCCAGGATCGAGTAGGCGCCGAGCGTCTGATCCATCGAGACGCCGTCCCAGCGGCGGTCGACCGGCGAATGTCCAACACCCGCCACGGCGACCTTGCCGCGGTGCTCCCATAGGCCGAGCCCGTCCTTGTCTCGCCGCCACTGATACCGGTCTGGCCCGCTCATCGCTCCCCCGCTCCTCTATGCTCCGGCAGTGAGGATATGGCAGGGACGAACAAAAGTGCAAATCAGACGTCCGCGGTTGGAGGGCGGCCCCCGATCCTTTGCAGGCATTTGCGCCGGAGTTCTGCAGCCACTAACCTATCGAGTGCTTGGCTCCGCCTCACAACTCTTTATTTGGAACCTTTTTGCCAAACTGTATCGTAACTACAATCATCGATCGTCCTGCGTGCTTTTACGGTCCCCCCTCTGTCTATTCCGCCGCCGACTGTACCCTCAACACTGCGGACACGTATCATCGCCAGCTCGCCGTGAGAACCAACCGTCCCTTGAAAACCCGGCAGGTGTGCCTGACCGTTAGCGATGGTGAGCGTCCCGGCTCGCCGCTCCGGACATTCGCCCACCTGCCCTGTCCCCCTGTTCAGGTAAGTTTCGTTCAGTTTCATCGAAGAGACGAATTCGTATGTTCCGTCAAATTGAATATTCGGGATCGGAAACGACGGACTTTGCACTTTTCGCCAGATCAAATCATGGCGACAATTATAAGGTATCCGGCGCGCGCGGACCGTGCCGTTTGCATCTATTCGGCCGCTCGTCGTTATCTCAATACCCTCAGACCCGCCCCCTTTGCCCCAGGGCGAGGATTTAATCGCATTGTCAGCTCGCCTTGGGGCCCAACTGTCCCTTCTTGTTCATTATACCGCGCGTGGCCGTTCACGATGGTGAGCGGCCCCACGTTCTGGAATTCCGGGCATGGGACGATCCAGTTGGTTCCTGTCTTGTGCAAGGTGTCATCTACCTTCGTCGATGACACGAATGCGTATATGCCATCAAATTGCGTGATAGTGGTCGAAGGCGATGGCGTCTGCGCGTTCGCGACCGCAAGCAAGCCCAAAAATCCGACGATCCCCCACCATCCAATATGCTTTTGCACGTGCTCCCCGATTTTCTCTGCACCGGCAACGCTAAAGATGTTACCTGACACAGCTCGCACGGCAAACCGCTACTGATCTCGGCTATCCGCCCCGAGCCATCCAACCGCGCAGGTGCCTAACTAGGCGAGGACTCGCCACTCGTGGATGAGCTGGCCTGGGGCCACCTCCTCGAATGTCACCTCGACGGCGGCGCCCACTGGCACCTTGTAGGGCGGGGTGCCCGGGAGATTGGAATAGAAATTGACCCTGATGTCCGCGTCCAAGGTCACCATTGCGAGGTTATAGGGCTGATCGGGCATGCGCCGGTTGAGGCGGCCATCCTCGATCACGATGTAGGTCGCGATATGGCCTCTTCCCTCGACCTCTTTCCACGTCAGACCGGCGCCCGAGTTGCAGAATTGGCAGGTCTGCTGCGGGGGGTATTGCAGCCTGTCGCATTGAGCGCAGTGCTGCAAGACGAGCCGCCTTTGATCGACGGCGTCCCAGAACGGCTTGCTTAACGCGTCGGCGACGGGGATCAGCTTTGGCATCGTTTCACCCTGAATTCGGGGATTTGCACCACAGAGACACAGAGTACACGGAGTAGGATCAAGAGATTGCGTAAAAATGCAATCCCCATCCTCCCGGTAACGTAGTGGATTTCACAAAATTAAATAATCTCCGTGATCTCTGTGTCTCCGTGGTGAACTGCTCTTTTTGGTTTACTCCCCCCGGCCGACCCACTGACCGTAGACCGGGTACTGGCAGCAGATGAACTCGATATAGGCCGGGCGACCCGACGTATTGATTTCGAGCGCCCGCCGCAGGGCCGGGATGATTTCGGCCGGCTCGCTGACCCGCTCGGTGTGGAAGCCGAGGGCGCCTATCACCTTCGACATGTCCACATCGTCGGGCCCCAGCACCTGATGCGTGAAGGGATCGTGTCCGGGCCCCCAGAAGCCGGGTCCATAACCCGCAAAGCCGCCATTGCTGATGTGCACGACGGTGATCCCGAGTTTCTCGCGCAGCAGAACCTCGAGATTGCCGAGCATGTAGCCAAGGCCCGCCTCGCCGGTCACCGCCACCGATGCCCTCTCCGGAAACGCCTTCTTGGCGGCAATGGCGGCCGCCAGGCTGAAGCCGAGCGTGGAGACGTTGCCCCAGCCGAGGAAGCCGCGCGGGATCAGCGTGTCGAAGACGGTGCTCAGCTGGTCGCGCGTGTTGCCGGATTCGTGCGTCACGAACGAATTCTTCAGATCCAGCACCTCCATCAGATCGCCGTACACCCGATAGGGGTTGATCGGTTTCTCGTCGGAATTCATGACCTGGCGATATCTGGCGAGCCCCTGGTCGCGCGCCGCCTTCACTTCCGCCGCAACATCGCCCGCCGCCCGTCGGGCATCGGAGGTGCGGCCGGACACTTCCTGATGGAGCGCCTGCAAGGTCAGGCGCGCGTCGCCGATCACCGCGTGCGCCGTCGGATACATCTTGTTGATGTGCAGTTCGTCGACGTTGCAGTGGATGATCGTCTTCGCCGCCGCATCGGGAATGGCGTGGCTGAAGCGGCCAGGCGACAGGCTCGTGCCTACGGCGAGGATGAGGTCGCTTTTGTTCAGATAGTGTGCCACCTGATCGCCGCGCACACCGACAAACAGCGGATGGTCCTCCGGGAATGCCCCTTTGGCCTTGAGGGTCGTGATCACCGGCGCATTTACGAGCTCCGCCAGCGCCTTCAAATCTTCCGAGGCGCCGGCGTAGATGACCCCCTCGCCGGCGTAGATCAACGGGTTGCGGGCTCGGAGGAGCTGGTCAACTGCAGCGCGCACATCCGCCGGGTCGGGCGCCGATTTCCAGCCCTTCACGGGACGGTAGGGGTCGGCGGTCTCGTCGTATGTGGCCGTGGCATTGGGAATAGCCAGGATCACGGGGCCTGGTCTGCCGCTGCGCAGCATGGTAAAGGCGCGGCGCATCAGCTCAGGCGTACGCTCGGGCTTGTCGAGATAGCCGAACCACTTCGACACGGTCTTCATCGCCGATGCGACATCGTACTGGCTGTTGCCCGAGCTGCCGGCCGGCACGCCATCGGTGATGCACAGAACGGGCGAACCATCCTCATAAGCCTGCGCCATCCCGGCGTAGGCGTACTGCATGCCGGCGGCATTGACGCCCCCTTGGAACGTGCACACCCCGATCCGTGAGCCCCCCTGGGAGCCCGCGCTGATGCGCGAGAACGCGTCCGCGACCGCGACGGCGTAGCGGTCGTCGCGCATCATCAGCATCGGCACCCCTTCCCGTCCGAGCGCGTTGTTGACCCGGCAGACGGGGAAGGTCGAAACCCAACCCACACCCTCCTGCTTCAGAATGCGGGCAATGCCGGTCGCGACATCGATCGTCATGGATGTGGTCTCCTCTGCATGGAGCCGAGCCGTCAGCCTCGGTGTGGGCGCACTGAAGCCTACAAGCATACGATGCTCAACCGCGTGCCGTTTTCCCAACTGCCGCAGCGGTGTGATCGGCCGCGCAATCGCGGGCAATCCGGAGAATGACGGGCGCGTGTCGCCCTGGCAAGAGGCGGTCGGGCGTCAGATCATGCGGGACTCTATAAAAGAATGGCTGCGCGAGCGGCTTCCTCGCTACTTTCGATGGTCCGGCTCGCGTGGTGCGCCGTGCCACGGCGATCGCCGGTGTGGTGCATTCCGCTCGCTGTGGATCGTCACCGAGCATAGCGGGCATTGGGCCGCGGCGGCGCGGTCGAGCTTTGCCGATCGAGCAGATTATGTTGGCCGATGTCTCGGGGCCGGTATGATGGCTTGGTCCGGCATGACCCGATCATCGAAGGGTTAAGCCGGCTTGGACTTGAAATTATTCTTGGTGAGGCGTGATGGCGGATCGAGAGTTTCGGGTGGCCGTCGGCGGCGCCGGTGTCGCGGGATTGTTCATGGCCGATACGTTGAAAAAAGCCGGCATCGACTTCACCGTCTATGAAAAGGCCGGCGAGGTCGGTGGGACTTGGCGCGACAACACTTTTCCAGGCCTCTTTGTCGACGTCCTGTCGCGGCAATACGAGTTTCCGTTCCAGCCTAACTACAACTGGTCGCGCAAATACGCGCCGGCCGACGAGATCTGGGCCTATATCAAGAAAGTCGCCCGCGATCGCGGCCTCACCAAATTCATTCGCTTCAACGAGGAGATCGTTGCGGCTCAGTTTATCGATGGTCACTGGCATATCGAAACCGCCAGCGGCGCCATCGACGAGGCGGATGTTTTTGTCTGCGCCACCGGCTTTCTACACAAGCCGCTGCTGCCCGACATTCCGGGGCGCGACAGTTTTACCGGCGCGTCATTCCATTCGGCGCGCTGGGACCACAGCGTTCCCTATCAGGGCAAGCGCTGGGGCGTCATCGGCAGCGGCGCCAGCGGTGTGCAAATCACCGAGGCCTTGGCCTGGGCAGGTTGCGATGTGACCCAGTTTATCCGCCGCGCGCAATGGGTCCATATCCGCGAGAACCCGTACTCGAGTTGGCGTGAGCGGCTCAAGCTGCGGCTGCCCGGCGGCTATGCCCGCGAGCAACGGCGGCTGTGGCAATTCATCAACGAGAACGACCGCTGGCGTCTCGAGCCCGGACCGCAGCGCGAGGCGATGGAGCGCGAGTATCGCTCCTATCTCGATTACATCAAAGACCCCGAGCTCAAAGAAAAGCTCACACCCGACTATAATCTCGGCTGCACTCGCATTCCCAAGTCGGACAAGAATTATTATCAGGCGGTGCAGTTGCCGAACGCGCATATCGTCAAGGGGCACATCGATCATATCGAACCGGGCGGCGTCATCATGGCAGACGGCGCGCGTGTCGAACTCGACGTCTTGGTCTACGCCACCGGTTTTGATCCGCACGCCTATATGCGCCCGATGAATGTGACCGGCCTCAATGGCGTCACGATCGACGAAGCGTGGCGCGAAAAGATTTATTCCTATGGCGGTATCGCGCTGCCGGGATTTCCCAATTTATTCATGCTCTATGGGCCGTTCGCTCCGGTCAACAATGTGCCGGTGCCGTTGGGCCTCGACCAGGAGATCGCGTGCATCATGCGGCTGATCGCCGAGGCCCGCGCCCGCAATGCCGCGGTGGCCCCGACCGTCGCCGCGACCGAGAAATTCCTCGCCCGTCTCGGCACCGCCTTTCCCGGCACGGTTTGGGTCGGCGGCTGCAAAAACTGGTACACCAGCCGGCAACCCACCCCGGTGCTGTGGCCGTTGCCGCAGAGCGAGCACCAGGTGTTCTTCGAACGGGTGCCAGCCGAGGATTTCGATTTCATCCCGATCCGATAGAGAGTTCAGAAGATCGGGCTCAGTAACCCCAGGAGAACAGCGCCCCACCTCGATAGGGCGCCGCTCCACTCGGGCCCGAGATTACTCGGCGGCGATCCCGGTCGGGGTCTGCGCGGCGGCTGCCGCGAGCACGGCGGCGGCCTCCTTGGCAACGCGCGTGCCCTCGAAAAAGCGCGGGTTCTGCGTGCCCCACAGCCGCACCGCGTTGACAAAGGTAAAGTCGCGGAAATTATCGGGGGTGATGTGGCCGTCCTCGACCAGCTCATACGCTTCGGGCAATGGGTGGCGCATATCGATCACGTCGAAATGCCCGATATCCGAGCTGAAAATCGCGTTCAGCTTTGACCCGAACGGGTTGCTGCGGCCAAACGCGGTCGCGTTCATGCGGTCGTCGGCCTCGCAGCCGAAGTAATACGGCTTGGCGTAGAGATCGACCCAATCTTCCTTGCGGCTGATCTTGCAGGCCGAGAAATCGTCGATGTTCTCGATATTGCCGGTCAGATAGGCCTGCTCGGGATCGGGCAATCCGCCACGCTCGCGCAACGCCGCGGCGATATCGTCATAGCCGTATTTTTCGACCAGGTTCATCAATTTGGCGCGGTCGAGCTTGTCCGGGTGCATCCGCTCCAACGCCTTGGCGCTGCGCCGCTCCCAATGCTCGATCAGATCGCCAAACAATTGGCTGGCCCAGCCGACACCGCCTTCGAGAAAGGCGAACCGCAAATCCGGAAAGCGCCGGGTGACGCCGCCCAGGAAGATCGCCTTGGCGGTCGCGTGCCCGGCGGCGGCAAAGTGGCCGATATGGTTGTAGGTGAAATTGGTTGGCGACAGCCGCAGGCCCTGGTTGCTCGACGCGCTGTGAAAGGTGGGTGCTATGCCCAATTCGACGCATTTCTTCCACACCGGGTCATAGTCGTACTCGCTGTCGATACCGAGCGCGTCGTACCACACCGCAAACCGCGCGGTGTCGGGGTCGTTGGCGGCGGCTGCCGGCACCTTGCGCGCCATGTTGCTGCCGAACATCCCGACCTTGGAGCCCAATTGCTTGGTGACGAATTCGAGCTCGGCGATGGCTTCGTCGGGGGTGTGCATCGGGATGATCGCCGCCGGCGTCAACCGGTCGCCGAGACCGCTGAAATAATCGGCCGAGACGATGTTGTAGGCGCGGATCACCGCGCGGCGGGTGGCGTCGTCCTGAATCCGCGGAAACCGCAGCCCGGCGGTCGGGTAGACGATGACAAAGTCGAGACCCAGCTCGTCGAGGCGGTCGTACAGCAGGCGCGGCATCATCGCGGTGGCGCGGTCGAGCGTGTTCTCCGCCTGCCGGCTCCAAAACGCCGACTGGCCGATGCGTTTGTGCTGGCGCTCGGCGACCGTCATCGACAGCGCGTCGCGGGTTGTTCCCATCGCCTTCAGAAACCCGTCCGCGGCGAGATCGCCGCCGACCTTGCGCATCTTGTCGCTGAACACCGGATCGTACTCGACCCAGTGACCGTCGCCATCGACGATCGGATGGTCGATCTTTGATTTGACCTGTTCAGGCGTCAAGTGAGCGCTCATGATCTGCTCCGGGAAGTTTCGCTGCTTTAGCGCAACTATCCTGAGCCCGCCTGTCATGAGCGCCAACCATGATTTGCCCCAGAGGCCTGCACTCCATGCATGGACCCCCCGACAAAACCGCTCCACCCCCCTCGGCCGCTACAACCGGCAGCGCGGTCGGGTCTTGAAAGTGCCGCTTTCTCGGTGCATCCCTACCAGCCTCTTGGACCGATGAGATAGTACCCATGTTGCTGTCGAACTCGCAGGCGGGTCGGCCCGCGATCGTGGCGGGACTGGCCACCGCGCTACTGCTGAGCGCGGCGTCGGGGTCATGGGCCGCGCTGACCGAGGGCCGCCCGATGCCTTCAGCCGCACCGCGCCCGGTGATGCTGGCGCAGGCCCCAGCACCCCCCGCGCCCAATCTCGAGGCCAACATCGCCCAACTTCACCAGCAGCTGCAGATCACGCCCGCACAAGAGCCGCAATTTCAGGCGCTCGCCAATATCATGCGGCAGAATGCGCAAACGATGTCGGGTGCGGCACCGCCGGCAAACGCAAATGCGGTCGAGGGCCTGCGGCTTGCGATCCATTATGGCCAGCAGGAAATCGACGGTATGAAGCGGATGCTGCCGGCGCTGCAGGCGCTTTATGCCAGCATGTCGCCGACGCAAAGGCAAATCGCCGACACCGTCTTTCGCCAGGGCCCCGGCGAATAATCGCGACATCGGCCAGCTTCGGTTATTCTGCCATATTCGTGGCTGCACCGAGAGAACTCGGCTGACGCCGACCCAAATCTCGCCTTTGCCGCTGAATGATTTCTTTGTAATCGATTTGACGGCGCACCGCGCCGGCCCGACAGCGGTGCGGCAGCTCGCCGATTGGGGCGCCGAAGTGCTCACGATCGAGCCCCCGGGCGAGCAGGTCGACGCAACCGGCAGCCGACGCGACGGCCCCGACTTTCAGAACTTGCATCGCAACAAGCGGTCGATGACCTTGAACCTGAAGAGCAAGGAAGGCCTCGACATCTTCTTCAAGCTCGCGCGCGGCGCCGATGTCATCGTCGAGAATTACAAATCGGATGTGAAGCACCGGCTCGGGATCGACTACGAGGCGGTCAGAAAGGTCAACCCGCGCATAGTCTACGGCAGCATCTCCGGTTTTGGCCAGGACGGTCCCTATACCGGGCGGGCCGGCGTCGACCAGATCGCGCAGGGAATGGGCGGGCTGATGTCGATCACCGGCCATCCCGGTCAGGGTTACTCAAGGGCGTGGGGCAGACATTTCGCAGGAGATCCAGCGATGCGTTGCGCCGCGGCCGGTGATAGGCTCGGCCCGTTGCCTTCTCAAGGAGACGCGGATGCCCGAGGCGGAAACCGGCAAAGCGGTGCGACTGCTCGACCTCCTGTTGGGATTTTTCGCTGATGATCAGCACTGGACCCGACATGCATTTGATGACGGCGCTGGCCGGCATTGTCTGGTCGGCGCGGTCCGGCATCTGAGCGCACGCTATCGGCTCCCAGCGAGACCGGTGCTGTCGCTCCTCGAGGCGGCCCTGCCGGAGCGCCAGCTCGGGTTGATACGCTACAATGACGATCGCTGCCTCTCGGCCGCCGAATTGCGCTCGATCATCCTCAGAGCCCGCCATCTCGCCTTTGAGCACGCCCGGCACGAGCGCGCCGCCGATGAGCTGGAGCAGCGCCTCCTCGCCGAAATCGAGAAGCAACGCGCGGTGCGCGCGGTAAGCGGCGACAAGCGGAAAATTCACCTTTTGGCGCTCGCCACGGCAGGTGCGCCGCCCGCCCACGGCGCCGGATCGAGGACCGAGTTCGTGCTGTCGGACGCGCTCACCATGCCGTTCCGCGGTGGCGCCGCCCCGGTCGATGACACCGGCCGGACGCGGTTGCCGCGTTTCACGACACGGGCGCCGGGTCATCCCTGATTTCCAACAAGGCCAGCGCCATTAGCGATGCGAGCGGCGAGACCCTTGCGCCAGGTTTCCCGAGAGAGAAGATTAAGCAGCGAAGCAAATAAAGTTGCGACCACACATCAAGGGGAGAGAGTGCCATGGACCTCGGATTGCACGGCAAGCATGCGATCGTGACGGGCGGCAGCCGCGGCATTGGCAAAGCCATTGCGCGGGAATTGGCCCGCGAGGGGGTCGATGTGGCGATCGTGGCGCGGAACGAGGGGGATCTGGAGGCGACGGCCCGCGAGTTGGCTGCCGAGACCAATCGGCGCATCGTTCCTCTCGCAGCCGACGTCACCAGCCGGGAGCAGGTGGACCGCATGGTCGCCGAGGCGGCGCAGCAACTGGGCGGCCTGCACATCCTAGTCAACAGCGGGTCCGCGCCAGGGGGCTCGACGACCGCGACCGGCCCGATCGAAACGGTTGTCGACGAGGATTTGATCGAGGATTTCAACGTGAAATATGTCGGCGCGCTGCGCTGTTCCCGCGCCGTCATCCCGTTCATGAAAACGGCGGGCTGGGGCCGCATCATCAACATCAGCGGCGGCAATGCCCGCAACGCCGGCAACCTCAGCGGCGGGGCCCGGAATGCCGGCCTGGTGCACATGACAAAAACATTGGCCGTCCAACTGGGCCGTCATGGGATCACGGTCAATTGCATCCATCCCGGCACGACCCGCACCGAGCGGACGCCGAGCCTGCTCGCCGCCCGCGCTACCCAGCTGGGCGTATCCCCGGAAGAGGCGGAGCGGCGGGACTTTGCTCCGGACTCTCCGCGCGGCAATGCCATCTGCCGTATGGTGGACGCTTCGGAGGTCGCGTTCGTCGTGGTCTTTCTGGCTTCGGAAAAGGCTTGGGCGGTCTCCGGCGAGCTCGTCGCGGCATCTGGTGGGGCCGGCCGGTCGGTATATTACTGAGGCGTATTCATTCTAAGCGGCCGATCCGCCGCCCGTTGCCGCGGTGCCAGTGCCGTCGCTTGCCGCTGCGTTTCTCCGTTGGCACGCTGGTATTCATCACTACAGCCGGCGCGACCGGTGTAGGTGCTCAGCGCCGACCGGTATCTCTGTTGGTGCGCGCTGCTAGCTTGGCTGCTTTGGAGGCAAACGAAGTAACGGATAAAACAATGCCGGCCATAGCTTGCTTTATCCAGCAATAGCGAGACCTGCTCTGGCCGGCTCCCGGGAGCTCAGCGGCGCCCGATTCCATACTGATCGCCGACCTGGCTTATCCTACCCTTTGTAAAATCGATCTCGATCATATCCTCGGATGACCCGATCGTCCCGACATAGGAATGCGTGTGCGGGTCGAAAATCTCGGTCCCATCCGGACTGTTCTTCTCGGGGGCGACGTAGGCATAGTCGCCCTTTATATCGAAGGTGAGCCAGTGCGAACCCCGCCCGCTCTTTAGTGCCAATGCTTGCCTGAAGACCGGCGTGATCGGGTCGGACATGTCCCAGATGTAGATGTGTGGGTCACTCCCGCTGCTGCTCTGCCACACTTCAGTCTGATCCGGCGTCCAGCCGATCCCATGCATCAAGCCGGCATCTCCGCGTGGGTGATCCGGAATGTTTGCCGTCGCGATCCGACCGGTTTTGAGATCAGCGACCTGCATTCCCCACAGATTAGTGACATCGTTGACGACAAAGTGGCTGGTGCTGTCGACGGCATAGGGTCCAAGTATTCCCGAATAAGGGCCGATGCGGGATATCTCATAGCTGTAAGGATCGGTCGTATAGAGGTAGGCGCCGCTGCCGTCGGCGGTCTTGGTCTCTTGAAAGATCGGCCCCGACAACGGGTACTGCGTGTCATGAGATCGGCTCGAGAAATAAACCTTTCGCACGACATCGCCGTTATTGGCGTCGAGCACGTTGATGTAGTTGGCCTGTCCTCCTTCCCATGTCGGCACATAAAGGAGCTGTCCATTGGGGTTTACGGCCAGCCTGTCGACTCCTGGGGTGACGACTTCATTCCACACAATCCGGTCGGTATAGAGATCAAGGCAGTAGATTTTGCCGATGCCCGAACGATCTCGATAGGTGACGAATAGTCTTCCACTCAGCCCGTTGGCGGCCACTCCTCTCACATCGTCGAAATCCGGAACCGTCCGAATGGTTTTAATCAGCCGATGGCCGGCGTCGATATCGTAAACCGAGATGGTTCCTCGATTATCGGAAGACTGGTTGACTGCATACAGCAGGCGCTGGGCATACGAAGGCGCGGTGCTGTCGGCAATCGCGCCGAGCGGGTATAGGCCGATTGCGCAGGTCAATAAGCCTAGAAAGCAGCGCTTCGTTGATTCTGCTTGGACGCGAGAACCCAAAACTACCCTCAACAATTGCCTCGCGAGTTCCCGAAACTAATATCGGCCTTTATGCTCGCTGATAACCGGCCCGGCGTTAAGGGGTTTGGTGCGCGTATATCCTCGTGCCGCTAAAGTGCCTGCTTCGTAAAGGGGTACCATCCTGACGCCCTCGGACACTGCGGATGATCCGGGGCGTATCAACCTAGCCCAAACCGATGTCCATTTCGACAAGGAGAGAAGGCGCATGACCGAGCACCCCACGCCTGACGCGGTCTCAAGCACCGCCGATCTGTTCGAGATCATGCGGACGACGCGGTCGATGCGGCGGCTGAAGCCGGACCCGGTGCCGGCCGAGTTGGTTCGGAAAATTCTCGAAGCGGGCGTGTTGGCGCCGTCTGGCGGCAACATGCAGCGCTGGCGGTTCCTTGTCGTCCGTGACCCCGCGGTCAAGCGGACTGTCGGCGCCTACTACAAACGCGCCTGGGACGAGGTGGTGGCTCCTCGGTATCTGGCCCGCGAACCCGCCCCCGGCACGAGCCTCGAGCGCTTTCGGCGAATGCTCGATGCGGCTCAATATCTGGCCGACCACATCCATGAAGCACCGGTTTGGATCGTGCCCTGTATGGAGGGTGCCACGCCAAGCCGGACATCGGGCTCCTCGATCTATCCGGCCGTCCAGAACATGCTGTTGGCGGCGCGAGCACTCGGTCTAGGCGCCACGTTGACGACGCTCTACCTGATCTTTGAAAAAGAGGTGGAAGCCGCTCTTGGGTTGCCGGCGGATGTCCACTCCTATGCGCTGTTGCCGATCGGATACCCGATGGGTCGTTTCGGGCCGGTTCGCCGCGTCCCTCTGTCCGATGTCGTCTATGAGGATCAGTGGGGTCAGCCTTACCACGATTCCAGCTCGGCGGTCTGACGATCACCGGCCCGGAATGGGGTCAGGTGCGATATGTCGATCGCGGATGACAATTCCAGAGAGCCCGTCACGATTGTTTCGCCATCCGTCGGCGCAGATTGGCGGCGGGATGCGCGTCTTGGGTTCGCGTCAGCGTTGTCAGCAGCCCACAGACCAAGGCCAGCGCCAGACACGCGCCGACGACCGCCGCCATCGCTGGCACGCTGCCGCGCGGCAGCAGCCCGAGCAGCAACGTTCCCAGCGCTGCGATCATCATCTGCGCAAAGCCCATGAGCCCCGAGGCAGCGCCTGCAATTCGTGGATAGACGCTGAGTGCTGCGGCGACGCCTGATGGCTGGCTCATGCCATTGCCGATCGAGCTGATCGCCATCGGCACGAACAGCGCCCATGGCGTCAAATCGGTCAGACACCAACCCGCGAGCATAATGCCCGAGGCAAATGACAGCGCGAGCCCGAGGACAAACAGGCGTGAGCTTCCGAGGAGCGCCGATAATCGTACGACACCGGCGTTGCCCAACATGTATCCGGCCATCGGCAACAGGATCATCAGCCCGTAAGTACTCGGCGGCTGGTGCAGACGCTCGGTGAGTAGATAGGGCGCCGATGCCAGGAACGTGAACCAGGAGGCGCTGGTGAACGCCGTGGCGAACACAAAACTTAAGAAAACCGGGGACCGGAGCAGCGAGATGAAGGCCCCGATCATGCCGACGAAGTTGGCGGAAGCGGGCATATGGGTCTCGTCGAGCCTGATCGCCGTCACCAGCAGGATGGCCGCGCCGACTACCCCAAGCAGGACAAAATCGGCGCGCCAGCCGATCCATTGGGCGAGATAGGCGCCGATTGCGGGTGACAGCGAGGGCGCCAGGCTCATCACCATCATGATCGTTGCCAATGCGCTCGCCGAGCGCTCGCGGTCATAGATGTCGCGCACGATCGCCCGGCCCAGCACCATCCCGGCGCAGCCGCCCAGAGCCTCGAGCGTTCGACCCACCAGCAACGCCGGCAGCGACCACGCAAATCCGCAGAGCACCGTGCCGAATAGAAAAACCGTAAGCCCGGCAAGCAGCACCGGACGCCGGCCGAAACGATCGGAGAGAGGGCCATAAATCAATTGTCCGCATGCGATGCCGGCGAGAAATAATGTCAGCACCAGCTGGACGGCGCCGGGGGCGGCGTCGAATACCGCGGCAAGCATCGGCAACGCCGGCACCAGCATGTGAAGCGCCGCGGGAGCGATCGCGGTGACAAGGGCTAATAAAGCAAGCGACGGTCTGCGACGGATAACCACCCGGCTGCTATACGCCAGCGGCACGGTCAGGGGCAGTTAGAACGAACGTGGTACGAGGAAGGCGGCGGTCGCGCGATCAGCTTGGTCCGTAAGGCAAGCCGAGCAATTCCCAGCCGAGAAACAGCACGATCCAGACGATCGAGATCGCCACCCCGTAGGGCAGCATCATCGCGACCACGCTGCCAACCCCCGCATCTTTCTGATAGCGCTGGGCAAAGACGACGATCAGCGCGAAATACGGCATCAGCGGCGAGACGCCGTTCGGCGGCGAATTGCCCACGCGATAGGCCGCCAACACGTCTTGGGGTGCGATGCCGAGCTTCATGAACAACGGCACAAAGGTTGGGGCGAACCCATTTCGGGATCGCGCCGACGATCAGCTGCCCAACCGCGCCGGTAACAGCGATAAAGCCCAGCAATAATGAGATCGAGCCCAACTTTACATGTTCGAGCGCGTCGTCAAGATCGATGGCAACAATCGGCGCGATGTGCTTGTAGTTGAAGTACGCCGGAAACTGACTGATCACGAAGAGCAGAAAAATCCGACCGCTCAGAAGGGAGTTGAGGATGACAGCAGCTATCGCGAGGCTCGCCGTCTCGGATAATCTCCTACCTCAGACATTTTGGGCCATCTCCTCTCTCAACGGCCTAGGTAGCGTAGATCATGACGTGGTCGAACCTGCGTATCGGCGGAAACGCAATCCGCCGTCTATTCATCTTCGCCGTCGTTGGGTTCGCCATCCTGCTCGGCGGGTGCGTGGCAGACGGGATCATGTCCCGGCTGATGTTAAAGCCGGACCACATCATCATCGAGCAACGTCCCGACGCGGCGTACGAAAAATTGTTTCCGTATTACGTCGAGCTCTGTGCTGCGAGCCAATTTCGCTCCAAATTGACGGGCCCGGCCGGGGTCGCCGGCCACGCGGTCATGTATCTGAAAGGCGCCTGCAAAGACGATGACGCCCCATTCCCGCAACTGCGGCGCTGCCGACATGTGGCGACAACGCTGGACGACCCCGAGCACGGCGCCGGGATCAGTGTCAATGCCCAGTTCCTGAGCATCAATTGGGTGGCAGTCCCAGGCTATGAACTGTTCTTTGCGGGCAACCTTGCACCGGGCGAACGACTGACGCGCGCCAAGTTCGAAGCTGTCGAGCAAGAGGTAATCGCCAGGGGTATCTACAAAGGTGTCACCTTTCAGCGTTACCCTGGCGCCAGCTCGGACACCAATCTCTCAGATTTCCTGGGGAGAGACGGCATCGGCACCGATTTGGCGCTCCAATTCGCGCGGTCGACTTTTTGCGCGCGGCTGCCCGTGACCGAGGGAATGTTGCAAGAGATGATCGCCTTCCTGAACGACAAAAATCGCGAATATGCCGAGGGCGAGGCTGACTACCATTGGGATGCGTGGGCCGACAACTGCGCGCATACCGTGCGTAATGCATTGGCCGCTGCCAACATCTGGTCGCCGCTGTCCGTCCGGGCCATTAAGATTCGGCAAATCTTCAATCTCGCCGTACCTGCGAACGAGTTTGTCAATCTCGCGGAATTGATAACTCAAGGAGATATCGACGATTATCGCTGGATCCTGCGTGACGGGCCGCGACGAGATGCGTTCCACGAATTCCATTGGCTGCCGACGCGGCAAGGCGCGCTCTTGAAAACGCTGCCTATCCATGAGCCCAACGATCTTTACGACACGACATTTCGGCTGTTCACGCTGCAATCCCCGTTTCTAATGGGCAAGACACAGACGGCGATCGATCTGCTGTCCGACGAACGTTTCGTGGACCTCGACGCCAACCTCCATTATTTCGAGAAAAGATACGACGCGATCCTCGCCCAACACGACGAGCGGCGCGACACTATGGCGAGCGTTCGCGGAACGCCGTTTCGCCGGGTGGAACGCTTATATTACGACTACATTCGTACACAGCGAGACGAGGTGCAGTCGATGCTAGTCCGTCTCGCAGCGATGCCGGCGACGTCGAACTAGATTAAATCGCTAGTCCCCTGCGATCTGGCATGGCAAACTTTCTGTCGGTCATCAGAAACGCAAGTGTGGCGCTCGGTATTCGCCTGGCCGACTGGCCCGCACCACGGCGCCGGGCGTCATCCATCGGGTACGCTAAGCATCCGCAAGAATTGCCGGGGCAGGTTATCTTCTGGTTGCGAGAAGTGCGCTATAGCCGCTCCAGATGATCTCGATCCCAATGCACAGCAGGATAAAAGCGGATAACCGCACCAAGACGGTGGTGCCGCGTTTGCCGAGCGTAGCGATGATGATCTCGGCAAAACGGTAGCAGATATAAATCGTGGCCCCCATAGCAACGAGGGCGGCGATCGCCGCTCCGCCGAGAAGTATCAGATCATAGACATTTGCCGCCCGTGGTCGCTGCGTGCCAAGAGCGATCGCAACCGAGATCGCCCCTGGTCCGACGGTGAGCGGCATCGTGAGAGGATAAAAGGCGTCCTCCCGTCCGACCGGCCGGCTGGCCGTGGCGACCTCGCGGCTAGCTGTGGCGACCTCACGGCTTTCGACGCCTTCGTCGCCGGCTTGCAGGAGCTTCCAACCGAACGCGGTCACCACCAGTCCCCCGGCTACGCGCACCACGGGTAGCGTGATGCCAAAAAACTCAAGCACATGCGAGCCAACGATCAGCGAGCCCAGCATCAAAAAAAACCCGTTAATAGCCACTCGATGTGCGAGCGAATGCCTCTCTTCGTTGGTGCAATGCTGAGTTAGACCCAGAAATATCGGAGCGTTGCCAATCGGATTTATGATCGGCAACAGACCCATATAGACCAAGAGAAATGCGTTAAGTGCCTCGTTCACGTTCAGAACACCCCGCCTGGGTGACACGTCAGCAGGCTAACCGGGGCGGCGGCGCTAAAGCGTCCGACGGCATCCCACCCTATCACCCGGGCCCAAACGGGAGGCCGAGCAGTTCCCAGCCGAGGAACAATAGAATCCAGGCGACCGAGATCGCGACACCGTAAGGCAGCATCATCGCCACGACGGTGCCGACGCCGGCGTCCTTCTGATAGCGCTGTGCAAACACGACGATCAGCGCGAAATAGGGCATCAGCGGCGAGACGCCATTGGGGGGCAAGTCGCCGACCCGATAGGCGGCCAAAACCGCATCGGGCGCGATGCCGAGTTTCATAAAGAGCGGCACAAAGATCGGGGCGAAAATCGCCCATTTCGGGATTGCGCCGACGATCAGCAAGCCGACCGCGCCGGTAATGGCGATGAACCCGAGCAGCAGCGGAATAGCGCCGATCTTTACATGCTCGAGAGCGTCGCCCAAATCGACAGCGACAACCGTCGCGATGTTGCTGTAATTGAAATAGGCAAGGAACTGGCTGATCACAAACAGCAGAAAAATCAGGCCGCCTAGTCCGCCGAAGGTCTTGGTGACGGCGCTGATCCCGTCGACCATACTGGTGAGCGTCTTCGCACCGATGCCGTATCCGATCCCGATTGCCAAGAACACCAGCATGATCAGGACAATCAAGCTCTCCATGAACGGCGAGTTGCCAATAATTGCGCCGGTTTGCGGGTTTCGCAGCGGGGCGCCCGCCGGAAATGTCAACAGGGCGATCACGGCGATGCTGGCGATCAGCGCGTAAAGCGCAAATCTGAGACCTCTGGCCTCGTTCACTGATACCGCTGCGCCGCCTTCGACCACGGCATTGCCGCGATATCCGCCTAGGCGGGGCTCGACGACCCGTTCAGAAACCAGGGAAATGACTACGATCAGCACCAGGCTTGACACGACAGCGAAATAAAAGTTGGCAGTTAGCGCGATCGAGCGTGAAGGATCGAGCAAATGAATGGCATCGTTGGTGATTTCAGTCAGGATGCCGTCGATCGGCGTGATCAAGAAATTCACACCGAATGCGCCGGCCACCCCGGCATAGGCTGCTGCAAGCCCGGCCAGCGGATGCCGGCCAAGACTCAAAAATGCAGCTGCGCCGAGCGGAATCAGCACCAGATATCCTGCATCGGAAGCAACGCTCGACATCACGCCCAGCGTCACGAGGATCCATGTCACCGCCCAGCCGGGCGTGACCTGGACGATCTTTTTGATCAGCGCGGTCATCAGCCCGGCTTGTTCTGCGAGGCCGACGCCGACCATGACGACGAAAATGATGCCGACGGGACCGAAATTGGCGAAATTGCGGACCATCGAGGTCAGCATGAAGCGGATCCCGTCGGCGGTCAGCAGGCTGTTCACGGCGGTCGTCGTCGGCACCACCTTGTGCGTCTGCAGATCGACGGTTTCGTAAGTGACCTGGACTCCGAGCAGGTAGAGCACGTGCGACAGCACGATGACGAGGGCGGCAAGAATAAAAAAGATCACCGCCGGGTCGGGAACCTTGTTGCCGACCTGTTCAACCCCGTCGAGCAATTTCTGGAGAAAGGTTTTCGGCGCAGCCGTTGTCTCGGCCATGGAGCCGATGCTTCTCTGCTCACTCATCGCCCGAGTCCTTTCAATGGCTACCGCCCCGATGGGTCTCCATCATCTTGGACCCTTATGCTGCGGCGGGGTGGGCGTGGTGGTCGGCGAGGATCTGCGCAATAACGGCGGTAACGCGCTGGCCGGTCGGGACGTGGAGAAATTCGTTCGGGCCGTGCGCATTCGAATGCGGGCCGAGGACGCCGGTCACGACAAACTGCGCCCGCGGGAATTTTTCGCCGAGCATCGCCATGAATGGAATCGTGCCGCCTTCGCCCATATAAGCTGCCGGCGCGCCAAACGTGGCCTGCGACGCGCGCGCTAAGGATTGTTCGAGCCACGGCGCCACCGCCGGAGCATGCCATCCGGTGGCGCTCGACCCGAGATCGAACCCCACATGGGCACCGTAGGGCGGATCTTTTTCCAATAAGGTCCGCAGCGCCGCGGCTGCGCCTTCGGCATCCAGAGTCGGGGGCAGCCGCAGGCTCAGCTGCGCCCGCGTATAGGGCAGCAGTACATTGCCGCCATCGCCCGGGCTCGGCAACCCGTCGATGCCGATGACCGCCAATTGCGGCCGCCAAGTGCGGTTCAGAACGAGTTCGGTCAGGTCATCGCCGGCTGGCGACATCCCGGAGACGAACGGAAATTTGGTATGGACCGCGTCGCCCAACGCTGCCGCGGCATGACGCGCCTGCGCGACCCGTTCGGCCGGGATTTGAGTGTAGAGTTCCGGCGGGCGGACGGTCCCCGTGTCCTCGTCTTCGAGGCGTGACAATAGCTGGCGCATGATGCGGAAGCTCGACGGCACCACGCCCGAGGCGTCGCCCGAATGGACGCCTTCGTCGAGCACCCGCACTTCGAGGGTGCCGGCAGTCATTCCGCGCAACGACGTCGTCAGCCATAGCTGGTCGTAATTGCCGCAGCCGGAATCGAGACACACGACCAGCGACGGGCTGCCGAGGCGTGCGGCCAGATGGTCGACGTAATAGGGCAGGTCGTAGCTGCCCGAATTCCTCGCAGGCCTCGATCAGGATCGCGCAGCGCGCATGCGGGACGTCTTGCTCGCGCAACGCCAACAGCGCGCTCAAGGCGCCGAACATCGCGTAGCCGTCATCCGCACCACCGCGGCCATAGAGCTTGTCGCCTTCGAGCCGCGGAACCCAAGGTCCAAAGCCGTCGGTCCAGCCGATCATCTCCGGCTGCTTGTCGAGGTGGCCGTAGAGCAGCACGGTGTCGGTGCCGTCGCCCGGCACATCGATCAGGATGACCGGCGTGCGGCCCGGCAGCCGGATAATTTCGAGGCGGGCGCCGGGCAGCGAGGGCAATTTCGCCCGCGCCCAGCGCTCGAACATGGATACGGCCTCCTCCATATAACCGTGCGCCGCCCAGTCGGGATCGAAGGCCGGCGATTTGTTCGGGATCTTGATGTATTCGGCCAGGATCGGAACGATCTCGTCGCCCCAACACTGGTCGATATGTTTTTGGGCCTTGGCGATATCGATCATTTGGCGAGACTCCTAGGAACTCAGCCGCTTCCCGCTTGTCGCATGGCTGTGCCGTGGCGAGGGGGGCAGATGTTGTCTTGGAGGGTGAGGCTGACTGTGTCCCCGGAAAACCTCCCGGTGACCTTGTAAGCGCGCGCGTGAGTTGAACCCACTACACCGGACTGCGTCGTTCCCGAAAAGCTCCCATCCGGCAGCAGGGTCAAATCCCTTATGGGGACACTCGCTCTCGCAAGCGAGACCACACCCGATAGTTGGCCCCCAGCCTTTGTCAGGCGAACATGCCAATCACCGCATTGGCGGCGGCCGGAGATTGCTCGCCCGCCCACCGTCCAAGTTCCATTGGGGAGCTGAGCGGCAGGTGCCGCAGCCGCCGGCTCCGCCGCTTGCGGCGGCGAAAATGCTACAAGTGGCGCGCACAACGTGATGAGTAGAAAGGGCAATAATCTGCGAAGCACTGTCGAATTTTTCCGGCCCATAATTCTATTCCTTGATTTAGAAGCGCCATCCCGCTTTGAGCACGATTCCGGCGAGCCACTGGCCGTATTCGAAAGACGAGTCGGTCGACCAGTTTCTCTCGTGAAACACCAGGAAATCCACAGAGGGATTACCCAATATCGCGGCACCGCGCGGTCCGCCAACCCAGTTGGCGGGGATGATGTATTCGAGGACCCCGATAGGTTCCACCGTCAGGTCTCGCGACGCGCCATTAAACCAGCGGCGGGTGAGCGGCGCCGACAAGCTGGCGTTCCATTGTTCGGAGATCACCCAAGACGCCGATGGGGCGAAGATCAGCGCCGTTGACTGCGGCGCCACACTGCGGATGCGTCGCTGGCCAGTGACGCTATACCCGAACGACCACACCGTCTGCGACGAACTGTTGGCCGAAATCGGCACCCGGTTAAAGGCGCCGTCGAAATTGAATACCTTGTCGAATCCCAAGTTCAAATCTTGGCGCGTGGCGAAGTTTTGTCCAAAGGTCGGCTGGAAATCCATCCGCGGAACGTAGGAGAAGAATGGGGAAAACGCCTGGTCGTCGCCGGGATTGACGTATTGCAGCCGGGCCGAGCTGCGGAAATAGTCGACGCTGGCGTCGTTGGCATTCGGATACCGTTCCCATTCGAGGCTGGCAAAGCCCGAGAGGCGCAACGGCGTGCCGAACAGCTGGCTCGCCCAGCTCAGCCGGGCCACAGGGCTGCCGTCGAGCGACTGGGGGCCGCCTGAGCTGCGAAACTCGGGGTTCGAGTTGTAAAACAGCGGCGCCAGTGCATTGAACGTGAACTGCGGTTGGCGCGCCACCTGCTCGAGACCCGGTGTCGTCGCGAATAAATTGTCCTGCGGCACCGGCGTCTTCTGGTTCGGGGTCGCCAGGATCGCGTCGATCAGCCCGTCATCGCCGATCAGCCCGGTGTTGCCGCCCGGCTGCGCCACCGCTGTCGCAACCCACGCGGCGGCAATGGCGAAAGCCGCGCACCAGCGGCGCAAGCCCTTGCCCATATCGAGAGATCCGACCGCGATCTCAGTAGTCGACCGGGTCGCGGATGATCGGACAGGTCATGCAATGCCCGCCGCCGCGGCCGCGCCCGAGTTCGGAACCCGAGATCGTAATGATCTCGATCCCCTCCTTGCGCAGCAGTGTATTGGTGAAGGTATTGCGGTCATAGGCGAAGGCTACGCCCGGCGACACGCAGACGAGATTGGCGCCGCTGTCCCATTGCGTGCGCTCGCGCATATAGGCGTTGCCGCCGGTCTCGACGACGCGCAGCTTTTTCAGCCCGAGCGCCTCGGCGACGACATCGACAAACGGCTTTTCGTCCTTGCGCAGGTCAAATCCATGACCGATGTCGGCCGGGCGATAGGAGAACGCCTCGATCGTATTGACGATATCGGGATAGATCAGGACGCAGTCGCGGTCGGCAAAGGTGAACACCGTATCGAGGTGCATTGCCGCCCGCAGCCGCGGCATCGCAGCGACAATGACGCGTTCGGCGGCGCCATTGGCAAACAGAGCCGCCGCAAGCTGGCTGATCGCTTGGCGCGAGGTGCGCTCGCCCATGCCGATCAAGACATTGCCTTTGCCGATCGGCATTACGTCGCCGCCCTCGAGGGTCGCGAGCCCGTGATCCGCAGTTGGGTCGCCCCACCAGACATTGACCTTGCCGGCGAAGTCGGGGTGGAATTTGTAGATCGCGGTGACGAGGATCGTCTCTTCGTGGCGCGCCGGCCAGTAGAGCGGGTTCACCGTGACGCCGCCATAAATCCAGCAGGTCGTGTCACGGGTATAGAGCGTGTTCGGCAACGGCGGCAGCAGATATTCGGTGACGCCGGCCCCATCGCGAACGAGCTTCAGCATCTCGCCGCCATGGGTTTCGGGAAAATCGTATGTCGAAAGCCCGCCGATCAGCGTTTCGGCCAGTTCGCGAGCGGGCAGGCCTTCGAGATAAGAGCGGATCTCGTCGACGAGGCCGAGCCCGACCTGGTTCGGCACGATTTGGTTGTCGAGGATCCATTTCTTGGCCTCGGGGATCGCCACCGTATCGGTCAGGAGGTTGTGCATCTCCACGACCTCGACCCCGCGGTCGCGCATCTTTTGCATAAAGTCGAAATGGTCGCGCCTGGCGACGTCGACCCAGATCACGTCGTCATACAACAATTCATCGCAATTGCTTGGCGTCAGGCGCGCATGCGCCCGCCCCGGCGCACAGACCATGACCTTGCGCAATTGGCCGACCTCTGAGTGCACGCCGAACTCCGAGCCTTGGGTATTGGCCATGACGATCTCCGCTCTCTAGATGACGATGTAACCGGTCACGAGACCGTGAATACCGACGATGCAGCCGATCGCGACGGCGGCAAAGACGACCCACTCGATTGGAGTGAACAGCTGTTTGCTCTGTTCCCGGCGCGCCCAGAGGTAAAGCAGTGTGCCTGGTGCGTAGATCACTGCCGAGAGGAGCAGAAATTTCATGCCCCCGGCGAGGATCATAAAAACGGTATACAACGTGGCTACTGCGGCAATGGCGAAATCGCGGTTTCGCTCTTGCGGTCTTTGCTCGTAAGTCTCGCCCCGCCGCGATATCAGGAGCGCATAACCCGCCACTAACAGGTAGGGAATCAGCGACATCGCGCTGGCCAGCTTCAGCATCAGCGTAAACGCGTCCTCGGAGAACAGCGTGCTGATCACAAGGAGCTGGACGATGCCGTTGCTGAGCCACAAAGCCGCTGCCGGAACCTTGTTCTGGTTCTCGGCGGCAAAGATCCTCGGCATGTCGTCGGTTTTTGCCGCGTTGAACAGGACCTCGGCGGCGATCATCTGCCACGCCAAATAGGCGCCGAGCACCGACACGATCAGCCCGATGCTGACAAAGATCGCACCCCAATGCCCGACCACCGCTTCCAGAACCGTCGCCATCGACGGCTGCCTGAGGCCGGCGAGCTCGGCCCGCGGCAACACTGCGTAGCTGAGGAGCGTGACCAGCACCATCAGCGCGGTCACGCCGATGAAGCCGGCAATCGTGGCGGTGCCGACATCGGCGCGGGTTCGGGCATAGCGCGAATAGACGCTGGCGCCCTCGATGCCGATGAAGACGAATACGGTGACGAGCATCGTCCCGCGGACCTGCTCGAACAGGCTCGTCGCAGGCATCCCTTCGCCGCCCCAAAAGTTCGCGGCAAATAAATGCCCTTTGAACGAAACCGCCAGGATCACGATGAACAGCAGGATCGGGATGACCTTGGCGACCGTGACGACTTTGTTGATGGCGGCGGCCTGCTGGACTCCACGCAGTACCGTGAAGTGAAAGATCCAGATGCAGATCGACGAAACCAGTACCGCCGCTAGCGTGTCGCCGTTACCGAATATCGGGAAAAACGCGCCGAGCGTCGACTTGATCAGCACCCAGTAAAATGTGTTGCCAAGGCACGCGCTGACAAAATAGCCGAACGCGGACAGGAACCCGAGATAGTCGCCAAACCCGGCCTTGGCGTAGGCGTAAACCCCGGCGTCGAGATCGGGCTTGCGTTCGGCCAACGCCTGAAACACGCGCGCCAGAAAGTACATCCCGCCCGCGGCTATAATCCAGGCGATGATCGCGCCGAACGGACCGGTCGCGGTGGCAAAGGCTCTTGGCAGCGAGAAAATCCCGGCGCCGACCATCGAGCCGACCACCATCGCGGTTAGCGCGAACAGCGAAAATTTTTGTGTTTGTACTGCGTGTACAGTTTCAGCCGTTTGCGCCGTCACGTCGAGTCCCTCCAATTGCGAGAGGGTGCAATCGCCGGCTTGCTTCTATCCGGTGATCGAACTTCCTCCCAAGGCCCACCACTCTTCTGCGGAGTGGCACCGCAGTGCGGCCTTGCGCAGCGTCTTTGCTGCGGATTGTACTTAAACGTTGTTATACCGATAGTCTCGGGCGGGTAGTCCCAAAACTATGCCCAGCGTCCCAATCATTTGGCGGCTTAGCGACCCGCTAAGCGCGCAGCGGCAAATACCCTCATTGGCGATCATGTCCGGATTCTCAGCGAGCAGAACCGTAGAGGCCGATCGTCGGCGCGCCATTGCTCTCGTGACGCGGCGGTGATCATCGTGGCCCCATGCCGGGCACCGTATTGCCGAGACTGAACATACAGGCGGCAAAGGCATTGTCGAACTGGGCTTGGATCGACATTTGGGCGTTGGAAGATCGGGCCGCTCCTATCCCTGTTCCGGCAAGCGCGCCGCTGGCCGCGCCAATACCCGCACCCCGGCCACCGCCAATCGCCCCGCCCAATCCTGCACCCAGCGCCGTCGTCAGCGCCGCCGTACCGAGCCCGCGTAGATTAGCGCCCTGCACTTGGTCTGCCACGGCCTGCTGGGCGAACTGCTGACACGTCGCTTGATCGTTTTGGAAAGCTGCGAGCGATTTGTTCGGGCCTGGCATCACCGGAACGGTGGATCCCATCGGCGTCTGCGCGCAGGCACTTAGCGCCATTACGCCCGCCAAGAGAATGAAAGTATATGACTTCATCGTTGCGTCACCCCTCGCATAGATCGAATAGTGGAATTACTGCACGGCGCGGGCGCGCAGCCGTGAGTATTCGTCGCTGGAGATCATGTTCGAATTCTTCAGCCGTTCGAGTTTCTCTAGTTCATCGGCCACGCTATAGCCGACCACCTGGCGCAGCTCCTCGCGCGCCTGCTGGGCTTGCTGATTACGTCGCTCTGCCATCCCGCGGCCTTGCGAAATCAAGTAGATGAAGACTCCGATATACGGCAACACAACCAGAAATATCACCCATAACGCCTTGCCGAGGCCGGACACGTCGCGTCGGCGGAACAGGTCGCCGAAGACTGTAATAAGCAACCAGAACCATAGAACGAAAATGAATATCGAAAAAACATCGGTCAAAAAGTTAGGGAAAGTGAAACCGCCTGGAAACAACATGTCAGTCCTCTCGTCCCAATGAGGTGCCATCGCCGGTCATTTTTTTGTTGGCGATCGAAATTCCCTACAGTTCTCATTCCCCATTGACGGACCTCCGATCCATCTCGTGGCCGATTGATCTCGTTGGGCTCGTCGACTGTGCAGTGGAGAACTCGTGCCGTTCAGTTGATCGGCTTGGTGCCAGCCGATGCGTTATTCGCAGGGTGGGTGGCGTAGTGGCGTTGGTGGGCGCGCGCCGCCGATCCGGTCGCGCCCCGCTCCGACGTTGCTCTGCCGCCGACCGACATGCGATTCAGCTGCTGCGCGGGCGCGGCGCCGGGCGGCGTCGGCGCTGGCGGAGCCGTTTGTGCGCCGGCCTGTAGCGATATCGTCAGCGCGGCTACCGCAATCAGACCTACCAGGAAATGCTTCATGGCGTCATTCCTTCCAAACGCATTGAGATTGTCAGCGGGAGAGCCGCTGTTAAAAGAAGTTGAACCTGAGCGCGATCGCATTGGGAAGCCCCCAACGCCAAGACCTACCATAGGTATGACACGCTGCTCTCATGCCGCAGCCGACGCTTGCTGCACTCCGGCAAGTGCCGCCTGCAATGCCTCCTCTTTGGTCTCGTCGAACGAACTGCGCAGCACCGTGCCGCCGGCGCCACGCAGTGCCGTGAGCACCTTGTCGGTCGTCATTTTTCGGATCAGCAGGAACAGTGCGGCATTACCGGACTGCAAGGTCCGCGCCGCCTCCTTCATAAAATTGTCGTTGATGCCGAGATCGGTCAGCTTGCCGCCGATCGCTCCAGAAGCAGCGCCAATCGCAGCCCCGGCCAACGGGTTCAAAAACAGCAATCCGATCAGCGAGCCCCAGAACAAGCCGGAGACCGCGCCGGTTTTGACGGGCTGGAACAGCTGATTTAGCTTGATGCGCCCGTTTGCGTCCTTGACCGCAACGACCGCATCTCCCAATTCGATCAGATATTCCTGCTGCATGGATAACAACGTCTCGCGGACGCCTTCCGCTTTTTCCTCGCTCGGGAATTCGATGACGAGCAGATCGGACAACGCTCGATCCTCCTAATAAATCGGGGTGGGGATATGCTGGCGCCCGCTGCCCCGCTGTCGCTCGCGCCGCGTAGGCGATCTAACTTTCGATTTGCAGCGTTCTGGGATTGAAATGGACGACCGCCATGCCGCCGCTCGGCAGCTGAACGACTGCCACGCCCTTTGTCCAATCGAGAGCGACGATCTGACTCGCCTCGTGCTTTATCTTGATGTTGTTGAGCAGCATCACCTGCAGGACCTCAGTGACCGAGTTGCCGCCGACGGCTCTGGCTTTAACCTGGGCCTGCATCTCGGAGCTCAGCCCCGACAGCTCTGCCTGCTCCATTGGGGTCGCCGCGAGGGCATAGGCGACTGGCGCGACGATCAAAGCGGCAGCCGTAAGCGCCGCCAGCCCTGCGCTTGTAAATTGCTGTTTCATGGTGCGGTCTCCTTCAAGCGATAATTCCAACCGCCACAGCCGAAATCCCGCCGCGGCGAAGTGCTCAAAACTTCACGAGCAATGTAGCCCCGGCGCCGGCACCTGGGATGAGCCTGGCATCCCAATTCGGGGACGAGCGTCCCAATCTTATTGGCAATCTCTGCTGTCGTGAGCGATCGCGAACATGCCTTGATATGCGGCATGCCCCGACAATTGCCGGTCAGTCATTCAGATCCAAAACGTTGCCGTATTGCCTTTTTTAATGGCCATTAAAATCCGCGAAGAAGTTCGCTGAAATCCGAACGTTCTGACAGCACCCGCCGTTGTGGAAGTCCGAGTGGCGCCAGCCCGGCGATGGCCGCCGCGCGCACGTCACTGGGACTACTGCCGAATTCTCGCCTAAAGGCCCGGCTAAAGCTCGAAGCATCGGCAAAGCAAAGATCCTCGGCGAGCGCCGAAATCGATTGGGCATTGGAGGGAGTAGTAAGGATCGCGTGGGCCTCGAGCAGGCGCTGGCTCCTAATAAATTGCGCTACTCCCCCGCTCGTTTCGAACAACCGATAGAGGTTGGAGCGGGACATACCGACAAGCCGGCATAAAGCTTGGGGGCCCAATGTCGGAGTCCGCAGGTGCCGGCGGACAACCTGCCGCACCCGCTCCATGCGGCCGAGATCAATTTGCCGGCTGGCAATTTCGACACGCTCGGCCGTTGGCGCGACCGCCGCAGCGACGATCGCCTGAACCGCGTCCTTGAGCTGGGGAAAATCGGCCTCGGTTATCGTCGGCAAGCGGCGCTCGAGCGCCAACATGTAGTCCCCTAGCAGACGCCCGAGCGGCGTATCCAGGGCCAATCCGCAAGCAGCATCGAGAAGCGGGGTGATGTCGCGGAACAGGTCTCGGGGTAAGAAAAACTAAATCCGGTCAACATGAGTCCGCTCGTGCTCAAACTCTTCTCCGAGCGACCAGACGAAAGGCACTCGGGGTGGAACTTCAACCATCCGCCTCGCCGTCTTGGCGGAGTGCGCGCCCTGAGCGCAATAGCTGATCACCCAGTGATCGACCGGGTCGCGCCTGAGGTTGCCTTTCATGCGCGTAACGTCGACAGGTGGCGCCACTGTCCGGCTCATCGCGAGGCCGCCCAGCCCCCATAAATGCGTCTCAGCGAGAAACCCGCTGTCGTGCGGTTGCTTTGGCACGATGTCGAGGACAGGTAGGAACCACTCGCGCCAAGCTTCCAGCTGATCGCGCGGACCGAGTGACCGTGTCGAAAAACTTTCAGGCGTCATGGCCTTCTCCGGCGCTTCCGTGAGGAGTCCCCATGTATTGTGCGCTGCAACAAGACTTCCTAATGCGAAACAGGACAGACACCCAGTCTCAAAAAGGTGCTTCTCGATTGCTTCACGGCAATATGATCAGCTTATTAGAAGACGTCAGCCGAGTCATTAGTCAACAATATTTCATCCTGTCCCGTTTCTACCTGTTATGCGAGGACCGCAACTATCTAGAATTTCCACCCGGCGCTTTCAGGCCCAGCCAATCGCATAATGATTTAATCGCGCCACCGTTAACGATTAGAACTGGCACAGAACCGTTACAGTTAAAGCCCATAGCCCTGCGGCGGGGCGCTTCGTCACCCATCCTCGGCTATCATCGCCGCAGCCTTTCCTCGATCATGATCGCTGGCGCGTGCATGCGGGCTTTAGCCCCGCCCGCATAATCGAAGATTCTTAGAGAAGAACTTGTCACTGCCCGCGGGGGCTTAGCGCACAATTAACGGGGAAGGTGAAAACCGTTGACAAGCCTGCGCATGTTCCTAGATCGCTCTTGAGGAGGAACCGGAATTTGGGCGCGCCACTGTCCGCCGAGCGACAGCCGAATTTGACGGATTGCAACTGCCTCGCGGTGCGCCAAGCCGCGCGCTACGTGACGCAGCTTTACGACCGACACCTCGCCCAAGCGGGGCTCCGCACCAGCCAATATGGCATACTTGCGCGCCTAAAGCGGCTCGGGCCGATGACGATCAACGAACTGGCGGCCGAACTCGTCATGGACCGCACGACGCTCGGCCGCAACATCCGGCCACTCGAACGCGACGGTCTGATCACCATCACCCCAGGCCGCTCGGATCGGCGCATCAAGGAGTTGCGGCTGACCGAGGCGGGTGAGGCGCGCCATAAGGAAGCGCGGCGGGCGTGGGTCGAAGCCCAGGGCGATTTCGAGACCGGGTTTGGTCTTGAACGCGCCGCCCAGTTGCGCGGGCTATTGCGCACCCTGGTCGACAGCGGATTATTGCCGAATGACGAACTGTCCTGAGCTCCGGGTTAACTCAGCAGGACTGGAACAGCTGCTGGATCGCAGCGACATCGCTGGTCGTGGTCAATGCCAGCATCAGCAGGATGCGCGCCTTTTGCGGGCTCAGATCCTCGCCGGCGACGGTCCCCAACTCGCGCAATCGGCGGCGTGGCGCTACCCGGCCGCTGGCGGCGCGGGTGCATTGGACGACAACAACGCCGGCCTTCAGCGCGCGCTCGAACGCCGCCCGCTGAGCGGGGGTCGGGCTGCCCGGCGCGAACCCGGCCGACACTAAACCGCGGGCGCCGGCTGCGACCGCCGCTTCGACCAGCGCTCCATCGGCGCCGGCGTATGAATAAATGATGTCGACCCGCGGCAGGGGTTCCTTGAGATCGCTCGTCGCGAACGCACCATCGGGCATATGAGCGCCCAACGGCGCCCGGTAGAAATGCACTCCATCGCCATCGACATGGCCGAGCGCGCCAAAATCGAACGACCGGAAAGTCTGCACCCGATAGGTCGAGGTTTTGACGACATCGCGCGCCGCGTTGATCTCGTCATTGAGGAGCACGAGCACACCTTTGCCATGCGCCGCCTCTGAGCCGGCGAGACGCAATGCGTTGACCAGATTCATGCCGGCATCGGTACCGAGCGCGCTCGCCGGCCTCTGGGCGCCGACCAAGACCACCGGCTGATTGACTGCGAGCGTCAGGTTTAGAAAAAACGCGGTCTCTTCCAGGGTCGCGGTGCCGTGGGTGATGACAAAACCGGCGGTGGCGGGCTCGTCACGCGCGATCTTGTGGATCAGCGCGCGCAATTCGAGCCATTCGGGAGGCCCGATGTCGGTGCTGCCGACTTGGCGAACGGTGACCGGAACCGGATCGGCGACGAGCCGGGTTTCCGGGAAGCGATCGAGCAGCGCCTCGGCGGTGAGCTTCTGCCCGAAATCGGGATAATCGAGCACATCGAGGCTTGACGCTCCCAGAGAGGAGATCGTGCCGCCGGTGCCGATCACGGCCACGCGCGGAAGTGTTGTCGACGGGCTCGCTGCCATTAAGCGCCTCCTGCGATCAGGTCGGATGCGTCCGATCGCGCCGATCAACTTGAAGCCGGAACGACACCGCTCCATAGGTGCTGACGAAATACGGCACGAGATAGGTCAGCGCCAGCTTGGCGACATCCACGGGCTGCTCTGAGAAAATCTTGTCACCCTGGTTGATCAGATTGAGGATACTTCCGACGATCAGCGCTACCCATAGAGACCGGCGCGGCACTCCGCCGGTGATCGCGTAATGGTAGGCCAGTTCCCAGCGATGCGCGGTGGCCCTCCCGACCTTGCTCACGACAGCCAGCGTTTGCGGCGCCGGTAATGCTTGAGGTCGCGATACGATTTGCGGGCGCCGGCCTCGTTGAGACCGAGGTAGAATTCCTTGATGTCCGAATTCTGACGCAACGCCTCGGCTGGGCCTTCGAGCACGATCCGGCCATTTTCCATGACGTAGCCGTGATCGGCGATGTCGAGCGCCAATGCCGCGTTCTGCTCGACCAATAAAACCGTCAGCCCGCGCTCCTCGCGCAGGCCGCGAATGATGCCGAAGATCTCCGCCACCAATAGCGGCGCTAGCCCGAGCGAGGGCTCGTCGAGCAGGATCACCTTGGGCTCGCACATCAAGGCGCGGCCGATCACCAGCATCTGCTGCTCGCCGCCCGACAGATAGCCCGAGGCCTGATGGCGGCGCTCCTTTAGCACCGGAAAGGTGTCGAAGATGCCGTCGATCGCCTGGCGCACGCGATTAAAATCGCGCCGGATATGCGCCCCGGCGACAAGATTTTCCTCGACCGTCAGGTTTTCGAAGACTCGCCTGCCCTCGAATACCTGGGCGACGCCGCGGCGCACCACGTCATGCGGCGCCAGCCGGTCGAGCCTGTCGCCATCGAGTTCGACGGTCCCCTTGGTGACCTCGCCGCGCTCGCTGCGCAGTAAACCCGAAATCGCCTTCAAGGTGGTCGTCTTGCCCGCCCCGTTGGCGCCGAGCAGGGTCGTGATATGGCCCTCCTCGGCGGTCAACGAAACGCCCTTCAACACCAAGATGACGCCATCATAGACGACCTCGATGTTGTTAAGCGCGAGCACAGCCAGCCTCGGACGCTTGCCCTTTGGCCGGGCGCTCTACTCGGTCTTCTCGGCGGTCTTGACTGCGTTCCACACAACCTCCCTGTAGGCGCGGAACCAGTCGGTTGCCGGGACAAAACCGTTGCCTTTGACCGTAAAGACCTTAACCCAGCCGCCACCCTCGTGATCTTCGGGCGTGATCTGCAAAGGCGGCACCAACCCGCCAAGCGTCATGTCCTTGATTCGCTCGAAACCCTTTTTGACATCGGTCCCGGTCGGCGGCTTGCCGTTGCTGATCTTTAACGCATTGCGCAAACCTTCGACTTGTACTGCCGCCTGCAACAGGCCGCGGTTATAGACGACGGTGTCGTCCATTGTTTCCGGGGCTGACTTGCCTTCCTTCTTGTACATATCCCGGATTTTTTGGCGGACCGGATAGTCGTCGCCGGCGCCGGCGAACTGGAGCGCGTTATAGCCCTGCGCGATGCCCCAGCCCCCGGCGGCCTTGATATCGGCCTCGGCCCCCGCCCAGACAAAGCCGAGCACCTTCGAGAGCGGATAACCGTTACGCTTTAGCTCCTTGATCGCCACCGAAGGCGAGCGTCCAAAGAGGTGAGCGAGTACGAAATCGGGGTGGTAGCGCTGTGTAATGTCGATGATCTGCGCGCCCATCTCGACGCCCGGCGGCGGGACCGCGAAGGTGCGAAGCTCAAACCCTTCCTGCTTTTGCAATGCCTCGATAACCGGCAGAGGCTCCTTGCCGGCGGGATTGTCGTAATAGACGTACGCTATCTTTTTCCCTTTGAGATTGCCGCCAAGCTGGTCCTTTGCGAATTTAACGGCGGCCGCACCCTGCGAGAAGTAACTGGCGGCAATCGGGAACAGATAAGGGTAGTGCTGGCCATCCGCCGCCGCGGCAATGCCAAACCCGGGAGTCGTATCGGCGATCTTGTCCTGTTCAATCCTTTCGTTGAGCGCATGAGTCTGGGGTGTGCCATACGTCGTCAGGACGACGGCGCCCTGCTGTTTGAAGCGCTCATAAGCCTCGACCGCAGGCGGCACCTTGTATTGCATATCGATTTCGGGGTGCTCGATCTTGTACCCGTCGATACCGCCCTCGGAGTTGATCAAGTTGAAATAATCGTGCATCGCCGGGCACAACACGGTGCCGACGATCTGTGTCGCGCCAGTGCGGTCACACATCACCCCGTCGACGATTTTCTTGTCCTGGGCCATCGCGGTGGCGGCGACCCCCAACCCGATCGCGGCGCCAATTGCGAGCGCCAATACATTATAAGGCAGACGTCTCATCTAGGTTCTCCCTTCGCTCCCAGCAGTTAATAAGAAAATGGCCAAAGCCGGAAGTAATTGCGCACGTTCCGCCATAACCGCGCCAAGCCCTCTGGCTCGACGATCAAAAAGAAGATGATCAGAGCCCCGAAGATCACCAGCCGCAGACTGGGAATGGTACTGTGAAGGTCAGCCTGCGAAAAGAACAGACTGCCAAAAGATTGCAATGCCCAGCGGGTAACGATCGGCAGCAGGGTGACAAAAACCGCGCCATAGATCGACCCTAGGACCGAACCGAGCCCGCCGATAATGACCATCGCCAGATAGTCGATCGAGACGTCTATCTGAAACTGCTCATAATTGGCGAGGCCCAGATAATAGCTCTCCAACACGCCGGCCACCCCGGCATAGAATGACGAGATCGCAAAAGCATAGAGCTTGTATCGGAAAATATTGATGCCGATGATCTCGGCAGCGATGTCCTGATCACGAATGGCAATAAAGGCGCGTCCAATGCGGCTGCGGACCAAGTTCAACGTAGCAACGATCGCCAGGACCGCGAAAAACATCAAAAACAGATAGATACCTGCCTCGCTGGTGATCCGAGTGCCGAAAATCGAGGGGCGCGGGATTTCGATCGACGATTGCACGCCGCCCGATATCCACTGGACATGATTAATCGTCCATTCGATGATCAGCTGCGCCGCAAGCGTAGCGATCGCCAGATAAATTCCCTTGATGCGCAATGACGGGATGCCGACGATGATCCCGATCAGCGCCGCCATCAGGCCGCCGGCCGGGATTGTGATCCAGAACGGCATGCCAAGCCGCACGATCAAATTGGCGGCAGTGTAGGCACCAACCGACATAAAGGCGCCGGCGCCGATTGAGATTTGCCCCGTATAGCCGACAAGGATATTGAGCCCGAGCGCGCCGACAATTGCGATCAGGCATAAATTTAATAGCGAGACGTAGTAAACAGAAAGAGTCAGTGGCGCCACGACAATAAACAGACCGGCAAAGGCCGCCACTGCCCAGCGGGCGATCGGCAGCGGAAACAACGACATGTCGGCGGCATAACTGGTCTTGTAGACGCCGGCTTCGCGATGGAACATTGGTCTCGCCTTGGTCTACACGCGCTCGATCCGACGGCGCCCAAAAATGCCTTCGGGCCGGATCATCAGCACCGCGATCATCAGGACATAAGGGGCAAAGTCCTTGGTGCCGCCACCGACCAGCGGATCGAGGTAGCCGGCTGCCAGGTTCTCGACAACGCCGACAATCAAACCGCCGAGGACGGCGCCAACGATCGAGTCGAGTCCGCCCAGGATCACCACCGGGAAGACCTTCAGCCCTACCAGAGCGAGTTGATTGTCGACCCCGAGCATCGCCCCCCAAACGATGCCGCCCAAGGCTGAAACGACGCCGGCGAGCGCCCAGGCAAAAGCAAAATAGCGCTGGACATTGATTCCCATCGCCATCGCCACTTGCTGGTTGTCGGCAACCGAGCGCATTGCGATGCCCATCCGGCTCTTTAGAAAAAACCAGCTGAAGGTGGACAAGAAAACGATGCTTACGCCGGCGCCAACAAGCTGCACGCGCGGCAGCATGACCGGGCCCAAAAAGAACGGGGTGTCGCCGATCGGCATTACAATGGCCTGGGTTCCAGCCCCGAATATCAGGACGGCGAGACCCCGAAGCACCGCCGCAAGACCGATCGTCGCCATCACGACAGCAATGATCGGGCGTCCGATCAGCGGCCGCAGCACGGCGCGCTCGATGCCAAAGCCGAGCGCCACCATGCCGCCTATCGAGAGCAATGCCGCGACCCAGAATGGCAGCCCGGCCATTGCCGCGGCGCCCGCGGCGATAAAACCGGCGAACATGACAAATTCGCCTTGCGCGAAATTGATCGCGTCGGTGGCCTTGTAGATCAGCACAAACCCAAGTGCGATCAGCGAGTACATAAGGCCGATCAACACACCGTTTGTCAACAGGACGAGGGTAAACTGCCAATCAATCCCGAGCATGGACATTGCTCAGGCGTAGGCTGGGACACGCGCCGGCATTTCCTCGCCGGGGATTGTGTCGATCGCGAGCCGGGTTTCGAGCCGACCCTTGCGGCCGTCCTCATAGGTGATCTCGGTCACCAATTCGACCGCATCTTCATCGCTGTAAATCGCCTCGACAGCCGCGGTATATTTTTCGGCGATAAAGCGGCGGCGGACCTTGCGAGTTCGGGTGATCTCGCTGTCGTCGGCGTCAAACTCCTTGCCAAGCAGCATGAAGCGGCGAATGCGGGCGGCGGCCGGCAAGCCGGCGTTACAGCGCGCGATCTCGTCGGCGATCAACCGGCGAATTTCCGGCTTCGCGCTCAGATCCTGGAACGAGGTGTAGGCGAGGTTGTGGCGCTCGGCCCAATTGCCGACGGTGCCGAGGTCGATCGCGATCATCGCAGCGACAAACGGGCGCTGGTCGCCAAACGCCACCGCCTCGGCGATATACGCACTGTATTTGAGCTTGTTTTCGACGAATTGCGGCGCAAACGGCGTGCCGTCGGCGAGCTTGCCGACATCGCGGGCCCGGTCGACGACCACGAGATGGCCGCGGCGATCGACATAACCGCAATCGCCGGTGCGGAACCAGCCCTCGGCGTCAACCGCCTCGCGCGTGGCCTCCGGCTGCCTGTAGTAGCCCTGAAACACCGCTGGCGAGCGGACCATCACCTCGCCGGTCTCGCCGATCCGGATTTCGGCGCCCGGAATGGCGGGACCGACGCTGTCCGGATCGACTTCGCTATCGCGCTGCAGCGCGGCGAGCCCCGACAATTCGGTCGAGCCCCAGACCTGCTTCAAATTGACGCCGAAAGCGCGAAAAAAGCGAAACGTATCGGCCCCAAGCGGCGCGCCCCCGGTATAGGCCCAGCGCGCCCGGCCGAGACCCAGCTGGTCTCGCACCGGGCCGTACACCAGAACTTCACCAATCATCAGGCCAAGGCGCAGCGACAGCGAAAGGCGTTCACCGGCGGCCCGCGCGGCTTCGGCCCGCTCGGCGAGACCGCGAAAAAATTCGAAAGTCCGGCGCTTGATCGGCGACGCGTCGGCGGCCCGGACCCGCAATTGGGTCAGCAAGTTTTCCCAAATCCGCGGCGGCGCCAAGGCCACTGTCGGGCCGAGCTCTCGCAAATCGCGCTGCACCGTCTCCGGACGCTCCGGGCAATTGCAGGCGAAGCCGACGAGCAAAGTCAGGACCAACGAGAACAGCGATTCGCCAATCCACGCCATCGGCAGGTAGGAGAGGATGTTATCGGTCGGGCGGATATCCTCGGCGGCGACAAACCCTTTGGCCGCGGCCAACAGATTGGCGTGCGACAGCATTACCCCTTTGGGGTTACCCGTCGTGCCGGAGGTATAGGTCAGCAGCGCTACGTCGTCGGCGCGACCCTTGTCGATCTCACCCTCGACATAACCGGGGTGGGATTTGCCGAGCTCGCGGCCGGCCACCTGGATCTGGTCAAAGGCTTCGAGCGCAGACGCCGGGTAATGCCGCATGCCGCGCGGGTCGTCGTAAACAATCAGCTCGAGCGAGGGCAGCCGCGCCCGCAATGACAGGATCTTGTCGATTTGCTCCTGGTTCTCGGCCACGACCACCCGGATTTCGGCGTGGTCGAGGACATAGGCCATCTCGGTTGCGATCGCGTCCTGATAGATCGGCACCGCGATGCCGCCGAGGCAGTGCGCCGCCAATTGCGCCCAGTAAAGCCGCGGGCGGTTGTCGCCGATGACGGCGAGCTTGTCGCCGCGACGAAAGCCATGGGCCGCGAGCCCGAGCGCAAAGTCGAGCACCTCGCGTTCGTACTCGGCCCAGGTAAAGGTCTGCCAGATGCCAAGGGTTTTTTCGCGGATCGCCGGCCTGGACGCCATTGTCGCCGCATTACGGCTCAACAGGCGCGGCAACGTGTCGTGCTCGGTGTCGCGAGATGCGCGCTCGCCGCTCACGCCGCTGCCTCCCGTTGGCGCTGTGCGCCGCCGCCGAGATAGGCGCGGATTACATCGGGATGGCGCTGCACTTCGTCCGGGGTGCCGTCGGCGATCTTGCGGCCATGATCGAGCACCGCCACGCGCTCGGAAATATCCATCACCACCGCCATGTCGTGCTCGATCAGGATGATTGTGGTGCCCCATTCCCGATTCACTTCGAGAATAAAGCGCGCCATGTCCTCCTTTTCTTCCTGGTTCATGCCGCCCATCGGTTCGTCGAGCAGCAAGAGTTTGGGATCCAATGCCAGCGCGCGGCCGAGTTCGACCCGCTTTCTCAAGCCATAAGCGAGGCCACTCGTCGGCTGCTTGCGCAAATCCTCGAGTTCGAGAAACTCGATCAATTCCTCGACCCGGGCGCGATGGGCTACTTCCTCGCGCTGCGCCAATCCCCAATAGACGAAGGACGAGAGCAGCCCGGCCCGCATCCGCACATGCCGCCCGAGCATAATGTTGTCGAGGACTGTCATGCCGCTGAACAGGGCGATGTTTTGAAAGGTGCGGGCGATGCCCAGGGCCGCGATACCCGAAGGCCGCGTTCCGGTGATATCCTTAGCCTCGAACCGGATCGAGCCGGTATCGGGCTGGTAAAATCCGCTGATGATGTTGAGCAACGAGGTCTTTCCCGCGCCGTTGGGGCCGATGATCGAGGTCAGCCCGCCGCGGCGAACCGTCAGCGAAATGTCCTCGACCGCGCGCACCCCGCCGAAATGTTTTGACACCGCGGCGACCTCGAGCAGGGGGTCTCCATCTGCCGCAGCCCTGTGGCTGCTCAAAGTGCTCGACACGATACCGTCCGCATTTCCTCGCCTGCCCGCCGCCCATGCCGAGCGATTATGGCCGCCATGATGCAGACGCAGACCAAAGAATGCAATCGCTTAAGCTGCGATTTTCATGGCGAGTTATCGGCACTTGCCGGGAGGCCCATCGCCGTGAAACGACCGCCGCGCGAATATCTCGTCCTTAATGGTTAAGAAATGCCTGCGAGCGAAACAATCCCGACGACAGTGCTGACCGGGTTTCTCGGCAGCGGCAAGACCACCCTGTTGCGTCGAGCGCTGGTCTCGCCGGCACTTGCCGACACTGCCGTGATCATCAACGAAATCGGCGAGATCGCGATCGACCACCATCTCGTCGATTTTGTCGAAGGCAGCGTTGTCGAACTCCCCGGCGGTTGTCTGTGCTGCGCGGTGCGCGAGGATCTCGCCCGCACCCTGCGCGACTTGCTCGATCGGCGCGCAGCGGGGGACCTCCGAGCGTTCAGCCGCATCGTTGTCGAAACCACCGGGCTCGCCGACCCGGCGCCGATCCTCTACACGCTCGGGGCTGATCCGATGCTTGATCACTGCCTTCATCTCGCCGGGGTCGTGACCATGGTCGATAGCGTCACGGGTGCGGCGACCATCGACCGCTTCCCGGAGGCAGCGCGTCAGGCTGCACTAGCGGACACGCTCGCCATCAGCAAGACCGATCTGATGCCGCTCGCACCGGAACTCGCCGCCCAACTCGATCGGCTGAACGGTCATGCCCGTCGGGTCGTGGCGCGGGATGCCGGAGATCCCGGCGCGCTGCTGTTCGATGCCGGCGGCCGGACCGCAGCGCCGGCCTTGCCGGACGAACCGGTCGCCGCGCACAGTCACGGCATTGACGCGTTTGCGATCAGTCTTGGCGGTGCTGTAAGCCGGCTCGATTTCGCCCGTGCATTAGGCGGGCTCGCCCGCGAGCGCGGCAATGATTTGTTGCGGGTCAAAGGGATCGTGCGCTTTTCCGATCGTCCGGATCGGCCGGCATTGGTGCAGGCAGCACAGCACGCGATGTTCGCGCCCGAATGGCTCGATAAATGGCCCGCCGACTGGCCCGCAGACGACCGCCGCAGCCGTTTGGTCTTTGTCGTGCACGAGATCCCGCGCGCCGAGGTGCTCGCGCATTTCGCCTTTGCCCAGCCGGCGCTGTGCGGCGGTTAGACCGAGTTTAGCGGGTGTGCAAGGCGGTCGGGCGAATACCTTAGGTAACGTCAGCCGTGCTTATCCGCCGTCGATGTAAGTATAGACCTTGGCCTCCCACGAAAAGATCGCTTCGCGACCGACAAAGGCGGGATCGACATCGCGCCCTTGGGTGACCTCGACCCATTTCTTGCCGGGAGGTCGCGGGACCCGGCCAGGTCGGAACGACATAATCGGCGCCGGGTGCCGAGGCGAAGTCGGAGAAATTGGCGAGCACGATGATCGGCGTGGCCGCCGGTCCGCCACGGCGCCAGGTCACGACGCGCTTGCCGTCGCCAAAATCCGACCAGATGAAATCGGTATCGTTGACCGCCAATGCCGGCGCCGTTGTCCGCAATTTGATCAGCTGCTTGACATAGGCGTGGATCCGCCGCCGCATCGGCGCGTACCAGCCGTCGGGGTTGCCCCCTCGGTCGTCGCTGGCGCCGGCGGTCAGCCGCCCGAAATTGACCGGATCGACCTGCTTGCCGCCGCCTTGCGTGACATTGCCGTTCACGTCAAAGAGATCGTGCTGGTCGGCAAATTCTTCGCCGGCGAGCAGCATCGGGATGCCGACCGCGGTCATCAGGCAGACAAAGGCAAGCTTGATCCGCTTTTCGATTTGTTCGTCCGGCAGATTGCGCAGCATCGTAAACAAGCGCTCGTGCCGGAAGCCCTCGACATCGTGCTTCGTGACGTAATTGACCGCCTGCGCGCCATCATCAAAGACACCGCCGAGCCGGCAGTCGATCGCCTTGCGCACATTCCCTTCAAAATCGTCGCCGCCGGCGCTCTCGCCCGAGGATCGCGGCCCGCACTCGGCCCTGAAAATCATCGTTCCATAGCCCGTCGAGCCGGTTCTGGCGGAGCAGCCCGGCGGGCAGGCTCAGCTCTTCGCCGACAACAAGAAACCGGGCATCGGCGCCGCTGGCCGGGTCGAGCCCGGCATCGCTCCAGCGCTGGCGGAACAGTTCGCGGCCGCGATCTTTGAAGGATTGGACGAAGTCCCAACTGGCGACATTCTCGACGCTGTCCATGCGCACGCCGTCGACGCGAAAATCGCGCATCCATCGCGTCAAATAGGTCAGCATCAGCTGGCGTGCCGGGAACAGCGGCTGGACTTCCCCGGAAATCGGGTCGTAGGTCGTGACCGGTTTGGCATAACGCCACAATGTGCTGCCAAAGCCGTTGCGCGGACTGCGCGAGCCGTCGGAGCGACCCGAACTCAGCGCGTCGGGATCGTTCTGATCGGCGTCCGGGTTGTCGATGCAGAAATCCGGCGCGTCGATGTGGTTGTAGGGTTCCTCCTTGGCGAACGCCATCACCACATCGATAAAAAAGCGAATGCCCATTGCGGTGGCAGGCCTCGACCAGACGCGCCAGATCACGGTTAGCAGTCGGCGACAGATTGCCTTCGGGATAGCCCAGTTCGTAATCGGGGGCGAGGTAGTGCGAGGTGTCGTAGCCCCATTCGCGCTTGTAGAAGCTGTCGGCCGGCGGCAGCAATTCGAGCGACATTGACGCCGAGATCCACCAAATAGGCGTGGCCGACATTGAGCATCGACAGATCGGAAAAATTGGCGCCGCCGATCTGATCATCGATCAGCGCCGCCACATCGATAAATGTGGCGACGTCGCGCTCGGGCTCGTTCAGCGACCGGCTCAATGCCCAGGCTGTCGGCAATTCATAAATGACGATCTGGTTATTTGTAGCGAGGCGGTTTGGCATGTCGGCAACGGCGAATACCGCGGCTTCACCGCCGGGGTCGGAATCGGCGAGTCTGCCTTGCCCGACATGGCGGATCACCGCCGCCGGCTGGTTGTTCGCGGTCACATTCGGCGGAAAGACGCGCCAATCGACCGAGGTGGCGAACGGATCGGTGACCGCGATGCGCGCCGGCGGCTGTTGTGATGACCGGCTGTCGTCGACCTCGAACCAATAGTGATAGACAGCGCCATCGGTGAGCCCACAGGCGGCGGCGGCGATTTCGAACAATCCATCGGCGTCCGGCGCGGAAGAGAGCGGGAGCCTCTGGATCTCCGCGAGTGTCGGCGGATTGCCGGGCACCAGCCGGGCGATCACTAGCTGCGGCGGCGCGTTTTGCCGGCGCGGGCTCCACAAGACAAAGCGGGTGGCGCGGCGGTTGAGGATATCGGCGCTGATCGGCATCGGGGTTATCGCTCCTTGCGTTCCGGATGGCACAGACCCCGGATCGCGCCAGGATAGCCGAAACATCACCGCGCGGAGATGAGCTGGCTCACATCGGTTGGGTGGATACTAAGTCCCGCGCTAGGAGGGCGCTCAAAGCCCGTCCCAATCGGGACCGTAGCTCAAGGGCGGCGAGGGATCCGCGATATACTGGTAGTGGCGGGTCCAGGGACGCGGCGCCGGGCCATCGGCAAGCGGCTTTTGCGCCAGCGTTTGACATACCGACAGCCAGCCGCGATCAAACGCGTAGGCCATGCCCGCCATGTACATTCGCCAGATGCGATAGCGCTCGATGCCGGCGGCGGCGATCGCCGCCTCGCGCGCCGCTTCGAGGCGGCGGACCCAATGGCACAGGGTCAGTGGGTAATGCGGGCGCAAATCCTCGATGTCGAGAATTTCGAGCCCGCTACCGGCGATCTCGTACAAGGCGTGTGAAATGTGCGGGACCGCACCCCCCGGAAACACATAGCGATCGATGAACTCGCCGCCGGGCGGCCCTTTGGCGTGGCCGTCGCGGTCGGTGCTGACAATGCCGTGGTTGAGGGCAATCCCGCCGGGGCGCAGCAGCCGCGCGATCGTCGCGAAATAAAGCGGCAGATTGGCGATGCCGACATGCTCGTACATGCCGACCGACACGATCTTGTCGAACTCGGCAATGCCGGAGAGGTCGCGGTAATCGGCAACACGGATTTCGACACGGTCGGCGAGGCCCGCCGCAGCGATGCGCTCGCGCGCCTCGTCGCATTGCGGTTGGCTCAGCGTGATGCCGAGCCCAGAAATGCCGTAATGCGTCGCAGCCCAGCGCAATAACCCACCCCAGCCGCAGCCGATGTCGAGCAGCCGATCACCCCGCTGCAGCCGCAATTTATGGCAGATATGGTCGAGTTTTTGCTGTTGCGCGGCGTCGAGCTCTTCGGTCCCGGTCGCGAGATAGGCGCATGAGTAGATCATGTGCCGGTCGAGCCACAGCCGGTAGAAATCGTTCGAGACGTCGTAATGATAACGGACCGCCCTTTCGTCGGCGCGTTTGCTATTCCGCTGCGGTAGTCGCCCGACGAGCTGGCCGATGCGGCGCAACATCGCCTGGTTGCCGATGCGTTCGGCGAGTGCGACGCCGACGCGCAGGATATCCCCGATCCGCCCTTCGACGCCGAGTTCGCCCTCGACGTAGGCTTGCGCGAGGCGGCCCATATTGCCGGTGAGAAACAACCGCAATAGCCGTTTTGAATGTAGCGCGAGCGAAACCCGCGGTTCTCTGGCGAAGTCGAATGCCTCGCCATCCCAAAACACGATGCGCAACGGCAATGGCTCGCCGTGCAGGCGGTCGCGCAGATGGGCGAGAAACCGGTTGCGAAGCGATGTTCTGGGCTGTGATCGCAAAGCACGCCGCCATAATCCGAAGCGGTCGAGCGACCGCGCCGCTCTGGCAAACGCCAGCCGCTCGGCGCATCATCATCGGCGAGCAATTAATTTAGCAACGCCACGCGAGGGATCGCCCGATGAAGATCGTCAAGGTCGAAGATTTGCATTGTGACGCCGGCTGGCGGGTCAATTCATTTCTGAAGATCACGACCGACGACGGTATCGTCGGCTGGTCCGAGTACATGGAAGGCTACGGCGCGCAAGGGCTGACCGGGGTCATCCGCAAGCTTGCCGACCGCTTTCTGATCGGCCGCGACCCGCGGCCGGTCGAGGCGATTTCGACGTTGCTCTATGCGGCAACTCGGCAGGCGGCGGGCGGGTCAACCAGATGGCGATCGCAGCGATCGAAAACGCCTTGGTCGACATCAAGGCCAAGGCATTGGGGGTGCCGGTCTACGAAATGCTGGGCGGCCCGGTGCGCGATCGCTTGCAGCTCTACTGGTCGCATTGCGGCACCTACCGCGCACGCTACGCCGACAAGATCAAGGAGTGGGCCGGGGTCGACCCGGTGCGCTCGCTCGACGATATCGTGGCACTCGGCGAGGAGGTCAGGCGCAAAGGCTTTAAGGGGCTCAAGACCAATTTGATCCGGTTCGACCGCGACAAAGCCTATATGTACGGTCCCGGCACCGGCAATCCGCCGGGCTTTCCCGAGCTCAATGCCGACCATCGCATCATCGATGCCGCGGTGGCGCAGCTGGAGGCCTTCCGCCGCGGCGCCGGCCGCGATGTCGGGCTGCATCTCGACACCAACTTCAATTACAAGATCGACGGTTACATCAAATTGGCGCGGGCATTGGAGCCGCTCGATATGGTGTGGCTCGAGATCGACCTTTACGATCCGGCCGGCCTCAATCTGATCCGCCGCTCCGCGCGAACGCCGATAGCGTCACTCGAATCGATCTATGGGCGGCGCAACTTTCGGCCGTATTTCGAGCAGCAATCGGTCGATTACGCGATCATCGACGTGGCCTGGAACGGCATTCTCGAATCACTGAAGATCGCGGCGATGGCCGATGCCTACGAGGTCAATATCGCCCCGCACAATTTCAACGGCCATCTCGGCTCACTGATCAGCGCGCATATGTGCGCCGTGGCGCCCAACTTCAAAGTCATGGAGATCGATATCGACGGCGTGACGTGGAAGGACGACATCGTCACCAAGCCGCCGGTCGTAAAAGACGGAGAGCTGCTATTGCCGACCGGGCCGGGCTGGGGTGCGGACGTCAATGAAGCATTCGTCCGCGCCCACCCGCCGCGGCATTGATCGATCAAGCGCTTCTCCCGCGCCGCGCCAGTACGAGACCGAGCATCGCCGCTCCGAGCAGAGACAACGTGCTCGGTTCGGGCACAGCGGTGGCGGCCTGAGCTGTTTGCACGCCGGCAGCACCGCCGGCGATTTGCGCGGTGCCGGTTTGCTGGCCGGAAAGATTGTAGCCGAGCACGTCCAGTTCGGTCAGATCTGTTCCCGAAACCGGCAGCGCGATCCCCGGCGGTGCGCCGGCATTGAAAGCGTCAGTTCCTGAGAGCGCCCAGTCACCGAGATCGCCGCCATTGCCGCAATTAAAGTTCCCGCCGCCGTTGACGCCGCTCGCGCCGCCATTGATTGAGAAATAGCCGCATGGTGAGCCCGAGGGGGCCGTAAGTTGCCGCGTCCCCGACCCGGTGTAGCGAAACAGATCAAGCGGATCGAGTGTGCCGCCAATCGTACCGAGGTCCGACATCCGGCCCAGCACCTCGGAAATTTCGTGTTCTGCGACGCCGATGAAATCGAATGCGCCACCGACCTGCCGGTTATTGGCATTGAAGGTCCATGACGAGCTTTTGTCGAATCCGACAAACCCATCGGTGCCGCTATAGCTCGACAAGCCCAGTGATTTGGCCTCTGAGGTCGACATCAGTTCGCGCTTGCCGCCGGTCGGGTCGGCCACTGCCAGCGTCGCGACCGCAGCCTTATCAGCCGACGATCGCGCATCGCTGATCAGCGCGTTGCGCACCTGGCTGTAGCTATAGTAGCCGGCGAGATAGGTTTCGCTTTCGCCAAGCGCTCCAGCCGAGATCGTGCTACCGCCGACCTCGCCCCAGCCAACCCCGATATTGACGGTGATCGGGTTGGAAAATGTCGTATCGAAAAAACTGACGGCATTCTGAAACGCGCTGGTAAACCCGGCCGGGGCACTACCGACGCTGCTATCGTAATTGACGTTGATAACCATGGCCTCCGCCGGGCCGTTTAAGGCCAATGCCATCGGCGTGACCAACAGCGCTGCAGCAAAAGTTACCGCCCGGCGCCCGCTTGCTGTAAACAAGCGCCTTGATCCCCCTGCTTGGTGCATAGTTCCGGTCCCCTTCCGGCATGTAGACGATCAGATTACGGAGTGCGGCGTCAATAATTCGACCACGTCGCGTCGGGTCGGTTTCTTGGATTAACAGAAACAAAATTCGTCGGGTATGTCTTTTTGGAGACAATCCCGTTCGAGATACCAACTGAGCACAATTATCGTATGCCTGGGTATGATTTAGCTGCAGGCGACGAACGTTGATTCTTAGCTATTGAACTGTTTGGCCGAGTAAAGTCGGCCCAAGTTAGCAGCTCGCCATACTGGCTCGCACGCTGGCCGCTGCTTTGAATGCACGGCCGGGTGGCTCCATCAAATCCAAGTGTTATTTTACTTAAATACCAAAGGGCTGGCTTGAGGCCAGCCCTCTAGATTTGCGTCGTCCAGTCGTAATCGCGGCGGTTATTTTGCTTTTGCGAGGTTTTGGGCCGCAAAGTCCCAATTGATCAGGTGATCGATAAAGGTTTGCACAAAATCCGGACGCCGGTTCTGATAGTCAAGATAGTAGGCGTGCTCCCACACATCGCAGGTCAGCAGCGCGGTCTGCCCTTCGGCTAGCGGGTTTACCGCATTGGGAGTCGGTACGATCTTCAGCTGCCCTCCTGCGGCTACAAGCCAAGCCCAGCCGCTGCCGAACTGACCCACAGCCGCCGCCTTGAACTGTTCTTTGAACTTGTCGAGGCCGCCGCAATCCCGGGTGATCGCCGCTGCAATCTCGCCGCTTGGCGTGCCGCCACCCTGCGGCTTCATTGAATGCCAGAAAAATGTGTGATTCCACACTTGCGCAGCGTTGTTGAAGACACCGGCCTTCGAACCGTCCTTGGCGGTTGCCTTGATGATCTCCTCGAGCGATTGCTGCTCAAGCGGGGAGCCCTTGACGAGGTTGTTCAGGTTCGTGACATAGGCTTGATGGTGCCTGCCGTAGTGAAAATCCATCGTCCGCTCGGAGATGTGCGGCTCGAGCGCATTTTTCGGGTAGGGCAGGGGCGGCAGTTCGAAAGCCATAATGACCATCCCGGGTTAGGTGAACAGGGTGCGTGACAAAACGCCGGTTCCCGGGCAGCGTTCCGCTGGTGCGGACACGCTGACGCCGGTTGCGGCGTTGGTGCGGCGCCACGACCGCGACCGGTACCAGACGGTGGTTTTCGCCCCGGCCGCGCGCCGCGAAGCGCTGTTTGCGCTTTACGCCTTCAACTACGAGATTGCAAGGGTGCGGGAGACGGTCACCGAGCCAACCCTGGGCCAAATCCGGCTCCAATGGTGGCGTGAGAATATCGCCGCCATCTACGAGGGCATCCCGGTGCGGCGTCAGCCCGTGGTCGAGACGCTCGCCGGAGTCATCCGCGAATACCGGTTGACCCGAGACCATTTCAGCCACCTGATCGATGCGCGCGAACGCGATCTTGAAGATGACCCGCCGGCCAATCTCGCGGCGCTCGAAAGCTACGCCGAGGGAACATCATCGCACCTGGTCTATCTCGCGCTCGAAATCCTAGGCGCGCGCCAGCAGATTGCCATGACCGCTGCCCGGCATGTCGGGATCGCTTTCGCGCTGTCGGGTATGTTGCGCTCATTGCCGATCTGGATGTCAGCTGGGAGGGCGTTTATTCCCGCCGAGCTTCGCACCCGTTATCGGCTTGACCAAAACAACCCAAAGCAGATCCGAGGCTCACCGGCGTTGCGCGCTGTCACCGCCGAGATCGCAGCGCACGCGCATTCTCACCTAAATGCGGCTCGGTCCTCTGGCGCTGTCGTGTCCCGCTCGGCCCTATCCGCGCTGCTGCCAGCCAAGATTGCCGATCACTGGTTGGATCGGCTCAGGCGAGCCGATTATGATCCGTTCAATCCTGGTTTACGGCGCGCGGATCCCTTGCAGATTTGGCGGCTCTGCCTCGCCGTGCTGCGCGGCCAGTTTTGAACGACTCGCTCAGTAGCGGCGCAGCAAGCCGACGAGGCGTCCCTGCACCTTGACCCGGTCCGGACCGAATATCCGGGTTTCATAGGCTTTGTTAGCAGGTTCGAGCGCGATCGAGGCACCCCGGCGCCGCAAGCGTTTCAGCGTCACTTCCTGCTCGTCGATCAACGCCACGACCACCGCGCCGTTCTCGGCGGTATCACCGCGCTCGATGATCACCGTATCGCCATCGAGGATCCCCGCCTCGACCATACTGTCGCCGGCAACCTCGAGTGCGTAATGCTCTCCGGTGTGGCCGAGCAGGCTGGCCGGTATGCCGATTGATGCGTTCTGATCACGCAACGCCTCGATCGGCGTACCAGCCGCGATCCGGCCATATAGCGGCAGCTCGACTGCCTCGACATCGGGGGCTACCGGCGTCCCGGGCAATGAGGCCCTGAAATCCCCACGGATCACCTTGGCGGAGAACCCGCCGCGGTCAACGGCCGGAGCAGCGCTCTCCTCGGGCAATTTGACGACTTCCAGCGCCCGCGCGCGATGCGGCAGCCGCCGAATAAACCCGCGTTCTTCCAGCCCGCTGACCAGTCGATGAATACCTGATTTGGATTTCAGACGCAGCGCGTCCTTCATCTCGTCAAAGGACGGCGACACCCCTGTCGCGGTCAGCCGCTGATTGATAAACATCAGCAATTCGCGCTGCTTTGCTGTCAGCATGAGAACCCCTTTTGCAGCAGCTCGGAACGAATCCTAAACGCCGTTGACGTTCTACTTTAGTTCGCCTGCCTCGTCAAGTAGTGCGAAAGGGTCGAATTGGTCCGGGCCGACTTGCTCAGATTGGTAACGCACCGCCCGGGAAACGAATGACTGGGACCATCTCTCCGACCTCCGCGCTGGGGGCATGGGGCGGGCGCAAGATCAAACAATCGGCGGCCGCGAGGAGGCGCATCATCGAGCTGTCCTGAACTTCAAACGGGAAGACTTCCTCGACGCCATCGGCGGCGTGAGCAAGTCGGGCGCGCAGGTAATCTTGCCGCCGGTCGTTGGTGGCGACAGATGCGCCGAGGCGCGCAGTTGACTGCCATGCGTCGGTCGTGAAATCGCCGCTGAGCCGTTTGATAGCGGGCGCCAGGAACAGCACCGCGCAAACAAAGGTCGAGACCGGATTGCCCGGTAGGCCAAGCATCGGAGTTGCGTGATACCGCCCGACCATCAACGGTTTTCCAGGCCGCATCGCAATTTGCCAAAAATCGAGTTCGAACCCGTCCGTGGCTAAAGCCTCGCGCACAAGATCATGCTCGCCGACCGACGCCCCGCCAGTCGTGACCAACAGATCGACCCCACGTGTGGCGCCAGCGATTCGTCTCAGCGCCTCGGGATCGTCCGGGGCGTTGCCAACCGAAACTGCGATTCCGCCACAAGCCGACACGATTGCGGCGAGTGCGAGGCTGTTCGAGCTGACGATTTGATGCGGCCCGATCGGCTCACCGGGCATGACAATCTCGTCACCGGTTGACAAAATGCCGATGCGCGGCCGGCGGCGGACGAACAGCCAAGGCCGATTCATTGCCGCGAGGAGGCCGATATCGCGTGCCGTCAATCGACGTCCCGCCCTCAGCAACACCTCACCGTCGGTGAAATCGAGGCCCTCCCGCCGCACGTAACGCCCACATTGCGCGGCTTCGAGCACTCGCACCCGATCGCCCTCGCGTTCGGTGTCCTCCTGGATAATCACCGTATCGGTACCCGCCGGCATCGGCGCCCCGGTAAAGATGCGCGCCGCTTCGCCCCGGCCGACATGACCGCCGAAGCCTGACCCCGCCGGCACCTCGGCAACAATGCGTAGCTCGGCAGGAATTGATCCGAGGTCATCGGCGCGAACCGCATAGCCATCCATTGCCGATACGGCAAAGGGCGGCTGAGTGCGGCGAGCGGCAACATCCTCGGCAAGCACCCGGCCGAGACCGTCAGGCAATGCGATCTGCTCGGGCGGCAAGGTCTCGATCAGAGCCAACAAGCGTTGGAGAGCTTCTTCGACCGAAATCACGCCTTGGCCTCCCAATCGCCCGATCGGCCGCCGGATTTGCGCAACAAGCGCAGATCGGTGACGACCATGCCGCGATCAACCGCTTTGCACATATCGTAGATCGTCAGCGCCGCAATGCTGGCCGCCGTCAGCGCTTCCATCTCAACCCCGGTTCTCCCGCGCAGGCGGCAAGTGGCGGTGATCTCGACCGCGCTCTTTTCCGGCGCGCAGACGAGATCGACCTCCACCGAGGTCAACGCCAGCGGATGACATAGCGGGATCAACTCGGCGGTGCGTTTGGCAGCCATGATCCCTGCCAGTCTCGCCACCGCGAGCACATCGCCTTTCGCGACGTCGCCGGTTCGGATCCGCTCCAGAGTTTCCGGCCGCATAACAACCCGCGCGCCGGCTATGGCGAGGCGATCGGTTTCGTCCTTGTCCGAGACATCGACCATGCGGGCGCGGCCCTGCGCATCGAGATGCGTGAATTCGGGCAGGCCGAGCAAATGGCGCGTCGCTGCGGTCACATCCGGCTCGCGCATCAAGGTCTCGCCGACGAGAAAACATTTCGCGCCGGCCGCGGCCAGCCGCTCGAGATCGTCGGGGCCGCGAATTCCGCTCTCGGCGACGACGATGCGGTCGGACGGCACCCTACTCGCCAGCTGTTCGGTCGTACCGAGATCGACATTCAGCGTCTTTAGATTGCGGTTGTTGATGCCGATCAGACGGCAGCCAAGCAGCATGGCGCGCTCGAGTTCCGCTTGATCATGCGCTTCCGCCAGCACATCGAGGCCGAGTTCGGCTGCGGCGGCAGCCAACTCGCGAGCATCGCAGTCGGACAGCATCGCCATAATTAGCAATATGCAGTCCGCCCCGATTACCCGGCTCTCCAGAACCTGATAGGCGTCGAGAATGAAATCCTTGCGTAGGACTGGCAGCGAAGTCGCTCCACGCGCCGCCCGCAGATCATCGTTACTGCCTTGAAAGAACGGGGCGTCGGTCAGCACCGAGAGACAGGTGGCGCCGCCTTCCTCGTAGCCGCGGGCGAGGGCCTCCGGGTCGAAATCGGGTCGGATCAGCCCGGCGCTCGGCGAAGCCTTCTTGATCTCGGTGATCAGCCCGTAACGGCCTTGCGCCAAGTGCCGCTCGATCGCGGCAGCGAAAGGCCGCACCGGCGCACTTTCGGCGACGAGGTCCAGCAATGTCGCTTCCGCGCAATCCAATTTCAAACGCGCGACATGCGCGCGCTTCTCGGCGCAGATTCGCTCAAGCACATCGCTCACCGGGCGGCCACCGACTTTATCGCCGGCGAATTGCTGCGCGCGACCAGAGCTTCGAGGATTTGGCGCGCCGCTCCCGAATCGATCGCGCGCGCAGCGAGTTCGGCCCCCTCGTAGAGAGTGGCGGCGCGTCCGGCGATCAACAGGGCCGCGGCGCTATTCAGCAGCACGACATCACGCAACGGTCCTCCCACTCCCGCGAGCAAATCTTGCATCAGCCGGGCATTGAGGGCCGGCTCGCCGCCGCGCAGATCTTCGAGCCGCGCCGGCGGCAAACCAGCGTCGCCGGCAGTGACTTCGAACGTCTCGACCCACTCGTGATCGAGCGCGGCGACTTTTGTCGGGCCAGCCGTCGTCAATTCGTCGAGGCCGTCGCCGTGGACCACCCATGCCCGCTCGCCGCCCAGCCGTCCGAGCACCTCGGCCATCGGCCTCACCCATTCGGGCGCGAACACGCCGACCAACTGGCGGCGCGCCAGGGCGGGGCTCGACAGCGGACCCAACAGGTTAAAGATCGTCCGGGTGCCGAGTTCGACACGAGTTGGAGCAACATGGCGGGTGGCGCTGTGATGGCGCGGCGCCATCAGAAAGCCGATCCCGACCTCCCACAAGCAGGCATGGACAACGGCCAGATCGGCGTCGATGTTGACACCCAGCGCCGTCAAGACGTCGGCCGAACCCGACTTCGACGACAGCGCTCGGTTGCCATGTTTGGCGACAGGCACACCGCAGCCGGCGACGACCAAGGCGCTCGCCGTCGATATGTTGAAGCTGCCCGAAGCATCGCCGCCGGTGCCGCAAGTGTCAATCGCCCCGGGCGGCGCCTCGATAGGCACCGCCTTCGCGCGCATGATCCGGGCCGCCCCGGTAATCTCGTCGACAGTCTCGCCGCGCACGCGCAGCGCCATCAAAAAGCCGCCCATCTGCGATGGCGTCGCGTCTCCGCTCATGATGATGTCAAAGGCGGCTTCGGCCTCACTCTCGCTCAAACTGCGCCCGGCAGCGACCATCGCCAGCAGCGATTTGAGGTCGCCGCTCATAAGGCGGCTTGGTGAACGATTGTCAGGACCATGAGCCGCACCCGCCGAAACAAGCCGTCTTTATATCAGCCCTGCCCGTCGGGCGGAAACGGCCGTTTGCAATCGCCAAAATCCCGCGCGCAGACGCAGCTACCGCGAATATTGCCGCCGCCGCGGGTTGCGCGCTTGGCCTTGGCGCCGGACCGCCGGCACTTGCCTGTGAGGTTAGCGCAAATCGATGATGAGGTGCGAGGCGCCACTGGTGTTTCCGGGGTCGTCTTGCGGGATTAGATAGGAGCGCTGATCCAGACGTATATGTGACCGATGTCGGAACCGATGGACCCCGTGCTGTTCCCGATGCCCGAGCCCGAGCAGTCGACTGGCGAGCTGTTCCCGCCTCCGCAACCGAGAGAGCTTGAACATGCTACCGGGATCTTGCCCTCGCAATTATTGCGCGACGCGATCGAACGTACTCACGAAATCCAGTCGCTGAAACCAATTGCTGACGATCAGATTCAACCGGCCAGCATCGATCTGCGCCTTGGAGACCTAGCCCATCGGGTTCGCTGTAGCTTTCTTCCTGGCCCGGACCACACGGTCGCGGAAAAGTTGCGCGATCTATCGCTTCATACTCTCGATCTCCGCCACGATGCCGTCCTCGAAAAGGACTGCGTCTACATCGTTCCGTTGTTGGAGCACCTAGCGCTCCGATACCGCACCTCGGGTTCGGCCAATCCAAAAAGTTCAACCGGCCGCTTAAACGTCTTCGCGCGCGTAATCACCGATTACGGAACAGAATTCGATACCATCAAGTCTAACTATTCCGGGCCGCTTTATGCAGAGCTATCCCCGCGGTCATTTAGTATTTTGGTCCGTACGGGATCTAGACTAGTTCAACTTCGTGTTCGCCGAGGGAGGCCAACTTCAAGCAATGCCGCCCTGCGTCGGCTGCATGAAGAGGTCGGCTTTGACATAGCGTCTCCCGGTTCGCCAATAAGCCGGGAATTGATCGAAGGCGGTCTCGCCGTTACTGTCGATGTGAGCGGGACGCTGCAGAGCGGCTTTGTCGGATACAAGGCAAAAAAGCATACACCGGTAATCGATGTCGATGTACATAACTACTATGATTTTCGTGACTTCTGGGATCCAGTATTCAAGCCCAATAACGACGGGATAATCCTGGGTCCGGAGGATTTCTATATCCTTGCGTCGCGTGAGGCGGTCGCCATACCGACTGACCAGGCCGCAGAAATGCTGGCCTATGACACCCTGGTCGGCGAATTTCGGGTGCATTACGCGGGTTTCTTTGATCCCGGCTTTGGCATGGCTGAGACTGGAGGCAAGGGAAGCCGGGCGGTGCTGGAGGTCCGCGCGCACGAGGTGCCGTTTCTGATCGAGCACGGCCAAATCGTTGGCCGACTCGTGTATGAGCGGCTGATCGCTCGCCCGGATAGACTTTATGGAAGCGCTATCGGCTCGTCATACCAGCGCCAAGGCCTGGCGCTGTCGAGGCATTTCAAGCCTCTTCCGGCCGGCATGAGGTTAGCTGAGGCTCCTGCCCAAGACTGACCTCGAGGGACAAGACAACCTGGATTGGTTGCAGGGTAATCCGCTGCAGCTATATTCGCGCCATGGATTTTGCGCTTTCCGACGAACAGCGGGCGTTTCAGGAGACCGCGCGGGTATTTGCCCGCGAGGAATGGCTGCCGCAAGCCCCGGGCTGGGACGAGCGCCAGGAATTCCCGGTCGAGGCGCTGCGGCGGGCCGCGGCGCTGGGCTTTGCCGCGATCTATGTTCGCGAAGAATTCGGCGGCAGCGGGCTCGGCCGCATCGATGCCGCGATCCTGTTCGAGGAATTGGCTGCCGCCTGCGTTTCGACCGCCGCGTATCTGTCGATCCACAACATGGTCTCGTGGATGATCGACCGCTTTGGCACCATCGAGCAGCGCGGCCGATTTTTGCCAAAGCTGACACGGATGGATCATCTTGCCAGCTACTGCCTGACCGAACCCGGGAGCGGCTCGGACGCCGCGGCGTTGGCGACGCGCGCCCGACGCGACGGCGACGATTATGTGCTGAACGGCACCAAGGCGTTTATCTCGGGCGGCGGCGCCAGCGACATCTATGTCGCGATGGTCCGAACCGGCGGCGAGGGGGCGCACGGCATCTCCTGCCTCGTCGTCGAAAAGGGCACGCCGGGGCTGTCGTTCGGCAAGAAAGAGAAAAAGCTTGGCTGGAACTCGCAGCCCACGGCAATGGTGATTTTCGAGGATTGCCGGGTGCCGGTCGCCAACCGGCTTGGGCAGGAGGGCGACGGCTTCAAGATCGCGATGATGGGGCTCGATGGCGGGCGGCTCAATATCGCGGCATGCTCATTGGGCGGGGCGCGCGCCTGTCTCGAAGCGGCGCGCACGCATCTCGGCGAGCGCCGCCAATTCGGACGGCCGCCTCGCCGATTTCCAGGCGCTGCAATTCAAACTCGCCGACATGGCGACCGAGCTCGAGGCGGCGCGGCTGATGGTCTGGCGCGGCGCGGCAAGCCTCGATGCCGCCGATCCGCAAGCCGTCATGCACTGTGCGATGGCCAAGCGCTTTGCTACCGATGCCGGTTTTCACATTTGCAACGAGGCGCTGCAGCTGTTCGGCGGCTACGGCTATCTCAAGGATTTTCCGATCGAGCGCTATCTGCGCGATGTGCGCGTGCACCAGATCCTCGAAGGCACCAACGAGATCATGCGGGTCATCATCGCCCGCCGCTTGCTCGGCCCCTCGAATGAGTGATGCCGACGAGATCCTGCTCGGCCGCGCCGGCGGGATTGCGACCCTGACGATCAACCGGCCGCAGGTCTTGAACGCGCTGACCCTCGCCAACTATCGCCGGATCGCGCCGGCCCTCGCCACCTGGGCCGCGGACCCGGCGGTGCATGCTGTTGTCGTGCGGGGCGCCGGTGGCCGGGCCTTTTGCGCCGGTGGCGATGTGCGTGCGGTTTACGAAGCCGGACGAGGGATCAGCCGCGACCGTGATTTGACCGCCACGTTCTTTCGCGAGGAATACGAGCTTATCCGCGATATCCATCGCTTTCCCAAGCCCTATATCGCGATTATCGATGGGATCACGATGGGCGGCGGGGCCGGGATCTCGGTCAACGGCGCCTTTCGCATTGCGACCGAGCGCACAATGTTCGCGATGCCGGAGACTGCGATCGGGCTCTTTCCCGATGTCGGGGCGACGCGGTTCTTGAACCGCTGCCCGGGCAAGGTTGGCCGCTATCTCGGGCTGACCGGGGCACGGCTCAAAGCGAGCGACACGCTCTATTGCGGGTTTGCCACGCATGTCATCGACCAAGAACAGGTCGCATCGCTCATGGCGGCGCTTGCGGGGATGGCGTGGAAGAACGGGTTTGAGTTCGCCCAGGCCGAAGCACTCCTTGCCGAATTCGCGATCAACCCGGGACCGCCACCGCTCGCGCCATTGCGGCCGGTAATCGACCGCTGCTTTGCCGGGGATACGGTTGAGGCGATCCTTGCCGCTCTCTCAGCCGAAGCTGAGTCCGGACGCCCAGATGGCGGCTGGGCGGCTGAGACGCTGGCCGGGCTGATGGCCAAATCCCCGACCAGTCTCAAGGTCACCTTACGCCAGCTGACCGTCGGCCGGGATTACGATGTCGAACAGGCGTTGCAGCTCGAATACCGGATGACGCAGCACTTCATGGCGGCGCATGATTTTTACGAGGGCGTGCGTGCCCTTTTGATCGACAAGGATCAAAACCCACACTGGCAGCCGGCCGCCCTCGCCGAGGTCGATGAGGCGATGGTCGAGGCCTATTTCGCTTCATTGGGCGATCACGAATTGCGGCTTGATCCGCCGAAGGAGGAAACGAGACAATGACGGCAATCGGCTTTATCGGGCTCGGGAACATGGGCGCGCCGATGGCGGCGAACCTCGTCAAGGCCGGCCATCAAGTGACTGGCTACGATATCGTCCCGGCAGCTGTGGCGGCACTCGCGGCCAAGGGCGGGCGGGCTTCGGCAACCGCCGCGGAAGCGATTGCGACGGCGGACATCGTGATCACGATGCTGCCGGCCGGGCCGCAGGTGCGCGAGGTCTATCTCGGCAACAGCGGAATCTTGGGTCGAGCCCGCAAAAACGCCTTGCTGATCGATTGCTCGACGATCGATGTCGACACCGCGCGCGCGGTCGCGGCGGCGGCGGGCGAGGCCGGCTTTGACATTGTCGATGCGCCGGTCTCGGGAGGCACCGCGGGTGCCGCCGCGGCAACATTGACGTTTATGGTCGGCGGCGAAGCGGCTGCCTTTGCGCGCGCCCAGCCGATCCTCGAAGCGATGGGCCGCACGATCGTCCATACCGGTCCTGCGGGCAACGGCCAGGCGGTCAAGATCTGCAACAATATGTTGCTGGCGATCTCGATGATCGGTGTCTGCGAGGCTTTAACATTGGGGCAGAAGCTCGGACTGGCGCCGCAGACTTTATTCGACGTCGTCAGCAAATCGACGGGACAATGTTGGGCCTTGACAGGTTACTGCCCGGTGCCTGGGCCTGTGCCGTCATCGCCCGCCAACCGCGATTACGCGGCAGGCTTTACCGCGGCGATGATGCTGAAGGATCTGCGGCTGGCGCAACAGGCGGCTGGAGCTGTATCGGCACCGACCCCGATGGGTGCCGCCGCGGCGGCGCTCTATCAGATGTTTGTCGATGAGGGCACTGGCGGTTTTGATTTTTCCGCGATCTATCGCTTTATCGCCAAGTCAGAAGCTAAAATTTGAAACGAAGGATTAACCGGATCGCCGCTAATCTCGCCGGGACCGCAAATCACGAGGCTCCCGTATGAACAACCATTATCTCGAAGTTATTGCGTTGATCGAGCGACTGCATCGGCATTTTCTAGAAGTCGTAAAGCTTGAACTGGAAGGACTTGGCATCCACGATATAAACAACGTCCAGGGAATGATGCTATTCAATATCGGGGAAGCAGAGATGACGGTCGGCGAGCTCACACTCCGCGGCTGCTATCTGGGCTCAAACGTCTCTTATAACGTCAAGAAAATGGTCGAGAACGGATATCTGATGCAGCAACGTTCGCTGCACGATCGCCGCTCCGTCCATGTGAAATTGACCGACAAGGGTAGCAAATTGCGCGACGCGCTAACCGCGATGTACGGGCGGCATTCCGAAATGCTGGGCGGGTCCATGGTCGGGGCCGAAGATTTGCAGGCGGCGGTTGTCACATTGCGCCGGCTCGAGCGCTTCTGGATCCGGGCCGGCGACTTGATGCAGCGCCCCCAATTCGCCGCCTAATTTTTCGCGTGACCATGACCGCTCCGGCTGCGAGTTTATCGATCGCAGTTCTGGAGAGCGCAGCATGACAACCGAGCTCCTTCCTTTGGCCCCCGGCTTGAGTGTCGCCGGCCAACTCGACCGGGCGGACATCGACGCGCTCGGGCGCGCCGGCGTGCGCACCATTATAAACAACCGGCCTGACGGCGAAGACCCCGGGCAATTGTCCGCGGCCGAGGCGCGGAAACTGGCCGAAGCTCAGGGGATCGCCTATCACTATATCCCGATCACCGCGGCGAGCCTGTCGCGCGCCGATGTCGACGCCTTCGCCGCCGCCTTGGATGCCGCCGCTCCGCAGCCGGTCGTTGCGCACTGCCGCAGCGGGACCCGTTCGACCTTACTGTGGGCGCTGACACGACTGCGCGCGGGCGACGATGCCTCGGCGCTGATTGCCGAGGCGGCGCGCCACGGCATTGACATCGCGGCCTTGCCCACGGTCGCCGCCAGGCTGCGCTGACGCGAGCCGGAACGCGGGTCAGCGCGAGTATCGGCGGCGCATTTGCGAAAACCTCGCCAGTGCTGCAACGGCATCGCCGACGAGCGGCCGCCGCCACAAATAAGTCACCGCGATCGCGGAGAGGCTGGCCATCAGCCACCACCACACCAACTCGCGGGCGAGCCAGTACAAGATCTCGATCCGCAGCGCCGAGGCTGGAATTTGCAAGTTCGCAGCCAATGCGTGCACTAGGCGGCGCAATGGTTCTTCCCAGGCGACGAAAATCACCGCCGCCACCGTGAGCGATAGCAATCCGTGCGCCTCACCGGTCGCGGAGCCTCGGCGCAGCTGCAGCAGACCCGGCACGACCAGCACGAAATAAACGCCGCGGTAAGAGATATTCTGGCCCGCGAAAAAACAGGCGATCAGCAAAAGGCTGCCGGCGATCAGACAATCAGACCCGAACGTCGTCCAGTCGATCCGAGCCCGATCGATCACGGAAACCAAGCGCCATATCCTCGCGCCGGCCACCACCAGCATAGCTAACAGAGCCGCGGCGATCCCGTGAGCGGACGGGCCGACGACGCTTTCTACCAAACCAAAAGGCAGGTTTGCGGCGGCGAACGAGTCTGCGAAGTACGACGGCTTCGGGATAATCGCAAGCGCCGTCGCGATTTCGGCGTGGTTGGCGATACTCAAGATGGCAAGGATTGTGATGGCGCTGGCGGCTAGCCCGAACGCGTCTCGCCGCTGCTCGCGTGCGATCATCGCGAGCAAGACGAGCGGGTAATATTTGAGCAACCCGGCAAACAGAAACAGCGCATAGCCCGCCCACCGCCCCGGGCGACCCATGCGGAGCAGCACAATTCCCGGCACTACCAGTAAAAACACGATCAAGTCGTTATTGGCGCGTTCCAGCGCGTAGATGGTCATCGGCGAGATTGCGACAACCGTGACGACAAGCGCTTCACGCGGCGAAGCCGGCCGATACAAGACCGCCAGGGACAGGATGAACAATAGGCCGAGCGCCAGCCCGCAGACGTTTGTCGAAGCGGTGTCGAGAAATCCTGGTACGACCCGCAGCCAGAGCGGCGAATAGACGTGCGGCCGCCCGAGCGTGTCGCACGGGTTTGTCGAATACACGTCGATGCCGAGGCGGTGGCATTCAGCAGCGGCGAGTACGGCATGGATGTCGAGAAACGGGAACCGAAACGGTTCAAAGGCGAAGAGTCGCAGAATACGGAAATAGATCGTATGCGGCCCCCAATACCATAGCGCTGCCAATACGCCGTAAAGCAGCAGCGCTGTTCCGGGGGTCATCAGACAGTAGATCATCGCAGAAGCGTCGGCTGAGCGCTTAGGCGCAGGCATGTCCACCCCTTATCACGGAGAGCCGATACTTCAACGCTAAGCTAGAGACCATGGGTTGAAATAGCGTATAAATACCGCGAGGGCTGAGCGATTTACCTTTCCTTAATTCGATCCTCGGTAAATTCGTGCTCGGCAACTTTAGGGGCCGGCCGCATGAGGAAAACGATCGCGCTGGTGACCCCCGTATTGGACGACTGGGAGTCGTTCGTTGCCATGCTCACTGACATTTGTCGCGGGCTGCGCAGCCGAGATGTCGCATTGCAGGTTTACGCCGTAGACGACGGCTCGATCTCACCGTTTGAACCGGCGAGTGTAGCGCTGCCGTCCGACTCCTGCATTACCTCGATCGAGGTGATTTGCTTGGCCGTCAATCTCGGACACCAGCGGGCCATTGCAGTGGGGTTGTGTGCAGTCGCGGCAGACGACGCTGCCGAAGCGGTGTTGGTGATGGACAGCGACGGACAGGACCGGCCAGCCGATATTCCGGCATTGTTGGCAGCCAGCGCGCTGCACCCACAGCATGCCGTGGTCGCCGCTCGCACACGACGAGCCGAACCTTTCGGCTTTCGGCTTTGGTATCAGTTGTATCGGCTGATCTTCCGCACATTGACCGGACAATCGATCAATTTCGGAAATTACTGTTTGCTTCCAATGGCGGCGGTGCGTCGACTGGTCCACATGCCTGAACTCTGGAATAATCTCGCAACTTCAATTATGCGGTCGCGGCTTCCGTGTACCAGGGTTCCTACAACGCGCGGCAGACGCATATCGGGCCGATCGCGGATGAACCTATTGGCGTTGTTCATCCACGGGTTTAGTGCGATGTCTGTTTACAGCGATGTGATTTTCATCAGAGTGCTGCTGGCGGCCGGCGGAGCCGCACTTATCGCTGTTCTGAGCATCATCGCCGTCTCGGTCATGGGACTGGTGACTAATTTGGCAATCCCGCGCTGGGCGATTACTACCGTCGGTGACTTGCTGATCATACTGCTCCAGACCGTGATCATTGCAATTGCCGCGAGCTTGACGAAGTTGGCGGGACGCAGTAATCGCCCAATGGTGCCTTTGGTCGATTGCGCTGCTTTTATTGCCGGGCGCAGCACCGCCCGGCGCATTCCGAGCCGCCCAGTCCTCGCCGTGGCACGCCCCGTTGCATGAGCTACCGGTATATCGGCGGGGAGCTCGACATCTTCGCTGAAGCGGTAAACTGGAAGACGTATGCGGCGAAAAGCATCGAGCGATTTATCGCCGGCCGAGTGCTCGAGGTCGGTGCGGGGATAGGGGGCAATACTCGCTTCCTCCTCAATCGGCGCGTTTGCGAATGGACCTGCCTCGAACCCGACGCTGACCTTGCTGGGCGGATCGAAGCGCGGCTACTTCATGGTGACTTGCCGCCATGGTTATCCGTCGTAAAGGGGACGATCGCATCTATCGATCCGACCAGGCGATTTGACACGATCCTCTACTTGGATGTGCTCGAGCACATCGCTGAAGATGGCGCTGAGCTCGCCCACGCCGCTTCGCTTCTATCGCCGGACGGACATGTTGTCGTGCTTGGGCCGGCGCATCAGTTTTTGTTCAGCCCGTTCGACACCGCGGTTGGCCATTATCGACGCTACAATCGGGCGATTCTGCGTGCGCTAGCCCCTCCGGGCTGCCGCGTTGAGATGACCATCATGTTGGACAGCGCCGGGCTGTTTGCCTCACTTGCCAACCGGGTTTTGCTATCAACGCCGCTTCCCTCAAAGAGGCAGATCACGCTATGGGATCGGCTTCTGGTGCCGATCTCGCGGGTTCTCGACCGCGCCACCGCGTACCGCTTTGGCAAGACCGTGGTCGCGGTATGGCGCTGCCACTCCGAAGCGAGCGAATTGTCGCTTCGGCCCGAGTTGCAGCCCTAACAGCGTTTCTCGGCCGAATCGCGGCAGATGCGCGAATCACCCTCTTGCACTGCAGCGAGGGAGGCCCACAATCTCTCGCATGCATACGACAAACGATATCCGCGCCGCGTTTCTCGATTATTTCGCCAGGAATGGGCACGAGGTCGTGGCCTCGAGCCCGCTGGTGCCGCGCAACGACCCGACCCTGCTGTTCACCAACGCCGGGATGGTGCAGTTTAAGAACGTCTTTACCGGCGTCGAAAAGCGGCCCTACCAAACGGCCACCACGGCGCAGAAATGCGTGCGTGCGGGCGGCAAGCACAACGATCTCGAAAACGTCGGTTATACCGCCCGCCATCATACCTTCTTCGAGATGCTCGGCAATTTCTCGTTCGGCGATTACTTCAAGGACAGGGCGATCGAGCTGGCGTGGAATTTGATCACGCGGGATTTTGGCCTGCTGAAGGATCGCCTGCTGGTCACGGTCTACGCCGAGGACGACGACGCGGCGCAGCTTTGGGCAAAGATCGCCGGGTTGCCGGAAGACCGCATCATCCGCATTGCGACCTCCGATAATTTCTGGGCAATGGGTGATGTCGGCCCGTGCGGACCATGCTCCGAGATTTTCTGGGACCATGGCCCGGAGATACCGGGTGGGCCGCCGGGTAGCCCCGACGCCGATGGCGACCGCTTTGTTGAAATCTGGAACCTTGTCTTTATGCAGTACGAGCAGCTCGGGTCGGGCGAGCGCGTGCTGTTGCCGCGCCCCTCGGTCGACACCGGGATGGGGCTGGAGCGCATTGCCGCCGTACTACAGGGCAAGCACGACAATTACGACATCGACCTGTTCCGCAGCCTGATCCAGGCCTCGGCCGAAGCTTCGGGGGTGGCGGCGGACGGCGCGCATGCCGTCTCGCACCGCGTCATCGCCGACCATCTGCGCGCCGCGGCGTTTCTGATTGCCGACGGAGTTTTGCCCAGCAAGGAAGGGCGCGGCTATGTCTTACGCCGCATTATGCGGCGGGCGATGCGTCACGCCCATTTGCTCGGCTGCAAGGAGCCGCTGATGTGGCGGCTGGTGCCCGTGTTGGTGCAGCAGATGGGCGCCGCCTACACTGAATTGGTGCGCGCCCAGCCGCTGATCACCGAAACGCTGAAACTTGAAGAAACCAATTTCAAGCAAACCCTTGACCGCGGTTTGCGGCTGTTGGAAGAAGAGACCGGGCGGCTTGGCGCGGATGAGCCGTTCCCTGGCGAGACCGCGTTCCGGCTCTACGATACTTACGGGTTCCCGCTCGATTTGACCGAGGACGTGCTGCGGGCCCAGGGACGCACGGTCGCGGTCGAAGGGTTCGACGCCGCCATGGCCCGCCAGCGCGACGAGGCGCGGAAGAGCTGGGTCGGCTCGGGAGAGGCGGCAACGGAGGCAGTATGGTTCGCCCTGCGCGACGAGATCGGCGCGACAGAGTTCCTGGGGTACGAAACTGAGACAGCCGAAGGCGTCGTTCTCGCGATCGTGCGCGATGGCGCTCGCGTTAGCTGAAGCCAGCGCCGGTGATGACGTCGCGGTTCTCGTCAACCAGACACCGTTTTACGCCGAGTTAGGCGGACAGGTCGGCGACACCGGCGTGATGTTTAGCGCCGGCGGCGCCGAACTGGTCGTCAACGACACGGTAAAAAAGGCCGGCGACCTGCATGTTCATTTGGGTCGGCTGACACACGGGGAGCTAAAAGAAGGCGATGCGGCCGAGTTGCGCGTCGATGGCGCTCGGCGTCGACAGCTCAGGGCCAATCACTCGGTCACCCATCTGTTGCATCAGGCGTTGCGGCGTCGGCTCGGCGCCCATGTCACCCAAAAGGGCTCGCTCGTCGCCCCCGACCGGCTGCGATTCGATTTCAGTCATCCGAAACCTCTGACGGAGGCCGATATTCGGGTGATCGAGGCCGAGGTCAACGACCGCATCCGCGCCAACGCCGAAGTGGCCACACGTCTGTTGACGCCCGATAATGCGGTCGCCGAGGGGGCGCTGGCGCTGTTTGGCGAGAAATATGGCGACGAAGTCCGGGTCGTCGCGATGGGCGGGGTGCTCGACGGCGAAAATCGGCCGTTTTCGATCGAGCTATGCGGCGGCACGCATGTCCGCCGCACCGGCGATATCGGGCTGTTCAAGATCGTCTCCGAAACCGCGATCGCCTCGGGCGTGCGCCGCATCGAGGCGCTGACCGGCGCCGCCGCAGAGGCATATTTGGCCGAGGAGGAAGGGTTGTTGCGCCAGGCCGCTGCCGCGTTGCGCACGAGCCCGGCTGAACTACCGGCGCGTATTGTCAACCTGGTGGATGAGCGCCGTCGGCTTGAGCGCGAACTGGCCGAGGCGCGACGCGCGCTGGCCAGCGCCGGACCGGCTACCAAGTCGAGCGCAAGGCGGATCGGAGATGTCGCCTTCGATGGGCGGGTGATCGACGATGTGCCGGGGCGCGAGTTGAAATCGCTAGCCGACGAGTTGAAGCAGCGGATCGGTTCCGGGATCGTCGCAATTGCGTCGCGCGCCGAAGGCAAGGCCGCGCTGGTCGTCGGGGTGACCGCCGATCTGACCAGCCGTTTTGATGCGGTCGAACTGGTTAGGTCCACTGCGGCTGTGTTGGGCGGTAAGGGTGGGGGCGGGCGTCCCGATATGGCTCAGGCCGGCGGACCCGATGCCTCCCAGGCCGAAGCAGCCGTAGAGGCGGTGGAAAGCGCAATCTCAGCGAAGCTGCGCGTATCGACGGAGCTTGCAGCTTCTGCAGCCGAATGAGCGGCGATTTGTTGCGCCAACGCGACTATAAACTTAAGGCCGCCCTGCAACCCGCTCGGTTTGCTTGCAGTTCGAGTTTTATGACGCGCTTTTGACGAGGGCGGAATATCGCGCTGAGAGCGATTATTTCTGGCGCGACGAATGGTACACGAAAGAAACCGCCAAAATTTCCGAAGACCTCGGCTTGCTGTATTTTTGCCCATTACTGTGGCGGTGGCTTTCCTCGCTGGGTGCCAGCCATATCCGGTTCACATCGATCCTCTGAGCGTTAATGGTCGTGATGGCGGCGGCGCCGCCCCCTCTTATGCCGCGCTGATGCGGATCGGCGAAGCGGCTCGCGCCGGCGGCGACTACAGTAATGCGGTCGCGGTGTTCCGGCGAGCTGCCGAGATCGAGCCGCGTTTGGCCGATCCATTCATCGCGATTGGCGACGCGCTGTTGTCGCTCGGCGCGGTCAATGAGGCGATCATTGCCTATAATTCGGCGCTCGCTCGCGACAGCACTAGCCTTCCGGCGTTGCAGGGGCTGGCGCGAGCTTCTATCGAGACCGGCCGCCCCGAACTAGCCTTGGTCCCGATTAACAAAGGGCTGGCGCTGCGCCCTCAGGACCCCAAGTTCTTGGTGTGTTTCGGCGTGGAAGATTGACCCCGGTATGGGGGTGATCGGCGTCCAATTTTGACCCCCTTTGCGATGTGATGCGCAGGCTGCCCGCCGGGGGATGGCGAGCGGGTGGCGGGGGATGCTGGTTGTGGAGACGATCGGCCGGATCCGGCGGGAGCATTTTGTCAAAGGCAAGTCGATCAAGGCGATCGTCCGCGAGCTGAAGGTGTCGCGGAACACGGTGCGCAAGGTGTTGCGTTCGGGCGCGACGGCTTTTGAGTACGGTCGCCAACTGCAGCCACAGCCGAGGTTGGGACCATGGCGCGACGATCTCGACCAGATGCTGGCGGCGAACGAGGCGAAGCCGGGGCGCGAGCGGCTGACGCTGATTCGGGTTTACGAGGAGCTGCGTGGCCTTGGCTATCGCGGCAGCTACGATGCGGTCCGCCGCTATGCGAAGCGATGGCGTATTGCGCGCGGGGCGGTGACGGCAGAGGCCTATGTGCCGCTGAGCCTTGCGCCGGGCGAGGCCTACCAATTTGACTGGAGCCACGAGGTCGTACTGATCAACGGGGTGACGGTGACGGTCAAGCTGGCGCATGTCCGGCTGTGCCACAGCCGCATGTTGTTCGTGCGAGCCTATCCGCGCGAGACCCAAGAGATGGTGTTCGACGCGCACAACCGCGCCTTCGCCTTTTTCAGGGGCACCTGCACGCGCGGCATCTATGACAACATGAAAACCGCGGTCGAGGCCGTGTTTATCGGCAAGGACCGCCAGTTCAACCGCCGCTTTCTGCGGATGTGCGGGCATTACCTGGTTGAGCCGACTGCCTGTACCCCGGCGGCGGGCTGGGAGAAGGGCCAGGTCGAGAACCAGGTCGGGCTGGTGCGCGAGCGTTTTTTTACGCCGCGACTGCGGGTGGCGAGCTACGAGGAGCTGAACGCCTGGCTGCTCGACCGCTGTGTTGCTTACGCCAAGGCACATCGGCATCCCGAGCTGGCCGACTGCACGATCTGGCAAGCCTTTGAGGCGGAGCGGCCGCAGCTGGTGCCGATTGCCGGCCCGTTCGACGGGTTCCACGCAACGCAAGCCGCGGTCTCGAAGACTTGCCTCATCCGGTTTGACAACAACAAGTACTCGGTCGCTTCGTGCGCCGTCGGCCGGCCGGTCGAGATCCAAGCCTATGCCGATCGCATCGTGATCCGCCAGGACGGCGCGATCGCCGGCCAACATGGGCGCCGCTTCGGTCGCGGCGAGACGATCTACGACCCCTGGCATTACGTGCCGGTACTGGCCAGAAAGCCCGGCGCGCTCAGAAACGGCGCCCCGTTCAAGGACTGGCTCTTGCCGGCTGGATTGGAGCGGGTACGGCGCCGGCTGAAGGGCTCCGACGATGGCGATCGCCAAATGGTCAAGGTTTTATCGGCGGTGCTGACCGACGGCCTCGCTGCGGTCGAGGCGGCTTGTGCCGAGGCGCTCGCCGAGGGTGTCAATTCCGCTGACGTCGTCCTCAATATCCTGGCGCGCCAGCGCGATCCTGGACCGTCGGCAACGATCTTGACCCCAGAGGCGCTGCGGCTACGACACGCGCCGATTGCCGATTGTGCCCGCTACGACCGCCTGCGCCGAGCATTGTGATGGAGCGGACCGACGTTCTCGAGCTGATGTCAAAGCTGAAGCTCTACGGCATGCGTGCGGCCTACGACGAGGTGATGGCGACCGCCATCAAGCGCCGGCACGAGCCGCCGCGCATTGTCGGCGATTTGCTCAGTGCCGAGATCGCCGAGAAGCAGGCACGCTCGATCAAGTACCAGCTGACCATTGCCAAATTGCCGCTGGCTAAGGACATCAATGACTTCGACTTTACTGGCACGCCGGTCAACGAGGCGCAAATCCGCGACTTGGCCAGTGGCGCCTTTCTCGCCGAGCAGCGCAATGCCGTGCTGATTGGTGGAACTGGTACGGGCAAAAGCCATCTGGCGATAGCCATTGCCCGGGCTTGCATCCGCCGGGGCGCCAGAGGCCGCTTCTACACCGTCGTCGACCTCGTCAACCGGCTGGAGGGCGAAGCCCGCGCCGGGCGCCAGGACCGCCTCGCCGAATATCTCACTCGCATGGACTTTATTGTCCTCGACGAACTCGGCTATCTGCCCTTCGCCCAGGCCGGCGGCCAGCTCCTCTTTCATCTGATCAGCCGGCTCTACGAGCGCACCTCGATCGTCGTCACAACCAACCTTGCTTTCGGCGAATGGCCGAGTGTCTTCAGCGACGCCAAGATGACGACGGCGCTGCTGGACCGATTGACCCATCACTGCGAAATCATCGAAACCGGGAACGAGAGCTGGCGGTTCAAACACCGCGCCTGAACCGCTGTACCACCCCGGGCTTGCCCCGGTGGGCAAACAGGCTACCTCCCACGCGCGTCGCTCCGTCGCTCGTAAGGGCACTACGCGACGCGCGCGGGGCCCTCCTGTTCGCTACCGGGACAACCCTGAACCCATGCCCGTCGGGGTCAATTTTGAACGCCTATCCAGGGTCAAACTTCGCCGCCGATTGACATTCTTGGTATTACTCGGCGTCGTCGAGGACATTGGAGGCCAACATCAGCGGGCCCAATATTACTATCGCGAAGGCCTGCAACATTCGCCGGGCGATCCCTCTCTGACCGTCGATCTGGCACTCTCGCTCGCACTAAGCGGCGATTACACAAACGCGATCGCTACACTTCAGCCAATCGCGACGGGGCCTTCAGGCACCGCACAGGAAAGGCAGACTTTGGCTTTGATTTACGGTCTGCAAGGCAACACAGGGGAGGCGGCTCGGCTCGGCCGGATCGATCTCGACGAGACCGCGGTTGAGCACAATCTCGGCTACTATCGGACGCTGCGCGAACTGCCGCCTGAAGCTCGCGACCGGGCCGTGCGGTCGGCCGGTCTCCAGCGGGCGGCGACCGGTCCATCCTAGCTGGCGCCGATATCATAGTGGGCGTTCAATCAGCGCTTGCTAAGGGTGTCCATGATGTTGATCGCGGCCGGACCGAGCAAGACGATAAACAGGGTCGGTAAAATAAAGACGATCATCGGCACCGTCAGCATGGCCGGCAGCCGCGCTGCCTTTTCTTCTGCGCGCGTCAATCTTGCGGCGCGTGACTCTGCGGACAGGACACGCAGCGACTGCGCCAGCGGCGTGCCAAACTTGGCGGTCTGCTGCAGAGTGTTGACAATGGCGCGGATGGCATCGGAATCGGTGCGGCTATTAAGATTGTCGAAAGCCGCCCGCCGGTCTGGCAGAAATGTCAGTTCCGCGGCCGTGATCGCGAACTCTTCCGCGAGTTCTGGAAAACTGTTGGCGAGTTCGCGCGAAACACGCAAGAGCGTAGCATCCAGACTAAGTCCCGCTTCGGCGCAGATAACCATCAGGTCGAGACCATCCGGGAGGGCAAGGCGCAACTGCTTAGCGCGCTTGCCAGCCGCGTTCGTCAGATAAATCTTGGGTGCATAAAAGCCGAGTAGCGCCGCCCCGATCGCCGGCAGGAAGCGAAGCTCGTGGGGTAACGGGACCAGGTTCAGCAGCGAACTATCCATCAATGTGGCGAAGGCAAGGACCGACGGCAGGCTCAGCCGCGCGAACAAAAATGCAATCATCGCGTCGGGCGAGCGCATTCCCGCGCGCGCCAGCAACAAGCGTGCCTCCGAGGCATGGCGTGAGCGCAGCAGATTTAGATGCGTGACTGCGGCGCGCATAAGACTGACAGGGCGTTGCGATTGCCGGCGTGTGGGCGCGGAAATTCGCTGGCGGCGCATTGCTTCCCTTCGCGCCACAATCTGCTCGATGCGTCGCTCGAACACGTCTTTCGGGCGCAGCGCTTGCCACAGCACGATAAGAATGGCCAATGTCGCCAGTGCGGCTAGCCCGGCAATCGCGTCGTCGGTTTTGATGCCGGGGGGAAGCCACCGAGCGAATTCTAGATCCTGAGGTTGAATTGCCTTCATATCTCGAACCGGGCCATTCAATTCATGATCGATACCCCGCTGATCAGCATCGCTACCGCGATGCCATCGAGAAAATATCCCCTAACATCGTGAAATAGCGGTTTCAAATAGTTAGGCGAGGTCAATGCGAGCATCCCAATTACGACGATCGGCAGACCGCCGAGGATCATTGTCGTCGCCCGTGTTTCACTGGACATTGCGCGCACTTTAGCCCGCATCTGGCGGCGCCGGCGCAACGCTTCCGCGAGGTTGCTGAGTGTTTCGGCAAGATTGCCGCCGGTTTCACGCTGGACGCTCAGCGCAATTATGAAGAACCGAAACTCCGGCGCGTCGATACGCTTAGCGATGTCCCACAGAAGCGCTTCGAGATCGCGCCCGAGGCGCATTCCATTTTCGACGAGGCGCAACTCGCAGCCCACGGGGTCCGCGATTTCATTACCGGCGCTGATAATAGCCTCGCTTACCGGCAGCCCGGAGCGCAGGGCGCGAACCATCAGGTCGATAGCATCGGGGAAAAGTTGAAGAAACGCGGCGACGCGGCGCTTACCCATCCGGCCAACAATCAGATGCGGCAGCAACATGCCGACGCACAGCCCGATCATTAGCGCCGGCATCGGCCCGAGCGATGTTAACCCGAACAGGGCGAGGGCCCCAATTGTGCTAAGGCCGAGCATGAAAAGCGCGTATTGCCCGATACTGATCGTCCTGCCGGTGCGCGCAAGACGAGCGCTGAGGATTTCGCGGCGCGGCAGCCACCGGCGAGCCACGCGATCGATATTCGGGGTCGTACTCTGTTGCCGTGCTATCGATTGGGTGGCGTCGGTCACGGCATCGCCAGCGCCGCCTTGGGCTCGCCCGCATACAGACCGTAGCCGCCGTTTGAAGCGGCGATTTGAGACGCGCGTAAGCACAATGGCGATTGCAGTGAACACTGACAATGCCAAGGCTGCTGATAACAGGGCGTAAAGATCACGCGGGTCGAGGACCATTGGGTTTCCCGCTGCTAGCTCACCACATCCTTAATCGGGCCGTGAGGGCAGCTCTCATGGGGCCAATTTCAGATGATCTCGAGTAAGGGCCTGTCGAGACCGTAATACTCGGCTCGTGGTAGGAAATGCGGCCGGAGTCCACTCGACTTGAACACGCCGCGCAGCCGTCCGTCGGCCGCTTCACCCTGATATTGGTAGCTGAACAGCTCCTGGGTTGTGATCACATCGCCCTCCATGCCGACGATTTCGATTACGTCGACGACCCGCCGCACGCCGTCGCGCATCCGGCTGATCTGCAGGATCAGGTTGACGGCAGCCGCGATCTGAGTTCGCACGGCATGGGAGGGCAGATTGATCCCGGTCATACCAACCATGTTTTCGAGCCGGGTCAGCGCCTCGCGCGGACGATTGGCGTGGATTGTGCTCATCGAGCCATCGTGTCCGGTGTTCATCGCCTGCAGCACATCCAGCGCTTCGGCGCCGCGGATTTCGCCCAGGATGATGCGGTCGGGGCGCATCCGAAGAGCGTTACGCAACAGATCCCGCATTGTGATCTCGCCGGTGCCTTCGAGATTGGGGGGCCGCGTTTCGAGGCGCACGACATGTGGTTGTTGCATTTGCAGTTCGGCCGCGTCCTCGATGGTTACGGTGCGCTCGGCTGAATCGATCATCCGCGAAAGGGCGTTAAGGAGTGTCGTCTTCCCCGATCCGGTGCCCCCGGAAATAAGGATGTTCAGTCGGCAGCGCGCGGCGATTTTCAGCAGCGTGGCCATCTCGGGCGAAATGTTCGCCTGCTGAGCCATCGTATCGAGAGTGATGGTCTTCTTCGAAAATTTGCGTATCGAGATCGACGGTCCGTCGATTGCCAAGGGCGGGATGATGATGTTCACCCGGCTGCCGTCAGGAAGCCGGGCATCGACAAGCGGGCGCGATTCATCGACCCGGCGGCCGATCCGCGTCACGATCTTGGTCGCGACATTCATGACGTGCTGGTCGTCGCGAAAGCTGACATCGGTCAGCTCGAGTTTGCCCCGCCGCTCGACATAGACCTGCCGGGGGCCATTGACCATGATGTCGGTGACGGTCTCGTCTTCGATCAAAGGCTCCAGCGGGCCGAGCCCGAGCATGTCCGCGAGCAAGGATTGGACGAGGTCGCGCTGTTCGCCAAAATTGAGCTGAATTTTTGTTTCGGCGAGAAGCTCTTTGACCCACCCGGAGAGCTGCGCCTCGAATGTGGCGCGCGGCATATCGGCGGCGGCAGCGACATCCATGTGCTCGAGCACCAGCGGCTGGATCTGTGCCTTTGCCGCATCGATGACCGCTCGATTGGCGCGCCGCTGCACCGCGGCAGCGTCGGCCTCCGGCGCAGACGTCGACGGGTTCAACAGTGACTGGAGGAGTGCGGTTACCAGATCGCGACGTTCGAGCGCGTTGGCGTCGATCGCCTGGCGCATCATGAAGTTCTGGACCGCGGTATCGATGAGCTTGGCGAGTTCCGCGCGGCTCAAGAGATGGCGCCGCTCCAGCGGGATCTCGGTTTTTAGGCGGCCCAGGAGTTGCTCGCGCGCGGCGAGGAGCTGGTCTTCCCGCGAGGCGAACGAGGTCGTTGCGGCCTCTTGAACGACCGGGTGAGATGGACCAGAAGACGCTCGATCCGCGGCGCCGAGGGCGCGGCGAGAACTCAATCCCGCGATGCGAGCGTCGAGCGCCCCGTTTGGTTCGGGTCGCTTCAGAAAGCCTACCATAACGAGCTGATTGTGAATTTGCGACGCTTGCGGGCAGAGGTCGTGGCGCCGGAGAGTTGTTCCGTCAGCTGCCGCAATTCACCTACGACCGGACTGCGTGGCGCCGCCACCGGCAGCGGGCGGCCGGTGTTCACTGCCGCGCCGGCCGATTTCGCATCAAACGAAATCGTAAAGTCGAGCGGCTTACCGACACCCTTTTCGAACTCGCTCTTGCCAATCAAAGAGCGCTGGCCAGTGGCGCCGGCCTCGACCAACCACAGATGCACCTGCGGCGCCTGTTCGCGCATCAAACTCTGCAGCCGGATCGTATCGCGCAGCCCAGCGAGGTTGCGCTCACAGAGCACGACGACGTGACTTGCCGCTGCGAGCACCACGCGTTGGACCGAGGTAGCGCCGCGCGGTAAATCAACAATGACCCGTGCGAACTTACGGCGCAGCTCATAGAACAGCATGTCGATCGCTCCGGAATCGACGATCAGGTGCTGCTCCGCCGAGGTTTCCGCGGCGAGAACTCGCAAATTCTCGGTCACCTTGACGGTTGCGCGCTCGATGAACAGGCTGTCGATACGCGACGGCTGTTCCAATGCCTCGCACAGTCCACTGCCGGGTTCCGTATCGAGCTTTAGCGCAACCGTTCCGAAATGGAGATCGAGGTCGAGCAGCACGGTTCGCTCGCCATACTCCTCTGCCAAAAGCCACGCACAGCCGACCGCGACCGTGGTGGCACCGACGCCGCCGCGGCTGCCGATAAAGGCTGTAACCTGCCCAAGACCGGCGTCGGCGGCCTTTGAGCCGCCCGGTCGTCGATCGAGGACCGCGGCAAGCGCGTCGCGGCTGGGCGGCGTCACGAGGTAATCATTTGCACCCGCCGCGACTAGGTCGCGATAGAGGCCGACATCGTTTACGGCACCGAGGGCTATTATCCCGAGATCGGCGCCGCCGGCCGCTCGCGCGGCACCGATCTCGGAGATCGGCGCCGGCAAATCAGCGATGTCGAGCAACACGATACGCGGCGCTAAACCGCTGCGCATGCGCCGGAGGGCGGCATCCAGGGTGTCGGCAACGGCGAGTTCGTCGTCCAGTTGTAATTCGCGGATGACCCCTTGCAGCCGTTCGAGCGTTGGTTGATCGCGAACCACGGCGAGAACGCCCTTGCGCTCGGGCGCGACGGCGGCTTGACGCGCTGTTCTCAAGGCCCGCCCGCCCCCGCGGGTGGTGCTGCGGCGGGAGGCGGGGCGCTTGGGATCGCTCCGATCGAGCCGAGCGTCACGAGGCTCGGCAGCAGGACCTCGTCATTCAAGTAGCGGTCGACGGCGGCGGCGGCCGGTTTGCCGTTGGCCGGCGCCAACTGACGACCGCCGGCGAGGTCGGCGGGGCTTGCTACCATCAGCCCGAGATTGACCGCCGTGGCACAGCCGAAATTGCTCGGTAGCGCATTGGTAAAATCGTTGGCGCGGCGGTTGGCTCCAATTGGGGCAAGGCGGCAGGGTGACGGCATAGCGGCCGACCGTCACCAGAGCGCGGTTGGGCGCAACCACCGGCAGCGCTTGGCTCTCGGCGACGATGCCCCAGCGCAGCAGCCGGCTCGCGACCTCGGCCTCGCGTGCCGTGGCGAGACTAGGCCGGCCGCCAGCGGCGACCACTACGCGATCGGCGGGGCGGATCGCGCCGTTCGCCACGAGTTGGTCGAGGCGGGCGCCCTGAGCCGCAGCGAGGCGATCCGAGCCGGGGGCAAAGCCGATCTCGAACGTGCTCGTCGAGCCTTCGACCTGGAGCCGGTTTGGCGCTTCGGCTTTGGTATACTCGGCGGCGCCCGGCGCGCACGCTGCAAGCGCCAGCGCGATTGCGGGTAGATAGCGTCCGGATCATAGCCGCGCCCCTTCAATCGAGCCGGAAGCCGGCGGGCCCGATCAGACCGCTGCTGCCGGCATTAAGCGGGCCGCGCGCCGGCGCCGGTAGCCCTCGCCGCCAAGTGTCGCCAAACAGAACCTGCTGCGCGTCATGCGGTGCCTCGAATCCGTCGGTCGGGTGCGCGGCCGCGATCGCCGGCGGCTGCACGAGGTAGGGGGTGACGATGACGACGAGCTCGGTCTCGTTGTTCTGGAACTTGTTCGAGCGGAACAGCGCGCCGAGGATCGGGATGTCGCCGAGCCAGGGGACCTTGGAGATATTCTGCTGGTGTTGTGCATCAGCAGCCCGGCGAGCGCGAAGCTTTGCCCGCTGGCAAGTTCGACCGTGGTTTCGGGCTTCGCGCACGGTCAAGCCGGGACTAGAGAGCCGTTAGTGGTACTGCGTTGGCGTAGTCCAATTGGCTGACCTCGGGCGCGGACTTTCAGGTTCAGATGGTTGGCGTCGATGATCGTCGGGGTGAACGCAAGCTGAACGCCGAATGGCTTGAACTAAATCGTGTAAATAGCGGAGCCTGGCACCCCTCCGGGTTGAGCCACCTCATACGGGAATTCGCCGCCGGCGAGAAAGCTCGCGGTCTGGCCCGAAATCGCAGTCAGGTTTGGCTCCGCCAACATAGTAATAAAGCCTTCGGTGGCGAGAGCGTCGACTGTAGCCAGCACATTCGAGAGCATCCCAACCGATGAGTTGATTGGTCGGCATTGTCAGGTCCGCATTGTTAGCGGTATTGAAGCTGACCGTCCTGCCCAGCCGGCTCCAGTCGATGCCGATCTGCTTCAGGATGGTGCGATCGACTTCGGCGATGCGAACTCGCAGATTGACTTGGTTGGGTGTGGCGACGGAAAGCCGGTTGACGACCTGTCCGCCCTTGACCGCGCCGGCGATCGCGTTAGCGAGCACTTTGGCCTTGTCGGCCTGGCCGGCATCGGCGACGGTGCCGCTCAAGCACCAGATTGGCGTCAACCTGATCGACCGAAATCGCGGATCCCGGCACCAGTTGCCGCAGCGATTGGCGCAGCTGCGACAGCGCGAATTCGACCCGCACCGGCGCGTTCAACAACACGTTGTCACTTGCGTCGACGGCGTAGATTACCGTCGCCCCTGGCGATTTGGCCGTGACGTATACCAGCTGGGGCGATTTGACTTGGACATCCGCGATTTCGGGATTGGCGATAAAGACCGTGTTGGCCGGCCGCGCGAGCCGGATCAGCGTGCCCTTTCCGGCCTGCAACACGATTGGCGTGCCGTTAGCGGGTATTTGGACGGCGCCTCGCGCGGCGACCAATGACCGCCTCCGCTCGGGGATCTCATCGTTGCGTTGCGTTCCGCGCCGATCGCCGAGGTGGGGCCTGGCGAACCGAGCGCGGCCAACATCACCCAAACTAAAACTCCGGCGAATGCGAGGCGCAGCAACGGGTGCATAACAAACCTCAACTGCCCGGTTGCGACCCAGCGGATGTGCCGGAGTTGCTATTACCGCGCAATACGGTCACCTTACCATCGCTATAGTTATGGTTAAAGAGAAAAGGCTTGGGGACGAGCGGGCTGACATCGCTGTCGAGCGTAAAGCTGGTCGGAGGTTCGCCGTCGATCGAAGCGGCAGGTGCATCGTCACGGTTCCGGTCGTCGGCTCGGCGCTTGCGAAAGCAGTCAGCTTGCCGAGTGGGCTTGCGACTAGGCTGCGCAGGCTCAGCGACAGCTTGCCGAGATCACCGGCGAGCGCCAGGACCTCGCTCTGTTTCGGCGTCACTTCAAGCGTGACGGTCCGGGCGACAACGGCTTGCCCGTCCTTGCTGTCGGGCCGCTGATCGATCGCGACGACGCGGACATCGCGCAGCGCTGTTTCTGCTGCTTTGCGCTGATAGCCATTGCCGCCGCCGGCCTCGACCGATGCCGACAGGCTGACCAGAACGTCGACCCGGTCGCCGGGAAGAACGAAGCCCGAAACATCGGAGGTCTGGTCGACCGCGATCGAGACCGCGCGCATTCCGGGCTCCAGCACCGCGGCTATCGGGCCGCCATTGCCGCGAGCGACGATCTTGGCTCTGGCGATCGGCTCGCCGGCGGACAAACGGCTCGCGCGCGACCCAGCCGGCAAACGATTTTTCGGTTCCGCGCCGGAGACGATAAAGTCTCCGGCGATCGCGAATGTCGGGCCACGGCCGCCAAGCGAGATCGGCCGGCTTCAGGATTTGCCCGCGCGCGATAGCGGCGCGGCGACGAGGATCGACTTTTGCGGTGCCTGCGAGGCGGCGGCGGCGGCGGCGGCGACCACCTTCGGGACGCTGCTCCAGCCAGGAGCGCATCAGCACCGCGGTGCCGCCGGCGAGCAGCAGCGCCAGCGGAAACAGGAAGATGGTGCGGCCGCGCAAGGTTCCCTCTCAGTCGAGATAGGGCGAGATCGTCACGATCAGCGCGGCGGCGGCGATGGCCACGCCGTAGGGAATCGGCGCTTGCGCCCGGCCAATGCTGCCGCGGCCGCGGGACGCCTCGAACCGCGCGCCGGCGGCGGCTCAGCCAGAGGCCGAGCGGGCTCAGGAAGGCCAACGCCAAGACCCCGCCGAGCAACGCAGTCAGCAGCAGCAGCCTCGGCAGCGCAGCGGCGCCGGTCCACAAGCTCGCGGCGGCAAACAGCTTGACGTCACCGCCGCCGATCAGGCCGCGGCGAAAACAGCATCGCGCCGGCCGCGAGCGCCACCGCCGCGCGCAGCCACGGTTTCGAGGCTCCCGACCGGCGACACCTCGCGCGCGCTCCCGAAACGCAAGGGCCACAGCAAGCAAAGCCCGACGACCGGCCCGTTCGGTATTACCAGCCGGCGAAAGTCGATGACGACGGCGGCGATCATCAGCGCGACGAAGCCGGCGAGCGGCAGGAGGTTGAGGCGGAGCGCCATCAGCCGGGCAAAGCATCGGCGATGCCGAGCATGAAGGGTGCGCCCCAGGGCAGGGCGCGGGCGTACTGAATCATTCGAGACGAGAGAGTCCGGCCGACCGGACATGGCGCTATCCGCGGCGATGGCGTTTGGAGCGGACCATCTTCGGATCAACTGGTAAAGGAGCGGTTAAGCGGCGTGCGACGGCCGGTCGGCCATGCGATGTCCGAGCGACAACGGCATCGCTGTGATTTGGGGCTGCGCGGAGCGAGGCACCGCGGCTCGACGCTCCGTGTCTTTAGCCGGGGCGAGATCGAAGGCGGCGGCCATCAGCGCGCGTGTATAGGGGTGCTCGGGCGCGGTCATGATGCGCTCGGTCGGGCCGGATTCGACGATCCGTCCATCCTTCATGACCAGGATGTCGTGGGCGAGCGCGCGAACGACCCGCAGATCGTGGCTGATGAACAGATAAGCGAGGCCGCGGCGCTGCCTGCAATTCGCGCAAGAGCTCGACGATCTGCGCCTGCACCGACATGTCGAGCGCCGAGGTCGGCTCGTCGAGGACGACGAGGCGCGGCTGCAGCACCAGGGCACGGGCGATCGCGATGCGCTGGCGCTGGCCGCCGGAGAATTCGTGCGGGTAGCGGTCGGCCGCAGCGGGATCAAGCCCGACCTCGGCGAGTGCGGTCTCGATCAGCCGCCGGCGCTCGGCGGCGCTCGCCGCAAGATGGTGGACGCGCAGCCCCTCCTCGACGATCTGCGCCACCGACAGCCGCGGCGACAGGCTCGAATACGGGTCCTGAAAGACGATCTGCATCTCGCGCCGCAACGGCCGCAGCCGCCGCGCTGGCTCAGCATGGCGAATGTCGCGGCCGGCAAACCAAATCCGTCCCTGCGCCGCGGTAAGACGCAGCAAGGCGAGCCCCAAAGTCGTCTTGCCCGAGCCGCTTTCGCCGACGACGCCGAGAGTGGCGCCTACGCGCAGCGTCGAGCGAGACGCCGTCGACCGCCTTCACATGGCCGCGCACCCGCCGCAGCAGGCCGGCGCGGATCGGGAACCAGACGCGCGTATCCTCGGCGGCGATCAGCACCGGCGCCGCGGGGTCGGCGGGCGCCGCGCGGCCCTTGGGCTCGGCGGCGAGCAGGCGCCTGGTATAGGGATGGTGCGGCCGGTCGAAGATTGCCGCCGTCGGACCCGCCTCGACGATCTCGCCCTCGGTCATCACGCAGACCCGCTCGGCCATTTTGCGCACGATCGTCAGGTCATGGGTGATCAGCAGCAGCGCCATGCCGAGGCGGTCGCGCAGATCGCGCAGCAATGCCAGGATGTTCGCCTGAATCGTTACGTCGAGCGCCGTTGTCGGCTCGTCGGCGATCAGGATGTCGGGCTCGTTGGCGATCGCCATCGCGATCATGACGCGCTGGCGCTGGCCGCCCGACAGCTGATGCGGATAGGCGCCAAGCCGGCTTTCGGCGTCCGGGAGCTGGACCAGCCGCACCAATTCGAGGACGCGCAGGCGGGCCGCCCGCGCCGACATCCGGCGGTGGACCAGCAGGATCTCGCCGATCTGCCGCTCGATCGTATGCAACGGGTTAAGCGAGGTCATCGGCTCTTGAAAGACCATCGCGATGCGGTCGCCGCGGACCTGCGCGCAATGTGTCGGGGGCGGCGCCGATCAGCTCTTCGCCGGCAAAACGGATGCTGCTGCCGCGACCGTGCAGCGCCAGCGGATAGGGCAGCAATTGCAGGATCGAGAGCGCGGTGACGCTTTTGCCGGAACCGCTTTCGCCGACCAGCGCCAGGGTCTCGCCGCGGTCGAGCGAAAACGAGACCCCTTTACCGCCTCGACCGGGGCGGCGCCGCCGCGGCCGGCAAAGGTTCACACGAGCGACGGTGCTCGGCATCCGTCTCGCCGCGGCAGCTTCCTGCCGAGGAGAGAAAATCCGAGCCGGTCGCGTCGCCCCCGTGACGATATTGTTCCCCTCAACCGCGTGTCGTTCGTTTCGCACTGCCTCACACGGTCACCTTGCGCGGGTCGAACGCGTCGCGGACCGCCTCGCCGACAAAGATCAGCAGGCTCAGCATCAGCGCCAACACAAAAAACGCGGTCAGCCCGAGCCACGGCGCCTGCAGATTGGCCTTGCCCTGGGCCAGCAACTCGCCGAGCGAAGCCGAGCCCGGCGGCAATCCGAAGCCCAAAAAATCAAGCGAGGTCAAGGTCGTGATCGAGCCGTTCAAAATGAACGGCAGAAAGGTGATCGTCGCCACCGTCGCGTTCGGCAGGACGTGGCGCAGAATGATCGTGCGGTCGGGCACGCCGAGCGCGCGCGCCGCCCGCACATAGTCGAAATTGCGCGCGCGCAGGAACTCGGCGCGGACCACGTCGACAAGGCCCATCCACGAGAACAGCAGCATCAGCCCGAGCAGCCAGCCAAAAATTCGGCTCGACAAAGCTCGCCATGATGATCAGCAGATAGAGCACCGGCAGACCCGACCAGATCTCGATAAAGCGCTGAAATCCGAGATCGATGATGCCGCCGAAATAGCCCTGGACGGCGCCGGCGGCGACCCCGATCACCGACGAGGCCGCGGTCAGGGTCAGCCCGAACAACACCGATATCCGAAAGCCATAGATCAGCCGCGCCATCACGTCGCGGCCCTGGTCGTCGGTGCCGAGCCAGTTGACGCGCGATGGCGGCGACGGCGCCGGGCTCGGCAGGTTGTAGTTGATCGTGTTGTAGCTGAACGGGATCAGCGGCCACACCATCCAGCCCTTTGCGTCGATCAGCTTCTGAACTTCGGGATCGCGGTAATCGGCTGCGGTCGGAAAAACGCCGCCGAAAGCCGTCTCGGGATAGCTGACTGAAACACCGGAAAATACCAGCCGCCGTCGAAATGGACGACGATCGGCCGGTCGTTGGCGATGAACTCGGCAAACAGCGACGCCGTAAACAGCGCCAGAAAGATCCACAGCGACCAGAAGCCGCGGCGATTGGCGCGAAACGCATCGAGCCGGCGCCGGGTCAATGGCGAGATCGGCCGCCCTAAAAAACGATCGCGCCCGCGGAGGCCCGGTACTCTCGCTGCCGTCTCCGCCGTCATGTTCCCCTTAGGTCGAAGCGGCGTGACCGGACGGCCCCTCACCCTCCCGCTGCGCGGCTCCCTCCCTCTCCCCGCAGTCGAGGAGAGGGCTGCGGATGAGGGGCAGGTTCACACGTGCTCGTTAGCCCGCCTTGCGGCGCAATGGCTCGACGTTTGACGGCGGGGCGTGCGCTTTCCGCCCAGATAGTCCTTGGCGAGGATTTCGGCGATCTGCACCGCGTTAAGCGCGGCGCCCTTGCGCAGATTGTCGGCGACAACCCAAAAGCTCAGGCCGTAAGGGACGGTCGGGTCGCGACGGATGCGGCTGACATAGACGTCATCCTCGCCCGCCGCCTCGGCTGGGGTGACATAACCTTCGTCGGCACGATGATCGACGACGCTGATGCCCGGCGCGCGGCGCAGCGCCGCCCGCGCCATATCTTCGCTGAGCGGCCGCTCGAACTCGACATTGATTGCCTCGCCATGTCCGATAAACACCGGAACGCGCACGCAGGTCGCGGTGACCGCGATGTCGGGATCGAGGATCTTGCGGGTCTCGACCGCCATCTTCCACTCTTCCTTGGTCGATCCGTCATCCATAAAGATGTCGATATGCGGGATCGCGTTAAACGCGATCTGCTTGGTGAACTGCTCGGGCTTGACCGGATCGTTGACGTAGATCGCGCGCGTCTGGTTGAACAACTCATCCATCCCCGCGCGCCCGGCGCCCGAGGTCGACTGGTAGGTCGCCACCACCACCCGCTTGATGCGGGCGAGATCGTGCAACGGCTTCAGCGCCATCACCATCTGAATGGTCGAGCAATTCGGGTTGGCGATGATGTTGCGCTTCTGGTAGTCGCCGATCGCCTTGGGATTGACCTCGGGCACGACCAGCGGCACGTCCGGCTCCATGCGGAATTGCGAGGTATTGTCGATAACGACCGCGCCGGCTTTGGCGGCCCGCGGCGCGAACTGCGCCGAGACCTTGGAGCCGGGAGAGGACAGCACGATATCGGTCCCGCGGAAGTCGAAGGTGTCGAGAACCTGGACCTTGAGGATATCGTCCTCGCCAAACGAGACTTCGCTTCCGACCGAGCGCGAGGAGGCGAGCGCTACGACCTGGTCGGCGGGAAAATCGCGCTCGGCCAAAGTCGTCAATATCTCGCGGCCGACATTGCCGGTGGCGCCCACCACCGCTACCTTAAAACCCATCGGAAACTCCGCAGCCCAAAACTGATCGGGGATGGGTGCTGACTTACGCTGACCGTCACCCGTTTACAAGCGGCGGCTCGGTGTTTAACCCTCAAACCGAGCGCTCGAGCCGCCGATGTGCAGGAGGGGCGACCAAACCGTGGTGAGCCGGTATGACGATGACCTACCCGGAATTCTGGCGCCGCTATCTGGGCGCGCATCGCGACCCGCGCACCCGCGGGCTGCATTATCTCGGCACGTCGTTGGCGCTGGGCGCCTTGGCAACCGGCGCCGCAACCCGCGACTGGCGCTGGCTCGTCGCCGCCCCGGTCGTCGGTTATTCTTTGGCGTGGCTTGGCCACCTCGTCTTCGAACACAACCGCCCCGAAACCTTTGGCCATCCGTTCTGGTCGCTCGCCAGCGATTTTCGGATGCTCGGCCTGTTCGTTTCCGGGCGGCTCGGGCGTGAAATCGCCGCCGTGGAAAAGGAAAATCCGATGACGATGGTGCCGCTGATCGAATACGACGCCGCCAACGCCGAGGTGCGCGCCGTCTACGACGATATCATGCGGACCCGTGGCACCGACTGGATCAACAACTTCTGGAAAGCGCTGGCCAACGACCCGCCGACCTTGCGCCGCACCTGGGAGAGCATCAAGCAGGTCATGATGCCGGGCGCGCTGGACCCGCTGACCAAGGAACTCGTGTATCTGGCGGTCAGCGCCAGCAATGGCTGCGCCTATTGCACCGCTTCGCATTCCGCGGCGGCCAAGAAACAGGGTATGACGCCGCAGATGTTTGCCGAGTTGCTGGCGGTGGTCGGCATGGCGAACGAGACCAACGCCCTCGCCAATGGCTATCGCGTGCCAGTAGACGAGAGGTTCGAAAAGTTGTTTTGATGTCGCCGCATGCGGGCGACGACGCGGCGATCCCCAAACCCGTGCCGTCAGCACCGCGGAGGCTGATTAACGCAGCGCCGGACGGCAGGCCGCTGACCGGCAATGTCACCCAAAATTGGAGGAATCTGATGGCGCAACAACTCTATGACCGCACCGCCGAGGATCTCGGCAACCTCGTCGGTCTCGAACACGTCAATCTCAGGATCAACAATCAGGGGCTGGCGCACGAGTTTTATCTCTCGGGCTCGGCTTGACCCGCGACCCCTTTATGTTCCCCGGCACCAACAACATGTGGGTCAATGTCGGCAAGAGCCAGTTTCACCTGCCGACCGGCGAACCCAACGTATTGCGCGGCCATATCGGCCTCGTGGTCCCGTCGCTCGAGGAACTCTGTGAGCGTCTTGGCGAGGTCAAGCCAAAGCTCGCCGACACCAAATTCGACTGCAAGCAGCACAACCAATACGTCGAGGCGACCTGCCCGTGGGGCAACAAGTTCCGGCTCTACGAGCCCGACGAGGAGCGGTTTGGCGCGATCAATCTCGGCATGGGCTATGTCGAGTTCACCGTCCCGGAAGGAGCCGCTGACGGTATCGCCCGCTTCTACCGCGAAATCTTCTATGCTCCGGCCTGCGTCAAGGAGAACGGCGAGGGCCGCGCAGCACATGTCTGCGCCGGCTACAAGCAGGAACTGGTGTTCCGCGAGACCGACCAGAAGATCCCGGAATTCGATGGCCATCACCTGCAGGTCTATGCCCAGGAATTCTCGGGCCCGCATGACGAGCTCGAAAAGCGCGGGCTGATCACAGAGGAAAGCGATCAGTACCAGTATCGCTGGCAGGACATCGTTTGCCTCGATACCGGCAAGCACCTGTTCACGATCGAGCACGAAGTGCGCAGCTGCACCCACCCGCTCTATAACCGGCACATGGTCAACCGCAACCCGTCGCAGAACAATCGCCATTACCAGATGGGTGCGGATGAGTGGGATTGGACCTTGCCGCGCTCGACCAAGCGCATCCAGCCGACGCCGGCGCCCGAGCCCGCGACCCCGATGGCCCGTCGCCGCGCCGCTCGCATGGCCGCGATGTAAGGCGACTTAGGACAACTTGATGGGCTAAAGGCCGAGCGGCCTTTAGCCGCGCGGGCGCAATGCGACGGGGGGCTCGTAGTCCCCATAACAACCGAGACTCCGTGGCCGGGCTTGTCCCGGCCGCCCTGGTTGGGGCGAGCTGAGCCCGGCAGCAACCAAGCCCTGGCAACGGGTGCTTAGAGCGCTCGCGCTGATCATCCCGGCGTCCTCCACTCGCGTCTCGAAGCGTTAGGAGACACAGCCATGCTCAGCGGCGCTTACCGCTTTCCGCAGATGGAAAGCGTCGTGTTCGGGAAGCCTTTTGCCGAGGCGCTTGCGCAGGAAGTCGACCGCCTTGACGCCCGCGCCGTTTTCGTATTGGCGAGCGGCACGCTCGCTCGCGAAACCGATCTTGTCGACCGGCTAAGACAGACGCTCGGCAATCGCTTTGCCGGGCTCTGCGCCAAGATCGGCGCGCACACCCCGCGCAGCGATGTCGTCGCGGCGGCGAATATGGCCCGCGAGGCCCGCGCCGACCTGATCGTCACCTTGGGAGGGGGTTCGGTAACTGATGCAGCCAAGATGGTTGGATTGTGTCTCGGCAACGACGTAACAACTCCTGAGCATCTGGACAATTTCCGCGCCCAGGTCGCGGCCGACGGCACCGCCCAGCGCCCAGCGGTTGGTCCGCCGGGTGTGCGCATGATCGCGATCCCGACAACGTTGTCGGCGGGCGAGTTCTCGGCGGGCGCCGGCTGCACCGACACGGTGCGCCACGTCAAGCAGAGCTTCAGCCACCCCCTGATGATCCCGCGCACCGTCATCCTCGATCCGGCCGCGAGCGTGCCGACGCCCCAATGGCTATTTCTGTCGACCGGCATACGCGCCCTCGACCACGCGGTCGAGGATATTTGCTCAGTAAACGGCCAGCCGATTTCCGAGGGCGCGGCATTCCACGCGTTGCGGCTATTGGGGCGGGGCTTGCCGGCGGTAAAGGCCGATGCCGCCAATCTCGAAGCTCGCCTCGATTGTCAGATCGGCGCGTGGATGTCGATGGTCGGCTCCCAGACCGGGGTTAGCAAGGGCGCCAGTCACGGGATTGGCCATGTGCTCGGCGGCACCGCCGATGTGCCGCACGGCTGTACTTCCTGCATCATGCTGCCGCATGTGCTGCGTTTTAACCTCGCGGTGAACGCCGACAAACAGGCCCGGGTCAGCGAAGCTCTTGGCGACCCGAACGAGCCCGCCGCCGATGTCGTCGGAGCGCTGATATCAGGGCTCGGCTTGCCGACGCGGCTGCGTGAGGTCGGCGTCAGGGAAGACCAGCTGGACCTCATCGCCGCAAATTCGATGCACGACCGCTGGATCCACACCAACCCACGCAAGATCGACGGCCCCGCGATCATTCGCAATCTGCTGGACGCAGCCTGGTAGCAGCGAACAAATCGATTATCAGCGCCAGGATAAGCGCGCTTGCGCCAAGCGCAAATTGCACCCGATAGTCGCCGCCGGTCAGGGCGAATAAAGCGGAACAGCCATAGGCTGCCACCGCCTGGCCGATGGCGAAGGCGATCGTGCACCAGACCCAGGCGCGGCGCTGCAATTCGGGGTTGCGCGGGGCCAGCTCGTGAACCCGGCCCAGCGCCAGTGCAACCACACCTGGAACAAATGCACCGACCACGACGCTCGACAGCGTCAGGGACACCGGGCCGGCGCTGACTGCGAGTATCCCGACCGCAGCGGCTTGAATTGCCAGCGCGAGTTGCAACGCCGCCGCAAATCCAATTCGGTCGCCAAGCCTCCCGGCTGTCAGCGGTCCAATGATTGCGCCCACCCCGAACCACACCCAGCAATGCGCCCCAGCGGCCACGCCGCAGCCCAGCCCGCGCGCGACGAAATCGACGAGCAGTATCATATGTGGGACAAGACCAACGGCGTTGAGGCCGTAGACGACGTAAAGCGCACGCAATTGCGGAGATCGCCCGGGATGCCGGATCGGCGGAGCGGCGGTCGGCTCGGACCGTGCTTGGGGCCAGGCATTCCACGACAACACAGTAAGCGAAAGGGATATTCCGCCGAGGACGAGCCAAGTCGTTGCGAGTCCCTCGCCTAGTAACAACGGCACCAATGTGCCGGACGCGGCAATCCCAAGGCCGACCCCCAAGAAAATCAGGCCAGCGGCAAACCCGCGCCGGGCCGGGGGCACGAGAGGCAATACTGTCGGTGCGGCGAGCGCCATCAACGCTCCGCCAGCTATTCCCGCAGCAGACCGCCAGAAGAAATACCAAGCGAAGGACAAAGGCGTCGCACAGGCGAAAAATGCCGCCGACGCCGTTATCATCATCGCCTTCAGTGCCGCCGCTGCGCCAATCCGCGCCGCAACCGCTCGGGCGACGAGCGCGCCGCCGAGATATCCAGCCAAGTTTGCCGCCCCGAGATAGACCGCGGCGGCGGGCGCAAACCAGTGTCCGGCAATGAGCGCCGGGATCAGCGGGGTGTAGGCAAACCGCGCCACCCCAATCCCGACCAGGCTGGCGCTCCCCCCAGCGAGAATTGCGCGCCAGACTGAAACATTTCTCGTGGCCACGACTGCAGAACACCCTGCCACCCCGCTTCGTCACGGCCAAAGTAGGACAAGGAGATCAGGGTAAGACGTAAGGGAGAAAGCACCTTTCCGAGCGACTACGCGCATGGCAGGCGCCACGCAGCCACCAAGGAATGGGCCCACAGGTCTAGCGGCAGCGGAACCGGAGCGCTGCCAATCCTGTTGAATTTATGCGCCGGGCCGGGGGGTTGGCAAAATGGCGAGCCGACGCCTCGGCGCACCGGTCCTGGTCAACCCGCTTTGCTGACCCTCATGAACGCACAGGAAGGACCTCTCCCCAGAGCCTCGACGGGCATCGCTGGTCTTGATGAGGTGCTCGATGGCGGCTACGCCCGCAATCGCCTGCATCTGCTCGAAGGCAGCCCCGGCAGCGGCAAAACCACGATCGCCCTGCAATTCCTGCTCGCCGGAGCGGCGGAAGGCGAGATCGGCATGTATGTCAGCCTGGCCGAAACCGCGGCGGAGCTGCGCGATGGCGCTCGTTCGCATGGCTGGGCGATCAGTCCCAATGTCGAGATCTTCGAGTTGGTAACGCCCGAAAGCGTCCTCGACCCCGATCAACAACAGAGCCTGCTTTATTCGTCCGATCTCGAACTGGCCGAGACGACAGAGCGTATTTTTGAGGCGATCGGACGACTCAAACCTAAACGCGTCGTTATCGACAGCCTGTCCGAGATCCGGCTTTTGGCGCAAAGCTCGCTGCGCTACCGCCGGCAAATCTTGGGGCTCAAGCACTATTTCGTCAAAAACCAGTCGACTGTCATCCTGCTCGACGATTTGACGGCGGAAGGCCTCGACCGCTCCGTTCACAGCATCGCGCACAGCGTCGTTCATCTCGATCAGATGGCGCCGCTCTATGGTGGCGAGAGGCGGCGGCTGCGGATCAGCAAATGCCGTGCCCAGAGTTTTAGCGGCGGGTACCATGACTTCGTCATCGTCCATGGCGGGGTGCAGGTGTTTCCGCGGCTGGTCGCCGCCGAGCACCGCCAACCGTTCAGTGGCGCTCTTGTGCGCAGCAACATCGAGCAGCTTGATGCGCTGCTCGGCGGTGGCTTGGCGCAAGGCTCGAGCACGTTGGTGATCGGCCCCGCCGGCGCCGGCAAATCGGTATTGCTGTTGCACTTCATTGCCGCAGCTATCGCGCGGGGCGAGCGCGCCGCCTTTTTCGCCTTTGATGAAGAGCTTGGGCTTTTGATGTCGCGAGCGAAATCACTGGGGATCGATCTCCAAGCCATGCGCGACGCCGGCGATCTCTTTATGGAACAAATGGATGCGGCCGAGCTGTCCCCTGGCGAGTTCACGCATCGGGTTCGCAACTGCGTCGATCGTGAGCGGATCCGCACCGTGGCCATCGACAGTCTCAACGGCTATCAGGCATCGATGCCGGAGGAGCAGTTTCTGACCCTGCACCTGCACGAACTGCTGCAGTACCTGAACCGTCAGGGTGCTTCGACATTTCTCAGCATCGCCCAGCACGGCGTGATCGGCGATATGAAACAGACGATGGATTTAACCTATCTCGCCGACACCGTGATCATGCTGCGCTATTTCGAAGCCCAGGGACGGGTGCGGCGTGCGATCTCGGTCGTCAAAAAACGGACCGGCAGTCATGAAAACACGATCCGCGAATACGGTATCAATGGGAATGGCGTGGCGATCGGGCCGCCTCTCGAGGAATTCCAGGGAGTGCTGCGCGGCGTCCCTACCTATGTCGGACCGGGCGCTCCGCTGTTGCGGAGCACACCGTGAGCGAGGGTGCCCGCGCCGGAACTTCTCCTGGCGGAACTTCTCCCGCCGGAACTTCCGAGCGGACGCTGATCCTGGCCCCGCGCGGACGCGACGCGGTCGTCGCGAAGATGATCCTGCGCGACAGCGAGCTGCAATCGGCGATTTGCGTGGATATGCCCGAGCTGATCGAGCAAATCGAGCGCGGCGCCGATGCCGCGATCATTACCGAGGAGGCGACCCGTAACGGGCATATGCGCATACTCGCCGACTGGGTTGCTTCGCAACCGCCATGGTCGGATTTTCCGTTTATCGTGCTGACGGTGCACGGAGGCGGTCTCGAGCGCAATCCAAGCGCGGCGCGACTGACAAAAGTGCTCGGCAACGTGACCTTTTTGGAGCGTCCGTTCCACCCGACGACGCTGGTCAGCGTCGTGCAGACCAGTCTGCGCAGCCGGCGGCGTCAATACGAGTGCCGGCGGCTTAATGACGAACTCGAATTGCGCGTTGCCGAGCGCACCCAGGAGCTTGCCGCCGCCAACCGTCAGCTGCTCGGCCAGATTGAAGAGCGCGAGCGCGTCGAGGCGACGTTGCGCCAGATGCAGCGGTTGGAGGCGGTGGGTCAGCTGACCGCCGGGGTGGCGCACGACTTCAACAATCTGCTGACCGTGGTGCTCGGCAATATCGGGTTAATCGAGGAGAGGCTCAATGCGGCGCGAGTCGACGGCAAGCTCGCTCAGCGGCTCTCCTATATGCGCGCCGCCGCCGAACGCGGCGCCAAGCTGACCGATCAATTGCTGTCGTTCTCGCGGCGGCAGCGGCTGCAGCCGCGTTCGCTTGATCTCAATGAGGCGCTAAAAGGGATGCGCGATCTGATGCAGAGCACAATAGGGGGCAGCATCGAGATCGAAACACGTTTTCAGAAAGAGTTGTGGCCGGCATTGGCCGACCCGGCCCAGCTTGAACTCGCGGTTCTGAACCTGGCAATCAATGCCCGCGATGCGATGGAGGTCGGCGGGCGGCTGACGGTCTCGACGGGCAATGTGACACTCGGACCGCCGCTCTACCCCGAAGAACCGGCGGCTGGCGATTATGTCGAGGTCTGTGTTGCCGACACTGGGACCGGCATGAATGAGGAGGTGCGGCGCAAGACTTTCGAGCCGTTTTTTACCACAAAGGAAATCGGCAAGGGCTCAGGCCTCGGGCTCAGCCAGGTTCTCGGCTTTGCGCAACAATCGAGCGGCGGCGTGCGCATTGAATCGCGCCCCGGCAGAGGGACCGCGGTCCACATCTATCTGCCGCGCGCCCATGCTGATCGCGAGCAACCGACCGGTGTGGCGCCACGTAGTCGCGGCAGCCCGAGTACGGATGGCGAGCATCTGTTGCTGGTCGACGATGATAATGCAGTGCGTGAGGTCACCGCCGCCCTGCTTCGCGAACTCGGCTACTCGGTGGTTGAGGCCGGAAGTGGCGGCGCCGCCCTCGACATGATCGAGCGCAACCGCGACATCGATCTGGCAATCGTCGACTTTGCAATGCCCGGCATGAACGGCGTTGAGGTCGCACAACAGGCAAAACAGAGGCGGCCAAGTTTGCCGATCCTGTTCATTACCGGTTTTGTCGATCACGCGGCACTTGCCGGCATTGAGCAGGCGGAGGTTCTCGGCAAGCCCTTTACGCTCGTCGATCTCGCCGACAAGGTCGCGCTCGCACTCGCTCGCCGCCGGCAAAACAATGTCGTCCGTCTAAGGGGCTGAGGCGCGGCTTCGTCCGGCCGGAAGCCCGCGAACGCGCCATACGAACGGGCGTGCACGGGGTTGGCCTCGCTTCGGCCTGCTCCACACCACACAAGCTCTGCGGCAGCAGTTGCTTTAAGTTCGTTCCCCACTTTGTCTCTAGCGCGAGATTGCCAGCATACGGGGGAACGGATGACCTTCAGACTGACCGAGGAGCAGCAGGAAATCCGGGCGGCGGTACTGCGGCTGTGCGAGCGGTTTGGCGACGATTATTGGCTCGCAAAAGATACCGAGGGCGGGTTTCCACACGAATTTCACCGGGCGATGGCCGAGGCTGGGTGGCTCGGCGTCGCGATGCCCCCCGAATATGGCGGTAGCGGGCTCGGCATCAGCGAGGCGGCAGTGCTGATGCAGGCGGTCGCCGAGAGCGGGGCCGGGTTTTCGGGCGCGTCGGCGATCCACATGAACATCTTTGGGCTGCATCCGGTCGTCGTCTTTGGCAGCGACGAACAGAAACGCCGTTTTCTGCCGCCGTTGATTGCCGGCGCGGAAAAAACCTGTTTTGCCGTGACCGAGCCCGATGCCGGTCTCGACACGACGCGGCTCAAGACCCGCGCCGAGCGCCGCGGCGACCATTACGTGCTGTCAGGCCGCAAGATCTGGATTTCGACCGCGCAAGTCGCCGAGAAAATGCTGATCCTGGCGCGCACGACCCCGGTCGAGAAAGCGGCGCGTCCCTCGCTCGGCATGACTCTGTTCTATACCGATCTCGACCGAAGCCGGGTCGAGGTCCGCGAAATCCCGAAGATGGGGCGCAAGGCGGTCAACTCGAACCTCTTATTTATCGATGGGCTCGAAGTGCCGGTTGCCGATCGCATCGGCGAGGAGGGCAGCGGGTTCCACTATATCCTTCATGGCATGAACCCGGAGCGCATCCTGATCGCCGCCGAGGCGGTCGGGCTTGGCCGCGCTGCATTGGCGCGCGCCGCCCGCTATGCTCAGGAGCGTGTGGTGTTCGGCCGGCCCATCGGCCAGAACCAGGCAATCCAGCACCCGCTCGCCGAGCGCTGGATCGAACTCGAAGCGGCCGAATTGATGGTGCTGCGGGCGGCCGCCGCCTACGACCGCGGCGACGATGCTGGCACCGTCGGCGCCTATGCCAATGCCGCCAAGTACTGCGCCGCCGAGGCCGGGTTCCACGCCTGCGAGACCGCGATCATGACGCATGGCGGAATGGGCTACGCCCGCGAGTACCATGTCGAGCGCTATTTCCGCGAAATCCAGATCGCTCGCATCGCCCCGGTCAGCCCGCAATTAATCCTGTCGCACATCGCCGAACGCGTGCTCGGATTGCCGAAATCGTATTGATCGCGAGCATCGGCTACCCGTTTGCGCCAGCGGCCGCTGGTTGCAGCAGTACAGCCGTACCGGCGGCGGCGGGCGGCGTTAGTTGCGGGGGTGGCACCCCTCTGGCGCCGGCACTGGCCGCAGCCTGCACCTGGCCACTCGGCAGGTACCGCGCCGCAAAGCCCTCGACAAAATCGGCGCCGGAATAACCGGCTGCTGCCAAACCCAACAGGGTTTCTCGAGATACTTGCGCACCGAGGCTTATGGTCGCCACCGCGGCGATCACGCCGGCAACCGCGCCAATCAGCAGACTGATGACCAATCGGGCCGGCTCGATCTGATCGGCGAGCTTATGGCCGAGTGTTGCTGCCTCATCGCTTGTCTTCTTCAGCCCAACGATGACGCGAACGCCTTGCCCAACGGCGCCCATCAGCGCACCAAGTGTGATGATCCAGATCCAATCAGGGGCGGTCATCGAACGCTCCTCTTGCAAGGTAGTTGATCCGAATACCTGTGTAGTTCGATCGCGAAGCCCCGTAAGTGAACTCGTTCACATTCGACGAAGCTTGCTTTCGCGAGCGTTGATCACGAAAGTTCGAGTGACCAAGCGTGGCGACAAAGGGGAGCGGCGGCGTGCCCTTAGCGATCCAACCTGAACCGTTGCGCGTCGCAATTGGTGGGTTTGGCGCGATCGGCAAGACCGTGGCGCGCCGTCTCGATCGCGGCATCGAAGGGCTGATCTTGTCGGTGGTGTCGGCGCGCGATACGGCCCGAGCAGCGGCAGCGATGACCGAGTTCGCCAAACCGGTGCCGGTGGTGCCGTTGGCGCGGCTGTGCGAGGAGGCCGAGATTGTTGTCGAATGCGCCCCCGCCGCCGTGTTGCGCGACCTCGCCGAGCCGGCGCTCGCGCACGGGCGCATCGTCATCGTGATGAGTTGCGGGGCCCTCCTGGACAATTTTGATCTCGTCGACCTGGCGCGGCGGCATGGCGGCCGTGTCCTGGTGCCGACCGGCGCTCTGTTGGGGCTTGATGCGGTCGCCGCGGCGGCCGAGGGCGAAATCGCGCGCGTCCACATGATCACGCGAAAGCCGCCGGGGGGGCTCGCCGGCGCGCCTTATCTCGTAGAGCACGGTATCGCGCTCGACCATCTCGATGCGGCGACCTGCGTGTTCGGCGGCACAGCGCGCGAAGCGGCGCGCGGCTTTCCGGCCAATGTCAATGTTGCCGCCGCACTGGCCATGGCGGGGGTCGGACCCGATCGCACGACGATCGAGATCTGGGCCGATCCTGGCGTCGATCGCAACATCCACCGCATCGAGGTCGAAGCTGACGCCGCCCGGTTCTCGATGCAGATCGAGAATGTGCCGTCGGAAAATCCGAAGACCGGCAGACTGACGCCGCTCTCGGTTATCGCGGCGTTGAAAAAGTTGGTCAGTCCGCTTGCGGTCGGCACCTGAGGGTGCGGGTAAGCCAATAGTGAGTCTCGCCGGGGCGGAACAGAGTTCGACGCGCCCCCGGACGGCGCTCGATTGGTTCGACAACGGGGCTTGGTTGCTGACCGCGCTGTTTGTGCTGGTGCAACTCGTGCGGCCGGCGCCCGCCGACTTGATGCAGGTCGACAGCCCCGATTATCTGAACTTCGCGCCTACCCGGACGGCAGGTTATCCTCTGTTTCTGCGGCTTGTTGAACATCTTCCGGGTGGCTTGCGGGGCTTGCCGTTGCTTCAGCTCGGGCTCTATGCGCTTGCCGCCGTTTTTCTATGCGGCTCATTCCGGCGCATCTCCGGCAGCAAGTTTGCGGCAGCCGTACTGCTGGCACTGCTGCTCGGTAACCGGCAGGTCACGCGGCTGTCCTTCATGATCATGACCGAGTCCCTGTTCCTTTCTTGTCTCATGCTGCTCCTTGGCTTTTTTTGCCGCCTCCTCGCCGCGCCGCGCTGGCAAACTCTGGCATTGGCGTCGTTGGTCGCGGGGTTGGCGGTTTTGGTCAGGCCGGCAGGGTATGCGCTCGTCGTCGCACTGCCGCTTGCCGCGTGGTGGTGTTGGCGCGACGGGCTGCCGGGAAGGCAGGCGGTTCTGGCCGCTGCAATGCCCTATCTTGTCATCCTCGGAGGCGGCGTTACCGCCTATCATGCAGAGCACGGCCAGTGGCGAACCGAAACCTTTGTCGGCAGGACCTTACTTGGAAAAGCCGCGGCTGTTGCATATGCGGCGCGGCCGGAAACGCATCGCCAAACGATCCGAGCGATTGCCGCCGCGGTTGCCCCCGATCGGGCGGTGATCGCACGGGCGCCAAGTTTCCTCGACCGCTTTCGCCTGACGGTGCCGTATTACGATATCTGGCGATACAAGACGGCTTACAACGCATTCTTGGCGCAGCCGGAGGTGCCGAAGGACGACCTCGCCGCACTCGATCAGAGAATGGCGCAGGTGTCGGTCACAATCATTGCCGCAGCGCCCGCCGCCTATTTGTCGGACGTCGCACTAAATTACGGCGCGTTGTGGTCACTTCCCGACGCGATGACCCACGCCGAACTTGCACATTTCAGTGCACTCCTGTCTGCGCTCGAGCCGTTGCCCGATCTCGGCCAATATCCAGCCTGGCATCGCGAGCACAACGACGCCGTGATCTGGGCATTGCGCGGCTTTATGCTGACGGCATTCGCCGCGAGCTTATGGTGGGCTTGGCGCCTTGTCGCGCGCGCCGTCCTTCGCACACCGCTTCCGCCGCTGGGGCGCTTGGGTTTTGCAGCAGGGATGCTGGTCCAGTCGTCGTTCCTGTTGACGGCGGCGGTCGAGGCCGCCCTTCCCCGGTACGTTTGGGCCATGTGGCCGGCGCTGTCGCTCTTGTTTGTTTCGGCCGTTTGCGTTTGCTCGGCGCAAATGCTCGAACTTTGGCGGGTGTCCGCGCCGCGCTCGCTGGCATCAGGCAAGTGAATTCCCGCAGGGTCCATGCGCGATCGTGGCTTCTATCCGCGAGGTAACATGACCAACAGTGCGGCCCTACCTTTACGCAGCGATCGCGAGGTTCTGATCGTCGTCGATGTGCAGAATGATTTTTGCCCTGGCGGCGCCCTCGCCGTCCCCGAGGGCGATGCGATTATCCCGGCGGTCAATCGGCTCGCAGGCGAGTTCGCTCATGTCGTATTGACCCAGGATTGGCATCCGCCCGGGCATTCGTCTTTTGCCAGCGCCCATCCCGGCCGGCAACCCTTCGAGACGATCGAGGTCTCGTACGGATCGCAAACCCTGTGGCCGGATCACTGTGTGCAGGGAACACCAGGGGCACGTTTCCACCCGGCGCTGATGGCGCCGCACGCTGAGCTGGTTTTGCGCAAAGGCTTTCGTTCCCGGATAAATTCCTACTCGGCGTTTCGTGAAAACGACCGGCGCACACTGACCGGGCTCGCCGCGTATCTGCGCGAGCGCGGCTTTGACAGCCTCACACTCTGTGGTCTAGCGACCGATTATTGCGTGCTGTATTCGGCGCTCGATGCGCGCGAGGCGGGCTTTGCCGTCGAGGTCGCGGCTGAGGCCTGCCGCGGCATCGATCTCGACGGTTCGTTGGCGCGAGCTATACGGGCAATGAGAGAGGTCGGGGTAACGATCAGCGCTTAGGCGCGTCGCGGCAAGGAGCGGCGTTCGACCTGGAAGGTCGGCTGGCGCCGCGGGGCCGCAACAATGGCGTAACCATCGGCCACTTCGTCAGCCTCCTCGTCGCGGCGCGGGGCTGGCCGCGGGGACGCGCGGCGCAGCGGGGCGCGGGCGGGCGGTCGCTTCTTGGCCTTGTTTGGGCGTTCGCTCATTCGCACGTCGAGATTATGTCCGTCGATCGCGGCGCCATTCATCGCCTCGACCGCGAGCTTGGCGGCCTTCTCGGTGGCGATGTCGACAAAACCGTAGCGCAGCCGCTTTCCGGTTCCTGGGTCCCTGGCAATAAAAGCGCTGAGGACGATGCCAAACGGGTCGAACGCTTCGGCCAGCTCGTCCTCGGTCAAATCGGGCGGTAAATTGGCGACAAAAACATTGCCCCGGAAGTACTGCAATCTCATCGACTATGCCTCTCTGTCCGTTCATTCCCGGTCGTGAACGCCGGCGCAGCATGAACAGCGTCATTGCCGCTTTGGATTGTTGACTTTGCAGTGCTGCGTTGCACAAGAGCCTCCCTTATTTATATGCGCCCTGTTGTCGCGGCGCTTGTCATGCGTGGCGCATCGCGCGACATTTGCGCGTCATTTTTCCGACAAAGGGTTGAATTCTCGATGATTCCACGAAAGCGCAGCAGCTTTTCGGCAATTGTTGACCGACCGCCGCTCAAATTGCCCAACCGCGCCCGCATTGTCGTGTGGACAATCGTCAATCTCGAATTTTGGTCGATTTCACGGCCGATGGCTCGGCAGGTTCTGCCGGCGCCGACCGGCCAGGTGCTGTTGCCCGACGTACCCAATTGGTCCTGGCACGAATACGGGATGCGCGTCGGGGTCTGGCGGTTTTTCAAGTTGTTCGAACAGCTTGGCATCCGCCCGACCTTGTCGATAAACGCCCGCGTATGCGAGGCCTATCCGCGCGTCGCCCAGGCGGCGCGCGCCGCCGGCTGGGAATTTATGGGCCATGCCTGGGAGCAGATGCCGATCCAAAGGGTCGATGACCAAGCGGCGATGATCGGCAAGTCGCTCGACACGCTCGAACGCTTTGCCGGGACCCGACCGATAGGCTGGCTCGGTCCCGGCCTGACCGAAACCTACGACACCCCCGACCTGTTGGCCGCGGCGGGCGTCAAATATATCGGCGACTGGGTTTATGACGACGAGCCAACCGAGATCCGCACCAAGCACGGCCCGCTGATCACTTTGCCTTATTCGGTGGAGCTCAACGACATCCCGATGATGCTCGTCCAGCATCACAAATCAGCCTATTTCACGACCCGCTGCATTGACACCTTCGACAGACTTTATGATGAAGGCGCCGAGCGGGCCAAAATCATGGCGATCGCGATCCACCCCTATATCAGCGGCCAGCCGCATCGCATCAAATATCTCGAAGCGGTTTACGAGCACATCGCCCGGCACGCCGGAGTTCTGCATTGGAACGGAGTCGAAATCCTCGACTGGTATCTAACGGCGAAGCCGGCCGAATGAGTGACAGGCCGGTCAAGTTGCGACCAGCCGGCTCGAGTACTCATCACTTCCCGGCTTCAGCGGTATTTCTCGGCGGCTTTAGAGCGGCGCAGAGCCCCTTTGCCGCGGCGAGCAACTCGGCGCGATGTGGCTCGTCGAGCGGGTGGCGCGCCGCTAATGACTGCGCAAGTTCGGTAAGGATTTCGGCCAATAGGCCGTAATGCAAATGCATCACAGCCTCGCGCCGATCGTCCCCCGGCCGCACCAGCTTGATGGCAACGCTATCGACGTCGGCATAAGCGTCGAACTGCGAATTCCGTCCGAAGCTGCCGATATAGGCCTTGTCAGGAAACTCCACCGAAACCTCGGCCTTGTCCGCGATCGGGTGCAAGGGCATCTTTGGCTACCTCTATTGGACCGGCCGCGGAAGTCCGACCGGCATTGCATCGCGGCCGATCTGACTGCGGCTTAACTCGTGGGGCATTGAGCCAGATCAATCCGCGAACTTTTAGCTGCATGGATCGCGTGCAATACCAGAAGAGGCTGCCAATTTGGGCAGCTTGATTGCCACCAGAAAGTGGGCGATGGAGAGAAGCGTGATGCCGGGCAGCAAGACCGGTAAAGCGATCAATTCGACGATCGGGCGACTTGGCGATCCCCTGCTTTCCGAACTGAGCGCCCGTGGCGAGGTCCACGAATGAAGGGGACGAAACCGGGCCCGCTTGCCGGCATCAAGATCATCGATTTGACGACTGTGGTGCTGGGACCGCTGGCGACCCAGATTTGGGGGATCTCGGCGCCGATGTGATCAAGATCGAATCGCCCGAGGGCGACATCATGCGCTATGCCGGCCCGTCGCGGCACCGCGAAATGGGCCATGTCTTCCTGAACCTCAATCGCAACAAGCGTTCTTTATGCATCGACTTGAAGTGCCCCGAGGCCGCCGATCTATTGTTGCGACTGGTGCGGCGCAGCGACGTGTTCATGCATAATATGCGGCCGCAGGCGATGGCGCGGCTCGGTTTCGCTTACGCCAGGCTGCGCGAGATCAACCCGCGAATTGTCTACTGCTCGGCGCATGGCTATGGCCAGGACGGGCCACTCGCCGACCGCCCGGCTTTTGACGACATCATCCAGGGCGCCTCCGGCTTTGTCGCACTAAATCAAATGACCGGCGGCGAAGCGCGGTTTGTGCCGACCTTGGTCGGCGATAAAACCGTCGGCATCACGATGGTCTATGCGGTAATGGCGGCGCTCTTTCAGCGCGAACGCACCGGCGAAGGCCAGGAGGTCGAAGTGCCGATGCTCGAAACCATGACCGCGTTTGTCATGGCCGAGCATATGGGCGGGCTGACCTTTGACCCGCCTTTGGGGCCGCCCGGCTACTCGCGAATGTTGGCGCCCGACCGGCGGCCGCATCGCACCGCAGACGGACACATCTGCATCCTCCCCTACAGCGACCGGCATTGGCGCGATTTCTTTCGCGTCGCCGGCCGCCCGGAACTGGCCGATGACCCGCGTCTTGCCGATGCGCAGGCTCGCAGCCGTCACGTCGCCGAGCTCTACGCGCTGATCGCCGAATGCGTGCGCGGCAACACGACCGCTCATTGGCTCGCCGCGCTCAAATCCGCCGACATTCCGTGCGGACCGGTCAATTCGCTTGACGCCTTACCCGAGGACGAGCAATTGGCGGCGGTCGATTTCTTTCCGGTCTCCGATCATCCGAGCGAAGGGCGCATCCGCACGGTGCGGCCCCCGGTCCGCTTTAGCGCCGCCGATTGCGCATTACGCCAGCCAGCGCCGCGGTTGGGCGAGCATTCGCGCGACATCCTGCGCGAGGCCGGGCTCAGCGGGGCCGAGATTGACGATCTGATCGCGCGCAAGATCGCGGGAGCCGCGGAGTGAGGCTGCGATGCGCCTGACCGACGAAGAGCAGGCCATGCTGGCCGGCGAATTCGGCCAGGTTCGGCGTTGGGCGATCGCCCATCAAATCGCGGTCGGCGAATTCTTCGACGCGACTGATTTTGTGCCGGTGTCACAAGCGCATGTGATGGCCGACACCGAGTCCTTGGGGGAGGCCGGGGTGCGTTTTCTCGAAGGTCTCGCGGCGGCGCCTGAAGGCGAGCGCCGGGTGCGAGTCCCGACGATCACCGACCCGCGTGGCATCGATTTCGCGGTTTATCGCCGGCTCGGGCAGAGCGAGTGGATGGCGGCGCTCGAACAGCGGGCGATCGACGCCCTTCGCGCCTTTGGCGTGCTGATGACCGACACCTGCATCAATTACCAGACGATCATGGCGCCGGTACGCGGCGATCATCTCGCCTATGGTGACACCGGGGTCGTCATTTATTCGAATAGTGTGCTCGGCGCGCGCAGCAATTTCGAGGGCGGGCCTTCGGCATTGGCGGCGGGATTGACCGGGCGCACGCCGCGCTACGGTTACCATCTCGACAAATGCCGACAGGCGACGCGGCATTTCCGGCTGCTCGACAAGCCGCGGGACCTCGCCGAATGGGGCGCGGTTGGTGGCCTGGTTGGCGAAGCCTGCGGTTCGTATTGGGAAGTGCCGTTAATTGAGGGGGTCGATGAGGTTCCCGGGTCGGATGCGCTAAAGCATTTTGGCACCGCGGCGGCGAGCTTTGGCTCGGTGGCATTGTTTTACATGCCCGGGATCACCGCCGAGGATGCCGATTTCTCAGCTGCACCGGTCGCGCCGAGGATCATCCGCCGCGCCGAAATCGATGGCTTTCTCGCCCGCTATGCCGCATCCGGCGACAAGCTTGATGTCGTTGTCTTTGGCGCGCCGCAATTATCGCTGTTCGAGATCGAGGCGATGGCCCAGGCGCTCGACGGCCGCCATATTCACCCCGACACGGTCCTGGTGGTGACGACCTCGCCCGAGATCAAATACGCCGCCGACCGTATGGGGCTCACCACAAGGATCGAGACCGCCGGCGCGATCGTCGCGGCGGGAATTTGTTTTTACCAGAGCTACGCCCGTGAGATGGCCGAAGCCAATGGCTGGGTCCGGCTGATGACCAATTCGGCAAAGCTCGTCAACATCATCGGCGGCTACGGCTATCGGCCGACCTTGGCTACGCTCGAACGCTGCGTCGATTCAGCAGTGGCCGGGCGGGTTCTGTAATGCTGATCATCTTTTCCTCCTGCGGATCCTCAGCTTGCGCGCCGGGCGCAAGCACCCCATCGTACCCGCAATGAGCCGCCGAGAGCCGAAATCATGTTAACGATCGAGATCGAGCGCGAAGAGGATGGCCGGTGGATCGGCGAAGTCCCGGAGTTACCAGGGGTGTTAGCCTATGGCGCGACCAAAGACGAAGCGCGCAACAAGGCAGCGGCACTTGCCCTTCGCGTCATCGCTGATCGTATTGAACATGGTGAGCCAGCACCAATCGAGGCCCGCGATCTATTCGCGACGGCGTGAGCGCCTGGCCCTCCACAAGGGCCGGCCGAGTTTTGCGAGCGCTTTACCGCATTGGCTGGACACTCAAACGCCAGACCGGTTCGCACCGTACCCTGTCGCGTCGGGGATGGCCCAACTACGTGTTCGCATTTCGAGAGGATGAAGAGCTGGGGCCGCGCATGCTCGCTCGCATCGCTAGACACACCGGCCTGCGACCCGAGGATCTTTAACCAGTGGCGATCCTGCTGCGCTGTCACAAGGGTATCGGACCGGCGGTGACCGGCACCGCGCTGGTCGCCGCCGACAACTTCTCGGCGCGCTACGATCTCGACCGGCTCAAGGGCATCTTTTCGCGCCCCGGTCACAAGCTCGCCGGCAAAACCTATGTCGACCGTATTCTGGTGCTCGATCAAGCCAAGGGTGGCGTTGCGACCGCCTGGATGCTGCACGAAATGGCGGCGCGGCGAATTGTGCCGCGGGGGATGATATTCAACCGGGTCAACCCGATCCTGGCCCAGGGCGCGGCATTCGGCAATGTCGCCTTGGTCGATCGCTTTCTCGACGGCGATGTCACGAGCCTGTTTCACAACGGTGACGAATTGCGCGTCGACCCCGCCGCCGGCTTCGTCGAAATCCTCAACCGAGATGGATAGAGCTTTTCGTTAAAAGCACCATATTCCGGTCCGAACGGGAGCTGGGAGCCGGAATATGTCGACGACCTATCGCTATACGCTGCCGGTCGAGCAGACCGAGTGGAAATTCGACGGCAACACCGAGACTTGCTTTACCTGGGAATATGACGAGCCGCGCGAGGCGCTATTGCAGCTCTATGCCAAGGGCAAGAAGCAGCAATGGGACGCGGCCGAGCGGATCGACTGGTCACTCGACCTCGATCCGGAAAACCCGATGCTGCTCGACGACCGGGTCGTCCAAATCTTCGGCACCGATATCTGGAACCGGATGACCGAGAAAGAGCGGCGCCGGGTTCGTCATCACCTGCAAGCCTCGACAATCTCGCAGTTCATGCATGGCGAGCAGGGCGCATTGATCGCGACCTCCAAGATTGTGCAGAGCGTCCCGGAGCTCGATGCGAAATTCTATGCCGCGACTCAGGTTATGGACGAGGCGCGCCACGTCGAGGCTTATTCACGGCTATTGCATGAAAAATTCGAGCTTGCCTATCCGATCACGCACGGGTTGAAGACGCTCCTCGAAGACGGGCTTTCCGACAGCCGTTGGGACATGACCTATCTGACGATGCAGATCCTGATTGAAGGTCTTGCGTTGGCGGCATTCCAGCGCATTCGCGACCAGGCGCAAAACCCGCTCGCCGCGGCGGTCAATGCGTATGTCATGCAGGATGAGGCGCGGCATGTCGCCTTTGGACGGCTGGCATTGCGCGACTTTTACCCGCAGCTTACCGACGCCGAGCGCAAGGAGCGTGAGGATTTTGTCGTCACCGCGTGCTGGCATATGCGCGACCGGTTCAATCAGCGCGAGGTATGGGAACAGCTCGGCCTGCCGGTCGCCGAATGCCTCGACGTCGTCGATCGATCCGAGTCAATGCGGGTATTTCGCAGCCGTATTTTCAGCCGCATCGTCCCGACCGTGAAAGACATCGGGCTGTGGGGGCCGCAGGTGCGCGAGGCTTTTGCCGCGATGGGGGCGATCGAGTTCGCCAATGTCGATGCCGCTGCGCAATTGGCCGACGACGCCCGCGTCGCCGAAGAATTCGACGCCGGCCTGCGCTGCGCGACGTAGCATCGGCCGAGTGAGCCCGCGGCGCTAGTGGATAAATCTAACGATTGGTACCGGCCGGGCTATCGCCGTTTGCGACCCAAATCAGACATTTGCCGCTCTTGATATAATGCCGGCCCGGACTTACGCCTTGCCGGCGTTCTGTGCAGCCTCGAATACATCGCGTGCGGACGTTGTACCCGCTACGTGCTCCGTATCCTCGGCTCCGAGGTCCATCCATCCCGCGTTCACGGCCTCAAACATTTCTTCGGCAGGTCCGGTGTGGCCCTTCGGGATGCCGAATTGCTCGAGCGCTTCCGCCCACCCTGCACGCGGGACTGCAAAGGCTTTCACGTCGAGATTCAGGACTTCACCCAATTGCTCCGCGACTTCATCCGCGCTGAGCATCGAACCAAGCTCGACCACGCGCTGTCCTGACCAAGCTGGCCCGGTCAAAAGGGTTGCGACTTCCGCGCCGATGTCGTTCGTCGCGACCATGGTCGATTTCCGGTTTGTCGGATTGTAGTAGACCGGTAGCGTTCCACCCTGGGCGACCTGCAAGCCGTAGAGGAAGTTTTCGAAGAAGCCGCCTGCGCGCACAAATGCGATTGGGGATGTCAGCTCGCGAAAACCTTGCTCCAGAAGCGACAAGGCCGTGATCATCCCGAGCCCGCTGGTTCTGTTCGCACCCATCGACGAAAGGGCAACCACTCGCGGCGGCGCTGCCTTGGTGAGCGCCTCAACATAGTTTGCAATCACGCCCTTTGCTTCTTTGTAATCGGGCGAGGGCGCCCAGACAGCCGGCAACATGACGAACGCGCCTTCGACGCCTTTGAGCGCTTGCTCGATGGCTGCCGAAATCATTCCAATCGCCGTCTACCAGTTCCACGCCCTGGTTCGCCCAGTTAGCCGCCTTCTCGCGATTGCGGACGAGCGCGCGTACTTCCTGGCCTTGTGCCAATACCTGTTTCGCAGTTGCGCCGCCCACTTTTCCGGTAATTCCCATCACCAAAAACATGCGTTTTCTCCTGATCTTTAGGGACAGAACAATGCCCCTGTTGGTTCAACGGATGAGCGGCAGAATGGCCCTGATACGGGGATCGCGCGCGTAGAGGCCGCCCCATGTCATCGCGCCCAGAAGCAGGGAAATGATTTCCGGCGGCGATCCCAACTCACCAATGCGGAGATGGGCGCAGATGGCACCGCCCAAAAAGCCCGTCACCAGGATCGCGCCGAGGACGGCGGTGGCCGGGATGGCGTAGAGGATGGCGCAGGCGAGTATGATCGGACCCACGACACGGGTCAGGTCCATCGCGAACCCGGTTTCCTGCAACATGCTCGCAATCTGTGCCGGCGCGAAAAGCTGAATAGTCCCATCTGCCACCAGAGCGATAACGACAAACGCGCTCATTATCCGGCCGGCCCACAGGGCACGATGCAAGGTAATCGTTTCAGGCAGGTGATGTAGGTTCATAGTTTCGGACACTTGTTGTTCTCCAATCGGGGTCCCAATATTTCGAAGCTTACTGTGTCTCTTTGATGTGATAAACACCCGTAAAGTGAACACACTGTTCTCTTAGCGGCGAACAATACGGAGGCACGAGATGCAAAATCTCGAACCCATCCTCATATTCATAACGGTAGCGGAAATGGGGAGCTTCACCCACGCGGCCGATAGCCTGGGCATCCAAAAGGGGAGGGCCTCAACGGCGGTCCGGAAGCTGGAAGAAGATGTCGGTGTCAGGCTCCTGCACCGCACGACGCGCAGCGTGCAGTTGACGGAGGACGGACGCGCATTTCACGCCCGTGCCCGCGATCTGCTTGCTGAAGTCGATGACCTACACTCGATGTTCGCAGGCGATCGCGTGGCACTTCGCGGGCGTTTACGGGTCGATCTTCCGAGCGAGGTGGCGCGCACAACGATCGTGCCGGCCTTGCCGGATTTCATGGCAACTCACCCCGAGTTGGAGCTAGAGGTGTCGAGTACGGATCGGCAAGTCGATCTGGTTCAAGAGGGGTTCGACTGTGTATTGCGGCTTGGACCCATAGGGGACGAGACGCTGATTGCCCGCCCACTAGGCCTGTTGCGCATGGTCAACGCTGCCAGTCCCGCCTATCTGGCGCGCTATGGCGTCCCTCGATCGCTAGAAGATCTCCAGCGTCAGGAACATCGGACAATTCATTTTTCGACGATGCTGGGCGCAAGACCCTATGGATGGGAATATCCGGACGGCGACAGCTACGCGACGCTTCAGTTGCCAGGTGCGTTACACGTCAACAGCGCACAGACGTACGACGCCGCTGCCCTCGCCGGCCTTGGCCTGATCCAGGCGCCACTCTTGGGGATTGGCCAATACTTAGCGAGTGGGGCGCTTGTGGAGATCTTACCCGATTTTCGTCGCCGGGCGATCGCCGTTTCCCTCGTCGTAGCACATCGGAGCAATCTATCGCGCCGAGTCCGCGCATTCATGAGATGGATTGAAGGTGTGCTGACGCCGTATCTGGAATAGCGAGACGAACATCTTTGTCCGGCCCTCGAAATCAACATTCTAAAGTTATGTCTGCCGGTCGGCGGCCCGGCGGTCCAACAGAATGCAACACTGAAACCGGCGACCTTTGAAGTCCGACATGAGGTATCCTCAAACTTTTCCACCTTCTGGTTGCGACGCAGCTCCTTTGACAAAACCTTCCCCGTGATGGGGGAGGACTCCGAGGTGCGGCACCATGCTCGAATAAAGCTCAGCAACAACAGCTAATCGGGCAACCCGAAAACCTCTTCCGGCTGATAGAGGCCGCGCACCGGGTGAAAGCCAAGCGACACCAGAGGTCGCGGGCAGATTTCGGCGAAAGCCGAGGATGTCAGCAACGGCCGCAGCAGCCGTTTGGTCAACCCCTCGATCCGCGAGGCGAGGTTAACCGCGGGTCCGATCACCGTGAAATCGAGCCGATCGGTAGAGCCAACATTGCCGTAAATAACTTCCCCCAAATGCAGTCCGACGCCAATCCGCAGTTCGGGCATGTCGCGTTCCATTCGCGACTTGTTCACCGTCGCAAGCCGCTCCAACCCCTCGGTCGCTGCTTCGAGCGCACGCAGGCTCGACGGCGCAAAATCCTCGTCATCTTCCGCAGGGAAGATCGCCAAAACGCCGTCGCCCATAAATTTCAGGATTTCGCCTTTTCTCTCCTGGACCGGCGAAGCGACTGCGTCGAAGTATTCGTCGAGCAATTCGATGACTTCATCGCCGGCCAGCCGGTCCGAAAGTCCGGTGAAGTTGCGCATGTCGGTCATCATGATAACGGCGCGCATCCGCTCCCCCTGGGCCCGGAAAATCTGCCCGTTGAGGATGCGCCGCCCCGCCTGCGGCCCGAGATAGGTATCCAATAAATTGGCGCTGATCCGGCGCACCGCGCGCGTATCGACGATCGCCGCCAGGGCCGGGTTGATGTCTTCGAGCTTGGCAATCTCGGCGTCGCTGAATCCACCCGGCCGGTCGGTCCCCCACACCACGGTCGGAAAGCGGCGGAAGGTGCGGTTCAATGCCAGCGCGAAATAATCCGTGCCGCCGGCTTGGCGGATCTTTTCCAGCAGCGGAAACTCGGGGATCGGATGGTCGAGCCGGTAGCGCACCGGCGTACCCCGCTCGGACGTTTTGCGGATCGGGCTAAGCTTGTATTCGTCCGTCTCCTCGGAGCCATGCAGGATGCGATAATCCTCGATCACCTTGCGGTCGCGCCACCAGCGCGCGCCGACACCGCGGATTTGTGGATGAAGCGTGCCGATGTGCAGGCTCGCGCGCCACAGCGGGACGCCGTCGCCGACCAGCCGCCAGCATAGCTCGTCGAAAAGCTCGATCTCACTGTCGATTTGCGGGCCGTCGACGAGAAGCCAACGGTCGACCTCGCCACCCAGGATCGGAGCGCCGAGCCCGGTGTAGACGCCTTCGATCCGAAAGAATTCTTCGCCGCGTGTTTGCGGTAAGGGCTGCGTCGGCAGCACCAGGCTTTGATCGGCTGGCAGATTTGTATCCATTTACACGTTGAGGGTACCGGAGCGGTGTGACGGTCGTGAACCACGAATTAAATAGGCGGCCTTGCGCTGTTTGCGACCGCGAGAGCTTTTCGTTCTTGACGAACGTAGTCTACCTTGGCGTGGCAACATAATGATTGGGCGGAGAACATCCATGCCGGCCTTTACCACGCGACCCGAGATCCGCGGCACCTTTGGCGCCGTCGCCTCAACCCATTGGCTCGCTTCCGCGGTCGGCATGAGCATCCTTGAAAAGGGCGGCAACGCCTTTGATGCTGCAGCGGCCGCCGGTTTCACACTGCAGGTGGTCGAGCCGCATCTGAACGGCCCGCTCGGCGAGGCGCCGATCCTGGTGTGGAGCGCGGCGGCGCGTCACTGCCAGATGATCTGCGGGCAAGGCACAGCACCCGCCGCCGCGACGATCAGCCGCTTTCGGGAATTGGGGCTTGATCTGATCCCCGGCACCGGCCTGCTTGCTGCGGCGGTTCCGGCCGCTTTCGGCGCCTGGACGCGGCTGATGCGCGATTGGGGAACCATGCCGCTCGCCGAAATCCTGGCGCCGGCGATCGCTTACGCCGAAAACGGCTATCCGCTGGTCGAGCGCATCAACGCGACGATCTCGGTGATGAGCGAAATGTTCCGGCGCGAATGGCCGAGTTCAGCCGCGGTCTACCTGCCGCAGGGGCGGCCGCCCGTGCCGGGCCGTCTGTTTCGCAATCCGGCGCTGGCCGCCACTTATCGCCGCGTATTGTCCGAAGCCGGCGACGGCACCCGCGAAGGCCAGATCGAGCGCGCCAGCACCTCGTGGTACGAGGGGTTTGTCGCCGACGCGATCGACCGTTTCTGCCGCAACCAGAAAGTGCTCGACGCCTCGGGCCGCCGTCATGGCGGCCTGTTGACCGGTGACGACCTGGCGCGCTGGCGGGTCCCGGTCGAGACGCCGCTATCCATCGATTATCGCGGCTACACCGTGTGCAAGGGCGGCCCGTGGAGCCAAGGCCCGGTATTGCTGCAGACCTTGGCATTGCTCAAGGGGTTTGATCTCGACGGCCTCGACCCGCTCGGCCCCGACTTTGTCCACACCGTCGTTGAATGCCTAAAGCTTGCTCTCGCCGATCGCGAGGCATGGTACGGCGACCCCGATTTTGTCGATGTGCCGATGTCGACCCTGCTGTCGCCCGGCTATAACGATATGCGGCGGCGGCTGGTCGCCGAGCGCGCGTCGCTGGAATTACACCCAGGCCACCCCGACGGCCGCATGCCGCGGGTTCTGGTCGGCGGGCATGAGGCGGCGATCGCCGTTGCCGGAATTGGCGAGCCGACGATCGCGGGGATCGGCGAGCCGACGGTTAATCAACAGGGTCTGGTCGCCGGCGATACCTGCCATCTCGACGTGATCGACCGGTGGGGCAACATGGTCTCGGCAACCCCGTCGGGCGGCTGGCTGCAAAGCTCGCCGGTCATTCCCGAACTTGGGTTTTGTCTGGGGACAAGGATGCAGATGTTCTGGCTCGAAGAGGGCCTGCCCTCGAGCCTCGCGCCCGGCAAGCGCCCGCGCAGCACCTTGTCGCCGTCGATGGCCTTCAAGAACGGCGAGCCCTACATGGCTTTCGGGACGCCAGGCGGCGATCAGCAGGACCAATGGTCGGCACTGATGCTGGTTCATCATGTCGATCACGGCATGAATTTGCAGGAAGCGATCGACTGCCCGGCCTTTCACACCGAGCACCAACCGAGTTCGTTCTATCCGCGCGCCGCCCGGCCGGGTGTGGTGGCGATCGAAGGCCGCTTTCCCGAAGCAACGCGCTCCGCCTTAGCCGAGCGCGGGCACCAGCTGGTTGTCGGCGGCCCGTGGTCGGAGGGCCGCCTTTCCGGCTGTGCCCGAGAACTGACCGAAGAAGGCACGATCATCAAGGCCGCGGCCAACCCGCGCGGCATGCAGGGCTACGCCATCGGCCGCTGATCAACGGGGAATTTTCGGTTTAGCGGCGGGCTTCCAGGCGAGGTGTTCTTAGTAGACCAACATCGTCACCTGCGACGGTCCTCGGGCGAACCCGCAAGCGCAAGCTGTGCGTTCATTATCCCGGCGTACGGATGACGGTGAGATGTTGCTGGTAAGTTCGAAATTGGCCCGATGTCTCCGGATGGCGGCGGCAACGGCTCTGTTGCCGCCGCGACCGGTGCTGGCGACGGGCGGGGTTGAAGCTTTACTGCACGAAACCCGCTGGGGCGAAACTTCGGACGCGCTGGTCCATCAATTCGGGGCGGCGGCGACGCGGCTGCCGCAACCGCTCGATTTCGGCGACAGCTATGTCGATGTCGTGCTCCGCGACGACACGCTCGGCGGGGTGCCGGTCGTGGTCTTTTTCCAGATGGACAAGGCGACGCACGGCCTGAAGCGCATTCAGCTGGAGCCGATGGGCCATCAGATCAATCCTCCGGCGTTTCGCGCGATCGCCTCGGCCTTGCACCGCGAATACGGTCAGCCCAATCAGACTTGCGCTACACCGCCGATACCCTCGGCGGGATATCAATCAGCGGTCGAGCAGCGATGGCGGCGAGACGATGCGACGATCAGCGTGATCTTTCGCGACACCACATTGCAGGCGTTCGAAGGCTGCGTTTACGGTCCCGCGAGCGGCTGGTGCGGGCTTCACGGCCAGATTCTGGTCCGCTTCTCAGCGGCCTCGGCTGCCGCCGGCGCCTGCCTCGCGACAACGCATTCGGGTACCGGTTAGGGCGCGCAGGAGAGATTGGTGCCGGCGACGAACGCTGCCGAACCTGTGGCCCCCGGCGGCGGGCAGATCAGCCAAGCCGGCGCCGAGTTCGACCCCGCGGCGCCCGAAACGGCCGGACCTGAACCGCCGCTACGCGAACTCGCGGTCCCGGCAGATGCCGAGCCGGCACTGGACCTGCCGGCCGCAGACAGAATCGCCCCCGATCCGGATTGGGAGGTTGCGGTCGTGGCGGCAGTCTGAGCCGCCGCTGGGGTCGCCGAAATCGCCAAAAGCAGCAGCGCCATTGACGCGGCGACGGATCGGATATGGGCAGCGAAATTCGCCGGGGCTGACCGCGGCGGAGCAGAGGTGTAATATTGGGGCATGGCGAGACTCAGCTTAAACCTCAACAAGATCGCGCTGTTGCGCAATTCGCGGCGGACCGGGGTGCCCGATGTCCTGCGCTTTGGCCGCATTGCGCACGATGCCGGGGCCGACGGGTTGACCATGCACCCGCGTCCCGACGAGCGCCACATCCGCCGCGACGACGTGCTCGGCATCGCCAAAATGATGGAGCCGTGGCGGCCGAGGTTCGAGCTGAACATCGAAGGTTATCCCGACGAACGCCTGCTCGACCTAGCGCGCGAGGTCAGGCCGGAGCAATGCACATTGGTGCCGGATATGCCCGGAGTTCTGACCTCGGAAGAGGGGTGGAAGCTCGATCCCGACGAACGCGCTGTTGTTATGCCGGCGCTCGCCGCGCTGAAGCATATCGGCGCGCGCGTGATCCTGTTTGTCGATCCCGATCCGGGCGTTGTCGAGCGGGTGCGCGACACCGGCGCTGACGGCATCGAGATCTACACCGGCGGCTATGCCGCAGGGTTTCGCGCGGGTGCGCCCGAGGCATTGTGCCAGGCCTGCGCCGCCACCGCGCGACATGCCGAAGAATTGGGTCTCGTCGTCAATATCGGCCACGATCTGAACCTGGATAATCTACCGCCGCTGGTCGCGGCGATGCCGGGCATTGCCGAGGCTTCGATTGGGCATGAATTGACCGCGGACGCGCTGGTCATGGGTTTTGCCGCGGCGGTGCGCGCCTATCGGCAGGCGCTCAACGGCGGCGGCTGCGACTGACCGTCCGGGTTGCCACGAACGGAACACTCGCGAACGTCGGGTTTGACCACGTGTTATGGTATAAAGCGATGGGGGTAAGACCAACCGGGATGGCCGACAGGGGCGGCCGACCCTCCGGGGCGTCAGGGTATCCGCGGCCATGAGATATGTCACACGAGTGCTGCAACCCGGCGAAACGATCGTCCACGATGCGGGATTGCATTGGGTCATCTTTACCCGTGCGATCATCGCGGCAATCATCTGCCTGATCCTGGTGGTCTCGGCGATGTACAGCGCGGGGAATCAGACCCAGTATCTGAGCCTCGCATTGTGGATCGCCGCCGGGATTTTTGGTCTGTTCGCGCTCTCAACCGCGATCGGGGCGCTGATACGCCGGCTCAGCACCGAATTCGCCGTGACTGATCACCGCGTCATCTACAAGACCGGGTTGTTGGGGCGGCACACGCTCGAGATGAACCGCTCCAAGGTCGAGAGCGTCGACGTCGATCAGTCGATCCCGGGCCGCTTACTAAATTACGGCACGGTTGTCGTCCGCGGCACCGGCGGCAGCCTCGAACCGATCCGCTATGTCACCGATCCGTTGCGGTTCCGCAGCTACATCACCACCGGTGATCTTGCCCGGGCTTAGAGCCTACCCTGATCGGCGCGCATTCATGACAACCTTTCCGCAGGAGGCGGCGTTGCCGGGGTGCGGCCTTTCTGACTTGATCTCGCCAATGCTGGGGAGCCTATATAATGGTCGTGTTGCGGAGCGGAACCGGGTTTGATGCTGTTTGATCTCGGCTGGTCGGAGATCCTGCTGATCGGGACGGTAGCGCTCGTCTTTATCGGGCCCAAGGATCTGCCCAAGGCAATGCGGGTCGCGGGATTTTGGGTGCGCAAGGCGCGTACTTTGTCGCGCGAATTCCAAAACAGCATCGACCAGATGATCCGCGAGGCCGAACTCGACGAAATGCGGCAACAATTAAAGAAGGCCGCCGAACTCGACCTGAACAAGGAATTTCATAACACGATCGATCCGACCGGAAGCCTCCGCGAAAGCCTGACCCCGCCCAAACTCCCCGATTTTTCGGCGACGGTCCCGGTTAACGAGCCGGCTGCCGGCACCAGCAACGAAACTTTGGCGAGCTCTTCGCTGACCGCCGAGCTGCCGCCGCCGAGCGCCAAGACGACCGATTTCCACTCGGATTTGACGATGATGGAGCCGGTGCCGATGGTGGCCGGCCCCGAATCCGAGCCGGACGAGCCTCCCCCCGAGGCCAAGCCGATGCCGCCGCCGCCGCCCGTGCCAGCCGAGCACGGCGATCACGGCTTCGCGCCGCCCAAACCGTAAGCCGGACAGTGAGCGACGACGACCGCGAGGCCGAACTCGAAGCCGGCCGGATGCCGCTTCTCGATCATTTGATCGAACTGCGCAACCGGCTGATGTGGTCGATCGGCGCGCTCATGGTGGCGTTTCTGGTCTGCTACCAGTTCAAGGTCCGCATATACGGTTTTCTGGTGCATCCGCTGGCGGTGATCTTTGAAGGCCAGACGGGCCGCCATCTGATTTACACCAGCCTGACCGAGGCGTTTTTTACCTACGTCAAGGTCTCGTTCTGGGCGGCGTTGTGCATTTCTTTCCCGATTATCGCCGCGCAAATCTGGAAGTTTGTCGCCCCGGGCCTGTACAAAAATGAAAAGCGTGCGTTTTTTCCTTATTTGTTCGCGACGCCGGTGCTTTTCTTAATGGGAGCGTCGCTCGCCTACTTTGTCGTTATTCCCTACGCCTGGCGCTTCTTTGTCAGCTTTAAGTCGCCAGGCGGACCGGGCACCTTGCCGATCGTGCTCGAAGCCAAGGTCAACGAGTATTTGTCGCTCGTGATGACCCTGCTATTCGCGTTCGGGGTGGCATTTCAATTGCCGGTGCTGCTGACCTTGATGGCGCGCGCCGGGCTAGTCACAGCCGCCGGGCTCGCGTCAAAGCGCCGCTATGCCGTCGTAATCATGTTTGTCGTCGCCGCGGTGCTGACGCCGCCGGACATCATCAGCCAGACCAGCCTCGCCATTCCGCTGATCGTCCTGTTCGAGCTGTCAATCATCTCCTGTCGCCTGGTCGAAAGAGCGCGCGCCAAGCGCGAGGCCGAAGAGGAGGCCGAACTCGCTGGCAAAGGCACCCCCGCCGCCGGTCAGTGACCTGCATCCGGTTCCCCATTGCCGTGCGGTTGTCCAACCCATAGTCGCCGCTCCCGTGATGTGGAAGCTCATCCAAGATGATCTTGCGCCCTTAGAGCGCGCCTGCCGCGAAGAGCTGGCGAGACAACTACCGGGCGAACAGTAGTTCTTCTTGGGTCGCGAATAGCTCGCTCGGGCAGGGCGGGCGACGCTTAAACCACACCGCGGGTGCGGAGGTCGGCGATGGCGCCGGCGTCGTAGCCGAGATCCGCGAGCACAGCTTCGGTGTGCTGGCCCTGGTCGGGGGTCGGGCGCAATTCGTTGGGCTGCGGATAGGCGCTCAGATGGATCGGCTGGCCGACCATCTTTTGCGGGCCGAGTTTGGGATTGTTGACCGGCTTGGCGATGCCGAGGTGCTGCACCTGCGGATCGGCAAAGGTCTGGTCGATTGTATTGATCGGGCCGCACGGCACCCCGGCCTTGCTCAATAGCTCGACCCAATAGGCGTTCGGGTGGCGGCGCATGATTTCGTTCAAATGGGCGATCAGCGCCGGACGATTTTTGGCGCGTGCGACGACCGTCGCAAAATCAGGGCTTTCCAACAGGTCCCGCGCGCCCGCCGCCTCGCAAAACCGCCGCCACAAATTGTCGCCCGAGGCGGCGATGTTGATGAAGCCGTCGGCGGTCTCGAACATGCCGGTGCCGGGCGAGGTCGGGTGGAAATTGCCCTCTTGTCCCGCGACCTCGCCCTTCATCAAATAGCGCGCCGCCTGGAAGTCGAGCATGTAGATCTGGGCTTCGAGCAGGGAAGTCTGCACCCACTGGCCCTCGCCGGTGCGCTCGCGCGCCAGCAACGCCAGCACGATCCCGTAGGACAGCAACAGCCCGGCCGAAGTGTCGTTGATCGCGATGCCGACCCGCACCGGCCCCCTATGTTCCGCATGCGGTAATCGGCTTCCTCTGATATCCTTCCTCGGACCGAACACTCCGGGAGGGCGCCATGACAGTCCAGTTCTCGACCCGCTGCCCCAATTCCGACTACCTCGGGTTCGAGACGTCGCCCGAGGCAATTTTCGCGGCCGCGAAAAAGGCGGAGGAGGTCGGGTTCGACGCCATCCTGGTCAACGACCACATCATCGTCGACAGTTCCTCCCGTGCCGCACCGTGGACCAATGTCTACGATCCGTTTGTCACGATGTCGTTTATCGCCGCCCACACGACCCGCATCTGCGTCGGTGTTTCGGTGCTGATCATGCCGTACCGCAACCCGATCGCGACCGCCAAGAGCTTGGCGACGATCGACCGGATGTCCGGCGGGCGACTGATCGCCGGTGTCGGCGTCGGCTGGAACGAGGCCGAATATACCGCACTCGGCGTGCCGTTCCACGAGCGCGGCGCGCGCACCACCGAATATCTGCGCCTTTGGCAGGCCTGCTGGGCGCCGGGCAAGGTCTCGTTCGCCGGCAAGTTCTTTTCGTTCTCCGACATGCACTTCAATCCGAAACCGGTGCAGCAGCCGCATCCGCCGATTTGGATTGGCGGCGCCAGTGACGCGGCGCTGCGCCGCGCGGCGCGGTTCGCCGCGCTGTGGCAGCCGACCCCGCTGCCGCTTGCCGAGCTGCTCGAGCGTCAGGCCGCGTTGCGCCGGGCGTGCGACCAAATCGGGCGCGCACCGATCCCGACGCGCATGAGCTTCCGCGTCGAGTTCAGCACGATCACCGGCAATGCGCCGTCGGGCGGCAAGCGACCGATAGGGCACGGCACGCCGGCCGAAGTCGCCGGCGACCTGTTAAATTACCGTGAAAAAGCCGGTCTCGATGCCTTTCAGATCAATTTCCATGGTAACCGCGACCTCGATCAGCTTCTCCAATCGATGGAGTGCTTTATGCGGGACGTCGCCCCGATCGTGTCCTAAGCGAATTAGCTCAGACAACTGATCTTCGACCAGCGCGCGAGGGTCCCGTTTTGGTCTCGGGCGGCGCCCTGGTACTAAGGGTCGGCGAACTCCCAATCGGGCGTTTGGTGATCGGTGGCGCAATGCTCGACCAACCCCATCGCGGCGAATGCGCGGCAGTCGAAATTGCGGCAAACCGTCGGACGATGCTCGTAGACGGTGCAGCCATGCGGGCCGAGGTGGATGCAGGCGCCATCCGGACGGCGTTGGAGCACCAGCTCGCCGTCGCGGGTCCGCTCGGTGCGCAGATATGGCAAGCGTCTCCGGTTGCGCTTCTCGTCGACGGGAATTCCGTCGTAGTAACAGCAGGCTGTGCATGTGCCGCACGCAACCGGCCCCGCCTCCCCGCGCCACCACGCGTCGAGATAGTCGCGTCGCGTGCGGCCCACCAACCGTCCTGGCTCGCTCATTTCAGTCTCAAATGCTCGGCGGAAGCGACGTGTGGAATACAGCGAAATGCTGATGCGATGAAGCTCAATATGCCTCGATTGCGTTGGACGTGTAGTGACCGGCTGAGATTATCGAGACCATGCGTTGCCGCACCGGCGCCGGCGGGCGATCAGCGCCACAGACGTTTGCTGGCGAGTGCCGCGCCCTGCGCCAGCGCTTCGAGCTTGGCCCAGGCGATCTGGGGATGGACGCGGCCGCCGAGCCCGCAATCGGTCGAGGCGATGACCCGCTCATGCCCGACCAGATTGGCAAAGCGCAGGATACGGTCGGCCACCACTTCGGGATGCTCGACGACATTGGTCGCGTGGCTGACGACCCCCGGCAGAATGATCTTGCCGTCGGGCAGTTTCACCTCCTGCCACACCTTCCATTCATGCTCGTGGCGGACATTGCCGGCCTCAAACGAATAAGCCTGGGCATTTACTTTGAGCATGACCTCGACGATGGCGCGCATCGCGATATCGGTGACATGCGGCCCGTGCCAGCTGCCCCAGCACAAATGAAAGCGGATGCGATCTTCGGGTAAGCCGCGCAATGCGTGATTGAGCGCCTCGATCCGGACCATTGTGAATTTGCGGTAGTCTTCGACATTGGGCTCGGGATCGATCATGTCCCAGCCGGTCGCGGTCGCCGGATCGTCGAGCTGCAGGATAATGCCGGCATCGACGATCGCCTTGTACTCCTCGCGCATTGCCTCGGCCCAGGCGTAGAGAAATTCCTTGTCGCTGCGGTAGTGTTGGTTTGGGATGCGATAGGCGCTGCCCGGCGCCACCGAGGTCATAAACCCTTCTTCGATGCTGGCGGCCGCTAATGCCGTCTTGAAATTCTCGATATCGGCCCTGAGCGCGTCGTGGCCGATATAGCTGACCGGCCCGACGCAGACCGGACCCGTCGAGGGCCGCGGGCCCATGAACACCCCCAACTCGCGATCGGCGTAAGCCTCGGCAAAGCGCACCCGGTCGCGCCGTCGCGCCGCGTTCTGCAACACGATCTCGCCGGGCCGGGCCGGCCCCGGGGTCATGTGGTCGAGGCTCGGCCCATCGAGCTGCAGCCCGCCGAGGCGCAGGAATATGTAATTCCACCACGCGCCGTAATTGACCCGGTGCCCGACCGATTTGCCGAACTCGCCATCGCCGGGGACATCGATGCCGAGTTCCTTTTGGTGCCGCACGACATCGCCCACCGCGTTCCGCAGCGTCGCCGCAAACACCTGGGGCTCGACGGCCCGGCCCTCCTCGCGGGCGCGGTTCGCGGCGATCAAATCGTCCGGCCGCGGCAGGCTGCCGACATGGGTCGTCAGGATGTGGTCGGTACTGGTTCTCATGACTATCGTTTCCTCCGCAGGCGAGAGAATGTGAGGCAGCCCGAAGCTGTTGGCCAGGGTGAAGACGTGTAGGTGACCGGTTGAAATTGGACACCTCCAATAACCTGGCAGTTTTGACGAGTTTGTGATTCGATCGGCTGGGGGTCTGCGCTGGGGGCGGAGATGCGCGGTCAGGCGGGGTTTTTCGACATTGAGGAGCGGCTGCAGCAGCTCTCGGCCAAAGGCGACAGCCTGGAGCGACTGAACGCGGTGATCGATTTCGAGCTGTTTCGGGCGGATCTGGAGCGAGCGGTGCCGCGTTCGGATCGCGCCAAAGGGGGCCGGCCGGCTTTTGATCACGTGCTGATGTTCAAGACGCTGATTCTGCAGGCCAGCCACAATCTGTCGGACGAGCGCGCCGAATATCTGATCCGAGACCGGCTGTCCTTCATGCGGTTTCTCGGTCTGGGGCTGGCCGACACGGTGCCGGACGCGAATACGATCTGGACCTTTCGCGAAGCGTTGACCCGGGCCAAAATCGCGGCCAAGCCGGCGATCGAGGTTCTGTTTGAGCGCTTTGACGCGGCGCTCGCGGCGGCCGGGTTTCTGGCGATGAGCGGCCAGATCATCGACGCCTCGATCGTCGCCGCGCCAAAGCAGCGCAACACCGATGGCGAGAAGCGTGACATCAAGCAAGGCCGCATTCCGCCGGCATGGGCGGACAAGCCGGCCAAGCTGCGCCAGAAGGATCGCGATGCGCGCTGGACGGTCAAGTACACCAAGGCCAAACCGAGCCCGGATGGCATACCGCGGGTTGATCTCGCAATCCCGGCCTTTGGTTATAAAAATCATCTCGGCATCGACCGCCGGCATCGCCTGATCCGCCGTTGGACGGTCACCGATGCCGCCCGCCACGACGGGGCGTTGCTGCCCGAGCTGATCGACAGAAACAATACCGCCAGCGACGTGTGGGCCGACACCGCCTACCGCTCAAAGGCCAATGAGGCGTTTCTCGCCGGCCGTGCTCTGCGCTCGCAGATCCACCACAAGAAACCCATGGGCCGGCCGATGCCACGCCGCACCGCCCGCGCCAATGCCCGCAAATCGGCGGTGCGCTCGGCGGTCGAGCACGTCTTCGCCCGCCAGAAGGGCCCCATGGCCCTGTTCATCCGCACCATCGGCCTCGCCCGAGCGACAACCAAGATCGGCTTGGCCAACCTCGTCTACAACATGCAGCGGATGGTCTGGCTGGCGGCCCAGACCGCACCAACCTGACCCAAAAACCTCGCTAACCCAGCCCGCCTGCGCCTCGCCACACCGATCGCCCAACAAACCGGTCGCGGCTCAGCCAATGTCCCGCCCGTCCCGACCAGACAACTCGGTTATTGGAGGTCTCCAGCTTTGCCGGAGGTTCCCTCGTTGCCGCTTTCATCCAAGGTGTGATTGTCGGCGCTCTTGTGGAGCAGCTTCCGATCAGCAACGGTCAATATACCGGCGGCGATTTCGGCTGGTTCAGCCCGTTTGCGATCGTCTGCGGCGTCGGCCTCTGTCTCGGTTATGCCCTGCTCGGCGCCTGCTGGCTCGTCAGGAAATGCGAAGGCGATGTCCGCGAGGAGGCGTATCGCGTGATTCCTTATCTCGCGATCTCACTGCTTGCCTTTCTGGTTGTCGTTTTCGGCTATGCCCTGGCCGAAAACCTTCGGGTCGTGCACAGATGGCTCGATCGGCCGTATCTGTTCGTCTTTCCGGCGATCGGTGCCGTCGCCGCGATCGTGGCGGCCGCTAGCGTTCGGCGGCGCCAGGATGAAGTGCCATTTCATATGGTTGCGCTGATTTTCGCGGCCGCGTTCGGCACATTGGCGATCTCGTTCTGGCCGTACATGATCCCGTTCTCGATAACGATCGAGGAGGCCGCCGCACCCCACTCCAGTCTCGCCTTTATGTTCTGGGGCGAGGGTCTCTTCGTCTTCCCGCTGATGCTGCTCTACACCGTGATCAGCTACACCGTCTTTAAAGGCAAGGTCAAACCAACCGACGGCCATTGTTAAAACGCAATGCTAAGTGGTTCAAATTTCAATTTGCTGAGGTGAAAGGATCAATGGATGCGGATCGGGCTATTCATTCCCTGCTACATCGATGGCTTCTTTCCGGAAGTCGGCATTGCCACCCTCGAGCTACTGGAGCGGTTCGGTCACGAGGTCGTCTACCCGCGCGACCAGACCTGTTGCGGACAGCCGATGGCCAATAGCGGCTTCAACGCCGAATGCGCCGACACCGAAGCATTGTTCGTGCGGAATTTTCTTGGCTTCGATTACGTGGTCGCCCCGTCCGGCAGCTGCGTCCACCACGTGCGCGACAATTTCGATGCGATCGAGCAAACCGCCGAGGTCAAGGAGGTGCGGGCCCGGACCTACGAGCTGGTCGAGTTCCTGCACGATATTGAAAGAGTCGGGATGTTTCCGTGGGCGCGGTTTCCGCATCGCGTCGGATTGCACAACAGTTGCGGCACGTTGCGCCGGCTGAAGCACGCGACCCCCTCCGAACTACACGAGCCGTTCTATTCGAAGCCGATGGACCTGCTCTCGAAGGTCGAGGGGATCGAATTTGTCATCCCGGCGCGGCCCGACGAATGCTGCGGCTTTGGCGGCACCTTCTCGGTGTTCGAGGAGGTCGTCTCGACCAAGATGGGCTACGACAAGGTCAGCGATCACGCGCGGGCGGGCGCCGAATACATCGTCTCGGCCGACACCTCGTGCTTGATGCATCAGCAGGGCTGCGCCGAGCGCATCGGTGTTCCGATCAAGTTCATTCATATCGCCCAGATCCTGAATGGAGCCAGCGCATGAGCACCCCGCCCGCGATGCTGCATCCCGAACTGCTGGCCCCAGATGACGCCAATGGCATTGTGCGCGATGGGCACCGCCTCGATCATGCCGAGGCCGCCTCAAAGCCGTTGCGCTCGCAGCCCGAACCGCAGCCGCGCGGCGCCAAAGTCCACGGCAATCGGCCGATTGACCAGGCGGAAGCCGCCGCGCGCTTTATTGCAGCACCCGAGCACGAGAAGATGCATGACGAGCGGCTGTGGGATTTGCGCCAGAAGCGCGACCGCGAGATGCATGGCATCGCTGAATGGGAGGAATTGCGCTCGCTCGCCTCGGCGATCAAGGAGCACACGCTCGCCCATCTCGACCAATATCTGGCGCAATTCGAGGCGAATGCGCAATCGAACGGCATCCATGTCCATTGGGCGAAGGACGCCGCCAAGCACAACCGGATCGTTCACGGCATCCTCAGCGACCATGGCGCCAAGTCACTGATCAAAAGCAAGTCGATGCTGACCGAGGAGCGCGGTTTGCGGGCATACATGGCATCGGTCGGCATCGAAGTCATCGAAACCGATCTCGGCGAGCGCATTCAGCAGCTCGACAACGAGGACCCGAGCCACGTCGTCGTACCGGCGGTGCACAAATTGCGAACCGATGTGGCGGAGGTATTCGCCAAGACAATCGGCACCGACCCCGCCAATAGCGACGTCCATTACCTCGCGGAGGCGCAGCGCGAGGCGACGCGGCCCCTGATCCTGAAGGCCGATGCTGGGATGACTGGCTGCAATTTTGCAGTCGCCGAGACCGGCACCTTTGTTGTCTGCACCAATGAGGGCAATGCCGATCTCTCGGCCAATGTGCCGAACTTGCACATCGCCTCGATCGGCATCGAAAAGATCATCCCTCGTTTCGAGCATCTAGCGGTGTTTATTCGCCTGCTGTCGCGGAGCGCATTGGGCTCGCCAGTCACGCAATACACCTCGCATTTCCGCGGGCCACGGGCCGGTGGCGAGATGCACATCGTATTGGTCGACAATGGCCGCTCCGAGCGTCTGGGAATGGAGGAGTTCTGGACGTCGCTCAAATGCATTCGCTGTGGTGCGTGCATGAACACCTGCCCGGTCTATCGGCGCAGTGGCGGCCTCAGCTACGGCGCGACCTACTCCGGCCCGATCGGCCTAATCATCGACCCGACTTTCAACCAGCGCAAATACAGCAATCTGCCTTTTGCTTCGACATTAAATGGCAGCTGCAGCAATGTCTGCCCGGTCAAGATCAATATCCACGAGCAGATCTATGCGTGGCGGCGGGTCCTCGTCGAGCGGCACGAGACCCCGCTGGCCAAAAGGATCGAGATGAAGGCCGCAGGGGCTTTGCTATCGCGCCCGGCCGCCTATCGCGCCGCGATTGCCGCCGCTGATATGGCGCTAGCCCATCTGCCGCGCTTTGTCATTTACAACGGTCTCAACGCCTGGGGCAGACACAGAGAGGTGCCGCACCCGCCCAAACAGACCTTCCACAGCTGGTATCAGGCCAATCGCGGAGCGAAATCATGAGAAGTCGCGAAGACATCCTGGTGTCGATCCGCAAAAACCTCCCGCGAGTGAACCGGCCGCTCCCCAATGTTCCGCTGTTTGATGACAATCCGCGGCCGTTATTGCTGTCAATGTTCAAGGACAGCCTGCATAGCATGGGCGGGGTGTTCCTCGATCCGCCCGCTGCCGGCGATCCGCTAACGCCGGTGCGCGAGAAGATCGCAGGCGCTGCCGTCGTCTGCTCGACGGTGTTGGAGATCGCGGGCAACCGGGATATCGCAAGTGTAGGACGACCGCAGGATCTGGCCGATATCGATTTCGCGATCGTCCGCGCCTCCTTCGGTGTCGCCGAGACCGGTTCGGTGCTGCTCAGCGATGCCGATCTGCACATCAATGCGCTTGCTTATCTGGCGCAGCATCTGATCGTCTTGATCGATCCCGCCTACATCGTCGTCAACCTGCACCTCGCCTACCGCCGGCCGGAATTCCGCCAGCGGCACTACGCCTCCTTCCACACCGGGCCGTCGGCGACCGCCGACATCGAGGGCGTGCTGATCCACGGCGCCCAAGGCGTGCGCTCATTATCCGTGCTGCCATTGCCGCGGACAGTCGGCGACCCGGGCTACTGAAACAGGGAAAGGCAGTCACACGATCGATAATTTGCAGCGAAGGAAGTGCTGCCGCAGCGTTTAACTCGATTTTACGCAGCTTAACTCGGCCCTACAGCGTTTCTATACCATATTGGGTGATGAGCATTTTCATTGCGTATGCCTGTATTTTAGAGGAGGTGTGGATGGACGGCTTCGCACCTCACAGCTCGGGTTGCTGCCGAGTATTGGAACTGCAACGGCGCTTGATGCCGCGTCCCACGTCATTGCCAGATCCAAGCCACAATAAACTCACTGCTTGGGATGTCGTCTATTCGCTGAACCTGGCGATCGCATGTCTGATCACCTGTTGGATCATGACCTACCTACTCTCCGGATTTGTCGATCAGGCATCCGACTTCCTCGGCGGGATGTGGGCTGTCGTTGCGGTTGTTTTCGTGTTCAGGGACACCCGCGCCAACGCCCTGTCTGCCGGAATAGCACGGTTGATCGCAACCTGCGTCAGCTTTGCACTGTGCTTGTCGTACCTGTTCATCTTTCCATTCACGCCTGTAGGTCTGGCGGTACTGCTTGGGATCGGCACGCTGATAATGGCGGTCTTAGGCCGGCGCGACGACATCGTGACAACCGGAATTACAACCACTGTCGTAATGGTAGTTGCAGCAATGATGCCGCAAACCGCCTGGCAGCAACCCTTGCTGCGTCTTGTCGACACCGTGGTCGGCATCGGCCTCGGTGTCACCTGCAAGTGGATCGGTTCGTTGTTTCGTGTGGGAGAGCGGCGCAATGACCGAATTTCGCCGGGAAACCGACAGCATGGGCGTGGTGGAGGTGCCGGCTGACAAGCTGTGGGGGGCGCAGACGCAGCGCTCGCTGGAGCATTTCAGCATTGGCCAAGACCTGATCCCGCGGGAGATGATCGCCGCCTATGCGATACTTAAAAAGGCGGCGGCCAACGCCAACCATGCCGGTGGGCGGCTCGACGACAAGCTGCGCAGGCTGATTGTGCAGGCCTGCGAGGAGATCCTGACTGGGCAACATCAGGATATGTTTCCATTGCATGTGTGGATGACCGGCAGCGGCACCCAGTTCAACATGAATGTCAACGAGGTCATCTCAAACCGCTGCTGCCAGCTTGCCGGCACCCCACTGGGCAGCAAGGCGCCGGTACATCCCAATGACCATGTGAATATGTCGCAATCTTCGAACGACACGTTCCCGTCGGCGATGTATATTGCCGCTGTGGTCAACGTGACGGGGCGCTTACTGCCGGCCGTCACTGGCCTGCGTGACGCCATTGCGGCCAAGGCCGAGGAATGGAAGGACATTGTAAAGATCGGCCGGACCCACATGCAGGATGCGACGCCGATTACACTGGGCCAGGAATGGTCCGGCTATGCCGGCATGCTCAGTGACGATGTCGAGCGGATAGAAGATGCGCTGAAGGGTGTTTATCGGCTGGCGCTCGGCGGCACTGCGGTCGGCACCGGCATCAATGCCGCCCCAGGCTTTGCCGAAGCGGCGGCGGCCGAAATCGCAAAGCTCACTGGGTTGCCCTTTGTCACTGCGCCGAACAAGTTCACCGTGCAAGGCTCCCACGATGCGCTGGTGCAGCTATCCGGAACACTCCGCACATTGGCGGTATCGTTCTACAAGATCGCCAATGACATTCGCCTGATGTCGTGCGGTCCGCGCGCCGGCTTTGCCGAGCTGCACATCCCCGAGAACGAACCCGGCTCCTCGATCATGCCGGGCAAGGTCAATCCCACTCAGGCCGAAGCATTAAGCATGATCGCCGTGCAGGTGATCGCCAACGACGTCGCGGTCGGCTTTGGCGGCGCTGGCGGGTATCTGGAGATGAACGTCTACAAGCCGCTGATGATCTTCAACATCGCGCACTCGATCACGCTTCTTGCCGACGGCTCGAGCAATTTCCGCAAATTCCTGATCGAGGGGACCAAGCCCAATCTAAAGAAAATCAACGAGTATGTCGACCGCTCGCTGATGCTGGTGACCGCACTCTCGCCAGTCATTGGCTACGACAAAGCATCAAAAATCGCCCACTACGCCATGGATAATGACCTGACCTTGAAGGAAGCCGCGCTGAAGCTCGGTTTTGTGACCGAGGAGGTGTTCGATCGCGTCGTCGATCCAGCAAAAATGGTCAAGCCCTACGTCGCGGGAAACAACTAGCAGCACGAATTAGACATTTGGCGCCGGACTTACATCGAGATTGCTTCGCGGAGTTTATCCTCGGGCCGCGTACGACCCGGACCCGGGGGCTCGCAATGACACCCGAAATTATTGTCATTGCGAGGAGCGAGCGACGAAGCAATCCCGCTAGGATGACCCACAGCGGGGATCATTTGTTTGGTTCGGCCCAACTAGGCGAAACCAGGAACTTATCTCTAAACGAATGGAAAACCTAATGCCCGATTCCATTACTGCCGCCGGCACACGCGGCATCGAAGTCTTGCACGATCCCAGGCTAAATAAATCCACCGCCTTTACCGAGGCCGAGCGGCAGAAGCTGGGGCTCGTCGGGCTTGTTCCCGATGTCACCGAATCGATCGAGACGCAGCTCGCTCGGGTCTTGCAGCAGCTCAAAGGCAAACCCAACGACCTCGAGCGCTTTATTCACTTGATGAATTTGCTCGATACGAACGAGACGCTCTTCTATCACACGTTAATGTCGGACCCGGCTCGCTTCCTCGAGATCGTGTATGATCCGGAGATCGGCGAAGCCTCGCTAAAGTTCGATCAAATTCTGCGGCGCCCGCACGGAATGTATCTGTCGATCAGCCGCAAGGGGTACGTCAGGGAGGTGTTGCGCAATTGGCCGGTTAAAGACGTGCGTTTCATCTGCGCGACCAATGGCGGCCGCATCCTTGGCCTCGGCGATTTGGGCGCCAACGGCATGGCCATTCCGATTGGTAAGCTGCAGCTTTGCACCGCGGCGGCGGGCGTTCCGCCGCAAGGCCTATTGCCGATGTATGTGGATGCCGGGACGAACAATGAAGCCTATCTTCACGACCCCCTCTATCTCGGGCTGCGGCAGCATCGCCCCTCGACCGAGCAGTTGTACGCCTTTGTCGACGAGTTCGTGGAGGCGGTTCAGGAGGTCTTCCCGAATTGCTGCATCCACTTCGAGGACTGGACCGGAACGGATGCAATCGTCCTTCTCGCCCGGTATCGCAACAAGGTCTGCTGCTACAACGACGACATCCAGAGCACCGCTGGCGTCGTGCTCGCCGGCTTGATCAACGCGCTCAAGATCACCGGAGGTGAGCTTAAAGAGCAGCGAGTCCTCTTTCTCGGCGCCGGCTCTGCCGCCATCGGCCTCGCCGACCTGATTGTCTCGGGCCTGGGTCAGCAGGGCGTGACACCTGCGGCAGCACGGCAGCAGATCCGCATGTTCGATACCCAGGGACTGGTGGTCGCGGGGCGTCCCGGCCTTGCCGCGCACAAGCTGCCTTACGCGCACAAGCTGCCCGCCAGCAACCCCTTTGATCATCTCGACCCGGCTAGCGAGTGCCCGCAGATCGTCGCGGCCATCGAAGATTTCAAGCCCACTGCCCTGATCGGCGTCAGCGGTAAGGCGCTTAAGGCTGGTGTGGGAAGACTGTTCTCGCGGGAGGTCGTCGAGGCGATGACCCGCCTCAACGAGCGGCCAATCATTTTTGCCCTGTCGAACCCGACCGAGCACCACGAATGCCTGCCCGAGCAGGCGTACGAGTGGTCCGGCGGCAAGGCGGTTTATGCCGGCGGCGTGCAATTCCCGCCGGTTCATCTCAACGGCCAGACGTTCCTGCCTTCGTAGGCCAACAATCTGTACATCTTTCCCGCGGTTGGCATGGCGATTTACGCCACCAATGCAAAGCGTGTGACCGACGCGATGTTCATTGAGGCCGCACATGCCGTGGCCGATCAGGTCACCCCGGAGCAGCTGAAGCTCGGGATGCTGTTCCCGCCCCAGTCGAACATCCTGGAGGTTGAGGTTCAGACCGCCGCGCGCGTAGCCAAGCTTGTTTTTAACGCTGACCTCGCCCGAGTGGATCGCCCGGCCAATATGGAGGCATTCATTCGGCGGCATCTCTACCAACCCGAGTACGACAGACTTGGCTGAGTGAGTTGGTGATGGCGCGGCCGCGTCTTGTAGACGGACGCGGCTCCGCTAGTGCCATCCGCAACCAGTTCAATCGCGTAAAAATCCGAATGATCTACAGTGTCGCGCTTTAATTATCGTTTGCCGTAAGCCAGTCTGCGGGAGGATCCGACCGGAGCGTCAATCGCCTGTTTGGCGCTTCCCATCAAGCGCAGCGTTCACCACCGCGATCACTGCTGCTAGCCTGAATGGCTTGCGCAAAAACGCCGCGTACGCTCCCTTTACAGCTTGAGCAACGACCGCTTCCGGCAGCGAACTCATGACAACGGCCGGAATATCACGAAGCGCTGGATCGTCCCGAAGCGCCTTGAGCAAAGTCGGGCCGTCCATTATCGGCATCATGAAATCGAGCAATATCAGATCTGGCCGTCGCCTGCGCAGGCGCTCCAATCCTTGCCGGCCGTTCATTGCCGTGACCACCTCATGACCGACGTCGGACAGCGCGGCTTCGAGCACCTCGGCAATGCTGTACTCGTCATCGACCACGAGGATCAGGGCCACTTTATTCCTCGCTGTCACGCCTGGTGCCTAAACCTTGCGTCACAGCCGGATCCCCGCCGTGCCGCGCCGCTTGCGCCAAGATCCACTCGGCGCCAGTTAAATCGGCCTCGATAACGATCCCTTTTGGCGTGATCGTAAACCTGTGCAACGCCGAGTTGATTTCTGCATCGCGGACTTTCAGAACGGAGATCATCCGATGCAGTTCAGAACGAAGCTCGACATAGCGCATTATTAAAATGATCTCCGCAATACACGAGACCCCCCTAAGCGAAAGACCGCTGAGCGGAAGTCCCGAGACGGGACCAACAAGATCGGCTTCCGAGGTATAAACGGTGCTGACGCCGAGCCCGCGGAACTCGTTGCTGAATGCCGCGAAGATGTGCTCCACGCGTCTTCTATCAATCGCCAACTTCTCAAAACCTTGGAGCCCATCGATAAATACTCGCCGAATTCCGCGGCGCTTCACGGTTTCGACCAGCCTTTGGCAGGTTTCGTCAAGCAATCCTTGCGTGGTGGTCTGCCAGACCACCTCAACGTTTGCGTTCGCGATCAACTGTTCGAGCGGCAGGCCGAGCGCTCGGGCCTTGTCCAAGATCGCCGCCGGCGTCTCATAAAACCCGAACAGCAGGCCACGGTTCTCCTGATCGCAGCCACTGAGAAAATGCAGTCCGAGGGTAGTTTTGCCGATACCGGGCGGCCCGACCAGCAGCGCCGTCGAACGGTGCGGAATGCCTCCGCCCATCATGCGGTCGAGCTGTGCAAGGCCAGTCGTTAGCGGCGGCCCGCTGACACTGTCTGCGATCGTCGATGGCGCGGTAAGTAATGCTTCGGTGCGTGGATAGACGACTATGCCGTCGCTGGTGATGCGATACGAATGCTCACCGCGCATGTAGCCGGCGCCCCGTAGTTTGTGAACCTGAAGGCGCCGCTCAGCACGCCTACCAAAGAGGAATGTCTGAAGCTCGATTACGCCGTCCACCAAGGTGTGCTCGGCTGAGGCCGGCTTCGCCCCTGTCAGAAGGAGCATCGTACAGTTCGCCAGCGTGGCGTGCGCCTGCAGCTGATGAATGAATTTTTTCAGCTCGCGACTGGATTCTGCCGTGTCTTCGATTGCTGATAAGCCGTCCAACACCAGAATGCTGGCGTCGTGCCGCTGCATTTCCCGACGCAGCAGATCGAGCAGGCCCGGCAACCCGTTTTCCTCCAATACGCGAAAGGCGCTAATGTAATAGAGGCAATCGGGAATCACGGTTTCTTCGAAGAACTGCAACTGGCCAATGTGCAGCAGCATCCTCGCATGATTTTCTGCGAGCAAAGTCACATAGAGGGCGCGCCCGCCGCTCGCGGCATGACGGAAGCAGACCTGGTTTCCAAGGATTGTCTTCCCGGCCCCTGGGGAACCTTGGATGATCGATATGCCGCCGCGCACGAGCCCGCCACGCAGGATTGTGTCAAGCCCGGGAACCCCTGTCGGTACGCGTTCGATCGCCGGGCGGCCCATCCGGTCAGCCGACATTGGTTTGATCACGCAACGAAAGCGGCAATGTCACTATGAATGTAGAGCCGGCGCCGGGATTGCTCGACACGGCGATCTCGCCCTGCATCGCCCTGACCAGCTGGCGCGTTACCCACAGACCTATGCCAAAGCCGCCATTCGTGCCGTGCCGGTTCAGTTGCCGAAACCGTTCAAAGATCTGTGCTTGGTCCTGGTCCGATATTCCAATGCCTTGATCGCGTACGGATAACTGCCCCTTCTCGCCATCGCTCGAAAAAGCAACTTCTATCGGCTGACCGCAGCCATATCGAATGGCATTCGACAAGAGATTCTCCAAGATTTGCTCCACCGCTGTTTCGTCGCAATGAGCTACAACCCCTTCTTGCAGCTTCAGGCGCAACCGACTGCCGGCGCGTTCGGCCGCCGGCATCATGCTCAAAGCCGCTTGCTTGACGAGTTTCGACAAATCCACCTCGGCTGGCTGCAGAGAGATGTTATCGGAGTTGATGCGGGATACATCGAGCAGGACGGTGGCGCGCCTCAGGTAGGTGTCTACCAGACGTTCGAGACGTTCCAGTCCGTGCACGATAGCTTTAGGCACCACATCAGGCGTACGACGCGCATTGGCGAGCAACAACTCAACGCGGCCTCTAATCGGCGTCATTGGATTGCGCAGCTCGTGGGCTGCAATCGCCAGGAAGTCGTCGCGGGCTCGCAGTTCGGCTTCGAGTTCTGCGATGCGCTCTTCCAGCCGCTGTTCGCGGAGGCTTTCAGAGCAGCGAGCTTCGGGAGGGTCAGTTGGTGGGTTCTTGGCTGTATCCATGCCATTTGGTCGATTCTGGCTGCTTGTTGGATCGCCCAAGGCACCACTCCTCCCCTGCGGAGCGGGATCAGATCACGGTGAAACCCACACACGCTCCTCTAAACAGTACGGGAGCGCCTCTCGTTCCAGCCGTGGTGGCCCGGGCGGCCGGACTGAGCACCACTTCCCGGCGCCTCAGGCGCGGTAATCCCTCCCGGGCCCCGCCAAAGCTCAAGCTGCTATTTCTCGCAGAGCTGGCGTGGTCCCCCGCCATACGGTTGATAGGTGCAATCCGTAGAATTAAACGAGGAATAGGTTTGGGAGCAGGCCTCAACATTGCACTGGCCGGCATTTGTCATATTGCTTGCGACGCGGGAAGCCGATTGCTTCTCGGCTTCATCCCCGATTTTGCACAGCTGGCGCGGTCCCCCGTCCCACGGCTGATAGGTGCAGTCGGAGGACCGGAACGAGTGATAAGTGCTGGAACAGGCCTGGTAACTGCACGAGGGGTTCGGTTCGCCCGAGGAGCCTTCGCTCGCCAACCGGTCAAGTGACGGCTGGTCGTCCGTTTGCCCGGTTCCAGATCCTGGCGCCCCGGCAATCCGCATCCCTTGTTGGTCAAGCAGCGGCGTGGCTTCGGTCACAAACTGCTTCCAGATCAATGCCGGCAGGCTGCCGCCGACGACCCGCTTCATCGGGCTGTCGTCGTCATTCCCGACCCACACCCCGACCACGAGCGGCTGGTTGAAGCCGATAAACCAGGCGTCGCGATAACCCTGGCTGGTCCCGGTCTTTCCTGCGGCAAAGCCGTCGAGCGCGGCTGCGCTCCCGGTGCCGTGTTGGACCACCCCCTGCAGCAAATCGACCATCGGCTTTTGATAGGGGTCCAAGGTCCGCGCCGATGCTAGCGACGAGGCCGTCGCCAGCATGCGCGAAGCCCCCTGCGGACCCAAGGCGGCTATTCCCCAAGGCCGCACCGGGATGCGGTCCGCCCGCACCGAAGCAAACGCGCTGGTCATATCAACTAGGCTCACGCCGACCGAACCCAATGCCAGGCTTGGCAATCGCGGCAACGGTTCGGTAATCCCGAGATCGCGCGCCGCGGCGATTACGTTGTCCAGCCCGACATCCATCTCGAGGCGCACCGCCGCGGTGTTGACGGATTTTGCAAAAGCCTCAGCGAGCGTGATCCGGCCAAAGTGTTCATCGTCGAAATTCGACGGGCTCCAACCGTTAACGTCGATCGGCCCGGCGTCGATCGTGTCTTGCGGCGTGTAACCCTTGCGCAGAGCGGCTAAATAAACGAAGAGCTTGAATGCTGAGCCGGGCTGCCGGTTGGCGGCGGCCGCGCGGTTGAACTGGCTCGCGTTGTAGTTGCGTCCGCCAACCATCGCCAGCACCGCGCCATCAGGGCGCATCGCAACCAGCGCTCCCTCGGACACCCCGAGTTGGCGACCTTGTTTTGCCAAGGCATCGTCTACCGCCTGCTGGGCCAAATTCTGCAGGTCGGGGAGCAAGGTCGTACGGACGCGCACGCTGCCGGTTTGCGAACCCGTCAGTTGCTCTGCCGATTTTGCCATCCAATCGGCAAACCAGGATCGGGCCGGCGCGAGCTGGCGTGAAAGCTTGATCGTCGCCGGTTGCGCCTTGGCCGCTTTTGCCGCTTTTACGTCAATAATGTGATTGGCGACCATTGCTTCGAGGACGGTTGCCGCCCGCGCCTGAGCCGCATCGAGGTGGTGCACCGGGTCGAACTCTGAAGGCGCCTTTATCAATCCCGCCAGCATCGCCGCTTCAGCCAGCGTCAGGTCGGCGGGCTGCTTATTAAAGTAAAGCTGCGATGCCGCCGTCATTCCGTATGCCCCGTCTCCCAAATAGACGCGATTGAGATAGCGGTCGAGAATTTGATCCTTGCTCAGATGCACTTCCAGCCACATGGCCATCAGTGCTTCGCGCAATTTGCGGATGTAGGTGCGGTCGCTAGTCAGATACTCCGTTTTAACGAGCTGCTGCGTGATCGTGCTGCCGCCTTCGACAACTCCGCCCGCGTCCCGGTTCGCGCGCACCGCACGCAAAATTCCCAACGGATCGACACCGGGGTGGTGGTAGAACCGTCGGTCCTCAGTGCTCAAGACGGCCTGTATCAGGATCGCAGGAAAATCCTGCAGCGGTTGATCGGCAACCGTGAACGGCCCGACCCTGCCCAGCGGGTCGCCGTTTGACGCTTCGAGCAGAAGCGTGGGTTTGTCGGCCACACCCGCCGCGTGGTCGATTGGCAGACCGAGTAAAGCCCATAATAGTGCACCGCAAAGAACGAGCAGGCTGCCGGTGCCGGCGATGGCTATCCCCAAGACCAGCCGGCGCAGGCTGCGTGCGGTGGAGCGCGCTCGGCTGGCCCCGGACGGCCGGGTAGCGATCTTTGATGGCGCAACAGCTCGCCGCGTCGCCAATCGATCTTCCAAATGCGTGCGTACGGCGACGAACAAGGCCCGCAAATAACTTGCGAGCGCCGCGAGGTCGCCGCCCAGCGCCCTCAAAAACGTAGAGGCTGCTGCTGCGGTTCGGCTCCCCGGCTTTTGCTGCGCGGCATTGCTCGGCTCCTGCTGCGCGGCATTGATAGGCGTGTCCCGAGCTGCGAATTTGGCCTCTCGGTCCGGCGTGTTCTGCATTGCTTACGACCGACCAGCGTCCCGCCTGGAGCGGCGGGGCCATTGTGCTCAACACGCCGTGGGCGAATGTAGTTGCAAATCGATCGGGCGCCGAACCCGTCGCTCGTTCCAGGTAAGTCGTCGAAGCTCATCTGGAAAATGAGTCGGTCGGGTCCCGCGTTAAGCTTCGGCGATGGCTTCGAGCGCGGCGCGATTGTGCAGCTCGACCTGATGGGCATTGGGTATGCCGATCGCGCCTTCGCGCTTGAACGCGGACAGCAAGCGGCACACCGTCTCGATCGTCAGCCCGAGGTAGTCCGCAATGTCGTTGCGTGACATCGGGAGGTTTAGGTTCTTTGTCGCGTCGCGCCGATCGAACATTTCGAGCAGGAAGGCGGCAACGCGCTCCGGCGCGGTCATCCGCCCGAGCATCAGCATGCGGCCATGCGCGTTTGTCAGATCGCGCAGCATCGTGTCGCGCAACAGCCGCGCCAAGGCGGGGTTGCGATCCGCCAGCTGTTCGGTCGCTTTGCGCGGCAGCCTCATGACAATTGCCTCGCTGACTGCCTCCGCGGAGAAGGTGCGCATGCCGGCGCTGTCGAGACCGAAGCAATCGCAGCCGAAGCAGAATCCAGCGATGTAGCGCCGCCCATCGGCGAGGAGTTTACAAATTCGTACGGCGCCGGAAATCACCTTGTACCAGCAATCGGCGCCGTCACCCTCGGCGTAGATCTCCTGATTGCGCGCGAAGTTCAGCCGCACACCGATGTCTTCCAGCGCCACCATCGCGTCAAGCTGGCCGGACTGCGCCACCGCAAGATCGGCCGGTGCGAGTTCGGCGATCCCGTTGCGATAGGCTGAATTGCTGAGCTGCCTGTACATGATGTCCCTCCGCCCTTTGGATGCGGAGCAACATCGTCGCTTGCGGCAACGGCAGGAATCAGGTTTGTCCCTTAGGGATTCTACGTACGTAAAACTACTTATCGCCTCGGACGCGCCTTCGATTGCACTAGCGCAGCGATTGGATATAGGCGATCAAATCGTCGATCTCGGTTCGGGTCAGCGCCAGATCGGGCATCGCGCCGTGCGGGTGCGACAAAAACGCCCGGAGCTGCTCAGCGGTCATGCCGCTCTTGGCGATCGCGATAAAGGTCGGCGGGCCTTGCGGCACCGGGCTTGTCTGACTGTTGCTGACAACGTGGCAGTTTGCACACCACCGTTGCGCGATCGCGCGACCGCCGGCGACATCGGCCTGCGCCGCATCGGCGATCAAGGCAGACAACAGGAGCATCGGCACGATGGCTGCCGCGACATGACGCATGAGAATTCCCTCGACCTCGATGAGACGGATGTGCTGGTGGGGAGAGATCGGCCTGTTGCCGATGCCGCTGTCGAGAGACGAATTGTCGCTGCGGCGGTAAAAGCCCGGTAAAGCGGCCTATGGCCGAACCTTGCGCATATGGTCTTCGACGCGGCACACGCCCGGGATGTTGCGCGCTGCAGTCAGCAAAGCCTGCTTTTCATCATCCGATGCATACGAATTCCATAAATGGACAACGCGGCCTTTGACCGTAACGTTGGCGGGCGAAACTTCGGCCCAGCGCTGCGTCTTCAGTTCGCCGAGCAGTCTTTCGCGAATGGCGCGGTCGTCAATCGGTCGTCGTCCATGCCCGGCCGAACCGCGGCGGCCGCATCGTGTGGAACGGCGCTCACCGCCTCGGCGGCGTGATTCTCCTCGCCCGCCCCGTCACGCTCCCAATCCGTTTCTGCCGGTAGGTCAGCGCTGTATTCGCCATACTAAGCGTGCGCCTGGACACCCTCGCCCGCCGGACCGGAGAGTGGAAAAAACCTCAACCGGACGCTCACTGGTTAGCCCGAATCAAAGTCACCCACCGAGTCACGAGGCCCTCTTTGACCTAAACCGAGGGGGCCTGAGTAAGTTGGTAGCCTGTTAGTTGTAGTTTCATGACTCCGTGGAAGGCTTCCGTTTGCGCAACGCCGGTCGAAGAGTCATAGGTGATCCTTACGCCGGCCAAAAGCCTGATGTCGGCATTGTACTCTCGCCATCCCCGTATTGGGAGTTTGCGTTGCAAGTTAAAATAACCGACGTATTCCGCTCTCTGGGCCAGCCGACCATAACATACGTCCGTAGGGACGCCGGCAAGTATGAGAGACTCTTATCGGGTGCTCTTGACGTCAAAGGACAGCTATGCCTCCTAACCGGGCCTTCAAAAACCGGCAAAACGACCCTCTACAAAAGGGTTCTTGAGGAGAAGAAGCTATTACCGCTCACAGTTCGCTGTGATGGCGACCTGACCCACGAGCAATTCTGGCGACGGGCGCTGGAGAGACTAGATTTTGAGCGGGTAAAGGAACATAGCTCCGCGGCAGGAAGCAGTTTAACCACCTCTGGTAAATTATCCGGCAGCATAGGCTGGAAATGGCTAGCTGGGCTAGCGGGTGAGGTGTCCGCTGGACTCGGATCGACCCGGTCGGAGGGTGAGGTTCGCGAGAAGATCATCGCAAATCCGTCACCCGCTCATTTGGTCCCCGTTCTTAAAAGGTTGCCACTCGTACTCGTAGTTGAAGATTTCCACTATTTATCAAGCGAAGTACAAAGAATTATCTTCCAACAGTGGAAAATGTTTATTGATGAGGAAGTTTCGGTAATCGTTATAGGTACAACGCATCACGCGATTGATATAGCGACGGCAAATCAGGACCTTCTGGGGCGCCTCTGTCAAATCGACATTGCGCAATGGTCGATTGAGGACCTTAGAAAGATACTGAGGCAAGGTTTCGCTCATTTGGCTGGCGGAGATACTGAGGACATTCGATTACCTCAAATCTTTGGCGAAGTAGCAAAGGAGTCGGTCGGCCTGCCCATAATCACGCAGCAGACCGCTGAACAAATCTTTCAAGATTTAGATATCCGCGAAATTAACACAAACACGTTTCGGAAAGACATCATACCTAAGATCACGCCACCAGTAGTCTACGCAGCACTGTATAACGTAGCCGTATCAAAATATAGTCAGCTTATAAATGACTATTTACAACTTACCACAGGGCCGCGGAAGCGTGCAAGGAAGTATAACACATATGAGCTGACACTTGCGTGTTTTACCCTTGAACCGCTTTTGTTTGCGCTGATGCGACATGAGATCGAGGAGCGGATTCGAAAGTTGCCCGTCCCGCCAGATCAGAATTCCTCCCGCGCCTTCGATTGGATCGATGTTGAACGCACTCACAGAATTCCAGAAAAACAGAAAAATAGAGTTACTCGAGTGGAGGCCGGGGGAGCGAACGTTATATATCTTAGAGCCGGCTTTCCTCTTCTATCTGAGATGGCGACAGCAACGGGAACTGCCCTCAGCGGCAATGAAAGACGGTGACTTCATGCTCGATGTTAAAGAGCTGTTGTCGGAGCTCCGGGTGCTAACGTTGGCGCAGGCACAGGCGACGAAAGACCTGATCACAACTCGGGGCTTGCTAGCAAACCTTCCCGAGAAACCTAAGCGACGCAGCGAATAAATCCTTCCGCGTATGGCGGCCGCGGTCCTCCCTCGCGCTTGGCATGAGCGGTTTAGGTTTGAAATTTCCTACAACCTTCGATTAGGCAGGCGCCGCCGTTGGGAAAGAAACGGTGATGCTGGGCGACGGCATGGGCGTAGGCGGATTCAATCTAATCGAGGGATGCGAGCAGCATCGACGGGATCGAGCGCGGCAGGTGGAGATTGGTCAACCCGGTAGCATGAACAGCCGAGTCTGGCCGGCGAATGGCTGAGTTCGCGATTTTCGGCCGCCGCTGCAGCACGCTTTACGGCGGTCTTCACCCAATGAGCGTCTAATATCGTCGGCGCGCAAGTTGAGGCTGGGCCCGCGATCCGGGCGGGATTTGGTTGCGGCCCGGCTTTCTGAGACTGCGGATTGCCGCAAACAAAGCCGAAGGGCGGGAAGTTCGTAAATTGGCGTCGTTGTCTCTGCTGGGTCTTGGTTTCTTCATGGTAGTGATGACGGGCGCGTTTGCGGTTCGGAGTGCTGCGGGATTTGGCGCGGTATTGGTCGCCATGCCGATGCTAGCCTTTGTCCTGCCGGTATCGACGGCGGTGTCGGTGACCACGGCGCTGACGGCGATCACCTCGATCCACCAGGTAAGCCGCGGCTGGCATCGGGTCGCCTGGCGGCATTTTGTGATCATGGCGTTTTATTCGGCGATCGGCATCGGGTTGGGGTTTTATTTTATCAAAATGCTCGACGAGCACATGCTCAGGCGGGGGCTGGGTGGGTTTTTGATTCTATATTCGATCTATGCTTTAGCGACGGCCAAGGCTTCTCGTACGATCTCTGCGCGTTGGCGCGGCGCGTTAGCGGCAGGCACAGGCATCACCGGGGGCCTTCTCGGCACCCTGTTCGGAGCCGGTGTGGGACCGATCTACGTCGTTTATTTCAGCGCCTTGCGCCTCGAGAGAGAAATTTTCCGGGTGACCATGGCCGCCGTCGTGCTGCTCGGCGGGGTGGCTCGCATCGCGGGGTATGCAAGCTTCGGGTTTTACGAACGATCGAGCCTCGCACTGATCGCCCTCGGATTGCCGCTCGTGGTCGTCGGCTCCTGGCTCGGCGACCGGGTGATCCGGCAAGTCGATCCCTACGTCTTTGGTTGGCTCGTAGGTGGGCTCATTATGCTCAGCGGTGTCGCGCTGCTCGTGAAATAACCCCGCTGACAACACTCGTCTTTAGCAGACGGCTTTCACACCACACGAGATCAACTTGGGCGTTCGATCAGGCAGGCGTCGCCGTAGGAGAAGAAGCGGTAGTGCTGGGCTACGGCGTGGGCGTAGGCGGCTTTGATATGATCGAGGCCAGCGAGGGCGGCGACCAGCATGAACAAGGTCGAGCGGGGCAGGTGGAAATTGGTCAGCAAGATGTCGATCGCGCGGAAACGGTACCCCGGCAGGACGAAGAGCCGGGTTTCGCCCGAGAATGGACGGATTTCACCGGTCTCGGTGGCGGCCGATTCGAGCAGCCGCAGACTGGTCGTGCCGATCGCGACGATGCGCCCGCCCTCGCGTCTGGTAGCGGCGATCCGCGCCGCGGTTTCGGCCGACAACTCGCCCCATTCGGCGTGCATCCGATGCTGGTATGGGTCGTCGGTCTTGACCGGCAAAAAGGTGCCGGGGCCGACATGCAATGTCAGGGTCGCGAGCCCGATCCCGCGGCGCTTCAATGCCGCGGTCAACGCCGGGGTGAAATGCAGACCGGCGGTTGGTGCGGCGACCGCCCCCTCGGCGCGGGCGAACATCGTCTGATAATCGGCGCGGTCGCGCTGGTCGCCGCCTGACGGCCGCTTGATGTAGGGCGGCAACGGCATCGCGCCGTAGCGCGCGAGTGCGACGTGAAACGCCTCCCCCTCCAAGCCGAAATGCAGGCTGACGTCGCCCTCTGGGTATTTTGCCATGACGGTGGCGGCAAAATCCGCGGCGAAATCGAGGCGGTCGCTGGGCCGAAGCCGGCGGGCGCCCTTGGCAAAGGCGCGCCATATGCCGCCGCCCAAGTCATGATGGAGCGTCACCTCGACCGTCGCGGCACCCCGCTTTCCGACGAGGCGAGCCGGGATGACCTTTGTGTCATTGCAGACCAATAGATCGCCGGGCCGCAACAACTCCGGCAGATCGGCGATGTGTTTATCGGCGAATGGCCCCTCGGCTGGGATGTGCAACAGGCGCGCCGCCTCGCGCGGCTCGCACGGGTGCGCGGCGATCAATTCGCGCGGCAGCGGAAAATCGAAATCGTCGAGGTGCAGCGAAGGCATCGCCTCAGATAAGGGTCGCCGGTTTCGCGCGTCAATTCGCCCGGCATCAGCCAAGCCCTCCCTCCGCAAGTGCGTATAGGCCATACATATACGGATATATAGAGTAAAATACGTACTATTGACATATTAATACGGGTATAATTACCTCACTCACATTAAGAGACGGTATTTGCCGCCTCGTCAGCCGAGGATGATATGGCTCAGATCGAGACGATTTCCAAAGCCGAGGCGGTCAAGCAGCAAAGCCGGCAATTGCGCGGCCATATCGCCCGCGACCTCGGCAACACCGAGCAGCCGTTCGACAAGGAGGGTTATGCCCTCCTCAAATTTCACGGGGTTTATCAGGGTTACGACCGCGACAGCGCCACCGAACTCAAGCAACGCGGCGAGAGCAAGGTGTGGCAGTTTATGGTCCGCGTCCGCATCCCCGGCGGGCGGCTGACCGCGGAGCAATATCTCGGCCTCGACGCGATCGCCGGCAATTGGGCCGACGGGTCGCTGCGGATCACGACCCGGCAAAGCATCCAGTTTCACGGGGTTGTCAAATCGGGTCTTAAGGCCGCAATTGCCGAGGTCAATCAATCCCTGCTGACGACCTTGGCCGCGTGCGGCGATGTCGTGCGCACGGTGACGACCGTGCCGGCGCCGATCCGTGATCCCGTGCATGACCAGCTTGAGGCCGATGCCCGGCATCTCTCGACCCATCTGTTGCCTCAAACCGGCGCTTATCACGAAATCTGGGTCGACGGTGAAAAATGGCAGGATCAGGCCCCGAGCACCGATGCCGCGACTGTCGAAACGCCGGACCCGCTTTACGGCGAGCGCTATCTGCCGCGCAAATTCAAGATCGGGCTCGCGATCCCCGAGGACAACACGATCGACGTCCTGACCAACGATCTGGCGATCATCGCGTTGTGGGAGGGCGATCGGCTCGCCGGCTACGATTTCCTGCTCGGCGGGGGGCACGGCACGACCCACAACAACCCGAAGACTTATCCGCGGCTCGCCACCCCGGTGGCATTTGTCGAACCCGATGATCTGCTCAATGCCGCGGCGGCGGTCGTCAAGTTGCACCGCGATTGGGGCGACCGCGGCAATCGCCGTCATGCCCGGCTCAAATACGTAATCGACGAGCACGGCGAGGATTGGGCGCGGGAGCGTTTGGCCGAATACCTCGGCAAGCCGCTCGAACCCGCCCGCCCATTGCCGCCGCTGGCGGTGCCGGAGCATTTGGGCTGGCACGAGCAGGGCGACAGCAAATTTTATCTCGGGATCCCGGTGGCGAGCGGGCGCATCGCCGACGGCCCGGAAGGTGGGCGATTGCGCACGGCATTGCGGGCGATCGTCGCCGAGTTCGGGGTCGATCCGATCTTGATGCCGAGCCAGGATATCATCCTCAGCGAAATCCGCCCCGAGCACCGCGGCGCGATCACCGCGATCCTGCGAGAGCACGAGGTGCGGCTGGCCGAGGATTTGCTGCCGGCGGAGCGGTGGACGCTGGCTTGTCCCGCCTTGCCGACCTGCGGGTTGGCGTTGACCGAAGCCGAGCGGGTGCGCGGCGACATCGTCGCCGATATCGAACACCACCTCGCCGCTCACGGACTGGCGGAGGAGCGGCTCAGCATCCGCATCACCGGCTGCCCGAACGGCTGCGCCCGGCCCTATACCGGCGATATCGGGATCGTCGGCCGAATGCCCGGCTATTACGCATTGTTTGTCGGCGGCGATTTCGAAGGAACCCGGCTCAACACCGCCCTCATCGAGAAGGTACCGCTGGCCGCGATCGGCAAGACATTGGACCCGCTGTTCGCGCGGTTCGCGGCCGATCGCGCGGCGGGCGAGGGGTTTGGCGATTTCTGCCACCGCGCCGGCGTGCCGGCATTGCAGCAAGTGTTGCAGCGCGATGACGAGACCCGGCGTCATGCTGCCGATTAGCGTCGATCTGGCGCAAACCCGGGTCATATTGGTCGGCGACGGGGCCGCGGCCTGCCGCCGACTGAAATTGCTCGACGAAGCAGGGGCTGCGGCGCTCGAGGTTTATGCCCCCGAGCCCGACCCGGAACTGGCCGAGACGGCGGGATTTCGATTGCGCCGCCGGCTGCCCTCGCCCGCCGAAATCGCTGGGGCGCAGCTCGTGTTTGTCGCCGGCGTTGCTGAAGCTGCCGCCAGCGAAATCAGGCGGGTCGCCAAAGCGGCAGGTGTGCTGATCAATGTCGAAGACGACCGGCCAAAAAGCGACTTTCACTCGGCGGCGGTGATCCGGCGCGGCGATCTGACGGTCGCGATCTCGACCAACGGCAAAAGCCCCGGCCTGGCTGGGCTGATGCGGCAGGTGCTGGATCACCGGATCGGCCCCGAGTGGGGACCGCGGCTCGACGAGATTGCGTCGTTGCGCCAGGCTTGGCGCCGCGCCGGCGACGATCCGGCGACGGTCGGCCGCCGTACGCGCGAATGGGCGGCGCGGCAGGGGTGGTTTGATCGCGCTATGCCTGAGCCTGCTTCACAGGAACCGTCGCGGCCGATAGGTTGAGCACCATCCGGATCTTGTGAAGGGTAGGCTTATGACGGTCTTCGCGATAATCGCTCAGGGCATGATGGGGGCCGGCGTCGGCCGGCGGCTGCACGAAACCGGGGCGGAGGTGCGCACGCTGTTGTCGGGGCGCAGTTCAAAAAGCGCCGAGCGAGCTCGCGCCGCCGGTATGCAGCCCGCGGCCGACGAACACGCCATGCTGTCGGGCGCCGATTTCTTTTTGTCGGTCCTGCCGCCGGGCGACGCCGAGGCCTTGGCGCAGCGCCTGACGCCGGCATTAAAGGCGCTCGACCATAAGCCGGTCTATGTCGATTGCAACGCGGTCAGCCCGCAGAGCGCGATCCGCATCGCGGAGATCGTCGCGCCCACCGGCGCCGATTTTGTCGATGGCGGAATTATCGGCGGACCGCCGCGGCCGGGCTACAGCCCGACGATCTATGCCTCGGGGCCAAAAGCGGGGCAGACCGCGGTGTTGCGCGACTGGGGGATCGATTGGCGCGTCATTGATGGGCCGATTGGCGCCGCCTCGGCATTAAAGATGTCCTACGCCGGGATCACCAAGGGGACGACCGCGATCGCCTCGGCAATGCTGCTGGGGGCGGCGCGTTTTGGCTGCGAAGAGGCGCTGATCGCCGAATTGACCGAGAGCCAGCCCGAAATGTTGGCGCGGTTTCGCGAGGGCATCCCGCGGATGTACGACAAGGCTTATCGCTGGGTTGCCGAGATGCAGGAGATCTCGGACTTTCTCGAGCAGAACCCGCCGTCGCGCGACATCTACGCCGCGGTCGCCCGCCTCTACGAATATCTCGCCGCGGCTTACGACGAACAGCAACCCGGCCCCGACAACGCGGTCAAAACATTGGAGCGGGTATTGGGCCGCGCCAAGGGCTGACGCTCAACCCGGTCATTGCGAGCGGAGCGAAGCGATCCCGGAGTCGCGTTGTGAACCGCTGGATTGCTTCGTCGCTGCGCTCCTCGCCATGACCACGTCTTGACGCGGTGTGGTGGTGCGCGGCTGCGCTTAACCCACCCTACAAGATCGATAGCGCCTATCCCTGGAGATTCCAGCCGAGCCAGTCGCAGACCGCGCGGCCCATAACGAGTTCGAGGTCGCGGCCCTTCAGGAACGACATCTCCTCGGTGAACATCGTCACGCACTCTTTCCACGAGCACGGCATGCGGGTGATGTCGGTGCCCCAGAAGGTCCGATCCGGTCCAAAGGCTTCGACGATCTGCTGGGTGTATTTGTGGATATTGCGATAGGGGTAGGGCTGCGACGAGTTCCCCGGCGCGCCGGTCGCCTTGACCGCGACATTGGGATATTTGGCGAGCGCCAATAACGCCGGCTGGTTGCCGTGTGCGGCATCGTCCTTGCCGTCGCGAACCCGGGCATAATGGTCGAGGATCAGCTTGAGACCGGGATGACGCTCGGCGATCTGGCCGACTTGCGGCAGATAGTTCGACGCCATCAGCGCGATCGGGATCCCCGCCTTTTCGGCTGCCGGCCACAGCCAGTCCATCGTGCCGTCGGTCATCCAATTGGCCTGGTGCGGCTGGGTGAAGGCGTAGCGCAGCCCGAGCATGCCCGGCCGCTGCTTCCAGGTGTCGATCAGCGAGCGGCTTTCCGGCTTATCGAGCGGGAAATTGCCGAGAATGCCAAAGCGGTTCGGGTATTTGGCCGCCGCCTCTTCGGAGATTTTGCCCGAATTTGGGTCCCAGCCGGGCGGATGGAGCAGACAGGCGTTGACGCCGGCCGCGTCCATGTCGCGGATGCATTCTTCCGCAGTATAGGAGTTTACCTGGCGGTGCGAAGGGTTGGTCGGCAATCCGGCCGACCAGATGTGAACCTGTGCATCGACGATCAGCATTGAAGATCACTCCATCTTATTAAAGTAGGGTGGGTTAGCGCAGCAAACCCACCACTGCGGCGAAGGCGGTGGGTTGCGCTTCGCTTAACCCACCCTACGGTTCTTCAAAAATCCTCTCAGAGCGGGTTTGGCCCGACGACTTCCCAGCGGTGGCGCTCGAACAGCCGTTTGTGTTCTTCGTCGCTGGCTGGGCGGTGCTCCGAGAGTGCCTCGATCAGGCCGCCCGCCGCGGCCGGGGTGTACAAAAACAACACGCGCCCGGTCTCGGTGCCGGTGTTCTTCCACGCGTGCGGGACGTCGCGCGGCATGAACGCGCAGGCGCCGGGTCCGCCGGTGGTGACTTCCTCGCCGATCTTGAATGTGAACTCGCCGGCGAGCACCCAGGCAACCTCGTCGCTGTCGTGGTGCAGATGGAAAAGGCTGGTGGTGCCGGGCGGCAAAGTCTCCTCGAACATCATGATGCTCTCCCCGGTCTCATGGCCGAGGAGTTTCATCGCAAAGGAGCGGCCGGGGGTCGGGCTGTCGAACCGCTTTCCGCCACCCGAGGGTACGACAAAGCCTTTTGCTGCGGTCATGTCGGCGTCCTTCGGTAGAATAGCCGCTAGTGTCCTGAATTAGAAATTCGTTGAATAAGTTGTGGCATGGACGGCGAGAGTGTCGGAGCAGTATCGGGCGATGGTTTGGAGGATGGCATCGGCGGACTTGGTCCAGATGAAGGGCTTTGGGTCGTCGTTGTGGGCCTGGATGAAGGCGGTGATGGCGTCCTTCAGTTGGTGCACGCTGCGATGGACACCGCGCTTGATCTGCTTGTCGGCGAGCAGCGCAAACCAGCGCTCGACCTGGTTGAGCCAGGACGTGCTGGTCGGTGTGAAGTGCAGGTGATAGCGCGGGTGGCGGGCGAGCCAGGCTTTGACCGGCGGGGCCTTGTGGGTGGCATAATTGTCGAGCACCAGGTGGATGTCGAGATCGGTTGGCACGGCTTGTTCGACGGTCGCCAGGAACCGGCGGAATTCGACCGCGCGGTGCCGTTGGTAGCAACGGCCAATGACCCGGCCGGTGAGGATGTCGAGGGCGGCGAACAACGAGGTCGTGCCGTGGCGCTGGTAGTCATGGGTGCGCCGCTCGATCTGCCCCGGCCGCATCGGCAACAGCGGCTGGGTGCGATCGAGAGCTTGGATTTGCGACTTTTCATCGACGCACAGGACCAGCGCATGGTCGGGCGGATTGAGGTAGAGCCCGACGATGTCACGCACCTTGTCGACAAACAGCGGATCGCTGGACAGCTTGAAGGTTTCAAGACGGTGCGGCTGCAACCCAAAGGCCCGCCAGATGCGTCCGACGCTCGCGGTCGAGATGCCGCTGTGCCGCGCCATGCTGCGCGTGCTCCAATGCGTCGCGCCGGACGGCTGGCTCTCCAGCGTCCGGACGATCACGCTCTCGACTTTGGCGTCGTCGATCGTGCGCGGGACACCGGGTCGGGGCTCGTCGAGCAACCCGTCGAGGCCATGCTCGACAAAACGCTGGCGCCACTTGCCGACGGTCTGCGCCGTCACCCGCTCGCGGGCCGCCACCGCCTTGTTGCTCAGACCTGCCGCGCAGCCGAGGACGATGCGCGCCCGCAGCGCCAATGCCTGCGCCGTCTTGCGGCGCTGCGTATAGCCTTCAAGAATGCCGGCGAGCTCAGCCGACAATTCGATCTTCGCTACCGGCCGACCCGTCCGCATCCCCCATCCCCGCCGTTACGGCTTCCTTATCAATTTATTACACGAATTTCTGACTCAGGACACTAGCGCTGGATTCCCTGCGCGCCGGCCGGGACGTCGTAAAAGGCGAGGGTCATCGACACGCTGGTGTAATAGCCCATCAAGCAGATCACATCGGTGATGCCGACATGGCCGAGTGCCTTCACCGCCCGGTCATATAGCCCCTTGGAAGCCCAACGCGAATTCGACAGGCAGATGGCCATCTCGTAGACGATCTGCTCGCGCTCGTCGGAGAAAGAGGTCGGCAGGCCCGACAGCATCGCCTCGACCTTATCGGCCGGCAGCCCGACTTCCTTGCCGCGCCGCTCGTGCGCGTTGGTCGGATAGGCGGAGTGCCACTTACTGTTGATGATGATGACCGCAATCTCGCGCTCGCGCTCGGTCAGCGAATAATGGCCCGGGTGAAAATGCGCGCCGACCGGAGCGGCGGCTTTTGCCAGTTTTGGGTTGTGCACCCAGATCTTGCTCGGGCCGCCGATCTGGCCGCGGGTCTCGATCAGCGAGCGGTAGCCTTCCTGCTGCTCCCTGGTCATTTGGTCATAAGGAATTTCGGCATAGCGGCCAAAGGTCGGCGTCTCGGGCATTTGGTTTCCTCCCCTGGATCGATTGCGTTATGGGCTTAGCGGGCCAACCCTTCGGCGCCGGCCGGGACATCGTAAAACGCCAATGTCATTGACACGCTGGTGTAAAAGCCCATCAGGCAAATAACGTCGGTGATCCCCTCATGGCCGAGTGCGGCGACCGCGCGGTCGTACAATCCCTTCGACACCCAGCGCGATTCAGTCAGGCACTTCGCCATCTCGTAGATCACCTGCTCGCGCTCGTCGTCAAACGAGGTCGGCAGTCCGGACAGCATCGCCTCGACCTTGTCGTCCGGCAGCCCGGCGGCCTTGCCGGCGCGCTCATGCGCGTTGGTCGGGTAGGCTGAATGGAACTTGCTGTTGGTGATGACGACGGCAATCTCTCGCTCGCGCTCGGATAGCGAATAGCCGGTTCGGAAATAGGCGCCCAACGGCCCCATTACCTTCACCAGCTTGGGGTTGTGGACATAGATCTTGTTCGGGCCCGGAAGCCGCCCGCGAGCCTCCATCAGCGAGCGATAGCCCTCCTGCTGCTCCGGCGTCATCTGGTCATAAGGGATTTCGGCATAGCGGCCGAAGGTCGGTGTCTCGGGCATTTTGGTTTCCTTCCCCTGAGTTAATTGCCGCCGCATCCTGCAACAGCCGTCCGGCCCTGTCGACCCGCTCGGACGGGGGGACCGAAGACAGCCCGGGCGAGAAACGGCAACCCGGGCCCGACGCGAAAGCGCGGCGCCGATCGCGACGCCGCCCTTTATGACTCCCGCCGTATGCCTGCCGCTTAGATTTAGCCGAGCGGGCCTTGAAAGACCTGATCGACATAGGTGTCGGACAACGGCTCCAATGCTTCCGGCCAGTTGCCGTTGACATGGCGGCGCTCCGAGGCCGGGCGTACCCGGCCGTCCCAGCCGACCTGCTCCATGTAATAATAAAGCTGGATGCAATGGCCGTCGGGGTCGAGCGCAAAGGTGGAATAGTCGATGCCGGGGTAAAGCTCGGGCGGGATCGCGTCGATAAAGGTGACGCCATGCGCCTTCAAGAATCCGACTGCCTCGCGCAATTGCGCATAACTGCCGACCTCGACACCAAACGACATGCAGGTCGTGTGCGGGCTAAGCCCAAGGATGCCGCGCAACTCCTTCGGAAACAGCCCGAGGCTGTGGTGCTCGGCGCCGCAGCGCATAAAGACGCAGCGTGCGCCGCGATACTGCACCTCTTCGCTTCTCACAAAGCCGAGACGCTCGCTGTAAAAAGCCTCAGCGCGCTCGATATCGTCGACGAACAGGCTCAGCGGGCCAATCTTGGTGATCTTGAACGGCCGCGGCAGCATCACGCCTTCGACGTCGTAAGTCGCCTCAGCCGGGCGCTGCGGCCGGTGCCCGGACAGCACGTCGATGCCTTTGTCCTGCGCCTCGAACAATTCCGCCGCCTCCGACATTTGCGGCAAGGACGGTTTTTCGTTAAAGCCGCGGTAATACATTTCGCGCGGCTTCGACAGCTGATTCCAGCCGATCTGCTCGATGCCGTAATAGAATTCGTTGGTGTGACCGTCTGGATCGTAAACATAGACGTGCCAGTTGCTGCCCGGCATGTCGCGGCCGACGCGCTGCACGCGCACTTGGTGGTGCACAAATAATCATGCGCCTCGACAATCTCGCGCAGGCTGCCGCATTGCCAAGTGATCTGGTTGATCGTGACCTCGGGCGCGAATTTGCGGTCGGCGCGGTGGTCCATAACCCGCTTTGGGAACAGCACAAAGGCGTGATGGTCGGTGCCGTAGCGCATAAAATAGCCACGCGGGTCGCCGACGTCTTGATCTTTCGGGAACCATGGCGCCCGCGAAAAATCGAGCGTGTCGGAGGCGGTGAAGCCGAGGAGATCGCCATAAAACTCGCGGCCCTCGGGTAGCTTTTCGACATTAAAGCCGAAATGACCGAGCCGGCGAACCTTGAACGGCCGCGGCAAATAAACCCCACCGACATTGTAGCGCTCGGCGACTGCTGACATCTTTGCTCCCTCCTCTGCGCGACATCTTCACCCGGCGAGCCTGCGCTGTGTCTGTGATCGAGCGCCAAGCAAGCCGCCGGCTGTTGCCGGATTTAATGACGCCGCGCGTCATCCAATGCAATCGCGTTCGTTGGGCCAGCCTTGCCCGGCCATGTCTTGCGGCGCGCCGGTGAGAACGGGCAGCCTGACCTTGTCGTCTCACGGGAACCTCAGGGAGAACGCCGATGCCTGCCGCTGTCCGTAATCCCGCTCGCGAAAAGCTCGAACAAGGCCAATTGTCGCTCGGTGTCGGTATTCGCATGACGCGCAGCGTCGAAATCGCCAAGGCGATGGCGGTGGCCGGGTTCGACTGGCTGTTTCTCGACATGGAGCACGGCGTCATGTCGCTCGAAGCCTGTGCGCAGATCGCGACCGCCGCACTTGACGCCGGCATCGCCCCGATCGCGCGCGTGCCAAACGGCGAGTACGCGATTGCGACGCGCGCTCTGGACAATGGCGCGCTCGGCATCGTCATGCCGCATGTCGACACCGCCGAGGAGGCGCGCGAGGTCGTCAGCCGGCTCAAATACCCGCCGGTCGGACATCGCTCGATGGGCGGCATCGGGCCGCATTACGGGCTGCGCTCGGCGAGTTCGAGCGAGGCGGCGAGCGCGCTCAACGCCGCCAATCTGACGATCGTCATGCTCGAAACGCCAACCGCGATCGCCAATGCCGAGGAAATCGCCGCGGTGCCGGGGGTCGACGTACTGCTGATCGGCACCAATGATTTGTGCGCCGAGATGGGCATCCACGGCGATTTCGGTAACGAGCGGGTCGCCGACGCCTACGGCAAGATGATTGCGGCGGCGCGCAAGCACGGCAAGTTCCCCGGGATGGCCGGCGTCTACAACGAGACGATCATGCCGCGTTATATCGAGATGGGCGCGCGTTTCATTCTCTCGGGCCAAGACGCCGCCTTTTTGACGGCCGGCGCGGCGCAACGCACCGGCTTTTTGCGCAAGCTGCCGGTCGGCTAACCGCGGCCCGGCCGGGAATGTGCCGCTATGCGGCGGCCGCTTGCGCCACCCGCACGTGAGCCGCGAGCAATGCCGGCAGCCGCGCCGGGTCGCCGCGCGCCATCCCGCATTCGGTGGCAACCCCGTCAACTTTTGCGTGGCGTCGCGCGGCGGCGATCCGCGCCATATCGCCTTTGGCATCGTCGTGATGGACGAGGCCGAGATATAGCTTGGTCTCGGGATGAAGCCGCAAATTATCGAGCGGCGCGAAATAGGCGTCGTCGGTGCGTCCTTTCGGGACCGGCATGTGGAAAAACTGGATCGGGCGCGCCACGCCGGCGCTGGTGGCGTTCGCGATCGCGACCATGATCGCCATGTCCTTGGGCTGCACGCAGTGCTCGTCCGCCGGGCTGCCGTAGCAAAGATGGTAGCCAAGTTCGATCGCGACTGGCACCGCCTCGCCGATGCGGGTCAGGACATCGATCGTTTCGGCTCGGAAATCGACCGGACCCGGTTCGTAATAGCCCTCCCAGGCCAGCACCTCCTGGCAAACGTCCCATTGCAGCGCGATCCGATCGTTTGGGACTGCGGCGGCGATCTTGTCGACCTCACCAATCAGATGCCGCGTCAGAGCCGGCAGCAGTTTTGGCCGGTCGGACGGCACCATGTTGTTGTAGGTCGGTGCCACCGGGGTCGGCAGCGAGATCTGAAATTTGACCCGCGCCGGGATCACGCCGACTTGTTGCAGCTCCTCGAACAGTTTCCACGACGCGATCGCCATCTCGGCATAGCCGGTTTCGAATGAAGCGGGATCCGGCTCGACCCCGGGTTTGACGCGCAGGCGCGGGATCTCGCGAAGAAGCTTGCCGTCCCATTGGGTAAATTTGAACGGCGGCACATCGGTCGCGACCTCGATCGCCGGGTTGTCGGCGAGCACCTGCTGCAGAAACCGGATCCAGGTCTTGCGGATGCCGGTCTCGCCGTCCGGCAGACGCTGCAGATATGGCCCAGCGCTTTCCGTCAGCGTGCGGAACACGGTTTCGGCGTCGGGCAGCGGGATGCTGCCGACAAAGTGGACAATCGGCTCCTGGTTGCGGTTTTCGGCCATGGTTTCCTCCCGATTTTCGAAACGGCAACGACGCCCGGCATTTGCGATTATCGGGCTTCTCACGATCTGGCCGGAGCAAGCGGTGCCGGCCCACCAGTCTGATGCTGACGAGCGGCTAGCAAACGCACGATCTCCTGGGCGATTTCGGCCGGTTTGCCGCCGATATCGATGATGATCGGGTCCTCCTCCGGCGTCGGCTCCTCCAATGTCGCGAACTGGCTGTCGAGCAAGGCGAGCGGCATGAAATGCTCGTGCCGCGCCGCCATGCGCAAGTGAACCACGTCGTGCGCTCCTTTGAGGTAGACGAGGACCACGTCGCGACGGTCGCCGATGATGATGTCGCGGTAGGACCGCTTTAATGCCGAGCAGGTCAAGACACCGCATTCGCCTTTCGCCCGCCAGCGGTCGATGATCTCGGCGATCTTGCGCAGCCACGGCAGACGGTCCGCGTCGGTCAATGCCGTGCCGAGGCGCATCTTCTCGACATTCTCGCGCGGGTGGAGGTCGTCGCCTTCCTGGAAATGGCAGCCCAAGAGGCCTGCGAGCAGCGCCGCGACGGTGGTTTTGCCGGACCCGGAAACCCCCATCACGACAATGATCACCGGCTTTGTCAGACCCCGCGCCAGGTCCAGAGACAAAACACGCTTTAGTTGATCATTGCTTTCTGCCATCCGACAATTCGGATCATACACTGGGGGCAAGCCGCAGCGAACCACGCTATTGTCGGCGATCCGACATTACAACGATGCCGCCACCGGACAGGCGAGCCGCCAACGGCGAGAAGCGGCGACCGACATAAAATTACTGCGATTAAACATCGGCGCGCGCCGGCGTCCAGGTGCGTTCTCTCCCCGTCCTGTTAGCCGCGCAGAGGCCGCGGTCGAGGCGCCGCCGCTAGTTATTTTTGAGGTTTATCCGATGTCGGCGGCGATTTTGCTACCCTTGCCGGGGCTTCCCCGGTGCTGTCTGGAATTGTCGCGATCAGGGTTGTCTTGCCGTGGTCGTCAAACTCGATGTGGACGCTATAGGTGCCGGTGGAGTCCTTTCCGCGGTATTCCCAAACAACCGGGCCCGGCTCATCGGCATCGTCCGCAAACGTTGTCCGCCACGGCTTGCCCAGCAACGCCTCGACCTGCGACTGGGTGGTCTCGCCGGGCGTGACCTTGGCGAGGGTTGCCGCGCTGAACTCCCGAGCCTGGCCGGAATCGGCTGCATCATTCGCACAATTGCCGGCTGAAGCCGCGATACAGCAGGCCGCGAACGCCAGCGCCGGCAATAACCGCTTTGCAATCATCGATCTTCCTCGGGCATTCACTGCCGCCCGCGCCCGGGGGTGGGTCCGTGACCGCGAACCGAATCATTCGGCAACCAATGCCGCCATTCTGTCCGCAATCCCCCGGGACCCGCACCCAACCGACCTTTCCTGCCAAAGGGATCGACGGAACCCGACTGAAGCCCGAAACCATTCGGGCGTGGGTTCCGTCGGTGAGCGAGAGACCTACTCTTCTCTCAGCGGTTCCGGCATCCGCGGCGGCGGAGTGACGACCGGTTCCGGCACTCGGGGTGCGGCGACCGCATCCAAAGCGTCCCCAGTCAACTTCAATATTGTCATCCCAGAGCCGGCGCGGTCGAGATTATAGATGTAACCTCGATCATCGACCTCGCCCAGATCTGAAAAGATCGCATTCCGGCAATAGTTCGTATTGGACTGGTATGTGCCGCAGGTTGAGATCGTGTTTTTATTTGGGGCCTGGATGAAGTACGCCACGCGCCTCGGGTTGTAAGGGTCGCGGATGTCAAACACCTGCAGGCCGGCATTGAAGAACGCTGCGACGACGATCTTGCCGTAATAGGGGGCGTAAATTTGGCGATTGAGCTCGTGCGAGCCGAACCTCGACCCCTTGGCACAGAAGTTTCCCGGGAACTGGCCGACCGTCATCGAGGAAATCGGCCAGATCGCCTGATCGTTGGTGATATCGAGCAGCTGGGGATTTTTCCACGGCTGGCCGATGCAGTTATTGGTTGTGTCTTCCGAGGTGACCGCTAGCAGATCGTATTTCTGCGGTGTGCCGTCGAGGAAATTCTGCTGCGATTGCGGGATCGGCACCCCAAAGATCGGGATCGAGGTATGTCCGCCCTGGTTGGGATTTGTCGTCGTGTAGCTGATTTGCGGGTAGAGCAAATCCGCCTGGGACGGGTTGTTCAGACAGTTCGCCGGGTTGGCGGACACGGTGCAACCAGTCAGCAATTTCTGCCGATCAAGGACTTGAAACACCCCGGTCGAACTGACTCCGTAGGGCATATACACCCGATTTATCTTCACGCCGGCCGAGTAGACCTGGTGAACCATTTCGGGATTGCCGGGGCCGGCGGGATTGGTCACGCCTTCGTAGCACGGGCCGTTGACCCCGGTAGGGTCGTTGTAACAGCTCTGTGCGGTTTTCGACGCGCTCGGCTGCTGACCGACCAGCCCCCACTGCCGGATGAAAACCGGGTTCGCGGGGTCGCTCATATCATAAATGTAGACGTGCTGGCCCGAGTACCAATGATCGGAGGCGCTGCCCGCGATCACGTAGGCGATACCGGTGTCGCATTCCCACCAGATATGGTGCGTGAGGCTGAGCCCGTTCAGAAAGACTTCGAGCCGAACCGGGTTTGTGGGGTTGGTGACATCCCACATCTCCTGATTAATCGATCCGTCATGCCGCATCATGTACCAGTGACCGTGCGTCCCCTTTGGTAGAAGACTGCCGCTGCACACTGCCACATGCGACGAGCTGCCGGTGGTCGACGGAATATGTTTCAGGAAAACCGGACGCTCGGGGTGCGTGACGTCGATCAGCGACGTGCCGTTTGGCTCGACGACTCCAGTCTGCGGATTGTAAGCGCTGCCGCCGCTATCGGTCATATACAGGATATAGCGGCCGTTCTGGTTCTCAATCCAACCATCGTCCGAACTGGGCCGTCCCTGGTTGTCATTGGACCCAACGACCCTCATGTTCCAAATCGATTGCTGGTTCCATCCATTGGGCGGAGGTACCGGCAAGGGTTGGAGACCGGCTGCACCCTCTTGGCTTTCATTGAGGGTGATGTTCGGCACGTTCGGCCCGTCCGGCAGATAACCCTGAGCCGAGACCGCGCTGCTCCAACCGAGTGCAGCGGCGCAAAGTCCAACAAAAAGTGACAAGGTTGCCAAAATTTTACGCGACTTAACCATACTAGTTCTCCTAGGTTGTCCCTCCACCTCGGCAATTTTGTCGCTCTTGCACGACTTGACTTGGTTTCCTCGCAACTCGCCGCATGAATGCTTTCAGTTGCGGGAGGATATTAATCGACAAACAGGAGCGGCTTGCCGCTAGTTTGCTGCAACGATCATAACCTCCCTTTTGCAGCAGCTTATAAAGCATGACGCGACAAGTGCGTTCTGGAGAATGCAATCAATCCCTCGACCCGTCAATATTGAGTTTTGGGTCGTGTGAGGACCGGTCTGGTCTGGGTTCAGCCTGATGTAATCTTCGCCCGCGGTCTCTTTGCTTAGGTACGCGCTCCGGCGCCGCCGAACGTGGCTACGAAGGACACCCAGCATCTTACCAGCGCTGGGATCGACAGAGCATTCGCAAAGCCCACCTCGTGGGATGCCCCGACGGCGGGTTTTCGCCGGGCTCAATCCACGCTACACGGTGACGAGTTTTGCGGGCTACATCGGGCGGCTGGGTTTGGCGTCGCGGAAGGCGGTGTTGGTTTCGGCGAGCCGGCGCAGGAACGGCGAGGGGGCCCAGCGCTCGCCATATTGCTGGTGCCAAAGGGCGATCTGGCGGTAGACCTCGCCGACCCCAATGCCATCCGCCCAGTACATGAGCCCGCCGCGGTAGCGCGGAAAGCCGAAGCCGTTGAGCCACATCACGTCGATGTCGCTGGCGCGGTAGGCCTTGCCCTCGTCGAGGATGCGGCAAGCCTCGTTGACCGAGGCGAACAAGAGCCGGCGCAGGATTTCCTCGTCGCTGAACTCGCGCTGCTCGACCCCCATCTCGCCCGCTTTTTGCTTGATGATGCGCGCGACTTCGGGGTCGGGATGTGGGGTGCGGTCGCCGGGCTCGTATTTGAACCAGCCGGCCCCGGTCTTTTGCCCGAGGCGGCCCATTTCGGCGATCGCGTCGGCGATCGGCAATTTGCGGTAATTCGGATTTTGCGCGGCGCGGCGCTGGCGGCTGTCATAGCCGATGTCGAGCCCCGAAAGATCGGCGGTCGCAAACGGCCCGATCGGATAGCCGAAATCGACCATGACCTTGTCGACCTGCTCGGGCAGGCAGCCCTCTTCGAGCATGATGATCATCTCGGTGCCAAAGGGCGTGCGGCTGCGGTTAGCGACAAAGCCGTCGCCATTGCCGGCCATCGCACCGATCTTGCCGATCTTGCGCCCGAGATCCATCGCCGTCGCCAACACGTCGGGAGCGCTTTTGGCGCCTTTGACGACTTCGAACAATTTCATGACGTTGGCGGGCGCGAAGAAATGCGTGCCGGCGACGTCCTGCGGGCGCTTGGTGGCGTTGGCGATGATGTCGATGTCGATGCCCGAGGTATTGCTGAATAGAGCAATGCCCCTGGCTTCATGACTTCATCGAGCTTTTTGAAGACTTCTTCCTTGACCGGAATGCGTTCAAATACCGCCTCAATGACGACGTCGCAGTCCTTGATGTCTTCATAATTGGTGACGGGTTCGATCAAGGCGAGCCGCCGGTTCATCTCGGCTTCGCTGAGGCTGCCGCGCTTGACCGACGTTTCGTAATTGGCGCGGATGCGCGCCAGACCGCGGTCGAGCGCCTCTTGGCTTGCCTCGAGCAATTTCACTGGATAGCCGAATTCGGCAAAGCTCATCGAAATGCCGCCGCCCATTGTGCCCGCGCCGACGATCGCCGCGGTCTTGATCGGGCGCAACGGCGTGTCGCGCGGGATGTCGGGGAGCCGCCCCACCTCGCGCTCGGCAAAAAAGGCGTAGCGCAGGGCGCGCGCCTCGGGCGAATTTTCGAGCTCGTCGAAAAGCTCGCGCTCGCGCCGAATACCCCGGTCGAACGGCATCGAACAGGCGGCCTCGACCGCGGCGATGCAATGGTAAGGCGCCTTTTGGCCGCGGGCGCGCCGCGCAATCGAGCGGCGCATGTTGTCGAAGATACCGGGATCGGATTTGGCCTCGGCAAGTTTTTCGTCATGCTCGCGGATGCGCGGCAATGGCCGGGCGTCGGCGACGCGGCGGGCAAAGGCGATCGCGGCTTCGCGAAGGTCTCTGCCCTCGGGCAGAAGCTCATCGATGATGCCGAGCCGGTGCGCCTCCTCGGCCGGGACGTGCCGGCCCGAGGTGATCAATTCCATCGCCGCCTTCGGCCCGATCAGCCGCGGCAGGCGCTGAGTCCCGCCACTCCCCGGCAATATGCCGATCAGCACTTCGGGAAGCCCGACCTTGGCGGAAGGCACCGCGATGCGGTAGTTCGAGGCGAGCGCCAATTCGAGCCCGCCGCCCAAGGCATAGCCGTGGATCGCGGCAACGACTGGTTTTTCGCTGTTGTCGAGGATCTGATGCGGGCGGCGGCCCTCGACCGGCGGCGGCCGGTTGGTGCCAAAGGTGCGAATGTCGGCGCCGGCGATAAAGCTGCGCCCCGCGCCGATCAGCACCATCGCCTTGATCGCCGGGTCGGCATTGCCGCGCTCGACACTGTCGACGATACCCTCGGGCACGCCGGGGGACAGCGCGTTGACCGGCGGATTGTCAATCGTAATGACGCCGATCCCGTCGACATTCTCAAACCGCACCAGTGTGTTCTCGGCCATGGTCGCTCCTCCCGTTCTATGAATTCACCAGTGAGGCGATGAGGCAATGAGATGTCTCATAGCATCAGACGACGGATGCCAGCTTTAAGGACGGCGGTATTGAAATTCAGCAACAACCCGATGCGAATACCGCTCAGCTTCATGTATGTTAATAGCTGCGCTTCATGAATTGGCAGCAAGCGCTCGACCGTCTTCAATTCAAGGATCAGTCTATTCTCGATCACGAGGTCAAGACGATAGCCGCAGTCGAGTTGGATCGATTTGTAAATGACTGGCAGAGGCACGTGCCGACACAGGGCAATGCCAGCCTGCTCAAGTTCAAGGCACAAGCATTCTTCGTAAGCTGATTCCAGCAAGCCGGGCCCAAGTTCGCGATGCACTACTATGGCGAAGCCAATAATTTTTTCTGTAAGCAGATCGTGGTCACGGGGCGTTGCCGCTCGCTCGGCCTCTCGCTGTCTCACTGCCTCATTGTTCAACAAAATTTAGACCGTGGCTTGGGTGCCGAGGATGACGGTGGCTTGCGAGGAGAGGACACCGCCATTGCCGTGGGCGATTGCGGTTTCGCAATTCGCGACCTGGCGGGCGCCGCATTCCCCGCGCAACTGGCGGGCGGCCTCGATCAGCAAAAACAGGCCGTACATGCCGGGATGGCAATAGGAGAGGCCGCCGCCATTGGTGTTGACCGGCAATGCCCCGCCGGGCGCGATCCGGCCGCCTGCAACAAACGACCCACCCTCGCCCTTTTTACAAAAGCCGAGATCTTCCAAAAACAGGATCGTGTTGATCGTAAACGCATCGTAAAGTTCGAGGACATCGATCTCGGACGGCCCGAGCTTTGCCATGTCATACGCGGCGCGGCCCGATTGCAATGCGCCGGTGACGGTCAGATTGGGCATGCTCGAAATATTGGCGTGGGTGATCGCCTGGCCGGTCCCGAGGACATAAGCCGGCGCTTTCTTTAACGAGCAGGCGCGCTCGGCTGATGTCATGACCACCGCACCGCCGCCATCGGTCACCAAGCAAATGTCGCGCACTGTGAACGGATAGCTGATCATCCGCGCCGCCAGGACCTCGGGGATGGTCAGCGGCTTTTTTTCCCAGGCGACCGGGTTCAGAAGCGCCCATTGGCGCGCCGCCACCGCGACCGCCGCCAATTGCTCGCGGGTCGTGCCGTATTGGTGCATGTGGCGCGAGGCGGCGAGCGCATAGGCGGTCGACGGCAGAAACGGCCGAAACGGGGTTTCGTACGGGTTGTATTCGCGCACCGAGGCGTGGCGCCGGCCGATCGTGCGCTGGGTCGAGCCGTAAGCGATCACCGCGACATTGCACAGGCCGAGCTGCAGTGCCGCCTGGGCGTGCGCGACATGAAACATAAAGGAAGAGCCGCCGAGGATCGTCGTGTCGATAAAGGCCGGCGAGATCCCGAGATACTCGGCAAGGTTGAGGCCCGAGGTGCGACTTTGCGCGGTGGCGCAGATCAACCCGTCAACATCGCCGAGCTTTAACCCGCAATCGCCGAGGGCGCGGTGGATGCCCTGCGCCATCAAATCAATCGGACTCATCTCGGCGGCGACGGCGCCCAGATCGGACTCGGCGACGCCGACGATCGCGGCCGAGCCGCGTTGCAGCCCATCCATCACGCGCCCTCACCCAAGGGGACGAAGACCGGGTAGGCGGGCTCGTCGTCCGAAGCTTGGTCGCTGCCGGGGCGATGGACACGGAACTTGACCCGCATGCCGATCTTGACCCCCTCGGGGGCGATGTCTTCGACCCGGCTCATCAGCCGAAAGCCTTCATCGACATCGATCAGCGCGACGTTATAGTGAGCCCCATCGCGCGGGTGCGTCACCGTCGTGGCGTAGACCGTGCCAAGACCGGCGCTGACCCGCCATTCGAGCCGGTCGCTGCCGGTATGCGGGCAGATGACGCGCGGGTAAAACACCGCCCGGCTGGCTTCCGGGCTCCATTGGTAAGCGAGTTCGCCCCGGTCGAGATGTTGCTGATAGATCGCCAATGGCGACTGCGCGATGCGGTCCATATTTCCCCCTCGCTCGGCAAGCCGATTGTGTCCGCTCGCCACGCTGGCGGCAAGCCTGAGAAGAGGGACGGCAAGCTCGCGAAAGAAGGCGGCGGCGCTGGCGAGGTCAGGCCAGCGAGATCAACGTCCCGATCAGATCAGCCGGCCACACCAGGCTGACCGGCGCCGATATAATCGCGTGACCGAAGGACGCGTCCCCTTCGGCAAAGTTGAATGCCAGATGGTGGCTGAAATGGGCAAGCACCCCGGCGAAATAGAGCCCCACCGCTAATCTTACCAAATAGCGAGCTGGTCGCGATTGCTTTGGCTTTGCCGCAGCAAAGGAAAAGACTCGCCGTCCGTATTTTGGCAATCCCGGTGGTCCGATCATGATCTCACCTGGATGTAAATAATGTCGGCGACAGCAATGCCCGTCAGATGGCAGCGCCTTCCTTCAAAATCGCCAGCACATCCGGTTACAGCGCCCATCGCCAACGAAAGATACTCTGTAAGCTGGCCGCCGTCATCAACGGATGTTGCGATGCGACCGGAAAATATTGCCGCGGCGGGTCAATGCCGACCGCCATAAAGGCCGCTCGACTGCGCCAGCGTAAACAATCCCGCGAAAACCAGCAGACCGATCGCGAGCACGGTAAAGGCGCCAGCACCGAGGCGATCGCCAAGCGGCCGGCCGATCAAGCCGCCGAGAAAGGCAAACGGCAGCAAGACGCCCGATGTCAGCCAAGTGTCGACGGGAACCCCGATCGTCACCGCATGCGCCGCCAAGGTTACCGCGTAGATCAGGGCAAAAAACGCCAGCAAGGTCGCGCGGATCACCTGCGACGCAGCTCCCGCCAGCAGCAGGTAGATCAGCACTGGCGGTCCCGCCATGCCGACGAGCGCCGCCGCCGCGCCGGAAACGGCACCAGCGGCGACATCGCGGCTATGGCTTGCTTTGAGCAGCAATGCCCGCCGGGCGCCGCCACGCGACCACGCCAACAGACCGGCAAAGCCGAGCACGATCACGCCCGCCGCGCTGCGCACGAAGCTCGGATCGCTGTGGCGGAAAGCGAACAGACCAAATGGCAGACCTGCGACGCTGCCGAGCAGCAACCGCAGCAGAAGTCCCGGTTCGACGGCATGGCGAAGCCGCGGCAGCACTACCGCCGACAACGCTGTCGCGATGATGATGACCAGATGCACTGCGGTGGCGGGTGCGACGATGATCAGGTAGAGCGGTGTCGCGAGCACGGCAAAACCGAACCCGCCGGCTGCTTGCAGCAAAGCGGCGCCAAACGTCGTGGCCGCGAGCGCGGTCCAGGCGAGCAGGCTCACAATGCCGCTCAGGCGAGCGGATCAGGGTGTTTTATGGATCGCGGCCGCTGGGCGCGGCTGCGGCTCGTCGCGCCGCAGGGCAAAGGAGCCGGCGATCGTCTCGATCAGGTAGCCGCAGCAAAACCGGGCGACAAAGGCGTGCGCAAAGGCCGCACTTTCGAAATAAAACGCAATCGCATCATTGACCACGCCGACGGTTCCGGCCGGCGACGACGCCCAGCCTTGAACGCCGCAGGTTTGATCGAGCCATGCGTGCATGACGACCAGCTGGCGGCCGAGCCCCTCGGGCGGCACCGCAATCCGCACCCGCACCGGGAACTGCCGCTCTGCCTCACGTTGCGCCTGCCGGGATGCTCGCGTCACTGTGACACCTATGTTCGTGGTTTGTTTCCAATGAGCCTACACTGTCACAGAGGCGGCTGTCGAGAGGGCAACGGCAGATCATCGTACAGCCCGCGCGGCGAGCCACCGGACGCCAGGACGCCAGTGGCGACGCAGACTACAGTTCCTCCAAGCCTGGTGCACTTGACCCGCGCCGGACCACCGGTCAGGCTGACCCGCGGGAGAGACGCCGGAGACAGCGATGACCGAGCCGCGGGTGCTTTCGATCAAAATCAACGGCTTTCCGACACGCGTGTGGCAAGCCGGGACCGGACCCAAACTGGGCTTTCTCGCCGGATTTGGCGGATTGCCGCGCTGGGTCCCGTTTCTTGATGTGCTGGCGCGCGAACGCACCGTCATCGTGCCATCACTGCCGGGGCATCCCGGCGGCGACCGCGGGCATACCGTCCTCGACAGCCATCTCGATTGGGTCTTGGCAGTCCGCGAGGTGCTGCAAAAGGCCGGGCTCGACGGCGCCGATTTGGCCGGCGGCTCGGTCGGCGGCTCGTTTGCCGCCGAGGTGGCGGCGATCTGGCCGAACTCGGTGCGCCGGCTGGCATTGATCGCACCCTGGGGCCTGTTTGATGAAAAGGACCCGGCGACCGACCCGTGGGCGCAACGGGCACCCGACGTGCCGGGGCTGCTCTGCGCCAATCCCGAGCGCTGGAACCAGCTCAAGGCGGTACCCGAAGGCGCCAACTCGCCGGAATGGCCGATCGAGCAGACCCGCGCCGCCGAGGCCGCCGCCCGCGCCTTCTGGCCGCTCGGCAATACCCGGCTCGAAAAGCGGCTGCCGTTGATCAATGCCCCGACCCTCCTGATCTGGGGTGCGGAAGACCGGATCATGCCAAAGGGCTATGCCGAGCGGTTCGCGAAGGCGATCGCCGGCCACAGCGATATCGTGACGATCCCGGGCGCCGGTCATCTGGCCGAACTCGACAAACCCGACGAAGTCGCCGCCGCGATCCTGCGCTGGACCGCGCGGTAAGGATCGCTGCCGGAAATTTCTCCAGAGCGCGACGGGTCCTCGCTTGCCCACCCCGAGCGCCGGAGATCGTGTTCGCACATTGCGCGAGCTTTAGATTTCGTCGGGACCACACGTTCAGGGAGGGTCGCATGAGCGAGCGCAAGATCGATATTTACAATCATGTGATGCCGCGCGCCGTCGCCGACCGCATTCGCGAGCTGGCGCCCGGCAAGGGCGACATGATCAAGCGCGTTACCAGCATCCCGATGCTGCACGACATCGAGGCGCGGGTGCGGATGATGGAGCAATGGCCGGGCTATCAGCAGGTTCTGACCCTCTCCAACCCGCCGATCGAGACGATTGCGGGGCCGACCGACACGCCCGAACTCGCCCGCGCCGCCAATGACGAACTGAGGCAGATCTGCGCCACCCGGCCCGACAAGTTTCCAGCCTGGGTCGCCTCATTGCCGCTCAACAATGTCAAGGCCTCGCTGGAGGAGATGGATCGTGCGATCGCGTTGGGCGCACGCGGAGTTCAGATCTTTACCAACGTCAACGGCCGGCCGCTCGACGATCCCGAATTCCTGCCGATCTTCGAGCATGCGACGCGCCATCACCACGTTGCGATCTGGATGCATCCGGCTCGCGACGCGCGGACCGCCGACTACCCCGGTGAGCCAAAGTCCAAATACGAGATTTGGCAGGTGCTGGGCTGGCCCTACGAGACCAGTGTCGCGATGGCGCGGCTGGTTTTCTCCGGCATGTTTGACCACCTGCCCGAACTGAAGATTATCACTCACCACCTGGGGGCCATGATCCCGTATTTCGAAGGGCGCGTCGGACCCCTATGGGACCAACTCGGCACCCGCACCTCGGACGAGGATTACAGCGGCATCCTCGCCGCGATGCGGGCCAAAGGCCGGCGGCCCATTGATTATTTCCGATTGTTCTTTAACGATACTGCCGTGGGCGGCGCGCGCTCGGCGATCCGCTGCGGGCTCGACTTTTTTGGCGCGGAGCGCGTGCTGTTCGCGACCGATTGCCCGTTCGACCCCGAAGGCGGCCCGATGTTTATCCGTGACACGATTGCCGCCCTTGACGGTCTCGCTCTCCCTGAAGACGAGAGCGCCGCGATCTATTTCCGCAACGCCCTGCGTATGCTCAAAATGCCGCCCGAATAGCGGATCGGGAAATCGCATCAAGGAAGGGGAGCGCCGGAGATGAAATTCGGATTGTTTTACGAGCATCAGCTGCCGCAGCCTTGGGACGAGGGGTCCGAGCTGAAGCTTTATCAAGACGCCCTCGAACAGGTCGAGCTCGCCGATCAGCTCGGCATCGATTACGTGTGGGAGGTCGAGCATCATTTTCTCGAGGAGTATTCGCACTCCTCCGCGCCCGAGGTGTTTCTCGCAGCCTGCTCGCAGCGCACCAAACAGATCCGTCTCGGTCACGGCATCGCGCTAATGGCGCCCAAATACAATCATCCCGCTCGCGTCGCCGAACGGGTCGCGACCCTCGATCTGGTGTCGAATGGGCGCGTCGAATGGGGTACCGGCGAGTCGGCGACCGCAGTCGAGATGGGCGGGTTCAACATCGATCCCGACGACAAGCGCTCGATGTGGGAGGAAGCCACCGAACAGGCCGCCAACATGCTGGCGATGCGGCCCTATCCCGGGTTTCACGGCCGTTGGTTCGACATGCCGTGCCGCAACCTCGTGCCGAAATCGGTGCAAAAGCCGCATCCGCCGATGTGGGTCGCGTGCTCGCGCCGCGAAACAATTCATCTTGCGGCGCGAAAGGGGCTGGGCGCCTTGGCGTTTGCGTTTCTCGAACCCGAGCAGGCGGCGAAATGGGTCGAAGAATATTACGCGATCATCAAATCCGAGGAATGCGTGCCGATCGGACATCGCGTCAATCCGAACATCGCGATCGTCACCGGCATGTCGTGTCATCCGGACGAAGCCGAAGCGATCCGCCGCGGTCTCGACGGATTCAAGTTCTTTGGCTACTCGCTCGGCTATTACGCGGTCTTCGGCGAGCATAAGCCCGGCCATACAGATCTGTGGCGGCGCTTTCTGCAGGCCAAGGATCAATTGCCCGACAATGCCGGGCGCGGCGGCATCGGCACCCCGGCGCAGTTGCGCGAACATCTCGCGCGCTACGAAAAGGCCGGGATTGACCAGGTCATGTTCGTCCAGCAGAGCGGCGGCAACCGCCACGAACATATCTGCGAGTTGCTCGAGGTATTCGCCGCGCATGTCATGCCGGAGTTCAAGGAACGCGAGCGGGTGCGTCAAGCGCAAAAGGAGCGCGAACTCGCGCCCTATATCGAGGCGGCGTTGGCGCGCAAGCCGCGCATGGCGCCGATCGCGGATTCCGACATCGCCGTGGTCGAAGCCTTTGGCCGCAACGCGGCGGTGCCGATCGTGGTCGGCGGCGACCGCGGCGGCGCAATCTCGATCCCGACCGCCGACCCGCTCGCCGCCGGTTGAAAGGTGCGGCTAGAAGAGCGCCACCGCCGTTCCTGGCGCGAAGATGACCGACCTACTCTCGCTGACCAACGCTTTGGCCGACGCCAATATCGACCGGCAAAAGGCCGAGCGGATCGCGACGGAAATCTTCGACGCGATCCACGATAATGTTGCCACTAAAGCCGATATCGACCAGCTAGGAGCACGCATCGACCAGGTCGAGAGCAAGCTGAGAGCGGAGATGCGCGAACTCGAACTGCGTCTTGAGGCGCGGATCGACAGGGTGGTGGTGCGGCTCGGTTCTTTGATGGTGGTCATCGCTGGACTCATTCTGGCGGCGATCCGCTATCTGCCGCACGCTTGACCCAAAGAACCCGCGATTAGAACATCACTCGACCATTCAGGCGAGCTCGACGTGGCGAGACATACGAAGGGGAGGCGATTATCTATGATCATCGATTGCCATGGGCACTACACCACCGCGCCGCGTCAGCATGAGGGATGGCGCACCCAGCAGATCGAGGCGCACGCGGCCGGCAAGGCGGCGCCGCCGCGCCCGGCGATAACCGATGACGAGATCCGCCAGTCGATCGAGGGCGGGCAGCTCAGGGTGCAGCGCGAGCGCGGCACCGATTTGACGATCTTCTCGCCGCGCGCCGCCGGGATGGGTCACCATCTCGGCGATGCGACGACCAGTGAGGCCTGGGCCAGCGCCTGCAACGAATTGATCCACCGCGTCTGCTCGCTGTTTCCGCGCAACTTTATCGGGGTGGCGATGCTGCCGCAGAGCGCCGGCGTCTCGCCGAAGAACTGCCTCGCCGAGATCGACCGCTGCGTCAACCAGTACGGGTTTGTCGGCGTCAATCTGAACCCCGATCCGTCAGGCGGGCATTGGCGGGACCCGCCGCTGTCGGACCATTACTGGTATCCCGTCTACGAAAAGATGGTCGAGTACGACATTCCGGCGATGATCCATGTCAGCGCGTCGTGCAACCCGACCCATCACACGACCGGCGCGCACTATCTCAACGGCGACACCGCCGGCTTTAACCAGCTGATGAATTCGTCGGTGTTCAGGGATTTCCCGACTATCAAATTCATCATCCCGCATGGCGGCGGCGCGGTGCCGTATCACTGGGGGCGCTACCGCGGTCTGGCGCAGGACGCCAAGCTTGGGCTGTTGTCCGATCTTATGTTGAAGAACGTCTTTTTCGACACCTGCGTCTATCACCTGCCCGGCCAGGAATTGCTGGCCAACGTCATCCCCGCCGACAACATCCTGTTTGCCTCAGAGATGATCGGTGCAGTGCGTGGCATCGATCCCGAAACCGGTCACCACTACGACGACACCAAGCGCTACATCGACCAATTGCCATTGTCGGCAGAAGACAAGGCCAAAATCTTCGAAGGCAATGCCCGCCGCGTCTATGCCCGCTTGTCCAAGGTGATCGAGCAGCAATCTGCCCGGGCTGCCTGAGCGCAAATCCTGTCAGCCGATTTTCAGCCCCCAAGCCGCGAGGCCAGCCCACGCTCTGGCTTGCCGGCGATCGCGGGGAGCTGGGCTAGGCGCACCTTCAGGTGATCGAAGTCGACCAGCTTCGAAAGGAATTCGGCGGCGCCAAGTTCGCCGGCGCGGCGGCGGCGCTCGTTGTCGCCATAGGCGGTCACCATCATGACCGGGAGGCCGGGGAAGCGCGCCTTTAGTTCCCCCAGCAACTGCAGGCCGTCCATTCCCGGCATGTTGATATCGGACAGGATGACCGCCACGCTCGGCTCGATCCCGCCGCTCAGCAGATCCAGCGCCGCTTCTGCCGAGGCGGCGTGGTGGATCACATAAACGCCCTGGCGCGTCTCGCGGCGAAAGCGCTGGCGGAACAGCTCGGCGACATCGGGCTCGTCGTCCACGACCAGGATGCTGACGCTCATACCACTGCCTCTATTGTTGTTATTGGCGTTGTTGCCGCCCGGCGGGTGCGCGGCAGTTGGATCACAAACTCGGTAAACTCGCCGACCCGGCTGTCGATCGAAATCGTACCGCCATGTTGTTGCACGACGATGTCGTAGCTGATCGACAGGCCGAGCCCGGTGCCTTCGCCGGTCGGCTTGGTCGTGAAAAACGGCTGGAACAATTTATCCCGGATGTCGGGCGGAATGCCGATGCCGTTGTCGCGGATGCGGATTTCGACCTGGTCGCCAAGGTCGCGCGTCGCGACCTTCAGCATCGGCCGAAAGTCGAGTGCCGCGCCGTCACGCTGGCGCTTGGTGGCAGCGTAGAAGCCGTTGGCGAACAGGTTGAGAAAGACACGGGTCATGTCCTGAGGCGCCAACTCGATCGGGGCAATCGCCGCGCCGAAATCGCGTTCGAGCGTGATATTGAACTTTTGGTCCTGGGCGCGCGCGCCGTGATAAGCGAGGTTCAGCGCCTCGTCTACGAGGGCGTTGAGGTCGATGTTGCGGCGCTCGCCGCTCTCGCCGCGCGAATGCTCGAGCATGCTTTTGACGATGCCGTCGGCGCGCCGCCCGTGCTCGGCGATCTTTTCAAGATTGCCGGTTAGCATCGCGACGATTTCGTCGACATCGGCGCGCTCATTGTCGGCCAGCCCGGCAATCGCCGGTGCGGCGGTCTCCTTCAACTCGTCGAGCAATTCCACCGACAGCCCGGCGAAATTGTTAACGAAATTGAGTGGGTTCTTGATCTCGTGGGCGATGCCCGCAGTCAACTGGCCGAGCGAGGCCATCTTCTCGGCCTGGATGAGGCTCGCCTGCGCGGTTTTCAACTCGACCAGCGCACGCTCGGCCGCCTCTCGAGCCGCGTGGATCTCGGCTTCGGCGCGCTTGCGCTGGGTGATGTCGCCGTAGATCAACACAAAGCCGCCTGATGGCACCGGGTTGTGTCGGACTTCGATGACCCGTCCGTCGGGCCGGGTGCGCTCGGCCGACCACTGCGTCCCCACGGTGTCGGTCAGCCGGCGGACTTCCGCCTCGATATCGACCGCGCCGTACTCGCCGTGGCTAGCGAGATAACGCACGTATTCGGCGAGGCTGGGACGCTCGGCCAGCAGTTCGTCCGGCAGATCGAGGATCTGCTGGAAGTTGCGGTTCCAAGCGGCAAGCCGCAGCTCGGAATCACGCAGAAGCGGCACTCCAAGCATGGTGCGTCGGCCGGCCGCCACAACCTCGGGCAGCGCGTAGCCCGGGATGGCGGTGATGTCCTCGATCTGGACGACCCTGCCTTCGAGCGCTACCTGCCCGGCGACGGACTGGCGACCGGGGACAATTGTTCGCTGGCGCAGGATCGCCCAATACTCGTCGTCGCGGTGGGAGTTCGACACATAACGATAGACCTCGCCCTCGCGCATCAAGATCGATGCGGAATCGCTGCCGCAAAGCCGCGCGGCGGTAGCGACGATCGTGTCGAACACCGGTTGAATATCGAAGCTGGACCCGCTGATGACCTTGAGCACGTCGCTGGTCGCGGTCTGGTATTCGAGCAATTCCTGCAGATCGTCGGTGCGCGCCTGCAATTCCTTGAGCAGCCGCGCATTCTCGATCGCGATCACCGCCTGGTCGGCGAAGGTGCGCACCAGTTCGATCTGCCGCTCGGTATACGGTTCGACGCGCTGGCGGTTGAGCGTGATCACGCCGACCACGGCGCCCTCGCGCAGGAGGGGGACCCCAAGCCCGGTACGGTACCCGGCCATCACAGACCAGGGCGACCCGTAGTCCGGGTCAGCGGCGAGGTCCTCGATCTGCACGACCCTGCCTTCGAGCGCCACCCGCCCGGCGACGGTTTGGCGACTGGGGCCAATGGTTCCCTGGCGCAGGCTCGCCCAATACTCGTCGTCGAGGCCGTAGGCCGACACATAGCGAAAGACCTCGCCGTCGCGCATAAGGATAGTTGCCCTATCGTTGCCGCAAAGCCGCGCGGCGGTAGCGCCGATCGTGTCGAGCACCGGCTGGATATCAAAGCTGGACCCGCTGATGACCCTGAGCACGTCGCTGGTCGCGGTCTGGTATTCGAGCGATTCTTCGAGGTCGCGCGTGCGGGCCTGCAATTCGCCGAGCAGCCGCGCATTCTCCATCGCGATGACCGCCTGGTCGGCAAAGGTGCGCACCAGCTCGATCTGCCGCTCGGTGAACGGCTCGACCCGCTTCCGCGAGAGATTGATCGTGCCGAGCATTGCGCCCTCGCGCAGCAGCGGCACCCCGAGCGTGGTGCGTCGCCCGGATGCGATACTCTCGGGAAACGCATAGTCCGGCTCAGCGAGGACGTCCGCGACATGCACGACCCTACCTTCGAGCGCCACCCTCGCGGTGAGTACGCTGTCGCGACCGGGGACAATGGTTCGCTGGCGCTGGGCCGCCCAATGCTCGGGCTCCGCTGCACTGTACGAACTCGCCACAAGCGGTAGACCTCGCCCTCGCGTATCGTGATCGCTGCGATATCGGCGCTGCAAAGCCGGGCAGCGGTTTCGGCCACTGTGTCCAGCACCGGTTGCACATCGGAGGTCGAGCGGCTGATGACGTTGAGCACCTCGCTGGTCGCGGTCTGGTATTCGAGCGATTCCTGCAAATCGTCGGTGCGCTCGCGCAGATCATTGAACAATCGCGCATTCTCGATCGCAATCACCGCCTGGTCGGCGAAAGTCGTGACGAGCTCGATCTGTGCTGCCGTGAAAGGCCTCACCGCGCGACGGGCACAGCCGATCACCCCGATCGGCTTACCGTCTCGCAGGATCGGCACGCCGACAAATGTCCGGTAGCCGGTGAGCGACTGCAAGACCTCGCGGGTTCGGGGGTCGTAGTCGGGGTCGGCGAGAACATCCTCGACATGGACCGTGCGCCCTTCCACGATGGCGCGGCCCATGACAAACCCGCGGTTTGGCGGTCGCGGAAACAGGCTGTGAAATGCGCTCGCTTCGTCCGGAGATAGATTATTCGTTGCCACAAGGCGGAGCAGGCCATCTTCGAAACGCGCGACCGCACTAAACTCTGCCTCGCACAGCTTGGCCGCCCTTCCGGTGATCGCTTCAAACACCGGCTGCACATCGGTCGCCGAGCCGGAGATCACCCGCAGCACCTCGGCGGTTGCGGTCTGCTGGTCGAGCGCCTCGCGCAGTTCCTGTTCCTGTCGTTTGCGGTCGGTAATATCGCTGACCGCGCCAACTAGGCGCACCGCCCAGCCCCGCTCATCGCGCACCGGCAGGGCGTGGTCCTCGACCCACCGATATTCACCGCTACTGAGCCGGATGCGGTATTCGCAGTGCAGGCGCGGTGTCTCACCCTTCAAGGCACCGCGAAGCGCCGCACGGTAATGTTCGAAGTCCACCGGGTGCACACGGGCGTTCCAGTCCTGACTGGGCCGCGCGCCGCCGTCCGGGGCCGCTTTCCCCCAACCGAAAAGCTCGATCAGGCGCGGCGATACCCATAGCGCATTGCGCGCGATGTCCCAGTCGTAAATACCTTCGGCGACTGCCTGGCTGACTAGGGCGTAGCGCTCATTTTTTTCCTGCAACTCGCGGGTGCGGGCGTCGAGTTCGCGGCGAAGATCGACAACAGTCTGTCGAAGGTCGGCGACCTCGTCGTCGAGGGTCACGGTCATATGCTCACCCCATTGCGCGCTGGTCCCAGTCGCATGCTTCTGTTGATTTGCGCAGCACCCGCCGTCGGCCGAGAAGGGCTGCCGATCGCTGCCCCCTGGCGGCGCGGGTGGGGGTCGATGGCGGGACAGAGCCCGAAACTCGAAGGTGCGGCACCATTCCCCTGGCCGGGGCGGCATCGCCCTCAACGAGCGCCACCCCTCTTTTGGACGATATACCTTCAACCTTCGCGCTCCTAGTGGAAGCGCGGGAAAGGGTTAACCCCGCCCTTGATGGCTGGCGGATCATTTGGTCTACGGACGATACGGTAAAATCGCTTCCCCGGCGAAAGCCGGGGCCCACTCTTCCAGCGCTCGGCAGACGGATCAGTGGATCCCGGCTTGCGCAGGGAAAGCGCCCTGGTGCGGTTTCGCCGAGGGCGGGTCGATCGCCCGGCCGGTCAACAATTCGCAATGACAGCCCATTCGGGTTAGGAAACGATTTTATGGTCCAGGTCACCAGTCGCCGGCCGTGCGACGGCCCTCGAACCGCCATCATCGAGTGATACATGTTGGCGGACCTGTTGATCCGAAGGCTCGATTTTGATGATTTCGCAGCAATTCCCGTCAATTCCCGGTTCGGCTGATTGTTTTCCCGGTTAACGCAAAAAAAATCCCGGTTAATATGCACGATAGTTTATGGTCAATCCACTGATTTTACTATGATTTTGCCACAAAAAGGGCTCAAATCCGAAAAAATTCGCGATTCTTTCCCGGTTACACGGGAATTGCTGCGCACCGGCGCTTGTCGGCTCCTCGCCATTAATGGCCGCTTTGGTATAGGCTCTGGTGCGGAGGCTCCGCCCGATGACGGGCAGGATTACAAACGAATTCGTGGGGAGGCAAACGATGACCGATGTGCGCGTGATCACCACCGATGGCGGCGACAAGATCCTAGAGTCGGCTGCGGTGCAGGCTTTCGCCGATGGGCTGCGCGGCCGGCTCGTCCAGCCCGGCGAGGGCGGCTATGACGAGGCGCGCCGGGTCTGGAATGGGATGATCGACCGGCGGCCGGCATTGATCGCGCGCTGCGCCGGGCCGGCCGACGTGATGGCAGCGGTGCGGTTTGCCGGCGATCACCGGCTCCTGGTCTCGGTCAAGGGTGGCGGCCACAACATCACCGGCAACGCGGTGTGCGAAGGCGGGCTGATGCTAGACCTATCGGACATGAAGAGCGCGCGGGTCGATCCCGCGGGGCGGACGGCGCGCGCCGAGGCCGGGCTGACCTGGGGCGAGTACAACCGCGAGACCCAGGCTTTTGCGCTCGCCAGCACCGGCGGCGTGGTGTCAACCACCGGCATTGCCGGGCTGACTTTGGGCGGCGGGCTCGGCTGGCTGATGGGCAAGCACGGGCTCAGCTGCGACAACCTGATCTCGGCCGATCTCGTCACCGCCGAGGGCAAATTGGTGACCGCGAGCGCCGTGCAAAACCCCGATCTGTTCTGGGGATTGCGCGGCGGCGGCGGCAATTTCGGCGTCGTGACCTCGTTCGAGTACAAGCTTCATTCGGTCGGCCCAGTGCTCGCCGGAATGGTCATCCACCCGATCGCCGAGGCCAAAGCGGTATTGCGGTTCTATCGCGATTTCGCGCGCGGCTGCCCCGACGAGATGCTGGCTGCAGCCGCGCTGATGACCTCGCACGAGGGCGAGCCGGTCGTCGTCATCATCGCCAGCTACATCGGCGATTTGGCCACCGGAGAGCGGCTGATGGCGCCATTGCGGAAATTCGGTACGCCTCTGGCCGACACGATCTCGCCCACCTCCTATGTCCAGTTGAACACCTTGTTTGACGCAGCGGTGCCGTATGGCGGGGTGCAGCGCTATTGGAAATCGAGCTTTCTGAATGAGCTTGGCGACGAACTCTTGGACATCATGATCGCGCGCGCCGCCAAGATGCTGTCGCCGATGTCGATGGTCTTGTTTTTCCACATGCACGGCGCCGCCGCCCGCATCGATCGCGATGCCACCGCCTTTGGATTGCGCCACGATCAGTGGGATTACGACGTGATCTCGCAATGGACAGATCCCGCCGAGACCGCCGGTCATGTCCAATGGGCCCGCGAATACTGGAATGCGGTCGAGCCGTTCGCGTCGGGCGAAGTCTATGTCAACCATCTTGACGCCGAAGAAGCCACCCGGATCCGCGCGGCCTATGGCGGCAGCTACGAGAAACTCGTCGCGCTCAAGAACAAATACGATCCGACGAATCTGTTCCGCATGAACCAAAACATCCGCCCGACTGTGTAAGTCGGAATTTCAGCCACGCATCACGTCATTGCGAGGAGCGCCTGGTGCGACGAAGCAATCCGTAGTGGCATCGAGATTGCTCCGCTTCGCTCGCAATGACCCTCTGTGGAAGAAGGTCCCACTTACGCGTCGTCGGGGACGGATTCTTCGAGTTCGCGCAGCCACACGGCGGCGGTCGAATCGGATGGCGCACGCCAGTCGCCGCGCGGCGACAATGATCCGCCGGACGATATCTTGGGGCCGTTGGGCAGGGCCGAGCGCTTGAATTGCGACAATTGGAAAAAGCGCAGCAAAAACACCCGCAACCAATGCTTGATCTCGGCCAGATTGTAGGCGCGTCTCGCCGCCTCCGGCGTATTGGCCGGCCACACTCCGCGTTCGATGTCGGCCCAGGCATTCCACGACAAATACGCGATCTTGGACGGCGCAAACCCAAATCTTGTCGTGTAGAACAGGTTGAAGTCCTGCAATGCGTATGGGCCGACGACGCTCTCGGTCGATTGAATCGAACCGTCGGCGCCCGGCGGCACCAGCTCCGGCGAAATCTCGGTCGCGAGAATATCGTAAAGGATCGGCGCGGTACCGGGCCCGAGGTCGCCGGTCGCCGCTACAAACCGGATCAGATGCTGGATCAAGGTCTTGGCTACCGAGGCGTTGGGGTTGTAATGCGACATCTGATCGCCGACCCCATAGGTGCACCAGCCGAGCCCGAGTTCGGACAGATCGCCGGTGCCGACCACGAGCCCGCCATTATGGTTGGCGAGGCGGAACAGGTAATCGGTGCGCAATCCCGCCTGGATATTCTCGAACGTCACATCGTAACGCGCCTCGCCGGTCGCGGCGGCGTGGCCGATGTCCTGCATCATCTGCCGGGCGGCGGGGCGGATGTCGATCTCACCGCCGGTGACGCCGAGCGCGTTCATCAGCCGCCAGGCATTTGCTTTGGTCGCCTCACCCGTCGCGAAACCCGGCAAGGTGTAAGCGAGAATATTGGTGCGCGGCAGCCTCAGGCGGTCCATCACGCGCGCCGACACGATCAATGCCTGCGTCGAATTCGAGCCCGCCCGACACGCCGATCACCAGCTTTTTGAGACCGGTCGCGCTTAGCCGCTGCGCCAGCCCTTGGACCTGGATGTTGTAGGCCTCGTAGCAATTGTCGTTGAGCATCGCCGGGTCGGCCGGGACATAAGGAAAGCGCTCGATATTGCGGCGCAACGCCAGCTTTTCGTGCGGGGCTTCAAAATCGAACGCGATCGTGCGGAACCCAGGCTGGGTCGCCGCACTCGCTCGGACGCAATCGCCAAAGGTGTTCATGCGCATCCGCTCCTGCCGGATGCGGCCGACATCGACATCGGCGATCGCCATCTCGGGATTTGCCGAAAAGCGCTCGGTCTCGGCCAAATCGGCGCCAAGCTCGAAAATGCCGGCCTGACCGTCCCAGGCGAGATCGGTTGTCGATTCCCCGGCTCCGGCGGCGGAATAGGCGTAAGCCGCAAGGCAGCGTGCCGATTGCGAGGCGCATAACAGCCGGCGCATCTGCGCCTTGCCGATCGTGATGTTGCTGGCCGACAGGTTCAGCAGGATCTCGGCGCCGGCGAGGGCCCCGAGATTGCTCGGCGGCTGCGGCACCCAAAGATCTTCGCAAATCTCGACATGGAAGGTGAATGCGGCTTCACCCGTTGCGGCGAACACCAGATCGGCGCCAAACGGCGCCTCGCGGCCGGCAACGGTGATGGTTTGGCCGGCCGCACCCTCGCCCGACATAAAGTGACGCCGCTCGTAAAACTCGCGATAGTTGGGCAGAAATACCTTGGGCACCGCGCCGAGCAGCCGCCCGCGGTAAATAACAACCGCGCAATTGTAGAGATGCCCGCGCGACCGCAACGGCGCACCGATGACGAATATCGGGAACAGCTTCCGGCTGATTTCGGCGAGCCGGCCGATTTCGGCTTCGACCGCGTCGAGCAGCGCGTCCTGAAACAATAAGTCGTCGATCGCATAGGCCGACACGCCCAATTCGGGGAACAGCATCAGCGCGGCGCGCGCCTTGTCGCCCGCCGCGAGCATCGCCTCGATCGCGGCGCCGTTATGCCGGGGATCGGCAACCGCGACTTGCGGCACGCAGACGGCGAGGCGAACAAACTGGTGGGCGTAGGGTGAAAAAAACGAAGACATCTTAGCGCGCTGCTTGCGGTCAGGTTACCGTTTAACGTGGGAATCCGTAGGCGGGGCGATAAGGGGCGCAGCCGTCACGCGCTCGAGAACGGGATTTCCTCAGAACCGCGACCGGCCGGGGCGGATCAATGCCCAGATCACCCCGCCGATCCCGAACAACGTGACGGCGGCGAGCACGAGCACCACCAGATTTGTCCTCCCGATCAGCCTTTCGCCGAGTTGACCGACGCCGTCGCCGACAAAGATCAACATTGGCGCCCAGACCAATGCCGAGGTCACATTAGCGACCCAAAAGCGGGCCGAGGGCATCTGCAACACCCCGGCGGCGAGAGGGATCACGGCGCGCAACGGGCCAAAAAAACGGCCGAGAAAAACGCTGAGCCCGCCATATCTCTCGAAAAAGCGAATGCCGCGCGGCAACAGCTCGGGATTGCGGTTTAGCGGCCACATCCGCCCGAGCGCGGAGCCAAACCGGCGGCCGATCCAGTACGACACCGTGTCGCCAAGGGTGGCGCCGATCACTGCCCCGACCAGCACCGGGAAATACGGCAGGGTGCCGGTCGCCATCAGCGCCCCGGCGGCGACTAGTAGCGATGTCCCGGGAAATAGCAGGCTCAGAAACACGAACAACTCGCCGAAAGCGGTCACGAACATGACCGCGAACGCCCAGCCGGCATGCGCCGAGATGAAGGTCAGAGTGGGCTGAACTAGCGATTCCATGGGGGCTTATTGGTGCAGGGTGGCGCCGGGACGCGCGCGATTCCGGCACGATATCGGACATTCCTGACGCGAGCCTGGAGGCTTGCCGATGATCAAGGTCACCCCTGACGGAAATTGCCGAAAGCCGCGATAGGGGAAGAGCCCAGAGGTTATGTTCTCCAGTCGCTTTGGTCGCACGCCGGGGAGTAGTATCCCCGTCCTCTCGCGAAAGCGAACTCCTCGATGGCCGACATCGTAATCATCAACCCACGTTTTGAGACCTCGTTTTGGGGGCTCGAACACGCGATGCCGTTTCTCGGCGCCAAGGCGGTTCTGCCGGTCGCAAGCTTGCCCTTGCTCGCCGCGCTGACCCCGCCCGAGCACACGGTCACGCTGGTCGACGAAAATGTTGAGCCTATCGATTTCGCACGTTGCGCCCGCGCGGACATTGTCGGTCTGACCGGAATGAACGTTCAGCGCACCCGGATGCATGAAATCCTCGCAGAGTTGAAGCGGCGCGGCTGCTTTACCGTCGTCGGCGGTCCATGGGCGACGGTACGCGAGACCGATATCGCCGGGATTGCCGATGTGATTTTTGTCGGCGAGGCGGAGAAGACCTGGCCGCGGTTTCTTGCAGAGTGGGCCGAGGGGCGGCACGCGAGCCGGTACGAGCAAACGACGCGCACGGACATGTCAACCGTGCCGCGCCCGCGTCTCGACCTGTTGCGGACCAAGGATTACCTGCTCGCCAGCGTCCAGTTCTCGCGCGGCTGCCCGTTTGAGTGCGAATTCTGCGACATCATCGTCACCTTCGGCCGCCGGCCACGGATCAAGAGTTCGGCCCAGGTGCTCGCCGAACTCGATGGATTACTCGCCACCGGCAAGCAAACCGCGTTCATCGTCGATGACAACCTGATCGGCAACAAAAAGGCGATCAAGCCATTGCTGCGCGAGGTCATCGGTTGGCAGCAGGCGCACGGCTACCCGTTGATGTTCGCGACCGAGGCCTCGATCGATCTCGCCGAGGATGCTGAATTGATGCGGCTAATGGTTGAGGCCAATATCAGCGAAGTCTTTATCGGCATCGAAACCCCCAACGAAGCGGCGTTGCGCGAAACCAAGAAGATTCAAAATGTTCGCACCCGCGGCGGCACCATGCTCGACAAAGTGCACCGCATCCAGGAAGCGGGGATGGAGGTCTGGTGCGGCATCATCGTCGGCTTTGACCATGATGACGAAAGCATCTTTGCGGTGCAGCGCCGGTTTCTCGACCAGTCGCGCATTTCCAACATCATGGTTAACATGCTGGTGGCGATCCCCCGGACGCCGCTTTACCAGCGGCTCGAACGGGAAGGCCGGCTCGACAATACGGGTGATCCTTCCGGTTTCGGGCCGTTTGGCACCAATGTCGTTCCGCAGCGCATCGGCCGCGAGGCGCTGTATCGCGGCTATGTCGAGCTGATGCAGGATCTTTATCAGCCGGCCGCCTTTTTCGCGCGGCTCGATGAGCTTTACCTGACAGCGCGGCTGCGCTGGGGCCAAGCTCGCCAGAAATATCTGCGGCGCCATCCGATCCGCCGCGCCAAGCTCAACGCGCGCCTGCTGCTCGAAGCGGCCGCGATCTTTGTGATGCTGTTGCGCGGCGTTCCGGATCGGGGGCTTCGCCGCGAGTATCGCCGCCGCCTATGGCGCGTCGTCCGACATCGACCGACACCGGCGATGCTGCAGCTTTACGCGATAAAATGCGCGATGCACTTTCATATCCAAATGATGGTGCGTGAGATGCGCGCGATCCCGCCCGAGGTGACGCGCGCCGCTGCGTGATAAAAAAACCGAAACGGGCTTGCTGATGCCCGACGTCGTTCGGAACAGGCGAGGAAACGGGGATGGCTCATCCGATTGTCTATGGTCCCGCCGTCAGCAGTTATGTATGGAGCGCGCGCTTGGCGCTCGCCGAAAAAGGGGTGACGCACGAGCTTGTCGATGTGCCCTTTGGCGCGCACCGCGAGGAGCCGCATTTGTCGCGCCAGCCTTTTGCCAAGGTGCCGGCGTTCGAGCATGACGGCTTCGCGCTGTACGAGACGCAGGCGATCGTGCGCTATGTCGACGAGCGTTTTGCCGGGGCGCCGCTACAGCCCGAGGATGTGCACGAGTGGTCGCGGATGAACCAGATCATCGGCATCATCGATGCCTATGCCTGGCCCAGCATCGCCGGCACGATCTTGTTCAACCGGATGCTGGCGCCGCGTCTGTTGGGCCGCGAGCCGGATGAAGCGGCGATCGCCGCGGCATTGCCGCAGGCCCGGCTGTGCCTCGCCGAGATCGAGCGGCTGATGCAGGGTCACCGCTTTCTCGCCGGCGGGTTTGTCAGCCTCGCGGATATAATAGCGGTGCCGCTGCTTTATTTTTTCGCCAATATTCCTGACGGAAAAGAGCCGTTCGCGCAGCACCCGAAATTGCTCGACTGGATCAAACAAATGGAGACGCGCCAGAGCTTCCAGGTAACCAAGCCCAGTCGCTAGGGCGCGCCGGCGGGCACAGAGAATTGCGCGCGCTAAAGCTCGCGGCGGTGGGTGGAAATTAGCTGCTGCTTCTGGCGAGGCTCAGTCGCCCGGCTTTCCAAGTCGCACGTGGTTATTTCCTGTACGGGTTGACAAGGCCGGCGACGATTCCCGCGAGCACGTCGCGCACCTGAAGCTCGTCGGCGCCCATCAGCACCGCGTCCTCGAGCGCTTCCTGCGCCAATTCGCGCAATTCGGCGAGGTTTTCGTTCAGCACCTTGATCTTTTCGATGCAAGAGACGGGCTCGCCCTCGGGCGTGCGCCAGATTGGAAACTCATCGGCCTGGCTCATCTGCCTCTCCTCGCCCCGGTGGGGAAGCTTATTTGAGACCCCCGGGAGCCCACCTGGCGACGACCCGCCCGGGTGAGCACCACCGCCGGCTTGTGGAACACCGCCCGGAGCCAACTCGCCACCCTCACTCGGCTTTTTTTGCCCGCTCGGCTGCGAAAAGATCATTTGGCCGATCAGGTTTTCAAGGCTGACCGGCGCCTGCGTGTATTTAATTTGACCGCCGGGCGGGATGTCCTTCTCCGAACCGCCGGGCACCAACGACATGTATTTGTCGCCGAGCAGGCTTGACGAGATGATCTCGGCAACCGTGTCGTCGGGCAATTTGTATTGCGGGCTGATATTCATTTTGACAGTGGCGAGAAATGTCTTTGGATCGAGATACTCGGAGGTAACCGAGCCGACCTTAACTCCGCCGATGCGCACATCGCTGCCGTCGCGAATGCCGTCGACGCTCTGGAACTGCGCCGTGACCGGATAACCGGAGACCGCCCGCACCTGGCTCGTCGAATAAGCGAAGAACAGAAACAGCGCCGCAATGACGAGCACGACGGCGCCCATCACGGTCTCGATGACATTGCCGCTCATTCGCCGCGTTTCCCCACTGATGCCCGCTACCGCCGAAAACCCGATCCGCCACGCATTCTTATTCCGGCGTCCACGGCTCGTAATCGCCGACCGAGCGCTCCCGCTTGCCGCCGCGCAGAATCGACCCCGGCGGGCGATACGCCTTCGGGGTCCCGGTCATGTTCGGCAGATGCTCTTTTTCCCAAGGGTAGCGGATGCGCGCGCCCGGGCGCGGTACCTCGTCGACAGTGTGATGCAGCCAGGCGTGCCACTCGGACGGCACCTTCGATCCTTCCGGCGCGCCGGCATACATGACCCATCTTTTCTCGCGGCTTGCCCGCCCGCCGCCGCGCGGCAATTGCCGCCGCCCCTTCTCGCGGTAATAGCGATTGCCGAGGCTGTCGGTCCCGACATACTCGCCGCGCAGCCAAGTCAACAAACGCGTGCCAAAGGTCATCGATCGATCCGTGCCGGAGGCCGCGAGCCGGCGCTGCCGCGGCGGCGGTCTTATCGCACCGCCGGCATCATGCCGGCAAGCGTCGGGACAATGTCTCCGAGGGACCGGATGCGCCGTGCTTTGGTGCATTTCCCCCATGAGACATTTCCGCCCATTGGACTTTCGGCCGGTTCGTTGCGGGCCGATAGCCCGATCCGCTATGGTGGCAAGACTGTTGTTATCCGAGATCGCCCGCACCATGACCGACGCGAGCCCCGCCGCAACTGTTCTCGACACGACGGGCTTGCTGTGCCCGTTGCCGGTATTGAAGGCCCGGCGGGCGTTGAAGGCGGTCGCGCCCGGCGCGGTGCTGGAAGTGCTCGCGACCGATCCGGGGGCGGTCAAGGATTTCGAGCATTTCTGCCAAACCACCGGTTGCGAATTGCTCGAATCGTCGGAACAGCCAGACGGGGTCTTGCGTTTCCGGCTGCGCAAGCCAATCTGACGCCAACCGTTGCTACGGTTGGGTCCACTTCGATGCTGAGGTCGTTCCGCTTCCTGCGACGACGAATGCGCTAGCAGCCCGGCATTCCGGTCGAGGCTGCATTCGTGCGCGCGCTAGCAAGCCGCGCCGGCATCGTCTCAGCCTCTACGAGTGCCAGGACAAATCCGATGACCCACAGCATCGTCGTTCGCCGCGACGTCGGCGGACGCATCTATGAAATCGACCGCGACAAGGACCGCCTCGACTTCGATTTGATCCATCATTTTCTCGCCGAGTGCTCGCACTGGGCGCGCGGCATTCCGGCTGACGTCTTGCGGCGGGCAATCGCCCATTCCTCGGCGTTCGGTCTGTATCGTGATGGCGCGCAGATCGGGTTTGCCCGCGTCATCACCGACGAGGGGACCTTTGCCTATCTGGCGGATGTCTTTGTCGTAGCCGGGGAGCGCAATGTCGGGCTCGGGCAATGGCTGATCGAGACAATTCTCGCCGACCCACGGCTGCAGCATTTGCGACGCTGGCTGCTGGTGACGCGCGATGCCAAAAGCCTCTACCAGCGCTGCGGCTTTGCCGAGCTTTCGACCGACCTGTCTTATCTCGAACGGTTCGATCCCGATCCGTGTACCCACAAAGCCGAAGCAGCCCACGAGCCGGCGCTGGAGTTCGGCTGAAAGAAGCGCCGCGCCGAATTGCGGATCTTTCTGTTCTCGCAAAAGAGCTGCCACAGCGCCGGTGGCGCGATAATCTGCGGCTGAGCGACGACCAGACGGAGGCGATGATGGTTGCGGTCATCACGACACCGCGGCTAATGGCGATCGGCGGCGGGGCGCTGACCGAATTGCCGGCTATGCTTGGCAGACTGGGCGTGGCGAAGCCGCTGATCGTCACCGACCTCTATATCCGCGGCTGCGGCATTCTCGACCGGGCAACGGCGCTGCTCGGCGACGCTCGGGTGCGCTGGCAAGCCTTTTCCGACACGGTCGCGGATCCGACCACGGCGGTGATCGAGACCGGCGCCCGCATCCTCGAGGCAGGCGATTTCGACAGTCTGATCGCGATCGGCGGCGGCAGTTCGATCGACACCGCAAAGGGGATCAGCGTGCTCGCCGCCAATGGCGGCAAGATGCGGGATTACAAAGTCCCAAACGAGATTCCAAAGGCCGGCCTGCCGATCCTCGCGATTCCGACCACCGCCGGCACCGGCTCCGAGGTTACCCGCTTTACGGTCGTCACCGATACCGAGACCGACGAAAAGATGCTGATCGCCGGTCTCGCCTGTTGTCCCTTGGCGGCGATCGTCGATTACGAGCTGACGCTGTCGATGCCGTACCGGCTGACCGCGGATACTGGGATCGACAGCCTAACCCACGCGATCGAGGCTTATGTCAGCCGCCGCGCCAATCCTTATAGCGACGGGCTCGCCAAGCAGGCGATGGGGTTGATCGCGCGCAACATCCGCACCGCCTGCGCCGAGCCGGACAACCGTCAGGCCCGCGAGGCGATGATGCTCGGCGCCACCACCGCCGGGATGGCGTTCTCGAACGCGAGCGTGGCGCTGGTGCACGGCATGAGCCGTCCGATCGGGGCTTTTTTCCACGTGCCGCACGGCTTGTCGAACGCAATGCTGCTGCCCGAGATCACCGCCTTTTCGGCGCCCGCCGCGCTCGACCGCTATGCCGACTGCGCCCGGTCAATGGGGCTGGCCGATGAGGACGAAGGCAATCAGAGTGCAGTGGCGCGGCTGCTCGACGAGCTGCGCCGGTTGAATACAGATCTACAGGTGCCGAGCCCGCGCGCTTACGGCATCGACGCGAAGCGTTACGGAGAATTGCTGCCGGTTATGGCGGATCAGGCATTGGCCTCGGGCTCTCCCGCCAACAATCCGCGCGTACCGACACGCCGGCGAGATCATTGAGCTCTATCAAAGGGTCTACGAGTAACAACTAGCTCTCCGCGCGGACAGGCCTGGGGAAAGCGGCAAATGGCCGATATCGGATTGTTCGAGGCAATTCATTCGGCGCGGTCGTTGCGCCGCTTGAAACCCGATCCGGTTCCTGACGAGCTGATCACCCAGATCCTCGAGGCGGCGATATGTGCGCCATCGGCCGGCAATGCCCAGAACTGGGCGTTTGTCGTCGTGCGCGACGCCGAACAGCGTCGCCAACTCGGGCTGATCTACCGCAAAGCTTCCGACATCGCCGAGGCGATGTACGCCGCGCGCGGCCGGCCGCCGCATCTAACCGATCAGCAATTCGCCCGCATGCTGCGCGGCGGCGCCTATTTGTGGGATCACCTTGGTGAAGCGCCGGTATTGCTGATCCCGTGCCAGCGCCGCCCAATCGTGCCGCCGCGCGAGGCGCTGCCGCCGGACATTGCCGCCCATTACCAAGACGAACTGGCCTATGCCGATCGCATCCGCGGCGCCAGCATCTACCCGGCGGTGCAGAACATCCTGCTTGCCTGCCGCGGGCTCGGGCTCGGGCGCGCTGATAACCACCAACCACATTCGCTGCGAGGGCGAGGTCAAGGCACTGCTCGGCATTCCCGCCGATGTCGACACCTTCGCGTTGATGCCGATCGGTTGGCCACTCGACAAGTTCGGGCCGTTGACCCGGCGACCGCTCGCCGAAGTCGTTCATTTCGACCGTTGGGACAGCGGTGCCGCGCCTAGTGCGTCAGCCCCTTAGCGCATCAGCAGCGACGCCAACAAGGCGACCGCCAGCAGCGCGGCGATGCCCTGCCACACCCGCACTGGCGCGCGTTCATAGAGTGTCGGCCGGCGTTGAACGGCCGCCGGGGCGGGCGCCGGTCCGGCTTCGATCTCGAACGCGAACCCAGTCATATCGTTAAACCGCCGGGCGGGATCGACTGCGACCGCGCGCCCTAGCGCCGCGGACAGCCAGGCGGGAAGATCCGGCCGCAACAGCGAAAAATCGACGGGCCGGATGCGCCGCGGCGGGCTCGTGGCGTCGGCATTGCCGTAAGGGTATTCGCCGGTAAAGGCGCGGAACATCGTGACCCCCAGCGCGTAGATGTCGGTGGCCTCGTTGCCGGCCTCTCCCCGGACATTTCGGGCGCCATATAGGCTGCGGTGCCCGGGATGTTTTCCGGAGGAAAATCTTCGAGCCCCGGCACCCGCACCACCCCGAGATCGATCAGCTTTAACGACCCGCCGCCTTCGAGGATCACATTATCCGGCTTGATGTCGCGATGAATGATGCCGGCGTGATGCAATGCCGCCACCGCGCGGGCCAGCTTGACCGTGATATTGCGGCCCTCTTCCAAGCCGATTACCGGGCTGCGCGACAGTCTTTCTTCAAGCAATTCGCCTTCGTAAAGAGGCATCACCGTGTAGAGGCAAGTCTGCCGCGCGGGCGGCAATTCGATGACCCGCCCGATCCAGGGATTGTGCACCCGAGCGCCGACCCAGGCCTCGCGGACGAACGCCGAATGATAGGCCTCGACGCTGGCGACCTGCGGCTTCGGGAACTTCAACGCGACCATGCCGCCGGCGATTTGGTCCTCCGCGGCGAACAGCCTGGTGTAGCGGCCGTCGGAAATCAGCGCCTTGAGAATAAATCCATCGATCGTCTGGCCAATTGTGGGCACCGGGATGATCGGCAACAGGTGCAGAGCGCCGCTGATATCGGCCGAACCCGCCGTCGGCAGCGCGACAACGTCGAGAACCAAGGCGGTGCAATTGTCGTTGCTGTCGGATTGCAGCGCCGCCGAGACCAGCGCACCGGCGGTGTCCTCCGGCGCAGAACGGTCGCGCAGAATGTCGGCGATGCTCTGATCGCTGAGGGAGGCATGCACCCCGTCGCTGCACAGCAGGAAGCGGTCGTGTAACGCCACCGGTTGGGTTTCGTAGTCGAGGCGCACTTCCGCCTCGACACCCAATGCGCGGGTCAGCGTATGCGAGCGGCCGGTGCCGTCTTGCGCGGACGTGATCGACCGTCAGGCAGGTCAATCGATCGCGGCTGAAACGGTAGGCGCGGCTATCGCCGACATGCAGCAGGTGGGCGGTGCGGCCGCGCAGCACCAGGGCGGTGAAGGTGCAGCCCATACCCGCCAATGCCGGGTCCTGACGGCCCAGCGTGTTGATCCAGCTGTTGAGCGAACTGATGATCCTGCCGCCCGCGCGCTGAACTTCCATGGTTTCCGGCAGATCACAAAATCCGTCGAGAAATCCGCGCACCGCGGTTTCGGCGGCGACGCGGCCGCCCTTGGCGCCGCCGATCCCGTCGGCGAGCGCGGCGACGACCTCCTGACGCGGCTCGGGCAATTCCGCGCCATAAAGAGCCGCGGCGAAATCCTCGTTTTCCTTGCGCATCCCCGCTTTGGAGGCAAAGCCGACGCGCGCCTGAATACCGGTGTCAGTCCCCAGCATGGCGCCGTTTTTGCCGTGCGGTTGGTCGGCTGTGATATTCTGGCATGGTGCCCTCAGTCGCATGTCGAAACCGGCGATAGACGCGCTTTGTCCAATTTATGTCCAGTGCCGTCAATTTTTCTAGCAATCGACGTTTTGCGCCTTAATGTATGAACGCGAAAGGTGGATTGCCTAAAATATCATCAATTTATTGCTTATTACATGGGCATAAAATGGACTGAGATTGCCCACGAGCAGCCCAGACTAGGCGCCGCTGCCAACCCGGCCCTACTCCGGCCGGCATGTATAATAGAGGAAATAGCCGCCGGTGCTCGATGCGTTGCGCAGCTGAAGCTTACCGGTCGTCCGGTCGAGGTCAAAAAATCCCTGCTTTGGATCATGCCAGCTGATTCAGCTGTCGTTGATCGTGGCCGCGAGCGCGTCAACGGTGTCGTGATCCAAATCAACGACAATCGGCCAACTGGCTCCGCTTGCAGCGTTGGTGCAGCGTAGGTGAAGCGTTCGTACCTCGGCGGTTCGAGCTCACCCGCCGAGGCGAGTAGAACAATGGCTGCGGCAATCGCAGACTGCAGAATTCGCGCACGGCGCCGCGCGGACACCCTGCGCGGGCGGAACTGTCTCGGCAACCACGCCGGCCGGATTACGCATCATCGCACGGGCATCTCCATAGCAGCCAATCGCGACCTTTAAATCGTAATAGGCATGGATTTTGCCTCAAAGCCAATTCGAGGAGAGAACCTCCTCGTATCCGCCAGAGACGGGCTCGGTTTCAACACTTGAGTCCCGATTACGAAAGGCACGAGGCAGAGAGATGTTAGTTCCATCGCCAAAATGGCTCGATTCCGGCTCCAACGCTTGGCAAATGGCCGCCGCTACTTTTGTCGGCCTGCAGAGCGTGCCCGGGCTGGTGATCCTTTATGGAGGAATCGTCAAAAGGAAATGGGCGATCAACTCGGCGTTCATGGCAATGTACGCCTTCGCCGCGGTCATGGTCGTCTGGGTGCTGTGGGCCTACAACATGTCCTTCGGCGAGCAATGGTTCCCGTTCTGGGGCAAGCCCGCGCCCGCGATTTCGGCCGGCTTTATGCTGCAGCAGGCGACCATCCCGGCCGCCGCGTCAGGCATGCCGGCGCTGCGCTTTCCCGATGTCGACGATGATGTTCTTTCAGTTCGTCTTCGCCGCCATTACGGTGATTATCCTTGCCGGCTCGCTGATTGGACGAATGAGCTTTAAGGCATGGATCATCTTCGTGCCGCTGTGGATGACGTTTATCTATACTGTCGGCTGCTTTAGTATTTGGGGCGGCGGCTGGCTTGCCCAATTGGGCGCTTTGGACTTCTCCGGCGGTTATGTGATCCACCTCGCTGCCGGCACCTCGGGCTTTGTCGCGGCGGCAGTGATCGGGCCGCGCATCCAGCAGGATCGCGACCACTTTCCACCCAACAGCCTGCTAATGGCGCTGGCCGGCGCCGGCATCCTGTGGCTGGGCTGGAACGGTTTTAACGGCGGCGACCCCTATTTCGCCAACGCCGACGCGTCGGCGGCCATTCTCAACACCAATCTGTGCACCTGCGTCGCGCTGTTGGTGTGGACGATCATGGACTCGATGTCTTACGGCAAACCATCAGTCGTCGGCGCGATCAACGGCATGATCGCGGGCCTGGTCGGCATCACCCCGGCAGCCGGCTACGTCAATGGCTGGGGCGCCATCATCATCGGCGTGTGCGCCGGTATCATCCCCTGGTTCATGATGAACAAGGTGCAGACGCTGCCGCTGTTTCAGAAAGTCGACGATACCTTGAGCGTGCTATCGACCCACGGCGTTGCCGGCCTGATGGGCGGGCTGTTAACCGGCATTCTCGCCAACCCCGACATGATCGAATATATCGGGACCGAGAAGGACGCGCCTGGGGTCAGCGGTACCGGCTGGGCCTACGGCAACTTCCACCAGTTCATGCTGCAGCTCTACGCCGCCTTGTTCATCATCGCGTTCAACATCGTCGGCACCTTTGTCCTCCTCAAGGTGATCTCGATCTTTGTTTCCTTGAGGATGGACGAGGCGACGTTGCGGGTGGGCGACGATGCGGTCCATGGCGAGACGGCCTACAATTTTGGTGACGAAGACGAAGTGCCGGCCGTCGCCGAATAGGCAGAACTCGTAACTCTGGCGGTAACTAAGGGCCGGTCGCCACGACCGGCCCTAACCGCAGGCGCCATTCGGTGGCTGCTTTCAAGATCGCAATTTGATCGGCGCGATTGCCCCCGCCTAGCCGCAGGCGCCGAGGACGGATTGGACGATCCGCACTCTGACACCGGAATTGGCACAGTTTTTGATGCTGAGCTTAGGGTCGGTCAGGACCGCGCTTTCCGGGTGAGACCAGTTGCACAAGCAAAAAGGTAGATGGATGAAACCACTGCTGCGTTACGGGAAAATCGCATCGGCCGTTGCCGTGCTGGCGGCGATTGCGGCGGGCTCGGCGTTGGCGCAAACTGCGGCCCCAGCCGCTCCATCGGCCGCTCCGAAACTCGACAGCGGCGACACCGCCTGGATGCTGACCTCGGTGGCGCTCGTCTTAATGATGACGATCCCGGGTCTTGCGCTGTTCTATGGCGGCATGGTCCGCAAAATGAATGTACTGGCGACGGTCATGCAGAGCTTTGCCGTGACCTGCCTCGTAACCGTGTTATGGACGGTAATCGGCTACAGTTTTGCGTTTACCACCGGCTCGTCTTTTCTTGGCGGCCTGAGCCGATTTTTACTGCTCGGCATGACGATGGATACGGTCAACGATTTGGCCAAGACCATCCCCAAATCGGTCTACATGTGCTTTCAGATGACCTTCGCGATCATCACCCCGGCGCTGATCTGCGGCGCCATTGCCGATCGCATGAAGTTCTCGGCCTTGCTGTGGTTTATCGGGTTATGGAGCGTGTGCGTTTACGCCCCGATCGCGCATTGGGTGTGGGGCGCGGACGGCTTTTTGAACGGCGCCGGAGTGCTCGACTTTGCCGGCGGGACGGTGGTGCACGTCAATTCTGGGGTCGCCGGCTTGATGGCGGCGCTGGTGCTGGGCAAGCGTCGGGGCTACGGCACCGAGCCGATGGCGCCGCACAATCTTGTCCTCAGCGTGATCGGCGCCTCGCTGTTATGGGTCGGCTGGTTCGGGTTTAATGCCGGCTCGGCGACGGCGGCCAACAGCAGCGCCGGCATGGCGATGACGGTGACCCAGATCGCAACCGCGACGGCGGCGCTGGCCTGGATGTTCGCCGAGTGGATGTTCCGCGGCAAGCCGAGCGTGCTCGGCATCATTTCGGGGGCCGTTGCAGGGTTGGTCGCGATCACCCCGGCCTCGGGTTTTGTCGACCCGCGCGGCGCGCTCGTCATTGGTGCGGCCGCCGGTGTCGTCTGTTTCTGGAGCACATCCAGCTTGAAGCATGTGTTGGGCTATGACGACAGCCTTGATGCCTTTGGCGTGCATGGCATCGGTGGCGCCCTGGGGGCTATCCTGACCGGGGTATTCGCGGTCGCGTGGGTCGGCGGCGCCGGCAAGAGCGGTCTTATCGACGGCAACCCGCATCAGGTGATCACCCAGATCTACGGCGTCCTCGTCACCGTCGTTTACGACGCGATCGTGTCGTTGGCATTGCTTAAGCTTGTCGATGTGACAATCGGTTTGCGGGTCGACGGCGATGTCGAGCGCGAGGGGCTCGACCTGGCGATCCACGGTGAGGCGATCCAGTAAGGAGGCGCCGCTGCGTCACCGTTTCCGATATGGATGGGGTTGTTTGTCATGAAAAAGATCGAAGCTATCATCAAGCCCTTCAAACTCGACGAAGTTAAAGATGCCTTGCACGAGGTCGGCGTAACCGGGATGACGGTCAGCGAAGTCAAAGGCTTCGGGCGCCAGAAAGGCCATACCGAAGTCTATCGCGGGGCGGAATACGTGATCGACTTCCTGCCCAAGATCAAAGTCGAGGTCGTGCTCGACGACGTGCTGGTCGAGCGCGCCGTGCATGCAATTCAGGATGCGGCGCGCACCGACAAGATCGGCGACGGCAAGATTTTTGTCTTGCCGGTCGAACAGGCGATCCGCATCCGCACCGGCGAGCAGGGGCCGGACGCCGTCTAAACCCTGCAAAATTATTCACCACCCCCCGAAACCTAGATCGATCCAAGAGGAACAGAGCGATGTCGGATAGCGGCGATGTGATGGCGCTGATCAAGGAGCACGAGGTCAAATATGTCGACTTCCGGTTTACCGATCCGCGCGGCAAGTGGCAGCATCTGGCGCATCATCTGCGCACGATCAACGAGGATTTTCTGAACGAGGGGATCATGTTCGACGGCTCGTCGATCGCCGGGTGGAAGGCGATCAACGAGAGCGACATGATGCTGGTGCCGGATTGCCGGACCGCGGTCCTCGACCCGTTTGCCGCCCAGACCTCGCTGATCATCTTTTGCGATGTGCACGAGCCGCTGACCGGTCAGCCCTATGCCCGCGACCCGCGCTCGACCGCCAAGAAGGCGCAGCAATACCTGATTTCGACCGGCATCGGCGACACCGCCTATTTTGGCCCCGAGGCCGAGTTCTTCATCTTTGACGATGTCCGCTATGCGACCGGCATGAACGGCGCGATGTACGCGATCGACTCGTCCGAAGGGCCCTATGTCTCGGGCAAGGAATTCCCCGACGGCAATAGCGGCCACCGCCCGCCGGTGAAAGGCGGCTATTTCCCGGTGCCGCCGGTCGACAGCCAGGCCGATTTGCGCGCCGAGATGCTGTCGGTGATGGCCGATATGGGGCTCAAGGTCGAAAAGCACCATCACGAGGTGGCGCCCTCCCAGGCCGAATTGGGGTTCGAGTTTTCGACCCTGGTGTCGACCGCCGACAACATGCAGATCTACAAATACGTCGTCCACAATGTCGCCCAGCAATACGGCAAGACCGCGACCTTTATGCCCAAGCCTGTCATGGGCGACAACGGCTCGGGCATGCATGTCCACCAATCCTTGTGGAAAAACGAGAACACCCTGTTCGCCGGCAATCTTTACGCCGATTTGAGCGAGACCGCGCTTTACTACATCGGCGGGATCATCCGGCATGCGAAGGCGATCAACGCCTTCACCAATCCCACCACCAACAGCTACAAGCGGCTCATTCCCGGGTTTGAGGCGCCGGTGTTGTTGGCCTATTCGTCGCGCAACCGCTCGGCCTCATGCCGCATCCCGTTTGTCGCGAGCCCCAAGGCCAAGCGCGTCGAGGTGCGCTATCCCGACCCCGCCGCCAACCCCTATCTCGGTTTTGCCGCGATGCTGATGGCGGGCTTGGACGGCATCCAGAACAAGATCCACCCCGGCGACCCGATCGACAAAAACCTCTACGATCTGCCGCCCGAGGAATTGAAGGACATCCCTGTCGTGTGCGGCTCGTTGCGCGAGGCGTTGGGCGAACTCGCGCGCGACCACGCCTTTTTGTTAAAGGGCGATGTCTTCACCACGGACCAGATCGAGGCCTATATCGAGTTGAAATGGGAGGAGGTGTACAATTTCGAGCACACCCCCCACCCAATCGAATACCAAATGTACTACTCCGTCTAACCCGGGAGTGGCGTCGCAGCCGGCAGCGCGCGCCCAAAAGGGCCGCGCTGTTTTTTTCGGACTGGTCGGGGCGTCGCCGTTGCTTTGGGCGGGTCGTTCAGGTCCGGCGCTTCAGCATAGTCGGCGCAGGACCGGCTTGCGGAGACTAACGCGCTTCACCCGCGACTCCATTCGCATTACTGTCGTGATTGATCTCGAGCGGGTTCTCGCCAGCGTGAAAATCGAGCGAAACGCCGTTCATGCAGTAGCGTTGGCCCGTCGGCTTGGGGCCGTCGTCAAACACATGCCCCAAATGGCCGCCGCACTTGCGGCAATGCACCTCGGTGCGCGTCATGAAAAAGCTGCGATCGGTTTCGGTCTCGACCGCATCATCGAGCGGCGCCCAAAAACTCGGCCAGCCGGTGCCGCTGTCGAATTTGGTTTTGGCGGGGAAAAGCGGCTGGCCGCAGCCGGCGCAGTGATAAATCCCCTCGCCGTACTCCTTGTCGAGTTTGCTTGCGCCGGCGCGCTCGGTGCCGTGTTCACGAAGCACGTGATAAGCCGCCGGCGACAGCTTGCGCCGCCATTCCTCTTCGCTCATCTCGACTGAAAAGTGCTTGTCGCCCGCGTGCCCCTTGCCCGCTAGGCGACCCAACAGACCCCCGGCCATATCTTCCTCACTGCAAGACGATCGACTTGCGGGATATCGGGATGCGCCGTCTCGACGTTAAGAGGCCGCGGTGCAAAACGGCGTCAGCGGCAACAGGGCCTCAGTTGATGCGTTCGCCCCAGTGGATGGGTTCGCCCTAGTGGATGCGTTCGCCTTCCTCCGGGATCGGGCGCAACAGTTCGGCTGTCGAACGGGCGATCCAGCACCATACAACGCAGGTCAGCGCGTCGTCACCGCCCCGCAGCCGCTGCGCTTCGCGCTGGGCGACATCCGCGGCGGCGCTGCCGTGGCGACGGACGAGAAGCAAGGCTGCTTCCCAGATCTTCCGCTCATTGGTCATCATCATCGTCGTCATCGACAGTATAACGCCGATAGGGGCTGAGCGGTTTCCGAATCTTATGTTAACAAGGCAGCTATCGGACCTGCGCGCGCCGGTCCAACATCTAGTGTATTAGACCGCGCGCAGCCACCGTATCCAGCTTGCGTTCATAAATCCCCCAGCTATATTCGGATTATGCCCGATTTGTTCGATACAGCGCTCCCCGCTGCCGGCGACACTTATTCCGCAAAAGACATCGAAGTCCTCGAAGGCCTCGAACCGGTACGCCGCCGCCCTGGGATGTATATCGGCGGCACCGATGAGCGCGGCCTGCATCACCTCGCCGCCGAGATTCTCGACAATGCGATGGACGAGGCGGTTGCCGGCCATGCGACGCGCATCGAGATCGAGCTTGCCGTCGGCGACTGGCTGACAATCCGCGACAACGGCCGCGGCATTCCGATCGATCCGCATCCGCGCTTTCCCGACAAATCGGCTCTCGAAGTCATCCTGACGACCTTGCACGCCGGCGGCAAATTTGGCGGCGAAGCCTACCGGACCTCGGGCGGCCTACACGGGGTCGGCGTCTCGGTCGTCAATGCCCTGTCGGACGTGCTCGATGTCGAAGTCGCTCGCGATCGCCGGCTGTGGCGCCAAACCTATAGCCGCGGAGTACCGCAGGGTGCGGTGCAGGATTGCGGCGCGGTGCAGAACCGGCGCGGCACGACATTGCGGTTTCATCCCGATCCCGAGATTTTTGGCGGCCATGGCTTTCGCCCGGCCCTCCTCTATCGCATGGCGCGGTCAAAGGCCTATTTGTTCCGCGGTCTCGAAATCCGCTGGAGTTGCGACCCGTCATTGCCGCTCCCGGAGGAGGTGCCGGCCGAAGCGCGGCTGCATTTTCCCGGCGGTCTCAGTGACTTTCTCGCAGCCAGCCTTGACAGCCAGGCAATGCTGACGCCCAAGGCTTTTAGCGGCGAAGCCGAGCTTCCCGGGGGCGGCAGGGTCGAATGGGCGGTCGCCTGGCCGGAAGACGAGGAAGCCGGGTTCAGCCATTCTTATTGCAACACGATCCCGACCGCCGAGGGCGGAACCCACGAAGCCGGGCTGAGGAGTGCTCTGTTGCGCGGTCTCAAGGGCTATGGCGAGCTGACCAGCAACCGCCGCGCCGCGCAAGCGACCGCCGAGGACGTGACCGGCGCGGCGGCGATGCTGCTATCGCTGTTTATCCGCGACCCGCAATTTCAGGGTCAAACCAAGGAGCGGCTCGCTTCCGCGGAGGCGGCGCGCCTCGTCGACAATGCGGTCAGGGATCATTTCGACCATTGGCTCGGCGCCGATCCGGCGGCCGCCCGGCAATTGCTCGAGCGGATCGTCGAACGCGCCGAGGAACGCCAGCGCCGGCGTCAGCAGCGCGAGCTCGCCCGCAAGAGTGCGACGCGTAAATTACGATTGCCCGGTAAGCTCGCCGATTGCACCCGCGACAGCGCCGCCGGCACCGAAATCTTTCTGGTCGAGGGCGACAGCGCCGGCGGCTCGGCCAAGCAGGCCCGCAACCGCGAAACCCAGGCGATCCTGCCGTTGCGCGGCAAGATCCTGAATGTCGCCAGCGCCTCGATCGACAAGATGAAGGCAAACCAGGAGCTTGCCGACATCATCCTCGCGCTCGGCGCCGGCTCCGGCGCCCAGTATCGCGAAGATGCGCTGCGCTACGAGCGGGTGGTGATCATGACCGACGCCGATGTCGACGGCGCCCACATCGCCTCGCTGTTGATGACCTTCTTTTTCCGCGAGATGCCAAAGCTGATCGAAAATGGTCATTTGTTCTTGGCATTGCCGCCGCTCTATCGGCTGACCCAGGGCGAGACCACCCTCTATGCGCGCGACGATCAGCATCGCGAAGAATTGCTGCGCACCGGCTTTAACGGCCGCGGCAAGATTGAGGTCAGCCGCTTTAAGGGGCTTGGCGAAATGCCGGCGCGTTACCTCAAGGCGACGACGATGGACCCGGCGCAGCGCATTCTGCTGCAGGTCGCCATCGGGCAAGCCGACGGGTCTCCTCCGGTGGTGGCGGACGGCGCGCCCGATCAGACACCGGATCAGCCAAGGGTCAACCAGCCTTGCGCCCGCACGACGGCGCTGGTCGAAACTTTGATGGGCCGCCGCCCTGAATTGCGCTTTGACTATATCCAGAAGAACGCCCGCTTTGTTCGCGATCTCGACCTGTAAAACTCCTTGCGCTGGGCGGGTGAGACAATTACCTAGTTTTTGTCGACCCGTTTGAATTCGGCTTTCCGGCCTAGCGTTCCTGTGCGATCGTCCGACCGTGTCTTCCGAGCCAATCGATGTCCGATGCGCTGCGCGGCCGCGCGGCGCCCCACTACTTCTATGTGGAGCTACCACTGATGGCGACCGGTACGGTCAAATGGTTCAATGCGCAAAAGGGCTATGGCTTTATCCAGCCCGAAAATGGCGGCGCTGATGTGTTTGTGCACATCTCCGCTGTCGAGCGCGCCGGAATGGACAATCTGCGTGAAGGCCAAAGACTGAGCTTCGAACTCGAGCAAGGCCAGCGCGGACGGGTTTCGGCGGTCAATTTGCGTACAGCCTAAACGGACGCAAGCAAATAGACGGTGGTGTCATGGCGCCCCCGTCACTTTATGAGGGAAACTGATTGGCAAAAGAAGATCTGATAGAGTTCGAAGGCATGGTGCTCGAACTGCTGCCCGATGCCCGCTTTCGCGTAAAACTCGACAACGGGCATGAAACGCTCGCTTATTCCTCCGGGCGCATGAAAAAGAATCGGATTCGAATTCTAGCTGGCGATCGTGTTACCGTAGAAATGACGCCCTACGATTTAACAAAAGGGCGCATCAACTTCCGTCATAAAGACGAACGAGCGGCCCCACCGATGAGCCCTCGCCCACAATACCGGCGGCGCTGAGCTGGGTTTGGATTGCTCAACCCGCATGCCTGATAAAAAAAAAGATTGACATGATCAGGATGGCGTCCGATCTAACGGGCTAAGAACTAACGCCGCTAATTTATTACAATAAGGCTACACATCCTCAATGGAATTTTGCGAACTCGATCTTTCGCCTGAAGTGCTTCAGGCGATTTCTGACGCCGGTTACACGACACCCACCCCGATCCAGGAACAAGCGATTCCTCACGTCAAACGTGAGCGGGATGTTCTTGGCTGTGCCCAAACCGGGACCGGCAAGACCGCCAGTTTTGTTCTACCGATGATCGATATGCTGGCGGCGGGCCGCGCGCGGGTGCGGATGCCGCGCTCGTTGATCCTCGAACCGACGCGCGAGCTGGCGACCCAAGTCGCCAATTCATTCGAGCGTTACGGAAAATATCACCGCCTGACAATGGCGCTGCTGATCGGCGGCGAAAGCTTTGTCGATCAGGAGCGTAAGCTCGACCGCGGCGTCGATGTCCTGATCGCCACACCGGGCCGCCTTCTCGATCTCTACGGTCGCGGCAAGATCATCCTATCTGACGCGCATATCCTTGTTATCGACGAAGCCGACCGGATGCTCGATATGGGATTTATCCCCGATGTCGAACGGATCGTTGGGCTATTGCCAAAAAACCGGCAAACCTTGTTTTTTTCCGCGACGATGCCGGCGGAAATTCGCCGCTTGGCGGATGCATTCCTGAAAAATCCCGTTGAGATCGCGGTCGCCCCGCCAGCCTCCCCGGCCGCAACAGTGGTGCAATTTCTGGCCGTCGTTGATCCGCGCGACAAACGCGAAACTTTGCGCCGGCTGATCGGCTCGGAAGACGTCAAGAACGCGCTGATATTCTGCAACCGCAAGCGCGACGTCGATATTCTCTACAAATCGCTGGCCCGGCACGGTTTTGATGCGGCCGCGCTGCACGGCGACATGCCGCAACCCAAGCGGACCGAAACCTTGGAGCGCTTCAAGAACGGCGAGGTCCGCCTGCTGGTGGCGAGCGATGTCGCGGCCCGCGGTCTCGACATAAAGGGTATGAGCCACGTCTTCTGTTTCGACGTGCCGATCCACGCCGAAGATTATGTTCACCGCATCGGCCGCACGGGTCGCGCCGGTTTGACCGGTCGTTCGTTTATGCTGGCCGCACCCGAAGACGGCAAGGCGGTGGCCGCCATCACCAAGCTGATCGGCAAAGAGATTTCGACAATCGCGATCGACGGCATCGAGCCGGCCCAGCTCGAATTTGAAGAACGCCGGCGCGGCCGCTCAAAGGCGCGCGCGGGAGCCGGTGCGCCAGACCGCAGCAGTGGTCGAGAGCGCAGCAAGGGCCCTGAGACCGAGCCCGGGCGCAAAGTTGCGGCGGCGGACACCTCGCGGCGGCATTCGCGTCCTCGCAGCCAGAGCGAGGCATCGGAAACGACAGTGGCAGTGGCCGTCAAAGGTAACAATGTAATGCCGTTTCCGCAGCGTCATGAGCCGCGGCGGCCGGCTCAACCTGAGCATGCCAGAGCCGAGCATGCCAGGGAAGACGATCGCAAGGTCGTCGGTTTCGGCGATCATCTGCCGGCGTTTCTTGCTCGGCCGCCGAGGATTGTTGCCCGCCCCTAACACGCGCGCGCCCGTGATTTGCGCCCGGACAGACCGCGATGAAAACCATCTTCGTCATGGTCAAATGTGATCTCGGCAAGGCCTATTCGGTGGCCGACGAGGCGGTGAACAATATCGAGCAGGTGTCGGAGGTCTATTCGACCTCCGGTCAATACGATTTATTGTTGAAAGTCTACCTCCCGGAGACTGCGGATATCGGCCATTTTGTGACCGAACGCCTGCAGAATTTGCCGGGAATCAAGGACACTTTTACGATCATTGCCTTCAAGGCGTTCTCCGAAGATAACTCGGTTTAATCAAACCTTCATCAGGGCGGGCCCGATGAGCGAAGGCGACGGAGGCTGGGTGCGGGTTGCTCGCCGCAGCGATTTGGCGGCGGGGGAAGTCATCGGGGTCGAGTCCGGCGGCCGCTCTATCGCGGTTTACGACTGCGATGGCGAGTTGTTCGCCACCGACAATATCTGTACCCACGCCTATGCCTGTCTCTCAGACGGCTGGCTCGACGGCACCACGATCGAGTGCCCATTGCATGCCGCGCGCTTTGATGTCCGCACCGGCGAGGCTCTCGACCCGCCGGCGACCGAGGATCTAAAGACCTACCCGGTTCGCCAGACCGGCGACGATATCGAGATCAAGCTCGATCAATGAGCAATGTCATCCGGTCCGGATACCGGCGCCCGATACCGCTCTGGGCCCTAACGTCGTGACCTGATTTTTCATCGCTCCGGGCCACTTCGGAAATATCGATTGCCGCTAGGCGCCTTCAAATTCCCGTTTCGAGCAGTTCAAATTCCCGGTTTTCCGACACTATTGGACGAAACCGCGCAGGGCGAGTAGCGTTGCGCGCCGATTTTGCCCGAACCCGGTTTCATGGAGAACAGAATGCGACCTTCGGGACGCGCCCCCGATGTGATGCGGCTGGTCAGTCTCGAACCCGGTGTGGCCAAATATGCCGAGGGTTCGTGTCTGGCGAAATTTGGCGACACCCATGTGCTGTGCACCGCCACGGTCGAGGAGCGAGTCCCGCCGTTCTTGCGCAATTCAGGCAAGGGCTGGGTCACCGCCGAATACGGCATGCTGCCGCGCTCCACCTTGACGCGCACCGATCGCGAGGCGGCGCGCGGCAGGCAAAGCGGGCGCACCCAGGAGATCCAGCGGCTGATCGGCCGCAGCCTGCGCGCGGTGACTGGTTTGGCGGCGCTTGGCGAGCGCCAGATCCGCATCGACTGCGATGTCTTGCAGGCCGATGGCGGCACCCGCACCGCCGCTGTGACCGGCAGCTATGTCGCCTTGCACAAGGCGCTGAGCGGGCTCGTCGCCGCAGGCCAATTGCCGGCCCTGCCACTACGCGACAGCGTCGCCGCGGTGTCGTGCGGCGTTGTCGGTGAGGCGGCGGTGCTCGACCTCGACTATGCCGAGGATTCGCAGGCAATGACCGACGCCAATTTTGTGCTGACCGGGCGCGGCGGCATCGTCGAGATCCAGGCCACGGCCGAAGGCGCGCCGTTCGACGAGCCGCTATTTGACGAGATGCTGCGGCTCGCGCGCGCCGGCATCCGCGATCTGACCCGGCGCCAATGGCTGGCGCTCGGTCTGGGGGCCGGGGCGGTCTGATGGATCGCCGTTTTGCTGGCGGTGGACAGCTGGTCATCGCCAGCCACAATCCGGGCAAGGTCGAGGAGATCGCCGAATTATTGACGCCGTTCCGCGTCGAGACCGTGTCGGCGACAGCTCTCGGTCTGCCCGAGCCCGAAGAAACCGGCGACAGTTTCGAGGCGAACGCCGCGCTAAAGGCGCGCGCCGCCGCCGAGGCGAGTGGCTTGCCGGCGCTCGCCGATGATTCGGGGCTGATGGTGCCAGTCTTGGGCGGGGCGCCCGGTATTTACTCAGCCCGCTGGGCCGGCCCGACAAAGGATTTCGCCGGCGCGATGGCGCGGGTCGAGCGCGAACTCGCTAATCAAGATCGCAGCGCCGTGTTTGTCGCGGTATTGGCGTTGGCTTGGCCCGACGCCCACCTCGAATTGTTCCGCGGCGAAGCGCCCGGCCGGCTGGTCTGGCCGCCACGCGGCGAGCGCGGCTTTGGCTATGACCCGATGTTTGTGCCCGATGGCGGGTCACGGACCTTTGGCGAGCTCGACCCCGCCGAAAAGCATCGGATCAGCCACCGCGCCCGCGCCTTTGCTAAGCTGGTCGCGACGTGCTTCGCGGATGGCTGATGAACCAACCGGAGCCGCTCGCTGTCTATATCCACTGGCCGTTCTGCCGGTCGAAATGCCCCTATTGCGACTTTAACAGCCATGTCCGGGAGGGCGTCGATACGGCGCGGTGGACGCGGGCGTTGCTGGCCGATCTCGACCATGCCGCCGGGCTGATGCCGGATCGCGTTGTCGGCTCGGTGTTTTTTGGCGGCGGCACCCCGTCATTGATGCCCCCGGAGACAGCGGCCGCGGTGCTCGACCGGGTGCGGTCGCGGTGGCCGGCCGCCGCCGATGTCGAGATCACCCTCGAAGCCAACCCGAACTCGGCCGAGGCCGGCCGCTTTCGCGAACTCGCCACCGCCGGCGTCAACCGGCTGTCGCTCGGCGTCCAGTCGCTTGACCCCGACGCGTTGCGTTTTCTCGGTAGGGCGCATGACCGCGGCGAAGCGATCGCCGCGATCGAGCATGCCCGGGACATTTTTGCCCGCTTTTCATTCGACCTGATCTATGCCCGTCCCGGCCAGACCGCCGCTGATTGGCATCGCGAACTCGACGAAGCGCTAGGTCTGGCCGGCGATCACCTCTCGCTCTACCAGTTGACGATCGAGCCCGGCACCGCGTTTGCGACACTGGCGCGCCGTGGCGACCTCGTCCCGCTCGATGACGAAACGGCCGCCGTATTGTACGAAACCACGCAGGATCGCTTGGCCGCGGCCGGGCTGCCGGCTTACGAGATATCGAACCACGCCCGGCCCGGCGGCGAATGCCGGCACAACCTCGCCTATTGGCGCTATCAGGATTATGTCGGGATCGGGCCGGGGGCGCATGGCCGGCTGACCCGCGCCGGGAACAAATATGCCACCCGCCAGCGCCGCACGCCGGAAGCTTGGCTTGGGGCGGTCGAAGCTGAGGGCACCGGTCTCGCAGAGATCGTCCCGATCGACCGCGCGGTCGCGGTCGAGGAGATGCTGATGATGGGGCTGCGGCTGCGCGAGGGTGTCGCTCGCGAGCGCATCGAACAGGCCGTGGGCGAGACGATCGAGACCCGGTTCGCGCGGAGCCTCCCGTCGCTGATCGACGGCGGATTTCTGACCCTGGACGATTGCCGGCTTGCCGCAACACCCGCCGGGCGCGAGTGTCTCAACGCGGCGCTCGCGAAGTTGTTAGGTTAGGGATGCCCCCTCGCGGGTAGCCGATACTACCTACCTAACTCGGCTTTCCGGGAGGCGGCGGGGCAGCTGGCTTGGGTTTCGCGCCGTCTCCCGAAAGCTGATGGTAGATCACCTCGGCGAGTTGCAGCAGCTCTTGGCGACTGGCTTTGGCGGCGAGCGCGTAGCCAAAATCCTGATCGGACCAGTAAAACACGCCGAGGCCGTTTTCCTCGCTATAGCGAAAAGCGGTTTCGCCGGCATTATCGCCGCGCTCGTAGAGCGTCAGCCGGTTGTTGCCCTTCTGGTACATGAATTGCGCCGCGGGACCGGCCTCCGACGGGAGCAGGCGGCCGCCGATCAGCTGGAAACCGGCCTTGGTCAGATCGGGCACGACGAGCGGATGGCCGAGGCGTTTCGACAGCCACTGCACCAAATGCGCCTCTTGCGTCGCGTCGACTTCGACCGGATGGCGGACTTCGACCGAAAACACGCGGTGGGCGGCGAGCGCATCGGCAGTAATTTCACGCTCAGTTGCGGCCTTCTGGGCAATCTGAATCGAGTGCGGTGATCCGAGGCCCCAGTCGCGCGCCGCCCAACCGCCGATCCCGCCGAGAACGAGCAGAAGCAGCGCCGCGGCAGCCGCTCCGAACCGCCAGTAGCGTTGGCGCCGTTGCTCGGCGACAACTTGCGCCACCCGCAGACGCGTCGGGATCGGCTCGGCGGTTTGCGCCGCAAAAGCGTTCCGCAACTCCTGCTGAATCTCACTGTATTGCTGCAGCCTCGACCGTTCCTCGGGATGGGTGTCGAGATGGGCTTCGAGGGCGGCGGCGCGGTCCGGCGGCAAACGACCGTCGAGTGCGGCGCTCAGCTCGTGCTCTTCGATCCTATCGCGCGCGCCGCTCATGTCGACTCTCCTCGAGCCGGTTGCCGCCGTCTCGAGCCCGCGGTTCATCAATTGGCGCAGACGCTCCCGCCCGCGCGACAGCCGCGACATTACGGTGCCGATCGGCACCCCCAACACCCGCGCGGCCTGTTCATAAGATAGGTCCTCAACGCCGACGAGAAACAGGACGGACCGCTGTTCTTCCGGCAACGCCGCGAAGGAGCGCAACAGGTCGCGGTGCTCGAGCGCCTGATCTTGGCCGCCCCTGATCGGCGGCAATTCCAATTCAACCGCCTCGTTCAATGTACTATGAACCCCGCGTCGCGTTTGCCGGTGCTGCTCACTAAGGAACCGATTGTAAAGAATCGTATAAAGCCAGCCCCGCAAATCACCTTCCGCGCGGCGCAACTGCCACCGTGACAGCGCCCGCTCAAGGCAGTCCTGCACGAGATCATCGGCGCGCTCCCGGTCACCGCGCACCAATGCGCGAGCAAAACGGCGCAAACCCGGTATATGTGCTTCGATCGAGGCGGCCTCTACTGCCATTGCGTCCCATTAAGACGAAGGGCTGGTGACACAAGACGACTTCCCCCGCCGGCACCGCGGCGGCTTGTCGTCGAGTGCTGAAAGCGAGGCGATTAACCATCTCATCATCGGAGAGTTCCGCCGGCTTTACCATCATATTCTGGCTAATTTAGTTACTCTGTGGGGCCGCTCGTTAGGAGCCGATCGACGGCAACAATAATCACACCATCACACAATACGACTTAGGGCCGGTTCGGTTATTCCCGAGTCCGGCCGAAACAAGCGCCAAATCCTTTTTGTGTCGCGCTCAATTGGGGACACGGCGCCTGTCGTAGGTTAGAACAACACGAGAATATAGCCACGGGTCCTCATTGCGGGCCGCACCCACAAAACCGATTGCGTCTGCTTCGGCTCAGCCCGCCGCCTTGCCCGCCTGGGCGATTCGCGCTAAGAGGCGGTCACGGTGCGTCCGCGCTCGGCGCCGCGAAAAGAAGAGGCAGTTCATGGCACGTAACAAGATCGCGCTGGTCGGCGCGGGGCAGGTCGGTGGCACCATTGCCCTTCTCGCCGGGCTCAAAGAACTTGGCGACATCGTTCTCTTGGACATCATCGAAGGCGTACCGCAGGGAAAAGCGCTCGACATTGTCGAAGGGTCGACGATCGAGGGCTATGATGCGGTCGTTAGGGGCTCCAATGATTACGCCGATATGGCGGGCGCGGATGTCGTCGTCGTGACCGCCGGGATCGCTCGCCGCCCTGGGATGAGCCGCGATGATCTGATCGGCACCAACGCCAAAGTGATCTCGACCGTCGGCCAGGCGATCAGGCAGCACTGCCCGCAAGCCTTTGTTATCACGATCACCAATCCGCTCGACGTCATGGTCTGGGTTATGCGCGAGGCCTGCGGGCTGCCGGCGCATCGCGTGGTCGGCATGGCGGGCGTGCTCGACAGCGCGCGCTTCCGCTATTTTCTGGCCGATGAGCTCAAGGTCTCGGTCGAGGATGTTAGCGCCTTTGTCCTCGGCGGCCATGGCGACATGATGGTCCCATTGGTGCGCTATTCGACGGTTGCCGGCATCCCGCTGCCCGATCTCGTGCGGATGGGTTGGACGACGCAGGAGCGGCTTGACAAAATCGTCCAGCGTACCCGCGACGGCGGCGCCGAAATTGTCGCGTTTTTGAAAACGGGGTCGGCATTCTACGCCCCGGCCAGTTCGGCAATCGCGATGGTAGAGGCCTATTTGCGCGACAAGAAGCGCGTCTTGCCCTGCGCTGCCTGGCTCACCGGGGAGTACGGCGTCAAAGACCTTTATGTTGGCGTGCCGGTCGTGATCGGCGCCGGCGGGGTCGAGCGCATTGTCGAAATCGAGCTCAATCGCGACGAAAGAGCGGAGTTCGACAAATCGGTCGGCGCCGTTCGTGATCTCGTTGAAGTCGTCAAAAAGATGCCGATGGCGGGCTAAGCGATGAACATCCACGAATATCAGGCCAAAGAGCTGCTGGCGAAATTTGGGGTCGCGGTGCCGCGTGGCGGCGTTGCCTATACCGCTCCCGAAGCTCAAAGTGTCGCGCGCCGGCTTAATGGGCCGGTTTGGGTCGTCAAAGCCCAGATCCACGCCGGCGGTCGCGGCAAGGCAGGCGGCGTCAAGATCGTTCGCTCCGAAGCGGAGGTTGCGGCCGCCGCCGATGCGATGCTGGGCCAAAACCTGGTCACCCATCAGACCGGCGAAAAGGGTCGCGAGGTGACCCGCGTCTATGTCGAAGAGGGCTGCGACATCGCCAGCGAATACTACCTCGGCGCGCTTGTCGATCGCGGCACCGGGCGGATCACGCTGATCGCCTCGACCGAAGGCGGTGTCGAGATCGAGGAGGTGGCGGCGCATTCGCCGGACAAGATTCTGCAGGTGACCATCGATCCCGCGGCCGGCATCCAGCCATTCCATGCCCGTGAAATCGCGTTTGGGCTCGGTCTCGCCGGCCAACAAGTCGGCGCGGCGGTCAAACTGGTGACCGCCCTCTACCGCGCGTTCTGCGAGCTCGATGCGACATTGATCGAAATCAACCCGCTGGTCGCGACCAAGTCGGGCGAGTTGCTGGCGCTCGACGCAAAGATGTCGTTCGACGACAACGCGCTGTTCCGTCACCCCGATGTCGAGGCGTTGCGCGATCCGACCGAAGAAGACCCGACCGAGCTCGAAGCCGGCCGTCACGGCCTCAACTACATCAAGCTCGACGGCAATATCGGTTGCATGGTCAACGGCGCCGGCTTGGCGATGGCAACGATGGACATCATCAAGCTTTACGGCGGCAGCCCGGCGAATTTTCTCGACGTCGGCGGGGGCGCCACCCGCGAGCGCGTGGCGACCGCGTTCAAGCTGATCCTCAGCGACCCCAACGTCGAAGGCATCCTTGTGAACATTTTTGGCGGCATCATGCGTTGCGATGTAATCGCCGAAGGGGTTGTCGGTGCTGCGCGCGAGATCAATTTGCACGTGCCGTTGGTCGTTCGCCTCGAAGGCACCAATGTCGATCTCGGCAAAAAGATCATGCTGCAATCGGGCCTGCCGATTGTCGCGGCCGAAAACCTCGCCGACGCCGCGCAGAAGATCGTGACCGCAGTCAAGGAGGCGAGCTGATGGCGATCCTGGTCAACGCCGCCACCAAGGTGATCTGCCAAGGGTTTACCGGCTCGCAGGGCACCTTTCACTCCGAGCAGGCGATCGCCTACGGCACAAAGATGGTCGGCGGCGTGACCCCGGGCAAAGGCGGGACGCGTCATCTCGACCTGCCGGTGTTCGATACCGTGCAGGAGGCGTGCGCCGCGACCGGATGCGATGCCAGCGTGATTTATGTGCCGCCGCCCTTTGCCGCCGATGCGATCCTCGAAGCGGTCGATGCCGAAATCCCACTCGTGGCCTGCATCACCGAGGGAATCCCGGTGGTCGACATGGTGCGGGTCAAGCGCGCCCTGTCGGGGACGAAGACTCGGTTAATCGGGCCAAACTGCCCGGGCGTGATCACCCCGGACGAGTGCAAGATCGGCATCATGCCCGGCCACATTCATCGCCGCGGCAAGATCGGCATCGTCTCGCGATCGGGAACCCTGACCTACGAGGCGGTGGCGCAGACGACCGCGGTCGGGCTCGGCCAGACAACCTGCGTCGGCATCGGCGGCGACCCGGTCAACGGCACCAATTTTGTCGAGGTGCTCGAGATGTTTTTGGCCGATGACGAGACGCAAGCGATCGTCATGATCGGCGAAATCGGCGGCAATGCGGAAGAAGACGGCGCTGCGTTTCTCAAATCATCGCGGCGAAAGAAACCGGTCGTCGGGTTTATCGCGGGCAGTTCGGCCCCGCCCGGCCGGCGGATGGGCCACGCCGGCGCCATCATTGCCGGCGGCAAGGGCGGGGCGGAAGACAAGATGGAGGCGCTGCGCAGCGCCGGCGCGACGATCGCCCGCTCCCCAGCCGAGATCGGCAGCACGATGCGCGACGTGCTGAAGGGCTGATCGTCCAACAGTCCTGGCGTCGCGCCACGCACCTTGGCGTAACGGAGCAGAAATGAGTGAGGAGAATGTTACCCTCGACTTTCTTTCCACCAAATACGCGGGATGCGCGACGACATCTTGTCACTGAAGGAAGACATGAGCGTCTTGACCGCGATTGTGCTCCGTCTGGAACGCGATGCCGCTCGCAGGGAGGCGCGCGACGAGGACATGCTTGTGGCAAATGCGGGCTATGGTCAGGCAGCACCAGCGCTTTAGCGAACGGCTGCGCGCTCTCGAAGAGGAGAGGCCGTGATCAGCTAGCGTCGAGACCCGCTAGCTGCGCCGCTGCCGCTTTCGCGTAGGGTCAGAGAACAAATTTTTCAGAACAGCTGTCAATGGCCATGTTGACTCGCCCTTAACCCGTCGTCCGTGAACAACGAGTAAGCGGTTGAGCGGGCGTGGCCAATCGAGCCCGGTAAAGTAATCGAATTTGCAAGAAGCTGGGGCTTTGGGGCGGGATTTCTGGCGATTTGGGATTCCGGTTTTTGGGCGAATCATGGCAGGGGGTGGCGGGTCATCAGCGTTGGGGGCGCGGTGGCAAAGCCACGGGACGATCGTCAAAAGGAGCTGCTGCGGCCGGGCTTGGAGGACATCCTCGACTTGCGTCATCCGCTGGTGCGGCGGGGACGCGAGATCGACTGGCAATTCCTCAATGCCCGATTTTCCAGCGTGTGCCGGGCGGGCGATGGGCGACCGCGATTGCCGCCGCGGCTGGTGGCGGGGCGGTTCATTATCAAGCACATGCACAATTTGTCGGACGAGGCCACAATTTGTCGGACGAGGCCACAATTTGTCGGACGAGGCCACAATTTGTCGGACGAGGCCACAATTTGTCGGACGAGGCCACAATTTGTCGGACGAGGCATTGTGCGCGCGCTGGCTGGAGAACCCGTATTACCAGTTCTTCTGCGGTGAGCTGAGCTTCTGCCACGCGCGGCCGTTTGACCGCTCGTCCTTGACCCATTGGCGCCAGCGCTTGGGCGAAGAACCGCTCGCCGCCTTGGTTGAGGAGAGCCTGGCGGTGGCGCACAAAACCGGGGCATTGGCGACGCGTGATCTCGAGCGAGTGGTGGTCGACACCACGGTGCAGCCCAAAGCGATCGCCCACCCGACCGCCGCCCGACTGTGTCATCGGGCGCTGGAGAAGCTGGTTGATCTGGCGCGCCGCCACGGCGTGCCGTTGCGGCAAAGCTATACCCGGGTGGCCAAACAGGCGGCGATCATGGTCGGGCGCTACAGCCACGCCCATCAGTTCAAGCGAGCCCGGCGCGCGCGCAAATTCTTGCGCACCCGGTTGGGCCGGGTGATCCGCGACATTCGCCGCAAGATCGCCGGCAATCTGGCACTGGCCGAGCATTTCACCAAATCGCGCGGCCTGGCGGTACGGGTTCGTTTCCAGGACCATCGCCAGCGTGGGCGGAAGGTCTAGGCGCTACATGCGCCGGAGGTCGAGTGCATTGGCAAAGGCAAAGCCCGAGCGCCCTACGAGTTTGGCTGCAAGAGCCTGCCCCTGCGAAAGCAGGGGTGTCGGTGGTGACCCCGGCCACCCAGCCCCAAAGCCTGCCCTCGCGAAGGCGGGGGGCCAATTTGTGCTGCACGCCAAGGCTTTGCACGGCAACCCGTTTGACGGCCACACCCGGGGGGCCGGTGGTGGCCGAATTGGAACAGCTCACCGGGGTCGAAACCCGCCGCATCCACGTCGATCGCGGCTATCGCGGCCACAATCACCCGCACAAGTTCCGGGTCTGGATCACCGGCCAAGCGCGGCGCGTGACCCGACCCATCCGCCGCGAGATGAAGCGCCGCGCCGCGGTCGAGCCGGTCATCGGCCATCTGAAGCCCGCGCATCGTCTCGGCCGCAATTGTCTCAAGGGCCGCAACGGCGACCGCGCCAACGCCGTGCTCGCCGCCGCCGGCGACAACTTCGCCCTCCTCCTTGCTGGCTAAGGCGACTTTTGCGCCCCCTTCTCCAGGCGCTCTTCTCGCCGCCGACTGGTCTTCAATATTCCTAAAAGCCGCCGCTCAACCGTTCTTCACGGCCGACGCCGTGAGGGCTAGCGCGCGAACGGATAGATCAGCGTCGGGGTCCTCGTGTTGCAGCGCGGCCATTCTACTGAGCCCGCTCCCAAGCCTTCTTGGGGCCACTGCTATGCATATCTCCAGGCCGGCTTGCTCGGGTCCACCAATTTCAGATCAACCGGAGCGAGGCCGAAGATCCCGATGGTCGCCGGCTCCCTTGCACCTTTCTTGACACCGTCGTAGTGCGGCGTATGGGCGACGCGCCGGACAAAGCCGCCGGCCGGTACCGGGACAGTTGCATTGGGATCAAAATTATCGCCGCTGTTCACCCACCAGGTCCCCGACAGTACAAAGCATAGCCGATCGGTGCGGTAGCTGTGCGGCGCGCTCATATAGCCCGGATACCATCGCATCAGCACGACGTACGGGCCCGGCTTGTCCAGTCCGCCATACAATGTCGCCACCTCGGCGCTGTGCGGAGGACCCCCGGTCCAGGCCGTCCATTTGTACTGGTCCGGCAACGTGATTTGGGTTTCAGACGGGTTGAGAGCTTTCGCCGGCGCGCTGATCAGGCCAATCGGCAGGGCGGCGAGGAGCGGCGCGAGCAGCATTGCGCGCCGGCTCGACAGTGCACTCACATCGAGCGGCGGTGCCATGGAGGTGGTATGAGGTTGCGCCAATGCTGGCTCAGGCGGCGCAATATCGCGGTTTGTCATGATCGGTTCTCTCTCGACTACAATAGAATTCGTGTCCGGAGGACTTGGAGAAACAGCGCCAGGAACTCGCATGGGCCGACCAGGCAAAGCCGCTGACAAGGCTGCCGTCGCGGATGGCGCGATCGGGTTGGTATCGACCTGATGCCCGATCATCGTCAGCGTCTGAAACGGTACCATTGCATCGTAGTCCTCCGCGAAATCGCCGACCAGAAACAGGAGCGTCTTTGCCGGCATTGTGTATTCTCCTCGCGAGGATTGGATCTCACATCACCCGAAGAATCATTCCGCCGCCCTTGAAACCGGCGTGGGCGCAGGACGGGTCGGAGGCGCCATGAATTCGGGGCCGACGGGATCGGTGATCGTTTCGCGCAAGATATGGTCGATCTCGGCCTTGGCAGCGGAGTCGAGCCGCCACCCGAAAACCCGGTCGATTGGCGCCAGTTGGCCCGGGTGGCGCGCCCCCCAGAGGGCCGCCGTCGCTCCTTGGTCGAGGAGCCAGCGCACCGCCAAATGGATGACCCGCTTGCCGTAATGCTGCTGCGCGAATTGATCGAGCCGGCTAACCGCAGCAAGATATTGCGAATAGCGAGGCGGTTGGAATTTAGGGTCGGTCAGGCGAAGGTCGTCGCCGGCAAAATGCGCGTCTTCTTTTAGTTTGCCGGCCAACAGACCGCGGCACAGCGCGCCATAGGTCAGGGTCGCGAGATCCGATTGCCGGCAATAGGGCAAGAGCTCGCCCTCGATCTCGCGTTCGAACAGATTATAGGGCGGCTGCACCACGTGCAGTTTGGCCACTCGGCGAAATCGCTCGATCTGGTCTACCGAGAAATTGCTGACGCCAATAGCCCGGATCTTGCCCTGGTCGAACAGCGTCTGCATCGCTCCGGCGGTCTCTTCGATCGGCACTAGCGGGTCGGGCCAGTGCGCCTGGTAGATATCGATGTAATCGGTCTTGAGGCGCCGCAGCGAGTCGCTCGCCTCGCGCAGTATCCGGTCGCGGCTGGCATTGCGGAAGACTTTGCCGTCATTCCACTCGAGTCCGGTTTTGGTGGCGATGACAACGCGTGAACGCAGGTTGTGTTTGGCAAGGGCGCGGCCGACAATTTCTTCGGAGCGGCCAAATCCATAGGCGGGCGCTGTGTCGATCAGATTGATGCCGCGCTCGACGGCAGCTTGGATCGTCTTGGCAGACTCTTCTTCGTCTGTTCCACCCCACATCCAGCCGCCGATCGCCCACGTTCCCAGCCCGATGCGCGACACGGCCAGTGAAGTTTCGGGAATTGTCGCAAATTCCATAGTGATATTCGCAGTCATCTCATCCTTCAAGATGCCGGTCGAGCAGCGGATTTCATTGGACGTCCGCCCGGTCTTGAATACCCGCTGCTTCAGCCGCGATCAGACCCAGAGCCGACCAGTCGAGTTCCGTATAACCATGGGCCAGTCCGGTGATCATTCGGTCACGCACGACGCTGACCGAGGGCATCGGGACATTGGCCCTCTCCGCTTCCGCCAGCGCCAATCGAACATCCTTGAGCGCCAGTGGCAGCACAAAGCCTGGGGGCACATAGTGCTGCGTGACCATTTTGGCGCCGTACACCTTATGAACCCGGCTGCCGAACATTCGAAGTCAGAACATCGAGAACCGCGGCCGGATCGAGACTGCGCTTGCGTACCAGAGCAAGCGTCTCTCCAAGCATTTCCAATGTGGTTGCCGCCATCGCGTTGCCGATAATCTTGATTAAGTTGGCGTTCTCCGGGTCGCTGCCGATGATAAAGGTGCGTTGGCCGAGCAGGTCGAACAACGGACGGCAACGATCGAGCGCGTCGCCGGCCCCAGCCGCTATGATGAACAGCTCGCGCGCCTTTGCGGCATCGGGATTGCCGAACACCGGCGCCGCGACATAGGACTGACCGCGTTTTTATGAGCCTCGGCGAACTCTCGCGCCCCGGCAGTGCTGATCGTGCTCATTGACAGATGCACCGCATTTGGCTTCAGACCCGCGGCCAATCCGTCTTCCCCAGTTTTGCCGAATACCGCCTCGCGGACAGCTTGATCGTCAGGCAACATGCTGATAACGAAATCGCAGTCGAACAAATCAGCGATGCTGAATTTCGGCTCCAGGCCGAGATGCTCCATTTCCGCCACACGGTCCGCACGGCGAATATGGGCGACCACCCGGCAGCCCCCGGCCGCCAGATTGGCTGCTATGGCGCTGCCCATGCGACCCAGCCCGACAAAGCCGATGCTTCCGTCTACTGGCCGCGGCTGGCAATTCCTACCGTTGGCGAGATTCACGTCTCGAACTCCATGGTTATGATCTCAGGGTCGCGGAGCATTGCTTTGCACCCCGCACGCCTCGACTATTGCAGCAAAACTCTATTGGGCGACCCCGGCTTTAACAGGCCGCGCCGCTACCCCAAAGCATGGCGGCGCCCCGCACCCTGCTTACGCCTTGAAACTCGGCACAGGCCACCGGAGGGTCACTCTTGGTATCAATCGGTATAGGGCGTCAAGTTTGGTCCGCCCGGGTTCGGACCGGGCATCCCCATGCTGTTTCCGCCACTCGGGTTGGGCTGAGGCAGCATCGGCGCGGCTAAGATCAGCTCAGCGGGTGGCGGTGCTGGCGGGTCATACGACTGGATACGGGCAAGCTCTTCTCGGTTGAGCTGCGCGGCTGTATTGCCAGTCAGCGTGGCTTCCTCGGCCATTGCCCTGTGATGAGCGTGCATCACTTTCGCGTGCTTTACGACTTGATGCGCCGGCAACATGTCCGCGGGCGACGCCGGCGGTAGCGTCGTGGCCGGAAGGGAATACCCGCCGCCGCTGTACGGGGAGAGGATGCCTCCCACGCCCGGTTCGGACCAGGCATTCCCATCCCGTTTCCGCCGCTCGGACTGTATTGCGCCCAAGCAGGGCCGGCAGTCGCGAGTGCGGCGGCAACCGCCATGCCATTCAATAGATACCTTATATTCATGGCTCTGCTCCATTGTTTCGTCGGGCACGCCATTTGCGCCCGACGTCGATGCTCCCGTATGTGTTATTGGACGCCAGCCGCAACAGGCGTGCTGCGGGTTAATTCTGGTAAATTCAATGCCGCTCCCAACAGCTGCGGCAGCCCTATGGTCGAGCAGTACGAGCGGTGGTTTCTCGATATTGTTCGAATGCATTCATGACGCGTTGCAGAATAGACGAGCACCGCCGCGGCATAGTCGCGGGCCCGCGGGCTGCCGCGCCCGCTCAACCAGCCGTTGTCGGACCAGGCTTCGGCAAACCCCATCGAAATCCCGGCGCCGATCGCGGCGGCAAGTCCAACGAGAAAGGTCGGCTTGGTCTGCCGTGTGGCGAAAGCGGCCGCGAAGAGCGGCGCCAGGGTAGAGACCGAACCGTCCATCAGCCGGGCGAGACCCGGCTACACGATCTGCAACAGGAATAGCCGGCGCTCGGATTCACCCTCCTCCTACTCGACCTCGGCCGGCACGTATTGCGTCTCGAGTTCCTCGGCCCGGGCCCCGTGGCGGCGCTCTTCGGCCGCGAGGTCGCCGAGCAGCTGACGGATCGCGGCCTCGGTCGAATGACGTGCTGCCGCTAGGTAGAAGCGCTTACTTTCAGCCTCATCAGCTCCGCCTGGGCGAGCACCTTTTCGAGGCCGAGCGGCCGCGCCAGCCACAACGCCTTGCGCTCAATGAAGCCCTTCACGTCTTGCCGGCGGATTAGCGGGATGTGATCGCCATACTTGTCGCGGTAGAGGTCGAGGAGGCGGTGGCGGTGGCCGTCCTCCTCTTGAGCCATCGCGGAAAACATTTGTGCTGTTCCGGGATAGGTGTCGCCGATCGCATCGGCGAGGTCGCTATAGGTGCGGCTGTCCTCCTCCTCCAGGGCGATGGCGAGCGCCAACAGCTCCTGCTGGGTCAGGTCTGAGAGTTCTTCCTGGTGGTCTCGGGCTGCTTGTTTGGTAGCGAGCGCCAGCCTCAACCCCCGAGCACGGACGATGCCGCGGCCGCAATCCGGATCCAGCTATCCCAGCCCGACAGTGGCGCTTTATTGCGCTGCTGAAGCCGGCTGTGCAACTCGACAAGCCAGAGTTGGTAGTCGATGCCGCGCGAGACCTCGGTGAACAGGTCTGACGTTTCGATGTCGCAGACCGAGTAGCTCTGATCAATCGCGATCTGCAACGAGTCGCTGAAGCCCGCCAGTGCTGACGTCACCGCTGCTATATGCCCCTCGGTACCGCCGCCCCCTAACCGGTACGGCTCAAGAAACGTCTGCTTCGCCGCGGTCTGAACTGTTCCCTGGGCGTGACCACCGAGGGTAGCAGCCCGGTCGGCGATTAGGTCCGAGTACTCTTCGATGACTTCCGCAACCTCTTCGAGCAGCTCGTGGATCGCGCCGAAGGCGGGACCACGGACGTTCCAGTGCGCTTGCTTGACCCGCGCGTGGAGATCAATGGCGCCGGCGAGGTGACGATTGAGCAAAGCGACCGATCTCGATCGGGTCTGCTGCGGCAAGGTATTGCCGGTGCGGTACATTAGCGAGATCCTTCTGCAGGAATTGCGTTGGTTGCGCGAACCTGGACTAAGACCGGTTATTCCGCCGCCTGTTTGAGATCGAAACCGAGCGCTCGTGCGACGCCCTCGCCATAGGCCGGGTCCGCGCGTCGGCAATTGGCGATGTGGCGCTCCTTGATGTGTCGGCGCGCCTCGCCCATCGCGCGAGCGGTATTGTCGAACAGGACCTGCTGCTGGGCGGGCCTCATCAGCCGAAAGAGATTGCCCGGCTGCTCCCAGTGATCATCGACGAGGCGGTGATCGTAATGCGCCGCCTCGCCCTCGAGCGGCAATGGCGGCTCGGCGAAATCGGGCTGGTTGTCCCACAGCCCGTCGCTATTGGGATTGAAGGAAAGGGTGCGGCCGAGATTGCCGTCGGTGCGCATGGCGCCGTCGCGATGATAGCTGTGGAACGGGCATTGCGGCGCATTGACCGGGATGTGGTTGAAGTTGATGCCGAGCCGATACCGCTGCGCGTCGCCATAGGAAAACAGCCGCCCTTGCAGCATCTTGTCAGGCGAGAAGCCGATGCCGGGGACGATGTTCGCCGGCGAGAACGCCGCCTGCTCGACTTCAGCAAAATAGTTTTCGGGATAACGGTTGAGCTCCATTACGCCGACCTCGATCAGCGGATATTCGGCCTTTGGCCAGACCTTGGTCAGATCGAACGGATTGTGGCGGTGGGTCTTTGCCTGCGCTTCCGTCATTACCTGGATGAAGAGCGTCCAGCGCGGGAAGTTGCCGGTGTCGATCGCAGTGAGAAGGTCGCGACCATGGCTTTCGCGGTCCTTGGCGACGAGGGCTTCGGCATCCGCATCGCTGAGGTTGGCAATGCCCTGGCGGGTACGGAAATGGAATTTGACCCAGACCCGCTCGTTCGCAGCATTGATCATCGAAAAGGTATGGCTGCCAAAGAGGTGCATATTGCGGAAGCTCTTTGGGATGCCGCGGTCGGACATGACGACCGTGACCTGGTGCAATGCTTCCGGCAGCAAGGTCCAGAAATCCCAGTTGTTGTCGGCACTACGCAGCCCGGTGCGCGGGTCGCGTTTGATCGCATGGTTGAGGTCGGGGAAACGCAGCGGATCGCGGAAAAAGAATACCGGGGTGTTATTGCCGACAATGTCCCAGTTGCCTTCCTCGGTGTAGAACTTCAATGCGGTGCCACGGATGTCGCGCTCGGCGTCGGCGGCTCCACGCTCGCCGGCGACCGTCGAGAAGCGGACGAACATCGGTGTTTGTTTGCCGATCGCGCTGAAGATCTTTGCCTTGGTAAACCGGGTGATATCGTGCGTCACCGTGAAGGTGCCGTGGGCGCCCCAGCCCTTGGCGTGCATGCGCCGCTCAGGGATCACTTCGCGGTCGAAATGCGCCAGCTTTTCGATCAGCCAAATGTCTTGCAATAGCGCCGGCCCGCGCGGACCAGCGGTCATGATGTTGGTGTTGTCGGCGACCGGCTCACCGGTGGCATTGGTGAAAGGCTTTGATGCGGACATGAATGGCTCCTAAATGTTATTTGTCATCTCTCATGTGGAGTTTTGCCGGCTCTATTCAGCCGCAATACCAGGCTGCACAGGCACATCTGCCAATGTGCCCGGCTGCGCCCAGAACCAGCGATACAGCGCGCCGGCAAAGATCGCACCCACCAACTGGGCCGCAACGTAGAGCGGGACTTCTTGATAAAGACCGACTGCCACTGCTGGCCCGATCGTCCGCGCCGGGTTGACACTGCCGCCGGTCAGTAGGCCAAAGCCGAGAATGCAGGCGGTGATCGTCAATCCGATTGCGACCGGGGCGAGTTGGCTGGGGTTGCGCACGGCGGTGTGCAGAACGACGCTGACCAGAAAGCCCGTGCCGACAGCCTCGAACATGAAGGCGCCGCCGAAGGTGATGCGCTGCGTGTCGACCAGTGTGGCGCCCAGATTGTTGACCGGCCCGCCATACGCCAGCAGAAGGACCCAGGCGGCGACGATGGCGCCGGCGAGTTGGGCGACGAGATACGACGTGACGCGTCGGCTTGGAAACACTCCCGCTGTTGCGAGCCCGATTGTAACCGCGGGATTGAAATGGCCGCCGCTGATATCGCCAAATGCCGCGACAAACACCAGGATCGTCAGGCCATGCGCGAATGCGACGGGCGGATCATGGTTGACGTGAGCGCTATTGCCGACCCGGCACCAATGAAAATTAGCGCGAAGGTGCCGATGAACTCGGCCGCCAGTGCCCGCGCCGAAACGTTTGCTGTTTCAGTCACTGTCAATTGCCCCCAATAATCAACGGGCGACCGGGTCGCCAATTTGTCAGCCCTAGTCACAGGTCTGGCCTTTACTTACACCGCTGGTGCTCAGTAGCCAGTTAATCTGAGTAAATGTTCGTAAAATGCCGGGGGTAGTCCGGCAAACGGTGCCGGGGCAGCCAACTGCCGATGCAAGCTCGTCAGATGCAACCGGCAGACAGCCGCAGCTCGCCGCTGCGGTGCGTAACTACTGCGATCGCCTCATCTCCAAGGTCAGATAAGGTGTGGAATGCGCTATCAGATAAAAGGCATCTGGTCTGTGCACCGAAACGAAGATGTTCCTCTCTGAGCGATCGCCATCGTGGAACGCCAGGTACAGGGTCGGGTTACACGGCTGTTATGTCGGCGATGGCGGCACAATGATTGTGTGCACCTTGTCGCCATCGGCCACATTGACCGGCGGCTGCAGAACGACCTGATCGCCGGGTTTGACGCCCTCGCTGACCTCGACCTCGGTGCCGTAATCGGTCGTGATCGTGATTTTGTGCAGGTGGACCACACCCTTTTCGACAACTGCGACCTGCATGCCGTTCTGATTGAAGATCAGCGCCGAAGCGGGCACGATCAGCGCCGGCGATGTGCGTGGGATTTTCAGCTCGACGGTGCAATAGACCCCGGGTTGGAGGGCGCCGTCCCGGTTTGGTACATCGACCTCGGTCAGCAACGTCCGCGTCCCCGGCTGCAGGGCGTCAGCGGTCCGCGTCACTTTGCCATGGAGGGTCAAGTTTGGCATCGCTGGCACGCGAATAACGGCCTCGATCCCAGGCTTCACGCCAAACGCGTCGTCCTGCGGCACATACACCCAGATTCGGATCACATCGCTCTGGGTCATTGAAAACATCGCGGTGCCGCCGGTCGCATTAGCCGTAATGAGGCTGCCGTTATCGATGTTGCGCTCGGTGATCACTCCATCAAACGGCGCTACGACCTGCAGATAAGCCTTCTGCTGACTGTAATAGGCCAGCTGTGCCTGGGTCGCCGCGGTATTGAAATGAGCTGCATTTGTCGCGTTATGCTGCGCTTGTAAAGTGTAGGCGTCGACGTCGCCCTGCTGCAGCGTTACCCAGCCCTGCTTAACGAGCACTGAATCGCGCGCCCGGGTCACTCTGTCCAACGCGCGTTGAGCTTGGTTCTGCAGTGTTGTCGCCTGGCCCGCTGCTTGGCTGTTCTGATATTGGGCGATCTGGTCCTCGATCTCGGGTGCCGTGATCTCGGCGAGGAGCTGCCCAGCCTTGACGTGATCGCCGATATCGACATAGCGCTTCCGCACATAACCGCTGGCGCGGGCGTAGATATTTGCGGCCTCGAAGCCAAGCGTCGTCGCGGGTAACGTCACGTCTATTCGGCCGAGATGCTGTCCGACATCCTCGACACGCACCGTCGGGACAAAGTCGGCCTGCTGCTGAGCGGCATCCTTCACCTGCCGGTACTGCTGGTAATGCTGCCAGATACCGAGAGCGAGCGCCCCCACGAGAAGCACAATTGCGCTGAGCCCGAAGAGCCGACGTCCGATCCCGCCCGGTCTCGATGGCCGGCTCGGAGGCGGTGGCGTCCCCTCGTGACCGGGTGGCGGTAGCGCTGGCCGCGGCGGCGGCTCCTTGAGCAGCTGTGGTTGCTCGAGGTCGTTCATTCGGGCACCTCCACGAAGACGCCGTGGGCCGGTTTGCCGTCATTGCCCTTGCGCAGCAATGCAAACAGGTAGGGCACGACGAGCAGGGTCGTCGGGGTTGCGAACAACAGTCCACCGATGACGGCGCGGGCGAGCGCCGCATTCTGCTCCTCGCCTGGGCCACCGATCGCCATCGGGATCATGCCGACGATCATTGCGGTGGCGGTCATCAGCACCGGTCGGATACGGGTGTGCCCGGCCGAGATCGCGGCATCAAACGCCTTCATGCCGGCCAGTTGCTGCTCGCGCGCGAAAGTGACGAGCAGGATCGAGTTTGCGGAAGCGACGCCGACCGCCATGATTGCCCCCATCAGCGAGGGCACGCTGAGCGTCGTATCGGTGATGTACAGCATCGTGACGATGCCGCAGAAAGTCGCGGGCAAGGCCAGGATCACGACAAACGGGTCGCCGAAATTCTGGTAATTGACGACCATCAGCGCGTAGACGAACACAGCCGCGAACAGCAACCCGATGGTCATGTCACGGAAGGCTTGGTTCATGCTGTCGATTTGGCCGGTGACCTGGATCGTGTTGCCGGGCGAAAGCTCTTTCTTGAGATCGGCCGTCGCCTTGTCGATGTCATTCGCGACGCTGCCGAGATCGCGGCCTTGGGTATTGGCATAGACCTCGTAGACCGGCTGGATGTTGGCCTCGTTGGCGCTGCCTGGCACCGAGTTGCGCGTGAAGGTCGCCACATTCCGCAGCTCAGCCGGAACCGGCAGTGTTGCCCCCGGCGCGGTCGTCGTGCTGACCGGCGTGGAGGTCGCCAGATTGCCGAGCTCTCCGGGAACCGGTTGGGTTGCCGGTGGCGCCGTCAGGGTGGTGACTGGCGTGTTGCCGAGATCGTTCAGCGAGCTGAGCTGGTATTGGGGTGTCTGCACCGTGATGTAATAGGGAATGCCGTTGTGCGGATCGGTCCAGAAATTGGGCTGGACCTGCTCGGAGGAACTGAGGCTCGTCGTGATGTTGTTGCCGATTTCGCTGACGTTAAGGCCGAACTGCAGTGCCCGCGCACGATCGATCTTGACATAGAAATCGGGCGCATAGACCTCCTGCTGCAGATGCGCGTCGACGATGCCCGGGATGGCGGCGATACGTCGGCGCAACTCCTCGGCAACCTGCAAATTTTTGACCCGGTCATAGCCGACGGTGCGTACGTCGATCGGCGCAGTGAGCCCGAAATTCAGGATCTGCGTCGCCATATCGGCGGGCTGGGAATAGAACAAGTCCTGGGGGAACGCCGCCGGCAATACTTGCCGCAATTTACGGACGTAATTGGAGGTCGGGGCGTGGCCGTCATTGAGCGACACCATGATCACGCCGGCATTGACGGCAATCGTGGTGCCGTCGGCGAACGCCCAGTTATAGGAGCGTGCCGGCACTCCGAAATTGTCGACGATCAAATTCAGGTCCCTTGGCGGAATGACTTGGCGGATCTTGTCCTCGACCTGTTGAAAGATCTGCTCGGTCACCTCGATGCGGGTGCCCGCCGGCGCGCGCACATGGAGCTGGATCATGCCGCTATCGATCGCCGATAAAAATCGCGGCCGACAAAAGTGAGCATCACGGCGCCGTGCGACAGCACCAGGATGGCGACGATCGGGACAATGGCCCGACAGGTTAGCAGCGTCGTGAGCAGCCTGACATATCCCTCGCGCAAATGCTCGAACCCGCGCTCGAACGACGCGTGGAAGCGGGAGAAAAAACCTTCTCCAGAATTTTCATCCGGCCCGCTGTGTTGTTGACTTTTGAGTAGTTGGCCAATCGTGATCGGCGTCAGGGTGCGCGACAGACAGTAAGACGCGAGCATCGCGAAGACGACCGCGAGGCCAAGCGGTGTGAACAAATATTTCGCAGGCCCTTCAAGAAATATCACTGAGGTAAAGACACAGCTGATCGCCAGAGTGGAGACCAGTGTCGGCATCGCGATTTCGGCGGCGCCATGCAATGTCGCCTTTGGCAGCGGCATCTTTTCTTCGTCGAGCAGGCGGTAGGTATTCTCGATCGTGACGGTCGAATCATCGACCAGAATGCCGACCGCGAGCGCCAACCCGCCCAACGTCATCGTGTTAATCGTTTCGCCGAGGAAATAGAGCACAATGAGCGAGGTCAGCATCGCCAGCGGGATCGAGATCACGACGACGATCGTTGGCCGCCACGAACCGAGGAAGAGGAGGATCATCAGCGCCGTGAGCCCGGCGGCGATCGCCCCTTCGCGCAGCACGGCAACCAGCGCTTGGGTGACGAACACCGACTGGTCGAACAGCGATTTGATGACCATGCCGGGGGGTGCTGCGGCCCGCGCGATATTCAGCATGTGCTTCACGGCGTCGACGACCGTCAAGGTCGACGCGTTGCCGTTTTTGATGATGCTGAGCAGGACCGAGGGCTTGCCGTCGGCCCGCACGATGTTTTGCTGCACCAGATTGCCGTCGCGCACATGACCGATGTCCCGCAGGAACACGGTGGCGCCGTTCGCATAGCTGACCGGGATGTCGTTGAGCGCCTCGATCGTCGGCGGCATCGAATTGGTGCGAACGGTGTAATCGGTCTTGCCAATCTTCTCGTCGCCGCCGGGCAAGGTCAGGTTTTGCGCGTTGACCGCGTTCACGACCTGCAGTGGTGTGAGGCCCTTGGACAGCAGCTTGGTCTGGTCGATGTCGACCATGATCTGGCGGTATTTGCCGCCCGCGGGTGTCGGCAACGTGACCCCGTGTATCGGCGCCAGCGTTTGCCGCAACCGGTAGATACCGTAGTCATAGAGCGCCGCCTGGCTCAAATTATCGGAGCTGAGAGCGATTTGCAGGACCGGCACAGCCGATGCGCTGTATTGCACGACAACCGGCGGCTCGATCCCGGTCGGCATCAACGCGCGGATCGAGTTTGTTGCCGCAACGATCTGCGAGATCGCCAGATCGAGGTTCACATCGGGCTGAAAATAGATCTTCTGCACCGATATGCCGTTGACCGTCTCGGCCTCGATGTCCCGGATACCGTTGACGTTGGAGCTGATCGCGTACTGGCTGTAAGTAGTGACGCGCTGCTCCATCTCGGTGGTGTCGAGACCGGTGTACTGCCAGATCACCGAGACCACTGGGATATTGATCTCAGGGAAAATGTCAGTTGGCATTTCGAGCGCCGCGGTCACGCCGAGAAACAAAATCAGCGCCGCTACCACATAAAAGGTATGCGGATATTTGAGCGCAAAGCGAACGATACCCAAGCACTGCCCCCGATCACTGTAAGCCCAGCTTAAACTCGGGCTCCTTCCGGTAGTTCCGTTCCCCGAACCGCAGAGAACGCTTTTGCCGTGCGTACATCAGCAGATTTAAGGGCGACTCTGACCTAGCCTGAGTGAAATAAGGTAAAAACTTGTAAGATCGGCGATCTTTTGGCTTCACAGAACTAAGAGATTGACGCCAAAAGTTCCGTCAATATTTGTAGGACTGGGCTGGACCTGGTGAGGTCTTTATGCCGACTAGGATATCATGACTATGGCGAGCCTTAAACCTGGTATTACAGCTTTGATCCCATCGGCTATTACCCCTATGGAATGCTGCAATGCTGGCTGGCAGGCGGTTCCCGCCAGCGGACGGGTCAAGTGATCTCACCCCGTTGCCCTCCGCAGCAGCCGGGCATCACGGTTGTCGATTAACGCGGCGTGTAGCCGTTGAGTTGTTGTTCGATCGCCCGCTCTTGGCGGGTCGCACCCGATGGGTTCTGCTGCAGCAACTCACGCTGGTCGTTCATCAGGCCAGTGGCGTAATCCTCTCGCATCTGCTCTTGCAGAGGATTGTTGGCCGGCGCGGTCAGTGACATGCTGGGATTAACGGCGTGCAGATGCAGAGGAGGCTCGATCGAACGCTCCTGCGCATCGACTGAGGTGCTCGCGAAACACGCCGAGAGACCGATCGCAGCGATCGGAAGAGACAAGATTTTCATTGCGCGACCTCTTGTGAACGTTGCCTTCAAACAGGCTTGGCGGGGATTGGTTGGAGCGGTTGTCAGTTGGCCGTCGCGGGCGGTGGGGCAGTGTAATGGCTCGAACTGGCGTCTTTTGCAGGAAAGCGCTCGGTTAGCGAACGCAGCCTCTCGCGGCCGCGAGCGATGCGCGACCGCACGGTGCCGAGCGGGATATTGAACGCCGAAGCGGCGTCTTCGTAGCGCATGCCCTCGAGCCCGATCCCCAGAATGAGCGACTGTTGGTCCTCCGGCAGTTGCGCAAGGGCGCGTTCAACGTCACGAAGCTCAAGTCGCATAGTCTGATCGGGCAGGGTCGTCAGTGTTCGATACGATTTCTGCAGATTGATGCTGGCGCGGTGGCGCGCGTCGCGGCGCAGCCGGTTGATCTGCTGGTTGTGAAGTATCGTGAACAGCCAGGCGCGCAGATCGGTCCCTGGTTCCCACAAATGGATTTTTCTCAGAGCGGCCGTCAGACAATCCTGGACGAGATCGTCTGCCGCACTGATATCGCGCGTCAGCGCCCGGGCGTAGCGCGTCAGGCGCGGCATCAGGGCTAAAATATCGTTATTAAGAGATTGGTCGACTGAACCCGGTTTTGGCGAATCGCTTCGCACGGAATCATTGCGGTTATTGTGTTTGATATTCGCTTCCAAAGGCTCCAAACTCGTCATCGGTAATCTCCTGCAGTTCCACAGTAGAGCTGATTTTCGATCGTTGATGCCGACCGTCTGGTATTAATTTAATGTGGAGCGCGTCGGAAGCGTCGATAACTGCAGTAAATCGCGGTAAATATTGGTGTGGGCGATGCGCCGGGTTTTCTGGCCGTGACGGCCGAACGCCGGTTGTGATTGCGGTTTGAGCGAGGCGATCAGGCTCTGATCGCCACCATCAGCGGCCCGACAGCAAAGATCTCGATCATTCGCTTCAGGTTATAGGCCAGGACGTGGGGGCTCATCTCGGTTCGGACCTTGTCCAAGGGTCCGGGTCTGGAAGTGGGGGGCTCCCATCCAGGCTTTGAGGTCCCGAACGGGTGTCCTCGGGCATGCGGTCGAGCCGGTCCTGCATCCTGTCGAGCACATCCTCATTGTCCCAGCCGCTTGACGATCCGCCGCTGGGTTGGCGTGCAGCCGCCACCTCCATCCGGGGGTAGGAATTGGGTGTTATTGAGAATTCGTTTACATATATCCGCGATCTGAGCGCAATGCACCATGTCTCGCCGATCTGGGTTCGCTGCCGTTATCTCCGTCAGCGCTTCTATCAGGGTCGCTAGGGATAGACATTTCTCGTTGGCGAGCCCCACAAGGTGACCGTCGACCCATGCGGTCACGGAGTTGGTGTACAGAGCGAGAAAGGCTCTTGAACTCAACGAGGTTGAAGGGCCCATACCCGACAGTCCCCATGGCGAGATGTGCGAGGTCGCTGGCAAGCATCGGTGTGACTACGTTTTCCGCGCTTCCTTTAATAGGTCGGGATTGAGGGTGCGCGTCGGGTAGAATTGGCCGGGTCCGCGGGGAGCGAAGGTAGGGCGATGCGGCGGCAGGGGAGCTTTTTGCGGGCGAAGGACGCGCGCAAGAAAAAGCCGACGCGGCGCGAAAAAGCCTGCCCCCGGCTTTCGTGTTGTGTCCCGCGAGTTTAGCGAGGAGTTCGGCGGGGGCGAGATAGCCGAGGCATCGCAGGCGGGTGTGATTGTAGTCGGCGACGAAGTCGTGCAGGTAGGCGTCGCGTTCGGCGTGATCGTGAAAGCGGCGGTGATGAGCGGTGCGGTTCTGCGGCACACGGTCGAGGTGTTCGCCGAGGCGGCGGTTGAAGCGCTCGATCATGCCGTTGGTTTGCGGGCGAAACGGGCGGATCAGGCGGTGAGTGATCGACTGGTGAGCGCAAAGGCGATCAAAGGCGTGATCGCCGGACGGTTTGTCGTGGGGCTTGCCCTTTTTGTCGACGGCGAAACGGTCGGTGAATTCGGAGCCGTTATCGGTCAAGACGGTATGAACCTCGAGTGGAAAGCTGTCGAGAAAGCGCTGCAGGAAGGCCGCGGCGGTGACGGCGCGGCGATCGGGCAGGATCTCGAGATAAACAAAGCGGGTGGCGCGGTCGCTTGCAACATAAGCGTAACTGCGGCAGCGGTTGAGCGGCGGCAGGTATTTGACGTCGATGTGGAATGAAGCCGGCCGGCGCGTCGGTGTGAAACGCAACCGCCGGAGCTTTCTCGGGGGTGAGGCGGGCGGAGATCCCGTGACCCTGCAAGCAGCGGTGGACGGCACCGCACGACAGCTCGGGGTTGAGACAGCGCCGCATCGCCTCGACGATATCGTCAAGAGGCAAACCGAGGCTGCGTGGCCTTCAGCCCACGGGCTTGACCCGTGGCGCAATTCGATCACCAGGGCTTCTTCCCACTGCGTCAGCGAGGTGTTGAGCCGGTGCGGCCGGGTCGAGCGGTCGGTGACCTCCTGGCGGGCTTTCCAGCGGGCGACGGTGCGGCTGTGGATGCCGAGTTCGCGCTCCAGCGCCGCATTGGTCGCGCGGCTGTTCTGGATGTAAGCGCGGATGCGCGGGGTGGTGGTGGCGTTGGCGTGGAGCTTGAGGTCCATCAACCGGCACTCCCCTTGATCGGTCGGTTGCGGCGCCGGGATAGCGTCCGGGAGACGCTCGCCCCGGTGGGTCCACAGGCCCCTCCCGCACGCCACCCCGCCAGAGCAGCGGGGGTCGCGGTGCGGGCACGCGGATCCCTCCCATGGACTACCGGGAGGAACTGCGCATCCTATCGCAGCCGCCGCTGCAACCATTCGATAGCATGCCGCAGCCGAGCACCATCACGCCAGTCTTCCAAGACGAAACACGGAGGCCGGGGTATGATGCCCGCTTTGGCGAGGACCGATGCCACCATCATCGCCGCCCCGACCTCGACCAAGAATAAGGAGAAAGCGCGCGATCCCGAGATGCACCAGACCAAGAAGGGCAATCAGTGGCATTTTGGGATGATGGTGCATATCGGGGTGGATGTCGCCTCTGGTGTGGTGCACTCGCTCATCGGCACCGCCGCCAACGCGGCCGACATCACCCGGATGGCGGCGGTGTTGCACGGCGAGCAGAAAGCGGAGTTCGCCGATGCCGGCTACAGCGGGGCGGCCAAGCGCCCCGAACACGCCGGGGGCGCGGTGTCGTGGAACATCGCGGTCAAGCGCGGCATCATCAAGGCCCTGCCAACAGCCCTGCGGGCTCTGGCCGAGCCGGAGGAGCGGGCGCTGGCGCAGGTGCGGGGTCCGGAGCCTGCCCCCGCGAAAGCGGGGGTCGAGCGCCCCTTCCACATCGTCAAGAACCGCTTCCGTGATGTCGAAACCGGGGCGCAGATCGGCGACCGCGTGACCATCAAGAACCAGGCGGTGGTGTGGGAAGGAGTTCGAAATCGGCGACGATGTCTTCATCGGGCCTGGAACCTGCTTTACCAACAACCGCATTCCGCGCGGCCTGCGCTCGTCATTTACGGCAATTGGACGTCCCTATGGGCGAAAGGCGCGAGTGGCTGGCGACAATACGCGTAGAGCGTCTCCACTGGGTGAGTGGTGTCGTCTTAAGAGTACCGACCATAACGAATCACGCCGCCGCGTTTGCAGAGCTGCTCGCGATTGGCGGCTGCGGTCTAAGGCTCTACCTTCGCCCTGGCCACTATCGGAAATTTCACAGTTGCGTCGGAGACCAGGTGGCGGATCAGCATCATTCACGCGCGCCCCGGATTAGGTTACCGATCGCCCTGTGAGTACGTCTCGCCCAACCCGTTGCCCGTCCGATCCAGCAAGATCACCCCATACGATTACAAGCGACGTGGTCCATATCATGACCGGACTCGAGGTCGGGGGCGCCGAGATGCTGCTGTGGGAGCTGTGTCGCGAGGACATGCGGTGCGGCCGAACGCCCTCGGTGGCGAGCCTGATGTCCGATGGTCCGATGCGCGAGCGGTTTGCCCGGATCGGGGTGCAGGTGGTCGGGCTCGATATGCGGCGCGGGAACTGGTCGGCGCCAGGGCTGCTGAAATTAGCGCATCTGATACGGCGACAGCGGCCACGCATCGTGCAAGGCTGGCTCTACCACGCAAATCTTGCTGCAATGGCGGCGATCTGGCTGTCGGGTGTCCTGCCGCGGCCACGGCTAGCCTGGGGCATACTACGGCACCCTCCCGGATTTCACCTGCTATCCGCGGCGGGTGCGCCGTGCCGTTCGCGCCAGCGCAATGTTGTCGCCGTTCGCCGACGGCATTTTCTACAACAGCCGGATCGCTCTCAATGCCCATCGGGAATTCGGCTTCCGGTCGCGGCGAACCCACTTGGTTTCCAACGGGATCGATCTGGACAAGTTTCGCTTCGATCCGGTGTCGCGCGCGGCGGTTCGCCGGTCGCTGGGATTGCCGGATGACGCGGTTGTGGTAATCGCGGTGGGTCGGAATGATCCGATGAAAAACTGGGCCGGGGTGCTCGCAGCCACCAGTGCGGTGGCCGATCGCAACATTTGGCTTGATCGCTGTCGGAGAAGGCACCGAGCACTTGCCGCCGGGTCCGCAACGTCGCCTGCTCGGACGCCGCGACGATATGCCCGCGCTATATTCGGCAGCGGAGATCTTCATGCTCGCGTCGCATTTTGGCGAGGGCACCTCGGTGGCGCTGAGCGAGGCGATGGCCTGCGGCTTGCCTGTCATCGTGACTGATGTCGGCGATAACGGTCTTGTCGCGCGTGACGCGGGTTTTGTCGTCCCGCCGCGCGATTCCGGCGCTTTGAAAGAGGCCTTGTTGAACATCGCTCGTGATCCCGTGCTGCGTGCCGATAGAGGCAAAACGGCTCGGGCGCAGGCCAATTTGGGCTTTGGCGTCGCGTGCCTGCACGCAAGCATCTGTAGCTTTCACACCTCTTTGATAAACAAGTAAGCCGAGGCGCAACGGCGGCGTGTCTGAGCGATCGGGCGGCCGCGCAGACATAACCGCGAGCACTATGGGCTGAGGCGGCCCAGGATTCGGGCTTGATCGGCGCGTGACACGATCTAGCCCCATCCTCAACCGAGCCCTCCGCTTGCCTAAAAATTCCGTCATATGATAAACAGCCGAGAAGGTGTGGGGGAGTTTCCGTGAAAGCTGTGATTCTTGCAGGTGGTCTCGGCACTCGGCTTGCCGAGGAGACCGAACAACGCCCAAAGCCAATGGTCGAGATCGGCGGCAAACCGATCTTATGGCATATTATGAAAATTTACACGGCGCACGGCATCGACGAATTTATCGTCTGCCTTGGCTACAAGGGCTACGTAATCAAAGAATGGTTTGCCAATTATTTCCTGCATAATTCCGATGTCACCTTCGACATGCGCGACAATTCGATGCACATCCATCAGGCATCGGTCGAACCGTGGCGGGTTACTCTGATCAACACCGGCGATGAGACAATGATTGGAGGGCGCATAAAGCGAATCCTGCCCATTCGTCTCCGAGGATCCTGCCTTCTGTCTGACCTATGGCGATGGCGTCGGCGATGTCGATATTTCCAAAGCGATCGCTCTCCACCGCGAGGAGCGGCGTCTGGCGACCGTCACAGCCACACAGCCGCCCGGACGCTTCGGCTCGTTACGGCTCGACGGCAACCGCGTCACTGGCTTTCAGGAAAAGCCAATTGGTGATGGCGGTTGGATAAATGGCGGATTTTTTGTCCTGTCACCACAAATCGGCGACTACATCGACGGCGATGCTTCGATCTGGGAACGCGAGCCGATGGAACGGCTGGCGGCAGACGACCAGCTGACAGTTTATTACCACCACGGCTTTTGGCAGCCGATGGATACGCTGCGCGACAAGCGGTACCTTGAGGAATTATGGGTCGGGGGGACGAGCGCCTTGGAAGATCTGGTAAACGGTTGCCGCATGCGAATCCTGATTACCGGTAATTTGGGTTATGTCGGCGCGATGCTCGATTCGGCATTTGCGCAGCGTCATGCCGACAGCTGAACTTATTGGGTATGATAGTCGGATTTTTCGCGCATTGCCTGACTGGCGTCGAAGCGTTGCCTGAAACGCAATTGACCCGGCAATATTACGGTGATGTCCGCGATATCTCACCGCAACTACTCGACGGGGTCGACGCTGTTGTTCATCTGGCGGCGGTGTCGAACGACCCGATGGGAAACCGGTTCGAGCAGGTCACCGACGAGATCAATGCGCAGGCGAGCCTGCGTCTCGCCCGGCTCGCGCGAGAGGCTGGCGTGCGCGCCTTTGTCTTTGCCTCGTCGTGCTCGATTTATGGTTTCGCCGAGGGCGGCCCGCGGCGGGAAGATGACGAGGTTAATCCGCTGACCGCCTATGCCCGCTCCAAGGTCGCGACCGAACGCGGCCTCGCGGGCATGAACGCCGCCGGCATGACAATTACCTGCCTGCGATTTGCGACCGCCTGCGGCATGAGCGGGCGCTTGCGGCTCGACCTCGTGCTCAACGATTTTGTCGCCTGCGCGCTCGCCAGCGGGCGAGGTCTCGGTGCTTTCGGACGGAACGCCGTGGCGGCCGCTGATCGACGTCAGCGACATGGCGCGAGCGATCGAATGGGCAATCACGCGCGATGCCGCGGCGGGTGGCGAGATGCTATCGGTCAATGCCGGATCGGATCACGTGGAATTATCAGGTCAAGGATCTGGCGGAGGCAGTGGCGGAAGCGGTGCCGGGAACCGGGCTTTCGATCAATCGCCAGGCGCCGCCCGACAAGCGTTCTTACCGGGTCGATTTTTCGCTGTTTCGGCGGCTTGCGCCTGAGCACCAGCCCGCCTCGACACTCGAGCGACAGCATCGCCCGGCTGCAAATCCGGCCTCCAAAGCATGGGTTTTGCCGACAAGGATTTCCGCAACTCACCGCTGATCCGGCTGAAGACGCTCGACCGGCTGATCTCGCAAGGGATGCTGACGCCGTCACTGCGGTGGCAGCATGCTTTGCCGGGGGCGGCGGCGTGAAATTCGTCCCAACGCCACTCGAAGGCGCCTACCTGATCGAACTCGAAAAGCGCGGCGACCATCGCGGCTTTTTCGCCCGTTTTTTTTGCGAGCGCGAGTTTGCCGAGGCCGGGCTCGAAACCCGGTTCGTCCAGGTGAACAACTCGCTGACCGCGGCGCGCGGAACCTTGCGCGGCATGCATCTACAGTTGCCACCCGCCGCCGAGGTCAAAGTGGTGCGCTGCATCCGCGGCGCGCTGCACGATGTCATCATCGATTTGCGGCCCGACAGCCCGAGCTATTTGAAATGGTTCGGGGCCGATCTCAGCGCCGAAAACCGTGTCATGATGTACGTCCCGCGCGGTTTCGCCCACGGTTTCCTGACGTTGACCGACGACGCCGAAGCGCTCTATTTGGTCAGCGCCTTCTACTCGCCGGCAACCGAGCGCGGGGTGCGGTTTGACGATCCGCAATTCGCGATTCGCTGGCCGATGCCGCCCGAGGAGATGTCGGCCAAGGATCGCGAATGGCCCGACTTTGATCCCGCCGGGCCTGATGCCGCCGCGTTGCGGGGTTGCCGGTGAGGGTTCTGCTGACCGGGGCCAGTTCGTTCACCGGCCTATGGTTTGCCCGGTCGCTCGCCGCCGCCGGCCATCACGTGATGGCGCCGTTGCGCCGCGGATGCAGCGACTATCGTGCCGATGTGCGGGCAGTGCGGGTGGCGCAGCTCGCCGAGGTTGCCGAATGCAGCTTTGGCGTCTCATTTGGCGATGACAGATTTCTCGACCTGTGCCGCTCGGGAAGCTGGGATCTGTTGTGTCATCATGCCGCCGAGGTCGGCGACTATCGCTCGCCCGCCTTTGACGTCGCGGGCGCGCTTGCCGCCAACACCCGCAACTTTGGCGAAGTCCTCGGAGCGATGCGTGGATTGCGCGGCGTGGTGCTGACCGGGAGCCGTCTTCGAAGCCGACGAAGGCGCCGGAACCGCCCCGTTGCGGGCCTTCTCGCCCTACGGGCTGTCAAAGGGCCTGACCGCCGATCTCGTACGGTTTTATTGCGAGGCGGCCGGCATGGCGCTTGGCAAATTCGTCATCCCGAACCCGTTCGGCCCGTTCGAGGAGCCGCGCTTCTGCGCCTATCTGATCCGCCAGTGGCGCGCCGGTGAGGCCGCCGAGGTGCGCACCCCGGCTTATGTTCGCGACAACATCCATGTCGATCTGCTGGCCGGGGCTTACGCCGTCTTTGCCGAACAGGTCGCGGCCGGCGCCGGCTTTATGCGCACCAACCCGAGCGGCTATGTCGAGACCCAGGGTGCCTTTGCCGAGCGCTTCGCGCGCGAGATCGGCCAGCGCAGCCGGCTCGATTGCCGCGTCGTCCTGGCACATCAGACCGAGTTCCCCGAACCGGCCGTCCGCATCAATACCGACGCGACAACCATTCCTGGCTGGAGCGAAACCGCCGCCTGGGACGCCATCGCCGAATATTACAGCGTGTGAGCGGCTTACAAATGCCCCTACGTTAGCGATAAAGCTGCCGAGATCAAGTGCTAATGGACCTGAAACAGAATATGCTTTGAGGAGCGTATCCATATACTCGATATCTTATTGTTGTCCTTTACTGGACGAAGAGTAAGCTAAAATGGACTTAGCAAATCTGCGCGAAGTCGAAGATGAACGGTCGTCCATCGACGGAGGTCGAGACAAGCCCAATCGTCTGTTATGCCGATCCCCTAAGAGCGCTTGCCGATCCTTCCCTAGATCCGCTGTTCTGGCGTGCCGAGCGCCTCGGCGCGCCAAGTGCGTGGTGGGAGCATGTCCCATTTGCCCATTGGCTCGTATGCGCGACAGCACCCCGGGTCCTGGTCGAGCTGGGAACACACACCGGCGTCTCCTACGCCGCGTTCTGCCAAGCAGTCGCTCGCGCAGGGCTCGGGACACGTTGCCACGCTGTTGACACGTGGTGCGGCGACCCGCATGCGGGCCTCTATGGTCCCGAAATTCTGGAAGAGTTGCGGTCGTTCCACGACGAGCGGTTCGGCATATTCTCAACTTTGTTGCAATGCACATTCGATGAGGCGCTCGACTTCATCGAGGATAATTCAATCGATCTGCTGCATATAGACGGGCTGCACACCTACGAGGCGGTACGCCACGATTTTGATAGCTGGATGCCTAAGCTGTCTGAACGAGCGGTAGTACTGTTCCACGACATCAATGTCCGTCGGGAGGATTTCGGAGTCTGGCGGGTGTGGGCCGAGTTGCGCCGGCAGTATTCGGGATTTGAATTTGTTCACGGCTACGGGCTTGGCGTGCTTGCGGTTGGCTCCGAGGTACCGGCAGCCGTAAGCAATCTGTGCGATCTCGCCGATCCGGCCGCGATCGCCATGATCCGGACCCGCTTTGCCGGGATAGGGGAGCGCTGGCTGACGGACACGCGCGTGAGGCAACTCGCGAACGACCTTGGAGCACCACGCCACCGAGATCGAGCGGCTCCGAGGCGAGGTGGCGCTGGAGATCGCCGGGTCCCAGCAGTTGCGCATCGAGGTGGCAAAACAGGTCGCCGAGGCCGAAGCAACAGGTGAAGGAGGCCGAACAGCGCCAGGCGGCGACAGCAGAGCAGCGCACCGCGGCGGAAGAGCGCGCCGCGCAGGCCGAGCGCCGTGTTTCCGAAGAAGCAGCCCAGCGCATCGCAGCGCAAGAACGCGCCGCGCAGGCCGAGCGCCGTGTCTCCGAAGAAGCAGCCCAACGCATCGCAGCGCAAGAACGCGCCGCGCAGGCCGAGCGCCGTGTCTCCGAAGAAGCAGCCCAACGCATCGCAGCGCAAGAACGCCTCGTGCAGGCCGAGCGTGGCATCTCCACCGAGACATCGCGGCGAACTGAGGCGGAGCAGCGAGCAGCGCAATCTGAGAAAAGCCGTGCAGAAGCCGAAGAGCGACTGGCTTCGCAGGCCGTGGAGCTAGGCCGCCGCAACAAACAGACGGCTCAGCTGGAAGGAGAACTAGGCGAAATTCGGGGACAATACGAAGAGCTATTGCACTCGACCTTTTGGCTTGCTACGGGCCCGGCCCGGCGGCTAGCGGCGGGTCTGCCCCCATCGGTGCGGCGACAAATGCGCCGCAGCGCCAGGGTCGCTTATTGGTTGGTCACACCTCAACGAACGCGCGAAAGAATAGCCTATTTTCGATCGCGTGATCGCTCCCTGCCGGCTCTTTCAGCTGCCACAGCAAAATCAGGTGAAGGCGAGAAGCCTGATGTGGAGGCAGGGCTCCCCGCTGGACGCCTCGAAGGTTTTGAGAGTTCGTGCCAGGAACCCGACTTATCGCGGAAGCTGGCGGTTTCACAGTGGACGGACCAGAGCGATCCGGTAACGCAGGTTGGAATCGAGCAGCTTGTTGATGCTGGTCGGGACCCGGACGAGTTCGGTCAGAAATTAGCTTTCTGCTACGCGTTGCGCAGTTTGGGCTTATTTGACCCGGTCGTGTACCAGTCGCTGCACCATGACGTGCGAGACGGGCCTGTGGATCCTTGGACCCATTTCGTCAATCACGGATGGGAAGAAGGGAGACAATTTACAAACTGCGAGACCGTAGCCCGAGTTTTAGCGGATCTTCGTTGGGAGATGGCGTGCGCGAGCCGCGATTTCGAAATTAGAGCGGAGCGCGCCCTCGCGGCAGACCGTGCTCCAGACGGCGCGGAGGTGCTGCGGCGACGCGGCGCACGCATTGGCGTCTTTTGCAACAGCGAGGGCAATTTCTTTATGCGAGAGATTGCTAATCTTCTTGCTTGGGGTTTGCAGGAGCAAAAGATCGATACCGTTCAGCGCGACGAAACAGCTGATTTCGAGGAGTCGTTTGATTTAAGGATTTTTGTTGCTCCACAAGAATTTTTTACCCTTGGCCGCGGAAGGAATTGGATGCACGTTTTCAAACTTCGAAATACTGTTGTCTTCAATGTTGACCAGGTACAATCCCCCTGGTTTTGCAGAGCTTTTCCTCTCCTAGCCAGAGCCGCTCTTGTTCTCGATATAAATTTTCAATCCGCTGAAATCCTACGGCGAGCCGGCTGCAAGGCCATTCACGTAATGCCAGGGTATCTTCCCGAAGCCCCTTATGTACAGCCCTACCGTGATGTTTCCAATGTTCTGCTTCTAAAAGGCTACGACTTTGCGCAACCTCCGTACAATTGGTTAGAACAAAACGCCCTTAAGGACCGCCCCATTGATGTCCTGTTCATCGGCACTCGCTTACCGCGGCGAGACGAGACATTCGCTTGGCTGCAGCCGATTTCGGACACCCATCGGCTTGTTTGTGTGACAACGCCCGAACAGCAACCCATGACGGCCCGCAACCATCGCACTAACTCCACGGAAATCAACTGCGCTCTCGGTCAGCGTGCCAAAGATCGTGCTGAATATCCACCGCGACTGGCTTGGCTATTTCGAATGGTCACGCATGGTATTGCACGGTTTCTGGCAGGGAGCCTGCGTGGTGTCGGATCCGTGCCTTGCTCATCCAATCTTCAAAGCGGGCACACACTACCTAGAGGAGAGCACTCGCCATATCGACGAACTGATTCGCTGGTTGCTGGAGACGCGCGAGGGGCAAGAAGAGTTGGACAAGGTCCGATTAGCGGGACATCGGACCGCGGTGACATTGGGGTCAATGCGGGTGGCGCTTGAGCCCGCCCTCGAGGCATTTGTCGCGCTGTTGTCGCCGACGTCTAGCCCTAACGAGTTGATGGCTGCGCCTACAAAACGAGGCGTCGAAGGCTCTGCCGCAAAGGCTGCGTAGTCTTAGCGGATAGGTGGCAAAGGGGACCCGCTAATGTCGCTCTTTCCGATTACCTCGCTCGGCGATATAGTCTATCAGAACGAGACGGGAGGCGCCGCGGAAGTCGTCGTCGTCGTCCCGCTCTACAACTACAAGGACTACATCACTGAGGCACTGCAATCCATTGTTGATCAGGACCTTCAGCCCCTTTCGGTGATAGTCATCGATGACTGCTCGACGGATGATGGCGACGATATCGCCAGTAAGTTTATCAACCGACATGCTTCACGCTTCACTGAAGCGCGCGTTGTCCGGCACAAACGCAACCAGGGCTTGGCAATGACCCGGAACTCGGGGATCGCCTGGACGACCGAGCCGTTCCTCTTCATGCTCGATGCCGATAACCGCATCAGGCCGCCGGCGCTGTCGCGCATGCTGCAGGCACTGCTCAATTCTGGAGCCGCGTTCGCCTATTCGCAGTTGCTCAAATTCGGCGAAGAGGTTGGCATGGGATCGGCGGATGTCTGGGAGCCGGCGCGATTGCTGCGCGACAACTATATCGATGCGATGGCGCTGATCCGGCGCGATGCGCTCGAGAAGGTGGGCGGCTACCGCGTATCGGCGGTCAAGCAAGGTTGGGAGGACTGGGATCTGTGGTGCCACTGTGCCTCGCTCGGCCTAGAGGGGGTCTTCATCCCCGAGCTTCTTTGCGAGTACCGGGCTCATAAGCGTTCTATGCTGAGGGGCATGGAGGGGAACCTCGGGTCAATTCATGCTGCGATAAAGGCCGAACTGGCGTTAAGATACCCGGATCTATTCAATCCCGAGCCGAATTGGATCTCCGTTAACGACGTCGAGATACAATGTCTGAAAGCTCCCGCCTTCGATGGCGAGGTCGCCCTCTTTGCTACGTATTCGCCTGATGGTGCATTGCTAGCCCACGTCCGCCATTACGTTGAGAGTCTCAAGCGCCAAAATATTGGCGTGATCCTTATAGTGAGTTCAGACGGGAGTTTTGCAGCGCTTGATCCCGATATTACCGACAACCTGGCCGGCCTTTTCCTCCGCTGCGCTGAAGGTCGGGATTTTGCTGCGTGGGCTCAGATTTTGCAACTTCACCCCGAGCTATACGATTTGGAAATCCTTTATTTAATTAACGACAGCGTGATTGGCCCGACCAACGATATGGCTTTTGCTGCTCTTTTGCGTCGAATACGAGAGAGCCGCGCTGATTTGATCGGTTTAACCGAAAGCTTTCATCAAACTTGGCATTTCCAGAGCTATTTCCTCGCCGTGAAGCCCAACGCCTTGTCCTCCGCGGCATTCCGCGAGTTCATAGGAAGCGTGGTCGCATACCAAGGGGCGGCCGACGTAGTTAGGGATCAGGTGATCAAGCGATACGAACTTCGCCTCGCACAGAAGCTGAAAGCCGCGGGGCTACGCTGCGAGGCGCTGTTCCCTGCCCAAGACATTTATACCCCTACGGCAAGTCATTGGAAGCGACTACTGTTATCGGGCTTTCCGTTCGTCAAGATAGAAGTCATCAGTGATGCTGCTCCGGACCTGGATGCGAGTAATTGGCGGGAACTCATCGCTTCACAGGGCTACGACCCAGCAATCGCCGACCGCACGTTGGAGGCAAGGCGAAGGGGCGTATTCGCAATAGGAGCGGCGGCGCGGGCTGGATGACTGGATCGCGGCGACCGAACTCGGTTCCGTCACGGCCTGCAATCATGAATGGGTAAGGCATTTCTTCTCAAGGAACACGGATAAACATCGAATGCAATTACCCGCTCCCGTGCCGCTGCTGCCGCCTGATTTGGTTGAGGGTGCCAGATTGCTGCCCAACCGCGACGCAATCCTGCCGCTGTTACCGCAGCATAGAACGATTGCAGAGGTCGGGGTCGCGCTGGGTGGTTTCTCGCGCATGATTATCAACTGCTGCCGGCCCGCGAAGTTCATCGCTATTGACACTTTCCGCCTGCACGAACTGCCGATGTTCTGGGGTCGGCCACCGGCGCAATACTTTGGCGAGAAGACACACCTGGCGTGGTTCCGGGACATTTTCGCGCCTGATATCGATGCTGGGATAATGCGGGTGCTTGAGGGCGAAAGCGCTGAGCAGATCGAGTGTTTGCCCGATGCCAGCGTGGATGTTTTCTACATTGACGCTGACCACTCCTATGCCTCGGTCAAACGTGACCTGAACGCGGTAACACGAAAGATCAAACCCGATGGATGGCTGGTCATTAACGACTACATTCTTGTCGATCAATTGGGCGCTGAGGCGCCGTACGGTGTTATTTATGCGACTAATGAGTTCATGTTAGAGCACCGTTGGGCGATGCAGTATTTTGCACTGCAAACTCATATGTACTGCGACGTGGTTCTGCGCCGCTGTGAGTCGACCGACACGCCATCGATCGCCAGCGAGGTGGAGAACGCAAAATTGAGGGCAGAGGTCTCGGCTCTGCGGCGCGAAATCGTCTCTCTGCGGAGTTCCACATCGTGGCGGATTAGTTCGCCAATCCGCGCGCTCGGCCATTTTTTCGGCCGTGGTTGAACGTGAGGACGAGTTGCTGGGCTCTCACAGCGTGTAGCGCCGCGGTCCGGATGCATCATCTTACTGACGAAGCGTGTTAGCGCGCAGAAGATCATCCCTTTCCTCGGTAGCAGAGTGGAGTCCAGGGCGAGGGGTGCGTTGCCAATTGGTAGAATTTCCTCCCATCGCGGGATCCCGAGCAAGGTTTATTCATTTAAATTTAACAGGCAAGTCTACGCGCGATGCGCAATAGCAACATTTTTCCGCAACATCGCCGCGAATCGGAAGCGTAATTGTGATGTCCTCGGCTTCTATTTGACGACCTTCACCTCCTCGCCTCCCCCAACACGAGGATTTCGGATTATATCCAACACCCATACTCCCCTCCCCGGCCAAATCGATATTTGGCATGGCCTAGCTTCAGGACACGCTCTGATCTGCCCGCCCCACGAAGGCCCATTGAGAAAGCCACCTATTTGCGGGGAAAACAGCGTATCAGCCACTCCAGAAATGGTTATCGAGGTCAACAAACATGTGGCTGTTATCTTAAGATAAGTAGTCTGTGCCTTGGTTCCCCACGCAAGCATTACGCACAAGCACATAGATCCAAAAAGAAAATAACGACCACCGTATATTCCTGACATCATTTTTTGCGGCTCAAGACCGCCGAACGTTTGCATAATGGTTACGGTTACCCATGCGACTAAAGTAAAAATTATAATCTCACTAGGCGTACCGATCCGTGCGATAGCTATGACCACTGCCATGATACCGCTACCCAGGATAAGTACCCCTAATAGTGTAGTTCCATCTCCTTGACCAAGCGCGGACGCAAAATCTATTGAAAATAATGGAGATAATACTGTTTGAAAAAACAGCGGCATAACCACGGTTATTGGGTTTAATGGATATGCGCGACCTGATGTACCAGTCATCATTAGAACGATGCCTTGCAATGCTGCGACACTTCCCAGCATTGCCGCTACGGCTAACATCCGACGCGAGCCTTGCATCATTGCGCGCAAAAAAACGATCGGCGTAACGATGACTGCTGGCATACCCGCAAGCCCACAAAGCCCGCCCCAAGCCATTATCCCTTTCCAATGCTCTTCAATCCAATGAATTGGCATTACGATAATCAGCAACATCGAGACCCCAGCAATCCATTGAACGTTAGTCGCCGTCATCCATACTTCGAAGGACTGAGGCAAAAGCGCCCATGCCGCTACCAGAAGTATGGCGGTACCGAGCGATATACGGTAAGCCCTTGAAAATAAGACTATTTGGCCGACAACCAGCAGATGAAAGACAAGTGTTAAATATGCAGTGACAAACGGCGCGTGCAACACACTCACTTTGGTGGATATATATACTATGAAGTTAGTGAATAGCTGGTAGCTTCCCGCATGCACGTACGAGATACACGCACCAAATGAGCGGCCAGAGCAATATCTATAATAATCAGTACCCTCTTCTGCCCAAAAACGAGGATCCGAGAAGATAATTGGCGTTTTGAGAGCTGCAATTACGATAAAAATGCCAACGTACAACGTGAAGTCGAGATATCGGGAGGTCACTCTCCGTACCACCGGCGACCTTTTAGCGATTGACTGTGTTACCTGCCTAATCGTCATTATCCCTTCCGTCACTATCCGACGTGTTGCGGGCCTCATCGGGCACTGCTGCGCCGGGTTCCGCGCCGACCGAGTGACACCTCTTCGAACAGGCGTTGGATGACAAGGCTGCGTTAGCCCGCCAAGAAAGCAGCTGGTGCGGAGTTTGGCAACGCTCTGTAGCCCGACGTTTGTCGGTAATATGATCGACGCTCTCGACCTGCGCGGCGGACGCTTTGTCCGCGACCTCTGCCGCACGTGCGTGTCGGCGAGTTCCGAGAAAAGCACTTACGAGAATTTCGAAATCATCGTCGTGCGAAACCTTGACTTTGATCCTGAGTCCTCGCCTAGCATAGGGGCACTTTCAAGTGATCCGCGAAAATTGGCAATCGCGCGCTCGATGGATTCACTGGCAGACCCAGCGAATTTTCAAGCTTTTTAGGTCAATGAGGGCTTTAGGCCTCCAATAATCGAGCTGCGCCTTGCACGGGGTACCGGTGAGTTGACGGAACGGCGTTGAACATAACCTGCCTTAAACGTCTCAAGTTGGCGCGATAAGCCGTTCCGAAATTGCCGCCTGAGGGCCGCTTGGCCAGAGAACAATGGGGCTATCGAGGAACCATCTCCTATTCCAGCGCGACCTACCTTTGATTAGGCAAATAAATCGTGTATATGACCCTCCCTAACGCAGCCTCAAAAAACGGTTCACTCTTCAACAAAGCCTCCGATCAGCTAGCGCCCCAGTGACCTCCCTCCCACGCTCTATAATCCGGGTTCTGCGGCTTGGCGTCGAATTGCCATTACGGGGTATTCTGTCGGCATATTATCTCATTCTTTATTTTGTCGCCGAAAGACCGCTATGGAAATCAGCGGCGGGCGCTCGGGTTCATCCCGGCACAACTCAGCCGACCGGATTGTGGTGCATTTTCGCGATCGCCCCGGGCCGGCGGATCTCGCAAAACCTGATTGCATTCCTGTCCTGTCTGAAAGACGCCGGCTACAATGTGATCTTGCTTAATAACGGCGCTATGCCCAACGAACTCACCGGCCATTTCTTGCCATATTGTCATAGCGTTATCGAGCGGCCCCTTGGTGGACGCGATTTTGGCGGCTACAAATGGGGGACCCAAACCCTATTCAAATTGGGTGGTGAAAGCCACGATATCAGCCAGGTGATATATTGCAACGACAGCACTTTTATCCGGCCATCGACGCTGCGCTTGCTGCTGCAGCGGATCAGGCAATTGGATAGCGACTACATTGGCATAACCGAAAGCTTTGAGCCCCGATACCACGTGCAAAGTTGGTTTTTTGCAGCATCAGGAAAACTGTTTCACAGTCCAGAATTTCAGAGTTTTTGGCGAGAATACACCCCGCTGTCTTACCGCCCGCATTGCATCAATAAAGGTGAGGTTGGGATAGTCGAATACCTGGCCAAACATAGCATCCATCCGCTGCCGTTATACACTCAGGCAATCATTTTGGATTTAATCTGCCAGGGGGTCGTCTCGGATGCAGTCATCAAGTTATTGTCGGGGTTAAGTCCCGGACATTATCGCGATCTGGTCGGCACGATGCAGCGGATCGGCTTTGCCAAATCGCCGCCGGATCCAAACATCGCGCTAAGCTTTTTGCGCCGCGACATCATGGAAGAGATCGGGATGGCGAATACGATGTACACCGCCAACCTGATCCTATTAAGACACATGGAATTTCCGTTCTTGAAAAAGGATCTCGTCTACCGTGGTGATTATCTCGTCACTCAGATTGAGAGCGCGATAGCCGAATGGGCCGGCGATGACGCCGATCACCTGCCGGAAATTTATTCCTACTTCCGGGAGCGCGGAACCCTGCGCCGGCAGTATTCGCCGGCGGCGATTCTCGCCCGAATGGGACTGATCTGAGTTTTGCCGGCGTTTTTGTCCTTATCGCCGAGCTCCACAGCCCCGGCGGAGCGGTTGGGTCGGACGGAGCGCCACCGCTGCGCCGCGAGTCAAGGTCGTGGCCTTTACCGGCGGGCTAAAGGCGCCGTCTGCTCGCTTCGCGTGCGACAGTACATCCCGCTCTTGGCGCAACAGGGCGTCGATGTCGTCGAGCTCTCGACCGGCCGGCACACAGCCTGGTGCTGTCGGTCGATGCCGAGGGCGCCCCCGGCCTCACCAGTAAACGCCGCCACCCGCAACCTCGGCGATGCGGCGGGAGGTTTGCCGATCCCTGCGGATGGTCGCGGCATTTGCCCTTACCGATGCTGCTTGTTCCGCGACCCATTAGCAGCCGGACAGGATCCTGTTAAGCCGCATGCGGCCGCAACCGGGGGTTTTTAGCCCGCGCGTGTGACCGCGACGGCATCAGCGCGACTAGCGGGACGGTGCAACAGGCGCCGACCGATGCTTGCGCGAGCGCCGGCCGGCTTGGCAAAGAAGCCGGTCGGCGTGTCGTGCTGCTGTCAATCGTTAGAGACGTCCGGGTCCCAGCGGCCGAACACCCCGATGCATCCGAACGGGCAGCCGATGATCGCGTTGTTCGCCGGCATCGGCACAAACACCCAATTATTAGCCGCATTGGCGGCGACCGAGTGCGATGTCCCGCTCGGGTGCCCCGGCGCTGGGCCGAGCAGCGGCGAGACCCCCGGCACATTGAAGGTGGGCACGATCTGGTCGAGGTACTGGCTCGAGCCATCGATCACGCCGAGCAGTCCGGCCCCTTGATCGGTCGTCGAGAGCGCGCCGGTCGTCCCCTTTATCGGGTGGGGCGAGTAGGGCGTGTTCGAGGAGCCGGTATACCAGTGATTATCACCGGAATTGTACCATACCTCGTCCGACGATCCGACGCCCGGCACGAATGTATACGCGCCGTTGGTCGCCATGATGATCTGCACGGGACTGGCGGTATAATAATCAGTAGGCGTCCAGACATTCCCGATTTCGTCGTAAACGGTGTTGCAGCCGATCAGGAACGTCTCGTTTGGGCCCAGGGAGAGCCCGGCTGGCCCGCAAACCGGCACCAGGAACTCGGCATCGGCGAGGCCGGTTTTCGGATTGAGGCGATAGATCGCTCCGGTCGGGCCCGGCGCCGCGGTCGTGCCTGAGACCGAGGGGACGGAGACGTAAAAGCGTTGGGTTCCCGGATCCCAAATCGGCTGCTCGATGCCATTGGTGACATAGATAAAGACGATCTGGCTGCCTCTTGTCAGCGTGCAATTGGTTCCGACATTAATCAAGGTGACGAACGGGGGATCGTCGGCGTTGTTAGCGACGGCCAGAATCCGGTCTTGCGGGTCGAAAGCCATCTCGTCAGCCCGGTTTACCCCACCGGTATTGAGATCGCTGACCTGTGCGCCCGATGGCAGCGCGAAAGAGACAACGCGGCTCGGCCCGTCGCCGGCAAAGAGACAGGTTCCCGATCCGTCGGTCGCAACCCCGTTTGGACCAGAAATATTGTTGTTGACGGCGGTCCCGGCTGCGTTGAGCTTCACCCCGGCAAAAGGCGGCGATGCGGTGATCTGCTTGACAAAGACCCCGGTATTGGCATCGACATCGTCGACCGCGGCGTTCGACCGATCGCCGAGGTAGTAATGGTGGTTCGTTTGGTCGACAAAGCTGATATCAAACCCGTACATGCCATTGGTCGCGTTTGTGGAGGCTACCGGGACCGGGACCGTAAACAGCAGCCGCACCGGACCCGCGGTTTCCTGAGTAGCGCCCTGCGCCCACGCGCTAGCCGCACCGAGCAGTAAGACCGGGGCGGCCGCCACGATCGCCGGCCGCGCGCGGCCCTGCTTTTTGACGAAGCTGCATAAATGCTTTAAGCGCCGAAACATCGATCGTCCTCCCACCCTTCCTTAATTTGCCGCGCTCGTTGTGACCAGCCGGCCTTGAACCATTCCCGGCCCGCGAGATGTTGTCAAACTAAATTTCTACCTCCGATAGGAGGGCGCAAGCCGGTCCAAGGTCGGCCGATCCACCCAATGACCAGGCGCTCGGGGGGGTGGGGGACCCGTCGGTAAACGCGGCACGCTGCGCCGCCGCGGGGGGGGGTCCCCTCAGATCTCGTCGGCCGAAGCTGGGCGTGATCCCCGGTTGCGGCCGTTTTAAAAAATACCCAAGCGGGCCAACAGCGCGCGTAGGAGAATACAGCCACCACAGCGTTCCCCTCGAGCGGAAAATACGCCAATATCTCTTTGAGTTGCTGCGCGTCTTCGCCCACGCATTGACCAGGAACCGGTTCGATCTGTGTCTTGGAGATGACGCGACCGCGGCCGAGGCGAGACTGCGAAATGAGCAACGGAAGGGAAAATTTTGCATTGCTCCGGATCGGAGACCGGCGGACCGTAAACCGATACGGCTGTTGGGCATGCTAAAGGCGAGTGATTCGCACGGCACCGCGAGGCCCCAGAGGCCAGGTGCCGCAAAACGCGCAGCGGTCTGGGCCGCTCTAAAGGTCCCGCCAATTCGAAGGTTGGCGAGCCGTCTTGACGCACTCGCGGCGGAACGCGATCAGCTGAAGCGAGAGCTGGCCGTAATGCGGCGGCCGGCGCGGTTGGATACTTTTGCGGAGGAATTTCTCTGTTTTCAGCGCTACACAAGAGTGATTTTCCATCTGCGGCCCTCTCTCTCAAAGAGGTAAGCGCGACGCTGTTCTACGGAGGGGAAGCGCTCCCGCTGGCGGTGTCGCAGAAAGACGGTTACGCTATTCTATCGGGGGATTTTGTGACGGCGGGTACCGAGCATGCTGCGGCCGCCAGCTTGACGATCTGGGCGGTAACCGCCGATGGAAGGGCGCTTTGCGAAAAATTCGACCGGCTCTTACAAGAACTGGATCGGCCTTACCCAAAAGAGATCACCGATTGACCCGGCTCCTTCGAACTCATCATGTTGGGCCCCGCAATGCCTAGGTTGGCAACCCGAACTCAGGCTGGCCCCATCCGTAACCTTGCGAAAGCCAAGACGTAAGGAAGCGGCGGTGAGAACCCGATTTGTTGAGCGGATCACCACTGCGCTCGGCCGCCGCCCCGTAATACCGACTCCGTCGATGGCGTCAGCGGGCGGATGGCGGCACGTGCAGAGCTGCATCCTATTCTTCTCGTTCTTCCGTTTGCAGATGGTGCTCGATCCCGCGGGGATCGGCATGTGCGCGGCAAAGGCGGCAGCGGTTGTGTTGGTCGATCAGCGGGTGACGCAGACGGCTTGCCGCCTACTCCCGGATGGGAAATGGGAGGTTGTGCTCGAGGCGTTGGTCGATCCGGCGACGTTTCCGGGCGAGCTGGCGGTGGGGTTCGTTCAGGGCAAAGTGGCGTGGAGCGTTGCGGTAGCGACGTTGATGGCTGAGGCCGCCGCCGGTCAGACTAAATCCCTCAATGGGGAGTTTGCGGCGGCGATGGATGCATGGCAGGCAGCGCATGGAGCAGCGCGGCCAAAACTGCTCGACATTGGCGGGCGGGCGCGCAGCGGCGTACAGCGCAGCCAAGATTATCCCGGCTGCGACGTTACCGTGCTCGACATCGTCGCCCAACCGGGGGTGGATGTGGTGGGGGATGCGCATGAGCTGAGCCGATATTTTCCCGCCGGGCATTTCGACTTCGTGTTATCGGTGGCGGTGTTCGAGCATCTCGCCATGCCCTGGAAGGTCGCGGTTGAAATGGCGAAGGTGCTCAAGCCGGGCGGGGTCGCGCTGGTGTTCACGCACCAGACGATTGGCATGCACGACTTGCCGTGGGATTTCTTCCGTTTCTCCGATGCCGCGTTCACCGCACTGTTCAACCGCGCCACCGGCTTCGAGATCCTGGCGACGCAAATGTCGCACTTTGTGCACATCGTCCCCATGGCGTGGACGGAGAGATATCGCGGGGCGGAGCGGGGGGGCGGGTTCGAAGGCTCGTCGATGCTGGCCCGCAAGATCGGCGAGCCTCTGGTCGGTTGGGATGTGCGGGTGTCCGACTTTACCGCGACCAGCTATCCTGCTTGAAATTGTTACTCAATCGCATTGGGTAATCAATGAAGCTATATCGGGATCACCAGAGTTTTTGTCCATGTCGCCGGGTTGCGTAGGCCGGGCGGATGGGTTGAGCGCAGCGCGAGCGCACTCGCCGTTCACCGTTGTCGCACCGGTGCGGGTGGCGGCGTTTACCGGCGGGACGAAGGCATCGTCGGCGCGTTTTCGTGTGCGGCAATACATCCCGGCGCTGGCAAAGGAAGGGGTGGAGGTCATCGAACTCGGCCCGAGCCTCGGCTCGTACCCCCCCGAGAAACGCTGGCAGCGTCCGGCCTGGGGGTTCGGTGCGTTGGCGCAGCGCCTGCCGCAAATCTGCGCCGGATGGGCCGCCGACGTCACCCTCTTGCATCGCGAGATGATCTCGACCCTGTACACGCTCGAAAGCTTGACACGCCGCCCGCGGGTGATCGATGTGGACGATGCCATCCATCTGTTCCGTAATGGATGGGCCGCCAAACGATTGGCCGAGAGAGCCGATCTGGTCATCGTCGGCAACAATTGGCTGGCCGAGGCGTGGGGGCGATGGCATGCAAAGGTTGAGATTTTGCCGACGCCTGTCGATACCGGCTCGTATCATGTGCAACCGCTGCCCGGCGCGCCGTCTATCGGTTGGATCGGTTCCTCTGGCAATTTGCGGTATCTCGAGGCCATAGCGCCGGCGCTGGCTGAGGTCGCTCGCCGCTTCCCCGCCGTATCGATCGCGGTGTGCAGCGAGCGACCGCCTCGGCTTCCCGGTCTGCCGGTCCGTTACGTGCCGTGGTCGGCCGCCGTTGAAGACGAATTTCTGGGTTCGCTCACCATCGGGATCATGCCGCTTTCGGATGGGCCATGGGAGCGCGGCAAGTGCAGCTTCAAAATGCTGCAATACATGGCTGCTGGCCGTCCTTGCGTCGCGTCGCCGGTGGGCATGAACGGCGATGTGCTGGGTCAGGGCGAGGTCGGATTGGCGGCAACCACTCAGGACGAATGGATCGCGGCGCTATCGAGCCTTCTCGCCGATCGCCGTGCCACCGAAACTTTGGGCTTGGCCGGCCGCGCCCTCGTTGAAAACCGGTACAGCCTTAGTGTTCTGGCGCCGCGATGGGCAGGAATCTTCCGCCGGACTCGCCCGATTGTGAACACTACCCTAAGCTATCGCTTCTGCGCGGCTCCAGGACGGCACCGTCGAGAGCAGCAGGAGAGGACCGGAGCATGACATCACAGGCTGTTATTGATCACCGTGCCGCAACGCCCGTGCGCTCGGGGCACGCGATCGCCGCGGTCGCCGATCTTTTCGAAGGCCTGTCAAAGAGCTGGCTGTGGATGACGTTGGCCCATCAGGACTTGAAGCTGCGCTACCGCGGCTCCATCCTCGGCCCTTTTTGGCAAACGATCACAACCGCTATGATGATCGGTGGTATGGGCTTTATTTACGCGAAGTTGTTTCACACGACGATGGAAGGATATTTCCCGCTACTGGCAACGGGTTTGGTGTTTTGGCAATTCGCTTCCGGAATGATCACCGAAGGTTGCAGCACTTTTTTTTCCCAACAAGGGATTATACAGCAAGTCAGGCTGCCGTTTTCGCTTCATGCTTATCGCCTCGTATATCGCAACCTCCTGATATTGGCGCACAATTTTATTATTATTCCCATTGTCCTGATTATCTACCCGCCACCGATCACATGGCTGCGCCTGCTGGAGCTCGGCCCAGGCTTGGCATTGATTCTGCTAAATGGCCTCTGGATAAGTATCCTGCTTGGCATGATCAGTGCCCGGTTTCGTGATATTCCACCGATTGTGGCGAGTATTGTCCAAGTCGTCTTCTTTATGACTCCGATCTTTTGGCCGGCGGACGGATTGGGCTCGCATCGATGGGTGGCGCAGATCAACCCGATTTATGCCGCCATTGACGTCGTTCGCGCGCCATTATGCGGCCAGCCGAACGAGCCGTATTCGTGGTCGATCCTGCTTGCTGTCACTGTGCTCGGATGTGTTGCCAGCTTCGCGTTCTTCGCTCGCTTCCGCACACGCATCGCCTTTTGGGTCTGATCGCCGTGTCGTTCCTGCGTCTGCGCGAGGTTTCGGTCGAATTCCCGATTTATCAGGCCGGCAGTCGATCCCTCAAAAAGCTGCTGCTCGCCTCCTCGACTGGCGGAAATCTCGGCCGCGACGCCCATCATCGCATCAATGTGCGGGCCTTGACGGACGTCACGTTGGAGATCGGGGAGGGTGAGCGGTTCGCGATCATCGGCCGCAATGGCGCGGGCAAGACGACATTGCTCAAAGTTCTTGCCGGAATTTACGAGCCGACCCGCGGGCGATTTACCGCCTCGGGAAAAATTTCGTCGCTGCTCGACGTCCAAGTCGGGCTTAACCTCGATGCGACCGGGCGCGAAAATATCATTTTGCGCGGCATGTATATGGGCATTCACCCCTATGAAATGCGCGAGCGCGCGGCCGAAGTGGCCGAGTTCACCGAGCTCGGGGAATACCTCGATATGCCGGTTCGTACCTATTCGGCCGGGATGATGGTGCGCCTCGCCTTCGCCGCGTCCACCTGCGTCCCGCCGCACATTCTGATCATGGACGAATGGCTGAACGCTGGAGACGCGCAATTTCTCGAGAAGGCGCAGCGCCGGGTCGAGGCCTTTGTCCGCACTTCGAGCATTCTCGTCCTTGCCTCACACTCGTTGGAGTTGGTCAAGCGATGGTGCAGCCGCGGGATTTTGCTGCAACACGGGCGCACTATTGCGATCGGCCCAATCCAGGAGATCATTGCTGCATATCGAGAGTTTTCCGAAGTCGGGGCCGCTCAGGACCGCCATCCCCGTCTGGATTTTGAGAGGTTACTGGAGCCCGCCGAAGCAGTTGACGGCCCACCAGCCCCACTCGGATCGGATGACGGGGCCCCGTAGACCGACCAAACGCGGCCGCCTCGTGCGCAGTTCTGCGGATCATCAGGATCATAGGGCGACCGCAGGGTAGTAACCTCACGAACCGGCGATTCAGCACTCTGAAGGGAATCTGGTTACCCAGCGGGCAAACCTTTGCGATCCGCGGGGGCTCAATCACCTCGACTAACCTCTGGCAATTTGCCTTCGCGGAGAGGCGCATCGTGAACTTACACTTTGGGGGCCTAAATCAGCAATCGTCGGGGCATCTCGCCCCCTCGATATCTGCTACCGGAAATCCATTTTGGGAATGCTCAGCCTATATCGGCTTTTTCATCCTTGTCGTATTTGCAAAATCCCCGGAAATCCTAATACACCCTCGATTCTGGGCCGAGGAAGGCGCAGTCTTTTACATAAATTTTTTACATCTTTCCTTTTTGCATAGTATTTTATTTGTTAAGTCCGGCGCAATTCAACTACTGACTAATATTATCGTTTACCTGTCGACCGAAGCTCCGGTAACCGCTGCACCAGCCGTGACTACCTACCTGTCGTTTGGGTTCCAAATAATCGTAATACTTCAACTTTTCCTGTTTGCCCGAGCGTACAACCTCACACGGCAGGCGGGACTTCTATTGGTTGCAGCAGTGTCGTTTCTACCCCAATCCTTTGAGGTTTGGCTCAATTCGACCAACCTCCAATGGATTGCCGGGCTTTCGGCGCTGCTGATCTTCGCAATGCCCGCTTGCTGGATCACGCGACATTACAGGATGGCGGCGACTTGGTGTTTTCTCTGCGGGCTTGCCGGCGTACCCGCTACAATATTGGTTCCAGTATTTGTCTGTAGGGCGATAATAGAACGTTCGGTCCCGCTTGCCGTAATAACGCTCGCTTTGGGATTGTCAGCAATTGTACAGCTAGCTGTTCTTAAATCTGTCGGAGGGGAGCCGCGACCTTATCGCATCGACTTATACGTTCTAACCGTTCCGCTGTTGTTACAGTCGGTTCTGTCGCCGCTACTATCGGCCGATGTAGCCGATCGCATCGGTCGCCTCATCTTAAGCCCAAATCCAAGGGTCCATGTGGTATCATCGGCCGTATCGATGGTCGGCGGGCTTGGCATAATCGGACTGGTGATGCTGGCCGCATCGAGCGCCCGCCGCAGCTTTGTTCAAATCTGGCTTATCATGTTTGCCTGGGCCTTTGTATCAATGATCCAAAATTTCGGCTCGATTTCTCCTGGTCCGGAAGAATTTTCAGGATGGGTTGGTGGCCGATACTTCCTGTTTGGTGCTGTCTGCTTTTGCCTCTTGTTGGCGTGGGGTACATCCGCCCGATATATGCTTGGACGCATTCTTTCCATCGGACTGCTTTGGGCCATGGTCGTAAGCGGCATCTACACGATCAGCTTCAGCCAGTGGCCGAGCGGGATGCTGCATGGGCCGCGATGGCGCAGCCAAATAGAAAAATGTTCAGCGAGCCAGACCTGCCGCATCAAAATTTGGCCCGATCCCTGGTTTGTTGAAATCGAAAAGCCAGTGGGTGTCAGGAACGCAGGATAAAGTCGTCTTCAACTACTCGAATCGAGCCTCCCGAGCCGCCACGCTGAGTGGTCCGATCCGCTCACATTTATGGTCTGTGGGATAGGCGCGGTCGCAGCGGCTTGCGGCGCCGACTGCTGGCCGGATCAGCGAGAAAAGAAGCACCTGCTTTCGGAGCCAAGTCCAGCTCCACTTGAAAATGCGGCCGACGCCGGCCTACTCAATGGGTGCGCGGGCCAGGTTCGGCGAAAGGGTTGCCGTGTGTAACGCCGTCCGGTGCCGGAGCCGGGCGATCGGCTGGGTGGCGTCGGCGAGCCAGTGCGCGGTGTCGCGATCGACCAGTGGCGTCAGGGTGTCGCGGACGCGGGCGTGGTAAGTGTCGAGCCAGTCGATTTCCTCGTCGTCGAGTAGTGTCGGCTCGACGAGGTTGCGGTCGATCGGCGCCAAGGTGAGGGTTTCGAAACCCATCATATCGCGCTCGCCGCTGCCCTCAACCGGCTGGACCAGCACCAAATTCTCGATGCGGATGCCGTACGCGCCGGTTTTGTAATATCCGGGCTCGTTCGAGATGATCATGCCCGGCAATAAGGGCTGGGTGCTCGCCGCCTTTGAAATGCGCTGCGGCCCCTCATGCACGCCGAGATAGCTGCCGACCCCGTGCCCGGTGCCGTGATCGTAATCGAGCCCGGCCTGCCACAACCCACGCCGGGCAAAGGCGTCGAGTTGGGTCCCGGTGGTGCCTTTCGGATAGCGCGCCAAGGCCAACGCGATATGGCCCTTCAGCACGCGGATAAAACGGTCTCGCATCTCCTGGGTCGGCTCGCCGATCGCGATCGTGCGCGTCACATCGGTGGTGCCGTCGAGATATTGCGCGCCTGAATCGAGCAGATAGAGGCTGCCGGGTTCGAGGCGTTTTTCGGTCTCGGGCATCGCCCGGTAATGGACGATCGCACCGTTCGAGCCGGCACCCGAGATGGTCGGAAAGCTTAGGTCGCGAAAATATTCGCCCTCGCGGCGAAAGGCTTCGAGCCGGTCGCTGGCGGCAATTTCAGTGAGGCCGCCCTTCGGCGCCTCGCGCGCGAGCCAGGCGAGAAAACGCGTCAGAGCGGCACCGTCGCGGCGGTGGGCGGCGCGGGTGCCGGCAATCTCGACTGGGTTCTTGCACGCTTTTGGCAACACGCAGGGATCGGCGGCGCGGTGGATCTTGGCTCTGGCCCGTTCGAGCTGGTCGAAGATCCAGGCGGCGGCAGTCGCCGGATCGGCTTGCACCCTCGCGCCCTCGGCGGTGAGCGCGTCGAGTGCCGGGCCCAATTTCTCGGGTGGCAAGACCGTCACGGCATCGCCGAGATGGCGTTCGAGACCGGGCGCCAATTTGCGCCGGTCGATAAACAGCGCAACGCCGGCGTCATTTCGCAGGATCGCAAACGATAACGGCAGCGGCGTGTGCGGCACGTCGCCGCCGCGGATGTTGAGCAGCCACGCGATCAATTCGGGCATCGTCAAGACAGCCGCTGCGACCCCTTCCTCGGCGAGGCCGCGGGCGAGGCGCTCGCGCTTGGATTGCGCTGTTTCGCCGGCAAAGGTGTCGGGATGGGGGACGACCGGCGCCAAGGGTGCGGCCGGTTGGTCCTGCCAGACCCGGTCCAGCGGGTTGCCGTCGGCCGCGCGCAGGCTGGCGCTGGCCTTCTCGGCCGCAGCACGAAAGCGCTCGACCTCATTGGGCGTGTGCAGCCAGGGATCGTAGCCGAGGGTTTCGCCCGCTTTCAGCGCATTGCCGAGCCAGCGCGCCGGCGGCTCCTCGATCAAATGATGGATTTCGAACAGATTGGTGTCGACCTGCTGTGCAGCCTGCAATGTGTAGCGGCCATCGACAAACAATGCCGCGCGCCCGCGCAACACGATTGCAAGCCCGGCCGAGCCGGTGAAGCCGGTCAGCCACGCCAGGCGCTGGCCGCGCGGCGGAACATATTCTCCCTGATGCTCGTCCGAGCGCGGCGCGATAAAGCCGTCGAGCCCGCGCCCCGCTAATTCCCGGCGCAGAGATGCGAGTCGGTCGGCGCGCGACAACCGCGCGAAATCCTCGCGGGCGAGCCCGTCCCTATATGTGACGGCCATCTCCGCCTTGAGCTGTTCGAGCGCCCGGGCCAATGCCGGCGGCATTGGATCGGCGACGAGGCAGTGCCATTCGGCGCCAACCTCGGCGGGTGCGCCGAGCACGCCCTTGATCAGCGCGCGGGCGCCTTCCGGGTCATAGGTCGAGCCGGCCTCGCGCAGCAGATGGCCCAGCACAGCACTTTCGGGGACCGATTGATTGGTGCTCATGATCAGTTCCTCATCTGGCACGCTTACATATTCAGAACCCCGACATGGCTGATTTGCAACAACTTCGCTCGTTGATGTTGCGATCCAACCCCATCTTGGTTGCAGTGCAGCAAAAGCCACGCACGGGAGATAAGTATGTCCATTCTCAACCTTTTCATCACAGCCGGCCGAGCCCTCGCCGATTGGCGGCGGCGCCAGCGCGCCTATTCCGAACTGATGGCGCTCGACGACCGCTCGCTCGCTGATATCGGCATTCGCCGCTCGCAAATCCGCAATTTGATCGAGGGCGATGGCGTCCGCGGCACCGACGCGGAACCCCTCCCCTCGCCTGAACAAGCGGGGTTTTGGTCGGCGGAAGCCCGGCTGACCGGTCTGTCCACCCGCTCGGGTCTATAAGTGGGATCGCGCTAACACGCCGCCACTTTTGAGGCTGAGCCGGCCCGCAGGATCAGGGTCGACCAGCCGTCGATGACGATCCGTTCCTCTAGAGCGAAGCCAAGCGAGCAATGCGGGGCCAGCACGATCGCTTCCTGCCGCCGCAACAAACCCGACAACACTGCGCGGCCACCAGGAGCCAAATGCCGCGCGAGATCGGCGGCCATGACCGCCAGCGGCCGCGCCAAAATATTCGCCAAAATCAAATCATAGCCATCCCGCCGCAGCGCACCGCTGCGATAGCCGGCCGAGTGTTCGACCCGCACCAATCTCGCAACCCCGTTGCGGGCGACATTATGGCGGGCGACGTCTACCGAGCCGGCATCGATGTCGCTGGCCAGCACCGGACGGCGCAATAGTTTCGCAGCGGCGATCGCCAAGATACCGGTACCTGTGCCGATGTCGAGCGGACGCCGTATCGGCCGCCGTTTTGCCAGCGCCTCTAGCGCCGACAGGCAGCCGCGGGTCGAGGGGTGCTCACCAGTGCCGAACGCGGTCGCGGCATCGAGCATAATGCCGATTGTGCCAGCCGGGACCTCGCCGCGGTAATGCGAGCCATAAACAAAAAACCGCCCCACCCGTAGCGGCGGAAACGCGAGTTGGTTTTCGGCGAGCCAGTCGCGGGCGGCGAGCTTCTCTTCGTGAAGTTGGCGCAACTCGCCGCCGAGGGCCGCAGCGGCGAGCGCGAGCCGCGCCGACAGCGCCGGCGTCAGTACCGCCGATTGGGGATAGGCTTCGAGCCGCCATTCCTCGGGCGAGGTTTCAAAAGCTGAAACCGTCCCCGCCGCCTCATCAAGGGCTTGCAGCACCGCTTCCGCCGCAGCGACGCCCCGCACCTGGGCAACGATATGAAAGACGGACGCAGTTACCATTGCCAAGCTACGATCAGAACCGAGGACCAATTACGCGCTCTCCGGCGTGTAATCGGGGCCCGCGAAATTGTCGAATTTGGTTGTTTCGGCCTCGAAATGCAGCCGTACCGTGCCGATCGGGCCATGCCGCTGCTTGGCGATGAGGATCTCGGCGGTGCCGTAGACCTCGTTGTAGCGGCTTTGCCAGCGTTCATAGCGGTCGTTGTATTTGTCATCGGTTTCGTCAGGCCGGCGCAGCGGCTGGCCACGCGATAGATAATATTCCTCACGAAAGATAAACATGACGACATCGGCATCCTGCTCGATCGAGCCCGATTCGCGCAAATCGGCAAGCATCGGCCGCTTGTCCTCGCGCGCCTCGACTGCACGCGACAATTGCGATAGCGCCAATACCGGGACGTTCAACTCTTTAGCAAGCGCCTTTAGCCCGCGGGTGATGTCGGAAATCTCCTGCACCCGGTTCTCGAGCGAGCGCACCTGCACCGAGGGCCGCAGCAATTGCAGATAATCAACCACGATCAGGCCAAGGCCCTGCTGGCGCATCAGCCGGCGGGCGCGGGTGCGCAATGACGAGACGCTGAGCGCCGGGGTGTCGTCGATAAAGAATTTGAGTGATTGCAGCTGATGGCTCGCTTGCAGAAAGCGGTCAAAATCCTCCCGGCTTACATCGCCGCGACGGATGCGATCAGAGCTGACGCCCAATTCTTCTGCGAGCATGCGGGTGGCGAGCTGCTCGGCCGACATTTCGAGCGAAAAGAAACCGACGACCGCGCCGTCTTCGGCGATTGTGCGGCCATCGGGACCGATCACGGGCTGGTAGGCGCGCACCGCGTTGAACGCGATATTGGTAGCCAACGCGGTTTTGCCCATCGACGGCCGGCCTGCGAAAATCACCAAATCCGAGGGATGCAGGCCGCCAAGCTTGCGGTCGAGATCGATAAATCCGGTCGCGACGCCGACGGTTTTGCCGCTTTTCTTGAACGCTGCCTCGGCGCTGTCGATCGCGTTCGACAATGCGGCGCTGAAGGCGCGGAAGCCGCCTTCGCTCTGTCCGGAGGTCGCGAGATCGAACAGTTTTTTTTCGGCGCGTTCGATCTGGTCCACCGCATGGTCGTCGAGGTCCTGGCGGAACGCGTCGTTAACGATGTCTTCGCCGAGAACGATCAGCTGGCGACGCAGATAGAGATCATGGATGTGCCGGCCGTAATCCTCGGCGTTGATGATTGTCACCGCCGCGCCGGCGAGCCGGGCGAGGTATTGTGCGCCGCCAATTTCAGTGAGCGCACCGTCCTGGTCGAACAGGTTTTTAAGGGTAACGGGATTGGCGATCTGGCCGCGCTCGACCAATTTGCCGATCGCTGCGTAAATACGGGCGTGAACCGCGTTGCCAAAATGCTCCGGCAACAGGAATTCCGAGACCCGTGAATAAGCTGCGTTACTGATCAGGAGCGCACCCAGCAGGGCTTGCTCGGCGTCGTTATTATAGGGCGGAATGCGGACCAATTCGGGATCGGTCACGCGCAATGGCGTGACTCGCGAGGCCATCATCGTTTCCATGACCAAAGGTATCACCGGCGATACGCCGAGGGCGCGCCCGGAAAGATGCACACCCTGTGGAAGGCGGGAGTTATCAGGCGGCGCGCTCGGTGGCGGCGCTGTGCTCGCGTTCCCACTCGAACATGTAATCGCGGGTCAGCGGCACGGCATCGAGCGATTGGGCGAGCTGCATCTGGAACACCATGTGCCCACCGCGGCGAAACGCCAGTTCCGAGCCGACCAGGTACATCTCCCACATACGGCAGAAGCGCTCGTCATAGATTGCTTTGATGCGCTCGCGGTTCTGTTCAAAGCGGCGGCGCCAGGCCCGCAAGGTACGCGCGTAATGCAGCCGCAAAATTTCGACATCAGTAATCCACAATCGCTGGCGCTCGACAACCGGCACCACTTCGGACAAGGCCGGCACGTAACCGCCGGGGAAAATGTATTTGCGCAACCACGAATTTGTCACGCCCGGCCCGTCCATGCGACCGATCGAGTGCAATAGCGCCACGCCGTCGGGGGCCAGCAGCGACTTCAGCTTGGCGAAAAACGCGGCGTAATGGTTGATCCCGACATGCTCGAACATGCCCACCGAAACGATGCGGTCGTACTGTCCGGTTTCCTCGCGGTAATCGCGTAAATGAAAACGCACTCGATCGGAGAGCCCGGCTGCGGCGGCGCGCCGCGTCGCCAATTTGTGCTGTTCGACCGACAGGGTGAGGCCGGTTACGTCGGCTCCGGATTCACTTGCGAGATAGAGAGCCAGCCCGCCCCAGCCTGAGCCGATGTCAAGCACCTTTTGGCCAGGTTCCAGCAGCAGTTTTGCCGCGACATGCCGCTTTTTATCGAGTTGCGCCTCGTCGATCTCCTGATGCTCGCCGCGAAAATAGGCGCAGGAATATTGTCGGTCGCGGTCGAGAAACAGCTCGTACAGCTGGTCCGAAAGATCGTAATGGTGGGCCACATTTTGCCGGGCGCGCGACAGCGGATTATATTGATGTGCCCGGCGCAGCAGCGAGTATGACCCGTTCAGGAGCCGGTAGAACACGCCATCGGGCAACGCCTCGATGTTGAGTTCCAGCAGATCGATTAGATTATAGAGGTTGCCCTCCTCGATCGTCAGCGTGCCGTCAACAAACGCCTCGGGCAAATAGAGACGCGGACGGAGGACGAGTTTGTGATGCAACGCTGGGTCATTGAGCCGGATCGCAGCGCTCGGTCCCGGCGCGCCGGCGAAGGCATGGAGCGTGCCGTGGGCATCGACAATACGTAGTCGGCCCTTGGTAATAATCCGGTCGAACAAACGCCGAAGTAGCATCGCGACGAGACCGAACAGAGTAGCCTGCTGCTAATATCGGCCACATCGCGGAGCGCTTTCAAGGGGTTCTGCGCTTATTGCGGGCTCGCCTCGGCGGTTTGGGCGGCAGCAGGCGGTGCGCGTTCGTCATCGAATTCGTCTTCATCGGCAAGCCGCAACGGGTCGATGCCGCGAGCCTGCATCGCGGCTTCCTCGGCCGACTGAGCGACGTTGGCGGTAACCGTGACCGACACTTCCGGATGCAGCACCACGCGCACTGGATGCAAGCCGAGATTCTTGATCGGCCTGTCCAGAACGACTTGCTGCTTTTCGATCGTGAAACCGGCCTGGGTTACCGCCTCGGCAATGTCGCGGGCCGAGACCGAGCCGTAGAGCTGTCCGCTCTCTCCGGCCTGCCGGACGAGAACGACGGTCAGCCCTTCGACCTTGCCGCCAACCTCGGTCGCCTCGGTCTTGCGCTGCAGATTGTTGGCTTCGAGTTGAGCGCGCTGGGTCTCGAAATACGCCAAGTTCTCCTTGGTCGCGCGCAGCGCCTTTTTCTGCGGCAGAAGATAGTTTCGTGCAAAGCCGGGCCTGACTTTGACAAGCTGTCCCATTTGGCCAAGCTTCTCCACCCGCTCAAGCAGGATCAATTCAATCATTCGATCTTTCCTCCAAACGATCCGGGGGGCGCCAACCGCCGCCGCAACCCAAGCGGCATTTCGAGCACGCCCAAAACCGCAACCACGAACAATGGCCAGCCGAACAAGGCGGCCACAACATAAAACACCGCGAGCGGGATCTGCGGCCGCGCCAGCCGCCGTACCGCTGTATGCAGCACTGCCAAGCCGGAAAGGCAGAACGGGACCGACAGCACGATCAGAAGATTGACGCCAAAAAAACGTCCGGTGCCGCCAAGGACCGAAAGCCCCAGGCCGGCAGCCAGCAACCCGAGGAGCCAAGGCGGCAGCGTCAAAGCCGCAAGATCGGGTGATGGCCGCCATGCCTTGCCAAACCGGGCGAGGACGCCTTGCGCCAGCATGGCATTGCTCGCCGTCACCGCCATCCACGACGTCGCGAGGGCGCCGGGCGTCACCAGTGCCACAAGTTTTGCCAGTTTTTCGCGGCTTGCGCGGCCGGTTTCGACAAACTGGTCCAGTGCTGGCGCCAAAATCGCGTTCACCATTGTCTCGATTCCGCTCGGGCCGCCGAGACAGAAGATTGCGGTGCCGAGCGCGGCGACTCCGAGCGCGGTGAGCCAGGCGACCAGCAGTCCAGGGGGATACCATTCGATCACCCCCGCCGACCCCATTCGCGCCAACAGGGCTTGGCGCACCAGCAGCACCACCGGCGCTGCGTTGAGCGCGACGAACAGGCCTGCGGCGGACCAACCACCCGCTAGCAAAACGGCGATCGAGCCACCGGTCCCGGCGGCAACGGCAGCACCAACGCCGAGCCAGAGGCCAGCCGCGAACAGCGGCAGCTGCGATAGATAGACCAGCAGCAGCGCGCCGGGCGAGCCGGTCAGCACCACCAGATAGAGCACGGCGGAGAGACCGCCCAGCAATATGCCGGCGCCGAGAGTTGCGAGCCGATCCATGACACCCCGCGTTCCGGCGGGCAACCTCGCCGGCCGGCTACTTCACCATGTAGGGCAGCAGGCCAAGGAAGCGTGCTCGCTTGATTGCCTGTGCCAGCTCGCGCTGCCGTTTCGTGGAAACCGCCGTGATCCGGCTCGGGACGATTTTCCCGCGCTCAGAAATAAACCGCTGCAGCAGCTTCACATCTTTGTAGTCGATTTTGGGGGCGTTCGGACCGGAAAACGGACACGATTTGCGCCGACGAAAGAATGGCCGCCGCGCCGCGCCGCCGCGCCCGCCCGGACCACCAGGCGATTGGCTTTCCATTATTGCGCCTCCACCGGTTCCTGCGCCGGCTCGGTGGCACGGTCACTACGCTCGACCCGGTCGCCTCGCTCGCCGTCGCGGCCGTCGCCGTAGCGATCGCGATCACGGTCGCCGCGGCGCTGACGATCGTCACGCCCGCCACGATTCTGCATCACTGCGGAGGGGCCCTCTTCATGCGCCTCGACCCGGATCGTCATATAGCGCAGTACATCCTCATTAATTCGCATGGTGCGCTCGAGTTCGGCGACTGCGGTCGGTGGCGCATCCAGGTTCATCAACACGTAATGACCCTTGCGATTCTTTCGCATGCGGTAGGCGAGGTTGCGCAGACCCCAATATTCGCGCTTCTTGACCTCGCCGCCATTGTCGGCGATCAGCTGTTGAAAGCTGTCCGCGAGAGCATCGACCTGTGCGCCGGAGATGTCCTGTCGCGCAATAAACACGTTTTCGTAGAGCGGCATACTAAACAAATCCCTTTCGGATTATGAGGGCCCGAAGCGTCGCCGCCGTTCGGGCCGAGCCGGCTCGCGGCCGGCAAGGGAGCGAGCCACTATACAGAAGCCTTCCTGCGGGACAAGATGGCGCGGCCGGCGTGGGGGACAAGATCGACCGGTTGGGGTTAAAGGGGGTGTGATCGGAATGGTTCGTGCTTTCGTATTCCCGGGTCAGGGCTCGCAGGCGGTCGGCATGGGACGCGACCTTGCCGCTGATTTCTCGGCAGCCCGCCATCTCTTTGACGAGGTCGACGATGCGCTGTCGCAGCCGTTATCGCGGCTGATGTTCGACGGGCCGGAGAGCGAGCTGACCCTGACCGAGAATGCGCAGCCGGCTCTCATGGCGGCGAGCTTAGCGGTCATTCGCGTCCTCGAAGCCGAGACCGGCCTGGATATTGGCCGGCACATCGCTTTCGTCGCGGGCCATTCGCTGGGCGAGTACTCGGCTCTCGCCGCGGCACGGGCGCTCACGGTCGGCGACGCAGCGCGACTGTTAAAACTTCGTGGACGAGCGATGCAGCGGGCAGTGCCGGTCGGCGAAGGCGCCATGGCAGCGTTGATCGGGCTTGATGCCGAGGTCGCTAGGATGGTGGCGGTCAAGGCGGCGCGCGCCGGCCTCGAGCATGACGAGATCTGTGCGGTCGCGAACGATAACGCGCCCGGCCAGGCGGTTGTCAGCGGTCACGCCAGCGCCGTCGAGCGAGCTATCGTCATTGCACGTGAGCACGGTGCCCGCCGTTCGGTGATGCTGCCGGTCAGCGCTCCGTTCCACTCGCCGCTGCTGAGGCCCGCCGCGGATGCGATGGCTGCGGCCTTGGTCAATGTTTCCTTATGCCGGCCGCTGGTGCCGTTGGTCGCCAATGTTACGGCATCCCAAGTCGAAGCTCCCGACGAGATAAAGGAGTTACTGGTTCAACAAGTAACCGGAATGGTGCGGTGGCGCGAGAGTGTCCTGTTCCTCGCTGGATCAGGGGTCGAAGCAATTTTTGAGATCGGTGTCGGCCGCGTGCTGACCGGGCTCGCCAAGCGCATCGCCCCGGATATCGCCGCCCGTTGCATTGGGAAGCCCGCCGAAATCGCCGCGCTGATTGGCGAATGGTAATGAGCTCTCGTTGTCCCGCCGCCAGACATGCGGCAGGACAGAGGTTTGTCACCTAAGACAATCGGGCGACGGAGCGGCGACGGGATGTTCGATCTGACGGGTCAAGCGGCGTTGGTGACCGGGGCCTCCGGTGGAATCGGCGGGGCGATTGTTCGAGCGCTGCACGCGCAGGGAGCCGCGGTCACCTTAGCCGGGACCCGGCGGCCAGCCCTTGCAACTCTAGCGGACGAACTCGGCGAGCGTGCCCATACCGCCGTTTGCGATCTTGCTGAGCCCGATGCCGCCGAGGACCTGGTCAAGCAGGCCGAAGCCGCAATGGGACGCGTCGATATCCTTGTCAATAATGCCGGCGTGACGCGGGACGGGTTGGCGTTGCGAATGAAGGATGAGGACTGGCGGGTCGTCCTCGACATTGACTTGAGCGCCGGCTTCCGACTGACGCGCGCCGCACTCCGTGGCATGGTGCGCCGTCGCCATGGTCGCGTCGTCGGCGTGACATCGATTGTGGCGTTTACGGGCAATGCTGGCCAAGCCAACTACGCAGCGGCGAAGGCCGGGATGATCGGGATGTCGAAGTCGATCGCCGCCGAAGTCGCGGGCCGCGGTATCACTGTCAACTGCGTTGCGCCCGGGTTTATCGATACCGCGATGACCGAGAAGTTGACCGCCGGAGCAGCGCGCGCGGCTCGGCGCCGCGATTCCCGCGGACGCTTTGGTACTGCGGCTGATGTGGCCGCGGCAATCGTCTATTTGGCGAGTGCGGAGGCGGCCTACGTCACCGGGCAGACCTTGCACGTCAATGGCGGCATGGCCATGCTATAGCATCGCGCTCGGAGAGATCGATTGCGCCGAATTGGCAGCTTCGATGAAATCATGCTATGTGACCGACGCCTTGACGCGGCCCCCAACGACGACGCTATGACGGGCGGATGGCGTCCGCAGCTGCGTATCGGAACCAACTTCACGCCAGCCACTGAGGGGAACTACGGATGAGCGACGTCGCCGAGCGGGTCAAAAAGATCGTCGTCGAACACTTGGGTGTCGACGAAGCTAAGGTGACCGAGAATGCGAGCTTTATCGACGATCTCGGGGCCGACAGCCTCGACACGGTTGAACTCGTGATGGCCTTCGAGGAAGAGTTCGGCTGCGAGATCCCCGATGATGCTGCGGAGAAGATTGTGACCGTCAAAGACGCGGTCAGCTTTATCGAGTCGCACGGCTGAGCGATCCGATTTATCGCGATGAGAACCCGCCCGGGCCAAGTGCCGGCGGCCTCTGCGTTGACTGTATGAGGGGGCCATGCGGCGCGTTGTTGTAACCGGGATGGGGCTGGTTACCCCGTTGGGGATCGGTCTCGAACGGAATTGGCAACGTTTGCTTTCCGGCGTCTCGGGGGTCAGCGCGATCGAAACCTTCGACGTTTCCGATTTGCCCGCGAGAATCGCGGCCCAAGTACCGCGCGGCGCCACTGCCTCCGGGTTTTTCCATGCCGACGACTGGGTCGCGCCAAAGGATCAGCGCAAGATGGACGGCTTTATCGTCTTCGCGCTCGCGGCGGCAGCTCAGGCGGTCGAGGATGCGGAATGGCTGCCTGAGGATCAGGAGGAGCGCGAGCGAACCGGAGTCATGATCGGCTCGGGTATCGGCGGCTTGTCCGGGATCACCGAGGGCGCGCTAACCTTGCACGAACGCGGTCCGCGCCGGCTTACGCCGTTCTTTATACCGGCGAACCTGATCAATCTTGCGTCCGGGCATGTCTCGATCCGCTACGGGTTCAGCGGACCCAATCATGCCGTCGTAACCGCGTGTTCGAGCGGGGCTCATGCGATCGGTGATGCGGCACGGCTGATCATGCTCGACGATGCCGATGTCATGGTGTGTGGCGGTACCGAAGCGGCGATTTGCCGGCTCGGTCTGGCCGGATTCGCTGCCGCCCGTGCGCTTTCGACTGGTTTCAACGATGATCCGACGCGCGCCTCGCGGCCTTGGGATCAGGACCGCGACGGCTTTGTGATGGGCGAGGGTGCGGGTATCCTGATCCTTGAGGAACTGGATCACGCCCGGCGCCGCGGCGCGCAAATCTATGCCGAGATCATCGGTTACGGCATGTCGGGCGACGCGCACCATTTGACGGCCCCAGCCGAGGACGGCAACGGTGCCTTTCGGTCGATGCGCAACGCTCTGCGCCGCGCCGGAATTCCGCCCGAGGCGATCGACTACATTAACGCCCACGGCACCTCGACACCGCTCGGCGACGAGATCGAACTTGGCGCGGTCAAGCGGCTGTTTGGCCGGCACGCCTACGAGCTGTCGATGTCATCGACCAAATCGGCGATTGGTCATCTGTTGGGTGCCGCTGGCAGCGTCGAGGCCATCTTTTCGATCCTCGCGATTCGGGAAGGCGCCGTGCCCCCGACATTAAACCTCGACAATCCGTCGCCGTCCTGCGATATCGACCTTGTCCCGAAGGAAGCCAAAAAGCGCAGGGTCGATTACGTCTTGACTAATTCCTTCGGGTTCGGCGGCACCAACGCTTCTCTGGTCTTTGCCGGGCCTCCATGAGCTGCCGACCGAATCGGCATAAATTTGTAGCGTCGATCGATAATGAGCGGATGGCTTCGCCTGGTGGGTTGGGCGTTTGTCGCCGTCTCTACTCTTCTCGCGGTCACCGGCGCCGGGGGCTGGTGGGTTTACCGGGAATTGACCGGGTCAGGTCCGCTAACTCACGCGCAAACCGTTGTCATCCCGCCTCACACCGGCCTCAACGGTATTGCTGACCTCCTCTCAGAGGAAGGCGTGGTTCGGCATCGGTTGTTGTTCGAGGCCAGCGCGATCTTGTCGGGAGATGCATCGGGATTGCAGGCCGGCGAGTACGAATTCCCGGCCGGCACCAGCCCGCTGGAAGCGAGCGCGATCATCGCCAGCGGGAAAACCGTAAAGCATAAGTTGACAATTCCCGAGGGGCTGACAAGCGCTGAGGTGCTGGCGTTGGTTCAGGCGGCGCCGGCGCTTGCCGGTCCGGTCGGAGCGGCGCCGCCCGAGGGCAGCCTGATGCCTGACACTTACATATACAACTATGGCGAGCCGCGCGCGGAACTGATCACGCAAATGCAGCGTGAAATGACCCATGCGCTCACCGCTGCCTGGGCCAAGCATGAACCCGACTCGCCGCTGACCAGCCCGCAGCAAATGCTGACCCTGGCCTCGCTGGTCGAGAGCGAAGCCGCGCATGCCAATGAGCGTGCCCACATCGCGGGGATCTTTATCAACCGCTTGCGGCTCGGCATGCGGCTTGAATCCGATCCGACAGTCATCTACGCGCTGAGCGACGGCGGTGAAAAAAAGCTGGACCGGCCGCTGACCCACGCAGACCTGCTGACGCCGTCCCCCTATAACACCTATCTCGAAACCGGGCTTCCGCCGGGCCCGATCGACAATCCGGGCATGGCAGCGCTCCGTGCTGCCGCTCGGCCGGCGCCGACGGATGATCTCTACTTCGTGGCTGACCGTAATGGCGGGCACGTCTTTGCCAAGACTCTCGCCGAGCACAACCGTAATGTGGCGCAATACCGGCGTAGCGCACTAGTTGAGCCTGATCCGCCGCGGAACGCCGCTCACTAGCTTCGAGCAACAGCCGGCGTTGTTGGTAATGCCCACCGCCGCTATAAGGCTCAATGGCGGCAACAAAGGTGATACGGCGTGGGTTTGGCCAGTATGACGGGGTTCGCCCGGGCGCAGGGTGAGGCGTACGGGATTTCCTGGGTCTGGGAGGTCAAGAGCGTCAACGGACGCGCACTAGATCTGCGCCTGCGGCTCGGCCCCGGTTTCGACGCGCTGGAGCCCGAATTGCGGGCCTCGCTGAGCCAGCGATTTCGTCGCGGCAATTTCTCGGCAAATCTCAGCATCACCCGCACTGCGGCGCCGGTGCTGCGGGTCAACCGCGAGGCCTTGGCTCAGCTGGTTGCACTCACCAACGAGCTGACCGGCGAAGTCGAGGCGGCCCCGCCGCGGCTCGATGGACTGCTGGCACTACGCGGCGTCATCGAAACCGTCGAGGACGACGACGAGGCCACAGGAGAAGCGCGCCGCGCCGAAATCCTGCAGAGCTGGACCGCGGCTCTCGGGCGGCTGGGTGGGGCCCGCGCTTCCGAGGGGGTTCGGATCGCGATGTTGCTGCGCGCGCAACTAGACGAGATGGAGGCTCTCACCGCGGCTGCGGCCACCTGCGCGGCAGGGCAACCGGAAGCGCTTCGCGAACGGCTGCTGGCGGTGCTGGCGAACCTGATCGGCGCTGGCGCACCCGCCCTTCCCGAAGAGCGGGTCGCCCAGGAAGTGGCGCTACTGGCTGCGCGCGCCGATATCCGCGAGGAAATCGGGCGGTTGCGGGCCCATATTGAGCAGGCCGGCGAACTGCTCGATGACGGTGAGGCGGTTGGCCGTCGGCTCGATTTTCTATGCCAGGAGTTGAACCGCGAAGCCAACACGCTTTGCTCGAAATCGGCCGATATCGAGCTGACCCGCACTGGGTTGGCATTAAAGGCAGTCATCGAGCAGTTCCGCGAGCAGGTCCAGAACATCGAATGAACTCAACCTGGATCCGCCGGCGGGGATTGCTGCTGGTTTTTTCATCGCCTTCCGGGGCGGGCAAGACGACGATCACACGGCGGCTTGTCGAACAGGATCCCGATCTTGCGCTGTCGATCTCGGTAACGACACGGCCGCCCCGCCCCGGTGAACTCGACGGCCGCGATTATCGGTTTATAAGCCAGGCTCGGTTCGATGAAATGGTGAGGCGGGGCGAGCTCTTGGAGCATGCGGGAGTGTTCGGCCATTCTTACGGCACACCGCGGCAGCCTGTCGACGACGCGCTCGCCACCGGGCGCGATATCGTTGGCGATCTCGACTGGCAGGGAACGCACCAGCTCGCCAGCAAGGTGCGCGACGACCTCGTCGCTGTTTTTGTTCTGCCGCCGAGCCTCCAAGCACTCGAAGAACGTTTGCGTAGCCGCGCTCAGGATGCCGACCCGGTCGTTGCCGGCAGAATGGCCAAATCCGCCGAGGAGATCAGCCATTGGCCGGAATACGATTACGTAATCGTCAATGACACGATCGAAGACAGCCTGGCAAAGGCGAGGGCGATTGTCGCTGCCGAACGGCTGCGACGCGATCGGCAGACCGGGCTCGCCGAGTTCGTGGCCACCCTGCGCGCCGGATGACAGGCGCCCCCGTCAGGGAGCGCCCATCCTTAGCGCAAGTGCCTAATAAGGCGATTTGCCGCTGTCGAGACCGAGGCCCGGCAACGCCTGGGTGCCCTCTATTTGCACCGATTGCAGGCTGTTTGGATCGAGACCCAATGCGGCCAGGATGGTCGGGGCGACTTGCATCGTCTCCACCGGGCTAAAAACCGTCGAGGACTCCATCGACGGATTGGAGACCAGCATCATCACGTTCGTGTCGTCGTGTGAGAAGCCGCCGTGCTCGGCGAGTTTCTTGCTGCTGCCCGAGTAGGTAACCCCGATATTCGGCTGGACGATGATATCGGGCGTGCGCGGGTCGCCATTTGGCGGGACCCCCGGCGGGTTGAACATCTGGGCGATCCCGGGTCCGGAGAAAATCTCGCCAATTCCGGCAATGTTGTTTGTCGCTGGCGACTGGCTTTCCGACATTCCCACGGCCTTTGCGGTGTCCGACGAATTTGACAGCCAGAGCAGCGAGATGTCGTCTTCGGTCGGGCCAATTCCCGGAGGGCTGTTCGATGGCTGCTCGGAGGGTGGCAGCAGGCTGTCCAGGATCATCGCCGGAGATGTTGTGATTGGGCTAGTTGAGTCCGGGATCGGATTCCTTGGCGAAACTTTTCCGATGCCGAGATATCGCGGGGAGTCGATGGGGCTCTGACCGTGCTTGGCCGAAATCACGATCAGGGTCGATTGATAGAGCCCGCGCCTCATGAGCTCGCTGACCATACTCCCGATCGCAGTGTCGGCGAACTGGATTTCGTCAAGCAGCGCTGGGCTCGGCGTGCCAATATTGTCGAGATAGCCGCCTATGACGGACGTGGTCGAGCCATCCGGTTGGGGGAACTTCTCGATCAACTTTTGGCCGACGCTGACCACTTGGAAATTCATCCCGAAGATCTTTGGGACCGGGCGGCGATACTTGCCGCTATGATCCTTGCCGTCGATCTCATTGAGGATCGCCTGCACTTTCAGGCTGTCGTAACATTGGATGTTTTGGAAGCTGTCGGTCCAGGAACCTGTTTGGGAGGGATCCCGAACCGTCTCGCAGCCCTTCACGTTGGGCAGCCCCACCACTGTCGAGTTGATTTCCGGCGAGTAGTAGTCGTCGACATTCGTGCCGTTGCCAGGGCCCGAAACGGACGAGTAGGCAGGATGCTTGTCCGACCAGGCCGTGTAGCCGCCGGCTTTGTGCACCACGCCGAAAATCGTGTTGGTCCGGACGAAATTCCACGGATAGACCGGGGCGCAGTTCCTATACGGATCGCGGATGAGCCGTGTCGGATCGATTGATGCGATGCCCCCATCCAAACCGTCGGGCGCTCCGCCGTTCAACTGGGTCTGGTCGCGATCGATTCCCTCCTCGTATTCGGTTCTCGTGCCATTCGGCATGTAGGGCGTGCAAGACCCGCCTGCGACGCCGTTGCCGGTGGTCTCCGTAGGGGGCGCAAGCACGCGGTCATAGGCTACGTCATAAAATGCGCCCACGGACCGTGGTGAGCCGCCGCTGACCAATGCCATCAGCCCCGGGAACGAATCGGATGGCTTTGATGTGGCCGCCTCTAGATAATTCACCCCCGTCCGTCCGAGCGCGGCCAGATTGGGACAATAGGGCGCACCACCGTTGATCCCTTGCGAGCAGTTGATAAAATCAACCGCGTGCATGCCGTCGATGCTGATCAGCAGCACCCTCTTGATGCCGTTGCCGTAGCCCCAACCGCCATTGCCGTCGGCCTGGGCCGACAGCCCCGCTGAAGCCGCCAAGAGCCCGGCACTGAGCATCGCGCTTCGCCAAATTTTAGGCATTTCGTGCTCCGTTAATGTCCAAAAGCGCCGCGATCCTAGGCAAAGGCTATGACAGTTTCTTGACGGTTTAACGAATGCTTGTAGGCGTGCGGGCGATAACGGTGCGGCTTACTTGCTTAGCCTTGCTATACCTCGGCTATCGCTCGGGCGAGTGCGCAAAACTCGGCAACCGAAAGTTCCTCGGCGCGCGCGGTCGGTGCTACAGCGGCACGCGCAAGCAGGGTCTCTACCGGCAGGCCCAGCGCCTCGAGGCTCGAGCGCAACATTTTGCGGCGCTGGCCAAACGCGGCGGCGGTGACACGTTCGAGCAGCGCCTTGTCGGCAGCGGCCAGTGGCTCCGGGCGGGGGGAAATTGCGACGACGCTCGACGTTACCTTTGGCGGCGGTACAAAGGCGCGCGCCGGAATGTCAAACAGGATGCGCGGCTCGGTTAGCCATTGGGTCAAGACCGACAGCCGGCCATAAGACTTGGTGCGCGGCATCGCGGTCAGGCGCAGCGCCACCTCACGCTGGAACGTTAACGTCAAGCTCTCGAATGCGGTTATCTGATCCAGCCAGCCGAGCAATAAGGGGGTGGCGATGTTGTATGGCAGGTTTGCCACGATCTTTCGCGGCGGCGGCGCTATCGCAGCGTAACCGATCTGCAGCGCGTCGCAGGCGGCGATCTCCAGCCGTCCTGGGTAGGCCATGGCAAGTTCCCCGAGGGCTGCAAGGCAGCGCGGGTCGCGCTCGATCGCGACGACATGCTGCGCACCCTCAGCCAAGAGCGCACGGGTAAGGCCGCCGGGACCGGCGCCGACCTCGATGATATTGGCTTCCGCCAACGGGCCAGCGGCCCGGGCAATGCGCCGCGTCAGATTGAGATCAAGAAGAAAATTCTGCCCCAGCCGGCGCTGCGCCGCGATCCCGTGCCGGGCGATGACTTCGCGCAGCGGCGGCAGCGACGCCGCGGCCGGCGCGGATGGCTCGCTCAGGCGTGAGCCTCGGCCCGCGCGCGGCGGGTCGCCGCCATCTCCGCCGCGAGCCGCAATGCCGCGATCAGACTGTCGGCGCGGGCGATCCCCATTCCGGCGATCCCAAACGCGGTGCCGTGATCCGGCGAAGTCCGCACAAAGGGCAATCCCAAGGTCACATTGACGCCGCCGTCAAAGTCGATCGTCTTAATCGGGATCAAGGCCTGGTCGTGATACATGCAGAGCGCCGCATCGTAGGATTGCCGCGCAGCGGCGTGGAACATCGTGTCGGCGGCGAGAGGTCCGCGCGCCTCAATCCCTTCACGCCGCAACATTGCAATGGCCGGCTCGATGATGTCGATTTCTTCGCGGCCGAGTTCCGCCGGCCTCGCCCGCGTGGGGATTGAGCCCGGCGACTGCGAGCACCGGCTTCTCGATACCAAAATCGGCCTGCAGCGCGGCCGCGGTGATCCGGCCGGTCGCGACGATCGTTTCCCAGTTCAGCGCATCGACCGCGTGGCGAAGCGCCAGATGGATTGTTACCGGCACAACCCGCAGCTGCGGGCAGACCAGCATCATGACCGGGGTCAATCCGCCGCCCGCGAGTTCGGCCAGATATTCGGTATGACCGGGATGGCGAAACCCGGCGCGATAAAGGCTGTCCTTATGGATCGGATTGGTAACAAGCGCCGCCGCCTGCCCGCGACGCACGTCGTCGACCGCAGCGCTAATCGATCCGACGATCGCCGCCGCGTCGGCGGGGTCCGGCTGTCCCGCTCGCCCGCGCGGACCGGCTGCGGCCGGGATCACCGGAAGCGCCGAAGCGAAAATCTCGATGGCCTCCCCGGGAACCTCTATCGCGCGAACCGGGACTGGCCAGCCGAGTTCGCCGGCGAGTTCGATCAAGCGGCCGGGATCGTCTCTAACGTAAAACGGCGGGATCCGGTCAGCTCGGTCGAGCCATGCCTTGAGGGCGATTTCGCCGCCAATCCCAGCGGGCTCACCCATCGTCAAGGCCAGCGGCAAACGCACCGGCGGTCACACTCTGACGTCGACAAACGCGGCGCGTCTTAAATTTCGCAGGTAGCGCTGCGCCAGCATATCGAGACGACCGCGCATCAGGCTCTCGGCGACGTCGTCGCGCGTCGGGACCACGGTTTTTGCCTGACTTTTGCTGCACACCATGATGACCCCGACGCCGTTCTTTTGCAGGATCGGTTGTGATGCTTTCCCGATTCCCAACGCCAAAACCGCGTTGCGCATTCCCGGCGCAATCTGATTCAGGCGCAAATCACCTTGGCTTGACAGTTGCGACGCCTCCGCTTTGCCGATCCGCACCATGTCGTCGCAATTCTTCGCCTCGTTCCTGGCACTCTGAGCCCGCGCGATCGCGGCGCGGCGCGCCTCATCGCTGGCCTGCGCGGGCAGCGGGAAGACGACCTGCACGACATGCAGCGTCGTGTCGTCCTCGCTCGGAGCTCCGCCGGCGCCGCGCCGGTCGAGAACCAGCAGCAGGTAGTAGCCGCCGGGTGCGCGGATCGGCGGCGACAGCTCACCCGGGCGCATATCCGCCACCGCCTTGGCCAATGGCGGGCTCAATTCATCGGGATGAACCCAGCCGATGTCGCCGCCGACCGCCGCCGTTGCCGATTGCGAGAATTGCTGCGCGACGGCGGAAAAGCGCGCACCCTGCTTCATTTGCGCGATCAGCCGTTCGGCAAGTTGCCGAATCTCGTCATCCTGGCGCGGATTGTCGACGGCGAGAAAGATTTCCGCCACTCTTTCCTCAGGGGTCTTTTCGTTTTGCTTGAGACGTTTCAAAGCGCTGTCGATCTCGTCATCCGAAACCGGGTCGGTTTCCGCCGCCATCTGCCGGATCAACTTAGCCCACACGATCGATGCTGTGACCTGGCTTATCAACGCGCTCCGCTCAATGCCGTTGGATTTGAGGACTTCGAAAAGTTGATCAGCGTTCATTTTGTTCTGCTGCGCGATTGAACCAACCGCTTTGTCGATCTCTTCTTGAGACGCAGCGATATTCTTGCGTTTTGCTTCCTGCAGCTCTAGCTTTTCGTCAACGAGGGTGCGCAACACCTGAGCAGCCAGGCGTTTGTGCGCCTCGGGCGTATCCGGGACCGCCGTCGACAGTGCAATCATCCGGATGCGCGAACTGAGATCGCCGACCGAGATCACATCATCGTTGACGACCGCGGCAATTCGCGTTTCGGGATAGGCTTGCGGCGCCGCCTGCTGGCCCGGTCCTGGCTGCGACAAAGATGGGCGCGCCGTCGGCGCCTCGAGCACGCGCGGGGACGCCGCTTGAGCCGCTACGAGCGTCGTCGCGAACGCCACGCCGAGGATCTGGATGATCAGGAATGACCGAACAACTCGGACGGACCATTGGTCAACACGGCCGGCGCGGGTGATCTTATTCCCTTCCGCCAGCGCCGTCGCCGCGAACCCGGTTGGCGCAGCCTGACAATTGCGAACCATCGATCGAGACCCCAACGGGTATAGCCTGGCGCTAATCATTGCGTGGTGCCACCAAACGACGCGACGTTGCCGCCGATTTCGCCGATATTCTTGAATACCACACTGAATAGCACAGAGTAGCCTGGGGTGACCGCACCGTTGCGGATCCCCGACTGAGTAAGCGCTCCGACAAAGGCCATGCATTCGTCCTGATAGATCGCCGAGATTGAAGCGTAAAGGCTGCTATTGGCCGAGGTCGTCGTGGTCACCCCATTGATAACGTTGGTGCTTCCCGAGAGGTTAAGGGTTTCGCTTCCCTGCAGCGACCAGTACCGGGTGAGCTTAGCCGTAGCGTTAAACGAAAGCTGTTCCTGCTTGCCGTATAGCACTGTTTGGCCGGTGGTCGGGTTGGTGACGACGTCGCTCGCGGCCTGCGCTGGTATCAGGATATAGGTCGCGCCGAGCTTCAGATTATTCGGGCCCGTATACACGGAAGCCAGCTGTTCCCGGTAGGCGAGGTTGGTCCCGTCGAGGCGAAATCGATAAATCAGATCGAGATATGAAATAGGCTGCAAGACGACGCGGCCGACAACGTCGGACAAGCGATTGAACGCGCCCGATCCCGGCGGCAAAAACGGATTGACTTCGGCGCGATAACTCTGGCCGACGAGCGCGCGGTAGCTGCCGCCGTTATTGTCGTAGAGACCCAGCTTGAGGCCATAATCGACCCGTTGGCCGGTATCCACGACGTCGTAGCCGGCGAGGCGGTCGGGACGAAACAACAATGAATCGTTGTAGTCGAACGAGAGGCTGTCCTCGTTGGGAATCTTGCGTTGGTTGCCGCCGTTGGGCCCAACATACACCCCAGCAATCGGTTCGATCACCGGCGTCAGCAGACTGCGGTGGGTCAGCGGAAAACTCCAGGTCAGCCCGAGTTGGGGGAACACACGGCCTGTGACGAAGTTGGGGTTGATCGGCTCGGCCGCCGGCATGCCGTCCACCGGGAAATAGGCCGAGGGCAGATCGGGGTTCGATACCGGGCTCAAATCATTGACCCAATAACCGTCGCCCCGAGTGCTGGCATAAAGCTTGTACTGACTGCCGATCCCGTCCCGGAACGTTGCATCCCATGCGGCGCCGAGCGACACCCGCCTGGTCTGCGTGCCCTCGGCGCGAACAATGTCGAGAAGGTTGCCGTTGAGGTTCCACCGACCGCCTAGTGCATCAGGCTCGCTCTGCCAGTTGCGATTGATGACGGGCAGCACGATGGGCTGGGTCGAAACCCCGACGCCGGGAATCAAGGGTTGGAATGCGTAGGCGTCGACATCGGTCGACGAGCGCAGGCCGAAGCCTTCGAGATAGGCGCGGCTGATCTCAGCATTCAGCGGCGGATTGCCAAACCCGAATTGCAGCAAATAACTCTGATCGGTGGTGCGCTGCAAATTGAGGCCGGTGCGCCAATCCGGGGTGATATCGAATTCGCTTGTCGAGTTGATGTTGCCGCGCAGCTGGCCGCCGCTCACCTGCGCGGTATTCGGATTGCTGAAATTGATGCTGCCGAGGGCGTCGATTGCGCCGTTGCCAAATTGCTGCCGGTATTCGGTTTCGAAGACCGGCCCCGCCTTGCTCGTGACCCGTGGAACCAGCGTGATGTCCTTGTCGGGTCCGAGCACCAGAAAGTAAGGGATGCTGACATTAGCGCCAACCGAACTGGACCCGCCGAATGACGGGGTCAGAAAACCGCTGGCGCGTTTAACCGAGGGGTCGGGCATCGACAAATAAGGAAAATAAAAGATTGGCCAGCCATCGATCTGCATCGCCACATCGCGCATTTCAATCAGCTTGAACTCCCGGTCGTCGTCGATCCGTCGGGCAACAAACTGCCAGGCCGGCGGCGCGCTCGGATCATTGCGGCACAGATCGCACGGCGAATAGACGGCGCGCCGCAGCTCGATCCGGTTCTTGTTGGTCAGCCGGGCCGTATTCGCGGCTAGTCGCGACCGGTCGGTCAGCAGCATCCTCACGCTTTCGGCGAAGCCGTCACCCATCGCCTTGCGAAGCTCGAGGTAATCGGCAAATACGATCTCGCCGGTCGGTTGCGACAGGCTGACATGCCCCGACGCGGTAATCGTATCGGTGCGCTGGTTGTAGGTTACGGTGTCCGCGAGCAGCACGGAGCCATTTTGCGACAGCTCGACATTGCCGCGAGCAATCGTCAAACCAAGGTCGTCGTTGTGCTCGAGTTCATCGGCGCGCAACACGATCGGCGCGTTTTGGTTGTTCTGCATCGATCGGGAGAAGCCGAACTGCGCTGCCGCCGGGAAGACGATCACGACAGCCATCGCCAGCCCGAGCAATGTTGCAATCAGCGGCAGCGATGCACCGATCCAAAACCCACCCTGCCGGCGACCGAGCCCCGGCCATCGCGCCATCACCCGTCTTCCAAATGCAGCAGGGTCGAGATGCCGAAAATCAGACTGACGCCGGTTGGGGTCCAGGCGGCGAGCGCTACCGGCACTTTGTCCGAAATGCCAAGGGCGAACACAATGTTCGATACGACGAAAAGAATAAACCCAGCCGCCACGCCGCCAACGATCATCAACGTTGCGCCGCCGCGCCGCTGCATCCGAAGACTAAAGATGGCCGCGATCAAGACCATCGAACACAGCAAAAACGGACGCGCAAGCAGGACGTCGTAATGCAGTCGATGACGTTGCGCGGGAAACCCGGATCGCTCGAGCAATTCGATGAAGCCGGGCAGATCCCAAAAAGACATCGTTTCCGGTGAGGCAAAGCTCTGTTCGATTTTGCGTGGGGTCAACTGGGTCGGCAACTGCCACTCGGTAAAAGCCTCGGGCGGCTTGTCAGGGCGCCAACGGACGCCGTCTTCGATCACCCAGCTGCCGGTTTTGAGCCGCGCCGACCGCGCATCGATTCGCGACGTGAACCGCGTATGATCGTCGAAGAAAAAGACCGACACGCTATCGAGCAGCCGATCGGGCGATGTAAATTTGCCGCCGTGAATGATGATCTGATCGCCGCTCCCATCGCTCTGACGAAGCCAGAAGCCAGCACTCGACAACAGCGTGTCGCTCGGGCCGCCACCGCCAAGAATTTGGGCATCGAGCTTTTCAAAGGCTGCGGCGGCTCGCGAGGCAATCGGGTTGAAGATGGTTACGGCGACGACCCCGATCAGCAGCGCGACGAGGGCCGCCGGCATCAGAAATTGCCACACCGAGACACCGGCGGCGCGCACGATGACGAGCTCGTTGTGGCGGGTCAGTCGCCAAAATGCGAGCATCGTTCCAAACAGCACCGCAAACGGCAACACATCTTGCGCGGTCTGGGGGGATTGCAAGGCCGCCATTTCGAACAACATCCCCAGCGTCGCTTGCATCTTTGATCCGCCGCGGCGAATCAACTCGATGTAATCGGCCAGGAACGTGACCACCGCCATCGTCCCGAAAACACCGCAGAACCAGAAGAAAAAGTGGCGGCCGATATAGGTTGAGAGGGTTTTTCCGAGGTGCATGCCTCGGCGTCTCGCAAGCAAAGCGGACAGTCAGCGCGCGCGCGCGGCCGCAAGAGCCGGCCAGCGAACACCGAAGCGGATTCCACGATGCCGCAAGATCATCAAGCCAACCACGAACGGTAACAGGTTGATCACGTACATAAGCGGGATCGCCTGTTCAAAGCGAGCCGCCAGATTATTCACGCCGAGGCTAGCTGTCTCAAACAGGAACGCGACGGCGATTGCGAGCATGACGCGGTTGACCTGCCCGCGGCGACTGAATTCGCCGGGCAGCAGACAGGCGAGCGGAATCAGTGAAAAGCCGAGAACCGACAGCGGCGCCAAAAGCCGCTGATGCGCCTCCATAATAAAGCTCCGCCGGATCAGCAGATCATGGGTCTTCGGGAACATCAGTTCTCCCAGGAAACGTTCTTCAGCACCGCGAAAGCGCACGACCGGGGCATCTTGCAAGCTGCCGAGATCGAGGGTGTAGCGCTGGAACGTCAGAACCGACAGTTTGCGGGTTTGAGGGTCGAATTGCTGTCGGTTTCCATTCAGCATGATAATCCGCGAACCGGCAGGCGTGTCGACAAACGCGGCACGCTCGGCAAGGATCGTGACCGGTCGTTGTGGGTCGCGGTTGTCGTTGATCAGCAAGCCGACGACGTTTCCGTTGGTGTCTCGGTTGCGAATGTAAATTGTCAGCTTGTCCGAGACCGTCGTGAAGGTTCCCTCTTGGATCAAGCTTGAGACAAAGCGATTTCGGATTTCGAACTGCAAGTCTTTGAATGCTCGGCTGGTCACCGGCAGCACATAAAGCGACAGGCTCATCAATATTGCAAAGGCGATTGCGGCCAGAATCAGAACCGGGCGGGCAAGCGACATCGGCCCCAACCCCGCCGCACGCATGACGACCAGTTCGCTCTCCGTAGTCAGCCGGTTGAAGGTGAGCAGCACCGCGATAAAGAGGCCAATCGGCAGCACGATGTCGAGAAACCGCGGTAGGATCAGCATCGCCAAGTAAAGGAAGACGTCGAGGGATAGTCCACGGTTGACGATCAGGTCAATCAGCGGCAGTGACTGGGCGAGCCAAACCGCCGCGCTGAGCGCCGCCGTCACGAAAATCATGACGCCGAAGCACTGGCGTAAGATATATCGGGTGAGCCCGTTCATCGACGCGCGATCATAGGCAGGCGGCCCGGCGCCGGCCAGAGCAATGCGCCGCCTACTTCGGAGATCAATGGGCTGATAGGTTTTGGTCAGTCCCTCGGCTATCAACCCACCTCTTCGCAATAGGGCAGGAATGTCGTGGCATCTGCAGTTCGCCGGGCGGGAGCGAGTCGATGACGTCACCGGCGCGCGAAATCGCCGCTGATGTTGGACCAACAGGCGCGAACGCCTCGCTCGCTGGAGCAACACCGCCGGGACCCGTCAGGCCGCATAGGGTTTTAGCTGTTTCAGCTGGTACCCCGTCGACTTGGCCGATTGCGGGCGTAGCGGCGGCGCTGGCGCTGCTGACCGGGTTGCGGCTAGTGCTGGCTGGCTTGCTGCCGCTGACACCCGATGAGGCCTATTACTGGGTCTGGTCGCGCGCCTTAGCGCCGGGCTATCCCGATCACCCTCCGATGGTGGCGCTCTGGATCCGCGCGGGAACGTGGATTGCAGGCGACACCGCACTCGGGGTCCGCCTGTTCGGGCCGCTTTCCGCGGCGCTCGGTTCGGTGCTGCTGTGGGATGCGGCAGAGCGTTTGGCGCCGGGTCGCAACGCCGGCATTTGGGTAATCTTGCTGCTCAACGCGATGCTGCTGACCGGTGCCGGAGCGATCATCGCGACACCCGATTCGCCCCTGCTCTTGTTCTGGACTTTGGCGCTGTGGGCGATGGCGCGAATCATCGCCGGTGGTTCGGGCGCGTGGTGGCTCGCGGTCGGCTTCTTCGTGGGTCTCGCGACGGCAAGCAAGTATACGGCGGTGTTGCTGGCATTTGGCATTGTCCTGTGGCTGATTGCGGCAGGACGAGCCTGGCTGGGGCGGCGCGAGCCCTATATCGGCGCGGCCTTGGCGGTGATCGTGTTCGGGCCGGTATTGTGGTGGAACGCGACCCATGAATGGGTCAGTTTTCTGCGGCAGGGCGGGCGGGCCGGCAGCTGGTCGCCGGATCGAGCGCCGCAGTACCTGCTCGAGCTTATCGGCGGCCAGATCGCCCTTGCCACGCCGCTGATTTTCCTGCTCTACGCCGCTGGAACGGCGCTGGCGGCACGCTCTGCCTGGCGGACGCGTGATCCGACCTGGAACTTGCTCGCGATCCTCAGCCTTTTCCCGATGCTGGTCTTCATTCAGCATGCGATCGGCGATCGGGTCCAACCGAATTGGCCCGCGATAATCTATCCCGCCGCTGCGATCGCGGCGGCGGGGTTGAGCGGCCGTTTCTGGGATCGGCTGCGACTCCCGGCTATCGCCCTTGGCCTGTTGATGACCGGCGCCGTCTATGTCCAGGCGGCTTTTATGCCGCTCGCTCTGCCGCCGAAGCTCGACCCGATCGCGCTTCAGATGTCCGGTTGGCGGGGTCTCGCCGCCGCTGTCGAAGACGCCCGCCGCTCGACCGGCGCCAGCTTTGTTGCGGCCGACAATTACGGCCTTGCCGCGGAATTGGCCCGCCAACTCCCGGCGGCTGTGCCGGTGATCGCGATCGGTCCCCGCTGGTCAAGCTTTAACCTGCCCGCCGCCGCAGTCGATGGCATGACCGGCCTCCTGGTCCAATCCGCGCATCATGCCGCACCCATCTGGCGCGCGGACGGGGTGATCGGGACCGTTGTGCGCGAAAGCCGCGGGGTCTTGGTTGAACGCTACCGGCTCTATCGCGTGCGCCCCGATCATTCGACGAGCGCCGCGCTTTTGCCGCGTCCGCCGCGCCTGTAATCATGAAGGCAAGCTTCTAGACGGTCAGAGGGCGGCAAAGGGTGTTGCAAGACCGGGTCGTGCCCACGATCCCTGGCGCGAACGGCCCTGGCCAAATATATCTAGTCGTCGAACCGTATTCCGTTCCGCGGTCTGCTGCTGCGTTGCCGCGATGTTAATTCGAGGTCGCTTGATGAAGATCAGTTTTAACAAGCCGGACCTGCCCCGTTCCGGAGCTGCTGTCGTTGGAATTTGGGAGGAGAAGGTATTGTCACCTTCTGCTCGCCGGCTCGACGAGGCGACCGATGGAGCGATTACGCGCGCGCTCGCGAGTGCCGCCCGCTTCCACGGAAAAAAGGGCGAACTGCTGCCGATCATCGCACCGGCGAAGCTGCCGCTCAGCCGTATTGTCCTGGCCGGCCTCGGCAAGCTCGAAAAGGTGAGTCCGCGCATCTTCCAGGAAGTGGGTGGAGCGCTGGCGGCGCATTTGAACAATGCCGGGGAGAGCGAAGCGACGATTGCGGTCGATGTGGCGGAGGGCGTTCCGGTCGCTGCCGCCGACGCGGCGGCCGCGGTCGCGCTCGGAACGCAGCTGCGCGCGTACCGCTTCGACCGCTACAAGACGAAGGAGAAGCCCGAGAAAAAGCCGTCCTTGCGACAGCTGACGATTGCCACCGATGCCGCTGAAGCGGCGCAGCTCGCCTACCAAAGCCTCGAAAAGACGGCCGAGGCCGTTTGGTTTACGCGCGATCTCGTGTCTGAGCCGGGCAATGTGATCTACCCGGAAACTCTAGCCGAGCAGGCCCGCACGCTCGAAAAACTCGGCGTCGAGGTCGAGGTGCTCGATGAAGCGGCAATTCGTGAGCTGGGGATGGGAGCGTTGCTCGGCGTCGCCCAGGGCAGCGCCAAGCCGCCGCGGCTCGTCGTCATGCAATGGCGTGGCGCGAGCCAGGCAGGTAGCCAGCCGGGGCCGGTCGCCTTTATCGGTAAGGGGGTCACCTTCGATACCGGCGGCATCTCGATCAAGCCCGCCGCCGGTATGGGCGAAATGAAGTGGGATATGGCCGGCTCGGCAGTCGTCATCGGACTGATGCGCCTGTTGGCGGCGCGCAAGGCGAAGGTCAATGCGGTCGGTGTCGTCGGCCTGGTCGAGAATATGCCCTCCGGTACGGCGCAGCGGCCCGGCGACATCGTCACCTCGATGTCCGGCCAAACGATCGAAGTGTTGAATACCGACGCCGAAGGTCGGCTCGTCCTGGCGGATGCGATGTGGTACTGCCAAGACCGCTTCAAGCCGCGGCTGATGATCGACCTTGCGACCTTGACGGGTGCGATCATTGTCGCTCTCGGGCACCACAACGCCGGGCTGTTTGCCAACGATGACGAGTTGGCAACGCGGCTGATCGAGGCGGGTAAGGCAGTGGGTGAAGAGGTTTGGCGGCTGCCGCTCGCCGAAGCCTACGACCGCGACATCGATAGCGACGCCGCCGACGTCAAGAATATCGGCGGCGGGCGCGCCGGCGGCAGCATTACCGCCGCCCAATTCCTGCAGCGCTTTGTGAATAAGGTGCCCTGGGCGCACTTGGACATCGCCGGAATGGCATGGTCGAGCAAGGATGCGCCGACCGTGCCCAAAGGGGCGACCGCGTTCGGCATGCGCCTGCTCGATCGTTTCGTGGCGCAGTTTTACGAGAAGGAATAATAAAGACATAATACTAATGGTGCAAAGGCGCGATGATCGGATCAATGTTCGGCGACACCCGATTGCCGAACTCGACGTATTTGAGGTGAGCAGCGGAAGAGCTCGATCAGCTGGAACGCGCTGGACTGCACGGCGCTGAGTTGTTCGGCTTTCTGATATTCGGCTTTTCGGTTGGCATCAGCCTGACGGCGACGTTGGCAACCGTCGCCATCCATTCAGATCGCTTATTTGAGAGCTTTTTGATTGTCACAATCTTAGCTTACGTGGTGGGAGCATTCTTTGGGGTCAGATGGTTCTTGGAGCGACGATCATCTAAGACGGTCGCGCAGAGAATACGAAGCCGCGTTGGCCCGATCGGTGACGATGAGGCGGGTATAGAACCAACCGGCTCGGGGACCGAGTCAGAGAGATCGAGGACCGAAGGATAGCACTCATGCTGCTTCAGATATCGTATGACCTCAGAAACCGGGATCGGGACTACGAGGACCTCTATGAAGAGATCAAACGGCAAGGCCGATGGTGGCATTATCTAAAATCAACATGGATTGTAGAGACACATAAGTCACCGAGACAGGTGGTCGACGATCTTGATGAGTTTCTGTCTCGCGGCGATAGGTTAGTGGTGTCAGAAATCGGGCGATTTGATGGTACTCACCAGAGAATGCGTGGAGCTGGCTCGAGAGGCATAGAGAAACGCACAGCTGACCACTTCGAATTCTATTTGAGTAGCCGCGTGGCGGAAGTCGGATTCTATCATCTGTTGTCGACACCACTCGAGCGGGCATTGCCGAAATTGCTCGAGCGGGCGCGCGCGCAGGGTTATCCGATTGTCGTCCGTGCCGGCACGGTCGAGCGCGTCGCCCAACTCGATTCGGTGCTGTGGACCTTTGAAGAGGCGAGCTTTTTGCCGCACGGTACGGCTCGCGACGGCAATCCCGCGGCGCAGACGATTTGGTTAACCGAGCGCGACGACAACCCAAACCAAGCGACAATGTTGGTCCTGATCGACGGTCTCGAAGCGATCGACTTGTCGGCTTTCGCGCGCTGCGCCGACATTTTCGACGGCAATGACGAGAGCGCGGTGGTGGCCGCCCGCGGGCGCTGGCGCCGCGCGCGCGATGCGGGTCACAACTTGACCTATTGGCAACAGACTGAGACCGGTTGGGAACGCCGCGCCTGACCCAAGGCAGGTTTGCCGGCGATTGCCGCGATGCCGATCGGGCGGTATAACCCCGGCCGCTCGCCGATCGTGAAAGGTGCCGATGGCCACTGAACGGACGTTGTCGATCCTCAAACCCGACGCCACACGGCGCAACCTGACCGGCGCGATCAATGATCGCTTCGAACGGCGAGGTCTGCGCATAGTCGCCCAGAAGCGGCTGCACCTCAGCAAGGAACAGGCCGAGCAATTCTATGCGGTGCACGCGGAGCGGCCGTTTTTTCGCAGCCTCGTCGACTTCATGACCTCCGGGCCCGTTGTCGCGCAGGTGCTGCAAGGGCCCGATGCGGTTGCGGTCAACCGCGAGATAATGGGCGCTACCGACCCCGCCAAGGCAGCGTCTGGGACGATCCGCAAGGACTTCGCCGAGTTCGATTGAAGCGAATTCGGTGCACGGCTCCGATTCGCTGGAAAATGCGGCGCAGGAGATCGCTTTCTTCTTCTCGGCGATCGAAATTTTTACCTAGTGCAACTCAGCGGGCGTTCCGAGGCTAGCGGCAGCGCTCGTACGCCGCTCCGATCGAATGCGCCGGCGAAAAGGTTCGCTCCGGGATTGGCCTCATCTCTAGAGGCCGGTCTTTGCCTAGTGGCCCTGTTATTTTTGCCGCTGCTGGTCGTGGTGCCGCGCGGCATCGCCGCGCTCGCGACGGTAGCGATGGTGATCGGCGGCGGATTGATGCTTTCACAAAGTCGCCGCCCGATCTTAACCGATGCGTCAGGCATTCCCGCGGCGCTTTTTGGGATGTTGACGGTCTGGGGCCTTTTGTCGGCACTGTGGTCGCACGATCCGAGGCACGCGCTGCCGCAAGCAGCCAACGTCGCCGGTCTGGTTGTCGCCGCGGTGGCCATGGCATCTTCTAGCTTGGTTTCCGCCCCGCGGCGGCTGATTGCGTTTCTGCTCGCGGGTTTTGCCATCGCGCTCCTGATGGCGACGGTCGATCTCGTGCTGGACGGCGCAATCAGCAAGCCGTTCTCGGACCGAGTTTATCAGCCTGCCTGGCTCAACCAGGTCTCCGTGGCGTTTGCGATCCTACTATTGCCCGCGAGCGCCGTGCTAATCACGGCGGGGTACAACCTTTCCGGGCTGCTGTTCGCCGTCAGCCGTCACCGGAACGGTTTTTGTGCTCGTTGGAACCGCAGCAAAGGTGGCGCTTGCTTGCGGAATACCCGTAGCGCTGCTTTGCTATTGCCAGCGTGCTGCCGTAACTCGTGTTGCGGCCGTTCTCTCAGTTCTTGTTATCGTCACTGCGCCGTTAACATTTGCTCGGATCGACCATTGGGCGGGGTTCGTCTACACCGCTGACGCGGTAAAACTGTCGGCCGGACACCGTTTACTGATCTGGTCTTTTGTCGGGGATCGCATTGCCGAGCATCCGCTGCGCGGCTGGGGGCTCGAACTCTTCGCGCTCGATCCCCGGCGGCAGCGATCCCATTCGCACCGATGAAACCTGGCTGCCGCTGCACCCGCACAACGCTGCTCTCCAGATCTGGCTCGAACTCGGTGTGCCGGGCGCGGTGTTGTTCGGATTGCTGGGTGGCTGGTTTTGGCTTGCGGTCGGCCGCGCCCGATTGGCCGCGCCTCTACGCTGCGGCGGCGTGCGGCAGTCTTGCCACCGCGTTTGTTGCGTCTGCCGCCACCTATGGCATCTGGCAAGAGTGGTGGCAGGGCAGCTTGGCAATTTCACTCTTTTTGGTGCTGGTCATGGCGCGAGTGGCGATGGCCGGCAGCGAGCGGCGATAATGCGTGTCTTTACCACCCTGCCGATGCGTCATTGGCGTGACGCCGCGCCTTTCGCGTTGGCGGCCGAAGAAGCCGGGTTCGACGGCTTGATGACGGCCGAGCTGGGCCACGACCCGTTCGCCCCGCTCGCTTTCGCGGCTCTTGCCACCCGGCATATTGTCCTGACAACCTCAGTCGCGGTCGCTTTTCCGCGCAGCCCGACGGCAATCGCAAGCCAAGCCTGGGATCTCCATGCGAATTCGAGCGGGCGCTTTGTTCTCGGATTGGGGAGCCAGGTAAAGGGACACAACGAGCGCCGATTTGGCATTGCATGGAGCCCGCCGGCGCCGCGGTTGCGGGACTATGTGCTTGCCCTGCGCGCGATCTGGCGTTGCTGGGAAACCGGCGGACGGCTCAATTACCAGGGATCGCACTATCAGCTGACACTGATGACCCCGGATTTTTCGCCGGAACCCACCGGGCTGCCACCTATACCAGTCGCCATTGCCGCGGTTGGCGAGGGCATGTTGCGAGTCGCGGGCGAGGTGTGCGATGGGGTGCGGCTCCATCCGCTGTGCTCGCGGCGGTATCTTGAGGAAGTATGCCTGCCGCAAATCCACGAGGGGATGCGACGCGGCGGCCGCGAGCGGCGGCATTTCGACCTGCATGGCGGTGGCTTCGTCGTCACTGGGCCGGATGAGGCGGCGGTGGCTGCCGGTCTCGACCAGGTCCGGCGCCGGGTAGCCTTTTACGGCTCGACCCGCACCTACCGCCCGATCCTGGCATTGCACGGGCTCGACGAACTGGGGCTCAAGCTTCATCGCCTTTCGGTCGAGCAGCGCTGGGATCAAATGGCGGCGCAAGTACGTGACGATACCGTTCGGCTGTTTGCCGCTTGCGGCACTTATCGCGACATTGCGGCGGCGATCGAGGCACGTTTTGGTGGGCTCGCCGATTCGATTGATGTGAACTTTGCGGCCGACGCTCCGGCAGAGCTGCAGCGTGAGCTGCTGAGCGATATTCGCCGTATCCCGATCGAGTTCGCCGGGTTCCTGACCGACCAGCCGGTTAATACTGGTGGATCAGCAGGACCCCGCTGCTGATCAGCGCAATGCCGCCAATTTGCGGCGAACCAAACGGCTCGCCCCACAGCATGTGGGCGAGCAGCGCCACGATCGCATAACTCACCGAGACCGAAGGAAACGCCAGCGAAAGCGGGATGCGCTTCAACGCTATAATATAGCACAATGCCGCGACGAAGTAGATGGCGAGCCCAAGGACGGTCAACGGGTCTAAAAACTGGGCGCCAATTGTTGCAGAACTGTTGGCAGCCGTTTTCAACGTGATCTGACCGACGATCCCGAGCAAGATCGATACTGCGAGGCAGGTGTAATAGGCCAACTCGGTCATCATTGCATTTGGGTACCGCGTTGATGCACGTTGGGGAGTTTACCTTTCCGACCTGAAATCTTTGTTGCCGAGCACGATTCTTCCGAATCACAAGCCCGCGTCGGACATCAACGCCCCAAGGACACGATCGGAGGCGAAATATTCGTGGGCGATTTCGCGCGCTGCGCGGCTGTGCAGATGGTAGTCCGCGGAAATAGCGTCGATGCCGTCGATGGCTTCCTCCATCGTCGTGAAGTCGAACAAACCTCGGCCAACCGGATAGAATTTACTGAACCCGGTGCGCATCGTCACCACCGGCCGACCAGCGGCTAGGTAGCAGACGCTGCGATCGCTGAACCAGCCGCTATTCGGCCGCACGTAGATATCCTTCGCCACGGTAAACTCCCCCCGCGAGTTGGCGATGAAATTGCGGTAGGCGTCCATTCCCGCCGAGATCGGGCCGGGATCGACAAGGTCCCAGCCGGCACCGGACACTCTTTGGCGTATCCCGGCGTCTGGCGGGTCCATCGCAAGGCTAAAGGAGATCCCCGGCCGTTGTTGCGGAAGGTCGAGAAACCGCAAGAAGTTGACGTGTTTTGACCAGACATATCGGGCACCGTCGAACTCGATGTTCTTGCCTTTATTTTCCCAGGTTGCGATCGTCGAAAAGCTTGGCGCCTCGTGCTCCGCTTCGGGCCACAGGTCGAGCACGACCGGCGGGCGCGTCGGACGCCAGTCGAGACCACAAAGCGGCACCGGGCAGTCCTTTGATCCCAAATTCTCTCCGTAGCTGAAAAAAGCCGTGTGCGCGTCGAGATATGATCGGGCTGCCGGGTCGGCCTGGGCATACTTGATCTGTTCATAGATCGGGTCGCTGTCGACCATGATGCGCACCGGACACGCCAGATGCTCCTCGCGCAACTTGGTCGCCCCGCAAAGGTTTATCAGGCCATCCGCCTCGCGGTAGAGCTGTTGTACGCGGACGCGCGACAATCCGTGCCATTCGTCATGGATTGCGTCCCAATAGGCCCAGCGGCTACCCAGCCCATGGCTCTCCATCGCCCGCCGCAGAAACCCGAGATTGTAGTCGCACTCCATCATTACGCTGGAGACGCGCGGATCGTAGGGGTTGGCGCCGCCGTCCTCGATATACCAGACCTCATAGCCGAGCCGCTGCAGTCCTACCAAATAGTGCATCGCCTGCCAGGCAATCCCGGCAAGCGGCATCTGGCCAACAAAATGGAGGAGGATAATCTTGCCGCGCTTGGTCAAGGGGGTGCATCCGTTGCCGTGTCGCGCGGCACAACGGACGGAAGGGCGATTAATTTCCCTGGAGAATTCGCAAGGCCGGTAATGATGGCCAGCGCAATCGGCGCTCCATCATCGGAAGCATCGCAAGACCCCAAATTGCGTGGGGTTGCCGGCTCAGCCATCACTATGTTAGGCACGAGCAATGATCGACAGTCTCATAGGATGGCTGACTGGCGAGCCGGCGGCGAATGGCGATGCCCCGCAGGACGACCTCAAGGTGGCGCTGGCGGCGCTGCTGGTCGAAGCAGCCCATAGCCATGATCACTTCGACGAAAGAGAGCGCGCCGTGGTGGCGCGCCTGCTCCAGCGGCGGTTCAGTTTGTCACCGGCCGATGCGCTGCGATTGCTTGCCGCCGGAGAGCGCGAAGCCGATCGTTCGGCCGAGCTGTTCCACTTTACGCGGATCATAAATCAACGTCTCTCTCCCGAACAGCGGGTCGAATTGATCGAAATGCTGTGGGAAGTCGCCTACGCCGACGGGGAGCTTGACGAATATGAAGATAGCCTGCTGCGGCGTGTTGGTGGGCTGATCTATGTCCCGGATCACGAGCGCGGGGCGGCGCGCCAGCGGGTCTTGAAGCGACTGGGGATTAGCGAGAGCCTCTGATCTCTCGCCGAACCGGCCGCACCAAAGCCGAGGAAGAAGCCCGAATAATGACATACGTCGTTACTGAAGCCTGTATTCGATGCAAGTACATGGATTGCGTGGAAGTCTGTCCGGTCGACTGCTTCTACGAAGGTGAGAACATGCTTGTGATCCACCCCGATGAATGCATCGATTGCGGGGTGTGCGAGCCGGAATGTCCGGTCGACGCGATTATTCCTGACAGCGAGCAGGAGGCTGATCGTTGGGTCGAGCTGAACCGCGAATACGCCGGTTCCTGGCCCAACATAACCCGAAAGAAACCGGAGCCGCCCGACGCCGACGAATGGAAGGAGGTCGCCGACAAGTATGAAAAGTTCTTCAGCCCGAAGCCCGGCGGGACCTGATGGCAGGCGGTGAGGGTTAACGGGATCGGTTGGTATGCGCTCCGAGCATGTGTGACCCGCTGGCTATATCCCAGCACTTTATGATACTAGTTTGACAGTGCCTCTGACGCATTCCTCCCCGCTTCCGAGCTTTCGCTCAACGGGTGAGCAGTAGCTCCGGCCCGCGAAGCGCGGGTTGGAAAGTCCCGGCAACACCTCTTGGCACGATAGTGAGAAACGCCATGACGTCGGAAAAACCCTCATTTGCTGTTGGCGACTTGGTCGTCTATCCGACGCACGGCGTGGGCAAGATCGTTGCCATTGAGACCCAGGAGATCGCGGGTCATACGCTCAGCGTGTTTGTGGTGGCGTTCGACAAGGACCGAATGACGCTGCGGGTGCCGCTATCTAAGGCCATGGGCTCAGGTCTGCGCAAGCTCTCGAGCCGCACGGAAATGGACGCTGCGCTCGCCAAATTGCGCGGGCGTTCGCGGGCAAAGCGCACGATGTGGAGCCGTCGGGCTCAGGAATATCAGGCCAAAATCGCATCGGGCGATCCGGGCTCGATCGCCGAAGTGGTACGCGATCTCTATCGCAATGTCGGCCAGCCCGAGCAGTCCTACAGCGAGCGGCAAATCTATCAAGCCGCGCTGGACCGGTTTGTGCGGGAATTCGCCGCAGTCGAGCGCATCGACGAAACGACTGCGACGCAGCGGATCGAGCAATTGCTGACTGCCTAAACGGGGCCGCCGATGGCCAAGGCGGCCGATCGAGGCGATGACGCCGGCCGAAGCGCGCGCCCAGATGGAGATGACGCCGCGGGCGCGTAAAGCCGAGCCGCTCCCGGTTACGCAAGTCGAGGACCGCACGATCTCGAGCCCTGCCGGCGACATGCGGGTTCCGCCCTCTATTGGCTCAACGCCACCGCATCCATGCCGGCGATAGCTTATTATCATGGCGGCGGCCATGCGATCGGCAGCCTCGACAGTTCGCCGGCCACTACCTGCGCTCGCCCGCCGACGCCGAGGATTGGCCCGCCTAGCCCTTGCGCGCGGCGAACCTCGCCGGGCTGGCTCCGGCCATCATCATCACCACCGAGTGCGATGTGCTGCACGACGACGGCGAAAGCTACGCAAAGGCGTTACGCCGCGCCGGCTTGCCGTTCGAGCACCGCGAATATCCCGGCCGACAAACTCGGCTGGCGTATTCGCACGTATTTAGCGCCTGACCCGGTGCCCATTTAGCCGCGTTGAGGTGGCCGGATCGTTGACGTCGTCGCGCCAGGTCGGGTGCGTGAAGTGGATGACGAAGTCGCCATTATACGACGCCACCGCGTTATCGAAGGTCATTCGCCCGATCCGCCTCCAATTATGGAAAGTGCGGCGCTGAAAAAAGTCGGGGCCACGCGTCGAGCCTTCTTCGGTCACCTCGATGTTGAAGATAAGCCTGCGTTTTGCCGCCGGGTCACCCCGATCGAAGATTTGGGCCAAAATCTCGTCGCGGAAGTCAAGGCCGTCGCCCGGAATTCTCGGTTGGGCGGGATCGACGATTAGCCGCATGAAAGACGGCGTGCGGGTCGGTTCCCCTTCGGGTTTGCCGAGTTCGGCGATTTGATAGAGCTGCCGGATCGTCGGATTTTTGTCGACTTGGCCGAAGACGATTCCGGTAACGAGCAGGACCGGCGCACCCAAACCGCGCCGCCATCCACTTGTATTCGGCGCATTGCGTAGTTCGGCGTCGTTGATGTAGTCGGTGTGATCGCCGCCGATGTCCTCCTGCGTGATAAAGTTGGCGGTGATCAGTGGATCGCTGTGGTTCGGGTCGGTTGTCGGAAACAATTTGCCGACCAACGACAGCGATCGTTCTTGGCCGCGCCGGGTCGCGTTGCAACACGTCGAGTAACGCCCGATCACGAGCGCGCGGCTGTCCTTCCGGAAATAGCCGGAATACGGGGTCTCCTCGGTGATCTCCCACAATCCGGTGAGGCAGATGCCGTTTGGGTGAAGCAATCGCCGGAACCCGTTGCGATCGGCGCCCCAGCGCAAATCGGCCCGTGAATCGACCGCCCGCATGACCGCTTGCCGAAAGAAATAGGGTATCCCGCGACGGAGTGCGCCATGCAGCACACCCGGTAACGTGACCTGGTAAGCCGGCCACGGCGGCTCGCCAGCGGCGCCCCAAATCTGTCGATAGGGATTGGCGAACACGGCGTCGCGAACCTCGGCGTAGCGCGATCCGCGATAGGCGCGATCTTCTGCGGTTAGCTGTTCGGTCCCGAAATAGAGCGGCTCCATTGTATGTCCCCGGCATGAAATCGGAGCACCCATTAAGCATGTTACGCCCCGGCAGACGGCTGTCGAATTTTGGGCTCCATCTGGTGACATGGTCGCCAGCCTGGCCCGGATCGCGGAGCGACCCAGCGCGTTTGTGATCGGAGGTAGCCGAAAACGCGGCTGTGCCATCGGCGATCGGTGGTGACGGATATCGCGCTGAGCTTGCCTCCGAACGGAACGCCGCGGCATGGGTTTCAATCAGCTTCAATATCTCCCGCTGGGATTGAGGCACTTCTCCGCCCTGGCGATCATCTGGCTGGTGATCGTGATATGGGTCCAGGTGCGGGCGTTCCGCTTTGCCTCCCTGCGGCTCGGTTTGAGCTCGACCGCCGCGCTGATCTTGTTGTTGGCCTCGCTCACCGGAAGTTATTTGAACATCCCGGTGGCGCAGCTTCCCGGCCGGCAGATCGTTTCCGGGCAAATCATATCGTTTTTTGGGATGGCCTATGTCATTCCGACCGTGACGGACTGGCCCGGTACGGTGATTGCCGTCAATATCGGCGGTGCGGTGATCCCGGGATTGCTGTCCCTCTATCTGTTGATCCGAAATCGGTTGTGGTTTCGCGGGCTGATCGCGATCGCTGTCGTCGCCGGCGTGTGCCATTGGCTGGCGCGGCCGATACCCGGGACTCGGCATCGCGCTCCCGGTGTTTGTGCCGCCATTGTCCGCGGCGGCGGTGGGCCTGATCCTGTCCTATCGCCAAGCCCCGGCGCTCGCCTATATCGGCGGCTCGATCGGCTGCCTCGTCGGGGCCGACCTGCTCAACCTCGGCAAGGTTGCGGGGCTAGGTGCGCCGGTCGCTTCGATAGGGGGTGCCGGCACCTTTGATGGCATCTTTCTGACCGGCGTCCTGGCGGTGCTGCTCGCCAGCATGTTCAGCCCGATTGACGGCCCCGACGAGACCGTGACCAGAGGATCGACACGCCTCCCGCCATAAGCCATGGCGAAAATAATGGACTTTCCAGGTGCTGGTCGCACTTCGTTTGCGCGTCACCTTCGCGTAGGCTCGTTTTCCCGGCGGCGCTGCGGCATAACAGGGCGATGCGGCAGACGGTTCCGATCGCCCAGGATCTCGTGCTCGTCGGCGGTGGCCACGCCCATGTGCACGTCCTGAAGAGCTTTGGCATGCGGCCCATGCCCGGCGTGCGGGTTACGCTGATCGCTCGCGATGTCGAGACCCCTTATTCCGGCATGCTGCCCGGCTGGGTCGCCGGCCATTACGATTTCGACGAGTGCCACATCGATCTCGGCAGGCTCGCGCGCTTTGCCGATGCGCGGCTGATCCATGACGAGGCGATCGGCATTGACCGGGCCACGCGCCAAATCATTTGCCACTCGCATCCGCCAATCCGCTGGGATCTGTTGTCGCTCGATATCGGCTCGTCGCCGCGCGCCGATGATGTCCCGGGCGCGGCCGAACACACGATCGCGGTCAAGCCGATCGCCCATTTTGCGGCGCGCTGGGGGGCGCTGCTGGCGCGTGCCCGGCGAACGAAGCGGCTGCGGCTCGTTGTGGTCGGCGGCGGGGCGGGCGGGGTCGAGCTGGCCTTGTCGGCGCACCACCGGCTCGCGCGGCTGTGCGGAGGCTCGGTCGAGGTCACGCTCGTCAGCCGTGGCGCGCTCTTACCATCCCACAACCCGCGCGTCGGCCATTTATTCGCACAAATCTTCAAGGAGCGCGGCATCACCCTGATCGCCGGCAACGCCGTGGTCCGGGTCGAACCCGCGGCGCTGATCTGCCGCGACGGTCGCCGGATCGCCTTTGACGAGGCGCTGTGGGTGACCGAGGCGGGAGTGGCATCGTGGCTCGGCGAGATCGGGCTGCCGCTGACCGCGGCCGGCTTTGTCGCGATTGACGAAACCCTACGCTCACCTGGCGATCCGCATATCTTTGCCGCCGGCGATGTCGCGACGATGCTGGCCCATCCGCGTGAAAAGGCCGGGGTCTATGCCGTCCGCCAAGGGCCGCCGCTCGCCGCCAATTTGCGCCGAGCACTCGCAGGCAAGCCGATGCGCCGCGCGATCCCGCAAAAGCGCGGGCTGGCGCTAATAGGAACCGGGGACCGGCGTGCGGTCGCCTCGCGCGGCGCCTTCGCGGCGCAAGGCGCCTATCTGTGGCGGCTCAAGGACCGGATCGACCAGCGCTGGATGCGGCGTTACCGCGACCTGCCGGAAATGGCGAGCGAGCCTGGCGAGGAGCCGATGCGCTGCGGCGGCTGCGCCGCCAAGGTGCCTGCGGCGGTATTGGGCCGGGTCATCGAGCGGCTGCATCCGGCGGTGAACGACGCCGTCGTGATCGGACTCGACAGCCCGGACGATGCCGCATTGATCTCGTTCCCCGGTGCGCCGCCACTGCTGCAAACCGTCGATTTTTTTCGCGCGATGGTCACCGACCCGTATCTATTTGGTCGGATCGCGGCCAACCACGCGCTCAGCGACATCTACGCGATGGGCGCGCTGCCCGACACCGCGCTGGCGATCGCGACCCTACCGCCGGCGCGCCCACCGATCGTCGAGCATGATCTTTATCACATGCTGCGCGGCGCGCTCGACGTGCTCGAACCGGCGGGTGCGGCGCTTGTCGGCGGACACAGCGCCGAGGGGGCGGAGCTGGCCCTAGGCTTTGCGGTAACCGGACGCCCCGGCTCGGACAGGAAGCTGCTACGCAAATCGGGGTTGCGGGCCGGGGATCGGCTCATCCTGACAAAGCCGCTCGGCACCGGCGTGATCCTCGCCGCCGACGGGCGCGCCTTGGCGCCGGCCAAAGCAGTGGCGGACGCGATCGCCGCGATGCTGCAATCTTCAGCCCCGGCCGCGGCCTGCCTTGCAGCATACGGTGCGACTGCCTGCACCGACGTCACCGGATTTGGTCTCATCGGCCACCTTGTCGAAATGCTGCGCGCATCGGGTGCGGACGCGACGCTCGACCCCAATGCGATCCTGGCGCTCGAGGGAGCGCGAGCGTTGTTGGCCCAAGGAATAACAAGCTCGCTGCACACCGATAATATCGCCGCCTTGGCGGTGCTCGGCGAGGCGGCGCAAACCCATCCGCTGACGCCGCTACTGATCGATCCACAGACCGCCGGCGGGCTGCTGGCTGGCCTCCCGGCGGAGCGCGCCCAGCATTGCCTCGACGAATTGCGCCAGCTCGGTTATCGCGCCGCGTTAATCGGCCGGATTGAGCGATCGGCCGGATCCCAGCCGGGCGTGCGTTTCGAAACCGGCGCCGCAGCGGTCGAGATACCCGAGCCGGCCACCGTTTGATGAGCGCAGTGCCACGCGACGAACGCGCCGCTTTGCCGGCGGTCGACAAGATCCTGCGCTCCGAAGGCTGCGCGGTGCTGATCGAACAATATGGCCGCTCGCTGGTGCTCGACGCGGTCAGGGCGGCGTTGGCCGCGCGCCGCGAGACCGGCGAGACCGGCTCGATCGAGACAATCCTAGCCGAGAGCACCGCGGCACTGGTCCGGCTGATGCAGCCGTCGCAGCGCCGCGTCTTCAACCTGACCGGCACCGTCCTGCATACCAATCTTGGCCGCGCACCCTTGCCGGAAGAGGCAATCGAGGCTGCCGCTGCGGCGATGCGCGACCCGTCGACGCTCGAATACGATCTCGAAACCGGCCGGCGCGGCGAGCGCGACGATCATATTTCCGGCTGGCTCACGAGGCTGACCGGGGCCGAGGCGGCGCTCGCGGTCAACAACAATGCTGGCGCGCTGGTGCTGGCGTTGAACACGCTCGCCGATGGCCGCGAGACGATCGTGTCACGCGGCGAGCTGATCGAGATCGGTGGTTCGTTTCGCCTCCCCGACATCATGGCGCGCGCCGGAACGCGGCTGCGCGAGGTCGGCACGACCAACCGCACCCATCTCGCCGATTTCGCCGGAGCGATCGGTCCCGAAACCGGTCTGATCCTCAAGGCGCACACCAGCAACTTCGCGATCCAGGGGTTCACCACTGCGGTTGCCGCCGCTGAACTCGCCGCCCTCACACGCAAGCACGGCATCCCGTTTGTCGAAGATCTCGGCAGCGGCTCGCTTATTGATCTCGAACCCTGGGGCCTGCCGCATGAGCCGACGGTCGCCGAGTCATTGGTGCAGGGCGCCGATCTCGTCACCTTCAGCGGCGACAAATTGCTTGGTGGCCCGCAGGCGGGGGTTGTGGTCGGCCGCGCCGGTCTTGTCGCCCGCCTTGCTAAAAACCCGCTCAAGCGGGCGTTACGGCTCGACAAAATCCGGCTTGCCGCACTCGAAGCGGTATTGCGCCTCTATGCCGATCCCGATCGTCTTGCCGCGCGCCTGCCGACATTACGCCTGCTGTCCCGCCCCAAACCCGAGATCGAAGCCGTTGCCCACCGCTTGATGCCAAAGCTGCGAGACGCATTCGCCAACACCGCGAAAGTCGAATTGATCGAGACCCGCAGCCAGATCGGTAGCGGCGCCCTCCCAGTGTCATTGTTGCCGAGTGTCGCTTTGGCGTTACGCCCTGTCGGTATGGGAAAATCGGGCGCGGCGGTCGAGGCGTTGGCGCGCGCCTTGCGCGCCTTGCCGATTCCGGTGATTGGTCGGATCGAGGCCGGCAAACTCGTGCTCGATCTGCGCTGCCTCGAAGACGAGGCCGGTTTTCTCGGCCAACTGGACGCGTTTCGTCCGCCCGCCGTTCGATGATCCTCGCGACCGCCGGCCATATCGATCATGGCAAGACCTCGCTGGTCCGCGCATTGACCGGGGTCGATGCCGACCGTCTGCCGGAAGAAAAAAGGCGCGGGCTGACGATCGACCTCGGGTTTGCTTATGCGACATTGCCCGCCGGCGGGGAACTCGGCTTTGTCGATGTCCCGGGCCACGAGCGCTTTCTGCCCAATATGCTGGCGGGCGTGCTGTCGATCGATCGGGTGCTGCTGGTTGTCGCTGCCGATGACGGACCGCGCCCGCAAACGGTCGAGCATCTCGACATCCTCGAATTGATCGGGGTCGCCGAGATCACCGGAATTGTCAGCAAAATCGACCGCGCCGGGCCCGAGCGCACTGCCGGTGTGATCGCCGAGGTCGTGAGGATGCTTGCCGAAGCGGGCTACCCCGACAGTCTGATTTTTCCGGTGTCGAGCCACACCGGCGACGGCATCGCAGCATTGACCCGGCATTTGCAGGATGCCGCCCGGCGAGCGGAGGACGCCCGCGCCTCAGCTTCGCCAGCGGGTCTGTTTCGCATGGCAATCGACCGCGCCTTTACCTTGTCCGGGATCGGTCTAGTCGCGACTGGCACGGTCGCTGCGGGTGCCGTCGCGATCGGGGACCGACTGACCCTCAGCCCGCGCGGAATCCCGGTGCGGGTCCGCGGTTTGCACGCCCGCAATCATCAGGTCGAAACCGCGAGCGCCGGCGAGCGCTGCGCGATCAATATCGCGGGCTCATTTCCCGACGGCGGCGAGCCGCGCCGCGGCGACTGCCTTCTGGCACCCGAGCGGCATCTGCCGGTGCGTCGTCTCGATCTTCAGGTGCGCGCTTGCCGCCATGCCGAAATCCGGCTGCGCGACGGTTTGCCGGTGCATCTGCATATCGGTGCCGAGGATGTTGTTGGGCGGGCCGCGGTGTTGAGCGGCCGAACGATCGCACCCGGCGACACTGGTCTCGTGCAGATCGACGTCGATCAACCAATCTCGGCATTGCACGGTGACCGAGCCGTGCTGCGCGACCATGCCGCGCGGGTCACGTTAGCCGGCGGTCATGTCATCGACCCGCTGGCGCCGCGCCGCAGCCGTCGCCTGCCGGAGCGGCTCGCCCTACTCGCGGCGATGGTCCCGACCGATGCCATGACTGCCTTGCCGCAAATGCTAGCGGCAACCGGCATCGTCGACCTCGCGCAATTCGCCCTTATCCGGAATCTGAGCCCAACCGAATTGGCACGGCTGACCGATGCACCCGGCGCCGGGTTCCTGACGGTCGGGCCGCAACGCGCGCCGGTCGCGATCACCCGAGAGCATCTCACAACCCTGGTCGACCGGGTGGCTGCAGCACTTTCCGCCTGGCATGAGATGCAGCCTGATACGCTGGGCCCGACCCGGGCGGCGCTTCTCGGCCAACTGCGCGCCGTAGCGCCGGAGGCGGCGATCGACGCGGCGTTGAGCGAACTGGCCCGTGCGGGCCGCGCGGTGCGCGAAGGCGGCATGTGGCGATTGCCGGAGCACCGCCCCCGGCTCTCCCCCGCCGACGAAAAGCTGTGGCAGCGGGTGCGCCCGTTGCTCGCCGCGGCCGAATTGCGCCCGCCGCGGGTGCGCGAAATCGCCGCCGCGCTGGGGCTGGAACACGAACCGACCGAGCGGTTTTTGCGCCGCGCCGAGCGCCTTGGCCGGGCCGCCAAGATCGCCGACAACCGTTTCTTCCTGCCGCAAACGGTGGAGCGTCTCGCCGCGATCGCCCGAGAAATCGCCGACGAGTCGCCGGAAGGCGCGTTCACCGCCGCCGCCTTTAACGATCGCAGCGGCGTTGGCCGCAATCTGACGATCCAAATTCTCGAATATCTTGATAGGATAGGGGCAACCCGCCGATCCGGCGACACGCGCATCGTGTTGGAGAGCAGTGCGCTTTTCGACTGAGGGCCCAGAGAAGAATTATCGGCTAGGGAAGAGTATCGTCCCCGGTGGGGCGCGCGGTCTTCAAAGCAGCGTTGTGGCATTGATTTTATTGCCAAAATCTTGGCAAAGGGCGGTTTTAGGGGCACCGCAGATCAATAGGTTACAGATTTTCTGGCAAACCGCCGAGCCCGCGTTTTCGGACCTGCTCCGCGGGAAAAGGCTTAATCAGGTGTTGAAAAAGCGGAGCCGTCGAAAAATCTAATCGCCTCCACCGGGGTGGCCTGCAACGCCACCTGCTCTCAACCCGAAAGGAACCCGATAAATGAAGCGCGACAGAGCCGCAGATTGGCTGCGGACGCTCGTTGACGGTCTCGATGATCCTGGAACCGCTTTTCGGGAAGGATATCAGACGGCGCTGCGCGACATGCTCGCCATGATGGACGGGCAAGCGCAATCGGTTTGCGCCGCACCCGACGCGATCGGTGTCACCCACACCGCGCGGCTGGCGCGGATGCTGACATGATGCTCGCCATCGCCACCAGCGCCGATCTTGGCAGGGCGCTATACCTGGCGCATCGCTCGGTCACAACTGAGCCCGAGAGGGCATCGAACGGCGGGCCCGCCCTCGACCAATGGGAGGAAGCGCCGCCGGCGGTGCGCTTTGTCTGGACGCAAACCGCACGGGTGTTAATCGATCGTCACGAATTCTGAAAACTGCGGGGCGCGGCTGCAACCCGTCGCTCCGCTTTTCACCCCGAAAGGAAAGAACTATGGAAAAGGACGCCAACCAAGTCCGCATCAAGCGGGCGCTGAAAACCACGCTGCGGCCTATGAACCGCGTCAATCGCTTGACCGAGACCAGTCTCGATCGCGCGCTCGATCCCAACGAGCCGCAAGCGGCAGCTCGGGCGCAGGCGTTTTGCCGGCTGCAGATGCTCGACAAGGTGAATTACCTGATCGAGACCTTGGAGCACCATTTCGCCGGCGTCGCCGCGCGTGAAACGAACAAGGCCAAGCTCGACTCCGTGCTGCCCGATCGGCTGATCGGCGCGCAAGACGATACGCCCTGGACGAACTAAAAAGTTGCCGCCCGCGAGGCTGCAACCCTCCGGGCGGCGTGCCCGACCAGGAAGGGGTTCCCCGAAAGGAAAGAACCCCAACCAGTGTCGAGGCTGAAATCATAGCACGCCGGTGCTGCAACGCCGGTTACCCGAAAGGAAAAATCGTTATGGACGAATGGCAAATGCTCGGCCAGCCGGCCGAGCAGAGTGAGCCGGTGCGCCGCCCGTCGTGGCTGGCGCAAACATTGTTTTGGCTCGCGCTGCTCGCCTTCGCCGTGACCGCTTTTGGTCTACTGCGATAAGCGCGCGGTTTAGTGCGGCTGGTGGTCGAGGCAGCGCTCTACGATCTTGGTAAGGAGCGCGTTGCGGGTCTCGCCGTTGTTGTCGAACACCCAGGCGATCACGAGTTGGTAAAAACCATACGAAGGGCAACTCTCGACCCAAAGCGGACCCCCAACATCGCTAAGCAGGGCTCACCTTTCCGGCAGGTCGGCTAAGCGCAGGACGGCGAGGACGACGGGCGGGTGTCAGTCCGCCTGACTGGAGGCCAAGCGCAGGCCCGACAGGAAAAGTTCGCGGAGTTCCGGGTTGCGATACCGGGTGCCGGACTCCATCACGGCAGGCGTGATCGCACGCAGCCGCCTGACGATCTCTCGCGCTTCGGCCAGCCGTCCCATATGTGCATAGCAGGCCGCGAGAACGCGGTAGGTCACCGGAAAACTCGGCTCCCGTCCGAGCGAAGCGAGCAGGTTTGCCGCCGCCTCGTCAAATCGTCGATTGAAGAAGTGGGCTTCGCCAATCGAGGACAGATAAGCTGCCACGCGGTCACGCGGGCTGAGGCGCAAGAAGGTCTCGAAATGCTGGATCGCGAGACCGGGCTGGCCGGCAAAGATCCTGAGCAAGCCGCTCCAATGCCACCCGGCGGCGAAGCACGGGTTGAGAGTGAGGCCATCGTCGATCAACCCAATCGCGACATCGATGTCCTCGCCGAAATATCCGAGCACAAAAGCGACGAGTACGAGGACGTTGGGGTCATCAGGGCCGACCCGTAGTGCTTGTCGAGCAAGGTCGACACTGGAGCGTCGGGTCGCTTCCGGGTCTTCGCTCCAGCCTCTCACCCCGAGCCTTTGGTGACAATGAGCCGCCAAGGCGAGAGCCGGACCATATTGTGGATCGCGTTCTATCGCTTGCCCAAGCAGGTCGAGCGCCCGAACGATGCGGTGCTTCTCGGGATATGAGCGCCAGTCCGCGAGTCCGCGAAGATAGAGGTCGTAGGCGGTCAGATCGCTGGTCGGGTGTTCGTATGAGCGCCGGATCTCGGCCTCTTGTAAAGTCGGCTGGATGACGCCGGCCACGCTGGAGGCCACCTTGTCCTGAAGGTCGAACACGTCTTCGAGCGAGCCGTCGAAGCGGTCGGCCCAGAGATGCGCGCCGGTCGTCGCGTCGATTAATTGTGCGGCAATGCGCATCCGCGGGCCTGCCTTGCGCACCGAGCCTTCGAGGACGTAGCGGACACCCAATTCATGCCCGACCTGCCTCAAATCGACCGCCTGGCCCTTGTAGGCGAAGCTGGAGTTACGGGCGATGACGAAAAGCCAGCGGATGCGCGACAGTGCGGTGATGATCTCCTCGACCATGCCGTCGGCGAAATATTCCTGCTCGGGGTCTCCGCTCATGTTTTGGAATGGCATGACCGCCAGCGAGGGCCCGTCCGGCAGCGGAAGACCTGCCTCCGCCGAAGCCCGCGTCACCCCGGATATAAACCGATAGCCACGGCCGGGCATCGTCTGGATACAGCTGCCGTCCGCTCGCCCTTGGTCGAGAACCCGGCGAAGCGCCGAGATCTGAACCGTCAGGTTATTGTCCTCGACCACCATCCCTGGCCACACGGCCTGCATGATGTCGTCCTTCGAGACCAGACCGCCTTGGCGGGCCATCAGGATGGAGAGCACCGCGAGCGCCCGCGAGCCGATCGCCAATGGAACTAGAGCGCCGCCCTCGTCATACCGAAACAAGACGCCGGCGCGCCGGTCGAACCGGAAAGCCTCGAAGAGGAAAACATCGGCAGGTACTGGCGCGTCCATGACACCGGCTGAGGCAGCTCCCCAACTTTAGCAACTTTTCAGGGCATTTTAGGAACTTTTCACAGCCTTCTCATAGCGCGCTTTGGTTGAGTGGGGTTCGATCGCGGTAGGCCACACCGGCCGGATTCGAACAAACAAAGGGGGCGAAGATGAAGAGCTGGGTTTGTAAAAGAATTGTGGCGGCGACAATCGCGCTGCCGGCGCTGAGCGGTGTCGCCTGGGCAGGAGGCACCGACGATTACGGCTGCTCGAACGCGACGCTCAAGGGCGAATACGCGTTTGGCGGTACCAACTACACTTTGATTTGGGGTTAATAACGGGATCAATTTTTCGACGGCCACGGCAATCTCAAACAGCGTGATTACCGCGGCAACAGCTCCCCGCCCGACTTCGCGCCGCCAGGGCAAGAAACCGGCACCTATCTGGTCAATTCCGACTGCACCGGCAGCATGCAGATACTTTTGAACACGCCTGGCTTTCCTTCCGCACAAGGGGGAGTCATAAACATCCTGTTTGTGATCAGCGATGGCGGCCGTCATATCCACGAAGTCGTTTCGCAGCAGACCCCGCCGGGATCGACCGTACCCGTGCCCGTCCAGACCAGCGTCGACGACTGGAAGGTCGCGTCGGAGCAGGACCACCAGCAATGATCCCTCAGTTGGGCGACGGCACACTCTAGGCAAAGGGGCAAAGCAGGGCGGATCGCCTCGGGTTCTATGGCGCTGAAGGACCGCTTACCACCCCGAGCCGACCCTCTGGTAATCGTGCTCGGCTTCGCCGTCACCGTCTGCTCCGGTGAGTTTAGCGAGGATCGCGCTGCTGCATCAGGCAGCGCTCGACGATCTTCGTGAGCAGGGCGTTACGCGTCTCGGCGTTGTGGTCGAACACCCAAGCGATGACGCCGAGAAATAGGCAGTTCAGCACGATCAAAAGCAGGAAAGCGGGCGGCAGCACACGGATCAGCCGCTCGGTGATCGACGCCGCCAGGCCGATCGTTGTGCTCGGCTGTGAAGGCGGCGTCGGTTCGGTCAATGTCTTAGCGGCGATGCGGGGTCGGCGCCGGCTCGCTCGGCTGTGGCTGCGGCAATTCGTGATCGGGCGCCGGTGGTTGCGGCGACGGCCGCGGCAGCACACCGGCGGTCGGTGTCACCGCAATGTATTTCCAGCCGTACCCCGGGATCCCAGCGATCACCCAAAAAGTTTGCGGTGGCGTCGCGATCGGGTGCGAGGGCTCGGGTAGCTGACCCGGCAAGGTCTGATCCGGTGCGCCTGGCGCCCCTGACGGGGGTGAGCCGGTCGGGGGTAACCATGGGTGCGAGGGCCCGGGAGGCGGCCAGATCGCGCCCGGAGGCGTTCCCGGAGGGGCGGGCACGATCGGATGCGAGGGCACCGGCGGCGGCCACACACCTGGAGGAGGCGAGGGCAAGCCCTGATCCGGGTAGGGAGGCGCGCCGGGGAGCCCTTGATCGGGATACGGCGGATCGCCGGGGAGACCCTGGTCGGGATAGGTGGGCACACCGGGCAGCGAGTTATCCGGGCGGCCAGGCTCGGTAACTCGCAAGAAGCCTTGAACATACGGCATCGTTTACTCCTCGCAAAAAGCGCCCGATCTCCGGGCGCGGGTGACCTGCAACGGTTTTGTTGCAGGCTGATGGGGGGTGATCAGATCAGAAATAGACCCGCCTGAGGCTGGGTCGGCCGTACTGGGCTAGGGCTGGTAGACGCCGAAAGTCGCGGCATCGACGCTGCCCGCGGCATCGCCCGGGAAGTAGCTGAGCCCCCGGCCATAGACCGTGATCAGCGAATTCGTGTGTACATAAAAGCGCACACCGGTAGCCACGCCGGAGAACGTCAGCGCGCTGTTAAAATTCAGCACGCTGTTCGCCTGGCAGAGCGCGAAAGACGCCGTAAAATGCGGGGTGCCGACAAGCGTCGCCGGGCACGGCGGCCAACTCTGGCTGACGAGATCGCCGGCTGCGATATAGCCGTTTACCGCACTATAAAAATGAACGCTCGCCCCCCCGGTGATTTCATACGGGCCGATGATGTTGCAGAAGCCGCTGAATTCGACCGAAATGTGATTGCCGGTGCACGAGCCGAAGATCAGGTTGCGGATCGCAGCGTTGCTGCCGCCAGCGCCGACATGCAGCAGATGCACATTCGCCGGCGGAGAGGGCGGTGCCTGTAGGGTCATTCCTTGAACGGTCGCACCAGCGCCGTTCATGATGCTGACGGCATAGCTGAACTGAGAGTTGCTCGGCTCGACTACGACCTGGGTCGGATCGGCGGTGTTGCCGTTAAAAGTCAGACTTCCCGGGCCGAGACAGCCGATCGGGTTCGACGACATCGTGAACGAGGCATAGGTGCCGGCCGCGATATTGACGATGACCTGTTTCCCGTTGAAATCGACATCGTCGATTAAGTAGTCGCAGGCGCGCTGGATCGTTTTCCAGGCGGTCCCGGGCGTCAGCCCGTCATGGCTGTCGTTGCCGGCGAGGCCGTTCACATAGTAGTTGGTCGAAGCTGCACTCAGCACCTGACGCGGGTAAAGCGCGACCAGCGCTTGCCATAACTGAGTGTTATCGAACTTGTTCGGGGTGAGCCCGGCGCGGGTGACGACCGTCAGAATCTCTTCCTGAATACAATTCAGAAACCAGTCATCGACACGTGTCGGCTTGACCCCGGTCTGTTCGTTGCCGTTGGAGAAGAACCCTGGTGCGCCTACGGCTGGAACGGTCGGAAGCGAGGGAACTGCGGTCGGATTATCAATGCGAAACACTGGCCGGCTCCTCCGCGCCATTGAGCGCGGGCGCCTGGCGCTGCGCCGCACCAGCGCCCTCGAAGACTTGGCGGGTAATGCTCTTGATCAGCGGGTCGGAGAGCCGCCACGGCCCCTCGGCAACAAGAGCGAGCACACTGTTCCACTGCGCCGCGGTCAAAGTCACCGTCAGCGGCAGCTCAGGATTTACGTTCTCCACTTCTTCTCCTTTTTAGCTGGTCGACTTCGGCGCTGAGCTCGCGTACCGCGGCCCACAACACTGCGGTCAATTCGTGATAAGCGAGCCCGAGCAGCCCGGTGTCGTAATCGCGCACGAGCCCGCCAAATTTGCAGCCGGCGTCCGCCATTGCGGCTTCGATCTCATCGCCAAGGAACCCCCAATGCGCCGCGCCTTCATCGCCGCGGTCTTCCGGTAGGCGCTCGATCGTAAATGTGCGGCTCGATCGCCTTCACGAGCCGCAGGCAGGCGGGCACATCGCGGATGTCGCGCTTGAGTGCGCGGTCTGAGCCGTTGACAAAGTTGTTGGCATAGACCCAGCCGCCGAAATGGCCGTCATTCGCATGGCTGGTGTCGGTCGCGTTGTGCCAGATGGTCGAGAGCGTGCCGCCGCCCTGGTGGGCGAAATTCAGCGTGCTTTGAGTGGCGACGACATAGCCGTTATTGCTGATAATATCACCGGTGGCGCTGACCGTGCCGTTTACAGGCTGCTTTGGGTCACGGTGTTATTCGCATAAAGCGTGATTGTGCCAATATTGCCGCTCATCCCGCCAATCGCGAGTGAGGAGCCGCTGCCGCGCAGAGTGCCGCCGAGCACGATGTCGCCATTGGAGGTGATCGTACTGCCGACGGTGAGGTTGTGCTGCGCATTGACCTGATCACCATAGAGCGTGATCGTCGGAATATTGCCGGTGGTGCCGGTGCCGATCGACAGCGAGGAGCCAGGCACGGCGATATTGCCAGCCGGTAGCCACAAGAAGCCCTGCAGGGCGAGGCTGCCAAGGCCTGGATCACCGTTGGCGACGGTTCCAATCTGAACGCCGCCGCCGGCTCCGCCGATTTTCATCGCGTTGGCGATGGCACCCGAACCCGTCGGGGTCACGGCAAAGTTCAGATAGGATCCCTGATGGCCGGCGCTGAACGCTTCGGCGGTGTAGGCGCCGATCGAGGCCGCAAGGGTAAAACCGCTGGCGCCGTAGCCGTTAAAACCGAAAAAGCCGATCCCATCACCCGATTGCAGCGCGGCGGGCGCTGCTCCAGTACCGCGGGCGCTACGCGGCGCTATCGTCGAGACGATCCTGCGCCGAACGAGTAACCGTGATACGCGCCGATGTTGCGTCGCCCCCGATGAACTGCGCCTGACGCGTCGTGCCGGCATTAATGATCGGCAAGGCACTGGCGTTGTTGTTGACGACCAGGACACTTGAATGTTGAGCTGACCGGCGCCGAGTGCGCCGCCCTGCGGATTTCCGACGACCAGTCCAACCGTGCTGCCCCAGGAAGAATCGCGGCTACCGCTCGAATTCTTGGCGAGGATCTGGCCCGCCGTCCCGCCGAGCGGGACCCCCAAGGCATCGGCATATTGTCGGGTTACCGCCTGCATCGCCGCAGCCGGGTCCTGTCCGAGGACGACGGTTCCGGTCGCGGTGATGCTGCCGACATTCAACTGCCCCGGGACCCCGAGATCGCCGGTCAGGCTGCCGCCCGCTAGCGGCAGCACCTTTACCCAAAAGGCATTGGCGCGGCCGTAGGTGAACGTGTCGCCGACGGGCGCCTCCGGAACGCCACCCGTGCCACCAGCGCCGCCGGCGACGGCGTTGTCGAATAGTTTCTCGTCGCGCTCTCTAACGGCCCGGTCGGATCGCCGGCCAAGGTCAATGGCCCCCTAAGGGTGCCGCCCAAATCGGCAAAAACGGAGCGCCTTCGGCCGCGACCTGCAAAGCCTCGATTTCGGCCTTCGCCGCCGAGAAATTGTCGCGCACGCTTTCGGTTGTCGGGTTTTTGTAGATCGGGACGGTCGGATCGATGTTGCTGCTCATGAAGGGCTTGTTCCGCTTTCATCCCATAACGATTCGCCGAATCCCACACGGATTCGCCCTCGTCCCACCAGGTTTGCTGGTAGATAAAAATCAGCACCGTGTGGGCCGGCTTGATCGCCTGCAGGGTGCACTCGAGGAAGAGCGTTACCCCAACTGCGCAATGGCTCGCCGGCAACCAAGATACCGGCCGAGAAATACGCGATGGCGATCTGGACCGAAGTGATCTGCCAGGCATGGGCCCAGCCCTCGCCACACAAAGGCTGCCCCGCGTAGTCGCCGGCGGTGAATGGCTTGAACTGCTCGATTTGGATCGGCGAGCCGAGCGCCTCGGCCACGGCCTCGAAATAGGCGACACTCTGACCGCCGCGCGACGCGAATTTCGCGCAGACCGCAAGTTGTCGCTCTTGGATCGTGTCGAGCGGGCCCGTGCACGGATCGGGGAGGCCGAGCGTCGCTTCCCATTCTTCCAGAAGCTCTTCGGTCGAGCACGGAAGATCTCGGCGATCAGATCGTTGAGTTGGACCCCGAGCCTGACCCAGGTCGGCATCAGGACTTCGATATCCGCGTCCTGCACCCGGCCGACGCCGCGGTGCCAGATCCGGCCGCGCGGCAGCAGACGCTGAAACTGCCGGGCGTATTCCGCTGCGGTAAACGAGAGGAGGCTCATCCGCTCGTTGTGAGTGTTCCCAAGATCGGCAACGAACCTTCGGGTAACCCCACCGGGAGAGCTGGCTCGCTGATCGTGAACTCGACGATCCCGGGCGTCGACAGGATCGCGTCATAGAGCTGCGACGGGTACACGAAGCCGCCCGGCTCGCCCGTCGCTAGCAGGATGTCGGCGAGAGCGGCAGCAATCGCGGTCTGGGTCTCGACCGTGTTTGGCTTGAGGCCGATCAGGGTCACGTCGATTGGGTAGGGTGCGGGGGCGACGACATAGACGAGAGCGGTGACCGGCTGTAGCGGGAAGATGTGATCAGCGACGAGGCCCTGATCACCGCTCGCGATCGGCGGGCCGAGCCGCTCTTCAAATTGCGAGACGCCGTTCTCCCTTGCGGAAAGCCGTCGGTGTCGTTGCCGTCCATCATCACATAGACGACCACGGTTCCGGTGCCCATGCCGTTGGGGACGCACCAGGCGCGTGTGCAGCTCGGAACTTCGAGGGCCCACTCCCGATAATCCGCGGTCGATCCACCTGCGGCGGCTCGGCGTAGCGCTCGAGCATGCGGCTGCGCAGCGCGGCGTTGGTTTCATCATCGGCGCCGCCGGTTGTCGGCCCGACCGTGACTTCGCCCGAATTAATAAAGCTAATCGGCCGCGCGATCGAAATGACGGTGCCCGGGTCGCAATTGGTGTAGGCGCCGTTCTCGGTTGCGGTCATCGGCACCAGCACGTTGCCTGACCTGTCGACGGCGCCGTCGGCAGTCGTCACATACGGCGTGCCGTCCTGCCGGACGAGAGCGGTGCCAGAGGGGATAATCGGTGCCGGGGTCTGAACATTGCCGGTGAAGGTTGCTTGCCCTGAGGCCGCGGTAGCGGGCTTGGGATAGATCCCGACAAGCGCCGCCCACGCATAGAGGAACTCGTCTTCGGCGGTGAACGGAACGCCCATCCGGGCGATCCAGTCGGCATAGCCATAACCAGGTATGCGAGGCCGGCCATGCACCACGACAGCGTGCGCAATACCGAATTGCGTAAGAGGCCGGTCAGACCAGGAATTCCGGAGGTGGTGATATCTGGACCGCCAGATTGCGCAGGCCGGTCAGCGACGGCGGGCAAACGGCATTTATGGCACTCCGGTGATCTGGACCGGCGATGCCACCGTCGCCAGGCTGTCCCACGCCCACGCGTAGCGGAAACGGGTCTCGGAACCATCGGGCTTGGTGATAGCAATGGCGATGCCCAGCATCGACGAGGTCATCCAGCCGGTGTTGCACTCGACCGTTTTCGCGACATCGTCTTCAATCAGCCACTGCAGCGCGTCGAGGGTGAAGCGGCGCGCATCACCGAGGGTCGCGCGCAGTTTCTTGGCGCGCTCCAACTGCCAGAGATTTGAACCGAGCGGTTCCTCGAGGACGGAGTGGCCCACCATCCGCGCGTGTCTGACGTGCCGTCGGTCGGCACGAAATCGGGCGTCGCGAGCCGGTCGGGAAGAGCGAGACCAGGCTCGCGGTCTCGAGGTCTTGCCCGGTCTCGACGTCGCCTTCAGCCAGAGCCCAGTCGCCGATCGCCAAGCCGTTGTCCAGATAACGCGGATATCGCCGCCGCCGCCGCCCTGGGGTAACGGGCCCTGTTGCTCGGGCGGATCCTCGAGCCAGCCGCTCATGTCCCGGGGTCCGGCATCTCGGTTTGACCGCCGCCGGTCTGCACTCCGCTATGCGTATGCTTGCCGAGGGTGACCTGGTCGGAAGTGCCCTGCCCGCGCGTAATCTCACCGGTCACTTGCAAATTGCCGGTGATCTTGACCAGGGCATCGCCGCTCTTGGCTGCGATCGTGATGTTGCCAGAGCCCGCGACAATCGAAATGTCGCCGTTCGCCGCGAGCTTGATGACCGTGCCGTTCTTGTCGTAGAGCGCCACCTCGCCGACTTCGAGGTTGCGCAGCCGGTGTTCCTGATTTCCCGTTGCCACGATCACCGGATTGTCGCGGCGGCCGCGGAAAATATCGCAGTCGCATCGCTGCCCGGCATGGCGTGACTGGCGAGCCCGTAAATCTGCATGACGCCGACATTGTCGATCGCTTCGGGGGTGCCGTTGACCTGGACTTGCGTCTTGTGGATCGGCCCGGTGTCTCGGTGGCGGTGATTTGCACCGGAGCCACGCTCATCAGGATGCGGCGATAAAGGCGGTCAAGTTGCGCCTGGATTGGCCAATTGCTCACGGCAGGCGCCGCTGACTGGTCCGGGGAGGCTCGGCGCCGAAGGCAATTCAGTCGCGCGGCCGCCGGTGGCGAGGGTCGGCTGGCTCGGCTCGGGCGAGGTCGGGTTGTTCTTGCCCGTGTCCTGCAAAAGGACAATCCCGAGGTCACCGACCGGTTCGGGGTCAAAGCTTCCCGGCGCCATCATCGTGATCTGCGCGTGTTGCCCGGTCTCGTCGCGGGTGAAGGTAACCGAGGCGATCAGCCAGTCCGATGTCTGCACCTTGGGATCGATGGGATATCTAATCGGCGCATTGTGATTGACCGCCCACAGCGCACTCCGCCGTTCGCGCCACGTATCGCAGGTCAGCGAGGACCGCCTGACTGCGGCCCTTACGCTTCGGTTGCACTCCCAGACCGCGCGGCGGTGGCGCGATCGGATCCCCCAGCTGCGACTGCTCCGAAGAGGATGTATCGCCGGCGGAAACGCGGCACCCCCCCGTTGCTCCACGATGTCGCCGACCTGCGTCGCCTTCTGCCCCGCGCCTTGGTCGGAGAACGCGTAGGCCGAAGAGGTGCGCCTCATATCGCTGAGGAGGGCTCGTCCATTGAATAAATTGCTACTTGGGCCCTGCTCGACGTTCTGACCCCGGTAAAACCCGGAGGCCATGCTCTCGGTGCCGGCTTGCGCCAGGCGCACTGACCCATCGGGCATGTCGTAGGCGATCAGCTGCGAGTAGCGGGTAATCCGATCGATGATCTCCCACGGGGTTTGCCCGAAATCGATATTGAACTGCGGGATTTGCATGCCGGGCCCGGCGATCGAGTTGATGGCGACGCCGTAGGGCTGCGCCAGTTGCTGCGCGATCGACAGCGCGGTGCCGCCGAGTACCTGAAAGGTCGGCGAATTCTTCGAGCCCACAAAGGCCGAGCAGTCGACCAGGTCTTCGCTCTTCGACCGGCCCGATATCCGCACAGTGTGCGCGGTAGCGCTGATCGTCGCGATGTAGCGGTCGACATAGCCGGTGATCACGACATCGCCTGATATCAGCACCTGGCACGGGTCGCCCGGATTAAACGTCACGTCTGCAGCGAGCGGGCAATGCTCGGTCACCTGGATGTCGAAATTCGCGGGGATGGAGCCGATCGAGCGGGTGACCGACACGCGTTGCCAGCCAGCCCATTGCCGGCCGCCGACAACCAGCGAGAGCTCATCGCCGGCACCGGAGGTGCTGCGCCGCTCATTCCGATAAGGGCCGCGAATTGCAGCGGCATAAACAACGGATGCGGCGGGTTAGCGGAGGCGACGAGCTCGGGCTCGCGCGCCGTGTCCTGGTAGAGCGTCCAGGCCTCGGCGAGCGACGGCATCGGAACAAGCGTGGTGATCTCGACGAGGGCCGCGAGGTTCGCCCCGCGCACCGCCAGATCGAGCGCTACCGCCGCGCGCAGATCGCGCAACGTCGGCATAGGAGGCGTCGCGCCCGGCATCAGCGCAGCGCGTCGCCTCGACATCGAGGATTGAACAGACTTGCTGCCGCAAGCTCTGCGCGTCCTGGTACGAAACCGGCTGATAGAGCGCAGACGCGCGCGCCAGGGCGGAGCACGCCGCACAGCGCAGGTTCGAAGCGAGCCCGTCCTGCGTCGCTTGCGCGCGCGCCCATAAGGGGCCGCTCCCCGGCAACGGTGTCGGCAGCCATTGGCAGAGCGGGATCAGTAGGCGCACGCCGTCGGCCGGGTCGGTCGTTGCCGCCAGCAAGGCCGCCGCGACGGCCTGTCCCGCGGCACTGAATTCGGCCGCGCGCGCCTGGCGGATTTCGCTCACAGCGCTTCCGAGGCGAGGTTGAGGCCGGCGACCGCGGCGAGCACGCCCTGCCTCGAGGTGACACTTCGCGACAGCAGGCTTTGCACGGTGGCAGAGGGCGGCTGCAAGGTTCCAAGTCGCCCGGACGAATACCGCCCAAAGTAACCTTGCAGCCCAGCCACGGCGGATAGCGCCCGGGCAGGGTCATTAACGGCGGTCGTGGCGAGGGCGCCGAACTGCGGAACGGCCGCGATCCATAGCTGCGGCACCCGCTGCAGGTCGGCGACGCTGCGCGAAAAATCCTGCGAGGAAGCATACTCGAGGGCGCCGGCGGCACCGTTGACTTGCTGCCCAGTTGCCTGCGCGCTCGTCGGAAACAGGATGTCGCCGGAGACGACAAAGACGAAGGAGACCTCGACATAGCGTCCGCGCTCGCGGCGATCGACGGTCGAGAAGTCGACCAGCACGCACTGCACGCTGCCGAGGGTCGGATGAATAACGTCCCTGCACCCGGCTGCTCGCAGGCATGGATCATCTGGTCCCGCTGCGCGTAGACGTCGTCGCCGGTCAAATAACAGGTGAAGCTGAAGCGCCGCGGCAGGCGGCCGAGATCCTCGACCCACACGGTATCGCGATAGGGAATTCGTGCGTCGAGGGGCGGCGCCCGGCATGCGTCTCGGCAGTGTCCACTACAAAACCGACACCGCGCCAGGAACCCGGCTGCAGCTGCTCCCACCATGATGATGACAGCCACGAATTGCCGCTCTGATCGACCGCCTGGCTGGTTCCCGTTGTCCCGAGAAGGGCGGGTGTCGGATTAGGCAACGGAGCTCAATTGCTGTTGCTCCGTTCGCGGCGGGTTGAGGTTGACATCCCCGGTCGAGGTCGCCGAAAGGCGTACACCGGGCGGCGGGCGCTGGTGCGTGATATTGACGTCGACCATCCGGACAGCGGCGGCGCGCTTGGTGTCGCTAGCATCGCCTGCGGACCGAGCGCTTGCGGTGCGGCGAGCGGCGGCGCTTGCGGCGTGACGAGCTGCGGCGGTGCGATGAGAACCGGGGTCGCCGGCGACGTCTGGTTTTCGTTCGCGGCGATTCGGGGCGCCAACTGTGGTGCAGGCGGTGCGCCGGGCGGTGTTGCGGGAATGGGCGTCGGCGCTACCTGGGGCGCGTTGACCGCTTGCTGAGCCATCCGGAGGCGCTGCGCTTCGCTCGCGGCGGGATTGGCGGGCGCTTCGTACTGGCGCAGCGTAAGATTGGTGGATTGTTCGACGCTGTTGGTGTTGCGCAGCCGGTTCAAAAACGGCTGCCACTGCGGTTGGCTAAGCTCGTGGCGCAGGAAGCCATAATTCGCTTCGCTCGATTTCGGATCGAGATTGTTCGCAGCGGCCCAACTCTCGAATTCGCGGCGGCGGGGTCCGGTCCATTGCGCCCAGCCGATGCCACCTCTATCTGCGGGCTGGCCCTTCTCGTGCGCTGCCGGATCCAAATTGCCGCCGGATTTATAGCCGAGATTGCCGACGAGGCCGGCGGCTTGATCGGGGGTCAGGTTAAAATCGCGCTGCAGGCGGGTTGATAGTTCGCCGGCTCGCGCTCGGTAGTCGGCGCCGCTCAATGGTTTCGGCGGTTGCGCCCAGGCGCCAACGGTCTCGCCCGGCGCTTGTGCGGGATACCTGGCACAGGACCGGGTGCGGGCTGCGCTGGATAGCCGGGAACGCCGCCAGGGGTTGTGGCGCTGGGTCGGATAGCCTGGCGTTTCTCCGGGCTTCGGGAGGCCCTCGCCGGGCTTGCCTTCCCACCAGTCTTGCAGGTTCCGTTTGACGCGATCGATGCCGCTATTGAGGCTACCGAAAAGGTCTTGGCCGGCCGCCTTTAATTCGTCCCAGTGCCGGATGATCTCGACCGTCAGAAAGACGACACCGCCAAGCGCCCCCAGCAATCCGACGCCGGCAAGGCCGCCGGCCCCGGCAAATCCAAGGGCGGCGGTCACCTGGCCGATCGAGGCGACCATGCCGAGGGCCCACTTGCCGGCATAAGTGCTGCAATAACTTCCGCAGCGGTTTTCACTTGGTCAAGGTGATCGATCAGATAGACCAGAGCCTGACCGACTTCGTCGGCACCATCGCGCACGGCTTGCCAGTTGATCCCGCGTATCCACGCGGCGAACTCTGCGGATAGCTGGCGCACCGCGGCGATGATCTGCGGCTGGTGCACGCGGACCCATTCGGCGAACTCGCGGATCATCGGCGTGATCGCTTCGCCGATCGTGGCGCCGATCTGTTCTTTCAGGCTGGTGAAGGCAACAGCGAGCTCGCCGGTCGCTTGGCGGTAGCGCTGCAGTGCTTGCTGCTGTTGTTCCGACAGCGTCGCGAATTTCTGCGCTTCGGCGAGCCATTGCGGCATTGTCCGGCCGGATCGTTGGAACTGTTCGGCAAGGGCGGCAAGCGAGTCGGCGCCGAGCCCGGCGGCAGCGCGCGCGCGGTCCATTGGATTGGGCAGCGCATTGATCGCGTCAATCACTTGCGGCAGCACGTCGGCCGCGGTGCGGAGGTGACCATTGGTGTCGCGAATGGCGATGTTCATTCGGCGGAACCACGCCGCTGCGGTGGGATCACCCAGCTGGGCGCGGCCGAGGCCTTCGGCTAGCCCTCTGAGGCTCGCGGTCATTTCCTGCGCGTCGCCGCCGGCAAGCTTGGTCGCATTCTGCAGTAGTTCGAGGTTCTGCGAGTCGTACCGATCCGCGTCGAATTCAGTGTCAGCGCTTGGCCGAGGTCCTCCCAGCCCTTGACGAGGTTCGTGAGGCCAGCGATCGAGGCGGCCCCGGTAATCGCCCCCATGACCGGCACCAGGCGCGCCATTGACGAGAAGCACGCGGCGGCTTCGCGGCCGATCGCACTGAAGCTGTCCGCGACTTTCTTTAAACCCGACAGGTCGACAAATTGCTGCATCGCCTTGGCTTGCCGTTCCATCGGCGCGCGCATCTGGCGGATGCGGCGATTGATCGCCTCGATCTGCAGAGGTCGCATTGTCGACGACGGAAAAGGTAACGCCGTAGCCAGCGGCCACTGCGTGTCCCGCGCCGCCCGTTGTCGCGCTCAACAATCGGTTCGGCTGTTCCGCCCACCAGCGCAGTTGCGTCCCGGTCAATTCCCAGGCCCAAGCGGTCCCCAATGCCACAAGTGGGTCAGTCGGCGATCAGTTCGCGCCAGTTTCCGGGCCACGTTCGGTAAAGCGCGCTAAAAAATCGAAGGCCTCCTCGACCTCGCTGATCCGCATCCGCTTGACTGCCTCGATCGGAACGCCACTGACATTGGAAACAAGCTTCGCCTTGTATTTGCGAAAGGCGTTGTAGGAAGCGAACCCTTGAATTTCGAGTTCGGCGTTCTCGACTTGGAAGTGGGTCGGTTCCTGCAAACGCATGGTGTCGTAGGTTGTTTTCGTTGATCTTGACCGGCGGGTTGATCTCCACGTCGAGAGTTTCGGCTCCTCGCCGTCCATGACGTCAAAGCGGCTATTGCCATTGGGCTGCAGCCCGAGCGCATTCATTGTCTATTGCTCCGCGACGGTCTGATGCCGTCGAAGCGCACCTGGAAGGTGCCTTCAGCGGCGCGGACTTCCAGCGCGGCGGTGTTCCACATGTTCGATCCGCCGACCACCTTGCCGTTCGCGAGCGTGACGAGGACTTCCACGCACCGCATATCATTAAAGGAACCGACGGTGATCGTCGCCGCTGTCGCGGAGCGTCGCCTCGATAAAGCCCTGGATCGGCACTTCCGAGAAGCCGTGAACGCTATCGAGGCCAACCAGCGTTTCACGCTTCCAGGGTCGCGGGCGACCAGGTTACGTCCGAAACCACCATGTAAGCGTTCCGTCGATCGTCAGGCCGGTGATCCCGGCCAGTCTTTCACAAGCAGCCATCGGTTTAGCCCCTCTATGACTTGCGAAATTGTAGAAGGATGGCGATTTGCCGCAGTTGATTGACGAGATCGACCGGCGCGATAATCTTGACCAGCCCGTTGCCAGCGTCCTCGACGACGATGTTCTTCGGCGAATAGGCGCTGAATTCTGCACATACCCAGCGGCTTCCAGCGCTGCGATATTCGCTCACCGTCGAGGCTTGGATCAGTCGGCGCGTTGACGCAGTTCGATCCGGCGAGGATCTGGCGTCGTGTCGGAGACGAGCTTTTTCCGCGCGTAGCGGGTCAGCAGATAGTCGTGAGATCGCGCGCGACGAACATCAGCCCATACATGGTTTCGACGTCGAGATACTGAGTTATCCGCGGCGCCCGCGGCGTTTTCCTGATACGTCGTACGCCATGCGCTCGATGATCACCGTCCCGTCGTCGCCGACGCGAGGTCGTGATCATGCCGTCATACAGCAGCGTGTTGCGCTCCCCCATGTCCAGCGGCGAGTGATCGGCGGCGCCTGTAGCAAGTCGTGTTGATGTATTGCAGCGGCAGGCCGGGGTCGACGCGCAGGCTGGCGGCGCAGGCGGCGGTGATCTCTGTTGCCCATATCCAACCGGGTCGGGACTATCGTCGAACGCCATCGCCGACATGTGCTGATCGTTGCGTCCGATGACCGAAAGCGGTGCATGCGCCGAGCGTGCCACGATACGCGGTGAAGCACCCGCCATAGATCATTTCCTCCCACGACCAGCGCCCGACGTCAGTCGGCGAGGAAGCTCTGCATCGCGTTCAACGTTGGTTGTGTCATTGTAGGGCAGGCAGATGAAGTCGAAGGGTTGGTCGGAGAGGTTGCCCAGCCCGTTGGTGATGGTTGGGTTCGCGGTGCCGCCCGCCATCGGCGCGATGGTCGACGGTCACACCCGGCCGGCGTATACTCGCCGCCCGCCTGCGCCCTGATAGTTCTGCATCAGTTGAATGTCGTTGCCGGTGAGCCCCTTGTTTTTGGCGGTGAGTTCGAGAGCCGGGGCGGTTACTGTGCCGGTCACCGCGATGTCGGGATAGGTTGCCATTGCGGCGAGGGTGGCGCTCGCCACGCTGCCGGCGCTATCGCCGGTATCGACCCCGACCCGGACATTGATCCCGCCGATGTAGAGGTTGATCGTCCCGGGTGCGGTCGCGGTACCGCCGAATGTCACAGTGCCGGTCGCGGCGGCGCCGGCGGCGGCGTCCTCGAACGGCAATAGCCAAAGGTCGCCGAAATTGTCGCCGGCGAGATAGGCTTGCGCCATCTGCGCCAGGATCGATCCGCGGCCGCAAAGCGTCTGAATCTGTGCCAGGCTTTGCACCTCGACCGGCTCTTCCGGGGTCGCTGCTCCGGTCGAGAGGATCTGGCCGATGAGCAGACTGCGCTGCAATGTCTGCGCCGTGTTCGCCTGGCTCGGGTCCATCTCGACATAGACGCCAGGCACCCGATTGCTGTCGGGGTAATAGGTGAAATTGATCGCCATCTAGGCGGCCCCCTCTTCATCGCCGCGATGGCGCCCGCTGCGGTGGTGCGGGTGCTCCTCTTCGACGAGCACGACATCGCCGTCGCGCAGTCGCCGGCGCCAATAGAGCGAGGTGTCTGGCACCTCGCGCTCGCGATCAGCTGACATCAGCTGCTTGGTGTGCGGGTCGCGCAACGCGCGGCCCTCTGCGAGCCTCACTCTCATGGAACCTCCTCCGGGATCGGCGTTGCATTCTCGGTGTCGACTTTGATCACGAACGCAGGGTCGTCGACTTCCATGTCCTGCGGCGGCACTTTCCAGCCGTCGACTTCGATGCTGAGCAGCGGCACGGAGTCCAGTGTCCAGGCATCGCTGTCGTCGAGCAGATAGTTCAGGGCGAATTCCCACTGGTAAAAAAGCCGGGCGCGGTCGAGATCGAGAAAGCGGCCGCCGTGAAACCAGAAGCCCTGGTTATTCTGGGTAATGCAGGTTCCCGGCACCCAGTTGAGGATCGCGTGGAATATCGCGGCCTCGATGGCGTCGTATTGCATCGCCGGATCCTGGCCACGGCGATCGGTGCGCGCGTCGAGCTCGACAATGACGCCCACGACCTTCCGCACAAATTGATAGAGGCCGACCATCGCACTGTTGCCGTCCGAGTCCTGGTCGAGCGGCACGACGTAGGCCGCCGGCAGCGGCATCGAAGCATTGTAATTCTGCAGACCGAGGCGGAAATCCGCGACACCGGCGACGCGCCCCGCGAACGGCGGGCAGTAGGCGCGCAGCTGCTGGATCGTCGCGTCGAGGATCACTTCGTCGCGCGCCAGACGAGCCCGTTTTCGAATGCCTTACGCACGCGATTTGTAAGGCTAGGCGCCTCGATCTTCATCACGCGGTCGAGGTGGGGCCGTGGCGCCAGCACGCGCGCGGTGTAGGCGCTGCGGGCACGGTGGCGGCGCTGTTGCGCGCGCGACGCGGAGGCGCGCTTGCCGGGGTTGCCGCCGCCCTGCGCGCCGGTTTCGAGGAACAGTGCATAGAATTGACGCTCGCGCACCGCGAAACCATTTCCGTCCGGGAACGGATAGACACGGACCGATTTGCGTAAGTTGCCCGAGACCTGCACCGGTGGGTCTCCGGCAGCGGACGCCCGATAAGGCCCTTTTCGATATGCCCCGCGGTAGGCGGCCCCCCCGCCGCCGCGATATACCCTCCCGCTCCCGGAGCTCGCGCTGATCAGCCGACGATCCTTGGCTGCGATATCACCACCGGCGCTGCGCATCAGCGCCTTCAGCTGGCGCTTGTCGAGCGCCACTTCGGCCCACGAGGTGATCGCCAGCTTCAGCGATGACACGTGCTCAGTGCACCGCCGGCGGGTTTTCCGCAAACACCTGCTCGCGCTCGGCGTCGCTGTCGGTTTCTGTCATCAGCGCCTTTTCCAGTTCGCATTCGAGCTCGACAAAGCGCTTGCGGCCGGCGAGCTCCTTTATCCGGCGCACGCGGTAGAGCTCGGTGCGCAGAGTGAGATCGTTCGGCCGCGTGGTTGTGCGCATGATCACATTCGTGTTCTCGACGTAGTCGGCCCAGCGCACGCGAATGAGGTGAGTCACGGGAATGTCGATCTGCGCACTGTTGTAGAAGGTGGTCGGATAGGTCGGCTGAATATCCGCGTGCATGACGCCGACCAGCACCAGGCTTTCGGAGATCGCCGAATTGGTGGCAGACGGCGCCTGGTCGCGCCGGTACAGGCTGACCTGCCAGCGCAGTGCAGCTATCCCGTTTGATGCCGGCAGCGAGCCGGCCGGGTTGTCGGCTATGGGATCACCACCAGGCTGGGATTGAGCCGGGCCCACGCATTGAATGAATTGTAGAGCTCGGTCGAAATCCGGAGGCGCGATTCAAGCAGCCGCGAGCCGCCGTTGTTGGTGGCAAGCCAGGTCAGGAATTCGTCGATAGGCCCGCGCAACATATCCGGCACGAGAACAGACGGATTTGCAAAACTCGCCCATTGCGGCGACAGCATCGCACCCGGCTGCGCCGGCAACGGCAGCTGGCCGATAATCACTGGACGCGGATCAGCAGCATCGCCGGTCTCGTCAACGTTCCAGCCGAGCAGCTGGCTGTCGTAAAGCCGCGCCCATGTGTCGGACTGGTGGGCATACTCGATCGAGATGATGATGCCGGTTCCGGGGATTACTTGCATGATCGATATCCTCTCGAAATCATCCGGCAAACTGCCAGAGGCGGTAGGGCGCCATCAGGTTGAAGGCGGCTTGCGGGATCGCGGTGTCGACGTCGCCGCGGTTTTCGTAAAGGGATGCGGTCACCATCAGAATGCCGTGCTTGATCGGCCCCGGCACCGTGTCAGGCGTGTCGCCATAGCCGGCGGTGTACTGCATCGACATGCTGTAGGCCGGGATCATCGGCACCAGCGGCGCTTTGAGCATGATTTGCCCCGGATCAGCACCGAGATTTAGCACATAGTCGTCGGGGTCGGCCGGCTGCATGTCATTGACCTGGCCCCACAGCACTGCGGAAACGTCAATGCACGGGGCTCGAGGAATGGAAATCGGCCGCCGGATAACCGGAGGCCAGTTCAGCGGAAACACGATCAGCGACTGCGGCACCAATGGCGAGGCGGTCGGCGGCGGAGAGTTGGTGATCGTGTACAAAAGCTCTTGCGTGATGCAGGCGCGGTTGAGCCACGCTTCGAGAAGCTCGCGCGCACTCGCGGCGTACATCGCGAGCAGGTCGTCATCGTAATCGGAATCGACACGGCAGTGGCGCTTGACTGTGTCGAGATCGACCGGCTCAACCACCGGCGGAGTGATGACGCGCAGCGCGGCGAACACGCCTACATCCCGTCGTCGCTAGCTCCGCCGCGGCGCCGCGGCGGCTCGCGTGACGGCCGCATCGCGAACTCGGCGCCAGCCGGGATCGGCTGCTCTCGGGCGGCGATATTGACCGCTTCGGCAACCCCCTTCGCGACCAGCTGTTGCGACATCCGCGCGGGGAAGGTCGCAACGTCGCCGGTGAAGTAGTTGTTCCACCGGCGCACAAAGCGAACAGCGAGGCTGCCCGCCGTTCTCTGGGTATTCATCGTGAGGCGCTACTCCCGCCACCGCGGCGCCCGCCATTCTCGGGCGGGGGCGGCGGCGGTGCTGCGGCTTCCTCGGCTGTCGTGCCGCCCGGGTGAAGATAGGCCGGCAAGGTCGAGAGCGGCCCATCGAATGCTGAGGTCATCGCCGCTCCCGGATCGTAGAGGGTTGGCGGCGCGTCGGCGCCGGTGGCGACCGCTGGCCAGTTCGACGGCGCGTGGCTCCAATGTGGGTTGAGCGGCTGGGTCGAGTACGGCGCGCCGGCCGAACCGGGCAGACCGGTAAACATCCAGTCGGTCGTGGTGCCGATCGCCAAGCTCTGAAGATGGCGCATGTTGAAATCGTGCTCCGAGATCACCCGGAACAGCGACTGATCGCGCTGAAAGGTCGAGACGATGGCGCCGTCGGTGCCGTAGTACGCAGCCACGTCGGAGGCGTCGACCATGACGTTCATGGTGTCGCCAATGATCGTGTCTGCCATATCGACCAGATAGAACTCTGAGCCGTTGCCGGCGCCGAGGTTGGTCGGAATTTGCTGCGAGGTGTAGAAGGGGAAGCCCTCGAGCCGGCCGTTGTTGATCTCTTCGCGGTAGTAAAACGAACCGACCGAGTCGCGGCGCGTCTTGATGTACTCGATCAGGGTCGGCGCGAAAAACCAGGTCGGCTTGATCATGCGGGACATGCCGTTGACCAGGACCAGCTTCATCGCCGCCAGTGCTGCGACAACCGCGTTCAGATCATCGCCGGGGTTGGCGCCCTTCACCGGAATGACCAGCACGTTTGCCGGCAAGACCAGGCTGCGCCAGCCAATCGGCGTCTTGTTGGTGCCGTCGCCGCGCAGGAAGGCGAGATCCTCACGCCGCGCGATGCCCTGGATTAGATCGTCGCGCACAATGGCCTCGATACCGATCGGCGCACGCCGAATGAGGTCATTCGAAACCGGCACCATCGCCGTGAGTTTCTTGGCGAACAGGTCGAGATCGTCGAACTGTTCTTCGGAGATGCTGATGTCGTCGAGCTCGCCCTGATAGGCCGCGGTCGAGCCGCCGGCGAGACGCGGGATCGTCAGATTGCCCATCGGCATTTGCACCGTGGTCGGCCCGGCTGCTCTGACCACGACATTGGCGCGCAAGAGCTCAATCAGTTCGCTCATAAAGTCTTGCGGGATCAGCGCACCGCCTTCGGAGACGACGGTCGTGTTCAGCGCGCGGGTCACAATGTCGTCGCCGAACCGGTTCTGAATAAACTCGCAAGCCTTCTCGCGGCCGTTCCACTTGGCGTGGAGCACGCCGATCATAAAGCGGGCGATCTGGAAACCGGGCCCGATCGAGCCATGCCCCTTCGGCCGTGCGTAGACGCGCACGCCACCGGGGGTGATCACGCCGTGCATGCTGGCGAGGCCCTTGCCGTCATACGGCCCGAAGCGCTTGTCATCGTCATCGTCCGGCTTGTCCTTTGGCTTGTCGTCGTCGTCGCCACCCTCGGCTTTGCCCTCATCATCGGGGGCACTGGCCATCATCAGGGTCTCGAGGCGGGTGATCCGGCCTTCGATGTCGGCAATCGCGTCCTTCAAATCGTCAAAGGCGGCGCTGCTCTCCTCGGACATCGCCTCGCCGTCAGGACGCTCTTCGTCCTGTTTGACGAGGATCCGCATCTCTTCAACAAGCTTGGCGCGTTTGTGCTTAAGCTCGTGCAGCTTGTCGCGATCGACTTGCATATTCAGTGCCCTCCTCTTGCTCGCGATAGGAAAGCAGATCGCGGCCCCTGCTTTCTTGGTCAGCCGACACTTCCTAATGCGGAGAGCGCCTCGAATAGCCGTCGCCGGCGGGCGCGCTTCTCGCGCTCCACTTCGGCAGACAGCACTTGAACCGGTGCGGGAATGATCGCTTCGCTCGAGCTATTGCTGAACTCGCCGGGTTCGATCAGCGCTTCGGGGTTCGACGGCACCGTGACGAGTGAGAACTCGACGAGCTCTTGCTCGTGGAAATCGATGCCCGGCATCCAATCATCGGCGCCGCGGTCCTTGTCTTGCGTGAAATCCCACGCCAGCGGGCGAAAGCCGACCGATGTCGCCGAGATAAAGCCGTCGCGCGCCATCCGGTAGACCATGTCAGCGAGCTCGCTCGCCTTGCCGTAGCCGTCGGGGAGAAATTCCACTGCGCTAAACAGCCGGTTGTCATCGGCGCCGAAGTCGATTGCCTTGCCGATGGGCAGGTCTTCGGCGCGATGCGACCACAGCACGACCGGGTTTTTCGAATAATTGTCCAGGGCCCAGCCCTTCGGATTGATGCAGTCGAGATCGCGGTCGACCGCACCGGTTGAGATCGTGAATTGCAGCTTATTGTCGCCGAGCTTCTCGACCTTCTCGACCGACTGCTTCCGCACGCCGAAAACGGTGCTTTTTATGCGCGACCTATGCAGTGTCTTGAACTGTTGCGCCGACAACAGAGGGATCATGCGGCCTCGCTCTCGCTCTCTTTGTCGCTGTTGTCGCTGTCGCTGATCGCAGGCATACCGCCACCCAGCGGGTCGCCGGTGTTTAAGGGCACGCGGTATTCATCACCGCCCGGGATCGGGTTGAGGTTCTCTTGCGCGCGGACCTCGTTGCGGCTGAGAAATCCGTTTAAGAGGCCGATCTGATAGGATTGGTAGCGTCGCACCGTGTCGCCGCGCAGCATGCCGGTAACATCGAAGTAGTCCGCGTAGAGGGCGCGCTCATCATCGAACAGCAGCAGATCGTCCATCAGGCCTTCGAGCTGCAAGGTGTGAGGGCCGAGGCAGTCGTCGATATAGCCTTGCTGTTGTTGCTCGAGGTTGTTGAAGGTGGCGCGGCCGTAGTCGGCGAGCTTGTGCGGCGGCACACGGTAGAGTCGGCAGATATCGAGCACCTGAAACTGCCGTGTCTGCAGGAATTGCGCGTCCTCATTGGTCAGCGCGATCTTGTCGAACGTCATGCCTTCCTCGAGCACCGCGATCTTGTGTGCGTTCTGCACACCCGAATGCGTGTTGCGCCAACTCTCGGCGAGATTGTCGCTGGCTTCTTTCGACAGCCGGCCGGGATGCTTCAGCACACCCGAGACCTGGCCGCCCTGGCGGAATAGCACTGCACCGTGCTGCTGCGCGGCGAGAGCCAGGCCGATGACATCTTGCGCGCAGGCGATTGGGCTGAGCCCAAGGTAGCCGTCGACGCTCATGTTTTTCATGTGAATGATGTCGTCGGGCGGGATCCACACGCCGATCCCAATCTGCCGCGCGTTGACCAGGTACCACGGCGTGCCATCGCTCGGACTGAGCCGGATCGTCACCCGGTCAGGGGTCACCGGGATCAACTCGACCGGCGAGCCATCGGGCCCGCGCTCAATCACGACGTAGGCGTTGCCGCGCAGGCAGTAGCTGGTCAGCACATACGACCAGAACTGGAATGAGGTCATCCACCGGTTCGGCCGGCGAAACAGCCGATTGAGCGGATGCGTCTCGTCGACCACCCACCCGCCTTTGATCAGCTTGCGCCGGATGTAAACCGGCAGGCAGGCGATATCCTCGGCGATGCATTTAACGCAGCCATAGACGGCCGCACTCTGCAATGCCGTGAACGGGGTAACCGCAACGCCGGTGTTCGACGCATAGCCGCCGAGCGCCGCGTAGAGCAGCGGCTGCGGGAAGGCCATTGAATTGAGCGAACCGACCATGTCGCCGGGCTGCTTGCGCTCGAGCGCTGGCTCGATCTTCGCCGGCATCGCTGCAGAGGGCTCCCCGACGAGCCAACCCCAAAAGCTCATCCCAGCGTCAACAGTCCGCGCGTGTTATAGATGCTGGGTCCGGGGGCGGTCATTGTGCGCGCGACTGCCATGATTACAGCAACCGCGGCATCGATCTTGTTCTCTGGTCGTGCCTTGCGCGGGTAGATATTGCCGCGCGCATCCTCGTGCCCCACGACGTTGCCGATGCACCAGGTCAGGGGTCCGTTGCCGTCATGCTCGAGCCGGTGCGCGCGCATCGCGGCGTCGAGCTCTTTGGTCGGCTCGCTGAAATTCGCCACCGAGGATCTGAACTCGACCATCGGCACACCTTGCGCGGAGAGCCGTTGCGCTAATTGCGTCGCTGCCCACGGGTCATAAGCGACACTCTCGACCTTGAAGTCCCGGCAGATGCGCAGAAGCTCGTCTTCGATCCAGCTGAAATCGGTCTCTTCGCCGGGTGTGACGATCAGATCCCCGTCTGCCGCCCATCCGGGATAGGAGGCATTTCGTGCCTCGAGCACGGCTGCTTCATTGCAAAAGCATTTCGAAAACACGGCGTAGCCATCGTCTTGCTGAAAGACGATCGCCAAGGCCGCGAGGTCGGTCTTGCTCGCCAGGTCGAGGCCGACATGGCACGGGCGATATTGAAAATCGGCGAGGCTGAGCTCGCGGTTGATGCACCCGTTCCACGCGCGCAATGAGAAGAGCGCTTCGTCGGCTCCAATCCAGATATTTAAGTGTCGGGTGCGGGCGGCCGCTTCCTGGCTCGGGTTGTTGCGCGCTTGGCGCATGATCGCCCGGACCGCATCGGGCTGAACACTCTGGCCCCAGCCTGGATTGGCTTTTATCCAGGTTTCTTCGGCCCACGGGTCATCGTTCTCGTCGATTGAGTAGATGATGGCGAAAAGCCGATCATCGCTCTGAGCTTTCTGCAAAACCCGCAGTGAGTAGTCCCAGATCTGCTTGCCAATGCCGGCCGTGTTGCCGGTTGCGGTACTGATCGATAGTAGAAGCGGTTGCTTCCTTTTGCCCATGGCGGTGAGAAGCGCATCATAAACCTCGCTTGTTCGGTGCGACGCGATTTCGTCGCACACCGCCACTGCCACATTCAGCCCGTCGAGTGATTTGGCGTCGGATGAGATCGGCACGAATTTCGAGGCGCTGGCCTCTTGGAAGATGGCGTTCGACAGGACGCCGACACCCCAGCGATCACGCATCTCCGGCGATCGCCGCACCATGTTCTGAGCGACATCGAATAAGAGGCGCGCCTGGTCGCGGGTGACCGCACCGGTGTAGCCCTCGGCGCCGCCTTCGCCTTCGCCAAAGGTCAGATAAAGGCCGAGCGGTGCTGCGACCGTGGTCTTGCCGTTGCCTTTGGGCACGAACACGACTGCTTGCCTGAAGCGCCGGGTATTCGTGCCGCACTCGACAAAGCCGAAGATGTTCGCAAAGACAAACTTCTGCCAATCCATGAGCCGCAGCCGTTTGCCGGCTTCGGGCCCTTTGATATTCGGCATCTGGCTCGCGAACAGCATCGCTCGGGTCGCGAGTTCGGGCTTAAATTCCCAGCGGCTATCGTGACGAGCTTCCTCGAGGTCGCTCAAAAATCGCTGTGCTGCAAAACGCGCGTGGAAACTTGCAGCAGCAGGCTGCATCGCGAGTTTGTCGGCGTAGGCGATTGCGTCGTCAATGAAACGGCGCGGGTCGTCACTCACTCAGGCTTGCCGCCTTGCACCAAGCGAAGTTCGCCCCACGGATCATCTTCATCGTTCTCGGCCGCGGAGGGCAGTTCGACATGCAGCCGTGGTCGCGATGCTGGTGAGAACCCGAGTTCACTGGCAAGTCGCACCAACAACACTGTGGTCTTATCCACGATGCGATGCAGCGGTGACTTTGCCCAGATAGCACCGTGCTGTTCGGCATCAAGCAATCTTTGCGCTTCGTTGTGACGTGACTTGGTGGTCACCCACAACAACAGCACGTCGCGATCGATCTTCTTCAACACGTGCTTTGGTGCATGGAGTAGCGCATAGCGCCAGATCGCACGCTGTTCAGGTGTCAGCCGTGAGGGTGTGATCCGCAAATCGCCTTCGACAACGGGCTCACTTTGGCGGTCGCGACCATGCTTGGTCGGGTTGTATGTGCCCTCGAGCTTGTGCAGTGCTGTCGGCTTCGGTCGACGGCCAGGCATCACTCAGGCACTGGGTAAGGGGGTCGAAAACTTTTTCTGATCATCGCTGTAGATCGCGTTCCAACCGATTTTTTACGGCTCCAAAATCAAATTACCGCAGCGGATTGCCAAAGCCGCCGTCGCGCGCAGCGGTTTTTCGGTCATGACAGGCTTTGGTCATGGCCTGCAGGTTTTCCCAATCGTAGAGCAGCACCGGATCTCCATTGTGTGGTTTGCGGTGGTCGACGACGGCTGCGGGGTAGCCGCAGCCGTCGTCATTGTTGGCGTCGCACTCGCACAGCGGATGCAGCGACAGGTACGCCAGGCGCAGCCGCTGCCAGCGGCGACCATAAATTCGCGACGGTGAAGGACGCGCGGCCTCGTACGCGGCGCGGCGTTCGGCCGCCGTCAGCATCACCGCGCGGTGCACGGGTCTTCGAGATGGCATGTAAGGGGATCGGGCAGAGGAAGAGATCTGCTCATTACATTAATCGATAAGATCTTCGGGAATTTCGCGCAAGAGGATTTCTGGCAGCCACAAAAGTACAGAGAGCTCCCAGGCGCGGATATCCTCTATGGTCCCCCGTGAGGCTTAGTTAGCAATCCGTATCTGTACGCCTTTCTCCCCTTTTCGGGGCTCAGGCGATCCACTTTTCGCGAGCGCTGGAGGATAGCGGACGATTGGCGATCGTAAATTCGGCGCACCAGGTACCGCTCGCCGCGGGAAGCTCCCGATCGGCTTTAAGTATCCAACCGCCTTCAAGCCAAGGGGGCCGCTTCAGTGATTGCTTTTACGAGTGACAGAGTTTTGCCTTTAGGTTTCTTCTGTAATATAAATATTATATTTGATACAAATCCTGCTAGGTACACGCCATAAACTCGATAATCGTCCAAAAAGCCGATGTTTTTTGCCATGCGGCGCACTTGATGCCTTGATAAAAGATTTAGATTTTCCTCGGAAGCAAAAAATTCCTTGCCGATTATAACGAGGATGCGGCGGAATATTTTTGGGGGCAACCAGTGGACGACCGGAAGAACGGTGTGAAATTCGACCGGATACCAGCGGTTCGGTGTGGTCAGAAAAACGCCCTTCCGCGCAACGCGCCTCGCCTCCGCGATGAATGCCATTTGCTGAAAAGCGTTTCCGACATGCTCCAGTACAGCGCTTGAATGAACATAATCGAACGAGCCATCGGCGAAAGGGAGAGAGCGCCCATCTCCTTTGACGTATCGTACACCCGGATAGGCATGTTGCAAGAACGCGGCGCCTTCATCGATACCAACCGCCGTGATTTTAGATTTGTGCAAGTACCATGCCTCTAGATAATTCGAATGGTCGTGAGACCGGTCACTTGTAGCTCCCACATCAAGGATTGTGTCCGATGCGGTGATGCCGAGGGCTAGAAACGCTCTAAACATCTTGCCGCGTTGGTAGCCCGCAACTCTCATTGCCAACGAGCCGGGGGCCGCGACGTTATACATTGAGCGGTTGACGTACATAGCGAAGCCTACCGTGCACCACGTTACCAGGGCTCTTCCATAATGTTACGTTCAAAAACCTCGATGTTGAAACCGCTTTTCGTCCGCAGATCTAGGGCGAGCACGACAGCCTGCGCGAGGAGAATGCTCGCTCGACAGCCTGTCTCGACCCCTTGACCCTCGAACTTCGGGTCGTACAATGGTTGCGGCTCGGCGGGACGGGGAGCTACTCAGCGTGATTGAACAGTTCGCCCAACTCGGATAAATGCGGATTTCGCCGTTAATTACCAACTCGGAGATCGGCTAACTCCGGAGGGTTGCACGGTATTCAAGAATATAGAGCAAGAAAGATCCGTAAACGATTTGGGTCCCGAGCACCAACGTGGCGCTGCTAACGATGACCAGCCGAAACGCGCCTCCCCCGACCAGCTGCCCAAACCCCATTTCTGACCATTCGCCTATGGCCGCCAAGAATGCAATAAGTCCCAGCAGCATTAGCGCGGCGCCCAATGCTAGTCCGCGCTCGAGCGGCATCCCTCGTCTGAGTTTCTCAAAGGCGGGGTCGCGCAGTAGAAACCCGCGCTGAATGGCGATCACCTTGGCGAATGCCCAAAACAGCATGGCCTCGAACCCGATATTTATCGCGGCGGCCGTCAGCACCATCGTGTGCTCGGCGAGGATAAGGTTGCCGATCGCCACATCACCAATGAACAGCGCCACGGTTCCGACCACGCCAAGTAAAAAAATTGCCGCGCCCGGATAGAGGAACATGCCACGCGGACTGAGCAGCAGAAATAACCGAAGGCTGCGCCAACCATCGCGCCAGCTGCGCAGGTGAGGGGGACGATCCCGGCCATCGACGGAGAGCTGGGTCGGTACCTCGGTGATCCGCAGGTGGTGGATGGATGCCTTGACGATCATTTCCAGAGCGAATTCCATTCCGGTCGCATCTAGCTCAAGCGAAATGACCGCATCGCGGCGGAAGCCTCGCAACCCGCAATAGAAATCCCGGCTCGGGCTTCTGTACAGCGTGCGCCCGATGAGCGTTAGGGCTGGATTACCGAAGAACTTGTGCAGCGGTGGCATGGCTCCGGGAGCGATTCCTCCAGGAAGCGGTTCCCGACACCAGATTATACCCGAGCCGGAGCTTTTCGAGGAATGGCTGCAAGCTGGAGAAATTGTAGCTGTCGTCCGAGTTGCCCATGATCACGAACTTGCCGTTTGGCAGTTCCTTCCGCCCGTAATGCATTTCCGTACCCCCTCGCAGCGACCTCCACCACACGCGCGCCGAGATTGACGGCAATTTCTCGCGAGCCATCGGTGCTGCCGTTGTCGGCAACGATCACCTCGCCCTTGATATTGTGCAGCCCAAGATAGGCGAGAGCCTTTGCTACGCACGTGCTCACGGTGCGTGCCTCGTTGAGGCACGGCATCACAATAGACAACTCTAATTCGAAGTTATCGGCTAGAGTAGCGTCCGCTTCGAGCATTTCGGACTCCTAAGGCCGCTATAAATGCGATTTTCCGGGCAAATGACCTCTTGGTCAATTCGAAAATCTTTCGGCTAGGCTTGGGAATACTATCTTTAGCTGATCCCAATAAAATGCTAGCCAACCTTTCGTTACAATTTCATGCCCGCCCATGGCTTGATATTTGTAGTCTCCAAATGGTGAAATCTTATAAAGGAATAGCCATAGATGGGAAAAAAATATCCCGATTATGGCGGAGGTAATCAGGAGCGCTAAGAGGATGCTGCGCGAAGAGACGGAGAACGGAGAGGGTTTTACGCAGATTGCGTAAAATCCGAGATAGGCTGCGAATTCGAAGAAAGGATAGAACTCCATCGGTATCTGAACGCCATGTACGTGTAGGTGAGTATCAGGAAGGCCGGTATCGAAAGACCAATCATCAGTGCCGCCACTGCTTGAAGGTCGATAAGACGCTCGCGTCCTAGCTGTGGCAACCGTACCAGACCAATGCCCGCCAGAATCAATAATAATGGATCAGACAATAAGAAGCTACCTGGTGGTACCTCGACACCATCCAGCATTCGAATTCGAACTGGAGAATAATAATTGGCCATTCGCGCCCACGAAAGTCCATCCTGGAAGGAAATAATAGAGTATCCCGTACCAAAGTCGCTCTATATTAAACGCACCGTATGTCACCTGGCGGACAATGCGGCGAGGGTCAGCCATGTAGAAGATGTTTCTTTGCATATCGGCAAACTGTAGCGGATTGCCCCAGCGTTGGTAATTTACGTAGCCGCAAAGCAGCGCGAACCCCACAAGGATAGCCACGCAGATCACTGCGCGTTCGCCTAAAGGGCGCCAGACCAAAGCAACAAGCGCTTCCGAAGCGGGCCGGCCACCGGCCAAGCAAGGACTAGCACCAGCAGTCCGGCGGCGACATAAAGCCCCAGCCCCGTCGACACTCGCGTTAGGAGCCCTAACCCAGCCAGGGTCGCCATAGCCGATACCAGTCCGGTCGAAAATTGCCGCTCTTTGATCAGGCCTCGCACCCCGCAATAGACAAACGCGGCGGCAATCGCACCCGACCAAGCGACCACCTCCTGATAAACCGAGCTTTTTAGGAATTGGATCTGAGCGCCACTAAACAGCAAAGATACAACAAGGAGAGAAAAGCCGATCGCCCGCAGCCGGCTCTTGGGCAGGACTTCGTAGATCAACAAGACGCTGGCCAACTTGAAGGACAAGGCAACCGTCACTGCAAACGCACAAGCCAAGCGCGTGATGTCGAGGGATCCGAGAGCGTTGATGGCGATTAATGGCAATCGGGGAATGGCTATACCGATACCGAAATAGGCATAGGTCTTACCATTGCGAAGGAACCCGTCCTTCCCAATCGACGCGGGATCAACATCGAATTGTCCGTGCAGCAAATGCTCCAACATGCTATTTGGGGTCATTCCTCGCAACGAGGGTTGAAATAAAGCGAAACCTCCATCGCTAACAAGAGCGAGATAATAAACAAAAGCTATGGCAACCAAAATTATGTATAATAGGGTAGAAGTCTTATTGCTGGACTTAACCAAAACTGATCTCCAAGGTGGGCAGCCGAACACACTCGGTGCACGCAAACTCAACAATGTAAAAAGTAAATTGCGCAGTTGCACTCTGTTTATTTTTTACATTACTGATGGTTACAATCAAATCCCCCTGTCTCTTATAATCCGATAACTGTCAGATCCCTGCGAGGATCGCGCCATTGCATGATTTTCTGCAATAACAGATCACGCCCGGCGCGGCAAGTCGCGATTTTAAGCGGGCGGTGGATGGCACTGCGACCGCGGATACCCGCCCCTTTACCTGGATCGAGTCATGCCTCCCCCTTGTCGCTTGCGGCGTTAGCCGCAGCGTGTGGCAAGCGCTTTGATCGATGTAATGACCCAGGCCCGCGCGGTCTTCGGGTCGACCCCAAAGCGGCGGCCGATCGCGGCCCAGGACAGCTCGTCGACGACGCAAGCCTGGATCAGCGCGCAGGCAACGATGCCGATCGCGCTTGTAATCTCGTCGAGCCAGGACCGGGCGTCGAGCCGCGCAACAAGCCGGTGGGTCGTCGGCGAAGCATCGTAGCGCTTGGCCCGCGCGCTCGACAGCACGCTACGGCTGGCCGCACTGCCGAGCGCGAGCTCGGCCATATCGCGAAAATCGGCGACGGCGTGCCATTCCGCGGCGGTGATCGCACCGGCGGCTGGGAGCCCGTCGAGTCCGGGTCAGCACGCGCCAGGCCGGGCGGAAATGGCGCTCGTCGATGCCGGCGCCTCGACCTGGTGGTGTTGTCTGTAATAGGGCGATGGGGCGGTCATTACCCGGCGTCGACAAACAGCGGGCCGCAGCCGCGGCGTTGCGCCAGTTCGGGATAAAGCACGGCTTCGGCATAGACCCACAAGGCGAGCGCGTCGGCCTCGTCTTCGCTGACCCCGTGCCAGCCATAGATGGCGCACATCTTTTGCGTCGCAGCTTTCTTGGCCGCCCGCGAGCCCCACGCGGCTGCGCCCGGTGAATTGGCGGCATACCACGTTCGACGCTTCCTCGCGGACTTCGATCGAGTACCGCCAGCCGAGCTCTTCGACGATGCCGCAGAGGGTGATCAGGCGACGCAGCACGTTTATATCTATCGGTGGCGCCCCGCCGCTTAGGGTGGAAATCAGCTGCCCGGTCGCGGTCCGCACGCGTGGCGGGGCGACCCTCGGCACGTAGGGTGACTCATAGATCAGCCAGCGCGGTTTTTTGATTTCGCACTGCAGCTTGAGCCAGTCGCGAAACAGTGTGACGATTTCGCCGCCCTTCATGCCACGCTTGCCAGCACGGAAATGGCCATACTGCGGATGCTCGCCGGCGCTGCCGCAGGCCCAGCCGGTTGTAGTCGCGACATCGAGTGCCAGGATCATGTTGCCAGGCTGAACGCGGCGAAGCGTTCGAGGCTGTTGAGCACGGCGCGCATGCGGTCGAGCTCGCGATCCGCCTCGGCCTGCTTCATCCGGCCGGCAGCGACCCATTTCGGGTAGTTGCGCTCGCGCATTGCGATCTCGCGTTTGATGCAGGCGATCTGCTCGGGGAGCGTCGCACTCATGCTGCCGGCGGCAGGTCGTCGCCGATGCCGCCCAAATGCTGGCGCGAGAGTGCCAGCGCCTCGTCGACGCTCGGCGTCGTCTTTGACGGCCGCCCGCGACGGCGCGGGGCGGTCACTGGCTGCTCGGCGAACTTCTTCTTCGGCCTGGCGACTTGCGGCGTGGCGGCAATGTCATGCCCATTGCTCTCGTGCTGCACCGCCGCCTGGCCGAGCGGGGTTGCCTCAAACTGGCCAAGGGCGCGGCGCAGATCGTCCATCCGGCTCAACTGCGCCTGCAGGACATCGGGCTCCATCATGCTTTCGCGCGCCAGCCGGCGGATCTCGCGTTTCGAAGCAACACCAGCCTCATCAGCCTCAGCACAAACCTCGGCGATGTCCTTGCCGAGGTTCTTCTGTTCTTCCATCAATCGCGAGACGCGTTCGACATAGGTCGCCAGTGCACTGGCATTGATCGCCCCGCCGAATTTGTCGGGGATCTCGGTGTGCAGTCGCTGTGCCATTTTTCCTCCTACTGTGCAGCGGTGGCGGTAATACCGAGCCCGGCCTGAACCTCGCCGAGGTCAGTTTCGGGCTCGAAGGCGGGCACGGCTGCGCTCGGCGAATTTGTCGAGATTTGCCCGAATTTGACGGCACACCCGCTCGACGTGCGCGATGTCTTCCGGGGTCGGGTCCGGGCGCCGCCCGTGCTTCTCGAGCTTGCCGCCGTAGAATTCGAAGGCGCGCGGCACGAGAACCCCGTCAAACCAGTCGCCGCGCGAGTCGCACTGGTATTTCATCGCGAAATCGTGGAGTCGCGCTCGCCGCCAGCCGTAGCGGTAAGCGTGGAATTCAAGCTTGTCTTGACCATTGAGCGCGGCCAGGCCGCCGGCCTCGACCCGCCCGAGCAGCGACTGCCGGTGACTTTCCGATGGAAAATGAAGGTCTTCGGTCACGCAGAGCGACCGCGCTTAAAGGCATCGAGCACGTCGGACAAAAATTTGTCCGTGAACGGCATTTTCGGAGGCGGCGGAGGCAAGGTCTGGCGCAATTGCCATATCGCTAGATCGAAATCTGCAGGCAAGACAACCCGCGGCAACCAAAAATGGGCAAGCACTTCGTTAACAACGAGTTCCGGAAAGCTGTATATGTTCGACCCCGAAAAGCGTACGACTTCAAAACCCACTTCGATCAGGCGTCGATCTCGTGGCTCATCCTTCTCAATCGAGTGATAATCCCGACCATCACACTCAACCAAAAGGAATGGCGGGTTTGGGCGTGGTACATTCTTACTGATTAATAAAAAGTCGGCGCGATATTCGAGGATTGGGCATTGCGGAAAGACATAGATCCTTTCTGATCGACTGGTCGACGCTATCACCTGCTGCAGTCGGTCCAGAGTTCGGCCGCGCACGATCAGGACTTGAAACAGCGCCAAAGCGAAAACCGTCTCGATCGGACTTTCGCAGCGGTCTCGGACGTACCGAAACCCTTTTCCATCTTCGGACCGGGGATCGCGCAGCCGGACCAATTCATCGCGAGCGATCCGGGCGGCGTCGAGCGGCGTGTTCATGCCCGTAGCGGAACGTCAAACGACATATCCGGCATGCCAGCGGCGGCATGCTCGGCCTCTGTCTGGGCCATTGCCTTGGCCCAGAGTCGTTTGGACCGGTAGATCCCGCCACGATCAACCATTTGATGAAACATGATTGTTTGGTCATCAAGCGGCCTGCGATCAGCCTTTCGCTTTAATTCATCGATCCAGTGCTTATCGCCGAGAGAGCGACTATCCCAATCGTCGAGCGCATATTCGGCGCGGCCAAGCATTGCGAGGCACTCGGCGCGCGTCCCACTATCCTGATGCAGCGACGACAACACCCATCGTCGTAGCGTCTTGATCATGTTGAGGCGTTTATTGCGCTGGATGGCAGCGGTCTCAGCCAAGGGCGCTGTGCGCCTAGAAACGCCCTCTTCACGTGTTTCATGTGCTTTTTCGGGTTCGACGGTCTTAAGAGGTACAGCGTTTAAACAAGGGGACTCGGTTTCTAAGCTCTGCTCTGTTTCTCTCTCTTCTTCTCTCTCTGGGGGTGTTTCATGCGTTTCATCGGCCCCGCCGGCGAGCGGAAGCAGCAATTCCCCTTGTCGTTGGCGATGTTTCCGCACCCGCGGCGTCGACACCTTGCGTGCGATCTTGCCGACTGCGGCGATCGCGGCCTGGCCCTGATGCTCGGCCCAATTGTGGATGGCCTCGCCGACGATGATCGCCTTGTCGATAAAGCCGGTCCAGATCCGCTGCAATTCCTCGAGCAGGTAGTCGGTAGTCGCGGCGACTTCTTCGAGGTCGAAACCCTTTAACGATCCGCCATGCTGTCCGGCAAAATCGAGCGCCCAGCAATAAAGCGTCCAAACCTCACCCTGCGGACAGCCGACCTTCTGCGCGATCATTCGCCATTTCGGGTTGGCCGGCGCGCCATGCTTCAGCTTTAGCCAGTATCCGTTCATCGCCGGTCTCCTCATCCGTGTCCGGCAATGCCATGAGCTTTCTCACCGTCGTGGTTCTCGATGGCGCGCTCGAATAGTGCGCAAAACACCAGCGGAATTGGCGGGTTGACCCCGGCGAGATCGGCGGCGGCAAGGAACTTGTCATCGCTGATCATTCCGATAAGATATTTTCCCCAAGAGAATGCAGTCATGGGACCCTCCGCCGCTTCGGCAAAAAGCGGCTTTACATGGACGCGAAATTCGGGTTGAAGGTGGGTTAGCTCACTGCTCGTCTTCCCCCGATCCCAATCAAGGGAGGGCGACCCGAGCTTCCCGTTTCAGCAACGGAGAAAAGCCCCGGCTGGGTGTTGAGAACACCAATGAGCCGGGGCTTTTTCATCTATCGGGCATGGCACCAATCCGGAGACAATCGCACCCGGGGATGCTATTAGTCTAAAACCCAGTACGTCAACCGGCTTGTCACCACCGACGCTGGGTGATTTTGAAAATCCAATCCGATCAAAAAGATGGTACAAAAGCCCATCGCCTTATGGGATCGGAGGCGTTGGGCTATGGTTGGGAATACATGGTGGGCGGAGGTCCGTGCGCGTGTCGAGCGCCGCGCGGCCGAACTCAATCGATCGGTGAGGTCGGTATTGATCGAGGCGGGTTTATCGCTCGATATCCTCTACCGAGAACGCGATCGGAGCCACAAAATTGATACATTGCAAAAGCTTGCCGGCGCGCTCGGTTGGAGTTTGCCGCAAATTCTAGGCTTCGACGTGTTAGCGGTGCCGCCCGACCTCGTCGCGGCGGCGCTGCGTTGCGTGCAGCGGGCGTTGCAGCCGCTGCCGGCGACCCCGGGAACCGAGACGGTTTTTGTCGAGGCCTTTACCGCGGCGCTGAATACCTTGTTGCAGCATCGTTTTGAGGGTCGGGCGATTGACGAGAATATGCTTGCCACGCTCGAAACCACGCTCGCGCAGGTATGGGGCCGATCCGGTCGATACCAATCAGCGCCAGCCAACCCACAACCCCACAATGATAAAACAGATGCGGCATCCCCACCCGCCAATCGACGATCGCCACGACGATCGCCACGACGATCGCGCCCACGACAATGACCGGTAGGCTGGTGCGTTCGCGGCCGATGCGCTGACCCACAAGCACCGCCGCGGCAAAAGGCAACAGCATCGCCATCCCCGGGGGACTCTTGGTGATTGACAAGGGCGGCGGCAGCTCCAGGCAGACGATCGCGGTCAACAGCCCGAGGAAGATCCCGGCGAGGGAAAACCACCACCACGGCGGCGGCGGATAACGGTTTTTCCATTGGTTTTGGAACTCGCTAATCCGGTCGGCGCTCATTCTTTTTTTCCCGTTTACATTTTCCCCCGAAAAGCCGGGGAACCTAGCCCGCCGATTTCTGGCAATTCAACACCGCCTGCCTAGCGGCAAAAAAGTGGTTGCCACGATATTGGTTTTAACACCATAGTATGAACTGTCTCCCATAGGGATCGGGGGAGGTTCCTGTTGGTTCATCAATGTCCTTGGCCAGGCTGTGACCGCCATATCCCTGGCAAATTGCTAATGTGCTCGCGGCATTGGCGCTGCCTTCCGCGGCATCATCGTCATGCGATCTGGAACAGCTATCGGCCCGATCGGGCGCCGTCGGCGGCGTATCGTGCGGCGGTTACTGCCGCAATTCTCTGGGCTGAAGTGCATGTCAACCTAGCGGTTTCTCGTGAAACAATTCGTGAAACAAAGGAGTCGAGCAATGCGTAACACCCTGTTGGCGGGTGCGGCGGCACTCGTGCTGTCAGCCGCGGCGGCCGAGGCCGCTCCGATTGTCGGGTCGATCAATTTTGCGGGCTCGAACACATACAACACGACAACCAACATGGTGGATTTTATCAATCCCCAGACGGTGACGAGCGACACTATCGGGTTTGCGCCGTGCATCGGCTGCGGCGTCATCGCCGGGCCGACCGGTGGCGTCTTCGACTATTCGAGCGCCTTTTCCGCACCCTCGGCAAAGCCGCTGGTCTATGACGACCTGCTCGACGCTGTCGCGAACGGCAAAATATTCTCGTTCGATCTGCAGACGGTCACCCAGATCATCGAGCAGCCTAATGTCAGCGTCGCGATCCAGGGCACCGGGCTTCTACACCTGACCGGGGTCGACGATACCCGGGCAGCTTCTTCTTTTCGACGCAAGGGCCCGAGAACCTCGAAGTCTCGTTCTCGGCGACCAACACCGCCATTCCGATACCGGAACCGGGAACTTGGGCGCTGTTCGGCGCGGGCGTGCTCGCCGTCATGGTTTGGCACAGCCGCCGGCGGGTAACCGCCGCTTTATGATGCGCTACGTCGTCGATCAAGACGCGTTGGCCAGGTTGCTGCGCGGCGAGGTCGTCAAATTCGGCGGCGATCTCCTCCAGATCGCGCCCGATACCGGCTGGCTTGCGATGATCGAGGCGGCGATCGCCGCGGCGCGCGCTCCGGTGCCGCCGCGCAAGCCCTCGATCCAGTTGCGGGCGAGCCCGCGTGATCCGCCGCAGGCGCACGAATTTCTTCCAAATCAGTACACGCGCGAGCGCAGAGACGACTGATGGCCGGTGACATCGTGAAGATCGAGGATCAGCCGTGGTAAGCGAAACCACCTTTCTTCGCCCGTCGACATTTCCACGGTATGCCGACTGCGCCCGGCGATCGGCAACGCAAATCAATCGGCCCGAGATCGAGGCAGGAGGGCATCGGCTGCGGCGGCTGCCGCGCGGCATTGGCGCGACCGTCGGTTCGGCAATTCACCACGCCGCCGAAATTCTGCTCGGCGAAAAACGCAAGACCGGCGAACTCCCGACCGCCGACGTCGGCACCGATTGTTCGCGCGATTTCCTGGTCAACCAGCTGCGCGACGGTGAAACCCTCTCTATGACGCAGTTAGCCCGACCCAGCCCCAAGCGCTGCGGCAGGTCATTCGAATGACGAAGCTCTATCATCGCGACGTCGCCCCGATGATTACCCCGGTGCTGGTCGAGAAACATTCCAAGGCCGAGGTCGCCGACAACATAGTGCTGAGCGGACAAGCTGATGTTGTTGCAACAGAGCCTGGCCAGATCGATGACCTGAAGACTGGCGCCCGCAACCTTGTCAACTTCAATGCCCAAATCGGCAGCTATTCATTGTTGGCGAGGTCGGTTGGCATTCCGATAGAGCGTGGGACAATCGACTTTATCAAGCGCGTCTCGGTCGACAAAGTGCAACCCGACCCGGTGCGGATTACGGTTCCGCTGATGCTCGCCGAGCGGGCTGCAGCCAACGTACTGCGGCATATCGTCGACGATCTGCGGGTGTTTCGTCTGTGAAGGTGACGAACGGTTGCAGCTGCGGCCCGGAGATCCCGCGGCGTTTCTGGCAAATCCAAATAGCACCCTCTGCTCGGCGAAGTATTGCGCCGCGCATGGCACGAGTTTTTGCCACGAATGGCGCAAGAGCGAATAAATGGCCGGCGAGCTTGTCCGCTATAACGCAATGTGTCAGGCGATCGCGTCGGCTTTCGAGGTCGACGAGGTCAAAGATATTCGCGACCGCGCCATTGCCCTCGAACATTATTCGAGGCTGGCGCACAACATCGAGGCCGAGCGGCAATGCTGCGAAATCCGATTGCGCGCCGAGCGGAAAGCCGGTCAGTTGCTGACGAAGATGGAGAAGGCCAAGGGTGGCAACCCTCGTCTGCCTAGGGGTTCTCAAAAGACCCTCTTCGATCTCGGCATCACCTATGATCAATCCTCGCAGTGGCAGAAGCTTGCCGACGTACCGGAACCGGAATTCGAGGCGGTATTGGCCGGGCCGGAAAAGCCGACGACCAACGGCATCATCCGTACTGCAGCGCCAGCCGAGATCAAGCCGGTAAGTAGCCACGCGCTTTGGCTCTGGGGTCGGCTGCGCCATTTCGCGCGGATGGGCTTGCTGGCGACGACGCCGGCGGAAGTGATGTCGACGATGACCCCGACAATGACTGACGACGTGCGCGCAGAGGTGCCGCGCGTCATCGCTTGGCTCAGCCATATTGGAGAGGAGCGATCAAAAAATGCCGCGTTCTCGTCGCGAACCACTGCCCGATCATTTGCGCGAGCTCGTCGCACGTATCATCGAGATGCGTCTCGGTCAACCGCGAATTAGCCCAAGCTGGGTGGCGACCGAAGCCATGTACGATCTCGATCGCGGTCGGGCAGTAGAGCACGACCACCCAATGATCTGGCAAGGTTGCCATCTTCAATTGCGGCAGATCGCGCGGCAATTATTGGCGCAGCAATTCGAATGCGGCGAGGAGAAAAACAAGAGTTACTCTTCAAAGATTTGCAATGGCGATACCCGACCGCGCGATCGGCCACTGCGGAAGAACCCGAGTATGTCTTGCGTGACCTAATGACTGACGAGGATATCGCCTACAACGTCGGGCGCATGCGGGCCGAGGCTTTGGCAAAGCTGGAACATGCGGACGCGCTCGAGACCCTTGGGGCCATGACAGCGGCAAGGTATCCTGAACGTGGCTGAGACCACCCGCCCGCCGCTGGTCGAGCCACGCGACCAGCCGTCGCGCACTGCGAACCCGTTTGGCATGGGCGAGGTCGCCAACGCGCGGCCCAATGGGCTCGTCTCGGTCGAGCAGCAGCGCGCCATTGCCGAAGTGCAGGCGCGCATGATTATCGCCCGCGCCAATGGCGAGGCCAACCCGATCCGCGCCAGCGAAATGATCCTCAACGACTGCACCCGGCCGACCTTGGCAAATCGTGCCGTCTACCAGGTTTCGCGCGGCGGCACCGATATTAAGGGGCCCTCGATCCGCCTCGCCGAGGCGATTGCGCAGCGCTGGGGAATATCGCGAGCGGCATCAGAGAAATTTCGCGCAACGACGGCTATTCGGAATGCGTCGCCTACGCGTGGGATCTCGAAACCGGCTTTTATGACGAACGGCAGTTCCAGATCAGGCACTGGCGCGATCGCAATGAAGAGCGCGGCGGGGGCGGTTATTAACTTCACGTCCGAAAGGGACATTTACGAACTGATCGCGAATTACGGCCAGCGCCGCAAGCGCGCCGTGCTGCTCGCGGTGATCCCGGGGGATATTACCGAGGCCGCCCTCGAGCAGTGCGAGCGGACCATGGAGGCCGAGGCCGATATCAGTGACGAGGGTCTGAAAAAGCTGGTCGAGGCCTTCGCCGCACTAAACGTCACACAGGCGCAGATCGAGACGCGAATTCAGCGCCGGCTCGACGCGATCCGGCCGGCCCAGGTCGTCGCGCTGCGCAAAGTCTACAACTCGCTCCGCGACGGCATGAGCGAGGTCGGCGATTGGTTCGACGCGGTCGAGCAGCGGAACCGGTAAAGGAGGCTGCCGCATCCACGCCAGCACCCGCGGAGCGGCAATCGCGCCGCCGAGCGACAGCAGCAGCAGAGGCGCCTGCCCAACAACGCGCTCCAGCGGCTCCTGCAGCGGCGGCCTCAAACGAGACGGCAAAAAGCGACGCCGCCGCAGCCCCGCCCAAGCGGCGGGTCAATTTCGAGGTCTAGACCATGATCTCGATCCGTGTGCGCAATTTCCGCGGTTGCGCGTCGGCCGAGATGGAGCTCGATCCGATCGCCCTCGTCGCCGGCAGAAACGGCGCCGGCAAGTCATCGCTGGCGCAGGCGACGGGCGCGGTGCTGACCGGCGAGACGTTGCCGTTCGGCTCCACCAAAGGCTCGGCGGCAGCACTCGTTAAATCCGCCGCGCAAGAGGCGATCGTCTACCTGAAGGGCGACAATGGCATGAGCCACATCGAATGGCCGGCCTGCGCCGTGACCAGCGATGGCGACCCGCCGGGTGCGAGCGCTTACGCCGCCGGGCTCGCCAGCATCGCATTGTTGCCGCCCAAAGAGCGCGCACAAGTGCTCGGGCAGTATCTGCGCGCCGATCCGACACGCGAGGATCTCGCTTCGGCATTGGCCGACGTCGAGCTCGGCGACAACCACGTCGTCACAGCAGTGTGGAAAATAATCGAGGATTACGGCTGGGACGGCGCGCACAGCCTGCGCCGCGACAAGGGCGTTGAACTCAAGGGCGCGTGGCGTCAGGTCACCACGCAGAATTACGGCTCCCGCATTGGCGTCACCTGGGCGCCCGCCGGCTGGACCCTCGATCTCGACGGCATGACCGAGGCGGACCTCGAGGCAGCGGTCGAAATGGCGCGCGCAGAACACGAGCGCGCGATAGGAGCGGCTGCAGTGTCGGCCGCCGCGCGCGAGCAGATGGCGGCCGAGGCGGGTGAGCTCGATGCGCGCGAGGATACCTTGCGTGACGCTGAAAAAGCCGCCGAGGAACTGCCGACATGCTCGACAAGGCGAAGGAAGAACGCACGACATTGCCGCCCGGCAACGTCGAGGGCGGCATGCCCTGCCCGCATTGCGGCGCCTTTGTGGTGCTGCGCCGCGTCAATCTCGCCGAGACCCGGCTCGAAGCGGCCGAGGCCAGCATCCCACAAGACGAACTCAAAGCGCGGCGCATGGCGATCGCCGACGCCGATGGCAGGGTTTCGCACCTGCAGGGTGAGCTCGCCGCCGCCAACCGCGCGGTCGAGATCGCCCGCGCCCGAATGCAGAGTGCTGCCGAGGCCAGCAACAGGCTTGCGCTGATGCCGCCGGTATCGTCGGACGCGAATTCGGCCGCCGCCACCCAGAACGCGCTCGTCACTGCCGAGGCGCGGTTGCTGGCATGGCAGCGAAAGAATGAAGCGGATCGTCTGCAGGTGCAGATCTCGGGCAACGAGAAGCTGCTCGACATCCTCGCCGCTGACGGGCTGCGCGCGCAGAAACTCGCCCGGGTGCTCGATCTGTTTAACACGCGACTTGGCGAGCTTGCGCAAGTTGCCGAGTGGGGTCCGGTGACGATCGCCCCCGACATGACGCTTGCCTATGGCGGGCGTCCGTATCCGCTGCTGTCGACCTCGGAGCAGTACCGGGTCCGCGCGGTGCTGCAAGTGGCAATGGCGCGGCTCGACAACTCGGCAATGGTGGTGCTCGACGCCGCCGATGTCCTCGACGGTACGACCCGCTCCGGGTTGTTCGCGCTGCTCGAAGACAGCGGCTTGCCGGCCTTGGTCTGCATGACATTGACCCGACGCCAGCAAGTTCCCGACATCGCTGCCGCCGGGCTCGGCCAGTCGTATTGGCTCGAAGGCGGAAACTGTACCGCATTGTCCCGCGCGGTACCGGAAGCGGCGGAATGACAATTCTGCAGGCGTCGTGACCGCCATGCTGACGATCGTCGCGCGCCTGTAATGGCTGAATACGCCGCCCGCACCAAAATTCCGGCCGAGCGCACCCGGCTCGACATCGAGGCGCTGATGAAGCGCCGCGGCGCCGATCAGTTCTTCTCGGGCGACGACGGCAAGACTGCGATCCTCGCCTTCCGGCTGCGCGGTCGGCATATCCGGTTTAGCCTGCCGCTATCAGGGGCCCGCTCGGCGCAACAAGTGCGCTCGCGCTGGCGCGCCCTGCTCTTGGTGATCAAGGCCAAGCTCGAAGCGATCGATATCGGGATATTGACGCTCGAAGACGCTTTCCTGGCCGAGACGATCCTACCCGACAAGCAGACCGTCGCGGATTACATTCGTCCGCAGATCACGGCCGCCTACAAGAGCGGGGAAATGCCAAAGGCGCTGCCCTATTACGGCGGCGAGTTCTAATGGCCGAACGCGTCCGGGTCTTGCCGCCAAATTTGCCGCCGCGCTTGCTGTCGCGCGATCAGGCGGCGGAATACTGCGGCGGCATCTCGATCGGGCTATTTGACGAGACGATCGGCAAACAGGTGCCGCCGATCGAGCTCAACAGCCGCAAGCTTTGGGATGTCCGCGCGCTCGATCATTATCTCGACGAACGGTCGGGGCTGGCGCCGCCGGCGTTGCGTCCGATCGAAGAAGGCATCGCCCAACTTGGCAAAAAAACGCCACGGCGTTCCTAGCGGATACCGCAAATTAGTGGCAAAACCTGAACGCCGAGATTATATGGATCGAGGCACCGCGTCGCTTGCAACGCCGCGGCACCTCTGACCACCAGTCGAGTGTAGGCTCGAAAGGGGCTATCCAGATGATTACAAAAATTCGCGGCATCAAACAAACGACCATCAACGGCCGCACGTACCGTTACCACCGGGCGACTAAAAAGCGGATCGAGGCGCGCCCCAACACGGCGGCTTTTATCCTGGAGATTGCGGAGCTTGATAAAGAGGCTGGCACGAGGCCGCGGCGCGCGATTATCCGCCGCCAGCTGCGCGGGGCCGGCACCTGGGGCGCCCTCGTCGACGCCTACAGGGCGAGCGCGAAATACACGTTGCTCGGCGAGCGGACCAAGAGCGATTACGACAAGGTTCTCGCCTATCTCGCGACCCTCAACGACTTTGCGCTGATCCAATTCGATCCCGAAGCCTGCGAGCAAATCCGCGACAAGGCGCTGCAGGACAAAAAACGGCGCTTTGCGAATTACGTCGTGCACATGCTCTCGCTGGTGCTCGGTTGGGGCAAGACCCGGCGGGAATTCGGGCGCTATGAGAACGGAGCCGCCGGCCTGGAAAAATTCGCGGCACCGGGCGACGCAAATCGTCCCTGGATCGAAGATGAATGCCGCATCGTCATCGCCGAGGCGAAGGGCGCGCTAAAGTCGGCGATCGCGCTCGGCATGTTCGCGAGCATGCGCGGCGGCGACGTCGTCGACGTCCGCTGGTCGGCTTACAACGGGACGGCCATTCAGTGGCAGCAAAATAAGAATTCCGATCCGGTATGGAAGCCGGCGAGGCGCATGCTGCGCGAAATCCTCGACGCGGCTCCCCGCATCGGCGAGACGATCGTTGCCGGTCCCGATGGGCGGCCCTGGGCCGAGGGTACGTTGCGGGCGAATTTTCGTGACTTGATCCGCCGGCTCGAAGACGAGGGCCGGATCGCCAAAGGTCTCACGTTTCACGGGCTGCGCTCGACCAATGCGACGCGGCTTGCCGATGCCGGTGCCGACGTCCGCGCGATACAGGCCGAGCTCGGCCAGCGGACCGCATCGATGGCGCTCCATTACAGCCGCCGGGCGGACATGAAACGGGCCGCCGAGACCGCTGTTCGCATCCTCGACAACGAGGGCTAATCGTGAACGGGGCTGGCACCATTTTGGCAAAACGGGTCCCGGTTGCACATTTTGGCAAAACTCGTGTTCAGAAAAGCGTTGTATATCAATAAGGAAGAGTATCGGGTCCGGTGGCCCGCGCGGTCTTCAAAACCGTTGGGGGGCGCGAGGCGTCCCCGGTAGGTTCGAACTCCTGCCTCTTCCGCCGCCTTACCCGTCGGCCGTTGCCCGCAGACATCCGCTCGGACCCGCTGTGGTAACTAAGTCAGGGGATGCGGCGGTTGTATCCTGCGGCAGCTCGGGTAAATCGAACGCCGACACGCCGTTTTTCGCCCGCCACGGGTTTTTTCCGCCGCCCGCCGCTTCGACAAAATCGCCGATCTTCCACCATAACACACTGCGCCATCCGAGCGCCGAAGTGGTCCACGGCAGTAACGCCGCCAACGGCAAGAACGGACTGCGGCGGCCATAAGCCCAAATCTCGACACGCAGCGAGGCGCCGGCGCTGGGACCGCGCGCGTGAAACCCAAAAGTGTCAGCGACAACCAGGGTGTTGGAGGGCACCGCAAACGCGCGCGGCGGCGGCAGGCCGAGCGGGGCCAGTTCGGCGGGATCGATCCGGAACGAGCCCTGGCGGGTATCGGCGTTTGCCGAGCCGCGCGCGATAAGGCTCATGCGCTGCTCCCAGGCGAGCCTCTCCGCGGTAAGACGGTGCGAGCCCGGGACATAGGTGAATGGTCCGGCATACTCGGCGACATCGGTCAGGAACAGCCAGGCCTTGACGGTCGGGTGAAAAGTATCGGCGTGCAGCAGGGTTTGCGGGTCCGCAGGTCCGGGGCGGGCATGGCGCAGGATGCTCTGCACCCAAACGACCGGCTCGGTGTCGCGGCCGCCGACATAGCGGATGAGCCCGCGCCAAGCCGCCGATCGCAGCACCGCAGCGAGCGTCGGCAGCCGAGCAAGCGCCGGCCCATTCAGCGCGATCTTGCGCATGAGGGTATCGCCCTCGGCAATTTCCCGCCGCTGCCCGCGATAGGCTCTGACCTCCTCGACAAGCGCGCGAAATTGCGCAGGCGGCAAAAAACCGGGCTTAACGACGAAGCCATCCCGTTCGAAGGCCTCGCGATCGGCGGCGGGGATCAGTCGAGCGAGCCTGCGGCGGCGAGCGAGCGCCAGTCGGTGGGCGTGCCTAACCCGCGCGGCGTGCAGCCCCCACTGGTTCAGACGACGGCTGGCGATGACGGGGTTGTGCTCGAACGATTTTGTTCCGGTGAAGAGTTGTGCCGCATACCACGGAACCATCGCTGCTTGGCGCAGCTGCAACAACATCTTCATCGACGCACCAGCTAACAGCGACCGGGTCGCAGAGCCATGATATCATGAACAAGGCGATTCGACAGCCGCCGGTGGCGGCGGAGGTCCGCCGGGCCACTCGCCCGGCGCCGGCAAGACTTTGAAACGGGGTTTGGGTCGGCTTTATCGAAATTCCAAGAGGGGAGAGCGAGCTGATTTGAGCCGCGGTCAAACCATCGCAACGGCGCTAGCACCACCAGGCGAAAGCATCGAGCCCGTGAGAGCCGGCTCCAGGGTTGGTCGGCTCGCGGTGCACGGGATCCCGCTTGAGACCCAAGCGCTGGCGTCGTTGTTTCCCGAATTCTCCGTTGGGCCAAACCTCGACGCGCCAACGTCGATCGCATGGTGGTCGGGGTCGCGCGGCAGCCGCCGGCTACGGATGCGCGCGACCGCTCTCGGTGTTCCGGCGTTGCAGCTTGGGCATGGCGTTTTGCGCGCCCCGCCGCGGCGTGGCGCTCCCTCGCCCTTACTCAGTGTGACCGCCGCTGGCATCGCCGGACCCGCCTCGCCGATTGATGCCCTGGCGACCGATCGATTGCTCTGGGCGCAAGGCTGGGAGACGCCAGAACTGCTCCGCCGCGCCGCCGCGGCGCGCCGCGAACTGCTGACCCAGCGAGTTGGCGGCGATTGGTGGAATTGCGCCGATCTGCCGAACCGAGGGGATGGCGCCTTGGTCTTGGTCGACATGGGGCGGCTTGCCGCATCGGCTGGCCGCGAAATGCTGGCCACCGGGTTGGCGCAGAACCAGGCGGAAAAGATCGTTATTCTGGCCTCCGCCGGGACCGGTCGGCGGCCATTGCTTGAGTCGGCGGCCGCGCGCGGATGCGCTGTCGTCACCTCGCCCGTCGATATATGGCGGTTGATCGACCGCGCCGAGCGGGTCTACTCGGCCGGCGGCGAGACTGGGTTTCTCGCACTGCTGGCCGGCCGCGATGTGCGTTGCTTTGCCGATACCTTTTATTCGGGCTGGGGGATCACGACCGATCACGAGACAGTGCCGCAAAAGCCGTTCCGGCGCACCGTAGACGAGATATTTGCCGGCGCTTGTCTGCTTGCGACCCGATGCCTCGACCCTTTTACCAAAACTGCCGCGACGTTCGAGGACACCGTGGCGATGCTCACCGACTGGCGGCGTATCGAGGAAACCAACCGTGGGGTCGCCGCCTGCGTCGGCATGTCATTTTGGAAGCGCCGCCGAATTGCAGACTTTTTTAACTCTGCTGCTGGCCCGCCGGCTTTTTGTAGGACAACGGGGGCCGCGCTCGCTCTTGCAAATGCTCGACCGGGGACCGCCATCGCGGTTTGGGCCTCGCGCGCGCCCGAAGGCCTTGCCGAAGCCGCGGCGCGACAGGGCATCCCGATGATCTGGGTCGAGGATGGTTTTATCCGCTCGACCGGGCTTGGATCGGATTTCATGCCGGCCGCCTCGCTGGTGCTCGATCGCGCCGGCATGTACTACGACCCGAATGTGTGCAGCGACCTGGAGCGCCTGCTGCGGGAGACCGAATTCGGACCGGCGCTGATCGAGCGTGCGCGCCATCTGATCGCGCGGCTCGTGGCCCGGCGGATCACCAAGTACAACCTGCCAAACTCGATCCCGATACGCGAATTTCCTGCCGGGCAGCGCCGCATACTGGCTCCGGGGCAGGTGGAGGACGACCGGTCGGTGCTGCTTGGCGGCGCTGGCGTTTGCGGTAACGGAGATCTTCTCCGCCGCGTGCGCGCCGCCAACCCGGATGCTTTCATAATCTACAAACCGCATCCCGATGTGGAAGCCGGCCATCGCAAGGGTGCCGTGACCGAGTCGCTTGCCAAAGAATTCGCCGATATCGTCGTACGCGACGGGTCCGTGGCGTTGCTACTCGACCAGATCGATGAATTGCATACGCTGACCTCTTTAACCGGCTTCGAAGCTCTGCTGCGCCGCCGCCGCGTTGTCGTCTACGGTCGGCCATTTTATGCCGGCTGGGGTCTGACGACCGACCTCGTGGCGCCAGATCGCGGGCGCCGCCTCTCGCTCGAAGAGCTGGTGGCCGGCGCATTGATGCTCTATCCGCGCTATCTGGATCCTCTGACCCGGCTCCCCTGCCCTCCCGAGATTGTAATCGAACGCCTTGGCGACCCAGAGTTGTGGCGCCCAGGGTTCCTCGTCTTCACGCGCCGGCTTCAAGGAATCCTGGCGCGGCAATGCAATGTCCTCGCCCGATTGGGCCGAGCATCACATGGCTGATGTTTTCGGCGTAATCTGTTTTATTGCGGTGCGAATTTGCCGGGCAGCCAGTTGAGAGCCGCCCCGTTTTCCTGGCTGATTGCGCCCTTTCATATCGCGGCGCTGGCGACCGGAGCGAAGTCGTTTCGCGACAATCCGGTCATTGGCAGCCCGACCCTGAACCGTGCCGGGTTGCATGTGAGACGGATGCGGGTTGCCTCTCGGATGGCGGAAAGACGTCGCGAACGGTTGGCTTCCCTTGTTTCAGCCGATGACCGCGCAGCTTTTTCTCGCGACGGTTTCGTCCTCAAATATGATTTCCTGCCGCGGCCGGCGTTTGCCGAAGTTAAACGGCAGGCGCTGGAGTTCGCCGGGCCGGCGCGGGAGCAAGCGCAAGGCGATGCAATCACCCGGCGGATCGCCCTCGATCGCCGCGCTCTCGCATCCCTTCCCGCGATCCGAGCGATGGTCGAAAGTCCGGAATGGCTGGGGCTGGTGCAATACGTCGGTTCGTCGCTGCTCGAGCCGCTGATTTATATCCAAACGGTGTTCGCTCGCGTGCGCGCCGCCCCTCCGGATCCGCAGACGCGGCTGCACTCCGATACGTTCCATTCGACGGTCAAAGCCTGGTTTTTTCTCACCGACACCGCTGAAGACGAGGGGCCTTTTATTTATGTTCCGGGGTCTCACCGTCCAACTCGCCGGCGGCTCGCCTGGGAAAGGCAAATGTCGCTTGTCGCCCGCGGCGATCTCGACTTCCAATCGGCGCGCGGATCGCCCCGCGTGTCTGTCGAAGATCTGCGCCGGCTCGGTCTTGGTGAGCCGCGAAGTCTTGGCGGTGCCAGCGAACACGCTGATCGTCGCCGACACGATGGGGTTCCATGCGCGAGGCATTTCGGCCCGTCTCTCGACGCGCGTCGAAATCTGGGCCTATAGCCGCCGCAACCCGTTCATTCCTTGGCTCGGCTTCGATGCCGCGGCCTTTCCGCCGATTAAAGGCCGCGCCGTGCCGCTCTACTGGTCGGCGATGGATCTCCGCGAGTTGCTTAAGCTCGGCCGAAACCCCTGGGGGCCTGTCGGATTATCAACGGCGCTGGCTCCCCCCCAACCAAGGGATTGAGGATTTTAGTTGCCAGCGGCCAAACGCCGTTCGATCTAGACGCTCGATGGCGGCGCCTTCTCCCACGGGGACCAATCTCGTCACCGTCGGTCTGACCGCATGTGGTGGTTGTTTATATGGCTGCGGGTTAGATCTTCATCCACTTTCGCGAGTATCGGCTGTGGTCTGCGTGAGCCGTTCCATCGTCCAGCCGAGTCCGATCAATTCGTCTCGGGCATCCCGACCTGTCGGGTCGAGCAAGATCGAACGGCGATAAGCCTTTTCTGCCTTGTCGAGCCGTCCCTGTAGTTTAAGCACGTGGCCCAGCTGCAGGTGGGTATCGGGTGAGGTCGGGTTCAGGCGCAGCGCTTCCCGGTAAGCTTGTTCGGCCCCCGAGAATTCTCCGTTTGCCTTCAAGGCGTGCCCGTACTGAACCCAAATCGCAGGGCCTTTCGGCAGGATCCGCAGCGCCTCACGATAACAACGGGCAGCGAGGTCCCATTGGCCTGCGTCGCGGGCCCGATCGGCTTCCGTGAGCTTCGCCTCTCCGGCTTTGGTCGCGCCCAGCCATGACCCTCCTTGGCGTGCGGCAAGTTGACGGAGCTTGAACCAGGGCCGAACGATTTCGCGAGTGGAGAACCTGCCCTTCTCACCCCGCTCCAGGCGAGACGGGCGTATCGAGGCAGGCTTGAACCCGGCCGTACGCCAATTATCCCACAAAGCCTGATCGAGTTGGTTTCGGGCCCGAATCGCCTGGCGCATCGCGAGCGTTAGCGAATCGGACGTCAATGGCCGCCATCCGGTTTGAGCTTGCAGTTCGGCCGCGGTGTTGCGGCGCCGAGCGGTGGCGGGTACACCCAGATCAGGCCCGATCTGCGCGATCAGGCGATCGCAATCGCTGTGCGCGCCGACAAACCAAAACCCAGCCAGCACTTGGCTAAGTCGACTGTATTTTTGATCGTCGGACATTACCAGCAGCAATGCCCTGGGGATCTCCAGCCAGCGCGACAGCAGAAATTCCGCCATGAAATTTCGTTGTAGCGCCCGGAAGTGGAGACCGAAGCTATAAGTCCCAAGCCCCTTGGCGATGTTATCCATCATTCTCCAATTGTAGTAAGAGACCTGAAATTCCAGCGGTTCTCGTAGCAATACAACCCGGCGAATCTCTCGCCCAGGAAATAATTTCTCGAATGATCGAGTAATATAATGCCCAGCGATTACTCGAGCACGGCTGAGATCAGGGAGATCATAAGCATTTGCGCTGCGCCCTAGTCCCCCCCCAGAATAGGATTTCCAGAACACCCCGGGCGCACAATGCTCGGCAAGATGCAGTTGCACTGTTTGCCCGGCAGTCTTTGGAATATGCAATAGAAAGTAAACAGGATCCATTGGCAGCGAACCGATTAATCCGGCAGTTTTATTTGCAAAAAACACACGCCGAGCGCGCACCGATGATCCGGTCTCCCTGCTGTTCAAACGCTGTCTGGCGATCGGCCACTCAATTGATTGCCGCCCAGGGCGCGAAAGCCCCATACTACCAGATCCTCGTCCGGCCGGCGCGCGACCGTGTCAAAGTGCATCCCGCTAAGCCGGCTTGTGTCCGATCCCCGCGCTCCAGATCGGCTGACGCGTCTCCTCGAGCTAATCGCTTAAGCCGAGAGCGGCGCTAAGCTCGATTGGGATCTCGGCGCGCTTGCGGAGCCGCGGCACCAACCCAACGTGGACCAGAGCCAATTGGCCGTCAAAGGCAGTCTGCGAGCTGAAAACACGGATTTCGATCGGCTGATCGGTCGATTCGGTGATCGCAAACTCGATCGTCGCTTCGCAGACGCCTTCCCGGTGTGGTTGAATCACGCCGCGGCCGAGACATTTGAATTGTGAGCCTGCTACCACTTCGAAGTCATAGTCCAGGTTGGCTGCCGAGCGCGATACTGCCAGCACCAATGTTGCCGCCCAAAGACCAAGGGGAACTGCCATATACGGCCCAAACAACAAGCAGCGACCCGGTCCGCCAACTTCAATTATTTGATCGGCCGAGGCATCGTGCTGATCTCCGACGAAAAACAGGTCTCGCGCCCATACGAGGTCACCCATTCTGCCACCGCTGAACAACTGCTTATAGGCCGCGAGAGCACCCTCGGCGATCGACCGATCCCGGGTCGAGGTTTGCGCCCACCATGCTTCAAGATCGTATTGCGCGGAAATCGGCACGGGGTCAGGCAATTGCTGCACGACTGCGGTAACGTCAGCCGGGGTGACGTCGAGGTCAAGCCAGTTCGCAATTGCCGATGCGGTGGCAACCGCATCTCGGCCTTCGCGATCGGCCCGCAGCACGAGACCGCCCGGCAAATTCTCAAGGTTCATCATCGAGGCACAGCTGGTAGCCGTGGCTCGGACAGCCGACTTCCACTCGATCCCATGTTCCGTCACAAGATCGTGAAGCGCCGCATAGGGATCGTCCAGCGCGATAACAAAGCGTCGTCGCGTGGAAGCGAGCGCAGCCCGCAAATCGCCCGTCGGTTGATCTGCCGCCATGACGAGGTGCCGTGCCCTTGCCTTGATGGACGCGATTGCCACCTGGTCAAGTGTGTCGCCACTCGCCAAATCGAACTGTCCCAGTGCCGCTTGCACCAGACCGCAGAGGACGCGCGTACACCATTCCCCGAACCGGCTCGGCAACCCGATACGCAAATAGATCACCGCGTCGAACCTAACGAGTGAAGTAATTCTGCATGACGATGCTAACAGTAAAGGACGTTTCTCCGACTCCCGAAAGGTAAACCGTCCCGTCGAGTTTAGCTGGTCTGAGCATTTCAACCATGATACTTCTCGCGGCAGTCAATCAAGTGAGATAATTTCGGAAAAACGATGTCGGGTATCGGAATCGAAGTCAAGGATCGTTGGCGGATCGGGGCGGATTTACCCGACCAGCGCCCGTTAGCGGCGCAAAGCTGACCGACTTGAAGGATTGTCCCTGGCGATGCTGTTCTTTGTGATTGGGATGCCCGGCAAATTTGCCGAAAGGTGCGAGGCGCTCACGGTAGAGCTCGTGCGGAAGGCATTCGGGGCCGCCGAACTGATGAGCGGGAACCTTCTCGACGAGATCGCGGGCAACCTCTTGCGCAGTCGCGCGTCACCTGGGGTCGTGATTTCCCGCTCTCCTGGAGGGGCGGTGTTGCGGGCGCTGACCGAGGGCGAGCGCCCCTTTGTAGTCTTTGGCGACGACCCGCGCTCGGCCCTGACCCATTTGATGAATAGTCAGGGTATCGGGGTCGCGGCGGCAACCCGGTCTATCGCCAGCATCTGTGCTTCCAATCATTTTTGCTCGGGGGCGCCCGGCGCAGTTGTGCTGAGCGCCGAACGATACGCTCGAGATTTGTTGGCGGCATCCTCGGCAATCGCGCGTCATCTCGGGCTCGATCTTGAAGAGGATGATATCGGCGAAGTCGTGCAGCGCGTGATGATCTCGGCCGGCCCCGACAAGACGAATTCTTCAGCTCAGTGGGATGCGCTGGACGAGGCCGAGCAGCGGATCGCAATCGAGGCCCTCGGTCCCTTTCTCGACCATTCACCGAACCACGTATCGGAAGCAATCGTCTGGGCGCGAGAGCTTTTTTTCGTTGGCGATCAATCGGCCGAATTCGTTGACGGCGGCATCGATATTACCGGGCGCGCACGCTGTCTGCTGCGCGGTCCGGGTATCCTGCTCCCACCTGCGACATGGTCTGTCACTGCACATCTCGAAATCTCAGCCGATGCGGCAGAGCACAGTTATGTGCTTGAAGCGAATGCCGGCGCGGCGCTTAGCCGGGTGGTTGTTTCCCCCGCACGGTCCGGCGACGTCGAGGCCAACCTCTCGCTGGCAATCGCGGAGTTACCGGACTTTCCGCTCGAACTTCGTCTTTATAACGAGCGCCCAGCCTTCGGCGGCCATATCAGCCTGTCGTACGTCACCGCTGTGCCCAGCCCGCCCATAGTCAAAGACGCGTAAGAACCTTGAGGCCTGCCGACCGCAGAGCGGCGTTCTGCCGAGACGGACTTCCGCAGTCAAAATAGCGAGCGGATCGGCCTCAGGCGAGCGCCCGATACAGGATCTCGATACGTTCGCGGTAGCGGTCGACCGAGAACTTCGCTGACTGCGCCTGGCCGCGGCGGACGAGTTCGACGCACAAATCCTTGTCATTTGCAATCGTCCGGATGGCCGTTGCGATCTCGTCGGTGCGGTATGGGTCGACGAGTAGGGCCGCATCGCCGGCGATCTCCGGGAGCGACGACTTACGGGAGGTGACGACCGGCGTCCCCAGCACCATCGACTCCAACACTGGTAACCCGAACCCCTCATAAAGCGACGGAAACACCACCGCCCGCGCGCCGCGGATCAGGGTGACCAGCATCGAGACCGGGGCATAGTCGAAGCGGTGGACCGACCGCTTTGTCTGGCGGTTGGACTGCGTATCCAAACGTTGCCGGCCGCGCAGTTCGGCGATCAGCTTCATCTCAGCCTCGTTGTTCCAGCCGCCCCCGGCGACCAGCACCAGCGGGAGATTAACCCCCGAAGACAAGTAGCCCTCAATCAGGCGTCCGACATTTTTCTTGGGTTCGAGCGCCCCGAAAAACAGCAAGTATTCCCTGAATTCAAGACCGAACGAGCCCTCTAGCTGCTCGGCAATAGTGTCGTCCGACCGCTCCCGATATTCGTCCGGGAAACGGACCGCTTGATAGGTATTGGTGACGCGGTCTTCCTCGACACCGAGCAATTCGATGATATCGCGCTTCGAATTCTCCGACACCGTGACAATGTGGTCGGCCTGCCGCGCTATCTTTTTGAACAAGCGATACATCTGCCGCTTGTTGTCGAGAGTGGTAAACGGGAGGCGCAACGGTACGAGATCATGGATTGTGTAAATATTGCGTGCATATTTCGCGCGCAGCGGCAACGGATAGGTGCAGTGAAAAATTTCCGGTCTCGGATCAAAATCCAAATTGATGAAGCGATTAGTTCTCGCAAAATGGGAGCGAGCATTGGCAAAAAGCCTGCGGGTGGCAAAAGCTTGATGTGGCGCCGGCCAGGTCGCCTCGAATTGCCGATGGACGACAACCCCGTCCAACGCTACCGGGAGCGGCTTTATAGCGGCGAACCCGCGTAGCTGATCGCTGACGCCGTTGATTATGCGGCGGCTGATCGGGGTCTTGATCGCCTGTTTTTCGTCAAAGAACGCGACCTCCCGCAGCAACCGATCCTTTGGCGGGGTCTGCCAAGAATTGTATACGACCCCGATGTCGTAGCCGAGATCATGCACGATCCTGGTCAGCATTCGCGTATATGTCGCGACCCCGGTGCCTTCTCTTAGCGATAGATTGAACCCGTCATAGAAAATGCGGCCCGCTTGCCGGGTTCCCGGCGCGCGGGCCGTTTTTGAAGCCTTCTGCCGTCCCAGGCCGACTGCTTGCTCAGCCTCCGCATCCCTCGCTCTGAGCGGACCCGGCTGGATATCGGCGATCGAATGCTGCTGGGTCAAAGCGCGCTGTAAATATCGAGTGCGAGACTTAGATCGTCGAACATTTTGGCCCGCCCGCGATGCAATACGAGGGCGCGCGAACAATAACTCCTGACGATCTCGGGGACATGAGACGCCAGAATGAGGGCGCGAGCGGCGCGCTTGTCAAACAATTCGTGATGGCATCGGAGCTGGAAATTTTGGTCGCCGGCCGCAATAACTTCGTCAATCAGGTAGCAATCGAAATCGACGGCAAGTGAAAGTGCAAAATTGAGCCGGCCTGCCATGCCGGTAGAGTAGGTTTTGACCGGCTCCGACAGAAATTTTCCCAGCTGCGCAATATCGTCGACATAGTCGCGCAATTCGCGGAAAGGTTTGTCGTAAACGCGTGCGACAAACCGGATGTTGTCGTTGCCGGTCAAGACGCCATGAACACCGCCAGCCATCGCCACCGGCCAGGAGATCGACATACTGCGCTCGATCGCCCCGCTGCTCGGCAGTTCGATCCCTCCAAGCAGCCGGATAAGCGTCGATTTGCCCGCGCCGTTACGGCCCAGAACGGCGATCTTTTCGCCCCTCCCCAAATCGAAGGACACCTCGTTCAAAACCCGGCGATAGCCGCCGCTTTCGCTGGGATAATCTTTGCAGACCCGCAGCGCTTTGATCATCCGGCTGATCGATCCGGCTGCGCGGCGTCGGCGAACGGTCGGTTACGCTGCCGCGTGTTCGCGCACACTCGCGACCAACAGCCAAGCGATGCCATAAGCCAGGAGGCAACTCGCCAGGACCATCGAAAACGAAACCAAGCGTCGGGGATACAGCGGATAATCAGGCAAGGTTGGTTGCGCGATCGTTTCGAGGAAGAGAGCTTGGCGCTGCACGTCGAGCCTCGCCGCTTCCAACGATCTGTAGGCTGAGGCCAATTGTGTCTCCACCAGCTTTCGCGCCTCGTCCAAGCGCTCATACTCGGTCTGAGCGGCGGCTACAGAATTGGTGTCGCCGGTGATCTTTGTTCGTTGATCGGCAATCAGCCGATCGAGCGATGCGATGCGGGTCTTGAACAGCGGGATCTGCGGGCTGTTCGGTGAGTTCCTTAGCGCATCGGCAAGTTGCGCCTGAGCACTGGCGCGCTCGGTATTTAGCACCTTCAACAGGGCCAGCGGTCCCTCAGCTGCGGATTTGGGATCGAGCATCTGCTGTTTGATGCGATAGGCGGTCAGCTGAGTTTGGAGGCCGCCGATTTGACGCTGCGTCACGTCAACCTCTTTCTGAAAGGAACGCAGCGCACCCTCACGCGCCCGATCGTTGAGTTGGTTGACGAGATGTTCGCTGTAAGTCAGCAACGCTTGCGCGATCTTTTGTGCATCATCAGGACGATAGGCCTTGACCTTCAAGACGCTGACACCGGTCTCGCCGTCGATGTCGACTTCCACAAACCGCGAATAGGCCTGGTACAACGCCTCGAAATCATCGCGCCAATAGGTTATTCCGGGAAACCGAGAAACCGTGTCGCCCTCCGGTCTGCCAAGCACCGCGCGCAGATCGTCATGAAGCGCGAGTTTTCGAACCGCGTCGCGCGACATTATAAATCGCTGTACGATCAAAGCCTCATCTTGGCCCGGCTGCTCTCCGCTGCTTCGGGCCTGAAGCATGCCGGCGATGCCGTCCAGAGACTTTGCCGTTCCCGGACCACGGACGACGAAATCGGCCTCTGACATGTACATATCGGAGGCGATGCCAAAGTAATAGACTGCGGCAATCAAGGTCGGCAGCCCGACAATTACCCAGAACCAAACGTTGACCACAGGCAGCAGCCGGCTGATTGCACCGACCGGACGTGGCCGCACTCTTGCACCAGCGGCCGCCCCGCGGGCCGACGCGATAGCCCGCCGGAATATTGGGAGATCAACCATGACCGACTCTTGACCTAGAACAACGCCAATTGGTGCGCCAACCCGAAAGTTTGGAGCATTGCCATGTTCTCTTGGGTAACCGTATCCTGACCATATGCCTTGAGGAAGCAATTTTCAAAGGGCCGTCCTCCGCAGGCGGGCATTATCAAATGGACAAAAGCCAACCCCCGTAAGATCGCGCAAGCTGCTAAAAGGTACATTAAATTTACGCCTCGGGTGGACTCAAACATGTCCGGCCGCGTGCATCCTGCTGTTTTGCCGCACGATCGTCATGATCCTCCGGGGCTTCGCTCTGGTGCTCAAGTAAGTGCTCCGTCGGCGCCGCCGGGCGATGTCCCAGCGACTGAGCCGGCAGCTTACGAGGTCGTTTCGATCGCCCATTGTGGCGTTTTCCTCAGGCGACTTTTGGCTGCGGCCGCTCGCCGGTGATGTCCGCTAGCAAAGCGTGCACCGCAGCGAAATGCTCCTCCCACAGGGTCGGCCGCCAAGCCTTGAGCCGATGGAGCTGCGCCTCCCGCCGCGGCGATCGCGAGGCGGCATAATCCAGGATTGCTTCTCGCCAGCCGGCGCCGTCGAGCGGATCGATAAACTCCGGCACCTCGCCGCCAGTCTCGCGCAGGGCACGCAAGTCGCTGCAAAGAGCCGGCACGCCGAGGGCGAGCGCCTCGATCAGAGGAAATCCGAAGCCCTCGGCGAAAGACGGCAACAGCAGCGCCCGCGCGTCCCGCAAAAGCTGCGCCATTTCGGCATCAGGCGGGGCCTTACGCTCGATCACGAGCCCACGCAGCGCGGGGCAGCGCTCGAGCATGTCAACAGCACCTTGGGCCAGCGTACCACGCCGCCCGATCAGAATGAGTTGGGGCGCCTCCCGGCCGAGATTGGCGGCGAGCTGGCGCCACAGATTAAGGAGCAGGATGTGGTTTTTCCGTCCCTCGATCGTCCCGAGATAAACAAAATACGGGCGTGAGTTCACCTCGTGATGCCGCGCCACCGCCGGCAACCGCCAGCCAAACGGCGCCACCAGGACGGGCGGGGCTCGTCCGGCCCGCTTTAGATACGGTTCGAGCGCGTCAGCTGTCGCATTTGACGCCACGATGATCGCATCGCTAAGCTCTGCCGCCGTTTCGATTCGACGGCGATGCCGTTCATCCTGGCCGGGTTTCGCGTATTCGGGAAATTGGATCGGAATGAGATCGTGGATCAAACAGACGAAGCGGCAGCCACCGTAACTTTTGACGCGGGAAATTGCGCGATGCGCCTCCAACCGATAATGCGACACAAGGAGGTAGATCGGCGGAGCGATGCTGGCCCGCAGCTGTGCTCGCAGCGCTCGCTCACCGTGCAAGAGAGAGCCCATGCGCAGGCGCAGCGCCAGCCGCTTGAGCCGCCGCGAGTACCCGGCGGGCACGGTGTCGTGGCGCCATAACTTGGCGAGGCCGGAAATATAGGCCTCGGTCTGTGAGCGAGCGAGTAGCCCTATTCGGCCGGCCGCGTTTACGGCCGTAAAGGAGAGCGGCGCTCGCTCGGCGATAAAATGCTCGACATAGGCCAGCTCGACGCGATCGATTCCGGTAGGCGCGGTGCGGCCGGCGCGGGACAGAAGGCGCGACACATCGAGCACGATTAGAGGACCGCTGACGCTCATTCCAGACGCAAAACCCTCAGGTTACGCAATTGGATACAGCAGAGGGTGAGCATGTCGTGATGAATTGCACGAGCAACGCGCGGCTGGGCTCGCGATGGGGTGCGTCAGGCAGCAGGGCATGGAGGAAACCCGGAGGGCTATTCGGGTCGCGGCGCAGGCCGGTCCGGCAGAGTGGCCCTTCGGCATCCAAAAGCTGCGGATAGGACGGCAGAACTGCGCTTTGCTGGGGGCAACCACGAGTATTCGTCATGGGTACGCTTGTTGCGAGCGGGGCGAAACGGGCGGACGATGGTTTTTGCGGACGCGAGAAGCCGCGGAATTTCGGCGAAGGAAAGCCCCATGAAATATGACGTCGTGATCGTCGGCGGGGGAGCGGCGGGATGCGTGTTGGCCAGCCGACTGGCGGAGAACGCGCAAACTTCGGTGTTGTTGCTGGAAGCCGGAGCGGACTACCCCAATCCAGCCCATCTTCCCGAGGAAATCAAGTTCGGCCACACGCGGTTTGCCGAGGCTCCGGACTCCGAACACAACTGGGCCTTACGGGGCACGATTACCGAGGAGCAGGGCGCGATCCATGTCGCGCAGGGCAAGGTGATCGGCGGGGGGTCGTCGATCAATGGTCAGGCGATGCAACGGGGATTTCCGGAGGATTTCGACTCTTGGGCCGATCTCGGCAACGATCAGTGGTCCTATGAAAAGGTCGTGCCGTATTTCCGCAAATCGGAGCGCGATCTCGACATCCAGGATAATTATTGCCATGGCTCGGATGGACCCATTCCCGTAAGGCGGCGTCAGTCGGGTCCATTGCCCGCCATCCAGGAGGCGTTCCATGCGGCCTGCCTGCAGGCGGGGTTTGGCACCACCAACGATAAAAACGGTCTGCACCCGGCTGGTCTAGGCATAACACCGTCGAATAATTTTGACGGCGTCAGGGTGAGCACCGCGATGGGGCATCTCGGTCGGGTGCGCCATCACCTGAACCTGACGGTGCGGGGCGGGGTGTTCGTCCGCAAGATCGTGATCAAAGACGGCAGGGCCGTGGGTGTCGAAGCCGAAAGCGGCGGACAAGTGTTTCAAATCGCGGCCGACCGGGTGGTGCTGAGCGCCGGAGCGATCAGATCGCCGCATCTGCTGATGCTTTCGGGTGTCGGCCCGGCGGACCATTTGCGCGAGTTCGGCATACCCACGGCTCATCATCTCCCCGGCGTCGGCCAGAACCTGATGAATCACCTCAGCGCCCAGATGACCTTCAAGGTCAAGGACGGCGTCTCGCTCGAGACACATCATGACGCCGCGCATTTTGCTTTGCACTACACCGCGGAACGTTCGAGCGCGGTCAACGACATGGTGCTGCGGACCAGCCCGGTCATCGACCCACGGCGAGAGCGGGTCCCAGGCGTACGCACCAAATACCTCGTCGGCGACGTTCCCCCCGAGCAGGCGGCGCGGATTCACTGCACGCTGGGGCTGCCCGACGGTTCGGGATACGTCAAGCTCGCTTCGGCCGACCCCAGTGTCCAACCCTCCTTCAATTATTGCTATCTGCAGCATCCCAACGACATCCGCCGGGTGCGCGAAGGCTTGCGGATGGCGGCGAGGTTGCTGGAATCCGAGCCGTATAAAGCCGTGGTCGATTACCGGATCCAACCCACCGACGAGGTTCTGGCCAACGACGACGCTCTGGACCGGTGGATGCGCCAAACGGTGGGCACCGCGAGGCACGTATCCGGGACCTGCAAGATGGGACCGGATGCAGATCCGATGGCGGTGGTCGACCAGCAATGCCGGGTCAAGGGCATCCAGGGCTTGTTTGTGGCTGATGCATCGATAATGCCGCGCATTCCGCGGTCGGGCGGCGCCCATGCGACGGTGATCATGATCGGCGAGCGTGTCGTCGATTGGGTCGCGGCGGCGTAACCCGCCTCGCATCATTCCGTTACATATGGCCGTCACATATGGCCGTGGCGATTGCTCTCATCCGCGGTCATAATCGCTGGAGAGGTTGGGCGCGTCCGGAATAGCTACTCGTTTCTATCAAATCCGAACGGGGGCGGCGGCGCGCCAGAATCCCACGGCAGTTCTCGCCCAAGGAGGCAGTGATGCGCGAGCCGAACGCCTTGATCAGCACCGAGGCGCTGGCGCGCCAGCTTGGCGACAGCAATTTGCGGGTGTTCGACTGCACGACCTACTTGGAGCCTCTGCCTCAGGGCAGCGACGAACCCTATCTCGCCGTCCCCGGCCGCGGCAGCTTTGAGACGGCGCACATTCCCGGCGCCGATTTCCTCGATCTGCAAGGCGAGTTCTCCGACAACACGACGCGTCTTCGTTTTATGATGCCGCCCACGGCGCAGCTCGAAGCGGCATTCGGCCGCCATGGCATTGGCGCCGATACGAAGGTCGTGCTTTACAGCATCGGCACGATGATGTGGGCGACACGCTTCTGGTGGATGCTGAAGGCGCACGGCTTCGATGGCGCCGCCGTACTCGATGGCGGTTTTGACAAATGGCAATCCGAGGGCCGCCCGGTGGAAAGCGGTCCGGCCAAGGGTTATCCTCCGGCCGTCTTTGTCGCCAAGCCAAGGGCCGGCCGGTTTGTCGACAAAGAGGTGGTGCTCGCCGCGTCAGGGGACCCTGATTTCGTGATCGTCAATGCGCTCGGCCCGCAGTTTCATCAGGGTTTGGAGCCGAGCCGCTACGGCCGGCCGGGGCGCATCCCCGGAAGCGTCAATGTGCCAGCGGCCAGCCTCGTCTATCCGCAGAGCAAGACCTTCACCGCGCTTGATGATGCCTCGGCGAAGTTTTCAGCGGCCGGCGTCGACAAGGACCGACATGTCATCGTCTATTGCGGCGGCGGTATCTCGGCGACGGTCGACCTGTTTGTGCTGCACCAGCTCGGTTTCAACAATCTGACGCTCTACGACGGATCGATGGGCGAATGGGCTAAGGATCCCGCGCTGCCGATCGAGACGGGCTGAAGGAACTAATTCGCCTCGATCGCCGGCGGCGTGTCCTACCGGCGCTCACAGCGGAATGACGAGCAGTGTGTCGATCTTTTCGCTGTCAAGAATGACGAGGCGTTCGACAAAGCGAAAAGGCTCGGCTGCGACAGCGATGCGGTCGAGATAGCGGCCAGCGGCGAAGAGGCTCATCTCGCCGTCCTGCATGATCCGCACCGCGATAAAATTTGAGCGGACCTCGGCGATGCCATTCTCGATTTTGCCGACCCGGATCGGGCCGACAACATGGCGGTAGTGATGCGGCTCAAAGATATTGGCCCGGCGCAGTGCCAGGATCCGGTCGACCAGCATGCCCTTCGAGGCGGCATAAACAATTCCATGGCGATAGCCGGCCTCATGGCTCTGCCGGCTGGTGATCAGATAGCGGCAATCCTCGACAAAGAACTCCGGCCACTCCTCAAGCCGATCCTCGTCGATGCATTCGGCATAAGCCGCGATCAGCTCGTGGATGCCCTGCCGCACCGCGGTTTCGTCCATCGGCCGGGCCTCGCTCGGCTTTCGACGCCTCAGCCGCCCATCATTGCGCGGTATTTTTTCCAGAAGCCGCGGATCGCCGCCTCGCTCGAGCGGAAAGGCTGCGATTGCGCGTCGTAACCGCCCATCATCACGACCCCGCTGTCGTCGTCATTGTAGCGCAATGCGCGCTGCACAAAGCCGCCGACGCAGCCATCCTCCATCGAGATATAGCCCGCGGCCCCGACCAGATTGCCCTGACGCACCCGGCGCTCGGTCATCGCCTCGTCGTCGCCGTCGAAGCCGAGATGGATCCATTCGAGCTCGGTCTTTTCGAGCCCCTTGGGATGGATCGCCCGCACCGCGATCGAATTGCGGATCTGCTGCAGGATCATGCCCGGGAAGATCGTCAGGATCTGCACCGAAACCTGATCGCCGTACTCGTCGATCAACTCGATGACTGAGGGATCGGATAGCCGCATCTCCATGTCGGACCGCAGCCCCTCGCGATTGTAGTCAGCGTCCTCGGCGGCGTAGTCGAGCTTGGCCTGGCTGAAATGATGACCGCCGCTGTCATCGATGTGGATGCCGCCCGGCATCGATAGCCGGTTGATGCGGAACGTCGTCAGAAAGGTATGCAGAATGCTGGCGTGGTAGGTGTCTTTGGTGTTTTCGAAGTAGAGCTTCCAATTGTTCGGCAATATCTGCGTGCTGCGGCCGAGTATATGGACCGGCCGGTTCAATACGCGTTTAATGCCGCCGACGATTTGCGGGCCGAGATAGGTTTCGAGACCGGGCGCCGCCTCGCTCAACGTGCCAAAGACGAGGCCGGCGAGGTCGGCGACGCGCAATCGCGGCAGATCGTGATCGTCTTTGCGGAACTCGGCCGGCATCCCGCCCTGGCGCTTGACGCCGCGCTCGAACGCAACCCCGGTCAGTTTGCCGGCAAGATCATAGGTCCAGCCGTGATAGATGCAGGTGATCTCCTTGCCATTGCCGTGCCGCTCCAGGCACAGCAAATTGCCGCGGTGAGCGCAGCGATTGACAAAAGCGTTGATGATGCCGTCGGGCCCGCGGGTGACGACCACCGCGGTCTCGCCGACTGTCGTCGCGACCCAATCGCCGGGGTTCGGGATCTCGGCCGCGAGGCACAAATAACTCCAGGCCGGGCCCTTGAAGATCCGCTCCTGCTCAAGTCTGTACTGCTCGGGATCGGTGTAGAGCCGGAACGGCACCTCGGAGAGCCCGTTCGACGGCCACGAGATGCCCCGCTCGGCTTCGGCGACGTGCTCCGACATGATGCGCTCTCCTGGAGATAAAACAGATCAATCGCTATCGTAGCACCCGTCGCGCCTCCTGGTACAGAACGGACGTAGCTCCCTGACCTGCCGGCCGCAGCAGGTAGGACCAGGCGAAACAGCAGCTGTTTATCGTGACTGCGCCCGAGGCATGCCGGGAAATCGCTTGCGAGAAAAAGGGCGATGACCGACCATCCGCCGCGAGTGATTTCCGCCGGAGGGACGGCATGAGCGATATGTATTTGCGCAGCGGCATCTTTTTGGCGCCGTTCCACAATCACGACGAAAACCCGACCTTGTCGATGGAGCGCGACCTCGAACTGCTCGAGCATCTCGACCGGCTGAATTATCACGAGGCGTGGATCGGCGAGCATCATTCGGGCGGCTTCGAGCTGATCGCCTGCCCGGAGATGTTTATCGCCGCCGCGGCGCAGCGCACGCGGCACATCCGGCTCGGCACCGGTGTCGTGTCATTGCCCTATCACAACCCGTTCATGCTCGCCGACCGCATGGTCCAGCTCGACCATATGACCCGCGGCCGGGCGATGTTCGGGGTTGGCCCCGGCGCCCTCGTCCATGACGCATTGAAGATCGGCATCGACCCGGGCGATCAGCGCCAGATGATGGAAGAGTCGTTCGATGTCATCGTGCGGCTGCTGAACGGCGAGACTGTCAACCAAAAGACCGACTGGTTCAACCTGACCGATGCCCAGTTGCAGTTGCGCCCCTATACGCGGCCGACAATGGAATTGGCGGTCGCCGCGGCGCGCTCGCCCTCCGGATCGGTGCTGGCCGGCAAATACGGCGTCGGCATGCTGTCGATCGGCGGTACCAGCCCGATGGCGATGGAGCGTCACACCGCCAATTGGGGCCTCTACGAGGAGACCGCCCGCGGTAACGGCCATGTGCCAGACCGCAAGGATTGGCGCGTCGTCGGCTTTTTTCACATCGCCGAGACCCGCGAGCAGGCGCGCAAAAACGTGCAGTTCGGCATCGAGCAATTCGCCCAGTACTTCCGCGACGTCGCCACCTTTCCGATCATACCGGGCGATGTCGAGAACGCGGCCGAGTGGATGATCGAAACCGGCACCGGCTGTATCGGCACGCCGGACGACGCGGTCGCCTATATCGAGCGGCTGATGGCCGGCTCGGGCGGGTTCGGGGTGTTGTGCGAATTGGCGCAGAATTGGGCTGATTGGGACGCCACCAAAAAGCATTACGAGCTGATGGCGCGTTTCGTTCATCCTAAATTCCAGCAGAGCCGCGACCTGCTCCAAGGCAGTTATCAATACGCCGCGAACCGCCATGTCGAGTTCGGCGGCCAGGCCGCCGCGGCGATCCAGAAGGCGATCGACCGCCACGCCGCCGAACGCGCTGCCGCCGCCCCGCCGCGGCGCGACGCCGCCGAATAGCGCCCCACGCGTCAGGTAACGGTGATGAGGAGCAACGCCCCAGCCCGGCCCAGCGGTCGCCATTTTTTGCAGATCCCGGGGCCGACCAATGTGCCCGACCGCATTCTGCAGGCGATTGCAGCACCGACGATCGACCACCGCGGACCGGAATTTTTTGAGCTGGCGAAGGAAGTCGTCGCCGGCATGAAACGCGTCTTCCAGACGCAAGAGACGGTGGTGATCTACCCATCGTCAGGCACCGGCGCGTGGGAAGCGGCTTTGTCGAACAGCTTGTCGCCGGGCGACCGGGTGCTGATGTTCGAGACCGGCCATTTCGCGAGCCTGTGGCGCGCGATGGCCACGCGGCTCGGGCTCGAAATCGACTTTGTGCCGGGTGATTGGCGTCACGGCGTCGATCCGGCTCAAGTGGCGGAAAAACTCGCGGCCGACCGCGAGCACCGGATCAAATCGGTGTGCGTCGTCCATAACGAAACCTCTACCGGGGTGACGAGCCGCATCCCCGAAATCCGCGCGGCGATCGACCAAGCGCGGCACCCGGCATTGTTTATGGTCGACACGATCTCGTCACTGGCCTCGATCGACTACCGGCACGACGAATGGGGGGTCGACGTCACCGTCGGCGGCTCGCAAAAGGGGCTGATGCTGCCGCCGGGGCTTGGCTTTAACGCGGTCTCGAAAAAGGCATTGGCAGCCTCGGAAAAAGCTACGCTGGCGCGTTCCTATTGGGACTGGCGGGCGATGGGCGAGACCGCACAGACCGGCGCCTTCCCCTATACGCCGGCAACCAACCTACTGTTCGGGCTGCGCGAAGCCCTGCATATGCTGCTCGACGAAGAGGGGCTCGACGCGGTGTTCCGCCGCCATGCGCGCCACGGCGAGGCGACCCGCCGCGCGGTCGCCGCTTGGGGATTGGAAACGCTGTGCGCCGATGCGCGCGAGCATTCGAACTCGCTGACCGCGATTGTCGTACCTGACGGCCACGACGCCGACCGGCTGCGCGAAATCATCCTCGATGGGTTCGACATGTCGCTCGGCACCGGTCTCGGCCAAGTCAAGGGCAAGGTCTTCCGCATCGGCCATCTCGGCTGGTTCAACGATTTGATGCTGGCGGGCACATTGAGCGGCGTCGAAATGGGATTGCAGCGCGCCGCCATCCCGCACCGGCCCGGCGGCGTCACCGCCGCGCTCGACTACCTCGCCGCTGCTTAGCCAACTGCGAGAATTGCTTTGTAAAGCCGCTCCGGACAAGAAACGACGCCATTCCCCAAGACGCGAAACCCGGAACGCTTCCCCCGTCGAAAGCCGGGGCCCATTCTTCCAGCACTCAAGAGGTGGATCGGTGGATCCCGGCTTTCGCCGGGGAAGCACTCCGGTGGTGGTTTCATCCAGGACAAGTCGGCCAACCGGCCAGTGGAGAACTCGCAACGGCCACTTTGTCTCGTTGCGACCAGCGGGCCTGAACCGCGGGGAACCAATCCCGACGTGCAAGAAACCCCGATCCTGAAGCTCTGCATAGAGCCCTGTCTCACATCAGGAAGACGCCCTTGCCGGTGGTCTGGGTGTCGAACAGGCGATAGGCGTCCTCAGCCTGGTCGAGCTTCCACTCATGCGTGAACAGGCGGTCGACATCGACCTGGCGCTCGACGCAGAATTTGGCGCAGTCGGCCTGGCCCTGCCATGAAAAGGTCCACGACGCGACGATCGTCAGCTGCTTGCGCAGCATGTCGGGGCTGACGTCGATTGTCACGTTGTTGCGCTCGCCGACAAAGCACACCGTACCCCACACCTTGGCGCTGCGGACCGCGGCGATCCGGCCTTCGGGCTGGCTCGACGTGTCGAGCGTGAAATCGGCGCCGCCATGCGTCAGATCCTTGATCGCGCCAACGGGATCGTTCGAGCGCGGGTTGACTGTCTCCCAGGCGCCGAATTCCTTGGCCCGCTCCAATCGCTCGGGGCTGACATCGAGTGCGATGACCCGCGCCCCCATCGCCGCCGCGAGCTGGGTCGCCGACAATCCGACCGGCCCTTGGCCGAATAAGGCGATCGTGTCGTTACCGGAAAGATTCAGTCGCCGCAATGCGCCGTACGCGGTGCCGGTGCCACACGAGATCGCCGCCCCGGCGGTAAACGACAGTTCGTCCGCTAACGGCACGAGCGTAAAGGCCGGGACTTTGAGATAGCGCGCGTGGCCGCCATGGGCGTTGTTGCCGTAAACCAGCACCGGCTCTTCCTGGCACAGCTGCGACCAGCCAGACCGACAGTGATTGCACACAGTGCATCCCTTGTAGTGATGCACCATGACCCGCTGCCCGACCTTGGCCTGCTTGTCGCTAACGCCGGGGCCAACCGCGGCGACGACGCCGCAAGGCTCGTGTCCGCCGATGACCGGATCGGGATTGACAGGCAGCCCGCCGATCGACGCGCCGCCCGATTTCGGCCGGCGGTATTGGTGCAGATCGCTGCCGCACATCCCCGAGGCCTTCATTTCGACGACGACCTCACCGGGACCGGGCGTCGGGTCGGGGAAGTCCATGAATTCTATTTCCCGGTCGCCTGTAAAGACTACGCCGCGCATCGCTTCCTCCATAGTTCATTGCCAAACTCCACAGCTGAGCCTACGCGCTTTCGCCATTCTTCGGTACCATCCGCGGCAAAAGCGCTGGGTTTGCAGGGGAGACAGATATGCGAGACCGGTTTGCCGGCTGGGCGGCCGCCCTGCTGGCATGCGCGACATGCGGCGGCGCCTCACGGCCTTCCTCCGGGGCTGATCTGCCGCGATACGATCACATCCTGATCGTTGTGGAAGAGAACAAGGATTTCGAACAGATCATCGGCAACCCGGCCGCACCCTATCTGAACAAGCTGGCAGCCGAAGGCACCGTGTTGAGCCGAATGTTCGGCGAAGAGCACAACAGCGAAGGCAACTACTTTTGGCTGTTTTCGGGGAGCAATCAAAATGTCGGTTTTAACGACCGGGTGCCGGTAATCAAGTTCACCGCTCCCAACCTCGGCGCGGCGTTGCTGGCTAAGGAATTAACATTCAAAGGCTATTCAGAGACGCTGCCGGCGATAGGCTCGGATGCATCGGTCACACCCTTGGGCTGTACTTATCCGTGTGTCTACGGGCGCAAACACGTTCCGTGGATCAGCTTTGCCAATGTGCCCGATGGGACGACCGTCGATACCTCATCCAATTTGCGCCTCGCCGATTTCCCCGCCGTCTACGCCCAATTGCCGACCGTCGCCTTTGTCATTCCTAATATGGAAAACGACATGCATAACGGGCCGCCCGAATACAGCATCCCGGTCGGCGATAATTGGCTGCAGCAGAATATCGACGGCTATTATGAATGGGCCAAGACACATAATAGTTTGCTGATCGTCACCTGGGACGAAAACGACGACAAAAGCCACTATCAGGGCCTTACCAATCCGGCGATCGAGCTCGATCACGACCAGCTGCGGCGTGACCTGCAAAATCGTATCGCGACAATCTTCGCTGGCGCCCACGTCAAGGCCGGTTATGCCGACCCCGAGCCGTTGACCCACGTCAACATCCTGCGCACGATCGAGGCGATTTACGGTCTGCCGAAATCAGGCCTGCAGCAGCCCAATGCGCTGGGGACGGGCATTTCCGACGATGCGATCGCCGCCGACGCCTTCACCCCGGCGCAATAGTGCGAGGCGAGGAGTGGTTTGCCGCAATCGGCGCTAGGGTAGGTCCCGGTGCGCCGCTCCGATTGATTGCTGCGAACGCCGCGCCTAACTTCGATCAGACGGGTGCACCGGGAGAATGGATGGCTCAAACACAGGCGCGGGTCGCGCTGTTTGTGACTTGTTTGGTCGATTTGTTTCGGCCGACGGTCGGCTTTGCCGCGATCAAATTGCTTGAAGATGCCGGCTGCGTCGTCGAGGTCCCGCAGGCGCAGACTTGCTGCGGCCAGCCAGCTTACAATTCCGGGGACCGAGGCGATGCCAAGGCCATTGCATTGCAGGTCATCGATGCGTTTGCCGGCTATCAATATGTCGTCATTCCGTCGGGCTCTTGCGCCGGCATGATCCGGCAGCATTATCCCGAAATGTTTGCCGACGACCCAGTCAACCTACCCCGCGCCCAAGAGCTTGCGGCGCGCACCTGCGAACTCGTGTCGTTTCTCGTCGATGTCCGTGGCATGCGCACGGTAGCCGCGGAATGGCCGCGGGCCGCGACCTATCACGACGCCTGCTCGGGGCTGCGCGAGTTGGGTGTTCGGGATCAGCCCCGCCGTCTGCTCGCCTCAGTCGGAGGTCTCGAATTGCGGGAATTGCCGGGCGCCGAGGTGTGCTGCGGTTTTGGTGGCACGTTTTGCGTCAAATACCCGGACATCTCCGACAAGATGGTCAGCGATAAAGCCGACGACATAGCCGCGACGGGCGCCGAAGCGGTCCTGAGCGGGGATCTCGGTTGCCTGCTGAACATCGCCGGCAAATTGTCGCGGCAGGGCCGCCCGGTGGAAGCGCGGCATGTCGCCGAAGTGCTGGCGGGAATGACCGGCGACACGCCGCCAATCGGCGCACCGCGCCAGCGCTGATGGAAGCAACCAGCCGGGAATTCACCGCGAACGCCCGCGCCGGGCTCGCCAACCCGAACCTGCAGCAAGCCCTCGAAATCATGACGCGGAGCGGTTTTCCGCTACGGCGTCGCGAGGTCGTCGCGCGCCTGCCCGAGTTTGAAGCGCTGCGCGATATTGGCCGCGAGATCAAGGAGCACACACTCGCCCATCTCGACTTCTACCTCGAACTTTACGAACAGAATGTCGTTGCGTCGGGCGGCGAAGTGCATTGGGCGCGCACGCCCGAGGAGGCGCGCGAGGCGGTGCTGAAGATCTGCCGCTCCGTCGGCGCCAAGACGGTGACCAAGGGCAAATCGATGATCGCCGAGGAAATCGGGCTCAACGTTTTTCTCGAGAACAGCGGCATCACCCCCGTCGAGACCGATCTCGGCGAATACATCATCCAGCTGCGCCACGAGCCGCCGAGCCACCTAATCGCTCCGGCGATGCATCTGGTCAAAGGGCAGGTCGCCGACACCTTTCGCGGCGCTCACCCTTCGCTCGATCCGAACCGGCCGCTGACCGAACCGCGCCAGCTTTGCGACGAAGCCCGGGCCTTGCTGCGCCCGCAATTCCTCGCCGCCGATGTCGGCATCACCGGCGCCAATTTCCTCGTCGCCGAAACCGGCTCCAGCATCATTGTCACCAATGAGGGCAATGGCGACCTGACGCAGACTTTGCCGCGCGTGCACATCGTCATGGCGAGCCTCGAAAAACTGGTGCCGACATTCGAAGATGCCGCGACCCTGCTGCGATTGCTGGCGCGCTCGGCGACCGGCCAGGAATTTTCCTCGTATACGACGGTATCGACCGGCCCGCGCCGCCCGGGCGATCTCGACGGGCCGGAGGCGTATCACGTCGTGCTTCTCGACAACGGCCGCAGCCACATGCTGGGCAGCGAGTTTCACGACATGCTGCGCTGCATCCGCTGCGGCGCGTGCATGAACCATTGCCCGGTCTACGCCGCGGTCGGCGGCCACGCCTATGGCTGGGTCTATCCCGGTCCGATGGGTGCGGTTCTGACTCCGAGCCTGATCGGGATCGAAGAGGCGGCGGCATTGCCCAACGCCTCGACCTTGTGCGGGCGATGCGAGAGCGTGTGCCCGGTCAAGATCCCGCTGCCAAAGATGTTGCGCCATTGGCGCGAGCGCGAGTTTTCCAAGCGGCTGACGCCGCCGGTGTGGCGGACTGGATTGTCGCTGTGGAGCTGGGTGACGCGGCATCCGGCGCTCTATCATGTACTGGCGGAAATCGCTTGCCGAGGACTCGGCTGGACCGGCGGGCGGCGCGGTCATTTCCGCAGCTTGCCGCTGGCGGCGGGCTGGACCGGAGTGCGCGATATGCCCGCCCCCGAAGGCCGCAGCTTTCACAGCCTGTGGGCCGAGCGCGCCAAAAACAGGAGCCGGCGGTGAGTGCGCGCGACGCCATCTTTGGCGACATTCGCCGATCCCTAAAGCGCGGACCGCTCGGCCCCGACAGCGAGGCGGAATTGCGCGCCCGGGTCGCGGCGCGTCGCCGCAACCTTATCCCGGCGCGGGCGACAGCGCTCGATTACCCGGCTCGGGTGGCTCTGTTCGTCGACATGGCCGAAGCGGTGCAGGCGACGGTGGCGCGGGTGACATCGCCAGCCGCGGTCCCCGAAGCTGTCGCGCGCTATCTCGCCAGCGAAAATCTGCCGGCCGAGCTGGTCATGGCCCCCGACCCCAGCCTCGACGATATTCCCTGGGAGACCCGGCCATTGCTCCGTATCCGCCGCGGCCGAGCCGAGGCTGCTGATGCGGTCAGCCTCACGCCGTGCTTTGCGGCAGTCGCGGAGACCGGCACGCTGATGCTGACTTCGGGTGCGGGGACACCGACCACGCTCAACTTTCTGCCCGACACGCATATCGTTGTGGTCCGTGCCGACCAGGTGGTCGCGACCTATGAAGACGGCTGGGATCGGCTCCGAGTTAGAGCAGCGCCCAATCCAAATGGCGGTTCGCTGCCGCGGGCCGTCAACTTCATCACCGGGCCGTCGCGGACCGGCGACATCGAGCAGCAGATTGTGCTGGGTGCACATGGACCGCGTCGTCTCCATATCCTCGTCGTCGAAAATCGGCAGGATATCAACGAGCATGGCGAGGGCGGCGGGCAATCCCGCGGGGCACTCTAACGATCGGGCGATCTGGGCCGAAGCGATGCGGGACGTTACGCCGCTGCGCGGGCGCTCGGCGCCAATACCGCCGCCAGCCCCGATCAGCACGAGCGAACCGCAGCGCATAATAGAAAATGGTTCGGGCGCGCCCAATCCAGAGCCGATCGAGCGGTTCGCCGGCATCGACCGCGCCAATGCCGAGCGGCTGAAGCGTGGCCTCCATCCGATCGAAGCCCGCCTCGACCTGCATGGGATGACTCAGGCCGAAGCGCATAACGAACTGCTCGAATTTGTCGAGACCTCGTACCACGGCGGACGGCGCTGTTTGTTGGTGATTACCGGGCGAGGGTTAAGCCCGGAGGGTCCGGGCGTGCTGAAAAGCGCGGTCCCGCGGTGGTTGGCCGAGGCCCGGATCCGCCGGCGCATCCTGGCCATTTCCGCGGCACAACCGCGACACGGCGGCGCTGGTGCGCTTTATGTGCTGCTCCGGCGGCAGCGCTGATGCCCCTTTGGTACACGTAAACCTTGCATTCCGGCGCTGTCCGCTCCACAAAAGACGGCAGCCCCGAACCCTGCTTCAAATGAGCCGATGGCTGACAACGCTGACCTGACCCCATTGATTGAACGCCTGCAATCGGCTCGCGTGCTGTGCATCGGCGATGTGATGCTCGACCACTACGTCTACGGCCAGGTCGAGCGGGTGTCGCCCGAGGCGCCAATCCCGGTCCTGAATATCGAGCGAGAGCTGAAAACCCTCGGCGGCGCCGGCAATGTCTTGCGCAATCTCGCGGCATTGGGCGCAAAAGCATCGTTTATTTCGGTGGTCGGCAATGATGATGCCGGCCGCGAGATCAGCCGCTTGCTCGAAACCCAGGAGGGCGCCGAGGTTCATGTTCTCGCGCAGCCGGCGCGCACCACGACAGTCAAGACGCGCTATGTGGCCGCGAACCAGCAGCTGCTTCGCGCCGATCGCGAGACCGCGGTTCCGCTCGACCCCTATATTCGCGAGGATCTGCTGCGGCTGGCGCGCGAGCTCGTCAGCGACCAATCCGTCGTTATCGTCTCCGATTACGCAAAGGGGGTGCTGACCGAAGGTGTCGCACTCGAAATTATACGTGCTGCGCGCGAGGCCGGCGCGAAGGTCATTGTCGACCCCAAGGGCGGTGATCCGATCCGCTATCGGGGCGCCGATCTCTTAAAGCCAAACCGCCGCGAATTAGCGCACGCGACCGGAATGCCGGTCGCGGACGAGAGCGAGGTCGTCGCTGCGGCGCGGGCTCTGATCGACCGTTGCGGCTTTCGCGGCGTCCTCGCCTCGCTCGGGCAGGAGGGAATGGTTCTCGTCGAGCACGATGGATTGATCCACTCGCAACGAGCGGCGGTGCGCGAAGTTTACGATGTATCGGGGGCCGGCGACACCGTCGTTGCCATGCTCGGGGCGGCGCTCGGCGCCGGGATTGGCACCGTCGAGGCCGCGCGGCTGGCGAATGTCGCCGCCGGCATCGTCGTCGGCAAAGTCGGAACCGCGGTGGTCTACCCGAGCGAACTGGGTGCCTGGATCGAGGGGCACGACCTCTTCAGCACCGACAAGGTGGTGCCGCAACCTCACGCGCTTGATCAGGTCGAACGCTGGCGGCGGCAGGGGCTGCGGGTCGGGTTTACCAACGGGTGTTTTGACCTGCTGCACCCGGGTCATGTCTCATTGCTGCGCCAAGCCAAGATGGCATGCGACCGGCTGGTCGTTGGGCTCAATAGCGATACGTCGGCGGCGCGGCTAAAGGGACCAACCCGGCCGGTGCAGACCCAGGCGGCGCGCGCCGCGGTGCTGGCGTCATTGGCGGCGGTCGATTTGATCGTGATCTTCGATGACGACACGCCGCTCGAGCTGATCCGGGCGATGCGCCCGCAATTGCTTGTCAAAGGAGCCGACTACCGGGTCGAGGAGGTTGTCGGCGCCGACCTCGTCAAAGCCGCTGGGGGCGAGGTCGTGCTCGCCGAAGTCATGCCGGGCTACAGCACGAGCGCCACAATCGCGCGCTTCGCCCGCTCCGCTTGATCAAGGCCCGGTGCAATCACATCCCGGTGCAATCACATCCCGGTGCATCACATACTGTCTAAGCGTGTCGTTTCGGGATCAAGCGAGCGGCGCAATCGAGCCGCAGCAACGCGGGCAAAGCTCAGGGTCAGGGCGCGGCGCCGGCCGGCGGCAATAGGGCTTTCTCGACCTTCGCGCAAAACCTCGGCGCCGAACCCGTCCGCCACCATGAGGCCACAATCCTCGGGGATCAGTCCGGCTGGAAAACCATTTGCGACAGCGAAGTACAAGCGATCGGCAAAGTCACGATAGAAGGGCCATTTTTGGTCGGCTCGAAAATCGGCGAGCGAAGTCTTGATTTCAACGATGATCAAGTCGCCGCGCTTCCCCAGAGCCGTAACATCGGCTCGCCGTCCGTTGGCGAGTGGAAATTCGAGCAGGCTCACATAGCCAAGCTGATCCAAAGCGCGACAAACGCCGCGCGCAAGTGAGGCGGCATCGAGGCGCTCGACGGCGGCGATGGAAACAGGCGAGGAAATCACAGCCGCCATACTATACAGCGATGAGCGGATAATTCGCGGTTAAGGGTTGGGTATGATGGGCGGAGTGCGTTGATGGCGTCGGCGAGCGAGCGCGGGTTCCTGCGGCAGGCTTGGGAGCTCACTTGGCCCTATTGGAAATCCGAAGAGAAATGGTCGGCGATCGGTCTGTTGGCCGCCGTCGTCGCCCTTAATCTGTTTTCAGTCTGGCTCAATGTCCGCCTCAATCAATGGAACAACGATTTCTACAATGCGCTTCAGCAGTATAAATGGGGCGAATTCTGGCGCCAGTTCGCCATATTCGGGATCATCGCCTTTGCGATGATCGTCGATGCGGTGTACTCGTTGTACCTACGGCAGATCTTGCACATTCGTTGGCGGCGTTGGCTTACCCACCGCTATTTGCGCAACTGGCTCGACCACCAGAATTACTACCGAATGCAGTTGAACCAGGCGACTACCGACAACCCCGACCAACGCATCTCGGATGATATCGACAGCTTCGCGACAATGACCATCGGCCTCTCGATCGGCTTGCTGAATGCTTTTGTCACGCTGCTGTCGTTCTTGACTATTCTTTGGGTCCTTTCGGGGGCGCTGGCGATCCCGATCGGCGGCGGCAAGACATTCAGCATTCCCGGCTACATGGTCTTTGCCGCCTTGATCTATGCCGTCGGCGGCACGTTGCTGACCCGGTGGATTGGTAATCCTTTGGTGCGGCTCACCTTTGATCAACAGCGCTATGAGGCGGATTTTCGCTTCAGCCTGGTCCGGCTGCGGGAAAACGCCGAGAATGTCGCCTTCTATGGGGGTGAATTACGCGAGCTCGATACGTTCCAAACCCGGTTCGCACGAATTGTCGCCAATTGGTGGGGGATCATCAGGCGGCGCAAAAAGCTGACTTGGTTCACGACTGGGTACGCGCAGCTGGCGATCGTTTTTCCGTTTGTCGTCGCGGCGCCGCGCTACTTCGACAAAGTGATTCAGCTTGGCGGCTTGATGCAGATCGCTTCGGCTTTTGGGCAGGTGCAGGACTCGTTGTCCTTTATCGTCACCTCGTACACCGAAATTGCCCAGTATCAGGCGGTGGTGCAGCGGCTATCCGGGTTTGGCGGGCGGATGGAGGAAATCGCCGCCGAGCAGCGTGCGCCGCAGCCGATCGCGATCGAGCGCGGCGGCGAAGGGGTCGAAATCGACGCTCTTCATCTCGATCTACCGGACGGGCGTTCGCTGCACCAAAATGTCGCGCTGAAGGCGATGTCCGGCGATGCCTTGCTGGTTACTGGCCCGTCGGGTGCCGGGAAGAGCACCTTGCTTCGGGCGGTTGCCGGTTTGTGGCCGTTTGGGCGCGGCCGGATCCGTGTCACCGATGGCAGCTCCTTGTTTCTGCCGCAGCGGCCCTATTTGCCGCTCGGCACCTTGGCCGACGCGATTGCTTATCCGCGCGCCGCAGGCGAAGTGCCGCGCGACGGTCTTGTCGATGCGTTGCGCGCGGTCGGACTGCCGCATCTTGTCGACCGGCTCGACGAAGAGGGGAACTGGGCGCAGCGATTGTCGATTGGCGAGCAACAACGCCTGGCGTTCGCCCGGGTGTTGTTGGTCCGGCCGGAAATCGTATTTCTCGACGAAGCCACTTCGGCGCTCGACGAGGCTGCCGAGATGTCGCTTTACCGGCTGTTGCGCGAGGCGTCCTGGCAGCCGACGATTGTCAGCGTCGGCCATCACAACACGTTGCGCCGCTATCATGACGCGATCGTCGATCTGTCGCCGCGCCCGGTATCCCGGGCCGCCGCCGGATAACCCGCGGAGAGCGATATGACCGATGCCGAAGATCCGCTGCGCGCCGCCCGTCTGGCCAAGCTTGAGGGGCTGAAAGAGCTGGGGATCGACCCTTACCCCTATGCATTCGCGCGTACTCACGAGGCGTCGGAAATCGAACGGCGCTACGCCGGACTGGCGGCAGGTGCGGAAACCGGAGAGCAGGTGCGCGTCGCCGGGCGGATCCGGGCGATCCGCAACAGCGGCATGTTCATCGACCTCCACGATGCCTCCGGCAAAATCCAGATCTTCTGCCATCGCGACTATCTCGATGAGAGAAATCTAGCAGCGGTGCGACTGCTCGACATCGGCGATCTGATTGGGGTCGAGGGGCTCGTGCGCCGAACCCCGCGCGGCGAACTGACCGTCAACGCCGCGGCGGTTTCGGTGTTGGCCAAGACCCTGCGGCCGCTGCCCGAGAAATATCACGGTCTCGCCGATGTCGAGTTGCGCTACCGCCAGCGCTATCTCGACCTGATCATGAACCCGGAGAGCCGCGACACGCTGCGGCGCCGCAGCCAGGTCGTCGCGGCATTGCGGCACCATTTGGTGACGCACGGCTATCTCGAGGTCGAAACGCCAATGCTGCATACCATTCCCGGCGGCGCCTCGGCCAAACCCTTTATCACCCACCACAATGCTCTCGACATCGACCTGTATCTGCGGATTGCTCCGGAATTGCACCTGAAGCGGTTGGTTGTCGGCGGGCTCGCCGACAAGGTGTTCGAGATCAACCGCTGCTTTCGCAATGAGGGGCTGTCGCCGCGACACAACCCAGAGTTTACGTCGCTCGAACTGTACGAGGCTTATGTCGATTACCACGCCATGATGCAGCTGGCGGAAGAATTGATCACCGGCGCCGCCGAGAGCGTGCTCGGAACATTGCGAATCGGTTATGGCGGCACGGAGATCGATTTGTCGCCACCATGGCCGCGGCGAAGCATGGCCGAACTGGTCGAGGAAGCGACCGGAATCGATTTCCTCGCGCTCGATGCTGCGTCGGCACGGAACGCCGCAAACGCGCTTGCCGCGAATACCCCAGACAAGCCGCTTGGCGAGGAAGCGGGCTGGGGGCACGCGCTCGAACTCGCGTTCGCGCTACGGGTCGAGGATCGGCTGATCGCCCCGACGCATGTCATCGGTTTCCCACGCGACATTTCGCCCTTGGCAAAAGCCGATCGCGGCGATCCGCGTTTGGCTGAGCGTTTCGAGACTTATATCTATGGCTGGGAGGTGGCTAACGCATTCTCCGAGCTCACCGATCCCCAGGATCAGCGGGCGCGGTTCGAGGCTCAGATGCGGGCGCGCGCTGCCGGTGATGAAGAAGCGCAGTTGCTCGACGAGGATTACGTGACGGCGCTCGAATACGGCCTGCCGCCTTGCGGCGGGCTTGGCATCGGAATCGATCGACTGATCATGCTGTTGACCGACAGCCCGTCGATCCGGGATGTCATCGCTTTTCCAACCTTGCGACCCCGTTGATTGGGGCCCTCAGAGGCAGCGAACCGTCCAGGTGGTGAAGACGCCGGGCTCATCCCTGGCGCGGTCGGGCGTATTGCGGTGGACGCTCTCGTCGAGCACACGATAGCCGTTCGGGCACACCTGTTCGGCCAATCGGCGATTGGGCGCGTCGGAACCCCCGGGGACGCCGCCTGAATCGATTTTGTAGGTGCGGTAGTCGATCTTGCTGAGCGAGGGCTGGATGCACCCGCTCAAAGCCAATGTGGCGATCAGCAGCAGTGAGACGCGCATTGCGGAGATCACGCAGAAGTGACGAACGGCTGCAGATTAATTCCTCCGACCGGGAATAGGCCAGTGTCGGCAGCGGTCGGAGGATGGAGCTTTATACCAAAAAGACAGATGCAGAGGTGATGACATGAAGACTGCTCGGGTCAGCTTCGCACGGTGGTTCGTGCCGCTAATCGCCGCGTTCCTGCTGATCATGACCGTAAACGCGCGTTCCGAGCCTGCGGCGCCGGTCCCGCCAATCGCTCCGGGTCACGCCCGGATCTGGATCTACCGTGACTATATCCCCTCGGAAAGCCTTAACATGGCGACGGTTCGCATCAACGGCGCCGTGACCGGATATGCGCTTGCCGCGGGAGGATCTTTTTACCGGGATGTGCCAACTGGCCGATACCTGGTAACGGTGGACAGCTTTGGACGCGACACCAATCAGTCGACCGACCTGGCCCTCTCCCCGGGGCAGGAAGCCTACATCAAAATCGAATCGCTGAGCAGCTGGTCAAGCTATGGCGGCAACCGCAATTCGGTCCAGCGCGACACTTTTTATGCGCGACCGATCCCGCCTCAGCTGGCGCAGCACGAAATGGCGTACCTTCCTTATTACGGCGGCAGCTAAAGCCGAGCCAGCGCGCGTCAGAAGTTTTCGAGATTGAGAACCTCGCTGTCGTAATCGTAGGCAAAGATTTCGGCGTGCCGACCCCAATTGATGACGGTGTCAAGCACACGTTCGGCTTCGTCCTCGGACAGGTGGTCCTCAAGCTCGCGCAAAAAGCGGGCGGCCGGCGCGCGGTGCCCTGGCCGCTCATCGAGAACGCGCCGGATATGCGCTGCCAGCGGGACATGCTTGGTCAGGGCGTCGGCGAACAACTGCTTGCGCGCCAGCATATCCGCCTCGGCGTAAGTGCCGCCCAGCGCCGTAAGCTCGATATCGCCATCGCTGATATGGGCAAAGCCCAGCAGCTGCAAGGCCTCGATCAGCGGGAAGAGTTCGTCCATTGCCAGGTTTTCCTGGTCGGCCACGTGGGGCAGGTCAGCGCGGCCGCGATAGGGAGCGTCGTGGAGCGTGTCGATCAGTCCGGAAAGCTGCTGCACCGCCGCATCCGGCAGGCGGTAGCCGATCCCGATCGGCTCGGGCTTGGCGCCGCGCCGTCCGTCGCCCTTGGTCTCGGTCAGTAAGGTGTAGACCTGGTCGACGACATGGCGAAAGCCCGCGCTGTCCCAAGGCCTGGGGCGCGGCTGCGAGATCGGGATATCAGCGCGGATGCGGCCCGGATCGCTGCCGAAGATCAGAATACGGTCGGCGATCTCGACCGCTTCTTCGATATTGTGCGAGACCAGCACGATCCCCTTGGTCGGGATTCGCCGATCGTCCCACAGGTCGAGGAGGTCGGAGCGTAGCGTCTCCGCGGTCAGCACATCGAGCGACGAGAACGGCTCGTCGAGCAGCAGGATATCGGGATTGACGACCAGTGCTCGGGCAAATCCGACCCGCTGCCGCATCCCGCCGGACAGCTCTTTGGGATAGGCGTTTTCGAAGCCATCGAGCCCGATCAGATCAATTGCGTCGACGGCACGGCGCCGGCGCTCGGCGGCCGATACTCCTTGCGCCTCGAGCCCAAGTTCGACATTGCCGAGCACCGTCAGCCACGGGAACAGTGCATAACTCTGAAATACCATGGCAATGCCGTGCACCGGCTCGGTCACTCGCTTGCCGCGATACTCGACCGCGCCGTCGCTGGTCGGGATCAGGCCGGCGAGGATGCGCAGAAAGGTCGATTTGCCTGATCCCGATTTGCCAAGAATCGCAACGATTTCACCATCGCGCAGGGTAAAATCGACATGATCCAGCACCAGCCTGCTCAGGTGATCCGGCATTTGGTAGGTTTTGCACACGGCATCGGCGCGCAGCAGCGGAGCGGTCATCTACAAAACTCTCCCAGGAACGCGTCAGTCGAGCCGCAGCCTTTCGGCGGCAAGATCATAGAGGCGGCGCCATAGCAAGCGGTTGAATGCCAGAACGTAGATACAAAGCACGCTGATCCCGAGCGCGATTCGCGCGGTATCGCCTTCGGCGGTCGTGTGGGCGATGTAAGCGCCGATACCCGTCGCGGTCAGCACGGTATTTCCCCATTGCGCGACTTCGGCAACGATGCTGGCGTTCCACGACCCGCCGGCGGCGGTGACGGCGCCCGTCACATAAGCCGGGAATATCGCCGGCAACATCACCCGCCGCCACCACAGCCAGCGCTGGACCCCGAGATTCTGCGCCGCCCGCTGCAATTCAGCGGGTAATGCCCCGGCGCCGCCGATGACGTTAAACAAGATGTACCATTGCGTGCCGAGGATCATCAGCGGGCTGAGCCAGATTTCCGGGTTGAGATGAAAATGGACGATGATCAAAACCACTGGCGGGAAGAATAAATTGGCCGGGAAAGCGGCCAAGAATTGCACGATCGGCTGAACCCGGTCGGCAAGGCGCGGCCGCAACCCGATCGCAACTCCGATCGGGACCCAAATCAGCGACGCGATAGCAATCAGCACCAGGACACGCAGCGCCGTGATCATGCCTAGCACGAACACCCAGCCGATCTCGGACGCTGGGACATGGGCGCGGATGTAAAGAACAATCCAAATGGCGGCGGCGACAGACAGTACCAGGACCACGACATCGAATAGGCGGTCGAAACCTCGCCGTGGCCGCCGTTCCGATCGGCGATGCCGGGCCCTGCTGAATCTCGCAATGGCGCCGTCGATTCCCCGATTGATTTGCAACAATCCGGCCTGAACCAATTCAAATAGCCGTGCGCGCTGCAGCATGATCAAGAACCAAGGCCGCACAGTGTCTTCGTCAGCCGAGATCTCGGGCTGGAACCGGCGCGACCAGGCGATCAGCGGACGAAACAACAACTGGTCGTAGAGCAAAATGACGATAAACATTACCAAGACGGCCCAGCCAATCGCCGCCAGATTCTCCTTTTCGATCGCGACGGCGATATAAGAGCCGACCCCGGGCAGAAGGATCGTGTGGCCGGCGACCGTGATCGCCTCGGAGGCGACGACAAAGAACCAGCCGCCCGAGACCGACATCATCATGTTCCAAACGAGGGACGGGATTGCGTGCGGCACCTCGAGCCGCCAGAAGCGCCGCCAAGGCGACAAATGATACATGCGGGCAGCTTCGATCAACTCGCCCGGCACTGTGCGCAGGGCTTGATAGACGCTAAACGTCATATTCCACGCCTGCGATGTGAATATCGCGAATATCGCGGCGCATTCGACCCCGAGCAGCCGGCCCGGGAACAGCGCGATAAAACCAGTCACTGTAATCGACAGAAAACCCAGGATCGGGACCGATTGCAAAACGTCGAGCAGCGGGATCAGGATTTTTTCCGCTTGTCGGCTTTTGGCGGCGAGCGCTGCGTATCCGAGACTAAAGACGAGCGACGCCAGGAGCGCCCAGGCCATGCGCAAGACGGTCCGCAGCGCATAAGCCGGTAATGCCCAGGGATCGAGACTGATCGCAAGCGGCTGACCCACCTGATAACGGGCGCTGACCGCCAACCCGCCCCAAGCGACCAACGCCAGCAAGCCAAGGACCAGCGGCAGCGCCACGAGATCCCAGACATTTGGGCGCAGCCGCAATGGCCAAGCAACGAGGGGTAAGCCCCAGCGCTGTTCCATGCCTTCCCCGGCTATTCGGTAGACGCCTCGCGGCGATGGCTACCTCTAACCCACACGACAACGCTGGCGAAGCGTTAATTTGCTTCGACGCAACCTCTTAATAGCGAGGCTTGCACGCGGCCGGGTGCGCAGCTAATGACGTTCTGCAACATCGGAGGGGTGATTGCCTATCCTCGACTTCGACCGTCTGAATGCGGCGCCGCTCGATCGCGAGCCTTTCGAGTTCGTGGTCGTCGAAGAGTTTGTACAGAAAGACGCTCTCGCCGCCGCCGTTGCCGATTTCCCCGCCATTTCCAGCGGCGGCAGCTATCCCGCCCACAGCCTGAAATATGGCATTGGATTCGGAAACCTAGTCGCCGCCTTGACGGCTCCGGAACTCACTTGCGCCATCGCCGCTAAATTCGCGATCGATCTCGGCCGCCGACCGACCATGCTGACCGTCCGTGGCATGGGGGACGAAAAAGACGGCAACATCCACACCAATTCCGAGACCAAGATCATCACGCTATTGCTGTACATGAACTCGGTCTGGGAACCTGCAGAAGGGCGGCTGCGGCTATTGCGTCGGGCTGACGATCTGAACGATTACGCGCGCGAGATCGCGCCGCTCGCCGGGACCATGTTGGCGTTCAAGCGAAGCGACCGTTCGTTTCACGGTCATCACCCCTATGTCGGGCCGCGCCGTTCGTTGCAGCTGAATTGGGTCACCGACGCCGCAGTTGTCAGGAGGGAATTGCGGCGCCACCGCTGGTCGGCTCGGTTGAAAGCTCTAAACCCGTTCACGCCGGCATGCTGAAGCCGCGGCCTCGCGCTCTACTGCGGGATTGGCTCTCGCCCAGACCGGCTGGCTGAAGCCGTACCGGTAGAGGTAGCGCGACCCGCCCTCTCCTTTTTGCGGCCGTCCGCTTTTTAATGGAAGCGATGATCTCGCACTGAGCCGCGAATAGCGCGTCGGAAAATTTGCCGACTGTTTAACCACGATTAAGCGAGGGCGGGTTCAAGCCCCGCGGCGGCGAGGTCTCAGCCTACTTCTCGCGCATCGCGCTAGCTCGGAAAAGGGGCAATTTAGGCGTCATTGTCCAACTGTTGGGCTCGGAATTTTTGGATTAGAGTTCTAAAATCCAAAGTTCTAACTCACTATGTTGCTTTTTAGACACGCTGAGATGAAAACAACACGATGGTGGCAAACCGCGCTTGATCGAGAGCAGGCCTTCAATATCATCGCGCGAGAGACCAGCCGGCGTGCGCGCTCGGCTTGGTGCAACTACAGATTTCTCGGGGGAGCGATGACCAGAAAAAGGAAGCTCGGCCGGCTGGCGGCGATCTCTGGACTTACCGCGAGTATCGCGGTGCTGACCGTTTTCTCCGCGGCGCGCGCCGATGAAATGGCGGATTTGCGCGCCAATCAGCTGCTCCTACAGCAACGCATCGATCAATTGGCGCAGGCTCAAGCTCAAGGCGGGCCGCCGTCGACTTTCACCGCCCCAGGCACCACCGGGGCGGCGGCCTACGGCACCGCAGCGGTCCCCGGCGCGGGGATGGTCGGCGGCAGCTTCCCGCGCTCGTTTCTGATCCCGGGCACCGACACCTCGATCCGCGTCGGCGGCTTTGTCGATGAGACGATCGACTATTGGCTGCAGAACGGTCCGGTCAACGGCACCCAGACCACGACGGTAGGTAACACCGGTAATTTGAACGGGATGCCGCTGTTCACCGGAGGCAAGAGGGTGCCCGGCTACCCCAGCCCGGGCAATTTCGTGCCGGTGCAGACCGGCAGCTCGCGTGGCAACAGCGTCTTCTCCGAAAGTCCGCGTGAATCGCGCCTCAATGTGGAAACCCGCACGCCGACCGCTTACGGCGAAGCGCGGACCTTTATCGAATTTGACTTTGCCGGCACCAACGCCTTTAGCGGCAGCGGGTCAGGCGGCCAGACGTCGGTGTCGGACAGCCTCGTCCCGCGTCTGCGCTACGCCTACGGCACGTTGGGCGGGCTCCTTGCCGGTCAGGCAAACTCGAATTTCTCCGATCCTGACGCCAATCCCGAAACCCTGGACTTTGGCGGTCCCGCCGGCGAAGCCGGAGTGGTGCGTATCCCGCAGGTTCGCTATACCTACGCAGGACCCTGGGGCAGCGCCTTCTCGGTGTCGGCGGAAACGCCTGAAACCGACGTTATCACGCCGGCCGGCAAGGTTACCTCGGATGGCAATAATCAAACCATCACGGGCGGTTCGCTCGTGACCAACAGCCTGGCAACCGTAGGCAGCCTACCTTGTGTCGCCAACGGCGTCGCCATCACCGGCACCACCGCCTGCACCCTGTCGAGCAACATCACCAAGGCGTCCGCCCCGGACGTTACGTTCTCGTCCTATTGGTCGCAGCCCTGGGGCCATGTCGATGCCCGCGCGGTCGTGCGCCCGACCCTGTCGATCAATGACGGGAAATATGTCAGCCAGACCTATGTCGGTTATGGCGGCGGCCTGTCCGGCGACGTAAAGCCGAATTGGTTCGGCTATGCCAAGGACGACTTCCAGTGGCAGTTCTCGGTCGGCAACGGCATTGGTCGCTACATCAATGACGGCACCAATGCGGGTCTCGCGACCAACTATCTCGTGACCCCGGCGACGCCAGCGGCTGCCGCAAGCGTTCTTGTCAGACCGATCCAGGAAGTCGGGGGCACCGTCGGGTACCAGCACTTCTGGCTGCCCAACCTGCGTTCGACCCTGGCCTATGGCTATGCCATGTACCAGGTCCCGGCGGATCTGATCGGCCCGGTCGCATCCGTCAACGTGAACCGGCAATTGCAGACCATCCACTTCAACTTGATCTGGAGCCCGGTAGCATTTGTCGACACTGGCGTCGAATATATGTGGGGTCAGCGCCGGGCGGTCGCGAATATCTATGGCCAGGAACAAGCCCTGATCGGCAAGGTTCGCGTCAAGTTCTAACCAAAAAAGCCTTAAACCTTTGGGCCCGCCGGTTATGCCGGCGGGCCTTTTTGTTTGCAAAAAACATCTTTGCTAAGGCGGATTCTTGCTGGGTCCCAAAAATCGGCCGCGACTGCGGATCAATAGTTTGAGATCTCGATCAAGTTTTGATCGGGGTCGCGGATATAGACCGACTGAATCGTGCCGATCGCCCCGGCGCGCGGTCCGGGACCAGCAATGATCGCCACCCCGCATCGATCGAGATGAGCGACGACTTCGTCGAGCGGCACGCTTGTGATAAAGCACAGATCGCCCGAGCCCGGGGTCGGTTTGTCGGCGACTAGGCCGGGAATCCGATCGGCGGGATGCAAGTTAATCTTCTGCTGGCCGAATTTAAGGGCGGTCCGGCCCTCGCCAAAATGCACCACTTCCATCCCGAGCACCCGCGTGTAAAACGCGCAAGTGCGATCGATGTCGGCGACGGTGAGTACAAGATGATCGAGACGTTCGATGTTCATCGGATCGGCCTTTTCCTTTAACGACAGAGAGCGCAGAGAACTCATAGCCCATAAATGAACCGACGCACGGCACCGAGGAGGAAATGCGATGAATCGGCTTGACAGCAAGGTTGCCCTCATTTCAGGGGCCGCGCGGGGGATCGGCGCGGCGACGGCCAAATTGATGGCCGAAGCGGGAGCAAGGGTCGCGATCGGTGACGTGCTCGACGAGCGCGGGCGGGAGACCGCCGCAGCGATTGGCGGCGTCTATGTTCACCTCGACGTCAGCCGAGAGGAGGATTGGGACGCGGCAGTCGCGGCCGCTGTCGCCCAATTCGGCGGGCTCGACATTCTTGTCAACAACGCCGGGGTCTTTCTCGGCAAGAGCATCGAGGAGGCGAGCCTGGAGGAATGGCATCGGCTCGCCGCCGTCAATCTGACCGGCGTTTTCCTCGGCACCAAGCACGCTCTGCCGGCATTGCGCGAACGCGCGCGGCACAGCCCGCACGGCAGCGCCATCGTCAATCTGGCCTCGGTGGCCGGCCTCGTCGGATCGCAGCTCGATCCGCTTTACTCGATGACCAAGGGCGGTGTGACGTTGTTCACCAAATCCGCGGCACTCGAATTCGCCCGCAAGGGCTATCGCATCCGCGTCAACTCGATCCATCCGGGATTGATCGAAACCGATATGGGCGCCCAGACCTCTGTTAGCCGCGCCCGAAATATCGGAACAAACGATGTCGAGAGCGCGCGCCAAGCCGCCCTTGAACGCCATCCGATCGGTCGGCTCGGCCGGCCCGAGGACATCGCCAACGGCATCGTTTTCCTTGCTTCGGACGATAGCGCGTTTATGACCGGCGCGGCGCTTGTGGTCGATGGCGGATCGACGGCCCAATAACGCCAATTCGGTTCAGAACGGCCGGGGGTCGGCGGTGGCGGCGCCGAGAATGCGGCCGTCTTCGGCCTCCACCAGAACGGCGAGGCGGTCGGCTTGCCAGGCGAGCGGAATTTCGAACGTACCGGCTTTGCCGTCGAACCGGCCGGCCTCGATCATTCCGCGCACGACGTCGACATGGGCCAGCGTGCGGCCATCATTTTCGCCGCCTCGCACGGCGTCGACTTGGCGGCGATCGAAGCCGATCAATATGATTGAACCGCTGGCCTGCGGGCTGCCCGCTCCGATCGTAACTCGCGCCCGACCCGGTTCGAACGCCAGTGCGACCGGCACGGCTGCTTCTGACTGGCGTGCCGCTCCGATCGCCCTTTCGACTTCGCTGCGGTCAGACCCGACAGCCTGCCACCGGCCATCGACGACGATTTGTGGCGTGTAAACCGTTCCGGTTCTGAGGAGCTGTGCGTAGTTTCGCTGTCGGTCGGTCGCCGACGGGCTCGAAAACGGGTCTTTCCAGCCGAGCCGGTCCCAATAATCGACATGGAAAGAGAGCGCTAGCACATCGGGGCGGGTCGCCAGCTCGGTAAGGAGTGCGTCGGCCGGAGGACAAGACGAGCAGCCCTCGGAGGTGAACAATTCAACGACAACTGGCCGCTGCGCCGCCATGATCGGGTATGCCAAGACAAGCATTGCCACCCCGACCAGAGCCGAAAGTCTTCTCCTGCCGGCCGCGGCGCCGCCTTTCGCGCGGCCCGGCGTCTCGGCGGCAAAGCTCGCCAGGTTTTCGATCTGCTCACCCATTTGCGGAACTCCTCGCGGTTGGCCGGGCGGGGATGGTAGCCTTCGGCAGCTTGCCGCGTCACGCGCGTTGGAGAAGGAACACAGTCATGGCCGTTGTCGAGACCGAACGTTCGGGACAGATCCTCATCGTGCGCATGAACCGGCCCGAGCGGCTCAACGCGCTCAGTCACGAGATGCGCACCCGGCTCGCCCAGACCTGGACCGAGTTCCGCCATTCGAATGAGCTCGAAGTCGCGATCTTTACCGGCGCCGGCCGCGCCTTTTGCGCCGGCGAGGACATGAAGGAATTGCTCGCCGTCGGGCGGCCGGGCGGCAATCGCCCCGACATCGAAGACCCGTTTATGACCGGGGCGCTCGAAAAGCCGGTCATTGCCGCGGTCAACGGCTATGCGATGGGCGGCGGCTTTATGCTGGTCGAGCGCACCGATCTCAGGGTTGCCGTAAAGGTTGCGGTGTTCGAGGTCTCAGAGGCCAAACGCTGGCTATTGGGCGGCTACAATCACGGGCATATCGCCAATCTGCCCTACCCGATCGCGATGGAAATGGCGCTCGGCTTTCGCTTTACCGCGGAACGCTTTTACGAGATCGGGTTTCTCAATCGACTGGTCGAGCCCGACCAACTGATCCCCAGCGCTGTCGTGATGGCCGAGCATCTGTTGACGCTGCCACCGGCCTCGCGGGTCAACACGGTCCATATGATGCGGCAGATGCGCCCGGCCCCATCATCGGAGCAGCAACAACTGGCGAAGGAATTGCACAAGCACGGCGCCAAAAGCGATCTGATCGAGTTCGCGCGCCGCCTTTGCCGAAAAACGCCCGCCCGCTTTCAAAGGCTGGGACGACCCTGATGACCGCTACCGCCTACCGACAATCGAGTCGGTGAGAGGCTGATCACCAATTGGCTTCCCGGCGCAGGCCGGGACCCATCGATCTGTATTTGAGACGTTTCCCAGGTCCTTGCCCAGCCGCGATGCCAGTATTCGAACAGGATCGCGCTTGGAAGAATGGGTACGGCCTATGCCGGTAAGACACGGAGTAATGACGATGAGTGACGCCGATCGTGGCCCGCTCGCCGGGCTCAGGTTGCTTGATCTGACCGAGCACATGGCGGGGCCGTTCTGCACGATGATCCTCGCCGATATGGGCGCCGAAGTGATCAAGCTCGAACGCCCGGGCAAAGGGGATTCCGTGCGCGCCTGGGGCGACGGCAGCGAGCGCAACCCGTATTTTCGCTACATTAACCGCAACAAGAAGGGCATCACCCTCGACTACAAACAGCCCGAGGGCAAGGCGCTGTTTCTGCGGCTGGTCGAGAGCGTCGACGTGCTGGTCGAGAATTACCGCCCGAATGTGATGCCGCGCGCCGGGCTCGGCTTTGACGATCTGCACGCGCTGAACCCGCGGCTGATCTACGCCCAGCTCTCCGGCCTCGGCTATGACGGGCCCTATGCCGGACGCGGCGGGTTCGACCTGATCGCGCAGGGGATGGGTGGCATCATGCATGTCACCGGCGAGCCCGACGGCCCGCCGACCTCGGTCGGCTTGCCGATTTGCGATCTCGGCACCGGCATGTGGGCGGTGCAGGGCATCCTTGCAGCACTTTACGAGCGCCAGCGCACCGGCAAAGGCCGTCTCGTCGAATGCTCGCTATTCGAGACCGCCATCGGGTTTAGCTCATGGACCTCGGCGCAATGGCTCGCCGATCACGAGGAGCCGACCCGCCAGGGCTCGCGCCATCGCCAGAACGCGCCCTACCAGCGGATGAAGACCAGGGACGGCTACCTGATGATCGGCGCCGCCGGCGAGGCGATCTGGCAGCGCTGCGCCGCCGCGCTCGGTCATCCCGAGTGGTGCCACGACCGGCGCTTTGCCACCAACGCCGCGCGCATGGCTAATCGCGAAGCCCTCGAAGGCGTCATGGAGGACGTGTTTGCGACCGGTACGACCGACCATTGGGTCGGGGTTCTCGAAGCCGCCGGCGTGCCGTGCGGACCGGTCTACAATTACGCTCAGTTGTTCGCCGACCCCCAGGTCCAGCACCGCGGCCTCATCCAATACGCGGACGACCCAGAACTGGGTGAGGTCCCCCACATCCGCACGCCTGTTAAAATCGGCGACGCGATCCGGGTGCGCGCCGTCGCCCCCAAGCTCGGCGAGCACAACGAAGAAATCTTCGCTCGCCTCGGCCTTACCCCCGCCGATCTCGCCGCCCTCCGCGAAAAGGGGGTGGTGTAAACGCTCGCTTGTGGCTCGGGAACGCTGCGACTAATTCCGACCCTTCTCGGCCCTCAATTCGCCTTTGGCATAGTGATTGGTGTCAAGGACAAGGAGTCATTCGGCAGTCGTAATCTGGTGCCGCTTTTGGGCACTGCGGGAACCGTTGAACCGTCCTGCTTGAACCTGCGGCGTTCGACGCCGGGCATCCATGCGTTTTCTACTTTGCGCGTCGGGCGAGGTAATTTGCTCATTATGCGAGGCTTCAGTGCTGGACCGCAGCACCCGGAGGGACCGCCGGGTAAGCTTTTCGATATCGCGCAGGTAGGGTCGTTCTTCGTCGCTGCAAAACGAGATTGCCGTACCCGTTGCACCGGCGCGCGCGGTCCGGCCGATCCGATGGACGTAATCCTCCGGCACGTTGGGCAGTTCGAAGTTGATGACGTGCGATACGCACTCGACATCGATCCCGCGCGAGGCGATGTCGGTGGCCACCAGCACGCGGGTACGGCCCGCCCGGAAGCTGGCGAGAGCGCGTTCGCGCTGAGGCTGCGATTTATTGCCGTGAATTGCGGTGGCCTCGATGCCGACGCCTTCCAGATGCCGCACGACCCGGTCCGCGCCGTGCTTGGTCCGGGTGAAGACCAGTACCCGCGCGAGCGACGGGTCGTCCAGCAATCCCGCAAGCAATTCCCGCTTCTCGGCGCTCGCGACAAAGACAACGCCCTGGTCGACAATATCGACTGTCGTCGCGGCCGGCGCCACGGCTACGGTGATCGGGTGGTCGAGATACTCCTCCGCGAGTGCAGCGATCGGCCGAGGCATGGTGGCCGAAAACAGAAGTGTCTGCCGTTGCCGAGGCACCAGCTTCACGATGCGCTTCAGTGCGTGGATAAAGCCGAGATCGAGCATCCGGTCAGCCTCGTCCAGAACGAGAATCTCGACGCTCGATAAGGCCAAGGATTTGCGCTCGATCAAATCGAGTAGGCGCCCGGGCGTGGCGACCAGGATGTCGACCCCGGACGCCAGCCGTCGCTGCTGAGCCCCGATTGGGACGCCGCCGAATATAGCGACCATGGAAACCGGCGTTCCGCGACCATAGCTGCGGAAGCTATCGACGATTTGATTCGCCAGCTCTCGAGTGGGGCAGAGCACAAGCGCGCGGCATCCCCGTGGTGGTGTCCCTCGCGGCAGATGGGAAAAGCGTTCCAGGATGGGTAATGCGAAAGCCGCCGTCTTACCGGTCCCGGTCTGGGCAATGCCGCAGAGATCGCGGCCCTCGAGTACCTTGGGGATCGCCTGGCACTGGATCGGAGTGGGCCTCGTATATCCCTCGGCGGCGAGCGCGTGGAGGATTGGACTTGCGAGTCCAAAATCAGAAAAGCTGGGCAAAACCGGCGCCTCTTCAGGGTCATGGATGCCGCAAAAGCATGCGAGTGTGGTCGCACTCGGCGGCTCGGGAGACGACCCGCGTGATGAGGGCTGTCGGATAAAAGCAGGAATGAAACTGAACACAGGCCCCGCTAGCCGGCGGGATCTCTCACGCGTGCTCGGTCACACAGCTCCATGCCGGAGCACGAACGCTATACGCTTATATGACTGCTAAGCAATGGACGAACAAGTGTTGGCTAAGCTCGGCGGCAGTGCGCGCGATTGCAAGCGGTCGCTCGACACATGCACATTTCGTATTCCGCCGGGCTGTTTAGTTGTGTTCTGACGGGCTCGGCGCCTGAGTTGCTGGAACGCGGCGTCGCGATGCAGCTGCTCGGACCTTGGCTGCCGCCGCCTCACGATTTGCGGTGTCCTTGTCGGCTGCTTCCTTGGCGAGCCGGAGCGCCCGCAAGCGCCCAGTTTTCTCTGCCTCGGCTTGTCGGGCGCGAGCGGTGGTCTCAAATTCGGGATCGATTTTCTTTGTTGTCTTGAACCGCTCTTCCGCGCGTTGTCGGTTTGGCTTGCCGGGTTGAGATTGGGAATGCATTGTTGTCCTTCTTTTTACGGGTGGATGATAGCCCCGGGCAGCACCTGTTTCCCAGAATATCGTTGCAGCCAGTTTCGAGCCGTATCCTCGGCAGAGTATCCGGTTGCGGTGGTGCACCTGACCTGTCGCCCTGATTGCTGGGCGACGACGACCGCGTGATTCCATTGTCTGTCGTCGGTCATTGGGCCCTCGACAGAAAACGTTCCGTTGTCCTTGTCGGTAATGATCAAATAGAACGGCTCGGCGTACATATCGACAGGCATTTGCCTATCCTCCCTGCAAACGACGCTATGTAAGTGCGCCGGGCAATAACGGGGTCGAGATCGAAGTCGATTGCGGTGCTTCCGCTACCCGCGGCACGAAGCTATGCACGATGCAAGGGCTGGGACGGCGTGGGTAGTCCTTCAAAATCGAGAGCCGTGACGACCCGATCCTCGGTTACTCCGGCGCGATTGTCGCTGCCGTTCTCCGGCCGGTGAGCGTCAGCCCATCTCAGGAATCCTTTGGCCCGGCTTTCTGCCGATGAAATATACATTTAGCAGACACCTTTTCGAAGCCCAGATGAGCTTTAATCAACATGGTGTCGATCTCAACTTTTACGAGGAGTAATTTAAATCATTCAAAACATGTCGGATATCCTAAATGTGGCCGACCTTTTATTTACTGGAACAGCATTTTCCGAAAGAAGCCGGCGAATAGACGGGCGTGCCGCTCACACTACGGCTCGATCGAGGTCCGCTATAGGCGCAACCGGGTGGGGGCGGCACGTGGTTAACGCACGACCGCTTTCCACGCCCTGCGGACCTTCTCTGAAAACCCGGACGGCGCGTTACCTTGCCGCGAACCGGTGATCCGACCTAGGGCTGTAAGGTCGCGCTTCGATGACCCGAGGTTATCTGTGGCCTAAGAGCAGCCCCGGCAGCCGCGGCGGCTGGTGCTCGTCGAGCTGCATCGCGAAGGCGGTCAGCAAGGCGGCGGTGGCGGCGTAATTGCCCATCAGCGCGACGAGGTCGACGAGTTGGCGGGAGCCAAATTGCTGCAATGCGCGGGCGAAGGTCTGCGGCGAGACGTGGCGGGCGGCAAAGATTTCGCGGGCCAGGTCGATGACGATCGCGTCGGCCTCGGCTAGGCCGGCGGTGTCGCCGCGCCAGCGGATTAGGTCGATCAGTTCGGGCGCGATGCCCTCGGCCAAGCGCGGCAGATTCGTGAGCGGCCCATTCGAATTGGCTGCCGTGCTCGCGCGCGGTCGCCAGGATCGCGAGTTCGCGCGCCCGGCCGCCGAGCCCTGACTCATAGCGCAGGTAGTGATTAACCGGCCGCGAACGACGCGCCAGTTCGGGGCTGTGCAATTGAATGCCGCCCGGCCCCTTGAGCCCGCGCAAAGTGCCGCCATCGGGGTTGGCGAGGCGATCGTAAATCCGTTGGCCCTCGACATCGAGATCCTCGCGGCGCGGCAACGGGAGCCGGCACCGGGATTCGGGGTCGATGCCGTCAGCCTCTCCCTGGGCCCCTCCCGGCGTCGACCGGCGACAGTGCGCCACATAGAGCGCTGCCAATTCTTCGCAGCCGGCTCGGTCGGCCATGTCAAAACGGCCGAGAACCGGGCTATCGAGATCGAGCACGCCGAGCACCGTGTCACTCTCGATTAGCGGCACGACGAGCTCCGAGCGCGAGAGGGGATCGCAGGCGATATGACCCGGGAATTCGTGCACATCCGGCACCACGATCGGCTTGCCGCGCGCCGCGACGGCACCGCATACGCCTGATCCGATCGCGATCCGCACACAGGCGGGCTTGCCCTGGAACGGGCCCAGCACGAGCTCCCGCCCCCGGCGGAAATAAAACCCGGCCCAGTTCAGGTCGAGCAGGCCGTGCCAAAGCAATGCCGCCATGTTGGCGGCATTGGCGACCGGATCGCCTTCGCCTTCGAGCAACGCGCCGAGTTGTACGGCAAGGTCTCGGTATAATTGTGGTTTCGCGTCCGGCATTCCGATTTCCCTCCCCCGCCTTGCCTCGGTTAGCTATATCCTGAAGCCAACCGACGATGCATGCGCAAAGGGATTAGCGATGGATGATTACATCGATCCGGCCTTGCTCGGGCCGGAGGAGAAATTCGCGGTCGGGCAACCGGTGCCGCGCGCCGAAGACCCGGTGCTGTTGCGCGGCGAAGGTCATTACGCCGACGACATCAACCTCCCCGGCCAAGCTTATGCGGTCATGGTGCGCAGCCATATGGCGCACGGCGTTATCCGTGGCATCGACACCGCGGCGGCGCGCGCGATGCCGGGGGTGCTCGCGGTCTATACCGCCGAGGAATTGGCCAAGGGCGGGATCGGGCCGTTGCCGGCGCGCCAGGTTATGAACGGCCGTGACGGCAAGCCGATGCTGACGCCGACGCATTATGCGCTGCCGCCCGACAAGGTCCGCCATGTCGGCGAGGCAGTCGCCGCGGTTATCGCCGAGACACAAGCGCAAGCCAAGGACGCCGCCGAACTGGTCACGATCGACATCGACCCATTACCGGCCGTTACCGAACCGGCCGAGGCTGACGCCCCCGACGCGCCGGTCCTTTACGACGAAGTGCCCCATAACGTCGGGCTCGATTTTCATTTCGGCGATACTAAAAAGGTTGATGCCGCGTTTACGAGCGCGGCCCATGTCACAAAATTGCGGCTGCGCAACAACCGCATCGTCGTCAATGCGATGGAGCCCCGTTCCGCGATCGCCGATTACGAGCCGGAGCGGCAGCATTGGACATTGCATGTCGGCTGCCAGGGTGTCTTTGGCTTTCGCAATTACGTCGCCGGCGTGTTTGGCGTCGGCCGCGACAAATTGCGGATTTTAACCGAGCGGGTCGGCGGCTCGTTTGGCATGAAGCAGCCGACCTATCCCGAATATTACTGCATCCTGCACGCGGCGCGCGAATTGCGGCGTCCGGTCAAATGGACCGACGATCGCTCCGGCAGCTTTGTTTCCGACACGCATGGCCGGGACGCCGACTTCGCCGCCGAATTGGCGCTCGACAAGGACGGGCATTTTCTTGCGGTGCGGCTCAACGGCTATGGCGATCTCGGCTCGACTTATGGCGCACCCGGGCCGTCGACGCGGAACGCGGTCAGAAACACGCTCGGGGTGTACAAGACGCCATTGATCGAGGTCTCGACCAAATGCGTCTTTACGACAACGACCCCGGTCGGGGCGTATCGCGGCGCCGGCCGGCCCGAGGCAAATTATTACATGGAACGGCTGGTAGATACCGCCGCCCGCGAGATGGGGATCGACCAGGTCGAATTGCGCCGCCGCAACCATATCCCGGCCGAGGCGATGCCATACAAGGCGCCAAACGGCACGCTCTACGACAGCGGCGACTTTACCAATCTATTGAACGAGGCATTGCGGCTCGCCGATTGGGACGGCTTTGCCGCGCGCAAGGAGGATAGCCGCAAGCGCGGCAAATTGCGCGGCCGCGGCATCAGCGATTATCTCGAACTGACCGGCCCACCGGGCCGCGAAATGGGCGGCATCCGCTTTGAGACCAATGGCGACGTCACCCTAATCACCGGCACGTTGGATTATGGCCAGGGCCATTGGTCGCCGTTTGCCCAGGTATTGGCCGCACGGCTCGGGATCCCGTTCAGCCGGATCAAATTATTGCAGGGCGACAGCGACGAATTGATCGCCGGCGGCGGCACCGGCGGCTCGAAATCGATGATGACGAGCGGCGTCGCGATCGTCGAAGCCGCCGATAAATGCATCGAGGCCGGCCGGCAGATCGCGGCCCATGTATTGGAAGCGGCGGCGGCCGATATCGAATTCCGCTCCGGCCGCTTTGTCATTGCCGGGACCGACCGCTCGGTCGGCATCATGGAATTGGCGGAAAAGATCCGTGGCGGGCTCGAATTGCCGGCGGGGCTGCCGCAAACCCTCGATGTCGCCAATATCAGCGACGGACCACCCTCCGCCTTCCCAAACGGCTGCCATATTGCCGAGATCGAAATCGACCCCGAAACCGGCGAAGTCGAGGTCGTCAAATACTCCTTCGTCAATGATTTCGGGGTCGTGATCAACCCGCTCCTGGTCACTGGTCAGGCGCATGGCGGCATCGTGCAAGGGATCGGCCAGGCCTTGCTCGAAAGCACGGTCTATGACGAGCACGGGCAGTTATTAACCGGCTCCTACATGGATTACGCAATGCCGCGCGCCGAGCACGCGCCGATGTTCGATAGTGCCTTCCATCCGGTGCCGGCCAAGACCAATCCATTGGGCGCCAAGGGCTGCGGCGAGGCCGGCTGCGCCGGCGCGCTGCCGTCGGTCATGAACGCGCTCGTCGACGCGCTCGCCGAATACGGCATCACCCACATCGACATGCCGGCCACCCCCGAGCGCGTCTGGCGCGCGATCCACGGCGCCCAGCCGAGAAAAGGGGGGCTCGGTTTTCGATAAAATTCCCCGCGGAGTTTGATGACGAGTCCGTAGCGACCGGCGCGCGCGACCCTAGACGAACCCGCCGACCGCTTTCCCGGCGAAAGCGGGATCCACTAATCGGCCTGCCGAGCGCTGGAAAAGTGGGCCCCGTCCTCCGCCGGGGTGGCGCCGGGATGGCGTATTATTATCGTAAGCTCGCAATCATAGCGACTCGGGGGAGCGCACTGCTGTAGTTACGGTATTGTGATGCTCCGACGCTACAGTCCGCGGCGGAATTTCCATTGTATCCACAGCCGTAGCGTGCGACGCAGCAATAAGCCGAGGGCGGCAATTGCGATGCCTGACAATGCCCACCAATTCGTCAGCGATAGCCGTATCAGCGCATGCCACCCGCCTTGCAATGCATGATGCGTTATGAACACGGCGACTGGGATCATGCCCAATGCGACGCCGAGAAGCGAACCCAGCCGTGCTCCCGCCCCGACCGCCGCCCAGCCCTCTACCGCGGCGCTTACCGATCGGAAATGCGCTGCGAGAATGTCATTGGTCGCTTCCATCGGCGCAGTACGCAGCCAATCGCGCAGGATGTCGGTCTGCACGTCGCCACTGAGACGTATCTGGGTTCGCAATACGATCTGCTCGCCGGTCTCGGTCTGTGCCTCCGTGTCGATGGTGACGCGGCGATCTGCCACCAACTGCCGGAGGTCGCGCCAGGCGGCCGGCAATCCGCCGCGCGCCGAACTCGCCGCCTTGCGCAATGCGGTCATGTCGCTGGCGACGGAAGCGGGCCAGCCCCACACGATCAGCCGCTCTCGCTGCGCTCAGCGGGCCCCGCGCAACAGAACGCGGACGGTTGCCCCGGCAATCTCCCGGATGATGTCGAGCAAATAGTGCCAGCAGGCGATCGAGACATCGGTGCTGTTGCGATGGATTGCGAACAGGGTTTCCGACCCGGGACGGCCCAAAGCGCTCTGCACGCGCATCGTCACATTGCCTGTCACGTGCACCATGGTTTGGGCCACGATCTCCTCAACGCCGATGTCCCACATCTTTTGCAATTCGATCAGATCATCGACCTCGATCGTATAGCCGCCGCGCTTAATTTTCATGCCGACCAACTGCGCCCGCGTCTTGCCGAGAAACGGCTCTATGCTGGGGCCAAAGCGTTTGAACATCTCCTTGATTTCGTCGCAATTGTTGACGATCCGATCGAGCAGCCCGCGTTTTGCGGCGGTGATCCGCGCCGCTTCGCGCCCTTGCGCTCCACTCGCGTTCTTTGCCGCCCAGCGCAGCCGGTCGAAAGTGTCGGCCGATACGGTAAGGCTATCGCTGACCGAGCCGGGGTTGTCGAGCCATGACAGCGCAATGCCGCTGGGATCGGTCAATGGCGGCGCGAAATAGGCCGGCAGGTTCACTCCCTGGGAGCAAAGCTCGCGGGCGTAGTCGCCGGCAATATCGAGCAGCGCGTGCGGTAATGGCGGCATCGGCTCGGCCGTCATGCACTCTCGCACAATCGTGTTGACCTCGATATTGAGCAGACTGCGCGCCGTCCCGGTCAGGTCGAAACCCGAATTCATCGCTGCCCCCGGTTTTGCCGCCGAGGCCTGCTATGATGCCAGGCGCGGCGGCAGCGCCGCAGCGCTGCCGGCTTCGGTTGCGGTTGCTCGAACCGGGGTCTGCGAGGACGGAGCCGGAAGCGCGCCAAGCTGATTGCCGATTTCCTTGGCGACCGACACCAGGACCCCAATGTTGCGCGCGACAATGTCCTGCGCCTGGGTAACGGATGCCTGGTGTGCGGCGCGCAAATCGGCGTGATCGGCGCCAAGAAACTTCTCGCTCACGATCGACGTAATGTCGCCGCCGACGATATTGATGTCGGTCACCAATGTCCCGGAATTTGCCGCTGGTGCCGTTACCTGCAGCCCCTCCAACGTTCCCTCGACCTCCGCATCGCCGACAATGGTAATAACGCGAAGATTGACGGCTCGATGGATGGTGTCGCTCAGCGCCTGCCAAAAATGTGTTTCGGCCATTGTTGTCTCCCCTTAACCGGCTTTCTACCAAACGGCGAGAAGTTGTGCGCTAACCAACCGATGCGGACAACCCTGACCGAGCAAGCGCCACCCGATGGAGGTTCCCTTAAAACCGTCGCGAGGGGAGTTGCCCGCATCGTCACTCGCGGCTACACAAAGAGACGCGGTAGCGGGTAATCCGGGGCCTTTCCGCGATCGGGTCGAAACCATTGAGGGCCAGCTGCAATGCCTGACGACCACACTCATTCGCATGGTCACGCCCACGGCTCGGAATTGTCCGAGATGGACGCGCGCGTGCGGGCGCTCGAAACGATCCTGACCGAAAAGGGTTATGTCGACCCAGCGGCCTTGGACCAGATCGTCGAGGCGTTCGAGACCCGGATCGGTCCGAAGAATGGCGCGCGGCTCGTCGCCCACGCCTGGACGGACCCCGCTTTCAAGCGGCGGCTATTGGCCGATGCGACCGAAGCGGCCAATTCGTTGGGTTACGCCAGCCCGGTCGGCAGCCATCTGATCGCGGTCGAGAATACACCCGATACCCACAATCTCGTCGTCTGCACCCTGTGCTCCTGCTACCCCTGGGAAGTATTGGGGCTGCCGCCGGTGTGGTACAAATCGGCCCCCTACCGCTCACGTGCGGTCATTGACCCGAAGGGGGTGCTCGCCGATTTTGGCGTGAGGCTGCCGCCCGATACCGAGATCCGCATCTGGGATTCGACCGCGGAGACACGGTTTATCGTCGTGCCGATGCGCCCTGCCGGCACCGAAGGGTGGAGCGAGGATCGGCTCGCCGAGCTCATCACCCGCGACAGCATGATCGGCGCCGGTCTCGCCAAAGCGCCGCACGAGACCGCCGCAGCATGACCAACTCGATCCACGATATGGGCGGCATGCACGGCTTTGGCCCGGTCGAGGTCGAGCCCAACGAGCCGCCCTTTCACGAACGCTGGGAGGGGCGCGTCCTCGCGATGCAGCGAGCGATGGGCTTTACCCGGTTGTGGACGATCGATGCCGGGCGCGCCTCGCTCGAAGCCCTGGCGCCGCTCGATTATCTTGGCTCGTCCTATTACCGGCGCTGGTTTCTCGGTCTGGAACACCGGCTGCAACGGCATGGTTTGGTGGGCGCGGACGAGATCGCCGCCGGTCATTCGCTGCGCGCGGGCGCGGCTTTGCCGCGCAAATTGACCGCAGCCGATGTCGAGAAGACCCTGATGCGCGGCGACTTCGCCCGCCCGACTAATCAGCCGGCGCGCTTTAAGGAAGGCGACCGGGTGCGCACCAAGAATATCAACCCCGCGACCCATACCCGTTTGCCGCGTTATGCCCGGTCCAAGACCGGCACGGTCGAGGCAGTCCGCGGCTGCCACGTTTTCCCCGATACCGCCGCACTCGGCGCTGGCGAAAGCCCGCAATGGCTCTACACGGTTGTGTTTACCGCGCGTGAATTGTGGGGCGAGGAAGCCGACCCCGGGGTCAAGGTGTCAATCGAGGCGTTCGAGCCCTATCTCGATCCGATATGAATGCGGCCCGGCAGATCGCCGCCGATCTTCCAGGCCTGCCGCGCGGGCCCGGCGGCCCGGTGTTCAAGGCGCCATGGGAGGCGCAGGCTTTTGCGATGGCGGTGGCGTTGCACGAGCGCGGGCTGTTCACCTGGCCCGAATGGGCCGCGGCGCTGGCCGACGAGATCAAGCGCGCGCAGATGGCCGGCGACCCGGACACCGGCGAGACCTACTACCATCATTGGCTCGCCACCCTCGAACATATCGTCGCTGAGAAAGGCGCCACCGACCCCGCGATCTTGGCGCGCTATCGCGCTGCCTGGCAGCATGCGGCCCAGCGTACGCCGCACGGCTCCCCGATCGCGCTCGCGGATGAGGATTTCGCCGGCCAACAAACTAAACCCTCGGTAACCGCGCGCGCGTAGAGCCGCTACGGTTCGTTCAAGCTTTTTCCGTGAGCCGTTTTATAATAGCGCGCTAAACCGGCGCGCCGGGCCGACAGCGAGAAAGACAAAGACAGGGCGATATGGCGATCGATTATCAGCAGATGATCCCGAACAATGTTGGGCTCGACGACAACCGTGCGTTGCAACGAGCGCTCGAACATTGGCAGCCGCACTTTCTCGATTGGTGGCGCGAGATGGGGCCGAGTGGATCGCATAATCATCAGGTTTATTTGCGCACGGCCGTCGCAGTCGATGCCGAAGGCTGGGCGAAGTACGGCATGGTGCGGATGCCGGAATACCGCTGGGGCATCTTTCTCGCCGACCCGGTGCCCGACCGGCGGATCGGTTTTGGCGATTCGTATGGCGAAAAGGTGTGGCAGCAGGTGCCGGGCGAGCACCGCGTCAATTTGCGCCGGCTGATTGTCACACAGGGCGACACCGAGCCCGCCTCGGTCGAGCAGCAGCGCCTGCTAGGGCTGACCTGCCCGTCGCTCTACGATTTGCGCAATCTGTTTCAGGTCAATGTCGAGGAAGGCCGCCATCTGTGGGCGATGGTGTATTTGCTGCACGCGTATTTTGGCCGCGACGGGCGCGAGGAAGCGGAGGAATTGCTCGCGCGCCATTCGGGCGATCCCGACAAGCCCCGCATTCTCGGCACCTTTAACGAGCCGATCGCCGATTGGCTGAGCTTCTTCATGTTTACCTATTTTACCGACCGTGACGGCCGCTATCAGCTCAAGAGCCTCGCCGAAAGCGCCTTCGATCCACTGTCGCGGACCTGCCGGTTTATGCTGACCGAAGAAGCCTATCACATGTTTGTCGGCCGCACCGGCATCACCCGGGTCGTCAAACGAACCCTAGAGGTCATGAAGGCGATCGGCAGCGAAGACCCGGCCGCGATCCGCGCCGCAGGTGCTATCGATTTGCCGACTTTGCAGCGCTACATCAATTTCTGGTTCAGCTCATCGCTCGATCTGTTTGGCGCCGAGATTTCGTCGAATGCCGCGGCCTATTTCGCGACCGGCATCAAGGGCCGCCCCGACGAAGCTCAGTTCAGCGATCATCTGGCCCTGGACGAACGATTGCCGATCGATATCCCCGACCGCAACGGACGGGTTATCCCCGAGCCGGTGCCGATGCGCAACGCGCTGAACGAGGTCACGCGCATCGCTTATATCGCCGATTGCGATATCGGGATTCGGGCGTGGAACCGACTGATCGGCGACGCCGGGTACGATTTCCGGCTGGCCTTGCCCAGTCCGCGCTTTCGGCGCTCGGTCGGGGTATGGGCCGATGTGCACACCGATCCGCAGGGACAGCCGATTTCCGATAAAGAATGGGCGGTGCGCCAGCAGGGTTGGGTGCCGAGCCCTGATGACCGCACTTTTATCGCGTCATTGATGCAAAGAGTGACCGAACCCGGAAAGATGGCAGGGTGGCTTGCCGCGCCGGAGATCGGCATCGACAATTTGCCGGCGAATTACGAATACGTTCGGCTGAGTTGATTTGCAGACGATGGCTGCTCACGGCAGGCTGCCCTTTCCCCAAGCCACAATGTTGTAGTGTTACTGTCACTTAACTCAATTAGTGGTAGGATGGCAGAATGTGATTGTTGCTGCGGGAGGGGATGATGGGAAAGCGCTGGGCGAACGCCGGTTCGGTCATCCATCTTGCCGAAGCCGGCTATGCCGTTACACCAGTAGTCGATGGCGATCGCGAGCAGAGCTGGCGCCGCAAGGTCCGCCCCCAGAGTGACGGCCAACGCCGGTTGATGGCGGCGATCGGGACGCACAATTTGACGATCGCGCTCGGGCCTGCCGGGACCGGCAAAACTTATCTCGCGGTCAGCGCGGCGGTCGATGCGCTGATGTCGGGCGCCGTGGCGCGCATTGTGCTGACCCGCCCTGCGGTCGAGGCCGGCGAAAGCCTCGGCTATCTGCCGGGGGATATGAACGCCAAGCTCGCCCCCTATCTGCGGCCGCTCGACGACGCACTCAATGAACGCCTCGGCGGCAAGCGGCTCAAGCAGCTGATCGGCGAGCGGGCGATCGAAATTGCACCTATCGCCTATATGCGCGGCCGCACCTTAAACAACGCGTTTATCGTCATCGACGAAGCGCAGAATTGCACCTATGGCCAGATCAAGATGCTGCTGACCCGGCTCGGCGCCAACGCGCGCATGGTCGTCACCGGCGACCCCGACCAGAGCGATCTGCTCGACGGGCTCTCGGGCCTTAACGAAATCGCCAACCGGCTCGAACCAATAGCCGATGTCGCGGTTGTCCGCCTCGGCGATGCCGACATCGTACGCCACCCTCTCGTCGCCGAAATGCTGACGGTGCTTTGAGCTGGCCTGCCTCGACTAGGCGGCGCGGATTTGTTCGCGCGCTCGGGTTCTGAAAAGCCAGACCAGCGGGATAACGACTGCGGAGATTACCAATGCGGCGGCGACGAGGCCGGCTGGCGTCGCGCGCGCTGTGGCCTTGATCGAGACAGCGTTGCCGATCCGAAGATCGACGGTCGCTTGCATCTCTTCAGGATGGGTGATAGCGGCTTCCGAACTGCACTCGGGTGCTGGGCCGTGTTCGGCATCGTTGGTCATCAGGCTGCGAGGCCTCCTTTGATTGGGCGACGCTGGCGGGGGCAAAACTCACTTATCGTAGCAGTTCCAATTGATCGTCTGCCTCCAGCGGTGGGCCAAGAATTGTTGGCGAAGGCCGGCCGGTACCAACAAAGCAGTGCGGAGGCTGCTCGTCTTCCGACGAGCTTGACGCCAGGTGCCATGCCGCGCTTATTGCCGCAATTGGCGATGTTGGCGCAGAGGAGCCGCAAGAGATGACCGCGCAGCCGTTTCACGGAGTGCTTGTCCCGGTTTTGACCCCGTTTACCGCGACTGGCGAACCCGATGCCGGGCGTTTTATCGCATTCTGCCGCTGGCTGCTCGATCAGGGCGCCAACGGCCTTGCGATCTTTGGAACGACGAGCGAGGCCAATTCGATGTCGCCAGCCGAACGGATGGGGCTGCTCGACCGTCTGATCGAGGCCGGCATACCGGCGGAAAAGCTGATGCCGGGCACCGGCGCCTGCGCGATGACCGACGCCGTTGATTTGATGCGGCATGCGGTTGGGCATGGCTGCGGCGGCGTGTTGATGCTGCCGCCGTTTTATTACAAGCCGGTCAGCGATGACGGCATCTTTGCCTTTGTGTCGGGCGTCATCGACAGGGTCGGCTCGTCGGCGCTGCGCGTCTATCTCTACCATATCCCGCCGGTGGCGGTGGTCGGCTACTCGCTCGACCTTGTCGGCCGCTTTATCAGGGCCTATCCGCAAACCGTTGTCGGGCTAAAGGACAGCTCGGGCGATTGGAACAACACCGCGGCATTGCTCGACCGCTATCCCGGTTTTGCGGTTTTTCCAGGGTCGGAAGTGTTCCTGCTCGACGGGTTGCGCAAGGGTGCGGTCGGCTGCATCACCGCCTCCGGCAATATCAACGTGCCGGGTATCGCCAAGGTCTACGCCAATTGGCAGGGACCGCAGGCGGATGCGTTGCAGGCTGAAATCACGACTGTCCGCAAGGCGATGCAGGCTTACCCGATGGTCCCGGCGCTGAAACGCGTCGTTGCCCATTTCCACAACGACCCGGCTTGGGCCGCAGTGCGCCCGCCATTGGTCCCACTCGATCGGGCGCAATCGGCGTCATTGATCGCCGATCTCGCTAAAATCGGCTTTACGCTCGGGGAGCGCGAGGAACGGGCCGCCGCGGAGTAAACCCATAGCTTCGAGCATCCAATCGCGTAGACGCAGAGGGATCGAACATGGCGATGGAGCAAGCTGCCGCCCGCACACCCGAGCGCGAAGCGTTTTACGAGCGCATCAGCGGCGGCAATCTGGCGCCGTTATGGGAGCGGCTGCACGCGCTGGTGACGCCGCAACCGGTGACGCCGGTCGAGCCGGCGATCTGGCATTACCGCGATGTGCGGCCCCATTTGATGCGCGCCGGTGAGCTGATCAGCGCCGAAGAGGCGACGCGGCGTGTCTTGATCCTGGAAAATCCGGGGCTCAAAGGCCAGACCTCGATCACTCACTCCTTGTTTGCCGGATTGCAGTTGATCCTACCGGGCGAGGTGGCGCCGGCGCATCGCCACACGCAGTCGGCATTGCGTTTTATTATCGAGGGCGACGGCGCCTATACCGCGGTCGACGGCGAGCGCACGACAATGCACCCCGGCGACTTTGTGATCACACCTTCGTGGACCTGGCACGACCACGGCAACGAGTTGCAAGCGCCGATGGTATGGCTCGACGGGCTCGACATTCCGATCGTGCGCCTGCTCGATGCCAGTTTCGCCGAGCCCGGCGCGGCCGACACCCAGGCGATCACCCGGCCCGAGGGCGACAATGCCGCGCGTTTTGCCAACAACCTGCTACCGGTCGATTGGCAGCCAGCGGTCAAGACCTCACCGGTGTTCAATTATCCCTATGCCCGCTCGCGCGAGTCGCTGGAGGTGCTGAGCCGCAACGAAGCCCCCGATCCGTGCCACGGCCACAAATTGCGCTACGTCAACCCGGCGAGCGGCGATTTTGCGATGCCGACGATCGGCGCCTTTGTTCAATTGTTGCCCGAGGGCTTTGCGACGCGGCCCTACCGCGCGACCGACGCGACGGTCTTTGTCGCTGTCGAGGGATCGGGACAAACCCGCGTCGGTGACCGGGTCTTCGACTGGGAGCCGCACGATATCTTTGTCGTGCCGAGCTGGGTCAGCGTCAGCCATCAGGCCGCCGCCGACGCGGTGCTGTTCAGCTATTCCGATCGGCCGGTGCAGGAAAAGCTCGGGCTGTGGCGCGAGCAGCGCGGCAACGCCTGAGTTTTCCGCCGCCGGGCTCGGAGACCCGCTATGGACGTGGTGATTGTCGGTGCGGGCATCGGTGGCCTGACCTTGGGGCTGGCATTGCACCGCGCCGGCATTTCATGCCGGATCTACGAGGCTGCGGCGACCATCACGCCAGTGGGGGTCGGCATCAATGTGCTGCCGCACGCGACGCGCGAGCTCGCCGCACTCGATCTCGAAGAAGCCCTCGCACAAGTCGGGGTCACCACCGCCGAAGCGTGTTTTTTTAACCGCTTTGGACAGCTGATTTACCGCGAACCATTGGGCCGCGCCGCCGGTTATTCATGGCCGCAATTTTCGATTCATCGCGGCGATTTGCAACAGGTCTTGGCCACTGCCTTCACTCGGCGCGCCGGAGCCGATCGGCTACTGACCGGGTGGCGCTGCGTCGGGTTTTCCCAGGCATCCGATCGCGCCACCCTCCATTTCGAAAATGCAAAAACCGGGGAGCAGCTGCCGCCGCAGCATGGCACCGTCGCGATCGGCTGCGACGGCATCCATTCGGTCATCCGCAAGCAGCTTTATCCCAAAGAAGGCGAGCCACTCTACTCGGGCTACAATATGTGGCGCGGGGTGACGCGGTGGCCGCCATTTTTGTCGGGGGCGTCGATGGTGCGCGCCGGCTGGCTCACTGGCGGAAAGATGGTGATCTATCCGATCCGCAATGACATCCACGCCGAGGGTCGGCAGCTCGTCAATTGGGTCGCCGAGATCGAGACACCGGAGCACAAGGCGCGGGACTGGAACCGGCCGGGACGGCTCGCTGATTTTGTCGATGCGTTTAAGGATTGGCGCTTCGACTGGCTTGATGTGCCGGCGATGATCGGCGCCGCCGACATGATCCTGGAATTTCCGATGGTCGATCAGGACCCGCTGCCACGGTGGAGTTTCGGCCGCATGACATTGCTGGGCGATGCTGCGCATCCGATGGTGCCGCGCGGTTCGAACGGCGCCGGCCAGGCGATCCTCGATGCCCGCGCCCTAACCGATTGCCTGCAAGACAACCGAGATGACCCGATTGCGGCATTGCGCCTCTATGAGAGCAAGCGGCTCGAAGCGACCGCCAATGTCGTGCGCACTAACCGCACCAATCCGCCCGACGCGATTTTGCGCGAAGTCTATCGGCGCACCGGCGACAAGCCATTCGACGACATCGATAATGTGATAAGCCGCGACGAATTGATCGCCATATCGGATGGCTATAAGCGGGTTGCGGGTTACGACCGGCAAACCTTAAACCGTTGATGAAGTACATCCTCGCCGCGCTGATTGTTAACGCGGCACTGGCCGGCAACGGCGCGCAGGCCGCACCGGCGCCGGCTGTGGTCGAAGCCTCACACGGGATGGTGGTGACCTCGCAGCGCATCGCGTCGGCGGTTGGCGCCGGCATTCTTTCTGCCGGCGGGAATGCGATCGATGCCGCGGTCGCAGTCGGCTACGCGCTCGCGGTTGTCGAGCCGTGTTGCGGCAATATCGGCGGCGGCGGGTTTATGACGATCCACCTCGCCGACGGACGCGACACCTTTATCAACTTTCGCGAAACCGCTCCGGCGGCGGCGAGTGCCCGGATGTATCTCGACGCCGCCGGCAAACCTGTCCCCAGCCTCAGCCGCTTGGGCTACCTCGCCGCAGGGGTGCCGGGGACGGTGATGGGGCTCGACCGCGCCATGCGCGAATACGGAACATTGCCGCGCGCCGCATTGTTGGCGCCCGCGATTTCGCTCGCCCGCAACGGCTTCGTGCTGACCCGCGACGACACCGACTCGCTCGACGCCAAGGCTGACCAGCTCGCGAAGGACCCGGGCGCCGCCAGGATTTTTTTGCGCCCTGAGGGCAGCCGTTTAAAACCCGGCGACCGGCTGATCCAAAAGGACCTCGCGGCGACGCTCGAGGCGATCGCGAAGGATGGCCCGGACGCATTCTATGCCGGTAAGATCGCCGCCTTAGTGGCGCAAGCCAGCCAGAAGAACGGCGGCATTCTGACGACACGCGACTTCGCCGATTACACCACGACCGAAGGGGCGCCGCTGTCCTGCAGTTATCGGGGTTACGCGCTGATTTCGGCGCCGCCGCCGAGTTCGGGCGGGACGACGATCTGCGAAATCCTCAACATTCTCGAAGGCTACGATCTGAAAGCGGCGGGGTTTCACTCGGCGCGCTCGGTCGAGCTGATGGTCGCCGCGATGCGCCGCGGTTATGCCGACCGCAACGCCTTTCTCGGCGACCCCGCTTTTGTTTCGAACCCGCTCGACCGGCTGTTGTCAAAGGGCTACGCCGCCGGTATTCGCGCGGCGATCGACGCCGGCGCCGGGGGGCCGACGGCAGCGCCCGCCGGCGCCAGCGAAAGGGCCGAGACGACGCATTACTCGGTGGTCGATGGCGCCGGCAACGCCGTCTCGGTGACCTACACGATCAACGGCTATTTCGGCGCTGAAGTTGTCGCGCCGGGCACCGGCTTTTTGTTGAACAATGAGATGGACGATTTCACCGCAAAACCGGGGGCGCCGAACCTTTTCGGGTTGGCGCAGGGTGCCTCGGACGCGATCGCTCCGGGCAAAAGGCCGCTTTCCTCGATGGCGCCGAGTTTGGTCGAAAGGGAAGGCCACGTCGTCCTGGTATTGGGGAGTCCCGGCGGCGCGCGCATTATCACGACCGTGCTCGAAACGCTGTCCAACATGATCGACTACGATATGCCCCCGGCCGAGGCGGTCGCGGCACCCCGGCTCCATTATCAGGGTCAGCCCGACAAGTTGTTTTACGAGCATGGCGGCCTGCCGCCCGAGACGATCGCGGCATTGGTCGAAGGCGGCTACACACTTGCTCCGCAAAAGCCGTGGGGTGCCGTCGAGCTGATTGCGATCCGCAACGCGCGATCGTACGGCGTCAGCGACAGCCGCCGTCCGGGCGGGGCCGCAATCGGAAATTGACCACCCCTTTTCGCAGCGAACCACGAAGCCCCTCCGACCGCAACCTTTCGCCGAAAACCACCGTTCGAGTCTCTGTCCACCGACCGTCGAGCGCCTACCCGGCGCTTCGGCCGACCCCGATTCGAGAGGCGTTATGCTCAAACTGGCGCTGTTCTTTCTGATCATCGCAATCATTGCGGCGATCTTTGGTTTCACCGGCATCGCGTCAGCAGCCGTCGGGATTGCCAAGATCCTGTTCTTTATCTTCCTCGCGGTCTTCGTAGTGCTGCTGATAATCGGTATCGCAATCGGTTCAGCGTTGTTCTGAGCTACCCGTCAAGGTAGTATTGAGAGTGATGGCTGCTCGCCGGCCAGAATCCGATTGAGGAGCGCCGAGTGCATTTTTCATCGCGGGTCGAGAGGTTAACCGGCCCGGGACGGGGCGCCTGGAGCGTTCAGCAGGAAGCCGCCGTGCTGCGAGACAGCGGCCATGACGTGATCTTTCTGACGATCGGCGACCCCGATCAGCCGACCCCGGCCACGGTAATCGATGCGACGATCGCCGCATTGCGTCGGGGGCGCACCGGTTACGGCCCGATGGTTGGCTCTCCACAACTTCGTGCGGCGATTGCGGCGCGTTTCGCGCAGCGGAGCGGCCAGCCATGCACTGCCGAAAATGTGACTGTGACCACTGGGGCCCAGGGTGCGCTCTATTGCGCGTTACAATGCCTCGCCGGCCCCGGAGATGAGGTCGTCGTTCCCGAACCGGTTTATGCAACCTATGAAGGTGTCGTCGGCGCCAGCGGGGCCGAGATGGTCATGGTCCCGTTGCTGGCCGCGCGCGGCTTTCACCCCGATCTCGACAGTGTCGCGGGTGCCGTCGGCCCGCGCACGCGCGTCGTGTGGATAAACAGCCCCCATAATCCGACCGGCGCCGTATTTACCCCTGAGGAGATCGCCGGCATCGCCGAAATCTGTCGAAAACGCGATTTGTGGCTGGTATCTGACGAGGTCTATGAGGATTTGGCTTTTGCCCGGCCACATTTGAGCCCGTGGTCGTTGCCGGGCATGGCCGAGCGCACGGTCGTCGTGTCCAGCCTGTCGAAATCGCACGCGATGCCGGGCTTTCGGCTGGGCTGGGTCATCGGCCCGCCGGATCTCTCGCGCCACCTGTTCACGCTGTTGCTGTCGATGACCTATGGCACGCCGCCCTTTATTCAGGAGGGCGCTCTGGCGGCGCTCAGCGGCGAACTGCCCGAGGTGGCGGCATTACGCGGGGACTATCGCCGGCGCGCCGAGCTGATGTCGGGGATGCTGGCGGCGGCGCCAAACTGCCGGGTGATACCGCCCGAAGGAGGAATGTTCGTCCTGCTCGATATTCGCGGCACCGGAATGGCGGCGCGCCCGTTCGCCAGCGCATTGCTCGAAAGCGAAGATGTTGCGGTTTTGCCGTGCGACGCCTTCGGGCCGAGTGCGGCGGGCCATCTGCGCATCTCGCTGACCGAGCCCGACCAGCGCCTCGCTGAAGCCGGCCATCGCATCGTGCGCTTCGCCCGCAGCTTGCCGACCCGCTAAGGGCTCTCGCGACAAGATCGGCCGATCTGCCGGCCCCGCCGCTCCATCTGCGAAAGGCGTACTCTTGGGCAGCTCGCGTGGATTGGCACAGCCCATGCTCCTTTGCTGTGAAAGGCTGCTGCGCCAAGTCCAAATAGGGAAGTCTAGCGATGGCTGAAAATCCGCGTTTTTTGATGCTTATCGGAGCGGCAACGCCGCCCGGCCGGCTCGCCGCGGCGATGGCCTTCACAGCGCAAGCACTGCGCGACGATGCCGCGGGACTCGACATCGATGTGATGAACCTCGCCGAAACCAGCATCGATACCTGCGATGGCCGGCTGCTCGATCGCTACAGCGCAGATACCCGCCGAGCGGTCGACCGGATCGCGGGAGCGATGGCAGTGCTGATCGCGGCCCCAGTGTATCGGGCGAGTTTTCCCGGCGTGTTGAAAAACCTGCTCGACATCGCACCGGTCGAGGCCTTGCAGGGAAAGCCGGTCGGCATTGTCGCAATGGGCGGCTCCGCGCATCACTATCTCGCGGTCGACACCCAATTGCGTCAGGTCCTGGGCTGGTTCGGCGCGCTCGTCGCACCGACCGGGGCCTATCTCACCGGCGCTGATTTTCGCGACGGTCAGCTGATCCCGGGACCCGCGAGCGCGGATCTGGTGGCGCTAGCCCAAACATTGCTGACCTTGCAGCGGCTCGACCCGGCCTCACTTGGTCCAAAGCCGCTCGCCGCGAGATTTACTTGAGCGAGCGGCAATTACATCGCCACTCGTATGGCCAGCTATGCCGCCTGGCGAACCTCGCTGCGGCAGCGCATCAGCGGTAGGATGCGCGTACCGAATTGCTCCATGCCGATGACGAAATCATCGAAGGTCAGCATGACCCCGCGTACCCCCGGCACCGCGGCGAGCTCGTCGAGCATGCCGGCAACCGAGGCATAGGAGCCGACAAAAACGCCCTGATTGGTCGGCAATTTATCGACGCCAAGGGTTCGGCGCCGGTTTGGCGCCCCATACGGGTCGGTGCTCGGGTCGTCCTCGGCCTGGGCGTCGCGCCACGCAAGCGCCTCGAGATCGGTGCCCGATTTATAGTGCTCCCATTTCGCCAGTGCGGCGGCGTCGGTTTCGTCGGCGATGATCATTTGCAGGATCAGCGCGCCGCAATCGCGGCCGCTCTCGGAGGTCGCTGCAACCAGGCGCGCGACGCTCGAGGCGACGCGGGTCGGCTGATTGACCCCGCCGCCGCCGCAAAAATTGTAGTCGGCGTATTGCGCGGCAAAGCGCGTCCCGGCATCGCTCTGGGCGGCGCAGATGATCGGTATCTTGGCCGTTGGCAGTGGCAGACAGCGGCAATCGTCCATCTGGAAGAAGTCGCCCTGGAAATCCGAATGGCCGGTCTGCCACAACTCCTGCATGATCGTCACGTATTCGGCGCAGTAATCGTAACGGCGGCGATAATGTTCGGACCCGGGCCAGATCCCCATCTGCGTGTATTCGCGGCGTTGCCAGCCGGAAATGATATTGACCCCGAACCGCCCGTGCGAAATCGAATCCACCGTTACCGCCATGCGCGCCGCGATCGGCGGCGGTAGAGTCAGGACGGCGCAGGTCGCAAACAGCTGGATCCGGCTGGTCACCGCTGCCAGCCCCGCCATCAGCGTAAAGGATTCGAGGTTATAGTCCCAGAACTGCGACGGACCACCAAATCCGTGCAGTTTGATCATCGACAAGGCGAAGTCAAAACCAAAACGCTCCGCCTTTTGTACGACTGCGTTATTGAGATCAAAGCTCGGCTTGTATTGGGGTGAGGTGGTCGATATCAACCACCCATTGTTGCCGATCGGAATAAAGACACCTAATTGCACGGGATGGCCTCGCCTGTAGCTTGCATAGCTCCCGGCGCTCCATCCCTCCTAGATTTTTGTTATCGCTAGCGCTGCAATCGAGGTGCCAACCCCTGAAGCCGCGGAGGCCCGCCGCAAACTGACCCGCTGACCCCACACGGATGCGCGGAGATCATGCAATGCTCTACGTTATGCGCACAGTCCGAGCCGCGGCTGTCTGTCCCGCGATTGACCTTCGGCCGTTTTAGGGACTTATGGCTTCAGCGCACCGACCAGGATCTCGCGCGCCGGCGGCGTGCCGTCCAGTGGGCGCAATGTCCGGCGCTTGATCTTCCAGCCCTCGTCGGTGCGGACGAACTCCCAACGATTGGCCGAAACCCGATGCACGTGGAAACCCCGCGCCGAACCGTGATTGGGGACGTCGAACTCCGGGCCCACACGGTCCGGCACCAGTATCTGCAAATAGGAGATCGCGAACGCCGTATCGCCGGTGATGCGCACATAGGGCAAGCCCGCAAAATGGGCGATTCCCTGCTCGATCGCGCGATGGTGCTCCGGGTTTGAGGAGCCGGCCGCGATCGCCGTTCGGCCGGTCGGCCGCGGAAACTCCGCGCCGCGGTCGAACACGCCGTCCTCGGCCCACACCGAAGCGGTGTAGTCCCCAGCACCGGTATCGGCGCTGGGAGGATGGCTGGCGATCAGGTTGTAGATTTCTAGGCGATCTTCGATCAGGCGAACCCGTTCTTCGAGCGTTCCGCTGTCATTTCGGTCGACCGGCATCATTCAGCTCCTGCCCGCGGGCGCTGTAATTGCCTCTCTGCTAATTCCACGCCGGCGACGAAGGCTGGATGCACCCGCCGCTCAGCGTGCCATCACGGCGCTGCACCCGGTTTTGACGTATTCTCGGCGACGGGCCGCTCTATTAGATGGGACGGCCGCTGGCGTGCGAGGAGTTGATCGTGAACGCCCAGCCGTCGGGTCCGGCGACCTCGAATGAATCGTGGATGCGGCCGCGGCGGATCGGCGACGGCGATAATCCCTTTTCGGCGTAATCGCGGTGTGTCGCGTCGACATCGTCGACCATCAGGTCGAAGGGCGCTCCGGTCTCGGGCGCCGGCGGCTGCTCGGCCTGCCGGACAACGACATGCGTGCCGCCGCGCAGTTCGAGCACCGCCAGTTCGTCGAGTGTCACGATCGGGCGCAGGCCGACGGTTTCGAGCCAGCGCGCCGCAGCATCGACATTGGTCACATTGAGGCGCACATGGCCGACGGCGACCGGCGGCCCTTGATCGGTATCAGGCATGTCTACCTCCTTCCTGTTCCAAATCCGGTCATCAGACCTTTGCGAGACCGAAGGATACAACGAGCGGCACCGGTTGACATCGCATTACGCTCTCTCGACTACAAATCGCACCCAAGCCCTGCGAGCTGGCGGCAGTGGTTATATTCGCCACGGTCCGCTACCATGTCGGAACGAGCGGTAAGTCGGAGGAGGGCGGCAGATTTGCGCAAGGCGTTCGAGATTACAGCGCAGTGGGACGACGAAGCTGGTGTGTGGTGGTGTTGGAATGACCAGCTCCCGCTGACGACCGAGGCGCCGACCTTTGAGGAGCTTGTGGCACGCGCGCTCGAGATCGCGCCCGAGATCGCGATCGAAAATGGGCTCGCGGCGCCTGGCGACGAGATCGAACTGCAGGTTGTCGCCAAGCGCGTGCAATCGGTTCCGGTGGTGGCTGCGACGTGAATGCCGGCGACCTTCGACCGCGCGTTGCGCCGGCTTCTAGAACGCGGCGGTTGCATCTTTGTTCGGGCCGGCAAAGGTAGTCATCAAATCTGGTTTAGCCCGATTACCCAGCGCCGCTTTCCGGTCCCGGTTGGGACCGTCAGTCGCCACACCGCGAATGGAGTGCTTGAGCAGGCCGGACTGCCAAAATCATTCTGACAGCGCCGGACCGCTCACCCGGTGACCCCAGAGCGTCAGCGGACGGGGTCGAGGACGACAACCGGGATCTCGCGTTCGGTCTTCTTCTGGTAATCGGCGTAGGGCGGCCAGAATTTCAAGGCTTCCTGCCACAGTCGGGCGCGCTCCTCGCCGGCGGCGGTGCGGGCCCGCGCCTTGAACTTTTCGGTGCCGACCTGGACCTCGACCTCGGGGTTGGCAAGGAGATTGCGGTACCAGCCGGGGTGTTGCGGCGCCCCGCCCTTCGAGGCGACGACGATATAGCTGTCGCCGACTTTTCCGTAATACAGCGGGAAGATGAACTTCTCTCCCGATTTACGGCCAGTCGTCGTCAACAGCAATGACGGTACCGGGGTCTCCGGCCGGCCCGGCTGGGTCGGCTTGTGCATGTGTCCCTCGGTGCCGCCGCTCGACAGATAGCGGTTGGCGTGCTCCACCATCCAACCCGGAAGGTTAGGCGCCAGCTTGGCCTCACTCATCCTCAAAACTCCTTTGATCGCGTCTCAAAGCCGATCAGGCCCGGCAGAAAAGAACACATGGGCGCCCGGCACAAGGCCGGGCACGGGGATCTTTGCAGCGTTCGATATCAGTTGGCGGCGGCGGCCATCGGTCGCGCAGCTGCGGCGGCCGCCGGGCGATATGCCTTGAGAAACGCGCCTATGTGGCGCAGCGCGAGCTGGATCTGCTCCGGATTGGCCTTCCACGGATAAAGGCTGACTTGGGCATTGGGCGCCAGATGCGCGCTCTCCATCGCCACCGCGTAGGGGTGCGCCGGCACGTCATCGGGCAGTATCAGGATCGGTGTCTTGCAGTTGCGCACAAAGTCGCGGGTCACGGTAAACACGAAATCTGGGTTGGCGCGGTACATATTTTCGAGAAACGCGCCGGCCTTTTCCATCGTGATGTTGCTGCGCCGTTCGACGAGCGCCGGCGCCCAGCCCTTGATGTTGTTCTGATAGAAGAGGTCCGGCATCGTCGGGCGGTAGCCCGAGGGCTGCGCCAATACCCCCGCAACAACACGGTCGGGCGCGCGCTTTAGCAGGTTCCAGATGAATGGGCCGCCAATGCAAAAGCCCAATACCATAAACTCGCGGATGCCGAGATGGTCCATCAGCCCGAGATGGTCGTCGGTATAGGCATCCCACGGCCGGTCGATCGCGAGAGGGCCGGTGGACTGGCCGCCATTGGCGTTGCGCAAATCCGCCGCGATAACCCGGTACTCGTCCTTGAACTCCACCAGCGGGTTGAACGGGTGGTTCGCCAGGCCGGCGACCGTCGAGTTGAGCCCGCCGCCGGGGATTACAAACAGCGGAAACCCGGAGCCGGCCTCTTCGTAATGGATGCGGACGTCGCCTTTTTCATAGAACGGCATGGCATTTCTCCCTCGCCCAGTGTGGTCACGCGCATAGGATGCGCTAGACTATGCCGGTGAACAAGCAATCCGGCGGCGGTGAACCGCGGGATCAAGGGAGTGCCGAATATGCAGGCGGATTACATCATCATCGGGGCGGGCTCGGCGGGTTGCGTGCTGGCCAACCGGTTGACCGAGGACCCCGCGACAAAGGTATTGCTGATCGAGGCCGGCGGGCGCGACTGGAACCCGCTGATCCACGTCCCGGCCGGGTTTTTCAAGATGCTCGACCACGACACATTGACCTGGAAGTTTCGCGCCGAGCCCGACCCCGGCACTAACGGCCGGGCGATCGTCTACACCCGCGGCCGGGTGATCGGCGGCTCGTCATCGATCAACGGCATGATCTACATCCGCGGCCAACCCGAGGATTACGACCATTGGGCGCAGCTCGGCAACCGCGGCTGGTCGTGGGATGATTGCCTGCCCTATTTCCGCAAAGCCGAGCGTTGGGAGGGCGACGAGACCGAGGTGCGCGGCAAGGACGGGCCGCTATTCACCTCAAAGACCGACCGGCCGCCGATCTGCGCCACCGTGATCGAGGCCGGCAAGGAGGTCGGGCTCGAATACCGCGACGATCTCAACGATTTGCCGCCCGGCCATACCGACTGCGTCGGGTGGTGCCAGCAGACCCGCGGCGGCCGCCGCCGCGCCTCGACCGCGCGCACCTATCTGCGGCCGGCGTTGAAGCGGCCAAACCTCCAACTCGTCGCCAAGGCGCTGGTGCATCGGGTCGTGTTCGACGGCAAGCGCGCGGCAGGCGTCGAGTTCTCGCGAGGCGGTCCGGGCGGCGCGATCGAGCGGGCCGATGCGGCTCGTGAAGTGATCCTCTCCGCGGGCGCGATCGGCTCGCCGCACATCCTGCAATTGTCGGGCGTCGGCGATCCCGAGCATCTCGGCCGGATCGGGGTGCCGGTCGTCCACGAGTTGCGCGGCGTCGGCAAGAACATGCAAGACCATTATGTCGCGCGCGTCTCCTATCCGGTGATCGGCGCGCAGACCGCCAACGAGCGCTCGCGCGGTCTGCCGCTCGCCGGCGAGGTCGTGCGCTGGCTCCTGACAGGCAAGGGGATGCTGACCTACAGCCCGTCGATCGTCGCGGCCTCGGCCAAGGTGCTAGAGGAATCAGCGACCCCCGATGTCCAATGCACCTTCGCCCCGGGCAGCTTCAAAAACGGCCAGATCGGCGAGCTCGAGGACAAGCCCGGGCTCAGCGCCGGCGCCTGGCAGATGCGGCCCTTGTCGCGCGGTTATGTCGAGGCCAAGTCGAACCGGCCGGGCGATGCGCCGGCGATCAACCCGCGCTACCTCTCGGAGGAGTCCGACCGGCGCGCGATCATCGGCGGGTTGCGCCTGGCGCGGCGGATTTTCGCGGCCCCCGCATTGCAGCCCTTCGTCCTCGAAGAGAGCCTGCCGGGTATGCGGGTGCAGACCGACGACGAGTTGCTCGATTACGCCCGGACTTACGGCGGCACCTGCTATCACGCGAGCTGCACCTGCATGATGGGCAGCTACGCGATGAGCGTCGTCGACAGCGAATTGCGCGTCCACGGCCTCGATGGGCTGCGCGTCATCGACGCCTCGGTGATGCCGTCGGTGACCTCGACCAACACCAACGCGCCGACAATCATGATCGCCGAAAAAGGCGCCACTTTCATAAAGGGGGAGGCGCGGCAAAGACTGGCGGCCTAGCGGAGGCGAGTAGGGCGGGTGCAGCGGGAGCGCAACCCGCCGAACGGGACGCGAGGCGGCCGGCTACGCCCGCCCTACGCTCGGTGAATTCCCGTAGAACCGGGTATTAACCGCGAATTTTTCTGATCTCATGGTAGGTTCACCAATCATTTCATATTGTTGTGCAATATCATCGTGCCGATAACCGGGAATTATTTTTTCGCTTAATCGGGAATTGTTTTGGATAACCGGGAAAACGCGGGAAACCACCGGACAGCCCATCAATTGCCTCAACCCGCCAAAATTCTGAGCAGAGGCAGGGTTACGCCAGCTTTGTGGCGAAATTCGATCCCTCATAGCGTAGCAAAGGCAGTAGGGCGGGTGCCGCGAAGCAGAATCCGCCGAACGGGGGCGTGAAAGTGGCGGGTTGCACTCGCCCTACGCTGCTGCGCGTGTTGACGCCAAAAGGGCGCAGTACTCACTAAGATCAACGCCTGAGTTGCAAGCCTGACGCAGGAGCCTTGGTGTGAGCGAGACGCTGGAAGACTATCTTGCAAGCGAATATCACATTGATATGGATGACATCCGTAGCCTCGAACTTGCCCTTGAGGAAGCCGCCAGCGTATTCATCTATACCTGTGAAGAAGGGCGCTGGCCCTATGAGTTTTCTTATAAAGCTGCAGACCCTAAGGAGCGCACTAGGCGGATCTCGCATGGCACGCAGGCGATGATCGCAGCAGCGTTAGGAAAGATGACTGGATTGAGCACCTTGGCAAGCGGTCGGCAAGCGCGGTTGAAGCTTACGAAAGAATGTAAAGACGATCTTGAGACGGTCCGAAAGGAGGGGGTAGACTGCCTCATAAAAGATATCGAATCCGGAAGTGCTCTTACTTCGGGTACCTTCGGCAAAAATGATCCGGTGACGCTAAGCCACGCCTCGGATTTACTCCGCGGGATGAGAGCCCAAAACTTTGTCGATGGTGCCGCAGGTCTTGAACCGGTCCTAGAACCCGCGATCCTGGAGCTTCGCGAACTCTGCGAAGTCGATCCGGCCGCCGACGAATCGCTGCTGCGTAAGCTCCCTACCTTTCATACGGAGCAGGTTACAGACCCTAGCGCACCGTCGTCTGAGCAAGCATTAGGCTCGCCCGGTAGGAAGCCCAACTATCTAAGGAATGCTTTCGTCCCTCTCCGAGTTGTGAGAGCCGTTCGCGACTTGGGTGATAAGGCTGTATTCCTGCACTTGGCCAATCCGGCGAAAAAAGAAGAATTCGATGCGAGATACCGTCGGTTTTTCGAGGCAACCCTCCACGATCATCTGTCGTTCAGCGCCATTCCGGACAGCCGCTTCGATCCTGCTGAGCTCATCTTTTGTCTTGAGGGCCTGCTGTTATGCGCTCCACATGCGGTCGACGAGGCTCTTTTCGAACGAGTCCTGGAGGTACTGAAGGACAAGCAAGAGGCGAGCGCTCACTGGCGCCCTAACAAGCCGATTTATGCGACTCCGCAGGGCATGACAATGCTTCCGGTCAGCGTTGAGGGGGCAGTGTCCCTTTTACGCTCTATCTCGATCATGGAAGGTCAGAGCAACTTCTGGCGATTCAGTACCTCGGCGGTATCCATGGCGCGACGCTTTTGGCAATGGCTCCGCGCGCGTATGGTGCAATTTGAAGCGCGCGATCCCGGCGAGGCGATGCTAAGAACAAAGCCTGATCCTTCTGCCGAAGCGAGTACTAGTCTCGCGAACGGCAAATATAGAAAGTTAACCGGATGGCACTCTGAGCACGTTAACGATCCGGGTCTTATTCATCTTTGGGATACAAGCCAAGTAATCGAATTTATGCTCGCTTATCGGGAACTGCTCGAACGTAGTGTTGCGGGTCGATCGCTACTGCTATCCCGCTTGAACATAAACGTGCCTTTGAGTGGACTACCAGCTGACGCGAAACATAGGTGGATTGAAATTGCCAAGAGCTTTGAGCCTTGCCTCGGCTACGATGCTGGCAAACAAATTTACGCTCAACTCGAAAAAGATTTCATTGAGCCATGGGCGGATCGGAAGCCAGTGAACTACTCTATGCTCCTGTACGGCCCTCCCGGAACGGGCAAGAGTTCGTTAGCAGAGAACATAGCAAACGCGCTGGGTTTGAGGATGATAACCGTGACAGTCAGCGACTTTCTCGGTAGTGGCGGTGCAAATGTCGAAGCTCGAGCCAAGGCGATCTTTCAAACGCTCGAAGCACAGTCTGATACAGTCATATTGTTTGACGAAATCGATAGCTTTCTGCTTGATCGCGATTTGGAATTTTATCGGAAGCAGGACACCCTCTTTCAGTTTCTCACACCGGGGATGTTAACCAAGATCAACGATTTAGGAAAGAAGAAGCGATCGATTTTCATCATAGCGACCAACTACGAGAACCGAATTGATCCGGCGGTCAAGCGTAAAGGGAGAATTGACAAAAGATACCTGCTCCAGCTACCGAATAAAGCTCGCCGTATTGAGATAATCGAGAGATTATGTGGAATTCCGATTACGTCGCCAGAATATCGCAAGTCAATAGAGGATGACTTACTGCACTTCGGATTTTCGGATCTGAAGGCCGTTGTTGATGAGGCAAAGTTAGAAGCGTTGAGCGCTCAATCCATTGTGGGAGTCCTCGCTCAAAAGGATCGGGGCCCTTCAACCTTGAAATCCTACATCCGGAGATACAGTGAAGAGGCTTTCCCGCTCAATGAGCTAATCGGCCTTATTCAACTCACGAGGGAAGTGCAGGAGCCCTGCGATCTACGTGAAATTTGCTTGGAGTACTCTAACGCCACTGGATTTTCAGAATTTCTCCTTAGATTAAGCCGTGCGATACCGGAGAAGATACATGTCTAAGACTTCGTCCTTCTCCACTCAGCCCCCTGCACACTGCTCTACTCGAAGCGTGGGACTGTGCGTTTGCGGGGTCGCGTGTCGCTTATCTTAGCGGACCGATTACCACGGGGCTGCGCCAGATTGAGCGCGTTCGCACAAGAGCGCTAGACCCAGAAGCGAAGCGCGCAATCATCCGAGAAAATTCCGAGGCTTTGAGGATCATGGCCCAACTGCTTCGCAGCGAGCGAGCGGAGATCGTAGTGGAGCCAGGTAGCCTCAATATAGCGAACTGGTCCCAAGACGAATACCTCGAACTCTGGGAGCAGTTCATCGAGCGCCATGTCCGACTGATTATTTTCATGCCGGGTTGGGAATACAGTATTGGTTGCGCGATCGAATATGCCCGCGCAGCCACGCATAATATCCGGGCGGAATCAATCTCCGGCGCGACGATAACGGTTGATGATGCAATTGCATTGCTGCAGACAGCCGAAGCTGATCTTCGCGAGGACAATGCGAGCGGTGCGCTATCAGATCTCGCAGATCGCCTCAATAATGTCGCCGCACGGCTAACAGATATGACCCGGCCGCCCGCCTCCGTGTCGGATAAGTTGCGCAAAGACGCCTCTCTCGACCATCTAGCCAAACTCGGGATGAACGTTGCCCAGTTCGTGAGCTTCGCGCCTGAAAATGGTGAGCCGGCCCAGCAATATTCTCGTATCGTCGGACACGCACCAAACGATCACTTTGCTAGTGCACGGGAAGGTGTTGCCGAGCTGTTGGCACGAAGCACCGACCGGTCGGTCAATATCCGCAGTTACGAACCTTTCAACGCACAGAGCAGGGAGTTCCTATACGGTCTGACCAGCGTCGATGAAGCGATGGCTGGTCTGAATCGCCTAACGGCCGAAGGTTTGCACACGATAGTCAACGAAACGGTCGATGTGGCAGATGGCGGCGTGTCTGGTGTCCTAATGGGGAACGTGCTCGAATTCGCACCCGACGATACTCCTCGTTGCGTAGAGAAGCCGGGGACCGCGGCACTGCCGCGAGGCTGGGGGCGTGACGTTCTGTCAACCGTGTATCGCTTTCCTGTTGAACTTGACGTGCCGTTGGCGAGCAGGCTCGAATTCAGTCTGCATCCACGGCCGCGCGGATGGCTGCAGACGAATATCCTCACCTGGGAATTGTCTGACCTGGCTCCGATCACTGCAAAGCCTGCAATCACTTGGCCCAATCGATTCAGTCGCCTAGTAGGTGACAAGGTCTATGGTTTGCTCATCGCGCATCATGTGGGGCTGCCAGTCCCATATACCACGGTCATTAACCGCCGAATTGCTTCGTTTAGCTTCGGCCGCCGCACAGGATCTGGAGAAAGCTGGATACGCACAGCACCTATCGAGGAGGAACCTGGAAGGTTCACAACATGGCGTGGATGGCTCGATCCGTTCGATTTGTTGCGGTCGGAGGACCCCGACGGCAATCTAATAGCATCCGTCATAGCCCAGGACGGCGTCCGACCCGAATACTCTGGGGCCGTAGTGGTTGACGCTAGGGGCGAACTTATTATCGAAGGCAAACTCGGTAGCGGCAAGTCGTTGATGACTGGAACGGCCTTTCCAGAAGAGATCCCAACAGAGGTAGTGGAAAGTGTCAGACGAACCTATGAACGCGCTGACGCGGTACTGGGGCCAGTTCGCTTCGAATGGGTATACGATGGGATGCAATGCTGGGTCGTGCAGCTTCATTGCGGCGCCACCAATACGGACGCTTATTGGCTTGTGCCGGGCGAGGCCGAACGCTGGAAGTACTTTGATGTTGCGGAAAGTTTGTCCGCATTGCGGCACCAATTGGCCACGCTCGATGCACACAGTGGGCTGATCATACGAGGTCGCATAGGCCTGACAAGTCACATGGCAGAGCTAATTCGAAAAGCCGGTAGGCCTGCAAGAATTGAAGCTTAACCTCGCCAGTAGAGAGCAACCCAACCCGCCGTTCGTTGAGGGACGCATGGCGGGTTACATTAACCCGCCCTACGGCAGTACGTACTTATTGGGCGGCGGCGCGCATTGGGACGTGCGACTTCAGGAAGTTGCGGACGCGGCTGATCGTGCGCTGGCGCAAATCCTCGGGCTCGCGCCACGGGAAGACGGTGATCTCGGCGTTGGGCGCGAGCGAGGCGACATCGATCGAGGTCTGCAATGGGTGCGACGCGGTGTCGTCGGGCAATACCAGGATCGGTGTGCGGCAGTTCTTGATGAAATCGCGCGGCACGCTGTAGAGAAAATCGGGCTGCTGCCGCCACAGGCTATGGAAGTACTTCTCGGTGGTGTCCGTCGACACTTCGGGCCGACGGGCACGGAAATCGGTCAGCCAATTATCGCGGCTGTGCCGGACCATGACGTCGGGGTCTTCCGGCCGGTGCCCGACGGTCTGGCAGAAGACCGCGGCGACGACGCGCTGCGGCGCCCGCTGCAACAGCTTGCCCGCGAAGCAGCCGCCGATGCAGTACCCCATGTAGAAGAACTCGCGGATGCCGAGATGATCCATAAGGCCGAGCTGATCGTCGGCAAACGCGTCCCAGGCGTTCTCGACCGGCACCGGACCCGACGACTCGCCGCCATTGGCGTTGCGCTGGTCCATCGTGATGCAGCGGAAATCGTTCTTGAATTCCTCCATCGCGTTGATCACGGCGGTCGGCCAATTGCTGACCCGCGAATTCAGGCCGCCGCCCGGCGTGACCAGCAATGGAAAACCGGAGCCCGCCTCCTCATAGCGGATGCGGACGTCGCCTTTCTGGTAAAACGGCATGGCGTTTCTCTCCTTGCTCAGTGGTGATGGCCTGCGCCGGTGTGCGTCTTGAGCAGACGCGCGCGCATCGAGCGTTTCTTAGCCAAACCGGTTGGCCGCATCAATGAAAGTAGCGGCCGGAATCGATAACCATGGTCTGGCCGGTCATGGTTTCGGTGCGGCACATCGTAACCACCATATCGGCGCAATCGTCCTTGTCGGCGGCTCTTTTCAAGAGCGAGGTGGCGGCGGAGTTCTGGATCTGCTCGGGACGAAGATTGGCGGTCGCCCGCGTACCCTCCAACAGCCCCGGCGCCACGCAATTGACCAATGTCTCCGGCGCCAAGGCCACCGCCATGCAGCGGGTCAGGTGGATCAGCCCCGCCTTTGACACCGCATAGGCGATCGACGAGCCGGTCGGCCCGATCCCCGACACAGAGGAGATATTGACAATGCGGCCGCGGCCTTGCGCCTTCATGACCGGCGCCACCGCCTTGATCAGGCGCAACGGGCCGGTCAGGTTGACCGCGATGATCTTGTCCCACACCTCGATCGTCAGACTGTCGAGATCGCTGAACGGGATCGCCTTGTTGTAGGCCGCGTCGTTGACGAGGATATCGAGGCGGCCGAAACGGCGCATCACCTCGCCGACCACGCGCTCGACCGCGGCATCATCGGTGATGTCGCAGGCGAACGCCGCGGCGTCGATCTGGTGCCGCGATGTCAGCTCATCGGCGACACTCTCCGCCTGGTCGCGGCTCTGGGCGTACATGACGGCGACATTGACGCCCTCTTTCGCCAGCGCGTGGCAGATGCGCTGCCCGAGCCCGCCATTGCCGCCGGTCACCAGTGCGGTGGCGCCCCTGAGCTCCATGACTTTCTCCTGCGTGGGTGCGTGCGGCCGGAGGCTAGGCGAACAATTCGGTGATCGCCGAGTAGACCAAGGTGCGCAGGTCCCGCCGTAAAGTCAGGCGCGCCTCGCTGCCGATCACCTGGGTCATGAAGACGACCGTCAGCTCTTCCTTGGGGTCGATCCAAAATGCGGTTGCCGCAGCACCACCCCAGAAATACTCGCCGAGTGACCCAGGCAGACGGGTCTTGGCGACATTCACGTTGACCCCGCAGCCGAGCGAGAAGCCAACCCCGGCATAGCCCGACTCGCTGAACATCCCGGGCAATGCCATGTCGGCGATTTCCCGGCCTTCCGGCAGGTAGTTGAGGCTGAACAGCGCCACCGTCTTGGGGCTGAGGATCTGCACGCCGTCGAGCGAGCCGCCATTCAACATCATGCGGCAGAAGCGCAGGTAATCATGCGCCGTCGACACCAACCCGCCGCCCCCCGACTCCAGCCGAGGAGGAGTGGCGTAGGTGCTCTCGCGGGCGTCATCCTGCAATTTCAACCCGCGGCCCTTCCCCTCGGGCTGATAGCAGGAGGTGAAGCGTTCGGTCTTGTCCGAGGGCACGTAGAAAGCGGTATCATTCATCCCGAGCGGTTCGAACAGCCGTGCGCGCAGGAACTCGCCAAAGCTCATGCCGGACAGCTTTTCGACGAGATAGCCGATGACGTCGATCGCCACCGAATAGTTCCAGGCCGTCCCGGGTGAGAAATCGAGCGGTATTTGCGCCAGCTGCTCGATCATCTCTTGAAGCCCGCCGGGGGTCTGACGATCGGCTATTTTCCACTTGCGATAGGCGGCGTCGACCGCCGTGCGCATCATGAACCCATAGGTGAGACCAGAGGTGTGGGTCGCGAGATCGACGACCTTCATCGGCCGCAGGGTGGGAGTCGTCATAAAGCCAGGCGGCGCGTCGGGCAGCAGCGACGGCACGCCGCTGGCATAGACGCCGAGGTTCTGCCACGCGGGAATATGGCTGTGGACAGCGTCGTCGAGACCGATCAATCCTTCCTCGACCAGCATCATCAGCGCCACCGCGGTGATCGGCTTGCTCATCGAATAGATCCGGAAGATTGCATCCTCGCGCATCGGCTTGTCGCGCTCGAGGTCCATTCGGCCGCAGATGCCGGTGTGGACGAGATGACCCTTGCGGTAGATCTGGGTCAGCAGCCCGGGCAGATAGCCGCCCTCGACATAACGATGCTTCATCACTTGGTCGAGCCGCTCCAGCCGCGCCGACGACATGCCTACCGCTTCAGGCTTCATCAGTGTCTCCTTAAGGGACCAGTCGAGAGCATAGCGCATCGAGACCCGAAGCGAACGACGCATACGTCCTCTGGCGCAATGTATTCCAACCCGCCCTCAACCGGGTGCGGCGAAGGTCCTTGGGTCTGTCTCGTTTTCTCTTATCCCCGGTGAAGCGTTGCCGGCGTCCAGTTACTGGCGCGGCGGGCCAGCCGATCGCCGGTTGCCTCGTCATCGTGGTCGACGACATCGGGTTGCTGCGTGAAGGCGGCCCTGTCGTCGAGGCAATTGATGTTGATCACGGCGCGGATTCCCGCGGCGGTCTCGCCGACCGCGCCGACATAGACGCCGCAGCGCTTGCAGATCAGGAACTCGGCGGTCCCTGTGCCAAAGCGATAGGCCTCGACCAGGGACCAGTCGGCGGCGTCGATATCGACCGAGCCGTCGGGATCGCTGGTCGTGCGGGTGCAATGGGCGCGGCAAAACGAACAGCTGCAGGCGCGCAGCCCGATCGCGCCGGGCATCTGCGACAGACGCAGGCTGAGCCGAAGATTGCCGCAGTGGCAGCCGCCTCGATGTTCGCTCATGCCTCCGTTACCCGCCGCTCGGCGCTGCCGCGACGAGCCGCAACCCCTGATTATCGGGCGCAGCGCGGATGAGTAGCGGCCGGGCTCGCCGCCTGAGCCAAGGCGTAATCGTGCAACCCCTTGGAGTCGAGCGTGCTGGCCATTTTCAGCATGTTGGCTGCTTGCTGGCACACCACCGAAGTCGGTGTCGCACCCTGCTTTAGGGCGATCTCGTTGGCCAGGCTGGTATTCCACGAATCGAATCGGCCCTGGGCGTCGCGGTAGCCTGCGCGGCGGAAATGATTGATCATAATTTTCTGATAGCGAATGATCGCGTCCTTGTTGCGTGCGCGGAACTCGCCATACACCGTATCGCGGCACGCCGAGCTGACCACCATCAGGTTGGTCTGGAACACAATCGCCTGTTCCGCCTCTTGATCCATTGCCGAATAGCAGCCGCCATCGGCGGCGACCGCGACCTGCAGCGAAGCCGCTAGGCACGCCGCCGCGGCCGTCAAAACTTTCCTCATCGCATTCCCCCAAAATAAACAAGTGCGACACCGGCAGCTTACCCAATCGCCAAGCAGTTTCAAGAGAAACCATCTCTGCTGAATGCGCCGATCGGAATTCGCCAACAAAAAGCCGTAATCCGCCCGCGTGAAAATCAACCCTAATCCAACTCTTGATTGATCTAACCCAGGCGGCCCCGTCCGGCGGGCTGTAAAATTCAAATCAAGCGGAGTATAAAACGGCCGATTGCAGATTCTGCACACGACAAGGCGGCGCGGCGGAAAGCGGCGATGATCGCGTTGTTCACCGATTTCGGCCTCACCGGGCCGTATACGGGCCAAGTCAAGGCCGTGCTGGCGCGGCAGGCGCCGGGCGTACCGGTGATTGACTTGTTTGCCGATTTGCCGGCCGGAGACGCCAAATCCGCAGCCTATTTGCTCGCGGCCTATGCGCCGTGGTTCCCGCCGCCGATCGTGTTGCTCGCGGTCGTCGATCCCGGGGTCGGAAGCGCCCGCCGCGCCATCGTCGTCGAGGCCGATGCGCGATTTTATGTGGGCCCGGAGAATGGGTTGTTCGAGCCGGTATTGCGCCGCGCCGCCACCGCGCAGGGCTGGGAAATCGTGTGGCGACCGGAAAGGCTTTCAGCGAGCTTTCATGGCCGCGACCTGTTCGCCCCGGTGGCGGCACGGCTCGCCATAGCCGGCCCCGATCCGACGATGCTGCGCGAGACCGAAATCGCCCGCAAGCCGGAGTGGCCGGACGATCTGCCCGCGATCGTCTATATCGACCATTTTGGCAACGCAATGACCGGACTGCGCGCCGCGGTTCTGCCGGCCGCGACCCGGCTGGCCGCGGGCGGCCACATCTTCGATCGGGCGGGCACATTTTCCGACGTCCCGGCCGGGGTGGCCTTCTGGTATGAGAACGCCAACGGCCTTGCCGAGATTGCCGTCAATGGCGGCCGCGCCGGCGAAGTCCTCGGGCTCGATGTCGGTTCGCCGGTTAGCATTGTCCCTTAACCCGGCTGCTGCCGCTCGGCAGCGGGCGAGGCCGAATGACGGCCGCGCCGTCCGCCTGCTAGGATCGACGAACAGCAATCGCGAGCGGACGGGAGGAGCGATGGCCGGGTTGTATTTCGAGGAGTTCGCGGAAGGCCAGGTGTTCGAGCACGCGATGAGCCGGACCGTGACCGAAATGGACAACGTCCTCTTCAGCACCTTGACGATGAACCCGCAGCCGCTTCACCTCGATGAGGAATTCGCCAAAAAGACCGAATTCGGCCAGCGTCTCGTCAACAGCCTGTTCACCCTGGGGCTGGTCATCGGCATCAGCGTCGGCGAGACGACGCTCGGCACAACGATCGCCAATCTCGGCATGAGCGATGTGCGCTTTCCCAAGCCGGTGTTTCACGGCGATACGTTACGGGTGCGCACGATCGTCCACGCCAAGCGCAAAAGCCAGTCGCGCCCCGATGCCGGGATCGTCGAATTCGAGCATCAGGGCATCAATCAGCGCGGCGAAACCGTCGCGATCTGCCGCCGCGCCGGGCTGATGATGTGCCGGCCGCCGGCAATGGGAATTTGAGATGCGCTCGTTCCTGTTTGTCCCGGCCGATAGTGAGCGCAAGCTTGCCCGCGGCCCGCAATCGGGCGCCGACGCGCTGATTCTGGATCTCGAAGATTCGGTGGTGCCGGCCAATCGTCCCACGGCGCGGGCACTGGCCCGCCAGTTTCTCGAATTCGAGCGAGTTCGGCTGAGTTTCAGCGTTGGGTGCGCGTCAACCCGCTATCATCGGGCTTCGCCCTCGACGATCTCGCCGCGGTCGTGCCGGGGCGGCCCGATGGCATCCTATTGCCGAAATGCGTGCCCGACGATCTGCGCACCCTCGACCATTATCTCACGGCATTCGAAACCGCCGCGGCATTGCCGCTCGGCATTGTCCGGGTAATCGCGATCGCGACGGAGACGCCCGCCGCGATGTTTGCGATCGGCAATTACGCGGGAGTGTCGCCACGGCTCGCCGGCATCACCTGGGGCGCGGAGGATTTGGCGGCGTGCATCGGAGGCAATAACCGCCGCGCGGATGGGACATATGACGACGTCTATCGGCTGGCGCGTTCGTTATGCCTGCTGGCGGCGTCAGCCGCCGCGGTCGAGCCGATCGATACGATCTACACCGACTTTCGCGACGCGGCCGGTCTTGCAGAGGAAGCCGCCGCCGCCAAGCGCTCGGGTTTTACCGGCAAGATGGCGATCCACCCGGCGCAGATCGATGTCATCAATCGCGCCTTTTCCGCCAGCGGAGAAGAACTCGCCTGGGCGCGCAAGGTGGTGGCGTTGTTCGCCGACAACCCCGATGCCGGGACGATCGCGCTCGGCGGCAAGATGGTCGACCGGCCGCATCTGACTCTGGCGCGCCGGCTGCTCGGCCTTAGCGCGAGCCCCTAAGACCCTAGAGCGCCGAAACCTCAGACAGCTCTTTTTTCCAGAAACCTTTCGGCGAGCCGCGCCAGAAAGCTGATACCGACCGGCAATGCGTCGTCGTTGAAGTCGTAACGGGCGTTGTGCAGAAAGCAGTCGCCCTCGCCGGGGCCGTTGCCAAGCCATAGCATCGCCCCCGGCCGTTGGTTCAGCATAAACGAGAAATCCTCGCCGCCCATCGAGGGTGCGATGTTGCGCAGCACGCCGTCTGCTCCGCAGATTTCGGCGGCGATTTCGGCGGCGAATTCGGTCTCGGCCAAATGGTTGATCGTCGGCGGGTAGGAGCGGCGATAACTGACATCGGCGACGGCGCCGTGAACGAGGGCGGCGCCACGCGCGATCTCCCCAATGCGGCGCTCGATCGCGTCTTGCACTTCAGGACGGAAACTGCGCGCGGTGCCGCCGATATGCAGCTCGTCGGGGATCGCGTTATAGGCCGACCCGCCGCGCATAAACCCGATGCTGACGACCGCCGAGTCGAGCGGGTCGACAGTGCGGCTGACGATGGTCTGCAGGGCCATTACGATCTCGGCCCCGACGACAAACGGATCGATGCCGAGATGCGGGTGCGCTGCGTGGGTGCCATGCCCGTTGATCCGGATGTCCCAGCGGTCCGAGGCGGCAAGCAGCGGCCCCGACTTTGCCGCGATCTGCCCAATCGCGATGCCGGGCTTGTTGTGAAGCGCGAACACCGCATCGCACGGAAACTTGTCGAACAGGCCCTGCTCGACCATGACCCTGCCGCCGCCGCCACCCTCCTCAGCGGGCTGAAAGATCAGGTGCACGGTGCCTTGGAAGTTCCTGGTCTCGGCGAGATAGCGCGCGGCGCCGAGCAGCATCGTCGTGTGCCCGTCATGGCCGCAGGCATGCATCTTGCCGTCCTCGGTCGAGCGGTGGGCGAAGTCGTTCAGTTCCTGGATCGGCAGCGCGTCCATGTCGGCACGCAAGCCGATTGCCGCCGGCGAGTTGCCGCGCCGGATCGTGCCGACAACACCGGTGCCGGCCAGCCCGCGATGAACCTCAACACCGAGTTCGGCGAGTTTGGCGGCAACAAGATCAGCGGTGCGGCGCTCGGCAAAAGCCAATTCCGGGTGAGCGTGGATGTCGCGGCGGATCCCCGTCAGCTCGTCGAGATAGTCGCGCACCTCCGCGATAATCGGCATTGACGCCTCCCGTTCCCTGTAAAACTTTGTTTTACTATCTTGGATCAGTCAGCGAAGGCAATTGCGCGGAAACTGGCCCTCCTTGAGCTCCCCGCAATACTGGTCGAACTCGCCCAATCAGTTTATTAGTATCGATTAGAGAGCGGTGCACGATCACTGCGGGATCGGCAGGAATGCGCAGGGTAGCTATAATACTTACGGCCGGAGTCGCGATGCTGCTCGCGGGGTGCGTGCAGGTCGGGGTCCCGGTAAACTCACTCGCCTTTGAAAAGCGGCCGCCATTGCCGGGCCAACCGACCTATCTCCAAACGATCGCCTACATCAACGACGGCATGCATTATATTTCGCCGGACGCCAGCTTTTTTGTCTCCAACCTCGGCGCCATGTGCTTTCAAGGCGCGATCCTCCCCGGGCCAACGCCGGTATACATTCCGCCCAATTATTGGTGCATCAATCCCCTTGCCGTCAGCCGGGTGGAAGCGATCGATAACAACATCAGCTACATCAACCAGGTTAAACTGTGGTGCCGGCTCGCCGTGCCGCAATGCGTCGAAAAAGCTGCCTATCCCAACTGGCCCGACCGTCCGTTGGTGAGCAACAGCATCACCGTTGAGACCGTCCCTTTTTTGCGGCAGCGGGATGCAATCGAATATCTCGTCTATTTGATGGGCGGCAACGTGGAGCGCAACGTAGCCTCGCACTGACCGGTCGGCGAACACCGTGCTTGACACCCCGCGGCCAGGGTCTAGCGTTTGGCCGCTCACCTCCAGCAACGGGAAAATCCGATGATCATCGAGATGCGCACCTACACCTTGCAGCCGGGCACGGTTGCGACATTCGAAGAGCGCTTTGGTCAGGCGTTGCCGGCGCGCGCCAAGGTTTCGCCGCTCGCCGCGTTCTGGCATACCGAAGTCGGGCCGCTCAACCGCGTCATTCATGTGTGGCCTTACGAGGACATGGCGGCGCGCACCCGGTCGCGCGAGGAAGCGACCAAACAGCCCGGCTGGCCGCCCAACACCCGCGAATTCGTCGTCGAGCAGCAAAGCGACATCTATCTCCCGGCGCCGTTTTCACCGGCGCTCGAACCGCGCCAGTTGGGTGGTCTATACGAGATCCGCATCTACACCTTCAAGCCCGGCGGCATCCCGGCGGTGATCGACCGGTGGAGCAGCCATATCGCCCGTCGGCAGGAATTGTCGCCGCTGGTCGGGGCCTGGTACAGCGAACTCGGCGGGCTCAACAAATGGTGCCACATCTGGGCCTACAAGGATGCGGGTGAGCGCTTCCGCATCCGCGAAGAAGCCCGCGCCAAGGGCATCTGGCCGCCGCCGTCGGGTGGCGGGCCGAACATGATGATACGTCAAGAGAACATGCTGGTCGTCCCGGCTGCGTTCTCGCCGATGCGCTAACGAGAGCTTTTCCTGCCTGTTGTCCAGTTCCCTCCCCCACAAGCGGGGGAGGGTCAGGGTGGGTGCGATGGCCGTGGCCGGCCTTTCCATCTTGCCCGCGGCTCAAGCTCGACGAGCCCAAGTTTGAACACGCACTCGAGCACTGTTCGGTAAGCGGGCCTGGGCACCACCCGGCCTTGCCGCGCAGCCGCAAAAAAAGAAAGACGGTCACATGCGAATTGGCCTGTTTTACCAGATCAAGTCCCGAAACCGTGGACCCCATCCAGCGAGTCGCAACGTATCTACGAGGCCCCGGAGCAGATCCCTGATGCCGAACAGCAGGGGTCCGAGAGCGTGTGGTTTTCCGAGCACCACTTTCGACCCGTCTGGTCGCATAACAGCGCCCCCGATCTTACGCTTGCCGCAGTTAGCCAACGCACCAGCACGATCCGGCTCGGTGTCGGGGTGGTGCTGGCGCCGATCCACCACCCGCTGCATGCCGCGGCGCGGATGGCCACACTCGACATTCTGAGCAGTGGGCGGGTCGATGTCGGTCTGGGCCGCACCGGCTACCCCTATCAACTGACCCCGTATGGCAGCGATCTGCGGGATACGCGCGGCATATGGCAGGAATTCGCCGATGTATTGCCGCGCATCTGGACGCAAGGAAGAGATCACCTATGACGGGCAATATTATCAGATCCCGCGCCGCGAAGTCCTGCCCAAGCCGGGCGATGGACAATCTCGGCAGCCATAAGGGCACCTGGAAGCCTCCCGGAATGTTTTGATTCAGATCAAGAATAGCTCGCGCTAAATCTATATTTTTGGGGGCGATGTCAGACGACAATCCGGGAATTATGGGCTTGCCCGCCACCCGCGCTGGACGTTCCACTTCACCCCAACTTCGGCGTGCTGGCTCAACGCTGTCGAGGGCTTTTTTGCCAAGCTAACCCGCCGGCGATTGCAACGCGGCGTATTTCATTTTCTCGTCGACCCTCCAGGCCGCCATCAATCGTTATCTTGCCGAACACAACCACCGTTCAAAGCCGTTTACCTGGATCGCCAATCCCGAACGCATCATCGCCGCCGCAAACCGCCGGTCCCAAATGTTAGATTCGATCCACTAGACTAGCGCCGGGCTCAGAGGGTCGCCCCTCCGGCGACTTGCCCGGCCTCGTCCAGCGGCTGCAATTCGAAGACCGGGTAGCGCTGCGCCACCGCGTCGAATGCTTCCACCGGCGAGCCCTTCGGCACCGGAAAGAACCGCTGCACTTCGGCAGCAAAGCTGTCGAGATAAGTCTTCAGGATCGGCGGCTTGATGCTTGGCGGCAGCTCGCGCACCGCAAACCGCCGGCGCCGCATCGCGCGCATTAGCACGATTTCGCCGGCCGAGCGGGCATTGCGCACCCAGTTCGAACTCGCCGCGCGCACACACCAGGTAGCGCTTGCCGCCAATTTCGACCGGGTCCACCGGCAACGAGATTACTCGGCCGGTCTTTCGCCCGCGGACTTCGAGGACATGGAAGTGGCCGCGAACGATACCGATCCGAACCAGGAATACGAGGGCGCGCCCGAACAGCCGCTCGACCGCACCCGGTTTGAGAAACTTGGCGGCGTCGCTGGACATCGATCACCTCCCACCTCGCGCACAAAGCCATCGGTTACGACAACGCCGGCAGGCGGGTGGCCGTTTAAGGACCAACGCAGCCTTCGAATGCATTATGCGGACAATAGAACCCGCCCCCGGGATCCGGACCGAGGCTGGCATTCCCACCCGCCGGTCCGCAGCCGGCGAGCACTATTCCAAGTACAGCTGCCAACACCAGAAATCTGATGCCGAAGCAAAGACGGTTGCGGCGACGCATGCCATAAAACTTAGCAGATCGGGGGGCGCCCTGCGCCCGGTTTGACGCCCTACGCGTCACGGATAACACCAAACGTTAACGGCGAATTAACCTTGGCGAAATCTCTCTGTCACGCCGCCTTACCATCTCGGTGGTGCCGACCCAAACCGGTTTTGTAGGGTCTGGCCAGTCGAGTGTACATTGGTCGTGGAGCCGCCGGACATCGTGTCCGGCGGCTCTTCGTCATGCGTAATCCACCGGGTTGCTCCGCCCCAACAGGCTGGGGCGCCACGAGACCGCGGGCGCGCGGATCGGGGTGTGATGCGGTTCACAGATCCGCCCGCCTACCCGGTGCTAGGGATGCGCCTCGCGCAAAATCAGCATCGGGAAATGCCCAATGGAAATCGCCGAAGCGCCCGAAATTCGGGCGAGACGTTATCGACGCAACGCCGCGCATCTGCGGCGCGAAGCCGAGGCGCCGGATCGATGGCAGGAACGCACAGAACTGCTGGCGATCGCCGACCAATACGAGCGCCTCGCCGACCGCCTTGCGCGCGTTTGCTTAAAGAGCGGCGTGGCGTGACGGGGCGGGCCTGGCCGAACTCCGGTCGACCGGCTCTTGTCGTCGAGAAATTTTGCGGTTTCCGAACAAAGCCGGACCGAGCGCCCCTGGGCTTGCGAAATGACGATCATCCCATGCGCTGCGACAGGACGCCCCTTCGGGGATGCGATTACGTGTCAAGCGCCTATTTGTTGCGGTGCAACAAGACAGGATTCAAGCATGCCGGAGACCGAAGAAGAGCGTCGGCGGCATATCGTCGAGAGATCGTGTCGAGACTGGCGAATTGTCGCCTCCGCCTGGGTCATCGCCATTTTTTGCGTGCTGCTGTTCGCGGCCGCTGACGCTTTGGCCTCGCGGCATGGCGCCCGGACGAGCCGAGTCGAGCTCGCCGGCGCGGTCATTCCCCGGCATGATCCGAGCTTTCCGGGACCGGACGAGGTGGCGGCGTCCGATTGGGTGGAGCGGGCGACCGCCGAAGCCGGTTGCTGTTGGTGAGCCGAACCGCCATTCTGATCCGAACCGGACACGGCCTGGGAGATCGCGGCCGGTTGCTATAGCGACACCCGATGATGTGCTTGTCGCGATTGAGGTCAGCTTAGGGCCGGCCATGACGAGCGACCTCGAAGATGTCACCGGCGCTCGAGCGCGCTGTCATTATGACCATAGGCGGGGTGGCGCACACGACCGCCCGGGCACGGGTGCGGTTGCGGAATAGCTCGGCAAACGTCGTCGAACTTGTCGTCGAGCGGATAGGGGCGCGCGGCGACGGGATCGCGCTCGATCAAGGTGAGCCGGTCTTTCTGCCTTTTACCGCGCCGGGTGACCGCGTCACAGCCCGGCTCGGCATGCGCCGCGGCGGCGGGCGAGAGGGCGAAATCGTCTCGGTCGTGGCCGCCGGCCCGGGGCGCGCCACGCCGGCGTGCCCGCATTTCACCGCCTGCGGCGGCTGCGCCCTCCAGCACCTCGACCGCGCTACTTATGACGGGGTCAAGCTCGAAGCGCTTCGGATCGCGATAGTGCGGGCCGGGATCGACCCCTCGATAATTCGGCCGATGCGAGCGCCGGCGCCGGCGCGGCGGCGAGCACGGCTCGGCCTCGAACGTCCGCGCAAACCCGATATGCCGGTGCTGGTCGGCTATCGCGGGCGCTTTCGCCACACTGTCGTCGATCTCAAAGAGTGCCCGGTCATGGAGCCGGCGCTTCTCGCCATAGTGGCGCCGCTGCATGCGCTCGCGCGCGTCCTGTTGATGCCCGGAGAGAAAGCGGAGGCGAGCCTGACCCGCGCAGACAGCGGCGTCGATCTCGTCTTCATGAGCTCCAAACCGCCGGAGTTGACCGCGCTCCAGGCGCTGGCCGACTTCGCCGAAGCGCATGATCTCGCTCGGATCACCTGGAATTGGGGTGACCGCGAAATTCTCGTCGTTGAGCGCCGCCCGGTCCGAATGGTCTTTGGCGGTATCGCCGTCCCCTTACCGCCCGGGGCTTTTCTGCAAGCAAGCGAGGCGGCGCAGGACATGCTCGTCGAAGAAGTGCTGTCGGGCGTCGGCGAACGCCGCCCGGCACTCGATCTCTTTGCCGGGCTCGGCGCCTTTGCCTTGGCGCTGGCGCGGAATGGGGGCGTGCATGCAGTCGAGGGTGACCAGCGGCTGACCGCGGCTCTGCGGCAAGCCGCCACGAGCGTCGCCAAGCTCACGGTCGAAACCCGCGATCTCGAGCGCGACCCGCTGCCGCCCGAGGCGCTCGCGGGCTATCAGGCGGCGGTGTTTGATCCGCCGCGCGCCGGGGCTGCGGCACAGGCCGCGGTGCTCGCGAAATCGCGGATCGAGCGCGTCGTCGCGGTATCCTGCAACCCGGCGACATTCGCCCGCGATGCAGCGCTGCTTATGGCCGGCGGCTTTCGCGCGCTGTGGATTGTGCCGGTCGACCAGTTCGCCTGGACGCCGCATCTCGAACTGGTCGGCGCATTCATGCGTTGAAGCGCGCTCAAAACCGGAAGCTCACATGTTAGCGTGGTAGTCCCAATCAGACATTTGGGACCGTGCCGAATGCGGATCGCGACCTATAACGTCAACGGCGTCAACGGAAGGCTGCCCAATCTGCTGGATTGGCTGGGAGAAGCCGCGCCCGACATCGTCTGTCTGCAGGAGCTGAAGGCGCCCGATGACAAATTTCCAGCCGCAGCGCTTGGCGCTGCCGGCTATCACGCGGTGTGGCTCGGACAGAAAAGCTGGAATGGCGTTGCGATCCTGGCCCGAGGGGCCGAGCCTGTCGAAACCCGCCGAGGCCTGCCCGGCGATGCCGAGGACAGCCACAGCCGCTATATCGAAGCGGCAATCAACGGCGTGATCGTCGGCTGCCTTTACTTGCCGAACGGCAATCCGGCGCCGGGACCCAAATTCGATTACAAGTTGCGCTGGTTCGACCGGCTCTCGACCTATGCCCAACAGCTTCTGGAAACCGGCGCGCCGGTGGTGCTGGCCGGCGACTTCAACGTCATGCCGACCGAACTCGATGTCTACGCACCCGAGCGCTGGATCGACGACGCGCTGTTTCGGCCTGAAGTGCGGGACGCCTATCGCCGCCTTGTCGAACAGGGGTGGACTGACGCGCTGCGGGTTCTGCACCCGAATAAGCGGATCTATACTTTCTGGAAATATTTTCGGAACGCGTTTAGCCGCGATGCCGGATTGCGGATCGATCACCTGCTGCTGAGCCCATCGATAGCCGGCCGGCTGGTGGCGGCCGGCGTCGACCGTGAGGTGCGGGGGCGCGAGCACGCCAGCGATCATGCGCCCGTCTGGATCGAGATTGCGGAGGCAAAGAGCGCATCACCGCCGCGGGGTTGAGCAAAAACCCGGCAGACATCGCCGTCGGGCTACTTCACCGGGGAACGATGAGCCGGATAACGATGAGGGCCCGACCTTGGACAACGATATTGGAAACGGTCAGCGCGCGGCGATGGGCAGCGCCAACCGGCTCAAGCTGGGTCTGTTCGGCGCCAATTGCTCGTCCGGGCGCGCCGTCACGATGGTGCCGGAGCGCTGGTCCGGGAGCTGGCCCGAATGCGTCAGGCTGGCGCAGATGGCTGACCGGGCCGGCATCGAATTCATGCTGCCGATCGGGCGCTGGAAGGGATATGGCGGCGACACCGATTACCAGGGCGCCACCTGGGAAACAGTAGCGTGGGCCTGCGGCCTTCTCGCCAAAACCGAGCGGCTGACCGTGTTCGGCACCGTGCATGCCGCATTGCTGCCGCCGCTGATCGCCGCCAAGGAGTTTGTCACTGCCGACCATATCGGCGAGGGCCGCTTTGGCCTCAACCTCGTTTGCGGCTGGAACGAGGGCGAGTTCGAGATGTTGGGCGCGACATTGCGCGACCATGAGGCGCGCTACGACTACGCGCAGGAATGGCTCGATATTGTCAAGCTCGCCTGGTCACCTCACCGGGTGATGTACGGAGATTTGTGTCAGTCGAATGAGAGGGGGTACTCCGCGGAGTGCTGACTTCCGCAAGCAGGAGCACCCCCAATGCCACCGTCTGTGACGATCCGCAGCTTACCGAGGGCGTTTGAGTTGGTGAAGGGCATGCAAGCGCAGGGACTGGAGTGGGGCGCCGGGTATCGGTCGCTGGGCCGGCAGGCGCTTGCCGGGATTCTCCGGGAGCAAATGGGCCATGCGATCGAGGACCATCTCGATCGGATGGCCGCGCTCGACCTGGCCGACCGGCGCAATGGCTGTTATCGGCGCCATCTGCTGACCGAGCTCGGCGACATCGAGCTGGCGGTGCCGCGTACCCGGCGGTTCACGCCGATAGCCGTGGTGCGCGCCTATGCCCGACGGCCCGAGCAAGTCGATCGCATGATCCTGTCGTGCTTTGTCCTCGGACTGTCGGTGCGCAAAGTCAGCGAAGCATTGCTGCCGATCCTCGGGCGGCCGATCAGCCCGGCCACCGTGAGCCTGGTTGCCAAGCAGCTCGATGCGGTCGTGGCCGCCTTTCATGCCCGGCCGCTCAAGGACCGCTACCGGGTGCTGATGCTTGATGGCGTCGTGCTGGCGCGCAAGACCGGCGCTGGCGCGATCCGGCGGCCGGTGCTGGTCGCCCTCGGCCTGCGCCCCGACGGCAAGAAGGAGGTTATCGACTTCCGCCTGGCACAGAGCGAGAGCGGCGCCGAATGGGAGCGCTTTCTCGGCGACCTGATCCGCCGCGGCCTCACCGGCGACTTGCTCGAGATGATCTGCGTCGATGGCGGTAGCGGTCTGTTGGCGGCCCTGCCCACCGCTTATCCAAGGGTCCCGGTGCAGCGCTGCTGGGCGCACAAAATCCGCAATGTCCTCAATAAGGTGCGGGTTGCCGACCAGCCGGCGGTCAAGGCCGATCTGCATGCCATCATGAAGGCTAAGACCGTGCCTCAGGCTCGATCCGCCGCCCGGCGTTTTGCCGACCGCTGGCAAGTGGACTATCCCAAAGCGGTCGCCTGCCTGCGCGACGATCTCGACGAGCTGTTGACCTGCTGGTGCTACAAATCCTTGGCCGAGCGCAAGCGGGTCAGGACCACCAATGCAATCGAACGCCGTTTCCGCGAAGTTCGCCGGCGAACCAGGCCAATGGGCGTCTTCTCCGACCGAACCTCGATGGATCGCATCCTCTTCGCCGTGTTCAACCACGAAAACCAAAACCAAGGCGTCAGCACCCCTCTCCTGCTGACACAAACCTTTTGACGTCACCGCAGGCGGATTTCGATTTCGATGGGCATTTCTTCAAACTGAAGGGCGTGCGCGCCAAGCCAAAACCCTATGGTGGGACGCGTCCATTGATCATGAATGCGGGCGCCTCGGCGACCGGCCAAGCCTTTGCGATCCGCAACTGCGACGCGCTGTTTTCGACGATCTCGCGCGGCATCTCGTTCGAGGAGACGGCGGGTCACATCAGCAATGTAAAGGCGTTGGCGCAGCAGGCTGGCCGGGGGCTCGACGTCTATACCGTCGGGGTCGTGACCTGCCGGCCCACCGCCCGCGAGGCCCACGACTATTACCGTCACGCTGTCGTCGACAATGCCGATTGGGCGGCGGTCGACAACATCCTGGCGATGAAGAACATCACGCCGCAGACGCGCTCACCCGAAGAATATCAGCGCATCCGCGATCACCAGGCCAATGGGATGGGCGGGCTGCCATTGGTCGGCGACCCGGATACCGTGGCGCGCGAGATGACGCGACTGGCCGCGCTGGGGCTCAAGGGGATCGCGATCTCGTTTGTCAACTATCTCGATGAGTTGCCGTATTTCTGCGCCGAGGTGCTGCCGCGCCTGGCGCAGTCAGGCTTGCGCGACAGCGACGCATCGGGGTAGCTGCGATTGCTTTTAAGCCGGCGCGCTGGCAGAGCCCTGCCCACTGTTCGCGACACCGGCAGCCGAGCGCTACGAACGGGATGCTGCCGGAAGCGGAAATGCCGGGCGGCGCGTCCCGATGGCGAGCCCGGGCCTGACAGCTGCTGCCTCTGCAGTCGGCAATGGCTCAACCAGAGAACTCGATCCGGAAGCCGGTAGGCGCTAAGCCCGGGTAGCTCTGCCGATCGATCAGCACCGGCGCCCGGAATAAGGCGAGTAAAGCCCCGTCCTGCCCGAAACGCCCCCTTCGCTGCCGGCGTGCGGCCTAAAAAAAATAATGCGCCCGAGGCCGATTGCTGCATGGCACGTCCGTTGCGTGGACGGCTCGCGTAAGGACGACATCGAAGGAGGCGGGGCGCAATGCGACGACGGGAATTTCTGACTGGTACGGGCGCTGTAATCGGGGCTGCAGCCGCTTCCCCCTATGTTCACCCCGCGGCAGCGCAAGCCCGCAAAGACACGCTGGTGACGGTGTCCGAGAGCGGCCCCAGTACTCTCGATACGATGGGGGTCAATGCCAATAGCGGGACGACCGAGGCGTCGTGGAATACTTACGATCGGCTGGTGACCTTTGGCGTCACCAAGGATGCCCGCGGCAATAGCCGTTACGACCCGCACATGATCGTGCCCGAACTCGCCGAGTTCCTGGGATCTGGGCGCCATGTCCGCCACTTTCAAACTGAGGCGGAACGCGAAATTCCACGACGGTTCGCCGGTGACCAGCCGCGATGTCAAATGGTCGTTCGACCGCGGGGTGACGGTGGGCGGCGCGCCGAGCTTTCAGCTGAAGGTCGGGTCCTTGGAAAAGCCGGAGCAATTCGTTGTCGTCGACGATCATACGTTTCGCATCGACTTTCTGCGGCGGGACAAGCTGACGCTTCCGGATCTTTGCCTGCCGACGCCATGCGTGATCAATTCCGGGCTCGCGAAAAAGCATGCGACCGCCGGCGACCCATGGGCGATGGAGTGGCTGAAGGATCACGATGCCGGCGGCGGCCCGTATCAAGTCGAGACATGGACGCCGGGTCAGGAACTCGTGTACCGCCGGTTCGACGATTGGAAATCCGGCCCGCTACCTGAGCTTGAACGCGTCATATGGCGGGTCGTGCCCTCGGCCGGCAACCGCCGGGCATTGCTGGAGCGCGGTGACGTCGATATCTCGTTCGGCATGCCGCCAAAGGACGTCTCGGAACTGGCCGAGGGGAACAAGCTGACCGTGGTCGGCACGCCGGTCGACGATTGCGTCGTCTACATCGACATGAATGTTAAGATGCCGCCCTTCGACAACCTCAAGGTGCGGCAGGCGATCGCCTATGCGATCCCCTACCAAAAGATCATGGATGCAGCGATGTTTGGCTGCGGAGTCCCGATGTACGGCGGAACAGGCAAGGTGACGACGCCTGACTGGCCGCAGCCGACCCCCTATTCCACAAACCTTGCAAAAGCAAAGCAGCTCCTGACCGAAGCGGGATTTGCCAACGGCTTTGAGACGACATTGGCCTTCGACATTGATGTTGCGGTAACGCAGGAGCCCATCTGCTTGCTGGTTCAGGAAAGCCTCGCGCAACTCGGCGTAAAGGTCACGCTGAACAAGATACCGGGCTCGAGTTTTCGTTCAGCATTGGCAAAAAAGACCTTGCCGATGGTGATAAACACGTTCGGCGCCTTTCTCGCCTACCCCGAATATTTCTTCTTCTGGAATTATCACAGCCAGAATTCAGTATTCAATACCGAAAACTATCAGAACCTAGTGTCCTGAGTCAGAAATTCGTGTAATAAATTGATAAGGAAGCCGTAACGGCGGGGATGGGGGATGCGGACGGGTCGGCCGGTAGCGAAGATCGAATTGTCGGCTGAGCTCGCCGGCATTCTTGAAGGCTATACGCAGCGCCGCAAGACGGCGCAGGCATTGGCGCTGCGGGCGCGCATCGTCCTCGGCTGCGCGGCAGGTCTGAGCAACAAGGCGGTGGCGGCCCGCGAGCGGGTGACGGCGCAGACCGTCGGCAAGTGGCGCCAGCGTTTTGTCGAGCATGGCCTCGACGGGTTGCTCGACGAGCCCCGACCCGGTGTCCCGCGCACGATCGACGACGCCAAAGTCGAGAGCGTGATCGTCCGGACGCTGGAGAGCCAGCCGTCCGGCGCGACGCATTGGAGCACGCGCAGCATGGCGCGGCACAGCGGCATCTCGACCGCGAGCGTCGGACGCATCTGGCGGGCCTTTGGGTTGCAGCCGCACCGTCTTGAAACCTTCAAGCTGTCCAGCGATCCGCTGTTTGTCGACAAGGTGCGTGACATCGTCGGGCTCTACCTCAATCCGCCCGACCATGCGCTGGTCCTGTGCGTCGATGAAAAGTCGCAAATCCAAGCTCTCGATCGCACCCAGCCGCTGTTGCCGATGCGGCCGGGGCAGATCGAGCGGCGCACCCATGACTACCAGCGCCACGGCACGACCTCGTTGTTCGCCGCCCTCGACATCCTCACCGGCCGGGTCATTGGCCGTTGCTACCAACGGCACCGCGCGGTCGAATTCCGCCGGTTCCTGGCGACCGTCGAACAAGCCGTGCCAACCGATCTCGACATCCACCTGGTGCTCGACAATTATGCCACCCACAAGGCCCCGCCGGTCAAAGCCTGGCTCGCCCGCCACCCGCGCTATCACCTGCACTTCACACCGACCAGCACGTCCTGGCTCAACCAGGTCGAGCGCTGGTTTGCGCTGCTCGCCGACAAGCAGATCAAGCGCGGTGTCCATCGCAGCGTGCACCAACTGAAGGACGCCATCACCGCCTTCATCCAGGCCCACAACGACGACCCAAAGCCCTTCATCTGGACCAAGTCCGCCGATGCCATCCTCCAAACCATCGCCCGATACTGCTCCGACACTCTCGCCGTCCATGCCACAACTTATTCAACGAATCTCTGATTCAGGACACTAGCCATGGATAAGCTTATCCAAGCGGCCAGATTTGAAACCGACCCGGAAAAATATCGCGAAGAGGTCGAAGGGTTTATCGCGATCGCGTTCGCCGACATTCCGCGCATCCTACTCTTTCAGCCCTACGTCGACGTCGCGATGCGGAAGAACATCACCGGATACTGCTTTTGGTATCATCGCCAGCTCGATTATCGTCGGCTGGTCAAGACCTGACCTTTGGCCACAGCGCTACTTCGGCCATCAATTCCGCGATCGGCTATGTCTTGCATCGGAAACCCGCATGGGTGCGTTCGCTGGTGACAACCGGATCTCGAGCGGCTAAACGGCCAGCGCCGTAATGCGTTAATGTAGCCGAGAGCATGCCGGCGCGGCCCGGCAACAAGCAAGGAGGGCGGAATGCGCGCGGTGATTCTGGGAGCGGCCTTGGCGCTGGCGGCGACGCCGGCGCTTGCAGACTTCACGGTGTCCTCACCCGACGTCAAGAGCGGCAGCCCGATGGCGCTGGCGCAGGTGCTCGACCGCTGCAACGGGCGGAACATTTCGCCCGCGCTAACCTGGTCGGGCGAGCCCGCCGAGACCCGGAGCTTCGCTCTGACGATGGTCGACACCGACGCCCGGAACGGCAAGGGTTGGTGGCATTGGAGCGTGTTCAACATCCCGGCCTCGGTCCACGGCCTGGCGGCCGGCGCCGGCAGCGAGGGCTCGAAGGCTTTACCCGCGGGCGCAATCCAGGGGCAGACCGATTTCGGATTTTCGCATTACGGCGGCCCGTGCCCACCGGTCGGCGACCACCCACATCACTACGAGATCACCGTGTACGCGCTCAAAGCCGCATCGCTGCCGCTCACCGAAACCGCCTCGGGGGCCGACCTCGAACCCGATCTCAACGCCAACACGCTGGCGACGGCGAAAATCGTCGGACGCTACGCCCGGTCGAGGTAACCTTGCCGGGCGGTTATCCCGGCACCATTCCGTTTGCCTTGTAGACCGGAGCTGCTGCCGGTGCCGCGAGGAAATCAATCAGCGCCTTCGCCGCCAGCGGCTTCTCGGAAAAGGGTGAAGCGCCCGCCATATACACCAGATCCGGGCTCTGCAGTTCGGCTGGCAGCGGGCCGACAACCTCGATGCCGGGGACCTCGAGCAGCTCGCTGATCGGCTGCAGCCCGATCTCGGCCTCGCCGCGCTGGACGACTTCGCCAACTCGCGGCGAGCTTTGACCGGCGGGGGCAACGAGGTGAACCTTCGGTTTTATCTCGGCGGCGATCCCGAGCTTGTCGAGAGCGTGCGCGAGGAAGATGCCGCTGGTGCCGCCGCTCGCCGGGTCGACATAGGCGATCGATTTGGCGTTGAGCAGGGTGCGCTTGACCGCTTCGAGCGAGCTGATATCGGGGTGCGGCGCGCCCTTTTTGACGGCCAAGCCGATCGGCACGCGGGCCAGCACGACAGTGGCGCCGCCGACCAACTTGGCGGCGCGGACCAACTTTTCGGCGCGCGGCTTGGTCAGGATCGCAACATCGATCGCGGCGTCGTCGGCGACCGCCTTTTCGACTTTGCCGGCAGTCGCGTATTCGATCACCAGCGTGTCGCCCGACGATTTCTCAAAAGCCGGCGCCAATTGCTGCAACACCGCGCGCATCGCGCCGGCGCACAGCACCTTGATTTCCGCAGCACCGGCTACCCCGGCGGAAAGGCCGACGAGCAGCGCCACACTAATGGCGAGCAGTCGGCACGCAATTTTCGGCATCTTGCTCTCTGTACTTGATGAAGGGCTTGGGACCGGCGGCGCGAGATTCCAGGGTCAACGACATTGCGCGGCGGCTCAGCGATGCCGGCCGGGGGCCTACTTATCGGGACCGAATGTGCAAACGCAAGAGCATCGGCGGGTTTGGGTCGAACACGCCATTTGGCCGCCAACTGCCGCCCATCGCCGCTGTCGACCGCGACGTTGCCGCCAGCGCGCGCCGGGTGCGGGACCGAGCCGGACGCCTCCAACTCGCCGGCCAAGTCACGGATGGCCATGCAGGAAGACGCCCGCCCGGCTCGAGCGGCGTTTTCGGTTGCTGTAAGGGCGATGTTTTAGGTGCAACCGGTTCCGGGTATGATAACGACTGTCGCCGAGCGGAAATTGCGACCGTTTGGGGCAGCAACCGCATTAGCCGGGTTAGCACAGTGGCAGTGCAGCGGTTTTGTAAACCGAAGGTCGGGGGTTCAAATCCCTCACCCGGCACCAAAAGCATCAATAAAAACGACATCCCTATAGCGAGCCAAAGAAACAGGCCTGACGCCAATCGTGCCATACCGCCCGCGCCAACCGGCGCAGTCCGGCGGTGCGTTTGGCGCTCCAATACGTCGTCGCCGGCCAGAACCGGCCGCTGCCCGCATGTGCACGAGCCATCGCGTCAACCGGCCGCGTCGCCGCCGAGGCCGCTGGAGCATAGTGTCTCACCCACTCGATCTTGACAGATTAACCAAACCCTTCTTTCATTTGCCTAGGGGGTTCAGATGAATGTAATGGCACGCGCGCTCAGCAGACGCGCCCGCGACGCGCGGGAAACAGAAGCGCCCCTGGCGCAAGACGCGGGACAGCTCTTGTCCGCCGCGGATGCGGCGCGCGACAATCGCCAGTGGCTGGAGGCTGCGGGGCTCTACCGGCAATACCTCGACCGACGCACGGACGACGCTCCGATCTGGGTGCAACTCGGCCACGCACTCAAGGAATCGGGCAATCTCGGCGATGCCGAAACTGCCTACAAGCAAAGCCTCGAATTGGCCCCCGACGTCGCCGACACCCAGCTGCAGCTGGGCCACCTTTACAAAAAAATGCGCAACCTTTCGGATGCGATCGCCGCCTATCGTGAAGCCTTGAAGATCGACAACGGGCTGCTTGACGCCCGGCGCGAGTTGACCGCGCTCGGCATTTCCGTTTATGGGAACTCTTCGGGTGCGGAAATCTCGGCGCCGCGAACTCCCGCGACATTCATCGATTTGTCCGACGCTTTTTTTTATCTGCGCCACCATAAGACTGTCTCCGGTATCCAGCGTGTCCAACTCGGTGTCGCCAACGCCATTATCGCGATGCCTTTCGAGCAACGGGCCGGCATCTTCTTCCTGATCGACACTGAGGATAGAAGCGGCTATGTCGTCATCGATGATGTATTTCTCATCGAAATAGAAGGTGAGTTGGCGCGCGACCAGGTCGAGCACGCTCGATTAATTGAGATCATGCGTTCCGCGACTAGTCTAGGGCGCAAATACGAGCCACTGGCTGGTGATACATTGCTTATCCTTGGCGCATTTTGGGTCTCCGATAATATCGAGGAACGCGTCATCGAACTGTGCCGCGATGGAGTCAGGGTAGGAACCCTAATCCACGACATCATCCCCCTCACCCATCCGGAATTCTGCGTAAAGTCGCTGACCAATTCGTTTAAGGACTCTTTTTCAACAGTCCTGAGAGTCGCAAGCTTCATTCTTACCGTATCAGAATATACCGGTCGGTGTCTTCGGGAATTTGTGGTCCAAAACAACTTACCGCAGACACCAATTTATATGTTGAAGTCCGCGCATAAGACCTGGAAGTTGCCACCTGCTTCAGACTTGCTCTCTTCGGCTGTTCGTCGCGTACTAGGGCAAGACTACATTTTATACGTATCGACAATTGAAGTACGCAAAAACCACGCTTATTTGTTTCGCATCTGGAAACGCCTGATCGACGAGAGGGCTGGAAAGGTCCCGAAATTGGTGCTTGTGGGTCGCCCGGGATGGCGCGTCAATGACTTAATGGAGCAACTTAAATCGACAAGCAACCTGAACGGCCAAATAGTAATATTGCATGATCTATCGGATGCCGAATTAGCGGCTCTTTATCGCTCGGCATTGTTCACCGTCTTTCCGAGTCTTGAGGAGGGTTGGGGCTTGCCGATTGGTGAAAGCTTGATATTCGGGCGACCGTGCGTCGCCTCGAATAGCAGTTCGGTACCCGAGGTGGCGGGCGAGTTTGTCGATTACGTCGACCCCTTCAACGTGAACGACGGCTACGAAAAAATACGAGGCTTTATAGAGGACAGACAATCTCTTGAGAGGCGCGCCGATTTCATCCAACGGAATTTCCGCCCGCGCGAGTGGAGCGACGTCGCCAACGACATGATGGGCATCATCGAATCCGTTACTAGGGATTTGAGCACACCAATTCGCCAGCTGGCCCCGCCACTAATGGTTCCCTGTCGGATATATCACTTGGGTCATCAGGACGATATCTCGCGATTCATTGAGTTCGGGCGCGTCGATATTCACCCATTTTAGCTGTAATTCAGGATGGGGTAGGGTCGAGAACTTTGGTCGTTGGATGGGTCAGGCCGGGGCCAGCATTTCATTCATGACCGAACAAGAAGACGAGCCGATCCTCCTGGTTATCGAAACCTTCACCGTCGGTTGGCTGGGTTCGACGCAATTGCAAGTATCGGCCAATGGGGTTCTCTATCCATTGTTAACCCTCACACCCGGCAACCGCCGTCACTACTCCTTGCAAATCACCCCGCAGCACGGGCATGTGACATTGGAATTCACGCCGGTCGGCGATATCTCAGCCGGTGCCGATCCGCGTAAATACCTATGGTTGGGGATAGGATCGCTCGGCTACGCGCTGGCAAACGACCCGTTATCTCGCGTAGCGCTCCTCGAAGAGTACTCATATTGGCGCATCCGAGACCCGAATTCCGAAACGACCGCCATCTCACCGCCAAGCGGCGGCGACCGGGCGCTGCACGCCTCCGCTCTTGGTTGAGCAGAGAAATCTAGCGACGGGGTTTTCCGCAAAAGAGCCTACAGCCGATCAGCGAGATGCCTGCGCCGATGCCCGATTTCGATGCCGCTTTTCCCGAACCGCGTTCTGCAACAATCAGGACCGAGGGTAAGCCGGTTCACGAGCAGGATGCCGAACCGACGAACCCGTACCAAAACGGGAGCGTGTTATCTCGAGCACTGCGGGCGCTAGCGCATCAGGATGGCTACACCGTCGGGCTTAATCAATTGGGCGAGGTTTTGCAAACCCAGGGTCCGAGCCGGTTTTCACGGTTCTATTATGAAGAAATCTTGGGACGCAGTCCGGAAGCGGCCGTGTTTGCCCAAGAGACGATAGCCGATCCTGGCCGCCGCATCGCCGAGCTGCTGTGCTGCGCGGAATTTATGAGCTTGCACGACATCGTGCTGCAAAAGGAGTTTTCGCACCTCTCGCGTGAGTTCTTCCTTCATGTTCCAAAGTCAGGGGGGACAACAACTTTTTGGGCGTTGGCATCGGATGAGAGGTTTTGTCCCATCCACCTTTTCCCAGGTTTTGACAATGGCTGGTTCACCAACCGACTAGAGTATCTGCGGGAGACGGTGGTGCGCCTGCTAAATCCGCAGGCGCAATATGTGATCGGGTTCGGCCATCCTGCGGTCAGCCGAGTTCTTGAAAACAATCTGAAACGAGGTTGGGATAACGTCTTCACAATACTGCGTGACCCAATAGAGACAGCTCTCTCTTGGGTCAATTATGTGCTGACGCAGCTTTCTATTGATCCGGGTCACCCCGATGTGGTGTCGTGGCGCAATATTCTTGAGTTGCCGGAAGAAACGTTCTCGCTTGATCGACATACCGTGTTGGAACTCGCACCCAAAATTATCGAGCGCATCGTGCCGGGTGATCCGGCATGCAACATTTTAGGAGTCGCGCCACGCCTCGGATCTGTGATTGAGACCGCTAGTGTGCTCGGCTTGAAGATTATCCGGTTTGACCAGGTCGACGATTATATCCGCTACCGGGGCGTGGGCGCCTGCAAGCGCATGAATGTTTCGGAGCGGTTGATCGAAATGTCCGACCTCAACCAACCAACCCGGTTGAAGATATACGACAAGAACGCCGAGGATCTCAAACTTTACGATTGGGTTTCTCGGCATGGCGTCCCTGGAGAAGGCCCGTGGTGCGAGCTTAAGTAACATGATCCAGGTCATCTATTCCGCTCCTGACGCCCTGGGCTCCGTGATCCACTCAAAAGTCGTCAAAAGGGGGTCTTTCAGTGGACAGTTCTATCGAACGGGGCCGGTACGGTGCACAGTTCGTCGCAGAACTCTATCGCATTCTGTTCGGGCGCGAGCCTGATCCGACGGGATTCGAGTATTATGTATCCTCACTATCCTCCGGACTCCAGCCACATGAGCTAGTCGCAAGGTTTATAGAGTCGAACGAGTTTACGTCGCGATGGCGTCAAAAAGTTCTACCTCACTTGGAGCTCCCAGATCTGCGGAGTATCCTGCCGACATATTACGAGGACGATCTTTACTTAGCCGAGGACGACAGTCGCGTTGAGCTGATGGAAACTCTAATATCTAAACACCATTATTACGATAACTCGGGCGTGTGGGGTTCCATCATTGATAACGACAAAATGATTATGGCACAGCTGGTGCAGTGCACTGGTGCTAAAAGCTGTTTAGAGGTCGGCTGCTTCAATGGCCCGATTTTGAGCGTCTTGGACGAACGCGGACTAGAGGTCACTGGCGTCGATCTAAGCCATCTTGCGTTCATAATCGCGTTTCCAAATATACGAACGAAATTAATCTATGGAGACCTGTTATATGTGACGCTTGATAGAAAGTATGATTGCATACTGTTATTAGATGTCATGGAACATTTGAACCCATTGCGCCTGAGTCGCTATCTCCAGCGTATTCGCGAGCTACTGGAGCCAAACGGCTTGGTTATAGTTAACAGTCCAATGTTCGGCAATGACCCCGTGTTTGGAACAGTGTTCCAGCAATATCTCCCTCAGTGGCGCGAGGTCGGAGCGCGGTCTTTCTTTCGGCACTGGCCGTGTGATCCGAAAGGGTGGCCTATGCATGGGCATATGATCTGGGCTTCACCCCAATGGTGGACCCGGCAATTCGAAAGTTTCGACTTGGTCCGACAAACTAGTGTTGAGCAGGTAATCCAGGATAAGTTGGCGCGATATTTTGAGGAGTCACCCGCGCGCAAAAGCCTGGTCGTGCTTGGTCACCGCGAAGGACTGGTCAATACAGACGGAATTTATGCCAAAATCAGCCAACAATCTTGGCAGTAACGGGTGCCGTGTTGCTGTGATCCCTCGTCCGTCGGATCGGCCATATAGGGCATAATTACCGCATGCCGCTGAGAGCGATGCACCGGAGGAACTGATATGAATGTCCTGTTCCTGCAAACCTCTGACCCAATTAGGTACAGGGTGATGCTGGACATCACCTCTCAAACCGTCAGGGAGTACGTGGCCCGACATGGTTTCTCATACAACAGTTTTGTCGGAGTCATTAGAGGGTATCATCCATGGCACGCCACGTTTAACCGAATACGTATGTTAAGGGGATTATTTGCGTCGGAATTTGTCGGTTGGGTGTGCTATATGGATGCCGACGCATACATTGCAGATCTCAATTTTGATGTCAGACAATATTTGAAAGACAAGGATGACGTCGCTCTTATCGCGGCTCATGCCGGTACGGATCTGGGATGGTGGGATATCAACGCGGGCGTTTTCTTTATGAACTTTGCCCACCCTGTTGCTCGTAGAATTGTGAGCGACTGGAATTCTGCGTTCGATAAGGTGACCGATGGCCAATTGATCCAGGCGATACAGTGGCAAAATCCGGACGACCAATATCTATTACACCAGGTCCTCCAGACACTTCCAGACGCAAGGCAACATACGCTGCTTGATGTTGAGAATCCCAGAATAATAAATTACCGTGACGCTCGGTTTATCAGACAGGAGATAATGGTGAATGGGACCCTCAATGAGAGAATCGAACGACTGAGATCTGAGGTTGACAGCGCTTTAGGCTCTTTTGTTGATCCTGTCGTAACAGAAAATTATGCGCATGTGGACGTGGCAGCAGTGGAAGAAGCTTTCGTAATCGCTCTGTATCGCGTCTTCCTTTTCAGAAATCCTGACCCACAGGGTTTAAGCGACGCGCTAAACGAAATTAGAGGCGGTAGGAGCCTAGAGGATGTGTTGCGATCTTGTGTCATGTCTCCGGAGTTTAATTCTAAACATCACAAATTTCTTGAAACTTATGTCAGCTCGTAGCATGATCCAAGCTATTAACTCGGCCGCCGCATCTGTGGCCATATTTATTGGTATCTTCTTTGCTGCCGCTCATGCCGGCCAGACAAACGACCATTACCTTGGAGCGGTCCACGCGATAATGTTGGTCGTGCCTGGCTGCAATGCGACATCTCCGGTGCAAATACCGAGTTCCCCTGATCTCTTTATCAATCGGCAACCTATAACAACTTCAGGACAAATCGCAGGAATTACCGGTCCCAATGATTGCGGCGGGGGTCGATCGAGCTTGGGGCTGAATCGGTTGGATTGGGATGCCCATAAGTTCAGTATCGTTAAGCCCCTCCTCGACACGTCGATCGATCCCCAAACCCACCGCTCCCGCGCGCTGATTATGGGTGGACCGATGCGTGGCGCGATCATCCGATCGGCATACGATGCGGATATCGTCATTTATCATGGTCAGTATCTCGTCGTTTTTGAGTGCACACTCGATGACGAGAAACGTTTTGGCGTTGACGGCACCTCCTCCTGCATCGGCGTTTATAATCCATCTACGCAGTCTATAGATTTAGGCCAGACCCACGTATTGGTAAGCGGCATCCATCTGAACAAAGGCCTGTTTTACGCTGCCGCGGTTCCAGAGCTATTAGTATACCAGAACCGGCTCTATGCTTATTGGTCTGCTCTTATGATTAAGAATGGAAAATTCTTTAGGGTCGCTGTTCGCGGCGCGGAACTTGACCCCACTGCAAATGGCGTATGGGTTAAGGGCAGCGGTAGAAAGGTTGTTCACGCCAACGATGGGTCGCTCACAACAGAGGTTTGGGCGCCGGATACGAAAGATCAAATGAGTAACACCACGGTTGACATTCGTGCTCTTTGGGTAAGCGGCGACTTGATAATCGCCCTGGGTAGCAAAGGCGGGGAGGGCTGCGTCGCCCCGTCTGATAAGAGCCCGGGCTGCTTCCGGCTCGTCGCTGTAAAATCTGGCAGTCCTCTCGGAAAACACGTCTTCAATCAGGCGCAGAAAGTAGACGAGAGCGAACTCCCAACCAACCCCCAGGAATACACTCGCCCTGTCCGTGACCCGAGCGGCAATTATTGGCTCTGTGGTCATTTCATAAGGCCACCGAGTAACGGATTCTCCGAATTAAGGCCAGCGCCGGGGGGAGACTTTTGGAAAACTACAAAGAAAGAATCTGTTCTGATCATGTTCCCACTTACAAATAAATCACTGTGGCCATCACAATAACCCTGAAATCGCGCCAGTGCATATTACTCGCTGACAAGGTGGCGACGCACGTCGCGCAGCCCGAGTAAACCGAACAGGGTGATGCCGGCGAGAATGAAGGTCAGCTGCGGGATGTCGTAATAAACGCGGACCCTTGGGCCGAATAGACCTCCGCGGATCATCTCATAGCACGGCAATGCCGGCATAAACGTCAGCAAGAAGTCTCGTATTTTTGCCGGCAGCCAAGCTGCCATATAAAAAAAGCCCGATACCGGCAGATACATATACGATAAGTGGCGCCCAAACCTTTTCGAAGATCACGGTGCGCTCGCTAAAGGCAGCGATGACCAGCCCTACTGAAACGCACCACCAAGTCATGTAGGCGTAACCGACAAACATCAGCGGCATATCGCGTGGCCACTCCATTTGCCCGATGGCGTAAAGCAGGAAGAAAGAGAAAATCGCCGCGCCATAATTTCCCAGCACCTCGACCCCGATGCGAGCGATAACAGCGTCGAACGGGGTCACATTGCGGTGATAAAACAATGACATATTGAGCCTGACCGCGCGCAGCATGTGGCCGCCGATATGCCGGAACAGCAGGATCGGCAAATACCCGCTCCACACGAACGGCACCACCAGCAGGCCTTGCTCATACTTGCCGCGCAGAAAATGCCACATGATGATGACCGGCAAGGCGAAGACCAGGAACTCGCCGAACATCCAGGCAAAGCCGAGATTGTCGCGGCCGAACCGGGTGAAGGTCTCGCGCATAATCAACGCGCCGATCACCCGGCGCTGAATGCGAAAGCTGCGCCATAGCGCTGCCATATTGTCGGTATTCCCCTTGGTCCGCATCGATGCGGCTCTCAAATACCCGGATCTGCCCGGCGGCGCCAGACGGAGGATCTGTGTGGGGTCTTGACGATCGGAGGGGGCGAGCTCACCGGGGCGCGCGGCGGCGGCACCTTTTTTCCGCGGCAACGTCGCGATTTCGCCGGCGAGCGCGCGCGTGGAGTGCGCCCGACCAAATCATCCGCTAAGTGTAGCAATCTCGCCCATTCGGCTGGTCGGGGCGATAATGAGACCGGGAGATTAGCCATGGAAATTGGCGCGGCGATTTTCTTTACCGACTATTCGATCGCCCCGACCGAACTCGCGGTGGCGCTTGAAGAGCGCGGCTTCAACTCCCTGTGGGTGGCCGAGCATTCGCATATCCCGCTCACTCGCCGGTTTGCCTTGCCGGGCGGCATGGAGCTGACGAAGCAGTACTATGACGTGATGGACCCGTTCGTCACGTTGAGCGCGGCGGCAGCGGTCACCACCCGGCTAAAGCTCGCCACCGGCGTCTGCTTGGTGATCCAGCGCGACACGATCCAGACAGCCAAACTCGTCGCCTCGCTCGACCAGATCTCGAGGGGCCGGTTTCTGTTCGGCATCGGCTGCGGCTGGAACGCCGAGGAGATGGAAGACCACGGCACCATCTACGAGACCCGTACCTTGAAGATGCGCGAACAGATCGAGGCGATGAAGGAGATCTGGACCAAGGATGTCGCCGAGTATCACGGCGCGATCGTCAATTTTCCCGCGATGAACAGCTGGCCCAAGCCGGTGCAGAAGCCACACCCGCCGGTCATCGTCGGCGGCGCCTTTCGCCTTGCCGCACGCCGCGCGATCCGCTACGGCAACGGGCTGCTGCCGCAGGCTCCGAGCGCCGGTTCAGGCAGTCCCGAGGAGTTCATGCCGCGCTTGCGCCAAATGGCGGAGGAGGCCGGCCGCGATCCTGGGTCGTTGTCGGTGACTTTGGGCGGCGCGCCCGAGGATCTCGATCTCCTCAAGCGCAACCGCGATCTTGGTGTCGCTCGAATGACCGTACGCCTGCCGGCGGCCGAGGAAGACGTAATCCTGCCGATCCTTGACCGCTGGGCGCAATTGATCCCTGAGGTCAAGAACTGAGCCGCGCACCGATGTCATCCCTGACAAGCCAATCGCGTTTGCGAAAGGAGTATTGAGATGAGCACGTACCGCACGCTTCGCGCTGGGGTCTTCCTGCCGCCATTTCATCCCAACGACGAAGACCCGCTGCTGTGCATGGAGCGCGACTTTCAGTTGATGCAATGGCTCGACCTCCACGATTACGCGGAGGCTTGGATCGGCGAGCACCATTCCGGTGGTTACGAGATCTACGGCCAGCCCGAGCTGTTCATCGCTACCGCTGCCGAGCGCACCCGGCACATCCGGCTCGGCACTGGGGTGATCTCGCTGCCTTACCATCATCCTTTCATGGTGGCGGACCGGATCGTGCAGCTCGACTATCAGACGCGTGGACGGGCAATGTTCGGCTTTGGCCCCGGCCTGCTGCCCTCGGATGCGATGATGCTCGGCATCGATCCCGAGACCCAACGCGACCGCATGGCCGACGCCATCGACGTTATCACCCGGCTGCTTGCCGGTGAGGTAATCACTCGGGAAAGCGAATGGTACACGATGCGCGAGGCGCGGCTGCATCTGCGGCCCTATTCGAAGCCGCGGCCGCATCTGGCCATCGCCAGCGCCGTCACCCCCTATGGCGGCAAGCTTGCCGGGCGCTACGATCTCGGCATGCTGTGCGTGATGGCCGGCAGCCCGAACGGCTATGACACGCTCGACTACAATTGGGAGCTCGCGTGTACCGAGGCAGCGGCGCAAGGCCGCGTCATGGATCGAAGCAACTACCGCGTCATGGCCCCATTTCACATCGCCGAGACGCGCGAGAAGGCGATCGAAAACGTACGCGCGGGCTTTGAGAAGTGGCAACTCTACTCGTATTCGGTAAACCCGGAGGGCGGCGCCGCAATCGGGATGCCGAGCATCGAAGAAATCAACGAGGGCGGGCGCGGCGCCATTGGTACTCCAGACGACGCGCTACGTGTGCTGGAGAACTATTGGACCAAGACCGGCGGCTTTGGCTGCATCCTGATGCTCGCGCATGATTGGGCCGATTGGGAAGCGACCAAGCGCTCCTACGAATTGTTCGCGCGTCATGTCCTACCCCGGTTTGAGGAACGCAGCGCCTGGCGGTCGCAATCGATGGACTGGATGCGGTCCAATCGCGAAGCGTTCAGCGCCAAACGCAAGGCCGCGGCGGCGAGCGCGGTCGAGCGGCACTTCGCGGCCGAGCAGGCGGGAAGAAACCGAGAAGCTGCAAAATAGCGTGCGCCCTTTAAATCGAGGCCCCAAGGCTTACCCTCCCCGCGGGGGGATGGCGACTTTGGGCATGGCGGCGTCCCCGTAGTACTCCGGATAGCGCCTCACAAGGCGCTAACCATAGGGCGTCCGCCATCTCGTGACAGGGGCTCGCGGTCGCGGGGCTGCGCGAGTAGGATAGTCGTAGGGAGGCAGCGCCAATGCCTAGGGTCGTGTACGTCGAATTTAGCGGGATCGAGCATCAGGTCGAGGTGCCGGTTGGCCAATCGGTGATGCGCGGCGCCGTCAACAATGGTGTTCCCGGCATCGATGCCGATTGCGGCGGCGAGTGCGCCTGCGCGACCTGCCACGTCTACATCGATCTCGCATGGCTCGACAAGATCGGGACACCGCCCGCCGGGTCGATGGAAGAAAGCATGCTGAGCTTCGCCGCGGCAGCGGAACCAAATTCCCGGCTGTCGTGCCAGATCACGATGCGGGAGGACCTCGACGGTCTCGTCGTGCGCATGCCGGACGGCCAGCACTAAACGCAAATCAATGAAACGGGAGGCAGTGATGGCGACAATAGCCCAGAAAAGCAGCGCGAAAGGCGCGTTTTCGATCCCACTGGAAAAAATCGACGTCAGCGATCCGCAGCTCTATCAGGACGACACCTGGTACCCTTATTTCAAGCGGCTGCGACGGGAGGACCCGGTGCATTGGTGCCCGGACAGCCGCTACGGCCCGTATTGGGCGGTGACCCGGTACCAGGACATCATGCAGGTCGAGGTCAACCACGGCGATCTATTCATCGGACGCCGGCACTGGCGGCATCCAGATCGAGGATCAGCCGGCGGATATGGTGCGGCCCAGCTTTATCCGCATGGACCCGCCGCGGCACGACGAGCAGCGCAAGGTCGTCAGTCCGATCGTCGCACCGCAAAATCTTGCCAATATGGAAGCGACGATCCGCGAGCGGACGATCCGGGTGCTCGACGGGCTGCCGGTCGGCGAGACTTTCGACTGGGTCGAGAAAGTCTCGATCGAATTGACAACGATGATGCTCGCGACTTTGTTCGACTTTCCCTGGGAGGAACGGCGCAAGCTGACCTACTGGTCCGATATCGCGATCGCCAATGTCAACGCACCCGACGCGCCGGTGCATTCGGAAGAGGAGCGATTTGCCGAGCTGAAGAAGATGGCTGAGACAATGGCCGCGCTGTTTAACGAGCGCGCCAAGGGGCCACCCAAATTCGACTTGCTGTCGATGCTGGCGCATGGTGCCGCAACCCGCGAAATGCCGTTGCGCGAGTTCATGGGTAATCTCGCTTTATTGATCGTCGGCGGCAACGACACCACCCGCAACTCGATGACGGGCGGGCTGTTGGCATTAAGCCAAAACCCCGACCAGTACCAAAAGCTGCGCGAGAATCCCGATCTTGTGGCGAGCCTGGTGCCGGAGATCATCCGCTATGTGACGCCGGTCATCCATATGCGCCGCACCGCCAAATCCGAGGTCAAGCTCGGCGGCAAGGCCATCCAGAAGGGCGACAAGGTCGTGATGTGGTACGTCTCGGGCAACCGCGATCCCGATGCGATCGAGAACCCCGACAGTTTCATCATCGACCGCCCGCGGCCGCGGCAGCATCTGTCGTTCGGTTTTGGCATCCATCGCTGCGTCGGCAACCGCCTCGCCGAATTGCAGCTGCGGATCCTGTGGGAGGAGATCCTGCCGCGCTTCCCGGTGATCGATGTTGTCGGCGAGGCTAGGCGCACCTACTCCAACTTCATCCACGGCTTCCGTTCGATGCCGGTGCGGATTCCAACACGGCATTAGCTGCGCCCATCCAGCCGATAAGCGTGTTGGCTGGTCACGCGCCGATAACGCGAGGCATCGATGGTGTCTCGAACTCCGGCAGCGCGCGCTGCCGTTCAGAAGCTAATTTAAATTGGCCCTATTTTTCTCATAACAGGCATGCTAATTTTGCAGGAGGTGCAAAGACGGATAATACCCGCACACGCATCGACAGGAATAGGCGCGTGTGACGCGGGCGCAATCGCAACAAGGCTCGCGTCTGGGAGGCGCAAATGACCAGCAAGCCGGGCGAGAGCATCGGCGTGTCGAACAAAAGCAACGAGGTTGGCCAGATACCGCTAGTCGTGTGGGCGAGGCCGGGACGCTCTCCCGACAACCGCAGGCCTGCCTCCCCGCCGCGTGATGATAGCGCGACGATGCGACACCCGATTGGGTGGGATACCGGGCTCCAACGCGACATCGCGGTCGATGGCGCTTCGGCTGCCACGATAGCGAAACGATGGCCGAGGGTCATGCCCGGCATCTGATTTGATTTGAACGGCCCCGAAGGGTGCAAGAGGCGAGCAAAAAATGCCGCCGCCCATGATTGAACAGGAGCAACGCGTCGGAACCGGTACCGCCGATGCGGTGGCCGAGACGTGCGAGGCATCCACCGGCAACTCAGAAGCAGCTTGAACTCACGTAAATCAAATTTGCCGTATTGGCCTCGCGCGCTCTGAGCTGCCACAGCGACTGGTCCCGGTTCGATCTAGCTGGGAGGTCCCAATGGCTGAAATTCGTTCATTCGCCCGGTCTTCGACCGAAGCCGGGTTTTTACTCGGCCGCAAGCTCGACAACATCCCGTTCAGCGCCTACCATCTTGCGATCCTTCTGGTCCTGGGGTTCATCGGCTTTGTTGAAGGCTACGACCTGTCGATCACCGGCTCGCTGCTCGTCTTAGCGAAGCATCCGCTCCACCTGACCCCAGCCGACATCCGTTTTGTCGCCGTCGCTTCGACCCTGATGGCCTGCGTCGGCGGTTTCACCGCGTCGGCGATGTCGGACCATTGGAGCCGCAAGCTCGTCATGCAAATTGGCGTGATCGCCACGACCTTTTTCACATTGTTGATCCCGCTGGTGCAGACCGCCGAACAGCTGATCATCATCCGCTTGCTGACCGGGCTGGGCGGTGGCTTTGCGGTTTCGGCGGCGTTTCCGATCGCCGCCGAGCTGATGCCCGCTCGGCACCGGCGCACCTACGCCGGGGTCTACGAGATCTTGCTGGCCGCCTCGTTTACCGCGGTGCTGCTGGTCAGCTTTCTGCTGTCAGGCAATCCGAATGCGTTTCGGCTTATGGCCTTGCCGGGCGGGCTCATGATTTTCATCGCCCCGGCGCTGATCCATTTGGTGATCCCCGAGAGCCCGCGCTGGCATCTGCGCCGCGGCCAGGCCGAGGCCGCCGTGAGCGTCGTCAATCGGATCATCTCGCGAGCCGGCAGCCGCGTGCCGCCATTGTCGGTCGAGGCGCTTGGCGACGGCAGCGAGACCACCCGCGAAAAACTGCCATCCTATTGGGCTTTGTTTCGTCCGGGGCAGCTGCGTTGGACGGTGGTCGGCATCCTCAGCACCATGTCCGCCGGCATTGCCGCTCTTTTGATTCACATATTGCTGCCAAAGGCATTGGTCGATCAGGGTGCGGCTGTCAGCCTGAGCTTCGGGCTGGCCACGATCATCTACGCGGCCAGCATTCCGGGCAAGGCCTTCACCGCCTATCTGATGGAGATCATCGGACGGCGCTGGACAATTTTCTATGCCCTCGCCGGCTCATTGCCCGGGGTGTTCCTGATGATGATGGCGCACCGTGCCGGGACCCATGCGACCATCGTGATGCTGACCGGCGGGCTGATCACCGGCTTCACCGTGCTGTCTTCCTTTAGCGCCACCCGCGTTTATCTGTCCGAACAGTTCCCGACGGCATTGCGTGGGCGTGGGCACATCTTTGGTGAGTTGTTTGGGCGGGTGTTCGCCGGCGTTTTGGCGCCGTTTCTGATGACCCCGTATACCGGCTCGCCAACGATCTTTTTTGGAACGATCCTGGTCGCGGTCGCGATCGGCGCTTTTATCCCCGTGCTGTTCGGCAAGGAGACGGTGGGCCAGCTCGAAACCGTGACCGAGGGCGCGCCAGCGCTCGCCTGACAGGCTGGACCCCGTGAGAAAGGCGGGCCATCCTTAAACCCACTCGGCGGAGGTCGCGGCGGGCATGCCGACTAGGACGTGCCCAGGTTGGACCGCGGCTTCACTGAGAGCGCAACAGAAGGGATAGGCTGGCGGCATTGGCAACGCGTCAGCCGCCGATCACGTATTTTCCGTCTCTGCGCAAGACCCGGTTGCTTTTGGTCAGCGCGGTGAGGGCATTCGACACCGACTTCTCGGCGGATTTGTTCCCCTTCAGACCCATTCGCTCAAAGATTTCGCCGCGGCTGAGACCGTTCGGCTGCTCCCCGATGATTTGTACGAGGGCGTCGCGCCTGGTTCCAACTTGCTGACGCGGGCGAGGCGCCGCCGCGGATTGCATGATCGCCGCTCCGCTTCTTCCTGCTCCACGGGGCTGCCGAGTGGGTGTTGCGGCTTTGCCAGTCTTCACCGCCTCATAGGCGTCGATCGCCGCAAGCTCGCGACTGATCGCGTTGAGCTTGTCTTCCAGCTCCTTTTGCTGATTGAGGATCTCTTCGCGTTCGCGACCCAAACGCTCCCGCTCCCGCTGCATCACATCGGCAAATCTGATCTCGTCCATCTGCAGGCTTCTCGCAAAATTTGACTTCCCGCATAGATGCAGAACAAGAGAACAAAGTACAATGCCTCTCCGGCTATTTAGGTAGGATCGTTCCCCTCGCGTCCGGGACCGAGCAGGCAGAATTCGCCAGTCCCGCTCGCCAGGTGTCTCGTCCCGCCACAGATGCAGGAAGCGTGTGATACATTGCGTCGAGCACCGCTATGCCCGCGATCTCACCGATGAGATCGCAGCCGAAGGCGGGGTCGTCGCGATTTTCGACCGGCACCGCGGCCCTGAGCTAATGCTGGCCATCTAGGCAGACAACGGCTCATGCTGTCGCTCGATATGATGGCTCATAAACAAGGCCGTCGCGGTCGCCTCGGCGTGCATGATGATCTTCGCGGCATGTTTACCGGGTCGACATACTTGGGATATGAAACTTGGCTCGCGCGGAAGGCGAGCACAGGAGGAAGATGATGGCCTATACACTGGAGCAGCTGGGCGCGGATATCCGCCATGCCCTTAAGACGGATGCCGGGCCTGCCGGGAAACAGGCGGTCTGCGCATTGGTCTCGAAGGTGTTGCTGGACAGGGAATTTGTCGCCCAACATCTGACTGCGGACCAGTGCCGACCGCGCAAGGTACTTTACGAGGATCCGGAGCTGGGCTTTTGCATCTGCGGGCATGTCTACGAAACCGCCGCACACGGAACACCGCACGATCACGGCTCAAGCTGGGCAATCTACGGCCTTGCGGTTGGCGATACCGAAATGACCGACTGGCGCATCGTTCAGGCGGGCGATGGGGCTAACCCGACGCTAGTCGCGCCGGAGCAAACCTACGTCCTGCAGCCGGGCGACGCGCACTTCTATGATGTCGGTGTAATCCACTCGCCGAAACGCGACGGTCTGACCAAATTGGTGCGCATCGAGGGCGCCAACCTCGATCACATCAAACGCTCGAACATCAAGGCAGCCTGATCGCGGCGACATCCGGCCCAGGTCGGCCGCGACATCTCTCATTTGCATGTAATGCTGGAGCACCTGCGAACGAGCGACGACAAAACCGAGATGCACCCGCGCATCGAGCGCCTCAGGCCGGTAGCCTGGAGACCCCGAAATCGGCGGCCGCATCCCACTCGCGCAGGCGCGCGCCGGGCGGGGTAGCGTGACTGGCGATACGTTCCCGCAGTCGGTGGACCACTTCGGCGATGCTGATCCGATCTGGTACCGGACGCTCGGCCTGCAAGGCGTCGGAACCGCTCGGGCGGGAACGGACAAATGCACTTTCTATCCCGAAAGAATTGGCACCACTCCTGTCGGGATTACCGGCGATGATCTCGTTGACACCCGTTCGGGGCGGTGTCTAGCCTTCCGGAGCGCCGCTGACGCGACCAGAGAGAGGACCGCAAATGAAAGAGGGTTACCGGTTTGTCGATTGCGACATGCACATCATGGAGCCGATGGATCTGTTCGACAAATATCTCGACCCGGCCTTCAAGCCGCGGATCACCTCGTCGATGAAGCGCCTTGACGGCGGCGCCACCGGCATGCGCGGCCGGCCATTGTGGTTCTTTGACGGCACGCCGACCAGCAACGACGGCAATATTTCACAGTACAATCGCATTCGGGGTCCATTGGTCGGCGCGCGCGGCAACAAGAATGTGATGTTCGCGGTCGAGCGCGGCTACGACGCCGAGTCGCAGATCATGGGCATGGAGATGGAGGGAATCGACATCGCGGTCTTATTCCCGACCGCCGGCCTGTCTTTTCTGGCGCGTGACGATATGGACCCGCAATTCTCCAACGCGATCTGCCGCGCCTATAATGACTGGATTCATGACTTCGTTCAGCACAGCCCCGACCAGTTGAAGATGGCGGCGATGCTGCCGGTCCACGACGTCAACCTCGCCTGCCGCGAACTCTACCGCTGCGTCAAGGAATATGGCGCGGTCGGCGCGTTTGTCCGGCCCAACTACGTCAATGGCCGTTACTGGCACTCGACCTACTGGGACCCGCTTTACAGCATGCTGCAGGACCTCGAAGTGCCGCTGTGCTTTCACGAGGGCACCGGATCGTATTATTCGACAATCGAGCCGCGTTTTGGCGAGAATCGCTTTATGCGCCACGTCGCGAGCCACTCGACCGAGATGCAATTAGCATTGATCGCGCTGATGCTGGGCGGCATTTTGGAATCCTATCCGCGGCTCAAGGTGGCGTTTCTTGAAGCGCAGAGCTGGTGGGTGCCCGGGCTATTGGGCCGCATCGAATGGGATCTGCGCCAGCACCATCAGGCCGACGCCCCCTACCTCAAATTGACGCCGCAGGAATACTGGTTGCGCAACTGCTTCTCGGCGATCGAGAGCGGCGAGCGCGAGGTCGGATCGGTGGTCGAATTGCTCGGCGGCGCCGACAATATCTGCGTGTCGAGCGATTTCCCGCATTTCGATTCGAGCTTCCCCGAAGTATCGACCCGAGTGCTGCACAATCCCAGCATCAGTCCCGACATCGGCGGCAAGATCCTGTCGGGCGGTGCGCGCCTCTACGGCTTTGGCGGCGACGATTTCGCCAGAGCCGACGCCGCCGCCAAACGCCGCGACAACGTCACGGTCGGCCGCGCCTGAGAGCCCAATCACGACGATCGGTTTGTCCGGGATCCCGAGTGAGGTTTTCTGGGCTCCCAACCCAAGCCGGTCATCACGAAGACGAGAGCGGGAGCGGTCGATCGAGCTGGAACGGCTATACCAGCGCGATCGTCGGCCATCGGTCACCGTGGCTTAGGGATCGGTTTTTGGTTGCACCAGACAAACGCCTAGTAGGTAGAAATGGCGCGCGGAGGCTATCTAATCCGCGACAGCGAGCTTCCATCATCCCCCATGACTGACGAAGGGGTCTTTCGGCAGCAGATGGGCGTTGATCTGCGTGCGTGCGGGAGAACTGGACCATGAAACGGCAATTGCACCTGAACCTGTTCATCCACAGCCGCGGCCATCACGAAGCGTCATGGCGCCATCCCGCGTCATCGCCGCTGCCGTTGACCGACATCCGCTATTACCAGGATCTGGCGCAGCGGGCCGAGGCCGCGCTGTTCGATTCGATATTCTTCGCCGATCAGTTGGCGCTGGGGGGCGATGTCGCTCAGGCGCCCCGCACCTGGCTGGAGCCGATCACCGTACTGGCGGCAATTGCTGGAGCAACCAGCCGGGTGGGATTGATCGCCACCGCGTCGACTACCTACACCGAGCCTTTCAACCTCGCTCGGCAGTTTGCCTCGATCGACCACATCAGTAATGGCCGGGCTGCCTGGAACATTGTGACCTCATGGCTAGCGACCGCCGCGGAAAATTACGGGGACGCCGGGCAGGTAAGCCATGCCGACCGCTATGCCCGCGGCGAGGAATTCATGGCGGTGGTAAAGGACCTATGGGACAGCTGGGCGGCGGATGCGGTCATCGATGACCGGGTCAGCGGGGTCTATGCGCGAAGCGACCGCATTCGAGCGATCAATCATCGCGGCGATTTCTACACGGTGGCGGGGCCGCTCAATATGCCGCGTTGCCCGCAGGGCCGGCCGGTGCTGGTACAGGCGGGCTCGTCCGATACCGGCCGCCGCTTTGCCGCGCGCTACGCCGACGCGGTGTTCACCGCCCACATGGCAAAGGCGACAGCGCAGGAATTTTACGCCGATCTGAAGAATTTGGCGGCGGTCGAAGGGCGTCGGCCCGAGCACGTTCTGATTCTGCCCGGGCTCAGCCCGATGCTTGCCGGGACCGAGGCGGAGGCGCAGCGCTTGGCGCGCGAGGTCAACGAATTGACCGACCCGGAGGTGGGGCGCAAGCGGCTGTCGGGGCGTTTTGGCGGGTATGATTTTTCGCATCTTCCGCTGGACACGCCGCTCTCACCCGAGGATTTCCCGCCGCCGGAATTGGTTGAGGCGGCGCGCAGTCGTACTGAGGTGATCCTGAATCTAGTGCGGCGCGACAAGCCCACATTACGGCAATTGCTAGGTTATTTGGCCGGCGCGCGCGGGCACTACGTCACCGCCGGCACACCGGAGCAGATTGCCGATCTGATCGAGGACTGGTTCACGACTGGTGCTGCGGACGGGTTCAATATCATGCCGCCCTTGTTTCCGGCGCAGCTGGATGTGTTCAGCGCCGAAGTGATCCCACTGCTGCAGCGACGCGGCCTGTTCCGGACCGAATACACCGGGACGAGACTGCGCGACCATTACGGCCTGCCCTGGCCGGCCAGCGTCTTCGATGACCCCGCCTGGACGGCGAAGCCGCTGGAAGCCGTTGCCGGCGTTTGAGGATCAGCAAACTCTCGGCAGCGCATCGGTACAAAGAACTGTGCTATCGGGGGCACTTCGCATTGCCGCTGCAAATGGTCCTCTCGCTTTCGCATATGAGAGTGCCATCGGGCGGGATGCTTGAGCGATTACCCCATCAGTTCCGATGCAAGTCACCCACGCTCAGTATTCATGGCAGGGAAAGCGACCAGCGAAGCGTAAAGCGATAGCTCGAACGTTATCAGTAACGACGTATTCCTCGCCTGACTGCCAGAAGTTTATTCTATCGCCCCTACGCTGCCTCGTTACGGCGATCATTTCGCGCGAAAGCGTCCCGTGCGCTAGTCGGAATGCATCCGGCCGGTTGGGAAACCATGAAGTTGCGTGACGCGGCGCTGTGGTGCTAGGCGTATTACACGGCCGAAGCGCGGCGGGAGGGGGAACGAGCGCGATGAAATTGAAGCTATGGGCTCAGGCGGGTGCGATAACAGCGGCGGCAGCTTGTTTTGCTCTGTCGGCGCAAGCGGGAGCGACCTTTGACAAGGTCAAGCAGGCTGGCCAGGTGGTCTGTGGCGTCAATCCCGGGCTGGCGGGTTTCGCGATGCCCGACAACCAGGGCCATTACACCGGGCTCGACGTCGATATTTGCCGGGCGCTCGCCGCCGCCTTGTTCGGCGACGCGACCAAGGTCAAGTACGTGCCGCTGACGGCGCAGCAGCGCTTTACCGCCCTGCAATCGGGCGAGATCGACGTGCTGTCGCGCAACACCACATGGACGCTGCAGCGTGATACCGATCTCGGGCTCAACTTTACCGCTGTCGTCTACTACGACGGTCAGGGCTTTATGGTTGCGAAAAAGCTCGGCGTCAAAAGCGCCAAGGAGCTGAACGGCGCGACGATCTGTGTGCAGCCAGGCACGACAACCGAGCTCAACCTCGCCGATTACTTCCGCGCCAATAAGATCGAGTTCAAACCGGTGGTCATCGAGAAGCTCGACGAGGTCGAGAGCGCGTTCTTTTCCGGACGGTGCGACGCCTATACGACCGACCGATCCGGGCTTGCCGCGACCCGCGCCGGGCGTGCCTCGAACCCGGACGACTATGTGATCCTGCCCGAGGTCATCTCTAAAGAGCCGCTGTCGCCGGCGGTGCGTCAAGGCGACGATCAATGGAACGACCTCGTCCGTTGGGTGATCTTTGCCCTGATTCAGGCCGAGGAGTCGGGCATCACTTCGAAAAATGTCGACGACATGCTCAAATCGGACGATCCCACCATCAAGCGGCTGCTTGGTGTTACGCCTGGAGCCGGCAAATCGCTCGGGATCGACGAGAAATGGGCCTACAACGCGATCAAACAGGTCGGCAATTACGGCGAGATATTTGAGCGCAATGTCGGCCAGGGCTCGCCACTCAAGCTCGATCGCGGTATCAATAATTTGTGGACCAAAGGCGGACTGATGTACGCGATGCCGATCCGCTGAAAAGGCAGCGCGGGACAGGTCGGCTAGGCTAAAGTAATGGCTAGCCCACCGATCGACGCCATGCCGCAAGCGAGCCGGCCGGCATTTTGGCGCGACCCGAGGGTGCGGGGGATCGTCTACCAGATCCTGTTTGTCGCGATCGTGGTCGCGGCCGGCTGGTATCTCGTTCACAACACGCTCGTCAATCTCGGGCGTGAGAACATCGCCACCGGGTTTGGCTTTTTGCATCGCGAGGCGTCGTTTGCGATAGGCGAGTCGCTGATCCGTTACGCGCCGTCCGACACCTATGCCCGCGCCTTTTTTGTCGGGCTGATCAACACGCTTTACGTCGCGATCCTCGGCATCGTGCTGGCGACTATTCTCGGCACTTTGATCGGCATCGCCCGATTGTCGCGTAATTGGCTGGTCGCGAAGCTGTCGCAGATCTATGTCGAAACCTTTCGCAACATCCCGCTGGCGCTGCAGCTATTGTTTTGGTGGAGCTTGCTGCGCGCCGGCGCGCCGGCGCCGCGTCAGGCCTGGCAGCCATTGCCGGGCCTTTTTGTCAGCAATCGCGGCGTCGAATTCCCGGTGCCACTGAGCAATCCCGTGTACCTCTGGATGTTTATCGCTCTTATCATTGGCATTGCCGGTGCGGTGGGCGTCGTTCGTTGGGCGCGGCAGCGGCAGATGGCGACGGGCAGGCAATTTCCGTCGGGCTGGTTCGGCATCGGATTGATTCTCGGGCTGCCATTGCTGGTTTTTCTCGGGTCCGGTGCGCCGGTGGCGTTTGATTGGCCGGCGCTGAAGGGTTTCAACTTCGCCGGCGGCGCCGCCGTGTCGCCGGAATTTGCGGCATTGCTGCTGGGGCTGACGATCTACACCGCGAGCTTTATCGCCGAGATCGTGCGCGCCGGCATCTTGTCGGTTAACTGGGGCCAGAGCGAAGCGGCGGCGGCGCTCGGGCTCGGCCCCGCACAGACGATGCGGCTGATCGTATTGCCGCAAGCGCTGCGGGTCATCATCCCGCCGGTTACCAGCCAATATCTGAACCTGACCAAGAACAGCTCGCTCGCCGTTATCATCGGTTACCCTGATCTCGTATCGATCGCCAACACGACGATCAACCAGACCGGGCAGGCCGTCGAAGGGATCACGCTGATTATGGCGGTCTACCTCGCGATCAGCCTGGCGATCGCGGCCGGCATGAACTTCTATAACCGCGCCGTGGCGTTGGTCGAGCGCTAGAAGATGACCGACACGACGCAAGACCTGCCACTACCGGCCGAACGGCCGCCGCCGGCTGCGGCCGGCCCGATCGCCTGGATGCGCGCCAATCTCTTCAGCAGCATTGGCAATACGATCCTGACCTTGGCGGCAGCGTGGCTGCTTGCGGTCGCGATCCCGCCAGTGATCCGCTGGGCGTTGATCGACGCGGTTTGGCGTGCCGACAACGGCCGCGCCTGCCGTGGCGATGGCGCCTGCTGGGCCTTCATCGCCGAAAAAGTCCGCTTCATCCTGTTTGGCCGTTTTCCCTATGCGGAGCAATGGCGGCCGCTTTTCGTCATCTTGCTCTTTATCGGGGTGATCCTGGCGAGTTGCGACCGCCGATTATGGGGCATACGGCTGGCGGCACTTTGGCTCGCCGGATTAGCGGTGGTCGGGGTGCTGATGTGGGGCGGCGTCCTCGGCATGAGTTACGTCCCGACCGATCTGTGGAACGGCCTGCCGCTAACCTTGATCCTGGCGGTCGTCGGCATGGCTCTCGCCTTTCCGTTGGCAATCCTATTGGCGCTCGGCCGGCGCTCGCAATTGCCGGCGGTCCGCGCGATCTGCGTCGCTTATATCGAGCTGATCCGCGGCGTGCCGCTGATCACCGTGCTGTTTATGGCGTCGGTGATGCTGCCATTGTTTCTGCCGACGGGTGTGACAGTCGACAAGTTGTTGCGGGCGCAGGTGGCATTTGTTCTGTTCGCCGCCGCCTATCTCGCCGAGGTGGTGCGCGGCGGATTGCAGGCGATCCCAAAAGGCCAGATCGAGGCCGCCGACGCGCTCGGCCTGTCTTATTGGCAACGCACCCGCCTTGTTGTATTGCCGCAAGCGCTGGCGATGGTCATCCCGCCCTTGGTCAACACCTTTATCGGCACCTTCAAGGACACCTCGCTGGTCATCGTCATTGGTCTCTTCGACCTGCTCGGCACCGCGAATGCGGCATTGACCGACCCCAACTGGCGCGGCTTCTACGCCGAGGCTTACGTCTTTGTCGCGGCGATTTATTTCACCTTTTGCTTTTTTATGTCGCGCTACAGCCAGATGCTCGAGCGCGAGTTCAACCGCGGCCGGCGGCGGTAGGGGCCGGGAGGGCGGCATGACAAACGCGGTAGCGGCGACGCATACGCTGGCCGGTCAGCCGATTATCGAACTGCGCCACGTCGATAAATGGTACGGCGATTTTCACGTCCTCAAGGACATCAACCTGGAGGTGAAAAAGGGCGAGCGCGTCGTCGTCTGCGGCCCTTCCGGCTCGGGGAAGTCGACGGTCATCCGCTGCATCAACCGGCTGGAGGAGCATCAGCGCGGCCAGATCATCGTCGCCGGTATCGAGCTGACCTCGGACCTCAAAAATATCGAGGCGATCCGCCGTGAGGTCGGCATGGTGTTCCAGCAATTCAATCTGTTCCCGCATTTGACGGTGCTGGAGAACCTTGTGCTGGCGCCGATCTGGGTGCGCAAACAGCCGCGCAAGGCCGCGGAGGAAACCGCTCGGATGTATCTCGAACGGGTCCGCATCCCCGACCAAGCCAACAAATATCCCGGTCAGCTTTCGGGTGGTCAGCAGCAGCGCGTCGCGATCGCGCGCTCGCTGTGCATGAACCCTGAAATCATGCTGTTCGACGAGCCGACCTCTGCTCTTGATCCGGAGATGATCAAGGAGGTGCTTGACGTCATGATCGAACTGGCGCAGGAAGGAATGACAATGGTGTGCGTGACCCACGAGATGGGGTTTGCCCGCACCGTCGGCGACACGATCGTGTTTATGGACCGTGGCGAGATCGTCGAGCGCGGGCCGCCGCAAGAACTGTTCGCGAACCCCAAGAGCGACCGCACAAGGCTGTTTCTGAGCCAAGTTTTGGCCCACTAGGCGTTTTACCCGACGCGGTGTGCAAGCATTTGCCTCCGCGCGCGAGATTTGTTGGTCGCGCGATCAGCAGAGCGCAGTGCGAGCGCGCTCGCTTGCCCGGATGCAGGTTAGGCGAGCGCCGGTGCGCCCTCGGTGACGGTTTCGAGTTGGCCCACGGTCTCGCGGCCGAACAGCAGCGGGATGAAGGCGCCGATCGTGACCAGGGCGAGGATGGTGCCGAAAAATATCATTGGCGATCCGACGTGCGGCTCCATCAAAAACGGTGCGGTCACCCCGGAGAAGATGCGACCAACCAACTCGCCAAAAATATGCCCGCGGCCGCGCAGCGCGGTCGGGAACTGCTCGGCGAGGTAGACGCGGAAGGCGGTCGCGGTGGAGAGCGTGGTGAACCCGGTCATCAACGCGCCAGTGACCATGACGATCGTTGCGTAGTGGCCGGCGCGATGCGCCATCATCATCAATAGAAGCCCGGGGATCGCGCCGAACATTGCATAGAAGATCGTCCAGCGCCGCCCGATGATTTCCATCAGAAAGCCGGTAAAGCCCTTGCCGGGAATGCTCGCGGCGAACACTAGCGAAGTGACGCCAAAGCTCAAACCGACCGCCGCACCCTGATCGACCAAGGCCTTTGGCAGCAGCACCGAGATCAGAAAAAACGCAGATCCGCAAAAGACATAGCTGGAAATGCCAATGGCCGTCCAGCGCAGCTGGCCGCGAGCGAACAACGCCCGGTAGGGCGGAAGCTGTTCACGCACCCCCTCGACATTGTCAGCGAGATCTGCGGCTGCGAGTTCCGGAACCCGGCTGCCGGCCCGGCGGATAATTCGGTTGACGGTGGCGACCGCCTCGGCGGTCCGGCCGCGGCGCAGATACCATCGCGGGCTTTCCGGGATCAGGAAATAGATCAGCGCCGGTACGACAAAAAATGCCAGGCCGCCCGGCAATGCCATCAGCCGGAAGGCATTGGGGTTACCAGCGAATAAACCGCCGACAACCGGCAACACCGTAAACGACGCGGCGAGCGACATCTCGTAGACCGCGCCAAAGGTGCGCCGGTGCTGCGCCGGCATCAACTCGGCGGCGATCGGGAATGGCGCTGAGACCGCAAAGCCGCCGCCAAGCCCGGTCAACAGCCGCAGCGCAATCAGCTGCTCGCCCGTTTGCACCAGTGGGATCAGCAGCGTGAAAAGGGTGATCGCGCCGACTCCGATCAGCATGATCGTCTTGCGGCTAAAATGGTCGGAGATCGTCGAGCAGATGAAGCCGCCGATGCAGATCATCAATGTTGAAGCGATGGCCAGGAAACGGACATCGCCTGGCGTCAGGTGCAAGGGCTGCTTGGCCAGCACCAGCAGCGAGCCGGTCATGACGAGGTCGTAGCCGTCGATAAAGCCGACCAACCCGAGCACGCCGATCACCATCAAGTGATAGGGACTGAACGGGATGCTATCGAGCTTGCGCCCGAGCACATGGCCGGCCGCATTCGCAGACCGGCTGATTGGGAGAACTTCCGCCACGGCAACCTCCCAGATTGGTCGAACCCGGAGGCGTCACGCGGAACCGCGAGTGAGTGGAGAGCGCGCTCCTCTTATGAGGAGCGAAATCGTCGGCCTGCTATTGTCGCTGTTCGGCACCTTCCACTCACGGCAGCCGCTTACGCCACCAGATCGACGTGTTGCTCCTGTTCCGGTACGGCGACGGTTTTTCCGTCTGCCCTTTTTAGTGCCGGCGCTGCTAAGCGACGGCTGGTACGGTTTCGGTAACGGTTTCGAGTTGACCCACGGTTTCCTTGCCGAACAGCACCGGGATGAAGGCGCCGATCGCAACGACGACGAAGATCGTGCCGAAGAATATCGTCGGCGAGCCGGTGTGCGGCTCCATCAGAAACGGCACTAGGCCGCCGGCAAAAAGCCGCCCGAACAACTCGCCGAAGATGTGCCCACGACCGCGCAGCGCGGTGGGAAACTGCTCAGACAGATAGACCCGCGTCGCGGTAAACGCGGACAACACGGTAAAGCCGAGGATCAGTCCGCCGGTCACCATGACCACGCTCGCGTAGTCTCCCGCCCGGTGCGCCAACAGCATCAGACAGATCCCGGGCAGCGATCCGGCAAGGGCGTAGAAGATCGTCCAACGCCGCCCGATGATCTCCATCAAGAACCCGGTAAAACCTTTTCCGAAAAAACTCGCGGCATAGACGATCGAGGTCAATCCCAGGCTTGAGCTCAGGCCGAAGCCCTGATCGACCAGCGCCTTGGGCAATAGAACCGAAATCAGGAAATAGGCGGTGCCGGCGCAGATGCCGCTGAGGATGCCCACCGTCGTCCAGCGCAGCTGGCCGGGGGCGAACAACGCCCAATAGGGCGGCAGCTTCTCACGGCCCGTCGGCGTCGCCTCGCCTAATTCTTCGACGGTCAGCGGCGATACGCGATTGCCGGCGCGCCGAATGATTTGGTTGACGACCTCGACCGCAGCTTGGACTTGGCCTTTGCGCAAATACCAACGCGGGCTTTCGGGCAGCACGAACCACACGATCACGGGTATGACGGTCACCGCCAGCCCGCCCGGCAATGCCAGAAACCGAAAGGCGTTGGCGTTGCCGGCGAGCAGTCCGCCGATGAACGGCACCACGGTGAACGAAGCGGCCAGCGCCATTTCATAGACGGCGCTGTAGGTGCGCCGATGCTGTGCCGGCATCAGCTCGGCGGCGATCGGGAACGCCGCCGAAACCACGCCGCCGGCGCCGAGCCCGGTCAGCAGGCGCAAAATGATGAGCTGCTCGGCATTTTGCACGAGCGGGATTAACAAAGTCAGAAATGTTGTCAGGAACACGCCAATCAGCACGATGAGCTTGCGGCTCAAATGGTCAGAGATCGCCGAGAAAAAGAAGCCGCCGAGACACAGCATGAAGGTCGGGAAGGAGACGAGTATCCTTATATCGGTGCTGGTCAGATGCAATGGACCCTTGGCCAGCACTACCAGCGAGCCGGTCATGACCAGATCGTAACCCTCGATAAAACCGACGAGGGCGAGCACAGTGATGATCAGGATGTGGTAGCCACTGAACGGGATACTGTCGAGCTTGCGCCCAAGCACCTGGCTAGCCGAGATTGTGGATCGCACCAGCGGTCGCACTTCTGCCATGCTGCACCTCCCAGTTTTTTCAGCTCGGAGGCACGCGAGACACCGAAATCCAGTTAGGCCGACATTGGATCTCGCCGAAACCAATTGCGATGTCCAACCGCCTGACCGATTTCACATCTCTGTTGCGCGCCTACCGAGCGACGTGTTGCTCCTGTCCCGGTCGGGCGGCGGATTGTTTTCGCTCGCCATTTTCGACCGATCCTGATTGCAGCCTAACGACGCCGCGGCAACTTGTCACTTGGGAAAAAGCCGTCAGAATTAGTGCAGTTCAACTTTCTGTCGCTGACGCAGCAGAAATTCGCGGCCGGCCTTGACCATCGGCACGCCGTCATAGGCGATGATGTCGGCGGTGGCGTAGGTTTCGCTCCATAGTTCCGGCAGATAGGAGCCGGTGCCGATCACGTCGAGCGGCGCCTTGGCGATCGCCATAATCCGGCATTTGGCCGGACCGAAGCCGGAGCTGCCGACAATCTTGATGCCGGCAAGATCGGCGTCGTCGAGCGCTTGGCGCAGCTGCCAGATCGCAGCCGCCGAAACCCCGGTCCCCACCAGATACCGCAGTTCCTCCTCGGTACGGTAGCCACGGATCGATTGCGGCGCATGGCGCTCCAGCACCTCGTATGAGCGCGTCGGGTCGAGGCCCTCGCAATAGCGGCCGCCGGGCGTGTCGATGCGCACCGAAAGGAGGCCATTAGCGGCGAGTTCCGGGAAACGTCTTCCGACAGCAATTGCGTCGGTGGTCTCGCGCCCGAAATAGTCGACCAGGACGGTTAAGGGTTCGTCAGGGAAGGTCTCGCGAAACATCTCGGCCGCGCGCACCGTCGACCCGGCATAGCCGATCAGCGCGTGCGGCATCGTGCCGGCACCCTTCTGCCGTCCGAAGTAGTGGGCCGTCGCATCCGCGGCGCAGCCGACAAAGCCAACAGCTCCCACTTCCCGCCGCGCCGTAGCCGAGCCGACCGAAGCGGCATAGGCCATGATGTCCGCCATTTCCGGGCCGGCGCAGTGACGGGCATCCATCGCCAGAAAGGCGACTTTTGGCAATTCGGCGCACATCGCGTAGGCATTGTAGGCCGCCACACAGGCCGGTCCGATCTTTTGCAGCAAGACGGTCTCGAGATCGACCAGACGCGCCAACGATCCGGTGACATACAGGATCGGTTCGCCAGCGCCCACGAGCGCGCCCTCAGGATATGCCAGTTCGATGTCGAAATGCGTCTCGCGCTGGGCCGCGACGGCTTCGAGGAATTCAATCGCCAAGCGCGGCGTCGATACGACCGGGCGGCGCATGAAGACCGCATAAGTCGCCCGACGGTCGCCAAAGCACTCGACGATCGCTTTGCTCTTCAAGAAATAGCTGTCGGTCCGCGCCGCAAGCGAGGGCGGGGCGCCGCGCGCCTCGCCGTCAGCCGCCACCACCCGGGCGCCTTACAAGACCGCGGCGAGCCGCGGCCGGCTCTGCACCCCGTTTCCCTGGCGCGCCCGCTTCAAGGCATCAGCGATCTCGAAAGCCAGTTCCAGCGCCTGGGTGGCGTTGAGCCGGGGGTCGCAATGGGTCAAATAGCGCTCGGCCAGCGAGGCCTCGCTGATCGCCTGGGCGCCGCCGATGCATTCGGTGACGTTTTGCCCGGTCAGCTCGAAATGCACCCCGCCGGCATAGGTGCCCTCGGCGGCGTGGATCGCGAAGGCGCCATGCACCTCGTCGAGGATGCAGTCAAAGCGGCGGGTCTTAAAGCCGTTCGAGGAGGTAATCGTGTTGCCGTGCATCGGGTCGATGCACCACACGACCTCGCGGCCCTCGCGGCGAACGGCGCGGATCAATCGCGGCAACCGGCCCTCAACCTTGTCGGCGCCCATGCGGGTGATCAAGGTCAGCCGCCCCGGTGTATTATCCGGATTGAGACGGTCGATGAGCCGCAACAAATCGTCGGGCTCCAGCGTCGGGCCACATTTCATGCCAACCGGGTTCTTGATACCGCGCAAGAACTCGGTATGGGCGCCATCGGCTTGCCGCGTCCGATCACCGAGCCACACGAGATGCGCCGAGCAGTCGTACCACTCACCGGTCGTCGAATCGACCCGTGTCATCGCCTCTTCGTAGGACAGAAACAGCGCTTCGTGCGAAGTGTAGAACTCGGTCTCGCGGATCTGCGGTGCGGTTTCCGAGGTCAGACCGCAGGCTTCCATAAAATTAAGGGTCTCGGTCAGCCGGTCGGCGAGCTCGCGGTAACGCTCACCCTGCGGCGAGTCGGCGACAAAATCCTGGTTCCAGGCATGGACCCGATGCAGATCGGCATAGCCGCCCTGGGCAAAGGCGCGCAATAAATTCAGGGTCGCGGCGGACTGGCTGTAGGCCTGGATCATCCGCTGCGGGTCGGGCTCGCGCCCCGCTTCATCGAAATCGAGACTGTTGATAATGTCACCGCGATAGGAGGGTAGGGTGGTCCCGTCGCGGGTCTCGGTATCGGACGAGCGCGGTTTGGCGAACTGTCCAGCGAGGCGGCCGAGCTTGACCACCGGGCACCCCGCGCCAAAGGTCAATACCACCGCCATCTGCAACAACACCTTGAACATGTCGCGGATGTTGTTGGGGTGAAATTCGGCAAAGCTCTCGGCGCAGTCGCCGCCCTGCAGCAGAAACGCCTTACCGGCCGCGACATCCGCCAGCCGCTCTTCGAGCCGCCGCGCCTCGCCGGCAAAGACCAATGGCGGAAACCGCCGCAACGTCTCCTCGACATTGGCGAGCGCCGTCTCGTCGGGATAGCCCGGCACCTGCCGGATCGGCAAACCGCGCCAGCTGTCCGGGGACCATTTCTCGCTCATCTCACAAATCCTCCGCGCGTTCGCGTCGCGCATTTAGGGCCGATCGGGTCATGCATCACCTCCGGGGTTGGAGGCCGCTGCACCGTCGGGGCATTCGGATCACGGAGAGCCTGAAACGCGAAAGCCGCCTCGGGTGCGGGCGGCTTTGGAGAAACGCTGGTTCGCGATCCTAGGCCGCCGACATGTACCGGCGGTACCAAAATCGCGCTGCGAGGCAGGCGCAGCATATCATGCGCATCTGAACCATCCCCGGCACGCTAACCGTGCGATGCGCGGGACGCAAGCGGTTTCGTGCGAAATGGGAGGTGTGGCCGCTGACCGACCGGCGACGCGCCGTCGGCCGCACCGTGCAACACGATTGTCGGCAGGGTGATCGGCGGTCGCGCCGCAGACGCTGTTCGATCGGCTCCAAGGCCGGGTCCGCTGGCGCGTTGTCGTGGCGGTGGCGGTGGGACTGAGCCGTCACGACGACAAAATCTGGACGTCGAAACTCGCCGCTGTCGCCGCAAAGCTCGCTTTGATCGAAATGCCAAACGGAGCTTTACGCCTGTCCATGTATCGAATTCTCGCTATATCGCGCCGATCGCGTTTGTGGCGTAGTTTCAGTCATGCACGATATCAGGTGGATCCGTGACCATCCGGCAGATTTCGATCGCGGCCTTGCCCGGCGCGGTCTGCCACCGTTAAGCGAAGAGTTGCTGGCTCTCGACCGAGCCTGGCGCGCCGCGGAGACGCGCGCTCAGGAAGCGCAGGCAAGGCGCAATCGCATTTCCCGCGAGATCGGCCTCGCCAAACGCCGTGGTGAAGATGTCGAGCCATTGCTTGGGCAGGTCGATGCCGATAGGAGCGCCGAGGCGGACGCCACAGCAGAAGCGGCGCGGCTGCGCGCGCAGATCGACGAAATACTTGCGTCCCTGCCCAATCTGCCGGCCGAAGATGTGCCCGACGGTGCCGACGAGACGGCCAATCTATCGTTGCGCCGCGAAGGCGAGCCGCCGCGGTTCAATTTCGAGCCCGCCACGCACGAGGCTATCGGAGAACGCCTCGGGATGATGGACTTTCGGCGTGCCGGCAAACTCTCTGGCTCGCGTTTTGTCGTACTGTTGCGGGATCTGGCGCGGCTGGAACGCGCGCTCGCGCAGTTCATGCTCGACCTCCACACTCGCGAGTTCGGGTATCAGGAGGTCTCGCCGCCACTATTGGTGCGCGATGAAGCGGTTTTTGGCACTGGGCAATTGCCAAAATTCGCCGAGGACTTGTTCCGCACAACCGAAGGGCTATGGCTGATACCCACTGCCGAAGTATCGCTTACCAACCTTGTGGCGGATGAGATTCTCGACGAGGGTGAACTGCCCTTGCGCTTTACCGCATGGACGCCCTGTTTTCGTTCGGAGGCCGGTGCTGCTGGGAAGGATACCCGCGGAATGATTCGCCAGCATCAGTTTATGAAAGTCGAGTTGGTCTCTGTGACCACACCCGAACAATCGGCATCTGAACATGAGCGCATGACCAGTTGCGCCGAAGAGGTACTGAAACGGCTCGGGTTAGCGTACCGAGTGATGCTGCTATCAGCAGGGGATATGGGCTTTGCCGCGCAGAAGACCTACGATATCGAGGTGTGGCTGCCGGCTCAGTCGACTTATCGCGAAATTTCGAGCTGCTCGAATTGCGGGGCCTTTCAAGCCCAGCGAATGAGAGCGCGTTACCGCCCGGCCGAGGGCAGGGGAACAAGGCCGGTGCACACGTTGAATGGTTCGGGTCTGGCGGTTGGCCGCACCCTGATCGCAATCCTTGAAAATTACCAACACGAGGATGGGACGGTGTCGATCCCACCGGCGCTGCAGCCTTATCTCGGAGGCCAGCGCATCATCGAGCGTCATGGGTGAGCCGACCTCCGATCCGGGGCTAATACAGCGCAAGCTGCGGCTATTGATGGAATTGCGTCGCGCCGGCATTTCGGATGCGCGCGTTTTGGGCGCGATTGAAAAGACGCCGCGCGAGAGGTTCGTGCCACCCGCCTTTGCCGACCAAGCTTACGAAAATGTCGCCCTGCCGATCGAGCATGGGCAAACCGTTAGTCAGCCCTACGTCGTCGCGCTGATGACCGAAAAGCTCGAGCTCGGCGAACGCCACAACGTGCTCGAAATCGGCACCGGCTCAGGCTACCAGACGGCGGTCCTGGCGCGTCTTGCCCGCCGCGTCTTTACGATCGAACGGCACCGCGACTTGCTGCGAGACGCGCAAGCCCGGCTCGAAGCGCTGCGGCTGAATAACATCGTGTTCCGATTCGGCGACGGCACCAAGGGTTGGGCGGAGCAGGTCCCTTATGACCGGGTCATCGTTACCGCGGCGGCGGCCGAAATCCCGACCCGGCTCGTTGATGGCTTGGCGCCGGGCGGGGTATTGGTGGCGCCAGTAGGTAGCGATCGCCGCGACCAACAATTATTGCGCGTCCGCCGGACCGATAATGGCTTTGCCACCGAGGATCTCGGTTTGGTGCGATTTGTCCCGCTGGTTGCCGGTCTGCCGCGCCAAGCGGCCCACGAAGCTTGACATGTGGTCGCGCTAGAGTACGAAGGGTCATCAAGACTTGCGCGTCGGGGGGCGTGCAGGGGGGACAATGACAGCTATCGATCGGCGGCGACGTGGGCTTGGAGCAACAGGCTTGCTCCTATCACTGGCGCTGATATTTGCTGGATGTGCCAGCAGGGAGCCGGCGCCGCTCGTTACCGGTGAACAAGGACCACCGCCACCGGCCCAGATCATCGTACAGCGCGGCCAAACCTTGTCGGGTCTCGCGCATGCTTATCATTTCCCGATGTCGGCCTTGGCCGAGGCGAATCACTTGGCTCCACCCTATCGCATTCTAGTTGGACAGGCTCTGATCCTCCCGGCCGGCGCCGGGTCTGGTCCGTCCGGGCCCACGGTAGCGATGGCCGAACCGATGCCGACGCGGCCCCCGGCATATGGGCCAGCTCCGTCCTATTCACCACCTCCGGCGACCGTGCCGCCTGCGCCGTCGGCATCTGCGCCAGTGCAGACGGTTCCGCTCGATAATCCGCTTCCCCATACCTCGACAAAGCCGGCGTCGCCGATCGCGCTGGTTCCGCCCAGCTCGACCGCCTCGGCGAGTGTGGCCGGGTCGCCGCCAAATCCGTCCAGCCAGGCAACGAAGCCACTCGCGTCATTGACACCGCCGGGGGCTGTCCCTCCGGTCACCGAGTATAACTCCGCGCCACCATCCGAAGCGCCTAGCGGCACCGGCGCTGCGGAAACGCCGACGCCGCCTCTCCACGGCGGCGGGACTTTTCTCTGGCCAGTCCGCGGCCGCGTGCTCGAAGGCTTTGGAATCGGACCGGATGGCACGCACAATGACGGCATCAATATTGCCGCCTCGCGGGGCGCCGCTATTGAGGCGACCGATGGCGGCGTCGTCGCCTATTCCGGCAACGAATTACGCGGCTATGGCAACTTGATCCTCGTAAAGCACCCGAACGGCTGGATTTCAGCCTATGCACACTGTGATCTGATCCTCGTGAAGACCGGGCAAAAGGTCGTGCGGGGGCAAGTGATCGCCCGTGTCGGCGCAACCGGCAATGTCAGCGAACCCCAGCTTCACTTCGAGTTGCGCCGCGGCAAGAAACCAGTCGATCCGCGCGAATATCTGCCACCGTCGGCGGCCGCCGTCACTAAAGAAGCGCGGCCCAGCTGACGAAGCGGTCTGCTCAGGAGAGCGGCTTGCCGAGACGACCGGCAAGGTCCTGGATGAACTGCCAGGCGACACGACCGGAACGGGAGCCGCGGGTGATCGACCATTCGTTTGCTTCTGCCTTCAGTTGATCCGGCGGCAAATCGAGACCGTAACGCTCGGCATAGCCGCGCACGATCGCCTGATAGGTGTCCTGGTCAAGATTATGAAACCCGAGCCAAAGCCCAAACCGATCCGACAGCGAGACTTGCTCTTCAACCGCTTCGGATGGGTTGATCGCCGTCGAGCGTTCGTTGTCGATCATCTCTCGCGGCATCAGGTGGCGGCGGTTTGAGGTGGCGTACAGCACGACGTTTGCCGGCCGACCCTCGATTCCTCCTTCGAGCACCGCCTTTAGCGATTTGAAACTGGTGTCGTGCTGATCAAAGGACAGATCGTCGCAGAACAACAAGCAGCGACGGTCGGATCGTCGCAGGAGCGAAAGCAGGTTCGGGAGGCTGGGGATGTCTTCGCGGTGGATTTCCACGAGCGCCGCCGCGTGCGGCCGCTCGGCGTTGACCACCGCGTGAGCAGCCTTTACCAGGGAGCTCTTCCCGGTGCCCCGCGCTCCCCAAAGCAACACATTGTTGGCCGGCAACCCGGCAGCGAAGCGGCGCGTATTGTCCATCAGGATGTCACGCACCCGGTCGATCCCGCGCAACAGCCCTATTTCGACCCGGTTGACTTCTTTTACCGGCTCGAGCCAATGCCGGTCGGCGTGCCAGACAAAGGCATCAGCGACGCCGAGCTCGATGGTCGGCGGCGGCCCGGGGGCGAGACGTTCTAGAGCATCGGCGATCCGGCGCAATAGCGGCTGAAAATCGGAGTCGGTCATTACTTGCCCGATCGCACCAACAGTACGTAAACGGCGTGGACCCTAGCATACGCGGCAAATTTCGGAAAATTAGAGTCACGTTCGGGAAAGCACTCCAGACCTACCCATTGCTCTTTAATCGGGCATCGCATACGTATCTCCCGCCGAGCAGCAAAACCGATCCGCTTCGGCGGGCTGCCGCGCCACCCCACCAGGTACGGCCGGCGCAGGATATCGAGGCTCCATGCCGATGCTGATCTCTACCGCCTACGCTCAGGGGACCGGCCTCTCAGGCATGTTCGACAATCAGGGCGCTCTGCTGCAGTTCCTGCCGCTGGTGCTGATCTTTGTCGTCTTCTACTTTCTTTTGATCAGACCGCAGCAGAAAAAGGCCAAGGAGCACCGGGCGACGCTCGATGCACTAAGGCGAGGCGACCGGGTGGTGACCGGCGGCGGCATCATCGGAACAGTGGTGCGCGTCGACAGTGCGGACGAGGTTAGCGTCGAAATCGCCGAGGGCGTGCGGGTGCGCGTTGTTCGCAGCACGATAACGAACATCGTTGCCAAGCCAGACCCAGCGGCCACGCGCGAAGCCGTTCGACAAAAGGATCAGGCCCGGACCAAGGTGGAAACAAAGGAGTGATCTTGGCGCAAGGGTCCCGCGTGCGGCCTAGCATCAGCGGAATGGAACGGATGCGCTCGGCGGCACTGAACGTTGCGACCTCGCAGGCGAGCAATCTCACCTGGGCAACGAAGTATTTCAGTGCAACAGCGTCGAATGATGTTAGGGGCTGCGTTGGCGATGTGAGTGGTCCCGTTGGGCGCTGTCGTGGCGCAACCAATATATCGGCCCGGGGCGCCACCGTCGGTAAATCCGCCAGCGGCCCCTGGCGGCAGACCGCCGGAACATCATCGCCCCCCGCCTCCGCCGCCGCCCCGCGAGGCGCGACCGCCCTATCCCGCTGGCCACTATCACTGGCATTGGGTGCCGGGACGCTGGCGTTGGTACGGCTATCGTTGGGTTTGGGTGCCGGGACACTGGCGCCATCGAGCCTGATCTCCCGGATATCCGGCGGGCGATAAGCCCCAGCCAGTACGCCCAGTCACAGAACACACAATGCTTTATTTTGCCAACTGGAAGATCCTTCTGATCTGCACGGTCTGTGCCCTCGGGGTCCTCCTCTCGCTACCGAACCTGGTGAGCCAGTCGACGCTCGACAAACTCCCCAGTTTTGTGCCGCATAGGCAGGTCGCGCTCGGTCTGGACTTGCGCGGTGGTTCCTATTTGTTGTTGGAGGTTGATGTCGCCGCGGCCGAACGCGAGCGGCTCAATTCCATCATCGATAATGTCCGCAACGCTCTACTGGGCGCGAATATCGGTTACACCGGCCTCGCGGTCAAAGGCGATGCCATTGTATTCAAGATTCGCCAGCCGGAACGCATCGATGACGCCCGCCAAGCCTTGGCCAAAATCGATCCCGATCTTGTCGTCGTTATCGCTCCGGATGGATCAGGTACCGTAGGGTTCAGCGCGGCTGCGACCGAAACGCGCCGTAGTCAAGCCGTCGAACAGTCGATCGAGATCATTCGCCGGCGCATCGACGAGACCGGCACCAAGGAGCCGACAATCGAACGCGAGGGCCAAGATCGGATCCTCGTTCAACTTCCGGGAGTGGACAACCCCGAGCACGTTAAGGCGCTGCTCGGCCGAACCGCCAAGCTAACCTTCCAGCTGGTTGATACAGGCGCGTCGCTCGAAGATGCGCGCAGCGGTCATCTGCCCCCCGGTGACGAGGTTCTCCCAGCCCAGGACACAAACGGTGTCCGGATTGGCCCCAGCGCCTACGTCGTGCGCAAGCGGGTAATGGTCGGCGGCGACACGCTGGTCGACGCGCAGCCGACTTTTCAAAACAATGAGCCGGTCGTCAGCTTCCGCTTTGACGCTGAGGGCGCCAGGCGGTTCGGGGATGCGACGCGCGAGAATGTCGGCAAGCCGTTTGCCATCGTTCTCGACAACAAGGTCATCAGCGCGCCAATTATCCGCGAGCCGATCCTCGGCGGGTCGGGTATCATCTCGGGCAGTTTCACGGTGCAGTCAGCAAGCGATCTTGCCCTGCTGCTGCGCGCCGGGGCACTGCCGGCGCCGATCACGATCCTGGAAGAGCGCACTGTAGGCCCCGGTCTTGGCGCAGATTCGATACGCGCCGGGACCACCGCCTGCGTGGTCGGCGTGGCGCTGGTCGTCGTCTTCATGATCCTGTTCTATGGCCTGTTCGGGGTATTCGCCGATATCGCTTTGTTTTTCAACCTCTGCCTGATGCTCGGCAGCCTATCTTTGCTCGGCGCCACATTAACCTTACCGGGCATCGCTGGGATCGCGCTGACCATGGGCATGGCGGTCGACGCGAATGTGCTGATCTATGAGCGTCTGCGCGAAGAACTTCGCGCCGGGCGCACCATGCTCTCGGCGCTCGATGCCGGGTTTAAGCGCGCTTTCGGGACGATCCTCGACAGCCATATCACGACCCTGGTGGCTGGCGCCTTGATGTTCTGGCTCGGGTCCGGTCCGGTTAAAGGTTTCGCCGTGACCCTTAGCATCGGGGTATTGACCTCGCTGTTTTCGGCAATTTTGGTCACCCGGCTGCTGATCGTCACCTGGGTCAGGCGTTGGAAGCCGCGGGCCGTACCGATCTGACCCATGCCCGATAAGGCTGTGATTGCCACATGTTGAGACCGCTTATTGTCATTCGGCGCACGCCGAAAATCGATTTTATGAGATGGCACAAACTCGGCTTTGCCTTCTCGGCATTGCTGACGCTGTCGTCCATCGGATTGTTCGCGAGCATCGGTTTGAATTACGGGATCGACTTTGTTGGCGGGACCTTGATGGAAGTACGGGTAACGCCCGGGCCTGCCAATCTCGCCGAGATGCGGCAGAAGCTCGACGCCCTGCATCTCGGCGATGCTTCGCTGCAAGGCTTTGGCCCGCCAACCGACGTGCTGATTCGGCTGCCGCGGCAGCCAGGCGGGGACGCGGCACAGGAAAAGGCGGTTGAGACGGCTCGCAAGGCGCTCGGCCCGGGCATAGACTATCGCCGCATCGAAGTCGTCGGCCCGAGTGTCGGCGCTGAATTGATCCGGGCCGGTGTTACCGCGACGGTGTTAGCGCTGGTCGCCATCGCGGTCTACATCGGCTTTCGCTTTGAATGGCAATTTGGCGTCGGCGGCATGATCTCGACCTTGCACGACGTGGTGACGACCGTCGGGATTTTTGCCCTGTTTCGCCTCGAATTCGATTTGACGACGCTTGCAGCGATCCTAACCGTGGCGGGTTACTCCGTTAACGATACCGTCGTGATCTACGATCGAATACGTGAGTCGATGCGAAAATATCCGCGCATGCCTCTGATCGAACTGATCAACCTCGCTTTGAACGAAACATTGTCTCGTACGATACTGACCGTCAGTACCGTCGCTTTGGCTGTATTATCGCTGCTTTTCCTTGGCGGGGAGGTTCTGCGCGGGTTTAGCATAGCGATGCTGTGGGGCGTTGTGATCGGGACCTACTCATCTTTGTTCATCGCGGCCCCGGTGCTGTATTACGTCCGTCCCAACCGGGCGGCTATCGCCCGCTCGAGCGAGGGCGCGGCGTCTTCGTTGACCCGGGCGCGCTGACAACACCCGGTCTGGCGATGGATCTGTCCCCGCGCGCGCCGGCCGGCCGACAGATGATCGAGCGATACGGGTCGAGCGGATTTCGCATTGCCGGGGTGATCTGGCGCAGCTCGGTGATTGTTTTCCCGGATTTGACCCTGCCATGGGCTGTGGCGGATGCGGCCGGGGTTACGAGCGAGAGTTTACTGCCAGTTGTCGAGCACGGCGGCGTCGAAGTCTTGCTGCTGGGGCTTGGTCGCAGAATGTCGCCGGTAAGTGGTAATTTGCGCGCAACGTTGCGGGAAGCTGGAATCGGCCTCGAGCCGATGGACACCGGTGCGGCTTGCCGCACCTTCAATGTCCTAGTTGCGGAGGACCGCCGCGTCGCGGCAGCGTTGATCCCGCCGATCTAGCCGCTCCCGTTAGTACCCCGACCGTCGGCAATTCCGCATCACAAACACGATCGGAACATGCTGTGCGGAACTATTTAGCGGTCGTCGCGGTTTCTTGGACGGAAATCATAAGGCGGTTGAGCTTAACATGCGCGTAAAGGTGTTCACCACAGTAGCCCTCAGTGCGGCTCTCGCTCTCGCTCCGGCGGCCTATGCGGATTGGCACCACGGCGGCTGGCACGGCGGCGGCGATGGGGCCGCCGTCGGAGCCGCAATCGCCGGGGGCATTATCGGTCTCGGCCTGGGCGCTGCGGCGGCGTCCAACCCCTATAACTATTATTACGCGCCGCCGCCGGTATATTACGGTTATCCGTATAACTACTACTATGCACCGCCGCCCCCGGCATATTACGGCTATAATTACGGCTACTGAGCGCTGAGCGGCGCAAATTGACCCGGAATTTTGCTGGCGCGTCCTAGCTTTAGTGAAGGATCAAAACAATGTTCCGCATAATCAATATCAGTTCCGCGGCGTTTGGGATGATGCTGGCGTTTTCTGGCGCCGTGTCGGCTCAAACAACACAGCCCCCCACCGCAAGCGCTACGCCGGCAGCACCGGTGGAATTTGCCTCTCCGATGTCCTCGCATAGGGTTCCCGGGGCTAACGCTGAGCAGCGGGTTGAGGAGCACATCAAGCAATTGCACGCGCAGTTGCGAATCACTCCGGCCGAACAGCCGCAGTGGGAACAATTTGCGAGTGTCATGCGAGAAAACGCCCGTGCCATGGATCGGCAATTCGCCCAGCGGGTGCAACAGTACCCAACAATGAACGCATTGCAGAACATGAGATCCTATCAGCAGATCGCCGAGGCCCATGCCCGGGGACTGCAAAAGCTGGTGCCTGCCTTCGAAAATCTCTACAATGCGATGCCGGAGCAGCAGAAACTACTGACGGATCAAGTATTCCGTGCAAATGCCGAGGCCCACGCCGAAAAACGCATGCAAACTGGAAACAGTACCGGCCGCTAATCGTTGTGCGGTTCCTGTAGCGGTGACCTCAACACTTGGCTCCCACCTTTGGCTGATTCCCGCGAAAGCGGGAACTCAGGATCGCCGCTCCGTTGCTGGCACAGAGTGCCTGATCGCGGCGCACATGTATAATTCGGCCGTTCGACTACCGACTATCGTTCATCAGACCGGCTAAGGCGAACTCCGAAGGTTGACCTCTACCCCGCTTGTCCGCTCGGCATCTTTTCCATTCGGAAGAAATGCCCTTAAGTCGAACTGCCCGGTTTCTCACAACTCGCGCATGACACGCACATACCTGTGCTGTAGTCATAGCGCCGAGCAAAATATCTTCACCCGGCCACGCCCCTATCTGCTCGTACTAAGCCTTGGCCCAGCCGGAGAGACGGCTGACCGCTCTCGATAAAACCGGCTCCGAAGCGCTTTCACAGCGGACGCCGAGATCACCGATCCGCCTACGAGTGCTACAAGCGTGGACCCCAGCATTTGGCCGGGGCAGCGTTTTACCGTGTCGTACTTCTGAGCCATGTCGTTTCTGTCAGGAGCCCGCGCGGGTGCGCACTTGGCGCGGCGGAGGACAAACTCCGCGAAGCAAGTGCAGTCCGTAAACCCTGTCATCGATGGCATCCACTTGACGATCGCTGCATCAGGCCCCTACTCGGCAGTCGTAACCAGCGTTAAGTTTGCGATCAGAAACAGCGAGGACCGTGATGGACCGCAACGGCGATCCTCCTCAGAGAGCGCCGGAGGTCGAGCCGGCGCCGCGGGCCTCGGCGCAGCGCATATCGCGCATCGTGCTGGCCGCCGCGCTGACCCTGCTGGGGCTGTGGATAATACATGGGTTCCTTCCCGCAATTGCCTGGGCGACAATTTTCGCGATCGCTGTGTGGCCGCTCTACCGCCGGGTGCAGCTGACCTTTCCCCCGCGCGGCCAACGAGATCCTATTACCGCTTGTGACGACCCTAGTGGTCGCTCTCGTGTTGATTGTTCCATTGGCCTATGCCGGGGTACGGATCGTCCATGAGAGCGGCAGCATTTTGCGATACCTCGCTGAATTGACCCATACCGGGCTGCCGATGCCCGCTTGGATGCCGCGTCTTCCAGGAATTGGCTCACCCCTGGCACAATGGTGGAATGCCAACCTCAGCGATCCTCAGACGATAAAGGAGCTGTTCGGCCGGTTGCTCAAGCACATTCCCGCTGAAATCAGCCCGAGTAATCGGTGTCGAAGTCCTGCACCGCTTCATCATTCTCCTATTTACGTTGTTCACGTTGTTTTTTCTGTTTCGTGATGGCGAAACCTTGTGTCGCCAGCTCTCGCGGCTCAGCCACAGCGTGCTCGGCCCAAGCGGCGAGCGGGTTGCGCGCCACATGATCGCGGCGGTGCACGGCACCGTGACCGGCCTGGTGTTGGTCGGCCTCGCCGAAGGAATTGTAATCGGATTTGCCTATGCCGCGGCCGGTCTGCCGCATGTGGTTTCACTTTCGGCGTTGACCGGGGTTCTCGCCGTGATCCCATTCGGCGCCCCTGTGGCCTTCTGGGGCGCCGGACTGTATCTGATGGCCCAGGGCAATACCGGCGCCGCGGTGGGCGTAGTCGCCTTTGGCCTGCTCGTGGTTTTCATCGCCGATCATTTCATCCGACCATTTTTGATCGGCGGCGCGGCGCGGCTGCCGTTTGTGTGGGTCTTGCTCGGCATCCTCGGCGGGGTCGGAGACTTTCGGGCTATTGGGGCTATTTGTCGGACCGATGGTGATGGCGGCGCTAATCTCGATGTGGCGCGACTGGACCATACCGCCTTCGGCCCTCGAGGACCCCTCCGAGCGTCCCCCCGAAGCGTGACGCGCCGGTGGCCGGCCGCGTGATAACGCGGCGCCAGCTTACAGCTTGCCCGAGGCTCGACAGGCGGGTCGTGGCGCGGCAGAATGCTGCTATAATAAGCGCTGCAGGTAGGGGGCGCGGCGATCGCGGTGCTTCGCTTCCTCGCCGAAGTCACGCAATGCCCTCGCGGGTTGCGCTCCACGCCCTGAGGTGAGACATCGGAGGATGCATGAAATACGTTTGCGATGCTCCAGGCGGGAAAACCTGGTTTCGAATTGAGACCGAAGCCGAGGCAGCTAGCGAATCCGATTCGATGCGCCATGCTGTCGAGAAGTTCTTTCGCAAGGAACAAGAAAAGGCGACGCAGACGTTTCAGCCGCTGTCCAAAGTCAATTTTGAGCAGGAAATCGGGCTCAAGGCCCACATTCAGCGCGAAATGCCGCTGTTCTTAACTTTGCGCGACGATGATGGCACGGCGCTGGCCACGGCGATGCTGCCGCCGGGGGGTCAGGATGACCGCACGTTTCGCCCCATCATCGTCGGCATGGCGAACGCCGACCCCTATATCGAGCATGGCGACGCTATTCGCGCCTTGAGCCAGCATTTCGGGATGGCCTTGGAGCGCGCCCGCTGCTACCCGTACCGCCGCGATTAAGCTCGCTCGTAGAGCCCGGCACAGTTAGGCGCGTGCGTTACCGTCATCTGCGGCCCCAGCTCAGCTTTGTCGACAATCGTCCAAGCAAAGACTAACCGGAACTAATCTGCTCGATTACGCCGTTCCTGTCTCAGGAAAATAAGACAAGAGAGGCGATGACCGATGAAAAGGTTAATCTTTGCGGGTTTTGCCGCCGTCCTGCTCGCTACCTCAACTATGGTTCCCCCAGCCGAGGCGCGATGTTGGTGGAACGGCTATAGCTGGCATTGTTGGTATCCGCACGCCTGGTACTGGCGTCACTATTATCGGCGTCCCTACGCCTATTGGCATCATCCTTACTGGCACCACCCTTACGCCTGGCGTTACTGAGGCGCGCCAATCCGCGGTGAGCGGCGCCAAGCCCCCCGCCCGCATCGATCCTTCGCCGCGTGCTCTGCACGCCCGATTAGGCGACGCACTGCATTAACCTTCCGCCGCTAAGCGGCTGCCACTCCCGCTCGGCTCCGTTTGTGGTAGTCTCGGGGACGAGAACGCCTAAGAGCGTCGCAGAAGCCGCCGAAATCGTGGTCTCGGCCATATGGGGAGGACGCGAATGGCGAAGTGGGAGCTCGGCGCGCTCGCCGCCGCGATCGTGCTGTTTGCCATGCTTTTATCGGGTGATCGCGCCGCCGCGCAAAAACAGGGCGGCATTCTTCGCCAATACATGGTCGACAGCCCGGCGAGCATGTCGATCCATGAGGAGGCGACCGTAGTCGCCGAGCGGCCGGTGATGGGCGTGTTCAACAACCTCGTCCTGTTCGACCAGCATCTTCCGCAAAATACCATGAGTGCCGTGAAGCCCGAACTCGCGACCGGGTGGTCGTGGAACGAGGACGGCACCGAATTGACGTTCCCGCTACGGCACGGTGTGCGCTGGCACGACGGCGAACCATTCACCGCCAAGGACGTAAAGTGCACTTGGGACATGCTCACCGGGAGATCGGTCGAGAAGTTCCGCATCAACCCGCGCAAGGCCTGGTACCGAAACTTGGCCGAGGTTACGACCAACGGCGATTTCGAGGTCACGTTTCACCTGAAGCGGCCGCAGCCCGGGCTCCTGGCGTTGCTAGCCTCGGGCTGGTCGCCGGTCTACCCGTGCCATGTCTCGCCGCGCGACATGCGCAGCCATCCGATCGGCACCGGACCGTTCAAATTTGTCGAGTTCAAGCCCGACCAGTCGATCAAGGTGGCGCGCAACCCGGGTTATTGGAAGCCCGGCCGCCCGTATCTCGATGGTGTCGAATATACTGTGTTGCGGGATCGATCGACGGTGGTGCTGGCGTTCATCGCCGGCAAATACGATTTGACGTTTGCCGGCAGCTTGACGATCCCGCTGATGCACGACGTCGAGAGCCGGCTTCCGACAGCGATTTGCCAATCGCCGCCAGGGAGCGTCAACACCAACCTGATCGTCAACCGCGATGTCCCGCCCTTCAACAATCCCGAGTTGCGGCGGGCGATGGCGCTCGACCTCGACCGCAAGGCGTTTGTCGACATTCTGACCCAGGGACAGGGACATCTCGGCGGGGCATTGCAGCCGCCGCCCGGCGGGTTGTGGGGACTGCCCCCCGATGTGCTGCAAACCCTGCCCGGCTATGGCATGGATGTCGCCAAGAACCGCTCCGAAGCCCGCCAGATTATGCAGAAGCTTGGTTACGGAGCCGATAACCGGCTCAAGATCAAGATCGCGACGCGCAATATCCCACCCTATCGCGATCCCGCTGTCATCCTTATCGATCAACTGAAGCAGGTCTATATCGACGGCGAACTGGAGACCGTCGACACGACCCAATGGTATCCAAAGATGATGCGCAAGGACTATACCGTCACGCTCAATCTGACCGGCAGCACGGTCGACGACCCCGATCAGATGCTGTACGAGAATTACGCGTGTGGCGCCGAAGGCAACTACAACGGGTACTGCAACCCCGCGATAGACAAGCTGATAGACGAGCAGTCCAGAGAAGAAAATCAAGCCAAACGTAAACAGCTTGTCTGGGAAATCGAGCGCAAGCTGGCCGAGGACGATGCCAGGCCGATCATCCAATACAATCGGGGAGCGGTGTGTTGGCAGCCCTACGTCAAAGGGCTGACGGTCATGGTCGACAGCATCTACAACGGCTGGCGCATGGAAGACGTCTGGCTCGATAAGTAGCCGGGCCGGAGACAATCTAAGACCGTTTTCGGATGATCCGAGCGCATCTACGGACTATTGGGTACGGACGCCGCGCGCTAAGCTCGGTGTATCGAAAAGAGAGGAATTATGACCATCACTCGTGCGACCAGCCCGGAAGTTCCCGAACCGCAGGCCGGCACCTGGTCGAATTGCCTCGTAGCGAACGGGATCGCCTATGTCGCCGGGATGACGGCGGGCGGCGGCGGCGAAACCGGTGACGAATACGCTCAGGCAAAGGCGATCTTCACCAAGATCCGGCACCTCGTCGAAGCGGCGGGCGGCAGTATGGCCGATGTCATGAAGGTGACGATCTTTGTCACCGACATCACCCAGCGCGAAAAGGTCTGGCAGGCGAGGCGCGAATTCTTCACCGGCAACTTCCCGGCCTCGACCCTGGTGCAGGTGGCGGCACTAGCCACCCCCGCGCTCAAAGTCGAAATCGAAGCGGTCGCTCATATCGGCGCCAGCCGCAGCTGACAATCGAGATCAGGGCATTTACCCCGGCGATCACGCCTCCTCGATGCGGTAGGCGCGCACCGCGGTGTCGTGGAACAGCGCGGCGCGCTCCGAGGGCGAGTACCCCGTCGAGTATCGCTTGCACGCGTTGAAGAACACGTGGTGCGAGAACGACACCTTATCGACCGGGAAATTGCTTTCGAACATGCAGCGGGCCGGGCTGAACTGCTCGATGCAATAGCTCATGATCGGCGCCATCGACACCGCGAGTTCTTCCGAGCCGATCGGCTGTCCGCGGGTGTGCCAGTCAAAGCCGAGCCGCGGCATGCCGATGCCGCCGAGCTTGAGGTTGACGTTCGGGCATTGCGCCACCGCCGCGAGACCGCGCCGCCATGTCGCCATCACCTCGTCGTCTCGGTGCGCATAAGGGCCGACCCGCTGCAACCCGCCAAGATGGTTCAGCACGATTGTCAGCTCGGGCAACGCTTTGGCGAAATCGGCGAGTTCCGGGAGCTGTGGAAAGCACACCCCGGTATCCAGCGACAGACCCATCCGCGCCAATACCCGAGCCCCGGCGCGGTAATCCGGCGAAGCGAGCACGCCTTCACGTTCGCGGTTGCCGATTTCAGGATGCGGGTCCCAGGTCACGGTGTGACGGATGCCGCGAAACCGGTTCGGGCTGGCGGCTAGCAAGGCGTGCAAGACCGGCTCGACCCGGTCGCCGAGTTTCAGATCGGCGTAGCCGATGATCGCCGCCGCCGCGCGGAACGGCCCGTAAAGCCGGGTGGCGCTGGCCGCCGCCAAACCTTGGACGAATTCGACCTCGCCGACCGGGCGCAATTCGACCGGGCCGTCCGGCCGGTACATCGACCGCGCTTCGATGAACACGGTCGAGCGCACATTGTGACCGCAATCGAGGTCGGCGGCCAATTCGTGCAGGAGATAGCGCTGATAAGGGATGCGCTCGGTGCGGAAATCCCAGAAATGGTGGTGCGGATCGCAGATCGCGATCTCGGGCTCTAAGGTCGCCTCCTGGGTCAGGGCCAGCCAGTCGTTTCCTCCGTACGGCATTCGTCATCGCTCCATCTCTGGTTTTGCTTCAGCATATTCGCCAAATCTGGACCCGACAATCGCCTGACCATGGTTAGGCTTTCGCGGCCGGATCATGATTAATTCGCCGTTGAGGTGTGTGCGACGGGCGTGGCCGCAGGTGATCCTCGGAAGCGGTGGGTTTAAATATCGCGTTGATGCCGGTTGAGGCGCGAAATTGCTCGATCTACTGCCGTCACCGAGACCGGCTCAGGGTCCCGCCGAATATTCCCGGCGATTTGAAAGCTGCTCGAAACGGCCGGCGCCGGACACGAGCTCAGGGTTTTCCCCGGGGAGCGCGCAGGCCGCGGCCACCTCAATCAGCCGATAAAACCAGGCGGGTTGCGGCAGTCCGAATTTCCGGCGGCAGCGCTGCCGGGCGGCGCGCGTCGAGGTCGAGCTGGACGCCGAACTGGGCGAGCCGAGCAAATTCATGGCCGCTGCGAGCATCGGTCATGCGGTGCAGGAGCCGGATCGACGAGTTGCCGAGATGGGCGACGCCGGTCTCGACCAGATAGCGATCACCGAGCCGCGGCACGGCGTTAATCCGCAGGACGAGCTCGAAGGTCGAGTAACCGCGCCGCTCAGCCTTCATGTAATCGGCGGTCATGCCGATCGCCGACAAGCTCTGGATGTTTGCGTCGGTGAACCGGTGAACAAAGGCGGCAAGCGAAAAGCGCCCAAACTCGTCGAAATCGGCCGGGCGCACTCGGCCGCGCGCCGTCGGGACGGACCCCGCGGTCGAGGCCGGATCGGCACGTTGCTCGGTTTCGGGGCCTTCCCAAACGGCGAGAGCTTCGCTGACCGTTCTGCGCGCTGCATCTGGCAGCCGTGCGGCTTCCCAGGCCTCCTCGACCCAGGTCACGGGCTCGCCGCTCGCCAAATCGACAAAACGGTGACCGAGCCGCAGTGCTGGATCGAGCCCGACCGCCGCGCTCTCGATATGAAAGCTGGCGCCGGCGCGCAATTCGTGAAGAAACCGTAACGTAAATCGACGAGGAAAGACGCCGGCGCGCGCCTGCTCGATTAGGCCAAGGTGATCGGCAACGCTAGCCGAAGCCTGGTCGATGCGATCGCCATAATAGGCGATCGTGAAATGCTCGGTGATGTCGCATTCCCACGGCGCCACCGTGCCGCGAAAAGTTTCGATCCACGCCGCCACCCTGCTCCCCTCGACTACAGGACCTTCAGATCAGCTTCCATTGGCCGTCCGGCTGCAAGCAGCTGCTCAGCCGATAATGCTCCGGCCTGACCGGCCGCCGCTTTGTCGTTATCGCGTAGTCCAAGGTTTCGCATTGTTGGCCGTTCCGCTCGAACTTTCGCGTGAGCGTGATCTTGCCGGAATTTTGCGAGGCCGGGTTGCTCCATTTTGCAGTAGTGCCGACCGGCTTACCATGGATTTGCTCGTATACAGTGTGGCGGATAATATCGAGGTCCTGCCTCGACAGCTCGATGTTCGTCTCAAGCCCAAGTCCTAACAACTGCGCGTTAGCCGGGAGCCAGGCGAGAATGGCGGCAAGTAAGACGACGGCTTTAATCAGCTTCGACATTGCTGTTCTCTACAAAATACCAGGGTGATCCAATCGTGGCCGCGAAAGCTGCAGCGCCGCCCTGATCGAGGTCAACAAAAAACCAAACCAAGGGTGGATCATTCGCGAGGCTTTTGATGGTCAGGTACTTCGGCGAAGACGAAATCCGCCGTCTGCTCGGCTGGGACCCGCTGATCGCGGCAATGGAGGAGGCACTGATCGTGTTCTCGCACGGCAGCGTCATCCAGCCGGTGCGCGAAATGCTGACGATCGAAGAAAGCCGTCGATATCTCGGGGTCATGCCGGCGATTGCGGACAACGCGATGGGTGCCAAGCTTGTCAGCTTCTACCCCGGAAACGCCGGCAGCGGCGTGGCCACGCACCATGCGATGATCTTGTTGTTCCGCACCGATACCGGCGAGCCATTGGCGGTTTTGGACGGAAGGTTGATTACCGAAATGCGCACCGCAGCGGTATCTGCCGCGGCAACCAAATACCTCGCACCCCCCGGCAGTCGCGTGCTGGCGTTGCTCGGCAGCGGCGTACAGGCCGAAGCGCATTTTCACGCGCTGCAGCGCGTCCGCGACTTTGACGAGGTCCGAGTGTGGAGCCGCTCCACCGAGCACGCGCATTGCTTCGCCGAACGGCACGGCGTCCGGGCGATGGCGGCCGAGGATGCGGTGCGCGGAGCCGATGTTGTCGTCACGGCGACAAGCGCAATCGAACCGGTTCTTAGGGGCGCATGGCTGAAAGACGGCGCGCACGTCAATGCGGTCGGCGCACCGCGGCCAAACTGGCGCGAACTCGACGACGATGCCATGGCAAACCTGCTGGTCGTGGATTCGCGCGCGGCTGTGATGAAGGAGTCCGGCGACGTCATTCTGTCAAAAGCGAAGATCAGCGCCGAGATCGGCGAAGTTTTCGCGGGAACCGTGTCGGTGCCGGTGGCGGGCACGACGGTTTTCAAATCGGTCGGGATCGCGGTCGAGGATATTGCTGCGGCGCGGCTCGTCTATGATTTAGCCGCCGCGAACTGAACCACCAGTTGCGGCGCTGACCGCCCGAAGAGGGGTCAACCTAGCGGACGCGGGCTAGAAAACGGCATAAACAGGCTCCGTCGGGCAGCGCGCAATTGGCGTCCGCGATCACGCGCTTCAGCATATTCCGCCAACGCTAACTTATCGTGCGCCGCTACCGAGCCCTGAGTGGGCAGCAGACACGCGGTCGGGCAGCGCGTGACGCCGCGGGTGCGAATGAACTCGGCAATTGCGGCGTCAGCGGCCGGCTCGGCAACAGGCTCTCTCGCAACTTCTTTTTCCCGGACCATCATATCCGTCGCCTCCGTTCACCGCTCCGGCAGAAGTCGGTAGAGGCTACTTAGTCGTGCGATTCGCGGTCGGCTATGACGGAGATCACCCCGGTTTTCGGCGAGAGGAGAGCTTCACAAACTGCGCCGATAGCGGCAGTGGTCGCGCGGGGAAATCGCGCAATGCGAATCGCAGGAACGCCGAGGCCGGAAACTCCAGACATATTCCCGAAACGTTCTCAAATGCGAAATCGACGAAGTGGAGCTACTGCGCCGGTTGTGTTGGTGCCACCTCCGGCTGCGCGGGCTTGGCGCCGACAAACAATTCGACCTTGCCGCCGTCGACCGCCTCGGCGGGCGGTACGCGGCTCTGGTAGGGAATGCCGAACTTAGCGAATGCCTCTACCAGGAGCTTCGCGGTGTCCGGCCCGGCCGAACCCGGGTCGTAAATGTTGATGCCCATCGCCCGGATGTTGCCGAAAATCGTCGTCGTCTCCGGCCCGCTGGCATCCCACCCGGCGCCCTTCAAGGCGTTGGCGACTTCGGTTGCGTAGCGGTACGCCTCGACGTCGTTAGGCACGCACGAGACCACAATCTTGCGGCTGCCATAGGGTCGCAAATAGACGGCAAGCTTGGCGGCCGTCTGATCACCCAGAGATCGGGCGCGGGTGCTTTCCTTTAATTTTGCGAGATCCTCTTCGAGTGACTTGACCTGCAGTGTCAGTTTTTCGGTCTGATCATTCTGTTTGAGGCGGGCAATCTCGTTCTTTGCTGCAAATGCCTGCCACACCGATATTGCCAGCGCCGCGCTGCCGAGAACGGCGATCGCCGCCACGCGCACGCGCCGCTCCGCTGTTTTTGTCGCCGGCGACATGGCCACCGCCAACGTCAGGACGCACAAGGCGCCGATCAGCACGGCTGGCAGCCACGGCAAAAACACGCCCAAATCCGACATCCGCTGTTCTGCTCTAGATCGAAGGACGCCTGGGTTACTCGGCGGCGAGGGCGGCGTCGGCCGGCTCGGGGTGACGCCCGCCGACACCGATGAACAGAACCATCAGCGCCGCGCCAAGCAGCAATAGACCCGCGAACATGAATGCCTCGAGATAGGTCCCGAAAATCCCGCGCGATAGGCCGCCGAGATACGCCGCTAGGGCGCCGCCCATTTGGTGGACAACCGTGATCCAGGCAACCATGATCCCGGTCTTTTCGGTGCCCACAACACGGTTGAGCAGGCGCACTGTCGGCGGCACGCTGGCGATCCAGTCAAGCCCATAAAATACCGCGAAGATGGGCAAGCCGTAGATCGACATGCCAAAGGCGAACGGTAAATACATCAGCGCCAGCCCGCGCAGACCATAATACCAGGCGAGCAATATCCGGTTGTCCCAGCGGTCGCTAAGCCACCCCGACAAGGTACCGCCGAGGAAACTAAATACCCCGCTCGCTGCCAACAGCCCAGCGCCGGCGACCTCGCTGAGACCGTGATCGACGCAGGCCGGGATCAGATGCGTCCCGATCAGCCCGTTGGTCGTGGCGCCGCAGACAAAGTAGCCGCCTGCGATCAGCCAAAAGTCCCGCTTTGAGGCGCCGCTGCCGAGCGCGCGAAACGCGACCATGACCGGGTTGCCGTGGGGTGGGGTTACAATCTCCGGTTTCCCCTCGGCGCCATAGGGGGTCAATCCGATGTCGCCGGGCCGGTTTCGCATCAGGAGTGCCACGAGCGGGACAAAGACGACCACAGCGGCGGCAAGCGCCAGGGACATAACCCGCCAGCCGTAATGCGTGACGAGCTCGGCGAGGCTCGGCAGAAATATCAGCTGCCCGGCGGCATTGGCGGCCGTCAGCACCCCGACAACCAGGCCCTGACGCCGACGGAACCAGCGCGCCGCGATATAGGCCGATAGAAAGGCGCCGATGACGCCAGTGGCAGCGCCGACGACCACGCCCCACAGCAGAACCAACTGCCAGGCTTGGTGCAGCGCCGGTGACAGCGCTACCGCCGCCGAGGTCACGGCCAGAGCTATCGTCATCGTGCGGCGCACGCCAAAGCGGTCCATCAGTGCCGCGGCGAACGGACCAACGAGACCATAGAGCAGCAGATTGACGCCGACCGCGAACGAGATCGTGGCGCGCGACCAGTCGAATTCCTGTTCCAGCGGGACGATCAGGACCCCCGGTGCGGCTCGCACCCCGGCGGTCAGCAGGCTGACGACAAAGGTGACGGCGGCGACAATCCAGGCGTAATGCAGCTTGATTGCTGACCGCATGGTATCTTCCTGATTACCCAGGGCTATTCGCCTTCAAGCGGCTCGGTCTCGACAATTTCGATGCCGAACCCGGCCAACCCGACATAGGTTCGGGAGCGGGTCGCCAGCAATTGGATCGAGGAGATCCGCAAATCACGGAGGATCTGAGCGCCGAGCCCGACCTCGCGCCATTGCGTATTGCGCTCGCGCTCGGAGGCCGTTTCCTCCTCGCCGAATTCGCCAACGGTCGAGGTCGGCACACCCGAGGTGCCATCGCGCAGATAGACCAGCACCCCCTGACCCGCCTCCTTGAAGCGGTCGAGCGCGGCGTGAATTGGCTTGGCGCCGCCAAACACATCTTCGAGGACGTGGGCGCGGTGCAAACGGGTCGGCACATTGGTTCCGCTGCCAATGTTCCCGTAAACAAATGCGTAGTGATGCACCTTGTCGAATGGCGTCACAAAAGCGTAGCCCGAGAGTTCGCCGATTTCGCTCGCGACTTTGAACTCCGCTACCCGGGTTACCAGCTTTTCGCGCGCTTGCCGGTACTCGATCAAATCCGCCACCGAAATCCGGTGCAGCGCATGGGTTTTTGCGAAGGTGGCAACTTGTGGGCCGCGCATGACGGTGCCATCGTCGTTGACCAGCTCACAGATCGCCGCCACCGGCTCGATCCCGGCGAGCCGGCAAAAATCGACCGCCGCCTCGGTATGACCCGAGCGCATCAAGACGCCGCCTTCTTTCGCGATCAGCGGAAAGATATGCCCGGGCCGGACAAAATCGGCGCGCCCGGCATTGTTGTTCGCGAGATTGCGGATCGTCGCGGTGCGGTCTTCAGCCGAGATCCCGGTTGTCGTGCCGTAACGGTAGTCGACCGACACGGTAAACGCGGTGCCATGGATCGCGTCGTTATCGGCGACCATCGGCGCCAGATGGAGCCGCTGGGCGACCTCTCCGGTCAACGGCGCGCAGACGATGCCGCAAGTGTGGCGGATGATAAACGCCAGCTTTTCCGGCGTGGCGTGTACCGCCGCAATGATCAGGTCGCCTTCATTCTCGCGGTCGTCATCATCGGTCACGACAATGATCTCGCCGGCGGCAAATGCGTCGATCGCCTCGCGGACACCGGATTGCGGCAATTTCACCCTCTCGCACACGCCGCGCGGCTAGGAGAAGCCATTGGCGGCTAGAAACCTCGGATTGGCCAGACGCAGTCTGGCGATCGTCAACCGCCATAAGATAGCGCGTGCCTGCGCTGCGCGCTCTGGCGAATTGTCAAGGCCACCGATGCGCAGCTCGCGGGCAAAACGGCGCAGCAGCGCCGCGGAGCCGCAGGCGTCGGGACCGACCAAGGCTTCCACTTGCGAGAGGATGTCGTTAGCGCATTCCGGCGTTTCGGCCTCGCGCTCGGCGATGGCCATGCAATTGGCGACGAGGCGCGCCTCGAGCTGACGGTCATGCGGCAACAGCGGCAGCAAGTCGTTGATCAGCACGTCGCGCGCAAGCCTCAGCAACGCCGGCCCTCGCGGTAAATCATCTGTCGGGCCGATCTCCGCCGTCTCTGCCGATGATGCGTCTCGTTCACGGGGAGGGCGCCGGCTCACTTCGCCCCCGGGGTCGAGCAGCATCAGGATCGCGAGTTCGCATTCGCTGGCGCGTCGCCCGGTCAGAGCCAGGTCGAGGCTGCGTTCGCCGCCGAGCATTTGGCGGTCGCTTTGCTGCAGCGCGATGACCGCCCAGCGCACGCTCGCCAGCACCTCCCAGAAATGGGCCCGCACCGGGTCGATCGCGCGGCCGCTTTCGCTTTCGTAACCGCGATAAAACGGTGTGCGGTCGGCAATGCCGCCGGCTTCCCGGTCGAGTCGCGCGAACCGCCACCCCTTGCTGCAAAACCAGGCGAGATCCTCGTGCGGGTCGCCCCAGCCGGCAAATTCCCAATCGAGGATGCCGGTCAGTTCGGCACCGTCGAGTAGATAATTGCCACTGCGGAAATCGTGATGGCATAGCACCGGCTCTGTTGGCGGCGGGGCGTGGGTTTCGAGCCAGCGGATGGCCCATTCCAGCACTGGGCGCGGCGAGGGGTGAGCATCGAGATAGTCGCGAAAGGCGGCAATCTGGTATTCGGGCCCGGATTTCTCGTATGGGGTCAAAAAATCGAGATCGGGGCATGGCGGCTGGATCGTGTGGATGCGGGCAAGTTCGCGGCCGAGCCGTTCGGCGACCGCCGGCAATACCGGATCAAGCGCCGGGTCCCGAGTGATTCGGTGCGCCGCCGCGGTCCCTTCGGCGCGGCGCATGATGAAAAACGGCTTGCCAAATAGAGATGAGTCGGGGCAGGCGAACAGCGGCTCCGGCACCGTTACCCCGGCGGCAAAGGCTGCTTTCAGCACCGCGAATTCCTCGAGCCTGTCAAGGCTGGACGGCACCCCGGTATCGCCGGCGGCACGCAACACCAGACGCTGGGCGCCTGCGAGCGCGCCGCCCGCGAAATGCGCGTCGAGCCCCCAATTCTCTTGTATCGAGCCGCCGGCCAGCGGCGCCAGCGCGGTGATCTCGCACGCCCCGGCGCCGCTCGCGGCGGCAAGAAACTGCGCCAGCGCCGCGCGCCGCGCATCATGCTCGGGCATATCAGATCGGGGCGACGCCGTGCCCGCCATCGACTGCGATGACCGCACCGGTGATATAGGCCCCCGCCGGTGACGCCAGCAGCAGCATCGCGCCATCGAGATCATCCGGTTGCGCCACCCGGCGTAACGGGATGCGCGCGGCAAGCCGTTTTCCCGGTTCGGATTGCAGAAATTCCCGGTTAAAGTCGGTTTGGAGATAACCGGGGGCGAGGGCGTTGACGAGGATCCCGTAACGCGCGAGCTCCATCGCCAGCACATGCGTCAAGTGGATCAGTCCGGCCTTGGATGTGCAGTAGGCCGGCAAGTGCGCAATGGTCCGCGATCCCAGCACCGAGGCGATGTTGACGATCCGACCCGGCCGCTCTTGCTCGACGAGATGGCGGGCGAAAGCCTGCGCCATCAGCCAGGCGCCTTTGAGATTGGTGTCGAGAATATAGTCCCAATCCGCCTCGGTATGTTCGAGGACCGGTTTCGCGACCGTGACCCCGGCGTTGTTGACCAGCAAAGCCAGCGGCCCAAGCACTCGCTCGGCTTCGGCGATCGCGGCGGCGACACTGTCCGAGCGGGTCACGTCGAGGGCGATCGCGACCGCTTTGCCGCCATCGGCTTCGATTTCGCGGACGGCGGCATCGAGGAGTTCGGCGCGGCGCGCGCCTAGCGCCACTTTGGCCCCGGCAGCGGCGAGGAGTGATGCGAGGTGCCGGCCGATCCCGCTCGAAGCGCCGGTGACCAGCGCCACCTGCCCCGAGAGATCAAAGCTCGGCAGCGCGGTCACGGCATCAGCTCCTTGGCGCGTTCACGCAACTCGAACTTCTGCACCTTGCCGGTCGAAGTTTTTGGCAAAGCCCCGAAAACAACCGTCCGCGGCACCTTGTAATGGGCGAGATTGGCGCGGCACCAGGCGATGACGTCTTCGGCGGATAGCGGCGGTGCGTCGGGTGTCGGGGTCACGAATGCGCACGGGCTCTCGCCCCATTTCGCGTCGGGTCGGGCGACCACCGCGGCTTCCATGATGTGCGGATGGCGGTAGAGCGCCTCCTCGACTTCGAGCGATGAAATGTTCTCGCCGCCCGAGATGATGATGTCTTTCGCCCGATCCTTGATCTCGATATAGCCGTCGGGGTGCATGACCGCGAGGTCGCCGGTATGGAACCAGCCTTCCTTGAAGGCTTCCTCGGTCGCCGCCGGGTTCTTCAGATAGCCCTTCATCAGGGTATTGCCGCGGATCACGACCTCGCCAATCGTAGCGCCGTCAGCAGGCATATCGGCCATTTCTGGATCGACGACGCGCTGTCCGCCGGAGGTCATAGTTGGCACCCCCTGCCGCGCCATGCGCGCGGCGCGTTCGTCGAGCGGCAGGTCGTCCCAGGCTTCCTGCCAAGCGCAGACCGTCGCCGGGCCGTAGCTTTCCGTCAGCCCGTATAAGTGCGTGATCCGGAAACCGATCCGCTCCATCGCCTCGATCACCGCCGAGGGTGGGGCGGCGCCCCCGGTCGCGGCTTCAACAACATGGTCAAAGCGGCGCCTGACCTCGTCGGGCGCGTGGATCATCATGTTCAGCACGACCGGCGCGCCGCACAAATGGGTCACATGGTGCTCGGCAATCGCCGCAAAGATCGCGGCCGGCTCAACCCGGCGCAGACAAACATGCGTCCCGGCCACGGCGGTTACTGCCCAGGGATAGGTCCAGCCGTTGCAGTGGAACATCGGCAAGGTCCACAGATAGACCGATTTGCGATCGAGCCCGAAGGTGATCGCGTTGCCGAGCGCGTTCAGAAACGCGCCGCGATGATGGTAGACCACACCTTTGGGGTTGCCGGTGGTGCCCGATGTATAGTTAAGGGCGATGGCCGCCCATTCGTCGGTCGGAGCGTGCCAGTCGGCGGCAGGATCGCCCTCCGCGAGGAACTCCTCGTAATCCGTGCCGCCGTCGACGCTCTCTGAGCCGTAACCGTCGTCGATTTCGACAAATGCCAGGGGCCGGCCGAGTTCCGCCAGCGCCGCTTTTACAACCGGCGCGAATTCGCGGTCAGCAATCAGCAATTTGGCCTCGCCATGCGCGAGAATAAAGGCGATCGAGCGCGCGTCGAGCCGCGTATTCAACGCGTTCAGCGCCGCGCCCGCCATCGGCACCCCGTAATGCGCTTCGAGGAGAGCGGGTACGTTCGGGGCCAGCACCGCGACCGTGTCGCCCGGCCCAATCCCGCGCCGGCGCAACGAGTCGGCGAGCCGCCGGCAGCGCGCGTAAAATTCCCGATAGGTGTAGCGCCGATTGCCATGCACGACCGCGAGCTTGTCGGGATAAATTGCGGCGGCGCGCGCCAGAAACGACAGCGGCGTCAAAGCCGTGAAGTTAGCGGTGTTGCGGGCAAGATGCGGCGCGTCATAGGGGCCGCCGGAAGATGACACGATCGGCCTTCTCTTATGCTTCAGCTCCCACGCATCCTCCCGGCACGGCCGGCCCAGGTCAAGCCGAAGCAGATGAGGCTGCCAACGCCCGCCTCGGGATATCGCCGATGGTCAAGTCCTTGCTTGTACTCGTGCTTGCTGGAACGGAGCGCCGCAGCAAGTTGACAAATTAATAGCAAGCACTGAAACGTGCCCCCGTCGATCAAAAGGAGAAATCGATGTTGGAAGCCCGTGTCGCGAAAGCGGTCATGCTCGGGTGTATGGCTGTTTTTGCGCTGCTCGTAGCTGCCGATAACCTGCTCGATTACAATACGAACTACAGCTTTGTCAGCCATGTGCTGAGCATGGACACAACGTTTCCGGGCAACGCGCTGCTTTATCGTCGCATTACTTCGCCGGCATTGTGGCAAGCAGGCTATGCGCTGATCATCATCGGCGAGGGGCTAACAGGCGTCTCATTGGTGGTTGCAACAATTTCATTGGCCCGCCATCTGCGCTCGGACCGCACCCGCTTTAATCGCGCCAAGCGCTTCGTGTTCGTCGGCGCCACGCTCGGTTTTATGGTGATCGGCGGCGAGTGGTTTTCGATGTGGGAGTCGGCGAAATGGAACGGGCAGGAAGCGGCATTTCGCTTTTACCTAACAATTCTCGCCGTCCTAATCTTTGTCAATCAGGCGGATGGTGATCTTATCGCTTGAATGAATTGAGGGCCTCGGTCTCGTGCCGGCGAGAACGCTATGCCCGCCTTTAGGGGACAAGACGCCGGGTTAAGGCGGCAAGCACCGGGAGCGTCACCCGTTGGGCGCGCGGCCCGAGGTCGAGCGGCTTTAGCAGCATTCGGATGGTCATCTCGACCGGAAAGTGCGGGCGCATCAGAGCGCGGCACTGATGGTGCATCCCGCGATAAGTTCGCATATCGAACGAGGCGCCGGGACGATGCGCGGCGTGCACATGCTTTAACACGATTTGCCGGTCTTCGCCGCCGGTCATGCGCAGACGGCGCCACAGGGCCTGCGCCACCTCGGTCCGGCGCGGGTGTTCGGTATCGCGGTATTTGCGAAAAAACAGATAGAAATGCTTGTAATGGCTAATCTCGTCCTCGGCGATCCGCCGGGTCAATAAGGCGAGCACCGGCTCGGGACTGGCGCGCGACAGGCAGGTGTAGAAGCTCGCGGTTCCGGTCTCGACAACGCAGCGGGAGGCCATCTCCAGCCCCCGCGCCGCCTCCAGCGACTCGTCGCAAAATGGCCGGAACTCCTCGACAAAGCCCTCGCGTACCCGGTCCCATGGGAAATCTGGCCAGGCGGTCTCGACATAGCGGCGCAAGGCCCGGCCGTGCTGCAATTCTTCGGGCAGCCAATTATTTATTAACCATGACGTGATCTCGTCGTCACCGGCAAAGTATTCGATCAAATTCTCGGTGTATAAATCGGTGGCGCTCTCCATCAGCGAGGCTGCCGCGATCATGTAAAACAGCGCCTCGCTTTGCTCAACGCGATCGTGCCGAATATCGCGCCACGGAATGTCGTCGAGCAGCCAATGCCGCCGCCGCGCCGGCTGGCGTTCGAAGTCGTCGGGCACCGCCGCGAGTTCGGGGTCAAACTCGTGTGTGCGCTCAAGATAAGCAACGCCCGCGGTCGCGCCGCCTTCCGCCCCCGAAATCGTTGTACGCATCCCCGCCCTCGCCACGATCTCCCGCAATCGCGCGACAAGTTAATATTAGCGCATACGATCGGAAGCTAGCATTTCCCCTTGAATGGCGCGGAGCGGAGCGGTTTGCACAACGCGAAGCAGACAAATCGACGCCAACTCAGAGGCTGACCGACAAGGTGCAAATCGCTTCCGGATCATCGATGCGCAAGACGATGCTCTCGCTGACGTAAAGCTGATAGTGCGTCCCGTCTTGACATACGTACCCTGCTCTCAGGTCCTGGCCGACCATCAAAACCCCGGCGCGCGGATCGACCAGCACACCCCCATCGATGCTGGCTTTGTAAATTCCGCCGGTGCAGAGCCGCCTGAGATGCTCGAGCTGCAGCACGTCGGTGCCGGGATAAAGCCGAAACAGCGCGTTATACAATGCCGGCGCCAGCACCAGGGCATAGGGCCCGCGAAACCCATGCTCGTCGAGCTTTGTCGCCGCAGCGACCGCGTCCTGCAATGCGCGGTCGAGCGCAGACCAGTCACCGCCATCGACATGCTGGCGGCCCGCGACCGTCAGCAGCCCGGGAAGCCCAAAATCAGGCTGGCCGTAATACACCATTCGCTCTTCGGCGTTGGCAACCGCCTCGGCGGCGTTCTGCGCCGGGCTCAGATTGATCGCCTGGCCGTTTTCGACATGCGCGACAACCCGGCGGATGCTTAGCTGGAAACTTTGCCGCAGCATCGGCACCGGAACGGTGCGGCTGATCACCGTGGCCGCCTCGCCGGGGTTGGGCTGGCGAAATTCGTCGTCTCCGACCTCGATCGCGGTCAGCCCGACGCCAAACGGCCCCTCAACATCGAGAAAGCGCCGCGCCGTTAATAGATCGCGGGCAGCTTTGGCTGCTCCTTCATCGAGCGCATCCCACAGGGTTTGGGGAAATCGTGCCTCTTCGCGGTTGAAATAGTCCATCGCCTATCTCCCCCGCATCGGGCCGATCGTAAAGCCCAAATCATTGCGTTGCCGGCCCGCGGACGGCGTCTCACCGCCGCCGTGTTCGGCCACCTTCTCGACCTCGGTAACCGGCGCCTTGGTGAAAAGATAGGTCTCGAAAGTCCGCGCAAAGTCGGAATTGTTGCGGCGCAGCCATTCCATCAGCATCGCCGCGTGCTCCATTTCTTCACGCATATTATGCAGCAATATCGCTTTCAGCGATTCATCTTCGCTGTCGTCGGCACGCTGGCGATACCAGTCGACCGCATCTAATTCTTCTTGCAACGACACGATCGCGTAGTGCAACAGGCGCGCCTCCGTCGAGAGCTTTTCGCGCCGGATGTGAAGTTCTTCGCTCGACATTCCTTAAGGCCTCTCATTGCCAATAAATCGCCGCCGCCCGAGCGAGGCAGTGCAGCATTCCGACAGCTCGGAATTGCGCCGGCCCCCGCCCGGTGGGAGACTTGCCGCCAGCCAAAAAGCCGGTTGCAGATCAGGTAAACGCTGACGGCGGAAAATCGGCAGCTGGCAATCGCGACCGGTGCAGTGAGCGGCGTCGGCCGGCGATAGCGCTGGGCCTGCTCGAAGCCGGGATCGAACGTCGCGCAGTCGACCGCGCGCCGACTTGGCTCGGCAACGGGCGATCCGGTCGCGTGATGCGTTCTTGTGCTGGATGAGAAAAAGAAGCTATCCGCTGTGAGCGCCAAGCCAAAGCAGAGGGAGGACGGAATGAACGCGGATTACGTGATTGTCGGTGCGGGCTCGGCCGGATGCGTCTTGGCCAATCGGTTGAGCGCCGATCCCGGCAACCGCGTCGTGCTGCTCGAAGCCGGCGGGCGGGATTTGAACCCGCTGATCCATATCCCGGCTGGTTATATGAAATTGCTCGACCATCCGACGATCACCTGGGGCTATACCGCCGAGCCCGATCCCGGAACCGCCGGCCGCGCGATCCCCTATCCGCGCGGCCGGGTGCTCGGCGGATCGAGTTCGATCAACGGCATGATCTATGTCCGTGGCCAGCCCGAGGATTTCGACCATTGGGGCCAGCTCGGTAATCGCGGCTGGTCGTGGGATGACGTTCTACCCTTTTTCAAAAAGGCCGAGAGCTGGGAGCGCGGTCAGGACGAATTTCATGGGCATGGCGGGCCGCTCTTGACCTCGCACGCCGCCGACAAGCCTGTTTTATGCGAGAAAATGATCGAGGCCGGGACCCAGATCGGTCTCGAATATCGCGAGGACGTCAATCATCTGCCGCCGGGGGCGGGCGACAACATCGGCTGGGTGCAGCAGACCCGCCGCGGCCGCCGGCGCCAGAGTGCCGCGCGGACCTATCTGCGCGCCGCGGCAAAGCGGCCCAATCTGCAGATCATTACCGGCGCACAAGTGCATCGCGTGCTGTTCGACGGCGCCCGCGCCGTCGGTGTCGAGTTCGCTCGCAACGGCCAGGGCGGTGCCTCGGAACGGGTCGATGCGGCTGCCGAGGTAATCCTCGCGGCCGGGGCGATTGGTTCGCCGCATATCCTGCAATTGTCGGGGGTTGGCGATCCCGCCCACCTGACGCGGATCGGCATCCCGGTTCAGCATGCGCTGCCGGGTGTCGGCAAGAATTTCCAGGACCATTACATCGCACGGATCGCGTGCTCGGTCGTCGGCGCCAAAACCCTAAATGAAAAGGCGCGCGGCCTCCCCTTTGCTGGCGAAATCATGCGCTATGTGTTCACCGGGACCGGCATGCTGACCTACGCCTCGTCCCTGGTTTGCGCCTCGATCAAGGTGTTGCCGGAATCGGCGACCCCGGATGTCCAATGCCTGTTTTCGCCGGGCAGCTTTGCGCCGGGACCAATCCGGCGCCTCGACGACAAGCCCGGCATGACGGTCGGCATGTGGCAGATGCGGCCCTTGTCGCGCGGCTATGTCGAAGCGAAATCGCCAAACCCGGCCGAGCAGCCGGCGATCAACCCGCGCTATTTTGCCGAAGACACCGACCGCCGGGCGGTTATTGCGGGGCTGAAGATGGTGCGGCGCCTGTTTTCCGCGCCGGCAATCAAGCAGTATGTCCGCGCCGAGACCCTGCCTGGCGAGCATGTCCAGAGTGATGACGAATTGCTCGACTATGCCCGCCAGTACGGCTCGACCGTGTTTCATGCGAGCTGCAGCTGCAGGATGGGGCGCGATCAGCTGGCGGTGATCGACGACCAGCTTCGGGTGCACGGGCTCGAAGGGTTGCGGATTGTGGACGCATCGGTGATGCCGGCGGTGACTTCGACCAACACCAACGCGCCGACGATCATGATCGCCGAAAAAGGTGCCGCGATGATCCTCCAACAGTCGCGCCAAAGGCTCGCGGCGTAGTCCACTGCGATTACCAGGATTGCTCCTGGACGGGCGGGGGCGATTGCGGTCAGATAGTGCTACGGCGGACCCCGCCCGGATTGCAGTTATTTCAGACGTTTCTTCAGCTCGGCTCCAACCTGGGCGATTGCGGTGCGGACCTCCGGCACGGTCGTGATTGGGTTCAGCAATCCCCAATCATGGATCAGCCCGTTGTAGCGCACCGAAATCACCTCGACCCGGGCCTGGTTGAGCTTGCGGGCGTAGACCTCGCCCTCGTCGCGCAATACGTCGCTGTGGGCGGTGTGCACCAACGCTGGCGGCAAGCCCTGCAGATCCGCCGCTGTGGCCTGCAAGGGTGAGGCATACTTATCGCTGCGACGCGCCCGGTCGGGCAGATAACTATCCCAAAACCAGATCATCATGTTGCGGGTCAGGAAATAGCCCTCCGCGAACTCGTGGTAGGAGGCCGTATCGAAATCCGCGTTGGTGACCGGCCACATCAGCCCCTGAAACCGGATCGCCGGGCCGCCCTTGTCTTTCGCCATCAGGCTGACGACCGCGGCCATGTTGCCGCCGACGCTGTTGCCGACGACCGCCAATCGCCCGCCATCGACGCCGATATCGGCGCCATGCTCGGCAACCCATTTTGTCGCGGCGTAAGCCTGGTTTTTCGCGGTCGGGTAATGCGCCTCGGGCGAAGGCGTGTAATCCGGGAAGACCGCCGCGGCGCCCGATTCCACGACCAGATCGCGTACCAGCCGCTGATGGGTCGGGAAATCGCCGAGCACCCAGCCGCCGCCATGAAAGAACATAAAAACCGGGATGCCGGACGCCGCTCCGGCGGGCTTGACAATGTGCAGGCTCAACGCCGTACCGTCAACATCGATCGTGCGTTCCGATGTCTCGATGCCCGAGAGATCGACCGCAACGCTGTTCTGCGCGTCGACCAGTACCTGGCGAGCATCACGCGGCGAGAGCTGCTCGATCGGCGTTCCGCCGCTGGCGTTCAAGGCATCGAGAAACGTCCTGATCCCGCTGACGACAAAATCATTGATCGGTTGCATGGGCATTTGACGCTCCTATCCCGACGTGATGGGAGCGTCACTATGCGCTGAGAGACACGCTCGCGCTCGCGACAATACTGCGACACGGAAGGCAGGCGTTGCAGCGATCGTGACCCAGTTGGGCCGACCGCTGCGGCAGCGCCTAAGCGGCGGCCTTGCGGTTGATCGCGAGGCGCGCGTCGACTTCGGCTACGGCCTGATCGACGATTGGATTACGCATGCCGAACTGGGCGCCGATCATCTGCACCAGGCGGTCGGTGCGCTCAATGTTGGGGGCGCCATTGAACAGAGCCCGGGCGGCGGAGGACGGCCGCACCAAATCGTTTGCCGCGGCAGCGTATTTCTCAAACGGCACCAGATCGTCGGGTGCAGCACCCAGCCTGCGGCACACCTCGCACACCCAATTATAGACCGAGCGCGACGCCTCAACGTCGCGGTGCACCGCGTCTTTGATGTCGATCGCCGCATCCGAAGTGACGCACCGGTAATTGCCCGTTAGCAGCATCGCCCATTTGGCGAGCGGCACAAAAATCGACTCGTGAACCTTGAGCTTGACCGGCAGATCGATCGGGCCGTCGCCGGGGTCATAGCGCACCGCCTCGACCTCTTTCTGCATCTGCTTGAGGATCGCGGTCGGGCCGTCTGCCTCAAACCGCGCCGCCTTGAAATTGGTCGGCAAGGTTACTTGCAATACGTTGATCTTTTCACCCGGCGGGCGGATCGCCTGCGGGTCGGGGCTGCACAAGGTCAAGAGCCCCGGCTCGAAATTGTTCCACACCGTCGCATCGGTGTAGCAGGAACGCAGCGGGTCGGTGGCCAAACCGGGGATCCGCTTCAGATAGGGCAAGGGCGGCATGTTCATGATCGACATGCAGGGGACCTTCGCCCGCGCTACCCCATCGAGCAGTTCGCGCACGCCCGGCGAGCGGTATTGCGGCTCCTGCATCGCCAGGACAACAAGATCGTAATCGGCGGGATTGACCGCACCGGGTCCCGCGGCGTGCAGCTTGCCCGGCAGTTTGCGTGAGTCGAGTTCGATCGGCTCCTTGCGGCCGCGGATCGGCATCCGCACCCGCGCCCCATCATTGTTGAAAGCTTCGACTTCCGCGGGCAGGCACACCAGGGTGATGTCGTGGCCGCCGAACAGCAATTTGGTTGCAAGCAGCGACCCGTAAGACGCGCCCATCATCAGAACTTTGTAAGTGGTCATATGACGTCCTCAATCGATCTTTGCACGACTACGCCCGGCCCAGCCGGATAAGCCGAAGGACCGGGTTCATTCATTATTTGCCGCTGTAGCGGTGGGTTTTGATTTGGCTGTCGAAACCGAGGCAAGACAGAGCCGGGCGATGTCGCCGTGTTCGACGGCGACGCTGCGCGGCCGTTCGCAACGAACGGATCCATTCGGTCATCGGCGTTTCTCCCGATCGGCCCGTCACCGGTCGATTTGCCGGAGGGGCCTCTATCTCGTCCCGACGATGCCGGATGGCTGCTTTTGAGGCAAGCGCCATTCAGCCGCGGCTTTCTTCCTCGGTCAGGATCGCGGCGAGCCCGGCGCGATAGTCGGGGTAGCGCAGGGTTATGCCGAGTTCGTTTTTTATCAGTGCGTTGCTTACCCGCTTGTTATCGTCATAAAAGCCGCGCGCCATCAGCGATAGCTCCGCTTTGTCAAACGGCACAAGCGCCGGCGGCGGGATGCCGAGCAGCCCGGCCGCGAAGGCGATAACGGCCTCGGGCCCCGCCGCCTCGTCATCGCAGACATTGTAGACCGCACCCGGCCGGGGGTGAGCGATCGAGGCCTTGAGCACCCGCGCCAGGTCCTCGACATGAATGCGGGAAAAGACCTGCCCCGGCTTGTCGATGCGCTTCGCGGCACCCGCTCGCAACGCCGAAAACGGGCTGCGACCGGGGCCATAGATCGCTGCCAACCGGAAGATGTGCGCCGCGACACCGCGATTGCGCCAAAGATCGAGCCAGCCCTGCTCAGCTGATACCCGGCGCCGCCCGCGCTCGCCGCTGGGCAAAAGCGCCGAGTTCTCATCGACCCAACCCCCGCCGCGATCACCATAAACCCCGGTCGTCGACAGATAACCCAACCAGGTGAGACCCGGCAGCGCCGCAATGTCATCGCGGTGAAGGTCGAGCACCAGCTCTCCGGCAACGTCCGGTGGGATCGAGACCAGAATGTGCGTGAACCCGCTCAATGCCCGCGCCGGGAGTGGGTGGTCTCGGTCGAACATTTCGGCCGCAAAGCCCAGCTCCCGCAGCGCTGCCGCAACCTCGGCGCTGCGGCTGGTGCCGCTGACGGTCCAGCCTTCTAGCGTCAACAGCCGAGCGAGCGCCAATGCGCTGTAACCGAGCCCAAAACAAAACAGGTGCGAGCCGGCTGGCACCACCCTCGATTGAGCGCGATGACGCATCCCGGCTTCGTCGGCCCTGATCTCGTCACTCATTGTCAGTGCTGGGGACGGCTCAAATATGGATCGCGCGGCCGTCGACGGCGAGCGCCGCTTCCTTGACCGCTTCGCTGAGGGTCGGATGCGCGTGGCAGGTACGCGCAATATCCTCGGCCGAGGCGCCAAACTCGATCGCTAGCGCAGCCTCGGCGATCAGCGTCCCGGCATCGGGTCCAATGATATGCACCCCAACCACCCGGTCGGTCGCGGCCTCGGCGAGGATTTTGACAAACCCTTCGGTGTCGCCATTAGCGCGCGCTCGCGGATTGGCGGTGAACGGAAACTTGCCGGCTCGGTAGGAAATACTCGCCGCCTTAAGCTCTTCTTCGGTCTTGCCGACCGAGGCGACCTCCGGCCAAGTGTAAATTACGGCGGGGATAGCGTCATAATTGACGTGAGGCTTTTGTCCGGCGAGGCGCTCAGCCACAGCTATTCCTTCCTCCTCCGCCTTGTGCGCCAGCATTGGCCCACGGATCACATCGCCGATCGCATAGATCCCGGGGCGGTTCGTCGCAAAGCCGCCATCGACGATGATCCGGCCCTGCGCGTCGCGCTCCATGCCGATGGCGTCCAGCCCCAATCCCTGTGTGAATGGGCGCCGACCGGCCGCCACCAGGACCGCCTCAGCCTCGATTGCCCGATCCTCGGCACCCTCGATTTGGAGCGAAACTTTGTCTTTGGCGTCATCCAGATGGGTCAGTTTGGCGCCGAGTTGGAACGCGATCCCCTGTCGCGTCAGCGCCCTCTGCAGTGCCGCCGCCAACTCGCGGTCCATTGTCGGCACGATGCGGTCGAGGAGTTCGATCATGGTGACTTGCGCGCCCAGGCGCTGCCAGACCGAACCGAGCTCGAGCCCGATATAGCCACCGCCAATCACGGCCAGCCTTTTGGGCACCTGATCGAGCGCCAGCGCCCCGGTCGAGGACAGGATCCGACGCTCGTCGATGGTGATCCCAGGCAAAGGTGTGCTTTCCGAGCCGGTGGCGATGACGATGGCGCCGGTTTCGATTTCGTTCGTGCTACCGTCGGCGGTGCTGACGGCGACACGCCCCGGCACCGTGATGCGGCCTGTCCCCTTAAGCCAATCGACCTTGTTTTTGCGAAACAGGAACTCGACCCCGCGAGTCAGCGTGCTGACCACCCGGTCCTTGCGCGCCATCATCCGGCCGAGATCGAGCGTCACCTCGCCGACTCCTATCCCATGTTCGGCGAGCGCATTGCGGGCCTCGGCGAATTTCTCCGAAGATTGCAGCAAGGCTTTTGATGGAATGCAGCCGATGTTGAGGCAGGTTCCGCCAAGACTGTCGCGCTGATCGACGCAGGCCGTGCGCAGGCCGAGTTGAGCAGCTCGGATCGCCGCGACATACCCGCCCGGGCCGCCACCAATGATCACGACATCATAACGATCAGGCATCGTTCGGGCTCTCTGGTAAAAGGAGCGGCGCTAACGATTAAGCAGCCAGTACAGCAGGGACAATGCCACGCTAACCACAATGCAAGTGACGATCGGGAAATAGAACGCGCCGTGCTCGCCGCGAATGTAGATGTCACCGGGCAAGCGGCCGAGACCAAGCCTTCTCAGCAGCGGCCACAACACGCCGATCACGGCCAACGTAACGCCGATGATGATCAGGAAACGGCCCATGCCTTCGGATATGGAGGGTCAAGGGTCACGAAGAAGAGGCACTGGACGGTGGCTGGCGCGTCGCCGATCCGCGTATTGCCGGGGGGTGGTGGGATCGTCGAAACTCTCGACCGCCCTTAAGGGGCACGCTTGGTCAGCTTCCATGCGGGGCGCATGAACTCACGAAATTGAATAGGTTTCTGTGACCAGCGTACCATCTGATCGGCAAACAGCCTATCGGAGCCCGAAATTGGATTGGATCCTGATCCATTGGTTCGAGCTGAGCACATTGATCCTGCTCTTCCTGAACCTTTGGTTCGTATCCGCAGTATTGAGCACTTTGCGAGAAACGAACCGTTGGTTGTCGTTCCTTTCCAATATCGAATGGGAGCAAACGCGCAATCGGGGCGGACCGAACGACTGCTGAGCTGCGGTCGGGCATAGCGGCGAGCCTCACCTTCCAGGCCAGGGATTTGGCGTCGCACGCCGCGGACGGGGCGCTCGCCGAAGTGCCGGAATTGAGGCACCTCGCCACGAAGATGCCCATTTTCTGCGCCAGTCTTGATTGCAGCTCAGGCTTCCAGAGGCGGTATATTGCGTTACCTCGCATCCAGCAACCGGGACCGATCCGATGGGCCCTCCGACATCGGGCGCCAGGAGCGAGGCTTCACTCTCCTCGAACTGCTGGTCGTCCTTGCAATTCTGGGGTTGTTGATCGGCCTCGTGGCCCCCGCGGCACTGCGCCAGCTCGGCTCTGCCAAAGAGAAAATCGCCCACCAGTCGATCGAACGACTTGCTAGCGTTCTCGATATCTACAAGCTCGATGTCGGGACCTATCCGACGACCGAGCAAGGGCTGCAGGCGCTGGTGGCTCGTCCCGACGGGGTCAGTCATTGGAGCGGCCCTTACTTGAAGGGCCAAGGAGTGCCGGAAGACCCATGGGGCCATCCATTCTTGTACCGCATGCCAAGCGAGCGGCCGGGACACGATTACGACCTTTACTCGCTTGGACCCTCTGGGAAGCCCGGCGGCACCGGCGCCGATGCGGAAATCGCCAACGATTGAGCGCCGTCACCGGGCCCGGTGAGAGGGCAGCGTCAGTCGACCGTATTGCCCCACGCCAAAACAGCGTAGCCCTGAGGCAGGGCGGGACTGACGCGAACCACCGCCACCCGGGTAACCTGCGCATTCCCGAGGCCCCTGGCGTCCGCGGTAATTCTGACGGTCAGCGTGTCCGGCTGCGGCGCGCCGCTGGGGGCTGCCGGCTGGCCGAGTTGCGGCGTTTGGGCAATTGCGGCGGCGACGACCGGATCGCCCCCGGCCGGATCGGGTTGCGGCGGGCCAAACAGCGTCAAATGGGGCCGCAATGCCGCATAGAGCGCCGGCGTCATGCCCAAGACGCGGCTAAGCTCGTCCATGCTTTCGAGCGGCCCGCCCGGCGGCGCGTAGTCGAGGCCCGGCGGCCTGATACTGCGCCTTCAACACGTCCGCGGTTTTAGCTGTCTGCGACGATCCGACCCAATCACCGATGGCTTCGGCAATGTTTCGCGCCTTGTCGGGCGGCCCGCCGACGGCGCGCAACAGTGCTTCCATCAGCCCTGGCGGTGCGAGGCTAGGATTGACGCGCGCCGCTTCGTTGTCGAGCCGCACGGCCACCTGGCAGTTGCCGATTGTCAATTGATGGGTGGGGCCGTTGATCGACCAGCGCTGCTCGGGCTGCGGCGCCGACAAGGCGAAGATGGCGGCCGAGATGCCCCCATCCGCCGCCGCTGCCGCGACCGCGTTCGACTGGAGATTGTTTGCGATCCGGATCTCGGTACGCCCGCTCGCGGTCAGGTGAAGCACGAGAAACGCGATCAGCACCAAAGTCCATAGGACGATCAGCAGCGCGAAACCCGCGTTTCGCCGTGCCGATGGCGATCGTGGCGAACCCTCTTAGCACCGGATTACAATCCGTTTGGGTTGGCCGATCCGGTGCTGCGGAGATGCTGAAGCTGCTGCGGCACCAAGCCCGCATTGATCAGTTGACTGCGCAGATCCTCCGTCAGAGCGCGGGCGTCGCGCTGATCATGCACGACATGCGGGGTGATCAGCACCAAGCAGCTCGGCGCGCATCCGGGAATTGCCTTGGGTCGAAAACAATGTTCCCAAAAGCGGGATATCCTTGAGGAACGGAAGGCCGGTATTGCCTTGCGAGGAATTGTCGCGGATCAACCCCGCCAGCCCGACGGTCTGCCCGTCCTGTACCGCGACGCGGGTGCGGAACACCTGATCGTTGAAGGTGGGCGAGCCCTGCACCGTGTTGGTTGCCGCTGCGGCGACGTCGCTGACCTCTTGCGCGAGGTCGAGTGTCACCAAGCCGCCGGTATTGACGCGCGGCGTCACCTGCATGATGACCCCGGTCTGGTGATAATCGACGCTGTTGACGGTCGGGGCGCCTGCCGCGAGCGTACTTGTCGCTTGGCCGGTCAAGACCGGAACCTGTTGGCCGACCTGCAGCCGTGCCGGCTGATTGTCGAGAACCATGATCTCGGGCGCGGACAAGATCTTGACTTTGGTGACCTCGGCAAGCGCGGCAAGCGCGAAATTCGGCGCTTTGCTTAGGATGAAATAAGGTGAACTTGACGGGTAGTTCAGCATGTTGATGCCCGGAATCGCCGGCAAATTGGAATTCACGCTCGATGGCCCCAGCGTGTTGGCCACATGATCCGCCTTAAAGAAAAACTGAGTTCCGTACTGCAATTGATCATTCAGATCGACCTCGGCGATCGTCGCTTCGATCAGCACCTGGAGCGGAATGACGTCGATCTTTCGCAGCATTCCTTCGATGATCGAATATTCGGTGGGCGTGGCATAGATCAGCAACGCGTTATTGGTGCGGTTGGCGATGATCCGCATCCGGTTGATGTTGGTGCCGGCGGCGCCGGGCCCGGCCTCGGTCGAGAGCGGTTCTGTCGCCGGGGTTTCGGCGGCCGCTCCGGGTGGTGCGGTCGCGGCGAGTGCCGCGCCCAGACCGCCGCCGGCGCCCCCCGCGCCCCCGGTAGCCCCAGCCGTCCCCGCCGTATTCGTGCCCCCGCCGAGACTGGTCCCGGCTCCCCCCGCTCCTCCGGCGGCGCCGCCGGTTGCGTTCCCAAAACCCAACGGTCTGCTGACCGGCGCCGGGGGCCGTGCTGCCTGGCGGCGGCGGGGTCGGCGAGACATTCCCCGGGGTAAACGCGCGCTGCAGCAAGGCTTCGAGATCGGAGCTCTGTCCGTTCTGCACATAGTAGACGTGCCAGGTCCGCGCCGTCGCCTCTTCGGCCCGCTGCGCCAGGTGAAAAAACCGGTCAGCGGCGTCGAGATAGCGCGGCTGCGCGGAGACGACGAGAACGGCGTTGACGCGCTCCATCGGCAGAACCTGGACAATGCCGGAAAGCGAGCCTTCGCCTTGCGCTTGCATCACCTTTTCCAGCTCCCCGGCGAGCTTGGCCGGGTCGCCATCGCCGACCGGGAACAACGCGTAAGATCGACCGGACAAGATATCGATATCGAATGCGCGAATGAGTCCGACCAAAGTCTGGCGAACCGCGGCGTCGCCACTGACCAGCACAGCGTTGGCGGCTGGATCTGCCGTAATTTTGCCGCCCTGTCCGACATACGGCTCGAGGATTTTGGCAAGTCTCGCGCGGCGGCATAGCGCAGCGGCACGACCTCGGCCCCCGCCCCGATCGCGTTTGCGCCGGCCGCGAGATTGCCGATCGCGCCCGCCGGAACCGGCACGACATTGTAGATCCCGTTACGGACGACGAGGGCCGCGCCGTTCTCGTTGAGCAGCGTTTCGAGCGTTTCTATCAGCGCGGAGCGCGGCAACGGCGTCGGGGTCTCGATCGATCCGGTTCCATGCACCGCGGGGTCGATTGTGTAGGCCACCTTTAAGGTCGTCCCAAGCACCGCGCGCACGATCTCGCGGATATCGGTATCGACGAAATTCAAGGTCACGTCGCCGCTCTGGCTGGTGGCAACTCCCGGCGGGGGCGGTGAGGCGCCCCGGGCTGATGCGGGCACGACAGGCGAGCGGCGGTCCTCAAAAGCCCGCTGCTCGATGCGATTAGTCGGGATGGGGCCGCTGATCCGTGGAGCGGCAGCTTGTAATCCGGTCGGCTGTTCCAGCGGCACAAGGCCAGTCTCGGGTTGGTTACAAGCGCCGAGAAGAAGGACCAGAGCCGCCGCGCAGCCCGGCAGCGTCCACCGTCTCCGACCCTTTCTCATCGCCGCTCTCGCAGCTGACCCGGCCTCATCGGCGCGCGGTTGAAGGGCGGCCCCGGAAACCCCGGTCTAGTTGGCGGAACAATTGCGGGATTGTTCGGCGCGGACATGGGTGGCTGCGCCGCGGCGATCGGGGGCGGAGCCGGCGGCACCAAATTCTGGTCGACCTTTGGCTGCAGCGTCTTTGTCCCGCTGGGCCCCGTCAACGACACTTCTCGAGGCGTTATCTTCTCGATATGCCACCCGCTTATGGTATCGCCCTCGTTGACGACGACAGGTTTGGCGCCGTTTGGCGCGAAGATCGCAAAGCGCCGGCCGGGGGCGGTCACAATCCCGGCAAGGCGGGTGTCGGCGAGCCCGGAATCCCCAATCGGGTTGTCGTTTTTTGCGGGTGGGCGCCGGGTCGCGCTGAACAACGGCCGAGCAAGGATTTCGGCTACCATCGCGTCGGAACGCGGCCCGCGTTCGGCGCTAACCGTCGGCGGCAATGGTACCGAGCGCGGCGGCGAAGCCCGTGCCGCAATCTCGGTCTGGGCCCCGGGGCTTGCAGTGATCTCGGCGGCGGTAATGGCGGCGAATAGAGCGCACCCGGCAAGCAAAGCGATCAGTATCAGCCTGTCGATCATGGCGACGCGGCCGCGGATTTGTCGGGCGAAGATTTGTCGGCGGTGCGAAAGCCATAGACATCGAGTCCGGCATCAAGCCCGATTTCGGCAGACCCCGCCTGCGGCAATCCTGGGCGCCGCAAGACACCGTGGACCTGCAAATTGTCGACGACCAGCGGCGGCGTGGCCGCCTCCAATTTGGCCAATAGCCGCACGAGAGTGTCATATGGACCGTTTAGGGCAAAACGCAGGCCGATGCGCCGATAACCGTCGCGGGTCTCAGCCGGCAGGCTCTCGGTACTGCCGATCGTGGCGCCAACCGCGCTGGCAAACCCCTCGATCCGGCTTTGCAGATTGGCAGAAGCGATCGCATCGCTGGCGCCGTCCAGCGTAACTTTACGGATTCGCGCCGCCGCTCGCAGCTGGGCGACCCGAGAGCGCAGAGCCGGCAATCCTTCGGCTACCGCCTCGAGCCGAGGCAGCAGCATGCTGCCATCCTCGATTTTGGCCTCGCGTTGCTGGTAGAGGTCGACGAGCGGGGTCACCGCAAAAAAATAGAGGCTGCCCAGCACGAGAAGCAGCAATCCCACGGCCAGCAACTGGCCACGCCGGCCGGTCGGCAAGGCGGCGGTCACGGCTATGGCGAGACCTCCGTGACGATTGTGAAGATCTCCTGCTTGAGCGCTTCGATACGCGTGACAGGGGCAGCGAAGGTCGGGTTGTGAAACTCGCTGTCGGCCGCCACCGCGCCGATCAGCTTTGCCGCAGCCGCCGAGCGGCCACTCATCGTCAGCTTGCGTTGCTGCAGCTGCATCTCGGTCAGGTAGGTGTCATCCGGCAAGACGCGCGTGGCGGCAGCCATCACGGCGAGTGGCTGTCCGACTTTCTCGCGCTCCCTGACGATGAGGTCGGCACTGCCCGTCAAGCGCGCGGTCTCGCCGTGCAATTTCTCGGCCTCAACCGCCGCCGCTCTTCCCGCCGCTAACGATCGGTCGAGGTCAGCGGTCGTTATCGACTGGCGCACAAAAGGCGTCACGATCGCCGCGATCGCAAGCAGCACGCACGCCACCGCAAGCGGCTTCAGCAGCCTTCCCGGGCCGTGATTCACGGTTTGACGATGATTGTCGAGCGGCAGCCAAAAACCCGCATCGGGGCCATCGGCGATTTCTGCGCGAACCGGCTCGATGCGCGCAAACCCAAGCCGCTCAATCAGCGGCGAGAGATTTGCCTTTGGGGCCAACACCAAGCGGACCTGCAAACGTCCACTCTGTCGATCGATGGCCTCCACCCGGTGATTCCAGTAGAGTTCGTCCGGTTTGAACGGGGTCTCCCGATCCATCTCGAAGAGCAGCGCTTGGTCAAGCTCACGCTCAGCGGCCAGCGGCAAGACCAAGGTCTTTGCCAGCACGTCCTCCTCTCCCAGCCGTAATACCGCCGGTTTGCCTGGCGAATTGGGCAGGTTGGCCAGTCCCGGATCACCCAGGACGAAATCGACCCAGCAAATTTTCCTTGCCGCCGCGTCGTAGGCCGACTGCAACTTCGTCGACTGACTCGTCGATCGCGCCAATCGGGGTAATGACCGTGGCATCCTCGGCTGTCGGCGCAGCTCGGCGCAGTCGTTGGGGCAGCAGCTCAGCCAGCTGCCCAAACCACCATGTGAAAAAGTCGCGTAGCATGACGCGGAACCGAGCCGACCCGAATCCCTTACCAATACTGGCAATGTTACAGAGCGCCGTGTGTCCGGAACAGGCCGACAGGACGCCAGCCTCGCCGAGATCAACAAAGTTTCCGAATGTGGCTCGATCAAGGCGTTTGCAGGCCTTAATCGGGCGGATTTTCGCGGGGTCCGGCTCGTCAAGGTTCGCTCGATCAGGTAATGCGGCGCCCTGCCACCGACGTGCCGCGCAAATCGCCGCGCGTTCAAAGAACCGGCGCCGCGATCAGCACCGGCCAGCGCCGCAGATCGCCCTTGTCAAAGAAGAGATGGATGCGGATCAGTTGAGGGGGCGCCGGGCCATCCCAGCGCGTCTGCCACGCTGCCGGTTGATCCGGCGCAGTCGAACCCCAATAGGCGATCTCGAGACGAGAAACCTGGCCGACCAGCTCGGTATCGGTTGGCGGCGGCGGCGGTTTTAACGGGATTGCGTGCAGCCGCGGCGTCCAGGTCAGCACCAGATTGCCTTTATGCAAGGCGATCGTAATGTCGGCATGCCGCGTCGTGCCGAGACCAGTCGGCAAATTGCCGGTAAAGCTCACATGCTCCGCATCGCCCTTAAAACCACTGCTCGCGTCCGGCCCGCCGACCCCCTGGCCTTGAGAAACGGCGATTCCCGTCAACAAAGCGCGGAGAACGCGTGCTCCGGCGTCCAGTTCGGCGATTTGGCCAAGCCGCCGTTGCTGTGCGCCCCATAGCGACAGACCGGCGTGAACACCCTGGCCGAGACCCGCCACCAACATCCCCAGCACGATCACGACCACCAAGGTTTCGAGCAGCGTGAAACCACTCTGCCGCGCGCCGGCGGGTGGTTTGCTCATCCCTTATCAGCCGTTTCCAGCTTCGTTGCCGAGACGCAAGGTTCGCAGGACGACGGCGCGCTGATGCCCGCGCGCTTCCCATGAGATCGCGACCTCGACCGAGAACAGCGCCTTATTTTGCGGCGTAATTCCGTCGGCCGCGACCCCCCGCCGTTCACTTACCGGTTGGACTTGCAATCGCCAGCGATAACCGCCGCCGTCGTCCCCGCTGGCATCGCCCTGCACCAGCGCGGCGTCGCGCCCAATCGCAGCCAGGTGTGACTGGGCGCGCTGCAACGCTTCCTCGGCGCGGGCCGCGGTGTCGACGGCAAAGACGCCGCCGCTGCCGGCCTGAAACAGCCCGACCAGCGCCAGCCCGGCAATTGCGACCGCCACCACGACCTCGAGCAGGGTGAAGCCGGCACTCCCCGATGGGCGTTCAGTGGACATCGGCGACCGTGACCCGCCCCGTCAGCCAATCGACGCCGACGGCGATGCGCCGTGCATCATTCGCGAGAACAATGCGCCCGCCGCTCGAGCTGCCGTCGGGATTAAACCGAATGTCGGCGGATGTCGCGCTGCGCTTTTCGCCGTCGACCGTCACCAACCCAATCGATAGCTGTGGCGGCAGGCCGCGCGGCGGTTCACTCCCGATCCGATAACGGTGGCTTGAAAGATCGACCGCGAACAGGATCGGCCGATTGTCGGCGATCGCTTCCGAACGCGCGAGCCGCAGCCCAGCCGCCAACTCGGCGGCCGTTCCTTTAAGGTTGAGCCCGCTGCTCCACGGCGCCTTGTAGCCGACGATCAGCACTAGCGCGAAACTCATGATCGCAAGTACGACAAGCAGCTCGACCAGGCTGAAGCCGCACCGCCGGTTGTCGGATGGCAGGGCCGACTTCCACGGCGACTCGGGCTCAACCGGCAAGATCATTGAGGCTCAGCATTGCCGTCAGCAACGCGCTGATAATACCGGCGACGGCGAGACCCATCGCGATCGTGATCATTGGTACGGCCAACGCCACCAGCCGCTGCATCATTAGCCGCGCCTGCTCTTCGTGGATATCCGCTGCCTTTAGCGACATCGCCGCGAGTTGCGCCGCTTCCTCGCCGAGCTGCAAAAGCTGAATTGTCCGCGCCGGAAATATCTCGGCGGCGGCCAGCGGGCGCGACAGCCCGGCGCCGCCCTTGGCCTTTAGCGCAGCGGCATCGACCGCTTCGGAAGCCGCGAGATTGCCGAGCGCGTCCTTGGCAATGCCGAGTGCCGGGATCAGCGCCACCCCGTTTTCGAGCAGATTGCCCAGGGTGCGAGTCAGCCGCGCCGCCAGCGTCTCCCGGATCAGCCTGCCGGCGATCGGCGTTCGTAACAGCAGCCGGTCGAACCGGATCCGGTAGGCGGGGATCGTCAGCAGATGGCGGACGACAACAGCCGCGATCAGGGTGGCGGCGAGCAACCACGGTGTCGCGGCGCCGACGACCGTGCCCATGGTCATCAGGACTCGGGTTGCGGTCGGCAGCTGTGCGCCCGATTGCTCGAAAATCGGAGTGAATTGCGGCAGCACGTAATCCAACAACAAAATGATCGAGCCGATCGCCGCCACGACGAGCAATGCCGGGTAGATCATCGCCGCCCGCAGGCTGGCGGTCAGGGCGCGTTCGCGCTCGAGCAATGCCGCCAGACGATCAAGGGTGGCGGGCAACGTGCCGCCCGCCTCGCCGGCGCGTACCATGCCGATATAAAGCTTTGAAAAGCTGCGCGGTTCGCCCGCAAGCGCGGCAGCAAGCGAGCTGCCGGAACGGACCTTGTCGCGCACCCGGCCGAGGATCGTGCGGGTTCGCGCATTGCCGGTATTGTCGACAATAAAGCGCAGAGCGCGGTCGAGATCCTGTCCCGCGGCCAGCATGATCGCCAGCTCGCGGGTGACTTCGCTGAGCGCGTTCTTGTCGAGCCCACGCGCTCCGCCGATCTCGATTTGCAGCAGGTCAGCAAACCCGCGGCGCGTATCCGCCGGGATCGGCGCGCAGCACAGTTTGCCCTTGTCGCTGCAGCCGATCGACGACCCAAGCGCGATCCGGCGCTTCCATGACGCCGTGTACGACCTCACCGCCACCATTGATCGCCGACCATCGGAACGACGCCATCTTAGGTCTCCGGCGGTAGGCTCATTTCCGTCGCGTTCGGGAGCCCGCGGCCAAGCGCGTTCCGAGAGGCCCGCCAGTCACCATCTAGGCCTCGCTGCGAATACAACGAACGACCTCCTCGATCGTTGTATCTCCCTCGATCACCGCAAGCAGCCCGCTGTCAAAGATCGGCCGCATACCGCCTTCGATTGCGGCGCGCTCGATCGCGGTGTCGTCGGCGCCGTCCAAGATCAGCTTGTCGGTCGCGCGGTTCGGCACCAGCAACTCGGCAATCGCGCGCCGGCCGCGAAAGCCCGTGCCACGGCATTCCGGACAGCCGCGAGGATGATGCAGGATTATCGAACCATTTCCAGCCAGCCGATCGAGGCCAAAGCGCTCGCGCACCGACGCCGGCGCCTCCTCCGGTTCACGGCATTTGCGGCACAATCGCCGCACCAGGCGCTGCGCCAAAACTGCTTTCAGGGTCGCCGTCATCAAATAGTCTTCGAGACCCATATCGCGCAGTCGCGTCATCGTCGCTGCGGCCGAGTTGGTGTGCACCGTTGACAGCACGAGGTGACCGGTCAGCGCCGCCTGCACCGCTATCTGAACGGTTTCGAGGTCACGGATCTCGCCGATCATGATTACATCGGGGTCCTGCCGCAGGATTGACCGCAATAGAGTTGCGAAATTGAGGCCGATTTGCGGCCTCACCTGTATTTGGTTGATCCCGGTCAGCTGGTATTCGATCGGATCCTCAACGGTAACGACGTTTCGTTCTGTCGTGTTGAGCTTTGCCAATCCCGTGTAGAGCGTTGTGGTCTTGCCGCTGCCGGTCGGCCCGGTTACCAGCACCATCCCGTTCGGCAATTCGAACGCCCGTTCGAGACCGGCCCGAATATCCTCGGGCAGACCCAATTTTTCGTAATCGAAATCGACCGCGGTGCGGTCCAGCACGCGCAACACGACCTTCTCGCCGTAGAGCGCTGGCATCGTCGATACACGGAAATCGATCTCGTGGCCCCGCACCGTCAACTTGATGCGGCCGTCCTGCGGCAGCCGGCGCTCTGCAATATCGAGCCGAGACATGATCTTCACGCGGGAGATCACCGCGGCTTGCAATCGCGCTGGCGGCGGCTCGACCTCGTGCAATACCCCGTCGTACCGATAGCGCACTCGCAACCGATCGGGAAAAGGCTCCAGATGCACGTCAGAAGCATGCGTTTCGACAGCGCGGGCGATCATCTGGTTGACGAGCCGGATCACCGGCGCCTCGCTGGCAAGATCTTTGAGACGTTCGGCATCCTCCTCGGCCGGCTCGGCATCGGCCACGATCTCGTCGAGCATCGCCTCGCCGTCCCCAGCCTCGACCGGTTCGGAGTAGAGTCGGTCGAGCGCGCCTTCGAGCTCGATTGGGACGGCAACGACAACCGCGACCGGCCGGCCGAGAGCCGCCGCGACCGCCTTGCGCGTGAACACGTCGAGCGGATCGACCATCGCCAGCACCGCCAGATCGCCGCCATCGGCAATCGGCAGCGCGTGCGCCTTGCGCAGAAATTTTGGCCGCAGCCGGTCGACGAACAGCGGCTCCTCGGGGTAGTCTGCGGGTCCGACAAGCGGCGCCGAGACCAGTTGGGCCAAGGCCTCGGCGAGGCCGCGCTCGCTGATCAGGCCGAGCTGTGTCAATACCCGATCGAGCCGGCCGCCGGTTTCCGCCCCGACCCGACGCGCGCGTTCCAGGGTTCGTTGATCGATAGCGCCGCTTTCGACGAGCGCCGGGCCGAGCCGGGCCAGCGCCTCTGCGGCTTTGTCGACACTCGGCGCGGCGACACTCGGCGGCGCGGTCGTCGGCGCAACAGCAGTCGGCGGCTCAATGGCCTCGATCGTCATGAAAAACAAGATCCTCGCGGCGCTGGTGGGTGGTATCGCTGAACGGCGACAATAATCGATTGATGCTCGGAGCGGCAGTTCATGTTCGATGCGGGCTGGTTCAATCGAGCTGCCGGGTTCGACGCCAGCGCGTGGGGCGCCGTGCTCGTCGCCCCGTTCATCGGTAGCTTTCTCGGGGTTTTAATCCGCCGATTGCCTGAGGGGAGGCCGATTGGCTGGACCCAGTCGCAATGCGAGGGCTGCGGCACCACCCTTTCCGCGCGCGATCTGATGCCGGTGTTGAGCTGGGCTGCCGCGCGCGGCCGCTGCCGATACTGCGGCCAATGGCTCGGCTGGTTCTACCCTGGGGTCGAACTTGCTGCCCTAGGCATCGCGCTGATCGCAGCTTTTTTCGACCAAGGCGTCGAAATCTGGCTCGATTGCATTCTCGGTTGGACATTGCTGGCACTGAGCTGGATCGATGCGCAGCATTGGCTGTTACCCGACAAATTAACCCTGCCGCTGGTCCTCGCCGGGCTTGCCAGCGCGCTTATCTTCGATCCCGGAGAGCTGACCGACCGAGCCTTAGGGGCCGCGCTCGGCTATGTTGCTTTGCGTGCGATCGCCTTTCTGTATCGCCGGTTGCGTGGCCGCGATGGGCTCGGGCAAGGCGACGCCAAGCTGTTAGCCGCGGCCGGCGCCTGGGTCGGCGCTACCGCGCTGCCGCAGGTCATCCTGATTGCGGCGCTTGCCGCATTATTTGCCGCGGGATGTCTGCGGGTATCGTGTGTCCGCCTCGGGCCGTTTTCGGCACTGCCCTTCGGACCATTTCTCGCGCTCGCGACCTGGCTGGTGTGGATGATGCCAGGCCTCTAAAGTCAAACCGACCAGCTCGTCCGGTCTCATTGGCCAGGATGTGTGGGGTCGATCCCGCGCGATCCACGCACAGGCGGCGGTGCAGTCGGAAGTTGACGCGCCTGCTTGACGCGGCTGTTCGCGCTTTGCGAGAAAACCTTGACGATCCAGGACCCCCATCAACCCGGCTTGCCGCCGATCCGCGCCGGCAAGGATTACGACGCGGCATCGGTGTTCCAACCGGCCAACCTGCTGCGCGAGGGCCGCCGTCAAAGGAGGGTTGCCGATATCCCAGTGCCCGAGATCTGTCTGCTTGATCCCGACGGCGACATTCTGCGCGCCTTGCAGCGCGGAGGGCGCGCCTTGCGGTCTCCGGGCTGGGCCTGCTATCACACGGAACTCTACGAATTCGATTATGAAGGCGAGCGGTTCGGCATAATTGGCTGCGCCGTCGGCGCTTCGTTTGCGGTGTTGCTCGCGGAAGAGCTGTTCGTCTCCGGCTGCCGCTTTCTGGTCAGCGTGACCTCGGCTGGGCAGATCGATCAGCGCGGCGCAAGTCCCTACTTTGTGCTGATCGACCGGGCCTTGCGCGACGAGGGCACGAGCTACCATTACCTGCCGCCAGCCGAATTCGCCGAGGCCGACCGCCGGCTCGCCGCTGCGGCGATGCAGGCGGTGCAAGGCATCGGGCAGACGGTCTATCGCGGCGCCGCCTGGAGTACCGACGCACCCTTTCGGGAGACCGCAACTGCGATCGAGCGGGCGCGCGCCCGCGGCATCCTCGCCGTCGAGATGGAGGCGGCGGCGCTGTACGCCTTCGCCGCTGCGCGCGACAAACCGGTGCTGTGCTTCGCCCACGTCACCAACCAAATGGCGATCGTAAGCGGCGATTTCGAAAAGGGTGAGGCCAACGGCAGCGCCGCAGCACTTGCGGTCATTTCCGCCGCAGCCCGCAGCTGGCGGGCGGCGGACCAGCCGAAGTGAGGGAAGGCAACCTGAGTAACGGTCTCGCACCGTCGCTCTCGCGGCTGTGCCCAACGATCGCGAGCTTGTTACTGCATATCGTCGAGTGAGAGTCGCATATCTTCGTCGACAGCCACCCATTGGCGATGGAGACCGCGATCTATGGCCACTCACCGCCCTCGATTGAAGAACAAAGCACAATGACGCCAAACCCGTTGACCGACTTCGTCCATTTCATGCTTCGACCGGAATGGCCGACCTTCGTCTTTTGGGTCCTTATGATCGCCAGTATCGCGATCGCAGCTTATGCCCTCGTGACGATGCCCAAGCAGCGGCGCGTCGTGCATGTTGGCAATTGGGCCTGCCGTGTCGTCATCGGCGGGATGTGGTGGCAGCAGACGCTGTGGAAATTGCCGCCCAATTATGCCGAGGAAGCCGGCAAACCCTTAAGCGCGAACGAGCTTTACCACTATATGACCGTCATCGGAAAATCGGCCGCCATCCCATTACAGGCGGATTTTTTCAACCATGTGGTCCTGCCGCATTTCTATCTGTTTGCGCCGATCGTCTACGCCGCCGAAGCGCTGACCGCGGTGTCGCTAATCCTCGGTCTGTTCGTCGGGCTCTGGGGGTGGATCGGTGCACTGCAGTTCCTCAATCTGTGGCTCGGCCTCTACAACGACTGGTACGAGTGGCCGTGGACCTATTTCTTCGCATTCGTTCTCCAGGTCATCTTTGCCTTGCATCATTACGGCCGCAGCCTCGGGGCCGATGCGATCCTCACTGCGCGGCCGCGCCGCAGCCCGCTGCTCGATTGGGTAAGCTGAGCCGACAGGAACACCACCGGGGCGCGCGACCTAGGGATATGCGGCCGTATGACGAGTTAGGGCAGTTGCGGGACCAGCATGCCGCGCTGCACCGCCGGGCGCTGCGCAATGGTCTCGACCCAGCGGCGGGTATTCGGGTAATCCGCGAGCGAGACGCCCTGCCATTCGGAACGGGTGACCCACGGGTAGCTCGCGATGTCGGCGATCGAATATCCGTCGTCTGCCAAGAACTCGCTGACGGCGAGCCGCTTTTCGAGAACGCCGTAGAGGCGCGCCGCCTCTTTCGAGTAGCGCTGGATCGCATAGGGCAAGGGTTGCGGCGCAAACCGGCGGAAATGCTGGGCTTGGCCGAACATCGGCCCGATCCCGCCCATTTGAAACATCAGCCATTGGATGGCCTGCGACCGCTGGCGCGGGTCGATGGCCAAGAAACGCCCGGTTTTTTCGGCGAGATAGATCAGGATCGCGCCCAATTCGAAAACCGCAAAAGGCCCGCGGCCAGGTCCGTCCTGGTCTACGATCGTCGGGATCTTGCCGTTTGGGTTGAGCGCTTCGTATTCGGGCGCGAATTGTTCGCCGTTGGCGATGTCGATCGGGTGAACGCGATACTCTAGCCCGCACTCTTCGAGCATGACCGACACCTTGTGCCCATTCGGCGTCGGCCATGTATAAAGATCGATCATCTCCGCCCCGCTGTTGCTGCTGCAACCGCAGTGGACGGTCTAGCGCGTCGCGTCGAAACGCGAAAGCGGCAAGCGGGCGGCCGATTACGAACCCGGATGTTTCTGCGGATTAGCGCGATCGCGTGTCGTCGCTTGCTTGTTTCATCGCTTCGAATGGGCGCGTCGCGATGCGGCCCGCGATTTCCGCAATCTTGCTGCTCTGGTCCAAAAACGCCTGCAGATTGCCCCGCAATAGGCGCGACTGGATTTCAAACATGTCGGTCAAGCTGCGGCACCCGATCAGCGCGCGGCTCGCCTCTGTCGTCTGGCGCATGACCTCCTCGGCATAGTGCGCCCAGGCGGTGGTGATGTCCTGCACGCCTTCGGCGAGCGAGTTGCCGGTTCGCATCGCGGCCTCGGCGCCGGCCGTCGAGGCATGACTCGCCTGGCGCATGCCCTCGCGCGCTTGTTCGGTCGTCTGCCGGATCACATCGCTTGAAGCGCGAGCTATCGCTTCGGGTGCCCCTTTGGTCGCGTCCGGCGTCGCCTCGTCGCCAAACTTCGCTTCGCTCATCGAGCCCTCCATGTCGCCTGATGCAGAGTCGAACGCGCAGCCGTCGCCGACGCTCCACAAATGAGCGATTTGTTTGGTAAACGGCGGGATCATCCGGCTGTTGCGCGACGAGGGTGTAGCTCCCCTGGCGCTGACCTCCAGATGCCGCCGCTAACCCTTGCCCTTGAACAATTTCGGCAGACCTTCCCAACACGAATCGTAATCGCGCTGCAGTGCCGGGGTTTCGAGCGCAAAGCGCGTCGGACGGATCGGAAACCGCGCCTCGAACATAAAGGCGAGCGTGTTTTCGATCTTTTGCGGCTTCAGTTCGGTTGTGCTCGCCCGTTCAGAAGTCACGGCGTCAGGGCCGTGCGCGGCCATGCAATTGTGCAACGACATGCCGCCCGGAACAAAGCCCTCGGCCTTTGCGTCGTAGATGCCGTGCACCAGCCCCATGAACTCGTTCATGACGTTGCGGTGAAACCAGGGTGGGCGAAAAGTGTGCTCGGCTACCATCCAGCGCGGCGGGAAGATCACAAAGTCGCAATTAGCCGTGCCGGGGATTTCGGACGGTGCGGTTAGGACGGTGAAGATCGACGGATCGGGATGATCAAAGCTGATCGTGCCCAGCGTGTTAAACCGCGCCAGATCGTATTTGTAGGGGACATAATTGCCGTGCCAGGCGACCACATCCAACGGCGAATGGTCGAATTCCGCCGCCCACAGATTACCGGCGAATTTGCCAACCACCTCACAGCGCTCGTCGCTTTCTTCATAGGCGGCGACCGGGGTCAGAAAATCGCGCGGGTTCGCAAGACCATTGGCGCCGATCGCGCCCTAATTCCGGCAGACGGAAGAGTTCGCCATAATTCTCGCAGATATAGCCGCGGGCCTGGCCCTCGGGCAGATCGACGCGGAACTTGACACCGCGCGGGACAACGGCGATTTCACCGGGCCCGGCTTCGATCAGCCCAAATTCAGTGGCGAGCAAGAGGCGGCCCTGCTGCGGGACGATCAGCAACTCGCCATCGGCATTGAAAAACACGCGCCGATCCATCGATTTGGTCGCGCAATACACGTGGACCGCTATGCCCGAGCGCAATCCGGCGTCGCCATTGCCGCCTATCGTCACCAGCGCATCGAGAAACTCGGCTAGTTTGTCGGGAAACGGCAGCGGATTCCAGCGCAGCCGGTTGGGCGGCGGCTCGGCTTCGCTGAACGGCGCGCTGCGCAAAAGGCCGTTGTCGATGCGGCGATAGGCGGGATGCGCCGCCGACGGCCGGATGCGGTAGAGCCAGGAGCGGCGATTTTGCCCGCGGGGCGCGGTAAACGCCGTCCCTGAGATCTGCTCGGTATAGAGCCCAAGCGGATGGCGTTGCGGTGCGTTCTGGCCTTCGGGTAGCGCCCCCGGCAACGCCTCGCTCGCATGCTCGCTGCCAAAGCCGGAAAGATAGCGCTGCATCGAGTTCACTCCGGCGCTACCGGGATAATCGACCCTCTCCTCGACGAGGTAGCTCTTGATCCGCCCAATGAACAAGGCGCCGTCGGCATGCAGCCGCTTGGCCTCGGGGGTCGCGTCGGCGCGCTCCATGGTCTCCAAATCCGCGTACCAAAGCTCGGCAATGCCGTCGATTTCGACATCGGTCGTCGGAATGTCGGGTCGCGTCCGCTCAGCCACTATGTGCGACTGCACATAGTGGTGCACACCCGGGACGGCATGGCCCAGCGGTGCATGAATCGCGTACCAATGCTTGACGAATTCTTCGTGGCTGAGCCCGGGTTTGCGAGTCAGAAGCCCGACGCTTTTCATCATCGGCGCGGTCCTTTATTCGGGTCCTTTGTTTCGCGAAGCGGTGCGGCTCGCCTCGCTGTCGCCGATCATGATACCGTTCGTGCAACCAGGCAAAAAGCAAGGATGGAGAAGCGATGGATCTGAGGCTGGTCAGAGAGGAGGCGATCGAAAGGACCAACCGCTTTTTCTGGGATACGCAGGGCTTTGTCCCCTCGGAAGACAGCGACGAATGGGAAGCGGAATACCGGCGCCAGTTCGAGCAGGCAAAGGCGCGCCAGGCCGACGGCGCTGCCACACCCCGGCCAGCCGCGGTCGTGCAGAACGCCACCCCCGCCGCGTTAGATCCCGGCAATTGGGTGGAGCTGACCGGCGAACCGACGCAGACCCGGTGGGCGGCGTCGCTGCGCGCCGACCGGATTCGCGAGATCCACGACCCCGGCATCCGCGATTGGCTTGCCACTACCTGGACCAGGGCGAAGAGCTGGATCGACACCCAGGAGCTTGCGACGCCGGTGTTTTTGCAGCGGATCGCGCCGCATTATCAGGAATACCGCAAAAAGGCGGATGAAGCGGCCCGCATCCAGACGAAGCAGCGTCAGGCGCAGCAGGCGGCTGCCGAAGCGATCCGCAAGCAGGTCGAAGATGCCGGCATCACTGTCGAAGGCCTAATCGAATTGATCGATGTCTGCGACCGCGTGCCGGCGGTGCCGCTAAAGGCCAAGCTCGCCGAACTCGACCACGACGAGCGCAATCTGCGCATCTTCGAGACCGACAATCCAGCGCTGCTGATGGTCCTCGAAAAAGAAGGCCGGACAGGCCGCAGCGAGTACGCGATCGAGCGCGACGAAGGTCTGGTTTCTGATCTCACCTTGTTTATGCGAGCGGCGGCGCTGTCGTAGCGCAGCCTCGGGAGGGAAAATCATGGCGACAGAGGCGCATGTAGCAGGGTCCCGGGCGCGGGAAGCCATGGAGCGGCTGAATGCCGAAGCGATGCCACTCAACATTTGGCTGCGGACGCAAGCGAACGCGCCGGCGCAGCCGCCGTGGTTTCGCGAGACCGGGTTGACAGCGGGCGGCCAGGTTGCCGCAGGTCGGGTTGGTGCGGCGCAGCTCAAACCGGTCGCGCATCACTGGCGCTGGGGCGAAATCGGCCGCTATCTCGACCAGATCGCCGAAATCGCCCGCTCCGCGGATGTTTCGCCGATCGAATTTGCCGAGCGCCAGCAATTTCTGCTGACCAATCCCGGACTTGGCGGGAGGTTGCAGGTCACCAGCACGATGCGGTGCGCGGTATCGATCTACAATCCGGGCGACGTGGCACCGGTGCACATCCACACCCCGAACGCCAGTCGGACGATCCTGTCCGAGGATGGCGGCTACACGACGATCGAGGGCGAACGCTGCCGAGCGGCGCGCGGCGATCTGATCCTGACGCCCAACGGCACCTGGCACGACCATGGCAATGACGGCGCCGACCCGGTGGTATGGATCGACGTGCTCGATTTTCCGCTGATGGAATTTCTCGATTGCGTCTGGCTCGATGAAGAATATCCCGGGAAAACCGAAGGCAATGCGCGCGCCCAGCCGGTTTCTGCTTAAGGACGGCTATTCCCAGCGACTTTACAGCAATGGCGGCTTGGTGCCGGGTTTCGCCGCTAGGGCAGCGCGGCTTTGGGCGTGACACGTCGCCGATGTTTCATTACTGCGGCGCCGATGTGCGCGCCGCCCTCGAAGAATTGCGTGACGAGGCTGGCGACCCTTACGAGGGCGTCACGCTGAGATTTATCAACCCGGTGACTGGGGCATCGGTCTTTCCGACCCTGGATTATCGAGCGATATTGCTGCGCTCCGGCGAGGAGACGCGGTTCAAGCGCGAAACATCCGGAACGCTTTATCAGGTGATCGAAGGGCGCGGGACGACCGAAATCGCCGGCCAATCCTTTGATTGGGAGGCAAACGACATCTTTGTCGTGCCTGGCTTTGCCTGGCGGCGGCATCTCAACCGCGGCGACGCCGATGCAGTTCTCTACGCGGTTTCCGACAGCCCGCTGCTCGAAAAAATCGGGCAATACCGCGCCCAGGGCCGCCTGGCCAACGACAGCGTCATCGAACTCGCATAGGCCACACCCGGCGCGGGTGCGGCGCACTCAGCGGGCGAGATCGCTGACCAGCGAAAAGGCGGAATTGCGCCCGTTCTGCCCGCGATAGACTTGCAGGTTCTCAAGGACGCGTTGGACATAGAGCCGCGTTTCGTCGATCGGAATGGTTTCGATCCAGTCGACCATATCGATCTTGCCGCCGCGCGGGTCGCCATATTCGGCGAGCCACTGACGTATCCGGCCGGGTCCGGCGTTGTAGGACGGCGATCGCCAGCGCGTAAGAGCCACCGAAATCCTCGATCAAATTCTGCAGATAGCCGCGGCCGAGCTCGATATTGTAGATCCCGTCCATCGTCAGCCGCGGCAGCGAAAACGGCTGGCCGAGCTTGGCGGCGGTCGAACTCGCCGTCGCCGGCATCAGTTGCATCAAACCGCGGGCGCCGACGGGGCTCATGGCGTCAAGATCAAAGCCGCTCTCCTGGCGGATGATCGCATACAATAGCGCGGACTCGGTGCGTGCCGCCGGCGCGGCAATGCGACGATCGGGTAGCCGTGGATCATCAGCGGTGTGCCGGCCACGATCGCCCGCTTCGCGATAGCGATTCCAAGATCGAGGCGGCTATTCTGTTCCGCCAATGTCGCGAGCATCGAAAACTGGGTCGGGGTTTGCGCGTGGTCCGCCAGGTGCATCAAGAAATCCTTGCTGTGCTGGCGATCCCCGATGGCAAAAAAGATTTCTGTCGCGCGCACGACCTCGTCGCTGTCGAACGCAGCGCTTCTCGACATTGGTCGGGACCGGCTCCGGGACGGGTTTCGGCGGCGCGTCATTGCCGAGCTGATGTGCGGCGAGTTGGCCGTAAAAGGTCGCCATATGGTCGGCACCGGCGGCATACCATTTGCGCGCCAAATCGGGCTTGGCCTCGGCCTCGGCGGCGCGCCCGCCCCAATAGGCCGCGCGTGCCTTGGTATAAGGCGTGTCGGCTCGCGTCAGGATATGGGAAAAGTCATCGAAGGCGAGCGCCGGGTCCTTTTTAAACCGCAGCGCGATGTAGCCGAGCAGAAAATTGGCGTCGGCATAGGCTTTGCCGTCGAGCACGCCGTGCTGCGCGGCGATCTGGTAGGCGAGATCGAAATTGGCGCCGGCGAGCAGGCGGCGCGCGATGATCTGGCGCTCACGCCACCATGCCTCGGGATGCAGCGGATCGCCCGGATTGCTGCGCAGGATCGCAACCGCGGCGTCAGTCATGTCCTTTTCGCGACGCGCGCGCAATTCCGCATAGAGCAGACCGGAATCCGCCTGCAACGGCGCCGGCACGCGCGCGACGAGCAGGTCGGCCGCCGGGGCATGCAACAACGAGCGCGAGGCGCGCCTCGGCCAACGCCCGGTAATCCGGCGGCACCCGCGACAGCATCCGCCGCACCGCCTCGACCTTGCCGTCCCACAGCAGCCGGTCGAGCCGGTTTTGATCGTCTTGCGACGTAATCGCCGAGCCATGACTGGCGAGAAAGTTTTTTTCGTCGAGCGCGTTGAAATCGCTGTCGACCCAAACCGCGCGTAATGCCGCGGTACCGCCGTTGACGTCGCCCGATTTCAGCTTGATCTCGGCAGCGCGGATCTGTCCTGTGGCGCTGAGCGGTGGAAAGCGCGCAAACCAGGCGGCGGCGGTCGCATCGGTTTCGCCCGCCAGCGCTTCCTCGGCGTGCATTCGCAACGCCTTTTGATGCGGCCAATGCCGGGTTCTTTTCGATGAAATCGGCGATGTCGGCAAAGCGGCCCGGGGCGCCGGGGCTGGCGTAATTCAGCCAATGCAGCATTTTGAGCGGCAGCGGATCGCGGATCCCGGCGGCAGCGGCAGAGGCGCGGTTCCAGTCGCCGGCTTGCGCGGCAGCGAACGCGGCGCGGGTCGCCGCTATATCGGAACTCGAAAATGTCTGCGCTTGCGCCGCGCTCGACGAAAGCAAACGCCAGGAGAGCCGGCAAAATAAAGTGTTTGAGAGAAAGCAAGGTTGGCCCCCCTTCCTTGCCGCGTCAAAGATAAGGCAAACGTCATAGCGGGTTTTTGTCAGGCGAAGCAAGGAAAGGCCGCCGGGCCCCGATATCTGACCGGCCGCCGGATACCGATCCCGCCAATGTTGAAGCTTGCCGCCGCGAGGCGATATCGTGCTCGCGCGAGGCCGCCATCCGGGAGGAAACGATGTTCAAGGGATCGTTTGTCGCGCTGATTACGCCGTTTCGCAACGGCGGGGTCGATGAGACCAAGTTTCAGGATTTTGTCGCGTGGCAAGTCGACCAGGGCACGCATGGTCTGGTGCCGACCGGCACCACCGGCGAGGCGCCGACCTTGAGCCATGACGAGCAGGAGCGGGTCATCGCGTTGTGCGCCGAAGTCGCGAACGGCCGGGTGCCGGTCGTCGCCGGCACCGGATCGAACTCGACCGCGCACACGATCGAACTAACGCGCATCGCCAAGGCAGGCCGGGGCGACAGCGGCATTGATCGTCTGCCCCTATTACAACAAGCCGACCCAGGAAGGGCTTTATCAGCACTTCAAGGCGATCCATGACGCGGTCGACATCCCGATTGTGATCTACAACATCCCCGGCCGCTCTTCGGTCGACATGAACAACGCGACGATGGCCCGGCTCGCCAAATTGCCCAACATCGTCGGGGTCAAGGACGCGACCAACGATCTCGCCGGCCGTTGCGCATGCGCGTCGAGATCGGCCGCGATTTCTCGATGATGTCGGGCGAGGACGCGACTGCGGTCGCCTATCTCGCCCAAGGCGGGGACGGCTGCATCTCGGTCACCGCCAATGTGGCGCCGCGGCTGCTTTCTGAAATGCACGAGGCGTGGCAGCGCGGCGCGTTCGATACCGTCCGACAGATCAACGAGCGACTGATCCCGCTGCACGATGCGCTGTTCGCCGAAACCAGCCCGGCGCCGGTCAAATACGCGGCATCGCTGCTCGGCAAATGCGACCCGACCGTGCGTCAGCCGCTGTGCGCGATCATGCCCGAGACGCAGGAGCGGGTGGCGCGGGCGATGCGCGGCGCCGGTCTGTTAACTAAAGTGGGCTATAACTGCTAAGCCGGGTTCGGGACAGGCGCGAATGCGGACGGCCGACCAATACGTCGCCCAAAACCGGCGCGCCCGCCACGATTACATCATCGAGGATACGCTCGAAGCCGGTCTCGTATTGCAGGGCACCGAGGTCAAGGTATTGCGCAACGGCCAAGCCAGCATCGCCGAAGCCTATGCCGACGAGAGCGGCGGCGAGCTGTTTCTGGTCAACGCCAACATCCCGGAATATGCGGCTTCGGCGCACTTCAACCACGAGCCGCGGCGCCCTCGAAAGTTGTTGTTGCATCGCAAGGAAATGGACCGCCTGCTTGGCGCGATCCGGCGCGAGGGGGTGACGGTCGTGCCGCTGTCGATCTATTTCAACGAGCGCGGCCGGGCCAAGATCTCGCTGGGCCTCGCCCGCGGCAAGCGCAAGGCCGATAAGCGCGAAGCGGAAAAGTCACGCGACTGGCAACGCAGCCGCGCCCGCATCATGCGCGAACAGAGCGCCTGACGATCTGAGCTCGAGCCCTAGCTCCAGATTCCGGAAAGGCCCCCATAAACGCCAAGCATCGCGATCAGGCTCGACACGCCGATCACGATCCAGCGATAGCTGCCACGCAGCCGATGCTCTCGTGGCAGCGCTCGCGTGCCTAGCGCGACGAGGAAACCCAGCACTAGCGGGAGCATCAGCGCATTCATCACTTCGACAGCGACGTTAAGGCTCACCAGATCCGGCACCCTGGCGACGATGACGGCACCTCCGACTACCGCCGCGGTGTACACGCCATAAAACCACGGAGCCTCGAACGGCTTGTGCGCCAAGGAGTGCTTGTAGCCGGTGACTTCGCCGAAACCCCAGGCGCAAGCGAGCGAGACGACGATCGCCGCCACCATGGCGGCCCCCAACACGGCAACCCCGAAGATCACACGGCCTGCCGATGGGCCGAGCAACGGCGTCAATTCATCGGCCATTTGAGCCACCGAATCGAGCCGGCCCGCGAAGTGGCCGGCCTTGCCGATGGTGGCAGCGGTGGCGATCAGTACGGCAGCCATCACCAGCTGTGTCACAACCGCCCCAAGACAGGTGTCCCAACGCGCGCTCTTATAGTCCTCGGGCTCAAGCTTTTTGTCGGCGACGGCGGATTGCTGAAAGAAAATCATCCACGGCATGATCACGGCGCCAATATTGGCAGCCATTAGGTAAAGATAGCTGCTGTTACCGAGCGGCAATTGCGCAAGGCCTTGCACGAGCTCTGCGGCTTGCGGACGGCTTGTGTAGGCGATCCAAAAAAACGCGCATTCGAACAAGCCGAGAGCGATCGCGACAAGTTCAACCCGACGGTAGGAACCGGTCCAGACCACCACGAGGAGAAAGACGACAGCGACCAAGAGGCTGAAGTCTCGCGGCACTCCAAAAAGTTCACCGACACCGGCGACGCTGGAGAACTCGGTGAGCAGGGCGCCGATCGACGCCACTCCCAAACCTGCCACCGACAGCCAAGCCCAACGCTCGCCGAAAATGTCGCGGATCAGTTCACCATGGCCTTTGCCGGTAAAGATTCCAAGACGCACGGTCAATTCCTGGACCACGTAAAGTATCGGTATCAGGGCAAGTTGCAGGAGCAGCAACTGGTAGCCCCATTGGACGCCGCTCTGTCCTGCGGTGATAATGCTGCCGACATCGGTGTCGGCAAGCATTACCAACAAGCCCGGCCCGAGGACGGCGAAGAACCGCCTTCTACGGGCGCTAGACGCTTGCCGCCCGATTACTTCAGTTGCTGACATGGGTGCTCTCAGAAGTGGATTTCGTATTCGGCTTGCCAGCGCCAAGTCTCGCGCGGCGCCCATGGCCGTATCCCAAACAAGATGCCGCCGTTCCATTTGAGGGCGCCGGGTCCGAGATTGCTGATCGATGCCGAATAGTTGCGGGCCGATGCGATTGTCCTGCGGCCAGCCAGAGTTGAAGCCTTCAAAGCTGCTCGGCTGCCCGTAAGCCTGGAACCCCGGCTCGATCGGGGTTCCGAGCGCGATCCGCGTCTCCCAGGCGTAAGTAAAACCGGGTCTGCCCGAGGCGTACTGCCCGCCGATATCGTGTTCAAGGAACAAGTTAACGGTGTTGATGGTGTGGAAGAATTCCTTGCGGAAAATCGGCCCGAACGTCGTGCCGTTCGGAGTGTCGGGTAAAGTATTCTTGCTCAATTCGAAAAAAAATCCGCTATCTGCCCAGACTTCGCCGCGTTGGGTAAATTGTAAGATATTTTCCCAAGTAACCGCGCTGAAATGGATTGACTTGCCGGGCCCTGCCTCTCGTTCCTGTTCCAACTCGAGTTCGGTGCGCCAAAAGCCGTTGACGCCGTATTCGAACTCCTGGACCGAACTCAATTCGCCGCTATGGGCGCGCTTTGGGTCGTGACCGATGTCGCCAACCGGCTCGATCGCGAATTCACCCGTCTCGGCGTCGGGGTACCGAACTTTAAACTCGGCGTCGGCCGGCAGCGCCATGGCCAGGCAGACCGCTCCGGCCAGCGGGACGATAAGAGTGCTTCGCATTCGCAACGTCTCCCGCAGACTTCGCCTCAGTTCGAGAAACGGGCGGAAATTATTTAGATGGTTGCGACCGGACGCGGCAGATTGGGCGCGCGCTCCGGCGCCATCAGGCGCATCAGCCCGCCGATGACGACGATCGTAGCGAGATAAAACACGACCTGAATGCCAGCTGGCTGCGCCGAGTAGCCGATCAGCACATGCAGCAAGGTGCCGAGCACGCTGCGTTCGCCGAGAATGGCGGAGGTGTCCCACAGATCATTGCCGAGCGACGGTAGCAGGTTGGCTTGCATCAGAAACGCGGCGCCTTGCGACGCCATACCCGCGGCCAGCAGCAGGATCAGCCAGCTCGTTACGGCAAACAGTCGCTTCATCGGGACCGCGAGCAGTCCGTAATAAATCACGGCGCCGAGCGCCACGCCGCCGATCACCCCCAACACGCCGCCCGTCAACATGCTGAGTGCGCCGACACCCGAGGCAACCGCGATGCCGTACAGAAACAGCACGACCTCAGATCCCTCGCGCAACACCGCGATACCGACCACGAGACCCAACGCATAGAGCGGCCGGCTGCCGCCAACGACCGCTCTGCCGAGACCCGCGGCACTCGCCGCCAACTCGCGTCCGTGCCGGTTCATCCAGATGTTATGCCAGCCGAGCATTGCGACCGCGGTAAAGAGGATCGCTGCATTAAACAATTCCTGGCCGATGCCGTTGACTGCGGCGGCGATCATCTCGGCACAGCCGGCGACGATTGCGGCGCCGGCGATCCCAGCGCCGACCCCGCCAAAGACCCAGACCCCGCGGCGCTGAACCCCGCGGCTCGCCGCCAGCACGATGCCGACAACCAGGGCGGCTTCGAGAACTTCGCGGAAAACGATAATCGCCGTGGCCAGCATCGCACTTCTCGCTATTTGACAACCAGATGGCCGCGGGTTTGCGGATGGAAATCGTCGAAGAATTCATAGCTGCCGGGATCGAGCGGGCCGACAAAAACGGTGATCTCCTGCCCCGGACCGACCACCTTCTCACGGTGTAGCTGTGTGCTTTCGAACTCCGATGGCGTCTGATTGTCGTTCCGCACCACCAGCTTGACCTTGGCGCCGGCGGGAATTTGTACTTCACTCGGTACGAATTGGTTATTCTTTAACGAGATCGGGAAATTGGGAACATCGGCCAAGGCAGGTGTCGCCAACAGCAAACCCAGCAGCCCGGCGAGTGGCAGAACGCGACGCATCGACAGCACCAAAACGTTGCGAATGCGAACGGCTCGCAATATCACTACTATCCCGCTGCGCGGCAATTGCAAAATTATCGCGGCTCCGCCACCGTGCCATGCGTTATGCGCATCGCTCGATGCCCGCGGGCCAACTCGAGCCAATCGAAAACTTCGGCAAACACCGCCTCGAACATCGCGGGGGTCAGCTTGCCGGTGTTGGTGTTGAGCCGCGAGCAATGGTAGCTGTCGGCCAGCAGCCGCCCGTCTGGCAGCGCATGCAACGCACCATGGCCGAACCGGAACAAAGCCCGGCGCAGGCTTAGGGCCGAGAGTACCGCATCATGAGCAATTGCCCCTAATGCCACAAACGCGCGCAATCCCGGCGACGCCGTAATCTCCTCGGCCAGAAACTGCCGGCAAGCGGCGATCTCGCGCGGTTCGGGCTTGTTTTGCGGCGGCACGCAGCGCACCGCGTTGGTGATTTGCGCGCCGACCAGCGCCAGCCCATCATCGGCACGGGCATCGTAGTGCCCCGCGGCCAGCCCGAACTTGCGCAAGGTTGCGTAAAGCAGGCCTCCGGCGTAATCGCCGGTAAATGGGCGGCCGGTGCGATTGGCGCCGCGCAAGCCCGGCGCCAGCCCGACAATCAGCAATTCGGCCGCCGGCGCGCCAAAGGACGGCACCGGTGCGTTGAACCAATCCGGATGCGCGGCACGCTGGGTCTCACGAAACCCCGCAAGCCGCGGGCAAAGCGCACAGTCGCGGGACGGCAGCGCGACGGCCAAAAGCTCCCCCGGAGGATGCACCGAACCCGGCGGTTCCGCAGCAACCGGCAGCGCGGTCGGCAAATCCGCCGGGGAAGAACGCGATGACGCGCTCACGCCTCGTCGACGGTTTCGGCGCGCACCCGTATTTCCTCGCGCGGATGATGATTGCGCGCGATATTGGGGGCGAGATCCTGCAATTCGATAAAGTGGTCGGCTTGGCGGCGTAGATCGTCCGACACCATCGGCGGCGACGAGCGGATCGTCGACACGACCGACACGCGCACGCCGCGGCGCTGCACCGCCTCGACCAGCCGGCGAAAGTCGCCATCGCCGGAAAAGAGCACGGCATGGTCGATAAACTGCGCCATTTCCAGCATATCGATCGCTAGCTCGATATCCATGTTGCCCTTGATCCGCCGCCGCCCCATCGCGTCGGTGAACTCCTTGGTCGGCTTTGTCACCATCGAATACCCGTTATAGTCGAGCCAATCTACCAACGGCCTAATCGGCGAATATTCCTGATCCTCAACTAACGCGGTGTAGTAAAACGCGCGGATCAGACGCCCCTTGGTGCCGAACAGGTCGAGCAGACGCTTGTAATCGATATCGAAAGCCAAGCCGCGAGCGGCGGAATAAAGATTGGCGCCGTCAATGAATATGGCGATACGCTCTTCCGGATAGAATATCATTGTGGATAATGCTCCAAATCACGATAGCTTAATAAAAGTGTCGTACAGCGCCGCCGCCGGGTCAAGCGCTACCTCCGCCGCCGGGACCCTGCTCCGCCAACACTATTCGAAGTTTTTCGAAGTGCAAAACCGCCTGCGAAAGCCGGTTTCCTGGGCCCATTTCTGGTGCCGCCGAGGTCGCCCGCCGGGGCCATTTTGTGCTGTGAGCCGGGCGCGATCGATCTCTGCCGGTCGAAATCGCTGGATAGGTGCGGCGGGGTCAGCCGTAGCGCGAATACACGAAGTCGGTCGGATAGCCGGAGTTGCCTTCGTTATTTGGCTGATGTCCAGGGTGTGCGGAGTCCACGCTCGCCGCGGCGAGAACGAGCCCGATGCAAAACAAAAATGATTTGACGACCAGCATGCTCGGCTCCCCCTCGCCCTTTCCTCAACCGAACAGCAGCCGAGACCGGCCGGTTCCGGAGTTGCTGTCGAACCAACCTTAAGCGAGCTAAGCCCATCGAAATCAATGATATACAAGTCTAATGTCCGGAACCCGACCAAAAATCCCGATGTTCACAGGTTGACCACACTTCGACGAAGGCACAGAACCAGGCATTCTTTAATGAGCCCGAATATCTTTATCGGAGGATACGCATGCGTGACCCCTACGAGCTGCGTTCGCTTGCGCGAACTTGTCGTGATCTGGCGAAATCTGCGCATGAGCCTGAAATTGTCGACCAGCTGCGTCTATGGGCCGTCGAGTTGGCGGATGTCGCCGACGAGGTCGAGCGCGAGCAGCACTCCGACCGCGACGAGTAGCTCCGGCAAAACCAGCTTGCGTCCGAATAGCTGCCGCTTAGCGCAGCCGAACGAACGCAGCAAAAATCGACCCGGTCGCGGTTTCGTCCAACAGCGAAACCAGCGTCGAGCTTCACGGTTCCCACCGCGTGATCAATCAGCGGTGGAACCACAAATGGCCGGCGGTTCTTTACCGGCGTGATACTCTTATCCGACGCTGGCCACACCGCCGGAGACCCCGGGTTCCCACAACATGTTGGATTCGGCAGGTTCATCGTTGTCGCAAACTAACGGACTCGGGCGATAAGCTGGCCTCGATCGCGTTTTCAAGCTGCTCCAGCGAAAAGGGCTTTGTAAGGTGGGCAATCCTCCTTACCGTCAACGCCTGTATTTCCCTCGGGTGACCAGTGATAAGGATAGCTCGGATCCCAAGTTGATTTGCTTTGTCCACCACGTCGGTCCCGCGTCCATCCGGGAGCAGCACGTTGCAGATCGCCAGCGAATGCGAGCCGGGCGCGAGCAGCGCCAACGCTTCCTGTTTGCTTTTTACGGAGTCCACCGTTTAGCCGGCATCCTGGATTGCAGAGCAGAGAATTTCGTTGACCGCTTCATGGTTTTCCACTAGCAAAATCTGAGCCATGGCGTCCAAAACGAGTGGCGTCGTCTTAGGTTGCATTCTCACAATTTTGTTTTCGCTTATTTTTATTTTGTAGATGAACTCGATCTGTCTCCGCCAGAACTGAATGCGGAGTTGCGAACGCAAATGTTGAGCGGATCTGTCTGAGGTGTCTGCCGAACTCTCGTTGCGGTCACCGTCTGGGCCGTGCCGGCTGGCTATGGCACTCGGGACCTTTATCCCGAAGTTTGCTTGATCGTGAGGCGTTGGCGGTGCGGGTGGCTCGACGTGGGGTGCGCAGGACGGCAGGTTTGGGAGAAGCACGGGAGGGTGCTATGTCGCTGGTTCTTTATTACGCGCCTAACGCTTGCTCGCTGGTGCCGTATGTGACGTTGACCGAGGCGGGCGCTTCGTTCGAGGTGCGGCCGCTCAATTTTCGCCGCTCGCAGCATATGAGCCCCGATTATCTGCGGGTTAATCCCAAGCACAAAGTGCCGGTGCTGGTGATCGACGGCGAGCCCTTGACCGAAAACGTCGCGATCCAGATGTGGATCGCCCGCACCTTCCCGGCCGCCAAGCTATTGCCGACCGACCCGATGCAGCAATTGCACGCGATCTCGCTGTTGGCGTGGTGCGCCTCGGGCATCCACCCGTTTTTATCACGCATCAACTCGCCGCCGCGGGTCTGCGATGTGCCGGGCTCGGAAGAGTTGGTGCGATGGCTAGCGGCGCAGCAGCTGTTCGAGAATTACCAAATCGCCGAGGACAAACTCGCCGGCCGCGACTGGTTTTTCGATCATTTCACCGCAGTCGACGCGCATTTTTTCTGGTGCTTTCGGCGCGGCACCCAATTCCAGCTCGATTTGGCGCAATTCAAGAATTGCACGGCGCATTTCGAGCGCATGCAGCGGCGCCCGAGCGTGCAGAAACTGCTCGCCTATGAGCAGCAGGTGCTGTCCAGCTTCGCCCAGGCGGCCTGAGGCCGGCCAAGCCTTCTGCGGCCCGAGCGCTCGCGCTGATTGCCGGCGCGACGATAGGCTGGCGCGATGCTCAACGCCGATATCCTGCACCGCGACTTCCGACCCGAGCCCTATTGGTGGGAAGCGTACCGACCGGCTGCCGATCAGCTGGTCGAGGTGCCGAAAGCGGCGCGGGTGGCGATCGTCGGCGCCGGCTATGCCGGGCTGTCGACCGCTCTTGAATTGGCCAAGCAGGGCATCGACGCGGTCGTGCTCGAAGCCGGCGAGCTCGGATTTGGCGCCAGCACCCGCAATGGCGGGGCGGTCAGCGGCGGGGTCAATATCGGCAAGAGCTTCACCGGCAAGACCAGCAAAATCGACGAGCAGCGGACGGCGGCATTGCTGTCGGACGCCGGCGACGCTTTTGCGCTGATCGACCGGCTGATCGACGAAGAGCGGATCGATTGCTTCTGGGAGAAGCGCGGCCGGTTTATCGGCGCTTGGACGAGGGCGCATTTTGCGGCGCAACAGCTGCGATTGGACCTGCTCAACGCGGCGGCGCAATCGGCCGCCTTTCTGGTCCCTCGCGAGCATCAGCGCGATGAGATCGCCAGCGATTACTATCATGGCGGCATGGTGGTCGAGCGCTCGGGGAAACTGCACCCGGCGCTCTATTACAAAGGGCTGCTCGACGCCTGCCGGCGGCATGACGTCACGATCTGCGCGAAAGCTGCCGCCGCCCGGATTACCCGGGAGGGAAGCGGGTGGCGGGTCGAAACCAGCCGCGGCATGCTCAACGCGGGCGACGTCGTGATCGCCACCAACGGCTATACCGGCGACCTGGCGCCGGCGTTGAAACGGCGGGTCGTGCCGATCGCGAGCCACATCATCGCCACCGAGGAATTGCCGGCCGATCTCGCGGCCTCGCTGATCCCAAAGGGCCGCACGCTTTCCGATACGCGACGGGTCCTGTGCTACTACCGGATGTCGCCCGATGGCAAGCGCATGATTTTTGGCGGGCGGGCACGATTTCACTCAGGTTGAGGCGCGGGTCAGTGCGCCGATCCTGCACCGCTATATGACCGCGCGCTTTCCGCAATTGCACGGGTTCAAGGTGACGCACGCCTGGACCGGCAATACCGCGTTCACCCTCGACGCGCTGCCTCATATGGGTGAGAGCGAAGGGTGGCACTTCTGCCTCGGCTGCAATGGCAGCGGCATCGCAATGATGACTTACCTCGGCTGGCAAACCGCGCGCAAGATTGCCGGCGCCGCCAATTACGCCTGCAGCTTTGACACGCCCGACTTTCCCAACCACCGCCTTTATTCGGGCGATCCGTGGTTTTTGCCTGTTGTCGGCGGCTGGTACCGCCTGCGCGACCGGATCGACCGCCTGGTCACCTGATTGTATGCTGGGAGTAATTGCTGCGAGGAGTATGCGAGATGGATTTCGAGATTTACCGCGCTTCGATCGCCCAGGACTTGCCGCCGGCGGGATTGAGCATGGCGGCGCAGGCGTTGTGGTGGGAGGCCAAGGGCGATTGGCACCAGGCGCATAAATGCGCTCAAGAACAGGGCGATGCCGAGGGGGCGTGGGCGCATGCCTATCTTCATCGGGTCGAAGGCGATCTGCGCAACGCCGGCGGCTGGTATGGCCGCGCCGGCCGCCCGATGTCGACCTCACCGCTCAAAGAGGAGTGGGAAACGATCGCCCGAGCAATACTCGGCTAGACCCAGGCCAGGCTCGAGCCTTGCCGCCGCTAATTGTGATCGGGCTCGGCGCCAATCTCGACCACCCCGATTGGGGTACGCCGCGCGAGACCCTCGTCGCGGCACTCGGGGCTCTCGAGGATGACGGGGTGGCGACCGAGGCGCGCTCCGGCTGGTATCGCAGCGCGCCGGTGCCGGCTTCCGAGCAGCCCTGGTACACCAACGCTGTGGCAATTGTGGCGACCGATCTCGATCCGCACCGCCTGCTCTCAGTGATGCAGCGGATCGAGCGGCGCTTCGGCCGCGTCCGCGCCGAGCGCAACGCCGCCCGCGTTCTCGACTTGGATTTGCTCGACTATGGCGGCGAGCGGATCACTTCCTCCGAGCTGATTTTACCGCACCCGCGCATGCACGAGCGTCGTTTTGTCCTGCAGCCGCTTGCCGAGATTGCCCCGCACTGGCGCCATCCCATTATTGGCATGAGCGCGCAGCAGTTGCTGGCAGAGCTGTATCAAGATCAGCGGCTGCAACGAATGCCATGCTGACGCTCGGTGGGCTCGCGCTCGCCGGCACGCGATTGTCATCGCTCGACCGGGCGGCTATAACGCGCTCACTTACTCGCTTTTAGAGACAGATGCCCGACTCCTTTTACGTGACAAAATGACGGTGTTTGAAGCGGCTCGAACGCACATGGTCGAGAGCCAGCTGCGTCCCAACAAGGTGACGGACGAGCGGGTGCTCGACGCCTTCTCGCGGATCCGGCGAGAATTGTTCGTGCCGGAGCATTTGCGCTCGGCTGCTTATATTGATGACGACCTGCCGGTGGCGCCCGGACGCTACCTGATGGAGCCCATGGTCGCGGCTCGTCTGATCCAGGCGGCGTTGGTGCCGCGCATCGACGCCGCTTTGATTGTCGGGGCCGGGACCGGGTACGAGGCGGCGGTGCTAAGTAAGCTGGGGCGCGCCGTGATCGCGCTCGAAGAGGATACGCAGCTCGCGCGGCAGGCGCACGCGGCGCTCGTCGAGGAGAATATCGGCTCCGCCAGCGTCGTCGAAGGGCAGCTGCGCGATGGGTACCGGGCGCGGGCGCCCTATGACGTTATCCTGTTCGGTGGTGCGGTCGCCGAGGTGCCGAACGAGATCGTCGCCCAGCTTGCCGAGGACGGGCGTCTGGTCGCTGTCGTCAAACCCGAAGGAACTGGGGTCGGCCGCGCGGTTTTGATGGTGCGGACCGGCGGCGTCATTGCCCGCCGCGTGCTGTTCGACGCCGCAATTCATTTGCTGCCAAGTTTCGCGCCGAAACCGGCTTTTGCGTTTTAGTTCCGCTCGTCCGATCGCGCGAGTCTCCGCAATGTTTTCAGCCTTGCCGAACCTGAGAAAAGGCCGGACGACCAAGCCCGACTGCTCCGACTCTCGGTGGCGCTACAAAGGGATTATCAGTTCTGCCGCCAGTGGGGCAATCGGTGGGCTGCTGATTGCGAGCGCGCCAACCGCGTCGGCGCAGACGCTGACCCAGGCATTGGCCGAGGCCTACAACACCAATCCACAATTGCTGGCGCAGCGGGCTCTGCTGCGGGCCACCGACGAGCAAGTGCCGCAAGCGCTGTCGGGCTGGCGGCCGACGGTAAACTTTACCGGCCAGCTTGCGGGAACGCGGGTCGGCGTCACGCCGAGCGTAACGCAGAGCGTATATTCGACCTTCTTCTCGAACAGCATCAATCTGCAGGTAACGCAGCCGCTCTACCGCGGCGGGCGAACGGTAGCCCAGACCCGCCAGGCGATGAACACAGTGGACTCGACGAGGGCCCAGACCTTAGCGATCGAAACCTCCGTGTTTCAGGCTGTGGCAATGGCCTATTTGGATGTCGTGCGCGACCAGGCTCTGGTCGAGGTCGACCGCAACAATGTTCAGGTGTTGCGCAAACAGCTTGAAGCGACGCAGGACCGCTTCCGGGTCGGCGAGGTCACCCGAACCGATGTCGCGCAGGCCGAGGCTTCGCTGGCGCAAGGGCAGGGCACCCTGATTACGGCGCAAGGAACGCTCGCTCAAAGCCGGGCCGAATATGTCCGCGCCGTCGGCCATCAGCCTGGGATCCTGATATTGCCGCGCGAGCGACCGACCTTGCCGGCGACGCGCGAAGAAGCGCTCGCCCTCGCTGCGAGCAACAACTTTAATGTCGTTTCGGCGAATTTCGCCGAGCTGGCGGCGCGTGACAACATCGATGTCGTCCGCAGTCAATTGCTGCCGCAGATCTCGCTGGTCGGCGCCGCAGGCCGCTCGCTGGCACCATCCGTCACGCTGAGCGGCACCCGTGAGAACACCGCGACGATCGGCGCGCAGATGACCTGGTCATTGTATGAAGGCGGGTTCGTCTACTCGCAAACCCGCCAGGCCCAGCAGACTGTCGGGCAACGGCTCAGCCAGGTCGACGATGCACGTCGCGCCGCGGTGCAAACGACAGAGAACGCCTGGGAAACTTTGAAGGCGGCGCGGGCCAGTATAGCATCCTTCGCCGCAGCAGTGCGGGCAGCGCAGATCGCGCTCGAGGGAATACAGCAGGAAGCGCTGGTCGGCACCGCCACCACCCTCGATGTGCTCATCCAGAATCAGACTTTGCTAACGACCCAACAACAGCTGATCGTTGCCGAACACGACGCCGCTTTGGCCGAATACAACGTTGCCGCCGGTACCGGACGGCTGATTGCCGCCGATCTGCATCTGCCCGTGCAGCTCTACGACATGGAGCGCCATTTCAACGTGGTACGGGACAAGTGGAAAGGTTTCCGCGGCGGGCTATCGCAATGACGCGCGCCATGTAACGCCGACTTAACGCCGGTGGCTGGAAACCTGACCAGAGCCTCCTTAGGTTAGGGCTCCGAGCCTTTTGCAGTCGCCCGATGTCAGACGATAAATCGCCCGAAAGCGCGCCAAATATCAACCCGGCGCCGCCTGAATTATCGATGCAGGAGATCATCGCTTCGATCAGCCGCATCATTGCCAAGGATAACCGGCCGGCCCGGCCAATACCGCCGCCGCCGCGTGAAAACAGCGGTATCCTCGAACTGACCGAGGCGATCGAGCCCGACGGGACGGTACGGAAACTGGATGGACAAGGGCGGAGTCCCCAACCTGCAAACGAACCAAGGCCCGCCGCGGCCGGCACGAGAAGCGAGACGGGGCCGTCGGAGGCGAATGCTGGTCCGCCTGCCAACACTGCTGATCCACGTGCTACACTGTTGTCGGCTGCGGCTTCGGAGGCGGCTGTTGCCGCCTTTGGCCAACTTGGGGCAGCAGCTGGCGATCCACCCACTGAGTTCAGCTCGCTCGGCGCGGGGGGCCGAAGCTTGGAAGAGATTGTCCGTGAGGCGGTGCGCCCGTTATTGCGGGCCTGGCTAAAAGACCACTTCCCCGAGATTGTCGAGCGGCTAGTTCGCGAGGAAATCCAGCGCCTTGTCGGCGAGGCGTCGCCGCGATAGCCCGACGCGGCATTTTTGACCGGCCAAGCGACAATTTTCGACGCGCTTCCCATTGACAAGGGTTAAATGGCCGTTTGCGCGAAGATGCACTGGCGAGATCTCGATTGAATGCTGAATAAAACCTTCGACCCAGCCGATGTGGAGACCCGCTGGTACCCGGTTTGGGAAGCGGCGGGCGCATTTGCTGCCGATCCCGACAGCAATCTCGCTCCCTATACGATCATGATGCCGCCGCCCAATGTGACGGGCAGCTTGCATATGGGGCACGCGCTGACCTTCACATTGCAGGATGTGCTGGTCCGCTATCACCGCATGCGCGGCCGCGATGTGTTGTGGCAACCGGGGACCGACCACGCCGGCATCGCCACCGAGATCGTCGTCGAAAATCAGATCATCGAGCAGGGCGGCGCCAAGCGCGAACTCGGCCGCGAGCAATTTATCGAGCGCGTGTGGCAGTGGAAGGAAGAATCGGGCGGCACGATCACCCGCCAATTGCGGCGGCTCGGCGCCTCGCCGGACTGGCGGCGCGAACGCTTTACAATGGACCCCGGTCTCGCTGCCGCGGTTCGCCGCGTCTTTGTAACCCTGTACCGCGAGGGGCTGGTTTACCGCGACAAGCGGCTCGTCAATTGGGATCCGGAGATGCACACGGTGATCTCCGATCTCGAAGTGGAGAGCCGCGAGACCAAGGGGTTCTTGTGGCATCTCCGCTATCCGGTGGAGGAGCTTCCCGGCCGTTTCATAACAGTCGCAACAACGCGCCCCGAGACCATGCTTGGCGATACTGGCATCGCGGTTCATCCCGACGACGCTCGATTTGCCGAATTGGTCGGCAAGCATGTGCGGTTGCCGCTCGTCGGCAGGCTGATCCCGATCGTCGCCGACGAGTATGCCGATCCGGAAACCGGCAGCGGCGCCGTCAAGATCACGCCGGCACATGACTTTAACGATTTCGAGGTCGGCCGGCGTCACGGGCTGGCGCTGCTAAACATCTTTGATGCCGATGCGCGGCTCAATAATGCCGTGCCGGCGCGCTATCGCGGGCTCGACCGCTTTGCGGCGCGCGAGAAGGTCGTTGCCGATCTGGAGGCAGCCGGGTTTCTCGACAAGGTCGAAGACCACACCTTGATGGTCCCGCATCACGACCGCTCGGGCGTCGTGATCGAGCCGTGGCTGACCGATCAGTGGTTTTGCGACGCGCGCGTTCTGGCAGCACCGGCTATCGCCGCGGTCGAAGACGGGCGCACCCGCTTTGTCCCACGGCAATGGGAGAACACGTTTTTTGAGTGGCTGCGCAACATCCAGCCCTGGTGCATTTCGCGCCAGCTGTGGTGGGGCCATCAGATCCCCGCCTGGTACGGGCCGGACGGGGCGGTGTTTGTCGCCGAGAGCGAGGCGGAGGCACAGGCGGAAGCCGCGTCGAACTACGGCCGACCGGTCGATCTTCGCCGCGACGAAGATGTGCTCGACACCTGGTTTTCCTCGGCATTATGGCCGTTTTCTACCCTCGGTTGGCCGCAGGCAACCCGCGAGCTGGCGCGCTATTACCCCGGCGACGTTCTGGTTACCGGCTTCGACATCATCTTTTTCTGGGTCGCCCGGATGATGATGATGGGGCTGCACTTTATGGGCGATGTGCCGTTCCGCACCGTCTACATCCATGCATTGGTGCGCGACGAGCGCGGCCAGAAAATGTCGAAATCGCGCGGCAACATCATCGACCCGCTGAAACTGATCGACCGCTACGGCTGCGATGCATTGCGCTTTACTCTGGCGGCTTTGGCCGCACCGGGCCGGGACATCAAGCTTGCCGAAAGCCGTGTCGAGGGCTACCGCAACTTTGCCACCAAGCTGTGGAACGCGGCGCGTTATGCGCAGATCAACGGCTGCCTGCCGGTCGAAGGCTTTTCGCCGGTCATACTGCAGCAGACGGTCAACTGCTGGATTGTCGCGGCGGCAGCCGATTGCGCCGCTGCGATGACGACGGCGCTCGACGCCTACCGCTTTGATGAAGCTTCCGGCCTGCTCTATCAGTTTGTGTGGGGCACATTTTGCGACCGGTACATCGAATTTACCAAACCGATCCTGCAAGGCAACGACGATGCGGCGCGGGGTGAGACGCAGGCCACGACCGCCTGGGTGCTGGGCCGGATCCTGCACCTGCTTCACCCCATCATGCCGTTCATCACAGAGGAGCTGTGGCGAAGCTTGGCCGGCGAGAAGGCGGGCCTGCTGATCTCGGCGCCGTGGCCCGATTTCGTCCCTGATGCGGTCGATCACGACGCCGCGGACGAAATGGAATGGGTCGTGGCGGCAATCTCGGCAATCCGGGCAGCGCGCGCCGAAATGAACGTGCCGCCGGCAGCGCGCATGCCGTTATTGGTCCGGGACGCCGAACCCGCGGCACTCGATCGGCTCGCGCGGCATAGCGACCACTTTGTTCGCCTGGCCCGGATCGAGCGCATCGGTCGAATCGAGGCCGCAGAAGCTACGCCATCGGGGGCGGTCCAAATCGTTGTCGAGGGCGCCACATTGGTCCTGCCGCTTGGCGAGGTTGTCGATCTCGCCCGCGAGAAGGCGCGGCTCGCCAAGGAAATCGGCCGGCTCGAAAGTGAGATCGCCAAGATCGCGGCCAAGCTCGGTAACCCGCAATTCCTCGCCAAGGCCAAGCCGGAAGTGGTCGAAGACCAGCGTGAGCGCGAGGCCGATGCGAACCGCGATCGCGACCGCCTGCGCGCCGCCTACGACCGGCTTGCCGCGGTCTAGTCGCTCACTCAATGCATGCCGAACCCCGAGGAAAATTAGTAACCGCGGAAGACCTGGTCGATCGCGGTCTTGTCGCGCCCGAGCGGCTGGACGAGATTCGGCGGGTAGCAGAACAGTTTTCGGTCGCCGTGACCGACGACATGGCCGCGCTGATTGATCCGTCCGATCCGAGCGATCCGATCGCGGCGCAGTTCGTGCCGAGCGCTGCCGAACTCGAGACCGCCGATGAGGAATTGGCTGACCCGATCGGCGATGCGCGCTGGTCGCCGGTTCCAGGTATTGTGCATCGCTACCCCGACCGGGTGCTGCTAAAGCCGATCCTGTTGTGCCCGGTTTATTGCCGGTTCTGCTTTCGCCGTGAGACGGTGGGCAAAACAGTAGACATGCTAGGCGCCGCAGCATTGGAGCGGGCCTATGACTATGTCCGCCAGCGCCCGGAGATCTGGGAGGTCATCGTCACCGGCGGGGATCCGTTTATTATGGCGCCGCGCCGCGTTGCTGCCATCGTCGGCACGCTGGACACTATTCCGCATCTCGGCGCCATTCGCTTTCACACCCGGGTTCCGATCGTGGATCCACGCCGGGTTACGGGGCGGCTGGTGGCGGCATTGGCGGCGGAAAAGGCGGTCTGGGTCGTGATCCACGCCAACCATCCGCGCGAGCTGACTCCGGAAGCAAAAGACGCGATAGCCCGTCTCGTGCGCGCCGGCATACCGGTTCTGTCCCAGACCGTACTGCTTTGCGGCGTAAACGACGATCCAACGGTGCTGGAAGCCTTGTTCCGCGGGCTCGTCGCGATGCGCGTCAAACCCTATTACCTGCACCATGCCGATCTCGCACGCGGCACCGCCCATTTCCGCACCGGGATAGCCTCGGGGCAGCAGCTCGTGCGCTCATTGCGCGGGCGGGTGTCGGGTCTATGCCAGCCGACCTACGTGCTAGATATTCCGGGCGGCTATGGCAAGGTGGTGATCGCCCCCTGCTCCATTCACGATGGCGACGGGCGTGGATGGACCGTTGAAGACAATGCCGGGGTAAAGCACCTCTACCCGGCTGATCCCGACGAGCCCCACGGATCGCAGAGGCGGTGAGTGGGCCCGACGAACCGGTAATCATCGTCGTTGGCGGCGACGCGCTGGCGCTTGGGACGGCGCAAGAGCTCTGTGTTCTGCAAGGTCACCACGTGGTCGTGCTGTGGCGCCGCGACCCGGATTTTGCCCGCGCCGTGGAGGCAGTCGGTGCGGTTTTTATGGCCGGTCAGCCGGACACCCCCGAGACGCTCGCGCAAGCGGGTGTCGCGCGCGCAATCACGATCCTCGCGCTATCGGGGGACGATCAGCTCAATCTGCACGCCGCCCTGCTGGCGCGCGACGCCAATCCCGCAATCCGCATTGTCCTTCGCCAATTCAATCGTCGATTGGCGCGCAAGATCGAACAGAACCTTCCGGAGTGCTCGGTTGTATCGCTGGCTTGGCATTCAGCCGCGACCTATGCGGCGGCGGCGCTCGATCCCTCTTGCTTTCGCGGCTTGCAGTTTCCCGAACCGGATGGGCCGCTGACCGGTTTCGCGACCCGCATCGCCGAAAATTGCGGCGTTGGGGACCTTACGGTCGCGCAGGCCGAACAAAATCTCTCGGCGCGCATCGTCGCGATCGAGGGCGAGGCCGCGATTGCCCACGATGCGGTCATTGCGCCGCACTCGGAACTCGTCGTCTACGGCGATCTCGGCAAGCTACAGCGCTCGGCGCCGAGCACGCCGGTTCTCAGATCGCGCGCGACGATCGGGCAAAGACTACGCCAATTTCGTCGGGGCGATAGGCCGCGAGCGCCTCGCCTTAACCCGATCCTGGTGCGACTTGCGTTGGCGGCATTTGCCGTACTCGCCGTCGGCGTCGTCTATTTCCGCGCGGCTTTCGGCGATACTTGGCTCGATGCCGCCTATTTCGTCGTGGCGACGATGACCACGACCGGATACGGCGACATCACCCCGAACCGCCACGACAAAATCGAAATTATCGCAGCAATGCTGCTGATGCTGTCGGGGACTGCTCTGACCGGACTTTTTATCGCTTTCGGAGCGTCGCTGCTAACCCGGGTTCAATGGGTGACATTGCAAGGTCTACGCCCGGTGCATCGGCGCGGACACATCATCGTTTGCGGTGCCGGCAGCATCGGTTCCGGGGTTATCGAATTGCTCCTCACGCTGGGTAAACGCCTGGTCGTGATCGAGCAGACGCCCGACACGGCGATCGTCGAACTGGCGCAGGAGCGGCGCTTTGACCTGTTGACCGGCGATGCCAGCCGCGACGAGACGCTCGATCTGTGCAACATCGACGCGGCGCACAGCATCATCGCGCTGACCAATGTCGACACGCTCAATCTCGAAATCGGCCTCGGCGCGCGGGCACGCAATCCGACGATGCCGGCGGTGTTGCGCATCGCCGAACCGAGCTTTGCGGCGTCGATCGCGCGGCATTTCGAGTTTCAGACGACCTTTTCGGTCGCGGCATTGGCGGCACCGGTCTTCGTCGGATTGTCGCGCTTTGCCGGATCGCGGGGCCGCGTTGCCTTTGCCGGTCGGGAATTTGGGCTCGGTGAATATACGATCGACGACGACCTGCTACCGAGCCCGCCGGCGGGTGCGATCCTGCTTGCGGTGTCGCGCGATGGTGATTTTTCCCTGGCGGACGATTTTGGCGCACTCGAACCTGGCCAGCGGGTCCTGATCATGATCCCGATGGCGCCGTTCCACGAAGGCAAGGACACACTTGCCGCCGCCGCCGAGCGGTTCCTGCAAGGTAGGTGAAGGCCGGCAGGCTAGATTGCGAGTTCACACCAGATCGGGGTGTGGTCCGAAGCGCGGTCCTTGGCCCGCGGTTTCTTGTCAATTTCGCAGGCAGCTGCCCGATCCGCCGCGTGCGGCGACAATAGCAGGTGATCAATGCGCAGTCCTTCATCGCGGTTCCAGCGCCCGGCCTGGTAGTCCCAGAAGGTGTAGCGGTGCGGCTCGCGATGAAACACGCGGTAGGCATCGGTGAGCCCGAGATACATCAGCGCGCGAAACCGCGAGCGCGATTCGAGGCGGCACAGCGCGTCTTCGCGAAACGCGACCGGGTCGTACACGTCTTGGTCGGCCGGGCAGATATTGTAGTCGCCGGCCAGGACAAACGGGATCTCGCGTTGAAGCAAGTCGCGGACACGGTTGATCAACTGCTCCATCCAGGCCAGCTTGTAGGTGAATTTGTCGGTGCCAACGGGGTTGCCGTTCGGCAGATAGATCGAGGCGACGCGAACGTCGCCAAATGAGGCTTCGAGGTAGCGGGCCTGTTCGTCCTCCGGCATCCCCGGCAGACCAATGACGAGTTCTTCCGCCGGGCATTTGGATACCAGTGCGACGCCATTATAGGCGCGCTGACCGATGGTTTCGACGTGATACCCGAGAGCTTTCAGCTCGAGCCGGGGAAAATCCGCGGGCGGGCACTTGGTTTCTTGAAGGCATAGAACGTCCGGCTGCGCTTCTTGGAGATAGGAGAGCAGATGCGGCAGCCGCACCTTGACGGAATTGACGTTCCAGCTGGCGACTTTTACGGCCATGGACGCCGCCCGTGGTCAGCCGATCGAAAAAGAATTGCCGCAACCGCAGGACGAGGCGGCGTTTGGGTTGCGGATCTGGAACGAGGCCCCCATCAGATCCTCGACAAAGTCGATTTCGGCGCCGGCCAACAGGTCGAGCGAAACCTCGTCGACGACGACGCCCACGCCGTCGCGCTCAAAGACGATATCGTCGTCGTTGCGTTGCTCGTCAAAGCTGAAGCCGTACTGAAACCCGGAACAACCGCCGCCGGAGACCGCAATCCGCAACAGCGCGCCTTCCGCCTGGTCTTGTTCTTTGAGGATGCTTATCCGCCGGGCAGCGCTCTCCGTCAGGACGACGCGCCGCTTCTCCTCGTTCCCGCGTTCCGACATGTTCTCGCCGCTCCAGGGCTAACGGATCGAACTTGACCCCTCGTCAACGTATTTAGGCATGCGAACTCACTGGGTCAAATATGACTGCCGTCAACCGCGCCGGCTCAGCGGCGGTCCTGCGGCGCCGGAATCTTTGTTCCGCTGATGTTACCGGTGGAATCGCGCTGCAATACTACCTGACCGCGGTTCGCAGCGCTCGACGGGATCGGCGCCGGAGCGAGAGTGGTTGTGACTGGCGCATTATCGACCTGCTCTTTGGAGAGCGCGATGTGGATAGGGCCGCCGTTCTTGGTAATCTTGGGCTTGGCGGCATCCCAACTCACAGCGTGATCCCTTTCGCCGGCTAGGGCGATCACACCCCCGCGCGTGTCGACTATCAGCGCCGCGATCTGCCCGGTTCCAAACGTCAGGACCAAATCCTGGAGATGGCCAAGCCGGGTACCGTCCCGGCCGATGACTTCTTTGCCGAGAAGATCGTTTTTCGCATCGATGTAGCTGCCATTCGTTCTCGCCTGCTCGATCAGGGTTCTCCCGGCATTTAATGCCTGCTGATCGAGTGAGGTCACGAAATGCCCTGTGGGTCCGGGCACGAAGCGCAGGCCGCTCCAGGCAACGCCGCTTTTGCCGTGATCGAACGATTTGCCGCCTCTCGGTTCGATGATCGCGAGCGCGGCAGCCCCGCTACGCTGATCGATAATGAGATCAGTAATCTTTGCGATCGTGGCGCCGCTCGCGTCCTTGACGTCGTCACCCATGACGGTCTTGGCCTGGATCTGGTCGGCCTTCGGGCTGACCGCGTTCTTTGCGATCGCGTTTTTTGGCGCCGGATTGGTGAAGCCGGGATTCATCTGTTGGAGAACACTGTTGTCGGCTGCGTCGGCTCCGCTGCTCAGCGCGGCGGTAACTGTCGCGGCCAGCAAGGTCGTAAGGATTTTTTGGTTCATCGCTGCTCTCGAATAGTTCTTATCGGCTAACCCCGCCAAGGGCTGAAAAATTCACCGGCATCGGGTATATCAAGCTGACGAATTCGCGGATGCTGGAGTGCGACATGCCGCAGGTCCTGGAGAGCGATATCGCCGGCCTGCAGCACGCGGCGGATGCCGACAAGCTTGCCTGCTTGACCGCACTTGAGCGCAAGGTGTTGTGGCTATCGACTTGGATGATCCACAACGCCAACCACCTGCGCCCGAACCGCGACGGATTAAAGGTGGGCGGCCATCAAGCCTCGAGCGCGTCGGTCGCGACCCTGATGACGGCACTCTATTTCGATGTCTTGCGGCCGCAGGATCGCGTCGCGGTCAAGCCGCATGCCTCGCCGGTGTTCCACGCGATCCAATTTCTGCTCGGCTATCAGACCCGCGACAAGCTGGACCGGTTTCGCGCCTTTGGCGGGGCCCAGTCGTATCCGTCGCGAACCAAGGACGGCGACATCGTCGATTTTTCGACCGGATCGGTCGGGCTCGGGGTCGGCATGACCTTGTTCAGCTCGATCGCGCAGGATTATGTGCGGCTGAAGCAGTTGACGCCGAACGACGAGCCCGCGGGCCGCATGATCGCGCTCGCCGGCGACGCCGAGCTCGACGAGGGCAACATATTCGAGGCATTGCTCGAAGGCTGGAAGCACGACGTCCGTAATCTGTGGTGGATCATCGATTACAACCGCCAGAGCTTGGACGCGGTGGTTTCCGATCGGCTTTTCGGCCGCATCGACGCGATGTTCGAGATGATGGGCTGGCGGGTCGTCACGTTGAAATACGGTCGGCTGCTCGAGGCCGCTTTTGCCCGACCCGACGGCCATCATCTGCGCGAATGGATCGACGCCCTCCCGAACTCGCTCTATTCGGCATTGGTCTACAAGGGCGGCGAGGGCTGGCGCGAGCATCTGCAGCGCGATCTCAATCGCTACCCCGGCATTCGCGCCATTCTCGACGATCACGACGATGCCGAGCTCCAGCGTCTGATGACGAATCTGGGCGGCCACGATATGGCGACGGTGCTCGACGCCTTTCACGCCATCGCCGATGACCGGCCGACCTGCTTTATCGCCTACACGATCAAGGGCTTCGGGCTGCCTTTTGCCGGCCACAAGGACAACCACGCCGGCTTGATGAACCTCGACCAGATGGCCTCGTTTCGCCGCGATATGGCGGTGCCGGAAGGCTCCGAATGGGACCGGTTTGCTGGGCTCGACATCGCACCCGAGCAGCTGGTCGCCTTTCTCCACCACGTCCCGCTCGCCAGTCAGGCTGCCCGCCGGCATCAGGCCGAACCGGTCCCGGTGCCGCCGACCCTGCCGGTGCCACGCGGCGAGCGCCAGTCGACACAGGAAGCGTTCGGCAGGCTGCTCGGCGATCTTGCCGCCGGCGACAGCCTGTTGGCGCGGCGCGTCGTCACGGCCTCGCCCGATGTCACCGTGTCGACCAATCTCGGGCCTTGGGTCAACCGCCGCGGTATCTTCGACCGCGCCGAGCGGGCCGACACGTTCCGCGAGGAAAATGTCGTCTCTGCGCAGCGCTGGGGGATGTCGCCGCAAGGCCAGCACATCGAACTCGGCATCGCCGAAAGCAATCTGTTTCTGCTGCTGGCCGCCCTCGGGCTGTCGGAACCGCTGTTTGGCACCCGCCTGTTGCCGGTCGGGACGCTTTACGATCCCTTTATCAAGCGCGGGCTCGATGCACTGAATTACGCCTGTTACCAGGACGCGCGCTTCATTCTGGTGGCCACACCCTCGGGAATCACGCTTGCCCCCGAAGGCGGTGCGCATCAATCGATCAGCGAGCCATTGATCGGCATGGCGCAGCCTGGACTAACGAGTTTCGAGCCGGCCTATGCCGATGAGCTGGCGGTGCTGCTGCGCTGGGCCCTCAGCGAAATCCAGCAGCCATCAGGTGAATCGGTTTATTTCCGGCTGTCGACGCGGCCCATCGAACAGCTGAAGCGGCAGATCGAGCCGGAACTCGCCGAGGCGATTGTCGCCGGGGGCTATTGGCTGCGCCCGCCGGGGCAAGAGGCCGATCTCGCGATCATCTATTGCGGTGCATTGGCATCGGAGGCGCTCGCCGCGCATGACGAATTGGCCGAGGATGCGCCGCAATCCGGGGTGCTGGCGATTACCGCCCCCGACCGGCTGCACCAAAACTGGCGTGACGCCCAGGTCGAGGGACGAATTAGCACCGCCGAGCGGCTATTGGCGCGGCTGCGGCCGGGTGCTGCGCTGGTCACGGTCGGCGACTTCCATCCGGCGACCTTGTCTTGGCTCGGCGCCGTAGCACGGAATCCGATCGTCCCATTGGGGGTCGAGCGGTTCGGTCAATCGGGCGATATTCCCGACCTCTACCGCGCTTACGGCATCGACAAGGACGCGATCCTCGACGCCGCCGCCCGCGCCTGCCTGCTAATGCTGCGCTAGCGCCAACTTATTTCCCGGACGATTTACTGCGGGCCGGCCCGCATCGAGGCCGGGTGGCCGGGTAATTTCATCCGCTGACCGGTGTCGGTGACATTGGTGCCATCGACCCGCAATACCGACAAATCGCCGCCGATGAAATTGCCGACATAGATGTGGCTGCCATCAGCACTGAAGGCGACGCCTTCGGGGAGTGCGCCGACGGTGATCGAACCGATCTTTGTGACCTTGTTGCCGTCGATCGCGAGTACCGCGACGGTGCCGCCATTGTGGTGGTAGAATACCGAGGGTGGCGTATTCGAGCCTTCGGCCTGGACGGACACCGCCAGATTGCCCTTTGGACTTATCGCCAGGCCTTCGGGCGAGTTGCCGACGGTAATGTGATCGATTACCCGCGGCGGGTTGGCGGCGAGATCAATGACCCCGACCGTGTCGGAATTGCCGTCGGAACTGCCGCCCGCGCCGTTATCGGCGGTCAACGCCAGCTTTCCGTCGGGAGAGATCGCGACGTTGTACGGAAAGAGGCCGGTAGGCAGGTCGCGGTTGTCGTAAGTTACCCTGTCGCCGTCGATCGACAGCAGCGCCACTTTGTTGGCGCCCGGTTTTGCCGCGAGTGCGTGCCTGCCGTCCGGGGTGATGGCGACCGCCGACACCTGATCGGCAGCAGATCCGACCGGCATCGTGCCCGCGACGAGGACATTTTTCCCGTTTATTGCCAGGACCGAGAGCGTTCCGTCGCCACGATTGGCGACAAGGGCAAGGTTGCCCTGTGGACTGATCGCCAGACCCGAGGGCTGTTTGCCGACCTTGACCGTGCCGATGACATTGGGCGGGCTCGCTTTGAGATCGACGACAAATACCTTGTCGTCGGGCTCCAGGCGATGCCCCCAGCCCTGGACCACCGGCATCAACGAATTGGCAACTAGCGCCATGTCCCCCGCCGGGGTGATTGCGAGATTGGTCGGCGGTCCGACAACCGAGTTCATCAGCGGGATTGTCGCGATAACCCGCGGCGTGTCGGGCTTGGAGATATCGAGGATCGACAGCGTGTCGTGGCCGGGCTCGCGCAAGATCGGCTTGAAGTTCTGATCGACCCCCTGCTTTTCGTCATTACCGATTATCAGCGTCTGCGCAAATGCCGCGGACACGGTACCCACAAATATACTTGCGACAAGGATGATACATTTGAAGATTGTAACAGACATTTGCTCCCTCGCTGTGGCTTGTAGTTTCGCCTTGCCGCGGGCTTCGCCACGGCGGGCACACACCATCATTGCAGAGGGATAAACCGAATTGGGGAACACCCGCAATCCTGCACAGTCAGCAGCGAGGTCGGAAATCGTTGACGCCGCGCTTGCTCTTCTAGAGCAATCGAGGATGAAAATGCCGCGTCGATGATTTTTCAATTTTAAATGGGGCGCCGCGCTCTCCCGATTGCGAAGGAGTATCGGCCAGGCTACCGCCGAGCCGATACCGTTACAGCTAGATTAGATTAACGCGAATTGGCGCCGCTCGCACCCTGGGCCGGCCCCGAGCCGCTGGCGCCGGACGACGTGTCGCCGGCTCCCGCCGTCGAACCAGTCGAAGAACCCGACCCCAGAGTGCTGCCGCTGGTGCCGGAGCTGCCCATGCTGCTGCCGCTTGTCCCCGAGGTGCTTCCCATCGATCCCGAACCCGTGCCAAGCCCGCCGCCGGTCGCGCCGCTGCCGCTCAAGCCGCTGCCGGCCGAAGTCCCACCGGCTCCGGCCCCTCCCCCGGCCGCACCGGCGCCTTGAGCAAATCCGACCGCGGTGCTACCCAAGACAAAAGCCGACACAATCGCGGCTATCCGAAGAGTATTCCACATCTTACAAGTCCTCCTAGGCATCAGAGACGGATCTCATTCCCGAGACCACCGCAAGATAACAAGCCCGGAAAGACTACGATCCACTTTCGATGGAGAAAACTGTCGCTTGATTATGAATCTCCAAGGAAATCGAGTACGCCTAAAAAACGTTGGCACCTCTGTCGTTTCCGACGGAACCTTTTTGTCTCCTCGAAGGGAAGTCACGAGCATTCCCCTTTTCAACCAAAAGAAGGGTTTCTCCGAAGACTGTCAATATTGTCGTCATAGAGAGTACGGAATTCGTGGTTGTTGTACCCTGCGGCAGATCATCCGGACAATCGTTAGGTATCGTCCGCAGAAGACGGCGCGTTGGATTACTGATCGGCACGATTTCTCTCACACTCGACCAAGAATCCGATCTCGTCCGGCGTCGATTGCCGGCCGAGGATCGCATTGCGGTGGGGAAACCGCCCGAAGCGCTCGATGACTTCGACATAGGGGCGCCCATAGCGGCGTAAGGAACCACGCCGGTCGCGATTTTGCGGCAATGCCGCAGCTAATGCCGCCGCGCGGTGTTGGTCATCGATGTTCTCGCTATGGTGGAACGGCATGTAAAAGAACAGCCGCCACGCCGGGACGACCATCTGATCAAAGCCGCGGGCGAGCGCGCGATCGGCGACGGCGCGTGCCGCTGCGTCTGTCGCATAAGTGCGCGGGAGGCCACGGAAAATGTTCCGAGGCACCTGATCGAGCAGCAACAGCAGGGCGAGCGTTCCCCCCGGCGACGTTTCCCAGGAATCCAGCTTGCCCGCGGAAGCGGCTTCATAATCGGTGAGAAATTCGTGGCGCAATGCGTCATCGAATTCGGTCGTGCTCCTAAACCAGATCTCGCGGTGTTTCTCGCGGTCCGGATCACCGGGCGGTCCGAACCAAAAGTCGAGCAGTGCCCGGGCCCGCTCGGGCAGCTCTGCGTCGGCGGTCATCGCGCCGCAATCTTTTGCAAATCGCCGGCTCCCATCGTCCGAAATTTCACAGCGCAAAGAGCCCAAACATCAGCGCTCGTAATATGATTTCTCCTCGATGATGTCCGAACCGGTCAGTTCGTTGAGTTGCCGTTTGATCGCCGCCCGCCGATCGTTGCTGTGGTACACGCGGCGCGCCAACTCGACAAATTCCTGATCAAATTTCTGCTGGTGTTCGCATTGGCGCAGCTTGTCTTCGATCTCCCAGAGTTGACGATTGACGCTGCTGAGCTCCCGGCACACCGCTTCCAGCCCTGGCGTCATCATGACTTGGCGCCGACGTACCGTGTTTAGGTAATCGAGTTCGCGCAATACGTTGTCGTGTTTTGCAGGATCCGTGATCCGCTCGGCTTTGATTTCGAGGATGGTGATTTTATCGAGTAGCTCGCCGACCGAGACTGGCGCCAGCAGCGGGGCGGCGTTTCCCGGGGGTGGCGTAGTAATTTCTACCGCTGCGGGGCCAATCGCCAGCTGTCGCTCTAATGCCGCGGCGACGGCGCTCAGCGGGATCGCGGCGATATTCTCCGAACCGAAATCTTGGGCCTTGAGACAGACCAGTGCGCGCGAAAACGGTGCGTATTTCTCAGGTCGCGTCGGGCCATAGAGCGAAACCATCGGCGCGCCGCCGGCCGCCAGAAGATGATTTGTACCCGAGCAGTTGGCGACAGCCGCCGACACCAGCCGAGCGAGCGCCACTACCAGGCTGGGACCGCGAACGGCCGCCGACAGAGCGGCATTATTGCTTTGCCGCTCGGGAAACAGTGCTTCGGGCACCGCCTGGCAGAGCGGCTCGCACCAGTCCCGTTCGTCCGGCCCAATAAAAAACACCGGGATGCGCCCGCGCTCGACCTGCTGCCGGGCCAACGCAATAAAGCAATCGAGCGGCCAACATTTTCCGGTGTGCTTGACGCCGGCTCCAGGTGCAAAGGCGACATAGGTCGGGCCAGGTGGCAGCAATTGCGCCGCACGGCTGCGCAGTTCCGGCGGTATTGGGATTGGGTTTGGCACCGGGATCTCTTGTCCGGCGGCAGCGGCTGCGAGACCGAGCAGCTTGTCGGTGAGCCGCGGCGGTCGTCGCGAAACGCCTCGCGGCGGGCGCGCATTCGAAAAGAAATAGCGCCAAGTTCCGCTGATAAAGCAGTCATGCGGGATACGCCGCAAGAACAGCGTGCGGCCGAGATAGCGCTGCGTGTCAATGATCAGGTCAAAATGGCGATTTAGGATCGGGTGTCGTGCGCGGAACGCCGACCTCGGATCGACGGGAACGTCGAGATCGGTGATGAATTCGCTGATTCGCCCATCGACCAAGGGCGCCAGCTCATTCCGCAAGTAAAACGCGCCGCTGGTCCCAGGAACCCACGATATCGTTGCCGACGGAAAACCGGTGCTCAGCGCCAGCAGCAGCGGCAGCTTGATCACGTTCTCGCCGATCGCGTTGTCGACGTGGCTGGTGACATAAACGAGGATCGATCCGACCGGCATTCACCTGCGCTCCGGTCGAGACTTCATGGTGGATGCACGACTGGCGGTCTGATGATGACGAACGTAACTCACGCCGCAATCAGCGCATCGTCGAGGATGCGAACGATGTGCCGGGCCTCGCGGCCGGCGGCGTCGGCGATCTGATGCCGGCAACTGGTGCCGCAGGCAGCGAGGAGAGTGTCGGCCGGGGCATCGCGCATCTTGGGCAACACGCCGAGTTCGCCGATCTTTATCGACATTGCATAGTGCTCGGCTTCATAACCAAACGCACCCGCCATACCGCAGCAAGTTGAATTGAAGGTTTCGACGGTTAGCTCGGGAATCAGCTGCAGGGTTTTGACCGCGGCCTCGGCCGTGGCGAACGCCTTCTGATGACAATGGCCGTGCAGCAAGGCGCTATGTCCCGGCATTGGCTTTAGGGCGAGGTCAAATCGGCCGGCTTGGCGTTCGGCAATCGCGAATTCCTCGAATAGCTGGGCATGATCGGCAAGCGCCTTCGCGGCGGGTCCAGGGAGGATCGCTGGAAACTCGTCGCGCAGTGTCAGAAGACACGAGGGTTCCAGTCCGACAATTGGCTTGCCGGACTGCACATACGGCATCAAAGCCGCGACGGTGCGGCCGGCTTCCTTGCGAGCCTCACCGACCAGCCCAGCGGCAAGAAAGGTCCGTCCGCAACACAATGGCCGGCCGCGCGCCGGATCGGGACTGACGACGCGATACCCGGCCCGGGTCAGCACGCGCTCAGCTGCATGGGCGTTTTCCGGCTCGAAGTAAAGGTTAAATGTATCGACCAACAGCACGACCTCGCGCCCATGCCCGGTCGAGGAGCCGCGATAGGGCCGCGCCGACCATTGCGGCAATCGCCGCGCCGCGCTAAAGCCCAGCTGCCGTTCGCCAAGCTTGGCCAGGAACGGCAGCCGATTGCGAAGATTGAGCAGCGGTGCCAGACGCGCCGCGTGAGGCGCATAACGCGGCAGATAGGCGATCAGCCGGTCGCGCCGTGATAGCGGTTGCTCGCGGCGGTAATGGTGCAGGAATTCGATCTTCATCCGCGCCATGTCGACGCCGGTCGGGCATTCGCGGCGGCATCCCTTGCACGAGATGCAAAGGTCCATTGTCTCTCGCATCTCCGGGGAGACCAATGCGTCGGGTCCGAGCTGGCCGGACAATGCCAGCCGCAATGTGTTGGCGCGGCCGCGGGTCAAATGCTGCTCGTCGCCGGTGGCGCGGAAGGAGGGGCACATCACACCCGGATCGCGCACCCGGCAGGCGCCGTTATTGTTGCACATTTCAGTGGCGGCAGCGAACCCGCCCCATTCCGACCAGTCGAGTGCCGTCGCAATCGGCAACGGCCGGTAATCGGGCGTGAAGCGGAATAGGTTGCGGTCGTCCATTTTTGGCGGCCGCACAATCTTGCCGGGATTGAACAGGCCCTGCGGGTCAAAGGTGTCCTTGACCTCTTCGAAGGCCCGCACCAGGCGCCCGCCAAACATCGTTTCGTGAAATTCGGAGCGCACCAGCCCGTCGCCATGCTCACCCGAATGCGAGCCTTTGTATTCGCGGACCATCGCAAACGCCTCCTCAGCGATGGCCCGCATCTTTTTGACTTCGAGCTCCTGTTTCAGGTTGAGCACCGGCCGCACATGCAGGCAGCCGACCGACGCATGCGCGTACCAGGTCCCGTAGGTGCCGTGCTTTTCAAAAATATGCGTCAGGCGATCGGTGTAATCGGCAAGATCTTCGAGGCGCACCGCGCAGTCTTCAAGAAACGAGACCGGTTTGCCATCGCCTTTCATCGACATCATGATGTTGAGGCCTTGGGCGCGCACATCCAAAACCGCCGCCTGAAACGCGGGGTCGATCGCGTCGACGACGCCATCCGGAAAGCCGAGATCGCCCATCAACTCGTGCAGCGCTTTCAGCCGCCGCAAATTGTCTGCGGGATCGTCGCCGGCGAATTCGGTCAGCAGCAACGCCGCCGGCTCGCCCTGGACGAATTGGTCGACGACGGCGCGGAACAGTGGAATGTCGCGCGACAGATCGATCATCGTGCGATCGACCAGTTCGACCGCGCTCGGCCCCAGCTCGACGATTTTTCGCGTCGACGCCATGGCGCTGTAAAAAGTCGGGAAGTGGCAGATGCCGAGGACCCGGTGCGCCGGGATCGGCTGCAGATCGAGCTCGATCTCGTTGAAAAAGGCGAGTGTGCCTTCCGAGCCGACCAGCAGCCGGGCCATGTTGTGGCCGTTTTCGTCGATCGAATCGATGTTGTAGCCGCCGACCCGCCGCAAGACCTGCGGAAAGCGGCGCGCGATCTCGTCGGCTTCGCGGCGGTGCAGCGCGCGCATCTGTTGCACGAGGTCGCGATAGCGCGCGGGCATAGCACCGGCATCGCCATTGCCGGCCGCGCAATCGCCGTCTGCCGGGAAGTTACCCGGCACCTCGCCAAACCACGCGCGGGTGCCATCCGCGAGCAGCGCATCGATGCCGCGGACGTTGTGGACCATGTTGCCGTAGCGGATCGAGCGCGAGCCGCAGCTGTTATTGGCGGTCATGCCGCCGATCGTCGCCCGGCTGGCAGTTGACGGATCGACCGGAAAGAACAGTTTGTGTTGCCGCAACGAGCGATTGAGCCGATCGAGCACAACCCCCGGCTCGACCCGCGCCCGGCGCCCATCGACATCAACCGAAACGACTCGGCTCAGATACTTTGAACAATCGATCACGAGTGCGCGGGCGACGGTTTGGCCGCATTGCGAGGTGCCCGCACCGCGCGGCAATACCGGCACGCCCTCCTCGCGGGCAACAGCAATCGCCGACGCGGCGTCTTCGCAATCACGCGGCACGACGATGCCCAAAGGCTCGATCTGATAGATCGAGGCATCGGTGCTGTAGCGCCCGCGGCTGAAGGCGTCGAACAGCACCTCGCCGCGGATCTCGCGACGCAACCGCGCTTCGAGGTTTGGCGCAGGGTGATTGTCAAAGGGCATCGGCGGCCTGTGGCGGGCGTAAGCTGTTCCCACCACCTTAGTAAGCTTGGGGATCGCCGAACAAGACCTGGTTTGTCCCGAACGCCCTTGGCCAACCCCGCTCAGCGTGGGTTTATTCTGGACGGAAGGGGTGGTCGAAAATCTCCTTCTGCTCGGAGTTCAAGGATTGGTAGAGCGCCTGCATCGCAGGTTTGGCCGACTGCAACGCATCAAGGCGTGCCGAGAGGAATTGCTGAGCTCGGTCCATCCGGTCGACCGCCGTCAAATCGGCATCGGGTTTCAGCTGATCGCAGAGTTGCCGTTCGCGCTGCTGCTCATTCCGCGCAATGCCCTGTAGTCTGTCCCACAGCGGGCGCTGCTCGGCGGTCAGATCGAGCTTGGCCTCGACAAAAGCCCGGCGCGCCGCGCGCCAGGCGAGACGGTCGATGCAGCGCTCCCGCGGATCTCCGCGCATCCAGGCGTGACGCCACATCTCGCGATGCATCATCGGCCGGTCGGCCATGCCCCAGCCGCCTCCACCATGCATCGAGAGTCCGCCGCCGTGATCGCCGCCCCCGGACTGCTCGGGCCCGTTCAGCGGCACCGACATCGGCTGAGCGGGTGGGTTGGCAGCGGGGCCGGATGGCTGGGCATAGCTCGGCATCACGAGCGCAGCAGTCAGAGCAAACGCACCGGCGAGCAGAATTGCTTTCACGCACCCCTCCGTCGATCGGGGCTCATACAGTGGAGCCGCCCCGATTATGGAATAGGCAGCGATACGTAAAGCGATCCCCACGCTTTTAGAGCCGGGGATTTCTGGCCGCAGCGATTCGCTCAAGCTTCGAGGTGTTGCAGATATTGCGCGACGAAATCGCAGCCGACGAGTTGTTTGTAGGCCTCGGTCAGCCGCTGCGTGACGGGGCCGGGCACTTTGCCGGCGGAAAAACTGCGCCCGTTGAGGCTACGGACGCCGCAGATGCATAGACTGGTCGAGGTCAAAAAGCACTCATCTGCGGTGTAGGCGTCATAGAGATCGAGGTCTTTCTCCTCGAACGGAATATTCAATTGCCGAGCGAGGTCAATCACCGCCTGGCGGCTAACGCCTGGCAATACATAGCGCTCGCGCGGGGTCAGCAAACCGCCTTCGCGCACCAGGAAAATGTTGCTGCCCTGACCCTCGGCGAGATTGCCGTTGACATCGAGCAACACCGCCCATGCTTCGGGGTTCTGGGCTTTGACCTCGCGGTCGGCGAGAACGAGGTTCAGGTATTGGTGCATCTTGGCGCGCGGCGACAGCGAATCCGGCGGCGTGCGGCGCAAGGAGGGGGTGATCACCTCGATGCCGTCGCGGAAATGCCGGGCGCGCTCGCGCAACGGCAATGGCACGCATTCGACGATGACGTTGGGCCCGTAATACTCCCAATTATCGCCGGGAACCGGGTGAATGCCGCGGCTGATCCGCTGCGCGAGCCAATAATCCTCACCCGGCCCAAGCAGGTGGCGGTTGCGGTTGAGCACATCGGCGCTGATCGCAACCATCTCCGCCGGCGGCACGCCGGGGTCGAGATCGAGATATTTCAGCGATCGGTAGAGCCGCGCGACATGCTCTTCGAGGCGAAAGGCCTGGCCGTTGAAGCTGCGGGTCATGTCGAACACCGCATCGCCGCGGGTGAAGCCCTGGTCGCGGAACGGGATCAGCACCTCGCTCTCGCGCACGATCTTGCCGTTGAACCAGGCAACCCGCTCATTTGCCAGCGCCATCCCAGAACCTCGCTGTCGTGTCCTAGCCAGTGTCGCCAACCGCCCGCAAGAACGCAATTTCTGAAGTTCCGCGAGCGATCACGGGGGAACCTTGTCAGAACGCGCGCCAAGCGCTAGCTAGGGCACTCGGTCCTGGATAGCCGGCAGGGGCTAACCTCGGAAGTCCGGCGGCAGGGATAGCTTACTCAGCAGGGTATAGCTTGCTCAGATGGATGGGTGGCCGAGCGGTTTAAGGCACCGGTCTTGAAAACCGGCGTGGGTGCAAGCTCACCGTGGGTTCGAATCCCACCCCATCCGCCAGTCGGGTCCGAATAACACAAACCAGGAAGCCCCACGCTTCCTCTGTAAACGCCGCGACTGCGCATCAGACCAACGGCAACCGCCTGGAACCTGCCCAGACCCGTTCTGCTGCATCGGCAATTCCAATGAGGGCGGTCGCGCAAAGCCAGTTTCCGTCGCGATGTGACGCAGAGGCTCTAAGATGAAGTTGCCAGATCACGCAAACACCCTGTCGCCGGAGCATCCTAGTTGCTATCGTCTCGAATATCGTCGCTTGTCCCATTGAACATTTACCGGTCGCGTTTAAGAGTTCACGACTGGGATCGAAGCACGCCGGAGTCCTTGACCTAAACCAAGCGTATTTTTCCCACTTCCGGCCCCTTTCGACCCTCGGCGATATCGAAGATCACCCGCTCACCTTGGTTGAGAGCCGTAAGTCCTGACCGTTCGAGCGCGGAGACATGGACAAACACATCCCTGCCATCCCCCTCCAGCGTAATAAAGCCAAATCCCTTCTCGGGGTTGAACCATTTGACCGTGCCGGCCTCCTCAATCGGATTTTCGGAAGACAGGCTGCTCGATCTTTGCTGCAGGGGTTTCGCACGCCCCGCCTGTGGCATGGCGGTGCTGGAATCCACGCTCAGCACTTCGGTAACATGCGGGCCTTTGTGGCCCGGGCCGAGGCGAACTTCGAGCGTCTCGCCCGGCTCTATGATGTTTATCCCGTTCTGAGCGAGTACGCTGGCGTGGAGAAAGGCGTCGCCCGAGCCATCCGAAAGTTCGATAAACCCGAACCCCTTGTCGGGATTAAACCATTTGACGACAGCTTGAACCGCTGGCCCCAAAGGGGCTTCCAAAGGTGCTCGATCAAACTGGGGCCGCGATCCGAAAGAACGAGGCTGTGGGCGGTGAGTGCCGGCGTCAAAGTCGAAGTCGCGACGACGTGATTGAGGAAAATATTGATCTTTCACAGGGTCCCTTCAGGCTGTTGTCCGATCACTTATTGATACCTTTGCGAGTTGATTTTCGTTGCTGTGATCGGAGTCTTGGTCAGATACAATCCTGAGCCGGACGAAAGGCATGCTGCCTTTGGTACGCTGTTAGGTGGCTTCGCCGAAGGCTTGGTCAAGAGCGAGGAACCGCGAAAGCGGCCTAAGGATCGACGGGTTGAAAAGACGAAAGTAGGCATAGCGCAGGCTGGGTAGCGACTGTTTTCGCGGCGGCCGCCGGCGCAGCCCTGACAGACGTATTCGGGCTTCTGACAGGTGTCGGTGGATCTGGCCATATCGCCCGGACCGGTGTCAGCAGCATTCAACCTGAGTTCTTGCCCTCAGCCGGCGAATGTCGGGCGGCGCTTTTCGAGGAAGGCGTTGACGCCCTCGACAAAATCGTCGCGCGCGGCGCAGGCGGCAAAGTTTTCCGCTTCGCGGCGCAGTTGCGCGTCGAAGGCGTCGCCGAGGCTGGCCTGGAGCAATCTCTTGGTGCGGGCATAGGCCTCGGCTGGGCCGGCAGCTAGCCTATCGGCCAGCGCCTCGGCTTCGGCGGTCAACCGGTCGGGCGGAACAACGCGGTTGACAATGCCCAACGCCAACGCGCGCGCCGCGTCAAAGCGCTCGCCGAGCAGCATCAGTTCGGCGGCGTGCTTGAGGCCGACTATTCCGGGCAACAGCGCGGTCATAGCGCCATCGGGGCTGGTGCCGAGGTGGACATAGCCGCAGGCAAAAACCGCATTCTCAGCGGAGATCGCCAGATCGGCGGCAAGCACAAAGCTGAGGCCGACCCCGGCCGCGCCGCCCTGGACCGCCGCGACAACCGGTTTTGGCATATGGCGCAGCCGCACCAACAGCGGATGCAGCGCATCGACGGTCTCGTATATCAGCTTGCGCCGTTCCTGGGGCGGCCGGCGGACCAATTCGCCAAACATCGTAATGTCGCCGCCGGCGCAAAAATTCGTGCCCGCTCCTGATAACAACACGGCCCGAACAGTGCTGTCCTCGGCGGCTTCGCCCGCGGCCGCCGCGAGGGCGCCGATCGCGTCACGGTCGACTGCATTTAGTAATTCCGGCCGGTTGAGGCGGATTTCCAGCACCGCGCCTCTTCGCTCGACGATCACTTTCGGCATCGCTCTCTCGCTCTGTCTTAGGCCCGCGCGGGCTCCGATAACATTGAACGGTCATTGGCGCTTTCGAAAGCGGGAACCCGGCGTTCTCATAGTTGCCCTTTATCATGCCAGCGGCCGTCGCCGAACCGCGGACTTCGTGCTGCGAGATGCGCGGTAGGCCAGACGGCCCGTCAATTTGCAGTGAATTCTAAGGCAGACCTGTGCCGGCGGTGAACGAGCAACAAAGCGGGAGAGTTCTGCAAAGAGCTTGCTGGCGGCGATCATCGACTTCTCGGCGGACGCTATCGTCAGCAAACGCTCGACGGCACCGTCATCAACTGGAACAAGGCTGCCGAGCGGATTTTGGCTATACCGCGGCCGAAATGAGCTGGCATCCGATCTCGGTGCCGGCCGCACCCGCCGACGACAACGAAATGCCGCGCATGCTCGACACGCTTGGGCGCCGCGAGCGCTCGAGTATTACGAGACCAAGCGGCGCCGCAAAACGGCGCACTCGTTGATGTTGCGCTGACGGTCTCGCCGATCCGCAACGAAGCCGGGCAAATCATCGGCGCTTTGAAGATCGCCCGCGACATCAGGGAAGCCAAACGTGGCACGGTAGCGCTGGTCGAGAGGATAGCTTTGCTGCGCGCTATCTTCTCCCATCTTGGATCCGGGGCGCTGCTCGCTCCAAAAGGCCGTTGAGCTCTGCGCCCGATTTTTGAGGGTCGCTGCCGCTCCTTCCTGCGCGCCATGGAGTTTGGCGCACTCGCTCACCGCTTCCACTGAACCGATCGCGTCAATCAGGACTGATAGGAATTCGTGTTCCGAAGCGGTTTCAAGCATGTGGGGCTCCATAGTCCGAGCAATCCACAGATGTGCATTCGCGGTTTGCCAAATCGCAAGGTCTCATGTTTGCGACTACTCTGCCGCGAGTTTGGTGGTGCGGACGACTTTCTCGCGCATCGTGACGAACTCTTCGGCGGCGCTCGGGTGGATGCCAACCGTCTGGTCGAATTGCTTTTTGGTGGCTCCGCATTTGATCGCGATTGCCAGCCCCTGCACGATCTCGGGAGCGTCGGGGCCGAGCATGTGGCAGCCGACGACCCGGTCACTTCTCACATCGACAATGATTTTCATCAGGGTGCGTTCGTCGCGCCCGGAAAGCGTGTTCTTCATCGGGCGGAAGCGTGCGGTGTAGACGTCAATCTCGCCGTATTTGCGCCGCGCCTCCTCCTCGGTGGGGCCGACGGTGCCGATCGGCGGATTGCTGAACACCGCGGTCGGCACATCGGCGTGGTCCATCTTGATCGGGTTGTCGTTGAACACCGTTTCGGCGATGGCACGGCCCTCGGCAATCGCGACCGGCGTCAGGTTCAGCCGGTCGGTTGCATCGCCGACCGCGTAGATGTTGGGCACCGTCGTGCGCTGCCACTCGTCGACGACAATTGCCCCATTATGGTTTAGCTCGACGCCGATCTGACCCAGCCCGAGGCCGCGCGTGTTGGGCCTGCGGCCGGTCGCATACATCACGAGATCGGCCGAGATCTCCTGGCCGTGCGTCGTGAACAGAGAATAGCCATGCGCGAATTTTTCGATCCGTTCGATCTCCGTGCGGGTATGGATCTCGATGCCGCGATTGCGCATCTCCAGTGCCAGGGCGACCCGCAGATCGTCGTCAAAGCCGTAGAGCAATTCTTCGCGCCGGATGATCTCGACAACTTCCGACCCAAACCCCCGGAAAATCCCGGCAAATTCGACCGCAATATAACCGCCGCCGACAATCACGATGCGACGCGGCAACTCGGAGAGGTCAAGCGCTTCATTTGACGAGATCACATGCTCGATGCCGGGAATATCGGGTACGGTTGGATGGCCGCCGACGGCAATCATGATCTTGTCGGCGGTGTAATTGCGGCCCGCCACCTCGACCGTATGCGGGTCGGTGACGATGGCGCGGCCCTCGATCAATTCGACTTGGCTGTTCTTCAGCATTGTCCGATAGATCTGCTCGAGCCGGTCCAGCTCCTTGTTTTTGGCGGCGATCAGGCTCGGCCAGTCAAAGCTCGGGACCGGCACATTCCAGCCAAACCCGGCGGCGTCGGCAAAGGCGTCGGCAAACTGCGCGCCGTAGACCAACAGCTTTTTCGGCACGCAGCCGCGCAATACACAGGTGCCGCCGACCCGGCTCTCCTCGCAAATCGCGACCCGAGCGCCATAGCTGCCGGCTCGGCGCGAGCCGGCGACACCGCCGGACCCGGCGCCAATCGTCAACAGGTCGAAATCATACCGCGGCATCTGGCTCACTCCGTCGATTGTGCGCATCCCGATCTTCTGGTTGTCACAACCGGACCGGCATCGCAAGCTCCCTGCCTGATATCGAGGAGGGACGAGATGGCATCGGATCTAGGCATGGCCCGCGGATGGCGCCGACGGCCGAAGCCATCAAACTTCTCGACTTTGCCCTGCGCTGAACGGGAGGAAGGATCATGTCGTCAGAAAATCGCGGCATTGCGGTCGATCATCACGATTGGCACTCGCCCGACTATGTCGAGGAGTGGATCACCCGCGACCTCACCCGTGACGAGGAGCGCCGGCTGCGTCTGCGGCAAATGCTTGCAGCGGCGCCCTTTGCGGCCGATGCCGAGATCGCCGTACTCGATGTTGGCGGTGGCTATGGTGTCGTTACCGAGGAAGTCTTGCGCGCCTTCCCGCGTGCGATCGTGACGTTGCAGGATTACTCCGCGGCGATGCTCGACCAGGCGCGGCAGCGGCTTGCGACCCACGCCTCGCGGGTAAAATATGCGCTTGCCGATCTTCGCGATCCGGGCTGGACGGCGGCGGTCGACGGTCCATTCGATCTCGCCGTCTCTGCCATCGCAATCCACAATCTGCGCGATTTGGGCGAGATCGCCGGCAGTTATCGGGGTATCGCCGCGGTGTTAAAGCCGGGCGGCGTATTTCTCGACTACGACCTGTTCGGATTGATCGGCGGGACCGACGCACAAATGCAGACGATCCGCGATGCCGGCTTTGCCGCAGTCGACTGCCTCTGGCAGCAGGAGCGGCTGGCGATCATCCGCGCGCGATCCCACCAAGCTCCGCCGATCGCAACGCATACGGCTTGAGCACAGCGCTCAGGCGTCGTTGCTCAGGCGTCGTTGCCCCGAGACGCCGCTTCTCGAATTGGGATTGGGCGGGCTTGTTGGCCGAGCGATATCGGCGGGACGGGTTTCGCCAGCGACCAAGGTTTTTCGACAGTGAAAAAAAGCGCCGCGCCGACAACCCAGCTCGAGATACGAAAACTCGCGCCATAGCTGCCCAAAAGAACAGGTCTAGATCATAACTCTCCGCTAACTTCATAACAATTCTCGCGGCTGGAACCACGACGAAACCGTGCACGAGGTAATAGGAATAAGACATGTTGCCGAAGTGCCGCAGCGGCGCCCAAGTTGGCCAGGCTCGAAAAAATTGATTGATTGTCAACGGCGACATAACACACGATCCAGAATCCAAATGCCAGAAGCAGCGCACCAATCCAGACAGGCGGCAATACCCAGTTATACACAATAAAGGCCGACAAGCCGAGACCAACCCCGAGTCCTCCAGGGACAAGAGGGAGTTTTGCAGCCTTTGCTTCCGCCAACAACATGCCGGCAAAAAGGCAAAGACCCCGTACTGGCACATTCGGGATGTTCTTAGCTGACAACCCAAGGAACACAGCTGCGAACACCAGGATGATGCTGATCCGCGCCGCCCGCCGCAGCCTCGCCAGACCTAAAACCGAAAACAGGAATGTCGCCGTGGCATAGAACCACCACTCGTAGCTCAAACTCCAATTCGGAGCTGATATAGGTTCTATTGGCAATAACCCGGGAAGAAAAAGCAGATTTTCTGCTAGGTAAGTCATCGCACTACCAAAGTCCCCGGGTATTTTAGGAGTAGCACGCCACAAATCGACCACAATCCCGAGCACGACAGAAATGATAAAGGCGGGATAAAGCCTTTGCAATCGCTGACCCATGAAATCGAAAACGGCGGACGCCTCCGCAACAATATGCCATAGATTAAAAAGCCACTCAGCACAAAAAACAACTCAACACCACAGTTGCCAAAATTTCTGCCAACTATTGTAATATTTAATGTCAGACCAGAGAGGTGTCCCTATGTGATAAACTGCATGCAATAGTGCTGAATGAATACCAAACTGACAGCAATTGCCCGCAAACCTTCGAGTGGCAGCATCCTGCCGCTACCGCCAATCTCAAAATCGCTGCCAAAGGACAAAATCTGCCGAAATTTCATTCGGGACGTCTCGTAAAGCCGATGATCAAACGACTTACTACAACACATTAGTCTCTGTTGGGTAAGAAGTCATTGACTGCCGGTCAACGACTAACCGTGAGCTGCGGTCGCCGCCGCTCGCCAATCGCGTTATCAGGGCTGGCGCGAATAAGCTCCTAGATCCTCTCTGACAAGCCGATCGACAGGATCGGCTTGGTCTTGATGGTCTCGGGGTGGTAATTCTCACGGTGACAGGGTAACGAGCCGCCGGGCCAGCGGAGAATTCCACAGGTCGTGCTGAACACCGCGTGGCCGCAAGGAAAGCCGGGGCGGCATCATGGATGGGAGGAACAGGATGGCAATTGCCAGCTCTGATGACTTGTTATCGGTATTCGATCGCTGTCCGCTGCATCGGCGGTATTGGACGGCGTTCTCACTGCTCTCGCTGGTCGGGGTCGCCGATTTCTTCGATTTCTTTAGCGTCGGCTTCCTCGTCGCGGTGCTGGGGCCGCGATGGCACCTGGCCTATGGCGAGTCGGCGATCATCCTGTTGGGTGGCGGCATTGGCGCCATTTTTGGCGCGTTGTGCTGGGGGGCGTTGTCCGACGTTTGGGGCCGCAAGGCGCTGATCGTCAGCGGCACCTTTATCTGCGCCTTTGGCGCTGCGGCGATCGCGGTTATTCCGGACGGCGCCTGGGCATTGTTCGCGGCGTTGCGCTTTCTCGTTGGCTTTGGGCTGGGTGGGTCATTTGCGCCAGCGACGACAATGATCGTCGAGATTACGCCAACCCGGCACCGTACTGTGGTCGCCAGCCTGTTTGTGATTTCGGCGACGCTCGGTGTATTTTTGGCCTCGTCGACAGTGGCTGCGTTGCTCGGCCTGATCGGCTGGCGCGGGATCGCCGCGCTCGGTGTGGTGCCGGCGTTTATCGGTTTGGGTGTGTTGTTCTTTGTTCCGAAATCGGTACGTTGGCTGATCGCCAAAGGCCGCTATCACGAGGCGCAGGCGACTGTCGCGAACCTGCTGGATCTTCCCCTTTCCGCAGTGCCATTGCCCAGTATCGTCCCCGTCGCACCGCCGCGCGCTAGCCTGGCCGAGCTTTACTCCCGTCCCGGCTTATTCTGGCTGACCCTCCTCGCCTGGGGCGGTGCGGCAACTGCGGGCTATGGCATGCTTCTGTGGGGTCCGACCATCGTCGCCCAGCTGATGGCGATATCGGTGCGGCAGGCCGCGCATTACTTTGTCTATGTCACCGCCGCCGGGATCGCCGGCAAGTTCCTGTTCTCGTTCTTGGCGCCGGTCCTTGGGCGCCGTCGCTTGGGTCAGGTACACGGTCTTGGCGTCTTTTTGTGTCTCGGGGCCGCCGCCTATTTTCACTCGACCATCCTCGGCGGCATATCGCTGTTTGTCGTTGCCTTGGCATTGACCGATTTTTTCAATTCGGGTGGATTTTCGAATCTCGCGCCCTACACGCCGGAAGCCTATGGGGTACGGATGGGGGCGCGCGCGTCGGGTTTGGGGCAAGCGGCTAATGGGGTCGGCAAGATTGTTGGACCGCTGAGCCTTGCCGTCATCGCTGGAACCAGCAATGTTCTCAAGCCCGCGGCAACCGAGGGGGCGGTTTTTCCCGCGTTTATGTTCCTCGCGTTCTGCGGTCTGGCAATCGCGCTGGCTTTCACCTTTCTGGCGCACGAAACGCATGGCAAGGCGGTGCCGCAGGATGCCGAAGTGGTGTCCCGGGCGCCTCGCGCGGTCGCCGCACCCGGTGCCGGCGCAGATTAACCAGGCGTGCACGGCCGGCGCAATCGCGGGTGACGGCCGCGCCGCTCCCCGAAGTTGGCGTGCGAAGTCGTGGCAAATCGTGTCGTGGCGCGCGTTTTGTTACAGTCAGGTTGCGAACACCTAACGCCCTGATGTGATCCTGAAGGCCGCATCGGCTCGCTGCCCAACGCGAAGCTTGCGGTGCACCGGTCACGGAAGACGAGCGCGGTTCGCTCAGTCGAGTTTTTTATCGTCAATCGATTTCTCAGCGCGCTCGCGTTCACGCCGGTCCTGTTCGCGAACCTTCTTCGTGGTGCCAAAGCGCACCCGGTTTTCGGCTGCTCGCCGATCAGCTTCGGCGCGCTCGCGCTGCTTCCGGTATTTGTTGAGATTAACGATCATCGTGTCTGACAATTCTATGTGCACCGCTTCATACCCGAGACGGCGACGCCGGTGAAGGGTGCGCCCCGCCGCACCCGCGGGTTTCACGGGAGTGCGCCGGCTAACGGGCGGCGGCCTTGTCGGGTTCGAGCACGAACAGCAGGAGCGAACGGCCAGTAACGCCGTAGGGCTCGCCGGTAGCAAAATTGCCGAGTTCGGCGTCTTCGTCGAGATTAGTGTCGATCAACAGCGACCAGTTCGAGCCGCCGGCGGTCTCTGGTAGGGTGAATTCGACAAGATCGTGATAGGCGTTCAGCACCATCAACAAGGTCGCGTCCTCGCCGCGGCGGCGGATGCCGGTCGGCTGGGCGCGGCCATCCATCAGCATGCCAAAGCACTCCATCGTCAGATCGCCCCATTCCTCGGCTTTCATCTCGTGACCCCCGGCGTTGATCCAGGTCACGTCCTTGACGCCGAGTTCTTCGTTGTAGATGCCGGTCAGGAAGCGGGTTCGGCGCAGGATCGGATATTTATGGCGAAGCGCCGTCAGCTTTTGCACAAAGCGGATCAGGGATTCTCCCTTCTCCGCGATGTCCCAATTGACCCAGCTGATCTCGTTATCTTGGCAATAGGCGTTGTTGTTGCCGTCCTGGGTGCGCGCGAACTCGTCGCCGGCGAGCAGCATCGGGGTGCCCTGTGACAACAACAGCGTGCCGAGGATATTGCGCATCTGCCGGGCCCGCAACGCGTTCACCTCGGGGTCGTCGGTCGGGCCCTCGGCGCCGCAATTCCAGGACCTGTTATCGGAATTCCCGTCGCGATTGTCCTCGCCGTTCGCTTCGTTGTGCTTGTCGTTGTAGGAAACGAGGTCGTTAAGGGTGAACCCGTCATGGGCGGTGACGAAATTGACCGAGGCCCAGGGTTTTCGGCCGCGATGGTTGAACAAATCGCCCGAAGCGCATAGCCGCGGCGCCAGCTCGCTCGCCGGCGCTTCGCCGCGCCAGAAGTCGCGCACCACATCACGAAACTTGTCGTTCCATTCGGCCCATCCCGGTGGGAAGCCGCCGACCTGGTAGCCGCCCGGCCCGCAATCCCAGGGCTCGGCGATCAGCTTGACGCTGCGCAGTTCAGGATCCTGGCAGCAGGCTTTCAGAAACCCGCTCTGGTAATCGAAACCGTTGATCTCGCGCGCGAGAATAGTGCCGAGATCAAATCGAAAGCCATCGACATGGGTTTCGCCCGCCCAATAGCGCAGGCTGTCGGCGACCATCTGGATCACGCGCATATGGCTGAGGTTCAGCGTGTTCCCGGTGCCGGTGTCGTTGATGTAGTAGCGCGGCTGATCGGGCAGCAGCCGGTAGTAGGAGGCGTTGTCGATGCCCTTGAACGACAGGGTCGGGCCGCGTTCGTTGCCTTCGGCGGTGTGGTTGTAGACGACGTCGAGGATGACCTCGAGCCCGGCATCGTGCAGGCGCGCCACCATTTCCTTGAATTCGCGCAACGTCTGCTCGCGTTCATGCGCATAGCGCGGGTCGGGAGCGAAGAAGCCGATCGAATTGTAGCCCCAGTAATTGGTCAGGCCTTTGTCGAGCAGCAGGCTGTCATTGATGAAAGTGTGGATCGGCAGCAGCTCGACCGAGGTGACGCCGAGCGATTTGATGTAGTCGATGACCTCATCCGACAAACCTTTGTAGGTGCCGCGCCATTCCTCCGGGAGGTTTGGATGAAGCTTGGTATAGCCGCGCAGATGCGTCTCGTAGATGACCGTGTGCTCCCACGGGACGGCGCGCCGGCTGGGTTCGCCCTGCCAATCGAAATTGGGATCGACAACCACCGATTTGGGCATGAAGGGCGCGCTGTCGCGCTCGTCGAAGGTGGTGTCGTCTCCAGCTCTCCAGCTGATAGCCGAACACCGCCGGATCCCATGTCAGATCGCCAAAATGTCCGCGCGCATACGGGTCCAGCACGAGCTTGTTGGGATTGAAGCGGTGGCCGTTGTCGGGCTCGTAGGGGCCATGGACGCGATAACCATAAATCGTCCCCGGGCCGACGCCCGATACATAGCCGTGCCAGATCTCGTCGGTAAATTCGGGCAGTTCGATCCGTGCGATCTCGTCTTCCCCGGTATCGTCGAACAGGCAAAGCTCGACGCCGGTCGCATGCGCTGAAAACAGCGCGAAATTGACGCCTTCCCCGTCCCAGGTTGCACCCAACGGATGCGGGAGGCCCTCCTGAACCAAAGGTTTAAAATCTTCCCCGGCCATCATGCACACCTGTAGCTGTTCGACATAAGCATCGCGTTCGGATTCCAAAACCTACTTTATACGCCGCCGCACCACTGCTAGAGCCCCATATGCGCGGACGCGGCAGGCGAAAGATCAACATTGTCAATGGCGCTTTGGTTGCGTTGCTGTTGCCGCGCTGCGTGGGCGCAGCGAGGGTGGCGATTGGCCCGGCGGTCGGCCTGCACTACAAACCGGGTGCTGTGGTGATCGCTTTGTTGCGCGCCGTTGCGGCGCTTTCGCTCCCGCAGTTGCGGCGGGTGGTGGCCTTCGGTCTCGGGCTGTCGGCGATCACGTTTGCGCTGTTGTGGGCCACCGTCGACGCGGTACTCTACGATGTCGTCTGGTTTACGTGGCGACCGCTCGATTGGGTTATCGACCTGGCGGGTGGGTTCGCTGTTTTGGCACTCAGTTGGCTGCTGTTCCCGGCAGTCGCTACACTCATGATGAGCTTCTTCCTCGACCGCGTGGCGGCCGCGGTTGAAGCCCGCGACTATCGCCCGAAAAGCCCGCCGCGCGCCCAATCCTGGAGCGAAATCGCGGCCGTGACGTGGCGGCTCACGGCGACGACAATCTTCCTTAATCTGCTCGCGTTGCCGCTCTACCTGCTGGTGCCCGGAATAAATCTCGTTCTCTTTTTGACGCTGAACGGCTATCTTTTCGGTCGGGGGTATTACGAAGTGGTGGCATTGAGACGGCTCGACGCGGCGGCGGCGAACAGATTGCGGCGTCGCCATGCCGGGCAGATCTTTTTAGGCGGGATCGCGATCACCGGTTTGTTCGCACTGCCGCTCGTCAACCTCGTGGCGCCCGTGATCGCCACAGCCTTTATGGTGCATGTGTTCGAAGCGTTGCCGCGGGACGCGCCGCTATCCGCGGCTCGGCCTGCGGGCTAGGCCTCCCTGCAACAATTTCGAGCGGGTTCCGACCCATGTTCAGCCGCAAGCGAAGCGAGACAGAGGATCGTAAAATGGCAGAGTCGTCCGATGATTTGGGCATCCCGATGAAGCCCACCCGGCCGGCTGTCGCACCAAGTACTGGTGCGCCGGCCCGGCCTCCGATCGTGCCGCCACGAATGTCCGATTTGGCGCGTCCGAGTGATTCGCCGCGGCCTCTTGACCCGGTGCGTCTGGCCGATTCGGCGCGACGCCCTAGTGACGCTGCCGAACAGCCGCGGCCGAACAGCGAGTTGCGTCGCCTCAGCGTCGGCCCGGAAATCACTTTGTCGGGCGAGATCAACTCCTGCGACAAACTGTTCATCGAGGGCAGCGTCGAAGCGAACCTGACGAATTGCCGCGATGTCGACATCGCCGAGTTCGGGCTTGTTTAAGGGTTCCGCTTCGATCGATGAAGCCGAGGTTCGAGGCCGTTTCGAGGGCAATCTCGTAGTCCGCAAGCGCCTCCTGATCAAGGCGACCGGGCGGGTTTCGGGAACGATCCGCTATGGTCAGATCGAGATCGAATGCGGCGGCCAGATTTCGGGCGACATCCAGGCGCAGCCCGGCGGCGAAGCGGGGGGCGAGGTTACCTCTGACGTGACGCCCGTCCGCGTCGCAAGCTGACGACTATCTTTGGCTGTTCCGCCGGCCGCCGCCTGCGGCGAGGGCGGGGTTCGGCCAAAACTTGAGGCTCGCCCCCGCTCGCGCGTGCTGCGATCAACTCGGTAGGGCCGGTTTTCGCCGGGTAATGGCAAAGATCGGCGACCACGCAGCTCGGGCAGTCGGGCTTTCGCGCCTTGCAGACATAGCGGCCGTGCAAGATCAGCCAGTGATGCGCGTATTTCTTGTACTCCGGCGGGGTGCGCTTATCGAGCGCCAACTCGACCTCTAGCGGGGTTTTCCCGGGTGCCAGGCCGGTCCTGTTGCCGACGCGAAAGATGTGCGTGTCGACGGCAATTGTCGGTTCGCCAAAAGCCACGTTAAGCACGACGCTCGCGGTTTTGCGGCCGACCCCCGGTAGGGCTTCGAGTGCAGCCCGGTCGCGCGGCACCTCCCCATCATGCTGATCGACAAGCATCCGGCTCAGCGCGATGGCATTTTTCGCCTTGGTTCGGAACAAACCGATCGTCCGGATCATCTCGATCAGACGCTCTTCGCCGAGCGCTAGCATCTTCTCGGGTGTGTCGGCGAGGGCAAACAACGGCACTGTCGCCTTGTTGACGCCGACATCGGTGGCCTGAGCCGAAAGTACGACCGCGATCAGCAGCGTAAAGGGATTGATGAATTCGAGCTCGGTCTGCGGGATCGGCCGGGTCTCTGCCAATCGCCGGTAAAATTCGCGAATTTCGCGTTTCGACATCGTTCGCATCGGGTGCGAGTTTAGAGCGCAGCGCGCTCGCAGCAAACAGCGCTATCCGACAGCCCAAGATCGCTGTCCGGCTTTACGCAACTTTGCCGGCAGCATAGTGTTTGGCCCGCCATGAATTCTTCTTCCGCACACATTTCCTCGGCGTCGGGCGGTCAGTTTGGGTTTGAGCGCGTCCTGTTGCCGCACTGCAGCCTACCGGCGCCCGGGTTTCATTTGTTGATGCTGGGGCTGGGGCTGATCAGCCTCGCCGTCGGCATCGGTTTCGTATCGATTGGCGCCTGGCCCGTCACCGGTTTCTTCGGGCTCGATGTCGCTCTCGTTTACATCGCCTTCCGCATCACTTACCACAGGGCTCGGCGCCGCGAGATCCTCCGCCTGGCGGGCGATGCGTTTACCGTCGAACGCATCAGCGCACACGGGAACCGTCGCGTATGGATGTTCCAGCCGTTCTGGCTGCGCGTCGTGCTCGAAGAGCGTGACGCCGAGTTCGAACCGCCTCTACGTCGCTTCGCATGGCCGCTTCCTGGCGATCGGCGATTTTCTGGCGCCGCAGGCTCGCCGAGAGCTCGCCACGATCATCGGAGAAGCCCTGGCGCGCTGGCGGGCGGCGCTTGGCCCCGAGGCGCCAGGCTGATCCTGGTGCAGATTGACGATTCAGAGACCCAGGACTTCCTTTAGCCCATAGAGCCCGGCCGGCCGGCCAACCACCCAGCGAGCGGCCCGGACCGCCCCCTTCGCATAGATTGCTCGGGTGGTCGCCCGATGGATCAGTTCCAGGCGCTCGCCGGCACCGGCGAAAACCACATGGTGGTCGCCCGTAACATCTCCGCCGCGCAACGCCGCAAAGCCGATATCGCCTGGCCGCCGCGGCCCGGTAATCCCGTCGCGGGCGCGCTGCTCGACCTGTTCGAGCACGACCTCACGTCCGGCGGCGGCGGCCTGGCCGAGCGCAAGTGCCGTCCCGGACGGCGCATCAATCTTGCCGCGATGGTGCATTTCCATAATCTCAATATCCCAGTCGGGACCGAGCCGGCGCGCCACCTCCTCAACGACGCTGAGCAGCACGTTGACGCCAAGGCTCATATTGGGCGCCCAAACGATCGGTATGCTGCGCGCCGCCTCACGCACCACGTCACCTTGCTCGGGCGACAGTCCGGTGGTGCCGATAACCATCGCCTTACCCAGGGTGGCGGCGAGGGCAGCATGCTCGGCCGTTGCCAGGGGCGATGTAAATTCGAGCACGACGTCGCTGTCGCGCATCAGCTTGTCGACCGTCTCGCCGATCGGAATGCCGATCCGCCCGAGGCCGGCCAGTTCACCGATATCCTGATTGACATAGCCGCTGCCCGGCGCCTCGCTACCGCCGGCGACGCTGCAGCCTTCGGTCGCCGCGATTTCGGCAACCAACATTCTACCCATCCGGCCGCCGCAGCCGACGACGCCGATCTTGGTCTTCGCCATGCGTTGCCTCCCGCGCTTTAGCGATGAACGGTTACCGATTGGCGGCCAAAACACAAGGGATCGGCACGGGTCGGGCGAACTCCCGAAATGCGGAGCTGCGCTTCGTCAATCGGGGTCGAAGCGGTCGCGATAGTCGAGGCGAAGAGCCGGGTCCTGCTTCTCCTTAAGCAAAAAACAATTACCGACCACCAACACGTCGATCTCGCTGCCCATAAAGCAACGAAAGGCGTCTTCGGGCGTACAGACGATCGGCTCACCGCGGACATTAAAACTGGTGTTGACCAGCACCGGGCAGCCCGTCAGCGCTTTGAACCGGCTGATCAAAGCATGGTAGCGCGGATTGGTTTCGCGGTGCACGGTCTGGATGCGCGCCGAATAATCGACATGCGTGACCGCCGGGATGTGTGACCGCGGCACATTCAGCTTGTCGATCCCGAACAGACGGCGCTCGGCCTCGCTCATCGGGCGCCGCCGCGGCCCAACGACATCGGCCACGATCAGCATGTATGCGCTGTCACCGTCGAGTTCGAACCAGTCGGCGACATCTTCCCGCAACACCGATGGAGCGAATGGCCGGAAACTCTCGCGATATTTGACCTTGAGATTGAGGGTGCGCTGCATCATCGGGCTGCGCGCATCGGCGAGGATCGAGCGCGCCCCCAGCGCCCGCGGCCCAAATTCCATACGCCCTTGGAACCATCCCACCGCCTTTTCGTCGGCAAGCGCACTCGCGGTGCGATCGATAACTTGACTGTCGCTCAGTTCGGTAAAAACCGCGCCGGCCGCGGTCAGCCGCGCACGGACCTGCCGATCGTCAAACGCTGGACCGAGGAAGCCGCCGGACATGCCATCGATCTCGTTTGATGAGTAGCGCGCGCGATCGAGTTCGAGATGATAGGCGGCGAGGGCCGCGCCGAGCGCGCCGCCGGCATCCCCCGCCGCAGGTTGCACCCAGATCTGGCTGAATTTGCCGTCGCGAAGAACCTTCCCGTTGGCGACGCAGTTGAGCGCGACACCGCCCGCAAGGCACAAATTGCGAGCACCCGTCTCCGCCGCCAATGAGCGCGTCAGCCGCAGGATAACCTCTTCGGTGACGTTCTGAATTGAGGCGGCGAGGTCCATGTGTACCGGCTCGATCCATTCTTCGGGCCGTCGCGCCGCGACCCCGAACAAGCCCGCAAACCGCCCGTTCGTCATCCGCAGCCCGGCGCAATAATCGAAATACTCCTGATTGAGCCGGAAGCTGCCGTCCGCCTTCAGATCGATAAGGTGGTCGAGAATAATCTGTGCGAACCGCGGTTCGCCGTAGGGAGCAAGCCCCATGACCTTGTATTCGCCAGAATTGACCCGAAAGCCGGTGAAATCGGTAAAGGCCGAGTACAATAGGCCGAGGGAGTGCGGGAAATGGATCTCCTTCAGCATGGTTATTCGGCTGGCCGCGCCGAGTGCCGCCGAAGTCGTTGTCCACTCGCCGACCCCGTCCATTGTTAGAATCACCGCGTCATCAAACGGCGACGGGTAAAACGCCGATGCCGCGTGGCTTAGATGGTGCTCGGAAAACAGCAGCCGGCTTTCCCAATCGAAACCGGGCGCTGCCGAGTTAAGCTTTTTGATCAGCGCCCGTTTCTGGAACAGCTTTTGGCCAAGCCACAGCGGGATCGCCTCGCGAAACGAGCGAAAGCCGTGCGGCGCAAAAGCGAGATAGGTCTCGATCAGGCGATTGAACTTCAGTAACGGCTTGTCGTAGAACGCGACGTAATCAATGTCTTGCAATGCCGCGCCCGCTTCCGCCAGGCAATAGGCGATGGCATTGGCGGGATAGCCGCTATCGTATTTCTTGCGGGTAAAGCGCTCTTCCTGGGCCGCGGCGACGATCCGGCCGTCCTCGACCAGCGCCGCCGCGCTGTCGTGGTAGAAGGCTGAAATTCCGAGAATGCGCATCGCGTGCTGTATCGTCAGATCTGGCGTGTCATTGCGGTTGGCCGTTCGGCCGTCGCGGACCGCTTAATCCAATAACTAGCCCGGGCGGGGTCGTGGCGGAGGCGCAAGCGGTCTCGACCGGCCAGCCGCGTGACGATGCCGACGGGCGCCACTAGCCCGAAAAACAGTGCCGCTGTGGCGAACGAAGTCAGCAACTTCGCGCCGAGCCGCGAGATGCCGCTTGCGGCAGAAGCGGCCTCATCATCCATGCGAGCGCTCACTGCTCGGGCAAATACGCGCGCAATAGCATTTCGTCGAGCGAAAACGGGCAGGTCGGCGGGAACGTTCGTCCGGGAGGCCTGTCTCGGGCAATCGCCCGGGGACGCGCGATCGAATAGGCCGGCGGCAAATCCGCGGCATTTCTGTCCATCGGTAGCCTCCAATGCCTCGCCCGCGGCTAGAGCCCGGGCAGGAAATCGCGCGCAAGAACGTCGTCGAGTGAAAACAGACATTCGGCCGGAAAATCGGTCTCGGCGAGCCCGGTCTCCTCTGCGGCATCCTCGCACGCATCGCGATAAACTTGGTTCAACGCATTTCCGACGAATGGACGAAGGCTCGGCGACTCCCGCAACAGCTTCTCAATTTGGCGGCGCTGCCCGCGGATCGTCGCCGACCAGCTCTTCGATCGCAGATCGGGCTGCTTCTGCCATTTCAGAAGATGGCATACGAGGACGGTCAAGCGGCTCTCCAACTCACGCCGATCGCTGCGCCCCAAGCTCTCGATCTCCTCGGCGATGTTGGCGGCATCGATGGCGGGAAAATCGCCGCCGCGCAAAAGGCGCGCCTGCTCCATTGTCCAGGCGAAAAAATCTTTCTCGTAGTCGACCGCATTCCGGCTCACTGCCGCACCTCTGATTGCCGCTGAGTTCAGTTCTAGCATATTTGGAAGGCGGGTGCGCCTCGGCGGGCGCTTGAGACGTTAGTCAAAACTAGGCAGTGTGGGACTAGTCGAAACTCGCCAATGCGATCAGGAGGGGATCATGAAAATCGGTTTTATCGGGCTCGGGATTATGGGGCTTCCGATGGCCCTCAACCTGATCAAAGGCGGGCACCAGCTTTTCGTGTTCGGCAAGCGTCGGCTGCCGGCGGATGTGCGGGAGGCGGGAGCCACGATCTGCGACACTTTGAAGGAAATCGCCGAGCGCTCCGAAATCATCATCCTGATGGTGCCCGACACGCCTGACGTCAAGAATGTGCTGTTCGATCCGGGCGGCGTCGCCGAGGGATTGTCGCCGGGAAAAATCGTCGTCGATATGAGCTCGATCTCGCCGATCGAGACCAAGGAATTCGCCGCCGAGATCACCAAAAAGGGCTGCGGCTATGTCGATGCGCCGGTCTCGGGCGGCGAAGTCGGCGCCAAGGCGGCGTCGTTGACGATCATGGCCGGCGGCGCCGAATTGGACTTTAACAAGGTCAAGCCGCTACTCGATCTGATGGGGAAGAACATCACCCTGGTTGGCGAGGTCGGCGCCGGCCAGACAACAAAAGTCGCAAACCAAATCATCGTAGCGTTGACCATTGAGGCGGTCGGCGAGGCATTGCTCTTCGCCTCGCGCGCCGGCGCCGACCCTGCCAAGGTTCGGCAGGCGCTGATGGGCGGGTTCGCCTCCTCGCGCATTCTCGAAGTTCACGGCGAGCGGATGATCAAGCGCACCTTTGATCCAGGCTTCCGCATCGAACTGCATCAAAAGGATTTGAGCCTCGCATTGCAGGGCGCGCGCGCGCTGAGCCTGTCGCTGCCCAATACCGCAACGACGCAGGAGCTGTTCAACGCCGCGGCAGCTCTTGGCGGCAAAGGGTGGGATCATTCCGGGCTTGTCCGCGTGCTCGAACATCTCGCCCAGCACGAGGTTGCGAAAACGTGATCGCCGCCGCTCCCGGCCGTTAACTGCGGCCGTAGCTGTCTTCGAAGCGAATGATGTCGTCCTCGCCGAGATAACTTCCCGACTGGACCTCGATTAGATGCAGCGGGATCTTGCCGGGGTTCTCGAGCCGGTGTGCCGTGCCGAGGGGAATGTAGGTCGATTGATCCTCGGTCAGCATCAATTCCTCGTCGCCGCGGCGGATCTTGGCCGTGCCTTGGACGACGATCCAATGCTCGGCGCGGTGATGGTGCATCTGAAGGGATAGCCTTCCACCAGGTTTGACCGTGATGTGCTTGACCTGGACCCGGTGGCCGTTATGCAGCGCGCGGTAGGTGCCCCAGGGGCGATGCACCGTCGGCAACGCATCCTTCTCGTCGCGCCGCTCGGCGGCGAGCCGAGCGACCAACCGCCGCACCTCTTGCGTTCGGTTGCGCGGCGCCAGCATCAGCGCGTCGCCGGTGGCGACCACGACGAGGTCTTCGATGCCGATCGCGGCGACAAGTCCGGCCTCCGAGCGAAGATAGCAATTGCGGGTGTCCTCGGCGATGACATTGCCGGCGATCGCGTTGCCGGCCTCGTCCTTGTCGCTGATTTCCCACAACGCATCCCACGAACCGACATCGCTCCATGCCATGCCCACGGGCACGACCGCTGCCCGCGACGTGTGTTCCATAACGGCATAATCGATCGAATCAGCGGGGCAGGTCTCGAACGCCGCCTTGTCGAGGCGGATGAAATCATCGTCACGCCGCGCACCGGCGAGAGCGCTTCGACACGCGCCGACGATATCCGGCCTCATGCGCTCCAATTCGTCGAGGAACAGCGCCGCCGGGAACAGAAACATGCCGCCGTTCCAGAAATGCTCACCTGAGGCGACAAACTCTTCGGCTACGTCCAATTCAGGCTTTTCAACAAATTCGGCCACCCGAAACACGCCGGGAATCCCGTCAACGGGAGCGCCGCGCCGGATATAGCCGTAACCGGTTTCAGGTCGCTCCGGGGTGATGCCAAACGTCGCCAGGGCGCCAGCGCGAGCGGCGGCCCCAGCGCGGTCGATCGCCGCGGCAAAAGCCGGTTCGTCACCGATAATGTGATCCGACGGCAGCAGCAGCATCAGGGCTTGCGGCTCGGTCTCGGCCAGGATCAACGCGGCGATGCACGCGGCGGGGGCGGTATTGCGCCCGACGGGTTCGAGCAGCAACGCGCGCGATCGCGCCCCCGCCTCGCGCAGCTGCTCGGCAACGATGAACCGGTGCTCTTCATTGGCGACGAGGAGCGGTGCAGCGAAACGGCTGGGATCGGCCACGCGCCGCACGGTCTGCTGCAGCAGGCTGTCGTCGCCAAGCAGCCGAAGCAGCTGCTTGGGGAACAGGGTGCGCGACATTGGCCATAGCCGCGTCCCAGATCCGCCGGAAAGAATGACTGGGTAGATCATCGCTCTCCCCTCGCGCTGAGCCGCGCGACCAACTCCAAATTGAGTCATCAAGTTAGCTGCTTTTTAGCCCGGCGAAAACGCCGCTGCTTGCGGCGGATGACGCGGGTTATGTCGCTCTCGCGAGTGACAGCCTCATGCAGGGTGATAGACATAATTTGTTGCTAATCCGCCGCGGCCGCGCTGTACCTGTCAACTGGCTCGGCAGGGTTGAGCGGCCTGCATCGGAGACCTGCACAGATCAATCTAGGTTGCCGCTTGAAAATGTACCTAAAGTTACGGTGTCGCACGATCTTGTTTCGCCCGGGTCAACCTGACTGGAGGTCCGCGTTATGCAATACCAGCGAATTTCGGCCGATTGTCATCTCGACATGCTCTGGCTGCCGCCCGATCTGTTCACCTCGAACGCATCGAGCAAGCTCAGAGATCTGATGCCCTATGTCGCCAAGCAGCCGGACGGCACCGAGCGTTGGACCGACAATAGCGGCGCTGAGTACGGTCTTTGTGGCGGCGTCGGCGCCACCGGCACGCCGTGGGTCCCTGGCAAGCAATTGCGCGCCGACAAGATGGCCGAGGCCGGGCTGTATGACGACTATTTCAAAAAGGGCATGCGGCGGCCAGGCGATCCGCATCTGCGGGTCAAGGACATGGACCGCGACGGCGTCGACGCCGAGGTCATCTACGGCATCCTGGCCGCTTGCGCCAAGATGAAGGACCCGGAAGCGGCCGACGAGATGCTGCGCATCTATAACGATTTCATGCACAATTTCAGCAGCTACTATCCCGACCGCATGATCGGTCTAGCCTGTCTGCCCTACAACAACATCGAGGGTGCCGCGCGGGAAGTCCGCCGGGTTGCCAAGTTGGGCATGAAGGGCGTCGAGCTCTCCTGCTCCTGGCATATGACGCCGATGTGGCACCCGATGTGGGATCCTCTCTGGGAGGCGGTGAACGAGACCCAGCTGCCGCTGCATTTCCACACCTTCCCGGCAACCGATCCCGAATTGCGCAAATCCCTAGACCCGGCCATCGCCCGCCGCATGACCTATAGCGGGTTGTGCCGTTTCCAGATGACCTTGGCGACGATCCTGACCGACCTGATGGGTGCGGCGGTGTTCGAGCGCTTCCCGAACATTCGCGTTGTCTTTGGCGAGAGCGGCATCGGCTGGATACCTTATGTGATCGACCGCATGGATTTCGAATACAAGGACCAATATCAGGACCTCAAGCTGAAGAAGCTGCCGAGCGAGTACTGGCGCAACCAGTGCCGCGCGACGTTCCAGTATGACCGGGTCGGCACCAAACTGATCGAGGATATGGGGGTCGAAACTCTGATGTGGGGCTCGGACTTCCCGCATCCGGACGGGGTGTGGCCAGAGTTCGAAGAAGTATATCGACGAGCAGTTCGCGCATCTGCCTGCCGAGGTCACCTACAAAATGACCTGCGAGAACGCAGGCAAATTCTACGGGCTGATGAACTGATCCGAGGCGGCTGCCGGGTTCGGCCGCGCCTATCGCGGGCGAACCAAAAGCAAGGTGCGAACTACCCGGGCGGCTTCGGCCGCCCTTTTTTGTGACCTGATCGCAGCGTTGATTGACCAACAGAGGATGCCGGCGAATTAGGACGTGCCGGGGCAATAAGCAGACCACTTCAATGATGTCAAACAGACGTCAAAGAAGAAAATGGCCCCGGACATGCCGGGGCCAAGTTTGAACAGGGAGGCTTCACGTCTGGGAGACGTAAGGGTCCGAAGACCCTCTTCCCGAGCATAACTCGGGAACCTTTATTCACGGTAACGACCGCGAAAACCCTTTGCGATGTACCATCGCGTGCTGAGAAGATGCTTTTTTTGGATGACGAGTACCACCGGGAATTTCGTCTAGCACGTCTGCAAAAACCGCAATCCTCTGTAAAACCGAGAATCCATTTAGGGCTTCGCCGTTTTTCCTGGTTCAGCTGAGCCGGCTTTCGGCGACCTTGCGCAGCAGAAAATCACGGAAAACGCTAATGCGCTTGGAGGCGCGCAATTCCTCAGGATAAACAAAATAGGCCTCGATCGGCGGGCCCGTTAGTTCCGGCAATACCCGAATGAGGTCGGTGTGTTCGACAGCGATGAAATCCGACAATGCGGCTATGCCGAGGCCGCTCAGAACCGCGCGCAACATCGCATAGAAGTTGTTGACGGCAAGAATCGGCTTGCGCTCCTGCCCAGGCTTCGCTCCGGCATCGAGCAACCAATTGACGTTTTGCACCGGAGGCCGCGAATCCTCGCCATAGACGATCAGTCGGTGCTTATCGAGATCTTCCGGCTGCTGCGGCATCCCATGTTTCTTGATGTAATCGGGAGCGGCATAGACGTGAGTAGGGACGCTCAAGAGGTGCCGCTGGATTAGATCGGGCTGGCGCGGCGGGGACATGCGAATCGCCACGTCGGCCTCGCGCATCGACAAATCGAGCTCGGTATCGTCGATCACCATCGTGACTTGGATATCGGGATAGAGATCGAGAAAGTCGCGGATCCGCGGCGTAAGCCAAGTCGAGCCAAACGCCACCGTGGTCGTGATCTTTAGAGGTCCTTTGGGCCGGTCCTTTGATTCCGAGATTAGCCCTTCGGCCATCGACAGTTTGGCAAAAACTTCGCGCGCGGTGCGAAACAGCAATTCCCCCTGCTCGGTAAGAATCAGGCCGCGGGCGTGTCGGTGAAACAACGGAACGCTGAGGCTTTCCTCCAATGCACTGATTTGCCGGCTGACCGCGGACTGGCTAAGGTTCAGTGATTCGCCCGCATGGGTAAAGCTGCCTGCCTCCGCGACAGCGTGGAACACCCGCAATTTGTCCCAGTCCATCCCTACTCCCCAAACGCTGGGTTGGAGCAACGAGCGCCCGCTACTCCGCGGCGTGCATTGTCGTGGCTTCCTCCTGCGCCGCGAGAAATTTTTCGGCTTCGAGCGCCGCCATGCAACCCATTCCGGCAGCCGTGACCGCTTGGCGAAAAATCTTGTCCCTGACATCGCCTGCGGCAAATACCCCCGGGATGTTGGTCTCGGTCGAATCCGGCCGGCTAATGATATAGCCCTCCGGATCGAGTCGAAGCTGCCCTGCGACAAGAGCGGTCACTGGCGTGTGCCCGATGGCGATGAAGACGCCATCGCAAGGAATGTCGAACAGTCGGCCGACACGGACATCGCGCAGCCGCACCCCCGTCACCCGCGGCGGCTCCGGTTCACCGAGAATCTCTTCGACCACCGCGTCCCAGATGATGTCGATCTTCGGGTTACGAAACAGCCGGTCCTGCAGAATCTTTTCCGCCCGCAGTGCATTGCGGCGATGAACCAGGGTTACCTGGCGTGCGTGGTTGGTCAAATAGAGGGCCTCTTCGACCGCGGTATTGCCGCCGCCGACAACAACGACATCCTTGCCCCGGAAAAAAAAGCCGTCGCAGGTGGCGCAGGCCGAGACGCCAAAACCGCGAAAGATCTCCTCGCTTGGCAGACCGAGCCAACGCGCTTGCGCGCCGGTGGCGATGATCACGGTCTCGCCGACATAGACATCGCCCGAATCGCCGGTCGCGGCAAACGGCCTTTGTCCCAGGTCGAGGCGCTCGATAAGGTCGACCACAACGCGCGCGCCAACGTGCTCGGCCTGTTGCTGCATTTGCTCCATCAACCACGGACCCTGAACGACCTCGGCAAAGCCCGGGTAATTCTCGACATCGGTCGTGATCGTCAATTGGCCGCCCGGCTGTAATCCGGTGACGAGGAGCGGTTCGAGATTGGCGCGCGCTGCATAGATTGCCGCAGTATAGCCGGCCGGACCGGCGCCGATGATCAAAACTTTGCTGTGGTAACGTTCGGACATCGCGGCTCCTGTCGGTTCGACGCTTACTACATTATTTCACCGTGCAGCAACTTTAAGGCGTCGGCGGCCGCTAAAACCCAAACATGTGATCAAGGCTGAAGGCGCCATCTGCGCCGAGCAGCCCGTGATAACCGAAGAGACGACAGGTTGTATCGCGAATGACCGCATAAGCCTTGCTGCCGGCGCGCGCCCGCGTGACGGCGTCGAACAGGGCGTGGTAGCGCCAAAGGCGGGAGCCGGAACACGGGATCGCCAAGTCCCGGCGACCCACCTCCACGCCGTTGCCGTCGCAAAGGATGATCTCGGTAGCGCTGATAGGCCGCCACCGGCGCGACGCGGGATAGATCAGCTGGCACAAAGTATCGTAGCTGCCGTGACCTAAGCGCAGAAACAGTCGGGTCGACAGCCCGGGTGGCCGGCCGCTGTAGGATTGCGGTTCGTCGCGGTAAGTCAGCACTGTGTTGAAGACGTGCGCGCCAAAGCTGGTTTCGGCGGCATGATCGCCATCGCGGCGGTGATACCTGAAGATTGCGTGCAGCCAGCCATCGGCCTCCTTGCCGGTCGCAAAGTCATAAACCAGCTCGACATGGCCATAGCCATCGCCCAGCGCCTCGATCCCTGGGGCGCGGTCGAGATCGAGGACGCTCGCATGGTCACGCCGCAGCCGGCCGAACGGGTAACGTAGAACCTCGTTCCCCTCGGCATCGTAGACGATCGCGGCGATCGGCAATTCGGTTTGGCGGATCGCCATTGGCGTCGGCAGCACCTCGGTCCGCCACTCGTCTCGCGGCAATACCGGCGCCGGCAGCAGAAACCCCTTGCCGAGCAAGTTCGTCAGACTCGGCAGGTTAGAATCGGGATCGAGATCGTCGCGCTCGACATTGACATGAGCAATTCGGCGGCGGTTTCGTCCGACGATTTCATAGCGCGGCCGCACCATGTGTTTGCCGGCGCGCAGCTCGAACTGATCGGGCCAGGCAAAATCTGGTAGCAGCTCGCCGACATCCACCGCGCGAGTGGCGAAGGGCGCGAGTGGCTCAGTGATTGGCGCCACGCGATCTCGGCCCATTCGATTGAGCCCGATGGCCCCTGCCGGAATCGGAACAGGATGACTGTTCTGGATCCACAGCACGACCTGTTCGCCGCAGGTCGGCGCCGGCAGGCCGGCGTAGCGGTCGGCCGGCCACGCGTTGGCGTCATGTGTCGACGACAGCGACCGATCGCCACCGGCCGCGGCTTCGCTATCGTCCCCGCCATAGGTGTCGAGCGCGTATTTGACGATATCGTGGCCGGCGGCACCGACGATGTGCAGAAATAGCTGGCCGGCAAATTCCGCCAAGCCAAAACGCGCCCGGATCTCGCGGCTGTCGAGGACGATGCTCGCGGCTGCCGGACCGCAGCTTTCGCACCATTCGGCGAGTATTTCGCCGGTCTCGCCGAACAAAGTCAGCCAGCACGTCACCGCTTGGCTGCTGTAGCCTGACCAGTAGTTCGCCGTTGCCAGACGGGTGTGCAGTCGCTCGCTGTCGCGAAAAAACGCGAAATTGGTCGCGAAGTTGAGCGGGTCGAGGTAGGCGTGGCGCTTCGTGAGGCGACAAGCGGGGATCCGCATCGCGTCGAGACTGAAGATTGGCGCACCCTCGGGAACAAACGGCTCAAGGTGAGTGATCAGCCGTTCGGCATCGAAGGCCGCGACGAAGACCGAGCGCGCGCTTGAGGCGGCAAGTTCCGTGATCGGCGCCGCTGATCGACCGAGAATGCAGCTGCCCAACCGCTCGATCCGCTGGACAAAGACTCCGGCAATATCGATGCCGCCAAGCCCAAACAGCTCGGCAAAAGGCTCGATCGCACCACTCGGATCGCAAATCGCTACCGGCGAATTGTCGGCCAAAGTCTGGAGCAGCTTTTGAGCGGGCCTTGCCGCACTCGGATGGGTCAGCGCCTTATAGAGGGTGTTCCCTCCGGTGGCGTTATTGAACGTCTCGATCCGCAGCACCATTCGGAGGCGATACTACACGCCTTGTGACCGGGGCAAGCGGGGGGTTTGAGTTTAGCGCCGGCGCGCGCACGGCGGCTCAGCGAGATTTCACGAATGCGACGGCAGGGCCATGGTGGGAGCCCGTAAAACCCAGTCGCACCTCGGGTTGCGGCCGCCAAGTCGATTCCCCAACGCGCAAACACCCAAACCACACCTCGCGTGGTCAGTGCGGCGATAAATGCCCCCGCGATGACATCGCTCGGAAAATGCGCGCCGACAACGATTCGGCACATTGCCACGATCGCAGCGGCCACAATGTAGAACAACAGGTGTTGTGGCCACAGCCACCAAAGCGCCGTTACCAACGCCACGATCGTGGCGGTATGACCGGATGGAAACGACCAATGGTCGGGTCGCAAGGCGAGCCAGGTAAACCCATAAAGGTCGCTGCCGAACAATAGTTTTGGCCGCATCCGACCGAGGCCGATCTTGACGATGTCAGCAGCCAACCCCGCTACTGCGATAGCCGCGAACAAAAAGGCTGGGATCGCCGAAAAGGCGCGCATCGCCGGGGCCGACCCGCGCAGCCGCGGCAGCTCACCGCCCCAATGCAGGCTTGCAAACGCTAAAGCGAACAGGACAAGCCACCCCCAGGACTCGCCCAGCCTTCCGATTAGAGCAAACAATGCATGCAAGTCAGGACTTTCCCCGCGCAGGTACAGCGCGACCGGCCGGTCGACAAAGGCCATCGAAAATATCACTAGGATGGCGGTCGCGACGCCGGCAGTGGCGAATCTGGCGGCCTCGGAGCCCGATAGGCGCGACCACGCAGACGCGGCGCCCCGCCCTACGAGCCGGCAGCCGCGGATCGTCGGAGGAGCCGCCAACGCGTCATTCTCGACGATCCACCAATGTAAAATCGCGGTGGTGCCGAACACCAGCAGCCCGGCCCAGACGACATCCGACAAAAAATGGCCGCCTTGGGCAACCCGCACGAGCCCGACCGTTCCACCAAACCCGAGCGCCGCCGCGATAGCGCGTCGCCGTGCCGCCCCGGCCGGCAACAAAAAGGCGAACGCGACGAGCGAGAACCCGAGTGCGGCGTGACCCGAAACAAAGGAGCAGTTCCTCGGACACTCCGCCGCGGGCAACGGCGCCGGTGTAAAGTGCCGCGAACCCCCAAAGGCTTCGATCTGCGTTGGCCTCGCTCGACCCCAATGATCCTTTAACAACGAGTTGGCGAGGAGCCCTGGACCCAACGCAAGCGAGAGCGCGACAAACAGCAACGCCTTTCGGTCGAGCCGCCACAAAGGCCGCTTCATCAGAAAGAGCCATGCTCCACCCACCGCCAAAACCACAATGACCGTCCAGGTGATCCACGGAACCGTATGGTAGATGAAAGCCAACGGTGCCCAATCGCGCAGTACAAATCCCCGATGCGGCCAATAAAACCAGCCGCTGATCGATAGGTCGATTTGCGGCACGAGCAAAAACAGCAACGCTATCGCGGCAATCAATCCACCGTAGATAAACCCCCGCTTCATACGGGCTGCCGTTGTTCAACCCGGTCCAGCACCAGAGCCCGCACTGCCGCACCCGCGCGCGCCGTATCGTCCGGGATCGGATAAGACCAATATTCAACATTTCCGGCGAATGGCCGGGTAATCCCCCCCTGCTGCATCAGCTGATGAAAGCGAGCGAATTTGGCGTTGCCGCCGTCGAGCGCTAGAATGTGCACCGGTTTGCCGGTCGCCGCGGCTTCGCTGATCATCGACACCGAATCGGCGGTTACCAGAACAGCATCGGCTAGAGCAAGATATGCGAAGTAGGGGTTGTCGCCGGTCCCGTCCCAGATCGCGGCTGGCAGACCGGCGAGGCGATCTTGCACGAGTTTACATCCCTCGTCTCCGGTTCGCCGCGAGGGCGTCACCAAGGCCGATCCGCCGGTCGTGCCCAATATCCTTGCGATCGCATCGGCAATTTCGCCTAGCCGGGGCAAAGTCAGGCGATAAGCCTTATTGCTGCCGCCAAGCAACACCGCCAGAATTGGTCGTGGCATCGCCGCGAGCGCTGGAAAGCGGCGGCGCTCGGCCGCTAGCCGCGCCGGTGTCACGCGGTGCATCGCACCTCGGCTGACGATCACCCGCGGCCCGCGCAGCCGGTCATGCTCGGGCACGACAAGCAGGTCGAAATCCGACCGTGTGACACGCGGATCTTGAACCTGCGCCAGCACGGTACGGCCGCCGCTGGCATGCCGAACCGCCAACGCCGGAATGACCGTGTTTCTGCCGCAACCAATGACCAGATCGGGCCAGGGCGGGACAAGCTTTGTCTTATTCTGCGCGACGGTGCCAAGCGACCATGGCCAGAGCTGTGGCGGCAGGCTGCGCCAGGGCCAGCCGATATCGAGCGGTTTTTCGACGAGATCAAAGCCGGTCGCCTCAGCCAGCCCGAGCGCCTGGCTTCTCATGCCGGCCTTCCCGTCATGCAGCACCCAAACAAGCGGCGAGAGCGGGCGAGCCGCCGAACGCCGCATCGGGCTGGCGAGTGAGGACACGGATGGCATCAGACTCGTTTATGGAACCGGCGTGCCCCGGACAAGCGACTTGCGGCCGAAGCAGTCGTTGTTACACCGAGACGACGGCGCCTGTTCAGCACAGCTTACGCTTGGTCATCCGTTCGAGAGTTCTGAGCGGCGAGTTTTCCGGCTCGGCCATCGCTTCGATTTCGAGGTAGAAAGTCTGCTCGAGCGCGTGTTGGCCGGCGATCGCGGCATGAACGACCTGATCGGTAAAGCACAGCCAACTCGACCCCGCTGGAAAGGCGATCTCCTCAAAAGATGTGCCTGCTTGGTATGCCGCATCCCGCTTGGCGCTATTGTGGAGCCCGAGCATCAGCTGGTCGTAGGGGGTGCGCCGGCTTCGGGTAACGCCGATTGCAGCCAGAAGCCATGGGACGGCCGCGGTCGGGCGGCCGAGCGCCGGCACGAACCGATTGGCGAAGGGTTCGAATGGCTCGCCCACACGCCAAATCCGTGGCTTTCCGTTCGGATCAATATTCGAGAAAAGCCGCAGGATGCGGCGTCCCCGGGTGGGGGTCGATGGAAAGGCATCCACGTGCAGGAGCTTATCATCCTTTAGAGACGAATACTGGCGGCCGGTGATTTCGAGTGGACGAAAGCTGGCTCGGCCGCGCTCAATCCGACCGGCATAGTGAGGAAACAGATCGATCACGACCCGTTCCGCGGCATTCGAAAATGCCGCTATCATCCTATGCAGCCGCCGCCGGTCTCGCTCTCCGGCATTCGCCCCCTTCAGCACCCCGGTGGCAGGGTTGTAGCTAATATTTTTCACCCCGGTCTCGGAGGAAACACAAGAAAACAAGCCAATAAAATTCTTTTCTGGAATGAATACCAGGCTTGGAAAATATAAAACTTCGCCGATTTCCAAAGACCCCAGGGAAACGTCCCTTATTGTATCGCTGTAAGGCCCGTGCCAGCTTTTTATCAAAATCGTTTCTAACAACAACGAGCCTCGTCGGGTTTCGGGGTCGGGACAGGGTCGCGACCCTAATGTGGAGTTAGAGAGTATTTTAGCGTGAGCTTTGAAGAAATCTACCACGGTTCGCGCTGTTGGTTCATCGGTGGCGTGCCAGGTAGATAATTGATTTGGCTCAAGGTGCTCGTGCGAGGTCTTCGCCCAATCCCTCGTGTCTGCTCAGTGCAATAGAGGTGGATATGACGTCCACAACAGCAATTGTTGATCGCGTTGGCGAGAACGCGGTGTTGCTTCCTTCCCTTATTTGGCAATGCATAGGCTGCCAATAAGCGAATAAAGTTTTCGGCAAGCCTGTTTCGGGAGCGGCCTCGCGGGCGCAGATGTGACGGCGGTAACCCAGTGAGGTCCAAACAGGTATTATACAACTCGGATTGGCAAAAGAGTCGCCGGCGATGAATAGAGTGGCGACCCCGGCAGGACTCGAACCTGCGACCACTCGCTTAGAAGACAAATGCTTGCTTACCACATGACCACACATTTTATCACCATAAGACACTGGGAACGCTTTCATATTTTAATCATTCGTTTTAGTGTGACGGCTTGTTACTAACAGCGAATAGCGCGGGGTAACAACATGGGTAACGTTACCCAGATGTTACCCCCGCGGAGCAGCCGCCATGCCGACGATTAAATTGACACAACCTGCCGTCGAGAGGCTGAAGCCGCCCAAAAGCGGTCGAGTAGAGTATTGGGATTCTCAGTTGCCTGGCTTCGGGCTGCGGATCTCGGAAAGCGCCGGAAGAGCTGGGTCGCTATGTATCGCGTAGGGAGCAAACTAGGGCGTGTCGTCAATTATTGTAACGGTGCACGTATACCGAGTTTGAGCATGAGTATAGAAAGTAAAACGAGTTTACCGCGGCTAGAAGTAATGTGATTCATGGAGAGTTGGCTTGGTACAGGGCTGACCCATGACCCGATATGGATTGCGCGATGAGCAGTGGGACCGGATCAAACACTTGTTCCCGGGAAAGCCGGGAGACGTCGGTGTCACCGCGCAAGATAATCGCCGGTTCGTCGAAGCGGTGTTGTACCGCTATCGCGCCGGAATTCCGTGGCGCGACCTGCCGGAACGGTTTGGCGGTTGGAAGAACACGCATCGCCGCTTTAGCCGCTGGGCCAAGAACGGGCTATGGCACAGAGTGTTTCAGCACCTGGCCGCCGATGCCGACAACGAATATGCGATGATCGACAGCACAATTGTCCGGGCCCATCAGCACAGCGCCGGCGCGCCCAAAAAAAGATGAGGATCAAGCCATCGGCCGCAGCCGCGGTGGGCTGAGCTCGAAAATCCATGCCCTAGTCGACGCGCTTGGCAGGCCATTGGCTTTTCTGTTGTCGCCTGGACAGGCGCATGATCTGGTCGGCGCGGACGCGCTGCTGCCGCAAATGACCGCGGATCGGCTGATCGCCGACACCGCCTTCGATGCCGACAAGCGGGTCTTCGAGCCGCTCGCCGCCGCCGGCAAATCAGCTGTCATCCCGCCCCGGTCAAACCGTTTAGCGCCGCGCCAATTCGACCGGGAACTCTATAAAGAGCGCCACCTGATCGAAAACTTCTTCTGCAAACTCAAGCAGTTTCGCGCCATCGCTACCCGCTACGACAAAACCGCCAGAAATTTCCTCGCCGCCGTTCACCTCGTCGCCGTTACAATCTGGCTCAATTGACGACACGCCCTAGTTCGGGAGACGATCGGCACCCGCCACAGTTATTGAGAATGTCGCGGATGCTCGCGAACGGGCGCGGCAGAGCATGCAGAGGGCTCAGTCCGGAACCAACCCTGTCGCCGAGAGACGGATCCGTGAACGCTCTGCCGGCATCGGAGCCAACGTGCCCCCTAATACTTTTCAGGCGGTTGCCAGTCGTTATGTCGAGCGCTACGCGAGGAAGAATACTAAGCCATCGACCTGGAATGAGCTTGTGCGACAGATCAAGGTTGACGTGTTTCCTAAATGGGGGGAACGGCCGGTTAGGTCCATCACGCGTCAGGACGTGGTCGACCTTCTGGACGGGATCACCGATCGAGGCTCGCCGGTGCAAGCAAACCGCTCCCTGGCCCGCCTCAAGACCTTGTTCAAATGGGCGCTCGACGAAGACCTCATCGCGTCCGACCCAACCGCCCGGGTCCGCAAGGTTGTGAAGGAGGCGGCGCGTGATCGGGCCCTCACCGACGCCGAAATCCGTCTCTTCTGGGTCGGCTGTGACGAGCTCGGCTGGCCTTTTGGCCCGATGTTCAAGTTGCTCTTGCTGACGGCGCAGCGGCGCGATGACGTTGGCGGGGCGGAGTGGTCCGAAATCGATTTCGACAAACGTCTATGGACGATACCGCGCGAGAAGGCAAAGAACGACAGGGCTCACGAGGTGCATCTCTCCGAACTCGCTTTCAAGATCGTCGGCGAGGTGCCAAAAATATCGCGGCCGCGTCCCGATCGGGCCGGCTCTGAGCCCAGCCCTTACCTGTTCACGACGAACGGCGAACGGCCGGTATCTGGGTTTAGCAGGGCTAAACAGCGGCTCGACCGAATAATGCTTGAGCTGCTTCGCACCGAGTTGAAGGAGGCGGGTAAGGATCCGGAAAAGGCGGAGATCGCGGCTTGGATCCTCCACGATCTTCGGCGCACAGCCGCCACCGGCATGGCAAGGCTCAACACCGCGCCGCACGTGGTCGATCGCATCCTCAATCACGTCTCGGGCACGATCCACGGCGTGGCCGCCGTCTACAACCGACACGCCTATCTCGATGAACGCAAGGCGGCGCTCGAAGCGTGGGGACGCTACGTCGAGGGCCTTGTCCGGCCGGCGACATCGAACGTCCTCCCGCAAACAGGAGGCCGCTGACCCAGCGCATCCGGCGCCCGGGTGGTTCCACCAACGCTCCGGGAGCGGGCGGCGGCTGCCGTTTCGTAACGCCCGACCAAGTCTGGCCCGTTTATGAAGGCGAAAAATAGCCGACAATTCTGAACGGGCTGAAACAGCACCCACGCGCCAGCATAGCGATCTCCTCGGACGCCCCGCGCATCGGCCGCTGCCCCAAAGCATTACTGAAACCGCTACGTCGGTCGAACTCGGCCCGACCGCAGCCTTTGGGCGCAATCGTCTGAGCAAGACCTCGCTCGCGCTGAACTCCAGAACGCGCAGCACGCAGATTTTTGAGTCGTTCCGATAACAGAAGCATCGATGGTTAACTTAGCGCGTTTCCCCTAACGCGGCGGGCCTTCATTTTGTAAGATCCATTCATTCCAAGAGCGCCACCGTTATGGAGTGATACACATGCCGCTGCGTGAAGATTCTCAGCTGCGACAATCTACCCGAGTATGTGTACCCGCAGACGATGAGGCCCTCCTCACCGCCCAACAAATCTGCGCGAAGTTTGGCGGAATCTCGGAGATGACCCTGTGGCGATGGCTGGGCAGCGACGTCGTCCGGTTCCCCAAACCCGCTTCAGACTGGGTTGGGTAGCCAAACGGGACGGCCCAAAAGTGCGTGGACAGACGATCCCACCCAAGACCGTGGCATCTCGCGAATACGCTTTCATTAATCAGGTCGCTACGCCCGGCATCGGGTAGGACATAACAGTCCCTAACAGTACATAACATGAACGCGCTGGAAACAGTTTGCTCTTCCATCGGAGAGATTCCCTCGTTGGATCTTTGCCCCAAGCCTCGCTTAAGCCTGACGGCGGGACCGCGTACTCCTCGGCATCAGTACTTGCCGGGGAGAGATAGACGTGGCGTCTCGAATTTGGTGCACTGGGGGCGGTCGGGCCATAATCTTTTCAATCATGTGGCGAGCCCCTCCGAGCTCCGTTCGGCCATCCAGCGACGGATGCTCTCGGTAGACCAAAAGCATCGCTTGTTGACGCTTTCGCGCAAGTGCCAGCCGCAGTGGCCGCCGAGCTTTACTGGGGAGGCCAATCATGATGAATCCACCAAGCGACTTCCGCAAATAACATCGGCACGCCGTTCGAGCCTTACATCTTACCAATCGTTCCAGCTGGCGCCGAACTCATTGAAGCCAGCAAGCTGACACCCGATCATCTCGGCAAAATCCCTGGCAAGTGGCACAGGGTGAGCAACCCCTGGAGCGGGTTTTACGGATGGCAGGCGAACGTCGCGATGCCGCAGGACCTCGAGCTGTGGCAGAGCTGGCAGGAGCCGGACAAAGCGGGTGTTCCGATCTCGATCGGGATGCAGACGATCGCCGTCACCGCCTGTGATATCGACATCAATGACGACGATGTCGCGGACGAAATCGCCAGCATCATTGCGATCGTACTGGGCCGGCCTGGTGCTATCCGTCGGCGGATCGCAATATGCCTCCGAGCTCTACCGCCAGCTCCTTGCCGATCATGGCCTCGTCGGGTCGATGGGCCGGCGTGGCAATCCATACGATAACGCCAAGGCAGAGAGCTTCATGAAAACATTGAAGGTTGAGGCGGTGTATCTGATGGCCTACGAAACCTTCGAGGACGTCACGGCCGATCTTCCGCGCTTCATCGATGCCGTCTACAACGCACGCAGGCTCCACTCCGCGCTCGGATACCTAAGCCCGATACAGTTCGAGGATCAACACGCCCAGCAGACGGTCAAACCTGCAGCTTGAAAACCGTCCGCCCTCAGGGGCGCACTCCATGGCGCTACAGCACCGACCGCAGTTGGGTGAGGCTGGAGAGCGGCGTGTGGGTAGAGGACAAGACGATCCTCTACCCGATCAGCGAGATCTGCGCCGAGGTGGGCAGGCCGTTCAGGGCGCTGGGCGCGCAGCAGGCGCAGATCGATATCATGCTCAATGGCTCACGCAAGCATCAGACAGTGGAGCTGGCAATGCGGAACGACCCGAACTTCGTCGCTAGGAAGGAAGACTTTGACGCTGACCCATGGAAGCTCAACACGCCGGTGGCATGCTGGACTTGCGGGACTGCACGATCGAGCCACATGGCGCGCTATCCCGCATGCAGACGCTGGTGACGCCCAGTTACCTCGCCTACAACAATTACGACGAGGCGTGCCCCGGCTGGATGAACTATTTGCGCTTCATCGCCGACGGCCGCGACTGGGTGATTCCCTTCCTGCAGCGCTGGGCCGGCTACTGCTTCCTTGGTGCGCTTGTCGGCGTTCACTTCTTGTTCATTCACGGGCTGCCCGGCACCGGCAAAACGGTCTTCGCGGACATCGTGCTGCGCCTTAGCCACACGTACGGCACGCCGGTCAGCAAGACGTTTTTCATAAGAACAACCGACAAGCGCACGTTCGAGCTTTATCAGCTGGACGGCAAGCGCCTTGCTATAGCGGACGAGACGCCCAAAGGCTCGACATGGGATGAGATGATGCTGCTAACGATGCTCAACGGCACCGAACTGCGTGCAGAGGGCAAGAACAAGGACTTCAGGGAAACACTGAACAATGCCGCTACCGGGACATGGTCGCCGGAGGGTGAATTTTGACGAGAGCAGTTCGCAGGCGGCGGGTTCAGTCAGCAGAATTTCCAGCTCGATCGCGGGTAATGCCCAATCTTCGGGCATCGTCGTGTGATTGGTAAACTCCGGATCCTGATGCCTTTGCTGGCGCGAGCAGCATCTTCTTGACACAATGCCTCGCTGTCATAAAACCCATCCTCGACCGCCTCGTCGGCGAGCCCGCACCACTGCTGCACAAAGTAGACCCGCAGCATGCGCTCCAACCCGATCGGCGGGCGGCCGCGCTCGCCCTTCCGGGTAGAGCGGCTGCAATCGCTGCACCAGCCGTGCCAGAGCCTGCCCCGGCGCAGGCCGGGGGCGCCACCGCTTCCATCTCGGCGAGAAACCCCGGCTTTCGCCGGGGCAGGCTTTGTCCGCCGCGTCGGCTTTTTCTTGCGGGCATACTCTGCCTGCAAAAAGCTCCCTTGCCGCTGCATCGCCCCGCCCCTCCGCCCCCCCCCCCCCGACCCGCCAAATTTATCCGACGCACACCCCCAAAACCCGACTTATTTCAGTGTTTTCCAAAATAGCCGGAGAGGCATTGTACTTTGTTCTCTTGTTCTGCATCTATGCGGGAAGTCAAATTTTGCGAGAAGCCTGCAGATGGACGAGATCAGATTTGCCGATGTGATGCAGCGGGAGCGGGAGCGTTTGGGTCGCGAACGCGAAGAGATCCTCAATCAGCAAAAGGAGCTGGAAGACAAGCTCGCCGCGATCAGTCGCGAGCTGGCGGCGATCGACGCCTATGAGGCGGTGAAGACCGGCAAAGCGGCAACCCCTACTCGACTGCCCCGTGGAGCAGGAAGAAGCGGAGCGGCGATCACGCAGTCCGCGGCGGCGCCTCGCCCGCGTCAGCAAGTTGGAACCAGGCGCGACGTGTCAAACCATTAATTTTGACCCTGATTTTATCTATGATTGCCAGGAGTAAAAATCGACGTCTCCATTTTCTGATTCTTGCGAGACCGTGGCGCGCGTCAACGGCAAGCAGATGGAGGTCTTGGCCGGTCTGGTCGATCGCGTGACCTTCCACAACGACGAGAACGGGTTTTGCGTGCTGCGGGTTAAAGCGCGGGCAACGCGATCTAATCACCGTTACCGGCTACGCCGCGATGATGTCGGCCGGCGAGTTTTTTCAGGCGAGCGGTGCTTGGGTCAACGACCGCACGCACGGCATCCAGTTCAGAGCCTCGTTTCTCAAGGCGACGGTGCCGACGACGATCGAGGGGATCGAGAAATATCTCGGCTCCGGAATGAATGCCCGACCCTCGTGATAGCGCTGAGGACTCAACACTATCCGATGCCGCGAGGCAACCTGATCTATACCGGCGTGACCCAGCAAACGCCTGTTCGTCCTCGTCGGACCGCGAAAGGCGTTGGCGATCGTCGTTAAGGGCATACGGTCGCGGCGATGGTGGTCAAAGCTACGTGAGTGCCTTTTTTACAGTAGTGCGGTAACCGCCAAGCGGGTCGAGGATTGACGACATCTGGGGCGCTTCCTGCTATAAACACTCGATATTCGGACAGTGGCATTGGCGGGAAACGAAGCGTGCATGTCCGCTAAACCTGCAGGCTGGCAATCAAATCAGACGGAGACGTATTGTGCCTTGGTGCCGCTCCGGGCTCTCCGATTGAAGAAAATGCGGTAGCGAGGCTCGCCAATGGCCGCATGCCGACCCATCCGGCTCAATGCTTTTGACATGGCGTGTGTCGGCCATATCCAGCACGGTATGTGGACGCATCCACGTGACCGCTCGTCAGACTATACCTCGCTCGACCATTGGGTTCGCTTGGCACGCACGCTGGAACGCGGCCTGTTCGACGGGCTGTTCCTCGCCGATGTGCTTGGCGCTTACGACGTCTATGGCGGGAATGCAGACGCCTCGTTGCGAGGTGCCGTGCAGATCCCGCTGCTCGATCCGATGGCATTAGTACCGGCAATGGCTTGTGCGACCACCCATCTTGGCTTCGGCGTGACCTGCAACCTCGCCTACGAAGCACCTTTCCTGTTCGCCCGCCGCATGGCGACGCTCGATCATCTGACGCGTGGTCGGATCGGATGGAATATCGTCACCGGCTATCTGGATAGCGCCGCGCGTGCAGTGGGTTTCGATGCCCAGATGGAGCATGATGACCGCTATGACCTGGCGGACGAATATTTGCAGGTCGTCTACGCGCTATGGGAGGGCGGTTGGGCCGACGACGCGGTAACGCGTGATCGCCGACGGGGCATTTACACCGATCCGAGACGCGTACGCCCAGTTCGCCACCACGGCAAGCAGTTCCACATCGACGCTGTGCCACTGTGGGAGCCATCGCCGCAGCGCACACCAGTGCTATACCAGGCGGGCGCCTCTGATCGAGGCCGCGTATTCGCCGCCCGCCACGCCGAGTGCGTGTTTGTCAACGGCAGCACCAAACAGAATGTTAGTCGTATCGTCGCCGACCTCCGCGCCCGTGCAGCACCACGACCGATGCTGGTCTTTGTCGGCGCGAGCGTGGTGATCGGTCGCTCTGAGAGAGATGCGCATGAACTTCTCGCGGAATACAGGCGCCACGCCAGTGTCGAAGGCGCCTTGGCACACGCCGCGGCCTCGCTTGGTATCGATTTCGACCGGTACGGCATGGATGAGCCGATCGAGGCGGGTTCCACTCAGGCGATCCGTTCCAACGTTGAGGCGATCACCGCCTCTCTAGGCCCTGGCTGGTCCAAGCGCCAGCTGATTGACCGGTTCGTGCTCGGCAGCCGCCAGCCGCCCATTGTCGGCTCGCCTGAGCAGGTCGCGGACCAACTAATCGGGTGGGCAAGTCAAGCGGACGTTGACGGCTTCAACCTTTCCCGCACAGTTGTTCCGGAGTGTTTGGAGAGTTTCATCGACCTGGTGCTACCCATCCTGCAGGAACGCGGTGTCTACAAGCGCGATTATGCCCCCGGCACCTATCGGCAGAAGCTGTTCAGTTGCGGCGACCGGTTGCCCGACAACCATCCTGCGGCCGAGGCACGCTGGATCGAATAGCGATATCAAATCCGCGGGCGCCGCGTAGCGCTAGTATCGGCCCTGCGGGGACGTCGTCAGCCGAACTCCTTACTGTTCGAATCCTCGGAAGAGCCCCGCGGTCGAAAAAACCACGGAGCAGTCGATGCATCGCGATCCACCCCGATATGGTTGTGGCTATAGTCATCCCTAAATAACCGGACAGGGAGTAGTTTGTTAGGGGTGGTCGCACGGCTGTGCTTTCATCCGGCCAACGCAGAGTGCCGACCGCGTTTTGGGGTCGTCTTTTCGGTCCACTGTTTTCTGAAGTCACCCGGCGAATAGCTGTGTTACCCATACGCCGATCAAGACATTTAGCGCGGGCATCCATCAACCGACTGCTCAGCAGGGTGCTTGCGACCGGACTGGCGTGGGCCATTGTCTGTGGTGGATGCCTTTCTTCGCCGCTCGCCGTGCCGCAGCAGCTCAACAGGTCCAGGGTTGGTGTTAACGCCAACCGCTATGAGCCGCGCCTCTTTCTACGGGCCAGCAATCCTCGCCCTCGCGTCCCCACTACTGCGGCGGCGGGTGGCTGCGGCACGAACCGGGTTGGTGAAACTACCGTTGCCACTCTCCAAAACCGGCCGATTGTCATTTTGTTCGCGAATGGAAAACCGCTAACCCTCCTTCTCGATACCGGCGCCGCTTCAACGATCCTGACACCCGTCGCTGCCCAGCGGATCGGCGCGAAACCTCCCCGCATCGAATTTCATAGGCAGATGGGTGGGGTTGGTGGCGGCGTCTTGCAGACAGACGAGGTGGAACTAAGCAGCTTCAGCATTGGCGGGGTGGCAATACCATGGCGACGGGTTCGTGTTACTTCGGTCAATGTGCCAAGTTTCGTCGGCCCGCTCGATGGAGTGCTCGGCGCGGACGTGCTAGACGACTTCGACGTCGATCTCGACCTTCCGCATCACCGTATGGCTTTCTACACCAAGCAATCCTGCCCGAATGCGGGACCGGCCTGGACCCAGCCCTATGCGCGGATCACTGCCGGCCGATCGATCAGCGATCATCTGTTCTTTCCGGTGCAGCTCAACGGACGTAAGATCGACGCATTATTTGATACCGGATCGCAATTGAGCGTTCTCTCACTCGGGGCGGCGCTGGCGCTCGGTGTGACCAAAACCGCTTTGGCGCATGATCGACCGATAATGACCCAGGGCGCGGCGGCGGAACAGCTAAGTTCACATATTCATCGGTTTTCTCAATTGGAAATCGGCGATGAGGTCATCCCCCATCCCGAGCTAGTCGTCACCGACGTGAAGCTGAGCGATGCCGACCTTGTGCTCGGGATCAATTTCCTGATTTCGCGGCGGGTCTGGTTATCTTACGGATCACAGCAAATCTTTTTGGCGCGCCGGAGTTAGCCGGAGGGGAGCAGGCGAGGGTTCGCTCCAGATCGGCGGCCACCGAACACGCTTTTGCCGGTCAAACCCGTGAAAGAAGTAGCGGCGGCTGCACCGAGCCATGCCGAGGGTGTTAAAAATTGCTGGTGAGGTGGATCGCGCGCCAAGGCATTGGCTAGACTCTCGCTCCACAACTCCAAACCAGCTCATTCCATCCCGCCAACGTTGTCTGTAGCCCCGGCCGATCTGCCGCGCTTCATCGAGGAGGTCTACAACACTCGACGCCTGCATTCAGCGTTGGGATATCTGAGCCCGGAACAGTTCGAGGATCAACTAACCGGCAGAGGGTCAAACCAGCCGCTTGAATTTGTCCACCCCAAGGGGCGCACTCCAATCCGGGGTCAAACTTTGCCGCCGATTGACACGAAGCTGAGAGAGTGGCTAGTTGGCAGCAGCACCGCAAACACCGAGCGGGTCGGGGTTGACCGACATCTACGTTGATGGCGATGCCTGCCCGGTACGGGAGGAGATCTACCGCGTGGCGGCTCGGCTCAAAGCGAACGTTTTCGTCGTCTCCAACGGCTCACGACCGATCCGGCCGCCAGGCACTCTTAATGTGAGAATGGTTCTGGTGGGGGACACCGCTGACGCAGCCGACGATTGGATCGCGGACCACATCACCGCCCTCGATGTATGCGTCACGTCCGATATCCCGCTCGCGTCACGCTGCCTCAAGAAGGGCGCGCGGGTCGTCTCTCCGACCGGAAAAAATTGGACACACGCGAATATCGGCAATGCCCTCGCCGGTCGTGAGATCGCCCGCCACCTGCGCGAGTTGGGAACGAATACCCGTGGGTCCTCCCCACTGACCAAAAGGGACAGGTCCCGGTTTCTTGGCGCACTCGATACGGCGCTACAGGCCGCTTTGCGAGAGGCGGCCCACAGCTGATTTGGCACATCGCCTCGGTCGCCGGATCGCACCAAGGCAGTGCAGGGGAAAGCGGCCTAAGCCGGAGCAGCGCAGCGACAAAGCCTAGAGTAAGATTTTGAGCATCACACGTTTAGTCGCTGCATTTGTCCGACCGGGTAGCGCGTACCGGACGCGGCACCGGGCGGGACAATGCGGTCGATTTCGGCAAGATCTTCGGCCGTGAGCACAATGTCCGCCGCGCGTGCATTTTCCTCCAGGTGATTGCGGGATTTCGCACCGGGGATCGGGACGATTAGGACTCGCGCCCGCTTTCCTTGGGCTATCGGCCACGCGATCGAGAGCTGCGCGAGCGTGGCGTTCTTCCGGCGCGCTATGCCTGCGAGCGCAGAGTGGAACTGAAGGTTCTTCTCGACATTGACACGCTGAAATCGAGGTAGCCTTTGGCGGATGTCTTCCGTTGCCAACTCCGCCACTATGGGTACCTGGTTGCTGAGGATCCCACGTCCAAGCACCGCGTAGGCCATCATTGCCATGCCAAGTTCGTTGCAGGCCTGGATTTGGCCTTGCTCTTCCGCATCGCGCGAGAACAGCGAATACTCCATCTGCAGCGAGACGAGCGGATGTACGGCACTGCCACGCTTCAGGGACGCTGCCGAGCACTCTGAGAGCGCGATAAAACGTGTCTTGCCCTCTTTAACGAGCTCGGCCATTCCCCCGACGCTTTCCTCGATTGGCACGTTCGGATCGACGCGCGACATGCAAAAGACGTCGAGCGTCTCGATCCCAAGATTTTTCAAGCTCTGCTCGCAGGTTTGCCACAGATAACGTGGATCACCGCCGCTGCGCATGGCGTCTGGGCCGCCGTCGCGTGGGCTGCCGCTTTTCGAGTGGATGACGACATCTTGTCTGCGGTCGCGGATCGCTTCGCCGATCAAGCGATGATTGTGGCCTTCGCCATAGCTGGCCGAAGTGTCGAGAAAATTGATGCCGAGATCGAGCGCGCGGCGAATGGTGGCGATCGACTCCGCGTCGTCCGCCGGTCCATAGGCCCCCGACATGCCGTAACAGCCGAGACCGATGGCCGAAACCATAAGATCAGAATTGCCGAATCTGTAGCGTTCCATCAACTAGCCCCATCTTGCAGGTCTTTGTATCAGATCGCCGATTTTCGCTTTTTACCGTTATGATGGACCCTATGAGGCGATAATCTACTCCGCCCATGCGGTTGGCGAGCACCGCTTTGGCCACGAAACGCGGCGAACGCAGGCTGGCTGCCATTATCGCTAACGGATGTCGCGGGCTACTCACGTCTGATCGAAGCCGGGGAGGAAGGGATACTCCGGCGGCTCAAGCGGCACCGTGCCGAGGTGATCGAGGCTGAGATACCCAAGCATCACGGCCGTATCGTCAAGACGACGGCGATTAAGGGTGTCGCCCGATTGGTCGTCGCTCAGACGGACAGAGAGAGCCCCTCATACCCGCGCGTCGCGATGTCCTCGCAGATCCCCCGATAGCGCGCCATGCCTCCGGCATACGGCATGAAAACCCGCGGCTTGCCCGGGATGTTGGCGCCCAGATACCAGGAGTGCTTCGCCTGAGGCAGCAGGGTGGCGCTGGCGACCTCATTGACCTGCGTCACCCATTTCTCCGTCGCCTCGGACGTGGCCTCGACCGTGGAGAACTGGTGGGCGCGCATGTGAGCGATGCAGTCGGTGACGAACTCCACGTGCTGTTCAATGGCCACAGGCATGTTGCACAGCACCGAGGGGCTGCCCGGACCGGTGATGGTGAAGAGGTTGGGAAATCCCGGGACCTGCAACCCCAAATAGGTACGCGGACCTGCGCTCCACGCCTCCTTCAGCTGGTATCCGTCTCGACCGCTGATATTCATTCGCAGCAGCGGCCCAGTCATCGCGTCGAACCCGGTGGCGAAGACGATAATGTCGAGGGCGTACTCGTTTTCCGCCGTTTTCAGTCCGCGCGCCGTAATCCGCTCGATCGGGGCCGCACATACGTCCACGAGTGAGACATTATCGCGGTTATAGGTCTCGAAATAGTTAGTGTCGATCGGCGGGCGCTTGGCGGCGTAGGGGTGATCGATATCGGAGAGCTTCGCCGCGGTGACCGGGTCCTTTACAATCGAGCGGATCTTGGCGCGGATAAACTCCGCAGCGGTATCGTTGGCCGCCTTGTCGAGCAGAATGTCCTTGAAGGTGGCGCGGAACCGCAGGCCACCACGCTCCCATGCCTCCTCAAATAGCGCCTGGCGTTCTGCTTCTGAGACTTCCAGGGCAGAGCGATTGGCGATGAAGAAGTCGAAACCGTTGACGCTCTCGCGCATCTTCCGACGGATCTCGGCGTAGTTTTCTTTTAGATAGCGCTGGAACTCCGACGTGAGCGGGCCGTTGCGGGCCGGCACGCTGTAATTGGGGGTGCGCTGGAATACGGTGAGATGGGCCGCCTGCTCAGCGATTACCGGGATCGCCTGGATTGCGGTCGATCCGGTACCAATTACGCCCACCCGCTGGGCGGAAAACTTTACACCATCATGCGGCCATTGACCGATGTGGTACCACTTGCCCTCGAACGTCTCCAGGCCCGGGATTTTGGCAATATTGGCGGTGGACAGGCAGCCAACGGCGGTGATCAAAAGCCGCGCCGACATGGTCTCGCCGGTCTCAATAGTCACGCGCCAGAGATTGGCAGAAGCATCATATTTCGCGCCCGTGACCCGCGCGTTAAAACGGATATCGCGGCGCAGGTCGAAGCGGTCGGCAACGTGATTGAGGTAGCGCAGGATCTCTGGTTGCTGCGGGTAGCGTTCGGACCATTCCCATTCCTGCTCCAGCTCCTTCGAGAAGGAATAGGAGTAGCAATGGCTTTCAGAATCGCAGCGCGCGCCGGGATAGCGGTTCCAATACCAGGTGCCGCCCACCCCGCCCGCCGCCTCCAGCACCTGTGCAGATAGACCAAGGCGGTCGCGCAGGCAGTACAGCTGATAAAGGCCGGCAAACCCGGCGCCCAAGACCAGGGCGTCGAATTGCCGTGCGGCGCGGCCCGTCGAGGTATTTGCCATTATGTCCGCCATTTGCTGTCCGAATCTTCTGGTGATTTGAGCGCTGCGTCACGGCGGCTAAAATCACAGCGCTGCCTGCTTCATTCCGGTGTCCGAGGCACGGGTGATCATGTCGAGCAGATGGTGCCGCCTGACCGCCGCATCGAATCCAGGGCTGACGGGTCCGCCTTCATGAATGCCCTCGGCCAGTCTGCAGTAGAGCTGGGCGACATTGTAGGGTGACCCCGACGGCACCCCTTCCGGCACCCACCGGTATTTGCCGGGGATCGGGAGATCGACGAACTCTGCTTCCCCGCCGCGTGCGCCCTTGAGCTTTAACTCCTGCCGCTGCATCGATGCGCGCGAGGTGGCGGTCAGCTGCAGGTCACCTGCGTCCCCTTGAATCTCAAACAGAAACTCGGTGCCGCGCGCCATGCCGCCGCGAACCTGGAACGAGACGACGGCACCGTCGCCGATAATGCCATTCACCACGAGCTGATCGGGCGAGGTCTTGGCGACGATCTCGCCGGTGCCTTGCAGCGGGATCCGATCGCGCTGGCTGACGACGAAGGCGGACAGTTCGCGGAACTCGCCGAGGCAATGGCATAGCGCGTCGATCGTGTGCCCGCCGGTAATGGTCAATAGATTGGCGCCATTGGAAAGATCGGCTTGGTATGCGCGGTCGATCGTGGCCCCCCAATTCGGCGCACAGGCGGTCATCGTCGCCGTCAGTACCCGACCGACAAAGCCCTCGGCCACCAGATCTTTGACGTAGTTGATCGCCGGCGACACCTGACCCTGCAGCCCGACCGCGTGGCAGGTTATTATGCGTTCCGCGGCAGCAAGCATTCGCTCAGCTTCGTCGGTGTTGCGGCCGAGCGGCCATTCACAATAGACGTTCTTGCCGGCCTCGATCGCGGCCATTACCGGCGGGTAGTGATCGGGTACCTTGATGCTGACCGTGACGAGATCGACGTCAGGATGCCGCGCCAGCTTTACAGGGTCCGAGAACGCCAAAGGAATCCCGAAATGCCGCGCTGCCACCTCGGCCGATTCCTGGCGGGTCGTGCACACGGCGCTGATTTCGAATTCCAGCAGCGAACGCAAGGCCGGAATGTGAGCAATTGAGGCAAACCCCCGGTCCGGGCTGACACCCACGATCCCCACCCAAATTTTGTCATTCGTCGCCATGCCCTCGCTCCCTTTTATCTTATAGTGATCACAGACTAAACCCGACCGGAGCGCGGGCGTAAAATCGGACGGCATTGTCCCAAAACAGCTTGCGCTTGCGCTCCGGGTCCATCGCCCAGTCGAGCACCAGCGAGACCGACTCCGGAAAGTGGCTTTCGCCATGCGGATAGTCCGACGCGTACATCAGCACGTGTTCGCCGATCAGATCGATGACGGCGTCGGTCAGCTTGGCTCCCTCGGGGATCTCGATGCTCTGGAAATAGCGCCCGCTGGTGACGTATTCGCTGGGCTTGTGCGCGAGTTCGGGGAGTGCGGCCTTGATCGTCTCGGCGTGCTCGTCGAGCCGCGCCATCCAGAATGGCAGCCAGCCGTGGCCGGCCTCCAACGTGCCGACACGCAAGCTCGGGTAACGGTCCATGACCCCGCTGCCGATCAGCGCCGCCATATTGCGCATGCCGCACCAGGGATGCGCCGCCGAGCGTTGGAGCCACAGATTGTCCCAGGTGTCCTGCCCGCCCGGCGCATAGGGCGGCATCACGGTGAATGTGTGCAGCACGACCGCAAGATCGAGTTCGGCGGCTGCGGCGTAGAGCGGCTCCAATGCCGGGTGGTCGAGCGGCATGCCGACCGGCGCGTAGACCATCATTCCCCAGGCCCAGCCGGCTTGGCCCCAGCGGCGGATTTCGGCCAGTGCACCCTCGACATCGCGGGCGCCGGCCAGGATCACGCCCCCGAGCCGGTTCGGGTAGGTGCTGCAGTAATCCGCCATCCAGCGGTGATAGGCGCGGTACATCGCCATCTCGAGGGCGACATCGCCTCCCGCGGTCCAGGTGCCGAACCAGCCCGAGGGCAGCGTCAGGTTCACATCCACACCCTCATGATCCATGTCCTTGATGCGCTCAGCGGGATCGGCATCGACCAGCGGCGAAGGCTCGCGGGCTCGCTTCACCCCGATGAACCCCGCCATGTACCCGGCCGGTGCATCGTCGGGTTCGGCCATGCCAAGGCGGCGGCGGTAATGGCGCTGGCCCTTGGTATAGGTCACCTGCCCGGAGCGGCCCTGCGACTTATACGCCTCCCATTGCCGCAGCCGGTCCTTTTCGGGTTCGCTTAGATAGCCGGCGAGAATGCGCGCGTCCGGGCCGACATGCGTGTCGGAGTCGAAGATCCGATAACCATCGCGTGCCATCGCGTGCTCCCTTGATTTGGGTCTAGATCTATCGGCCGCGGTCGCCCAGCGCAAAATAGCGTTGTTCGAGAACCTGCTGTTTGGCGCCGCTTTCGCCTTCTTCGGGCACCTCAGGTGTCGGATACGGCCGATCGCGGCGGCTATCTACAAAGGCATCCCACGCCTTCACGCCGCCCGACTGAAACGCGGTCATAAAGTCCCACAACGCCGCCCAGGTAACGTGATGGGTGAAACCCGGGTACCAGGCGATCGTGACACCGAGCGCCAGATGCTCATCGAGATCGAGATAACGGCCGAGCTTGCCCTTCATGAATGAGAATGGCCCGGTCACCGCGGCGCGCGCCGCTCGGATTTCGTCGACCGAATGCGGCGACTCGAACTGCACCCAATCGACACCGGCCTCCTCGCGGTAGGCGCGCAGCCTGATAATCGTGTCTTCCAAGGTTCCGTCCACGGCATCGCGGGCATAGCACTGCGCCATCACCACGAAATTCGGGTCGAGTTCGTTCTTGATATCGACCGCAGCACGGTAGCGCGTAATCGCCTGATCGAACGGCACGACCTCAACGCCCGCACTCTGGGTCTTGCGCTTACCCTCGATCGGCTGGTCGTCAATCCGTATCCCGGCAATGCCGGCACGGATGCATTCGCGGATCATGCGGCGCACCGCCATGATCCCGCCATGACCGGTGTCGCCATCCATGATCACCGGGATCGACACGCTGTCGGCAATCCAGCCGGCAATCGTCACGCATTCAGTCATCGTCGCGGTGCCGACATCGGCCAAACCGGTATAGGCGCCGACCACCCCGCCGGTGCCGACAAACACCGCCTCGCACCCCGCCTTTTCCATGATCCGCGCATGCGCCGCACTCGGCGGATGAAGCACCGCGAGAACCTTATCCCGACGATGGATCAGCTCCTGCAGCCGCGCCGACGTTGATGGTGGCCTTGCGCTCATGGCGATCCCCCTTAGTCGAGCGTTCGGCCATTATAATACCGCGCAAACGGCCCATGGTGCCGAACTCGCTGCGGCCGAGATTTTTCTAAGCTGCACTCAAAATGCGCAGCAATGTCGGTTTGGACCAAAGAGCGGCCTTTGACTAACCCGCGGCCCATCAATTTCCTAGAGCGCGCCGCGCCGCATCACCTGCTCAACGAAGATCATGACCAGCTGCTGCACCGAAACAATCGTCCCCGGCACGCCACCCAGGGTCTTCGGCAAATGGGCCACTTCAATTGCCACCTCACCGCCTCACCTCATTGCGGCCGCCTCAGCACCGGCGGGCGTCGAGAAGTGCGTGACAGAGGCGGTTTCCGGGCGGCCCGGATGATCCTGGATGACTGTGAGCCGGTCGGCATCCCCGAATTGCTCTGATCTCAGATTGGCTTGGTACGGCTGGTTTGCGGAGGCGGCATTCGTGGCACCGAATTTAGTGTACGAGCCGCCAGCAACGTTGCGTGCGAGTTTAGCGGAATCTCCCATAAAATATTAATTATGGGGTTTTCCGCTAAACTCGCGCTTCGCAGACGCAGAAGACCCCGGTTCAGCTCCAGCGCGTTGTGTGCCTCCGGCCATCCAGCCAATCAATGGCAGCTCCGCGCCCGTATCTCGTTCTAGGCGTCCGAAGCTAGGAGGTTGCGCCCGTTTGCGATGTCTTGCGCCCGACCGACCCAGCTGAATGGCATGCCGACTTTTGGCAATCTCGCTGGGGTCAATCGGCACATTCTGTCCCGACGAAGCTGGTATTTTCACCTAGGGAAACACTGAACAATGCCGCTACCGGGACATGGTCGCCGGAGGGTGAATTTTGACGAGAGCAGTTCGCAGGCGGCGGGTTCAGTCAGCAGAATTTCCAGCTCGATCGCGGGTAATGCCCAACCTTCGGGCATCGTCGTGTGATTGGTAAACTCCGGATCCTGATGCCTTTGCTGGCGCGAGCAGCGTCTTTTTGACAATCACCAGATTAGCCAGGGCGAACAAGGTGTGGAGCTGCGCGGTGTTCTTGGCCAGCCCGCGGTAGCGCAGCTTCTTATGGCGGAAGCGGTTCTTGACGAGCGGTTCTTGACGATATGAAAGGGGTGCTCGACCCCCGCTTTCGCGGGGGCAGGCTCCAGGCCCGCACCTGCGCCAACCCCCGCTCCTCCGCCTCAGCCAGATCGCGCAAGGCTTTTGGCAGGGCTTTGACAATATGGCGCTTGACCGCGATGTTCCACGACACCGCGCGCTCGGCGTGTTCGGGGCGCCTGGCCGCCCCGCTGTAACCGGCATCGGCGAAGACCGCTTTCTCCCGGCCGTGCAAGACCGCCGCCATCTGGGTGATATCGGCTGCTTTGGCGGCGGTGCCCTTGAGCGAGTGGACCACACCCGAGGCGACATCCACCCCGATATGCGCCTTCATCCCGAAATGCCACTGGTTGCCCTTCTTGGTCTGATGCATCTCGGGATCGCGCGCTTTCTCCTGGTTCTTGGTCGAGGTCGGGGCGGCGATGATTGTGGCATCGGTCCTCGCGAAAGCGGGGATCGTGCCCCCTGTTCAAGCCAGGGGCAGGCTCTAGCGCATCAACAACCCACGCTGCGCCAGCATCGCGCTGACCTCCTCAAACAGACCTTTGGTCAACTCGTGCTTTTCCAGCCAATGGCGGAAGCGCAGCACCGTCGTTGCGTCGGGCACCGGGTCGCGGTTCAGATCGATGCCGGCAAAGCCGCGCAATGCCTCGCTGTCATAAAACGCATCCTCGACCGTCTCGTCGGCGAGCCCGCACCACTGCTGCACAAAGTAGACCCGCAGCATGCGCTCCAACCCGATCGGCGGGCGGCCGCGCTCGCCCTTCCGGGTAGAGCGGCTGCAATCGCTGCACCAGCCGTGCCAGAGCCTGCCCCGGCGCAGGCCGGGGCGCCACCGCTTCCATCTCGGCGAGAAACCCCGGCTTTCGCCGGGGCAGGCTTTGTCCGCCGCGTCGGCTTTTTCTTGCGGGCATACTCTGCCTGCAAAAAGCTCCCTTGCCGCTGCATCGCCCCGCCCCTCCGCCCCCCCCCCCGACCCGCCAAATTTATCCGACGCACACCCCCAAATCCCGACTTATTTCAATGTTTTCCTAAGGGATTCCGAAAGGACGGCGCCAAGAACCGGCTGCGCGAGCAGGACATCCACAAGATCGTGGATACCTTCCGCCGGCAGGATGAGAGCAGCCCGCACTATGCGCGTATGGTGCCATTAGACGAGATTGCCGACCCAAAGAACGACTACAACCTGAATTTACCGCGCTACATCGACAGCACCGAGCCGGAGGACCTGCAGGACATCGAAGGCCATGTGCGCGGCGGCATTCCCGAGCGGGACCTCAACGCCCTCGGTGACTACTGGGAGATTATGCCCGCCCTGCGCTCAGTTCTCTTTAAACCGGTGCGCCCCGGCTATTATCGGCTCAACCTTCCTGCAGGCGAGGTTAAGCCTGCAATTTTCGAGCATCCGCAGTTCACGGCCTTCAATGACACCGTGACGAACCTTTTCGCGATATGGAAACAGGAGAACACGCAGCTTCTGCTGGGATTTACGACGGACGGTCACCCGAAGGCGCTGATCGAGACAATCTCCGAAAGCTGCTGGCCAGCTTTAGGGGTGCGCCGCTGCTTGATGCCTATGACATATACCAGCACTTAATGGATTACTGGTCGGAGGACATGCAGGACGACACCTACCTCATCTCCGCTGTTGGCTGGACCGAGGGCGCCCAGCCGCGCGAGATCCGCCAGGTCAAGAACAAGGAGGGCAAGCTGGTCTGGCCAGAGAAGGAGGACTACAGGCGCGGCAGGCGCCGCTTCAAATCCGACCTCGTGCCCGCGGCGCTGGTCATCAACCGCTACTTCGCCGTAGAGCGCGACGCGATCTCGGCGCTGGAAGCCGAACTTGCCGTCATGGACCAGCAGCTTGACGAGAAGCGCGAGGAACAGGGCGGCGAGGACGGCCTGCTCGCCGAAGTCGTCGAAGGGGAGGGCGACAAGCAGAAGATCACAGTCAAAGCCGTGAAGGCGCGGCTCAAAGAGATCCGGGGGGACCCCGATTACGCCGACGAACGCGCGGCGCTCGAAGACTACGCCGCGCTGCTCGGCCGACAGGCCGATACCAAGGTCACGCTCAAGACCGCGCAGGAGGCGCTGGCGGAAAAGCTCGACGCCAAGTATCGGAAGCTGACCGAGGACGAGATCAAAAAGCTGGTTGTGAACGACAAGTGGCTCGCCACCCTCGCCGCTGCTGTGCAGGGCGAACTCGACCACGTCTCGCAGACGCTCACCGGGCGCATCCGACAGCTCGCCGAACGCTACGCCACGCCGCTGCCGCTTCTCACCGATGAAGTTGCCGCGCTCGCCGCCCGCGTGGACGGACACCTGAAGAAGATGGGGGTGGTATGAACACTGCAGGTCAGTGGAAGACTACGCCATTGGGAGAGGTCGTAACGTTCCAGCGTGGATTTGACCTTCCTGAGAAAGCAAGGAAGCGCGGCAATGTGCCAATCGTTAGCTCGGCCGGTATTACCGGCTTCCATGATCAGCCGATCGTCTCACCCCCAGGTGTTGTTACAGGCCGATATGGGACTATTGGCGAGTTATTCTTTCTCACCAGTCCGTTTTGGCCACTAAACACGACGCTTTATGTCCGCGATTTCCACAGAAACGAGCCCAACTTCATCTACTACCTACTGCAGAAGTTCGATTTCGCTACTTTCAGCGGCAAGAGCGGGGTGCCGGGAGTCAACCGCAACGAGCTACACCGAGAGACAATCGCTCTCCCAACGGATCTAAGCGAACAACGCGCCATCGCGGGGGTGTTGAGCGATGTGGATGGGCTGCTGGGCGGGCTGGACCGGCTCATCGCCAAGAAGCGGGACCTCAAACAGGCCGCCATGCAACAACTCCTCACCGGCCACACTCGCCTCCCTGGCTTCAGCGGGCAGTGGCAACCAAGACGATTGGAGCACGCAGGGCACTGTTTGCGGGGCGTCAGCTATCAGGCTGAATCCGATCTCTCCACCCATGACACTATGCATACCAAACGGTTGCTCAGAGCCAACAATGTCCAAGAAGAAGTGATTGTAACAAACGAAGTGCAATTCGTAAGCGCTGCACGTGTGTCACCGCGCCAGATTTTGAGAGAAAACGACATTGTGATTTGCATGGCGAACGGTAGCAAGGCGCTCGTTGGCAAAGCGGGAATCTTTAGCGCAAGAGACGATCATGAATACACCTTTGGAGCATTTATGGGATGTTTTCGCACCGAGCCAGCGGTAGCGAATCCCGTCTTTGTGTTTTATATTTTCCAGACAAACCAATACCGGATTCACATCAACAATCTTCTTGCTGGCTCTAGCATCAACAATTTCAGGCCAAGCAGCAATCGAATCACTTAAGTTTCTATTTCCCGAGGCTCCCGAACAAACCGCCATCGCCGAGGTGCTGAGCGACATGGACGCGGAGATCGCGGCGCTGGAGCAGCAGCGCGAGAAGACCCGAACCCTCAAGCAGGCGATGATGCAGGAACTGCTCACGGGCAAGACGCGGCTCGTGAAACCCGAGGCGGCCCATGCCTGAACAACCCCGTTCCGAACGCAAGACGCAGAACCGCGTCGTCGCGCTATTCACCGATCCGGCCCGCCCGGATTGCCTCGACTACCGCTACCTCGGCGAATGGCGCGACCGGGCGAATAACCGCTGCATCGAGGCCGAGCTGCTGCGGGACAACCTGCAAGCGCGCGGCTACTCGGAGGCGCACATCTCCGCCGCCCTGCAGAAGCTCTTTGCCGCCGCGGACGCTACCGGCATCACGCTCTACCAGGCCAATCTGCGCACCTACAAGCTGCTGCGCTACGGCGTTGAGGTGCAGGTGGCGGCCGGCAGGCCCTATGACACCGTGCATCTGGTGGACTGGGAGCACCCGGAGAGGAACGACTTCGCGCTGGCCGAGGAAGTGACGCTCAAGGGCGGCTACGAGCGCCGGCCCGACATCGTCCTATACCTCAACGGCATCGCCATGGCGGTGATCGAACTCAAGCGCAGCTCGGTGAAGGTTGCCGACGGGGTGCGCCAACTCATCACCAACCAGGAGGAGATCTTCAACCTCCCCTTCTTCCCCACAGTGCAGTTGCTCCTGGCGGGCAACGATTCGCAGGGCCTGCGATACGGCACGGTGACCACACGGGAAGAGTTCTTCGTCGGAGTGGAAGGCGGCGCCGGTGCCGGAGCGCGCGTCCGTGCCGCCCGGTGCGCTGCTGGACCGACCGCTGGCCGATCTGTGCGACAAGGCGCGGCTCTTCGAGCTGATCCGCAACTTCATCATCTTCGATAATGGCATCAAGAAAGTGCCGCGCCAGCACCAGTTCACGGGCGTCAAGGCGGCGCAGGAGCGCATTCGCCAGCGCGAGGGCGGCGTCATCTGGCACACGCAGGGCAGCGGTAAAAGCATCCTGATGGTGCTGCTCGCCAAGTGGCTGATGGAGCACGACCCCCAGGCGCGCGTTCTGATCGTCACCGACCGCGACGAGCTGGACAAGCAAATCGAGGGCGTGATGAAGAATGCCGGGGTCGTGGCCGATGATGCGCTCTCGCCGCGCATCATCAGGCGCGACGGAGTTCGTCGCCAAGCTTGGCGCGACGATGCCCCGCCTTCTCTGCGCGCTGATCCACAAATTCGACCCTGGCGACCTCAAGGGTTCGCCGCCGCCGGTGCATGGGCGGTTTTATGTCTTCGTGGATGAATGCCACCGCACCCAGGGCGGCGACATGAACAAGCAGATGAAGCGCTGGCTGGAGGGCGCCATCTTCATCGGCTTCACCGGCACGCCGCTGCTGCGCAAGGACAGGCGGACCACGCGCGAGGTCTTCGGCACCTACATCCACACCTACAAGTTCCACGAAGCCGTGGCGGACAAGGTGGTGCTCGACCTGAAGTACGAGGCCCGCGACGTGCCGCAGCGCATCACCTCGCCACACGCCATCGACGCATACTTCGAGCGGAAGACCAAGGCGCTGAACAATTTCCAGAAGGCGGTGCTGCGCAAGCGCTGGGCGACGATGCAGGAATTGATGAGCGCGGGGGAGCGCAAGCAGCGAATCATCCACAGCATCATCGAAGATTTCGACCTTAAGCCGCGTCTCAATAACGATCGGGGCACGGCCATCCTTATCGCGGCGAACATCTACGACGCCTGCCACTACTACCGGCTACTCCAGAACACCAGCCTTGGCCCGTTCTGCGGCATCATCACCTCCTACGAGCCGAACCACAACGCGATCTCGCGCGAGCCCGCCAATAGCGACGAGCGCTACAAGTTCGATACCTACACGAAGCATGTTCTAAGAAGCAGCCAGACTACCAAGGCCTACGAAGACGAGGCCAAGCGCCGGTTCATCGAGGAACCGGCGAACATGAAGCTGTTGATCGTGGTAAGCAAGTTGCTCACCGGTTTCGATGCGCCGAGCTGCACCTACATCTACCTCGACAACGAGCTGCGCGACCATAACCTCTTCCAGGCCATCTGCCGCACAAACCGGCTTGACGGCGACGACAAGGATTACGGCTACATCGTCGATTTCAAGGAGCTGTTCAAGGACGTGCAGCAGGCGATCGCCGTCTACAACTCCGACGAGCTAGACACCGACGAAGGCAATGGCGGCAGCAACAACGTCGAACTCAAGGACTGGCTGAAGGAGGGCAAGAAAGCAGCTCGACACTGCGCGCGAGGCGTTGCACTACCTTTGCGAGCCCGTGCCGTCGCCGCGCGAGATGGAGCAGTTCCTGCGCTACTTTTGCGGCGACGCTTCCAACCCACAAGCACTCACCGAGACCGAGCCTCTGCGCATCGCGTTCTACAAAGCTGTGGCCACTTTCGTACGCGCCTACGCGGATATCGCGCAAGAGCCTGATCAAGGCAGGTTATACCGACGCCGAAGTCAGCGGCGCTGAAGAAGGAGGTAGAATTTTACGGCGACGCTGCGTAACGCCATGAAGAAACACTCCGGAGAGGAGCTGGACATCAAGCCCTACGAGGCTGACATGCGCCACCTTCTCAACACCTATGTCCAAGCCGACCCGGCGCCGGACCTGGGCAATCTCAGTTCGCTGTCGCTCACCGACCTCATCATCAAGACCGGCATCCACGACGCAATCGCCCGCAAACTAAACGAGAGGGGCAAGCTCTCGCGCAATGCAATCGCGGAGGGCATCATCAACAACGTCCGCAAGACCATCATTCGCGAGCAACTCACGGACCCGCGCTTTTACGAGGAGATGTCGAAGCTGCTTGAAGACCTCATCCAACAGAGCCGCGACGACGCGGCGGCTTACGAGCAGTTCCTGAAAGCTGCCGAGGATCTGGTGAATCGGCTTGGGCAAAAGAACAGTGGCAACCATCCAGTGGTGCTCAACGCTCATCCGGGTGCGATTGTGCTGTTCAACAATCTGGCCGTCATACCAGCGACGGCCTTCCAGTGCCCCGCTGACGATGATGCCAAGGCGAAGATTGCACTTGCGCTCGACCGGGCTATGCGCGAACACGCGCCGGCCGGCTGGAAGGGTGACGAGACGCGGGAGAAACAGGTGCTCAATGCTCTCTTCCCTATCATGGGCCGGGACCGCGACGCCACGCGCGCCATCTTCGAGATCATCAAGCAACAGGCCGGCTACGCATGACTGAGATCATCCGGCTCGGGACATCGAGATCGACGTGACGCGCAAGGCCATAAAGCACGCTCACCTTTCCGTGCATCCGCCGAATGGACGTGTGCCTCTCGTACCCCGTCGGCGACGCGGTTGGAGGTGGCGCGCGCCTTCGCGATCGCCAAGCTCGGCTGGATTCGGGAGCAGCAGTCGAAGCTTCACGGACAAGCGCGCGAAGGGCCGCGGAAATTCGTCGAGCGGGAGTCGCACGATCTCTGGGGACGCCGTCACCTACTGACCATTCGCTACCAGGAGGCAACGCCTTCCGTCGTAGTCGACCATCGCCGCATCACCCTCTCTGTGCGCCTAAATGCCAGCTCCGCCAAGCGGGCTGAGGTCATGCATGAATGGCATAAATCCCTGTTGCATACAGCCATTCCGGCGTTGATCCAGAAGTGGGAACCGAAGCTGGGCGTGAAAGTGCACCGTTATTTCCTGCAACGCATGAAGACGAAGTGGGGAAGCTGTAACCACCGCGCCGGCCATATCCGCCTGAATACGGAACTCGTGAAGAAGCCACGCGACCTGCTGGAATACGTCGTCGTCCACGAGATGGTTCATCTGGTCGAGCCGACGCATAACCAACGATTTATCAGCCTTCTGAACAAGCACTACCCCGCTTGGCACGAGGCAAGGGCGGAGCTGAACGAATTGCCCTTGAGCGCTCAGAGTTGCGAACTCCTTTAGCTCACCTTCTTAATTACCAATCCCGCCGAAGGGCGTAATCGACCCATGGCGAGATCGCCGGGACTGACAACCGCCGCGACGGCGAATGCGGCTTATCTGCTTGGGGCTCGCCACAGCTCACACGGCTGGTCACCGAGGCCCCGAGCGGCGACGATTGGGCCCAGAGCTCAAATTCGACGGCTATCGCATGCATCCGCGGCTCGATCGCGGGGAGGTCCGTTTGCTGACCCGCACCGGGCTCGATTGGACCGGCAAATATCCGGCGATCGCCGCGGCCACACGCACATTCCCGGCACGGCAGGCCTATCTCGACGGCGAGCTTTGCCGGGTGCGGCCCGACGGCGTCACCTCGTTCGCGCTGATCCAGAACGCCGCGGAGCGGCGGGCGGCGCGGACCTCGTCTATTTCGTCTTCGACCTGCTGTACCTCGAGGGTCAGAACCTGATGCCGCTGCCGTTAGCGGATCGCAAGGGGCAGTTGGCGATTCTCCTGGAACACGGAGAAGACGCGATCCGCTATAGCGAACACCAGATCGGCCAGGGTCCAGAGTTTCACCGCCATGCCTGCACGCTCGGGCTCGAGGGCATCGTTTCGAAGCGGCTCGATACCCCCTACACCCCCCGGCGATCGCGGCCTGTGGCTCAAGATCAAATGCCCCAACCGGGAAGAGTTTGTCGTCGTCGGTTGGACCGACCCCGAAGGCAGTCGCCCGTTTATCGGCGCATTGCTGCTCGGCTATTATGATCCGGGCGGAAGGCTGATTTACGCCGGCCGGGTGGGTACCGGGATGCGGGCCGATCAGCTCAGTGATCTGCTGCGCCGGTTGCAGCCGCTGCAGACCGACAGGATGCCGCTCGATGTGCCGCCGCCCCGCTCGACCCGGTTCGGCGCGCCGCTGGTGCTGTCGCGGATCCATTGGGTTCGGCCCGAGCTGGTTGTGGAGGTCAAGTACCTGACCTGGACCGACGACGGCCTGTTGCGGCAGGTCGGAATCAATATTGGCGCGTTTAAGGTGGGCCTCGAAGAAGAGTCGGGGCAGTGCCTAACCCTTGTCAGGGGCGACGTACCACATCGGGATCGCGGGGATATTTTGGCGCATCACATCTCATAATATATGCCGGAGATGAGTTGACGACGGGTGACGCCGATGGCGCGGGATCCGGAAAAAGCGGCGCTGGGCTTACATCGGTTCGGGTTTGGTCCGCGCGCCGGGACGATCGCTGCGATCGCCGCCGATCCGCAGGGTGCTGTTGCGGCTGAACTCGACCAGCCGAACGCCGGACAAGTCACTGATCCCGGACTATTGAGCAGCGACGGCGCGTTTCGCGCGGTTTTCGAGTTCAATGCCACACGCGCGGCCGAGGCAAAGCTGGCGCGTCTCGGTCGCGGCGCGGGTGAGTCGAGTGTGGAAGTCGAGACCGAAGCGGCGGAGAAACCCGCTTCGGGTAAGTCCCGCGCGATACCGCTGCCGCGCCGCAATTTTCTTGCTGAGGCCAAGGCGCGGATCGATGCGGTGCGCGCGGCCGAAATCGGCTTTGTCGAGCGGCTGGTCTGGTTCTGGTCGAACCATTTCTGCGTCAGCCAAGACAGCTCGGTTATGGCTGGCGGCTACGAACGCGAGGCGATCCGCCCGCATGTGCTTGGCCGATTTGTCGACATGCTCGTGGCAGCTGAGAGCCACCCGGCGATGCTGATCTATTTGAACGACGCCCAGTCGATCGGCCCGGCGTCAGTCGCTGGGATCAACCGGGGCAAGGGTCTCAACGAAAACTTCGCCCGCGAGATTCTGGAACTGCACACACTCGGCGTGCGCAGCGGCTATACGCAGGCGGACGTAATCAGTTTTGCAAAGGTGCTGACCGGCTGGACCCTAAGGTCTCCCGTTACCGATCCTGATATCGGGGGCCAGTTTGTGTTCGTCCCTCGCGCACATGAGCCCGGCACTCAGATTATCCTCGCGAAGGCCTATCCCGATACCGGTGTCGCGCAAGGCCGCGCGGTCCTGGTCGACCTTGCCCGCCACCCCGCGACGGCCACGCACATCGCCGCCAAACTGGCGATCCATTTCGTTGCCGACGACCCGCCGCCTGCGCTGGTCGATCGCATCGCGAGGTGCTTTCGCGACACCGACGGCGACCTTAAACGGGTCGCGAAGACCCTGGCCTCTGCTTCTGAAGCCTGGACGCCGCAGCGGGTCAAGCTGAAACGTCCTGGGGAATGGCTACTTGCCGTGCTGCGCGCTACCGGGCAGGCTGGCGAGATTGGCCGCGTTGTCGGCGCCCAGGCGCTGCTCGGCGAACCGCTATGGCGGCCGCCAGCGCCCAAAGGCTTTGCTGATGACAACGCCGCTTGGCTTGACGGGTTGGCCGGCCGCCTCGAGATCGCCAACACCGTCGCCCAGCGCCTCGGACCGTCCCTTGATCCGGTCGCCATCATGGATACCGCACTCGGCCCGCTCGCCTCGGTCGAGACGCGCCAGGCAATCACGCATGCCGAAAGTCGGCCGCAAGCGCTGACTCTCGCGTTGATGGCGCCCGAATTTCTCCGCAGGTAACCGGCTATGTTGACGTCCAACACCCCAAGCCGACGGGCGCTACTCCGCGGTTCTGGGATTTTGTTTGCTTGGAGCCAGCTTCCTCGTCTCGCGCGCGCCGAAGACCGCGACCCGCGTTTTTTGGCGATCGTGCTGCGCGGTGCGCTTGATGGGCTTGCCCTGGCAGCGCCGGTCGGCGATCCGCAGTGGCCGACGTTGCGGGGCGAGGGCGCCCTGACGCTCGATGGTGCCTCACCGGGCTTGCGGCTCGATGGCGAGTTTGTACTTAACCCGGCGATGCCGAGCCTGCACGAGTTCTATCGTCACGGGCACGCAACGATCGTGCATGCGGTGGCAACACCCTATCGCGACCGCTCGCATTTTGATGGGCAGGACGTATTGCAGACCGGGGCCCCCAAGCCCGGGGCCCTCGATACCGGCTGGCTTAATCGTGCGCTGGCCTCGTTGGCGCCGCAGGGGTCGGCCGATCCACGCTTAAGTAGGGCGCTCGCGATCGGGCCGGTAACGCCGCTGATCATGCGCGGCCCGGCACCCGTGCTATCGTGGCAGGCGCCGCGACTGCCCCCGGCCGGCGACGAGACTCAATTGCGTCTGCTTGATCTCTATCGGCACACCGATCCGGTCCTCGCACGGGTACTCGAAGAGCGCGTCGGAATCACAGCGATCGCACATGCCGGCGGCATCGACCAGTTCGCGGCGAAGGGCAGCAGCGCCGGACCGCCTGGCGGGATGCCCCAGATGCGCGCCTATTTTGTCGACGCTGCCGGCACAGCGGCAAAGTTCCTGGCGCGCCCGGATGGCCCCCGCGTCGGCGCTCTCGCCTTCGATGGTTGGGACACCCATGTCAATGAAGGGCCGGTCAAGGGCCGGCTCACCGATCTGTTGGGCGCGCTTGATGACGCCCTCGCGGCGATTGCGGCCAATATTGGCAACGCGTGGCGCGAGACGGTCGTGGTCGTAATAACCGAGTTCGGTCGCACCGCGCACATGAATGGCGGCGGCGGCACTGACCACGGGACCGCTACCGTGGCCTTGCTCGCGGGCGGCGCGTTAAGTGGCGGTCGGGTTATCGCCGATTGGCCCGGCCTCAAAGACTCCGATCTCTACCAGAGCCGAGATCTGAAACCGACGACCGATCTGCGGGCGGTGCTGAAGGGGCTTCTCAGAGATCATCTGCGGGTGAGCGAGCCTACTCTTACCACGACGGTATTCCCCGACAGCGCCGGGGTGCGGCCAATGCCGGGTCTCGTTGGCTGAGCGCCTCTCCTAAGCGCCTCTTGCGCCGCCAGTTTGTTGGTCGCCAGTGAGGGCAATCAGGTGGGAGTAAAGATCTTGCGTGAGACGCCTCAGATTTCGACCTGGGCACCGAGTTCGATGACCTGGTCGGCGGGGATGCGAAAAGCCTCGGGGGTGCGCGTCGCCAGGCGAGTGAGGAACACATAGAGATGCTCACGCCACCGCGCCATACCCGGCCGAGGTGTCGATTTGACATTGGCGCGTCCTACGAAATAAGAGATCTTGCCCTGTGCTAGATCGACCCCGGGAATCTTAGCGCGCTGTAGTTCCCGCGGCACGCTCGGTGTCTGGGCGAACCCGAAATGCGCGTCGATTTGCCAAAAGCCATGGCCTAACGCGCGCCATTTGATCCGGGCGGAAGCTGGTACCCGGGGCATATTGGCCGTGGTGACCCGGACCAGCAACACCGTCTGGTGCAGCACCTTGTTGAACCTCAGATTTTTGCATGAGGGTCGGCGGTACGTGCTCACGGTGGCTGGTTAGAAACACCGGGTGCCGGAGACGCGGGCTTCGGGTGCCTGCTCGCAAATGGTGAGGATTCCTCGATCGGCATCGTCTCGCCCGCAACCCGGTCCAGCACTAACCGGCGGCCGGTACGCCAAGTGGTCATTGTCGTGAACATGACGACCCCAACTATCAGCGGGAACCAGGCGCCGCTCGGGATTTTCATTATGTTCGAGCCGAAGAGGGCCAGATCGACTGTCATCATCGGCACCAGCACCGCCCCGATTATCGGCCACCGCTAGTGCCAGATGCCGCGCATTACGGCTCCGGCAAGCACGGTCGTCAGCGCCATCGTGCCGGTTACCGCAAACCCGTATGCCGACGCGAGCGCGCTCGAACTGCGGAAACCGACGACCAGTGCTACGACCGCGCCGAGCAGCAGCCAATTGACTTTCGGGATATAAATCTGGCCGCGCGCTTCGGTCGAGGTTTGAAAGACGTCGAGCTGCGGCATCAGCCCGAGCTGGATCGCCTGGCGCGTCAGCGAGAACGAGCCGGAAATGACGCCTTGCGAGGCGATCACGTGGCAGCGGTTGACACCGCTACCGGCGGAATTAACCCCCACCCCGGCACCAAGCGAAAGAACGGGTTCTCGATCGCGGTCTTGTCGCCAAGGATCAAGGCACCCTGTCCGAAATCGTTCAGCACAATGGCCGGCAGCACCAGCCCAAACCAGGCGAGTCGGGTCGGGAGCCTGCCGAAATGCCCCATATCTGCGTAAAGCGCCTCGCCGCCGGTGATCGCGAGCGACACCGCACCGAGCACGACAAAGCCGCGCATCGGGGAGGCGATGAAAACCGCGACGCCGTGGGCCGGGTTGAGTGCCGCTAAAACCTGCGGAGTCCCGGCGATCTGGACCAGCCCGGCAATCGCGATTACCGCAAACCATAACAGCATCACCGGGCCAAAGAGGTGACCGACACTCTTGGTGCCACGGCGTTGAATGAGGAAGAGCAGCACCAGCACTGCAACCGTGACCGGCACGACAAAGCGGTTTAACACCGGGGTTCCGATACCGATGCCTTCGACGGCACTCAGGACCGAAATCGCCGGGGCGATCATGCTATCGCTGTAAAACAGCGCGGCGCCCCCGACTGCGACCAAAACAAAGATGTTGCGGGCGCGGGGGGTTTGCGCCGCCTCCTGGGCAAGCGCCAGCAACGCTAATATCCCGCCCTCGCCGTGATTGTCGGCGCGCGTGATCAACGAGACATATTTGACGGCGACGACCAGGATCAGCGCCCATACGATCAGCGACAGCACGCCGACTACGTTTTCCGGCGAAAGCGGCAACCCATGCTCCGGATTGAAGCACTCGCGAAAGGTGTAGACCGGACTCGTCCCGATATCCCCGAACACGACTCCGAGTGCCGCCAGCGACGGCGAGACCGGTTCGGGGAGATGGTCCTCCCCCCTCTTCGCCGGCGCTCGGTGCCGCATGCCCGGCGGGAATGACCTCGCTCGACGATGCGCGACTGTCGCTCGGCTCCGCCATGCGGGCTGTCCTTCCGTGATCGCGAGGGGTCGTGATCGTACTCAAGCCCAATCACTCATCGAAGTATCCACGCGCGTGTCGGTTCGATCGGGGCGCGCCTCCTCTCACGGCGAACAGCGAGCCGTGGCAGATTTCCTCGCAAGCTCGCCGGGAGCCGACACCTTTCGGGCCGGATTGAACCCGGGCCGATCTCGACGAGCGGATCGGGCATTAATTTTTGGCGGGGGGTAGCTGCGCTCACGGGCTCCCAGGTAAGCTCGCCGCGGACGGTTAACCCCAACGCGGAGCACGGCAATGCATTTCGGCGTCTCGATGTTTCATACCGACTACTCGATCCCAGCGGTGGAGCTCGCTCGGGCACTCGAGGCGCGCGGCTTCGAGTTCGATGTGGGCGCCCGAGCATTCCCACATACCAGTGTCTCGCCGGACGCCGTTTCCCGGCGGGGGCGAGCTTCCAAAGCCCTATTCCGAGGTTATGGACCCTTTCGTCGTGCTTAGCGCAGCGGCGGCGGTGACCAAAACCCTCAAGCTGGGGACTGGCGTGTGCCTCGTTGTACAGCGCGATCCGATCCAGACCGCAAAACTCGTCGCCTCGATCGACCAGGTATCGAATGGGCGTTTTCTCTTTGGTGTGGGTGGAGGCTGGAATGCCGAGGAAATCGAGGACCACGGTACGGTCTTCAAGACCCGCTTTAAGCTGATGCGTGAGCGGATCGAGGCGATGAAGGAGATCTGGACTCGGACAGAGCCCGAATATCACGGCGAGTTCGTCAACTTTCCACCTATGATTGCCTGGCCGAAGCCCGTTCAGAAACCGCATCCGCCGATGATCGTTGGTGGCGCCTTTTCCTCATGCGGCGCGGCGGGCCATCCGCTACGGCGACGGATGGGTGCCCATCGCCGGCCGTGCACTCTACGGCGAGCTCCACGAGTATCTGCCGAAATTCAAGCAGATGGTGGCGGAAGCTGGCCGCGACCCGGCTGCGGTGCCGATAATATTGTTTGGTGGCGCCGAGGACACGGATCTCCTCAGGCGCTATCGCGACATGGGGGTCGAGCGGGTCGTCACTACGCTGCCGCTGGAGCCGGCCAACAAAACGTTGCCGGTGCTCGACCGCTGGGCCGACTTGATCCGTAAGGTCAATGCTTGATACGAGTGAAGAACGTCGGGGAGGAGATCCGCTGCGGGGGTTTGGAAGCATGCAGGGGAAGAGCGTTCAGTCCGAACTGAGTTTTCGCGTACGAACTGACCCTCGGAGTGGTGCTGTTCTCAGGGTCGGGGCGTGACTGGCATCGTCGCTATGCTGGTTCAAGCCACGGGCGCACCCGCCTTCTCGGCGGCTTTTTCAGGCGGCAAGGCCGGATCCCAATAGATTGCGAGAAGACGCCGACCCGTAACTTTGCTGCGGCGTCTGAGACGAGCCAAACAAGTGGGGGCGCCATGTTTCGGGCTGGATCAGCTTGTCCCGCTCGAAACCGGCCTCGTCGGAGATCATCGGCGTGTTGGTGACGCCGCCCGGCACCAAGACATTCACGGTGACACCAGTGCCATCGAGACTGAGCGCCTCAAGCGCCGCCAAACTGTCTCGCGTGTTACCCAAAACGTTACCCATGGCCTCGAGCGGATCCTTCGCCTCAGGTCCCGGCCTTCTCTAAAGGATTGTTAAATAATGGCGACCCCGGCAGGACTCGAACCTGCGACCACTCGCTTAGAAGGCGAGTGCTCTATCCAACTGAGCTACGGGGCCACGCGGCCTAAGATGCCTCTGATAATTGTCAGTGGCGGACGCGATCATAGCGGAAATTGTCCGCGTAGCTCTTGGGTTTCTCGCTGATCGTTTGCGGCTGGATGACCGTGTAGCTCAGCCCCTGCCGCTCGGCAAAGGCCCTTGCTTCCTCAACCGTATCGAACTCCAACCGTATCTCGTTCAGGGTGTCGGCTGCACTGGTCCACCCCATCAGTGGGTCCCGCAAGCGACTGGTCACCGGCTCGAATTCGAGCACCCATTTTCGGGTCCCTCTACGGCCAGATTGCATCGCCGTCTTGGCCGGCCGGTAAATCCGCGCCTGCACCATTGCCAACCCCCAAGTCCAAACCCCGAAGCAGCTAAAGCCGGGACACCCAGCAGCGCGTTGGTCGGGGCGAGAGGATTCGAACCTCCGACATCCTGCTCCCAAAGCAGGCGCTCTACCAGGCTGAGCCACGCCCCGCCTCTCGCGGACGCAAACCTTTTAAATGGTCGGCGCGGATCACGCAACCAGACCGCCGCGGCAGCGCTCGGGCAGTCCGTTCCGCTCGGTGGTTTAGGCTGCGGCGGTCTCGGTCGAACGCCGCGGCTTGTCCTCGCCGATCTCCATCAGCACCCGCAAGGTCTCGCGGCCGCGCGACAGACGCGAGCGCACGGTCCCGATCGGGATGCCGAGAATTGTTGCAACCTCTTCGTAGCGCATGCCTTCGAGCCCAACCAGCAGGATCACCTGACGCTGCTCGTCCGGCAGGCGCGCCAATGCACGTTCGAGATCGCGCAGTTGGAGCGATGCCCCGGCGCTGGCATCGACGGTGAGCGCCGAAGCCACTTCCTCGACCGGGATCGAGGCCCCTTCACGCACTCCCCGGCGCACGTCGTTTACATGCTGATTATGCAAGATCGTAAAGAGCCAAGCCCGCAGATCGGTCCCAGGCTGCCACAAATGCTGTTTTGCGATCGCCCGGACAAGACAGCTTTGCACCAGATCGTCGGCGCGGGCGGCATCCCTGGTCAAGGCCCGCGCATACCGACGCAGACGGGGGATTTCGGTCTCGACAAGGCGTGCGAAATCGGTCATTAGGTCCACCCCATTTTGGTATGCCGTTCGGGGTTGGGCCCCGACCAGCGGATGGCCTTGGATATAAAGGGTCGCTGTAAACTGCTGATGTACCGCCCAAAACTGATGGTAAAAAGTTGTAGTCGTCGGTAATGCGACGTATCCGCTTTGTAATCGAGGCTACATTAGGTAACCGAGATCGCGGCAGCCGGGTAACGCAGCCGGATTGACGAGCTCTCCCGCTCCGCCTAGTGTGCCGCGCCGTAGCGAGCCTGTAGCTCAGCCGGTAGAGCAACTGACTTTTAATCAGTAGGTCATGGGTTCGAATCCCATCGGGCTCACCAAATGGATCAATTACTTACATACAAAAATTCCGAGCGCTTTGACCGCGGGGGTAACAACACGGGTAACACCGACGCAACGGAGTGCGTTGAGCTGGCCAAGGACGCGCTGCAGCCGGTGACCCGGGCGTTCACGGATCCGGCTTCCAATTGTCGATGCGGCAGAGCAGCTTGCGAACAGCGGCTTCGAAGACCTCGGAACGCATTTTGAGCAGGCGGTGGTCTGAGCTCTACCGCTTGAGCACCTTGGCGATGGCGTCGCCGCGCAGGCGGGCACGTTGCGGCAGCCCACAGCCCAGCATGGCTGCAGATACGCTCGGAAGTCGGGAGTGATGTCGCTACCAGAGGCGGCGATGAACGCAGCGTCCATCACCCTGGTCATGCCGGCAACCTTGGGCAGCTCCACGAGGGCGTACTCCACGACATAATCGCCGAGCAGCGCAGCCAATCATTTGCGCCAATTCATTCTTACCACAGCTATCCCGGCGCGCGCCTGCTAGCCCTCAACTTCGCTTCGCTCGATCAGCGACGGATCGTTATTCTTGACGCTGCCGACGCGCGGACTAACCGGCCAGCAGATCATTACATCGGATGGGTAGGGGACGAGCAGCGATTTGAGCAGCGGCATGTCGGCTGGTTCCTCGCCGAGCCAGACCGGCCATGCGTCGGGCTCGAGGACGACCGGCATGCGGTTGTGGAGCTTCGCGCACAATTCGTTTGGCGTCGTGGTGATAATCGCGAAGCTGCGTATCCACTCTCCGGCCGGCGAATGCCAGTTCTCCCATAAACCTGCCAGCGCCATGATACCGCCGCCCTTGAGCGCGATCGCATAGGGCTGTTTGCCGCTCGGGGTCTTTTGCCACTCGTAAAAATTGTCGACCGGCACAAGGCAGCGTCGGCGCTCGAAGGCCTGGCGGAAAGCGGGCCTGGTCTCGATCCCCTCGGCCTTGGCGTTGATGTTGGCAAAGCCGACCTTGATGTCCTTGGCCCAGTACGGCACCAGGCCCCAGCGCATCATATTGAGACTGCGTTCACCGGCCTTGGCGTCGTACCGGACGACGGGCAGGGGATCGGTCGGCGCCACGTTCCAGCTCGGAGGGAAATTCGGCGTCGGACGATCGGGCGGAATCGAGAAGACGAGTTTGATCTCGCTGACGTCGGATGACAGGCTTGCGCGGCCACACATGGCCGTAGAAATGGCCCCGCTGGGCTCCCGGACAACCAATACTTCCTCAACGCTGCGCTGGCCCGCCGCTTTCGTGTCCCTAAGCGCGCCGGGTCGACCGCCGAGATCGGCGACGGGGCGTTTCGAGTGCGCGACGATCCGTGCAAACTGTCTCCGAACCCTCAAGACATTTTGAGGATCGGGCGGAAATCGTCCCGCTGCCTCAGCATTGCATCAGCTCGATGCTGACACCGTCGGGGGCGGCGACGTAGCACAGCAGGCTCCCGCCAACGCCTCTCTTCAATTCGACGGGAAAGGTGACACCCTTTGCAAGCAGCCGGTCGCAGAACGCTGTGAGATCGCCCTGATACAGAAAGCCAAAATGGTCGATCCCCCGCGCATCATGGCTGGAAAAATCGGCGAATTGGCGGATCGGCCGGGCCTCGACTGGAGCCTCGCCTGGTCGTCGGCCGCGAATGAGGATCGTCACGCCGCCGAGATCGACAAAAATCTGAGGGGCGCCACGGGCCATTGTATTGCTGGCGATCGTCGCCCCGAACATCTCGACGTACCAGTTCTCCGAGGCTTCCGGATCTTGGCTGATGATGTGAACATGGTCGAACTTGAAGGCTGGATTGCTCATCGTCCTTCCTCGTCTGCGGAATCGACCGGGCCGATCGGGTCGCTGGCCCGCGCCCGCCCGCTAGTGTGAGAGTAATGCGTCATGATCGCAGCCGCCCAGAACATCATCATTTGCTTCGCGCATGTCGCGTATCAGCTGCACGAGCGGTTCGTGGCGCTCGAGACCGGCATCAACAGCTTTGCGGTCCGCGACCCCGAGACCCTGATGAAGCGGGTCGGCGAGGCTGACGTGCTGGTGATCTCCGGACTATGGCAGGACCAGCTCCTCCAGCAGACGAAACGGCTCCGGTTTATCCAGTCGATCGGCGCCGGCACCGACCAGTTCCCGCGCGAAGAGCTGACAAAACGCGGCATTCGCCTGGCCAGCGCCCGTGGCGTTAACGCCCGCGCAGTGGCCGAGCATGCGATGGCGCTAATGCTCGCATTGAGCCGCCGTCTTCCCGAGGCCCGTGACAACCAACGCCGGCGCTTCTGGCGGGGAATGATCGGCAATCTCTCTCAACGCGAGGACGAGCTCGGCAACAAGACACTGCTTATTGTCGGGCTGGGCGACATCGGCGGACGACTGGCCCGATTGGCCAAGGCCTTCGATATGCGTGTCGTCGGGCTACGGCGCCATCCTGCTTCTGGTCGTGGTGCCGCGGATACGGTGCATGCTATGGATGAGCTCGACGCGTTGCTGCCCGACGCCGATTTTATCGTTCTAACCTGTCCGCTTACCACCGAAACCGAGAACCTGATCGATGCCGAGGCGCTCGGGCGGATGAAATCAACTGCCTATCTCGTGAACGTCGCTCGCGGGCGGGTGGTCGATCAGGCAGCACTGATCGAGGCACTGGCGACGCGCCGGATAGCGGGCGCGGCCATCGATGTGACGACAGAGGAGCCGTTAACGCCCAGTTCGCCGCTGTGGGCGATGGAGCATGTCCTGATCACGCCTCACACCGCAGGCGAGACGCGGCGATATGAGGACAATGTGATCGAAATCCTACTCGACAATCTGCGGCGTCTGTGGCGTGGCGAAGAGCAATTGCGCAACCAAATCGTCTGAGGCCCGCTGCACGCTGCGCTCCCGCGGTTGGATTAGCGCAGCAGGCCAGGGGACGGAGCCTAGGGCTCAAAAATCTCGCCAAGCCGCTGGATTGAGCTCAATACCTTCTCCTGCGGCAGCCCCGGCCATTGGCAGCGCATGATAAAGTGGTCGACCCCCAACAGCTCGCGACAGCGCGCGATCTCTTCTGCGACCGACACCTTGTCGCCAATGATGAACCGGTCGCGCGCGAAGTCTTCGAACGAACCCTGTGAGGACCGGTCCTGCAGTCCCCATGTCGCATAGGCGCTGTATTTGTATTCGAGCGGCCCGCGGCATTCGTCAAATGCGGTTGCATGGTGCTCGCCGACATAGCATTCGACGGTGATCGGGTATTCGATCGGTGTGCGGCCGTATTCCTTTAATGCCGCACGATAGGTCTGCATCAGCGGCTTCACTTTGCCGAGCCCGCTGGTGTTGACGATCAGCCAGGCGTCGCCAATCCGCGCCGCGCGCCTCACCGACACCTCGGCCTGCCCAGCGATATAGAGCGGCGGGCCACCCGGCCGAATTGGCTTCAGGCTGAGGCCGGCGTCATTGACCGTGTAGAAGCGGCCCTGATGGCTAACCCGGTCTTCGGTCCACAGCCGACGCATCAAGGCGATGCTTTCGTTGAACCGTGGCGCTCGCTCCGCGAGGGGAATGCCAAACGCGTCGAACTCCGGTTGGCGGTAGCCTAAGCCGATGCCGAGGATAAAGTTGCCGCCGGTCAGCACATCGAGCGTGGCGGCTTCTTCGGCGACATGAACAGGGTTGAGCGGCGGCAGGATCAGGATATTCGGTCCGATCGTCATGCCTTGCGCGTGCGCGGCGACATAGGCCATGACTGGTGTAATCTGCAGCATCTGCAGCGGGTAGGTCAGCCAGTGGTGCGGAAACCATAGGGAAGCAAAGCCAGCCTCACGCGCCGCGCGCACCTGCGCGACCATCTCCGGGACCCGCTCCGCCAGGCTAACGCCCTCCGGGAACTGCGTGTTGATGAAAAGGCCGACCTTCATGGCTCCCCTCCGCTTGCCGCGCGCAGTGTATGCTGTTCCGTCGATCCCGGTCTCGATGAATAGCAGCTTGCCCGGGTAAGGGTTCGGTAGGTTTTTTGAGGTTGCGCTGGATGCTTCAGGGCGGTGGAGGCTGGCGCACAACCTCACGCGCCGGCTTGTCCTCGCGCACGCCCTCATAGACGACCTGCCGCAACAGGCCGTCGTCGGTCCAGGTCAGGTACTTGACCTCCACAACCAGCTCGGGCCGAACCCAATGGATCCGCGACAGCACCAGCGGCGCGCCGAACCGGGTCGAGCGGGGCGGCGGCACATCGAGCGGCATCCTGTCGGTCTGCAGCGGCTGCAACCGGCGCAGCAGATCACTGAGCTGATCGGCCCGCATCCCGGTACCCACCCGGCCGGCGTAAATCAGCCTTCCGCCCGGATCATAATAGCCGAGCAGCAATGCGCCGATAAACGGGCGACTGCCTTCGGGGTCGGTCCAACCGACAACGACAAACTCTTCCCGGTTGGGGCATTTGATCTTGAGCCACAGGCCGCGATCGCCAGGGTTGTATGGAGCATCGAGCCGCTTCGAAACCATGCCTTCGAGCCCGAGCGCGCAAGCCTGGCGGTGAAATGCCGGACCTTGCCCGCCGGCAAGCTCGTCCACGTCGTTCTCGACAACTACGCCGTCCACAAGCACCCCAAAGTGCGTGCCTGGCTCGCGCGGCATCCCAGGTGGACGTTTCACTTCACTCCGACCTCGTGCTCCTGGGCCAATGCGGTCGAAAGTTTTTTTGCCACGCTGACCCGCCGGCGATTGCAACGCGGTGTCTTCCGCTCGCTCGTCGACCTGCAAGCGGCGATTAACCGCTACCTCGGCGAGCACAACCGCAAACCCAAACCGTTCGTCTGGACCGCCGACCCCGACCGCATCATCGAAAAGGTCAATCGTGGGCACCAAGCGATCGCGTCAGACCACTAGATTGCCAAAACCGGGTGCCACTCGGCCGGGCCGGCCGGGCGAGGGACATCACGCACGGGATTTGTTTCTGGCTTTCGACACATCAAGCTACATGACCGACGCCGAGTGGTGATCGACGGCGGGATGACTGGAGGCACACAACGCGCTGGAGCTAAAGTGCAGTCTTCTGCATCTGCGAAGTGCGACTTTTGCGGAAAACCCCATAAGTATTATCTATGGGAGATTCCGCTAAACTCGCATTACCGCGCAGTTTGTACCCTCACCGCGCCATCACCCTCACGTGGTCGAGCGATCGCGGTCGTGATCACACCCACGGGTGGCCCTATCCCTTGCCTCGACTGGTCTGCGATCGGCGTCAGATGCAGCAACGGTCATTGCGCGATGAAACCGCCGTCGATGACCAACTCCGTGCCGGTAACAAACGAGGCCTCGTCGGATGCCAAGAACAGAACGCCATAGGCCACTTCAATGGGCTTGCCGATCCGCCGCAGTGGCGTCGCAGCGATTTTGTCATTTCGTTCGCCGGCATTGGTGGCGTTGAGCATCGGCGGCATGTAACCCGGATGCACGGTGTTGACGCGGACACCGGATGGGCCGTATCGCACGGCCGCGGCCTTTGAGTAGATCCGCACAGCGCCCTTGGACGCAGGATAGGCGGGATGTCCGCTGGCGCTGCCAACAAATCCCATGATCGAGCTGATGTTGACGATCGACCCGCCGCCGGTTTTCGCCATCTGCTCAGCGGCAAGTTTAGTGCCGAGAAACACGCTGGTTTGGTTGACCGCGATGATGCGGTGCCAGCCCTCAAGGCCGTCAGGATCACCGACTGAACTGCCTGAAATGCCTGCATTATTTACAAGGATATCGAGCCTGCCATAGGCCGCCACCGCGTTGGCGATCAAACCGGTCCACTCCGCTTCGCTGGTGACGTCGATCTTTGCGGCTGTCGCTTCCCCACCACCAGCCCGGATGTCGGCGGCGACCAATTCGGCATCCCTTGCGAGAACGTCGGCGACAATCACCTTGGCGCCCTCAGTCGCGAATAGGCGAGCCTCGGCTTCTCCCATGCCATGGGCACCGCCGGTGATGATCGCAACTTTGTCTTTCAGACGCATGGGCTGTCTCCGCTTTTTGCCAGCCAGCCGATCATAAACCACGGCTGGGCTTCGCGGGGCAGATTCGCTGGCGCCGGCCGGGCTGCTTATTCCTGCGTCCTTTGTGCTCGCCGAGGCGCAGAGTTCGCTCTAGCCTCGCCCGTTACTGGCTAGAGGAAAATCAGCAATTTGGCCTGTAGGACACCGGTAGGCGCCTGTGGCGGCCAGGCCCTGGGGCTCGCCCGTATTGTTCCCTGCGGCGGGATTCTGCCGGCTGCTAATCGCGCACGATCGGGCAGCTCTCATCGCGCGCCCAGTCCGCGAAGCTGAGATAATACACCCGGACGTCGTCATACCCGGCGCGGACTGCAGCGGCAGCGGCCAAAGCAGCCCTTCCGCCGCCTTCGCAATGGGTCACAATGTGATCGGCAGGGTCGAAGCCCGCCCGTTCCATCATGGCTCGCAGGACTGGTGCCGGCCGAACAACCCCATTCTCTAAGAGATCGGTATGCGACAGATGGCGAGCACCCGGGAGATGCCCACCGCGCGTCCGATTGCGCATATCCTCTCCGGTGAACTCGGCGCGCGTTCGGCTGTCAAAGACGTGCGCGTCCCCGCCAAGTTGACGTTTGAGGGTCTCCCGATCGACCAAACCGACGGCGCCTGCACCGGAGGCCGCCCGGAAACCGCTTGTCGAAGGTTTGGCAGCCGTCGGCAGTGCGGTCGCCGAGGAAAGTGCTCCCCAGCCGCCATTCAGGATGACGGCCTTTGCGCCAAAATATTGCAGCATGAACCAGACCCGCGCGGCATTGGTCATGCGCCCGTCGTCATAACTTACGGCAGTAGCCGAAGGATCGATACCGAGCGACCCGAGAGCCTGATCCCAGTAAGCGGTCTGGCCAAAGCCGATATCGGCCGCTTTGGCCGCTTTGTCCCAGTCGTCGACCGGCACATGCACAGCGCCGGGGATATGGCCAGCATTAAACGAATCCTTATCGCGGGCATCCAGATACCGTAAGGGACCGAGCGAGGTCAGTGCGGCGGCATCGACAAAGGGGTCATTCGGCATCAGAGGTCTCCCTTCAAAGTCTTTTGACTGAGGCTTCACGGATCACGCGGTAGGTTAATGGGAAACTCCGTGGTGAGCCACTCCCGCAGCTTGGACCAACGCCGCCGCGTCCGCGCACCCTTGACGACGATCGCCAATGCCTTTCGGTGCCCGACGAGCACGACCAGGCGTTTGCCGCGGGTTATACCGGTATAGACGAGGTTGCGTTGCAGCATCGGGTAGTGCTGGGTCGTCAGCGGGATCACCACTGCCGGGTATTCCCAGCCCTGGCTCTTGTGGATTGTCGTCGCGTAGGCCAGTACCAACTCATCCAATTCGCCAAAGCCGTAGGTGACTTTGCGGCCGTCGAAGTCGGCGACGAGTTCGCTCTCCTCCATATCGAGGCGCGAGACGATGCCGAGATCGCCGTTGTAGACGTCCTTGTCGTAATCGTTCTCGACCTGCATGACGTTGTCGCCGGGACAGAAAGTCCAGCCAAAGCGCTCGATGCGGATGTCGCCGGGCGGGTTCAGCACTTTCTGCAGCTCGATATTGAGCGAACGGGCGCCGAGACCGCCGCGGTTCATCGGGCAGAGCACCTGGATATCGCGGATCGGATCTAGCCGGAAACGCTTCGGGATGCGCTCCCACACGATTGCCAGCAGCTTCCGGATACCCTCTTCCGCGTCCGCCGCGTCGACGAAGTAGAAGTCGTTGCTTTCTGGCCGGGCGAAATCGGGCATGAGGCCTTGGCCCGGCTCCTGGGCAATGACCTCAAACACCGCCTCGCCAAAGGCTCGCACCAGTTTCTTGGCATAGACCGGCCCGATGCCGCGGATCATCCCGGAGCCGAGATATTTCTCGATCCCCTCGATCGTGGTCGGCGCCGTCGCCTTGAGAAACGAGGCTCTGAACTGGATGCCGTGCGTGCGGTCGTTGACCCAAGCACCGCTCGCCTGGACAAACTCGCCCGCCGAAATCATCGCGGCGTGGCCGGTAACGGTGATCAGATCACGTTGCCCGCGCGCTTTGACCCGCAGCACGCAAAAGCCGTTCTCGTCATTGTGAAAGGTCACGCGGTCAACGAGACCGGCTAGGACCTCGGTCGGCGTGTTTGTCCCGAGGGGCTGCACCATCGCTTTAGGATGACCGTGGAGCTCGGCACGCGCCACCGATTTGAGCGGCCATCCATGCCAGGCCGCGTGGGCTTGAGACCGGCGCGTCAGCCGCCCAGGTTGCGTGAATTCCTTCGGTTGCCACAACTTGGACCACCGAGTGCGGGCACCATCAAAACCTCAGGGTGTTGAAGATTCGGGAGGCGTTCAAAATGACGATTGAAGAGGCAGGATGGTATATCGACCCCGGTCCGCCATCGTGGGATCCGGAAGCCGAGACGTTTTCCTTCTCCTTGCACAAGCGAGGTTGTGAAAGTGTCTTGTGCTTTATTGCGATCAATGTGCTGGAGAATGCAGTCCAGTCGGCTGACCTGTCCGAGCCCGCGCTTACCCGGATATTTGACGCCCACCGGCAGCTAATAGAACTTCGCGCTGCGCAGCAGGTAAACGCGGGAGAGCTGGATCCCAACGGCTTTGTGTTGCTCTGCGCCGAGGATATCTAATTCGATTGCGCTGAGGAAATATGCTCGTTGAGGGCGGTCACACGTCACCCGCCGATGACGTATTTTCCCTCTCTGCGGAAGACCCGGTTGCTCTTGGTCAGCGCCGTCAGGGCATTGGATATCGATTTCTCAGCGGATTTGTCCCCCTTGAGACCCATCCGCGCAAAGATTTCGCCGCGGCTGATACCGTTCGGTTGTTTCGCAATCGCTTGTACGATGGCTTCGCGCCTAGTTCCCCCCTGCTGACGGGGGCGAGGTTCCGCAAAAGATTGCGTGATCGACGCTCCGCTTCTTCCCCGCGGCTGCCGAGTAGGTGTTCCCGCTTTGCCCGTTTTGACCGCCTCATAGGCATCGACCGCGGCAAGCTCGCGATTGATCTCGGTGAGCTTGTTTTCCAGATCCTTTTGCTGATTGAGGATCTCTTCGCGTTCGCGACCGAGACGCTCCCGCTCCCGCTGCATAATATCGGCAAACCTCATTTCATGGCTCCTGGCGACGTTTCCCCTGCAGCATAATTGTCACGGTAGGAACAAAGTACAATCCCTCTACGCTATTTGGGAACGATCGTTCACCTCGCATCCGCGGATCGAGAGGAGGTGCAGAAACAGTCGGTCCGGTCGCCAGGTGTCCAGCTCGGCCACAGGTAGTGCGACACCCTGCTCACGAGAACAACAACTGACACCAATTTCTTGCGCTTTTTATAGCCGTCAGGGAGTAATACTAGCTCTCTGTCTTCGCTGATACTTGAAATCCAAGCAAATGCTTATGTACCTGATTACGCGAAGCTCATCTCGTTCCTTTACGAAGAAGAGGTCGAGGCCATTCCGCTTCTCGTCATCCCCGTCAAATTCGCCCACGGCAACTGACCGCCTTCGCCTCCTCGGCAGCAGCTGGGGGGCTCGCGGCGTCGGCGCCGTCACGCCATCGCAATGGTGACGGGCCTAGGGCGTGTCGTCAATTGAGCCAGATTGTAACGGCGGCGAGGTGAACGGCGGCGAGGAAATTTCTGGCGGTTTTGTCGTAGCGGGTAGCGATGGCGCGAAACTGCTTGAGTTTGCAGAAGAAGTTTTCGATCAGGTGGCGCTCTTTATAGAGTTCCCGGTCGAATTGGCGCGGCGCTAAACGGTTTGACCGGGGCGGGATGACAGCTGATTTGCCGGCGGCGGCGAGCGGCTCGAAGACCCGCTTGTCGGCATCGAAGGCGGTGTCGGCGATCAGCCGATCCGCGGTCATTTGCGGCAGCAGCGCGTCCGCGCCGACCAGATCATGCGCCTGTCCAGGCGACAACAGAAAAGCCAATGGCCTGCCAAGCGCGTCGACTAGGGCATGGATTTTCGAGCTCAGCCCACCGCGGCTGCGGCCGATGGCTTGATCCTCATCTTTTTTTGGGCGCGCCGGCGCTGTGCTGATGGGCCCGGACAATTGTGCTGTCGATCATCGCATATTCGTTGTCGGCATCGGCGGCCAGGTGCTGAAACACTCTGTGCCATAGCCCGTTCTTGGCCCAGCGGCTAAAGCGGCGATGCGTGTTCTTCCAACCGCCAAACCGTTCCGGCAGGTCGCGCCACGGAATTCCGGCGCGATAGCGGTACAACACCGCTTCGACGAACCGGCGATTATCTTGCGCGGTGACACCGACGTCTCCCGGCTTTCCCGGGAACAAGTGTTTGATCCGGTCCCACTGCTCATCGCGCAATCCATATCGGGTCATGGGTCAGCCCTGTACCAAGCCAACTCTCCATGAATCACATTACTTCTAGCCGCGGTAGACTCGTTTTACTTTCTATACTCATGCTCAGACTCGGTATACGTGCACCGTTACAATAATTGACGACACGCCCTAGTCTTTCCCACCCCTCCCACCAGCCCGGCTTCTCCTTTCCCCTGCACGCAGAAGCGTGTCGGGGCCGAGGCGTCAGGAGAGGGCAGTCCGCCCCTCCTGATCTGAAAGGAGATCACAATGACCACCACCCTGACCCAAGCGTCGCAACAGTGGATCAGCCGTCCGGCCGACGAGCGCTTTACCAGCCTCATCGACATGCAGGCCCTCAAAAGCCGCATCCGGGACAACTCGGCAACCCAGGTAATCAGCTGTGTTTCGGCGTGGAAGATTGACCCCGGTATGGGGGTGATCGGCGTCCAATTTTGACCCCCTTTGCGATGTGATGCGCAGGCTGCCCGCCGGGGGATGGCGAGCGGGTGGCGGGGGATGCTGGTTGTGGAGACGATCGGCCGGATCCGGCGGGAGCATTTTGTCAAAGGCAAGTCGATCAAGGCGATCGTCCGCGAGCTGAAGGTGTCGCGGAACACGGTGCGCAAGGTGTTGCGTTCGGGCGCGACGGCTTTTGAGTACGGTCGCCAACTGCAGCCACAGCCGAGGTTGGGACCATGGCGCGACGATCTCGACCAGATGCTGGCGGCGAACGAGGCGAAGCCGGGGCGCGAGCGGCTGACGCTGATTTGGGTTTACGAGGAGCTGCGTGGCCTTGGCTATCGCGGCAGCTACGATGCGGTCCGCCGCTATGCGAAGCGATGGCGTATTGCGCGCGGGGCGGTGACGGCAGAGGCCTATGTGCCGCTGAGCCTTGCGCCGGGCGAGGCCTACCAATTTGACTGGAGCCACGAGGTCGTACTGATCAACGGGGTGACGGTGACGGTCAAGCTGGCGCATGTCCGGCTGTGCCACAGCCGCATGTTGTTCGTGCGAGCCTATCCGCGCGAGACCCAAGAGATGGTGTTCGACGCGCACAACCGCGCCTTCGCCTTTTTCAGGGGCACCTGCACGCGCGGCATCTATGACAACATGAAAACCGCGGTCGAGGCCGTGTTTATCGGCAAGGACCGCCAGTTCAACCGCCGCTTTCTGCGGATGTGCGGGCATTACCTGGTTGAGCCGACTGCCTGTACCCCGGCGGCGGGCTGGGAGAAGGGCCAGGTCGAGAACCAGGTCGGGCTGGTGCGCGAGCGTTTTTTTACGCCGCGACTGCGGGTGGCGAGCTACGAGGAGCTGAACGCCTGGCTGCTCGACCGCTGCGTTGCTTACGCCAAGGCACATCGGCATCCCGAGCTGGCCGACTGCACGATCTGGCAAGCCTTTGAGGCGGAGCGGCCGCAGCTGGTGCCGATTGCCGGCCCGTTCGACGGGTTCCACGCAACGCAAGCCGCGGTCTCGAAGACTTGCCTCATCCGGTTTGACAACAACAAGTACTCGGTCGCTTCGTGCGCCGTCGGCCGGCCGGTCGAGATCCAAGCCTATGCCGATCGCATCGTGATCCGCCAGGACGGCGCGATCGCCGGCCAACATGGGCGCCGCTTCGGTCGCGGCGAGACGATCTACGACCCCTGGCATTACGTGCCGGTACTGGCCAGAAAGCCCGGCGCGCTCAGAAACGGCGCCCCGTTCAAGGACTGGCTCTTGCCGGCTGGATTGGAGCGGGTACGGCGCCGGCTGAAGGGCTCCGACGATGGCGATCGCCAAATGGTCAAGGTTTTATCGGCGGTGCTGACCGACGGCCTCGCTGCGGTCGAGGCGGCTTGTGCCGAGGCGCTCGCCGAGGGTGTCAATTCCGCTGACGTCGTCCTCAATATCCTGGCGCGCCAGCGCGATCCTGGACCGTCGGCAACGATCTTGACCCCAGAGGCGCTGCGGCTACGACACGCGCCGATTGCCGATTGTGCCCGCTACGACCGCCTGCGCCGAGCATTGTGATGGAGCGGACCGACGTTCTCGAGCTGATGTCAAAGCTGAAGCTCTACGGCATGCGTGCGGCCTACGACGAGGTGATGGCGACCGCCATCAAGCGCCGGCACGAGCCGCCGCGCATTGTCGGCGATTTGCTCAGTGCCGAGATCGCCGAGAAGCAGGCACGCTCGATCAAGTACCAGCTGACCATTGCCAAATTGCCGCTGGCTAAGGACATCAATGACTTCGACTTTACTGGCACGCCGGTCAACGAGGCGCAAATCCGCGACTTGGCCAGTGGCGCCTTTCTCGCCGAGCAGCGCAATGCCGTGCTGATTGGTGGAACTGGTACGGGCAAAAGCCATCTGGCGATAGCCATTGCCCGGGCTTGCATCCGCCGGGGCGCCAGAGGCCGCTTCTACACCGTCGTCGACCTCGTCAACCGGCTGGAGGGCGAAGCCCGCGCCGGGCGCCAGGACCGCCTCGCCGAATATCTCACTCGCATGGACTTTATTGTCCTCGACGAACTCGGCTATCTGCCCTTCGCCCAGGCCGGCGGCCAGCTCCTCTTTCATCTGATCAGCCGGCTCTACGAGCGCACCTCGATCGTCGTCACAACCAACCTTGCTTTCGGCGAATGGCCGAGTGTCTTCAGCGACGCCAAGATGACGACGGCGCTGCTGGACCGATTGACCCATCACTGCGAAATCATCGAAACCGGGAACGAGAGCTGGCGGTTCAAACACCGCGCCTGAACCGCTGTACCACCCCGGGCTTGCCCCGGTGGGCAAACAGGCTACCTCCCACGCGCGTCGCTCCGTCGCTCGTAAGGGCACTACGCGACGCGCGCGGGGCCCTCCTGTTCGCTACCGGGACAACCCTGAACCCATGCCCGTCGGGGTCAATTTTGAACGCCTATCCAGGGTCAAACTTCGCCGCCGATTGACAAATCAGCAGCCGCAATTTGCAGCTCCAGCCTTCGGGAGAGAGCGCGCACGCCCTGCAAATCCTTGGACCGAATGGCGTCCCTGCCGCATCGACGCATTGGTCCTTCGGGCAATTGTGCTCGCTCGCCAGCCCCGGCAATTCGCCGGCCAGCTATTTCCGCGAGACACAACATGCCCGCCCCGGTGATCGCAGATTGCCTCAACTACAATCTGCGCTTCACCCGCGGTGTCGAAGACATCGGCGTCCTCTTAACCCGGGATGACGACATCACCGAGCTGCGCTCCGTCAATGGCCCGAACTACGGCCGCGTCTATGACGCCGACGTCGTGGATGCTCTCGTCGACTCGTTTCGGCGACGGCGTCTACCGGCCAATGGCGGGTGCCGGGCGAGTTCGGCAACAAGGTGACCGTCACCAAGGCTAACACGACGCTGTATGCGAGCGATCGCGACATGTTCGTGTTCCTGGCCGACGAGGAAAACCGCATCGAGATCCCCAACCGGCGCGCCGGCAAGTTCGGCTCGTTCGCGCGGGGCTTCTTCGTGTGGAACTCCGAGGTCGGCAAAACCACGCTCGGCGCCGGCTTCTTCCTCTTCGATTATGTCTGCTGCAACCGGATCGTCTGGGGCGCAGACCAATACACCGAGGTGCGCATCCGCCACACCAAGGGCGCGCCCGACCGGTGGCTCGAAGAGGTGACACCCGTCCTCGACGAATACAGTCAGGCGAGCGCCAAGCCGGTGGTCGAGGCGATCGAGCACGCCCGGGAGAAGCGTCTGGGCGACGAGCTCGACGCCTTCCTCGCCAACCGCTTTGGCAAGAGCATGGTCCTGGCCCTCAAGGCCATCCATCAGACCGAAGAGGGCCGGCCGATCGAAACCCTGTGGGACGTCACCTCCGCCGCCACGGCATACGCTCGTTCGCTCACCAACAACGACAAGCGGATCGAGATCGAACGCGCCGCCGGCGAAGTGCTGAAACTCGCCGCCTAACCCGCAGCCTCACCCCAGCTGACAGAAGCGTGTGGGGGTTGGGTGTCAGGAGCATCCCGCTCCCGGAGAAACGCACGCCCTTGGGCCTCGCAATCCTGCCCTATCCCGGTTCACGGCTTCAACAGCTCTCGGGTCATTGGCCTCAAATACTGGCATGAGACTGCGAAGAAATAGCACCACCAGCCCCCTCGGCAGCCGTCGCGGGGGCTGGCGTCGGAGCACTTCACGCTCCTGGCAAAAGGAGACCCCTATGGGTCAATACCACCAGCCTGTCTGCATCGAAGCCGAAGAGGTGCTCAACCCCGCCGGCATGGATAGCGGCCTCAAGGAAGGCGAGCAGGGCTTTAGCCGCCCCAGCACGCCCAACGCGATCGTCGCACTCGTCTGCGCCCGTGGCGGCAACATGCCGGCCGACTGTTCGCAGTCACCACTGATCGGCCGCTGGGCCGGCAAACGCGTTCTGTCCAAGGCGACTACGCCAAGGACGATGATATCCCGGGCTGGAAAGGCCCGAGGCTGTCGACACTCTACCGCGCAATGACGCCGGTCGGCGGCGCGCAAGCCGAAGAAGGACTGGCGGTCGACGCCGGTCTTTAGCGGATATCACGCGCGAGGCCTGCGCCTTTCTCGAAGCCGCCTGTAATGTCCGCTACTTCGAAGCAGGAGAGTTTGCCTGTACGACGGCCACGGCCCCAACGCCAAGGTCGACCGACCGGTGGACCAGCACCCACTCGGTGCAGGTTAAGCCAGTGGCCCGGCACTTCGGAAACTGCGGCGTTGCCGAGTACGTGATCGCGGATGGCTATGACGCGCGCGATCTCGAATATCTGAAACGCTGCGGCATGAAGCCGGAAGACGTGCAGCGGCCGCCACGCTCGGGCGATTGGCATGGCTTTCTGCCGGAGGAGATCCGCGAAGGCCAACATCGCGTCATCGTCAATCTCGACACGCTCGAATACATCGACCCGGTCAAGTTCGGTCAGGCTCCAACCCTGGCCGGCATGGTCACGTCAGCCCCGAACGATCGCGATCTGCCGCTCCTGAAGAAGGCCTCTAAGGGCTGGGGCATGCAGATCGTCGATGTCGCCGGCGGCCTCTTTGTCATGCTGTGCCATCCCGAGCGCCGCGGCGGCGGAGACATCCCCGCCAACGCCGTAGAGATGGTCGGCATCGACGACGAGCGTGGCCGCGCCGCCAAGCTGTTCAAGGGCGTCGAAGACGTCAAAGGACGCTGGCGCGGCGGCCACATCCTCGGCACCAGCGAGATCCGCTACGAGGATTGGCCGACGACCGAGCAGGTAATCGAGAACGGGACCGACATCAGCGACAAGGTCATCAAGTATCTCGTCGCCGTCAGCCACTTCTAGCCACACCGCCCCCTCAGCAGCAGTTGAGGGGGCTCGTGGCGTTAGAACGAAAAGCAAACCCGCTTCCAGGAGAACTCCATGGCTCATCGACCAAGCCGACAGCTGAGCCCAACCTCGCTACACAGACGTGTAGCGGGGTCGAGGCGTCGAGGCATTTCGCCTCGAAGGAACTTCCCATGAACCTGATCAAACTCGACGCGGTGCGTCATCATACGCGCCGGCGAACTGACCGTCGCCCAAGCGCGAAACCTGGTCGTCAGCGCCAATATCTCGGTGGTGAAGGCCCAGGCGGCAGCCCTGTCGTTGCATCCCTGGTGCAACACGCCCGAGGAGTGGCTGCGGCTCGAAGCCTGCCTCGTCCTGATCGAGGAGAGACGGCGTGGACGTTGAGCTGAACCTCGACGTCGACGCCCCCGACAAGGTGGCCGGCGTCCTCAATGCCGCGGCCAGCGCCTATCAGGCCAGCGCCGTCGAGCTCTCGGCCACCTGGCAGGATCGCCAGATCCCGATGATCTGGGCCGAGATCGCCGGCGAACTCGATATCGCCGCCTGGAAGATCGCGAAGATCGTCAAGCAGCGGCTCGACCCGCGGCAATCCCCACGCCGCAAGAAATAGCCTCCTCACCCCCGTCGGCAGCAGCTGGCGGGGGTCGAGGCGTCGGAGCACTCCCGCTCCGACTGGAGAAACCGCCAATGAGCGATTTCCTGATCGCCGATCATGGCTCGATCATCTCGATCGTGCCGCTCACCAAAGCCGCCAGCAAATGGATCGACGAGAACGTCGTCTCCGAGCCCTGGCAGTGGCTCGGCGGCGCCCTTTGCGTCGACCGCCGCTATGCCCGCGATCTCACCGACGAGATCGCCGCGGCCGGCTTTGCCCTCGCATCTGATCGGCCCCTCGACCTCGACGTGCAGCAGCGCGCCGGGGCCGAGCCGTCGGGGCATCCCGTCCCGATGGAGCTTTGTTTAATGAAAGTCCACTTCATTGCCGTCTCGCAGAACGCGAAGACCGGACCCATCCCCGTCTCGATCATCGAACGGGCGTCATGCTGGCCCGGCTGCGCGCTCTACGAGAATGGCTGCTACGCCGAAACCGGCGCGCTTGCCATGCACTGGGACCGCGTGTCCCACGGCGCCGCCGGCGGGTCCTGGTCGGAGTTCTGCGCCAAGATCGCGGCACTCCGGCCCGGCCGTCTGTGGCGCTATGCCCAGGCCGGCGATCTGCCCGGATACGGTGCCGGCAATCGACGGCGCGCTCCTGCAAGAGCTCGTCGCCGCCAATGCCGGCAAGAGGGTGATCGCCTTCACCCACAAGCCGGTGCTCGGCGATGATCCTGTCGCCGCCGAGAACCGGCGTCTGATCGCTATGGCGGTCAAGGCCGGGTTCACGGTCAATCTCTCGGCCGACAATCCCGCATCATGCCGACCAATCTGGCGGAGCTCGGGATCGCCCCGGTCGTGACCGTGCTCGCCCGTGCCTACGCCGCCGGGCAATCCGGCACCGGTTCAAGCGACAGAAGCGACCACTGGGCCGAGACGATCGGCGAATGGCGTGACCGCACGGCTTCATTGCCGCGGTACACGCCCGGCCGGCAGGCGAATTGCGATATGCCCGGCGACCTACACGGACGCCACCTGCAAGAGCTGTGGCGTCTGCGCCCGTGTTCGGGATGCCGTGATCGGCTTTCCGGCGCACGGCGCCTGGCGCCAAGTCGAGGCGGCTACCGCGGCCCGCGACGTGCCGGTCGGCGACAGCTGGGCCTTCCGCGACCACCGCACGATGGCCGAAATCATCGCCGCCGAGACCCCAGCAGCCTGACGCCTTCACCCTCCAGATCTGCGGGTCTGGAGGGTCGAGGCGTCAGAAACTAATCCCCAGATCTCAATGATCAGCTACACCCCCGCTCGGCTGCGTGCCCGGCGGGGTTTTTGCGTTTTGGAGATGGCGGGGGCGGTGATTAGAGCGCAATTCGGCCGCATTAAAGAAGGACGAGAAGGGCGGGTCGTGTCAGAGGTCCTCGTAGTAGGGCAGCTCGACTTCGGTGGGCGACAGGATCGTGTTCCAGGCGCCGGTCGGGATACGCTTGTTTGCCAACGGGTCGCGGATGACGTTGATCGGGTCGAGGCCTTGCTCGACGCGCTGTAATTGCTCTCGCAGAAGCCGCCGCAGCATGACGATGCCGGTGTCTGAATGCGCCAGATTTTCGAGCGCGTGGATCGCGGTCGGGCGCTGCCCCTCTTGCGCTTCGAGGTCATCAGGCTTGCGCTGGCGCTTCTCGTAATTGCGTTTGAGAGACGAGCCCGGGCGGATCTCGGCGATGGTGTCGGTCCCGGGCTTCCAGTCGGGCTTTGGCTCGCCATTCTCGAGTCGGCCAAGCGACGATGCTGATGCCGCGCACATGCTCGTTGTCTACCGGTACCGCCCAGGAGAGTTCGGTGCCGCGTTCTCCACGCTTCGGCACCGTCCCCGGCTCGCGGATGCTCGGGATAATGAACATGTTCGGAAGGATGCACTCGGCGTGGCGCACCATGCGGTTGCCATTTGGCAGGTCCTTGATCAGGTTGTAGCGCACGCCGAGCGGTGTCTTCTCCCAGCCGATCGTCGGCTTTCCCTGCATCAGCGCCCCGTCGAACTGGTCGCCGCTGATCCACTGGTGCAGCATTAATAGATGATATGGGTCGACGATGTTCTCGTAATGCTGCAGCCAGTTGCAGTCCTTGACCATGCCGACCGCGTAGTCACCCCAAAGCCGCATTCCGCGCAAGACGACATCCTCGCTGCGGTCGGGGTCGATAATGTCAAAGTGTGGAAACAGCGGCTCGGTGCCGGGCGGGCCCATATAGACGAACACGAGCCCGCCATATTCCATGGCCGGATAGGCGGGCTGCCACACGTCCATTGCGTTACGAAACTCCTCAGTCTCGCACGGCATTTCGATGCATCGGCCCTCGGTATCGTAGAGCCAGCCGTGATAGCAGCAGCGGATGCCGTTCTCCTCGATCCGGCCCCATTCGAGCGACGTGCCGCGATGCGCACAATGCGGATCGAGCGCACCGACCCGCCCCTTTTTGTCACGGAATACGACAATCTCCTCGCAAAGCAGCTTTTCCTTGCGCGGCAGATCGCGCAACTCGTCCGAGGTACAGACCGGCTGCCAATAGCGGCGCAACAACTCGCCCATCGGGCTGCCCGGCTCGACGCAGGTCAACTCGTAATCGGGTGCGGGAGTCTGCCGTCCATACGCCGATTTCATCGCCTCCTTCACTCCTTAAAAAGTCTGGCTACCAGGCTTTTTTCGGCGACCAGCCATACGCCTTGGCGCAAGCGCCGCCCATCAGCATCGCCCGCTCGCTGTCGTTTAGGCGGTCAGTCTTCAGAAAGGGCTCGACCGCCTGTTCGTAGTTGACGACCGCAAACGCGCGCGTCCAGTCCGTCCCCCACAAGCAGCGCTCGAACCCCCAGGCGTCGAATATGCGGGCCAACGGGTCCCAGATGTCCGGGAACGGATACGGCTCCCTCGACAACGTGCAGGCCCCGGTGATCTTGATAACCGCATTCTTGCGCTTGGCGAGTTCCACCACTTTCGGAAGATCGGCCCAGGGCTGCGGCGGCGCCGGCGGTTTGCTCGGCTGCTGGATGGCCATATGGTCGATGATGAACCGCGCGTCGGGGTGGCGGTCGATCAGCGCCGTGCCCGCGTCGACGTTGCCCCAGAACAGGACGTTGACCGGGAAATCGTCCTTGACGGCCGCGCGCAGGATGCGGTCGAGCCCCGGATCGTCCGGAGCGCGCTTTGAATCCTTCGTCAGGATGATGCGAATGCCGACCGTGCCCGGCGTCTTTTTCCAGTCGGCGATGATTTCGGCCACCGCCGGATCATCCGGGTTGACCGGTTTAACCATGGCGAACTTGTCGGGGTGGGCACGTTGAACCGAGACCGCATAGCTGCCGTCATACTGGTACATTGAGAATGGCGAGATGTAGATTGCGCCGTCGACGCCGACCTTGTCCATCGCGGCCACCATCTCGTCGCCGGTGACGTGAGCCGGCCAGTTCGGAACGCTGTGCCACGGCCGCTCGGGCGTGTTCGCGGCATAGGCGTGGACCTGAGCATCAATGACCACCGGCGGCCGCAAGGCAGCATGGCCTTCGCGCATCAGCGCCGGTCCAGCCGCGGCCAGCGCCGCCCCGCCCTGCAATAGGGTACGCCGGTCGATATGTCTGCTTTCTGCCGCTGAACGGTTGACCATTTCCCCCTCCATACCCTTCGGGAGCCACGCTCCTCAGTTCGATAAAGATTGCGGACTTCCTTTGGCCCCGGTCAAGGGAGCTGGTAATGCACATGCGGCAAGGTCTCAGCCCGGATTACGGGAGAGATCTGACAACCGATAAACCGCAACTGAGCGAGCGCGGGACGCCCTCGAAACCCCGTCTTGAGACACACGCGCGATGGAATTATTAAAGCGTTCCACGGGGCCGCGACACGATCAGCAAGCCAAATGAGTACCGCACACCCATCAGCTGCCGCTTGCGTATCCGATCAGAGTCGCATTCCGGTGCTCGATATCGGGCCGTATCTCGCCGGCGAACCGGGGACCGCAGCCGCACTTGCTCGGGCCTTCGCACGCGCCTTTGCGGACACCGGGTTTCTCGTCATTGCCAATCACGGCGTGCCGCAGCACCTGGCGGAGGATACTTTCGCCGTTGCGGCGCGATTCTTCGCCCAGCCCGAGACCGATAAGCTCGCGCTCGAGATCGGCAAATACAATATCGGCTACCTGCCGTTTGGCGGCCAGGTCGTGCGCCACTCGCCGGTCAACAGGAATACCAAGCCGAATTTCAGCGAAAGCTTTTACATCGCGCGTGAGCGCGCCCCCGACCACCCGGATACCGTCGGCAACAAACCGCTTGTCGGCCTTAACCGATGGCCGCCCAGCATGCCCGAGTTCCGTAGCGCGACACTGGCGTATTACGCTGCAATGGAGGCGATGACCACCCAACTGGTGCCGGTCGTCGCGATGGCGCTCGACCTCCCGCCCGACTATTTCGCGGAAGCCTTTGCCGAGCCGAACTGCACGATCCGGCTCATTCATTACCCGCCGCATCCGGATCCAGAGGATAACGAGTTCGGTTTCGCGCCGCACACCGACAACAATTTCTTGACCTTTCTAGCCCAGTCGACGCTTCCCGGCCTCGAGGTGCGGACCTCCGAGGGCGAGTGGATCCGCCCACCCGCGCTGCCCGGGACTTTTGTCGTCAACACCGGGGCGATGCTGGCGCGCTACTCGAATGACCGCTTTGAGGCGACGCCGCACCGCGTGATCAACCGCAACGACGCCTCCCGTTATGCAATCCCGTTCTTCCTCGGGCCGAACCATGACATGGTCGTCGAACCCGTCCCGACCTGCGTTGGCCCTGACAACCCGCCGCGCTACGAGCCGACCACCTACGGAGGTTTCACCCAGCGTCTGTTGACCTTGAACTTTGCCCATCGCCGGGTCGGCGGCGGAGAATACGCGTGACCCTTGGTGCCTGCGGATGATGGAAGGCCATATCGGGCAGTCACTGGTTCGGCGCGAAGACCGGCGGTTTCTGATCGGCCAGGGCCGCTATGTCGATGATTTTAATTTGTCCGGCCAGCTGTATGCGACCGTGCTGCGATCACCTCACGGACATGCGCTGATCGAGAGCATCGATGCCGCGGCTGCCCGCGCGATGCCCGGTGTGCGTGGCGTTTTCACCGCCGCCGATCTCGATGCGGACGGATCGGCGCGCTGCCGTGTATTGCCCGGGTGGCAACGGTCACCCCGATAATCGTGCCGCCGCGCCGGGCGTTGGCGTGCGAGCGGGTGCGGCATGTCGGCGACACGGTCGCGTTTGTGGTTGCCGATAGCGTGGAGCAGGCGCGCGACGCTGCCGAGAAGATCAGAGTCGACATACCAGCCGTTGCCGTCGGTCGTCGAGGCGACAGCGGCAATCGCTCAGGGCGCGGCGCTGCTGTGGGACGAGGCTCCCGCCAAACTGAGCTACCGGTTCGAGCGCGGCGACAGGGCAGCGGTCGAGGCAGCGCTCCCGACGGCAGCCCATATCGTCGAGATCGAACTCGTCAACAACCGGCTGGTGGCTGCCCCGATCGAGCCGCGCGCCGCAATCGGCTGTTATGATGCCGCCGCCGATTGCTTCGACTTGCTGTTGACCGGCCAAGGCGTGCACAGCCTGCGCCAGCAGCTCGCCGAGATCGTCTTCCGGATGCCGGCCGAGCGCTTCAGGGTGCGGGCGCCCGATGTGGGCGGCGGGTTTGGCGTCAAGAACTTCCTCTATCCCAAATGGGTGTTGGTGCTGTGGGCGTCGCGCCGGCTGGGCCGCCCGGTCAAATGGGTTGCCGAGCGCAGCGAGGAGTTCGTCAGCTCGGCCCAGGGACGCGACAATTATACCCGCGCACGCCTGGCGCTCGATCTTGACGACCGCTTCCTCGCCCTCGATGTCGACACTGTCGCGAATCTTGGAGCGTACCTGTCGACCAATGGGCCGGGCAGCTCGACCAACTCGCCGGCGAGTGCCATGGGCGGGATTTATGATATCCCGGCGGTGTTCATGGCGGTGCGCGGTGTCTTTACCAACACCGTGCCAATCGATGCCTATCGCGGAGCCGGCAAGCCCGAAGCCAATTACCTGATCGAGCGGCTCGTCGATCGCGCCGCACGTCGGCTGTCGATAGACCGGATCGAGCTGCGCCGGCGCAATCTGATCAATCACTTTCCTTACCGCAGCGGGCTCGGGGTCACGATCGATTGTGGGCGCTTTGCGGCCAATCTCAACGATATGGCAACGCGGCTGCTGGCCGACGGCTTTGAAGCACGGCGTCAGGAGGCGGCCGGGCGCGGCAAGCTGCGCGGGCTCGGCCTTGCCTGCTTTCTCGAAACCTCGCGTGGCACCCCAGGCGAACGGGCCGAAATCCGCTTCGAACCGGAGGGTCAAGTCGCGCTGGTGCTCGGCACCCAATCGAACGGCCAGGGTCACGAGACCAGCTTCCCACAGATCGCCGCCGAGCATTTGGGACTGCCGATCGAGACGTTCCGCTTCATCCAGGCGGACACGAGCGCGATCAACAGCGGTAACGGGCATGGTGGCGCCCGCTCGATGCATATGGGCGGCACAGCATTATACCTGGCGGCGCAGATGGTTTTGTCGAAGGGTCGGGCGCTCGCCGCTCATCTTCTGCAGGCCGACCCCAACGAGGTCAGCTTTGCCGCCGGGCGCTTCACGGTCGGCGCCGGAGAGCGGGGGATCGATCTCCTGGCGTTGGCGCAAGCCGCACGCGAGACGGCCAATTTGCCTGACGGCATGACCCCGGGGCTCGATGCCGAAGCCTACAATGCCTCTGATCTCTTCACCTTTCCGAGCGGCTGTCATACCGCCGAAGTCGAAATCGACCCAGAAACCGGCGGGGTGACGCTCGACCGATATACCGCGATCGACGATTACGGGCGGCTGATCAACCCAATGCTCGCAAGGGGGCAGGTCCAAGGCGGGCTCGCACAAGGCATCGGACAGGCTCTCTTCGAGCGCACGGTTTACGACGAGAGCTCAGCTCAGCTGCTGAGCGGTTCGTTGATCGATTATGCTTTGCCGCGCGCGGACGAGTTGCCATCCCTCGACGTCACCCTCACCGAACAGCCGACCAAGGTGAACCCGCTCGGTGTCAAGGGCGCTGGCCAAGCCGGCTGCATCGCCGCGCCCCAGACGATTATCAACGCGATCCTCGATGCGCTGGCGCCGCTCGGTATCGACCACATCGATATGCCGGCAACACCAGAGCGGGTCTGGCGCGCGATCCGCCGCGCGCAGGGTTGAGCGTGGCAAGAAGCCATGAGGGCAGTTTCGTCGGAGGCCTCGCCCTATATGCCCCAACAGTCATCGGCACACCGCCCTCCACTCGACCGGTGTTGCCCCATTCCGGACCTCCATCAACCACGCCCAGATCGACTGACTTAGTGAAAAGCGGACGTTCGTATTCGCTGCACCTATTTCAGTTGATGACCCAACTCGACCGCTTCCTGCTTTGTTCTAACTGCTGCCGGTACCGATCCCGCAGCAGACGCTTTATGCACGCAATGACTTGACATGGCGCGCGAGCTTTTCGAGCGTCTGGTAACCGTATTCGACTGCGCCAAAGCCGATGGTCGCATCGCGCTGAGCTTTGGTTGGATGCAACTGACGCAGGGTAATCACAGTCTTGCCGTCGCTCTGCTCGTCGAAAGTGATCGTCGTCCGGAATCGCCCCGGATCATCAGTGTCATCCGCTCCGTGATCAATCTCGATCAGGGTCGGTGGCTCGATACGACGGAATTGCATGCGGTTGGGATAGCGCCGGCCATTGGGCGCAATCATGTCGAAGCGCCACAGCCCACCAACGCGGATGTCGATCTCCTTTGTCTCGACTTCGAAACCGGCCGGTCCGAACCAATTTGGCAGATGTTTTGCGTCAGCCCACGCTGAAAACACGACATCGCGACGTGCACTTATTACCCGTGAGAGGACGATTTCGCGATCGAGCGCCCATTGGGCAAGCGCGGTGTTGGTGGACGAGGTCATGATCAAATCCTTTGATTGGGATGGGTAGGCGACGGTAGCGTCCAGGACGCTTGCGAGCTCGTGGAGATCTTCGCGACTGCGAATGGCATCTGACGTTTGAGTAGGTCAACCATCTCGACCTCTCTTCCGCTGCTTCTTCTCGATCTTGTTCACATAGGCTTCGAGCCGATCGAGGCGGGCCTCCCAAACCGCGCGCTGCTCGACCAGCCAACGTTCGGCATGGGTCATGGCAGCTGGTTTCAACCGACAGGTACGAACACGCCCACTCTTCTGGGATTCCACAAGGCCGCCGGCTTCAAGCACCCGGATGTGCTTCATCAGGCTAGGCAGCGCCATGGCAAATGGTCGGGCGAGTTCCCCGACCGACGCCTCCCCCTCGCCCAGTCGCGCAAGGATCGCTCTCCTGGTCGGGTCCGCAAGAGCGCCAAACACATGGTCAAGATGCGGTGATAAGTTATCCATTCGGCTAACTATAGGTGCGCGCCGAGGAGTTGTCAATAACAGTTATCCGTATGGCTTACTAAAGACGTGATCGAGGAGTCGCCTATGGCAGACAACATCCTCTCACAACGGACGCGCTATTGGTTGGCGGGCAAGCGTGACAGGCGTCCCCTTATGGCACAGCGCCGATGATGTGCCCGCCGCCTTGAAGGTCCGCTATGGGGTCGGCTGCCTACCGGCAACCAATCTCGACAAGCGTCCGGAATTCGGCGCGTTGCGGTCAGGTCGGCCAGATCGGCGGCCGGCGCAGGTCGCCCCACTCCGGCCATTCGCGATCATCGCCGCAGAGGCTCGAACCCGGTTTCAACGGAACGCCGACTTAACCTCCCGCGCTAGTAGCCGGATCGCCTCTCGCTCCGCCGCGTGATCGGCCAATCCGGCGCAATTCGTTTCCAACTGCACGCCCGACAGCCCGATGTCGCGTTGTAGGTCTTTCAACTTCGCCACCACCGTATCGGGTGAGCCAATGAACACCGAACCGCGCAAAGTTTCCTCGAGCGTGATTTCAGTCAGACGCTGCGAGGTCTTCCAGCGCGGGTGGTCCGGCGGGCTGTTTTGCCGCCGAGAGGAGTCGGCGAGCAGGCGGCTTTGGTTCTGGAAATGCTGCATCAGCGTGGGCCCGTAGGCCTCCTGAGCCGCCGCATCGGTTTTGGCGACAAAACCGGGGCAACGAAGATAGACGGGCGCCTCCCCCGGATGTCCGGCGTCGGTCCAGGCTTTGCGGTAGACGTCGATGTGCTGCTCGAACATCCGCACGTCCTCGTGCCGCACGGACAGGAACAGGCCTTGGCCCGCTCTGCCAGCCATGGGGAAGGTTTCGACGCTCGCCGCCGCGATGCGGATTTCGGGCGTCGGTTGTTGCACCGGCCGCGGAACGACCGTGATGTCTTGGATGTCGTAAAACTTGCCCTTGTAGGAGAAATTGTCTTCCCGCCAGGCGCGCTGAATGATCTCCAGGCACTCGATCTCGCGTTTCTTGCTTTCGGAATACGCGATGTTCAGCGCCTGGTAGGTTTTCACGACGCCGCTCCTCCCGACGCCGAAGATCAGTCGGCCCTTGGAGATGTGGTCCAAGGTCGCTGCTTCCTCGGCAATTCGAAGCGGATTGGCCAGCGGAAGCACCTGCACGCTGGTCCCGATTTTGATCCTCTCGGTGCGGGTCGCGATTGCGGTACCGAGGACCAGCGGGCTGGCGGCGAGGGCGCGCTGTTTGTCGAAATGCAGTTCCGCGAGCCACATCACGTCGAGCCCGTATTCCTCGCTGGCATCGACGATGTCGAACCCGGCGGCGAAGCATTCGGCCTGGCTGCGGCCGGGTAGCACCGGAAACTCGTGATAGATGCCTAATTCCATTGAATGAACCTTCCCCAACACGGTCTTATCCGACGTGCAACGGATTGCCAGCGGCGCGGACGCCACGGTTGCTGTCTTGAGCGATTTGAGCAACGGCAAATCGCGCGTTTGCATACCCGGCAGGTGTCACCGTCGGCCGTTGACCGGCTTTGCCGCGCTGAATACGGCGCTTTGCCTGCGTCGGTACGGGTAGGCTCCGCGATCGGTGCAGGCCCCTCGCCACTTGCCCGTCTCCATTTGGGCCGGAGGCGACCGCCATTCCGGACACGGCTCGACCGATTGTAGGTCGGCCCGGGCGTCTATGCCCTTCGTGATTTGCTCGACCGGTGATGCCCTCGCTTTCATAGTGACCGTCGCAAATCAAACCTCGGCGACCTGCGACGGCGCGCGCGGCAAGGACCGCGGATCGACCGGAGGATCGAGACGCAATTTTTCGGGATTTTGAACGCCTATGCCGCGCGACCGGGAGTTTGACAACCTCGCCGGCGCTCTCCCGCATCGCAACCATCGGATTTACATTAGCGGCAACGGTATCTCGCTGGTCAGTTTCCTGGATCAGCGCCAGTTATTTGCCTTATCGTTTTGCTTGGTCACAAACGGACGGCCGCCACTCATGAGCACAATCGAGCTTGTCGATCCCGAATTGCGCGATGCGCTCGCTCAGCAACTGCCGCCGCTGACCGCTGAGTCTTTGACGCAGCGCCGCGCCAATGCGCTGGAACTGGCCGGCGCCGTGCCGAAGCCGAACCTGCCCGATATCGCCACCGACGAGATCCATGTCGAGAGCGCATTTGGCGCAAAGCCGATCCGCGTTCTGGCCTACCGCCCGATCACGTCCAATGATCCACTGCCCGTCATCGTACACATCCATGGCGGCGGCTTCGTGATGGGCGCGCCAGAAATGAAGGACGTGGAAAATAGGCTCTTCGCGTCGGAGCTGAGATGCGCGATCTATTCCGTTGATCATCGCCTCGCGCCGGAATCACCGCACCCGGCGCCAGTGGAGGACATCTACTCGGTCTTCGCTTGGCTGTACGCGAATGCAGGCGAGCTCGGGCTTGACCCCGCCCGCATCGGCATCAAGGGCGAAAGTGGAGGCGGCGGTTTCGCGGCAGCCGCCGCACTCTACGCACGCGACCGGCAGGGACCAAAATTCGCCTTTCAGCATCTGATCTATCCGATGATTGACGACCGCACGGCGGTGCGCAAGGACTTGCATCCTTGCGTCGGCGAGTTTGTCTGGACGCAAGACAACAACTATTTCGGCTGGCGTTCGCTGCTCGGCGAAGAGCCGGGCGCGGCCGACATCTCGCCTTATGCGGCGGCGGCGCGAGCGGCGGATGTGTCGGGTTTGCCTCCGACCTATATTTCGGTTGGCGGTCTTGATCTCTTCCTCGAAGAAAACATGATTTATGCGGATCGACTTAGCCGCGCCGGGGTGCCGGTCGAGCTTCACATCTATCCGCGGGCGTATCACGGCTTCTATCGGGTAACGAATGCCCGCGTTACCAAGCAGGCCGAGCACGACAACCGCGAGGCGCTGCGTCGCTTCCTGCACGGATAGGGCCCCGCAGCGGTTCTGCCAGGCTTTCACGCCCGCAGCCTCAGCAAATCGAGGGCAGCTGCCCCGGACCCCTACCACGCTGCAGCGCACTCTGTTTGCAGTTGTGACCCGGCGGGTGTCCGTTACCGGGCGCAGTGCTGACCACCCCTGCAACTCCGATATGGCGGCGGTTGGGCCTCTGCCGTCAGCAAGAAACTGACCGGGCCGAGCGGATCTTCCGCCACTCTTATCCTGATTGCCGCGCATACCGGCAAGTCGACATAGCCCGCGTGGCAAACATGGGTGGGCTACGCGCCAAGCGCCTGGGAGATATGATGTCCTCCGAACAGCCCGCCCCATGCAGGCGAGGCGCTATCCGCTCCAATGTGCCCCTGAACAGTTTAGCGTCGCCTCCAAACTTTTCTAGTTCGAATCACCCAGACCTGTGGCTGATTGAGCGCTACTCCAGGGGAACGGATCGAGGAGGCGGCATTCGTTCGTGGAGGGACGCAGCCGCGGGGGCTTGATCACCCCGAACCCCGGGATAGTGCTCGAAGACCAGCGGGCGTCGAGACCGCCTGCGGCGCAGAGACGACCACCAACCGCTGTTGAGGGTATGATCGCCTCAGGCCTATCTTGCAAACCCGGCCTGCCGGGCGGCTGCGAGGGCACCATACATGGAAACCTACGATTACATTGTTGTTGGCGCCGGATCGGCCGGTGCTGCGGTTGCGAACCGGCTGTCGTCAGATCCGCGCAACAAGGTGTTGTTGCTTGAAGCCGGGCGGGCGAGCCATCCGTGGTCCCCAATCCCGATCGGAATGGCCCGGCTGATCACCAATCCTGCCGCCAACTGGCTCTATTCCTCCGAGCCCGAGCCGAGCACAAACGGCCGCCGGCTACCGGTGCCACGCGGCAAACTGCTCGGCGGTTCCAGCTCGATCAACGGCATGGTGTTTGTGCGCGGTCAAGCCCAGGACTTTGATACCTGGGCGCAGATGGGCAACCGCGGCTGGAGCTACACTGAAGTCCTGCCTTTCTTCAAGCGCATGGAAACCTATGCCGGCGCGGGCGACGATGCGTTTCGCGGTCGCGAGGGCCCGTTGCGCGTCACCAACCCCGAACCGCGCGATCCGCTTTTCGCGACTATCATCGACGCGGCGGCGCAGGTCGGCATCCGGTACAACCCGGATTACAACGGCGCCAGCCAGGAAGGCATCGCGATGAGCCAGGCGACGATTGCCGGCGGCCGCCGCATGAGTACGGCGCGGTGCTATCTCGACCCGGTCCGCAACCGCGGGAACCTGCGTATTGAGACCGAGGCTTTGACCGAAGTGCTAATGCTCGACGGGAAGCGCTGCGCCGGCGTGCGCTATTCCGTCGCCGGCGAGGTCTGCGAGGCGCGCGCGGGGGGCGCTGTCGTGGTTAGCGCCGGCGCATTCAACTCGCCGCAATTGCTGGAGTTATCCGGCATCGGCCAGCCCGAACGCTTGCGCCAACTCGGCATCGAGGTGCTCCACGAGCTGCCCGGGGTGGGTGAGAACCTGCGCGACCATTACGTTCCGCGTACCCGCTGGTTGGTCGGTAAAAAAGGCATCACCTTTAACGACCGGGGGCGCGGCCTCGGTCTGACGCACCAGGTGCTGCGCTACGCGCTGTTGCGGCAGGGCATGCTGGCGATGACAGGCGCCCCGCTCCGCGCGTTCGTGCGCTCACGTGAGGGCCTGGAAGCGTCGGACCTGATGCTGGGCTGGATCCCGATGCTGACCGAACCCAGCCCGCGAGGCCCGAGGATATCGCGGCGGTCAGGTGTGACCCTTTATGCTCACGCGATGCGCCCGGAGAGCAAGGGACACGTTCACATCACCGCCGCCGATCCGCGCCAACCGCCGGCGATCAACTTTAATTTCCTATCGTCGCCACCCGACGCGGAGCTGACGGTGCGCGCCGTCCGCATCGCCCGCGCGATCATGACCGCCCCCGCCATGACCCCCTTTCAGGTGAGCGAAATTGCGCCGGGGGTCGATAGGACCACCGATGACGAAATCCTCGACTGGGTGAAGAAGGCCGCAGAAACCACCTACCACCCGGTGGGTACCTGCAAGATGGGGTCCGACCCGATGGCAGTCGTCGATGCGCAGCTTCGGGTCCACGGCATTGCGGGCCTGCGGGTCGCGGATGCCTCGATCATGCCCACGCTGACGTCGGGCAATACCAATGCGCCATCAATCATGATTGGTGAAAAGGCCGCCGACATGATGCTGAATACCACAGCCTGACCATCCTTCGGCGAGACCGCATAGCTGCCGATGCGGCTACGTGTGCCAGGTGGCTCAACTTGGCCCTCGGGTCGGGTACGTGTCGGTAGGACGCGCGAAACAGTTGCACCCGCGTGAACGTGGGAGGGTATTAGCTGGCGTCGTGAGTTATTCCAAATCGGCCGCCTGCGTCAAATCTCGCCCAAGCGCTGCGGCTCGCCTCGACGGGTATTCCGAACTGACGGTGGATTGTTTCGCCGAGCTCATATGCCAGACGCGAGCGGGCGAGAGCGGCAGCTGGTTCGGCATCGCCGCGAACGAGGCCAGGGCATTAGCGACGGCGTTGGCCATTAGGCCGCCGATCGGGATGATGGCACCTTCGCCGGCCCCCTTGACGCCGAGCGGGTTGCTCGGGGACCGGTAGTTTTCGAGCGCGATCGCTCGGATCTTCGGAAAGTCGGTCGCCGTCGGGATCAGGTAGTCGGCGAGATTGCCGGCCAGCAACTGCCCGTTTGTGTCGTAGACGAGGTGCTCAAGGAAGGCGCCGCCCAGCCCCTGGACCATGCCGCCGATTGCCTGGCCGTGCAAAGTCAACGGGTTGACGATCCGGCCGACATCCTCGACGACGAGACAGTCGAGTAATTCGACATCGCCGGTACCCGGGTCGACCGCGACATGCGCCGCAGCCGATCCGTAGGTGTAGGTCAGCCGGTTGTCGTTGCCAAATGCGGTGGTGACCCGCAGCCCCTCCACGGCGAGCTCGGTAAATGTGATCGAACGCCCGTCAGGAGCGCGGGCGCATTGATCCGCCAGTTCGACCTGTTCGGCGGCACAGCCCAGCCGGGCACCGGCAGCGGCACGGATCTTGGCGAGCAGGAGATTCGCCGCCTCGAACACCGCTGACCCGCCGAGCACCGTCGAGCGGGACGCGAATGCGCCGTAGCCCTCGTCGAGAAACGGCGTCGAGCCGTGCAGGACGCGCACCTGCCCGAGCGGCAGGCCGAGCGTGTCCGCCGCGATCTGCGCCATTACGGTTTCGAGGCCCTGCCCAACTGCAGTCGAGCCGACATAGACCGAAACTGTGCCATCCGCCTCGAGGTCGAGCCGTGCGGTCTCCTTCGGACCGGCGCCGCCGCCCTCGATAAAGCACGCGACGGCAATGCCATGGTAGCGCCCCTCGATCTCGCGGCCTTGCAGCGCACGCTTTTCCTCCCAGCCGAACTCGGCGAGGCAGCGTTCGAGGGTTTCGCGGTAATCGCCGCTGTCGCACTCGGTATCGCCGACCGGACCGACCGGTTCCAGCCGCGGCAGCCGATATGGCATCTCGCCGCCGCCGATCAGGTTGCGCCGACGCATCTCGGCGCTGTCGATCCCCAGGTCGCGTGCCGCCAACTCGATCAGCCGCTCGCAAAAGAACGAGCCCTCGTAGCGGCCGGGCCCGCGATAGGTGCCGGACGGTGTCTTATTGGTGAGCAGCGCTGTTGAGGTGATCCGGACATTCGGCACGCGATACGGGCCGGTCAGGCATTGCGCCAGGGTGCGAGGCTGGATTAGCCCATTGGTGCGGATATAGGCTCCGAGGTCGACGAACACCTGGCCTCGTATGCCGAGGATCGTGCCGTCGCTGCGGCAGGCGATCTCGATCTCGCAATCCGCCTCGCGCGCATGGTTCATCGCTGTCAGATGTTCGCGCCGGTCCTCGAGCCAGCGGACAGGGCGGCCGACATGCCGCGCGGCGAACGGGATCAGGAAGTCCTCGGGATAGAACTCGCCGCGAGCGCCAAAGCCGCCGCCAACATCGTTCTCGATCAGGTCGACCTGGGCCGGCGACAGGCCCAGCATCACCGCCAAAGTATCGCGGTTGAAGAACGGCACCTTGGCGGCGCCCAGCACCGTCATCCGCCCTTGCGCCGCATCCCATTCGGCCAGCACGCCGCGCGGCTCCATCGGCAGTGCCGTATGGCGCTGCACTGCGAACCGGTGGCACCCGACGTAGGCGGCGCCGCGAAATGCCGCGTCGGCATCGCCTTTGACCCCGGTAAAGATCATCGCGGTGTTTGTGCCGGCTTCTTCAAACAACAGGATGTCGCCTCGCCCGGAAACATGCCGATCCGGAACCGGCGGCCGCTCTTCGATATCGAGCATGATCGCGCCGACCCCGTCCTCGGCCAGCGCCGGGCTGTCCGCCACCACGACGGCGATCGGCTCGCCGACATAGCGCACGCGGTCGGACGCGATCGCCGGCTGCAGAAAGCGCTCGGTGCCGGGCAAGGGCAGTAGACGCAGCGGGATGCACGGCACGGCCCCGATGTCTTTTGCCGCGATGACGGCGCGCACCCCCAGCTATCGCAAGCGCGGCGGTGGCGTCGCTGGCGACGACGCGGCCATGCGCGACGGGGCTGCGCAGGATCGCCGCGTGCAGCATGCCCTCGCGCTTCAGATCGCCGACGAACTGGCCGCGGCCGCGCAGAAAGCGCAGATCCTCGATCCGCTCGACCGGGCTGCCGATATCGGTTTGTCCCGATCATGCCTTGTTGGCCTTCCGGTAGGCGGCGCGCGCTTCGAGCACCGCCTCGACGATCGGGATATAGCCGGTGCAGCGGCACAGATTGCCAGACAGTGCAGAGCGGATGCGATCGGCGTCGGCATCGGGCTCCTCGGTTAAGAGCGCGTGCGCCGTTGTCAACATGCCGGGGGTGCAGAAGCCGCATTGCAGGGCGTGATGCTTGCGGAAGGCTGTCTGCAGCGGGCTCAACGCTTCGTCATTCGACAGGCCCTCGACGGTGACGACGTTCGCACCTTCGGCCTGCACCGTCAGCATCAGACAGGCGCGGACCGCGGCACCATCGACAATCACCGTACATGCACCGCAGGCGCCGTGCTCGCAGCCGAGATGGGTTCCGGTCAGGCTTAGTAAATCGCGCAGGCAATCGGCGAGGTGGAGGCGCGGCTCGACGTCGACCGTAACGGGATCACCGTTGATCCGGAAACTCACCCGCATCGCGCACTCCCCCGCTGAGCCGCGGCCCGCAAGCCGCGCTCGATTAGCGTCGCCACGAGGCCGCGACGGTAGGCGGCGTCGGCGTGCAAATCGTCCGGAGGGTTGACCTCGTCTGCGGCCATTGCCGCCGCCTGTCGGATCAGACCATCGTCGATGGCGCGGCCGTTCAGCAGGGTTTCTACCCTGGTCAGCCGGTGCGGGCGCTGGCAAGCACCGATTACTCCGACATGCGGATTGCTCAGCGCCCCCTGCCGATCCTCGTCATAAAACAGCAGGATGCCGGCAAGCGCAAAATCGCCCTCGCGCCGGGCATATTTTCGGAAGCCCCAGCGCCGACCGCTCGGCCATTTCGGCAGGTGCAGCTCGGTGATGATCTCGTCGGGCTGGCGAAGCGTCGACAGCGGCCCGGTGAAAAAATCGCTGGCGCGTACCGTGCGCGATCCGGTCGGGCCGCGGAGGGTGATTTGGCCCTCGCAGGTCACCGCGACACCGGGCAATTCGGCCGCCGGGTAGGCATGGGCAAGACTGCCCCCGACGGTGCCACGGTTGCGGATCTGGTAATGCGCGACATGGGCGATCGCCGCGCGCAACAGTGGATGCGCCGCCACCAGCCTCTGATCGTCCTCAATGTCGCGCCAGCGTACCAGCGCGCCGAGTCTGAAACCATCCTCGCCGACCGCAATATTGCCGAGCCCGGGCAGCCGCCGCAGATCAACCAGCAGTGGCGGGGTCGCGAGGCGGAAGGCGAGAACCGGCATCAGGCTCTGTCCCCCGGCGATGACGCATGCCTCGGGGTTCGAGGCGAGCAAGTCGATTGCTTCGCGAAGGGTAGCGGGGGCCTGGTAATCGAAGGCCGCGGGTTTCATTGCTGCGCCTTGCGCCGAGTGCGTGACCCTCAAACGGTCGCACGAGCATCGCGAACTCGCAACTGCGTACCGAGAGACGCGCCAGGCCTGAGCAGGCTATCGGCGGTGCGCTTCGGGCTCAGAGCGCACCGCATCGCCACGACGGGTGCCCGATCGCGACCGCCCCCAATGAAATCCGCGCGATCCGGCCAGTCCCGATCTGACCCGGTGCGGGCTAAACGTGCGGGTGCCGGCCTCGCGCCAGGTTCGACTATGCCCGCCGGTCGGTTCGGACGACACAGGGCTGCTGATGAGCCACTGCAAACACGTGCGCAGCTTACCGCTTCAGTCGCCGATTATGCTCGAGCGGCCGAGCGGCGCCCCTTGGCGCGGACCTGGAACCAGCTAATCCCAAATTACTGAGCGGCGGCGCGAAGCGGCTGTGCCGCCGCCACCGGGCGGTTGTCCCTGAGGAACCCGCGTACGTGGCGGAGCGCGATCTGGATCTGCCTAGGATTCGCTTTCCACGGGTAGAGGCTCACCTGCGCGTTTGGCGCAAGATACACGCTCTCCATTGCAACCACGTAGGGATGGCCAGGGACGTCATCCGGCAGCACGAGAATTGGCGTTTGGCAGTTGCGCACAAAATCGCGGCTTACGGTGTAGACAAAGTCGGCGCGATCACCGCGGTACATGTTGGTCAGGAACGCGTCGACCTGGGCCATCGTGATATCGGGGCGGCGTTCGCACAGTTCCGGGCCCCAGCTCTTCATATTGTTATTGTAGGAGAGATCGGGCATCTCGTGACGATAGCCGCTCGGCTGCACCGGCACCGCCGCGACGACGCGGCCGCCGGCGCGTTTGAGCAGGTTCCAGATAAACGGGCCCCCGATGCAGAAGCCAAGCACCATGAACTCGCGGATGCCCAGGTGATCCATTAGGCCGATATGATCGTCGGTATAAGCGTCCCACGGCCGTGTGACTTCGAGCGGCCCTGTCAACTCCCCGCCCTTGGCGTTGCGCAGATCGGCAGCGATAACGCGAAACTCGCCCTTGAACTCGTCGAACGGGTTGAAAGGGTGCGTCGCGAGCCCCGCGACCGTCGAGTTGAGCCCGCCGCCTGGAATAACCAGAAGCGGGTATCCGGAGCCGGCTTCTTCGTAATGGATCCTAACTTGGCCTTTTTCATAGAACGGCATGCCAGCCTTCTCCAATGTTGAGGCCGCACCAGTATAGGTGCATTTGCAGCGGATCGCGCTCGACGAGGAATATCCCGTATCGAGTGGCGTGCGATCGTTTCTGGCCCTGTGCCCGGCTTTCGCGTGGCCTCGCGGTCCGGCGACGGTCTCCTTTCCGATCACATAGCCGGCGTTCGGCCTCGGTGCCGGCAACTGGCCAAACTGCCCCATTTTCGGCCATCGACTGAAGCCGGAGGCAGCGCCTCTGCGGATCAACCAACGTATTTGCCTTTCGACGCGCGAACTCGGCGATTACCTCTTGGATCTGCTTGACGCCCGAGGACCTGGTCCAGATCTGCCGCGATCGGGGGAACGTCGACTCGTCCTGGCCGGCACCCTGCAGGCCGGTCGCACCCATGAAAACACCAAGGTCATGGCGGTCGGGATGCCAGTGCAATAGGATCCCGAACGTTCTGGTACTGTTTATCGGGACCGTCGCGGTGGCTTCGCGCTCCCGAAGCGAGACGGCGGGTATTTCGGCGGCGACATTGTCCTTGCAGCGGCGCCAGCGGAGCGCAAAAGGCCACCATGAACAGTCAAGAGACGCGTTCCTCCGACCCCGCACTGGCGCATCTCCCCCATCTGCTCCCGGAATTGGAGGCGCTTTACACCGATCTGCACGCCAATCCCGAGCTGTCGATGCAGGAGACCCGGACAGCCGGCGTGGCAGCGGACCGGCTGCGCACTGCCGGATACGAGGTGACGACGGCGGTCGGCAAGACCGGCGTTGTCGGGCTCCTGCGCAACGGCGACAGGATCGACGGTCATGCTGCGCGCCGACATGGATGCGTTGCCCGTCGAGGAGGCAACCGGCCTGCCCTATGCCAGCAAGGTTAAGGCCACGGATCGCGACGGGAAGACGGTGCCGGTTATGCATGCCTGCGGTCACGATATGCACGTCGCGTGGCTCGTCGGTGCGGCGACGCTGTTTGCGCAAGCCCGCGACACCTGGCGCGGGACTGTGATGGCGGTGTTCCAGCCGGCGGAGGAGACCGGGGAGGGCGCCCAGGCGATGATCGATGACGGGCTCTTCGACCGCTTCCCCAAACCCGAAATCGTGCTCGGCCAGCACGTGATGGTCGGACCGGCCGGAGCCATCGGCGGGTGCGCCGGTGTCATCACCTCCGCGGCCGACAGTCTGCAGATCCGCCTGTTCGGACGCGGCGCGCATGGCTCGATGCCGCAGGCCAGCATCGATCCCGTGGTGATGGCGGCGGCAACCGTCATGCGCCTGCAGACCATCGTTTCCCGCGAACTCGCCGCCGCCGAAGCCGCCGTGGTCACGATCGGCTCGCTGCAGGCCGGCACCAAGGAGAACGTCATTCCGGACGAGGCCATCATCAAGCTCAATGTACGCAGCTTCGACGAAGGGGTGCGCCAGCGCGTGCTCGCCGCGATCGAGCGGATCGTCAAGGCCGAGGCCGACGCCTCGGGCGCCCCCCGGCCGCCGGAGATCACGCATACTCGACCGCTATTCCCTGGTGGTCAACGATCCCGTGGCGAGCCGGCGCGTCGTCGACGCGTTCCGCCGCCATTTCTCCGCCGAGCAGGTGCGCGAGACCGGACCGGCGCCGGCGAGCGAGGATTTCGGATCGTTCGGCGCGGAATGGCACGTGCCGTCGGTGTTCTGGTTCGTCGGCGGTACCGACCCCGACCGCTACGCAAAGGCGAAGGAGACGGGCCGGCTCAACGAGATCCCGACCAACCACAATCCGCACTTTGCGCCGGTTATCCATCCGACCTTGCAGACCGGCGTCGAGGCCTTGGTCGTCGCGGCGCGCGCTTGGTTAGCGCCATAGGGACTGCCATGCTGCCGATCGCGTCGGTCGGGGGATCGCGGAGCGGCGGGTCGGCCGGTTTTGGGATGGGAGAGCCCGGAATGGGAACGCTCCTGCTGGTGCTCGACCTCATCGGTACTTTTGTCTTCGCGCTGAGCGGCGCGGCGGCGGGGGTCAAGCACCGGCTCGATCTGTTCGGGGTTCTGGTCCTGTCGTTTGCGGCAGGCAATGCCGGAGGCATCGGTCGCGACCTGCTGATCGGCTCAGTGCCGCCGGCAGCGATCAGCGATTGGCGCTATCTGGCCGTGTCGCTGCTCGCCGGGATCTTTACCTTCTGGCGGCCTTCCGTAATCGATCGGCTGAACAGCCCGGTGCTCCTGTTCGACGCCGCGGGTCTGGCGCTCTTCGCGGTCTCCGGCACGCAGAAGGCGCTCGCCTTCGGCCTCAACCCGATCATGTCCGCGCTCCTCGGCATGCTGACCGGGATCGGCGGGGGCATGACCCGCGATGTGCTCCTGGCCGAGATCCCCACCGTGCTGCGCGCCGATCTTTACGCCGTCGCCGCCCTGGCCGGCGCGGCGGTGGTGGTGATCGGCGCCGCGCTGCGGCTTCCGTCGACCGCGGTGACGATTGCCGGCGCTGTTCTCTGCTTCGCGCTCCGGTTCGTGGCCATTCGCCGCGGCTGGCACCTTCCGGTCGCGGGGCGAACCCGGGGAACCGAGCACACCAGCACGCGCGCCGAAGGATCGGAAGGATGACGGCGCGAGGAGACACTGAGATGAATACCCTTGTTCTGGTGTGCGGCAACGTGTTCGACGGCATCTCCGATGCCCTAACCGGCCCAGCCGAGATTCTCGTCGAGGACAACCGGATTGCGAAGGTCGAGCGCTCGGTGGGCCGACCGCCCGGCGCACGGGTGATCGATCTCTCCGAGCGGACGGTGAGCCCCGGATTCATCGACACCCATGTCCATCTCACGATGGACGCCGCGAACCTCGCGCTGCAAACGCTCCAATCTTCCGCGGCCAAAGCGCTTAAGGGGCTGAGCCTCGCCCGCGAATACATGAACTACGGCTTTACGACCCTGCGCGATCTCGGCAGCGTCGATCCGGAATGGCCGACGGTCGATCTGCGCAACGCGCTCAATACCGGTCTTGTGGAAGGACCGCGGCTTTTCGTTGCCGCGCATATCATCAGCGCGAGCGCCGGCCATGGCGATCTCCGCGGCTTCTATGCCTCGCGCTGGACGTTTGCCGGTATCGGCGATTGCCGACGATCTCGGGAGCATCAGAGCGCTGGTGCGGCGCGAGCACACCTTTGGCAGCGACTGGATCAAGACCACCAATACCGGCGGCTATTTCAGCCCCGGCGACGATCCGGCGCGGGTGACGTGGTTCGACGACGAGATGGAAGCGCTGACATCGGCCGCCCATCAGTTCGGCATGCCTGTCGCCGTTCACACGGGCGCCGCCGAGGGCTGCAAGCAGGCCATCCGCTGCGGCGCGCGCAGCCTGGAGCACGCCTATCTCATAGACTCCGAGGGGATCGAGATGGCCGAGCGGGCGGGGGCCTATGTCGTCCCGACGATGCAGATGACCCAGGAAGACTTGCGCGGGCTGCAAACCGGCGCTCTTCGGTGCCAGGCGGTCTGGAAGTTCCGGCGGGATTACCAGCAAATTCTTACATCGCAACGGCTGCTGACCGGCAGCCAAGTCAAAGTCGGCTTCGGTACTGATTGCGGCATGTTCCCATTCAACCACGGCATCCTAGAATTCCAGGCCATGGTCAATGCCGGGCTGAGCCCCGTGCGCGCCCTCAAGGCAGCCACCAGCGTCGCCGCCGAACTGCTCGGCCGCGATGATCTTGGCGTGCTCGCCCCCGGCAAGCTCGCCGATATTGTTGCGATACCCGGCGATCCTATCGCCGACATCAGAGCCACGGCCAGAGTGGATTTCGTGATGAAGGACGGCGTCGTGTATCGTGCCACGGACCGTGGCGGTCAGCTCACCTGAAAATTACATCGGGCATTGCCGAGCCTCCCTGCGCCCCCATGACCATCAGCGAGACCTTGATGGTCAGCCACAGATAGGGACCACGAAACGCCGAGAGCAGGTGAGCAATCCCGGGCTGCGCGCTGTTATTGCGCTGCTCCTCGAACGCTTGCAACTCCGGAATGCTGCGGCGGATCCACAGCACGAACAGGGCGGGCAATATGCCGACCATGAACAGTGCCCGCCACGCGATCGCTTCGGGCAGAACCGCATAGAGGCCGGCATAGACGAGCGCCGCCAATCCCGGACCGACTGCCGCGCCGGTTTGCACCAAGCCGACGCCGCGGCCGCGATACTTGTCGCGGATGACCTCACCCATCAGGACTGCGCCGGTGGCCCACTCGCCACCGAACCCGAGACCATGCAAGCCGCGCAGAATGAACAGCTGCTCGAAGTTCTGCGCGAAGCCGCAAAGGAAGGTGAAGACCGAATACCACAGGATCGCGATCTGCAGCATCCGCACGCGACCGAAACGGTCCGCAAGCGCGCCGGCAAACCAGCCGCCAAACGATGAGGCTACAACCGTGACGGTGCCGATCGTGCCGGCGGCGCCGGTCGACATCCCCCAGACCGCGATGATCGTGGGCACGACATAGCTGTACAGCTGCTGATCGAAGCCGTCCAAGGTCCAGCCGCCCCAGCAGGCGAGCATCGTCCGGCGTTCCCGCGAGGTTAGATCCCGTAGCCAGGCCAACATCGGGTTTTCCTCCCATCTGTACCGCTTTTGACCTATCGGCTGAGTTATCAGCGATCTGATCTTGGCCGGCCACGCACGTAGCTGCAGCCTGATGCGTTTGCGCTAGGCGGCCCTTTCCCATCACATTGTTACGATGCCGGGCGGGAACTGCTATGTTGCGGCCTTGCCCGGGAGGAGACTGCGATGCCGGAAACCGAACGTATCGATCGTCGCCGGGCGGCGCTGATTGCTTACGATGTTTGCCGGCGCGCACTGACGCCGTCGGATCCGGCGCGCAGGGCGGCGATGCGCCCGGTGCTCGATGCCTGGGTGCAAATGATCGCCGCCGCGCGCGCGGCCGAAATACCGGTGATCTACACGACGCCGGTCAGTCGCGCCGATGGCGCCGACGTCGTCATGCTGCCGACCGACCTCTCGGCCGAGACCGGCGTGCCGCCGCTGACCAACGGCGTCGAGGGTACGCCGGAGGCCGGCTTCCCCGAGGAGATCATGCCGCGACCCGAGGATTACGTCTTCCTCAAGCGTCGGCCGAGCGCTTTTTACGGGACCGGCGTCGCCGAGCTGCTGCACATGCTGCGGCGTGATACGATCATCATCGGAGGCGGCGCTACCAATCGCGGCGTCGAGACGAGTGTGCGCGAAGCCTTCAACTTCGACCTCGCGTCCATCGTCGTGCGCGAGTGCTGCTGGAGCGGTGATGCGGCCGCCCACGCCTACAGCCTCGACAAGGCGATGAAGATGTACGCGCGCATCCGATCCCTCGCCCAGGTCGTGGCAATGCTCAGGGAATGAGCGCCAGCGCTCCAACGAAAAGAACTGCACGCGAAAATCGTGAGGTGAACTGGCGGGTCGCGTGGCCGGGCGGACATGCAGTCACGGCGTTCCTCCGCTCTCCCGTACTGTGGTAATGAGACGACATCCAACAAAAGGGGAAATGTCCGATGATCTGCGATGTACACGCGCACTACACGCCAAGGAATTTCAGCGAGTTCATGGGTGACCGGTTTGCATCGCCGGTTCATCTGCCGGTCAAGCGCGGAATGGCGCGCCACCCGTTCTCGGATTCGCAACAGGACATCGAGGGCCGGTTCCAGTGGATGGAAGAGGCGGGGGTCGGAAAGCAGGTCCTGTCGCCCAACCATCCGCCCTACCTGCCCGACGAGACCGAATGCGTGACCGCGGTCAAGATGCTGAATGACGCCTATGCCGAGTTCGCGCACCGCTTCCCCGATCGCATCAGTTCCTATGTCATGCTGCCATTGCCGCACATCGACGCGGCATTGAAAGAGATGGAGCGCGGCTTTGACCAGCTGGGCTGCGTCGGGGTCAACATGAACATCATCTGCCTCGGCCGCTCGATCGCCGAAACCGAGTTCGAGCCGATCTATGCCGAGATGAACCGGCGCAGTGCCGTGCTGTTCGTCCACCCGGCCGGAACGGGCATCTGCTCGCCGTTTATTGTCGACTACAATTTTCGGGCGTCGGTCGGCACCTCGCTCGAGGACGCGACCTTTGTGCTGCACATGATCGCCAAGCAGATCCCGCACCGCTATCCCAACATCAAATTCATCGTGCCGCATCTCGGCGGGCCGATCCCGATGCTGCTAAACCGCCTCGACCAACAAGGCCAAAGCGCGAGCGGCCATCCGAACCTCGCCGAGGCGCCCAGCGTTACGGCCAAAAAATTCTACTACGACACGGTGTGCTACGGCTCGAAGCCGGCCTTTCTGTGCGCGCTTGAAGCTTTTGACGCCGACCATCTGGTGACCGGAAGCGACTACCCGGTATTGCAGGATTACGAGCCCTACAAGGAGACCTTTGCCTATATCGAGCGGCTCGGCCTACCCAAATCCGATACCGACAAAATCCTGCACCACAATGCGCAAAAGTTGTTTGGCTTCAGCCACTAGTGGCACGAATTAGACGCTGAGGCTGCTATTTAACTGTTCTCGTCGCCCCCGCGAAAGCGGGGGTCCAGGGTAGCACGGTTGCCATTGCTCCTGGATTCCCGCTTGCGCGGGAATGACACGAAAGTTTTGGCGGCAGATGCGGGCCCGACGTCGCGGACGCCCCGCCCGACCGTATTTGGGGCGCACCCCTTGAGCGCGTCGTCCGCCGCCGGCCTTCGGTCAGTGCGTCTTTATCGACGTTATCCGTATCTATGTTATCAGTGTGTGGACTGGCTGCCGGCGACTGTGATCGTAATGTGGCCCATTGTCGTATCGGGTTTGGCGCTGTGCCAATGGCGTTCGCCGGCTGTGATGTGAACGACGTCGCCGACATTGATCTCGCGCTGCTCGCGCTCATTGGAGACAATGCCGGAGCCCGCGATCACGATCAGCACCTGGTCGCAGTTGTGAGTATGCCACCCAGTCGTGCTGCCCTGGCTGAAATTCACCACACTGCAGTTGTAGTTGGCAAAATCTCCCGGCTGAATGATCGGCTTACGTGTTCGCGAAACCGGCCCAGTGTAACCCTCGATCGGCTCAGCGCCATCCACTGCAACATTGGAGACTTCTTTGAGCGTGACGACCTTCATGACGATCTCCTCCTGGTTTTGACAAATTGTATAGTGCGCAGGCGTCCAGCAGACCGCAATGCGATCAGGCTTGCGCCGACCAATTATAGATCCGCGCCAGTGTCTCGCCCATCAACGGGGCGCGCTCACCGTCGGACAGGCGGTCGGTGACCGCGAAATGCCTCGACCCCTTGCTTGTAGGTCAAGATGCCGACCGCCCGGGTCCAGTCGGTGCCCCACATGCAGCGAGCGAAGCCAAAAGCATCGAAGACGCTGCCGAGCGGATCCCAGATATCGTTGTACGGGAAGGGTTCGTGCGCCAAGGTGCAGGCCCCGCTTATTTTCACCGCAACACTCTCGTGGGCGGCCAATGCCAGCAGTTTTGGCAAATCGGCAAATGGCGCCGCCGGGGGTGGTGGCTCATGCGGCTGCGGGAGGCCGAGATGGTCGATCACCAGCTGTGTATTGGGATTTCGCGCCGCCAGCTGCCCGGCCTGCTCGAGCCGCCCGGTACACGCCAGGTTGACCGGTAGGGAATGCCGCGCGGCTGTGGCCAGAACACGATTGATATCGGGGTCGGCGGGGTCGGTCGAGACATTATCTCTCAAGAAGATGCGAATGCCGACCGTACCCGTTGTGCCGGCCCATTTGGCGATCGTATCGACCATGAATCTTCGATCAGCGCCGGCCGGTAAGAGAGAAGGAAACGTGAAAATCGCCTCCAAGAGACGGTGCTGGTCGGGTTGCTGACCCCGAGCGCGGCGATGATTATGGTCGAGAGGAAAACATCCCCATGAAGTTGGCTGGGCTGCGGACAAGAAAACCCGCGTGAAAATCGACGGACATTGCCATTGCGGGGCGATCACTTTCGTGGCGGAGATCGATCCCAATGCGCTCAATATCTGCCACTGCACCGATTGCCAGACACTGTCCGGCTCGGCGTTTCACATCAACATCGCGGCGCCGGCCGAGCATTTCGTGCTCCTTACCGGCAGCCCAAAGGATCTGTATACCCGATATTGCGGCGGACAGTCATCGCCGGTGCTCGGCAGGGGAATTTCCCGGCGGTAAATTATCGACGAAGTCGATAAATTTGGCGATCCAGGCGTTGCTAGTTTCATCAGGATGCGAAGCCTTGGCTGCGTTCCAGGCGGCGCTGATCGAGGCGTTGGTAACGCCGCGGCGCCGCGCCAGACCCAGTGCCCTCTGCAAATCGCTTTCGCCGAGCGCTCGCCTCAATCCGGGCGGGTCCGCCGCGGCTGGATTTGGCCAGCCACTGCATCCAATCAGTGGCAGTCCGAGTTTGCAGGCGCCGTGCATTTCCTTCACTAGCCAAGCCACCGTATCCGCACTCGTCATTTGTGCTCGCCTCCCGCAGTAGGATGGCGCGAAAGATAATCCGGAAAGGCCGAATGATGCGGAAAATTCGGAGTTAATTTACCACGAATATTTGAAATGTTATTGGGCAAGCGGGGTTCGAGAAAAGACACTTGCGTAGCTGCCGATTTCCGAGCGATGTGAAGAGCGCAGGAAGCACGCTGGCGCGTCGTGTTGCGGCCGCAAGACGAAGAGCGATGATAAGCATAGCCGCCCAGGGTAGAGCACTGCCGGCAGCCACCCGCGTCGCCGAGTAATCTCGGCCCCGCGCCAATGGAAAACAGCGCCCCCAGAAATAGGGGCGCTGTTTTTGGATGGTGGGGATGGTTGCGGGGGCTGGATCTGGACTTTGTGACATTTTCAACGCACAGGGGCTAGAGCCAATGACTTCAGCCCATTAGAGATCGAGTTTCCTGCCACCTCAGCTCCAACGGGACCCGTTCGACGAGGCCCGCCAAAACTTCTATGTCGATGCCCCCGGTTGCGGCTTGAGCCGCCTATTCACGAAGTGCCAAGCTCCGATGCGGTCAACAATTCCTTGACAATTGCAAACTGCCGAGCGCGCTCCGCGGCTGCCGCTGGGCTTTCACGGATCAGCTCATCGTCATCGTCGAACTCATCGTCTTCTTCATCGTCGTCCTCGGCGGCGTACTCAGTCTGCCCGCGCTCAATCCGTGCGAGATGGGTCCGCATTTCCTGAGGCGCAAACAAGCCGCGAACGTAGGCAACAAATCGCGGCAACTCCCTCGCGAATTCAGGATGGCTTGTCGCAGCGTCAGCGAAATTCCACAGTTTCTCTGCGACCAGGTAATCAAATGCCGCTTTCACCCCGTAACGCAGCTTGATCTCGTGGGTGGCGTTGCACTGCTCTACCCAAATCTCGTGAAACTTCCGCGCACTCACAGGATGGTCCTCCCTTCGAAGATGTTGCCTTCAATCATTCGGGGCCAGCCGCATGGTAGACGACATTACTGCAATCTGACCGTCGCAGCCTCGTGCTAATTCCGCTCGATCCCAGGCCGGTATTCGAAGCGTTCGCCGGCTTCCTGACCGGCGCTGAAAGCGGCGGGCAGAACCATGCGGCGTACCGCACTCCGACGCCGGAGGCTCAGGCCCAGACGATCCATCTCCGCGTCGATGATCGATTCCTTGATCGGTACCAGTGCCCGCCCGTTCGTGCTGCCGCCTGCCACGTCCCGCGCCTGCCGCAGCGTGTCGAGCTTGCGGATGATTCCCCGCGCCAGACCGACCTGAAACGAGTTGGTGGCCGACCGCCGCCGGCTGCTGTGGGTGGAGCGATAGATCTCCGTCGCCTGAAATGCCGACATCTCGGTCGCAAAGACCAGCGCGATCAAATCGTGCAGATAGACCGCTGCCTGCACATCAGCAGGCAGACCAAAAAAGATGTACCGCAGCGTCGCGTCCTGCGACGTCTCGCACCAGACCCGGCAATCGAAAAACGCGGCGATGGTCCCCATGCAGTCGTCGATCGGCCCACGCCGCTTGCGGTCCGTTTCGACTCCGATGCCCTCGCAGCTTTGCCGGCGCAAGTCGAGTTCGCTCAGACTTAGCCCGTAGCGGTCGAGCAGTTCGGCCACTTTCTCCGCCGCTGCCAGCGCCTCCTGTTCCGTGCACCCTTGCTCAACCGTCTTGGCCCGCAGGGCTTGGATGCGCTGTACCAGGCGGTCGATGTCTGCGGTGTCGCCGGGTCCCCCGCCGGCTGCGGACCCTACCCGCTTGCGCAAGGCTTCGAACAGGCTCTTTGTCTCTGCTGGAAAATCGCCGCGCTCGATGGCCGCTTTGATCTCCGCCGCGACGGTATCGAGGTCTTCGCGCACCGAACCGTGCAAGGCGCGGAAAGCCATTGTTTCCACCATGACGGAAGCGATACGTCCATATGCATTTGCAAGCTTGGGCGCCCTGCCATCGCGAGCGATGCTGACGCTGACCAGCGCATCCAAAAGTGGCCCTTGGCCAGCAAGGGATCGCGCCCGAGCGATTTCCTCGGGGTTGAGTTCGCGATCCAGCGATGCCCAGGCCGCGGCTAGAGCATCGAGGGGATTGCGATCTGGCTCGAACGGAAGCTTGGTTTGTCTCTCTCCAATCGGGCCGCGCCAATCAGCCGTCGATGCGCCGTTGCGGATGATGTGCCGGTAGACGGCCTCGGCGCAGCGGACCGGGTTGCCGATCCCCCGCCCGCCGGGGCGCACAAAACCGCGCGCGACCGACAGCGCGCCGTCATCGAGCAGAACCAGCGTTCCGGTCGCAAGGATGTAACCATCCTCGGTCGTCGTGAAGCGGCCGAATGCCAAGTTGTTGCCCACGGCATCTGAGGGCGGAGTAGGCAGCAGGGGCAGTGTCTCGCCGGTCGCCAGATCTTCGAACTTCTCGCCGGACAGCCGTGATAGCCGCAGCCGGCTTCGGCGCAGCAGCGTCACAGCGGCGGCGTCCTCGGGTGGCCGCCCCTTCATCGCACGGGCGAGCCGGTCGAAAGCTGTTGTCCCCTTCAGGGACGGCACGCTCAGCGCCAGTTCCAGCGCCAGCGACCTTGCCAACACCGATTGCTCGTTGCTGTTCGATAAAGGTACGCCAGCCAGCCATTGACGCGCCATGCTCTCAGCCCTGTCTCGGGATACAACTGCGAGGGCCTCGGTCGTCAGCGCCAACAGCCTATCTGGGACCACCGGAGCGTTCGCCCCACCTGCCCGAACACCACCGTTGGCATGGTTCATCGACACCTCGATATTTGGATCGCCCCGCGCCTCGCGCGAGATCACGCCGTCTCAGCGAGGTCGCCCAAGGGGCGGAGCGTCGCCGCGCGCATTCTATCGGATAATCACTTGACGCCGATGGCCGCCCTGTCAGGCGTTTACTCTTGTCGCAGCCCTGTCGGGCACCTTGACCACAACGTACCTTCGCGACCTGCGACGGACGGGACGCGATTCCGGCCGTTCGCAAGGGCGCAATCGAACCGCCGGAGTCGACCCAATTGCGACGTTGGCCGCGTGGGTTAGGGGCGTCCGCTAATCGAACCGGCGGGGGCTTCTCCGCTTTTATTTCATAGCCTACACCGTCCTCCTGTTTGCGGATCCGCATCACGCCAGCAGTACGCACCTAATCGGCTGACGGGCACCATCATGAAGGGTTGATTAAGTGCAGGACGAAAAGTCACTGATTGGCGGGTATCGTCACGACCGGCGCCGCCCCCTTCACTCCGGTATCGGCAATCGAGAACAGCAACATTATGATGCCGAACGTGTATTTGGATTGGATATCGGTGTTCGCGATCCAGAACCATCTCCTGTCGTATTGCGTGGCTACATAGGCGTCCTGCGGCGGCGTATCTGTGACCAGCACACGTAGAGGCGGACCGTTCAGCGCTCCTGCTCCCTGAGCATCGACCACGCCGGGCGCCGCCTTCGCGTGCGCGACGTCGGCCTCGGGCACCTGCACGACGGCCGCGAATTCGAGCATGATCTGCAACATCGAGCGCGTCATCATGTCGATCTCGTCGTCTTTTCCGGAATACCCGCCATAATTGACTTTGAGTTCCCGTAGGTCGGGCTTTATCCCAAGGATACTCTTTAATTCCCTACCCCTGGCCGAGAGGAGCGGATCCTTGCTCGGTCCGAAGATGAGCACGGAGCTCTCGGCGCCGTCCTTAGGACGCTCGATGCGAATCTGGATGGCGCCGGCGAGCTGACCCTCGCGCATCAGCTCGACGAGGCGGGTAAATTTTGGGTCGGCTGGGCGCCGGAGCCGGTTCAACTCATCGTTGATGCCGTTAATCGAGTCCAACATGATCGGCATGATGCGCTCCGCCGAATAGCCCGACTGCAGCATGAACAGAACGGAACTTGGCAGGATCGGCGTCATTAGCCTCTTAAGGAAATCGACACCGGTAAGTGGGGAATAAATCACCGTAGGTCGGTCGGTGTAGGTGCCCGCGGCATTCGCGCTACCAACCGCAGTGAAGGGACCGACGATACCGGCGGTGAAGTTCCCAGCGCTAAAGCTGCCGCCGATTGCGCTCTGGAGCTGGTAACCGGCAATGACCTGCGCAACATCGAGGAAGATAGGCATATCCGCATAACGGAGCTTGACGATGTTGAGGAGGGTCTGCTCCTTCCAGGAATTGCCGATGGCGCTCGCATAGTCGATCCGGTCGTGCGGCACTGTTCCCGGCCCAATGCTGGTGCACGCCGCTACCAAGGATGTCAGAACCGCGGCGGCAAGTCTTCGGGGCATAGTTATTCTTCGATCACCCGCAACTCGAACAGGTTGTAATGCCAAGGAGCCTGATCGATGTAGAGACCGCGATCAACGATATCGCTGCCGTCACGATCGTAAACCTCGGTCCCCATTAAATCAGTCAGACGCACCGGCTTGCCTCGAAATTCCGGGAAGGACAGCGGCAGCCGGCATTGTCCCTGGTTATCGGCATAATTGACGACGACGAGATGTCGGGCGCCGTTGTCGCCCGCCCAGGCAAAGGCAATGAAGTCCTCCGAGGTCCAATTGCCGGCCCAGGCCGGCTGCGGATGGATCTGCGACCAGGCGCCGTCGCGATACGCACTCGTCTTCAGAACCCGCAATAACCTGGTGTAGAACGCGGCGATTTCGGGGTTTGTCGGCTCAATCGGGCCACGGCAGAGATGGGTCGGCACCCGCAATCGTGCGCCGTCGAACTGCCCCTGGTGGAAGAAGCGCAGCCCAGGGGAAAAGTAGGTGATGATCGCGGCCGCCCGGTGCTGCGGCCAGGAAAATTCGGACGCGGCGCGCGGCTCGTCGTGATTTTCAAGAAAGCGCACGAGCTTGTCCTGATAATCGAGCCCGGCGAGCAGGTGGCCGCGGATTGACGCTGCATGCCCTTCCCGCAAGCGGTCGTAGAGCCGCTTGTCGTAGCAATAGGCGAAGCCCTGTTGCTGCAAGGTCCATTCGAGGTCCCAATAGACTTCGGCCATAAAGACGAAAGCAGGGTATTTCGCGTGCACCGCTGCTATTGCCTTCGGCCAGAACGGCTCGGGCGTAATTCCCCAGGGTCCGCTGAAAAATCTCGGGCAGCAGCAGCATTGCCATGTCGCAGCGTATGCCGTCGCACTTGCCGGCAAGAGCTATGACCGAAACTGGGTGATGGCGATGTGAGAAAGGCGGCGTATCGAGGCGGGTGGAAGCCTGCCTGAACCTCGCGAAGGAGCGATACGCCATGATGAGGAATAGCACCGTTGTTCGCCTGCGACAGCCCGATGCGATTGACGATCCGCTGACGGCGGTTCTGCGGAGCGGCGCCCGCCGACTGCTTGCCCAAGCCATCGAAGCGGAAGCCGAGGCGTTCCTGACCCTGATGAAGGGCGTGCACCTGCCGGACGGGCGCGACCGGGTGGTGGCGGCACGGCCATGCTCCGGAGCGGGTGGTTGAGACCGGGATCGGTCCGGTCGCGGTGCAGCGGGTCAAGCTGCGCGACCGCGGCGCCGGCAAAGGAGGTCATCGCATTCGCTTCACCTCGGCCATTCTACCGCGCTGGTCGCGTCGGACCCGAAGTTTGGATGCGGTGCTGCCAATCCTCTACCTGCGCGGGGTCTCGATGGGCGATTTCCAGGAGGCGCTGGCAGCGCTGCTCGGCCGCGACGCTCCGAACCTGTCGCCGTCAGTGATCGCGCGGCTGCGAGGCGATTGGCAGGCGGACTATATGCGCTGGCAACGGCGCGATCTGTCGACCCGGCACTATGTCTATATCTGGGCCGACGGCATCTACCTGCAGGCGCGCATGGAGCCCCAGGCCGAGTGCATGCTGGTGCTGATCGGCGCGACACCCGAAGGCAAGAAGGAACTCCTCGGTTTCCAGGTTGGCGTGCGGGAGAGCGCGCAAAGCTGGCGCGAGCTGCTGGTCGACCTCAAGGCGCGCGGCCTGGCCATCGCCGCTGAGCTGGCGACCGGCGATGGGGCACTCGGCTTCTGGAAGGCGCTCGAGGAGGTGTCGCCGACCACCCGGCACCAGCGCTGTACCGTGCACAAGACCGCCAACGTCCTCGACAAGATGCCCAAATCCGTGCAGCCGGCAGCCAACGCCGACCTGCGCGAGATCTGGGCAGCACCAGACCGGGCGACAGCGGAGGCTGCGGTTGCAACCTTCGCTGAGAAGTACCGGACCAAATACGCGAAGGCAGTCACCTGCCTGATCAAGGACCGCGACGCGCTGCTAACCTTCTACGACTTTCCCGCCGAGCACTGGGACCATCTGCGAACCTCCAATCCAATCGAGAGCGTGTTCGCAACGGTGCGCCATCGCACGGTGCGCACCAAGGGCGCGCTGTCGCAGGACACCGCCCGGCTGATGGTGTTCAAGCTGATCATGGCAGCGGCCAAAACCTGGCGCCGGCTGAAGGGCGAGAACCAGTTGCCCAAAGTCGTCCAGGGCGTCACATTCCGAAATGGCGTCGAGGTCATCAATACGCCAGCACAGAACGCCGCCTGATCACGACGTCACCCAAATTCCGGCATAGCTCTGCCGGCAATGGCGATCAACTCATCGACCCGCGCTGCCTGCAGGTCGGGATTGGCGTAGTTGAGCTGCAAGGTATCGGGCCAACCAGGAAAATTCGGATCGCGGCCATAGGCCAGAATCTTGGGTCCGCGGTCGGTCTGGACCCGCAGGTAATTCTGCGGTGCGTTCGCCAGCGCTTCTTGGCTGCCCTCGATATAATAGTCTGGGTGGGTCTTCACCCAGGCGTGGTCGGGAGCGGAATGGTTCGGCACGAAATCGAGCAGCAGCTTGATGCCGCGCCTTGCCAGCTTTTCGCGGAATTGCGCCGACGCCCTCTCTCCGCCGAGTGCGTCACTTACGGTATAGGCGGTGATCGCAAAGCCGGAGCCACAGATGTCGTCCTCGGTCAGGTCCGGCAGAATCGTCTCAAATTCGGCGCGCCATTGCGGGTTGCCGCGCGATACGGCCCGGCCGGCAGCACCGGTCTGCCACACACTCAACAACCAGATCCAGTCGAAGCCCTGCTCCGCAAAGCCGTCGATGGTCGCGTCGTCGATGTCGGCCAAAGTTATTCGCTTGCCGGATTCGCGCGACAGGCGATTGAGCCAAACGCGGGTGTTTATCTGGAACAGCGCTGGATAGCGCGGCATCGTCGCCATTGCCAAACCCGCCTATACCGACTCTTTCTCTCGGCCGAACGCCGCCTCGCGGCCACCCTGCAGAAAGGTCTCGGCATCGAGCTTACCGAAAATGTCGATCAGGCCGGCGATGACCCCGGTCCAACCCGTCTGATGGCTGGCGCCGATCCCGGCGCCGTTGTCGCCATGAAAGTACTCGTAAAACATCAAATTGTCCCGCCAATAGGGATCGCGCTGGAATTTCTCGGAGCCGCCAAAGACCGGCCGCCGTCCGCTCTCGTCGCGCAAAAAGATCCGGGTCAACCGATTGGTGATTTCGTGCGCCACCTCGTACAGGTTCATTAATTTGCCGGAGCCGGTCGGGCACTCTATCTTGAAGTTGTCGCCGTAATAGGCGAAATAGTGCATCAGGGCGCGGATGATCAGGGCATTGACCGGCATCCAGATCGGACCGCGCCAGTTCGAGTTGCCGCCAAACATGCCGCTGTCCGATTCCGCCGGCAAATAGCTTACGCGGTATTCCTGACCGCCCGCGGTAAAGACGTAGGGATGCTCGGCGTGGGAACGCGACAGCGAGCGGATGCCGTAGGGGCTCAGAAACTCGTTCGTGTCGAGCATGCGGGTAAGGATACGACGCAGCCGTTCCTCATTGACGAGAGCTATGATGCCGCGCTCGGCGACCCCATAATGACCAATCCCCGTCGCATGGATCGACTCGCGGAGCTCCGGCATGCGTCGCAGACGGTCGGCGACGCCCGCCGTCAGTCTGGGGACCCGTTCACGCTGCCATTTGTCTACCGCCGTCGTAGCGCAGAGCGGTAACAGACCCACCATCGAGCGGACTTTGAGCCGAGTGGCATTTCCATCTGGCAAACGTAGAACATCGTAGTAGAACCCGTCCTCCTCGTCCCACATCCCGTCGGGGCCAATCCCATTCATCGCGCGGGCGATCAGCACGAACTCCATTGCGTAGTTCGCTGCCAACTCCTCATAGGTCGAGTTGTGTGCGGCGAGTTCGAAAGCGATCTCGAGCATGTTCTGACAGAACAACGCGACCCAAGCGGTGCCGTCCGCCTGTTCCAAATGGCCTCCGGTGGGTAATGGCGCGCTGCGATCGAACACGCCGATATTGTCAAGACCGAGAAACCCGCCCTCGAATAGGCTTCGGCCGAAGCGGTCCTTGCGGTTCACCCACCAGCCGAAATTCGACGACAGCCTGCCGAACATCCGCTTCAGAAAATCGAGATCGGTTTGGCCGCGCACCGCCTGCTCCATGCGGTAGAGAAAAATTGTTGCCCAGGCCTGGACCGGCGGATTGACATCGCTGAAGTTCCACTCGTAGGCCGGGATCTGCCCGGTCGGATGCAGGTAAGCCTGGCGAAGCAGCAGGTCGAGCTGCTGCTTGGCGAAATCGATATCGACGGTCGCCAGAGCGAGCGTGTGAAAGGCGAGATCCCAAGCGGCAAACCATGGGTATTCCCACTTATCCGGCATCGAGATGATGTTGTCGCCAATCATGTGGAACCACTCGCGGTTGCGCACCTGAAGCGGCGTCGGATTCATCGGATCGAAGCCATGTTCCTGGAGCCACCTGTCGGTATCGTAAAAGAAGTACTGCTTGCTCCACAGCATCCCGGCCAATGCCTGCCGCATTACACGCGCCTCATCTTCGCCGATGCGGGCAGGGGTAATCGCTTGATAGAATGCGTCGGCCTCGCCCCGGCGGGCTTCGATAATCTGGTCGAATTGACCGCCGAAAGGGTCCCGCAAGGCAGCATTGCTGAGCCGCAGCCGGATGACGGCGGTTTCGCCGGCGCCCACGCTGAGCTGATAATGCGCGGCGACCTTGGTTCCGGTCTGGTTCGGGTTGACGGCCTCCTGCTTGCCCGAAACGACGTAGTTGTTGATCGCGTCCTTGACAAAGGGCGCCGGGTTCGGCGTGCCGAAAATCCGCTCGTTGTTGGTATCGTTTTCGGTGAACAATAGGCGCGGGTTTCCGTCGCAGTACAGCAGGAAGCTCCCGAGCTCGGCATGCGATGTTTCGATCGTGACTGTGTTTTCTTCCGGTTTTTGGCGCAGGGAGGGTTTTGGCTGGTCCGGCCACCATGTCCAGGTGTTGCGAAACCACAAAGTCGGCAAGATGTGCAGCTGAGCCGGCTCGGCCCCCCGATTAGCCACACTGATCTGGATCAGGATGTCGGTCGGCGATGCCTTTGCATATTCGACAAACACATCGAAATAACGGTCATCCTTGAATATGCCGGTGTCGAGCAGCTCATATTCCCGATCGTTGCGGCCGCGGCGCCGGCTGGTTTCGATCAGATCGCTATAGGGATAGGCATTCTGTGGATATTTATAGAGATACTTCATGTACGAGTGGGTCGGGGTGCTATCGAGGTAAGAGTAGTATTCCTTTACGTCCTCGCCGTGATTGCCCTCGCTGTTGGTCAGGCCGAATAGCCTTTCCTTCAGGATCGGGTCCTTGCCGTTCCACAGGGCGAGCGCAAAACACAGCCACTGGTGGTCGTCGCTGAAACCCGCGAGGCCATCCTCGCCCCAATGATAGGCGCGCGAGCGCGCTTGATCGTGGGTGAAGTAGTTCCACGCATCCCCGTTTTCGCTGTAGTCCTCGCGCACCGTGCCCCATTGGCGCTCGCTCAGATACGGCCCCCATTGCTTCCACGGCATCCCCTTCTCGTGCACCTCGTCCAGACGCATTTGTTCCGCAGTCTTGGTCGGTTCGGGGCTGGTGCGCTTGGCCACGTTCTCCTCCTACGTGCGATCATCGGTCGATGCTGGTATTTATTTCGGGCATTCTGCAAGGCTCGCCTCGCGCGGCGCGCTGAGTTCTACCCAGGCCCGAAAGTTGGCAAGTAGAAACTAACCTGACAGTATGACACGATCTTTGTCCTCGTAGAAGGCGTTGTTGTTTCCGCGCTGGGTGCGCCGCACCTCGTCCCCCATCAGCAACATCGGCGCGCCGGTCGCCAGCAGCGTCAGCGTCAGAAAGTTCTCGACTTGGCGATTGCGCAGTCGTTCGACCTCGGGGTCCGCCGTTGGACGCGAATTACCAGCGGCTTTGACGCTACCCTCGCCATCGCCAGCGCAGTGCTCTCCTTCCTGTGCCTGCTGATCCTGCGACCCGCCGGCCGCGCAGATCAGCTCAAAGGGCGACAGCAGGGGCGGGCTCCTGAGCTCCGACCTGACGCTCCTTCGCCGGCTCCTTGGTTGAGTGATCCCTTCTAAGACCAGTTCTAGTCATCATGGGCTTAATTGGCTCAGGGGTCAGTGTAGCATAGGAGATGGCACGCGAACATCTTAACATTGACCGATGTCCACGCCGAGCACCGTGCCTAAGCACTGGTTATTTACAGCCGCGCGGCAGGTTCGGCGAAATTTGTTCAAGACCAGAAGGCGTTGCCGTGTCCATTTGACGCGGCGATAGCAGGTGTTTTTGCGCGGCGCAACAGCTCGCTCAGCGTGTCCCAGCGGGGCGGGTACGTGCCGGCGAGGAGCCCAAGTCGCGCTCGCTATCTGCTCCACGGAGGCTTGACGTCCAGGCGCCTTAGGCCGGGCGTCAACGGTCAGTACCCGGATGGGTAATACTGATAGGGTGGCGGTGGCGGATAAGAGGTAGAGGATGCGGTGGCGGCACTGGTCGCCAACGCCGCCACACCAGCGCCAACCGCGACGCCGGCGGCGACACCTCCCCAGTTGGGCCCGCCCCCGTAATAGCCACCGCCGCCGCTGACCGCGACGTTGCGGTTGACATTGACGTTCCCGCTGACGTTGCGGTTCGCAGCAACGTTGCGGTTGCCCGATACGTCGCGTTGAAAGTTGCCGCTGTTGAAATTGCCCCGGTTGACGCTGCCGCCGCCACGGTTGACCCCGCCGCCACCCCGGTTAACGCCACCGGCGGCGCGGCCGCCGCCGCCACGGCCGCCACCACCACGCTGCACCAGCACCAAAGGCGCGCTCTCTCCGGCGCCGGTCCCCGCGGCAAGATCCGAACCACCTATCCCGCCCCACCCAGATGACGGGGCAGCCGATGCGTGCGCGGCCGCTAACGCGACGGGCACGACGAAGATCAACAGCTTCTTCATGACCGGAGATCTCACTTGTTGAGGTACTTAGCTTGGACCTGTTTCCAGCCATCGATCGCTTGGCTGCAGGTGGCCTTGTCGAACGGACGTCCGGAGCCGTAGCCGAGGGCGCCCGTAAAGGTGAAGGCGGCCTTGAGTTCAAAATGGATCGCGATCAAATTGGCCAAATCCATTGCTCGCGAGATCTGCTCCTGCCGATCTGCATCAGACGAGCATTCAACCACTTGGCCGGCCATTACGCCAACCCTACGCAGCCCATCCAGAAAGGATGAATTATCAGCGGGCGGCGTCGGCACGCCCTGTGCGGGTGCGGCAGGGGTGGTCGAGGGGTTTTGGGCCAGTGCTGGGCCGGCTGATGTCAGGCAAGCCAGCGCCAATATAGTGGCCCAACCTTGATACGGTCGCATGTGTTTGCCCTTTCCGCGCTTCTTGGCAGAAATGATCAGAAGGACCATGGCGTTAGCAGTTCCGGTCGGAGCGGGTCGTCACTATCGCCCCTCAGCTCGGGCTCTTCCCGGTCGCCCCTTTCCGCTGCCAGACTGCGTTATAGACGCAAGCGCCGGTGGTTTGGCCTCTGAGCACATAGTAGGGATCTATTTGTCCCACGAATGTCTGTCCGGCCGGGGTCTGCATTCTCACCTCGCCTTGCGGGAGCTATGCCGGAATTTGGGTGACGTCGTGATCAGGCGGCGTTCTGTGCTGGCGTATTGATGACCTCGACGCCATTTCGGAATGTGACGCCCTGGACGACTTTGGGCAACTGGTTCTCGCCCTTCAGCCGGCGCCAGGTTTTGGCCGCTGCCATGATCAGCTTGAACACCATCAGCCGGGCGGTGTCCTGCGACAGCGCGCCCTTGGTGCGCACCGTGCGATGGCGCACCGTTGCGAACACGCTCTCGATTGGATTGGAGGTTCGCAGATGGTCCCAGTGCTCGGCGGGAAAGTCGTAGAAGGTTAGCAGCGCGTCGCGGTCCTTGATCAGGCAGGTGACTGCCTTCGCGTATTTGGTCCGGTACTTCTCAGCGAAGGTTGCAACCGCAGCCTCCGCTGTCGCCCGGTCTGGTGCTGCCCAGATCTCGCGCAGGTCGGCGTTGGCTGCCGGCTGCACGGATTTGGGCATCTTGTCGAGGACGTTGGCGGTCTTGTGCACGGTACAGCGCTGGTGCCGGGTGGTCGGCGACACCTCCTCGAGCGCCTTCCAGAAGCCGAGTGCCCCATCGCCGGTCGCCAGCTCAGCGGCGATGGCCAGGCCGCGCGCCTTGAGGTCGACCAGCAGCTCGCGCCAGCTTTGCGCGCTCTCCCGCACGCCAACCTGGAAACCGAGGAGTTCCTTCTTGCCTTCGGGTGTCGCGCCGATCAGCACCAGCATGCACTCGGCCTGGGGCTCCATGCGCGCCTGCAGGTAGATGCCGTCGGCCCAGATATAGACATAGTGCCGGGTCGACAGATCGCGCCGTTGCCAGCGCATATAGTCCGCCTGCCAATCGCCTCGCAGCCGCGCGATCACTGACGGCGACAGGTTCGGAGCGTCGCGGCCGAGCAGCGCTGCCAGCGCCTCCTGGAAATCGCCCATCGAGACCCCGCGCAGGTAGAGGATTGGCAGCACCGCATCCAAACTTCGGGTCCGACGCGACCAGCGCGGTAGAATGGCCGAGGTGAAGCGAATGCGATGACCTCCTTTGCCGGCGCCGCGGTCGCGCAGCTTGACCCGCTGCACCGCGACCGGACCGATCCCGGTCTCAACCACCCGCTCCGGAGCATGGCCGTGCCGCCACCACCCGGTCGCGCCCGTCCGGCAGGTGCACGCCCTTCATCAGGGTCAGGAACGCCTCGGCTTCCGCTTCGATGGCTTGGGCAAGCAGTCGGCGGGCGCCGCTCCGCAGAACCGCCGTCAGCGGATCGTCAATCGCATCGGGCTGTCGCAGGCGAACAACGGTGCTATTCCTCATCATGGCGTATCGCTCCTTCGCGAGGTTCAGGCAGGCTTCCACCCGCCTCGATACGCCGCCTTTCTCACATCGCCATCACCCAGTTTCGGTCATAGCTCGCCTTGCGGAGTAACATATCCCTGATAGGTGAGATCGAGCGCGGCGAAGCGCGCAACGCCGTCGTGGATCGTCAAAGCCGGTGCCACGGGGATATTTGGGCATCCCGATCCCGAGGCGCTCACGTTCTCGGTGAAACTGCCAATGTAGGTGCCGTCATAGTAAGTCGTCGCCTGGGGAGGGGTCTCTGCCGCGGCTGTGGGCGGCGGTGTGGGTGGTGGCGGGGACTGCGGCGCGCAACCAGCAATGGCGAGAACCGGTACGGAGAGCAAGAAGAAGCGTCTCATCTGTCCTCCCTCTGGGTCCGGAGACCCGGTTGACCATACTCTTGAGTGTGTGAGCCAGCGCCCGATCAATTACCGGGGACAGACCGACATTCCCCTGATTCCCGGCGGTCGCGGGGTCAGGATTGCCCTTTGCTCTGCTAACCTGGCTTCGTGTTCTTTATTCCTTTTGCCAGACGAAATCATGGGCACAAGCGCTACCGATCTGGCGGACGCGTACCGTGCCGGCGTTGTCGATTCCTGCCGCCGCGCGCATCTCCATTGGGCGAGAGCCGCCGACCGTGACCGGGACCATTCGCATATCCAGCTCGCCGTTCGGCCCGACCGGTCCTTGCAGCACATGGCCTGACTCGGCGGTATAGCGCGCTTGACCGTTCTGGATGGTCAGCGGACCCGGGGTTCGGTCCGGACAGGGGGCCATTCTCCCGTTCATCGCCGTGTACATCGGATTAACCTTTGCCGAAGAGACAAACCGATATGTGCCGTCAAACCTCGTTCCGGCGGTTGACGCTGATGTCGTTTGCGCATTCGCGGTAGCAAGCAAACCAAAAAATCCGACGATCGATAGTAGTCCAATCCGCATTCGCATGGCTGTCTCTTCCTCTCCGGATCAGTTAGCTACTATTTTTGTACAGGCGGCGTCTGTGCCGTCGGGGTTGGTGCCGTCGGGGTTGCTGCAGGCGTTCCGCCGCGCCGCTCGTAGCGCCGTTCGACGCGTCCTCCGCGCCGCTCTTGACGCCGCTGCATGCCGGCGGTGCCGGTAGTGCTGGTGGCGCCGGTGGTGCTGGTGGTCTGAGCCTCAGCACCTATGGGTGACACGACGAAGCCTAACGCCGCCGCCAATCCCAGAAGTGAAACCATCCTTCGACGCGAGACCATTCTCGCTTCAACTTCTGAAGTCATCTGCATTCTCCCTTTGGCACTTGCTTAGAACGGGGATCCGAACGAGAGGGTGGGGCGGGTTCCTCGGCCTTTACGAAAATCGCGGTCGATAAATTCCGCTCCCAGATCTAGATCATCCCGTTGCGAGTACTGGGTTGACTATAGAGTTAATCCACAGCAACCGTGACGTTTGTGTTCCAGGTGATGTCAACCTGGTCGCCAACCTTGAGCTTATCGAGCACATCCGGATCGGCGACACGTCGGCTGTATTTCCATCCGTTCGGACCAACGAAGGTGATCGAGGGTGCGTCTTTGTCGATGGCGGCGACGGCCGCGGTTATCGTTCTCTCGACGCCGGCCGTGCCCCCCGGTTGCGCCTCCTGCCCCATCGTGGAGGTCTTGCTCGCCGTGTCGACAGGAGCCTCGCCCGGCGGCTTCAGCTTCACTAAGACGGTGTTGTTATACGTCACCGACACCTTGTCGCCGACCTTGACTTCATCGAAGCGCTTCACGGTTGGGGGCACGTCGACCGTTTGGAACGTACCGTCGGCCGTCTTGAAGTTCATGACGTGCTTGTCATGATCGATGGTCTCCACGGTGCCCGAAAGAGTGACGGTGTGTGTGAGCTGTTTGACCTCCTGCGCCCAGCTGGGCAGGGAAAGCGCTAAGACCAAGCCGGCCGCGCTCAGGATTGCGTTTACTCCGTTCATGTATTTTCTCCCTTTTGGGTCGCCGGACGAGCGAAGTTTGCCGGTCTTTAAAGCCTATACAGCGCGGTTCGCCGGCGGCTATGCGGAAATAACGGATTTCACGGGTCGATGAAGCGCGCCGCTGGAGCACGTTGCAGCGTGCTCAGCGGGGTCTCGCTGAAGGCCGCCCGGTAAGCCGCCTCGAAACGTCCGAGCTCCGTGAAACCGAAGCCGCGGACTAGCTCCAAGAGGTTTGCCCTGTCGGGCTCGGCGTCACGCAATGCAACACGTGCCCGGCTCAGCCGGCGCAACAGGACATACCGGATCGGGCTCATGCCAAGGAATTGGGCGCAACATGAGCGCAGCGTCCGCTCGCTTACCATAATCAGCTCGCACAACTCGGTCATGCACAGAGGCTTGCTGAGATGTTCCGTCAACACCTCCTCGAACCTGATCATGATGCGGACGTGACGGCGTTTGGTCGGGCCCTCAGCTCGCACACTGGCACCGGTCAGACAGGCGACCAGCGTCTGGATCAAACTTTGCTCGATCGCGCGCGCGACTTCTGTATGAGCCAATAATCTGGGTTTGGTTTCGGCGAGACGGCAGACTTGCGCATGAAGGCGCCGCAGCCGCGCCATATCGCGCGGCGAGGGACGCAGGATTTTTCCCTCCGACGGCAGAGAGAGAGGCCTGCCGGAAAGAGCGCGACCATATTGTTGGAGCTGCAGCGGGTCCAGGGCTATTATATTCCACACGGACGAGGCAGACGTTGACTGGTGCAGCCGCTCGCCTCGGCCGTGGAACATGATCTCGCCCAGCTGCAATTCGATCCCGCCGCATACCGGCAACGGCCCGGAATGCGCCGGAAAAGTCACGAATGAGAGTTGCTGTCCCAGACGAACATAGGCGACCCGCGGAAAATCCTCTTCGCACCTCAGCACCTGCAAATCATGCAACTCGGCCCAGGTTAGGCGGGCCTTGAACTCAGCACTCGGTGCAATGAGGATTCCGATTTGGGCCTGACGCAGACTCGCCTCGTAGTGATCGGGATCGAGGAACGTGCGCGTGCCGCTTCCCGGCATTCATCCCTCTGCAAAACCGACGAACTACAATCAAGGCCGAGCGTTTTCCAAGGCCAAGCGTTTTTGCCAATAGTGAGGATAGACCGCCGGATCGCAGTGCCTATGCGGATCTAACGAATTTCCACGCTGGCTCGATGATTTCCGTCGGATTTGAGTTTTCGGGGGATCGACGCAATGCCGCCGAGGGCGCTTCTCCGAATAGTGACCGGTAGGCGACAGCAAAACGGCCCAATTCCCAGAAGCCATAATCGGTGGCGATCTCGGTCACGGTCGTCTTCTCCACGTCCGCGATCCGCAATGCCCGACGTACCAGATGCATCCGCCTCAGCCACAAATATCGTTTCGGGGTCATGCCGAGATATTCCTCGCAGCAGTCCCGCAGTGCTGTATAGGAAGCGCCAACCGTCGCGCAAAGCTGCGGCATATAGAGGGGCTTATCGGGTGTGGACGCCAGAACCACCTCTAGACGTCGCAAGACCGTCGCGCGATGTCGATGGACATTGCGCACATCGTCTGATCGGCCCTCGGTCACGCACAAGATCATTGCGTCGAGCAAAGCCTCCTCGATAGCTCGCGCTACTTCCGGCTTCGCAAGAATGTCGGGAGCAGTCTTCGCAAGGTGGCCCGCCGCGTCGTGCAACTGCAACAGCCGGGATGCAACCGGTGCGGGTGGCCTGATCGATCGAGGGAATGAGGGTGGCGTCACCGGGCGCCCAATGATGGCCTCGCCGGTGGCGGCTAGATCCTCGGGCGTCAGCGACATGGTACCCCATCCGCAGGCCGCAGAGGATTGGAGGTAGTACGGCCAATCCAACCCAAACATTGCGATTTGATGCTGCGATGATTCGATCCCGCTGACCTGCATCGTTGGCTGATAGGCATTGGTGGCGAAGAGGATCAGCGATCGCTTCCCGCTCGGCGTTACCCTCATGATCCGAGGCAGGCTCTCGTCGAAGCGATGCATCCACAGGCGGTGCAGGTCTATGCGTGCCGACTCCGCGCGGAATTCGCCGGGCTTCGTAACCACCCCGTCAATATGCAGGTTTCGTATTCCTGCAAAATACATATCGGGATCGATAAACGTCTGGATGGCGCTCGACGGCATTTCGACGCTCCGCTGAAGCAGGGTTCGAACGCACAAATGCCTAGTCGCCTCTAAAAGGATTAACCTGCGTTAATTTGTCAACCGAAATTCAGCTTCTCTTTAAGCCCGAGCCATGCCTCCCAGATTTTGGTGTATTATCCCCCCTCCGCGCGCTTAACGAGTTGCGACGGCTCAAAGCGCCGTCGTGCCTGAGCCGCTCAGAGCCCGCAATTCGGGTAATTCGGGTATGGACACGACGGGTTCGGGTACGGGTATGCCGGGGCCGGGTAGGCCGTACTGGCAACGGCACCGCCGACGATGGCCCCCGCCGCGACACCGGCGGCGACGCCGCCCCAACCGCCCCCGTAATAACCTCCTCCCCCGTAATAACCGCCCCCGCTGACATTGACGTTGCGGTTGACGTTGACGTTGCCGTAGTTGCCACGGTTCACGTTGGCACGGTTCACGTTGGCGCTGTTGAAGTTGCCGCGGTTCACGTTGGCGCTATTGAAGTTGCCGCGGTTCACGTTGGCGCTATTGAAGTTGCCGCGGTTCACGTTGGCGCGGTTCACGTTGGCGCCGCTGAAATTGCCGCGGTTCGCACCTGCGCCGCTGAAGTTGCCTCGGCCGGCACCAGCCCAGGAGCCACCACCGCCGCCCCCGCGATAACCGCCGCCCCCGGCGCGAGCGCCACCGCCGCCCCCGCGGTAACCGCCGCCCCCGGCGCGAGCACCCCCGCCGCCGCGCGCACCGCCGCCTCCTCGTCCTCCCCCCTGGCACACGAGACTTGGCGGCACGCCTGTCGCCTCCGGCGCGCTGGCGGCGATATCACGACCTGTGCCACCGCTCCAGGCAGCCGTAGCGGCGGGAGTTCTCGGTAGCCACCAATCCGATCAAGACGATCGGCGCCATGTAAAGCAGATACTTCGTCATCGCTGTGGCCTCACTCGCTGTATTTGGCTCCGAATTTCTGTCCAACTCGCGGCTGCTTGGGGCGGGCGTCAGGCTCGGTCGACAAATGGCTCGAGCCTCGTCGAGAGTATACCCGCAGACCGGTGCGGCGGGAGAATCCGGTGCGGCCGAAGAATACCGAGGGCGACCCGCCGACCCATCTATATCAATTTGAGCGCCTATTATGGTATTTCTATATCCGAACGGTTGAAACGGCCTCCGATGCCGCAGTCACGGTGATGCCTGCGGAGACATGATTTCCTAGCCACCGGAGCAACGCGATGAATGGGAAGAGCGCCTTGGTTCTGTTATCGGGTCTGCTATCGGGCTCGCTGTGTGCCTGCGTGCAGCCTCCGGCCGCCGCCCCCGCCGCACCGACGCCCCCCCCGGCTGCGGCACCGGCACCGGCGCCTGCGCCAGCCCCGGCAGCCGAGGCGCCTCCCGCCAACCGTTGGGTCAGTATCCAGGGGGCGACGTGCAAAAAGCTGCTGGAGTTGTCACAGGACGATCGGGCCGCGGCCTCACTGTTCTATATCGGCTATCAGGCAGCGCGCTTCGGCAGCAGGGCCATCAATGTGGCCGCGATTCCCAACGCTGAGGAGTGGGCGGAGAACTACTGCGCCGAGCATTCCAGCCGACCGGCCGTCGAGGCATATAGGCAGGCTTATCGACAAATCTTCAAACGATAGAGCGCACCATGTTGGCGGGATGGATCACGGGACACTCGGAGTGACCGTCACCTGCCAGCGCACAAGGTCGATTGATTTCAATCTCACACGTAAGCCGATGAACTGGACGGTGGTTTGATCGCGGTTCCGGCAAGGTCGGTATCAGCCGTAGCTCGGGCTCATGACCGCAGCGAGAGTTGCGGCGACACAGATCGTTCGCGCGGCCAGAGTAGCGCCATCATGCACAGAGTATACCCGACCGCCAACAGGACGTAGCCGATCCGGGTCGCGAACGACTCTGGCGTCGTTGTGGGCAGTGGCGCCATGCCCGACCCGAGCAGAATCAGGAATGTCGTGAGCGCTCCGGCATACATTTTGGCAAGGCCGGCCGCGGCCCGCCCAGCCAGGATCAGCCCGACGAGAAAGACCGTCAGGAACAGAAAGGGCAGCGACGGGCGCAACTCGACAAAGGCAAAGGCCAGGGAGGCAAGCACCCCGCTCAGCAGATTGACCGCGACAAGGCTGAGGGCCGAACGGACGCTGGTTGCGAAGTCAAACTGAAGCAGCACGGAAGCGACGGTGATCGGAAGGACAAGCGCCAAGGAGAGGGCATTGTTGGTCAGGCACAATGTCATGGCGCCGAGCAGGATGGCCGCATTGGCGAGCGCCCGGATGGCAGGCCTGTCGATGGCTTGGGCCGCTTGCGGCGTGTTCTCGGCCGCATCGTGGCCAGGCAGCACCGCATGGGCGAGCCACGACAAGACCACCGCGCTCAAGTAAGCCTGGAGCAATATTGCAATTATGCTCGTGTCCAGCGTGTCATGCACGCGATCGAGCAAAGTGACCGTGATCGCGATCACCAAACAGAGGAAGATTACCGGGCCACCCCGGCCCCGCGCCTGCACAAAGAAGCACACGAAGAAGAATAGACCGAGCAATGCCAGCAGCTGAACCGGCTGATCGCCAAAGATGCCGTTGAGAACAATGAACGCCTGTCCGACGGCTAGCACGAGCCCGACAAACGCGACGGCCTTTGACAGCGGCAAGGGCCCTGCGCCGAATATCAGGAATTGCACCGCGAGGACCGGCCCGAAGAAGGGAATGACAGCCCCCGTGGCGAGGTTAAACGTGAACCCGGCAGCGAACGCGAGCGCGACCCGCAGCCCGATGCGGCGCTGGCGTGACAAAACCGCCTCCGCGGCAGAAATGTCAGCTGACATAGGTCAGGATGGAGATGAGGCGAATAAATACTGCGCCGAGGGTGTCCGTGACCGGATTGTTGCCGGTGTAGACGACGACATTCACCTGCGAACCGAACCGCACGCTGCCGCGCGGCGGCGCTTCTGCGACGATCAAACGCACCGGGAAACGCTGCGGCTCGCGCACCCAGCCCGTGGCGTTTTTGATCGTTGGCAGGCCGGTATTGGGGTCAACGCTGTTCTGGGAGACGCCCCAGCCTAGGCTCTCGACGTGAGCCTTGAAGACCGATCCCGGCAACGAGTTCGAATACCAGTTCCGCCCGATCGGACGGAGACATGTATTCAAGGCTGTTCTCCTTGAAATCGGCTGAAACCCAAACCGTGCTCAAGTCGATGAAGGTAAGGGCCGCTTGCCCTGCGCCGATGAACTGACCGGTCGCAAGTTGGAGATTGGAGACCAAGCCGTCGGCAGGGGCCTTGACCGTTGTATAAAGAAGATTGAGCCGCGCACGCTCCAACGTCGCAAGCGCCGCCTTGAGCTGGGGATTGTCAGCACCCTTAGGGCCAAGCTCTTCTCGCGCCTTGGCAAGGTCGGCCTGGCTGGCTGTCAGCACCGCCCGGGCGGCATCCTGTGCGGCGCGGGCTGTATCGCCCTTGGCAGCGGGATAGACACCCCGTTTGACGAGTTCGAAAACCCGCTCCGTCTGGGCATGAACATTCTCGAGTTCGGCGGTCTCCTTAACGACGCGCGCCTGTGCCGCTTCCACGGCGGCCGTAGAGGCTCCCAGCGTCTGACCGATCTGCTCGACCTGGGCCTGCGCCTCAGCCACGGCAAGTTCGAAGGGGCGTGGATCAATGCGGAACAGGACCTGCCCTGCTTCGACGCGACTATTGTCGGCGACGTCGACGCCTACAACACGGCCCGCGACTTCGGGAGCCATGCGGATCACATATGCTTGTACGACCGCTTGCGATGACGAAGGCGTGAACCGCTCCATGACGATCGACAAGGCAAATAGCAGTATGGTGACGGCGACGACAATGAGCGCCGCCCTGCGCAGCGGGTTCGCAGAGGCGGTGTCCGCGGGAGTGGGCTTCGCAGGAGTGCGTTCCTCCACCGCAATTTTGATAGTGGTTTCAGACTCAGAGCTCATCGAGGAAGCATCCTCGAGCCGAGGGCGTGCCGACAGCCGGAACCGCATGTTACGGCGTCCGATCGGCGGTCGGCGGTCCGCTCTGGGCGCGCCGTCGTTGCATCCATTCAATCAGCAGCACATAGCCGACTGCCAGGACCACAGGCCCCACAAACAGGCCGAGAAGGCCATCGGCAATCATGCCGCCGATGACGCCAATCAGAATTACCGGCATCGGCACCTCCAGTTCGCGGCCGAGCATCAATGGCTTTAGAACATTGTCGCTGAGCCCGGCGACGAGGGTCCAGACCAGGAAGATGACAGCCGGCTGTGTTGCTTTCGTCGCAAAGACATAGACGATGATCGGCAGTGTCACCAGTACCGCCGGCACCTGTACGATAGCAAACAAAAGCGTCACGACTGTCCAAAGGCCCGCTGCCGGAACGCCGATGGCAAAGAATCCGACGGCGAGGAGCAGCGACTGGATAACCGCCACGCCGACAACCCCTAGCGCCACGCCACGGATCGTAGCACCAGTCAGCGTAACCAAATGGGCCCCCTGCGCCTCGCTGCCGGTAAAACGTCCGAGCAGACGCCGAGCGAAATCGGCGGCGCCCCTGCCATAGGCGACGATCACGGCGGCAATCGCGAAAGAGAGAACGAACGACAGTTGGCCCGCGGCTAGGCCACCGGCGGACGACACGAGCTTTGCCGCTGGTTGGCTCAACGCCCCGCCGTATTTGGCAACCGCCGCCGGCAGGTTGGTGGCGACAAGCAGCCAAGTCTCCGTCAGTTTATGACCCACCAACGGGAGCTCGGCAAGCCATGGCGGCGGCGGTGGGACAGTCAGGCTTTGGTTATGCAAGCCTACGATTAGCGAATACAGGGAAGACGCTAGCGACGTCACCACTGTGACCATCGCCACCAACATTACCGTGACACCGACCAGCCCGATCAGCAGCGCCGACCAGCGATTACCGAGCCGGACGGCCAGGTGAAGATGCAGCGGATACAGCATAACCGCCAGGATTGCAGACCACAGCAGGAGGTCGATAAAAGGCGATATGTACCGGCTGCAGGCGTAGACCAATAAGGCTATCAGCCCGATTTGAAGCACAAAATCGATTATGGTCGAGCGCGAAGCCGCGTAATCGGAACTCGGCACATTTGGGTCCATTATTTTTCCCCCTTGTCCCTCCTGAAACACGGACGCTAAAGCGAACTCGGCAGGCGGCCTGTTTCAATCTGTAGACTTGCGGGCCGTCACCTGGAGGGCCTGCACGGTAACAGCCGCGACGAGGCCGGTCAGCATGATACCGGAAAGGCCAATCACTACCGCGAGCAATCGCGAAACGACCTGCCGGGGCGTCAGATCACCATAACCGATCGTGAGACCGGTCACAAAGGTGAAATAAAGAGCGTCAACGATGCGCCACCCCTCTATGTGCCCGATCAGAAGTCCAGGTCCGACCATTGCAAAAATAACCCCGGAGAGGATCGGCCAGATCAGGCGGATAAGCCGAAAGAACTCTGCGAAGAAGATGCGCCTAATTTGCCGTGGACGCATTATTCTCCAGCCCATGCCTAATTTGTCATTTGAGGGCGCCCGACAATTACCTGATACGCATCCTCAACCGACGGCGCCTTGTTGCGCGCCATAAACCGCTCGCCCGCACGCGTCACCGGCTGCCACTTCCAGCCTCTGATCATCGTCGCATCTGCCCAAATCTCCGCCGGCAGCCCCACGGGCCAATATCCGGAGCCGCCGTAGAAGGCCATCGGCTGACCGTTCCGCCTATGCATTTTCGACAAATTTGCAGCTCAGAACGCGTATTCGCCTCGAAATGGCCTCTGCAGAGGCGGGAGCATTGGCTATGCGGTAGTTGACCCTTGTTTGCCTTCCCGGATCGGCTTCAAGCACCGCAACTGGAGCTATGCCGGAATTTGGGTGACGTCGTGATCAGGCGGCGTTCTGTGCTGGCGTATTGATGACCTCGACGCCATTTCGGAATGTGACGCCCTGGACGACTTTGGGCAACTGGTTCTCGCCCTTCAGCCGGCGCCAGGTTTTGGCCGCTGCCATGATCAGCTTGAACACCATCAGCCGGGCGGTGTCCTGCGACAGCGCGCCCTTGGTGCGCACCGTGCGATGGCGCACCGTTGCGAACACGCTCTCGATTGGATTGGAGGTTCGCAGATGGTCCCAGTGCTCGGCGGGAAAGTCGTAGAAGGTTAGCAGCGCGTCGCGGTCCTTGATCAGGCAGGTGACTGCCTTCGCGTATTTGGTCCGGTACTTCTCAGCGAAGGTTGCAACCGCAGCCTCCGCTGTCGCCCGGTCTGGTGCTGCCCAGATCTCGCGCAGGTCGGCGTTGGCTGCCGGCTGCACGGATTTGGGCATCTTGTCGAGGACGTTGGCGGTCTTGTGCACGGTACAGCGCTGGTGCCGGGTGGTCGGCGACACCTCCTCGAGCGCCTTCCAGAAGCCGAGTGCCCCATCGCCGGTCGCCAGCTCAGCGGCGATGGCCAGGCCGCGCGCCTTGAGGTCGACCAGCAGCTCGCGCCAGCTTTGCGCGCTCTCCCGCACGCCAACCTGGAAACCGAGGAGTTCCTTCTTGCCTTCGGGTGTCGCGCCGATCAGCACCAGCATGCACTCGGCCTGGGGCTCCATGCGCGCCTGCAGGTAGATGCCGTCGGCCCAGATATAGACATAGTGCCGGGTCGACAGATCGCGCCGTTGCCAGCGCATATAGTCCGCCTGCCAATCGCCTCGCAGCCGCGCGATCACTGACGGCGACAGGTTCGGAGCGTCGCGGCCGAGCAGCGCTGCCAGCGCCTCCTGGAAATCGCCCATCGAGACCCCGCGCAGGTAGAGGATTGGCAGCACCGCATCCAAACTTCGGGTCCGACGCGACCAGCGCGGTAGAATGGCCGAGGTGAAGCGAATGCGATGACCTCCTTTGCCGGCGCCGCGGTCGCGCAGCTTGACCCGCTGCACCGCGACCGGACCGATCCCGGTCTCAACCACCCGCTCCGGAGCATGGCCGTGCCGCCACCACCCGGTCGCGCCCGTCCGGCAGGTGCACGCCCTTCATCAGGGTCAGGAACGCCTCGGCTTCCGCTTCGATGGCTTGGGCAAGCAGTCGGCGGGCGCCGCTCCGCAGAACCGCCGTCAGCGGATCGTCAATCGCATCGGGCTGTCGCAGGCGAACAACGGTGCCTTCTGCTGCGCGTCCCTTGGCATCGTGCCGACGGTGCGTCATGCCGATTACATCGCGTCTTGGCTGGAGGTGCTGCGCGAGGACAACCGCGCCATCAATGGTGTTGGCCTGTGGCTCCCCGCTATGGTTCACTGACTTTGCTACGAGCACGCTTCCTCACACTCAAATTTGCTATCAGGCGATCCTCAACACCGCGTCGGGCGACGTAAGAGCGCATAAATTCCCTAATCACCTGCGCAGCAGGCCTGTCGCGCACACGACAGGCTTCCAGAAACTCCTCCCGAAGGTCACGTTCGACCCTGATTCGGAGCCCGACGTCTTTTGTCGCCATGGCCGCAGTGTACCCAACGGATACACAAATGGATACCTTTTTCGCCGAGCCCGTAGGCCCTTACGACATTGTCTTTAACCGTCCTTCCAAGGATGCACGATTCTTAAAGAATATCTAAGGAGTTTCAACGGCATTATTTATGCACGTAGTTTTTAAGAGCGAGAACAGGCCGATTTCTGTGCCATCAGATGGTCAGGAGTGGCTGGCCCTTCTGCCCTGCCACCTGGCGCTCAATTGCCTGGGTAAACAGCTAATCGACTGCGAATCGCGGGCTAAGTGGGACACCGATCCTGGACGGCTGCCTGATTTAGCCGTCGACTCCCTCATCGATACCAAATATTGTGGCATACGGTATTGATCGGGGCGTCCTTCCGAGTACCAGACGGTCGCGTTTTCGGACGTGCCGCCTCCGGGATGATCTCGCTGAGCCGACGTCCGTTGCACTTCACGCCGCCCGGTGAAACCGCAATATGGATAAGTCAACAATTTCAAGGATTAAAGTTGCTCCGATAGATTTTATGCGCGACACCGTTATCACCCATTCTCGCCTCGCCTGGCGCCATGAAAGAGCCCAAGCAGCCGTAGCGCGGCGCCATGGACTGCAAGCCTTGCCGATTGAGGGGCTGGCTGCCCGTCTGGCCGGTGGTTTTCTTCAGCCGATCGATCCCGACGCCCTGAAGGCCGCTGTCACAAAGGCGCTTCCGGCCGATCTTGTCGATCTGAATCGGATTAAAGAGCTGCCCGGGTTTCCGCGCGCCGCGGCGGCAACCCTGACCAAGGCATGGACAGCAAGATTGAACCTCGCAGACCGCGCCACGACCGCGGACCCCGAGACGGCGTCCCGCCTGGCAGCGGTTGCACGGTTGGAAGCCGAGGTAATTCGGCATTTGCCACCCTCGATGTGCCGGCCGGCCGATCTCGTCGCCGCCGCGCTTCCGCGCATATCCCATGCCCGCACGCTTTTCGGCCGCATCGCTGTCCATGGCCGCACCGAAATGTCACCGGTCTAGCGACCGCTTCTCGCAGCGCTCGCGGCCGAGACCGAGGTGCGATGGATCGCTGGCCCCCGCACCGTACCGACCTGGGTTCGCGAGCTCGGCATTTCGGTCGTGGAGGCGCCACGGGAAAACCCCGAAATTCACGCAGAATCATGCGCCAGCCCGCGGCACGAGGCGCTCGAAGCGCTGCGATGGGCGCGGCAGCTCGTCGCCGCCGGAAGTGCGCGTCCGGAGGAAATCGCCATCGCTGCTGCCTCCCCGGAGGAGTGGGACGATCATTTCGTTGCGCTCAGCCAGATGAGCGGCCTCGATCTTCACTTCGTCCAGGGCAGAAAAGTTCTCACCACCCCCGATGGACAGCTGGCAGCTGCCCTGGCCGAGGTGCTGCTGCGCGGCTTCAGCCACACGCGCATGGTCCGGCTGGCAAGCCTGTTGCGCACCCAGGGTAAAATTCTGGCTGCACTTCCTTCTGACTGGGCTCGTGCTCTCCCGACCGATGCCCCCCTGCTCGACGCCGCGCGCTGGCGTCAGGTGTTGTCGACCCTTACCACGGATTCTTTCCGTGACGGCGTCGACCATGCGCCGGCGCTGCACGAACTGGTCGAGATTTTGGCCCGCGGCCTTAAAGAGGCAGCCGAAATCGGCGAACTTCTGCTCAAAGGGCGAAACCTCGCCATCTGGCGCAAGGCCCTGACCGAGGGTCCCCCGCAGGCGCTGGACGTAACGCTGACCTCGCTTCGTCTGCCCGATGACGTTGCCCCCGAAGCGGCCATCATCTGGGCGCCGGCGGCGGCGCTCGCGGCCGTGCCCCGCCCCTTCGTCAGGCTCATTGGCCTGACCTCGCGCGCCTGGCCGCGGCACGCCAGCGAGGATCCTCTTCTTCCGGACCATATCGTTCCCACCCACGAGCTCGAACCTCTGCCCGTGCACGAAGCCGACCGGCGGGATTTCGAAACAATCAGCCGGACAACCGCGCGCCAAATCTTCTGTTCGCGGTCCCGCCGCGACGCCGAGGGTCGTTTGAATGGCGTGTCGCCCCTGTATCCCGCCGACTTGCCAGAAATGCACCGCCAACGCGCGCGCATACCCGAGCATGCCGCAGGCTGGTCCGATCGGCTGTTCGCCCGCCCGGACGAATTCGAAGCCCTGCCGGAAGCGGAATCCGCTATCGCCTGCTGGATCGACTGGCATACCGGGCGGCTGACCCCTCATGACGGACTCATTCGCCGTAATCATCCCGTCGTGGTGGGGGCCCTTCAACGCCAGCAGTCGGCGACCTCGCTGGTCAAATTGCTGCGCGATCCGCTGGGCTATCTCTGGCAATACGGTTTCGGCTGGCAGGAGCCCAGCGAGACTGAAGACCCGCTTCTGCTCGACGCCCTGGCATTCGGCAATCTCGTGCATGCCGCCTTGCAGACTGCCGTTTCCGGCCTTGAGGCGTCCGGCGGTTTTTCCTCAGCTACTGTCCACGCAATAGAGACTGCGCTCGACAGTGCGATCGAGACCGTTGCGAGGGACTGGGAGCAGTCGCAGCCAACTCCGCCGCCAGTGATCTGGCGGAGAAAACTGCAGGATATCCGCAATCTCGCGCTCGTCGCCCTTACCTTCTCCGAGCCCCCGCTGCCCAGCCAGCGGAGCTGGGCCGAAATCCCGTTCGGCGGCGATCGCCGCGCCCGCGACCTTACGCCCGAGGACCGCGCAAAACTTCCCTGGGACCCCATGGCGCCCGTCGTCATTCCGGGCACCAGTCTGCGCATCGGCGGCAGCATTGACCGCCTCGATCTGGCGGCAGACGGCCAAACCGCCCGCGTCACCGACTATAAATCCGGCCGGCCGCCAGGCCAGAACAAAGACCTCGTGCTCAAAGGCGGCGCCGAGCTCCAGCGTTGCCTCTACGCCTTTGCCGTCCGGTCCCTCCTCCCGCAGGTCGGCGGCGTCAGCAGTCGTCTCCTCTACCTCAAAGCAGCCGAGGACGGGCTTTATTCTCTCGCTGATCCGGATGACGTGCTGTCCCAGGTCGCCGAGTTTGCCGCCGCTGCGGTTCGTCTTGCTGCGGCCGGAAACCTGTTACCCGGACCCGCCGCGAACGATGTCTTCAACGATTTCGCCTTCGCTTTGCCGGGCGGCGCGAAGGAGAGCTATTTCGACCTGAAATTCCCGCTCATCACCGCGCGCCTGGCCGATCTCGCCCCGCTCTGGGGAATGGAATGATGCCGGACCGCCATCACCCCCCTGCCCTTCCAGATGCCGGCGCGCGGCAGCGTGCATTGCTGGATTACGGCGCAACCCTGCTCGTCGAGGCCGGCGCCGGCAGCGGCAAGACCGCCCTTATGGCCGGGCGCGTCGCTCTCATGCTGGTCCATGGCATTCGGCCTCGCGAGATTGTCGCGGTAACCTTTACCGAGGCGGCCGCCGCCGAACTGCTCGAACGCATCGAGCGCTTCGTCGCCTCTCTTGCCGCCGGTTCCGTCCCCCGTGAATTGGACCAGGCTCTGGAAACCGGCCTTTCGGCGGATCAGCGCTCGGCCATTACAGCCGCCAAGGCAGCCCTTGAGGAAATCACCTGCACAACGATCCACGGCTTCTGCCAGCAGCTCATCAAGCCGTACCCGATCGAGGCCGGCATCGATCCCGGCGCCACGATCATCGATCCCGCAGCCGCCGATCTCGCCTATCAGGATTTAATGACAGCCTGGCTGTCGGCCCGCTTCGGACGTGCGCGCGGCGACGATGGTCTTGGCCGAATTCCGCCGATGACAGGGCTCGGCGGCGAAGACGATTTCTTTGCCGAGCTTCTTGCTATCGCGCCGGACGAGGCTGTCACGCTTATTGGCGACGCCGCTAATTTTTTAAAGATCAAACGGACCGCGCGCGCTCCCCGCGCGGAGCTGGACACGGATATCCTCCGGCAGCTTTCGCAAGGGATACGCGACTTCGCCGACTGGTACGCCGGCTGCGGCATTACCGAACCGGCGACCGCCGAGTGTATTGCCGATCTCACCCGATTCGAGACGGGGCTCGACGCCGCTCTCGACGCTCCCATCACCGGGCGCGTGATTGCCCGTCTATTGCTGCGTGTGCCGCCCGATTGCTGCCACAGCAAGGAACCACGCTTTAAAGCATTTCAAAACAAAGGGAAATGGCAGGCAGCCGCGTGTGCGGCCGGAGTTGCCAAGGCGCGCGGTGAGCAACTTTGCGCGACAGCAAAAGCCCTCTACGACCGGTGCAGCGATGCTTACCAAAGTTTCAATGCCAATATTGCTGCGGCCGCCCTGGCACGGTTCGTCGGTGAATTCGACAGCCTCAGAGCGCTCTACGCAGACTACAAGCGCCAGGCCGCTTTGCTCGATTTCGACGACCTTCTTCACCACGCGCGGGATCTGCTCGTTCGCGATCCTGGCGTGCGACAGGCCCTCGCCCGCCGCTATCCACGCATTCTCGTGGACGAGTTTCAGGACACCGACCCCCTTCAGGCCGAAATCCTCTGGCTGCTATGTGGTGAGGGAGCCGAAGGCGAGCCCTGGACCACTCGAAGGCTGCGCCCGGGCAGCCTGTTCCTGGTCGGGGATCCGAAGCAGGCGATCTACCGCTTTCGCGGCGCCGACGTTGACACCTACCTGGAGGCAAAACACGCCCTTCTCGCGCAAGACGCACACAGCATCATCGAGATTACGGCAAACTTCCGATCCCGGGCGCCCATCCTCGATTTTGCCAATGACCGGTTTCAGCCGCTCTTGTCAGAGGCGGCCGGACAGCCCGGCTTCACGCCACTGGCAGCGGTCCGCGCGGCTTCGCCCGACGGCCAGGCCGTCGCCTGCTTCGAAGTCCCGATCGACGACAGCCTTAAAGACAGCAAGGGCAGAACTCGATGGCGAGCTCGTCCGCGAGCATGAAGCAATCATCGTGGCCGAGATCGTTCAACGGCTCATCGGGAATTATCACATCTGGGACAAGCGCACCCAGGCCATGCGGGTCTGCCGCGCCGGCGATATCGCCCTGCTCGCTCCCACCGGCGCCAGCCTTTGGCGATACGAGCGCGCCCTTGAACGTCGCCAGGTGCCGGTCGCGTCCCAGGCCGGCAAAGGTTTTTTCCGCCGTCAGGAAGTCCAGGATCTGATCGCCCTCTCCCGCGCCATTGCCGATCGGCGCGACACACTGGGATTTGGGGCCCTTCTCCGGGGTCCGCTTGTCGGATTGACCGAAGAGGACATCGTTGACGCCATCGCGGCATTGCCGGCATCAGAAGGCGGCCCCCCGCCACGGCTTCATCTATGGACAGACCGCAGCGCGATCGCCCACCCCGTTCTCGGCCGCGCGCTTGAGGTGCTCCAGAGCCTTGCCCGCAAGGCGCGCCGCACAACGCCGTACCAGATCGTCGCGGAGGCCATTGAGGAGCTCAATATTCGACCCATACTACGGGCGCGTTACCCCCTTACTTCCGAACGCGCCCTGGCCAATGCCGAGTTGTTCCTTGAAATGGCGCGCGCCTATGACGGCCGCGGCCTCGCGGCCTTCACGCTCGCCATGCGGCAGAACTGGGAAGATGCCGAGGCCCAGGTCGAAGGCCGCCCCGATGCGGAAGCCGAGTTTGTCCAGATCATCACCATGCACCTGGCCAAGGGGCTCGAATGGCCGATCGTTATCCCGATCAATTCCCCGACCGAGCTCTATGACGACACAAGCTTTTTGCACCGGCGCCGGGACGACACGGTGCATTTCAAGATCCTTGACCAGGCCCCGGCCGATTACGAGCACGTCAAGACCGACGAAAAAGAACAGCTCCGCCGCGAGCGCGTGCGCCTGTGGTACGTCGCGATAACCCGCGCCTGCGATCTCCTCCTCCTGCCGCGGCAAAGCGAGCGGAAGCCCAATGACTGGATGAGCATCGTCGAACTCAGGCTTGACGATCTGCCGACATTCGATCCCCGGGCGATCGTGTATGCCCCCGAACTTCCCGATGTGGCAGAGCCGGAGAATACCCAGGACGAAACGACCTGGCGCAACGAAGCCTCCACTATTGCCGCGACCCGCCGCTCCATCGTGTGGCGCAGCCCAAGCCGCCACGAAGGATCACCAGACGCCGCGCCACCGCCCGAACGTGACGAGATCTTCACGGACGCCACGGCTCTCACCGAGCAGCTTCCCTCCGCTTCGGACAATTCTGCAGTCCCGGGCTCGACCCGCGGCAGCCGTGAGCGCGGCCTCGTCGTGCACAAGCTGCTTGAGGAAGTGCTGACCGGGGAGACCGTCGACCATGTCGACGCGCTTGAAATTCGGGGAAGAGCCTTGCTGGCCCAGCTCGGTATGCCCGAAGCAGCCCGTCCTGAAGATGGCCCGCACGCCCCCGAGCTGGCGGCGACGACGCTGCGCGCACTCAAAATCCCCGAGGTTGCCGCGTGCCGGAGCCGGTTGGTGCCCGAAATGACCGTTTTCTCAGCCCGGGCTGAACAAGACAGCACCATTTACGTAGGCGGTGTCGCCGACGCGATCGCATATCAGCCGCTCGGACTGATTGACCTCGTCGTTGACTGGAAAACAGACGTCAATCCCAGTGTCCAGCTGACGAACCTCTATCGCGAGCAAATGCGCGATTACCTCGTCGCCACCGGCGCTCCCGAAGGGCTCCTTATCTTTGTCACCACTGGCCAACTCGTCCGGGTACGACCCAACTTTCGCTTGCCTCCAGCCACCGCCAATGCCGCTTAGCAAGCTTGTCAGACCCCAGTCCGCCAACGCTTCAGCGGGGCCGGCCGGCCATCGGCGGAACATATCAGCCGGGCTGGATGCTGTCAGGCCCGCACCCGTGCCGGGTTCCCAAAAGCAGTAGCCCCAGCGGGTACATCACGGGTGACTACACTACCGGCGCCGATCAGCACGCCGTCGTCAATCGAGACGCCCGGCAGGATGATCGCCCCGCCGCCAATCCAGACGTTGCGCCCGATGCGGACCGGACGGCCGAACTCAAGGCCAGAGGCCCGCCCGGCCGCGTCGCGCGGGTGGTCGGCCGTCAGGATCTGTACCCCCGGCCCGATCTGCGTGCGGTCGCCGATCGTGACCTCCACGACATCAAGGATTACGCAGTTGAAGTTCAGGAACACGCCCGCGCCGAGACTAATGTTGAAGCCGTAGTCGCAATGGAACGGCGGCCGGATAACGGCGCCCTCGCCGACGGCAGCGAGGCGTTCGATCAGTAATTCCCGCCGGTTTGACGGCTCCATGTCGAGCGCAGCGTTGTAGCGCGCGAGCCACCTATGGGTCGCCGACAGGTCCGCTTGAATTTCGGGTGCGCTGGCGTCGTATAGCTCCCCGGCCAGCATCTTGTCCTTCTCCGTTCGCGCCATGCAAACCTCGCCTACAATTGGCCCGAGATTAGAGCCGGGCGGTCCGTATAGTTGACCGGGTGTCGGAATTACCCCGCGCCATCGCGGAAACCGGGAAAAAGGCGCGACCGACACTCACGGTCAGCGCTTATCGCGACGCCGTGACAAGGCGAATCCCGCGGTCCGCGCAATAGCGGTCAAGGGCGCCCGGCGCGCCGGACGCCTCGGCGAGCGCGACATAGGTGTCCGGTCGGAGCAAATAGATGGCGTCACGCGCCAGGCCGGCCGCCTCGTGCTCCGATCGCCAGTCAAAGACATTCAGCGGCACATCGTGACCGGCGCACCAGGCCGCGAGCCCGGCGCTGGCCGAACCATAAACATGGACCTGCCAGGTCATCGACGCGAGGGATTCGAAATTGTCCTTTCCATCGATCGGCACCCACGGCAACCGGTCGCCACCCTGGACATGACCGGGAGAGCCAGCACTGAGCGGTCCACCGCGGTAATTGAGGGTGATCTGCGAGACCGTCCGAAAGATGTATTCCCGGACCGCCTCGAACGCGATGACCTTAGGGAATAGCACCGGCGCAACGCGCGTGCGAAGGACATCGGCAATCCGGCCCTCGGCGGTGGCGAAGCTGAACACGCGATCGGTGGTCGCGACCAGCCGCCGGGCAAAGCCGATCCGTTCCGCCTCGTAGCTGTCGAGCAGCTTGTCGGGAGCACGGCCGGCCAGCACCGCCGCCAGCTTCCAGGCCAGATTGATCGCGTCGCCGATCCCGGTGTTCATCCCCTGGCCGCCCGCGGGACTGTGGATGTGAGCCGCATCGCCAAGCAGGAAGACGCGGCCCTTGCGGAAATGCTCCGCCACCCGGTGATGCACATGATAGGTCGAAAACCAGTTCACTTTCCGGACGTCCACCTTGAGGTGCTCGATCGCCCGGCCGCTGACGTCTTCGAACTTGAGCGTTTCGGCGTGATCGGCGCGCTCGTCTCGCACGGTTCCGATCAGGCGCGCCCGACCCTCCCCGGCCAGGGGAAACACCGCGAGGAAATCAGCCTCGTCAAGGTCGACATGCAGTTCGCCGTCGAACGCAGGGCCGGCAGCCTCAACATCGGCGACATAGAAGACCTGCCGATAGGTGCCGCCAGGAAAGCCTGTACCGATCGTCTCGCGCACGATCGAGCGGGCGCCGTCGCAGCCGGCGATGTAGCTCGCCTCGCAGGATGCCTCCTGGCCCTCCGGCCCGCGAATGCGGGCGATCACTTGCTCGCCCTCGTCCGTGAAGCTCATTAATTCGGTCCGGCGCTCGATCGAGACGCCGAGCGCCTCCAACCGCCCGATCAGCAGCCGCTCATGTTGGTCCTGCGGGAGAATCTGCAGAAACGGATAGGGCGTCAGGTCCGAACCCACGCTCTCGAACGGCAGGCGCGCCGCCGGTTCGCCCTTCACCCAGAGATTAACGGCAGGAACCTTGTGTCCACGTTTGACCACGGCGTCCGTAAGCCCGAGCTGACGGTAGAGTTCGAGCGTCCGCGCCTGAACCGCCAAGGCCCGCGAGGTCGTGCCGGGCTCCGCCGTCTTGTCGACAATGTGCACCTTAACCCCGAGCCGGGTTAGCCAGAGCGCAAGCACCAAGCCAGTAGGACCGGCACCGATGATCAGAACCTCGCTGTGCATCATTCATCTCCGTCCATCAGCTGCAGCCGATCGGGCGCGCCGGCAAGCCGTCAAGCTCGCGCGCGAGCGGCTAACGCAGATCCAAGCGCAATGGGTTTCGGGCCACCCATGTGGCAAAGATGTGGCAGCTTGCTTCTAACTATTTGATAATAAATGCTCTAAAATAGTTTCCTAAACTGTTGGCCGGAGGTTCAAATCCTCTCGGGGACGCCATTTAGTTTCAATGGTTTAGCAGAGAATTATTTTCCAGAAACGTAATTTTACTCAAGATTTGCCACAAAAACCTGTCCTCTGTAACCCGCAGAAATCCGGCATTCTCTGGCGCGAGCCGTTTTGGTCTGTGGCGCGGATGTGGCAAATTGCCGGTCGAACAAACCGGAACACGGCTGATGGTTTATTCAGAGTAATGCTTGCGGGATAATCCGCTATTGAGCCGGTATATTATATTGTCGTGAAAGAACGCGACCGAGAATGCCGCCGTCTTCTTCTCGCGCCTGAGCCTGGCGCTCCTTGATAAGGTGACCATAGACATTCAGGGTCATGGCCGCGTCTACGTGACCGAGGCGCTCCTGGATCGTTTTTAGATCCGTGTTTTCGGCAATCAACATTGACGCATAAAAGTGCCGGAGCGAATAAGGCGTGTAGAGATTTTCCAGCCTCTCTTCACCGTCGACCACCACTTGCTGCACTAGCTTGGCTTCCTTCATGAGGGTGCGCCAGCAGCGTTTGGAGAAATGACCATATTGTTGGTGGCCGCCATGTTCTCCGGGGTAAACCAGACCAACGAGATTTGCGCCCTGATGCCGTTCTACATAATGGCGGGTCATGCCAAGCACGTCCGAGCTGATGGGCAGGTAGCGCCGCGCAGCGGGGCTCTTCGGCACCTCGATACGGTTGCTTCGGCTTACGGCCTGCGTTACCCGGATACCCTTTTCCAGTAGATTGGCGGTCGGAAGAGCAAGGTACTCCTGCGGGCGCAAACCGGAGTCTGATGCCAGGTAGATCATCGCGCGATATCGCTCCCACGGCTGGGAAATATATTTGTACTTGTGATTAGCCAGCCGGTCGGCCGCCGCGAGAATTGACCGGACTTCGGCGATCGACGGGATTTCGACCGGCTCCTTATAGCGGGATCGTTGAATCGTAACCCGCGCCGCCGGATCGGTGGTTAGGATGCCCTGCGTCACCATCTCGATCAGCATCGAGTGAAAGCAGGACAATGTCCTTTTGGCCTGATCACGCGTGTACTCAGTCAGCAACCACGACCGGAAAGCGACGAGATCGGCGGACTCAAGTTCATGCAGCTGCGCTTCCCAGCTGTACGCGCGCATGATCGTTGCGCAACCCTTGTAAACGGCCAACGTCGCCGGCGAGACGGGATCGCGCCCGTCGCGGCCCTCATGTTCGCATACGTCAAGCCAGCGTTGGACAGCCTGCTCGACTGTCGTGAGTTCGGCGTTGCGCGGCCTGGCGGCGCTCCGAGCGCTTGAATCTTCCCGGAAGGCACGCGCCTCCTTCAGCGTCGCAAAGGTGGCATAAGCATAGCCGGACTTTGTCGTCTTGCTCGGATACCGCACCTGGTACGTGGTGCCGTTTAGACCGGTTCTTTTTCTTATATCCGCCATTATGCCAAATGTTTGTTTCTGGTTATAATTGAACATTTATAACAAGGTATATCATAATCGCAAATTATTCTCGGCCTCCGCCTGCGCCTTCATGTAGATGCGGCGGAGTGTATTCTTCTCGATCTTCAATTTACCCTCAATCGGGTCGACGAAGAACGGCAGTTTGCGTCGGCCTCGCGCATCCAAATCGGCCGCCCGCTTCATTTGTCGCAGGCTCAGAGCCACCCCCATTTCGGCGAGGACCTGACGGGCTTCCTCCAGGTCGATGTAATGAGGTTGCTGGATCACGCCCGGTCCCCCGTCACAGCTTTGCCTCGTCCGCCGCGCTGCGGTATGGCCCTGTGCTGTAAAGGGTCTTGAGTTCGTGTCCCCCAGGCACGCGGGGCGTGACGTCCTCGCCGAAACTATTCGTGGGATTAATGTAAAGACTTGCGCCACGAGAAAACTGAACCGCATATTTGGTCTCAAGCTCGTGGAGTTGCTCGAAAAGCGCTTGCCTGAGATCGGCAATGGTCATCTGGCCTCTGATTTTAACTTCCATGTAAATAACCCAAAGCTAATAACCTAAAATATAGCTTATACCTATAGTATACAATCTTTGGTACAGTAAGGCAAATTCTGGAATTACTCAATTTCGCAGGCGCAGCAATAATAGGCCAACGATCTAAGTATGAATCCGAGGTAGAAGGCTTCGTCCGGGTGGGTAACTGGCTAAGCTCGGCGCGCTATGACGGCACCGAACGGCCAGTGCTCCAGGTGCTGCGAAGCGGCGAGTGTTGTGCAGGGTTTCGGCTATTGGCTGGCGAGCGCGACGTGCGTACTAATCGTCTAAAATCTGTCGGATCTTTGCCGCGAGGTGAGAATACGTAAATGGCTTGAAGATGACCTCGACGCCTGGATCGAGCCTGCCCTGATGGACAATCGCATTGCGGGCGTAGCCGGTCGTATAGAGAACCTTGAGCCTCGGTAGACGGCGCAACGCCCCTTCCGCTAGTTGCCGACCGTTCATCCCGCCGGGAAGGCCCACATCCGTAAAGAGCAACGCTACTTCCCGATGGGAATCTAATAAACGAAGCGCGCTTGCCCCGTCTGAGGCGCTCACGACCGAATATCCGAGATCGGCGACCATCTCGATCGTATAGTCACGCACATCAGGATCGTCCTCGACGACAAGGACTACTTCGCCCCGACCGCGTGGGATTCCGCGATTTTCCAGCTGCTCATTAGCGAAGTCTTCTTCGCCGCGATAGCGTGGCAAATACAGCTTTACGGTCGTGCCTTCACCGATTTCACTGTAGATCTTTACGTGCCCGCCTGATTGCTTGATGAACCCGTAGACTTGGGACAATCCCAATCCGGTGCCCTGGCCGATTTCTTTAGTCGTGAAAAACGGCTCGAATGCCTTAGCGGCTGTTTCGGGAGCCATGCCGGTCCCCGTATCGGTGATGAAGACCCCCACATATTGGCCGGGTTGAACCTCATCATTCATGCGAGCGTAGGCGTCGTCGAGATGTGTATTGGCGGTCTCGATGGTCAGTTTCCCTCCATCAGGCATGGCATCACGGGCATTGATGGCGAGGTTGATCAGCGCGTTTTCAAGCTGGTTGCTGTCCGCGAAAGTCGGCCAAAGTCCTCCGGCCAATACTGTTTCGATGAAAATCGCCTCGCCGATTGTCCGTCGCATGAGCTCAGATGCTCCGGCGACGAGTTTATTCACGGAAAGAGCTTCCGGCATGAGTGGTTGGCGACGAGAAAAGGCGAGAAGCCGTTGGGTGAGCATCGCCGCACGCGATGCGCCTCGGATTGCCGCTCCGATAATTCTATCGGTCTGCGGCGCTCGCGGCAGGATGCGCTCCAGGTGCTCCATATTGCCCATGATGACCGTCAGGAGATTGTTGAAATCGTGAGCAACCCCGCCGGTTAGTTGTCCAACCGCCTCCATCTTTTGAGCCTGTCGAAGCTGATCTTCGACCACTTTTTTCTCGGTTACGTCACGAGTGATCTTGGCAAAACCCAACAGATTTCCCGAATGGTCACGAATGGCGTTGATCACGACGTTCGCGAGAAACGTGGTGCCATCCTTGCGGACGCGATGACCTTCCGCCTCGTATTTTCCCGACCTTTCCGCCGTCGCGAGCGCTGTCCGCGGAACGCCATTTTGGCGGTCCTCATCAGTATAGAACCGCGAGAAATGCTGGCCGATGATTTCGCCCGATGAGTATCCTTTGATCCGTTCTGCTCCAGTATTCCAACTCGCAACGATGCCGGTCCGGTCGAGCATGAAAATCGCGTGGTCGGTTACCCCGTCGATGAGAAGTTGGAAGCGGCGCTCCGTTTCCTCCAAACGAGCGTTTGTCGCGGCAAGCTGCCTAGCCCGATCGGCTACACGGGCCTCCAGGCCCTCGTTGAGCGCCAGCAGCCGAGCTTCCAGGGCTTTGCGCTCGCTGATGTCGTAGTAGACGCCAGCAACCCGAAGGGCGCGCCCCGAACTCGCTGCGGGTGATCTCTCCCTTCCCTGCGATCCAATGAACGCTGTTGTCAGAATGGCAGACCCGAAATTCGACGTAATAGACACCTTGCTCGTTGGCCCGTTCGACCGCTGACCGCAACTTCGGCACATCGTCGATAAAGATCGCCGGTTGCCAGTCGGAGAACGCGGGCCTCGGCATTTGGGGGTCGAACCCAAACAGAGCGGCGACGTGCGGTGTCCATTCCCATTTGCCGGTCGAGAGATCCCACTCAAACCATCCGATACCGCCCGCGACCTGGGCGATCCGAAACCGTTCTTCGGTCGCCTCCAACCGTTGCGCGATCTGATCCCGATGATCCCGTTCTTCGCTCATCTCACGGCTAACGCGCCCCGCCGAAAAGAATTGCCTTCGCTTCAGTCATCGACCGCATTTTGCCTAGCGCGACATGGCGGGGTAGGTGGTTGAACCCACACGTACTTGTGATGATGGTCTGCTCGGGAGCGAGCCACGGGTGCGCAGTAATTCGTTCTGCGATTACTTCGCCAGTTTCTATATTTGGAGTCTGAACATCGACCGCGCCGACGCCGAGTTGCTTGTTCCCGAGGAATTCCTGAAAGGCATCGGTCCGATCGTGCTCGATCAAGTAAGAATCGCATTCAATCTGGCAGATGAGATCGGCCTTATAACGTCCCGTATCAAAATATCGGTGCCCAATCTGACCATCATAGTGAGGACCTACCGCGTAGTTACCTTGGCAGACATGGACGGCAACATGAATATCTGCGGGCAGGTCTTCAATTGCGATATTGATTGCTTCGACCGCGATCCGCACTTCATCATCACTCGGTGGGGTCAAGTATGGCTCGTCGATCTGGATATGCTTACACCCTGCTTGGACAAGCCTCTTGAAATTCTTGTTCAAGAGTTTGGCGGCATCGAACATCATGCGCGCAGGGTCATTGTAATACTCGTCAAAGGTGACCGCAGTGAGAAAATGAGGTCCCGTCATTGTGATCTTGACCGGCTTGCGTGCTGACGCGGACACTTCGTTGAACTCATCGACGAGGCCGAGATCAATGTCGTCGGTTATCGGCCCCTGACAAATCGCCGCTGGATGCGTGACATTGGGATCGTACTTCGTGATTGGCTTTGGTCGGGTTTCACCATGAAAGGCGGGTATTTTTTGCCAGAAGTAGTTGAGCATCGCGTTTGGGGGTGAATGTCGGTTATGTGTTCTCCGATGGGTCTCCCCGCCGGTGATTACGTCTATCCCCGCCGTCTCCTGATCTACGATCGCCCCCTGCATAACGCGGTAATGAGCATCGCCCATGTCCTCGGCGAGCAGTTGCCCCAAGGTGACGAGGCGATCGAGCGGTTCATACCACCGTGGGACGCTATAAGCTCCTATAACGGTCGTCGTGTATTTCGGATAAAACGGCATCAGAGCCTCTGCCACCACCTGCTTATATTTTAGCCAGTTAGACTGGTGCTTCCGGCAGCCAGAATACAAGCAGTCATAGGTCGGCTTTAAGGCAATGAGAAAATAATCGAAGCCGGCGTTGCAACCCGAGCACCGGAAAATCGCCAGGCCTCGGCGCGCTGTTGCTCGCGTATCACGACCCGGATGGCCGGCTGGTTTATGCCGGGCGCGCCGGCACCGGCATCAGCCACGCAGAGCTCGAAGGCTTATGGCGCCGCCTTCCGGTTCGACCCGCCGCTGATTTTAAGCCGCGTCCACTGAGTGCGGCCCGAACTCATCGCCGAAGTCAAATACCTGACCTGGACCGAAGACAACCCGCTGCGCCAGGTCGTCTGTGAAGGTCTGCGGGAGGACAAGCCGACGGCGGTTGTCCGCCGAAGAGTGCCAACCCGAAACCCGCCGACCCCGTGCGCCCCGCTTCGCAATCACAACGGCTTCGGTCCGGCTAACCGGCGGCGGCGCCCTGCCCGCCGGACTTCATTTCTCGGCCGGACACGCAATTGCCCACTCCGGCGAAGCGGGCGCGGGTGCGCCTTCTCTCGTTCCGTCCGCCCGAACCATATCCCCATCGCTCTGCCATCGGCGGTGCCCGCAGCGCGCCGCGGCAATGCTCTTCTTCCCTTCTTCTCCTGATTTGTCTGCTCCAGCCGCCGCCCGATGCAGGCCTTTCCCTGACGAGGATGACTCCCGGTGACCGCAGGAAAGGCCCTGATCGTCGGGGCCTCGCGACAAACAGGAGAAACCGGATGACGAAGATCATCACCTGGAGCGAGCTGCGGTACCACACGCTGGACGAGCTTGAGGCTCTGTTCCGGACGCTTCAGATCGAGTTCGGGTGCACCGCGCCCGGTTCGCCCGAGCGCGGCATCGTGGTGGCCAGCCTTGAAAACGTCCGCCGCGCCACGGCGGCGGCACGCCTCAGCCGGCAGCCGAAGCCGCGGCCCACACTCTAGCGAGCGGGCTTTGGCCGGGCCGGTGCCCGCGCCGGCCTATCGCGCGGGCGGGTGTGTCAGAAGCTACATCGGCCGCAACCTCAAACCCGCTGGCGAGGATGAGGAGAGGGGCGCCACGGACCGGCAGCGCCATGTCGGTAATCTCATGGGAAACCGCGCCCCGAATACCGACACGGGTGAACCGGAAACGAGCAGCGATGCGCTGCTGGATGAACTGGTGCGTGCGCTTGCGCGCCAAGCGGCCGAGCGCGATTATGCGGCTCTTCGGAATAAAACCCGCAACGCGCGCCGCCCGCCGGGCGGCAAGAAGGATTCAGGATGAGCATCGCCGCCATCTATGCCCGGTACTCGTCCGATTTGCAGCGAGAGGCCTCAATCGAAGACCAGAACAGAATCTGCCGCGAACGCGCCGCCAGGGAAGGCTGGCCTGTCTATGATCACTACAGCGATCACGGCATCTCGGGCGCGAGCCTGATCCGGCCCGGTATTCAGAAGCTATTGCGGGATGCGCTGGAAGGCCGGTTCGAAATCATTGTCACCGAGTCCCTCGACCGGTTGTCCCGCGACCAGGAAGACATCGCTCATATTTTCAAGCGGATCAGCTTTGCGGGCGGCCGGATCGTCACCGTCTCGGAGGGAGAAATCAACGAGCTCCACATCGGTCTGAAAGGGACGATGGGGGCGTTGTATCTCAAAGATCTTGCCGACAAGACCCGCCGCGGCCTCCGCGGTCGCGTCGAAGCCGGCAAATCCGGCGGCGGCAACAGCTACGGCTACGATGTCGTGCACGGTGTCGGCCCGGACGGACAGCCCCTGACCGGCGAACGCAGGATCAATGCGCAGCAGGCGACGGTCGTCCGCCGCATCTTCGAGGATTACGCCGCCGGGAACTCACCGCGTGCGATTGCCAAGGGGCTCAATGCCGAGGGCGTGCCCGGCCCGTTGGGGGGAACGTGGGGGCCCAGCACCATCCATGGCAACCGCCAGCGCGGCACCGGCATCCTCAACAATGAACTCTATATCGGCAGGCTCGTCTGGAACCGGCTGCGCTACGTCAAGGACCCGGAAACCGGAAAGCGGGTGTCCCGGCTCAATCCGGACTCCGGATGGATCGTACAGGGTGTGGCAGCGCTGCGGATCATCGATCAGGCGCTATGGGAGCGCGTGAAGACGCGGCAGGGCGCGCTTGAGGCAGGCCGCGGCTCCGGCGGGGCTCCCGGCTACTGGGACCGTCGCCGCCCGCGCTATCTGTTTACCGGCCTGATGCGCTGCGCCGTCTGCGGCGGCGGGATCGTCAATTTCAACAAGGTTTATATCGGCTGCGCAAACGCCCGCAACAAAGGCACTTGCGACAACAAGGCGACGATGCGCCGCGATGATCTGGAAAGCGCCGTGCTCGACGGCCTGCAAAACCGCCTGATGGAGCCGGCGCGGACAAAAATCTTTTGCGAAGAATATGCGCGCGCCATGAACCGCCTGCACGCCGAGCACAACGCGCGGCGAACGGCGGATGTCGACGCGCTGGGAAAGGCGGAGCGCGATCTCGCGAGGCTGGTGCAGGCGCTTCTCGACGGCGTGCCCGCCTCGGCCGTCCGCGAGAAGATGGCGGAACTCGAAGCCCGCAGGGACGCGTTGCGCAGCCGCCTCGCCGCAAGCGAGGACGTAAGCGTTCGGCTCCACCCGAACATGGCCGAATATTACAGGACCGAGATCGCGCATCTGCGCGCGGCACTGACGGACACCGGGGGCCGCATGGAGGCAGCCGAGATTGTCCGCAAGCTCGTTGACCGGATTGAATTGAGCCCGGTCGTCCGCAGCGGCAGGAAAACCCTGTCGGTCAGTCTTTACGGTCGTCTCGCAGGCATCCTGGCGATGGCGACAAAAACAAAGACGCCGCTCGATGAGAGCGGCGTTCCAGTGCAAGTCACAAAATTGGTTGCGGGGGGAGGATTTGAACCTCCGACCCTTCAGGTTATGAGCCTGCAGGAGGGACGCAGCTAACGGGTTGTCCTGCATACCAATCATCCATCAACGCACTTGTGATAAACACTTCTTAACGAAATATCCTTCATATTGCCGTCGATCTCGGTCGATCGCGGACACTGATATCCGGTATTCTGTCGGACATGCATCGGACATATTCCAGGTTTCGGTAATGCCAAGACGTGCGACCACCCACCTGACCGATAGGTCGATCAGGTCTCTCCCTATCCCGCCAGCTGACGCTGTTATCACCTACGATGCCGATCTGCCGGGCTTTGGCATGCCCGTCGCGGCAAACGGCGTACGTTCGTTCGTGCTGAATTACGTCGTCCACGGGTGCGAGCGGCGGATGACAATCGGTCGGTTTCCGATCTGGTCGGCGACGGCGGCCCGGAAAGAGTGCGCCCGCTGCGGCGAAAAGTCGATGCCAAGTTTGATCCGCTGAACGAGCAGGAGCACGAGCTGCGCGCCATCGAGGCCGCCCGAGCCACGCCGACGATGAAAGATCTCTTCGAGCGTCACGCTGCTGAGCATCTGCTGCGTAAGGCCCCGCGTGCCGCGGCGGATGATGCGAGCATGTGGCGAAAAGTCATCCCGCCTCGCTAGGCACGATGAAGGTGGATGCTGTAAGGCCCGCGGACGTCGATGCCCTCCATCGTGAAATCAGTGCCACACGCCCGGTTCGCGCCAATCGAACCGTCGAGGTCCTTCGGAAGGGCTTTAACTTGGCAATCCGCTGGGGGTGGCGGGCCGAAACCCCAGCCTCGGGAGTTCATCGCAATCACGAGGAAAAGCGTGCTCGGTATCTGAGCCGTGACGAAATTGTAAGGCTGACTGATGCATTGGCAGCGCACCCGAACCGGACCAGCGCTAACGCAATCAGGCTCATGGTGCTGACGGGAGCCCGGCGGGGTGAAGTGCTCGGCGCGCGATGGGATATGTTCGACTTGGAGGTCGGGATTTGGGTCAAGCCGTCTTCCCATACCAAGCAGCGATTGGAGCGTCGCGTTCCGCTTTCCGCCGCCGCCCTCGAACTCTTAAGGGCGATGCGAACGCAGGACCCAGGCCGCTATATCTTTCCGGGCTCCGGGGGACCCCCCTCACCGACGTCAAAGAACCTGGGTTGCGGTGTGCCGCCTAGCGGGGCTCGCGGAAGAGATCTCGCCGCGCAACAAAAACGGTAACGGCATAATCAGTAAGGATGGCAGCTCCAGGATCCTGTGGCGCGCGACCGTCCGACTTCATGACCTCAGACACACCTACGCGAGCATACTCGCTTCGGAGGGCCTGTCGCTGCCGATCATTGGGGCATTGCTTGGGCACACTCAACCGGAAACTACCGCTCGCTACGCCCACTTGCTTGATGATCTCCTTCGGGCTGCCACGGAGCGGGTTGGTGCTCTTGTCACCGGTAGCGCCCCATCAACGACGGCTCGGCCCAGTAGACCTCGGGGCCGCCGATGTCGATTACCGAGGTCGGTTGATGCCGGCACTTGATGTCTTTGATCAGGACCATCGCCTCCGTTGGGATGCGAGCTGCCGGCTGCTGGCCACGGTCATGATCCCGGAGGATCGCAATCGCGAACTACGCAGGCAATTTACCGCCCATTTGCGCGTTGAAAAAGCGAACGCCCAACCGGGTGGCGCGGCCCGATTGACAAAAAAAGATCAAGTCTTTGCCAGCAAATTCCGAGCACGCCAACGTATCGCTCAGATCATGCAAACACGGCGAGTTCTTGCTGGGCTCGCCGGGGCGATGCTTTGGGATCTTCATACTGCCGTTTCCAGCCATCCAGGTCTCGTAAGCAAAAGCAAGATTGAGTTCACGATCGACCGGATATCGATTGCACAAGGAAAATTGGGATCACTGGCGACGCTTCGGGACGTTTGGCGCCGGTTCCGACCGGTGATCCATTGGTGTGTGGCGATGGCCTATCAAGCGCGGGTTTTCGGAAGTCCGTTCCCACAAAGCCCCGAGACGGGTATTCGGGCGATGTCGTGATTTTTGACTTTCTCGCCCTCGGAAGCGCGTTTCTGGGGTTCGCAAAGGAGTATGTGGAGTCACCCCCGGGCCACCGCCCATCGTTTTACACCACCCCCGAGATCGTCGCGAACGCGCCGCGGCGCCGGCCGGATTGGCCCAATGCTCATCTATTGAGAGAGGGCAGCACACTCAGCCCCGAGTTTCTCGCTGTGGCCACAGAATATGTTGTCGAAAGAGACAAACTAAGTCGGGATTGGTTGGTATCCGGGCCGGCGCGCCGTTTTGCTATTGCCCACAATCGGCTAAAGTAAAAGTTCCTTCAGCGGCTTAGTAGTCCCTACATATCACCCATTACAAAGCCCGACATATCGGCCGATTTGTGCTCGCGTCGCGGCGGCATGGGGCCGCTACCGTACATAGGGTACCAAATCATGGCCATAAGCGCTTCCTTCTCTCCGGAGAATGCTGATCCGGCGAAGTTGTTGGCCAGCGCATCTCAATTCAGGCTCGTCGAGACGGGCGAGATTGAGATCGCCCGCCGTCGCTACGTTACGGCCAAGCGGCTTGCCGCGATACCCCGCAAAACCGTGCGGACTTTGTCGCGATGGGAGGCTCTGCGGATCGGACCGCCGAAAATATCCATTGGCAAGACCGTTTTATTCGATCTCACGAAGCTGCCCGACTGGTTGGCCAGCCGGGAGACACAGCCCATCGCCCGTAACACACGTCACTAAAGGATCACCCCATGACACACGAAATTCAGACCGGGATCGCGCCGGACCCCTTTAATCCGGCCGCATTGCGGTTGGATCTCTCTTACGCTGAAACGGTAGGGGTGCGCCGGCATCTAACGACCGTCCCGGTTAGGAAACCGAACCGGCAAGAGTTCTTCCGGGTGCACCCGGAACCTTCCTACCGTCTGACACCGGCGGCTATCGTCGAGCTCAAGGAGGATCACGAAACCTATCTGATTACGCCGGCGATCGCCCAGCAGCTGCCCGACGAGCTTGCCGTCGCAACCTTGTTTACGGCAATCAATCGCCAGGGAGTTCTGTTCATCTGGCCGGTAAAGCTGCCGGGTCCAGACGGCAAGCAAATTGACTGGCACAGGTCAGCGGCCGAGGCGGCAGAAATGGCAATGAGCCGGTGGTGCCGTCTCAAAGCCAACATGTCACTATCCGCCTACGATTTGTTTGAGGCAACCGGCGACTTGCCAGAGCCCGATTGGCCGGAACTTCGTTCCCAGAGATCCTCAAAATCGGATTCCACAACCATTATGTCGACCAGATCGAGCACCCGCTGATCAAGCGGTTGCGCGGTGAGGTCTAATGACCCAAGCGCTTGAGTGTCGCCGGACGGTTAATCTCACACCGGCGACACCGGCCTTCCCGGGGCCGAACCCTGTTATTGATCACCTCCCGTTCAAGCAGATCTGGGCCGTCGACTTCGCGCTCGAGGCCGCCCCTGGCGAGAACCCCGAACCGATTTGCCTCGTGGCTTTGGAACTGCGATCTGGACGCATCGTGCGCCTGTGGCAGAACGAGTTTGTTTCGACCCGCCTTGTGGGGTTGGGCCAGATACGTTGTTCGTCGCCTTACTAATTGGTTGCCGCTGCCAAACGGTTTCGGGCTAATCGGAGCTCTTGTCTATCATGGGCTCGACACGATCGGGCCGGGCGAGAACGAGGAGATGCGCGAGCTTGCCCTCCGCGGCGGTCCTTGACGCCTGGGGAGCGCAACTCGCTGCTTGATTATTGTGAGAGTTACGTCATCGCGCTTGCACGGCTGCTGCCGGCAATGCTCGCAAAGATCGATCTTCCCAGAGCAATATACCGCAGCCGGTACATGGCAGCCGCCGCACGGATCGAAAGAGCAGGTGTACCGATCGACACAGCAACGCTCGAGCGGCCGAAGTTCCACTTGTACAACATCCAGGGCCAATTGATTGCCGACATCGACGCGAATTATGGCGTATTCGACGGCCGCACCTTCAAGGCCGACGGCTTTGCCGGTTGGTTGAGCCATAACAACATCCCTTGGCCAAGGTTGGCTAGCGGGCAACTCGACCTCAGCGACGACGTATTCAGGGAGATGGCGCGGGCCCACCCTTCGGTCTCAGCGCGTCGCGAGCTGCGCTACATGTTGAGCAAATGCCGCTAAATCACCTTGCGGTTGGGCAAAGCTGCAACCCCAAAACCACCTATCTCATTAATGAGAATGCCGAAAATCGCGCAAGAGCATTACGAGCGATGGTAGGTCGAGGAGCTCTCCTGCCGTAATTATCAGCAGTTTTGCTGACTAAGACGGGGTTTTCGCGAGTTGCAACCCCTGTTAGGCTGCTCCGCCGTGATTCTCTGCGGTCTTGCTCACGAAAATGAGGTTGGAGTTTGCTTCCGGGAGGCTGCAACCACCATTACGCTGTCCAGAAACTGCAACCGCATGATTTCATTGGTATTCAGCGATTTCGTAACGCACGACCGGGGTATGGCCTCCGATAACGGCCTCTCTATCGCATACTGCCAACCCGGATAGGCATATGACGAGGACTGTATTGTGGCGAAGCGGGTGGCGATCTACGCGCGGGTGTCAACCGACGGCAAGGGGCAGGATCCGGAGAACCAGTTGCGACAGTTGCGCGAATGGTGCCGGCATATGGGCCATCCGGTCGTGCACGAATACGTTGAACATGAGAATGGCGGAAAGGGCGTCGAATATCGCAAGCAGCTGGGTGCGATGTTTGCCGGCGCTGCCCGACGTGAGTTCGACCTGCTGCTCGTGTGGTCGCTCGACCGGTTTAGCCGGGAAGGCATGGCGGCAACGATCGGCCATTTGCAGCGGCTGAGCTCGCACGGCGTCGGCTTTCGCAGCTTCACTGAAGAGCATCTGTCGACTGAGAACGAACTCGTCCGCAACATTCTGCTGGCGACCCTCGCCTCGCTGGCCAAGCTCGAGCGCGAAAAGATCAGCCAGCGGACCAAGGCTGGTCTTGAACGAGCACGGGCGATGGGCAAGCGCCTTGGGCGGGCTCCTTTTAGTGATGGTGATCGACACAAGCTGCGCGCTGCACTCGACATGGGCACGAGCTGGCACGCCGTGAGCGTCGCAACCAAGATCCCGTACAGCACTGTAAAGAAGCACGCTCGGGCGATGGGCTACGAGCCGCAGCGGCCGGAAGTAGCGAAAAATGCCAATGGTTGACCGGTAGTCCCCTCGGCCATTTCGGCTCCGGGCTTTGCCTCTCGAAAATGAGGACGCCGGTCGATTCCAGATCTATCTCCGATTTCGGAATCCCCGCTCTCTGCTGGTGCGCGCCCCCTTTTGTTTGACGGGTGCGGGTCCCATCCGTCTTTTCGTTCACACAGCGGGTCCCATCCGGTAAATTCTCGTTCTCTCTCGTGTCCTTCGAATCCCTGTCAGTGCGTGTCGAAGACAGCTTGTTAGGCGGCGAGTTTCTCGCGGATGGCGGCCGTCTCGGCTGACGTGGGATGATCCGGATCAACAGCTGGCGGCAGGCTGCCGAACCTCATCAAGCAGGCCATCAGTAGTAGCCGGGCTTTCGTGGCCGTCAGGTTCGATCCCCCGACGAAATCGGGATCATGCTCCGGCACGAACCCTTCGGTATTGCCGCGTCCGACGCGGACGACTGGCAGCCCGCAATACACCGCTCGCAGCATCAGCTGATGCCGCGCGTTCGAGGCGGGTCTGCCGTAAGGCGTGAACCCCTCGATGACGAACCCGGCGAGCGGTGCCGATGTCAGCATTCGGCTAATCGTCGCGATCAAATCGACTTCGGCCTCGGGGTCCGGCCCGTCGTCGTCGTCCCAATAGCTGGCGTCTTTGGCGATCGCGACCTTGGGTATTGCGGTGTCGAGGAGCCGTCCTTCCGGACCCTTTATGGTGACGGGCATCATCGCAATACCCGCTCCTTCTCGACGCACGCCCATGACTTCGGAGGGCAACCGGTTGAGGTTCACCTCGGAGCACCAAGTGTGTCGGGCGGTCGGCAGATAGTGAAGCAGCGGCGGGCCGTCATGGCCAGAGGCCCCCAGAACGCCGCCATGACCGCCAGTCGCGACATACCCTCCAGGCCGGGCATCGCCTTTCTGGACGGCACGAGCCGCAAAGATGCGCTGCTCCTGGATCAACACCGCACCGGCAAGATTACGGCCCTCGTCGTCCGCCCACACCCGCGAAGCAATGTAGTCGATCGAGTCGACAATGTTTTTCGGCCCGTCGGCACTGATCATGCCATGTGCCCGCTGGGCGGCATTGCCGCAGATCGGCCGTGTCGTGTCGATCAGGAGATTGAGCCAGTAGATCGTCTCCTCGATCCGCGGGCTGCCTTCCGTCCAGATGGCGCCGTCATATTTGCCGCTCGCCATAATTTGCTGAACCGTGTTGGTGACCCGCGCGAGGGCGTTCCGCAGTGCCGAGGCGGCAATATGCACGGGCTTGTAGGGAAAGAAATCGACACCGCGTCGCTCCGGCGGGATGTCGCCGGTGCCGATATCGCGCCGCCGCTCGGCCGACAGGCCTTTCGTGTATCCGGACGGCGGCAGCACCCGAAAAAAGTCGATCTGCGCCTTGGCCGAAATCAGATTAGCGGTGCCGTTTTCGCCGACCTGCAACCGGTCGATCTCCTCAAAGCTGCGCGAACCATCTGGGAAGAAGCCTTGCCGTGCCTTGGCCTCAGGGGCGTTGGGAAAGGCGCATTCCTCGTCCCAGGCCGATCCATCGGTCTGCCGCGCCATGTAGGGCAGCGGATAGAGACCGTCCTCAGGGCGCAGCTCGACTTCATAGACGGGTTTGTCGCTGGCGCTCTGCCGCTCCTGATGGAGGTGCCCGGCGCTGTCGAGATAGGCGTCCGGGGGTCCGTAGAGCTCGGCCATATCAGCTTCGAGCGGATGGGCGCTGAACTGCTCGACGAAAACGGTGACAGGTGCCGCGAGCCGCTGCGGACGCAAAACGTCAAACCGCGCCGGCGAGCCGTCAGGGTTCATCAAAGAGGGTAAGCTGTGCTTTGCCAGGGCCTTGTTGGAGGTGACCAAGGGCGGGGTGTTCTGAATGGTCGCGTTGGGTCCGGCCAAATGCGCAATCCGCGCCTTCTCTGTCATGCGTTTGACCTCCTTTGATACCCGATCTTGTTAGGGAAACACTTCTCTGAACAATGCCGCTACCGGGACATGGTCGCCGGAGGGTGAATTTTGACGAGAGCAGTTCGCAGGCGGCGGGTTCAGTCAGCAGAATTTCCAGCTCGATCGCGGGTAATGCCCAACCTTCGGGCATCGTCGTGTGATTGGTAAACTCCGGATCCTGATGCCTTTGCTGGCGCGAGCAGCGTCTTTTTGACAATCACCAGATTAGCCAGGGCGAACAAGGTGTGGAGCTGCGCGGTGTTCTTGGCCAGCCCGCGGTAGCGCAGCTTCTTATGGCGGAAGCGGTTCTTGACGAGCGGTTCTTGACGATATGAAAGGGGTGCTCGACCCCCGCTTTCGCGGGGGCAGGCTCCAGGCCCGCACCTGCGCCAACCCCCGCTCCTCCGCCTCAGCCAGATCGCGCAAGGCTTTTGGCAGGGCTTTGACAATATGGCGCTTGACCGCGATGTTCCACGACACCGCGCGCTCGGCGTGTTCGGGGCGCCTGGCCGCCCCGCTGTAACCGGCATCGGCGAAGACCGCTTTCTCCCGGCCGTGCAAGACCGCCGCCATCTGGGTGATATCGGCTGCTTTGGCGGCGGTGCCCTTGAGCGAGTGGACCACACCCGAGGCGACATCCACCCCGATATGCGCCTTCATCCCGAAATGCCACTGGTTGCCCTTCTTGGTCTGATGCATCTCGGGATCGCGCGCTTTCTCCTGGTTCTTGGTCGAGGTCGGGGCGGCGATGATTGTGGCATCGGTCCTCGCGAAAGCGGGGATCGTGCCCCCTGTTCAAGCCAGGGGCAGGCTCTGGCGCATCAACAACCCACGCTGCGCCAGCATCGCGCTGACCTCCTCAAACAGACCTTTGGTCAACTCGTGCTTTTCCAGCCAATGGCGGAAGCGCAGCACCGTCGTTGCGTCGGGCACCGGGTCGCGGTTCAGATCGATGCCGGCAAAGCCGCGCAATGCCTCGCTGTCATAAAACGCATCCTCGACCGTCTCGTCGGCGAGCCCGCACCACTGCTGCACAAAGTAGACCCGCAGCATGCGCTCCAACCCGATCGGCGGGCGGCCGCGCTCGCCCTTCCGGGTAGAGCGGCTGCAATCGCTGCACCAGCCGTGCCAGAGCCTGCCCCGGCGCAGGCCGGGGGCGCCACCGCTTCCATCTCGGCGAGAAACCCCGGCTTTCGCCGGGGCAGGCTTTGTCCGCCGCGTCGGCTTTTTCTTGCGGGCATACTCTGCCTGCAAAAAGCTCCCTTGCCGCTGCATCGCCCCGCCCCTCCGCCCCCCCCCCGACCCGCCAAATTTATCCGACGCACACCCCCAAATCCCGACTTATTTCAATGTTTCCTTAGATGTGCTGGTGGCCCGGCCCAGCCGAAGACCGAGCGGCCGCCATAGTCATGCGCGGTCTCGCGCTCACTGGCGATCAGCTCTTCGGTGGAAAAATGCGATGCGTGCTACGCTCTGTTGCAGGCGGCGTGCGCGATCGCGCTGTTGCTCGGCGATCTGGCGGCGGCAGAACATTCGATAGGAATGCTGCTGGGCCATTCGACACGGCATGGGCTGGCGCGGTGGCACGCCTTTGGTCTCTGCCAACAGGAGTGCTCGTCATAGACAACGCCCCAGACGGCACCGCAGTCAGCGCCGCCCGCGGTCCCCGATGTGTGGCAGTCTTTCCGCGGCGAGATGGATCGGCTGGTCGACCGGTTCTCGGGCAACTTTGGGTTCCCGTCGCTGCGCCGGATGTTCGACATGGAGCACCCATTCAGGCAAACGCCGTTTACGTTTTCCGCCCCGGCGATCGATATGAGCGAGGACGAGAAATCATACCGGCTCTCTGCCGAGCTGCCCGGGCTCGACGCCAAGGACGTCGATATCTCGGTATCCGGCGACATGCTCGTCCTCAAGGGCGAGAAGCGCCAGGAATTGGAACAGAAGGACAAGAACTATCACTTCTCGGAACGCTCATACGGCTCGTTTCAGCGCGCCTTCGAACTTCCCGCCAGCGTCGACCGCGACAATATTTCGGCGGACTTCTCCAAAGGCGTGCTGACGATCAACATGCCGAAAACCGCGGAAGCGCAAAAGCAACCCAAAAAGATCGAGGTCAAGCAGAGCTGACGCCAGCCAGGACGGGCGCCGGATCAATCCCGCCGTCCGTCCTTTTACGACGGCATCGGCGAAGCGCCGATTTTGCTATAGTCCTGGCTCCTCCGGCGGCCGGCGAGACAGCGATGCCAACAGTCAGTTTTAACGTGAATGGAAGCGAGGTCAGCGTTACTGCCGACCCCGACGCACCGCTCCTCGATATTCTGCGCAATCATCTCGGCCTGTTCGGCGCGAAATTCGGCTGTGGTCTCGAACAATGCGGCTGTTGCATGGTGCTGATCGATGGCGAGCCGGTCAAATCCTGCGGCAAGGCCGTGTCGACGGTTGCCGGCAGAGACATCGTCACGATCGAAGGGTTGGGGACGCCCGACCGCCCGCATCCCTTGCAGCAGGCCTTTCTCAACGAGCAAGCGGGCCAGTGCGGCTATTGTCTCTCCGGCATCCTGATCTCGGCAAAGGCGCTGCTCGACCACAACCTGTCGCCGTCACGACGTGAGATCGCCGAGGCGCTCGACGACAACATTTGCCGCTGCGGTAGCCATACCCGCATTCTGCGCGCTGTCGCGGTCGCCGCCGAGCGGATGCGCGCATCAGGAGCCGCGCCGTGAGCGCCGCCGCGCCCGCCGAATTGCCGCCGCTGCTCGCGGCCAACCCGCGGCTCGACCGCTGGGTCGGGTTCGAGATGGCCGGCAAGGTGACGATATCAACCGGCCGGGTCGAGATCGGCCAAGGCGTTTTGACCGCGATGCGGCAGATCGCTGCCGAGGAACTTGAAGTCGCCCTCGATCGGATCGTGCTGCGCTCCGGCGACACTGATCTGACGCCCAACGAAGGCTATACGGCAGGCAGCCAGTCGATCCAATTCGGCGGGGTAGCGTTGCGCCTTGCCTGCGCCGAGGTCCGCAAGCTGTTTCTGGACCACGCCGCCACCGCTTTTGGCTATCCGCGCGCGGAGCTGTCGGTGGAGGACGGCGCCATCACCCGACGCGGCGCGCCGATCGGCCACGATTACTGGGCGCTGGCTGGCGCGGTCGATCTCGGCCGACCCGCGCGGGGCGACGCGCCAACCAAAAACGCGAATGGCTATCGCATTGTCGGCGCAAATGCGCCTCGCGTCGATCTCGGCGGCAAGGTGTTTGGCGAGCCTGCTTTTATGCACGATCTGGTGCTCGACGGCATGCTGCACGCCCGCGTCGTGCGCCAGCCGCGGCGCGGTGCGGTGATCAAGAATGTCGATGAGGCCGCTTTGCGCCGCGCTGCAAAAGGGCCGATCGACATTGTCCGCCTCGGCAATTTCCTCGCCATATCCAGCCCGGACGAAACCGTCGTCGAAGCGGTCGCGGCGGTGGCGTCCAACCATGTCGTCTGGGACGGCGTCGATGCGATTAACCCGTTTCAGGAAGAGGCGCGTTGGCTGTTGCAGCAGCCTTCGATCGACCGGGTAGTCGGCGCGCCGCCGCCCACGGCTCCGACACCCGCCGCCAGCCGCTACGAGGCGACATACACGCGGATGCACATAGCCCACGCCTCGGTGGCGCCGTCCTGCGGGGTCGCGTTCTATCGTGACGGGCGGCTCGAAGTCTGGACCCATTCGCAAGGCGTCTACCCGTTGCGCGACGCGCTCGCCCGAATCCTGAAACTGGATCCGGCGAATATCTCGGTCAAGCATGTGCAGGGGCCAGGCTGCTACGGTCATAACGGCGCTGATGACGCGGCGACCGACGCCGCGGTGATTGCGATGCAGACCCCGGGCAAGCCGGTTCGGGTGCGCTGGCGGCGCGAGGAGGAGTTCGGCTTCGAACCGGTCAGCCCCGCGATGGTGGTCACCGCGCGTGCCGCTCTCGACACCGCCGGTCTGCCCGCCGACTGGACGACCGAAATCTGGAGCGGGCGGCACCCAGCCGTCCCGGTAGCGGCGGCAATCTGCTCGCCGCCGAGGCATTGCCCGATCCGCCGCCGGCGCCTCCCGCAACCGAATCGTCCAACCCGCCCGGCGCCGGCACGCGCAATGGCGAGCCGTTGTACGGCTTTGCGGCAAAGCGCATCGTCCATCACCTGATCCCCGAGACGCCGGTGCGGACCTCATCGCTGCGCGGGCTCGGCGCCACCTTGAATGTCTTTGCGATCGAATCGTCGATGGATGAACTGGCCGAGCGCGCCGGAGAGGACCCGGTCGTCTATCGGCTCTCGGTATTGCCCGATCCGCGCGCCCGCGCCGTGATCGAGCATGTTGCGCATATGAGCGCGTGGCGCGCGGGGCTGACGTCGGGAACAGGACGGGGACGCGGGATCGGCTTTGCCCGGTACAAGAACATGGCCGCCTACGCCGCAGTCGTCGCCGAGGTCGAGGTCGACGAGGAGGTCCGTCTGATGGAGGTGTGGTGCGCCTGCGACGCCGGGCTTGTCATCAACCCCGACGGGGCGATCAACCAGCTCGAAGGCGGCATCATCCAGGCCGCGAGTTGGGCGTTAAAGGAAGGTGTCAGGCTCGACAGCAACGGCATCAGCTCGCGCGATTGGGAAGGCTATCCGGTATTGCGCTTCACCGAGGTGCCCGAAGTCACGGTCGAGCTTGTCGGCGCTGCCGCAGATCTCCCGCCGCTTGGTGTCGGCGAAGCGAGCGGCAGTCCAACCGTCGCGGCAATCGGCAACGCGGTAGCGCATGCACTTGGCGCGAGATTGCGCGACCTGCCGCTGACCCGCGAACGCGTCATGGCCGCACTGCTGAAGTCATAGGGCGGCCGCTCGCTCGGTAATACCGAGATTGCGTCGCGGAGTTTATCCTCGCGCCGTCGTCACCGCATACTGTCGTCCACTAGAGCGCTTTCCTGAACCGTCTTGTTTGGAGCAGAGCGACAAAGCGATCTCATCCCAACGATCGGGAACGGCGAGCATCTATCGGGCTCCGGGCCTTAGACGCGAATGCGGCCGTACTGGCGCAGCAGGCGGGTCAGCTCGCCGATGTTAGGCCAGTCTTCGCAATGATCGATGGCGCGCTCGACTGCCGTGGCGCCGTCTGCGGTCAATACGGTTTCGGCCAATTCGCGAAATTTGCCTCGGATTTCCGCTTCGCTAAACGGTTGTTGAAAATCGCCGCGATGGCTTTCGCACGATTTTGTGCTTTGCCGGCCGTCGGTCAGAGTCAGCGTAACGTGCGCCGGCCGCAATCGCGGCGCCAGGGCGCTCATCGCCGGGTCTTCGCTGATATGAACCTTTGGCCGCAATGCCGCGATGACCGGATCTTTCAATGCCGTGTCGTCGAGTGCGTCAAACCCGGCGCCGCCGCGCACGGCCATCACCGCGGCGGCATGCGGCAGCGAATATTTCGAGGCGAAGTAATTGGGCGGCTGCGGGTTTTTCATCACCGAGGCAAAGCGGTAGGTCGCAATCTCGATCCGCTCGATTTGTTCGGGACGCGGCTTCAATTCCGCCAATGCCGCGGCGAGGCAATCGAGCGCGGGATGGATCGGGTTGCAGCACGCATAAAGCCGGAAATAGTTGCGGGTGATGTGCCAGACCTCGCCGAGCCCGTCCAATACCCGATCGGGCACAAATCCGTCGCCGACGAGATTGGCGAGCGTCTCTTCGATCGCATTGGGCTGGGCCGTGAAGCCGGCCAATGCCAATTCCGGCGCCAATGCCGCGGCAAACCCGCTCATCCCGCCGGCGACGTTTAGTGCTGTGGCGCCCGCCACTGCGTTGGTGTAGCTCGGCGTCAGCATCAGGACCGTGGCTATGCGCATCGCGCTGCTGACGCCGGTGGCGTCGAGCCCGCGGAGCCGCGCGCCGGCAGCCGCTGCCGCCAACAGCGACACCTGCCCGTTCTGATGCGCCAATGGCCGCGCCGTAAAGCCGCCGGCAATCCGCGCGACGACATCGTAGCCGAGCACCAGCGCGGTTATCATCTCGCGGCCAGAGCTATTGACGTGCTCGCCGACCGCCAATACCCCCGGCAAAACCTGCATTGCCGCCTGGCCCGAGACAAAGCGCAGCCCCTCGCACAATTCGATCGATCGCCCGGCAATACCGTTGAGCAATGTCGCGGTGCGTGGATCGGCGACGGGCCAGTCATTGGCATAAACCGTTGCGCCGCTGCCGCCCGACGTGGTGAGCTGCCGCCGCAACGCCGTGACTTCGGGTCGCGCCGAGCCTGCCAGGATCACGCCCAGCGTGTCGAGCAACACCAGCTTCGCGTGCTGCTGCACCGCCCCTAGCATCGCCTCCCAGCGCGTCTCGGCGATGAACCTTGCCAAGATTTCAATCTGCTCACCCATTCTTATGGAACTCCTCGCAGTCGGATGGGTCGAGATCGTAGCCTAGCACCCGTGGCCGTTGTCGAGACGAGTGTCAGGGACAGATACTCTGGCTGCGAATGGACCGGCCCGAGCGGCTCGACGGCACGTGAGAGCCAACGGAAACGTGTGGCGGCAATTCTACCGGTGGACAACTCGTCATTTGGCGGCGACAGCTTTCGGACGCTTACTCTCTGTCGCCGAGGCTGCAGCAAAAGATTGCGGACACATCTGCAAAACCAGCGCGACGAGCCCGGTCCAGCCGGTCTGGTGCGCGGCGCCGAGACCTCGCCCGGTGTCGCCGTCAAAGAATTCGTAGAATTGCAAATTGTCCCGAAAATAAGGGTCGGTCTGCTCGACCACCGAGTCTCCGATTGCCGGGCGATGGCCATTGGCATCGGGTAGGAACAGGCGGGATAGCCGCCGGGCCAACTCCGCCGCGACCTCACCCAGATGCAGGAGCTTACCGGAGCCTACCGGGCACTCGACCTTGAAATCGTCACCATAGTAGCTGTGGAATCGCTGTAATGATTTGATCAGCAAGTAATTGACCGGGAACCATACCGGGCCACGCCAGTTGGAATTGCCGCCGAACAACCCCGATCTTGCATCTCCCGGTATGTAACTGACACTGATCCGGTTGCCGGCATGCTCGAAGACGTAGGGATTATTCTGATGGAACTTGGAGAGAGAGCGCACCCCGTAATCGGACAGAAACTCGGTCTCATCGAGCATGCGGCTCAGCAACCGCTTCATGCGATGGCCGCGCAATAGCGACAGCAGGTGCTTTTCGCCGGCACTGGGATCCCGCCAACGCGATACCAGTCGCGCCAGTTGCGGACGATGCTCCAAAAACCACAAGGTACGGGCCTTGAAGGCGGGGAGCCGGGTGAAGACACTGGCATCAAGCACCTCAACCGCAAAGAGTGGGATCAGTCCGACCATCGAGCGCAGCCGCAGCGGGATTCGCCTGCCGTCAGGCAGGTGCAGAACGTCGTAATAAAATTCGTCCGCCTCGTCCCACAACCCGATTCCGTCCCCCCCGATGTTGGTCATTGCGTTCGCGATATAGAGGAAATGTTCAAAAAACTTGGAGGCAATGTCCTCATAGACACGGTCTTCGAGTGCTAATTCGAGGGCGATGCGCATTAGGTTGAGCGTGTACATCGCCATCCAAGCGGTGCCGTCCGATTGGTTGATCGTGCCGCCGGTCGGCAACGGCGCGCTGCGGTCGAAAATACCGATATTGTCAAGGCCGAGAAATCCTCCCTGGAAAATGTTGTGTCCCTCGACATCCTTGCGATTAACCCACCAGGTGAAATTCAGCATCAGCCGGTGGAAAACAATCTCGAGAAAATCGCGGTCGGCATGGCCGTCATTACGGTCGCGATCGATTTCATAGACGCGCCATGCTGCCCAGGCATGCACCGGCGGATTGACGTCGCCGAATGCCCATTCGTAAGCGGGAAACTGCCCATTCGGGTGCATGTACCAATCGCGCGTCAACAGCAGCAATTGGCGCTTGGCATACTGGGGATCGACGCCGGCCAGGATTACCGCATGAAAAGCGAGGTCCCAGGCGGCGTACCAAGGATATTCCCATTTGTCCGGAACCGATATCACATCGGCGTTGTTGAGGTGCCGCCAATCAGCGTTCCGCTCGTGCTTGCGTCGCTCAGGCGGCGGAGGTTGCAGCGGATCGCCATCAAGCCATTCCGGAATATCGAAATAATAGTATTGCTTGGTCCACAGCATTCCAGCGATCGCTTGACGATGGACGAGTCTCATCTCGGGGTCGTGGACATCATGTTGCAGAGCGGCATGGAATTCGTCGGCCTCGGCGCGGCGTCGGTTAATAATTGTCTGAAAATCCCCTATATCGGCCTCTAGATGCTCGCTCAGCAACCGAAGCCGCAGCCGCATGTCGCCGCTAGCCGGTAGGTTCAGCCGGTAGTGAGCCGCGGCCTTAGTGCCGAGCCGTGCCGGATTTACCGCCTCCCGCCGGCCATTGACGACGTAGTCGTTGATCCCGTCCTTGAAGTACTGTCCGAGAGACGGAATGCCCCAAATACTCTCGCTGTTGGTCTCGTTCTCGCAGAATAAAAATTCGGGTCTGCCATCGCACATGAGGCGCATTGGCGACATCGACGGGTGATCTACCGAAATTCCGTCATTGCCTCTCGCCAAGAGGCGTGGCCGCATTGAATCGGTCGTCCACGACCAGATGTTGCGCGCCCACAATTGCGGCAGCACATCCAGCGACGCCGCTTCACGCGCACGGTTGTGAATTGTAATCTGCATCAGAATGTCGTCGGGGTCGGCCTTGGCGTATTCGATCTCGATGTCGAAATACCGATTGTCGGCAAATACCCCGGTGTCGATCAGCTCGAATTCCGGTTGGTCGCGGCCACGCCGCCAATTTTCGTCGACCAGCTGTTGATAAGGAAAAGCAACTTGCGGATACTTGTAAAGCATCCGCATGTAAGAATGCGTCGGGGTGCCATCAAGATAATAGTATAGCTCCTTGACGTCTTCACCGTGGTTGCCTTCGTAGTTGGTCAGCCCGAAAAGCCGCTCCTTGAGTATTGCATCCTTGCCATTCCATAGAGCGAGGCCGAGGCACAACAGCAGCTGATCATCGCCAAATCCGGCGATCCCGTCTTCGCCCCAGCGGTAGGCTCGGCTGCGCGCGTGGTCATGCGGCAGGTAGTTCCACGCGTCACCATTGGCACTGTAATCCTCGCGGACCGTCCCCCATTGCCGTTCGCTCAGATAGGGTCCCCACCGCCGCCAATGGACACCGCGTCGGATCGCTGCGAGCCGCGCCCCTTCGGCCGTAGCGGCCATCCCTTCATCGTCTGCTGTCATCGCCTCGAAACCCGAAAATGCAGTCTTGGTCGCATGCTCGACCTGGCTCTTGGCGCCAAGCGTCAAGTGTTGTGTAGGTATTCGTACACAAATTCCGCCGGCCTCGCGGCGACGTCGCACCTCGCATGCTAAAACAGCCGGCTAGCCACCAGATCTGCCGGCGCTGAGTGACGGCACTCCCGCCTTCGTTGGCCGCCTCATCGATCCATCGATGGATTAGGGCTTGGGTCAACCTCATATGTATCTAGCCTCCTCCACTTTGCGCGCTACGGGCTAGCGCCGCCGGGCGCGGCCGGACAAGATTGCGCCATCCGATAAAGCCGGCATGATTGATTGGTGCGGACGGCGGACTCGAACCCGCACTCCCTAGTGGGAAGCAGATTTTAAGTCTGCTGCGTCTACCATTTCGCCACGTCCGCCCTTTCGCAACGCCAAGTCAACCTTCGCTCAGTCCTTCTTGCGGATCGCCGCCCAAATCGACGATCAACGCCTTCAGCTCTTCGGTCGCGGCAATCAGCCGGTCTCGGTCGGTGCCGCGCAACACCAAGGTCACGCCAAAATCGCCGCGGCGAAAATATGGGTAAGATCCGATCTCGACATCGGAATAGCGCTCCTGCAGGGCCGCTAAATCCTGCGCCAAGGTCCCTTCTCCGAGATGGCAGCTGACGCTGCGGCTCAGTACCTTGTCGCCGCCGGCCAAGCGATATTTAAGCTGCTCGAAGATGCCCTGCATAATGTTGGGCACGCCCGGCAGCACGAATACATTGCCGATCTGAAATCCGGGGGCTCGCGAAATCGGGTTGGGCAACAGCGCCGCACCCTCCGGCACCATCGCCATGCGCAGCCGTGCCTCGTTCAACTGACCGGGCGGATAATGGGTTTCGAGCAGCCGCTTGGCGTCGGGATGCAAGATCAGCGGCACCTCAAACGCGTCGGCCATGCACCGAGCGGTAATATCGTCATGCGTCGGCCCGATGCCGCCGGTGGTGAAAACGTAATCGAAGCGGCGCCGGACATCGTTGACTGTGCCGACAATGACCTCAGTGATGTCGGGAATGACCCGCGCCTCGCGCAGCCGGATGCCGGCCTCGTTCAGACCGCGCGCCAGAAACCCGAGATTTTCGTCCTGGGTGCGCCCCGACAGGATCTCGTTGCCGATAATCAGGACGCAGGCAGTGACGATGTGCGGCTTTGCGCCGCTTGCATCTGTCAAGGACGGATTGTCGGTCATTGTTCTCTGTCATCTCGGCTGCTGACGGCGACACTTCATAGGCAAATGCACCGGGCGGCACAATCGCCGGTCCTGCCGCGAGGTTGCCGCGCGGTTCGCTAGACCTTACGTTTGTTATGTTGGTTAGCGAAGCGCGGCGCAGCCGCTGAAGGACATGCGAAGCATACCCGAACTGCAGCGAGATCCGTCCACGGGCCTGCCCCCCGGCGAAACCCGCGACGGCAGGATCAAGATTCACGGCGAGGAGGCGTTCGAGGGAATGCGGCGAGCGGGACAGCTCGCGGCGCGGACGCTCGATTTTATCGCGCCCTATGTACGGCCGGGAGTAACCACTGGCGAGCTCGATCGTCTCTGCCTCGAATTTACCCTCGACCACAACGCGATCCCCGCACCCCTCAACTATCGCGGCTTTCCGAAATCGATCTGCACCTCGATCAACCATGTCGTGTGCCATGGCATCCCGGGCGACCGGCGGCTGGTGGAGGGCGACATCCTCAACATCGATGTAACCCCGATCCTCGACGGCTGGCACGGCAATTCGAGCCGCATGTACTTCGTCGGCGAGCGAATTCCGGTCAAGGCGCGCCGTCTGGTCGATGTGACCTATGAGGCGATGATGCGCGGTCTCTCCGCTATCAGGCCCGGGCTGCATCTCGGTGTAGTTGGCGACGCGATCCAGCGCTACGCCGAAGGCCACCGCTTTTCGGTTGTCCGCGACTTTTGCGGCCATGGGGTCGGCCGGATTTTTCACGACGCGCCGTCGGTGCTGCATTATGGCCACCCGGAAGATGGGCCGGTGATGCGGGAGGGGATGATCTTTACCGTCGAGCCGATGATCAACGCCGGTCGCTGGGAGGTGAAAATCCTCAGCGACGGCTCGACCGCGGTGACCAAGGACCGCTCATTATCGGCGCAGTTCGAGCATACGGTCGGGGTGACGGCCACCGGTTGCGATATCCGCTCATTGTCACCAGCCGGCCTACACCGCCCGCCCTATGACGGCGCAAGGCAAACCAGCAAATCCGCTGCCGCTGCTGTGGGATAACGGCAGCGAATTCGAACACACGGTCACCCTTTGCGAGCCGGCTAGCGCATCGGCGTCTTTCGCCGTACAAGCCTGCGCCGCTATTCCGGTCGGTGCCCATTCATGCTCGTTCGCCTCTCGATTATCCTCTACCTGCTGGCGCTGCCGGGATTTGCAGCGATGGCCCAGGGAACGGCACCGCCGGAGGAAGCGCCGCCGCCAGCTGCCGCCGGGCCTGCGCCGCTATCACCCCAATCGCCGACTTCGGAGCCCCCCCAATCCGCGACATCGGGGGCTCCCCAATCGGCCGAGCAGCAGCAACCCGGTCAGTATTTTGCCGAGCAGCATGTTTCCTATCAACTGGCCGATCCCAGTTCGGTTCCAGAGCAATACCGCCACTATATCGGCGTGTGGAGCGATGCGGCTTGGGATGTGAAGACCTGCGCCGCGCTGATCGTTCAAGACGTCAAGCCGGACGGCACGGCCTCGATCATCTACGTTTCTGGGCCGCTGGGATCGCGCTCGACCATTGCGGGGGCAGTGCTGCACGGCACCGGCATCATTCGCGACGGCGCTTTACGGTTTCAAAACTCGGACGCCAGCCAATATGCGTTCCGGCCGGGGATCGTGGACATGGCTGGTCATTGGATCAACCCTGAAGGCGAGAGCTTTCAGGCGACATTCAAACAGACCCCGTGATCCGCGATTGGTCGGCTGA
>CAVZQT010000003.1:0-2330000 GCA_963777435.1 uncultured Alphaproteobacteria bacterium
AGCCGCTGGATGATCGCGCACAGCAAACGTCTTATGAAGACCCTTAACCGTACGAAAAATACAAATTGTGGCTAGGCGACTGGCGCGCGGCGGGCCTAGCCGCAACGCCCAGGTGAAGGCAAGAATTACGATATGGCCACCGGCCTCAACCCGCTGAATGTCCAGATCACGCCCGACGGCAAGCTGGCGATCGTCAACAACATTGGCGGCGGCCAGGACGGCGGTCAATGCCGGTGATCATCGACCTCGAGGCAAACCCACCGCCATCATCAGGTCGTCGTTGGGGATGGTCCGGAAGGCCTGGCGATGAGACCCGCGGGAGGCTATGCCGCCTCCGTCTTGAACGGCACCGGGGGCACGCCAAAGACCGCGTTTTACAGGCACGAGCATTCCTACGTGGCGTTGCTGAAAATCGACGGCAAGTCAGTGCGCAAGGTGGGGCAAGCCGATGTCGGCGGCCTTGCTGAAGGCCTTGCTTTCGGGCCCGATGGGCATTTTCTCTATGTTGGCAATTTCGTCGACGGCGACATTGACATCCTGCGTCTCGACGGCGACGCGCTGACGAAGCTCGGCAGCCTTGCCCTGCCGGGGCACCCAGCCTCGATGCGTGGGAGCACCCCATGAGCCCTGGGCGAGCACGCTAACTCGTCTCGGACCGCAGCCCGAATTTTGTTGGTCGACGCTCTGAGGGTGCCGGCGAGGAGGGCTGGAAAGCGGTACGATAAGGGTACACCCCAACAAGGCAATCGGTGAGACGTCGAAACCCGTCTCAGTTGGATTGAAAAGCGGCTTGTGAGACGGTATCAAGACAAGATCTAGTAGCTAACGAGACATTTGTGCCCCATATGTCGATTTACGGTTACGCTCGGGTCTCGACCCTCGATCAGGACTTTCTATCTGCCGTCAGGGTAAACGGGGGTAGCGATGCCAATCAGGCCTGAAATGCGGGGATTTTATCCGAGCAATTGGCCGCAGATCAGCCGGCGGGTGCGGTTCGAGCGCGCCGCCGGTATTTGCCAAGGATGCGGCCGGCCGCATCGCATGACAATTCGCTGTCTGCCCGACGGGCGCTGGTTCGATCCCGCGCAGGACACCTGGCGCAATGGCCGCGGACGGATGGCGCGCTGGCCCGATCTCGTCGAAACCGCCCAGATTCGACACACCCGCGTCGTGCTGGCGGCGGCCCATCTCGACCATAACCCGCGCAACAACCGGCGGCGTAACCTCAAGAGTCTGTGCCAGCGCTGCCACATGATCCATGACCGCCCGCACCATCTGACACAGCGGCGGATCACTTATCTCCTGCGCCGCGCCCTCGGCGATCTGTTCCTCGGACCCTATTCCGTCTGTATTGGAATTCACAGATCAGTCTCTCTGCAACCAACGGTCGGTCAATAAACTGAGGTGAGATGGCGGGGGCTATTTATTGCAATACCGCTTGCCATCAGCAACGCGCATTTATGCAATGGCCGCAGTGCAGCAGCTTTAGGTTGTGCCGCACACCGAGCGAGAAGAAACATAAACGGTGGTTGGACGGTTCGGAATGTAACCCGGATGGGCGCGATAAGAAGGGGTGCGGGATTTGGCTCGTGTATTCGTCACGGGATCATCGGACGGCCTCGGCCTGATGGCGGCCCGGTTGCTAATCGAGCAAGGTCACCAGGTCGTATTGCACGGGCGCAACGAGGCTCGAAGTCGCGATGCCCTCGCGGCTGCGGTCGGCGCTCAGGGGGTGGTTTCTGGGGACCTCTCGACGATCGCCGGGACAAGAACCGTTGCCGACCAGGTAAACAAGCTCGGCCGCTTCGACTCTGTAATCCACAATGCAGGCCTCGGTTATCGCGAGCGGCGAGTTGAGACGGAACCAGGAATTCCGAGCCTCTTCGCGGTCAATGTGCTTGCCCCCTACATTTTGACGGCGCTGATCACAAAACCGAAACGGCTGGTGTATTTGAGCTCCGGGATGCACCGCGGCGCGCGGCTGCGCATGGACGATCTGTGCTGGACCCAGCGAGGCTGGAGCGGCTCCTCGGCCTATGCGGAAAGCAAGCTGTACGATGTCTTGCTGGCGTTCGCCGTCGCCCGTCGCTGGAAAGATGTCAAATCCAATGCGCTGGAGCCCGGCTGGGTGGCGACGAAGATGGGCGGCCCTTCGGCGTCAGACGATCTGCATCAGGGATGCGTAACCCAGGCATGGCTGGCGACAAGCGAAGACGAGTTGGCTCGTTCGAGCGGCGCGTATTTCTATCATCAGCGTCTTCGTTCGCCGAACCCGATCGCGAGTGACGTCAGGGTTCAGGAGGAGTTGCTAGCCGAATGCGGCCGTATCTCCCGCGTCGTTCTCAACTGACCCGGCCAGTGCGCACATCTGGTCAGCAAGCTGGAGCAAGATTGATGCCCTCCCGTTGCGCAAGCATCGCGAGTTCACGCAACAACGGTTGCGAAATAGCAAACCCTATTTATGTGCACCGCAAATGACGGGGTTGCGCGTGGTGCGTGGGGGCAAGGTCCTGCGCAACTGATGGATTGCACCAGCTCCTCAAGCCCTCAGGCAAGGTCCGCGAGACGCACCCGGTAGGTTCGATCTGCGATCACGATTTCGGCGTGTTCACTGTCACCAACATCGCGACGGAAAACACCGATGCGATCCCGCCAGCGCACGCGGTCCCCAGGATGCCAAAGGCGGCTAATCAAGGGTGCAAAGGTGCCGCGGGCCGAGAGTGCCGTTGACTTGCCTTGCGTCGCTCACCGCCAGGCAATCGCTGTGTACCGGTCATGTTGACGCCTGACTGGAAAATTCTGTCGCATTAGCCTTCGCGCCTTCGCTGACGGGAACCCATTGTCGAATTGCCGGCGCCGGCACTGAGTTTTGCCGAGGCCGAGGCCGCCGCCGCCGATTACCGCCGCGCCGCCCGCGCCGAAAATACGCGGCGCGCTTACCGCGCCGCCGTCGCCCGCTACCGAATGGTGTTACGAGCATCGCCAGACCGCGTTGCCGGCCGCGCCCGAGACCGTCGCGGCGTTTCTCGCGGCGGAAGCGGGCAGGGGGCTCGCGGTTAACACCCTGCGGCTGCGCCACGCCGCTTTGCGCTATCTCCACCTTTTGGCCGGCTATCCGCCGCCGACCGCCGCGCCCCTGGTGTCAGCGACCTTTGCCGGAATTCGCCGCGCCCACCGGCGGGCCGTTGCGCAAAAAAACCGCCCTCGTGCTTGAACCCTTGCGCGCCGCGATCAAGACCGTCCCCGACACCCTGCCGGGCCTTCCGCGACCGCGCCCTGATCCTGGTCGGCTTTGCCGCCGCGTTGCGACCCTCGGAATTGGCGCGGCTCGATATTGCGTCGCTCACTCGCCACGAGGATGGCATCGCCTTGTTCCTGCCGTGGCGCAAAAACGACCAGTACGCACACGGAACAACCGTATGGCTGCCCGCCGGCCGCACCGATCTCTGCCCGGTAATCGCACTCGAAGCCTGGCTCGCCACGGCCGAGATCGGTGACGGCCCGCTATTCCGCCTGCTGTGGCATCTGCCACCGCCGCGCCTGGCCAAGGGGACGAGACGGAAACCGATAGCCGACCGCTACCGGATTGGTACCAATCCGATTGATACCGATTCGATCGCCCTTATCGTCAAGAAATGGACCGGTCTTGCCGGGCTCGACGGGGCAGCATTCGCTGGCCATAGCCTCAGGCGCGGGGCGATATCGAGCGGCGTCGCCCAGGGGGTGCATATCGCCCGCCTCAAGCAGTTTTCCGGTCATGCCTCGCTCAAAAGCCTCGAGGAATATGTCGAGCTCGACGAATTGCGGCAGCATCATCCGCTCAAGGACATACTGTAGCCAGCGCCGACCCATCAGAGTCAGCGCCCGTCGGGTTGTACGTTGCATCGTTCAAGCGTTCGGGCTCAAGTCACCGGTGACCTCCCGCGCCGAAACTGCAGAGGCGAACGAGCGAGTTCGTTTGCCGCCGCCGGTGATCAGCAGCGGCAGCTAGGCTGTCTCAGGAAGAGCCCCACCGCGATTGGCGGCGGGGCGTCACCGTTAGCGGTCGCGCGGTTCCCACAGCGCGATGTGGTGGCGCCGTCTTCGGCCGGATGCTCGAGCTTGACGAGACGGCAGCGGACCCAGTTCGGCCCGAACTCAGGTGCCCCGATCTTGAGGTTCAGATAAGTCTCGCCGCTCGACTTCGCGACCTGGCTCCAGCCGGCGCCGATCTCGTAGCGCTGGCCGGCATAGACCCGATAGTCAGGAGCGTTGTCGGACATCTTGTCGACCGGGACGATGCTCAGTGCCGCGCTGACGTTGAGGGTCTTGAGCATGCCGGTGTAGGCGCCGTCGTCGAGTTTGGTGAAGGTGCCGAGGGTGATCGCCATGAGTAGTCTCCTTTGGGTGTCTCGCAGAGCCCGTCCCTGCGATGTCTCGGCGCTCGGAGACCGCAATGGCGCCACCGACACCGCGAGCGAAGCCGAGCGGCCGGAGCACAGCGGAGGACCTCAAGGCGGGAGAATTTGCAGCGCAGCGGCCGCGAGGAGGCCGGCTCACGGGTTCACGCTCCGCTGACCCGTAAAAAAGTGCCGGCTGGGGAAATTCTTTCGCCGCAGAGGTTGGCGGCGGCGACTGCGGGATCTAGCGGTCATAGAGACATGCGGGGGCGAGCTTGCGGGGACCCCGACAGGAGGCCGGCTCGCGGATCATTCGCGCCAAGGGTTCTCGACACAGGGGGCCGGCTCGCGGATCATTCGCGCCAAGGGTTCTCGACACAGGGGGCCGGACCTTGCCCCTGGACCCTCACAAGTCGTGCTCAGCGGCGGGCCGGGGGTTGATGCCAACCGACGGCAACCAATCGCTCAAAGCACAACGGTCGACGTGTGGATGGAAGTCAGGTGGAAGCCGATAGCCGACCGCTACCGGATTGGTACCGCACCGATCTCGACTGGGGTTCATATCGCCCGTCTTAAAACAATTCTCCGGTCACGCCTCGCAGAAGAGCCTCGAGGAATATGTCGTACCCGACGATCCTCGCCACGAACTTACAGAACACCCTTCAGCGGATAGTTGTGCCGCAATCCGGCAATGACCCGGCTCGAGTGACCCCTTGAAATCTCCTGCTTCAGAGTATATTTAGTTCTGAAACGGAGAGATTGTCATGGCCGGCTTGAGCTATCCTGCCACCCGATACGAGGCATCGCCAGTTGTCGATTTGGCATCGCGCGGCGAGCGCGCCCGGTTGAGCCCATCGGCGCTCAAGGCGTTCTTCAACACGATCGACCGCTGGCATATGCGCGACGAGGATGCGCGCCGGCTCTTAGGTGGGGTCAGCAATGGCCCCTACTACGAGATGAAAAAGAACCCTGAAGGACGGGTGCTCGACCCCGACAAGCTGCTGCGCATCTCCTATCTCATCGGCATCTTCAAGGCCCTCAACATTCTTCATCGCGAGACCCTCGCGGACGAATGGGTGCGCCTTCCCAACACCAACCGCATCTTCGGCGGAGCGACGCCGCTCGCCTACATGATGAAGGGCGGCGTCCCGGCAATGCAGACGGTGCGGCGGCTGCTCGAGGCGCGCCGAGGCGGCATGTGACGGCGCTGCCTCCGACATCGCTTATCCGCCGCAACGACACGCACCGCCTCATTCCCTCGAAATACAGCGAACCCGATGTCAGCGTGCTCGCCCGCATCGCGGACGACGACAAGCACCTCGCAGATATATTCGAGCTCGATAACGCGACCAATGACCGGCTGCTCGCCGAGAGCGAGCTGTTGCCCGGCATCGGGGTGCGCGAGTTGGTGTTTGATGTGCCCTATTACCGTATCGTCAACGCTACTTTCACCCACGCGCATCCGCTCGGCAGCCGCTTCAACGGCCCCGATCGCGGCGTCTGGCATGCCGCCTTTGAGGTCGAGACGGCGCAGGCCGAAATTGCATTCCATAAGACGCTGCAACTTGCCGAAATCGGGCGGTTCGACGACGACGTCACCGTTGATGACTACTTGGCCGACTTCAGCGGCGAACTTCATGACCTGCGCGGTGGAGATTTCGCCGCGGTCCTCGATCCCGAAAGCTATGTTCAATCTCAGGCGCTGGCCGAGCGGCTGGTCGAGGCCGGCGCGCTCGCCGTCGTCTATCCGAGCGTACGCCGCGCCGGAGGAACCTGTCTTGCTTGCTTCCGGCCCGCGCTGGTCATGAATGTGCGGAAGGGGGCGACGTACCGCCTCCGGTGGAGCGGCGTGCCGTCACCGGAAATCGACCTCCTCGGGCCGGCGACAGCGGGACGATAACAACGCCGCAGTTGCGCCTGCCCGCCGGACGGCGCTTCCGTCGAGACGCCGGGGCAGGCTGCCTAGCGGTCACAACGACAGTCTTGTGTTGTCTGACCGCATTCCGCGGCGCTGATCCTCGCCCACTCGGAACGCATCGTCGCCGATTTCGACCTCGACCCGGCGCACCCGCGAGCCACGAAAGCCGCCGCGGACATGCTAGAAGGTAGATCGCGACCACTGAGGCACAGGCGGTGCACACGTGCTGTGGCAGGGGTCTCCTTGCGCTTCTCCACTCTTCCCGATTGGTGGGGGCGGTCAAAATTGTCGATCTACTCGCTCCACGCCTGTAAGGTCCATTGACCAGGACAGGGCCGAGCGGCACCAGCCTTGTCGCGTCGGTCGCCCAAACTGCGCACGCTGGTCGATACCGCCGACCCGCAATCCAACGGTTGAAGGGTTAAGTCCGGGCACGGCGGAGTAGATTGGTGCGCCGCATTCGGGACAAAAAGCGTGGGCGCGCTTGTTCCCGCTTTCGGCGGTCTTGATGTAAATCTTCGGCGTCCCGCTCTTCAGCACGAACGTTCCCGGCAAGCTCGAAATGTTGGTCCGAAACGCCGTGCCTGTCAGTTTCTGGCAGTCGGAACAATGGCAAACCCTGACGGTCGTCGGATCGACCTCGGCTTCGTAGGTGATCTGCCCGCAATGGCACCCGCCGGTCACGTTCATTGTCTTCTCCATTCTCCTGCCGCGTCGCGCGGCTAACATCAATAACGATCGGCTCGGGCTGCATCAGTTGCCGCAATCGGCATAGCATGATAGCGGCGGTCTATCGGTCAATCAGCGGCCGCATGCGCGCCGTGAGCATGTGAACGCCACGACGACCGCACCGCTGTCACCGCAATTTCGCTTCCAGATCAGTTTGCGCTCCACAACGGCTCATTTGAGACCGTGCTCTTGGACTACTTCTCGGCAGGGGTGCTTCGTTCATTGATAATTCGGTTGATAAAATAGGTTGGTAGAACGGTCGCGGCGCCGGATAAGAAGCAGCATTAGCAAGTGACACAGGAAAATCTCGCCGGACGCGATCAATAGCCACCGCGAGGTCGGCTTCAAGAGTTGCCCGGACGTGCTGTCATGCTCGCATGCCTCGCCACAGCCGTTTTTGCAGTATTTGTTGCTGACGTACGCTTCCGTTCGTCGGATCGAGTTTTGAGGGGGCGACGTTTCAGTGCGAAGTTCTCGCACGTGCATCTCGCATTCCCTGCCAAATGCGCGCGCTGGTCGCCGGCATGTCGAGGCTCTTGACCCCGAGCGGGCTCAGCGCATCGACGACGGCGTTGACGATTGCCGGCAATGCTCCGACCGTGCCGGCTTCGCCGGCCCCTTTTGCGCCGAGCGGGTTCCGCTTGGTCGGCACCGGGTTCGAGGTTATCTCCATGTACGGCATCGTGTCAGCCCGCGGCATCCAATAATCCATGAAGCTTCCGGTCAAGTTCTGACCCGACTCACGGTCGTAGACGACCTGCTCCATCAGCGCCTGGCCGAGTCCCTGCGCGATACCGCCGTGGATCTGGCCTTTCAAACCAATCGGGTTCACCACCGTGCCGACGTCGTCGATAACAACGTAGCGGATGATCTCCAGCGCGCCGGTATCGGGGTCGATCTCGACCTCGCAGATATGGCAGCCGTTCGGATAGGTGTTGTCGTCGGGGGCGAAAGTGCCGGTCTCGTAGAGCCCACCTTCGAGGCCGGGCGGGAGGCGGCCGGCCTGGAACGCCGCCCTGGCGACTTCGGTGATGCTAATGCGCCGGTCGGTACCGGCGACCGAGAAATTGCCATCGGCGAATTCGATGTCGATGTCGGCCGCTTCGAGCAAATGAGCGGCGATCCGTTTGCCCTTGGCGATGACCTTGTCAGCCGCCATCCACAAAGCCGAGCCCCCAATCACCGTCGAGCGTGAGCCGTTGGTACCGATGCCGAAGGCGACGCGGTCGGTGTCTCCGTCGATGTATTGCACGGTCGCTGGGTCGAGCCCGAGCTTTTCGTTGAGCACCTGCTTGAAGGTGGTCTCATGGCCCTGGCCCTGGTTCTTACTGCCCATCAACAGGGTTGCGTTGCCGCTTGGGTGAAAGCGGATCTCGGCGAACTCCTGGCCGGGTCCCGCCGCCTTCTCAATCGGGTTGGCGATCCCGATTCCGCGCAGCTTACCGCGCGCCTTCGCCTCGTCGCAGCGCGCCGGAAAGCCGGCCCAATCGGCTTGTTCCAGAGCCTTATGCTGATTGGCGGGGAAATCGCCACAATCGTAATTGAGGTTCAGCGCGGTCCTGTACGGCATCTCCGATGCTGGGATCAGGTTCCGGGTTCGTAATTCGATCCGGTCGAAGCCCAATTCGCGCGCTGCATCGTCGATCAGCCGCTCGATGACATAGGTTGCCTCGCGCCTGCCAGCGCCGCGATAGGGTGCGGTGCCGTTGGTGTTGGCCATCACCGCGAGCACCGCGACATGGGCCACTGGGATCTGATAAACCCCGGTCAGCGTACCGACATTGCCGAACGTCGCGAGCAAGTTCCGCTCGGACGAGATGTAGGCACCGACATTGGCCAGCGTCTTGACCCTAAGGCCGAGAAATTTGCCTTCCTCGTCAAGCGCCAGTTCGGCGTCGCTGACATTGTCGCGGGCATGCTCGTCGGCCTGGATCGCCTCGCTGCGTTCGCAGGTCCATTTGACCGGCCGGCGCAATTTCTTCGCCGCGAGCAGCACCAGCCGATGCTCGGGATATTGCCAGCCCTTGGTGCCAAACCCGCCACCGACATCGCCGGCGATGACCCGAATCCTGCTTTCCGGGATTTTGAAAATGCGAGTGGAGAGCGCCTGACGCACCCGGTGTGGGTACTGCACGTCGGCATAGAGGGTGAACCGCTCCTCGCCCGGGTCCCACACCCCGATCGCACCGCGCGGCTCCATGAAATGCGCATAGACCCGGCTGATGGTATAGCGGCGCTTGACGATGTGCGCCGCCATAGCAAAAGCCGCCTCGGTCGCCGCCTCGTTACCCGCCTCAAACAGGTTCGAGATGTTGTCCGGACACTCGTCCCACACCGCAATCTTGCCCTCCGCTGCCTCGGCGGTGTCGGTGACTGAAGGCAGCCCCTCGTAATCGATATCGATCAGTTCGGCGGCGTCCTTGGCCTGGGCCAGCGTCTCGGCAACGACAAAGGCGACCGGCTCGCCGACATAGCGCACGGTATCCTGCGCGAGGCCGAGATGGGCGCGGGCGAACATCGGCGACCCGTCCGGCCGCTTGCGCTGGAACGGCACGCCCATGATTCCGAGCTTAGCCTCGATGAGATCATCGCCGGTCATGATCAGCGCAACCCCGGGCGCCGCGTTCGCCTCAGTGAGGTGGAGCGCGCGGATGTGGGCATGAGCGTGCGGCGAGCGCAGTACGTAGGCGTATGCCTGACCGAGCAGACTATTGTCATTTTGGAAACGGCCGTTGCCGCTCAAGAGCCGCTTGTCCTCGAACCGCCGCACCGGCTGTCCGATGCCGAATTCGCCCATTACTCACCCTTCCCGTAAGCCGAAGCGCAGATTGTTAATCACTATTTTAGGGCAACAATGTCTCACAAGCTTGTTCTTTAGTACGCGATCGCTGCCATTGCGGCAGCCATCATCGGCGCGGAATAGGTCGATCTGACCCATTTCGGTCGCTTACCGACCTGGACCCCGATGGCTTGGAAGGTAGAATTAGATCAGCCGCCCATTCGCGTCGCGACAGCGAGGTAGCGCCGGTTCCAGCCTGTCGGTCGACGTCAATTTGAATGAGTTAAAGGGACGCTAAGCGGGACCTTCCCTTTCAGATGCCTGCCGGGTTTATAGTGTAGGCGGTCACGAGCACGATGCTCCGTGATTTATACCGCACGTTGACGGTGCGCTGCGCGCATTGGCGGCTACTGCACGGCAAACAACGAGAATCGCGGAGGAAGCGCCGATGGAAAGGCGAGAGGTCCTGTTTGGGAGTGCGGCGGCAGCGGTCGCAGGACTCCTATATGGCCACGCTCAAGCGGCGGAGGTACCGCCCGAGATCGTCGCAGCGGTTGAACGCTTCCGTGCGCCGGTCCCCTCGAACTTCAGTCAAGATTACGTCGAGCACGTGGTCATCCCGTTCTTCCTGACCAGTTTTTACGAAGGCGAGCGGCCGTTGTTTGCCGATGATCGACATTAATTTCAGTAAGGAAAACGCGCTGCCGTCGGATCTCTGGGGTTTGATTTACGAGGGCTGGCAACCGACCCCGCTGAAGGCGTCACTGTCTTCCTACAGGGTCTCGAAGAGCGCGGTAACCACATTTACGCGAGCGGATTTATTTCTCGGCGCTGACCCCCGATCTCTATCGGCCGATGTATGGCGGGAAGGTCGTCGCCTTCTTCGATCAGTTGCTCGATGCGCAATACGCGCAAAAGCCATTTATGCGGCATTATCTCGATTATTACTTCGCTATTGGGATCTGCATGTCGGCGTTTCAGATCGGGGAGAGCTTTAACACTGTCCTCGCCTATCGCGACCCAATGCAGCAGATCGTCTATCAAAACTATATGAAGGTGCGCTCCTGCCTTTGTTAAAATCTTGGATCGATCAGCGGGTTAATGGCGTCGCCGCTGGGCGGGTCGTCAATCCAGAAAAGACCTTTGTTTACTACTGGCTGAAAAATGCCGGGAATGGCGAACGTTTCAGCGAAAAGGACATCGTGTTCGAGGTCTTTCATAACTTTGTTGCTCTGAGCCAATGGGGTAACACGATCTTTGGAATCATGTCACGTCTTGCCGAGGATAGCGGCGACCCCAAGGTGCGCGCGGCTTTTTCAAAGACGAGGACCGGCGCCTACGATAACGCCAACGATGCACCCTATACACCGCTTGAATTATTTGTCATGGAGCTGTTCCGCACGATCTCGCCGAACGGCGGTAGCATCTCGGCAATCCACCATGCGCGGAATACCGCCTACGGCGCCTCACCGCACGAGCGCTTCGGCTTGCGCTTTGAGCGCAGCAGCTACATCAGCACCCTCACACCGCGACCAGCTTCGACCCCGTGCATTGGTAGAATCCCCAACAGTTCGACCCCGACTGCTATCGTAATGTGCCGGCCAGTACGCAGATCGACGAGGACAAATGCCGGCAGTTCGGCCTTGCCCGCTGCACGTTAGACATCACGACAATGCCGGTCAGGGACGGCTGCAAGGCCGGGCTAGCCAATAGCGGCTTTGGCACGGTGTTTGGCGTCGTCGACGGCAAGCCATTGCCGGTCTGCGACTATGCCGGGTTTGCTCCGTTCGGCTTTGGCTACCGTCGCTGCCCCGGCGAGCAGCTGACGATTGAAGTGTTCGCGGATTTCCTGCGCCAGGTCTGGCGCGACCAGATCACCTTTCACAGACTCAACTAGCCTACCCCGGCCCGGGTGCCGATTGGGTCAAACGCGGTAATCTCCGACGATATCGGCTTTGCCAAGCGCACGTGAGCCTCGGGTTCGCTTGGCGGTGGAGCAATCCGAAGTATGTCGTCGGCGATGCCGGGCACGTCTAGAGCGCTCACTGAAGCAGCCAAACCGCGGGCCCATGTTAAGCTGCCCCAATGTCGTTCGCCGGAGCCAAGTCAAATCACCCGCTACTTATCCTGCTCGGTTTGATGGCGGCATCGCTCCTCGGGTTGCTGCTGGTCCCCGCGATACCCCAGGATCAGGCCTATCATCAGTTCGCCGACCAACGAACCCTGCTCGGCATCCCAAACTTTTGGAACGTCGTCTCAAATATTCCCTTCGTCGTGGTGGGCGTCGTCGGGCTCACGCAATTTCGCGACAACCCGGCGACGATCATCCTATTTTTGGGATTTTTTCTGACTGGGATCGGCTCATCCTATTACCACTGGGATCCCGATGATGGCACGCTGTTCTGGGACCGTCTGCCGATGACGATCAGTTTTGCGGCGATCTTCGCCCTCGTGGTCAAGGAGCGCGTCAGCGCAATAGCCGGGGCGGCTTTACTGTGGCCCATGCTCGCGATCGGCGTATCGAGCCTGCTGTTGTGGCGTTCGACGGACGATTTACGACTCTATTTCTGGGCACAATTTTTTCCGTGTGTGGTGCTGCTTGTCCTGTTCCTCCTCTATCCGCCAAAGTACACTCTCAGCCACAATTGGATTATCGCTGCCGCATTGTATGCGCTCGCGAAGCTGTTCGAATTTACCGACCAGACGATTTACTCCTTCGGACAAGCTCTGAGCGGACATACCCTCAAGCACTTGGCTGCGGCGGCCGCCTGCTTTGTCGTCCTGCGATATTTCCAGCTGCGTCGGCCGATCGTGTAGGGCAAAATCGCGGGGGCCGCCGCGCCACGCGGTCCGAGCTATTTCGCGGCAGGCTCGGAGGAATTTTCAACCGGCATCGCGATACGAGCCAGCATGGACCGGACCTCGTCCCGCTGAGTACGAACGTAATCGTAATACAAGCGCTCGACCCGGCGGAATGGTGTTCCACGCACGCTCGCCATAGCATCGCGCCGATCGCTATGTCGGGCGAGGATGGTGTCGTACTTCTTCTCGAAGTAATGCAGATTGGCATCAAGATCGACAAAGCGTTCGTCCGACAACAGATCGATCGCGCGTTGGGTTTTGCTGATCAAGAACGGATTTTGCAGCGTGAACAGCCGAAATGTCGTGTCGTAAAGGTCGTTAGGATCATGTACCGGTAGCGTCTTTAAAAGCGCGCCTTGCCGGGTCGGCAGCCAACGGAATTCGTGGAACGCGTCTCGTCGCGGTCCGTCCTGGAAAATGTCGCGGTAATCGTCGATATCTCCCAGCGTCATCAGTTCGGCAAGATTGACAAATTCATTTGCGGGGATAGCGAGATTGAAGATCTGGCGGAATTTTACGGCTCGCACCGACAACGGTGACCAGATGTTGGCCGCCGCCAACGCGTTGCGCAGGGTATGCATGCAGTTGTCGGCCCACACACTCCAATTGTAGTCGGCCTCGCCTTCGGCATATTCACGGTTCTTGTCGTTCAGGAAGCCGATTACCTGGTCCAACATGCCCTCGGTCACCGGCAGCCGGGCGCAAAACATCGATCGCGCGAATTGGAGTGCCAGGTCGGTGCCGATACCGTCTCTTTCGAGGAATTCTTGGAGATCAGTGTCTGAGCTGGCTCCTGGGTAACGGTGGAACGCGACCCCCTTGTAGACGCCCCGGGCGATCACATCCTGCTCTACCGCCTCGAACTGAGCGCGGGTCAGCCGCTCGCCAGGTTGTAGGTTGCCCTCGAAAAACAGTTCATAGCCTGGGACCGCCACCCAATTGACACTCTTGAACCAGCGGCTGACGCTGATCCCGGCCCCGTGCTCGGGATCGTCCAGCTTGGTCGCCGCGACCCGGCAGCGCCGCAGTTGCGGGTAGGGAGCCTTGTCGTCTTTGCAGGCACCCTTGAGATACATGACCGCGTGGCCGGCGATGCCGCCCTCGCCCGTCAGTTTGGCGCGGAATTGGCTCGCGGCGCAGAGTTCGACGTAATACGGAAACAATCTCTCGTAAGCGTCGTCTGGGCGACGCTCAATGATGATATGACCCGGCTTCAACAAGAGCAGGGAGATAATGCCGTCGTCACCGCAACCGCCGAGCGCGGTGGCAAACCCGACAATTGCGACGGCAAACAGCCGGCGAACCACGATCCCGCTGACCTGGAGATGCAGCCGTTTTAGATTCTTTGCCTCTGCGCTCACTCCGTTAGGCGGGATTTTATCGGTGGGCGGATGAATAGCGGGCCAAACGTCACGTTTTATAAATTACCCACGCCAAGCTACGCTCCACTGGCATGCGTGACAAGGACGAGCGGATTGCCATAGACAAGCCCCTCGCCCTGCCGAGTCAGTATACAGGCGTTGTGTTCGCAAGCAGCGACAGCGGCGGACGTAACCCGACCGGCGGTCAGCCTGCCGCGGTGCTCGCTACGGGGAAGGTTCGGTCCTCGCCATGCTCGCGTTGCTGCGCGTGGCTCCGCTCCTCCCATCCCCTACGCTGCGCGCCGCGGCCAAGGGTCCCCAGGTCGGGACGGGAAAGTAGGCTCAATCAATCGAGCTGGAAAGCGGAGTTCGCCGTGGTGCGGCCTGGCCCCGTCCGTGATGCATTTTTACTCCGGCCCGCCGATGCATCTTCTCTCCGGCGTTGACAGCAGCCGGGCGGCACCGGTGATCCGACCCCAGATCGAGGCGCCGCGATCCCCTGTGTCGCGAACTCGTCGGCGCGCGGCAGCGCTGTCCCTATGGGCGTTCTCGCCATAGCGCTTTAAGGATCAAGAGCATCACCAGCCAGGTATCGACGCCAGGCAGCACCCGCGAAAGCGGGAGTGCAACGATCCAAAATAGATGAACGAAAGATTGGAAGCCGAGGAACCAGGGCACGCGCAGGGCTGTGGTTTGCCGTCAATTTTGACCGCGGAGGATGTCGTCAAAACGGATTGCTTCCGAGTGCGCCTCGCGATGCCCGGCGCTAACAGCTCTATTCTCGACCAGACGAAATCTCTGATCCAGCTAGATAATAACCTCGGGCGCAGGAGTGGGCGGCATCCGTCGGGGGCGAAGTACGCCTGCGGATCGATACTCCGGCGACGCGCCAAGCGCGAACCCAACGCCGGATCGACCGTCAGGCTTTGCGAAGAATGCGTCGGAAATCGGGGATCTGTCGATTTTAGCCTGATTACGCTTGGAACCGGCTGGCAAAGCAGTGCGAACGGAGACAAAGCTGGGGCATGCCAGTTCGCCATTGGAGCCGATATTCACCAGCACTTGCCGAGCCAGTTCTGGGGCGTCCGGCTTTGGGCAGAGCAACCACTCTCGGCTAATTTCGGGCTTCGGTGGCCCTCAGTAATTGGAAAGTACATGACAATAATAAGTATCTCAATCACAAACGCCGAACAGAGTTGTCAGTTTAACGACAAACACTGTTGATAACGTGACAACAACTTCACACGGAGTTCCGACAATTGTCATTATCGGACATACGGCAGCTCCGCAAACCGGACCCAACAGCTTCCGACCTTATTGTACGGATAAGGCCGATAAAGGTAAGCTGACGTCATGCCGCCGCTGCCTGCGCCTTGCACTCCATCGAGCCAAGTCTTAGGAATCGTGTTGTTTTTGGCCCGCTTGTGTCGGTCCTCTTACGTACCCCATGGCGACCGCGCGTACCCGCGGTGCGGGTGCCCTTCGCGTCACGCGCGGCGCCGATGACAGCGCTGTCGGCGCCGGCCGGCATCACCGCACGCGGCGAATCGATCCGCGCCGCACCCGCGATGTTCGACCGATTCGCGGCACTCTCCGCCGCCCTCGAACAGGCCGCAGCGGCGATCGCGCGCCTCGACGCGCTCTTGAGCGGGCATCCGCTCACCACCGCCTGGCTGTGGCGGATCCGGCTCGATGCCGTCCGCCGCCACGCCGCTTATGACGGGCTGGTGATCGACCCCTGGCATCTCGCCGCGGTGATCGAAGGGGTCCGCTTCCGGATGGACCGGGCCGCCGCGATCATCGATCGCGGCGTCATTTTCGAGGCGGCGCGTCATGCCTACGGACTCTGGCGCTGGTTCGTCCAGCCCGACGCGGCCCAGACGCAAGCGATCGAGCACGCCGCCGCGGCACTGTCGGCGAATGGGCAGGCCTCGCCGTTGCTCGGCGCCGCCCTCGGGGTGCGCGCTTGGCTCGATAATGGCGGCGACCGCCCGGCGTTGCGCGCCGCGCTCGCCCGGCATTGGCAGCATTGCGGGCTGTTGCCCATCGCCGTCCCACTGCTGACCGGCGCCCAGGCCTTTTCCGCGCTGCCGCGGCCGACCGAGCTGTGGACGACAGGGTTCCTCAAAGCGCTCGCCGAGGAGGCGGAAGCCGGCATTGCCCTGTTGCGCCTATTGGAACGGCAATGGCTTGCCGCGCGCGCCGCGATCCGCGGCCGGCGGCGGGATTCGCATGCCGCCGCGGCGATAGACATCCTGGCGGCGGCACCCATCGTCTCCGCTACCTCGCTTGCCCGCGGCCTCGATATCGCGGTCAAGAATGCCGCTGCACTCCTCGACGCGTTTGTCGCGCGCGGCATCGCGATCGAAGTCACCCATCGCTCAAAGCGCCGCCTGTTCGGGCTCAAACACCTGGCGCCATTGCGCGAAACAGCAGCACCACCCCGCCGCGCGCTGCGGCGCGATGGGCACGTGGCGATGGGCCGGGCGCGTGGAGTGGACGATGCCGACCTGCCGGATACAGCGCCGCACGCGGCCGAGCCGCTGCGGCTCACCCCGCTCGCGCGCAAGGAATTCGAGTTCAGCGATCTTGATGACTGGATGCGCGAGGCCGATCAGCTGATCCGCCGGTCGCAGGCGGTGCTCGATCGGCTCGCACAGGCGCGTCGGGCGCCGCCACGGTCTGACGCTGCGTAATAGCGGAAGAGGCGAGGGGTCACCGGCCCGGCGACCCTCTGCCGGGCGCGCCGCTGGGATCGATGCCGGCGTGCCGCTCGCGGGCAATTGCTGCGAGAAAGCAATCGCATTGCGGGGCGTGTTCGGCTTACCGGAAATTCGCGTTTGGCTGACCCGCCCCGAGGGGCTCGCCGTATGAGATGCCGATGCCACCGACCTCCAGCGCCCTGGAATTCGGATGCGGATGAATGAGGAAAAGCCCCGCCGGATTAGCGGCGGGGCGTTGCCGTTAGCGGTCGCGCGGTTCCCACAAGGCAATGTGGGTGGCGCCGTCTTCGGCCGGATGCTCGAGCTTGACGAGGCGGCAGCGGACCCAGTTCGGCCCGAACTCAGGTGCCCCGATCTTGAGGTTCAGATAGGTCTCGCCGCTCGACTTCGCGACCTGGCTCCAGCCGGCGCCGATCTCGTAACGCTGGCCGGCATAGACCCGATAGTCAGGAGCGTTGTCGGACATCTTGTCGACCGGGACGACGGTCAGTGCCGCGCTGACGTTGAGGGTCTTGAGCATGCCGGTGTAGACGCCGTCGTCGAGTTTGGTGAAGGTGCCGAGGGTGATCGCCATGACTGCTCTCCTTTGGGTGTCTCGCAGAGCCCGTCCCTGCGATGTTTCGGCGCTCGGAGACCGTAAAGGCGCCGCCGACACCGCGAGCGAAGCAGAGCGGCCGGAGTAGAGCGGAGGACCTCGAAGGCGGGAGAATTTGCAGCGCAGCGGCCGCGAGGAGGCCGGCTCACGGGTCCACGCTCCGCTGACCCGTAAAAACCTGCCGGCCGGGGAAATTCTTTCGCCGCAGAGGTTGGCGGCGGCGACGGCGGGATCTTGCGGTTACAGAGACATGCAGGGAAGGGTTTGCGGGACCCAAACGGAAGCCGGCTCGCGGTTCATTCGCTCAGAGCGTCCACCGACGCAGCCGGCGCTGGGCATCCGCCCTGGATCCTCAAGTCGTGCTTGGCGGCTAGCCGCGGTTGGTACAAGCCGACGGCAACCAATCGGTCAAAGCCCAACAGTCGGGCATGTGAATGGAAGTCAGGCTGATGCAGGCGCGTAAATCAGCGGCAACACGGTCACAACCCAGCATCGTGGCTCCAAACGCCATACGGCAGGCTGATCATGAGGGGTTGCAGGCTCAGCATGCTCGATGACACGGCAGGTAGCAGTCGTCGACGGGTAAGGACCACGCCGACGACGGCCAACCACTCGGCCGCGCGCGGAGGGCGACCGAGATATCGGCCTGGAAATTAACGAGAGCGTCGATTATCGCTGCCCGAGTTCGGCCGGCTGCCGGTTGCGGCAGCCGGCAGCATCAACACGGAACCGTGGCGTCCGCGCCGAGGGCGAGCCCGCTTTTAAATCCTGCGGACCCGCCCCACAGGCGCGGCAAGAAGGATAGGGGAGGGACTGGGCGGGTCGATCCGGAGCTTAAGGAATTCTCGCTCAGCCTTTGACCCAACGCGATCTGTTCGCGCCGATAGCTCTGAATGGATAGTCGGGTGGCGAGCAGAACTCGCGGCGTGTGCGATGACGCCTTCGCGCCGGATTCCAGCCGTTGAGCCGACGTCGATTGAATGAGTCAAACCGACCCCATTGCGGGCATTCTTCTCCTACGTCCCGGAAGTCTCCTCTCGATTTAGAAGCCGTCGTTCGTCTCCCTCCGCCATCTGCCCGAGATGTGCCAAGAGCCGACGTTCACCGTCTTACCCGAATCGCTCCGGGCCACCCTGAGCGGACCGTGATCCAATCGGCCGCGCTCCTCGACGGATCTTGCTTTTCGCGGCTGTTCGCGCGTTGCTGAGGCGCCATCGGTCACCGCCCTCATTCTGCGGCAGCGGGTTTGTGAGCCGTTGGGGTTGGAGCCGCTGATGGCCGTCGGCGCCGCCACGGTTTCAGTGCCGCGACCTTGCTCAGATAAAGATAAACAACCGGCGTCGTATACAGCGTCAGGAGCTGCGACACGAGGAGGCCGCCGACGATCGTGATGCCGAGCGGCCGGCGCAGCTCGGAGCCGGCTCCGGTGCCGAGCGCGAGCGGCAGGCCGCCGAGCAGCGCCGCCATCGTCGTCATCATGATCGGACGAAACCGCATCCGAGCTGCTTCGTAGATCGCCGCCGCCGGCGCGAGCTGCCGCCGACGCTCAGCATCGAGCGCGAAATCCACCATCATGATCGCGTTCTTCTTGACGATGCCAACCAAGAGAATGACGCCGATCAATGCAATCAGCGTGAACTCGTAATGCAGCAGGATCAATGCCGCGAACGCGCCGGCGCCGGCCGACGGCAACGTCGACAGGATCGTGATCGGGTGGACGAAGCTCTCGTAGAGAATGCCGAGCACGATATAGACGGCGAGGATGGCCGCGGCGATCAGATAGGGCTGGCTGGCGAGGGAGGTCGTGAAGACCTTCGCTGCACCTTCGAACCGAGTGGTCATCGCGGCCGGCATTGCGAGCGATCGCTCCGCCTGCTCGATCGCGCCGACCGCCTGGCCTAACGAAACGCCGGGCGCGAGATTGAACGACAACGTCACCGACGGAAATCCGTCCTGATGATTGATCGTCAGCTGCGCAAGCGAGTTCTGCAGCGCGGTCAACGCCGCCAGTGGCACTAGCTTACCGGAGCTATTGGACCGTACATAAAGCCGGGTCAGCACGTCGGGATCGTCTTGCGCGCGAGGGTCTACCTCGATCACGACGCGGCGCTGGTCCGATTGTGTGAAGATGGTCGCGACCTGCCGCTGGCCGAAGGCGTCGTAGAGCACGTCGTCGACGGACTGTGGCGTGATGCCGAGCCGGCCGAGCGTATCGCGGTCGAGCTTCAGCATCATGCGCGGCGCAGCTGTTTGCAGGTCGCCGGTCACGTCCTGAAGCTCGGGCAATGACGCCAGACGCTTCATGACGACGGGCGCCCATTGGAACAGCTCGGTTACATCAGGGTCTTGCAGGGTGTACTGGTATTGCGTCTTGCTGATTTTCGCGCCGATCTGCACATCCTGGCGCGGCTGCCCGAACAGCGCGATGCCGTGCACCTTCCTCGCGGCCTTGCGCAGCCTCGCCAATACCGCGGTCGCGCTGGCGCTGCGCTCGGCCAACGCCTTGAGATCGATCATGATTCGGCCGCTGTTGAGGCCCGAATTCACCACCGACCCAGGAATATACAGTCCCGACATCCGGATCGGCCGTGATCACCCTGGCGAGCGCGGCCTGGCGCTCGACCATTGCGGCATAAGAGATGTCCGGCGCCGCTTCCGTCGTGCAGACGATCAGTCCGTTGTCCTGCTGCGGAAAAAATCCCTTCGGAACGATCAGGTAGAAGCAAACGGTCGCCGCGACTGCGACTGCCATGATAGCGATCATCACCTGCGGATGGCGCAGCGCCCAGCGCAACCCCTTGTCGTAAAATCGCAGCGATCGCTGAAAGGCCGATTCGAGCGCCACGGCGAGCCGGTTTTCCTTAAGGTGCTCGGCCGGCCGCAGCATCCAGCCGCACATCATCGGCGTGACGGTCAGCGACACGACTGCTGACATCAACAGCGCAATGCTGATCGTTACTGCGAACTCGCGGAAAAGGCGCCCGACCAGACCGCCCATCAACAAGACCGGGATGAAGACGGCGACCAGCGACAGGGTCATCGACAGGATCGTGAACACGATCTCGCGCGATCCCGCCAGGGCAGCCTCCAAAGGCTGCTGCCCCGCCTCGACATGGCGAATGATGTTCTCGACCATGACGATCGCGTCGTCGATGATGAAGCCGACCGCGATCGTCAGCGCCATCAGCGAGACGTTGTCGATCGTGTAGCCGAAGAGGTACATCGCGGCGCAGCTGCACAACAGCGACACCGGGATCGCCACGCTCGGAATCAGGGTCGCCGCCGCGTGGCGTAGGAACAGGAACACGACCAGCACGACGAGGCCGATGCTGATCGCCATCGTCTGCTGCACGCCCGCCACCGAGCCGCGAATCGTCTGGGTGCGGTCGCCGAGGATTCGCAAGCGCACCGAGGGCGGCAGGGTGTGGCGTAACCCGGGGAGGGCATCCTTCACCAGCTGGACGGTCTCGTTGATGTTGTAGCCGGGCTCTTTGTGGACATCGATGATGACCACTCGTTTGTCCCCGAGCCAAGCCGCCTGCCGAACGTCTTCGACACCGTCGACGGCGCGGCCGATGTCGCGCACCCGCACCGGCGCGCCGTTGTGGTAGCCGATTACCACGGCGCCGAAATCGCTCGGATCCGACAGCTGGTCCGAAGTCTCCAGCGTGACCGAGCGATTGGGGCCGTCGATGATGCCTTTGGGTGCATTGACGGTTGCGCCCGACAGGGCACTGCGGATTTCTTCTAGGCTCAACCCGAGCGCGGCCGCGGCGGTTGGATCGACCTGGACGCGCACGGCGGCCTTCTGCTCGCCGTGGAAATCGACCAGCCCGACCCCGGGGATACGGGAGATTTTGGGCGCGAGATAGGTCTCGGCATAGCCGTCGACGGTCGAGATCGGCAGATCGTCCGAGGTGACCGCGATTGACATCAACAGCGCGTCCGCGGGATTGACCTTCTCGTAAGTCGGTGGGTTCGGCAGGTTCCTCGGCAACAAGCCGGCCGCGGAACTGATCGCCGTCTGGACGTCCTGCGCGGCGCCGTCGACATTGCGGCCGAGATCGAATGCGACGGTGATTCGGGTCCTCCCCAGTGCGCTGGTCGAGCTGAGCGACGTCACCCCCGAGATCAGCCCGAGTGCCTTTTCGAGCGGCGCCGCCACCGACAACGCCATTGTCTCGGCGCTGGCGCCAGGTAGATCCGCGGCGACCTGGATCGTCGGAATATCGACCTGTGGCACTCCGGCGATCGGTAGCAACACGTAGGCGACTATGCCAATGACGATCAGCCCAATTACAAGCAACGTCGTCGCGATCGGCCGCAGGATGAACGGCGCCGAAATGTTCATCGCTCGGCCCCCGCTGCGGGAGACGCCGCATCGACCAGAGTGCCGGCCTGGATGCGATATTGTCCATCCGTCACCACCTGCTGCCCCGGCGCCAGCCCGTCATCGATGACGGCTAATTCCTTATTGGACCAGGCGACCCTGACGGCGCGCTTTGCGACGCGGTGGTCCTGCCCGATCACGAACGCGTAGGTCCCGTCGGGGCCGCGCAGGACCGCCGTGGCCGCCACCGCGACGGCGCCGCGGCGGGTGCCGACCAAGACGCGAACATTGACGAATTGTCCTGGCCACAGCGCGTTATCGGTATTGGTGAACACAGCCTTGTAGCTGATCGTCGCGGTCGTGGTATTGATCTGATTGTCGATGACGGCAAGCTTGCCCGTGGCGAGGCGCCGTCCGTCATTGGCTTCCGCCGCGACTGCGACATCGCTTTTCTTCATCGCATCGCGCAGTTCAGGCAGCGTATCGGCAGGCAATGCGAAGACGACCGAGATGGGATGGATCTGGTTGATGGTAGCGATCCCGGTCGTGTCGGTCGCTCGCACGATGTTGCCGACATCGACAAGGCGCATTCCGAGGCGGCCGTCGATCGGCGAGCGAATGCTGCAGTAGCTCAGCTGTAACGCCGCAAGATCGATCTGGGCCTGATCAGCATTTATCGCCGCTCGATATTGTTCGACGAGGGCGGCCTGGGTATCAAGCTGCTGGCGGGCAATCGAATTCTGGGCGGCCAGAGTCCGGTAGCGCCCAAGATCGAGCTGCGCATTCTCGAGCAGTACCTTGTCCTTGAGCTGTACCGCCTTCGCTTGCGCGAGCGCCGCCGCGTAGGGACGCGGATCGAGTTCGGCGATGAGATCGTCGCCGCGAACCTCTTGGCCCTCGGCGAAGTCGATCTTGACGACCTGACCGTCTACACGTGCCTTAACCAGGACGCTGTTGAACGCCTGCACGGTGCCGATGCCGGTCAGGTAGAGCGGCACATCGGCCTGCTCGACTCGGCCGGCGACGACCGGAACAGCCGGCTCGGGCGGCTCGGTGCGAGCCTGTGTTCGATGCAGCCATCCAACCGCGCCGAGCCCCAGCACAGCGGCGGCTGCGACCGCAAGGATTGCGGTGAGCAAAAGGACCCATCGTCTCCGGTGTGTCACGCCGACACGAATGTTGCGTGTAGTCGCCAGGTGGGCGACACGTTCGCCTGCAGTTCGACGCGTGCGACCAGACCTCTGGCGCCAGTGCGGTTGCGCAACGATACGCGGCCGCCGATCCGGTCGGCGATGGCTCGGACGATGGCGAGGCCGAGACCGGTGCCCTCACCATCCTCGGTGTGGCGCGTGAAGCGCTCGAATACGCGGGCGAGCATCTCCTCCGGCAGACCCGGACCGGTGTCGCAAATCTCCACCGCGACGGTGTCCCCGCCCGGCTCGATCCGGATCTCGACCCGTCCGCCTGCCGGGGTATAGCGCACCGCGTTGTCGATCAGGTTGGTGAACAGAACGGCAAGCTCGTACGGTGCCGCGGCGACCTCGATCACGGTCTTCGGCGCGCCGGAGATGGCGACCTTCCGGGCGGCGGCGAGCGGCGTGGTAGCGGCGATCGCCTCATCGATTGCCGCCGCCAGATCTGTGCTGCTGGGCTCGGCGCTGCCGGAGGCGGCCTCGGTGCGGGCGAGCGCGAGGAGCTGCGCGGTCAGTGCCGACATCCGCTTCAGCCCCTGTTCCATGTCGTCGAGCAAACCGGGGTCGTGCTGTGCACCGGCACGTTTGAGGTTTCCGACTTGCAGGCGGAGCGCGGTCAGCGGTGTCCGCAGCTGATGCGCCGCATCCGAGACGAACCGGCGCTGCAGGGCGAGCGCCTCGGCGAGGCGGGCGAGGGTGGCGTTGACAGCGGCGACGAGCGGCGCCACCTCGCGCGGAATACCGTTAGCGGCGAGCGGCGCGCGGGCGTCGGGCGCCCAGTCCTCCAGGTCGCGCGCGAGCGTGTCGAGAGGCCGCAGGATGCGGCCGACGAGCAGCTGGACGAGCAGCCACGACAGCGGGATCAGCAGCAGCACCGGCGCGATCGCCTGCCAGGCTGCGCCGAGCGCGATCTCCTGCACTACCGCCAGGCGCTGCGAGACTTGGACAGTCCGCTCGGGGCTGGCGAGGGTATAGGTCCGCCAGCGCTCACCGGCGCTAGCCGGCTCGGAAAAGCCGGTGGCGGTCTGGCGCGGCAAGGCGATGCCCGGCGGCGTCGCCCGCAGCAGACGGCCGGCCGCATCCCAGACCTGGACGGCGATAACATCGCTCGGATCGAGCCCGGCCCGCGCCGGCTGCGCCGCGACGCCTGTCGGGTCGCCGGTCTGCGCCGCGATCTGTCGCAGTTGATCGTCGACGAAGCGGTCCGGATCGTGGCGAGTGATCAGATAGGCGGCGATGCCGCTGATCAGGCCCATCGCGGCCAAGAGCATCGTGAACCACAGCGTCAGGCGCCCGCGCAGCGAGACTGTGCCGGTCATTTCGGCACCATCCAGCCGCTGCCGCGGACGTTCCGGATCACCTCCTTGTCGAACCGCCGCCGCAGGTAATGAATCAGCACGTCGATCGCATTGCTCTCGATCTCCTCGCCCCAGCCGTAGAGCGCCTCCTCGAGCTGGCTGCGCGACAGGATCGCCCCGGGACGTTCCATCAAGGCATGCATCAGCGCGAACTCGCGCTGTGGCAGCACCTCGGTCTTGCCGCGGTAGCTCGCCTCGTGGCTGGCGAGGTCGAGGACGATCTCGGCCGAGCCGATCTGCGAGGTCGTGTGCCCCGCATGGCGCCGCACCACCGCGCGCAGGCGCGCAGCCAACTCGTCGAAATCGAACGGCTTGATGATGAAGTCGTCGGCGCCGCCGTCGAGGCCGGCGACCCGGGTTTCGACATCGTCGCGCGCCGTGACGATCAATACTGGCGTCGTGTCGCGCCTGTGCCGCATATCCTTCAGCACCTCGAGCCCCGATCGTCCGGGCAAGCCGAGATCGAGCAGCACCGCTGAATAGCGGCCGGCCCGCAGCGCCAGCAGCGCATCGGGACCGGTGCACGCCCAATCGACGGCGTCCCCGGTATCCTGGAACGCGCGCACGAGGCTCCGGCCGATCAGCGCGTCGTCCTCGACCAGAAGAACCCGCATCGACCGCTCATCCTTGTTCCCGCCTACCGGCTCAGCCCTCGCTGCGCAGCTTCTCGAGGACACCGCTGCGTGCCGAGCTGGTGGCCCCGATGGCCGCCGCCGCCACCGCCAGCCCGGCGACGCCGATCAGGCAACCGAGGTAGAGCCAAGGCATCGACAGCGCCTCTGGCGGCGGATCGAAGACCCCGGTCAATAATTTGGTCAGAACGTAGGCGATCGCCGCGCCGGCGGCGAGACCGACCAAGGCGCTGGCCGCGAAGAAGAGAGCGGCTTCGCTCCACACGAAAGCACCGAGCTGATGCGGCTCGGCGCCGAGCGCCGTCAGAATGGCAAAGGAGCGCCGCCGATCGGCGAGACCGAGCCCCAGGACCAGCCCGGCTGCAGCCGCCACCATCAACAGGGCGAAAGCCAGCTCCAGCCGGGTCAAGCCTGCGAGGTCGACTGCGGTCAGGCTCGACCCGATCAAGTGCTGCGCCTGCCCGATATTGCTGACCTTCGTGCCGGGCAGCCCCGCGACCGCCTGCTCCGCGGCTACGGTGACGACGCCTGGATCACCTTTCACTCGCATCAGCACGACCTCGCGGGCCGGCGAACCGGTCTTATCGGCGACATAGTCCGCGTTTGCCACCAGGAAGGAGTTCTTCGGCGCCGTCGGGAACTCCCGCACCACGCCGATGAAATGGAACGGAACAGCGTGATACTGGTGATCCACGGCGCTCTGCAGGCGCAGATTGATCCGATCGCCCGGTGTCAGCTGGTAATCGGTCACGGTCTCCTCGGACACCAGCACCCCGTCCGGCGTATGGATGAGCGCGGCCAAAGCTGCTTTCGCACCGCCGCCGGCGAAATAGGCGTCGGACATGTCTGTGGCATGGCCGATCGCAGCTGGGTCGATGCCGTAGAGGTCCTGGAGGTCGGTGCCGACATAAGCGTAGCGATGCTGCATCGGCTCGGCAGCGATCACGCCCGGGAGCCTGCGCAACGCGTCGAGCGCGTCGGCGGCTGGGGCCGCCGTGGTGCCGGTCACGGTGACGTCGGCGCCGTTGGTCAACCCTGCATCAACCCGCGCCTGCGCCCGATAGGTCGTGTTGAATATCGCCGTCGAGGCGGCGAAGGCGAAGGCCAGCGCCGCCAGCGCGATGCCGACCGTCAGCCGCCGGCTGCGCCGGGCGAAGGTCGTGGCGACGATGCCCGACAGCGATCCGGCGAGCGGCCTGAGGATCCGCGAGACCATGGCACGCCCGCGCCACAGGCCGCTGCGCGCGAGGCGTACCGTCAGCAGACCCAGCCCGATCCACAGCAGCGCCGGGGCGAGAAAGGCAGTGTAATCGACCGAGGTCGCGGTGACACCCTCCGGCGCCAACACGACCTGATATCCCGAAGCCGCCGATTGCCAGAACACCGCCGCGGCAAGGGCGAGCAGGATGGCGTCGAGATAGGCGCGCGCCCACAACGCGCGCTGCCGTGGCTCGGCGACCCGGGCAACGCTGATGACGGTCGCATGGCGGGTGCGGCTCCACGCCGGCATCAGGATGGCGGCGAGCGACAGTCCGAGCCCGAGCGCGCCGCCGCCGGCTAGCCATGCCACTCCACGACCCGTCGCCACACTTGCATCGAAGAGTGCACGTGAAACGATCTCGGCCAGGATGCTGCCCGCTACGACGCCAAGAAGGCCCACCATCGCGGCCTCGGCTGCCGACAGTGTCAGGATCTGCCGGCTGCCGGCGCCGCGTATCCGCAACAGCGCCTCGTCGCGACGCCGACGGTCGGTGCTCGACGCGGTGACAATCACGGTCAGCAGCACCGCCATGATCACGCCGGGCGCGCCGAGGAACAGGAACAAGACGCGCGCATAGAGCGCATCCTCGCGGACCGCGCCGAGCCGCGCGGCAAGGTTGTCGACGAGCAATGCCTTGCCGACGGAGCGCACCTCGAAATTGCGGCCCTGCGCGTCAGCCGCGACATAGGCCGCGACCGGATCCTGCGGCAGGCTGGCGTGATCGAGTCCTAAATGGAGCTGGTCGCGCACGGTATCCGGCCGGGCCGCGGCCTGCCGGTCGAAGAGCTGGTGCCACAGCGCCGCCGGCACCAACAGCGCGTTGTCGGGCGGCGCCTGCGGAGCAGCGCTCGGCGGCACGCCGACCGCTTGGAACAGCTGGTCGGCGATCGACAGATCGACGATCCCGGTGACGCGCACCGTCGCGTCGGGCTCCGCCGCGCGATGGATTGTCACGATGTCGCCGATCCCGACATGCAGGTTTGCTGCCGTCTGCTGGGCGACTAGCACGCCATCGAGCGCGCCGAGGAGGAGGCGGAATTGCCCCGGAAAACTCGCGATATAGGAGGGGGCGAGGCCGAGCACCTGCCCGGGCCCCGTCAGCTGCACGGTGCCCCCCGTTGCGGCCTCGAGCCCCTGTACGTCGGCGTAGCCGACCCACTTCGCCTTGCGCACCGATGCCGCTTTGCGCACAGCATCCTCGATCATGACGCGGTCGGCGCCGACGAGCAGCTGTACTTGCCAATCGACCGGAATGGCGGCGATCGCGCGCTCCGTCATCGACGCCGTGCTCGCACGCACGAAGGCGCCGAGCGAGGCGAGCAACGCGACGGCAAGAGCGACGCCGGCCGCGGCCGCCAACAGACTGCCGAAACGCGCGCGCAGCAGTCCGAGCGTCCACAACCGAAGCAACCTAGCCACTCCTTCCGGGGGCATCCAGATGACCGTGATCCATCCGCCAGATCCGCTGCATGCGCTCGGCGACGGCCTCGTCATGGGTCGTCACGACGAGGGCGGACCGGGAGCGTTCGGCCCAGGCGACGATGCGATCGAGCACGGCGGCGCTCGCGACGCGATCGAGCTGCCCGGTCGGCTCGTCGGCCAGGACCAGGCGCGGCGACCCCACGATCGCCCGAGCCAGCGCGACGCGTTGGGCTTGGCCGCCCGAGAGCTCCTCCGGCAGATGGCCGGCCAGATCCGCGATACCAAACACTGCCAGTGCCGCGCGGGCGCTCGATTCGGCCTCCTCCTCGCGGCCAGCGAGCAGAAGCGGCAACTCCGCATTTTCGAGGCTGGTCAGCGACGGAATTAGGCTGATCGTCTGAAAGACGATGGCGATCTGCCGCGGCCGCAGCGCCGAGGCCGGGCCGAGCGCCGGCCAGCCGATGCGTCCCGAACTGGGTTCGTCGAGCCCCGCCATCAGGTTTAAGAGGGTCGATTTGCCGCTGCCCGACGGGCCGACAATCGCGATCCGCTCGCCGGCGATGACCTGGCAAGAGGCGTCAACCAGGGCACCCACGTGGATGCCATTGGTGAAGCTGCGGGAGGCGTGATCGGCCTCGAACAAGATCTCAGTCAGGGGCAATCCAACCATCCCTGATCGTGACGACCCGGTCGGCGCGGCGCGCCACTGCGACGCTGTGGGTCGCGACGAGAACCGCCGTGCCCGAATGGCATGCCTCACCGAGCCGGTCGAGCACACGTTCCTCGTTTTCGGCGTCCACTTCGGCGGTCGGCTCGTCGCACATCAGCACCTCCGGCATCGCCGCGAGCGCGACGGCAAGACTGGCGCGGGCGGCTTCACCGCCCGACAAATGCGACGGGAAGGCGTCGCTGCGCGCTTCCAGGCCGAGGCTTTGCAGCAGCCCGGGAACGCGGCCGAGATCGCCACGGCGGGCGAGCTTCATCTGCAGGGCGACATTGCCGCCGACCGTAAGATGGTCGAATAGATTGCCGCTCTGTCTGAGCATGCCGATGTGCTGCGCGCGGAGACGGCCTCGCTCGCTTTCGGGACGCCGCGTCAGCCGCTCGCCCATCACTTCGACATATCCGCCATCCGGCTCATCGAGGCCGGAGAGACAGGCGAGTAGCGTCGACTTGCCGCTGCCGGAGGGGCCGACGAGGGCGACGAACTCGCCGCGCTTGACGCTTAGGTCGACGCCACGCAGCGCCATGATCTCGTCAAACCCGGTGTGGTAGAACCGGTAGAGCTCGAAGGCGCACAGCGCCGGCACGCTTACAGCCACTGGAACGAGTTCGCCATGAGGCGCCACTGATCGGCGTTGTCGGCGCCCTGCGGCGCCGCGAAATCTGCGATCGCGGTCTTGCCGTCCTTGAAAAAGATGAACCGCTCGTGCTCGAGCCGGATCTGCTTGCTGGTGACCGGGTTCGGCTCGGAGTTCGCGGTGTAGACGATGCGGACAGCGGGTCCGCCCTTGAGCTTGACGTCCTTGACCGAAGCGATCTCGACGGCATGCTCGCCGGACGCCAGCGCGGCCGCCTCGCGCGAGCGGACCGAGTTGGCGTTTGGCGCCGCTGCGGACTGCGCCACATCAATATCGATGATGTTGTACTTGTCGAAGAAGCGGACGCCATTCGGGCGGTCTGCGCGCGACCACCCTTCCGGGACTTGCAACGTGAAGCCAAAGGGCGAGCGGTACGACACAAAGACCTGGTCGTCGGGAATGTCGCCCGGCGGGTTCTTCTCGGCCTGAACTGCCTGCTCGGCCGCGGCGATGCCTGGCACACCGGTCAGACAGGCAATTAGAGCCAGAGCCATGCCTCCCGCAGCCCAGGAGCGTGTGCGGCCCCTGTCCGGACTTGTCATCGGATGCCCCTTCTCAGTCCATCCGCGAGAGAGCCCATCACACGAGAATTAGGCCAGACTTAGATCAGCGGGGCGAGAGTTCCGACCTCCCTAATTACCCCCCTCTTTCTGCCGAGAGGCGCGACAGGTTGGGTCTCCAGGTAATGGTGCCCTCAAGCCACCCATAAGGGTAGAGGAGTAAAGAGAGCGCCTCACGGGTGTTGCCGCGAGTCGCTCCTCCTATCGTGGCGAGCTCAGTCGTCCTCGTGCTCGCCGCCGTTCTCGTTCTGCTCGTTGTCATCCTTTACCGTCTTAACTACTTGACCGCTATGGGGATCGACAAGAACCTTTTGCTGCTCGTTGCCCTTTACTACCTGAACCTCGAGATAAATGCGCCACCCTGGTCCTCGATGCCGGTGCCGATCGCTCTGCCGCCGGTCTGATTCTCGGCGGCGGCGATCGCTTGCGGCAACGTAATCTTACCACTGGTCATCACAGCCGCGTCATTGGTGTCGGCAAGACCGGCACGCGGACCGAGAAGCGACCCTGCGGCAAAGCCAGCAACTATGGTCAACTTGAGAGGTCCAAGAAAAGTCATTGGAAGGATTTCCTTGCTGTGTATCCAACGAAGCCGTTGCTTCGGAGAGACCACATCATCACACAACTAGACCAGACTTAGAGTGGCCGATAATCGGGTCCTGGCTGCTCGTTCACTTTCCGGTTTTTTGCCGTGGACCGCGACCACGCGTCACAACGGCACATAGTGCATAGCGCCAGCTTGAAGATAAACGCCAGCCCATCAGGTCGAGTTGCCCAGCGATGCGCAGATGGCGTTCGCCACCGGCTCTGGGATGCCAAGCAGCACCATGTCGTTGGCGACGATCTCGTCAATAGATTTCAGCCGTGCTTAGCTCAACTCGCGCAATGTCTCGCCGGCGGCATTCGTGCTCCGCAATTCGAGCATCTGTCGCGCGATACCTTGTCGCCGCGCCGAGGGGCGCACTAGAACGGGCGGTCGCCGTTGACCGTCACCCGGTGCATCACCCGCCGCTGGCCGTGATAATCATTGAGCGCATAATGCTGCACGCAACGATTGTCCCAGAACGCCACCGACCCCTTCTCCCAACGAAAGCGGCAGGTGAATTCCGGCCTGACCGCCTGTTCGTAGAGAAAGTTCAAAAGCGGCCAGCTTTCCTCAATCGTCATGTCCTTGAAGCGGACAGTGAAATTGCGGTTGACATAGAGGCCCTTGCGGCCGGTCTCGGGGTGGGTGCGGACCACCGGATGCTCGGTCTCGCGGTGCGCCGCTTCGCTGCGTTTGATCGTCATCGCCGAAAGGCCCTGCAGCCGGGCGTAATCGTTATCGGCGCCGACGCCGTAGATGTTGCGCGCGCTGTGCACCGCGACAAGCCCGTCGAGCATCCGCTGCATGCCGGGCGACAGCGCCTCATAGGCCATGTACTGATTGGCGAACATCGTATCGCCGCCATAGTCGGGCACTTCAAGCGCGTAAAGGATCGAGCCGAGCGCCGGCTCGTCGAGATAGGTGACGTCGGAATGCCAGCCGCCGCCAAAATTCTTGGTGTCGCTCTCGTATTTGGCGACGACGAGGATTTCCGGATGCCCGGGCATCGCCTCGACAAATTCGTGGATGTTGAGGGCGCCAAAGCGCCGGCCAAGCGCCAGATGGCGCTCCGGCGTCAGCTGCTGGTCGCGGAAAAAGATGACGCAATGGTCGAGCAGGGCCTGATGGAGATCGGAGGCCTGAGCGTTGTCGAGTTCGCGCGCCAGATCGATTCCCTCGATGATCGCGCCGAGCGCACCGCTGACCGGTTTCGCCTCGATCGTCTGATACCCCATCGCTGCTTCTCCCCGTAAGCCGACCTGCATCAGCATAGCATAACGCCCGGAAGAGCTGAGCCTGTGCTCATCTCTTCCTACACACGCGCTGGTGGACTGGCGTCCACCCTACAGCATCAATAGGCTTGTAATTTAGAGCTAGCGCCATCGGGAGGACGTCGGCCTCTGGCGCGAGGGCGTAGGCTGGGCAGCCGGCTGCGCGGGGGCGCGGTCGAGCATAGCGATCGAGCCGTTGAAGGGCCTGAGCATAACTTCCTTGACGTAGCGCGTCTGCTGCTCGGTTTCGTAGCTGCGTGCTCGAGCGCGCCCTCCAGCAGCACGCGCGAACCCTTTTTAAGATGGGGCACGGTCGCCTCGATAAGCGCTTGGTTCCAGATGACGACCGGATGGAACTGGCTGCGTTCCTGCGGCTCGCCGGCCCGGTTCTTCCAGGTGTCGGTCGTGGCAACAGAGAAGGTGGCGACCTGGTCGCCGCCGTCGATTGAGCGGATTTCCGGGTCGGGGGTCAGGCGGCCGAGAAGGGTGACGCGGTTGTGAGTAGCTTCAGGCATCGGTTTCCTCCCTGGATCGTTGTCGCTGTTTGTTCTTTGCGCGATTGGCAGCGCTTGTCAAAAAGCGCGCCCAAAGCCCAATTCCGTGAAGGCTTTGATTCACATTCCGTTATAGCTCGCAGGTTTTGTCGGACACATGACGATGACGGTCGCGCGGCCCGAGGAACGGACCGCGCGGTCGCCGGATCGGATGATCGGGAGAAGGCGCCTAGGCAGCGCGGTCTCCCGCCTTGGCCTCGACGAAGCTCCAGACCGGAACGCCGAGCTTCCTCGCCTTGTCGGCGAGATTGGCGGAGATGCCGGAGCCCGGGAAGACGACGACGCCGATCGGCAACGCTTCGAGCAGCCGGTCGTTGCGCTTGAACGGAGCGGCGCGGCCTTCGCGGGTCCAGTCGGGCTTGAAGATGACCTGTGGAACTTTGCGATTATCGGCCCAGCAGGCGGCGATTCGCTCGGCGCCCTTTGGACTACCGCCGTGCAACAGCACCATGTCGGGGTGCTTGGCGCGGATCTTGTCGAGCGCCTCCCAGATGCGGATGTGATCGTTGCACTCGACGCCGCCGGTAAAGGCGATGCGGGCGCCGGCCGGAGCCAGCACCTCGGTGTCGGCGCGGCGTCGGGCGGCGATGAATTCCCGGCTGTCGATCATCGACGAGGTGAGCGCGCGATGGTTGACCATCGACCCGGCGCGCGGGCGCCAGGCGGAACCGGTCTCGACTTCGTAGAGTTCGGCGGCGTATTCGCGCAGGAACTCGAAGGAGTTGCGGCGCTCGATGAGGCTGAGCCCTTGCGCTATCAGGCGCTCGAGCTCGACCGACTTGACTTCGGAGCCGTCCTGCTCGGCCTGGCCGCGCCGCTGCGCCTGCTCGTTGCTGTCGAGTTCGCGCTCGATGCGGTCGAGCTTGCGGTGGAACAGGTTGACGAACGACCACAGAAGGTCGGCGAGATCGTCCTCGAGGCGCGTGCCGGTGAGCATCGTGCTGAGGGCTTCGACTGCGACATTGAGGTGGCCGTGGACGCTATCGGGCTCGGGCAGGGGTCGCGGATCGGGTTCGTCCTGTCCCGGGCGATGGCCGCAGAGCTGGAGCTCATCGAGCAGATGCGCGGTGGCCGAGGCGGCGTGGAATTCCGGATCGGTGTCGGAATCGCGGAACGTGAGTGTGTTGATGTCGGTACGGGACATGGAAGACCTCCTTGTGAGTGTTGACGGATGGTCTTCGTTCTTCATACCGGCCGGCCCGGGTGAAGGACGCCGCCAGGCGCCGCGTGAGCGGGACGCGGGGGAGCCGATTTTGTCGGGCGTTAATATGACTCGCGCGCCTCAGCGCGCTCTCTACGCCCGGCAAAATTGGGGGGACCGCGCATCCTTCAGGCGGGTCGGTCCGGTATGACACAATAAGAAGACCGACGAGACGTATTAAGGTGGACAGGGAATCCCCAGTGGTAGCTGCCGGACCCCTTTCTTCCTTCCGGCGACTCCCGAGAACAGCAACGGCAAGCGTTACTGCCGATCGCGCCGGCCGGTGAGAAGGCGGACGCGGTCGTCCGGGACGAGCTGATCGGTCAGCCGGGCGAGCATAGTGCCGGCGCCGAGACGGTAGAGATCGAGGTTGAAGTCAGCATGCACTGGCACGAGTTGGCGAACGTCGATGTATTGATGGCGGTCGCGCAAGCGGTTCGCGGCGAGGCGGCCGGCGGCGTCGTTGTCGCGCGCTACATAAAGGCGGCGCAATGACGGGGGTAGATCAAGAGCGGCGAGATGGTTGGCCGACAGTCCCGCAATCATGGGAAGATCGGGCACGACCGATTTCAGCGCCAGCATCGTCTCGATGCCTTCGCCGGCGGCGAGAACGTCGGCCGCCTCGCCGAAGCGCACGCCGTTGCCGAGCAGATTACCGAGGGCTCGGCGCGGATCGGCGAGCGGCGCCTTGGTCGACCGCCGTGGATCGAGCCAGGTGCGCTGGATCCCGGTGATATTGCCGTCGATATCGGTGACGGCGGCAAGCAGCGCCGGCCAGCTCTCGCGCGGAGCACCCTTGCTGGCGCGATAGTAAACCGACGGGTGGTAGCGCAAGGCGGGCCAGTCGAGCCGTCCGGTGATACCACGGGTGCGCAGATAAGCCTCGGCCGGCGTGCCCGGAAGCGGCCGTCCGGCAGCGAACAGCCGACGGGCCGCTTCGGAAGAGCCGCTCGCGGCGGGTGGCATATGACCGAGATCCGTCGGTGATGGGATCGGGGAACGCGGCAGGGCGAGAAAGCGGCGTGCTTCGTCGATCACTTCGCCAAGGCCATTCAGGTTGCGGTTGAGGCGGATCAGGTCCAGGAGATCGCCATGCTCGCCGGTCGCGGCGTCGGTCTTATGTGCAGTTGAACATAAGCCAAGGCACACCGGCATCCCGAGTTGGCCGACTGCACAATCTGGCAAGCCTTTGAGGCGGAACGCCCGCAGCTGGTGCCGATCACCGGCCCGTTTGACGGGTTTCACGCGACGCAAGCCGCGGTCTCGAAGACCTGCCTGGTACGGTTCGACAACAATAAATACTCGGTCGCGTCGTGCGCCGTCGGCCGGCCGGTCGAGATCCAAGCCTATGCCGATCGCATCGTGATCCGCCAGGACGGCGCGATCGTCGGCCAACATGAGCGCCGCTTTGGTCGCGGCGAGACAACCTACGACCCCTGGCATTACGTGCCGGTACTGGCCAGGAAGCCCGGCGCGCTCAGAAACGGCGCCCCGTTCAAGGATTGGCCGCTGCCAGTCGGCCTGGAACGAGTACGGCGCCGGTTGAAAGGCTCCGACGATGGCGATCGCCAAATGGTCAAGATTTTATCGGCGGTGCTCACCGACGGCCTCGTCGCAGTCGAGGCGGCTTGCGCCGAAGCCCTTGCCGGCGGTGTCAATTCCGCTGACGTCGTCCTCAATATCCTGGCGCGCCAGCGCGATCCCGGACCGTCGGCAACGATCTTGACCCCAGAGGCGCTGCGGCTACGGCACGCGCCGATTGCCGATTGTGCCCGCTACGACAGCCTGCGGCGAGCCTCGTGATGGAGCGCACCGAGGTTCTCGAGCTGATGTCAAAGCTGAAGCTCTACGGCATGCGTGCGGCCTACGACGAGGTGATGGCCACCGCCATCAAGCGCCGGCACGAGCCGCCGCGCATTGTCGGCGATTTGCTCAGTGCCGAGATCGCCGAGAAGCAGGCACGCTCGATCAAGTACCAGCTGACCATTGCCAAATTGCCGCTGGCCAAGGACATCAGTGACTTCGACTTTACTGGCACGCCGGTCAACGAGGCGCAGATCCGCGACTTGGCCAGTGGCGCGTTTCTCGCCGAGCAGCGCAATGCCGTGCTGATTGGCGGAACTGGTACGGGGAAAAGCCATCTGGCGATAGCCATTGCCCGGGCTTGCATCCGCCGCGGTGCCAGAGGCCGCTTTTACACCGTCGTCGACCTCGTCAATCGGCTGGAGGGCGAAGCCCGCACCGGTCGCCAGGACCGCCTTGCCGAATATCTCACCCGCATGGACTTTATTGTCCTCGACGAACTCGGCTATCTGCCCTTCGCGCAGACCGGCGGCCAGCTCCTCTTTCATCTGATCAGCCGGCTCTACGAGCGCACCTCGATCGTCGTCACAACCAACCTTGCTTTCGGCGAATGGATGTCGATCTAGCGAACGCCGTCCTGACCATCCGGGCCGCGAAGTTCTACAAGAGCCGGCTGGTCCCGGTCGGGCCCCAGCTTGCCGCGGTGCTGGCCAGCCACCTGTCCCGGCGCCGGCGAGCCAGGCTCGTGGACGGCCCGAACGCCTTGCTCTTGGCGAACCGGGACGGAACCCAGCTCGCCAGCAGCACCGTGCAGGACGCGTTCGACACACTCAGGTGCGTTGCCGGTGTCCACCGCGCGGCGGGCGGTCGGACGATCCCGCGCCTGCACGACCTTCGGCACAGCTTCGCGGTGCATCGCCTGACGAGCTGGTATCGTCAGGGCGCCGATGTGCAGCGGCTGTTGCCGGTGCTCTCCACCTATCTCGGTCACGCCGATCTGGAGGGCACAAAGGTCTACCTGTCGATGACGCCGGAGCTGCTGGAGCAGGCGTCGCTGCGGTTCGCTCGCTATGCGGAAGGAGGTCTGCATGTCTGACCTCGCAACCCTCGGCCCTTGGCTCCGCCGCTTCTTGTGCGAGCACATCGTCACCGAACGCAATCTCGCCCGCAACACCCGCAAGAGCTATCGCGACACCTTCAGCCTGCTGCTGCCCTTCGTCAGCCGGAAGGTGCGCAAACCCGTGGACCGGCTGGCGGTCTGGGACCTCACGTCCGGACACGTGCTACAGTTCCTCGCCCATCTCGAGACGGACCGAGGTTGCAGCGCCCAAACCCGCAATCAGCGGCTTGCCGCCATCCGGGCGTTCGCGCGCTTCGTCGGCAGTCGCGACCCCACCTACATCGAATGGTGCGGTCACATCCGGGCCATCGCGTCGAAGAAGTCCAATGCGGTGTTGCCCCGGGTATCTGGACAGTTTGCAGCGCATAGCCTTCGTAAAGGCTGGCGGTCAGGCGGACGGATGAATCCGGCATCCACTCGCGCGTCTCGTATGCAATCTCGGCGACATCCGGCACTGGCGCCGGCCGTTTGACGAGCGCGAGTTGAGATGCGGGGGCTTTTGTCTGCGCGGCGGCCTCGGGCCGGGGAAACATAGCCTGCCCCGGACTTGATCCGGGGGCGGGGGCGAGCAGCGGGGATGAGGCTGTAACCGACAGGCGCGGCGGGACCAGGCGGGAGACCCATTCAAGGAGCTGCGCGGTATCAGCGGCTATTCCCGGCGAGGGCGGAAAGGTGCGCGGGTCATCGGCCGGAACGCGGTCGATGACCGTCAGCCGGGTATCGATGCTCGTACCGTGACGGACATAGACTTTGCCGCTGATCGTCGCAGTGAAGACGACGCGGGCTTTTTCCTGCAGGCGGATAAAGGTGTCGCGGCAGGCGGGATTGTCGGGAGCGACGTTGTAGCCGGTGATTGTGACGAGCCGGCCGCCTTCGGCGAGACGCGCGAATGCCGAGCTGACATGACGAATGGCGGCTTCGGCAAAGCGGCCCTCGACATGGGGCGAGGCCGAAAAAGGCGGGTTCATCAGCACCACGCTTGGCCGGATCGCGGGATCGAGCCGATCGTGGATTTGCTCGGCATTGTGCCGGGTGACCGAGACGCCGCGGAACAGCCGATCGAGGAGCCCTGCGCGCGTGTCGGCAATCTCGTTTAAGGCGAGACGGGCTTTCGCGAGTTCGGCGAAGATCGCCAGCAAGCCGGTGCCGGCCGAAGGCTCGAGCACGAAATCGGCCGGCGTCAGCATGGCCGCTTCGGCGGCGGCAAAGCCGAGTGCGATCGGTGTCGAGAATTGCTGGAGGTGCTCGGATTCCTCGGAGCGGCGGGTCTGCGACGCGAGCCGCTGGGCCAAGCGATTCAGCATCTCCAGCATCGCCGCGGCTGAGCCCGCGCGGGAGCGCATCGCCCCGCCGAATTTTCGCAGGAACAAGATCTGGGCGGCTTCGAGCGCCTCGTAGGCGTCCTTCCACACCCACGCGCCTTCGGCGTCGGTGCCGCAGAACGCGGTCTCCATGGCGGAACGCAAGGCGCGGCTGTCGAGCGCACGACCTTGCCCCAGCAATTGCGCGAGCAAAGTGGCGGCGTGGATCAGGCCCGATACCTTGTCGGGCGGGGCCTGCGGCAGGAACAAGGGGAGCGTTGCCGCCGCGGGCGCGGCGGATGCAGATGTGAACATGCGGGAGGTCTCCGGAAGCGAGGGGTTGGCGAAACCGGACGGCACTCTCTTTCGCCATCCGGGGTTCACCCGCTCCCGGCCCTCCTCTCACTCTACTGGGGGATTGCTCCGCGTTATGGGTCTCGGATGATCGCGCTCAGACTCCGGCGGATGCGTCTGCACAGTCGGGAACGGCCTCGTTCAGGAAATCCTCGATGATGTCGCTGGTGGACTTGCCCATGACGGCGGACGGGGTGATCAGAACCGCCATGCCGCCGAAACCGTCGGGCCGCATGCGCGAGCAGGTGAAGGCCGAGACGGCGGTCACATAGCGGAGCGTCGCCGATCGGCGCACGATGTCTTGGAAAATGGATTCCCAGGACATATCGCTGAAGTCGAGTTCGATCTCGACATTGTCGGCGGGCAGGCGCGCGAGCTGCTCCGTGACCACGCTTACGGCGGTGCAGTCGACTCTGTTTTTCGATTGGGCGAGCGCTGCCTCGATCGGGGCGCGGTCGAGCCAGATCATGTCGGCCGGACCCTCGTCGGCGGAGAAATACAATCCCTCGCCGTCGAGTTCGGCGTTGAAGATATGGCTGAGCAGGAGCCGCTCGAGCGGCGTGATGTCGGCGAGCGGGATCGTCTGCTGGATAACGGTCGGGGTCAGATAGTCGGCCATGGGAAGGACCTCCGAGAGCGGGGGAGGGGAGGCTGCCTCCGGCCGGGAGCAGCCCGGACCGGGGAAACCCGGCGCGCGCTCTCTTTCCCGGCCGGGTTCACCCCGCTTGAGGCCTTGCTCTCGCTCTTCGCGGCGGCCCCGGATGAGCCGGGACATTAAACACGGGCGACCGAAGCATCCGGCCATTGTTTAATGCCGGGTCACTCTGACGAGAGCCGAGGGAAGGTCGCGCTCGTTGATGCTGCTGAAGCCGGCAAAGCGGCCGGTGCGGTCGACGAGGATTTGATCCCATATGCCGCGCGTGTCTTTGAAAATCACCAGGTATTTCGACAGGTCGAATTCCGCCGCGAGATCGGCGATGACATTGTTGGCATCGCGGGCGATTCTGCTGGGGCCGCCATGGTCGACAATGGCGATGACGTTGCCATGAATGGTGCGGCTGTAAACCGAGCGGAGTTTGTCTTTAAACAAGCATCGCGTCCCCCTGTTTGGCTGAGGCAATTGGCCTTTATTTGCTAATGTGCATCCATTTATTATACACGAAGTCATAGAGTATTGTGATTACCTGGATAAATCGCCGCGCCGGCCGATCGATCAGTCCGGCACCGGTGCACCTATGGCGACCTCGAAATTTCTGAAGGGATAATCCGCCGCAGTGAAAAATCCGGTCCGGTAGGTTGTTGTGCGCATGGCTCACCTGCCTTCCGCTGCGGAGTGCAATCTGCCGAAAACAGGAGGGGGAGCGGTTTCCTCTTCGTAGTTGCCCTGCGCGCGGGCGAGCGCCAGGTCGAAGTCGTAATTGTTGCGGTCGCTCCAGTGCATCAGGTCGCACAAGAGATCACCGAGGGCGTCCTCGTCGTCGGTGCCGGTGACGCACTGGAATTGACGCAAGGCGGCGCCGGCCCATTTCGCGCGGCTGGCATTCATCTTCTCCGGGTCCGGCGGTAGTCGATTCGCTTTCTTCTTTGATGCCGTCCGGTCATGCAACGCTTCATCGACTTGAACCATGACACTGCGCAAGCCATCGAATATTCGTTCGATCTGCCAGCCTTCGAGAGCCGTAACGGGTTGACCATCTTCGTAATGCAAGATGTCCGTGGCGTCTTCCAGTTCGGTCGAGACTGCCTTTAATGCCGCTTTCATCTTTGCAACATCAGGCGTGCTAGCTGCTTTTGTCACGGCGATCTCCCTGTCTGCGTTAGTTAATTGAAGAAAGAACGGCGGGCTATTTGGCGGTGTGGCCGCGAAATCACAGATAGGGCCACACCGCGGTGGTTGGGGACCGGGCCTTTGCGATGGCGGCGCGAGCCAGCTTTTTCGCCTCGGCGATGTATCCCTTGCGTTCTGAGGCTTCGAGATCGGCGAGCGTCATCTCGCAGAATTCGAGGGCTTCGAAGAGATCGGGGGCGGCCATGCGCAAAAGCAGATCGGCGTCCCGCCAGTGCGCGAGTTCATGAGGTCTTTTTCATCGAGGATCTCGATGTGATTGATCGGCTGGGCTTCGTCGTACTTGTTGAATTGCAGTGCAATGCCGTCTTCGTCTTTCATCCTGCAAGCGGCGGCGAGCGCCAGCCCGGGTGTATCGGCGGCGATCCCCGTGCTTGCGTATTCGGCGTCGGTGTAGAAATACGCGGTGTAGCTCTTCTTCATGCTGTCCCCCCTGTTTTGGTGTTGGTGATCCGGCTGGCGAGCGACTGCGTCTTCAGGCGGCGAGTTGCGCGGCCGGTTCTTGGGCCTGCGGCTGCAGGCTCTTGAGAAAATCCGCGGCTTTCTGCGCGTGGCTGGCGGCGGTAAAAATCGCCCGCGTGTCGTTTTTCAGCACGGTTAGCCAGCTTTGAATGTAAGCGGCGTGATCCTCGCGGCTTTCCGGAGTGATGCCGAGATCGCAGCACAGGAAAGCCGAACCGATCTCGGCCACGAGTTCTTCCATGGCGTAGCCGGCATCGGCGTATTTCTTGCGGCCGAGGTCGCGATTCAGGCGGGCCGGGTGACGCGTGGCGTGACAACATTCATGCGCGAGCGTCGCGTAATAGGATTCACCATCGCGGAAGGTCTGGAATTCCGGCATCTGCACGAGGTCGCGGTCGACGCTGTAAAAGGCGCGGTTGCCGCCGTGCTGCACGGTGATTTTCGTGTTGGTGAAAAACTTCTCCGCGAATTCCAGCCGCTCGATCTTGTTGGTGAGCGAAGGCTGGGTCGCATAAAAATGCGCGGGCAGGCCATCGATCTGCTCGCCGTTAAAGACGGTGTAGCCTTTCATAAACGGAATTTTGACCTCGACATCGGCGCCGCTCTCGTCGGTGTCGGTCCGGACGATCTCGTTGGCATAAACGACGACCGCGCCTTTCTCGCCCTTGCGCACCTGGCCGCCGAGCTCGCTCGCCTGCCGGTAGGTCAGCCACAGCGGGCAGCTGTAGTTGCGCTCCATGGCGGCGGCCCACAGCATGATGACATTTATTCCGCGGTAGGCTTGGCCGCCTGCGCGCAACGGCCGCGATACGGGCCCGGCCTGGTGGCCGGCCTGCCATGGTTGCAGCCAGGTGAGATTGCCGCGCTCGAGATCGGCGAGGATCTTGTTGGTGACGCGCGTGTAAACATCGGCTTTCTCGATCATGGCCATTCTCCTTGCGGTGAGGTTGAGGACGCGTTTGTCCGCCGCCGGCGCTGAGGCGCGCCGGCCGTTGGTGGCGAAGCGGCGGCCTATGCCGCCGGGATTGTCAGAGCTTGCGGGTTAGGCGCGGAACACGGCGGCGCGGTAATCGCGGCCGACGCCAGGGTCGCCGCCCGCAACCGGCAGTAAAATCCCGGCCGGTCGAGGGCTTCGAAAATCGGCGTTCGCCGGCGGAAATGAGCAACCCGGAACTCGCTGGCGGTGATGCCGCCGGAGAAACGGGTGGCTGACGGAAGTGTGACGATGCTGCCGACGCTGAGCGATGTGCGGCGCTGACGGCGCTGGCGCTGCTCATTGTGGTAGGCGGCAACGCGGGCCCGCCACTCGGCGGTATAGCCGGCATGGGGAAGATCGGCGACCGGGGAGAGCAGATGGATGATGCGCAGAGGGCAGTCGAATTGGTTCGGCCCCATGCTCTCGGTTTGGTCCTTGTAGCCGAACCCGTGTTTTTGGGTGTTGGAGATCATGATGACGGCCGCGAAGACAAACGAGCAGCCGCTTTTTTTGACGGTCGATCGTACCGCGAGGTAGACTGTATTGCGGACGCGGGCGCCGTCGAGCGTCTGCAGCGTGTGGGTATCGCAGTAGTAATTGTATTTACCCTTCAGGTAGGTAAGAGGGTCATCGATCGGTTCGTCGCGGTAAAGCCAGCCCATGTTCGGTCTCCCTGGGTTTGCGGTGACGCCGCACGGGACCGTTCGCGCGGCTGCGGCGGGCCGCGCGGCTGATTGACTGAAAGAAGCGTTGTGAGAGGGCCGATGTTTAATCGGGCGGGCACCACTGACGGGCGGCGGCGAGATCCATGAAGGTGACGCGGTCCTTTACCCAGTCGAGCAACAGCGTGCAGGGCGCCTCATCGCCGTCCGCAGTCGAAGACAGGATGACGCCGTTGCCGGCGAGCGGCTGGTGGCCGTCTTTAAAGAAAAAGAAATGCTGCGGGTGATCGAGCAGGCCTTCTTCATTGACGTAGCAATGATGAAATTCGTCGAGCCCTTGAGAAACCACCTCGATCATGCCGCCGACGATCTGCTGCAAACTTATCAGCGAGCCGTCGATCTCGGTTACGGTTATCGTGCGGTCCTTGGCGTTGATGATGATGGCGCGCATGGCGGGGCCTCCGGGAGCGTGGAATCTGTCCCCGGACCGGCGGCATGCCGGACGCGGGCAAACCAGGCGGATCGCTCTCTTTTCCCGCCGGGTTCACCCTTTTCCGGTCGACCTCTCACTCTTTGTTTCGGCTGCCGGGACGGCGTTTGGCGGTGAGGACCGATCGTGCCGCTCTCCGTTTTCGGTTGGTTCCGCCGCTGCATGATCAGGCCGGTCATCGAGGCGGCCGGCGCGCCCCATCCACGGCAGCGGCCGGATCGCGCGCATCCAGTCGGCGAAGGACGGGATGAAGCCGAGATCCTGTTGCACGTGCTGCTCGCCGACATAGCGGGTCGGGATCACGCGGCCGGTCGAGAGCGTAATGGTCGGGCCGAAGATGGTCTCAAGCATAAAGATGCCCTCGGCGTGATGCCGGAGAGCCCTGTGCCTGAAATCGCCGGCGATACTCTTCGACTGATCGAACCAGTCATGCAGCGGCAAGTAATCGGAAACCTCGCCGCCCCATTTCTTCACCGAGGCGAGGCTATGATGGTATGGATGAGCCATGGTCGCCTCCCTCAGAATTCGTCGTTGATGGTGTTGACCTCGGTGTAGCGCTCGTTGTGTTCGAGCGTGATTAAACGGCCGGGGACATCGAAGACAAAGATGCCAAAGGCGCCATCGTTGTTCTCCCAGCCGTCATGCCTCTGTTCGAGATAATCCCAGGCGAGGGTTTCGACCGATGCTTCGAAGCTCTGCTTGGGGAGAGGATGATCCGGGTTTTCGGAGACAAGCTGAACATTTATGTCGGAGGGAAACGGTATTCTTTCGTCGCCGGCATTCCGCGCCGCGACATCGTCGATCTGGCCGGAGTCGCCGCCGCCGTCGTATTCGACAGTAACTTTGTGAATGCCGGCTTCGGCGAGCGCAGCGAAAACAATGGCCTTGTTGCGGGCGCGTACATCGTCGACGGGGGCGGCCGGCAAGGTTTCGGTTGTGTCATTCATGGCAAGTCTCCCTGTGCTTTTCGTTGAAGAGTGGCAGGCACATAAAAAAGCGAAGACCGCGCGCCCGCCGGTGCGCGGTCCCCGTTCCGAAATGCGCGTCAGTCGGCGGCGCCGTTCAGCGCATGGGCATGAGGCTCGTCGGTGAGAAAAGCCGGCAGATCCGCCGATACGATGTCGCTGCCGGATTCACCGGCAATGACCGCATCAGTCGTGTCGCGTGGATCGGGATCCTCGTCGGAAGCGCTGTGGCCATACGTCATGCCGGGCGGCAGCCACGCGGCGGCAGTGTCGCGCGCCGCCTGGCCGAGACCGATGCAGGCGCTGTTCTTGTTGATATCGAACGCGGTTTCGAGCGCGGCCGCGAGGACCGGCTTTTTGTCGTCGGCATGGTCACGCGCCCAGCGCTCGCCGAGGATTTCGCGGCCGATCGCGAGGCCATGCGCCTTCTTGACCCGGCCCCAGTAATTGGCGGCAGTAGGCCGCCAGTAATCTTGAAAGCCAATAGTGAGGCGGCAACCGGCGGCCTCAATCGCCGGGTCGGCGCGGCCTTCGATCGCAAGTTGCGGTTTGAGCGTGGCGGCGATGCACCAGGCGAAGAGCCGCTGTTTTTCTTCGCGTTCCAGGGCCGCCAATGCGGCGAGGCCTTCCGCGGGTGGCAACTTGAGCCAGTCAAGCTCCAGCACCTGCTGTTGAGTGGTGAGCCAGCCGTCGGCGGCGGTGCCGGCGAGGTCGTTCATCGAGCTGCGCGGCTGATTTTCAGTGGCGCGCAGGTCGAGGGGCCGTGAGCGGTGGCCGTAATGCTCGAGGAGATCGAGGCAGAGCGTATAGAGCGCGAGGTCGAAGGCGACCTCGTAGTTCTCGGCAAGATGCGCGCGCGTGATCTGCAGGCGGTGCGCCTTGAGATCATCGACCAGTGATTGGCTAAAACCGCATTTCTTGCGCAGCGCCTGCTCGGCGCTAGAGGAGGGGCGCGGACTGAAATCGCCGTCGTCGTCGTGGTTGTCGCCCGGGGTGAATGGCTCGTCATCGTCATCGCCGGTCTGCGCGTCGAGCTCGTCGGTGTCGGCGGCGCCGCGGATTGATGCGCGGTCGATGAGGCCTTTATGGATACAGAATTCGCCATCATTGCCGATCGTGACGATGCAACCGGCGCGCTTGCGGTCCTTCTTCGAATAGACCGCGAGGCCCTCGATGATCTCGTCGATCTGGGTCCGCCGCTCCTCAAGCTGCGCCGCTTCGACCGCGAGTTCGTCGGTGAAAACATCGCCGTCGATTTCTCCGAGCTCGGCGAGGCGCTGGTCGATGCGCTCGATTTCGGCAGCAAGCTCGGCCGGAACCTTGGCGGGCTTTGGTTCGACGTGCGCGTACTGGCCCAGCATCCGGTTTTCAGGATCGAGCACGGCTTTGGTCCAGGACCATTGCGAACGCAGTTCTTCCGCCTTGGCTTCGAGCTTCTCGATCGCGAGACGGCGCAGCAGCGTGGCATCGTCGAGAAAGCCGTCTTCGTCATCGCGGGTGAAGAGATCGTCCGTGGCCTTGCCGCCGGCGGCTTCGTAGGCCTCGCGGCCGACGAACATGCCGAGATCGGAATTGAGCGGCACCGCGCTTTCGGTCAGGAGACGCTTCACCGTGTAAGCCTGGATGTAGGAATTGCCCTTGAGCTGGTTCCACACCGCGAGCTGCGCGGCATGGTCGGCGCCGAGGGTGAAGGCGGTCACCACATCGAGGCTGATGTCCCCCTTGCGATAGGCGTCGAGCAATTTCCGGCGCGAGCTTGCCGAGGCGCAGGCGTTGCTTCACATGCCGTTCGGAAGTGCCGAAGCGTTGTGCGACCTCGTCGATTGTCGCGCCGCCGTCGATCAAGGCCGCCATGGCGACAAATTCGTCGGCCGGATGCATCGCCGCGCGGATCGTGTTTTCGACCAGCGAGGTTTCGAGCGCGTCGTCGGCGCTGTCGATCATGCACGGCACCGGATGATCGGCAGCGATTGCGCCTTCGCCCGCGAGTTTCTGCAGGATCTTGAGCCGCCGTCCGCCGGCATCGACCTCAAAGATGCTTCTGCCGTCGATCGGCGCCGGATGGACGATCAGGTTCTGTTTGATGCCGTGAGCGCGGATGCTGGCTTCGAGCGCCATATCCTCGGCCGCCGTCGCTGGGGTCTTGCGAACATTGGTCGGGGAAAGAACGAGCTGGCTGAGCGCGACGTTGCGGATTTTGCTGCTGGCGGACATGGCGGGGACTCCTGCGACGGGCGGGCGCGAGACGTCTCTCGCCCTGTAAAACCCGTCACAAATCCCCTTTCGGCCCTCTTCCTCTGGGCACGCGGCTGGGACCGCTGCCGGGGGAATAGGGAGGGGTCAGTTAAACCCGGCCGGCGCCGCTGCTGCATGACCGCGATAATTCGTTTGGGTGCATGTCAGTGTAAGTCCTCGCCAAACCCTAGCCGGACAAAGTGATTTTTCATCGCTTCGCCGAAACCGGGATCGATGCCGAGCCAGTGGCCAGCCTTTTTGTTCCAATCGATCACGTCGCGCAGCGCTTGCTTGTAGTCGTCGTCGGTCGAGCAACGAACGAGCGTTGTGTCGCCTTCGCAGTAAGTGAAGATTTCCCGCCGCTCGGGATTGGTCCAGGTGCCGTAATAGGACGCGTCTTGCCGTGTGTCGATTTGCGCCCAGCCTTTGTCGTAAGTGCAAAGGACGAAGTCGTAAACATAGCGGTCGGAGGGGGTAAATTCGGTTATGCGCTCGATGGTCATGGCTGCACCTCGACGGCCATGGACAGCCCGGGCGTCGGCCGCTGAATGGCGGCGACAGCAGGACCCTCGACGCGCGCTTCGTCGTCCTGGCCGCGGAACGCGAGCAGATAGTCGGCCGCCTTCAAGGCGGCGCTCGCGGCGCGGATGATCGCGCAGTTGATCTTGTCGGTAATCTCCTGGTAGAGGCTGGCGCGATCGGCAAAGGATTTGTGGGCGGGTGCGGCGTGGGGCATGGTCGGTCTCCGCGACGCGGGGGCGAAAGCTTTCTCTCGCCTGGAACGCTCGTCTCCGGACCCGCTCCGCCCTTTTCCTCTCCTTGTCCCGGCGCTTACGGATGGTCACCGTCGGCCGCTTAAAGCCGCAGCCGGTCCGCACTCCCTTTGTCACGCCGGAGCCTTGGCGTAGGCGGACGCGTCAGCGATCGCAACCCGTCAGGGCGGAGACGGCTCCCGGGTGGGGGAGAAGGGAGCCGGCTCCGCGCCCCCGCACAAGCGGGGGCGTAAGAGCGCGGCCCGAGCGCCGCGAGGGAGACGCCCAATACTCGCAGCGAAGAATATGTCCGGAATTCAGGCTGTTGCAGCGTGGAGGCTCGCCGGTTTCGAGGGTATCGGCAGGGCTCGATGGGGTTGACGGGCATCGCCATGACGCGCCGGACGCGGGCAGGCCGCAGGACAAGAGGATCAGTCGATGAGCTCGATCGAATGATCCTCGCACCACAGCCGCAAGGCCGTCTCCGCGGCCCTTGCTTCGAAGTCGTACCAGTGATCGAGCACGCCGCGCCGCGCCAGCAGATCCTTAAACCGGGCGTAGGCGCCTCTTCGGCTGAAAAATTGCCGGACCGCGTCGACATCGCCGGGCAGGAATTGGCGGGCGAAGTCGAGAGCGAGCGGCTTGCCGAGCTCGAGTTCTCTTTTGTCCGGTATCGGCAGAAATTTTTCGGGATCGTCGACATCATCCGGCAAGGGGTCGAGGTCATCGACGAGTTCGGAATGACAATAAATCTTGCCGGACTGCCTGCAGAGAAAAGCCTGATGCTCTCCGCCGCCGGCGGCGCCGACGAAGTCGAAGGCCTCCTCGAGGTCCTTGAAGCTGACGGGCATGGCGATGCTCCCGGCATGGTCCGGCGATTTAACACCCGTATCGCCGGACATGTCAGCGGCGGCGGCGAAATTCATGCTAGTTCTGGTGCTTCCGGCTGCTTTGCTGGGGCCGGGTGATAACATCAAGCAGATGGGCAAGAGCCTCGTCGCTCTCCCGCTGCATCTCGGAAAGCATGGAGCGGATGGCGGCGATCTCGGCGCTTCCTTTTGGGTGGTCGCCAAGATGATGAGCCAGAGCGGCAAGGGCATCTTCGCCGCCGGCGCAGTCTTTGGCGATGCCGCGAAGGGCGCGTATCATCTCGCGCATCGCGGCGGCGTGGTAGGGATTGGCGGGATCGAGCGTCGGTTTCGTCATGTGCATTGGCTCGCCGCTGGGCGGGGCGGTTTCAAAATTGAAAACTTCTCGGCAAACCCTGATTGGCGAGGGCGTCATTAACGGCATCACAAAACGAGGACTTGGCCTTGGCGTAAAATTCCAGTGTACCCCATTCCTCGACGATTTTGCCGAAGCCGTCCTGTTTGATTTCCCGCGTCGGGCAACTGAAAATGGGGCCGGTGTCGTACAGAGTGCAATCGCACACCATGCCCCGGCTCACCAGCTCCTGTTTGGCCCATTGACGGCAAACGGCGCTTTTGGAGTTGTCGTCCAGTGCGTCGGGCAATGCCGGAAATACGAAATGCCGCATGCCCCGGTCGGTATAGACAAACCACGGTTTCAGCTTGACGGTTGCGTGTGGGTTACGAGCCTCGTCCAGGGCAATCTGCGCGTCCATTGCGGCACGGCGGGCACAAAGGGCCTGATGCGTGCGCGCCCGGCGGCTTAAACCGTCATCATTGGCCAGTGATTTGCTCATGCGTCCATCATTGGCCCTGATGCCGCTCGCGATAGGCGGCGAGACCCAATTCCCAATTGGTTCCAGGGACACGGCTGCCGTCGTCGTTCAGTATTCCGGCCTCAAGCTCGGCCGCCGCGCATTGCCAATGGCCGTCAACCCACGCGGCAATTTCATGCGCTGTCATGGCCGGACTTGTCTGCCGACATAGGCGCGTGACGATCTCGCGGGCAAGCGGTTCGATATTGCTGCTACAGTTCATCTTGTGACCAAAGCAGTCCGGCCCGCCGTCGCGTGTCGTGCTCATTGCAGCGGGCCCCGGCGTTCCTTGACCACGCGGCGGAACGCGCGATCAATCAGGTCCTTGGCATCCTCTTCGCCGTGTAGATCGAGCTGCTGCTCAAAGCCGAGCTCGAGAAGAGCGGTTGTCACGCATGAAGCATCGGCGGGGTGCGTGGTCTTCTCGATAAAATGGGCGAGGTGGCGCTTGATCGTGTCCGTGTGGGCTTTCATGCGCTGCTTGTACGCCACGACTTTGTTGGCGAAGTCCTCGCCGGCACCGGGAAGCAGCAATGCGGTCTGTTTGCCTGGACCGTCCGAAGGTTGGGGCCTGGGTATTTTCGTTGCAGGCTTATCGGTCATGGAGAGATGTTTCCGGCAAACGGGCGGGTTGATCGATGGTGCCGGGAATGGCGTGCCTGTGGGCAGCAAGCAGGTCGCTGAGAACGTGAAAGTTGCCGGGCAGCTCGATGTTGCCGGGAATGTCGGCGAGATAGCGCATCACGTAACGGCGCGCGGCCTGGGTAAACGGCTCGTCGCCCCCGAGATTCAAATCGATGTGGGAGCAAAGCTGGCCGACGGTGCAGCCCTGTTGGTTGGCAATCTCGCACAGCGCATGCCAGGTGGCGTCTTCGAGAAAGACATAGTCGTGGCCGTAGAACCCGTCTTCGTCGTCAACATAACGAAGCGCTTCGGTCTGGTCCGGATATTCCGGCGTTGTAATCGGTTTGATGAAGATTTCGGCGGGATTATTCATTGTCCCTCCCTGATAATTTTTATATTTCTTAAAGACTGCATCAAGAGTGCTGAAGAGTCAAAATTGGAAGAAGCCTTTGGCAGTGGTTCGACCATGCACTGCTGAAGCGATTCAAGCCCGGCTAATGGCGGATGGCCGCGCGCCGTATGCATTCCCCGGATGGCGTGAAGCTGTACATCGGGGTGAGGTCAAGGCGCCGGGCGTCGGGATGGTCGTGCGCGAACACATAGACATCGGGCCAGCGTCCGGAGCTGGTGGCGACCAGGTAGGTCTTGCCGCCCTTGCGGGCCTCCTGCTCGGCGACGAATGCGGCAATCTTGATCGCGCCTACAAGGTTTGGGTCGGGCCTGTCGCCGGCATAGGCGTAACGCCACCAATAGCCGAAAGCGGTGTGGCGTTCGGTGACGCTGTTGCCGGGATCGGCTGCTTCAGTGGCGGTTTCAACCGCGTTGAGGGCGCGTTGCAGGGGCATGGCGGTCAGTTTTTCGGCGAACGGCTGGAGCTTTTTCTCCGGTTCGTGATTTTTGGTTTTTTCGCGTCGTCTTACACTTGACGGCTTCTTGCTTAGGCAACTTTCGGCGGTCGAAACGAACAAGTTTAATGCTTTGAGCCTTGGCTATATTCCATATGGAACCATAGCTGACGCCAATGCGCTTGCCCACGTAATTGTAAACCACCCACACATTGGGAAATATACCGAGAGCCTCCATAATGATCGCGTGCTGTTCCGGCTTGGAATAGACAAGTGGCTCCGCGATTTGCATTGTGATTCATTGCTACAACAGGCTATTGCCGGAATGAAGTATTAAATGTTTCGAGTACGCATCCGTCGCCGGCGCTGACTGGTTGTGCAAATCATAGGCTTGATACCCGGTTAGAGGGGCTACTCTCGACACCCAAAGCCGATGTTTGACGATGATGCTTTTAACGACCGGCCATGGGCGGACTGCGGACCGATGATCACGCGAATGGTGGTTCTGACGGCAATCTGGCTCGCGGCGATGGCGGCCATCCTCTTCCTTGCCGCGGGCGACTGGGGCTGGCCGCAAGGTTGGGTGTTCCTGGGCGAGGTTGCGGTATCCACCTTCGCGGTGAATCTCTGGCTGACGCGACACGATCCGGCGCTTCTCGCGTCACGCCTCTCCGCGCCCGTGCAGCGTGATCAACGGCCCTGGGACCGCACCTTCATGCTCGTGGGCCTGCTCGTCTTCATCGGTTGGTTGGTGCTGTGCGCTTTGGACGCCCGTCGCTTCGGGTGGTCGCGCGTTCCACTTTGGGCGCAAGCAATCGGGGCTGTCTTGATCGCGCTTTGCATGATCGTTGTTTGGCAGGTGTTTCGCTTCAACAGTTTCGCCGCCCCGCAGGTGCGCATGCAGATCGAGCGGCAGCAACGCGCGATCACCGACGGGCCCTACCGGATCGTTCGCCATCCGATGTATGCCGGTGCGCTGCTGATGTTTCTGGGCACGCCCCTGCTGCTGGGCTCCTGGTGGGGCTTGTTGTTCGTTCCGCTCGGCGCCCTTGGCATCGGTATTCGGGCGGTGGGCGAGGAACGCATGCTATGCCGGGAGCTGGCGGGTTACGAGGAGTACACCCGCCAGGTCAGGTTCAGGATGGTTCCAGGCCTCTGGTGAGAAAAGCCTTCCTTCGCCAGGAACACTCCGCTTCTTACCCCAAGCCGATCTTTGACCCAGGTATCAAGCGTCAGATTTTATAATATTCATTAGACTAGACTATGACCGGGGATGCGGCACCGGACGCTGCACCTCCGCCGCCGGCTTGTTCTCGCGCATTGGCCGCGATTGCCGGGCGCATATCGCCGGTCGTAGCAGCCTGTATCGCCGCTCTGTGACGGCAAGGTCCGGGAAGCAACGGTCAAGGGCGGGCGGCGAGAACGGTGGGGACCGTACTATGATGCACGACCCAGGCGCGGGTGTCGGCGCAAATCCAGCCGGTGACCTCAAGGATGGTCTGATACTCGGCCGCCAGCGGGCGGCCGAAGATCGGTTCGTGATGGGCGATGCGGTTGCGCAGGTCGCGCAGCGCCGGGATCGGCTTATGCACGTCGACGCGCCGCCGCCTCGAATTCGGAAAGGCGCGGTGCAGGGCAGGGCGCCACAACGTCATCTCGTAATTGAGCTTGCCGGGCGGTCCGTGGGTCAGCAGCCGCTCCCAGAATCCGAACGACAGTTCGGCGACGATGCGGCCCGGATCGAGCGGCCGGCCGGCGCGACGCAGCGCGTCCTTCGCGTCGGCAACGCGCGCCCGCGCAAAGGGCGTCAGTGGGACTTGCGGATTGTCGTACCAGGCCGCCCCATAGACGACGGCAAGCTCGCGGTGAAACGCGTTGCGGACGACGATCTCAAGCGCCTGCAACGGGCCGTAGAAGGCGGCGCTGGCCTCGGTGTTCCAGACATAGAGCCGCAGCGCGGCAGCGTGATCGCCATGAGCGCCGGCAAGGTAAGTGGACAATCGCTCGGGTGACAGGGAGCGCTCTAACGCACTGATTACGCTTTGCGAATAGGCAAAAGGGTTGACCATGGGGCGCAAATTTCATATATTCTGAGGGTACGCCCCGGCCCCGCCTCTGCGAAAGCATGCGCCCGGGGTTATTTATTGGTGGGCTCTGCCGGAACCGGCGAGAGCTGCACCCTACGATAAACCGCGGCGCGTATCAAACTAACGGCGTAACGCGGGCGCCCAGCGGGCCGGGAACCTGGCGCTGTATCCGGCGTTTGAGAACCGAGAGCCATTGCCCCTGCGGCATGTGGCCCCCCACCACACGGCTCTCGCACAAAAGCGTCATGTCCCCACATGGCGCTTTTTTTTGGCGACGCAATTCGGGAAAATCGCGCGCTCGATCACACGCAGGCTCGCTATTTTTTCGCGGTGACGATGGTTTTCGGAAGTGGCACGTCACGCCGCACTTCCGCCGCCGGCTTGTCCTCGCGCAACCCTTCATAGACGACCTGGCGCAAGAGATTGTCTTCCGTCCAGGTCAGAAATTTGACTTCGGCGACCAGCTCGGGCCGCACCCAATGCACCCGTGACAAAACCAGCGGCGACCCGAAGCGGGTCGAGCGCGGCGGCGGGACGTCGAGCGGCATCGTGTCGATCGCCAGCGGTTGCAGCCGCCGCCAGAGACGCTCAAGTTCGGCGTCATTGATGCCGGTGCCGACGCGGCCGGCATAAGTGAGTTTTCCGCCGGGATCGTAGTAGCCGAGCAGCAAGGCGCCAAGGTACGGCCGCCTGCCTTCCGGATCGGTCCAGCCGATGACGACAAACTCCTCGCGGTTGAGACATTTGACCTTGAGCCATAACCCGCGATTGCCGGCAACATAGGGCGCATCGGCGCGTTTCGAGACGATGCCTTCGACTTTCGCGGCGCAGGCATGCTCGTAAAAGGCCGGGCCGAGGCCGATCTGGTGGTCGCTGTAGTGCAGGGGCGGTTTCGTTGCACCCAGCAATCGGGCGAGCCGCTCCTTGCGTTCGATCAGCGGGTGCTCGGTGAGATCCTCGCCGTCGAGATAAAGAAGATCGAACAGGAAGAACACGAGGCCGGCGGCGTTGCCGGCATCGGACGCCAGCTGGATCATGCTGCACGAGGTGATGCCGTCGGCGCGCACGCCGCACAACTCGCCGTCAAGATAGGCCTGGCGCGCGGGCAGCGCCGCGACCGCCCGGGCGATCTGCGGATATTTGTCGGTCCAGTTAAGCCCGTTGCGAGTCAGCAGCCGCGCTTCGCCATGGTCGAGCCGGGCATGCATGCGGTAGCCGTCATATTTGATTTCATGCAGCCACTGGTCGCCGTCCGGCGCTTCTTTGACGAGCTGCGTCAGTTGCGGCGGCACCCATTCCGGCAGAACGGCTGTGGCGGTGCGCCGCCGGCGCGCTACGGTGCGCGCCATGGTTGCGGCATGAAGCGATTACCCGGCCGGCGCATGCGCGTCCTCGAGATGATCGATCTCGCCGACATGCCTGGCGGCATGAGCCAACTCAAAAGTGATGCCTTTACAGTGCCGGCAGGTCGGGAAGCGACGGCCTTTGATCACCGTCACCTCGTGCGGCATGTCGGCGTGCACCGGGTCGTGGGTGATCGTGTAAACGCCGGACTGCGGCACGATCTGGCCGGGCTTGTATTCCTGCGTCATCATTGTCCTCCGCATCAAACTTATCGATGATCCCTGAAACGGCATGCAACCGGACCGCGTTCCGGTCCGGACTTTTGCGCCACGGGCCAGCCGCAAAGGGGGGCCCATTTTTGGGCTAGACACTTCCTTTTTATCTACTATTCTAGAATCATGGAATCTTCGGATGCCGCACAGATTTTCAGTGCGCTCGGCCAAGCCAGCCGGCTTGAAGTCCTGCGCCTCCTGATCAGCTGCGGGCCCAACGGACTGCCGGCTCGCGAGATTTCTGGGCGCCTTGCGATACCTGCCTCGACGACATCCTTTCACCTCTCCGCCCTCGAACGGGCCGGGCTGATCCGGGCGACCCGGCAGGGCCGGCAGATCATTTATGCGTTGCGCGTCGTCGCCTTGCGCGAGCTTCTCGCCTTCCTGACGGAGGCCTGCTGCGGCGGCCGGCCGGAGCTGTGCGGCGATCTCACAGCGCTTCTGCCCCCCGTTTCCGATGAAAGCGAACCGATGACGCCTGTCTTCAATGTGCTGTTTCTGTGCACACACAATTCGGCGCGATCGATCATGGCCGAGGCAATCCTCAACCGCTTCGCCGGCGCTAAATTCCGGGCCTATTCGGCCGGTTCGCATCCGGCCAAAACGCCGATGCCGGAGGTGCTCGAAAAGCTGCGCGCGTTGGGCCATGACATCTCCGGCCTGCACAGCAAGTCATGGCGGCTCTTCACTGAGCCTGACGCGCCGCAGCTGGATTTCGTGATCGGGCTTTGCGACATAATGGATCGGCGGACCTGTCCTGATTTCGGCGACAAGGCGGTGACAGCCTCCTGGTCCATGCCGGACCCGGCTAAGTACACGGGAGAGGGTGCCGAGCGCGAGGCGGTGCTGAACGAGCTTTATGCCGGGCTGTACCGCCGGATCATGATTTTTTCGAACCTGCCCTTTGCCCGGCTGGACCGGATGGCGGTGCGTAAGCGCCTCGATGAAATCGGCGCGGGGGCGGTCGGCACTCTTCTGCACGCGGTGGAGAGCTAGACGATGCGCGTCGGGATCAACGGCATGGATCGGATCGGCCGGCTCGCCTTGCGCGCCGCACTGGGCGCGATGGATCGGCCCGATGACGATCCGCGCGCCGGCAACCGGCTCGACGTCGTTCAATGTCAATGAAGTTAAAGGCGGCGCTGCGGTCGCCGCGCACCTTCTCGAATTCGACAGCCTGCATGGCCGCTGGCGCCAGAACTTTGCCGCCGAAGATGATCAGGCGATCGTCATCGGCAATCGGCGCATCGGGTTTAGCGACGCCGGCCTGCCGGGCGAGGTGCCATGGGGCGATCTCGGCTGCGATATCGTCCTCGAATGCACCGGAAAATTTCTCAAGCCGGATCAGCTTCAGGGTTACTTCGATCGAGGCGTTCGGCGCGTCATCGTGGCGGCGCCGGTCAAAGACCCGGCGGCGCTCAACGTCGTCGTCGGCGTCAACGACGATCGCTACGAACCGGCAGAGCACCGGCTGCTGACCGCAGCGTCGTGTACCACCAACTGTCTGGCGCCCGTGGTCAAGGTCGTTCACGAGGCGATCGGCATCCGGCACGGCCAGATAACGACGATCCACGATCCGACCAATACCAACGTCGTCGTCGATGCGCCGCACAAGGATCTGCGCCGCGCGCGCTCGGCAATGCTGTCGTTGCAGCCCACCACCACGGGCAGTGCGAACGCGATCGCGCTGATTTATCCCGAGCTGAAGGGCCGGCTGAACGGACATGCGGTGCGAGTTCCCGTGCTCAACGCCTCGCTGACGGATTGCGTCTTCGAGTTGGAGCGGCCGACCAGTGCCGACGAAGTCAACCAGCTGTTCCGGGAGGCCGCCGCGGGACCGCTTGCCGGCATCCTCGGCTTCGAGGCGAGACCGCTGGTCTCGGCCGATTACAATAACGACACGCGCAGCGCGATCGTCGACGGACCCAGCACGATGGTCACCGATGGCACGCTGCTGAAGATCTACGCCTGGTACGACAACGAGGTCGGCTATGCCTGCCGCATGGTCGATCTGGCCAACATTGTCATCGAGCGAGGTGTGTGATGGGTGGCGCTCGCAATTACCTGATCGTTACCGCCAGTTATTGGAGTTTTACGCTGACCGACGGCGCGCTGCGCATGTTGGTGCTGCTCCATTTCTATTCGCTCGGCTACACGCCGTTTATGCTGGCCTCGCTGTTCCTGCTGTACGAGGCGGCCGGTATCTTCGCCAATCTTGGCGGCGGCTGGCTCGCCGCCCGGTTCGGCATACCGCGCATGCTGGCGGTTGGCCTGGTGCTGCAGATCGGCGGCCTCTTATTGCTTTCCGCTCTCAACCCTGCCTGGGGTGCGACATTCTCGGTTGCCTGGGTCGTGATGGCGCAGGGCATCTCCGGCGTCGCCAAGGACGTTACTAAGACCGCTTCCAAATCGGCGATCAAGGCCACCTCCGAAGGCGGCGCCGGGCAGTTGTTCCGCTGGGTCGCGTGGTTCACCGGTTCGAAAAACGCGATGAAGGGGTTTGGCTTCTTCGTCGGCGGTTTTCTGCTTCAGGCCGCCGGGTTCCGCGGGGCGTTGTGGCTGATGGCGGCAATGCTCGCGGCCGTGCTCGTCAACGTGCTGCTGAGCCTGCCAACCGAACTCGGCAAGGCCAAAGCGTCCAAGTCGTTTGGCGAGCTGTTCGCGAAATCGCGCGCGATCAATCTGCTCGCGGCCGCGCGCATCTTCCTGTTCGGGTCGCGCGACGTCTGGTTTGTCGTCGGCTTGCCGGTTTTCCTCTACAGTCAGGGGTGGAAATACATCGAGGTGGCCGGCTACATCGCCGCCTGGACCATCGGCTATGGGCTGGTGCAAGCGATCGCCCCGATGGTCGTGCGCCGCAGCCCCGATGGGTTGTCGCGCGAAATTCCCGAAGCACGCCTCTGGGGTGCGGTGCTTACCGCGATACCGGTGGCACTCGTGCTGATGATGCAGGCCCGCCTGCCGGTCAGTCCCGGTTTGCTGGTAGTCGTCGGTCTCGGCGTATTCGGTTTTGCCTTCGCGGTGATTTCGTCGCTGCACTCCTATCTGATCCTCGCCTATGCCGGGACGAAGAAAGCGGCCGAGGATGTCGGCTTCTATTACGCGGCGAATGCCGGCGGCCGGCTGATTGGCATCCTGTTGTCAGGGCTGCTGACCCAATATGGCAGCCTGCCGGCGTGTCTATGGGGTTCGGCGGCAATGCTGGCCTTGTGCCTGGCGCTGGTGTTTCTGCTCCCCTCGGGTGCTGAGGCCCGCGGCGATGTCCTGGTCGGCGATCCGTCGGCGCATGTCCGAAGCTAGCCGGGCAGGCGGAAGCTCGCGCTCCGGAGAGCCTATCAACTGGTGGCGCGTGCTGGCCCATGTCGTCGCGTTTTGTGTGGCGGCAGCGATAGGAGGGTTCCTTGTTTACCCTTCCTATCCGCGGTTCCAGGCTGACACGGATACCCCCGGCGAGGCATTCGGAGCGTTTCTGACCTGTTGCGTGATCGCCGGCGGCATTGGCCCGCTGATCGTGCTTTGCCTTATTGGGACGCACCGGCTTGCAGTGCGCGGGCTAAGGCAACGACACCGCTCACCAGATCGGTTTGAGATTTCTCCAACATTAGAGCGTGACCAGGAGAAGTTGGGGCGTCCCATGGCTCGTATCGTGTTGCGCGCAATATTGGCGTCATTGCTGTGCGTCGCCCTGATCGTTGCCCTATCGTCCGCGGATCGAGCGGTAGCCGTCGTAACAGAATCATTGTCGGGCGCCGGCAGCACGTTTTCCGCTCCGCTCTATCAGCAGTGGATCAAAGCCTATGAGCGCGATCGGCCATCGGTTGCGATCACGTACGCTGCCGTCGGCAGCGGGGAGGGCGTTAGCCGCTTTGTTGCCGGATCCGTCGATTTCGGCGCCAGCGACGTGATCTTGAGCAACAGCGAGATCGCCAAGGTTTCCAAAGGCGTGGTCATGGTTCCGGCGACGGCGGGAATGGTCGTGCTCGCCTACAATCTGCCGGACCTACATGGCGTGTTGAGGCTGCCTCGCGAGGCGTATCCGGGGATATTCTCGGGCGCGATCCGGTACTGGGACGACCCGCGGATTCAGAAAGCAAATCCCGGTCTTGTGCTGCCGCACCGCGGGATCGGCATCGTCGCTCGCCAGGACAGTAGCGGCACCACCAATGCTTTTACCAACCATCTCGCCGCAATCGATCCGACATGGCGTGCCCAAGGCTTTGGGATCGGCAAGCTTATCGAATGGCCCGCCGCCACGGTGTACGGAACAGGCAATGAGGGCGTCGCGTCCCGGATCAAACTCGTCACCGGGTCGATTGGCTACGTCGAATACGGGTTCGCCAAACGGCTGGGATTGCCGATGGCTATACTGCAGAACAAGGCCGGCGCTTTTGTCGAGCCGAATTTGGCGGCGGGTCAGTCGGCTCTGTCCGAAGCCGCCGCGACGTCACCAAAAACGCTGGCGGCACTGGACTCCTCCATCGTCGATCCTGCGGGTTCCGGCGCTTACCCGATCGTGACGTTCAGCTGGCTGCTGCTCTATCGGCAGTATGCCGACCCGGCGAAAGGCGACGCTATCCGCGACTTTGTTGCCTGGGGGCTGTCGAGCGGCCAGTCGTTCGACAAGGAACTCGGCTACATCCCGCTGCCGGACAAGGTGGCGATGGCGGGGAGACAGGCGTTAGCGGATATCGGCCGCTAGAGCTCGCCAGCTCTGCACCCTGGTGTTGAGCGCGTGAACCTGTGGGCTCCGAAAAGACCGCGGAGATAGGGCCCGACGATTGCCCGCTCGCCGGCGGCACTGATGGCTGCTGATGCGCCGTCGTTTCGAGGTTTCTAAAAATGTCACTTGACGAGATGGTAAACCCATTTCTATTTTGACGATAGTTGAAACGTTGAAAGGCGCTGGTCGATCATGGACCAGAAACATGCAATCGCCGCCCTCGCGGCGCTTGCCCAGGAAACCCGCCTCGAACTGTTCCGTCTCTTAGTTACCTGTGGCCCCGAAGGGCTGAGGGCCGGGGTCATTGCCGAGCGGCTCGGCGTGCAACCCTCGTCGCTCTCCTTTCACCTGGCACAGCTCACCCATGCCGGGCTGATCGCCCAGCGCCGTCAAAGCCGGCAACTGATCTATTCGGCTGAATACACCGCGATGAACGAGCTATTGGCCTATCTCACCGAGAATTGCTGCGGCCGCGGAGAATCCTGCGCGCCCGCCTGTAATCCCGCCGACGTCTTTACCACAGGAGACCGCAATGAAACGGTTGCACGTCCACGTGTCGGTTGACGATCTCGCGCAATCGATGCGCTTCTACTCGACCCTGTTCGCCGCCGAGCCGACGGTCGTCAAAGACGATTACGTCAAATGGATGCTCGACGATCCGCGGGTCAATTTCGCGATCAGCACGCGTCCCGGCCGGCCAGCCGGAATTTCGCATCTCGGCATCCAGGCCGAGGACGAGGCCGAGCTCGCGGAGGTGTACGACCGGCTGAGCCGCGCCGAGCGTCCAATGGTCGAGGCGAAGAACGCCACCTGCTGCTACGCTAAGTCGGACAAGCAATGGATTGCCGATCCGCAGGGCGTGCCGTGGGAGACCTTCTATACCTATGGCGAAAGCACGGTTTATGGCGAGGGCTCGCTTGCCAAGCTGAAGGAAGTCAGTGAAGCGGCGGGCGGCGCGACTTCTTGTTGCGAGCCTGAGGCGATCCGGATGCCGCAACCGGCGGCCGCAACTTCCTGCTGCGCGCGCTAGACGGAGGGGAGGAGACTATGGATCAGGACATGCAAAAAGAACTGGTGCGGGCGCGCTACGGCGGGATCGCCGAAGCGGCGGGCACGGCAAGCTGCTGCGCGCCAGCTTCGTCCTGCTGCGGTCCGAGCGCCGATCCTACGACTAAATCCCGTGAGATGGGTTATTCGGCGGCCGAGCTGGCCGCCGTGCCAGACGGAGCCAATCTCGGCCTCGGCTGCGGCAACCCGCAAGCGATTGCAGCCTTGAAGCCCGGCGAGACCGTCATCGATCTCGGCAGCGGCGCCGGCTTCGACTGCTTTCTCGCCGCCGGCCAGGTCGGCGCGACGGGCCATGTGATTGGCGTCGACATGACGCACGAGATGCTTAAGAAAGCGCGCGAGAACGCGGCCAAGATCGATGCCCGCAATGTCGAGTTCCGGCTTGGCGAGCTCGAGCATCTGCCGGTAGCCGACAACACCGCCGACGTGATCCTCTCGAACTGCGTGATCAACCTGGTGCCGGACAAAGAGCAGGTGTTCCGCGAAGCGTTTAGGGTCCTGAAGCCGGGCGGACGGCTGGCGATTTCCGACGTGGTCAATAGCGCGCCCTTGCCGGCTGAGTTGCAGTCCGACAGCGCGCTGTTGTGCGGCTGCATCAGCGGCGCGGCACCGATCGACCGCCTAGAGACATGGCTTGCGCATGCGGGTTTCGTCGAGGTGCGGGTAACCCCGCGGCCGGAAAGCCGCGAGCTGATCAAGACGTGGGCGCCAGGTCGCGGTATCGAGGACTTTGTCGTATCGGCCGCCGTCGAGGGCCGCAAACCGGGCTGAGCGGGGATATCCGGGGCAAGGCCGAAGGCACCTTCGCCCCATGCATCGATCAACGGTTTAACCGAACAAGGGTAACTGCGATGACATCTGTCAGTGATGCCAGAGGCCGCGCAGCGGCGCCGGCACTCGGCACCTTTGAGCGCTATCTCACCCTCTGGGTCGCGCTCTGTATCCTTGCCGGCATCGTGCTCGGCAGGCTGTTACCCGCGCCGTTCCATACCCTCGGCCGCATGACGGTTGCCGAGGTCAATATCCCGGTCGCCGTGCTGATCTGGCTGATGATTGTGCCGATGCTGCTCAAGGTGGATTTTGGCGCATTGCACCGCGTCACCGAGCAATGGCGCGGTATTGCCGTGACCGTCGGCATCAACTGGCTGGTCAAGCCATTCAGCATGGCGCTGCTCGGCTGGCTGTTTATCGGCTGGCTGTTCCGCCCGTTTCTGCCACCCGGGCAGATCGACAGCTATATCGCCGGTCTCATTCTGTTGGCCGCAGCACCGTGCACGGCGATGGTGTTTGTGTGGTCCAACCTGACCGACGGCGACGCCAACTTCACGTTGAGCCAAGTTGCGCTCAACGACACGATCATGGTGTTTGCCTTCGCCCCAATCGTGGCGCTGCTGCTCGGGCTCTCTTCGATCACCGTGCCGTGGACGACGCTGTTCCTTTCGGTGGTTCTCTACATTGTCGTGCCGGTGATCGCAGCGCAGCTATGGCGGCGTTCGCTGCTGGCGCACGGCGGCGATGCAGCACTCGCGAATACCCTCAAAAAACTGCAGCCGGTTTCGCTCCTCGCATTGCTGGCGACGCTCGTGTTGCTGTTCGGCTTCCAGGGCGAGCAGATCGTCAAGCAGCCGATGATCATCGCGCTGCTGGCGGTGCCGATCATTATTCAGGTCTATCTCAATGCCGGCATTGCGTATGGGCTGAACCGGGCGCTCGGCGTGCCGCACAACGTGGCGTGCCCCTCGGCCTTGATCGGGGCCTCGAACTTCTTCGAGCTCGCCGTCGCCGCGGCGATCGCGCTGTTCGGGTTTCAGTCGGGGGCGGCGCTCGCGACCGTGGTCGGCGTGCTGGTCGAAGTGCCGGTCATGCTATCTGTCGTGCGGATCGTGTTGCGCACCCGCGGCTGGTACGACCGCGCCCGGACCGCCTAAAACAGCCGAACATTGATGGCCGGTGGGACCGATTTGCGGACGCGTGCGGCAACGCTCGCCGATGCGGCCGCGATTGCGGCGATCTACAATGAAGGCCTTGTCGATCGTGTTGCCACTTTCGAGACCGAGCCGCGCTCCTCCGGGCAAATTTCCCAGTGGTTCACCGGGCGGCAGCTGGTGATCGTTGCCGCAACCGCGGTGACGGGACCCGTCGCCTTTGCCGCGTCCTTTCCCTATAGCGCTCGGGTTTGCTACGCCGGCATCGGCGAATTCTCGGTCTATGTGAGACGCGATTATCGCGGCCGCGGCGCCGGCCGTGCGGTGCTCGCCGCGCTGATCGAGGCGGCTACTGCCGCCGGCCTGCACAATCTCACCAGCCGGGTATTTCCCGAAAACGCCGCGAGCCGGGCTCTGTTGAGGAGTTCTCGGTTTCGCGGAAATCGGGATTCATCGTCGGCACGGCAAACTGGATGGCGTCTGGCGTGATTGCGTGATTGTCGAGCGGTTGCTCGATACCGGCATCGCCGAGGATCAGCGATGAAACGTTCGGTGGTGGTTGGCGCTCTTGGAACAGCGCAAACGCTCGCCTGGGGATCGAGCTATTACCTGCCGGCGATCCTGGCCGACCCGATTGCGCATGGGGTCGGCGTCTCGCGCATGACAGTATTCGGCCTGTTCTCGGGCGCGCTGCTTCTGTCGGCCGTGCTGGGCCCGGCGGTCGGCCGCGCAATCGATAATCGCGGCGGCCGTGGCGTGCTGGCCATCTCCAATCTGGTCCTGGCGGCGGGGCTCGTTCTGCTTGGTGTTGCGCAAGGGCTTTTCACGCTGGCTCTCGCCTGGGCGGCACTCGGTGTCGGCATGGCCATGGGGCTTTACGATCCGGCGTTCGCGACACTGACCGGGCTTTACGGCCGGGCCGCGCGCGGGCCGATCACCGGCATCACCTTGATCGCGGGGTTTGCCAGCACAGTCGGATGGCCGCTATCGGCCTTTCTCAACGCGCAATTTGGCTGGCGCGACGCGTGCCTGATCTGGGCGGCATTGCATATCGTGATCGGGCTGCCATTGAACCGGTTGTTGATCCCGCGCGCGCCACCCCCGGCCCGTGCTTCGGAAGTATCGGGTGAAACTTCCCCGGCGCCGCGCAGCGCGATGGCCATCCTCGCTTTTGTATTTGCGGCGACCTGGTTTGTCACCGGCGCCATGGCGGCGCACCTGCCGCGGCTGCTCGAAATCGCCGGCGCGAGCACGACGGCCGCGATCGCAGCTGCTGCTCTGGTTGGACCGGCGCAGGTTGCCGCCCGGCTCGTGGAATTCGGGGTGATGCGGAGGACCCATCCGCTCGTCTCGGCACGGCTTGCCGCTCTGCTGCATCCGATCGGGGCCGTGATCCTCGGGCTGCTCGGGCCGGGCGCCATCACCGCCTTTGCCGTATTGCATGGGGCTGGGAATGGTCTCCTGACGATTGCCAAAGGGACAGTACCGTTGGCGATCTTCGGGCCGGTCGGTTACGGGCTGCGCAGTGGAATCCTCGGCGCGCCAGCGCGGGCCACGCAGGCGGCCGCACCACTGCTTTTTGGCATCTTAATGGATTACATGGGTATCGGGGTGCTGGCGATCTCGGCCGGCCTCAGCCTGAGCGCTCTTGGCGCATTGCTTCTGTTGAAGGCACGGCCCGCGGCGGCGCCGGTCCCCGCATAATTCATGGCGCCGGTTTCCGTCACGATCCCGGCAAGGCGGCCGACCCTGGACGGCATGGCAATCATGCACCCGCTTCATCACAATTTGCCGGTAGTTGGTGTTCACCAGCCGGAGCAATGATCTGCTGATGAAAAAGGATAGTGGAGGCAACCGGCATCGACTGATCACGAGTGCTTGCGCCTGGGCCTTACTGGTCGGTTGCTGATTGCAGCGGCAACGGGCTGGGCCGGCTTCGATACCACAGAAGTCCTGGAAACGGCTGCTTTTGGCGCTTTCGGTGCGGCTATTTTTATTTTATTTTTTGCCGGAGACGTTCTGGCGTTTGCCGAGCGTCTAGCGAAGCTGTCGTCGACCCTGAAACGAGCATCGACAATGCACCGACCCGGATTCGAGAACGATGGTCGCAATTGATGTAAGGCCCGGCAGCCCCCCATGGTTACGCCTCGCGCGCATGGCGAAGCTTCTGTCATCCCTGACACTCGTATGGCTTGGTATCGAAGGAGTGATCGGCGTCATCGCGGGCATGCTGGCCGGGTCCATCGCGCTCACTGCCTTTGGCCTCGATAGCGCCATCGAGGGCCTTGCAAGCGTCATCGTCATTTGGCGGTTCACCGGAACCCGGACGCTCTCAGGTGATGCCGAGCGACGCGCACAGCGATGGGTCGCGATCAGCTTCTTCCTGCTCGCCCCGTATGTGGCCGCCGAAGCCATCGAAACGTTGATCGACGGCGCGGCTGCCGAGACATCTTGGCTCGGTGTCGGTTTGACCGCTGGTACGCTGGTGATCTGTCCGTGGCTCGGGCTAGCGAAACAGCGCATCGCCGAAAAGCTCGGGTCGCGCGCCACCTACGGTGAAGGGACGCAAAACGTCCTGTGCGCCTTCCTCGCCGGAGCGGTATTGGTTGGGCTGGCGGCGAACACGCTCTTGGGGCTGTGGTGGCTTGATCCGACAATTGCGCTTTTGATCTCCGCGATCTGTGTCCGCGAAGGCCAGAAGGCTTGGCGAGGTGAAGAGTGCGGGTGTGCCACCTGTTCTTAGACGCTTCTGTGTTTCGTGCGCGTCCGGGCCGCTCTGTCAAAGCCGCGTAATGAGCCTTCTGGAAAATTCACGTCTTTGCGGAGTGCAACAGGTGCGGCGTTCAACCTGCAAAGTCGGATAGTCGGTGTTTTGGAAAATTCACCCTTTGCAGAGTGAGGAACCGCAGGCTGTTCTACCGAAACCGCTGCGTCTCATTGCTCAGTGGGCGTGGTCTAGGTGTTCGTGACCGAACTCGCCCTTTGCCATCGCGAGATGGTGCGGCTGATGGTGCGAGCCGCTTACTAATAGGCCGATAAAACCGAGTCCGCGAATATGTTGAATTTCCTTCGGATCAGACGCGGTGACGGTGAGTAGCTCGCCATTCGGCAGCATCGCCGCCTTGGTGGTCCAGCCGTTAAGGCCGTTCACGGTCTGAGCGTAGGCCGGAATCATCCGCTGGATGGCGACGAGGGTGCGCCCACTGCCGGTAATCGCGATCTCCAAGCCGCCGTCGATCTGTTTCGGGGCAGCGTCGGCCTTCAGCGTGACCTCGTTCATATCGATGAGATGCTGACGCAACGCTTCCAGATCTACTTTGGACCAATCCGTCTTCGGGTCGGCGTCGAGCATGCGCACGATCTCCTGAATCGCTCCGAAAGCACCTTGGCCCGGCAAAGTCGGTGTTGACGATGCTCCGTGCATTCCCCCCATCGGCATCATGCCCTGATGCTGGCGCATCATTTCCTGCATATGGCCGGGTTCCATCTGATGTTGCCCAGCCGTCATCTCTTGCATGTGGCCCAGTCCCATTGAATGGTCGTGCATTGTCTGGGCAATCGCAGCGCCCGCCACTGTGACGAGCAGCACGGCACCAACGGCGGCCAGCTTATGGGTGGAACGCATGGGGAAACCTCACGAGGTTAAGATTACGCCACTTTACAGGCACGGCTGCGGCGGCCCGCATGATTGGGATCATGCGCTGTCCGATTTCTTAAGCAGAATGATCGCGGCGTCCGTTCTCGACAGTTGCCCTTCGGCTTCGAGCGCCGCGAGAGCCGCGAGCGCTCGATAAAGCGCTTCGCGGGTGATCCCGATTTCAGCGGCTATGTCTTGAAGCTGCCCTTCAACCACTATGCTTCGGCCTTGTTCGATTGCCCGCCAACGAAGGTATTGCAATACCCGTTCACGGCCGAGCGGTATTGCGTAATTACATGCCCGCCCCGGTCGTCAGACCTTGAGCCAGCCGCGCTTGAAAGCGTAGGCCAGTGGTAATCCCACGGCAAACGCAGCGAACGGATTGAGGGCGACGCCGATAGCCGCCATCAGCAGCACCAGAAACAGATCGCCGTTGTGGTAGTCCTGCGGCTTCGAGGACAGCGCCAGTTCGAGGCCGGAAAACATCAGAAGCCCGCCTAACACCGCATAGGGGATTGTTCGAAGCAACGCATAGCCGCTTGAGCCGAAGCCCACGCCGAGAGCGACAAAGGCAAGGCCGATAAGTACTGGAGCGGTTGCAGTACGCGCGCCAAACCGGACATGCCCGGCAATGCCGCCCGCACCGTGGCACATTAGATAACCGCCGAAGGGTGCCGACAACAGATTGCCGAGGCCGGTTGTTACCGCAAGGTTGCGCTCATTGACCGGGTGCAATTCCTTCGGGAAAAGCTGCCGGGAGACGGCGGCGGTGACGATAATTGCGTTCGTCAAGGTCAGTGGAATCTGCGGCAACACGGCATTCTGCGTGCCGTGTACGATCTGCGCCCAGCTTGGGATTACGAGGTGTGGAAAGTGCCAGCCAAAATCCAAAACTGGCAAGGGCGGAGCTATGCCGAGCACCTGACCGATAAAGATTCCAGCGACTACAGCGACAAGGGCGACAGGGATTCGCCGATAGCGCATCAGCGCCAGCATGAACGCGCCCATTGCGATGCCAAGCCATAGCTGCTTTTCGATCAGGTGGATGCCGAGCCCCGCGAGCGACAGACCAAGGCCGAGCTGCAACCCGGCTGCGATTGTGCCCGGCAGCACGCGCGCGAGACGGCTTACGACGCCCGTCATACCCATGAGCAGAAAAAACGCACCGATAACAAGACCGGCTCCGGCGATTGCGCCGGGGTCCATAGGCTCTATCAGCGCCGCCGCCGATGCCGCCTTCATCGGCTGCACGGCCATGGGAACGCCGTAAAACGCGCCCGACAGCGGGTAGAACAAACCGAAAGTCGTCAAGATGCCGGTCGGCTCCATGCCGACAATCGTGATCGCGCCGACAATGTGGGGCAGGAAGGTGCCGAGGTCGCCAAGCGAACCGGACACCTCGCCGATGCTCCACCCAAAGCGCGAACGTATGAACTTCGGCGGCTGGTCGGCCTCTTGCCGCACCGGGATTGCCGGAATCCGTAGCCTGCCGCGCCGCGCCTCGGTGAGGAGACGCGCACCGGGCGGGATTTCTAACTGCTCGATCTCGGCGGGCATGGCTGCATTATGCCATGTGACGGGCCGGTATGCGCGATTTCTACATCTTGTGTTTCTGCAACATCGCCGTAGCTCTGCAAAGGCCGCATAAGCCGCATTCTGGAAAACTTTCCTAATCTCTGTTTAAATCTCGTGTTTTAATCTTCGGGTTTACTTGATTAGACAGGCAACGCCCCGAGCCGGTCCGTCCCGAAATTCACCGCGTTTCTTGAACCCGTGGTCCGTGGCAAACTGGCGGATATGGCGCGGGTGAGGATCAGCATCGTTTTTGAGTCGGGGGCGCGGCTCGGCCCCGGTAAGGCCAAGCTGCTCGAAAGCATCCGCGATACCGGCTCGATCTCGGCAGCCGCACGCGATATGGGCATGTCCTATAAGCGGGCGTGGGTGCTGCTCGACAGCATCAATCGGGCGTTCACCGACCCGGTCGTGACAGCCGCGCCGGGTGGACCTGGTGGCGGCGGTGCGAGCCTGACGCCGTTCGGCGCCGAAGTGCTTGAACATTACAACCGCATCCTCGACCGGGCTGCGACCAATGCCGTCGATGATCTGGCGGCCCTTGCGCGGCGCGCCCGTCCGGACCCCGGGCAGAAGGTCTAAAGGTTTCGCTATGGTCAAATGCCATAACGGCTTTATGGTGCGCTATAGCCTAGTTGCCATAGCGCGAGCCGACCATGAGCAATCGCCTAACCGCGTCGGTACTGATCCGCGAGGAAGGGGCAGAACGCAGCCCTCCGGCAGCCTTCGGCGGCGGCGCGATTATCGGCGCGCTTGGCGGCCTGATCGGCTTGGGCGGTGCGGAATTTCGGTTGCCGCTGCTGATCGGGGCGTTTCGGTTCGCCGCGCTGCAAGCGGTGATCCTCAACAAAGCAATGAGCCTCGTCGTCGTCGCTTCCGCTTTGCCGTTCCGCGCGGCGGCTGTCCCCTTCGCCAGTGTTGCCGAGCATTGGCCGATAATCGTCAATCTGCTCGCTGGTAGCCTGATCGGCGCATGGTCCGGCGCAAGTTGGGCAACGCGGCTCGCATCGCACACGCTCTATCGCATCATTGCTGTGTTGCTGGTGATGATCGCGGTCGTGCTAGTAATTGGTCACGACATGGCGGCGTCGGGTGCCATGCTGACGGGTGCGCCGCAGATGGCGGCGGGCGTTGTTGCCGGTCTGGTGATCGGCGTTGTCGCCGCGCTACTTGGTGTGGCAGGCGGCGAACTGCTGATTCCGACGCTCATTCTGTTGTTCGGCGCGGATATTAAGCTGGCCGGAAGTCTGTCGCTCGCGGTGAGCTTACCGACGATGCTGGTTGGTTTCGTCCGCTATAGTCGGGATGGTAGCTTCGTTGTGCTAGGGAAACGCTGAAATAACTCGGGTTTTCGGTGCGTGCATCGGGTAGAAGCGGGGGGACCGAGGGGGACGACGATGCAGCGGCAGGGGAGCTTTTCGCAGGCGGAATACGCCGGCAAGAAAAAGCAGACGCGGCGCGACAAGTTTTTGGCCGAGATGGAGCAGGTGGTGCCGTGGGCGCGGTTGGTGGCGCGGCTGCAACCGCTTTATCCGAAGGGCGAGCGCGGCCGGCGGCCGATCGGTGTGGAGCGGATGCTGCGGATCTACTTTCTGCAGCAGTGGTATGGGCTGGCCGATGAGGCGCTGGAGGACGCGCTGTACGACAGCCAGGCGTTGCGCGGCTTTGCCGGGATTGATCTGAACCACGACCCGGTGCCGGACGCGACGACGCTGCTAAAGTTCCGCCACTGGCTGGAGCGCCACGACCTGACCCGGGCGCTGTTTGACGACATCGCAGCGATGCTGGAGGAGCGCGGGCTGTTGATGCGACAGGGCACGATTGTCGATGCCACGATCATCGCCGCGCCATCCTCGACCAAGAACAAGAGCAAGAGCCGCGACCCGGAAATGCACCAAACCAAAAAGGGTAACCAGTGGCACTTCGGGATGAAGGCGCATATCGGGGTGGATGTCGCCTCAGGCGTGGTACACACGCTCACCGGCACCGCCGCCAACCAAGCCGACATTAACCAGACCGCGGCCTTATTGCATGGCCAAGAGGAGGTGGTCTTCGCCGATGCCGCCTATACCGGGGCAGGCAAGCGGCCGGAGCTTGCCGACCGTGATGTCTCCTGGAACATCGCAATCAAGCGCAGCATCATCAGGGCGTTGCCCAAAGCCCTGCGGGAGTTGGCGGAGCCGATCGAGCGGGCGCTGGCCCAGCTGCGGGCCTGGGTCGAGCATCCCTTCCATGTGGTCAAGAACCTGTTCCGGCACCGAAAGCTACGCTACCGCGGCTTGGCCAAGAACACCGCGCAACTACACACCCTATTCGCTCTCGCCAATCTGGTGATCGTCAAGAAAACCCTGCTCGCGCAATCGCAGATCTGACGACCGCGCGCGCGGGCCTTAACTGCCCAAGCGCGAACAATGCAAACAGAACCGCATGATGTTGAATTCTGCCAACCCACAGCCGCGTCAGCAGACGCCGCTTTCGGAACCGCCTCCATCCTCCGCAGATGCCGGGTTTGTTCAGTGTTTCCCTAGGTGAAAACCGGCGGTTCGTGCTGGCGATGGCGGTCGGCTCGATCCTTGGCAGCTTCATCGGCGGTCGGTTGCTCGGAGTGGTGCCGTCACCAATCTTGCTCCCGCTGCTCGCCGTGATCTTGGTGATTTCTGCGGTCAAGGTCTGGCGGCATTAGATCGAGCGGCCAATTCAACATCTTGTGTTTTTCGCTCAATTTCAATTTCGGAACTAGGTCGCATAAACTACAATCTGGAAGGTCCGGCGCAGTTTCCGCGAAATGTCCGCAGGGTATAGTAAGAACAACATGGTGTGGCATAGTCTGAACGTGCGAAATGTTTGGGAGTGCGCTGCGATAAGACTTAACCTTACCGGGCCGTTACTTGGTCGGCGGGGGACACAATATCTATGAAGGAGGGATGCCGCGCGGCATTCCACTATCGCCGGAACAGGAAGCCCGGATTGTTGCCCGTTTGCTGGTCAGCGCCACGCTTCGCGCGTGGCCCGTGCCGAAGGCGTCAGCTAGTCTCGGCGGCCTGTGCCGCCAGGACTAAGGGCGGTGGGCGGCACCGCCAAGTAAACAGCGCGCAAATCGGCCTCATGTTCATGCTCCTGAGGAAGGAGAAAAGAAGCCCTCTTAAAACCCTCAGCGAGGATGATCTATGAGATAAACGTTTCCTTTATGTGACAGTCGGCTCTCGGCGCCTTTTCGACGTCCAAATCTCCGGGGTGAGCCGATGTTAAGTCGGTATGTGATCGAGCGCGGTGTAGCCGCGCTCTTCTGGGCGTTGGTGGTCGCTGGGCTGATGTTCGCGGGAGCAACGTGGTTTGACCTGGGTAGGCCGGCAGAAATGGCTGTACTCGCGGGAATGGGCGCAGCGGTGTACGTGCTATTTTTCAAATAGCGCGTGGTAATCACCGTCTGCCCGACTTGCTATGCTGCCAGAAAACGCGCGGGCCGGCCGCGCCGACCGGTCCTCGACCCGCGTGATCCGGAAAGATTAGCCTGAGACGTACTCCTGGGATTTGAAGCTGAGCGAGCGCGTGAGCTCAGGCGCGTCGGCGATCTTGCGAATGTTGGCCCAGGTCTGTTTGTAGTTGGGGATGATCAGCTCGTTGACGCCTTTCGACACGACGTTTCCCATCGCGCCGGTCGGATAGGCGAACAGCATGAACGTCTGCTTTGGCTTTGCCGATGTCCTCGGCTGAGCCATCGCCTGGGTCGAGCCGTTGTCGTTATAGACCTCGACCAGATCGCCAGGATTGAGCCCGAGTTCTTTCATGTCGGCGGGGTTCAATTCGAGGTACGGGAGCGGCCAGCGGCCCATCACGAAATCATTGTATTGATCGAGATAGATCGACTGCCAGACGTGATTGGCGCGGCCATTGTTGATGAGGTAGGAAAATTTTTCCTTCTCCTGCTGCTTCCCGGGCGCTTCGAGCCCGCGCCACTGGGTCGCCATGAACTTCGCTTTGCCGTCCTTTCCGAATTTTCCATCCGTATAGAGACGCTTGGTGCCGATGATCTTGCCGTCCTTCAAATCCGACGGCAGGCTCCTGAAAGCCGTTTGTCCCCATGGCGCGCAACCGCTCGTAGGTCACGAAATTGCCGCCGGTAGCATGCTGGTGGTAACCGTCCATAAAGGCGTCTTCTTCGGTCTTCCAGTCGTAACCCTTAAACTTGTCGGCAATGTCGTTCTTGCCGGCCTGGCGCCACGATTTTTCGAGCGCCTGGGCGAGGCCGGCGACAATCAGACAGTCGGGCAGCGCACTCCCCGGCGGGTCCATGTAGCGTTCGGTGAGCCGCATGCGCCGCTCGCCGTTCATCGAAGTCAGGTTCATTTCGCCCGAGGTCGCCGCGGGCAGCATGAGATGGGCGTCCTCCCCGATTTTTGTCGGCACGATGTCGACATCGATGCTGAAAAGGCCACCCTGCCGGATCGCGCCCATGATCGCATCGACCATGCGAACGCGATCGGCGTAGGGAACATCGTTCATCGCGTATTTAACGAGATCGGTGCGCTTCTTGTAGACGCGGCGGAATTCAAGGGCGTTAAGCGTCGTCTTGAAGTGGTCGCACGCCCAGATGTGGTGGACACCCCCTTTGCCGCCGATCAAGAGTTGGTCGATATAAGGTGCCGGCTTTCCGCCGGGGTAGTCGGGCCGGACGTAGCCTTCCTGATGGCCGCCCATACGCACGCATCCGCCTCCAGGGCGGCCGACATTGCCGGTCGCCAACGCGATATTCACCAGCGCGGCGTTGGTGCGGTAATTGTCGTTGCCCCAGATCAGGCCCTTTTCGTAGGCGAACATCGTGCGCCGGCGAGCGCCGCCCTGCTTGGGTTCGGCGATCCAACTCGCCGCTTTGCGGATGTCATCGGCCTTAAGCCCCGTGACACGAGCGGCTTCAGCGATGCCGAGCTTGTTTGCGGCGACCATTGCGTCAAAGCCGGTTGTCGATTTGCCGATGAAATCACGATCGAGCCACCCTTTTGCTGCGATCTCGGTCATCAGCGCGTTGAACAGGATCAGGTCGGTGCCCGAGGCGAGCGCCAGATGAAGGACGTTCGGCTTTCCGGCCGCGTCCTCGCACGCATTGACCGTGACCGTGCGCCTCGGGTCGATGATGACGACCCGGACCCCGTCATGCGGTTCGTTCGGAAGTTGCTGCCGCTTCTTGTCGGCCGTGGTTCCCCGCAGGTTCGGCAGCCAATGATTAAGGAAGTAATTGGTCTGCGTCTCGAGCGCATTGGTGCCTGACGGCAACAATCGTGTCCGCGAGCTCGGCGTCCTCGTAGCAATTGTTCAGTTCGCCGACACCCATGTCGCGAGTGGCATGGGCCTCGGAGTTGTAGGCGGGCCGATTGTGGATGCGGATGTTCTTGACCTTCATGCTGTCGAAATAGAGCTTGCCGGTGGCCCAGGTGTTTTCGTAACCGCCTCCCGCGCCGCCATGATCAAAGGCGGAAACGATCAGGCCGTCCTCGCCCTTTTCCTCGACAACCCGGCGCGTTACCTCGGCCGCGAGCCACAGCGCGTCATCCCAGGAGGTCGGAACCATGCCGCCGTAACGATAGACGAGCGGCTCGGTCAGGCGACGGCCCTGCGTGCCGGTAATCGCCGAGAACGACAGCTCGCCCTGGCGGGCGCCGCGGATCGAACCGAGGCCTGAATTGACCTCGCAATCTTTGTCCGGCTTGATGACCAGCTGCACGTTGCGGCCGTTTTGCTTGACGATGTTGTACATCGCCGGCGAGAACCAGTTCGCAGTCTCCGCTTCCTGTTGTCGCGTGAGGTCGACGCCGAAGAAGTTATCGGCGGCCTTCGGTCCGCCTTGTTTGTCGACATCCCAACTGATCGCTTTATAGCCGCAGCCAACGATGCGGAACGGGCAGGTGACGTTTTGCACTTTTGCGTCTTTTGGGGGGATCGGCAGGCGATCGATGTGGCGCTTGTAGGCCATAATCTTCTCCGATCCTCAAACAGGCAGAGTGTTGCTGAGGCGGCCGTAGATCGTTTCGTCGACGGCCACGGCGGATATGTCGCCATTCTGAGCGACGCGCAGTTCAAACTGGGCCAGATTTTGCGTGGCATGGCCCCAGATCTCCAGGCCTCCTTTTTCGCAGTCAAACCGCGAGTAGTGACCCGGGCAGTTGAGCGTCTTATCGGCAGCGACATAGCCGAGCGGATAGCCCTTATGCGGGCAGAGGGTCGAAAAGGCGACGATATCGCCGTCCGGCCCGACCCCGCCCTCGACCTTCCGTCCAAGCTTGACGATATCAGCGACGTCCTTGTCCGGATATTGGATCTGGACCGGCTGGTCGATTTTAAGCTCGTTGATATTTACGAGCCGGACGCTTGGGTAAGTGATGCGCGCGAGCGCCGGCGTGGCCTCGGCAGTTCGTGGGATCGCTCCCGCTGCGGCAGCTGCTGCAGCCGCAGTCGCCCCACCCCTGAGGAATTGACGACGGCCCAGTTCGACCGGCCGATTTCCGCCCTTCATGGTTCCCTCCCCGTGATGCTATCGACCCGTTGTCAGGGTTATTTCGATAGTTCCGAAACAATAGCGTCTGCGGAAGTGATCTCGCAATATGGTGTGACGCTTTTGTTGCAGGCTCACCGGAGCGGTTCAAAAAGGGGAGATGTGCCGCGCCGGTGTCGGCAGCCAGGGCGCTGACGTCGGTACGCCAGCCTGACGGAGTCACCGCTGCCAGATGTTGCGGGGCAGGAAAATGGTGGCGGCGGCGCCGATCAGGCAGGCGAGCCCGCAGGTGGCGAAGCTCAGTATCCACGCGATGATGTGCGAGGTACCGCCGAATTGGTCGAGCGTGATGCCGAACAGGAGTGTGCCGAGGAAGGCGGCGCCAAAGCCGGTGCAGGAATAGAGCCCGATCGTTGCCCCTCGATACCGCGGGGCGGCAACGGCGAGGACGCCCGAAGTGAGATTGGAAAAATTGCCCTGCACGATAAAGCCAGCGATCAGGGAAAGTGCCAGCACGGCCATGAAAGGCAGCATCGCGGTGAAGCCGAACAAACCGCCGGCTAGCGCCGAGAGCACGAAGACCAGGGTAGCGACGGTGCGCAGGCCGTAACGAATTGAGAGTTCGTTACCGATGAGGCCGGCGGGGACGCCGAGAAAACTGATCACCGCTCCGATGACGAGAATAATCCAGGATTGCGCTGGATCGGCGGCCTGCTCGCCGGCACAGAAGGTGAGGAAGACGACAATCCACTGCCGTAATCCGACACAGCCCCAGATCGCCGCGGCGTAGCCGACGGTCAGGGCAACGACATCCCGGTTTGCAAGCACCGGGCGAAAGTCGAGCTGCGGCTGCGGCTCCGCCTCACTCGCGGATTTCCCCCGAGGCAACGCCGCCCAGGCAATCAAGACGCCGACGGCGCCGAGGATGCCGGCGATAACAAATGCGCTGCGCCAGCCGAGCAGCGTTCCGGCGCGACCGAACAGAAACGACAGCGACGCCCCGATGGTGAAGGAGCTGGTGTACCAGGCGGCGATGCGCGCGCGGGTTGCCCCTTCGACGCCATGCGTAAGAGCCCGCAGCCCGGGCATATACATGCCGGCCATGGCGAGTCCGGCCAAGGCGCGGATCGCGAGCGCCGGGAGCAGGCTGTCGCACAGCGCCATGCCAAAGCAGGACAGCGCGCTCAGAGCGCTCGCGGCGAGATAGAGTTGCCGGGCGGGGCGGCGATCAGTCAGGCTGACGAGGGGGATGACGGCGAGCATATAGCCAGCCGAGACAATCCCGGCGAGCCAGCCGGCTTGCGTGTTAGTCAGCGACCAGGCCTCGATAAACTGCGGCAGCAGCGCCGGGACAATCGAGTACCCGGCCAAGCCGAGAATTTCGGTGGCGCATATGGCGGCAACAACCGGTGTCGACGGTGCAGCCGTTGCGGGTTGAGCCAGGGTCACGGTTTCCCAATAAAGAAACCCCGGTCGGGGGAACCGGGGTTCTGGGGTCGACGATCGAGCAAGGGGAAAATTGCAATCAATCGCCTTGTCACAGGAAACACCGCATCGGCTCTGCCGTCCATAGCCGATGTGCGATATCGAACAACTTATCGGAAGGCGATGCCGCCGTAGAAACATGGCGGGGCGGGTTGTGTTTGAACTGATCCCGGGGTTGTTGCGGTCGGCCGCTAGGGAAACACTTCTCTATCGCGGTGGTGTAGTGTCAAGTTCCTTCATCACTGCTCGTCACTTCCGGTCAATCCCCGTACGCCGTCTCGCGAGGTTCTCGCTTCTCTCCGAGGTCGGCGCGCCGGCCGCCACATGATGGGTTCAGAAGGAGAGGCGGAACAATCTGAAAAGCGTCCTGCCGAAGCGGAACGGCGTTCCCTGCGAACTCACCTCGTCCATCGTCCCCGCGAGGGGTGCTCTTCCGCCGCTGGCGGAACTCGGTGTCCTTCTTCACGCCGTCGCGGCGGCATCAGTCTCCTTGCGCCAACGGAATTCCGTACCATCGATCCACATGCGGTGCAGGACAACGGCGAGACGCCGGGCCAGGGCGACGATTGCCTTCTTGGCGCCCCGTCGACGTGCAACCTGCATGCCCCAGGCCTTGAGCCAGGACCATTTCTGGGTGCGCGTGAGCAGCACCTGCGCAGCCTCGTAGAGCGCCGTTCGCATCATCGCGTCGCCGCACTTCGAGACCCTCCCGTCATAGTCCGTCTCACCGGACTGAAAGCGGCGTGGCGCCAAGCCGAAATGCGCCCCCACGGTCTTAGAGCGTGCAAAACGCTGTGCCTGGTCCACCGTCGCTCGGAAGGTCAGCGCCACCACCGGTCCAACTCCCGGCGCCGTCATCAAACGGCGGCACAGCTTGTCACCGCGGACTTGGTCGAGAACCATTTTGTGCAGCTTTGCGAGTTGCTCCCGCAGCGCCCGTCGCACCGCAAGCAAGGGGGCGACGATCATCTCCAGACGCGGCTGACCAGTCACGAGCTCCCTGATCCTGGCTTCGAAGCGCCCCGGGCTCACCACTCCCACTTTGAGCCCGAAGTTGCGCAACGTCCCGCGCAGCTCGTTTTCCATGTCCTGTAGCTTGTCGCGGAGCAGCTTTCGGGTGGTTAGCAGCATTCGCTCTTGCTGGCTCCTCAGGGTCTTCACATGGACCGGCTTGTACAGCCCGACGCGCATCATCTGCGCGATCCCGCGGGCATCGTTGCGGTCGCTCTTGTTCACCTGCTGAGCCTTCAGCACCGCCTTCATGTGGCGGGTCTCCACGCAGATCATTGGCAGCCCGGCCTCAGCCAACCCGTTCACCAGCCATTGCGACAGCGGTCCCGCCTCTAGCCCAACCCGTTCGTACTCAAGTCCCGCGCTGTTCAGCAAAGCAATGATTGCCTCAGGCTCCGTTGCTACCTTGCTCTCCCGCACGACCTTCCCGACTTCGTCGACAATGCAGATCGCGGTTTCCTTGACCGATACGTCCAGACCAGCACAATGTTTCATGGCAGTTCTTCCTTTATCGACGTTTTGAGGCCGGCTTACCCGGACCTCGTTGCCAACGTCAGTGTGAAGAACTGCCACTTCCATCTCCAGCCAACACCGCCGGAACCGCGATACCCCATCTGAAAAATCCGGCTGCTGGGGCTGACATCGGGTAGAATCCTTCGGTCCGGGGGGACCGAGGGACGGAGCGATGCAGCGGCAGGGGAGCTTTTCGCAGGCGGAATACGCTGGCAAGAAAAAGCAGACGCGGCGCGACAAATTTTTGGCCGAGATGGAGCAAGTGGTGCCGTGGGCGCGGCTGGTTGAACGGCTGCGGCCGTTTTACCCGAAGGGCGAACGCGGTCGGCCGCCGATTGGGCTGGAGCGGATGCTGCGGCTGTACTTTTTGCAGCAATGGTATGGGTTGGCCGACGAGGCCCTTGAGGATGCGCTCTACGACAGCCAGGCGCTGCGCGGCTTTGCCGGGATTGACCTGGTGGTGACGACGGTTCCGGACGCGACGACGGTGCTGAACTTCCGCCATTGGCTGGAGGAGCATGACCTGACGCGGGCGCTGTTCGACGAGGTCGGGGCGATGCTGGAGGAGCGCGGCCTGTTGATGCGCCAGGGCACCATCGTCGATGCCACGATCATCGCCGCGCCGCCTTCGACCAAGAACAAGAGCAAGGCCCGCGACCCGGAAATGCACCAGACCAAAAAGGGCAACCAGTGGCATTTCGGCATGAAGGCGCATATCGGGGTGGATGTCGCCTCGGGGCTGGTGCACACGATGGTTGGCACCGCTGCCAACGAAGCCGACATCAATCAGACAGCGTCCCTATTGCACGGCCAGGAGGAGGCGGTCTTCGCCGACGCCGGCTACACCGGAGCGGACAAGCGGCCCGAACTTGAGGACCGCGATGTCGACTGGAACATCGCGATCAAGCGCAGCATCATCAAAGCGTTGCCCAAAGCTCTGCGGGATTGGGCCGAGGCGGTGGAACGCGCGCTGTCGCAGGTGCGGGCCTGGGTCGAGCACCCGTTCCACATCGTCAAGAACCTGTTCCGCCATAAGAAGCTGCGCTATCGCGGCCTGGCCAAGAACACCGCGCAACTGCGCACCCTGTTCGCACTGGCCAATTTGGTGATCGCCAAGAAAACCCTGCTCGCGCAGGGCTGTGTCTGATCACGCCCGGACTTCGTCTTGACCCCAAAAACGGCACAGGAAAGGCCCAGTACAAACCCGGTCTTCTGCCGCGCGCCGACCGTTCTCAGCCGCACCACTGTTCCAAATTATACCGTCGCTGCCATACCGTCCCCAGCGCCCGCATTGTTCGGCGTTTCCCTAGGCGGCGAGGCGTTCGGGCGGGAACGGGTTCTCCAGCGCCGTGTCTGCCATATCTGCTGGCGGCAGGATCCGTTTTTTTCCGATCTGGGCGAGCAGCCAGGTCTGGGCCGCGGCGGCCGCCCGGTCTTGCTCGGCATGATCGTCGGCGAGGCGCCGGGCCTTCAGGATGATGGAGCGGAGCTCGGCGATGCTGGCGCAACACGTGTCGTTGTAATGCACAAGCGGAAGGCCCGGCCTCGGCATCGCATCCTGCAGGAGCGCGATCGTCGGCGCCCGCGGCAGGCGATGCTTGCGGCTGAGATGCAAAAGAGCGCCGACCAGGCAATGGCCGCCGTTTCCGTTGTCATAACGGCCGCGCGTCCAGTGGCCGTCGTCGGCAAAATGCTCGAGCATCAGATCGAGCAACTGCAGGGCTTTGCCGATGTCTGCTTCGGGCATTGGTTCGATTGCTCCCGGTCCGGGGGTACGCGTCAAATCAAACTATCACCGGAGGCCGCGGCCTGCATCGCCGCTCTGCTACGGCAAACTGATCGGCTCGATCAAAGCCGGATCGTTATTCCGCACATTGCCGGACCCGGCAGATCGGGCGCGCCACGCTCCGGATCGCCGCGAAATTGGGGACCGGGCTACGTCTCCGTGATCCAGGCGCGCGCGGCAGCGGTCTCGCCGCCGCCAAAGATGCGGACTTTGCCGGGGAGCAGGAAACGGAACGCGTTCACGGTGTGTCGAATCCATGCGACGTCGGTGATGACGGCAATGCGCTCCCAGCGCAGGAGATGCTCCATCCCGACGATGAAATCCTCCCACATGGCGCCGGGGTCAATGCCCGAGAATTGCGGCGTGATTTCGTAGTAAAGCCGGACCTTGTCGTGCCGTTGCAAGGCAGCCGTCACCGCGGGCATCAGCACATCGTCATAATCCTTGCGGGTCACGCGGCCCTCACAAGCAATTGCGACAACATTCGAGGGGAAACCGCTCAATATCCTGATCATGGTCTGGCATCTTTCTTGCCGGCTGTTTGGAACGCAAGACAGGCCCGCGCCGGCTTTCGATGAGCCGGTTCATCCGTCATTCAAGGCCATTCGGACGCGGCGGCGTTTATCCGGCGATCCATTGCAGCGCCTCGCTTTCCTGGTTCTTATCGTAGGCTCTTACTTGCGGATGCACGAAAATTCTGAGCGCGCCGATCAGCCAATGCTGCCACTCGTGCGCGGCGATCACGGCGATGCGTTCTACCTTCTGTTGGTGGTTTTTTACGAACCCGGCATGCTGTTCAAAAGCCGCTATATTCTCCCAGCCATTGAACCCGGAAGCATCGATCAGCAACCTGATTTGGCCATGCTGACGAATGAGAAAATCCACTTGCGGGGCAATTTGGCGGAAGTCGTCGGCTTTCAATTTATCCGGTGCCGTGATTTTCAACGTATTGGCGGAGATAATCTCTGTCTTGATCATGAGGAAACCTGTTCCTTCGTCATGACGGCTTGCGCGGACAGCGCGGGACTTTCGCAGAACATTGTTGTATTCGAAGGCAGTCAGAGCCCGGCTCCCTGTTCTTGAGTATCCTTGATTGCGCCGGGCATCCGGTTCGTCAACTGCGGAAGCAGAAGCGCCTATGGCATGTATATCGTCCCGCGCGCGCGGGCAACGTCCCGCCGGATGGGATCGATCAGGGCTTCGCGGCATCGTCCTTCCCACTGCTTGGCGCGCGGCTTCCATTGGAACGGAATCTTCCAAAGCTGCTCGCGTAAGGCCCGCGGCGGGGGCTCGGGAAACCGGATGACGAAGCGGTATTTGAGCTTCCGGAGACACTCGATCAGAAAATGCTCGTCGCCTTGCACCACGACGATGTCGCGCTGGTAGCCGGCATTCCGGATCTTCGCCTCGGGCAGCCATAGCACGGCGTTCTGCGCGAGCAGCGCGTTGCGTTGCCGCCGGACCTGACGGAGCGCGCGGTTGAACCGCAGGCGATAACCGGTGCTCCGCCAGCTCTTGATCTCGATCGGGCAGCGCCGCCCGTTCGGGAAGCCCGCCAGCAGATCGACGTTACCCAAGTGATCGACCGCAATGTCATCTTCGATGTACCAATCGGGCGGCGCGGCAGCGCGGAACCTCGCGATCCATTTCTTTTCCGTCACGTCGCCGTATTTGCGGCGGCTCGCGCTCTCGGATCGCAGGAACCCGAACAGAACCGGGAGCACGGCGCCTTCGGCGGCCGCCTCGGAGGCCAGGCTGTGATCGCGCACGCACCAGAGCAGGGCCGCCGTGAACCAGACCGCGCCAATCATCCAGTAGCCGGCGGCGATCCGGAATTCGGCCTTCCACGGCGCGAAAGGTTTCTTGCGATTGCCGAAAGACGCAGCCATGGGTTCTCTACGGATTTCACAAATATCGACATGGGATAATCAATAAAGTTGTGGATAGCACAGTCGCTTCCGGCGTCAACTTTGACATGCGGGCCGAACGCGCAAGAAACACAAAACATTAGAAACCAGGGAGCGGCTTTTGATTGGCCCGACGATTGCTATTTTTGGCCTGATCCTGGTTGCGATCCCTGTTGTCGCTGAACCCTTCATTGGACGTTGGGAAAAGTCGCTCACGGCAAAAGAGCGCGCCGCGTGGCAGGCCGAACGAGATATTTGGTAACGGGGGGAAACAACATGATCGGCAGCGGCGCTTGCCCAATCTGCGACTTTGTAGTTGGACTTGTCCTCTTGGTTGTTTGTCTCGCCGCCGCCTTTTGGAACCTACGCTATCCCCCAAAAAACCGGCGCGACAAGCCAGATAATGAGGTGCGATGAATAATTCTCACGCTCCTGATTTGCAAACCCACGCCTGATAATACTTACCGGTTTCGGCGCGTCTCTAGTTTGCCAAAAACTGATTGCGGAAATCCTCCGAAAACATCGCTGTTTGCGTGTAATAGTTCGACATGCTGAAAGGTTCGCCTCCCGGCAGTATCCACGCCGGAACGCGGCAGTCCGCTCCGATCATCCATGCAACCGCGCTTTCCGGGACGCCGCCATAGGCGAGATCGATCCATGCCGCGAAATCGATATGCGGATACGCCCCTTGGAACACCGCGAGCGGGCGGTAGTACGTATCCGGGTAGTGGCTCGCGTCACCTATTCCGATTTGCGCATCAGGGTACTTTCTCACGAGGCCGCTTAATTCATCCATTTTACTGCGCTCTCCCGCCACATCTTCGTGTCGCAGGGCGTTCAGGTCATGCAGCCCAACGTGGCCGAACAGAAGAAAAGCCGCACACAAAATAATGGCCACGAACGATTCCGGTTTTAGCGGCGCAAAGCTGTACGTCGCCGGAGCCTGCAAGAAAATTGCCGTCACAAATAAATACAAAGGGATAAGCGGCATCAGGTGATGGTAGCCAGCGCCCGGCTTGCTCCCGACAGCGATATTCACCAGGCTCGACAGAGCCAACCCGGCGACCAGATATACATCTTCGCGTCGGATAGTCGGCCGCCGCATCACCCACAGCAACGCGGGCGGCATCGCATAGCACAGCGCAAATCGCGCGTTGTCTTTCAGTATGTCCATTGCCAAGCCGTGGTGGGAGGCGACCGCCAGATATTCACGTAGCTGGAAACCATTGCGGCGTTTGCGTGAATAACGATAATCACCGCCGCCGTCACCGCACCAATCGCCGCCAGTACCCCAATCCGCCGGGCGAAAGTTTCGCCGCGCGCGGCTAGACTGAAAATTGCAGGCACGACGTAGGAAATCCCATGCAGCTTGAATCCGGCAGCAAGCCCCGCCAGGGCGCCTACACCCCACGTCGCCGCGCGGGGTTGCCATTGCATAATCACCAGCGTCAGCGAGACGAGCAGAAGCAGATAAGAATCCGCCCGATTGGAGTACGGGTATTGCTGCTCCGGCATCAGCGCGGCGCACAACACGGCGACAAACAAAAACGCCGTGTAGCCGTCGATGCCCCGGTTTCTCAGCGATCTCCAAAAAAACCACGTAGCGGCCAGCCACGCAACGACGCCAGGAAGTTTCGACATGAAGATCGTCGGACTTAAAAGGAGAAAAACCCCGTTCACGAAATAGAGCAGCGGGCCATAAATCATGCCGTAAGCATCGCCGCCGTTGTTCCAATCGGGATAGACCGGGCGGCCATGGACGGCTAACCACGAAAGATCGGTCACCAGCGGTTCCAATGTGTCGATATTATAGCTCGGAAACACCAGATACAGCATGACCGTGCAGGCATGAATCCCGATCACGGCTATTGCTAAAACACAAACCGCTACTCGAAAAAACCGTGTCGCCAGAAACTCCCGTACCCAAGCAGAATCTCGGATACTGCAAATACTAATTCCCAGAAATAGGGCGGCGGCAGTTGTGTGGTCCATAGCCGCCACTTAGAGCATCGTGACAATTATTTATCAACAGGGCCTCGATGCGATCTGTTCTTCAAAAATGAAATATTTTCTACTAACTGCCGGCAGCGGTTGGCAGGCATTTAAAGTCGTGTCACCCAGCGCCGACCGGCTCGACCAAGCCCGGATCGTTATTTTTAACATTGCCGACGCGCGGGCTGACCGGCCAGCAAACCATGTCGTCGGACGGGTAGGGCGCCAGCAGCGATTTCAATTCCAGCGCGTCGGCCCGTTGTTCGCCGAGCCAGAGCGGCCATGCTTCGGGCTTGAGGATTACCGGCATGCGGTTATGGATCGGCGCGCATAATTCATTCGGCTCCGTGGTGATGATCGCAAAGCTGCGCACCCACTCGCCGGCCGGCGATTTCCAGTTTTCCCACACGCCGGCAAGCGCCATGATGCCGTGACCGGCGAGCGCTAGCGCATAAGGCTGTTTCCCGGCCGGGGTCTTTTTCCATTCATAAAAATTGTCGGCCGGCACTAGGCAGCGCCGCTGCCGGAACGCTTCGCGGAAAGCCGGCTTGCTGTCGATGCCCTCGGCCTTGGCGTTGATATTCGAGAACCCGACCTTGATGTCCTTGGCCCAATGCGGGATCAGGCCCCAGCGCAGCATGTCGAGGCTGCGCTGGTGGACCTTTGCGTCGTAGCGCACCACGGGCAAGGTGTCGGTCGGCGCCACGTTCCAGCTTGGCGGAAAGTTCGGCGTCGGGCGCTCGGGCGGGATCGAGAAAACGATCTTGATCTCGCTGACGTCGGACGAAAGGCGGACGCGGCCACACATAACGAGAGCATAGTACCACATTGACGGACGCGCCTAGGCGGGGACCTGTCAGGCCGCCCGGATCTCGACTGCTCGGTCCCTTTGGGCAGGCTGACGCATCGCAAGAGCTATAAGTCCCGCGGCCATCTGCCGTCGCTCTGCAGCGAGGCTGGCCGTTTGGTCCGAGCCAAGAAGCAACGCTAGACGGGGCAATGGGACGGGCCGGAGAATGACGGCGGCTGAGCCCTCGGACATACCGTGTAGTGGTGATCGCACATCGATCTGTTGATCTCTCGCGTCTGGCGACGTTGATGCGTACAGCATTATGCTAACGCGAGCCGGTGAAGCGAGGGCGTACGTCGAAAGCTGGTAGAGCCACTCGGCAGGGAAATCGCGCTCCCAGATGTCTCGGTATTTTGCATCAAGGAACCCGCACAAGGTATTACCAAAGAACAGAGCAAAGTCTGGCCGTGGCGCTGGCGCTGTGCGCCGTTTTGGATTGGCGTGGGCCGCATATGCGAAAACGTTACGGATTGACCTCTCGTCCTCAATGCGCGCACCGATAAGATTATAGTGCAAGAAACGCGAGAGCAGGCGCTGAAAGAACCGGTTCATATCGAAGAGGAAACCGGGAATGCGGCTTGGCGTGTCCTCGCGCTCGAACCCCAGCCCCAGCATTTCGTGCAGCAGCCGAATGATTGAGAGCGCGGCGGCATTCGCCGCTGTGAGCCTCGTCAAGCCGCGCTCGGCACGATCAATATCATCGCCGAGAAGCCTCGTCCTCCGCTCGATATCCCCAAAACCAGCAGTGAGTTTATTGACCCTGCGGCGCAAGTCGCGATCGTCGGTCATGTGAGCCGCCGCTTCTAGGCCTGCGCAGAGCGTTTGGTTGAGGTGCCAGTTGACGTGACGGTCGAAATACCGGCAAGGGATGCGAGCTTCTGTCACTCCGCCATTGCGAACGACCTGGTCGATAAGTATACGCCCTCGCGGGCTGTCGGTATTGTCTGTGAGGGGCACGTATCGGCGCGCCGGGCCGCGGTGAAGTAGTTCCTCGACCTCATTGGCCAGCATTTCAATTAGGAGATCGTGGAGACCGTGCTGTGTGGTCGGAGCGCGTGTTTCTTCGTATTTGTCGAGATCACGGAGACCATACGTATACCGCAAAAGCCGAGCGAGCGGCATTGCAGGGAACTTTGGCAGGATCCCGATGCGTAACCGCCCGACGTCGACGCGGCCGACGTAAGAGGTGCTGGTGATCTCAAGCCCGTGGTACGAGCGTCGGATGTCCAGGCAACTCCGCAGCGCCTCGGTGCGCGGCTGAGATAAGACGTTCTCTACGAGCGACTGCTCGCCAAGCTCCGGAATCTGTTCTGGGCCGACCTGAGCCCACTCCGTCAGCTCAATGAGAGTGGACGCGCTGTCAAGAGGCGGGATTGGAAGGGTCATCGTCTTCGGCGGTGTCACTTTCTTGATTGCCGCCCTCATCCGCGACAATTCCGCCAGCTACTAGCTGAGCGAGCTCTACCGGCTGCATCTCCTCGAAGCGCAAAGCTTGGATCAACTCGGCTTCGCGGTTCGATTCAAATATCTCCTCACGGATACGACCGGCCTTAGCATCAATGAGCGAGAGGTTCAGGATTTTTGTCAGCGTTTCGAAATCGTCGTAACAATACTCTTCAAGCAAAGGTATAATCTTGTCACGCACAACGCGAATGAACTCCGGTGCAGAATTGACGCGTAGCAGATAGGCATGACCAATCTGAAGGTTTCGGGCGTCGCGTTTGAGATGTTGACGCAAGCGCGCATTGAGTGCCTCGATCCAGGCACTTAGCGGCAGATCGCCCGCCATCTTACCCTTTAGCAGAGAACTGTCAGGCATCAGTTCAACAAAGCCGAACCGGCGCCGGAGCGCCGTGTCGAGCAGGGAGATGGATCGATCGGCCGTGTTCATCGTGCCCACAAGCAAGACGTTGGCCGGAACAGCGAAGGTCGCTCTGGTGAGCGGCAGTGTGATCAATTTACCGCGTTTGTCGTGCTCAATCACACTGATCAATTCGCCGAAGATGCGTGGCACGTAGCCACGGTTGATCTCGTCGACTACCAGAAAGAAATGGCGGTTTGGTTCATTGGCAGCATCATGGCAGAGCTGCTTGAAAATACCGTCGCGCGGCTCAAAAACCATTTGGCCATTGATAGTCAGGGGTCGCAGCCCCTCCATAAAGTCCTCGTAGCCATATCCAGGATGGAACGTGCAAAAGCGCACGAGGCCATCCGGACCGTCCACCTGTAAGCGCTCCGCCTCTGATAAGGCATCGAACGTCTTGCCGAACCGCCGACGAGTCGCAAGTTCGAGGGCTACTCTGAGAGCGTGGTAGGTCTTGCCGGTTCCAGGGGGGCCGTAGAGGATTACCTGCCCTTTCCGGTGCAGGGTGGTCTCGATTCGTGAGTACAGCGGGGGCAATTCGGGCAGGGGCGCAGGCGCGGTCGTCAAATGCACCGACGACGGATGGCGAGGGGGTGCATGCGGGTCCCGGTGGTAGAGGTGCTGTTCGAGTTCCAGCAAGTTGGCTGCGCTCCTCCCAAGCTCGAATACGGTCGTGCGCGGCCCTTCCGACTCAGGCATTTGCCAAGGTTCGAGCAGAAGCCATTCGACTTGACGCTTGTGCGGGAATGCGAGATCACCGTCGTATTCGTAAGGTCCCCGGACGCGGCCTACGCCCAGCACGTTCTGGCCCTCGCAGGCGATCACAATGTCATTTTCTGCTATCACGTCGACGAAGTTCAGGATTTCGCCTGCCTTGCGGGTCGCGACGCCGGGGTTCGTAGAGTAAAGCGGAAGCAGCCATTCGCGTATTTGAGCCCTGGTCGAAGCGCGGTCCTCGCCGATCCGGCTTGACAGGTCACGAACCAGGTCTCGCCATCCGATAGAGACGAAACCGCCATCGCGCATCGCAAGCCATTGGCTTTCGCCGGCGCTTCCCTCTGTCGTGCCCACCTTCCAGTAGCGATGCAGGGTCCCATTCCGCTCATTGAGCACGCCAGGGAACGTATCGACCGGCACGCCGAGTTCGCGCGCGCCTGAGACGAAGCGGCCAGCGCATATGAAGCGCGCCGCCGAGCCGTCCAAAATGCCGACGCCATCGGGTGGCATCTGTAACAGCTTGATGAGGTGAAAGCGTTGCCAGCGCGGACTGTGAAAATCGTCTAGCCGGTCCGGATGGGTCAGAAACCAATATTTATGCGCCCAGCCGTCGCCCGACAGCTCTGGCGCCGCTTTCTGCATCGAGGCTTGCAATGTGGCATAGGCCTCATCGGACGCATCGCTTGGATCAAGGGCGGCCAGCACAGCGTCGCCGGCTAAGAGTTCGTCGCGCTGCCGCCTGGCGATTGCCACCGCCTCCTCGCGAGGCAGGACACGCGGGGCCGTAGGCGATCCGCCCATCCATTCGTGATCGCTCTGGCGCTGGTAAATTCCGTACTTCATCGCTTGTCCGCCGCCAATTCCCCCGAAGCGATGGCCGGCGAATTCGTCGTCGTTCTTGAACTCCAACCAATACATGAGGCACCTGCGTTCGGGGTCGTCGCGGGCGTGCATGAGGTTCAGGAGTGCTTCTCCATCGAGCTGACGAAGGACTGCCGGACCGAAGCGATCACGGAATAATTCCGTCTGCTGCCGGATCTGCGCGGGCGTCATTAACTTTCCGGAGGCAATATAGAGGTCAAGAGCTGCTTTGAGCTCTTGAAAGAGGCGGCGTTCAAGCACCGATTTCTCCCTGAGGTACGTTTGGTCTTGTGTCCTTGAAGCGCTGCAAGGACGATGATGAAATAATACCTTGTCTGCAGGGGAACTGTCCAAGGAAGATGATTAGACTATGTTTCAGCCAAAGGAGAACAGAAAGACGCGGAGTCCAAGTAGGTCAGTAGTACAGCTTCCGCTCTGGAAATGGTAGGGAAGGGACTTCAAAACTCCCAGCTCTCCGGCACGCGGTGAAATGCGGCATGGCCCTTGAACGCCCGCACGTCGGGCGGCAACAGGCCGAAGCCGATCGCGCAGCGGCCGTAGCGGTCGTTGATGCGGTCGATCATCGGCGACAGCTTCTGGCGCCTGTGGTTGGCCGCATCGAATAAATCCGGCTGGTGCGCGCTGGCAGGCACGAGATCGAGAAGAACGACGCCGACGCTGAGCGGCTTGTGGCGCGGGACCCGCGGCCAAAGCTGGTCGAGACAGCCGAGCAGAAAGCCGGTGTCGCGCGGCTCGTTGAAACTCATCTCATCCCAATGGCCGCCGAGATCGCCGGTCCATGACAGGTGCAGGCCGAGGCGCCGGCAAAAATAATCGCCGCGCCGCAGGCGTTCGGCCGCTTTGGTCAACAGATGCCGGGCGAAATTCGCGGCACCGTCATTGGTGCGCAATTCCGGCTCGAGGACATGCTGATGGCCCATGCTCTTGGCGAAGCGGGAGGAGGGGGGCTGGATATCGACGCCGTGCAGCATTTGATGGAACAGCAAGCCGTTGATGCCGCCCCAGACCCGGCGTAGGCGCATCGGTGAGGCCTGCCAGAGCTCGGCGACGGTGAAGATGCCGGCGCGGTGCAGGCGCTGCTCCATGCGTTCACCGATCCCGTAGATTTCCTGCAATTCGAGACCGAGCAAAATATTGGGCAGATCGTCATGGGTGATGACGACCAGCCCGTCCGGCTTCTGCAGGTCGGAGCCGACCTTGGCGAGAAAGACATTGGGCGCGATGCCGATCGAGCAGGTCAGGCACTCGCCGACCTGCTCGCGCAAGGCGCGCTTTACCTTAAATGCCAATTGGCGCGCTTGATCAACCTGGCGCTCGGTTCCCATCAGACGGCACGCCATTTCGTCGATCGACATGATCTTATCGACCGGCAGGCAGGTGTCGACGGCCTTTAAGATGCGCTCGTGATACTCTGTGTAGAGCCGGTGATTGGCCTGCACCGGAATGACGGCAGGGCACAGGCGCCGCGCCTCGCGCACGACGGTCCCGGTCTTGATGCCAAAGGCCTTGGCGGCATAACTCGCGGCAATGGCGACGGCGCTATCCGTCGGCGTCTGCACGACGATGACCGGCTTACCGCGCAGGGCAGGGGCCTCCTGTTGTTCGCACGACGCAAAAAAGGCATTGAGATCGAGGAACAGCCATTGGACAGGCTTGGCATTGTTCATTTTTTGTTCTATACTACCGGAGATCAAATTTGTGCAAGCTTTCCCGTACTCAGGGCCACCCGAGAGGATAGAAAAAGGGGAGGGACTACTCAGAAAGGCGCCGCCGAAGCGAGGCGTCATGACGGTTTCGCCGAGATGGCCTTGTTCAACATAGCGGCGATGCCTATATCGGGCGCGCCGATTTCGGCCAGGCGGGTTTGCTGCCTTGAACCGGCGCTGGCTACCGAGCCTGTATTGAATGTTGAAAGGGCTAAAACATCTCAGTGCCGCGCAATCGAGGAACAATGAGCTGGCCCAAAGGATCTAAGTGGCGGAAATGGGATCTCCACGTCCACAGCCCAGCCTCTGATGGGTTCGCTGGGGATTGGAACCAGTTCATCATCCAGCTCGGGAATGCAGATTGCGACGTTGTCGGAATCAACGATTATTTCTCTGTCGCTGGTTACAAGGAAGTCCAGCGCAGGTTAAATGATCCTGGAGCGAGCGCAGAAGGCAACAAGCCTTATCGCGAGGCGCTGCAACGGTTGACGACTAAGACGCTCCTGCCGGTGGTTGAGTGCCGGATGAATAATGTAGTCCTCGACAAGAGCGTCAAATCAGGCCCGCGCATCAACTTTCATGTGATTTTTAACCCCGAGGTTGCTGTCGATGATGTAGAGACCTTCATTAGAAATCTGAAGGTCAAGGGCACCTCTATAGGGAGCCGCTACACGGATGCCAGTTTTTTGCGGGATGAGGTGTCTGTCGATTTTCGCGAAACGACGCGAGCACTCCGTGATGACGGAACTTTCGCCGGGCGGTTCCTGATCTGGATTCCGTATGATGAATATGGCGGGATTGATGGGATCAACCCCGCGACGGATACGCTTTTCAAGGAAGGGTTGGTGTACGAAGCGGACGTGCTTGGCTCTTCCAATAAGGCTCAGGCGGACTTCTTCCTGTGGAAGGATGGCAAGTTCACCGAGGCGCAGTATAAACAATGGTTTGGCAGAAAAAAACTGTGCATCAAGGGTAGTGACTTACATAATGTGAACGATGAGCTGGGAAAACTAAAGGACCGATACTCGAAACCGACTGATAAATATTGTTGGATCAAGGCCGATCCAACCTTCAACGGCTTACGTCAGATCGTTAATGAGCTGGAGGATCGTCTTTTTATTGGTGTCCGTCGTCAGAGTTATTGGGACAAGGGCTGGGTAAATTAAGGGAGGCTCTGGCTCATCGGTTTGGTGCAGTCAGGCGGCCTGCAGGCGGTGCTGCAAGCGGCGGTTGGCAATGGTCTGTCGTTTGATCCTTTCTCGTTCTGCCAGAATACTCGATGCCCGCCCGAAGTAGACGTCGGCGGGGGTGAGATTATTGATGCTCTCGTGGTAGCGGCAATCGTTGTAGTCGGCGACGAACGCCGCGATCTGGGCTTCGAGATCGCCGGGCAGGAAGTAATTTTCCAACAGGATGCGGTTCTTGAGGGTCTGGTGCCAACGCTCGATCTTGCCCTGGGTCATCGGATGATAGGGCGCGCCGCGGAGGTGTTTGATGTTGCGGGCGCCGAGCCACTTGGCGAGGTCACCCGCGACATAGCTGGAACCGTTGTCGGACAGCAGCCGCGGTCGATCGGCAGGCTCAGCCTGGTCCAGCCCGCTGGTCTGCAGCGCCGCGTCGAGCGTGGCGGTGACATCCTCGGCCCTCATGTTGGTGCACAGCTTCCACGCCACGATGTAGCGCGAGAAGTCGTCGAGCACGGTCGACAGATAAAACCAGCCCCAGCCGATCACTTTGAGATAGGTGAAATCGGTCTGCCACAGCTGATTGGGTGCGGTGGTCTTGTCCTTGAACGCGTCAGCGGCCTTGACCACGATGAAGGCTGGGCTGGCGATCAGGTCATGGGCCTTTAGCAAACGATAGACCGAAGCCTCTGAGACAAAATAGCTTTTCGTATCAGTGAAGCGCACGGCCAGCTCGCGCGGCGACAATGCCGGCTCTTCAAGCGCCAACTCGATGATGTTGTCACGCACGCCATCCGGAATGCGATTCCACACCCGATCCGGGCGCGGCGAGCGGTCGTTCAAAGCCTCCGGCCCGCCACTGCTATACCGGTCATACCAACGGTAGAAGGTTGCCGCGGGAATGCCGAGTTTCGCCAGCGTATGGCGCACCGGCAGCGAGGACTGCTCGACCAGCCGGATGATCTCCAGCTTCTCGGCGGCAGGGTATCTCACGCGCCGTCCTCCCCAGCCCCAATCGCGCTTTTTTTCAGCAGCCGGTTCTCGATCATGAGTTCAGCGACCACCTCTTTCAACGCGCTGGCCTCGCGGCGCAGATCCTTGACCTCGTCCGAGGTTGCTGCCCGTGCGGTGTCACCGGCCAGGCGCTTCTTGCCAGCCTCCAGAAACTCCTTCGACCAGCGGTAATAAAGGTTCTGGACAATGCCTTCGCGGCGGCACAGCTCGGCGATGCTGTCCTCGCCGCGCAGACCCGACAGCACGATGCGGATCTTTTCCTCCGCCGAAAACTGCCGCCGGGTGGCGCGGCGGATCTCTTTCACAACCTGCTCCGCCGGTTCCTTCACCGGCCCGGATTTCTGTCCCATCTTCGCTCCTTCAATTGGCTACGATGGGCCAGAAATCCTCTCTATCTCAACTCAGCCAATCTGTCTCATAGGTGCTGATGCCGGACAGGCAACGATGTTGAGTTGCCGAAACGTGCGCGACCTACTAGATAGAGAAAACTGACTAAAGCCCCCATAGGAAACAATGAGCAAAGCACCAAAAGCAAACCACATGTATCGAGACAGGATTCTCTTGCCCGATGAAGACCAAACCACCAGGCACGAAATTCGGAGCACTATCGGGGGAGAGTGGGAGAATGCCAAAAACGTGTGGCTGAATGCGTCGGAACGATCTCATGTCCTGCCACAGGCCGTTCTCTTGTGTTTGGAGGAACAAAACCACGTAAAGCAGGCGAGGAGCCGAACTCATCTAAACGACACGTGTTGCAATTAAACCGTGACCGCGCAAACAACCGCGCCGAGGGCACAAAAACTACGGAGGCGTTTCGCAATTTCCTCAACGGTCAAGCAGGCATCGGCATTATCCGCCGCCATGGCCGCGCGCGGCATGAAAGGCGTTTCCGCTTCTTTAGGGTCTTGAACGAGAGCCGTGCCGCCGTGCTCCGTAATTGCCCGCAACCCAGCGGCCCCGTCGCTGCTGCCACCACTCAGAACAATGCCGATGACCCGCTGCCCGTGAGCTTCGGCGGCGGAGATGAATAGAGGGTCGGCTGCGGGGCGGGTGTAGTGGACCTTCGGCCCATGGCTCAATCGAATGCTGGCGAACTCCAAAACCATGTGACGGTCGGGCGGCGCCACGTAGATGCGCCCGGCTTCAATTGCATCGCCATCATGTGCGAATGCGGCAGGAAGCGGCCCGGCGTGGCCCAGCAAACACGGTAGGATGCTCGGATTAGAGCCGATATGCACCACGACAAAGACCGCCGCCGTGCAGGGAGCCGGCAGCGCCGCAATGATGCTCCGGAGGGGACCGAGCCCACCGGCCGAAGCTGCGATTACTACAATGCCGACCATGGCGCCTCGCGTAACGTCCTGAGTTGTATTTCAGGGTTCCAGCCTGTGCCAAATCAAGATTTTGGCGCCTGCCTCCCCAGTAGCTTGCCCAGGTGGTCGCCGGTTTGGTTGATCACGCGGACATATTCGCTCATTTCCTGTTCGATCTCGGCGATCCGGTCGCCGTCAGCTCTCGCAAACTCTGTGTAGGCAACGCGCCAATCCTCGTGCTCGACGATTTCGAGCTCGCTTGCGACAGCGCGTGACCGATGTAACCCGAGTTGCAGTGGCGTCGTTGGCCGGGCCGTTTGAAATGCTCTTAGCTTGCTCAACCCGGCGGATCGGAGACGGTGACGCATTGCCGTTTTGTTCCGAGTCATTGTCTCTAAGATGAGCAAGTCACCGAAGGTGTTAAATGTGTCAAGGTGGTCGACCTTACCCTCTTCCCAGACAGCAGTGGCCTACGGATAGTAGAGTCCATCGGGCATGCCATATAGCTTCAAGCCATCTTTCAATACGTACTCTTCCGGGAGCGTCGCCTTAATCCTGATGTCGAAGGCTGTGTGCCCGGTTAGCTCGAAGCCTGCACTCAGGCGATAGATTTGACAGTCGTCAATAAAAACGCCGTCTCGACCCTTCATTGCGTCATTGATAGATTTTGAGTAATTATCTACGTCGCCATAAGCATCACTCTCCATGACCGTCTGGGGGTCGAGTTGAAGATTGATCGTCACCTCAATCAAATTCGAAAATAGGAAGCGGTTGCTCAGTTGCGCATGCACTAACTTAGTGAATGCCCGCCGCGCCGCACCTCCCGCCGAATACGAGATAGGCCGTATATCGAATGACTGGTGCCACTCGCCTAAGAAGGGAACGAGACCAGCCTCACTGGCGGCGCGTTCTGCGGCGAGGTAGGTGAGATAGGCAGCATCTGTCATGGCTGGTTCAGCTGGTGGGTCCGGTTTTTCGATTCTACCCGATCAAGCGGGCGAAGCCATTTACGCAAAATGTACGGCTGAGCCGGGACCCGCTGGGGTGACTGTGCGTTTTAGCAAGTGCCGATCAGTATGCCTTTGAAGTGCACCCCGTTTTGACCGGACAAGGGCGATAGCCGGAGGGCTTAGGGATGGTTGCCGATCCCAAGCGCGCCGGCGGCCCGAGGCCGGACACATGACCGCAATCGACCAGACCGTCCCAGCTGCAACAAGTCCTCGCGAAGCAAGGGGCCGTTCTCACACGCACGATAAGCTGAAAGCATAGCAAAATCAATGGCTTTCAGAAGCGGGTATGCATCAGTTTGAAATCTGCCGCACTAGCGTCCCATCGAGTGTCCCATGTAGAGTAGAAGACCACCGCTCTTGGCTCGCCATTGGCCTCGATCTTCAGTAGCGACCGCGATCGAGATGCCCGCCGCGGCGCATCGGCCCATTAACGGGTTGTATTCAAAGGGCCGTACACAAATATTGCCCTTATGATAAAAGGACAAAATAAATGGAAAGACATCTGGCACAATATGGTGATTGGGTGGTGTCAGAATTTGGCGAGGATGGCCGACGTTCTAAGTTGATTAAATGGTATGTTTTTGACCCGGACAAGTTCCGTCGCCGTGAGTCGGGATGGTGTGGGACTTCGATTACAGAGTACCGCAACGGCACGCCCTCGCACGTCACCCTGCTAGACGCCGCCGGTTTGGAGGTGGAAGCATGGGGTGTAGACGGCGATGGCAGACGAGTTCACCGGCGGCGCCCGGCTGATTTCAGGCGCTGATCAACATTTTGTGGTCGAGGCACCGTCACTATGATTATTTCAGACCCCCGCGCTAACCGCCGAGCTGCAACGGCTTTACGCGGAATATCCCGTAGCAACCGCACGAGCCGCAACGGCACTCAAGACCGATCCGCCCGGGCACCTACTCGAAGGGGAGGGGCTGCGGCGTTTTTTGGCGGAGGAAGAAAGGGCGGCTACTATCGTCCGACAGATTAAGGAAATCCTCAGGACCACTGGCCAGCCATGGAATGCCTGATTGACCGGGGTTGGCCGCACCCGCACTGCCGAGCGCCGGAGCCGCGCCGAGGGGCGCGGGCAACATACGGGCAGCCCCTCGAAACTCAGCACCGCGCAGCAGGCCGACGCGCACGACGCGAGCCAAAGGACATCCTCTGTACAGGCCGATGGCATAGAGCAACGGGTATCCCGTTGCCGCCTAGGGACGATCATGGCGCGTCCCGCGTAAGTCAGCTTGACGGGTCTCCTCGTGGGTCTCGCCCTTGAGCTGACAAACGGAAGCGCCCCGAAATTCGGGGCGCTTCGACGTTGGGATGGTTTGCGTTCGACGTACCGATTAGGCCGCCTTTTGCTCCATCACCTGCGGTTGCACGGTCTCGACCGTGGTGCCGATCTTGATCGTGCGCGGCTTGGCTGCCTCAGGCACTTCGCGTACCACATCGACCGAAAGCATGCCATTGTCGAGGCTGGCACCCACCACGTTCATGTGGTCGGCAAGGCTGAAGCGCCGCTCGAAGGTGCGCCGGGCGATACCGCGGTGCAAGTAGCCGCCGCCGTTCTCGTCCTCCTTCTGTGCCTTGCCCGTCACGAGGAGCGTGTTTTCCTGAACGGTGATGTCGAGCTCTGCCGGCGCGAACCCGGCTACGGCCATCGTCAGCCGATAGGCGTCTTCCCCGGTCTTTTCGATGTTGTAAGGGGGGTAGGCGACGGCCGTGCTGTCAACACGGCTCGCCGCATCGACCAGACGGGTAAAACGATCGAAGCCGATCGTCGAACGGAATAACGGAGAGAAATCGAAACGATCCATGACCATATCCTCCTGTGAGCAACATGGATAATTGGCATCTTCCAACAGGAATCTGCCAGTCTTGATGCACGGCCCCAAAATGGCGACCGTGTATCATTGCATATAGTGATTTGAATTATTGCTTCAATGGGTGGACAAATTGGTCATCAATTACACCAATAGGGTTTTACTCTCACAAAAAGCCGAATAAATGCCGGTCTCGAAAAATCTCCAGGCCGACGATGAACTGGGATCGCTTGTGGGCGCCAGATGCGCGAGAGAGACAAGGCACCGCCCCTCGAGGTCATCGGGCCCGGGAGGATGGGACCAGTCTTTATGGCGGCATCTTGCAGCCAGGACCCTACGAAGAATCAGTTTTTGCCATCTTCTCCAGGTAGAAACCCCAGGCCATCCTTGTAACTTAACCAGCATACTTGACAGTCGACCCCGGCCTCAACAGCAGCTGCTTCGGCCGCCTCCCGAGTATCGAAGAATGCGACGAATTCTACTTTTTCACGTACAAGTCTTACCACGCCCCAACCGTCAGCCCATCCTACGCCTGTTTGAGCCATCGTGAGATACTCCGATCTGCTTTTTATCAAATCAGACCACGATCCAGTCTTGCCTTGATGCAGATCAACTAGGGCGGAGACTGACACCGGCATGAGGGGCGCGGAAGTCGGATGACTCGGCACATCGCAGGGGTGCGTGCTGATCACAGCGCAACTGATCGTACTGAACGTCCTCGGAGCACCGTTTTTTGGTGCTTCGAATGTGGTCACGTGATAACACTTTTGCCAATTAGGCGGTAACTCGCTCCTCGATTTGGCGAGGTCGAAACGAGCACTGAAACAGGGTTGTTTGTAGGCCGGAAATCATAAATGTAACTTTATATGGCAACGACCGGGTATTTCCCCGCGGTTTTCCACGCCGAATAGGGCAACGACCACGACGAAGCGGTACGTCGGGGGTCGGTTGCAACAAAAAAGCCAATTACCAAGAGAGATATCGCTGATGACGGACCGCCCGGTTGAACTCGACGAGCATCGCGGCATGGCCGCTCAGACATCGACCGAGCTGCGCCGACGCCTCCACGAGGTCCAGGCCGATCAGGCCGCCTTACGGCGGCGCCAGGACGAATTCGAGCGTTATGCCCTCGCCGCGCCATCGGCGACCTGGCCCGAGACTGCCGCAAAGGCGCGATATCTGATCCAGCTCTTTGCCGCCACACCCGAGGCGCAGGACCCACGCCGCCAGGAGCTGATTGCGAAAGTACTCGAAGAACTTGCCAGACCGTCCGACTAGCCGGATCTGACTGCCAACCAAATATTACCTGGCGAGCCTCGCCGGTGAGATAGTCTCGGCTTAACGGGTGAATGCGGGATGCAACCGTCGCTGCGACGAGTAATTGAACAGCAAATTAACCGAAACAGATCCTCGGGCCTTCGAGGCAAGTGCGCCGGTCAGGGAGCCCGCGCGGAGTGCAACCCTTGTCGATTTTTCTTGATTTACACCCCTTAAATTCGCCGTTTGCCGGCTATTCATGGCATTTTGCTCGTCGAACGTAGTTGCCACAGCCAATCAAAAGAGCGGACACTCGCGCCAGCGGCCTCGGAAAGCTGGGCGCCGCACCAACCCAACATCACGGATGACATGAGATCAGGACTAGGTCAGCGGCCTCGCGGTCGCTTTAACGCAAATCGCCCGTTTGAACAGCAACCACGGGGCCCGCGAAACAATCAGACATTCGACAGCAACGGCCCCAACATCAAAATCCGCGGCAGCGCCCACCAGATATTCGAGCGCTATATCGCCCTGGCGCGCGAAGCGACGGCGAGCGGCGATCGTGTTGCTGCCGAAAATTTCTACCAACACGCAGAGCACTATTTTCGTATCGATAACGCGCGCCGTGGAGGCGATCACCAGGGGACGCCGTCGCGGCCAACCACGCCCGCCGATATCGAGACGGACACATCCGGAGCAGTGGCAAGAGAAGTTGACGGCTTCGAACCGCAATGGGACGGGGACGCTTCCGTCTCCTCGGAAAGTTCAACTCACTAAGGAAACGCCGAACAATGCGGGCGCTGGGGACGGTATGGCAGCGAGGGTATAATTTGGAACAGTGGTGCGGCTGAGAACGGTCTGCATCGGCAGAGGATCGGGTTTGTAATGGGCCTTTCCTGTGCCGTTTTTGGGGTCAAGACGAAGTGGGGCGTGATCAGACACAGCCTTGCGCAAGCAGGGTTTTCTTGGCGATCACCAAATTGGCCAGTGCGAACAGGGTGCGCAGTTGCGCGGTGTTCTTGGTCAGGCCGCGATAGCGCAGCTTCTTATGGCGGAACAGATTCTTGACGATGTGGAACGGGTGCTCGACCCAGGCCCGCACCTGCGACAGCGCGCGTTCCACCGCCTCGGCCCAATCCCGCAGAGCTTTGGGCAGCGCTTTGATGATGCTGCGCTTGATCGCGATGTTCCAGTCGACATCGCGGTCCTCAAGTTCGGGCCGCTTGTCCGCTCCAGTGTAGCCGGCGTCGGCGAAGACCGCCTCCTCCTGGCCGTGCAACAGGGACGCTGTCTGATGGATGTCGGCTTCGTTGGCAGCGGTGCCAACCATCGTGTGCACCAGCCCTGAGGCGACATCCACCCCGATATGCGCCTTCATGCCGAAATGCCACTGGTTGCCCTTTTTGGTCTGGTGCATTTCCGGGTCGCGGGCCTTGCTCTTGTTCTTGGTCGAAGGCGGCGCGGCGATGATCGTGGCATCGACGATGGTGCCCCCGGGCCTTCGCCGGGGCAGGCTCTGGCGCATCAACAGGCCGCGCTCCTCCAGCATCGCCCCGACCTCGTCGAACAGCGCCCGCGTCAGGTCATGCTCCTCCAGCCAATGGCGGAAGTTCAGCACCGTCGTGGCGTCCGGAACCGTCGTCACCACCAGGTCAATCCCGGCAAAGCCGCGCAGCGCCTGGCTGTCGTAGAGCGCATCCTCAAGGGCCTCGTCGGCCAACCCATACCATTGCTGCAAAAAGTACAGCCGCAGCATCCGCTCCAGCCCAATCGGCGGCCGACCGCGTTCGCCCTTCGGGTAAAACGGCCGCAGCCGTTCAACCAGCCGCGCCCACGGCACCACTTGCTCCATCTCGGCCAAAAATTTGTCGCGCCGCGTCTGCTTTTTCTTGCCAGCGTATTCCGCCTGCGAAAAGCTCCCCTGCCGCTCCATCATCCCGCCCCTTGGTCCCCCCGGACCGAGGGATTCTACCCGATGTCAGCCCCAGCAGCCCGATTTTTCAGTGTTTCCCTAGGTCTTCACCACGCGATGCCATGGTTTCTCCTCCTTTGTTCGCTATGGATGTCATGACAAAGCCGCGGCATGCGACCTCCGCTCGAATCATCGGGGTACCAAAAGCGCCTTGGCTTCACACCTGGTTCGTGGCATCGGCTGCGCGAGACATTGCGAGATATGATCGGTGTTGTTCCTCCGCGAATAAAGCAATAAAGAAACCTCCTAGTCTAGTCACCAAAAAACCTGCCGCCATTCGACAAGATCTTATCATCTGCAGCCGCCCGCCGGACGCTTGACAGCGCTTTCTGAGACGGCGGCCAATCCTCTCAAGAATTGGCCTGAGCTGATGGCATTCCAGCTTTGTGGCGACGGAGCCCTTCAAATTCAATTGGATTGGTGCGGCACCACTATTCGTGCACCCATCTCGATCAAGGCCAGCTGGACGTCAATCTACAGCCCAAGAGCGATCAGGCGTGCGGCAACCATGCAGTCTCGCCGCTGCGAGCAGGACGGCGCGGTAGCACTGGCTCGGCATCGAAATGGTAGCAAGGCTGGCTTTGGAGGCCATCCCGCCCGACAAGCCACGCCCTGCACCTATCTCGGCTGTCAGGATCGACCGAGAATCTCGTTGAGATGCTGCTCGAGTTGGTGTGGAGGCAACATCGAAAAGTTTTTGGGAAGCTCGGCCTTGACGAACTTCTTCAACTCCCCGGAGAACTCTTCCCGCAGATCGCCGAGCATTTGCGGCGGCGCCGCGATGAACAGCTGCCCGACAAGATCCTGTTTTCTTGCGTCCTCCAGAAAGCCGGCGAGTTCGTGCGCGAACCGCCGCTTCTCATAGCGATGCGGATCCGTCGGCGGCTCTTCTGCGTGACGGCCTGGCATCGAAAGTGCGGCCCGGCCGGTCACTGCCGAGCTCGCGGCTCGGTGCAGTCTCCGCTTCCATCTCTCGGATCGGCGTGCGGACCAGAGCGCCCTTTGCGTCAAGTTCAAAGACGCGGGCCCGCCCGGCGTCAGCTATAACCACCCATCTTGCTTGTTTGATCATCGCAAACCTCACATGTGCCGCCCACTTTGCATCAGCTCTTAACCTTTTAACGTCGCTTGTCGATCTAACTCCGTCTTGTCGACCGCACCTCTTTCGCGATGCTGGAACTGCTCTCTAGCGGCGTGATATCCTTCGCGCGAACGTCGCTTCAGTGGTTTTGCGCAACGAAATCCTGCAGGATCTGAATATAGTTTGCCCGATCAAAGGCGGCAGGATCACCGATCGCACCACGCCGCATCCGACCGCGAATTCGGCTGACCGTATCGATGTCACGTGCGGCCAGCCACTCGCGCAGGCCGGCGGCGAGAACCGCCATATGCTCGATGCCATGGCGCAGCAATGCCGAGGTCGTCATCACCGCGTCGGCGCCGACCAGCAGATATTTCACCACCTCCTCGGCGCTGTCGACGCCGCTGCTCGCCGCCAGCGAAGCGTTGATATTGCCAGCGAGCACGCCGATCCACAGCAATGGCAGGCGGATCTCAGCGGGGCGACTCAACTCAGATCGCGCTTCAGGGATAGTGTCGGCAAATTGATGTCGGGCTGGTAGAAGCGATTGAACAAAACGAGCCCATCCGCACCCGCCTCCGCGAGCGCCTTCGCCATATGACCGGTCGCGCTGAAATAGGGGCCGAGCTTGACCGCAAGCGGGATTGCAACCGATGCCCTCACTGATTTTAGGACATCCAGATACCGGGTTTCGATCTCGCGGCCGTCGACCCGCAGATCGGAGGCGATGAAATAGGCGTTCAGCTCGATCGCCCTGGCGCCCGCCTGTTCGACGAGCCGCGCGTAATCGCGCCAGCCGGAGCGACTGATACCGTTGAGGCTCGCAATCACCGGGATGGCGACCGCCTCGCGTGCGCGCCGGATCAATTCGAGATAGGCCTGTGGCCCGGTGCCGTTGCCAACCGTCATCGGAAAATAGGAGACTGCCTCGGCAAAGCTCTCACCGTGCGGAGCGGTCAGGCGCTCGGCCTCCGCTGCTTCGGCTTCGATTTCTTCTTCGAAGATTGAAGGCAGCACCACCGCGGCGGCGCCGCAGTCTTCAAGCCGCCGGATATTGCCGAGATCACGGGTCAGCGGCGAGGCCGAGGCGACCAGCGGGTTGTGTGAGCCCGAGATAACGCGTTGTCAGGTCCACGACCGCCCTCTCATCACCGTCCGGAGTGCGTTCCGGCATCGGCCGGGGAGCGCATTGGCGAGAAACGGCTTGATGCCCAACCGGCCATTTCTTCGTAGGTGCGGTATTTTTCGTCGACCATGCTTTGCGCCATGGCCAGCAGTTCGGCAGCTTCCTGCGGCCGCGTCTGAGCCAAGGCCTTGTAGCGCAATTCCTTATAGGCGTAATCGCGGAACGGGATCGTTGGGCGCGGCGAGTTGAGGCGGAACGGGTTTTCGCCGATCGCCCGCATTGCTGGATTGTAGCGGAACAGCGGCCAATAGCCGGAGGCGACCGCCAAATCCTGCTGCTGCATGCCGCGCTGCATATCGATGCCGTGGGCAATGCAATGACAATAGGCCAGGATCAGTGAGGGACCGGGATAGGCCTCCGCCTCGCGAAAAGCCAGCAGGGTGTGTTGCGGGTTGGCGCCCATCGCGACTTGTGCGACATAAACATTGCCATAAGCGATGGCCTGTAGCGCCAAATCCTTCCGCGCTGTCCGCTTGCCGGCGGCAGCAAACTTTGCGATGGCGCCGAGCGGCGTCGCCTTCGACATCTGTCCGCCGGTATTGGAATAAACTTCGGTATCGAGCACCAATACATTGACGTCGCGCGCCGCTGCTAAAACATGGTCCAGACCGCCATAGCCAATGTCGTAGGCCCACCCGTCGCCGCCGACGATCCAGATGCTGCGACGCACCAGATGATCGGCGACCGACAGCAGATCTTTGGCAGTGGTGTCGTCGGTTAGCGTCTTCAAGCGCTCGATTACGGTCGTGACGCGCTGGTGTTGCGCGCGAATTTCCGAACTCGCGGTCCTGAGGTGCCGATAGAGTGGCATCGACCAGATCGCTTCCGAGTTGGTGCCGCAGCTTCTGCAATAGTGTCCGGGCGAGATCGAGTTGTTTGTCGGCCGCCAGGCGAAACCCGAGCCCAAATTCGGCGTCGTCTTCGAACAGCGAGTTCGACCAGGCAGGCCCACGCCCCTCATGGTTCTTTGACCAGGGCGTGACCGGCAGGTTACCGCCATAGATCGACGAACACCCGGTCGCATTGGCGACCATCATCCGGTCGCCGAACAGCTGCGACAGCAGCTTTAGATAAGGGGTTTCGCCGCAGCCGGCGCAGGCGCCGGAGAATTCGAACAACGGTTCGAGAAATTGTACGCCCCGTACATTGGCGAAATCGACCCGGGCGCGGTCGTTGACTGGCAGCGCTTCAAAAAACGCCACGTTGCGGCGCGCCGCCTCGACCAAGGGCTGCTTGGCGCGCAGGTTGATCGCCTTCAACCCAGGCTCGGTCGGACTGTATGCCGGGCAGGCCTCGATGCACAGGCCACAGCCAGTGCAGTCTTCGACATAGAATTGCAGCGAAAAACGCACCTCGGGAAAGCCGCGGACATTGATCGGCGCCGACTTGAATGCCGCGGGCGCGTCGGCGAGTTCGGTTTCGCGATAGTATTTGGCTCGGATGACGGAATGCGGGCAGACAAAGCTGCATTGCCCGCACTGCACACAGATGTCGGGCTCCCAGACCGGGACGACATCGGCGACATTGCGCTTTTCGTACACCGCCGTGCCGGAAGGAAATGCGCCGTCAGCCGGCATCAAACTCACTGGGATTTCGTCGCCGCGCCCTTCGAGCATCCGGGCGGTAACGATGCGGACAAACTCGGGCGCGTCTTCCGGCACCAACGGTGCACGATCCCAGTCGCTCGTCACTGCGCTCGGCACCTCGACCTGGTGCAAGCGCTGGAGCGTACCGTCGACCGCCCGGAAGTTACGCTCGACCATTTCCTCGCCCTTATCGGCATAGGTCTTGCGAATAGCGTCTTTGATCTGCCGGATGGCCTCGGCCCGCGGCAACACTCCGGACAGTGCGAAAAAACAGGTCTGCAGGATGGTGTTAGTGCGGCCACGCAACCCGACTTCACGCGCCGCCTCTGACGCATCGATCACAAAAAAACGCAATTCTTTTGCGATGATCTGGCGCTGCATCGATCGGGGCAGATGGTCCCACACCGCTTCGGGTCCGTAGGGGCTGTTCAGCAGAAAGACTGCCCCAGGGGCGGCGACCCGCAGCAAATCGCGGCGCTCGACAAAGTTGAATTGGTGACAGGCGACGAAGTTGGCCTGCTGGATCAAATAGGGCGCGCGGATTGGCTGCGGCCCAAAGCGCAAATGCGAGATCGTTTGCGCGCCTGATTTGTGCGAATCATAGACAAAATAGCCCTGGGCATAGAGCCCGGCCTCTTCGGCGATGATCTTGACGCTGTTTTTGTTGGCTCCGACCGTGCCATCGGAGCCCAGGCCATAGAATACCGCCCGCACCACCTCTGGCGGCTCGATCGTAAAGGTGGCGTCATAGGCAAGGCTCGTATGGGAGACGTCGTCGTCGATCCCGATCGTGAATCCGTTTTTGGGAGCCGATTTTGCCAATTCGTCGAACACCGCTTTGGCCATGGCCGGCGTGAAATCCTTTGAGGAAAGGCCATACCGCCCGCCGATGACGCGCGGCATATCGGCTCGTTTGCCAACGGCAACGCCTCCTGCAAGCGCCGCCATGACATCGAGATAGAGCGGCTCGCCTGGCGCGCCCGGCTCCTTGGTTTGCTCGATGACCCCGACTACTCGGCAGGTCTTGGGCAGAACCGCCAGAAAGGCATCGCCGGCAAACGGGCGGTAGAGCCGCACTTGAACCACGCCGACCTTTTCGCCTCGCGCGCAAAGTGCGGCCGCAGTGTCGCGCGCGGTCTCGGCGCCGGTCCCCATCGTTACCAGGACACGGTCGGCGTCGGGCGGTCCGTCGTATTCAAAAAGATGGTACTGCCGCCCGGTCAGCGCCGCAAAGCGGTCCATCGCCTGCTGCACGATCGCCGGAGCCGCCCCGTAGAACGGGTTTACGGTCTCGCGCGCTTGGAAAAAGGTATCCGGATTGTGCGCCGTGCCGCGCACGACGGGATGTGCCGGATCGAGTGCGCGGCCGCGATGGGCGCGGACGAGGTTGTCGTCGATCATCACCCGAATCTGGTCGTCGCTGAGCAATGCCAGGGTGTTGATCTCGTGCGACGTGCGGAAACCGCCGAAGAAATGCAGAAACGGTATCCGCGACTCCAGTGTGGCCGCCTGAGCGATCAGCGCATTGTCGTGCGCCTCCTGCACCGAACCCGAACACAGCAGTGCAAAACCCGAGGCGCGAATCCCCATCACATCGCTGTGGTCGCCGAAAATCGACAGCGCCTGCGTTGCCAGTGATCGTGAGGCGACATGAAATACTGTCGGCGTCAGTTCGCCGGCGATCTTGTACATATTGGGCAGCATCAGCAGCAGGCCCTGCGACGCGGTGAAGGTCGTGGTCAGCGCCCCCGCCTGCAATGCGCCGTGGACCGCGCCTGCAGCACCGCCCTCGCTCTGCATTTCCTGGATCGCGGGCACATTGCCCCAAATGTTCGCCACACCTTGCGCCACCCATTCATCGGCGAGCTCCGCCATTGGCGAAGCTGGCGTGATCGGAAAGATTGCGCATACCTCGTTGACGCGATAAGCGACATGGGCGACCGCCGCATTTCCATCCATCGTCGCCGCAACCGCCTTCATCTCGCCGTTTTCCTTCCCTGAGCACATAAGTGCGGCATCGTCCGGCATTGGGTCACGCCGGCTCGACGATCATTTCGATCGCATGGCAAGGGCATTGCTCAAAGCAGACCGCGCACCCGGTGCATTTGCCGTAATCGCAGCGATAGCGCCGTCTGGGGCCGAGTTTGACGATCGCATCCTCGGGACAGGCGGCATAGCAATTGTCGCACTCGAAGCAATTGCCGCATGACAGGCAGCGCTGGGCTTCATAACGCGCTTGCCGCTCGTCGAGCCCGGCGACGACTTCTTCAAACCCGCCGACCCGCTCGACGCCGGCCAGCATCGTCTGCGCGGTGGGCGCTACATCGGTGAACATCGGCAGGTGCAGCATCTCGAACGAGACGAGCGGTGCCGTCGCCGGCTCGGCATAAGTACTGCCCCGCAGCCATGCATCGATATTGCGCGCGGCGCGCTTACCGTGGCCGACCGCCACCGTCACGGTGCGTTCGCTCGGCACCATGTCGCCCCCGGCAAAGATACCGGGATGCCCGGTCATCAGCTGCGCATCGACGATAACCGTGCCGTCGGCCTTGAATTCGAGCCCCGGCACCTGGCGCAGAAAGGCGCTGTCCGTCTGTTGGCCGAGCGCCAGCACCACGGAGTCAGCTTCGAGCGTCTCGATTTCGCCGGTCGGCTGTGGCCTGCCGTTATCGTCGAGCGTCATGCGCTCGACCGTCAGGGAGGGGCCAATGATCTCCTTGATACTGGTGAGCCACTTGATTTTGACGCCTTCCTCGATCGCCTCGTCGGCCTCGAAGGCGCGCGCCGGCATGTGCGCCCGGTCGCGGTGATAGATGATCAGCGCCTCATCGGCCCCAAGCCGACGTGCCGTGCGCGCCGCATCCATCGCCGTATTGCCGCCACCATAGATCACGACCCGTCGACCAAGTCGCGGCGCCTCGCCGGCATCGGCGCTGCGCAAAAACGGCACGGCGTCGAGCACTTTTGCCGCGTCGCGCGCCGGGATCTCGACATGGCGGCTGACATGGGCGCCGATCGCGACAAAGACGGCGTCAAACCCGCCGCCGTGGCGCTCGCCGAGGATGTCCTCGACCTTGTGGTTGAGGGTGATCTTTACCCCGATCTCCTCAATGCGATGGATCTCGGTCATCAATTGGACGCGGGGAAGCCGATAGGCTGGGATGCCGAAATGCATCATGCCGCCGGGTACCGGCCCGGCTTCCTTGATCTCGACCGCGTACCCCAATCGGGCGAGATGATAAGCTGCCGAGAGCCCGCTCGGCCCGGCGCCGATAATGAGCACCCGCTTGCCGGTTGGGGCTGCCGCAGCCGGGATTTTCCAATTCTGCGCCGCGGCGAGATCGCCGAGAAAGCGCTCGACCGCGTGGATATTGACCGCGGAATCGAGCGCCGCGCGATTACAGCCGCTCTCGCAAGGATGATAGCAGACGCGGCCATGCACCGCCGGCAGCGGGTTGTCGCCTACAAGGATTTCCCACGCCGCGCGAAACTTGCCGGCTTGCGCCAGTGCCAGCCAGGCCTGGATCTGCTCCCCTGCCGGACAGGCGTTGTCGCAAGGGGGCAGTAGATCGACAAAAACCGGCCGCATTGTGCGGAACGGACCGGTCCCACGCTCCCCGGTCAGATCGATCCGTGGCGTGATGTCACTCAGCTTTTGCAGCATCCCGATTGCCTTAAAACGATCTTTCCCGCAGCCGAGTGTCGGAAGACGGCCGATCGGCACGTCTGACCGTGCCCGAGCTTATTTATGGCGAACCTCAGAACTTGCTTCGTTGATCTGGGTCAATACCGGAGCGGGGTAATGTCCGGGAAGTTCTGCAAAAGCCGCTGAGGCGGATGGTCATGGTATGCGGGTGATGTGGCAATCACCGGATCCTTTGGCGAGGATGCACACCATGACCAAGAGGCAGGGTAAATCTGGGACTATCGACGTCAAAGCCCTTGTGACGGAGGACGAGGAGTTCCTGCGGGCGCTGGTACGGACGGCGCTGCAAGAGGTGCTCGAAGCGGAGATGACGGAGGCCTTGGGGGCAGAGAAAGGCGAACGGGCGGCCGGCCGACAGGGCTATCGGTCGGGCTATTACGGCCGGACGTTGATCACGCGGGTTGGCAAGCTTGAGCTGCGGGTACCGCAGGACCGCGCGGGGCGGTTCTCGACCGAGCTATTCGAGCGCTACCAGCGTTCGGAGCGCGCGCTGGTGGCCGCGCTGGCGGAAATGTATGTGCAAGGGGTTTCGACCCGAAAAGTGAAGGCGATCACCGAGGAGCTGTGCGGCCACAGCTTTTCGGCGTCCTCGATCAGTGCGATGAACCAGCGGCTGGATGCGAGCCTGGCGCAATTTGCCGGCCGTTCGTTGGCCGAAGCCTTCCCCTATCTGATCCTCGACGCGCGCTACGAACGGGTTCGCGAGGCTGGGGTCATTGTCAGCCAGGCGGTGCTGATTGCGATCGGCATCGACTGGGACGGCCGGCGTCAAGTGCTGGCGGTCGAACTCGCCAATCGCGAGAGCCGATCGAGCTGGGCGGGATTTCCTGTTGGGGCTCAAAGCGCGCGGTCTCCACGGCGTCGAGTTTGTGGTCGCCGACGATCATGCCGGCCTGCGGGCAGCACTGCGCGAGGTTCTGGCGGAAGCGGCTTATCAGCGTTGCTACGTTCATTTCTTGAGGAACGCGCTCGACTACGTGCCACGCCGGGTCGACGACGACTGCCTGCAGGAGCTGCGCTGGCTGTACGACCGGCGCGATCTCCCCGAGGCACGGCGCGATCTGGCCGCTTGGCTCGCCAAGTGGTCAGATAAATATTCAAAGCTCACCGGCTGGGTTGAAGAAAACATCGACGAGACGCTCACCTTCTATCGGCTGCCGCGGCAGCACCATAAGCATCTCAAATCGACAAATATGCTGGAGCGTTTAAACGAGGAGATCAGGCGCCGCACCCATGTCGTGCGAATCTTCCCCAATGGCGAGAGCTGCCTGCGGCTGGTGCGGGCACTGGCGGTCGAGACCCACGAGAACTGGCTCGAGCAGCATCGTTACCTCAACATGGACGATTTACGTGAGCACAAGAAGGAGGCATTGCGACGCGCAGCCTGACCGCCGACCGGTTTAGCCTAGCACCGTGCTCGCTCGGCCAAGGACGCTTCGCGCCGGCTCCGCCGGTGCACACCGCGTTCGCGGCGGCATCCTTGACCGCCGCTGCGCGCGGAGCTCTGCCGAAAGCCGGGTCGGGACGAAGGGATGGTCGTTCCGATCGAACAAGGGGATGCTGCTCTATTGCCTGAATGAACCACCGCACCCCTTGCCATGACCAATTTGCTGAACTTGACGCACACAACTCCGGAGCGGACCGGCCGCACGGCAACTGATCCAGATCAACGCGTGGACCGCCCCAGGGTGTCAAAACCGCCGCCGAGCGAGAATGGGAGTCGGGTACGATGGCGGCAGAAAGCTGGGTCCGGTGGTTTGATGACATCCGGCTCAAGGACGTCGCGACGGTTGGCGGCAAGACCGCGTCCTTGGGCGAACTGTATGCACTGCTCAACGGCCGCGTTCCGGACGGCTTTGCGCTGAGCGCCGAAGCCTATCGCGCTGCGCTCATTGCAGCTGGGGTCGAGGACGAGTTGCGCCGGTTGTTGTCGAATTTTGATCATCATGACGTGGCGTTGCTCGCTGAGCGCGCCGCTGCTGCGCGTCGGCTGGTATACGAAGCGACCGAGAATGCGCGCCTGCGCGAGGAGATTGCCGCAGCCTATCGCGCGCTCGAACAGAAATGCGGGCGGAGGGTCGCGGTTGCAGTGCGCAGTTCGGCCACTGCCGAGGATCTCCCGACGGCAAGCTTTGCCGGGCAGCACGAGAGCTTTCTAAACGTGCGCGGCGAAGACGATGTGGTCGAGGCCTGTCGGCATTGTTTCGCCTCGATCTTTACCGACCGCGCCATCGTTTACCGCATCGACAACGGGTTTGATCATTTCAAAGTGGCGCTGTCTGTCGGCGTCATGAAGATGGTCCGCGCCGACCTTGCGGCGAGCGGCGTGATCTTCACGCTCGACACCGAATCCGGGTTTCGCGACGTGGTCTTTCTCACCGGGTCCTGGGGTCTCGGCGAGAACATCGTGCAAGGCAAGGTCGATCCGGACGAGTACTATGTCCACAAGCCGACCTTTCGCCAAGGCTATCGGGCGGTGCTCAGCCGCGCGCTCGGGACCAAACAGTTGCGGCTTGTCTATGCCCGCGGGCGCGGGGACTCAACCACCCGCAACGTGCGCACCCACCGGGCCGAACGCGGACGCTTCTGCCTCACCGATCCCGAGGTGCTGGAACTGGCTGATTACGCGATCCGCATCGAGGATCATTACTCGAAGCTTTCCGGTCACCCGACGCCAATGGACATCGAATGGGCCAAGGACGGTAAGGACGGCAAGCTCTACATCGTCCAGGCCCGCCCGGAGACCGTCGTCTCGCAGCGGCCGGCGGGCATGTTCGAAAGCTACACGCTGAAGGGCACCGGCCGGGTGCTCGCGACCGGCCGTGCAGTCGGAGAAAAGATCGCATCCGGCACGGTACGGTTGGTCATTGATGCGCGCAGCCTCGCCGCGTTTCAACCGGGGGAAGTATTGGTCGCCGAAGCGACTAGCCCGGATTGGGAGCCGGTCATGAAGACCGCAGCGGCAATCGTCACCAGCCATGGCGGGCGCACCTGCCATGCAGCCATCGTTGCCCGCGAACTCGGCGTCCCGGCGGTGGTCGGCGCCGAAGGAGCAGTCGGACGGCTCGCCGACGGTCGGGTGGTAACCGTCAGCTGCGCCGATGGCGAGGTCGGCACGGTGTACGATGGTCAGCTGGAGTTCGAGGTTACGCGGGTGTCGGCCACAGCGGTGCCACGGCCACGCACCGAGATCATGGTCAATCTCGGCAACCCCGAACTCGCCTATCACACCGCGATGCTGCCCAATGACGGGGTCGGGCTGGCGCGCATGGAATTCATCATCAGTGAGCACATTGGCATCCATCCGATGGCGTTAGTCGAACCGGACAAGGTCGCCTCGAAGGCGGCGCGCGCGACGATCGCGCGACTGGTCAAAAACTACGCACACCCGGCGGATTTCTTCATTGAGAAATTGTCGGAGGGAGTCGGCACGATTGCCGCCGCGTTTTATCCGAAGCCGGTCATCATCAGGCTGTCCGATTTCAAAACCAATGAATATGCCAGCCTGATCGGCGGCGCCGCCTTCGAGCCGAAGGAAGATAATCCGATGCTCGGGTTTCGCGGTGCGTCGCGCTATGCCCATCCGGCCTATGCCGCGGGCTTTGCGCTCGAATGCAAGGCTCTCGCCCGCGTGCGCAACGAAATGGGGCTGAGCAATCTGCGCGTCATGGTGCCGTTCTGTCGCCGCGTCGCCGAGGGCAAACAGGTCATCGAGACAATGGCGCAACACGGGCTGAAGCGCGGCGACAACGGCCTCGAAATCTTCGTCATGTGCGAGATCCCGAATAACGTCATCGAAATCGATGCCTTTGCCGCATTATTCGACGGCTTTTCGATCGGCTCGAACGATCTGACGCAGCTGACCCTCGGCGTCGACCGCGACTCGGAGATCGTCGCTTTTGATTTCGATGAGCGCGATCCAGGGATGCTCGAAATGTTGCGGCTGGCGGTGACCGGCGCCAAACGCAACCACCGCCATGTCGGGATTTGCGGGGAGGCGCCGGCGCCCGAATACCAAAACTCGGGTATTAGGAGCCGGAGGATCGGGATCATTGACGGCGCGCGCCGCCGAGCGGGGGAGGGAAGGGTGCCCGGCAGCCAAAAGAGACGCGGTTTTGAAAGCCCGATCGCTAGATCGGGACTAGCCGATGTCGGATACCGTGCCGCAAGCAGCGATGGTGCAGGGCTGCAGCCGACGTTTTTTAGGAAGGCACCGTTCACGCCGCCGTGTTCCTCACTTCCGTTTTTCCAATGAACGACGACCCCGGATCAGCCACGACCGCGGCATTTCCGCAGCCGGCAATTGCGGCTGCGGTCGCTACTCAACCGACCGGCCTCGCCCCAGGGGCGGATCCGGACGAGGTGCGCGACTGGTTCGACCTCGAAACGATCGTCGATCTGCCGGTACCGGCGGCGAGCTTCGCCGAGGCCGAGGCCGCCGCTGCCGAGTATCGCCGCGCCGCCCGCGCCGAGAACACAAGGCGGGCCTACCGCGCCGCCGTCGCGGCATTCACCGACTGGTGCGCCGCGCACCGCCAGACAGCCTTACCGGCCTCGCCCGAGACCGTCGCCGCATTTCTCGCGGCGGAGGCGGGGAGGGGGCTCGCCGTCAATACCCTGCGCCTGCGTCATGCCGGATTGCGTTATCTCCACCTGCTCGCCGGCTACCCGCCGCCGACCGCCTCGCCGCTGGTGTCGGCAACCTTCGCTGGCATCCGCCGCGCGCACCGCCGGCCACTGCGCAAAAAAACGGCGCTGGTGCTCGAGCCATTGCGCGCTACCGTCCAGATGATCCCTGACAGTCTACCGGGATTGCGCGACCGCGCGATGCTCCTCGTCGGCTTTGCCGCGGCATTGCGGCCGAGCGAGCTCGCGGCACTGACGATCGAGCACCTGAGCCGGCACACCGATGGCATCGCGCTATTGCTGCCGTGGCGCAAGAACGACCAGGAGGCGCGGGGCACTACGGTATGGCTACCGGCCGGTCAGACCGAATTGTGCCCGGTCACGGCGCTCGAAATATGGCTCGCGACCGCCGAGATCAGCGAGGGCCCGCTGTTCCGGCGGCTGTGGCGTCTGCCGCCGCCGCGGGTCCGCAGGGGTGTCAAACCCACGGGTCCGCGCGACGCGCGGCCCGAGGACAGGCTCCAGCCGGTAGCCGACCGCTACCGGATTGGTACCAACCCGATCGACACCAATTCAATAGCACTTGTCGTCAAGAAATGGACGGGGGTTGCTGGCCTCGACGGCGCCGCCTTCGCCGGCCACAGCCTCCGGCGTGGCGCGATCTCGAGCGGCGTCGCACAGGGCGTCCACATTGCGCGGCTCAAGCAGTTCTCCGGCCACGCTTCACTTAAGAGCCTCGAAGAATACGTCGAACTCGACGAATTGCGACTGCACCACCCGCTAAAGGACGTGCTTTGAGGCTGGCGGCATCTGGCGGAGGAACGAAATTGTCAAGCGCGACCGAGCCACTGCGGCCGCAACCGCGAGACTGTCCTGAAAACGAGAGCCAGAGCAGTCGGACGTCCTAGTTTCCATATCCCTGGCGGTCATCGTATCTCTAATCCTGCCAAGCCACGACGTTCCACAGCATCACGTTGGTATTAACTCCTCGTATTGGTAATATGCAGCGCATGCAAGCCGCCGATGATCCGATCCTCAAGCGCTTTCGTGCTGCGCTCGATAAATTGTACGGCGACCGGGTCGAGCGCGTTGTTCTCTTCGGCTCCCGGGCGCGCGGCGACGCACGCGGCGATTCGGATTACGACGTCGCGGTGTTCCTCAAAGACTTGACCGATCGCTGGCCGGAGATCGACCGCATCATTCCGGTGGTCACCGACATTATCGATGATACCGGGGCGGTCATTCACGCCATGCCCTATCGGGCGGGTGCCTATCGAGACCGCACATCTCTGATGCGTGAGATCCGCCGCGAGGGTATCGATCTGTGACGCCGGAGACCACTGAGCATCTCGACAGAGCGCGCGAACATCTGACCAAGGCGCGCAACTTGCTGCACGTGATGCATTATAATGACGATGCCGGGCGCGCTGCCTATCTCGCCGGGTTTCATGCTGCGCAAGCGCTGATCTCTGAGCGCACCGGCCGGATCGCCAAGACCCATGAAGGGGTGAACAGCCAGTTTAACCTGTTGACGAGAGGCAATCAGCGGATCGATGCGGAACTGCGCCGCTTCCTGGCGAAGACCTACGATCTGAAAGCTGTGGCCGACTATGAAACCGGGCCGAGTACGATCGTGCCGGTGGAACGGGTCGAGGAGGCGCTTGCGACTGCGGCCCGGTTCATTGATGTCGTCGCGATGTTGCTGGGGTAGCCGATCCGATTCCGAGGAACTATACCGATGCAGGAGGAATGCCCATGGCGTTTGTCAGATGTTATACCGGCTCGGATGGTCAGTCACACTTTGAGGACCTGGACCTGCTCCCTCCTGACATGGAGAGGTCAATCGGGCAGGCCGCCAGCAGCATCACCTTCACGCGTTCGCCCAACGGCCGTTTCAGCGATTGGCACAATGCGCCGCGCCGCCAGTACGCCATTTTCCTCTCCGGAGGCCAGATGGAGGTCGTGATCGGCGATGGGACCACACGGCGGTTCGGCTCTGGAGACGCCGTCCTGTTCGAAGACCTCACGGGACAAGGGCACACCAGCCGGAGCGTCGGTGGGGATCGCCTGACCGTTATCGTGCCCTTAGCGGATTAGCCTTCTCCCGAGGGTCGTATACCCGATGGCGGCGGATAATGATCTCATCCCGAAAACCGGGTCGCTCATGCTCGTTGGAAGCGATTGATAGGCCAAGGTGTGTATCACACCAGCAAGGGGCCTACAGTAGGAGAGCGAAGGTAGAGGGAGGGCCCAGCAGCCAAGCCGCAAACTGGAAGGGAAAAAACACGGCTGAGAAGATGCGCTACAACAAGATCATCGACCTCCTCGAGCACGGCAAGCCGGTTTTCAGCACCAGCACGGTCCCTAACGGCAGTCTGGATGACCTGACCTACACGGGGTTTGAGAACGCCAGCGGCACACCGTAATGCCGGGCGGCGGCTTCGGCCGTTTCCTGCCGGCCCGTGCAGACCGCGGTGATCTCGAATAGCGGCAGCGCACGCAATGCCGGGATGTGGGTGATCGAGGCGAAGCCGCGGCTGGCACTCGCCCCGACAATACCGACACGGATCTTGTTGCTCGTTGCCATCGGCGCCTCCATCGAAACCCGGCCCTATGTTAAACTGATCTTGGGACAACACGAGGAGAATGCGGATGGACCGGACTACGTTCGAGACCGAACTGCGGACGCAAAGCTACGCCGAGGTAGTGGACCGTCACATGGACGCAAATGCGGTCAACCCCGAGCATGCCCACGAATTCGATGCTCGGCTCCTGATCCTTGAAGGCGTGATGACGATCACCTCCGAGGGGCGGGAGCGCACGTATCGCGTCGGCGACACATTCTCTATGGTGGCGGGCCACCGTCACGCCGAACGGGCCGGACCGGACGGCGCCCGGTATCTCGCTGGGCGGCGTTACCCGACGGCGTAGGCTCCCGCACCCGCACCCGTCCGTGTCAATGGGGTCTCAATGACTGTATCCGAACACCGCAATGCGGATCAGGCCGGCGGAACGTATGGATCGTCGGAAGCCGCCGCCGGATGGCAGCGCAGCGGCGTTGCCCGTGCGCAGATCCTAGCACCGCTGACCGAGCGGATGCTCGATCTGGCCGGAGTCGACATCGGCCATCGAGTCCTCGATGTCGCCGCTGGCACCGGCGAGCAGACGCTGCTGGCGGCTCGGCGTGTCGGACCTACCGGCGCGGTCCTGGCAACAGACATCGCCGCCCGGATGCTGGCGTTGGCGGACGAGGCGGTCGCGCGGGCGGGACTTCAGAACGTTGAGACCCGAGTGGTGGACGCTCGCGACCTTAACCTCGAGCCCGAGACATTCGACGCCGCGATCGCGCGGCTGGCACTCATGCTGGTCCCAGAACGGGCGCGGGTGATGACCGGCATTCATCAGGTACTGAAGCGGGCAAGAAGTTTGCGGCTTTGGTCATTGGCACCGCCGATGAATGCCCCCTTATGTCGCTACCGATGGGGGTCGCGGGCCGCCACGCCGGAGCGCCCCAGGCGCCGTTCGGTGACCCCGGTTTGTTCGCGCTTGGCGACCCGGTCGTGCTGGAGGCTGTGTACCGCGATGCTGGGTTTCGTGACGTGACCGTCGAAGCGGCGCGGGTCCAGCGGCGATTCCCCTCGCTCGCGGTGGCCATGCAAAACGTCCGGGACCTGCTGCCGGAGATACCGCAGCTGCTGATGCAAACCACCGAGACTGAACGCGCAGCAGCCTGGGCCGAGATCGAAGATGCTGTGCGCCAGTACGATAACGTTGACGAATTCGTGGCACCACAATCGTACCTTATTGGCGTGGGGACGAAGTAGCCCGCCAGCAATGGCTGCCAAGGTTCGCATTGGATCGATCCCGGCGGCCCGCTCGCGGTCGCGCGAACGCCCGCTCTCGACGGGTCCCAGTCGTCGCAGGCGTTTCGGCGAAGATCTCTTGACTAAAGCGACAGCGGTCGTTCAGGTTGCTTGGCGCCAGGAACCCGCTCGAGAGCCTCTTCTACTTCTTTAGATCGTCAGCATTGATGTTCAGCTTAAGATTGTAAGCATTGATGTTCAGCTTAGCGGACGGCGATCGGCGGCTTGCCCTCTTCGGCGCGCACTTCGTTTATGATCTGCAGTACGCGCTCGCGGTATGGGCGGAACTGCATGCCAAATTCTGTCACCGCTCGGCTGTTGTCGATCATGAAATTGCCAGACCGCTCGCGACCGCCGGTTTCGTTGTCAAAGCTGATCTGCGCATCCGGCAGAAATTCGCGCACCATGTCGGCCAGCTCGCCCAAGCTGATCGTGTGGCCTCCGGTGTTGTAGATCGCGTGGACCGGCTTGTCCTTCATCAGTACGAGGGTAGGGGGACCGGCACCGCGAGCGCCAGTCGGGGCACACTGCCGCTCGGGACGACGATCGGGATTGAGGAAATAAACAGCGCCTAAGCGGCGCCGTCGCTATCGAAGCGCCCCACCGGATTGCCCAGCTTTTTCGCCTTGTCGGCGAGGTTGGCGGCAATGCCTGAGCCGGAGGACGACGACGCCGATCGGCAGCGCTTCGAGCCTCTCGGTGTTGCGCTTTCGCACCGATTTTTGTTCAAGAACTGAGATGTAGAGGATCGCGGGGGTCTGTGTCGGCATTAGGCCGCATGATCGTGAGCTGTCTTATGGGTCCCTGTCGCCAGTTTGGTTGCCATGAGGGCTGTCTTTGAGCTCTCTCGCCGGTGCTCCTTCAGATCGCGCACGCCGGTTGCGGTTCGACGAGTTTTGCCAGCTTGCCCAGGTCCTGTGCGATCGCGGCGAGGAGGAATTTTGTCCTTCGCCCTCGATGGTCCGCACAGTCGCAACCGATTGAGCCTGATAACAGTTACTCCGAGGTATGTTGCGCGGCCCCGAATTTGCTTCGATGCTGATCGTCCGTTCGTGACGAGGAAGTCCAATGAGTGTTGGCGCTGCCGGGCCGCTGGTTGTTACCTATCCGCTGAGCGAGCGTAGCCGCGCGATCGCCGCCGAGGAACTGGGCGGGGCGGCCGAAGCGGTCTACCTCGCCGACTTGGCGCCGCCGGAGCGCGCGGCGGCGTTGCGCGGCGCCGGCGCGCTCTTGGCCCACGACACGTCGAAGGAATTGGCCCCGGCGGAAATCCCGCTGATCCGGAACGCAAAGCTCTTGCAGTTCACCGCTGCCGGCATCGACTGGGTGCCGACCCGCCATTTGCCGGCGGAATTGCCGATCGCCGCCAACAAGGGCGGCGGTACCGAGCCGATGTCCGAGCACATTGCCGCGCTGGCGCTCGCCGCCGCGAAACGCTTGTTCATCGAGCACGACAATCTGAAACGCGGCGACTTCAACCAGCGCACTTCCAACAAAATGCTGCGCGGCGGCGTGTGCGGCATTCTTGGCTTCGGCAATGTCGGCACCGCGACGGCGCAGCTGATGCGCGCTTTCGGCATGCAGATCCATGCGATCAACCGGCGCGGCGCCAGCGCGGAGCCGACCGACTGGATCGCGACGACCGCCCGGCTCGATGAGATGCTGGGTGCCGCCGATGTCTTCGTCGTCTGCGTCGCGCTGACGACCGAGACCGTGGGGCTGATCGGCGCGCGCGAATTGGCGCTGATGCAGGACGATGCGATCTTCATCAACGTCGCGCGCGGCGAGATCGTTGACGAGGCGGCGCTGTACGCGCACCTCGTGGCGCACCCGCGGTTCTTCGCGGGCATCGACGCATGGTGGGTCGAGCCGGTGCGCCACGGCCGGTTCACGATGGGCTATCCGTTTCTCGATCTGCCGAACGTGATCGGCTCGCCGCACAATTCGGCCGGCGGCGGGGCGTGGCGCGACGAATATCTGCGGCGCGCCGTGCGCAATTGCCGACGCGCGCTCCTCGGCGAGGCCCCGCAGAACCTGATCGGCCCCGCGGAGCGGATGCTTTAGTACCCATTTTTGCTGGAGGCAGAGTCACAAATTCCCCGCTTTGCGTCATGGCCGTGCTTGTCATGTGGATGGCCGGGTCTCGGCCTTCGGCGGGGGTGTTTGGTGTTCCGACGATCTGGGTATTGGGGTCGAAAACCCTTCAGCTCGTCTCCGCGGCGGCGACCTGGCCATGTCGCGGTGCGTTTTGGTTGTCGCCTTCGCGCTGCAACTCGCGTTTGGTCCTCGACACGGGAGGAGCGCTCGGCGTCAATGCCTTCTCTCCGGGCACGCTGCGAAGAGAGGCATGCGCTTCGGGTTCTGCGCTATAATCGCCGCAGAATCTGATGAAGGCGACCGCGCCGAAAAGCGCAAAGGAGACAGGGAATGAAAAACGGTTTTAAGGTATTCGACACCGACACGCACGTGATGCCGGCGGCCGAAGTCATCGAGCGGTATGTCGATCCCGACTTCCGCCCGCGCCTGAAGGAACTAGAGCCCTACCGCACGCCGATGCGGCAATCGGCCGAATACCAAGGCGCCTTGCACGGTTACCGCATTCACCCGCAATTCTATCGCCGGGTGCTCGGCGAGGCGGCGCCGCGGCCCGATCATAGCGGCCGCGACACGGTATGGATGGGCGCCAAGGTGCCGCGTCCCGGCGTGCAGGACGACAACGCCGCCAACCGCGTCGCCGACATGGACGACGAGGGCACCGACGTGCATTTTCTCGTGCCCGGCGGCTGGTCGAGCCTGATCGGCGTCGACGACGTCTCGCTCGAGACCGGCATGATCCGCGCCTTCCATCGCCACATGGCGGATTTCTGCGGGCGGTATCCCGACCGGCTGAAGGGACCGATCGTCGCCTCGACGCGCGATGTCGACAGCGCGGTCGAAGAAATTAACAGATGGGGGAAATCGAACTGGGCCGTCGCGGTCAAGCCGCAGATCTACAAAGTCCCGGTCGATCACCCGAGCCTCGACCCGATCTGGCGCACCGCCGCCGAATACGACCTGCCGATCGTGCACCACAGCTCGACCTGGAACCCGCCCTATTACCCGGGCCACGACGACATGTGGGACAACATCTTCCTGGGACGGCTGGCGTCGCACCCCTGGGGCGCCATGCGGTTTGTCGCGGCGTTTATCGGCGGCGGCATTTTGGACCGTCATCCGTCACTGCGCTTTGGCACGCTCGAATGCGGCTTTGGCTGGCTGCCGTTTTGGGGTAAGCGCATGGACGAGCAGTACGACTATGTCGGCTCGACCGCCGAATTGAAGATGAGGCCAAGCGAATATTTGCAGAGCGGGCGCTATTTCTGCAGCATCGAGCGGCAGGAAGGGGAGGAAATGTACCGGGTGGTGAGCGGCTTCCTCGGCGAGGACGTGCTGATGTACGCCTCTGACTACCCGCATTCGGAATGCCAGTTCCCAAATTCGATCGACAACATTCTCGCCTGGCAGAGCCTCAAGCCGCAAACGCAGCAGAAACTCTTCTGGGACAACGCCAACCGCTTCTACCGCCAGACGTGACGCCACCGCGTCTTAACGTCGGCTTTGTTCCGCAACTACTTTCGAAGCGACGGCCCGCCCGCTCGACGGGGGGTCGGTCCTGCGCTTCCGATCCGTTGCCCACTTCTGCGGAGTTTGACTTAGACTAAACCTGCGAAGGAGAAACAGCGATGTATATCGATCACGTCGGCATCAACACGAATGACATGGAAGCCACGCTGCAGTTTTACTGCGGTATACTGGGCATGCGGTTAGTCCGCACCGCACGTACGCCAAATGGGCGTCGGCATTACAATGTCGAGATCGGTGGCGGCAATGCTTTCGCGGTGTTCGATGGTGCCGAGCTCCCGACGACGGGCGAGCGCCAACATGTGAACCACCTGGCTCTACCGGTGGATACGCTTGAGGAATTTGACGCCACCTACCAACGACTCAAGGACCATGGGATCGGTGTGACGGACATTATCGAACGGGGGTACGGCAAGACCTTCTACTTCCAGGATCCGAACGGCATTCGGTTGCAAATTGAATTGCAGACCAAACAGGACGTGGACAGCTTGGAAGGCGATCCCGAGCCTGTCCCGTATGTGCGCGCATTGCTACAGCGGGTTTAGTGCTGGCCACGGGTCCACTATCCTACAGGCATCCAAGAAACTGGACGGACGGGCATCGTCGACTGCGCCGGAAAGGGACCGCTGGCAGCAGCCGAATGGCACGGGCTTAACGCCGTGGCTCATCGTCATGACATGCATAGGGAACTGAAGAGGTGAAACCATGGCATCGCGTGGTGAAGAGCTCCTGATCTCAGCGGATTCGCACATCGTCGAGGACCCGCATTTATGGGAAGACCGACTGCCAGCAGCTTTCAAAGACCGAGCGCCGGTGTTTCCCGAGCGGGAGGTGGGCGGACTCTTCCAGGCCCACGCGGGTGGATGGGACCCGCACGAGCGGGTGAAGGAGATGGCAGTTGACGGGGTAAGCGGTGAGGTCCTCTACCCGAGCTTCGCCATGAACCTGTTCGGCCTCCAGGACGCCGCCTTACAGGAGGCCTGCTTCCGGGTCTACAATGACTGGATCCTGGAATATTGCTCTGTTGCTCCCGACCGCCTCTATGGTGTGTCCTGTATTCCTACCTGCGACATTGACTATGGAGTGGCGGAGCTGGAGCGCTGCCGGAAGGCTGGGCTGCCCGGGGCGCTGGTGTGGCAAGCTCCGCCGCCGGAGCTTTCTTTCGCCACAAACCACTATGAGCGTTTGTGGTCAGCGGCTGAGGATCTGGAGGTCCCCATCAGCCTCCACATCCTCACCGGCCAGCCGTTCCCTTGGCCGCGGCCGATTGGCCCAAGCGGCCGACGCCAGGCCTTCGAGACCATGTGCAGTGCGGTGAACAACAAACTGCTCTACGCCTCCAACGCCATGTCCGATCTGATTATGACGGGCGTGCTGGAGCGTTATCCCCGGCTGAAATTCGTGCTCGTGGAGAACGAAGTGAGCTGGATTCCCTTTTGCCTAACACAGTACGACAAATACTGGGGTCGGGGAAATCTGGACTCGCCGCTCAGCATGTTCCCCAGCGAATACTTTTTCCGCCAGTTCTACGCCACGTTTTTCAACGATCCACCGGCCCGCTGGATCTTCGATGCCTGGGGCAGCAACAATCTGATGTGGTCCAACGATTATCCCCATCCGAATTCGACATGGCCCAAGTCTTGGGACGTCATCACACGGGATTTGGGGCACCTGTCGGAGGAGACACGGTCTCGGTTGCTGCGAGACAACGTGGGGCGGTTGTACAAGCTGCCGGTGCCGACGCCCGCATCAGTGTAATGAAGCGCACTGGAGGCGCTGATCGTCTACATCATCAGTAGGAGGAGGTGAACTTTGTGCCCTACCGCCTTGCCTCGCTCCACGGGTTGCGGCGAGAGGGCGTCGGCGAAGCGCCTCAGTTCAGCCGGGTGACCAGCGGTGCCAGGAAGTAGCGCAACACCGGCGACCATTTGGCGTGCTCGGGGCCGCTGGAGGAATGGCCGAGATCGCTGTCGAGCTCGAAATAGCGCGCCTCGACCCCGGCCGCGGTCAACGCCTTGATGACATCGGGCGCGATCTTTGGCGGGAACAGCGCGTCGGTGCGGCACAGGATGTAGAGCACCTTAGCCTTGATCCGGGCGAAATCCGGCCTGGTGTCGAAGCCAAGCAGGGCGCGGCGCAAGATGATCAACGAGTTGGCGTCCCATTTGGCGGCCCAGTTCGCGGCCTGGTCGCGGATCGCCGCCTCGCGCGCCGAGGGATCAGGGAAACGCGGCGCGAGCGCGGTCTCGATGCCGTAGCGCTTCAAGGTCTCGACCCGGATGTCGGTCAACACCGTCTTGCACGCCGCCTTGCCGTAATAGCGGCCGCCATGCCATTCGGGATCGCTGGCGAGCCGCCTCCAACTCGGCCAATTGCTTGTGCGTGTTGACCGAGGCCCAGGGTGCCGTGTTGACCGGCACGATCGCGTCGATGAAATCGGGGTAGGCGACCGCCCATTGGAACGCCTGGTAGCCGCCATAGGAGGGACCGGCGACCGCGACCAGGTGGCGGATTCCGAGATGGTCGAGCAAGGCTTTCTGCGCGGCGACGATGTCGCGGACCCTGATGTTCGGAAAATCGGGGCCATAGGCCTCGCCGGTCTGCGGGTTGGTGTTGCCGGCATTGGTCGAGCCGAAGGAGGACCCCAGCATGTTCGAGGCGACGACGAATAATTTGTCGGTGTCGATCGCCTTGCCCGGCCCGATCAGGCCGTCCCACGAGCCCGGCTGGTTGCCGTTCGCCGGGTTGCGGCCGGCGAAATGGTGGTTGCCGGTGTAGCCATGCGTGCACAGGATGGCGTTGCGGCCGCCATTTGATCCATTGGCGGGCGCCAGCCGGCCATAGGTCTCATAGGCGATCCTCGCCTCGGGCATGACCGTGCCGTCGGTGAGCGGGAAATTGCGCAACGTGAAGAACCGGTCCCCGTCGGCGCCGGGGTGCCGCGGCAGGTCGTTCATTGTTTTCCTCCGCAAGAATGCAGGCTTCCACTGTGCCATGCCGGCATCGGCCGGTCACGCATCGCTCGAGTGCCTCCAGCCGGCTATGCCGCGTTGCCTTTAACCGGCACAGTCTTTGATCGAAGCGCGCGATGCGCCGCTTCTGGTACCTCCTCTGAGAGCCTCGCCAAGAAACGCGAAAATTGCGCTACGCCTATAGGAATTCTATCAGTTGCGGGTCGAGCGAGGCGATGAGATGCTCGCCGAGGCCGCTGTGGGGCCGTGCGCCGAGCGCGAGACGAAGGTACTCCTTGACCGGTCTTGCCCGGCGTCGTGACAACTGCATCTAACGTCGCCTCACCGCCTCCACCATTCGCGTTATAATCTGCCTCAGAATCGGAGCCGGCGTCGCGAAATTCAGCCGCGCGAAGCCCGCGTAATCGACACCAAACGTCTCACCAAAATTCAGCCCAACCCTGGCCTGATCCAGGAAGAACTGCCCGGCTGGGCACGACAATTCCAGCGCGCGGCAATCGAGCCAAGCCAGATACGTCGCCTCGGGCACCCGCATCGTCACGCCTGGTAGGTCGGCTTCGATAATGTGCGCCAGCCAATCGCGGTTCGCGCGCAACTGAGCGAGAATCTCGTCAAGCCAGTTCTGTCCGTCGTCCCAGGCCGCGACGGTGGCATCGACACCCGTCACACCTGGTGAACCGAGCAATCGTGACGGGATGCGGCGTCCAAAGCGTTCCTTCAGTTCTGGGCTACCAAAATGCATGACAGCGCAGCGCAGAGCCGGGATGTTGAAGCTCTTGGTCGCCGAGGTGATGGTAATGGTGCGAGCGGCGATCTCCGGATGCAGCGACGCCAGCGGAGTATGCGTGTTGCCGGGATAGACGATGTCCGCATGAATCTCGTCGGACACCACTACCAGATCGTGCCGGATCGCGAAGTCCGCGACCTCCTCCAGTTCCGCCCGGGTGAAGGCGCGCCCGGTGGGGTTCTGCGGATGGCAGAATATCAGCATGCGCAGGCGCGGATCATGGGCCGCCTCATAGGCGCCCAACTCTAGCACCCACTTCGTGCCGTCATCGCGCATCGGGTTGGCGATCAGGCGACGACCCGTGTCCTCGATCGCGCGGATAAAGGGCGGATAAGAGGGAAGCTGCAACAGGATCGCGTCGCCCGGTTCGCTGAACGCCAAGACCGAGGAGAAGCTGGCCTGTACCAGATCACCGATCGCAATCGTGTCGGCGGGATCGGTGTGCCAGCCGAAGCGCCGCTGCATGCGGCGGACAAAGGCCGCGGCCAGCACCCCCTCGCGCGCGGCATAGCCATATTCCTGGTTCTGTATCAGGCGCGTCAGCGCAGCGGTGATCGAGGGCGCGACGCCGAAATCCATGTCAGCGACCCACGCCGGCAGCACGTCGGGCGGAAACTTGTGCCACTTGCTAGTGCGCCGCGCCCGCAACGTGGCGATGTCGAAGTCGGTTGCGCCGATTGTCATGCATCTTCTCTCCACTGTCACGCGCGGCCCCCGCGGACGGCGAGGATCAGCCGACTTATCTCCCGACGACGACGGCTACACCACATCATGAATTCGATTGTAGAACACCGTCCCCTCACCGCGATACGAGCATGTCAGAGAACAAAAGAGCGCGAGAGAATCCTTCCCGCCTCGCTTTGCCCTTCTACTGTGACAGGCGCACCCGGAGGGTCGTGCTTGAGGACGGCCGCAGCACGTGTGAACGGGTCGGCACAGTCTTTCAATGGGACCATCTTACTCCGCCGCCATTTCTGCTAGCCCGATCAGGCGTGGGAATTAGCCCATTCGTGCCCGTCGAGCTTCTAATCGCCCGAACTCCGCTCCATTGCTTGAAAAAGGAGCGCCGGTGCTGGTCGTGCACTTCGCGCTGCGGGTTCGCTAAAGGGACCTTCATCGGAAGCCGAGGCAACGGGGAAGATGCTCCCGTAAACGGTCATTCAGGTCGAAACCATTTAATATTCCTCCCGGATAGGGAGGGTTGCCCAACGGCCCATCTTCCGTGGCTGGCTCACGCATAGCCACGCAGGCGACTAAGTGCTGCCTCCCGTCGCGCTTGCAATCACTGGCGACACATCGGCGCGCGTGTCATCCTTTGACTGCACTGAGCCGAACGGACGCACCAGCATCCGTCGGACGCGTATCGGGGCTGGACCGACGTGAAAGGCCATCGCTCGCTGTTCGAGCGCGCCCTCCGATGGGGTGGAGCGATTGCGTTGGCGCAAGTAGTCGAACCAGGTCGGGCAGTGATAACGCTCGGTCCACAATTCTGGATCGGCAATGTCGCGCGCAATCGACCAGCCATAAGCGCCGTTACGCTGGCGGAACAGCCGCACCTGCTGCATCACGTCATGAAACGCTCGCGCGTTGTTCGGGGTAACCCGATATTCGATCTCGACCACCAAGGGCCCGCTGCGGCCGCTCAGTGTCAGCCGGACCTCGGGATCGTCAAGCATCATGGTCTCTTCGCCGCGCGTGCCGATGCGCGGCATGCGCAGCCACAGGCCGATGAGCGGCGAAGCGAGCATGAAGGCGGCCGAGACCAGCAATGCCGTTTCGATACCCGCATAATCTGTGAGGCGGCCCCAGCCCCAGCTGCCAATGGCGATCCCGCCTGAAGATGCTGCCTGATAGGCCGCAAGCGATCGCCCGGCCACCCAGCGCGGCGCCGACAGCTGCACAGCAATACCGAGCACCGCCCAGGCCAGCATCCACCCGGCCCCCGCCACGACCAGCGCAGCTGCCGTCAACGCCGGTTCGCGGCTCAGCGCCACTACGGCAGTGGGCCCGCCCATCGCGAACGCGCAGGCACGGATCGCCGCCTCGCCGCTCATGCGTTGGCGCAGCTTGGTGAGGTTGAGGGCGCCGATCACCGCACCCAGGCCAAAGGCGCCGAGCATGATGCCATAGGTCTGGGGCCCGCGATGCAGCAGATCGCGCATCACCAGCGGCATCAGGGCGATGATTGCGCCACCGATCATACCAGTCACCATGCTGCGGGTCAGAACGATCTTGATCGATGGTGAATTGGTGATGTAGCGCACGCCCGAAATGATGGCGCGGCGCAGCTTTTCGGGCGGCAGACGCGAGGCTTCGGCGACGCGTTTCCAGAGAAACAGCGCGGCGATCAGTGGCAGATAGAGCGTCGCGTTTAGCGTGAACGCCGCCATCGCGCCGGCCGCCGCAACGACAACGCCACCAATCGCCGGACCTATACTGCGCGCGATATTGTAGCTGATGCCGTTCAGAGCGACCGCGGCCGGAAGATTTTCCGCTGGCACCTGCTCGGTGACCGAGGATTGCCAGGCCGGTCCCATCAGTGCCATGCCGCTACCGACAGCAAAGCAGAGTCCTAGCAAGAGATTCGGCGTGACCAAGCCGAGCCAGGCAAACGCCGCCAGGACGGTCGCGCCGGTGAGCGCTATACTTAGACCGACCAGCGCCACGACGCGGCGGTCATACATATCAGCGATCGCGCCGGCGGGCATCGAGATCAGCATGACCGGCGCCGTCAGCGCAGTCTGCACGAGCGCGACTTTGTCCGCCGAGGACGTCATTTGCGTCATCGCCCAAGCCGCGCCGACGCCCTGGATCAGGATCCCGAGATTGGAAAGCAGGCTGGCGAGCCAGATGCGCCGGAAGGTGATGTGGCGCAGTGGGGCAGTGATGCCGTCGGCGCTAACCGTATGCGCCTTGGATGCAATCGTCATGGACCATGGACGCAATTGTCGCCGACCACGCTCGGCATCTTACGCAGGAAAGCCAGGCTGACCGAGACTGGAGTGTTGCACGGCTGCGTTGCCGGAATACCGGGGTCACTGCCATGATTACGGCACAAAACTGAAAAGGCGCCTCGAGCACTGGCGTTTTGCCGGTTTTGACGATGTACTTGGGTCCGCGCACCACTGCGGCCGGATTCATGGCACCACTTGACCCGTCACCAGCCAGTTGAACAGCATGCGCACCGCCGCCTGCTGCTGCTTGACCCCCGGTGCCCCGTGTTTCTCCTGTAATTCTTTGACCCATGCCACATCGAACGGACGGATCGCAGTGAGCGAGCGTCAGCCCGCGATTCTCGCACCAGGCGAAAAACCCATTGCAGGCCCGGGAATAAGCCCGCCGCGTGTGGTCGTTGTTGATGTTGGCGGTAAGGAACTCGACATAGCGCCAGCCCGCCTGGTCGCCGCCGGCGTCGGTGATCAGCGCCGGCGCGACATAGCTGCTGGTCGGGCTGGTAATCGCCGTCTCGGTGATCGGTGGTTCGATGGTGGCGGGAAGCTGGTGGTCGGGGGGCGTGATGGGCCCTGCTCTACCACAGATGTTCTTAGTGATAAGGACGTTATCACTAAGAAGATCTCCGGCGGGATGATCCGGCTGCGGAGCCGCCAGACGGCAGCCATATCTTAATCGCGGCTCCTTGCCAGCTCTCCCGCGCGTTTGCCGCTCGCGGCCTGAACTTTGTTGCTCTAGAAAGAATCGATCCCACGCAGATCGGAGCCGCAGTTGAAGAAAACTGCCAAAGCGAGCAATGCAATCCGAGCCAACAAACGGAAGGCCAAACTGAGGGCGAAACACCGCCGCCAGCGGGCGCGGGCGATCGGCTAAGCTAAGCGGACCCAACTTTCTGAATGTTTACGCGAACGCTCTATTTATTCCCGGACTTCCGATCGCAGCCGGGCCAGCAGGCAGGGGCGGGTAGGCATATGTTCCGAATGTCGGCACGATGCCGATCCGCGAAGTCGCGGCAACCATCAAACTCGCTACCACCGAGGGGTCCTGACGCGGCACGGCGATGCCGTGCTTCAAATAGATCTCGGTCGATCCGGCCCAGCTTTCGCCGACATAGGACGAGTTTTCGAGCAGTACATAATCAAAGCAGGCCCGCTCCAAGGCGCGCCCCACATCGACGAACAGCTCGGGGAACATCCATGTCGAGCCGATGTGACCGGTCCAGCGCTCGCCCCAAGCGCGGACGCTCGATCGTTGCAGAAACCATCCGAGATGAAATGGCTTGTCCGACATTCTATATCCCGCCCCCGACGACGCCGCCCAGATGACGTACTGCGCCGCGCAGACGAACCGTCTCCGTCTCGTCGGGCAGACCGACGGCATTCATGACGACACCGTAGTCGCGCCGCGCTGCATCGATTGTAATAATCCCGTCCGCGACATCGTCGCAGACGAGCTTCGGATCACGCGTAAACGGGTCGCCGTATCCGCCGCCGGCTGGCCCCACACAGGCAAAGCGCTCGCCTGCCATCACCCGCATATGCGGCACCTTTGACGGCAATCGTTCGCAATCGCCATTGCGGCGAACGAGACGCAACTCGGCTGGCTGCCCAATAATGCCACCGGCAAGCCCCCACGGTGCAAATTCGTGCCCCTCGCCCTCAACCGAGGCGCCGCCATCCGCGAGGTATTCGAATTCACGCACCGAGCCGAGCCCGCCGCGCCACTCTCCGGCGCCGCACGCATTCTCGCGCAGCTCGTAACGGCTGACCCTCAGCGGCAGATGGGTCTCGATGTCTTCGATTGGGTTATTGCGAGTGTTGGCATAGAGCGTATCGACCGCATCCATGCCGTCCATCCCGCCGCGCCCGCCATAACTTCCTTCAAAGATCTCCATATGGACCCAGTGGCCATTGCCACGCATTCCCGAAAAGGCGATGACCTTCAGATTGCCAATGCCGGCCGAAACCTGGCTAGGGACGGCTTGGGCCAAAGCCTTCATGACTGTGTCGGCGAGTTGGTTGCCGGGGCAGAAGCGGGCGATCGTCGGTGCCGGGAACACCGGATTGGCGAGCGAGCCGACTGGCGCCTTAATATGGATCGGGCGCAATAGCCCGTCATTGACCGGGATGTGGCCGCAGATCGCGGTGTCGAGCAATACCGAGCGGATCGTCAGCCATACGGCGACATCGACCGTACCCTCGAACGGCATATTGATCGGGCGATCGGGGACCTGTGCCGCAGTGCCGGTCAAATCGACTTCAATCTCATCGCCGCGCACCCGCAACATCGCCACAATCGGTAAATTACGCTTTGCCGGGTCCTGGCTGTCCGCGAAGCCGTCGATCATCGTCTCGGCCCGGTAGTCGCCATCCGGTAAAGCCGCGATCGCCTGGCGCATCAGCCGCTCGGCATAATCCATCACCGCTTCGCATGCCGCTTTGAAACGGGGATAGCCGTGGCGCTGGATCAGCGCAGCAAGCCGCTCGGCTCCGATCCGTGCGGCGGCGATTTGCGCCTGCATGTCGCCGACGACAAGGTCAGAGACGCGAATGTTGTCACGCAGCAGCTGCCACACCGCCTCGTTCCGGATCCCGCGCTCGTAGACCTTGATCGCCTTGAACTGCAGCCCTTCGGCAAAGGCGTCAATGGCATCGACGATGCCGCAACTGCCCGGACTAAGCGCGCCGATATCGAGGTGGTGGGCGGTCGTCGCGGCAAATGCGACGAGCTTGTCGTCGTGGAACACCGGCACCGCGAAGCCCACATCCGGGCCGTGGCTGGCGCCGGCATAGGCGTCATTGTGCATGATGACATCGCCCGGCCGCACCGTATCGCCGCGTGCCGCAAGCGTCTTCAAAATGCCGCGTCACGTAGCCGGGGATCGGCCCCGATTGCAGCGGCGTCGACTGCGCCAATTCGGCAAGGCCCCGACCCTCGGCATCGACCAATGCCGCACCGAAATCCTCGGATTCGCGGATGATCGACGAGTAGGACATGCGCATCAGCTTGTAGCCCATCTCGACCGCGATGTTCTCTAGCGCGCCCTGGACGACGCTTGCGGTGATGCTGTCGATGGCTTCAGCCATATCGCTATTCCTCCACCCGCAGGATCAGATTGCCGCTCCGGTCGGCGCACACCGTCGCTCCCGGCGGCACGACGGTCGTCGAGTCGGTTTGCAGGATGATCGCCGGACCGGCGATCGATGCATCGAGCGGCAGCGCGGCACGCCGGTAGAACGGCGTCGGAAATGTGCGCAGCTCGCCTTCCGTCCGGAAAGCGCATGACGCGGTCTTGATCAACGCTGCAGTAAGACTGCCGCCTTCGGGCGGACGCGGCGGTGCGATCTTTGGCATCCGGCCGATGCCGGTCACACGGATATTGACGATCTCGATTGGGCTATCGGCGAAGATGTGGCCGTATTCGCCGCGGTGCTGGTCGCCAAACTGGGCGAACACAGTCGCGATCTCGGCAGTGTCGAGTGCAATGTCGGGGAACGGCACGCGTAATTCATATCCCTGGCCGACATAGCGCAGATCGCCCGAGCGCCGAAACGCGGCATCACCCGGCCGGACGCCATCGGCGGCAAGCTGGCGTTCGAGCTCTTCCTGCATCGCCGCAAAATCAGCGTTCAGGCGATCAAGGTCGATGCTGTCGCTGATTTGGAATTCAGTGCGCACCGCGTCGTATTTGAGGTCGGTCGTCAACAGCCCGACAGCCGAGGTGATGCCGGGATAGGCCGGCACGATAATCTCCGGAATGCTGAGTGCGCGCGCCACCTCAGCACCGTGCAAAGGTCCGGCGCCGCCAAAGGCGACGAGCGCGAAATCGCGCGGATCGAGGCCTTTTTGCACCGTGCGCGAGCTGATAGCGTTTGCCATGTTGGCGTTGACGATGGTCAGGATACCCTCGGCGGCCTCTTCGAGCGGCAGCGAGAGCCGCTCGGCCAGCGCGCCGATTGCACGACGGGCGGCGGCGGCGTCAAGCCGTATCGCCCCGCCAAGGAAATTGTCGGGATCGAGCCGTCCGAGCGCGAGATTGGCGTCGGTGACGGTCGGCTCCACTCCGCCCTTGCCATAAGCGGCGGGGCCGGGGTCGGCGCCGGCGCTCTTTGGGCCGACGCGAAACGCACCGCCATTATCGACATAGGCGATCGAGCCGCCTCCGGCGCCGATCGTGTGGATGTCGATCATCGGCGCCAACACGGGGTAACCGCCGATCCAGGTGTCGCGCGCGGTCGCTTCGGCGAAGTGACCATCGACGGCGATGCCGATATCCGCCGAGGTCCCGCCGACATCGAAGGTGATCAGATGCCGCCGGCCCGACAGCGCTCCCGACCAGGAGCCGCCCAGTACGCCCGCTGCGGGACCCGACAGCAACGTCAGCACCGGGGTCTTGGCGACCATCGCCGCTGTCGCCACCCCGCCATTTGAGCACATGACATGGAGATCGCGTGCCGATCCGCTCCGCCTCGTCGGCGACCGCGCCGGCCCCGGTCTTGAGCTTGACGGCGCGATAGCCGAGCTTCAGGAACTCGGCCAGTTCCGCGCCGTAATCGCGGTCGGTGGCGCCCGGGCGGTAGTATCCACCGGTCGCATAGGTAAAGATCGGCCGATTTTCGCCGCCGAGCAGCCGGTAGACCGGCATTCCCGCCGCCTTGCCTTTGATATCCCACAGTGCGAGATCGATCCCGCCGATCGCGGCCATGATTTGGGCGCGCTCGCCGCGCGGCGCCGGCGGCGGCAAGTCCCCCTTGCCCTCGATCCGGCCAGGGCCGGGTGAGGTCAACGCAAACAACTTCTCCCACACCGCGACATGCGCCAGCGCGTCCATGCCGCGAATGATTTCGCCAAAGCGCGTGACCCACTCGCAGATCCGGGGCATCGGCGAGTTGTGGATCTCGCCGTAGCCGACGAGGCCGTCATCCGTCCGAACCTCAGTCAGGATAACGTTCCACGCCTTCATCTGCTCGTGCGCGGTCCAGGTCTGAACCGGTCTTGGGACCGAGATCATGCGGGTTTTGACCGAAGCGATCCGGCTCATCTCAAGCTCACGACTTTGGGGTTGGGGGAGGGGCCGTGCTCGCCGCCAACAAGTCGCGCAGCGGCCAGGCAAAGCTCAATTCATGACCGTCGGGGTCGGTGATGTGAAAGAACCGCTCACCCCACGGCGCATCGCGGGGCGCGGTATCCGGGCGGTAGCCTGCCGCGACGAGCCGCGCGTGCAGCCCATCGACGTCGAAATCGTAGAAGATCAGGCGGCCCCACCACGACCAATGACGATCCGCCGGCTGTGCGATCAGGTTCAGATAGCCGGGGCCGGCTCGGAAGCTGGTAAAATCGGCGTCTTCCCCACCATACAAAATCTCGAACCCAAGCCCGCGGTAGAACCGAACCGCGCGCGGCATATCATGCGTTGCCAAAGTGACGGCGCTGATCCCAGTGATCATCCGAGAGAAAAGCGGCGATCAGCGCTGCACGTCAGGCTTCGGCCGAGCCAGCCGCGATCGTTCCACTGACGACCTTGCGGGCGGTGTCGCGCAACAATTGCTTGTCATCCTCCGGCGAGGCGGCCGGCGGGATGCCGGGGACCACCCGGTCGTGGGCGTAGGTCGGGATCGCGCCGCCATTGTGCAGGATGCGGTAGTCAAGATCGCCGCCGTCATTTACAGCGCGGATGCCGCGGCGGATCATGTTGCGCATCATAATGATGCCGCGGTCGGTCGAAGCGAGGTGCTCGAGCCCGTGCCGCGCGATGCCGCCATGAATGCTGACCTGGGCGTCGTAATCACCCGGGATGCGCTGACGCTCTTCATAGGGCCGGCTGGCGTCCTGCCCAAAACCGGCGCCGCGGCGAAATTCCCGCCCCTCCGGCGCCCGATAATAACCGATCTGCATCGTATGCGTGTCGTCGAGCGGCACCGCCCAGGTCGTCGCCATCGGCCGATTTACCGAATTGCGCAATGCCATCGGGTCCGCGTTCGGGGGGAATTGATGGATATTGGGGAGGATAAAATCGGCGACCCTTACCCAGACCCGATCCCCCTGACGGCGGGTATCGATGTAGACCATGCCGACCGGGGTCTCCATCCAGTCCCATTCAGGCTGCTCCTTGAAGTCTTCGGTAAATCCTTCACTGCCGGGTAGCGTATGCAAAAAGGCGAGATGGGCCGGGTCCATGCTGTTTTCTTTGATCTGCAGCCAATTGCATTCCCAGATTGTCGGCGCCCGGGCGATCTGGCGATAGCCGGGGAGGTCGTAGGTATCGAGGATCGGGAAATCGGGCTGCTTTGTCGGGTGGCCCCATATAGGCAAACACCAGCCCATGGTACTCGCGCACCGGGTAGGCGCCATGGCACAGCCGATTTTTGAGCGCGCTGTCATCGGGCTCACCCGGCGTTTCGAGGATTGTGCCGTCGGCGCCAAACAGCCAGCCGTGATAGCAGCAGCGGATCCCGTGTTCGCCGATCAGACCGAATTCGAGCGAGGTGCCGCGATGCGGGCAATGCAATTCCAGCAACCCGATCACGCCGCTTTTGTCGCGAAAAGCGACCAGGTCTTCCCCCAGGATCCGCAGCCGCCGCGGGACTTCTCCCAATTCGGAGGCCTGGATTACGGGCTGCCAGAAGCGCCGTAGATATTCACCGCATGGGGTGCCGGGGCCGACGCGGGTCAGCTCCTCGTCTTCGGGCGGGCGCTCGCGGTGGTAATAAGCGCCATACGCACGGTTCAGAAATGGTGCTCGTTCCGACATGGGGCGGCTCTCCGGCGGTTCTGTCGTGCGATCTTGAACTTGGCTACTGATCCCGGTCAAGGCTGGCTCAAAGCGCCGGCAGCGTGCATCACGATGCCGCGGCGATGACTTCCGCACGTTCGGCCGGCGGCGGCAGCAGATCGGGAACCGGCTGGATTTCCTGCTTTAATTGCTCGATCTCGGGCTCGCTCAGGGTTTCGGTGCGCAACAAAGCGGCGGCGGTGCGGTCGAGCAATGCCCGGTTGCGCTGCAATACCGCGGTGGCGACCGCGAAAGCATGGTCGACAAGGGTTCGCACCGCGCCGTCAACAGCTTCGGCCGTCCCCTCACTGTAAACGCGCTCTTGCGGCTGGGGGTAGGCGGGCTGCAGAAACGGCTGACGATCGCGGTCATAGGCGACATTGCCCAATGCATCGCTCATGCCATAGCGCAATACCATGGCGCGGGCGATGTCGGTCGCCTTGGCCAGGTCATCGGCCGCACCCGTCGAGATCTCATCGAAAACAAGCTTTTCCGACGCGCGGCCACCGAGCAACGCCGCCATCTTGTGTTCGAGCTCGGCGCGCGTCATCAAGTACCGGTCTTCGGTCGGGCGCTGGATCGTGTAGCCGAGGGCGCCGACACCATGCGGGATGATCGAGATCTTGTGCACGGTATCGAGCCCCGGCAGTGCCAGCCCGACCATCGCATGCCCCAATTCGTGGTAGGCAACGACGCGGCGCTCGAGCGGATTTAGCAGCCGATTGCGCTTTTCAAGACCGGCGACGATGCGTTCGATGGCGTTGTTGAAGTCGTCCATCTCGACCGCGTCGGCGTTGCGCCGGGTCGCGAGCAACGTCGCTTCATTGACCAGATTGGCGAGATCCGCGCCGGTAAAGCCGGGGGTCAACGCCGCGATCTGCTCCGGGTTTACATTAGCGGCGAGCTTGGCCTTCTTCAGATGGACGGCAAGGATCTCTTCGCGTCCGCGCTTATCGGGCCGATCGACCAAAACCTGGCGGTCGAAGCGGCCGGCGCGCAGCAAGGCCGGGTCGAGAATTTCCGGTCGGTTGGTGGCGCCAAGCAGAACCAGACCGACCGACGGGTCGAACCCGTCGAGTTCGGCTAGCAACTGGTTCAAGGTTTGGTCTTTCTCGTCCTGCCCGCCGCCGGCAAAGGGCCCGCGGGCGCGGCCGAGCGCGTCAAGTTCGTCGATGAAAATGATTGCCGGCGCGTGTTGCCGTGCTTGCTCGAACAGATCGCGCACCCTCGCCGCGCCGACGCCGACAAACATCTCGACAAATTCCGAGCCGGAGATCGAAAAGAACGGCACCCCAGCCTCGCCGGCAACGGCGCGGGCGAGCAGGGTCTTGCCCGTCCCCGGCGGCCCGACGAGCAGCACGCCCTTTGGCGGACGCCCGCCAAGCCGACCGTAAACCTTGGGGTCCTTTAGGAAATTTACGATTTCAGCCAATTCCTCCTTGGCCTCGTCGACCCCGGCGACATCGGCAAAGGTAACCTTGGTTTCCTTTTCGACATAGATTTTGGCGCGGCTCTTGCCGATCTGCATCAGTCCGCCGAGCCCGCCTTGTCCCATGCGGCGGATCGCGAACATCCAAATACCGACAAAAATAATCGCCGGCAAAATCCATGACAGCAGATCGCGAACAATGTGGTTCTCGACGACGCCGCTATACGTGACGCCGTGCTTGTCGAGCGCCTGCGCGAGATCGGGCGCCACCCGCGCCGTGACAAAATCCTTGAGACCGTCGGGCTCCGCCTTCTTCAGCGAGCCGCTGATGTAGTTGGGTCCGATTTCGACTTGCGCGACCTTGTCCTCATTGAGCAGCGTCTGAAATCTGCTGTACGGGATCGGGGTACGCTGGGTGCTTTCGATGTAGAGGCTCTGTATCCACAGCATCCCGAGGATCGCGGCAATCACGTACCAGAAATTGATGTGAACCTTCTTGTCCATCCGAGTTCCCCGGGCTCCTCTATCAACCGGCTCCTGAAGCTGAGCAAAAGTGGATCGACTACGTATAGCGCATGCGGGTCGTTGTTAGTCCTCTTCCGCTGGCGCGAGAGCAGATGCGGTACTCGAGGGCAGCGTGCGGCGGGCGACCCATTCCAGAGTTAATCCCTGCACGACGATCGAGAACACGACAATGCCGTAGGCGATCGTCAACAGCGTGTCCTTGTAAGGCCCAGTAGGCAATGCGAGCGCCAACGCCACGGCTATGCCACCGCGCAACCCGCCCCAGGTCAGGATCACGGATGAACCGAAGACATGCGGCAGGTGCAGATTGAGCGGCAGCGCCGAGGCGATAACGCTAAACCATCGGATGACCAGTGCGATCGGGATCATCGCGGCTGTAGCCAAGAGCGCGTGCCGCTCGAGATCGATCGCGGCGATCTCAAGGCCAATGAGCAGAAACAGTAAGGCATTCAGGGTGTCGTCTACCAATAGCCAAAAGGTTTTTAGGTGCTCGCGCGTCCGCTCGCTCATCGCGAGTTGCATTCCGTGATTGCCTATCAGGATACCGGCGATCACGACCGCCACCGGGCCCGACACGTTCAACATTCCGGCGAGGCTGTAGGTCCCGGTTACCAGGGCCAGCGAAATGATCAGCTCGACATTATAATCGTCGACCCCGCGCATCATCAGGAAGGCGCCGTAACCGAGAGTTAGGCCAAGCAGCCCGCCGCCGAACGCGGATAGAAGGAATTTGCCGGCGATTAAGACGGGGCCTTGATCGGCCGCGCCGGCGCCGGTCGCCAGGGATAACAACAATGTGAACAACACGACGCCGATGCCGTCGTTAAACAAGCTTTCGCCGGCAATCACTGCTTGCAGGGATTCCGGGATGCCGACGCGCTTTAGCACAAGCAGAACAGCAACCGGATCGGTCGGCGAGATCAAGGCGCCAAAGACAAGACACCACGTAATCGGTACCCTCACCCCCAGCGCTGTCGAGACCAAAAATAGTGCCGCCGCGATCAGCCCCGTCGACAACACCGTACCGATAATCGCGAGCGCGAAGATTGTCCATTTACGGGCAAATAATTCGGCAAAATCAACTTCCATTGCGCTCGCGAATAACAAAAAACTGAGAAACCCATTAAGCAAAGCCACCGGAAAATTTACGGCTGCTAGCAAGTTTCGAATCGCCAGCTTGAGCCCGAGTTGCGGAAAAGCCACACCCGCCGCGATAACAAGGACCGCCCCAAGAAGGGCTAACAGCAGAAGTCCAACGGTTAAGGGCAGCCGGAGAAAGCGCTCATTTATATATCCAAAAACAGCTGCCATCACTAAAAGCAAGGCAATCAAGTCAAATGTAGACTGCATTCTCACCTTCATTGTTTATTCTATGGTAGAGGAAGTACGATATGACGGGGAAGGCAGGCGTTTTCATTTGTATTTGTGTTTTGGTTGCGGCCGCGCGTCGACCCAGAGATGCGGCGGCGGGAGACAGCTCGCATTGTTCAAGGTGGGTTTGACCGCATCTCGATGTCTCTGCCGCACCCCAGCCATGTCTTGAATATGGCATCGCCGGGCGCATCTAGACCGCGGGAGACAGCTTAAATCGAGATTAGCTATGATTGAGCAAATCTTAAGATCGATTCCTGGGGCTTCGAGAAGGCAGTGTGCAGCAGCAAACCTTAAACGAACCGCCGCAGGTCTTGTTGTCGCGGTTGCATTGGCCGCTTCATCTGCTACCGTCTCGGCAGCCGTCGGAAATGCCGGCGGCACTGTAGAGAACCTTTATTCTAGCCTTGTCGCGACGATGAAGAGCGGCTCGGTGTTGGGCGGCAGCGGGCGCTATACCCAGTTGGCCCCCGTCATCCGCGCCAATTTCGATCTGCCGTTTATGGCTCGCCTGGCGTTCGGGAGCGGCTGGGCTAAGTTGACCCCGGCGCAACAGCAGCAAGTAACCGAAAGCTACGGACGCTACATGTCGGCGGTTTATGCCGACCGCTTTGACAGCTACCACGGGCAAAAGCTCAACGTGACCGGGCAGCGTCAAGACCCCTACGGAACGGTCGTCACCAGCTCGATCATCAAGGCAAATGGCGAACCGGTCGAAGTCGATTACCTGATGCGGCAAGACGGCGGCCGGTGGTTGATCGGAGACATTTATCTCGACGGCACGATCAGCGAAGTCGCGACCCATCGCTCGGAATTCGCCGACATTCTGCGGCGGCAAGGGTATGACGGTCTGGTTGCGGCGCTCGACCGCAAATCGGAAATGCTGACCAGCAGCGCACGCGCCGACTAATCGCCGGCAGCGACATGCTCCATCGCGCGGCTTAGGCGCCAGGGTGTCATCAGCATCGCGCTCGGCTTGATGCCGTCGCGCCGCGGCAGATCGGCGACGCCAAAGACGATCCGGTCCTGCCGCGCGCGGGGAAGCTGCCTCAGGGTACCAAACATCCGATCCCAAACCGAAAGTATTCCGCCGAAATTGGCGTTGGCCTCGTCATGTGCGATCGAATGATGGACGAGGTGCAAATCGAGGGTAATCACGAGCGGCTGTAAAATCCGCTCCAGCCACCCCGGCAATCTGATATTGCCGTGAGTGATCCCGGCCGCGACAAAAACCGCTAGCGCGTGGGTCGAGACGACAAATACCGGAATGTCGAGCGCCAGGATCACCACCCAATAAAACGCGCCGGCAAGCAGGTACTCGATCGGGTGGTGGCGCACCGATGTTGTGAGGTCAACGTCGGGATCGGAATGGTGCAATGCGTGGAAACGCCACAGAAATGGCACCGCGTGCTGACAGCGATGCAGGCCGTAGACCAAAAAATCAAGCAGCAGGAAAGCCGCGATAAAGCTCAACCATTGATTAGCGATCGGCCAGGCAGGCAGGTGGACCCCAAAGGCCGCCTCCAACTGTGGCCGAAATGTCTCGGTCGGCGCAAAAATTAATGCCACGAGCACGATGTTGAGCAGCCAGATGCCGAGGTTGCCGAGCCGCCGCCATAGCGCAGGAAACTCGCGCCGCCGCCGCGGCTGGAGAAGTTCCCACAGCGCGACGGCGAGCAGGCTGCCAAGGGTCACGAGGAGGGTCACGGGCGCCTCCCGTGTTTTAAGCACGGGCTCATTCTCGACCGCGCACGCTCGCTTAGAGCGCCGGACACATACTCGTCGAGGCCCCTGGAAGCGCCGCCGAGAGAAGCGTCTCGCCGGCTAAGGAGATGGCGTAGTAGGCACCGACGGAGGGGACCAGGCTTTGACCGTTGCCGTTCCGCGGCAGGCTCGCGCAGAGAGCGAAGACAGGGGGCGTCGATGGGGGGCACGTTCCCATGGTGTCGCACAACGGCGCCGCGCTCGGAGCGATGCCGATGTACATTCCGTTGGACCCCAAAATACCCGAGTCTGGGAGAGAAGCCGTCGACATCAGAGGAGAAGGCCGTCGGGATACCAAGATTTACCGGACCTGAAGATGTGTAGTTAACGTAGGAGTAGAAATAGGGGGGGTCTGTCGCCATCGTCACGAGCAGTGGGACCTGCACCTGGAAGATCGCATGCGGCTTCCGCGAAATCGGCGAGGCAGCAAAAACGACCGCGCAGTTTATCCCGAGCTTTGCCGCCAAACGAGTTTGGGTGCCAGTGGCCGCCCCTGAGAAATTGCCGACGATCTTGCTGGCTGAACAGCCGCCATCGCTTGCGGGAATGTATTGCAGAGTGGCGGCAACCGGACGTTCAGTCACGCCGTCCCTGTTTAACACGGTCAATGGCAGCGAAAACTTGGCAACGATTTGGCTCTGTGAAAAGTTGGTGTTTGTCCGCGAAGGGTCATCGTAGAACAAGTTGAGCGAATCGGGAACGGTCAGCCCGGAATTCCCGATGGCTGCACCGCTTGCTACCGCATAAAGGAAGGTGTCTGCTTCGGGGTCGTAGAGCTGAGTTGCTGCGGGTGTCCCATGGTTTATTTTCGCCGAGGCGATGGTAGCCGCCGCATAGTTCTCGTTCCCGGTGCTGATAAATGCCATCGGCGTTAGGGTCGCCAATATGCCGGACAGGGTGGGCGATGTCTTGGAGGTTAATGGGAATGGAATTGGGGGGATCGCGGCCGCATTACCTGCGTCGACGGTGCTTCCCGGGGCGACATTATTGAGGGCGCGAATCATCTCGGGCGGAGAGGTTTCCAGCCCGGCGATTTCCAGGACCGCCTGGGTAATCGTCGGGAGTTGCGGGCATGGTGTCGTTATGTTCAGGAAAGAGCATAGACCACTTATGATGTTATTGAGGCCTGTCAAACTTTCACCGCCATCACCTGCCCATGCCGACCCGGTGCCACAGATCCAGACGGTGACAAACGCAGCCGCAAGATAGGGCGCCTTCGAGCGCTTGAATAGTCTGCACATCATTCGTCTCCCTTTTGTTAACGTACTGCAATCGCGCCCCCGCCCGGACGAGTTTACGCCAGTGCTTGCCGGGCCAGCAACCGTTGGTTTTGGTTAAAATATACAAAATATTTTTTGTTTGCTTACTCCCTCTCTTCATGTAAATACTCGTCAAATCCTGCTTTGCATAACCCTAATTGGGAGGCGTGCGATGGGCGATTTTCGACCCCGCGCGAACCGGATAGTCGGGTTTATTTGGTTAGCGGCATCGTCGGCGGCTCTTTGCATCGGGTCGGACATCGCGGCTGCCCAGGTTCCGATCACCAACTACGTCGTAGTCCAACCGATCGACGTGTGTTCGAGCGCCGGCGCTAATTGTGCTCCATACAACACAACGAGCAGCGTCGGTAATGTGACCTGCACCGGGTCCATCACGAATACAACGCTGACGGTCGTATCGTGTTCATCCGGCACTCTGCATGTGTCCGATACGCTTTCGGGGACTAGTATCGCATCGGGCACCAAGATTACTGCAAATGGCACCGGAACCGGTGGCGCCGGTACCTATACCGTCAATGTCTCGCAGAACGTCCCGCTTGGCACGTCGATTGCCGCGACCGGCCCGGTCGGCTTTGTTGTCAACCCGACCACGGGCGCCGTCTACCCAGCGACGGGAGGAGTGGACGTCACCCGGGCGCTGTTGAACCAAATTGGCGTCGACGTCACCTTCAATCCAATCGCCAAGTACAACTCACCGATCAACCCGTTGCCCGACACGACAAGCTTTCAGACGCTGAATGTCGCCCAGACGGCAAACAGCGCCGGGGCCACCATTTTCCAGAGCCAAGATTTTCTAACACTTTCGCAGCAGAATGCGATCTCTCAGACCGGCAAGGTACCGAATCCGACGACACCGGCAGGTGTGCCGATAAGCTCGACGGCGAGCGTGATCAACATGTTCTTTGTCACCAAGCTCAACCCGCCGGCCAGTCAGTCGGGGGGCAGCTCTACGACTTCAGCTGGGTCAACAACAACGGCGTGTCGATCGGCGGGAATACGTTTTTTCCGCCTTTCCCGCTGACGCCCCGGACGACCCTGCTTGCCCACGCAATATTGCACAATCTCGGCCTCGACCACACGATTTACGGAGCGGGCCCTTACGAGCCGGTATCTTCCACAAATCCTTTCCCTCCCGGGGGGATTATTCCTCCACTCCCTACTCCCACTCCTGTCGTGGGGGAGTGTGATGCGGGCTATCCGGGCTGCATGGCCAATCTGATGACGAGCGGGAGCCTCCGCACCGAACCGACGGTCGCATGCGTGCTTGCCACACCACCATTGCCGGCCGGGTGTGCGGGCAAGCCGACCTTGGCAAACGGGATGGCCGGTCAGCTGACTACCGAGGCGCAGAGCCTGCTATATCCGAGTCTTCTCCCTGTGTCGCAGCAGGGGGCGGTGCTCGATCCGAGCGGGTTTCTCCAGCCGATCGCCAATTCAACGACGACACTGAGCGTTGCGCCGAATGGCAAGTCGATAACGGTTACCGTGACCGGTCCCGCAACGGGCAGCGGCCGGCCGAACGAAAAGCTGCTGGCCTGGGTGCTCGTCCTTCCCCCGGGGCTTCAATTTAACAATCAATTCACGAAAATCTCGCAGTCTCCGGCGAGCCCAAACATTTTGCAGGACGCAGACTGGCCGTTTCCGGACCAGGACAATGCTCCTGGTAGTGTTTATCAGCTTGGAGCCCTATACAACGTTTGCGCTGCTCCGACCACTCAATGTTTAATCATCGAATTTAATAAGCCGGGCGCCGGAGCAAATGCCTCCATAAAGTTCTCAAAAGGCTTCGCGACGCCGTTTACCAGTGCTCAACTGTGCGGTGCGGATATAACGTTTATTTTCGATGACGGCTATATGACGACGGGGGCGCTCGGCGGACTTGCCTGCTCCGGTGGGACCGGAGCCCTAACGGCAAGCTCGCAAACTCCAGACCCGATGGCTCAGGTTGCACCGCAGATCGTCGACCAAGCCGCTTTCACCAACGCGGTCGCTATGGCCGGCAATCTTCCGTGCAACGCAGAGACCACGGGTCAATGTCCGGATCCGGTGCAAACCGGGCTCGAGGACGCCAATGCGACCGAAGAGGGCGGCCAGATCTGCTATCGCTTGGGTAAACCCTATCAATGCCAGTAACAGTCTAGTGCGCCGCTTCTCGGCGACGGCAAAACAGTCTTAAGTCGGTTGCGTGCCTGTCGAGCGACTGCGATTGTCCGCGGTCGCTCAGCGCCGCTCATGCCCCTTCGAGAAGAAGTCCTTCGAGAACTTGTAATCCTCGAAGATTCGCGAAGTTGACGAAGGGGCTCGGCCTTTGCTCAGCACAACCGCAGTCGATAGCAGGAGATTTGCGCCAACGGACAGACCGAGGCCGAGTAAACGCCGCAACACAGGTAGCGTCAGCGAGCGCGATATCGTCGGCGCTCTAAGAGCCTCGCACCAAGCAGCATGCCGCCGACGGCGAGAGCGACCGGGAGGCCATGACCGATTGCTGGTTCTGGTACCGCAACCGTGGCAGTAAAGGTCGCGGTGGCGGGGAGGCCGCTCAGGATGAAGTTCCCATCGCTCGTTGGAAAAGATAATGGGGGGCTATTCCCGGTCATGTCGGATATTATTGGCCCGATCGGCGTCTTCAGATCATATCCTTCAAACGATGAACTAAAGTTATCGAATATATCGGAATTCACTCCTGTATCATAAAACCCGACGCCTGCCGGAGGGGTCTGCGTAGAGTAGACCCAAATTGTATCGGTGAACGTCGCCGTCAGCGTCGGGAGGCCGCCGCCCTCCACCACAGTCACCGTGGCGGTTCCGGGATTGTAGAAGATGGAATCTGTTACATCGTCAATGACGTTCATCGTGTCGTCGATCATTGTCAACGTCACGGTAGCGTCTGAGAACATCGTCCCCCCAAGGCTGCCAGAGGCCTGTGTGCCCACCATGGTATATGTTATCGGATCGGCCAGCGCGGAGGTCGCCGCTGACATTGCTCCGGCGATAGTTAAAGCCAGTGCTGGCAGAAAAACTCTCGGTTCGCGCATCGGGCTCCCTCCTCGACCCTCGTTCTTTAACCTCGGCAAGATAACTACTGTCGATGCCGAATCGGATCCTTAGGCTAAGAGTTCGTCGAGTTGGCGGGTCAAGGTGTAAATTTATTCCGCCAGCTTAAATTTACATAAAGAATTGTCAAGTTTAAAACATGGCTAACAATTCAGGTAACGTGCTTAAAAGGTTTCGAGACGGGACCACGATCGGACACATTACCGAAGAGCGCTTAAGAGTGGCTCGGCGTTCTCGCGAACCCGAACCGGTGCGGCCACCACCCGGCGATGAACTCTCCTGCCCTCCCTGATCCGACCTCTCCTACTGGGTTTGCTATTCAAATCCAGCTTTGCGCAATCCGTCGAGGATGTGATCAACTCCGTCGCCGTCATTGAACAGCCGTTTCAGATTGCCTTCGACAAAGGCCAGGGTCGGGTTGAGTTTGCGCAGTTCGGCTAAGGCAGCGCTCGCCTCCTCAAACCGTTCGAGCTGGGCTAAACCGGCTACGACGTAACGCAGCCCGCCTGGCCAGTTGCGGTTGAGCGTCCAGGAGCGGCGCCCGGGCTCAATCGCCGCCTGGTAATTGCGCAACTGATAATGCGCTCCGGCCAGCGCCGTCAGCCAAATGTATAGACGCGTATCGCTGGGGCTGAGCCGTATCCCCTTCTCGGCGAGAGTTATCGCCTCTTCGGGATCGCCTCGGTAGAGATGCATCTGTCCGAGGAGGACGTAGGCCGCGGCAAAACTCGGGTTGAGATTGATCGCCTCTTCGAACGCCGCCATCGCGCGCTCGGAGCGGCTCGTCCACATGCATACCAGACCCAAAGCGAAGTGGGCATTGGGATAGCGCTGGTCCAAGCTGACGGCCTGCTGGCCGAGATCGTAAGCCTCTTCAAAGCCGGCGCTCGGGTTCTCGATCCAGCCAAGCATGGCGGCACTGGTCAGCGTCACCGACAGCGCCGCGGTCGCCTGCGGGTACTCCGGCTCGATCGCCAGCGCACGACGGAAATAGTCCTGGGCCTTGACGTTGTCCGCCTTGTTCTGCCGGTAGTGGTGCCACATGCCGTGCTGGTAGAACGCGTAGGCGTCCTCGTTATGCTGCGGCAGTTCGGCGATACGGTCGCGCTCAAATCTGAGGAGTTCCGGCTGGATCGCGCCAGCAATCGTGCTGACGATCTCATCCTGCAATTCGAACAGATCGGTCAGATCGCGATCGTAGCGCTCGGCCATGATGTGGTGGCCGGTGTCGGTTTGAATCAGCTGCGCGGTGACGCGGACGCGGTGGCCGGATTTGCGCACGCTGCCTTCGACAACATATCGCGCGCCCAACTCCTGACCGACTTTTTTGACGTCGACGGTTTGTCCTTTATAGGTAAATGTCGAGTTGCGGGCGATGACCGGAAAAGCCCTCCAGCCGGCGAGCAGCGAGATAATGTCTTCGGTGATGCCGTCGGCAAAAAACTCCTGCTCGGGATCGCCGCTGAAATTGTTGAACGGCAGCACCGCGATCGCGCGATGGTCATCCAACTTTGGCGGGTGTGCAGCGGCCATCGGCTCGGGGGCTTCCAAGTCCTCCGACTGATCCGCCGTGTCGCCGCCCATTCGGTAGACATGGACCGGACGGCGGATATTCTTTAGCTCCTTTGGGCCGAGATCCTCAAAATCGAAATCGACCCGGTCGACGACTTGGTCGTGCACGATGCCCGAAACGTAGATGCTGCCGGGCTCGGCCAGCGCCTCGATGCGCGCCGCGATGTTGACACCGTCGCCGAAGACATCGCCGCCTTCCGCGATGATGTCGCCCAGATTGATCCCGATCCGCATCGCAACGCGCCGCTCGTTCGGCAGACGCTGGTTCATCCGTAAAGCAGAATCGCGCATCGCAGCGGCACAGCGCGCCGCCTCGACCACGCTGTCGAACTCGATCAGCACCAGTTCGCCGGCGCGCTTGAAGATATTGCCGCCAAATTCGGGGGCGAGAGGCTCGATGATGTCGGTCAGAAATGAGGTCAGATCGGCGAAGCGGTCGGCTTCGTCGCCGGGGAACAGCCGGCTGTAGCCAGCGACCAGAATAGCCGCTAGCCGGCGCCGGACGCGATCCTTGTGATCACCGGACACGTCGCCGTCCCCTTTTTCGTCCAAATCGCGGCAAAGATGGGCCGCAGCCAGCCCGCTGTATGTGAAGAGTTTCACACACCAACTGCTATGGCCAAAAGCGAATAAGCAACCGGCATCGAGAAATTTGGCTTAAGACGCCAGAAACGGCCTACAATTTTGCCGCGGTCAATCCGGCACGTGTACCGCGCGCAACAATTCGAGATCGGGCAGAAGACGCTCGACATTGGCAAAGCGGATCCGCCGCAGCGCCGACAGATGAAAACCGGGCGCGGCGCGCGTCAATTGGTTGACCGCCTGTTCGGCCTCGTCGGGGCGCCCCAAGCGGGCAAAGGCAAGCGCCAGGACGCAGTAAGGAAAAGTAAAGTTTCGATTGCCCTCGATCGCTTTGTGCGCGTAAGCCACAGCCTTCTCGGCCTGGCCAGTCAGCAAATGGGCCAATGCCGAAGCTAATTCGGCATGATACCGAAGGGGTTCGAACGGGCTTAGCGCCAACGCCTTGTCGGCGCGCTCGATGGCTTGCTCGTAGAGACCGCAGAAGCAGCGCGTCAGCGCATCAAACCCGAGTATAATGGCGGCGGTGGGATTCATCGCCGTCGCGCGGTCGACGGCTGCCAGCGCCGTATCGTGGTCGCGCGACAGGGCGGCATGAACGACACCGCCGAGCGCCAGCGCTAGGGGGACATCGGCGCCGCCGGCAATCGCCACGCGGGTCAAATGTTGCGCCTCCTGCCGGTCATTTTCGCTCGCCGCTGGCCAGTCCATCAGATGGCGTTGCTGATGACACCATGCCGCAAGGGCGTTAGCGGTCGGGTATCCGTCATCTATCGCCAATGCTTTGGACAGCAAGCGGAGGGCCTCCGCGTTGTCCTCAGCCGTCTCAACAAAGGCCAAAGGTAAGGCGCAACGGGAAAGTTCATAAAGATCACGTTCCGCCTCCGGTTTGCGCCGCGCCCGCTCAATCTCGGCCCGTCTTAGAACCGGTTCGACCGAGCCGATCACGCTTTCCACGATTTTGTCCTGCAACTCGAAGGAATCTTCAAACGTGCCGTCAAAACGGTCGGACCATAGATTTTGGCCGCTTGACGCGTCGACTAATTGGCAGCTAATGCGGACACGGTTGCCAGATTTACGAAGACTGCCCTCCATCACGTAACGGACCCCAAGCTCGCGAGCGACTTGCTTCGAATCCGCATTCTTCCCTTTGTAAGTGAAGCTGGTATTGCGGGCCACTACCGAGAACCAGCGCGCTCTGGCAAGCTCGGTGATTAAATCCTCGCCGACGCTATCCAAAAAGAAGTCGACCTCAGGGTCACTGCCGAGATGTTGGAAGGGTAGGACCACCAGGCTGGGCTTTGCCGGGCGGGGAGCGGACTTACGGGTAGGCTCAGCGGTTTGCCGCTCGTCCACCAGAATCCGAAAAACCCGCACCGGTCGGGCAATATTCGCGATTTCATGTTCGCCCGCGTCTTCGAACGTGACTGGCAGCCGATCGCGCACCTGATCGCGCACAGCGCGGCTGACATTGATACCGCCGGGTATGGCTAGGCTTTCCAGACGTGAGGCAACCGTCACACCATCGCCATAGATGATGTCGCCATCGGAGACGACATCGCCAAGATTGATCCCGATGCGAAACTGAATCCGTCGGTCGGCCAGCATATTCCCAGTCACCGCCGGCATTCCACGCTGGATCTCGACCGCGCATTGGACGGCATTGATGACGCTGCCGAACTCGACCAGAAGCCCGTCGCCCATGGTGCGCACGATGCGGCCGCCGTGCGACATAATCCGGACGTCTACCAGATCTCGGCGTACCCGGTTGAGCGCCGCCAGGGTGCCTTCTTCATCGGTCCCCATCAATCGCGAATAGCCAACGACGTCGGCGCAAAGGATGACGGCAAATCGGTGCGTTACTCGCGTATTGTCGTCCACCGCACCCGCGACCTGAGTGAGTTCTGCGCCACCGTAGCCGAGGAGCGAGGGGCGTCAAGGAGCTTGATCACTCGTCCCCGGATTGACGCAATTTATTACCGAAACACGCCGAGATTATGCCTATTTCGAGCGATCAGCCCCGGCCGGCGGGGGGCAGCAAACTTCTCCGGTCAGGCGCCTTCCGCAATGATCATGTCGTACGCCGGCAGGGTCAAAAACTCGGGGAAGCTCGACGCTTCAATGAGTTCGCGAAAAAGTCGCGCCGCGTCTTTGTATCTTCTCGTTGCGGATGGCTCGCCGGGGTCCGGCGCCGACAATTTTGCAAGTTCCTCGTCGAGCAAGGCTGTGCACAGCGCGATGTCGATCGGTCGTCCGTCGTCGAGTCGGGCGCCGTGGCGGATCCATTGCCAGATCTGGGCGCGGCTGATTTCGGCGGTCGCCGCGTCCTCCATCAGATTGTACAGCGGTACGCAACCGGTGCCGCGCAGCCATGATTCGATATAGCCGATCCCGACGTTGAGATTTTGGCGCAGCCCAGCCTCGGTAATTGTCCCAGTCGGGACGGCCAGCAGATCGGCCGCGGTCACGTGCACATCCTGGCGCTTGCGCGCGATCTGATTTGCTTGCGGCATTTCGCGATCGAAGATGTCTTTGGCTATGCCCACCAATCCGGGATGCGCCACCCAGGTCCCATCATGGCCGTCACCAGCCTCGCGCAATTTATCGGCGCGCACTTTTTCCATTGCCGCCTCGTTTGCCGCGGCGTCATTGCGGATCGGGATCTGCGCCGCCATGCCGCCCATCGCATGAACTTCGCGGCGATGACAGGTTTTGATCAAAAGAAGGCTGTAACTGCGAAGAAAATGGCTGGTCATCGTGACCTGACCGCGGTCCGGCATCACACAGCCGGGGTCTTCCGCAAATTTTTTGATAAAGCTGTAGATGTAATCCCAACGGCCACAATTGAGCCCGGCCGAATGATCCTTGAGCTCCCATAGGATCTCGTCCATCTCGAATGCCGCGGAAATCGTCTCGATTAGGACCGTCGCCTTGATGGTGCCCTTATGGACGCCTAGCTGCGCTTGGGCATAAAGGAAAACATCGTTCCACAGCCGCGCTTCCAAATGGCTCTCGATTTTGGGCAAGTAGAAATAGGGGCCGGTGCCGCGCGTCAGCAGCTCTTTGGCGTTGTGAAAAAAGAAAAGACCAAAATCGAACAGCGACCCCGACATCGGTTCGCGGTCGACGAGAACGTGTTTCTCGGGCAAATGCCAGCCGCGGGGACGGACAAACAGCACCGCCGTCTTGTCGCTCAATGAATAATGCCGGCCGGTCTCAGGGTCGTTGAAAGTGACCGCGCGCCGCACCGCGTCGAACAGATTTACCTGGCCCTCGACCATGTTGCTCCAGGACGGCGTGTTCGCGTCCTCGAAGTCGGCCATGAACACATTTGCTCCGCAATTGAGCGCGTTGATGACCATCTTACGGTCGGTAGGACCTGTTATCTCGACGCGCCGGTCGCGGATGTCGTCGGGGACCGGCGCCACGCACCAGTTGCTATCTCGGATCGATCGCGTATCGGGCAGGAAATCGGGTTTCCATCCGCAGTCGAGCCGCTGTTGGATTTCGGCGCGGCGATCAAGGAGGTGGCGGCGCTCGGAACCGAATTCGCGTTCCAATCCGGCGAGAAACGCAATTGCCGCGGAGGTTAGGATTTTTTCATAGCCCGGTTGCAACTCGCCGTGAACAGCGACTCCGGCGGGCAGATCAGACATTCCAAGCATGGCGGGCATTTCCCTTTGTGCAACGGGCAACAGCCGGGAACCGGCCGTGCACCGACTTCAAATGCCGCCTTCAAGCGATGGATCACTCCCGTCGGTCGCGGTTATGGATCGGGCCAATCTAGGTCTAGGGCGTGCGATTAGCCGCTTTATTTCATGATGCAGCGCAGCATTATAGCCGTCAACCGGTGATGACGGGTTCCGCCGCGGAACTCGCGCCGGGGTCTTACGATCCATCGAGCCGGGACGAATATGCACCCAACCGAGGCTCAGCTTGTGCCAGTCGGGCGATATAAGCGGAAACTCGCGTTTAGCAGCGGGGATCGGGAGGCGACCGGCCGCGAACTGTTCAATCGCGACCAGTGAATGTGGGGCGTCGCAGGGAACCGCACCGCTTTGAGCGCTGGCGCTCAGGTCGCGAATTGCTCCTTGAATACGCGTTCTTCGAGATTGGCTTCGTGGTCGAACAGCAAGGTCATCGCGATGTCGCGATTCTCGTGCACTTCGACGCTGATAATGTCACGCGCCTCGGTAAAGTCGGCAACGGCGCTGACCGGGCGCTTTTCGGTTTCGAGCGCGTCGATCCGCACTTGCGCCTCGTGGCGCAATAACGCGCCGCGCCACCGCCGCGGGCGGAAGGCGCTGATCGGGGTCAATGCCAAAACTCCGGCGCCGAGCGGAATGATCGGTCCGTGCGCCGAGAGATTGTAGGCGGTACTGCCGACCGGTGTCGCGACTAGGATGCCGTCAGCCATCAGCTCATCGATACGGACCACGCCGTCTACCACGACCCTGAGCTTTGCTGCCTGGCGAGTCTCGCGCAACAGCGAGACTTCGTTGAATGCGAGGGCGCGGTGGCGGCTGCCATGCTCGTCACGGGCCACCATCTCGAGTGGATGCAGGACTACCGGCTGCACCTCCGCCAGGCGCTCCATCAGGCCCTCAGGGCGGTAGAGGTTCATCAGGAAGCCGACGCTGCCGCGGTGCATTCCATAGATCGGGACGCCCTGCGGCAGAAACCGATGCAAGGTCTCTAGCATAAAGCCGTCGCCGCCCAGCGATATGACGATGTCGGCAAGCTCGGGGGCAACGCAGCGATAAAGGCGACTTAGCTCCGCAAGCGCTTGTTGCGCGGCCTCGGTGTCGGCCGCAACGACCGCGATGCGCGGCGCCCCGACGGGCGCAGGGGGTGCCGTCACCCGCCGGTAACACTCATATGGCGCGCGACAGCCGGCCGGTTGTGGCGACGGTCGATGATGAAGTCGTGGCCCTTGGGCTTGCGGCCGATCGCCTCGGCAATTGCAGCAATCAGCTTTTCGTCCCCTTCCGACTGGCGCAACGGGGTACGCAAATCGGCGGCGTCTTCCTGGCCGAGGCACATATAAAGCGTCCCGGTGCAGGTGAGCCTTACCCGGTTGCAGCTTTCGCAGAAATTGTGGGTCAGCGGGGTAATAAAACCGAGCCGCCGGCCGGTCTCGCGCACGACCGCGTACCGCGCCGGTCCGCCGGTACGGTAATCGGTTTCATCGAGCGTCCAACGCCGCGCCAAGCGGGAGCGGACCAGCGACAATGGGAGATATTGGTCCAACCGGTTCTCACCGCCGATATCGCCCATCGGCATGACCTCGATAAACACGAGGTCGAAACCCTCTTCGCCGCACCAGGCGACAAGATCGTCGAACTCGTCGTCGTTGACGCCACGCAAGGCCACCGTGTTGATCTTGACGGCGAGCCCGGCCTCTTTTGCTGCGCGCAGCCCGTCGAGCACGATGTCGAGCCGGCCGCGGCGGGTGATCTCGGTGAATTTCCCGGGATCGAGGGTGTCGAGCGAAACATTGACGCGGCGCACACCGGCCTCGCGCAGCTCGCCGGCGTAGCGCGCGAGTTGGCTGCCGTTCGTCGTCAGCGTCAATTCGTCAAGGGCACCGCTGACGATGTGCCTTCCGAGCCCATGGAACAGGGTCATGATCCCGCGCCGCACCAGTGGCTCGCCGCCGGTCAGCCGCAATTTCCTGACCCCGAGTTGAACGAAGGCACTGCACACGCGATCGAGCTCTTCGAGCGTCAGCAGCTCGGCTTTTGGCAAAAACGTCATCTCCTCCGCCATGCAATAGACACAGCGGAAATCGCAGCGATCGGTAACCGATACGCGCAGATAGGTAATTTTTCGTCCAAACGGATCGATCATGCTGGGCTCGCTAGAGGCGCCTGCCTCGCTCTCTATCGCGAAGATAGGCATGCGGCGGGGAAATGTCGCCCCCGATCGCGTCATGGTCGGCCCTCGCCCACCGGCGGTTCTTCAGGGAACCAGTCGCCCAGGACCTGCTGGTGGGTGTATCGGGCGCGCCTCAGTGCCTGCGCATCGACCTCATCGATTTCGCCGTGCTCTTCCATATCGGCAATGGCGTATTCGATGCCACGTCTTGTTTCATCCGCGATAATGCTGCCGAGTTCAGGTTTCAGACTGGGATTATTCCCGACGCGCTTTTCCAGCTGCAGTCTGGCGAGCCGCACTGTCCGCCGCCAACCGGCGAGCGGATCAGCCGCCGGCGAATACTCCAACTTTACGAGGTGTTGGATAATCCGCATGATGTAACTGCCGGCCGCCGACCGTTGCGACGCGCCCAAATCCTCGATCTCCTCGGCGAGGTTCTCCCAGTCGAGAAACTTGTTCGTGCCGCCTTGGGCAGCCGCCCGCAACGCCTCAGCTTGCTGTCGCGACCACGCTATCAGGTCCCGCCGGTAAAGCGTCTTTGATCCGGCCACAATAGCTCCCGTCAGCCACACCTCAACATAATCGTACATATAATCAAAGACCGCGAAAAGCCGGGCCGGTGCCTAGAGCCAACTGGGTTCCTATCTATCGGCTATATCGGCTTCGCACGGGTTAGGCCGCTCACGCAAATCGAAGGTATGCAGGAATTTACTGTTCGTCCTACGCCCGACGATCCGCGGCTGACCCGGACCGTCGGCGGCATCGACCACCAAGGAAAGCCGGTTGAAACCGCCGTCGTCATGGAGCGGCCGCTGACCTTGTTCCTGAACGGCCGCGAGATCGTGACAATGATGACGATCGGTGACCACCCCGATTACCTCGCGGTCGGCTATTTGTTGAACCAGAACATGCTGCGGCCGCAGGATCGCGTCATCGCCATCGACTATGATGACGAGCTGGAAACTGTAGTCGTCCGCACCGATCAGGAGACCGATTTTGAAGACAAATTGCGGAAAAAGACGCTGACCTCGGGTTGCGCCCAAGGCACGGTATTCGGCGATCTGATGGAGAAGTTTGAAGAGGTCCGCCTCGACTCGGGCGCGGTATTGCGGACTTCCTGGCTTTATGCGCTGACCCGAAAGATCAACACCGCGCCAAGCCTCTATCTCGCCGCGGGTGCGATCCATGGCTGTGTGTTGTGCGAAGAGGATCGGCCGCTGCTCTACATGGAGGATGTCGGCCGCCACAATGCGATCGACAAGATCGCCGGCTACATGCGGCTAAACGAGGTCTCGCCGATTGGTAAAATATTCTACACGACCGGGCGGCTGACCTCGGAAATGGTCATCAAGACGGTGCAGATGGGGATCCCCATTCTGATCTCGCGCTCCGGGTTTACCGCTTGGGGGGTCGATCTCGCGCGCCAAGCCGGTCTGACCCTGATCGGCCGCGCCAAAGGCAAGCGGTTTATCGCACTCGCCGGCGCCGAACGGATCGTCTTTGACGCCGATCTCCGAGCCGCCGAGGATGAACAGCCGCGATTTTCGCGCAAGGCGAGCCGAGCCGAGGAGGAGCTATGAATGTGGTCGGCCTGCTGCTCGCCGGCGGCCAATCGCGGCGGATGGGGGGCGGCGACAAGTCTTTGCGTATGCTGGGCGGGGTTTCGTTGCTCGATCGAGTGATCGCTCGGCTGCGGCCGCAGGTCGGGGCGATGGTGATCAACGCCAACGGCGATCCGGCGCGATTCAGCCGCTTCGCTCTGCCGGTCATCGCCGACAGCGTTCCCGATTTTGCCGGACCGCTGGCCGGCGTCTTGGCCGGGCTCGATTGGACGGCGGCAAATCAGCCAAGATGCGGGTTTGTCGTCAGCGTCGCAACCGACGCTCCGTTTTTACCGCGCGACCTCGTGTCTCGGCTGATGCAGGGCACCGCGGAGGCCGGCGCCGAGCTTGCCTGTGCGGCTTCGGGTGGACGCGCTCACCCGGTGTTCGGGCTTTGGCCGGTGCGGCTGCGTGAAGACTTACGACACGCGGTCATCGTCGATGGGGTTCGCAAGGTCGACGCGTGGACTGGGCGACACAAGCTTGCAACCGTATCGTTTCCGGACCATCCGGTTGACCCGTTCTTCAACGCCAATCGCCCCGATGACCTAACCGCAGCAGCAGCAATAATCGCGTCCGGCAATTTTGCATGATTACGGATCGGGCTAAGCTCGGTCTGCCACAGCACATCGATCGCTGTCAGGGACCGCAAGTCGGTCGGCGTCGCCGCCCATCCCGATGCTCGAGAGGCTGTTCAGAAAGTCTGACCCTTTAACAAAGAATTCGAAGGTGTCTCACCATTCGCCCGGGTTCGTGCCATTATTAACCATGACCATCGATATCGGGCTTCGGATATCCGAGCTTTTGGCCGCCCGGCTTTGCCACGAGCTGGCTGGGCCGATCACGGCGCTCGCGAGCGGGGTGGATTTGCTCTGCGAACCGGATGCAGAACTCGACCGGGAGACCTTGGCGCTGGTCGGCGAAAGCACTCGGCGTGCCAGTATCCGGCTGCAATTCTACCGCTTTGCCTACGGTTTTTCGGGTGGCAGCTGGTCGGGAATGCCGGTTTCCGAGCTCGCTGCCGGGTATTTTCAAGGGTCGCGGATTGTCTGCAACGACGCCAGCGACCTTTCTAGGATCCCGCTCCCCCAGCAAAAACTCGGCTGCAACTTGCTGATTTGCGGGGCGGACGCGCTCAGCCGCGGCGGATCCCTGACTCTGGAAACAGCGGCTTCCGGACTCCGGCTCGAAGCCGCGGGCGAGGGTGCTTCGCTCACCCGCGAACAATCTGACGCGCTGGGCCTGGTCACACCGATCGAAGAGCTGGGCCCGCGCACCATCCATTCCTATTTCACCGGCCTGCTGGCGAGGGCCCAAGGGTGGCGCGTTGCCACCGAGAGCCCGGCGCCGGGAAGGGTTTGTCTGACGACGGTCTCTGCGCGGCCCTAGGCGGCAGCGCTGCCGTGCTGCGGTCCATGATCGGCCGCGGCGATTGCTTGGACCGAGCCGACCGAGCCGTCGGGCGGGTCTCGCAGGACGTAACCACGGCCCCATACGGTGTCGATATAATGTTTGCCGCCGGTCGCCTGAGCCAGCTTTTTGCGCAGCTTGCAAACGAACACGTCGATAATTTTCAGCTCCGGTTCGTCCATCCCGCCATAGAGGTGATTGAGGAACATCTCTTTGGTTAGGGTGGTGCCCTTCCGCAAGCTTAAGAGTTCGAGGATGCCGTATTCCTTCCCGGTCAGATGCAGTGGCCGGCCCTCGACCTCGACGATGCGAGCGTCCAGATTGACGACCAGCTTCCCGGTGCGGATGACCGACTCAGCGTGTCCTTTGGAGCGGCGGACGATCGCGTGAATGCGTGCGACCAATTCGCGGCGGTCAAACGGCTTTGTCAGGAAGTCGTCGGCCCCGAACCCTAAACCTTTGATCTTGTGGTCGAGTTCGGCCAGACCCGAGAGGATCAATATCGGCGTGCGCACCCGCGCCGCGCGCAACCGGCGCAATACCTCATACCCGTCGATATCTGGAAGCATCAGATCGAGCAAGATGATGTCGTAGTCGTAGATCTTGCCGATCTCCAGCCCGTCTTCACCGAGGTCGGTCGTATCGCAGATGAAATTTTCCTTCCGCAGCATCATCTTGATGCTGGCGGAGATGGCAGTGTCATCCTCGACGAGAAGAACGCGCATTGAGGCCTCCAGGCTTGGCGGCAACCGCTGACAGCGGCGTCGTGGTTAATCATTACCTTAGGTAGTTAACATATCGTTATCCGCGCATCAACATGATTGTGGTCGCGCCATCCGTCCAGCTCCGACCTATTCACGGGATAAAGCGGTTTGCTACTGGTCATCTGCAGCTGAAAGTTAATTAGCCGATGCAGCCCGCGCCACGGCGAGGGTGGAGGTCCATTTCTTCACGATTGTTAAGTAATCGGCTTCGCGTATATCCCCGCATGACCGAGAGCCCGGTTGCCCTCCGAACAAGGCTGCAAAACTGGGCGACGATGTTAAGCAAGTTCCCGACATGTTCATCGGCCTAACGTTTTATCCCTCGGGATATTCCAGAGTGACAAGTGTCGTCGATCGGAAGCCGATCGCGAAAGGAAGAAGCGAGCTTAACCACGATTTCGGCGGGACAAGTGTGAACCAGATCACACGCAATGTGCAAATTGGGCGGTTCGCGGCGGGCTCAATCCTGCCGTGATCGCGCTCGCTAGGCAGCATTGTCTGTGGGGGGATCGAGTACGGCTACCGTGGCCGGGTGCAAATCAGAGATGCGGCATTGTTGGCGAGCCGGGCATGTTTGCCATTCGGCATCCGTAAGAACCGGCATAGGCGTCGCGCTGTCAGCCTAGTGAGGCGCAAGTTATTGGTGTGTAAAGGTGCAGCGCTTCCTGAAGCTGCTGTTGGTGTTGGCCATTCTCGTCGCGATCGGCGGGAGAGCGTGGTGGTTGGTGTCGTACGATACCCAGACCGCCGTCGCGGCCCAAGAGCAATCCCAGTCGAGAACGCCGCCGCCGGTGCCGGTCCTCGCCGGCACCGCCAGGACCATGGATTTTCCGATCCTATTTTGCGCGGGCTCGGAACGGTTCAGGCGTTCAACACGGTGACCGTCAAAAGCCGCGTCGACGGCAACATCACACGAGTGGCGTTTGTCGAGGGCCATTACGTCAAAAAAGGCGATCTGCTGCTCCAGATCAATCCCCGGCCCTATCAGGCGCAACTCCAGCTCGCGCTCGCCAACGAAGCCAAGGACAAGGCCAACCTCGCAAACGCGCAGCAAGACCTTGCGCGATACGCAGCGCTGTTGCCCAACCCAACTCGGGGTCACCCGCCAGCAATACGATACGCAAAAGGCTCAGGTGGCACAGCTTACCGCCGCGGTCGCGGCCGACCAGGCGCAGGTCGACGCCGCCCGGTTGAACGTGCAGTACTGCTCGTCACCGGACAGCCGGCCTCACTTCCGGCCCTGCGCTCATCCCCGCAGCCAACCGTCCGCCGCCGTCGATCGTGCATCATCGCGATGCTGCCCAAAAACGTAAGCAACCCTGTGGGTGCTCTCGGCTCAACCCGAGTTTAAGAAGCGGCAGCTGCCTCTTTGAGGAATGAACGCCCTCGTATCAGCGCACCACGCCGCGCTCGCGCAACGCCGCGATCTCGCCCGCCGAATAGCCGTAAGTTTCGAGGATCTCGTCGCTGTGCTGGCCAAACATCGGCGAGGCTGTCGGTGCGGGGCCTGGGGTGTCGCCGAATTTGATCGGCTTTGTCATCGTGCGATAACGCCCGACGACCGGATGATCGAGCGTGCCGACCAGTTCCTCCGCGAGCACCTGCGGGTGGTCGAACATGTCCTCGATCGGCCGCACCGCGGCGCATGGCACACGTTCGCCGAACAGCGCCTCCCACTCCCGAGCCGTGCGCGCGCCGAGCGCCGAGCGCAATTCCGGCAGCAGTTCGGCGGCGTGTGCGGCACGGCTGCGCATCGACGCACAGCGCGGGTCCTGGGCGAGTTCGGGCCGGCCGATCAGCTCGCACAATGCCGCGAAGAAATGGTTCGAGTGCACCGATATGTAGAGCGCGCCGTCCTTTGTCGGATGGATTCCGGTCAGTCCGCCGGCGCCGGAATCGCGCGCGACATCGCGGCCCTCATGCTCCGCCCAGACAAAACGCCCGGCTTGGATCGTCAACGCGCTGCGCAGTAGGGAGAGGCTGAGATACTGGCCGACGCCGCGCCGCTCGCGGTCAAACAAAGCGGCGGCAACGCCATATGCCAGCAATGCCGAGGTGAAATAGTCGAGCACCGACCCCAGCACCAATTGCGGCTTATCGGCGCCACCGCCCTGGAACACCGCCATACCGGAGAGGCACTGCAGGACCTGATCAAAACCCCCCTTTTCGCTGAGGGGACCGCGCTCGCCATAGCCGGTCAGCCCGCAATAGACGAGCCGCGGATTGATAACCCTGAGCCGCGGATAATCGATGCCGAGCCGAGCCGGCACCGAAGGCCGAAAATTCTCGACCAATACATCGGCGCTCTCGACCATGCGATGCAGAATGGCGAGACCGTCGGGCTGCTTGAGATCGAGGGCGATCGCCTTTTTGCCGCGGTTGGTTCCGAGAAAAAATCGGCTCTCGCCGTCAAGGCTCGATGGAAATTGGCGCAGCATGTCGCCCTGAGGCGACTCGATCTTGATTACCCGGGCGCCGAGATCGGCGAGCAGCGTGCAGCCATAGGGACCGGCAAGATAGCTGCACAAGTCGAGGACGGTGACGCCGTCAAGCGGCCCGCGGGGGCCCGGTGACTTTGCCTCGGTCATGATTGGCGCTCCCCTATCATGATTGGCGTTCCTGGGCGCGGATCGCGGCCATGCGCTGCAGAACCTGCTGCGCGCGGTAGACGATCGGGTAATCGACGAACTTGCCGTCGAGCTGGAACGCGGCACTTCCTTCCGCCTCAGCCCGGGCGAACGCAGCCACGACGCGCTCGGCGAACGAGACCTCGGCATCGCTCGGCGTAAAGACGCGATTGACGACGGCGATCTGGTTTGGGTGGATGCACATCTTCCCTTGAAAGCCGAGCCCGAGCGCGGTGCGCGCCGACATTTCCAGCCCGGCTTCGTCGCCGAGATCGACCCACACCGTGTCGAGCGGCGCTTCGAGGCCCGCGGCGCGCGAAGCGGTCACGATCTTGGCGCGGGCGTAGCCGAGCTCCGACTCGTCTCGCGACCAGATCATATCGACATCGCGGGTAAAGTCGCCGGCCCCGAAGGCGACGCGCTTGACGCGGGTGCCGGCCGCGAGGATCGCCTCGATGCTGGCGAGGCCGCGAGCGGTTTCGATGATCGGGACCAGATCAATTCCCGGCGCCCCGAGCCCGTGCTCGCGTTCGAGTTGGGTCAGCAGCCACTCGACCGTCGCCAGACCGGCGGCGTTTTCGACCTTTGGCAAGATGATTCCGTCGAGTTCCACCGCAGACCACAGCCGTCAGATCACCGTAGCAAAATTCGGTGTCGACGGCATTGACCCGGACGTAGAGCGCGCCTTGCCGTGGCCGCGTCAGGGCGGCGACGATCAAAGCCCGCGTTGCCGGCTTTTCGGCGACCGCAACCGCGTCTTCGAGATCAAGGATCACCGCATCGGCATCGAGCGTCAGCGCCTTTTCGACGCGGCGCGCATGGTTTCCCGGTGCAAACAAAAAGCTGCGCAGGAGCGTGATGGCCGACCTCCCTCTCCGATGCCGGCAGCTTGCGCCGGCATCGGGCAGCAATCAATCGGCCACTGCCTCGTTCCCCCCGCTCTGCGATCCCTGCAAATCGGTGAGTGCTCCGACGCCGGTTGCTTTGATCCAGATCAAGGCGGGCAGCGCGCCGCTTGGTTGAATGTCTCGTCGGGCCACCAGCGCGGCCACAAAAAGCGGAGATCAAGAAAATGGGCGAGCTTCTGCAACATGGCCCGGATTACGTCGCGCGAGCCCGCTCGCTCGGGCCGGCGCTCGCCGCGGCGGCGGACGAGATCGAGCGAAATCGCGAATTACCGGCCTCGATCGTCGCGGCATTGATCGACAACGGGCTGTTCCGCTTGCTGCAGCCGCGTGCGCTCGGCGGTGCCGAACTCGACCCGATGACCTATGTCAAAGTGGTCGAGCAAATCGCCAGCTATGACGCCAGCACCGGCTGGTGTGTCGAACAGGCGAATGGCTGCTCGATGGTAGCGGCCTTTCTCGATCCCGAAATCGCGCAAGAAATCTTTGGACCGCCGGACGGCATCGTCGCCTGGGGTCCGGTCGGGCCGGCCGAATTGCGCGTTGTGCCCGGCGGGTTTCGGCTGACCGGCGCCTGGAACTTCGCCAGCGGCAGCCATCATGCGAGTTGGCTCGGCGCCCATGTCGTGATGCGCGACCCGGACGGCGAGCCGCTGTGCCGCCCGGACGGCGGCGAAATTCTGCGCACCCTGCTGTTCCCAAAGAGCCGGGCGACGATGACCGATATCTGGCGTGTCGTCGGTCTGCGCGGCACCGGCAGCGACCGCTACGCGGTGACCGATCTCTTTATCCCCAAGCAATATACCGTGTTGCGCGACCCCAAGATCGCACCGCGCGAGCCGGGCCGGCTCTACCGCTTCAGCACGAGCAATCTTTACGCCTCCGGCGTGGCCGCGGTGGCGCTCGGCATCGGGCGCGGCATGGTCGGCGACTTTACCGACCTTGCGAAGGAAAAAACCCCGCGCGGCGCCCGCCAACAATTATGCGAAAACCAGGTAATCCAGTCGCAGCTGGCGCAGGCCGAGGCTCGGTTGCGATCGGCCCGCGCCTTCCTATTGAGCGATCTCGCCGAAATCTGGGAAGCGGTCGGCGAGACCGGCGAGCTGAACCTGGAACAAAACACGATGATCCGCCTCGCCTCGACCTGGGCCATTCACCAGGCGCGCGAGGTCGTCAACACGCTCTATCACAGTGCCGGTGCGACCGCGATTTTCGACGACCGCCCGTTCGAGCGCCGCTTCCGGGACATGCATACCGCCACCCAGCAGGCCCAGGGTCGGCAGGCGCATTACGAGACGATCGGCCGGGTCCTGTTCGGGCTGGCGCCGGATACCGCTATGTTTGCATTTTAGTGCGGTTATAAAGTGTGTAATAATCACCTGAGTTCTCCACACTCTCACCGACCAAGAAGGAGTGCGACATGGCAGAAGCATCACAGAAGTTCACGGCGGGTCCCCTGACGTTTGTTGTCAGGCACGAATTGTGGGACGGCAACATCCAGGATCATGCCGATCAAGGGGTCTCGATCGACGTGATGGCGGATGTCGCCGGAAAGCCGACGACCCTGTTGCGGTTCAACTGCTTCGATATCGAAAAAAGCTATGAGTACGGGCCGGAAAATCCCGATCTGAAGGTTGCGGGCCCAGAGATGCTGGGTGGTGCCGCCCTGACAAACCTCTACCGGATGGACCCGATCACCGACGGCAATCCGATCGGCTGGACCATCAAGACGCTCGGAACCAAGCTGCCGAAGATGTTGGAGCGCGCCGGCTATCCGCAGATCGCCAAGGCGACCGAAATGTCGGAAGTGCGGGATATCCTGCCTGATCTGGAAGCCGCCTCCCGCCAGCTCTATGCGACCAAGCGGAACACGGTCAAACATAACCGCGGCACCCACATCTTCGAAGCCGGCAACATCCGGTTCGGGCTCGAGATGCGGCGGCTGCCGATGGGCGATGGCGGCCTCGCAATCCATGTTCTGGCCGATATCGGCGGCACGCCCGGCAAGCATTACACCGAAGAAACCGAATTGCTTGCGTTCGACCATTTCTGGAATGGCGCGCATTACCACTATGGCCCGCGCAACAAGAACCACCGCATCTATTGGGACCGCACATTGGTCGAAGATCCGCTCGCCTGGACACTCGAGCAGTTCGAGACCGGAAAATTGCGGTCGATGATCGAGCGCGCCGGCTATCCCGGGATCGCGGCAGATCTCGATGCCGAAAAGATCGCCTCCGTGTTTCCGGCGATGAAGAAGCAGGCGCTCGAAATGTGGGAAGAAGGCCGGCGCTTGACCGGTCATCCGGGCCTGCCGTTGGAGCCGACGCCGAACCTGGCCGCCGCCGCCGAATAAAGCGCGACGCAGGGCGGTCGCTTCTAAGTCAGAGGCTCCCCAAGACAACCCGGCCCTTGCGGCCGGGTTGTTGCTTTAGGACGCTCGCTAACGAAAAGCTTGTCTCCGACAGCTTCGTGCGGGGGCCGGATGCGGCGTGTCGCAAAATCCCGCTCCCGGCCGCGAAAAGCGGGTTGTACCGTAGCCTGGTATACCATATACCTTATTTATGTCCGAAGTCGACCCGCGCCCCAGCCCGACCCTCGACGTGCCGCGGCTGGACACCAGCACCAGCTTTCGCAAGGAAGCCTACGCTGCGCTAAAGCGGGCGATCACCGCGATGGACATATACGGCCACCCGCACGAGATCCGGCTCGACGAGCGCCGGCTCTCCGACGGTCTCGGGGTCAGTCGCACGCCGATCCGCGAGGCGATGACCCTGCTCGAGCAGGAAGGGTTTGTCCGCACCCGGCCGCGTCGCGGCATCTTTGTCGTGCGCAAATCGAAGCGTGAGATCGTCGAGATGATCACGGTCATGGCGGCCCTCGAAAGCATGGCGGCGCGGCTCGCCGCCGAGCGCGCGACCGATGCGGAAATTGCCGATTTGCGCCGGCTAATGGCCGATTTCGGGGCGGCCGCCCATCACGAAATGAGTTGCGGCGAACAGCTCGACGAATATTCCGATGCGAACATCGCCTTTCACCAAGCGATTATCAAAATGAGCGGCTGCGCCCTGCTCGCCGAGATGACCGAAAATCTGTTCATCCACATGCGTGCAATCCGCAAGATCACGATCCATCAAGAAAACCGGGCGGCGCGCTCGATTATCGACCATTTCGGGATCATCGAGGCGATCGAGCGGCGCGACCCCGAACTCGCCGAGCGGCTGGCGCGCGAGCACGCGCTGGGTCTCGCTGCGCATGTCGAGCAGCATGGTGATTTTCTCGATCGGGCGCGCGAGGAAGCGGGGATTTCGGCGAGAGCCGATGCACCGGGGGATCAATAAGTGAAGTTTGATCAGGGGCGCTGCGACGACTGTTGGAGGCAATGAATGAGCAAAGCGCTGGAAGGTGTACGCGTTCTCGATTTCGGCCATGTCCAAGCGGGCCCGACCGCGACCCAGCTATTGGCATGGATGGGCGCCGATGTGATTAAGATCGAAATGCCGGGTCGCGGCGACATCACCCGCAGCCAATTGCAGGACGTCAAGGGCGCCGACAGCCTGTACTTCACGATGCTGAACTCGAACAAGCGCAGCATCACCGTCAACTTAAAGGCGCCGGGCGGCCGCAAGATTATCGAGGACCTGGTCCGCCGCTGCGACGTGATCCTCGAAAATTTCGGGCCCGGCGTCCTCGACCGGCAGGGCTTTACCTGGGAGCGCTTCCAGGAATTGAACCCGCGTGTCATCTACGCCTCGATCAAAGGGTTTGGCCCGGGCCCCTACGCCGATTGCAAGGCTTATGAGAATGTCGCGCAATGCATGGGCGGCTCGGCCAGCACGACCGGTTGGCCAGACGGCCCGCCGACCGTGACCGGCGCGCAGATCGGCGACAGCGGCACCGGCGTGCACACCGTCGCCGGCATTTTGGCCGCGCTGTTCCAGCGCGAGCGCACCGGCAAGGGGCAGCGCGTCGAGGTCGCGATGACCGATGCGGTGCTCAATTTGTGCCGGGTCAAGATGCGCGACCAGCAGCGCATCATGAAGGGGCCATTGCCGGAATATCCGAACAAGGAATTTGGCGACGAGGTGCCGCGCGCCGGCAACGCCTCGGGTGGCGGGCAGCCGGGGGCGGCATTGCGCTGCGCCCCGGGCGGCCCCAATGATTGGGTTTATGTGATCATCCAGCCGCCCTCATGGGAGCCGCTGATGAAGCTCTGCGGCCGGCCGGAATTGATCGATGATCCCGAATACGCGACGCCGCAGGCGCGGCTGCCAAAGATCCCCGAATGCTTCTCGATCATCGAGAAATGGACGATGACCAAGACCAAATTCGAGGTCATGGCGACGTTGAACGAGGTCGACGTCCCGTGCGGTCCGATCCTGTCGATGAAGGATATCTACGAGGACAAATCGCTCTACGAACGCGGCTATCTTGTCGAGGTCGATCACCCTACCCGCGGCCGCTATGTGCAGGTCGGCTCGCCGATCAACCTCTCCGACTCGCCGATTGAGGTAAAGCGCTCGCCGCTGCTGGGCGAACACACCGACGAAGTCCTCGGCTGGCTCGGCTACGGCAAGGACGAAATCGCCAAATTGCGCGAGGAGAAAGCGGTCTAGTTCAAATGTTCTCGTTGTAGGATGGGCTAAAGGCGACGAAGCCCATCGCGAGTCGAGGTGGGCAGCGCTCCGCGAAACCCACCTTACAAGATAACCGGATAAGCAAAAATGCGTTCGCAGGCGACACATGACCGCCGCATTCACCCGGGCTCGGGGCGCAGGCGGGGTCTCGACCATCCCAAAGGCCGGCAGGTCGATCCCGCCGCCTTGGAAGAGGTTCGGGTGCTGCTCGCTGAGCGCGAGCGCCGCCGCGATCTGCTGATAGAGCATCTGCATCTGTTCCAGGACCATTTCGGCTGTCTGCATGCGCGGCATCTGGCGGCGCTGGCCGAAGAGATGCGGCTGGCGCTGGTCGAGGTCTACGAGGTCGCCTCGTTCTACGCCCATTTCGACATCGTCATGGATGACGAGAAACCGCCGCCGCCGGTGACGGTGCGGGTTTGCGACAGCCTCAGCTGCGAACTTGCCGGCGCGCAACAATTGCTGAGCGAGCTGCAGACGGGGCTCGGCGGCGATGCGGTCCGGGTCGTGCGGGCGCCGTGTATGGGCGGCTGTCATCGCGCCCCGGTGGTGGCGATCGGCCACGCCTTGCACGAGCATGCCACCTCCGCTTCGGTCGCGGCTGCCGTTGCCGCTGGCGCCACCCACCCGGAAGTTCCGGCCTACGTCGATCTCGACGCCTACCGCGCCGCGGGCGGCTACCATCTGCTGCAATCCTGTCTTGCCGGCGAGCGCAGCCGCGACGAGATCATCGAAGCCCTCGAGCATTCGGGGCTGCGCGGGCTGGGGGGCGCCGGGTTTCCGACCGGGCGCAAATGGCGGCTGGTGCGCCAGGAGCCGGGTCCGCGCTTGATGGCGGTTAATGGCGATGAAGGCGAGCCCGGCACCTTTAAGGATCGCTATTTTCTTGAAACCGACCCGCACCGCTTTCTTGAGGGCATGCTGATCGCGGCCTGGGTCGTCGAAGCCGCCGAGATATATGTCTATCTGCGCGACGAATATCCGCAATGCCAGGCGATCCTGGAGCGGGAGATCGCCGCGATCGAAAAAGCCGGCCTCGCGCCCGATACCCGGATCGATCTACGTCGCGGTGCCGGCGCCTATATCTGCGGTGAAGAATCGGCGATGCTTGAAAGCATCGAGGGCAAGCGCGGTCTGCCGCGCCAGCGCCCGCCGTTTCCGGCGCAGGTCGGGCTGTTTGGCCGCCCGACCCTGTGCAACAACATCGAGACGCTCTACTGGGTGCGCGACATCGTCGAGAAGGGTGCCGACTGGTTCACCAGCCACGGCCGCAATGGCCGCAAGGGGCTGCGCAGCTTTTCGGTGTCGGGACGGGTGCGCGATCCCGGCGTTAAGCTCGCCCCGGCCGGCATCACCGCGCGCCAATTGATCGATGAGTATTGCGGCGGCATGGCGGAAGGCCACAGCTTCAAGGGCTATCTCCCGGGCGGCGCCTCGGGCGGCATCCTGCCGGCGACGATGGCCGACCTGCCGCTCGATTTTGGCACGCTCGAACAATATGGCTGCTTTACCGGATCGGGGGCGGTTGTCGTCCTGTCCGATCAGGACGACATGCGGGCAGTGGCACTGAACTTGTTGCGTTTTTTTGAGGACGAAAGCTGCGGGCAATGCACGCCGTGCCGCGCCGGCACCGAAAAAGCGGTCAAATTGATGACGGCGCCGCATTGGGACGAGGAATTGCTCAGCGAATTGACCCGCGTCATGAGCGACGCCTCGATCTGCGGCCTCGGCCAGGCGGCGATGAACCCGGTCAAGCAGGTTCTGAACCATTTTCGCGCGGATGTGACGTGAGTGCGGGAATACTCTTCTTTGTCATCCCGGCCTGCGCCGGGAGAGCAATTTATCGTAATTCCCGGCACGGCCGATGAACGATCCGCGACCCTCTTCTTTAGACGGCGACTCGGTAGCTCGTATCCCACCTGACCTCTCGCTAGCAGAGGAATTGTCGAGCGACATCGTCGTCGATATGGCGAACCTGACAAGCTCTCAGACCGGCGTGACGGGCACGATCTTTATTTCGACAGCGATGGGGCCCCATGGTCCGCGGGTGAAATACTTCATACAGCCGGGAAGAACTCAGCCTAGCTTTTCTGTCTCGGTCTCCGATTTACCAACCGTCGTTGCCAACAGCCTACCCGCGCGCGTCGTTCGCCAGATGTCACCGCAAGTTATCAAATGGGTGTTGCGCAACAGGGATGCGTTGCTGGATTTCTGGCATCATGGTGATACCTGGACTCAGCCCGAGGTCAACGATTTTATCCAAAAGCTGCAGCGTGTTTGATAGCAATCCGGTGGCTGGCCCGGCTGGACCGAACCTCTGAGGATCCGAAATGACAGATCCGATCCGCTTTAGCCTCGACGGCGAAGAAGTTGAGGCAGCTCCCGGCGAGACGATTTGGCAGGTCGCCAACCGTCTCGGCACCGAGATTCCGCATTTGTGCTGGCTGCCGCAGCCGGGTTATCGCGCTGACGGCAATTGCCGGGCTTGCATGGTCGAGATCGAGGGCGAGCGTGTGCTCGCCGCCTCCTGCGTACGCCGGCCGACCCCGAGCATGAAGGTGCAGTCGGCCAGCGAACGCGCCCGCGCCTCGCGCAAGCTGGTGTTCGAATTACTGGTTGGCGACCAGCCGGCGCGCCCTGCGGCGCACGACCCGAATTCGCGCTTTTGGCAATGGGCCGACCGGCTCGGTGTCGAGGCGAGCCGTTTTCCGCGCCATGCCGCACCCGCGCCCGATCGCAGCCATCCGGCGATGGCGGTGCAGCTCGACGCCTGCATTCAGTGCAATCTCTGCGTGCGCGCCTGCCGCGAGGTCCAGGTCAATGACGTGATCGGCATGGCGGCGCGCGGCCATCACGAAAAAATCGTGTTCGATTTCGACGACCCGATGGGCAACAGCACCTGCGTCGCGTGCGGCGAATGCGTCCAGGCCTGTCCGACCGGCGCGTTGATGCCGGCGAGTTTGGTCGACGCTAACGGACTCTACGCCAACGCGCCCGATCGCGAAGTAAATAGCGTGTGCCCCTATTGCGGCGTCGGATGCCAGCTGACCTATAAGATCCGGGAGGATCGCATCGTTGCGGTCGATGGCCGTGACGGCCCCGCCAATCACAACCGGCTCTGCGTCAAGGGCCGCTTTGGCTTCGACTATGTCCATCATCCCGACCGGCTGACCGAGCCGCTGATCCGCAAGGAGGGTGTGTCGAAGCACGACACCGATATCGACCCGGCCAACCCCTATACGCATTTTAGGCGGGCCAGCTGGGATGAGGCACTCGATCTCGCCGCATCAGGCTTCAAGGGCATCCGGGATCGCGACGGGAAGCGGGCGCTGGCTGGCTTCGGCTCGGCCAAAGGCACCAACGAAGAGGCCTATCTGTTCCAAAAGCTGGTGCGCACCGGGTTTGGCAGCAACAATGTCGATCATTGCACGCGGCTTTGCCACGCCTCATCGGTCGCGGCATTGATGGAGGGAATTGGCTCGGGCGCCGTCACCGCGCCCTTTACCGCCGCTGGCGATGCCGATGTGATCATCGTCATCGGTGCGCGCCCGACTGAAAACCATCCGGTGGCCGCCACTTTCTTTAAGCAGGCGGCAAAGCGCGGCGCCCAGATCTTTGTCATGGATCCGCGCGGCCACACGCTGACGCGGCACGCGACCGCGAGCCTGCGCTTCACCCCCGGCCGCGACGTCGCGATGCTGAACGCGCTGCTTTACACGATCATCGAAGAGGGCCTTTACGACCGGCAGTACGTTCAGGCGCACACCGAGGATTTTGAGAAACTGCGCGAGCACATCCGCGATTATCCGCCCGAAAAGATGGCTGAAATTTGCGGCATCGACGCCGCCACATTGCGCCATGCCGCGCGCACCTACGCCCGCGCCGAGCGCGCAATCATCTTTTGGGGCATGGGCATCTCGCAGCATACCCACGGCACCGACAATGCCCGCTGCCTGATAGCACTCGCCCTGATCACCGGCCAGGTTGGCCGGCCCGGCACCGGCCTGCACCCCTTGCGCGGCCAGAACAATGTGCAGGGCGCGTCAGACGCCGGGCTGATCCCGATGGTCTACCCCGATTATCAATCGGTCGAGGACCCCAACGTCCGCGCCAAATTTGAGGATTTGTGGCAGACCCCGCTCGACGACCAACGCGGGCTGACCGTGGTCGAGATCATGGACGCGGTGCATCGCGACGAGATCAAGGGCATGTACATCATGGGCGAGAACCCGGCGATGTCGGACCCCGATGTGACCCACGCGCGCGAGGCGCTGGCCAAGCTCGAACATCTTGTCGTCCAAGACTTGTTCATTACCGAGACCGCGAAATACGCCGATGTCGTGTTGCCGGCCTCGGCCTGGCCGGAAAAGGACGGCACCGTTTCCAACACCAACCGCCAGGTGCAGATGGGCCGCCGCGCGTTGCCGTTACCGGGAAATGCGCGCGAGGATTTGTCGATCATCCAGGAAATCGCACGTCGCATAGGGCTCGATTGGTCCTATGCCGGCCCGGCTGATGTGTTTGCCGAGATGAAATTGGCGATGCCGTCCTTAGACAACATCACCTGGGAGCGGCTCGAGCGCGAAAGCTCGGTGACTTATCCGTGCGACGCGCCCGATCAGCCCGGCAACGAGATCGTGTTTGGCGAGGGCTTCCCGACCGCATCGGGGCGCGGCCGACTGGTGCCGGCAGCGATAATCCCGCCCGCCGAAGAGCCCGATGCCGAGTACCCGATGGTATTGACGACTGGCCGCCAGCTCGAACACTGGCACACGGGGGCGATGACGCGGCGGGCGAGCGTGCTCGACGAGATCGAGCCCGAAGCGGTGGCCTCGCTGGCTCCGGCCGAGCTGCGCCGCCTCGGGATATCAGCCGGCGACCCGGTGCGCGTCACCACCCGCCGCGGCGCGATCGAGCTGAAAGCGCGCGCCGATAGTGCGGTAGCGCCGGGGCAGGTCTTTGTCCCGTTCTGCTACGCCGAGGCCGCTGCCAATATCCTGACCAATCCGCAGCTCGACCCGTTTGGCAAAATCCCCGAATTCAAATTCTGCGCCGCCAAAGTTGAACCCGCCCAGCTTCGGGCCGCCGCGGAGTAACTCATCACCAGCCGTGAGCCGGCTTGCCCAGCGGGCCTACAACCCACGGACTTGACGCGCGGGTACCCTCGTCTTTTCTACGGTATAGGGATCCCCGGACGCGGATGCTCGGAACAAGTCTGACCGCGTCCAGGAACGAGTCCAAACTGACGTTACAGAAGTCGACATGGCCAACATATTTCAGGACGTGCGCCGGCTGGTCGTAGCGGCAATCGGCGATCTGGCCGCCGGGAGTGCCTTGCCGCAGGAGCTCGATCTCGCGAGGGTCGCGGTCGAGCCGCCGCGCGATCCGGCGCATGGCGATCTCGCGACCAATGCCGCAATGGTGCTGGCCGGGGCAGTCAAGCAAAATCCGATGGCGCTCGCCGAACTTATTGCGCCGGCAATGATGGCGCGCGCGTTGGAGAGCGGCGATTATCGCGGCTACGGCCTAACCGTCACACCCGCCCGGCCGGGGTTTCTCAACATCCGACTTGCCCCAGAGGTTTGGCACGCTCAATTGCGGGCCGCGCTGCAAGCCGGCACGCGTTTTGGCGACACCAATCTCGGCGCCGGCGCGCCGGTCAATGTCGAGTATGTGTCGGCGAACCCGACCGGACCGATGCATGTCGGACATGGCCGCGGGGCCGTGGTCGGCGACGCGCTCGCTTCACTGTTGGCGAAAGCCGGGTTCGCCGTTCATCGCGAATATTACATCAACGACGCCGGCGCTCAGGTCGACATCCTCGCCCGCTCGCTCTACCTGCGCTACCGCGAAGCACTGGGCGAAGCGATCGGCGCAATCCCCGAAGGCCTCTATCCGGGCGATTACCTGATCGATGCGGCGAGGGCGCTGGTCGAACGTGACGGTGATCGCTGGCTCGGCTTGCCGGAAAGCGAATGGCTTGGGCCGCTGCGCGATTTCGCTATCGAGCAGATGATGGCGTTGATCCGCGAAGATCTCGGCCTGCTTGGCGTGCGCCACGACAGCTTTGCTTCGGAGCGCCAATTGGTCGATGCCGGAGCCATCGACGAGTGCCTTGCAGCGCTCGACCGGCGCGGGCTGATCTACACCGGCGTGTTGGAGCCGCCCAAGGGCAAAACCCCCGATGATTGGGAGCCGCGGCCGCAGACCTTGTTCCGCGCCACCCAATTCGGCGACGATGTCGACCGGCCGCTGAAAAAATCCCACGGCTCGTGGACCTATTTCGCCGCCGACATCGCCTATCATCGTGACAAATTCCGCCGCGGTTTTGCCAATCTGATCGATGTGTGGGGCGCCGATCACGGCGGCTACATCAAACGGATGCAGGCGGCGGTGCGCGCGGTAACCGATGGCGAAGCCGCGCTCGACGTCAAAATCTGCCAGCTGGTCAACCTGTTCGACAAAGGTGTCCCGGTGCGCATGTCGAAACGCGCCGGCACCTTTGTCACTTTGCGCGAGGTCGTGGACGAGGTCGGCAAGGACGTCTTCCGTTTTATGATGCTGACGCGGCGCAACGATCAGGCGCTCGACTTCGATTTCGCGAAGGTCACCGAGCAGTCGAAAGACAATCCGGTGTTCTATGTGCAGTACGCCCATGCCCGCGCCGCCTCGGTCATGCGCCATGCGGCGGAGGCGTTTGCGCCCGAGACGCTGGCCGATCAGGCGCTCGTCGCCGCGCCGCTTGACCGGCTTATCGATCCGGCGGAGCTGTCGCTGATTCGCCAGTTGGCGCAGTGGCCGCGGCTCGTCGAGAGCGCCGCGGAGGCACACGAGCCGCACCGAATTGCTTTTTATTTGCAGGAGGTCGCGGCTCAGTTCCACATGTTGTGGAATAAAGGACGTGACGAGGCCACTTTGCGCTTCATCCTTGCTTCCGACCCGGACCTGACGCGCGCCAGGCTAGCCCTCGTGCGCGGTGTTGCGATTGTGATCGCCTCCGGGCTTGCCGTCCTCGGCGTAAAGCCGGTCGAGGAAATGTGAGCATGGTCTACCATCTCAATCAGGTCGATCCCGACGAGCGTGGCGGCTTCTATGCCGAGCAAGACGAAGAGGAATATCCCACGCGCTCACGCCGAGTGCTGCGCATCGCGGGCGCTCTGGTCGTCATGGGCGCATTTGCCGGCGGGTTGTGGTTCGCGTACACGCTGGGCATGCGCCACACCGGCGGCTCCGGCCTTGGTGGGGAGGTTCCGCTGATCCGCGCCGATAACCGGCCGATCAAGATCAAGCCGGAAAACCCCGGCGGCATGCAGATCCCAGATCGCGACCTGTTCATCTATGGCCAGCAGCGCCCGCAGGTGGAGCATTTATTGCCACCGCCGGAACAGCCGATGGCTCGTCCGGCGCCGCCGCCGCCAAGCCCGACCCCTCCCGTCGCCGCGAACCCGTTGCCCGCGGCATTGCCGACCTCAGCGCCGTCGTCGGCCCCAGTCGCGCCAGCCGTGGCCAACGTTGCCGGTGCGTCCGCGGCTGTTCCGAGTGTTGAGCCGACCGCATCCCCTCCGGCCGTTCAGCCGGCCCTCGCGCCCGCTCCCGCGGTGGGGACATCTTCTGAGAAACCCCCTCCCGTGGCTTCCTCGCCCTCGAAACCGACCCTGCGGCCTCAGCCGCAGCTGTCGCGGGCGGCAATAGCGGCCGCCGAGATTTTGGGCATTTCGCCGATGCCCGCAGCCCCGAGACCGGCCGCGGCGCGGGCTGGCCCGGCGCATGCCAGCGGAATGCGGCTTCAGCTCGGCGCCATGCGCAGCGAAAACGAGGCGCGCGGGCAATGGGAGCAGCTGAAGCGCAAGAACCCCGATTTGTTGGGAAACCTTTCGGGGACCGCGATCCGCGCGGACCTCGGTGACAAGGGCACGTACTATCGAATTCAGACCGGACCGGTGACCGACGCCGCCAGTGCCGAGCGAATATGCAGCGAACTGCGGCAGCGCCACCTTGCCTGCATGGCTGTGCGCTGAGGCGATCTTCGCGGTTCTCCGGCTGCGCCACCTTTCCCGGGTCATTGTCGGCGCAGGCCCTGCCATCCATCTTCAACACCGTAGTCGGGCGGTCAGGGTGATGGCGCGCAACGTTGCACCGGATGGAGACTTATCGTGGAGGTAGGCGGCTCGACGCGTCCCAGGCCGCGCGCGGTTGTGCTGGGCTGCGCCGGGGAGGAGCTGTCCCCGGACGAAAGCCGTTTTTTTTCGGGAGCTGACCCGGTTGGTTTCATCCTGTTTCGCCGCAACTGCGTGTCGCCGGCCCAGGTGCGCCGTCTGGCCGATGCATTGCGGGGCAGCGTCGGCCGCCCCGATGCGCCGGTGCTGATCGACCAGGAGGGTGGTCGAGTGGCGCGATTGCGCCCGCCCTACTGGCGGCGGTATCCATCGGCCGCGCAGATTGCGGCACTGCCTGATCCATTTGCCGAGGAAGTGGCAAGGCTCGGCGCGCGGTTGATCGCCGATGATCTCGCAGGGATTGGCATAACGGTCGACTGCCTCCCGGTCCTCGATCTGCCGGTCGACGATGCCGATCCCGTGATCGGCGACCGTGCTTATGGCCATGATCCCGAGCGTGTCATCCGCCTTGCCGGTGCGGTCTGCGACGGTCTCTTCGATGGCGGCGTGCTGCCGGTTGTGAAACACATTCCCGGTCATGGCCGCGCCCGCGTCGACAGCCATTACGCCTGCCCGGTGGTGGAGGCCGCGCACGAGGTCTTAGCCTCGGCCGATTTCGCGCCGTTCCGGGCTTTGGCCACAATGCCCTGGGCGATGACCGCGCACATCGTCTACCGCGCAATCGACCCATTGGCGCCGGCGACGTTTTCACGAACCGTGATCGGCGAGGCGATCCGCGGCGAGATCGGTTTCGAGGGTGTGCTGATCTCGGACGATCTGTCGATGCGCGCCTTAGGCGGCGATCTCGGCGACCGGGCGGCACGGGCGCTCGCCGCGGGCTGCGATCTTGTTCTCCATTGCAATGGCGACCGCCACGAGATGGAGGAGGTTGTCGCCGCTGCAAGGCCGGTGACCGGAGAGGCGGCAGCCCGCCTCGCGCGCGCCGAGGCGATGCGGCGTCAGCCGGTCGATTTTGACCGCGCCGAAACCGAACGCCGCTTCGACAACTTGCTGTCAGGAGCGGGGGCGTGAACGCCGGCTCGATAGCCGCAACAATTTACGAGGCCAGCACCTGGGTTCTGCCGGTTGTCATCGCGGTGACCTTTCACGAGGCGGCGCACGGCTTTGTGGCATTGCGCTTTGGCGACGACACGGCGTTGCGGGCGCGCCGCGTAACTTTTAATCCGCTCAACCACATTGATCTATTTGGGACCATTCTTCTCCCCGCCTTGCTGTTGTTGGGCTCGGGCGGCCGCTTTTTGTTCGGCTATGCCAAGCCGGTGCCGGTCAATTTCGGCCGCCTGCGCGATCCTCGGCACGACATGGTCTGGGTGGCGTTGGCCGGCCCGGGCACCAACATCCTCTTGGCGATCGCCTCGTCGCTGTTGTTTTACGGTGTCGGCTTTTTTCCGCCGAGCCCGGCCGAGTGGATTGGTGCCAATCTCGTCCATTCACTGCAGATCAACGCGGCACTCTGCGTCTTTAACATGCTGCCATTGCCGCCGCTGGATGGCGGCCGGGTCGCGGTCGGCCTGCTGCCGCGTCCGCTCGCCTACCCGCTCGCCCGGCTCGAACCCTACGGGATGCCGATCCTGCTGTTGCTGTTGTTCGTGTTGCCTTGGGTTGGCGGCCAGATCGGGGTCAACCTCAATGTCCTCGCTTACGTCATCGGCGTGCCGATGCAGGCGCTGATCGAATTTGTGCTGAGGATCACCGGACAGGCCGGATGAGCGTCGGTTCGGCTGAACAAACTCCCGCAACCGCCGATCAGCCCGCGCCCATCCCTTCCCTGACTGACGGTGTCGGGCCGGGGTGGGGGAGGGGGCAGGATCGGCGGCCGCCGCGCGCCGAGCAGCTGGTGCTCGATCTTGACGGCTATGAGGGGCCGATCGATCTGCTGCTGTCGCTGGCGCGCGAGCAAAAGGTCGATCTGACGAAGATATCGATCCTGGCGCTGGCGGATCAGTATCTCGGCTATATTGCGGCGCAACGTCAGCTCAAAATCGAGATCGCCGCTGATTACTTGGTCATGGCGGCGTGGCTCGCTTATTTGAAATCGCGCTTGCTGCTGCCGCAGCCGCATGAAGAAGACGAGCTGGACGCCGAGGAAGTCGCCGCCGCGATCGGGCATCGGCTGCAGCTCCTCGAAGCAATGCAAACCGCTGGCCGCACGTTGATGGCGCGGTCGCGGCTGGGCCAGGATTTCTTTTTGCGCGGCGCGCCCGAGGGTCTGGCAACCGTGCCGGTTCCGCTGTGGCGGCTCGAGCTTTTCGAGCTGTTGCGCGCCTATGGCGACAGCCGCCACCGCACCACCAATGCGGTGCTGGCGGTCGAGCCCTCGGTCTTCTTTTCGATGGACGACGCGTTGCAGCGGTTTGCTCGCTTTCTTGGCCGGGTGCCGGACTGGCGCGCGCTGGTGCGCTTTTTGCCCGAGGAAGTTCGCGGCGATCAGATGCGGCGCTCGGCTTTGGCCGCGACATTTGCCGCGGTCCTCGAACTGGCGCGCGACGGCCGCATCGAATTGCGCCAGGACCGCGCCTTTGGCCCGATCTGGCTGCGCAGCCCGCCGGCATTACGCCGGGCCAGCGAGTTGCGCGCCGAATGACTGAACCCTCGCCGCAATTGCGCCTGGCTGAGGCCTTGCTGTTCGCCGCCGGCGAGCCTTTGTCCGAAGAGGCATTGGAGCGGCGCCTCGGCAACGACACCGATATTGCTGAGCTATTGCGCCAGCTCGCCGAAATCTATGCCGAGCGCGGTGTCAATTTGGTGCGGCTCGCGGGCGGCTGGACCTTCCGCACCGCCCCCGATCTCGCTTCGCATTTGCGCATCTGGCGCCCGGTCGCCCGCAAATTGTCGCGTGCGGCGGTCGAAACCTTGGCGATCGTCGCCTACCACCAGCCGGTCACGCGCGCCGAAATCGAGGAAATCCGCGGCGTCGCACTCGGCAAAGGCACGCTCGACAGCTTGATGGAGGCGGGCTGGGTGCGCCCCAAGGGCCGGCGGATGACCCCCGGCCGGCCGCTGATTTGGGTGACGACCAAAGGTTTTCTGACCCATTTTGGGCTCGACACTTTGGCCGATCTGCCGGCGATCGACGAATTGCGCGCCGCCGGTCTCCTCGACCTGACCCCGCCCGTCCTCAGCGAAGAAGCGCTGCGGGGGGAGAGCACGGCCGGTGCGGTACAAACAATGTCCGATCACGACGGCTCGTCATTCCCGCGAAAGCGGGAACCCCGGACTGGCGACGAGGCTGACGTCCTGGACCCCCGCTTTCGCGGGGGTAACGAAGGGGATGCTTAGGTAATCGGATTTACCCGCCGCCGGCGCCGCCTTGCCTCAACTCGCCCGCCGGGGCAAGCCGGAAGCGGCAATCGCCGTCGCGGGCGATCTGGTTGACGAGGTCGATCTCCCAGGCGAGGTATTCGCGCATAAAGCGCTCGCGGTCGGCGGGGCGGTCGCGCGCCGACAACGACACATCGTCAGGCTCGTCGGCGATCCGGTCCATCCCGGTTTCGAGCGGCAACCCGGCGGCTTTCCAAGCGGCGTTCCCGCTAGCCAGCACCCTGACCGGCCGGCGGGTCCGGATTTCGGCGGCGGCAAAACGGGCGGTGGTGCCGTCCTCGCTGGTCAGCACCAGATCGCCTGACGCGGGCAGTTTGTCGAGCGCCTGCGCCAGACGGGCGCGGATCGCGAACCAGGCGCCGGGGATATGGCCCTCGCGATAGCGCCGGCTCAAGCTCAGATCGACGACAACCGCCGCCTGGTTCGCGCGCAATTCAGCAGGCGAGATCGTCTCGGGCTCCGGTCCGGCGAGCGGGAACATGCTCGTGTCGATCGCCGGCATGCCGGTTTCGAGCTCAGCACCGTCGAGCCCGTGGTCGAGCACCGCAACGTCCCACCCCATGCGCTTTAGCCACGACGCGGTCATCCGCGCCCTGACCCCGGTGTCGTCGACCAGCACGACCCGCGCCCCCCATACCCCGAGCCAGCTGTCGGTCTCCTGCACCAACTGGCCGCCCGGCGCGGTCAGCGAGCCCGGCAGATGGCCGGCCCGGTACTCGGCCGGATTGCGCACATCGAGCACGTACAGCGTGCGTTGGTCGGCCTCACGCCGCCATTCGGCGAGTGTCTCGCGGTCGATGACCGGCACGCCATAGCGGCGCGCGACCGCATCGGCGCGCTGCTTGGCGGCGGCGATCCCGGCCGGCGAGACCTCGGGGGCGCGCCGCTCAGCGCCGGCGACCACGTCAAACCCGGCCAAATGCCATGCCATCGTGCCGTCCTTGAGATCGACTACGGGGTTCGGCACCCCGGCATCGATCAGCGACTGGGCGCCGATAATGCTGCGCGTGCGCCCGCCGCAATTGACAACGACAAAGGTGTCGGGCGACGGGACGAGTTCCTGGAAGCGATACACCAACTCGGCGCCGGGGACGCTGACCGCCCCCGGAATGCTGTTCGAGTGGTATTCCTCGTAGGACCGGCTGTCGAAGATCGCCATGTTCTCGCCGCGCTTCTGGCGCTCGGCCAATTCCTCGGCGCTGATCCATGGCGTGCCGTACTCGTGCTCGACGACTTCGGCAAAGGCCTTGCTCGGCACATGCACACCGCTATAGGTCGGGTATCCGGCATTGGCCCACCCCTCGACCCCGCCCAACAACACCGCGACATCGGTCCACCCGCCTTCGCTCAGCCGTGCCGCGGCGCGCTCCGCCAATCCGCCGCTTTCGGAGCCGCCGGCATCGCAGACGACGATCGGCGCCGAGCGCCGCGGCAACAGCGCGGAGGCCAGCAATTCAAGCCGCGACAACGGCAGGCACGACGCCATGAGCAGATGGCGCTGGTGAAAGCTGCCCTCCTCGCGGGCATCGACAATCGCGATTTCGCCGCCCGCCTGATAGCGCTGGCGCAACTCATCCGCTGTGATTGTTTTTGGCTGTGCCGCCATCTCGTCCTCCATAAAATCCCGAGGTTCCGTTTGCCCGAAATCGCGGCACGCGTCAAAGTCGGGCTCAGAAAAATCGATGGAGGCAAGGGATGTCGGAAGGACGACGGGCACGGCCGCAGCCGACGCCGGAGACGCAGCATTTCTGGGACGGCACGCGCGCCGGTGAATTGCGGCTGCAGCGCTGCAATGCTTGCGGCAAGGTCTATTTCCCGCCGCGCCCGTTCTGCCCGGCCTGCGCGTCGCGCGATGTCGCGGTCATTCGCGCCTCGGGCAAGGGGCGGCTCTTCAGCTATGTGATCCACCATCGCCCGGTGCCGGGTTTCACCCCGCCCTATGCGATCGCCGTCGTCGAGCTCGACGAGGGGCCGCGGATGATGACCAACATCACCGAGTGCCCGCAGACCCCCGAGGCATTGCAGCTCGACATGCCGGTCGAGGTCGCGTTCGAAAAGCTCGACGACCAGATCACCCTGCCGCTCTTCCGCCCGGCCGCGAGGTAGCTGCGATGCAACCGAAATCGATCGCCATCGTCGGTGCGGCCGAGACCACCCGGCTCGGCGTCATTCCAGACATGTCGCAAATCCAGTTGCACGCCGACGCGGCGCTCAACGCGATGGCCGACGCCGGGCTCAAACCCAAGGACATCGATGGCATCGCGACCGCTGGCGAGACTCCGGTAACGATCGCGCACTATCTCGGGCTCACCCCGAAATGGGTCGACGGCACCGCGGTCGGCGGCTGCTCGTTTATGATCCATGTCCGCCACGCCGCGGCGGCGATCGCCTCGGGGCTGTGCCAGACCGTGCTGATCACCCATGGCGAGAGCGGCCGCTCCGGTGTCGGGCGCACCCGCAATGTTCCGGCGCCCACCAGCCTCGCCGGCCAGTTCGAGCAGCCTTACGGGCCGATGGGGCCGCCGACTTTGTTTACGATCCCGGTCTTGCGCTACATGAAAACCTATGGCCTCAGCCACGAGCAGTTGGCGATGGTCTCGGTGGTGCAGCGCGAATGGGCGGCAAAAAACCCGCGCGCCACCTTTAAGGACCCGATCACCGTCGAGGATGTCCTTAACTCGCGGATGATCGCCTACCCGTTCCGGCTATTGCAGTGCTGTCTGGTGACCGATGGCGGTGGCGCCCTTATTCTCGTTTCGGCCGAGCGCGCCAGGGATTTCCCGACGAAACCTGTCTACCTGCTTGGGACCGGCGAGAGCGTCGAGACCCCGATGGTCAGCCAGATGGAGGATTTCACCTCGTCGCGCGCGTTCCGGGTCGCCGGCCCCACCGCCTTTGCCGAGGCCGGCATCACCCATAACGACGTCGACCATCTGATGATCTACGACGCCTTTGCCCATCTGCCGATTTACGGGCTCGAGGATCTGGGCTTTGTCGGGCGCGGCGAGGGCGGCCCCTTTATCGCCGAGCGCAACACCGCTCCCGGCGGCAAGCTGCCGCTCAACACCAATGGCGGCGGCCTCTCCTACATGCATTCCGGCATGTACGGCATGTACGCACTGCAGGAGAGTGTGCGCCAGATGCGTGGCACCGCCCCCGCCCAAATCGAGGGCGCCAAGATCTCGGTCTGCCACGGCGTCGGCGGCATGTTCGCCGCATCCGGCACGATCATCATGTCCAACCAGCCCCCCTGACGGCCGCGACCACATGTAGGTCGGAGCGCGCCGGCCCCATCCCCGAATTCCCGTAGAACCGGGAAATAACCGGGAAAATTTGCTGTAATGGCGGTTTGGCTCCGAAAGACGGCAGCAACATCAATCCTTTGCGAGCGAATTCCCGTAGCCGCAACGGCGGGAAGTTGCCGCTGCGTAATCGGGAATTAAATCTCCCGAACCGCGAATTCATTTTGACCTTCCCAAAGCCCGAAAACCGCCGGCGACAAAACAAACTTCAAGCAGTGATCACTCATGAACCCCCTCGGAATACGGCGAGTGTTCTTACTCTACTGCCCGAGTTCGCCATTTTTGAGGCACTCTGCCGCAAGGCATTTCAGAGCCTCAATTTGGGGCAAGAAGCGCGCGTATAAGTTGCTCCGTGGCTCTCGCCGACACGATAGAGCCGTATGAATGGAGGTCATCGCCCTTTTCAGCATCGGCGAGGTCAACAACACACTTTGCGGAGAAAAAATGCTCAACAGCGCGATTACTCTCGTGTGCGACGAAGTAGAGGCCGAACGTCTCCATATCAAGTGCAGCTATCTTGCGATGTTGTTGCGTGATATGTTTTAGTCGGCTTTGGTCTGCGATAACTGCTGAGCCCGTTGCGAAGGGTGCAAGTATCGGTCTCGATTGACGCGGCGGTCGTGCCTCTCCCACGCCGATCCCATCCTCAAGATAGTGCCCGAAACCTTCGCGGGTGATTTCCTGATCGATCACCGAACGGGTTGTTGGCGGTAGTGGTATCTGAAAGGGCGCGATTTCAAATCCGTTAGTCGACCACTTGCCGGCCTGATACTCCCAAGCCGGCGAGGCAATAATTATCTGACCGAGGCTCGCCTCTTTGGCGAATCCAGCACAGATGCCACTCATGCAGAGGACCTCGGTGCGAAACGCCTTCAGAACTGAAGCGGTCTCGAAGGTCGCAGCCACCAACCCCATCTGGCTTAGCCGGACGATACCGCCAAAGAGTCCTCGCGGCTCGGGAAAACGAACGTAATAAACATTCAGCCCGGATACTATCGCCTCGGATACCCTTTCAAAGGAGCTGTGCGTAAACCCAGCTCGCTCTTCTTCAAGCGCGCACACAACCACAAAATCAAGTTGGGTCTGTATGTCCACCCGTGCGTGGACGTCTTCGAGGACACGGAGAAGCGTGCGACTCCACGAGCCCTCATCGTCGAATTGAGTGATCAGAATTCCGAGTTCGTCGAAGCTGGCCCTGAAGGCAGCGATCTCATCGGGGAAGGCCGAGATACCTACGACCATAGTTGATTTGTTGGGGCCTTCCTCCGACCGTAGTTGACGAAGCAGCTCCAATCCGGCGCGACTATCTGCCTGTCCTCCTGGAACGTAAGGCAGCATCAGGTCGAGGACGATCAGGTCAAAGGAGACGAGAGTCATCACGCGTAACGCGTTAGCTAGCGTGCTCGCCACGGTTACCGAATCTTGCCGCCGGCTGTCGAGCGACCGCTCAAGGGCGTCGATGATAGCTTGAGACTTTACTGCGTCGTCGTCAACCACGAGCGCTTTCAAGTTTTCCCCCCGGTGCCACTCCCACTCATCTCGCGCAGATATGCGCGAAGCTCCGCGCGCCACGCATCCCCATCAAACTCGTATAGTACACACTTCCTGACTCCGAACTTTCGCAGCAACTTGGCAGCAGTCGGCAGCGTGATCGTTCGACCGTCGAGGTCAATGTCAGGATATTGGGTCATTATGATGAATGGTGACGGGTTCTCAAGGCGCCGTGCTAGACGCAACACCTCCAGTCCACCTTGGCCCTGTGGTGATCCGCCTCCCCCAGGCCCGGTGAGCTCGAAGGTCGGCAACGACATATCCAGAACAACGAGGGAGTATCTATTAGCTGTCATTGCCCTTAAGGCAGAGGTAACGGAAGTCGCACGCTGTACGTACGCCGCTGGTAACGAGTCGCCCAGCACCTTGGCGATATCGGTCGCTTTGAACTCATCATCTTCCACTAGGAGGACGTTCACGTCAGTCCGGCTCCGAAGGTAATCTCGGCCGGTAAAATGAGCCAGAAACTAACCTTGAGCTCCGTCTCCGGCGCCGTGAGCGCAAGCACTATACCCGGAGACCGTACGCTTTGCACCAAACCGGCGAGTTTTCTGAGGCCGCTGAAACCCTCCTCCACTGCGGCTCTGTCGATGGCGTGCTCCTCTTGCACCATCAAGGCCGAACGAATGCGGGATACTCCCTCTCGGTGTTGCTCCACGTTGCACACTTCCGAAGTAACTTCCAGTCGGATAAGAAAACTGCCCCCTTCGACGGGGCCGGCAGAAACCGTGATCTGCCCATCCGGCTTTCCGTGTCGAGCCGCGTTGCCGATTAGCACGAAAAGCGCATCCCCGAACACCACAAAGCTCACCCGGTTGAGCGAGATATCATCATCCATTAACACCGATTCCGTGAACTTGTAACGTTCGTCTAATTCCCGTACGATCGACAGGGTGCTCATGATAAGCATTTTGAGGCTATAGCGATCCCGCCGAAAGACGGGGCGGATAAACCATCCACAGACCTCCTGAACCCGAGCCTGAAGCGTGACGTGAAGCTGCGACAACAGCCTGGAGGCAAGGTAGCGCTCCCTCGGCGAGAGCTTCTGGCTAAGTGCATTCAATCGTTGAACAACACGCGGTAAAAACACCCGAAGCATGTGCATACGTAGCTGAGCAAGATCTGATTCCAGGCAGTCCCAGCAAAGCGAGTGAATGTCCGGGAAAATGTCGTAGACACCGCCGGTCTCAACCACGCGGCTCCTGACACGCCCAATCGTCGCGTCCACATGGGCAATGTTAGCTGCCGTTCGCCAGGTGGCTCTGATCAGTCCTCTGGGGTGCTCTTCCGTCTTAATCTGGATCACATCCTTTCGAATTTCGTCCAACTCGCTGACTAGGTATCTTCGCCAATCTTGGGCGAGGGAGCTAATGCCGGACAAATCGTCTGGCTCTCGGTCTTGCTCACGTAAATCCTGGACTTCCAACAAGCGGGTCAGGATCCGGGCGACCGGTGTCATCACATACCCGCTGAGCGTACCATGCCGGATCCTACGACTCAGATAAGAATTGAGGCCGAAAGTCCGATCCGACGCAAAAGCCTTGAGAGTAGCATCGACAATGTTTACAAGCAGAAACTCCGAACCGATCTGAGTATCGGCGGAAAGATCCTCCTCATCGGGATCCGTCCGTTTCTTTTCCCTTCTAGAGTAAAAGCTCAGCAACGACCCAAAGTGGCCCGCGGGGCCCTCGGCAAGCACCGTCTGAATGTATCGGGTAGCACTCGCCAGCTGTGTTGTATTGAACCACTCACGGAGCGCTTCTTCATCCACGTGCACGCGCGTGCTGTCGAGATCCGATCGGGCATCGAGATTTGCCAGCTCCCGCTCAAGAGCATCGCACTCCTCCGAGAGGCTATCATTGTTGTCAAATTTCCGGTCGAGCAACCAGCGGCAAACGCGTAGCCTCGTCTCGATGACATCTTTGAGGGAGGTCATCATCAGATAAAGGCGCTCAAGAAACATGCGCGTACAAGTTCTGGCGATCAGGATCGCCGTATTTACGCTGGAGAGGGCAATCTCGTCGAGGAGTTCGGTTACTGATGTCGCTGACACCCCATTGAAAAGCCTCATAAAGGACAGGCGACGCTCGAGTTCGTTGTCCTGAGTTCTATCCCGTCGATAGATCATTTCATGAAGAAGGAAGCAGAGCAGGGGAGAGGAGCGCGAAAAGTCGGCTTCAAGCAATTCTTTGAGAGTGTCCGTTGGGGTATAGAGGTACACGCCCTCGACGCTTGCAAGTAGATGGGCGACGGAAACCGGGTCGGTCCCGGGGGCCTGTGCCATTTTCCTGAGACTCTCGGCTGTCACCAGGGCAGTCAGAAATTTCTGATCGGCAATCTTGGACCCCGGACTAAGGAAGCATTCCTCCCACCCCTGGAGATCCTCGATTTGCTTCTGGCACTGGTGCGGCGCGGCCGCGATCGCAGTCGCGGCTCTATCCAAACGAAGGTGCTCCTCATCGTCCTCAAGACTGGGCATCTTAAATTTTTCGGCGAAGATCAGCCCATTGACATGGGCACGCCAAGTGGCGACGCAGGCAATATCACTGAAACAGAAGCTGGTGCGATAAACTTCAATATCTGGCGGTGACCGGCCGGAGAACATGTACGCTCTAGGGACACCGATCTGCAGCATCGAGAATTTCTCGATTAAGACATCTTTTATCTGTGTATCCAAATGGTCGAAGGCGCTGTGAAGCCAGACGCCACGTGGGTGAACCGTTCGCTTGCGCCACAGTAATATGGCGAGGTCTACGAGAGATAGGCCGCTAAATCGCAAGATAGTCGATGATAGGGTCCTTTCGGTCTCGGAGCGAGTTAGAATTTATTCTTCCAAGAGCCGAACATACCACTCGCTCGTGTGCCGCCGTTCCTCTGAAACACGCAGCCAAGCCCGGGTGGCGAGATAAGGATGGAAGGATGGGTCCATCACGTCATAGACAAAGTGGCAGAGAAACGCCCAAACTGTGCTTTCGTCACCTTCTGTTAGTCTCTTATAGGCACCCGCCAATCCCGAAAGACCGTGCCGTTCCACTGCCAACAGCAGCTCCTTTTTGAGAAGCACTAGGGACATTCCATATTTTTGCTTATGCACCACTATCAGGGCCGCGGCGTCTTCAAAAGCCTGAGCGGCCAAGCACTCGTTTATTTCCGCGAGACTCTGCAGGGCAGCTATGAGCTTTACCACATGGTGATTTAGCCGCGCCACCTGCAGGGCTAGCTCTCGGTGGAGTTCCAGGGCTTTCAAGCCGCGGAAGCTGCCGTTTGGAACCGTCCGAGCAACTTGTGGAAAGGTATTTCCAAGCCCCGGGAATGGATAGGCGGTGTTGTTTTCGGTTATAGCGAAGACACTGGCGTAATCTTTGGGCTGCACTTGCTGCCGGACTGCCTGCATCTGCTTCCAGAATGGGCGCTTCCTTTGCGCGTTGAAGAATGGGCGAAAGCTGTTCCGGACGTTACTCAAGGTACTCAGAGGCCGTCGGTGCTGCATTTAGTGCCTTTGGTTGGGTTTGCTCACGGAGACTGCCCTCGGCCGTCACCAATAAAGCGGTGCTTGGCAGAGCAAGGTTAAACTAGGGAGCGTACGCGCGCTAGCATTCCAATTCTATGTTGGGTTGCGGATGATGGATCCACTCCGAACCAACGTAAAGCTTTGGCTGCCGCGCCGGGATCAACGAAAAAGCGTTTGGCGGGCAACTAAAATTTGAATCATCTTAATCGCGTTGTGGATCTGATCCCACTCTGATGGACCTGCGGATAGGCTTACAAATAACTTATGAAGAAAGGGTGGTGATGGCGAATTTCAGGAGTGGGGGGTGTTTGTGTGGGGAGGTGCGGTATGAGGCGGCGGGGGAGCCGCTGTTTTCGCTATTGTGTCATTGCCGCGACTGCCAGTATCAGAGCGGGTCGGCGTTTATTGCGGCGATGCGGGTGCCGGCGGCGGGGTTTCGCGTCACCAAGGGTGACCCCAAGCTTTATGTGCGCGGCAGCGACGCCGGCAACGAGGTGAGTTTGGCGTTTTGCGGCGAGTGCGGCTCGCCATTGTTTATCCGGGTGTCGGCGCGTCCGGACATTGTCGGGTTGCGGGTCGGCAGTCTCGACGATCCGAGTGAGTTTCGCCCCGAGGCCGACATCTTTGTCAAAAGCGCCCAGCCCTGGGACCATATGAACCCGGATCTGCCAAAGCACGACACCTATCCGCCCGGCCGCGCCTACACGCCCTCCGCCTGACGGCGACGGCCGTTGCGGGGCGCCCCGCGCAAAGGACAACGGCCAACCCCTGAGCCACGGCGCGAGCGGCCCGCACCAACTCCCCCGCGTGCCCGGAAGGGCAGGGGGTTCGAGGATATCAGCCGCGCCAGAGCTCGGCGAATTGGGTCGCCACGACTTGCTCGTAGGGCGGGTCGCCCTGCAAAATCCCGACATCGCGGGCGAACCGGTTCATGCCGGCAATAAATTCGCGCGAGATCGCGGCGTCGTAATAGGGCAGGTCGCGGCGAATCAGATCGGTGATCAGCGCCGCCGCATCCGCCGGAAACAATTTATGCCCGACCGCGGCGGCGCGCCCGGGATCGGCTTTGAGCGCCTCCTGCGTCTTGACCAAGGCCCGCACCGCGGCCGCCGCGACATCCGGGGCCTCGCCGATCAGCCGGTCGGTCGCGGCCAATGCCGAGATTGTGTAATTAAAGCATTCCTTGGGGCCATCGCCGCGCCGCACATCGAGCACCACGGTCCCAACCCCGCGCCGCACTGCGATCTCGGCGCCCATGCCATTGGCCCAGAAGCCGTCGATCACGCCGTCTTCGAGCGCCTTGGCGGCGGTCATGCCGAAATTGACGACGCCGCCCTCCGCCACAGCGCCCGGCACTGGCGCTATCGTGACCTGGTCGCGCTGCGGGTCGATCCCGGCGGCCAGCAATAAGCGCCGCAAGCCCATCTCGACCCAGGGTGCGGCACCGATCGTGCGGCCCTTGACGATCTCGACATCGCCGCGCCGCGCCGCCAAATCGGCGCGCATCACGAGAAACCAGTACATCCCTTGCGCCTGGGCGCAGAGCAGCTTTGCCCCCTCCCATTCGGGAAAGGCGGCCAATGCCGAATGCGCCGAGCCGCCGACAAAATCGATATTGCCGTCACGCATCTCGCGATAGGCGCGGTCGACCGGGAACACCAATTCGAGCGACAGGTCGAGCCCTTCGGCTGCGAAAAAGCCGAGTTCGACCGCGGCCGCCGCCGGAAAGTACGAGTTCGAGACCAAATCGGGCACCGCGAGTTTCATTGGGAATTTCCGAGAATGGTGATTAGACGCGTTCGATCTCTGTTGCCGTGCGGTCGAGCGCATCGGTGACGGCCCGCAATTGCTCCGGGCTCAGCGGACCTTTGCTGAGCCGGATCGATAACGCCATCTCCAGATTGCCGACCGCGCGCCGTATTTCCGGCGCCGGACCGTCGCCAATGGCGCGGCTCATTTCCGCCATTCTGCTAAAGATCCCGTCGACCAGAGCCCGGTTCGCATCGAGAAATTTTGCGCCTTCCTCGGTCACCGAATAAAGCTTTTTGGTGCCGCCGCCGCTCTCGGCGCATACATAGCCAAGCTCTTCGAGCAGGGTCAGTGTCGGGTAAACGACGCCCGGGCTGGGGCTGTACAACCCGCCGAACTGGTCTTCGATCGTTTTGATCAGTTCGTAGCCATAGCGCGGCCTTTCGGCGACAAAGCGGAGCAGAACATAGCGCAGATCACCGTGCTCAAAGACCCGGCCCAATCTGCCGCCGCGCCCGCCGCCGTGCTGGTGACCGCGAAAATGGCGGCCAAAGCCAAAGCCGCTTCTTGCTTGCCGCGGTTCACCGCGGCCATGTCGATTTGCGAACATATCGATTTCCTTTTTTTTCGAAAAGAGCACCGCTCCGGTTTTGGACCGAGGCGATGCAGAACTCGGCCTCGGCGGGGTCAGGCGGCCGGCAATAGGTCGGTCGGCAACAACGCCGGCTGGTACGACCGCCGCAACCTTTCAAGCTTTAACCGAACCGGGGTTCCGAGCCACATCGCGTAGCGGCTGTGGTCATCGACCAAGTCGTCGGTGAGCGGGTGGATCAGAATGTCGAGCTTCTCGCGGTTCAGCATCAGCCACGGGACGAGGTTTTGGAACTCTGCTGCGGTGAAGATAACCTGCAGATTGGGGAGGGGATGGGGGCCGACGGACTTGTCAAAAAAGCCGCCGAACCTGACATCGAATTTGCCGCCAAGAGCGGCGGCGAGCCGCTGTGCGACCGCTTTGTCATTGCATCGTAATAGACATGGGCGTGATAGCCGTTGAGGTAGGTTGGTGGGGTGGATTGATCGGTCACGGTATTTCCTTCGTGTGTCGGACGTATCTTAGATATATCGAAATATACTCGCGTCAAGGGCCGATTTTGGCGGTAGCGCCAAAGGGTTAATCACAGTTAAATGTCGTAATACGACAGCCCAGCACCTGTTGAAGGTGCATCGCCGAGCACATATCAACGCTCTCCGACGAGCAGCTAGGGGCGGTCAAGATGGGCGAGAGGCAAGCGCACGAACCGGTCGATTGGAAGATCCACGGGGTCAAGGTCATTCCCGGCGACCAGCTCGATCCGAACACCGCGCAGACCCCCGGCATGGACCGGGCGGCGGCGATCAATCTCGCCCGCGCCGGCGCGCAAAAGATCTGGGCCGGGACGGTCAAGATCCACCCCAACGCCAAGACCGGCGCGCATCATCACGGCGCCCTCGAAAGCGTGATTTATGTGCTGAAGGGGCGGGCGCGGATGCGCTGGGGCGAGCATCTCGAATACGTCGCCGAAGCCGGGCCGGGCGATTTCATCTTTGTTCCGCCCTATGTGCCGCACCAGGAAATCAACGCCTCGACCGACGAGACGCTCGAATGCGTGCTGGTGCGCAGCGACAATGAGGCGGTGGTCGTCAACCTCGATATCGAACCCGCCGAACGCCCGCAGGAAGTGCGCTGGGTCGATCCGATCCATCGCCATTCGTAAGCCGCTCCCAATTCGGGGAACGCCGCCCTTGACGGAGGAGGGATTAGGTTGCGGATGATGCCGCCTCTCCTGGCCCGAGCGGCCGCCCGGATCGCGACGGTTGATGCCGGCGCGCGGCTGTGGTGGGATATGGCAGCGACATTCAGGAGGGGCGATAAATGACGATCAAGGTGGGCGACAAGGTGCCGTCGGCGACATTGCGCTATGTGACCCCGGACGGCGTCCAGGCGGTCAGCACCGAGGATTTCTTTCGCGGCAAAAAGGTCGCGTTGTTTGCGGTCCCCGGCGCCTTTACCCGGACCTGCTCGCAACGCCATCTGCCGAGCTATGTGACGCACGCCGCCGAGCTCAAGGGCAAGGGTGTCGACACGATCGCCTGCATCGCGGTCAATGACCAGTTTGTCATGAACGCCTGGGGCAAGGAGCACGGCGCCGACGGCAAGATCGTCATGCTCGGCGACGGCAGCGGCGATTTTGCGAAGGCGATGGGGCTCGAGCTCGACCGCGTCAAGGAAGGCATGGGGATGCGCTCGCAGCGCTATTCGATGCTGGTCGATGACGGCGTCGTCAAGGCGCTCCACGTCGAGCAGCCCGGCCAATACGAGGTCTCCAGCGCCGAGGCGATGCTGAAAGCGCTCTAATTCACCGCGCGATAATCCACCGCCCGATCTGGCGGACAATCCTGGGGCCGCTCCGGGCAACCGCGGCCACCGCAGCACTGCTCGGAGCAATATCGCTGCCGGCGGCGCCCGCCGCAGCACAGCGGCCCGCATCAGATGGCGGCAGCCGCACGCCCGAACCGCAGCGGCTGATATTGCAGCCGCCACCGGCCGATCTCGGCGCGCCGCCGTCAACCCCGCGCCTCGCGCGCCCAAACTCCGGCGCTGATTGCGCGCCAACCTGGCCCTGCCAAATGCGCCTCTTTGGCTTCACCGGAAAATACGGCGGCATCGGCCTAAAAGCCCCCGCTCTAACCTGGTAATCCGCAGCCGAGGCGAGCGGGCCGGCCAGTTCTCCTGGCGGTCTTCATATCACCTCGATCAAGGTTTCGCCGCGTTCCAACGCCGACAGAATATCGGGCATGACGCTCTCAAGCCGCGCGAGAAGTTCGCGCCGCCGCGTGTTTGGCAGCCTGATCCAGACCACGGCCGGACCGGTATTGCCGAGCGTCTTGCGCACCGCGAAGTCTTCTTCCTTGGTGATTATCGCCGCCGCGTCCCGCAAGGCGCAGTCCCAGATCGCGGAATCGGAGGCGGCTTCCAAACCTCGGTCGGCGACATGCTCGGCCGTATGCCCGTTTCCCGCAAGCCACCGGGCGAGAGCGGGGGGAAGCTGCGCATCGACGAGGAAACGCATCAGGCGATGCGCAGCACCGGGTGGTCGCTTTGCCGCGCCGCGTATTCGAGAGCGGCGGTAATGTCCCCGGGTTCGAGCAGCGGGTAATCTTCGAGAATCTCCTCCCGGCTGGCGCCGGCGGCCAGCAGATCGAGCACGTCCTTCACGCGGATGCGCAAGCCTCGCAGGCAGGGACGCCCGCCGCATTGGTTCGGATCGACGGTTATGCGGCGCAGTTCGCTCATTCCGGCCCTCCTGAAATAATCACCCGTTCCTGCTGCCTGCATATTATATCGAACGGAGACGGTGGGTTTCGCGAGCTCGACTTACCCTACTTTCTAAGTTTTGCGCCATCCGTCTCTCACGAGCTGCATTATAATTGAATAGGATATGAGAGACGTTCCGTAATAATAATGTGACCACTTCAATGTCTCCTCACAGAGGACATCAAAAATTCCTTTTAGATCATCGGGCAACTGCTCACGAGCTTCAGTCCGCGAGAATCGAACAGGCCGTTTCGCCGAGGTCCCTGCCATTTCAAAGCCCTCCTTTTATATGAGTTTACACCCTGGGATCACGCAGTGCGTCGGCGATGCGAGCTTGGAAGAGGATTGAGCAACTATAGCAATCGATCTTAAGAAAACCGAAGCACCACACGCGCTATGCTAAATTTTGCCCGCATCTTGGGAGGTTAGCCGCCGATGAACCGAAAAGTCGATGCCAGCCGCTCCGGCGTTCGCGGATCGACAGCGGCGGGCGCAGAGCTGTTCCCGCTTCACATCAAAGACCTTATTGAGAGCGGCCTCATTCCGGCCCCGGCGCGCATTTTCGGTTTCTATACCGGCAAGCGAATCCAAGCTCGTTTAAGGATCGATGGGAAATTCTCACATCGAGGGCAGACCTATGCCTCGCCACCTACGGCCGCCGGCCAGGCGATTACGGCCGAGACAGGCTTCACGACCCGCTGCGGCCGCTACGCCTCTGTGAACGGTTGGAATTTCTGGCAGGTGACTTGCCCCGACGGACAACCTCGGAAGCTCGCCGAAATCAGAGACAGATCGCGGCTCAATCCCTAGCCATTCCGCTCCGCCGTGTAAAAGCCATGAGAAACAGAAGGTAGAGAAATGGCGAGAGCCCTGACTATCAAAGAGAAGGCTTGGTATTTTGATGCCATCGATGGACTAGGCGGAGCTGCCGTCACTATCAACAAAACTACCGGAACCGTCACCTATAACTCGGCGATTGCCTCGGACGAGAGCCATATCAAATCGGCCGACCCTGAGGAGCTTGCCCACGCCGTTATGATCGGCCTGCTTCACTGCAAAGCCTATCGATACCCCCTCGCAGCGCTAGGCCATGAGATTCACTTCGCGCATGGCAGCAAAGGCAGCAAATCCGACGAGGTCGATATCATCATCCGTGATGAGGACCAGCTTCCTTACGCTGTGGTAGAACTAAAGGCCGCAAGCGACTTTGAACATGAGAAAGATGATGCCATCAAAAACCAGCTGTTTGGTACAGCACCGTTAGTTGGTTCGCCAAAACTGCTGGTCTATGCGACGGTCGAACCTAAAGGAAACGAGCCGAAAATCCGCGCTGTCTGCATCGATTACACGAAGCACAAAACCTACGACGCTTGGAGGGAGGAGGGTGAACCTCACTCGCCAGTTTTCCCAGAGGACTACCGAGGTCTCGAATTCGAGCCATACGTCAACCAAGGGCCGAACGACCTCGACCTGGATAGCACGCAGGCCGATTTCAGAGCGGTCGCATTTGCCTTCCACAACGCGTTTTTCGGCGAGCACCCGGACAATACGATATTTGTCAACTTGGTTAAATGCCTTCTGGCCAAGATTTATGACGAGCGCACCCGCAAGACGGGCGAAGCGTACGAGTTTCAGATTTTCAATAGAAACGGCAAGCCAGAATCGGCCGACGAAGTGTTCAAGCGCGTCAACGCGCTGTATGTGTCGGCATACAACAGACACATAGACTCCGCGGCTACCGAGATTGACGAGATCAATCCCAAGGAGTTCTCGCCAGCCAGCGTAAAGGCGGTGGTTCAAGCGCTCCAAGCTATCTCGATCACCAAGGGGGCGGCGCGCCATGGAGATATCATTGGAGCGTTCTTTGAGGAAATTCTCCGAGCAGGTTTCAAGCAGGATCGGGGAATGTACTTCACTCACGACAACATCGTCCGCTTCATGGTGGAGGTCGTTGACTTGGCGGGGCTAACGCGCCAAGTCTGGCAGCAATCGAACCACCCTGAAAACCGACTACCCTACGTCATTGACCCGGCCTGTGGGTCGGGAACCTTCTTACTGCAGGCAATGAACACTATCACTGCTACGGTGAAAGGCGATGCTAAGTCCCTTGTGAGGGATCATGATTTAGGGCAATTCTACAATGCTCGCCTCTCAGACGATCAGCCTAACTACTGGGCAGAGGCGTTTATCTATGGATTCGATCCCAAATTCATCATGGCGATCACGGCCAAGGTGAACATGGTCCTGCACGGTGATGGATCAGCGCACATCCTCAAAGACGACGCATTCCAGCCCCTTTCACGTTATACCGATCCGAGGCTGCGCCCTTGCGGTGAAGCGCAGCGCTCCGTACCCCGCGCACAGTATGCCCCGGACGTGTGCGAATCCTTCAACGCGGCAATGTTCAATCCACCTTTCGGCATCACTCTCGCTGCCGAGACACGAGCCAAGCTGTCGACGACATTCACGTTGCCAGAAAGCACACCGAGCGAAGGACTTTTCTTAGAGCGATGCTTCCAACTGCTCAAGCCAGGCGGTCGCCTGGCGGTTGTCTTGCCCGAGTCACTGCTTAACGCCAAAGAGATGGTTGACGTGAGAATATTCCTATATCGGTTTTTCAACATCCGCTGCATTGTGTCAATGCCACGAAACATATTTATTGACACACCTACCCTCACCAGTTTGGTCTTTGCTCAGAAGAAAACTGCGGCGCGAGTCGCGGGATGGGACACGGCCTGGCAAAAAGTCACCGAGAAAATCGAGACCCACGTCAAGGCCGCCGCGGCGGCTCTCAAGAAGAATTTCGCGAGCGAAAACAGCGGCTCTGCGGTGGCCGAGCGGTTCCTGAAGAACATATCCCCTGTCATCACCGACCGAGATTGGGTCAGTAAGGGTGGCAAGTCGCCGGCGCTGCTGCGGATGACAAGAGACTGGTCAGGTTTAGCAGGCGAGGATGCTGCGGGTTACTATCGGGAGCTCATGCGCACCGCCGGGTTTCAGGATCTATGCAGATGGCATAAATTTACCCAAGTTACTGAGACGCTAAATTATGAGTTTCCTGTTTTTCTTGTCACCGAAATTGGTTACAAACTCAGTAAACGAAGAGAGAAGGCGCGTGCCAATCAGCTCTGTCTGTTTACGGGCAGAACCACTGGATCTCTGATCACAAACCTTCACCTGGCCGACGAGGAATGTGACGTCCTGATCGACGCAGCATCTCCTCAAACCGTGCTTGACTTGGTCCGTACCTCAGTCGTGTGGGAATAAAAATGAAGCTCCGACAAGCTTTCCCACCCCCGCGAACGTTTACCTCGTCACTCCGGCTCATATCGAGCAACTACGCTTTGCGCTGTGATGCTAAACAGGCAGACGCAGATGTGCTCTCGGTTGAAGCAAAGGTCCGTGCAGCGGGGTTCTTCGAGCTGGGAGACTTCCTACCTAATCCATTCGCGAAAGGGATACAGCCTGAGTATTTGGACCAGCCGGCGGATGATTCGGTGCCGGTCATCAACACGCTTTCCATTCAAAATCTCACTGTTCGGGTATCCGACTGCCGTCACATAAGCCGCGACGACTTCGATACACTTTCGAGCGAGCGGAAGCTACGAAAGGGTGACGTTCTGCTGACCGTCGATGGCGGCGTCAGTATCGGGAAACCGGTTCTCTTCGATTGGACGAAGGAGTTCACGATTGATAGCCATGTGGTCATCCTCCGCCCAGTTGAGCTAAGTCCCCTCGCTTTGGTTTACCTGCTGGCATCGCCGCTCGGACAAATGCAGTTTCGCCGAGCGGAGTCCGGTGCGAGTGGTCAAACAACGGTGACCGAAGATGATGTGACGCGCTTTGTATTTCCGCACTCGATCCTCAAAACCATCGATCAAATTGCGGCAAAGATCGAGGCGCAACGCATGCAGATCATGGAGGAACGTCGCGAGCTTGAGCGCAAAGAAGTCGCCCTTTGGAAACAACTCGGAAAATTCACTAATTAGTCCGCTATTGGCATTTCCCAAACCCGATAGGGATAACGGACGAGCGGCAGCACACGGACGCCTGCCTCATCGGTTTCGGGGCCGATCAGCGGGAAGTCGGCAAGCCAGTCGATGCGCTGCCGTATCGCGCCATTACCGCGGCTGCCCCCCTCGGGTTGCGCTCTTTCAGGTAGGACCGTATCGCTGCGAGGTCCGCGCGAGCGGACACCGCGTAGCGGACTCTCATTCCTTGCGGCGAGCCAAATCGAAAATCGCTGCGATCTCGTCTTCAGTGGCAAACTCGCCCCGGCGCGCCGGCGCCAATCGCTCACGCACCGCCGCCCGCGTCGCACTGTCCAGCCTTTCCGTTGCGGTTGCTCGCGCCGCAACGATCAGCAACAGTTCGGCCGCAGCGTCCTGATCCGCCTCCGGAAGTCCGCGTATTTTCTCGATTGCCTGTTCGAGAAGCTTTGTCATTTCGCGACTCCACAGTGCCAAAGATGCCCGGCCAAGTGCGCCGCCGTTATAGCATGACGGCCAGGAGAGCGCCTATTGCTCGGGCTCTCGGCTTAGGCGGAGGTGGGTTGACACCCGGTCCGGCGCTGGGCTGAAGATGGCGGCGGCCAACTTTGATCGGCGAGCGTCATGAGCGGTCTCGAACCTATTCCTTATTCCGACGGGCAGTTGCGGGCGATTTTGCAGCGGGTGCGCGTGATCGCGATGGTCGGCGCGTCGTCGAACTGGAACCGGCCCAGCTATTTCGTCATGAAGTATCTGCAGAACAAAGGCTACCGCGTGATCCCGGTCAATCCGGGCATATCCGGCGAGAGCTTGCTCGGCGAGAAGGTCTACGCCTCATTGCGCGACATCCCCGAGCCCGTCGACATGGTCGATGTCTTCCGCGCGGCGCGCGAGGCGCCTGATATCGTCGATGACGCGATCGCGATCGGCGCCAAGGTGGTGTGGATGCAGCTCGGCATCCGCAATGACGAAGCCGCGGCAAAGGCCGAGGCCGCCGGCATCGAAGTGATCATGAACCGCTGCCCAAAGATCGAGTTCGGCCGGCTCGGCGGCGAGTTGTCGTGGAGCGGCGTCAATAGCGGCATCATCAGGAACCGCGCGCCCGAGCCGCCGCTCGCCCGCCGGGTCAGGGCGCGCCCGGCCGCGTCGGGCTCTGCCGGGGCGGGGCAAAACATGGTCCACGGTTTCGAAACGCGCGCGATCCATGCCGGTGCGGCCCCGGACCCGGTGACCGGCGCGCGTTCGACCCCGATCTACCAGACCGCGGCCTATGTTTTTGACGATGTCGATCACGCCGCCTCGCTCTTCAACCTGCACAATTTCGGCTACATCTACGCGCGGCTGAACAACCCGACCGTCGCGGTGCTCGAAGAGCGGGTCGCGAGCCTCGAAGACGGCCGCGCCGCGGTTGCCGCCGCCTCGGGCCATGCGGCGCAGTTCCTGATCTTTTTCACGTTGATGGAGCCGGGCGACGAGTTTCTCGCCTCGCGCAATCTTTATGGCGGCTCGCTGACCCAGTTCGGGCTGTCGTTCAAAAAGCTCGGCTGGAAATGCGATTTTGTCGACCCCGCCGATCCCGAGAATTTCCGCCGCGCGCTGACCGCGCGCACCAAGGCGATCTTTGTCGAGAACCTCGCCAATCCCGGCGGCATTATTGTCGATATCGAAAAAGTGGCGGCAATCGCGCACGAGGCCGGCATTCCGCTGATTGTCGACAACACGCTCGCCACCCCCTATCTGTGCCGGCCGTTCGAATGGGGCGCCGACATCGTCTGCCATTCGACGACCAAATTCCTGTCCGGGCACGGCCATGCGCTCGGCGGCATCGTCGTCGAATCGGGGCGTTTCGACTGGGGCCAGGGCAACCGCTTCCCGTCATTGACCGACCCCGAGCCGGCGTATCACGGCCTCAAATTCTTCGAGAACTTCGGCGATTTCGCATTTACGACCAAGGCGCGGGCGGTGGCGCTCCGGGATTTCGGGCCGACCTTGTCGCCGATGAACGCGTTCTTGACCCTGACCGGCATCGAAACCTTGCATTTGCGGATGGAGCGGCATGTCGAGAATGCCCGCAAGGTCGCCGAATTTCTCGCCGTCCATCCGCGCGTCGCCTGGGTCTCCTATGCCGGGTTGCGCGACAGCCCCTATTACGAGCTGGCGCGGAAATATTTGCCGAAAGGGGCGGGGGCGGTTTTCACCTTTGGCGTCAAGGGCGGCTACGAGGCTGGCACGCGGCTGGTCGAAAATGTCCAGCTGTTTTCGCATCTCGCCAATATCGGCGACACCCGCAGCCTGATCCTGCACCCGGCTTCGACGACGCATCGGCAATTGACCGACGAGCAGCGCGCGGCGGCGGGGGCCGGCCCCGATGTCGTGCGGCTGTCGATCGGTCTCGAAAGCGCCGACGATCTGATCCGCGACCTCGACCAGGCGCTCGCCGCTGAGGCTTTGTAATGTGGGCGGCATGGATAGGTGACTCGCGGCGCCGGTCGATCTCCTTTCGCCATCGCGTCGCGGATCTTTTTACGGCCGAAAGCCGGCGCATTCCACTTACCGCGCCTACCTCCTGTCGTCTGTCCCTTTCGGCGAGCTACCGGTAAATGCTTGCGAGGATTTATCGATCAGGTCCGCCGCAAAGCGTTCGCTAAAACCCGATAAAAATCCTACCAACGCCGATATGAATAATAGGAGGTAATCGTGCACGGTAAAGATATCGCCCCCGACCACCCAAATGCGATCGGCTGGGGTGGCTGATTGCAGCTTTGCGAGCGTTTGTACCGGGCTGTCGTTGATCCCGGCGATCGTTATTATTTTTGTTTCGAGTATACAATATACGATTAGACCAAACATCGCGCCGATATAAGGCTTGACCAGATTCGTCATGAAAAGCGGAACTAATCCTACTCTCTCGATTTCCGTCGTATCCAGTCGAAAGGCGATACTTACCATGGCGCCTAGGAAGCCGAAAGTTACCGTGGTGAGAAACTCTGGACCGGCAAATATCATAAATATCGGAAGCATATGTCTCGATGCTATCACATGGTAGATCAATATGCAGACTAGAAACGATACCAACGATAGAATAAGAGCAAAATAAACTGCAACGATCGGAGAGCCATTGGTAAGACGATAAATCAAACCAGGGAGACCGCCATGCGTCTTAAGAAGGGTGTTTCCGATGTTCACTATGGCGCGTTCGGCAAAGGCGATGTTTGGCTTGGCGGAAGATAATGCGGGCAAAATGGTGCTGACCTGCGCCCCGACCTTGTCCAAATCGCTGGACGAGAGTTGGTCCACCAACGCGGCAAATCGCGATAACGCAATCTGCGCAGATTCGGACCGCTCGACAGCGATATCCTCTTTGATCGCGGCTCTGATTTGCGCAACCAGGGCTTCGGCAGGTTGTGGAGCAACGACCAGGTCTTGCCCGTGCTCATGAACAACCTCGATTTGATCCATCGGGTCTAGCTCCGAGCTGGAAGGCGAGCCGCCTGCGGGACGAGAATTGTGTGTCTCTATCGGCGGCCGCAAAGAAATCACATGCCCAAAGTACAGCGGCTATTGACAACCCTAGCGTGAATTAAATCACATGCAGCGGGCGATTTCATAATTTAAATATTGATGCCGCCAAGGTTGCGAGCGTACGCCAAAAGTTGGGGCGTTTCGTTCGCTCCAACTCGACCAAGTGGGTCTTTGGCTGGCTCAAGCCGCCAGATTGGAGAGAGAGGCTCGCGAGATCTTCGCGGCGGCTGATGCCCACTCGCGATCCGGGAAGCCGCGCTAGGTCAGCAGTTTTTTGAGGCGGGCGGCGATTTGCTCGGGCGGGTCCTCGCCGGTGAATGACGCGGTAAAGCGGCCTTTCGGGTCCATCACATAGATGATCGACGAGTGGTCCATCGAATATTCGCCGCCCGCTTCGGAATGCTTTGCGTAGTAGACGCGGTATTCCTTGGCGGCCTGGGCAATCGCCGCGTCGCTGCCGGTCAACGCCACGATCGGCGCGTCGAACGCCGCGACGTAGTCCTTCATTGCCGACGCGGTGTCACGCTCGGGATCGACCGTGATAAAGACCGGGCGCACCTCCTTCTTCTCGGCGCCGAGGTCGCGCAACGCCAATGCGATATTGTTGAGCGCGGTCGGGCACGCATCGGGGCAATGCGTGTAGCCGAAATAGACCAACAGCCATTTGCCTTCGAGATCGGTGTTGGTGACCGTCTTGCCGTTTTGGTCGACCAATTTAAAGGGGCCGCCGATAGCACTGCTGAGCAATGTGCCGGCCGCACCACGAGGGCTGTCGCGCAATTCCAGCGCCACAAACGCGCCGGTGCCGAGAATCGCAAATCCGATCAGCAGCACCGCCGCCAGCAGCAGGCGTGGCTGTTGTCGCGAAGATGCGCGCCGCGCCGCGCCGCCCGATGTCTCGCCCGCCATCTGCGGACCTCCTTTATGCTGCTCCTAATGCTGCGCCGCCGGCATCGGCATGGTCATCGGTGCCGTCGCTCCGACCTTTTCGACCGCGACGTTGACGGTGCGTGTCCCGGCCTTTTCAAACGTCAGGGTCAGCGGAAAGGACTGGCCGGTCTTTAACGGCTGGTTCAGTCCCATTAGCATGATGTGCATGCCGCCCGGCGCCAAACTAACCGACTGGCCCGCCGGAATGTCGATGCCGGATATCGGCCGCATCTTCATGACCATGCCCGACATTTCCATCGTGTGCAGTTCGGCCTTTTTCGCAACCGGTGTCGATGCGGCGACCAGCCGGTCGGCGGTCGGCGAGTGGATCGTGACATAAGCGGCGCCGATGTCGGATTTTCCGGGTGTCGCCCGCGCCCAGGCGTTGTCGACCGCTAGTTGCCCAGTCTGCGTCTGCGTCTGCGCCGATGCCACCGCCGCCGTCAGGACAAACCCAGCCACCAGCAGCACTGTCCTCAGCATCCTCATCGCGTCCTCCACGGGTATGACCGTTTGCACACCACAATAATTCCTTGGGGCGGTAGCCGAGAGTGGCGTTTTAACGCGGCTTGTCGCTCGCCGCAGAAACCCCGCGCATTCCGGCGACGGCCATACAGGCGCGCGGCAAATTACTCATCAATAATGGCTTGGCGTGCGACGGTGCCGGGTGCAGCGCCTCCGGCGTGAACCACCAGGCGAGTTCCTTGCCGCAACCGTCGCCGGGCGGAGGCGGCGCCTGAGCCTGGCATTCAGGCTGCCCCGGCGGGCAGACGAGCCGCATATGGAAATGATAATCGTGCCCCCACCACGGGCGGATCTTGGCCAGCCAGGCGCCGTCGCTCCCGGCTTCATGGCACAATTCGCGCTTGATCGCCGGGTTGACAAAGATCCGCGCGACCTTGGGCTCGCTCGCCACCGCGCGGTACATTTTGAGATAGGACCGGTTCCACACCGCTGGGTCGACATGCAGGCGATCGGCGGCGACGACTTCCGTTGCGGACATTTCGTCCCGCTCCGATGGCGTCAGGCGGCGGTTTGGCGTCGGGGTCAGCCAGATATCCGCATCGAGCCCGATCTGGTGCGAGCCGTGCCCGGTCAGCATCGGCCCGCCGCGCGGCTGCGCGATGTCGCCGATCAAGAACCCCGACCAGCCGGCCTCGGCTGGCATTTTCGCCGCCAGATGCTCGATGAATTGGATCAATGCCGGATGGCCCCAGGCGCGGTCGCGCGACGGGCGCATGACCTGCCAATTCGGGCCGTCGGCGGGCAATTCGACACCGCCTTCGAGACAGCCGCGTTCGTAGGAGCCGATCGCCTCGGGCCGTCCCGGCGCCGGCGTTTTCTCCAGGCCAAAGATCCGCTGCGCCGCATCCTGTGGCAAATGCGCCAATAACGCCGCGCGGTGCGCCGCCTCCTCGGACACCGTGTCCTGCGCCAACGCCGCACCGCCCACCGCGCAAAGCAAGATCATCGCCGCAAAGATTGCGGCTAATCAATTCCTCAAAATCCAAAACGCAACGGCATGCCTCATGATCGCCCCCCTGCCCGGACGTGATCAGACGTGATCCGGAGCATCCACCTCCTCTTTACTAAAGAAAGTCGTCGGTGGCCGGGTCAAGCCCGGCTACGGTGGAAGGTAGAGAAGCAGTGAATCTAGCACGCGTAAGTCGAAAAAGCCTTTAGCTCCGGGAACGCGGGGCAGTGTCTTTCGCCCCCTTCTCGACCCCGTCATACTCCACAGATGCGGGATTATCGTCGCAACCGGGTTCTGGGCATACCTTCTTCATCGTGAGCCTGCTCGACCGCCAGTTCCAATTCGCTGATCAACGCGGCCGACGCGTTGCGGGAAGCGGTTCGGCGATCGCGCCCGTGCAATCGTTCCATATCGCTTGGTCGAGCACCGGCGGAGGGGCCGCATTCATCAGGTGCGGTTCCGGCGTCTGGGTCTGGAGTAATATCCCGCTACGGGCCCGATTTGACCGATGGAGACCTCAAATGCGCGATCTTGCGGTGGGACTTCTTTTGATGCTTGGCGTGGCCGCTCCACATCTTGCTTGGGCGGACAACCCGGCGAGCGGAGCCTCATCCTCGGTCGCGGCGGGAGCGACGGCCAGCGATCAGCAGCGCGCCTTGTTACCGAATATCGATCTGCATTTGATCGCCAAGGCCAACGCGGCCGAGTGCAGGGACGAAGGCGAGATCTGCAAGACCAACGCCGATTGCTGCTCGGGCCTGGAATGCAGCGGAGATCCGCAGCCAACCTGCCGGCCGGAGGATTGAGGCGAGCGACTGAGGCGCTGGGAGCCGCGCCATTTGTGGGCTAATCGAGCACGATCTTGGACCCGGCGCCGCCATTGAGCAGCCGCCGGAGATGGAACCCGACGAGATGATCCTCGCTGTGCAGCCCGAGGAGCGCCGCAAACGCCGGCATCGCCAGAGGATCCTCGGCTTCGAGCTTGGCGAACGCGTCGAGATAGGCTTGCGTTGCCGCCCCGTCATAGATCTCGTCCGCCAGCGGCTCGAACGCGCGCAGCGGGCCCTTGCGTCCGCGCAAGATCAAATCCCCGATCGGCCGCCCTTTGAACCCGGGCACCCGGCTTGCAACACTCTCGCCGACGCAGATGCGCGTCCCGAGCGGTTTGTTGGCGGCTTCGAGCCGCGCCGCGGTGTTGACCGTGTCGCCATACGCCGTGTAGTCGAAAAATTTGCCGCCACCAAAATTGCCGACGATCGCCGGCCCGGCTTCGAGGCCGAGCCGTGTCACCCCGAGCCCAACGCCGCGCTCGAGCCAGCGTGAACGAAAACGCTGGGCATAGGTATCGAGCTCAAGGGCGCAGGCAACCCCACGCGCGGCATGATCGGGCTGATCGGCCGGCGCCCCAAACAGGACATGCATGGCGTCGCCGATGATTTTTACGACGGTGCCGCCATGGCCAAAGACGATCTCGGTCATGCCGCCGAGATAGTCGTTCAACAGAGGGGCGATGATTTCGAGATCGAGTATTTCGATCATCGAGGTAAATTCGGCGATATCGCTAAATAGCGACGTGATTTCGCGCCGCTGACCGCCGAGATCGACCGCCTCGGGATCGCCTGCCAGACGCTCGGCAAGGTTGGGCGAGAAATAACGCGACAACAATGCATGCGCGCGTTCAGCTTCGGCCTGTCGCCGCTTTGCGTCGCGCAGCCGCTCGATATGGGCGAGCGTCTTCCGGATGGTGGTTTCGAGATCGGCGAAATCGATCGGTTTGGTAATGAAATCGAATGCCCCGCGGTTCATCGCGGTGCGAATATTCGCCATGTCGCCATAGGCTGAAACGATCACAGTCGACAGCGGGTCGTCGGTCTCCTGAATCCTTTGCAATAAGGTCAAGCCATCCATCCGCGGCATGTTGATGTCGCTGAGGACCATGTCGAAATCATCGCCATTGGCGATCATGTCGAGCGCCTCGACACCGTCGCGGGCAAAACGAAAACCAAATTCGCCGCCGCGGATCTGGCGGCGAAACCGCTGCTGAACCAAGACTTCGAGATCGGGCTCGTCGTCGACCACGAGGATTGTCGCGGTCATCGCTCCCGGCCTCCGCCATCAGCGCTTGCCATCATCCGGCGCGGCAAGGTCAGTATAAACTCGGTGAACGCCCCAGGTTGGGTCGCGACATCGAAACTGCCGCCATGCTGTTTGACGATGATGTCGTGGCTCAGCGACAGGCCGAGCCCGGTGCCCTCGCCCGCCGGCTTTGTCGTAAAAAATGGATCGAAGATTTTGGCCCGCACCGAATCCGGGATGCCGGTGCCGTTATCGTGGACCCGGATCTCGATCCGATCGCCGGCAGCCCGGGTAGTGACCGACACAGTCGGGGTGTAACCGGCTTCGTGGCCGCCCTGCTCGCGCTGTCGGACCGCATAGAAGCCGTTGGAGAACAGGTTCAGCAGCACCCGCGTCAGCTCCTGCGGATTAACCTCGACTTCGCCGACCGCAGGATCGAGTTCGCGATGCAGGGTGACGTTAAAATCCGGGTGTTCGGCCCGCGCACCGTGATAAGCGAGATTGAGCGCTTCTTCGACAAGGGCGTTAAGGTTTGCGGCTCGCCGTTCCCCGGCATCGGCTCGTGAATGCATCAGCATGTTTTTGACGATGCTGTCGGCGCGTTTACCGTGCTCAACGATCTTGCCCAAATTGCCGCTCAATGTCTGAGCCAAATCTTCAATTTCGGCCCGAGTCTCCTCCGGCAGAGCGGCGCCGTCGGTTGTCAGTACGCCCTTCAATTCGTCAATCAGTTCGCCCGAAAGTTCGGCGAAATTATTGACGAAGTTGAGCGGGTTCTTGATCTCGTGCGCGATACCGGCGGTCAGCTGGCCGAGCGCCGCGAGTTTCTGAGTTTCGACCAGCCGATCCTGGGCCTGGCGCAGATCGGCGAGCGCACGCTCGGCGGCGAGCCGCGCCTCGCGCGCGGTCTGCTCGCTGGCCTGCAACGCCTCGGTGCGCGCCTCGACCTTGGCTTCGAGAGTGTCATGGGATTCACGTATCTTGGCCGCCATTTGATTGAACCGTTCGGCCAAGATCTCGATTTCGTCGCCGGTATGAATTTCGATCGGCGCGCTATGCTCGCCCGAACCGAGACGATCGGCGCCGTCCTGCAGTCTTCGGATCGGCACAACCATGCGTCGCGCCAAAATCGTGCCCAACCCGGTCGCCAGCAGCAATCCGAGCGTCAGCAAAGCCGCGACCCGATAGAGAGAGGCATACACCGGCGCCAGCGCCTCGCGCAGCGGCAATTCGACAAACACGACCCAATCGAGCCGCGGCACCGGCGCAAACACGGTCAACACCCTGGTGCCGTCGGGCTCTACAGCGATGTTCGATGGGTGAGCCGGCCCCTCACCGCGCAAGGTTGCCAGTGCTTCGGCTACGTGCGGTTTGTGCGACCAGTCGGTGTCGCGCAGCACGAGGCTGAGATCGGGATCGGCGATCAGGCGGCCGCGCCGGTCAACGACGTAAGCATAGCCGGTGCGCATGACCTGGGTCGAGTTTATCAAGTCCCAAATAAATTTTAGATTGACCTCGGCAACGGTCACTCCGGCATGACGCCCGGCATGACGCCCGGCATGCGCGACGGCAATCGTCATGTAGGGCTCGGATTGATTGCGAAAATAAACCGGGCTGAACCACACCCCCTTTGCTTCGGTCTCGGAAAACCGCGGGTCTGTGGAATAGTCGATGCCGCTCGCGACTAAATCGGGTGCGGTACGCGAAAGCCTCAGCTGCTCCTTACCCGATCCGTCGATTTCAGCGACCTCCGAAATCGCCGGCACCCCCCGCAGTAATCGGATCAAATCATAACGCCGCTGTTCCAGCGGCAGCGCATCCCATTGCCGCGGCGTCGTCCAGCCGAGCTGGCGCTCGATATCCAATACAAATTCCTGGATACGACCCGCCGCGTCGTTAGCCTTCTCCTGCTGGATTCGCACCGCTACGGCTTCCGCTTGCTGATAGCCGAGCCACATATCGAGCCCGGCGCTCACCGCCAACACGAGGCAGACAAGCCCGATAAAGGCGAGTGCCAGCTTGACCGCGAGCCCGAGCCGTAAGCGGCGCGGCGCAACGGTTGCAGCCGTTCCGGCCAGTTCAAACGCGGGGTCGTTCTTTACGACCAAGAAGCGGCACCTCCCTTATTCAACCACGTCATCTGCACGCGCAAGCAGCGACGGTGGGATCGTCAGGCCGATCTTCCTCGCGGTTTGCAGATTGATCGCGAGCATAAATCGGCTCGGCGTCTCAAGCGGCAGCTGACCCGGGTCGGCTCCCTTCAGGATGCGCACGGCAAGTTCAGCCGCGCGGTCGAACATCTCGGTGACATCGGGACCATACGACATCAGCCCGCCTTCCCGCACCAACGAGTCATATTCGAAAACCGCGGGAATTTTATGCTCCGCGGCAAAGTCGATCACGCGTTTGCGATTTAGGGTGGTCAGCACGTCGCTGACCATCAGAATCGCATCCGGCGGTTTTTGCATCATCCTCGCGAACGCCTCGTCGAAGCCTTCCGGGGCATGCACGCCGAGCGATTCGACCTCGAGACCGAGGTCGCGCGCTTGCGCTTCCGCCGCCTTGTAGCGCAGGGACATGCCGAGATCCTCTTCGTTCCACAGCATTGCTACCCGGCGCACGCTTGGCACCGCCGTTTTTAGCAGCGAGAGGCGCTTGGCCGACAGTTCGGCGGCGATTTCTGAGAGCCCGGTAACATGGCCGCCGGGGCGCGTAAAACTCGCGACCAGCCCATCCTCAACCGGGTCGCCGGCGCGGACGATGATGACCGGTAAACTCGTATGCTGCTTGGCAGCGAGCGAGGCGGGATAGCCACTGGCAATAACGATCGCAACCTTGCTGGCGACTAACTCGTTGAGGAGCTTTGGTAAACTGTCGAGCTTGCCGTGCGCTGCCCGCCGCTCAAAGGCGAGGTTCTTGCCGAGCACAAATCCGTTTCGGGCGAAGCCGCGGATCAGCCCGGCGCCGAACGGGCTCTGGTCGGTAGGCTCCGGCCCCGTTGAGAGCACCCCGACCCGGTAAATTTGCTGCGGCGTGTCGGCCCCGCCGGGATTGGCGCTGGCGGCAAAAATCGAAACGAGCAAAACCAAAAGGGCGGGCGTTCTCATTGTTGACCCCAACGCACTGGCGCGGCGACGATACGATCCGGAACGCTCGTTACAAAGCGGCTCGTGGACAAGATGCCGTGATCGGGAACCATGATGTCTGGTTTCGCTAAGATGCGCCTTGCCGCGAAAAAGGGAAGAGACGGGGCTCGATGACCGGATCAGCCTATGTCCTGGCAATCGACCAGGGGACGACCAGCACGCGCGCAATTTTATTCGATATGGCGGGCAAAATCCGGTCGAACGCGCAGGTCGAATTGACCCAGCTTTACCCGCAACCGGGCTCGGTCGAACACGACCCCGAAGAAATCTGGCGTTCCGTGGTGACCACCGGGCGAGAGGTTATGGCCGCGGCCGATGGACCGATCGCAGCGATCGGGATCGCCAATCAGCGCGAGACGACGACCGTCTGGGAACGCGCCACCGGCCGGCCGCTGCACAACGCGATCGTCTGGCAGGACCGCCGCACCGCCCGGATTTGCGCGGGGTGGGAGCGGGACGGCTTGGGCGAGATCGTGCAACGCCGCACCGGCCTTGTCATCGACCCGTATTTCTCGGCTTCCAAGATCCGATGGCTCCTCGACCATGTCCCCGGCCTGCGCCGCCGCGCCGAGGACGGCGAGATTGCTTTTGGCACGATCGACAGTTTTCTGCTGTGGCGGCTGACATCAGGTAAACGCCACGCGACCGACGTGACCAATGCAGCGCGAACGATGCTGTTCGATATCCAACGCTTCGACTGGGACACGGAATTGCTCGAGGCGTTCGCGATTCCGCGCGCGATTTTGCCCGAAGTGCGCGACACCGGCGACGATTTCGGGCTGAGCGACCCGGCCGTCTTTGGCGCCGCGATCCCGATCGCCGCACTCGCCGGCGACCAGCAGGCGGCACTGATCGGCCAGGGTTGTTTCCGCCCCGGCATGCTCAAATCGACTTACGGCACCGGCGCTTTTGCGCTCGTCAATATCGGCGCCGCACCCGTTGCCTCGACCCATCGGCTGTTGACGACGGTCGGCTACCGGCTCGCCGGCCGCACCTGCTACGCCCTCGAAGGCAGCATTTTTATCGCCGGAGCAGCGGTGCAATGGCTGCGCGACCGGCTGCGGATTGTCAGCACTGCCGCTGAATCGAACGTACTGGCCGAGCAGGCCGATCCGCGCCAGCGCCTCTATCTAGTGCCCGGGTTTGCCGGGCTCGGTGCGCCTTATTGGTCGGCGCAAGCCCGCGGCGCGTTGATCGGGCTGACCGCCGAATGCGGGCCGGCGGAGATCGCGCGCGCCGCCCTCGAAGCGGTCGGCTACCAGACGCGCGATCTGGTCGCGGCGATGATGGCGGATGCGGGGATCGCGCTCGACACATTGCGGGTCGATGGCGGCATGACGGTGAGCGACTGGACGATGCAGTTTCTCGCCGACATCCTGCCCGCATCGGTCGAGCGGCCCGCTATTGTCGAGACTACGGCCTGGGGTGCGGCTTATGCGGCCGGGCTGATGCGCGGCGTCTACCCCGACCCCGAAACAATAGCCGATCGCTGGCAACCCGATCGCCGCTTTACGCCGCAGATGGCTCCGGCCGAGCGCGAGGAGCGTTATGCCGGATGGCGCCGCGCGGTTGCCGGCGTGCTCGCCGCCGTGCCGCCTTTATCAGGAGATGCCGATGCCGAACCCTGAAACCTGGCCAAGCCTCGCCTTTTCCGAATGGCGCGAGACCTGCGCCACCCTCCACATGTGGACCCAGATCATCGGCAAGATCCGGCTGGCGCAGGCGCCGCTGATCAATCACTGGTGGCAGGTGCCGCTCTACGTGACGAGCCGCGGGCTGACGACATCGCCGATCCCCTACGGCGAGCGCGTATTCGAGATCGGCTTCGATTTTATCGATCATCGGCTGACGATCGCGACCAGCGACGGCGCTGCCGATGCATTCGCTTTGCGGCCGCAACCGGTCGCCGATTTTTACCGCGAGGTCATGCAGCGGCTGCACGCGCTCGGCCTCGATATCCATATCTGGACGACGCCGGTCGAAATCGCCGAACCAATCCGGTTCGAACAGGACCGTACCCATGCCGCCTATGACCCGGATTACGCCAACCGGTTCTGGCGCGTGTTGTTGCAGGCCGACCGCATCTTCACCGCGTTCCGCGCGCGCTTTCTCGGCAAGGTGAGCCCGGTGCATTTCTTTTGGGGCAGCTTCGACCTGGCGGTGACCCGGTTTTCCGGCCGCCGCGCCCCGCCGCATCCCGGGGCGCCCAATATCGCCGACAAGGTCACGCGCGAAGCCTATTCGCACGAGGTCAGCAGCTGCGGCTTTTGGCCGGGCGGACCCGGCATGGAGCAACCGATTTTCTATTCTTACGCTTACCCGCAGCCGCCCGGGTTTGGCGCAGCCCGGGTGCGGCCGGCGCGAAGCCATTTACAACAATGACTTTGGCGAATTCATCCTGCCCTATGACGCGGTCCGTCAGGCGGCAGCGCCCGACCAGGCGTTGCTCGACTTCTTGCAGAGCACTTACGAGGCCGCGGCCATCCTGGCCCAGTGGGACCGCGCCGAATTGGAGCGCCCGGCAGGATCATGAACCTGTTCGATCCGTTGCCCGATGCGAGCGCAGCCGAAGCGGTCGATGTGCTGCTCAGCCGTCCCGGTGTTCGGATCGAGCGGATCGTCTCGCTCGGTCAGGCAAGCCCGCCCGGCTTCTGGTACGACCAGGACGAAGGTGAATGGGTGCTGTTGCTGTCCGGCGCCGCAAGTTGCGTTTCGCGGACGAGCCTGACGCCACGGCAACTTGCGCCGGGCGACATCGTCGACATAGCGCCGCACCGCCGCCACCGCGTCGACTGGACCGACCCGGCAACCCCGACAATCTGGCTCGCGGTCTTCTATAGAAGCGAGTAGGCCGCTCCGCGCCGTCTAGTGGTGCGCACCAGACAGATAGTGCCCGTCGCCCCTTTCTCCTCGTCGCCGCGAAAGGGGGGTCCAGAGCGGCAAGTACGGGATTGGCCGCCCTGGGTGCCCGCTCTCGCGGGAATGACGATAAATGATCGCTGCTTCCCGACGGGTCGTCAGCTGAGCCCGTAGAGCGCGGCCGCGTTGTCGTGGGTCAGTTTGCGCCGCATCTCGGGCGACAAATCCTTCATCTGGCGCTCGATCGCGCTGTGCGAGTTGGGCCACACGCCGTCTGGGTGCGGGTAGTCCGACGCCCATAAAAGATGCCCGTCGCCAAAAAACGGGATCTGCGCCATCGCTGCGTAATCTTCTTGGAAGGTCGCCCAGATCTGCCGCTTGAACAATTCGCTGGGCTTGGTTTCGAGCGCCGCACCACCCTTATCAGCCCAAAATTCCTTGGCCTCCCACAGCCGCCAATGCCGATAGTCGAGCTCCTGCACCAGCCAGGGCAGCCAGCCGGTACCGGCTTCGGCCATTACCAGTTTCAGCTTCGGGTGGCGTTCGAGGATGCCCCAGGCAAACAGATCGATAAACGGTTCGAGGAAGTTCCCCATGAAGAACTTGGTGTTCTCGAACACACTTGCCGCCTTGCCAGCAACGCGGTCGCCCTGCTTGCCGACAAATACCGTGATGTGCCAGGACAGAATGATCCCGGTGTTTTCGAGTGCGGTCCACAGCTTCTCCCAGTCGGGATCGTCAAGCTTGGGGCTGATGTTGGCGATCATCAGGGTGACTTGCCGCACTCCGCCCTTGGCAGCGAGCCGAAGCAGTTCTTCGGCCGCGGCGTCAGGAGTTTCAGGCAGCATCGGCACGCCAAGCAGACGGTCGGGAGCCGCCTTGCAAAATTCCATCAGCCAATCATTGTAGACGCGATAGCAGGCGACGCGCAGCCCCGGGTCGTCGGTCGAAATCTGAAAGATCGGGCCAAAGATGACCTGGGTCTGTACCCCGTCACGGTCCATATCGGCGAGGCGCAGTTCGGCAACCGCGGGCCGGCGAGCGCTCTGGTCGTACATGCCGGCGCGGTCAAACGAGTTGTAGAGCGGCTTGACCGGGCGCTGGTTGCCGGTCGCGGGCGGCTTTCCGCCCCAACTACCCCAAACCTTGCCGTCGCAGATCCACACCGCCTGGCCGTCGCGCTCTTCGATATGCGGGGCGCGGTCGCGCAACTCCGTCGGCAGTCGCGTCATCCACAGATCGGCCGGCAATTGCCCCAAATCCATATGGTCATCGCAGGAGATCAGGTCGTTGGCCATCGGTCTGTCCTATCTTCACTGAGCGGCAAGAACGAAAACATGCGGCAACAGATTATGCGGCAACGAGCGAAATGCCGAGCGCTTCGAGATCGGGTGCGACGCGGTCACTGAGCACGCCGACTTTGCGCAGGTTACGTACCAGCCCGGCATGGAGGTCGCGGCGGAAGAACTTACGGAACGCGGTCTCGTCGCCACCCGCCGCACGTTCGCGGCGCAATTGGCGGATCTCTTCGATTTCACCGCGGCTAAACCCGATTTCCTGATAGGCGGCGAGCGGGAAGATGCCGCGCAGGGTGCGGTTCAACGCCCACACCGCAAAATCCTCCATCTCGCGGCGCTCGGCCTCGCTCGCCTCGGCGACGACCGCCGGCAAGGACAGCATGCCAAAGCCCATATGCCGCGCCTCGTCCTGCAGGATGCGGCGGCAGACTTGGCGCAGAATCGCGTCCTTCGAGGATTCGGCGAGCATCCGGAACAGGGACACGGCAAAGGTCTCTGCGACGAGCTGCAGCCCGATGGTTTTCAGATACCAGGCCCCGGTGCCGAGCAATGTATCGAAGATCTCGCGGACATTGTTGGCAAGCGGGTAGTTTCGCCCTTCGAGCCGCAAGGCCATGTAGCGCTGCAATACCTCGTTGTGCCGGCCCTCGTCGACGACTTGCGTCGCCTGAAACAATTTGGCGTCCTGGCCCTGGACATTCTCGACCAATTGGCTGCACACCAGCATGGCACCATGCTCGCCAGCCATCAGGGTCGAAATCCGCCAGCGTGCGACCGCGCGGTTGACATCGACCTGCTGGTCCGAGGTCAGGCGATCCCAGAACTTTGTCCCGTAAATGTCGACGAGATCGTCGGCGATCAGCCCGCCATCGCTGTCAAGCGGCTGCGCCCAGTCGATATCGGTCGCGGCATTCCACTGGTCGAGCTTGGCCTGCTCGTAGAGATGCCTGAGATCGGCATGCTCGTCGTCGTAATCGTGGCGGAAGAACGCGACGTTGCGGATGTCGATCTGATGCCCGCGTTCCATCAAAATGCCTCCCGTTCTCTATGTACCCTTTTTTCCTACCGTCATTCCCGCCTTACCGTCATTCCCGCGAAAGCGGGAATCTAGAGCCAACTGCACATCGTCCACCTTGGACCCCGCCTTCGCGGGGGGTGATTAGGATTGCCACTAGAAAAACGCGAGGGTGCGAATCTCGATGCTTTCTCGCGGCCGCGCATGCGGCGGCGTAGTCGGGTCCTCGAAGGCGGTGTGCGCGGTAAAGCGGGCGCGGCCGTCCGTCATCGACTCGAAAGTCTTGAACACCAATGCCTCGTCCGGCCGCATATGCGGGAACCAGTACCAGCGATGTTCAGGGTTCCAGGTAATCGCGGAGGTTTGGCCGACGCGGTCAGGATAGCGCCGCTCGGTCACCACCATATCCTCAGGCGAGAGGCTGCGCGCATCGGCAATCGCCAACGGCCAGCTTTCGACCGGATGGCGGATCGGCCGCCACACCTGAACAATCGCAAAGCGATGCTTTAACAGCTCCTCGGCCTCGTCGCCCATCAGGTCGCGCACCCGCTGTGGCCCCGACCAATCGGTGTAGTCGTTGTGGACGCGGCGGACGACCTCGCGGATCTTGGCCGCCTGACGCAATTCGTCATCGGCGGTGCGCAATGTGTGGTCAAAGACAACGACACGCTTGGCGCCGGTCTCGGCTTTGACCAGCGCCTCCATTTCCGGGTAGTAGACGCGGCGGATCTCGTCTTCGTCATAGAAATCCGCGACGTGCGTATTGTGCGGGACAAAGCGGAAGCCGTGTTTTTCGATATCGAATTCGGGGATATGCGGCCGCCCGTTGCGCAGAGTTACCCGATGCGGCTCGGACGCTCCACCGCCCAAGCGCTTGTCGGATTCGCCGGGAGGCGCCACCACAGTCACCGGCGTCGCCTTGGTGTCGGCAAAGTAGCTTAGGGTTGCGTCGAGCGTATCGCGCTCAGTATCGAGTTCGGCGAGCTGCACCATAAAGGCTCCTCCACACGCGTGACGCGATGATAGATTGGCCCGTCAACGGACACAACAAGCGCCAGTAGCGGCCACCTGTTTCTGTCCCTCATGTGCTCGGCAGCTCGAAGTTATGGGACGGCGTAAAATCATCATCGACACCGATCCCGGCATCGACGATGCGGTCGCCATCTTGCTGGCATTGTCGTCGCCGCAAGAGCTGGAGGTGCTGGGGATCGTTGCGGTCGCCGGCAACCTGCCATTGGCGCGGACCGAACAAAATGCGCGGCGCGTTTGCGAGCTGGCCGGGCGCCCCGACGTCAAGGTTTACGCCGGCTGTGCGCGGCCCTTGTTATGCCCGCTCGCCTCTGCCGCCGCGATCCACGGCGACTCGCTCGGCGAGAAGCTCGGCCTTCCCGAGCCGACAATGCCGCTGCAGGTGCCGCACGGCGTCGATTTCATTATCGAAACGCTGCGTTCGGCAGAGCCGGGTTCGGTTTGCTTATGTGCGATCGGGCCATTGACCAACATCGCCATGGCGTTGATTAAAGCGCCGGAGATCGCCGCCGGGATCGGCGAAATCGTGATCATGGGCGGGGCCGGCTTCGAGATCGGCAACATTACCCCTGCCGCCGAGTTCAACATTCATGTCGATCCGCATGCCGCCGTGGTCGTGCTCGAAGCGGGTGTCCCGATCACAATGATCCCGCTCGACGTCACGCATCAGGTGCTGAGCACGCCCCCGCGGGTTGCCGCCTTGGGCGCTCTTTCCAATCGTTGCGGCCCGGCGGTGGCGACCCTGTTGACCGACTTCGAGCACGCCCGCACCAGCCGGTTTGGCGCGCGCGGCATGGCGCTGCACGATCCTTGCGCCACCGCCTACCTGCTGCGGCCGGATTTGTTTGCGGGTCGCGAGGTCAACGTCGCGGTCGAGACCGCGAGCCCGTTGACCTTGGGCATGACCGTCGTCGACTGGTGGGGTGTCACCGGCCGTCCGCCCAATGCGCGGTTTATGACGACCGTCAATGCGGACGGGGTGTACGAGCTCCTGACCCAAAAGCTGGCGCGCCTGCCCTAGTTATCGGACTGCAAGATCGGCGGCGCTGGACTGTCGGATTTTTTGACTCACCCATAAGTGGGTGGCGAAAAGATTAACTTATTGAGAAGCCCGTTCCCGATAAGACCCGACTACTAATAAAGGCGATTCTTGCTTGTAAACTTTTCCGACAGCGCTACCGCGAATTTTTAGGGTCCCGTCTTAAGCAGCTGGCAAAGCTAGTAAATTCACAGCGACGAATAATGGCACAGTTCTTGCGCAAGGTTTACGAGCAACCCAAAGCACCTTAACACAAGCTTAAGGGGGTTTTCCGCATGATCTTCCTGTCTCAACTTCGCTCACTGCCGATGATGGTGGCGCGAAGGAGCGCTAGTTCTCCTGTTCACTTGGCAGGCTTCAAGGCGGCTATCGGCCTGGTCGGCGCAATCACGTTGGCCCTGGCCCCTAGCCCGGTCCGAGCGGGTATTACGATCATTGGTAGTGGCCTCAGCTCGGGAGGCTACTCGTTCACCAATTTCGATTTTTCGCCGCTGACCGGTACGTCCACCGGCTCCAACACAAACGGCATCAGCAACACCGGCCAAGTCGTTGGCACCACGGTCGATGTAAACGGCGCGCCTACTTTCACCAATTTCGCCGGTAACCCGCTAACGGGGACCCTGAACCCGTTAAACACCGGTGCTAATCAGACCGCATTCGGGATCAACAGCGGCGGAAATGTCGTAGGCGGCAATGGCATGAACGCCTTCTTCCTTCCCAATGGCGGCACACTCCAGAACCTTACGACACCAGCCGGCGCCACCAATGCGTTCGGCATTAATGACCTCGGCAATATCGTCGGCCAGTTTACCTCCGGGAACAATACACCTGGCTTCATACTCCCGAGCAGCACAAGCACCACTTTCACAACGATTAACCAGCCGATGGGTGTTACAGCGGACGCGATCAACGCCCAAGGGATCAACAACCACGGCTTGGTCGTAGGCTTCTATCTCGGCAACGACGGCCAGGTGCACGGCTTCCTGGCGAATGCGCCGGTCACGCCGGGCACGATCAACGGAACTGCGGTTGCCGACCCGATGATCCCCGCCAATCCACACGAACCCGGCGCCACGTTTGTCTTCTCCCAGATCCTCGGGATTAACGACAATGGGCTTGCGGTCGGCTATTATGGGAACTCGACGACGAGTTAGCACGGTTACTTCTATAACACGCTCGCCGGATCATACACCTTCCTGGATGATCCGGCCGCAATGTTCCATGACGGCGTGGAGATAACCCAAATCACGGGGATCACTAACTCGGGCGAGATTGCCGGGTTCTACACAGATGCCAACGGCACTTTTCACAGCTTCGTCGCAGTCCCAGTCACAGTCCCCGAGCCGGCGACGCTGAGTTTGCTTGCCGCCGGGCTGTTTGGCATCGGCGCCTTGCGCCGGCGCAAAGCCGGATAACCGCGGCCCGCGAGAGACCGACGGGGCGCCGGGTTTGACTTGCTCCCCGGCGCCTCTAGAATGCGCCCCGCCGATCAATCTTTAACTCTTGGGGAGCAGGTCGATGATCTTTGAGATGCGCACGTACCGGCTGCAGCCGGGCTCGGTTCCGGAAGTAGAAAAGCGGTTTGGCGAGGCATTGACCGAGCGCGTCAAGGTATCGCCGCTCGGCGCCTTCTTTCACACCGAAGTCGGCCCGTTAAACCACATCATCCATATTTGGCCTTATGACGACCTGCAGCACCGCAGCCGGGTGCGCTCGCAATCGATCCCGAACTGGCCGCCAAAGATCCAGGAATTCATCGTCGAGATGGAGAGCAAGATCGTCATTGCGGCGCCGTTCTGCCCGGCCTTTACACCGCGTCAGCATGGCAACCTCTATGAGATCCGCACCTACACGATGCTGCCCGGATCAGCCCCGACCGTTGTCGAGAAATGGGCCGAGCGGATCGAAGGGCGGGTGAAACTCTCGCCGTTGGCCGCCGCCGGCCATACCGAGCTTGGGCCGCTCAACCAATGGATCCACATCTGGGCCTATAAGGACGCCAACGAGCGCGCCCGTATCCGCGAGGAGTCACGCAAGGACGGCAGCTGGCCGCCCGCCACCCGCGGCATGTTCATCAAGCAGGAGAACATGCTCGTCGTCCCGTCCTCGTTCTCGCCGCTGCGCTAAAAAGTCTAGCTCGCCGGTTTCTGCTCTCCTCACTTTTCGGGGTGAGGAGAGCGTGAGCGCGGAAGGGTATCGATCCTTTTTATATTTGCGAAAGTAGCCGCTTCCCCGGCGGAAGCCGGGGCCCACTCATCCAACGCTCGGCAGACGGACCGCTGGATCCCGGCTTTCGCCGAGAAAGTGCCGCGGGACGTTGGTTGGGGCCAGGGCCATCAGCTGGCCGGCCCGACAACTTACCCAGCTTCGGTTAAAAGCCTTTCAGTGATTAGCGACCGTCGGAGTCCAAAGCGGCCACCGGCGCGTAACGCCGTCACGTTTTCGGCGCGGCGGCGCTGCGCGGGTTGAGGCTCTGGATGTGACCACTCTCGGTGCCGGCGGTCGGATCAATGACGGCGTTGATCAATGCCGGCTTGCCCGACGCCAGCGCCTCGGTCAACGCCTCGGTCAGGCTCGGCGTGTCGGTCACGTGATAGCCGGCACCGCCGAACGCCTCGATCAGCTTCTCGTAGCGCGCATCGCGTAAGAGGCCGGTCGGCGAATACGGCCGGTCCGCGGGGTCGCCGCGGTAGACCCCGTTGTTGTTGAAGATCACGGTCGTGACCGGCAATTCGTAGCGGCAGATCGTCTCGAGCTCCATGCCGCTAAAGCCAAACGCGCTGTCGCCCTCGATCGCCACGACCGGCTTGCCGGTAACCGCGGCGGCGCCGATCGCATAGCCCATGCCGATGCCCATGACACCCCAGGTGCCGCTGTCGAGGCGGTGGCGCGGCTTATCCATATCGATGATATTGCGGCCAAAATCGAGCGTATTGGCGCCCTCGTTGACGATATAGACGTCCGGCTGGGTCGCGAGCGCGTTACGCACCGCGCGCAGGGCGCTCGAAAAATTCATCGGGCTCGGATCGGCGTTGAGGCGCGCCGACATGCGCTCGATATTCTGTTGCTTACGCTTGGCCATTTCGTCCATCCACGCCGTCTGACGCTTGATCTGGCCCGGCTTCATCGCGGCGTTAAAGGCCGCGAAAACCGACTTGATGTCGCCAACGACAGGAGCGGCGATCGCCCGGTTGCTGTCGAACTCGGTCGGCGAGATATCGACCTGAACAAACCGCGTGGCCTCGGACCACAAGGGTGCGCGGCCGTGCGATAACAGCCAATTGAGCCGCGCCCCCGCCAACAGCACGACATCGGCGTTGCCGATCGCATAGGAGCGGGCGGCGGCGGCCGATTGCGGATGGTCATCGGGCAACAGCCCCTTGGCCATCGACATCGGCAAAAACGGCATGCCGGTCGTCTCGATAAACGAGCGGACCTCGTCGTCGGCCCGCGCATAGGCGGCGCCCTTGCCCAAGATCGCGAGCGGGCGCTGCGCCTTCGCCAATAATTCGAGGGCGCGCTCGACGGATTGCGGCACCGGGGGAGACGGCGGCGCCGGATCGACGACTTTGATCAATGACTTCTTCGCGGTCTCGGCGTCGAGCGCCGAGCCCAGCACCTCGGCGGTCAAATCGAGATAGACGCCGCCCGGGCGCCCCGATACCGCCGCACGGATCGCCCGCGCAACGCCGATCCCGATGTCTTGCGGGCGGTTGACGCGGTAAGCTGCCTTGGCGTAGGGCCGCGCGGCGGCGAGCTGGTCCATCTCCTCGTAATCGCCCTGTTCGAGATCGACGATCGCGCGGTCGCTCGACCCAGAAATCAAGATCATCGGAAAGCAGTTGGTCGTGGCGTTGGCGAGCGCCACCATCCCGTTCAGAAAGCCGGGGGCCGAGACCGTCATGCAGATGCCTGGCTTCTGGGTCAGATAGCCGGCGATCGCCGCGGCGTTGCCGGCCGATTGCTCGTGGCGAAAGCCGAGATAGCGAATGCCCTCGGCCTGCGCCAGGCGCAGCAAATCGGTGATCGGGATGCCGGCCACGCCAAAGATCGTGTCGACCCCGTTAAGCTTCAGCGCCTCCACCACCAGGTGAAAGCCGTCCGTCATGTTTCCCGGCATTTCCTCAGCGCTCATCTCGTCCACCCTTCGCAAGCGTGCAGCAGGGTCTAATGACACTCGGCGCTAGTGTCCAGATTCGGAAGTTGCGATCTCTTTAGCCTCGGCTGATGTGAGAGCCCCGGGGGCGCGCTGAACCTCCCATCAAAGAGGATCATCGGTCGGGCGAGCGTTCTATATACTCGATTAGCTCCGCGATATTGTCCAGGGGAAGTCCCGGTCTGCGATTGCCGAGATCGCGGGCCATTTACCTTTAAGGCTCGTGGTCGGGCGGTGTGCTGCCGGCTTTCGAGCCCTCGGCGTAGTGTCTCGTGTATTATCTCGCGCAAGGGCCGGCCGGCGCGCTGCGATTCCGTCTTAAGCTTGGCCGCCACGTCGTCATCAAGGGTCAATGTCGTTCGCATGCCTTGACCCTACTTTCGAGACATTCTGATGGCTAGATCATAGACGAGGCGATCCGCCGGCCAATCGGTGCAGGTCGCACGGCCCGCTCACCCGATGGGTACAGGCTGGGTTTTGCGGCGGGGGGCTGGGGATGTATCGTGCCGGCGAACAGCCTTGGTCTTGCCGATGAATGTGCCGGAGAAGTCGTTTGCGCCTGAGATGGCGTGCCCGCTCGACGGGGTGCAGGTCGTCGATATGTCGCGGCTCGTCTCGGGCAATATGGTCAGCCTGCAGCTCGCCGATTTTGGCGCCGAGGTGATCAAGATCGAGGATCCGAAAAAGGGCGATCCGCTGCGCGCCTGGCAGACGAACGGCGTCAGCGTTCACTGGAAGGTCTATTCGCGCAACAAGAAGAGCGTGGCGCTCGATCTGCGCGCTGCCCGCGGCCGCGAATTGCTGGGCGACCTGATCGCCGGCGCGCAGGTGCTGATCGAGAATTTCCGGCCGGGGACCCTCGAGGCGATGGGGCTCGCCCCCGCCGAATTGCAGCAACGCAATCCGCGGCTGGTCATCGTTCGGGTGTCGGGCTGGGGTCAGGATGGGCCGTATCGCGACCGCCCCGGTTTTGGCACCTTGGTCGAAAGCATGTCTGGTTATGCATCGCGCACCGGCTTTCCCGACCGCGAGCCAGCCTTGCCGCCGACCGCACTCGCCGACATGGTCGCCGGGCTTTACGGTGCCATGGCGGTGCTGGTGGCGCTGCGCGAGGTCGAGATGAAAGGCGGGGTGGGCCAGATCATCGACCTGCCATTGCTCGACCCGCTGTTTTCGTTTATCGCCACCGAAGCCGCGATCTATCGGCTGACCGGCGAGGTCCGCGAGCGCACCGGCAGCCGGTCGGAGACAACCTCGCCGCGCAACGTGTTCCGCACCAAGGACGGGCGCTATATCGGGATTTCCGCGTCGATCCAGGCGATGGCCGAGAGGCTGTTCCGCGCGATCGGGCGCGAGGACATGATCACCGACCCCCGCTTTCGCACCAACAGCGACCGCGTCCGCAACGCCGAAGTCTGCGAGGCGCCGATCGTCGCGTTTATCGCGGCGCGCACCCTGGCCGAAAACATGGAAATCTTTGAGCGCGCCGAGGTCACCGCGGCCCCGGTCTACGACATCGACCAATTCATGGCAGACCCGCATGTCCTGGCCCGCGAGATCCTGGTCGATCTGCCCGACAAAGAGACCGGACATCTGCCAATGCACAACATTATCCCACGGCTGTCGAACACGCCGGGACATCTGCGGCGGCCGGCGCCGGAATTGGGTGAGCACACCGCCGAAATCCTCGCCGAACTGGGGCTCGCCCATGCCGAGATCGACGGCCTGGCGCGCGACGGCATCGTTCGGCTCGGAGGTGCGATATGAGCAACAATCTTCCGGTATGGCGGTCGCTGCTGTTCGTGCCGGTCACGCAGCGCCGCTTTGTCGATGGTGCGGCGCGCCGCGGCGCCGACGCGATTATCCTCGATCTCGAAGACAGCGTCGCCGCCTCGGAAAAGGAGCGGGCCCGCGCGCTGGTGCCCGAAGCCGCCGAGATCGTGTCGCGGGGCGGCGCCGATGTTGTCGTGCGGATCAACCGGCCGTTGCGGTTGGCGGTGCGCGACATCGAGGCCGCGGTCGGACCGGGTGTTTCGGCATTGGCATTGCCCAAGGTCGACAGCCCCGAGCATGTGCGGCTGTTGGCCGAAATCATCGACGAGGTCGAAGCCGAGCGTGGCATGAAGGCTGGCACGACGCGGCTGATCGCGATGGTCGAGACCGCGTCGGCATTCTTTCGCATCGCCGAGATCGCCCGCGCCCATCCGCGGCTGTGCGGCCTCAACCTCGGGGCTGAGGATTTCGCGATGTCGGCGGGCATCCTGCCCGAGGCCGAGGGGCTCTTCATGCCCAAGCAGATAGCGGTCTTCGCCGCCCGCGCCGCCGGCATCCTGCCGATGGGTTTTATCGGCACGGTCGCCGAGTTTCACGATCTCGACGGTTTTCGCGAGACGATCCGGCGCTCGCGGCGGCTGGGGTTTGTCGGCGCCTCGGTCATTCATCCGAGCCAGGTGCCGATCCTGAACGAGGAATTCCGCGCCAGCCCCGAGGAGGTCGATCACGCCCGCCGGGTTGTCGCCGCTTACGACAAGGCCTTGGCCGAGGGGGTCGGGGCGGTCACGGTCGACGGCAAGATGATCGATGTACCGATCGTCGAGCGCGCCCGAGAATTACTCGACCGCGACGCCGCGATCGCAGCGCGCGCCGCTCGGATGCAGCAGGCAGGATGATCCGCAGCCTACTATTATCGGTGGCTGGAGCTCGCTTGAGCCTGATTGCCGCAATACCCTCCTCGCATTACCGGCGAAAGCCGGTATCCACTGCCGAAGTGGGTCCCGGCCTGCGCCCGGAAAGCGGCAGAGTAGCTGCGGCGCGATGCAGCGTTATGATCGCAGGAGCCTCGGCCCTGCTGGTGGCGACGTTAGTCACTCCAGCGCCGGCGGATCAGTCGGACATGATTACGGAGCCGGTGGCGGTGTTGCAGGGACTCGACAAAATCACCGCCCGCGTGTCGGAGATCGACGCGCCGGTCGGCAAACCGGTCAAGTTCGGGACATTGCAGATCACGGTGCGCGACTGCAAAAAGAACCCGCCCGAAGACCGGCCGGAAGACGCCGCCTTTCTGGAGATCGACGAGGTCCGCCCGGGCGAGGTCAACCTCCGCAAGTTCAGCGGCTGGATGTTCGCCCAGAGCCCGGCGTTGTCATCGCTCGAACACCCGGTCTACGATGTGATTCTGCTCGATTGCAAAGGTGCCGCCGCCAATGCCAGCGGCAGCGGGTCGCCGCCGCCCGCCGCGGCGCCCTCCTCGCCACCCGGCAATTCGAGCGGAAACAAGGCGCGGTAGCCGAGCGCTTCTTTCAAGAGCCGGTGATAGCGGGCGCGGGTGATTTCGATGCCACCAAATCGCGCCAGATGCGGCGTCAGAAACTGGGTGTCGAGCAGGCTGTAGCCGCCCAGCCGCAGCCGCGCCACCAAATGCACCAGCGCCACTTTGCTGGCGTCGGTCTCGCGGCTGAACATGCTCTCGCCGAAAAACGCAGCGCCGATCGACACGCCGTAGAGCCCGCCGACCAGCATTCCCTGCTGCCGGCATTCGACGCTATGCGCTGCGCCGCGCGCGAATAATGCCGCGTAGAGCCGCACGATCTCGTCGTTGATCCAGGTATTCGGGCGCTTTTCGGTGGCCTCGGCGCAAGCGCGGATCACCTCCTCGAACGCGGTATCGCAGCTGACTTCGAACCGGCCTTGGCGCACGACCCGGCGCAGCCGATGCGGGACGTGAAACCCATCCAATGGCAGGATACCGCGGTGGTGCGGATCGACCCAGAACAGCTCCGGGTCATCCGCCGACTCGGCCATCGGAAAGACGCCCGCAGCATAGGCGGCGAGCAGAATTTCCGGGGTCAGCCGGATCTTGCGCGACCTCATCCCGGGCGCCCGACAAAGCGCTCGAGCCAATGAATGTCGTAATCGCCATCGATGAATTCGCGGGTATCGAGCAGCCGCTGATGCAGCGGAATCGTCGTCTCGATGCCGCCGATGACGTATTCCTCCAAGGCTCGGCGCAGCCGCATCAGGCATTCGTTGCGGGTTCGCCCGTGGATGATCAGCTTCGAGATCAGGCTGTCGTAAAACGGCGGCACGACGTAGCCTTGGTAGAGAGCGCTGTCGACGCGCACACCGAGACCGCCCGGCGCGTGATAATCGGTGATGCGCCCCGGGGACGGGCGAAAATCCTGCGGGCTCTCGGCGTTGATCCGGCATTCGATGGCGTGGCCGGAAAGGCGGATCTCGGCCTGCCGGTAGCCAAGCGGCGCGCCATCGGCAATCCGCAACTGCTCGCGCACAATATCGACGCCGCTGACCATTTCGCTAATCGGATGCTCGACCTGCAGGCGGGTATTCATCTCGATGAAGAAGAATTCGCCATCCTGGTGCAGAAATTCCAGGGTGCCGGCGCTGCGGTAGCCGAGTTCGCGCATCGCGCCGACAGCGAGGGCGCCGATCCGGTCGCGCTCTTCGGGGGTTAATGCCGGGGAAGGTGTTTCCTCGACGATCTTCTGGTGCGAGCGCTGCAATGAACAGTCGCGCTCGCCGAGGTGAACCACGCCGCCCTGGCCGTCGCCGAGAATTTGGACCTCGATATGCCGGGGCCGCTCAAGATAATGTTCGAGATAAACTTCGCCGTTGCCAAAGAACGCTTCAGCCTCGCGCTGCGCCAATGGCAGCATTTGGGCGAGTTCGGCCCGGTCGCGAGCGATCTTCATGCCGCGCCCGCCGCCACCGGCCGCCGCCTTGATCAGGACCGGATAGCCGACCGCATCGGCCGCATTCTGCGCCATGGCGAGATCGCGCACCGCACCGGGCGACCCTCGCACCGTCGGAATACCGAGCCTTGTAGCCGCCGCCTTGGCCGCGACCTTGTCCCCCATCAGCCGAAGATGCTCAGGCGCCGGGCCGATAAAGACAAAACCGTGTTCCTCCACAGCAGCGGCGAAATTCGCGTTTTCGGCGAGAAATCCCAACCCGGGATGAATGGCATCGGCGCCAGTGATTGTTGCGGCAGTCAGGATGGCGGCGACATTTAGATAGCTGTCGCGCGCGGGCGGCGGGCCGATGCAGACAGTCTCGTCGGCAAGCCGGACATTCATCGCATTGGCGTCGGCGGTCGAATGCACCGCCACCGTCTTGATCCCCATCTCGCGGCAGGCGCGGTGAATGCGCAACGCGATCTCGCCGCGGTTGGCGATCAGCACCTTCTCGAACATCAGTTCCGCCACTCCCTGAGCCCTCTCCGCCCTTGAGGGGGGAGAGGGAGGGGACCCGTCGAGCTAGCGATGGGGAGGGTGAGGCGGATGAAGTCGCCCGATCTCATGTGAGATCGCATGCAGAATGCCCAACAGGTTTTCTATTACTTCCACGTTCCAAAAACGGATCACACCATAGCCATAGCGCGCGAGGGCTGCGGTACGAGCACAGTCCGCATCGGATTGCGTGGCGTGCTGGCCTCCATCCAATTCGACCACCAGCTTGGCGCTAGGGCAGGCGAAGTCCACAATGTACCGCCCGATCGGGTGCTGTCGGCGAAATCGCACCTGGGGATGGAGTTCTCGCAGCCCTCGCCAGAGTCTCTTTTCAGCCTCTGTCTGATCGCGCCGCAACCGTCTGGCGACAATGGTTTTTCGCTTGAGCACCCCCCACCTCACCCCATCCCTCTCCGCCCCTAGGGGCGGAGAGGGAGAAAAAATTACTCGATCAGCATTAGCGGCATGCCGTATTCGACCGGTTGCGAATCCCCAACCAGGATTTGGGCGATTGTCCCGGCGCGCGGCGCGCGAATTTCGTTCATCACTTTCATCGCCTCGATGATCAGCAGGGGCTGCCCCGAGGCAACGGTTTCGCCGACGCGCACAAACGCTTGTGCGCCCGGCTGCGGCGCCAGATAGACGATCCCGACCATCGGCGCCGTCACCAAGCCGGGGTGGTCGGCCGCAGCACTAGCGGCGGTATTGGCGGGCGGTGCTGACGGCTGTTCCGAAGCGATCGCCGGTGCCGATGTGGCTATAGCTGCCGTAGCACCGCGTGAGACCCGGATCAGGCGATCGCCGACCGCGTATTCAATCTCGGTGAGATTGTTTTCAGCCAGCAGCTTGGAGAGCGTGCGGATCAGGTTGGGGTCGGGCGCCAATGGCGAGAGACGGGGTCGGCCAAACCTCACCGAGCAGCCTCTCCGGGCTCGATCTCGATTAAATTCGCGACAGCTTCGAGCGCCAGCTCGTAGCCGTGCGCGCCCAGCCCGCAAATGACACCCGATGCCGCGAGGCTCACATAAGAGTGATGCCGGAACCGTTCGCGACGAAAGATATTCGACAGATGGACTTCGATCACCGGAAGCTCGGCGGCGGAGAGGGCATCGAAAACAGCCACGGAGGTATGGGTGAAGGCGCCGGCATTTAACACGATCCCGTCCGCCGACTCGCGCGCCTCCTGAATCCAATCGACGAGCTGGCCTTCGTGGTTGGTCTGCCGGAAATCGATCTGCAGATCGAGCGCCGTTGCGCGCGCCAGGCATCTTGCCTCGATGTCTGCAAGGGTATCACGGCCGTAGACAGCCGGATCGCGCACGCCGAGCAGATTCAAGTTGGGACCGTTCAACACAAAGACGGTAGGCACGGCAAAGGGCTCCGGGTCAAATTTCTCTCTTATACTACGCGCCGCGTCTGCGACAGGCGAGGCCTCGGCTCCCGTTTCGCATTGTCACGCCCCGGCGCCGGTGCTGGTTCGCGAGCGCCACGGGCCAACCAGAACCTTGCGCGGTCGAGATAGCCGGTCATAGTGCCGGCATCGCACATCAGCATCGAGGATAAGCCGTGGCTATCACGCTTTACGATCTCGCCGGCGCCGAAGCCGATCGACGGTTCAGCCCGTTTTGCTGGCGCACCAAGATGGCGCTCGCCCATAAAGGGCTCGAGGTCGAGACCATTCCATGGCGCTTCACCGAGAAGGACAAGCTGCCGCAGCCCAATCAGGGCCGCGTGCCGGTCATCGTTGACGATGGCCACGTGGTGAACGATTCATCGGCGATTGCCGATTATCTCGAAACCCATTATCCGGAGCGGCCGTCGCTGTTCGGCGATGCGAGCGGGAAGGCGTTGACTCGCTTTGTCCAGAACTGGACCGAGACAGTAGTGCAACCCGGGCTCGTCGGTCTGGTTGTGCTCGACATCTGGCGGCATTCGGCCCCGCAGGATCAGGATTATTTCCGCCGGTCGCGCGAGGAACGATTTGGCGCGACACTTGAAGACGTCGTCAGGGATCGCGACTCAAAGTTGCCGGCGTTCCGCGATAGCCTGGCACCGCTGCGTCGCACCGTCGAACGACAGAAATTTCTCGCGGGCGAGAGCCCCGCTTACGCGGATTACGTCGCCTTTGGCGCGTTTCAATGGGCGCGCGCGATCAGCGATTTCGAACTGCTCGCTCCCGATGATCCGGTCGCGGCCTGGCGCGGGCGGCTGCTTGACAGTTTTGGCGGGTTCGCGCGCAAGCATCCCGCTTACGGCATTTGACCGTGGCGGCCGCCCCGGCGGGGATCGCCGTCCCCGCGCTGATCGTACATATCCTAGCGGCCGTCGTCTGGGTCGGCGGGATGTTCTTCGCGCATCAGGCATTGCGCCCGGCCGCGGCCGCGCTCGACCCCGCCCTGCGGCTGCCGTTGTGGTCACGGGTGTTCGACCGGTTCTTCGCCTGGGTCATCGCGGCCATCGTGTTGCTGCTGCTGAGCGGATACGCGATGGTGTTCGGCATCTATGGCGGGTTCGCCGCCTTGCCGATCTATGTCAACCTGATGCAAGGCCTCGGCATCCTGATGATGCTGCTGTTTCTGCATCTCTACTTCGCGCCCTGGCGTCGTCTTCGGGCGGCGGTGGGGCGACAGGACTGGGCCGAAGGCGGCCGTCAGCTCGGGAAGATCAGGACGGTTGTGACGATCAACCTCGTGCTCGGACTGATCGTCGTCGCGATCGGGGCCAGCGGGCCCTATTGGAGCTGAGCCTCCTGATGCGTCCCCGCCGTGGCGCGAATTGGCAATGCCCCCGTATCAATGTGCCGCAATCCGGCGTGCATCTTGGTTGCCCCGTCGGGTGAGGTCCAGGTCGCGTTGAGGCCGCCATCATCGCGAGGGGTAAACCGCAATGTGCTTTCCCCCTTGTGCTCGAACACCAGCTCGTGGCCCTCGACACGGCCGCGGCGGTGGCTCCATTCGGCCGGCTCGCCGCTATCGATCCCCGGTCCGATCGCGTAGACGGCGGTAAGCTCATGCCCGGTCACCGCCTCGATCGAAATCAGCACTTCCCGCCCGTTTGGATAAAAGCCGTACCACGTATCGTCGGCTATCGGGCTGGCTTTGCCGCCATGGGGGGCGGCAGTGGCGGGCACCGATGCGCCGAGCAGGGCCGTCAGCTTTGGCATCTGAGCCGTAGAATGGAGGATCTCTGTCGGCAACCGCAAATCCGTGCTCGGCGCATCGCCCCACGCCGGCTTGCAGGAGAATTCGCCGCTGAGCGAATTGTCATCGGCGAAGTCGCGGATGCACTCGCCAAACCGCCGCAAAAACGCGCCGCTCGAGGAAATCCAGTGACCGCTCAGATACGCCGGCTGGTCGACCACTGCAAAACCCACTCCGCGGTCGGACAGGATTGACCGCGACTTGACCCCGCGTCCGCCCGGATCAAAGTCGTCATTATGGAAAAAGAACAGCATCACCCGCGCCCGCCGCAGGCGCTCGAGCAGCGGGTAGAGCCGCGTCGCGTTGAGATGCCAAGTGTCATAATATTCCTGAAAGTCACCGAATGCTGCGGGTGCTGTTGCGACGACTGCGTCGACATCGTCCGAATCGTCGGCCGCCATCAATGCCAGAAATGCCCCGAAGGATTGCCCGGCCAGCACGACGCGGCGATAACCGCGACGCTTCAGGTCGGATGCGATCTCGGTCAGCCGGCGCGAGCTCGCGCTCAACGTATCGCCGTCACGCAGGCGGTCGAAGCGCATCACGTCCCAACCCGAATTGCGAAGCGCCCGCAGATAGGGCGGTGTCGGCGCCTTGTAGTCTTCGGTGTCGAGCGAGCGGCCGTGGTTCCAGACGACGACGCCCTCGGCCCGTTCTGGCCCCAGCAAAGTCTGGTGAAACGCCGCATCGAGCCCCAATGCCAACGCCGGAATATTTGCAAACGCCAGCAGTCCCAGAGCCAGCACGCAAGTGCCGGCAAAAATAGATTGCCGCATTCCTTGACCCCCCAACCCCGCCCCGACCGAGGCTTGGGAGGAAGTTTAACGAAGTGTTTCGCTCTGTGTCACTTCGTAAACGTCATGCGAGAGCGGCAGATTGGCGCGGCAAAAGCTCAGGCTTGGGCGGTTGGACGGGCCCTGCGGCGAACGGGCGCACCCGTGCTTGAGAGGACTATTCCTCGCGGAGCGTCATCAAAACGGCCGCGGCGAGGAGCACCCCATACGCCTCAAAGCCGGTATTGATCTGCCCCAACGCCATGCTCATTAACGTCGTAGCAATTGTCGCGGCGCCGATCAAGAAGGGCATCTGAAGGTTCCGGTGGTTGGATTTGGCCTCAAGTCCGGGCTAGAACGAAGGATCGATAGCGTTTATTCCGGCGGTGCAACGGGAGGACGCGATGGCATTCCTCTATGTAGCGCGCAGCACAAAGCTCGCCCGCTGGGCTTCGGATGTCGGGCTCGGCCGGCACATCTATAAAGTTGGCGTTACCGAAGCCGACCCAAAGACGGCCGCCGCCACCGGCTGGGCCGGCGAAACCGATTGGACGATTGTCCGCAAGCGCGCAGTCGAGGATTTGACGGAAGACGAGGCGGTGGCGCGGCTTGCCCAAAAGGAGAAAATGGTCGACCCCAACCTTTATCCAAAGCTCAAGGGTGCGATCGGGGTCTTCCGCCTCACCGTGCCGCGGGTCGAAAATCATCTGCTGGTGTCGCGGGCATTGGCGGGCGACGGCGGCCCAGCGGAGATCAAGCTGAAAGCCGGCGATTTCGCCGATTACCTGATCCACAACACGCTGCGCTGAGCGATCCCGATTACGAGGCTCTGACACCTAGAACCGGGGCAGGGTGCCTGCTCTGCCGCCTACCCGCGCGGGGGCGGCATGGCCAGCCGGCGGCCGATCCACTCCCGCCGGGGCAGCCCCGAATGCGCCGCAGCGGCGGCGGCAACCTGCTCCCGCGCTTGCGGCAGGAACGGCGCCACCCGGCGCCGGCCGAGATCGATCGCTAGGAACATCAGCTCCTGCACCGCCGCGCGCCTGTTGTCGGCAAGGCGAAACATCTCGTGGCCGACATGCAGACGCTTGTCATCGGCGCCAAGGATCTGGCTGACGACCCGCACTTTCTCGCCGACCAGCAATTCGTTCTCGTAAAGATTGTGGGTCTCGACGACAAAAGTGCCGTGCCCGGTCGCGTCCTTGTAGGCGCGGCCGATCCCGATCGCGTCGAACAGCAGGTCGCTCGCATAGTCGAACAGCACCGTGTAGTAGGCGAGGTTCATGTGGCCATTGAGGTCGATCCATTCGGGCAAAACCTCGCCCCGATACCGGTCGAAGGGTGCCGGTATCGTCATAATGCGGCCCCGGCAGGCGCCGCCGGCCAACAATGCCGCAACCAGGCCCAACCAAAAGCAACAGACATCATCGGCGGCTCACGGAGGTCGAGTGAATTCTTCGGCGCCGATCTTATGCGGAAATGCCGTCTCCTCGTAGATGTCGCATGCAGGGCTGAGGTCCGCATTCGCGCCCGCGGACGTTTTGTCCATATTGGAACGTAGCGGCTTGTGCTGGCGGACGTATTGTCCGAAAATGATGCCGATGCCGTCGCAATGGGATTTTATCGAAGACGCCGCACGCACGCTGGGCATTGCCGCCGAGACCGTGCGCAAATGGCGGGTGCGTGGCGTTCCCGGGCGATACCGGCTGCCGATTACGCAACTCGCACAGGATAGCGGCCAGCGGGTCGACCCGGACGCCTTTGACCGGCCGCCGGGCCCCCGGCATCACGGCCGGCCCGCGACAGCCGTGGTCCAGCCTAAACCCCTAAAGCCGGTAAAATCTTTACAGCCAGCGATCAAGCCCAACCAGGGAGGCAGCAAAATGGCACCCGAGGACAAAATCCGCGCGGGTGAATCCCGACCCTTTACCGGCGCCGAGTATCTCGAAAGTCTGCGCGACGGCCGTGAAGTCTATATCGATGGCGAGCGCGTTGCCGATGTCACGACCCATCCGGCATTTCGCAACTCTATACGGTCCCTGGCGCGGCTCTATGACGCCTTGCATGATCCCAAGACAAAGGAAGTATTGACTTCGCCGACCGACACCGGCTCGGGCGGCTATACCCACAAATATTTCCGCGTGGCGCGGTCGCGCGACGAGTTGATGGCGCAGCAGCGCGCCATCGCCGAATGGTCGCGGCTGACCTATGGCTGGATGAGCCGCACCCCCGATTACAAGGCGTCTTTAATGAATACGCTCGGCGCCAATGCCGAGTATTACGGCCAGTTCGCCGGCAATGCGCGCAACTGGTACCGCCGCGCTCAGGACAACGTCCTCTTTATGAACCACGCGATCGTCAACCCGCCGGTCGATCGCGGCCGGCCGACGAGCGAGGTCAAGGATGTATATGTCACGATCCAGCGCGAGACCGATGCCGGGGTGATCGTCTCCGGCGCCAAGGTCGTGGCCACCGCGGCGGCAATCACCCACTACAATTTCCTCGGCCAGAACGCCGCGACCGCGACCTCCGACCCCGATCTCGCGATCATGTTCATCCTGCCGATGGACGCGCCCGGGGTAAAACTCATCTGCCGCAACTCGTACGAGCAGATCGCCAATACTTTGGGTTCGCCTTACGATTACCCGCTGTCCTCGCGCTTTGACGAGAACGACGCGATCTTTGTTCTCGACGATGTGTTGATCCCTTGGGAGAACGTGCTGGTCCACCGCGACCCGGAAAAGATCCTGAGTTTTTACCCGCGCTCCGGGTTTTTGAACGGCTTTTGCTTTCAGGGCTGCACCCGTTTTGCCGTCAAGCTCGACTTTATCTGCGGGCTCGTCGCGCGGGCATTGCACGCGACCGGCGGCGACGAATTTCGCGGCAACCAGGCGATGCTCGGCGAGATCGTCTCGTGGCGCAATTTGTTCTGGTCGTTGTCCGAATGCATGGCGAGCCAATCCGCAGCCCTGGGTCGGCGACGCGCTGTTGCCCAATCTGCAGGCCGGGTTGTCGTACCGCGTCTTCGCGCCCGACGCCTATTCCAAGATCAAGGAGATCATCGAAAAGATCGTCGCCTCGGCATTGATTTACTTGCCATCCTCGGTCAAGGACTTCGCCAACCCGGCGATCGACCCGTATCTGAAGCGCTATGTCCGCGGTTCAAACGGCATCGGCTACAAAGAGCGCATCAAGATCATGAAATTATTGTGGGACGCGATCGGCACCGAATTCGGCGGCCGCCACGAACTCTACGAGCGCAACTATGCCGGCAACCACGAGGACATCCGTATTCAGGCCCTGACCGGCGCCCGCCGCAACGGAACGATGGACCAGATGACCGCCCTCGTCGACCAATGCATGGCCGAATACGACGAACACGGCTGGACCAGCAACACCTGGCTAAATTCGGGCGATTGACCAGCAGCAGGGCCGGTCCAAATCCTCCAGCGCTTCAAGCCGCCGCAGTTCGCGATCGTTCATCAGCCGAACCGTCACCCCAAACACCCGCCGGAAATCCCCAGGGCAGTGTCATCTCTAACTGGCAGACGGGTGACATTTTGATCGGGCGCCTACAAGCGAAAGCCGCATAAGCGGGGATTCTGGAAAATCGGGGGGCTGCCCCGGTTGCTTCTCCGCCGGTGATAACGCATGTCTCAACAAGCCATTTCGGGCTACGCCTTAGGCGACCGCTGGCCGAATTGTCGGCGTGCCTCGATTATTTCGTCTATACTAGCCCGCAATTCCCGGAGCACGGTAGGCGTGGCTTCTACGCGATAAACAGGAGTGCCCCCATTTATGCGCCGTCGCGCGATTGCCATCGGCTCATCGGCGACGTTGTCAGGGGCATAGGTTGGCTGATCCGGCGGCTTTTTTTCGAATTGAAACACAGGTGAAGCGATGCTGTCTGCTGCCTGCAATCCCGGCATCTCTTTTTTTCCACCAAAGCTCACACTACCAAGCATCTCCCTTTGTGGCGCGTTTTTCTTGAACAAATTGAAAATTCGGACAGCGTCCCCCGCATTTTTTGCGCCACTTTCTAGAACGACATTCAAGCATAAATCGTCTCGTTTCTCCTCCTTCTGGATTCGCTGTGTTATCGAAATCAACATTAACCGAAAGCATAGCCCGTATCTTGTGTCTAACGGCATCTTCCGAGGCTTTTCGCCAGCTGAATAAATGTTCTTATAATCAAGATCACTTACAAAAGTCGAAATGCCAAACATGATATGTTCGTCGATAATCTTCTGCAATCTTTCAAGCAATTCGCCAGCGCGAACCTGATCCCAACCGCGCCGGAACTGGCCGTTTGCCTGAAGCATTTCAATTGTATGCATGTGAGATAGCCCGTAGCGCTTCAGCAGGCAATTCCATTTCTCATCAAAATGTCGCCATTGGCCGAGCCGCGAGACATACCCTCCCATTACCGTCACTGGCGACCCGTCATGTGTGCCAGCTTCATCGATGTACGCCGTCAAGATCATAAACAGCCATCGCTTTCACGCTGCGGGCGTCAGTACATGAATTGAAATCGCATCATCATCGCAAAAGAACAGCACAAGACTGTTTGAGCTGGCGCGATACTGCCTCGGTGCGTACACCGTCCGTCATCGTATCCCCCCGTTTCTGAAAATCTATCGGCAGGTAGCGGTGAGCCCGGCAATGAGTATTGCGGGCCAAAAGAGGGTCGTCACGATAATTCCTTCTGCGGCACCATTGGCTCTTCCCAAAAATATGTAAGTAAATACGCGACAATCTTGGTATCTCACAGTTTCTCCATAAACTATTCCGGCGAAAAGGAGTCCTAATCCCAAGTATATAGCTATCCAAAACCGGCCTGTTCTGAATGGTAAGGTGGCTTTGCCAATGACGACCGCGATTTTGGCGGGAATATTGTAAAATCCTCCGGTCATGGCTTGCCGATCCTTTGCGTCGTTGTCGTCAGCAACTCCGGGATGGCTCGTCATGCCCCTTCGATACCCTCCGAATATGAATTTTTTACACTGGGAAATGCGGTGAGGCGAGCGATGGAGCAAGCGTAGGGCGGAAAAGCGGAGCGCCTTCCGCCACCCACGGTCATCAGCGCAGCCCGAACGGTAATGGTCTGAAGCGGCTGCAAGCTCTCCCACCCCGACGCTGCGCTCCCTTTCGATTTCATTGCCGCTCACCCGTCTCTCCCGAACTTACCGCCGCTTCCCGTTGATTCCGCCGGGTGCGGCCCACCGGCCACAGCGACGAAAGGAGGAATGTGGTCGGGCTGCCGGATCTCGACTAACCCGTGCTTCACCGGATTGAAATGAATGTCGTCCAAATGCGCCGCCAAGTCCCGGTCGTCGCGGATCGTATATTCGCAGTATCGCCGATGCCACATGCCGCGTTCGCCACGGCGGGCCATGGCCGTTGATCGCAGTTCACCGACGACGCTCGGGTTTTCGAGTGCGGAAGCCTTGCTGGCCGCCGCGAGGGGGGTATTGCAGTGCGGACCGGTCGGTGCGCCAGCGGTCCGGTCACCTTGCGGTTGCCGCAGATCAGCGCTCGGTTAGCTTTAATTCGATGCGGCGATTGCGGCTGAAAGCGGCGGGTGAGGTACCGGTATCGATCGGCTGGGTGTCGGCAAAGCCAGCCGCTGCAAGCCGATCGGCCGGAATTCCCTTGGTGATCGCGTAACGAACAACCGACAACGCCCGCGCCGTCGACAATTCCCAGTTCGATGCGAATAGCGGGGTATTTATCGGATTGTGGTCGGTATGGCCACTGACCAGTAGTATCCAGTTAAGGTCGGGCGGAATCTTGGCGGCGATCTGTTTCAGCGCATCGATCACCGGATCGAGTTCTTTTTTGGCGGCGTCGGTCAAATCGGCGCTGCCCGGCGCGAACAGGACTTCCGACTGAAAGACAAATCGGTCGCCGACGACTCTGATGTCGGGACGATTGCCAAGGATGTCGTGCAGGCGCCCGAAAAACTCGGATCGATAACGCGCCAGTTCCTCAACCTTGCTCGCGAGCGCGACATTGAGCTTTTGCCCGAGATCGGCGATCTGGGTCTGCTGCGACTTGACTTTCTTATCGGAGATGTCGAGGGCGGCCGCGATCGCCGCGAGCTGTTGGCGCAACGCGGCGATCTGCTGATTTAACAAATCGACTTTGGCGAGCGCCTCGCTGCTGATCGATTTCTCGTTCGCGAGCGCTTTTTGGTTGACCGCCGCTTGTTGCTGTTCGGCGCCGAGGCTGGCTTCGAGCTCCGCCGACCTTTCCTTAAGCTGGGCCGCCTCGTTTGCCTTGGCGCTGAGGCTCGTCACTTGCGCATTCAGTCGCCCGCGCTCCGCCTCGGCGCTCTTGAGCTGCGCACCGAGTTTGGCCGAAGTCGCCTTCAGATCGGTGTTGGCTGTGCGCTCGAGCGACAAGAGACTGGCGAGAGCATCGACCTGCTGCTGCAGTTTATGCAGCGCTTCCTCGCGCCCGGACAGCGCCGCCGACAAGTAGAACTGCCCGGCGGTAAACACCAGCAAAATAAAGATGATCACCATCAGCAGTTGCGACAGCGCATCGACAAAGCCAGGCCAAATGTCGATGCTCGGTCGGCGGTAGTTTCGCGGAGCGATGGCCATGTTTCAGCGCCGTTCTTCGGCCAGTGCCGCAATGGTGCGGGCCAAAACGCGGATGTCGCCGCGCAATTCCTGCACGCTCTGGGCGCGGCCTTGCGCCGTGTCCTCGATCAGCCGGGCGGTATAGGCCTCGATATTGCGCAGATGGTTGCGCAGCGCATCGTCATTGCCTGTCGAGCTGTCGGCAAGATCGGCAAGACGGGCGAGAACCGGCTTTAGCTCCAATTGGTTCTCAGCAAGCCGCAGCATCAACATCTGGCCGGCTTTCATCTGCTCGCCGAGGATGCCGAGACGATCGGTCAACGCCGTCAATGTCGAATTGGCGCCGATGCGGCTTTCCTCGCCGCGGGCGAGAATGCGTTGCAAATTCTCCAGGCTGTCGGCGGTCTGTTCGAGCAAGGCCTGAATATAGACCGGGATCGGCGCATCGCCGCCATCGCCTAAAGTCCCGCCCGACAGCCGGGTAAAGCTCGACAGCCACTCTTCGAGATCGTTGTAAAAGCGGTTTTGCGCTTGCCCCGCCTGCAAATCGAGAAAGCCCAAGACGAGGCTGCCAGCCAGCCCAAACAGTGACGCGCTGAACGCGGTTGCCATTCCGGCGAGTGGCGATTCGAGACCTTGCTTCAAATTGTTGAAGGCGCTCGCGGGATCGCCGCCGCCGATGCTGAGCCCGCCGATCACCCCGCCGACCGACCTCACCGTTTCCAAAAGCCCGTAAAAGGTTCCGAGCAGGCCGAGAAAAATCAGGACGCCGACCAAATAGCGCGAGGTCTCGCGGGTCTCGCTAAGGCGTGAGCCGATGCCGTCAAGCAAGGTCTGCAACGAACTCGGCGACAAGCTGACCCGCCCGCCTGGCCGGGCGCCAAGCATCCGCGCCATCGGTGCGAGCAGCCGCGGTTCGCCGCCGCGGCCCGATATCAATTCCTCGCCTCCCGCTTGCTGCTGGCGGAAACCTTCGATCCACTCGATCTCGGGTTCGAGCATCAGCACCTGGCGAAAAATGTAGGCGATGCCCGCTATCAGGATGCCGAGGATCACGCCGTTGACCGCTGGATTGCCCATAAAGGCGGTGGACAGCGATTTGCCGAGCGCCGCCGCCAACGCGGCGACCAGCACCAGAAACAACGTCATGCGGATCAGAAAACGACGCTGTCGATTCATCGAGCCAGTCCGCGGCAGAGGCCGATCGAAGATATGACGGTTGCTGGTGTCACTGTTGCTGAGTTGGGCAAAATGCCGCCGGCAGCCGCTGCTTCCGGTCGAGCACGATATGCATGTCTAGTCTTACCCCGAGCCCCGTCGCCCCCAAAAGCCGCAATGCGCGGCGCCCCGAGACGTTGTCAAGCGGCTTAACTTTAGCCCACCGGCAGTGCCGAGTACAACAAAATCACCGCGAGCCGGGATGGAACCGCTCTACCTTTCCTTGCGTGCTGGCGGCCGCGCGACAGCCTGTCCGGAGCGCAACGGCTCGCGCAGCATCGCCGCCAGTGGCAGATGCAGATGATCATTCGCGGCAAGCACGTCGCCGGACGTCATCATGCTTTGACCGCCCGACAAATCGCTGACGTAGCCGCCCGCCTCGCGCACCAGCAGCAATCCGGCGGCGATGTCCCAGGGCGCCAGCGCGAATTCCCAGAACCCGTCAAAGCGACCCGCCGCGACATAAGCGAGATCGAGCGCGGCGGCGCCCATCCGGCGCACCCCACTGGTGCCCGCCATGACCGCCGCCAAAGTCGCCAGATAGGTTGTTGGATCGCCGCGGTTCCCGAACGGCATTCCGGTGCCGATTACCGCATCCGCCAGTTGCCGCCGCGCCGAGACCCGCAAACGGCGGTCGTTGACAAAAGCGCCCAGCCCCTTCTCCGCCGAATACATTTCATCGCGCACCGGGTCATAGATCAGCCCGGCGACAATCTCGCCGTCGCGTTCGAGCGCGATCGAGATCGCGAAATGCGGAATGCCGTGCAAAAAATTGGTGGTGCCGTCGAGCGGATCGACAATCCAGCGATGCCGAGGGTCGGTGCCCGCTTCGGCGCCGCCTTCCTCAAATAATAGGCCATAACCGGGGCGCGCACGGGTCAACTCGTTTTTGAGCATGCGCTCGGCTTTGAGATCAGCGGTCGAGACAAATTCGCCCGGGCCCTTGACCGAGACCTGCAATTGCTCGACCTCGCCAAAGTCGCGCAACAGCCCACGCGCCGCCTTCAGCGCGGCGTTCGCCATGACATTCAGAACGGGAGATCGCAAGGCCATTATGGCGGCTCCGGCGCGCTCGCCGCCTAATCCTTCGCCCGCTCCATATAGCTGCCATCGGTGGTGTTGACGACGATCCGGGTGCCGGCCTCGATATAGGGCGGGATCATCACCCGCCGCCCGTTTTCGAGCTTGCCCGGCTTGTAAGACGATGACGCGGTTTGGCCGCGCACGACCGGATCGGCCTCGACCACTTCCATCGTCACCGATTGCGGTAATTCGACCGAAAGCGCTGTGCCCTCGTACAGCATCACCTTGCAGATCATGCCGTCGCGCAGGAAATCGGCGGGCTCGCCGATCGTCTCGGTCGGGATCGCGACCTGCTCAAAGCTGTCATTGTCCATAAAGGTCGCCTGGCCGCCCTCGGTATAGAGGTATTGCATTTCCAATTCGTCGAGGCGGACGCGCTCGACGGTTTCCTGGGTGCGAAAGCGATCGTTGAGCTTGATCCCGCTGCGCAGATCGCGCATCTCGACTTGAGCAAAGGCGCCGCCCTTGCCGGGCTGGACAAAATCGCGCTTCAGAACAATCCAGAGTTTGCCTTGATGCTCCAGGACGTTGCCTGGTTTGATATCGATTGCGTTGATTTTCATAAGTCTGGAATCCCGGTAGGCCGCAATCGGTGCGGCTGTCCCCAGACATTAGCACGGGCTGACCCTACAACAAGACGGAGTGCCGAGCCGATGGAGCAATGGTGGCGGCCCGAGCGCTTCGCGCAGCGCCGTGGGCGGCTCGAAATGCGAGCCCGCATCGTCGCGGCAACGCGCGGGTTTTTCGCCGGCGAAGGATTTGTCGAGGTCGACACCCCGGCATTGCAGGTCAGCCCCGGCCTCGAGCCGCATCTGCGCGCGTTTGCGACCGAACTGCACGACGCGCGCGACGGCCGGACGGCGCGGCGCTACCTGCACACCTCGCCGGAATTTGCGATGAAGAAGCTGTTGGCCGCGGGCATGCCGCGGATCTGGCAGCTCGCGCACGTGTTCCGCGACGGCGAGCGCGGCACCATCCATCATCCGGAATTTTCGATGCTCGAATGGTATCGGGCGGGCGCTGCGTGGCGCGATTTGCTTCCCGATTGCATCGCGTTGTTGCGCGCCGCTCAAGCGGCGGCGGGGACTGCGTTGCTGACCTGGCGTGGCCGTAGCGCCGATGCGCGGCGGCCCTGGCAAGAGATCAGCATTGCGGAGGCATTCCAAAGCCATTGCGGGATCGACATTCTGGCGACGGCACCCGACCCGGCGGCTCCCGATTTGGCGCTGCTGGTCGCCGAAGCGCGCCGCATCGGGATCGAGCCCCACCCCGGCGACGATTGGGAATCCATGTATTTCCGGATTTTTCTCGACCGGATCGAACCTCATCTCGGCATCGGAGCGCCGACGGTGCTTTACGACTTTCCAATATCAATGGCGGCCCTGGCGCGCCGCAACCCGACGGATCCCCGGTTGGCCGAGCGCTTTGAGCTTTATGTTTGCGGTTTGGAACTGGCCAACGCTTTTGGCGAGTTGACCGACGCCGTCGAGCAGCGCGCTCGTTTTCTCGCCGATCAGACCAGGAAACAGGCGCTTTACGGGGAGACCTACCCGATCGACGAAGATTTTCTTGCCGCACTTGAAGCCGGTTTGCCGCCATCGGCGGGGATCGCTCTCGGTTTTGATCGCCTCGTCATGCTCGCGACCGGCGCCGAAACCATTGAGGACGTATTGTGGGCGCCAGTCGATTAAACCGCCCCACACCACAACCTTATCGCTGCGCGCTAGACCGATCGCGACGCCGCGATCATTGCCTCGAGCTGCCGCGCCAACTCCGGCAATTGATAAGGCTTGGGAATGAATTTGGCGTCGGCTTCGATCTCGTCCTCCGGGCGCGAGTAGCCCGACGCCAGCAGCACGCGAATACCGGGTCGTAGCTGCTTTGCCTTGCGCGCCAGCTCGATGCCGTTCATCCCATTGGGCATGACGATGTCGGTAAAGAGGACGTCTATCGGTGCGTCACGCCGCAAGATCGTTATCGCCTCAGAGGCGTTTGCCGCCGAGTAAACGTCATAGCCGAGCGCCCGCAAGGTTTCGACAGCGACGCTCAAGACATCCGGATCGTCCTCGGTGATCAGCACCGTCCCGTTGCGCCGCGCCTCGCTGCCGGCCTCCTCGGATCCGTTGTCCTGATCCGCCAGCTTTGGGAGAAGCATTCGCACGGTCGTCCCCTGGCCGAGCGCGCTCTCGATCTCGATCTGCCCGTTCGATTGGCGGAGAAATCCATAGACTTGGCTCAGACCAAGGCCGCTTCCTTTGCCGGGTTGCTTGGTTGTGTAGAATGGTTCGACGGCTCTTGCCTTGACCTCGGGCGTCATCCCGGCGCCATCGTCGTGAATCGCGATCATGACGTAGGACCCGGCCGGGATCTCGCCCAGCGACCGGGCGCGATCTTGATCTATCTCGCAGTTCCGGGTCTCGATCGTGATCGTGCCCCCGGTCTCCTCCATCGCGTCGCGCGCATTGACGATCAGGTTCAACAGCGCTGACTGGAACTGCGTCTGGTCGATGTTCGATACCCAGAGTCCGGGATCAAGATTCAATCGGACATCGATGTTTTCGCCTGTCGCGTGATGCAACAAGGCTTCAAACGCGGTTATCAACTCGTTGGCGTTGGCCTTTTCAGCCTGCAGGCGATGCTGGCGCGAAAACGCCAGCAATTGCTGCGTCAATTTCGCGCCCCGCGCCACCGCCCGCTCGGCAGTATCGAGAAGTTTTTGCGCCCGCGGATCGCTAACCATTTGCCGCAACAGCGCATGGCTGCCGCTGACCGCGGTCAACAAATTATTGAAATCGTGCGCGACGCCGCCGGTCAGCTGGCCGACGGTTTCCATCTTTTGCGCCTGATAAAGTTGTTCCTTGGCCTGTTCCAGGGCGCGCCGCTCAGTGATGTCGCGTGTGATCTTGGTAAAGCCGATCAACTCGCCATCCTCGTCCTTGATGGCGTCGATCACGACGTTCGCCCAAAAGCGGGTTCCGTCCTTGCGCACCCGCCAGCCTTCGCCTTCGAACCGGCCCTCCGTTGCGGCCTTGGACAGCACCGCGGCCGGCTCGGCGTTGGCTCGAGCTGCCTCGGTATAAAAGGCCGAGAAATGCTTTCCGATGATTTCATCGGCGGTGTAGCCCTTGAGCCGTTCGGCCCCCGGGTTCCAGGTTTGGACATTGCCCTGCAAGTCGAGGGTGAACAGCGCGTAGTCGACAACGCTCGAAACCAGCAATCGCAGCCGCCGTTCGCTGTCTGCCAGCGCTTGCTGCGCCAGGCGCCGCTCGGTCATGTCCCGGGTGATCTTGGCAAAGCCGATCAGCTCGCCATTGCGGTCACGAACCGCATCGAGCACCGCTAGAGCCCAAAATCGGCTGCCGTCCTTGCGTGCGCGCCAGCCTTCGTCTTCCCATCGCCCGGTTTCGGTGGCGATCCTGATGGCTTCGGCGGGCTTGTTTTTGGCGCGGTCCTCGGGCGTGAAGAATTGTGCAAAATGTCGGCCGAGGACTTCCTGCTCGGTGTAGCCCTTCAACCGCTCGGCGCCGGCATTCCAGCTGGCGATCGTCCCGTCGAGGTCAAGCATATAGATCGCGTAATCCGTAACTGCTTGAACAAGCAGTTGAAAACGCTCGCTGACTACGTTTATGCGTCGGCCCCAGTTCGACATAAAATGTGTTGGCACGCTACTCTCTCTGCCTCATGGGCAGAGCCGTGAACGCTTTGTTCGCTTACTCGGTTTCGAAATTACAAGCGCAGGAGGCATTTCGCAATCGAAGTATCGTCCCCGTGCCGCACCATTCGTGCTTTGAAAACCGTAGAGATGCAAATTCGTCACAGCTGGTGATCTTCGATACTTGAGTGCGTTGTTTGTTGCCCGACAGCCTGGAAGACGAATATGGCCGACGTCAATGTTGCCGATCTCCCGCTGCGAATGGCCGCAGGCGCGGCGTGAGCCCGGTAGTCTCCGCTCGCCAATCCACCACAGCCGTTGTCTGATCCCTGAATGCGCGGGCTCCTTGGCATCGCTGTGATCCTGCTTCTCGCCTGGGGATTGAGCGAGGCGCGCGGCCGCGTGCCGTGGCGGGTCGTAATTTTCGGCGTGCTGCTGCAATTCGCGTTGGCGGTGCTGTTCTTGTCGTTCCCGCCGGCGCGCGCCGCGTTTCTGCTGCTCAATCATGCCGTCGAAAGCTTGCAGCGCGCCACCGAGGCCGGCACCGGTTTTGTCTTTGGCTATTTGGGCGGCGGCCAATTGCCGTTTACCGAGACCCGGCCCGGCGCCAGCTTTATCTTCGCCTTCCGCGCATTGCCGTTGGTATTGGTCATCAGCGCCCTCGCCACCCTGCTGTTCCACTGGGGCGTATTGCAACGCATCGTGCAAGCCTTTGCCTGGGTGTTGCGGCGCGCGGTTGGGGTCGGCGGCCCGCTCGGCCTCGGGGCGGCGGTCCACATCTTTGTCGGCCATATCGAGGCGCCGCTGTTGATCCGTCCTTACCTGATGCGGTTGGCGCGCGGCGAGTTGTTTGCGCTGATGAGTTGCGGGATGGCTGGGATCGCCGGCACGGTCATGGTGCTCTACGCCACGCTTGTCGGTAGGGTCATACCCGACGCGCTCGGCAACATCCTGATCGCCGCGGTGATCAGCACGCCCGCCGCACTCGCGATCGCCGCCCTGATGGTGCCGTTTCAGCCCGACCGGTCCCGGGCGGCCGAGCTCGTGATCGACGACCCGCCGGTCAGCTCGATGGATGCGATCGCCAAGGGGACCCGCGACGGCATCGTCTTTCTGCTGAACATCACCGCGATGCTGATCGTGACGCTCGCCTTTGTCAGCCTCGTCAACGCCGCCCTCGGGCTGTTGCCGGAATTGGGCGGCATGCCGGTAACGTTGCAGCGGCTTTTTGCCTATGCGTTTCGCCCGATTATGTGGCTCATCGGCATCCCCGGCCCGGAGACCGCGACCGCGGCGACATTGATGGGCACTAAGACCGTGCTCAATGAATTCATCGCTTATGTCGATCTGGCGCATTTGCCGGCGGACGCGCTGAGCCCGCGCTCGCGCCTGATCATGACTTACGCGATGTGCGGCTTTGCCAATTTCGGCAGCCTCGGCATCCTGATCGGCGGCATGGGGGCGATGGTCCCCGAGCGCCGCGCCGAGATCGTCGCCCTCGGACTGCGCTCGATCCTCTCCGGCACGCTCGCCACCTGCATGAGCGGCGCCGTCGTCGGCCTGTTGTGATCACGACGCGTTGGCCGCCGGAGCCGACCTCGCTGTTCCGAGGCCGGAGCAGGCTGCCGCGAGTGCGACCATGATTGCCGCCGCGATGCAGACCGTGCCGTAGCCGGCAATCGCCATGACCGCGCCTCCAAGCAACGCGCCGACCGCTCCCGCCAGTGACGAGCAGGCGTTAAAGACGCCGAGCGCCTCACCCTTTTCGCCGGGCGCCAGTTCCGCAGCGAGCGCCGTACCGCTGACACCCAATAGCGGCCAGGCCACGACGAGAATGATAAACCCGCCCAGTGCCAGCGACTCGCCACCCATTCGCGAGGCAAAGGCAAGGGCCAGAACCGCGGTGGCGATGGTGCGCACCACAAAGCCCGCCCGCAGCACGAGCCGCGCCCCGCGAGCTTTCGCGAGAGTGGCCGCCATTGAATAGATCCCAAGGCTACCGGCCGCGGCAAAGGCGTAGGTCGTGGCGGGCACCTTCTGCGAGGTGCTAAACTCCCGAATAAACGCCAGCGGAAACATTGTCAGCACCGCGCTGATCGCGACAAAGGCCACGAACCACACGATCAGCAAATGCACGAATGGTCTTTCGAGCTCGCGCCGCAAGGTGCAAAGCCCCGACCAGGTCGGGAGATGGCTCTGCCGCTGTGGTGCCCCAACCCATCCCTCCCCGCCGAGCGGCGGGTGCGCCGCTACCGCGGTGCGTGGAACCGCGACCTGAACGCCGCGCAAGGTCAGCCACGCGATCGGCACCGCCGCGGCGACCAGCGCCGCCGCAATCCCAAAAGCAAGCGCAAAGCGACCGCCGATCAACCCGGCGAGCAGCAGGCCGACGACCTGGCCGAACCCGCTGAACGCCTGCAACGCGCCGATCCGGGCATCCCATTCCTCCTTGGGCCGCACCTCGACGATGAACATGTTCGCGACGGTGTTGGCGGCGGCAAAGCCGACACCCAGGATCAGAGCTAATGCGGTCTTGATCGGCAGGCCGGTTTGCACCGGCATCAGGATCAGCATCACCGCCGCCACCAGCATACCGGCGAGCAGAACCTGACGGTGCAGCCGCCTTCGGTCGGCGAGATGACCCCAGAACGGCGAGGACAAACCGGCAAGATTCATGACGCTGACAATCGCCCCCGCATGGGTCGAGTCGCCGGCGGAAAGCGGCAGCAGCATCGGCAGCATCCCGCCTTGTACGACGCCAAGGCAGGCATAGGCGAAAAACCACGGCTCGATCCACGGCCGCAGATGGCGCGGAAAGATGACGAGCCCGTGCGGTGGATGTGGGCCCGGCAGGTGAGGCCCGAGCCGGCGCTCCCGGCCCGATGCGTCGCTTGGGTGAACCATCGTGCCTGCCTGCCCCCTCTGGCGCCGCGATGCTGATACCGCTCGACGACACGGCGGCCAAGCCTAACCTATCGGCGGCAGTTGGCGGGAGTGCGCTCTGCGGTTGCGCCCTACACTTGCTTGCCGGCAAGTGACATTCTGATCGGGCGCCTACAAAAAAATGTCGGATAACATGCTTATGCAAAATCGGCTAAATCAGCGCGCCGGCACCGGCGCCTTGTCGAAAAGATTGCTTTTCTTGACTCTGCAACAATCAATGCCAGTTTCGATTACATGGAAATTCATCTGTCGCCTGATCAGGAAGCCTACCTTGCGGCACTCGCCGCCAGCGCCGGACGCCGCGCCGACGAGCTGGTGCAGGAGGCGCTAGCGGAGTGGGAACAGCGGCAAGCCGAGCGCCAGCCGCAAAGATCGAAGCACACCCCGGCGGAAGCCGCGGCCCGCATCCTGGAGCTGCGCAAGGGCAATATTTTGCCCAAGGGCGAGACGATCAAAAACCTGATCAACTACGGACGGGCGTGACCTTTATTCTCGATAATTCCGTCGCTATGCGATGGTGTTTCGAGAGTGCGGCGCATCCCTATGCCGACGGCATTCTGAACAGACTGGCGGCGGGCGAAGATGCCCTGGTGCCGGTGCTGTGGTTTTATGAGGCGAGCGCCGTGCTGTCGCGCGAGCAGAACCGGGGCACGCTCGCCACCCGGCATGAGCGGAGCCGTCGTCGGCCTCTTGCCATGATCAGTCGGCCTTCGCGGGAATGCGCTGCGCGGTTCCGCCCACTTGTTGGCGGAAGGGTGACATTCTGATCGGGCGCCTACAACCGTTTGGCGGATAACGCGCTTTATGGAAAATCAGGCCGTGGTGGGCGGGGTATTCCGCTGGGTGTGCGCTAAAATGATCTGCTCGCCAGTGCCTTGGAAGAAGATGAGCAACCAAACCGAAAAGGCTGGGTCATCGTTGGCCCGCCCATAGAGATATTGAAATGTCTTACCGTCGCCAATGACGATATGGCGCAGTTGTAAGCTTTGGAAGGTGTATAACGCTTCGCGCCAGTGTGGTTTTCTTTTGTCGATGAACACTAGGGTTATTTCTGCATCAGCGGCTAATCGGGTCTGAAAGTGGTGCCAATAAAGGCCGCGCACGATGCGGTTATTTACGCGCTGCTGAACCCCCGGAACAACTGGCACGGCGTAACCGTGGCCGAGATAGAGGCCGCTCGGCGTATAGCGTTCGACGAGCTGAGCAGCCGTAACCATACGCTTGAGCATCGCCTTATTGCGCCGTATACCGCGCAGGGTCGGTTGCAATCGTTCGGCAGCCTCGGCCGATTCTCCAAAGCTGCCCGCCATAATGCTGAGTTCATTGCGGAACACTTCATCATCGTTCGACGCGCAGTTGTTGCATCGGTCGCATGCAGGCACAGTAATGAGATTGTCGGGGAGCGGGGGCGTAAACAGCTTTTCAGGTGGTATGTGATCGCGCGTCGTTGCCGGATTTTCGCAATAGGCGCATAGCTCTTGGTTCATCGTGGCGGCGATGTAGTGAAGCGCCAGATTTGTTTCAAGTTGGGAGTGCGGCGCGCGACTTGGCGCTGTCGCTTAGCCGGGGTTGGTCAGGCTAAGGAACGACGCTGCCACACGATTTCCGCTGCGCTCGTTAGCAGGGATTCCTCGCAAAGCACCGACGATTTCAGAAATCACGTATCCATAGAGGTAGTCGTCTACACGCCCCAAGTCTTTTTGAACGGTGGTTTGCGATAAGAAGGTCTTGATCCCGCGAGCAATGGACGAGTCCGGCTCTACGTTGTTTTTGATAATGTATTTTTCTATTTCCGCCCGCTCTGGTTCCGGTATTTTCTGTTCGATCTCTTGGGTAAAAATAGCCGTCAGAATAACTATTGCTGTATTCTGTTGATTGGCATTATTGTCTTTGACAAAATCTGCATCGATAGCCGTCCGGATGCCCGGATATATTTTAAACATAGAATTGAGAATTTCACTAAAGCCCACAAGATAGGACATGCTTACCCGAACACCCGAGCGGAAGGCACGTTTTTTGAAAAATGAAAACCGTTGAAGCATATTCAACGTTACCTCCCCATTTTTCTACCGATATTTATGGTACTGAACGGATCGCCACCTTGGGGCTCACAAACACATTCTCAAGTGCCCATTTGGTCTCCTGATAAAGTTTATTCATTTTGTTATCAGAACTTAGAATGCCATCAAAATATGTCCCGTATGTAATAACGATTACATCGATCAAATCGTTTCTAATTCTTTCTACCTTAACTTGCTTGGCATCCCCTACGGCCATCCAGTGATGTCCAAGTAAATACATGCACAGTGCCGCCCTAAAAATAAATCTATTTGGTAATTCCAACGCGTTAGGTAACTCGTTAATTCTAGGGTGCCGCCTAAACATAACCGCCGCAATCATCAAAACATGTTGCATAAATGTGGTGCTCATTTCTTCTGTATATGGTAAACCCTTTCGGATAATCTGTACTTCATTATATTTAAATTGTTGAGTCATCGCTTCAAGCGCTCCACCGAAATCCTGTGCATCCGAGGCTATGCGTTCCATTTGAAGCCTTGCCTCATGACCGTAACTCAAAAGCTGCCGTTGCAAAGCGCGGTTGCCCCGGCGAGCCGCAATTAGGTGGCGGGCGTATTCCCCAAAACCTTGGGTTTGCTTCTGATCGATCAATCTCCTTTGAAGTCCCGCATTTCGCCCGCTCAATCCGCATACGGCCTGCGTATTTTTGAGGATAATCACTTGTTTGGGATATTGTGAAAGTATCTCCATCGACCGATACAACATGTCGAGAGTATCTGCTTTATATGCTTCCATAGCAACGTAGTCAGGCACTACAGCAAAGTGCTGCCGAGAATTCACAAGGTACTCGCGCAACGCATCACATTGTAAATAATTACTATCGACAACTTTGTGTACTCGTGGGGTTATCATGTCGTCAGCCGCAAAATCGTTTGTGGGCTGACATTGTAGCTCCGGGCTATTGAACGCAGCGTTTCGCCGTCCTCGTCGCGCCGCCTGATCGCTTCCTTCTGCTGGTGCGGTGTGAGGGTAGGCTTGCGACCAAATTTGACGCCTTTGGCTTTGGCGTCGGCGCGGCCTCTGGCGGTGCGTTCCAAGATGCGGCGGCGCTCCAGCTTCGCCGCAACGCCAAGGATCGCGAACACGATCTCGGCAAAATCCGAGGTCGTATCGAGAAACGGTTCCGCAAGGGAGCGAATGCCCGCACCGGCCTTCTGCATCTCGCGCGCGATGATCAAAAGGTCGGTCGTGTCACGGACAGCCGGTCAACTGCCGGATGATCACTACGTCGCCGGGGGCGAGCTTGGCTATCAGCCGTCGAAGCTGTGGCCGTTCGGCGGTCGTTCCGGTGATCTTCTCACGGAATACCTTTTCGCACCCGGCTCGCTTCAATTGGGCAAGCTGGCTGGTGAGGTCTTGGGCGTCGGTCGAGACGCGCGCATAGCCGTAAATCATGCTCCGATTCTGGCACAGAATTGTGGAACAGAAAAGTGACGCCTAATCAATGCCTTGGGTTTGTTCCAAATATCTTGATGTTTGAGGCGAGGGGCAAACTCACTTAGGCTGTGGCTTATCGACCGGGGTCGCGCGGGGAGTTTGCGAAGCGGGAAGCGCCTGCCTTAAGGCGCTTAAATGCTCCCCCAGCGTTGCGTCCAGTCGCTCGTAAAGAAGGCGGTTGAAAGCCGCCGCGCCGCCGCTGCCTTGCGCCTGCTGCAAGGCGTCAAGATAGGCAACCCGATCCTGTGGGCGCACCGCAATTGGCGGATAGTCGCCGCGCAGCAGAATGAGGTTCATCAACAGCCGCCCGGTGCGACCGTTGCCGTCGTTGAAGGGATGAATGCTGACAAGCTCGCGGTGCGCGTCGAAGGCGGTCTGCGGGGTGCTTGGGGCGGTACCCAGCCAGTTGGCAAAATCGCCCATGCGCGCCGGAATCTCGACCGGCGGCGGGAAGTAGTGCCGTCCAGCCGGAGTGTCGGTCAGCACATAGCGAACCGTGCTCGCATATTGTCCGGCTTCGTTCGGGTCGGAGCGCAGCATCACGAGCCGGTGCAGATTGCGCACGTCCAGTTCCGTCAGCGGATTGGTCTGGCGTGCAAGCTCGCGCACATACTGCAATGCGCCGAAGTGATCGACCGCTTCGAGATGATCTTTGAGCGGCTTACCGCCGATGGTGATGCCATTCTCAATGACAAGTGTCGTCTCTACCGCCGTGAGGGTATTGCCTTCAATGGCGTTCGATGTGTAGGTGAGTTCAAGGTCTTGGGTGCGTTCAAGGCCGCTCAGCCCATCGCGCGTGCGCCCGCGAAGCTCGTCAAGCTCAGCCTTCTTGACGGCAATTTGCTCTAAGAGTGTGTCGTCGGTCATCAGCGCACAATAACACGAAACGATTGTTAAATCCTACTACGACGACCCTAGTTTGGTTAAGTAGTCTTGACTTCTGCAGACCCGCTGTTGCTCAGGATCGGCCCGATCGTAATTCGTTGGCCGCAGCCGACCCCGCGCCAGATCGTGGCGAATCGACCCGGAAGGATCAGCGAATATGCCAGGCGTTAGCTGCGACCTGCTCCGTCGATAAAATAGCCACGATCACTTGGTACCGATGGAGTCGTCGGTCCCCTTAGGGGCGCGCCGGCGGGGACTGGAGCTCGTGAGCGATGGCTGATGTCGGGCAGCGAAACAGCAGAACGACTTAATCTAAAGATGCCGGAAGGGCCAGTGGATCGTGCCTCGTCGAGAATTCCCGTTGTTTCCCGGTTATCGCGATTTAATTCCCGTTTATGTCGAAAAAATTCCCGATTGATTGGGCTATCGATTTTCTCGCAAGGATTTGGAATATTGGAGCTTTTGCCTATGCAACCACCTGAAATCGGAAAAATACGCGGCTATTTCCCGGTTACACGGGAATTTGGCGCCAGAAGGCGGGGCCGAGCGGCTACAGCCCGAGGTAGAATTTGCGGACGAGTTCGTTGTTGTTGAGTTCGTCGGCCGAGGCGCCTTCAAAGGCGATCTTGCCGTGGACGATGACATAGCCGCGATCGGCGATGCGCACCGCCTGGTTGAAGTTCTGCTCGGCCATCAGCACGGTCAGCTGATAGCGCTCCTTAAGCTCCTGGATCTTTTCGATCGTGCGCTTGACCAGAACCGGGGCGAGGCCGACCGAGGGTTCGTCGATCAAGAGGATCTTGGGCGCCGACATCAGCGCGCGGGCGAGTGCGAGCATCTGCTGCTCGCCGCCGCTCATGCTGCCCGACAATTGACGGCGCCGCTCGCGCAACACCGGAAAGGTCGCGTAGCACGAGTCGAGGTTGCGGGTGATGTGAGCCCGCGCGGTCGGGCGAAACGCACCCAGCAGCAGATTTTCCTCGACGGTCAGTTTCGGGAACAGCCGCCTTCCCTCGGGCACCAGGCTGATGCCGAGATCGACGATCTCCTCGGTGGCGCGGCCGACCAGATTGATGCGCTCGCCGTCGATCTCGGCGGTGATGGTTCCGGCCATCGGCGATACCATCCCCATCACGCATTTCATGACCGTGCTCTTGCCGTTGCCGTTGGTGCCGAGCAGCACCACGGTCTCGCCGGCGGCGATATCGAGCGACACATCCTCGAGCACCCGCACCGCGCCATAGCCGGCGTCAACCCCCGAAATCTGCAGGCTACTCGCCAAGATAGGCCCTCTCGACCTCGGGGTTGCGGATCGCCTCCTGCGGCTCGCCATCGGCGATTTTGTGGCCGGCGACCAGCACGACGAGCCGGGTCGAAAAGCTCATCACGGCGCGCATGATGTGCTCGATCAACACGATCGTGATGCCGCTTTCGTTGAGGCGCAGCAGAACGCCGAGGATCTCGTCGACCTCCGACGGCGACAGCCCGGCCATCAACTCGTCGGCAAACAACAGCCGCGGCGCGCTGGCGACGGCGCGGGCGAGTTCGAGCTTGCGCATCTCGACCTGGGTCAGGTCGCGCGGCAGCCGGCGGGCCTTGTCGGCGAGCCCGACATCGGCGAGGAGCCCCAACGCGCGCTCTTCGATCGCCGCGGCGGAAAGCCGCGCGCCGGGGCGGGCGTTGACCGCATAGAGCAGCGGGATGCGGAGATTGTCGACGAGGCTCATCGACCGAAACGGCTTGGGCAATTGAAAGCTGCGCGCGAGCCCAAGCCGGGTGCGCTGAAAGGCCGGCAAGCCATCGAGCGGGCGGCCGCCGAACGTGATGGCGCCGGCGTCATGATGCAATGTGCCGGTCAGACAATTGACGAGCGTGCTCTTGCCCGAACCGTTGGGGCCGATCAGCCCCAGCCTTTCGCCCGGCATGACTTGGAGATCGATGTTTTCGAGCGCGACAAACCCGCCAAAATGCTTGGCCAATCCTTTGGCGGCGAGCAATGGCCGGGGTGCCGCCGGCATCACCGCTCCTCGCGCGCGCGGCGGCGGGCCTGGACGAGCCCGACAATGCCATTGGGTGCGATGATCACAAATGCGATCAGCAGCAGCCCGACGATCAGCAGGTTCAACGCCGAGGAAATCGTCACCGTCGCCAATTGCTGGATCGTGCCGAGCAGGACGGCGCCGATGATCGGACCGACCCAGCTCGACATGCCGCCGATAAGCGGCATCGCTACACTGTTGACCGCGTAGGACAGATTGAAGCTCGACGCCGGGTCGAGATAGGTCACGTAATAGGGCAGGGGCGCCCCTGACATGCCCATCAAGGCGCCGCTCAGGGTCGTGGCGATCAGCTTGAGGCGTAAGGTCGGGACTCCGGCGGCCTCGGCCGCCTGCTCGTCGTCGCGGATCGCGTTAAAGCCGAGCCCGAGCCGCGAACGCTCGACGGTGCGCGCGATCGCCACAGAAACCCAAGTCAACAGCAGCATCAACGAATAGAGATATTGGATATAGCCGGCGCCAAACGGGCCATGCTGCGGCCGGATGATGTAGATGCCGCGCGCGCCGCCGACAAAGTCCCAATTGACGATCAGGGTTTGCGCGACGATCGCCATCGCCAAGGTGGCGATCGCAAAGAACACGCCTTTGAGCCGTAGGGTCAAATACCCCATGCCAAAGCCGATGATTCCGGAAACGATGCCGGCGACCAGGATCATCACCGGGATCGGCACCGAGGTCAGCTTGTGCAGGACGACCGAGCTATAGGCGCCGACGGCAAAAAAGGCTCCAACCCCAAAATTCGTGTAACCGGTATAGCCGCCGAGAATATTCCATGCGGTCGCCAGGACGATGTATTGCAAAACGACATAAGCGGCGAAAAAGAAATACTCGTTATGAATTTGCCAGCGCGTCAGCAACAACAGCGCCGCCGCGACGACAAATGAGACGCCCCAAAACTTGATCGTGCCCATAGCGGATCAGCGGCCGAGGATGCCGGCGGGGCGCACCGCCAGGGTCAGCAGCAGAAACCCGAACGCCACCGCCGGCGCCCAGGACGGGCCGTAAAATGTCGCGGTGATGCTTTCCGCGATGCCGATCAGCATGGCGCCCACCACCATGCCAGGAAAGCTGGTCATGCCGCCGAGCACGCAGATCGCAAAGATGCGCCCGATATAGTCGCGGCCGATCGACGGCTCGACCGGCTGGATGATGATCAACAGCGCGCCGGCAAGCGAGGCGGTGGCGATCGAGATGCCAAACGCGATCCGCTTGATGCGGCTCGGATTGGCCGCCATCAGCTGCAGCGCGAGCCGGTCTTGAGATACCGCGAGGATAGCGCGCCCGATAAAGCTGCGCCCGAGAAACAGCTGCAAGAAAGCGACCATCAGCAACGCCGCGACAAACGGGATCAGCATCCGCAGCGGCAGTTCGACAAAGCCAAAGTGCAGGCTCGGCCCAATATAAGCCGCCTCGACAAACCGGTAGTCGACGCCAAAAACCAGGATCAGCGCCACCTCGCCGACAAACAACAGGCCAAAGAAAAACGCCAGACCCTGGATCAACTCTTCGCCGCGGCGTTCGAAGGCATAGTAATAGATTTGATAAACCGCCATGCCGAGGACGAAAAAAGCCGGCATCATCACGACCCCGATCAGCACCGGGTCGAGATGCCAGGTCGAATTTAATGCGTACGCGACAAACGACCCCAGCATGATAAAAGCCGGGTGAGCGATGTTGACGATGTCGAGCATGCCGAACGAGATCGTCACCCCAACCGTGACCGCGGCGTAAAACCCGCCGAGCAACAGCCCCGCGATGATCGCGTTGACCAACAGGTCGAGCGAAACTTCCATGCGGCTTCAGCGCGCCGGCCAAGGTTTGGCGGGCGCGCACCCAGCCCCCGAGGGCGAACGCGGCATTTCCACTCCCCTTGTTGGCATTTCCCTTTCCCCGACGCCATTAGAGCAGCATTGCCGGCCTATCAACAAGGATGATTTCCGCGCCGTGTCGAGGAAACCTTACTCGGGAGATGCGGAAAGCCTCGGTCATTCCCGATGCGGCCGCTAGCTCAGCAATTGCGCGGAATTGCATGGCGCGTGCTCGCCAACGTAAAGACAATAGCCAGTCTTCAGCCAAATCCTATGGCAATTCTTCGATACTTTAAAAGGACAGCAGGAGGAAGTGTACGATGGCAATACAGTTGGACAAGTACCACGACGAGGTAAGGCGAGGCCTAACATCTCACCAATGCTCTGCGTGCCGGATGATCTTATCGGTAACGCTTGCCACAGCGATGGTGTTGGCCAGCGGGGCTACCTCGCATGCCGCCCACGCCGGTCAAACCGTTGGCAAGGATGCCGGGCCTGCGGCAGCGGCATCGCCCGCAGGCAATCCTTCTAATGTCGACGCGCGGTTGCGAGCCGCGGCCGAACCCTTCGAGACATTGACAGAAACCGCCTTTTCGGCTCCCGAGCCTGAGCTCCGCAAGAGACTAACAAAGGCAGGCGAGGCATTACAGAGTATGCGCCATTTGCTCAATAGGCAAGCCGCCGACGAAGTCGACGATCACTTTTCGGTCTTGAAAGCGGCCGCAAGCAAGAGCGAGCGGGCGCTGATGGCGCTGGCCTCCATCGAGGTATATCGCATTCTCGTCAGCGCGGTTTCAAGCGAGGCTAAAGTACCGAATTCGGTCAGCCTGCTGGACTACGCGGGTTTCCGCTATGACGCCGATTTGAAGGCGGACCCTATCCGCTGGTCCGACATGAGCGAGGCGGCGCGGTTTGCCAAACAAGAATGGCAGATGTTGGCGCCGCGTGTCGATTCTCCCAAATTGGCCGAAGAGGTTAGTGCCGCTGTCGCCAGCATGGCGAGCGCGGCGCAGCAGAAGGATGAGTCAGCGGCGGCCCGGTCGGCCAAAGCCGAGCTCGATCTGGTGGACCGGCTGGAGACCCATTTTTCTTCGCGTCCAGCGGCTGCGAAATAACCGCCTCGCATCAGGTGATTGCGCCGGCACCAGGCCGATTTAAGAATAAGCGCTGGTCGTACCCAATAGCGGCGGTGGCGAAAATCCGCGACGGAACCCCGGTGGGCGGTACGATCGAGCGTCCACCGAGGTTTACATTCAACTAGCTAGATGTACGTCAGATTTAGCGGGCGTTGTAGTAGGGGGTATTGCCGTAGATGGCGCCGCAAGCGGCGGGTTGAGCCGTCGGATCGATATAGACCCCGACGCACCCATTGGTGGTGCCGCAGATCCCCGCGCTGACGCCGGTCGTGTCGCCGCCGGATCCAACCACCGAGACCGGAGCTACCTGCGGGACAAAAATGGTGTTTCGGATGCAGTCAGCGGCAACCGAGTGAGAGCCGCTGCCTTGCGGGATTTTTTCGATAAGCACGCTGGTGCCGTCAATCACCCCAAGCGCTGGCACGGCATCCGCCGCCGCGGGACTACCGTTCGGAGGTAGCGCGCGGCTCGAACCTGTATAGTAGCGCTGGTCCCCCGAGTTGAACCAGACTTCGTCGGAACCTGTGATCCCGAAGACGTGGGAGTAGTTCTTGGTCTTCGCATTGATGACGAGGCTCGTCGTGTCACTCGGATTGTTCGCGGGTGTACAGCCGAGCAGCAAGTTGGACCCTGGGCCGACCGTGGCGCCATTCGGGCTGCAGGCGTTCAACGGCACGACACCAGTGTTGGTCGCCGGGTCAAATGCGCCGTACACGCTCGCTGGGTGCGTCGGGTCGATGACCAGCATCCCGCCATCGCAAGTTATGTTTCCCGTTAGCTGGCCGTAGTTACAGCCGGGCGGATTATTGGCAATGATCGGGATCGAAGTGTAGAACCGCTTGGTCACGGGCTCCCAGGTCGGTTGCTCGAGCGACAGCCCATAGGTGGGCGGTATGATGGAAGGATCTACGGTTATCTTCTTAATGATGCTGGACGGGCTCATTGTGTTGACCCCGGAATCGCCGTTCGCGGCGAACAGGGTGGCGAAGGGCGGGTCTTCCGCATTGTTAGCGGCAAGCAGCAATTTGCCGTCGGCTGTTAGCGCCATTTCGTCAACCCGGGTCGTGCCACCGGTCGAAATGATCGCGGCTGGCGCGATACCAGGTACGCCATTCGTCACGGTCGGCACAGAGTTGAGGTTGAATACTTTGAGCGTGCTATTGCCGTCGCCGCCATAGACCCAGTTACCGTGAGAGGTAACGCCGTCCGGTCCCGACTTGGCGTTGTTCACGGCAGTGCCGGCCGTGTTCAGCACGATGCCAACAAAACCGGTCAGTCTGAGCGTGAATTTGTTGGACACGGTGTTGACGACGTCGATCCCCGCGTTTGAGCGATCGCCAAGATAGTATTGGTTCAGATTGGGGTTGACCCAGCTGATGTCGAACGACCGCAGCGGGTTGCCGGGGATCTGCACGGCGGTCAGACACTTGGTTTCGGTGTTGTTAGGCGCACCTGGCCCCTGGCACGGCGCGGCCACGGCTGGCGCTGCGAGCGACACACCGGTCAATAACGCCATCACGACGGCTGAGGATTGGGAACATCTCTTAAGCGCGGCGTATCGGTCGTAGTCTTTTTGAAACACTTGTCCCTCCCTTTGAAGAAATTCGCGAAAGCCGCGGTCGTTTTTCGACCGGAACGCGCAACCTTAGTGCGGAGCGCCGCTAAGTCAACAAATTTTAGACAAACTTTTGATGTAATGAAGACGTTAAGCTTTCTGTAAGATGATACAATTGTCTTGGTTGTTACTTTACTTGTACTTTTGGGGCGAATGCGTGAGAGAGAACAGGGCCGAAGCCGGGCGCGCCGTCACCCCGGTCTTTAACATTTGACCGGTCGGTCGGGTATTTTGATGGGCCGCTTTAAGGTCCGGTCAGCTGGTTCGCCGAAGGCGGCGAAACCCGCGTCGTAATCGAGGGGTCAAAGGAGTTGCCGCTGCCGACGACCGCAACGCCGTTCGGGTCCAAAATCCCGGTAGCGTTCGGCAAACTATTTTGCATTTTGTTATTTATAAAAGTGAGGCTGTTTGCCGGGTAAGTTAACCCCTCCTCACCATAGGCGAACATGTGGGAGTTTTGCGTCGCCGGCCCCTGGATCATCGTATTGCCGGAGACGACCGCGACGCCGCCATTTGGGATGTCGAGGGCAAGGCTTGCGGAGCCGACATTGCAGCCTGGCTGGTTGGGGTCGGCGGCGCCGGCATAGAGCGTATTGTTCTCGATCGTCGTGCTGGCGGCGCGGCTCTTGATGTTGTGCCCGACGATCGTGCCGCAAAACTCGTTACCGATCGCGGTCAGCGAGTGGTTGCCGCTGCCGATATAGACCCCATGGGAGAGAGAATTTGTGTACCCATTACCCTGATTGATAAAGACGTTGCTGGTCAGTACGACATCCAGCGGAAAGTTGACGTCGGTAAGGAGCGCGGTCTGATTACCGATGAACCGCGAGTTCCGCACCGCCAGCGTATAACCTTGGCTGCCCTCGGCGCGGATGGCTGCCCCGTTCGCTCCCAACGACGCATCGATACGAGCCCCCTGAAATGTCAGCCCGTCGATCGTCAGTGCTGCAAGCGAGATCAGGATGCCCTTTTGATTTGGCAGCGGCACGGTCTCTGTAAGGACGACCGCCGATCCCGGCTGCGCCGCCTTGATCGTCATTGGCCGGCTGACGGTGGCGGTATCATTGGTGTAGGTGCCGGGAGCGACGCTGATCACATACTCGTTGGCAGGATTGTTGTCCCTGTTCGCCGCATCGATCGCAGCAGCGATCGTCTGAAATTGTTGCGAGGGTCCGACAGTCAGAACAATGGTTCCGGCGGTTGCGCTGAGCACGGTTGTCGCCAGTAGGATCGCAGCGGAAACGATTGTCTTAAGCATATGCGCGACTTCGTCACTTTCCTTTGCGGGTGCAACACCGGGTCAGGGCGGGAGCAACGGCTCGCCCCGCATGTACTTGCCGCGGCAGAATAGCAGGGTCGGCCGGTTGGTGTGAGCATAGCGCTCGACATGGCCGATAAAGATGATGTGGTCGCCGCCGTAATGGCGGTATTCGTTGCGGCACTCGAAATGCGCTGCGGCGCCGATCAGCACCGGAGCGCCGCATTCCGGGATCATATGGTCAATCTCGGCGAATTTGTTCTCGTGCTTGCGGGCGAATTGATTCGATAACTCGATCTGATCGTAAGCGAGAATGTTGACGACGAAATGCGAGCCCTCCTGAAACGCTGCCAGGCTTTGCGCATAGAGCGAGGCACTCCACAGCACCAAGGGCGGCGTCAACGACACCGAAGTAAACGAGTTCGCCGTCATCCCATAAAGCCCGCCATCCTTGCCGCGGGCGGTGATGATCGTGACGCCGGTGCCAAACGTCCCGAGCGCATTGCGGAAATCCCGGGAATCGAAATCCTCGCCCGAGGTCGCCTTGATGATCGCTGCGTGGCTGCCGGGATGCTCCTCCTCGGCGGCGGTGGTTATGGTCTGTGCGGATTGCGGCTTTGTGTTGTGCACGGTCGACCCCTCACTCTCGCATCACAACGGCGCGTCGGGCGGCAGGCCGAGAGCGACCCGGCCGTAGATCGCCCCGTTCACGTCCCAATTCAGGTTGTAATGGGCATTGGCGGCGTGAACGTCGCGAAACGCGCGTTGGATCGGGTTGCGTGCATAAATCGCGCCGCCGCCGGTTGCCGAGAACAGCAAATCGACGGCCCGGGTGCATAAGGTGGCGGCAAAGGCGCCGTCACGCTTGTAGCGCGCCCGCTGTTCGAGGCTCGGCACGATGCCGGCCTCGGTAATTCGCGTGGCTTCGTCGCAATCGCGCCAAGCGATCGCCTCGGCGGCATCGGCCAGTGCCGCGGCCTCGGCGAGATGGACCTGGATATTGGTGAAATCGGCGATGTTCCGGCCGGTATAGGCGCTCAACCGGGTACGCGTAGTTTCCGCGAAATGTTGCAGCGCGCCGCGCGCGATGCCGAGCGACACGCCGGCGATCGCAAAGCCGAACAGGCTGACCGCCGGCAACCGGTACAGGCTCCCCGGGTTCAGTTCGCTGCCGCGGTTGGGGCCGCCGCGAATCCGCTCGGTCGAAAGCGTGCGATACGCCGGCACATAGACGTCCGTCACTTCGACGTCTTTGCTGCCGGTGGCGGAAAGGCCGATGACCTGCCAAGTGTCGATGATGTTGTAGTCGCTCTTTGGCAGCAGGAACATGCGCGGCTCGTTCTGGCCGGTTTCCTCATCACTGACGATGGCGCCGAACATGTTCCAGGTCGAGGCGTCGATCCCGCTCGAAAACGGCCAACGCCCGCTCAAGCGATAGCCTCCCGGTACGCGGGTGGCGCGACCGCGGGCAAAGATCAATGCCGAACTAATCAGGCTATCGGGCAACTCGCCCCAGATCTCCTCCTGCGCCTCCGGATGCCACATCCCCAAGAGCCAGTGATGGGCGGCGAGGTTGGCCAGCACCCAGGCGGTCGAGCCGCAGCCTTGGCCGATTATAGCCGGGAGCTCGAACAAGGCGCGATACGGCAGCTCGCTACCGCCGACCCGGGCCGGCTGCAGCATGCGAAAAAGCCCGCTGGCATGCAGATCGGCGATTGTCTCGTCGGGTAGCCGGCGCAATTCCTCGGCGCGAGCGGCGCGTTCCCGCAGCCCCGGCACCAGCGCTTCGGCCCGCGCCGTCAGCTCGTCCAAGCGCGGCGGCGCTTGCTGTGCAGTCTGTACATTGGCCATGGGAACTCCTCCCTGCGGTAACCGGCCTCGCTAATCTAGCCGCTGGACCGCAGCCGGGCGAGACCATTCCAAAATATGAGCGTGCAAGAATATGGGCTTGCAAGTCCGGCATGCCGAGAGGCGCGTCCCGATGTGGCAGGAGTGACACGGCCGCCGGCAAATCGAGCGGGTTACGGCGACACGGGTTGCGCTATAGTCGATCGGGCTCAAAGCAATGGGGAAGGGGAGTAGTCGATGACACTGACGCTCGAAGAAGCCAACCGCATCCTCGACGGCGCTGTGCGGAAAGCGGCGGAACTGAACATCAAGATCAGCGCCGCGGTGTGTGATGCCGGGGGCCGGCTGATCGCGCTGCAGCGCATGGATGGTGCCATTTGGGCGAGCGCCTATGGCTGCCAGGGCAAGGCGGTCGCCTCGGCGGCGTTTGGCCGGCCAAGCGGCGAGATGGCGGCGCGGGCCGACCAGCCCACACCGCGCGGCATCGCGATGGCCGAGGGCGGTCACATGATCATGGGTCAGGGTGCGGTGCCGATCTTCCGCAACGGCGTTGTCGTCGGCGCCTGCGGGGTCGGCGGCGGCACCTCGCAACAAGACGAAGACTGCGCCAGCGCCGGCGTCGCACGGCTGTAACGTGAGTCTCGTCCCGTGAGGCGCAGCTAGCGCTCCTACGCCGCTCGCCTCTTGACCCTCTCCGCCCTTGGGGGCGGAGAGGGTTAGGGTGAGGTGGGGAAACCTGACGCATTGTTGCTTAGCTTCCGCTAACGCGCTGTTTTTCAGAAACAATTATAAAGAGCACCCATGGACCTGATCGTGCGCAATGTCCGGCTCGCCGATCGGCCGGGCGGGAAGCCCGTCGATATCGGCGTCGAGGGCGGCCGGATCGCGGCGATCGGGCAAGGCCTCGGCACGGGGGGGCAGGGCGAGGTCGGCGAATGCTATGACGCCGGCGGTCGGCTCGCCTGCGCCGGTCTGATCGAGACCCACATCCATCTCGACAAATCGCGACTGATCGACCGGCTGCCGGCCGAGCCCGGCCGCCATATCAACCCAATGAAGCGCGTCGCTGAAATTAAGAAAGATTTAACGGTCGAGGACATCCGGCGGCGCGCGACGCAGACGCTGGAAGACTGCATCGTTAATGGCGCCACCCGGATGCGCACGCAAGTCGAGGTCGACCCGGCGATCGGGATGCGCGGCTTTGACGGGGTGCAGTCGCTGATCGCCGACTACCGCTGGGCGATCGATATCGAGATCTGCGTTTTTCCGCAGGACGGGCTGACCAATTATCCCGGTGTCGAGGAATTGCTGGTCGAGGGCTTGAAACGCGGCGCCAAGGCGATCGGCGGCGCGCCGCGCTATGACCCCGATCATGCCGGCCAGATCCGCCGCATCTTTGAACTGGCGCATGAATTCGACGCCGATATCGATTTCCATCTCGATGTCGGCGACAATCCGGACGAGCTCGACGTGCCATTGGTCTGCGATCTCGCCGAGCAATATCGCCGCGGCGGGCGGGTGACGGTCGGCCACATGGCGAAGTTGTCGACGATGCCGCCCGATCGTTTGGCCGCAATTGCCCGGCGCATGGCCGATGCCGGGGTGGCGGTGACCGTATTGCCGTTGACCGATCTGTTTGTGATGGGCCGCGATCAGGACCACAACATCCGGCGCGGCGTTGCCGACGCCAATTTTCTGGTCGAGCACGGTGTCAATTGCTCGCTATCGACCAACAATGTGCTGAACCCGGTCACCCCCTATGGCGATTGCTCCCTGATCCGCATGGCCAACCTGCACGCTAATGTATTGCAAGTCGGCCGGCCCGAGCAGTTGCGCGAATGCTTTGCGATGCTGACCGAACGCTCGGCGCGCCTCTTGAACCTGAAGGATTACGGGCTTGCGGTCGGCAACCCAGCCGATATCGTGATCATCGACGCCGAAAGCCCGGAGCAGGCGATCGCCCAGATCCGCCCGCCGCTCGCCGTCTGGAAACACGGCCGCCGCACCGTCCTCCGCCACCCCCCGCAGCTCATTCGATCAAAGACGTGAATTTTTAAGAGATAATACGCTGTGTAGATCGCCAGCTGCGACCTTAGCCCGCTACGCACTGATCCTTAGCGGCGGTAGCTGCAGATATCCGTATAGAGCAAGTGGACGAGAACTCGAAAGGGTCCGAGTTATGGCCGATCAAATACCCCAGATAGCCACGGATCGCGCTGATCTGGTTAAGCGGCTTTTTGCCGTGTCACTGAGTATCGGTTTTGCATCGCAAATCGCAAAGATTGACAATTTCAGCATTGCCACATCCCGAGATATGTTGATGCTAATCGTCTCTGCAATTGTGGTTGTCCTCAGCTGGGAGGGATATCTGACTGCTCTACAAAAATACCCGTTAAGGGATCCGTCCCGCTTCTACCTGGATGTGATCATCGTCTTCGTTTACCTAATCTTACTAGAGTTTTCTCATGCGAATAAGCTAGTATTCTGGTATGGCTGCATCGTGTTCATATTTGTCCTATACTCTGCATGAGATATTTTAACAAAATTCGCCTATCCTAATAAATATGATGGCATGCGACCGACTATAACTTGGCTTTTTTACTTCATATTGATCTGGCCTATGGTACCATCCAGGAATCATTTACCTTTTTTTGTTACAGCAATGTTTATATCATATGGAATAATCTTCTATAGATTTGACAAGCAGAAAAATTTCAGGTGGGCACCTAGAGCACTATACGTGCTTTTGCCTGTTTTGGTTTACCTGTTACTGACTCGGGTCGTCATGGCGTAACGTCCAGGATAGCGCGAGTGGTAGTTTGCCAAATCGTTAAATCTCCTGTTACCATACCCGCTAGCGTCGGTGCTTGAGGTGGGAAATGCCGAGGACGAAAGCAGCTGTGCGAACGATCGCTGAAGGCCGATCGGCCGTCGAGCACGGTCGTCCCCCGCTCCTGAATTTAGGGGTGGCGGAATTAACAACTTTAAGCCATCGCTTCGTGGGGGCCTGCGTTCCATACGGAATAGAGGCAGGTCCGTCGGCAGATGGGCTACCAGATGTGCTCGAACGTCTGGTGCACGCCGCGAGAGCTGCCGCGAGGTCTTCCTATAGCCCCTATTCGAAATATAGGGTCGGGGCGGCGGTGTCAGCGGGAGGGAAATTATATACGGGGTGTAACATCGAGAACTCGTCGTACGGGCTAACTATGTGTGCCGAGCGGGTTGCGATATTCGCTGCAATTGCGGATGGCAATCGAAAAATTGAAGCCCTTGCTGTTTCGTGCATCGATGCTAAGAGCGCGGATTTGCCGAATACACGAATGCCCTGCGGTGCATGCAGGCAGGTAATCGAAGAGTTTTTTGGCGAGGACTCTCCCGTATTCGTTGACGATATAGGAATTTTGTATAAAAGCGAACTGTTGCCTTCGCCATTTATACTGCGTCTGTAAGCGAAAGTATGATGGGGAGAATTTCTTCCAGAGAGGATATTGACGGGACGTTATCTGGAATTGGTGCGTGCTCTGCAGACCAATTGCGTGTTAGAAGATGTATCGCATTTAGACCTGCCGCCCTGGCGGGAAGTATATCTGATCTCACGCTGTCTCCGACCATCCAGGAGGTCGAGACCTCAACGCCCTGATCACGACAGAAGATCGTGAACTCTTGTTCAGTCTTGCGCTCCACTATTGAGCAAGCATGAAGAGTTTCAAACCAAGGGAAGTCTTTTAACCTTTTCTCCTGGACCCAACGCTCGCCCGCTGAAATGATGGCCAGGGAGTAACCTGCGTTCCTGAGCCGGGAAAATATACTGTCAACGCCATCTAAAGGTGTTGCTTTGGTATCAAAGACGGTTGTAGCTAGAGAACAGGCATGGCGTACAATTTGAGGAGAGGCGTTTGGAAAAAGGAACAGAAGAGTATCCTCGAACGATTTGCTAAATCTCTCGGAGGAGTACCCGAGAGACTTATGAAGCTGCAGATCGCGGTGCTTTTGGCATCTTTCAATTAAATCGAGGTCAATATGTCGGTCTGGATCAAGGCCCAATTCTGTAATATACTGTAGCACGTATTCGCAAAATCGAACGCGTGCGTCGTCATATAGGGCCTCCACGTTCCATAACGTATTGTCTCCATCAAAGAGCACCCATTTCTTTGTCATCCAATCCATCTCCTTAATAGGATATCCCGGTCAGGTGGGTAGCTAGTGTCCTGAATCAGAGATTCGTTGAATAAGTTGTGGCATGGACGGCGAGAGTGTCGGAGCAGTATCGGGCGATGGTTTGGAGGATGGCATCGGCGGACTTGGTCCAGATGAAGGGCTTTGGGTCGTCGTTGTGGGCCTGGATGAAGGCGGTGATGGCGTCCTTCAGTTGGTGCACGCTGCGATGGACACCGCGCTTGATCTGCTTGTCGGCGAGCAGCGCAAACCAGCGCTCGACCTGGTTGAGCCAGGACGTGCTGGTCGGTGTGAAGTGCAGGTGATAGCGCGGGTGGCGGGCGAGCCAGGCTTTGACCGGCGGGGCCTTGTGGGTGGCATAATTGTCGAGCACCAGGTGGATGTCGAGATCGGTTGGCACGGCTTGTTCGACGGTCGCCAGGAACCGGCGGAATTCGACCGCGCGGTGCCGTTGGTAGCAACGGCCAATGACCCGGCCGGTGAGGATGTCGAGGGCGGCGAACAACGAGGTCGTGCCGTGGCGCTGGTAGTCATGGGTGCGCCGCTCGATCTGCCCCGGCCGCATCGGCAACAGCGGCTGGGTGCGATCGAGAGCTTGGATTTGCGACTTTTCATCGACGCACAGGACCAGCGCATGGTCGGGCGGATTGAGGTAGAGCCCGACGATGTCACGCACCTTGTCGACAAACAGCGGATCGCTGGACAGCTTGAAGGTTTCAAGACGGTGCGGCTGCAACCCAAAGGCCCGCCAGATGCGTCCGACGCTCGCGGTCGAGATGCCGCTGTGCCGCGCCATGCTGCGCGTGCTCCAATGCGTCGCGCCGGACGGCTGGCTCTCCAGCGTCCGGACGATCACGCTCTCGACTTTGGCGTCGTCGATCGTGCGCGGGACACCGGGTCGGGGCTCGTCGAGCAACCCGTCGAGGCCATGCTCGACAAAACGCTGGCGCCACTTGCCGACGGTCTGCGCCGTCACCCGCTCGCGGGCCGCCACCGCCTTGTTGCTCAGACCTGCCGCGCAGCCGAGGACGATGCGCGCCCGCAGCGCCAATGCCTGCGCCGTCTTGCGGCGCTGCGTATAGCCTTCAAGAATGCCGGCGAGCTCAGCCGACAATTCGATCTTCGCTACCGGCCGACCCGTCCGCATCCCCCATCCCCGCCGTTACGGCTTCCTTATCAATTTATTACACGAATTTCTAGACTCAGGACACTAGTATGAAACAAATTATATTAACTATGTCTCTGTACAGACCCGCGATCACGGGGAAGGAAATCGTTGCGTGTAGTGGACGCATATCCGCTGGATCATCAATTCGTAGGACAACGGGTCGCCAACTGGCAAGCTCGGAGGTTGAGGTGCGACACGGGTCGGCTTTCTGACCTGGGCGTATTTGGCGAGATCGGGATAAACGTTGAGATTATCATGTTCGATAACGACCACCCCCAAGGCTTCGAGTCCAGGACCGTCCGTTTGTGAACGCCGCAAGTGGATCGTCCGAAATAGGTTAATTGACTCCGTCGCCAGTTGCCTTGCGCTGCGAGGCGCGGTCGTGTGGGTATTTAGTTCGGAGCGATTTGCCTTTCCCAGGTTCAAAGGGGAATAAAACAGATCTGAACTATTAATAACCAGAAACGCGGCCACGACCGTGCGTGGGTCATAAGCGTGACCATGTCCGTAAAATGCTCCAAAGTCCCGCAGTCGGTTTCGACGCGCCTTACCGTGCTCCGTTATCACGCCCTTTAGTTCAATCGCGATCTGAATGATCACGGGAGGGCCTACCGTAATAGAGGCTGGGTTGAGTGGCCGGACTGGACTACCCGCGCAGGTCCCGATTGCTATGTCGATCACCCAATCGTCTTGGCCAATCTGCTGATGATGGCGAAGACGTGCAACGATCCGACCGGCTGCCGCTCGTTCGCCAATCAGCGGGCAATGCTCTACCAGGTCGTGGACAATGATTTCTGAGAGAAAGTCGCTGTGCCGGGAGGAGCGCGGATCGTAGCCCTTTTCGGCCAAGTAGGTCGCAAACGCGTCAGCGATTGCCATTCATCTTGACCTCAATGCCGACTCGACCACCACCGCAGAGTAACTTTCGACAAGCAGGCACGCGGCTTCTTTCGCGGTGCGGCGGGTGGCGGCGTTCAGGTATTCTTCTTCGATCTCGACCGAGACGGAATTGCGGCCGGTTCGGATCGCGGCGGCAGCCGTTGAGCCAGAGCCGGCGAAGGGATCGAGAACGGTGTCGCCGGCAAAGCTGAACATGCGGATGAGCCGCTCGGCCAATTCGACCGGAAACGGTGCCGGGTGCCCTTCGCGTAGACTGGCGCCACGGATGTCCGACCAGACCGGCCGCATCCAGGCATCCATCTCGTCGCGCTGCAGCATCGACAGCGCCTTTTGGATCATCGGAGTCGTCCGATAGCCGCCGGGTTTGCGCAGCATGACGATGTGCTCGTGATCGTTTTTTATGACAGCGCCGGGCTGGTACGGCTTGCCGAAGTAGCCGCTTGATCCGCCGCCGGCCTCGTTCGTGCGGTTCCCGATTTTGAACCACAGGATTGGAGTGAGATTGTCCAAGCCATGATTGCGGCTGCGGACCTGAATGTCGGAGGGTAATGGCAGCACTCGATGGCGGCCATCGGCACGCCGGGGAATCAAGATGTCCCCGATGACACAGCAAACCCGCCCGCCGGGGACGAGCACACGCTTGCATTCCCGCCATACCCGATCCAGCTCGCCGAGAAAGTCCTCGTAGTCCTCCATCCGCCCGAGTTGGCGCCCGTCAGCATCGGATGCGTACGGTTTCAGATTGAAGTAGGGCGGCGAGGTGACGACGAGATGCACCGATTCGCTCGCAACAAAACTCAGATCGCGAGCATCGCCGACGATCATCTCGTGCCGGGTGCGGTCGTAGGGAGCGGGCCATCGGCGGCTGCGCAGAATTTTGTTTGCTTTCAGCAGCGCTTCCGGGGCACCCGGCTCGTTGTCCGTATTCGGAATCTGCACAACGTCGCGTGACCGCTGAAAAGAAGCATGGTTTTCGGACAGCCGCGCAACGCTCTTTTTAGCCATCGCTTACCCCCAGGTCACATATTGTAGCTTACTATCGTTACATTACAAGATGTAGCATGAGAGCTACGGACGCTCTTTGATCGGTTCCGACTAGACATATACCATTACGAGTAAGTTCTATATATGTTCCAATATATGTCAACAAAAAGTAGTACTACTGCGGCCATTGGGGATGTCAGACAGCGCAGTCGGTCACACGAAGGGCTTCCGCCGGGCGCTGAGGGAGAGCTTAGGCCCGAGGGACCGGCGACTTCCCGACTTCGATTGTCCTCGATGACGAGAACCGTCTCGTGACAGCGCGGCGGCTTGCCGGCTATCAAGGTTGTTTGCCGAGCGGGGTCGGCTGTGCGGCGGCCTTCCAAGCCGTCGATCCGCTAACTCGGTTCGGTCTTAGACGGCGTCGGGCGGGCATGCGTGGATAACCACTGACTGGTGTCTAGGAATACCATGACCCGAAAAGCCAAGATCGACGGCCTCCCGCGTTAAAATCCCAGATCGAAGGAATTTTTTGGCTTTTCCGGATCGCCCACGTCTTCCATGTAACCGGGGAAAGATTTTGATAACTCCGTTCGAACTGGTTGCGTCGGCTCTTAGAGGAAAAGCGCGAAATGAGTGCTTGCTCGAAACCCATCAGCCGACGTTCCTGCCGATAGCAAGCCGCGTCCCTTGAGACGAGCATCCGTTGTGACCGATATTCCGCTCTCTCCGTTAAGCGATCCCGACCCCGAATCGGGGCGGATCAGCCTGCGCACCCTGGTGCCGATCCGCTGGGTCGCGATTGCCGGTCAGGCTTTGGCATTGCTGACCGTCCATTACGGGCTCCGCTTTCACCTGCCGCTGGTCTCTTCGCTGGCCGTGGTCACCGCGTCGGCATTGCTAAATATCGTGCTGATCGTCCGCCGTCAGGTCGCGCGTGAACTCAGTGAGCGCTACGCCGCGCTGTGTCTGGGCTACGATATCCTGCAACTCGCGGTGCTTCTTTACTTGACCGGCGGCCTGCACAACCCGTTCTCGATCCTGTTTCTTGCTCCGGTCACGGTTGCGGCGACAATCCTCTCGCGGCGTCTGGTATTTGCGCTGTCGGTCCTCGCCGTCGCCGCGATAAGCGTGCTGGCCTTGTGGCACTTCCCGCTGCCGTGGCGGACCGAGCCGCTGCTGTTTCCGCCCGAACTCGTAATTGGCGCGTGGACGGCGCTGGTCCTGGCGACCGCGTTTATCGCGCTTTACACCTGGAGCGTGGCGCAGGACGCGCGCCGGTTGCGCGATGCGGTCGCGGCCACCCAGCTGGCCCTGGCCCGCGAGCAGCAAGTATCGGCGGTCGGTGCGCTCGCCGCCGCCGCGGCGCATGAACTCGGCAGCCCGCTCGCGACGATTGCGGTCGTCGCCAAGGAACTGGTCCGCGAGTTGCCGCCCGGCAGCCCCTATGCCGAGGACGCCGCGCTGCTGCTAAGCCAGTCGGATCGCTGCAGCCGGATTCTTGCTGAGCTTTCCCAGCGCCCCGAAGAGGATGGCGGTTCGCCCTACACCCGGCTGTCGATCTCGGCCCTGGTCGAGGCCGCCGGCGCGCTGCATCGCGAGCGCGGCATCCGGATGATCTTTGCCGCGACCGGCGCGCCCGAAGAGGACGAGCCGCAGGTCCGGCGCAGCCCCGAAATCATGCACGGCCTCAACAATTTGATCCAGAACGCGGTGCAGTTCGCGCGCCGCGAGGTCACGGTAACGACCTATTGGGATGCCCTGCGCGTGACGGTCGAGATCACCGATGACGGACCGGGTTTTATGCTGCATCTGTTGAGCCGGCTCGGCGAGCCCTATCTGTCGACCCGCGCCGGCGCCGCCAACCATATGGGGCTCGGTATTTTTATCGCGCAGAGTTTGTTGGAGCGCAGCGGCGCCCGCTTGACCTTTGAGAATCTCGAAGAGGGCGGCGCGCATGTTGCGATTTCTTGGAATCGTGCCAATTTGGAAGCGACAGATAAGGTCCGCCCAGCGGCGCTGGAGCGCGAGCCGCGCTAGGGCTGTGCTGCGCTGAGGACCGGCCGAGAGGCGAGACTGATGAACGCGATGGATCGACCCATTCCCTCCGCTACCGCCGAAACCACCTCCGCCGCGCTGCGCGGACTTCCCGAAGCCGAACGCACCCTATTGATCGTCGATGACGATGCGCCGCTGTGCCAGCGGCTGGCGCGGGCGATGGAGCGGCGCGGCTTTATTGTCGCCACTGCCGAGAGCGTGGCCGCCGGCACCGCTGCTGCGAGCGAGCGCCCGCCGGCCTTTGCCGTCGTCGACATGCGGCTCGGCGACGGGCGCGGGCTCGATGTCGTGAGCGCGCTGCGTAAGGCGCGGCCGGGTGCGCGGATCGTGATGCTGACCGGCTATGGCAACATCGCTACCGCGGTCGCCGCGGTCAAAGCGGGTGCCATCGACTATCTGCCAAAGCCGGCCGACGCTGACGCCGTCGAGCGCGCCTTGCTCGCCCAAGAGGACGGCACGCCCGAGCCGCCGGAAGACCCGATGTCGGCCGACCGGGTGCGCTGGGAGCATATCCAGCGCGTCTTTGAGCTGTGCGACCGCAACGTTTCGGAAACCGCGCGACGGCTCAAAATGCACCGCCGCACCCTGCAGCGCATCCTTGGCAAGCACGCCCCGCGCAGCTGACCCGCACATCCGGCAGATCTCTCTAACCGAACGGAATTGGTTTCTCGGCTGCTGCCAAGCGCTTTTCCCCGGCGAGTTGCGCCGTTGCCATCTCTCGATCTCCTGACGAGCAGACGATAATTGGTTTTGTTGGAGTCGTGGATCGTTATGATGCCGCGCAGCATGAAACGGCTGTGAGGTTCGGCGTGATCAATCAGATAGTGCGGCCCGTCCGGCTCAAGGTACTCTGAGCCATGTCGGACGAGCGCTGGGTTGAAGTCGGCGGGATCGAAGATATTCCGCGTCAGGGTGCTCGACGGGTGAAGCGCTCGGGCAAGCCGCTCCAGGTCGCGGTTTTTCGCACCGATGATGATCGAGTGTTTGCGCTGGTTAACCACTGCCCGCATCGCGGCGCGCCACTGTCCGAGGGATATATCCAAGGTTGCCAGGTCCAGTGCCCGCTGCATGGCTGGGTCATCGATCTGGAAACTGGCAAGGCGCAAGCCCCCGACGAGGGTGCCGCCGGCAAAGTGGCGGTGCAGTTGATCGACGACCGGGTTTTTCTCGCGTCGTGGGCGGTCGGCGCACCCGGCGGCTGGGAATAGCGCGAGAGCTCGATCTCTACTTCTGGCTAATGCGCCCGGTGCCCACACGGTGGGTATCCCGTTCAGGCTGACCCAATCTATCACTCCTGGTCTTCGTCGAGTGCGCTTTCGTGCCAATGCCGCAACGCCAGGCGGGAGATGAGATCGGTCACCAAATAGATCGCTATGCCGGTCGCCGACAGCAGGAACAACGCCGCAAAGAGCCGCGGGATCGCTAGCCGGTAACCGGCTTCGAGGATGCGGAATGCGAGCCCGGTCTCGGTTCCGCCGGTGCCGGCGACGAATTCGGCGACGACCGCGCCGATCAGCGCCAGCCCGCCCGAGATACGCAGTCCGGCGAGGAAGTAGGGCAGGGCCGTCGGCAATTTCAGATAGCGCAAGGTCTGCGCCGGGCTCGCGCCGTAGAGCCGGAACAGCGCCAACAGGTTCCGGTCGGCGCTGTTGAGGCCGATTGTCGTGTTCGACACGATCGGAAAAAAGGCAACGATCCAGGCGCAGACCAATAGTGCCAGAAAGGGCTGCTGCACCCAGATGATGATCAGCGGGGCGATCGCCACGATTGGCGTCACCTGCAGGATCACCGCATAGGGGAACAGGCTCAGCGCCAGGACGCGCGAGAGCGAGAACAGCAATGCGATCGCACCGCCGAGAATAGCGGCAGCGGCAAGTGCGGCGAGCGTAATGCGCAGGGTGACGAGCAGCGAGCCCAGGAGGCTCGGCCCGTCGCTCCACAGCGCGGCGGCGATTGCTACCGGTCCCGGCAGGATGTAGGACGGAATCTCCTCGACCTGGACAATCGCCTGCCATAAGGCGAGTAATGCTATTCCGACGGCGAGCGGCGCCGCCATCCGCCAATAGCCCCCGCGCCGTCTCACCTCGGCGCCTCCCTTGCCATCGCTTGGCCGAGATGGGCCGATACCGCGGCGCACTGCGCGGCGTATGCAGGCGTCGTCCGCAACGCGCGCTCGCGCGGCTGCGGCAGATCGACGGCGAGATCGGCAACGACCCGCCCCGGCCGTGCCGACATGACGGCGATGCGGGTAGACAGATAGACCGACTCGAAAACGCTATGCGTGACAAAAACCACGGTGGCGTGGCGGCTCTCCCATAACCGCAGAAGATCGTCGTTGAGCGCCATGCGGGTGATTTCGTCGAGCGCGGCAAAGGGTTCGTCGAGCAGCAATAGATCGGGGTCGGTCACGAGCGCCCGGGCGATCGAGACGCGCATCCGCATGCCGCCCGACAGCTGCCGCGGATAGGCGCGCTCGAACCCGGTGAGACCGACTGCGCGCAATTCGGCGTCCGCGCGCTCGCGCTCGGCGGGACCAACTCGGCCGTTGAGGCGAAAGGGCAATACGACATTCCCGAGCACCGTAGACCACGGCATCAAGGTCGGGTCCTGGAAGACAAACCCGATGCGTGCGGTCGGCAGTCCTTGGCGCTGGGCGGGGTCGAGCATCAGCCGCCGTTCGCCGGCGCTAGGTTCGCTCAGCCCGGCGATAATGCGCAGCAGGGTCGTCTTGCCGCAGCCCGAGGGGCCCAAGAGGCTCAGAAACTCGCCACGGCGGATATCGAGACCGATCATGTCGAGCGCCGTCACACCCGAACGAAAGCGCTTAGCGACGCCGTGCAATGACACAATCGGCGGCTCCGCCGCCATCGGCCGGGGATCAAGGGGTGCGGTCAAGGCGTAACCCGGCTTTCTTGTTTACAAATTCCGAGGTGCAATCATTTATGTAAATCACCTCCTCTAGATAGAGCCCGATGCGCGCCACCGCCTCAAAAAGGATCGCGCCAGCGCGGCTCGGTGATCGCCCCGCGCCATACTGCTGGAATTGCCAGTGTCGCCGACTCTGTGAGAGGGGCCGAAAGCTCGTTTAGCCAGGCGTTTCCATTTACAGGTCGTTAATCCAACGCGTGGTATTTATCCTGCGAGACTGAAGCCGTTACAGCGTGATCCAGCGCGAGCAGTGCGCGCAAATCCGTTCCATGCGTCTCGCGCATATCTATTTGGCGGCGTCGCGGGAACATTTACTGTTACAAACTGTTGGAGTCGTGTCATCGGGTTGACACGAACCGACCGGGTTCGGTAACAAATAGCCGGCGTGAGTAAAATGAGTTTCGTAGGCAGACACATCGCCATGGCCGCAAAAGTTCGATGCCGCTACGGGAATGCGGAAACGCCGGTTAGGTCGGCAAAGGCGCGGATCGCTGCCTTTCTCGATGGGGCGTCCAACGGCGAAGAGCTATTGCACGCTCTTTACGACCACATTCTCGACGAACCGATCCCGCAATCGATGCGCCGGATATTGCAGGAACCGCAGCGCCGGGCACTGTAACAGCTGAGCAAGCTCGCGCCTTCTTGGGAGGTCACGGCCGACGCGAGACACTAAGGCGGCAGGGCTGGCGAGTGGTTACGGGCGCGGAGGCATAGTGTCGGCACTCCCCAAATTCACGCTGTCACGGATGACCGTCGCAGAGTTCGTCGACTGGCCGGGCGACGGTACCGGGCGCAAACATCAGCTGATTGATGGCGAGCCGCAGGCGATGGCGCCGGCGAGCACGACGCACGGCCGGATCCAGGCGACGCTAACGCGCTTGCTAGGAAATCACCTCGTCGGTACTGGATGCCGAGTTGTGATCGAGCCCGGCGTCGCACCGCGAGTGCGCGCCGAGGCCAATATGCGGGTGCCCGATCTTGCGGTGACGTGTGCGCCTGACGACCCGGCCAGCTATGCGCTGATCGAACCGGTTGTCCTGATCGAGATCCTGTCGCCCAGCAATGAGGCGGAGACCCGCGCGAATCTCTGGGCCTATACGACAATCCCATCGGTTCGCGAGATTTTGTTGGTGCGCTCAACTCACATAGCCGCCGAACTGATCCGACGCGAGGCGGAGGGCAACTGGCCTGTGAACTCGCAGTCGATCGGCGAACAGGACCGGCTGCTACTGGATAGCATCGGTTTTGGCTGCCCGCTCGCGGAAGTCTTCGCCGAACCCGCTTTGTCTCTGCCGGTCAAGGCTGATTAGCGGCGCTTCTCAATGATCCGCCCTGATCACTGCCGCGGCAGCATGCCGCCAAGGTCGCGTCCGCCAAAGACGTGCACATGGAAATGCGGCACCTCCTGGTGTCCATCACGCCCGCTGTTGGCGATGATTCGATGGCCGGTTTCGGCTAGGCCGCGCTCCGCAGCGATCCGGCCTAGGGCGCGGAACATGGCCGAGTGCTCGGCAGCCGAACCATTTGCAGAAAAATCGTCGAGCGAAACGTATTCCCCTTTGGGGATGACGAGGATGTGGGTCGGGGCCAACGGATTGATGTCGTGAAAAGCGAGGACATGCTCGTCCTCGTAAACTTTGTTGCACGGGATCTCGCCGCGCAGGATCCGCGCAAAGATATTGTTGCGATCGTAAGCCACAGCTTCGCTCCGCTTTGATCCGCTCACAAATTCGCCCGGCTGCGCTTTTCTTCGAGCCCCGAGGTGCCTTCGCGGCGCGCTAATTCGGCGGCCACGTCCGCAGGCGAGACGCCTGTGTCCGCCCACAGCACGAACAGGTGATAAAGCAGATCGGCGCTCTCGCCAACCAGCTTGCTACGGTCGCCCCTGATCCCCTCGATTACGGTTTCGACCGCCTCCTCGCCGAGCTTCTGGGCGATCTTGGTGCGACCGCGAGCAAATAGCCGGCCGGTGTAAGAGACCTTAGGGTCGGCGCCGCGGCGTGAATCGATCACTTGCCACAACCGGTCGAGCGCCGCGCCCAATTCTTCTGACATTCTTCAGTTCCTGACCGGAATGCCCGCCGCGGCCAGATGTGTTTTGGCTTCGCCGATGCGCCATGTTCCAAAATGAAAGATCGAGGCGGCGAGCACTGCGGTCGCATGCCCGTCGCGAATGCCCTCGACAAGATGATCGAGCCCGCCCACTCCGCCCGAGGCAATGACCGGCACGCGAACCGCATCGGCGACAGCGCGGGTCAGGGCGATGTCGAAACCCGTCTTTGTGCCGTCGCGGTCCATCGATGTCAGCAGGATCTCGCCAGCGCCGTAATCGGCGAGCCGCAGGGCCCATTCGATCGCATCGATGCCGGTCGGCCGCCGCCCGCCATGGGTGAAGACCTCCCACCGGCCCGGGCTGGCGGCCTTGGCGTCGATCGCCGCGACGATGCATTGGCTGCCGAATTTCTGCGCCGCTTCGCGGACCAATTCCGGGCGCGCCACGGCGGCGGTGTTGATCGACACCTTGTCGGCGCCCGATAGCAGCAGCCGGCGGACGTCCTCGACTGCCCGTACGCCGCCGCCGACCGTGAGCGGCATAAAGCACTCCTCGGCGGTGCGGCGGACGACATCGTAGAGCGTGTCGCGGTCCTCGGCGCTGGCGGTGATGTCGAGGAAGCAAAGCTCGTCGGCACCCTCGCGGTCATAAAAGCGCGCCTGCACCACCGGGTCCCCGGCATCGACGAGGTCGACAAAGTTGACGCCCTTGACGACCCGCCCGTCTTTGACATCGAGACAAGGGATGACCCGCATCTTCAGCATGACGGCATTCCACCGGCGAGCCGCAATGCCGCCCGCGGGTCAAGGCGGCCGTCATAGAGCGCGCGCCCGCAGATAACGCCGGCTACACCGTCAGCCTCATATGCTTTCAGTGCGGCGATATCGGCCAGCGAAGTCACACCGCCTGAAGCGATCACCGGGAGCCGAACCCGTCGCGCGAGCGCCGCCACCGCTTCGGCGTCGATGCCGCCGAGCACGCCGTCGCGGGCAATATCGGTGTAGATGATCGCGGCGACGCCGCAGTCCTCAAACCGCCGCGCGAGGTCAACGACGGCGATATCGGTTGTCTCGACCCAGCCCTCGACCGCGACGCGGCCTTGGCGCGCATCGACCGCGACCATGATCCTGCCGGGGTGATCAGCCGCCGCGGCGCGCACCAAATCCGGGTCGCGCAACGCCGCGGTGCCGAGCACGACGCGATCGATGCCGATCCCGAGCCAGCGCTCGATCGCAGCGCGGTCGCGGATGCCGCCGCCGAGTTGGATGTGGACATCAACGGCGTGGCGGACCGCAGCAATCGCCTCACCATTGACCGAACGCCCGGCCAAGGCGCCGTTCAGATCGACGAGGTGCAGCCAGCCAAATCCCGCTTCGGCAAATTGGCGCGCCTGCGCCACGGGGTCGTCATTGAAGACGGTGGCGCTCGCCATCTCGCCGCGGACAAGGCGGACGCATTTGCCGTCTTTAAGATCGATCGCCGGGTACAGGATCACAGGTGTGACGGCCGGTCGTCGAGCAGCTTGTAGTAGTAATGGCCCGGAACGATGCGGTTTTCGACCCGCGCATATACGGGATGCGTGCCCCAGCGCCGATAGCCGAGGCTTTCATAAAGCCCGATCGCCGCCTTTTGCGTATCGCGCAAATCGAGGTTCAGTACGGCAAGCCCCAATTCGCGGGCAAGCCGCTCGATCTCCAGCACGATGTCGCGCCCGAGCCCATGTCCGCGCGCCCACGGCGCCACAAATGCGCTGGTCAACGTCCCGGCAAAGGCCTGCGCCTCGTTGTTGCGCGGCGCGCGGCCCAGCTGGGCCGACCCGGCGACGATGCCGTCGAGACGGCCGACCACCACCCGCCGCTCCGGAACCAGCAAGACGCCCTTCCAATAGTTTTCGAGAACCTGACGCGGCGGCGGCTTGAGCCAGCCAAATCCGCCGCCCTCGACAATCGCACTCTCGGTCGCCTCGCACAGGTCATCGAGATCGGTGCCCGAGTATTGGGTCAGCCGTTCGACGTTGATGCGGGGCCGGACGTCCAGCCGGTCGCTCATGGGTTCCATCGCAGAAAGTTGCCGATTAGTTGCAATCCCGCCGCCTGGCTTTTCTCCGGGTGGAATTGCGTTCCGGCGAGATTGTCGTGTCCGACGACAGCCGCGATTGGCGCGCCGTAGTCGGTCAACGCGACGAGGTCGGCTTCGTTGCTTAGGCGGAAATGAAAGCTGTGCACAAAATAGGCATGAGCGCCGGCCCCGAGACCGGAGAGAAGCGGGTGCGCCCGCCGCTGGACCAGCTCGTTCCAACCCATATGCGGGATTTTAAGCGTCGGATCCGCGGGTTCGATCGCAACCACCTCGCCGCCGATCCAGCCGAGGCCACGGGTTGTTTCAAACTCTCGGCCGTACTCGGCCATCAGCTGCATGCCGACGCAGATCCCGAGAAACGGTCGCCCCCGCTCGATCACCGCTTCGGCCATGGCATTTTCCAGGCCCGGCACGGCGGCCAGACCGCGGCGGCAATCGGCAAAGGCCCCGACCCCCGGCAACACCACGCGATCCGCGCCGGCGACGATCTCGGGCACGTTCGTGACTTCGATCTTGGCGGCAATCGCATTTTCCGCGGCGGCGCGCTCAAACGCCTTGGCGGCCGAGGGCAGATTGCCCGAGCCATAATCGACGATCGCCACGATCATCAGAGACTGCCGCCGAGAACTCCCTTGGTCGACGGCACCATGCCGCCGCGCCGCGGATCGATTTCAACGGCCTGGCGCAACGCCCGCGCCAAGCCCTTGAAGCAGGATTCGACGATATGGTGGTTGTTCTCGCCGTAGAGATTTTCGACGTGCAATGTAACTCCCGCCGATTGGGCAAAAGCCTGAAACCACTCCTTGAACAGCTCTGTATCCATCTGCCCAAGTTTCGGACGGGTAAACGCGACCTTCCAAACGAGATAGGGCCGGTTCGAGGCGTCTAAGCTGACCCGCGTCAAGGTCTCGTCCATCGGGATCATCGCGTGGCCGTAGCGCGCGATCCCGGCACGGTCGCCAAGCGCTTTCGAGACCGCTTCGCCGACGACATAGCCGGTGTCCTCGGTGGTGTGGTGAAAATCAATGTGCAGATCGCCCGATGCCCGCAATTTCAAGTCGATCAGGCTATGCTTGGCGAGTTGCTCGAGCATGTGATCGAGAAAGCCGATCCCGGTCGCGATGTCGCCGGCGCCGGTGCCGTCGAGATCGACCCGGCCGGTAATCTGCGTCTCCTTGGTATTGCGTTCGACCGTCGCGACCCGCACCTCGCCCTCCTCCGCCCGCATCTCGCAGCAGCGATTGTAGCCGGCAGCGCATATTTAGCGATTTTGCCGCGATCTTGCCACCATCGGGCAATCAGCTTGACCGGGAACCCGCCGCGCCCACATGTCGAGTTCCGGCCGTCAGCGGCCATCGCGGCAGGATTATAAGCGCAGCGCATGCAACATCCCGACAGCATCACTTGGCACGGCACTACGATCCTTTGCGTACGCAAGGATCACCACGTCGTGATCGCCGGCGACGGCCAGGTTACGATGGGCCAGACCGTGGTCAAATCGAACGCCCGCAAATTGCGCCGGCTCGGGGGCGGGAATGTGATTGCGGGTTTCGCCGGCGCCACCGCTGACGCGATTACCTTGTTCGAACGGCTTGAAGGTAAGCTCGAGCAATATGCCGGGCAATTGTCGCGGGCCTGTGTCGAGCTCGCCAAGGATTGGCGCACCGACCGCTATCTGCGCCGGCTTGAAGCGATGATGGCGGTCGCCGACAAAAACGTCTCGCTGATCCTGTCGGGCACCGGCGACGTGCTCGAACCCGAGGACGGGCTGATCGGTATCGGCTCCGGCGGCAGCTATGCATTGGCTGCGGCGCGCGCGCTGATCGGCGTCGACAGTCTCGACGCCGTCGCGATTGCCGAGCGCGCGATGGCGATCGCCGCCGGCATCTGCATTTACACCAACGACAAGATCACCCTCGAAAAGTTGGATTACTGACCCCCGATGCCCGCCTTCAGCCCGCGCGAAATCGTCTCCGAACTCGACCGCTTTATCGTCGGCCAGCACGACGCCAAGCGCGCCGTCGCTATCGCCTTGCGCAACCGCTGGCGCCGCCAGCAGCTGGCGCCCGAACTGCGCGAGGAGGTGTTGCCAAAAAACATCCTGATGATCGGCCCGACCGGCTGCGGCAAGACCGAGATCGCGCGCCGGCTGGCACGCCTGGCGCAGGCGCCGTTTGTCAAAATCGAGGCGACCAAGTTTACCGAGGTCGGCTATGTCGGCCGCGATGTCGAGCAGATCGTACGCGATCTCGTCGAGATCGCGATTGGCATGACCCGCGAGCGGCTGCGCAAAGAGGTCGAGACCAAGGCCGAATTCGCCGCCGAGGAACGCGTCCTCGATGCCTTGGTTGGCTCGAACGCCAGCGCCGACACCCGCCAGAAATTCCGCAAACAATTGCGCGAGGGGGCGCTCGACGATCGCGAGATCGAAATAACGGTGCAGGAGAGCGCGGCAGGCAATCTGCCGACCTTTGAAATTCCTGGCATGCCCGGCGCGCAGATGGGGATGCTCAATCTCGGCGACATCTTCGGCAAGGCGTTCGGCACCCGCACCAAACCGAAAAAGATGTCGGTCGCCGACAGCTACCGGGTGCTGATGGCCGAGGAAAGCGACAAATTGCTCGACCAGGAAATGGTCGTGCGCGAGGCGATTTCCGCCGTCGAGCAGAACGGCATCGTCTTTATCGACGAGATTGACAAGATCTGCGGCCGCGGCGAACGCGCCAGTGGGGTCGGTGGGCCGGATGTCAGCCGCGAGGGTGTGCAACGCGACCTGCTGCCGTTGATCGAGGGCACGACTGTCGCGACCAAACATGGCGCGGTCAAAACCGACCATGTCCTGTTCATCGCATCGGGCGCATTTCACCAGGCCAAGCCCTCCGACCTTTTGCCTGAATTGCAGGGCCGCCTGCCGATCCGGGTCGAGCTGAAGGCGCTCGACCGCAGCGATTTCCGCCGCATCCTGGTCGAACCCGAGGCAAGCCTGATCAAGCAATATAAGGCGTTGCTCGGGACCGAAGGTGTAGCGCTCGATTTCGACGAAGACGCGATCGACGAACTCGCCTTGCTGGCCGAGGAGATCAACTCCGCGGTCGAAAATATCGGCGCGCGGCGGCTGCACACGATCCTCGAGCGGCTGCTGGAAGAGATCAGTTTTACCGCCTCCGATCGACCCGAGGGGACCGAGGTGCGGATCGATCGCGCCTATGTCCGCGACCAAGTCGGCGCACTGGCGCAAAACGCCGATCTGTCGAAATTCATCTTGTAGCCCGGCCTTTTAAGGGGCTGCGCTCTTAGCTGTCGCCGCGCTGCACGATTTCCGTGTCCCGGCGAAGGCCGAATCCTTCGGGCCGTAGCGCCAAGTTTCGGCGAATGTAAAAACCGAGAAGCCGTAGCGACAAAAGCGAACAAACGCTCTGCGCAGACAGTAGAGTATCAGTACTGCGGCAAGCGGGGTGCCGCGCAAGGGGAGAGGAAATGGCGGACGAAGCTGTCGATGCGAACGCCGAGATGCGGCGCTATTGGAATACGGTGGCGGGGCCGCGCTGGGCGGCAGCACCGGGATCGCGGGAGCGGCGCAACCGTGAAAGCATCGATCTGTTATTGGCGCGCTTGGGTCTCACCGGCGGCGAGAATGTGGTCGAAATCGGCTGCGGCGCCGGCGCCTTGACCCTGCCGTTGGCGGCCGCAGTCGGCGAGCACGGCCGCGTCGTCGCGGTCGACATCGCCGAGCCGATGCTCGCCGCCACACGGCAGCGGGTGGAGGAGCGCGGGCTGCGCAATGTGACATTGCAGCTCGGCGACGCGCAGGTCTTTGGGTTCGACCCCGCTGTTTTCGATGTTGTGACCTCGCGGATGGGGGTGATGTTCTTCGCCGATCCGGCGGCGGCGTTTCGCAACATTGGGACGGCGCTAAAGGCGGGCGGGCGGCTCGTCTTTGCCTGCTGGGGGCCGCTCGCCGAGAACCGCCATTGGCTGGTCGCTCATGACGTTGTGGTTCGCCATTTGGGGCCGCCAGCGGCGAAACCGCCGCATGAGCCGGGCCCGCTCGCCTTTGCCGACCCCGACTACATCGGCCGGTTTCTGGCCGAGGCCGGGTTCGCCGAAATCGCGGTCGACCGCGCTCATCCGACAATTATCGGCGGCAGCCCTGAGGACGAGGCGCGCCAGGCAATGAGCATGGGACCGACCGCGCGACTGATCGAGGAAAAGAACCCCGACGAAGCGACCCGCGCGATCCTCGCCCACGAGATCGAGGCCGCGTTCACCGCCGAAGCCGAGCCCGGCACTGGTCAAATCCGCCTGCCCGGCACGATCTTTCTCGTCAGCGCCCGCCGCCCCGCTTGACCGCTCACGCATCCCAAGCGGCTTGCAGGTGATCGATCTCATCGTCGGTATCGTCCTGAGACCGCCCTGACTTTTCCAAGAATGCGCCTTGTGCGTGAGAAGGCGCTCACCGCGATTTTGGGGGCAGGTGTGGAGGAGGCTCAAGCAGCCCCTTAGCGGTGAGATCGGCCGGATTTCGGGGGCGGAGGAGGATTGTTTTGGGTGGGGGGCTTGGATAACGTTGCCAACTATCTAGCGGGGAGGGCCTGATATGACGACGATTGTTGGCCAGGGCGACTATAAATACGAGATCAAAGAGAACTGGGCGAAATTGCCGGATGGCTGGTCGTTCAAGGAGGTCGCGGCGGTCGGCGTCGACAAGAACGATAATGTCTATTGCTTCAATCGCGGCGAGCATCCGGTCATGGTCTTTGACCGTGACGGTAATTTCCTGCGCTCATGGGGCGAAGGGCAGTATCCGCGCGCGCATGGCGTCCATATGGGCCCCGACGATTCGATCTATTTGACCGATGATGGCGGGCATTTCGTGCGCAAATGCTCGCTCGACGGCAGGGTATTGCTGGAGCTGGGCATACCCGGCAAGCCAGCGCCTTATCTCAGCGGCGAGCCGTTTAACCGCTGCACCCATACCGCCTTGTCGCCAAAGGGCGACATTTATGTCTCGGACGGCTATGGCAATGCCAAGGTCCACAAATATTCGCCCGACGGCAAATTGCTGATGTCGTGGGGCGAGCCCGGCAGCGATCCCGGCCAGTTCAATCTGGTCCACAATATCTGCGCCGACGCCGATGGCTGGGTCTATGTCGCCGACCGCGAAAACCACCGGGTGCAAGTATTCGACGGCAACGGCAAATACGAGACCCAATGGAACAATCTGCACCGTCCGTGCGGCCTTTACATGCCGTATGCGCATCACCCGGTCTGCTATATCGGCGAGCTCTCGGTCAACCGCCTCAACGCCAATCTCGGGCCGCGAGTCAGCATCGTCGATAATCAGGGCAACCTATTGTCGCGCATCGGCGATCCGTTTGCCGGGACGGCGCCGACCTCGTTTATCGGGCCGCACGGCCTCACTGTCGATTTCGCGCGGCGATCTCTATGTGGGCGAGGTATGCTGGACCTTGTGGCCGGGGCTGTTCCCGGGTCAGCCGCATCCCGACAATCTGCGCGCGATCCAGAAATACGAGCGGGTGCACTAAGTTCGCCGTTACTATTGTCCGCTTTGGCCGGGCTTGACCCGGCCATCCACGCCTTGAATCGCCGGAACAAAGACGTGGATGCGCGGGTCAAGCCCGCGCACGGGGATTTGTCAAAAGTGACGAGTAATCAGTAAAAGGTTGCTCGGATTTAAAAGGAGAAAAGAATGGCGACTATCGTGGGCCAGGGCGACTACAAATACGAGATCAAGGAGGATTGGGCGAGACTGCCGGACGGTTGGTCGTTCAAGGAAGTCGGCTCGGTCGGGGTCGACAAAAACGACAATGTCTACGTCTTTAACCGCGGCGACCATCCGGTCATGGTCTTTGACCGCGACGGCAATTTTTTGCGCTCATGGGGCGAGGGGCAGTATCCGCGTGCGCACGGCGTCCATATGGGGCCCGACGATTCGATTTACTTGACCGATGACGGCGGCCATTTCGTGCGTAAATGCTCGCTCGACGGCAAGGTGTTGCTCGAACTCGGGGTTCCCGGCGAGCCCAAGCCGTATATGAGCGGCGAGCCATTCCATCGCTGCACCCACACCGCGCTGTCGCCAAAGGGCGAGATCTACGTCTCGGACGGCTACGGCAATGCCAAGGTCCATAAATATTCGCCCGACGGCAAATTGCTGATGTCATGGGGCGAGCCCGGCACCGGCGAGGGCGAATTCAACATCGTCCACAATATCTGCACCGACGCCGATGGCTGGGTGTATGTCGCCGACCGCGAAAACCATCGCGTCCAAGTATTCGACGGCAACGGCAAATACGAGACGCAGTGGAATAATCTGCACCGGCCGTGTGGGCTTTATATGGACTACACCCGCCATCCGGTCGCCTATATCGGCGAACTCGGGCCGGTCATGCCGGTCAACCGCAACAGCCCCAATCTCGGGCCGCGCGTGAGCATTGTCGACAACCACGGCAAATTGTTGTCGCGCATCGGCGATCCGCATGCCGGCACGGCGCCCACCGCTTTTTTGGGGCCGCACGGGCTCGCGGTCGACTCGCGCGGCGATCTCTATGTCGGCGAGGTGTCGTGGACGCAATGGCCGCAATTCTATCCGGACAAGCCGCGCCCCGATTACATCCGTTCGTTGCAGAAATACGAACGGGTACACTGATCGCGAACGTGCGGCATCGGCGGCGGTAATGAGCCGGCTCGACGAGGCGCTTGCCCGCCTCGAACGGGCCGTGGCCCGGCTCGAAGCCGTCTGCGCCGGGGCGGCGGCCGACGAGAAGGTGGCGCTGCGAGTACCCAGGCTTGATCAGGCAAATGCGCAGCGCGGCGCTGTCTTTGGGGAAAGCGGCGCCGACGGAGAAGGCTCGCGCATTCGCGGCGGGCGGATGCCGCAAGAGAGGGGGAATGAATGAGCCAGGTTTCGGTAACCATCAACGGGCACCCGTACAAAATCGCCTGCGATGACGGGCAGGAGCCGCGCATCCGCCGTCTCGCGCAATATGTCGATGCGCGGGTCGGCGAATTTGTCAGACGCCTCGGACAGGTCGGCGAAGCCCGGCTGCTGCTGCTCGCCGCCCTCGTGATTGCCGACGAACTGTCCGACGCCAATGAGGCGTTGCAACAGGAACAGAGCCGCGGCCGCGCCGCCGAAATCGAGGCCGACGACGCGGCCGATGCAGCGGCGAGCGGCATCCACGGCCTCGCCCAGCGGATCGAGGCTATTGCAGCCCGGCTGGAGAGCCCCTAGCTTTCGGCGGCGAGCGGGGCTGCGCGGTGCGTTAGGACGCATTAGCCCCGGGGCCGATACCTACCTCTTGGGAGCCGTGCCTGTCGGGGTCGTGGCCTCGATATACGGCGCCCACCTGCTACGGCGGGCCACGAGGGAGTTGCAAGCCGACGGCCGAGGCGGCTCCGCTCGCAACCTGGTCTCGGAGGCGCGCGCAAGGTGCGGCAAGCGTGAACATCCTCTTCTGCGGCGATGTGATGGGCCGGCCGGGCCGTGACGCGGTCAAGAAATACGTGCCCGAGTTGCGCCGCGACTTCGCCCTCGATCTTGTTGTGGTCAACGCCGAGAACGCGGCCGGCGGCTATGGCTTGACCGAGCGGCTATGCGGTGAGTTCTACGATTGCGGCGTCGACGTGCTGACGACCGGCAATCATGTCTGGGACCAGCGCGAGTTGATCCCCTATATCGACCGCGACCCGCGGGTGCTGCGACCGGCAAATTTCCCGCCGGCCACACCCGGTGCCGGCTGGCGGCTGCACCCGCTCGACGACGGCCGCAGCGCGCTCGTGATCAATGTGATGGGCCGGCTGTTTATGGACGCGCTCGACGACCCGTTTGCCCGGCTCGAAGCGATCCTGGCGGATTATCCGCTGGGTAGCGGGCCGGCGGCGATCCTCGTCGACATCCATGCCGAAGCGTCGAGCGAAAAGATGGCGATGGGTCATTTCTGCGACGGCCGCGTCTCGGCGGTGTTTGGCAGCCATTCGCATATTCCGACCGCCGACTCGCAAATCTTTCCGGGCGGCACCGCTTATCAGACCGATGCCGGGATGTGCGGCGATTACGATTCGGTAATTGGGTTGCAAAAGGCCCCGGCAGTGCGCCGCTTTGTGACCAAAATGCCGGGCGAACGCCCGCAGGTCGCGGAGGGCGAGGGGACGTTGTGCGGCATCCTGCTCGAAACCGATGACCATAGCGGGTTCGCGCGGCGCGTCGAGCCGGTGCGAATCGGCGGTCGCCTCGCTCCATATCTGCCGCGCCTCTAAAGTCAGCCCGACAACATCTTGTAGATCGCACGTCAGCTGCGCCAAAGGGTTGATACATTGGCGGGCATCGTCCTGCCACGCCGCAATGCTGCCATATTGGGTTGTTAGCCCCGCCCCGAGCCCGTATGAGCAGTGGCGTTGAATAATACCCTGGCGCGCGGAAAGCCGCGCAGAGACCGATGGCTGGCCATTCCCAATTCAAAAACATCATGTACCGGAAGGGTGCGCAGGACAAAAAGCGCGCCAAGGTCTTTACCAAGATCATCCGGGAATTGACGACCGCGGCTCGCACCGGGCTGCCTGATCCGGCGGCGAACCCGCGCCTGCGTGCCGCGGTGCTGGCGGCGCGCCAGGCCAACATGCCGAAAGATACCGTCGATCGCGCGATCCGCCGCGGCGCCGGCGGTGAGGCCGACTCCGCGTTTGACGAGGTTCGCTATGAAGGCTATGGGCCGGGCGGGACAGCCGTTATCGTCGAGGCGTTGACCGACAACCGCAACCGCACCGCCAGCGAAATCCGGGCCGCGTTTACGAAATCCGGCGGTGCGCTGGGTGAGACCAACAGCGTCGGCTTTCTGTTCGACCGGGTTGGCGAGATCGTCTACCCGATCGCCACCGCAACCGCTGACGAGATGTTCGAGGCTGCCCTTGACGCCGGCGCCGAGAACGTCGACAGCGACGCCGAGCAGCATACGGTGACCTGCGCTCCCGACGAACTCAACACCGTGCGCGACGCGCTCGAACAGCGCTTTGGCCCGGCGACATCCGCCCGGCTTGTGTGGCGGCCGAAAACCACCGCACCGATCGACGAGGAGACCGCCATTACCTTGTTCAAATTGCTCGAGACGCTCGAAGACAGCGACGATGTCCAGAATGTCTATGCCAATTTCGAGGTAGGCGAGGACGTGCTGGCGCGTCTCGGCGCCTGATCGCCGCCGGGGGGAGCCGAGGGGGCGATTGGCGAGAATGCGGGTTTTGGGGCTCGATCCCGGGTTGCGGCACACCGGTTGGGGGGTCATTGATGTCGACGGCAATCACCTTGGCCATGTGGCCGATGGCGTCGCCCATTCGGAAGCGGATCAGCCATTGGCGGCCCGCCTCGTCGCGTTGTTCCGTCAGATCGGCGTGGTGCTCGAGCGCTTTCGCCCGGACGAAGCCGCGGTCGAGGAAAGCTTTGTCAACCGCAACGCGGCCTCGACGTTGAAGCTCGGCGTCGCGCGCGGTGTCGTATTGCTGGCCCCGGCGGAACGCGGCCTGCCAGTGGCGGAATATTCGGCCAATTTAATCAAAAAAGCGGTGGTCGGAGCCGGCCATGCCGAAAAGGCGCAGGTTCAGATGATGGTGCGCCATATCCTACCCGGCTTTGCCAATGGTGCTGCCGACGCCGCAGATGCCCTCGCAGTGGCAATCTGCCATGCCCATCATGCCGCGACCCGGCGCGCGTGGACAATCTCGGCCGGGGCCGGGATCCGATGATCGCCAAACTCGCCGGCATTCTCGACCAGATCGTCCCCGAGGGCGCTGTCATCGATGTCGGCGGTGTCGGGTATCTCGCCTTTTGTTCGACGCGCACCCTTGGCCGGCTGCCTCCGGCCGGCACGCCGGTGCGGCTGCTGATCGAGACCCATGTCCGCGAGGACCACATCCATCTCTACGGGTTTGTCGACGCGGCTGAGCGCGATTGGTTCCGGCTGCTGACTACGGTGCAAGGGGTCGGCGCGCGACTGGCGCTCGCAGTGTTGTCGGTGATCGGCCCTGATGAACTGGGCCTCGCGATTGTTTCCCAAGATAAGGCCTCGTTAGCGCGGGCCGAGGGGGTCGGGCCGCGTCTTGCCGCGCGCATCGTCAACGAACTCCGCGACAAGGCCGGCAGTTTGGCGCTGACGCCGCTGACGGGGGCGTCCGCACCATCGGCGGCAGCATCGCCGCCGATCGGGGAAGGTCCCGCCGCCGACGCGGTTTCCGCTTTGGTCAATCTCGGCTATCGCCGTGCAGAAGCGTTCGGCGCGGTTGTCGCGGCGGCGCAGCGGCTTGGCGCCGGCGCCCCGGCTGACGCGCTGATCCGCGTCGGCTTGCAGGAGCTGGCGGCAGGGGTCTTGCCGTGAGCGACGGCGAGCGCCGCATTGTCGATCCGGCAGTGGTGGAAAGCGATGCCGCGGAGACCCCACTGCGTCCGCAGAGCCTCGCCGAGTTTGTCGGCCAACGCAGTCTGCGGGACAATCTGCGGATCTTTATCGAGGCCGCCAAGACGCGGGGCGAAGCCCTAGACCACGTTCTGCTGTTCGGGCCGCCCGGGCTCGGTAAAACCACCTTGGCGCAAATCGTCGCGCGCGAGATGGGGGTCGGCTTTCGCGCCACCTCCGGACCGGTCATTCAGCGCGCTGGCGATCTCGCCGCGTTGCTGACCAACCTACAGCCGCGCGATGTCTTGTTCATCGATGAAATCCATCGTCTCGCCCCGTCGGTCGAAGAGATTCTCTATCCGGCAATGGAGGATTTTCAGCTCGATCTGATCATCGGCGAAGGTCCCGGCGCGCGCTCGATCCGGATCGACTTACCGCGGTTTACGCTGGTCGGCGCGACGACCCGGTCGGGGCTGATCAGCCGGCCATTGCGCGAGCGATTTGGCATCCCGTTGCGCCTGACATTTTACGAGCCGGCCGAGTTGGCGGTGATTGTCGCGCGCGGCGCGCAATTACTGGGGTTCGACTTGCGGCGCGATGGTGGCGACGAGATCGCGCGCCGGGCTCGCGGCACGCCGCGAGTGGCGATGCGCTTGCTGCGCCGGGTACGCGACTTTGCCGCGGTCGCTGGACTGGCGGGGGTCGGTGCCGCCGAGGCCGATTCGGCATTGCTGCGGCTCGAGGTCGATGCGAGCGGGCTCGACGGCATGGATCGCCGCTATTTGCGCTGCGTCGCCGAGCGCTACGGCGGCGGCCCGGTCGGGGTTGAAACGATGGCCGCCGCGCTCGGCGACGAGCGCGACGTCATTGAAGACGTTATCGAGCCATTTTTGATCCAGGAAGGCTATGTCCAGCGCACCCCGCGCGGCCGGCTGCTGACGCGTCTGGCATTCCGCCATCTCGATCTGCCGGTGCCGTCCGCGCTCCCGGCCCAGCTCGACCTGTTGGCGGGCTTGCCCGCCATCAGCGCCGCCGAAGACGCGCCATGACCCGCAATATCGTCCAAAAGACGCCATAAAAGGTTCAAGAATGCAGCCTACCTCAGCCGTCCAGACCTTGCCCCTCGCCGGCGCTGTTCCGCATGACTTATCGATTTTCGCATTGTTTTTGCAAGCCGACGCCATCGTCAAAGTCGTCATGCTGATCCTTTTGCTGGCCTCGTTTTGGTCATGGGCGGTCATTTTCGACAAGGTGATCCGGCTGCGGCGATTGCACAGCGCGGCGGCGAATTTCGAGGAGAGCTTTTGGTCGGGCGGGTCGCTCGACGATCTCTACGAGCGCGTCGGCCAGCGTCCGCCCGATCCGATGACCGCCGTCTTTTCGGCGGCGATGCGCGAATGGCGGCGCAGCGCGGCAAAGGGGCTGCTCGGCACCGCGATCATGCGCGCCAGCCTGCAGCAGCGCATCGAGCGGGTCATGAATGTGACCGTCGGCCGCGAGATGGAGCGGGTCGAGCGGTTTATGGCGTTTCTCGCCACGGTCGGGGCGACCGCCCCATTTGTCGGGCTGTTCGGCACGGTCTGGGGCATCATGGACAGCTTCCAGTCGATCGCCGCTTCAAAGAACACCAGCCTTGCTGTCGTGGCGCCCGGCATTGCCGAATCGCTGTTCGCGACGGCCTTAGGTCTCGTCGCCGCCATCCCGGCGGTCGTCGCCTATAACAAGCTCGCGACTGATTTCGGGCGCTACGCCGGACGGCTGGAAGCGTTTTCGTCCGAATTCAGCGCGATCTTGTCGCGCCAACTTGACGAGAGGTCGTGACCCGTGGCGGCCTCGACTCTTCGCGGCACCGGCTCCTGGCGCGGGCGGTATCGGCCAATGGCCGAGATCAACGTCACGCCGCTTGTCGACGTCATGCTGGTGCTGCTGGTTGTCTTCATGGTCGCGGCCCCATTGCTGACGGTCGGCGTGCCGGTCGATCTGCCGCAGACTCAGGCGCCGCCGATCACCGATCCCAAAGAGCCGCTGGTCATCTCGATCAACAATGAAGGACACATTTTTATTCAAGATACCGATACCGCGACCGATTCTCTGGTGCCTCGCCTGCAGGCGATCACCGGCGAGAACCCCGAAGCGCTGGTGTATGTCAGGGCCGACAAATCGATCGACTACGGCCGGGTGCTCGAGGTCATGAGCCTGATCAGCGCCGCCGGCTATCGCAAGGTATCGCTGATCGCCGAGTTGCCCAAAGGGATGCCGGCCAAGGCCGCGGCCGACGCCGTGCCGGGTCCGCCTGCGGTGATGACGGCCAAGCACTGAAAGCCGCTTTTCGCCCGGTCTTCAACATGATTGTGGCTGCCGCAGAAACGGTCCCGCTAACGGAGTTGGAACCGCCGCCGCCATTGCCCGACGGCGTTGGCCGGCGCGGCTTGATGTTGTCGGCAGCGCTGCACCTGATCCTGGGCGCGGTTTTGATCTTCGGATTGCCGACATTGTTTCACCCGCGGGTACCGGAAGAGATGCCGATCGCGGTCCAGCTGGTGACGATGGGGCCGGAGACCCGTGCGACCCATCCCAATCCCAACATGCCAGAGCCGCATGCCTCGCCGGAGCCGCCGTTGCCCGGACCGCCAGCCGAAAAACCGGCGCCCAATCCAACGCCGCCCAAACCTGCGCCGCCGCCGGCCGTCGCGGAGGCGCCACCGGCGCCGCCCACCCCGACCCCGCCCGACGTAAAGCCGGCGCCGCCGGTCCCCTCTGTGCCAAAAACCGAACCGCCAAAGCAGGCGGAATTGCCGCCGCCCCCCTTGCCGGCGCCCAAACCGATGCCTCCGCCCCCGCCGCCAAAGCCGGCGGTCGCCGCCGCACTACTAAAACCGCCGCCAGAGCGGCCGCAACAGGTGGCCCGCAACGAGGCGAAGGCCGAAGCCAAGAAATACAATCCCGGCCAGTTCGACGCGCTATTGCGAAATCTGGCGGCAGAGGACACGCCGCCGTCGCCGGATGCGCCGCCGCAGACGAAATACGTTGCTTCGGGGCGGGCCTCGGCCCAGCCGCGTGCGCCGCTCGGCAGCCAGCTCAGCGCCAGTGAAATGGACATGGTCCGTGAGCAGATCTCGCATTGCTGGAACGTGCCGGCGGGTGCCCGCGACGCGAAGGATCTGGTCGTGACGATCAGGGTCTCGGTGATGCCCGACGGCAACGTCCAGCAGGCGACGATCGTCGATCAAGGGCGGGCCGCCGCCGATCCGTTCTTCCGAGCCGCGGCGGAAAGCGCCCGCCGAGCCTTCTTTAACCCACTCTGCCGGCCGCTGCGTCTGCCGCCTGAGAAATACGAACTGTGGAAAGACATGACCGTCGCGTTTAGCCCAAAGGACCTCCTATGAACAAAAGCCCCCTCGCCGTGATCGTCGGGGTGATCCCGCTGTTGGCGATTTTATTTTTATGGCCGGGGGCAGAGGCGCGCGCCGCGTTGCGCCTCGACATCACCAGCGGCCGCGTGCAGCCGATGCCGATCGCTATCCCCGCTTTTGCGGGCGGCGGCGCCGAAGCGCAAGCCGGCAGCGAGATTGCCGGCGTCATCTCTGCCGATCTCGAACGGTCGGGGTTATTCCGGCCGATTGATCCGCGCAGTTTTATTCAGAATGTGTCGGCGACCGACAGCAATGCGCCGCGCTTTGGCGATTGGCGTCAGATCAACGCGCAGGCGCTGGTGACAGGCACCGTGCAGACTCAGGCCGACGGCCGGCTCGGGGTCCAGTTTCGGCTTTGGGACGTGTTCGCCGAGCAGCAGCTGACGGGGTTTGGCTATACGACGACGAGGCAGAATTGGCGCCGTATCGCGCATATCATCGCCGATGAGATCTACAAGCGGATCACCGGTGAGGAAGGCTATTTCGACACGCGTATCGTCTATGTTGCCGAGTTCAGGGCCGGCGCAAAACCGGGTCAAGCGCCTGGCGATCATGGATCAGGACGGCGCCAACAACCATTATTTGACCGATGGTCGCGCGCTTGTGCTGACCCCGCGGTTTTCACCATCGGCCCAGGAGATCACCTATCTTTCCTTTGCCGGCAAGCAGCCGCGAGTCTATCTGCTCAACATCGACACCGGCCAGCAGGAGGCAATCGGGGACTTTCCCGGGATGACCTTCGCGCCGCGGTTTTCGCCCGACGGCAACCGGGTGGTGTTGAGCCGCGCCGTCAATGGCGCCAGTAACATTTACGCTTATGATTTGCGCACGCACACCACATCGCGCTTGACCAACGACAACGCGATCGACACCTCGCCGTGCTACTCGCCCGACGGCAGCCAAATCGCTTTCAATTCCGATCGCGGCGGCTCACAGCAGATTTATGTCATGAGCGGCGGCGGCGGCGGTGCGCGCCGCATCAGCTTTGGATCGGGAAAATACGGCACGCCGGTGTGGTCGCCGCGCGGCGACTTGATCGCCTTTACGAAGATCAGCGGCGGCTCTTTCTCGATCGGCGTAATGCGGCCGGACGGCTCCGGCGAACGGATCTTAGCCCAAGGCTTTCTAGTAGAGGGGCCCACTTGGGCGCCCAACGGCCGAGTGCTGATGTATTTTGCGCAAGGGCCGTCGGATGCCAGCGGATATGGCGGCTTGCCGCACCTGCAAACCATCGACCTGACCGGATACAACCAGCGTGACGTGCCGACGCCGGGGGCGGCATCCGATCCGGCCTGGTCGCCGCTGTTGCGCTGAGCAGCAGCTAGAACAAGCTCGTAGCGTCCTGAGGGGGACAAAACCATGAAATGTAAGTTCGTCACGCTGCCGGGGTTAATGGCCGCGGCCTTATTGTTGCTCGCGGCTTGCAGCAGCACGCCCGAGACGCCGCCAGCTGGGCCGCCGCCGGGTGCTGGCGGCCCAGGCGGACCGGGAGGCGCCGGTGGGGTAGGCATGGGAGCGGCGGTGCCGGGCTCACAGCAGGATCTGGCGCAGAGCGCGGGTGACCGCGTGTTTTTTGAGTTCGACCGGTCCGATATTACACCGGAGGCGCAGCAGACCTTGCAGCGGCAAGCCGAATGGCTGCAGCGCTATCCCAATGTAACGGTCACGATCGAGGGCCATTGCGACGAACGCGGCACTCGCGAATACAACCTGGCCCTTGGCGAACGCCGCGCCAACGCCGCCAAGCAGGTCTTGGCCGCCGCGGGGATTCCGTCGTCACGGGTTTCGACGATCAGCTACGGCAAGGATCGCCCGGTGGTCCCAGGCTCGACCGAAGAAGCCTGGGCTCAAAACCGCGTCGCGATCACTACCGTGAATTGATCAGCGCGGGCCGGGGGATGAGTGCGCGGGTAGCGCGGACGTCGTTCAGCGATGCGTGGCCGCGTGGCGGGGTTATGCCGCGAGAGGTCGGCGCCCTTTTTTCACCAAAAAAGCGCCCTAGGACGACGATACCGGTGGTCAATGTTTACTCGCGGTTGGTGGGTTCGGTCGCACCGACGCTCCGCGTACTCCGAGAGGCTCGCCGATGATCCGGCGCCCGTTTCTTTCCCCGATTTACCCGGCCGCGCTGTGCTTTCTCGTCGCAATGGCGACTGTTCCGTCCGCCCGAGCCCAGGACGCCGCTACGGCCGAGCGGCTCGATCGGCTCGAACGAGATCTCAGCATGCTGCAGCGCCAAGTCTATCGCAGCAGTGGCGGTGAAGCGCCGCCCGGCGCCGAAGGCAATGGGAGCACGGCCGTCGATCTTCAGGTCCGAATGGACCGTCTCGAGCAGCAAATGCGCGATCTCACCGGGCGGATTGAGAGCGAGACAAATCAGGTTCAGCAGTTGAGCCAACGGCTTGAGCAGGTGAATAGCGACATCGAGGTGCGACTTGGCGGAGAGCAAGGGCGCCAAGCGAGCTCGCCGCCGCCGCGCCCGCCCGCCGCAGCCTGGGCGAGCGCCGCGCCGCCATCGCTCGCCGACCCGGCCAGGCCCGTGCCGGCGTTTTACGGCCGTCCGCCACCACCTCCGCTACCACCGCCGGGCTATGGCACCCTCACGCCACCCCGCTCGGATGGCGCGGCCGCACCGTATGCGGAGCCGACCCAACTGACACCGTCGCGGGTGGCGAGCGCCGGCGCCGCCGACACGTTGCGGCCACCCGGATCGGACATGCCGACGGGCTCGGCTTCGGCGCAGTACGATGCCGCCTTTGGGCTGCTGCGCAAGGCCGACTATGAGGGCGCAGAGGATGCGCTGCGCAGCTTTGTACGAGCGCATCCCAACGATCCGCTCGCCGGCAATGCGCAGTATTGGCTAGGTGAGAGCTATTACGCCCGCGGCAGATATACCGAAGCGGCGGCCGCCTTTGCCGACGGCTACAAACGGTATCCGAAGGGGCCAAAGGCGCCCGACGAACTGCTAAAGCTCGGGATGTCGCTCGGCCACGCCAATCAGAAGCACAATGCCTGCATTGCGCTGATGCAACTCGACCACGATTTCCCGCATCCGGGGAATGCCGTTAAAGACCGCGCGGGGCAGGAGAAGAAGAAGCTCGGGTGCTGAGTTCCGCGGCCGCTGTGCTGCCGCTCGGTCTCGCCGAGTTTACCCGTTGCATCGAACGGCTTGGCTTTTTCGAAACTTCCCCGTCTGTTGCTGTCGCCGTGTCGGGCGGCCCCGACAGCTTGGCGCTGGCCATTCTCGCCGATCGATGGGCGCGCCACCGCGGCGGTGAGATTTGCGCGCTGTCCGTCGACCATCGGCTCAGGCCCGAAAGCGGAGCGGAAATTCGCCGACTCGCAGCATGGCTCGCGGCCCGCTCGATCCGCCATCACATCCTTGTTTGGGAGGGGAAAAAACCGGTCACCCGCATCCAGGAGACGGCGCGAACGGCCCGCTATAAGCTCCTTGGAGAGTGGTGCCGAGCTCAGGGCTGTCTCCATCTCCTGACCGGTCATCATCGCGACGACCAGATCGAAACGCACCTGTTGCGCCGCGACCGGCGGAGCGGCCCCGACGGTCTCGCCGGGATGTCGGCGATTCGCGAGATTGACGGCTGCCGCATCCTGCGGCCGCTGCTCGAAATCCCCAAGGCGCGTCTGCTTGCGACCCTCGCGGCCGAGGGTCAGCCCTTTATTACCGATCCAAGCAATCTTAATCCCGCCTACGCTCGCGTTCGGGTGCGCGATTTGGCGGATGTGGACCGCGACGCTGAGTTCGATCGTCTCCGCAAGGCGGGCTACCACAGAGCCACAAACGAACAAAATTGCAATGCGCTGCTGGCGCGTACGGTGGCATTCCACCCGGCAGGATTCGCGGTGCTGGACCCCAAGGTGCTGCTCGCCGCTCCGCGGGATCTCGCCGAAGCAGCAGTCTCGGCGTTGGTATTCGCTCTTGCCGACGCCCCGTATCCCCCGCGTCGCGGCGCGGTGGCACGACTGCTGCGGGTACTGGCGGGTGAGGCAGATGGCGGGCATGTTCTCGGCGGATACCGGTTTGTCGCCTGGCGCGAGCGGATCCTGGTTTTGCGCGAGCTCGCCGCCGCACAGGGTAACGCGCGAATTGAGCCCGGAACGTCACTCTTTTGGGACCGTCGGTTCGCGATTTCGCTCGCTCTCGAATCGGCGCCGTTCGTGGTGAGCTATCTCGGGCAGGACGGGGCTGCCGAGCTTTATCGGCGCGAACCGTCTGCGCGCAACGGCCCGCTACCGCGGCTCGTGCGCCCGGTGCTGCCGGCGTTTTGGGATAAAAGGGGGCTCGCCGCCGTTCCTTTTCTGGGGTACCGGCGCGAACCGGCGATCGTTCCTCCGGCGGTTGCTTTTGCGCCAGTCAAAACTCTGTCCCGGGCGCCGTTTGCAGTTGTTTAGCAGGACATGCAGCTTATGTTTGACTGGACAAAATGGTCGCCGAACGGGGCTAATCGTCGTAGGGTTGCTCGGCGCAGGCTGGCCGGCTCGGCAGTGAAAGGCGTTCGTCGTGAATAATTTCGGCAAGAATCTCGCCCTATGGATCGTAATCGGGCTGCTTCTCGTCGCGCTCTTCAATCTGTTCCAGACATCGTCCAATCGTGGGCCGCAATCGACCCTCGCCTTTTCGGATTTTGTAAGCGATGTCAATCGCGGCCAAGTCGCGGATGTGACGATTCAGGGTAACACGATCAGCGGTCATTTTACCGACAGCCGCGCGTTTACGACCTATGCGCCAAACGACCCGGGCCTCGTCACCCGGCTGATCGACAAGGGCGTGCGGATTTCCGCAGCCCCGGTAGACGACAACGTCCCATCATTGTTCGGGGTGCTGATCTCGTGGTTCCCGATGCTGCTGTTGATTGGCGTGTGGATTTTCTTCATGCGTCAGATGCAGGGCGGCGGCGGACGGGCAATGGGCTTTGGCAAGAGCCGAGCCCGGCTTTTAACCGAAAAGGTCGGGCGGATCACCTTCGAAGATGTCGCCGGTATCGACGAGGCCAAGCAAGAGCTTGAAGAAATCGTCGAATATTTGAAAGATCCGCAGAAGTTTCAACGGCTCGGCGGTAAGATCCCCAAAGGCGTTCTCTTGGTCGGCTCTCCGGGAACGGGTAAGACCTTGCTGGCGCGCGCGATTGCCGGCGAGGCCAACGTGCCGTTCTTTACAATATCCGGCTCTGATTTTGTCGAGATGTTTGTCGGCGTCGGGGCCAGCCGGGTGCGCGACATGTTCGAACAGGGCAAGAAGAATGCGCCCTGCATCATTTTCATCGACGAAATCGACGCCGTCGGCCGCCACCGTGGCGCTGGGCTGGGCGGCGGCAATGACGAACGCGAGCAGACGTTGAACCAGCTGCTCGTGGAAATGGACGGCTTTGAGGCGAATGAAGGCGTGATCCTGATCGCCGCTACCAACCGGCCGGATGTGCTCGACCCGGCACTGTTGCGTCCCGGCCGGTTCGACCGCCAGGTGGTAGTGCCGAATCCGGATGTGGTCGGCCGCGAAAAGATCCTTAAGGTTCACATGCGCAAGGTGCCGTTGGCGGCGGATGTCGACCCCAAGATCCTTGCGCGCGGCACGCCCGGCTTCTCTGGGGCCGATCTCGCCAACCTCGTCAACGAAGCAGCGCTGATGGCGGCGCGCCGCGGCAAGCGTTCGGTGGCGATGAGCGAGTTTGAGCACGCCAAGGACAAGGTCATGATGGGCGCCGAGCGGCGCTCTATGGTGATGACCGAGGACGAGAAAAAGCTGACCGCCTATCACGAGGCCGGTCACGCGATGTGCATGCTGTACGCCGAGGGGCACGAACCGCTGCACAAAGTAACGATTATTCCGCGCGGCCGCGCGCTCGGTGTAACGATGTTTTTGCCCGAACGCGACAAGTACAGCCAGTCGAAGCTCGAAATAAAAGCCATGCTGGTGAGCTTGTTTGGCGGCCGCATCGCCGAAGAGCTGATCTTTGGCCCCGACAAGGTCACCACCGGGGCGTCGGACGACATTCGCCGGGCGACTTCTCTCGCGCGGCGGATGGTGACCGAGTTCGGGTTTAGCGAAAAGCTCGGGCGGCTGCGCTATGCCGAAAACGAGGAGGAGGTGTTTCTCGGCCATTCGGTGACGCAGCGCAAGAATGTGTCGGAAGCAACCGCGAAGCTGATCGACGAAGAGATCCGCCGCTTGGTCGACGAAGGCGAAGAGACGGCGCGGACAATCCTGACCGCGCGGCTCGAAGAATTGCACGCGCTGGCCAAGGGCCTGCTCGAATACGAAACGCTATCGGCAGACGAGATCCGCCGCATTATTCGCGGCGAGCGCATCGTCCGCGAAAACTCGTCGCCATTGCCGCAAGCGGATGATGGGCGAGGCCGGCGCAGTTCGGTTCCGCCGTCAGGTCGTGCGGCCGGACTGGAGCCGGAACCGCAGCCGGGTGGTTGACTAAGGTTTAATCGCTGTCCATTGATGATCGGATCCCGACTGTATTTCGAACTATTCACGGCCGAGCCCGTCTACACATGCTGTTAACCTAGATTACAAAAATTGTTGTTTGACGCCGACGCTGCTTTTTTGCACGTTTATGCCAGCGGTGATTATTAAAAGTCGGGTGGCGTGATGACGCGAAAGCTCTTCGGCACTGACGGGATCCGCGGTACCGCAAATATCGAGCCAATGACGCCGGAAACGGCGTTGAAGGTGGCGATCGCTGTCGGCGAATGTTTTAAAAACGGGGCGCACAAGCATCTTGTCGTAATCGGCAAGGACACGCGTCTTTCGGGATACATGCTCGAACCGGCACTGACCGCCGGATTTGTGACGATGGGCATGGATGTGGTACTGGTCGGGCCACTGCCGACGCCAGCAATTGCGATGCTTACCCGCAGTCTGCGGGCGGATATCGGGGTCGTCCTCTCCGCCTCGCACAACCCTTATGGGGATAACGGCATCAAGCTGTTCGGACGCGACGGCTACAAACTTTCGGATGAAATCGAGCTAAAAATCGAGGCGGCGCTTGTGAAGGGACCGAGCCGCCGGGCGAGCCCGTCCGAACTCGGCCGCGTCAAGCGGCTCGACGATGCCGGCGGCCGCTATATCGAATTTGTCAAACAGAGTTTTCCGCGCGGCCTGCGGCTCGACGGAATGCGCATCGTCGTCGATTGCGCGCATGGCGCCGCGTACAAGGTGGCCCCAACCGTGTTCTGGGAACTCGGCGCCGAGGTGTTTTCGCTGGGCGTCAGTCCCGACGGTCTCAACATCAACCGGGAATGCGGCGCGCTCGCACCCGAACAGATGCGCCGTGAGGTGCTCGCTCGCCGCGCCGATATCGGCATAGCGCTCGATGGCGACGCCGACCGGCTGATCGTCGCCGACGAGCACGGGACAATTCTCGATGGCGATCAATTGATGGCGCTGATCGCGACCGGTCTGGCGCGCAACGGCCGGCTCGCGGGCGGGGCGCTGGTCGCGACCGTAATGTCCAATCTCGGGCTGGAGCGCTATCTCGGAGAACACCAGATCGGGATGCACCGTACTTCGGTCGGCGACCGCTATGTCGTCGAGAAGATGCGCAGCCTAGGGTGCAATCTCGGCGGCGAGCAGTCGGGGCACATCATCCTCGCCGATTATGCGACGACTGGGGACGGGCTGATCGCGGCGTTGCAGGTCTTGGGATCGATCGTCGAAACCGGAAGACCGGCGAGCGAGGTATGCCGGCTGTTCACGCCGGTGCCGCAATATGCCGGGAGTGTCCGCTATGGCGATGGCGTGCCGCTCGAACGGCCCGGGGTCAAGCGCGCCATTACCGAAGGTGAAGCGCGGCTGGGGGCGATGGGACGTCTGGTGGTGCGGCCGTCGGGGACCGAGCCTGTCATCCGGGTGATGGCCGAAGGCGAGGATGAGGAGTTGGTTGCCGCGATCGTCGATGAAATCTGCGCCGTGATCCGCAAGGCCGCCACGACTGGTGACGACCTGCCGCAAGCGGCAGAGTAGTTCGGAGCCGGTAGTGCGCGGCCGCGTGCTGATCGTCGCAGGTTCCGATTCCAGTGGCGGCGCCGGTATTCAGGCTGACATCAAGACCGTGACTGTCCTCGGCGGCTATGCCGCGACCGCGATCACCGCTTTGACCGCGCAAAACACCGAGGGGGTTTTCGGAGTATTGCCGATCCCGCCCGATTTTATTCGTCAGCAGATCGAGATCGTGCTCGACGATATCGGCGCCGACGCGGTCAAGACCGGCATGCTGCATGACACCGGTGTCATCGAGAACTCTTGCCGTGGTGCTGCGCCAACGGGCGGCGGCTGTCCCGCTTGTCGTCGATCCGGTGATGGCAGCCAAAGGCGGCGCCCGGCTGATCGATCCCGATGCCGTCGAGGCGTTGAAAGCGCAGCTGATCCCGCGCGCGACAGTGCTAACTCCGAACCTGCCGGAAGCCGAAATACTGTGCGGCAGTGGGATCACCGATGTCGCGGCGATGCGGGCAGCGGGCGAGGAGTTATTGCGGCTTGGCTGCGGGGCGGTGCTGGTCAAGGGCGGGCATCTTCCCGGCGACACCGTCACCGACGTTTTGATAACGGCCGCCGGCAGCAGCAGAGTTTGGGAAAGCCCGCGCATCGCCTCGCGGCATACCCATGGCACTGGCTGCACCCTGGCCTCGGCGATCGCGACCGGGCTTGCTCAGGGTCTCATGGTCGAAGATGCAGTCGACCGGGCGCGCGATTATGTGCAGCGCGCGATTGCCACAGCGCCCGGTTTTGGCCGCGGTCACGGCCCGCTGAACCATGCCCACCCGCTGGAGGCAACTCCGCATTAGCCCGGCCTGCTTAGCGATCGAAATCGACCGCGACCGTATTGCCGCCGCTTAGCAGCACGCCGACATGCTCGCCGCGCCGCGGTTGGTATCGGCCGGACAGCAATGCCGCGAGGGCTGCGGCGCCGCCGGGCTCGGCGACTACTCTGAGGGTGGCCCAAAGCGTTCTCTGAGCCTGGCGGATCGCGTCATCGGACACCAACACGACACGCTCCATCAGCCGCGTGAGAATTGGGAACACAATCTCGCCGACGCGGCGCGGCGCCAACGAATCAGCGGCGATCCCGCCGGCTTCGGCATCGACCGGCCGGCCAGCACGCATCGCTTTGGTCAGGGTCGGGGCGGCCTCCGGCTCGACCCCGATGATCCGGATATGTCCCCCATACCATGCGGCGATGCCGCCGATCAGCCCGCCGCCGCCTACCGCAACCAGCAGCGTGTCGAGATCGGCGATCTGCTCGTCGAGCTCCAGGCCGATGGTGCCCTGGCCAAGCAGGGTTTCTCGCTGATCAAACGCGTGGATGGCGAGCGCTCCCGATTGCGCCACCCATGCTTCGCTGGCGGCGAGCGCATCGTCATAGCGATTACCGCCCACGACCAGTTCGGCGCCGTATTCTCGGATGCGCTGGATCTTCGCGGGCGAGGAGATGCTCGGAACAAAGATCTTGGCCGGGATACCGAGCTTGAATGCGGCGTAGGCGACCGCCGCCCCGTGATTGCCGCCGGAGGCGGCCGCCACGCCGGCCTTGGGGATGTCGTGCATCAGCAAATTGGCGAACGCGCCGCGGGTCTTGAACGAGCCGGCGTGCTGCATCAGCTCGAGCTTGCAGCTGAGGCGAATGCCTTCCAGCCCAAAATCGCCGCCATCGACCGCGATCACCGGCGTGCGCCGGATATGGGGTCTGATCCGCCGGTCGGTGGCGGCAATCGCTTCACGGTCAATGGCATCTTCGTTGTGCATTTCGATATCCGATTTAGCGCAGGCGCCGCCACTTCGGTATGTATAAATCAGGCGATCCGCAGCAAGGCATGAGGACCCCGACCGAATGCAGCTCGAATTTGTAACCGTCGACGTCTTTACCGATCGCCGGTTTGGCGGAAATCCGCTGGCTGTCGTTCTCAACGGCGAGCAACTGACCGCGGCGCAAATGCAATCGATCGCCGCCGAGTTCAATCTGGCGGAAACAACCTTTGTGCTCCCGCCAAAGAAAGCAGCCCATACGGCTCAGGTTCGCATCTTCACGCCTAAGGCCGAATTGCCGTTTGCCGGTCATCCGAATGTCGGGACAGCCTTTGCGCTGGCCCGCCGCGGATGGGTCTTTGGCAAAGCCATCGGCGACTTGATGGTCTTCGAGGAGGCGGCCGGTCTCGTTCCACTCGAGCTGATCAAGGATGGCGCTTCAGTCGTCGGGGCGCGGCTCACCGCACCTCAGCCATTATCGCGTGGTCCTGATATCCCCGCTGAAGCGGTTGCAGCGGCGTGCTCGCTCGCCGCCGACGATATCGAGACGCGTCACCACATGCCCTGCACCGCTTCATGCGGCACCACTTTCGTCTTTGCCGAATTGGCAACGCGTCGGGCGCTCGAAGCGGCCCGGCCACGATCCGAAGCGTTTGCGGGAAGTTTTCCCGCGGGCGCGAACGGCATCCACCTGTACGTCCGCGATGCCGCCGATGGGGTCGATATCCGGGCACGGATGTTCGCACCGCTGCTCGGGGTGCCCGAAGATCCGGCAACCGGCAGCGCCAATGCCGCGCTGGCGGGCTTATTGGCGAGCCTGTGCCCCGAGCCCGATCTCGCTCTGCAATTGCGGATCGCCCAAGGCATCGAAATGGGCCGGCCAAGCCTGCTCGAGGCCTCCGCCGAGAAACGCGCCGGCAAAATTGCAGAAATCCGGCTCGGCGGTCGATGCGTCGCGGTGATGAACGGAACCATCGAGATCTGACGATTGCCGCGCGGCATCAACCGCGCGAGTATCCGAGATCTTTGGGGAGGGGTCGCGATGTTGCGAATTTTGGGTCTCGTTTTGTGGTTCTGCACGGCTTTGGCGGGAGGGGCGTCGGCACAGACGGTGGCGTCGATCCAAAAGCTCGATGATGCGTGGTCCGACGCCTTTAACAAGGGCGACGCCGCCGCGATCGCGGCGATGTACTCGGCGGACGCCTATGTGCTGCCGCCTGGCCACGAAATCGTCAAGGGTCGCGCCGAGGTCGAAAGCTTCTGGAAAGCGGCGACGCAGCAACTCGGCAACGCCAAGCTCGTCGTGGTCGATGTGGCGCCGCTCGGGGCCAGCGCGGCCCGCGAGATCGGGACGTTTTCGTTCGAGACAAAAGCCCAGCCGCCGCAGCCGGTTGTCGGCAAATACGTCGTCCTCTGGCGCAAGATCGGCGGCCGTTGGCTGCTCGCGACCGACATCTGGAATTCGAACAAGTAAGCCTGTTCAGCCGATGCGGAGGTAAGACATGGCAAAAAGCTATCGGGTGGCGGTGATCGCCGGCGACGGCATCGGGCATGAAGTCATGCCTGAGGGGGTGGCGGCAATGGAGCGGGCGGCGCAGGCGCACGGCTTTGAGCTAAGCTGGAACGAGTTCGACTGGAGTTGCGAGCGTTACGCCAAGACCGGGCGGATGATGCCCGAAGACGGGCTCGACCGGCTGCGCCTTTACGATGCGGTCTATCTTGGTGCGGTCGGCCATCCCGAGGTGCCCGATCATGTCTCGCTATGGGGATTGCTGATCCCGCTGCGCCGCGGCTTTCACCAATATGTCAATTTGCGCCCGGTGCGGCTATTGGCCGGCGTGCAGTCACCATTGCGCGACCGCAATCCCGGCGACATCGATTTTTATGTCGTGCGTGAAAACAACGAGGGCGAATATTCGGAAATCGGCGGCCGCCTCTACACCGGCACCGATTACGAGATGGCGATGCAGGAAGCGGTGTTCACCCGCCGCGGCTGCGATCGGATCATGCGCTATGCCTTCGAACTCGCCCGCAAGCGCAAAAAGCATGTGACGTCGGCGACCAAATCGAATGGCATCATTCATACGATGCCATATTGGGACGAGCGCTTTGCTGCGGTCGCCCGCGATTATCCCGAAATCAAAACCGACCAGTATCACATCGACATCCTGACCGCGCATTTTGTGCGCCATCCGGATTGGTTCGATGTCGTCGTTGGCTCGAATTTGTTTGGCGACATCCTGTCCGATCTCGGGCCGGCGGTGGTCGGCTCGATCGGCATCGCACCCTCCGGCAATATCAACCCCGAGCGCGAATACCCGTCGATGTTCGAGCCGGTGCACGGCTCGGCGCCGGACATCGCCGGGCGCGGCATCGCCAACCCGATCGGCCAGATCTGGTCGGGTGCGATGATGCTGGCGCATTTCGGCGAGACCGCCGCCGCCGAAGCGGTCGAGCGCGCGATCGCGGAGGTATTGGCCGATGGCGGTACCCGCACGCCCGATCTCGGCGGCAATGCCGGCACGAAGGAACTCGGCGCCGCAATCACCGCCGCGATCCGTTAGCGACGGCGGCGTGCGCCGGCCAGCGCCCTCCGGCAGGCCTAGTGCCGTTTGTTGCGGGAGGGCCGGGCAAAGTACAATGATCCCGCTTGCGGGGTGACATAGGGACCGGGAAGAGGGGAGGCGGCGAATGGCAGCGGACTACAGCATATGTCTGGGAACGGCGGGCTGGGGCGTATGGCACAGTCCGGATGCCGGGAAGTCGTGGACGCGGCATCGCAAGCCATTCTCGCTCAATAGCCGCATCCAGGCGTTGGTCGCCCATCCCAAAGAGGCGCATACCGTTTTCGCCGGTGGCGATACCGGCTTGTTCCTCAGCCACAATGGCGGAGCGAGGTGGGAATGCATCGGGGGCAATGGGGGTGCCAATGGGGCTTTGCCGACGATCTGGTCGCTGACCATCGACCCGGTCGATCCCGAGATTCTGTTTGCCGGCACACGCCCGGCCGGGGTCTATCGCTCGCGCGACGGCGGCCGGTACTGGGAGAAATTGGCTGTGGACCTCGCCACCGAATGTTCGATTGGCGAAGCCTTCGTGACCAGCGTCGTTGTCGACCCCGACGATCATCGCATTGTCTGGGCCGGCGTCGAAATCGACGGCGTCTTCCGCAGCATGGACGGCGGGGATACGTGGACTCACCTTGAGACGGGTCTCTACGATCCGGACATTCATGCCGTGACGATCGCGCCCACACAGCCAAAGCGTATCTATGCCAGCACGGCTCGCGAGATGTTTGTCAGCAACAATCTGGGCGAGACCTGGCAGCCCCTCGGCATCAGGGAGAAATGGCCACTTCCCTATGCCCGCGGCATGGTGGTCAAGGCCGATGATCCCGGCGTGCTGTTCGCCGGATGTGGCGAGACCACGACCGGTGAAAAGGGGCACGTTCTCCGCAGCACAAACTTCGGGAAAACGTGGGAGATCCTGCCATTCCCGACCGAGGCCAACGCCACGATATGGGGCCTCGCCACGCATCCCGCCGACGCCAACCGCATTGTCGCGTTCAGCCTGTTCGGCGAGGTCTACGTCACCGAGAACGCCGGCGCCTCCTGGCGCAAGATCGCACGTGAGTTCGGCGAGATCAGAGCCGCCGCCTGGGTGCCAAACTGAATTTGGCCGCCATCAAGAGTGAAGATGTCACTATCGGCCTGCTGGTGTTCAGACCCAATCATATCGTTCGGCGGGGCTTCCCAAAATGATTAGCCTCGCCACTCGCGGCGCGGGAGCAGGGAAATGCTGCAGACATACGAGGGCGGCTGCCATTGCGGCCGGGTGCGGTTTCGCATTCGCGTCGATCTGGAGCAGTCCAAGCGGCATTGTCAGAGCCTTCTGTCAGTCTCGGCCGTGGGCGAATGCAATTGCTCGATCTGCACCAAGAAGGGCATCCTGCACATTAGCGTCACGCCCGGGCAGTTCGAATTGTTGAGCGGCCAGGACGATCTCGTCACCTATCCCTTCAATACCGGCATCGCGCAGCATACCTTCTGCCGCCATTGCGGCATCCACGCCTTTTACGTTCCCCGCTCCGATCCGAAGAATTTCAGCGTCAACGCCCGCTGCCTCGACGATTTCGATCCGACCAAGATGCGCCCGCGCCGCTTTTTCGACGGGCGCAACTGGGAAAAAGCCTTTGCTCGTCACACCGAGGAGGCAAGCCGGGGCTAGCGCGGCAAGCGTACCGCGCTTCCGGATCTAGTCGATGATCCGGTTCGGAGAATGGTTGGAGACGACCGACCCTGAAAGCGGCAAACGCCCGCTTGACGCCGTCGGCCATGCCCAATAAATCAAAGCTGTCGGGGTGAGGCCGCTGCGCGGATATGACGGACGATCTTAAAGACACCACCGCTACGGCAGCCGTCGCGGAGGATTGGGCGAAAGTGAAGCTGCCGCCGCGCTTGACCGGCCTGCCGATGGCAGTGTGGATTACCGAAAACGACGGTTATCCTGATGATGTGCGGGTCAAAGTCAGCACGGTTTATGCTGGCCGGGGCTCCTGGCGCACGCCCCCGTCGGTAGCAGTGCGACCGCAGCCAGATGAAATTGTGCCGGGCAGCTTACTGGCAGCTGATGTTGCGCTTGTCAGTCGCTGGATTGACCTCAACCGCGACGTGATCATTGATTATTGGAACGGCGTGATCGACTTCGATGAAGTCAAGCCGCGGCTGCAACAGGTACAGCCGTAAACAGCCTCGATCTGAGTGAGGCGTCAGAGCGTCCGCAGGCGGGGTCAACCGAGATTTCTATGGGGCTCGCTACGAATTACCATCTGGGTGTCGCCGGGCGCGGATCTCGGATGAGGAGATGTCGAAGCGGAAACGGTGCTCGGGGATCTCGATGAAGAGATCGGCATAGCGCCGCGGCACCGGGATGTCATTCAGCGCGCGAACCCGCCCCGCCGCGTCGATGCGCGCGGCCACCAGAAAGCTGCCCCCCGCATTGGCGATTTCCTCGAGAGCCATGTGCATTTGCAGCTCGTCATCGCCATAATATTTTGGCGCAACCAGCCGCTCCGCCGTATCCGCGCCGACCACAAACGTCGTCCCCGGAAACAAGCGCGACTTTGCGAGGAAGGTCGGCGCTCGTGTGAGTTCGACTGGCGACTTCCAGACGAATTGCGCGAGCCGGTGTCTGACCTTCTCGCCCGCCAGCGGCGGCTTGTCGACATTGGTGACAGAGATTTCGAACGCCAGCGGCTGCTGCCTGTGCTCTTCGGCGACCCGCGCCAGCGATACATGTCCCTCATGCATCGGGTTGAAAGAACCGGGGAACAATACCGAGGGCGGCGGCGCCGACAGCACAATCTGGCCGTCGGGCTGGACGGTGAGGCGATCGACTTCGCCCGCCAACAGCTGATCGATCGTATCCCCCGCCGCGATGGCCGCCTCTGCATAATGTTCATCCGCATCGAGCAGGCTCTGCGGCGACGGTGCGGCAACCCCGCACGCGCGGGCCAGCCACAGGACGATCGCGCGCGAAACGAGGTCTTCTTCGGCGGCGCGATCACGTCGGCCCTTGGCCAGCACGCAAGTGCAGTGCGCCCCAGCGAAGTTGGAGCCGGCGGCGGCGGCGAAGGCGATGTGAAATCGATGCTCGCCTCTGCGCGGGCGATCACTGACCAGCGCCGCCGTGGCGCCAAGGCCCACGAGATCGGCGCCCAGCCCTCCGCCAGCGCTCGGCACCAGCCTCGCGGCGCGCGCCCGTGCGCTTTGCGCCATCGCGATTGCGGTGTCGGAACTGCACGCCTGTGCCGGGGCAAAGCCGAGATATGCCGCAAGCGCCCGCTCGTCGTAAGGAATTTGCGCGTCGATTAGCAGCCGAGAGCCGCCGGGAACCCGGAGCAACTCGCCGACCGCCCCGCTGCCGCCGCCGGTGATCGCGAGCGCCGCCTTGCGGCCGGACCCGTGCACTGCGGAGATCAATTGTCGCCACGCGGCGGCGTCCGACGGGGTCATGGCCAACGGGCTCATGGTGTAGGTCGGTCCGAAGCTGAAAAATACCTCGCGAACGGTGAAAGACAGCCCGGACAGAGTCAACAGACTTGCCGAGGGTGTCGGTCCACAGAGAGACTGGATCACCGGCCGCAGCTTGACATTCGGCCCATCGCCGCCAAGGGAGCGCGGCTAGCGAGCAGCGCCCTGCCGCCATCCAGGTCGTTAGTTTAGCGGCCGCCAACGCCGCCTAATCTCCGACCTCTTTATTACCGGCCTGGCTCGTCCTCAAATTTACCCGAGTGCGGGCGGCTTGGTTGCGCTGTTGACCCTACACCGGGAAGCCGGCGCGGCGGGGTGATAGCCGGATGCCGGCGCGCGCCGCTTCCAGCATGTAGTAACGGGTCATCTGCACGGTGTCGGTGCGCCAATAGAGCTGCTGCTCTTCGTTTTCGAGAAAATCAGTGGCGGCGAAAGCATAGCAGTAGGTCTCGACATAGCGGCGGACCGGGTCGCCCATAATCGGCGCATCGCGCCAGCCAAATTTCCAGCCGGCGTGCTCGGCGCCGATCCGCCAGCGTTCGAGGCGGACTGCCAATGTGCTGGCGTCGAGCGCATCCAATGCCGGCACCCGGTAGACGACAACCAGCCGGTGGACATTGAGCTGTAACTGCATCAGCAGTTCGTCGCCGAAGGCGTGCACAAGATATGTTGCATCGGCGGCGCCGCGGACATGGCGGATCTCGACTTGCGCGCGCGCCACTGCCTCTAGCTCGACGTCACGTGGCTCGGTGTCAAAGCTCGGCAATTCGTACTCAACCGCGCGCAATCCCTGTAGCATCTGCCCGGTCAGGAACTGCTCGGTTCGCAGTTGCGCCTCGGCGATTGTCAGCATGTCCCCTCCAGCCGCACGCTCGCCGGAAACGGCAAATCGCTGACGGCGTTCCGGCGGGGGCGGAGCGGATCGCTATGCGGCGGGGTGGACCCCGGCGGATTTGACTTCGTCGCTGACGAACGGCTCGAACTCGCGGAAATTTTCCTCGAAGCGATGGGTCAGGTCGCGCGCGGTGTGATCGTAAGCGCCCTTGTCGGACCAGGTAGTGCGCGGGTTGAGCACCTCGCTCGGCACCTCGGGGCAGCTCTCGGGCACTAGCAGGCCAAAATTCGGCTCCTTGCGGACCGGTGCTTCGCCGAGCCGGCCGTCGAGAGCGGCGCGCAACAATGCCCGCGTATAGGCGATCGGCATGCGCTTACCGACACCATAGGTGCCGCCCGACCAGCCGGTGTTGACGAGCCAGCATTGCGAGCCGTGGCGCTTGATCCGCTCGCCGAGCAACTCAGCGTAAACCGCCGGATGACGCGGCATGAATGGCGCGCCAAAGCAGGTCGAAAACGTCGCTTCCGGCGCATTGCCGATGACCCTTTTCGGTGCCGGCGACCCGCGCAGTGTAGCCCGACAGGAAATGGTACATCGCCTGTTCGGCGCTCAGCTTGGCGATCGGTGGCATGACCCCAAAGGCATCGGCGGTCAGCATCACGACATTCGCCGGATGCGGGCCGAGCCCGGTCGGGTCGGCGTTCGGAATAAAATCGAGCGGATAGCAGGCGCGGGTATTTTCGGTCAGGCTGTCGTCGTCGACATCGGGCAGCCGCGTCACCGGATCGACCACGACATTTTCGAGTACGGTGCCAAAGCGGCCGATCGTGGCGTAGATCTCGGGCTCGGCGGTCGGCGACAAGATTGATCACCTTGGCATAGCAGCCGCCCTCGAAATTGAAGATGCCGTTGTCGCTCCAGCCATGCTCGTCGTCGCCGATCAGGGTGCGCGCATTGTCCGCCGACAACGTCGTCTTGCCGGTCCCTGACAGCCCGAAAAAGATCGCGGCGTCGCCCTTTGGCCCGACATTGGCCGAAGCGTGCATCGGCAAGACGCCGCGCGCCGGCAATACGAAATTCAGGTAGCCGAACACCGATTTCTTGATCTCGCCGGCGTATTCGGTGCCGCCGATCAGCACCAGCCCGCGGGCGAAATTGACAAAGATAAAGACATCGGAGTTGATCCCATCGGTTTCGGCGAGCGCGCGGAAAGCGGGCGCGTGCAAAATCGTAAAAGCGGGCTCGAACCCGGGCAATTCCTCGGCTGGCGGGCGGATGAACATATTGCGCGAGAACAGGCTGTGCCAAGCGCTGTCGGTCACCACCCGCACCGGCAGGCGATAGGCCGGGTCGGCGCCGGCATAGAGATCCTGCACAAACAGCTCGCGCCGTTGGAAATAGGCGAGCATGCGCTGATGCAGGCTGTCGAAACGATCGGGCGAGACCGGTTGGTTGATGCTGCCCCACCACACCGTGTCTTTGGTCCCGGCTTCCTCGACGATGTACTTGTCGCGCGGCGTGCGCCCGGTAAACGCCCCGGTATTGACCGAGAAACTGCCGCCGGCGACGACCTCGCCTTCGCAGCGGCGCACGGCGTGCTCGTAGAGGACCGGCATCGACAAATTCCAATGCTCGGCCCCGAGATGACGCATGCCCTGGCGGTCGAGCCCGAAACGGCTCTTAAACGCGGTCACCGGATTGACCTGCATTTGACGCTTCCTCCTGCTGCGGCGTGATGCAAACATCACTAACGGGGCGATGGTGCATGGCGCGTACCACACGGGTGCGACTCTGTCAAAGTTCGCGCAATGTACGCGCTAAAGGCGGGCGGTTTCAGCAAGCCTGATTAACGCAGCGCGCACCGCCTCGGGGGTCACAGCCGCAGCCGGGAACTCGAACCGCGCGGTCGCATTGCCAGAGCGCAGATCGAGGCCCTCCGGATCGAGATTGGTGATGCGCCAGCCGGTCTCGGCACGGCCCCGCAGCTTGTGCGCGCAGAGGTCGAGCGCAGCACTATAACTCTCGTTCATATTTGTCACGATGTCGGGCTCGGTGTCAGCCAGCGCGTGAGTGTCGGCGGTGAACAGCAGTTCAGTGCGGTCGATCCATTCGATCCGGCCAAAGCCGGCGACCAGATGGCCGCGCTCGACAATCATCCGGTAAATCCGAAAATCGGCAAAGCCGGCATAGAGTGTGCTGGACGGGTGGCGCGCGGTAAAACGCGCAAGAAGCCGAGGGTCATTAACCGCTTCGGCCCGACCGAGCAATGTCAGGCGCGGCCCGTCGAGCCGGTCGGCATGATCAGCCGTGCCATCGAGCAGCAGCGATACCCGCGGATCGAAAGCAATGTTGCGGGCATGTTGAGCGAGGTCCGACAGCAGTAATATCGGGCTCGCGTCCAGGTCGGCGGCATGGAGGACCAGCGAGACATAGGGCGCGCCAAGCAAGCTGGTGGCGAGGGCTGCACGTTCGCAACTTCGCATCAACCCGCGAGCGAGCCGGGCGGGGTCGTGGTTCGATTCTTGATCGGTCATGCCCTAAATCAGTGGCCGCGGCGCTCGGCCGTCAAGTGAAACAGCGCTCAAGAGCGGGCACAGCCGCCAAATCCGATGCCGTACAATCGGAAAGACGGGCTGTGGGCTGGTCGATCATCGCAAATGGCCATATTTATTTGCAACAGCATCCGTTTGGCGCCCGTTACGGCCTGCTGAAGATTATTGGGGGACAACAAGTGGCAAATACGATTGCTCTTGTCGATGACGACCGCAACATCCTGACCTCGGTGTCGATCGCGCTCGAAGCGGAAGGCTTCGCGGTGCGCTGCTACAGCGATGGGGCGGAAGCGCTGAAGGGGATGAGCGCGCAGCCCGTCGATATCGCGGTTCTCGACATCAAGATGCCGCGGATGGACGGCATGGAATTGCTCGAACAATTGCGGCGGTTGAGCCATATCCCGGTGATCTTTTTGACCTCCAAAGACGACGAGGTCGACGAGTTGCTCGGGCTGCGGATGGGCGCCGACGACTATATCAAAAAGCCGTTTTCGCAACGGCTGCTGATCGAGCGCATCCGCGCTTTGATCCGCCGCGGCGAGTTGGCGCGGGAGGCCGATGACCCACAGGGCGAACCGGTCGTCGTCCGCGGCCGGCTGGTGCTCGATCCGGCTCGGCATCTGTGCACGTGGAGCAATCAACCGGTCGAATTGACGGTGACCGAGTTTTTGATCCTGAAATCGCTGGCGCACCGTCCGGGGCATGTAAAGAGCCGCGACCAGTTGATGGACGCGGCCTATGGCGAGCACATCTATGTCGACGACCGCACGATCGACAGCCACATCAAGCGGCTGAGAAAGAAATTCAAGGCGGTCGACAGCGATTTCGCTCACATCGAAACTCTGTATGGCGTTGGCTATAGATATCGCGACCGCTGAACCGGCCGGTCCGCCGGCGGCCGCGACAGGGACGACGGATTTAGCAACGGCGTCTGGTCAGCCCGAGCCGCGCGTCTCTGGCGCGCCCGAGGTGAGCCGGCGGAGCGCGGGCCGCCGCCGCGCCAAGGTGTGGCGCCGGCCGTTCTCACCGCTGACACTGCGCATTCTCGCGGTGAATGTCCTGGCGCTGGCGCTACTCGGCGGCGGGTTTCTCTATCTCGGCAAATACCAGGCGAGCCTTATTGGCCAGCAGATCGAGTCGCTCAAGACGCAGGGCCAAGTCTTTGCCGCTGCCTTGGGTGAAGGAGCGGTGCTCGACTCTGCCGACGAAGGCGAGGTGCTGCTTCCTGATCTCGCCCGCCAAATGATGCGGCGGCTGGTTGCGCCGACCAAAACCCGGACGCGTCTGTTTGATGTCAAAGGCGACATTATCGCTGACAGCCGAGTGCTGCGCGGCCCCGGCGGCGCGATCCAGATTACCGAATTGCCACCGCCCGACAGGAGAGGAGTCCTCGGTCGGCTAACCGATCAGATCTACAACTGGGTGGTCCAGCTATTGCCGGAACGCAAGCGCTACCCGGCATATGGTGAAAGCTTCGCCCCGAAGGCGTCCGACTACCCCGAGGTCGAGCGTGCGTTGCGCGGCGAGATCGGCGAGATGATCAGGCGCGATCTGTCGAGCGGCGAACTTGTGCTCAGCGTCGCAATTCCGGTCCAGCGCTACAAACAGGTCTTGGGAGCGCTGATGCTGTCGACTGGCAGCAACGATATCGAGGCCGATGTGCGCACTGTTCGGCTCGAGTTGCTGCGCATTTTCGGGGTGGCCCTGCTGGTCACTGTGTTGTTGTCGCTCTACCTCGCCGGCACGATCGCGCGGCCGATCCGGCGTCTTGCCGCCGCCGCGGAGCGCGGCCGCGGCCGCCGCGCACGTGTCGAAATCCCCGATTTCACCCGCCGGGGTGACGAGATCGGCGACCTCTCCGGGGCATTGCGCGAGATGACCGATGCGTTGTGGCAGCGGATGAGCGCGATCGAACGCTTTGCCGCCGATGTCGCCCACGAGATCAAGAACCCGCTGAGTTCGCTGAAAAGTGCGGTCGAAACGGTGGTTCGGATCGAAGATCCCGCGACCCAGCGCCGGCTGATGGCGATCATCCTCGATGACGTCGAGCGGCTTGACCGATTGATCACCGATATTTCGGATGCGTCGCGGCTCGATGCGGAATTGAGCCGCCTCGAACTCGGGCCGGTCGATATCGCTGCGATGCTGCGGGCATTGGTCGATGTTCATGATGCGACCCGCGCCGAGGACGGGCCGCGGCTTGTTCTTGATATGGCGGAGCGGGGCCGCTCGCTAATGGTCCCGGGGATCGAGACCCGGCTGTCGCAGGTGTTTCTGAACCTGATCGCCAATGCGATCTCCTTTAGCCCAGCCAATCGAGAGATCCGCTTGACGGCGCGGCATGACGGGCGGGCGGTGCTCGTCACCGTCGACGATCAAGGACCAGGTATCCCGGAAGACAAGCTGACGGCAATTTTCGACCGGTTTTACAGCGAGCGCCCCGCCGGGGAAAAATTTGGAACCCATTCGGGTCTCGGGCTGTCGATCTCGAAACAGATCGTGGAGGCGCATCGCGGCATGATCTGGGCCGAGAACCGCAAAGACGCGAGCGGCGCCGTTCTCGGCGCGCGCTTTTGCATTCGACTGCCGGCGCAATCGTGACCGAGACGCTGTTGCTGCACGCCACCACGGTGGCGATCGACGGAGGTGGGATCCTGTTGCGGGGCCCGTCGGGCTCGGGTAAATCCGATTTGGCATTGCGCATGATCGATGGTGGCGCGCAGCTCGTTGCCGATGATCAGACCGTGCTGCGACGGGTCGGTGACCGGGTGGTTGCCGCGGCGCCGTCAACAATCGCCGGCCTGATCGAAATCCGCGGGATCGGGATCATCAGAATGGCCGTCAGCGAGCCGGTTCCGCTGCTTCTGATAGCGGACCTGGTTGATGCTCGCGACGTGGAACGTCTGCCCACGCGAGCTTGCGAAACCATTCTGGGCGTTTCGGTCGAGCGGACTGCGCTCGCCCCGTTCGAGGATTCGGCGGCGGCCAAGCTGAGGCTCCTCCGACGCGCGTTGGCGGCAGACCTGCTTCCCGCTATAATCGGGGCATGAGTACCGTAGGTAGTCCAGAACCTTTCCAATCTACGAAAAACGTGCCGGGTAGCTATGTCCTTTTGGTAACGGGGATGTCGGGCGCGGGCCGCTCGACCGCGCTGAAGATCCTCGAAGACCTGGGTTACGAAAGCTTTGACAATTTGCCCGCATCTTTGATCCCGGCGCTAATCGAGCATGTCGGCTCAGACGGCGCCTCGATCGCGATCGGCGCCGACACGCGGACCCGCGGTTTCGCGGCCCAAACGATGCTCCATATCCTTTCCAGTCTTGTCTCGCGCAGCGGGTGCAAGCTGCGCGTGCTGTTCATCGATTGTGATGACGAGCGCCTCGAACGGCGTTATACCGAAACGCGACGACCCCACCCCTTGGCCGGAGACCGCCCGATCATGGACGGCATCCGCCGCGAGCGCCAAATGCTCTCTGCCCTGCGCAACCGCGCGGATTTGGTGATCGACACATCCGCCTTGAATGCCATCGGCTTGAAACGCCTTCTGACCGGACATTTCGCGCTGGACACCCGTGGACTGCGCGTTTTTGTCACATCGTTTGCGTACCGTCATGGGCTGCCGCGCGAGGCTGATCTCGTCTTCGACGTGCGCTTTCTCGAAAATCCCCACTATATCGATGGGTTGCGCGGCCTTACCGGGTGCGATCCGGCGGTCGTGGCTCATATCGAGGCGGATGCCGATTTCCCGTGCTTTTTCGACGGTCTGTGGGGCCTGTTGCAGCCCCTGTTGCCGCGCTACGAAATCGGCGGCAAGAGTTATCTGACGATCGCCATCGGATGCACCGGCGGTCGTCACCGTTCGGTTTATGTCGCCGAGCGGCTCGCGGCACAGTTGCGCGATGCTGGGTGGCGGGCCCAGCTTGCGCATCGCGATCTTCCGCCATCCGCGCCCGTGCCCGTTGCCAAAGCAGACGGGCTTGTCGCGGCGCGGAACTGAGCGGCAGCCGTCCAACGAGGAAACCGATGATCGGTATGGTTTTGGTGACCCACGGGCGGCTTGCGGCGGAGTTCGTCGCGGCACTCGAACACGTTGTCGGGGCGCAGACCCAGATCGCCGCGGTCTGCATCGGGCCCGAAGACGACATGGATCAGCGCCGCCATGAAATCCTGCGCCGCATTGCCGAAGTTGATTCCGGCGATGGGGCCATTCTCTTGACCGACATGTTTGGCGGCACGCCCTCTAACCTCGCGATCTCGGTCATGGACCGCGCCAAGATCGAGGTCATTGCCGGGGTCAACCTCCCGATGCTGATCAAGCTGGCAAGCCTGCGGCAAAACGAAAGCCTGGAGCGTACGGTGCTCGGCGCGCAGGAAGCCGGCCGGAAATATATTAACGTCGCATCGCAGCTCTTGACCGACGCCCGGCAATGAACGACGGCGAAGGCGATGATGCCGGCCCGGAACCGGCGCGTGTCCGGCGGATCGCGACGATCTGCAACCAGCGCGGCTTGCACGCCCGCGCTTCGGCGCGGTTTGTCAAAATGGCGGCGCTCTATAATGCCGATGTCCGGGTGCGCAAGAACGGCACCGAAGTTTCGGGCCGATCGATCATGGGGCTGATGATGCTTGCGGCTGCTCCGGGTGCTGTCGTCGAGCTCAGCGCCAGCGGGCCGCAAGCGGCCGAGGCGGTTAACGCGCTCGCCGATTTGATCCAATGCAAATTCAATGAGGACTGACGAGGCGACCGAGTTGGAAGAGGGGGCGGCCGCCGCGCAACCCTCCCCGCAGCCCGCGGAATGCCGGCTGTCGGGGCTGGGTGTCTCGCCGGGTATCGCGATCGGCCCCGCCTATCTCGTCGAGGGGGGCGATCTTCCGGTCCATGAGAGCCACATTCCTGAGAGCGAGATTGCCGCCGAGCGCGTCCGCTTTGACGAGGCGGTCGAGACCTCGCTGAAACAGCTTCGCAAGCTCAAGGCCAAGACATCGGGGCTGCCTGAATCGGCCGCGGAGGAGATCGGCTATCTGCTCGACGCGCATGTCGCGATGCTGTCGAATTCGCGGCTGGTGCGCGGCGCCGGCGAGCGTATCGGACGTCAGCGCATCAATGCCGAGCGCGCCGTCGAGCTCGAGATTGACGAAATCGCCCGCAGCTTTGCGGCGATGCGCGACCCCTATCTATCGGCGCGGGGCGAGGATGTCCGCGTCGTCGGCACCCGGCTGATCCGCAATCTGATTAAGAAACCTTATGCCGCCTATTCGGGTGTGCCCGAGGGTGCGGTCATTGTCGCCGACGAATTGACCCCGGCCGACACTGCGCTGATGGATCCGCAGCGCATTGCCGGCTTCGCCGCTCAGTTCGGCGGCGCCGACAGCCACACGGCGATTGTCGCCCGCGCGCTCGGCATGCCGGCGGTGCTCGGCGTCCCCGATTTGATCGAGCACGCGCGCTCGGAAGCAACCGTCATTGTCGATGGCGCCGAGGGGGCGGTGATCATCGACCCGACGCCCGAGACAATTGCCCAATACGAAGCCCGGCGCGACGCGCTGACCCGCGAACGGCGCTATCTGAACCGCCTGCGTCGGCTGCCGGCGGTGACCCGTGACGGTGTCGAAATTACCCTCGAAGCCAATATCGAGCTGCCGATCGAGCTCGAGCAGGCGACCGTCAATGGTGCGATGGGTCTCGGCCTCGTCCGGTCCGAATTTCTCTACATGAACCGCGACGACCTGCCCGGCGAGGACGAGCAGTACGCGGTGTTCTCGGCCCTGGTGCGCGGCATGGAAGGCAAGCCGGTAACCGTGCGCACCTTTGATCTTGGCGGCGACAAGCTGGCTGGCTCGCTCGCCGACCATTATGCCCAGGCGGACAACCCGGCGCTCGGCCTGCGCGCGATCCGGCTGTCATTGCAGGATCGCCGTCTGCTCGACCCGCAATTGGCGGCGATGCTGCGGGCCGCCGCTGAAGGCCCGCTGCGCATTCTGTTGCCGATGATCACCCATGCCGGCGAGATTCGCCGGGTGCGCGAAGCGATGGAACAGGTCGCGCGGCGTCTGCGTCGTCGCGGTGTGCCGGTGCCAAAGCCGCTGCCGCCTTTGGGCGTGATGATCGAAGTGCCGGGTGCAGCTCTCGCCGCCAACTCGCTCGCTGCCGAATCCGACTTTTTTTCGATCGGCACCAACGATCTGATCCAATACACTTTGGCGATCGATCGCGGCGACGAGCAGGTGGCACACCTCTACAATCCGCTGCATCCGGCGGTATTGCGGCTGATCCAGTTCACCGTGGAGGCGGCATTGCGCCGCAATATGCCGGTCAGCGTCTGCGGCGAGATGGCGGGTGAGCCGCGTTTGACCGCGCTCCTGCTCGGGCTCGGCTTGCGCAACCTGTCGATGGCGCCGCGCAGCATCCCGCGCGTCAAGCAACGCATCCGCGCTCTCGACATGGTGGCTGCGACGCGCCGCGCGCGGGCGATCATGGACCAGTCCGATAGTGGACGCATCGCCGCGCTGATCGACGACTTCAACGCCGTCGCCTGGCCGAGCTGACCCGGCGGGGATCAACTCAAACAATTCGTTGCGGTCTGCGTGCGATCAATGTTCGCCGCCCGTCTGCTTAGTGCCTAGAGAGGCGCCCATGCCGCCGCGTCCTGTTGCCGAACCGCCGGCCGTCTCGACCGAAGCGGGGTGCGGCGGATAGCCGGCCCAAGTCTCGCGATACCAGCTGCTTGATTCGGGAGGGAGCTGCAGACCGGTATTGTTGCCCTCATACATCGTCCCGGTTGGGCCGAGCACTGCCACTGGGCGGGCGCTCGTCGCCGCCGGCGGCGCTGCTGCGGTGCTCTGGGCCCGGGCGTGAACAGTCACAGCAGCCAAGACAATTGTCGCGGCCAGGCTCGTTCTGATCATCCGGCACACTCCTCGGCTCAAATCGCGGCGGGCTATTCCGCCGCTGAAGTTTGCGTTGCTAACGTGTGCCGCAGTTTGCTGACATCGCCGGCGGACACGGTAGAGGCGGCATTGCCCCAGCTGTTGCGAATATAGGTGACCACCGCCGCCACCTCGGCGTCGGACAGCTTCCACGCAAATGACGGCATTCCGGGGCCGGTCGGCGCGGCGCCGGTCGCGACCGAACGCGAACCGTCGAGCACGACGCGGATCAGGCTCGCTGCCTGCGCCTGTTGCACCAAGGGCGCCCCGCTCAAACGCGGAAAAAGCCCGACAATGCCCGCGCCGCTCATCGTGTGGCAGGCGGCGCACTGATCGATGTAGATTGCCTCCCCCTGCTGCATTACAGGATCGTGTGCTGAGGCCGATTGCGGCGTGCCACCGCTGGCGGGCAGACCCTTGATGTAAACGGCTATCGCCCGCAGATCGGCATCGGTCAGATACGAGGTCGAGTTGGTGATTGCTTCGGCCATCGGTCCGGAAGCGATGTCGTATCGGTTTCGCCCGGTCTTCAAGTAAAAGACGATATCGTCCAATCGCCAAGCCCGGTGCGCGGGTTGCTGGTCAGATCGGGTGTGTACCAGTTTTGCAAAACGGAGCCCTGCATTGTCCTGCTGGCTTCGTCGCCTCCCATTGCATTTTTGGGGGTATGGCACAATCCGCAATGCTCAGGCCCCTCGACCAGATAGGCGCCGCGGTTCCATGCAACCGATTTGCCCGGATCCGGCTTGAACTCACCCGGCTTGAAGTACAGTAGGTTCCAACCGGCCATTGCCTCGCGCTGGTTGAACGGGAATGGCAGCTGGTTTGAGTGCACCTCGTTATGGACCGGCTGGACCGTGTCGAGAAAGGCACGGATCGCGACTACGTCCTCTCGGCTCATACGCGTGTAGTAAGTGTAAGGCATGGCAGGATAAAGATGGGACCCGTCATGCGTGATGCCGTTGCGCATCGCATTGACAAACTGGTCATCGGTCCAGCTGCCGATCCCGGTCTCGATATCCGGCGTGATATTTGGCGCAAGTAGTTTTCCGAACGGCGTCTCGAGCGCGCCGCCGCCGGCGAACGGCTTGCCTCCCGGAGCTGTGTGACATGCGGTGCAGTCGGCGGCCCGAGCCATGTAACCGCCGTGTTGGATGACCTGAAACGACTGCTTGTCGGGAAATTGCGCGTGCGCTGCGGTAATCCCGACTAAAACCAGCGCACTGGAAAAAATAAGTCGCCGCATCCCCAAGCGCATCATGCGTGGACCAGCGGACCTGGGTTCTTCAGATACTGCTTATGGATCGCGTCAAGCGACCAATAGCAGAGTGCTGCGACTGTGCCGGTAGGGTTGTAGCCGGCATTCTGCGGAAACGCGGTGGCGCCCATGACAAAAAGATTGGGCACGTCCCAGGACTGCAGATAGCGGTTAAGCGCGCTGGTCTTGGGATCGGTTCCCATAATCGCGCCGCCACAGGTGTGGGTGGTCTGATAAGGCACGATATTGTAATGGCCGGTGCGTGGGTGTTTGACCATCTGCCGCGGCCCCATGTGCTGGACAATCTCGGCGAGGCGATCGGTCAAGAACTGCGACATCTTAAGTTCGTTGTCGTGAAAATCGAAGGTCAGCCGCATCAACGGTCGGCCGAAGCGATCCTTGTAGGTCGGGTCGAGATCGAGGTAGCAGTCGCGATAGCTGTAGCAGCTGCCATGGGTCGACGGCAGGATCGCGCTGAGATAATTGTCCTTGACTGCCTTTTTCCAGGGGGCGCCCCAGCGCGGGGTATTGGGCGGCGTCGGCGTCATCTCGATTGGCCGCGCATTAGGCTGCACCATTCCCATGTAGCCGCCGCCGACAAATCCAAGCGGGCCGTGATCAAAATTGTCGCCATTGAACTCGTCGATGCACATGCCGATGGCGCCGCTGGCGATGAACGGATTGAATATTTTATTGTCAAAAAATGTTTCGACATTGGAGGTGACCTGATAGGAATAGTTGCGGCCGATAACGCCTTGACCGGTCTCTACGTCATAGGGCTGACCGATGCGCGACAGCAGCAGCAATTGCACGTTGAACATCTGGAAAGCGCATAAGAACACCAGCTCAGCCGGCTGTTCCCATTCGCGACCCTGGGTGTCGACATAGGTGACGCCGGTTGCCCGTTTCCCAGTGTTGTCGAGGTTGATATGCGTTATTTCGCATTCGGTGCGCGCCTCGAAATTCTGGCGGCGCATCAGCACCGGCAATAACGTCGTCTGCGGGCTGGCTTTGGAGTAGTTGCCACACCCGAACCGTTCGCAGAATCCGCAATACGTACACGGGCCGAGTGTCACCCCGTCGGGATTGGTGTAGGCTTGCGACAGGTTGCCCGACGGTTGTGGGAACGGGTTGTGTCCCATCTGCTTGGCCGCCTGCGCCCACAGCACCGGACCATAGGGCTGCTTTTGAGCCGGGGTCGGATAGGGGCGCGAGCGCGCTCCCTCGAACGGATTGCCGAAGGGCTGTTTTTGGCCCTTGAGATTGCCGGCAATTCCCGATGTGCCGCACAGATATTCGAAGGTGTCGTAATGCGGCTCGAGTTCTTCGTAGGTGACGCCCCAATCCTGGACTGTCATGTCGCCGGGCAGGAAGCTCGCCCCGTAGCGCTGGGTCAGATGACTTTTCAGCATAAAATCGGTCGGCAGAAAGCGCCAGGTCTCGGCGTTCCAATGCACGCCGGCGCCGCCAACGCCATTGGGCAGCAAGAACGAACCCCAAGTGCGGATCGGCAAGGCGGTTTGACTTGGGTTGTTGCGGAAGGTCAGCGTGGTCTGCTCGGGGCGGAGAAATAAATCGTGCCGCAGCGCATAGCGCAGCTCATCGGGCGCGTAGTTCGGTGGAAAATCGGTCGCCGTATCGCGCCATGGGCCGCGTTCAATAGCGACAACCCTAAATCCCGCATCAGTCATCGATTTGGCGACGATCGAGCCGGTCCATCCCAATCCGATGATCACGACATCGGTGGCTGGCAGCTTGGTTGCCATCGGCGCGGTTCCTATCGATAGCTATCAGATCTTACCTGTTGGCGCCGGACCATTCTTTTCGTCCCGCGATGCTGACCGGCGGCAACGGGTAGCGCTCGTTGTAGCGCTCGACCCAGTCGCGGTAATCGTAGCGGACCCCGGGAAAGCCGAGCATCTTCCAAGCCGCCATATCGCGATTGCCGCCATAGATCGGATCGGCAAAAAAGCCGTACCGGGTGTCTTGCAGCAATGCCTCGAAAAACGGCGTGGCGCTCGTTCCATGCAGCTGCAATGAGCCGTTCTCCATTCCGGTAATCAGCCGGTCCTGTTGACTTTGCGGCAATGACGCGAAGTTTTTCCCGGCGTAGTTGTCGCGGCAGAACGCGTCGAGGGCACCCAGCATCTGGCGGTAAAGTTGCGCTGGCGTCACCGGCGACTGGAGGCGTTGCTCGGGTGTCGGAGACAGAAATGGCGGGCTCATATAAAGGCCACGCGCGCTGCCATAGCTGCCGGCCAGCTGCCGGTCGATGAAGACCGCGCATCCGCAATCCTTGCCGCCCGGCGTTTCCGGATCGGGCGGGATCAAGCGGTCGACCAAGGCCTCAACTGCCGCACCTTCTTCGGGTGCAAAGAATTCCCAGGGACCGAGTTTGACTTGTGTCGGCGGATCACCGGCGAACGGGCGCCACGGCATACCCTTTCCGCCAGGCAGCGTCTCCGCGCGCGCACCCACCGCGCTCGCTACCAGCAGCAACGCCGTCGATGTCAGAAGTGCCCGCCGGCTCGGCAATGCCGTAGAGATGCCGGCGGCCGCCGGGGCGCCGTTGGTACCCGCAACATGGCTTGGCATCGCATCCGCCTCTCGATCCGCATCCCAGAGCGCAACAATTTCGCTCATTCTCTGGAACGCCCCGCGCGAACCGAGCGGAAACAACTAGCCTGATTTTTGGTTCCATCGCGGTGCCGGCGGGTACGGCCCTCAGTTGATCCTGCTGGACCGCGCAGCCCATTAGCGGGCGATCACCCACGGTGCGGTCAGCAGCCAACCAAATCCCGGTCAACTCAGCGGCTGAGCCACGTAAAAGCGAGAATTGCGATCGCTACCAAGACCGTCAGCTGAATAATAACCGGCCAAATCAAGCGATCCTGCGTTCGGTAAGTGGCCTTGTCGCCCTCGTCTGGTAAGGCTGCGGCTTCGCCTCCGGATCGCGGCAATTGGGCAGCGGGCACCTGCTCAATCGGGGTCGCGCCGGCGCTCTCCGCATCGGTGCCGAGCGGCGCCGCTGCGGGGTCGAAGGCCGGCACCTTGTCGTGTGTGCGGCCGCTATCGATGGCGTCTCTGACAAGCGCCGAGGCCGAATGTTGGGGTGCACCCGACCGCGTGGGATCTGTCACTATGCGAACTCCAACTCTTTACGCTCGTAACGGCGGTTCGCCTTGTGGGTCAGCTGCCGGCCTTTTGGTCAGCTTCCAAAAGCGGCGGATCTCCGTGAGCCGAAATCCGGAGGGTAAAGATCCCGACTGCGCCGGGTTCGATTGCCAGATCCACCGCACTTTCCGGTGCTGTCGGAGAGATGCGAAAACTCATCTCGGGTCCATTGCCGCCGGCCTGCCACTGCAGCGGCTGCGGATAAACGTGCTGAATCTGCATCGGGCCCAGCAAGCTCTTGCCGAAGCGGATATGGATCAGCTGATCCGGCTCGGCCAATGCGGGCGTCAAGTGGAGGGTCAGAACGGTCGGGGTCCGAAAATGCACCAATGGTTCGTACTCCACTCGAAGAGCGCCTGCCGGGGTCGGCGGCACTGGCCCGATCCACTGGCCCGCGCCCGAATACTCCGGCTATTGCCAGCGCTAGCACGACCGCCATAATCGCCCACGCGATCCGTTGTAGCCGCGCCCATCGGCTTTCCCATTGATCCTCGGCCCCGAGATCGAGTTTGGTCTCGTTCGCCCCAATCGATCTGACGCTAGAGACCTGGTTATCGGGTGCATCACCATCGCCTTTCGGCATCGTCCCCCGCGTCATCGAGACTGGTTGCACGATTGATTTCGCGCCGCAGCGGGTAAGCGGACCCGACGTCCGATTTCCCGAGATGCTGAACGTCTTGCGAACAGACCGCTGCGCTCGACGTTCCAATAAAGGCGTCTGGGCTGATGTTCGATCATCGACTTAACGCGATGATTTAGTTGTGAATGATTTCGATCATCCACTTCGTTATTTTGCAACCCGGCCAATGCGCGGCTGTCACCTGCCATTTAATTTCAGTCTATTGCGGGTCAAGTGGCGACCCGGACGATCGCTGAGCTGGTCGATCAATACCAAGGGTTGCTGCCGCCCGGCGGCTGGCCGAATTAGGTTGTGCACTCATTTCGTCTCCTCCCCGTCAACGTTTTACAGGGCCAATGCATGACAAGGCGGCGGCGAGTTACACTGCGCCGCGGCAGCATCAGCTATAAGCCCGAGGTCGAGCATGAACGACACGCCCCTAATCGAATTGCCTGATCTGAAGAGCCTTGGCGCGATCGGGCAGCCCTTGCGCCGCAAAGAGGACGAGCGGCTGCTGACCGGGCGCGGCCGCTTCAGCGATGATTTCACGCTGCCGGGTCAGGCCTATATGGCGGTCGTTCGTTCGCCATATTCGCACGCCCGTATCATGCATATTGACACGCGACGGGCATCGGCGTTGCCCGGCTTACTCGGCATCTTTACCGGAAGCGATTGCGCCGCCGACGGCCTCACACCGATCCCGCATAACCCGGTGCCGCAGACCCGCTATGACATGAAATTGACCGGCCCGGGTGGCGGATCGATTTTTATCGGTCCGCAGATGCTGCTGCCCTCTGACAAGGTGCGCCATGTCGGCGAGGCGGTAGCGATCGTCGTCGCGGACACGGCTGCGCAGGCGCAGGACGCCGCCGAGGCCATAGCTATCGACTATCAGGAATTGCGGTGGATCGCGCAGATCAAGGAGGCACTCGCCCCAGGTGCGCCGGCAGTGTGGGACGAGGCGCCGGACAATGTGCTGGTCGATACGTATTTTGGCGACGCGGCGGCGACCGAGCGCGCCTTTGCCGCCGCCGACCACATCGTCGAGATGGAGTTCAATGTCGGCCGGGTGACCGGGGTCCCGATGGAGCCCCGCGCCGCCCTCGGCTATTGGGACAGGGCGACCGGCCGCGGCACCTTGTGGGCCGGCAGCGGCGGGGCGGTGCGGCAAAAGATCGAGCTCGCGGCGGTGCTCGGTGTCGCGCCCGATAAAATTCGCGTTGTGTCGCTCGATGTCGGCGGCAATTTCGGGACGCGCAACCGGCTCTATGTCGAATCTGCGCTGGCATTATGGGCGTCGCGCAAGCTCGGCCGCCCGGTCAAATACACCTCGACCCGTTCGGAAGTGTTCCTGACCGATTTTCAGGGTCGTGACCTCTTGACCCGAGTGTCGCTGGCATTGCGCGCTGACGGGCGGTTTCTCGGTTTGCGCGCTGACAATGTCAGCAATGTCGGGGCGCGCTGTGCGTCGTTGTCGCCGCTCGGCAAGGGTTCGGCCTTGGTCACCGGCTCCTACGACATCCCGGCGGCGACGTTGCGGTCACGCGCGGTCTTTAGCAACACGATGCCGACTAACGCCTACCGCAGTTCGGGCCGGCCCGAGGTCACCTATGCAATCGAGCGGGTCGTCGATGAGGCGGCGCGCCGGCTCGGCACCGATCGGGTCGCGCTGCGTCGCATGAATTTGGTAGCGCCGCGAGCTATGCCTTATCCGAACGCGGTCGGCGCGCGCTACGACAGCGGCACCTATGAGGCCAATATGGACCTCGCGATGGAGATCGCCGATTGGGACGGGTTTGCGGCGCGCCGGGCCGCGGCCGAGACGCGCGGCAAATTGCTGGGGCTCGGGCTCGCCAACTATGTCGAAAGCTCGATCGGGGCGCCGCGCGAGCGCAGCGAGATCACGATCACGCCCGAGGGCCGCGTCAAGGTCGTAATCGGCACCGGGCCTAGCGGGCAGGGGCACGAGACCAGTTTCGCCCAGGTCGTCGGCGCCGTGTTCGCGGTTCCGGTGGAGGCAATCGATCTCGTCACCGGCGACACCGATATCGTCAGCATCGGCGGCGGCTCGCATTCCGGGCGCTCGATGCGCCACTCGGCGACATTGTTCGCCAAGGCCGCACCCGAACTGGTCGCCAAAGGAAAGAGGGTGGCGGCCCGGATTCTCGACACCGGCCCCGACCAGATCACGTTTGCCGACGGACGGTTTTCAGCACTCCCTCACAACCGCAGCTTCGATTTTCTCGAATTGGCGCGGGAGGGCGCGCGGCTCGGCGCCGAAGGCGAGCTCGCGGTCACGACCGACAATGAAATGCACGACCCGGTGTTTCCGAATGGCTGTGCGGTGTGCGAGGTCGAGGTCGATCCCGAAACCGGCATGGTCGAGATCGCCCGCTATTCGGTGGTCGACGATGTCGGGCGCTGCATCAACCCGATGATCGTGCATGGCCAGACCCATGGCGGCGTCGCCCAAGGGGTCGGCGAGGCGATGTGGGAGGAATGCGTCGTCGATCCCGGCTCGGGGCAGCCCTTGTCGGGCTCGTTCATGGATTACGGCATGCCGCGCTCGGACAATCTGCCGTCGTTTGCAACGCGGATCGTCGAGGTCTTGTCGCCAACCAACCCGTTCGGCATCAAAGCCGGCGGCGAGGGCGGTTGCACCCCGGCCTTGGCGGTTGTGATCAGCGCCATCCTCGACGCGCTCGCCCCATTAGGGGTGCGGGACCTGACCATGCCCGCCACCCCCTTCAAGGTGTGGACTGCGATCCGACAGGCGCGGCAATGAGCCTTAGTAGTCGAACCGGCTAAGCCGCCCCCTGTCTGGCGCGCTTAGTGCGACATCAGCACCGGTGTGGTCATATGATCAAGCAGGCCGCGGCTAAGCCCGCCCAGCACGCTTTCACGCAGTGGCGAATGGTGATAGGCCCCCGCCACGATCATATCGGCCCCGAGAGCCGCGGCGCGCGCCAGAAGCGCATCGCGGACCGAAATGGACCGGTGCAAACTCTCCTCCGGCTGCGCCTGGACGCCGTGCCGTCGTAAATGTTGGGTGATGCGCTCGAGCCAAGGCCGGTCGCGATCGATGTCGGCCTGCCCGGCGGCGAAATGAATAACGGTGGCCATCTCGGCGCCGGCGAGCAATGGCAGCGAGTCATGGAGCGCGCGGTTGGCCTCGCGTGTCCCGTCCCAGGCGATCAGCACCCGCTTGCCGACCTGGTCGAAAACCCCGGCCGCTGGAATGATCAGAACCGGTCTTCCCGTGTCGATCATGACATCGTCCGGCCGCAGCCACCTCATCCCGGCGGGATCATGACCGAGGGACTGCCCGAGGATGGTCATATCGACAGTCTTGGCGAGCTGAATCATCTCTGCCAATTCGCTCTGATTGAGCTCACTCCATTCGCCATCGAGCCCTCGCTGCGGCAGCTCCTCGCGAAAGATGCGCTCGATGATTTCAGCCTGCTCCGCCCCGGGTGCGGCTTCGACGACTGGCCCGGTCGGAATTATCGGCTCGCTGCCAATTACCGCAGCCCCCTCGGGCGAAACCGGCCCAAGCACGGTCGGCGGTACGCCCGGAACGATCAGCGGTGCGGCCGACGCGCGGGGTTGCGGGGTGGTGAACACCGCAGTTAGGCGAGCCTTGTGGGTCTGTGCGAGATTGAGCGCGAGGTCGAGCCTGCTGCTCGCGCCAGAGATCGCATCGAGGCAAACCAAGATATCGCGCACCGCCATTTCGATTCTCCCATCTAAGGTCCACGTGCGGGCGTAAGGACATTGAATTACGTGACCCGCATCTCACGCCTGACCGCAGCTCGGCGGTTTTGCTAAGAGCATCAGTAAGAGCATTAGATTGGGTTGTCGAAAACGGCTTCTCCAGATCACCGCGCGGCGATTGGCTGAGGATCGCTCGCGCCGCCGCGCCAGTCTCCATCTCGGCGCAGTCAATACGCGGGCACTGCGCTCACATTGGTCCGATGTCAGGTGGTGACCACGCTACGTTGATCCGGGGGCGTCTCGCCCTTATGTTCCGCCTCGCATGACGCCGCTCTCGCATATCCGCAATTTCGCGATCATCGCGCATATAGACCACGGCAAGTCGACATTGGCCGACCGGCTGATCCAGACGACAGGCGGGCTCGAGGCGCGCGAGATGCGCGAGCAGGTGCTCGACCAGATGGAGCTCGAGCGCGAGCGCGGCATCACGATCAAGGCGCAGACGGTTCGTCTGAACTACCATGCCCAGGATGGCGACGACTATGTCCTTAACCTGATGGACACGCCGGGCCACGTCGATTTTTCGTACGAGGTCAGCCGCTCGCTCGCCGCCTGCGAAGGTTCGCTGCTGGTGGTCGATGCGAGCCAAGGGGTCGAGGCCCAGACTCTCGCCAATGTCTATCAGGCGATCGACGCCGGGCACGAGATCGTCCCGATCCTGAACAAGATCGATCTGCCGGCCGCCGAGCCCGAGCGGGTCAAGGAGCAGATCGAGGACGTGATCGGCCTGTCGGCGGCCGACGCAGTGCTGATCTCGGCCAAAACCGGGCTCAACATCGACCAGGTGCTCGAAGCGCTGGTCACCCGCCTGCCGCCGCCCAAAGGCGAGGCGTCGGCGCCGCTAAAGGCGCTGTTGGTCGACAGCTGGTACGATGCGTATCTCGGCGTCGTGATCCTGGTGCGCGTCAAGGACGGCGAATTGCGGGCCGGGCAGAAGATTCGGCTGATGGCGACCGGCGCGGTGCACTCGGTCGAGCGGGTCGGCGTTTTCACACCAAAGGGGGTCGCGGTCGACGCGCTCGGTCCCGGTGAGATCGGCTTTATCACCGCGGGCATCAAAACCGTCGCCGATTGCCGGGTCGGCGATACGATCACCGAAGACCGCCGCCCGGCGGCCGAACCGCTGCCCGGTTTCAAGCCGGTGCAGCCGGTCGTGTTTTGCGGCCTGTTCCCGACCGATGCGGCTGATTACGAGCGGTTGCGCGACAGTCTCGCCAAATTGCGGCTTAACGACGCGAGCTTCGAATACGAACCCGAGACATCGGCCGCATTGGGTTTCGGCTTCCGCTGCGGCTTTCTCGGACTGTTACACCTGGAGATCATTCAGGAGCGGCTGTCGCGTGAATTCGACCTCGATCTGATCGCGACCGCCCCTTCCGTCGTCTACCGCGTGCATCTGACGAACGGCACGGTGCGCACCTTGCACAACCCGGCTGACATGCCCGATCCGGTGCGGATCGACCATATCGAAGAGCCCTGGATCAAGGCGACGATCCTGGTGCCCGACGCCTATCTCGGACCGATCCTGTCATTGTGCGAGGAGCGCCGCGGCGAGCAGCTCGATCTGACCTATGCCGGCAACCGCGCAATGCTGGTCTACCAGCTGCCGTTGAACGAAGTCGTGTTCGATTTTTACGATCGGCTCAAATCGGTCAGCCGAGGCTATGCGAGTTTTGATTACCAGGTCGACGATTATCGCGAGGGCGATCTCGTCTTAATGAATATCCTTGTCAATGGCGAGCCGGTCGATGCGCTGTCGATCATCGTGCACCGCCACGACGCCGAGCGCCGCGGCCGGGCGTTGTGCGAACGGCTCAAGGATTTGATCCCGCGCCAATTGTTCCAAGTCGCGATCCAGGCAGCGATCGGCGGCCGCGTCATCGCCCGGGAGACGGTCAAGGCGTTGCGCAAAGACGTGCTCGCCAAATGCTATGGAGGCGATGTGACCCGCAAACGCAAGCTCCTCGAAAAGCAAAAAGAAGGCAAAAAGCGGATGCGCCAGTTTGGCAAGGTCGAGATCCCGCAATCAGCCTTTATCGCGGCGCTCAAAATGGGCGATGCCTGACCCTCTCCCGCTTAATGCTAGGATGTTCGAGAACCGGCCCCCGCAGCAGCCCAAATCTCGATGCAGAGAATACGGTCGGTGACCGAATTCGGGAAATAAGGACACGGCGATCGCCCAGCACATTAGCGGAAGACCGCAAACGGTTCGATTTGGTCTAGACGAAAACCAAACATATCACACGTTTCGCCATACCGATCGGCTGGGGCTCGATCGCGATGCTGTTTCAGACGCAATACGGGACGATTTAGCTCGGCAGATACCCGCCCTACCAGGAGCTAACATTACCGGAAATGTCGGCGTAGGCGGAGTCACCCTCGTGTATAGAGCGTTTTGCCTAAATGATGGTACTATCAATGTTGGTCGGATCACGGGGCCGTGAAATGAACGCTGGGAGAAGGCTGCGCAAAGAAGAGGTAGATCTGATCACTGCGATGACCCGAGACACTCCCAAGGCTAGTGAGATCTCCAGCTCGCTATCCGAGAGTATCGTCGAAGATATGAAAGACGGCGGCATGGGTAGCTTGCGGTTTAAGGACGCTGGGGATCGGGTGCAACGCTTTGGAAAAAAGATCGCGGAGGCAGAGTTTACGGATGAAGACGGTGTCCCCGTCAGCGCGGTCGTAAATCTGGACCAGAACGACAAGCTATTCGAGTTGGACCTTTGGAAGATGGATTTTTCTCCTCTCAAGCGATATCCGCAACCCCAAGAGCTTCGTCTAAAGCCGAGCGGCTAAGTCGTTTGCAATCCGCGTGCGACTCGCTGTCGCCCGGGTGCGTGCTGGGACCGCGCCAAAGGAGAGCATCCTCCAGATCTGACGAAACTTCGGTGATAGAGGTGCCTTAACCGACGATCCGCGCAATCACCATATTCTCGGGTGACGGGCGGAGACAAGCCATGTGGAACGGTCTATTGCTGGGTTGTAAAGCGTCGGCGGGTGCGGCTGAGCGCGGGGCGGCATTGGTGGTCGGCCTAACGCTGGCCTTGGCGGGTTGCACGGGCGTCGACGGTTCGCGCTCGAAACAGGTCAGGATGACCAGCTTTGCCCCGCTGGTGCAGGACGTCATCCCGGCGGTGGTTAATGTCTCGGCCGTACAAAAGCCGGGAAAAGCAGCGGCTAATGACGGCCTCAGCGGCGGGATAGATCCGGTCAAGGACCGCCCGGCCGCCGCATTGCCGCTCTCCACTCTCGACCAATTACTGCGCAAGTTTTTCGAAGAACAGGAACGCAAAGGCGCACCCAACCTTCGCGGTCTGGCGTTGGGATCGGGCTTTATCATCGATCCGCGTGGCTACATCGTCACCGACAACCATGTCCTGGAAAATACCGATAGCGTCACCGTCACGTTTCACGATGGGACCCAGCACAAGGCCGAGATTGTCGGGCGCGATCCGCTGACCGACCTGGCATTGCTCAAAATCGATGTGACCCGGCCGTTGCCCTATGTGGGCTGGGGAGATAGTGACGCGGTGCGGGTTGGCGACTGGGTTTTGGCGATTGGCAACCCGTTCGGGCTCGACGACACCGTCAGCAGCGGCATCATCTCGGCGCGCGGCCGCGATATCCACTCCGGTCCCTACGATGATTTTCTGCAGATCGACGCCGCGATCAACCGCGGCAATTCGGGTGGTCCGACATTTGATCTCGACGGCAAGGTCATCGGCATCAACAGCGCGATCTATTCGCCCAATGGCGGCTCGGTCGGCATTGGTTTCGCGATCCCGGCCAATCTGGCGCGGCCCGTCGTGCAGCAATTATTGGAGCATGGCAAGGTCGAGCGCGGCTGGCTCGGCGTGCAGATCCAGCCGGTGACCGCGGAAATCGCACAAGGCTTTGGGCTACCGCGGGCGGAGGGCGCGCTGGTTGCCGGGGTGAGCCCCGCCGGGCCGGCGGCGCGCGCCGGCTTGGTTCAAGGAGATGTGATCCTCGCCGTCAATGGCCGCGCGGTCGAGCGGATGCGCGATCTGCCGTTCATCATCGCGGAGATGCCGGCCGGCCAATCGGTGGATGTGACGGTTTGGCGTCGCGACCAGCGGATAAGCCTGCGCGCGGTTATTGGTGCGATGCCTGCCGACCGGGAAATCGCCGCGATCGACCCACTGCCAAGCGCTCCTCCCGCCCCGGCCTCGGATGATATCGCCAAGGGGCTGACACTCGCTCCGATGACAGCTCAGCTCCATCGCGAATTACAGGTCCCGGAAAACGTTAGCGGGGCCGTGGTCAGAGCGCTCCCCGAAAATAGCCCGCTCGCCGCCGCCGATCTGCTGCCGGGCGACGTCATCGAAATGATCAACCAGGAGCCGGTCGCCTCACCCAAGGAAGCCATGGCGAAACTGCGCGCCGTAGCGGGCAGCACCAAAACATTGCTGTTGCTGGTAAACCGCCACGGCGATAATCGCTACCTGGCCCTGTCTTTGGCCGATCGTACGATGAGCGGCGGACCTGGATGAGCCGTCGGCCGCGCTGACCTCGATCCTTACTCGGCGGCGAGCCTTGGCTGTTGGCCGCGCAATTTGGCGACCCGCTCGCGAGTATAAAGGTCGGTCCAGTTGGAGAGCGCGAAATCGGTGATCTTGCGCGGGTCGTAACCGCGTTCGGGGATTGAGATCTGTTTGCCGGCAATGTGGACAGCGCGGATCCGGCTCTTCTCCTGCAATAAGCCGATGTTTTCGAGCGGCGAGAAGTCGAGCGCGATAAAATCCGCCGCGCGGCCCGGCTCCAGCCGACCAATGCGCCCGCCCTCGCTCATAAACCGGGAATTGACCTCGGTCGCCGCCCTGAGCGCCGCAGCCGGGCTAAAGCCCAAATCGTCGACAAACAATTCGAGTTCGCGCGCATTCCATTCGCCGTAGGGCGTCACCGCAAATCCGGTATCGGTGCCGGTCATCATCGGAATGCCGGCGGCGTACGCCTTTTTCCAATTGGCGCACCCGATGTCGTATTCGCGACGCGCCGCGTCCGGCCGTCCCTTTTGGCCGGCGGGCTCGTGCGGTTGGGTGAACTCGATGACATTTTTCGGCTGGGTTAGGGTCGGGCAAATGGCGCTGCCGGTCTCCAGCATTGCCGCGATGCATTCATCGTCGAGATGATTGGCGTGAAAGATTAGGTCGACGCCGCTGCGTGCAGCATAAAGCGTCGCCTCCCGCCCGCGGGCATGAACGACGACCTTTTTACCGAGCCGATGGGACTCGCGCACCATTGCCTCGGTTTCTTCCTGGTTGAAGGCGGCCACCAACTCGCCGTTGTCGCGGCGCTGGATACCGTCGAGCGCGATCTTGATGCAATCGACGCCGTCCTTGACCTGGCGTCGGATTTCTTCGATCGCCTCGGCGGTGGTCGTGACCAGTTTGCCGATCGAGGTTTCCGGCGCGCCGATCCAAGTCGGATACCAGTCGGTCAAACCTTGATGGGTCGTGACATAGCGGCCGGCGGCCATAACCCGCGGGCCGTCGAATAGCCCCGCCCGGATCGAATTGCGGATCGACAGACTGATCTGGCCGGCATCACCCGGCGAGCATAGTGAGGTAAACCCGGCCGCAGCGCATTTTTGCGCAAAGAACAGACCGCGCAATGCACGAAATTCGAGCGGGCTATAAAGATCGATGTCCTCCTCGCTCTTCGCGTTGCCGTAGGCGAGATGCGTGTGCACATCGATCAGCCCAGGCATGACGAAGTAGCCGGAGTAATCGAGCAAGCGGTCGGGGCGTGCGCGCCCTGGCGCGTCGCCATCGGGCCCGGCATATTCGATCGTGCCTTCCTGGTCGAAAACCAGGGTCTGATTCGCCTCGGCTTCGTCTTCCCGCCCGGTGAATAGCTGGCCGCAGCGCACAAAAGTCTTCATCGCGATCATCTCCTACCGGTAATGGCGAATGGGCCGCGCTGGTTCTTGCGCTGCCAATTGGTGTTGCCGCGGTTGTAACACGACGAAGGGACCTCGGCCACGCTTGGATTTGCCCGGCTTGCAGCCTCCCACCTCTGCGCGGCTTGAGCGTTTAATAGACGCCCGGAATCAGCCGCGAGGTGCGCCCGCGATAGGCATCGTATCCGGCGCCGAATTCCGACTGTAGCAGCCGCTCTTCCGCGCGGATGCGGGCTATCAGTGGCGGGATCAGCAGGGCCGCCAATAGCACGCCGACCCCAGACCGAAAGGCGAGACCCCAGCCCAACGAGCTGACCAGCAATCCCAGGTAGCTCGGATGGCGGATGAAGCGATAAACGCCACCGGTGACCAGACTATGCCGGGGTTGGATCGCGACCAGGCCGCTAAATCGGTTGCCGAGTACGAACACCGGCCAGATGCGAGTTGCGCCCCCAGCCGCAAACAGGATTACGCCGAGCCAACGGACGGTATCGCCGTCGATGGTCCAGATCCCCTTCCGGTCCGTCCAGGCCGGCAGAAACGCCTGGAGCAGCCCGATGACGGAGAACACGGCGACGACCCAGCGGTTCGCCCGGTCCTCGCGCACTCCTGGACTGAGGTTCCCACCGGCGAATAGCGCCGCGGCGCTCAGTGCGGCGAGCACAATCGTGACCGCGATCAGCGCCGGCTGCGAAAAGAAAGCCTCAATGCCGCCACGGGCGAAAATCGCCAGCCCGAGATAGATGCCCGTTCCAACCGCAACCATCAGCACGCGGGTTGGTAGACTGGACATCGCCACTGGGCTGTTTAGCAGGTACCGTAAGCGCTGTTTAACGGGCCACAGTGACAACAAGCGAGGCTCATGGTCATGGCCCGCAAATCCTGGCCAGGCAGACAGCGGATGGCATTCCGGCGTTATGTCTGCTGCCTAAAATCCCGGAGCGAGTGCAGTAAAGCCTGGAGGGAAACTCACCAGCGGCTGCTGCCCAGCAGCGAGCTGTGTTGAGAAATCCGCAGCGAGTTGTGCTGAGAAAGGGGTGCGGGTTAGCTGGATGCCGACGCTGCTGCCCGGAGGGAGAACGACGGGGCCGCAGGGTCCACTAACACAAGCGATCCCGCCGGGCAGCGAGACGGGCATAGATCCGCCGCAAGGTCCACCAGAACAAGCGATGTATCCAGCGCTTACAGCATCCATTTGAACATCATTGAGCGTCACTACTGGCTGAGCAGCGAATGCAAGGCTGGCCAGAAACGGCACAGTCGCTAAGCCGGCAAGGAATTTTGGCATCATCACCTGCCCCGGGGGTTGCTCGGGATCGTCTCCAGTGCGGGACGTTAAGTCTAACGCTTGCATCGTTGAATGGGAATAGTCGGTTTGGCCACTGCGGCTGTGCATGCGGCGTTCACGCTGTACCGGAAAACGCGGGGCGATCGATCCGGCGGACGGAGCCGATTGGCTATCACACTTACTCTCGCCCACTCAGATCTGGACGATCGACCCGAAATCCCAGTTCTGGCCCGGGGGATCTTCGCCGATGCGCACCGTCTTGGCGTCGGGAAAGCGATAAGGTGGTACCGGCAGGTTGTAGGGCGCCGGCACGCCCGAATAAACCCGCCCGGCGAGATCGTATTTCGAGCCGTGACAGGGGCAGAAATATCCACCCAGCCAATTGGGCGCCGGATTGCTCGGATCGGGTTTTGGGAAATAACCGGGAATGCAGCCAAGATGGGTGCAGATCCCGACCAACACCGCATATTCAGGTTTGATCGAGCGGTGCCAGTTCTGCGCGTAGGGCGGCTGCTGGTTGTTGTCGGAACTCGGGTCGGCGAGCCGGTTGACGAGCGTCGGGTCCTGCAATTCCTTGAGCAATGGCGGGGTGCGGTTGACGATAAAGATCGGCTTGCCGCGCCATTGAACAATCAGTTGTTGACCGGGAGCCACCTTGCTTAGATCGACGTCGACCGGGCCGCCGGCGGCAAGAATATCGGCTGCGGGGTTCAGCATGTCGACGAGAACATATCCGGTCGCGACTACCGCGACGGCGCCGACCGAGCCCGCGACCAGTTGCAGGAAATCGCGGCGGGTCTCCTGGTGCACAGCGCCTCCGGCGGGCGCCGCCCCATGCAGGCTGTGGGTTTCGTCAGTCATTAAAGATCAAAAGTCCGTCTATTGCGCGCTTCCGCTCAACCAAACGCGGTAATTGAAACGCCGTTCCCACCCGCGCCTTAGCGTCGCAGCAAACAGGCTCCCGCTCTGGCATGATTGCCGTATCGAATGCTAGGCTCCGCTGCAGAGCGCAAGCCATGCATCCCCATTGTCGTAAGGGTACGCCCATGAAGATCGCCCGCATCGAGACCTTTATCCTCGGCACCGGCAGCTCGAAGGACCTACTCTTTTGCCGCGTCGAGACCGAGGACGGTCTTTACGGCTGGGGCGAAGCCTATGTCACCCACGGCAAGGAAAGCGTCGTCGCCGAGTGCATCCGCACGATGACGCCGCACCTGATCGGCCGCAACGTCTTTAACATCCGCCATACCGGCCAGATTATTTTCGAAGATTTCGCGATCAAGCGCGGCTCGCCCGAGTTGTTCTCGGCGTGGAGTGCCATTGAGATCGCGTCTTGGGACATCCTTGGCAAGCGTACCGGGCTGCCGGTCTACAATCTGATCGGCGGCGCCTCGCGCGAACGGGTGCGCATTTACGCCAATGGCTGGTCGCGCGGGGCCTCGATCGATGAACGCGTCGAATGCGCGCTCAAGGTCAAGGCGATGGGCTTTACCGCCGCCAAGTTCGATCCGTTCCCCGGGCCCTGGCGGAATTACGTCGACCGCCGCGACGAGGATTTTGCGATTGATCATGTCCGCGCGATGCGCGAGGCACTCGGCCCCGATTTCGACTTGCTGATCGAGGCGCACCGCCGTTTCGCTCCCGCGCATGCGATCCGCATCGGCCACCGCCTCGCCGAATTCGGCATCGACTGGTACGAGGAGCCGTGTCTCGCCGAAAACATCGACCTCGTCGCCGAGGTGCGCCGCGCGGTGCCTATCCCGATCGTGACCGGCGAGGCGCTTTACACCAAGGAGGCGTTTTTCGAATGCCTCGCCAAACGCGCCGCCGACATTCTCAACCCCGACATCTGCGTCGTCGGCGGCATTTCCGCGATGCTCGACATCGCCGCGATGGCCCAGCCGCAGGCGGTCGTAATCGCCCCGCACAATTACAACAGCACCCTGGTCGGGCTCGCCGCGACCGTGCATCTGTCGGCGGTGATCCCGAATTTCCGCATCGCCGAATATTTCGTCAACTTCCAGGATTTGTGCCGCGAGATCGCCACGGCGTCGCTGGATGTCCAGGACGGCTGGATCGATCTGCCGACAGCACCCGGTTTGGGCGTCGACATCGATGTCGCCAAATTGCGCGCACACCCGCATCACGAGGCGACCGCCCACGGCTTCCGCCAATATTGGGAGGAATACCCGCGCAAAGGCTACACCCCGAGCTTCCGCGGCTGACCGGGACGGGGAGGGGTCACAACGCCGCGAGCGGGATGCCGAGCGCCCGCGCCGCGGCGAGCAGCCGAGCGTCGTAGCTGGCCACCTCGATCGGCTCGCTTGCGTCCCGAGCCCGGATGAAAACCATCGTCGCCAGATGAAGAGCGTCCAACGTCCGAAGCGGAACCGGGAATGGCTCCAAAGCGCGTGCCAGGACCCGCTCGTCCAACTCGACCAAAGTTACTCGAAGCAGCAGCGCCCGTGCGGCTTCGCTGTGGGAAGCGGTTAATCCATATGCATGGACGCGGTTCCAGACTTCATACTCAAGCAATCTGCTCGACGTCAAAGGCTGAGCCCAAAATAGGACTGTCGGCGATTGCGGCTCGCCAAGGAGATGAGCCAGCGCGACGGAGCTGTCGATGTAGATCACCAGTCGGATCGGTCGCGCTCCAAGTCCGCCATCAGCCGCTCGAACGTAATCTTCTCAACCGGCTTACGAGGCGGCGGCGTACCATCGCGGATCAAGGCGGGTCTGAGCCACCCTTCACGCAACCCCTCTGCCTCGAAAGCAGTTAGGTTGGGGTCGGTGTGCGCCGGCGGGTTGATTTCGGCGACGGCGCGGCCGCGATCGGTGATGACGACGGTCTCGCCAGCCGCCGCCCGCCGGACGTATTCACTAAGGTTGTTTTTTAGGGTCTTCAGTCCCACCGTAACCATGTGCGAATAGGTAGCCTCTAGAAGCTACTTCGTCAACGGAGATGCAATCCGCGCCAAAGCGGGTAGACTGCGATCGCCAGAACAGAGAGGGACCGGCACGTGACGACGATGCTGGAGGACAGGCAAGCCGCCCTCGAACAGGAAAACGCCGAATTGCGGCGGCAGCTCGACGCCTGCCATGCCGAACTCAAAGAAGCGCGCGAGCAGCAGACCGCCACCGCCGAGGTATTGCAGGTCATCAATTCCTCGCCCGGCGACCTCGCGCCGGTGTTCGACGCTATCGTGGAGAAGGCGCACACGTTATGCGGCGCCGCCTGTGGCAGCCTGCAGCTCTGGGACGGCGAGAAGTTCCGCGGGGTCGCAATGCGCGGCTTTTCGGAGCCAATGGCGGAGGGGCTGAGACAGGGCTACATCCCGGGGCCCAACCATCCGTGCCGGCGCCTGCTCTTAGGAGAGCGCATTGCCCACTGCGCCGATTTGGCGGAAATCGACGATGCGGTGACGCGCGCCGGCGGGGTTGCGCTCGGCGGCATCCGCACGATCCTCTTCGTAGCGCTGCGCAAGAATGGCGCTTTGCTCGGGCAGATCGTCGCCGCCCGCCAGGAGGTCCGGCCGTTTTCCGAAAAGGAGATCGCGCTCGTCAAAAGCTTCGCGGCGCAGGCGGTGATCGCGATGGAGAACGCGCGACTGTTGAGCGAGACGCGCGAGGCCTTGGCGCAACAGACCGCGACCGCGGAGGTGTTGCGGGTCATCAATTCCTCGCCCGGCGACCTCGCGCCCGTGTTCGAAGCTATGCTCGAAAAAGCCATGCGGCTCTGCGACGCGTCGCTCGGGACCCTATGGTCGTATGACGGCGAACGGATGCATCCGGTGGCGATGCACGGGGCATCCGCTGAATACGCCCAATACCTGTCGCATGAACCGCTGCGCCCGGGGGCCGGCGCTCTCGGCAGCTTCGTACGCGGAGAGACCGTCCTGCATGTGGTCGATCTCAAGGATACAGAAGCCTATCGCAACGGTGACACCCATCGACGCGCGCTCGTCGATCTCGGAGGCGGCCGTTCTCTCCTCGGCGTTCCGCTCCGAACCGAACATCAATTGCGCGGTGCCTTTCTGATCTACCGGCGAGAACCGCAGCCGTTCACCGACAAGCAGATAGCACTATTGCAGAATTTCGCGGCGCAGGCAGTGATCGCGATGGAAAACGCGCGGCTGTTGACTGAGACGCGCGAGGCATTGGAGCAGCAGACCGCGACCGCCGAAGTATTACAGGTCATCAACTCCTCACCCGGCAACCTCGGCCCGGTTTTCGACGCGGTGCTGGATAAGGCGATGCGCCTGTGCGGTGTCGACCATGCCGCCCTTGAGCTCTATGACGGTGAGCGGATGCACGCGGTCGCGGTCCACGGGGCATCGGAAAGGTTCGCGGAAACGCTTCGGGAAGGCTATCCGGCCACGGAGTCGCCGGCTGCCCGATCCTTGTTCGAGGGCGAGCGTTTCGTGGAAATCACCGACGCGGCGCGGATCGATCACATTGCGTTCCGGACAGCCGCGGCGGTTGATGGAATTCGTACCGTGCTGTTCGTACCATTGCGGCGGGATGATGCGCTGCTTGGGATGTTCGCGGCGGCCCGTCGCGAGGTGCGCCTGTTCTCTGAAAAAGAAATCGCGCTTGTCGAAAACTTCGCAGCACAGGCAGTCATCGCGATCGAGAACGCACGGCTCTTGACCGAGACGCGCGAGGCATTGGAGCAGCAGACCGCGACCGCCGAGGTATTGCAGGTCATCAATTCCTCGCCCGGCGACCTCGCGCCGGTGTTCGACGCGATATTGGAAAAAGCGCACACCCTTTGCGGCGCCGCCCACGGCCATTTAACGATCTACGACGGCGAGCAATTCCGTGCGGTCGCGACGCATGGAATGCCGGTGCAATTCGCAGAACTGGTGCGCCAGCCGTTCCGCCCGGGCCATGACCTCGCGCAGCGACTACTGGGTGGAGAACCGATATTCCATATTCCCGATATGGCGGCCTTGGTGCTGCGGCCAGAGGACAAAATCGGGCATGCCGCCGTTGAGCTTGGGGGTGCACGAACGCTGCTCGCCGTACCGTTGCGCAAGGGCCAGGCTTTGCTTGGCTATATCACCGCCCATCGCCAGGAGGTGCGGCCGTTCTCGGAAAAGCAGATCGCGTTGTTGCAGAACTTCGCGGCGCAGGCGGTAATCGCGATGGAGAATGCGCGGCTGCTGAATGAGTTGCGCGCGCGCACGAACGATTTGCAGGAAGCGCTCGAATACCAGACCGCGACAAGCGAGGTGTTGCGGGTGATCAGCGGGTCTGCCTTCGACTTGGAGCCGGTGCTGCAATCGGTCGTCTCCACCGCGATACGGCTATGCCGGGCAGATCAAGCGGTGATTTACCGCGATGTCGGCGGCGAATACTGCTGGGCTGCCGGCAACTCGCTCGCTCCCGAATATGAGAGGATCGAGCGCGGGATCCGGATCCGGCCGGGCAGCGGCACGGTCGTCGGTCGCGCCGCGTTCGAGGCGCAGACTGTGCATATCATCGATTGCCAGGCCGACCCAGGTTACGAGGCGAAAGACGACGCCCGGATCGGCGGCATTCACACGCTGCTCGGCGTGCCGCTGCTGCGCGATGGGCTGGCAATCGGCGTGATTGGCTTGGCGCGCCAGCGTGTCGAGGCATTCACCGAAAAGGAGATCGCGCTGGTCACGACCTTCGCCGATCAGGCGGTGATCGCGATTGAGAACGCGCGGCTGATCACCGAGTTGCAGCAGCGCACCCGTGATTTGCAGGAGTCGCTCGAATACCAGACCGCGACCAGCGACGTGCTAAAAGTCATCAGCCAGTCGACATCCGACCTCGAGCCGGTGTTGCAAACGGTCCTCGAAACGGCCATCCGCCTCTGCGGCAATACGCAGGGCCTGATCTTTCGGCGCCATACGGACGGGCTGTACCGGTTGGCGGTAATCTCCGGGACGACACCCGAACATCGTGAAATAGAGGCTAACCTGGCGCTAGAGCCCGGTCCCGACACGTTGGTTGGCCGCGTCGTATTGGCGTGCCAGCCGGTGCAAGTTCTCGATCCTCTGACGGACCCTGATTACGCGCTGAAGCGTACCGCGATTGCCGGCAACCTTCGGACCATGCTCGGCGTGCCGCTGTTACGCGAGGGGATCCCAATTGGTGTCTTTTGCACCGCCCGCACGATCGTAGAGCCGTTTACGGCAAAGCAGATCGAACTGGTCCAGACCTTCGCCGACCAGGCGGTGATCGCGATCGAAAACGCCCGCCTGCTGACCGACTTACAGCAGCGCACCAGCGATCTGCAGGAAGCCCTCGAATACCAGACCGCGACCAGCGACGTGTTGAAGGTGATGACCCAGTCGGTATTCGACTTGGATACGGTACTGCAGAGTGTGGTCGTTACAGCAGTGCGGCTGTGCCGCGCCGACCAGGCGACGATCTACCGCAATCATCATGACGTATACCGTTGGGCGGCAGGACATATGCTTTCGCCGGAGTATGAGAAAATCGAGCGCGCGGTCGAGATCCGGCCCGGCATTGGTACATTAGTCGGCCGAGTGGCGGTGGCAAAGCAGACGGTCCAGATTCTGGATGCCTGGACAGACCCGCTTTATGAAATCAAGGACGACGCCAAGGTCGGCGGGGTTCGCACGATGATCGGAGTGCCACTGCTCCGGGAGGGCGCGCCGATCGGGATCATCGCTCTCGCCCGGCGACGGGTCGAGGCTTTCTCCGAGCGCGAGATCGGCCTCGTTACGACCTTTGCCGATCAGGCGGTGATCGCGATCGAAAATGCGCGCCTTATCGACGAATTGCGCGAGCGCACCGCCGAGCTCGGGCGCTCCGTTGAAGAGCTGAAGATGCTGAGCGAGGTTGGACAGGCGGTCAGTTCGACATTGGATCTGCGCGCTGTGTTGTCGAAGATCCTAAACGCTTCGCTCGGCGTGACCTGGGCCAATGCCGGGGCGATCTTTCGCTATATCAGGGCGGAGCGGGCGTTCCGGCTGGTCGAAGCAGTGGGCTGGGACGAGGCATTGCAGAATTCCGTTGGCGATCTGCGCGTTGCCGAGGCTGAGACCGCGATGGGTGAGGCGGCCGCTCGACGCACACCGGTCCAGATTGTCGATCTTGCCGCTCGGCCAAGCGCGCCATTGCGCGATGCCAGTCTCGACGCCGGTTTTCATTCGGCGCTGATCGTACCATTGGTTGGCGCCGAGCGGACCCTCGGGGCCATTGTCCTGATGCGGCGAGAGGCCGGTGAATTTCCGCCCGAGACCGTGCGCTTGTTGCAGACATTGGCGAGCCAGTCGGTGCTTGCGATCCAGAACGCGCGTTTGTTCCGCGAGATTGCCGACAAGAGCGAGCAACTGGCGCTCGCCAGTCAGCACAAATCGCAATTCCTCGCCAATATGAGCCATGAATTGCGCACTCCGCTGAACGCGATCCTGGGCTATGCTGAACTGTTGGTCGACGGCATCTACGGCCTATTGCCGGAAAAGGCCCAGGGTGTGCTCGAGCGGGTGCAAAATAACGGTCAGCATTTATTGGCATTGATTAATGACGTGCTCGATTTGGCCAAAATCGAGGCCGGGCAACTGACCCTGACGATCGAGGATTATGCGCTTCCCGAAGTGGTGCGCTCGGTGGTGACAGCGACCGAGCAATTGGCATCGGCAAAGGGGCTGAATTTCACAACGGATTTGCAAGACAATATGCCGATGGCGCATGGCGACGCCCGCCGTGTCTCGCAGGTGCTGTTAAATCTCGTCGGCAATGCGATCAAATTCACCGATCAGGGCGAAGTCGGGATAACCGCTTCGCTCGCGAATGGTCAGTTTGTGATCGAAGTGCGCGACACCGGGCCGGGTATCGCCGATGCCGATCAAGAGCGCATCTTTGGCGAATTCCAGCAGATCGACAATTCCAGCACGCGCAAAAAGGGCGGCACCGGATTGGGGTTGGCGATTTCGAAGCGCATGGTCGAAATCCAGGGCGGCATGATCTCAGTCGAATCCACTCTGGGACAGGGATCGACATTCCGCGTCATCTTGCCGGTCCATGTCGAGCCGGCGATGGAGGAGGCGGCATGACCAAGCGCATCCTGATCGTCGAGGACACTGAGGACAATCGCCGTATTATCCGCGATCTCTTGACCAGTGTGGGCTACGAACTGATCGAGGCGGTCGATGGCGCCGAGGGCGTCGCGCTCGCGCAAAGCGAAAGGCCGGACCTGGTCCTGATGGACATTCAACTGCCGGTCATCGACGGCTATGAAGCGACGCGGCGTATCCGCGCCATTCCCGAACTCGCCAAGGTCCCGATTATTGCCGTGACCTCCTATGCGCTGTCGGGCGACGAAGCCAAAACCCGCGCCGCCGGCTGCGATGGCTACGTCGCCAAGCCGTTCAGTCCGCGCCAATTGCTCGCCAAGATCCGCGAATTCCTCCCCGACGGGGCATAGCAAATGGGGTTTTTGCGCGTTTCTCCCTTTCCGCCCGCTATGGGGGGAGAGGGTCGGGGAGAGGTGGGTGGTGCCGCCGCCGCGGCGTTGCGGAAGGGCCACCACCTCACCCTCACACGCCTTTGGCGCGGTTCCCTCCCTCTCCCCCGCAGTGCGGCGGAGAGGGGCAAGAAGGCGTGACCGCCCGATGCGCGAGCCGCCGCTGATCCTCGTCGCCGACGATGTTGCGGACAATCTCGAGATCCTGCGCATGCGGCTTGAAAGCCAGGGCTATGAGGTTGTGACCGCGGGCGACGGCGCCGAGGCGATCGAGAAAACGCATGCCCTGCTACCCGATCTGGTATTGCTCGATGTGATGATGCCAAAGGTCGACGGCATCGAGGCGCTGAAGCGCATCAAGAATGACCCGGCGCTGCCGTTCATCCCGGTGATCTTGGTCACCGCCCGCGCCGATGCCAAGGATGTCATTGCCGGCCTCGAAAGCGGCGGCGACGATTACCTGACCAAACCGGTCGATCACGCGGCATTGTCGGCGCGAGTGCGGGCGATGCTGCGGATCAAGACGTTGCACGATACCGTTGCGGCGCAGGCCCAACGGCTCGAACAGCAGGCTGAGGAACTCGCAGCATCAAACCGCACCTTGGAGGAGCGGGTCGCCGCTCAGGTCGAAGAGATCGAGCGCATTGGCCGGCTGAAGCGGTTTCTCGCGCCGCAGGTCGCCGAGACGATTATTTCTTCGGGCGGCGAGACGATCCTCGAACATCATCGGCGGGACATTGTCGTCCTGTTCTGCGACATGCGGGGCTTTACCGCCTTTTCCGAGACCGCCGAGCCGGAGGACGTCATGGCGGTGCTCGGCGAGTACCACGCCGCACTCGGACCGTTGATCCACCGTTACGAGGGCACGCTTGAGCGCTTTACCGGCGACGGTCTGATCGTGTTTTTCAATGATCCGGTGCCGTGCCCAGACCCGGCATTGCGCGCCGTGCGCCTCGCCGTTGAGATGCGCGACAAGGTAGCCTTTCTCGCTCGGTCGTGGGCAGCGCGCGGGCACGAGATCGGGTTTGGCGTCGGCATCGCCCAAGGCTATGCGACACTTGGCCAAATCGGGTTTGCCGAGCGCTTCGATTACACCGCGATCGGTACTGTGACCAACCTTGCCGCCAGGTTGTGCGACGAAGCCAGAGACGGTCAGATCCTGGTGACCCGCCGCATCGCCGCCGCGATCGATAGTGTCGCCGAATTCGAATCGCTTGGCGATCTGGCTCTCAAGGGCCTCAGCCGCCCGGTTTCGGTGCTGAATGTCCGCAGCCTGTCGTTCGAGCACAAATCGCCGGAATTGTAAGGGGGGCGAGATCTCGCGCGCTTTGGCTTACCCCGCCTTCAGCACGCGGGCAGCATCGACTGCGGCGTAGGTCAGGATGCCGTCGGCGCCGGCGCGCTTGAACGCGATCAGGCTTTCCATTACCGCGCGGTCGCCGTCGAGCCAGCCATTCTGGGCGGCGGCGTGGAGCATCGCGTATTCGCCCGACACCTGATAGGCGTAGGTCGGCACGCGAAATGCCTCTTTGACCCGGCGCACGACATCGAGATAGGGCATGCCGGGCTTGACCATGACCATGTCGGCGCCTTCCTGCAGGTCGAGCGCCACCTCGCGCAAGGCCTCGTCGGTGTTGGCGGGGTCCATCTGATAGGTCCGCTTGTCGGCGCTCCCGAGCGCGGTCTTCGACCCGATCGCGTCGCGGAACGGCCCGTAAAACGCCGAGGCGTATTTCGCCGCATAGGACATGATGCGGACATGCGTGAAGCCGGCCTCGTCGAGCGCGTCTCGGACGGCGCCGACTCGGCCGTCCATCATGTCCGAGGGAGCGATGATGTCGCAGCCGGCCTCGGCCTGCACCACCGCCTGCCGTTGCAGGAGCGCAACAGTCTCGTCATTCTCGACATAGCCGTTGCGGATGACCCCATCGTGACCATGCGAGGTGAACGGATCGAGCGCCACATCGCACAGCACGCCGATTTCGGGATTGGCCTGTTTGATTGCTGCGGCTGCGCGGCAGACGAGATTGCCGGGGTTGACCGCCTCGCTTCCTTCGGCGTCCTTCAATGCCGGCGCCACCGCGGGGAACACCGCGATCGTCGGGATGCCGAGTGCTGCGGCCTCGCCCGCGGCGTCGACCAAGGCCGGGATCGGCAATCGAAACACGCCGGGCATTGAGGCGATCGGCGCCTTGTGACCCTCGTCATGGACAAACACCGGCCAAATCAGATCGCCTGATGTCAGCACGTTTTCGGCAACGAGCTTGCGCGACCAGGCATCGCGCCGGTTGCGGCGCATCCGCAGGCGCGGGTAGGGGGCGAGCGGCGGCAAAAACTCGGTCACGGCGAACCTCGGCAAGGCCAGTCATCAAGACGTAACCGACGCAAAATATGCTGGCGCGCGGAAACTGACAACGAGTGCATCGACCCGAAAGGCCGTCAGCTTTCGGGGCCCGTGGTCCAGAGCCGGGAGTTAAGCCGAGGGCTTCCCCGGCAGCGTTCGCCTCGCTATAGCTGGAGGTCATGGGCATGGTGCCCGACGCCGTGTTGCCGGCGCAACCCGGTCCTTGGTTGTGGGCTGAAATGGATAATTCGCGAAAGACCAATTTCGACGACCGATTGACCACTGCCGCGAACGCCAAAAAGGCGCAACTGGAAAGGTTTCGCGCGAGGTCCCCGGAGAACGACCCGGGTTTCGCCGAACGCCAAGCCGCGCGGCAAGCGGTGATCGCTGCTCGGGAGGCGCGTGCCGCCGAGCGCGAGGCGGCGCGGCAGGCGGCGATTGCGCGCGCGGCCGAGGAACGGGCGGAGCAAGAAGCTGCGGCTGCCGCTGAGCAAGCCGCACGCGACGCCGCGGCGAAAGCGGAAGAGGAAGCTCGCGAGGCCGAACTCGCCAAGCAGGCAGCCGATAACCTCGCCCTCGACGCCGAGCGCAAAGCGGCGCGCGACGCGCGCTACGCCGCCCGCAAAGCGCGCCCCAAGAAAAGATAGCCGCTCGTCGGTCGGAATCTGCGGCGGCCGGTGGTGTTTATGCTTCTCGTTCCGACGCCGTTCGCAATGATCCAGCGCTCGGGCCGGCGCCTCTCGCCACGCGCGCGGCCATGTCTGCTACCGGCATCACATGCGCCGTGGAAGCCGCGAGGATGACCAGTGACGCATGGTGAATTTCGCCATTCGGCATCGGGCCAAAGCCTCTATCCGGATAGTCGTAGGTTGCCGTCGCGTGGGACAAAAAGACAAACCGGTAATTGCGAAACATTGCATCGCGTGCTGTCGCATGACAGCAATTCTCGGTCGTCGTGCCGCAAACGATCACGGTGTCGATACCCCACTCACGTAGAATGATGTCGAGGTCCGTCCCGAAAAATCCGCCGTAGCGATGTTTCTTTATGATGTGCTCGCCCGGCGCCGGCGCCAGGTCCGGGTAAATTTCCACCCCCGGCGTGCCATCTACCAAGGCATCGCGATTGGCGATCGGCGGGTGCATGTCGTCGAACAAACCCATATCGCACCCGTCACGGCGATGCACATGAGCGGTGTAGATCACCCGGATCCCGGCGTCGCGGCAAATGTTGAGGGCTTCGGCGAGCTTCGGCACCACCCCCCGCGCGGCGGGTGTTTCCATCGGAGCCCCCGGCGCGACAAAATCGTTTGCATATCCACGACGATGATCGCCGTTTTCGCTGGGTCAATTGCATCGACTTGCATGGTCAGGCCTCCCTGCATAAACAATCAGCCCGGCGGTGAAGGACGCAAGCGGCGCGATATGCGATGACGCCGTGCCATTGAGCTGCTCGCGCCATGCGGTTATATGATTATCGCTCCATGGCTTCTGCGTTCGCTGAGAACATGACAAATCCCTTAGCAATAGGCAATGAAAGAGCAATGTAAACCTGGGTTCAAGGGGTTACCGCTCCCTTTTTGCGGCAATCCCTTTTAGAATGGGTTCCCTGCTCGCGCCGTTTACTCTTTGGTAACTGGATAAGTATAGCAATTATTGATTAGAAGCTGAGACGCTGTGCCCTCCGGAGACCGCCATATTGTCGAGTTTGTCAAGGCGGCGTCAATTGCCGGTGTGAAGACGACAATAGACGTTGCTATGCGCAATAGCCGGCGTGCCGCACTCTCATTTCAATGGCTTACCGAAGATCGGTTTTACATTTTCCTACTCTTTGCATTGACGCGGATTGGGACAGTCGGGTGCAAGGCCGGCTCTGCTCACCGCGCCTGGGCGTCGCTGCCATCGAAAGATTTTATCAGAAGCATTCGGATCAATTGGCGTCATCCGTCCGACGGTGTGGTTCTGAGTGAGAACAGGGATGGACCCGGTATTCTTCATATCAGCCGGAATTATTATACTTCGCCACCGGATGAGGGGCGGCTTTTTGCGCCCTATTACGCACATCCTGCTTTTTATAAATCCGGACTTTACAACACTGTTGCGCGAATGCGAGGGCAAGAACGGAATGTCAGGATCTTCTTTGCTGGCGGGTCTAACGCAGCGTATTGTAATCGGTTCGCATTTCCGATCCTAACGAGAGACAAGATATTGAGCCATGTCATCGATCGGTTTCAAAAAGATGTAACTATAAAACGATCTGAAGGCGAAAGATCCCGCCTCCTTATTCTTATTTCCAATGGAGAAGGGGACCACAAACTCTCGTTTGAACAGTACATGGACGTCATGTGCGGATCGGATTTCTACATTTCTCCGCCGGGCTGGCTGATGCCCCACTCCCACAACATGATCGAAGCAATGTCGGTCGGCGCGATCCCGATAACAAATTACCATGCGTATATGCGGCCGCCGTTGATCCCAGAGGTCAATTGCTTGGCGTTTTCGACCGTTGATGAGCTTGAAAAAATTGTTGAACGTAGCTTGCGTATGCCTGCAACCGAAATTGGGCGGCTGCGAGAGGGCGTGCTCTCATATTACGAAAGATATTTGGAACCCGCGAGTTTTGCGACGAAGCTTGTAGCGGCCCTGCCACGGATCTCGGAATTGGTCGTCAATGACGAATTGGGCAGGTAAGCGAATTTGGGCGGGGGGTGCCGACCATCTCTCCGCAACTGTGGACAGAAACCGTCGGGGTTATTTTAGTACCCTCAGGCCGCACCAGGGCCAACCTCGCGTCAAGATTGCATGTCGCGCTGCTGACAACCCTGCAGCGCGCCTCTGCCGCGACGCTCGAGTATAGCGTCTTCGCGGTCGATTATGCGGCGCCGCTCTCTTTTTGCCGCAATCCGCCCTACAATGCTCTGCGCACCTTTAGAGAGTGGGCCCCATGCTGATTTTTCGACAATTATTTGATCCGTCGTCGTCGACCTATACCTATTTGCTCGCCGACGGACGCAACGGCAGCGCCGTGATTATCGATCCGGTCTTCGAGCAGGTCAGGCGCGACGCGGCATTGATCGACGAGCTCGGCCTCAAGCTCCTCTATTCGCTCGAAACCCATGTCCACGCCGATCATGTGACCGGCGGCTGGCTGTTGCGCCAGCAGACCGGATGCAAGATTGCGCTATCGGCGGATAGCGGTGCCGAGGGCGCCGACCGCTATCTCGTACCGGACGACGTGATCGCCTTTGGCAGCCGCAATCTGCAGGTCCGCAAGACGCCGGGGCACACCAATGGGTGCCTAACTTATGTCATGGACGATCGCGGCATGGCGTTTACCGGCGACTGCCTGATGGTGCGCGGCAGCGGCCGCACCGATTTCCAGCAAGGCGATCCGGGTATGATGTACCGCTCGGTGCATCAGCAAATTTTCAGTCTGCCCGACGATTGTCTCCTTTATCCAGCGCATGATTATCGTGGGCTGACCGTCACCAGCGTGCGCGAAGAGCGGCGCTTCAACCCCCGCCTCGGCGGCGAAACCGGCGAGGCCGATTTTGCCGTCTACATGAAAAACCTGCGCCTGGCGCACCCGAAAAAGATCGATGTCGCGGTGCCCGCCAATCTCAAATGCGGCAAACCCGAGGGCGAGGTCGACATCAGCGCGGCGCCGAAATGGGCGCCATTGCATTACAGCTTCGCCGGGATCTGGGAAATTCACCCGAACGGGCTCGAAGAACATGCGCGCGATGTACAGCTCGTCGATGTCCGCGAGCCCGAGGAATTCTCGGGGCCGCTCGGTCACATTCGCGGCGCCAAGCTGATCCCGCTGGGCTCGCTCGCCGAGCGAGCGGCGGAACTGGCGAAGGACCGGCCGATCGTCACTGTGTGCCGCTCCGGCAGCCGCTCGGCGCAAGCGACGGTGATCCTCCGCGACGCCGGTTTTAATGACGCGGCCAATCTCGCCGGCGGCATGCTGCGCTGGCGCGCCGAGGGCCACGCCGTCGAAGGTGGCAGCGCCACCGATTACATCGCGGAATATTCGATCTGACGCCCGCCCGGCACGAAGCAGCAGCGAGCGCCGGCGAGTGAAGGAGCGCTAGAGCGGCGATCTGCGGTTCTCGAATGTCCGAAGCAGCACCGAAGCAAATGATAGATGGTCGAGGCACAGATCGATCGGGTCTGTCCGTATGTCATGACCACGAGGATTCCGTATCGCCGACATTGATCCCGCAAAGACGTATCGAAAGCCCATCTGCTCGTCTTTATCACTTGCGGTCAAAAGGTCATTCAGCTTGATCTTCGGATTTCCTTCATTAAATGCCGCCATCATAAGCTTATAGCCGCTATCCTGGATGCCGGAGGCGCATTTCACCTTATTGTCTAGAAGCTTGAAGGCCTCGAACGTCGCCTGTGAATAATGGCCATCATCGAAAAGCTTCAGCGAGACAATAGCGATGTCCGGGTGGATATTGCGTTCATCGAACGGATGCAGCTCGCGGGGTTCCGGCGAACTACGCGGCCCGACATGCTGCGCGTTCCGCACAAACCGTTCGAACGATGAGAATGAGTTATTCATTCAATAGGTTAGCCTTGATGCTTTTAAAGATGTTGTCATAGGTCTCAGCGCTTGCTTCGGCGGGAAGATTGATCTCAATACGAACTGTTAGCGCCATATCCTTTTTCGATGGTGTCACCGCTATCGGCACCTCTACTGGAGTGGATGCACGAACAGGCTCTTTTGTCCTGATCGTCTTCGACTTAGAAGGGCTGGCTGCTGGCTTCGGTGATCTGCCGCTCTGTGGTGTTGACGCGACTTGCTCATGACCTGCCAGCGACCGGAATGTCTGGAACAGAGCTGCCTGGCGTGTACCAATTACATCGCTTGTCTTGTCGGTGCTCCGAAAATAACTGATTAGCGAATCTTTGTTCATGCTCCATGCATCATCCCCACGTAGGTCAAATAGGTCGTTGTATGAGTTGCGTATCAGACCTTCGAATGCTTTCTGAAACGCTTTTTCGTCGTGTGTGGTTAGCACCTCATGCCCAAGTTCTGTCCTCTTTCCTTCTTCTCTATGACCCCGATAAACTGTAGAGCATTAATCACGTAGCTCTCGTTCTTGGGCGCAATTCCAAGCTTTCTCACCGTGTCGGAATTAACGGTCGGGGGGAAATTCTTCCGGAGGAAGCCAATCATCTGTGTGATGTTCCCGGCCCCGGATATATATGGGTGAGACGTCATAATTCCCTCAACGTTCGAGACAACAAGACACGTTAGACATCTGCCGCCAATCGGCTGCAAACATTCCGTTATTCATAGTTCGGTAATAGCCGATGCTCACGCTGGCGTTGCCATCGCGTGTATAACGCTGGCAATTTTTTTTGCTTCCGCTTCTGTAAGATCAAACGGCAAACCCTGTACGTAAATCGTGAGATCTGCCCTGATAGGAATGGGAAGGATGCTGCGGGCCATTCGATCGGCTAGAACTGTCGCGGGCTGGTGCAGCGCTTCACGGACTGAGCCTCCCGAAGTATTTCTCACTGGGCTGGAGGAGGTCTTGCTTGAGACCGGCTTCCGCTCGCGGGCCTGCACACTGGGTTTGAAAGCGAGAGGGTTCTCGACATAGCTGGTAAAGTCGTCCAAAGCAGCCTTTACCCTGCTCTTGTAAGCAACGAGGCTCTGGGGGGTGTATTCTTTGCCCTGCAGATGCCCAAAGCGGCTCATCACAGCGTCAAGATCTATCGACGTTACGTCCTGGGCCTCATTATCGTCGAGAATCCCTAGCACTTTGTTTACCGCCGCCTTCCGGGCTCGCGCCGTCGCCTGCGCCATCAAACCCTTCTGTGCTATGTACTCTAGAAACTCTAGAGCCGCCTCGCGAGATCTCTTGCTGTCCATTCTGCCTATGCCATTGTCCAGATAGATAACAGTATACATGTCTCGGGTCGATATTGCAAGAGGCAGACACTAGGACCAACGGAGCGTCGTGGAATTTCGCGGTAGCGTTCGTCGATTTTTTATCGGGCAGTGGCAGACGGGTGGTACGCTTTCCGTGGGAAAAGGGTGTCGGTTGCAACCACCGGAAAGGGATGGAAATGGCGTATGACCTGCTGATCAAGAACGGCCGCATAATCGACGGCTCGGGAATGCCGATGTTCAAAGGTGATGTCGGCGTCAAGGACGGCAAGATCGTCGAAATCGGCAAACTCTCCGGCCCTGCCACGCGCACGATCGACGCGCAGAACTGCGTCGTCGCTCCGGGCTTTGTCGACAATCACTGCCACTTCGATGCACAAGTGACTTGGGATCCGCTGTGCACGTTTTCGCCGCATCACGGCGCCACAACCGTCATGTTCGGCAATTGCTCGCTGGCCTTGGCGCCGGTGCGTCCGGGCAGTGCAAAACGGGTCGCCGAATTCCTGTCCTATGTCGAAGCGATCCCGATGGAGGTGTTGAACACCGTCGAGGTCGATTGGGAGACGATCCCGCAATACATGGACCGGCTCGACCGGAATCTCGGCGTCAATGTCGGTAATCTGATCGGTCATTCGACCGTGCGCTATTACGTGATGGGCGACGAGGCTCAGGGCCGCACCGCGACCGACGACGAAATCAGAAAGATGCAGGACGTCGTGCGCGACGGCATGGAGGGGGGCGCCCTCGGCCTCTCGGTGTCGCGCAACAAGGGTCACTACGACCCGCAGGGCGTCCATATCCCGGCATTGTGGGCTGACGAAAAGGAAATCTTCGCGCTCGGTGACGTCTTGCGCGAAATGGGCACCGGCATCATCCAATCGGGTGGCGGACGTGCCGCCGAACTCAAGGACGGCTTGATGGCGCGCCTGTCGGAGGCCACCGGCCGCACCGTGATCTACAACAATCTCGGCCAGACCGTGCGCGAGCCCGACGCCTGGAAACAGCACATGGCGCGGGTCGAGGAGACCTCCAAGGCGGGTATCCGGGCTTATCCGCTGTGCAGCCCGAACCGCACGACCCAGAGCTTTACGATGCGCAACTGCCAGGTGTTCCGCGGCTCACCGACCTGGCATCCGATCCTGCTGTCGTCGGACGATGAAAAACTAAAGGCCTATGCCGACCCGGCGATCCGCCAGAAACTGCATGACGAGGTCGTCGAGCATTCGGTCCAGGTGCCGGCCGCCGGCTATTCGCGCCAATGGTACAATTACATGTGGGTCGAGACCCCGGTCCTCGAAAAGAACAAGGGGCTCCAGGGCAAAACCATCGGCCAGATCGCCCAGGAACAAAACAAACGCGTGATCGACGCCTTCCTCGATCTCGTTGTCGAAGAAAATCTCGATACCGGCTTTATGCAGTCGGAAAACAATGTCGACGATGAAGCAATGGCCAAGATCCTGACCTATCCGAACGCGATCGTCGGCTTGTCGGATGGCGGTGCGCATGTCCAATTCCATGGCGGCTATGGCTATTCGACGCGGCTATTGTCGGAATGGGTGCGCGAAAAGCACGTCATGAGCCTCGAACACGCGGTGCGCCGGCTGACCTTCGATTTCAGCATCGGCCCTCGGGCTCTATGACCGCGGCCTGTTGCGTCCGGGCATGGCGGCCGACATCGTGATCTTCGATCCCGACACTGTCCGTCCGTTGCCGGAATTGATCGTGCACGACTTCCCGGCGGGCGGCTGGCGCGTCAAGGAGCCGGCGGCCGGGATCCATTACACGATCGTCAACGGCCAGGTCTTGATGGAAGACGGCAAACACACCGGCGCACTCCCCGGCCGCGTGTTGCGCAACACCTACTACCACGCCCACCACGGCTAAACTTCGCGCAGGTCTGATAATTAAAACCGCCCGTAGTTTCGGCCGCGGGCGGTTTTTGATGTGCGGGGGCCTGCGATTGAACGGCTGCGAGGCCGGCTGATGACGGCTACGCCGCGGCAAACTGGTGGTCGTGCATGTCTATTTGTTCGGCGTAGTTCTGGCGGTAGCGTTGGTAGAATTGTTCGTGGAGGGCGAGGGCGGCGGGCTCGAACTCGGCCTGCGGAGCCGGCAACAGGTCGAAATGGCCGCCAGTGTCGCGTCCGCGGACCAGCATCGCGAACAGTCGGTGCGATCCGACGGTGCGCACATGTGCCGGGATGTAGCTGATGCCGAGGCCGATCCGCCGGTGTGCGGCGCGGTTCGGCGCCGATCGATGCCGCGCCAATGTGTGGTGCAATGAGAATTCGCCGGCATGCAACGCCATCGCAACCGTGCGATCTTGGTCGAACGGCTCGACGATCGCTTGACCGCCGCCGTTGATGCTGTGTTCGAGGCTGAGCGCGGCATGGCGCAGCTGCCGCGGCTTGCCTTGGGACGAAGCGACCTCCATGCACCCGGCCTCGGCGCCGGCCTCGCTCAGCGCGACCCAGGCGGTGACATGCTCGTGCGGGTCGAGACCGAAATAGGTCGCGTCCTGATGCCAGGCGGCAAAGGTCGGCGAGCGAGCCTCCTTGATAAAAAACGTGCTGGTGTAGACGAGAATATCGGGGCCGATGACGCTCTCGACCGCGTCGAGAATCCGCGGATGACGCACGAGAGCCGCGACCCACGACAGAAACACATACCCGGCTGAGCGCCATTTCTTGTCGGCTGCGGTCAATGGCGTGCCGAGCCAAGCTTCAAAACGGTCGAGACCGGCGTTGCACTCCCGCAATTCGTCGGTGGACAATGCCGGTAGCGGGAACAAGTAGCCGTCCCAGCGGTAGCGTTCTACCTGCTCCGCATTCAGCATCGGACCGCACTCCTTGATTTCCCGCTATCGTCAGGCGAATCAGTGCGCCATGCCGATTGCTCCGGTCAAGATTCGGGCTCGCCCGATCATGAGATATTGAGATGAAGACGTTGCGCCGGGCCGCGTCGGTCGACGTACCGTCGTCCTCCGGCATGCCTGCCCGGACGCGTGCAGGCGGTTCGGCATGGCTGCTGTTGGCCGGCGCCTTTGCCGCGTTCACTGTCAGCGCCGGGATGATGCATTCCTACGCGGTGTTTCTGGTCGCGTTTATTCAGGCATTTGCCTGGAGTCGGGCGGAGACGTCGATCGCCTATTCGGTGTCGCAGCTTGTCGCCGGCGCCAGCTCGCCCTTGGTCGGCGCGATGGTCGATCGGCTCGGGCCGTTGCGGCTGTTGCTGATCGGCAGCGTTCTCTTGATCGCCGGTTTGATCGGCTGCTCTCAAATCATGTCGCTGTGGCAGATCATCCTGCTCTACGGCGTCGTCATGACATTTGGCGCCAACTGCCTCGGGCTTGTCGTGTTTGTGCCGATCCTGTCGCGGCGCTTTGTCCGGCGGCGAGGCATGGCGATTTCGGTGGTGCAGTCGGCCAACGGTTTTGCCCGCGCCGTGTCGTCGCCATTGGTGCAGCTGTCGATTTCGTCCTTTGGCTGGCGCGAGACGTTCTTGATCCAGGCCGGTTTTATGGGGGTTATGGTGGTGCCGCTGGCGGCAATGCTCCGCCGCGCCCAACATGCCCCGGCGCGGCCTTCGGAGGTGGGCAGGGCGCCGTCCACCGCAGGCACCGAACCATCAGCCCCGCCATCACCCGGCTGGACCCTGGGCGAGGCCGTGCGCACGCCGCATTTCTGGCTGCTGTTTGCGGTTTACCTGTTCACCGGGCTCGGCAGTTTTCTGGTGTCATTGCACCAGCTCGCTTTCGCCGTCGATCGCGGCTTTGACAAGCTCTACGCCGCCTGGGTGCTGGGGATGGGGAGCCTGCTTGCCATCGCCGGCACGATCGTCACCGGGTCGCTGTCCGACTATATTGGCCGCGAACGGGCGGCAATCCTCGCCTATGGCGTGTCGATTCTCGGGGTCTTCTGTGCACTGTTTATTACCAACGCCCATCAGGGCTGGCTGTTGTGGCTGTTCGCCTGCTTCTTCGGGCTGACTTGGGGGGCGCGCGGCCCGGCGATTACCGCCAAAACCGCCGATCTGTTTCCCGGCCGGCAGCTCGGCACGATTCTGGGCGTGATCACGATCGGTTCGGGGATTGGCTCCGCGGTGGGGTCGTGGGCGGCGGGCTGGATCTTCGACTTGTCCGGCAGTTATGAGCTGGCCTTTATCTTGTCGATTATTTCCTACCTGTGCGGCGTTATTGCCTTTTGGGCATTGCGTCGCCCACCCGCAAGGCGCGCCGTCTAAAGACTGCTTGGTCGAGTTGTACCGCCATAGGCGGGCGCGTCCTGAGCTGCGTGTAGTCGGAGGGTGCGTTTGACCGACTGATAAACGCAGCCTAGATTTGCGCCCGAAATACGACGTTTCGGGGGAGCGATGGAACTCGGCTTGCGGGGGAAAAAGGCGCTGGTCACCGGAGCCTCGAAAGGGATCGGGCGGGCCTGCGCCGAAGCTTTGGCCGAGGAAGGCTGCGATGTCGTGCTGGTGTCGCGGACCGCGGCGGATCTCGAAATGGCGCGGGCGGCAATCATTGCCAAGCACAATGTCGCGGTGCGGACCTTCCCGCTCGATCTGTCGGACAGCCGCAATGTCGACACGCTCGCCGCCGAATGCGCGGACACTGAGATCCTGGTCAACAACGCCGGCGCCATTCCCGGCGGCAATATCGACACGATCGATGAGGCACGCTGGCGCGAGGCCTGGGACCTCAAAGTCTTCGGCTACATCAACATGACTCGGCGGTTTTACGGGCTGATGCGCGCACGCAAGAACGGGGTCATCATCAACATTCTCGGCGCGGCCGGCCAGAATCCCGATTTCGACTACATCGCGGGCTCGTCGGGCAATGCTTCACTGATGGCGTTCACGCTGGCGATGGGCGGAACCTCGCCGCGCGACGGCATCCGGGTCGTCGGCATCAATCCCGGGCCGGTATTGACCGAGCGCCTGATCACCCTCACGCGGCAGCGCGCGCAACTCAGATTCGGCGATCCCGAACGTTGGCAGGAATTGATGCAGGGCCACGCCTTTGGCCGCGCCGCCAAGCCCGAGGAGATCGCCTGGATGGCGGCGTTCCTCGCCTCTGACAAATCCGGCTACACCACCGGTTCGATCATCACGATCGACGGCGGCGGATCGAGCCGCCGCTCTTCCCTGTAGGTGAAACCGGGTGAGGTTTCAGGTGGGGGGCCACATGAGCGTCGGGCCGAGCTCATCAATCCGGATGCTCGGTGGGTGGCATGAAGTCGGCTGACACCCTAGATCTAATCACGATGCTTCCCGTTCTCGTCGCCGAACGCCCGCAGAGCGATGTCGGCAGGCCGTTCGCAATCTCGTCCGAATTCCAGCCGGCCGGCGACCAGCCGCAGGCGATCGCCGAACTGAGCAAGGGGATTGCCCGCGGCGAGCGCGAGCAGGTGCTGCTCGGCGTTACCGGCTCGGGCAAGACCTTTACGATGGCGCATGTCATCGCCAATACCGGGCGGCCGGCGATCATCCTCGCCCCGAACAAGACATTGGCGGCGCAGCTCTATGGCGAGATGAAGAGCTTTTTCCCGGACAACGCGGTCGAATACTTTGTCTCGTATTACGATTATTATCAGCCGGAAGCGTATGTCCCGCGCACCGACACCTATGTCGAAAAAGAATTGTCGCTGAACGAAGAAATCGACCGGATGCGCCATTCGGCCACCCGCGCGATCCTCGAACGCCGCGATGTCGTGGTCGTCGCCAGCGTGTCGTGCATCTATGGCATCGGTTCGGTCGAGACCTATTCGCAGATGACCCTGTCGCTCGCCAAGGGCGACCGGATCAACCGCACCAGGCTGTTGGCGCAGTTTGTCGAACTGCAGTATCGGCGCAACGACCACAATTTTGTGCGTGGCGCGTTTCGGGTGCGCGGCGACACGATCGAAATTTTCCCGGCGCATTATGAGGACCGCGCCTGGCGCCTGTCGTTATTCGGCGACGAGATCGAGGCGATCCACGAAATCGACCCGCTGACCGGCGAGAAGACCGCGGCGTTGCAGTCGATCAAAGTCTACGCCAACAGCCATTACGTGACGCCGCGCCCGACCCTGTTGCAGGCGATCGAGCAGATCAAACGCGACCTCAAGATCCGCCTCAACGAACTCTTCGCCGATGGCAAATTGCTCGAGGCGCAGCGCCTCGAACAGCGCACGAATTACGACGTCGAAATGATCGAGGCGACCGGCAGCTGTGCCGGTATCGAGAATTATTCGCGCTATCTAACCGGGCGCCGGCCCGGCGAGCCGCCGCCGACGTTTTTCGAATATATGCCGCGCGACGCGCTGGTGTTTGTCGACGAGAGCCATGTCACCGTGCCGCAATTGGGCGGCATGTTTCGCGGCGACTGGATGCGCAAATCGACTCTAGCCGAATACGGCTTTAGGCTTCCCTCCTGTACTGACAATCGCCCGCTCAAATTCGAAGAATGGGACGCGATGCGCGGCCAAACGGTGTTTGTCTCGGCGACGCCGGGTCCGTGGGAGATGGATCGCACCGGCGGCGTCTTTGTCGAGCAGATCGTGCGTCCGACCGGGCTCGTCGATCCGCCCTGCATCATTCGGCCGGTCGAGACCCAGGTCGACGATCTAATGGCCGAATGCCGCGAAGAAGCTGCCAAGGGCCACCGCGTCATGGTCACGACCCTGACCAAGAAGATGGCCGAGGCGTTGACCGAGTATCTGCACCAGGCTGGGCTGCGGGTGCGCTACATGCATTCGGACGTCGACACTTTGGAGCGCATCGAGATCATCCGCGACCTGCGGCTCGGCGTGTTCGATGTACTGATCGGCATCAACCTGTTGCGCGAGGGGCTCGACATCCCCGAATGCGCGACGATGGCGGTGCTCGACGCCGACAAGGAAGGTTATCTGCGCTCGCGCACCTCATTGATCCAGACGATAGGACGGACGGCGCGGCACATCGATGGCCGCGCCATCCTCTATGCCGACCGCATGACCGACAGCCTGAAAGCGGCGATCGACGAGACCAACCGCCGGCGCGAGAAACAACAGGCCTACAACGTCGCGCACGGCATCACCCCGGAGAGCGTGCGCCGCGGCATCGCCGACATCCTGCAAAGCGTGTACGAGCGCGACCATGTGACCTACGGTTTGTCGGAAGGCGAGGCGGCGCACTACCAGGGCGCCAGCCTACAGGCTGTGATCGCCGATCTCGAAAAGCGGATGCGCGATGCCGCCGCCGATCTCGAATTTGAGGAGGCGGCCCGATTGCGCGACGAAATCCGCCGCCTCGAACAGGCCGATCTCGGCCTGCCGGTCGCGGCCAATGCGAATGGTGGCGGCGGCGGATCCGGGCTTCACGGCGACGGCAGCCGCGGCCGCTCGACCGCGGGACGCGCCGGCGTGTCGGCGCGCGATGTGGCGCGCGCCAAGATGCGCGCCCGCAAGGAACGCCGTGCCGGCCGGCGCTGATTTCGGCGGGGCCGCCGATCTCGACCAAACAGAGGAGCTGACCGGGGCGTCGCCGGGATTGCCGATCCCGCGCGCGGCACTGGTGACTGGCGGCGGGCGGCGCATCGGACGGGCATTGGCGCTGGCTTTGGCCGAAGACGGTTTTGCCGTCGCCGTGCATTATCACCACTCGGGTGAGGAGGCCGTGGCGGTCGCCGAGGCAATCCGCGCGAATGGCGGGACCGCGCTGACGGTCGCGGCCGATCTCTCGGATGAAGTGGCGGTCCTTGGTCTGATGGTGCAGACCGAGCGCGAACTTGGCCCGGTCGGCTGTCTTGTCAACAACGCCGGCGTCTTTGAAAACGACACTGTCGAAACGGTGAGCCGCGAGAGCTGGGATCAGCACATGGCGGTGAATTTGCGCGCGCCGTTCGTGCTGATGCAGCAGATGGCGGCACGATTGCCGGCCGATGCCGGCGGGGTGATCGTCAATATTCTCGACGAACGAGTGTGGTCGCTGACCCCATATTTTGTTTCGTATACGCTGTCTAAAGCCGGTCTGTGGACCTTGACCCAGACAATGGCGCTGGCCTTAGCGCCGCGTATCCGCGTCAACGGCATTGGGCCGGGGCCGACCTTGCCCAGTCCACGCCAGACCGCGGAACAGTTTCAGCATCAATGTTCGTTAATGCCGCTCGGCGTGGCACGAGCCCGCAGGAGGTTGCCGCCGCCCTGCGGTTTATCCTGTCGGCGCCGGCGCTGACCGGGCAGATGATTGCCCTTGATGGCGGGCAACATCTGGGCTGGGCGCAACCACAAAGGATACCGTTAACCGAATAGGACTCGCCTTAAGCGCGAAATGAGACGCTTGGTTAATGATAATTGTTGGTTGAGGAACCGGCCGGGTTGCCATCACCAAAGCTCAGGGGTGGCGATTTGTTCACAGCGAGCGTGACATATGCGAGACAGTCGTTTGGTTAATGACGACGCGATCCGAGGTTTATTGGTGGTTGGCCCTGTGCGGAAAATCGCTTAGAAATCAAGGTCTTGCATAATTGCCTAAATTATAGGCAAACACGAGCAAGGCAAGTGAAAGCCGATTTTTCGGCTCGGTTGATCCGAGTTTTCAACAAGGTTATCCACAGCTTCCGTGGATACCGCCGCAACGATTTGAAATACAGTGAGTTCACAACCAGTTGACGAGGGAATGACGGAAGTTTGCTCGCCGACGATCCCCAGGCGGCGTTCGGCTCGCGGACGTCGGCCGCTGCCGATGGATCCGCGCCGCGCGCCGGAAGGGGTAAGCAACGACCGCCCCGACTCGGCCGTAGCGGATATGCCGGCGCGCGAGGTCGAAGCTGAAGCCAACACCGGCTCTGAAATTGGCTTTGCCGATGCAGCGACCGGGATCGCGCGCGGCGTCGCCGCTATTCGCGCCGCACTTCGGACAATGCCGGCGACGCCCGGCGTCTATCGCATGCTCGATCGTAAGGGCGACGCGCTGTACGTCGGCAAGGCGCGCAATTTAAGGGCGCGCGTGCAGAATTACGCGCATGTCGCGACCTTGTCGAACCGGCTGCGGCGGATGGTGGCCGAAACGACAGCGATGGAGATCGTCTCGACCCATACCGAGGCGGAAGCGCTGCTGCTTGAGTGCAATTTGATCAAGCGGCTGATGCCCCGCTTTAACGTTCTGCTCCGCGACGACAAATCGTTTCCGTTGATCCATCTGACCGCCGATCACGAATTCCCGCGGCTGACGAAATTTCGCGGCGCGCAAAACAAAGACGGCGATTATTTCGGTCCCTTCGCCTCGGCGGGCGCGGTCAACCGTACCCTGATTACATTGCAAAAAGCATTTCTGTTGCGTTCGTGCAGCGACAGCATCTTCGCCAATCGCACGCGCCCGTGCCTGCTGCACCAGATCAAGCGATGCAGCGCACCTTGCGTCGGGCGGATCAGCCGCGAGGAGTATGCTGCACTCATCGAAGAGGCCAGGGCATTTCTGGCCGGCGGTACCGACGCGGTGCAGCAACGGCTCGCAGTGGAAATGCAAGACGCGGCGGCGACGCTCGACTTTGAGGCGGCGGGGCTGATCCGTGATCGGATCCGGGCCCTGACCCTGGTCCAGGGCCACCAGGACATCCACGTCCCGGGTGTCGTCGACGCCGATGTGATCGCCGCGCACCAGGCCGGCGGGCAGACTTGCGTCCAGGTGTTCTTTTTCCGTGGCGGCCAGAATTGGGGCAACCGGGCCTATTTCCCCAGTCATGACCGGCAGCTCGCGGTGGAGGAAGTACTCGGGTCGTTTGTCGGTCAGTTTTACGACAACCGGCCAAAGCCGCCATTGATACTGCTGAGCCACCGGCTTCCGGAGCATCAACTCGTCGAGGAAGCACTGTCGCTCGGGGGCACCCGGGTGGGGCTGGCGGTGCCGCAGCGCGGCGACAAACGCAAGCTGGTCGAGCGGGTGTTGGCCGCCGCCCGCGAGGGGCTCGCTCGCCGCCTTGCCGAGAGCGCTTCGCAGCGCCGCTTGCTCGAAGGGGTGGCGACCGCTCTCGGTCTCGACGCCGCTCCCAACCGCATCGAGGTGTACGATAACAGCCACATCCAAGGAACAAACGCGGTCGGCGCAATGATCGTCGCCGGGCCAGAGGGGCTGATCAAGGGCGCCTACCGCAAATTTAACATTCGCGGCGCTCGATCGGCGAGACCGGCCCGCGGCACCGGCCAAAGTGCCCTTCCCGTCCCTAAGGGGCGAGAGGGAGGCGAGCCGTCGAGCAGCGATGCGGACTTAGACCCCATGGAAGGCGAAATTACCGGCGGCGGTGATGACTATGCGATGATGCGAGAGGTCCTGCTGCGCCGCTTTAGCCGAGCGCTCAAGGACCCGGAACGCGAGCAGGCCGGATGGCCCGACCTGGTGCTGATCGATGGCGGACAGGGCCAGCTCGGCATTGCACAAGGCGTACTTGACGAACTCGGCATCACCGACGTCGCGATTGTCGGCATCGCCAAGGGGCCGGACCGCAATGCCGGCCGGGAGCGCTTTTTCATGCCGGGCAGGCCGCCATTCTCGCTCGATCCGCGCGATCCGGTGCTGTATTTCTTGCAGCGGCTGCGTGATGAGGCGCACCGCTTTGCGATTGGCACTCACCGCGCCCGGCGGGCCAAGGCGATCGGCCGATCGCCGCTCGATGACATTGCCGGGATCGGGGCGCGGCGCAAACGGGCATTGTTGCTGCATTTCGGGTCAGCCCGGGCTGTTGCCCGCGGCGGGCTCGGCGAACTCGAACGCGTCGCCGGCATAAGCAAAACTGTAGCAAAAAAGATTTATGACCATTTTCACGCCGATGGCTAAGATGCCGTTGTTAGCCTAACGACCGCTGAATAATCGGGGATGGCGCGTGCCGTTGACCAGCTTGCCTAACCTGCTCACCCTATCGCGCATTCTGGTGATCCCGGTTGTGGTCGCGACATTTTATCTACATGGCGATTACGCCCGCTGGTTTGCTTGTGCATTGTTTTCTGCCGCCGGCGTCACCGACTGGCTCGACGGACACATGGCCCGCCGATGGCAGCAGCAATCCGAACTAGGTCGGTTCCTCGATCCGATCGCCGACAAATTGCTGGTCGCCGCGACGTTGTTTATGCTGACGACGTTCGGCCGGCTGTCCGCCGGGGCGGTGTTTCCGGCACTGGTTATCTTGTGCCGTGAAATTCTGGTGTCAGGGTTACGCGAGTATCTCGCAGGCTTGCGCGTCAGCATGCCGGTCTCGCGGCTCGCCAAATGGAAAACCACGATTCAGATGGTAGCAATCGGTTTTCTGATCGTTGGTGACGCCGGACCGCGCCTCATTCCGGTCGCCGGGATCGGCGAAGCTCTGTTGTGGATCGCCGCGCTGCTGACCTTGGTGACCGGGTATGATTATCTACAGGCCGGGCTGCCGCACATTACGCGGCCTCCCCGAAGCGGTGCGATTGCTCGCGGCAAATCCCGTCGCCCGGCTTAATGGCGTTGCCGCCCCGGCCGCGAATTCCCAAGTGAGCGCTTAGGACGAGCGGCAGTGCGCATTTTTGGCATTGCCGGTTGGAGCGGCAGCGGCAAGACGACCCTGATGACGGCGTTGATCCCTGAACTCGTTGCGCGCGGCATTTCGGTGTCGACGATCAAACATGCTCACCACAACTTTGACGTGGATCAGCCAGGAAAGGATTCCTGGCGCCACCGCGAGGCCGGCGCCCGCGAGGTTATGGTCGTGTCGAACCGGCGCTGGGCGCTGATGCACGAATTGCGCGATGAGCCGGAACCCGGTCTCGACCAGCTGTTGCCGCGGATCACGCCGGTCGATCTGCTGCTGGTTGAGGGGTTCAAGCGGCACGCGCATCCGAAAATCGAGGTCCACCGTCCTGCGCTCGGCAAGCCGCCGCTGCATCCCGACGATCCCTTTGTCGCGGCGGTCGCGTCCGACGAAGACCTGCCCGGGCTGACATTGCCATTGCTGCCGCTCGGCGACCCGGCGGTGATCGCCGATTTCATTCTGCGCTACGACGGGTGCAGGCGATGGCACAGCTGAGCGATGATTGCTTTGCCTTTGGTGGCGCACTGCTGAGCGTGGACCAGGCGCTCGCCCGGATCAGTGAACGCGTCGTCCCGGTCGTCAACGCCGAGACTGTATCGCTCCGTGCTGCCGTCGGACGCGTCTTGGCCGAGGATCTGGTCGCAGCGATAAATTTGCCGCCGCATGCCAACAGCGCCGTCGACGGTTACGCCGTCAGGCATGCCGATCTCTCTGACGACCGCGAGACCGAATTGCCGGTTGGCGGGCGGGCGGCGGCTGGTCATCCGCTAGGGCGCGCGATCCGGCCGGGCGAGGCGGTCCGCATCTTCACCGGCGCGCCAATGCCGAGTGGCGCCGACACCGTGATGATGCAAGAAGATTGCATCGCTACAGATGGCCGGGTGCGGCTCAAGCCTGGGATCCGGAAAGGCGCTAACCGCCGCCATGCCGGCGAGGACGTCGCCCAGGGCGAGACGGCGCTCGCCGCGGGCATGCGGTTGGGGCCGGCCGAGATCGGTCTCGCCGCGGCGCTCGGACACGACGAGCTGCGTGTCTATAGGCCGTTGCGGGTGGCATTGTTGTCGACCGGCGACGAGGTGCGCGAACCCGGGACCCGGCTGCCTCCCGGCGCGATCTACGATGCGAACCGTTTTATGCTCGCGGCATTGCTGGAACGGCTCGGCTGCGAGGTCAGCGATTTCGGCATAATTCCCGACCGCGAAGGTGCTCTCGTCGACACGCTGAGCTCGGCCTGCAGCGCTCACGATCTGATCGTGACATCGGGCGGTGTTTCGACCGGCGATGAAGATCATGTCAAAGCAGCCGTCGAGCGCCTCGGCGCGTTGCATTTTTGGCGGCTGGCCATCAAACCGGGTCGGCCGGTAGCGCTCGGCCAAATTGAGGGCGTGCCGGTAATCGGATTGCCGGGAAATCCCGTCGCCGTTGCCGTGACTTTTGCCGTTCTCGCGCGGTCTTTGATTTTGAAGCTGGCTGGCGCCGTCGCACCGCCCCCGCCGACGTTTCCGGTCCGCGCCGGCTTCGCCTACCGCAAAAAGCCGGGTCGGCGGGAATATTTGCGCGCGCGGCTGGAGCGCAACGGCGATGCCGTCGTCGCCGTCAAATATCCGCGCGACGGCGCCGGCATCCTGTCGTCGATCGTCCACTCTGAAGGTCTGGTCGTGCTGGATGAGACGGCCGGTGAATCTCGACGCCGGTTCGATTGTCGCTGTTTTTGCCGTTCTCCGAGGTCCTCGAGGTGAAGATCCTCTATTTCGCCTGGCTGCGCGCGCGCATCGGCTGTGCCGAGGAAGAGTTGCGATTGCCATCGGGAGTTCGTGACGTGGCGGGGTTGCTCGCGTGGCTGCAGGCGCGCGGCCCACGCTACGCCGAGGCATCTGCGCGATCTCTCGGTGGTGCGCGTCGCGGTCAACCAGGACTATGTCAGCCGCGAGCATCCGCTGCGCGAGGGTGACGAGGTCGCAATCTTCCCGCCGGTCACCGGAGGCTGAGGCGATGATCCGAGTGCAGCGCGAGGATTTCGATGTCGGCGTCGAGCTTCAGCGGCTTACCGACGGCAATCACCGCATCGGCGGCATCGCGAGCTTTATCGGATTGGTGCGCGACATGTCGCTAATGGAAGCGGGGGGCGGCGACCGGGTATCGGCGCTGACCCTCGAACATTATCCCGGCATGACCGAAAAGAAGCTCGCGGAGATCGAGCTCGAAGCGCATCGGCGCTGGCCGCTCGACGCCTCGCTGATCATCCATCGCTACGGCCGGCTCGAACCGGGCGACCGCATCGTGCTGGTCGCGACCGCGTCGCCGCACCGCGAAGCCGCGCTCGCCGCCTGCCATTTTCTGATCGACTGGCTCAAGACCGACGCGCCGTTCTGGAAAAGCGAAGAAACCCCGGAGGGTGAGCGCTGGGTCGAAGCCCGCAAGGCAGACGACGCCGCAGCAGAACGATGGCGGAAGTAGAGGCTTGCTGTGTCCGGCGAATATTGGCCTCTGATCGGCGCCGGGACAGTCCAGCGCCGAAGCTGCGCCTGACTTAACTTCGCCGCTAAGCTGCGGTGGCGTGACTTTCTTGCCGACTGTGCGGTCGTAGTCTTCCAACATCAGGCGGCAGATCGTGCCCGGCGTAAAGCGATAGTGGCCGCGCTCGCCGATGATCTCGCCGACCGGCGTCACCTCAGCGGCCGAGCCGGTCAAGAATACTTCGTCGGCCTTGGCCAGCTCTTCCGGCATGATCGCCCGCTCGACGACTTTGATGCCGCGCTTTTTGGCAAGCGCGATCACGGTCTGTCGGGTGATGCCGTTAAGGAAACAATCGGGCGTCGGGGTGTGCAGTTCGCCGTTGATCGCGAGGAAGATATTGGCGCCGGTGCCCTCGGCGAGCTGGCCGCGCCAATCGAGCATCAGCGCGTCGTCGCAGCCCGCGGCCTCGGCGTCGTGCTTGGACATCGTGCAGATCATGTAGAGGCCGGCCGCCTTGGCCTGGGCCGGCGCGGTATGCGGCGCCGGGCGCGCCCACGGCGCCCATTTCATGCGGATGCCCTTGGCCCGCGCTTCGGGCGAGAAATAGGCCGGCCAGTCCCAGGTGGCGATCGCCAGGTGGATTTTGCGTGCGCCTGCGGCTGAAACGCCCATCTGCTCGGCGCCGCGCCAGGCGATCGGCCGGACATAGCCGTCGACGATCTTGTTCGCGGTGATGACTTGCTGGGTCGCCTCGGCCAAATCGTCCATGCTTGGCGGGGATCTCGAAGCCGAGAATCTTGGCCGAATTGATCAGGCGGTGCGTTATGATCGTCGAGGTGAAAGACCTTGCCGTTGTAGACGCGCTCGCCTTCGAACACGCAGCTCGCATAATGCAGCCCGTGGCTCAACACATGCAGCTTGGCGTCGCGCCAGGGGACAAGGCTGCCGTCGTACCAGATGAAGCCGTCGCGATCGTCGAAGGGGACCATGGACATCAGCGTTTCCTCGCACCCGATGGATCAAAGTCCGGCCCGATCGGGACAAAGCCGGCCGACTGGCCTAAAACTTTATATCGCAGAGGACGCCGCGATGATAAGCAAGGTTGCGAAATAAGTCAATATGACTGACATAAAATTGTCGAGCGCCGCGAGCCGCTTTTTGCTCGGCGAGGAGGAGGTGCGGCAGGGGATCGAACTGCTGTTTTTCGCCTATCGCGACTTTACCGCCGAGCCCGATGCGATACTGGCCCGCTACGGATTTGGGCGGCGCGCATCACCGGGTAATCCATTTCGTCGGTCGGCAGCCGCACATGACGGTCAGCGAGCTGCTGGCGATCCTGCGGATCACCAAACAGAGCCTGAGCCGGGTGCTTGAGCGAACTGGTGCGACCAGGGATTCATCGTCCAGCACCGGGGCCGCAGCGACCGGCGCCAGCGCCTGCTCGAATTGACTCGGAAGGGCGGCGAACTCGAGCGCGAAGTTTCGGCGCCGCAGCGCGCGCGCGTTGCCGACGCCTATCGCAAGGCCGGAGCTGGCGCGGTCGACGGGTTTCGCAAGGTGCTGCTGGCATCATCGCCAGCCCGGCGACCGCCACCGCTTCGACCGAAACGTCCCGGCCGGTCAGCGATGAGCGGTCCGGCATTATTCGGCTAGTATACCTAGTGGCGATGAGCGAGACTCGAACCCCACCTCCTCGTCGTCGATGACGATGCGCGGCTGCGGGAATTGCTGCGCCGCTATCTGTCGGAAAGCGGGTTTCGCGTCACGGCGCCGGCGACGCTGCCGAGGCGCGCGCGCAACTTGCCGAGCTTCGCCTTCGATCTCATCGTGCTCGACGTGATGATGCCGGGCGAGAGCGGACTTGATCTGACCCGCGAGCTTGCAGCGCGAGTCAAATCCGGACCGTGCCGGTGTTGCTGCTGACCGCGATGGCCGAGCCGGAGGATCGCATCAACGGCCTGGAACAGGGCGCCGACGATTACCTGGCGAAGCCGTTCGAGCCGCGCGAACTGGTGTTGCGTATCCGCAACATCCTGCAGCGCGCCGGCCAGCCGAGGAGCCGCGATGCGCGGCGAAGTCCGGTTCGGCGGCTGCGCTTCGATCTGTCGCGCGGCGAGCTGTTCCACGGCGGCGAACTGGTGCATCTGACCGCGGCCGAGACGGCGCTGCTTGCCGGCTTGGCGCAGCGGCGCGGGTGAGCCGGTGTCGCGCGAGGAGCTGTCGCAATCGGCGCAGTTCAGCGGCAATGTTCGCAATGTCGATGTGCAGATGACGCGGCTGCGCCGCAAGATCGAGCGCGACCCGCGCAATTCCCGCGTTATCTGCAAACCGTGCGCGGCACCGGTTATGTCCTTAGGCCGGAGTGAGCGATCGCCGGTCGCGGCGACGATAAGCCGCTCGACATTCCCGCCGAGGCACGGCAGCCGGCGCGCGATCCGCCAGCGCAGCTGGATCAAGCGGATGCTGCCGACGAACGATGTTCGGCCGCTCGCTGCTGATCGTCGTGATGCCGCTGATGCTATCGTGCAGAGCGATCGCCGCCTGGATCTTTTACGATCGGCACTGGGAGACGATGTCGTGGCGGCTGTCGGCGGGCGTCGCCGGCGACATCGCGCTTGTCATCGATGCGCTCGATCATACCGGACCGGACGCCGCGCGTAGCCGAGCTGTTCGCCCGCGCCGAAGCGCGTGACCGAGCATCCAGCTTCAGCTCTGACGCGAGTGCGCACACTTGCCGCCCGAGGCTCCGCCGAGCGGCAGCATTGCGGAGGAGCAGCTGCGCAGCGCAATGCTCGGAAGGATCGATCTGCCGCTCGCGAGATCGAAGGCTTGGATGATCCGAACGGCTTCCAACGATCGCAGTACAGCTGCACCGGCGGGCTGTTCTTGCCGAGGTGCCTTGCGGGCGCCTCTACACGCCAACGACCTATATTTTTGTCATCTGGATGGTCGGCTCGTCGGTCGTATTGCTGGCGATCGCGGCGGTATTTTTGCGCAACCAGGTGAAATCGCTGCGCCGGCTGGCGGTTGCCGCGGACAATTTCGGCAAAGGGCCGCTACGTCGCCGTTTTTCAAAGTCGAGGGCGCCATCGAAGTGCGCCAGGCGGCAGTCGCCTTCTTCACGATGCGCGACCGCATCCAGCGCCAGATCCGCCAGCGCACCGAGATGCTGGCCGGGGTGTCGCACGATCTGCGCACGCCGCTCACCCGAATGAAGCTGGCGTTGGAGATCCTCGGTGACGACCCGGCCGTCGCCGAGCTGAAATCGGATGTCGTCGAGATGGAGCGGCATGGTCCAGCGGCTATCTCGATTTCGCCCGCGGCGAGGGCAGCGAAGCGCCGGTCGAAACCGACATCGCGCTGCTCATCGCGGACGTCGCGGCGGCGATGCGGCGTGAGGGAGCGGAAGTCTCGCTTGACGCGCCGGCCGAGTATTTGACCTCCGATCAGGCCAAACGCGCTGCGGCGAGGTCTGGTCAATCTCATCGGCAACGCCGCGCCGTTACGGTAGCCACGTCTGGCTGACAGCGGCGGCGTCGACGACGGGATCGACATTATTGTCGACGATGACGGTCCCGGCATCCCGCGCAATCGACCGCGACCGCGTCTTCCGGCCGTTCGTCCGGCTCGATCCGTCGCGCAATCCATCGACCGGCGGGGTCGGGCTGGGGCTGACGATCGCGCGCGATGTCGCTCGCGGCCACGGCGGCGATGTGCTGGCTGGAAACATCTCCGCTATGGCGGTCTGCGCGCCCGCGTGCACCTGCCGAAGTAAGCGGTCCGGCGCCCGGGTCTCACTACACGGCGGCTCGTTAGCCGCGCCGCGGACCATGTCCGGGCTCGTCGGTTTACTTATCCTTCATAGGATCGGGCCCGCTCCGGCTTGTACAACCGAGACGACATCAGCTCGTTGCAGCCTGAGCCTTTCCCGATAGAAGGATTTGGGTATCCTCGCGCTAGCAATCGAATCTAATTGCAGCACGGTTGCTTCGCGAAGTCTTGCTTAGTTCAGGTCGGAATTGCCAGCATTGAGCCGTTTTGTGGGAGCTTATGCCGATGTGCGGTGTTCAGAAAACAACGGCCACGAACGATCGGCCGTGGCAAAGCAACAAACGGAGTAGGAAATGGCATCGAACCAGAGCCACAGCAGTGACCACCGCGGTTCGGTCCGCGATCCGGAGCATGATGGCCGGCTGAAAGAGAACCGCGAGGCCGGGCGCACCAAGGGCACGACACCGGGCTCGCGCGAGCGCGCTCACGAGCACGGCCACGAGGCGGGGCACGAGCGTTCGGGAAGCCACGAAAGCGGCGGCTCGCACAGCCATTCTCAAGGACACGGCCAGAGCCACTCCCGCGATCAGGGGCAGTCGCATGGTCAGAGCCACTCGCAAGGCCACGGTGGGCAGCAGGGCAATCACGACCGTGAAGAGGAGCAGAGCCTCAAGGAGCGCGAATATCGCGACAATCAGGGCAACGTGCACCACCACACGCGCACCTATCAGGAAGATCACGGCAAGAAGTAGAGCCTAATCTGAGCGCGCGGCGGCGGCGATAACAAATTCCGCCGCTGCCGCCGCTGCCGTGGCGCCCGGCTGGCGCGTTTCGTGTGAGCGTCAGTCCATGTGGCATCCCGACGAGCCTGATGCTGCTCCCGGTTCCAACCGCGAGAATAGCAAATCCAATCCGGAAGTTACGGAACCCGCCGCCGAGCCGGACGGCGTTGTGGCTCTACGGCTTGCGCACGCTTCGCGCGCTGCCGGCGATCTGATCTATGTCGCACGCAGCGACACCAGGGCCGCCCGGATCGCGGCTGTCATTCAAGGATGTGCACCGGAATTAGTGGTTCTGCATCTCCCGCCCTGGGATAGTTTGCCCTACGAACGGGCATCGCCTTCGGCCGCGGCAATGGGCCGGCGAATGGCGGTGCTCAATCGCTTGATCGAGCGGCGCAATCACCCCGTGCACGATGCGCCCCCGGCGATCCTACTCACTAGCCCCGAAGCTGCATCGCAGCGATTGCCTCCGGCCGAGGCGCTAGCGGCCAGCACGTTTGAGATGCGGTTCGGCGACACCATCGATTTCCCGGCGCTCGAGGCCTATCTGGCGCGCGCCGGCTATGTGTCCGTCGACCAGGTTGCGAGCCCGGGTGAGGCGGCCCTGCGCGGAGAGGTTATTGATCTTTATTCGCCGCCCGCAGAGTTCCCATCGCGGCTGTCGCATGCCGAAGGCCAGATCGACGCGATTCGGACCTATGATCCGGTCTCGCAGCGGACGATCGCCGACAGCGCCGAAGTCGTCCTCGATCCGGCTTCCGAAATCCTGCTGGATCCAGCGGAGGCGCGAACGCCCGGCATGGAGCAGCGGCTCCCCCGCTTTTATTCGCGTCTCGACAGTATTTTCGACTACCTCCCCGAGGCCGCGCTCGCGGCCGATCCCGAGAGCGACGAGCGGATAGAATCCTGGGCCGAGCAGATCACCGACGCCTATCAGCACCGGTTGATTCTCCGGCGAAGCGGCGGCGACGAGGCGGTGATCCCGCCCGGAGAGCTGTATCTCGGGGAAGATGAATGGCGGCAGTTGAACGCTGCGCGGCAGCGCCCGGATCTCCCGGCCGCTAAAGCCGAAACCGGGCCGAACTTCGTCGACGCGCCCGATCCCGCCGACATGGCGCGACGCTATCTCCGCAGCCGGCATAGTGCCGGCGACCGGATCGTGCTCGTCGCTCGCTCCGAGCGGCAGCTGAGGAGGCTTAGGCGCATCGCTCCGGCCGCGGCGACCCCGATCAAATCCTGGGACGAAGGTCAGGACGTCGCAGTCGCTTTGCTGATCGCGTCGCTTGATGCGGGCTTTCGTTACGATGGCGCGACGGTTTTGGCGGCAGCGGATTTGTGGGGCCCCGAAGGCGGGGCGGGGCCGTCGTCGCGAAGGGTGTTGCCCGAAGCAGAACTCGGTATCGGCGACATTGTGATCCACCCCGATCATGGGCTCGGCCGTCTGGAGGGCATTGAGACCGTTGCGGCCGGTGAGTTCCCGGAGGATTTCCTGCGGCTGAGCTACGCCGGTCCGACCGCGGTTCTTGCCCCGATCCAGGAGATCGAGACCATCAGGCGGTATGGGTCCGGCGGATGCCGAGGTATCGCTCGATCGGCCCGATGGCGAGCGGTGGCTCAAACGCCGCGCTGAAATCGAAACCGAACTCACCCGCGCCGCCCATGGGCTGATTGCGCTCGCGGCCGAGCGCGGGCGGCGCACCGCACCCGTCCTCGACCCGCCGCGCCGAGCCTATGACCGTTTCGTCGATCGATTTCCCTACCCCGAGACACCCGACCAGACCCGTGCGATCGCCGCGGTGTTAAACGATCTGCGGTCGGGCCGGCCGATGGATCGGCTGATTTGCGGCGAGGTCGGCTTTGGCAAGACCGAGATCGCCCTGCGCGCGACCGCTGCCGCGGTGCTGTGCGGCAAGCAGGTGGCGGTGATCGCCCCGACCACGGTTCTGGCGCGCCAACATTTCGAGACCTTCCGTAAGCGATTTGCCCCGTTCGGTGTCGAGATCGTGCAGTTATCGCGGCTCGTTTCCGCGGCCGAAGCGAATGCAGCGAAACGCGCGCTGCGTGACGGCACGGCCAAGATCGTGATCGGGACCCACGCGCTGCTGTCGAAGACTGTCCGGTTTGATGATCTCGGTCTGCTCGTGATCGACGAGGAGCAGCGCTTTGGAACTCGCCAAAAAAACGCGATGCGGGAGCTTGGCCGCAATCTCCATGTGCTGACGATGACCGCGACCCCGATCCCGCGCACGCTGGAGATCGCGCTCGTCGGCATCGCCGAGATCAGCCTACTCGCGACACCACCGGCGCGCCGCCAGCCGGTGCGAACCGTCGTGCAGCCGTTTGACCCGGTCGGTCTGCGCGAAGCGCTGCTGTGGGAAAATCGCCGCGGTGGGCAGAGTTTTTTTGTGACGCCGCGCATCGAAGAGATCGCGGCTCTCGCCAACCGGCTCGCGGAGTTTGTCCCGGAGCTCGACGTCGCGATCGCGCACGCCAAGTTGCCGCCTGCCGAACTCGACCGCATCATGGTCGAATTCGCCGACGGCGATGGCGACGTCCTGCTGTCGACCAGCATCATCGAAAGCGGCCTCGATCTGCCGTCGGCCAACACGATGATCGTCTTCCGGCCGGACCGATTTGGTCTGGCGCAATTGCATCAGCTGCGCGGCCGGGTGGGCCGCGGCCGGGCGCGCGCATCCTGCTACCTGCTGCTCGACCCGGAAACACCGCCGACCCCCGCCGCCGAGAAAAGGCTGCAGACTCTGGCGACGCTCGAACGCCCTGGGGCCGGTCTCGAGATCAGCGTGCGCGACCTCGATTTGCGCGGCGCCGGCGACATTCTCGGTCCGACCCAGGCCGGGCACGTCAAATTGATCGGGCTCGACCTCTATCAGGAAATGCTGGAGCGCGCGATCGCGACGGCGAATGGCGAGGCGGTCGAAGAAGATTGGCAACCCGAACTCCGCCTCGGCGTGCCGGCGATAATTCCGGCAGACTACATTCCCGAAGACGAGCTGCGAATTCGCCTCTATCGGCGGATCGCCGAGGTGCGCACCCGGCGAGCGCTCGACGCGCTCGAAGACGAGATCGAAGACCGCTTTGGTCCGCCGCCCGAGCCGATGCGCAATCTGCTCGATCTCGCCTGGCTGCGGCGCCGCGCCGGGCGGCTGGGATTGCAGCGGATCGATGCCGGGCCCGAGGGGATCGCGGTGACGTTCGGCGGCGACCCTCCCGAACGGAATATCGAGGGCTGGACTTGGCGCGAAGACCGGCTGGTGCGCACCCAGCCCAGCTCGACAGCGCGTGAGCGCCTTGCACTCGTCGACGAGGCGCTGGACGAGATTCCCGGCTAAGCGCGACATCCAATAACTCGAAGCCGCTCAATTCCCTTCCCGCAAGCGGTGGCGGTCATGTAGCATCAGCCTCGAGCATCTGCGCGAGGGAGACTGCCCATGCCCGACGCCTATCCGCTGACCGAAGCCGATCCGGCCAAGCTCGGCTTTGCCGCGAAACCGCTACGACATCTCGATGCGCTAATCCGCCAACATATCGAGGAAGGACGCTATCCGGGGGCCCAGATCGCACTCGCGCGCCACGGGCAACTGGCGTTGTTCCGCAGCTATGGCGACGCTCGGACCGAGCCCAGCCGACAGCCGGCGACCGGCGAGACCCTGTTCTTGTTGTTCAGCCAAACCAAGGTGCTGACGAGTGCCGCGGTGTGGACCCTGCTCGAGGAGGGCAAGCTCTCGTTCATGGATCGGATCGCCGATCACCTCCCCGAATTCGCGCAACGCGGCAAGGGCGAGATTACCCTGCATCAGGTGATGACGCACCAGGGCGGCTTTCCATCAGGCGACGTGAGCCGCGAGACCTGGACCGACCACGGCCGGATGCGCGCCGAAGTTTGCGGCTTCTCGCTTGATTGGACCCCGGGGTCGCGGCTGCAATACCATCCGCGGGCGGCGCATCTGACGCAGGCTATGGTGATCGAGGCGGTAACCGGCCAGGACTACCGCGACGTTATCCGCGACAAGGTCTTGGCGCCGCTCGGGCTTGCACATGACATATTTGTCGGCGTCCCGGCGGCCGAGCAAAGCCGTTGCGCCGATACCTATGCCGCCGAGGCGCGCGACAACTCGCCCGAATTCAAGGCGGCCGGAATGCCGAGCGGTGGCGGCTATGCTACGGCGCGCGGGATGGCGGCGTTCTATCAGATGCTGCTCGGCGGCGGCCGGCTCGGCGATGTTCGTTTGCTGTCGCCGCGGCTCGTCAGCTATGTCAGCCGCAGCCATACCGGCGAGCGCGGCGACGACGCGATGGGCGGCATCCCGATGCATCGCGGGCTGGGGCCGCATGTTCGCGGCGACAGCGACCGGATTCGCGGGCTCGGCACCATCGCCGCCCCGCAGACCTTTGGCCATGGCGGCGCCGGTACGTCCTACTCGTGGGCCGACCCGACTAGCGGCGCGTCGTTCACCTATCTCACCAACTTCGTTCAGCCCGATCCGTGGCATTCGGCCCGCCTCGACCGGATCGCCAATCTCGCCCACGCCGCGATCGACTAACATGAGTTCCGCTAATTTCGTCATTCCCGCGAAAGCGGGAACCCAGAGTAGGCGCCTCGACTGTTGGCTGCTGGGTCCCCGCCTCCGCGGCGGCGACGAGAAAACCCGCTCCGGCTGATCGGGCCGAGCACAAGTATGGCGCCACGGGTCGATCCTGTTCGCTCGGATGAGGCGTTGCCGGCGCGCGCCGACGTCGTGATCATCGGTGGCGGCATCATTGGGACCAGCACCGCGTTGTTCCTGGCGGAAAAAGGCGTCTCCGTGGCGCTGTGCGAAAAGGGCCACATCGCCGGTGAACAGTCGAGCCGCAATTGGGGCTGGTGCCGCAAGATGGGGCGCGACCCGCGCGAATTGCCGCTAATCATCGAGAGCCTGCGGCTGTGGCAGGGGATGAATGAGCGCGTCGAGTTCGAAACCGGCTATCGTCAGTCCGGGATCATGTATCTCGCCGAGACCCCGGCCGAATTGGGCGAACTCGAAACCTGGCTCGGTCATGCCCGGCAATACCAGCTCGACACGCGGCTGCTGACCCGCGCCGAGGCGGCCGAGCTGATGCCGGGGCTGACCGGCAATTGGGTGGGGGGCCTCTTTACGCCAAGCGACGGCAAGGCCGAGCCGCAACGGGCCGCCCCCGCCATAGCCGAGGCCGCGCGGCGCAAGGGTGCGTCGATCCTGACCCAGTGCGCGGTGCGCGGCATCGAGACAGGAGGCGGGCGGATCGCCGCCGTTGTTACCGAGAAGGGCCGCATCGCCTGCAACCAGGTCGTGCTCGCCGGCGGAGCCTGGTCGCGCCTGTTTTGCGGCAATCTCGGCATTGACCTGCCGCAACTGAAGGTGCTGGCTTCGGTCATGCGCACCGAGCCGTTATCCGGCGGCCCCGAGATCTCGGCCTCGGGCGGGTTGTTTGGCATCCGCAAGCGGATGGACGGCGGCTACACGGTCGCGACCCTAGGCGTGCGCACGATCGATCTCGTGCCCGACAATTTTCGGCTGTTCCTCCCCTATCTGCCGGCGGCAAGGCTGCATTGGAAAAGATTGCGGTTTCGCATTGGCCAGCGCTTTGTCGACGAATGGCGCACCAAGCGCCGCTGGGGCCTCGACGAGCCGACGCCGTTCGAAGCGGTGCGCACGCTCGACCCCGAACCCGATCCCTTTGTTCTCGATCGCGCGCAGAAGGCGGTGATCGAGGCGTTCCCGCTGTTCCGCGGCGTGGCAATCGCCGAGCGCTGGGGCGGCATGATCGACGTAACGCCGGACGCGATCCCGGTGATCTCGCCGGTAGACAGCGTCCCCGGCTTATTCATCGCGACCGGCTTTTCGGGCCACGGCTTCGGGATCGGCCCCGGCGCCGGCAAGCTCGTCGCCGACATGATTGCCGGCGACCCGACCTTGGTCGATCCGGCCCCGTTCCGCTTGACCCGCTTTAGCGACGGCTCAAACCCGCAGCCGCATCCGCTCGCGAGCTAGCTGAACGCCGCCCCGGCGGAAAGCCGGGGCCCACGCTTACGGCCCTCAGCAGACCGACGGGCGGATCCCGGCCTTCGCCGGGAAAGCGCTCTGCGGTGGTTGCATCAAGGCGGATGGGCCAGCGGCGGATACAGAACTCGCCATTGCCAGACCGGAACGACTGCCGCTTAGCTGCTGAGGATCGTGCCTTCGGGGATCCCGGCTTCGGTCGAGACGATCTTGGGGCCGTCATCGAGACGCACGCGCGACACTTCGACATAACCGCCTTGCGCGAGAATGCGCAGGCCTTGAGGGCCGGCCGAGACGACTTCTCCGATTTTCTTGCCGCGCACCGCGCCAAAGGTTGGGGCGGTGATTTTTTTGGCGTCGAACAGATAAAGCTTTTTGTCGCCGTACATCGTCCAGGCGCCGGGCGCCGGGTTGCAGCCGCGGATCAAATCGTAGATGAAATCGACGTGATGTGCCCAGGTGATGCGGCTTTCGCCGTCGCGTACCCAGCCTTCGTAGGTCGCGTGGCTTTCGTCCTGCGTTGTTTCGGTAGAGCGGCCCGAAACGACCAGGTCGGCGGCCTCGACCAGTGCCTGAATGCCGAGCGGGAAGATCTTGTCGAAATAGAGCGAGCCGGCGGTGTCGTCGGGTCCGATCGGTACCCGCTTTTGCAAGACGACCGGCCCTTCGTCGAGACCCGGGGTCGGGCGGAAGATCGACAATCCAGTCTCGCTGCGCCCGCGGATGATTGCCCACGGGATCGAGGACGGCCCGCGATGCAACGGCAATAATGAGGGGTGGAATTGGATCATGCCGTGCTTGGGGATGGCGCAGAATTCGGGCGGCGCGAACAGCAGGACATAGGCCATGACGCCGATATCCGCGTTGAGCTCGGCGAGGGCAGTCTTGGCCTCGTCGGCCGAATAGCGCGGAAAGCGGTAGACCGGCAGCTTGCGCTCCTCGGCGGCTACCACAAGCGGATCGGGTCGGGCCCCGGGCCGGTCCGGGGCGGCGAACACGCCCGCGACCTCGTCGCCGCGCGCGACAAAGGCGTCGAGCGCCGCCTTGCCAAAAGCCTGCTGGCCGACGATGACGATGCGCATTTCACTCCCTCCGATTACTGGCGCTGTGGGAGATAAGGTTTCACGCTTAGCCGCCCCGCGGCAAGCCCGCAGCGTCCTGTTGGCGGCGCTAACTCAGTAATTAGGCGGGACCGCTTACGCCGGCTTCGGCAAACGTCGCCATGCCGTTGTGACAGGCAGCCGCAGCTTTGAGCAAGGCGAGGGCGAGGGTTGCACCCGAGGCCTCGCCGAGCCGCATGCCGAGATCAAGCAGCGACCGCTTTTCCAAGCGTTCGAGCAGAACGCGATGTCCCGGCTCGGCGGAGACATGCGCCACGATGCAGTGATCGAGCGCTCTCGGGTCGGCGGCAAACAATACCGCCGCGGCAGCGGTCGCGGCATAGCCGTCGAGCACGACCGGGATCCGGCCGAGCCTTGCCGCCATGACGGCGCCGGTGATTGCCGCCAGTTCGAGCCCGCCGAGCCGGCGCAACAGATCGAATGGATCGCTCGCCGCAGCGCGATGCAGTGCCACAGCGTCCGCAACCGCCCGGCGTTTATTGTCGAGCGCTGCCCCGGTGACACCGGTGCCGGGACCGGTCCACAGATCGGCGTCGCCGCCAAACAGCGCCATGCACAACGCCGCTGCCGAGGTGGTGTTGCCAATGCCCATCTCGCCGAGGGCAAGGGCATCGATGCCAGGTTCGACCGACATCATCCCGTAGGCCATCGCCCTGGCGCATTCCTCCTCGCTCATCGCCGGCTCCGCGACGATGTCGCCGGTCGGCTGATCAAGGTTCATCTCATAGACGCGCAGGTCGGCGTCGACGATTCGGCACAGCTGGTTTACCGCAGCCCCACCGGCGATGAAATTCTGTACCATTTGGGCGGTGACCGAGGCGGGATAAGCCGAAACGCCGCGCGCCGCGACCCCGTGATTGCCGGCGAAGACGATGGTACGCGGATGTTCGACCCGCGGCGGATGGCGCGCCTGCCATGTCGCCAGCCAAATCGCCAATTCTTCGAGCCGCCCAAGCGATCCTGCTGGTTTGGTCAATTGCGCCTGGCGCGCCGCGGCAGCCGATCCCGCCTCGAGATCGGGTCCGGGAAGCTGCGCCAGCAAGGCGCGCATCTCGTCAAGCGTGGCGCTCGGCTGATCCATGGCGGTGTTCTCCGTTGCGCCGTGATCCTGTCCCAATGATGTCCCAAGCCCAAAGAGAAAACCCCGGCCGCTGCGGGAGGGTTTTCGCTTATTCTCCCGACGATGAACGCCTCTGAGCGACCGACCCGGGGACGGCCGGGCTACGCGGCTGGCTTCTCCGCCGCGGTCGGCTTCTTTACCCGCATCCCGATGGCGCGACCAGCCGCAACCGATGGGAAGCTTGCCGACGCGGCATGGGCTTTCCCGCTGGTGGGAGCCGGGATCGGCGCCGTGGCGGCTGTAGTGTTTTTCGCTGCTCAGCTGATCAGATTGGGTGATTGGGCTGCTGCATTACTGGCAGTGCTGGCCGGGATCTTGCTCACCGGAGCGCTGCATGAGGACGGGCTAGCCGATTGCGCCGACGGGATCTGTGGCGGCGGCGACCGCGATCGGCGGCTGGCGATCATGCGGGACAGCCGGCACGGAACATACGCTGTCCTGGCATTGGTGCTAAGCGTCGGGTTGCGCGCGGCAGCGCTGGCGCAGATCGGCGAAGTGGTTTTTGCCGGGTTGGCATTGGTCGGCGCGCATGCAGTGTCGCGCGCTTTGCTCCCCGTGGCGATGTGGGCTTTGCCGCCGGCGCGCCCCGACGGTCTCGGCGCGGAGGCGGGCCGGCCATCTCCGGCCGGAACTATCGCCGGGCTCGTGATCGGCACCGCGATCGGCGCGATGGCGCTGGGGCCGCTGCATGGGGTGATTGCGATCGGCGTCGCAGCTGCCGCCGTGGCTGCGGCTGCCGCTGTCGTGCAGCGCCTTATCGCCGGCTACACCGGCGACGTGCTCGGCGCGTTTCAGCAGATCGCCGAGATCGCGATCCTGCTCACCGCTACGGCGATGCGTTAGGTGGCGTCGCGACCCAGTTCTTATTACGGCGGCGACACCATTCTAAAGTTGCAGCTGCCTCTTTAGCCGGGGCTCGGCATCTTCGGGAAGCTCTTGATATCGCCTTCGAGCTTCACCCAAGGCTGGGCGCTGTCGCAATAAATCTGCATCGTTGGTTTGACCCAGCTTGGATCCGCGAGCGTGCCTGCTGGGATCATGATTACATCCGGCATAAGCTCGGCCTCGCCAACGATCGGTGAAGCGCAATTCGGGCAAAAACGGCGGTATGTCGCTTTGCCGGTGTCGCCGTGGCCCTCATAAGTCTTTAACGAACCCTGGACGGTTATCGCCGGCTTCGGCACCGCCACGATCACGTTGAACGCGCTTCCCGACGCCTTCTGGCAAGTGTTGCAATGGCACACTCCCATGAAGATCGGCTCCGCCTCGCCCGAGTAGTGTACTTGGCCACAAAGACACCCGCCCTCGATTTTCATTCGCCTCTCCCGCCTGTTGAAATTGCGGCGCTTGCCGCGGGGGCGATTTTAGCGGCGAGTTCTTCGCCAGGCGAGATCAAACCGCGAGACGCGGCGCCACAGGATGTGTTAGCGTCGCTTTCGCGATGCGACAGGGAAGTCCGGTGTAACGCCGGCGCTGCCCCCGCAACTGTAAGCGGCGAGTCCGCGGTAAAGACCACTGGCCGGCATTGCCGGGCTGGGAAGGTGCCGCGGGCGACGACCCCGAGCCAGGAGACCTCCGCATCGCGCGAACTGGGACGATTCCTCGGGCGGAGGAGGAGGGACCACGAGTGCCGATCGATCATGGGCGCCGCGAGCGTCCGCCCCTACCTCCCGTGAGTTTGGTGCTCGGCGGCGCCAGGTCGGGCAAGAGCCGCTATGCTGAGGGATTAATCGAAGCGGCGGCCGATCGCGGCATTTATTGCGCAACCGCCGAAGCCGGGGACGCCGAGATGATGGCGCGCATCGCCGCGCACCGGGCGCGGCGCGGTCCGTTCTGGCACACCGTCGAGGAACCGCTGGCGCTCGCCCCGGTGATCGCCGCCAAAGCGCGCGGCGACCGCCCGATGCTGATCGATTGCCTTACCCTGTGGCTCTCCAACCTGATGCTCGCCGCGCGTCCGATCGAAGAGGAGACTGCTGCCCTATGCGCGGCGTTGCGGTTGGCTGCGGGCCCGGTGGTGCTGGTCGCCAACGAAGTCGGCATGGGCCTCGTCCCCGAGACACCGCTCGGCCGCCGCTTTCGCGACGCGGCCGGCCGGCTTAACCAGGAAATCGCCGCGCTCGCCGACCGCGTCGTCTTTGTCGCCGCCGGCTTGCCGCTCGTGCTGAAAGATACCGGCTTGCCGCTCGTGCTGAAAGATATTTGAGCCGTGCGCCGCATTCCCTCGACCGTGATCACCGGCTTTCTCGGCGCCGGCAAGACCAGCCTTGTGCGCCATTTGCTGGCGCGGGCCAACGGGCGGCGGCTCGCGGTCGTCGTCAATGAATTCGGCGAACTCGGCATCGACCGCGAATTGCTGCTCGGCTGCGGCGACGCGACTTGCACCGAGGACGACATCGTCGAGCTCGCCAATGGCTGCTTGTGCTGCACCGTGGCCGACGATTTGCTGCCGACATTGACCCGGCTGCTCGACCGGCCGGCGCCGCCCGAGCATATCCTGATCGAGACTTCCGGGCTTGCCCTGCCAAAGCCGCTGGTGGAGGCCTTCACCTGGCCGGAAATCCGCACCCGCACGACGGTCGACGGCGTCTTGACGGTGATCGACGCCGCAGCGCTCGCCGCGGGCCGGTTCGCCGATGATCCCATCGCAGTAGCGCGCCAGCGCGCCGCCGACCCGGCGCTGGTCCACGATAACCCGCTCGAAGAGGTATTTGGCGATCAGCTCGCCTGCGCCGATTTGGTGATCTTGAACAAGACCGACTTGATCCGCGATGAGACGCTGACAGCCCTGCGCCGGGATATCGAGAAAAAGCTGCGGCCCGGGGTGAAAATGCTCGCCGCCCGCGATGGTCAGGTGCCGCCCGACGTGGCGCTTGGCCTAGCCGCAGCAGCCGAAGACGATCTCGCGCAGCGTCCGTCATTGCATGACTTGGCTGACGCGCACGACCATGACGACTTCGAAAGCTTTGTATTGACGCTTGGACCGGTCGCCGACAGCGCCGCGTTTCTGGCGCGCCTGCGCGGTGCGATCGCCGGGCATGATGTGTTGCGGGTCAAAGGCTTTATCGATGTCCCTGGCCGCGACCGGCGCGAGGTCATTCAGGCGGTTGGTGACCGGGTGCAGCGCTATTTCGACCGCCCGTGGCAAATCGGCGAGGAGCGCTCGAGCCGCCTCGTCGTGATCGGCGAGAAGGGGCTCGATCGCGCCGCCATAGCCGCAGCGCTGAGCAGCTGAATGCATCTGTTGGCGACCATACCCGGCGCAATCGCAGACGGTGCCTCGGCGGTTGACCTCGCTCAAACACCGGCGGACATCGTCGTGCTGTCGAGTGCCGACACCGAACTCGCGCTGTTGGCGGCGGCCCAAAGGCGGCGGCTCGCTGAGGACCCGATGACGCCACGGCTGCGGCTGGCATCCGTTCTGCGCCTCGGCCACAATTTCTCGGTCGACCTTTACATGGAAACCGTCGCCGCCGCGCGGCTGGTTGTCGCCCGCATTCTCGGCGGGTCCGCGTATTGGCCCTACGGCGTCGAGCGGTTGGTGGAAACCTGCCGCGAGCGCGGCATTCCGCTTGGGCTGTTGCCCGGCGATGATAAGCCCGACCCCGAATTGGCCGAGTTGTCGACCCTCGCGCCTGCTTATGTAAATCGGCTGTGGCGCTATCTGGCTGAGGGTGGGCCGGCCAACGCCGATAACTTCTTGCGTTTTTCGGGCTCGCTGATCGGTCACGACGCGCCTTGGGCGGAGCCTGCACCCTTGCTGCGCGCCGGCCTTTACTGGCCCGGGCAGGCCGTGCCGAGCCTCTCAGATATCGCCGCCAAATGGAGTGGCGGGCTTGCCGCCACGCAGGCGGGCAGTGGCGTCGTTCCGATCGTCTTCTACCGAGCCTTGGTGCAGTCGGGGAACACCGCGCCGGTCGATGAACTGGTGCGGGCGCTGTTGGCGCTTCGGCTGTGGCCATTGCCGATTTTTGTGCACAGCCTGAAGGATGGCGAGGCGGCGTCGTTGTTGGAGCGGGTGTTCGCCGAGGCGCCGCCCGCCGTGATTCTGAACAGCACTGGGTTTTCGGTGCGAGCCGGGTCGGCGGCCGATCCGCTCGCAAAAGCCGATTGTCCGGTGCTGCAAGTGGTCTTTGCCGGCAATGATGAGGACAGCTGGCGCAGCGGCACGAGAGGGCTCGGTCCGCGCGATCTGGCGATGAACGTGGCGTTACCGGAGATCGACGGGCGCATCTTATCGCGTGCGGTGTCGTTCAAGGCGCCGCTCGGCCGCGATCCCGAAACCGAGGCTGACCTCGTCGGTTATCGCCCGGTCGCCGATCGCATCGACTTTGTCGCCGAGCTTGCGCGGAATTGGGTGAGGCTGCGGGAGAAGCCGCCGGCCGAACGGCGGGTGGCGCTAATCCTCGCCAACTACCCGAACCGCGACGGCCGCATCGGTAACGGGGTCGGTCTCGACACCCCCGCTTCGGCGATCGCGATCTTCAGAGCCTTAGCCGGGGCTGGCTACCGGACGGGCGAGATGCCCGATGACGGTCGAGTGTTGATTGAGTGCCTGCTCGCCGGCCCAACCAATGCCAGACCCGGCGCGCCGGCCTCTGAGACGCTGTCACTTGCCGAGTATTCGACGTTCTTCGCAACTCTTTCACAGGCGGTGCAGCAAGCCACCAGCGAGCGCTGGGGACCGGCCGAGCGCGACCCGTTCTTCCGTCCGGGGCGGCTCGATTGCGGGCGGATCGCGATCCCCGGGTTTCGCTCCGGGAACATCGCAGTGCTGATCCAGCCGGCGCGCGGCTATAACATCGACCCGAAAGCCACCTACCACGATCCTGCACTCGTGCCGCCGCACGGCTATCTCGCCGCCTATGCCTGGCTGGCGCACGAGTTTCGCGCCGATGCGGTCATTCATCTCGGCAAGCACGGCACTCTCGAATGGCTGCCGGGCAAGGCGTTGGCGTTGTCAGCGGAATGCTTTCCGGAGGCGGCCCTGCCGCCATTGCCGCATCTCTATCCGTTTATCGTCAACGATCCGGGCGAGGGCACGCAAGCCAAGCGCCGCGCCGAGGCGGTGATCGTCGACCATTTGACCCCGCCGCTGACGCGCGCCGGCAGCTACGGTCTGTCCGCCGAACTCGAACATCTGATCGACGAATATTACGATGCGGCACAGGGCGATCCGCGCCGCGTCGAACCGCTCGCGGCGGCGATCCTCGAACAAGCGCGCGCCGCCGGGCTCGATGGCGACTGCGGCATTGCAAGCGGCGACGAACCGGCAACAGCATTGCGCAAGCTCGACGGGTTTTTGTGCGAATTGAAGGAATTGCAAATCCGCGACGGGTTGCACGTTTTTGGGCAAAGCCCTGAGGGCGACCGGCTCGATCAATTGCTCGTCGCCTTAGCGCGCCCGGCCCGCGGCTCGCGCCCGGAGGAAGCCTCGCTAATTCGCGCCCTCGCCGCCGATCTCGGCCTGGGCGCAGACCCCCTTGCGCTCGATCCCTCCGAACCCTGGACCGGCCCGCGCCCGCAAATCCTCGCGGGAGAAGATCCGTGGCGGACCGTCGGCGATACCGTCGAACGGCTCGAGGCGCTGGCGCTGCGGCTCGTCTCAGGAAAGGCACTGCCCGCACCCGAGTGGCGGCAGACCCGCGCGGTGCTCGATTGGATCGAATCCCATTTGCGGTCGGCGGTAGCAGGCTGCGGCGCCGCCGAGATCGCGGGATTACTCGCCGGCCTCGATGGCAGGTTTGTGCCGCCCGGCCCGTCGGGGGCGCCGAGCCGCGGTCGCCCCGAGGTGTTGCCGACCGGCCGCAATTTCTTCTCGGTCGACACGCGCGCCGTGCCAACCGAGGCGGCTTGGCAGCTCGGTTGGAAATCGGCGACGATGCTGGTCGAGCGCCACGCCCAAGAATACGGCGTCTATCCCGAGCGGGTGGCGCTGTCGGCTTGGGGTACTGCCAACATGCGCACCGGCGGCGACGACATCGCCCAGGCATTGGCATTGATGGGGGCGCGTCCCGTTTGGGAGCGGGCGAGCGGTCGTGTAACCGGCTTCGAGATCATGCCCGCTTCCGTTCTCGACCGGCCGCGGGTCGATGTGACCCTGCGGGTGTCGGGGTTTTTCCGCGACGCGTTCCCGGGCCTGATCGACCTTGTCAATTCGGCAGCACGCGCGGTAGCCGCGCTCGACGAGCCGGCCGCGGCCAATCCGCTCGCGGCTCGTTTCGCGGCCGATCGCAGCGCGCTTGAAGCGCGGGGCATCAAGCCCGACGAAGCGGCGCGGCGCGCCGGTTATCGCGTCTTCGGGTCAAAGCCCGGGGCCTATGGGGCGGGCTTGCAGACGCTGATCGACGAGCGAATCTGGGAGGATGAGGCCGATCTCGCCGACACCTGGCTCGGCTGGAGCGGCTACGCCTATGGCGCCGGGGCGGAGGGGCGTCCCGAGCGGGCAATGCTCGAACAGCGGCTCGCCGCCGCGGATGCGGTATTGCACAACCAGGATAATCGTGAGCACGACCTCCTCGACAGCGACGATTATTACCAGTTCGAGGGCGGGCTGGCATTGGTCGTGAGGCGGTTGTCGGGCCGCGCGCCGGCGGTCTGGCACAACGACCATTCGCGGCCGGAACGGCCTGTCATCCGCAGCTTGCGGGTGGAAATCGGCCGCATTGTGCGCGGGCGGGCGGCGAACCCGCGCTGGATTGCCGGGGTCATGCGCCACGGCTACAAGGGCGCCGCCGAGATCGCCGCGACGGTCGATTACCTGTTCGCGTTTGCCGCGACCACGCGCATTGTCGATGACGCGCATTTCGACGCGCTCTACGACGCCTACCTCGCCGACGATAAGGTGCGCGGCTTTATGGCCGAGCATAATCCGGCTGCGCTCGAAGAAACCAGCCGCCGGTTCCGTGAGGCGATCGATCGCGGCTTATGGCGGCCGCGCCGCAACAGCGCCCACGAGACTCTGATGCAGTGGAGTGCCGGGTGAGTGCGCTGGTCGAGACCGAGGAGGAGATCAACCGCCGCCACAATCAAAAGGCGGCGCGGCGCAAGGCGGCGCGCGACCGCATGTTGGCGACCAAGACCGAGGAGCGCGGGCTCCTGATCGTCCATACCGGCAAGGGTAAAGGCAAATCAACCGCCGCCTTTGGCTTGGTATTGCGCTGCCTCGGCCATGGCATGCGCGTCGGCGTCGTCCAGTTTGTCAAAGGCGTGTGGAGTACCGGCGAACGGATGGCGCTGGAGCGCTTTGGCGATCTGGTGACCTGCCGGGCAATGGGCGAGGGTTTTACCTGGGACACGCAGGACCGCGCCCGCGACATCGCCGCGGCGCGGCGGGCGTGGGAGGCGGCAGAAGCGATGATCGCCGACCCGTCCTACCGCCTGGTATTGCTCGACGAGTTGAACATCGTCCTGCGCTACGACTACTTGGCAATCGATGAGGTCGTCGCGGCGCTAAAGCAAAAGCCGCCCAATCTGCACGTCGTCGTTACCGGCCGCAACGCCAAGCCCGAACTCATCGAAGCGGCCGATCTCGTCACCGAGATGACACTGGTCAAGCACCCGTTCCGCGACGGTGTCAAAGCCCAGCAGGGCATCGAATTCTGAGATGGCGGCAATGCTGATACGTCGCCCGTATCTCCGCTTTACCGGCGAAAGCCGGTATCCATGTCCGCCGTGGGTTCCGGCCTGCTCCGGGAAAGCACAGAGTTTGTTGCGCTGTCTCTTGGAAATTTCTCGAGCGTCTAGGCAGGCACAGTGACGCGCGCGCTGATGCTGCAGGGGACCGGGTCGGATGTTGGCAAGTCGCTGTTGCTGGCTGGTTTGGCGCGCGCTTTCACCCGGCGCGGCATAAAGGTGCGGCCGTTCAAGCCGCAAAACATGTCGAACAATGCCGCAGTAACCGCCGATGGTGGCGAGATCGGCCGCGCGCAAGCCTTGCAGGCGCGGGCCTGCCGGGCGGAGCCGGTGACCGAGATGAACCCGGTGCTGCTAAAGCCGCAATCCGACGGCGGGGCCCAGATGATCTTTGATGGCCGTGTATGGGGAAGCGCCTCCGCGCGGGAATATCGCGAGTTCGCGCCGAGCCTGCTGCCGCGCGTACTCGAAGCCTTTGAGCGGCTAACCGCCGCCGCCGATCTGGTGCTGGTCGAAGGGGCAGGCAGCCCGGCCGAGATCAATCTACGGTCGGGCGACATCGCCAATATGGGCTTTGCCGAGGCGGCCGATGTTCCGGTCGTGCTGGTCGGCGACATCGAGCGCGGTGGGGTCATCGCCCAACTCGTCGGCACTCATGCACTGTTATCGGAAGGCGAGCGCGCACTGATCGTCGGCTACATCGTCAACAAATTTCGCGGCGATGCGCGCCTGTTCGAGGGCGGCATCGCTGCGATCGGCAAGCGCACCGGATGGCGCTCGTTCGGAGTCGTGCCCTACTTCGCCGAAGCCGCGCGGCTGCCCGCGGAGGATTCCCTGGCCCTTGCCCCGTCGAAGAACCCTTTCCCCACTTGGGAACGAGAGGGCAGGGTGCGGGAGGCTTGTCCCGAGCGGGCCCTGGGCTTCGCCCGCTCAGATCGATCCTCTCTCCCAGTGGGGGAGAGGGGGTTTTGGAGTGGCGAGAGTTCGATCGGGATGGGAAGGAGGCCGCTGAAAATCGCAGTGCCGGTATTGCCGCGAATCGCCAATTTCGACGATCTCGACCCTTTGCGCGCCGAGCCCGGTGTCGAGATCGACATGGTACCCCCCGGGCGGCCATTGCCGCGCGATGCGGCAATGGTGATCCTGCCGGGCTCAAAAGCGACGATCGCCGATCTCGCCTTCCTGCGCACCGAAGGCTGGGACATCGATATCCTGGCGCATCGCCGCCACGGCGGCCGCGTTCTGGGTCTGTGCGGCGGCTATCAGATGCTCGGCCGGAGCATCGCCGATCCGCTTGGCATCGAAGGGCGACGCCAGCAGGTCCGGGGTCTTGGCCTGCTCGACGTTGAGACCGTGATTGGCGCCGAAAAGCGGCTGCGGCCGGCGGCGGGCGTCGACATTGCGACCGGGATGCCGGTGAGCGGCTACGAAATGCATCTCGGCCAAACGACCGGACCGGGCTTGGCGCGCCCGATGCTCCGCCTCGCCGACGTGGCGGAGGGCGCGATCAGCGCCGACGGGCTCGTTTCGGGTTGCTATCTGCACGGCCTCTTCGCCAGCGACAGTTTCCGCCGCGCTTTTCTTCAAGGGCTCGGCGTTGTTGCCGGCGCGTTTGCCTACGAGCACATGGTCGAGACGACGCTCGATGCGCTCGCCACCCATCTCGAACACCACCTCGACCTCTCCGCCGTGCTTGCCGCGTCGCGGTCTCCGCGCATCAGGTGAAGAGCCCGTAATGCGCCGCCAGCCACGCCCCGACCACCAGGCCCCATTCGAGCAGGCAGGCGTTCCTGTAAACCATCAGAGCGCGGCCGATGTCGGCGGGTTCGGCCCGCGCGGTGCCCTCGCCGACCCAGGGATCAGCGACGACGCCTTCGGGATAACGGCGTGGTCCGGCGAGTGCCAGTCCGAGCGCCCCGGCCATCGCACCTTCCGGCCAGCCGGCATTGGGGGAATGATGCTTGCGCCCGTCGCGCAGCATGATCGCCAGCGCGCGCGACGGCCGGCCGTCCTGGGCAAAACACGCCGCTACGGCAATCAATACGCCGCTGATCCGCGCTGGCACCAGATTGGCGAAATCGTCAAACCGCGCCGCGGCCCAGCCAAAAGCGCGATAGTGCGGCGTCCGATGCCCGATCATGCTGTCGAGCGTGTTAGCCATCTTGTATGCAAAGAGTCCGGGCAGCCCGAGCACCAGATACCAGAACACCGGTGCCACGACCCCATCGCTGAAATTCTCGGCAAGGCTTTCGATTGCGGCGCGCGCCACCCCATGCGTATCGAGGCTCGCCGGGTCGCGGCCGACGATATGCCGTACCGCCTCCCGTCCGGCCAAGAGCCCGCCGCCCGCGAGCGCCTGGGCGACGGCAGCGACATGATCGAACAAGCTGCGCTGTGCAACCAGGATCGCAATCAGCAGGACCTGGATAGCTACACCCGCGAGGCTGCCAAGACACAGCTGCTGGATACTCCACCCGAGCGCAGCGGCGCTCCCGACCAGGACGACCACGGTGATGATCCCGCGCATGCGGCGCGACTCTTCGCTGCGGATCTCCCGATTGAGTTTGCGGTCGAAGAACGCGATGGCGCGTCCGGCAAGGACGATCGGATGCGGGATACGGGCGAACAGCGCCGGCATATCGCCAAACAACGCATCGACAGCGAGGCCGGCGGCGAGCAGCAGAAGCGGGTCGGCGATGACCGTGGCCATGGCAGCGGCAATCTCGGCGGCAGGCGGGGAAGGGTCAATCGATGATGCAAACGGGGGTATTGATCTGCGGGCACGGCAGCCGCGATCCCGAGGCGATCGGCGAGTTCGAGCTGCTTGCAGAGGCGTTGCGCCCGCGTCTGCCGGAGGTCGATTTCGCCACCGGCTATCTCGAATTCGCGCGGCCGACGATCCGCGACGGTCTCGCGGCACTGGCGGCGCGCGGTGCGCAGCGGATCCTCGCCGCACCCGGAATGCTGTTCGCGGCGAGCCATGTCAAAAACGACCTTCCCTGGGAGATTAATAGTTTCGCCGCCGACAATCCGGAGGTCGAGGTGCGCTTTGGCCGCGACCTCGGGATCAACCCCAAATTGCTCATGGCGGCCGCCGACCGCATACAGGCGGCGTTGCCGGAGAACTCCGCCGACCTTTCCGACAGCTTGCTGATCGTCGTCGGACGCGGTACCAATGATCCCGATGCGAACTCCAATATCGCCAAAGTCGCGCGCATGCTGTGGGAAGGTATGGGCTTCGGCTGGGCCGAAGCCGCGTTCAGCGGCGTGGCCCATCCGCGTGTCGACACCGCGCTGACCCGTGCTGCCCGGCTGGGTTTCCGCCGCATCGTCGTGTTCCCGTATTTTCTGTTCACCGGCGTCCTGGTCAAACGCATCTACGACCAAAGCGACACCGCGGCCCGGCTTTTCCCGGATATCGAAATCGTCAACGCGCCTTATCTGCGAGACCACCCGGCGGTACTCGACGCATTTTGCGAGCAGGTCGAACTGCTGGGCGAGAGGTCGCCGGCGATGAACTGTCAGCTATGCAAATACCGCACGCAGATTATCGGCTACGAAGCTGACACCGGAGCGCCGCAGGCTGGCCATCATCATCACGTTCGCGGCATCGGTGTCGGCAACGGGAAGGCTGTGCGACACGACCACCCACACGATCACGACCATCATCACGACAGGTGATGTTCGAAACTTTCATCATGGTCGATTGGAGCGCTGCGAATGTGCCGCGCACCGGGCGCGACAGCATCTGGTTGTGCCGGCGCGATGCCGCAGGCGAAACCCTGGTCAATGCGCCGACCCGCCATGCCGCGCGAGAGCTGATCGGCGGCTGGCTGGAAGCTGCGAGCGGGCGGGTCTTACTCGGCTTTGATTTCCCATTCGGCTACCCGGCGGGGTTTGCCGCACGGCTCGGGCTCGCCGGGCCGCCGTGGCGCGCGGTTTGGGACGAGATCGCGGCTCTGATCGAGGACGATAAAGAGAACCGCAACAACCGGTTCGATGTTGCCGCGGCATTCAATCACCGAGTCTCGGGGGGCGGTTTTCCGTTCTGGGGCTGCCCGAAGGCGCCGCTACGCGCGCATTTGGCAGGGAAGCACCACCGCCGCCACGACAGCGAAGGCCTAGCCGAGCGCCGCATCGTCGATCTCCATATTCCGAGCGCGCAGCCATGCTGGAAATTGCTTGGCGCCGGCTCGGTCGGCGGCCAGGCCCTGACCGGCATTCCGGTGGCCCGTGCGTTGCGCGACGACCCGCGCTGGCGCGGCCGGACACAGGTGTGGCCGTTGGAGACCGGCCTCCGTCCTCCGGACGGGGCTCAGATCGCAATGGCCGAAGTCTATCCGTCATTGTGGGCGGTCAAGCCCGCGCCCCACGAGACCAAGGATGCCGCGCAAGTCCGTGCTGTCGCCGGTTATCTCGCTGCGCGCGACGGGGCCGGAGATTTGGCGGCATTGTTCCTGGGCGATCCGGCGCTGACGCCCACGCAACGCGTCCAGGTCGAGCGCGAAGAGGCCTGGACCCTCGGAGTCACCACCGCCCGCCAGCGCCCGATCGCGGTCCCTGGGGCTGCTTCTCACCCTCACGTCGCGCGGGTCCCTCCCTCTCCCCGCAAGCGGGGAGAGAGCCGGGGTGAGGGGCTAGCCCAAACGTACGCCTACCTGCGAAACTCCGAGGCAATCACCCGCAAATCCTTCGCGATCGTTCGGGCGGAGGCGGATCTCTCGCGCTTTCCCCAGCCGCTGCGCGCGGTGGCGGCGCGGATCGCGCACGCGGCGGGCGATGTTGCGATCCTCGACGACCTCGCCTTTTCGTCAAAAGCGCCGCAATCGGGAAATGCTGCTCTCGAAGCGGGTGCGCCGATCCTCGTCGACTCGGCGATGGTCATGGCCGGGATCAGCCGCGAACGGCTGTCCGCCGGCAACGAAACCCTGTGTTTTCTCCGCGATCCCGCGGTTCCCGTGATCGCCGCCGAACAAGGTACGACTCGCTCGGCGGCGGCGGTCGACTTGTGGCGCTCCCATCTCGACGGCGCCGTGGTCGCGATCGGCAACGCGCCGACAGCGTTGTTTCGCCTGCTCGAAATCCTCGCCGAAGGAGCACCGAAGCCGGCGCTGATCCTCGGTTTCCCGGTCGGTTTTGTCGGCGCGGCGGAAGCCAAATCAGCCCTCGCCGCTTTTGGCAACGGGATCGAGTTCATCACCCTGCACGGGCGGCGCGGCGGCAGCGCCGTCGCGGCGGCGGCCGTAAACGCGCTCGCCGGCAGCCGATGAAGGCTTGGCTCGCGGTCCTCGGCATTGGCGAGGACGGTTTAATCGGCCTGTCGGCGGCCGCACGTACCCTGATCGAGACCGCGGAATTGTTGGTCGGCGGCGAGCGCCATATGGCGATGCCGCCGTCCGAGGGCAGCGCCGAGCGCCTGGTCTGGGATCGCCCGCTTGCTCGCACGATCGACGCAATCGCAGCAAATCGCGGCCGACGGGTGGTCGTTTTGGCGAGCGGCGACCCGCTGTGGTATGGCGTCGGCGCTGTTCTGGCGCGACGGTTCCCCGCCGGCGAAATGATCATTTTGCCGCGGCCAAGCGCGTTCAGCCTCGCCGCCGCCCGTCTCGGTTGGCCGCTTGCCGAATTTGCGGCGATCAGTCTGCATGGGCGTCCGCTCGATACTCTGCGCCTCCATCTAGCGCCGGGACGCCGGGTGATGGCGTTATCCGAGGACGGCGCTACACCGGCCGCCGCCGCCGCATTGCTGACCGAGCTCGGTTGGGGGCCGAGCCGGCTGACCGTATTCAGCCATCTCGGTGGGCCGCGCGAGGCGGTGATTGCGCTCGAAGCGCGCCGTTGGGACGAGCGCCGCGTCCCGGACCTCAACACGATCGCGCTCGAATGCATCGCCGGGCCGGATGCGCGACCGTTGTCGCGTCTCGCCGGCTTACCCGATGACGCGTTCGAAAATGACGGCCAGCTGACTAAGCGCGAGGTGCGCGCCGCAACCCTCGGGGCCTTGGCGCCGAAGGCGGATGAGACATTGTGGGATATCGGCGCCGGGTGCGGCTCGATTGCGATCGAGTGGCTGCGCGCTGGCGAGCGGTGTACCGCGGTTGCGGTCGAGCGCGACCCCGCACGTGGGGCGATGATCGCACGAAATGCCGTCTTGCTCGGCGTGCCGGGGCTGCACGTCGTTGTCGGTTCGGCTCCCGAGGCGCATCGCGCCTTCGCGCAGCCGGATGCGATCTTTGTCGGCGGCGGAATTGGCGCGCCCGAATTATTGCCGGCGCTGTGGGCGGCGTTGCGGCCGGGCGGCCGTCTCGTCGCCAACGTCGTGACCGTCGAGGGTGAAACGCGGCTGTTCGAGTGGCAATCGCGGTATGGCGGGGCGTTGACCCGCATCGCGGTCAGCCGGGCCGAGCCCGCCGGCGCGCATTTGATGTGGCGGACGCTTGCGCCCGTCACGCAACTGTCGCTGGTCAAGTCATCCTGAGATGAGCTTGCGGCAGTCGGGGCGGCTTTACGGCATCGGGGTCGGGCCCGGCGATCCGGAGTTGCTGACCTTGAAGGCGCTGCGGCTGTTGCGCGCGGCGGCGGTCATCGCCTATCCGGCGCCCGAACATGGCGACAGTTTTGCGCGCGCGATCGTCGGCAAATGGCTCGATCGAGGACAGCGTGAAATTGCCATCCGCTTCCCGATGCGCGCTGGACCTCCACCCGCGGAAGTCTACGATCAGGCGGCCCACGCGATTGCCGCCGAACTCGATTTCGGCAGCGATGTGGCTGTGCTGTGCCAGGGCGACCCGCTGTTTTACGGCAGCTTTATCGGCGTCCTGACGCGGCTGGGGGACTGCTATCCCGTTGAGATCATCCCCGGCGTCTCGTCACTGACGGCGTGTTCAGCAGCCGCGAAATTACCTCTGGTGATCCGCGACGAGACGTTGACGGTGATCCCCGCATCCCTCGCCGAGGCCGAGTTCGCGCGCCGCCTTGCCGCGGCCGAGATCGCGGCCATCATCAAACTCGGGCGGCATTTGCCCAAGGTCAAACGCGTGCTGCAGCAGCTCGGCCGATTGTCCGGTGCGATTTGCGTCGAGCGGGCGAGCTTGCCGGAACAGCGCATCCGGCCCTTGGCCGAAATCGACGAAGCCCCGTATTTCTCGATGGTGCTCGTCAGCAGAACCGATGCGCGTTAATCGCTTGAGCTATTCCCGCAGCCAGGGCTCGACTGGTATACCGATTCGCGTTTCCGCCGCGTGATCGGAGATCATGGAGAGCCGCATGGAGCCCGTTGCCGATCGGTTGACCCTGTTTTTGTTTCGCCATGGCGAGACTGACTGGAACCGGGAAGGGCGGCTGCAGGGGTACACCGACACGCAGCTCAACGCAAACGGCCTTGCCCAGGCCGAAGCGCTGGCGCAGCGACTGCTGGCCCAACGGCTCGATGCTGTCGTCTCGAGTGATCTGTCGCGCGCGTTGACAACAGCGCGGATTATTTCCGAAGCCCTAAATGTGCCGGTGATCACCGACCACGGCTTGCGCGAGGTCAGCGTCGGGCTGGCCGAGGGCATGCTGTGGGAGGAGGCCAAGGCGCGGTTTGGCGCCGAATTGACCGAGCGCTGGTACAGCGACGACAACGTCGCGTTCCCGGGCGGCGAGACCGGCGCTGAGACATTGACTCGCGGGCTGGCGGCGTTGCGGCGCTTAGCCGAAGCCCATCCACATCGCCGGATCGGGGTCTCCAGCCATGGCGCGATGGTGCGCCGCCTCGTCAAACACGCATTGCCGCCGGGAGCCATGCCGGTCAGAGCCCGCAACGCCGCCCTCTTTGTCCTCGATTACGAGCCGGCAACCAATCGGCTCGCGCTGATCGACGCTGACTAGCCGGCACGCAGTCTTTCAATGCACAGGCAGGTCTCGGTCGGCTCGCATCAGCTTGAGCGGCGGCAGAATGTCATGCTCGGCCGACCGGGCGGCGGAATCGACTGCGAGCGCCCGGCAGCGCTGCCGCAGCCGCTGTTGCTCTTCGGTCAGCGCGAAATCCACGCAGGCGCACCGGCGGCCGGCCCGAGCGGCTAGGATCAGCCCCGAGCCAGCGCGTAGACCTGCTTGCCCGACGGCGGCGGCTTGTGGGCGGTCCAGGTCTCGCCGCCATCGAGGCTCGACCAGACTTCGCCGCCGTTCGTCGCGCAGGACATCAGCGCGGGTTGCCTCTCGTCAAAGGCAATCTTGAACATCGTGTGCGGCACCGGTGCACCGATATCCACCCGGCTCCAGCTGTCGCCGCCATCGCGGCTGTGCAGCAACGTACCCGCATCGCTCTGAAAACCGGCTCCCGCCGCGACCCAGAGATGGCGTGGATTTCCGGGCACCTCACGAATGTCGCGGCAGTAGATGTAGCCCTTCGGGTTGAGCGGCTCCAGCGGAACATGCTGCCAATGATCGCCGCCGTCATCGCTGCGGAACATGCCCGATCGGGCGATCCCGAACACATTGCCCGGCCGCCACCGGCTCGCAAGAACGCCGTGCATATCGACCATGTCGTCGTTGACATATTGCCCGTGGCTGAGGTTCTCCCAATGCTCGCCGCCGTCTTTTGAGCGGATCGTGCCGCCGACTTCGATCGCGCCATAGAGGTGGTCGGGCTCGCTTGCGCTGGCGTCGAGCATCAGGACGCGCTTTGCGGGATTGGCGCCGGGTGCTGTGGTGATCTCGGGAAAGCGCACGCTGACCGGCAGCCGGGTCCAGTGCTCGCCGGCATCGTCGCTGCGGTAGATCTCGCAATTCTCATAACCGACGAGGATCACGTCGGGGTCGTGGGGATGAAACAGGATCGACCACACCGGCAGGCCGTGATCGGGCACATTGACCTTTTCCCAATGCTCGCCGCGATCGGCGCTGCGATAGGGACCGGACTGCGTCCCGGCATAGACGATGTCGGGATTCTGCGGGTGCACCGCCAAGGCCCGCACCGCCGGCATTTCGGGCAAGCCGCGCTGCAGCGGCTCCCATTCATCGGCGCCGTCGGCCATCCGGAACAGCCCCGTATCCACCACCCGGCTGCGGCCGGTTTCGCCGGCCAGTCCGAGATAGATGCAAGAGCCCTGCTCGTTCGTCAGATTGGTTGCCATCGGATTTCCCTCCTCGCCTGTCGTTTGGTTGCACTTCGGCCGTTATTCGAGCGCAATTACTCGAATTGCATGCTGATGGTTTCGGCGACCAATGCCGGGCGGTCCGATCCCTCGACTTCCATTGTGCTCTCGGAAGTGATGCGTACCCCGCCGCCCTCGACCGGCTCGACCGACTTGATTTTCTGGCGCAGCCGGATGCGCGACCCGGCCGGAACCTGGCCGGTAAAGCGCACCCGATTCGAGCCGTAATTGAGCCCGCGCGAACGGTTCTTGACCCGGTAGATCGTGGCTGCCAGACGCGGCACCAGCGACAAGGTCAGATAGCCGTGAGCGATCGTCTTGCCGCCCGGCATCTCGCGTTTGGCGCGCTCGACATCGACATGGATCCATTGGTGGTCGCCGGTGGCCTCGGCGAATTTGTCGATGATCGCCTGATCAACCGTGAACCAATCGCTGACGCCGATCTCCTTCCCGACAAATTGCTTAAGGTCCGTCGGCCGCTCGACCTCGATCATCCTTTTCCCTTCTTTGGCGTTGGCGCTGCACCCCGGTGCCGTGTTGATTGTGTTGTTGGCAGATTACGGGTCCCGCTCGGCGGCTGCAACGGATGCGCTATACCAAGATCGCCCTGTTGACCTTTGGCGTCGGAATTGTCCTCGGGCTCGTCGTCATTGCGGCCGATTTTACCGCACTCGCTCGCGTCGCGAGCGGTGTGATGGCGCTCGCCCTGTTCGCTATTCCGGTCGGCATGATCGTGGATTGGCGCGTCGCGACAAAGTCCCCACGAAAGCCTGCGAAAAGGCGGAGAGCTCCAAGCCGGCGCAAGGCATCGGCGCGGTCTCACGCCGCGCCGCGCCCGCGCAGGCCGGTCCCGCCAAACAGGCCTGTTCCGCCAAGCAAACCCGCCCCGCCAAAGCGATAGGGTGACGCGGACGACTTGCCCGTACTAGGATCGATCTTGGAAACGCGCGGCGATCCGCGCCGCGAAGCTGTGCGGAGGAGACCTATGGCGAAAAACAAGATCGCGATCGTCGGCGCGGGCGCCGTCGGGGCTTATGCCGGGGCGCATATGGTGCAGGCGGGCGAAGACGTGACCTACATCGATCCGTGGCCCGAGAATGTGGAGGCCATCCGCAGCGACGGCCTGCGGGTCACCCACATCCGCGATGTCGAGCCTTTTACCGTCAAGCCGCGTGCGCTGCATGTGACCGAGGCGCAGCAATTGGCGAAGGAGGCGCCGATCGACATCGCCTTTGTCTGCATGAAATCCTACGACACCGCCTGGGCGACGACGCTGATCAAGCAATACCTGGCGCCGACCGGCTTTGTCGTGTCGCTGCAGAATTGCATGAATGAGGAGACGATCGCCGGCATTGTCGGCTGGGGTAAGACATTGGGGTCGATCGCCAGCTCGATTACCGTCGAACTGCACGCGCCGGGGCAGGTGCGGCGGGCGGCGGGCAAATCGGGCGCGCGCCACACCGTGTTCCGCGTCGGCGAGGTGCATGGCCGGGTCACGGATCGCGCCAAGGAAATCTGCCGGCTCGTCAGCTATGCCGACAGCGCGATGGTTACCGAGAATTTATGGGGCGAGCGCTGGTCGAAGCTCGTAACCAACGTGATGGGCAACGGGCTGTCGGCCTGCACCGGCATGATCACCCGCGACATGACCAAGAATGACGCGATCCGCCATTTCTCGAACCGGCTCGGCAGCGAGGCGATCCGCGTCGGCCAGGCGCTCGGGTATAATTTTGACGAAGTCAGCCATATGGACCCCGAGACCCTGGCGCGCGCCGGCGAGGGCGATCCGGCGGCGCAAAAGGAGATCGACGAGCATCGGCTCGCCGAGGCCAACAGACCCGGCGGCGGTGAGCATCGCCCCTCGATGGGTCAGGACATGGTCAAGGGGCGGCGCACCGAGATCCAATTCCTGAACGGCTTTGTCGTCAAAAAAGGCGAGGAGGTCGGGATCGCAGCGCCGACCAACAAGATCCTGACCGAGATCGTGACCAAGGTCGAGCGCGGTGAATTGAAGCCCGACCCCAAGCACATCACTGATTTGCGGCTCAACTGATCCCATTCGCGAAGCCGCTCCCCCCGCGTGCGGGGAGAGGGAGGGACCCGCGTAGCAGGAGGGTGAGGGGCAAGGGGCAATCATGCTGGCGATCGTCAACACCCCGAATGGGAGCGCACCAATCGAGATACGCGAGGTGCCCGAGCCCGCCCCGGCGGCGAACGAGGCGCTGGTCGAGGTGCGCGCGTTTTCGTTGAACCGCGGCGAATTGCGATTGATGCAGACCCGCCCGGAAGGCTGGCGGCCGGGACAGGACATTGCGGGCGTCGTGGTGCAAGCGGCCGCCGATGGGAGCGGCCCAAAAGCCGGCGCCCGGGTCGTCGTACTGACTGACACTGCCGGCTGGGCTCAGCGCACAGCGGTGCCGACGCACCGGATGGCGGTGCTGGCCGACAATGTCGCCTTCGAAGCCGCGGCGGCGTTGCCGGTCGCCGGGCTGACGGGATTGCGCACATTGCGCCACGGCGCGCCGTTGCTCGGCAAGCGGGTTCTGGTCACGGGGGCCGCGGGTGGCGTCGGCCACATGGCGGTACAGATCGCGGCGCGCTCGGGCGCCCATGTCACCGCGATCGTCGGCTCGCCCGATCGCGGCCGCCATGTGCGCGGCGCCGAAACAATTGTCGACGGCGTCGACAAGGCGAAAGGGCAATTCGGGCTGATCCTCGAAGCAGTAGGCGGCGCGTCGCTTGCGGCCGCGATCGCGCGCATCGAGCCAAAGGGGGTGATCGTCATCTTCGGCAATTCGTCAGGCGAGCCGACCCCGATCAACTTCCGTGACTTTGCCGAACACCCGAACGCTCGCATCCAGAGCTTTTCGTACTTCACGTCTGAGCCGGAAGAGCGCTTCGCCCGCGATCTGGCATTGTTGGCGTCGCTCGTGGCCGATGGGTCGCTGCAGCTCGCGCTGGTCGAGAGCAGCTGGCGCGACCTCGCCAAGATTGGCCCGAAACTGCGCGACCGCCATATCCCGGGCAAGGCCGTGTTTCGGGTCGAACACGACTGACCGGATGGACGGATTTGCGAGGGGCAAATGGCGACCGACCGCATCCATCTGACCGTCGAAGAAGCCCGCGAGCACTCGGAGCGGGCGCTGCGTGGCATCGGTTACGACGCCGAAGAGGCCCGGATTCTCGCCGATCACATGATCGACGCAGCGTTGTGCGGCTACGAGTACTCGGGTTTGGCGAAAATCCTGAATATCCCCGAGCATCGCCGCTTCAAGCAGCCCCGCCACCCGATGACGGTCATTCGCGAGACCGAGGTGTCGACGCTCTACGACGGCGGCAACAATGTCGGCATGCTGGCGATGTACTACGCCACGCGCGCTGCGATCGAAAAAGCCGAGCGACGAGGTTTTTCGGTCATTGGCGTGACCAACAGCTGGATGAGCGGGCGCAGCGCTTATTACTGCGAGATGATCGCGAAGGCCGATCTCGTTGGTATGCACACCGCGAGTTCGGCGCGCAGCGTGGCGCCGTTTGGTGGGACGCGCGCGGCGCTCGGAACCAATCCAATCGCCTTTGGCATGCCATCGTCGCAAGGGCCGGTCGTTCTCGACATGGGAACCTCGGCCTTTATGGGGACCGAGTTGGCGTTGCGCGAGCGCCTCGGGCAATTATTGCCGCAGGGTGTTGCGATCGATTTGGCCGGCCAGCCGACCCGCGAGCCAGCTGCGGCGCGGCACGGCGCGTTGTTGCCGTTTGGCGGTTATAAAGGATACGGCCTCGGCTTTATCGTGCAGGCTTTGGGGGTGTTGGCGGGCTCGGCAATCGATCCCGATGGGGACGACGGCTACCTCTTTGTCGTATTCAAGCCCGATTTGTTGGTGCCGCTGGATGAGTTCAAGCGCGAGATCACCACGCTGATCGGCCGCATCAAGAGCGTTCCGCCGGCCCCGGGTGCCGAAGAAATCCGCATTCCCGGCGAGCGCGCCTTCAAAACCCGCGAACGACTGTCACGCGAAGGCATCGAGGTTGACCGCCTCGTTTACAGCGCGCTCGCGGTACTCCACCGCTAACGAGAGCGAGTGCGTCGTGGGTAGCTCGGATGAGCTTGGAATTGCGAAAATGACTAGAGGGATTCCGCTGATCGCCAGTAACTTCGCCCAGGATTACTGGTCGGAATTGGACTCTTGGAGCGGCACTAACTTCGGCTGCCGATCATAGTCTCCGGCCGGACCTATGACTCCACGTTGACGCAGCCAGAAATCTTGAAAGATTTCCTTGCCCCCAAATCGCTGGCGCGAGAAACGCCTTGATTTGCCGTGTCGGATCGGTTCGGCCGATTTGCACGGGCCCCTGGAGATTTTAATCGCATCGGGTGCGGTTGACATTCACTGCTATGTTCGACGAGGAAAGACCGAATAGGTTGTACGATTACCCAAAGCTGAAGTTTAGCGGTTCGACCCTAAGGCTAGGGGGAAGGGGGAAAATTGGTGCTTCGGAGTTGCCGTTCGGCGCTCGCGTGTGAGGGGCCGATTGCCATCGTCGGAGCCGCCTGTCGTTTTCCCGGCGCCGATGGCCTCGAAGCCTTTTGGCAACTGCTCATCTCCGGGAAGGATGCTGTAAGCGAGGTTAATTCCGACAGATGGGCGACCCGATTCTTTTATCATCCGCAGCGCAGCGAACCTGGCAAGAGCTACACCTGGGCTGCCGGGCTGATTGATGGGATCGACCGGTTCGAGCCGGCTTTTTTTGGTATCTCGCCGCGCGAGGCGGTGCAAGTGGATCCGCAACAGCGGATCCTGCTGGAATTGGTTTGGCACGCTTTGGAGGACGCCGGAATACCTCCGAGCCGCCTCTGCGGAGGCGATATCGGCGTCTATATCGGTGCGTCGGCGACCGACTATTCGGATCTGTGCCTCGGCGATCCCGCAGCCGCGGATCCCTACTTCATGGTCGGAAATGCGCTGAGCATTATTGCCAACCGCATTTCCTATGTGTTCGATCTTCGCGGGCCGAGCTTAACGGTCGACACCGCCTGCTCGTCATCGCTGGTGGCGCTGCACCAAGCCTGCGAGGCGATGCGGGCTGGCCGGATTTCGAGCGCGATCGTTGGCGGCGTCAATCTACTGCTAACGCCTTATCCATTTCTCGGATTTTGCCGTGCGTCGATGCTATCGCCGAATGGCCGCTGCTTTGCCTTCGACGAGCGCGCCGATGGCTATGTTCGCGGCGAAGGCGCCGGCGTCGTCATTTTAAAGCCGCTCGCCCAGGCGATGGCCGATCAAGATCCGATTCGCGCGCTGGTGCTGGCGACCGGCGCCAACTCGGATGGCCGCACAATCGGATTGTCGTTGCCGAACGAGGCCGCGCAAGCGACGCTGCTGCAGTCGGTCTACGAGGAGGCCGATATTGCGGCAGACGATCTTGTCTATTTCGAAATGCACGGCACTGGAACGCCGGCGGGAGATCCAGTCGAGGCTGCTGCAGTCGGCCGCTCGCTCGGTCCGCGGCGGCGGGAGCCGCTGCCGATCGGTTCGGTCAAAACCAATATCGGCCATTTGGAACCGGCATCGGGGATGGCTGGGCTGCTGAAGGCGGCATTGACGCTGGAACGCGGCCTTTTGCCGCCGTCATTGCATTGCGAAAGCCCGAGCTCGAAAATCGACTTCGCAGCGCTCAATTTGCGACTGGTGCGGTCTGCCGAGCCTGTCTTGACGCCGCTGGAGCGCCGCATTGCCGGGGTGAACTCTTTCGGCTTTGGCGGCACCAACGCGCATGTTGTGCTCGCAGCAGCGCCATCGCCAGCGGCAAAGCCGCCGGATTTATCAGTGCTGCCGCCGCTGGTAATTTCTGCCGCCACCGAGACCTCGCTGCGCGCATTGGCCGGCAGTTGGCAAAAGGCGCTGACTGAGGCGATGGATGAGCAGCTACCCGGTCTGCTGCGCGCTGCGGCCCGCGGACGCGACCATCAACGCCATCGCTTGGCCATCCAGAGCGCCGATCGTCACAAACTTGCCGATGCTCTCGGCGGTTTCCGAGCAAGTGAGACGACGGCCGAAATCGTCACTGGAACCGCAGTCGACGGAGGCCGGCTCGCCTTTGTCTTTTCCGGCAATGGCGCGCAAATTCCCGCCATGGGGCAAGCCGCGTTGCGTAGCAATGCGGCGTTTCGCGCTGCTGTCGAAGACGTCGACAAACACCTCTGTGGCGAGCTTGGATGGTCGGTTACCGCCCGAATAGAGGATGGGGTAGACGCGAAGTCGCTTGCTCGCGCCGACATTGCCCAGCCGCTGCTTTTTACGGTGCAGATTGGTATTGTCAGCGCATTGCGGGCGAACGGGATCGTAGCCGGTGGCCATCTTGGACACAGCGTCGGAGAAATCGCGGCCGCGTGGAGCGCCGGCGCTTTGTCGCTTGCCGATGCGGCGCGGGTCATCGTCGCTCGCAGCCGCAGTCAACAGCGCACCTATGGAACGGGTCGCATGGCGGCGCTGGCGCTCGGCGGTCAGGAGACAGTCGAGCTTCTCGCCGAGATTGGCAGTGCGCTGGAGATTGCGGCCCTGAATGGCGCGCACTCGGTGACTGTCTCAGGAACTGGGGACGAAATCGAGCAACTCGTCGCCGAAGCGCGCGCGCGAAGGATTTGGTGCCGGCCGCTCGATCTCGACTTCGCCTTCCACTCTCGACTGATGGAGCCAGTCCGAGACGAGTTGTTCGAAAATCTGGAAGGGCTGGTTTCGCGGCGACCCAAGACAAGGTTCGCATCGACGGTGACCGGCTCAGTGATCGAAAATGAACGGCTCGACGCTGATTATTGGTGGAGCAACATCAGACATCCAGTTCGGTTTGCGGAAGCAACGGCGGCGCTGATTGCCGACGGGTATCGTATTTTTGTCGAGATCGGGCCCAGTCCGATACTCCAGTCCTATTTGACGGATGGGCTGCGCAGCGCACCAGCAGAAGGCCGCCTACTGACGACCCTTTCACGCAGGGATGGCGGAATAGATCCGTTCGATGGCATTGCGGCAAAATGCTACACGGCTGGGTACGATTGGCCGGCGTCGCCGCAGTTCGACGGGTACGCCAATACTCGCGGTGCCCCGCTTTACCCGTGGGATCGCCAAAGATTTCTGGTTTGACAAGACCGTGGAGGCTGCCGAACTCCTCGATCCGGCGTACGATCACCCTCTGCTCGGGTATAGGCAGCGCGGCCATCCAGCCGGCTGGTTAAATCACCTTGATCAGCAAGTGCTTCCGTGGATTGGCGACCACGTTGTTGACGGATTAGCGATATTTCCAGCGGCTGCGATTATTGAGATGGCGCTCGCGGCGGCGCGGTCGCGGTGGCCGGATGCCGCAATTCTCGAAGCTGCCGACGTCGAGATACGGCGACCCTTGCCGTTTGAAAAGGGACGCATGCGCGAACTGCGTACCGGCCTGATTTCAGAAGATGGTGATTGGGAGTTGATGAGCCGGCCGCGGCTGTCAGATGAGCCGATGACGCACCACGCCGTCGGCCGCATTGCGGGTGCCAGCCACCCTCCGATGCCAGTGCATTGGGCGGATGCAACGGCAAACCCAGAGAGGATTGACAGGGCCAGTCTGTATCGGTTGGCGGGTTCGCTGGGCTTGCATTACGGCGCCCGCTTTCGCACCGTGGATCGGGTCGAGGTACTCGATGGCGGCCGGGCGATTGCGCGCCTCGACCCGAGCGTGATCGACGAACCGCTGGATCCCTATCTATTGCACCCGGCTTTGCTTGATGGCGCGCTGCAGGGGATGCTGGCGCTGCTGGCATTAAGCCAACGGGAAACAGCGGAAACCTGCTTTTTGCCGTGGCGCTTTGAAAGAGTTCGCCTCGCAGCCCCGTTTGGCCGCGTCGCCCGGAGTGCTCAACTGCAGTTGACCCGCGTCGGGGTGAGATCCGCATCAGCGGATGTGTCGCTGTATGATCAGCTGGGTGGGATGGTCGCCGAATTGACCGGCTGCTGGTTCCGGCGTGTCGAGCTGAACCGCCGCGCATCGCCGGGGCAGCGCGCGTTTCGTATCGATCTGCTTGCGGCGCCTCTGGGCGAAGCTGAACCTCCGGCTGTATTGCAGGATGCGAATTACCTCCTTCCGCAAATTGCGGCGACCCGCACAGCCAATCCAGTGGGTCACGAACAAGGGGCGTTGCTTGAGGCCTTTATAGGCGCCGCGGGATCACGGCTGTGGCGCGCGTTTTGCGGTCCGGGCCGATCCTTTTCGGTGCGAGAACTGATTGATGACGGTCGGATTTCGCCCGCATCGGCCGCAGTTGCGGCGTGTCTGCTCCGATCCGTCGAGCGCCTGGGCGGTGCCTCCGAAACCGATGGCGAATGGCGGCTCGCGGCTGAACCTGATCTGCCGGACGCCGAAGAAATTTGGCGATCGCTCTTGGCCGATACCCAGAATCTCGTAGCCGAATTGGCGCTGGCCGGCGCTGCGCTGGCGGAGATGCCGACGCTGCTCGCCGATGGACCGGCGCCGCTATCTTCCTCGACATCGGCAATGCTGGATCATCTGCTGCAGGGATCGCCTGCGAGCGTCGCGGGCATCAATTTTCTCGGCGATGCGCTGGAGGCGATTGTCGCGCAATGGCCCGTTGACCGACCATTGCGAGTTCTTGAAATCGGCGGCGACCCCGTTGTAACCGAGCGGTTGCTGCACCGTTTGGCGGATTTCTCGATCACAGTCCTTTATCTCGCCACCAGCGGCGATCCGGCGCAAGTCGACCGACTCTCAACGGTCATGCAACGCTACGGCGGCGCCTCGGCCGTTTATTGGGCGCCTGGCTTTCCTGGCGACGCTATTGGCAATGCCCGGTTCGATATTGTAGTGGCGGCCAATTCCTGCGCGCGGATGCATGTTGGCGCCGGACGACTGGCTGAACTGCGTGATTTGGTCGTTGCCGGAGGACTTTTTCTCGCCGTCGATCCTGAGCCGCACACCCTTTGGGATATCGTGTTCGGGCAGAGCGAGGATTGGTGGTTGAGCGATCGCCCGGGCAGCGCTCTGTCGCCTTTACGTTCGCGTGAGGAGTGGGAGGCCGAGCTCACAGCCGCGGGGTTTTGCTCCGCTGGCAGTGCGGAGGTGGCGATCGGCCCTTGGCCTGCTGCCGCATTCTGGGCCAATGCGCCGCGCGACAACAAGCTGGCTGCGGTCGAATCGATGACACCGTCTCGCGTCGTTTTGATCGGTCAGGACACTCCGCTCTGCCGCGCGCTCGTCGATCGGTTGGGGAGCGCCGGTTATCGGGTGGCGGTAGCAGCCCCGAACAGCGATGCCGCGATATTGAACGATGCGGACAGCCCCGGTGGCGGCTCGGAAATCGTAATTTTTGTCGCCGCAGAGCCGGCGTCTAAGGCCGGAGTCTCGCAGCAAATCGCGGATTTGGCTCAGATCGCCCATATCGCGGCGAAGCGGCGCGCCGCACTCTGGCTCGTGACAGTTGATGCACAGCAACCAACGCCGAGAGCACAGAGCGCCGGGTTAGCTGGTGCTGCCCTGTGGGGTTTTGCGCGCACCCTGGCCAATGAGCTCCAGCACTTGTCGGTCCGGATGGTCGATATCGCCAGTGCGGTGGAACCCAATTCGCAGGCTCGGCAAATAGCCGAAGAGATCGCGGCAGCGGCAGTGGAAACCGAGATCGTGCGGACACCGCGTGGGCGCCGGGTTCCGCGACTGCGGCCTGGGCTTGCGCCAGTTCTCGCCATGCCAGACCAGCCCGTCAAATTGGCGGCAAGTTTGGCCGGCGGCCTCCACTCCCTCGGATGGGTGCTGCGATCCTCGCAGCCTCTCGGCCCGAGTGATGTTGAGGTCGAGGTGCGGGCTGCGGGATTGAATTTCCGTGATGTCATGTGGGCGATGGGGCTTTTGCCGGAAGAGGCGCTGATCGACGGCTTTGCCGGGCCTGCCTTCGGTCTCGAATGCGCCGGGATCGTGCGTGCCATTGGAAGCGCTGTGCAAGGTCTGAGAGTCGGCGACCGGGTCATGGCATTCGCCCCGGAGGCGCTGGGGACGCGGGCCGTCACAATCGCCGACGCCGTGGCTCCGATCCCCGCCGATTTAAGCTTTGCCGCCGCGGCCACCTTGCCGGTCGCCTTTGTCACGGTCATCTACGCGCTCGCCAATTTAGCGCAACTCGAACCGAGTGAGCATGTGCTGGTTCATGCCGCAGCGGGCGGGGTCGGGCTCGCCGCGATTCAATATGCGAAGCATCGCGGCGCCGTGGTTATTGCCACCGCCGGTTCGGAGATAAAGCGAACATTCTTGCGGCTGGCCGGGGCGGATCATGTGCTCAATTCGCGCGATCTTGCTTTTGCAGATGCGGTGCGCGAGATAACCGGGGGCGAGGGGGTCGATGTCGTTCTGAATTCATTGAGCGGCGAGGCGATGGATCGCAGCCTCGAGGTGTTGAAACCGTTTGGCCGGTTCCTCGAGCTTGGTAAGCGCGACTTCTATCTCAATCGGCGGGTGCATCTGCGGCCGTTGCGGCAGAACATCTCGTTTTTCGCGATCGACATCGATCAACTGCCATTGCGTCGGCCCGCGCTCGCCCGGTCATTGCTGTCTGAAATTTCGACCTTGCTGGAGCAAGGGGCGATCCGGCCTCTGGCATATCGAACATTCGGCTATTCGGAGATTGACGCCGCCTTCCGATTGATGCAGTCCTCGGGCCACATCGGCAAAGTGGTTTTGGTTCCGGACGCGCAAGCAAAGCTACCCCTTCGAGAACTGCCTAGCTTCGCGGCGCGCCCCGATGGAACGTACCTCGTGACCGGCGGCGTCGAGGGGTTCGGGTTCGAGACTGCGCGCTGGCTCGTCGGGCACGGCGCCGGTGCGATTGCATTGCTCGGCCGGCGCGGTGCCGAGACGCCCGGTTGCCGAGAAAAAATCGCGGAGCTGAGGTCGGCGGGCGCGGATGTCCGTGTCTACCGTTGTGATGTCGCAGATATCGAATCCTTAGGCGAAGTGCTGGACCGCATTCGCACGACACTGCCGCCATTGCGTGGCATCGTCCATGCGGCCTCGATGGTCGACGACCAATTGACGGCCGATATCGATGCCTTCGACATCGAACAAGTTCTGCGCCCAAAGCTCCATGGCGCTGTAGCGCTGGACGAACTCACCCGCGATGACCCAATCGAGCTGTTCCTGATGTTTTCTTCGGCGACGACCATCCTCGGCGCGCCGGCGCAGGGCGCCTATGTAGCGGCTAACATGGCCCTCGAAGCGCTGGCGAGGCAGCGTCATGCGCAGGGCCGGCCGGCATTGGCGGTAGCGTGGGGACCGATCGAGGACGCAGGGTATTTGGCTCAGCGGCCGGAAATGCGCGAGAGGTTGGCGCGCCGGCTCGGGGCAATACCGATTACAGCGGCGCAAGCCCTGGCGGCGTTGCCGGCGATGCTCGCAACCGGGCTGCCGGTCGTTGGCTGCGCCGAAGCCAACTGGGGCGAGGCAAAGCGTCTTCTGCCGGTACTGGCGCACCCGCTATTTTCCGAAGTGCGAGATAGGAGCGATGCGTCGCCTAACAGCGAAGCGCTCGCCGAGAGACTGCGCGGCCTCGGTCCGGAAGCGGCGCAGGTAATGCTGCGGAGCGTGGTCGCCGAGGAAGCGGCGCGTATCCTGAGGCTGTCGGTGAGCGATATCGACGCTGCCCGTCCGCTCTCGCAAATGGGGATGGATTCCTTAATGGCGGTCGAGCTGCGGCTCGCGCTCGAAAGTCGTCTAGCAATCGATTTGCCGCTCGTCTCGTTGGCTGAGGGAACCAGCGTCGCCTCGGTGGCCCGACGGCTCGGCAGCGCACTCTCGCCAGCGCCGGAAGGCTCGGAAATTATCGCGCTAGCCGCGCGCCACGAGGCTTTTGACCCGATAAACGGCACGCGACCCGAGCCAACAACAGCGGCTGCCGATTAGCCATGAACCCAGGGCGCAACCTGTTTGGTCTGTCGCCGGAGGCAAAACTGCGCCTCCTGCAAAAGGTGTCCGCGGTGCCGCGACGAGAAATATCGACCAAGACCGACCGGGTTGGCCCCGAACCCGACGGCGAGGCCAGCCGGCTGAGAGTGCCGGAGCTGGAGGGCTCCGCGGAAGTGCGCATGATCCGCGACGCCGCGGCGTTTCTCGGAATTGCCGACCCGTTTTTCCGCTTGCATGAGGGTATCGCCGGTGCGGAAACCATAATAGACGGTAAGCGATACGCCAATTTTGCCTCGTACAATTATCTGGGACTGAACGGCCATCCCGACATCGGCGCGGCTGCCAAGGCGGCGATCGACCAATGGGGCACCTCGGTATCGGCAAGCCGCCCAGTCTCTGGCGAGCGGCCCATCCATCGCGAGCTGGAACGCGCGTTGGCCCATTTGCACGGCGCCGAGGACAGTGTGGCGCTGGTCGGCGGCCATTCTACCAATGTTACGCTGATCGGGCACCTTCTCGGCCGCAATGATGTGATTGTCCACGACGCGCTGATCCACAACAGCATTGTCGAAGGAGCGCGTTTATCAGGGGCGCGGCGGGTGCCGTTTGCCCATCTCGATTACCAGGCCGCCGACCATCTGCTGGCGCAAGCGCGGCCGCGCAACGGGCATGCTCTGCTAGCGATCGAGGGCCACTACAGCATGGACGGCGATGTGCCCGACCTGCCGGCCTTCATTGAAGTGGCGCGGCGCCACCGCGCCTGGCTGATGGTGGACGAAGCCCACGCGCTAGGGGTTCTGGGGCCACGCGGTTTCGGCATCGCGGATTATTTTGGCGTCGACCCGACCGATGTCGACATCTGGATGGGCACGCTCAGCAAGAGTCTCTGTGTCCTGCGGGGGCTACATCGCCGGGCCCGCCGAATTTATCGATTATCTGAAACTGGTTCTCCCCGGTTTTGTTTTTTCGGTCGGTATGGCGCCACCGGCCGCGGCGGCCGCATTGGCGGCGCTCGGGGTTTTGCAGCGCGAACCTGAGCGCGTCCGCCGGCTAAATGACATCGCCACCTTATTTTTGAGTTTGGCCCGGGCCGGGGGACTCGACGCTGGCGCCTCGGTAGGCGCCTCGATCGTTCCGATCATGACGGGGGGCTCGATTCGCGCTGGCCGGCTCGCGCAAGCGATGTTCGCGCGAGGCGTCAACGTCCAGCCGATTCTCTATCCTGCTGTCCCCGAACGCGCCGCGCGGCTGCGATTTTTTCTAACCGCAGAACACACCGAGGATCAGGTCCGCGAGACCGTGCGGATTCTCTGCGAAGAGAGCCGGCGGGTTGCAGCGGAGCCGGTCGATCTCGCCGCCGTCGCTCGCCATCTCGGCCGCAAGGCATTGCCCAACAGCGAAGCGAGATAGGAAAAGAAGACGTTCGCTGCGCGTCCTGTTCTTCTTTATCGAAGGTTGGACCGAAGTCTCGCGCTCGCGATCGTCAGCCGGGCCCGGAGATGTAATCCTTGACACCGCTTTCGAGAGTATGGAATCGGCTACTGTAACCGGCCGCCCGCAGTTTGCCCATATCGGCTTGTGTGAAGTATTGATACTGCGTTCGTAATGCCGCAGGTGTGTCGATAAATCGAATATTCGGCTCTATTCCCAGCTCTGCGTAGACCGCCCGGGCGAGATCGAGGAAACTGCGCGCCTTGCCCGTGCCGACATTAAAAAGACCGTTCACCGGCGCATTGTCGAATAGCCATTTGACAACTGCGGCGCAGTCTTTGACGTACACAAAATCACGCAATTGCCCGCCGTCAGCATATTGCGGATTATGGGAGCGGAAGAGAGTAACCGCCTCACCAGCGCGGATCACGGGTACAAGTTTGGTGACCATCGACTGCATCGGGCCCTTATGGGCTTCATGCGCTCCGTAAACGTTGAAGAATTTCAGTCCTGCCCATTGCGGCGGCGTGGGCCGCCCGCGCGACACATCGTCGATGATCCGGCGATCGACGATGTGCTTGCTCCAGCCATAGGGATTGAGCGGGCGGAGTTTGGCCAGGGCTCCGAGGCCCTCTTCGTCGGCAAAGCCAGCGGCGCCGTCGCCATAAGTTGCGGCGGAAGATGCATAGATGAAGCGCGTCCGATTGCCGGCGCACCAATGCCAAAGATCGAGGCTCAGGCGAATATTGCTGGAGACGTAGCGGTCGACGTCAGGCTCGATGGTGGTCGAGATCGCGGCCATATGGACGATCGCCGCGATGCTGTCGCCCGCACCCGCCAGCCAGTCGAAGATCGCCTCCGGTCGAATGAAGTCATGCAGCGGGGCCGTGGCGATATTGCGCCATTTGCCGTCCGAGCGCAGCAGATCCGCAATGACAACGCGCATCCCGGCAGCAGCTAGGCCGTGTACGATATGCGACCCGATAAAGCCGGCGCCGCCGGTTACCAGGACCAGATCGCCATTGCGCAAACCCTGAGTGTCGGCCATCGGATACCATTACTAAGGCAAGATCGGGGCCAAGATCGCTCCAGCCCGTACTTGAACTCGATATCCTTGGCCAGATTGGTGAGCTACACAACCGCTAATTGCGTTGCGATGTAGCGCGACGCGTAAACGCTCATCCAACCCGCTGGGTCGAGCCAACCTTTTTCGTTGCGCGGCGGCCCGATTGCGCGGATATGGGCATTAATTATTTCCGAAAGGTCGGCGATCGGGCGCGGCGAATCAAATTCGGTCGACCAGAAAAAGCATACGCCTTCGCGCGTCTCGTGCTTGGCGATCAGGCAGTTCGGCGCGCGTCCGGCCTGGGTATACAGGCCTACCGCCGAGTACTTCTCCAAATGACTGACGATCATGACGCCTTCGGTTTCAGGAAAGGCGTACTTCATCGCGGAAAACCAGCGACATAAGACAGCTAGTTCCGCCTCGGTAAACTCATATGAGTTAGCGATAGCCAAACAAGAATTATCATTCCGCCGCGACATCCGTTGTGCCGCCAGCGGAAAGGGCACGATGTTCGGTTGCTGGGATGCCTGTTCCACTTCGCCCCCGTATGTCAGGCCGCACTAAACGACGGCTAAGTCCCCGCTTTACCACTGCATTCTTCACGCTGCCCGAACATGCCCCCTAGTTTCGATACGATCGAGCAACGAACCAAAAGAGCGCAGTCTCGGCCACTACTATCGGCGAGCGATCGATACAGCGCTCCAAACATTTTCAACAGTGCAAATACTATCGGCGCCCGATTTTGAGTCAATCGACACCGATCCGATTTGGGGTTTTTACCGCGATCTGTTGCTATACGGCCACAGTGGCAAAAACGTTACAAATGTGAAACTTTCGATTTTGCAAGCCGGGTGCAGGGGCCCGCTGTGGGCATCGGTGAGCGTGCCGTGCAAACCTGGAGTCGCCGGCAGGGCGGCGGCCTTGTTATGGAGCCGGCAGGAATGCAGAAGGGCGATGCCAAACGGGGTTGACCTGCGTCCTAAAGCTCCATTATCTAGAGGACAATGTCGTTTCGCGAGGATTTCCGACTTACCGCCGCGGCGCCCTGACAGGCGCCGGTCTGAGCTGTATTCGTTCCCGCTTGGGAACTGCAAGAAATCGGTTCTCGCGATGTTCCTCCACCAAATGACGCACGTCTCGATAGGCCGAACTCAGTTCTCGAAGGGTGCCTCGGCAACTCGCAGTCGCCGACTTACAATCGGCCGGCGGCGCTAATCCGTTGCTGCCGGCCGCGGAGCTTTCAGTCGATTAAGCGGCCGCAATCTGCCGCACCCTTCGTATCGGGAGTTTTCGATGCCCCAAATGCCAATTCACAAATATCGCCCATTCACGCCGATCAATTTGCCTGACCGAACCTGGCCTGGCCGGGTCATCGACCGTGCGCCGATATGGTGCAGCGTCGATCTGCGCGATGGTAACCAGGCCCTGGTCGAGCCCATGGGCCCGGAGCGTAAGCGCCGGATGTTCGGTCTTTTGGTCAAGCTCGGTTTTAAGGAAATCGAGGTCGGTTTTCCAGCCGCCTCGGAGACCGATTTTGCGTTTGTCCGTGAGCTCGTCGAGCAGGATCTCGTGCCCGAAGACGTCACGATTCAGGTGCTGACCCAGGCGCGTCCTGAACTGATCGAGCGGAGTTTTGCATCGATCCGCGGCGCCAAGCGGGCGATCATGCACCTTTATAATTCGACCTCGACCCTACAGCGGCGAGTAGTCTTTGGTCTCGACAGGAACGGCATTGTCGATATCGCGGTGAACGGCGCCCGGCTCATTCGAGACCTGGCCGAGAAAATGCCCGAGACAGAGGTCATCTATCAGTATTCGCCCGAAAGCTTCACCGGGACCGAACTCGATTTCGCGGTTGAGATTTGCAAGTCGGTGATGGATGTATGGCGGCCGACGCCCGAGAGAAAGACAATTCTCAATCTCCCGGCCACTGTCGAGATGGCGACGCCTAATATCTATGCCGACCAGATCGAGTGGTTTGGCCGCAACATCCGCGACCGCGACAGCATCGTGCTGAGCCTGCACCCCCATAATGATCGGGGCACCGCCGTTGCGGCGGCGGAACTCGGGGTCATGGCTGGTGCTGATCGTGTTGAGGGGACCCTGTTCGGCAACGGTGAGCGCACTGGCAACGTCGACGTGATGACGTTGGCGCTGAATCTATTCAGCCAAGGGATCGAGCCCGCTCTCGAAATTCATGACATCGACGAGATCGTGCGCACTGTTGAACATTGCAATCAACTGCCTGTTCACCCGCGCCACCCCTATGCTGGGGAACTCGTCTACACTGCGTTTTCAGGCTCGCATCAGGATGCGATCAAGAAAGGCTTCGAGGCGCTCGAAAAACGCAATGACACGTTCTGGGAAGTTCCGTATCTGCCGATCGACCCAAAGGACCTCGGCCGCACCTACGAGGCGGTGATCCGGGTCAACAGTCAGTCAGGCAAGGGCGGCGTTGCCTATGTGCTGAAGGCCGATCACGGGCTCGATCTGCCGCGTGGATTGCAAATCGAGTTTTCGAAATGCATCCAGGACGTCGCCGACCGCACCGGAAAGGAACTGAGCAGTGCTGATATATGGTCGCTGTTTGATAGGACCTATCTCGGCCGTGACCGTATTGCGCTCAGTGATTACAATTTGTTTCCGGAACCGGGCGCACCGAACCAGCGAAGAATTGTCGCCACGGTCCTGATCGATGGTGGCGAGCGCAACATCGAAGGCGTCGGCAATGGTCCGATCGACGCGTTTGTCGACGCGCTACGCCGCGAATGCGGCGTCGAGCTGACCATCGGGGATTATCGCGAGCACGCATTGAGCGCTGGCGCCGACGCCCGCGCCACTGCCTACGTCGAAATCCGCAACGGCCAAGACGTCACCCTATGGGGGGTCGGGATCGACGAAAATATCGTCACCGCGTCCCTCAAAGCTGTCGCCAGCGCCGCGTCGCGCGCGCGATAGCTCGGTCGGGCGCACTCGCGACGCCCGCTCGCAAAATTCGTCCAGACACCCGGCCTCGCCTGCAGCGCAGGCCGGCAATTCTCGGTCTCCCGCCACGTCGCGGTGATGTCGGGACCGCAGCGCCCTCGGTGCTGAGATTGCGCCTTGATGATCCCTGGTCTGGTGGATTCGATTTAGTCCGATAGGGGGCGGTGGTGCTCGGTATGATGTGACGCAAGCGAGACGGGATTTGGACCAACGCTTGGCGCTGCCCAGCTACCCTTACACCAAGCTTGGATGAGTTTACCGGGAAGCATTCTGCCGCAGCATACATGAAATCTTGAGGAATTCGCCGATACACAAAGGATCAGATTGGGGACGATGCGAATTGCAAGCCCTTGCACCCGAACATCATGGGGTCGTGTTCGATGATTTGGGCGAGGTCTGGCCGGCCCAGCCAGCTCAGCTGGCGCTCCGGATGGGCCGCGAGGCTGAGCATATCGACATATTGGCCAACGCCGTAAGAAACCTCGGATTCGTCCATGTGGCGCCGATCCGCGATGCTCTCGCGGTCACTTTCGAGCCGTCGGTTGTCAGTCCGCTGGCTGCGGTCGCCGCCTATTACGAAATTGCCGCGCGCGGCCCGCAATGTCTGATCCTGACCTATCCCGGGATCGCAGGCGGCCCGGAGCGTTGCGAAATCTTTAGCAATGTCTTTGAGGGCTTGCGGCGATTGGACAATGCGGCCAAGCGCGATCCGCACGCGGCGCGGCCTCTGTGGCAGCAAAACGCGTCAAGTGATCGTGCTAATCGCCATTTGATCCACAACACATTAGCCCAGAGAAAACCGGCTTCGAGCGCCGTCCTGGGCGCTAGACCGCAAGTAAAATCGCGGGATGACGATCGTTCTGTTCGGTTGTCCAGGCCTCTGAACACGTTTGCTTCCGAGGACGAATGGCTTGCTCAGCTCTTAAATTTTTGGGGCAGTGCGCGCAGAGGAAAGCGGCTTCCGTCCAACGAGTCACTGGATTCGTTTGAGGTTTTGAATGTCGCTTGCGGGAGAGCCCATCTTGTGGATACCGACAATTCCAATCCGGCCGCCTATCGCTTCCGTCTGTGGGGTGCGGTTAATTCTTATGGCGGCGGCTATGCCAACCGCTCATTGGGCGAGATGCCCGATGGCTTGATGCGCGATGATGCCATCGAGGATTACCGTCGAGTCGTCGCGGCCGCGGCGCCGAGTTATCAGCTAATTGATATCGTGGAGAACGGACTGTCGTATTCCTATGCTCGTCTGCTGCTGCAGCTCGCACAAGATGGGCGCCGCGTCGACCGGCTTATTGTCCTGATCAATGAACGATCGCTTCCGGAGCTCGATTTGCCGTGAGGTTACAGCGAACCGGTGCGGGCCAATCAGCGAGGCGATCGCCTCGGCTCTCGAGGCGTGGCACAAATACATAACGGCATGTCTTTGCTCGGGTGGGAACCAGCCGTCGACAAATCGGTGCACGCGCGCGAACCCGTAGACGTTCTTTCCCATAAAGACCACCTTGCGATCGGCGACCTCGGCCCGATCACCGGGATCATTGCGGATCATCCCGCTGTCATGATCGAATGGCCTAAGCCGCATAGCAATTGCCCGAGCGAGATGCGGCATCACGAAGGCTAGCCGCGAGGCGCCGCGATAATCGTTTCGGATCCATAATCCACCGCCGTGCACAACCTCGCCCCCGAAAGGCGGAATCTTGCAGTCGACGATATAACGAGGATCGAGGCGTCGCGGACGCTTGGAATGCCAGAGTTTTAATGATCGAACCAAATCAAAGAAATCGTCGGCGACAAATCGGCGCAGACAATAGGTCGCAATTGGCTCCCGCGCGATATTTTTTGCCAATAACCAGAAATCACCCGAACTAAATTTTGTATGTCGGGGATCGAACGCCTGGTTAAGGTGCCGGTCGCCATGGGCGGCCCGTATGTTGAGGTACGTATCGAAGTCGTTTCCTAACCGGATCGAGATGCCGCTCCGGGCAAGAAATGCACGAAATCCTTGATATGCAGTCTCAATCGTTTCCAATTCATCCACAGACAGTCGAGACATAAGATCTCCTTAACGAAGGCCAGTAGCCGCCGCTCCTGAAGAACAAATAGAGATCGGCTATAGAAAGGTTAAATACCCGTTAAGAACTGGGTACCGCGCTATTTGCTCTCAAACAGAGGAGAAGGCTGAATACCAATTAGCCCAGAGAGTTTTGTGTCTCTTCGGCAATAACCCTATGTGAACTGCTTCATTCGACAGGAGACAGCGTCAATGAGCTCGGGTATGGCGCTGAATGCTCATTTGCTCAGCAGCCGCCCCCTCGACGCCAAGCGCGTGCGACAAGCGCGCCTTGGTATCGCGATCCTAATAGCAGTTACCACATCAGTCCGGATTTGTCAATTTTGCTATTTAAACAACAAGCGGAGCAAGCTGAAGGCTGGCTCAATCTGTTCCTCAGGAGCCTCCTCTAACGCTGCGGCCGCCAGCCGTCGGTCAGCGTTTGCAGAAACGCGACGATAGCGTCGATTTCGGTGTCTGAAAACGGGGGTGGATCGCCGGGATGGCCGCCAAAAGGCGCCTCATTCTCCATGTTCGCGCGGTATCGCGGCGGCAAATCATTGAATTTGCGCACCCTTCCGGTTTCGTCGCGCGGGTACCATTTATCGGGACGAGTGTCGCGCTCGGCGTAAAAAGCGACCGCTTCGCGCAATGAGCGAACCGATCCGTTGTGAAAAAAGACCCGTCGGGTGGCGACATTGCGCAAGGTTGGAGTGATGAACCGGCCGCAGTATTCGGGCTTGTCGCGCAAATCGGTGCGCAACGGGCCACACAGACCGAGATCGAAATAAAGGGGGTCGCGATTGGCCGGGATCGCCGGATTGCGCGGCACCCCGAGTGCGACAAAACCGTAATCGGTAAATTGCGGTGGCGTGCCGTCATTGCCTCGCTGACTGATGTGACAGCGCGCGCAGTTCCCTTTGGCGGGCTGCTCGAACAGTGACAGCCCGGTGCGCTCCTTTTCGGTCAACCGGGCCTTTCGGGCGAGATAGGCGTCGTATTTGCTGCTGTAGGGATAAAACTCCCGGTAGCTTTGCTGATAAGCCTCGAGTGCTTCGACGGCGCCGCCAAACGCCTGTTCGGGGTCGGCAAAAACCGCCGCACCAAACACCCGGCGGATTTCGTTCGCATATGTTGTGCGCTGCAATTTGTCGGCGACATCCGCGACGTCGGCATTGGCCATCTCAAACGGCGACAGCAGCGGGATCTTCGCCTGATCGCGGCCGCGATCAATCCGGCCGTCCCAGGTCAACCCGCCGGTCGGACCGTTGTCGATGCTTTCATCCCCCTCGTCGTCGCTGTCGAAAAAATGCTCGGTAAAGGCGGGTACAGCTTGCAGATACATCAGCGAAGGCACGGCTCGAACTCCGGCATGCCGCATATCCTTGCCGCCGAATTGAACCGCGAGCGCGTTCGGCGGGCCGAATGCGTGACGCGGGCTATGGCACGACGCGCACGACATCTTCCCCGAGGCCGACAATGAGGGGTCGAAAAACATCTGCCGCCCGAGCGCCGCCATCGCCGTGGCCCGACGCTGGACTTCCGCACGATCTATCCCCTGAGCGGCGGCGCCGAAGGTGGACACCAGCCCCAAAAGACACGCGACCGCCACACCGGCCGATAGTATAAGTCGCCCCTTATAAAACTCGCGCAGCCTGTCACAAAACTGAAGCATCGAATTGGCTAGAGTTATCCTGCGGATCCCTGCGGAATCTATGGCAAGGGTCCGTCGCTGATTACAGGAGATCCTTCGTATGAAGCTCGGTGCCGTGCTTGCGCTCGCATTGGGGACATTTTTTTGCGGGGCGCAAGCAATCCAGGCCGCCGGTCCCGAGGGTACGCCCTCGAGCCTCGGCAATATCGAAACCATTGTTGTCATTTACGCCGAGAATCGCAGCTTCGACAATCTTTACGGCTCGTTCCCCGGCGCTAACGGTCTGTCCGGGCTGACCCCGGCGCAATTCCAGCAGGTCGACCGCGACGGGACGGTGCTCAAGGAATTGCCGCCAGTGTGGGATGGTTTGACCGCCAAGGGCGTCGTCCCGCCGGTGACGCAGGCAATGACCGAGCATCTGCCGAACATGCCGTTTGCGATCGACGACCCCAAGGGCTTCAACACGCCGCTCAACGTCACGACGCATGATCTGTGGCACCGTTTCTACCAGAACCAGATGCAGATCGATGGTGGTAAGAACGACAAGTTCATCGCCTATGCCGATTCGGGCGGGCTGGTCATGGGCCATTACGACGGCAGCAAATTACCGCTGTGGAATGTCGCCCGCCAATTCGTGCTGGCCGACAATTTTTTCATGGGTGCGTTCGGCGGCTCGTTTTCCAACCATTTCTGGCTGGTTTGCGCCTGCGCCGGCAAGTATCCCGATGCCGATAAGAGCCCGGCCAAAGCGACGATCGCCGCAGTCGAGCCTGATGGCGTGACCCTGCAGATCGCCGCCAACTCGCCAAAATCGGCGCTCGACGGTGTTCCGAAATTTGTCCGCGACGGCAATCTGAGCCCCGATTTTTACTCGATCAATACGATGCAGCCGCCCTTTCAACCGAGCGCCAACAAACCGGCGCCGGGCGGCGATCCAGCCCTTGCCGACCCGGCGAAACCGACCACCTTGCCGCCACAGACCCAGGAGACGATCGGCGACCTGTTGAGCGCCAAGGGGGTGAGCTGGGCGTGGTACGCCGGCGCCTGGCAAGCCGCTCTCGACGGCAAGAACGCGGCACCGGTGCCGAATTTTCAGTACCATCACCAGCCGTTCAACTATTTCGCCGACATGGCGCCCGGCACCAAGGCGCGCGCCGATCATCTGAAAGATGGCGGGCTCGGCGGCAGTGAGTTCATCAAAGCGGTGGATGCCGGTGCGCTGCCGCAGATCACCTTCTACAAACCACAAGGAAATTTGAACGAGCACGCCGGCTATACCGACGTCATGTCCGGCGACGAGCACATCGCCGAGGTGATCCGGCATCTGCAGAAGGGGCCGCAATGGGCGCATATGGTTGTCATCGTCACCTATGACGAGAATGGCGGTTTTTGGGATCATGTGGCGCCGCCCAAGGGCGACCGCTGGGGTCCGGGGACGCGGATCCCCGCGATCATCGTGTCGCCCTTTGCCAAAAAGGGCTTTGTCGATCACACGCTCTACGACACGAGTTCGATCCTACTGCTGATCACAAAGCGCTTCGCGCTGCCGCAATTGCCCGGCCTTGCAGCGCGCACCGACGCGATCACCGCTCATGGCGGGCCGCCGCTCGGCGACCTGACCGCCGCTCTTGAACTACCCGCGAGATAGAAAACAGCAGATGCCCTGAGAGGGGAGCGGCGCGTCCGCGCTCTCCGGCATTTCCAGCGGGCCTAGGCTGCCGAACCGGGCAGGAGGGCGGCCGCTTATCGTCCTCGCACCCCTGGTGCCGGACGGTGCTGCCTGGCGCGTCAACGTTGCGGATCAATGCGCTTAAGTAACCAGCGCGCCGGCCGTGCCGCGATTTAAACGTTCGTTAACAGATTTTTGTCTTTTAATTTTTCCGGTTGCACGCGTCCTCTTCCCGCCGCCCGCCCGCCGCAGACCTTTCAAGATTAGGTTTAGCATCCAAAGAATAAAAGTTTAAGTTCACAGCAATAGTACGAGCAGAGGCTCCGATCGTTCAGCTGAACTCCGGCTGATCGCCATAAACCGGTGCAAGAAGCGAAATGCATGGGCGGGTTGACAAGCCCGATTTGCCCTGTTTAGTTTGCCGAGTTCCTCCCTGTCTTACCCGGGGATCAGCAACAATCCGGGACGACGCCAGTCTGCATTTCCAAGCCCATCCAATTATAATTGGCATGGCGGCGAGCCCGTTTTTGCCTCGTGGTGAAGGAATGCCCTAACGAGAAGGAGACGCAATCGGATGCCCTTTCGCCAGACGATTGGCATATCCCTTGCGATTTTGATGGCTTCCGCCGGTGCGATGGCGAAAACGCCTGACAAGAGCGCTGCGTACCAATCCAGCACGCCGCCAAATGCCGATCCCGGCAGATCGGCCAATCGCTCGGCGAAATCGAGAGCAATGCACAGAGCGGCGCATTTCCGCTGGCCGAGCCGGCTGGCCTTTCACCGCGGCGGGAAAAGCCGCTATCGGCACATCGACACCGATAGCGCTGCCAGCGACCCCGATTGGGGACCGATGCATACGACGGGGTATCAGGAGATCGGCCAGGCAGCGTGGTACGACTTGGTCGGCAACCGCACCTCCAGCGGCGACCGGCTTGATACCGATACGCCGACAGCGGCCCACCGCACCCTGCCGCTTGGCTCCTGTGCCAAGATAACCAGCCTCGACACCGGGCGTTCGGTGATCGTGAAGATCAATGATCGGGGCCCTTACAGCCGCCGCTTTATCATCGACCTCTCGCCACGCGCCGCCGAGGAAATCGGCATGATGCATGCGGGGACGGCTGCCGTCGCGATCGAACCCGTCGCCGCGGGAGCGGCGCCTACTGCAGCGATGCGCCCGACCATTGCGGTTTATCGCAGCGCTGGCAGCAATGTGACGCAATAACTCCTGATCTCCGCCAAACGATGAGGCCAATCGGGGGGGCGACCGCTGCCGGAGAATTTGTCGCTCCCCGCGATTGCGCGCTGGCCGCGCTGGCGCGCTGTGGGTCGTAATTGGGCAGCTACACCCGGTCACGCCTCGGGTTGCTGGCGATTCCCGGATTTCCGACCTGTTCGATCGTTCGTGCGGTTAGATCCGCCGCAAACCCGCGTCCCGGGGACCGAGCGGCGGGCGTCGCTGATTCGCAAAAACCGACCAGATCGGCTGCCGCAACTCGCGACCCGCTGTAGGCCAGCCCACGCTCCGAGTCAGCGGGAATACCACGCCAGCGTTGCCGCGAACGCGACAAATGCCGCGATGATCATCGTCAGGACAGTAACTTCGCCGGGTGTCTGGCTTTTCTCCCGAAAGCGGAGAAATGTTGCAATAACGTGATCCCGGCGGCCTTGATCTAAATCAACGGTCTTGTCAGAGCGGCGATCCCTGTGCCCTCCGGCCGAGCCCCAATCGGGCCCTTGGCTGCGCGTTGTCGCATATAGTCTACTCAAGGTTGGTAGACCTGCGGCCCACGCCGCCGGTGATCGATCGTAAAGCGACAGGGAGAATGAAATGCCGGCGTATTCAACAGGGCCGAGTTGGATCGGCGCTTTCCTGGTGTTCGTGCTTCTCGCCGGCTGCGTTATGCCGGCGGCGACGACCGTCACCACACCGCCGCTCGCCCCCGGGATGGCGCGGGTATGGTTCCTGCGCCAGAGTGACCCGACCAGCGGCAACATCTATGCCACGCAACCGATAGTTTATGTTGATCGTACACCGCTCGTCACGATCCAGCAGGGCACCGCCTTCTTTCACGATTTCCCGCCAGGCCGCTATCGGCTTTCGGCGCAAGCTAGCGGTGGGGCGACCTATGCCGGTCAACACGACATTCTGCACCTCGAGCCAGGAACGGAAACCTATGTGCAGGTCATCGCCGTCGGCAATTGGGAACTCGGCTCGCCGGTCGGAGGCTACAGTTTTGCGGTCCTGCCGATGGCCCCCGACGTTGCTAAACAATATCTGCCAACCATGACCGACCTCGGCCGGCGGTGATCAGCACTCGTCTGCTGAAAAGCGTGACGGCGAGGATCGATCGATTGCCCCCGCCGCCGTCTTTGCTATCTGGTGGTATACCGATTTACTGCACCGATACCGAGGTGATCGTCCCGGACAGACGGTCGGTTTCGCCGTTCGGACCAGCGGTGAAGTAGAGCGTGCTCGGGCTCGAGTTCCTGCCGCCGCCCAGGGTCAAGGTCCACAAGCCATCGATCGCGATCGGCTTGCTCTTCATGACCGAGAGATTGCCGTCGGCCGCTGACGCCATTAGCTTGACGGGAGTGAGTCATCGCGCCCGGACCGACGCCGCCCCAGCCGGCTCTGACGGTCGCGGCTGGTGTGATCTGGCGGGAGGAAGTGATGAAGGCCGATTATGTGATCATTGGCGCCGGCTCGGCCGGCTGTGTGCTCGCCAACCGGCTTACCGAGGACCCGGCCGCGCGCGTCTTGTTGATCGAAGCCGGCGGGCGCGATTGGAGCCCGTATATTCACGTTCCGGCCGGCTTTATGAAATTGCTCGATCATCCGACCCTGACCTGGCGCTATTACGCCGAGCCCGATCCCGGCACCGCCGGGCGGGCGATCCTCTATCCCCGGGGCCGGGTGCTCGGCGGTTCGAGCTCGATCAACGGCCTGATTTATGTCCGCGGTCAGCCCGAGGATTTCGACCATTGGGCGCAGCTTGGCAATCGCGGCTGGTCGTGGGACGACGTCCTGCCTTATTTCAAAAAGGCCGAGAATTGGGAGGGCGGCGAGAGCGATGTTCGCGGCGCGGGCGGCCCGCTCTTTACCTCGAAGATGGACCGGTCGCCGCTGTGTGAAGCGGTCATCGAGGCCGGCCGCGAGATCGGCCTCGAATACCGCGAGGACGTCAACAACCTCCCCTCCGGCGCCGGCGACAGCATCGGCTGGTGCCAGCAGACCCGCGGCGGCCGCCGCCGCGCCAGTGCGGCACGCACCTATCTGCGCCCGGCGATGAAACGGCCCAACCTGCAGGTCATCACCAAGGCGCAGGTACGGCGCATCCTGTTCGACGGCAAGCGTGCGACCGGGGTCGAATTCGCCCGCAATGGCAGCGTCGAACAGGCCGAGGCGGCGCGTGAGGTGATCCTGTCGGCCGGCGCGATCAATTCGCCGCACATCCTGCAATTGTCGGGGGTCGGCGCGCCCGAGCATTTAAGCCGGGTCGGCATCCCGGTCCATCACGCCTTGCCGGGGGTCGGGCGCAATTTGCAGGACCACTACATCGCCCGCATCAGCTATCCGGTGTCGGGCACGCCCACCGTCAACGAGCGCTCGCGCGGGGTCGCCTTGGCCGGCGAGATCCTGCGCTATCTGGTGACCGGCAAGGGGATGCTCACTTACAGCGCCTCATTGGCGGCCGCCTCGGTCAAGGTGCTCGAGGAATCCGCGACCCCCGACGTGCAATGCAGCATCGCCCCCGGCAGCTTTAAGGACGGCCAGATCGGGGCGCTCGACGAGTTTCCCGGCATCACCGCCGGCGCCTGGCAGATGCGGCCCCAGTCGCGCGGCTATGTCGAGGCGAAATCGCCGGACCCGGCCGCGGCCCCGGCGATCAACCCGCGCTATCTGTCGGAGGAGACCGACCGCCGCGCCATCGTCGGCGGCCTCAAATTTATCCGGCGGCTGTTCGCCGCCCCGGCGCTCGCCAAGTATCTCGGCCCCGAGATCCTGCCCGGCCTCCAGGTCGCGACCGATGACGAGCTCCTCGACTACGCCCGCAACAAGGGCTCGACGGTCTACCACGCGACCTGCAGCTGCAAGATGGGCAGCGATCAGATGGCGGTGGTCGACGACCAAATGCGGGTTCACGGGCTCGAGCGGCTGCGGGTCATCGACGCCTCGGTGATGCCGACGGTGACCTCGACCAACACCAACGCCCCGACGATCATGATCGCCGAGCGCGGCGCCGAGCTGATCCGACGAGCCGCTCGCGACACCGCCACGCCCACCGCCCGCGCCGCCTGACCCGCGCGGCCGGTCAATCGTTTTCTCGTTGTCTCGAAAGTCGCGCAAATACTCGTCGCCGAGACCGCCATCGTCGGCGGTGACCCGCTGGCAGTAATTCGGATCTTTGCTTTTCTCGAGTTGGTTGACTAGGTCGAGCCAAGGGGCAGTGGCTGCGTCTCGCCAATCCCGAATTCTTGGCCGCAATAAATGGGTCAGTTGGCAACGCGGCGCTACAGTGGATTGGGAACGCGGTGTGTGCCCAGACAAAAAAGCCCCGCGTTATTGCGGGGCTCTCGTCAGCGGTATTGGGCTGATTTTATCGGCTCTGGTTCTTTTGACCAGTGCTGTGCCGGCCGGCTTCGACCGCGATCTCGGTATCGTGCGCTTTGCTGTGCTCGGGTATCTCGCGCCCGACGGTGCCGCGTGGCTTCGTCTGCTCGCGCTTGGTGTGTTGTTGGCTGGTGTCGCCGGCATGACTATGTTCGCCGGGATGGCGGCCGGCTTCGACCGCGATCTCGGTATCATGCGGCTTGCTGTGCTCCGGGATATCGCGCCCGATGGTGCCGCCGGGCTTGGCCTGCGGCTCGGCGATGTCGTGACGGGAACCGATTGGCTGGGCGCTGCGCTGCGAACCGGCGTTGCCGCTGCGGCTGTGTTCACCGCCGATGCGGCCGGCTTGGGCAGCCAATGCCGGGTCGCGGGCGAAGCTGCGCTCGCCGGCGGGGACATTCTGCCCACCCTTACGACCAGCCTCGGAGGCGCGCTCGGGGTCGTTTTTGAAGTTTCCGCCGCTCGCTTGGCCGCCCTTACTGGCAATTTCACGCTGCCGTTGTTGGTCCATCGAAGCAAAGCCGCGGTTTGAACTGTAGGATTGGTCGCGATCAGGCATTATTCCAAATCCTCCGCCAAATTATCATTGCCGCAGGCCCTGAGCCGATCCGGCAACTTAAAAAACCAACAGCGGCAAGCAGCCCCGGTTCCGAGAAATAAATTGGATCATATAAGCAAAAGACCGACGAAATCGTTGGACAAAGCGAATCAATGACTTCCATTTTGTAAATGAACATTTGTTCTGTGCCTAAAGCTTAGGCGAACCGCGACGGTGAGAACGGTGCAATATCGATCGCGGGCGGGCGCCCGGTGACGAGGTCGGCGACGACCTTGCCGGTCATCGGCGCTGCGGTCATGCCGACATGGCCGTGACCAAAGGCATAGATCACGTCGGGTGAAGCGCTCGATGGCGCCAATGCCGGCAGTGAATTGGGCAGGCTCGGGCGGTGGCCCATCCACAGCGAGAGACGCTCCTCGGGGTAATCGGGCGCGAGCCCCGGAAGCATCCTGCGCCCCTGTTCGAGCAAGATGCGCGCGCGGCGCCAGTCGGGCGGCGCTTCAAGGCCGGCCAATTCGACGGTGCCGGCAAAGCGCAATCCGGTCATCATCGGCGTCGCGACAAACTTGCCGTCGGCATCGGCGGTCGGGATGCGCGGCGTGACCTCGGGATCACGGATCATCAGGTGGTAGCCACGCTCGGTTTCGAGCGGGATGCGGTCGCCCAAGGCGGCGGCGAGCGGCTTTGACCAAGCCCCGGCGCAGACCACGGCGGCGTCGGCCGGCATGTCGCCGTGGTCGGTCGCGATCGCGCGCAGCCGGCCGCCGTCGAGCCGAAATCCGTGGGCGCTGGCGCGGACCAACTCGCCGCCCGAGCGCAAGAAATGCTCCAAGAGCCGCTGCACCAGCCCCAGCGGGTTCGAGGTATGGCCGTTCTCGCGCACCAGGATGCCGCGCTGGTAATCGCGCGACAGGGTCGGTTCGAGCTGACGCAGTTCGTCGGCGTCGAATTCATCGATCTCGACCCCGTTCTCACGCCGCAATTCCCAGGCGAGCCGCTCCTTTTCCGGCCCCTGCGGCGAGCGGTAGACGTAGAGATGGCCGAGGCTGTGGACGAGATCCTCGGCCCCCGCATCGCGGACGAGCGGCATCAATGCCTGCAACGTGCCGCCGACTAGCGGGCGCAAAGCGCGCGCTTGGGCGTGGACCTTTTCCGCGGTGCCGGCGCGGATAAAGCGGACCAGCCATGGGGCAACGGCCGGTAGGTAATGCCAGCGCAATGATAATGGTGCGAGCGGGTCGAACAGCCAGCCCGGCACCTTCCACATCACCCCCGGCATCGACACCGGCGTCACCGAGGAGGCGTTGAACGCGCCGGCATTGCCAAACGAAGCCCCGTGCCCCGGCTCGCCGGCTTCGATCAGGAACACCTGGTGGCCGTCGCGCTGCAGATAGCTCGCGGCACAAACCCCGACCATCCCGGCGCCGATCACCCCGACCCGTTTGCCGCCATCAGCCGGCATCGCCTCACCCCCCGCTGCTATGCCCGATAAAACCCGCGCCCAGGCTGATCCTCGGCGCCGAGAATGGTGGGGCCATTGCCGCCGGTAAAGCAAATCGCGCGGCGCTGGCCGGGAGTGGACGATCGCCGCTATGCTGACGGCAGGCGATCAACCCAAGGAGCGGAAGAGATGGATTTCGGCGCGTTGATGTTCTTTACCGATTACGCGATCTCGGCGGTCGACCTCGCCAAGGCATTGGAAGAGCGCGGCTTTGAGTCGGTGTGGGCGCCCGAGCATTCGCACATCCCGGTGTCGCGCAAGACACCGTTCCCCGGCGGCGGCGAATTGCCCAAGCGCTATTACGACGCGATGGACCCGTTTGTGTCGTTGACCGCCGCGGCGGTGGTCACGACCCGGCTCAAGCTCGGCACCGGGGTGTGCCTGGTGCAGCAGCGCGACCCGATCCAGACCGCAAAACTCGTCGCCTCGCTCGACCAGGTGTCGAACGGCCGGTTTCTGTTTGGCGTCGGCGGCGGCTGGAACGCCGACGAAATGGAAAATCACGGCACCGATCCCAAGACCCGCTTCAAACTGATGCGCGAGCGGATCGAGGCGATGAAGGAGATCTGGACCAAATCCAAGGCCGAATACCATGGCGATATGGTCAATTTCGACCCGGTCATGGCGTGGCCAAAGCCGGTGCAAAAACCGCATCCGCCGATCCTGGTCGGTGGTGCGTGGCCGCAGGCGGCGCGGCGTGCGATCCGCTATGGCGACGGCTGGTGCCCGATCGGCGGCCGGCCGGGGTCGAGCCCGCTCGATGTCCTCGACCAGTTCCATCAGATGGCGCGCGATTCCGGCCGCGACCCAAACTCCCTGCCGGTGACGCTGTTCAACCCCGACGAGGACGCCGACCAGCTAAAGAACTACCGCGACAAGGGCGTCGGCCGGGTCGTCGTGATGCTGATGTCGGAGCCCGCCGACAAGACCCTGCCAATCCTCGACCGCTGGGCCAACCTGATCCGCCAAGTGGTATAGCCGCGCCGCGACCTGCCCGGTGATAGCCGCGGTCACCGGGCCAACAGACCAAATTCGCGTCGAACCGGGAATTTGGCCGATATCGCCACCCCACCCACCAAAATCCACCTTGCCGATCAGTCATTTGCAGCCAAATTCCCGTGGCACCCCAACCGGGAATTTTCCCCGCCCAATCGGGAATTCTCCCCACCAAACCGGGAAGTTTTCCACGCCACGGGAAATCCGAACTAGCAGCACCGATATCACCCAAATTGCCTCGATCGAAAGACGCTAGTGTCCTGAATCAGAAATTCGTTGAATAAGTTGTGGCATGGACGGCGAGAGTGTCGGAGCAGTATCGGGCGATGGTTTGGAGGATGGCATCGGCGGACTTGGTCCAGATGAAGGGCTTTGGGTCGTCGTTGTGGGCCTGGATGAAGGCGGTGATGGCGTCCTTCAGTTGGTGCACGCTGCGATGGACACCGCGCTTGATCTGCTTGTCGGCGAGCAGCGCAAACCAGCGCTCGACCTGGTTGAGCCAGGACGTGCTGGTCGGTGTGAAGTGCAGGTGATAGCGCGGGTGGCGGGCGAGCCAGGCTTTGACCGGCGGGGCCTTGTGGGTGGCATAATTGTCGAGCACCAGGTGGATGTCGAGATCGGTTGGCACGGCTTGTTCGACGGTCGCCAGGAACCGGCGGAATTCGACCGCGCGGTGCCGTTGGTAGCAACGGCCAATGACCCGGCCGGTGAGGATGTCGAGGGCGGCGAACAACGAGGTCGTGCCGTGGCGCTGGTAGTCATGGGTGCGCCGCTCGATCTGCCCCGGCCGCATCGGCAACAGCGGCTGGGTGCGATCGAGAGCTTGGATTTGCGACTTTTCATCGACGCACAGGACCAGCGCATGGTCGGGCGGATTGAGGTAGAGCCCGACGATGTCACGCACCTTGTCGACAAACAGCGGATCGCTGGACAGCTTGAAGGTTTCAAGACGGTGCGGCTGCAACCCAAAGGCCCGCCAGATGCGTCCGACGCTCGCGGTCGAGATGCCGCTGTGCCGCGCCATGCTGCGCGTGCTCCAATGCGTCGCGCCGGACGGCTGGCTCTCCAGCGTCCGGACGATCACGCTCTCGACTTTGGCGTCGTCGATCGTGCGCGGGACACCGGGTCGGGGCTCGTCGAGCAACCCGTCGAGGCCATGCTCGACAAAACGCTGGCGCCACTTGCCGACGGTCTGCGCCGTCACCCGCTCGCGGGCCGCCACCGCCTTGTTGCTCAGACCTGCCGCGCAGCCGAGGACGATGCGCGCCCGCAGCGCCAATGCCTGCGCCGTCTTGCGGCGCTGCGTATAGCCTTCAAGAATGCCGGCGAGCTCAGCCGACAATTCGATCTTCGCTACCGGCCGACCCGTCCGCATCCCCCATCCCCGCCGTTACGGCTTCCTTATCAATTTATTACACGAATTTCTGACTCAGGACACTAGCAACAAAGCGCGGCGAAATTACGTCCCTCGCGGACCCGACCGCGCTGTCAACTGCGGTGTCGGATAGCCGGTGTCCTGGCCGAATCCTTGGCCGTTCGGGTGGCCGGCACGTTGGCGACGGCCCTGTCTCCGATATCCGCTGCATGAGACGGCGCCGATCTTCCCAAAGCTAACACGATCGCTCACCTATTGTATGTGCGCAGCCTACATGTACTCGACGCAACAGAGAGCCAGATGGCCGAAATCCGCACCCGCATCCTGGTCGGTCCTGATCATCGGATCTCCGGCACCGCCCCCGCCGCCGTGCCGCCCGGCGAACACGAGATTACCATCGCAGTAGTCTCCGCGCCCACTCGTCAGCCGCCCGGCGCGCCCTTCGACGCCGACGGCTTGCCCGTTCACGACCTCGGACCCTGGCCCGAGGGATTGAGCCTGCGCCGCGAGGACATCTACGACGAAGATGGGCGGTGAGCTTTATCGACACCAATGTGCTCGTCTATGCCACGGCTCAGGGTTCGCCGTTTCACGATCGTGCCAGGGCCGCGCTCGCCCGGATGGCAGCGGAGGAGCCGCTCACGCTCAGTCGGCAGATCCTCCGCGAATACATCGCAGTGATGACGCGACAACAGATTTGGGGAAAGGCTCTTACCCTCGCCGAGGCGATCGCGGACGCTGCGGCCTTCGCTCAGCACTTCATCATCACCGAGGATGGCCCGGCGGTGTGGGATCAACTGATCGAACTCGGCCCCGGGTATTCCTTCGGAGATCGTCAGGTCCATGACGCCAATGTCGTCGCCACCATGCTCGCTCATGGCGAGCGCGTCGATTGCTGACCTTCAACGAGGCCGACTTTCGCCGCTTTGCACCGCTGATCGAGATCGTCACGCCCTAACGGTCAGCTGACGGGCTTTACGGAGGTCTGCTTGCAAGTTTGCTTGAAGCAGATTTTGGCTTGCCCATCTCGCCAATATTGGGCGCATGGCCGAAATAGAAAGTACTCGCGAAATCCCGGCGGCTAAACGCGGTCGAGCAGCTTGAACTTCGGCCCGTCATACCTCAAGCTCGAGGCGAGGCACTGTGCTCCCGCTCGGCGGCGGTGCAGTCTGAACCAGGGCCTGCGCTGGGTTACCTTGTGTCGAAAAACTGAAGGTTCGACCTTTCGTCGACCGTTACTTTTTGACGTATTTTGGACGGCGAAAAGATCCAACCTTGATCTAGCGTAGCGAGAAGAAATTGAACTGAGTGGCGGCGGCATATTGGGAGCGAAAAAGCTCGCTCTCTGTGAAACGCCTCACATTCGGACGCAGCCCAACCGGCATATTCTTGAATGCCAATTGGGGAGTTTTGATAGGGAGCGAAGCACATGCCAAATTTGGCTACCCGCGCGAATAATATCCGGCTGAAGCAACCGCCGTCGGCGTTAACCCTTCCCCAGAAAAATATTGCATCAGTGAACTGGTTTACACACCGGCGCTGCTTGGTAATGACAAGTTCTTAATCCGGGCGGCTGTGCTGCGGTCCCGCGCCCGAGAATTCTCGGCCGCCATCCAGCTTATAGCCTATGGCAAGATCGAATCGAGGAGGACAAGCATGTTGTCTAGCGGAAAGACAACAGCCTCTGCAATCGAAAACTCCACGTTACTATTTCTATTTCAAGCTTAGCCTCGAGGCTGGGTATGTTCAGCCTCATTCTTTTCGCCCTAGTGTCCTAAGTCAGAAATTCGTGTAATAAATTGATAAGGAAGCCGTAACGGCGGGGATGGGGGATGCGGACGGGTCGGCCGGTAGCGAAGATCGAATTGTCGGCTGAGCTCGCCGGCATTCTTGAAGGCTATACGCAGCGCCGCAAGACGGCGCAGGCATTGGCGCTGCGGGCGCGCATCGTCCTCGGCTGCGCGGCAGGTCTGAGCAACAAGGCGGTGGCGGCCCGCGAGCGGGTGACGGCGCAGACCGTCGGCAAGTGGCGCCAGCGTTTTGTCGAGCATGGCCTCGACGGGTTGCTCGACGAGCCCCGACCCGGTGTCCCGCGCACGATCGACGACGCCAAAGTCGAGAGCGTGATCGTCCGGACGCTGGAGAGCCAGCCGTCCGGCGCGACGCATTGGAGCACGCGCAGCATGGCGCGGCACAGCGGCATCTCGACCGCGAGCGTCGGACGCATCTGGCGGGCCTTTGGGTTGCAGCCGCACCGTCTTGAAACCTTCAAGCTGTCCAGCGATCCGCTGTTTGTCGACAAGGTGCGTGACATCGTCGGGCTCTACCTCAATCCGCCCGACCATGCGCTGGTCCTGTGCGTCGATGAAAAGTCGCAAATCCAAGCTCTCGATCGCACCCAGCCGCTGTTGCCGATGCGGCCGGGGCAGATCGAGCGGCGCACCCATGACTACCAGCGCCACGGCACGACCTCGTTGTTCGCCGCCCTCGACATCCTCACCGGCCGGGTCATTGGCCGTTGCTACCAACGGCACCGCGCGGTCGAATTCCGCCGGTTCCTGGCGACCGTCGAACAAGCCGTGCCAACCGATCTCGACATCCACCTGGTGCTCGACAATTATGCCACCCACAAGGCCCCGCCGGTCAAAGCCTGGCTCGCCCGCCACCCGCGCTATCACCTGCACTTCACACCGACCAGCACGTCCTGGCTCAACCAGGTCGAGCGCTGGTTTGCGCTGCTCGCCGACAAGCAGATCAAGCGCGGTGTCCATCGCAGCGTGCACCAACTGAAGGACGCCATCACCGCCTTCATCCAGGCCCACAACGACGACCCAAAGCCCTTCATCTGGACCAAGTCCGCCGATGCCATCCTCCAAACCATCGCCCGATACTGCTCCGACACTCTCGCCGTCCATGCCACAACTTATTCAACGAATCTCTGATTCAGGACACTAGCGTGTGTCCGTAGCCTCGTTCCATTATCTTACGCCGAGACCCGTCATTCCCTTCAGCTGACGGTTGCTGACCTCGACCACGATACCGAGAAGGCGCGTGCTAAGGTCGCCAGCGCTGCCGAGTCTGCCCCGTCACCCGAAAGGCGAGGTAAGCTCTTCTTCACCACGGGCATTCTCCCGTCAGCTGGCTTTCTCTTCCGCGCTGGTGAACCTACCTGCAGCGGCACACTAATCGCGCCCAATGCGTTCCTAACAGCTGCCCACTGCGTCTGTGAAGACGAAAGTGGGATCGGATCCCGCGACTACTTTACTTCAGCTGCGGCTTGCAACGATGCCCGCCAGCCCTCGTCAAAGGAGACTGCAATCTTTATCCCTGCTGTAGGCTACTTCCCAGCTAAAGTGCCACCCATTGTCCATCCCGATTACCAGTACGCTGACATTCACGCTGCAGAGTCCCAAGCCTCATGTAGCGGATCTAGCCTTAGTGATACTTGCCAAGTCCGCTGTCATTCCAGTCCCACCGCTCGCAACCGCCTCCACCTACCATCTCCTTCTCAGCGTCGGGTTCGGCCACTCCTACGCAAGAAGCTTCCCGCAAAGCGCGAACGCGCCGCCGATGGGCTTCAATAAACTAGGCACGACCGCATTTACTCCGTCTCCTCGTTCCCGTTGCCCACCGAAATTTGACGACATCGTTTGCTTTACATTCCTTGCGCTTAGCTATGCTCCGGGTCCACAATCGATGCCATGCCCCGGAGATTCCGGCGGTGGCCTTTTCGACCTCGACCGCAACGGACACGCGAGCCTAGTGGGCGTCACGTCAGTGATCGAGAAGAACACTGGCTGCTCTGATGATTTTGGCTTCACCATCTATACCCGCGTGGCGGACCACGCCTCGTGGATCGGTGGTATTCTCCGCACGCACCCGGCGCCGCTGTCTAGCGACACAACCGCCCGGACCTGCCGAGACACTTTCATCAATAATCTTGGAGGCACAACAGACGTCGCGATCGGACCCGTCGATACAATGTCCACCGCCGTCTTGCTGCAATCCTTTGCCAACGCCTCCATGAAGGTACCCGACGGATGTACCCAAGTGGGCCAGTCGCCTGCTGTCGTCACATGCACGCTCGACCAGAACTCCACTTTTCGCTTTACCGCCCCAGGGGCAGGGGGAGCCGAAGTCTCGATCTGCTCCCCGCCATTCCAGCCCTAAGGAAATCCTTAATGATTGATCGCCGCCTGCTTCTTTCCTCTGCCGCCATCGTCACCCTGACGACGCCGATCTGTCCAGCCAATGCACTCGACGCCGCCATCTCTAAGGCCTATGAGAAGCTCAACTTTACCCCCGCGAGCCCCCCTTCCGATAGCACGGCGGCCGGCGACAATCCAACCCATGCTGCCGACGTTGCTCGCGCCTTCCAGATCGTATCTCGTGCGCCGCGCAACGCGATGCCGATCGACGTCGCCAACTATTTCAGTGGGCTGACCACGCGAAGCGTTGTGAAATACGGCAACCAACAGTACCTCTTCCGTGAGGAATGGCCTGCGGCCGCGCCATTCAACCCGCTGATCGCCTCGTTCTTCGGGCTCACGCAAACGCTGCCTAGCGGAAACTCGACTTCTTGGTGCGCCGCTTTCGTGAATGCCTGTCTCTGGCTAACCGACCGGTTCGGAACCGACAATGCCGGCTCTGCCTCATTCCGGCACCTTGCCAAGCCACTGGATCCGACGCGTCCACCTCGCACAGGGGACGTTGCCGTGTTCAAGGATCAGCCCCCGGCCGGCGATGCGCCGAACTTTTCCGGACACGTCGGCTTCTATGTCGCACCGGAAGATGTGGCCAATGACAAATATCCAGCTAGACCAGTGGCCGTTAAACGTTACAAACAGGCCCCTTCGAAATACATTTACGTCTTGGGTGGCAATCAGGGCGGCGGCGATCCTGGCTCGACCGGCGGGATCAAGGTTGCACCACAGACCAAAGATGGCAGCCTCATTCTACTCGGCTTCGTTCCCATCGAAACGTTCAAGCTGATCGAGGTAACCTAGCGATGCAACACCTTAATGCGGTGATCGTCTTCTGCCTCACCCTCGCCCTCAGCACGCCTGGGTTTGCTGCTGAGGGGAATACCAGGCATCCCAAACAGCCGCAAACCGAAGAAAAATCATCTACAAACCGGTTCCGCGCCATCACCACTCAACAAGTTGGCGACACCGACCCAAACTCGCCCTATCACCAGGGCGGCTCGCCGGTGAAGAACCGCTAGAGGTCGGACACGACAGCGCCTCCGTGCGCTGCTCCCCGGCTGCCTAGTGGCGGGTGCATTGGGGCAAAAGCTCGCTCTCTTTGATGCGCCTCACATTCCAACGCAGCTTTAATGAGGATCTTCCGAGGCCAATTGCGCCGATTGATGGGAAGTGAAGCACATGCCAAGTTTGATCGGTCTCGTGCCAATACCGACAAGGATAAGAAGGACATGGCCGCAGCTAAATCTCACCCCTGTCATCTTGATCGGCATGTGCGCAAAGAGCATGCGTATTGGGCCAGCGCTCCTCAGCCTCTGTATCCTAATTAGCGCGACTGGCTGTGCAATAATACCTCAGCGATATCGGCTCGCTGCTGAACCGCTAATGCCTGTCCCAAGTCCCAATCCTCCTGCAAGTCTCTCGGGGCTCCAACAAGTTAGCCTTCTTGTCCAAGATTCGCAGACCAAATGCTCTAGTTTCGTTGATTCAATGTTTGCGGAAGCCGCCGCATCTGGATTTATTCTTGACATACTGAGCACCGGCACATCCGCCCTCGCGACTGTGTTTACGCCCCTAGCCGCAGTCCATTCGCTTACCGCGTCCAGCACCATATTCGGTGCGGCCAAGACCGGGATTAGTGCCAATTACTTGAATACGCTGTCCATCAGCCACATATCTCAAGCGATCCAATCAACGTATACAACTGACATAAGAAAGTATATCGCTTCACTTGATAGTCTTGATGTGAATCAAAAGAGCACGATTGATCCATATGTGGAACGCTCGAAGATAATATCCTACCACAATGAATGCTCGCTAGCGGCAGCCGAAGGCTCGATAAGCGCCGCGCTTCAGCCCGCGGGCCAGCCGACGGGGCAAGGGCTGCAGGTTATTCATCAGGTGGTCGCCAGTGAAAACACCCCGGAGCTCCTTGCTGCAGCGATTGCGTCGGACATCAATGGTACCTTTGGTAAAGTCGGGATCACCGCTACTGCTAGTGGTAAGGTCATTTCACTAAGGATGACGAACCCCGTCACTCTCACGGTGACGTCGTCGCCGCCTGGGCTTGCTCAATATGTCGCGGGCCCCCCGGGCCTCCTAACAATAACCGGAACACCGCACAAGGGAGATAACATCATAATAGCCGGACCTCTAGCAACTCAGCAACCAAGCGGGGCTGGTACCCAGCCAAGCGGTGGTGGTACCCAGCCAAGCGGTAGTGCCCAGACAGCACCCGCTGCGATCTCTGGCGAGAACCCGGCCCTCAAGTAGAACATTGAGGAATTTGCATAACGGGATCGGCCGGAGTTGAGAACGTAAGTCAGCGCAGTGACTAAATGGAGGTACCGCGTTCGGACGCGATAAAAGGATTTCCAAATAATACCGAGGAGCGCGCTCCGGGCGCGTCTCGAAGCACATACAGCCGGTGCGAGTAATTGCGAGGGTTCCCACTTTCGCGGGAATGACGAGTTGAGGGATGTCGGCTCTAGTGTGCTCCACTGGCGGCCTTCTTACGGGTGGAGGCCGCAGTCGAAGAGGATGCGGGTCAGGGCGAGGCCTTCGGTGGTGGGGACGAGGCGGTGGGTTTTGAAGGCGTGCGGGTGGACGATGCGGGCGGCGGGGTGGCCGGCATTGCCGAGGTCGATATGGCCACGCTGCAGGAGGTCCTCGACAAAGGCACGGGCGGCGTGCTCGCTGTTGGACGGGGTCGAGGAGCCGACCCCGAACACCGCACCCGAGACCGCAAAGCGCGCGGATCGGAGGGGGCGCGCACCAATAGCGGGCGCTTGCCGAGCCGGTATTCGGCGGCCGACAACGCGACATGCGGCAGTTCGCGGCCGCGCGCCGGACCAGACGTGCTACGGCAGCATCTCAGTAAATCCAGGAATTGCCGTTCGCGTCGCAAATGATTTCGGCAAAATCGGTCATCAGCCGATCCCGTAAACGCCAGCCGGCACCGGCAAGCGAGAGTTGCAGCATCACCGCCGGCTGCCCATCGATCGTCCCCGAGCTGGGCATCAACACGATCGGAGCGGTGATATCGGACCCGGTGCCATCCTTGACCGCGAAGTGAAACGACCCGGTCGCGGGACATGACCAAGTGACCGTGCAGCCGGTCGCCGGACAAGATGGACTTACGATGATAAAGTCGCCGTCGCCGAGCACCGGGATCGCCGCGGCCGAGACGACGCGCGGCGTATAGAACGCGCTGCTTGGCGGTGGTGACACGACCGACCAGGATAAGTCGGGCGGCTTGTTCACACTCGTCCAACCGCCGTTAGACCACAGAAACCAGCCATACGGATTGTAAGCGTAAAAGCCGCCGCCATTGTCGACGCCAAATTCCAGCGCGTTGCCGGAATTGGGTTGGCCGTTCAGCACAATATGGTAGCATCCGCCGCAATTGGGATCGCCGGTCGTCGCTGCACCCCATGACCATGTGCCGGCGGCGGTCGTCACTGCAGCGCCCGATGGCGCAACCGAAGCCATACCATCAGGCGAATTAGCCGCAGAGACGGTCGCGGGCGCCAGCCAGCCGATCAGCGCCAGCGCGATCAGGTAACCTCGCATTGCATTCTCCAATAAGCTTGTCAACAATTCCGTAATTAAACACGACGGGCAAAATGCTTTAGCGCGTTTACATATCTGAAGCGGAAATTAAGAAGCCGGACGACAGACCAGATCTTTTTCCATCTCGTTTATTAAGCGAACCAACCTTCGTCAAACCGCAAATATTTCATGAGTCTTTTATTGATTAGGTGTCGGATGCTGATATTAAATAACCCGGACGCCTAACTTGATGCGTGCTCCACCAGTTCTCAACTGAGCAGCCGATTGCTGACGACCAGTGGAAGCCAACCATCCGCCGTCCTCTTATCGTAGCCGGTGTTGTTATCACAAGATATCGATCGTGTCAATATAATGATATTGTATTGCGGTAATGAGACGAACATAGGCGCCGGCGTTTACCGTCCGGCACACCTTTTGCTGCCAACTCCTGCTCGCTCACAAACTGGGAGAGCGCGGCGGCGTTACCTAGGACATCCTCTCCAGGGTCAACCGCGGCTCGAAGCCCCCCGCCGCCTCCACAAGAAGGTGGGCCCTCAACGTTGGCGCTGGCTTAGTGAGGGGTTCCCAAATCGGGCGAGTTGCGACGCTGACCCGCCTGCCTGCAAATGATGACTTTGAGGTTCTCGGCGGGTTTATTCCCCAGCTTTGTTACGGGTGGAGGCCGCAATCGAAGAGGATGCGGGTGAGGGCGAGGCCTTCGGGGGTGGGGACGAGGCGGTGGGTCTTGAAAGCGTGCGGGTGGACGATGCGGGCGGCGGGGTGGCCGGCATTGCCGAGATCGATATGGCCGCGCTGCAGGAGGTCCTCGACAAAGGCGCGGGCGGCGTGCTCGCTATTGGATGGGGTCGAGGAGCCGACCCCGAACACCGCACCCGAGACCGCAAAGCGGCGCGGATCGGAGGGGGCGCGCACCAACAGCGGCCGCTCGCCGAGCCCGTATTCGGCGGCCGACAACGCGATATGCGGTAGTTCGCGGCCGCGCATGGCGGCCGGGCCGCCGGGGCCCGCGACCGCCATCATGCCGGGATGAGCGAGGGCCGCGACCCCGGCGATATGCAGGGTTGCGACATTGACCGCCGATTGCGGTGACAGCACGCCGTGGCGGACGAAGGCGGCCTTTAACACATCGCCGTATTTGCCGCGCGCCCGGCCCTCGGCGACGGCATCGGCGGCGACGATCGAGGCCGCGACCTGGCTCATATATTCGGGGACGATCGGGGTTGCGAGGATGCCGGCAATCAACAGCCGGGCGAGATCGAGGCTGACCGTTTGCAGATCGGCCTCGCCCGGACTGGTCCCCGCCTGCCGGAAGCCGCCGGCGATCGCCTCAAAAAAAGCGGCGGTAAAGACCCGCGAAAACGAGTGCGGCTCGGACGACAGGCTCGCGGCCGGCGCGTTTGACGGCAGGCCCTCGGGGTTGGTGTAGACAAACGAATTGACCGCATTGCGCAGGCAATCGGGCTCGACTGCATCGGGCGAAAACTGGCGGATCGCCCAGCCGAGCTGCTCGGCGAGACGCGACAATCGCGAACTGCGGGTCAGATCACCGCCGGTCTCGGTCAATACCGCAGCGCGCAATGTCGGCAATTGCAACGCGACCAGGATGGCGCTCATATCGCCAAAGGATTCGTGAAACGCGGCGGCCTCGATCGAGCCGGCGTCGAACAATTCGGGGCGGATCGCGTCGAGCACGGCGTGGCCCTGCTCGTGACAGACAATATCCGGGCTCTCGCTCGAATAGACGGTGCGACCGGCGGCGGAGCCGTGGAAAAAATTCAATGCCTGACGGTCGTAAAAGGCGTTGAAGTCTTCGCCCTCGTCGAGCTTGATCGGCAATGTGTCGCCAAGTTGCCAGGCCGTGCCTGTGGGCAATAACTGGCGCCAGAAGGCGGCGCCGCGGGCCGCGGCTTCGGCCGCCGACCAATAGCGAAAATCGGCGCTGGCAAGGTTGTAGGAGCGGGGGAGGGGGGCTGTAACCCCGGGGATCGCCAGGGCTAATGGCGACAAGGTCAGATCGGGGACCGGGCGCAATTCCGGCGGGACCAGCGGGGTCGCGGCTTCGCCCGGATCGTCCTGCCAGCCGAGGATTTGCGCTGTTGCCGGAGCGCCGCCATTGCCCGAGGCGCCGCCGGTGTTCGGAATTTGCTGTGCACTGGAGCGGCCGCCGCCGAGGCTCTGTGGCGCGGCGTCGCGATGGCCGATTGCGACATTGTCCCAATCATGCACAAAGATCTTTTCGAAATACTGCGCGATTGTCGCATTGTCGATGATCAGCCCGGCGTCGCGGTTTTCCAATACGCCGGCGCCGGACCAATTCTGGCTCGATACCACGACTTTCTTGTGGTCGACGACAAAGCCCTTATTGTGGACGCCCTGCTGGATGCGAACGAGATTGGTGTCGATCCCGGCGGCGCGCAGCCGCTCCATCCATTGCGAGTTTTGCCATTGGCTGAGGATGATGCGGACATCGACCCCGGCCGCGGCGCGCGCCGACACTGCGTTCAGCAATTCGGTAAAGGCCTCGTCCTCGGCGCGGTTGGACGGGTGAATGTATTGCAGTTGAATATAGAGGCTGGTCTCGGCGTTGGAGATCAGATCCAGCATCTTTTCGGCATACATGCCGCTGCGGTCGTCAGCAGCGCGATCCGGCGTCAATAACGGCTGGATCGTCATTTGCTCGGAGACCGGCAACGGCGCAAAAAACGTCTTTGGCGCGGGTGAACTCTGCAGCGGGATTGGTTTCGGCGAGGTCGAAAGCCTGTTCGGCGAACGCCTCCAGATCGGTTGCCGCCAGATCAGCGGCCGCCACTGCATGGCCTTGCGCCGGCAATACCGATTTCTCGTCATTGAGGAGATAGGCCTCGTAGAGCTGCGCCAATTGCGGCGAGGCAATGATCACGTGCCAGTCGCGGTCGCTTTTCTTAAAGGTCTCGGCGGCATGTTGGGGGTCGGGATCGCTGGCCGGCGCGTCTTCGGGCTGGTTCGAGTTGTTCCAATTGCCGCTCGACAGCCACATTTCGGCGCTGTCGCGCACCGCCACCTTGATGTGATAGGCGGACGGAAAGATCCATTCGCGGACCTCGGGGCTCGACCGGACCGCCGCCCAGGCAAAGGACAGCGAATTGCCGAGATCACCCTTTAGGGATTGCTCGGTCTGCTCGTCGCTCTGATCGGCCGACGGATTGCGGGTCGGGTGATCGAGCACCAGTGACAGCGCGCGCGGATTGCCGCCCGATGTCAGCGCACCTTCGAGGCCGGACAAGATATGCGCGGAGGTGAAATCATAAATGCCGACCGTCAATTTTTGCTGGGTGCGCTCGAAAAACGCCTTCAGGGTCGGCCAGCCGGCATCGGGGCTGGCATGGCAGATTACGCTCAAGGTGTCGGTGATCGGATCGAGCGGCGGCGGCGCCGGCTCGTAGGGGATCTGCTGTTTTCGCGGGCCACGCGCCGCTGCTGCTGCTTCTGCCGTCGCCGCGGCAGGTGCGGCAAAGACATGCTCGAACGGAAAATCGGGCGCGCGCTGCTCGATGCGGGTGCGCTCGGCGAGGGCGGCGTAGGTTTGCGGGCGGGTCGCCTTTAATCGGCCAAGCGGCGAGGCGACGCGGATTTCGACCGGTACCCCGCCGATTTGCGACGGGAGGCCATAGCTGGCGGTCTCGCCTTTTTTCGCGCCGACAAGGGCGACAATGATCGGGTCGCCGACTGGCCAGCCGCCCTCGATGCGATAGCCTGGCCGCACCGCCAGCACGCCGGGTTTGTTTAATGCATTGAGGTTTTGCGCGATCGCGCGCCCCACCTCCGCGAATGTCGGCATCGCTCGCTCCCCCGATGGCCGCGTTTAGCGACCACGTTTAGGTTAACCCAGCAGGACCGCGCCTTCTAGGCGGATTTCTTTGCCGATTTATGACGCGCTGGGCGAGCCGGCGCGGCGATGGCTAATGCTTCAAGCGGCGGCGAAGTCGATTAGCTGCCGCACCGGCGCCCCCGATTTAAGCTTGGTGAAGCCGTCATTGATCTCGCCGAGCTTTAGGGTGCCCGAGATCAAATGATCGAGCTTAAGCCGGCCTTGGCGCCACAACGACAATAGCCGCGGCATGTCGACCCGGAAGCGGTTGCCGCCCATCGAGGTGCCCTGGATCTTGCGGTCGCGCAAAAAGTCAAAGCCGTGCAACTCGATCTTTACGCCATAGGGGACCATGCCGATGATCGTCGCGGTGCCGCCGCCGCGCAACATCTGGAACGACTGCTCGGCGGTAGCCTTGGTGCCGAGCGCCTCGAACGAGTAATGCACGCCGCCGCCGGTCATGTCGCGCACCGCCTTGACCGGGTCGGCATTGCTGACATTGAGCGTGTCGGTGGCGCCGAGTTCGCGAGCGAGTTCGAGCTTTGATGCGACGGTGTCGATCGCAATGATGCGCTCGGCTCCGGCGAGGGCCGCGCCGTTGACCGCCGACAATCCGACGCCGCCGCAGCCGATCACCGCGACGGTGGAGCCCGGCTCGACCTTGGCGGCGTTAAAGACCGCCCCGACCCCGGTCATCACACCGCAGCCGACGAGCGCGGCGCGATCGAGCGGGATGTCGTCGTCGATTTTTACCATCGAGTTTTCGTGCACCAGCATCTGTTCGGCAAAAGACGACAAGTTGAACGCCTGGTTCAGTTGCTGGCCGTTCCAACTCATGCGCTTGGCAACGCCGGGCAGCATTTTGACATCGGTGTTCTCGCATAGATTGGGATGGCCGGTCAGGCATTGCGGACAGGTGCCGCAAAAGACGCTGAGGCAGGTGATGACATGGTCGCCGGGCTTGACATAGGTCACGCCATCACCGACCGCCTCGACGATCGCCGAAGATTTCATGCCCGAGCACGACCGGGGTCGGGATCGGGTACAGCCCCTCGATAAAGTGCAGATCGCTGTGGCACAGCCCAGCAAAGGCGGTGCGCAGCAGTACCTCGCGCGGGCCGGGTTTGTTGACCGCGACCTCCTCGATCGTCAGCGGCTGGTGCGGTGCGTGAAACACGGCGGCTTTCATCGGTTTGCTCCTCTAATCTCGGCCGTCATTCCCGCCAAGGTGGGAATCCTGGGCCCGCGGGGTCGATAAACTTGCCCGGGTCTCCGCTTCCGCGGGGCGACGGGGGAATGCAAGATCAAGTCAAGGGCTCACGGCTAGCACATGAAATTGAGGCGCAGGCCGGGTTCGGGCCAATCCATGACGCCGAGCTGGCCGGTGCCGGACAAGGTGATGTAGGCGGTTTTCATGTCACTGCCGCCAAAGCAGATATTGGTCGGGTAGACGTCAGGCATCTTGACCTGGCGCATGAGACGGCCATCAGGCGCTATGACCGTGATGTGGCCGGTGATCAGGGTGGCAACGCAGATATTGCCCGAGGCCTCGACCGCGAGACTGTCAAAGCGCTGAAACCCGGGCAATCCGCACACCAAGCGGCCGCCATACGGAGCCGGGAACGGCTCCGTTTTCAGCGCGCCGGGCGAAACGATGTCGAATGCAAACAGCCGCGAGGTTTCGGTGTCGGCGACATAGAGCGTCTTTTCGTCGGGCGACAGGCCGACGCCATTTGGGCTGACGATCGGGTAGACCAGTTCGGTCACTTTCGAGCCATCGGGCAGCGCGTAATAAATCCCGCCATGGTCGCGGTGGTGCGCGTATCTTTTCCCGAGATCGGTGAAATAAAACCCGCCCTGGCGGTCGAACACAATGTCGTTGGGGGCGGAGAGTTTGTGGCCGTTGCATTCGCGGTACAGGACCCGCGTGTCGCCGGTTCGCGGATCGATGCGCTGGATATAGCCGCACTGGTAATCCTTGGCCGGGCCGGTCGATAAAAAGCCGCCCTGGGCGTATTCGTTGCCGCCATTATTGCAGATATAGAGCGCACCGTCGGGCCCGGTCGCGAGGCCGTTGGGCCCGCCGCCGGCCTTGCCGATCTCGGTCTTACGCCCGTCGGACGCGACCCGCGTCACCGCGGCGCCGGCAATCTCGCCCAGGATCACCGAGCCGTCGGCCATCGCCACCGGCCCTTCGGGAAACCGCAACCCGCTCGCGACGATGCGTATTTCCGCCACGCCACTGTCCTTCCCTGGGTAAAACCGCGAAATTCTGTGGCCTGATGATGGGGCGGTCAAGGGCGCCCACAGTCCAGTGGTCGCGGCATTGTTTATGATGACAAGCTCGCTCGTTTTTGCCGACCGTGCTCTCGCGCCCCGGCATCTTAAGTTTCTTTAGCGCGCCGATCGATTGCCTTCGCTGCGAGATTGACAGGTGGCGGGCGCGGGGGAATCATCCTGTTCGGGAACGGTTTCCCTTGGTGTTGATGGAGGGCTGGCGATCCCGGCGATGTCGAGAAGTGTAGCGGGATCATTGCCGATGGCAGCGCCGTTTAGGCAGTGCGCCCCCGCGCAGTCCGTCCGCAAGCACCTTGGCTCGACCCGATTTCGCGCGCGTCGCGGGGGAGATGTGCGCTGCGTGATGGCGACGTTTGACGATTGGTAACCGAGGCAATAGGAGAGCGCGATGCCATTCGATGGTACTTATTTCCCCGCAACAACTCCGTACGACACCGGCCTCTTCCCGCTGTGGAGCCGGCAAGGCTGCCGGCTGTGGTACCAGACCCGGCTGCACGGCAAGAAAGCCGCGGCGCCGACCATGCTGCGGGCGCCAACACCGGCGGAACGCGGGCTGGCGGTCGCCGATCTATTGCGCGATGCAAAAGACATGGTTGCCGATCCCAAGGACTGGACCCGGCGCACCTATCGCTCGTTTGGCGGACAACGCTGTGCCGTTGGCGCATTGCGCGCTGCGGCAAAGCGGCTGAACGATCCGACCATCGCGTGGTCGGCGCATGCAATGCTGATCGACGTCGCCCGCTCGCGCGGCTTTACCAATGTCGAGACGATGAACGACCGCTCATCGCATGCCGCTGTGATGGCGGCCTTTGACCAGGCGATCCGCACGGCAGAGCGCGGCGCTTATTCGCGCTGACACCAGGCGGATTTCGACCACGGCGCCCGCGCGGGCCGCTCGCCCGCGCGTTGGTTGCGCCACGGCCGAGAACCGTGGCAGACACACGCCTGTTGCCCCGCGGCGCTGACAGCGTCGCCATCTGTGCTGCATCGCGCTCTCCCGGCATTTTGCCCATATTGAAGGCTGGCGTGTAAACTTCGGACGCTTTGTCCGATCAGTGATCTTGAAGACCTACCGCCGATGCGGCGCGTCCTGGACCGCCGCGCAGCAAGCGCTATGCGTAACTGCCAACATCATTCGAAATTCACCCCTTTCGGGGTCGTTGGCATCGGCGTCGATCCGTTGTCGTTGCCGCGCCTCGACTGTATGGAATCGTACAGTTAAGTAAAGCTGTGACCCGAGAGCAGTAAGCTTTCAGGACTTAAGAGAACCTGACAATTAGCTTTGGGCGTAACCAGATCATCTGATCGAGTTTCTTCAACAACCGTATTTGTGCGCTGGCCATCCCTAGCCAATTCGGGACGCGAATGCTGCGCAGGGGTGGTCTGCGCTGAAAAACGCTATTGTGCAGCGTCGTGGCGCAACCTATGTTGCGCGCGTTAAAAACAGGTCAGGTGTTATCGTGGGTTGATCAGAGGGCACCGAGATGACCGAACTCGAGGCTTTGCGGCGCAATGACGCCCGCTACCCCCCGGTCCTGCTGGCTTCGGCCGCGATCGTGTGGATCGCCAGCCCGGAAGGCGAGTTTGTCGAGCCTCAGCCGGCCTGGGAGGAGTATACTGGTCAATCCTGGGAAGAATACCGCGGCTCGCGGTGGATCTCGATAATCCATCCGGAAGACCGGGCGCAGGTCATGGCGGATTGGACTGCGGCGGTCGACGCGGGCGACCCGGTCTACCGCACCCAGGGCCGCATCTGGAGCGCCCTGCATTGCAGCTGGCGCGCCTTTCAGACGCGCGGGGTGCCGGTGCGCGACCCTGATGGCCGGATCATCGAATGGGTCGGCGCGCTGACCGATGTCCAGGATGCGGTCGACGCTCAACAAAAGCTGGCGCGACAGGATCGTGAACTGGCTGACTCGCGCTCGGCCGTGGCCAGATTGCGCCACCAGCTCCGCCGCCTGTTCGAATCCAACATAATTGGGATCATCTCGGCCAGAGGCGATGAAATCGTCGAAGCGAACGACGCATTCCTGCGAATGATCGGCCGCAGCCGCGACCAGCTGGAAGGCGGCACGGTAAACTGGCGCGCGATCACGCCGCCCGAATACATCAAATGCGATGAGCGCGGGCTGGGGCAGCTCCGCGATCGCGGCGAATGCGCGCCCTTCGAAAAGGAATACATGCGTCCCGATGGCAGCAGCATTCCGATCCTGACGGGCGCCGTAATCCTGAACCCGGAGCCGCTGGAATGGGTCTGCTTTGTCGTCGACATCACCGCCCAGAAACAGGCCGAGGCGGCGCTCGAAGCGGCGCGCAGCGCGGCGTTGCGGGCCAGCGAAGAAAAGACACTGTTTCTCGCCGCCGCCAGCCATGATTTGCGCCAGCCATTGCAGGCTTTGGCGGCGATTGTCTCATTGCTGGCGGCCCGGCCCAATGGATCGGGCGCGGCGGCGCTGATCGGGCGCGCCGAACGAGCGGTCCGCTCGCTCACCGATCTGCTCAACGCGTTGCCCGATTTCTCGCAGATTTACGCCGGAATGGTACGGCCGAATCTCGAGGATTTTCCGATTGAACATCTACTCGCTTCGATGCGGGACGAGTTCGAAATCGCCGCGGCACAGAAGGGTCTGCGTTTTGTTGTCGAGGATTGCGCGGAGTGGGTGCGCAGTGACCCAGTGCTGCTGGCGCGCATCATCCGCAACCTCGTTTCGAACGCCGTGAAGTACACCCCGGAGGGCGGTGAGGTCCGCATCGAGTGCCATTTGGCGAGCGAACTGGCCATCGAGGTCGTTGATACCGGCATCGGTATCGCAGCCGATATGCAACAGGTCATTTTTGATGACTTTCGCCAGATCGACAATCCGGAGCGCAATCGCGCCAAGGGCCTGGGCCTGGGGTTGTCGATTGCGGCGAAGATGGCAAAACTGCTCGGGCACGAACTAACCCTTCGTTCGGCGCCGGGCGCCGGCTCGAATTCTGCGTCGTTGTTCCGGCGGTGATGCCAACCGATGCCGCAGCGATGCCGGCTATGCATTTGTCCGGCGGAATGCGCGTTCTACTGGTCGAAGATGATCACCTCGTGGCTGAGTTGATGCACGAGCTGCTGACCGAGGCCGGCTACGAGGTCGTCACCCAGAACACGGCGCAAGCGGCGCTGGATGCGATCGAGGACCCGGTTCAAGTCTTTGACGCCGTGATCTGCGATTACCGTTTGCCAAATTCGAGCGGGCTGAAGGTCGCTGGAATGGCGCGCCGTCGCTGGCCCGACATACGAGCCATAATTTTGACAGGGGATATGTTCGATCCCGAGCTCCGCAATCTCGCGGACCGCGGAATCACCGTGTTGCGCAAGCCGGTGACAAATCAGGTTCTCGCGGCGGCGCTCACCACGCCGACCCCGAAGGCGGATTCCGTTCGAGGCGCCGGTTAGCGTTTGCGGCAGGCCGAGGACAGCGTGCAATGCCGAGTGCGGCGCCCCGTAAGCCCGAGGCGTCGGGCCGCTCAATAATCGTGGCAGCGGGCACGGAGTGCAGCCGCAAAGCGGGCCGCCGCGCCGCGGCCTGGGAATCGGGAAGCGGCAATCGGGTGGGGCTTGTACACTCACCGCAGCGCCAATCACGTGGCGATGCCCTTGACTTAGTTTAAAGCGGCGTCCTTCTCTTTCCGGGATTACTGATGCGATCAGTCCCGGCACGGCCAGGCTGCGCGGAGCGATCAACTATCGATGGGGGCGGTTTCGTGACCAGAGGCTTCTGCTTGGGGCTGGCGCTCACCGCGTTGGCGCTGACCATGCTATCGTCTCGGGCGGAGGCGCAGCCGGCGCCGGGCGGGCCGCCCGCGGTCGGCGTCGTGCGCGTCGCAAAACAGCAGATCACCCAGTCAAACGAATTCGTCGGCCGCATCCAATCGATCGGCCGCGTGTCGCTGGTCGCCCGCGTCAGCGCGTTTCTCGAAAAGCGGGAATTTGTCGAGGGCGCCGAGGTCAAAAAGGGCGACCTTCTTGTACCTGCTCGAACAGCCGCCGTTCCAGGCCCAGGTCGATTTCAATAAGGCGAATGTGGCTCAGCTCCAGGCGCAGCACACCTATGCAGCACAGCAGCTCGCGCGCGCCGGATACCTGCTGAAGACCCCCGCCGGACAGCAGCAGTCCGTCGACCAAACCATCTCGAATGAACGGTCGCTGGCGGCGCAGATCGCCGCGGCGCAAGCGCAGCTTGAGACGGCCGAGATCAATCTCGGCTACACCGAAATCCGCGCGCCGATCGACGGCAAGATCAGCGCCACCGCGGTGACCGAGGGCAACGTTGTCTCGCCGACAAGCGGCACGCTGGCCACACTCGTCAGCCAGGACCCGATGTATGTGAACTTTCCGGTCGCCACGCGCACCGCGATCGAATTGCGCGACAAATATGTGCCGAAGGGCGGGTTCAACGCCGTCGTGATCCGGCTGCGGCTACCAAGCGGGAAGATGTACAAGCAGGTCGGCCACCTCGATTACGTGTCGCCGACCATCGACCAGAATACCGACACGATAACCCTGCGCGGCGTGATCCCGAACCCGGTGCTGATCGCCGCAAAGCCCGGACAACCAACGCTTCGAGAACTCACGGACCAGGAATTCGTAACGGTGCTGCTCGAAGGGGTGCAGCCGGTCGAGGTGCTGGCGGTGCCGCGCGCGGCAGTCCTGTCCGACCAGCAAGGCGATTACGTCTATATCGTCGATGCCCAAAACAAGGCACAGATCCGGCGCATCCATCTCGGCCAATCGACCCCCTCGATGGCGGTCATAACGAGCGGGCTCAAGGACGGCGATCTTGTCATTTCCGAAGGCGTGCAGCGCGCCCGCCCCGGCGAGGTCGTCTCGCCCGGGCCGGCGAGCCCAGGCCCGTCTGCGGCGGGGGGATAGCCCGTGATCTCGGCAGTCTTTGTCGACCGGCCGCGGCTCGCGGTCGTCATCGCGCTGGTCATCACGATCGCCGGCCTGATCGCGCTACAGCGGATCCCGGTTGCCCAGTTCCCGGACATCGTGCCGCCGCAGGTCCAGGTCACCGCGACTTATCCGGGCGCCTCCGCCGCCGATGTCGAAGCCAGCGTCGCGCAGCCGATCGAGGCGCAGGTCGTCGGCGTCGACAAGATGATCTACATGAAGTCGACGAGCGGCAACGACGGCAGCTATAACCTTACCGTCAGCTTCGGACTCGGCAGCGACCCCGACATCGACACCGTCAACGTCAACAACCGCGTTCAGACCGCGCTGTCCCAATTGCCGCAGGAAGTGCAGCTCGAAGGACTGGTCGTCCAAAAAAAATCCTCGGCGGTGCTGCAATTTGTCGTCCTCTATAGCGAGAACGGCAAACAGGACCCTCTGTTCATCACCAATTACGCGGTCATCAACATCCTTGATGTGCTGTCGCGCACGCCCGGCGTGGGCCAGGCGCACATCTATGGCGCGCTTAATTACTCGATGCGGATCTGGTTCGACACGCAGCGCCTAGACAATCTGCAATTGACCCCATCGGACGTAATCAGTGCCATTCAGGCGCAAAACCTGATCGCGCCGGTAGGCCGCATCGGCGCGCGGCCAATCTCGAACGGTCAGCAATTCCAACTCAATATTCAGACTCAGGGCCGCCTAACCACGCCCGAGCAGTTCGGCAACATCGTATTGCGGGCCAATCCCGACGGCTCGCTGTTGCGGATCAAGGATGTGGCGCGGGTCGAACTCGGCGCTCAGAACCAAGACATCGAGGCGCGCTTTAACGGCAAGCCCGCCGTCGCGATCGGCATTTACCTGACCCCGGGCGCCAATGCCGTGGCGACCGCAAAGCTGGTGCGCGCCAATATGGAGCGCTTGAGCCAGCGCTTTCCGACGGGGCTCAAATATCTGGTCAACTACGACACGACCACGTTTGTCTTCGACACGATCCATGACGTGCTGATCACGCTTCTGATCGCGTTCATTCTTGTCGTCATTGTCGTGTTTCTGTTTCTCGGCTCGTTGCGCGCGACCTTAATCCCGGCAATCGCGGTGCCGGTCAGTGTCATCGGCACCTTCGCCGTTCTGCTGGCAATGGGTTACTCGGCCAACACAATCTCGCTGTTGGCGCTGGTTTTAGCGATCGGCATCCTTGTCGACGACGCGATCGTCGTTGTCGAAAACGTCGAGCGCGTCATGGAAGAAGAGCCGGAATTGTCGCCGGCCGAAGCGACAAAAAAAGCGATGGCCCAGATCACCGGTCCGATCCTCGCAATCACGCTGGTGCTGTTCTCAGTGTTTGTGCCGATCGCCTTTATTGCCGGCGTTTCGGGAACCTTGTTTCGTCAATTCGCTGTGACGATCAGCGTGGCGATGGCGATTTCGGCGTTGAACGCGCTGACCTTGTCGCCGGCGTTGTGTGCGGTCTTTCTGCGTCATGGCGGGCCAAAGCGCGGCGTCATGGGCTGGGTGTTGCGGCGCATCGACAATGTGCGCGACGGCTATGCCGCGATCGTGACGCGCTTGGTCCGAGTATCTTTTCTTGGGGTGGTCGCAATCCTTGCCTCGGCGGCGGCAATTTACGCGCTCCAGGCGCGTGTCCCGACCGGGTTTCTGCCCGAAGAGGACCAAGAAGCGTTTTTCATCTCGGTGCAATTGCCGGACGGCGCCTCGGTCACCCGCAGCAGCGAGGCGGCAAAACGCATCGAGGCATTGCTGCATTCGATGCCGCAAATCGAGAACGTCGTCGTGATTGTCGGCTTTTCGATCATCGACGGGGTCAACGAACCCAATGCGGCGTTTATCGTGCCGACCTTGAAACCGTTCGCCGACCGCGTCGGCGCCGCCAATTCGGCGCAGGCGCTGATCGGCCGCGTATTCCGCGAGGGGCAAGAAATCCGCTCGGCGACCGTGATCCCGTTCAACCTGCCGCCGATCATCGGGCTGTCCACAACTGGCGGCTTCGAATACGAGCTCGAAGGCCTCGAAGGCCAGGAGCCGGCGGCGATGAACAGCGTCATGCAGGGGCTGCTCGCCACCGCCAACCAAGATCCGCGGCTAACCCGGGTGTTTTCGACCTACACTGCCAGCAACCCGTCAATTTTCCTGAACATCGACCGGCAGAAAGCGCAGGCGCTCGGCCTCAACATGAGCGACGTGTTCACCACACTGCAGGCCACGCTCGGCAGCTATTATGTAAACAACTTCAACCTGTTCGGGCGGGTCTGGCAGGTCAATATCGAGGGCGAGCCGGCTGACCGGCAGGAGATTTCGTCGCTGTGGCAGATCTATATCCGCAATAAATACGGCACCGACGTGCCGCTGGCCGCGATCGCCCACGCCGGCATCATCCTCGGGCCGCAGGTCATCACCCGCTACAACAACTATCGCGCGATCCCGATCCAGGGAAGCCCGGCGCCCGGCGTCTCCTCGGGTTCGGCACTTGCCGCAATGGCCGAGGTTTCGGCCAAAACATTGCCGGCCGGCTATGCCTATGAATGGTCGGGAACGGCGTATCAAGAGCAGGCCGCGGCAGGGCAGACCGGGGCGATCCTTGGGCTAGCGATCCTGTTTGCGTTTTTGTTTTTGGTCGCTCTTTACGAAAGCTGGATGATCCCGGTGCCGGTCTTGCTGTCGGTGCCGGTCGGCGTGCTGGGCGCCTTTATTGGCATCCTGCTGTTCCGCGTTTCGCTCGACCTTTACGCCGAGATTGGGCTTATCGTGCTGATCGCAATGGCCGCCAAAAACGGCATCCTGATTGTCGAATTCGCCAAGAACCAGCGCGAGGCTGGAAAAGACATCCGCGAAGCCGCGGTGCTGGGCGCCAGAATGCGGTTCCGCGCGGTGATGATGACCTCGTTCGCCTTTATCCTCGGCGTCTACCCGCTGGTCGTGGCGCAGGGTGCGGCCGAGTTGAGCCGGCACGCGGTCGGCACGCCGGTCTTTGCCGGGATGATCGCCGCCAGCGCCATCGGTCTATTCGTGATCCCGATGCTCTACGTGATCTTCCAGACGATCCGCGAGCGCAGCGGCGGCCTGGTCCGCGGTCTAAGACCGCGCCGCCGCAGCGAAGCTGACTAGGCGGGTAACGTCGCCGCTGCCCGCAGCGACGAGTGCAGCTCCGCGCAAGGGGAGCGCGTCGCAAGCCGACGCCAGCGCCTCCTCTCGGGGCGCTATGGCGTGGTCTCGATTTCTTTCAGCAGTTTTCGCAGCTCCACCGCCAAATCGGGCTCGACTTCCTTACGCGGCGAACTCGGCAAGACATCATCCTCAGCCGCGGCGGGCATGCTCCGAAGACTGTGAAGGATCCCGGTCAATGTCGCGACCGCATCGCGCAGATCGGTCACCGCCGCAGTGTCGAGGACGGCGTGTTGCGCTTGGGTTTCCTCGCGCAGTTCGATCGCGCGAAAAGCCGCTTCGAGCGCCTCGATCGACGATCTTGTGGTCGTTGCCAGCCCGTCGGTCGTGTTCGACAGATGCTCGATCGCATCGAACAATGCGCGGTGGCCCTGTTCGAGGACCTCACCCAGCCGTTCCGGAATTTGCACTGGGTCGACGGGTGCCGCCGCAGTCGTTGGCGGGTTGACGGTCGTCGCGGTTGCCAGCAGTTCGGCGGTGCGCCGCAGCAGTCCGGTTTCAGCGGTTTCGGCGGGCAGCCGCGAGATCATTTCGATCAACGGCTCGGCCGCGACATCGACCGCGACCCGAGCGAGAAATGCCAGCAGCACCAGCCCGGCAACCGCCAGGCCCGCCGGCACGGTCGGGATCGGCCCGGGCATAAAGGGCAGCCGGGTATAGGGTTGCGCCGCCCCCAGCACGACCCCGGCGGCAAGCACGATGACGGCGCTGAAGAAATGCGCGCGCGCCGCTCCGATGTAGAACAGCCGAGCGACTTCACGCCTCGCCTCGCGCGGCTCAAAGGAGGCCTGCATCACCACCGTCCCATCCGCCGGAGCGGGGTTTGGCTGCACCGCGGCCCGGGCTGGCACCAGCCGCCGAAACCCGTTCCTGTCGAAAGCCGCTGTCCAATCCGGCCGCGCCGGTCCGTGATGCGGCGGGTTGTGGGCGAGATAGCGGCGCACGCGCAGAGCGCCCTCGATCAGATCGCCCGAGGTCAGCAAGATCGCAAAAAGCCCATAGGCGGCGAGCGCCACCACCGCCAAGCTCGGCAGCAGCGGCTTCAGGTTCGTGAGGATCGCCGCGCGCGGCGTGACGCTCAGCTCGGGCCAAATCACCGAGACCGCGGCGACCGCGGCAAAGACCGCGCTCGACAACACGATTATCCAAGGTCGCATCGCGGATCCCAAACTCGGCGGGAACGCCAACCCAGGGTTCCCTCGGCGCTTAGCGGTGTCCATCAAGGTCATTCGGCCGTCACAGCGCTACAGTACTTCGGCTTCGACGTGGGCGTCGCGCCGGCGGCGAAGTGCTTATCGGATTTTGCCTCACCGGCAACAACAAACCGTAAATATTTGTCCTAAATCGGGACGAGGTGGCGCCGCGGCTGTCGGCCGCAGCCGGGTATCGGTCCGCTACGGGTGTATCACCGTTTCGGTTCGGCTGATTACAAAAGCCTCGCGGCGCTCGATAAAATCGGCAACCACCTCGGTAAACGCTTCGGGCCGGTCGGTGCTGATCGCGTGTCCCGCGTCATAAACATAGACCAGATGGCAGTTGGGCATCAGCTCCTTGTAGAAAGGCCCCATCTCGGGCGGGATCACCCGGTCGACCGTGCCGAACAGAACCAGGGTCGGAATTGCGACGCCGGGCAGCCGTGCTTCTAGATCGGCATCGCGGTCGGGCCCGCGCAGCCGCGCGACCAGCCGCGTCTGCTTTTCCCGCACTGCCGGATCGGGCGGCGGTAGCGGCGTCACCCGCTCGGGGTGAGCATAGAGCCGCCGCGCCATCTCTTCGGGCGACCCCGAAGGCGGTTGGCTGCCCTCGGGGCGGATCGCCGCCGGCGCCTCGAGCACCAACGCCCGCACCCGCTCGGGGTGCTGCACCGCCAGCCATAGGGCCGCTTTACCGCCAAACGAGGTACCCATCAGGTTGAACTCGCCGAGGCCGAGCGCGTCGGCCGCCTTCGCCATTGTCGCCGCGAGTTCCGCCATGTCGCGCGTGCGATCGTTTTCCTCCGAGGTCGCCAAAGCCCGGCATCTCGAAGGCGATAACCCGAAACTGTCGGCTTAAGAGATCGTGGCCAGGCGTCAGCCGCAACCCGCCGGCGCCGTGCAGATGGAGAAGCGGCGGCCCCTCTCCCGACACCATATAACGGATGCGAAAGCCGTCGGCCTCGACATGGCCTTCGCGAAAAGCCTCTCCCGCTTGCGTCACCTCGGACCATCCTTGTTGCAAGCCGCCGACTCCGTCGCGGCAGCCGGTTCTAAAGATCGCGAATGTGCGGCAGCACCTTATTACCGAACAGCTCGATTGAGCGCATCAAGAAGCTCAGATCGGCGGAGCCGGGGATCTGAAACATCAAATCGATCACGCCGGCGCCGCTCTCTTCTCGGCAGCGCTTGATTTGCTCGATCACGGTGGCCGGACTACCGAAAAAATTTTTTGGTAGCGCGCCGCCGACCATGGCCGGTCGCGCTTCACCCGCCAGGTTGCGCGAGTCGAGCTGGACCAAGGCATCGTGCACACCGGCATTTAACGGAAAGGAATTCCGCCGCGTCGGCTGCGCCTCCAGCAGATCCCGGACTTCACTGTCGGTCTCCGCGATCAAGATGTTGGCTCGATAGATGATCTGCTCCGGCGCGGGCTCCCAGCCGTATTGGGCGCATTGCTCGCGATAATAGCGGACCGCCTTGCCGATGGCCTCGAACGGGCCGTAGGCAACGCCGAGCCCGAGATGGTGGCGCGCGGCCAGCTCGCAGGATTCGCGGCTTCCCCCGAGGGCGTAGGTCGGCGGGCGCGGCCGCCGCACCGGGCGGGGCCACACCGCGACCGTGCGGAACTGAAAGTGACGGCCTTGCCAACCAAAGGGCTGCGGTTCGCTCCACGCCTTGAGGATCAGCTCGATCGCCTCGGTGGTGCGCTCGCGCGCTTCGGTCGGGTTGAGCCCGTAGGTCAGATATTCGCCGGTCACGCCGCGCAACAATCCGACCACCAGCCGGCCGGGCATCATATTGTCGAGCATCGCCAGCTCTTCGGCGACCTGCACCGGATTACTCTGCGAGACGATCGGACCGAGGATGGCGATCTTTATCTTTTTTGCATGGGCCGCCAGATATGCGGCCGACACGACCGGGTTTGGTGTCAGACGATGCGGCGAATAGTGGTGCTCGGCGACGCTGATCCAGTCGAAGCCCAATTCCTCGACCAATTGCAGCCGCTCGACCATGCCGCGATAGGATTGCAACCCGGCTTCGCGATCATAGGCGGCGGGCGGCACCGGCCATTCCGCCGGCAATTGCCGCGGCGGGTGATAATGTGCGGTTTCGAAATACGAGACTTTCATGGCTCCCGCTCGCTACACCCGCGGCTCGCCGTCACACTTCGCGGATGCGCGGCAGGACCTTGTCGGCGAATAGTTCGAGCGACTGCATCAGCCGTCCGGTATCGGAAGCTCCGGGGTTCTGGAAGGCGAGATCGAGCACGCCGACGCCGACTTCATCGCGGCAGCGCTTGATCTGCTCGACCACGGTATCGGGACCGCCATAGAACGAGGTCGGCAAGCGTGCCGCCGACATTTGGCTGCCGCGCCTCGCCGGCGACATTGCGGGCATCCAGCTTTAGCAAAGCGTCGCGCACGCCGGCGCGCATCGGGAAGGGGGCCGGTCCCTTGCGCTGCTGTTCGAGCAATTCCCGCGCCTCCTCGTCGCTGTCGGCGAGCAGGATGTTGGCGCGGTAGATCATCTGCTCGGGCGCCGGTTCCCAGCCATAGCGCGCGCAGGCCTCGCGATAATACCGGGTCGATTTGGCGACGACCTCGAACGGGGCGAACGAAACCCCGAGACCGATATGGTGGCGCGCCGCAAACTCGCAGGATTCACGGCTGGTGCCGAGCGAAAAGGTCGGCGGCATCGGCTGCTGCAATGGTCGCGGCCAGACCGACACCGTGCGAAACTGATAGTGGCGGCCCTGCCAGCCAAAAGGCTGCGGCTCGGTCCATGCCTTGAGGATCAGCTCCATGCCCTCGGTCGTGCGCTCGCGCGCCTCGGCCGGGTTGAGGTCGAAGGTCAGGTATTCGTTGGTCGTGCCGCGCAGCATGCCGACAATCAGCCGGCCTTGCGACAGGGTGTCGAGCATCGCCAATTCCTCGGCGACCTGCACCGGGTTGCTCTGCGACACGATCGGGCCGAGCACCGCGATCTTTATCTTTTTCGATCGGGCGGCGATGTAGGAGCCAGAAACCGCAATATTCGGGGTCAGGATGCGCGGCGAATAATGATGCTCGGAAAGGCTGACCCAGTCAAAACCGAGTTCCTCGGCATACTGGACCCGTTCAACCATGCCCTGATAGGCCTCGGCGCCGGTCTCCGGGTCATAAGCCCCCGGCGGCACCGGCCATTCCGCCGGCACGCTCGGCGGCACCTGGTAACGCGCGGTTTCGAAATAGGAGACTTGCATGGCCCCACCCCCGGCTGGGAGATCACGGCGTTCGCCGTTATCTTGCGGCGATCGCCCGGCGCGACGCAAGTTATGCTGCCGATCCAGCAAAAGATCGCGGCGTCGCCGAGGATCGGAATCCCCAACTCAGGTTCCCGAACAGCGCGATATTCGCCTTCGCCTGAGAATTTCTGGCGCGCGGACTACCGGCGAGGCCCTCAGAAGAATGTGCTGATGTTTTTAGCGAGCATCACGTTCTGGTCGAGGACGAGGCGGCGTGACGCGATTTGCCAGCCGTCGCCGGCTCGGCGCAGCACATCGCGGCGGGCGCCGACATAAAAATCCTGCTCAGTCTCGGAGCGGTTTTTGTAGACGATGAAATTGCAATGGATTTGGACTTCGTCCGCCGCACCGCCCGGCGACACCTCGACATTCGACAGGAAATGGCGGGTGCGCGATGGCGGGTCCTCGGCCCAGGCCATGCCGGTGTCGAGCCGGGCGACGCGGCCCTTGAGGCTGGCCTTGTCCTCGTCGAGGATCGCAAATTCGTCTTCGCCCTCGAGATTTTCTTCGACATAGCGCGCCGGATCGAGGATCGAGATCGATTTGCTGATCCGCTGATAGCGGTTGCCGCGGGTGGTCATGCGGTAGCGGATGTCGTCGGTCAGCAATTCGAGCCATTCGTGAAAGCGCCGCTCATCGAGCAGCCGCGCCTCGCGATAAAGGAATTGCTCGACCTCGCGAATTAATTTCTCGTCGGTCATTCGGCGGCCAGCGATTGTTGCGGCTGCGCCAAGGCTCCCCATGGGCTACCCGCGATCAGCTCGGCCCAACGGCGATAGAAATGGCGATGGTTGTTTTCGCTGATCCGCGCTTGACTGGCCCAGCCGCCGAGCCCTTCGTCAAAGCGGTCGTGCCCCATGCCCATCTGGTTGTTGAGCGCCATTTGCCGCGAGACGACGCCGCGGCAGGTGCGGGTGCATTCCTGCCAATTGTCCATGTCGTCCTGTTCGAAGGTGCCGGACGGGCTGAAACCGCGGATCGCGGCGAGGCGCACCGCCTCCTTGACCTCGGCGGGTGCCGCCTTGTCGCAGAAGACCCATGACCAGATCTCGGTTTTGTCGGGCCCGCGCGGCTGCCACACGCGAAACGTCCGCGACGTGCTACGCAGAAACGAGAAGTGCGGGAAAACGGTGCCGACGATCGGGCTGATCAGCCGCGCACGCGGCCCCAGCCGCTGCTCGACCTCGGACTGTATCGATCGCTCGTATTCCTGGATCACCGGGACCGGCGGATCGCCATGGTCGTTCGGCCCGACGCAGATCAGCATATGGCCGTTACCGGGCGAAACCATGCTGCCGCCGGACCTCTGATTGGCGGTGACACCGCTGCTAAACCCAGTGGCGACGGCGGATAAATGCGTCCATTGCACGTGATAGGCGTCGCCGCCGAAATTCTCGGCCGGGAATTTCCAATTGCACGGCACGATCCATTTGTGGGTGCCCAATACCTCGACACCGCCTTCGCGCCGATCAAAGAACACGTCGATATACCACGCCATCTCGCCGAGATAGTCGCGCAGTGGCGGCGCATCGCGATCGAATGTCGCAAAGATCAGCCCGCGATGGCTGTCGAGCTGCGCCACCGGAACGAGGCCCCACTGGTTGCGGTCGAGTGCGTCGAAATAAAAGTCCTTGAGGTGCGGGACACCGCTCAGAGCCCCATCATTGCGAAACGTCCAGCCGTGATAGGCGCAGGTAAAGCTCGCGGCATTGCCGCTGTCCGCGCGGCACAACCGGTTGCCGCGATGGCGGCAGACATTGAGAAAGGCGCGGATCTTGCCGTGGTTATCGCGCACCACCAGCACCGGGTCCTCGCCCATATAGGTCGTGTAGAAATCGCCGGGTTCCGGGATTTGGCTCTCGTGGCACAGAAACAGCCAGCAGCGGGCGAAAATCTGCTTCAGCTCCTGGTCATAGATTTCTGGCTCGATAAAGATACGGCGGCTGACCAGCCCCTTTTCGCAGTCGACCAAACCGCTCAGATCCGTTGTCATCCGCCTCTCCTGTTGTCCTCAGCCTGTTATCCGCAGCAATTCCCGTGCCCTTTAGACCCCGTGGCCGCGCTCGACCCGGCCACCCGCGTCTTGTTTGCCCCCGCTCGAATTAGCCCGCGGGTGCTCGGATCAAGTCCGGCACGGGCAGCCTCCTAGTGTCCTGAATTCAGAGATTCGTTGAATAAGTTGTGGCATGGACGGCGAGAGTGTCGGAGCAGTATCGGGCGATGGTTTGGAGGATGGCATCGGCGGACTTGGTCCAGATGAAGGGCTTTGGGTCGTCGTTGTGGGCCTGGATGAAGGCGGTGATGGCGTCCTTCAGTTGGTGCACGCTGCGATGGACACCGCGCTTGATCTGCTTGTCGGCGAGCAGCGCAAACCAGCGCTCGACCTGGTTGAGCCAGGACGTGCTGGTCGGTGTGAAGTGCAGGTGATAGCGCGGGTGGCGGGCGAGCCAGGCTTTGACCGGCGGGGCCTTGTGGGTGGCATAATTGTCGAGCACCAGGTGGATGTCGAGATCGGTTGGCACGGCTTGTTCGACGGTCGCCAGGAACCGGCGGAATTCGACCGCGCGGTGCCGTTGGTAGCAACGGCCAATGACCCGGCCGGTGAGGATGTCGAGGGCGGCGAACAACGAGGTCGTGCCGTGGCGCTGGTAGTCATGGGTGCGCCGCTCGATCTGCCCCGGCCGCATCGGCAACAGCGGCTGGGTGCGATCGAGAGCTTGGATTTGCGACTTTTCATCGACGCACAGGACCAGCGCATGGTCGGGCGGATTGAGGTAGAGCCCGACGATGTCACGCACCTTGTCGACAAACAGCGGATCGCTGGACAGCTTGAAGGTTTCAAGACGGTGCGGCTGCAACCCAAAGGCCCGCCAGATGCGTCCGACGCTCGCGGTCGAGATGCCGCTGTGCCGCGCCATGCTGCGCGTGCTCCAATGCGTCGCGCCGGACGGCTGGCTCTCCAGCGTCCGGACGATCACGCTCTCGACTTTGGCGTCGTCGATCGTGCGCGGGACACCGGGTCGGGGCTCGTCGAGCAACCCGTCGAGGCCATGCTCGACAAAACGCTGGCGCCACTTGCCGACGGTCTGCGCCGTCACCCGCTCGCGGGCCGCCACCGCCTTGTTGCTCAGACCTGCCGCGCAGCCGAGGACGATGCGCGCCCGCAGCGCCAATGCCTGCGCCGTCTTGCGGCGCTGCGTATAGCCTTCAAGAATGCCGGCGAGCTCAGCCGACAATTCGATCTTCGCTACCGGCCGACCCGTCCGCATCCCCCATCCCCGCCGTTACGGCTTCCTTATCAATTTATTACACGAATTTCTAACTCAGGACACTAGCGCTTGTTGAAACATTAAAGCCGGCGCATCGGGCGCAAGGTCGAGCCGGCATCGACCGAGACCACCGATCCGGTTATGCCGCGGGCATTGGCGCGCGACGCCAGAAATACGTAGGCGCCGGCGAGATCGGCGGCGTCGAGCGCTATATGCAGCGGGTTGCCGGCGGCGATCCGATCCGCGGCACCCGGAAGATCGAATTGCGAGCGATCCTCGAGTTGCAATGCTGCAACACTGCGCAGATCGGTCATCGTGCCGCCGGGAGCGACGCCGTTGACCCGGATATTCGGCCCCAACTCGACCGCCAGTTGGCGAATGATGCCGACCACCGCGTGCTTTGACGCGGTGTAGATCACACCGCCGCCAGCCGAGGTAAAGCCCGCCCCTGACGCGGTGAAGATTATGCACCCCTTGCTTTTGTCGAGTTCGCCGAGCGCCGCTTTGGCCCCGAGGATGCAGCCCTTGACGTTGACCGCAAACAGCTCGTCGCAGGCGGCCTCAATGCTGGCCTCCGCCAGATCGGTAAGTCGCAGAAAGCCGTCGAGCAGTCCGGCGTTGCCGACAAAAATATCGAGCCGGCCGAAGGCGGCGACAGTTTCGGCGACCGCCCGCTTGTTGTCGTCGAGGCGGCTGACATCGCCTCCGATCGCGGTGACCTTGTCGCCAAGCTGTGCCATCAGCTCCATGCCGCGGCCGACAGCGCGGTCCATCACCGCGACCCGCGCCCCCTCCGCGACATAGCGCTCGACAACGGCGCGGCCGATGCCCGAGCCGCCGCCGGTGACCAACGCGACCTGCCCGTCAAGCCAGCCCATCGTCAGCCTCCTCTGGGGGGTGAAACCCCCGCCTTAGCGCGTGCGCTTGTACTCGTAGTCTTCGCGCTCGCCATTGCCGATCCGCAATCCCGAGGGCAGTGGCGGGCGTGTCGTGTTGACCTTGGCGTGCGCGGCCTGATCGGCCCAGCGTTCGAGCAGGACGAGCTTGTCGGGGTCTAAGGCACTCTGGAATACTTCGAACTGCTCGCAGCCCGGTTCCTTCATAACTTCGGCGCAGCGTCCCTTAAAGACCTGCGCCAACTCCCCGCCTTTTCCGGGTGCGGCGGTAATCGTCACGACCAGTCTGACCGACATTCCTCTCCCTTCCTATCGCGCGATAGAGCAGTTTGGCGAGGCTACTCCTCGCGAGATTGCTTCGCTACGCTCGCAATGACAATATACCGATCGTCATTGCGAGGAGCGCCGCGACGAAGCAATCGCGCTGCGATATCGGGCAATGCCGGAGCGCGCGCCGCACCCGTTCGCGTCAGTTGAGCCCGTAAAAGCCGAGGGCGCCGCCGGCCATAACGCCGTGCTGGGTTTCCTCCGACAGTCCCTTCATCCGGCTTCTGATCATATCCGGCGCGCCCGGGAAGAAGCCGTCGGGATGCGGGTAATCGGTCGCCCACAGGATCTTGTTGGGGCCGATATAGTCGGCCAGCACCTTGATGCTGCCTTCCACCGGCTCAAACGAGATCCAGCAATTGCGCTGGAAGATCTCGCTCGGACGCATCGACAAGCCGGAATCGTTAAAGCCCTGATCGTCGAAATGGCGGTCCATGCGATCGAGCCACGGCGCCACCCAGCCGCCCCCGGATTCGAGGAACCCGACCCGCAGTTTTTGATGACGGTCGGCGATGCCGCCCCAGACCACGCTCATGCAGGCCAGCATCATCTCCATCGTATGACTGATGATGTGGCGGGCGCCGCGGCCCTGAAGCGATCGACACCGACTGTCGGCATGCCGCTCGAAGCGCCCTCATGGAACCCAATCGCAAAATCGAGATCCTCGGCCGCTTGCCAGAACGGCTCGTAGCGGTCTTCGTGGATCATCTTGTCGCTATAGGGGTTCGGACGGATAAAGCCGGCGCGGAAGCCTAGCTCCTTGCGCGCGAATTTCATCTCCTCGACCGCGAGTTCGACCGATTGCAACGGCAGCATCGCGACCCCAAACAGCCGGTCGGGATACGGCTTGCAATAGTCGGCGAGCCAGCGGTTATAGGCGCGGCACACTGCAGCGGCGAGTTCGGGGTCGTGGATCGCGCCCGAGAACAGCCCGAGGCTCGGATAGAGAAAAGCGGCGTCGATGCCATCGGCGTCCATGTCGGGGATGCGGGCATGCGGATCAAACCCGCCGGGCTTGCCGTCCTTGTATTCCATCGTATCGGCGGCAACCACACCCTGGCGCGCGCCGACCGCACCAATCCGGCCGATGCCGAGCCGGCCGTCACCGACCTGGTGCTCTTCGATGACCAGCCGCTCCTTGCCGTTCTCGCCCTTGACGATCTTGGGCGCCCGGTCGCGGAATTTGGGATCGATGTATTTGTCCCAGAGATCGAGCGGTTCGAGAATGTGGCCGTCGGCGTCGACGACGTTGTATTGGTTGCGCAAGGTCCTCTCCTTTGTTGATGGCAAGCACCGGTTACCAAGTTTCGCTTGATCTGTCGGTGGCTGTGCCGATGAGCCGGGAGCCGCTGCCCCGGCGGTATCGCCAGTTCCTTTATCGGGCTATGGGAACAATTGCTCCCCGGTGTCGGCATCCTCGACAAAGATCGCGCTGACGGGGCAGTTCTCGGCCGCTTCGAGGATCTTTTCGACCGTATCAGCCGTGGGATCGACGGCTTCGGACTGGCGATTTTCGTCGAGACGAAAGACCTTGGGCGCAATCGTCTCGCACATCGCATTACCGACACAGACGTCGTGGTCGACCCGGAGGCGCAGGTTGCGAGCCATCAGAACCCCCTAATGCAAGCTGACCGGCAGCGATTTCAGCGAGCGGAAGGTGATGCTGGGCTGATACTCCAGCGGCTCATTCTCCAGCCGCATCCCCGGAAACCGCTCCGCCAACGCCTTGAAGACTTCCTGACCCTCGACCCGCGCCAAGGTAGCGCCCAGGCAATGATGAACCCCCGAGCCAAAGGCGACATGCTGGTTCGGCCAGCGGGTGATGTCGAATTTGTCCGGATCGGCGAATTTTGTCGGGTCGCGATTGGCGGATGAAATAAACCAGCGGATGCGGTCGCGCTTGGTCAGGGTCTTGCCGCGCATTTCGACATTCTCCGAAGCGATCCGTTGGATCGAGATGACCGGCGAGTTGTAACGCAGGCATTCCTCGGTCGCGGTCTTGGCCAAGCCGGCGGGATCGCTCTTTAGCAATGCCCATTGGTCGGGATGGCGCATAAACGCCAAAGTGCCGTTGCACAAAAGGTTGATTGTCGTCTCGTGGCCGGCCAATAGTAATAGCGAGGTATTGACCAGCACCTCGTGCCGGGTAAACACACCCTGCTTTTCACCGCTCGCCAATACCGAAATGAAATCGTCGCCGGGATTGGCCATGCGCTCTTCGACCAGCGGCGAGACATACTCGACCATTCCCCGCATGCCTTCGGTCAGCGGCTTCATCCGGTCGTATTCGCCGCGGCCGATGTAGAGGAGTTTTTCCGCGAGCTGCCGAACGTAACCGCGGTCTTGGTCGGGAACCCCCATCATCTGGGCGATGACCAGCACCGGCAGCGGCGTCGCGAGATCACGCATGACGTCCATGCGGCCCTTTTTCTCGGCGGCGTCGAGCAGTTCCTTGACCGCTTTCTGAACAAACGGGCGCCAAGCCTCCATCGATTTGGGCGTGAAGTAACCGTGCACGACCCGGCGCATTTCGAGATGCTCGGGGCGATCGTGCTGGATGAATTGGTCGCCCTGGTAGTTCCTCACATATTCGTAGAGGCCTAGATCCGACTCGTCGATTGCCGGGTAAGGCGGCTTCGGATCGTTTTTGAAGACGGCCGACGAAAACAGTTCGTGATGCCGGGTCAGCCAGACGAGGTCGTCATGCCGAGTGACGACCCACAAAGCGTAAGTCTCGTTCCAGTGGATCGGATCCTCGTCCCGCAGACGGCCGTAATAGCTGTAAGGGTCGGCAATGACGTCGGGGGTGAACATGTCGTCCTGAAGCGCGGCCACCATAACCTCCCTCCTCATTCGTCGTCGTCTTTGGTTCTTTTTTATGTGCTCCGAAACCAACCAAGCGTTTGGTAATCGAGCCTACGCAGCCAACCGGCGACTGTCAACTCGCAGGCAATTTCGCGCCGCCGTTGCCGCGCACCGCGCGGCGGCGCGCCCGTGCGCCGTTCGGCTTTTCGGCGGCGATACCGCCGAGCGCCATTGCGGTTAATTGCTCGGCAACCTGTTGAATGCTGAGCCGCCCTTGCGGATCGTACCATTTATAAAGCCAGTTCAGCATGCCGAGCAGTCCGTATGACGTCACCTGAATGTCGAGATCGGCGCGAAATTCACCGCGCTTGACGCCATCGCGCAGGATCTGCTGCCAACACTGTTCGTAGTCTTTTGGCGAAAAGCCGATCATCTCGCGGAAGCGCTGCTTTACCGATTCACGCTCGCGCAGATAAACAAAAAGATGCGGGTAATGACGATCGAATGCTTCCAAATGCGCCAAAATCGCCCGGCGCAATTTTTCGGTCGGCGACAAATCGGCGTCGGCGATTGCGGCAATCGATTGATACATTTGCGCGATCGGTTCCTTGACGACGAGGTAGAGCAGTGCCTCTTTGCTCTCGAAATGATGGTAGAGGCTGCCCTTGAGGATGCCGACCTCTTCCGCGATGTCGCGCACCGTGGCGGCATGATAACCCTTGGTGCGAAAGACTTTGGCCGCGGCCGAAACGATCTCGTCGAGCGTCGCCATCATTCACCCTTCCCGCGCGGTATCGAGCGCGGCTCCCAACTGTTCGCTAGATAGGCGAAAAACCCTTAACCGCGAACGTGAACACACCACAAGCGTCTAAATTTCTCTCTTATTTCTATCACCAGGGAAGGGCTGATGACCACACGCGCCCGCCGTGACGGCTGGGTGCCGCGTGGCGGGGCCAAGGCTAGCGAGGATCCGTAGTCGAACGGCCAGTGAAATTGGCTTGCACCGCCCTCAAGCCATTCCAAGACGCGAGTGGACGAGGTGTTCATTTATTCACTTATCGCTGCCCCGACGGATTGAACGGCTTCACATCGATTTCCTCGGCCCGCTGCCGCATGGTGTAGGTGTCGAACCACGCCTGCATCCGCAAAAGCATGTCCATGTTGACTCCGAACGCCTTCTCGATCCTCAAGGCCATTTCCGGGGACAGGGCGGCATGACAGTTCACCAGATCCGACAGGGTTGCGCGGCGGACGCCTAAAATCTCGGCGGCGCGGGCGACGGACAGGCCAAGCTCGGCAAGTATTTCCTCACGCAAGAACTCGCCCGGATGGGACGGCTTCATGCCGACTTTTGTAATTTCCTCGCTCATCAGTGATAGTCCTCCAAATCAAGGCTGTGAATTTCGTTATTGGCGATTTCAAAGGTGATCCGCCAGTTGCCGGAAACCGAAATGCTCCACGTCCCGGAGCGGTCACCGGTCAACTGATGAATGCGCCAGCCAGGAGGGCCTCTCAGCCCCTCGATGTTCTCAACGGTCAATAAGGCGGTAAGAACACGCCGGATCCGGTTGACCAGATCGCGCCGGATCTCCCGCTCGTCATCGCTTTCGATAAAGCGTTTCAGCCCTCTATGCCGAACCGTCCGAATTCGCATACGTCATCTGTACGGTTAAGCCGTACTTATGTACAGCGATCTTTTTTGAGGCTGGCGGCCGAAGGCTTTATGCCCGGCTTCGCAGACTCAAACCGCCATCCTCCCTTGAACATCGAGCCTTATGCCTTCGCGAGAGGTACCGCCAGGGGTGCCGCAGGGATGCGCGTTTCGGTTGTCGAGGGTCCGCCACTGGCGCATCCTGCATGAGCTGGCAAGAGGGCCAAAACGGAGGAAATAATGTCCAGTGCCGCGTTCCGCCGCGCCGTATCGCCACCCTCCCCAGAGGAGCTGATCCAGCGCGCCCGCGACCTGGTTCCGGAAATACGCGCCCGCGCCGAGGAGACCGAGCGCAACCGGCGGATTTCGCCCGATATCATTGCCAAAGTGCGCGAGGCCGAATTGCTGCGCACGACGCGACCGCGCGAATTTGGCGGCTTTGAATACGATGCGGTGGTCGCGCTCGAAATCGCATTGACGATTTCGGTCGCCTGCGCCTCGACCGGCTGGGCGGTTAATGGCGCGCTCTCCAACGGCATTTCATTTGGCCATTACCCGATCGAAACCCAGCGCGAATTATGGGGCGACGGCAGCGATCCGTTCAGCTGCGCCTGCTTTGCTCCGACCGGCACGGCGGTCCCGGTGGATGGCGGCTATCGATTGAGCGGCAGATGGTCGTTTGCCAGCGGCGTCGATCATGCGAGCTGGATCCGCCTCGGGGCGTTTATCAAATCGCCCGGCCGGAGCGGGGCAACAGCGGGCGACAGCGCCCAGCCCGGCGACGGCGCCTTTTTCCTACTGCCGGTCGGCGATGTTGAAATTGTCGACAACTGGTTTGTCTATGGACTGTGCGGCACCGGCAGCAAAGACATCATCGTCGAGAATGCCTTTATCCCTAATCATCGCGTCTTGCGGTTTGCCGACACCCGCGCTGGGCGCACATCGGGGGCCGACCATCACAACAACCCGCTTTACCGCTTGCCGTTATTGGTGCTGGGCGCCTCGATGCTGGCCTCGACCGCGGTCGGCGCGGCCAAGGGCGCGGTTTTCGACTATCTCGCAATGACGACCGGGCGCACGACTCGCGGCGCGCTCGCCGGCGGCGGGCTAAAGATGGCCGAGTTCGCGACGGTCCAGCTGCGCTATGCCGAAGCGTCGGCTGCCGCCGAAGCCGCCGAATTGATCCTGATGACCAATATCAAGAACGCGATGGCCAAACTGCATGCCGGCGAGGAGATCACCGTCGCCGACCGCATCCGCATTCGCCGTGACCAGGCCTACGTCACCAAACTCGCCTTGCAGGCGGTCGAGGCGCTGAACGCATCGACCGGCGGCGCCGGCCTGCAATTGTCGAACCCGATCCAGCGCGCCTGGCGCGATGTCAACGCCGTCGCCCGCCATGTCAGCCTCAATTGGGACGCGGTCGGCACGATGTACGGCCAGCATGCCTTCGGCCTGGAGCCGCGCGGGCAATATTAGACCGGATGCTGAATTAGAGCGGGGGGCCGACAGCATCGGGATCTGACCGGCCACCCGGCGTTTAAATCAGTGCGCGGCTGCGGATCAGGCAGATTTCACGAATCCATACCACGCGATTCTGCGGCCTATTGCGGTTGTCAGAAATACAATCGAGCTTTTCGTCAACCTACTAATGTCGTCGGGAATGACAATCTGCATCGCCCGGACCAGTCGATCAGTAGGGCGTGCCGTCGCGATGGACAAAGCGGCGGCTCCCATCCGGCATCAGCGCGCGGCCGATATCGTCATCCGGGTAGATCACAGTGTCGCCCGGGTTGCGGTCGCCGATTTCGAGATAGACGACATCGTGGATCGTCCGGTTCAGCAAATGATGCGCGTTGCCGTCGCCCGCCTTGAAGCCGGCGCACATGCCGGGACGCAGCGCGGTCTCGCCCGTGTTGGTCAGCAGCACCGGTTCGCCCTCGAGAATGTAGATGAACTCATCTTCGCGCATGTGGGTGTGGCGCAATGCCGATAGCCCGCCAGGCGGCAGCCGCGTCAGATTGACCCCGAAACTGGTCAGCCCAAAGAAATCCCCGAGTTGCCGCCGCACCCGCCCCGCGACGCGGCTCGCGAAGGGCTCGGGATAGCCGCGCCCCGGTGCGGTTTCGGGCGCCGCCGCCGCCTCGATCGCCTGGGCTCTCGCTTCCTCTGGCATGACCGCTTCCTCCATTGTCTGCCGATCGGCTAGCGGGATAGGTTAACCCGGAGAGCGCCAGCCTGGAAATTCCGTTCGATCAGGGAGTACCACGGCGTCGCGACATACTTTTGCCGATGGCCGCCTACTCTGACGGATACAGTGATCTAACGAATACGATGGTTGAGGAATGAACCAGCAGATCACGATTCGTTTCGCAGCGCCGGAAGATGCCGGCTTGTTGCTGCGGTTTATTCGCGAACTTGCCGAGTATGAAAGGGCGCCTAGTGCCGTAGTCGCAACCGAGGACGACTTACAGCAGCACGGTTTCGGGCCGGACCGGGAATTCGAGGCGATCATCGGCTTTCTCGATGGCGAGCCCGCCGGCTGCGCGCTGTTCCATTCGCGCTTTTCGACCTGGCTTGGGCAGCCGTGTATGTATCTTGAAGACCTCTATGTCAGCGAGGCCGCGCGCGGGCGAGGCGTCGGGCGCCGGCTGATGACGCAGCTCGCCGCGATCACCGTCGAGCGCGGTTGGGGCCGCATCGATTTTCAGGTGCTTCACTGGAACCCGGCCCGCGATTTCTACAGTCGCCTCGGCATGACGCATGTCGGCGAATGGCAGCGCTGGGGTGCGGACAGCAAAACCCTGCACCACCTCGCCGCCCTCGACCGGTGACCTTTAGCCTCGGAGCAGAGACGGCTCCTCCCCCCTGAGTCGGCAGGGCTCGCCAGATTGCGTCACTGGGCTCGCAATGACATCGTTTGGGAGCCGACTGCAATCTGGAGGAAAGATAATGTTGGAAGTGTGGAGCTGGCCGACGCCGAACGGCCATAAGGTGCATATCGCGCTCGAAGAGCTCGGGCTGCAATACAAGGTCACTCCGGTCAATATCGGGGCCGGCGACCAGTTCAAGCCCGAATTCCTCAAGATCACGCCAAACCACCGCATCCCGGCAATCGTCGATTCCGACGGACCTGGCGGGAAGCCGTTCACCTTGTTCGAGTCGGCGGCGATCCTGATCTACCTGTCGGAAAAGAACGGCGGAAGATTGATCCCGAAAGACCCGATTGGGCGCTACAAATGCCTCGAATGGATGATGTTCCAAATGGGCGGGGTCGGCCCGATGTTCGGCCAATGGAACCATTTCGGGGCTTATGCCAAGGAAAAAATCCCCTACGCGATCGAGCGCTACACGAACGAGGTCAAGCGGCTGCACCGGGTGCTTGAACACCGGCTGGCCGAGGCGCCGTATCTCGCGGGCGACGAGTACAGCATGGCCGACATCATCACCTTCCCATGGATCCACACCGCGGCCCAGACCGGCGCTCGTTTCGCCGAGCGCGGCAGCATCGATCTCAGCGATTATCCAGCCGTCAAGCGCTGGCATGACGAGATGATGGCGCGCCCGGCTGTGCGGCGCGGCCTCGCGGTGCTGGCCGATCAGCAGCGCGACGAGCAGATCAGCGAGACTGAGCGCGAAAACACGTTTGGCGCAACCCAGTTCAGGGCGCGCTAGCGAGGTACGCCAAGGCCGTTGCCAGGTGGCCAGGTCGCCGGCGCCAGTAGTCAAGCTTCAGCGTCGGGGCTCGACTGATGCCGGTCAACGGCTCCTTTATTCAAACAGCGATAGGTCGATCGCGTCGCCCATCTTGGTGTAGCCGAGATCGCTCGGATGCAAGCCGTCGCCGCAGTCTAGAATCGGCAGCATCTGCGTCGGGTGCTCGGGGTCGCGCAACGCCTGATCGAAATCCGCCACCGCGTCAAACGCGCCACCATCGCGGATCCAAGTGTTGACCGCCGCACGGACCTCTTCACGCTGCGGGTTCCAGGCATTGGCCATGTAGGTCTCGTTGCCGAACGGCGTCAGCGTCGCCCCGATAATCTTGATGCCGCGGCTGTGGGCCCGCACCGCCATCTGTTTGAGGCCGGCGATCATCTGCGCTGCGGTCGGCTCCTCTTCCGGCTTTTTCCAGCGATTGCGCAGATCGTTGGTGCCGAGCATGACAATCACATGGGTGACCCCGGGCTGGGACAGCACATCACGGTCAAAGCGGCGTAATCCGCTGTCGCCGCGGAGGTCGAAGAGGATGCGGTTGCCGCCGAGCCCCTCATTCATGACCGCCATCGGCCGCCCGCGCGGACGCGCCATCAGCCGGCGCGCGAGCTGATCGGGCCAGCGGCAAAACGCGTCCATCGTAGAGATGTTGCCGTCGGTCAACGAGTTCGCCGAGTGCCACGATACCGCCGGTATCGGGGCTGGCGAGCACATCGACGCCGCAGACAAAAAACCAGTCGCTGGTCAGATTACCGACCGGCATCACCTGAGCCGCGGTAAAATCGCCGGGCGGCGACACGTAGTTGGTCTGCCGCGCATAGCGGCCGGTGATCTGGAAATTGTTCGGGACTTCGCCCGGCAGATATAGGCTGACCGCGAGATCGGCGAGCGGCGGCAGGTCGAGCGCCACCGGGTCGCTGAACAGTACGGCGCCGGCGGCGATCGTTGCCGTAGTGGCGCCGCCAAAACTCAGCTCGCGGTCGGAGCCGGCGACGATCGCCGGCCCGCCTTCGCGCAGCGCGATATGCGCCCCGCCGACTGCCAATGGCTGCTGGCCGTAGGCATTGGCAATGCGCACGCGCACCTGGTTGCCGCCAAGACTGGCGCGCATCGTCATGCGCAAGGTCTGATTATTGAAAGCGCCGGTTTCCGCTGGCGCCGGCGCCATTGTCCAGGTGCCGACCCAATGGGCTTTGTCGGTCATCGCTTAGCTCCCCGCGAAAATCATTCCAAATCGTTGGCCAGATAGCCATGCGCAGGTGATCCGCCGCCGATTCCGCATCAGCTTACCACCAGAGCCGCGCGATTTCGCGAGTTTCGGGGTCAGCCTGCCGGCGGTTTGGTCGCCTGCATCGAATTTGAGATGGGCTGAGCGCCCGCCGGCAAGCGTGTGCCGGCCAGGATCGTGCCGGCCAGCACCGTGATAAAATGCGGTCATGCCGACCGATGTCATCGACCTGCGCGATTTTTACCAGACCGGGCTCGGCCAAGTGGCGCGTCGCATGATCCGCCGCACGATCCGCACGATCTGGCCGGATCTGCGCGCGCTGCGATTGCTCGGCGTCGGCTATGCGACGCCGTTTCTGTCGGCAATTTCCTCGGATACAGAGCGCACGGTGGCGTTGATGCCGGCGTCGCAAGGGGTTCTTGGCTGGGCGCCCGATGGCGGCAATGTCGTCGTTCTCGCCGATGAGGACGAGTTGCCGTTCAGCGATTACTCGATCGACCGGGTGCTGGTCGTGCACGCGCTCGAGACCAGCGAAGCCGCCGGGATGTTTCTGAAGGAGATCTGGCGGGTGCTGGCGGGCGGCGGGCGGCTCTTGATTGTGGTTCCCAATCGCCGCGGGATTTGGGCGCGGCTCGACCGCACGCCCTTCGGTTCGGGACGGCCCTATACGATGTCGCAGCTCTCACACCTGTTGCGCGAGCAGCTGTTCACCCCGGTCGGCACCGCCACGGCACTGTTTGTTCCGCCATCGGGCGACCGGATGGTGCTGCGCTCGGCGCCGGCCTGGGAACGCGTTGGCAAAAGGTGGTTCCCGACTTTTGCCGGGGTCGTGCTGATCGAAGCGGCAAAGCAGATCTACGCCAAGCCCGCCGCCGCGCGGGCGCCGCGCCGACGGCTGGTCTACGCGCCGGCAACCCACGGCCTGTCGCACCGCGAGGGCGGGCTTTAGATCAAGTCCTCATCCCGCGAAGCGGCCGGACAAGACGAACACACATTGCTCGGCGAGCAGGTTGGCGAGGCTGCCATGCGCCCGCAACGCATACGGCCGACCCTGCCGGTCGAGCGTGACCCCCCGTTCAATTTTGATGCCGAGGTCGTCGCAGAGCGCGACAAAGTCCCGAATTGTGCACAAATGGATATTCGGCGTCTCGTACCAGGGGTGAGACAACAGGTCCGACATCGGCATCCGGCCTCGCAACAAAAGACCCAGCCGGATGCGCCAAAAGCCAAAATTGGGGAACGACACGATCGCGCGCCGGCCGATCCGCACCAATGCCTCGAGGACCCGCCGCGGCGCGCGTGTGGCCTGTAACGTCTGGCTGAGCACGACGACGTCGAAAGCGCCTTCCGGATAGGCGTCGAGGTCGCGGTCGGCGTCGCCCTGGATCACCGATAGCCCGTGTCCGACGCAGGCATTGACCCCCGATTGGCTCAGCTCGATGCCGCGCCCGTCGACCCCCTTGCGCCGGGTCAAATAAGCGAGCAAGGCGCCGTCGCCGCAGCCGATATCGAGCATTCGCGCGCCCGGCTCGATCATCTCGGCAATCAGCCTAAGATCGCGGCGCAACTCGTCTGTTGGCGACACCGCGCTTGCCGTCGCATGCCCGACCTCCAAACGCAACGCATCGGTCATGCGGCTAACGGGTCAGGCCGCGATGCTCGGCACAGCCGGCAAGAAACCCGCGCAACGTCTCGAACAGCTCAGGCTCGTTCAGTAGAAACGCGTCGTGGCCGTTCTCGGTCGCGATCTCGACAAAGCTGACATTGGCGGCGACCGCGTTCAGCGCGTGCACCAACTCACGGCTCTCCGAGGTCGGAAACAGCCAGTCGCTGGTAAACGAAATCACGCAAAATCGCGAGCGCGTATCGGCAAAAGCCCGCGGCAGTGATCCGTCATGCTCGGCCGCAAGATCGAAATAATCCATCGCGCGCGTAATGTAGAGATAGGAATTGGCGTCGAACCGGTCGACAAAAGTGCTGCCCTGATGGCGCAAATAGCTTTCGACCTGGAAATCGGCGTCAAAGCCGTAGGTGACCGCGTGGCGGTCCTGCAGATTGCGGCCGAATTTACGATGCAGCGCCGCCTCGGACAGATAGGTGATGTGCGCCGCCATGCGCGCTACCGCGAGACCGCGCGCCGGCTTGCGGCCGAGGCTCAGATAGCGCCCGCCGCACCAATCGGGGTCGGCGATGATCGCCTGCCGCCCGACTTCGTGGAACGCGATATTCTGCGCCGAGTGACGGGCGGCGGCGGCGATCGGCACCGCCGAGAAGACAGATTCGGGATAGCTTGCCGCCCATTGCAGAACCTGCATGCCGCCCATCGAGCCGCCGATGACGCAAAACAGGCTGTCGATCCCGAGATGTTCGATCAGGCACTTTTGTGCCCGCACCATGTCGCGCACCGTGATGACCGGGAAGGATAAAGCCCACGGCTCGCCGGTGTCAGGATTGATGTCTTGCGGCCCGGTGGTTCCCATGCAGCCGCCCAGGACATTAGCGCAGATCAGAAAATAGCGCCCGGTATCGAGCACTCGGCCCGGTCCGACCATGGTCTCCCACCAGCCGGGCTTGCCAGTGATCGGATGCGGGTCGGCGGCGTATTGGTCGCCGGTCAACGCATGGCAGATCAGGATCGCATTGCTGCGCTCGGCGTTGAGCGTTCCGTAGGTTTGGTAAGCGATCGTCACGGGGCCAAAATCGACCCCGCAGTCGAGCCGCATCGGATCGCGCACCGACAGGCGATAGCCGGGCCACTCCTGATCCGAGTGCGAACGCGGGCGAAATGCTAATGTCGACACATCGGTTCTCTGAACGCGTCTTTGTTGAGGTACTTTCCCGCCGATCGCGGCGACGGACGCGCAGCCGGCGATTCGGGGGCGCTAGCTAGTGTTCGCAGGCGAGGCGTGTCAATGTTTTCTTTGATTTCGCCAGACCACGCTTTTACTAGTATCAGCTGTCCGGCAGCAAAGTAGACCATGTCCGCCACCCCCTCCGACCTCATTGATCTGCGTGGTCACATCGACGAGATCGACGATCGCATGCACGATTTGTTGATCGCGCGGGCCGAGATCGTCGCGCAAGTCGCGACCACTAAGAAAGGCGGCGATGTCGCCTTTTATCAGCCGGGGCGCGAGGCGCAGATCTTGCGGCGGCTGGCCGCGCGCCACCATGGCGTGCTGCCGGTGGCGCCGGTGATCCGCATCTGGCGGGAATTGCTGGCGGCCACCGTGCGGCTCGAAACCCCGTTTGCGGTCGCGGTTTTTGCTCCCCCCGAAGCCCAGGGATTCTGGGACCTGGCGCGCGATCATTACGGTAGCCACGCGCCGATGACGGCTTACCGCTCGATCGGCCAGGTGATCCGCGCCGTCACCGACGGCCAAGCCGCTGTCGCCATCCTGCCGATGCCTGAGGAGGGGGATGCCGACCCGTGGTGGCGCCATCTGTTGTCGCAAAACGATAATGCGCCTCGGGTCGTTGCGCGGCTGCCGTTTGGGGTGCGCGGCAATGCCCGGCGGGACGGCTCCGACGCGCTTGTTATCGGTCGTGGCGTGCAGCAGGCGACCGGCAGCGACCGCTCATTGTTCATCGCCGAATCGTCGGCCGACATCAGCCGGGCGAGGTTTTTCCGCCTGCTGACGGCCGCAGGCCTGACTTGCACCTTCTTGGCATCCTGGGAGCATAGCGAGGGTACGCTCAACCTTGTCGAAGTCGACGGTTTCGCGCCAAGCGACGATCCGCGGATACTCGATTTCTGCGCACAGCTCGGCGCGGCATTACACCGTCTCTTGTCTTTTGGCGGCTATGCCGTGCCATTAGCGGCGGCGCTGGCTGGTCCCGCCCGAGCGAAAGGCTGACGTGACATGACCCTGACGACAGCTCCGCTCCCGCGCCCGGGAATACTCGATATTTCCCCTTACGTCGGCGGTGAAGCCAAAATCGCGGGGGTCGAGCGCCCAATTAGGCTCGCGTCGAACGAGAGCGCGCTTGGGCCAAGCCCAAAGGCGATGGCGGCCTATGCCGCACTCGCCACGGATATCCATCGCTATCCTGAAGGCACCGCCGTGGAAGTGCGCGAGGCGATCGCCCGGCGGCACGGCCTCGATCCGGAGCGGATCGTCTGCGGCGCTGGCTCCGACGAGCTGATCGCATTGCTGCTGCGGTGTTACGCCGGTCCTGGAGACGAGGTGCTGTACAGCCGCCACGGGTTTGCGATCTATCCGATCGGCGCGCTGTCGGTCGGCGCCACGCCGGTCGCGGCGCCCGAACGGGCGCTGACCGCCGATGTCGATGCGTTGCTGGAGCACGTTACGCCGCGGACGCGGATGGTGTTCATCGCCAATCCAAACAACCCGACCGGCACTTACCTCAGCGCGCAGGAGCTTGCCCGGTTGCATGCCGGCCTGCCGTCATCCGTCGTCTTGGCGATCGACGCCGCTTACGCCGAATTCGTCAATCGCAATGACTACGAAGTGGGCATCAAGCTGGTCGACAACGCTGACAATGTCGTGATGCTGCGCACGTTTTCGAAAATCTACGCGCTGGCCGGCTTGCGGCTCGGCTGGGCCTATTGCCCGCCGGCCATTACTGATGTCCTGAATCGAGTGCGCGGCCCGTTCAACGTCTCGACGCCGGCGATCGCCGCCGGTGTCGCGGCGGTCGAGGACGTCGAGTCGCTGCAGCGCGCCCGCGCTCACAACGACCGCTGGCTGCCGTGGTTTTCGGAGCGTCTTGCGGCGCTGGGCTTGCCGTTGACGCCGAGTGTCGCAAATTTTGTCTTGCCGCGGTTTCCCGACGAACCCGGCCGCAACGCCGAGGCGGCATTTGCGTTTCTTCAATCCCGCGGCATCCTGACCCGCAAGATGGGCGGCTATGGCTTGCCGCAATATCTCCGGATCACGATCGGGACCGGCGAGGAGATGGGGAAAGTGGCAGCGGTACTCGGCGAATTTATGACCCGGTGATGACATCATTCCTTCAGTGCATCAGACATAGCGGGCTTTTTTCGTGAATCAAAAATTGTTCAACCGGGTGGCGCTGATCGGCATCGGGCTGATCGGCTCGTCGTTGGCGCGAGTTCTGCGCCGCGACAGCCCCGGCACCGAGATCATCGCCTGTGCCCGCAGCAATGAGACATTGGCTGCGGTCGAGCGCCTCGAACTCGCCGATCGGACAACGCACGACCCGGCCGAAGCCGCCGATGGCGCGGATCTGGTGGTGCTCGCCACCCCGCTATCGGCCTACGTGGAGATTGGTAGCCGGATCGGGCCGGCGTTAAAGCCGGGCGCCATCTTGACCGATGTCGGATCGGTTAAGGAAGTCGTCGTTCGCGATCTCGGGGCGTATGTTCCCGACGGCGTTCATTTTGTGCCCGGCCATCCGGTCGCCGGCACCGAGCATTCCGGTCCGGAGGCCGGTTTTGCCGAACTGTTCCACGATCGTTGGTGCATCTTGATCCCGCTGCCCGAGACCGCGTCCGAGGCAGTCGCTAAGGTCGGGGAGATGTGGCAACTGGCCGGGATGCGCGTCGTCACGATGAGCGCCGCCCATCACGACCGGGTGCTGGCGATGACCTCGCACCTGCCCCATCTGATCGCTTACACGATCGTCGGAACCGCGACCAATCTCGAAGAAAGCCTCAAATCCGAGGTCATTGCCTTTTCGGCGAGCGGCTTTCGCGACTTTACCCGCATCGCCGCCTCCGACCCGGTAATGTGGCGCGACATCTTTCTGAATAATCGCGAGGCGGTACTCGACGTGTTGCAGCGCTTCAGCGAGGATTTGACGGCGTTACAGCGCGCGATCCGATGGGGCGAGGGCGATACATTGCAGGAATTATTTAGCCGCACCCGCGCCATCCGCCGCTCGATCATCGAAGCAAAACAGGCCTAAAAAAATTAATGCACACATGAGGCCGGTTCGACTCAGCCGGACATGTGGGCGATCCGCGCCTAATCCCCTACGGCGCGGAGGGGTTGACGAGCGCCCTCGATTTGGTGGCGGATAAGGCGGGCGTAGAGGCCGTTTCGGGCGAGGAGTTCGGCGTGGCTGCCGGTCTCGACCAGCCGCCCGCGGTCGAGCACCGCCAACAGATCGGCGTTGCGCACGGTCGACAAGCGATGGGCGATGACGATTGTCGTGCGGTCGCGCATCAGCGCGTCGAGGGCGCCGCGCACCTGTGCCTCGCTGACAGCGTCGAGATGCGAGGTCGCCTCGTCGAGCACCAGGGTCGGCGCATTCTTGAGAAAGGCGCGGGCGATCGCCACCCGCTGGCGCTGACCGCCTGATAACTGCACCCCGCGCTCGCCAACCCGGGTGTCGAGCCCTTCGGGCAGGCTGTCGACAAACTCGGCGAGGGCCGCTTGTTCGAGCGCCTTGCAGATCGCCGCCTCATCAGCCTCGGGCCGGGCCAGCGCCACATTGGCCCGCAAGGTGTCGTTGAACAGATACGTGTCTTGCGAGACGAGCGAGATGCGGCGGCGCAGATGGTCGAGTTCGAAATCGCGCAGGTCGACCCCGTCGATTAGGATATGGCCGGCGGTGGGGTCCCAAAAGCGCAATAACAGATTGGCAATCGTGGTTTTGCCGGCGCCCGACGGTCCGACCAATGCCAGGGTCGCGCCAGCCGGGACGTCGAGGGTGATGGCGCTCAGGGCCGGGCGCCGGGCCCCGGGATAGGTGAAACTCGCCGCGTCGAAGCGGATCGCCGAGCCGCCCTGGGGTTCGGGCGGGAGCAGCGGCCCGTCGACCACCGCCGGCTTTTCGCGATGCACCGCGTAGAGCCGGCGGGTCGAGGCAATCGTATCGGCGAGCTGGCGGCTGACATTGGCGATTTCGGATATCGGCAAAAACGACGACAACGCGATCAGGATCAGCAAGGGCAGGGTGGTCGGCAGCAGATGGTGCTCGGCGGCGAGCCGCGCGCCGACGACCGCCACCGCCAGCCCGCCGAGCCCGGTCACGGTTTCGAGCCGCGCCGCCTGCGCCGACAGATCGGCCAATAATTCGAGGCGGATTTTCTGGTAGCCGCGCACCAGCTCGATAAAAGCCCGGCGGCGGCCGCTGACCGCCTGGAACGCGACGAGGTCGGCGAGGCCCTGGATCGTCTCGGTGACATAGGCGCCCATCAGCCCGAGCGCGTCGCGGGCCTGGGTTCCGAGACGGTCGATATGCGCTCGGGTGACCACCGGCGCCAATGCCGCGAACAGCACGAACGGCAGCAGCGCCAGCGCCACCGGCCAAGCAATGACGGCCAACGCGATCAGCACTGCCGACGGCACCAGAACCGCAACCAATGCCGGCGCCACAGTATGGGCAAAGAAATATTCGACGGTCTCGACGTCTTGGGACGCAAGCGCGATCAGATCGCCCGACCGGCGGCGCAGCAGATAGGCAGGGGCCAAGCTGTCGAGCTTGTCGAACAACGCAACGCGCATTTCCGCCAGTAGCCGGTAGGCAATGTCGTGAGCCAGCCACGATTTAAGCCAGTGCAGCAAGCCCGCGAGCGGGGCGGTCAGCGCCAGTATCAGCAAGAGGTAGCCGTAGGGGGCGCCAGTCTTGACCGCCGCGACGGCGAGCGCGCTGACAATGCCGACCCCGATAAAGGCTGCGACTCGCGCAATGCCGGAGGTGATGACGATCGCGAAGCGCCGCCGCCACGGCCGGATGATCCTCACCAGGGTGCCGAGTGTCGCCGGCCAGCCGACCGCCGCGGCCGCATTCGCGAGTTCGGCCGGTGCGGTCTCGGCGGCCAATTCGATCTGCTCGCGCTCGCTCGCCGCCCGCGGTGAGTCCGTTTCCTCGGTCATCACGATATCTTCGCCGCGCTCCTCGGCCTGCGACCCCATTAGCCGGCGATAGGGGCCGTCGCGGCGGATCAGCTCGGCATGGCGGCCCTGTTCGACGACCCGCCCCTTGTCGAGAACAAGGATGCGGTCAGCCCCGATCACGCTCGACAGGCGATGCGCCAAGATCAAGGTCGTGCGCCCGGCCGACAAGCGGTCGATCGCCTGCTGGATCACCGCCTCGTTTTCGGCGTCGACCGAGGACAGCGCCTCATCGAGTATCAGGATCGGCGCATCGCGCAACAGGGCGCGGGCGATTGCCAGTCGCTGGCGCTGGCCGCCCGATAGCATGACCCCGCGCTCGCCGATCATCGTCTGGTAGCCTTGCGGCAACAGCGAGATGAATTCGTGCGCGTTGGCGTTGCGCGCCGCAGCCTCGATCTCATGGCGGTCGGCATCGGGTTTCCCGAGCCGCAAATTCTCCTCGACGGTGCCGTAGAACAGGTAGGTGTCCTGATGCACGACCGCGATCATCCGGCGCACCGCTTCGGGGTCGAGCGTTTTCAGATCGCGTCCGCCGATCAACACTCTTCCCTGTTGCGGATCGAACAATCGCAACAACAGCCGCGCGACCGAGGATTTGCCGGAACCGCTCGGTCCGACAATGCCGATCTTTTCACCGGCGCCGACAGTGAACGACAGCCCGTCATGGGCAGCGCCACGCCCACCGGGATAAGAAAACCGGACATCCTCAAAGGCGATCGTCGGGATTAATGACACTTTGGCCTGCGGCACGCTTGCCGATTGCGGCGGCACCAAGGGTTTGGCGGCGAACAACGCGTTGATGCCGGCGGCGGCGGATTGGCCGAGCATGCCCTGATGCAATACCATGCGCAGGTCGCGCAACGGGCGGAATACCTCGGTTCCGGCCATCAGCACGATCAGCAACGCCTGGATGCTCATTTGTCCATGCGACACCCGCCAGCTCGCCAAGGCCAAGGCCGCCGCAGCGCCGATCGCGACCCCGCAATCGGTGATGCCGCGGGTCATGACCCCGGTCGACAAGACACGCAGGCTCGAATTGCACAGCTCGCGCGCGCGCTCGGCCAAGCGATGTCCAAAGGCGCGGCTTTGGCCGAACGCCTTCAACGTCGGCAATCCCTGGACGCCGTCGAGAAATTCGGACCCAAACGATTTGAGCGCCTGCTGGCGGCCCTGGCTGCTGCGGCGCTCGACATGGATGAACACGGTGGGCGCGATCAACGTGATCAGCGCAAACACCAGCATCACCGTCGCGACCGGCACGTCCCAAAAGGCGATAAAGGCGAAAATCGCCAACGGCGTCAGCACCGCGATCGCCACCTGCGGGACATACTGGCCGAAAAAGGTCTGCAACTGCTCGACCCCGTCGACGATCGCCAGCATGACCCCGCCGGTGCGCTCGCCGGCAAACCATGCCGGCCCGAGTTCGGCGATCTTGTCGTAAAGCCGGCCGCGCAATTCCTCCTGCACTCGCCCCGCGGTGCGATGCGAGACCATCGCCCGATGATGCTCGATAACGCCGCGCAGAACGACGGCGGCAGCGACCCCGATTGCCGGGGCGGCGATCGTCATAAAGCCGCTGCCCGCGAAGACATGCGACAGCAGAACACCGAGAATTGCAAAGCGCGCGATGCCGACGACCGAGGCGACTAACCCCAGGAGGATCGCAAACACGATCCATCCGCGCAGCCCGCGTGTCAGCTGCCACAACTGTCGGTCAAAATACATTCGCGTTCACTCCTCGCCGGTCTGCGATCATAGCGACCACTCGTCCCGCAGTGTCGCCGGTTCGACAGCCTCGGCTTTACGCAACGCCAATCTAGGCGATACGCAGGAATGGCAGCTATAGAAAATTATGAGATAACATGATACGAAGACGTTTCAGCCGGTCGAGCCGTTGAGTAGGTCATGAACTGGGACGACATCCGAATTTTCCTCGCCGTCGCCCGGAACGGGTCGTTGCGTGCCGCCGGTCGCGCGCTTGGGCTGAGCCAACCGACGGTCGGCCGGCGACTCGCCGCCTTCGAGCAGACGTTTGGCGGTCCGACATTGTTCGATCGCCTGCCCGACGGGCTGCGCCTCAACACCGCGGGCGAAGCGCTGGTGGCCGCGGCCGAGCGGCTCGAAAACGCGGCGCTCGCTCTCGAACGCCGCCGCGTAGCCACTTCCCCCGGCCTGAGCGGGACGGTACGGGTTTCGGTTGGGGAATGGGCCGAAGGATTTCTCGCGCAGCACTGTGGCTGTGCCGATGCGGACGGTCTTCCGTCGGGCATCACCCTCGAACTCGTCGAGTCGCCGCAGACGGCAAATTTGGCGCGACGCGACGCCGATCTGGCATTGCGCCACGGAGTGCCCGAGGCCGGTAACTTGGTTGTCTCGAAAGTCGGCGCGATCGCCGGCGCGCTCTATCGCCGCCGCTACGATGGCCCGGCGCCGCTCGAACGCGAGCTGCATTGGATTACCTACACCGAAGAACAGGCCCACTATGTCAGTGCACGCTGGCTCGACCAGCACATTCGCAACACCGGCGGCCGCGTGGTTCTTCGCGCCACCAGCCTGGCGGTGCGGTTCGAGGCGATCCGCGCCGGCGTCGGCACCGGTTTGTTGCCATGCTATGCCGGCGACCGCGACCCGATGCTCGAACGCGTGACCAACCCGGCGCCAGAATTGGCCGCCGATTACTGGGTTATCGTCCACCGCGACCTGCGCCGGGCGGCTTGCGTGCGCGCTGTCATCGAATGGATCCGCCGCTTGTTTGATCGGCATCACGAAGCGCTTGCCGGTCTCGCCGGGCGGGTTAGAGGGCCGGTAAATCCAATCGGCGACGACCGCCAGGCCGCGGCCAATTGAGTCATCGCTCCACCTCGGGTACCCGTTTTTCGGCTAGCGGCTGCGCCATAATTATCAGTACTTGTGGTTTTCTCTGCTCCGAAAGGGTTCGCGTCACCGGCAAGGATAGATGTCCACGGCGTTCCGCTAGACGTCCGTGCTTTTTGCGGTTATATAATTGGTGCTACGGGCCGGGTTGCCTCGACGCAGTCGGCCGGCATAATAGCGAAATTTACAATTAGCGATGCAGCTGAGACTGTTCAGACACTTTGTCCCTGTTTCGGTCGTGTTGTTGGCGTCGTTCGACGCCCTTCTGATCACTGGCGCATTTTATCAGATGCTGTCTCGGTCGGGTGAGACAGCGCCGCTTATATTCAGCATAACCGCTCTTCCCGCACAGCTGGCCGCGGGGTTGTCGGTCGCCGCGGTGGTCACGATGATCTCGGTCGGCCTTTACGGCGAACAGAGCTTTGTCGACTTCCGCCTGTTGCTGAGCAAGATCGCCGTCGCGTTCGTTCTGGTGCTGATGCTGGCGGTCGTCTCAGCCATGTATTGGCGAGACGGACTGCCGCATCTTTCCGAGACCTCAAATCTGCCGCTTAAGGCGACCCTGATCTGGCTCGGCTGCATCTCGGTAACTCGCGGCACGTTTCTAATCACGCTCGGCCGGGGGCTGCTAAAGCGCCGCGTCGCCGTGCTGGGCAACGGCAACGTAGCAGCGCGGATCGCTCATTTGGTGCAAATAGGTGAAAACCAGCATTTCGTGCCGGTGTCGTTTATCCGCATGCCGGGCGAGCGCGGGACCGCAAGCTTTACCGCTGTGGATTGGCCCGAGGCCGGCCCCGATGCTCTCGCCGAACTCGGCTGCGAACTCGGCGCCAGCGAGGTCGTCGTTGCCCCCGACGATCGCCGCGGCCTGCCGGTTCAGCAGCTGCTGCACTGCAAGCTTGCCGGAATTCGGGTGACCGATTTTCTCGACTTTTGGGAGCGCGAGACGCGAACGGTCGATCTCGAGGCGCTGCGGCCCAGCTGGTTGTTCTACTCCGACGGTTTCCGTTGCGGCGCTTTCGATGAATTCCTGAAACGCGTCTTCGACATCGTCGTGAGCCTCGCCTTCTTGGCATTTTCAGCACCTTTGCTCCTAGTCGTTTCTTGCCTGATCAAGCTCGACAGCCAAGGGCCGGTCCTCTACCGGCAGGAGCGCGTCGGCTATCGCGGCCAAACATTCACGATCCTCAAATTCCGCAGCATGCGGGCTGATGCCGAACGCGAGAACGGGCCGCAATGGGCAGCCAAATCCGACTCCAGGGTCACTCGAGTTGGCGCCGTGATCCGCAAACTGCGCATCGACGAATTGCCACAAATTCTCAATGTATTGCGCGGCGACATGAGCTTTGTCGGGCCGCGGCCGGAGCGTCCGTTCTTTGTCTCCAACCTCGCGGCGGTGATGCCCTATTACAACGAGCGGCATTGGGTGCGCCCCGGGATCACCGGTTGGGCACAAATCAATTACCCCTATGGCGCTTCGATCGAAGACGCCCGGCGCAAACTTTCTTACGATCTTTACTATGTCAAGAACCGCAGCATATTTCTAGACTTCCTAATATTACTACAGACTGTTCGAGTTGTATTTTGGAATTACGGCGCAAGATAGGGTTACGACGCTGGACAAGATTGTCCTTGAAACCGTCTATTCGGGATGCGCCGCCGCATTCGTCCTGATCATCGCGCTGATGGGTTTGCGCGGTCGGACGAGCCGCACCGGCACCGCGATTATCGGTTGTTGCTTGGCTTCTGCGGTGTGGGCGGGGGCGACAGCGGCGGCGGGCTCTTCACCTTCTCCGGTCTTGGCGGTGCTGGACAGCATCCGTTTATCCGCCTGGCTGCTGTTTGCGGTCTCTCTCGTGACCGCCGGTGGCGGCGAAGCTTCCGGGCATAAGCGGCGTTACCTCTTCGCGGCCGCTCTGTTCTGTGCCGTCGCGATTGCGATCGACCTGGGTGTGGCAATCCTGGGTGAGGGGCAAAGTTTCGCGCAAATACTGGTCCGCATCGGGTTTGGCGTTCTCGGGCTGCTGACCGTCGAGAATTTGTGGCGCAATACCGATCCGTGGCGGCGCTGGCATGTTTGGCCGGTATGCCTCGCCATCGGCCTGCTTTACGCCTACGAACTGTTCCTGTTTTCCGACGCCTTCATTACCCGCGGACGGGTTGATCCGGGATTGGCGCTGGGGCGAGCGATTGCCGCCGGGTTTGCGGCGCCGCTTTTGGCGTTGGCCATGGCGCGCAACAGCGAGTGGCGCGTCGATATTCATGTTTCCCGGCAAGTGGTTTTTCATACCGCCACACTGCTTGCGAGCGGCTGCTTTCTGCTTGCCGTGGCGATTGTCGCCATCTTGTTGCGCCGAATTGGCGGCGATTGGGGCCTTGTCTTGCAGTTGGCGATGCTGCTGGGCAGCATCGTCGTGCTCGTTACCGTGCTCTCCTCGGGAAGTTTCCGGCAGCGGCTCAAATTTTTGATCTCAAGGAATTTCTTTACCAATCGATACGACTATCGGGTCGAATGGCTCAAATTCATCGAACTGATCTCGGATTCGCGGCACGCAGAAGAACTGCAGGTCCGAATCATTCGCGCGCTTGCCGAATTTGTCGACAGCCCTGCCGGTACCCTGTGGTCGGCCAGCCCTGGGATTGGTTACCGCCCGTCGGCTGCCTGGCATGCGCTGACCGAGCATGCCGAGGCCGTCCCGATCGATGATCCGTTTCTGGCCGGGTTCCGCGAAGGTGCGTGGATCCAGGAATGCACGAGTGAGCCGTCAAACCAAGGATGGATATTCGCCTCGCCGCGGGCGTGGCTCGCGGTGCCGCTGTGTCACCGGCAGCAAATCGTCGGGTTTGTCGTGCTCGATCGCGCGAATTATCCGGTCGTCCTCGATTGGGAGGCCTTTGATCTGCTGCGCGCTGCGGGCCGCCAAGCCGCCAGTTATCTCACCGAAGAACGCTCCACCAGGAGTTTGCGCGACGCCGAACTATTGACAGAGTATAGCAAGCGGTTCGCATTCGTTGTCCATGATATAAAGAACCTGACGAGCCAACTTAGTCTGATCGTCGCGAATGCGCGACATTTCATCGACAATCCCGATTTTCAGAATGACATGCTCAAAACTGTCGAGAATGCCGTATCCCGAATGAACAAACTGCTGAGTCAACTAAAGGCCGAAGACGCGGCCGCTCCGCGAGTGGCGAACCCTGCGGCAATTGTGGCGGCAGTGGCGGACGAATTCGCGGTCGAAAATGACAGTGATGACCAAAGCGAACCTTGCGATGTGATGATCGCACCCGACAAACTGCGCTCCGCACTAACCCATCTTGTGCAGAACGCTCGCGACGCCTCTCCTCCCGGTGCGCCCGTCATCATGCGTACGCACCGCCGCGGCGATCGGATTATGATCGATGTCGTCGACCGCGGGGTTGGCATGGATGACGACTTTATTCGCAATGAGCTATTTCTTCCGTTTCGCTCGACCAAATCCGGGGGCTACGGCATCGGTGCGTTTCAAACACGCGAACTGATCCGGATTGCCGGAGGCGACCTCGAAGTCCTTTCGCGACCCGGCGCCGGAACGACAATGCGCATCATTTTGCCGCTTGCGGGAAGCCGCCTGGCCGCAGCCTCGTCGGCGATCGCATGAACAATCTCGCCGCGGAGGTCAAACCGCTGCTGATTGTCGATGATGACAGCGGGCTCCTGCGTCAACTGCGCTGGGCGTTTTCGGAGCACAAGGTGCATGCGGCGGGCAATCGCCAGGAAGCTGTGGCGCTGATCCGCGCCCAGCGACTGCCGGTCGCCATTCTCGATCTCGGCCTGCCCCCGGATCCAGACGGCGCATCCGAGGGTTTGGCGACGTTGAGCGAGATCCGCGAATTGTCGCCTGGAACCAAGGTCATCATCGCGACCGGCAACGAAACGCGCGAGCACGCGCTGCGCGCGATCGCCCTCGGCGCCTACGATTTCTATCAGAAGCCGATCGACATCGAGGTGCTGCGAATGATTGTCGGCCGCGCCGAACAAATGTTCGAGCTCGAGGCCGAAAATCGTCGTCTGACCGACGCCGCCACCCTCGGCTCGCCGATCGACGGCATCATCGCGACCAGCCCCGAGATGCTGCGGGTATTGCGCAATGTCGAGAAACTAGCCCCGACCGACGTCGCGGTGTTGTTGCTGGGGGAGAGCGGCACGGGCAAAGAATTGCTCGCACACGCGATCCATAAGCTCAGCCGGCGAGCGAACGGTCCGTTTGTGCCGATCAATTGTGCGGCAATTCCCGAGACGCTGCTGGAAAGCGAACTATTCGGTCATGAAAAAGGCGCTTTTACGGGCGCTCTTAGGCAGAACATCGGGAGAATCGAAAGCGCCCATCGCGGCACTCTGTTTCTCGACGAGATCGGCGACGTCCCGTTGCCGATGCAGGTTAAACTGTTGCGCTTTCTGCAGGATCAGATCGTCGAGCGGGTTGGGGGGCGCCGCCCGATTCAGGTCGATGTTCGAATCGTCTGCGCGACCAATCAGGACCTCGACCGCATGATGGCCGAGGGCAGTTTCCGCGAAGACCTGTTCTATCGGCTGAACGAGGTTGCGATCCAAGTTCCGGCGCTGCGCGAGCGACCGGCAGACGGGGTTGTTCTGGCGAGCTTTTTCCTGCGCCGCTTTGCCGCCGAATACGGGCGCACGGCGCGCGGTCTTGCCGGCTCGGCGCTTACCGCGATCAGGGAATATGCGTGGCCCGGCAATGTCCGCGAGTTGGAGAACCGCGTAAAGCGAGCGGTGGTGATGACTGACGGCCCGCTCGTGTCGGCCGCAGACCTCGATTTGCCGTGGCCGGAGGAGGATGTCAAATCGCTCGACATCCGCGCCGCGCGGGCCCGAGCCGAACGCGAAGTTATTCAATTGGCGTTGACCCAGACGGGCTCAAATCTCTCAAAAGCAGCAAAATTGCTCGGGATCAGCCGGCCGACGCTCTACGACTTGATGCAACAGCACCATCTCGGCGTCGAAGGGTAACGCCGCGCGAGTTGGAGGGGATCAGCAATGCCTCGGGTTCGCCGCCGCATGTCGCGCTTCATCATCTCTTGTGGGGTCTTGAGTTTTCTCGCCGTCGCGTCGCCGGTGCAGGCAGCGGGCTCGCCGGCCTCGGTCAAAAATGCGGACCAATACATCGCCAGCGGCAATTTGAAAGCGGCGGCGATCGAGTTGCAAAATGCGATCCGCGAGGCGCCCGATGATGCCAAGCTGCGAGCCCGGCTCGCTCGCGTCTATCTGCAGCTGGGCGATCCTATTCGTGCCGAACGCGAGGCCCGCGCCGCGCGCGAGCACAACGGCGCCGAGGCCGACTATCTCCCGGTTCTGATCGACGCGCTGCTGCGTCAGGGCAAGTACCAAGACCTGGCCGATATGGTCCATCCGGGTAACCGTCCCGCTGCTCTCGAGAGCCAGGTGCGCCGAGCTCTCGCCCTGGCGGCGGCGAACCAGCGCGACAATGCGAAGGCCCAAACCCTGCTCCAGGATGCGGTTCGGCTCGACCCAACCGCAGCGGAACCAAAAATCGCATTGGCGCGCCTTCTCGGTGCGACCAACCCCGCGGAAGCGAGCAGGTTGCTCGATCAAGTATTGGCTGCCAATCCGCGGTCGGTAGAGGCTCTTCTGGTCAAGGGTGAACTGGCGCGCTCTAAGGGTGATACAAAGACCGCGCTGAGCGACTTTGATGCTGCGCTGCAAATTGATCCTAAAAACGCGGCCGTGCGCCTAAGCCGCGCCAGTCTCAATATTGCGCAGGACAAGTATGCTGCCGCGGACGAAGATCTCGGTCCCGTCCTCAAAACCGACCCCAACAACTTTTTCGCCAACTACCTGCGTGCTTTGGAGCAAGCCAAGCAAAAGCAGTTCACCGCTGCGGATCGTCTGCTCGACCGGCTGTCGCCCTCTTTCGCGAGGTTTCCGGGAGGCTACTACCTACAGGGCGCGACAAAGCTCGAGCTTGGACAAAACGCGCAAGCGGAATCACTCTTAACGCGGTATATCGCATTGGCTCCCGGCGACACCAGGGCGGCCCGGCTCGCCGCGCTGGCAGCGTTGCGGCAGCGCGCGCCGGGTCGCGCGATCGACTACCTGAAGCCGGTCGCCGCCAAACCGAACGCCGACGCCGATACGCTGACCTTGCTCGGAAACGCCTATATGGCGGCCGGCAAACCGGATGTCGCCCTCCAGCAATTCGACAGGGCGGCGGCGCTCGATCCCAAAAATCCGGCGATCCAGACGCGCGTCGCGATCTCTGAAATCGGGGCGGGGCAAGGCAAGGAGGGCTTAGCGGGCTTGGAGCGCGTTTTCGACACTGAAGCCGGCGCGCCGGTCGCAGGCCCAACTCTGGTGCTGATGCACCTACGCGCCGGACAAACCGATAAAGCCGCTGAGGTTGCAGCGGCCCTGGTCAACCGCGACGCCAAGAACCCGCTCTATCTGACACTGTCGGGTATGGTCAAAGCCGCAAAAAAGGACATCCCCGGGGCCGAAACGGCCTTCCGCGCAGCGTTGCAGCAGAACCCGAATTTCGCCCCGGCGAGAAACGATTTGTCGGCGCTGTACCTGTCGAGCGGGCGCTCCGACGATGCGAAGAAGCTTTACGAGGAGGCGTTGTCAAAAAAATCGGATGACGAGGCGGCTTTGCTCGGTTTGGCCAACATCGCGATCGAGCAAAAGAAGTGGGCCGACGCAAAGGATTACATCAATCGCGCGCGCACCGCCGCGCCGAACGATCCGGCCGCTGGACTGGCGCAGGTCCGCTTGTACTCGCTGCAGCACGATTGGGCCAATGCCGCATCGGTTGCTGGCGCGCTCAGCGCCCAGTTCCCGTCGGATCTCAACGTCACGGAAGCGCAGGCGCAGGCCGACCTTGCTGCGGGCGATACGGTGGGCGCGCTGGCCAGTTATAAGCGGGCTTACGAGTTGGCGCCCCAGTCGGCGGCGCTGTTGTCGCGCTATGTCGGCCTGCTCACCTCAACAAAGGATTACGCAACTGCTGCTAGTGTCCTAAAGGCCGCCATCGGCCGGGACCCGAAGAACAGCGGTCTCAAAGTCGCTCTGATCCGCGTCACTGCTCAAACCGATGGTCTCGATGCCGCAGTTTCGCTCGCTAACCTTTACGCTAAGGACGACCCGTCAACCAGCGCGTTCGTTCTGGCTACAGACCAACTCTATCAGAATGCCGGGCGTTGGGACGACGCCCAGGCGGCGCTGGAGAAAGGAATTGCGGCCCGGTCGGGGGACGATGATCTGATAGCGGCGCTCGCCCGCCTTTACATACGCACCGGCCATTTTGATAAGGCTGAGGGGTTTTTGACGACACGGCTAAAGGCCGATCCCGAAAACGCGACGGCGAATGCAACCCTTGGAACCCTGTATCTGGGTACCGGTGATACCGCCGATGCGCGGAAAGTCTATGACAAACTCCTGGCGAAAAAGCCCGATGACCTGACCGGTCTCCTGGGATTGGCGGATGTTGCAATCGCAGAAAAAAACTGGCCGCAGGCGATCGATAGTATAAAGCGCGCAACCGTAGCGGCACCCAAGGATCCGGCCCCCGCGCTTAAGCTAATCGATCTTTACATCTCGCGGCAGGACTGGAAAGACGCGACCGCTACCGCGGCTGAAACTGCTGCGAAATTTCCTTCCAATGACAATGTTCTTGATGCACAGGCGCGGGCCCAGCTCGGCGCCGGCGACACCCAGGCCGCGATCGCGACTTATAAGCGGGCGCATGAGCTTAACCCCAATTCGGCGCCAATCCTGTTTCGCTATGTTTCTGCTCTAAATGCGGTAAAAAACTACACCGAAGCGAGGTCTGTACTGCAGGCGGCGCTCAGCCTTGCCCCGCAAAACGCGGCGATCAAGGCCAACCTGATCCGGGTCGCGGCAGAAATCGGTGGTGTGGACGCCGGTTTGGCCGAGGCCCGAAATCTGGCGCAACAGGATCCGGACAACCCGACGCTGTACGATACGGTTTCCGCCGAACTGCTGGATAAGGCTGGGCGCAGCAAGGAAGCGATCGCGCTGCTCGAACGCGACCTCGCGGCGAAACCCAACGACGATGGCCTGCGCAGCACGCTGGCCGGGCTTTATAGTCACACCGGCAGTCCCGACAAGGCGGTAGCCCTGTTGCAGACCCGGCTCAAGGATGACCCGACCAATTACGTCACCGCCTCGGCGCTAGCATCGCTATATCTGCAGAACAATAATTTTGATGCCGCGATCGCCGAGTATGACAAGCTTCTCAGCTCGCATCCTGTCGATCCCGCGATCTTGAATAATCTCGCTTGGCTTTACCAACAAAAGGGCGATCTGCCCAAGGCACGACAGCTGGCTGAGCGTGCGGTCGCGGCCGCCCCGACGGCGGCGCAAGTCGACGACACGCTAGGCTGGATATTATTGAAGCAGGGCGATACCAATAAGGCACTGACATATCTCAGGGCGGCGAGCGTCTCGGCGCCCGCCGATCCGGCGATCACCTACCATTTTGCGGCAGCGTTGCAGCGCGCCGGACGCGCGGCGGATGCCCAGGCTATGCTGGAAAAGCTGCTCGGATCGGGCACCTCTTTCCCCGAAAAGGCTCAGGCGGAGAAATTACTGGCGGATATCAAGCATAGCTGATTGGGATGCGGCGTCAGGCCGGTTACAGGCAGTCCCCGACAGTTTCGCGACGAGCGGCGCGCCCTGGCGGCCGGCCACGCGCTCGGGTGGCCGCTGATCCGGTCCTCTTACCCGCTTGATTTCGCCTTCGCCCAGCTGTCGCGCAGACCGACCGTCCGATTGAAGACGGGTCGGTCTGGGAGCGAAGCGGGATCGAGGCAAAAATACCCTTGGCGTTCGAATTGTACTGGCTCGCCCACAACGGCTTCGGCGAGCGCTGGTTCGATCAAGGCGTCGGTTATCGTTTCCACCGAAGTCGGGTTGAGATCGGCGAAAAAATCGCCGCCGGCGCCCGGGTCGGGGCGGGTAAACAGCGGGTTGTACAAGCGGATTTCTGCCGATGGTGAGCCCGCCGCAACCCAGTGAATCGTGCCGCGTACCTTGCGGCCGTCAGGAGCATTGCCACCGCGAGTGGCGGGATCTGCCGTGCAGTGGAGCGCCACCACGTCGCCGGCGACATTTTTCACGACTTCATTGCACGTCACAAAATAAGCATAGCGGAGACGAACCTCGCGGCCAGGCGACAGCCGGTAGAAGTTATTCGGCGGGCGTTCCATAAAATCATCGCGTTCGATATAAAGCTCGCGCGTGAACGGTATTCTGCGCATCCCAGCGCCGGAATCGTCAGGGTGGTTAGGCGCGTCGACTGTCAAGGTCGCGCCGCGGGCGTTTGTGATTTCGCCCTGGTTGTCCAAACCATCGAGTTCAACGAGTTGGTCGTAGTTGGTGATAACCAGTTTGAGTGGACGGAGAACCGCCATCCGCCGTAATGCCGATTTGTTAAGTTGCTCGCGCACGGCATGATCGAACATCGCGACATCGACCAGGCTATTGGCCCGGGCGACGCCAACTCGGCGGGCGAAGTCTACAATCGCCGCCGCCGGCACGCCGCGCCGCCGCAATCCGGCCAGGGTCGGCATCCTCGGATCGTCCCAGCCTGCAACGCGGCCTTGCCTGACTAATTCGGTCAGAAACCGCTTCGAGAGGACCGTGTGGTTGATGTTGAGCCGGGCGAACTCGTATTGGCGCGGCCGCGACGGGACCGGCAGATTATCGAGCAGCCACTCGTAAAGCGGGCGATGGTCCTCGAATTCCAAGGTGCACAGCGAGTGGGTGACGCCCTCGATCGCGTCCGACTGGCCGTGGGCAAAATCGTAGCTCGGGTAAATGCACCATTTCGTGCCGGTGCGAGGGTGCGCGGCGTGAAGAATCCGGTACAGCACCGGATCGCGTAAATTTATGTTCCCCGCCGCCATGTCGATTTTCGCGCGCAACACGCGTGCGCCATTCGGGAACTCGCCGGCGCGCATCCGGCGAAACAAATCCAGGTTTTCATCAATTTCTCGGTCACGATACGGGCTGTTGCGGCCGGGCTCGGTCAAACTGCCGCGCATCGCCCGCATTTCCTCCGGAGACTGATCGTCGACATAGGCCTTGCCGGCGCGGATCAAATACTCGGCCCAATCATAAAGCTGATCAAAGTAATCGGATGCGTGATATAGATGCGGCCCCCAATCAAAGCCGAGCCAGTGCACGTCGCGCTCGATCGCCTCGATGTATTCCTGCTCCTCGCGCGTTGGGTTGGTGTCGTCAAAGCGCAGATGGCAGCGCCCGCCATATTCCTGCGCGACGCCGAAATTGAGGCAGATCGACTTGGCGTGCCCGATATGCAGATAGCCGTTGGGCTCGGGTGGAAATCGGGTCACGATATCGCTCGCCCGGCCCGCCTCGAGATCGCTTTCGATAATGTCGCGAATGAAATCTCGGCCCGCCGCTGCCGTCGCCGTGTCGTTCGCCATGTCATTCCCCGCGTGATCGAGGACTAATGTGGCCGGTCCGCCGACTATCGCCAACCCCGCGGCTAGTGAGCGCTTGCCGTCATGCGGGCATTCCTCGGTTCGTTCCCGATAAGGGCGAAAATCGCTCCAATGATCAGGGCCATAATCGCGTCGGTCACTTCGGCCGAACGGCCCGGCAAAAACCGCTCTGCCTGGCTCGTCGCGAACAACGTCACCGCTGTCAGCAGAGTAGCGGTGCCCAGCCGCAGCCCCGCCCCAGTGAGGAGCCAGATGGCAGCGCCGTAAAGGAAGAATTTCTCTAGGAACGACAAGATATCTATTCTGAGCTCGCCCGACATGAACCCCAAAAATGGGGTCCAGACAAACGGGCGCGCAATGGCGCTGAATTGGAACGGCTCGAGCCGATCTGCAACGACGTAGCCGCAAAACGCCAGCGCAATCACCGTGATCCGGAAAGATGGGTTGAACGCGAGAAGACCGCGCGCAACAATAGCCAATGCCGCGCCGATTACCTCCGCCAGGCTAAGCGAGGTATCGACGATCATCACCTTGCCGACGAGGACGCAACCGACGAACAGCGGAAACAGCACCCGCGCTCGCCTGATGCCGAAAATGGCCTCGATCAGCGCACTAACCGTCAGCCAAATCGCGGTGTAACGAAACAGATCATAGGCCGTCAGGCTGGGGTAAAGAATTACCGGCTTCAGCGCGCTCCAATACTTGTGCAGATCGATTGTCGGAACGTAAGGATACAGCCGGTAGCCGACCCAGGCGACGAGGATCAGCATCGGGACGCGGGCGGCCGCGATTTGCGCAAGCAGCGGCCAGCGAAAGCGTCCCCCGACGAGGGTGCCGGCGATCGCGCCTAGCAGGGCGCCGAAAGAATTGGTGTAGACATCCGATGCATTCGTAACGCGATCGGCGTCATAATACTGTGCCAGCTCCATGGTTATACTGAGCGCAGCACCGATCAGGGCAATCAACACGAGCCTGCCAGTGACGCCGGCATCCCTGCTCAACGCGAGGACCGCAAAAAAGCCGAACGGCATATACAGGAGAACGTTAGCGATGATGTCGCTGCGGCTATCGGGCATCTCGGCCCAGCCTCCTAACAGCGCGCGCAATGCCGGGCTAATGCCGTCAACCGCCGGGCGGAAATTAAATGGGTAGAGAGAGCCATATACAATAATGGCGGTGACGATCACCGCCGCGACGGCAAACTGTGTTCGACCAAACAATTGCGCCAGCCCTTGTCGGTTATCGCCAATTCTTGCCGATTATCTAACGGCAGTTAGAACGCTTCGTCGCCAAGTCTCTGGGCATGAAACGCTGCAACGAAAGAGTTCCAGAAAATCCTAGACCTCGACACCCTTTTGGCCTGTCTTGACTGCTTTTGTGATGGCTTCAAAGGCAGAAACCGTTGCAAGTATCTGTGAGGCGGTAATCGGATAGGGTGCTTTGCCAGTGACCGCGTCGGCAAACGCTTCCAAGTTAACTCGCACCGTGTCGATCGGCGCGAAGGTCAGATGCTCAGGCTCTGCCGCGCTTTTGCGTAATACCAGGTTGGTCCGGCCCAGCATCTCAGCCGATGCGTGACGGGCAAAGGCGTGAACCCGGGTGAACGCCGGGGTCGAACGCACCGCCGCCAACATGCCGCTGACCCCGCATTCGAATTCGAGCAGCACCGACAGGCTGTCGAGCGGGTCGGGCGGCGGCTTATGCGACAGCAGCAGAGCCTGGACACGCCGGACCGGTCCGGCCAGCTCGATCATCGCATCGAGCATGTGAACGCCGGTTCCGGTCAACCCGCCGGCCGGCAACTCCTCGGCCGAAAACCGCCATTGCGAAAATCCGCCGGCAACTTCGTTGCTGAAATGCGCTTCGAGATGGATGGTTTCGCCAAGATCGCCACCCTTGACGAGCCGGGCCAGTTCGCGCAATGCCGGATAAACCGCTTGTCGGTGCCGACGCCGAGAACGAGGTCGGCGGCCTCGCAGGCTTTGATCGCCCGCAGCGCCTCCGCCTTTGTCAGCGTAAGCGGCTTTTCGCAGAACACATGCTTGCCGGCTGACGCGACGGCGATGATCTGACTGCAATGCAGCGAATGCGGCGTCGCCAGCACGACAGCCGCGACATCGGGATCGGCGAGGACTTCTTCGAAATCGCTCGTGAGTGCGAGGCCGGCCGCCTCGGCAAAACTGCGATGCGGCTCAGGGCTGCGGACGACGGCGCGGCTAAAGTGCAGCCGATCGCTTTTGCCTTGAACTGACTCGACGAGAGTCCGCCCCCAGCGGCCGAGGCCGACGATCGCCGCTTCGATCATTGGCCGCTTCGGCCACCGCAGCGGCTACGAGCGCGGCGCGCCAAGGTGCTTGTGGAAGAACGCGAACACCTTGTGCCAGCCATCGACTGCCTGCTCGGGGCGGTAATTCGGCCGGTAATGTGCGAAGAAAGCATGGCCGGCGCCGTCATAGCGGTGGAATTCGTAGTTCTTGCCATGCTTTTTGAGTTCCGCTTCGGTACGGTTGACTTGGTCGGCTGACGGGTTCGGGTCCTCGTTGCCAAACAATCCGAGCAGCGGGCAATTGATGCCCTTGGTGAACTCGATCGGGGGCGTTGGTTGTCCCTGTGTCAGCCGCGACTTGTCGTCGACAATGACGTTGCCGCCCCAGCAATCGACCGCAGCCTGGATCAGATGCGACAGTTTGGCGGAAACGAGATAGGTCTGGCGGCCGCCCGAGCAAAAGCCGATGACCCCAACCTTGCCGCTGGCGTGCGGCTGCGAGCGCAGAAAGTCGATCGCCCCGGTGACGTCGCCGAGCATCTGCTCGTCGGGAACACCGCCGCTCTGGCGGACCTTGGCGACGACTGCTTCATCGGCCCCGTCGCCGACGCGGAAATAAAGGCTCGGCGCCACGGCGGCGTAGCCGTGATGGGCGAATTTGCGCGCCACCTCGCAGGTCCACTCATCCCAGCCCGGCATGTGGTGAATAACCACCACTCCCGGATGCGGCCCGTCATTGGTTGGGTGCGCGTAGTACGCATCGCCCCGAGCGCCGCCATGCCCACGGTAGGCCGCCATCCCGGCCTGAATATTACGGAACGCCATATCGCCCTCCCTATTTGATTGCCGGCGGTCTCTTGGCACCGAACCCCCGGAAACGCAAGCCGCATCTCGGGGACCCGCCCGTTATTCGCGCCCTTGACATTTGCCGCTCGGTCTCGACCCTGCATTGATGTTTCGGGAGGAGCTGAGGGATGAACAGCGGCTTGGGCGGGCTGCGGGTGCTTGATTTTACGACGACGATCGCCGGCCCGCATTGCGGGCGGCTGCTCGCCGATCTTGGCGCCGAGGTCATCAAAATCGAAGCCCCCGAGGGCGATATGATGCGCACGCGCCCGCCGCTGCGGGATGGCGCCAGCACCAGTTTTGGCCAGCTGAACGCCGGCAAGAAAAGCGTTGTGCTCGATCTCAAATCGCCGCGCGGAGCCGAAGCGGCGCGCCGGCTGGTTGCCACCGCCGATGTCGTGGTCGAGAATTTTCGCCCCGGCGTCATGCGGCGCTTTGGCCTCGATTATCCGGCGATCAAAGAGATCAAACCCGATATTGTCTATTGCGCGATTTCCGGCTACGGCCAGACCGGCCCCTCGGCCGAATTGCCGGCCTATGCCCCGGTAATTCACGCCTCCTCGGGTTATGATCTCGCGCAATTGGCGCATCAGCTCGAAACCCGCCGGCCAGATTATTGCGGCATCTTTATCGCCGATGTGCTGACTGGAACCTACGCCTTTGGCGCGATCATGACGGCACTCTACCAGCGCCAGCTGACCGGCGAGGGCCAGATGATCGACGTCTCGATGCTCGAAAGCATGCTGACCCTGACCCTGAGCGAGATCCAGGCGGCGCAGTTCCCGGTAACGCCGCCCGGCCGGCCGATCTTTGGGCCGATCGCGACCAAGGACGGCTTTATCATGCCGGCGATCGCGAGCGAGCGCACCTTCCAAAACCTCGCCACCGCCAGCGATCATCCCGATTGGATCACCGACCCGCGCTTTGCCAAATACACCGACCGGCGCAAGCATTGGGGCGATCTTGTCGATGAACTCGAAGACTGGTCGACGACATTGACCACCAGCGAAGTGCAGGCGATTTTCGACCGTCACGGCGTGCCGTCCTCGCCCTACCGCACGGTCAAGGAAGCGATGGCCGATCCGCAGCTCGCCCACCGGCAGGCCCTCGCAGAGGTCGCCGATGCCGGCGGCGCGTTTTTGGCGCTGAACCCGCCTTTTCGGATGTCTGCCTCTCGCACCGCGGCGCAGCCCTTTGCCGCGGCGCTTGGCGAGCACACCGAGGAGGTACTGTCCGAAATCGGCTACACCGCGAAGGAAATCGCCGCCTTGCGCGGCTGAGCGTGCGACCGGCTGCGCCGCTTCGCTATAGGTCGACTGTATGCCGGTTGTCCACCACCAGAAATTGCGGTAATAAGGAGTTAAGATTGTTTATTGGCCTCGCCAGCATTCTCGCTCGGGCGCGGCGGGCGCGGGTGAACCTCGCTGCTTTTCCCAAGACGGAGACGTGGCTTAAGGCGCGCCACGACGGGCCGGTGGTCCAGGCTGCACGGCGAAGGCAGCGGGAGGGATAACGAGATGGCCGACAATTCGCAAACCGCCGTCTACGTCTCGAACGCCGGCAGTAAGGAGATTTTTGTCTTTGCGATGGATCGCGAAAGCGGCGATCTGACCGAGATCGGGCGGGTTCCGGTCCCCGGCACCGATAAGCCGTCGCCGACCAGCATTCCGATGGCGGTCAGCCCCGATCGCCGCTTTTTATACGCCGCACTGCGCAGCGCGCCGTTTCCAATATCGAGCTATTCAATTGATCCGGAAAATGGGCGGCTCGCTCATCTCGGCATAGCACCGCTTGCCGACAGCATGGCGTATATCATCACCGACCGCAGCGGCCGGTTTCTGCTCAGCGCCTCCTATCCCGGGGCGAAGCTGGCGATCAACCCGATTGAGCGCTCAGGCCGGGTTAGCGCCCAGGCGACCCAGGTACTGGCGACCGGTCCCAAGGCGCATTGCGTCGTCGTCGACGCCTCCAACCGCTACGTCTATTGCACCAATCTCGGCGCCGACATCATCATGCAATTGCGGTTCGACGCCGAGGCCGGCACGGTCTCGCCCAACGAGCCCGCCGCGATTTCGACCAAGCCCAATGCCGGGCCGCGTCATCTCGCATTTCATCCGAATGGCCGGTTCCTCTACCTGCTGAATGAAACCGACGCCACGCTCGGGGCCTATGCGGTGGATCAGACGACCGGCACGCTTACCGAGCTTCAGACCGTGCCGACTCTGCCGCTCGATTTCACTGGGAAGCCCTCGGCTGCCGATCTCCACGTCAGGCCCGACGGGCTCTTTGTCTATTCGAGCGAGCGGACCACCAGCACGATCAAGGGCTACCGCATCGACCCGGAACGCGGAACATTCTCGCGCTGCGGCCGATGGCCAACCGAGGCAACGCCCCGCGGCTTTGCAATCGACCCGCGCGGACGCTTTCTGCTCGCGGCTGGCCTCAGCTCAAACGCGATGACGGTGTCGGCGATCGATCCCGAAAGCGGCGCACTCGCGCCCTTGCGGCAATACCGGCTCGGCGAAATGCCGAACTGGATCGAAATCGTCGATCTGCACTGACACAAGTGGGAGGTAGCTGCGCGCGCTGCGCTCGTCGTAATGACCTGACTTCGCCCGTGCCATCGCGAGCCCAGCGACGCCGCTGTCAGATGTAGACGCCGCGCATGCCGCCTTCGGGATAGCGGGTGCCGGCGGCGGCGCCGATCGGGATCGCCGACGAGATCCGGTCGAGATCGGCCGAAGTCAAATTGACCTTGAGCGCACCGAGATTTTCTTCGAGGCGGGCGATCTGTTTGGTGCCGGGGATCGGGATCACGTCCGGCCCCTGCGCCAACAGCCACGCCAATACCAACTGCGCCGGGGTGCAGCCTTTTTCCTTCGCAATCTCCTCGATCCTGCCGACCAATGCGCGGTTCTTGGCGAAATTGTCGCCCATAAAACGCGGATGGCGGCCACGAGTGTCGCCCTCGGCGAGATTATCGAAATCGGGGACGACGCCGGCCAACAAGCTGCGCCCCAGCGGGGCGTAAGCGACAAAAGAGATGCCGAGATCGCGGGTCAGATCGCGGGTCTCGGTCGCTTCTTCGCGGTACAGCAATGAGAACTCGCTTTGCACGGCGGCAATCGGATGGGTTTGATGGGCACGCCGGATGCGTTCGGGCCGCGCCTCGCACAAGCCGAGATAGCGCACCTTTCCCTGCTCGACGAGCCGCGCCATCCCACCCACGGTTTCCTCGACCGGCACTACCGGGTCGACCCGGTGCTGGTAGTAGAGATCGATGACATCGACGCCGAGTCGTTTGAGACTCGCCTCGCAGGCCTGGGCGACATAAGCCGGGCTCCCGTCGACGCCGTTCGCGCCGCCCGGCCGCCGGGTCTGGCCAAATTTGGTGGCGACGACAACGCCGTCGCGCCGCCCCTTCAAGGCCTGGCCGAGCAACTCCTCGTTCTGGCCCCAGCCATACATGTCGGAGCTGTCGAAATGATCGACGCCGAGTTCGAGCGCGCGATGGATCAATGCCACCCCGGCGGCATCATCGCTTTTGCCGTAGACCCCGGACAGCGACATGCAGCCGAGTCCGATCGCCGACACCTCCGGCCCGTTCTTGCCGAGCCGGCGCCGTTCCGTAACCACCGCAGTATTCATCCACTGTTCCTCTCGTCGATCCAAAATGTGTTTCGTAAGCAAGCGTGCAATGCTGTTGCCGTCAGCGCCGCGGAAGCGGGAGGCCCGAGCCTGCCCCTGGCTTGAACAGGCGGCAACCCGGACCCGTTGGGCCCTGGATTCCCGCTTTCTCGGGAATGACTAGAAGATAGGTGTAATACCTTCTGGGCGTCACCGGGCGGCGTTGTCCTTGCCAAAGACATCGAGCGGCAGAAAGGCGCTGACGACCATGTTGGGGACGTCGACCAATTCGCTGATCTTCAGATCGACCGTGACGCTGCAGATCGCATAGGCCTGCTGCCGTGTCCAGCCCCGCTCGACCAACAGATCGATCATCGACAGCAGCGCATTGCGCGCGCTCAAGGTGGTGTCTTCGCTCTCGTTGGTGCCGTCGGCGCGGATCGACATGCCGGTCGTCGCCAGAAAGCGCCGGGGGGCGGCCAATTCCGGCGGGAAATAATAGTCGCTGCGCTGAAACCGTGGGAAGCGGATGCCGCGACGCTGCGCCTCGCCCTTATGCAACGAAAACCGGACCAGGATCGACCCCGCCATCTCGATCGCGGTGCCGCAGGCCTCACCATCGCCCTGCGCAAAATGCGCGTCGCCGACCGAGAACAAGGCGCCATCGACAAATACCGGCAATAATAGCCGCGCCCCTTTGCTGAGCTGTTTGATGTCGAGATTGCCGCCATTCTCGCGCGGCGGGATCGTCCGCAACGCCTCGGACGCGATCGGCTCGGTCCCGGGCACCGCACCCTTGGCGTCGGGGGGCAAGGCCACCCCGCCGCGCGCCGCAAGTGCGGCCTCGCGGCGCTGGACGGTCTCGCGCAATTCCCGCGACGGGGCGACCCCGATCACCCCGACAAACGACCCGTCGGGGATGCGCACACCGGGCAGATCGGCGGAATTCGGCAAAGCCGTCCCTGATTGCCCATTTGACAATGTGCGGGTCGGGAAAGGCGTCGCGCAAAAAGCCGAAACCCGGCACCTGCACCGTGTAGCCAAAACCCGCCGGCTTCATGTCGCAGATCTCGACTTCGAGCAGATCGCCCGCCTGCGCGCCGGCGACATAGACCGGTCCGGTCAGCGCATGGACGCGGTTGAGGTCGCAATGCAGCAGATCGGGTGCGGTCGTCCACGATGTGATCTGGCCGTCAAAGGCGTCGCGAGTCTCGATCTCGACTTCCTCGCCGAGCTCGGCTTCGACAACCGGCGGGATCAATTCATGCCAGCGGTTATGGCCCTTCTCCGGCTCTTCCGCGAGCTGCTTGGTATAATCGACGGTGATGCTTTTCATTGCCGCGTCCCCTGCGAGATGCCGGCGAGGCTAGGCACAACCCATGCCTGACGCAAGCCGGGGTATGCCTGGGTGATGTACGGAGATTTGTGTCAGTCGAATGAGAGGGGGTACTCCGCGGAGTGCTGACTTCCGCAAGCAGGAGCACCCCCAATGCCACCGTCTGTGACGATCCGCAGCTTACCGAGGGCGTTTGAGTTGGTGAAGGGCATGCAAGCGCAGGGACTGGAGTGGGGCGCCGGGTATCGGTCGCTGGGCCGGCAGGCGCTTGCCGGGATTCTCCGGGAGCAAATGGGCCATGCGATCGAGGACCATCTCGATCGGATGGCCGCGCTCGACCTGGCCGACCGGCGCAATGGCTGTTATCGGCGCCATCTGCTGACCGAGCTCGGCGACATCGAGCTGGCGGTGCCGCGTACCCGGCGGTTCACGCCGATAGCCGTGGTGCGCGCCTATGCCCGACGGCCCGAGCAAGTCGATCGCATGATCCTGTCGTGCTTTGTCCTCGGACTGTCGGTGCGCAAAGTCAGCGAAGCATTGCTGCCGATCCTCGGGCGGCCGATCAGCCCGGCCACCGTGAGCCTGGTTGCCAAGCAGCTCGATGCGGTCGTGGCCGCCTTTCATGCCCGGCCGCTCAAGGACCGCTACCGGGTGCTGATGCTTGATGGCGTCGTGCTGGCGCGCAAGACCGGCGCTGGCGCGATCCGGCGGCCGGTGCTGGTCGCCCTCGGCCTGCGCCCCGACGGCAAGAAGGAGGTTATCGACTTCCGCCTGGCACAGAGCGAGAGCGGCGCCGAATGGGAGCGCTTTCTCGGCGACCTGATCCGCCGCGGCCTCACCGGCAACTCGCTCGAGATGATCTGCGTCGATGGCGGTAGCGGTCTGTTGGCGGCCCTGCCCACCGCTTATCCAAGGGTCCCGGTGCAGCGCTGCTGGGCGCACAAAATCCGCAATGTCCTCAATAAGGTGCGGGTTGCCGACCAGCCGGCGGTCAAGGCCGATCTGCATGCCATCATGAAGGCTAAGACCGTGCCTCAGGCTCGATCCGCCGCCCGGCGTTTTGCCGACCGCTGGCAAGTGGACTATCCCAAAGCGGTCGCCTGCCTGCGCGACGATCTCGACGAGCTGTTGACCTGCTGGTGCTACAAATCCTTGGCCGAGCGCAAGCGGGTCAGGACCACCAATGCAATCGAACGCCGTTTCCGCGAAGTTCGCCGGCGAACCAGGCCAATGGGCGTCTTCTCCGACCGAACCTCGATGGATCGCATCCTCTTCGCCGTGTTCAACCACGAAAACCAAAACCAAGGCGTCAGCACCCCTCTCCTGCTGACACAAACCTTTTGACGTCACCTATGCCTGACGCAACCAGCAGCGCGCCTGGCGATCGCGCTCAGCCGGTGAAGATCGCCTTCGGGATCATCGCATGAATGCCTTTGACACCGTCGACGACCTGGGTGACTTCGAAATCGACGGCGATGCTGGCCAGCGCATAGGCGTCTTCGCGGGTCAGACCCTTCTCGCTCACCAGGAAGTCGATCGTCTCGCGGATTGCAATCTTCATCGCCTCGTCGAGGATCTCGTGCAAACCGATCGTGATCCAATGAGTCGGCGTTTCGGCGCGTGGCCAGGTCAGCGGCCGGCCCTTGATCAGCTCGAAGCGAAAGACGCCGGTCAGCGAGGTTTCTATCGCGGTCAGATCGACCTCGCCATTGCCCTGGGCGGCATGGCCGTCGCCGACCATGAACAAGGCGCCCGACACATGGACCGGCAAGTAAAACGTTGATCCGGTGGTCAGCTCCTTGAGATCGATGTTGCCGCCATGAGCGCCCGGCGGGATCGATGAGACGCGCCCGAGACTGCCCGCCGGCCCGGTCGCCATGATCCCGAAAAACGGCGCCAACGGGACCTCGATGCCGGGAGCGAATAATGCCCGGCCGCGATCGAGATCGAACGGGATCACGATGCTGCGGTTCAGCGTGAATTCATCCGGCAACCCACCCTTTGTCGTGCGCATCGAGTTGACCCCATAAGGGGTGCGCGGCGTTGCTTCGAGAATGTGTACCGCGAGCACGTCGCCCGGCTCGGCGCCCTCGACATGAAGTGGCCCGGAAACGATGTGCGGCCCAAGTCCGCTATGCTGAACCTTCGCGTAGATCGCGACGGCATCGGCCAGCACCTGTTCGCGCGGAATACCGAAGCGGGTGAAAAATGCTTCGGGCGAGCCCTGGTCGGCGACGAGGCCTTCATGCGAGACCGTATCGATCGTGACCGTCTCGCCAGGCCGGACAAAGGCGATCGGGTCGAGCGCGCCTGAAAAATAGCCCCAGTGCACGGTTTCAGGGCCGCTGCCGATGCGCAGCGCACCGCCACTCCCGCGCGTCACCAGCCCCGCCTCAGCCGCGCGCTCGGCCGCCTGTTGCGATCTAGGATGCCCGGCTGCCGTCGGCTTTGTGAAGGGCGCTGATGGCGAGCCGGCAGGGTTTGTCAGCCCGCGATGCAGAAAGTCGCGCTTTTCGGCATCGACCAAGCCAAGGCGGAACAACTCGTCGACAAAGCCGTGATAGCTCGGAGTGTCCTGTGTCATCGGCCGAGCGCCGCCGCGGCGCGGGCGACCCGCTGGGCGCGGTCGCGCTGGCGCGGTTCGCTGCGCGCCAGCACCTCCGCCAGCACCGCGGGATCGGCTTTCTCGGGTGAACCGGCATCGAAGGGTGGCGCCGGGTCGTATTCGATGCCGAGCTGGATCGCCTCGGCCGCCGCGCGACCGGCGATCTCAGCGGCAACGGTCAGCGCCACATCGATCCCGGCAGTCACCCCACCGCCAGTAAAGATATTGCCGTCAACGACGACGCGCTCGGCGACCGGTTCGGCACCAAAGGCGCGCAACAGGTCGCGCGACATCCAGTGCGTGCTGGCGCGCTTGCCGCGCAACAATCCTGCCGCGCCCAGCACCAGCGAGCCGGTGCAGATCCCGACGACATAGCGCGCCTCGGCCGCGGCTCGTCGCAGAAACACGAGCACCTCGGCATCTTCGAGCAGCGGGTTTATGCCACCGCCTCCCGGCACCAGCACAAGATCGAGGGGCGGACAATCGGCGAAAGTCGTATCCGGCGAAATCCTTATCCCGTGCTCCGAGCGCACCGGGTCAAGGTTTTTCCACAGGAGCCGGGTCTCGGCGCCGGGCAGCCGAGCCAACACCTCGTAGGGACCGGTCAGGTCGAGCTGGGTCAGGTTTGGGAACACCAGCATGCCGCTGCGCAACATCGTCTCGCCCATCGCTGTTCGTCGAAAATCACCGTCCGGAGCTGCCTCGTTTTATCGTGAGACTTTGTCGCCGGCAAACCAGGAGACCCGATGCCGCTGATGCTTGTGAGCCCGGATTCCCTGATGACGGGCTCATACCGACCGAGCACACCCGCAACCAAGCCGGCGCCTCCAATCGAAATTGCCATGCGGGGGACAATCTCTCGGGCGGGCGCCGGGGCGAACTGCAGCCGCTTGTTCCCGGCGAAAGGCCAGAGCGCCAGGCCTTAGTTCGCCTCGGTTAGCCGCCGGCGCATCGCGGGTTTCTCCGAGATTTCAGAACTGCTGGCCTGCCGACCAGATTCGCGGCTATAACCCAGCCGCGGCGGTCGCTTCGCCGCACGGCCCGCAACTCATCGGTTATTGGGCCGGTGTCTCGATGCTGACCCGATTTTCACAATGTGGCGTTAGCTTGGTACGGACCGAGCGCACCGATGCCAGATACAGCCGTCATTCACACCGAAGCGCGACCGGGGCTTGGCCAAAACCTCGCAGTTGCCGCACTCGGCGTCGTCTATGGCGACATCGGCACTTCGCCGCTCTACACCGTCAAGCAGTGCTTTGAAAACGCCGATGTCAGCCAGACCCGCGTCTTTGGGGTTTTGTCGCTGATCGCCTGGGCGCTGACCTTGGTCGTCACCGTCAAATACGTGCTTGTGCTGCTGCGCGCAGACAATCGCGGCGAGGGCGGCATACTTGCCTTGATGGTTTTGGCGATGCGCGCCGCCGTGACCGGTCGCGGTCGGTGGATCATGTGGGCCGGGCTGATTGGGGCGTCGCTGTTTTATGGCGATGGCGTCATTACGCCGTCGATCTCAGTGCTGAGCGCGGTGGAGGGGCTCAAGGTCGCCACCCCGGCATTTGAGCCCTATGTCGTCCCGCTTACCCTATTGCTGCTCGTTGTCCTGTTTATGGTCCAGCGCCGCGGCACGGGTCTTGTCGGCCGCTACTTTGGCCCGGTCATGATCTTGTGGTTCTGTTCGATCGGGATTCTCGGCGGGATCGAGATCGCGCGCCGCCCCTCGATCCTGTTGGCGGTCGACCCGCGCTATGCCGTCGACTTGATGTGGCACCACCCGTGGCACGGCTTTGTTCTGCTGGGGTCTGTCGTGCTGGCGGTGACGGGGGCCGAAGCGCTTTACGCCGATATGGGGCATTTCGGACGCTCGCCGATCCGGCGCGTCTGGCTGCGCTTTGTCTTCCCGGCGCTGCTACTGAATTATTTTGGTCAAGGGGGGTTGCTGCTGGCGAAACCCGCCGCGATCGAGAACCCGTTCTACCTGCTCGCCCCGAGCTGGGCGTTATATCCGCTCGTGGCGCTCGCTTCGACGGCGACCGTCATCGCATCGCAGGCTGTGATCTCAGGCGCGTTCTCGATTACGCGTCAGGCTGTCCAATTGGGCTATCTGCCTCGCATGCTGGTGCGGCACACATCCGAACAGGAAATCGGCCAGGTCTATGTGCCGGCGATGAATCTGATCCTGTTGGTGGCGGTCGTGGCGACCGTAATCACCTTTCGTTCGTCAGATCGGCTGGGCGGCGCCTATGGCATTGCCGTGACTGGCACGATGACGGTCACGACGGTGCTCGCCTTTGTCTATTTCCGCTGGGGAGCAGGCTGGCGGCTGTGGCGGCTGATCCCGTTATTCGGGTTGTTCCTCTTTATCGACCTGTCGTTTTTCAGCGCAAATATGCTGAAGATCATCGATGGCGGCTGGTTCCCGCTGGCTGTAGGCATATCGCTTTACACCGTCATGATAACCTGGCTGTGGGGTCGGCAACGGCTAGCCGTCCAGCGTGCGACAGGGGCGTTGCCGCTCACCACTCTGATCGAGAACTTAAAGCCCGACAGCCCGGTGCGGGTCCCGGGCACCGCCGTTTACATGACCGCACGGGTCGACAACGTCCCCGCAGCCCTCCTGCACAACATGAAGCACAACAAGATCCTGCACGAACGCAATGTGCTGATGACCGTGCGCACCGAGGATGTGCCGCGCCTGCCCGAGGCCGAACGGTTGCAGATCGACCATCTGAGCCAGAATTTCCATACCGTCACGATCCATTACGGCTTTTTGGAAGAGCCCGACATCCCGCGCGCCTTAGCATTGTGCCGGGTCGGCGGCTTTCGTTTCAACCTAATGGATACCTCGTTTTTTGTCGGTCGCGAAAAGATTGTCGCAAAAGGCCGCTCTGGGTTGATGCTGCCATTCAAAAAGCTTTTCGTGCTCTTGACCAATCTGGCGCTCGACGCGACCGAGTTCTTTCACATTCCCATCAACCGCATCGTCGAACTCGGCGGCCAAGTCGAACTCTAGCCGCTCAGTGGATGTCTTCTTGTTCGTCGAAGGCTTGGCGCAGGCGGGCGATCGAGAAGCCGGGGGAACGCGCGGCATCGATGATGACCTTTTCGCGCCGCGCTAAGAGGTCCGCCGCCTTTGGGATTTCTTTGACCGCTTCATGCGGGACGACGACAGCCCCATGGCGGTCGGCATGGATCACGTCGTTGGGCGAGACCACCATGCCAGCGACGCTGACGGTGCCGCCAAAATCGACGAGATGGACATGCGCATGCGATGGCATGACCGAGCCGGCGAGCACAAAAAAGCCCGGCGCCATCACGTCGAGATCGCGCACCGAGCCGTCGGTGATGACGCCGACGCAGCCGAGCCCCTTGTGGACATTGCTCTGTACCTCGCCCCAGAACGCGCCAAAACCGTAATCGGGAACGTCGATGTCCTGGATCACGGCGATGCTCGGCATCGGCTGGGCGGCGATGTGCGCATAATAACCGAGACGGATTTCCTTGGCCTCGTCACGATTTCGCGGATGCGGTTCGCGCGAGCGGATGATTGCGGTGCGGGCAAACGCGACCACCGGCTTCAACTCGGGAAACGGCGCCACCAACGGCCGGCGGATAAATCCCGTGGCGCGGCGCGACGGCGCGACAATTTCGAGCGCGTTGCAGATTGTCGGCGTGTCGAATGCCCGCAAGGCTTCGAGATCGGCGGGATCGGGCAGGTTCGGCATCGGGCTTTCTCCGGCGGCTGATTGTCCGGGCCAGGCTTTATTGGAGAATGGCCCAAGCCAGCAAGGTTTTTTCGCCGACGAGGGGTTTTCAGTCGGCAAGGCGTTTTCGCCGGAAGCACAACCGAAGGAGAGGAGCGATGGGCAATTACGATCCCGATCGGGTCAGGCAAATGGCGCGGCCTCACGGACTGCCGTTCGCCATCGGGAAAATCGGGCACGTCGTGCTCAATGTGCAGGATGTCGAGCGCTCGGCGCGGTTCTATACCGAGGTGCTGGGCTTCCAGATCTCCGATATTTATCCGGAGGAGATGGTGCCGGGCGGCATGGTATTTTTGCGCTGCAACACCGACCACCACGGCATAGCATTGGTAGGATCGACAAAAGCGCCGGCCGACAACATCGAACTAAATCACATCGCGTTTGAGGTCGGCAGCCTCGACGATGTCGTGCGGGCGCGCGACCATTTGCGCCGGCACGGCGTCCCGATCGATTTCGAAGGCCGCCGCCGCGCCGGCTGCCAGCTCGCGGTCGAATTCCGCGATCCCGACAACCACCGGCTCGAGATTTACTGGGGCATCGACCAGATCGGCAGCGACGGCTATGTCCGGCCATCGACCGAATGGAAAGGCGCGCGCAGTCTCGAAGACGGGGTCGCCGACCCGGTGCGCGGCCAGGACACCAGTCTGCGCGACCCGTCGCTGCTGAAAGGCTGAGGCCGGGTTAGCGTAGTCGGGTGCGATCGCTCGCTGTTCGACCGGCGGCCCTCAGGCCATTGCGGCGATTGTGCTAGCCGGGCATGGTGCAGTATGAGCGAGGCCTCTGATCCGGCGCCTTTATATGTTGTGACCGTCCGCGGGCTGGTGCTGATGGCCAGCATCGGCATCACGCGAGTTGAGCGCGAACAAAAACAGCGGGTGCGCGTCTCAGTTGATCTGACAGCGACCCCGGCGGCTTCGGTCCCGGGCGAAGATCGCCGCCGGATCATCAATTACGCGAAGGTCGTCGCCGCGATCCGCCAAATCGCGGCAGCCGGCCATATCGATCTTTGCGAGGGCTTTGCCGAACGGATCTGCGACGCCTGCCTTGCCGACGACAAGGTCGACCGGGTGCGTGTGTGGGTCGAAAAACTCGATGTCATTCCAGAAACCGACGGCGTCGGCGCCATCCTCGAACGAACCCGGCCCAGTTGAGACGTTAATCGGGAATGTTTGCACCCACTGTTCCCACCGACTGGAGCAAGCGGAGCCTGCGATACGGCGGCGTTCGCCGCTTATCGAGGTGGCTGGCGCATAAGTCGCGCCTGCGCCAGGCGGAAGCGGGCTATGGTGGCGTCAATTACCGAAGTGGCTTGCCGCGGACGAATCCGGCACTGTTCCGGAGTTATCGCTATTTGACGGTATGCTGGATCCTTGGCCAATTTCGGAATTGCCGGTTAGCGTCTCCCAGGTCTGCGCATCGAGCGATGCCGTCTGACTAAGACCGGCGCGCTTTTGGAACCGTGCCAAGGCCGACCTCGTCTCGGGACCTAAGACGCCGTCAAGCGATCCTTTGTAAAGGCCGCGATATCGTAGATTCAGCTGTGCCCAGCGGATGTCGTCTTTCCTGATAAAATCGCGACCTTCTGGTATGTGGGATACAATAGGTGTGGTCGCGACAGTTGCCGGGCTGCCTGCGTCTGCTACTGCGTTAGCCGGATCAACCGCATAATCCAAGGCGGTGCCTCCGATACCCAGAACTAGTACCGACGCGGTGCCGAGAACGAATTTTCGGATCAAGTTTCCCATCGTTACCCCCATCTGTAAGTAGTTGGCGAGCGGAGACTTCTGCATGTACTTCCCTTGATATGGTTCAGGTTCTTAGTTTCGTATGATCATTTATATCGACAACCACTTACCTTACGATCGACGAAGCGGACCGGTTCCAGGCAAGCAGTGTCCTTATTGTGTCCGGGAGTGATCCTTCGATTGAAAAAGGGGCAGAGCGTCGCCCCGGCCAGACTTGATCCAAGACGGGGCGTTCGGCGTTCCCCCGTTCGGGCAGGCGATAGCGTCGCCCCTTGCTTCCCCGGGCGATGATGGCTTTGAAATTCCCGTACCCGGTTTTTCTCAGGCGTGACCAATGTTGTCTTCTTCGGGAACGGAGCGACCGGCTATTTTCGGGATCGTCAACATCACCGAAGATTTTTTTCGGACGGGGGCCAGTTTCTCGACTCGACTGCAGCGCTGGCCCAGTCGCGGGCGCTGCGCGCCACCGGTGCGGATGTGATCGATCTTGGGGCCGCCGCGAGCAACATCGACGCCAAGCCGGTGAGCGCGGATGAGGAAATCCGACGCCTCGAATCGGTGATCGCCGGCCTGCGAAGCGACGGCACGCCGGTGTCGGTCGACAGCTTTCTGCCGAATGTGCAGCGCTTTGCGATGGCGCGAGAGGTTGATTACCTGAACGACATCCAGGGCTTTCCCGACCCGTCGCTTTATCCGGAATTGGCCGCTGCACGATGCAAGCTCGTCGTCATGCACGCCGTGCAGGGCCGCGGCCGGGCGCAGCGGCTGGAATTGCCCGCCGCCGAGGTCTGGGGCCGCGTCATCGCTTTTTTCACCGAGCGGATTGCGACTCTCGAACGGGCCGGCATCGCCCGTGGGCGCATCATCATCGATCCCGGGATGGGGTTTTTCTTGAGCAGCCGGCCCGAGGCCTCGCTGCACGCGCTGGCCCGGCTCGCCGAGCTGAAGAGCGTCTTCGGATTACCAGTCCTCATCTCGGTATCGCGCAAATCCTTTTTGCGGTCGATCACCGGGCGCGCTTCGTCTGCCGAACTCGGCGCTGCGACATTGGCAGCCGAGCTTTTCGCCGCCGAGCAGGGCGCCGATTACATCCGCACCCACGACCCCGGCGCCCTCAGCGATGCGCTTCGGGTTACATCGGCACTGCGCCAAGACCAGGGCGCAGCCTGACTTTACCGGCGGCAGGCTCGATCGTTAGGCCAAGAGTGGCGTTTTTCCCCTCGATTGGCGCATAGTGAAGCGGTAGCCGATGGCCGGGAGTAGATCGACGATGCTGGCGCCGCCCAATTTTCATCACCTGCACCTGAATTCGGTCGATCCCGACCGGGCGATTGATTTCTATACGCGCCAATTCCCGACGACCGCCAAGGCCAGTTGGGGCGGCTTTGCGGCGCTACAATCGCCGAACGATGTCCTGGTGCTGTTCACTAAGGTCTACACCCCGCCGCCGACCGGGCCACAGAGTGCGATATGGCATTTCGGCTGGCATGTCACGGATGCCCGGCAATCCCTCGAAACATACAGAAGCCGGCCCGAAGTCGAGTTGTTGCCGCTCTACACGACCGACGAGGGTGGAGCTGTTTTTATCAGCAGCGATACCTGGCCGAGTGTGGGGGGCGTGCTCGGCCTGACCAAGGCGCAGATCGCCGAGGCCAAGGCAAAAGGGGTCAAGCCCGCGGGGGGAGGCGGGTTTTCCTATATGCGCGGCCCGGATGACGCGCTCGTTGAATATGCCGGCAATTATCCGGCCGAACGCTTCAATCACGTCCACCTCTATCAGGAAGACCCGATCGCCGCGTTCGAATGGTACCAGAAGCACCTGAACGCGCCGATGCGGCCCGGCTATACCCCGACTCCGGTGACCGGAGCGGATGGCACGCCGACGCGCGGTCCCGACCGCACCTGGCCGGCCTTGAACCGCGAAGGCATGTTCCGCTCGCCGCGGGCCGGTGTCGAATTCGGCGACGTGTCGATGATGTGGTACGCGAACCAGGGCGACGCGCCGCTCGTCAGCTCGCGTGGGCAGCTGCAGGACCACATCGCATTGTCGGTCAGCGATCTCGACGCGTGGGCCGAGAAGCTCGAAGGCGAAGGCGTCAAATTTCTCGAACCGATTTATCCGCTCGGTGACGCCCGCGCTTTGATGATCGAAGGCCCGAGCCGCGAAGCCATCGAACTGGTCGAGGTCAAGTGAACTGCGGCTGAACGCAGACAGCCGATCGAAAGTTTCTGGGTAATGAACGAGCAGTTTCGAGGTGGTCGCCCGTCTGCGCTCGATGTCCGCCAGCTCACTCGTCGCAGACTGGTTCTGGGCGCCGGTGCCGCCGGGCTGGCGAGCCTAGTAAGCCGCCAAGACGGCCACGCGCAAAATTCACCCTCGCCTGCTAGTGACTACACGATCCGCATCGCTTTCGTCTCATTGGAAATAGCGCCGGGCAAAATTATCAAGACCACGGGCTACAACGGAACCGTCCCCGGTCCCGTTCTGCGGCTGCGAGACGGCAAGCCGGTGGCGATCAACGTCATCAACGATTCCGGTTATGCCAATCTGATCCATTGGCATGGGCTGTTCACGCCCTCCTTGCAGGACGGCGCGACCGAAGAGGGCTCGCCGATCATTCCTCCCGGGCAATCGCTACTCTATTCATTTACACCCAAGCCCACTGGCACCCGCTGGTACCACAGCCATGCAATGGCTGGGATGAACCTCAACCGCAGCACGTATTCGGGCGAATTCGGCTTTTTGATCATCGAGCCGGCGGCGGATCCTGGCCGATACGATCGCGAGATATTGCTAGCCGCCCATCACTGGGAGGGCTCGTGGGTCAGCCTGCAGGATTTTCGCAAAGGACCGCCGCCAAACAACGGGCTCGAGGTGATGTATCACGCTGCGACGTTAGGCGATCGGATGCTTGGGCATGGCGAACCGATCCGCGTGCGCCAGGGCGAGCGGGTACTGTTCCGCCTCCTGAACGCCAGCGGCAATATGGGCATCGTGCTCGCATTTCCCGGTCATCGGTTCACCGTTATCGCACTGGATGGTAACCCGGTGCCCAAGCCGGCGACGGTGGATGTGCTTAAGCTGGACGTGGCCGAGCGGGCCGACGTGATTGTCGAGATGAACAACCCGGGGGTCTGGGTCTTTGGGTCCGTTTATGACGGCGACCGAAACATGGGCATGGGCGTCGTTGTCGAATACGAGAACCGCCTGGGCGAGCCGCGATGGACTCCACCACCGAAAGCGGCGGTTTGGGACTACACGGTCTTTGGCGGGAGCGGTCCTGCTGCCGCGCCCGGGGAGACAATAAGCCTCAAATTCGAAAAGATCCCCGGTGGGCGGGGCGGCTATAACCGCTGGACGATCAGCGGCAAGTCCTGGCCGGATACTAATCCCTTATTCACGGTGACACGTGGCCGGCGCTATCGGCTGGTGATGAACAATAACAGCGGCGACCAACACCCGGTCCATATGCACCGCCATACCTTTGAGGTGACCAAGATCGGCGACAAGCCGACATCGGGGGTCATGAAAGACACGCTTAGCATGCCGCGTTACTCGACAGCCGAGATCGAGTTTGTAGCCGATAACCCCGGCGCCACATTGTTCCATTGTCATCATCAGGACCACATGGACGAAGGCTTCGCAGGGCTAATCATCTATGCGTAAGACCGCTGTCCGTACCTCGTCGAACTCTTTTCGAGCGAAGATAACTCAGGGTAAGATCGACACTGCTCCGGCGCCGCGTTGATACGGCGCTTGCGGGCGGCATGACCTCGAAGGCAAGGTGGCGGATAGCTTTGTTCGAGAGGTGCCATGTCCGACCCCGTCGGCCTCGCCAAAGGGCTCACTAATTACGGCGACCCTGATTTCGCGCTTTATCTGCGGCGCTCCTTTGCCCGCTCGATGGGATATTCGACCGATCTGCTCTCGCGGCCAGTGATCGGCATCGCCGACACCTATTCCGGCTACAACAATTGCCACCGCCATTTCCCCGAGCTGATCGAGGCGGTCAAGCGCGGCGTGCTGGCCGCCGGCGGGTTGCCATTGACCTTTCCGACGATTTCGCTCGGCGAGGTTTTTCTCAATCCGACAAGCCTGATGTTCCGCAACCTGATGGCAATCGACACCGAGGAGATGATCCGCGCCCAGCCGATGGATGCGGTGGTCTTGGTCGGGGGCTGTGACAAGACCGTGCCGGCGCAGTTGATGGGGGCGATCTCCGCCAACCGGCCGGCGATCCAGCTCGTCGCGGGGCCGATGATGACCTCGCGGTGGCATGGCGAGCGGCTCGGCGCCTGCACCGATTGCCGCCGCTTCTGGGCGCGCTACCGCGCCGGCGAGATCGAGCCCGCCGAAATCCACGAGATCGAAGGCAACCTCGCGACCACTGCGGGCACCTGCGCCGTGATGGGGACGGCGAGCACGATGGCCTCGATCGCCGAAGCGCTCGGCATGATCCTGCCCGGCACGGCAGCGATCCCGGCAGTCCATGCCGACCGGCTTCGCGCTGGCGAGGCGACCGGCCGCGCCGCGATGCAGCTGGCGCGCAGCGGCCTGACGCCAGATCGCATCGTTACGTCAGAGGCGGTCGAGAACGCGTTGCGCGTGCTGATGGCGATCGGCGGCTCGACCAATGCGGTATTGCACCTGACCGCGATCGCTGGCCGCGCCGGCATCGATATCGATCTGCGGCATTTAAACGAGATCAGCGACACAACCCCGGTTCTGGTCGATCTCAAGCCGACCGGCCCGCATTACATGGAGGATCTGTTCGCCGCGGGCGGTGTTGGCGCGGTCTTGCGCGAGTTGCAGCCGCTGTTGAACGTTGATTGCCTGACCGTCTCAGGCGAGACTTTGGCCCAGCGGCTCGCAGCGCCTGCCGGCCCAGTCGACCGAGGGGTGGTCAAACCGCTCGCTGACCCGCTGCAGCCCGTCGGCGGAACTCGTCGCCTTGTTTGGTTCGCTGGCGCCACACGGAGCCATTTTCAAGCGCTCGGCCGCCGACCCGAAATTGTTCGAGAAGGAGGGGAGGGCGGTCGTTTTCACCTCGCTCGAGGATCTGTCGGCGCGCATCGACGATCCCGGGCTCGATGTCACCCCCGATGATTTCCTGGTGTTGCAGAACGCCGGGCCGCTTTCGGCCTCGGGGATGCCGGAGGCGGGTTATTTGCCGATCCCGGCAAAACTCGCGCGCGCCGGGGTCAAGGATATGGTGCGGATTTCGGATGCGCGGATGAGCGGCACCGCCTATGGCTCGATCGTCTTGCATGTGACGCCGGACGCGGCCTCGGGCGGCCCGCTCGCCCAGACGCGCAATGGCGACCGCATCCGATTGTCGGTCAAGGAGCGCCGGATCGACCTGCTCGTCCCACCCGACGAACTCGCCCGCCGCCCGGTAGCAGCGCCGGCCGTTCCCGAGCGCGGCTATGCCCGCCTCTACCGCAATGAGGTTCTGCAAGCCGATCGCGGCTGCGACTTCAACTTTTTACGCAAGCGCCCTATTGACCGGGCGCGCGCTGATAGAGGCTAGCGCCGAAGGCGTCTCTCATGTTATCGCGATCTCCTAAATAGTGGGGTCACAGCAGGCCCGACATCGCATTTTAATAATCCTGGAGGAGACGAACGTTGAAGACAGTCACTCGTTTGTTCTCGTTGGCAACGATTCTTTTAGGCGTTCTTCTGGCGGCCTTTTGTCAGACCGCCGGAGCCAAGAGCCTTTGCGTCAATCCTGCCGGGGCGGCCGGCTGCTACTCAAAGATCCAAGCGGCTGTCAACAGCGCCGCTGCGAACGATGTGATTTACGTCGGACGCGGTACCTACAGAGAAGATGTCGTTATTGGCATCCCGCTATCACTGATCGGCGCCGGGCCCGATCTGGCCATGATCGACGCGACCGGGTTAGCAAACGGCGTGTTTGTCGACGGCTTGGATAATTCCGGCTTGCATAACGTAACCGTTGCCGGTTTTACCGTAAAGAACGCCTTGTACGAAGGTGTGTTGGTGGTCAGCGCTGCCAGCGTCACGATCAACAACAATTATGTTGTCAATAATGACAAGTCCGGGCCGAAGTTTGACCCCAGCGTGGCCAATTGCCCCGGCCAGCCCGCCTTTGAAACCGATGAATCCGGCGACTGCGGCGGCGCGCTTCATTTAATAGGCACAGTCAACTCGATCGTCTCCGGCAACCTGATAACGGGCAACGCCGATGGCATCCTGATCAGTGACGAGACTGCAGAAAGCACCGGCAATCTCCTGATCAACAATACCGTTGCGAATAACCCGCTGGAGTGCGGCATCGTTCTCGCCTCTCACCCCCCGCTGAACCACGGCACGGCCCCCTACGCGCCCCATTACGGGGTTGATCACAATACCGTCTCCGGCAACGTTTCCAGCGACAATGGTGTGAAGGCGGGGGGCTCGGGAGTGGGCCTCTTTTCCGACGGCAACGGTCCCGGCCGGACATCCGGTAACGTGATTATCAACAATACCTTGACCGGCAATGGACTGGGCGGCGTGGCGCTGCACTCGCATGTCGGTCCGGCGTTTGGCGCGCCGGCGGACGACATGAGCGGCAACGTGATCATTGGCAACTCCATTGCTAGAAATTTGCCAGACACCGGTGATACTGCGACACCCGGGCGGGTCGGCATCAATATCAACAGCGGCGGGGGCGGGTCGCCGGTGCTGGACACTGTGATCGCCAGTAACGTGATCTGGGATGAAGACGTCGACATCGCCGTCAACACGGCGGCTCAGGTCGATACGCATCTAAACAATCTCCTCGGCGGCAAGGTTGGCGTCGCCAATATCTGCGCCTTCGACAATGGGAGCACGTGCACAAGCGCCATCATCAACGCTACGCAGAACTATTGGGGATGCGCTGGCGGCCCGGGTGCGCGCGGCTGCTCGACGATCTATGGGGGCAGCATCCTTTTCACTCCCTGGCTGCCGCAACCCGTCGCCGACAGTCATGGCGATTAAGGAGGTCCTATTCCTGGCGCCTTACCTAAGACGGGCAGAGGTGGGATTCGCGTTTACAAGCGTGGCGCAAAACCCGAGCCGCTCTCGTTAATCATCTGAATATTCCGCCGGCGGTCGGGGCACGTTATTTCAGAACGGAGATGGTGAATGTCGATGGCTGGCGTCGTCCGGCGAATATGGGCCATGAGTGTCATTATTCTTACCGCGGCGGTTCTGGCCAGCTGCGCGGGTCAGGATCCCCAGCAACTGGCTGAGAAGAACCGGCTGCTGACGACCTACCCGCCACCCGGCGAGGCGCGGATTTGGATCTTCCGCACCTATCAACCGGAAATCACGAGGGAAGAGCCCTATTTCCGGATCAACGGCCGCATTGTCGGCGTCGCGTTGCTGGGCCGCGCCTTTTATTACGATGTCCCACCCGGGGACTATGAGATCACCGTCGACAGCCGCGGAGTTGCACCGTACCAATTCGCCCATTTCGGGGTTGCCGCCGGCCAGACGGCATATGTTGCAATCGATGCCAATAATTGGTGGGCGGGGCTGTGCTGGCGCTGTCAGATCGACACCTTCTACACGCTTGTCCAACCTCCACAGCTCGCTCTCGCGCAAATGGCCAGCATCCCGATTGGCAACGGCGGGTAATGCGGTCCTGTGGGGCGCCGAAATGGATGTAAACTGCCCGGTAGACTTCCAATCAGCGAAGACTTGATGATGACGCAATACATTCTGCGCGGCGGTGAGGTTATCGACGGCAGTGGCCGGGCGCGGTTTCGCGCCGATGTCGCGATATCAGGCGACCGAATTACCGAAATCGGTGCAATCGGCAAGGCGGCGGGGGCGCGCGAGATCGATGTATCGGGCAAGATCGTGGCGCCCGGATTTATCGATGTTCACACGCATGACGACCGCGCCTTGTTTGCGGCGCCGGAAATGGCGGCAAAGGCGAGCCAGGGCGTGACTACCGTCATTACCGGCAATTGCGGTATCAGCCTGGCGCCGCTGGCGATCGACCATGCGCCGCCGCCACCGCTCGATCTGATCGGCGACGCCGCCGATTACCGCTATGGCCGCTTCGCCGATTACTTCGCGGCGCTCGACCGTAGCCCGGCCGCCGTCAACGCCGCCTGCCTCGTCGGTCATTCGACCTTGCGGGTCGGCTCGATGACGTCGCTCGATCGGCCGGCCGAAAGCTCCGAGATCGGGCATATGCGCGAGTTACTGCAGGAGGCGCTCGACGCCGGCGCGATCGGAATGTCGAGCGGGCTCGCCTACGCCCCGGCTGAGCACGCGCCGCCAGCCGAGATCGAGGCGCTGGCGGCACTACTGCGTCCGGCGGGGGCGCTCTACACGACGCATATGCGCAACGAGGGCGAGCATGTGCTCGACAGCCTCCAAGAGAGCTTTGCGGTGGGGCGCTCGGCGGAGATACCGGTCGTGATCTCGCATCACAAGACAATCGGCCGGGCGAATTTCGGCCGCACCGCAGCGACCTTGCCGGTCATCGCCGCGGCGATTGCGGGGCAGGAGGTCGGGCTCGACGCCTATCCCTATATCGCTTCGTCGACGGTGTTGAGCGCGGGCCAGGCCGGGCGCACCTCAAAGGTCATGGTCACCTGGTCGAAGAGCGCGCCGGAACAGGCTGGGCGCGAACTCGCGGCAATCGCCGCCGATTGGGGCGTCAGCATCGAGGATGCCGTCAACCGTCTGCAGCCGGCGGGTGCGATTTATTGGACGATGGACGAGCCCGACGTGCAGCGGGTGCTCAGCTTTCCGCATACGATGATCGGATCAGACGGGCTGCCGCACGATTTTCACCCGCACCCGCGGCTGTGGGGCACATTCCCGCGCGTCCTCGGGCATTATTGCCGCGATCTCGGCCTGTTCGCGTTGGAAGAGGCAGTTCGCAAGATGACTGGTCTGCCAGCGGCGCGGTTCGGCCTCAGCGGCCGTGGAGCCTTGACCCCGGGCGCCTATGCCGACATTACGGTCTTTGATCCCGCCACGGTGATCGACCGCGCTACCTTCGAAAACCCGACAACGCCCGCCGCCGGCATCGAGCACGTCTTTGTCAACGGCGTGCCGGTCTGGGCCGAGGGCCAACCCAGCGGCGAACGACCTGGCAGGGCATTGCGCCGCCAGCGGATGCAAGCTGAAGCAAGCTAACTTGGGCTGCGGCCTCACCTGAGCTCGCGTTTCTTCACGAGCTCGTCGGCGTGGCGATGAACGGGGCGCCAAGCGCCGTCCTCCAGCCGAAACGCCTGTGTGACGCATAACTCCATTAGCGGTTCGGGACGATCGGGTGGGCCGTTGCGCGCCCAGTCTTCCAACCACACGAGCCAGGCAATGTCGTCCGTGCCGACGGTAACGCCGATGTCCTGCTGATTGTAATCGCCGCTGCGAAACTGCGAGGTTCTGAGGCGATCGGCGCGCTCAGTCGGCAAAGCCTTTCCCGGTTAGCCAATCGTCGGCTTGACCACCTTCGTCTTGAGCCAGGACCCGGTCCGGGCCGTCAACGCGGCGCGCTCGGTCAGAGCGCCAAAGACCAGGCCGATCGTCGCCCACATGATCAGTTGCGCCGCGATCGACGCAATTCTGAATTGCCATAAGACGACAGCCGGGAATTCTCGGGGCACCTCGTCGATCGACGGCAATGCCAGGCCCGCGGCGGTAACCACGATCAGATACAAGGCGGCGGCAATCAGAAATGCGTTCCAGGCCCCAAACCGACCGAGAAGCCGGAGACGCAGCATTCCCGCCGCGATCATAGCCGCGAGCGAGATTGAAATCATGCTGAAATACAGTCCCGTCCGCATACCGATCGTCGCGGGATCGCCAACGGAGGGCGGACTGGCCGGATATTTGAGGTTGGGAACGACGTAGATCGCAATAAGGCCGAGGACCGCCAGTAGAGCCGCTGTGCCGCGTGGACCGCAATCCCCGATGCGGCCGTAGGCCAATGCGAAAGCCAGGGCGAACAACCCACCGAAGGTCACATTGTAAAACATGGCGCCAATGAACAGGCCGATGCTGGCCTGGACCCGGCGGCTGACCAGTTCGGGCTCGGGCTCTCGCTTTGGCGCCGGCAAGCCCTTGGCGATCAAAGCTTGCGCTGCCGCCTGAGCCTTGGCTTCTTCGAGCTGCGTTTCGAACGCGATCGCGCGGTCGATCTGCGGCTCGCCAACGATTTTCAAAAAGCCGAAGCAGAGCAACCCTGCGATAATGCCGATCAGCATCCCCCGCAGCAGCAATGTTCCCGCCATGGCGCCGGCTTCGGCTCAGTGACAGGGAAAGCCCAGCAGATGGCGCCCATCATGCACAAACTCGTGGACGTACATTCCCGGGAAGATTGAGGTGGCGCCCTGTTCGGCACCGACAAAATAAAGCGCCAGCACCAGAACTAGCCCACTGAGGATTGCCCACGGCAATACCTCGCGGATCGGGATGGCGACCGGCTGGGCAGCAGGAACAAACGAAGTGGTGGTCATCAATTTTGTCTCCCTTGCGACTAGGTTGCTTGATCCACAATTTCGCTGTCATCACGTCTCGAGCCGCGATCGTACCGCGTTCATGCGTTCGGCGAGATCGTCCTCGGCGATCAGCCCGCGGCGCAGCATGATGTGGGCCAAGGCCAACAGCTGCTGCTCTGGCGCAGGGGTCCCGCTATACACGGTCTCGCCGAGTTGATCCTCCGCGTGGCGCCGCTGCAGCGATGGTACTGCCTCTGCCGCTGAGAGACACTCACATGTCGCGTACAGGCTGACCTTCCACGGTGGATCAGGGTTGGTAACGCCGTAACGCGGTGCGAGCTTTTCCCAGGTCTTATCCTCGTTGCGTATCGCCTCAAGCAACGGAATCGCGGAAAATTTTACCTGATCCGCATCCGCCCCATCGGGCGACTGGCGATTTTTCTCGGTCATTGGCTGGCTTCCGCTTAATGGTGCTCACCAGGGACTGGCCGGCTGGCCTTGTGGACCGGCCGAACATCATCCGCCTTCCGGTCGGGCTGGGGCAGGGCTACGCCGATCATGCAGTCGCGGGTGACAATCTCCGCTAACTGCGCCTCTGTCCAATTCTCGGTGCCCGCGGGCCGCACAGGAAGGACCATAAAGCGGCATTTCTGGTTGGAGTCCTCGACCCGCACCTCCACTTCAGGAGGAAGGATTAATCCGAACTCCGCCAGCACCTGACGCGGCCAGCGTACCAGCCGGCGGCGATAGTTGGGCGAACGGTACCAATAAGGCGAGTGACCGAGCAGCGGCCGCGGATAGCACGAGCACAGCGTGCACACGATCACATGATGCAGGGTCGGGGTATCTTCGAGAACGCGGAGCTGCATGTAATCGCTTGGCGTGCCGGCGCCGGTGGGCTCGGTCCAGTCGATGCCGATCTCCCGGCAGGCAGCGACGGCATCGGCGAGCACGCGCGCCTTGAATGCCGGGTCGGTCCACGCCTTCGCGACCAGGCGCGAGCCGGCCGCGGGACCGATGGATTCCGCCCACTCGGTAAATTTCCGATGATCCTCGGCGGTGAACAGGCCCTTTTCGATGGCCAGTTCACGAACGGCGATCTCAAGAATCTCGAAGTCGGTAATTTCCTCGACCATCGGCGCCGCCGGATGCTCGTGATCGCCGTGGTCATGCTCATGCGAGTGTTGCATGTTCCGTACTCCCTGCTTGCGGCGATCAATCGCTTATTGGCTCGAGCCAGCGGTCGGGCAATTCGGTCTGCAACGTGTCGTTTTCGAATGGATAATCCTCCCAAAGATCCTTCTGCCGAATCCGGACGATATAAAACTGCTCGGGCGGCGCGTCGTCACGGTTCCAGGCCTCGTCCTCGGGAATGAGATCTTGGTAAGTCCGGGCGGCGATCGTGCCGCTCACGCCCCGAACGTACATTTGAGTACGCGTGTAAAACAGGTTCGGCAGATCCTTTACGCGGACGCGGTCGCCGACATTGAAGCGGGCCGGCGCGTTTTTAGTATCAAGGCTTGGCATGGCGGGCCTTCACCTCGGCAATCTTTTCGAGCAGTTCGGTCAGCGAGACATGGTTCTTGTCGACCAGCATTCGGGCTGCGGCCCAAATCCACCGTCCGTAGTAAGGAAAACCGCAGTAGAGAGATAGACCCAGATCATTGTTGCCGCGGCGGCGTCTTTCTTCCGAGTTCCACACGCCCTTCCAGCCGAGCACCTCGCAGGTGACATAGGTGTTCAGCTCCCACAGCTCCTCCTCTTTTTCCTCGTATCGGACGGGCGCATCGGCTTGGCCTCCGACATCATGGGGCGGCGCCATGTAAGCGACGTATCGGGGATGCGGGACCTCGTAGGGCCAATCTTGATGCTGGTGGATAGCCGGCGCCAGTTGAGCACCGATTTCGTAATATTGTCGAAGGTCACCCCGTGACGGCATCGTCGTGCGCTCCTTCGCGCCGGCTGATCGAGCAACGGCGAAAGTATCCGACCCTTTCCGCAACCGGCTTGGAACATACAATGATCCTGTTTGCCGGTTCACGCCAAAAATGAACAAGAATTTAGCCCAGAAACCAATAGTCGAGTGACAACCCGCACAAGCCCGCCGCGATATTCAGCCTTCAAGCGTATAAAGCGGTTTAGCGAGCGAGCAACTCGCGCACGGCGTCGTCGATAAATTTGGCGTCGGCCGGGTTTTGCGCGGGATTGCCGGCGCGGTGGCCCCAGATCGACGGGATCGGCCGCAATTCGGCGCGCGGCATCTGCGCCACCTCGCGGCGATTGTCCTCGACCGTAAAATAGAGGTCGGTCTCGCACGGCATGACCAGCGCATCCGCAGTGATCGCGGCCAGTGCTTTGCCCAAATCACCACCATAGAGCTCGTTGGCGCTGATATCGGCGTGCTGCCACATCCACAGCATCCCCAGTAAATCATTGGCGTCGCGGCGGCGGAAATTGGCTTCCCAGCTGCCAACCAGAAAGTCTTCCAGCGACGAAAAGCCGAGCTTCCGCCATTCCTCCTCGCGGTAGAAAGCCTGGCTCAGCCCCCAGCCGGCATAGACCCGGCCCATTGCCTGAAAACCGCGGGTCGGCGGGGTTGCGAACCAACCATCCTGCCACGCCGGATCGGCCGTCAATGCCGCCTTTACCCCTTCGAGAAAGACGTGATTGTGCGGCGAGGTCTTGGCCGACCCGCAGATCGCGGCAATGCGCTCGACCCGGCCGGGAAACAAGGCGGCCCAGTGAAACGCCTGCTGCGCGCCCATCGAGAACCCGTAAACGAGCTTAACCCGCTCGACGCCAAAAACCTCTTGCAACAGCCGCTGTTGCACCCGGACGTTGTCGGTCATCGTGAAGTGCGGATAGCGGGCGCGGTCCAAGGGCGGCGGGGTGTTGCTCGGGGACGACGACAAGCCGTTGCCGAACTTGTTGATGATCACGATGAAATATTTGGACGGATCGAGCGGCTTGCCGGGTGCGACCGCCCATTCGAGATCGTAGTGCTGCGCACCGTACGAGGTCGGATAGACGATCACGTTCGATTTCGCGGCATCGAGCGTGCCGTATGTCTTGTAGGCAAGGCGGGCCTTGCGATAGGTCAGCCCCGATTGCAGCACGACGTCGCCCGCTTCAAAGATTTCGTAATCCGGCATCAGCCACCCGCCTCGCGTATCGTCATTGTCATTGTCGTCATAGCGCAGGCTCCAGCGCTCCGGGCCAATCACTTGCATCAGGAATTTGGTGCCGGGCACGGCCCCGCTGAGGCTGCCGATATGCGACAAGCCGCCGTCATAGGTCACGATCCAACCGTGATCGGGCGAGGTGCAGGCGAGGTGCAGGTTCGCCATGCCCAAGCCCGGCCGCCGCTGCAGAACCCTAATGCCGCCGCCATAAAGCAGCTGGCCGATCTCGTCAACCCCGGCGCCGTCATCGGCGGTGTTTACATGAAAGCGATCGAACCGGCTGTAATCGACACCGGCTTTGGCAAGATAGAGCTGCGGATAGGCATAGCCTTGGTTTTCAACAAATGGCGTCATAGAGCCGCCGCCCGCCACATGCGGCGCGCGCCCCGCTTCAGCGATCAGTTGTAACAGCCGCTCGCGAGGCAATAGGAACTGCGCCGTGACTAGCGCGGCTTCGCTCTCAGTCAAATTTGGCTGAGCGAGAAGCCGGTGAATATCCTCGGGCAAATCCGCCAAGTCGAGCGGCCACACCCGCGCACCGTACGGCGCCAGACCGGCGTTTACGGCGTCCGGCGATGTCGCGGCCGTGTGGCCATCAGAGAATTCCAAAACCAGCCCGGTCGCGCTTGCCATCGCTGTCCCATTCGAGTCGGTCACTGGAACGTCAGCTTGTCGGGCGCTGGCGTTTGAAGGACAGCTTGATGCCGCCCGATCCGCCGATCTTGCCGCCACTGCCGAGAATGCTGATTTGGCCCTCTGAGCTGACTTCGATCGACAACTCGACCTCCTCCAGCGACATTCCGGTCTCGTTGCGTGTTTGGTCGAAGACATCGCCGACGACGCCCAGCAGATTTCCGATTTCGCGTTTCAGATCTTCGACATTGACCTGTACGCGCTGGGTCAAGCTCTTGCGGGTCTGTTGCACGACGCTCGAACCAAAGCCGCCGCCGACATCTTCAGAGCTGCGGCTGCCCTCGGCGACCTCGACCGTCTCTGCTGAAGTGATTTCGGTGACAAACCACAGCGATCCTTGCTGGCCGGGCATATCGTCCTTCCCTTTCTGCTAAACGCACACGACCCGCATCCCGATGCGGCCTTGCCACCCGGGATTGTCAGGCTCGATCGAATCACGAAAAGCGGAGCGGCAGATCGCCGGATTGTGCGACCATGACCCGCCGCGCAAAATTCGATTACTGCCCGCCGGGCCGGCTAGATAGGCGCTGCCGTCGCGCGGCACAATGTCATAGGTTGTGGTCGCAATATCGAGGCAGAATTCCCAGACATTACCGTGCATGTCGTAGGCCCCAAACCGGTTGCGCGGAAAGGTGCCGGCGCGCGTGGTCGTTCCACGAAAGATGCCGACCGGTCCTTGGCCATAGGCGCCCGACCCGTATTTGACGCCGCCATAATCATCGGAGGCGATGCTGTTGCCGTCGCTGTTGCCGCATACCGCTCCGCCTGTGCCGCAATAATTCGCCAAATCGCTCGTGATTGTCGGCCCGACATTGAACGGATCGCTCGAACCCGCGCGGCAACAATATTCCCACTGCGCTTCGCTCGGCAGCCGATAGTCGCGCCCGGTTATTGCAGATAGACGTCGGCAATATTCCGCCGCCTGGTACCAGGTAATGCTTTCGACCGGCAGGTCGATGCCGTGAAAAGAGGACGGACTGGGGTTCAAATCGTATTGCAGCTTCGCGGGGTGCGCCATGACCACCGCCAGCCATTGCGCCTGGGTTATTGGCGCGGCGCTGATAAAGAACGAGGCCAGTGTGACATGGTGCTGCGGCCCCTCATTGGGCAGCCGTTCGGGCTCGCTGTCGGGCGAACCCATGGTAAAGCTGCCGCCGGGAATTGCGATCATGTCGAGGCTGTTGGCCGATCCGAGATCCTCGGTAAAGACCATCGCAGCAGCATGCTGCAAAGGTTTCGCCTCGCCCTTTTGATCGACCTGCACAAAGCCGAAACGGATCGTGCGCAATGCTGGCGCCGACATGCGTCTTCGAATGAATGGCACTGCGGCGATAGCACCGGCTCCAGCCGCCATCAGCACGCCGGCCGCAATCGCTCGTCGGCGCGTCAGCAGCCGCGTCCTTTGCGTGTCACCCGTCCTCTGATGATGTGGCGATATAGGCGGTTCCGAGATCGGCAGCGGCGATCTCCGGGATCCCGCTTCCGCTTCCGCCTGCTTTAAGGCGATCCGTTTAACCGCTTCATGCGCCTGTGCGTCGGCCGGAGAGACGGCGATAACCCGCCACCACAACTGCTCGGCGGTTTCGAGATCGCCTTTAGTCTCCGCCTGCAGCGCATCGACCCGGAGCGGGGCGATATCGGTCAGGCTGGCGCGTTTCGGCAGCAGAATCAGATGGCGCTTCTCGATCGGCTCGGCTTGGGTATAAGGGGTCTGGCGCGGCTTTCTGTAGTGTTGGCACAGTTCGGGAACTCGGACGCGCAGATACTCGTCGAGCCGTTCGACCGTAGCACAATTGGCCTGGCCTTCTAGCCGCAGTCCTTCCAATAGCGTGTAGGTGAAGGCGCCGTGCTTCAACTCGTCGATTTCATAGGAGCGCTCGTTCGGGCGGCATGACGATATTGCGACCACACCCGGTTGCGTCTCGGACCCAACGCCTTCGCCATCGCGCGCGCCCTCGTTGCGGCAGGCGTCGAGCAATAGGATCACGTTTTCGGCGCCACAGCGTCGCAGCCGCTCGGTGACCAGGCTGACCGGAATTGCGGTTTCCTCGACATTGCCGGGGTCGGCGTCGCTCGGCATCAGATAGTCGCGCTCGCGCTCCCGCCTGCCATGGCCGGCAAAGAAGAACCATAAATTGTCGCTCGGCTTGAGGAATTTCTGTTCAAACCTGATCCGCAGAAAGCGTCGCAACGTGCCCCCGGTCGGCGTCGAGCGGATCGGTTCGCCAAAGTTGGTCGGGATCGGCGGGGCGTCATCGGCAAAGAAATAGACCTTATCGAACGCGACTTCCTTCTCGAAAAAGTCCCGCAATACTTCCGCATCGCGCTTGGCGAACTGCAATGGCTGCAGATTGTCATAGCGGTCGATACCGATGCAGATCGCCCAATTCTGGCTCATGTCAGTCCGTCTGCGCTGCTCCGCTCAACGATATGCCCGAGAGGGCTGCTCAACCGATGTGAACCAATCGATAGTGGTCGGTCCCGCCTCAGATTATCCTTAAAACGGGATTACGAGGGAGAGCCCGATGAGCATACGGCTGGCGATTTCAGCGATTTTTGCAGCGGCGGCGGGGAGCATTGCGATCTCCCCTGCCTTTTGCGGCGAGTTGGCAGCACCAAAGGCGGTGGCTCCCGGCCACGCCGGGATCATCCTCGCGGGCGGTATGGGAGGCGGTGGTGGCGGCATGAGCGGCGGTGGCGGGGGCATGAGCGGCGGCGGTGGCGGTGGTACCGGTAGCGGTGGCGGGGGTACTGGTAGTGGCGGCGGGGGAATGAGCGGTGGTGGTGGAATGGGCGGCGGCGGTTTCGGAGGAATGGGCGGTAATTCCTATGGCGGTGGCCTGTTCGGAGGTCCGGCTACCGCCTACCAGCAGTCCTCGCCGTGGGGCGCCAGCACCTCGTCCGATAGCTATAGCTATCAATGCATCACACCCGCCGGAGGTTGTTCATTTGTCGCCCCTGCCTGGATGCGGGCGAGTTCGTTGCGCAGTGGCGCCGATTGCGCCTGCGACGGCGGCCAGACCCGGGGCCGCGTCCAATAGCATCTCGCCGGAACTGACAGCCGAAAAGAAAGCCGGCCGGCGCTCACGAGGCAGGCCGATCACTCGACAAAAGTGATTGTGCCCGCGCCGTTGACCTGGGTGCTGCGCTGTTTCGGATTGCCGTAAATCGAAATCGAACCCGAGCCGGATATATCGGCGACGATCCGCTCGCGCGCATTGACGGCCGCATTCCCTGATCCGCTGATCGTGACATTCGCGCTGTCGGCGATCAGTCGCCGTGCTGATAGTTGGTTCGACCCGCTCAACTCGACAGTTATTGCCGAAATATTTCCGGTCATCTCAGCATGATTGGAGCCGTTCAGCGAAATCATCAGCTTCTCGCCAGTGAGCCCTTCGGCATTGATCTGATTGCTTCCGGAAGCCGCGATATCAGCCACCTCTGGCGATGTAACAGTCACCTTTATGCGTCCGTCGGTCGAATAGGATCGGTCGGTGTAGATCTGCAACCTGCCGTTCGACACGTCGGTCTTGACGATCGGCAACAGGTTTTTGTCGGCCTCGATCGTCACCCCCGGGGGTGAACCGGTTTTGACCGTCACGGCGAAAGCGCCATCGGCGGTGATCGCCGAGACCGGCCCGATCGGCCGAGTTTCTGAGGCGAGCTGGCCGTCCCCGACAATATGGCCGATGCCGGTCGAGGTCTGCACCGTCACCGTCTGGCCGCTAACCGTAACGCTCGCGCTCTCGTGGTTTACGCTGACATTGTTTTGTTGGATTACGCTCGTCTGCGACCAGGCCGAGCTCGTGCTGACCGCTAATGAGGCGGTGATAATCACGCTCGCCGCGCCCGTCATATATCTCATCCTACCCTGGCACCTCAATCTCTCGACTGGCGCGCGATAGCACGGCTCTCGGATCCGAACAAGCCACCTCCGGGAACGCAGGAACTTCGCAAGATTTCGGCAGCTCGGGCGCCAGCTGCCGAAGACAACGCCGCGACGCCGTGGCCATCAAATGCTACAGTCGGCGCTGCGGGATGTACTGAATAGCGACGACGGCGACAAAAGCCGCGCGCTTTGGGAGGCGGCTGAATGGAAACCAAGCCCAGCAGGCGAAATCTGCTCATCGGCGCTGCGGCGGCGACCGCGGCCGGCCTCCTGCCGCGAAGCGCGGTGCTGGCGGATAATGCAAGTGTTACGGTGCCGAGCGACCTTGCTTACCGCAATGCCACCGATCTGGCCAAAGCGCTTACCGCCAAGCAGATTTCCTCGGCCGAGCTGACCGATTTCGCGATCGCGCGCATCGAAGCTCTCGATACGCCGATCAATGCCGTCGTCGTGCGCGATTTCGAGCGGGCGCGGGAAGCCGCCAAGGACGCCGACAAAGCTCTGGGGCGCGGTGAAACCCGGCCGTTGCTCGGGTTGCCGATGACCGTCAAGGAGGCGTTCAACGTGGCCGGCGTGGCGACAACGTGGGGCAATCCAAGGTTTCGCGACTGGCAGCCGAATTTCGACGCTCTCGTGGTGAAGCGGCTCAAGGCGGCCGGAGCCGTCATTCTCGGCAAGACCAACGTGCCGTTTATGCTCGAAGACTGGCAGAGCTACAACGAGATCTACGGAACGACCAACAACCCTTGGGATTTGGCGCGCACCCCAGGGGGATCGTCGGGCGGGGCTGCGGCGGCGCTCGCGGCCGGCTTTGTGACGCTCGAACTCGGGTCCGATATCGGCGGATCATTGCGCTGCCCGGCGCATTTTTGCGGTGTCTTTGCGCACAAACCGACCCTCGATCTTGTGCCCTTGCACGGCGCCGGGCCGCCGCATGTGCCGGACGTGCCGATACGCGGCGGGCTCGCGGTCGCCGGGCCGATGGCGCGCAGCGCCGCCGATCTCGCCCTGGAGCTCGATGTCCTCGCAGGTCCGGACGAGACGGCCGAAGGAATCGCCTATAAATTGGCGCTTCCGGCCACCCGGCATCAGGATCTCAAGAGCTTTCGGGTGTTGGTCCTCAATTCCCATCCGCTGTGCCCGACCGCGGCAAGCGTACAGACCGCAATCGACAATTTGGCTGACCGTCTCGGCCAAATCGGTGTCAGTGTTGCGCGCACCAGCTCGCTACTGCCCGATCTCGCCGAGATAGCCCGGCTTCGAAACGAACTTGTCGCGGCGGGGCGCGCCGCTGATCTGCCGGCCGATGTCTATCAACGCATCGGGGATGCGGCAAAAGAACTGCCCCCCGATGTCGACAGTCTCGGTGCCAGATGGGTTCGCGGGACCACCCTTACCCATCGCGAGTGGATCCTGGCAACCCGCCGCCAAGGGCGGCTGCGCGGGCAGGCCCATGAGTTGTTCGCGTCGTTCGACGTCGTGCTGTGCCCGCCAATGCCGACCCCGGCATTTCCTCACGATCACGCCAAGGATCAGCGTGCGCGGCGGCTCGACATCGACGGCAAGCAAGTTCCATACGGGGATCAGGTTGTCTGGGCGAGCATGGCGACGCTGCTGGGCTTGCCGGCGACCGTCGCTCCGATCGGGCATAGCACGGAGGGTTTGCCGATCGGCATGCAGATCATCGGGCCCTATCTCGAGGATCGCACGACGATCGCGTTCGCGGGGCTGATCGAGCGCGAATTCGGCGGCTTTGTACCGCCGCCAACTTATTCGCCGACCAGGTGATTAGCCGGAGCAAGACCGGTGCACCGGAACCCGCCCGTACCGGCTCCTGTTGATGGCATATGTTCGCGATACCGGAGGCGCGGGTGACGGCGAAGCGCGTTGTGATAGCGATTTTGGCTATCGGACTGGCTTCCGCCTCCTCGCTAATAGCTGCGGGCAGTTCTGCGGTGGCGCAAACGAACCCCGGAGTGTCGCCCACCGCTTCGGCTCCTGGAGCCGCGGCGCAGCCCGGGTTGACCAAACAAGACCGTGATTTCGTCGAGCGCGCCGCGCAGAGCGGCATGGCCGAGATCGATCTCGGCAAGCTCGCTCAGAAATCGGCAAATCCTGATGTCCGCCATTTTGCCGACCGGATGATCACGGATCATACCGGCGCCGATGCGCGTCTGACCGCGATCGCACAAGCCCAAGGCATCGAATTGCCAAAGACCCTGGACATCGAGCATCGCAAGCTGCGCGACAAACTCGCCAACGAGCACGACGGCAACTTCGATCGGGACTACGCGCATGCGATGGTTATCGACCATGATCATGCGATAAAACTGTTTCGCAGCGAGGCGGATTCCGGCGTCGACCGGCAGCTTCGGGAGTTCGCTCGCGACGCGCTGCCAACCTTGCAACAGCACCGCAAGATGGCCGGCGACTTAGCGGCAAAGCTAGGGTCGACGGCGGCGCGGTAATCGGATAGAGGCTTGGCAGCATCGGTGCGGAGGACATGTCGATGGCCGCGAAGCTCGTTGTTGGTCTGTTCCCATCGGCTGGTGTCGCGCTCGATGCGTACCACCGGCTTCATACCGAAGGATTCCCCTACAGCCGGCTGGCGCACCGCATTCTGAAGGAAGTGGGGCCGGTGCCGGCTCAGGTCCAGGCCGAACTCGAGGCATTGCAGATCGACCCGCTGGTACTCGGCAATGCTCGCCAGACATTCGTGAGTTTTATCCGTAATGGCGAGACGGCGGTCTTTGTCGAGGTCGTCGATGATGACGAGGCCGTCTCGGCAGCGGATATTCTTGGCCTCTACGCCCCGCTTTCGGTGCAAACCTTGATCAGCGGCGCCGGCGGTCCATAGCCAACGCGCCCGGCCCGGCGGCGAATAGGCACAAAAAGCCGCCGATGATCGCGATGTTCTTCATGAACTGGATGTACTGAGCCTCGTGCGTCGGACCTTCGACCTGCCAGAAGCGGTGCGCGATCACCGCTGCGCACGCGGTAAAGATCGCCATCAACAGCGCCGCGTATCGGGTTTTGAACCCGAATACGACCGCTAGGCCGCCGAAAAACTCGACGCAGACGCCGATCACCGCCATCAATCCGGACATCGGCACGCCGCGGGATGCCAAGCTGTGCGCGAAGGTGTCGATGTGACTGAGCTGGCTGAACCCGCTCGGCACAAAGATTGCCGCCAACGCCAACCGCCCGAGCAGCATGAAAAAGCTGCCGCCGGCGGCCGCCATGCGATCGAGAAACCCGCCCATACCCGCTCCCCGTACCGCTTCCCTGGCAGGCTGCTCGGCGCGGCCCCGAAAGCGTCCGGATTAAGCCGCCGTGTGCTGGAGATCCTTTGGCAGCAGCTCAGCCCGATAGCTTGGACGCAGGATATCGAGCTTCATCGGCACCGGCGTGCCGAGCCACAGCGCATTCTTGCTATGATCGTCATAAGAGCTGTCGGTCAGCGGGTGAACCAATACATCAAGCCCATCGCGGTTCAGCATCAGCCACGGGACGATGTTCTGAAATTCGTCATTCTTAAAAATGACGTTGAACTGCGAGATCGGATGCGGGCCTCGCGGTTCGTCGCTAAACCCGCCCGGCTCGACATTGAATTTTTCGATGATCGTCTCGCGCAGGCGGGCGGCCAGCGGCTTTGTCTGGGCATTGTAGTAGACGTGGGCGTGATAGCCTCTGTTCTCGCTCATCTGATCCTCCCGTGTTTGTCGCAAAGCGCGATAACCTAGTACGAACAAATTGTCGCAGAGCGCCGGCAGGCGTGCAACCCAATCGACCCGGCGTCCGCCACATCAAGTACGGCGCTACCGTATTCCTTACACTGTTTGACGCTGCGGTTGCGCTGTCCTAACGTCGATCCTACCTGCTCACCGAACTGACGCGGAGGACATGATGGATGGCATGACGACGGCGAGCCTCGACAGCATCGTGGCGCCGCTCAATTTTCTTATTCCGACGGCCGAAAAGCCGGTCGCCTACAATTACGAACCGCCGCCGGGTACTCCGGTGCGCACCGGCAAGAATATCGAGCACCAGGTCGCGATCCGTAATGCGCGGCCGCTGATCGATCAGCTGTCGCTCGACAAGGAAGGGTTTGTGCTGCTGCACCACCAGACAGCGGTGACAATTTTCTACGACGAAGACCAGATCAGGTCGATCTATTACCCCGAATGCGAGCGGGTCATGAAAGAGGCGACCGGCGCCGCCCGTGTCGTCGCCTTTGATCATATCGTTCGCAACGCCGCGATGTCGGCCAAGGACAAAGCCATCAAGATCCCTGCCAAGCGGGTGCACAATGATTACACCGCGTGGTCGGCGCCGCAGCGGGTCCGCGATCTGATGGGTGATGAGGCCGAGGAACTGTTGAAGCACCGCTTTGCGATCAACAATCTGTGGCGGCCGATCCGCGGGCCGGTGCTCGAACTCGCCGCTGACCCTGTGCGACGCGCAGAGCCTCACGGAAGAGAACCTGATCGCCAGCGATCTCAAATACCCGGATCGCACCGGCGAAACCTATGCGATTACCTATAGCCCCGATCAGCGTTATTATTACTTCCCGAAGATGCAGGCCGACGAAGCCGTGCTGATCCGCTGCTACGATTCGGCATTGCACGGTGCCAAACGCTTCTCCGCGCATACCGGTTTTGACGACCCGACAACGCCGCCCGACGCCTCGCCGCGCGAAAGCCTCGAAGTGCGGATGCTCGTGTTCTTTCCGCCTGGTGCTTGAGTACCGGAAGTTAGCGCCTTTCGCGCGGTTGTGCTTTCGGCAACATCCCCCCACGGCCGGAGTTGATCCGGCCACCCACGTCTTCTAGTGCGTGGATGCGCGGGCCCAGGAGCTATTCGGACCGCAAATACTTTCAGCCGACTGCGTGAACCGGCGCGGCTCGGCGCAGTGCCGGCAATAGCTCGTCGCTGATCAGCCGCATGCTGGCGAGTGCCGAGGCCACCGGCATGCCGCTCCAATGGGTGCGGAAAATTAGATAATTGGCGCCGGCCTCTTCCCAGCACGGGCGCAGCTGTTCGTAGCATTCCTCCGGGCTGCCGAGCACAAAACGGTCCTGCAATAGCGCTTCGAGCGATTGGCGAAACGAATCCTGCCCCGGCAACACCTGGTCCTGACCCCATTGCGCGTAAGTCTGGTATTTGGCCGCGAGGAAGGGCCCGGCCATTTCGACCGCGGTGCGCTTGTCCTTGGCGCAATAGATCTCGCGCAAGTAAGGCAGCACCGTTGGGAAGGGCTTGCCGTGCTTGGCTAGCTCGGCGCGATAGAGCGCCATCTGAGCGGTAATGACCGGCATCGTCGCATGCGGGTTGATAAAAAAGCTGTCGCCGAGACGGGCGGCGCGGCGCACCGCTGCATCGCTGTTGGCGGCGATCCAGATCGGCGGGTGCGGCTTTTGCACCGGACGGCAAGTCGCCGTCACATTGACAAGTTTGCAGATTTCGTTCTCGAAGGTGACGTTGTCCTCGGTCCACAGCCGCTTGACCACTTCGAGGCATTGCTCGAAGCGGCGCACGCGCTGACCCTTCGGCACGCCGAACGCATCGAACTCGACCTCGCGATAGCCAAGACCGACGCCAAAGACAAAATTTCCGCGCCAGATCGCATCGAGCGAGGCGATGCATTCCGCGGTCTCGACCGGGTTGTGCAATGTCGCCAACAACACCCCGGCGATGCCGGTCATCTCGCCGGCTTCGGCCGCAAGCCGCGCCAAAAACGGGATCAGTTGCAGCTGGCGCACGCCTTCGCTCAGATAATGCTGGCCGGTCGCGACAGCATCCCAGCCGCGGTCGCGCGCCAGGCGCGTCATCGCGTATTGCCCTTCAAGCTCGGCGACGATGTCGCTGCCCGGCGGGTGCTGGCCGGTCAGAAAAATCCCGATCTTCATGACATTCCCTCGCGGGTTTGCGCGGCTCGGTGCCGATATTATCAAGCCATAACCAATTTATTAAAGCATCGCGTAGCGGCTGCCGATGCCCATGCCGGCAGTAAGACGCTGGCGACATTTACGGCCGGCGTTCCCGCAGCGGCCACATTTGGCGGTTCGGTTTGCGCTCGCAATCCGCTCTAATTCTGCTCCAAATACCGCCGCTAACACGCGGATGGTACCGACGCATGGGTGCTTTGGAATTCGTGTTTGGTCCGACCGGACACATCAGCTGGTGGCAGGAGTGTGCCCGGGCGGTGGTGATCTTCGCTTATGGCCTTGCCCTAGTGCGCTTCGCCGGAAGACGCGTTTTCGGCCGCTGGGCGGCGCTCGACATCGTCGTGGCAATTGTGGTCGGCTCAAATTTAAGCCGCGCCCTAACTGGCACCGCTCCACTCGGGGGAACATTGGCCGCAAGTGCGCTGCTGATGGCGCTTCATTGGGCTTTGGCGCAAGGAGTCGCTCGTTCGAAACGGCTCGCGCAGATTTTCGAAGGAAGCATGATCGAGCTCGCCCGCGCGGGAAAAACGGAGCGTTCCCAACTCCTCCAGCACGCGATCAGCGAACGCGATATTGAAGAGGCTCTCAGGCAAACAGGTGTCGAGCGGGTTTCGCAGGCGCGGCTGATCGCGTTAGAACCAAGTGGCAAAATCACAGTGGTGAAGGCAGATTGAATCACACGCTAGCCGGGCAGACTGGGTGCCGCACTGAAAGAAAAGAGGCGTGAATGAATAATTTTACTGTGAGCGACGGCGTGCGCCTCGCTTACCATATCGACGACTTCACCGATCCATGGAAAGAACCGGCGACCCTGTTATTACTGCACGCGGCAATGGGGAGTTCGCGGCGCTACTACGCTTGGGTCCCGGCGCTCTGCCGCGATTATCGGGTCGTCAGGATGGATTTGCGCGGCCACGGCGAGTTCGAAATCCCGTCACCCGAACGCGCGCTGACGCTCGATCGGCTGGTCACCGACGTGATCGAGCTGATGGATCATCTCGGGGTTCATAGCGCGCACATCGTCGGCAATTCGGCGGGCGGCTATCTCGGCCAGCAGCTGGCGATGAACCATGGCGAGCGGGTGAAGAGCCTGATGCTGTTCGGCTCGACCCCGGGGCTCAAAAACAGCCAGGCGCCAAGCTGGATCCCGCAGATCGCGGCCAAGGGTCTGCGCGGCTTTCTCGCCGAGACGATTGCCGAGAGGCTGCCGCTCGCCGAGGTCGATCCCGGGCTTGTCGAGTGGTTTCTCGACGAGGCTGCGAAAAACGACCCCGCTTATATCGGTAAATTCGTATTGCTGATGGCGAGCTACGACTGGAGTGACGAGGTCGGCCGCATCCGCTGCCCGACCCTGGTCGTGGTGCCCGGCGCCGAGCAGATTGGCTCTACAGCGAATTACGAGCCGTTTCGCCGGCTCATCCCCGATGTCGAGATGCGGGTCTATGACGGCGCGCCGCACAATATCTGCGATGCGTTTCCCGACCAGTGCGCCGCCGACGTCCGCGATTTCCTCAGCCGCCGCTTCGGCCTCGGCAATTGATCATTAGGCGGCGATACCGGGCGGGTGGCGCTCGTGCCAGTCGGTCGCTTGTTGATAGGCCCACCCGATGCGCAAAGCCGTCTCTTCGTCATAGGGGCGGCAGACGATCTGCAATGACAATGGCAGACCGCTCGCGGTGAAGCCGTCGGGAATGGCCAATGCGCATAGTTCCAACGCATTGACAAAGCGCGTGAAATGCGCCGGCGTCGTGCTCTGGTCGACGGCTTCGAGGGGGACCGCGGCGGTGGTTGTCGTCGGGGTCAGCAAGGCGTCCGCGTCGCTGAGCGCCGCATCAAATTCCACCTTGGCTTCGGCTTGCTCACGCAAAGCGCCAAGGTATTCGCGCGCCGAGACTTCCCGCCCGCTTGCGATTCGCGGACGCACCGCCTCGTCGATGGGCAAACTCATATCGTCGATCAAATCGCCGACCAGGAAATAGGCTTCGGCGCCGATGATGCGGCCGGTCAGTCGGGTGTATTCGGAAAAACGGCGCGGCAAATCGACCGAGACGATCTCCGCGCCAAGCCGCGCCAAAATGTCGAGCGCCGCATCGTAGGCATTTAGCATTTCGGCCGAGACGTGATCGCGCTCGATCGCCGGCATTCGCGCGAGTTTCAGCCCGCGCACGCCGCGCCGCATCGTCGCCAGCGAACCGGCCGGCGGTCGTCCCAAGGTGCGCGGATCATGGGGGTCGGGCCCTTCGATCGCCTGATACAACAGGGCTGCGTCCTCGACCGAACGGGCCATCGGACCGGGCGTGTCAAGGCTCGGGCTCAACGGCAGCACGCCATAGGTGCTGACCCGGCCGATCGTGGTCTTGAGGCCGGACAGCCCGCACCAGGACGACGGCAATCTGACCGAGCCGCCGGTATCGGTGCCGATGCCCCACGGCGCCATGCAGGCGGCGACCGCGACACCGGTGCCGCTGCTCGACCCTCCGGGAGTGCGCGCCGTCTCGCGGTCCCACGGGTTCCAGGGTGTGCCGCGGTGCTGATTGGTGCCCCAGCCGCCCATTGCGAACTCGACCGTGTGAGTCTTGCCGAGCACGATCATCCCGGCCACGATCATCCGCCGGGCGATTGTCGCGGTGTAGGCCGAGCGGCGCTCGCTCCACACTTGCGAGCCGCCGGTCGTGATCCGCCCCTCGATTTCGATCAGATCCTTGAGCGCAATTGGAACTCCGTGCAGCGGTCCGATCCGGTGCCCCGATCGAATTGCCTTATCGGCGGCCTCGGCCGCAAGCCGAGCTTCATCGGCATAAGCCTCGACATAAGCGTGCAATTTGGGGTCGTGCGCGTGAATGCGCGCGAGCAGCGCGTCGACGACATCGACCGGCGACAGCCGCCCGGAGCCGATCTCGATCGACAGGGCATGGGCCGGCAACAGGGCGGGATCGGTGTTGGCTAGCGGCATAACTCCCCTCGCTTGCTGCGAAGGCGAGGATAGGCGCGTTCGCGCGGTTTCTGTCAATCGCCCGAGGCGACCCGATAGGCATGAGGATAGCGGCTGGTCTCGGTAGTCTGCAGCCGCGAATGATGCGCCGCTCCGTGTGACACATGCCTGCTCCAGGCGTGCGAATGCCACCCGCTATGATCGTGCCGGTACGAGGCTGCGGCGAAATGCAGAGAGCGTCTTGCGGCTCGCCGATGGCCCCATCGATGGCCGCCGCGATCCGGGTAATCTTCCGCAGTCGCAAAATGGAACAATCCCGCCTGTTGGCCCGGGTCGTTGTAGGCGCGGTCGTCGTAGGCGCGGGCGGCGGCTGACGGCTCGAACCCGGCCGTCGCGATAGTTGTAATGGCCTGGCCTGATCCAGCTTGCGGATAGATAAAGCCAAAGGTCGGGTTGTCACGGCCAAACTGACCAGAATCAACACTCATTACCGTCACGGTTGTCCAGTCGTGATTGGGCGAGGTGTCAGCGACCGGAGTGCCCAAGGTGACCCTGCCGTGATACCAGTTCGACTGGTCGACCAGCACCATCGACGGCCCGACAATCTTGGAGACAACAGCGACGTGACCCGACGGGGAGCCGCGCGTCGGCCTGAACACCAGGATCGACCCGACCGCCGGCGTCTGGCCGCGCTGATAACGACCGGCCGCTTCGTACCACCAGCCGCCGGCAGCGCCATAAAGATCGATGCCCGTTACCGCCCGCGCATAAAGCGCGCAATTGCCCGCTGACGCCTTACGAGAATGACCGGCGAAACAGCCCACCACAATGGCGCCCCATACGAGGCTCCAGCCCAACTTCGCTCGCATTGATTGCCCCCCGGCTAGAAGGCGGTCGGGAGACCGCCATGAGCGGCGGTCTGTGACCCCGCGCCGTTAAGAATTGTTAACGAGGACTATAAAACCTCAGGTCGCACTAAAAAATCACTAAGTTTTTTACAGCGCGGCTAAAAAATTAGAGGTTTTTGACCAATGCGCGCATAGTTAATTAAACAATACGCGCATTTGGCGAAGCGTCATATTTAAATCCGAGCCCGGCCAACGCATCGCGGACTTCATCCCGGGCGAGAATTTGGCGGAATTGCAGAATCGGGGCTCTGTCCATTCGGCTCTTGGGCACGACAAAATCGTAATGTTCGTCCTGCAGTGGGATAAAGCCGAGCCCGTATTGCCGCGCGACGCTCTCGATTGCGACACCCCAATCGGCGCGGTTCTGAGCCACTGCAACAGCCACCGCGTTGTGAGATCTGGGCTGAGACCAGTAGCCTGGCGGCTTTGCACCGGCGAGCAAGCGGTCGGTCAGGATGCGAGTGCCGCTGCCGGCGTTGCGATTGACCATCAGGCAATCAGGTGTGGCCGACGCTGCCGACATCGCCTCCTCGGCGGTGCGGCCTTCAAACCGGAGGTCACCCTTGCGGTAGACGATCCCTTGCAGCCGGCCATATCCCGGGATCAATTCGAGCGCCGGGGTCAGAAAAGGCTGGTTGTACTCGCCGGTCTCGGGGTCCATCAGGTGGATTGCCGCAATGTCGCACTCGCCGCGTTTGGCGGCGGCGAGCCCGCCCATGCTGCCGACATTCAGCGCTTTGACCGAAAGCCCCTCGGCGCGGAGGCGGTCGATCAGCACATCGAGCCCGACGCAGTGACTTCCGATGATGACGAGATCGGCGAGTTGAGTATTGCCGATCAGTCGCACCTCCACCGGCGTCCCGGCGGGAACAGCATCCACTTGCGCATCGATCACGACAAAGCCATCGGCCTGGCTGAAGGCGGTTACCGCACCCGAGCCCTTGGCGTTGGGGTAGGCGGCAAGTTCGTCGTCCTGGCCGCGGATCAGCGAGACCATCAGATATTCGGTCCGCCCGCGCTCCGAGGCGATGCGCACTGGCAGCACCGCCGGAAGGCGCTCGGCCCGTTCGGCGGGCAGGCCGGCAAAGGCGCGAATGACCGGAGCGACAAATTCCTGAAAGGTGAAGATCGCCGAGGTCGGAAACCCGGGCAATACGATCACCGGCTTGCCGCCGGTCACGGCAAGGCAGAGCGGCTTGCCAGGCTTCAACGCGACGCCGTGAACGATGATGCCGGGATCGGTGAAGCGCGCCACGGCCCGATAGCACAGATCGCCCGCCCCCTTCGATGTGCCGCCGGACATGATTACCATGTCGCAGGTGGCGAGCCCGCGCTCGACGAGTTTGGTCAGGACCGCGTCGTCGTCGGCGCCAATGCCGAGCGGGCAGGAAACGCCGCCCGCTTCCTCGACCGCGGCAGCGAGGATTGCGGCATTCGAATCATAGACCGCGCCAGGCCGCATTGGGGCGCCGGGCGCAATAATCTCGTCGCCGGTCGAGATGATCGCGATCCGCGGCCGCCGCCAAACCTCGACTTCGGCGCGACCGACAGCCGCCAGCATGCCGATCTCGCGCGACGTCAGAACCTGGCCGGCACGCAGCACGGTTTCGCCTCGCGCCATGTCACTGCCGGCAAAAGCGACAAATTGTCCCGTCGTCGCCGGCCGCCGGATTTCGATGACGACGCTGGCGGCGTCTTCGATGGTCTCGGTGTGCTCGACCATGACCACCGCGTCGGCGCCGCGCGGCACCATGCCACCGGTCGCGATCAGGGTTGCGGCGCCTTGTTCGACCGCAATTCGCGGCTCTTTTCCGGGTGTCAGGATTTCGGGCAGCAAGGTCAGCCGGCGCGGGGTCCGCTCGCTGGCGCCGACCGTGTCACCGGCGCGCACAGCGAAACCGTCAACGCTAGCGCGATCGAAGCCCGGCACGTCAACCTCGGCAACGACGCGTCTCGCCAGGACCCGCCCTAGTGCCTGCGCCAACGGTACCGTCTCGCGGGCCAGGGGGTGCAATTGGAGATGTCGGCGAAAGCGGCGCTCGGCCTCGTCGCGATCGAGGACTTCGAGAAATTGCTCCTGGCGCGCGAGGCTGCGCAGGGTCGGGGGAATATCGTTCATGACGCGGGCTCCGCGCAATTCAGCGCTCATCATAGAAATAGGCAGCGACTGAGGCTCCTGCCGGATAGCCTTCGCTCGGCGCGGGGACGATGACAAATCCGTCGGCCGCGACTGCCGCTCGCAACCCGGTCTCGACAAACGACATGTCCGGTTCGACCTGCCCATCGGCCAGTCGGCGGACCGGCCAAATCTCGGTCATGCCGATCGGCGAGACGATCTTGCGCGTGGTGGTTACTTGGCGCGAAGTGTACGGCAGCGCGGGGGAGCGCCCGGCCAGTCGGCGGATCGCTCGTCCCGCGAACAGTTCGTAATTCCAATAGCAACCGGCGGGCGCGCCAGGCAGCAACAGGGCGGGCGTACCATCGGCACTCCGTCCAAAACCAGCGGTCTCGCCAGGAATCAACGCCACGCCGTGGATCTCGAGCGATCCGGCCGATGCCATCGCGGCCGCCAACTCGCCGTCTTCGCCGCTGCCGCTGTCGCCAGCCAACACGATGATGTCGACCCCGGGGCTAAACGCCTCCGCGAGGCTGGCGTTGCCAGGAAGCCCACCATCGCGCTCAATTAGGGCGCGCAGCATCGGCCCATTGCCGTCGTTTGGGCCGGATCGAGCTTGGCCGACAATCGCCAGGCGCACCCGCGGGCGGCGAACTACAGATAGCCCAGAGAAGCCGGCTTGAGCGGCCAGGCCAAGGTGTCGCGGGCCCAGACAGGTTCCCGCCGCTGCCAAGAAGGCGCCAGCTTCGGCCACTATGCCGCGGCGCTCGACATTGATGCCCACGGCAACGGGCTCGATGAGTTCGACAAGCTCGCACCCGGCCGGCTCCACCTGATCGGCGGCGACGACTGTGTCGGTCCCCGGCGGCATTAATGCGCCGGCCTCAACCGGGATCGCGGTAATCGTAATCGGACTATAAGTCCCCGCACCAAGGCTGGTTGCGGCCAGCACCGCGAACCCATTGATTGTCGCGCAATCGGATGGGGGAATTGGGTCGGAGGCGCTCAGATCGGTACCAAGTACGCGTCCCGCAGCATCGTCGAGCGAAACCTCTTCGGTTTCGAGACACCGCGTCTCTTGGTCGATCCAGGCGCAGGCGCGTTGGACCGAAACCCGTGTGTGCGGTCTCACCCTACCGCCCCAGCGCTTGGTTGAGATCGGCATCGAAGTGCGGCCGCTGCCGCCATTCACGGCGCGTCACGAAAAAAGCGTGTCGGTTTTGCTCCATTCGACCGCAGCGCTCCTGCAACTGAGCGTCTTCCGCGGGTATCATAGCCGCAACGGCGCCCATGCGGGTCATGCAGACAGTCGAGCGTTCCGCAAACAAAACCGCCGCCGGGTCGATGCGAGCGAACTGGCGCCTCACTGCCTTTTTGGCGCTGATCGTGGCGTGTGCAATTTCACGTGCACCTGATCCGATCGACGACACGATCCTTGGCCGGAAACCGAGCTATGGCCCGGCGAGGGTCAGTCAAGTGCCGAATCTCCCAGCGATCGACCGAATGATATGGATGGCCGGACTCGATGCCGGCTGGGACCCGCAAGGTCTGGCCTTTGCCGAGGGCAGCCTCCTGATCTCGGCATATCGGAGCACCGAGATACGGAAGAACCGCGGTCCGTGCCGGGTCTTTCGCATTGACCCGGTGAGTGGAAATGAAACTGGTCATTTCGACATTCCGGCCCCGTGCGGTCATGCCGGCGGTCTCGCTTACGCCGATCACGGCAAGCTGTTCATCACCGACACTCACACGCTGTTCGAGACCGACCTCGATAAGGCGTTTGATCGCAGCCCTCCAAAATTTCGGATCTTTCCGCTCGGACGCGGCGTGAAGGGCGCATTTGCTGTTTCCGATCACGGCGCGCTTTGGATCGGCGACTACGAGACGAATGGGCCGGCCAAGGCCTTCAAATTCGCCCTTTCGACAATCGAACACTTGGCGGAAGGAGCAACCCTGGACGCCGCAGCGGCCTCGATCGCGACGCCGATCCCGAGTTATGGCCAGGGTGGTGCTGTCGACGCTTCGGGGCGTTTTTGGATTTCGCGAAGCGAGATCGGATGGGGTTTTCTCGATAAGGTCGACCCAGATCACGCGCAACGTTACCGGCGATATCCAGTACCTGCCGGCATTGAAGGCGCTGCTTTCGACGAAGACGGCAAGCTTTGGGTTGTCTCCGAGACCGGAGCCCGCCACCTACCGTGGCGCTATCCTTTTTTTCCGCTGATTTTTCGGATCGATCCGGCGCGGCTTAAACCCGCCGAATAAAACTGTTCGCTAGTTAGGCGCGGACGGGGACGCCTTTTTGCTCGAAGACCTGCTGCAGTTCGCCGGTTTCGTACATCTCGCGGACGATATCGCAACCGCCGACAAATTCTCCCTTAACGTAGAGCTGGGGGATCGTCGGCCAGCTCGAGAACTCCTTGATGCCCTGGCGAATCTGCGGATCCGACAGCACATCTACACCTTTGAACTTGACGCCGAGCTGGCTGAGGATCTGAACCACCGCGGCGGAGAAGCCGCATTGGGGAAACACCGGCGAGCCCTTCATAAACAGCACGACCGGGGTGTCGGTGATTTCTTGCTGAATGCGGTCGTGAACCGTGTTGTCCATCGTCATGTTCCTCGATTTTGCGAAAGATGAGCGGCGGGCGGAGGTCAGCCTTCCGGGACGCCGGTTTGCAGCGCCAGCGCGTGAAGCTCATTGCCCATTCTGCCGCGCAACGCCTGGTACACCATCTGATGCTGCTGGACCCGGGTCTTGCCGCGAAAAGCGCCGGATACGACGTGGGCGGCGTAATGATCGCCGTCGCCGCGCAGATCTTCGATCGAGACTTGCGCGTCGGGCAGACTCTCCTTGATCAGCCGCTCGATCATCCCCGCATCCATCGCCATTCGACGCTCTCCCGCTTAAACCCGTTCCATATAGCCCGGAAGCCAAGCGTTGTTCGCAGCCTTCAGCGCGTTGACGGATATGGCACCCGCTCCCGGAAGTGTCAACGCGGCCCCGCCGACGGTGCCGACAACGCGAGCCAGCACACCCGCTGCGCTGGCCGCGGCGAGCACCGTCTCGGGCTCGGAGGTTTCGATCACATAGCGCGCCTGGTCCTCGCCAAACAGACAGGCATGGCGCGGAAGATCACCCGGCGTCTGTTCCAGAACTACGCCACGCATACCTGCCATCGCCATCTCAGCAATCGCAACGAGGAGCCCACCATCCGAAAGATCATGGCAGGCAACGATCCGACGCGCGGCAATCCCGGCCCGAACGAAATCCCCGTTGCGGCGCTCTGCGGAAAGATCGACCGGCGGGGGTGAGCCGGCCTCCCTCCCTTCGATCTCGCGCAAGTACAGCGTGGCGCCGAGATGACCTTTTGTCTCCCCAATCAGGATGAGGGTATCGGCATCGCATTTCAGAGCGAGGTCGACGGCGTTCCGGAGGTCGGCGATCAACCCGACGCCGCCAATGACGGGGGTCGGCAGGATCGCGCTCCCGCTCGTTTCGTTGTAGAGCGACACATTGCCGGACACGACCGGGTAGTCGAGCGCTAGACAGGCGTCGCGCATGCCCTCGATCGCGCAGACGATTTGGCCCATGATTTCGGGCCGCTCGGGATTGCCGAAATTGAGATTGTCGGTCAATGCCAACGGCATGGCGCCGACCGCCGTCAGATTGCGCCAGCTCTCCGCGACGGCCTGCATTCCACCGCGCACTGGATCGGCCCGGCAGTAACGCGGGGTGCAGTCGGTCGCCATCGCCAATGCCTTGGTGTCGCCGACGCGAACCACAGCGGCGTCGCCGCCCGGCCGCTTGACCGTGTTGCCCATTACGAGATGGTCGTATTGCTCCCAGATCCAGCGCTTTGAGGCTAATGCCGGGGAGGCGATCAGCTGGCTCAGACATTCGAAAGGATCGCGATCGGGTAGGGCGACGGCATCGATGTCGGGCTCGGCAGCGGTGCGCCGCCACGGGCGCTCGTAGAGCGGCGCTTCGCTGACCAGTGGGCCGACCGGGATATCGGCCGCCACTGCGCCATTCATGTGGAGCACCAGCCGACCGGTGTCGGTGACATGGCCGATTACCGCGAAATCGAGCTCCCATTTCCCAAAGATACGTCGCGCCTCGGCCTCGCTTCCAGGGCGCAGCACCATCAGCATCCGCTCCTGGCTCTCGCTGAGCATGATCTCGTAGGGCGTCATACCGGTCTCGCGCACCGGCACCTGGTCGAGATCGAGTTCAATACCGAGCCCGCCCTTGCCCGCCATCTCGACTGACGACGAGGTCAGCCCCGCCGCGCCCATATCCTGGATTGCGATGATCGCGTCGGTCTGCATCAGTTCGAGGCAGGCCTCGATCAGCAATTTCTCGGTGAACGGATCGCCGACCTGCACCGTCGGGCGCTTTTCGCCGGCATCGCCGCCGAACTCGGCCGAGGCCATCGTGGCACCATGGATGCCGTCGCGGCCGGTCTTGGCGCCGACATAGACGACCGCGTTGCCCGGTCCGGCGGCGGCCGAATAAAAGATGCGGTCGGCGCGGGCGAGCCCGACGCACATCGCATTGACCAGAATATTGCCGTTATAGGCGGGGTCGAACTCGCATTCGCCGCCGACCGTCGGGACGCCGACGCAATTTCCGTAGCCACCAATCCCGGCGACGACGCCGGCCACGAGATGGCGGGTGCGCGGGTGGTCCGGGCTGCCAAACCGCAACGAATTGAGGATCGCGATCGGCCGCGCCCCCATCGTAAAGACGTCGCGCAGAATGCCGCCGACGCCGGTCGCCGCCCCCTGATAGGGCTCGATAAAGGATGGGTGATTGTGGCTTTCGATCTTGAAGACGACAGCATCGCCATCGCCGATATCGACAACCCCGGCGTTTTCCCCGGGCCCGCAGATGACTTGCGGCCCCGATGTCGGCAAGGTTTTGAGCCAGATCTTCGACGATTTGTACGAGCAATGCTCGCTCCACATCACCGAAAAAATGCCGAGCTCGGTCAGGTTCGGCACCCGGCCCAGGATTCCGACGGCGCGCTCGAACTCGGCTTCGGTGAGGCCGTGCTCGGCCGCCAGCGCAGGGGTGACGTTGCTGCCGCCGATCACTGCAGCGCGCTCACCAGCCCGGCGAAGAAGGCGGCGCCATCGGTGCCGCCGAGATCAGGGTGGGTGGCGTTTTCGGGATGCGGCATCAAGCCGAGTACGGTGCGGCTCTTGTTGAAGATGCCGGCGATAGCGCGCGCCGAACCGTTGAAATTGGCGTCCTCGTGGAGCCTGCCATCGGGCGTGCAGTAGCGAAAGGCAATGCGTCCCTCGCCTTCGAGCCGGTCGAGTGTCTCAGGGGAGGCGGTGTAATTGCCGTCGTGATGGGCGACGGGCACCCGGATCGTCTGCCCGGCCTGATAACCGCAAGTGAAGATCGTCTGATTGTTCTCGATGCGCAGGTGCACGTCGCGGCAGGTAAATTGGAGCGAGCGGTTGGGCAGCAGAGCACCGGGCAGCATCCCAGCTTCGGTCAATATCTGGAAACCATTGCAGATGCCGAGCACCGGAATGCCGCGCTCGACGCGGGCGCGGACCTCGCGCATAACCGGCGAATGCGCCGCCATCGCTCCGGAGCGCAGATAGTCGCCATAGGCGAAACCGCCCGGAAGAACAATCAAATCGGTATCGGGCAGGGCGGTCTCGCGATGCCAGATCCGTACCGGTTCATGGCCGCCCGCCCGCTTCAGCGCCATGCAGACATCGCGCTCGCGGTTCGAGCCCGGAAAGATGATGACGACCGACTTCATCGACGCTTCAACATAGCTCGATCGCGTAATCCTCGATCACCGGGTTGGCGAGCAGCTGGCGGCACATCGCATCGACTTCGGCGCGGGCGCGCGTCGGGTCGGTTTCATCAAGCTGCAGTTCGATCAGCTTGCCTTGCCGGACCTCTCCGATCCCGGCAAAACCCAATGTTGCCAGCGCGTTACCGATCGCCTTCCCTTGCGGGTCGAGCACGCCTTGTTTGAGCCTGACATGTACTCGCGCCTTCATCGCCTCGCCACTGCAACTCAGTCACCCCCGATATAGCGGTCGGCCAACGGTCGGGCAATGTCGAGGCCACGGCCCGAGTCAGGCCAAGCTGATCTCCTGCCATGGGGTTTGTTCCGGCAGCCACGAGGCAAAGCGGAACACCGGACGCAATTCTGCCTCCTCATGGGCCGGCAGTGCGATTAGCGCGCTCGAAACCGTACCGTAGCCGTCGGTGCGAAACCGCATCGCGGCGGTCGCCGGTTCGCCCGGCGGCGCCCGGCAACTGCCGAGCAATTGCTGCCATGCCGTCCACTCCCCCTGATCGGGTTCGGGGACCGGCCACGCACCAAACGCCGGCTTTGCGAGTTGCAGACGCCGAGTGGCGAGATCGTCAATGTCGCCGGCCGCGATCAGCGACAGCCCTTCTTTAATCGGGTGAACCTCGACCCGCCGGCCGCCGGCATGACGCAGCCAGAACCCATCGCGCTCATCCGCGACGATCAGGTTGAACGTGCGGTAAGCGTCGGGTTCGAGATGGGACAGGGCCTCGGCGGCATCGACCGCGTCGGCATGGTCGAGCGCCTCCAGGACTAATTCGCCGCGCGAGCGCAGGCCCGGCGCCGGTCCCAGCGAGCCGGTGCGGTTCAGCACCGCGGCGACCACGCCCCAGTCATTGATACCGAGCCAGGATCCGCCGGCGAGAACATCGAGGCCGGCAACCACTTCGGGCCGGTCGGGCCAATGGCGTGCGGGAGGCTGCCATGGCCGTTCCATCATCTCGTCGCGGTTGGCGCCGATTAGGACGGGCCAACGGTGATCGGGACGGCGCAGGATTACCAGGGTACACATTCAGCTTGCGGCGTTCTTAGCTTGCTGCCTCTGCGGGCTCAGGCCATATCGAAAGCCGATCCGATCGATCCGAGCAACGACATTCGGAAGGAGGGGATAATGCCGACTTTTGCCGACCGTGAGAGGGAATTCGAGGCCCGGTTTCAGCACGATCAGGAATTCAAGTTCAAAATTACCGCGCGCCGCAACCGCCTGTTGGGTCTATGGGCGGCGCAGCGGCTGGGGCTGCTCGGCGATGCTGCCGAGGCCTACGGCAAGCGCGTTGTCGACGCCCAGTTCGAGCCGGGCGGCGACAAGACCGTCATTGACAAAGTAGCAGCCGACCTCGGCGCCAAGGACCCGACCATCACGCCAGCCCGTGTCACCTTTGAACTGCACCACTTCGCCGAGCAGGCCAAGCAACAGCTGATGAAGGAATAGCCCTAGACCGGGCGGTCGCCCTTGACGGTGACCCGGTTGCCCGATCGGGTGTGCGGCCAGTAATCCCACATCGCGTGGTGCTGGACACAACGATTGTCCCAAAAGGCGATCGAGTTCTCCTGCCACCGAAAGCGGCATTGGAACAGCGGGTTCGCCATGTGCTTGTAGAGATATTGCAGGATGCCCGTGCTCTCATCCCGCGGGATACCATTGATATAGCGGGTAAATCCTTCGTTGACGTAGAGCGCCTTCCGGCCGGTCACCGGATGGGTGCGCACGACTGGGTGATCGGCGAAGGGGTAGCTCTCTTTGTCCTTTACCCCGTAATTCGCGTATTGGCCGCGATAATGCTCGCCGTCATGTCGCGCGGTCAGCCCTTCGAGATAGGTCTTCATGCGGTCGGAGAGCGCTTCGTAAGCGGCGTACATATTGGCGAACAGCGTATCGCCGCCGCGCGGCGGCGATTTGCGGACGTAGAGGATCGACCCCATCGGCGGCTCGGGATCGCACGACACATCGCTGTGCCAGCCCTCGCCATTGGCGCGCGGGCTATCCTTGTCGGCGTGAATGACCATAAGCTCGGGGTGGCCGGGTACGGAAGGCGCCGCCGGGTGAAGGTGCAATTCACCAAAGTGTCGCCCGAAATCGAGGTGCTGCTCCGAGGTCAGGTGCTGGTCGCGGAAGAAGATCACCAAATTCTCGGCGAGCGCCCGGTGGATCTCGTCCATCTGCCGGTTGCTGATCTCGCGTAGATCAACTCCGCCGATCTCCCCGCCGATGATCGGGGTCAGTTTGTCGACGGTGATCGTCTCGTAGGGTGCGGCTTCCTGCGGCGCGTATTTGATTCGCGGACCATTTCTACTGCGCAACGAACTCATTTTAGTTCCTCCTACCATCCATCCATTCGCCGAAGATGCGACGAAAACATTTACCCACAAAGCTTAGATGATAGGCGGAATCGGATAGGCCGTCGATGGCTAGCGGTCGGAAAGCGGATAATGCCGTTTGAGACAGCATAGGCGTCCTCGCGGCTTACCCAGCGCGGTCAGCGCCGGCAAAGCCGCTACGGCCACAGGCGTCCGCTTGCCGATGAGAGTTTCTCGGGCATGTGTTCGGGTGGCGGCCGATCAGTTGATCAGTCTGTCAACTGCGAAATGCAAAATCGACTGGGACAGCAGAATGGGCACGATCACTAGCTTCACCGAAGAGTAGGAACCCTCGCATTCGGCCATCGCCCGATGTTCCAGTGAGGAGCTGTTTCGCATCTCTGGGAAATCGAGATTGGAATTCTCTGCAGTGGTGATCGTTAGTACCGAAGAGCACGGGGTCTCTGGATGTAAACCTCGCTGACGCCCGGTCAACTGCAGGAGGCTCCAAATGACTCTTAGCAAACACTTTGCACGGACGGGTCGCGGTTTGGCGATTGGGGCAGCAGTTCTTGCCGCTGTTGGATTAACTACCGTAACGCGGCCGGCGCATGCCCTCAGCCCCGCCGCCGGGGTAGGGATCGGGCTCGGTGCCTTCGCAGCTGGGACTGCGCTAGGCTCAGCCGCAAACCCGTACAACAAGCCCTATTACTACAATCCCCCCAACTACTATCCCCCAGCAACGGCCTACTATGCGCCGAGGCCGTATTATCCGCCGCGGAGCTGTTGGGACCCGTATACTCGGCGGTATTATGCCTGCTGACCGAAGAGGCGGCGAAAGATCGTATCGACGTGTTTGAGGTGATAGGCCGTGTCGAACAGTCCGTCGATGGTCTGTGGGTCGAGGTAGCGGGCGATCTCGGGGTCGGCTTTTAACAGATCGGCGAAACGCCCCTCGCCCTGCCACGCCGCCATCGCATGGGTCTGGACCGCGGCATAAGCGTCCTCGCGGCTCATCCCGGCCTGGGTCAACGCCAGCAACACCCGCTGCGAATCGACGAGGCCGCCTGATGCTTCGAGGTTCTGGCGCATCCGCTCCGGATAAACGATGAGGCGGTCGACCAGCCCGGTTAGACGCACAAGCGCGAAATCGAGCGCGATCGTCGCGTCGGGCGCGATGACGCGCTCGACCGAGGAATGCGAGATGTCGCGCTCGTGCCATAACGCCACGTCTTCGAGTGCCGGCGTCACCGTCGCGCGGACCAGCCGGGCGAGCCCGGTCAGGTTCTCCGCGAGCACCGGGTTGCGTTTGTGCGGCATCGCCGAGGAGCCTTTTTGGCCCGGCGAGAAATACTCCTCGGCCTCGCGCAGTTCGGTGCGCTGCAAATGGCGGATTTCGATCGCGAGCCGCTCGATGCCGGCGGCGATCAGCGCCAGGGTCATAAAGAATTGCGCATGGCGGTCGCGCGGGATCACCTGGGTCGAGATCGGCTCCGGCTCGAGCCCGAGCTTTTTGGCGACATGAGCTTCGACTGCGGGGTCGATATTGGCGAAGGTGCCGACCGCCCCCGAAATGGCACAGGTCGCGACTTCCTTGCGCGCGGCGAGAAGCCGGTCGCGGTTGCGCGCGAATTCGGCATAATGCCCGGCGAGCTTCAGCCCAAAGGTTGTCGGCTCGGCATGGATGCCGTGGCTGCGGCCGATGGTCGGCGTGTATTTGTGTTCGAACGCTCGCCGCTTCAACGCCGCGAGCAGCCCGTCGAGATCGGCGAGCAACAGGTCCGCAGCGTCCTTCAATTGCACCGCAAGGGCCGTGTCTAGGACGTCGCTCGACGTCATGCCCTGATGCAGAAAGCGCGCCTCTGGGCCGATGTGCTCGGCGAGGTTGGTCAAAAAGGCGATCACATCGTGGCGTGTCTCGCGCTCGATCTCATCGATGCGCTCGATCTCAAATTGGCCGCGTTCCCACACCGCACGCGCAGCACTCTCCGGAATGACGCCAAGAGCCGCTTGCGCGTCGCAAGCATGGGCCTCGATCTCGAACCAAATCCGCAAGCGGTTCTCCGGCTCCCAGATGTGGGCCATCTCCGGCCGGCTATAGCGCGGGATCACGGCCGGGCCGGCTCCGCCGGCGAACAGCGATTTCGCCATCAGCACATCATCCCAATAACACCCATTTTCCTTCAACGCGCTCTTTTCGATCCCGTATTCGACAAAGCCGAGCCGGCGATACAATCGCCGGGCCGGTTCATTGGTGCTGACGACTGTCAGCTGCAAGATTTCGACCCGTGCTGGCGCGCAAATTCAATAACGGCTTCGACCAGCCGCCGGCCTAATCCTGCGGCTCGTGCACCCGGCTGCACATACATTCCCACCAGCAGGCCCTTATGCGCCTCCTTTTGTCTTTGCTTAGGGAGGAACCCGGCAATGCCAACCAATGCGCCGCCGGAGAAGGCGCCAAACACTGCTGCACTTTCAAGCCGAGCCGCGAACCAGTCCAAAGACTGCGGGCTTTCAGCCGCAAAGGTGCTGCTGAATGCCTCGGGTTCGAGCCGCAATGCCTCCAGCCGGATGTCACGGTAAATCGTAGCATCTCCTGACGACAATCGTCGGATCTCGACCGCGGCGCCGGTCATCCGCTATTTCCGCCAGCGGGTTCGTCGCGGGCGATCATAACCGAGCCGGACGAGGGCGCGGAGCATGTGCGGTGGCGGTGGCGCGGTAACCTTGATCGGCGGTTTTGCCGGGTATAGCGGGCAGCGCGATCGCGCGCGCATGGAGCAGCAGCGACTCGCGGGCCGCCCGACCGTAAACCGGGTCGCCGACAACCGGACAGCCGAGAGCGGCGCAATGCACGCGGATCTGATGGGTGCGGCCGGTCCGCGGACGCAACTCGAGCCAGGCCCGGCCGTCGCCGACCCCGAGAACGCGGTAATCGGTCACGGCATGCTGCCCGGCCGGGTCGATGACTATATGCCACCCTTTGCCTTGGGTGAGCTTTCTGAGCGCGGCTTCAATCCGGCCCTCGTCAAGCGGCGGGCGGCCTTCGACCACCGCCCAATAGATTTTCTCGACCTTTCCGTCGGCGAACAGCGCGCCGAGGCGCCGCAGCGCCTTGGGATGGCGGCCCAGTACGAGACAGCCGCTGGTGTCGCGATCGAGCCGATGGGCGAGAGCAGGGGGGTGAGGCAGTCCAAAGCGCAGCGCGTCAAAACCGCTTTCAAGATCGGGGCCGCCACCGGGCCCGGGATGCACCGCGATTCCCGCCGGTTTGTCGATGACAAGGATCAGCCCGTCGCGATAAAGCACGCGATCGGGAAGCGAGGAGCGGATGCCGCCCCTCACCTTAACCCTCTCTCGGCCGCGCGGGGAGAGGGAGGGACCCGCGTCGGCGGGGGAGCCTGCCCCGGACGCGATCCGAGGGTGAGGGGGCCGCTCGGATCTTTCGCCCATTAGAAGAGTAATTTCAGGACAACTACTCCGCGGCGCTACGTGTTGGGCCGACATCGCGGAATTGGGTGCGGCGCGCGTCCCATTCATCGGCGCCGACCCGATGAAACACCTCGCGCACGGTCATCGATTTGGGCGGATGGGGGTGACGATGGCTGGCCTTCAATTCCGCAAGGGCTTCGTCACAGACCCCGACAACGTATTTGATCAACAATCCGGGCACGATCGCGAGCTTGTAGCCCATCGCCTCGGCCTCGCGCAGGTCGAGTTCCGGGGTCTTGCCGCCATAAACGACGTTCAGCAGGCACGGCCCGTTGACCCGGCGCGGCACCGCGGCAACCTCATCGATAGTCTGCGGCGCTTCGACAAACGCCACATCGGCGCCGGCCGCGAGCGCGGCGTTGGCTCGGATGATCGCTTCGTCAAAGCCGGCGACCGCACGCGCGTCGGTGCGGGCGATGATCACGAAATCCCGGTCGCGGCGGGCTGCTGCAGCGGCCCGGATCTTGGCCAGCCAGTCCTCGCGCGGCGCGATTTCTTTGTCGTCGAGATGACCGCATTTTTTCGGGAATCCCTGGTCCTCAATGTGGATGCCGGCAACGCCGGCGTTCTCGTATTCGCGCACCGTGCGAAAGACGTTGAGCTCGTTGCCGTAGCCGGTATCGGCATCGGCGATCACCGGGACCTCGACCGCAGCGGCGATGCGGCGAGCATTGCCGACCATCTCCGACATCGTCAGCAATCCGAAATCGGGGTAGCCGAAGGTGGCGGCGGTCCCGGCGCCCGTCATGTAGGCGGCATCGAACCCCGCCTGTTCGATCAATTTGGCGGTGATGCAGTCATAGGCGCCGGGGGCCACGATCATGCCCTCCCGATGCAGCAATTCACGAAAGCGGCTCGCCTGGGTCATCCCATACCTCGAGCATCGATGCCTTTAACAAAGCTACTCTACTCTCGTCCCACGCCGCTCGATACATCTGGGCAGCTTTACACCCCGGCTGCGCTCGATCGTCCTGACGCGAGGCCTCAATATTCCTTGTAGGGCAGGAATTTGCCGCTGAGGGTCAGCTTGACGCGATCGCCCTTCTGGTCGGGTTGGCGCTCGATCGACATGTCGAAATCGATCGCACTCATGATGCCGTCGCCAAACTCCTCCTGGATCAATTCCTTCCAGGTCGTGCCATAGACCTGGACCAGCTCGTAAAAGCGATAGATCAACGGGTCGCTCGGCACCGCAGTCGGCAACGAGCCGCGATAGGGGATTTCCTGCAAGAGGTTTTGTTCCTCGGCATCGAGACCGAGCATTTTTGCGGCGCGTTCGGCCTGGTCGGGCCGCAATTTCATCTGCCCGAGTAGGGCCGCGGTCAGATAGAGCGCCGAGCCTCCGCCGATTTCGGCGACGATTGTTTTCCAGCTCAGCCCCTTCGCACGCTTTAGGCCGATGATTTTGCGGGTCAGTTCGTCACGCGTCATCGCATTCTCCCTGCTTGGAACTGATCGAACGTCAGCAACGCCCATGCCAATTCCGGCTCGCCTGTGTAATCTCTAATAGGCGAAATGCCTGCCACGAAAAGCACGAAAAGGAAGCCAAATGCCGAGCCCCGATCGCCCGAACATCATCTTTATCGTTGTCGACGATTGCGGCTATGCCGATCTCGGCTGCACCGGTCAGACCGGATACCGGACGCCAGCGCTCGACCGGCTCGCCGGGGAGGGGATTCGCTTCACCCAGGCCTATGCCAACGCGCCGCTCTGCACCAACACGCGGGTGGGGATGATCACCGGGCGTTACCAATACCGCCTCAAGCTTGGCCTCGTCGAGCCGTTGCGGCCGGTCAATCGCGACGAGCCCGAAATGGGCATTCCGCCGGGCTTCCCGACCTTGCCGACCCTGCTGGGATCGGCCGGTTATCGCACGGCGCTGATCGGCAAGTGGCACCTTGGGTTTTTGCCCAAATACAGCCCCTTAAAGAGCGGCTACGACGAGTTCTTTGGCATTATGGGCGGCTACACCGGCTATTACACGCATCGGGGCGAAGGCGGCGAACCCGATCTATACGAAGGCGAGTTGCCCGTGGAGAAGGCAGGCTACGTCACCGATTTGTTGAGCGAGCGGGCCGTCACTTTTGTTGAAACCGCCGCCCTTGGGCCTGCGCCCTATTTCCTCAGCCTGCATTACAACGCGCCGCATTGGCCGTGGTCGGCGCCATCGGTTGAAGCGGCGGCGCGCGAGCGCGAGGTCGATTGGGCGGAAATCATGGAGGGCGGCAGCCCACGCATCTATGGCGAGATGATGGAGATCCTCGATGCCGGGATCGGCCGGGTCATCGACGCGGTTCGGTCTTCGGGTAAGAATACGTTGGTGCTGTTCACCAGCGACAATGGCGGAGAGCGCTATTCGAATATTTGGCCATTTGTCGGGCGCAAATGGGATTTGCTCGAGGGCGGTCTGCGGGTGCCGCAAGTCGCCTGGTGGCCGGGGCATATCCGGGCGGGGCAGGTGACCGAGCAGGTCTCGATCACGATGGACCTCACGGCGAGCTGCCTTGCCGCGGCCGATGTCTCGCCCGATCCGGATTATCCGCTCGACGGCAGAAATCTTTTGCCGGTGCTGACCGGGAGGATGCCGGCCGCCGAGCGCACGCTTTATTGGCGGATGGCAAACCGCGCCCAGCGCGCGGTGCGGCGCGGCGACTGGAAATATCTGAAGGTCGCCGACCGGGAATTTCTGTTCGATATCGGCTGGGACCCGCGCGAGCGCGGCAATATGGCGAAGAAACGTCCCGATCTGCTGAACGAATTGCGCGCGTTGTGGGAGGATTGGAACCGCGACATGCTGCCGGTCCCCGACCGCATGATCCCGCCGCTGTCGAATCTGCAGGAGATGCTCTGGTAGGTCGTTCTCGCAGGACCGCCGAGCGCCCCAACTATGCGGATGCTTCAAGCCGCCGCGCGCCGTGTTGGCGACGGCCATTCTCGACAAGCCCGATCGGCTGTAGGGTGCGCCGCGGCTGCCATGAAGGAGGGACGCGATGGCTGAAAATTTTGCCGGGAAGGTCGCGCTCGTGACCGGCGGAGGCAACGGCATCGGTGCAGCCACCTGCCGCGCCTTTGCCCGCGCCGGGGCCTATGTCGCGGTCGCCGATCGCGACGGCGATGCAGCGCAGCGGGTCGCCAACGAGATCGCCGGAAACCGCGGCAATGCCACCGCCTACCCGCTCGATGTGACCGATCGCATCGGCTTTTCCGCGATTGCCACTGACGTTGCGACCAAGGCCGGCGGCGTCGACATCCTGGTCAATGGCGCGGGTGTCACGATCAGGCGGATGATCGCCGATATGGGTCCCGAGGATTGGGACCGCGTCATTTCAGTGAACCTGACCGGCGCCTTCAACGGCATCCAGGCAGTGCTGCCGCATTTGCGGGCGCGCGGCGGCGGCGCGATTGTCAACATCGCCTCGGTCGCCGGCCTGCGCATTTCGTTTGGGGGCACCGCGAACTACTCGGCCTCCAAGGCTGGGCTGCTGGGATTGACGCGGCATGCCGCCTACGAGCTCGCCCCCGATCATGTCCGGGTTAATGCGGTGTGCCCGGGTTCGACCGCCACCGCGTTTGGCGGTGCGATGCCGAGCGCCGAAGACAAAGCCGAGCGCGGCCGCAAAATCCCGTTAGGGCGGGTGTGCGAACCCGAAGACATCGCCGACCCGATCCTGTTTCTCGCGGGCGACGGGGCCCGCATGATCACCGGCATCGCCTCGACCGTCGATGGCGGCCAGCTGATCAAAAACGACACTCCTTACGAGGAATATTTCCGCCCACGGTGAGACGCCCGGAGCTCGGTGTAGACTCGGCGGCGAACGCCTTGGGGCCGCGGCTTAAACCGCAGTCTTTCCGGCGCAGGCCGGGACCTGCTCCGGCTATGGATAGCGGCCTTCGCCGATCCAACGAAATTGCGGTAGCGGCGCCTATCGACACTTTTTCCACCGCCCGCAACCCGCTCGCGCTGTGCGCGGCCGTGGCCTGGGTGAAGACCCCGGCAGGCGTGTTGACCCTGCTGATATCCAGCACGTTTGCGTTGCGGCTGCTGTTTGCGGCCGCGCTCGGTCTCGGCATCGATGAAAGCTACATGGTCGCGGCCGGGCGCGAGTGGCAGCTCAGCTATTTCGACCATCCGCCCTTAGCCTGGTGGCTGGCCTGGGGGGCAGCGCATCTCGCCGGAAGCGACAGCCCTGTCATCGTGCGACTGCCGTTTATCGCGCTGTTCGCGTTATCGACGGTGCTGGTGTACCGGCTGGCGGCGGCTCTGTTCAACGAGCGCGCCGGTCTGTGGGCCGCCGCGGTGCTGAATGCCGCCCCGGTGCTCGGCATCACTTCCGCCAGTTGGGTTTTGCCCGACGGGCCGTTGATGGCGGCGTTGCTCGGCGCCGCTCTATGCCTGATCAAAGCATTGCCGGCGCAAGGACGCGCCGCGTGGAACTGGTGGCTCACGACCGGGATCTGCGCCGGGCTGGCGCTCTCCTCAAAGTACTCCGCGGTGCTGACGATCGCGGGCGCGTTGCTGTTTTTGCTGACTGAGCCCGTCGGCCGCCGCTGGCTATTGCGCCCACATCCCTATATCGCGGGCCTCGCCGCGCTGATCCTGTTTTCACCGGCACTGATCTGGAACGCGCGCCACGACTGGGTATCGTTTCTGTTTCAAGGCGGCCGCGCCGGCGGCCACTTTTTCCCATTGGGGCCACTAGCCGCGACCGGCGGCGCCGCCGTGTTTTTCCTGCCCTGGATCTGGCTGCCGTTGGTCTGCTCCGGCATCCGCGCGCTCAGCCGCGGTCCCGCAGACCAGAATCGCTGGTTGCTGGTCTGTCTGGCGTTGCCGCCGATCTTGTTCTTCACGGTGATTTCGCTGTGGAGCCATATCCTGTTCCACTGGACGGCACTCGGCTATCTGATGCTGGTGCCGTTGCTCGGCGAGACGATCGCGCGCCGCTGGCCGAAGAGCCGTCATATCCGCCGTACGGTGATTGCGACCGGGGTTCTTGTCGTTCTCGCGACCGGTCTTTTCGCCAGCACGGTGCGGTTCGACTGGCTCGCCGCGCTCGCATCCTATTTTCCGGCGGGGCAAGACCCGACCATGGCGGCAGTCGACTGGACGTCGCTCCCCGGTGAGCTGACGGCCAGAGGGTTGCTCGATCGCCCGCGGCTGGTGGTTGCGGCGACACGCTGGCTCGATGCCGGGAAGATCGACTATGCGCTCGATGGCCGCGTGCGCGTCCTGTGCCTCGGCCCGGACCCCCGCCAGTACGGGGTAATCGCGCCACTAACGGCTTATGCCGGTTCCGATGTGCTGATCATCGCGCCGCGCACCACGCCGGCTGAGATCGCCGCCCGTTTTGGCAAACTATTCGAGAGTATCGAGCCGCTACCGCCGGCAACGGTGCTGCATAACGGCCGGCCGGCGTTGAGCTTGCCACTCTATCTCGGGCACCAGCTGCGCGCGCATAGCGTTGCAGGTGGCCCCAGAGCGTAGGCGAGAGAGCCACGCCGCGCCTACTTCTGCGCGTCGCTGTACGGATATATCAGATCGCCGGTCTTGTACTGCGGCGGGGCGAGGATCGTCACGGTCTTTGACCCGCGGAACTGCTCGACACCGTGTCCCTTGATGTCATGGTATTGCACCCAAATCGGCCGCGCCTCGGTCCATTCGCCGTTGGGCCCGAAGGCGATGTCGCCCTCGATTGTGTGGAACGGGTGCGAGTGCATGTATTCGGCGAGCTTGTCGTCGTCGAGCGTCTTTGTTGCGGTGATCGCGTCGCCGAGGATCTGTAATTCGCTGTAGGCGAAGGGTGGCAAGAAGTAGCCAAGCAGGTCGACCCCTTCCGCCGGCGCCTTCGCCTGGTATTTCTTTATAAAATCCATGACGCCGGGGAATTGCATCGGCGGGACCGGCTCCCACAAATCGACATTTACAATGCCGTTCGCCGCCTCGCCTAGCTGCATCTTGATCGCCGCCGCCTGTAGTCCGGCGAGCCCACCGCCGAGCATTTTCGCGTGGAGCCCGAGTTCGCCGACCGAACGCAGGATCCCGACCGTGTCCGAAGGATAAGACGAGATATAGACCAAATCCGGTTGCGCCGCCTGCACCGCGCGAATGATCGGCGTAAAGTCGACCGTGGTCGGCGGATACGCGCGATCGTAGACGATGTCGAACCCTTTCGCCTTGGCGTGCTCGCGCGCGCTTTGCGCAGCCTTGTGCTGGAATTCGGCATCGGTGGCGACGATTGCGACCGTCTTCGGCTTTGGGTTCTGCGCCGCGGCCAGTTCGAACCAGCCCTCGGCGAAGGTCTTTACCGGTTCGGGGCCAAACGGCAGCATCGAGAAGTATTTCGGGTAGTGGAAATTGTCATTGGCCGCCAGCGCGAACAGGCCGAAGAACAACCGGTTATGCGAAATTGCAACCGGCATTGCCGGTACAACGAGATTGGTACCGTAGCTCGAAATCAACAGGTCAACCTTGTCGATATCGATCAGCTTGGTGTAGATGGCCGGCACCAGCGACGGATTACTCTGGTCATCGTAATAGACGAGCTTGACCGGCCGGCCGAGCAGGCCGCCCTTGGCATTGACCTCATCTTCCCAGATCTTGAAGGCGAGCAGCCCGGTCTTGCCAACAACCGCAAACGGTCCGGTCATTTCTATGCTGAAGCCGATCTTGATCGGCTCCGCGGCATGTGCGCTCATCACCCCCAGCCAGGCCGCGGACAGCGCTGCCAGCGCCCAACCCCCGATGCGTTTCATCCCCCCTCCCTCACAAGCGCCATGGCGGCGACGGCTTCGCGGACCTCCGATCTTAGCCGGCGGTTTTAAGTTCCTTGACTTGCGCATGCGTCAAAAAGCGGGTCTTGGCGCCGCGCAACAGCAAATAAAGTTTGGCGGTTTCTTCCAATTCCTCGATCGCGTTGACCGCAGCATCGAGGTTTGAGCCGGCGACAACCGGCCCGTGATTGGCGAGCAGCACAGCGTGGTGCTTGCCGGCAAAGCCGCGGACCGCCTCGGCGAGCGAAAGGTCGCCGGGCTTGAAATAGGGAACCAGCGGCAATTTGCCGACGCGCATCACGTAATAGGCGGTAATCGGCGGCAGAACGTCGGCAGGATCGACCTCGGACAGGCACGAAACCGCGACCGAATGGGTCGAATGCAAATGCACGACCGCCCCGGTTCCGGCGCGCTCCTCGTACATGACGCGGTGCAAAAAGCTCTCCTTGGTCGGCGGGTCGCCCGAGACCAGCCGGCCGCCTTCGTCGAGCTTTGACATGCGCGCCGGGTCGAGACGGCCGAGCGAGGCGTTGGTCGGGGTCATCAGCCAGCCAGCCTCGACTCGTACGCTGATATTTCCTGACGATCCCGCGGTTAGCCCGCGGTTAAAGATCGAGGCGCCGATCATGCAGATCGCCTCCCGCAGTTTCGCGTCGCTCATAGCGCGATCCGGCGCCGACGGGCCGGCTCGTCATTGCGAGGAGACGAAGGCCAGTCGGCAACCCCGACGTAACGGACGCAGGATCGGACCAAGATTGCTGGGCGGAGCCTGGCCCCGGGCCAACCTGTGGCTGGACCCGTGGGCTCGCAATGACATTCAAAGAGGCGCATCATCATTGGTCTCCGGACAGCATGGAAAAGGCTCGCAGGAAAAAATCGGGAGCCCCGAAATTGCCGGATTTGAGCGCCAATGCCAAAGCAGGCTCGCCGGGGCTCGTCGGCAGACTTACCGTCCACGGCACCCCGGGATCGATCTGGCGGCCGATGCGCAGGCCGGTGACACCCAGCCCCTGCACCACCGCCCCCGCGGTCTCGCCACCGGCGACCACTAGTTGCCGCACGCCGTGCGCGACCAGGCCGCGGGCTATGTCGGCGAGAAGCGCCTCTACCAGAGCCCCAGCGCGCTCGCGACCGAGCACCTTCTGAATCGCGGCCACCTCTTCGGGCGGGGCCGTTGCGCTGATCAGAACCGGTTCGTTCCCCAGCTTTGGCGCCGCCCAAGCGAGCGCTTCCTCGGCAATGTTGCGTCCCGCCACCGCGGCGACCGGGTCGATCGTAAAAGCCGGCCGGCGTCGGCGGAAATACGAAACCTGTATCTGGGTCGCGGTCGAGCACGACCCTGACAGCACCGCCGTTGCCCCGCCGATCGATGGGCAAAGCGTCAGCCGCCGCGCCGTCGCCGAGCAGACCCTGACGGCGGAAATTGGCCGGTAATCCGAGGGCGATGCCCGAGCCGCCGGTGATCAGTTTGAAATCGGCCGCGGCCTCGCCGATCGCGTCAAGATCGTGATCTTCGATCGCGTCGACGATCGCGTGCTGAAACCCGGCAACCCGCAGCGAACCAAAGGCGTCGGCGATCGCCGACGCACCGCGCGCCACCTCGTAATGCGGCACCAGTCCGACTTTGCCGCGACTCTGCCGCTGCAGCACGCGCACCAAGGAGGGATCACGCATCGGGGTCAGCGGGTGGTCGCGCATCCCCGATTCCGACAGCAAGACGTCGCCGACAAACAGATAACCTTTGTAAATCGTCCGGCCGGCCTCCGGAAATGCCGGGCAGAACAGGGTGAAATCGGTTCCGAGCGCCGCCATTAACGCCTCGGCGACCGGTCCGATATTGCCGGCATCGGTCGAATCAAACGTCGAGCAGTATTTGAACAAGATCTGCCGCGCCCCTGCCTGCCGCAGCCAACCAAGTGCGGCGAGGCTTTTGCCGATTGCTTCGGCCGGCGGGATCGCACGGCTCTTTAATGCCACGACGACAGCTTCGGCATCGGGGATCTCGGTCACGGACTGTGGCACGTCGATCAATTGCACCGTGCGCATGCCGCGCCGGACCAGCGTGTTGCACAGATCGGTGGCGCCGGTGAAATCGTCGGCGATCGCTCCCAACAACACGCCCATCGCGCTCCTCCGTCCGTACGCTGAACAGTAACGGTCTCGCAATTCGCACGCAAACCGGTGAATCGAGATTGCCGTGAAAGCAAGGTCTGTGTAACGTGATACTGTGAAAAACATCACAGTATCACTGGACGAGGAAACCTATCGACGGGCGCGAATAATCGCCGCTGAACGCGCGACGTCCGTTTCCGCGTTGGTGAGGCAGTTTCTCGTCGACCTGGCTACAGGCGAAAATGAAAGCGAGCGGCTGAAGCGCGAGGAGCGAGCGCTCCGTGAACGTATTACCGCATTCCGGGCGGCCGACCGGCTTTCTCGTGATGAAGTGCACAAACGAGAGAGGTAAGGCCTGCATTTCTTCGACACGAACATTCTGCTGTATTCGATCAGTCGCGAACCGGCCGAGGCGATCAAGCGCGAATGCGCCGTCGATCTGCTGGACCGGAATGACGGCGCATTGTCTGTGCAGGTGTTACAGGAGTTCTATGTGCAGGCCACGCGGTCGACGCGGACTGATCCGCTGCCGCACGATATCGCCATAGGACTAATCCGTACCTGGATGCGCTTCAAAGTTCAGCAGATAGACCTCGGCATCTTGTCGTCTGCGCTGGAAATCACAGCGGCACTGGGCTTCTCTTATTGGGACAGCGCCATTATCGCTGCTGCGCAAGCGCTCGGGTGTCGGGAACTCTACTCCGAGGACATGTCCCACGGACAGCGGGTCGATGGGGTCGTGATCGTCAACCCTTTCCGCTAATTGATCCGGCAGGGCGGGTCTTGTGTTTTTCGCGTGCGGGGCGGAAGAGTAAGGTTCCTTAGCCGGGAGCCTCGCCTGATGCCGAAATTTGCCGCCAATTTGAGCTTCATTTTTCAGGAGATCGGGTTTCTCGACCGCTTTGCGGCGGCCGCCGAATGCGGGTTTAAAGCGGTCGAATATCTCGGCGCCTACGACCATCCGCCCGAAACCGCCGCCGCCCAGCTTGAAAAGCATGGGCTGACCCAGGCATTGTTCAATATGCCGCCCGGCGACTGGGCCAAGGGCGAACGCGGCATGGCGGCCCTGCCCGGGCGCGAGGCCGAGTTCCGCGCCGCGATCGACACGGCGCTCGTCTATGCCAAGGCGACAAAGTGCCGGCTGTTGCACGCGATGGCCGGGCTGGTGCCCGACGGTCACGACCGGGCCGAGGCCGAGCGCACCTATCTCGCCAATTTGCGCTACGCCGCCGAGCAGCTCGCGTCTGAAGGCATCACGGTGATCATCGAGCCGATCAACACCCGCGACATTCCCGGCTATTTTCTAAATACGACGACCCAGGCGATGGCAGTGATCGACCGCGTCGGCCACCCCAATCTGCAACTTCAGCTCGACCTCTATCACGTGCAGATCATGGAGGGCGATCTCGCCCACCGGATTCGCGCGCTCGCCGGCCGTTACCCGCACATGCAAATTGCCGGCAATCCCGGCCGCCACGAACCGGATGTCGGCGAGATCAATTACCCGTTCCTGTTCGATCTATTGGACGAGATCGGCTATGCGGGTTGGATTGGCTGCGAATATCGGCCGCACGGCGAGACCCGCGCCGGGCTCGGCTGGGCCGCCCGCTACGGCATCCGCGGCTGACTGCGCGAGCGCCGACAATGCGCATCGTCATTACCGGCGGCTGCGGCTTTCTCGGCCGTCGGCTTGCCATGCTGTTGTTGGAGCGTGGCAGCAGCCTCGGCGCGATCGAGGAACTGGTGCTGTTCGACAACGCGCCGCCGGTCCTATCGTTGCCCGAAGACCCGAGGCTCACGCTTATCACCGGCGACATCGCCGACCGCGAAACCGTGCGCCGGTTGCTGCTCCCGGGCGCGGCGGCGGTGTTTCATCTCGCCGCGGTGGTCAGCGGCCAGGCCGAGGCCGACACCGATCTCGGCTATCGCGTCAACCTCGACGGGACCCGCGCGGTGCTCGACGCCTGTCGCGCGCTCGGCACCCGCCCGCGGCTGGTGTTCGCGAGCTCGCTCGCGGTCTACGGTGGCGTTTTACCGCTCGAGGTCGGCGATAACACGCCGCTGACGCCGCAATCCTCTTACGGCACGCAAAAGGCGATCGGCGAGCTACTGGTCAACGACTACAGCCGAAAGGGGTTTGTCGACGGCCGCGCATTGCGGCTGCCGACCGTGGTCGTAAGGCCCGGACTGCCAAACCGGGCGGCCTCGACCTTTGCCTCCTCGATTATCCGCGAGCCGTTGGCCGGCAAGGAGGCGATCTGCCCGGTCTCGCCCGATCTGGTGATGGCATTGGCCTCGCCGCGGCGAGTGGTCGCCGCGCTGCACCATGCGCACGAATTGCCCGGCGACGCCTTTGGCATTAATCGGACGTTGCAATTGCCCGGCTTTTCGGTCGCGGTCGGTGACATGGTCGAAGCGGTGCGCCGCGCCGGCGGGGCGGCGGCCCATGCCCGGATCCGCTGGCGGCACGATCCGCAGATCGAAGCGATCGTCGCCGGCTGGCCGCGGGCGCTTGCCGCCCCACGCGCCGTGGCACTCGGCTTTACCGTCGACGCCGATATCGACGAAGCCGTTCACGCCTTTATCGAAGACGATCTCGCAACCCAAAGAGCGCTTGTATAGACGCCTGAATGCCGCCGTCGATCTCTCTGTGCTGAGGTCGGTGCCTCAGCTCCATTCTATCTCCGCGCTATCTCTCCAGTGTGAGCCACCTCACACCTTCAACCGAACGTAGGCGCCATATCCGCGGACGGAGCTATCAGAACATTGCGGTTGGGTACACCTCGGCGAAAGCGACCATTATCGCCAAGTCGATAGACGCGCTCGCCTGATCATAAGCATGGCGGGTAGCGCTCGGATGTGCCTTGGCCCTCTTCCACTACGATTTCCAGGGAGAATTACATGGCACGCGTCGTAGGGTTCGAGCCGGCGACGACCGACCAACTACCGGTCGACGATAGTGGGAATCCGGTCTCGGTCGGGGTCTGGGGCAACTCATCCACGGGGGTGGGCGTATTCGGGACGACCGATGCTCTCGGCCCCAATCAAACCAACATACCCATCCTCCAAAACGCCGGCGTTGTTGGTCACGGCTTGGAAGATCCCGGCATATGGGGCGAGAGCAGCCAAGGCAACGGCATCGTTGGGCGTAGTCTAAACAGTTCTGGCATGCTCGGCGTCAGTTTCGGTGCGACCAGTGACCTTGCAGGTGTCTTCGGCACCAGCGTCGCCGGGGCGAGTGGCGTAGTCGGTTTTGTTGGCGACGCCTCTGGCGTGGTCGGCAACAGTGTTAGGGGCCCCGGCGTCACCGGGATCAGTGGTACCGGAAATGGCGTCGAGGGCGAAAGTTTCGGTGATGACGGTAGCCCTCCTGCCGCCGGCGTGTTCGGACGCAGCGATACCTTTGGCGTGCGCGGCGTCAGCAGTACCGGCAACGGGGTCCAGGGTGAAAGCGACTCTGGCGCCGGCGTCAAGGGGATCAGCACCCAAGAGGCTGGTGTGCGCGGACTGAGCACGTCTTTTAACGGTGTCCAGGGCTTGACCTTTGGTGCAGCCTCGGGTGTGTCCGGGTTCCAGTTCTCCGATCAAGATGGCAGCGGCGTCTTTGGCGAGAGCGTCGTCGGCACTGGCGTGGAAGGCTTCAGTTTTCGCGGGATCGGGGTGCGCGGCCAGGGCGGCACTCTTGCCGGTCTGTTCGAAGGCAATGTCTCAATCACTGGCTCGCTTTCAAAAGCAGGTGGCGGTTTTCTGATCGACCACCCGCTCGACCCGGAAAATCGCTATCTTCAACATTCATTTGTCGAATCACCGGACATGCTGAATGTCTACAACGGCAACGTCACCACCGATCAGCATGGTGAGGCCAATGTTCGGCTGCCGGATTACTTTGAAGCACTGAACCGGGATTTCCGGTATCAGCTAACGGTGATTGGCAAATTCGCCCAGGCAATTGTCGAGAAGGAGCTGATGAACAATCAGTTCACGATTAAAACCGATCAGCCACACGTCAAAGTATCGTGGCAAGTGACCGGAGTGAGGCGGGACAACTGGGCTGCGGCACACCGCATTGGCGTCGAGCCAGAAAAAGCGCCCGGGCACAGAGGGCGGTATTTGCACCCGGAGCTCTGGGGCAAACCCCAAGAGGCGCGGATTCATTCCAGTGAACAATCCGACACCCAGCTTCGCCGGGCGAGCCGCCTGGCGCCGGAACAATTGAGGCGGCGGGTGATGGATCACATGCAGGCACTGGGGCGGGGCGACAACCTAGCCCCGGAGGAATTGCGGCATCTGGTCGAAGAGGCCCAGCGGGTGACGCAAGCTCATCGCCGAGATGAACCGCCCCGCCGCGATCGGTCCCGTCTGGCGGAGCAATGGCAACAAGTGCAGGAGATGTTGAAACGGATAAAGCCGTGATGGCATCGGACAGCCGTGCTCTAATCTCGCAACAAAAAGAGGCCTGCTAACCAGTACGCTGCATCGACTAGCTATCTCTGCGCCCCGTCTCCCATCCGGATTTACAGGCGGGTCACGGGCGTGGCAATTTGGCGCTCGTCGAGCAGGTGAAGGCGGCGGCGATGGCGGGACGGCTCGCGGGCAAACGGGCGTTGGTGACGGCGGCGGGGCAGGGGATTGGCCGCGCCTCCGCGCTCGCTTTTGCCGCCGAGGGGGCGAGCGTGTTGGCGACCGACATCGCCGACGACAAGCTAACCCCGCTGGCCGATGCGCTGATCGCGACGCGGCGGCTCGACGTGACCGACGACCAGGGGATTGCCTCCCTCGCCGACGAACTCGGGCCGCTCGATGTCCTGTTCAACTGCGCCGGCTTTGTGCATCACGGCACGATCCTCGACGCCGACCCGATCGAGTGGGATGCGTCCTTTGTGCTGAACGTCCGTTCGATGTTCATGATGATCCGCGCCTTCCTGCCCAAGATGCTGGAGCGCGAAGCCGGCGCTTCGATCATCAACATGGCTTCGACCGTTTCCTCGGTGAAGGGCGCGCCCAGCCGCTGCGTCTATGGCTCGACCAAGGCGGCGGTGATCGGGTTGACCAAATCGGTGGCGGCCGATTTCATCACCCACGGCATCCGGTGCAACGCGATCTGCCCGGGAACGATCGAGACCCCGTCTCTCGAAGACCGCATCGCGGTGCAAGGCGCGCGCGTCGTTGGCGGCAGCGAGGCGGCGCGCCGGACGTTTGTCGAGCGCCAGCCCTTGGGTCGGCTCGGCACCCCCGAGGAGATCGCGGCGCTGGCGGTCTATCTCGCCTCGGATGAATCGTCGTTCACGACCGGCGCCATTCATATCATCGACGGCGGATTTACGCTCTGATCCGGTTTACCCTTTTGGCTAGCGTACGCTTTTAATTGCAACAGGAGGCACCGCCGATGAAGCTCCTTCGCTATGGGCCGCCAGGTCAGGAAAAACCTGGCCTTCTCGATCGCGACGGCAAGATCCGCGACCTGTCCGGCGCTGTCCGCGACATCGACGGCGCGGCCTTGGCCCCCGCCGAACTCGACCGCTTGCGACGCCTCGATCCGGCGAGCCTGCCGATAGTGCCGGGCAACCCGCGGCTCGGGCCCTGCGTCGGCGGGATCTCTAAAATTGTTGCAATCGGGCTCAATTATCGGCTGCATGCCCAGGAGGCGGGGGCGGCGATCCCGACAGAGCCGATCTTTTTTATGAAGGCGCCGTCCTCGATCTGCGGCCCGAACGACGACGTGATGATCCCAAAGGGCTCGCAAAAAACCGATTACGAGGTCGAACTCGGTATCGTGATCGGCAGTGTGACCCGCTACATCGCGGTGCATGACGCGCCGAAGCACATCGCGGGCTACTGCGTCGTCAACGACGTGTCGGAGCGCGAATTTCAGATCGAGCGCGGCGGACAATGGACCAAGGGCAAGAGCGCCGACACCTTTTGCCCGATCGGCCCGTGGCTGGTCACCTCGGACGAGGTGCCCGATCCCGGCAAGCTGGCGCTGTGGACCGAAGTTAATGGCGAACGGCGGCAGAACAGCAACACCTCCGACCTGATCTTCGGCGTCGATCACATCGTCAGCTATGTCAGCCATTTCATGACGTTGTTCCCGGGTGATGTGATCCCGACCGGGACGCCGTCCGGTGTCGGGCTTGGCTTTAAGCCACCACGCTTTTTGAAACCCGGCGACCGGGTGCGCTTGTCGGTCGAGGGGCTTGGCGAGCAGAATCAGCGCATGATTGATTTTTCAGAATAGGTCGGCGGCCGTCGTTGCGCTGAACTAGGTTCGCGATAAGCGGATGCCGCGGCTGTTTGGCGGTGGTGTGCTAGGATTTGTGTCGGGACGGCGATTTTGAACCCTTGAGGAGCGATGTACGAGCGCCGCCCCGGCTTTTTCCGCGATGACGCCCCACCGGGCCGGCGCGTCGAAGCCAAGGTAAAGTGGTTCAACGCGAGCAAGGGCTTTGGCTTTGTGACGCCGGTCGATGGCTCGCCGGACGCGTTCCTTCCGATTGCGGTGCTGCGCCGTGCCGGCTACGAGGATTTGACCGTGGGCGCTTCGATCTCATGCGAGGTCGGCGACGGCGCCAAACGCCCGCTGGTGATGAGCGTGCTGAAAATCGATAACAGCACCGCCACGTCATCCCCCTCGGCGGCGACCAGCCGCTTTGACCGGCGCGCGCCGCGTCCGTCGCTGACGATCGAAGGTGCGGTCAAACGCTTCGACCCCGAAAAGGGCTACGGGTTCATCGCCCCGGATGGTGGCGGCAAGGATATCTTCATCCATATCACCGCGCTGCGCCGCAGCGGCGTGGCTACGCTCGATCCGGGTCAGCGGGTACGAGCGGAAATCGTCGATGGCCAGAAGGGTGTAGAGGCGGAGCGAATTACGCTGATTTAGCCGCAACGTCAGCGATCGACCTGAAGCGGAGATCAGGTCCGACGATCGGCGATGTTTCGAAAATCGACAGTTGTAAGGTCGCCCAGGCGCTTAGTCGATTCACCGGTTGTCAGGAAATCGTGACGCCACGGCCATGTCATGGTAGGCCTAGCTTAACGAAAACGTCAAAAACCGGCGGTTTGGGAGAACAGCCGCGGCGTACGGCGTTTGTCCTGTCGATTTGACGAGGGCGACACGATGGACCTTAACGACACGATCCGGACTTACCGGCTGTTTTCCGGTTCTTACGACCTGCTGTTCGGGCCGGTGTTTCACCCCGGACGCAAGGAGGCGGTGCGGATCGCCAACGACCGTCCGGGACAGCGTATTCTTGAGGTTGGGGTCGGGACCGGTCTCTCTTTACCGCATTTCCGGCCTGATTCGCGGGTGACGGGGATCGACGTCTCCGCCGAGATGCTCGAGAAGGCCAAACGCCGTACCGAGCGCATGGGTCTCTCCCATGTCGAGGGTCTGCATGTCATGGATGCGGAGAACCTCGAATTTGCCGACAATTCGTTCGATGCGGTGCTGGCGCTGTACGTCGCGTCGGTGGTGCCCGACCCGGCGCGGTTCGCCGCGGAAATGCGCCGGGTCTGCATCCCGGGCGGCACAATTGTCGTGGTCAATCACTTCACCAGCGAGAACGCACCAGCACGATTTATGGAAAAGCGCTTGGCCCATCTCGCCCGCCATATCGGTTTTCACGCCGATTTCCCGTTCGAGGACTTTCAGAGGGTGAGCCGGTTGGCGATTTGCGAGGTCCGACCAAGCAATCTGTTCGGTTATTGGAAGCTGCTGCGCTGCGTCAACGAGAAGCCGGCCTCGAGCCCCGGCTGAGGCCACACGCGGCAACTCGATCCCGATCCAGCAGCGGTATTTCCCACTCCCTTGCGTGGACTTGATCCGTGCATCCGCGTGTCGTCCCGAGTGCATCGCTAAGCTTGCCGCGGTGGATCGGGGTACCAGCTGGGGCGGCGCTTCTCGGCAAAGCTTACCGTACCCTCGGCGGCTTCGGGAAGGCGGCGGCGGCCGGCGGCTTCATTGATAATGCGCTCGCGAAATCCTGGGGTATCGGGATTCTCGACCGCTTCGGCGACAAGCGCCTTGGTCATCGCCACCGCCTCCGGTGCGGCCATCAGCAGATTGTCGATGATGCGCTCGATCGTATTATCGAGTTGATCGGCGGCGTAGGTTTCGTGAACAAGCCCGATGCGCAGCGCCTCGGCCGCGTCAAAGCGCTCGCCGGTCAACGCCAGCCGCCCCAAGACGCGCGAGCCGAGACGGTCGACGAGCAGTGGAATGATCGGCGCGGCGGTGATCCCCCAGCGCACCTCGCTGATCGCAAAGACCGTATCCTCGGCGGCAATCGCGATGTCGCAAGCAGCGGCAATCCCGACGCCGCCGCCAAAGCACCCGCCCTGAATGATCGCTACTGTTGGCCGCGGGAAGTGCCGCAACCCGTCGATCGCCGCCATCGTACGCCGCGAGAAGTCGAGGTTTTCTTGCGCCTGCGCGGTGCCGAGATGGCGCAAAAAGGTGAGATCGGCCCCGGCCTGAAAATGCCGCCCAGCACCGCGTAAGACGACGCAGCGCAGACCGGGCGCGCGCTCCAGCCGGGCAAACGCCCCGATCAATCCGTCAATCAGCGCGCCGTTATAGGCGTTGCCGACCTCAGGCCGGTTCAGGGTCACGCGCGCGACGCCCCGCCGGTCGATCTCGCACAGCACGGTATTGTTGCCGGGCATTGGAGCCTCTACTCGGCGGCAGCCTTCACCATCGCCCGCAACCGGATTTCGGCAAGCAATTCCTCGACCACGCCGCAGGCAAAGCCGAGACAGGTTTCGTCGACCAGCCGGCCATCACGGATCCTCGCGGCGACCGAGGTGATGATGCATTCGCGCGCCAGGACGACCCGCGCCATCATCGAATCGAGCGCCACTTTGATGTGTTCGAGGCAGCGAGCGCCGCTGATGGCACCGGGTGAGGTCGCCATGATCGCCACCGGCTTGTAGGCCATGACCGAGGTGAAGGCCGGGCGCGACGCCCAATCGAGTGCGTTCTTTAAGACTCCGGGGATGCTGTGGTTGAATTCGGGCGCGCACAATACCAACCCATCGGCATCGGCGATGGCGGCGAGCAACTGCTTGACCGGCGCCGGGCGTTTTTCGCCCTCGAAATCCTGGTTGTAGAGCGGGATCGGCGCCAAATCCCAGACCGTCAGATCGGCCACGCCGGCGAACTTCTCGCGCAATGTTTGGAGCACTGCATTCGAATAGGAGCCGGTGCGCAGGCTGCCCGACATTCCGATCAGGCGGGCGGGTCTCGTCTCTATCATGTTGTTTTCCTCGGCCAGCGGGAGTGGTGTTCGTGATAACGAAACCCGCTTGCCTCTGGCAACCTTGTCACGCGGCGATCATGCCGAGTTCGGATGGATGCGATGCTTGAGTTGAGGCCGAATTGCGAATGCTGCGACCGCGATTTGCAGCCGGAATCGCCGGATGCTCGCATCTGTTCCTATGAATGCACGTTTTGCCGCGACTGCGCGGAAGATGTGCTGGGCGGGCGGTGCCCGAATTGCGGGGGCGAATTCGTGCGCCGGCCAATCCGACCACCGGACCGGCTCTTGCGGCACCCGGCTTCGACGCGGCGACTGTTCAAACCCGAAGGCTGCGCACGGGGATGACGATCGGTCCCTCCCGCCGCGGGCTGGTGCCGCCGTTTATCGCAATGGATGTATTGCGCGCCGCGACCGAGTTCGAGGCGGCGGGTGCCGATGTCATCCATCTCGAAGTCGGCCAGCCCGGCACGCCAGCGCCTCGGGCGGTGTTGGAGGCGGCGCGGCAGGCGCTCGACAATGCCCGCATCGGATACACCGACGCGCTCGGCATCGCACCGCTTCGCGAGGCGATCGCCCGGCATTATGGCGCGCAGTATGGCATCGCGGTCGACCCCGCCGAGGTGGTCGTCACAACCGGCTCGTCGGCCGCCTTTCAGCTGGCGTTTCTCGCCGCGTTCGAGGCCGGCGACCGGGTGGCGCTCGCGGTTCCCGGCTACCCCGCCTACCGCAACATCCTCACCGCACTCGGCATCGAGCCGGTATTGCTCGAGGTCGGCGAGAACACCCATTACCAGCCGACCCCGGAATTGCTTGCTGGGGCGGGTCCGCTTGACGGGCTGATCATCGCCAGCCCGGCCAACCCGACCGGCACGATGATAGCCTCTGCCAACCTGGCGCGGCTCGTCGAATTTTGCGGCGAGCGCGGTATTCGCCTGGTGTCGGACGAGATTTACCACGGCATAACTTACGAGGTTGGGGCGGCGACAGCGCGCGCTTTCGGTCAGCAAGCGATCATCGTCAATTCGTTTTCGAAATATTACAGCATGACCGGATGGCGGCTCGGCTGGATGCTGGCGCCGCCCGATCTCGCGCGTTCGGTCGAATGCCTCGCGCAAAATTTCTACATTTCGCCGCCGGCATTGTCGCAGCTCGCGGCGGTTGCGGCTTTTGACTGCCGCACCGAACTTGACGGCCATGTCGCTCGCTATCGCACCAATCGCGATCTGCTGATCCGGGCTCTGCGAGCTGCCGGTCTACCGCGTTTCGCCCCGGCCGATGGTGCGTTCTATCTCTATGTCGATGTTTCGGAATTGACCCGCAACAGCGAGGAATTGTGCCGGCGGCTCTTGGCCGACACCGGGGTGGCGATTACCCCCGGTCTCGATTTCGACCCGATCCGCGGCGGCGGCTGGGTTCGCTTGTCGTTTGCGGGCCCAACCGAGGATATCGCCGAAGCCGGCCGTCGCTTGACGGATTGGCTGTCATCCGCGGGTTGACCCCCGGCGCAGATCGTTCGAGTCAAATCATCGCGTGCTGGCGGCGGTGTTTGGCGGGTGGTCACCACCACCAGCCGTACCATCCCCACCACGGACCGGCAAAGATAATCACCAGCCAGAATACAATAAACAATACCACTAAAAGGCCGACCCCGCCCGATGGACCCCACGAATTATAATAATAAGATCGCCGGTATCCATAGTAACCAAAGCTGCTGAACAGCAGCCAGATGACAATGACCCACAGAATAAACCACCACCACATGGCGGACCTCATGCATGTTCTCAAAAAAGGAACACGCTGCTGGCGGCATTGGTTTCATGGTGCGATAGGCTCTGGCTGGCGAGCCTCGGCGCCATTTTCAGCCCTCCGATGTCTTGCAATAGGTGAACCGGGTTCGGTCGGCAGCAGTTGACAACCCAGCCACAAAAGAACAAATAGAAAACATGGTTGGGCCTTCACGAGCATGCCGCGCGATCTTTTAGTGACGCTCTGCGAACGGGTCCGGCAGATCGATCGGCCGACCACGGCGGCGCATGGGGTGACGCCGTTTGGGTTCGCCGCGATCGACCAGGCCTTGCCGGGTGGCGGTCTCGCGCGCGGCGCCTTGCATGAAATCCTCGGCGCCGGCGGCGACGAGGAGGATGGCGCACTCGCCGCCGCCTTTACCGCATCCATCGTCGCGCGAGCTCGCGCTACGGGAGACGGCATCGTGTTGTGGTGCCTGGCGCGGCAGGATCTTTACGGGCCCGGTCTTGCCGCCCACGGGCTCGACCCGGCGCGGCTGATTGTGGTGCGGACCGCACGCGACACCGAGATCCTGTGGGCGATGGAGGAAGGGCTGCGCACATCGGGCATAGCCGCGGTGGTCGGCGAAATCGGCATCTTGCCCGATGTGGCGAGCCGCCGGTTGCAGCTCGCCGCCGAGCGCTCGGGCATCACCGCTTTTGTCTTGCGGCGCTGGTACAGCGGCGGGCAGGCGGCGCGCGAGCGCAATCTGCCGAACGCCGCCGCGACGCGCTGGCGCATCAAGGCATTGCCGTCGCGGCCAATTCCTATTGCAGCACTTTCTCCACTGGCGCTTCCCCACGTCTTTTCCCCGTCATCCCCACGAAAGCGGGGATCCAGGGGCGGCCGGTACCGGCCATGGTCGCGGACGCATTCCCCACAGCTCAAGCCCGTGGGCTATAGGCGCACGGGGCGACGGATATAAGGAAAACAGCAGTGCTCATAGCGTAGAGCCCGGGATTGGGCATCCGCACTGGCGGGTGGAGCTGTTGCGCTGCCGCGGCGGCGAGCCGGCATGCTGGGAGGTCAAGATCCGGGAAGGAAGGATGGCGGATGCGACGGATACTGTATCTTTGGCTGCCACGCTGGCCGATCGATCGGCGGCGCCGGTCGGCAGCATTGTCTTGCCGGGGGAAAAAAGCCGCCGCACCGGCTGAAGTGGCAGAGGCGCCGTTCGCCACGGTCATCGACACGGCCGGGCGGCGTCTGCTCGCTGCGGTCAACCCGGCCGCCTCGGCCGCCGGCCTCGCTCCCGGCATGCCGCTCGCGGATGCGCTGTCGTTTGTGCCGGGTCTTGCCACCGCTGCCGCCGAGCCCGGCAAAGACGCCGCTTCCTTGCGCCGGCTGGCCGAATGGTGCGGCCGCTACAGCCCGTGGACCGCACCCGACGGGGCCGACGGCATCAAGATCGAGATCACCGGCTGCGCCCATCTGTGGGGCGGGGAGGGGGCTCTCGCCGCCGATCTCTTGGCCCGGCTCAGCCGTCAAGGCATCACCGCTAATATCGCTGTCGCCGACACGCTGGGTGCCGCCTGGGCCTATGCCCGGTTTGGCGAAGCCGGCCGGGGCCCGGCGATCCTGCCATCGGGAGACGCACGCGCCGCTCTCGCCCCGCTGCCGGTCGAGGCGTTGCGGCTCGATCCGGCGACCGCGCAAGGTCTGCGGCGGGTCGGGCTAAAGCGGATCGGCGATCTCTATGCGATGCCGCGCGCCGCTTTGGCGCGCCGCTTTGGCGAAGCCGTGGCGCAGCGTCTCGACCAGGCGTTTGACGATCTGCCCGAGCCGTTGTCGCCACTGGGCGAAACACCTTCGCGGCGGGTCCGGTTGAGCTTTGCCGAGCCGATCGCCGATCCCGCCGATCTGGCGCTTGCCGCCGAACGGCTGGCCGAGGATCTGGTCACACGACTGGCGCGCGAGGGGACCGGGGCGCGGCGGCTGGTGCTCGCCTTTCATCGGGTCGACGGCCGGGTCGAGCGTTTGACGCTCGGCACGGCGCGCCCGAGCCGCGATCCGCACCATCTCGCCGCGCTCTTCAAGGAGCGGATCGACACGATCGACCCCGGTCTCGGCATCGAGGACATGATCCTCGCCGCCTTTGCGGTCGAGCGGTTGGGCCCCGAGCAGATCGGCCTTCCCGGTTCCAGTGCCGTAAAAGGAACGGGAGCGGGTGTCCCAGCGCTGCTCGACCGGCTCGGCAACCGTCTCGGCCTTGCCGCGGTGTCACGCATCGAAGCCCGCGAGAGCCACATCCCCGAGCGCGCTTCGGTCAAAGTCGCCGGTCGCCGAACCCTCTTCCACCTCAGCCCACCTCCCGCAATCGCGGGAGAGGGCGCCGAATCCGGCGAAAGCCAGGGAAGGCAGGTGAGGGGACAGCGTGGAGACAGCCCGAAACCGCCGCGTCCGATCCGGCTGTTCGAGCCGCCGGAACCGGTCGAGGCGGCGTGGCTATTGCCGGATGACCCGCCGTTTCGTTTCACCTGGCGACGGCGCGCGCATCGGGTCACACGCGCCGATGGGCCGGAGCGGATCGCCGAAGAATGGTGGCGGGCCGGGCGCCGCCGGTGCAGCCGCCGCGCATTCGCGACTATTACCGGGTCGAGGATGAAGAGGGGCGGCGCTTCTGGCTGTTCCGGGCAGGGCTGCCCGGTGGCGACCAGCCGCCGCGTTGGTTTGTCCACGGCGTCTTCGCCTGACCCGCGGCAATGAAGCCGGCTCAATCAGCTCCTCCCACCCCCTCGTCATTCCCGCGAAAGCGGGAATCGAAGAGGCCAAAGATAGGAGCGCTCGTCCCTGGCCTCCCGCTTCCGCGGCGGGTGCGCCTGCAATGCCGTGGATCTGGCGCTGCTCATGCTGAGGCGGTCACTGAAACTCCGGCTTATGCTGAGCTGCAGGTCACGACCAATTTCTCGTTCCTGCGCGGCGCCTCGCACCCGGCCGAGCTGGTGCTGACCGCGGCCGCACTCGGGCACCGGGCGATCGCGGTCACCGACCGCAACAGCGTTGCCGGGATCGTGCGCGCGCATCAGGCGGCAAAAGAGGTCGGCATCCGTCTCGTCGTCGGCTGCCGCCTCGATCTCGACGACGGCATCAGCCTGCTCGCCTTCCCGCAAGACCGCGCCGCTTATGGCCGGCTGACGCGGCTGCTGACATCAGGCAAGCGCCGGGCGTCAAAGGGCGAATGCCGTCTCGATTATGCCGATGTCGCCGCCCACGGCATGGGCCAGATCGTCGTCGTGCTGCCCCCCGCAGCGCCGGCAATTGCGGCGGAGTTCGCCGATTTTGCCGCCCGTATCGCGGCCGATTTCCGGGACCGCGCCTATCTCGCCGCGCATCATCTTTATCGCGGTGACGACGCTCGCCGTCTTGCACATCTCGCAGCATTGTCCGAGGCGGCGGGGCTGCCACTGGTCGCCACCAACGACGTGCTCTATCACCTGCCCGAGCGGCGGCAGCTGCAGGATGTGCTGACCTGCATCCGCGAAGGCTGCACGATCGAACAGGCCGGCTTTCGCCTCGCCGCCAATGCCGAGCGCCATCTGAAATCGCCGCCAGAGATGGCGCGGCTGTTCCGCCTGCTATCCGGAAGCGGTCGCGCGCAGCCTCGAAATCGTCGAGCGCTGCACTTTCAGCCTCGACGAATTGCGCTACGAATATCCGGACGAGACCGCCGAAGACGGCCGCACCCCGCAGCAGCGCCTCGCCGATCTCGCCTGGGCCGGCGCCGCCGAACGCTTTTCCGCATCCGTCAGCCCCGAGCACAGAACCCTCTAGAACCCCGAGGCGAGAGGCAGTGAGGCAGCAACGCCGAACATCCTCGACCCTGACGCCCAGGGATGCTCCTCGCATAGGCGGGAGATGGCAATGGAAGCGGCAGCGAAGATGAAGCAGGCATCCGCTGCGAGACCGACAATACAGCGGCATCCCCGAAAAAATCCGCAAGCTGATCGAGCACGAATTGCAGCTGATCGAGCGGCTCGATTACGCCCGCTATTTCCTGACCGTGCACGACATCGTCGAGTTCGCGCAGGCGGCGCGGCATCCTGTGCCAGGGGCGCGGCTCGGCGGCGAATTCGGTCGTGTGCTATTGCCTCGGCATCACCGCTGTCGATCCGGCCCGCATCGACGTGCTGTTCGAGCGCTTTATCAGCGCCGCGCGCAACGAGCCGCCCGATATCGACGTCGATTTCGAGCACGAGCGGCGCGAAGAGGTGATCCAGTACATCTATGAGAAATACGGCCGCGACCGGGCCGGGCTCGCCGCCACCGTGATCTGCTTATCGCTCGCGCTCGGCAATCCGCGAGGTCGGCAAGGCACTGGGCCTGTCGGTCGATGTCGTCGCGGCCTTGGCCGGCATCGTCTGGGGCTGGAGCAACGACCCGATCGCCGACCAAAGGGTGCGCGAGGCCGGGCTCGACCCCGGCGACCGCACTCTGCGTCTGGCGCTCGACCTCGCCGCCGAGCTGATCGGCTTTCCGCGCCACCTGTCGCAGCATGTCGGCGGTTTTGTGATCACCCGCGGGCCCTTAGTCCGAGCTGGTGCCGATCGAGAACGCGGCGATGGAGGACCGCACCGTCATCGAATGGGACAAGGACGATCTCGACGCGCTCGGCATATTAAAGATCGATGTGCTGGCGCTCGGCATGCTGACCTGCATCCGCAAGGCCTTTGCGCTTGCTCGAGCGAGCATCACGGCCGCCGGCTCGACCTCGCCACCGTGCCGGCCGAGGACCCCGCGGTCTACGAGATGCTGTCGCGCAAGCCGATTCGCTCGGCGTCTTCCAGGTCGAGAGCCGCGCCCAGATGACGATGCTGCCGCGGCTCAAGCCGCGCGAATTCTACGATCTCGTGATCGAGGTCGCGATCGTCAGGCCCGGGCCGATCCAGGGCGACATGGTGCATCCCTATCTGCGGCGGCGCTCCGGGCATCGAGCCGGTCGACTACCCGTCCGAGGCGTTGCGCCAGGTGCTGGGCAAGACCTTGGGCGTGCCGTTGTTTCAGGAGCAGGCGATGAAGATCGCGATCGTCGGCGCCGGGTTTGCCCCGGAGGAGGCCGACCGGCTGCGCCGCGCGATGGCGACCTTCAAGCGCAACGGCGACATCCACCTGTTCCGCGACAAATTCGTCGCCGGCATGGTCGAGAACGGCTACGACCGCGATTTCGCGACGCGTTGCTTCAGCCAGATCGAAGGGTTCGGGACCTACGGCTTTCCCGAAAGCCATGCGGCGAGCTTTGCGCTGCTTGGTCTATGTCTCGGCCTGGATCAAATGCTTTTATCCCGAGGTTTTCGCCTGCGCCTTGCTCAACAGCCAGCCGATGGGGTTTTACGCCCCGGCGCAGATCGTCCGCGACGCGCGCGAGCACGGCGTCGAGGTGCGCCCGGTCGATGTCAATCACAGCCAGTGGAACTGCACGCTCGAGCCAGCTGACGATCGGCTGGATCAGCACGCTGCGTCCTTCGAGACGGCCGCCTTGCGTTGGCCTCCTCGGCGATGAGGAAGTTCCCGATCAAGCCATTGACAACCTACCGTCATGCTGACGGAGCTGACCGCCGGCGGCGTCTCGAAGCACGCACGGCATCGATGCAGCGGGAGACGTGGGCGCAACCTCCGGCTCGGTTTGCGCCAGATCAAGGGGTTTGCCGAGGCCGACGCCGAGCGGCTCGTCGCGGCGCGCGGCGCGGGTTTCCCGGACCCCAAAGCGCTGTGGCAACGCAGCGGGCTCGGCAATGCCGCGCTCGAACGCCTCGCCGAAGCCGATGCCTTCCGCTCGGTCGGGCTCGACCGCCGCCGTGCGTTGTGGGCGTTAAAGGCGCTCGGCGATCCGCCGCTGCCGCTCTTTGCCGGAGCGGAAGCAGCCCCTCACCCCGGCCCTCTCCCCGCAATGCGGGGCGAGGGAGAAGGTGGTGGCGAGACGCGAACTGCAGCTGTTTCAGAAAATCCCTCGCCCACCACACGGGGGAGAGGGCAGGGTGAGGGGGGCGCCGGCTATCGATCGGCCACGGCTGCGGAACCCTCCAGCTCACCCCATCCCTCTCCGCCCCCAGCAACGGAAAGGGAGAGATGGGCAGCGGCGCTGTTGCCCGAAATGCCGCTCGGCGAGCATGTGGTCGAAGATTATGCCGCCACGGGCCTGAGCCTGAAGCGCCATCCGCTGGCGTTTTTGCGCAGCGAGCTCGCCGGCGAGGGGCTGGTCGCCGCCGCCGACCTCGCCACGCTGCCGCTCGACCGCCGGCTGTCGATCGCCGGGATCGTGTTGATCCGCCAGCGCCCGGGCAGCGCCAACGGGGTCGTCTTTGTCACGATCGAGGATGAGACCGGGATCGCCAATCTGATCGTCTGGCCGGCCGTCCTCGAACGCTTCCGGCGCGCGGCGCTGGGCGCCACCTTGTTGCGCTGCACCGGCAAATTGCAGCGCGAGCAGAGCGTCATCCACATCGTCGCCGAACGGCTCGACGATTTGACCCCGCGCCTCAATACCTTGCGCGACCGCACCGGCGAGGATGTGCCGTGCCCGGCGGCGAAACCGCCCTTTGCCGTCCCGGTCAAGGCGCCCGGCTACGACATCCGCGACATCGTGATCCCGAGCCGCAATTTCCGCTAGCTGTCCAACTCATCCTAGTAATTGCTTATGTTGACTTCTTTGCGTTGCACACAAAAATCTATAGTACCATTTTGCTAAATCATTTTGGATTCGCCTGTAGTTCGCTCGCAGGATCCGGCCGTCGCTCGAATACGGCAATAAAGAACCCGTCGGTCCCGTGACGCGCTGGGGTCAAGAGAAGATACCGATCGCCGGCGGGCGAAGCGCCGCCGATCGTTTCGGCCCATGCTTGCGATGCCGGGACCAGAGAGAAATCTTGGCTCTCGGCAAGAAAAGCCACGGCTTGCGCCTGGTCCTCTTCCTGCAATAACGAACAGGTGGCGTAAATCAGCCTGCCGCCGGGCCGAACCAGCCGTGACGCGCTCCTCAAAATTTGCTGTTGGCGCTCGACCAATTCATCAAGGTCCTTCGGCTGCGAGCGCCATTTTGCATCGGGGTTGCGCCGCCAGGTACCGGTGCCGAGGCAGGGGGCATCGACGAACACCCGGTCGAAGCCGCGCGCATGGTGTTTGACCCATTTGTCATTTTCGCTCGTCAGGGCTCGGCGCTCGACATTGGCGACGCCGGCACGCCGCAGCCGTTGAGCGGCGCGTTCGAGTCGATGGGCTGACACGTCGCAGGCGACGAGCTTGCCGCGATTAGCCATTCCCGCCGCCAGCGCCAGGGTCTTGCCGCCAGCGCCGGCGCAGAAATCGACAACTCGCATTCCCGGCCGCGCGCCCGCTATCAACGCCGCAATTTGCGAGCCTTCGTCCTGCACGTCAAACAACCCGGCCTTGAACGCGGCCAGCCCCGACAATGGCGCTCGCTTTTTAAGTCGCAATCCAATCGGGGATAGCGGCGTAGGTTCGGCGGCGATCCCCTCCGCCAGAAGCGCCCGGCGGGCGGTTTGGCGATCTGCCTTCAACACGTTGACGCGAAGGTCGATCGGGGCCGCGGCGTTGAGCGCGGCCATCTCGCGCTCCAATTCCTTGCCAAAGGTGCGGACCAGATAAGGTTCGAGCCATGCCGGCACATCGTTCGCGACGGCGCGTGGCATTTCCGGATGATGCAGGCTGCGGCCCGCGAGCCCATCGACCAAGCGCTTTTCCGCGATATCGAGCCTTGCCGGGCGGAAGCGATCACCGTCACAGGCGGCAGCAACGGATTCTGCCCGCCAGCCGTCGACCAAAACGAGCGCAGCGAGGGTTCGGCTGCGCGCAACCGGCGTAACGGCGCCCTTGCCGACGCGTGCGATCCACCAATCGATCACTGCGCGATGGCGCAGCACCACATAGACATGGTCGGCGATTTGCGCCCGATCCTTGGCGCCGATATAGCGCCTCCTGCGGAAGTAGTCGGCCGCCGCATCGTCGGCTGGGCGCCCAGTCTCGATCTCGGTCAGAACATCGATTGCGGCCGTAACCTGCGCGCCTGGAGTCAAAATGCGCCTGATTACAGAATGTGTTTAGAGAACGCCGAGGTTACCGATCCGCCGAATAGTTCGGCGCTTCGCGGGTCATCGCAATGTCATGGACATGGCTCTCACGCAGCCCGGCATTGGTAATTCGGACAAACGTGCAATTCTTCTGCATCTCGGCAATTGAACGATTGCCGGTATAGCCCATCGCGGCGCGCAATCCGCCGATCAGTTGATGGACGATATTGCCAACCGGGCCCTTATGGGGAACTCGTCCTTCGACTCCCTCGGGCACAAGCTTTAGCGTGCTAGTGACCTCCTGCTGGAAGTAACGGTCGGCCGAGCCGCGCGCCATCGCCCCGATCGAGCCCATGCCGCGGTAATATTTGTAGCTGCGGCCTTGATAGAGAAAGACCTCACCAGGGCTCTCATCGGTTCCGGCAAAGAGTGAGCCCAACATCGCGCAATCGGCTCCGGCGGCAATTGCTTTGGCGAGGTCGCCGGAAAATTTGATGCCGCCGTCACCGATTACCGGCACATCGAATTTCCGGCATTCGGCGACCGTGTCGACGATCGCGGTAAATTGCGGCACACCGACACCCGCGATCATCCGCGTCGTGCAGATCGAGCCCGGCCCGATGCCGACCTTGACTGCATCGACCCCTGCTTCGATCAGGGCGCGCGCGCCGTCCGCGGTCGCAACATTGCCGCCGATGACCTGCCTGTAATTTGATAGCCGCCGAATCTCGCGAACAGCGGCGATCACCCGATCCGAATGACCGTGGGCGGTATCGACGACGAGCACGTCAAGCCCGGCCGCAAACAATGCCTCGGCCCGCTCGATGCCGTCAGCGCCGGTACCGGTGGCGGCGGCGACCCGCAGGCGGCCATGTTCGTCTTTGCACGCATGCGGATAGCGTTGCGCCTTTTCGATATCCTTGACGGTGATCAGCCCGATGCAGCGATAGGCTTCGTCGACGACCAGCAGCTTCTCGATCCGGTGATGATGCAGCAAGCGCTTGGCTTCTTCGGTGGCAACGTTTTCACGCACCGTGACCAGCCTGTCCTTGGTCATCAGTTCGGCCACGGGCTGGCGCGGATCGTCGGCAAAGCGCACATCGCGATTAGTCAGGATCCCGACGAGGCGCCCGGAGCCGCGCTCGACGACCGGAATGCCTGAAATACGATGGTCGGCCATCAGCCGTAAAGCGTCGGCGAGCGTCTCCTCCGGGTGGATCGTGACCGGGTTGACGACCATGCCGGCCTCGAATTTCTTGACCTTGCGAACCTCGGCCGCCTGCTGCTCGATCGGCATGTTGCGGTGAATGACACCGATCCCGCCGGCCTGCGCCATCGCGATCGCCAGCGCGCTTTCGGTAACGGTGTCCATCGCCGCCGACATCAATGGGATCCCGAGCTCGACCTCGCGAGTGAGCCGGGTACGGGTGTCTGTCTCGCCTGGCAGCACCGCCGAAGCGGCCGGAACCAGCATCACATCATCGAAGGTCAGCGCCTGCCGGATTTCCACCTGTGCCTCCTCAGCGGTTACCGCGCTCTACATGCAAAGCGGCCGCCAATCAAACCGTTGGGCACAGATATAGGTGCGGCGTGTCAATTATCCGCCTTTGCGAAAGCCCTTTGCGACGACATAGGTCTCTGCCAATTCGGCGCGGCTTGCCGGGGGTTTCGCATGACGGACCACGGCAAAGGAGTGCTTCAGGCCGGCGAGCAATTCACCCTCCGCGCCTCCCTGAAACACCTTAGCGACGAATACCCCGCCGGGCTTGAGGATATCTTCGGCGATTGCAAACGCCGTCTCGGCCAGTGCCACGATGCGTAGATGGTCGGTGCCGGCATGCCCCGTCGTCGACGGCGCCATATCGCTCAACACCGTATCGGCGCCGCCGCCAAGCGCGTGTTTGATCGTATCAAGGGCGCTCGGTTCGGTTAAATCAGCCCGCAAAACTGTTGCACCGGCGACCGGCGCCGTTTCGGCCAGATCTACTCCGACCACACGGCCGGCCGGGCCAACTCGCGCCACCGCGACCTGCGTCCAGCCGCCGGGCGCGCAGCCGAGATCGACGACGCTGTCGCCTGGCTTAAACAAATCGAAACGGTCATCGAGCTGGGTCAGCTTGAAGGCGGCGCGGGACCGATAGCCGTCGCGTTGGGCGGCGGCAACATAGGGATCATTGAGCTGCCGCTTCAGCCATTCCGTCGATGATGGCTTCCGCCGCGCCGCACTGCGTACCCGGACCGCCAATGGCCGGTCGCCGACGCCGCGCTGGTCTTTCTTCACGCTAACCCTGGATCAGATCAAACAGGATGCCTTCGCGCACGCCGCGGTCAGCGACCCGCAGGCGGCCGACAGGCCAGGTCTCGCATATCGCATCGAGGATGGCGCAGCCGCTGAGCACCAGATCAGCGCGCTCGCGCCCGACACATGGGCTGGCCGCGCGGCCAGCGAGGTCGAGGCCGGCTAAATGCGCCGATACCGCTGCGATCTGATCAAATGTAAGGGTGCTGCCATCGACCGCCGCGCGGATATAACGTGGCAACGCCAAATGGATGCCGGCCAAGGTCGTCACCGTTCCCGAACTGCCCAGCATTTGCGCCCGGCCGGTCCGTATATGGCGACGGATGCGATAATCCCGCTCGAACCTCTCGAGGGCTTCAGCCGCCTCATCCACCATATTGCGGTAAATAGGGGGCGACACCTCGCCGCCAAAGCGGTCGGTCAAGGTCACGACACCGAGCGGCAGGGACATCGAACCAAGAATTTGCTGACGGCGGCGATTACGGCCGCCTTCGAGCCGCACCAGCACAATTTCGGTAGACCCGCCGCCAATATCAAAAACAAGGGCGTACGGGATATGCGGATTTAGCAGCGGCGCGCAGCCCGAAACAACAAGCCGCGCCTCCTCGGAAGTCGAGATGATCTCGATGTCGAGCCCGGTCTCCCGGCGCACCCGCACAAGAAACGCCTCGCAGTTGACCGCCCGCCGGCAGGCTTCCGTAGCGACATATCGGCCGATCGTGATGTTGCGAAAAGCGATCTTGTCGGCGCAGACCTTCAGGGCATCAATGGTGCGCGCTACCGCCTGCTCCGACAAGGCGCCAGTAGCCGTCAGCCCCTCGCCGAGCCGGACGATGCGGGAAAAAGCATCGACGACGCGAAACCCTGCGCTGGCGGGACGCGCCACGAGCAACCGACAATTGTTGGTGCCGAGATCGAGCGCCGCGACAGGGGCGCCATAGTTCGGCCTGAAATGGCGCTGCGGGTGGCTGCCTGGGATCGCTGCAGCGACCGCCGCCGGCGCACGCCCCATGGGACGGCTCGCGATCCTCTCTGGCAATGGGCCAGCGGCGTCATTGCGATACGCACCCCCATTTTCGAGCGGCTTCTCCACGGCCGGCTGACCATTCCCAAAGATTCGACCAATTATCGTAGCGCAGGCGAGGTTGGATTCAAAACCCTTCAGATGTTGGGGGTTTGATCGAGATTATCCCTAAGAGCGCGCAAGTGCCGATATCGGAGCTCCGCGTTCGTGCCAGTTTGCGCGGAGTCTCGGCGAGGCCGCGGCACACCCAAGCGCGAGTCGCCCAGGCCATTACAAGCCGAGAGCTGCCGAGTTGCTGGGATGCAGCCGATTGCGCCCGGGCACGCGGGCTGCGCTCCACCCCGCAATAATTTTGGCGCGCCGGCTGCCCAAACCATCCTCTATTCAAACATACTCGGGTGTGTTATCTGCTCGCATGCCCTGACCGTACGAAGCCCGCCTCGGGCTCGCTTGGGGGATCGTCTAACGGTAGGACAGCGGACTCTGACTCCGCCAGTCTAGGTTCGAATCCTAGTCCCCCAGCCAATGCCTTCAGTTACTTAGAACATTGGCGCTCCGGCTATGCCCTGTTTTGGGTATCACCAGGGTATCCCCATGGCCGAACTTAATGCCTGGCGGCGAGCGCGACGGCCGGGAGGGCAGATGCAGGCGGGTGCGGGATGGCGAGCCGCTGTCGGGGTTTGATGGCTGTGACGGCCCTCCGACATACCCTCGATCGCGGCTCGGCCTGCCGCTCGTATTGGGTACGTAGAGGTGCAAAGGAAATCGAACCTGCGAAGCAGCATGATGCTATCCTGGGTTCCAACGGAATAGAGTATAAGTTGCCGGGAATAGATGGGGATATTATAGTAGAAAATACTTCGGGAGATTATTGGTAAGCGTGATAAAAACCCGGACGCTCTTCCACGGGTGCTAACCCGTCGTCCGTGAACAACGGGTAAGCGGTTGAGCGGGCGTGGCCAATCGAGCCCGGTAAAGTAATCGAATTTGCAAGAAGCTGGGGCTTTGGGGCGGGATTTCTGGCGATTTGGGATTCCGGTTTTTGGGCGAATCATGGCAGGGGGTGGCGGGTCATCAGCGTTGGGGGCGCGGTGGCAAAGCCACGGGACGATCGTCAAAAGGAGCTGCTGCGGCCGGGCTTGGAGGACATCCTCGACTTGCGTCATCCGCTGGTGCGGCGGGGACGCGAGATCGACTGGCAATTCCTCAATGCCCGATTTTCCAGCGTGTGCCGGGCGGGCGATGGGCGACCGCGATTGCCGCCGCGGCTGGTGGCGGGGCGGTTCATTATCAAGCACATGCACAATTTGTCGGACGAGGCCACAATTTGTCGGACGAGGCCACAATTTGTCGGACGAGGCCACAATTTGTCGGACGAGGCATTGTGCGCGCGCTGGCTGGAGAACCCGTATTACCAGTTCTTCTGCGGTGAGCTGAGCTTCTGCCACGCGCGGCCGTTTGACCGCTCGTCCTTGACCCATTGGCGCCAGCGCTTGGGCGAAGAACCGCTCGCCGCCTTGGTTGAGGAGAGCCTGGCGGTGGCGCACAAAACCGGGGCATTGGCGACGCGTGATCTCGAGCGAGTGGTGGTCGACACCACGGTGCAGCCCAAAGCGATCGCCCACCCGACCGCCGCCCGACTGTGTCATCGGGCGCTGGAGAAGCTGGTTGATCTGGCGCGCCGCCACGGCGTGCCGTTGCGGCAAAGCTATACCCGGGTGGCCAAACAGGCGGCGATCATGGTCGGGCGCTACAGCCACGCCCATCAGTTCAAGCGAGCCCGGCGCGCGCGCAAATTCTTGCGCACCCGGTTGGGCCGGGTGATCCGCGACATTCGCCGCAAGATCGCCGGCAATCTGGCACTGGCCGAGCATTTCACCAAATCGCGCGGCCTGGCGGTACGGGTTCGTTTCCAGGACCATCGCCAGCGTGGGCGGAAGGTCTAGGCGCTACATGCGCCGGAGGTCGAGTGCATTGGCAAAGGCAAAGCCCGAGCGCCCTACGAGTTTGGCTGCAAGAGCCTGCCCCTGCGAAAGCAGGGGTGTCGGTGGTGACCCCGGCCACCCAGCCCCAAAGCCTGCCCTCGCGAAGGCGGGGGGCCAATTTGTGCTGCACGCCAAGGCTTTGCACGGCAACCCGTTTGACGGCCACACCCGGGGGCCGGTGGTGGCCGAATTGGAACAGCTCACCGGGGTCGAAACCCGCCGCATCCACGTCGATCGCGGCTATCGCGGCCACAATCACCCGCACAAGTTCCGGGTCTGGATCACCGGCCAAGCGCGGCGCGTGACCCGACCCATCCGCCGCGAGATGAAGCGCCGCGCCGCGGTCGAGCCGGTCATCGGCCATCTGAAGCCCGCGCATCGTCTCGGCCGCAATTGTCTCAAGGGCCGCAACGGCGACCGCGCCAACGCCGTGCTCGCCGCCGCCGGCGACAACTTCGCCCTCCTCCTTGCTGGCTAAGGCGACTTTTGCGCCCCCTTCTCCAGGCGCTCTTCTCGCCGCCGACTGGTCTTCAATATTCCTAAAAGCCGCCGCTCAACCGTTCTTCACGGCCAACTCACCACCAGTCAGGCGAATTCCCAGGCTTCATGCCCGACAGAATACATCAGTATGTCGCCTCACCTGCTCGGCAAGCAACTGATCGGCTTTGATGATTATCACTCGATATCCCCGGTGCTCAAGAGCATCACGCACTCGCCGGTCTTTTTCTACCCGGACCGCGTGGTGCGGACCGTCAATGAAATTGCAGATGCCAGGGATTGCATAGCGCCGGCAGAAAAAGTCCGGCTGTCAGCGGCCGGTGTGAATTGGGCGAAATCAGGGAGGCTGGGCCTCATCCTGTATAGGTGGTCCAGAAATGACCGCTCGAACGGTGATGCAAGGTCTGTGGTCCCGCAGCCACGCGTATTGCTCGTCGTATGAACCGTCATCTCGCGGAAGTGGCGCCGAACGAGCGAGCTGCAGCAGGAAATCCCGAACGTTGTGCCGGTCGAGATGCCGGTGATCGCGCTGGTTTGCGTAACTCAGAAGACAATCATAGCAGGCCGCAGGAGCAGCAGGTCACGGGTGTCGGAGACATAGGGCCTGATCTGGCCGCGCACCGACCGAAGTGTGCTGACGTTTAAATCATCGTCGTCATTGTTCTGCCGCTGCCAGACCCCAATGAATCCCTCATTGGCGAGGTACCGGTAGGAGTAGAAATCAGCTTGGGTTTGATTTGAACGGTTGAGTAGCAGCTCGATCTCGCGTCGAGCCTCCCGTTCGCGCTGTTCGGCCCCTTCCTTCTTCCGTCGGTCGCGCTCTGCCGGAACGTCGATGATCCGTCTCGCCGCGTCGCGCTGCTCGCAAGCCGCGCGGTAAAGATCGCGCCAGCGATCGTACGCCCTTTGAAATTCATCAGGGGCGCCGCGTGCTACCTGCTCGATCCATTCCTCCGAATACCAAGGAACGCTCGCTATATCCGGCTCCGCGGCCTCGGCAACCGCTCGCATCGCCCTGATTATTTCCGGAAACCCGCGACTGCCCGAGGCTGCCGTCTCAACATATTCCGGTCGAAGCGGAAACGCGGCGATTGCGAGATCCAGCATTTCGGCAATGGAACTCGTGAGGCGCATCCCGACGGACGCCATCCATACCGAGCGCAGATGTGCCGCCACCAGATCCATGTTGGCAAGATCGAGGCGAGGGGGCGACACGTCTCCCGCGATCATCTGCTGACGATTACGGAAGAAATGATGGTCGTGAGCGTTGCCGTAAGTCGAAAATGCCAGGACAAGGGCGGGGCGCCCGCTTGCGACCGGCACGCCCGCTGCGTTGCGCATAATTCGCGGGAGTCGGCGGGACATTGCGGAGATTAACAATCGCGAGGTCTCGGATATCTACTCCAAGCTCCATCGTCGGTGAGCAGAATAGGACCGGCAGCTCCCCGCTTCTGAACTTTACTTCGCGCTCGTCACGGAGGTTCCCCTGTACTTGGCCGGTATGCTCGGCGGACGATAGCCGCCGAAGCCCCAACGCGCGATCCCGGTACAGCGAGACGAAATAGCTGTTCCCGGTGCCCCGCCGCAGATCCTGGCGAAGCAGATGCAGCGATTTCGCCCGTACCGGATCTGGCGGTGGCGGTGTGTTGTCGCCAGGAGTCCACCGCAGACATCCGATCTTGACTTGGATTCCGTAATCGGCGCCATGGTGCGACACGACCGTCAACAGGTGTCCGCGCAAAACGGCGATAATCGCCCCGACCAGCTCCTCACCTGCCAGCAACTCCAAATCACGTTCCAGATCCCAGGTTCGACGCGAACGGAGGTATCGGCCGATCGACGAGCGAGCGCTCAGCCGCACCATGACCCGTCGATCGCGCGTATCGGGCGCGACGCCCGGCAACAACGCGATGCTGCCGTTGCGGAGTCGCTCCCGTTCGTCGAAAGCCCACGGCTCCCGGATCGTCTGCGCAACGCGTGCCGCAAGCGACCGCGTTCGCTCGTCAGTGAGCGGTGCGGCATCGATCGCTAGAACGCTGCGCAGGTGGTCAAGCACCACACCAAGCACCGCCTCCCGCCGCTCAGCGCTGGCCTCGCCGATCACCGGGATGCTACGCCACAGTGCGTCATCCGAACTGAGTTGCGCCAGCCCGTCATAGCCAATGCGCAACAACCCGCACTGCTCTAAATTCGGTTGCGCCACCCGCCACGCCCGCGCCAGATCTTCCAGCAGCCGGTATTCGAGTAGATCGACCATTGCCCTTCGGGCATTCTCGTATCCCGGCCCGCCGCCGACCGGCTCCTTCATGAAGTCTTCGGGCGCCGGATCGAGCGCTCGAAATACAGCGTCGCCAATGCGATCGTGCGATAACTCGGGCGCCTGACCAAGCGCCCGCAGCAAGGCGCCACGCAATAACACCACCTGGGTGAAGTCATTCAGATGCCCGGCCTGCAACGATGCATCCTGGCGATTATCGGTGAAGCTCAGTAGCTTCCGCGCGTCGGGCGGCACGTCCTCGTCATGCCGCAATCCCAGGATTGCACCGGTAGCGAGAATTGTTGTCGCCGTCGATCGGCCGGTCTTGCTCAGGGTGACGAGCTTGCGGAAGTCGCTGGTCTCGCGCAGGTCATAGGATGCCCGGCAGCGGGGACAAAAGAGCAAGGGTCGCGGCTGCCACCACCCCTCGATCGCGCCGCCCGCGTCCTTGCCGCTGATCGTTCCATTACCGAGCACGAACAGTTGCCGCGGCCGATGGGCGTGATAACGCTCCTTAATATTCCCGCTGCGCGGGTCGAGCCAGTTATCGGGAAGGTCCTCCTCCTCGGACTAGAGGCCCTCTTGTTCGATTGCGAAATATCCGGGCTCGTCCTCCTCCTCATCGTCGCCGGTCGCATTGAGCAAGGGTGAGCGCGGGACCAGCCGCATCGCCTCACCATCTCGCACCAGACCGGCGAGATAGTACTCCTGGCCGCACTCACGGCAGAATCAAGCGGGAACAGGACCCGCTTTGTGTGGTCGCCATCTGCCTCGGCATAGACTTGCTCTTTCATTGACAAGAGTTCGCCGAGCCAGTGAATCGATCGTCGAATGCACGCTGCCGCCGGAGGCAAGAAACTGGTGCAGCCGAGAGGCGAATACCGGCTCTCCGGATGCCAGCCGGGCTTGGTTGCCTGCTTCGAGAACGGCCTTCAGCGCCGCCTCGCATTGTTCGGAGCGCAACAGAGTTGCATCGGCAAGCACCGCAACGCCGTCGGCAAAGGAAATCGGCGGTCGCCTAACCAGGCGGCCATCCTCCGAGGTCAGCCCGAATGTCTCCTCCGCCGAGGCGGCGAGCGGATGGGAAACGACTGCGGCGCGATCGGCCAAAGGCGCCGGCATCTCGACTGCGGCGCAAAGCTTTTCGCCAATGGTCGGTAAGGGAACTTACGCTACACGCTCCAATGTCTCGTCGATGACGTTGTCCGGAGCGACGGGTACCCCAAACAGGCGACTACCGACCTCGGCGATCTGCGCGCGCCGCGTGGCGCAGTCGCCGCCGGACGCGATCGTCGCCGAAAGTGCCGGCGCATTGCAGGTTCGGCCGCCGGCTCGCTGGCGCAGCCGGCGCAGCAGCATTGACACATCGGCGCCTTGGCGTCCGCGGTAGACGTGCAGCTCGTCGACGGTAAGAAAGCGCAGCTCGCGGGTCGTCTCGCTGACCAGCGCCCGCTCTGCGGGCCGAATCAGCATGTATTCGAGCATCACGTAGTTCGTGAGCAGGATATGCGGCGGATCCTGGAGAAGCTGCTGTCGAACTTCCTCGCGGGCTTGGCCAGTGTATTGCGCGAACTGCACCGGGCAATCCGGCCAGTTTTCTTTCCGAAAGGTTTCAAGTGGCTCGACTTGGCTGTTGATCAGCGCGTTCATCGGATAAACGATCAGCGCCTGCACGCTGTGGCGGGTCGGATCATCGCGCAGAATGCCGTCGAAAATAGGAATGAGGTAAGTAAGGCTCTTCCCAGACCCGGTGCCGGTCGAGACGAGGTAGTTGTCGCCGCGGCCGGCCGCCGCCAGCGCCTCTGCCTGATGGCGATGGAGCTGCAAACCCGATCCGAAAAAGCGACTGTCAATCGGCGGCGAAGTTTCACCCCGTTTTGGAGTGCGCCCCTGAGGGTGGACAGGTAACGGGTTAGGAATTGACCATCGATGCTGGGCTTTCAGAGGATGAAGGCCATGACCAAGCATCGTTCGCACAGCGCCGCATTTAAGCGCCAGGTGGCGCAAGAGTTCATCGCCGGTGAAACGCTCCATGGTTTATCAAAGTGGCACGATATCTCGCGCCAGCTGATCCGCATCTGGGTCGAGAAGTACGAGGCCGGCGCGCTCGATGACGACGTCCAGGCGGCTGATCTCCTGCAGGAATATGAAGCCAAGATCGCGGCGCTCGAGCGGATGGTCGGCCGGCAGGCTCTCGAGATCGAGTTTCTAAAGGGGGCGCTCAAAAGCGCACCGCGGCCGAGAAGCGGGACTACGTCCGTCACTGCCGGCCCCGCGGTCTCTCCGTCGCGCGAGGATGTCGCCTGATGGGGCTGCCCCGATCTACCTTCTACGATGCGCCAGCGGCGCGTCTTGACGAGGCCGAGATCGTCGGCTGCATGCAGACGATCTGCGACGAGTTCGAGGCTTATGGCTATCGCCGCGACTGATCCGAACCAAATATTGATCGAGCGAGTCGCCTCGTACGCGCTCGACCCGCTCGGCTTCGTTTTCTTCGCCTTCCCTTGGGGCGAGGCCGGGACGGAGCTCGCCGACGCCGCTGGGCCACGTGACTGGCAGTTCGAACTAATGGCCGAACTCGGCCGCCGGCTGCGCGAGGGTTCCGAGATAGCAAACCTTCTGCCAATCTTGATCGCGCGCGAGTGGGCACGGCGTCGGCAAGTCGACTGTGGCGGCATGGGTAATTCTGTGGGGTCTCTCGACAATGCCCAACCCCCGCATTGTCGTGACCGCGAACACCAACTCGCAACTGCGGACAAAAACCTAGCCGGAGGTCATCAAATGGCTTCGGCTGATGATGAACCGCGACTGGTTCAAGGCAACCGCAACAGCTATGTTGTCCGCCCAACCAGAGCGCGAGCGGCTATGGCGTGCCGACGCCATCCTGTGGAGCGAGGAAAACTTTTTGCCGGGCTGCACAATAAGGGTCGCCGGGTCATCCTGATCTTAGACGAGGCCTCACCCATTAGCGATAAAATCTGGGAGGTTTCGGAAGGTGCTTGCCAGCACGATCCTGACAGGCGCGGTGCCTTGGCGCACTTGCGCCACTGAACGAGCGGGCGGAAGAATTTCCATCGAGTTTTTGGGCCATTTCCTTCGTCCACCGTCGTTTTCGGCGGCCAAATTGAGAGGTTTGAGGTCGCGGCGATATTAATAAGCCATTCGTTGTATCTCTAATGATACTGGACAACCGAGAGACTACCTATTTAGTAGATACCTCATTTATACGCACCTAGCACTGCTTTTTTTGGGTCGCATTCTTGTCGAGTTGCTAAGGTGGCTGCAGTGTTCTAGTTGCTAATCTCGAACCTGCACGGCTCATAATGATGGATCCGTTGCTATGGCGGATCTCGGAGGAGTGATGCTGAAAGAGGCGAACGTTGAGCTGGCTGTGGCAGAGGTGTTTGATCGGGCGGCAGCGTGACCAAGAAGCAGGAGAAAGCGCGCGATCCCGAGATGCATCAGACCAAGAAGGGCAACCAGTGGCATTTCGGGATGAAGGCGCATATCGGGGTGGATGTCGCCTCGGGTGTGGTCCACTCGCTCAAGGGCACCGCCGCCAACGCAGCCGATATCACCCAGATGGCGGCGGTCTTGCACGGCCGGGAGAAAGCGGTCTTCGCCGATGCCGGTTACAGCGGGGCGGCCAGGCGCCCCGAACACGCCGAGCGCGCGGTGTCGTGGAACATCGCGGTCAAGCGCCATATTGTCAAAGCCCTGCCAAAAGCCTTGCGCGATCTGGCTGAGGCGGAGGAGCGGGGGTTGGCGCAGGTGCGGGCCTGGAGCCTGCCCCCGCGAAAGCGGGGGTCGAGCACCCCTTTCATATCGTCAAGAACCGCTCGTCAAGAACCGCTTCCGCCATAAGAAGCTGCGCTACCGCGGGCTGGCCAAGAACACCGCGCAGCTCCACACCTTGTTCGCCCTGGCTAATCTGGTGATTGTCAAAAAGACGCTGCTCGCGCCAGCAAAGGCATCAGGATCCGGAGTTTACCAATCACACGACGATGCCCGAAGGTTGGGCATTACCCGCGATCGAGCTGGAAATTCTGCTGACTGAACCCGCCGCCTGCGAACTGCTCTCGTCAAAATTCACCCTCCGGCGACCATGTCCCGGTAGCGGCATTGTTCAGTGTTTCCCTAGACGGATCTTGGAGGTGTGATGCCGGATCAGGGGGCTCGTGCGGTCGCAGTAGAAGAGGTGTTTGATCGGGCGGTAGCGTTGCACGAGCAGGGTCGCTTGGAGCCGGCGGAGCAACTCTACCGCGCCATTCTGAATGACCGGGGGGGATCATGTCGGCGCTCTACACAATCTAAGGATACTGTGCTTCAGCGTGGTGACTACGACGGCGCGGTGGCGTTTACGCACGAGTTCGTGCGGCAGCGTCCGGATATTCCAACGGCCGACAACACACTTGCGGTTGCGCTCAAACATCTCCGCCGCTTTGCCGAAGCGGAGGCGTGCTGTCGGGAAGCATTACGCCTCGCCCCGGAATATGCTGAGGCGCACAACAATCTCGGTACAGTCCTCCTCTCCCTAGCGCGACTGGACGAGGTGGAAAATCTGTTGTCGCCACGCCGCCACGCTCAACTCCACCCCAGCGTCGACCGGTTCTTTGCACGAAGGCGGCTGTGCCACTGGGCCGATTACTCGCCGGACGAAGCGCGGGTCCTACGCCGGACCGGAGCTCCTGCTGATGGTCATCGTTCCGGCTGCTGGCGCTATTGCGCTTTGCCATTATCTTGCGGTCTTATGGTAGATATTTGGGATTAGGAAAAGCCCATGAACCGCCAACCACCTCAAACCCATGGCAATTCTGCCCCCACAGGCAAAGGTCCTCCTTATATCGCGCCAGCCGCTCCTCAGCCGAGTGTTGCTGAGCTTTTGGCGGCGGGTCTACAGCACCATCAGGCCGGGCGCCTCGCCGAGGCGGAGGCCCATTATCAGCGGGTTCTCGGTATAATGCCCGACCACGCCGATGTTCTACACCTGCTCGGAGGTGTCGCCTACCAGACCGGCCGCCACAAGGCGGCGATCGAATTGATCGGCCGCGCGATCGCCGAGCCGGGCAAATGTCGACCTAAGGAGATTGTCTGATGAGGGTCATGGTGACTTTCCGAATGGCCGAGGTCCGGTGTCGCGGCAGATGTTCGCGAATATCGGGATACTCATCGCCCGACTGTGGGCGCGGCCTGCGTCAGCATAAAGGCTCGCTAGGGTCAGAGAGCACGGACCTACGACGGGGGAGGTCCGTCTCCCGCGACGGCAGGGTTACGGAGTTCCAGCCGTGCGAGGCCGGCGCACCAATGATTTGACTGTAACAGCGAGTGGCTGCCATTGAATTTTCGTTGCGGTGACGCCTCGGTGGAGGAAAAATCGCACCCAACGCCGTGGGTACCTGAGGAATGTCGGTTAAAGTGGAGGCGAGGGCGGCGGCCACGGCAAAAGGCGCGTCAGCGGGGATTTAGACATCTAACGGAGTGCTTCGGCATGAAGGCTCTTCCAAAAATACGCCAGTGATGGCTATTTTGTCGCTCAAAGCGGCGCCATTCCTCAACCGCTCGTCGCTAAGCTTGCCACCGTGTTCTATGATAAGGTCAAGACCTGTACGGACCCGCTATTGCGTCAGAGCCAGATGGTCGAGCCGCATCATTTTGACGCCGCCGGGTTCATGACCGAAGCGCTGGTAAATCCGCACACCAGTCTAAACCCGAAACTCATACGTTCAGGGCTGGCATTCTTCATCTGGCTTTGCTCGGCGAGATGCTGCGAGCCTTACAAAACGTTACACTGTGGCCCAAACACGACTTGTACCAAGTTATGATCTTCGAGCAATCGACTACGAGGCCCCATCAAGATTGGTACTATCTGGATAGTTATCCGCCTGGCTGCATGACTGCTGCATGGGTTGCGCTCGAGGATATCGATCCCACGGCAACCCGGTTCTCTCGTTCCGGGGTCCCAGGATTTCGAGCGAGATTTTCCCGAGGATTGGATCTTTGGGCCCGAAAACCGCTACATGGACGAGATGACAGAAATCTTCGACAAGCAGTACGCCGACGAAATCGTCATCCCGGAAATGAAGGCCGGCGATGTGCTATTCTGGAACTCCCGATTAATACATGGCTCGCTCACCGGAACGAATCCGAACCGGAGCCGCTTATCGTTAACCGCGCACTACGTTCCGGACGGCTTTGGATTTGGCAACCGCAATAATCCAAATGTCCTACCCCAACCCCACAAGCTGGTTGAAGGAAGGCCGATTCCTTATCGGCTTTGGGAACGATTTATTGGACACGAGAGCCCCCGAACGAGTTGAGGTTTGCCACATCGAGCCGGTGCGCTACGGCTTCCGACGGGCAGATCCTGGCTTAAAGACGGCCAGGGATGCTTCATCGATGGCATCACCATGATCCCCGGCTGCCGCGCTTATCAAGATCTGCCGCTACTGCGGTTTTTGACGATCAGATGCGGATGAGGAGGAGCCGATGAATTGCCAACCACCTCAAGCCCATGGCAATTCTGCACCCGCAGGCAAAGATCCTCCTTGTATCGCGCCCGCCGCTCCTCCGCCGAGGCTTGCTGAGCTTTTAGAGGCGGGTCTGCAACACCATCAGGCGGGGCGCCTCGCCGAGGCGGAAGCCCATTATCGGCGGGTTCTCGGTATCGAGCCGGATCACGCCGATGTCCTGCACCTGCTCGGGGGCCTTGCCTACCAGACCGGCCGCCACGAGGCGGCGATCGAATTGATCGGCCGCGCGATCAAGCTCAACGGCAATGATCCTTCGTATTATTGCAGCCGAGGGCTGGTGCTGCAGGGTCTAGACCGTTTGGACGAGGCCGTCGCCAGCTATGACGCGCCCTGCTTCTCAATCCGAACTACGCCATAGCCTGATCAACCGGGGCCTCGTGCTGGAAACGCTCGAGCGTTTCGCCGAGGCGCTGGAAAGCTACGACCGAGCGCTCGCCATCGTACCCGATTTTGCGGAGGCTTGGCTCAACCGCGGCAACACGCTTCAGCGGCTCGACCGCTTGACCGAGGCGCTGGAGAGCGACGACCGGGCGCTGGCCATCAGGCCGGATATCTCTGAGACCTTGCTCAACCGCGGCAACATCCTGCAGCAGCTCGGCCGTCTCGCCGAGGCGCTGGAGAGCTACGATCGCGCGGTCTTGCTGGAAAGATCTGGTGGTCGATGCGATCGACACGGTGATCTTTGCCGCGACAAGCAACTGCAACCTCCGATGTACGTACTGCCCGGTGAGTTTGCCGACATACGTGGGTGTTGATTTCGATTTCTCGCGGATCGAGACGCTTGTCGATGAGATGGCCCGCGTGGGTGTTCGCGTTGTGCAGATCAACGGCCATGGTGAAACGACGATGCTGCCGGCATGGGAAACCTATTGCGGCCATTTCCTCTCACGCGGCATCGAGGTCTGCATCACATCGAACTTTTCAAAGATATTCTCTGAAGCCGAAATCGACGCGCTGGCGCGGATGAGTTGGATAACCATCAGCATTGATACGGTGGATCGCGAGCTGCTGCGCCGTGTGCGGCGAAAGGTCGACCTGCGAACGATCATTTACAATATGCAGGCGGTGCGGCTGCGCGCCCTGACCGGGTATAACCGCTATCCGGTGTTCAACTGGCAGGCACGCTGTCGGATCTGGTCGTCAACCAGCTCTACGATTGGATTTAGATGGGATTGCTCAACGGCGTTAAGCAGTTCACGCTGGGCAATCTCAATGACGAGCCGTTCGACAAGATAATCAATGGGCCGAAATTCCAGGAGCTGCGGCGAGAGCTTCTGACAGGGCGGCTGCGCAAGGCTTGTGTCGAATGCCCGTCGCGCTCGGCGACGACCCCCGGACAGCTCTTGGTGCGGCTGCGCGCGGCGGTTGGTAGGAGCGGAAGTAGGTCATCCCCTCAATAAGCGGCAGATCCCGGCTGCTGGCGCTATTGAGCTTTGCCATTATTACATTTTTACGATTAGAGATTCGGATAAGGAAGAGCCAATGAACCGCCAACGACCTGAAACAACTGGCAATTTTGCCCCGGCAGCGGAAAATCTTCCTCTCAAACCGCGCCCGCTGCTCCTCAGCCGGGTGTTGCCGAGCTTTTAGCGGCGGGTCTAGACCACCATCAGGCGGGCCGCCTCGCTGAGGCGGAAGCCCATTATCGGCGGGTTCTCGACATAGTGCCGGGTCACGCCGATGCTCTACACGTGCTCGGGGGCCTTGCCTACCAGACCGGCCGCCACGAGGCGGCGATCGAATTGATCGGCCGCGCGATCGAGCACAACGGCAACGATCCCTCGTATCATTGCAGCCGAGGGCTGGTACTGCATAGCCTAAACCGTTTGGACGAGGCCGTCGCCAGCTATGACCGCGCCCTGCTCCTCAACCCGAACTACGCCAGCAGCTCTGATCAACCGCGGGTCTCGCGCTGCAAGCGCTCGAGCGTTTCGCTGAGGCGCTGGAGAGCTACGACCGAGCGCTCGCCATCGACACCGGAATTTGCCGAAGCTTGGCTCAACCGCGGCAACACCCTTCAGCAGCTCGGCCGTTTGGCCGAGGCACTGGAGAGCTACGACCGGGCGTTGGCCGTAGCCCGGATTTGGCGAGATCTCCATGAGCCGGGGCATGACCCTGCAGAAGCTTGAGCCGTCTCGACGAGGCATTCGAGAGCTACGATCGGGCGCTGGCGCTCAAGCCGGATTTAGCTGAGGCCTTGATCAACCGCGGCAACGCCCTTCAGCGGCTCGGCCGTTTCGCCGAGGCGCTGGAGAGCTACGACCGGGTACTGACCCTCAAGCCGGATTTTGCCGAGGCCTTGCTCAACCGCGGCAACAGCCTTCAGCAGCTCGGCCGTTTCGCCGAGGCGCTGGAGAGCTACGATCGGGCGCTGACGCTCAAGCCGGATTTTGCCGAGGCCTTGCTTAACCGCGGCAACACCCTTCAGCAGCTCGGCCATTTCGCCGAGGCGCTGGAAAGCTACGATCGGGCGCTGGCCGTCAAGCCGGATTTTGCCGAGTCCTGCTCAACCGCGGCAACATCCTTCAGCAGCTCGGCCGTTTCGCCGAGGCGCTGGAAAGTTACGACCGGGCGCTGGCGATCGACCCGATTTTTCCGAGGCCTTGCTCAACCGCGGCAACGCCCTTCAGCAGCTCGGGGGTCTGGCCGAGGCGCTGGAGAGGTCCGACGGCGCTGGCCTTGGCGCCGGATGATGCCGCGGCGTCGCACAACCGCGACATCGCCTTCGCTTTCAGGGGAGGCTACACGAAGCCCCTCCGTCGGAGCCGCCGCTCTAGAACCCGGCTACGCAATGGGTCAGTGGTTTTACAACAGGCAGCGTATCTGGGATTGGGGCAACTATCGCGAAGACGAGTCAAGGCCCGAGAAGCGATCAAGACCTCGGTTCGCCTCTCGCGCCGATCTGACTGCTCGCGCTCTCGTCGACGCCCCGCGAGCAGCTCGATCTCGCTCGTCAATCACTGCCGCGGTCGCCGCCCGCGCTTCCCCCATGCTTCCGCGCGCAAAGCCGCGCCGAGGCGAGAAAATCCGCCTCGGCTATCTGTCCCAGTACTTCCTCGAGAGTACGGTGGCTATTCTGATTTCCGGGCTGATTGAGCAGCATGATCGCCGATGTTTCGAGATCGTTGGCTATTCCTACGGGCCCGACGACCACGGCCCGTATCGCGCCCGCCTCGAGCGCGCCTTTGACCGGTTTGTCGACATCCGTGACATGCGAGACCGGGAGGTGGCCGAGCTGATCCGCAGCGATGCCGTCGACATCCTGATCGACCTCAATGGCTACACCGGGGACGCCAGGACCGAGATCCTTGCCTACCGACCGGCGCCGATCCAGGTCAATTATCTCGGTTTCACCGCCACTATGGGGGCGGACTTTATCGACTACATCATCGTCGATCGGTTCGTCGTACCAATGGATCAGCAGCCCTTCTTCAGCGAGCGGCTGGTGCACTTGCCTGACTGCTACCAATGCAACGACGACACGCGGGAAATTGCCGAACGCACGCCCTCGCGCGCCGAATGCGGCTTGCCGGAAGTGGGTTTTGTCTTCTGTTCCTTCAACAACAGCCATAAGATCACCCCCACCTTCTTCGACATCTGGATGCGATTGCTAACCGCGGTCCCGGACAGCGTGTTGTGGCTGTTGGACCCGTGGAACAAGAGCGCCAACGCTTTGGCGAAGGCCAAGCTCGCGCGCGAGGCGGCGGCCCGCGGCGCGATGCCCGAGCGCCTGATATTCGCGCCGCGCCTGCCCTTCTACCCAGATCACCTGGCCCGCCACCGCGTGCGGACCTGTTTCTCGACACCCTTCCCTACAATGCCCATACGACGGCCAGCGACGCGCTGTGGGCGGGGCTGCCGGTGCTAACTTGCGCCGGCAATTGCTTTGTCGGCCGGGTCGCGGGCAGTATGCTTCACGCGGTCGGGTTGCACGAGCTCGTCACGACCTCTGCTCGAAGAGTATGAGACGTTGGCGCTGCGGCTCGCTCGCGACGACAAGCTACTGACAGGACTGCAAGAGCGCCTCGCGCAAAACCGGCTGACTTACCCGCTTTTCGACACCAAGCGCTACGCCCGCAATCTCGAGGCGGCATATTCGCGGATGTGGGAGACTTGGAGAGCGGGGCGCCCACCCACGGCCTTTTCGCTTCCCTAGCGCGGGCTCAGCCCATTATGTTTACGCCGGATGCGCCGTCACTTTCGTACTCACTTTAAATCGAGCTTGCACCCTCTCCGACGTCCGTGCTTTTCGGCGTTTGGATGGGCAAGGAGGCCGGCCGTATCCTGGGCGGCACCGGGGGTGAATGCGCCGCGCGCCATCCGGCCTAGGGGCGGCGACCTTTAAGCAACAATGCGTACATCCAGCAGGCAAAGTCAATCCGGCCTCGTTTTTTTGCTAAGTACGCCGATCGAGGGTAATTTTCTCCGCGGACCAAATGTCCGTTGTGCGTACGACCCATGCGTGTTTGTGTTTATCAGCTGGAAGATTAATTATCAAATGCACGATCGGGCGACGCTTGCCTCCCCGCTTTACTGGACAAGCCCGCCAATGGCATCAACCGGAGTGCAAAGCCCGTTTGTGGGAGGGACCCATGAGAACGTTGCTTTTTGCTTGCCTGGTAATGTTGGCGCTCGGCGCCGGAAGTGTCTCGGCGTCTGATCGCCTGAGCGACACGCAGATGGATCAGATCAGCGCGGGCGCGTTGCCGTCTGTCCCGTCGTGTAGTGCTGGCGGGGCGTGCGCCAGCATCACTTCAACCTCTACTTCCTCTGTTGTTACCTACGTCGACGCCACCGGCACGCTCACGACCGCGAGCACGACGACTACCCAAGTGGATTGTGTGAGCGGATGCGTGATCGTTGCGCCTATCCCACCACCCACCACCTCGTCCACACCGATAGGAACGTCGCCCGGTGCGTCGGGTGGGTCCCAGGCGATCCCCACGGGGACCGTGATCCTTCACGGCTTGGGCGTGCCCCCCTGATCGCGCCATTTATCGACGCTAGTGGCGCGTGCGGAACCGAGGATTTCAGTCCGCTGGCACGCACTAAAGCTTGCCCGATCGTGCGATGCTGGGCGATAAGCGGCAACAGCCGCGGCACGCGGTCAGTCATTTCCAGGGCTGCAGGCGCGTGTCGGTCATTGCGGCGAATGGCGGATACCGCGACGCGCGAAGGTTTGCTCTCGGTTTTATGCCATTTACCCCGGCGGCGCGCGATTTGGCGTTGCCCCGGCCGGTCAGAAGCGCGATCCTGGCGTGCTGAAGCCCCCCGCCGGGATGCTGTACTCACGAACGATCGATCGCGAGCCATTCCCGGTTGAGCCGCGGAAACCGATCTCGCATGCATCGCGGCGTGATCTCGTCAAAAATCACAATCCCCTAATCCTGGGGGATGGCCACGGGTCCGAGGGAGGTCCCTGATGAAGAAGTTGCCGGCCGCTACGGCGACGCTGCTGTTCCTGACGACCGCCGCGTTTGCGGAGCAGCCGCTCTCCGATGAGCAGATGGACACGGTCGCCGCCGGGTTTAGTTCGTTTATTGTGGTAAATACCAACCCCTCCGTCGCTCTGGTCACCGTCAACGGGAGCCCCGATAGCTCACACGTCACCAATTTCCCGGTCCGCGAACCCAGCTGCGTCAATTGCTACCTCAACGCTAACGCCGGTTTCGTCCAAGTACCCGCGTTTATTGGCGGACGACCCATGTAAGGTAAGCAGAAGCTCTACCGCGGCCCGGGCGCCGGCGGCGCGCAATCCGTTGGCGATGCGCCAGCGAGCGTAAGTCGGTGCCAATACTTCGGCATGCTGAAAAGCAGGGCGCGGCTGCTTCTCTCCATCATTTTGCCTACCTTCCCCGCCCGTAAATTAAATAATCGCGGTCGAGACCATTTGCCGATCGCCGGACCCGCCGGGCCTGTTAGCTGCTTTTATCGAGCCCGAGCGCCTCGAGGAGCGGACCCAGCAACCCTTCGTAGGCGCGCCAGCGTCCGATCAACTGCGATAAACCGGCCGCCGTACCTAAATCATGCTCGCCGTCAGCACCGGCCGCTGTGTGTTATAAAAAGCGAGACAAGCATCGTCCCATTCAACACCGCAATGCGCAACAATCTCCCGGGCGTGGTGGTCAAAGTGGTTGACTAGGTTTTCGTAATCGATCTCGAGCATCACGCCCCTAGGCAGCACGCTGCGCCAGTGCGCCATCAGCCGGGCGTAACCGCGATAAAAACGGCCGAGCTCACCCAGGTCATAGGCATATGAATGCCCGTTGGCGAATAATAATGAGAAGCAGGACAGGCATATGTCGATCGGATCGCGTAGGCAATGAATGATGCGAGCGTGCGGCAAAGCAAGATGAATCAGGCCCACAAAGCGGAAGTTCAGCGTCATTTTGTCGGTGATGCGTTGTGCGGATGATGTCGCTGCGCCGAGCCGCTCAAGATACGCGCCGCCCAACTGACGCAGCTGAGCACCGGCGAGGACCGGGACGTCATCAGAGAGGACGTCATCAGAAAAGGTCAAGGGCGCGCTCGCCGAGCCAAGAAGCTGAGCGACGGTCTCCCTAAAATAGTTTAACTCGCCGCCGCCAAAAACCTGCGGATGGCTTGCCAAAATCTGTTCCACTAGAGTGGTGCCGGAACGCATCATTCCGACAATGAACACTGGAACCGAAGACGGATGGCCCCAGCCGCGATTCTTCTGCATCAGTTCGGGGGTGAATGCTGCTCGAATTTGGTCCAAAGACCGCAATACCTTCGCCTCGTCATACACGATCTGTCGCCGCTTAATAGTATTGCCAGCAAGCAGATGAGCGAACGCCTGCTCGTGTCGACCGAGATCGGCCAACGCCTTACCGAGCGCGAAATGGAGCTGCATCTGCTCTTCACTGGTCAGCATCTCCATATGCTGAGCCAGCCTCTCCATGCATTGCAGATGGCCATCGTTCTCGGCGAAGTGCTTTAATTTCACCAGAACTCTGTACAGATCGATCCTGTTTGGCGCCAGACGAATTGCCGCCTCCGTAGCGTGGCGCGCCTCCTCCGCACGACCGAGGATCTCCAACGCCGTGCCCAAATTTTTGTATGCTTCCACGTAAAAATGGGGATCCACGGTCGCTGCATCTTTGCCTTGCGACCATTTCAAGACCTCTTGTGTCAAAGCAATGGATTGATTATACCGCTCGGTTTGAATATACAATACCGTCAAGTTATTAAGGATGGCTAACAATAGCGTGTTTTGGTCGATTCCGTCCTTCATTTTAAAAAATTCAGTGAGCAGGCTTTGATAACCGCGTTCCGCTTGCGCAAGGTCACCCTGCCCATGACAGTCCGCTGCCTCCGCGAATCTCCGCTGAAGCGCGGAAAAATCATTGATGTGGTTCATCGTGACTGGTCGCTCCGAACAAGTGAGGGTCGCTGAGCGCTGGGTAGCGACGCTGACGCTAATGACGCCCCTTCGCCGATCGCTTCGCCCGTTGTGTGGCCCCAACGCCAGCCCCGTCTCGCCGCTAAGTGCCACCACTGCGCTACGCGGCCGGATGCCGAAGCGCATAGCGAGCCGCATGGCGTCGGCCGGCGTGCTCGGGCGGTTGTTTCGATTTGCGCTGCTGCACGGTGACCGGCTGCTCATGTCATAACTGATGTGAGCCGGTGGTATCGGCGACGGGTAGCAGTTGGCGGAGATCTCCGATCCACGGCTCATACCGGCGCCAGCGCTCGACAGAGGTGGCGTATACCGGCTGTCGCGCCTGCCACAGGCTCGCGGCGTCACCGCCCGCTCGTTGCGCTCGGGCTGCAGGCAGCGATCGTGCCAGTCGAGGCCAGTAAAGGCGATCAGCTGACGGGTGATCGCCTCGCGATCGGCGACCAGCCTCTCGTAATCGATTTCCAGAAAACAATCGGATGGCAGCACCTTACGCCAATGATGCATGATTCGGTCATATTGTTGGTACGCGAAGACAAGATCGGCCTTGTTGCTGACGAACGGATCGCCTGCAAAAACGTAAAATACATGGACAGACAGGTGTCCACCGGATGACGCCGGCAATGGATGATCCGCGCCTTCGGTAGAACCAAATGGATTAAGCCTAATTGCTGAAAGTTAAAGGGTTGCTTGTCGGTGACCCGTGCGGCGGACGGCCCGATCCGACGCAGCAGCGCAAGATATTCCGCCGCGAGAGCGCGCCCCGCTTCTCCGGTGAGGGCAGTTGCCTCGGCAATCCCGCAGAGCTGGCATGGTTGGACCAGAAAAACTGCTCTTCGCCGGCGGCGATTGCCGGATGGCTGGAGAGGACCTGTTCGACCAGGGTTGTCCCGGAGCGCGGCATACCGACGATCAACAGTGGCGTCTCGTCCTCCAATCCGAAGCCTCGATGGGCTGTGAAGAAATCGCCGGTGTAACGCCCGATCAGCCGGTCGATAACTTCCACAAGCCCGGTCCGGTTGAATGGTGTGTTCCTGCCTCTGATGCCGTTTCCGATGTCGAAATGACGGATTGCTTCCCGATATTCGCCGAGATCGTCGAGCAACTTACCGATGGCGAAATGCAGGAATAGATCGCTTCACGTCATCGATCGACGCATCGCCCAAAGTGGAGAGCATGAGCCGCAGCCTGGGACGGTCGGCCTCGGTACATTTTCTGATACGGACCGCGGTGTAATGCGCGGCGACCAGCAGCGGGTTCAAATCGAGCGCGCGGTCACACTCTTCGATGGCGGCATCGAACTGCCCCTTCTCGGCAAGGACCTCTCCCAGAGCCTTGTGCAGTTCGTCGCTAGTAGGAACGAGCGCGATCGCCTGCCGCAGGCGGATCTCGGCTTCCTCGAAATTGCCCTCCATTGTCAGGGCCCTGACCAGATCGAGCCGACCCGCTGTCGTATCTGGGGCGAGAGCGGCTGCGCGGCGCGAGCATTCGGCGGCTTCTTTGGTCTCGCCGGCCGCCTCGAGCAGCTCGATGAGCAGGCGATGGCCGTCCGCGTGTTCGGGCGCCAGTTCGACAGCGCGCCGAGCCTCGGCCACCGCTTCGCGATCCTGGCCGGCGACAGCCAGCGCCAAGGCGAGGTCACGGTGGGCGGCGGCGAGATCATCTTTCAAGACGATTGCCAGCCGCAAGCTGTCGGCGGCGTCGCCGAGCCGGCCGTCACGCAAAAAGGCGCGGCCAAGCAAATGCTGTGCTTCGGCATCCCCGGGGTCGAGTTCGGTTGCGCGGCGCAGCGCGGCGATGGCGGCTCCAAGCTGTCCCGCCTCCAAGTACCGCGCCCCCAGCTGCCGTTGCCGCTCGGCGTCGATGACCCTCGCTCGCAAAGGCCGCGATACACCCACCGCACCGAACGCACCCTTTTCAGTGAATGGTGAGCCGGGGGGGCCCGCTCGGACTTGTCGGAGCTGTCCGGATATCCCGCGGGTCGCATCCGCCTCGGGCGAGAAATCGACATCGAGTATATTTCCCGTTCCAGCTTGCGGAAAGACGGCACTGGCCGGGGCAGCGGCCGGCGGTGAAGGTTTCCCGGTGCGCGCATTTGCCGTCTGCGGCATCGCCGCGCCGCAACACCGCTTGAATTTCCGCCCGCTGCCGCAGGGGCAGGGATCGTTGCGGCCGGGTTGGGTCCCCATGCTCATCGGCTGCCCAGGAGACTTCATCGGGTGAATTTCCCCCATAACCACGAGAGCCAAGTCAGTATGGAATAAAATGGGCGTCTACTGCCACAAAATCCGGGTAGTACCACAAATATTGCCGGCCGCTCCCATTGTCGCCGCTGGGCCGCATTCGAGCGAAGATGCAGGCGGTAACGAACTGCGGAACAGAGGGGCGAGGGCGACCGCTGTCATTTCGTGCCGGCAAGCGTTTGGCCATGCGGCGGCCGTGCCGATCAGGGTTTGTTAATTTATTAACCTTTGAGGTCACGCCCAAGTATAAGCCTTCATGACTAAATGCCGAATTACTAAAGATCATAAGTAGTACGACCTTTGCGTCGTTGCATACCAGGCTCTTAAACTCTAGCGTCAATCAACTGCAAGAGTGCTTTTTATGTCACCGCGGTTCGCGGTTCTCAGCATGTGGAGGGAATGTGGGAATCAAATTAAGGGCATTGCCGCTCGCCGTAGCAAGTGTACTGCTATGCGCGACGTGGGCAGCCCACGCCGGTCAACCAGTAGTGCTAACTGACGTGCAGCTGGATCGCGCCGTAGCGGGAGCCCTTGCCACCGCCACAGCTAACGGCGAGGCTAACGGGTTTATTACCCAGGGCGGAAGCAGCACCTTTACTACCGTCACCGGCGGCTTCCCTAATGACCCGTCGCAGGGCTCGGCGGCTGTTGCGGCCGGGGCCGTCGGCGTCGTGGGCAACAATCCGTTGAGTCCGGGGACGGGAACCTCGTCCGGGTCGGTGACAACGAAGGCCAGCGCAGCTGGCAATCTGACATATACAAACGAGTTTAACGCGACGAATACGGTCAATGGCCAGACGATCGCGCTTGGTTTCAGCTATGCTACCGGAGGGATTATTGCGGGGGCAGGTTACATATCTTTATCTGATGCGTCACCGCCTGCCTTTCACTGAGCCGCTCACTGATCTTGCCCCGATGGCATGTTCTAGCTCTCGTGAGCATAAGCTCCGCCCCTGCACCAGACGGCAGCCCCGGAGCGTTATGATCCCTCACGAGGGCTATCGTTGGGCTTTGGAGATGGCTCCGGGCCCTAGTTTCGACGAGAGGAGGTCCAGGTGAATAAGTTATTAGTGGGAATAGCGGCATTGCCGTTTCTATCGGGCGTTGCTTTTGCAGCACAGCCGCTGAGCGAGCATCAGATGGATCAGGTTACCGCCGGTTTTGGCGCTTTCGCCACCGGCGCGGCTAACGCCTCGGGCGGGGTTATCACGACAACGACAGCCACCGTGGCCGAACTTGCAGGCTACACGACTATAAACGTTATGAGCCCCAATCCTGGCGGGACAGGATCGGTGATCTCAAAGGTACTGACCGTCTATAAAGCGGTGGCCGGTTCTACCTCGTCGTCGGCTTCGTCCTCGCTCACCGCGGGTGTGGCTCTACCGGGCTTCAGTCCCTAATTCCCGGTAGCTGGTTCCATTGGAAACCACAACGTATTCGTCTACAACGTGAAAGCTTGAAAGGGATCTCGATGAAGATCAAGTTTTGCGCCCTGCTGGTTGGGGCATCGTTGCTGGCGCTTGCCGGTAGCGGCAATGCGGCTCAGCCACTGACCGAAGGCCAGATGGAAGGGATCACGGCAGGTGCCAATTTTCTCTCCAACGCAACTGCCGCGGGAGCTGCGTTCGGCAACTTGGACGCGACCGTCGCCACATACACCAACTCCTATACGGCGCAGAAGGATCTGGTGTTGGGTTTCGGCATAGCGATTGGCCAGTCCTATTCCACGGGTGAGGCCTCGTCGGCGATAACCAACTCGTATCTCTCGGTCGGCGCGTCGTCAGTGGCTGCGTGCACCGCGAGCTGCTGATCGCAACTAAAAGCATGCCGTGGTTAAGACACCGTTCTTGAAAGGAGTCCCGAAATGAATAAATTAGGATTGGGTTTTGCCATTCTACCGTTTCTGGCCGGCGGCGCGCTGGCTGGACAACCGCTGACCAACACGCAGATGGACAAGGTTACCGCCGGCTTTGATCTCAGAGTCGAAGAGCAGAGCGACTTCTCGACCGTGCTGCTCGCGATTAATCATACGCCTGCGAGTTGCGCCGGTCTCTGCTACATCAATGCGGCCGCTGGTTTCATCAGTGTGCAATCGGCGTTTGGTAACGTCAGCTCCCTGCTGCCAACCTGAGCCATGCTCAGTGACGCTTCCCGCCCTCCGCGGGAGGCGTTGACGTGGCGCTAGTAGTTTGCAGCAAGCCGGCCCCGGTACATTCGATCCGGGGTCCGGCTCGTCTGGCTGCCAGGTCCTTGACAACCCGGATAACGTCTAGTTCATATGCGGGTCGCACCGTTTCTGAACGCGCTGCTTTGAGCAGAGGGATGCCTGATGAGAAAACGCGGGATTCGCTCCGCGGCGGGTGCATTGGGGTTCGTTGCGCTGCTGCTGGGCGGTTGCGGGTTTTCCGAGCGGCCCTCGTCCCCGCAACCTGCTGCTGCTTTGGCGCCCGTGGAACACTCAGCTGCAAGCAGCAGCAACTCGCCAGCTGCCGGCAACGGCGGTTCTGTCGCACAGCGCATCAACGACGCCTTTCGGGCAACCCCGCCATCAACGGCAAACCGGCATAGCCAATATGCCTCGTTAGACCCCGCGGGCGAAGCCGCCGCGGATAGCCCCGCCGACCCGGCGGTCGCGCAGGGCATTAACAAAACCTTCCAGGCCGTCACCTCGAAGGCCCCTCCTCTCCGCATCACGGTGATAAAGGACGAACCCGTCCGGTCAATGCTGGAGATGCGGCACCACGACGTCATCATACAAAGCTGGGATTTGAGTTGCGGTGCGGCCGCGCTTGCGACGCTGCTGAAATATGAATGGGGCGATCCCGTCACCGAAAAGCAGGTGGCGCAAGGTCTGATGGGCCGTCGCAAAGAATACATCCAACATCCCAATCTGGTGCAGATCCGCGAGGGATTTTCTCTGCTCGATCTCAAGCGCTATGTCGAGGCGCACGGCTTCAAAGGCGAGGGTTTCGGTCAGCTCGAGTTTAACGACCTGATCGAGGACGCACCAATAATGGTGCCGGTCGATGCACTGGGCTACAACCATTTTGTCATCTTCCGCGGTGTCATGGGCGACCGTGTACTGCTTGCAGATCCGGCTTGGGGAAACCGGACCATGACAATCGAGAAGTTCAAGCGCATGTGGCTTGACTACGGCAAAAGCATGGGGCACGTTGGCTTCCTCGTTAAACGACCGGGAGTTGAGCCGGTAAGCAGGATGAGTCCACAGTCTGACGAATTCGTAACGTTCGACTGACTTCGCGGAAAGGGGAAGCCGCGTGCGGGGGATGAGGGGGCAGTGTGCGCCTCGGGGCAGGACAGTGGTAAAATCCATTGTGCTTGCGTGGGCGGTAGCAATGGTCGCGACGCCGGCGCTGGCTCAGACGGCAGACCCAAGCGCCACAGCAGAACCCAGCGTCAAGGAACTCCAAAAGGAAATTCGTAAGCGGGACGCGCTGATCGATAGTTTGGCGCGTCGCGTCGAGAAGCTGGAGCGGCAAGTCAGCAAACAAGCTGCGAGCCGGCCTGCTTCGTCGTCAAAGATCGTCCCGGCGGTGGCGACCTCGTCGACCTTGGCGCGATCGCCAGCGACTGCGGTTTCCTTTGCGCCTGAGCAGACAGCGCAAGCGACGCCTCCGTCTACAACAGCGACGCCAGCCCCGCCCATCGCACCGGCCTCGCCAACGGCGGCGGCTCGGGCGCCCGGACAATTCGAGGTCAACCCCGAGGCGGCGGAGCGTGCCCTGGAGCGCACCTTGGTCGCCACCGGCAACTTGCTGGTGCCGACAGGGTTTGCCGAAATTGAGCCCCTTATCAGCTATGTCCGCCGCGAGTTCCCGACCCTGGTGCTGTTCAATACGAACCGCAACGAGATTACCCCGATTCTCGACGCTCGGGTCGGCCTGCCTTGGGAATCGCAGATCGAGGTAGCGCTGCCATGGAATTTTGATGAGCAGCAAAACATAGATAATGTTGTCTCGCCGCCACAACAAGTATCTGACCGCTGGGGGAACTCTGTCGGCGATCTCAGCGTCGGTGTAGCGAAGACGCTCGTACACGAGAACGGCTGGATTCCAAGCGTGTTGGGTCGCGTCAGTTGGGAGGCTCCCACCGGCCCGATGAGGGCCAACGGGGTTCCCCTGAACGGCGGTGACAACAGGCTCAGCTTCTTGCTGACCGCGTTGAAGCGCCAAGATCCGCTCGTCTTCAACTTCACGGGCGGCTACACCAGAGCGTTCGAGACAAATAGTATTAATCCCGGGAACCAGTTCACCTTTCAATCTGGCGTATTTCTCGCGACCAGCCCGGAAACCTCGCTACGCGCGGTGCTGACCCAGAATTTCGTTCAGAACGTGAGTGTGCATGGGATCACAATCCCGGGTTCGAACACGGTCCAACCGGTTATGACGTTTGGTGCTTCGAGCATCCTCGGCCGCGGCATTCTGGTCGATCTACAGGTCGGACTCGGGCTGACCAACAGCGCGCCGAAATACCAAGTGGTCCTGTCATCTACCTACCGCTTTGGTGTAACTGGTCATTGAGTGAACACATCGGTGATCACGGACAAACCGTTCGTCGCGGTTGCCCTCTGCGCGAGTAGCCGGTTGGCAACCATGGCGGCGCCAGTTCGGTTGGTTACGCGTAGCTTCTTCAAGATGTTCCGCACGTGGACCTTAACGGTGCTCTCGCTCATCCTCAATTGTATCGCGATCACCTTGTTGGACTTCCCCTCGCGCAGAAGATCGATGACTGCGAGTTCTCGCGACGTCAGGCTTGGTTCGCCCGGTACGTGGACCGGCTCATCGTCATTGCGATGATTTTGAAACTCAGCTCCTTCAGACCGCAGTGCATCCGCTGGAACATAGGTGCCTCCGGCCTCGATCAATGTTAGAGCAGCGATGGCGACCTCCGCCGCAATCGAAGTTGGGATATAGCCGCGTATCCCATAATTAAGCGCGCTGATTATGTCATCGGCATCTTCTCGATCAGAGATCATTATAACGGGCAACTCACGTTGCTGATTTCTGATCATCTGCAGCTGCTCCTGCACCCAATCGTCGGTAACTCCCGCGCTTCGTATATATAATATCGCCAAGCTAAGATCTGCCTGAGTACGGGGTGATTGGCCCGCCTCAATGGGGTCGAGTAGCGCGTCGAAGCTGGAAGCCCCAGCGAGCTTCACGTGCTCGGGAAGGGCGTCGCCGAGCATCCTTATGATTGATTCACGGGTCAATGGTTTCGGGTCAATCAGTGCGATTAGAACCGGCGGCCTCTGATGCAAATCCCACGTCTCCTCCGCCGAGACCGCGAGCTCAGCGAAGTTACGGCCGCGTCTTTGGCGAAAGTGCACACCATGTCTGTTATTTCTTCTGACACTAAGATCCGGCACAAATGCGGGTAGATGCATGACGCACTCCCTTCAAAATCAATCGCACCTCCGTTCTCAGACATTACGGGGCTGCTGTCGCGCGAATGTTCGTTAATGAGGGAGCTATCCAACTTACGGATTAGCTATTTATGATACAATTGTCTCAATTCTTCCCTCCCCTATTAATCTAAAGCGTTAGCCCCTCAATCGTCAAAGGTTTTTGAATGATTGATGCCCGATTGACCTGTAATGAATTTGTAATGCACGCTAAGGGCGCATTAAACCAAAACACGACCGTTCGAGAGCCGTTATGACCCTTTCGAGGCATACCATTAGCTGCGGTACTCTGATGATATTGATTGACATCAATCAATTTTGATATTTCGTGAAGAGCACCAATCCGACATGTAGCCTGCATGGCCCAGGCCTCGCTCTAACCTGTGGGAGGCCGGATTGTAAGTTTGACCGAAAATTGCCTTGCCTGATCTCGAAATATTGAAGATATCCCGATAAAGTTGATTGTTGCTCTGAGGCTCGCCAAACGCGGTTAACCATTCGGTCTTCGCATTAATCATTCCGTTATAAGAGGGGCGCGGCCGCGTCATGCTGAGCTCGTGCTGCAGGAACCGCGCGAAAATGGGCAACCGCTGGGGCCGCATGACAATATTCGTGGTGGCGGCATCGGTTAACGGCTGCGGGGCAGCCAACCCAATTCAAAGTTTCGGCGGATCCCGGTCATTAACGGAAATCGAGATGGACCAAATCTCCGCGGGTTCGTCAGACGCCATCAGCAACGCCACCGCCACCGCGATCGGTCCAGGGCCTCAGACAATCGCCTTGACCAACACTCTGGCGTCCTCGGGCACTCCGGTATCAGCTTTACCTTTTGTTGGCCTTATTACCTTGCACTACGCTATGTCGCAGGCTGTGGCCTCCGCCAGCAATGCTCCGTCCACCCAAGCGGACGGTTCTACCCGGACCGCGGTCAACGGCGGCGGGGGTGGTGCCGCAATCAATTCCACCAGCTCGGCGACCGCGTCCGGAAGCGAGGCAAGCCATGCGCAAATTAATATGGAGTTTCAGGGTTTGAGCATAGGTCGAGTGGATCTCGTGTTCGGTACAGCCGTAGCCACGGCGTGCTGCGCTCCGAGCATCGCAGCGCATACCACCGCTGATGGCGCAGGAGGGGGCTATTGGCGCCAACTCCAGGCTTCGCCGATACCGACCGTCCCTGGCCAGGTTCAGAGCAGGGTCGACATTTCCGTCGTGTCCTCCGCGCTTCCAATCCTGGATGCGGGACAGGTGTCGACGCTCGCCGCGCCGGTATCGCAAAGCATCACCCAATGACGAAGTAGCCCCGCCGCATAGAACCCGCCGAACCGGCTAATCCGAATTAAATGTTGTCATCAATCGGGGTGTCTGTCACTATGCCTGGTAGAACTTTTGGCAATCAGTTGACGTTGTAAGGAATGGCTCAAACATCCGATCAACCCCATGGGCGCTAAGATCCAGAAGCCCACGACCATGTCAAAAGCGAAATATTTCGCCGCCGGACCGCCGGTACTCGTCTCTTCCGTGTTCGGTGGTGGTGGAGATCAGGGGTTGATCCGCAATCAAACTCTCGCGAGCGCCCAGGGCACGACTACGATTACGGTGGCGGGCGATAACGGCGGCAAGATGGAAGTGTGACCCGCGCCTACATCCTTCACGCACATTTCAGCCAAAACAATCGTTTATGCCAAAGCACATTTCAGCCAAAAGCACACTTTAGCGGCGCGGCTAATGCGGGCGCCGCTTTTTTTGCGCAAGAGTAAGGGCTGGAACGGCATGTAATCTTCCAGATAATGTGAAGGCGGCCGCCCAGCGTGCCATTGGCGCCAATCCGACCATAAAAAGTCACTTCTCTATTGCGACAGCCGGTTTCTGGGGTGGTGCACCCGGAACGAGCGACAGGAGAAGCGCGCAAACCACGCTGCTCCGCTTGCCCCAGGAACGCTGATGTTTTTCTCAGCTTGAAGCCTTTTTTACGGCTTGCAGATCTGTGAGCGACGCCGACGGCGGATGGCCCCGAAACCGGACGAGCGCCGAACCGAGCAACGCCAAGATGGCGGGCTCGGGTACAACCGCGGACGTCGCCGCCTCGGACAGCGAGACGATAAGCGAATCGGACGACGTTTCACCTCCGTCTAGGCCCAGCAAACCACCAGCCCGACCGCGAATGTACCCGCCGGCAACTCAATGTGGCACTGATCAGTACCCGCCGGCGTACACGTCGCAAAGGTCAGCGTTGTCAAATCGCTCAAGGTGCCCGGATCTGTACTTGTCGAAGACCGGATTTGGAACTGCTCATTCGCCTGCACCGAGCCGATGACGATATCCTCTATCGGACTGTTGGCGGTGAGTAGAACCGCACGGCCTTGCGCCACTTCACAGTCAGTGGGAGTGTTTGGCGAGACATCGGTGCAGCCTTGTATGTTCGGGGACCCCATTTGGCGGCAGATCATTTTCGCCCGAGACCAGATTCGCCGATCACATTGCTGGCCGGGGCAAGCGGCCCGCCGGCAAGAGGCTTCAGGGTCAGCGCCGTCGGGTTGGTAAGCGGGGCGGTAGTCCCGCCATTATAGCCCGTGGCTGTAAACAGGGTCGAGGCGGGCATTTTGCAATTCGGCGCGGCGGACGTTCTTCCATTCCTCGAACCGGGCCTGTTCGGCTGATCTGACTTCTGGGCTTACGGGGGCGGCGGGCTGGCCGCGCCTGGCGGCGTCCCGCCGCTCCTCGCTTGCGATCTGCAAGTCGATTAGAATTATGGAAACTAGATTTTTAGATGGCTAGAATGTGCCAATCGCATGGCATCTATTATACATTGTTCTAGTGTCAATTATGTGTAACAATGATACAAAAGAAACGATAGAGGCTGTGTCAGAACGGATAGAACCCCGGCACAAGCGGCAGACCGCTCCGGACCAAGTCAAATATCGACGGCGGCATTGGTGGGAGTGACTGACAACCGATGCAAGGCCCCCCCGGTTGAATTGGCTGTCCTTGCGCATTTACGAGAGGCATCGGTTGACAACCGATGCAAGACTGAACTCCTAGCAAAGAGAGAGGCCACCCCGCCGCGATGACCCCATCCATTTGCTGATCGCTAAGCGGCTGCCCCGCCGATGCGATGCTCGCCAGAAACGGCAGCAGGGCGAAGCCGAGCAAGAGCTTTTGCATCACTACATCACCTGAATGGTTCGCGGCGCGATCATCGCTCGCGCAGGCGTTCTGAGCAAGCCCGCGTGAGCCCCAAGCGTGGCGAAACTGCCGGGTATGCACAGACGATTATTCGGTTTTTCCTTTGCCGTTGTCCTTCGTGGCGGTTTCTGCGGGGTTTCCGGTCACAGGACAAAAGGGAAGGCTTTTGCGCGGTCGGGCGCGGCCTCGTAACCTGTTGATCTGCTACGGGTCGGGAAGCGAAAGAAGGGCAGGGCGAAACTCTGCGCCTCCGTGTGCGCTGCAACTGATATGATGATCTACGGTTAAGACGCACTCCGCAAAAGGAGCTGGAGAGCCGGGCGGTCGTTCCTGGCGAAGGAACCTCCGGTGAACGAAACTGGTGACAGCACTACCACTGGCACCCGGACGGCCGCGTCATCGAGCTAAAGAGCGGAAACGACGAATTAGGGAACCGATCCCGCGATCCTAATAGCATCCGGCGGAGACAGGCGCCCCCGGTGTCCCTCCTCGTAGGATGACGCTCGGGAACCGGGTCACTCCTTTTAGATATTTCCACCCATTGCGAGTTACGACCTCTGCGCCGTTGTGCAATGACCTATGACGACGCCTAAGATTGAGTTGTACGCTTCATACAAGCGCCTTCTCAGGCGAGAGGTCATGGTGGCAACAGACACGGCCGCCGACATTGGGGCTGACGTCAGCCGACGCGTAATTGGCGCGGACCTGGATCGCGAAATCGCGGCAGTTAGCGCCGTACGATCGAGCAAAAGACAATACAAGCAAAGATCGAAGCTTGCGCCGGACGCAACGCATGCGCCGGACAATAGTACGCCTCAACATGAGTCCGATGTGGCGAAATCCGGGAAAGAGACCATGCGGTCTCCAACGCGTGTCCGTCTTTGGGATTCATTGCCGTGATTTAGCTTGACACGGGGTATGGTAAGGCAGCAGGTGTAAGTTCCAGGTAAGCGTCTCGCCTAGACCGTGACCGTGATTAAGCGGCAGTGCCGCTCGATTGGGAAGGCCCAAGGCATCAGTTCGGAGCATCAAGCAAGGCCGCATCCCGCCGGCATGGGCGGACAAGCCGGCCAAGCTGCCCGAAAAAGGACTGCGATGGGCGCTGGACGGTCAAGCACACAAAGGCCAAACCGAGCGAAGACGGTGCACCGCGTGTCGATCTCGCGGTCCCGGCCTTCGGCTACAAGAAACCATGTCGGCATCGACCGCCGGCATCGCCTGATCCGCCGCTGGACGGTTACCGGTGCGGCGCGCCATGACTTCTTAGCCGGAGCACACGGGACACGCTCGCACGCGTGAAGGGTCCAGCCCAGGCCGATGTTTCTTAAGCTTCATCCGTTGACGGCGATGAACCTTTGATCCGCTGCACGGTGGAAACGCCTACCCGATGAACCCTTGCTGTGCTGCGAATGCTGATGCCTTCCGCCAATGAGCGCAGGACAGCTGTGGACACAGCCGACGTAATCGGTGGGCGACCGAGGCGCTCGCCTTGCGCACGCGCTCGCACAAGTCCGGCGCGGGTTCTGTCGCGGATCATTGCCCCCTCGAACTCCGCGAAAACGCCCAGCATCTGAAACAGCGCCCGACCGGATGGGGTCGATGTGTCGAGCGCCTACTGGTCCAGGAACAGGTCGACGCCCGAAGCGTTCAATTTGCTCAGGAACCCGACAAGGTCTTGCAGCGATGGGCCGAGCCGATCGACCGACCAGGCGGCGATTATGTCGAACTTACGACAGACCGCAGCTTTCAGCATCCGATCGAAAGCCAGCCGGCGCTCGCGACCCTTGGTGCCGCTGATCTCATCCGAGTAGATCTCAACCACCTCCCAACCGGTACGCTTCGCGATCTCATCGAGCGCCCGACGCTGGTTCTCGATGCTCTGTTGTCCGTCATCGGTCGATACTCGGAGATAGTAGCCAACGCGCTTGCTCATCGATTTAGGCTCATCGGACGATAGGGATCTATCTATTCCTATGTTTTTGCAGTCCGACGAAGCAGGATTCCCGCCATTTACAATTCAACAAAGCGCCCCCGTTTTTGAACACATCGCCAAAAACGTGGGAGTTGCGCGCCGAAGTGTATTGACATCCTCTTCAGTTCGGGCCAGCAGCGGCTGCGACGCTAACGGTGCGCGTTGTCTGGTGCACCCTCAAGGAGACTGGCGCCAGGTGCACCTCAGCTTCCGCGTCGCGGCGACCGCACGTCGGCACCCACACGAAGATGGATCGTGGGCTCCGTTCGGGCGCCGCAAATCGAACGCGCAACCAATTTCGTTTTTGTGACATAAGCGCCACTCCCGATCCGGCCGACCGCCGCCTCCCGATCGCCTTCATGCCTGTTGCCAGCCGTTCGCGTGCCATGCACGTTGCTTTGAGAGGGGAGCTCGCCTCGATCCGATCCCGTGGCCGCGCGGACGAACAACTTCAATGGTGGGCACCGCAGATCGCCGATTGAAATGATACCCGCATCGAATGCCTGGGAGGCTCAATTGCGCAGCGCGCACCAGTAGCGTGAGCGATGCGCAGGGCGGCAGAACCGCTGTTGCTTGCCTTCGCCGCCGCGCGATTTGAACGGGTAACCACACCAAGTACATGTTGTTGTTGCATCGGGCTTCGCAATCATCACGCGCCACGCCCCTTACCCCCGCCCACCACCCGAGATCTAGATAGGAGTGGCGGAACCGGTACTGAGGCTGACGACACACTGGCCGCTGCTTTGCTTGATCCGTCCGCGCCGGCTCCGCCATTACATGCCGGTTGCGGTACTGTAGTAGTGCCGGTTCCGGAACCATTTAATCGGATTTTTCGCGTCGATAGTGCCGCCAATCGTGTGTCGCATCCACTAGATAGGGCGCTCCGATTTCAGCTCTAATTCGGGTTCGGCGATGTGTCAAGCGGAAGCGATGAGGCCACGAACGCGCAAAGCCTCGGTATCCGCCGCGGGTTACTTCGATCCAGCCAAGCCTTTCAAGTTCTGCAATTGTCGCGGAGATGGATGCGCGACGGATGCCGCCCGCGACGAACTGATCATAGGTTATCACCAGGTTCCCATTCTCATAGCCGCCACAGGTCAGGTACTCGATCTCCAACAAGTCGAGCATTCGTCGGCCATTGATCGACATGTCGCGCCAAGTGTCCGATCGCATCATTTCGATGCTGTACCAGGACCAGGGTTGACCATTAGGCGCGCCACCAATATCGCGGCTGCGATAGCTCGCGCGCCTACGGGACATCGCCCGGTAGCATCCCGGACCGCCGTACGATATCAGGATGATATTCATACCTTCCGATATCGGCCTCGGTTGCGCTGTCAGACGCGCCGAGGCCTTCTTTTTCCGCCACCTCAGCTCGCAGCAGGGTCGCTGGTGCTGCCGCGGACTCGCTCGGCCAGCCACGCATCGAGATCACTGGCCCGATATCGAACAAGTCGCGCAATTTTGACAAACCGGGGGCCATCGCCGCTCACTCGGTAGCGTTCGAGCGTACGGACCGAGCAACCCAAGCGCTCGGCAACGACATTCTGCGAATAAAGCTGCGGTAGCTCCATGATGCCTTGCCGCGTAATGCCGCCCAGTCGCGGCGGATCGAGGCAGTAAAGCTCGCGCTGAAGCAATGGAATTGACCTCAAATCGGTCTATTTGTTGTCCACGCTCGCGGGCGAAAGTAGCGTCGCGGACAGATCTTCGCCCATTGCTTCCTTTGTGGGCCTCAAGAGCCTTCGATGCAACTCCGCACTCGCTGTGGCGCGCTGTCTCCGCTGGGTCAAAAGGCGACGAAGACGGCGCGCAATCACGTCAGCACTAGCACCGTACTGACCGCCGTTCCCGCTGGCGTAGAGATGAGCCGCAAGCCGCCTTGGAATGGTCGCCCTTTCCTTACCGTCTTGCGCCTCGTTACCCATGCATCATATGTCGTTAGCAAAACGGCGGGTAAATTTGGCAACAACCTGGGGCCGCCGGTTTTCCCGGGCTGGTGCCCGCGCTGCAGCCTGGGTAGCAACTCCCCGAATAAGGCATGAGCCTCATCCTCCGCGAGGCGCAACTGCGCCTCGTTGTAGCAAGCCCACAGAAATTTTCGGGCGCGCGCCACCTGCTACGATCGTCGGCGGATTCCAATAGCAAACCAGGCAGCAGCTCCTGGAAAGGATTGCGAGCCAACCTTCGGCGTAACGAAGCCGCGCGCTTGGTCTTCCCTGTTAAGAGAAAACGGAGCCTCCGCGAAATAACATGTCATCACCCTTCACGGCCAGCGTCCGCCAGGCCCTTTCGCCAGCAGCGCCGCGGATAGCGTGTTGTTGGCGATCGCTGCCGTCATGGTCTCGCCGTTTGGCATGGAGCCTGAAATTCTGATCCGAGAGTCACGCGGGTCTCGCGCAATTCGCCGAGTGTCTTTTAGGTACGCAGCATGCCAGTCTACTCTTGTCGTCTGATATCTCTGTGGGTATTGCGAGCACGACTCAGCCAATGGATTTGCCATGTCAAGGCAAATTCACCACGTCCCGCCCGCGGTTCATTGCGGCGCCGATCCTCGCGCCAACTGCGTCGTTGGCAGCGCGGAGCGGGTCGGCCGACAGGCGTGCATAACGTAGGGTCCCGCAGTCTGGGTCACCTTTATATGCACCAGAAGTTATATGCGTTTTCCCAATTCTTTTTTATATCATCCCAACCAACTGGCACGCTCTTGTCTCGACCCCTCTCCGCGGCTGACGCGTGCAGATATATGACCTTCTCGTTGCTCGGCTGATACATCCCCTGTCATGATCTTTGCATCTCGGCGGCCATTTCCTCGGAAAAATCGTCCATCTTTTTAGTCAGCTGGAATGCGATGTCATCCAGCTTTCTCGCCACCTGTTGCGATCTACTGATCATTTGAAAGGCGCATTTTACGATGATGTGACCGCCATTTATTGCGACTATGGATTTGTACTCGTCGACAAAGGGGGCTAGCCGACCATCCTCGGCAAGGGTTTCGAGCGCCGCTTTTGTAGGATCGGAGAAATCGAAAGCTATAAAATTCAACAACCGCAGAGCGCGCGCTTCGGACACAGTAAGCCGATCCCATTGCGCCCGCTGTTTCAACCCCTCCCAGCCCGCATCATCCAATCCCACAAACTTGAGCGGGCTGGAAAAATTCACGTCGGCGACGTATCCGCCCAATTGCTCGATGCGCGCAGCGGTCTGCTCCGGCACATCATCCAACCTTCCGCAATATTTCCGAGAGACAGGGCCTATTTGCGAACGAATGCCGTCGGAGTTGTCTCTCGTTTCGTGGATCGAAACCATCAAACCCATTTCGTCAATCGCTGCCCACATTTTATCGACGGCGGCATGCAAACCCGCTTCAATTGCCCGAGGATCATTCCTGGCACCGCCGAGTGCGTCGCGAACATGATATCCACTATGCGACCAATGGACGATATCGGCTGTTTTTGCGGAAGGCATAAGCGCATCGCGGCCGAAAAACAAATCGGCATCGGTAGCAACCGGAGCTTGCGCCAGCCTAAGTTTTCCATTTTCTGCCGCCGCTTTTATTTTCTTTGCGGTCGTGATCGCATAGGTTTCGCCGGTTTCTCTGGATACTCCATCGCGATAATCCGTGCAATAAAATGCTATACCGGCTGGTAACAACCTCGCGATTTGCGATATCCACTCCACACTGTAATCCCCAGGCCCGCAACTTACGTCGAGGATCACTGTTGGAGCGCTTTGCTTTATTGCTATGCCCTGCAGCGCAAACAGGCTGAACGCCTCGCGCAGCAAAATCGCCTGCAAGATTTTTTGACCATTGCCTGACGGCTTTAAGAATTCGCCAAAGCAGGTATCGTAATCTCGTATTTGAGCGGATAATTCGACGCTATCACCAAGTTGCATCTTGGTCACCCCGGGAATGACGGGCCCACCACGCGGTGCTGCGCTTTGATCCCGACTTTGGCTAATTGATTCGATCATGTCCACGGCTCGGAAGGTTCGTGTAGCAGGCCTGACCTTATTCACCGAAGAGGATCCGCATGCCTTTGGTCAGCGATCTGTAGTTCGGCCCCAATCGAAACGCTGCCCAACGAATGACCGGTTAGGGGCACGAACGGCGGTTTGTGCTCTCGCCGTTTAGGGGCGGCTCACGGGAAGCGAGCGGTCACTAGGCGTCCTGATTTTTTGCACATGGGCCGGGGCCAAAACCGAACCCATTGCGCTTACCAAAAAGCTGCCGCGGGATAGCTCCCGGCCGGCCAGCGTATCGCGCGCTACCAGTCGAGAGCTTCTTAAATCCTCTCTAGTAGGCCCCGTTGGCGACACGGGGCCTACGTCATTAGCCTGCCTGCAGTTCAGAAGATGCCAAGTACTCGGCCCTTCCCGGGTTTCAGTCCAAGATCAGCAACGCTATCCTCCGTCAGCGGGCCGATAGATGTTGGCGTACCCCTAGGGACTGTATCGCGAGCGACGGCGAAGGCTTCATCAGAATCGTTGACGGCAGCCGCAACGATACGCCTGCGCAGATTTTGGCCGATTTCCGCATCGGGCCCCGTAACAAGCATCATCCAACCCTTCATGTTTCCCCTCCGGTTTTATGACAAACAGGATAGCACGGGCGGAAGGCAGCCCGATTATCTGCCGTCGCCTCCCTTTCCGTCGCTGCGCCGAGAGGCTCGGCACGTAAGGCTTGGGCGGTGCGGTCGGACCCCGGTGCCCGGGTCTGCGAAACGACGGCAATGCCCTGCCGTAAGCGGACACACGACCACGCCAGCGAGAGCGGCTCAATTCAACCCAAGTCGGAGCAAGTCAGCCGATCGAAAGGTCCCGAAAACGGACGCTTGAGGCTTCGCGGGCTGTTAAGGTCGAACACCCAGGCCGGGCGAACAAGGCGGGGCCCATTGGATGGATACAGCGTATCGTGGATGCGCGTTTCACAATCCGGCGAAAGGTGGCGGACATGGGAAGGCTCGACGGCAAGGTTGCAGCGGTGACAGGCGGAGCATCGGGGATCGGCGAGGCGACGGTCAGGCGCTTCGTTGCCGAGGGCGCGAGCGTGGCATTCTGCGACCGGGACGGCGAGCGCGGCCAGCGCGTGGCGGCCGAACTCGAGACCGCCGGCGCCAAGCTCGCCTTCACGCATGCTGACGTTGGTACCGACGCCGCATGCCTCGACTTTGTCAACGGCGCCGCACAAAAGTTCGGGCGCCTCGACATCCTCATCAACAATGCCGGCATCCGCAAATACGAGAAGGTCGACGAGGCGAGTGCGGCGAGCTGGAAAGAGATCCTCGACGTCAACCTGATGAGCTACGTCTTCTGTGCCAAGGCGGCGGTTCCGCTGATGCGCCGCAACAAGGGTGGCGCCATCGTTAACGTCGCCTCCGTGCGTTCCGTCGTAGCCGGCGGCGGCAACCTGCAGTACGACACCACCAAGGCCGCGGTCGCGGGCTTAACGCGGGCGCTCGCCGCCGACCACTCGCCGGACGGCATTCGTGTGAACGCCGTCGGCCCTGGCCCGATCTTCACGCCATTCCATCAGCGCCGCATCGCAGCGGCCGGCGAGACCGTCGAGCAGTATAACGCCAGGGCCGCACAAGGCACCATGCTGCGGCGCCCGGGCAGGGCCGAGGAGGTCGCCGCCGCGATCCTGTTTTTGGCCTCCGACGATGCCTCTTACGTCACCGGCGCCCTGCTGTTCGTGGACGGCGGTATGACTGCGCTGTGAGGAATATTCAATTAATCGGTGTCAGGCAAAAATAGTCGCCGATCTTGCTTGACCTTACACGCTACGCAATCACTGAGGCAGCGCGGCGAATTAAAGGGCTAGAAGATGCACCGGTAGTGGTCTTTCCCACGGCGAGTTAAGCGTGAAAGCGCTGCCGAACCGCGAAATTGGACGGACCTGGTGGGTGCGAGTAGAATGCCGGGGTGGCCCTATTCGGAGAACTAGCCGCAGTTAGGGTTTTAGACAGAGCCTAATTCTCAGGTGGTTGTGACGACGTTTTCAAGCGGCTCACCGCGGACAAAGCGGTCGATATTTCGGGCGACATCGCGTGAGCGACGCTCAATGGTGCCATCGGTTCGCGGCGAGCAATGGGGCGTCATAATCACGTTCGGCAATTCATGGAACGGGTACCGGGAGGGGCGTGGCGCCGGATCGTCAGCGCTGGGATAGCGCCAGCAGGTGTCAAGCGCCGCTCCGCCGATGACCCCATCGCGCAAGCCGTGATAAAGTGCCGCCTCGTCAACGATCGGGCCGCGCGCCAGATTGATCAAGAAAGCGCTGGGCTTCATCGCGCCAAGCCGGCGGCCGTCAATCAGCCCCGTCGTCTCCGGGGTTAAGGCACAGCTCAGCACGATGATGTCGCACTCGCCAAGCATCCGGTCGAGTTCCGTCCATGGAAAGATATGCTCGACCGAGGTCGGCTTCTCGCGCATCGTTCGGTTGACGGCAAGCACCCGGCAGCCGAGTGCCGCTGCGCGCCACGCGACTTCGCGGCCGATGTGGCCGAGCCCGACGACGCCGACGGTCTGGCCCCCGATCTCACCGCGCACAGCACCGCCCACCATCGGGCTCCAGGACCACGATCCCTCGCGGAACGATGTCGCGATGTCGAACAGGCGGTGGCGCCAAGCCAGCATCATCATAATTGCGAATTCGCCAAGCGCTGGCTCGTGACCATAGGCATTGCACAGGGTGACGCCCTTCGGCAGCGCAGCGACATCGATCCCGTCGGTTCCGGCAAGCGGCACCTGCAGCAGGTGCAATTTCGGCGCCGACGGAAATCCGCTCCGCCAAGCTCCGGTCAGCAATACATCCGCATCGGCGAGCGCCGCAGCCGCTTGCGCCGGTTCGTTCGTATAAGGATTTCGCTGCGGATATCGGCAGTGATGAATTCGATGATTGGCATCGCTTGCGAGGCGGCGAGCGTACCCAGGAACAGCGCTTTCATGGTGGCTCATCCTCCAGTGGCGACAGGTTCCTGTCGTAATTACCCGGCCACACTACCCCCGGCAACATACGGCAAAGCGATCATTCCCTAACACTAGGGCGATTTCGCTGGAAGCGACCCATAATGGGCGCTTGCCCCGGGGTGCGGTCGACGCGCTTTATTAAAGCCAAGGCATGAAATGAGCAACGTCACGACCACCGATATCACGCTGATGCGCGAGGCCATCGCGCTCGCGGCTGAAGCAGACGCGCCTTTCGGGGCAGTGATTGTCAAGGATGGCCGGGTGCTGGCGCGCGGGGGCAACTCCGGCAAGCGGCGCAAGGACCCGACCGCGCATGCCGAGATGGTCGCAATCCGCCACTGCCTCGCCGAGCAAGGCCCGGAAATCTTGCGTGGTGCCACGATCTATACTTCGGGCGAGCCGTGTCCGATGTGCATGGGCGCCATCGCCTACTGCCGCATCGCGCGGGTCGTCTACGGCGCGTCGATCGAACAGCTCAGCAAGCACCTCGGCCAGATTAAAGTACCCAGCACTGAAATCGCGGCCAAGACGACCTTCACCACGATCGAAGTAACCGGCGGCGTCCTCGCCGAGGAGGTGCTCAAGCTGTTCGATGGATGGTCACGATCGTAACACCTAGCGGGGCCATTGCGAGACGACAAAACGTATGCTCGATCGGGTGCGTGAAGTGAACCCACGCCGGGTTGTGTTCGACTCGCTCTCCGAGATGCGGTTGCTGGCGCAAAGCTCGTTGCGTAACCGTCGCCAGATCCTAGCGCTTAAGAATTCTTTGCGCGCCGCCAATGCACCGTTGTTTTGCTCGACGATCTCATAGCCCACCAGGACGATCTTCAGCTGCACAGCATCTCGCATGGCGTCATAACCCTGGAGCAGCCGCCGCTGGAACCGGAGAAGACGGCGGCTTCTGTCGGTGAGCGTGTCGGGGATGCCCACGCCGACGCCAGGAGCGCCGGTCGAAAGCACGAGAAAAAGGTTGATCCACCAATGGCAACGAAATCCGGCTCTCGAAACAGCGTGGCCGATTGCGCCATCTCCGCCGGACCTGCTGAGTGCCTGCCGGTTACGTGGGATGCACTCAGCAAATTTTGGAGTTTGTACATCTGCCCGTTTGAATTTCCACCAAATTATTTTTTATTTCATCGACTTCTCTTTTCAATTCAGCCAAATCGCTTTGAATAGCAAGCGCCCTACTGTATACGGATTGTAACGTATATCCCTGACTTGGCTGTGCTGATGCAGGGATCAAACTCGCCAAGAGATTTCCCCAAAGGCCAATCGCTATTGCGAATAGAAGAATTCGTGCTATTCGATCACTCATTGATGCCCTCGACCACATTTGCTGTTCCATCCTGCCGATGCAGATCGATGGCTCGACCAAAATGACCATCTTCACGACCCTGCACGTCACCGCCGCTGCCACGATCCTCCCGTCGACAAAATGTCCGACAAGCCTCCCGATCACCGGGTCTGTGCCGGGCAGCACCACGAGATCGATGCCGCCTGGAGCCAAAATCCAGAGGCGAGACCTACCTCAACCTCAAGATCGGCGCGCCGGAATTCGGGCCAAACTGGGTTCGCTGCCGCCTCGTCAATCTCGAACAGTCCGCCGAAGACGTCGCCACCCACATCGACCTCTGGGAACCGCGCGACTGATCCGCCGGATCGCCCCGTTGCATCTTACTGCGGCGGGGCATTTTTTCTGTCACTCACTCAAAGCTCAATCGCATCGCCGGCGACGCCTGTTCACCCAAGACCGTCTCGCCGGAATACCCATTCGGCCATGCCGGAGGCACGCCGGAGCGGACCGGACCGAGGAACCATGGCATCCCCCTGCGCGCGAGCACGCCGGTAATTAGGCGCTCGCCTCTCCGCCTATACGAGTCAAATAGATCTCGTCAGGTGGTCCCTCGTTCACCACGAGCAGCGCCACAATCCAATCCACCCCGGGGCCAATTCACGCCGGAGCGTCACGCTCTACCAGGAGCCGGTATTGGCCATGCTGGTCCAGGGTTCGGCAGGCGCCAGCGCTTGCCCGGCCTGCAGTAGCTCGATGGAGATCCCGTCCGGCGTGCGGATAAAGGCCATGCGGCCGTCACGCGGCGGGCGGTTGATCGCCACGCCGCGGGCGATAAAAGCGCTGCAGGTGTCGTAGATGTTGTCCACGGCGTAGGCGAGATGTCCGAAATTGCGGCCGCCGGTGTAGGGCTGGGGATCCCAATTGTAGGTGAGTTCCACGGCAGCCCCCTCATCGCCGGGGGCGGCGAGGAACACGTTGGTGTAGCGGCCTTTCTCGTCCGGACGGCGGCGGATCTCGCGCAGGCCGAGCACCTCGAAGAAGGCGATCGTATCCTCCAGCGAACTAACGCGGATCATGGTGTGCAAATATTTAGCCATGGGTGTCCTCCGGTCAGCGTGTTCGAGAATTTCCTTCTGGCCGTCCTCTCATGGAGTCGGCACCCCAATCGATTTCAACCGGACATGTGCACGGCCCGCGCGCGCTTTCATCCCGTCGAGATACGTGCTCACATCGTTTCCGGGCAGGTTCAGCACCTTGCACCCGAGCTGCCAATATTCCTCGATCTGCGCCTCGGTCTCCGCCGATCCCCGCGCGAGCTTGCCGTGTGCATTGCATGCCGCCGCGATCCGCCGCACCGCCGCTTTGAAAGTCGGGTGCTCGAGGTTGAGGTGAACCCCGAGCTGCGCGCTCAGGTCGGAATGCCCATACGCGACCATGTCGATCCCTTCGACCGCCGCAATCTCCTCGACATTCTCCAGGCCCTCGCGCGACTCGATCGACGGGAACAGGATGATGTTCTCGTTGGCCCACGGCGCGTATTCGGTGGCGTGGCGGGGGCCATAGCTCTTGTATCCCGTGTGCGGCCCCTGGCCGGAGATGCCCCGGTTTCCGATCGGCGGATACTTCGCCAAGCGGACGATGGCGCGCGCCTCCTCGGCGGTTTCCACCTCGGACACCTGGATGCCCATGATGCCCTGATCCAGAATGCCGGGGATTAGATGCGCGAACGCCTTGTGGAGCCGCACGATGGGTGAGACGTTCGTGGCCTGGAACCAGCTCGCCAGATTTGCGATGGTTTCCATGTCGAACGCCCCGTGTTCGTGATCGATCGCGCAATAATCGAAGCCGGCCGCCTCGATAATCCAGGGAACGCCGCGCGAGGCGAACTCCTTGAGCCCGGTGCCTAATGCCGCTCGTCCTTCGCGCACCGCCTGCCGTATGCTGTTTTCTTTCATGGCTCGTCCCAGACCTCCTTCATATTAGCCTAGCCGCGTTCCCTGGATCATGGTACCGGGCTGACATCCAAGCAGACAGTGGTACCATGCCTTAGAGCCAGCCGACGCGCGACAGCGTAATTGAACCGGTCACGCGATAGCCGGGGCGGGGCCGGGCCACTCGTCGAGCACGGCGGTGTGGGTGACTAGGCCGCTATCCTGCTGCCACAGATGGAGCTGGTAGCCTGGCGGCTCGAAAATGAAGCTGATCGGCGCATCGGCGACGAGGTTGAGCCGGATCTGGTGCGCCGTGCTCGGTGCGGTGCCGGCGACCGTGCCGGCAAAGCGCCGGTCGATTGCACGGTGCAGGTGGCCGCACAGGATGCGTTCGACTTGGGGATGGCGTGCGACGATTTCGGCAAGTCCCGCGGCATTGTCGAGGCCGAAATTGTCCATGTAGGTAATGCCCGTCGCGAATGGCGGGTGATGCATCAGGATCACGGTCGGCCGATCGGGCTGCGCCGCGAGTGCAGTGTCGAGCCAACCCAGTCGCTCGTCGCACAGCATCCCGCCATGCTTACCGGAGACGAGCGTGTCGAGCGCGACAAGCCGTACTGGGTAATCTTCGATCGCGAATTGCAGGTAGCCCTCGGCCGGCAGGTAGCGGGCGTCCCGAAAAGCCTCGCGCAGCGGCTCTCGGGCATCATGATTGCCGGGAATCACGAAGACCGGCATCGACAACGGTGCCAGCAGATGGCGAAGCTGTTCGTATTCGTCAGGCTCGCCGTGATCGACGAGATCGCCGGTCACGACGGTGACATCGGGCCTTGGCACCAGCGCGTTTAGACTTGCGACTGCGCGCGCCAGATATGGCGCAGTGTCGAACTCGAGCCGGGCCCGCTCGGCATCCGGCGCGGTGCCCTGCATCGGGCAACGGAACAGCTTACCCGCCGCGACGATATGGGGGTCCGAGAGTTGGGCAAGGATCATGTTCCCTCCGCGACCACGATTCGATCCCCTCTCGCCAACGAGCCTCAGTGTCACTCGGTACAGCATGAATAGCGACAAAAGTCGGCGTTCCACGAGCATTCATGAAAAAGCGCCATCAGAATCCTCTCTCAAATAGGAGGCAGACCCTGGGAAAAGGCGATTTTCCCGGCTGCCGTGGATTCCATTTGGTGAAGGGTTCGCTAAGAATCGCGACATGCAGCATATTGAGCCGGCATTCGCCAGAGAGGCGCCCCAATCCGCCATCCTTAAGCAGCATCGTTCTGGAATCTGTCGAGAAGTGTGAGGTAGTTCACACTCAGGAAAATTAATCCGTCACCTACGACCGGGATTGATATGCATGGCCGATTTCGAGCCGGGGGCACCTGAGGGCTTGCCCGACGACAAGGGCTCAGGCCGCAAGGCGTGTAACGCGGCGTATCGCTGGTTCCTGAGCTATTCCGTCAGATTGTGGCGCGGCCGAATTGGTACGGCCGCGCTACCACTTGTAGACTTTCTGCAACGTTCCTCCCATCAGCGCCGCCTTGTCGTTCTCGGACAGGCGTTTGGTGTCGCGGAACGGCGCCACGCCCTGCTCATAGGTCAGCATGCCGATCGTCCGCGTCCAGTCGGTGCCCCACATGCAACGATCCAGCCCGAACGCATCGATGACCCGCAGTACCGGCTCCCAGATATCGTCGTATGGGAACGGTAGGTGCGACATCGTGCAGGCGCCGCTGATCTTCACCCTTACATTGTCGTATTGAGCCAAGGCGAGCAGCTTGGGAAGATCGGCCCAAACATCGGCGGGGACCGGCGGGCGAGCAGGCTGCAACAGGCCGAGATGGTCGATAACGATGACCGTATCGCGGTGTCGCTGGATGTGCGGCAGCCCTTTGTCGAGGATGCCCCAGCACAGCAAATTGACCGGCAAACCATGTTTGCCGGCGGCAGCGAAAGCGCGGTTCAAACCGGGATGGTCCGCCTCCATCGGCAGGCCGTCGCGCATTCGTATGCGAATGCCGCGGGCACCCGGCGTCGCCGCCCATTTCGCCACCACATCGTCGATCGCTGGATCGGTCGCGTCGACCGGCGTCACAACCCGAAACTTATCCGGATAGGTGTTGTAAACTTCGAGCGCGTAGCTCGGATCGTATTCATAAGCGCTGAACGACGAGACCATGATCGCACCGTCGACGCCGACACTGTTCATCGCAGCGACCATCTCTTCGCCGGTGGCGGAGGCGAGGCCGTGCGAGGGACTGGCCCACGGCCGGCCGGGATGATTTCGATCGAAGGGATGAACCTGAACGTCGATGACTGGCATGGCCGTCCTCCTGCCTGTTTCGACCAATTGTCGGCCATCGTGACCGGTTTGCACAGAGTGATCAGCGCGGCGACGGGTGGCGCGCGGATGGAGAACATCTGGGCAGAGTGTGAGAACATCTAGATAGAGCGCGAGAATATCGAGGTTCTCGCACGCTGGCGTTCTCCTTGGCTAACACCTTGGCTCCGGACGCCCGAGACAGTCGGTGTGGGCCAGATGGCCAAATTTGGCGACGCTGCCGACCAGCAGCCTATGGTTAAACCGGTGGGCTTTGACGATCATCTTGACCAGGCTCGGGTCCAGCTTTGGCGCCGGTGAAGGGCATCGGCAGTGCGGACCACACCTTTTGTAACGGTATAGGCTTGCGGGTAGACGCTCAGCTGGTAATGACTCCGTAAATGGTTGTGATTCGGCACACCTGGCTATCCTAGCCATTGAACAAGATGATAGCGGGCGAGCAGCAACGGGCCAGCGATGATCGAAGACGCCCCGGGCGCTCCCGGAATTCCGCCGACTTGGACGAGCAGCGCCAAAGACATGGTGGGCTGCGCGCTCGGCCATTCACGACTGTGGTTCACGCTCGGCTTTGGCATCGTCAACGAAGTCTATTATCCTCGTGTTGACATCCCGCAGATCCGCGACCTTGGCTTCATCGTCGCCGACGGCGAAGGCTTCTGGGCCGAAGTCAAGCGCATCGACAATTATCAAATACGGTTGTTGGTGCCTGGTGTCCCGGCAATCGAGATCGTCCATCGCCATCAGCGCTACTCCTTGCTGATGCGCGTCTCGCCGGGATCGCGGCGCGATGTGCTGGCGATCGAATGCCGGCTGGACGGCGACGATGACTTGAAGCTTTACGGATTGGTGGCGCCGCATCTCGGCGCCACCGGCTACGGCAACACGGCCGAACTCGTGTCGTATCACGGCCGGACAACGCTCTGCGCTGAGCAAGGTCCGTTTGGCGCCGCACTTGCCGCCGTCGACGAGCGCCAACGCGACGCAATCGCTCGGGCGAGCGTGGGCTATGTCGGGACGAGCGACGGCTGGCAGGATTTCGCCCGAAATGGCCGGATGACCTGGGAATATCGGCGGGCTGGTCCGGGGAATGTCGCGCTGATCGCTGAATTGCCGCGCCGTGTGGTGCTGTCGCTCGGCTTTGGCAGCAGTGCCGAAGCGGCGGCAACCCTCGCTGTCGGCAGCCTGTTGCAGCCCTTTGACAACCTCCTCCAGCAGCACGTCACTTTATGGCAACAGTGGCAGGCAGAGCGCAGCGAGCGTTACGCCGTGCCGCTCGATGTGCCGCCAACGCTCGCCGACGAGTTTTTGGTGTCGACGATCGTGTTGCGCAGCCATCTCGACAAAACCTTTCCGGGCGCAATGGTGGCAAGCCTCAGCGTCCCTTGGGGCGACAGCGGCAACGAGCGCGGCGGCTACCATCTGGTGTGGCCGCGCGATCTGGTCGAGACCGCCGGCGCATTATTGGCCCTCGGCGCCGACCAGGAAGCGCGCGATACATTGCGCTATCTAATGGCGACGCAATTGCGTGACGGGCATTGGCACCAAAACCAGTGGCTCGGCGGCACCCCGTATTGGCGGGGCATCCAGCTCGACGAAACCGCGTTTCCGGTACTGCTTGCCACTGCTCTGGACGAACGCGAGGCGCTCGCCGGTATCGAGGTCGAGGACATGGTGCGCCGGGCGCTAGGTTTCATCGCCCGCACCGGACCCGCGACCGAGCAGGATCGCTGGGAGGAAAGCGCCGGGCTCAATCCGTTCACGCTTGCCGTGTCGATTGCCGCCCTGGTGGCCGGCGCTGGGCTATTGCCATCGCCGGCCGGCGATTGGGCAATCGAGCTCGCCGATTTTTGGAACAGCAATATCGAGCGCTGGACATCGGTCAACAATACGGCTCTGGCACAGCGACTCGGGGTCAAGGGCTATTACGTACTGGTGCTGCCCATGCAGGCACTGGAGCGTCACGACACTCTGCGCGCAGTCGTCCCGCTCCATAATCGTCCCGGCAATGAACAAGTACGCGCCGACGAGCTGGTCGGTACCGAATTCCTGCAACTCGTGCGATTTGGTCTGCGCCGGCCCGACGACCCGCTGATCCTTGATTCGGTACGCGTCGCCGATGCCCTGCTGAAAACGGACACACCGTCGGGGCCAGTGTGGCATCGGTATAATTGCGATGGCTATGGCGAGCATGATGACGGGAGTCCCTATGACGGCACCGGACGTGGGCGTGGCTGGCCGCTGCTGACTGGTGAACGCGGTCATTACGAGCTGGTCACCGGCCGTGACCCGCTGCTTTATCTCGAAGCGATGTGCAGGATGGCGAGCCCCGGCGGGATGTTGCCGGAGCAGGTATGGGACGATGATCCGATCCCCAGCCGGCGGTTGGCGCCGGGGCGCCCGACCGGGTCGGCGATGCCGCTGGTGTGGGCCCACGCCGAGTTCATCAAGCTATTGATCTCACGGCACCAAGGGCATCCGATCGATCGGCCGCGGGCGGTCTGGCAGCGCTACCGCGGGCGACGACCGGTGGCGGGCCATGCCTTCTGGTGGCCACACGCGCCGGTAGCGGGCCTGCCGGCCGAGGCGAAGCTTGCGGTAGCCTTGCCGATGCCGGCGATTGTGCATTGGGGTCACGATGGCTGGCAGGATATTGCGGACGAGCCGACTGCGGATAGTGGCCTTGGCTTCCATATAGCGGTTCTGGACGTTTCGCGACTAGCAGCTGACACCCGCATAGATTTCACCTGGCAGTGGCAAGCGTCTCGCGATTGGCACAATCGCGATTATGCGGTGGTGGTCGAGCCCTGCCAGCCGGGCTGAGCGGCCAGAAACCGGATGATGATAACGCCAACAGCTGGCCGTGCACGCGCCTGCGTTGGACAGCTTAGGCGCAGCTTTCGCCACTTGTGGGTTCAGTCAATACATCCTGGCCGGCGATCCATCCTGGCCGTGACATTCGTCGCGTAAGCAAGCCGGAAAAAACGCCAAGGAATTGACGGCTGTCAGGGCGGGCGCGGTCAGCAACACCATAAAAGTAGCCGCAGCGAAGGACGACTTGCCAAGCTGATGCGGCATCAAAGGAGGGGCGATGAGGTCCGACAGCGAGATCAAGCGAGACGTCGAGGACGAGCTACGCTGGGATCCCGATCTTGATGCTACCGACATCGCCGTGACCGTCAAGAGTGGGGTCGTCACCTTGGCCGGGTTCGCGCACAGTTATAGCGATAAGCTCGAGGCCGAGGCGGCGGCAAAGCGCGTGGCTGGCGTTGTCGGCCTCGCTGACGACATCGAGGTGCGCTTGCCCAAGCTCGACGAGCGGCCCGATCCGGAGATCGCCCGAGACGCGATCGCCACAATCAAGAACCGGCTGCCGAGCGCTGCCGAGCAGCTCAAGGTGGTGGTCCGCAATGGCTGGATCACCCTCGAAGGCGAGGTCGAGTGGGAATTCCAGCGTTTGGCGGCGGAACGCGCCGTTCGCCGGATCAAGGGAGTCAAGGGCGTCGCCAATTCGATCGAGGTCAAGCCGCGCGTCACACCAAGCGAGATCAAGCATAAGATCGAGGACGCCTTTCGCCGCAGCGCCGAAATCGACGCCAGCCGCGTCATCGTTGAGACCAACAATGACGAGGTCGTCCTCAAAGGCACGGTGAACTCCTGGGCCGAACGCCAGGAGGCCGAACACGCCGCCTGGGCCGCAGCGGGCGTTCGTCGGGTTGAGAACCGCATCGTCATCAGTGCTTAGCCCGGCGAGCAGTCCGAGCAGTCTTAGCTACCAACTCCATCAACCCTTTTTACTGCAGAGTAGGAGAACCCCAATGGCTCGATCGCTAATACCGTCTTCCCGCAATGTCCCGATGTCGCGCATGCGCGAGGACACGGACCCGTTCCTGATGATGCGGCGGCAAATGAACCGCCTGTTCGATGACGTTTTTGGCGATTTCGCACTGCCGAGTTTCGACGGGTCTGGCGGTCGCCAAATGGCATCGCCAAAGATCAACGTTAGCGAAACCGACAAGGAGCTGCAGATCACTGCGGAACTTCCCGGGGTCAAGCCGGACGATCTCGAGGTGATGGTCGACGAGGATAGTTTGACGATCCGCGGCGAGATCAAACAGGAGCGCGAAGATCAGGACAAAGATCGCAACTATCACGTCAGAGAACGGATCGAAGGCGTCTTCTCACGCACTTTGCCGCTACCGTTTAGGGCCGACCCTAGCAAGGTGCAGGCCTCGTTCCGGGACGGTGTCCTGACCATCACAATGCCCAAGCCGGAGCAGGCGCAGCAAAGCCGGCAACGCATCCAGGTGCAGCACGATACCAGCGCTTCATCAGCGGCGACTTCTTCGCAGAGCGGCCAAGGCGCCACTGGTACTGGAGCGAGCAGTGGCACAGGTGCTAGCGGTAACACTGGCACCGGCGCTAGCGGCAGCGGCGCTTCATCATCCGGACGCGAGCGCACCGCAACCGGCTCCTCCTCGGCAGAGGAAAGGGCCAAGGAAACCGCCGCGTAATTGTCGCGAGTCATCGACGACGGCGACGACCCCCGAGAGCTGCTCCAGCTCCTCCGGGAGCGGGAGCGGCGCCGCCTGCGACAGGGAGAGTTTCTATGGCCAAAGTGATCGGGATCGATCTGGGGACCACCAATTCCTGCGTTGCCGTCATGGAAGGCGGCAAAGCCAAGGTGATCGAGAATGCCGAGGGCTCGCGGGTAACCCCCTCGGTGGTCGCCTTTGCCAGCTCCGGCGAGGTATTGGTTGGCCAGCCGGCGAAGCGGCAGGCGATCACCAACCCCGAGAACACCATTTTTGCCATCAAGCGGCTGATCGGGCGGCGCTACGACGATCCGATGGTCGAACGCCACCGAAGCCTGGTCCCGTACAAGGTTGTCCGCGGCGAGAATGGCGACGCCTGGGTCGAAGCCCGTGGCAAACGCTACAGCCCAAGCCAGATCAGCGCCTTTGTGCTGACCAAGATGAGGGAAACAGCCGAGGCCTACCTCGGCGAGAAGGTCGAACAAGCGGTCATCACCGTCCCTGCCTACTTCAACGACGCTCAGCGCCAGGCCACCAAGGACGCCGGCCGCATCGCCCGGCTCGATGTATTGCGCATCATTAACGAGCCCACTGCCGCGGCACTGGCTTATGGTCTCGAAAAGAAGGGGACCGGAACGGTCGCTGTCTACGACCTCGGCGGCGGCACCTTCGATATCTCGATCCTCGATATCGCCGAAGGGGTGTTCGAGGTCAAGTCGACCAACGGCGACACCTTCCTCGGCGGTGAGGATTTCGACCAGCGCATCATCGACTACCTGGCTGACGAGTTCAAAAAAGACCAGGGCATTGATCTGCGACGCGACCGCTTGGCCCTGCAGCGCCTCAAGGAAGCGGCGGAGAAGGCGAAGATCGAGCTTTCCTCGACATTGCAGACCGAGATCAATCTGCCGTTTATCACCGCGGACCAGACCGGCCCCAAGCATCTAACGATCACGATGACCCGGGCCAAACTCGAGGCATTGGTCGGGGACCTGATCGAGCGGACGATCGAGCCATGCAGGGCGGCGCTCAAGGACGCCGGATTGACCGCGGCTAACATCGCCGAGGCGATATTGGTCGGCGGTATGACCCGGATGCCCAAAGTCATCGATACGGTGCGCAAATTCTTTGGCCGCGATCCTCATCAAGGTGTGAACCCAGACGAAGTCGTCGCAATCGGCGCGGCGATCCAGGCCGGCGTTCTGCAGGGCGAGGTCAAAGACGTTCTGCTGCTCGACGTGACGCCGCTGTCGCTCGGGATCGAAACCTTGGGCGGCGTCATGACCAAATTGATCGACCGCAACACAACCATTCCGACCAAGCGAAGCCAGACCTTCTCGACCGCCGAGGACAATCAGACCGCGGTGACGATCCGCGTCTTTCAGGGCGAGCGCGAGCTTGCGGCGGACAACAAACTGCTCGGCCAGTTCGATCTCGTCGGCATTGCGCCGGCGCCGCGTGGCACGCCGCAGATTGAGGTCACGTTCGACATTGACGCCAACGGTATTGTCCAGGTCTCGGCCAAGGACAAGGCGACCGGCAAGGAGCAGCAGATCCGCATCCAGGCCTCGGGTGGGCTCTCAGAGGCCGACATCGAGCGCATGGTCCGCGAAGCCGAGCAGCATGCGAGCGAGGACAAAAAGCGCCGCGAACTGATCGAAGCACGCAACCAAGCCGACGCATTGATCTATTCGGTAGAGCGGCAGCTCCAGGATTATGGCAGCCGGGTCAGCGAGAGTGATCGCCGCAACCTCGAAGCCGCAATCGCCACGTTGCGCACCGCGATGTCCGGCGATGACATCAACGCCATCCGCCAGCGCAGCCAAAACTTGACCGAGGCGATGCCCCGCCTGACCGAAACGATTAGCTCGCCGGGCAGCGCCGGGGGCAACGCTGGGGGCGCCGGGTCCCCAGGCTCATCGACAGGCTCGCAAAGCGGCGGGGACGACGTTGTCGACGCCGAATTTGAAGACGTGGACGACCGCTCTCGCCGCGGTTCGTGAGGCTGTTGACACCACAAAGGCTCGACGTATTACCGGATGGAGATACTGCGATGACGACAGACAGCGGCAGCAACACGCCACCGCGCGACCGTCGCGAAACCACGGTTTCGTACCCATACCAAGCCAGCATCTTTGGCGACCCGGCCATCAACAACTCGATGAGCGCTCTATTGGCGCAGAACTGGTGGGTGATCGCACTGCGCGGTGTTTTCGCCATCCTGTTCGGCCTGATCGCTCTGTTTATGCCGGGCGTAACGATCCTGGCATTGGTCTTGCTGTTTGCTGCTTACATGCTGGTGGACGGCGTTCTTGCCATCGTCGCCGCTGTCCGGGCGGCACGAAGGCACGAACGCTGGGGCTGGATGATCCTCGAAGGAGTGGTCGACCTGATTGCCGGTGGCATCGCCGTTGTCTGGCCGCTGATCACGGTCATCGCTTTTGTTTATCTGATGGGCGTTTGGGCGATCGTCAGCGGCGCGTTACTTTTCATCGCCGGCTTTCGGCTCAATCTCGAGCACGGCAGATGGCTGATGAAATTGGGCGGCATCATCTCCATCATCTGGGGAATTCTATTGATCCTGTGGCCATTGGTGGGAGCGCTGGTGCTGACCTGGTGGATGGCCGGTTACGCCCTGTTCTTCGGCGTTGCGCTATTGGTGCTCGCTTTTCGGCTGCGCTCGCGGCGTCAAGCGCTGACCCCGCCGCGTGCGGTTCCGCAAAGCAGCTAGAATTGGGCGAGGTTGCGTAGGATGACGAGCGAATCCCAACACAACTCCGACGCGCCAGCTGATAGCGCCCTGTCGCCCGGCCCTGTTGCCGGGAACGAGCCGGGAAATGCCGACGGCTCGGCTGCCGAGCTGGCCGATCTCAAGGACCGTTTGCTGCGCGCCTTGGCCGAGCAGGAGAACTTCCGCCGGCGGGCCGAACGCGACCGCGACGAGGCGGTCAAATTCGCCGCGGCGGGTGTGATCAAGGATTTATTGGCGACAGCGGATAATTTAGCGCGGGCGCTTGCGAGCGTGCCGCCAGGGGTGACGGTGCAGGACGAGGCCGTGAAAAATCTGGTTGCCGGTGTTGCCGCAACGGAACGCATCCTGCTTGATACCTTTGTTAAGCACGGCGTCAGGAAGATCGAGCCGGCGCCGGGCGAGAGCTTTGATCCGGATCTTCACCAAGCGCTGTTCGAGGTCGAGCAAAGCGACTATCCGCCGGGTGCAATCGCCGAGCTGCTCCTCCCGGGCTACACTTATCATCAGAGGTTGCTCCGCCCTGCCTTGGTCGGTGTCGCCGACGGCGAGCATCCACGCGTGGCCCAAGCGTCGCCGAGTGATTGGCGCGGGTAGCCAATTCGATCTTCGTATTGCCCCCCAGTTTCGGAGCGCCGCAATGGCCCTGACCGACATGCTTGTCTATGCCGACACATCGCCCGCCTCTGTCGAGCGCCTCGATCTGGCCTGTCGCCTCGCGCACCGTTTCGAGGCGTATCTGGTAGCTGTGTGCCCGGAGGAAGCGGTCACCGTCGGTGATCGCTTCGACAAGATGCTCAGACAACAAAACCTCGTCGGCGAATGGGAAACGGCGGTCGGACTGCCGGCATCTTATGTGACGCGCCGTTCGCAAGGGGTCGATCTCGTGGTGCTCGGTCAGCGAACGCCCGATCAGGCGACCGGGCTCGACGCCCCGGAGGAAGTGGTCCTGGCTTGCGGCCGACCGGTGCTGATTGTGCCTTACACCGGCCATGTCGAGCGGATCGGCGACATCGCGGTCGTCGCCTGGAACGGCAGCCGCGAGGTGGCACGGGCGGCACAAGATGCGCTACCGCTGCTTTCGGCTTCGTCGTCCGTCACTGTTCTTTTGGTCAATCCCGAGGAAGAGGCAGATATCGATGATGCCGACAATCTGGTCGTCCATTTCGCGAGGCACGGCCTCAATGCCAAAAAGCTGGTCGTGCAGGACGATATCCTCGCGGTCTCAGATGCGGTATTGGCGCAGGTTAGCGCCCTGAACGCCGATCTTTTGGTGATGGGAGCCTATGGTCACTCTCGCCTGCGCGAAATGATATTAGGCGGCGTTACCCGCGACGTTCTGCAATATATGAATGTCCCGGTTTTGATGGCTCACTGAGCCGTTGCTTCGGCAAACTCTGATCGTCATTGGCGGTGAAGCGGTCTGCTTCTTCGATGGCGTCACGGTCGACGATCCTGATCTGCCGAGTAGCGAGCAGCCGGATCACACCGCGCCGCTGCAGCTGGGTTAGAGAGCGGCTAACCGTTTCCGCCGAGAGCGCAAGATAGTCCGCGATGTCCTCGCGCGAAATTGGCAGCAGCAATGCGTCGCTCGGACCTGCGTCCAAGCGTTCGGCCATTCTGAGAAGAAAGCACGCGACCTTGGCTTCCGCGGTCGTGCGCCCGAGCGTGAGGATCAGGGTTTGCAGCCGCGCCATCGCCTCCGTGGATGCTTCCTGGATCTGCTGTGCAACCCGAACATCCGACGACGCCAGCATTTCGAGGCGTGCTCGGGGGTAGCGTGCCACCACCGTACCGTCGACGGCAGCTTCGACGGAGAAGCGATGCCTGCCGTGAGTGCCAAAGCCGAACACGTCATCAGGCAGCAACAGATCGACGATTTGGCGCCGGCCGTCAGGCCGCAATGAGAACCGCCGCGCCACGCCGGATACAACTCGGCACCAGTGGTCTACCGCAGTGTCTTCTTCGTAGATTGATTGGCCACGACTATACTGCGCCCGCGTCGCCAGAGCTTCGGCAAGCTCCAGCGGGTTTCGTCGCGTCGAAATGCGATGATGCCGCCACACGGGCTCGGCAAGGTTGCCAGTGCGAGAATTCCAGTCCATCGCGACCTCCGTCTTTGACCTCCGGGCGAGACCATTATCGCCGGTTCGGACGGAGCTTGACTGCCGGCGCCGAACAAGGAAATTTGTGAGATCTACGTACCGTAAAATTACCTAAGGAACTTTGGCTCAGGCGCGGGCGTTCGGACTGCTCGCGGGCGCTTCGTCAATGGCCTGCGCCGTAAGCGCGAAGCAGCAACCCTGCCCCGGCGCCGTCGTCACCTCGATGCGATGCCCAAGATGATCCGCCGCCCGCTTGACGATGAAGAGCCCGAGGCCGAGGCCGGCTGGCAGCGTGTTATCGAGACGGGCGAAGGGCTCGAATATATGCGCGAGCTGATCTTGCGCGATGCCGGCGCCATTGTCGCGAACTTCGATCCGCATTTCTGCGTTTCGGCGGCGGCATCCGACCAGGACGCGACCGCCGGGTGCGGTGTGCTCGAGTGCATTGCGCGCCAGATTGTGCATGATTGCGTCCAGCATTACCGGGCTGCTGACAATCGTGGCATCGCTATGCCTCAACCGAAGATCGATGCGCTTTTCCCGCGCCGTCTCGGCGAGCCGTCCCGCGAGGCGCTGAAACAAGGGTCGAAGCCGCACCGGTTCCTTTCGGACACGGCCGTGTTGATGCTGAACCCAGAGCGCGTCGGTGAGCTGATCGAGTTTCGATCCTAACTCCCGGCTCGCTCGCTGGGCGCGGGCGAGATAGCCACCCGAGCGACCGGCAACAACCTCTTGCGCGAGCAATTCGTGACAGCCCGCGATCACCTGTAAGGGTTGACGTAGATCGTGGGTGGCCATTGCCAGCACCGCTGCATAAAAATCATTGGCGTGCGCCAACTCGCGCTCGCGGGCGGCACGACACTCAATGTTCCGTGCCATTGAATGACTGTCCGGTGCTGCGCTGTCGCTGGTCGCGGCAGAGACAGTATGCGGTGTGTAGCGGTTTTTCGCGCTCGCACCAAAGCAGCTACCCGATGCCGCAGGTTCAATAATCATCAAGCTCCGCGTCATGGTCTAGTCTCCTTCTGGCTTTACGCCTCGGTCAGGCGCCTTCCGAGCAATAAGATCGCCCACAGACGCCAGCCGCCTTGAGGATCATCAATTCGCCGCAACACGCGTGTCGGTGACAGCACCCGAAACAGTCAGGAATTTGACATCCGTCAGGGCGCCCCGGGCGGCGCAATGCGAGAGATGCCGCTTGGCCGGCTCAAGCCGGGTTCATTTGGCCAAACATTGCCGCGAGGAGAGATCATGCGATCGGACAGTGACATCAAGCGAGACGTCGAGAATGAGCTGCGAGCGGATCCAACACTCGACGCCAGCGATATAGCCGTCGCCGTAAAGGGTGGCGTGGTAACCTTGAGCGGATTTGTGCGGAATTACACGGAAAAGCTCGAAGCCGAGGCGGCTGCCAAGCGCGTCGCTGGCGTGGTTGGATTGGCCAATGACCTGGAGGTCCGCCTTTCCGGTTTGGACCAGCGTCCCGACCCGGAGATCGCCCGCGACGCCGTCGCCGCGATACGGAGCCGGCTGCCGTTCACCGGCGAACAGATCCGCGTGGTCGTCGACAAGGGATGGGTTACGCTCGAGGGTCAGGTCGAGTGGAATTATCAGCGCGAGGAAGCGGAACGCGCAGTGCGTCACATCAAGGGCGTCAAGGGCGTCATCAACGCGATAGCAATCGCGCCGCGGGCCACGCCGAGCGAGGTCAAGCATAAAATCGAGGAAGCCTTTCGCCGCAGCGCCGAAATCGATGCGAGCCGGGTCGCGGTCGAAGTCAATGGCGGCGAGGTCGTCCTACGAGGCACCGTCCGGTCGTGGGCAGAACGCCAGGAGGCGGAACGGGCGGCATGGGCCGCGCCGGGTGTTACGAAAGTCGAAAACCGGATCTCGATCGGCGTCTAGCAGAGTGCCGGACTGGATCGGTCCGAGGGACAGTACGTTTGAACAGCTACAGGTAATCAACGTATCGCGGCATGGGCGGCGAGTGGAGAATTGTCGTCACGGCCAACAAACGCTGATTGGAGAAAGACCTAATGGACACCAGCCTACCGACGATCAAGGTGTACGGCACGCGCGGATCGTCGGCCTGCTACTCGATCCGCGACTTTCTCCATCGCAGCGATGTTCCATTCCAATGGATCGATCTGACGAGCGATGAAGAGGCCCGCGTCGAGGCGCAGGTCTCGGGTCTTAACGATCAGAGGCTGCCGATCTGCGAATTCCCCGACGGAACACGCATAGAGCGCGCCACGGTTCGCAGAGTCCTCGAAAAACTGGGCTGGTACAAAGATCCTTCCCGGGAAGAGTACGATTTGGCAATTTACGGTGCCGGGCCGGCTGGGTTGAGTGCCGCTGTCTATGGCGCTTCGGAGGGACTGAAGACCGTTGTCATAGAGCGTTATGCCGTCGGCGGACAGGCCGGCAGCAGTCCAAAGATCGAGAATTACCTAGGCTTTCCGGAGGGCATCAGCGGTGCTGATCTCGCCGAGCGGGCCCGCGAGCAAGCGTGCCGGTTCGGCGCCGAAATCCTCGTCGCCCGCGCCGGTGTCCGGGGTGAAGTCGTCGCCGGCAAGGGGATCGGCTATCTCGACGATGGCACCAAGATCATTGCCCGGGCGTCCATTTGCGCCACTGGGGTGGATTACCGCAAACTGGGTCTCCCCAACGAGGATCGGTTTTTCGGAGCTGGCGTCTATTACGGCGCCGGGGCGAGCGAGGCGATGCTCTGCCGTCGCCAGGAGGTGTACTTGGTAGGGGGCGGCAACTCCGCTGGGCAGGCGGCGTTGCATTTCGCCCGCTACGCGGCGCGGGTGAACTTGGTCGCGCGCGAGGATTCGCTCAACATCAACATGTCCGACTATCTGGTGGAGCGGATTCACAACGATTCCAAGATTGACGTACTGACAAACACTGAGGTCATCGCGTTGCACGGAGACCGAACATTGGAGGCGATCACGCTCAAAAACGGTAGGACCGGCGAAGAATGGACGGCGCAAACGAATTGGTTATTTCTGTGTCTCGGCGGCGTGCCGCAGACACAATGGGCGGCGCAGGCGGGCGTCATTTGCGACAGCGCGGGCTACATCCTGACCGGGTCCGATCTGCTGAAGAATGAAAAGCCGCCCGAGAGCTGGGTTCTCGATCGGAAACCCTACCCGATGGAGACGAGCCTCCCCGGCGTATTCGCCGCGGGTGACGTCAGAGCCGGTTCAGTCAAGCGCTGTGCCTCGGCGGTTGGCGAGGGCGCTTGGACGGTCTCCTCGATCCATCGCTACCTGGCAGACGGCTGAGCGGACAATCCCAGGAGGGCAGCGTGACGGTGAAGCTCAACACCCGGGCATACGAGCATGCCAAAGGACTTATCAACGAAGCTAAATTCGTCATCGACGACCGGGATGCGTGGAGCGAGCACCGCCCGTCGGCGCAAAAGGAAAATGAATTCATTCAGCGACACGGGTTTGCCGAGTATGGGAAATGGTATCTCGGGATAAACGACCAAAAGGGCGAGCAAACCAAAGCGCATTATGAGTTCCCCTACGGAGATTTCTCAAATATTCACCGCTGCGGCGTGCTCACGGTCGAGAGTAGAGCTGGTCAATACAAGCATTACGACATCGAAAACGCAGCTGCACATTTGCATGGCATGATCGATGCCAAGCGATCCGACATGGTCGAACTGAGTTCGAATGCTCGGTGATCGCGGAAGGGAGGCGCCACCCGATATGCGCCGTACGTGTCAGCGGTCGGAGCCAGGAACTGCCTCCTGCACCGTACCCAGAAAGATGGTTGCAGCGTCAGTCGCAGCAGATCGCTTCCTCGGCGCTCCTCGGAGATGACAGCGATTTACGATCCACGATGTTACACCGGATTTTCCGATGGTTCGCCACTGACCTTGCGATAATCCCGCGGTGATAAGCCGAACGCCGCTTTGAACCGCCGGCCAAAGTGGGTCATGTCGGAAAAGCCCCAGCCGTATGCGATTTCGCTGATCGTCCGATGCCGCTGTAATGGATCGCCCAGCGCTCGTCGGCAACGAGCCAGACGCCTTTCTTGAATGAGACGGGTGATCGAGGTTCCTTCTTGCGCAAGTACGGCATTCGCGTATCGAACACTGATTCCGGCGGCAGCAGCCACTTTCTCCGCATCGAGAGCCGGGTCGGCAAGTCGCGCTTCCACCGCGGCGCGAAGATTCAGCAAAGCAAGCGACTGGGCGGATGAGACTCGCGCAGCGCCGCCCTCCATTGCCTTTGCAAATGACACGGCGATCAGGTCGAGCGCCTGATTCTGTACGATCTCTTCCACTGCGCCTCCCAAACCGCCGACATGGGCCGGCAGCATCGCTAGGAAGGCTGATGACAAGCTATTTTCAGCCGCGAGCGGCCGAATGCGACGGCCGGTCATATGCCGCGTTTTGCCGACGCGGGCCTCAAGCAGGCGTCGCGGAATTTTCACGACGAGTAACTTTGAACCCGAAAAAAACCTCCCAGCGTAAGGCGACAGCGGATCGACCAACGTAATATCGCCGCCCTCAAGGACGACCTCACGGCTGTTCTGCTCCAACACGAGCCGTCCGCCCATTTGGCGGCAGACAAAAAGCTCATCGGTCGTCGCTCGGGTATCTGAGATGTCCATTGGTGAATTCTCGAACAGGACAAGCCCGAGGCTACCCAAAGTTCCCCACTGAAGCTCAGCATGGAAGGTGTCCCGGCGTTCAGGCCGCGAATCGTGGTCGACCAGCGTTTTGCTGGCAACGCTGTGCCAATAATCGAAGCGATCTCGCGGGTGAACGTTGTTCGTTGAAAAGAGCGTTTGCACAACCGCCTCCGGGGTCTCGCAGTCGAGAAATAATGCCAGATCAGCCGATCCAACAGCCAGTTGTCATCCAATATAGCAAGCTCGGTTAAGGGCTTGGTTTTTAGGTAGAGTTCCTCATGTCTGATCCACAAGGCCGGGTCGCGCTGATGCTGTGCGAGAGCATTCTCCATGTGCTCGTAGAGGAGAATGTCATAGCCAAGGAGAAAGCGCTCGAGGCGATCAACACGGTCGCCGAGCTGACGCGCGAGATGGCCGAGGGAAATCCGACCCTGGTGCCGCACATCGCCGCCGGCCTGGTTGAGGCGATCGCAGAAAGCTTTGCGCTAAAGGATTAGCCTTTACATGTTCTCCTACTCCAGCGCGGCCCGGTACCACTGTTCGCTCCCTCTCCATCTGGCAAGCCTACACATCGCGCCGCGTGGATAAATTGACGCAAGTCAATCACCGCGTCGATCGCCGTCCGGCCTGCCGCGTGGGCACCGGTACCGGCGGACGCCTTACTTTTCCGGTGATCCACGACTGTGGCTGCGATAATCCGACAGACGCGCCGCATTTCGCGGCGGGCCTCGTCCAGGCGATCGCCGACAGTCTGCGCGCTTATGGATTAGCCTTCATACCGGCGCCAACCCCTATGTCTGTGCTCAGTTCCAGGTCGGCGATATAACGCACGACTTCGACCGGTGTGCTGTTCAGCTGAAGATAGCTGGGAGTAAGCCCGGCGATGGCCTCCAGCCTCGCGAAGTTTATCAGGGTCAGCCGCCGCTGCTGCAGCTTGATCAGCTCGTCGCGCCGAAAACGCTGGAGGACGCGATTGACATGCACAGCCGTCAGACCCAACGCGTCGGCGAGGTCGGTCTGCGTCAACGGTAGCCGGATCGAGTGGTCTTCGGCGACATTGATCGCCCGTTGTCGCCAGACCAGCTCGCACAGCAGATAAGCAATGCGGCCGGGCGCGTTGCGGCGCCCGAGCGCGACAATACGCTCACGCGCTATCGCCGCCTCCTGCAGCGCGCACCACCACAGAGCGGCGCTCAGACGTGGGCGGTTTATCACGATGTCCACCACGGCATCGCGCTCGATGGCGGCGATCCGTGTCGGGACGAGAGCGCCAACCGAATGGTCCATCGCCTTCAGCAGAAAAACATGCAGGTCGCAGAAATCGCCTGGGATCAGAAAGGTCAAGATTTGTCGCCGCCCGTCGGGCAATAGGCGGTAGCGGCATGCCATCCCGCGCGGGTAACGACAAAGGCCGAGCGCGGACCGTCGCCCTCACTGAAGATGTTTGTTCCTGTCTTGAACCGTTCTTCGGGCACGCACAGCGCCTCGAGAAAATCGACCTCAGCTGCAGCAAGTGGTACAAATTGCGAGAGTTTTGCTACAAGTGGATCGCCGGGGTGTCCATCCGTCCCGAGCATTGAAACTCCGTGCAGCCTGGACGGCTATATGCCGGCCGAGCCATCCAACGCGCTCTCGCACCTACAGACGCCAGCACTTTCGACAGCTGGTTGCCCCAAGCGTGATCTAACAGATATCCAAAGGCGAGTGCACTAAACTAGATCAGTTTTTAAGCAGGTCGCGCAGCACTCACCGCAGTGATCTGCTTTGATCCAATCCGGCTGCGCGGCGGGACCCGAGCCGGTGTTCACTCCCCCCGACCGTTGCGGTCCGTACCCCCCTTTCATATGATCGACAGGCCAATGTAAGAATCAAATAGGTTAGGGTTGAATATATTCAATAAGTTGGCAATAATTGGCTAATCCAAATCAGTTTATTCATGTAGAGTTTCGCCGATAGAAGATTACCCAGCCCGTGAAAACCCGGAGGTACCATGACAGATCTCAAAATCAGGGTTGCAACTTTTTGATAACCATACCGTTGCCACTGCGGAATCGATCGCGCTATACCTACATTCCCGCGCGGGAGACCTGAGTGGCTGACCCTGATTGCTGGCGATCCTCACCTCGAGCCAACACTGGCCCGGACCGCAGCAGCAACTGGGGGTGACCCGGCTGTGGAGGATCTCCGCAAAAAGATCGTCAGCTTGCCAGAGCGGCAGAATGTCGATTTCGAGTTGCGCAGGCTCGCCGCCATTGTCGCGTCTTCGAGCGACGCGATCATCAGCACCAGCCTGGACGGCAGGATCACCTCATGGAACAGGGCGGCCGAAGTCATCTTCGGATATCGGCCCGAGGAGGTGATCGGGCGACCGGTTTCGCTATTGGCGGCGCCGGGTCGCGAGGACGAGATGCCGCGGATGCTCGATCGCATCAAACAAGGCGAACGGATCGACCACTATGAGACGATACGGCGCTGCAAGGAGGGTCGCGAGATCACCGTCTCGCTGACCGTCTCCCCAATCTATGACGCCAACGGTTGGATTGTCGGGGTTTCCAAGATCGCACGCGACATCAGCGAACGTAAACAGGCAGAGGCCGAGTTTGTGCGGCTGAACGAGAGCCTTGAACGGCGGGTCGTTCAGCGGACCGCCGAGCTTGAGCGGGCAAACCAGAGGTTGCGGAGCGAAATCGCCGAACGCGAGGAAACCGATGCCGCTTTACGAGAGCTGCAATCGGAAATGTTCCATGCGGCGCGTCTCAGCGCGGTAGGGCAGATGGCCAGTACCTTGGCGCACGAGCTGAATCAGCCTCTCGCCGCTGCAGCAAATTTTATCAACGCTGCCAGGCGCTTGCTTGCGAACGGCGAGAGTGTCAGACCCGGCGTCGTTGTGGAGGTGATGGGTGAGGCGGCTGCGGAGGTTTTGCGCGCCGGCAAAATCATTCGCCGACTTCGCGATTTTGTCAGCCTCGGCGAGACTGAGCGCCAGGCGGAAAACGTCGTCGCACTGATCGAGGAGGCGAGCGCTCTGGCGTTGACTGGAACTGGAGCCAGCCGCGTGCAGGCTTTCTTTCGGTTCGACCCAAAGGCGGCGCACGCCTTCGCCAATCGGGTCGAGATCCAGCAAGTCATGGTGAATTTGATACGCAACGGGATTGACGCGATGGCCGAATGCTCGCGCCGCGAGCTCGAAATAAGAACGAGCTTGCTCGATAAGGAAACCATCGAGATTGTCGTCGCCGACAGCGGACCCGGCATCCCCGAGGATGTCAGAAATCGTCTGTTCGAGCCGTTCGTCTCGACCAAGGCCGATGGCATGGGGCTTGGCCTCTCGATCTGCCGCTCAATCGTCGAGGCGCATGGCGGGCGGCTGAGAAGCGAGCCGAACCCGGGCGGGGGGACCATCTTCCGCTTCACTCTTCCCTCCTTTGCAGAGGAGTGAAGGCGATGAGCGATGAGCGCGTTGTCCATGTCGTCGAGGATGATGCAGCCGTTCGCCGTTCGCTCGAACGGCTGCTGGGCTCGGCCGGCCTCAGCTCCGTCCTCTACGAAAGCGCCCTTGGCTTTCTCGATGCAGTCCCGCGGCTCTCGACCGGCTGTGTGTTGTTGGACGTCCGGATGCCGGAAATGGACGGTCTCGAACTCCAGGCCCAACTCAATCGGCTAGACTTTCTGCTGCCTGTAATCGTGATGACCGGGCACGGCGATGTGCAGACAGCGGGGCGGGCGATGAAGGCGGGCGCCCTCGATTTTATAGAAAAGCCGTTTGACGATGAACGCCTTCTCGCCGCAATTGAACACGCCCTGGCGCTTTCCGGGCGAGTATCCCGCGACCGAGGAGCGGCGGAAGCGCTCGATAAAATCGCCACTCTGAGCCCACGCGAGCGGGAAGTTCTCGATGGGCTCGTGGCGGGCAAGCCAAACAAGCTGATCGCTTACAGTCTCGGGATCGGCACGCGGACGGTCGAGGTGCACCGCGCCCGGATGCTGGAACGACTGGGAACGCGGAGCACTGCCGAAGCCATTAGGCTCGCGGTAATGGCGACCCTAGCAGCCGATACGCCTTCCAGCCCGTAGTGCGGTCGACCCACTACCGTCCGCAAGCGAGGGAAAAGTGACCAACAGGGTGTCTCGCTCAAACGATCTCCACGAAGTCAAGAGCATCGACCAGTCCGAAAGTTACCGGCTCGACGATGTTGAATGGCTGGAGCACGAGCTCGGCAAAGCCAGCCCCGAGCGAGAATCCGATCTGATGCGCCTATTGTTGTCACGGGTGACGTTGAACAACATGTTCCAGTTCAGCGCTCTTCTTGATGCGAACGGCACGATGTGGGACGTCAACCATGCCGCCCTGCAAGGCGCCGGTCATACGCGCGCCGACATCCACGGCAAGCCCTTTTGGGAGGCGCGCTGGTGGCAAACCTCGGCCGAGACACGCGCGCAGCTGCAGGCCGCGATCGCGCGGGCCGCAGCAGGCGAGTTTGTTCGCTACGACGTCGACATCATCGGGCGCGCAAGCGGCAGCGAAGTGATCACGATTGACTTCGACATCGCGCCGGTTGTCGACCGCGACAGCAATGTACGGTTCCTGATCTGCGAAGGACGCGATGTCACCGAACAGCGGCGGCTCCAGAACGAAGTCCGCCGGCAGCGAGAGGAGCTCGCCAAACTCGACGAGCTGAAGACCCAGTTCTTTGCCAATGTCAGCCACGAGTTCCGGACTCCGTTGACGTTGATACTGGGGCCGGCCGGGGACGCGTTAGCCAATGCCGAGGAAGCGCTTGGGCCCCGTCAGCGGGAGCGCGTCGCGCTGATCCAGCGCAACGGATTGCGGCTTTTGAAGCTGGTCAACACGCTGCTCGACTTCTCCCGGATCGAGGCCGGTCGTACACAGGCGATGTACGAGCCAACCGATTTAGCCGCTCTAACCACCGATCTCGCCAGCAGCTTTCGCGCTGCAATGGAGAAGGCCGGACTGCGTTTCACTGTCGACTGCCCGCGGTTGCCGGAGCCGGTCTTTGTCGACCGCGACATGTGGGAGAAAATCGTACTGAATTTGCTGTCGAACGCGTTCAAATTCACCTTGGAGGGTGAAGTCGAGGTGCGGCTGCGGGCGGTCGATGGCAGGGCCGAGCTCTCTGTCCGCGACACCGGGGTCGGTATCCCCGACGAAGCGCTGCCCCATATCTTCGACCGCTTTCATCGCGTGGAAGGATCGCGTGGGCGCAGTTACGAAGGGTCGGGAATAGGGCTGGCGTTGGTGCGTGAGTTGACCCGCCTACATGGCGGGTCGACCGAGGTGCAAAGCAAGCTCGGCAACGGAAGCGCCTTTGTCGTGTCACTGCCGCTGGGCGCCGTCCACCTCCCTCCCGAGCAGATCTGCACGTCATCCGAACTCTCTTCAAGCGTCACCGGGTCCAGGGCTTATATCGAAGAGGCGCTGCGCTGGTTGCCGGGCGAGGAAGATGTTCTACCGTCACCGCCCGGCCCGCTGCACAATGGCAACGTCTATGAAGCGGCAGCCGCGCCTCGGAATGGCGGCAAGAGCCGAGTGGTCGTGGCCGACGACAATGCAGACATGCGCGACTATTTGCGACGGCTCTTGTCGGACGCAGGGTACCAGGTCGAAGCGGTGTCGGATGGAAGCGAGGGGTTGGCGGTGATACGTCGCGAGCCGCCGGATTTGGTCCTGAGCGACGTCATGATGCCGAACCTCGACGGATTTGCGCTGCTACGCGAAATCCGCGCCGATCCGCGCACGGTGGCGGTGCCCTTTCTGTTGCTTTCGGCGCGTGCCGGCGACGAAGCGCGGGTCGAAGGTCTCGATGCCGGGGCGGACGATTACCTCGTAAAACCTTTTACCGCGCGCGAGCTGGTCGCGCGCGTCGGCGGGAATATCGCGCTTGCCCGCATGCGCCGCGAGGCTGCTGAGCGAGAGCAGGAGCTTCGCCGACAAATCGAGGAGATCCTCGATCGCATCAACGACGCGTTCTATGCGGTCGACCGGGAATTGCGGCTGGTCTATGCCAACCGGCGTTTGGAAGAGCTGGTCCGGCGATCTCGGAACCAGCTGGTAGGCCTGCCGATCGAGGAAGTCTTTCCCGATGAACCGGATGGCGAAAGCCATCGGCGTCGCTTTGCCGCTATCGGGGATGCACTGTCGGGGCGATTTGAAACCTTTTCCCAGGCCCTCGGTGCCTGGATCGAGGGAAGTATCCACCGCAACGACACCGGCTACTCGGTCTATGTGCACGACGTCACCGGGCGAAAGCGCATCGAAGAGGAGCTTCGCAACGCGAAGGCGGAAGCAAACGCGGCGGCGATGGCGCGATCCGAATTGCTCGCTGCCGCAGGCCGCAGTTTGCGCCAGCCGCTGGATCTGATTATGCAAGACATGCGGCGGGTCGCCACTAATGCTTCCAACGATCAGGAGGCCCTGATGCGGGCGCAGCACGCTGCTGGCCGGCTCGCCAGCGCCCTCGACAAATTGACCGAGCTGGCACAATTCGACAGCGGAAAGCTTGAGCCGCACCGCCGGGTCTTTCCAATTCGCGAGGTGCTCGCGGTGATCAGCGACACGTGGTCACCGCTGGCTGCGGACCGGCAGATCGTCCTTGACGTTCCGCAGCCGCGGGATCTCGTCCTCTCGGACCGTGAGATGCTTGCTGATGTGCTGCACCATCTTGTCGGCAATGCGGTGGGCAATACCGAACGCGGCCGAGTATGGATCGAGTGCCGCCGTCGGGCTCGGATGCTGGTGATCGAGGTTCACGATACCGGACGCGGCATACCCGATACCGAAATCGAGAACATCTTCAAGGAGTTCTATCAGCTTCACTCGTCACACAGCGATGGCATGGGCCTCGGTCTGCCGATCGTCAGAAGGATTACCGATCTACTCGGCCACCCCGTTGTGGTCCGTTCGGTGGTGGGCGAGGGGTCGTGCTTTCAGATCGAGGTCCCGATTGGGAACCGGCGGCCCATGACGCGGACCGGCCACCGCTTTTTAGCCTGACGAGCTGCGCGGCTTGCCGGATGTCAGCCAGTGGCAAAAAAACCCCGCCAGTCTCTGGCGGGGTAGTTGGGGGGAGGAATCGCGATAGAACGCGACGGTGTGTGTATTGCCGGTTCAGTGATCGAGTGCATTGACGCCAGTCAAATTTCGAACTGATGCCCTGCTTAGGGGCTGACGACGATCCGATTGTCTACTTTGACAACCCCTGGCGCCGCCCAGGCGGCCCGTTCTGCCTCCTGCCGTTCGGCCCAGGAACGCACTGTGCCCCTTAGCATTACCTCGCCGCCATTGGCCTCGACCGTAACCCGGTTAGCGTCGATCAGGGCGCTGCGCCGGAATGCTTCTTCGATCTTCTGTTTGATTTCGGATGGCTCCGGTATCGTTTTCGGCTTCAGGCGGATCAGATTGCTGACACCCTTGACCCCTTTGATCCAGCGGATGGCACGCTCAGCGTATTCGCGCTGGTAGTTCCATTGGACCTCGCCTTCGAGCGTGACCCAGCCGTTCTTGACGACTGCTTTGATATCGTCCCAAGACTGCGGCAGCCAGACCTTGAGCTCGGCAACGACGTCGCGGGCGATTTCGGGGTCGGGCCGTTCATCAACCCCCGGCAGGCGCACCTCGACGTCGTTCGCGACCCCGATGACGCCGGCAACCCGCTTTACCGCCCTCTCGGCGGCAAATTTCTGGGCGTAGGTCGTAACAAAGCCGGTCAATGTCACGACACCGTCTTTTACGGCTACTGCGATGTTATCGCCATTGACATTCGGATCCCATCTTAGCTCGTCTTCGACATCGCGCTTGATTTCGCTGTCTGACCTCATTTTGCCTCCTGATTTTCATACGCTAATTCGAACGCGTGTTCCTCGGCGTTGCCCGAGACCAGGCGATCCAAGGGCCCAAGCTTTGACTACCACCGCGCCGCCCCGCGCTGCTTTGACCGCTATCAGTTTTTGCACGCTCCGCGTCCTACACTAACGCGCTGCGCCCTACACTAACGCGCTGCGTCGCAGACTGCGGCGCGGCGCCACTGCGGTACGGCGCCCGATGCCGATCTCCATCACCTTTTTGAGATTTATTGACGCCCGTCAATGCCGCGCGGGCTCGGTGCCCGACAAATGCATGCCATTGCAGTAGCGCAGTAACCGCCCGACAGGAGAGCGGCGAATGACATTAAATAGAATTGCCGAAAGCAGGAGCCGCCAGGGCGGGACGGATGACGTCCTGCAGGAGTTTGGGACAGTCTACCCGGTTCCGATCGGGCTCGGCGAAAATGTGCGGAGCGCCAGCGTACACGCGCTCAACCAACTGCTCGTCGACACCATGGCACTGCGCGACTTGTACAAAAAGCATCACTGGCAGGTTTCGGGCATAACCTTCTACCAGCTGCATCTGCTGTTTGATAAGCATTATGACGAGCAGGTCGAGCTGATGGACAGCATCGCCGAACATATCTCAGGCCTAGGCGGCGTGCAGCTCGCGGCCCCGCATGACGTGGCTCAGACAACCGGGATCGCCCGGCCGCCGAGGGGACGCGAATCAGTGCCGGCGCAAATCACGCGGTTGCTCGATGCGCATGAACAGATCCTGATCGAAGTCCCGGCGTTCAGCGAAGGAGGCTGCCGATAACGGTGACGACGGGACTAATGATCTGATTGTCAGCGAGGTGATCCGAAAGAATGAGATGCAGGTGTTCTTTCTTTCCGAGCACCTCGCCGACGGTGACCCGCACCGCGATCAAAAGAGTGGGTGAAGCCGGTTCCGGTAGAAGGCTGGCGGTGTGATTGTTTTGACGGCTGTCAATGCAACCCGGTCCAGCCAAGCGCAGATTGTCACGGCAGCACAGGCTAGAGGAATCGAGGCATGGCTGAATTCAGACCATTGCACGACCGGGTACTGGTGAAGCGTATCGAAGCCGAGGAAAAGACCCCGGCCGGCATCATCATCCCCGATACGCAAAAGAAAAACCAGTCGAGGGCGAAGTATTGGCCGTTGGGCCTGGAGCGCGGGGCGAAAATGGCGAGCTTCGCCCTCTCGATGTCAAGGTCGGCAACCGCGTGCTCTTTGCCAAATGGTCCGGCACGGAAGTCATTCTCGACGGCGAGGACCGGCTGATCATGAAAGAGTCGGATATTCTGGGGGTGATCGAACCGGCCGCCCGCGCAACTGCACACGCGGCTTGACGGAGGGACAGAGTCATGGCTGCGAAGGAAGTTCGGTTCGGCACCGCCGCGCGCGAGAAGATGCTTCGCGGGGTCGATATTTTGGCGGACGCGGTCAAAGGTCACCTTGGGACCCAAAGGCCGCAATGTCCTGCTCGACAAATCCTATGGCGCGCCGCGGATCAGCAAAGACGGTGTCGCGGTCGCAAAGGAGATCGAGCTGGCCGATCGGTTCGAGAACATGGGCGCCCAGATGGTCCGAAGAGGTCGCGGTAAAGACGGGTGAGCTTGCCGGCGATGGCACGACGACTGCGACGGTCCTGGCTCAAGCCATCGTCCATGAAGGGGCGCAAGGCGGTGGTTGCCGGCATGAGCCCAATGCAGCTGAAGCGCGGCATCGATATGGCCGTGGGCACCATCGTCGACAATGTGCGCAAGCGCTCGCGAAAGGTCTCGACCAACGAGGAGATCGCTCAGGTCGCGACAATCAGCGCCAATGGCGACGTCGAAATCGGTCGAATGCTGGCCGAAGCGATGCAGAAAGTCGGCAATGAGGGCGTGATCACCGTCGAGGAAGCAAAGTCCCTGGCGACCGAGCTCGAGGTCGTCGAGGGCATGCAGTTCGATCGCGGCTACATCAGCCCCTATTTCATCACCAACGCCGAAAAGATGATGGCGGAGTTCGAGGATCCCTACATCCTGATCCACGAGAAAAAGCTGTCGAGCTTGCAGAATCTGCTGCCGCTTGCTCGAAAAGATCGTGCAGTCGGGCCGGCCGCTGGTCATCATTGCCGAAGACGTCGAAGGCGAGGTGCTGGCCACCCTGGTGGTCAACCGCTTGCGCGGTGGTCTCAGAGTGGCGGCGGTGAAGGCGCCTGGCTTTGGCGATCGTCGCAAGGCGATGCTCGAGGACATCGCGATCGTGACCGGCGGCCAGGTGATCTCAGAGGAGCTCGGGATCGCGCTCGACAAGGTCACGCTCGACATGCTGGGGCGCGCCCGCCGGGTGCGGATCGAACGCGAGAACACGACGATCGTCGACGGCGCCGGCAAAAAGAGGAGATCCAGGCGCGCATCCGCCAGATCAAGCAGCAGATCGAGGACACGACCTCCGATTACGACCGCGAAAAATTGCAGGAGCGTCTGGCCAAGCTCGCCGGCGGCGTCGCGGTGATCCGCGTCGGCGGCGCCACCGAGGTCGAGGTCAAGGAGAGAAAGGACCGGGTCGACGACGCCGTGCACGCCACCAAGGCAGCCGTCGAGGAAGGGGTCGTCGCCGGCGGCGGTGCGGCTCTGCTTTACGCCACCAAAGCGATCAACGGGCTCAACACCGAGAACGGCGATCAGAAGGTCGGCGTCGAGATCGTCCGCAATGCCTTAAAGGCGCCGATGCGCCAGATCGCCGAAAACGCCGGCGCCGAGGGCTCGATCGTCATCGGAAAGCTGCTCGAAAAGGGCGAGGTGAATTGGGGTTTCGACGCCCAGACCGGCGAATACAAGGACATGATGCAGGCTGGAATCATCGACCCGACCAAGGTCGTCCGCACCGCGTTGCAGGACGCCTCGTCCGTCGCCGGGCTGATGCTCACCAGCGAGGCAATGGTGGCAGAGATACCGGAGAAGAAGCCCGCTCCGGCAATGCCGCCAGGCAACGGCATGGATTTCTGAGGCCGATATCGCATCCATTAGCCGGCACCTGGGCAATGCAGCTGGCGTGAGCGCAATGACCACGACACGCGCTTCACCTGCCCGGTCGGATCCGGCACGGTCAGCCGGAATGAGCACCGGTCTCGCGCGCAATTGGTGGGCGATCGGTCTGCGCGCCGTGGCTGCGGCGCTGTTTGCAATCGCCGCGGCGTTATTTGCGATCGGCATTGTCGCGTCGCGTTCCACACTCGCCGCACTGATAATGATGTTCGCCGCCTATGTCGCGTTCGACGGGGTGTTTGCGATCCTCGCCGGTATGCGCGCCGCAAGCCGCGGCGAACGCTGGTCGATGTTCGTGCTCGAAGGCTCGATCAACCTTGGCGCCGCGGTCGCCGTGCTCGCCTGGCAAGCGGTTGCGGCGGCAGCGCTGGTTCCGTTCGCCGGCGTCTGGGCGATGCTCAGCGGCGGTGCGATGCTGGCGGCGGCGAGCCGGCTCGCCCGCTCGCATGGCCGTTGGATATTGGCATTCGCGGGCGGGTTGTCGGTCGGCTGGGGCGCCCTGATCGCAGCCGAAGGCAGCGGCGATCCGCGAACCATTGGCTTTTGGCTCGTGGCCTACGCAATCGCCTTTGGCTGCGACATTACTCGTCCTCGCCGGCCGCCTGCGCGGGCAGCAGCGTCTTCCGTTCGCCATCCAATAACCGGCTGCCGTTGCCCGCCGCCTACTCGAGCCGCACCGCGTCCAATCCGGGCATGTCGGCCGGGTAGGTCAGATCGAGTGCTTCGAGCGTGCGGCGGACGATCCGCGCGACGATCAGCGTTGCGATACCATTTCCGGTCCGCGGGACGACAAACCACGGCGCCCATTCGGTGCTGCAGCGTTCGAGGGCGATCTGGTAGGCCGAAATGTAGTCGTCCCAATACTTGCGTTCGGCGAGATCGCCGGGGCTGAACTTCCATCTCTTGCTCGGATCGTCCAACCGAGCCTGCAGCCGCTTTCTTCTGCTCCTCCTTGGAGATGTGGAGGAAGAATTTGACGATGGTCATGCCGTTCTCGGCGAGGTGCCGTTCAAAGTTGTTGATCTGGCCATAGCGCGCCTCGATCCGATCCAGCGGCGGCGCAGCCGGTGGACCCGGGCGACGAGCACGTCCTCGTAATGCGATCGGTTGAAGATGCCGATTATCCCAGCCGGGGGCACCGCCTTGTGGATACGCCACAGGAAATCGTGCGCCAGTTCGAGCGGTGTCGGTTTCTTGAAGGCAACAGCTTCGGCGCCGAGCGGATTTAGCGGGCTGAAGACCTTTCGAATGGTTCCATCTTTTCCGCTGGTGTCGAGACCCTGCAAGATCACCAGGAATGAATATTTCGCCTGGGCGTAAAGAATTTCTTGCAGGCGGTCGATCTCGGCAATGTCAGCGGCTGATATCGGCTTCGGTTGCGCCCGCGGGACGGGTAGGGCCACCCGGTCGCGCGAGCTGATATCGGCCAGACTCTTCGTCCAGTCGGACGCCGGCACCCGGTAGCGCTCCAATCCGCCGAGATCGATCGCCGGAAAACTGGGGCGGTCGTCACCAACGAAGCAAGGCCGCCATCGGCCCGATCTTCGTCATCAATCGCCGCGCCGCATCGCTGCGCACAATTTCCAACGCGGATTTTTCTTCGAGCGCGCGCTCGATTGCCAGCTCGACCACGTCCCCGATCGACCTCGACCGCTTCACTCTCGCAGACTGGGCAGCGCTGCACGGGTTCTCCCAACAGGGCGCCGCAATTGTGACAGCGGGCCCCAGGCTTGGCAAAGGTGTCTTCAACGACAAGGGTCATCACCCGGCCCATGCCGCAACGCGTCGAGTGTCGGCTGGACGCCCCATGCCGAGCGAGCAGGACCGGCGTCGAGCAGACCCTGAACAGTGGCTAGTTCTTCGCGCTCTTCGATCGCGCGCTGCCCCGGCTCTGCCGCAGCGGCGACTGCTGCTGGCGGCGAATGCACTTCGACCGAGAACTCGGCACCGACGACGTTGCTGCACCGCCTTTGGCAGAAAATCGATCGACGGCTATGCGCAGTTCGACAGCACCCGAGAACAACAGATAGCGGCCTTCAAAGTGCTGCAACACCAGCTCAGCGGCGTGCGCCAATATGCGGGCTTCGTCTTTCAGCGGCTCGAGCGCCGTGACGTGGGGCCGGTCTTTGGGCCCGTGATCTCTGAGTGCCTCGCGGGCACCTCCGTGCCCTTCAGACTGAAACACCTCCTCGACCTGCCCGATCTGGCTGATGAAGAAACGGTTCATTTCTTCCGACAGCACCCCGAGCACAAAGCGGTCGTGCTCATCTCGCGTCCGGACGAGCGGCCGCAAGTAGGGTTGCGGCAGCACATGCACACTGTCGGGCAATGGCACCGAAACCGCGATCTGGCGCCACAAACCAATTTCCTGCAGGTAAAGAACGCAGCTCCGCGCCCGAGCGCCGGCAGTTCATTGGCGAGGGCATTCTCGATCCGGTCGAATTCGTCTCGCAGCAGCTCGCGGCGGCGGTGTTCGCCGATCCGCTTTCAACGCGCTCTCAGCGAGGCTCGTCAAAATGGGTGTCGCCAAGCACCGCCTACGCGACGGTCGGGGCTAAGCTGCAGGTAGAGGCTGACTACGGGCCAATTTCCCGCCTCGATCTCGGCCAACGCTCGCAGCCGCTCGGGCGTGAGCAGCTGATAGGTGGCATCATCGGATCGGCGTCCGCAGCTTGGCCAGGATCCGGTCACGGAGTTCCGGGGTGTAATGGTCATGCCCACTGATAACCAGCGCCGGGATGGGCATTGCGCCATTATCCCGTTTGCCGAACGCCCTCAGCCGTGTTCCTGTCGATGATGGCGCCGGCAGCATCAGCGGCTCGCGCAGCATGATGATCTGCTGAGACGCCATCGGCGTCGATCACCTCGAAACTCAGCAACGCGCCGGCGCCTGCGATCGGCATACAACTCCCGCGGGCTGTATATCAGATGATCGAGGCCGTCGAGTGCGATCTCGAGAACATCGTCTTTCGGGTCGTAGCTAATGCCGAGCAACGGCAGCCATTCCGCTTCGATCTGATCGCCGATGGCGAGCGAGGCGACTTCGATCTCGGTGCGCATGCCGAGGAGACCCTTCGACATCGTGTCCAAAAAAGTCTGCCATTCCGCCCTATCGATTTTCTGCGCAGCCATTGATCCTCTCCGATGCACGATAGCCAATAAAAGATCTTGTTGCCGATCAAACAGAGCGCACGGGGCCGTTCCGTATGCGCCTTGACGAAAGTCAATTCCGGTAGACCCGACCAAAAACTGATTATCGTCAAGGTAACAGACCCTGGCCGCTTTCTAATGCGGGTGCAAACCAGGAGAACGGCGATGGCGATATTACGCGATCCAATTACCTCGGTCGATCACGCCCAAGGCCCGGACAATGCCCCGGTGACGCTTCTCGAATATGGCGATTATCAGTGTCCATATTGCGGCATGGCTTATCCGGTCATCAAGCGGTTGCAGAGACAATTCGGCACAAGACCTCCGCTTCGTATTCCGCCATTTTCCGCTGACCGAGATCCATCAATACGCCGAGCCCGCCGCGGAAAGCGCCGAGTTTGCCGGCGCGCATGGTCGGTTCTGGGAGATGCACGATCTGCTCTTCGAGAACCAGGATCAGTTGGGGTTGCCGCTGTTGTTCTTCGCGGTGCGCAGTTTGGGTTTATCCGAGCAATCCTTGCGCGATGCTTTGGCGACCGGCGCATTCGCCGCCAAAGTCCGCCGCGATTTTCTCTCCGGCGTGCACAGCGGCGTCAGAGGCACGCCGACCTTGTTCCTCGACGGTCTGCAGTATGAGGGGGCAGTCGATTATCGGTCGCTGACGGCCGCCATCGCCGACCGGCTAGCACTCACTCTTACCCCCGCCTGAGAGGATCCGATGAACGATCTTGCGCCCGGCAAAACGGCGACAGCAACTCCCTATAGCGGTTTTGACTGCCTGCCGATCGCCGGACAGTGGCGCCGAGGCAAATCAAATCATGTCTTGCCAGATCGTAATCCCTACACCGGCGAGGTAATCCTCGAAATTCCACAAGGCGACCGCAACGACCTGGAGGAGGCCTATGCCGCCGCAGCCAAAGCTCAGATCGCTTGGGCCGCCGGTCTGCCGTCAACGCGCTCCGCTGTTTTCGGTCGGGCGGCGGAAATCATGGAGTCCCGGCGCGAAGAAATCGTCTGGTGGCTGATCCGCGAGTCGGGGAGTACGCGGCTCAAGGCCAGCCTCGAATTCGAGACGACGCACGCCATCATGTTATGGGCGGCGTCCTTGCCATATCAAGTGAATGGCCAGATCCTGCCGACCGACGTGCCAGGCAAGCAAGGCCGGGTCGATCGCAAGCCGGTCGGCGTCGTCGGCGTGATCAGCCCATGGAACTGGCCGCTTCACCTGACGGCCCGCTCGCTCGCCCCGGCACTGGCGGTCGGTAACGCTGCAGTCGTCAAGCCCGCCAGCGACACTCCGGTTACAGGCGGCGTGCTGCTGGCGAAGATCCTCGAAGAGGCTGGGCTGCCACCCGGTGTTCTCAGTGTGATGATCGGCGCCGGCAGCGAAATCGGCGACGCGTTTGTGACCCACCATGTGCCACGGGTGATTTCCTTTACCGGCTCCACCCCGGTCGGCCGGCACATTTACGAACTCGCGGCGAAGGCGACGATCTTAAAGCGGGTCGAGCTCGAACTCGGCGGCAACGCCCCGTTTGTCGTGCTGCACGACGCCAATCTCGATCGAGCGCTCGACGCCGCAGTCTTTGGCAAGTTCCTCCACCAAGGCCAGATCTGCATGAGCATCAATCGGCTGATCATTGCGGCCAATCTCTATGACACCTTTGTCGAACGCTTCGCCGACCGGGTCAGGGAATTGAAATACGGCGATCCCGATCGACCCGACACAATGGTCGGTCCGATTATCAACGAGAATCAGCTGAAGGGGCTGCTCGATCGCATTGACGCCGCGAAATCCTCGGGTGCGCGTCTAGTGGTCGGCGGCGAACCGCAAGGCCTGGTTCTGCCGCCGCACGTCTTTGCCGATGTGACCAACGATTCAAAGCTCGCCCGAGAGGAGATTTTTGGCCCGATCGCTCCGGTCATCCGTGCGCAAGACGATGATGACGCCTTGCGCATTGCGGACACAACCGAATACGGGCTCGCCGGCAGCGTCTTCACCCAGGATCTCGAACGCGGCGTGCGTGCGGCCGAGCACCTGCAAATCGGCATGGTGCATATCAATGACCAGCCGGTGCTCGACCTACCGAACAGCCCGTTTGGCGGCGAGAAGAACTCCGGCATCGGCCGGTTCAATGGGAGCTGGGCGATTGAGGCCTTCACCACCGATCAGTGGGTCACGGTGCAGCACCAGCCGCACTCCTACCCGTGGGACGCCCGGGCGATCAAAGGTGGGTGGTTCGGATCATGAAGATCGACCTGCACGGGCGGCGGGCGCTGGTTACTGCTTCAACCGCCGGAATCGGCTTTGCCATCGCCAAAGGCTTGGCTGAGGCGGATGCGTTTGTCGTTCTCAACAGACGCACTGCCGAACATGTCAATCGCTGTCAGGCGGGTCGCGGAGGGTGCAGCGGCATTGGGCGGGCAGGTGCCGGCGCTTGACATTCTCATCAATAATCTCGGCATCTTTGAGCCGAAGCCGTTTCTCGCGTTTGAGGACAGCGATTGGGAGCGGATGTTCGAAACCAACGTGATCAGCGGTGTGCGCCTGTCACGTCATTACGCGCCACAGATGCGCTAGGCGGGCTGGGGCCGGATCATCTTTATCTCCAGCGACTCAGCGCTGAAGGTCGTACCCGATATCTTCCCTTACTCGGTGTCGAAGGCGGCCCAGCTCGCCGTATCTCGCGGCTTGGCTAATTCGCTGGCTTACTGTTAACGCGGTGACTGCCGGGCCCGACGCGCAGCGAAGGCATGGCCCGATTTCTCGAAGAACGGGCGCGCCAGAGCGGCAAGGCGATGGGTGAAATTGAGGCTGCGTTCAGTCGCACGCAACGGCCGACCTCGCATATCAACCGCTTGATCGAGCACGAGGAAGTGGCAAGCCTTGTTCTCTATGTCGCCAGTACCGAGGCTTCGGCGGTAACCGGCGCTTTACCTCGTGCCACAGCCCGTCGAGCGCGTCGAGATCAGATCGATCCCGCGCTCGGGCGCGAGCGCCTCGGGGACTGCATTATGTGAGTGTGGCCCTGCTGCCGGTCCGCGGTAAAACCGAGCAATTCCCAGAAGGGCCCGCTGCCGGTTCCGGCGTTGACGACGATTGGGTGGCCGGCAACTTCCTTCCGATCCAGCAGAGAAAGCGCGAGCTGGCGAGCGACCCCGCGGCGGCGGAAGTCCTTGGCCACATAGAAGCGCCGCATGCGCAAGGCGCCAGGAATGGTGGAATCCCATGTGATTCCGCCGATACCGACCAAGCGGTGTTCGAAAAAGGCCGCGAACAGTGCTTCACCGGCTTGCGTGAAACAGATTTCCCGAGCTTCCCATCCACTAGCGAGCCTATCCAGCATCTTATACCCTTCGGCTCTCGCCTCGTTCCGCAACACGCTCAATCCCGCGGGCAGCAATTCTCCGACACCCTCGATCCTTACGTGTCCGTTATTGCTCGCTTCTGGCGCTTCGCGGGCCTGAGAAGAAGAGGAGATCTGATCGGCAGAAACCGAAGCGATCGGTTCGCCGTTCTACTCGTCGCTTTTGACTTCCTGCCACAATGCATCGAGGGCGTCGAGATTGGGGCCGACGCTGCGTTCGGCAGCGAGCATTTCCACTCGGCGAAAGCGACGCTCGAATTTTTCGGTGGCGCGACGCAACGCCGTTTCGGGGTCGATGTCGAGTTTGCGCGCGAGATTAGCGGCGGCAAACAGGATGTCGCCCATCTCGTCCTCGAGCCGATCGCGATCGGGGCCGCCCCCGGCCTCGACGGCAAGTTCGACCTCCAACTCGGCGATTTCCTCTGCGAGTTTGGCGAAGACCGGGCGGGCTTCCGGCCAGTCGAACCCGATCCGCGCCGCACGCTTTTGGATCTTCGCGGCGCGCAATAGCGCGGGGAGGGCGAGGGCCACCCCGTCCAATACACTTTCCCGGGTTCCGGACGTCGCCGCTTTTGCCGCGCGCTCCTTTGCTTTGTGCTCCTCCCAGGCTAGGGTCTGTGCTGCGGCGTCCGCGATCTCGGCATCGCCAAAGACATGCGGGTGGCGCCGCACCATCTTGTCGGCAATCGCGGTCGCGACATCGGCAAACTCAAAGAGCCCGGCCTCCTCCGCGATGCGCGCGTGAAAAACCACCTGGAACAGCAAATCGCCGAGCTCGTCCTTCAACGCAGCCATGTCGCCGCGCGCGATCGCATCCGCGACCTCGTACGCCTCTTCGATCGTGTAGGGCGCGATCGTTGCGAAAGTCTGCTCCAGATCCCACGGGCAGCCATGCTCAGGCTCGCGCAACCGCGCCATGATTGTCAGCAATCGGTTGAGGGCGGTGGTCAAGGGCAGTTCCTCTCCGGTCGCCTCAGCCAATGCCGCATTGCGCTGCCCATTCGCGAACGGCGCGTCGATAGCCCTCGGCTATCGGCAGTTGCTCCAGTTCGCCGAGCGAAAACAAGCCAAAGCGCCGGTGCTCGTCGCTGACCCGCATCTCGCGCTGATCGGCGCGACGCACGCCATAGGTCACGATCAATACCTCGCGCCCCGGCAGCACCTCGTAGACCCAGCTGTCGATGATCTTGTCGACCGTGACATCAACGCCGAGTTCTTCGGCGACCTCGCGCATCAGACAAGCTGGCGGGTCCTCGCCGGGTTCCAGCCGCCCGCCGGGCAATTCCCATTCCCGCCGTTCGTTTTCGAGCAGCACCACCCGATCCGCTTCGAACAGCACCGCTTTGACCGACACCGGGAGCAACCGGACTCCGTGCGAGGCCGCCGCAGATTGAAGTGATTTCCACAAAAAGTAACGGCGATGATTTGGCGGGTAATCGAGGGCGCCATAAACCCGGTAGCCAAAGCGTGGATAAAACGCCGGTCCCTGAAATGAAAATGTATCGAGCATCGCCGAATGACATCCAAGTTCGACGGCGCGGCTCTCGGCGAGCTCCAGTAGCTGTGTGCCGATACCGCGGCGCCTGAGATCGGCATGCACCCAAAGATCGGCGACAAACAGCCAACCGGCATAGGTTGAACCGACCAGCCCGGCGAGGATCTCGCCGCCCTCGTCGCGAACAAACAGCCCCATTCGCGAATAACCGGTCTCGCCGAAATATTGCCGGTTATAGGCATCGAGGGCATTGCCGATCTTGTCGATGTCGGTGGCTGAAGGCTGGCTCTCGATGCTGAGCCGCAATCCCGGAGGCAAATCCACGGTCATCTCCGTCGTCGGGGTCGCCGGAGCGGGAGGCGCAGGCGCCGGTCTCGCCGTCCAGCATCTCGAGAACTATCCGCGGAGCCGCTCGGCACAGCCGCTCGATATGGCGGACCAGTCCGTCTACCACATCGCGGGTTCGCAGCCAAAGCCCGCCGGCGGCGCCTGTTGGCCGTGCGTCCGCCCAGCAATCGGCATGTCAGCGCCGCGCGGGATAGCAAGACGGCCATCACTCGCCGCCCCGGAAGACAAAAGGGGTTGGTAGCCGCTCGCCTTCCCGCAATCTGATCGGTATGGTCGGCCGATCATAGCGTCTGGGAGGGGAGGGATGTCATGACGTAGAGGATGAAACATGCTTTGGTCGCCGCCAGCATCACGGCCGCGTTGTCGTGGTTCGGGCATGCGGCCGTGGCGGCTGAACCGTTCAAGCTGACCTCACCGGCATATGAAGATAACGCGGTTCTCGCGGTCAAAAATGCCGGTGACAACAAGGCCAGCCCAAATTGCGTCGGTCAGAATATTTCGCCGCCGCTGGCCTGGTCGAACCCGTCGGCTGGAACCAAGAGTTTTGCTTTAGTGATGGTTGATCCGGAGGGACGCGGCGGATTGGGTGTGGTGCACATGGTCACCTACGATATCCCCAAATCAGTGACAGGGTTTGCCGAGGGTGAGTTGAGCAAACCCTCCGACAAGTATGTCGGCGGCAAGAGCACGATGGGAAAGGCGACCTATTTCGGGCCGTGCACGCCGATCGGCGATTGGCACCATTACACGCTGACCTTGATCGCGACCGATCTCGACCCCAAGGCCCTGCAGCCTGGCATGACTCGCGACGAGCTGTTCGCCGCGCTTAAGGGGCACACCAAAGGGGCCGCCGGTCTGGTCCTGCGTTTCACCCATCCCGAGGGTTGAACGGGCGCCGAGCGCCGGCAGAGAGCATCTAATTCGCCTCAGAACGCCGGTCGCGGTCCGGGAACGCTCTGCTGGTCGCAGCCGGATCAGTGGGCGCCGCTGCTCGCGTCTTTCATGCGCGTGCCGCTTAGCGGCTGAGACTGTTCAACCGCGCTGATCGGAGCCGGATATGAGACCGCTTGCCGTGCTGGCGGCTCGGCGCGAAGCCTCAACGGTGGGCGGCGTTGAATTGGGCGAGCGCTGCTGGACCAGGGCACAGCTCGGCCTCGCCGAGGCCGTTGAGCGGGGCCTCGACGGTGTCCAACAGCTCGTGCAGATCGTCAGAATCGGGCTCGACATACAGTAGGCCGGTAACGATCTCGCCCTCGGCGTGACGTTGTGCGAGATAGCCCATTGCCGAAATGCGGTCATGTGGATCGTAATCGGGCGCCAGCTTACGCAGCCGCAGGATCGAGCCGTCGTGCTGGACCACGGTCTCGGTCGTCCCCGGCGCGTAATCCGCGGTGATCTCGTCGCGTTCGAGGATCACATCGAGCCGGTTGACCGCCTCGTTGTGAGCGCGGACATAATCGAAGCTCTTGGTCGATTTCGGGATTGTTGTTAAATGCGACACATGGGGAGACGACGTCGATAAACGCCGCGCCGCGGTGCTCGATTGCGGCTTTAATCAACGGCACCAGCTGTTTCTTGTCGCCGGAAAAGCTGCGACCGACAAACGAGGCGCCAAGCTGCAATGCCAGCGCCACCAGATCGATCGGCTGGTCGGTATTGACAGCCCCCCGGCGGGCTTTTGAGCCCTTATCGGCGGTCGCCGAGAACTGGCCTTTGGTCAGGCCGTAAACGCCGTTGTTCTCAACAATATAAACCATGTTTACGGCACGGCGGATGCAGTGGGCGAATTGGCCGAGCCCAATCGAGGCCGAGTCGCCGTCGCCCGAAATGCCGAGATAAATAAGGTCGCGGTTGGCGAGGTTGGCGCCGGTCAACACCGACGGCATCCGCCCATGCACGCTGTTGAAGCCGTGCGACTTGCCGAGAAAGTAGGTCGGCGTTTTCGACGAGCAGCCGATACCGGACAGTTTTGCAATTTTGTGCGGTGGCAGGCTCAGTTCAAAACAGGCCTGGATGATCGCGGCGCTGATCGAATCATGCCCGCAGCCGGCGCACAAGGTCGAGACCGCGCCCTCATAGTCGCGATGAGTAAAGCCGAGAGCGTTGGTCGGCAGCTTCGGATGATGCAGAGGTGGTTTGACGATGTAGGTCATCGGGACCTCGATTTGCGCTTGATTAAGTAATTGCCGCAGAGGGGTTGGAAGGCCGATTTATTGCGCTGCCGAGCGGTGCAGCGGGGCCAAGGTCACGACATCGAGGATGTCGGAGATGGCCTTGACGATAAACCGCGCGGTGATCGGTGTGCCGTCATAGTGCAGGATCGGAACGAGCCGCGCCGGGTCGATCTCTCCGTCGATAGCCAAGAGAGAGCGCAACTGCGCGTCACGATTCTGCTCGACGACAAAGACGCGGTCGTAGGCGGCGACAAAATCGAAGACGTCTTCGTGGAACGGGTAGGCGCGCACCCGCAAGGTATCGAGGTGGATGCCCCGTTCCTCGAGCGCTTCGAGCGCCTCGGCCATAGCCGGCGATGTCGAGCCGAAATAAATCGCGCCATAGCGGGTCGGCTGATTTGCTGCGCGCTTGACCGGCGGCGGCACCAGACGTTTCGCCGTGTCGAATTTGTGCAGCAATCGCTGCATGTTGTCGACGTAATCCGGCCCCTCCTCGGAGTAGCGCGCATAGCGATCCTTGGTGGTGCCGCGAGTGAAAAAGGCGCCGCGCGTCGGATGCGTGCCCGGCAAGGTGCGATAAGGGATGCCGTCGTCGTCGACATCGAGATAGCGGCCAAATTCGACGCCGGCGTCGAGCTGTTCGGCGCTCATGACCTTGCCGCGGTCGTATTTCTGGTTTGCTTCCCAGGACAGCGGCTCGACCAGCCAATCGTTCATGCCAATGTCGAGGTCGAGCATGACAAATACCGGGGTTTGCAGCCGGTCGGCCAAGTCAAACGCCTCAGCAGCGAAAGCAAAACTTTCGTGCGGGTCTTCGGGGAACAGCAGGACATGCTTGGTGTCGCCATGCGAGGCATGGGCGCAAGACAGGATGTCGGCCTGCTGGGTGCGGGTCGGCATGCCGGTTGACGGGCTGCCGCGCTGCACATCGAAAATCACCGCCGGGATCTCGGCAAAGTAGGCGAGCCCGATAAACTCCTGCATCAGCGAGATGCCCGGCCCGGAGGTCGCGGTAAAGGCTCGGGCGCCGTTCCAAGCCGCACCAATCACCATGCCGATCGAGGCGAGCTCGTCTTCGGCCTGGATTATTGAATAGCGCTTTTTCTTGGTCTCCGGATCGGTCCGGTAGCGGCGGCAATGGTTGGCGAACGCCTCAGCCAGCGATGAGGACGGCGTGATCGGATACCAAGCGCAGACCGTCGCCCCGCCATAGACGGCGCCAAGCGCCGCAGCATCGTTGCCCGTGATAAATATCCGGTCGCCGACCTTGTCGACCCGCTTGAGGCGCAGCCCGATCGGACATTCGTGCTCGTTGAGAGCCCATTCGCGGCCGAGATCGAGCGCCCGTAAATTCGGTCGGATCAGCGTGTCCTTGCCGCGGAATTGCTCGGAAATCAACTGCTCGATCGCCGCGACATCCATCTCCAGCAATGCCGATAAGGCGCCGAGATAGATGATGTTCTTGAATAATTGGCGCTGGCGAGGATCGTTGTATTCGCGGTTGCAGATTGCCGTCAGCGGGGCGCCGATCACCGCAATGTCGTCGCGGAATTTCGAGGGCGGCAAGGGCTTTGTCGAATCGTAAAACAGATAACCGCCCGGCTCGATCTCGGCGAGGTCTTGGTCCCAGGTCTCTGGGTTCATCGCCACCATCATGTCGACGCCGCCGCGGCGCCCAAGATGACCCTTCTCGCAAATCCTGACCTCGTACCAGGTCGGCAGGCCCTGGATGTTTGATGGGAAAATGTTGCGCGAGCTTGCCGGAATCCCCATGCGCAGGACCGATTTTGCGAACAGCGAATTGGCGCTGGCCGAGCCCGATCCGTTGACGTTGGCGAATTTGACGACGAAGTCGTTGACGCTCTGGATACTTTGTCGGGTTAATCCGTCCACGTTCACACCCCTTCGCCGTCATGGCCGGGCTCGACCCGGCCATCCGCGGCACGGTTGCATATTGGGCTGTTCATATTGACAATCATGCGATGCCAGGAGGATGGGTTTACATCGTGACGAACCGCCCGAACGGCACTCTCTACATCGGCGTGACCAGCAACCTTGCGCGCCGTGCATGGGAACATCGTGTCGGGGCTGTCTTCGGCTTCACCCAACGCTACGGTCTGAAGCGCCTCGTCTACGCCGAGCATCACGAAGATGTCCGATCGGCAATACAACGAGAAAAGAACCTCAAACACTGGCCGCGCGCCTGGAAGGTCGAATTGATTATTGGCCAAAACCCGGGTTGGGACGACCTCTTCGAGCGACTGGCGTGAAACAGTGGATGGCCGGGTCGAGCCCGGCCAAGACGAAATAGGGACAAGCGTCCCACCCATGGGGCGATCTTTCTTTATTGAGCGCGGCAGGCGGCGCCAGCTAGGGTCATGTCGAGCAGGAATTTCCGCATGTCCCAGGCGCCGGTCGGACAGCGCTCGGCGCACAGGCCGCAGTGCAGGCAAACATCCTCGTCCTTGACCATGATCCGGCCGGTCTTCAGCGAGCCGCCGATATAGAGATCCTGGTCGCGGTTCAGCGCCGGCGCCATCAGCCGCTCGCGCAGCTCATCCTCGCTGCCATTGTCGGTAAAGGTGATGCAATCCATCGGGCAGATGTCGACGCAGGCGTCGCATTCTATGCAGAGCTGCCCAGTGAACACGGTTTGCACGTCGCAGTTCAGGCACCGTTCGGCTTCGAGATAGCCGAGCTTTTCGTCATAGCCAAGCTCGACTTCGACCCGGATGTCGGCCAGCGCGACGGCGGTGTCGCGCAGCGGCACCCGGTATCGGAAGTCGTTTGAAATATCGTTGTCGTAGCTCCATTCGTGGATGCCCATTTTTTGGCTGACCAGGGTCACGCCAGGGGGCGGCCGGTCGCGGACATCCTCGCCGTGGCAAAATTTGTCGATCGAAATCGCGGCATCATGGCCGTGGGCAACGGCCCAAATGATGTTCTTGGGGCCAAAGGCAGCGTCGCCGCCAAAAAACACATTCGGCACAGTCGACTGCATCGTCTTCGGGTCGACCTTGGGCATGTCCCAGCGGTCGAATTCGATCCCGATATCGCGCTCGATCCACGGAAAAGCGTTCTCCTGGCCGACCGCGATCAGAACGTCGTCGCACGGAATGTGGACATCCGGCTCGCCGGTCGGCACCAGATTGCGGCGGCCGCGGCGTCGTACTCCGCCTTGACCTTTTCGAACAAAATACCCGTCAAATCGCCGCGATCGTGGGTGAATTCCTTGGGCACCAACCAGTTTAGGATCGGGATGCCTTCGTGCATCGCATCCTCTTTTTCCCAGGGCGATGCTTTCATTTCGTCAAAGCCGCTGCGCACCACAACGGTGACTTCTTCCCCACCGAGCCGGCGCGAGGAGCGGCAGCAATCCATCGCCGTATTGCCGCCGCCGAGCACGACGACGCGACGGCCGATTTTGTTGATGTGCCCAAACGACACGCTCGACAGCCAGTCGATGCCGATATGGATGTTAGCTGCCGCTTCGTTGCGGCCCGGGAATTTCGAGATCGCGGCCGCGCGGCGCGCCGCAGCCGACAAAAATCGCGTCCCAGCCCTCGGCCAACAGCGCCTTTAGGCTGCCGACAGGCTCGCCGAAATGGGTCTCGACCCCCATGTCGAGAATCAGATCGACCTCTTCGTCGGTCACGGTGGTGGGCAAGCGGAAGCGCGGGATCTGGCTGCGCATCATGCCGCCGCCCTTGGCGTCGCCGTCAAACATCGTGCAGTGGTAGCCGAGCGGCATCAGATCGCGGGCAACCGTCAGCGAGGCAGGACCGGCGCCGATGAGGGCGATGCGCTTGCCGTTTTTCTCGCGCGGGATTTGCGGCAGAAACGGACGGATGTCGCCCTTGTTGTCGGCGGCGACGCGTTTTAAGCGGCAGATCGCCACCGGCTCTTTCTCGACACGGCCGCGGCGGCAGGCGGGTTCGCAAGGCCGGTCGCAGGTGCGGCCGAGAATGCCGGGAAAGACATTCGACTCCCAGTTAACCATGAACGCATCGGTGTAGCGCCGCTCGGCAATCAGCCGGATGTATTCGGGAACCGGTGTGTGGGCAGGACATGCCCATTGGCAATCGACGACTTTGTGAAAGTAATCGGGGTTACTGATATCGGTCGGCTGCACTAGGGTCCTCCTGGCGACGGGAGCCTTCCCGTGCCGCCATTTTTCTCGCCGCAATCGATACACTGACACAGCCCTGGGGTTGGCTGTATCGCGCCGGTCTTATAATCGCGGCGGTGCGAGCCGTCATCCCTCCCGTCGCTTGCATCCGGCATTTCGAACCGTGTTTATCCCGATCGCCTGCGGCAGCTTGCCTCATCCCGATGCGAGCCGCAACCATCGCCCGCCGCGGCGATATCGGACGATGCGAGTTGGCTCCCAGGCCGTTGAACCCGGTCAGGCGCAACAGCCGATTGACCAGGGTGCATTCGCCTTGACGTCAAAGCTGCAAATTTTGTGCGGCTTAGCGCCGTTTGGCAGGACCCCACGATTTCGTCCTATGCAACTCGGGTCATAGCGTGCTCCCGCGATACGCGCTCGCTATACTGGGTTTGCTGGTCGTTCGAGCAATTTATTGTGCTGCATTCTAGCGATACCTGCGGAGTTTCATCATGAACCGACCCTGCCGAGTGCGAATCGTGATGGCTGGTATCGCGTTGCTTGCTGCGGGCTGCGCAAACTCGTCCGCCGAAGCGCCGACAAAGGATGATCTTTTGGCGCAAGCGGGGTTTGTGCGCCGAGACGCCAACACCCAAGAACGCTTGGCGGCGCTGAAGGTGTTGCCGCCGCACCAGTTCGTCATGCGCAATTCGAACGGCAGCATCAAGTACATGTATGCCGACCCCAGCGTTTGCGACTGCATTTACGTCGGCGGCCAGCGCGCCTATGACGAATACCGAAAAATGATGGCTCGCGGGTGGAGGATGCCCAGATACGAGCGATCTTGAGCACCGCGCCTTTACCGGCCGGAGCCGGCCTCTCCGGATCGGGCTTCTAGTGCCGGCTGGGCTGAGCTCGCGCTCGCACCGGAGCAACTCCCCGCAAAGCCGAGATTTGGCCGTTCGCGAACAGCTGTTGAGAAGAACATGAACGAAAACCCGCTCTTTGAAACCTGGGACACGCCGTTCGGCATCCCGCCGTTCGACCGTATCGAGGCGCAACACTTTCCGCCCGCCTTCGAGCGGGGAATGGCCGAGCAGCAGGCCGAAATCGACGCAATTACGAGCGCGCCATGGCCGCCGGGCTTCGCCGACACGATCGAAGCTTTGGAGCGCAGCGGCCAACTTCTCAACCGCGTCAGCCGGGTTTTTTCCAACCTCGACGCAAGCAATACGAACCCGGCGCTGGAGGCGATCGCCCGCGAGTTTGCGCCAAAGCTGGCTCAGCATCAGATGCGGGTCGCGCTCGACCCCAAATTGTTTGCGCGCATCGCCGAACTTTACGCCCGTCGTGCGGATCTCGGCTTGGCAAAGGATCAAATGCGGCTTCTCGAACGCCATTACCTGCGTCTGGTGCGCAGCGGCGCCGAGCTGGACCCCGGCCAAAAGGCGCGAATGGCTGCGATCAGCGAGCGGCTCGCGACATTGCACACCTTGTTTGGCCAGAACGTCCTGCATGACGAGCGCGAATGGCAGCTGGTACTCGGCGAGGCCGACCTCGACGGGCTACCCGACTTCGTCCGGGGCGCGGCCGCGCAGGCGGCCGAGGAACGTGGGGCATCCGGACAATATGTGATCACCTTGGCACGCTCGTCGATCGAACCATTCCTGACCTTCTCTGCGCGTCGGGACCTGCGCCGCGCCGCGCATCAGGCATGGACCGCGCGCGGCACCCACCCTGGGTCCGCTGACAACATACCGGTGATCCGGGAGATCATGGCGTTGCGCGTCGAGCAGGCGCGGCTTCTCGGATATCGGGACTTCGCCGCTTTTCGGCTCGACAATTCGATGGCCAAAACTGAAGATGCCGTCGAGGGTTTGCTGACACAAGTCTGGCAGCCGGCCAAGGACAAGGCGCGGCAGGAGCGCGCGGCCTTGGAAACTGCGGCCCGCGCCGAGGGGCTCAACGAATCGATCGAGCCGTGGGATTGGCGCTATTACGCGGAGAAGGTGCGCCAGTCTCAATACGATCTGGACGAAGCCGAGGTGAAGCCATACTTCGTCCTCGAGAATATGGTCCAGGCGGCATTCGATACGGCGGGCCGCCTGTTTGGCCTGCGCTTTACCGTCCGTCCCGATTTCCCGGTATACCATCCCGATGTCCGGGCTTGGGAGGTCTGCGACGCAGCCGGCGCCCATGTCGGGGTTTTTCTGCACGACAATTTCGCGCGTCCCGGCAAACATTCCGGGGCCTGGTCGAGCCGCTACCGCGACCAGCAGAGCCTTGATGATTGGGTCACCCCGATCGTTGTCAACAACAACAATTTTTCCAAGGGCGAGCCGACCTTACTCAGCTTCGACGACGCTGAGACTTTGTTCCACGAATTCGGCCACGGCCTCCATGGGCTGTTGAGCCGAGTGCGTTATCCGTCGCAATCGGGCACGGCAGTCAGGCGCGATTTTGTCGAGTTTCCGTCACAGATCTTCGAGCATTGGATGTCGGCCCCCGAGAACTTGCGCCGCTACGCCCGTCATTATCAAACCGGCGAGCCAATGCCCGAGGCTCTCTTGGAGCGCCTGTTGGCGGCGCGCAATTTCAACCAGGGTTTCGCCACGGTGGAATACACCGCCTCGGCACTGATCGACCTTGAACTGCACCGCCACTCGGACCCCGCGGCGCTCGACCCCAACCAATTCGAGAGCGAGTTTCTTCAGCGCTACGAGGTGCCGCGCGAAATCGGTCTGCGGCATCGCCCAGCCCATTTCCAGCATCTGTTTGCGGGGGGTGGTTACGCTGCCGGTTATTACGCCTATCTCTGGGCCGAGGTGCTGGATGCCGACGGTTTTGCCGCGTTCGCCGAGGCCGGCGATCCGTTCGATCCCGGCCTCGCAGCGCGGCTCAAGCACATTTACTCGGCGGGCGACACCGACGATCCGATGGAGCTCTATCGCGCGTTTCGCGGCCGCGATCCCGAGATCGGTCCGTTACTGGCGCAGCGCGGGCTCAAGCTGGGCCACTAAACCAATTCGCGACGCCTTGCGGCCGGAGGATCATCGATTTCGCGAGCAATGCGCGTTGCGCCATTTGCCATGCTCGGCATAGCCGGCCGGGACCCAGTGCCAGCCATGTCCGCAACGGGAGTCGACGAGCACCACTAGCGGCGATGGAGCGACTCCGTCGTGTTTGGAGGGCAAATTCGGCGCTGCAATGGCGGCGGCGCCGAGCGTTGCCGCGCAAATCACGCCGGCTGCCGCAGTCGATAATAATTTTCGCATTCTGGCCTCTGACTGGTGCGGGAGCATTCGGCGGCTAACGCGCCGGCGGCTTTGGCGTTGCCGCGCTTTCCTCGCCAGCTTCGATGACGGTGCCGGAGACAGGCTCCACCCAGACCAGGCGATCGACGATCCGTTTAACACCGGGCACATTTTCGGCCGCCACCCGAAGGGCGGTGCGCTCGTGCTCGTCGAGAATGACGCCATCGAGTTCGACGATTCCGTCGTTGACGGTGATCGTCAGCCCCGAGCGCGGCGCCCAGTCGGCCTTCTCGAGTTCGGCGAGGATGCGCGCGTGGATGGCGTCGTCATCGCCGGCCGGAGCTTGCGGCATATCGAGTGCTTGGGCGACGGCGGCGAGCAGGTCGGGGCGGCTGACGATCCCCAAAAGCTTTCCGTCCGCCATGACCGGCACCCGTTTGATACGGCGGCGCTCCATCAACTGCACGATCTCGGCCAGCGAGGTGTCGGGCGCCACTGAAATTACATCGCGGGACATTAGTTGTTCACATGTCCGGCCGTGGGTTCGGACGTACTCGCTCGCCGTCCGCCCCGGCCCCAGCAAAAAATCGAGCCACGGCCAGTGCCGCCGTTCGGTGGCAATCTCGCTGCGCCGCAACAGATCGCCTTCGGTCAAAATGCCCTCGACTTCTCCCGACCCATCGACCACCGGCAGACCGCTGACCTTGTTCGTCAGCATCAGCCGGATCGCCTCGCGGATTGGCGTTCCGCGCATAATCGTGACGACGTTGCGAGTCATGACATCCGCGGCGTTCATTGATGGGTCTCCCTGCTTGCGTTTTTGTCAGTGGCGATCGCGACCGGCGTCATCTGCGCTGGGCGGCAGCTGTAAGGGCGGCTACCCCGGGCAGTTCTCGGCCTTCGAGCCACTCGAGAAAGGCGCCGCCCGCGGTCGAGACATAGGATAGCTCGTCTTCGACCCCGACCGCGGCGAGAGCGGCCACCGTATCGCCGCCACCCGCCACGCTGCGCAACCGCCCGGTGCTGGTGAGTTCAGCGACCTTGCGGGCAACGGCTTCCGTACCGTGATCGAAGGGGGATGTCTCGAAGGCCCCCAGTGGACCGTTCCACACCAGGGTCTTGGCCTCGTCAAGCGCGGCGCCGATGCTGGCCACCGTTTTAGGGCCGATGTCGAGGATCATCATGTCCTCGGCCACCGAGCCGATCGCGACTGTCGATGAAGCGGACCCCGCCTTAAGCTCTTTCGCAACCACCGCATCCTCGGGCAATATCACCCGGCAATGGCGCTCGGCGGCAAGCGCGAGCAGCTGGCGGGCATTCTCCGCCATGTCGCGTTCGCACAGCGAGCGGCCGACCGCGACACCCTTTGCGAAAAGCAGCGTGTTCGCCATCGCCCCGCCGATCGCCAGCATGTCGACTTTGCCGATCACAAAGCGCAGCAGGTCGAGTTTGGTCGAGACCTTGGCGCCGCCGACCAGCGCCAGCACCGGCCGAACCGGATGCTCAAGCGCCGCGGAGAGCGCTTTCAGTTCGGCTTCCATCAATTTGCCGGCGGCGGCGGGGAGCAACTCGGCGAGAGCGGCGATCGAAGCATGCGCGCGGTGCGCGGCTGAAAACGCGTCGTCGACATAGACGTCGCCCAATCGCGCCAAGGCGCGGGCAAAGTTCGGTTCGTTTTTCTCCTCCTCGGGGTGGAAGCGGAGGTTTTCAAGCAGCGCCACTTGCCCGGGCCGCAAGGCGCTGACCACGCGTTCCGCCTGTTCGCCGGTACAATCTTCAGCGAAGGCGATATCACGGCCGCCCAATGACCGCCGCAGCGCCGGCAAGACCTGGCGGAGCGAAAGCTTGGGATCGGGCCCGCCCTTGGGTCGGCCAAAGTGCGACATCACGACGACCGCCGCGCCTTGGTCGAGCAGAGCCGATATGGTCGGAGCCAGCCGCTCGATGCGGGTGGCGTCGCTGACTTGGCCGTCTTTTACCGGAACGTTGAGATCGGCGCGCACCAACACCCGTTTGCCGCGCACATCGATGTCGTCGAGGGTCAGGAAGTCGGGCATTGCTCCTCCGCCGGGCGATTTTCTAACAATATTGTAGCGCGCCCAAAGTGATGGTGTCGCTATCGGCTGAGTTGGGCAAGCGCCTCACGCAGCGGTTCACTCGAAACAGCGAACGCACCCCTAAACGGGGTGTCGAGATCAAGAATCACAAAGATTACCGACGCGATCGACAATGCGCCGAGGACGATCGTGATCGCCGCGAGAATGTTTTTCGGGCGCGCTTAGTCCGAACGAAGCAAAAATGATGGTGAGCCAGAAAGTCAGGACGAGATAGAACGGCATCGAAATCGAGCCGTGCGCCTCCTCGATCAACTTCCAGCGGGCCCGCATCAATATCTCAAACTGATTGATGCAGGTTTGCAGGAGTCGGCGATGCATCGGATCGCGCGGCTCGAGCCCGCGTATATCGGTCTCGACCTGCGCCAGAATCCCGCCAAAGGTTGAGCTGTCGATCGATGCCCCGGAACCCAGCTCCAGTATGCCTGTCGGGTAATAGTTGCCCGGCGGTTTCGGTTCGTCGGTCCAGGTGGTGGCGATCCGAGCGGCGGTATAATTGCGCAGCAATACCCGCGCCGGGTCGGCTTCCTCGCCATATTGCCGCAGTGAACGGTTGAGCTGAATGAGCTGAATCGAGACGCTGCGCAAATCATTCTCGATGGTGTCGAACGATGCCTTGACCGAACTGGTCAAAAGACCGAGGACCAAAGCGGCGAAGGTCACCAGCATGGTCATGACCAGCTGGATCAGATCAGTTGTCTCTCGGCTGCGGTGCCGCTCTGACAGAAGCGGGCGAATCGTCATCCCGACCGCGCTGCCGCCGAGCAGAATGAGCAACAAGATCGCGGCGTCGCGGAGTTCGGTCATTCGCGCTTGTTCCTCTGCTTGTTCCTGTAGAGTCCGTTGCCGGCTTTCGGGCGCCGGTTCGGATCCGCCAGCGCTGCTTTCTATCCGTATTCGCGGCCTTGCTTAACGGCCCCGCGTGGTTCTATGTTTGATGTGAATCAATGCCGCAATCGTCCCCTGACCCACAATCTCCTAGCAGCGAAATAGACCAGCAACGGTCGCGCCCCCCGGGAGATGCAATGATCAAGACAATACTGGTCCCCGCCACAGGAAGCAGTGCCGACGATGCGGTGTTTACCGCCGCACTTGCGGTGGCGCGGGCGTTTTCCTCACATTTGAACTTCTTGCATGTTCGCGTCGACGCGGCCTCGATGGCGATCACAATGGCATCCGAGGGCGGCGGCTCGACACTGGTTGGCGGATTGGTCGACCGGCTCGATGAGGAAGCCGATCTGCGCGAAAGGCAGGCGCGCGAGCTATTCGATCGCTTTTGCGCGCGCGAGGGGCTGGCTACTCGCCGAAGCGCCACCCGCTCCAAATGGGCGCCCCTCGGCGCAATGGATGCGGCAGATTGGGGCCGAACCCTTCTGGATCGCCGAGCACGGTCGAGCCGCCGATCTCATGGTTATCGGCCGCCCCAGCGACGATGGCGGCGCGCCAGAGGTGATCGAAACCGCACTCCTCGAGAGCGGCCGACCGGTGCTGATCCCGCCTGCGGCGGCAATGACGAAGCTGCCGGATACGATGGCTATCGCGTGGAAATCGACACGAGAAGCGGCGCACGCGGTCACCGCCGCAACCCCTTTCCTGTCGGTTGCGAAGAAGAGTTCGGATACTGACGGTTGCCGAAAGCGAGGATTTGTCGACCGAAGAGGGCAGCCAGCTTATGGAAAATCTGCGCTGGCGCGGGATCGAGGTCACTGCGGAGCGGCTGCAGCCCGATCAGCACAGTCCGGCGGACACCTTGCTCAACGCCGCCGCTGCGAGCAATGCGATCCTCGTCATGGGCGCCTATGGCCACAGCCGATTGCGCGAATGGATCTTTGGCGGCTTTACCGAGCACGTGGTTAGGACGGCGGTGCGGGTGCCGGTGTTGATCGTACATTGATTACCGAGATCGCCGGCGCCGACGAGTTCGAGCACTCTGGTAGGGGTCGATTCGCGTCGCTTTCCGATCGGGGTGTGTCACAGAACTGTCAAGACCGGCTGTTAGAAGGCAGCCAAATCAGCGCAGCGATGTCCCTGTCGCGCTGTTCCTGACGGCGTATTGGCTCGCCCTTCGTATTGAACAAAGCTTAAGAGCCGTCGAAGCCAGTTGCGGGATCGTGCTTCAAATCACGGAGGATCAGGTGGACCAGCATAGCGAGCTCGATTCCGCGCAACCGCTATCGGCGGAACAAGCAAGGCTGCTCGATGCGTGGTGGCGGGCAGCTAATTATTTGTCGGTCGGTCAGATCTATCTGCTCGACAACCCGCTGCTTGAACAGCCGCTCGAACGCAAAGACATCAAGCCGCGGCTGTTGGGTCATTGGGGCACCACGCCGGGGCTCAATTTCATCTATGCGCACCTCAATCGAGTCATCAAGGCGCGCGACCTCGACGTGATTTACATTTGCGGTCCCGGGCACGGCGGGCCGGGTATGGTCGCCAACACCTGGCTCGAAGGCACCTATAGCGAGCTTTATTCGAATATCCCGCAAAGCAAGGACGGGATGCGCCGCCTGTTCCGGCAATTTAGCTTCCCGGGCGGCATCCCAAGTCATGCCGCACCCGAGACACCCGGCTCGATCCATGAGGGCGGCGAGCTTGGCTATGCACTGTCGCACGCTTATGGCGCCGCTTTCGACAACCCCGATTTGATCGTGGCCTGCGTCGTCGGTGACGGCGAGGCCGAAACCGGTCCCCTCGCGACCTCCTGGCATGGCAACAAGTTTCTTGATCCGGCCACCGATGGCGCGGTGCTGCCGATCCTGCACCTGAACGGGTACAAGATCGCCAACCCGACAATCCTTGCCCGCATCCCGCACGAGCAGCTCGAAGCCTTGTTCCTTGGCTACGGCTACAAGCCGCACTTTGTCGAGGGCGACGACCCGGTGCGCATGCATCAGCTGATGGCCGCCACTCTCGACCGCGTTTTGGACGAAATCGCGGCATTGCAAAAGAAGGCGCGCGCCGGCGAGAAGATGGTCTGCCCGCAATGGCCGATGATCGTGTTGCGCAGCCCCAAGGGCTGGACCGGACCCAAAACCGTCGACGGCTTAAAAACCGAAGGCTATTGGCGCTCGCACCAGGTGCCGTTTGGGGACATGGAAAAACCTGAGCATGTCAAATTGCTCGAGGAATGGATGAAGAGTTATCGGCCGCACGAACTGTTTGGCGACGAAGGCCGGCTGAAGCCCGAGATCGCCGCATTGGCGCCGGCCGGCGCTCGCCGGATGGGCGCCAACCCGCACGCCAATGGCGGGCTGTTGCGGCGCGAGTTGGTATCGCCGGATTTCGCCGATTACGCCGTCAAAGTCGTACATCCCGGGCAGAACGACGCAGAGGCGACCCGGATCATGGGCGCCTTTATCCGCGACATCATCAAACAAAACCCGAATTTCCGGCTGTTTGGGCCCGACGAAACCGCCTCCAACCGGCTGTCGGCGGCATTCGAGGTCACCGACCGCCAATGGGTCGCCGAAACCCTCCCCGAGGATGACCATTTGGCGCCCGCCGGCAAGGTTATGGAGATTTTGAGCGAACACACCTGCCAAGGTTGGTTAGAGGGCTATTTGCTGACCGGCCGTCACGGCCTGTTCAATTGCTATGAGGCGTTCATCCACATCATCAATTCGATGTTCAACCAGCACGCCAAATGGCTGAAGGTGACCCGCGACATTCCTTGGCGACGGCCGATTTCGTCGCTGAACTATCTCCTGACCTCGCACGTTTGGCGCCAAGACCACAACGGTTTCAGCCATCAGGACCCAGGCTTTATCGACCATGTCATCAACAAAAAGGCCGACGTTATCCGGGTCTACCTGCCACCCGACGCCAATACCCTATTATGGGTCACGGATCACTGCCTGCGCAGTTGGAACCGGATCAACGTGATTGTCGCCGGCAAGCAGCCGGCGCCGCAATGGCTCGACATGGATGCCGCAGTCAAGCATTGCGACGCCGGGATCGGCATCTGGGAATGGGCCAGCAACGATCGCGGCGTCGAGCCCGATGTCGTTATGGCCTGCGCCGGTGACGTACCGACGATGGAAACCTTGGCCGCGGTCGACCTGATGCGGCAGCACGTTCCCGATCTCAAGATCCGCGTTGTTAACGTCGTCGATCTGATGACCTTGCAGCCGCATGAAGAGCATCCGCACGGTCTAACCGACAATGACTTCGACGCGCTGTTCACCACCGACAAGCCGGTCATCTTCGCCTATCACGGCTATCCTTGGCTGATCCACAGGCTGACCTACCGGCGCACCAATCACCACAACATCCATGTGCGCGGCTACAAGGAGGAGGGGACGACAACGACCCCGTTCGACATGGTCGTGCGCAACGATCTCGACCGCTTCCACCTCGCCAGCGACGTGATCGACCGGTTGCCGCAGCTCGGCTATATGGCCGCCTACGCCAAGCAGGCGCTGCGCGACAAACTGATCGAACACAAGCAATACATCACGCGTTATGGAGACGACATGCCCGAGATAAAGAATTGGCGCTGGCCCGCCGCATCGGCAGCGGGCTGAGGCGCCGGCGGCAAATCGCGAAAGGCTGAACGATGCTCTCGATATCCCCCGAAAAGCTCGCTTTTATCGTCGAGAAGGCGCGCCAATACGATGCCGAGGTCCCGGTTGATCGGGACTACGAGGAAGGCTCGGATGCGGCCGATGACGATGAGCGCGAGGCGCTTCTCGACACGCCCGACAACCCGACAGAACAGGAATTGCGCGACGCGATCGACGGGTTGAATGTCGACGAGCGCGAGGAGCTGCTGGCGCTGATGTGGCTTGGGCGCGGCGATTACGATGCGCAGAGCTGGGCCGAGGCGATGCGGCAGGCGCGCGATACCCAATCCTCGACCGAAGCTGAGTATCTGATCGGGCACGCCGCTGCTCGGCGATTACCTCGAGGAGGGCGCCGAGGCATTGGGCTGTATCGCTCGAGGATTACATGCGCGGCTAGGCTCGTGCCGTACACGACGACGGCGGATTTGCCGCCCGCGGTGCGCCGGCTGCCGCCGCATGCCCAGGAGATCTTTCTCGCCGCCTTCAACAATGCTTGGGACACCTACGCCGAGCGTGGCCCCGCGGCGCAGGAGGAAACCGCGTTCCGCATCGCCTGGGCGGCGGTCAAAAAGCGCTACCGCAATCGCGGCGATTCCTGGGTTGCGGAAGGAGAGCTGGGAATAGCGCATTCCGTTTCCGTAACTGACGGCATAGGGATGACCTCTGCGTCCTCGGCAGAGGTGAGCGCGGCCGATCTCGAACGCGAACTGGCGATGGTGCGGGCTGCGGCAGAGGGCCGGCCGGGCGGCGTTTTCGGGCCGGGTTCGATGGTCTGGCGGGTCGACCGCGAAGCCGCGATCTTTCTTGGCGCCGGGCGCGCCCTGTTGTTGCAACTGGCGCATCCCTGGGTCGCCGCGGCAATCGCCCAGCATTCGCGCAGCCTCGCGGACCCGATCGGCCGGTTTCACCGCACTTTTGCTGTCCTCTTTATGATGGTGTTCGGCACCACCGACGAAGCGATTGCCGCCGCCCGCCGCCTCTACCGCCGCCACACCACAATCTCCGGATACCTCGACGAGAGCGCGGGTGGGTTTCCCGCCGGATCGGCCTATCGAGCAAACGATGTCGCGGCATTGCGCTGGGTATTCGCCACTCTCGCCGACAGCGCGGTCGTCGCCTTCGAACTCGTCAACCCGCCGCTCTCGGCGGAGGAACGGGAGCGCTATTACCGCGAGTACCGCCTGTTCGCCGCGTTTTTTGGCATTCCACAGACCGTGCTGCCGCAAAGCTGGACGGCATTTTCCGATTACGTCGAAGAGACTGTCGGATCGGACACGCTCGCGGTCAGCAGCGCGGCGCGCGAGTTAGCACAAGCGCTATTTGAGGGTGCCGGAAGCTGGGCGCGTTCACCGGGCTGGTATCGAGCGCTGACCGCGAGCCTGCTGCCCGAGCGGTTGCGCCGCGAATTCGGCCTTCGTTATGGGCCATCCGAGCAGCGCGCCGTCCGACGCGCGCTCGCGGCGCTGCGTTTTTTGTACCCCCGCATCCCCGACCAGTTTCGCTACGTGGCGCCCTATCACGAAGCCTGTGCACGCCTCGCCGGGCATCAGCCGGGGAGCCTGAACCGGCGTCTGAACCGATTTTGGATTGGCTGCGATTCGATGGCCGGCTGACCTTTTTGCAAAACCGGGTATCCTCCGCTGACCGATTTGCGATCGGAAGAAGTAAATGGCGATTTCGGCTGCTGAGATTGCTGAGAGCATTGATACGAGCATTCTGCGAGTGCCGGCAGGGACCGATCTCGTCGAATGGTATTTCAATAAGGGCTGGACCGACGGGCTGCCAATCGTGCCGCCGACGCGCGAGCGGATCGACGAATTCGTCGCCGCACTCGGCGGCGACCCGGCCTTTGTCGAATGCAAGGTGCCGCCGCGGCACGGCAGTCTCACCCGCGAGGTGTTCGCGATCAACATGGTGATGGCTGGCTGCAAGCCCGAATATGCACCGGTTGTGCGCGCCGCAATACTGGCCTTGACCGCGAAAGCGTTCAATTTGAACGGGGTTCAGGCGACGACGCACATGGCCGCCCCGCTATTGGTCGTCAACGGACCGGTTGCCGATGCGATCGGCATGAACGGCGGCTGCAACGCCTTCGGTTCGGGCAATCGCGCCAATGCGACGATCGGGCGGGCGTTGCGGCTGGTGTTGTTGAATGTCGGCGGTGGCCGGCCTGGCGATCTCGACAAGAGCACCCTGGGCCATCCCGGCAAATACACCTATTGCGTCGCTGAAAACGAAAAAGCGAGCCCGTGGGCGCCCTACCATGTCGAAAAGGGGTTCGACCCAGCCGAATCGACGGTCTTTGTCCTCGCCACCGAGCCGCCGCACAGCGTCACCAATCACGTCGCCAATGACCCCGAAGGCATCCTCGACAGCATCTGTTCGGCGATGAGCACGATCGCCAACAACAACGCCGTGTCCTCGGGACATTGCGCGGTCATCATCGGCCCCGAGCACGCCCGCACGATCGCCGGCAAAGGGTGGACCCGTTACGATGTGCGCAATTATCTGCACATGAACGCCTACAACCTATTCTCCGAGCTGACCTTCAACGAGCGCTACGGCAAGATCTACAATCGCAATCTGCCGCGCTGGTACAAGCGCGAGCAGGGTTCGCGGATCCCGGTCGTGCCCGATCCCGACCACATCCATCTGTTTGTCATCGGCGGCGAGGCCGGCCGGTTCTCGGCCTTTATCCCCGGCTGGGGCCATATGTCATCGCCGGTCCTGCGCAATATCGAGAGCGCCGCCGGCCCGCGCCGCGAACCCATCTGCGTCGACGGAACATGTTATCTTTGAGCCGGCCGGAAGGTCCGTCATTGCGAGGAGCGGAGCGACGAAGCAATCTCGATCGAAGTGGCTCACGCGACATCGGGATTGCTTCGCGGAGTTCATCCTCGGGCCGCGCCAAGCGCGGACCCGTGGGCTCGCGATGACAGTGCAAATAAAGGACCTGGAGTAATGCAATGATTGACAGATCAGAGCTTGTCGTGTTCGACCCGCGCGGGGTGGTCGAGGCGGAGACGAAGCCTCTGTCGCCCAGGGTGGGCGATCTCGCCGGGTTGCGCCTTGGCGTGCTCGACAACACCAAATGGAACGCCAACCGGCTGTTGCGCAAAACCGTGGTACGGCTCGAACAGCAGGCGCCGCTTGCCGCCATCAATTACTACCGGAAAGAAAGCTTTTCGAAAGACGCCGACCCGATCTTGATCGCGACGATCGCCACTGACAACGACATCGTCCTGACCGCGATCGGCGATTGAGGCTCGTGCACGTCGTGCTGTACGCATGACGCCGTCAGTCTCGAAGCCCTGGGCCGCCCGACGGCGGTTGTTGTCACTACCGAATTTCTGCACGAAGCGCTGGTTCAGCGTGACGCGCTCGGCATGCCCGACCTTGGTCCGGTGGTAATCGACCACCCGCTCAGCATCTTGAGCGACATCGAAATCGACGCCCGCGCCGAGCAAGCGCTCGATCAGTGCATTGGCCGCTGGCTCGGGAAATGACCACCACGCCCGTCCGTTTCTCAAATAGTGGAATTTGCGCTATTCGTCGAATTTGCTACTTAATGATCTCTGCGTCGCCGCAATAATATCCGTAACAGTTCAGGCGTTATCGGAGTGATCATTCTCGGGAGGCTTAGGTCGCCTGCGCGGGCCATGCGACTGTTTGCCGTCGGCGCAATCATGATCGTATTGGGGGTTGGCTATCTTCTCCTGCTGCGGAATTTCAATGTCCCGGTCCTCCCCGGCGAGCGCCATTTTGGGGCCAGCGGGGTAAGACCTGCCGCGGAAGTGTACATCGAACCCCTCACCATCGATGCCTTCAACGACGCCATGCAGGTGCGCGCCTATCTTGAGCCGAGTGCTTCATCCAGCCGTGAGGATTTCGCGGCGGCGGATCGCGATCTCACCTTGCTCATCACTCACGATAGAACGGTGGAGGAGATCAAGCTTGCCGCGAAGGATCATATAGCCTCGGCAAATTTCGAAGTGGACCTGAAAGAAGGCAGTGTCGCGCATTACCCGCTCGACAGCTATCGGGTGACGATGGCTGTCCAAGTTTTCGGAGGAAAAGCAGCCGCCGTCAAACTGCCGGCCAGAGTCACGGTGTGGGAGGGGGTTCTCGGCTACGATTTGCATTCGCACGGACAGTCGGGCGCTCACCCGGAGCGGGTCGAGCTGAGCGTGGATGTTACCCGCAGCGGCGCCTTCGCACTCTTTGCGCTCGCGGCATATGGGGCAATGGTCGTACTCGGCGGCTGCGCTCTCGCCATCGGTATTCTGACCTTTGTCGATGTGAGGCGGCCGGAGGCGACACTGATCGGAGCGTTGGCGGCGATCGCATTCGCATTGCCAGTGTTGCGCAACGCGCTGCCGGGCTCGCCACCACTTGGTATCCAGGCGGACATGTTTGTTTTTCTGTGGACCGAGCTGGTGGCCGTGATTTCGCTCGCCCTCCTCGTCTATAAATGGGCGCGAACCGGCCCGCGTCCCTGAAGAACTCGGGACGGCCATAATGCTGGGTCCAATCAAGGGGCGCAAAATGATCGAGAAGGGCGCTTATGCCGGCTTGCGCGTGCTCGATTTGGGGCAGGGGGTGGCGGCACCCTACTGCGCGATGCTGCTGGCGATGCACGGAGCCGAGGTCATCAAGCTCGAACCTTTGGAGGGCGACTGGTCGCGCGGGCTCGGCACGCAATATGCCGCCCAGCACACCGCGATGTCGGCGCACAACAATCGCGGCAAGAAGAGCCTGGCGCTCGACCTCAAATCGCCCGCCGCGCGCGAAATTGCGCTGATGCTCGCCGACCGCGCCGACATAATTATAGAAGGCTTTCGTCCGGGTGTCGCCGACCGCCTCGGGCTCCGCTATGACGCGCTCGCCGCCCGCAACCCGCGGCTCCTCTACCTCTCGGTCAGCGGTTTTGGGCAGGACGGCCCCTATGCCCAGGTGCCGTGTACCGACTCGGTGGCGCAGGCGTTTTCCGGGCTGATGTCGGTCAATCTCGGCAATGACGGCGCGCCGCATCGCGTCGGCGCGATCATCATCGACACCTTGACCGGGCTCTATGCGGCGCAAGCCCTCGCCGTCGCCCTCTACGCGCGCGAGCGCAGCGGGAATGGCCGGCGGCTCGAAGTCAGCCTGACGCAATGCGCCGCGGCGATCCTCGGTCACAAGCTCGCCGAACATATTCTCGAAGGCGGCGCGCCGCGGGCGTTGAACGTACCGACCGGCGCCTACCGCACAGCAGACGGCTGGATCATGATCGCGCTCGTCAAGGAGGAGCAATTTGCTCGCCTCGCCGCAGTGCTCGGCCGGGCCGATCTCGCCGCCGATCCGCGCTTTGCCGATTTCGCATTGCGCGCCCGCCACTCAGCGCCGCTTGTCGCAACAATCAACGAGATCTTTCCGACAGATACGACCGCGGGCTGGCTCGCCCGGCTGCGCGCCGCCGATATCCTCGCCGACCGGATCAACGGTTTCGACGACTGGCTCGCCGATCCGCATATCGTCGCAACTGGTGCCGCCGTCACGGTCGAGCAGCCCGGCATGGGCCAATTCCGCACCCCGCGCATGCCCGGCGTGTCGGCCGCGGCCGATGCCGCGATGACACCGGCGCCTGCTATCGGCGAGCACGGGCGCCAAATACTTGCCGAACTCGGCCTCGACAGTCTCACAATTGACCAGCTCGCCGCCAAAGGCGTGCTGCGCCTGCCGGAGGCACGATGAGCGAGGGTTTCGATCCGCGCCGGCACCGGATGGCTGAGGAGCGTTGGTTTGAGGATTTGCGGGTCGGCGAGCGCTTCCCGATCCCGAGCCGCACCGTCACCGAGGCGCATTTCTCGGCGTTTCAGACGCTGTCCGCCGACAATCACCCGATCCATTACGATGTCGAATATTGCCGCGCGCGCGGGCTGCCGGCGCCGCTTGCCCACGGCCTGCAAATTCTTTGCTTTACCGCAGCGGGGGCCGGCGCCTTCGCGCATGTGATCGGCGACGGGTTGCTGGGCTTTATCGAGCAATCGGCGAAATTCCTAAAGCCGGTCCATGCCGGCGACACCCTCTATCCGTTGGTGGAAATCGCCGCGCTGACGCCGCAACGCACGACCGGCATCGTCGCGCTGACCGTCACCGTGCACAACCAAAAGGGCGAGCTCGTCCTGACCGGCGAGCAGAAATACCTGCTCAAAAAGCGCAACCCTGAATAGGCCGGTTCGTCCGCTCGGTGACGGTCAGGCCCGCGGAGCGCGTGCCGGGTTGGCTCGAGGCTCCGGCCTGCCGCGCCGCACAAACCTGTCCAAACCAGAACGCCGTAATCGTCCCGGTGCGGAGCAGCGGCTCGACAACCAGCGCCTAATGTCGCCCCAGCACGCTGACGTCGTCGGGGTTGATCAGATCGGGCGCAGTCCAGCCGTCGAGGTCGTATTCGGCCATGCAGCCATCGGCAAAGCTCTTCCAGCGGTCGTATTGGCCCGAGCCGATCGCTGCCCGCAGGGCATCGATACGGATCTCCTCATGACTCCCGGCGTAATTGATTTCGTAGAGTTCGTGGCGCGCCCCGAACTCGCTGCCGATTGCGTCCCACAACAATTTCATCAATTTGACGCGCTCGACGGCGCTGACCCCGCCGGAGCCGCGGACATAGCGGTCGAGACAGGGCCGCAATTCCGGCGTCTTGAAGTCGCGGGCGTGCGAGTTGAGGTAGATCAAGCTGCTGGCGACGGTTTTCTCGATCGTCTGCTTGATCTCGACATAGGCCTCGGGCGCGAGGATGCGGTAAGCCATCGCCGGCTCCAATGCCGGCAAGACGCAGCCACCGGCCCACGGCTCGGCGCGCCTGGCCATTGCGTCGGAAAGCCCCCACATCGTGTTTCGCCAGGCGATGACCTCGCCGATATTGGCTTCGACCCCGCGAAAGGCGCGGGTCCCGGCCATTTCGGTAGCCTTGATCATCGACCCGACGATGAAGTCGAGCTTTACCGCGAGCCGGGTACACCCTTGCAGCATGGCGCGCGGCAAAAATCCGCTATTCGGGAAGAATTTGTTGGCTTTGTCGATATCGGCATAGACGAACACGTCCTCCCACGGCACCAGCACGTCGTCCATGACAAAGATCGCGTCGTTTTCGTCGAGCCGGCTCGACAACGGATAGTCGAATGGGCTGCCGAGCACAGCGGCGCGCTGTTCGTTCGACACGCGGCAGATGAATTTTATGCCTGGAGCATTGCTCGGCACCAGAAACACAACCGCGAAATTTTTATCCTGAACCGGCAATACGCCGGCATGCGCGACAAAGGTGAAATGGGTCAACGCCGAGCCTGTCGCGACGACCTTGGCTCCGGTCACACGGATGCCGGCATCGGTCTCCTTGGTCACATGGGCGTAAACATCGGCCGGACCGCCCGGCGCGCCGGGGGCCATGTTGCGATCGACCGGCGGCTGCACAATTGCGTGGTTGACAAACGGCACCCGCTCCTGGGCATAGCGGTACCAGCGCCGCGCATTCTCGTGGTAGGGCTCATAGAACTCCGCGTTGGCGCCGAGAGTGCCGAGAAAAGCGGCCTTGTAATCAGGTGAACGACCGAGCCAGCCATAGGTCAGGCGCGACCACGCGGCGATCGCGTCGCGGGCCGCAAGCTGATCCTCGGCCGACCGCGGCGCCACGAAATATCGGTGGGTAAACCCGCCCCATTCGGTCGGACAGGAGAGAACATTCTTTTCCGCGGTATGGTCTCGGTGCAAGGCGTCGTAGAGCCTGGCGACCATTCGTGCCGTGTTTCTAAAAGCCGGGTGTGCCGTGATGTTTTTGACCCGCTCGCCGTAAATCCACACCTCGCGGCCGTCATCGAGGCTGCTTAGGAATTCGTTGCCGGTATAGGGCAGTGGTGCTGGCATCGTGGTCGTCTCCCTGCAAAGCCGCGCCGCTTTATTGCTGCTTGCGGCACGTTTTCGAGCGCGATGCTATGATCGCAGCGCGGGGCGGTCAACGCGGGCGCCGCCGAACAAAAACAGCGGAGGGAGAGGATGCCGAGATTGACGGGCAAGGTCGCGCTGATCACCGGTGCTGCGGGCGGGCAGGGGACCGCCGAAGCCGAGCTGTTTGTCCGCGAAGGGGCCGCGGTGATGCTGACCGACATCGATGCGGCGGCGGGCGAAGCGTTGGCGCAGCGGATTGCGGGGCAGGGCGGCGAGGCGCTGTTCCGACATCACGACGTGGCCGACGAGAGGGCTTGGCAGGAGGTTGTCGCCGCCGCGGTGATGCGGTTTGGCAAGCTCCACATCCTCGTCAACAACGCCGGCACGATCGCCCGTCAGGGCATCGTCGACACCACGGTCGCGGCGTGGAACCGCACGATCGCGGTCAATCTGACCGGCGCCATGCTCGGCATGAAGCACTGCGCGCCTGTCATCCGCGGCAGCGGCGGCGGCGCCATCGTCAACATCTCGTCGACCGCCGGCCTGACCGCGCATGACGACGCCGCTTATACGGCCAGCAAATGGGGCCTGCGCGGGCTGACCAAGACGGCCGTATTGCAGTTCTCGCCATGGAACATTCGGGTCAATTCGATCCACCCGGGTCAGATCGCCGATACCGGCTTTTTCCAAAGCGGTGGCGAGGCTTTCGCGCATGCGGCGCGCGCCGCGATCCCGATGCAGCGGCAGGGCACGCCTCAGGAATGCGCCGAGCTGGTCTTGTTTCTGGCGTCGGACGAAGCGCGCTTTATCAGCGGCGCCGAGATCGCGATTGATGGCGGTTATATCGCCGCCGGTCTCGCCAATCTGCGCAACCGCATCCGCGCCGATTACGAAGCCGGCAAGAACTAGGGCGAGCGGGCTTCTCAAGACGCATCGCGACCTACATATACATAGGCATATGCCATGAATCGTGGGGGCAAGTCATGCGGCGCACGGCGAAGATCTTTATGAATAATCGGAGCCAGGCGGTGCGCCTTCCCAAGGATTTCCAATTCGACACCGCGGAGGTATTCATCCGCAAGGTCGGAGACGAAGTGATCCTGTCGCCGCGTCCAGCGGACTGGTCGTCCTTTCTGGCGCAGGGACCGGTAGCGTCGCCGGCATTTATGGAAGGCGTCGAGGATCTTCCGGTGCAAGAACGCGAGCCTTGATGGCTCGCTTCATGCTGGATACAGACATTTGTTCCTTTATCCTGAAGCGATCTAACGAAGCGGTGCTGAGGCGGCTGCAGCTAGTTCCGGTCAACGACGTCTGCATCTCGGTTGTGACGAAGTCGGAACTGCTGTACGGAGTCGAGTTGTCACCGCGTCATGATCAGGACAGCGTGGCGGTCGATGCCTTTCTGCGCCACGTCGATGTGCTCAACTTCCCGGAAGAGGCCGCTGCACATTACGCCGAGATCAGAGCTTCGCTCAAAAGACGAGGCGAAATGATCGGCGCGAACGACTTGTTCATTGCGGCGCATGCCCGCTGCATGGGTTTGACATTGGTCACCAACAACACTCGAGAATTCGGCCGGGTCGGGGGCCTCGCGATCGAAAATTGGGCAACGACCAACTAAACCGGCGCTGCCCAATGTGAATTCGAGCGCGACGGCCGTAATTCCAACTCATTCCCCGAGCCCGATGGCGCATCGCTCCGATGCTGGTTGGCTCGACGCAGGGAGGAAATCGTGAAGCTGCGAATTTTGGCGTTTCTCGGAATATTGCTGGGCGGAGGAGCCGTGGGGCTGGCCCCGGCGGCGCTTTACGCGGCGGAACCCGCCGGCCAGCAAAAACCGGAGATCAGTGCCGAGGCGAGCGCCGCATTGCAGCGCATGGGCGAGACACTGCGCGCTCAGCAATTCGCGTTTGAGGCGCAGACGATCCGGGCTTACGCCGGGCCGCACGGTGAGCCATTGCACATCTTCCACAGTCTCGAGGTGACGGTGCGCCGGCCGAACCGGATGCTGGTTGTCCGGAACGGCGATGACGGGCCGGGCAAGCTCGTCTATGACGGCAAGAACCTCTTCATCTATCGCGCCGAGGGCAACGAATACGCCGAGATCCCGGTGCCGGGCACAATCGAGGGCATGATGAAGGAGGCGATGGGCCGGCTCGGGGTCGATTTCCCGCTTGCCGATTTTCTGACCGATGCGCCGGACAAGGCGTTTTTGAGCGGCGTGACCTCCGGTCAAGTCGTCAATACGGTGGAGATCGACGGCACGCCGTGTCTCCACATGTTCTTCGTCCAGCCGCCGGGGATCGAACTCGAATTGTGGCTGGAAAAGAACGATCGGTCGTTGCCGCGCCGGCTGATCATCACCTACCGGTCGTTGCCTGGGGAGCCGAGCTTTATCGCCACGATCGGGAAGTGGGACATGTCGGTCCAGCCCTCCGACGCGGAATTCACCTTTCAGCCGCCGCCGGGAGCGGTGAAGATCGCGCTAAAGGCGCCGGCCCATCCGGCCGCGGCCGGCGAGGTGACGGCTCCGGGAGGCGCGAAATGAGATATCTCGTCCCGGTCGGCCTGAGCTTGCTGCTTGCGGTATCGGCCGGCTCCGACGCCTTCGGCTGGGGTGCGGTCGCCGGGCCGCGCGGTGGTGCCGCCTATCGCGGACCGATGGGTGGGGCCGCGGTACGCGGCCCTGGCGGGGCCGCAGCCGTGCGCGGCCCTTATGGCGCCGGTGCGGTGCGTGGGCCCGCCGGCAACGTCGCGGTGCGCGGCCCGACCTATGGCGGAGCCTATCGTGGCGGCGCCTATTACGGCGGCGGCACGGTCTATCGCGGCGGCGCTTATTACGGCGGCGCTGGCGTGGCTGCGGGAGTTGCGGCGGGTGTGGCCGTCGGGGCCGCGGCCGGGGCCGCAGCCTCGACCTATTACCCGCCGCCCTATTATTGCCCCGCGGGTTATTATTACCCTAACTGCCCGACGCCCTATTACGCTCCATACTGATCCCGGTTCAGCGCCGGGCGCTGGGGCTGGATTGGCGCTCTCGCGGGAATGGCGGGTCGGGAATAACGGGTATAGTTCGCAGGGATGACGGGAATTCTCCGCGGCAATGACGGGAATTGTCCCCGCGGAAACATCGCCGTTGAATATGGAGTGTCCGGGGTTCTCCTTCGGGATCGGCTAGCGGGCGAAAGCGGCGAAAATTTCCTCTAGCGCGGTCAGCTGGTTGCCGTTGACCGAATTCGGGACGAGGACCGGCGTGTTGACGCCGGCGGCGAACCACCCGGCAAGCCGGTCGCGCACCTTGCTTGCCGAACCGGACAGCGAGTTGTCGGCGATCCAGCGATCCGTCAGGTAATGCGGGATGTCGTCATGGCGGTTTTCGGCAAGCGCCTTTTCGATGGCCGCCATCTCCTCGCCGTAACCCGCTTCCTTCCAGTAATTGCGGTAGTTCGGCAACAGCACGTAGCGCACTAGCCGGCGGCGGTGCAATTCGAGTGCCGCGCCCTCGTCATCGGTAATGCAGACGGGCAGCATGTTGCCGATCAGGAATTCGGGGTCTCGCCGCTTCTCGGGCGGGATTACCGAGAGCGACTCTGGCATATGCGACAGGCTGGCATTGGCGAACAGCACGCCCTCAGCGGTCTCGGCGGCGAGCGCCACCATTCGCTTGCGTAACGCGGCGAGCACGATCGGCGGCAGCGCGCCGATGCCGTCGAACGATCTTATCTTTTCGACAAAGGCGCGGGTGTCGGCAAGCGGCTTGCCGACGGTGACGCCGAGCCGCTGATGCGTCGGCCCGTGCGCGACGCCGATACCAAAGCGAAAGCGACCGCCCGACACCTCGTGGATGTAGGCCGCACTCATCGCGAATTCTTCGGCGGTCTGGGCATAAATTGGAGCGATCGCGGTGCCAAAGCGGATCCGCTCGGTCGCAAAAGCAAGCCCGGTGCATTGCGCCATGTTGCTCCAGCGGCTCGGCATATAGATGCCGCAAAAGCCTCGGCGCTCGATGTCGCGGGCAATGTCGAGCGTCTGCCGCCGCCGCCCCGGCACGGCAACAAGACTGATCGCAGGAAGCGGCTCGGCCATGTTGGGTTACTCCACAGTTCACCCGGTCGCCTGTTCGCCGCAGAGCGGCGGGCGAGGATGATGGTTGATCAGCTTCAAAGTACACCCAAGCGGCGCATCAGGCACACTCGCGTCCTTGGCCAACATGCGGGCCCGAATTCAGCCTCCATCGCCTCTCGCAACCGCTAAGGGCGAGAACCGAAGCTAAACCAGGCCGGCGACCAGCCCGCGGCTCAAGGCTTCCTCGGCTGAAAGATACCAGCCGCCATAAGCGCGGCGGGCGACCTCTTCGGCATCGACGCCGGAACCCTCGATCAGTTCGGCGAAACCGCGCTCTTCGAGCCGCAGGCCATGGTCGATATCGGCGATCATCTCTTCGAGCACGCGCCGGCAGCTGCCCAAGGGTCCTTCGAGGTGCAAATCCTTTGTCATCCGGCGGCCGTGGATCAGCAATGCGGCATCACTGGTCAGCCAGCGCCGGTCTTTTGGAAATGCCGCCATGATCGTCACTCCGGCCGAGGCGACCAGGGTCTTGCCGAGAAACCACATGTCACGGCCGTGCTGCTGGCGGAGCAGGCGCACCTCCTCGGCGAGACGGCGGCCGATCTCGGCGTCTCCGCCATCGGTAAAGAGTTCGACAAGGATTGCGCCCTCGACCTCCAACACCGGGAGCAGTTGGTCAAAGAAGCTCGCAACCATTGGGTGGCCGACCGATCCCGACAACCTGACCGTGGCGTGCGCGAGCCGCGCCCGGATCTCCTCAGGTATGCTCGTGGGGCCGGACGGGTCCGGCTGGCCGCTCATGTCGGCGTGCGCTTTTTGGAACGACGCGGGCGTGGCGAGGAGCCGTCGGCAGCGCTGAGACGATTGCGGTTGGTGCGCATCTTTCGCCGATAGAGCGCTACCGTTCGTGACGGAATCTGCTCGGCATTGCCGGTCAGTACAGCGGCCGCAGCGGCGGTCTGCACTTCGACGGCGGCGGACATCTTCTCCGACACCATGCGATGCATTTCGCTCGTGGCCGCCGGCCCGCCTAGCGCGAGCTTGGCGAGGCGCAACGCGATGACCTGCTGCGCTTCGAAACCGGCGCGCCAGAGATCAAACGGCAGACGCAACCACGAACTCGTTCCTTTCGACAAACCACGCTCCCTTCTACTTCGGTGACTCGGATCTAATTGGTCCGCCTAGGCTCCAACCCCAAGTGAACAGAACGGCATTACATTGTTTGGGTTCATTTCATCCGCCCAGGTCGCCGTTTGCGCACGCTTTGTGCCAGACCGCCCGCATTCGCGGGTGCGAAGAACTGTGGGGCGCCGGCCGAGGTCTTGCGCGGTTAAGTCCGCGCGGCCAGCTAAGGCGCATGGATTTTACGGATATCGATCGCGACACTCTGGTCACCGCAATACGGCGGTTGGAGACCCCCGGATTTGCCGGCAAGCTGGCTGCAGCGGTGGGCAGGCCGGCGGAAATGGCCGCTCGTGCTCTGCCCGGCGTAGCCACCGGGATTGTTGCCAAGGCGGCGGAGACGGCACTGAGTCGGGCGCTCGACATCGCATTGCTGAGCTTGCGCAGCCGCCGCTTTCGCGGCGGTCGGGTGGTGCATTCGGCGCTTGCTTCGGCTTCGGGTGCCGTTGGGGGCGCCTTCGGGCTCGCCGCAATCACCATCGAGCTGCCGGTCTCGACCGCGATCATGCTGCGGGCGATTGCGGCGATTGCCCAAGAAGAAGGCGAAGACATAGCCGATCCCGCCACCCGGCTCGCCTGCCTCGAAGTATTTGGTTTGGGCCACACCGAACCCGCCGCCGAGGCGGCCGAGGGCGGCTACTTCGCGGTGCGCGCATTACTTGCCCGCGGCTTGTCGCAAGCCGCCGACACGGTGATCAACAAGGGCTCGTTGCATGGCAGCTCGGCCTTGGCGATGCGCGCGCTGTCACCGGTCGTCAATCGCTTTGGCGCGATCGTCTCCCAAAAGCTCGCGGCCCAGGCGGTGGCGGTGGTGGGTGCCATCGGGGGTGCCGCGATAAATCTGGCCTTTATCGAGCACTTTCAGGAGTTGGCGCGCGGCCATTTTGCTGTCCGCCGGCTTGAGCGCGTCTATGGCGCCGAAGCGGTGCGCGCCGAATACGAGCGGCTCAGAAAGGCCGAGCCTGGCGAGCCCTTGCAGATAGCAGCCATCCCAAAAGGCATGTGCTGAAATTGGCGGCAGTTGGTTGTCGCGAGACAAGGCACACTTTACATCTGTCGCCACGATCCAGTTTAGCTGATCACGACGGCAGAGGCGCGCGCATGGCGACAGAGGCGGCAGCGATCGGACACCTCGGAAAGAGCAGCGAATTTCGCGCCGTAGGGCTGGTGTCGTCGGCGCATTTCGTTGGCCACTTCCACATGCTGGTTGTGCCGCCATTGTTCTCGCTGCTGACGGTGCGCTGGGGCGTAAACTTCATTCAATTGGGTTTGGCGCTGACCGTCTACGCGATCGTTTCCGTCGCAGCACAATTGCCGATGGGCTATATGGCGGACCGCTTCGGCTCGCGCAAATTGCTGATCGGCGCACTGTTCCTGGGCGGGGCATCGCTTGCTTCGATCGGCATCGTCGACCGCTATTCGTGGTTCCTTATCGCCGCCGGATTGTCCGGGATCGCCAACGCAGTTTACCACCCCGCCGATTACGCGATCCTGTCGGCGCGGGTGACGCCGTCGCGGATCGGGCGCGCCTTTTCGGTGCACACCTTTGCCGGCATGCTCGGGAATGCGCTGGCGCCCCTGACAATGCTGGCGCTGGTGCCGCGGGTCGGAATACCGAGCGCCTTGGTCATGGCGGGTCTGGTGGGCCCGCTGGTGGCGCTGCCATTGATCGCGGCGCCGGCGATCGAGGGCAACACCGTCGCCGACACGAGGATCTCGGGCCGTCGTGACGAGAGCAAACCGGCCCGCGCCGGCACGGTCTTCACACCGGCGATCCTCGGTATGATGGTGTTCTTTATCGTGCTGAGCCTGTCGACCAGCGGGCTGACCAATTTTTCGGTGCCCGCGCTGATGCATGGCTACGGCTTGCGTTTCGCGACCGCCAACCTCGCGTTGACCGCTTATCTGACGGCGACGGCTTTTGGCGTGCTGAGCGGCGGTTTTGTCGCTGATATGACGCGCCGGCATGGCGAAGTCGCCGCGATCGGCTTCACCATCAATGCAATATTGATTTTGCAGATCGCGCTCTTTGGCCTAGCTCCTGCATTATTGGTCATTCTGATGGCATTTGCGGGGTTTCTGTCGGGACTGATCCAGCCGTCGCGGGACATGCTGGTGCGGGCCGCAGCCCCGGCCGGTGCGATCGGCCGCGCCTTTGGCGTGGTCACGATCGGTTTCAGCATCGGCGGCACGATCGGCCCGATGCTGTTTGGCTGGCTGCTCGATCGCGGGTCGGCGCATTGGATTTTCGGCGTCAGCGTCGTCTTTATGCTATTGACGGTGGTCGTAGCGTTGATCGGCGATCGGCAAATGGCCGGACGGCGCGGCGCGATGGCTCAATCGACCGGGTAGGCCCAAACCCTATGTTCGTCGGCTGCGAACCCTGATGCGCCGCGCGAGACGCTTCTCGCAGAGCCTTAGCCAGATCCAGGGGTCGCGGCCCGCGGCGCTGCAACCACCAAGCACCGACATCACCGAGCTGCCGCCGCCCCCGGCTGCGCAGCGTGACCTGGTTCAGACAGTCCTTGCGATCCTGTTTATCGGCGGACTGATCGCGACGTCGTTCTGGATTCTGTGGCCGTTTGTGCCCGCCACGATCTGGGCAACGACCTTGGTCGTCGCCACCTGGCCGTTGATGCTGAGCGTGCAGCACCGGCTATGGAATAGCCGCGCGCTTGCGGTCACAGTCATGACCCTGGCGCTGCTCGTCGTCTTTGTCGCGCCGTTCGGTCTAGCGGTCTCCACCATCATCCAAAATTTCGATACGATCATGGGCTGGGGACATGTGATCGTCACGTTCAGACTGCCCCCGCCGCCCGCCTGGCTGCATCAGATACCGCTGTTCAGCAACCAGGTCGTGCTGCTGTGGCAGAAGCTCGAGGCCAGCGGCATCAACGATTTGGCGGCGAAAGCGGCGCCCTACGCCGGCAACGCCGCGGGATGGTTTGTCGCCGCCCTTAGCGGCTTTGGGACGACGCTGATCCAGTTGCTGTTGACCATGATCATCGCCGCCATTCTGTACGCCGGCGGCGATCGGGCCGAGATGATCGTCGAGCGCTTTGGCCACCGGCTTGCCGGCCCGCGCGGAAGCGAAGCGGTGCGCCTGGCCGGCCGCTCGATCCGCAGCGTGGCGCTTGGTGTCGTCGTTACCGCTTTGGTCCAGGCGATCATGACCGGCGCCGGACTGAGCGTGGCCGGCGTCCCGCTCCCGGCGGTTCTGACGGCCGTGACATTTATGCTGTGCATCGCTCAAATCGGCCCCGGCCTGGTGCTGATCCCGGCGATTGTCTGGCTTTATTGGAGCGGCAGCGCCGGTTGGGGGACGTTTTTGCTGGTGTGGTCGCTGGCCGTTCTCAGCATCGACAACATCGTGCGGCCGCTGATGATGCGAAAAGGCGTGCATCTGCCGCTCGTGCTGCTGTTGGCCGGGGTGATCGGCGGGCTGATCGCGTTTGGCCTGGTCGGCATCTTTTTGGGCCCGGTCGTGCTCGCCGTTGCCTATACCTTGCTGCAGGCTTGGCTAGAAGAGGATCCCAACCCGGACGGCGCTCGCTGACCCATCTCGCCGAACTTGCGGTCGTCGGCGGCGGGGTTGCGTTTCCCTTTGCGGTTGCACAGATCAGCGGAACCTCTTCTGCGACCTGCGGGGATCGCGATGAATACGGGTGACCGGGTAGCGCGGGCGGTTGCCAACGAGGCACACGGCTCGCGTCAGGCGCCGGCGGCCGACCCAGCGCCCGAGACCTTGCCCGTACGCGCGCTGTTGCTCGGCGAGAGGATCGACACGCGGCTCGAACGCAGCGGCTCGTTCGGAGTGGCGCCGCTGACGATAAATCTATCCGGCGGCGGCATCGCCGTATTGTTTCGCTATGGCGCCGTCGTTCTGTTCGGCGCCACCACCGCCGCCAGTGATGAATTCGTCAAGGGCTTGACGCCCTCGGTTGTCGGCGCCTTTCCGACACCGGAACAGGATGAGACGCGCCTTGTCGTCCGGTCTGACGGCGATCAGCATGTCGATGCTTCGGGCAACATTATCGTCCGCGACCGCTCGATCGAGCGGTTGCAGCTCGTCGCCGACATCCTCGCCAAGAGCTTGGTGTTGTCGCATTACGAAATGAGGATCGCCGAACTGTTCGACCGCATCGAGCCGTTGGCCCTAACCTTGCGCGAAAAGGGGCGCGCCGGCGCCGCCGGCAAGGAATTGCTGCGCCAAATCGGCGACGTGCTGCTGATCCAGCAGCAGACGGTCGGGCGTGTCGGCACCTCGGAGACACCCGAGCTGTTGTGGGAGCATCCCGAGCTCGACCGGTTTTACATGCGTCTTGCCGACGAATACGAATTGCGCGAACGCGATCGCGCGCTCGACCGCAAACTCGATATCGTGTCCAACACGGTCGAAACGCTGCTCGGCCTGGTACAGACGCGCAGCAGCATGCGGGTCGAATGGTATATCGTCCTGCTGATCGTCGCCGAGCTACTGCTCAGCCTCTACCCTTATGTATTACGGCGATAGCGAGGCAGGATCAGCCGACCAGGAACGAGACCGGGATCATCACGGCCGCCGCCTCTAGCGGCCATATCCAGCCTTCGGCATAAACCAGCCCGGCGAGCGCCAGAGTGCAAATCATCAACGCGGCGTGCTGCGGGCGAATTCTTATTCGGTAGCGCATCCGCGCAATTTAGCAGGAGGCGCTCGGTCTTCCCACTTCCGGTTCCCGATTTCGCCCGGAACAGATGTCGCAGCTCAACTGCCAAGCCATTTCTCGTAATCCTTGACGAGCCCGGCGACGGCCATGTCATAGAGCCGTTTGCCGGCCTCGGGTGTCGCCAGTGCCGAGTTGGAGCCGATGCGGCCGTCCGGGAAATTGCGCCGGTAGTCGGCGGCATCGGTGAAATCGCCGCGCGGTGCGATCGGCGGATCGAGAGGCGCCTGCTTGATCGCCTCCGGGTGGGCGAACTGGGTCACCGCGACTTCGCTCGGGGTCGCATGGCTACCCTCGGAATCGCCATAGAGCTCTTTTGCCAGCGGCATCACGCCTTCGGCATTCCACCAATTCCGCAGCCGGCATTTGATCGGCGCAATGCCGCCGGCGGGCGCCATGCTGCGCGCCGCGTAGATCTCGGAAAAGGCGGCGGCAATCGTGGCGATGTTCCCGCCATGGCCGTTGATAAAGTAAAAGCGTTCGAAGCCGTGCACTGCGAGCGATTCGACCATGTCGCGCAGTACCGCGATCAGGGTGCTCGGCCGCAACGTGACCGAGCCGGCGAAGGCCATGTGGTGCTGCGCCATGCCGACCCCGATTGTCGGCCCGACCAGCGCGCCGGCGGCCTCGCCGACCCCGCGGGCGATGACCTCGGCGCAGATCGCGTCGGTGCCGATCAGACCGACCGGCCCATGTTGCTCGGTCGAGCCGATCGGCATGATGATGCCGCGGCTCTGTTGGAGGTAGGTCTCGACTTCTGGCCAGGTCTGCAAATGCAGCTGCATCGCCCTTTCCTCCTGTTCAACTGGCCACTGCCAGCGATATTGGACCTAATCCGTGACTTCGCTGTCGATCGCGTCCAATTCCACGGTTTTACCGCGCTCGCGCGGCCCGGCGAAAGCCGTCACGACCCCGTGCAACGTGCGCAATTCCTGCTCGGTACAGCGCGCCCGCTGAAACAGGCTGCGCAAATTGCGGACCATGCTCGGACGGCTCTCGCGATTGCGCAAAAACCCGTTCTTGATCAGCGCCTCTTCGAGATGCTCGAAAAAATTAAACAACTCGGCTTTGCTTGCCGGCCGGCTAAGCCCGGTGTGAACGGTTTCAGCCGGCGCGTCGATGCCCGCGGTGTACCACTCGTAGCCGACGATCATCACCGCCTGCGCCAGGTTTAATGATGAAAAGCCGGGGTTGAGCGGCACCGTCAGCACGGTATCGGCCAAGGTGATGTTGTCGTTCAACAACCCGGTGCGCTCCGGCCCAAACAATACGCCGCACGGCTCCATCGCTACGGTATGGGCACGCATCTCAGCCGCTGCCTGACGGGGCGTGACTTCGCGCCGGACCATGCCGCGGTCACGCGCCGTCGAGGCGTAGACATGGACGAGGTCGGCGATCGCCGCTTCGACCGACGGAAAGAGCCGTGCTCTGTCCAGCACCCAGTCGGCGCCGCTCGCCGCCGCCACCGCCTTTGCCGACGGCCAGCCGTCGCGCGGGCGCACCAGGCGCAGGTCGTCGAGCGCGCAATTCATCATCGCCCGGGCCGCGGTGCCGATATTCTCGCCAAGTTGCGGCTCGACGAGGATGACCGCCGGCCCACCGCCGATCGCACGGCGGCGATGATCGGTGCCCGCCATGCCGCCTAGTCCTTGCGCCACCAGGTGGTGGTGCCGTCGGGCTTGTCCTCGAGGATGATGCCCTCCGCCGCAAGTTCGGCGCGGATGCGGTCGGCCTCAGTAAACCTGCGGCCAGCGCGCGCCGCCGCCCGCGCGGCGATACTTGCCTGATAACGGATCTCGTCGGCCTTCGCACTGCCGTGTAACCAATCAAGCGGCGGTTCGCCTAGCAAGCCCATGATCCCGCCCCCCCTTTCGAGGGCACGCTGCAGCGCCGAACGTTCCGCATCCGAGGTTGTCCGGTTGATTGCGCCAGCGAGCTCGTGCAGTCGGGTCAAGGCGAGCGGTGTGTTCAGATCGTCGTCTAACGCGTCTTTAATTGGCTGAAATGCCGCATCCGCTTCACCAAATCGCTCGAACACCGAATCTCTCGGCAAGGTCAACGCCCGATAGAAACGATCGAGGCTCTGCCGCGCCTGCCGCAGCCGATCGTCAGTCCAGTCAAGCGGATCGCGGTAATGCGCCGACAGCAAGGCGAGCCGGATTGCCTCGCCCGGCGCCTGATCGAGCAGGTCGCGCACGGTGCAAAAATTGCCGAGCGATTTCGACATTTTAGTACTGTCGACGCTGAGAAACCCGTTATGCACCCAGTAGCGCACAAATGGCCGCCCCTGATGCGCGCACACACTCTGGGCGATTTCGTTCTCGTGATGCGGAAAGATCAGGTCGAGCCCGCCGCCATGAATGTCGAAGGTCTCGCCGAGATGGGCCTCGCTCATCGCCGAGCATTCGATGTGCCAACCCGGCCGCCCGCGTCCCCACGGGCTGTCCCAGCCCGGCGTCTCGGCATCCGACGGCTTCCACAATACAAAATCGGCCGGGTCGCGTTTGTAAGGCGCCACTTCGATCCGGGCGCCGGCGATCATCTCGTCGCGGCTGCGCCCCGAAAGCTGTCCGTAGCCCGGATCGGAGGCGACCGCAAACAGAACATGCCCTTGCGCCACATATGCGTGCCCAGAGGCGATCAGCCGCTCGATCATCGCGATCATTTGCGCGATGTGCTCGGTCGCGCGCGGCTCGATATCGGGCGGCGATACGCCGAGCGCGGCCATGTCCTCGTGAAACGCCGCGATCGTACGCGCGGTCAGTGCCGCGATCGGCTCGCCATTGTCGCGCGCGGCGGCATTTATCTTGTCCTCGACATCGGTGATGTTGCGGACATAGCAAACGTGGTCCTTGCCATAGCTGTCGCGCAATAGCCGAACGAGCACGTCGAAAACAACAAAGGCGCGGCCATTGCCGATATGCGCGCGGTCATAGACGGTAGGTCCGCAGACATACATCCGCACATTGTTCGGATCGATCGGTTGGAAGGGCTCCTTGCGGCGGGTCGCCGAGTTATAGAGGACGAGCGGCATGGCGACGGGTTAGCAGATTGCGCGGCGGCGGTCCATGCGCTCGCAAGACCGGGAACTTCAAAGAGACGGGCTTGTGGGGCGACCTCATTCTGGTTTATCTATTCAACCAATTCGCAGACTGGGTTCCGCAAAAGATGATCACCGTTGGCGCGTTTGAGGCGAAAACGCATTTGTCGGCGCTACTTGATCGTGTTGCGGCTGGCGAGGAAGTCGTCATTACCAGGCACGGCAAGCCGGTGGCCCGACTCGTCGCACCTCAATGCGTTGACCGAACACGGGCGCACGAAGCCTTCGCAAAGCTTAAAGAGTTGCGAAAGCGTACGACACTCGACGGCCTTTCGTGGAAGGAACTGCGCGACCAAGGGCGGCCATGAGCGCGGGAGTCGTGGATTCGTCAATTGCCCTCACCTGGTGTTTTGAAGACGAGGCGTCGTCCAAAACCGACGAGCTGTTCGAGCGAGTTCGCGACGACGGCGCGGTTGTTCCAGGCCTTTGGCACTTGGAACTAGGCAATGTTCTCCTCCAGGCCGAAAGGCGTGGCCGAATTACGAGGAACGATGTCGCGATGCGGCTCGCGCTGATCGCGGACTTACCTATTTCGGTAGATCAAGAGACAACATCCCGGGCGTGGCGCGAAATTCTGCTTTTGGCGCGGACTGAAGATTTGACCGTGTATGACGCGGTGTATCTCGAACTTGCCGAGCGATGCGGTCTGCCTTTGATGACCAAGGATAAGGCGCTCGCCGACGCAGCAAAGCGGCTCGGGGTACGCGTGTTCCCGTGAGCGGGAACATAGTGCGGAACGCAAACGCCGCGGCTTGGCGTGGAGGAGGAAGCGATGAAGTTCGGCATCTTTTATGAGCTGCAATTGCCGCGCCCGTGGGAGCCGGACGGCGAGTTCCGCCTTTACCAGAATGCGCTCGATCAGGTCGAACTTGCCGACAAACTGGGATACGACTTCGCCTGGGAAGTCGAACACCATTTCCTCGAGGAATATTCACATTCGCCGGCGCCCGAGGTGTTTCTCGGCGCGGCGAGCCAGCGCACCAAACAGATCCGCCTGGCGCACGGCATCATGCAATTGACGACAAGCCCACCGGCGCGGGTTGCCGAGCGCATCGCGGCGCTCGATCTCGTCAGCCGCGGTCGCGTCGAGTTTGGTATGGGCGAGAGTGCCAGCAGCACCGAACTCGAACCGTTTGGCCGCGCCTTTGAAGAAAAGCGTGCGGTCTGGGAAGACGCGGTGCGCGCGATCATCCCAATGTTTAAGGATGGCGGCTGCGAATACCACGGACCGTATTTCGATTTTCCGTTACGCAACGTCGTGCCCAAGCCATTGCAAAAGCCGCATCCGCCACTGTGGTGCGCCTGCTCGCAATTGGAGACGATCGAGATGGCCGGGCGCCGCGGTTTGGGCGCGCTCGCTTTTCAATTCCTCAGCGCCGAGGCGGCGCATGCCTGGGTCCACGCCTACTACAACGCCTTCACCAAGCGCCAGGTAAAGTTAGCCGATTACGTGACCAACCCGAATTTGGCGTTGACCAGTTACTTTATGTGCGCAGAGACCGACGAGGAAGCGCGCCGCCGAGCCGACGGCATCCCGTTCTTCCAGTTTGCACTGCGCTTTTACGGGCTCAGCCCGACCCGGGAGCGGCCAAAGCCGGGCGAAGTCAATTTGTGGGACGAATACGAAAAATGGAAGCGCGCCAATCCCGAGGGTCTGCAGCGTGCGTTGTCGGGTGGACTGATCGGCTCGCCCGAGACGATCCGGCGCAAATTGCGGCGGTTCCAGACCTCGAACATCGACCAGGTTATTTTCTTAAATCAAGCCGGCAAGAACACGCATCAACACATCTGCGAGAGCCTCGAACTCTTCGCCCGTGAGGTGATGCCCGAATTCCACGCGCACGAGCCCGAGCATCAGGCGTGGAAACAGCGCGTCTTAAACCGCGAAATCGAACTGGAGGAGATCGACACCCAGCCCTATCGCGACCGCTACGGCCCCAATTCGGTCCAAGTCGCCCGCGCTCAAGCCGCGGAATAGGCCGTAACCCCGGCCTCGAATCCGGTCTCGGATTACGGCCGGACACTCGGACGATCTGACGGCGGCAGTCCCGAGGAGCGGCAGTCCCGGGAGCGGAAGCCCAACTCCGTGCCGATGACTTTTGATTGCCTAACGCGGTTCGCGGCAACCGAAGGGTGCATAATGCTGCCGTATTGTGACCGGAGATCAAAACCGGAACTCTGTTCGATTTGCCCGGTTGAATAGCCAAGGATGGGGGTTGGTGAAACCGGCGATGGCTCTTCAGAGCGAAACCCTCGCCGAGTTTGCCGACCCATTCGGGCGCTGCGGCGCGGAACCGCGTTGCGATCTGTCTCGGACAATATCGCAGCACTCGTTCCGCGCCTCGACGCTGGCGAGTGAAACCGCGATGGAGTGAGGCAAATGGTCGATATTCCTACCATGGATAGAATCCGTGACCGGCAGGAGCGGGCCACGTGGACGACGGCGGGGCCAGTAATTACACGCATGCCCGACGATGAAGTCTTAGCGCTCGAAGAACAGGCGATGGCAAGCGTCGGCGATCCGTCGCCGTTGGGTCTTTGGGCGTTCGCGACCGGTACTTGGATCGTCGGCACCGTGATCGGCGGCGCGTTTGGGGCGCCGTACGGCGGTGCCGCTGGTGTTGCGGCCGGGGTAAACGCGCCGGCGGCGGCAGCGGCAGCAGCAGCCGTACGTTCAGTGACCGGGCCAATTCCGGTGCAGGTCGGTTTGCTGCCGGCAAGCACCTACCACTTCATCGCCGTGATTCCGATCCTGCTGATCTTTGGCGGCATCGCGCAATTCATCGCCGGGCTGATCAGCTACCGGCGGGCGAGTTCGCTGATGGCGACGGCGTTCACCTGCTACGGCGCCTTCGCGGTTCTTGCCGCGACCGCGTTTCTGCTGATGAACGGAGGGGCGCTCCCCGCCAGCGGTGGATCCTTGGTGATCTGGGGCTTCCTGTTGGAGAGCTTTGGCTTCATCTCGTTCGCGCTGTGCTTTGCAGCGCTCGGCATCAACTTGGCATTGGTCGGGATGCTCGGCGCGATCTGCATCGGCTTTGTTCTCGCCGGGATCCCAAATCTCGCGGGTGTTACGAGCGGCGGCTGGGTAGTCATCGGGGAGATCGGCGGCTGGTTTATGGTCGCCTCGGCAATATTCGCCTACTACCTTGGGATGGCTACGCTGGTGAATAGCTCTCGCAAGCGTCCCGCCATGCATATTTTCGGGCGCCCTTGCTGACCGTGCTCCCAATCACAGCCCGATGATTTGAGCCGACCGGCCCATTCCGATATGCCTTGAGCGCCTGCCGCTTGGGGCATATCGGGCCGTCCGATCGTTCCCCCTATGAACACTGCGTTAATGACGCTCCCCAGTGCTGGAGCGCTTTTTTGTGCGCGAATATAGCAAGCCCCGCGCGCGGCTATCCCATATAGCAGCCCCGCGGGTGGCGACCGCGAAAGACTGGGACGGTTTTTGCATCGGTGATGTTGTCCGATCATCGGCTATTTCGAGCGGGGGATCAGCATGCGCCTCAGAATCGGCTACAGACTGGGATATGAATGCCTCCAACCGGCACCGATGGTGCTGATGTTGAATGTTCACCCGAGCCGGATGCCGGACCTGCTCGTCCCCGATCACATGACGACCGACCCCGATCTTCCCCTTCGGCATTACCGAGACGGCTTTGGCAATCGCTGCGCCCGTCTACTAGCGCCGCCCGGCCTGATCCAACTATCGACCGATGCCGTCGTCAGCGACACCGGCGAGGCCGATGCCGTGGCTCCCGACGCGCAGCAGCTTCCGGTCGAGGAACTGCCGGACGACAGCCTGGTATTCCTGCTGTCGAGCCGTTATTGCGAGACCGACCAATTGTCCGATCTGGCGTGGTCATTGTTTGGCAATACCCTCCCGGGCTGGCCCCGGGTTCAGGCGATCTGCGACTATGTCCACGAGCATTTGTGCTTTGGCTACGAGCACGCGCGGTCAACCAGAACCGCATGGCAGGCGCACAGCGAACGGCTCGGCGTGTGCCGCGACTTTGCCCATCTCGCGATCACCTTTTGCCGCTGCATGAATATCCCGGCGCGTTATTGCACGGGGTATCTTGGGGATATCGGGGTGCCGCCCGATCCGGCGCCGATGGATTTCTCAGCCTGGTTCGAGGCTTATCTCGGGGATGCCTGGTACACCTTTGATGCGCGCCATAATACGCCGCGTATCGGCCGCATCTTGATGGCGCGTGGACGGGACGCTGCTGACGTCGCGATCAGCACGACCTTTGGCCCGAACAAGCTCGTCGGCTTCGAGGTCGTGACCGAGGAGATTACCTTGGCCTGAGATCGCTCATCGTGCCCGCAGCAATATGTCGCGGGCGCGGTTGATCTGGGTCGCGAGATAGCCCGAGCCGCCGTGGTCGGGGTGCAGTTTGACCATCAGCCGGCGATGGGCCTCCTTGATTTGCTCGGGGGTGGCGCCGCGCGCGAGGTCGAGGATCGCGTACGCTTCGTCGACCGTCATGTCGCTGCTCGCGGGGCGCGCTCCGCCGGCTCCCGTGCCGGCTCCGGTCCCGCTGGCGTTGCCTCCGGCGGCCCCGCTCCGGCCCGCGCCGGCCAATTCATCGCGCCAGTCGGGATAGAGCCGGTCGAGATAGGCCTCTATCAGCCGCGCACTCTCCTCGTCCGCAGCACGGCATTCGCGCAACAAGGCAAGCAGATCGCCGACGCCGATCTCCTCGATCCGCAGCCCGGCGAACCGGCCGCGCAATACCGTCCCGGTCATCGTCCCGGTGTCGTGATCGAGGGTCATTCGCAAATATTCGGTCGTAACCGTCGAGCTTTGGCCGCCGCGCGGCGTGCGATGACGGTCGATCAGGCTGCGCACACGCGACAACAGCGGCAGCGAAAGCGCCAGCGGAAACAGCAAACCCGCGAGTTCGCGCGCCGGCGGGAACAGAAACAGGCCGATTACTGCTACAGCGGCGATCCCGATCCCCATCCATTTGAGATAGCGGGCGAGCCGCAGAGGGTCGGCATTGACAAAGAGGTTCACCAGCAGCAGGAAGCCGACGAGCAGGACCACTCCGCCAAGCAGGAACAGCACCGCCGCCGCCTACTTTTTAAGCTGAGAGGTGAGTTGCTGCACCGCGCCGCCCTTGCCCTCGCCATAGGCGCTGAGCGCCCGGTAGCCACCGGCGGCATAAACCGCGACCGCCGCGAGCAACTCCTTCAGACGGCCGGCGCTGGTGAGGTCGAAGCCTAAATAGGCGCCGTGCGACAGGTTCGCCATCTGCTTGAACGCCGCCGCCGCGGTTGGGTCGCGGCCTTCGTGAAACAGGAAAATCGGCACACCGAGCAATCCCAATTCGCCGGCCAGCCGGCACAAGCGGTCGACTTTTTCCTCCATCGCATCGCCGACAAAGACCAGCGCGTTGACCCGGCGCTTGCCGGTTTCGCGGATCGCGTGGCTCAATATCCGCTCGATCTGGGTCTCGCCGCCGACACAAAAAACCGAGCGCATGATGCGGTGCAGTTCGGTGGCACTCGTCACCCAGCGGCTCGCCTTGCATTCGGCAAAGCCGCGATAAAAGACGAGCTGGATTTCGAGCCCGCCCAAAGCCGCGGTCGCCTCGAACATCTCGCCCTGGATCTGGCAGGCGCGGTCCCAAGTCGGGCCGCGGCTGGCGGTGGCGTCGAGCGCAAAAATCAGCCGGCCGCGGCCTGAATCGGCGCGCGCCGGCGCCTGTTTGAGCTTTTCGAGAAAGTCCGCGACTTCCGCTGAATGGCGTTCGGTCGGCAGCGTCTTTCCGTTGTCGCTCATCGTGCGGTTCTCATGCCGGCCGCAGCCACACCGAGGTGTCGTGGAACACGGCGCCGCCGCGTGGCAACCCCGGATCGGCGCTGGTCAAGAGATTGATGCCGATCCCCTCGTCAAAGGCATGGTTGGGCCAGATCCCTTCGACGATCACGACGCGCTGTTGCAGCCCATCAAAGGCGCGGGCATGCACGATGACACTGCCCTTGGCATTGCCGATCCGCACGCGGTCGCCCTCGGCAAGACCGAGGGCGGCGAGGGCCAACGGGTGGATCAGTGCCATTGGGCGGCCCTCGCGCGCGATGCCCGATGGCGTGTTGTTAAAACTCGTGTTCAGAAACGAGCGGGAAGGGGCGGCGACAAGCCGGAACGGCCGGTCGGGATCACCGTCATCGGTGACCGCGACATGGTCGGGAAAGGCCGGCAGCCTCGCGTGATCATGGCCGAGCGCGCCCCAATCGGCGCGAAAGTGGAATTTCTTGTCGGCGTGCCCAAAGCCGTCGAGGAAGTGGTGGGTTTCGAACGCCGGACAGCAATCGAGCCAGCCCTCTTCCGGAAATTCGGCCGCCCCGGGGAGGCCGCTCGCCCGCAATGTGTGATCGATCAATTCGAGAGGGGTCATCTCGAACCCGGGATGATGCGCGCCAAGGCGATCGGCCAATGCACAGATTACATCGTGGTTCGAGCGGCATTCGGCATAGGGCGGCAGGATCGCGCGCGACAATTGCAGGTAGGTGTGCGCGCCCGCGGTGTAGAAATCGTCGTGTTCAAGAAACGTTGTTGCCGGCAGCACGATGTCGGCCATCGCCGCGGTCTCGGTCATAAATTGCTCGTGGACGCAGACGAACAGATCGTCGCGCGCAAAGCCCTGATGGACCAGCCCCGATTCCGGGGCGACGGCCATCGGGTTGGTATTCTGGATAAAGAGAGCGGCGACTGGCGGGCCGTCGCCGAGGTCATGGCGATCGCCGGTCAGGATCGGGCCGATGCGCGATTGATCGAGCCGGCGGGTGGTAGGGTCGAGCACGTCGAGTCCCTCAAGCAAAGTGCGGTCGAGCGCCACCAGACCGTGGTTCGATTGCAACGCGCCGCCGCCCTCATACGCCCAGGCGCCGGTCACGGTCGGCAGGCAGGTCACTGAGAAAAGCTGCACCGACCCGTTGCGCGAGCGCGAAAAACCGTAGCCGACGCGAATGTAGCTGCGCTTTGTACGGCCGTAGAGCCGCGCGAAGTCGACGATTGCGTCTTCCGGAATGCCGGTAATCGCCGCTGCCCAGGCCGGGTCGCGGGTGGCCAGATGTGCTTCGAGCCCGACTGGGTCGTTGGCATAGCGCGCCATGTATTCGCGGTCGGCATAGCCCTCCTTGAACAGCACATGCATGACCGCGCAGGCGAGTGCCCCGTCGGTGCCGGGCAGCGGCATCAGATGCAGATCGGCGGCCTCGGCGCTGGCGGTGCGATAGGGATCGATCACGACCAGCTTGGCGCCGCGCTCGCGCCGCGCCGCGGTGATGTGGGTCATCACATTGACCTGGGTCGAGACCGGGTTGCCGCCCCAGACGACGATCAAATCGGCTTTGGCCATTTCGCGGCCGTCGACCCCGCGCAACGCCCCGACGCCAGCCCGCCAGCCGATGGCGGTCAGCATGCTGCAGATCGTCAGATCCTCGCGCGAATAATGCATCACGTGGCGCAGCCGGTTGATGCCGTCGCGCTGCACCAGCCCCATCGTGCCGGAGTAGTAATATGGCCACACCGCCTCCGAGCCGTGACGTTGCGCGGCGCGGGTCAGAGCTTCGGCGACTTCGTCGAGTGCGTCGTCCCAGGAAATCTGCGCAAAAGCGGGGCGGCCAACGCCCTTGTCGTCGACCCGCCGCAATGGCTGCGACAGCCGGTCGGGATGATGCTGGCGCTCGGCATAGCGCGCGACCTTGGCGCACACCACGCCCTGCGTGTAGGTCTGGCTCGCCGCTCCGTGAATTCGCCCGATGCGGTCGCCGCCGATGCGCTCGACTTCGAGCGCGCACGCACTCGGGCAATCATGCGGGCAAACGCTGGGCAAAATGTCGAGAGGCAAGGTAATGCTCCGCCGTATTATTTGGTGCGACCGGAGCTAGGAATATAAGGACGGGACGGGCGGGTCGATAGCTGGAAGGGCATTGGCACGACGAAACCCGCGAACGGCTAAGCTGGATCCTTGGCACCACGATACGCCACAGCGCGCAAATTCGAACCCATCCGGCCTAGTAACGCTAATAATGAACTCAGTGAGTTTTTCCGCCTGCTGCGATTAACCGATAATAACGATGGTACCCTGATGCATCAGCAATTGTCTTGTACGCCTGCTGCGATATCGAAATATCTGATTGCAATGTGCTGAAAGGGCCTGAACATGAATGGCCGGCGAGAAGAGAGTATTTGACGCCGGGCTCGAGGATGCTGGTCTTGATCGACAGCCCCTTCTTTGTTAGGAAAGCTCTTGTCCCAAACGGGCGCGCCAAAGGATCTCCAACAAAAACACCTTGGGTTGGAAGCTCCACTGATTTGGTGTACGCCTCGACCACGGTGTTGCCGCTAAAGTAAGTATTTACCAAGACCGAAGCTTGTGGAAATTTGCGATAATCGGAACTCGGCTCGGTAACAGTGCCGTAACTCGCCGTAACACCTGCTTGCAGCCAATCCAGCACGCTCATTTGGACGCGTTCGAGAAGCGCCCCTCCGAACGAGGTCAAGTGATCGGCGACCGCGCCGGGCAGATATTTATTGCTGTTGAGCGCCGGAACTGCCGCCAGAGAGGTTTCATAGAATAAGACGTTTGTAGCGTTCTGAATGAAGTCACTGCCGGTGCCGGCGGAGTTGTCGATGTAAATCATATGCAAGCCGTTCGGATGATTCCAATAAACAGCGGTGCCCTCGAAATCCTGATAGCGCGGATTACTCCGCACCGCGTCTGTCGTTCGAATAAAATATCCGGTTCCCGACGGTAGCGTTTGCGCCGCGGATGCGCCCCCATCGATCAGCGATAGTGAATCCTGAAGAGTGAAGCCCGCAACCATCATCGCAGGACGAAATTTCAGGTCGGTGTAGGGCTGAACCGAGCCATTATTGTAATACGGATTGGCCGCACCGGCCGCACCGTAGCCGACGGAAAACGCTGTCGTTAGCCCGACACCCCCTCCCACCGACCACGGCTGGGTCCAAGTAATCGCGTAAGCTTGTATATTAGGGCCCAACTGCGGCATCCACCTTTGACTTTATGGTGGTAAAATCCTTTGCCGAAATTGAGAAATTTGCTTCGTTGCTTGCGACGAACGGAAACTCGAGGTGAACTATATTCTGATGGGGGATCCGATGTTTGAGCTGGTAATACTGACCGACGATAACCGATTGCGGATCGCTGTCATTGACCACGACCGCGATTTCCGCTGGCTGAATCCCACTGCGCGGGACCAACAAGGAAATCGGCTGACCCCGATCGCTTCCGACGACGGACACGGGCTCCATACCAGGGCTGGAGCAGGTCGGTCGCGGGGGAGGGGAGTTGCCGGCGAACTCGACCACGATCAATGCGCTTCCGACAGCGCTGCGACCGGCCGGGTCGGTCACGGTGTATGCGAAGCTTGAAGCTTTTGTTGCGGTGACCGGTCCCGGCGTAAATTTGAGGCCGGTCAGCTGAGCTGGCGTCAAACGCTGGCCCATCGTCACCGGCGTCAGCCCGTCGGCAAGCATCACGGTTCCGCCGCTCGGGAGAGCGGAGACTTTGATGCTGAGACGCGAGGAGGGATAGTTCGGCTCGCTCGGCGCGATGATCCCGATTGCCGTTGCCGGACTCTTGGCCGGAACAATCAAGTGGGTCGGCATGGTTAAAGGCTGCGGCGGGTCAAAGAACACGCCGCTGACCACGCCACAGCATCCCTGGTCGGCAGTGCTTGTTATGTCGAAAATCACATGCCCGCTGACCTGCCAGGTGATGTACACGCCGCTGGCATAGTTTGAGAGGTTCTCGGTCGAAAGGACGGCTCCGGAGCTTGCGTCCTTTACGGTTATTCTCTGTCTGAACCCTCCATTGTAAGCATCCAAAGCATAGAGGCTCACTTTGTGAGGGAGCCCATCCGTTAGATTGAGATCGATCGAGAAGCTCGTCAGGGTCGACCAGTTGGACCACGATCCGGCCGATTTGCCCGGGCTTTTCAGCACCCGTGGATCATCGGTGGAAGCTATCGCCGTGTTCGGAGGAGCGCTGAACGTCAGCTTTGCATAGCCGGGAAGCTTGGCCGCCTGGCTTGCCAGATCATATCCCTCCGATCCGTAATGGCCGAGCCATGCGCCCTTGTTCTTGGTGTCGATGCCTAAAATCGCCGCCGTTGCTCTTACTGCAGAAAGCGATGGCTCTCGCGTTGCTGCGGCACCGGGCGGGGCAACTGCAGCACTAAGCGGGCCAGTGGCGGTCGCCGCCCCCTTTGAAGGCGGGGCATCGGCGGCCAATGCAAAGCCGCATGACCAACATAGAAGAAAAATCGAAAAGATTTGCGCCAATGCCGTCGAGATCGAAATGCCGAGCTGTCGGCATAGCGTTCTAAATTTCAAGTCCAGCAATCTTTGTTACATTCTTAGCAGGCCGGCGCGTCCACCAAACCTCACGGGCCGTGGCCTAGGCCTCGAGCGGTTTGGTCAGATCTCGTAGTCCGGCAGGCTCTGATCCATTTCCAGGGCCGGAACCGCACCCTGCGACCAGGCGACGATGCGCGCCGGCACACCGGCGACCGTCGCCCGCGGCGGCACATTGGTCAACACGACGCTGCCGGCGCCGACCTTGGCCTCGCGGCCGATCTCGACATTCCCAAGCACCTTGGCGCCGGTGCACAGCAGGACGCCGTCGCGCACTTTGGGGTGGCGGTCGCCGCGCTCCTTGCCGGTGCCGCCCAGGGTCACCTCGTGCAGGATCGAAACATCGTTACCGATCACCGCGGTTTCGCCGACGACAAGACCGGTGGCATGATCGATAAACACACCCGTTCCGACCGGAACCGCCGGATGGATGTCGACCGCGAAAACTTCGGAAGCGCGGCTCTGCAGGTAATGAGCGAGGTCATGGCGCCCGACGCGCAACAGCCAATGAGCGACGCGGTGCCATTCCAGCGCATGAAAACCTTTATAGTAAAGGAACGGGGTCAAATAGCTCTCGGCAGCCGGGTCGCGGGTGCGGATCGCGCTAAGATCGGCCGCAGCGGCGGCGATGATCGCCGGCTCGTCCGCCATTGCCGATCCGACGAGATCGGTCAGCCGTGCTGCCGATAGCGCGGCATCCGCGAGCTTGTGGGCCAGCAACCCGCCAAGCGCCGAGGCGAGGGTGTCGTGGCACAGCACGGCATTCTCGATGAGCCTGGCCAGGATCTCCTCGCGGGCCGCCACGCGCGCTGCTTCCGCGCACAATGCCGGCCACAGCTCGAACTCGGCCGGCGATGGAGGCTGCGGCCGCGATCGGGGGGCGGCAAGGGCGGCAAAGCCGATGTCGTTCATAGGCCGCTTTGCTCCGTTTCGAGACAAGCTATCATGATAGGAAGGGTGCGACAGGGGTATGCGCAAGCCCCTATTTTAGCGCCTTGATGATCTGCTCCCCTCCGAGGGAGAGAGGAGAATGTTGAGCATGGCCATGACCGACCGTTTTGATCTACCGGTCACCGCGGCCTCAGCCGAGGCGGTCGTGGAGTACACCGCCGCGATCGACCTGCTGCTGTCGGCCAATATCGGCGCCGAGTTCAGGTTCGCGCGGGCGCTGGCCGCCGACCCTGATTTCGCGCTCGCCCATATCGCGCAGGCCCGATTGCTGCAAATGCAGGCTCGCATGGCCGACGCACGCGCCGCGGCGGAGCGGGCACAGTCGCTCGCATCGCGGCTCTCGCCGCGTGAGCAGGGCCATATCGGCGTCGTTGCCGCAGCAATCCGCGGTAATGCTTCGGAGGCGTTGCAGATGGTGCGCGCCCACGCGGCCGAATACCCGCGCGATGCGCTGCCATTGTCATTGGCTCTCGGTGTCTTCGGGCTGTTGGGGTTCAGCGGCCGGCGCGACCATCACGAAGCGCAACTCGATCTGCTAAAAGAACTGGCGCCGCATTGGCCGGAGGATTGGTGGTTTTTGGGCTATCTCGGCTGGGCGCAGATCGAGACCGGCGCGGTCGCGGAGGGAACTCGCCGTGTTGAACGTTCGCTGGCGCTCAACCCGCGCAACGCCCACGGTGCGCATCAGCGGGCGCACGGCTTTTTCGAAGCCGGTGACGCCGAGGGCGGCGCCGCTTTCCTGTCGGATTGGCTGCCGGATTACGAGCGCGCCGGCCACCTGCACTGTCACTTATCTTGGCACCTGGCATTGTTTGAGTTGGCGCGCGGCAACAGCGAGCAGGCGATGGCGATCTACCGCGAGGCGATCCGGCCGACCGTCGCGTTGTCGGCGCCGATGCTGAGCCTGGCGGATTCGGCCTCGTTCCTGTGGCGCTGGCAGCTCTATGGTGCCAGCCCCGAACTGGACCAGGAATGGGCCGAGGTCGCGGCGCACGCCCGAAAGCACTTTCCGCAGGCGAGCCTTGCTTTCGCCGATCTGCACGCGGCATTGGCGGAGGCGGCAATGGGCGATGATCTGGCGGCACGAAACCGCGTTGCGGGTTTGAAAGACTTAGCGGGTGCAAACCGGCTGCCGCCGGGCGCGGTGGCGCCGGCCCTTTGCGAGGCGGCGGCGGCATTTGCGCGCCGAGAGCCAGCTGAAGCCGCGCGGGTTCTCGAAGCGGCGCTCGCCGATCTGCCGCGCATCGGCGGCAGTCACGCGCAACGCGAAGTGTTCGAGGATACGCTGATCGTCGCCTACATCGGATCGCGCCAACCGGCAAAGGCCGAAGCACTCCTACGCAATCGACTGGGCCGCCGGCCATCGATCCGCGACCAGGAATGGCTGCGGCGGTGCTCAAGCGCATGAGCCGGCATCCCGCCAGCCGGGCGGCGGAGTGCTGCGTTGCTAGGCATCCGCGCCGAAATCAGCCCTGACAAGTATTTCGGCCCTGACCGGCGCAATCCTGGAACGCGATCGGGGGAAGACCACTTACCAGCTTTATCGGCTTCGGAGAGAGCAATGGACGCCGGCCGGCCGTTTTTTATCACCACGCCGATTTACTACGTCAACGACTCGCCGCATCTCGGCCACGCTTATACGACCGTGGCGTGCGACGCGCTGGCGCGGTTCATGCGGCTCGACGGGCGGCAGGTCAAATTCCTGACCGGGACCGACGAGCACGGCCAGAAGGTGGCGCAATCAGCTGCCGCGGCGGGCGTCTCGCCGCAGGAATTTGCCGATCGCAACTCGGCGCGGTTTCGCGAGGTGACCCAGCTGCTGAATGTCTCGCACGACGAATTCATCCGCACGACCGAGCCGCGCCACGCGCGCGCCGTGCAAGCCTTGTGGCAGGAATTGGCGAGCCGCGGCGAAATCTATCTCGGCCGTTTCGCCGGGTGGTACGCGGTACGCGACGAGGCTTTTTATGACGAAAGCGAGCTCGTCGACGGCCCAAATGGCGCTCGGGCCCCGACCGGCGCCGAGGTCGAATGGCTGGAGGAGGAAAACTACTTTTTCCGGCTTTCTGCTTGGCAGGACCGGCTGCTGGCGTTTTACGACGCCAATCCCGATGCGGTGGCGCCACGCAGCCGCCGCAACGAAGTGATTAGTTTCGTGCGCGGCGGATTGAAGGATCTGTCGATCTCGCGCACCAGCTTTACCTGGGGCGTTCCGGTACCGGGCCATCCGGGCCACGTCGTTTACGTCTGGCTCGACGCGCTGATTAACTACATTACCGCGGCCGGCTATCCGGATGATCCGGCAGAGTTCTCGACTTGGTGGCCGGCTGATTTGCACATGGTCGGCAAAGACATCGTGCGCTTCCACGCGGTCTACTGGCCGGCCTTTCTGATGGCGGCCGGTCTCGACCCGCCGCGCCGTGTCTTTGCTCACGGCTGGTGGACGGTCGAAGGGGAGAAGATGTCGAAATCGCTCGGCAATTTTATCCCGCCACAGCAATTGGTTGAAACCTACGGGGTCGATCCGGTGCGCTATTTTATGCTGCGCGAGTTGCCATTCGGCAGCGACGGCGACTTTTCGCATCGCGCGGTTGTCGGCCGGCTGAATGGCGACTTGGCCAATGATTTTGGCAATCTGGCGCAGCGCGTATTGGTCATGATCAATCGCGATTGCGCTGCTGCCGTCCCGGAGCCGGGGGCGCTTGCCGATGCCGATCGTTCACTGCTCGATAATGCCCGCGCTCTATTGGAAAATGTGCGCGTCCACACGAACGAGCAGGCGTTTCATGTGGCGCTCGAAACCATCTGGCGGGTTGTCGGCGAGGCCAACCGTTATGTCGACGAGCAAGCGCCGTGGGCGTTGCGCCGCAATGATCCGGGGCGGATGCGCACCGTGCTTTACACGCTGGCCGAAACCATCCGGCATCTTGCGATCTTGGCGCAACCCTTTGTCCCGCAGGCGGCCGAAAAGCTGCTGGATCAGCTCGCCGTCCCCGCGGAATCGCGCGATTTCGCGGCGCTAAGGCAGACACCCCTAACCCCGGGTACGCCACTGCCAAAGCCGGAAGGTATCTTTCCCCGCTATGTCGAGGCGTCTGCGGCATGAGCGGCGGTAACATCGCGGGCGAGGGCAGGGGGGCTATGCTGGTCGACAGCCACTGCCATCTCGATTTCCCGGATTTTGCGGCCGAACGCGATGCGGTGATCGCCCGCGCGCGCGATGCCGGAGTCGGCACAATGCTGACGATCAGCACGCGCATCGATGCGTTTCCGGGGGTGCGTGGGATCGCCGAAACCGACCCCGATATCTGGTGTTCGGTCGGCGCCCATCCACACGAAGCAGCCGACCACTGCGATCTGCTGCCGGAGCGCTTGGCGACGTTGACCCAACACCTCAAAGTCGTCGGCATCGGCGAGACCGGGCTCGACTATCACTACGATCTGAGCCCGCGCGACATTCAGGAGCGGGTGTTTCGCGCCCACATCGCCGCCTCGCAGATGACCGGGCTGCCATTGATCATCCACGCCCGCGAGGCTGACGACGACATCGCCCGCATCCTTAGCGCGGAGCAGCCGCTATCAGGCGTGATGCATTGTTTTTCGAGTGGCCGCGCCCTGGCCGAAGCCGCGTTGGAGGTCGGGTTTCTCATTTCGATTTCCGGCATCGCGACATTCAAGAACGCCGACGATTTGCGCGCGATCATCAGCGATGTGCCGCTCGACCGGTTGCTGGTTGAAACCGATAGCCCGTATCTGGCGCCGGTGCCGTATCGCGGCAAACGCAACGAACCAGCCTTTGTCAAGGCGACCGCAGCGGTGGTGGCGTCGCTGAAAGGCATCGAACCCGAGGAATTGGCGGCCGCGACCACCAGCAATTTCTTCCGCCTGTTTACCAAGGCAACGCCGCCCGCCGGGATAGCGCTCAGCCGATGAGGGTCACCGTCCTCGGCTGCGGGGCCTCGACCGGCGTGCCGGCGATCGGCCCCAATTGGGGGCAGTGCGACCCGGCCGATCCCCGCAACCGCCGCCGCCGCGTGTCGCTATTGGTCGAAATCGGCGCGGTCGCGATCCTGATCGATACATCGCCCGATCTGCGCGAACAATTGATCGATGCACGCGTTAGGCGGCTCGACGCGGTGCTGATGACCCATCCGCACGCCGATCATCTGCACGGGATCGACGACATTCGCCAATTGAACCGCATGATGAAGGCTGCGATCCCGCTCTGGGCCGACGCCCGGACATTGGCCGAGATCGGCCGCCGTTTTGGCTACGCACTGGCGGCGCCATCCGAGCCCGGTCAGTTCTATAAGCCAACCCTCGAACCAAACGAGATCACCGGGCCGTTTTCGGTGTGCGGCGTTCCGGTGGTGCCGTTCGCGCAGGACCATGGTTTCAGCACGACCTTGGGATTTCGCATCGGCGCGATGGCGTATTCGACCGACGTCACCGAACTCGACGAAGCCGCCTTTGCGGCGATCGCCGGCATCGAGTTGTGGATCGTCGACTGCATGCGGCGCGCGCCGCATCCGACGCATTCTCATCTCGAAAAGACGCTGGGCTGGATCAACCGGGTGCGACCGCGCCGTGCCGTGCTGACCCATATGGACCAATCGCTCGACTACCGCACCTTGGCCGCCGAACTGCCGGACGGCGTCGAGCCCGGCCAGGACGGCCTCGTCATCGATCTGCCCGACCCGGCATAGCGCGCCAAATCCTGACTGGGATATGGCATACCCGCGGCGTCGGCCTTCGTCGCCGCGCGTTCTGATATTGGCAACGTTACACTTGACATACCAACCTCAATAGGTAGAATGGCGGCCAAGGAGAACAGCCGCCATGCAATCCGCTCTTAACGCGCCGCACCTTTGCAACGAAGAAGCCGCTATCGCCTACGTCGAGGCGCGGCTTTGGCCGGATGGTGCGGTCTGCCCGCATTGCGGAACGATCGGCGAGGCAACCAAGCTCAAGGGCAAGACGACGCGGCCCGGTTTGTGGAAGTGCCGCGCTTGCCGCAAGCCGTTCACCGTGCGGATGCGGACCATCTTCGAATCGAGCCACGTGCCGATGCACATCTGGCTTCAGGCGATTTACCTGATTTGCAGCAGCAAAAAGGGTATCAGCACCCGCCAGATTCAGCGCACTCTCGGCGGCTCCATGAAGACCGCGTGGTTCTTGATGCACCGCATCCGGCACGCGATGGGCGACAGCAGCGGCACCGATCCGCTTGGCGGTACGGGCAAGATCGTCGAAGCCGACGAGACCTTTATCACTCGCTCGCCTAAAACTCGCCGCCCGGAGGGAGCGGGTCCGCGCGAAACCCGACAGGTCGTAAGCCTTGTTGAACGCGGCGGCCCGATCCGGTCTCGGTATCTCGACCAAGCAAACGTGCGTGATGTGCTCTGGCAGCATTTGGACTTCAACAGCACACTCTACACGGATGGAGCGGTTCACTATCGCCGCATCATGCCCGAAGGGCGGCACGCCAGCGTTGACCACTCCAAAGAGGAATGGGTACGGGGTGACGTGCACACCAACACGCTTGAGAACTTCTTTTCGGTGTTCAAGCGCGGGCTGGTCGGCGTCTATCAGCACGTCGAAGAGCAGCATCTCGACCGCTATCTGGCGGAGTTTGATTTTCGTTATAACACCCGCGCGGCGGCCGGTTTCGACGACAGCGCTCGTTCCGATCAAGCCATCCAAGGCGCAAAAGGCAAGCGGTTGACCTACGAAACAACTCGCGGCGGAAGGGCGAACGAAGAAGAAATCCCGTTCTGAGCGGCGCAGTCGCCGCCGCCGTATCGAGATCAATCCGCGCCAGCTCGAATTGCCGCTGATTGGCGGGAGCAAGCGGTGACGCCCGCTCCCGCCGTCGCTATCCTGGAAGGTGCCAACCAACCCAGGAGCGAAACTGTGTCTGATGAAATTCTGAAACTCGGGTGTCAATCGGCGGCGAAGTTTGACCCTGGATAGGCGTTCAAAATTGACCCCGACGGGCATGGGTTCAGGGTTGTCCCGGTAGCGAACAGGAGGGCCCCGCGCGCGTCGCGTAGTGCCCTTACGAGCGACGGAGCGACGCGCGTGGGAGGTAGCCTGTTTGCCCACCGGGGCAAGCCCGGGGTGGTACAGCGGTTCAGGCGCGGTGTTTGAACCGCCAGCTCTCGTTCCCGGTTTCGATGATTTCGCAGTGATGGGTCAATCGGTCCAGCAGCGCCGTCGTCATCTTGGCGTCGCTGAAGACACTCGGCCATTCGCCGAAAGCAAGGTTGGTTGTGACGACGATCGAGGTGCGCTCGTAGAGCCGGCTGATCAGATGAAAGAGGAGCTGGCCGCCGGCCTGGGCGAAGGGCAGATAGCCGAGTTCGTCGAGGACAATAAAGTCCATGCGAGTGAGATATTCGGCGAGGCGGTCCTGGCGCCCGGCGCGGGCTTCGCCCTCCAGCCGGTTGACGAGGTCGACGACGGTGTAGAAGCGGCCTCTGGCGCCCCGGCGGATGCAAGCCCGGGCAATGGCTATCGCCAGATGGCTTTTGCCCGTACCAGTTCCACCAATCAGCACGGCATTGCGCTGCTCGGCGAGAAAGGCGCCACTGGCCAAGTCGCGGATTTGCGCCTCGTTGACCGGCGTGCCAGTAAAGTCGAAGTCATTGATGTCCTTAGCCAGCGGCAATTTGGCAATGGTCAGCTGGTACTTGATCGAGCGTGCCTGCTTCTCGGCGATCTCGGCACTGAGCAAATCGCCGACAATGCGCGGCGGCTCGTGCCGGCGCTTGATGGCGGTCGCCATCACCTCGTCGTAGGCCGCACGCATGCCGTAGAGCTTCAGCTTTGACATCAGCTCGAGAACGTCGGTCCGCTCCATCACAATGCTCGGCGCAGGCGGTCGTAGCGGGCACAATCGGCAATCGGCGCGTGTCGTAGCCGCAGCGCCTCTGGGGTCAAGATCGTTGCCGACGGTCCAGGATCGCGCTGGCGCGCCAGGATATTGAGGACGACGTCAGCGGAATTGACACCCTCGGCGAGCGCCTCGGCACAAGCCGCCTCGACCGCAGCGAGGCCGTCGGTCAGCACCGCCGATAAAACCTTGACCATTTGGCGATCGCCATCGTCGGAGCCCTTCAGCCGGCGCCGTACCCGCTCCAATCCAGCCGGCAAGAGCCAGTCCTTGAACGGGGCGCCGTTTCTGAGCGCGCCGGGCTTTCTGGCCAGTACCGGCACGTAATGCCAGGGGTCGTAGATCGTCTCGCCGCGACCGAAGCGGCGCCCATGTTGGCCGGCGATCGCGCCGTCCTGGCGGATCACGATGCGATCGGCATAGGCTTGGATCTCGACCGGCCGGCCGACGGCGCACGAAGCGACCGAGTACTTGTTGTTGTCAAACCGGATGAGGCAAGTCTTCGAGACCGCGGCTTGCGTTGCGTGGAACCCGTCGAACGGGCCGGCAATCGGCACCAGCTGCGGCCGCTCCGCCTCAAAGGCTTGCCAGATCGTGCAGTCGGCCAGCTCGGGATGCCGATGTGCCTTGGCGTAAGCAACGCAGCGGTCGAGCAGCCAGGCGTTCAGCTCCTCGTAGCTCGCCACCCGCAGTCGCGGCGTAAAAAAACGCTCGCGCACCAGCCCGACCTGGTTCTCGACCTGGCCCTTCTCCCAGCCCGCCGCCGGGGTACAGGCAGTCGGCTCAACCAGGTAATGCCCGCACATCCGCAGAAAGCGGCGGTTGAACTGGCGGTCCTTGCCGATAAACACGGCCTCGACCGCGGTTTTCATGTTGTCATAGATGCCGCGCGTGCAGGTGCCCCTGAAAAAGGCGAAGGCGCGGTTGTGCGCGTCGAACACCATCTCTTGGGTCTCGCGCGGATAGGCTCGCACGAACAACATGCGGCTGTGGCACAGCCGGACATGCGCCAGCTTGACCGTCACCGTCACCCCGTTGATCAGTACGACCTCGTGGCTCCAGTCAAATTGGTAGGCCTCGCCCGGCGCAAGGCTCAGCGGCACATAGGCCTCTGCCGTCACCGCCCCGCGCGCAATACGCCATCGCTTCGCATAGCGGCGGACCGCATCGTAGCTGCCGCGATAGCCAAGGCCACGCAGCTCCTCGTAAACCCGAATCAGCGTCAGCCGCTCGCGCCCCGGCTTCGCCTCGTTCGCCGCCAGCATCTGGTCGAGATCGTCGCGCCATGGTCCCAACCTCGGCTGTGGCTGCAGTTGGCGACCGTACTCAAAAGCCGTCGCGCCCGAACGCAACACCTTGCGCACCGTGTTCCGCGACACCTTCAGCTCGCGGACGATCGCCTTGATCGACTTGCCTTTGACAAAATGCTCCCGCCGGATCCGGCCGATCGTCTCCACAACCAGCATCCCCCGCCACCCGCTCGCCATCCCCCGGCGGGCAGCCTGCGCATCACATCGCAAAGGGGGTCAAAATTGGACGCCGATCACCCCCATACCGGGGTCAATCTTCCACGCCGAAACACACTCGGGCATCACGAGTTCATTCAGCGCGTTCAAGCAACTTCTTTTGATCCTCTTGATGAAAGTGGCCTCTTAATGAGGCTCTATGCATCAGTCGAAGTGCATCCCTCGGAACCGCCTGGCCCCGGAAGGCACCAAGGGGCCACCACCTTGGCAATCCGTATGGATCAAGCGGTTGCCAGGACGCTTTTTCAGCAGATTCGCGAGACATTCCAGAGAATGGGTTGGCCGCTGCCAACAGCAAACGAAAACCAAGTCTAGCTGCATTAGCGCGCGGATTCGGAATAGACGCGGGAGCAGAGATGGGAACACTCGCGGAGTGGGCAATCTTTTTTGCGGTATCCGTATCTGGGTTCTTCATCTTTCAAATCCTAAAGCAGATTGGCCGAAAATCTGCTCCAAATCAGATCATTGTGTGCAGACCATTTCGCTCGCGAACGCATGAGATCTGATGCGGCAGCGCCGACGTCTGCTGACGCTCCCTCGCGACCTGTGGTAGGTTGAGGCATGCCCCGCAAGCCCACACCACCACCCGACAACCCGGAGCAATTCAAGCGCTTCATCGACATGGCGCGCGAGGTCGAGGCCGACGAAAGCCCGGACGCGGTCGATCGCGCGTTCAACAAGGTTGTCCGTCCAAAGATCGCAGAGCGCGGTCCACCGCCCGAGACACCGAAGCGCTCAAAGAAGCGGCACATATCCGACTGCTAGCTGTTTTAGAATTTCCTCGCGGCCCATAATTGCGCCAACGATCGGCGCGTTCGCGAGGAAATCGCGGAAGTGCGCACGCGCCACGGGATTACCGCCGGTTTTCAGCCAATCGAGCGCGTACCGATACGCTTCCCATGCGATCATGTCGGCGGCTTGCAGCGGCACGGAGTTTTGCATTGAAGCAAACGCTAAGCTGTCGATCTCAGGATATAAAACTTTTAGATCGGCATAATGTCCAGCAATACGTTGAAGATCATCCTTACGCTGCTTCTGATCATCAACCACGATCGCAAGTTTTTCTTGCGGCCAGAACTGGCGAAGGTGTTGCACTAATAGACCTATAGCGCCACCAAACGCAAATTCTACTGCGCCACCCAGATATTCGCGATGCTTTCCTATTACGAGCGCGTCCCAGTCTTTCCAGGAAATCGAGAACGCGGTTCCAAGCATCTGAAATCGGATAATGACGTGCCGAAGATCGTGAATGAGTGATGCGCGGCGCGGCCATTCCCAATCAAACGGCGACGCTCCCGCCTCACAGTGGGACATATGGAAGGCTTTGACCCGTTCGCGGTCCAAGATTGCGCACCAATCCAATTCAAATGCACTCCAACTCTCAAACGGCGCGATGAAAGCGCCCATTGAGACAATCTCCGCATCATCGTGTGTGCCGCTGTCATCGACATAGGCATGGAGCATGACCAGCACCCTCGCGCCCGTAGGAGCGAGAGCACGCAACCAATCTTGCAGCCCCCGCCGAGGCTGATCATATATTTTGCGCGTGGTATCGCAAGTGTAACGTCGCCCTGATATTTTCCATAATATATATTATGCGACATTTCTATCGTGCGGCCGGCGGCCGTCAGGCTTGGATTCGCTTCTCGGCGATTGCGGGCAGCGGGTTGAGGATTGCGAGAAAATAGCCGAGGCAGCTTAGCAGGACGATCCAGAACGTGGTTGGCCAGTCGGTGATGTAGGCCAGCGCGATCCCGCCCCAGGTTTCCACCAGCGCCAAAATCACGGCGAGCGTCACCCCTTGGCCGAGGCGCGATGTCAACCGCTGTGCCGCGGCCGCAGGCCCGACCATCAAGGCAAAGACCAGTAGAACGCCGACCACCTGAGCCGCTTCGGCGACCGCGATCGCGACGATCACCAGAAACAGCACCGAGATGAATTGCAGCGACACCCCTTTTGCTTCGGCCAATTCGGGTTCCAAGGTCGCAAACAACAACGGACGAGAAATCACCGCGAGTGCCACCAGGGTCAGGACGCCGAGCCCGAGCAGACTCCACAAAGTGCCGGCGCTGACCCCCAAGAGGTTGCCAAAGAGGATTGCCGTCGCCTGGGCGGCGCCCGTTGTGTAAAGGTACAAAAAAAGCACGCCCAGCCCGAGCGACAGCGACAGCACGATGCCGACCGCAACATCGCGGTTGCGCAGCCGGTCGCCGAGCAGCCCCATCGCCATCGCCGCCGCTATGGTAAACGCCAGCAGTCCCCAGAACGCGCTGATGCCGATCAACACCGCGCCCGTGGCGCCGGCAAAGCCGACATGCGACAGCGCATGGCCGGCAAAAGCCAGGTTTCGCAACACCAGAAAAAAGCCGACCGCGCCGGCCACGATCGCAACGATGCCGCCCGCCATAAAGGCGGTCCGCATAAACTCGTATTCAAACATCGTGGCGGTGAGATTGGGCTTCGACCGGCCCGTGTCCGGCGACGACAATGATGCGACCTCCTAGTCGCACGACTTCGATCGGCATGCCGTATAGGCGCGAGAGCACATCGTCGGTGACCACTTGGTCCACCGTTCCGAGCACGGCACTGCCGTTCCCCAGGTAGAGGACGCGATCCATGACCCCGAGCAACGGGTTCAGATCATGCGCGGTGAACAGTACCGTGATCCCCGCCTCCAGCTGGATGCGTTGGATCAGGGAAATCACCGACTGTTGAAAGTGCGGATCGAGGCTGAGCAGCGGCTCGTCGAGCAATAGCAGTTTCGGCTCGCCGAGCAAGGCCTGGGCCACTAGCAGCCGCTGCAATTCGCCGCCGGAAAGCTGCGACAATCGCCGATCGGCAAGCGGTCGAGCCTCGACCTGATCGATCGCCCGCGCGACTTCCTCGGCACCGCACCGACCGATCACCGGCAGCCCCCAGCGCTCGCCCCGCCAGGCGCTGGCGACAAAATCCCAGCCGCGTAGCGGCAAATCGGCGACAGCCGCGCGTTGCTGCGGCAGATACCCGGCGACGCGATTGCCGCGTCCGGGTGGCTGGCCAAAAATCCGAATTTCACCCGCTAATGGCGGCAACAGACCGAGCATTGCGCGCAGCAGCGTGGTTTTTCCGGCGCCGTTCGGGCCGAAGACCCCGATAAACTCGCCGGGAAGGATCGCCGCACTGATCTCGTTCAGGACGACATGCCCGGCGCGCGCCACCACCACGCGGTCGAGCTCGATCGCCGCTGGTCCTAATGGGCGAGCGCGCGATCGATTGCATCGAGCTGCGAGCGCATCCACTCCTGGTAATCCTTCCCCGCTGGTTCGGTCTCGGTGACGCCGACGACCGGGATCCCAGATCGCTTCGCGATCTCGCGCATGTGCCGGGTCAAAGCGTCGCTGGTCTGGCGGTTGTAAATGAGAACTTTGACGGCGTACGAGCGCAGATCTTGCTCAAAAGTGGCGATGTCGGCAGCGCTTGGCTCGGTGTCGTTCATCACCGCCAGCTGGAAACGGCGGTTACGCATATCGAGCCCCAATGCGTCCGCCATATATCCGAACACCGGTTCGGTCGCGGTCACCGGCGTGCCGGCATATTTGCGACGAAGTTCCCCGATCCGCGCGGTGAGCGGCCGCATCGACTGTTCGAATGTGAGAAACCGCTGCCGGTAATCGGCGGCATGCGCCGGGTCGAGCTTCGCGAACTCCCCGGCCAAGTCGCGAGCGAGCGACAGCATCGTGTCGGGGTCGTACCAGATATGCGGGTTGTCCCCGGCCTTCTTATGCGCGAGATCGGCGACATCGATTACGACCCGTGAGGGCTGCGGCGATGCCGATAGCAGCTTGATCGCCCACGGGTCATAGTCGGCGCCGCTGTAGATCACGAGCCTGGCTTCGGCGAACGCCCGCGCCGTCGAGGGGCTTGCCTCAAATTCGTGCGGGTCCTGATCGGGATTGCTCAAGACGCTGGTGACATCGACGTCGGGTCCGCCGATCTGGCGGGCGACGTCGCCATAGAAATTTTCGGCCGCCAGGATGTTGAGCGGTTTGGCATCAGCGCTGGATATCACAAGCAGCGCGCCCGCCAGCGCACCGAGCATCCAGCCCCTCGCCCATCTCAGTCAATTCCATCGTTCGGCACTAGGCACGGACCGCCAGATCATGCTCATCCGTAATAATATAACATTCTTCTTATCAGGGCGGCGACCGCGGCGCAAAGGGGCTCTTTGCTGATTAAGGGACGCCGCCAGCATAAGAGCCGCGCCGCCTAGGCGCGCGACTCCCGTGCCTCAGGCACACCGCCGGGCTCGGGTAGGTCCGGCGAAAACCACGCCATAGTCGCGCCATAACGCGAGCCTAACAGCGGCTCACGGTGGCCAATCGCGGCTCAACCGGGCAAGATGCGCGCGCGGGGATTATCCCGCGAATTGGGGGATCAGGAATGTTCAGAAAGGTTGGGTTAGCCGTCGCCGCTTTGGGATTGGCCGCCGCCATTGGAACTCATCCGTTGCCGGCGGCGGCGCAAGGCGGTGTCCGCGTCGGCACCTTGAATTGCAACGTGGCCGCCGGTTGGGGGTTTGTGTTCGGCTCGTCAAAAGCGCTGCGCTGCACCTTTGCACCGGGTCCGGGCGGCCATCCCGACCATTACGCCGGTTCGATTTCAAAGTTCGGTGTCGACATCGGCTACACCCAAGGCGGCGTGCTGGTTTGGGCGGTGTTTGCGCCGACCACCAATTTGGCGCCGGGCGCCCTCGCCGGCAGTTATGGCGGCGCCACCGCAAGCGCCACTGTCGGGGTCGGGGCTGGCGCCAACGTTCTTGTCGGCGGCTCCAACCATACGATCTCGCTGCAGCCGGTCAGTATCGAGGGCAATACCGGGCTCAATGTCGCGGCGGGCATCGGGGCAATAACCCTGCACCACGTTCGCTGATCCGAGAGCGCCGGTTCGAGGGGTCGCGGTCTATGGTCTCCAATTTTGCTTTGATGGAGCGTCGCGACCCCGCGGGTCATTGCGTCGAATGGGTTCATATTTTAGCCAAATCGTCACAGGCATGTCCTACTTTACAAAGATTGCCGCCAGCACCTGAAATTGGCGGTCTCGCCTGACAGACGCTTGGGGGCGCTGTGCTGCGGCCGATGTTGCGGCTTCTTTATTATCTGTACAGGCGCCGGCTTGGCCGAGAAATTCGCGGCCGGCCGCGGCCCCAGCACATCGGGATAATCCTCGACGGCAACCGCCGGCATGGCCGTTCGCTCGGCATTGTCGAGCCCCGCGCGGTCTATGATCTCGGCGCCGATAAACTCGACGAGGTTCTCGACTGGTGCGCAGAATTCGAAATACCGACCGTGACATTGTGGGTTTTCTCGACCGAGAATTTCCGCCGATCGCCGGCCGAAATCTCCGGAATTCTCGCCTCGGTCGAAGCCAAGCTGACCGCGCTCGCCGCAGATCCGGCGATCCACCGCCGCCGCGTTCGCGTCCGCGCGATCGGCTGCCTCGCTCTGCTGCCCCCACCGGTGCTCGACGCGATCCGCGAGGCTGAGCGCGCCACTGCCGGTTATGACGGTCTGGAGCTGAATATTGCGGTCGCTTATGGCGGGCGACAGGAAATCGCCGATGCCGTGCGCGCGCTCTTGTCGCGGCTTGCGGCGGAGCAGGCGACGCTCGCCGAAGCAATCGACGAGATCACGCCGGAAGCAATCGCCCGCCACCTCTATACCGCCGGTCTGCCCGACCCTGACTTGATCATCCGGACGTCCGGTGAAATCCGCCTTTCGGGCTTTTTACTGTGGCAGAGCGTCCACAGCGAATTCTACTTTACCGATGTATTGTGGCCGGCCTTTCGCAAGATCGATTTTCTTCGCGCAATCCGCGCCTACCAGGACCGCCAGCGCCGCTACGGCTGCTGAGCCCGCCGTGACACTCCGTTTATAGGAACAGACGGATGATCGCCGCGGCCAGTCGCCTAACAAATTTCGTCCGACAAAAACTAGATGCTACAGGGATACTACCCGTCAAGGCAGCTGCCCCGGCGGAAACCGGTGTCCACCTTTCCCGCGCCCAATGGCGGATCGGTGGATCCCGACCCTCACCGGGAAAGCGAGTGGTGGTGATTGGCCCAGCGCGGGTCGCGGCGCGTACGAACGCAATTAAAGCCACTCACAACGTCATTGCGAACGCCGTCAGCAATCTAGTTGACCGATCCGAGACTATATCTTCAGTAACCGTCGGGCGTTGCCGCTGAGGAGTTTTTCCTTGTCCTCATTAGACAGCGGCAACGTCTCGGTCCATTTGCCGCCCGGCGCGTTGTCCACAAACGGATAGTCGACCGAAAACATGATCCGGTCGATCCCGATCTCCATCATGCAATGCAACAGCGCGGGGTCGGAAAAGAAGCCGCTCGTCGTCACGTAGAAATGCTCAGAAAACACCTCGCGGAAGCTTCGCCTGTCCCTGCGGTCGCGCTCGAAACCCATGTTGATGCGCCACAGCAGAAACGGCAGGCCCTCGCCAAAATGGCCGATGATGATCTTGAGGTTGGGGTAAGCGTCAAATACGCCGCTCAACACAAGCCGGACGCCCTGGGTCGCGGTTTCGACGGTAAAACCCCAGGCGGCGCGCAGCAGCGACGGGTATTGCTCGACGTAGTCCTTGTAATAGACTTCGACCACCGCGGGATGTGGGATCGCCGGGTGCAGATAGAGCGGCACATCGACGGCCGCGGCACGCTCGAAAATCGGCCAAAACCGCTTGTCGTCGAGAAACAAACCGTTGGTCAGCCCATTAACCAACGCGCCCTTAAAGCCGAGCCTGGTCACCGCACGCTCGAGTTCGTCGGCCGCGGCCTTGGGGTCGGGGGTCGGGATCGCGGCAAAGGCGGCGAACCGGTCGGGATGCGAGCGAACCGTCTCATGAAGCCGGTCATTGGCGCCCCGCGCCAGCCGCACCGCGGTCTCGGCATCCATCTTTTGCATGCCCGGATTGGCGTGCGACAAAACCTGCAGATCGATGCCGGCGGCATCCATCTCGGCGATCCGGCCCTGACCGACATCGTCGAGCCGTTCGGTAACCCCCGGCGCATGCTGCGAGTCGGTGCCGGTGTAATACTGTTTTATCTCGGGATCGAGATAATGCTCCTCGAGCGCGATGATGTAAGGCTTTGCCGCCATTCTCCCCTCCCCGCTCCGCGTGACGCGTTGTTCTTTCTAGCAGCAGTACCCGAGCCTGTCACCCGGTGCAGGCAGCGTTCACTCGGCAAGTCAAATGAGCTACCCGATCTTTAGCCAAATCAGCGCCAACAAACCCGCGGCCCAACAGTAATAGGCGAACGGATCGAGCGCCGGGCTTTCTTCGTGATTGCGGAAGTAGCGCATCAGAAAGGCGGTGCTGGCAAAGGCTGTGACACCCGCGACCAGCCCGGCGATCCACAATGTGCTTCCACTCATTGCCGCCGCGCCATCGGCGAGCGGCAGGTGCCGCAATTTGGGTATTTCGAGGACCGCCGCACCGGCGATGACCGGAGTGGCAAGCAAAAACGAAAAACCCGCCGCATCTTCGTGCCGCAACCCGACGAGAAGACCACCGACGATTGTCGTGCCCGAACGGGAAATTCCGGGAAAGAACGCCAAAGTCTGGCAGAAACCGACGACGACCGCATCGCGCCAGTTTGCCTCGCCAAGTTCGCGCCGGTCGGCGGCGCGCAGTGCGCGGCGTCGCAACCTCTCGCCGGTGAACAAGATAAATCCGTTAATTATCAAAAACACCGCGGCCGCAACCGGCGAACCGAACAGACGGCGGAGTCGATGTTCAAAGACAAACCCGAGCATAACCGCCGGCAGCGTACCGATGACCAGCAATTTAATCAGGTGGCGGTTTTCGGCGGTCTTATCGCTTTGCCCGATCAACGCCAGAAACAGCGACCACCACACGCGCCAAAAGTAAATCAACAGCGCCGCCGCAGTGCCGAGATGCAGCACGACCAGAAACGGCAGAAACTGCGGCGAATCCTGATCGACGTGCCAACCCAGCGCCGCCGGCAGGATCACCGCGTGACCGAGGCTGCTGACCGGGAAGAGTTCGCTGATCCCCTGGATAACGGCAAAAAGGATCGCTTGCAAAAATGTCATCGGCCCCCCGACGCCCGCCACCTCTAGGCAGTCTTCGAAATCCCATCAACCGGCAGCAAAAGCAAGTGCAGTTGCCGGTCTCCGTAAACCGTCGGCGAGCCCGGCTGCAGCGGGCGATTTCAGCCGTTCGTTTCGGACGGCAGCTCGGGCTTCAAGACGCCGCGGCGGATCTGGTCGCGTTCGATCGATTCGAACAGCGCGCGGAAATTGCCCTCGCCAAAACCCTCGTTGCCCTTGCGCTGAATAATTTCGAAGAAAATCGGACCGATCACGGTGTCGGTGAAAATCTGCAGCAGCAGCCCTTGCCCCTCGCCGGGCGCGCCGTCGATCAGGATGCGGTCTTTCTGCAACCGCCCAAGATCCTCGCCGTGGCCTGGCACGCGGGCGTCGACCGCCTCGTAATAGGTGTCGGGCACCGACATAAACGAAATATCGCGCTGGCGCAGTGCTTCGACTGTCTTGTAGATCTCGTCGGTGCCGAGCGCGATATGCTGAATCCCCTCGCCATGATAGGCCTCGAGATATTCGGCGATCTGCGATTTGTCGTCGGCGCTTTCATTGATCGGAATGCGAATTTTTCCGTCCGGACTGGTCATCGCCTTAGACCGTAGTCCGGTCAATTTGCCCTCGATGTCGAAATAACGAATCTCGCGAAAATTAAACAGCCGCTCATAGAACTCGGCCCACAGATCCATGCGCCCGCGATGTACATTGTGGGTCAAATGATCGATGCGGGTAAGCTCGGCTCCGGCCGTTCCCCTTTCGTCCACCAGCGGGACGAAATCGACATCGTAGATCGTATGCTCACGATAGCGGTCGACGAGGTAGATCAGACTGCCGCCGATGCCCTCGATCGCCGGGATGTTGAGCTCCATCGGCCCGACTTTGCCTTGGACCGGTTTGGCGCCCAGCGAAATCGCGCGCTCGTAGGCCTTGGCCGCGTCGGCGACCCGAAAAGCGATCGCGCAAATCGACGGACCGTGCAATCGGGCAAAGGCCTGAGCAAAACTCTCCGGCTCGGCGTTTACGATAAAATGGATGTCGCCCTGCTTGTACAAGGTCACATTTTTCGAGCGGTGGCGCGCCGCGGCCACAAACCCCATGCGCTCGAACAAAGCCGCCAGTTTGTGCGGCTCGGGCCCGGCGTATTCGACAAACTCGAACCCGTCCGTCCCCATCGGGTTGTCCCAAAGATCGCGTCTTTCCTGAGCGGCCGTCATGGGGCCTCCCAACCCTCTCAATCTCGAAGGTCATTTAATCGCCCCTGCCCTCCGCGCCAAGGATCTCTCGCTGCTGCCGCCATAGACGCGATGCCGGGATTTCGACGGGCTTTCTCGGCCCCTCTTGCCGTACCGGGTAAAAAATGAGGCTGAAAGAAGAGATCGGGTTAGGCTCGCAGCGATGGTGCCGCAACTTGCTGGCGTTGGCGGTCGCGATCCTGTCGGTTGGCGGGGTCTATGGCTGGTCAGCAATCGAGATGGATTAGAGAGCCACGAAGGGAGTAGCTAAAATGACCGGATCACCCATTCACGTCGTCTGCCCTCATTGCAGCGCCATCAACCGCATCCCGCCGGATCGGCCGGCCCAGAACGCTAAATGCGGGACCTGTCATCAACAGCTGTTTACTGGCAAGCCAGTTACCGCCAATGCCGAAACCTTCGAGCGCCAAACCGCGCGCAACGACATCCCGGTGCTGGTCGATTTCTGGGCGCCATGGTGCGGGCCTTGCCTCGCCATGGCACCGGCTTATGTGCGCGCTGCCGCCGAACTCGAACCAGACTTTCGACTCCTCAAACTCGATACCGAGCAACAGCCGACCATCGCGGCGCGCTACAATATCCGCAGCATTCCGACATTGATGATGTTTGCCGGCGGGCGGCAGATCGCCCAGCGCGCCGGCGCCAGCGACACCCGCAGCATCGTCGCTTGGGCCAGGGCTCACGCGCCCTCCGCCCATTCGGAGGGATCCTGATCGGCCGCCACGCAAACGAGCGGGCGGCAGCGAGAATAGCAGCCCGATCGGCCGCGCGCGACTTCGTCATCTGTGTTCGTGTCAGATCGCCCGAGGAGGAGAGAAAAGCGCGAGACATCCTGATCGATCGCGGGGCCGAGGCAGTTCGGCCGCATAAGATAGAGGGTCGAAAAGCGCTTGGAACACCTGCCGCTGCACTCGCTCCGGGTCGACCCGTGGCTTGGCGCGGAATCTCTCGGGCGGCCCTAATCTTTCGCAGCAGACCGGGTTGTGATTACAGCAGCAGGTCGAAGATCCGCTGCGAGCGCTCCCACTCCTCGCTCGCCGGATTTTTCACATCCGGATCGATGATCTTGAACGTGTGGGCCAATGCTACGCTGATGCCGCCGGCGATCTCTGGTAGCCGTGCTTTGGTTTCCTCGCTGTAAGTAAGATCGAATGGCGGCAGCGCGGTCAAATGCTCGAGGATGGGTTCGACTGCGATTCCCTCCTCGAGCTTGCGGAACTCGTGGATCCGCTCCTGCAGTCCTTTGGTAATCGGCAGGTCGAAGGGTTCGATGATCAGACGACCGTTTGCTTTTGCCCCGGCTTGGCCGCGAAGCAGGAGATCGTAGATCTTGTGATTGACGAAATCACTGTAGCGCTGCAAATCGGCCTTATCGACATCGAGACCTGCCGCGGCGCGGAAGAACCGCTCGAACTTGGCTACGCCCATGATCGACATCGATACCGCCTCCTCGCTCCGACCACTTTACGGTCGGATGAGCGCGGCGGCGTTGACACCCGTCAGTTCCCGCGGCGCCTACCGGCGCAAAGAAAGCTTAGTGAACCCGCCTGCCGCCACTTACGCCGTCCCCGGCATGCTCCAGGACAGTTTCCAGCTGCTCGATGATTTTCCTGATGGCGGCGAGCGGCAGTTCGACCGCAAGCGGTATATCGTCGGCAGTCTGCAGGTGGAGGATTGCCGCCGAATTATCCGGCGCGGTTCCAACCCTGACCTCGGCGACCGGTATCACATTGCTGTTGAGCCCCTCGGCGGCCTCTTGCGGGTTGCGGGCGATGCGTCGCGTTGAGGCCGCTCGCGCCACATCGCTCAGCACGGTGATCAGATACCCGACCGCCTCGTAGGGATAGACCAACGGGTATTCGCTGCCATCGCCGAGCCGATGGGTGATCCAGATATGGGCACCGTCGTCCGAGGCTCCAGCCGCGGTCAGATCGGTTATTTTTACGCCGGTAACATTGGCCATCTGCGTTTGCCTCACTTGCACCTTGTCGCGAGATCTGCCGTCGGCGAGGAAAAGAAGCAAGGTCAGCAATGCTGCCATGATGATCGATAGCTGAATTCCCGCCCCCGGCGAACTCACTGTCACCCTGTTAATCGGCGGCATCAAGTGGAGTTTGCGATGAGGATTCGAGCCTAGGGTTGTGAACCGAATGCTTTGAAACGAGACGCCAATCGCTGAGATTGCTTTGCAGCGCTCGCAATGACCGCTGTCGCTGCGAGGAGCGGAGACGAGAAACATTCCTGAGGTGCTCGTTGCGGAGCGCGGCATCGACTTGATCTCGACGCCTCGACGGGCTGTGGCATAAGGTAAACCGCCATCGAGGCTTAAGCTTGATAAAAGGTGCCTGACATAAAAGCGTCCCAGTAAAACGATAAATTTTTGATCACGGTCAATTGGCCGCCCTCAACCGTCAAATAGGGGGACGCATGTCCGTCAAAATCCGATTCACCACCGCACCAGAGCGTACAGCCCTTTATCGGATACCGCGTCATTCCGCGCTTTGGATTGCGGCCGCAACCGCCGGCTTGTTGGCACCCGCGGCATTTGCCGCCCCGGTCACGCTGGCGCCGGGCGATTTGGCGGTGACCTACAGCGTCTATCCCGGTCTCACCAACCCGTTCACCGGAACGACGGGCGGCTACACGACGCCGAATATTGTTGCTGGAACCACTGTCCTTCCGACCAACCCGCCGGTTACCGCGAGCAATGACGGCAATTATCCCGGCGTCTTTGGCAATGCGTCAGTCGACGGCAATTTCGGCGTCACCTCGCCAATCTATCTCGGCCAGATCACGCCGACCGGCACGATGGTGGCGACAACCGATCTGACCGCGCTAACCGGCATCACGACCAGCTTTAGCTCGAAATCGGAATTGTCGGTGAACCGCTCAACTAGCGGCAATGCCTTGACTCTGACCGGCTACAACGCCCCCGTCGGTTCAATCGACGTGTCGAATTCGAACACTCCCAACCACATTGACCCGACCAATACCGATACCCAGACCCCTACCCAGCGTTCGGTCGTTCAGATCAATGCCGACGGCACGACGCAGGTCACCAATACCAATGCCTATAGCGGCAATAACGGGCGCGCCTCGATCCTCGCCAGCAACGTCAATGGCACCGGCCAATCCGAGTATCTGCTCACGGGAAATGCCGGCAACGGATCTGGAACGCCGCCGACCAATATCGTCAACAATACCGGGGTTCAGCTAATCCCACCAGGCAGCTCCAATCCGGAAACGACCGTTGTCGGACAGCAGCAGGGCACGCCTGGCGCCCCAAAAGGTTTTCAATACGGTTTTTCGGTGAGCCAGACCAACCCGGCGACCGGTATGGCTTATGGCCCGGCTGACAAGTCCGGTAAGGACAACAATTACCGGGGCGAGACGATTTTCAACAATACGCTCTATGTCACAAAGGGCAGCGGCAGCAACGGGGTCAATACGGTATATCAAGTCAATCCGCCCGGCGGCGGGCTTCCGACCACGGCGACTGCGAGCGCCACGACGATCGCGCCGCTCGCCGGCTTTCCGACACTCCTTGCAAGCGCGACCCCGCCCGCGGCGTTCCCTTATGGTTTTCAGCCCTTCGGAATCTGGTTTGCCAATTCGACGACGCTCTATGTCGCCGACGAGGGTGACGGCGTCATCGCTGACGCAGCGTTGGACCCTAACGCCGGCCTCGAAAAGTGGAGTTTCAACGGCACTCAATGGGTGCTCGACTACACTTTGCAGAACGGTCTCGGCCTTGGCAGCGATTACACTCTCGGTAATTATCCCGCTGTGGCGACCGACGGTCTGCGCAACCTCACCGGTGTCGTTAATCCCGACGGGACGGTAACGATCTACGGTGTCACCTCGACTGTCAGCACCTCGGGTGACCAGGGCGCCGATCCGAACGAGATCGTTTCGATCATCGACAATATCGCCGACACGACACTACCGGCGAGCGAAGATTTCTCGGTTGTCGACGCTCCGCAATACGGTGTCGTTTATCGCGGTGTGGCGAGCGATCCGGTGCCGGAGCCGGGCAGCCTTTTGTTGTTGACCTCGGCATTGGCCGGGTTCGGAGCCGTGCGGCGACGCAATCGCAAGACCAAGCAGATGTAAAACCGCCGGCCTTCGCGTCTAACGGCTAGCTGCCGCCCTTCGCCTGATTGTAGATCAAGCCGCCAGCGAGACCCGCAGCGGCGCCAATGCCGGCGCCAAGACCGGCATTTCCGGCGATCGCGCCAATGATGGCACCGCCTCCGGCGCCGATCGCCGTGCCCGAGAGCGCCCGTTGCTGGCCCGTGGTCATATCGGAACAGGCAGCCAAGGGCAGCGATGCCAGCGCGGCTGCGAGAACCAACCGTTTCATGACGACCTCCGCCTTCCTGCCGGGGTGGCCGGGCAGGGATATTTGCCTGCCAGATAAATAAACATCCCGTCGATCGCGGGCATTTCGAGGCGCGCCGGCCGCTCATTCGCCCAGGCGATAAAGCTGGTCAGTTCGGAGCCCCGAGGCGGCCTCGGCGTCGGCAGGCAAAACAACTTTCGCCCGCCGCGTTGCATCTCGTGCGCCTCCTCGACATCGACAGCGCCTTCGACGTATCCGTGACAAAAATTGACCGCAGCGGTCATCAGCGGATCGTCCTTGGCCGGCGCGCAAAGCGCGATCAGGTCACCCACGGTGTGCGGCGGAAACTGCGATTCCAATACCGCCGCCGATGCCGCCGTTGCGCTTGCCGTCATCAGTAGAATGGCAAGCGGCAAGCTGCCAAATTTCATCGCAATCCCCCTCTTACGCGAACAGCGGCAAGCGGTACCCTAATGGGGGTTGCGGGTCAATGTGTCCGCTGTTGGTGGCGCAGCCGGGCGACGTCGGCGTCGGAAAGACGGACCGATAGATGGGCCGCGTCGTTGTCGTCGCGTCGCCCGAGCACCTCCCCGTGGCGATAGACCCAGGCGAGTGTCTCGCCGTCGCTCAGCGGAATGTCGAGACGCACCGGCCGGACCGCGGCGTTGAGATGACGGTCGATGACTTCGAGCAGGCGATCGCAGCCCTCTCCGGTTGCCGCCGACAACGCAACGCTGTCTGAATTACGAGAGGTCTGATTCTCCAGGCTGACCCGCGCCGCCGGGTCGAGAAGATCGATCTTGTTCAACGCTTCGATCATTCCCTGTTCGGCGGCCTCATCGAGGCCGAGATCGGCCAGCACCCCGTGCACATCGTGGGACTGGGCCTCGCTGTCCGGGTGGTGCGCGTCGCGAACATGGATAACAAGATCGGCCTCGGTTACCTCCTCCAGCGTGGCCCGGAACGCGGCGACCAAATGGGTCGGCAATTCCGAGATAAATCCAACCGTATCGGATAGGATCACCGTGCGGCCCGACGGCAATTCGAGGCGCCGCATCGTCGGATCGAGCGTCGCAAACAGCATATTGTCGGCCATGACCTCCGCCCGGGTCAGGCGGTTGAACAAGGTCGACTTCCCGGCATTGGTGTAACCGACCAAGGCCACGACCGGGTAAGGCACGCGGCGGCGCGCCTCGCGATGCAAGGCGCGGGTGCGCTTGATGCCGTCGAGCTCCCGCCGCAAGCGCGCGATGCGCTCCCCGATCAGCCGGCGGTCGATTTCCAGCTGGCTTTCGCCGGGGCCGCCCAAAAAGCCGAAGCCGCCGCGCTGGCGCTCGAGATGGGTCCATGATCGCACCAGCCGCGAGCGCTGATACCAGAGCGCCGCCAACTCGACCTGGAGACGCCCCTCATGGGTGCGCGCCCGCTCGCCAAAGATCTCGAGGATCAAGCCAGTGCGGTCGATGACCTTCGCCTGCCAGCTTTTTTCGAGGTTGCGCTGCTGCACCGGCGACAAGGCGCCGTCGACGACAACAAGGCCGATCGCGTCGTCCTTGATCCACTCGCCAACATGCTCGACCGTGCCGCCGCCAAACAAGGTCGCCGGCCGCGGCCGGGAGATCTTTGCGATCTCGGCGCGTACCACATCGAGGTGGATCGCTTGCGCCAGCCCTACCGATTCTTCGAGCCGCGCTTCGACCGAACGCAATGCGTCGCCATTAGGTTTAACGGGCGGCGCTTTCGGTGCCGGATGTAAGACCAGCGCGCGACCTGTCGACGCGCCGTTAGCTTTCGCAAAATTGCCTTGTTGTTCGTTGATGATCAGAGTTCCTCGCCTTCTCTCCCGGGCTCGAACAGCTGGATCGGCTGGGCCGGCATCACCGTCGAGATCGCATGCTTGTAGACGAGCTGCGAATGCGCGTCGCGCCGCAGCAGCACGCAAAAGTTATCGAACCAGGTGATGATCCCCTGCAGCTTGACGCCGTTCACCAGAAAAACCGTCACCGGGGTTTTGTTCTTTCGGACGTGGTTCAAAAACACGTCTTGAACGTTTTGTGACTTCTCCACAGACATGGGTATCCCCCACTTCCCTTTTTGGAGCGAGGCCGGAATGGCTCACGCCCTATCAGCAGCCCGCGCCCTGTACCGCTGGCTGCCGAAACCGAAATGGGCTCGCCAAAATAAATCACAAGCCCTGCACAAAGCGCAGCAGCGCTGCCGGATCGGCAAAGGTGAAGTGCGGTGTGTAGCGCAACATCTCCTCCGCGGCGAGATCGTCGCCCAGTAACACCGAAACGCAGCCGGCGTTGCCGGCGCATTCGATATCGACGCCGGTGTCCCCGACAAACCACACCTCCGCGCCCGCCTCCACGCCGCAGGGTTCGAGCGCCAGCCGCACCGGTGCGGGATCGGGCTTGTCGGCAACGGCGTCGCCGGCGCCGACAAGCCGGCCGAAGTATTGGGACCAGCCGAGTTGGTCGGCCTCGCGCCGCAGCAATGCCCCGGTCTTGTTGCTGACCACGCCAAGGCAAATCCCTCGATCGGCAAGCCCCGCCAACATTTCAGCGCAGCCCGGCAACGGGGTCAGCCGCTCGAGATGGATGGCGCTGAACCGCTCGAGGTAGATTCCTCTCGCCTCCTCCCAGCGCTCGCCAAAATGCAGCGGAAAACTCTCGCGCAAACTCAGCCGTACTCGCGCACGGGTCTCGGCCAAAGACCAAGCCGGCTTGTCCATTGCCAGCATGACATGGTTCAACGCCTCGTGGATCGTCAGCCATGTATCAACAAGGGTGTTGTCCCAATCGAACAGGATCGCCCGCGGACGGGACGGGAGAGAGCCTGTAGCGCTCATGCGCTCCCACCCCGGGACGAAAGTTTAAACACGCCGGCATCTCGGGCGCGCGGTTTGCCGAGAACGGGCACGGCGCCTACATCCCAATCTTCAATGGACGGTCGTTGCCAAAAACCCCGAGAGATTTGAGTTTGCGGTGCAGCGCAGAGCGCTCCATGCCAACAAAGGCCGCTGTGCGCGATATATTGCCGCCAAAGCGGGTCACCTGCGCCAGGAGGTATTCCCGCTCGAAGACTTCGCGCGCGTCACGCAACGGCAAAGTCATAATTTCGCTTCCCTTTTCCCATTTCACGACGGTCGGCGCGATCGCCGTGATCTCGTTCGGCAGCATATCGGCGCGGATCGGCTCGCGGCTTTCGCCCGGCGCCATGATCAGCAGCCAATCGATCACATTACGTAGCTGGCGCACATTGCCGGGCCAGGAATAAGCCTGCAGGGCGGCCATTGCGTCTTCGCCGAACTCACGCGGGACGAGCCGCGCCGCATCGGAAGAGCGCACCATAAAATGACGGGCCATCAGCGGAATGTCTTCGCGACGCTCGCGTAGCGGTGGAACCTTGATCGGCACGACATTGAGCCGGTAAAACAAATCCTCCCGAAATCGACCCGCGCTGATCTCTCCGGCAAGCTCGCGATTTGTCGAGGCGACGACACGAACGTCGACTTCGACGCGGCTCGAGCCGCCAATCCGTTCGAAGGTTTGCTCTTGCAGGGCGCGGACGATCTTGCCTTGAGTTTCGAGCGGCATGTCCGCGACCTCGTCGAGAAACAAAGTGCCGCCGTGCGCGCGCTCGAAGGTGCCAATCTTGCGGAGCGCACCGTCGATCGCGTACTCGCTGCCGAACAGCTCGATTTCGAGCCGCTCGGGCCGCATCGTCGCGCAGTTGACCGGGACGAAGGGGCCTTTGGCGCGCCGCGAGCGCAGGTGGAGGAGCCGCCCCACCACTTCCTTTCCAGCGCCGGGCGGTCCAGTGATCAGCACCCGGCTTCCGGTCGGAGCGGCCTTCTCGATTTGCTGCCGCAACTGCTGGGCCACCGGCGATACCCCGACGAGATCGATATCGCCCCCGGCGCGCAGCCTGAGTTCTTCGTTCTCCAACCGCAGCTGGGCAGCTTCGATGGCGCGTTCGACAACAAGTAGAAGCCGATCCGATTTGAACGGTTTTTCGATGAAATCATAGGCGCCGATCTTGATCGCTTCGACCGCGCTTTCGATCGTTCCGTGGCCGCTGATCATGACCACCGGAACCTCCGGCATTTCGTCGTGCAATAACCGCAGGATTTCAATCCCGTCGAGTTCGCTGCCTTGCAGCCAGATGTCGAGGATTACGAGGGTCGGCTGCCGCGAATGGAGGACGGCAAGCGCCTGGCCGCTATCAGCCGCCTCGCGCGTTGTGTAACCCTCGTCCTTCAGTACGCCGGCAATCAGCATGCGGATGTCGGCTTCGTCGTCGACGATCAGGATGTCATGCGCCATGGGCGACTTCGCTCAGCTCCATGGCTCGACCGCCATCCTCGGCGCACTCCATCGCGCGAGGGTCGACCGAAAAGACCAGCCTGACCCTCGCGCCGTTGATACTGCCATCTTCCAGCATCAGCTCTCCCCCGTGTTCCTCCATTATCTTCTTAACGATCGCGAGACCGAGGCCGGTACCCTTGGTTCGGGTCGTAACGTAGGGCTCGGTCAACCTTTCGCGGCCTTGACTCGGAAGACCCTTGCCATTGTCTTCGACGATTACTGCTGCGTGCCCTCGGCTCTCGGTTACTGCCACCCGGATTCGTCCAGGTTCCCCGCTGCTATCCTCGGCAATTCGCGCTTCGATCGCCTCGATTGCATTCTTGACAATATTGAGGACGGCTTGGCCGACAAGCCGCGCGTCGCAATTCAACAAAACAGCATGATCAGGAAAATTCGTCTCAAAGACGATGTCGCGGTGCGCCGAGATTTGGAGAAACATCGCGCGATGCGCGATTTCAACAAGGTTTTCGGGCTTTAGCACCGGCGCCGGCATCCGGGCGAAGGCCGAGAATTCGTCGACCATCCTGCCGATATCGCCGACATGCCGGATGATCGTATCGGTGCAGATCGTGAAAGTTTCACGATCTTGGGTGATCTCTTTTAGATAACGCCGGCGCAATCGCTCGGCGGCAAGTTGGATCGGGGTCAGCGGGTTCTTGATCTCATGGGCGATGCGGCGGGCGATGTCGGCCCAGGCCGCCTTTCTCTGAGCCGACAGCAACTCGGTAATGTCATCGAAGGTGACGACAAAGCCGCTGATATCGCCCTCATCGTGCTCGGCCGCGATCCGCACCAGTAAGGTCCGCGTGCTTGTGCCGCGCACGAGCTGGATTTGCGATTGCGCCAGGCGGTCCGGCCGACGTTCGGCCTCGTCGAGCAAGCCCGCCATTTCCGGGGCGACCTCAGCCAGATCTTCGCCGATGGACTGTTCGAGATCGACCCCGAGCAGGGCCGAGGCCGAGCGATTGGGGAGGTATACCCGGCCGGCCCGGTCGAGCCCGATGACGCCAGCCGAGACTCCGGTTAGCACCGTTTCGGTAAAGCGGCGGCGCTCGTCGAGCTGGCGATTGGCTTCGCGCAATTCGCGCTGCTGGCTCTCGATCTGATTGGTCATACGGTTGAAAGCACGGCTCAGCGAGGCCAGCTCGTCGTCGCGCTCGCCTTCCGGCACCCGCGTCGCTAGATCGCCGGCGCGCACCTGCTCCGCCGCCGTCGCCAGCTGGCTGATCGGCACCGCCAGCTGGGTCGCAAAATAAATCCCCATCGCAACCGCGGCGACCAGGAACAGCATCGCCACCATCAAAAAGATCAGCGCGAAAGTAACCTGTAAACCCGACCGCTGGCTCTCGGTGCGCTGATATTGCGTTACCGCGCGCTGCGTTTCCTCCATATAGTTGAGTACCTTGGGTTCTACATAGCGGCCGATGTACAGGTAGACTGGCCCATACTGGTCGAGACGAACCAAGGCCCGCACGCGGTCGTCGCTATCGCTGGTCAAGATCGCGACATCGCCGCCATCGGCGACGTGCATTGCGCTGTCCGGGACCGGTTGGAAACCGAGCGAAAAGGAGAGACTCGACCGCGCCAATACATGGCCCGCACGGTCGAATACCATGGCTTCGGTCAGTCCGCGCAGCGCCGCCTGTCCCGCGACAACCTGTTCCAGCCGAGTTGGATCGAGTTCAAGCTGAACGGCGTCCCGGTTCAGGTCGTTGGCCATAGCCAGTGCGTCGGCGCGAATCGCCTGTTGATGCTCGTGCAAATAGGCTTCCGCAACTGCGAGCGAATTGGAAATCGCGGTGCGTACCTTGTCGCTGAACCACGATTCGACGCCGTAGCTAAAGAACAGATAGGAAAAGATCGCGACGATGATCGTCGGCATCACCGCGATCAGGCTGAATAACACGACCAGACGGATTTGCAGCCGCGAACCCGCCAGGCCGCGCCGCCGCTCGGCCCAAACCTGCATCAGCCCCTTGGCGATCAGGGCGCCAAGCGCCAGCAAGAGAACGAGATCGAGATTAAGAAGTGACAGGACGGAGTTGGGGTGGGCGCCAAAAGGCGGCGCCCCGGTCAACGCCAGATAAGTTGCAACTCCGGAAGCGAGCGACGCAGCCGTCAACCCGATCGCCAGCTTATGGCGCAAGCCAACTCGGCCGGCCCATACCTGAACCCGCCGCATCTGCCTCATGCACGATCCCAAAAGCGCAGCGTCGCAACTCCAAGGCGGCTGCCGCGGCCCTGCCTGACGGCGCTGCGCGTCGAGTAATCCCGACTCGCCAATGCAGGCAGCTCAGTGTCGCCCAAGCGTTACTTTAGCCCGCGCACCACCGGGATGTCCAATTCGCGGATTTTCTTGCGCAAAGTATTGCGGTTCAGCCCCAGCAAGTGGGCTGCCTTGATCTGGTTGCCGCGCGTCGCCCCCAGTGTCAGGACGATCAGCGGACGCTCGACTTCGCGCAAAATCCGGTCGTAAAGGCCGGCGGCCGGCAACCCGCCCTTGTGAGCGGCGAAATAGCCGCGAATATGATGCTCGACAGCGCCGGCGAGGCCCTCGCCCGGGTTAGCGTCGGCAGCTTCCGCAAGGTCGGGCTGCTCGCCGAGCTCGGCTTCGATGATCGAGACCCCGATCACCTCCTGGGAATACAATGCCGCCAGGCGGCGAATGAGGTTTTCGAGTTCGCGCACATTACCGGGCCAGCGATAGCTGCGCAGCCGCTCCATTGCCTCATCATCGAGCCGCTTTGGCGGCAGCCCCTCGCGTACCGCTTGTGCTGCGAAATGCCGCACCAGCGCGGGTATATCGGCGCTGCGCTCGCGCAGCGGCGGCAACCGAATCGGCGCGACGTTTAGACGGTAAAACAGATCTTCGCGAAACAGCCCCTGGCGAATGAGCTGACGTAGATCATGGTGGGTCGCGGCGATGACGCGGACATCGGCGCGGATCGGCACCCGCCCGCCGACCGCGGTAAACTCACCCTCCTGCAGCACGCGCAACAGCCGGGTCTGGGCTTCGAGCGGCATGTCGCCGATCTCGTCAAGAAATAAGGTGCCGCCTTGCGCCTGTTCAAAGCGGCCCATGCTGCGCGCCGTCGCGCCGGTGAACGCGCCTTTTTCGTGGCCAAACAGCTCGCTCTCGATCAACTCGCGCGGGATCGCGGCCATATTGATCGGGACAAACGGACCGTTGCGGCGCTTGCCGTAATCATGCAGCGCCCGCGCGACCAATTCCTTGCCGGTGCCGCTTTCGCCCATGATCGTCACCGTCAGGTCGGTGCCCATCAACCGCGCGATGACGCGATAGATCTCTTGCATCGCCGGCGAGCGGCCGATCAGCGGCAATTGATCTTCGAGATCCTCATCGGGCCCGTTCGCCAGGCCGTCGTGAGGTGCGGTGAGCGCCCGTTCGACGACACTGACCAGCTCACGCAGATCGAATGGTTTGGGCAGATACTCGAAGGCGCCGCGTTCGGTCGCCTTGACCGCGGTCAACAAAGTGTTCTGCGCGCTCATGACGATGATGCGCAGATCGGGGCGAATTTTTTTGATGCGCGGGATCAGGTCAAGGCCGTTCTCATCCGGCATGATCACGTCCGTGATCACGAGATCGCCCTCGCCATCGGCAACCCAGCGCCATAAGGTGGCGGCGTTGCCGGTCATCCGTACATCGTGCCCGAGCCGAATCAGCGCCTGGTTCAGCACCATTCGGATCGCGCGATCGTCGTCGGCCACCAGGATCGTCGAAGTCATCACCCGATACCGTCCTGTGCGACCACCGGCAAAAACACCCGGAACACGGTTCGACGGGGCTGGCTGTCGAATTCGATGACGCCGCCGTGGTCGCCGATCACCTTGGCAACTAATGCAAGACCAAGGCCAGTTCCGTTTCGCTTTGTCGTGACAAACGGGTCGAACAGATGGGGGCGCATATCCTCGGGGATGCCGGCGCCGTTATCGGTCACCGCCACCATCAGCGGCAGATGCTGGCGTCCTTCGCCCCCCGGGCCAGCAAGGCGCAAGCCGTGGCGATAGGCCGTCGATAGAACGATCTCGCCGTCGCCGTTCGGGACCGCCTCGGCCGCATTCTTGACGATGTTCAAAAATACCTGGACGAGGAGGTCGCGGTTGCCATGCACCGGCGGCAGCGACGGATCGTACTCTTCGACAAACCGGGCATCGCGAGCAAAACCGGATTGCGCCAGCTTGCGGACGCGCTCCAATACCTCGTGGATATTGACCGCCTCGCGCGCGATCGGATGATGGTCGGAGAACGCCTCCATGCGATCGACGAGGGCCACGATGCGGTCGGTCTCATCGCAAATCAGGCGGGTCAGCTGGCGCTCGGCCTCATCAGCATCCTGCTCGAGCAATTGCGCCGCGCCGCGAATGCCGGACAGCGGGTTCTTGACCTCGTGCGCCAGCATTGCCGCCATCGCCGTGATCGATCGGGCGGCGTTGCGGTGGGTCAGCTGACGATCGAGCTTGTCGACCATCGAGCGCTCGTGCAGCGAGAGCACCACGAGAGCCGCGGCTTCCCCCGCCAGAGGTGCCGCCTGCACAGTTACGGTGCGGCTGCCAAAGCGCGGTCCTTCGAGCGCGATGTCGTATTCCGACATCGTGTTGCCAAGGCGCCAGACGGCGTCGATCAATGACAGCAATGGGCTGTGCGGCGCCACTAATGCGGCGAGCGCCGTACCCTGCAAGGCCGCGGCGCCGGTTCCTAAAAATTGCTCGGCGGCTGGATTGACCATGCGGATTTCGCCGTCGCGGTCGATGACGATAACCGGATCGGCAAGCGCCGCCAGCACCAGCGCCGCTTCAGGCGCGGCGGGCTTGGGACGGGCGCCGGCGCTGCGCCGCCGAAAATTCTTTATCATGCTGGCTCGCTGGCCGCTCCCACCCTTTCCTCCCCCGCGAACGGGATCGGGTTCGGGCGAGAACGCGCCAGAAGCGGCTCGTAAAATCCCCGTATCAACATCCTGACCCGGGTCGGGTCGACCGCCTGGTTGACTGCCGCCCGGAATTCGGCGGAGCCCGGCAATCCTTTGGAATACCAAGCGACGTGTTTGCGGGCGATCCGGATGCCGATATCGGTCCCATAATGGGACAGCATGTCGTCGTAATGTTGTTCGAGGATCTCTAATTGCGCTCCCAACGGCGGATCGGGGATCCTCCGGCGCCCATCCAGCCAGGCGATGACTTGGCGCACAAACCATGGCCGGCCATAGCTTCCGCGGCCGATCATCACGCCATCGGCGCCCGATTGCACCAGCGCCCGGTCGGCGTCCTCCAGGGTCTCAATGTCGCCGTTGACGACAACCGGTATCGTTACATTCTCCTTAACCTCTCGGATAAATGCCCAATCGGCCGACCCCGCATAGAGCTGACAACGGGTGCGGCCGTGCACGGTAATCATGCGGATGCCGCAAGCTTGCGCAATTCGTGCGAGCCGCGGGGCGTTCCGGTTCTTCTCGTCCCATCCGGTGCGCATCTTGAGGGTCACGGGCAAATCGACGGAGTTGACGGTAGCTTCGAGGATGCGCGCCGCGTGGATCTCGTCACGCATCAGCGCCGACCCGGCGTGGCCGTTGACCACCTTTTTGACCGGGCAGCCAAAATTGATATCGATGATCTGCGCCCCGCGGTCGGCATTGATCTTGGCCGCTTCGGCCATGATCTGCGGCTCGCAACCGGCAAGCTGGACGGCCATCGGCTGCTCGTCTTCTGAGCTCTTGGTCATGGTCATGGTCTTGCGGCTTTCGCGGACCATCGCTTCGCTCGCGATCATTTCCGAGACGACGAGGCCGGCGCCCAGACGCTTGACGAGGCGGCGAAACGGCAAGTCACTGACCCCCGACATCGGGGCCAGAATTACCGGGTCATCGATCGTAACCGTGCCGAGATTAATGCCCATTTCCTAAGCATATTGAGTTATTGCCCAATGATTGAGCAGATCGTAGCGGGTTCTCTTTTGCAGTGCAACAAATACCGCTGCGGCGAAAACCGCACCTACAGTGGTAACGAGATGATGCGTCGGCTATTTTCGCTGCATGGAAGCCATACACGCGCTGGTCGTCGCCGCCGGACGCGGCAGCCGATTTGGCGGCGAGCGTCCCAAACAATACTTGCCGCTCGCTGGGCAGCCAGTGTTGCGCCACGCGGTCGCTGCATTGGCTGCTCATCCTCGGATCGCCGGCGTGCAGGTGATGATCCGACCGGAAGACCGCGCCCTGTTTGACGACGCCGTCGCCGGGCTCGAGGTGCTGCCGCCGGTAGCGGGAGGTTTGACGCGGCAAGATTCGGTGCGGTTCGGGCTTGAGGCGCTCGCCCGCTATCGCCCGCAGGCGGTGCTGATTCACGACGGCGCGCGACCGTTCCCCAGCGCAGCACTGATCGACCGGATCATCGATGGGGTCGGGCTCGCGCCAGCGGTGATCCCCTGCCTGCCATTGCGCGACACGATCAAACACGCCGAGGATGGCATGATTCGGACCACGGTAGACCGCTCGAATCTGTGGCGCGCCCAGACGCCGCAAGGCTTTAATTTTGCGGCCATCTTGGCTGCTCATCGGGCTGCCAAGGGGCAAGAATTGACCGATGATTCGGCAGTTGCAGAAGCGGCCGGGTTGATGCCCTTGTTGGTTGACGGAGATGAAAACAACCTGAAGATCACCACCGCCGACGATCTTGCCGCCGCCGAGCGCCTGCTCGCGGCACGGCTGGGCGATGTCCGCGTCGGCCAAGGCTTTGATGTCCACGCTTTCGGCCCAGGCGATAGGATCGTTATCTGCGGCGTCGAAATCCCGCATGGAGCGGGCCTCGTCGGTCATTCCGACGCTGATGTCGGTTTGCACTCGCTGACCGATGCCGTGCTGGGTGCGATCGGCGCCGGCGATATCGGCCAGCATTTCCCGCCGAGCGATCCGCAATGGCGCGGCGCCGCTTCCGATCAGTTCCTGCGCCATGCCGCCGATCTCGTCCACGGCCGTGGTGGCATCGTGGCGGCGGTCGATGTGACGATCATCTGCGAACGCCCGAGGATCGGCCCGCACCGCGCCGCGATGGTCGAGCGTGTCGCTGCGATCCTCGGGATCGCCGCCGACCGCGTCAGCATCAAGGCGACGACAACCGACCGGCTCGGCTTTACCGGCCGCGGCGAGGGTGTGGCCGCTCAAGCCGTCGCCACCGTGCACCTGCCGCTGTAAACGCCCATCACTCAAACACACCGTCCCCATCTGTCGGCGCGGCACCCTGCAGGGCTGGTCGCGACATTGTTTGGGGTTGGGCTGAGCCCGATCGCCCCCGGCACCTGCGCCTCGCTTGTGGCGTTGCCGATCGCTTGGGCGATCCGTGCGATGTGGGGCGACCCGGGGCTCGCGGTTGCCCTCGCGCTGGTTTTTGCCGTCGGCTGCTGGGCGGCGGGGCGCGTTGCCGGGGCTGCGGGCTTTCAAGATCCGGCTGCGATCGTCGTCGATGAGGTGGCCGGCCAGTGGCTGGTATTGCTCGCGGCCCCTCTCGAACCGATCCCTTGGCTGCTCGCCTTTGTGCTGTTCCGCCTCTTCGATATATGGAAACCGTGGCCGGTGAACTGGGCCGACCGGCACGTCAAGGGCGGGTTCGGCATCATGCTCGACGATGTCCTGGCGGCGGGCTACGCTCTCGTCGTGCTGATGGTGGCAATGGCGATTGGCGGAGCCTTAGGTGTTCACGTCTGAGATCCTGAGCTTGGCGGGAACGGTGCTCGACGCGTGCCGCGCCCGAGGCTGGCATATCGCGACCGCGGAATCCTGCACCGGCGGCCTGGTTGCGGCGGCGTTAACCGCGATCCCCGGCTCCTCGGATGTCGTCGAGCGTGGGTTTGTGACCTATTCGAACCAGGCCAAATCGGAAATGCTGGGCGTGCCGCCAGCGACGATCGCCGCGCACGGCGCCGTCAGCGCCGAGACCACGGCGGCAATGGCGCAAGGTGCGATCATGCGCGCCGCGGTCGATCTCGCCGTGTCGATCACCGGCATCGCCGGCCCCGGCGGCGGCAGCGCCGAGAAGCCGGTCGGGCTGGTCATTTTGGGTCTCGCCCGGCGCGGCGGCGAGTGGCGAACTCACCGCCACGTGTTTCCAGGCGACCGCACCGCGGTGCGTGACGCGGCGCTGAAGGTGGCCCTCGGGCTTCTCGCCGATGCCGCCAGATCCGAATAGCGGCTCCCCAAGTCATTGCGTTACCGCCGATGTGGGCCGACCCGCTCGGACAAAACCGCTTTCCCGGCGGAAAGCCGGGATCCACGGTTCCGCCTGATGAGCGCTCGAAGGATGGGCTCCAGCTTTCGCCACAGCAGCGTTTTACAATACCGGCTCAAAAGGAATACCGAGATGAGTAGCTTCAACATCGCTGTGGTTCAGCCGCACTCGAACCCGCCGCCCGACGACCACAAAAACATCGAGGATGCGGTGCGCTGGATCAGCCGCGCCGCCGCTGAAGGCGCCGACTTCGTCTGCTTTCCCGAGAGTTATCCCGGGCCGTGGCGCATGCCGGCGGCTTACGACCCTTCGGCGCGCATTGCCGAGGCGGCGCAGCGGCACGGCCTCCATGTCGTCTTTGGCACGATGGAGCCGATCGATAACGCCAAAAAGACCGCCTACAACCTGACCTGCATGGCCTACCCGGACGGCAGCGCGCCGGCATGCTATCGCCGCACCCACCCCAACGGCCCGTGGATCTATGCGAGCCGCACCGGCGGCAGTGGCGTATGGGAGTTCGAGTGGGTCCCCGGCAACGATTTCCCGGTCTTTGACACCGTCCACGGCAAGGTCGGGCTCGGCATGTGCAGCGAGGTTTACATGCCGGAAGTGTCGCGCGCCCTGGCGCTGCGCGGCGCCGAAATCATCTTCCTGCCGGCCGGGCTCAGCGGCACTGGCAATCTATGGGAGACCTGGCAGACCTTGCTGCGGGCGCGGGCGATCGAGAACCTCGCGCTCGTCGTATCGACCCGCAACATTTTCGACCCCGCGTCCGAACGCGGGCTGGCGATTATCGCCGGGCCGGAGCGCACCCATTACGAGAGCACCAATGTCGGCATGTCGGTCGTCGCGGTCAGCCTCGACCGCGTACGCGAACTGCGCGCCGGCTGGGACGGCAACGACAAGACGTCCAGTTGCGGTGTCAAGCAGGGCCTGTTAACGCAGTGGCAGCGCCCGGAGCTTTACGACAATATCTTCCCGCCGCGATTGCCGGCGGCGGCCGAATAGCCGCGGGAGGAAGCATGACCGGCGTTGTCGCGGCGGTCAGCCGCAGCCTGCGGTACACTCTGATCAAGGGCAACGAGGCCAGCAATCCGGCGGGCGGCGCCGTCCCCATCTAACCGGGAATTTTCTCGCCTTAATCGGGAATTATTTCCGCCGAACCGGGAATTGACCCGCCCACGGGAATTTCGCCGGAGAGTCGGATCGAGCCGATCGGCACGCCCCCGGACGCGTCGCCGCCGCCTCTGTCCGCTTTACCTATCCGGGCAGATCCGACCTCGTCGTATTCAACAACGCCGGCGCCCATTACTCAGGCCGCCGCATACGCCGCGAATATGGCTATTCGGCCGCCGCCCTATCCGACCTCGACGCGCCGCCGGCGCGTCGAGGTTTGGTTAAGGCTGCTCCAGTAGCGCGGCAACCTGCTCGAGGAATTGCGCCGCTCTGCCGATCGCCGCGCTGGCGCGATCGAGTGGCACGCTTGCGCCTGGCCCCAGCTCATAATCCGCCACTGCTTTCAGGTCGTAGGCCTGCGCCAGAAACAGCGCGAGGCCGGCGAACTGCGGCTCGCGCCGTGCCAACTGCGACAACATGCGATGCACGCCGCGATGCGTTTTCGCGGTCTTTCCGGTGCGCGCGCGGATCACCGCTTGCGCGGCATGAAATCCCGCGAGGTACGCATTACGGCCGGCATCTTCCCCGACACCGGCGGCAAGAATGATGCGGGCGCGAGCAAGGCAATCGCGCGCCTTGTCGAGCAGTTCGTCGATTTCCGGCGTCACAGATCGACGCCGTCGCGCCGAATTTCACCCATAAGCCCCGTCAGGTTCCGATATGCGCCGGCCGGAAACGGCTTGGCGTCGATAAAGGCTTCAGTGTCGGAGAGAAATGCGCTGCGCAAATCGGCCAGGCGATCTCGCTCGTGCCAGCGCTGCCTGAGATCGCCTTCCGTGAGGTCTTTCAGGAACACCGCAACGTCGTAATCGGAATCCTCACCGGCATCGCCGCGCGCGCGGGAGCCGAACAGCACGACGCGTTCAAGCCGGTCGCCATACATTTCATCGAGCGCGGCACGGAGGCGCCTCAAGATCGGATCGTCGATTGCGGTCGGCATAAAACTCCCCGCGTGAAGGTTGTATAATACCATATCCCAAGGATCACCGCCTCCCGGGATTGAACAGCGCCTCTCATGCAGCAAATTTAGGGGAAAGCCTTCAACCCCCGCGAAGGCGAGGGGCAGCACTTTCCGCCGTTAAACTGTCGTCTGCGTAGCGGGTTGTGGCCCAATATGACGGTCTGGAATGAGGTGTTCGGTCTGCGCCCGCCTTGGCCGTCTCGATTTATTGCCGCTCACCCGTTTCTGGCGGCTCGCCTCCGCCGCCGATCCACCCCGCCGGGTACACCCCACCCGCCACACAGCGACAAAGCAGGAATACGGCCACTGCGCCGGGTTTTCGACCAACCATGCTTTACCGGCCAAACCGTGCTTCACCGGGTTGAAATGCGTGTAATCCCTATGCACCGCGAAGTCCCGGTCGTCGCGGATCGTGTGCTCCCAGTATCGTCGCTGCCAGATGCCGCGTTCGCCCCGGCCAATCATGACCGGTGATCGCGGCTCGCCGATCTGTACGGATTTCGAAAACCGCTTCTTGATCGCGCGCCAACGGCCGGGGAAGTCGGCATCGCCTTGCAATAGCCCGCCCCTGGCCTGAACAGGGGTCCGCAGCCGATGCATATGGTTGGGAAGTACGACCCAGGCTCCATGTGGAATGGCGCGCGAGCGCGCACCCGCCGAACCGCTTCCCGCAGCGCATCGATTTGTGTGACCAGCAAATCCGACCGGCGGTCGAGCAGGTTCACCGTGAAGAAAAAGGTCCCGCCCGGAATCCGATGGCGACGACAACCTGGCACTGAGGGAGTCTGCCCGGCGTTGGAGAGAGGCGGAAGGCGCTGCCCCCGCCTTCGCGGGGGCTAAAGGCTTTTCCGCCCTACGCGTGCTGCCCTGGTCAATGGACGTGACGGGCGTGGCGCGCAGAACGGCAGTAAAATTGCGCGCTAAAATCATCAATCGACGCGACGCGCGCCCTGCCGAAGGCGGCCCTGGCTGCCGCCCCCGCGCGGCCTAAGCCAGTTCAGTTCGGGGCTGGCCCGGCACCGTCCGAATAAGGCCGAGCATACACATAAGGGTCAGCGTAAGACGGCGGTGTCCGGTTGGTCGGGTAATAGTAGTAACCGCTGTAAGGCCAGCCGTAATAGGCCGAGTAGCCGTAAGGGTAGCTGTCGGACGAGTAAACCGAACTGCCATAGTAATAGGGGTAGCTGTAGTAGCCTTGGGCCGATGCGGCAGTTATCGCCGCGGTGACGAGCCCAATTGCCAGTAACGCTGATTTGAGCATGGCCGTGCTCCGTTGGGAGGTTCTCTGCCCGATAACATGGCACGGCCGCGCTCCGTTCCCGCTGCGCGGGGCGCTACTCCGGCTTGCTGGTGGTCGTCTTGCTCGTCGTGGTGCCGCCGCTCGCCGGGTCGGTCACGCTCTTGCTGTGCGTCTCGGAACTGCCCGTCACGCCTTCCTTATAGGTGTCGTGCTTGGTAACGGCGTTCCCGTTCCACCCGGTGCCCTGCTTGGTCGTGCTCGTGCTGGAGCCGTTCGGACCTGACGTTACGGTGGTGGTAGACGAGCCCGTGCCAGGCGCGCCTTGCGCCAGAGCGACGCTGGTCATCAGGCCAAGTGTGGCAACTCCAGCGATCAGGTGTTTGATCATCGCGGTTCCCCTAGGGTTGTGACTACATCCCCGCTAACCGCGATGATTTGGTTTCGGTTCCGAAATTCACCAAACACGCTAGGCCGCCCGCGGGACGCGGCGCTCTGGCCGAGCTATTGGTGATCGGTAGTGGTCGTCGTCTTTGTCGTTTTACTGCCGCCCCAGGGGCTCGTGGTGGTGGTTGTCTGCGTTTGCGAGCTGCCGGCGATACCTTCCTGGTATGTGTTCTTCTGCGTGACCGGTTGCCCGTACTCGTCCACCCCGTGAGTCGTGGTCGTGGTCGTGGACGAGCCGGGAACTGGAGCGGGGGCAGGAACCAGGGCGGGAGCGGGTGCCACCGGTGCGACCGGGATTGCCGGTGCCACCGGTGCGACGGGGATTGCGGGTACCGCCGCGGGCGGAGGCGGGGCCGGAGGATAGGTCTGAGCGGAAGCGACGCCCGCCGTTAAAACGACCGCGGCCGCTGCTGCGAATAGGTGCTTTGTCAATTTACGACACTCCGTCTGTTGCTCTATTCGCGCAAACCGCTGGTTCTCAGTCTCGGTTCCCGCAAGGCCCGGCCGGAGCCAGCCGCAGCGCGCACAAGCCCGCCCGCGTTGCACCGCAGCTTGCCGCCCACCCGGTCCGATGCCCCGCGCAAGCTCTAAAGCGGCGAGCCGCTAAGTGTGGGTGAGGTGCAGCTTCTTCTCGACCGGTCAAGCCGGGTGCCGATTTGTGTCACCAGCAAATCGGACCGGCGATCGAGCAGGTTCACCCTGAAGAAGAACGTCCCGCCCGAAACGCAATGGCGACGACAATCCGGCATCGAGGGACTATGTCCGCCGTTGGGGAGAGGCGGAAAGCGCTACGCTCTTCCGCCCTGCGCTTGCTGTTATTCCTCAATGCGCTCGAAGAACTCGGTTTTCAACCACGGCATCTCATATGGCGAAGCAATAAAGCAATTGCCGTTGTTGGACTGTTTCCATCCAATTACAACTGGCGGCGGGCCGGGCGGAAACGGCAATACTGTCACGTAGGGGCCGGTTCGGATGTCGCCTTCCCATCCGACCTTTCTCGCAAGCTCCTGTGCCTTCGCCCACATCGGCCCCCATTCGGCATCGTCGAGCCATTCGGCGTCCTTCGGCTCTTGCCATCCCTCCCAAATGTCGATTGGTGGGATATGGTAGACAATCATTGTTGAATGGCTCCGTGCGTTATTCCCGGCAGTATCGTAGCGCGGTTCCGCGCCGCCGCTGAAGCCCTTACCAGATTTAGGGCACCAGGGGTGGGTACAAGATCGGCAAGATCACGGCTTGGTCGGCTTCTTAGAAGTTTCGTTCTTTCAGGCTTTCACATGCTCCATCTAAGCCGGGGAACAAAGCGCCCGCCGTGATACCCATCAGTGCGAGTTCTTTTATTATGTAGTCGCGCTCACGGACTGGTAAATCGAATACTTCTAAATACTTTTTGTTCTGCACCTGCTCAACACTTTCAATATGGGTTTCTATGTCGTCTACGTTCGACACAATGGAAATTGACTGCTGCGGTATCGCTCTGGCATTGCCAAATGCGAGAGGGTTTATGATAGATGCGTTCGGCGGGAACCCAAATATCTTATCTGCTCTAGGAAGTCTGCCCCATTCGGGGGCATCGAGTTTGAATATACGAACGCGTTTTTTGCTCCGGTCATCCCTCCGGACATTTCGAAAGGCAAAAAACGCAGCAACATATGGCGACCATGTCCAGTCAAGGAGGGGCGTAGGGTAGCCGTGGTGCTGTGCTAAATGTATGAACGCTGCGTAGTGATTTGCATCTGCCAAATTGAAAACGTGATGTGTCAACGCACTGAACGTCTTGTTTAAATCGGCAATATCGTCTCGCGCATACCTTTCAAGGTCTGCTCTTTCGGTGCGGTGAAAACTTGTCCTCAATCGCCATGTGTTATCTTCCTGACCACGGTAAATGTATCGTTTTTGTTCAAGGGCATTGACCGTTTTTTTGAAACCATCCCAGCCTTTGGTAGCTGTCGGCTTTAGGCCAGACGGCACCTTATCTCGTGTTTTAGATGTAGCGACTGCGGCTCCCGCTGTGCCGATTGGCGTCGCCCATTTGATTGAGAGAGTGTTCCCGGCGAGTTGCAGATCGATGTCCGCAGTACCCGGCAGGACAAGGCCGTTTGCAGTCAATTGTTGGATTGTGTTGGGAGATAAAGCATTTCCAATTCTGTCTATGTGAGATACTGAGACGCCTGCAAGGTGTTGCGAACTCGATTTAGATTGAGTCCGTATCTTCACAAATGAATTGGGATGTCCAACGGTGTCGTCCCACGCAAAGGCATAGCCTTCAAAATGATCGTCGAATTCATCTAAATCGAGAACAGTAGTCCCGGTATTACTGCCGGTATAGCGGGTGATCCATTGCCCTCTCAACGACACATTAACCTCGAAATCGTCGCCCGCCCTACATTGTAAGCTTGGGCCAGTTCTTTGAGCGTGGCCCCTTCCGCGCGCCGCTGGCGGGCCTCTTTCTGCTGCTCCGGTGTAAGCTTCGGCGGTCGGCCCATATGCTGCCCGCGCTTTTGCGCCCGGTTGCGGCCCTCGGCGGTGCGGCTGCGTATTAGGTCGCGCTCCACGTCCGCCAGCCCGCCGAGAACCGCAATCATCAACCGCCCGGTGCTTGTGGCGGTGTCGGCCCACGGTTCCGCCAAGGATCGGAATTGCGCCTCGGCGTCCACGATCTGCTTGACGATGGCGAATAGGTCGAACGTCGAGCGGGCGAGGCGGTCAATCCGCGTCACGGTCACAACATCGCCGGGGACGAGGGCCTTAATCATCTTGAGAAGCTCGCGCCGGTCGGCCCGCGCACCTGTCACCTTCTCGCGGTAGATGTTGCGGCTGCTGCATCCGGCGGCGCGAAGCTGCTCAAGCTGAGTGTCGAGCGTCTGACCGTAGGTGCTGACGCGGGCATAGCCGATAGGCCGGTTTTGCGGTTTGGTTTCGGTCATACCTTACGGAGCGCGCAAGCCCTTGATTTTGTCAAGGGCGCGCGAAGTGCCCGAAACTCTTGACGGCTGCAATGGTGATGCGGCTTTCACCGACGCGGCGATTTGCACCCGCGATTTACCGTTGCCCAAGACACCCGACGGGACGATCCTGGCCTCACAATCACCGGGAATCCGGGGAATATCGGCTGAAGGGAGATCAAAGCAATGACGTCACTATACATCTTTGATGACAGCAACATCGAATGGAGGACGGTGGCGCTGCCAGCTCTTGGCGAATTGGAACACTTACGATTTTGCATACTGAATGTCGACGAGCACAATCATATCGTCCATGTGCTGTTCAAATTCGACGCGAACGAAAAGATCGTTCTCCACCGGCATGTAATACACAATAACACTTTTGTCGTGCAGGGGGAGCATCGCCTTTATGAACCCGACGGCACGCTCAAGGAGATTCGGCCCACTGGCATGTACAAGTCCAGCCCGGCGGGCGATGTCCATCGCGAGGGCGGCGGCCCCGACCAGGATGTCGTCGTGTTTTTTGACATGCGGGGCGATGACGGCGTGTTTTACGAACTGCTCGACGATGACCAGAATGTCGTCGCCACACTCGGTTACGCCGATTTCCTAGCCTTGTATAAAGCCGAGCAAGGCGGTGCCGCAACATAAGGCCGCGGCCGCTCCGGGCGGTGCGATTGCCGGCGAAGCAACGTTGTTTTGCACAGGAATTGCGCAACTCACCCAGCTCGCTGCGGGCAGCGCGGGAGCGCACGCTGGCTATTTCATTTCCGGTACTGGTCGGTTTTGGCGATACTGGCGGCGACCTCGTCAGCGGCGCCGTTGCAGTTCATTTGTCTGCCAAGCAGGCGCTCGTATTCGGCGCGGCCGGCGAGCATTTCCTGCCGCAAATGCTGGGCCTCGATTGATCCGGCCTGGATGCGTTGAATGTATCGCTCGAGGGCAGCTTCGAGCGGTGCAGTGGGCAAATGGCAAACCGACGCATGCCACTCCATTTCTCCAAGACTCCGGGCAACTTGGTCCGGCGTCGGCTCGGCGTATGCCGCGAGCGACATGACGGTCGAAACAGCCGCGATCGCGATGATCATTTTCATTGTTGGCCTTTTCCTTGACTGCGATTGCAACAAGCGCGCCGTCGCTGCGCAGTGTGGCTAGCTGGTTTCGCGGATGACGAGGACCGAGCAACGCGCGTGGCGAACGACCCGCGATGCATTGGTGCCGAGCAGATAGTCCTTCATCGCCGGACGATGCGCCCCCACGACGACTAAATCGGCCCTTGCCGATTCAGCGACCGCGAGAATTTCGGCGTAGATGCTGGCGCCAAGCGTCGCGAGCACCTTAGGCTTCAGATCGTAGGCGTCGAGTTCCCGGATCCGGCTCTCAATCTCCCTTTCCAGGAACGTTAGCACGGGCTCGTAGCCGAGTGCCGCAGCCTTGGCCTGCAGGATAGCTTCGACCTCGCGCACCACCGTCAATACATGAAGCTGCGCGCCAAATGTGCGTGCCAGTGTCACCGCGGAGAGCAGCGGCTTGCGCCACGAAGCTTCGTCATTCAGATCGACGGCAACCAGGATGCTTTTGAACATGGCTTCCTCGCTGTGGAACCCGCAGCACTGGCTTGGTTATGCTGCTTCCGCTAGGCCGTGATAGATTTCATCCTCTTGCGCGAAATGCAGTCTGAGGATGGCATCCAATCCGTGCAGTAGCCGGATGATTTCAGCAAGAACTCCTGGGGTCCGGGGGCTCCTCTCGTAAGTTGCTGCTCATCCGCTGCAGCAACCTTGACAGGTGCCGAATTTCGCGGTGCGAGCGGCTCATCGCCGCCATGGGGTCATCGCCGCCGATCAGCCGCGCCACATTGGGATAGGTCTTTGCGTCGTCCCGGTCCTCGTGCGGGATCAGCCGCGCTTGCAATAATTCCGCAAGACGGGCGACCTCCGCCGGGATGTCAGCCGCAGGCATTATCTCCAAGCGGTCGGCCGTGCCCCGCACCTCTTCCAATACGGGCCTCAATTCCTCGTGTTCGGTCCTGAGCGCGGCGAATTCAGCCGGGGTCAGCGCCGGTCTTCCCTCGCGAGGGCCGTGAACATGCAGCGCCCGCAACGCGTTGAGGATCACCGCTACGTCGATCGCTTCCTGAAGGATAGCGCCGGCAAGCGGCGGCAAAAAACCGAACGCCGCAAAGCCCATCGCGACAACCGACAATCCCATTCCGGCGATCACGCTCTCGATTGCAATCGACCGCGAGCGGCGGGCAATCCGCAGCGCTTCCGCGAGCCGGTCAAGCCGGTCAACCAGCAGCACGACACCGGCGGCTTCCGACGAGGCTGCGGCACCGCGCTCCCCCATTGCGACGCCGACATCGGCGGCGGCCAGAGCGGGTGCATCGTTGATGCCGTCGCCGACCATGATCGTCGAGCCCGCGGAGCGCGATGCGCTGATGGCGGCCAATTTGTCCTGCGGCTGCTGTTCGGCCAGCACGTCATCGACACCCACCAGCGCGCCGATGGTTTCGGCGACATCGCGGCGATCGCCAGTCAGCATGACAATTCGCTCAACCCCGGCCTTGCGCAGCAGCCGCAATGCCCGTGGCGTCTCGAGGCGGATTTCGTCGACCAGCAGCAGGGCACCGGCGATGACGCCGTCGATTGCTACAAAGACGCCGGAGGCGCCTTCGTAACCCATGCGGCGAAGGAATTGTTGGCTCCAATCGGCCGGAGCAGCAGACAGGGTCACAAAGGAATAGCTGCCGATCACAACGCGCTTGCCGTCGACGATCCCGCTCAGCCCCGATCCCGGTCTTTCCTCGACCTGCGACGGCAATGACAGCGCCAGCCCGCGATCTCGCGCCGCCGCAACAACCGCCTGGGCGATCACGTGCTGCGACACCTGATCGAGCGATGCGGCAAGCCGCAACAGCTCCGTGGCGAACTGCGGACCGGTCTCTACCGCGACAAGGCGGGCTCGACCACCAGTCAAGGTCCCCGTCTTGTCAAAAAACAGGGTCTTCGCTTGGGCCAGTTTTTCGAGCACGTCGCCGCCCTTGATCAACACCCCGCGCTTGGCGCAGCGCGACATGCCGGCAACGATCGCAACCGGAACCGCCAGAATCAGCGGGCATGGGGTCGCGACGACCAATACCGCCAGCCCGCGGATCGGGTCGCCGCTAGCGATCCATGCTGCTACGGCGATTGCGATCGAGATGGGTACGAACAGAAGAGCATACCGGTCGGCAAGTCGTGCCGAGGGGGCCCTGGATCGGTGCGCGCTCTCGACTAATCGGACGATACCCGCAAATGTGCTGTTTGCGGCGGCGGTGGTCGCGGCCATGTCGAAAGGTGTTGCCGCATTCACTGCGCCGCTGCGAACTGCCTCGCCTGAGCTTCGCCGCACCGGCAGCGGTTCCCCGGTCAATGCGGATTCGTCGAGCACTGCCGTCCCGCTCGCGACGATGCCATCGGTCGGAATCGCTTCGCCGGCGCGAACCAGCAATCGGTCGCCGGGTTGGATCTGCTCGAGCGGGATCTGCGCGATCTCCTCCCCCTCGTAGCGGTTTGCCGTACGGGGAGAGCGGCCGAGAAGTGCCGACATTTCGCGGCGGGCGCGTTCCTCGGCGAAATCTTCGAGGCCGCGCCCGCTCGCCAGCATCAGGGCGATGACAGCGCCCGTCAGATACTCGCCCAAAGCCATTGCCCCGGCTATTGAGAGCAAAGCGATCAGGTCGAGCCCAGCCTCACGCCGAAGGAGGCTACGGCAGATGCCGACAACAACAGCAACTAGAACGGGCGCGGAGCCCGCGATCCAGATCCAATTCGCCGATACGCGATGCCCGCCGATCCACGCGCCGACACCCGCGACAAGTCCGAGCACCGACACGGCGAGCAACAGCTGGTTTGCAGTGCCCCGAAATTTCATCGTCGGAAGAACTGTTCGCTTCTCGGGCGGGTTTGGAACGCCCCAGTAAGCTTGACGTCGGCACCCGCATACAGCCGGCCGACAGTGATGCAACAGCAATGGAATCGGCCAGTCACGCAACTAGAATGACGTCAGGCCGGTCGTCCTGCTTTGATTTGGATCAACATCTTTAATGCATCATTTTTTATTGCAAGACGGGGAGCTCGACAAAGGACGGAGTTGCCTCGGCATGATGGACTGTGTTGGTGGCGATGCGAATATCGGCGTCGGTGTCGTTGGCCAATATCGGGTGGCCGCTATTGGTGTTGCGGGCGCGGCGCGGAAAATTGCTGCTGCTGACGTCGATTTCGATGCGGTGACCGGCGGCTAAGGTGTGGTGGATGTGGCCGAGATCGATCGTCAATCGTTCGATGCGGTCGGGCGACAATGGGCGCGGCTCGCCCGAGCCGTCGCGGTAGAGCGCGCGGGCGATCCCGTCGAGCAATAGCATCGCGCGGCCGTCGGGGTGGAGGTCGATCAATTTGCCGACAAAATCGGTGTCGGGGCAGTCGGATTGCGCCGACAGGGTCAGTCGCACATTGCCGGCGATTGTCAGCGGTTTGGGCAACGGTTCGCCGCAATAGATCAGTCCGTAATCGGCCAAGCCCTGGACCGGCCGCTGATCGAGCGATCCAGCTGATATCAGCATGTTGCGGCCGCCCAGGGGCGGGATCGGGCGGCGGGGGTCGTAGCGGTAATGGCGGGCGGTGCCGTCCGGCTGATCGGCGAGACTGCCGTCGCCGCGCAGATAAAGCCGTTCCGGGCGGGCTTGCGGCGGCGGCCAGCGCTCGGCGTAATGCCAGTCGTCCGGGACGTAATTCTCGCGATCCTCGACCCAAGCGCGCGGCGAGAAATAGACTGCGGGCACATCCATAACGCCATTCTGTTCGCCCTTCAGCCAGTAGCCGAACCAGGCGAAATACGGATCATGCCGCCAGAAATTATTGTGGTAGACAAAGTAATGCTCGTTGGGGCCGATCCATAATTTCTGGTTGCCGGCGCGTGCCTGGATCTCGCTGAACGCCGCCATCACGCTCAGCTGGAAGATGTCGAACCAGGTCGTCACGTGGAACCCAGGGATATCGATCGTGCGGCGGAAATTGTGCGCGGCGCGAAACGCATCCGGCGCCGGATGGGTGATGATCTCGTCGAGAAACGGCTGCCCGGTCGCGAAATCCGGGTAATGGGTCAGGGGCAGCCGCGTCCAGTCATCCGAGCTGATAAACGGCGGCTGGGCTTCGCGGGCGGCGTCGAGCCGGGCATAGCGGGCCGCGGCCGAGGCGGCGGCGGCGTCCAACTCCGCCGGGCCGATGCCAAAGCGCTGCATCACCGCTTCGCGGTGCGAGGCCGACAGGCCGGGAATGTTGCGCGCGACCCATAGCCACAGCCGCTCCATCTCGATCGACTGGCCCTCGTAGACGACGTCGTCGTAAATGCTCGAAGCCCCGGCCTGCGCGAAAAACGCCCGCAGGCTCGGATGCCGGGTCGAGGCGGCGGCAAACGCGGTCGTCGCCCCTGCCGACGAGCCGGAGACGCCGACCCGCTGGTTAGTCCAGGGCTGATGCGCGATCCATTCGAGCGTGTCGTGGCCATCGGGCGCGTCATCGGCGTAGACCCGGTCCTCGCCTTCCGAGCCGTGGCGGCCCCGCGTGTCCTGATAGACCGCGGCATAGCCATGGGCGACGATCGCGCGCCAGCCGCGCAGGATCGAGCCGCGCATCGGTTCGGCAGGGCTCGGCAGCCACGCCTTGCTGCAGTCGAACTTGTCGCGCGCGTCGGCGGCGGCGATCCCGTAGGGCGTGCGATGCAGGATCACCGGCCAGCACGGCCCGCCCTCGGCCGGCAAAAAGACAAAGGTGTTGAGGCGCACCCCGTCGCGCATCGTCACCATGGTCTGAAATCCGCGCGCGCCTGTCACCGAATCGACATAGTCCGCCATTTTACTGACCTATTCTGTCGTTTTGCTCAGAGTGTCCGGGCGGGGACCCGATACGTAGCGAAGGCAAGGGGTCGGGCCTTCGCGGTATCACGAGGGGGTGGTCGTCCGCCCGGACACTAGACCATGCCCATCCAGAACATCTGCTGGTCGCCGACATCGACATCGTATTTGCGTACAAAGTCGAGCTTGCCGTCGGTCCCGATCCGGAACAGCGACAGGCATGCCGGCACGGTGCGGATCTCGGCGCCGTCTTTGACCGGCAATCCGATGATGTGCGCCGCTACCAGCAATCGGCCGCTCGGGTCGATGTGGAAGGTGCGGCAGTGGATGCCGCGGGTATCGACATGCTGGATCGGGGTGGGTTCGCCGGTCGCCGGGTCGATCGCGAACACCGCAAGCGTGTTCTCGCCGCCGGCAAAAACCCGCTCCGCCCCCTCGCCTACCGTGCTCGAGGCGCGGTTCGCGACATAGACAAAGCGGCCATTGGGATGAACGTGGATCGTGCCGGCGGCCTGTCGGCCACGGGTATTGCCGGGCTCGGCCAAGGTCCCTTTGCTAAAGACCGGCTCGGGCGATAACCGGTCGCCTGATATCGCGAACATGTCGAGGCGGTTCTGGCGCTCCAGCGATACATAGACCCAGGGCTTTGAGGGGTGAAAATCGAGATGGCGCGGGCCAAACCCATAGCCGCCACCCGGCGCGACCGAGATTTCGTCCGTCAACTGCCCGTCCTGATAGCGGAAGACCTTCAGCGCTCCGGGTTCTTCGGGCTTGCCGGCGGCGGCGTCATGGCCGCGCGTGACCAGGATCGCCATTCTATTGTCGGGGCTCACCCTCACCTGATGCCCGTAAATTCCGGGATCAATCTTCTCCTCTTGCGCGATTTCGGCGCCCGGCATGGCGTCGGGATTGACGCGGTAGACCCGAACCCCGCTCGGAATGCTAAAGGCGACCAGCAGGTGTCGCGACGGGATGTCGCTCGTCATATGGATCGGCCGGGTCGGCAGCGGAATCGGCGCACCGTGCGGCGTCAAGGCCCCGGTCGCGGGATCGATGCGGAAGGCGCTGACATTGTGCTGGTCGCCGACAAACCCGCCAATCCCAGACGCGCTGTTGCTTGACGCGACATAGAGATACTCGCGCGAGGCATGCGGCCAGGCGTAGTGAACATTGGCCGGCAGGCTGACGTTGTCGCGCCGCGTCAAGGTCGCGTTCTCGACATCGACATCGTAATGCGTCAGTTGCGGTCCGACGCTGGCGTAGAGCATGACCTTTTCCGGCATGGCGTTTCTCCCCTGGGTCCCGCCGGCAGCATAAGGCTCGCGGCGGCACGCGCGAAGAGGGATCGCCGAGGGTCGGTTTTGATGATTTGGCGGCTTGCCAAACGCTCGTCAGAACGTCAGAATCCCGGAATCACATTACCGCGCTGCCGGTGCTTCTTGGCACAACATTGCCGTAGAGCTCTTGCGCGCGCTTTTCAAAGGCGCCGACCATGCGGCGCACCGCTTCGCCGAACAGCATCTCGATGACTTTTTGCATCAGCCGTGACTTGAATTCGAAATCGACAAAAAAATCGATCCGGCAGCCTTCCGGGATTTTCTCGAATGACCAGTGATTGTTCAGATAGCGGAACGGTCCTTCCGCGTAAGTGACGTCGATCCGGCCCGGCGGATCGAGTTCCACTCGCGAGGTAAAGCGCTCGCGAAACATCTTAAAGCCGATGATCAGATCGGCGACGACCAGGTGCGGCTGGCGCTCGCGGATGCGTGCGCCGCGGCACCACGGCAGAAATTCGGGATAGCGCTCGATATCGGCGACCAAGTCGAATAATTGCTGTTGCGTGTAAGGGAGCACGCGCTGCTCGGCGTGGGTCGGCACGGCGACGGCTCAGCCGATTGCGGCGAGTTGGGCCGTTCGGGCAGCCCGCAATCGCGCGAAATCCTCCCCTGCGTGATAGGACGACCGCGTCAAGGGCGATGCCGAAACCAGCAAAAACCCTTTGCCAAGCGCGTGCCGCTTATGGCCGGCAAACTCCTCCGGCGTGACAAATCTGTCTATCGCGTGGTGCTTTGGCGTCGGCTGCAGATATTGCCCGATCGTCAGGAAATCGACGTCGGCGGTGCGCAGATCGTCCATTACCTGCAATACCTCGGTCCTGTCCTCGCCGAGCCCGACCATAATTCCCGATTTGGTAAAGAATGACGGATCGAGCCGCTTGACCTGATCGAGCAGGCGCAATGAGTGAAAGTATCGCGCCCCGGGCCTTACCTCGGCGTAAAGCCGCGGCACGGTTTCGAGATTGTGGTTGAAGACGTCGGGCTGGGCGGCGACGACGGTTTCGAGCGCCCCCTCCTTGCGCAGAAAATCGGGGGTCAGGACCTCGATTGTCGTGTCGGGTGCGGCCTTACGGATCGCGGCAATGGTCCGCGCAAAGTGCCCCGCCCCGCCATCGTCGAGATCGTCGCGGTCGACCGAGGTGACAACCACATGCGCCAGGCCGAGTGCCGCGACCGCATCGCCGACCCGTTGCGGTTCATGCGGATCGAGAAGGTCGGGGCGGCCGGTCGCGACATTGCAAAAGCTGCAGGCGCGGGTGCACACGCGGCCGAGGATCATCACCGTCGCGTGTTTTTCTTTCCAGCACTCGCCGATATTCGGACAAGCCGCTTCTTCGCACACCGTGTTGAGCTGCAACTCGCGCATCAACCGGTGGGTCGCCCGATACTCTGGGGATCCCGGCGCCTTGACCCGCAGCCAATCGGGTTTGCGCACGATAACGCTGTCCGGCCGATGCGCCTTTTCCGGGTGGCGCAGGGCTGGCGTACTCGCCGTCCTTCCTTCGTCATGCCCGGATTTGATCCGGGCATCTCCAAGATCTGGGCGTGGTACTTGCCCGGAAGAAGCGGATGGCCGGGTCGAGCCCGGCCATGACAAACGAGGAGGAGACATACCCGAACCGTGTTGACAGCAATCTTAGAAGTGGATGGCCCGTCCGTAAGCGTCAAGCACGGCCTCGTGCATCGTCTCCGAGATCGTCGGATGCGGAAAGATCGTGCGGATCAGATCGGCCTCGGTCGTCTCCAGGGTCTTGGCGATCGTGTAGCCTTGGATCAATTCGGTGACCTCGGCGCCGATCATATGCGCGCCCAACAATTCGCCGGTCTTGCCGTCGAACACGGTCTTGACCATCCCCTCCGGCTCGCCATAGGCGATTGCCTTGCCATTCCCAATAAACGGGAAGTGCCCGATTTTGACCTCATAGCCGGCCTCGCGCGCCGCCTTTTCGGTGAGCCCGACGCTCGCGACCTGCGGCCGGCAATAGGTGCAGGCCGGGATGTTGCGGATGTCGAGCGGGTGCACATCGTTGACCCCGGCGATATGCTCGACGCAGATCACGCCTTCGTGGCTGGCTTTGTGCGCGAGCCAGGGCGGGCCGACAAGATCGCCGATTGCGTAAATGCCGGGCTCGCCGGTGCGGAGCCACTCGTCAACGACGACATGCGTGCGATCGATCTTCACCCCGGTGCCTTCGAGGCCGATATCCTCGACATTGCCGACGATGCCGACCGCGAGGATCACCTTTTCAGCCGCTATTTCTGTCGGCTTCCCGCCTGCTTCGATTTGTGCAGTGATTTGGCCGTCGGCGCGCGCCAGCCCTTTTACGGTCGCACCGGTGTGGATGTTGATTCCCTGCTTTTCAAAGGATTTACGGGCGAAGGCCGAAATCTCCTCGTCTTCGACCGGCAACACCCGGTCGAGCACCTCCACGACAGTAACCTCAGCGCCCATATCGCGGTAAAAGCTGGCAAATTCGATCCCGATAGCCCCCGATCCGACCACCAGCAGCGATTTCGGGATCGCCGCGGGGACCATTGCCTCCTTATAGGTCCACACCTGCTCGCCATCGGGTTCGAGACCGGGCAGTGAGCGCGCCCGCGCCCCTGTCGCCAGAATGATGTGCGGTGCGGCGAGTTCGGCGACCGACTTGCCGCCCTTCTCGACCGCGAGCCGCCCCTTGCCGGCCAGCCGACCCTGCCCGTCGAACACGTCGACCTTGTTCTTTTTCAACAGATACGCGACGCCGTTCGACAATTGCTTGGCGACAGCACGCGAGCGCGCCACAACCTTGCCGGCATCGTAGCGGATGTCCTTTGCCGAAAAGCCGTACTGATCGAGGTGACGCAGGATGTGCGAGATCTCGGAACTGCGCAGCAAAGCCTTGGTCGGAATGCAGCCCCAGTTAAGGCAAATACCGCCCAAATGCTCGCGCTCGACGACCGCCGTCTTCATGCCCAGCTGGGCCGCGCGGATCGCGGCGACATAGCCGCCCGGCCCGCCGCCAACGACGATCAGGTCGAATGATTGATCGACCATTTGCTAGACGCCCTTTTGCAGACGCCCAATTATCTCATCCAGCGGTGTGACATCGGCAAACAGTCTTTGCATCGTGGCAAGCTCGCCTGCATGCGCTTGTCTGCTTACTTCGGCGACGCCCTCCGCTGCGATGACCATGCGATAATTTTGTTCGACCCCGCCGCGCACGGTGTTGGAGACACAGACGCAGGTGGTCACTCCCGATACGACGCAAGTATTCACGCCCATGTTGCGGAGAATGGTGTCCAACGGCGTATTGGCGAAACCTCCAAATCCTTTCTTCACGACTAAATGCTCGCCATCTCGCGGCTCCAGCTCATCGATGATCTGCGCACCCCAGGTTCCCTCGACACAATGCGTGCGGTTGCCTCCACCCGGTGTCATCCCAATTCGCCAATAAGGGAATGCCGCATCCGAATAATCGGGTTTCAGGATGTGCGCGACATAGACGACCGGTCGTCCGGCGGCACGGAACGAATCCGCTAGCCGTCGCACATGGGGAATTGTTCCCATCAGAAACTTTAGATCGACGGCAGCTTCCGGATGCTCCCGGGCCATGTATGAAAAGCTGCCATCCACATGCAGGAAGTCGTTCTGCATATCGACAATGATCAGAGCACTTCTCTCGTAGTCCGGAGCCGTATTGGGCGATGTCATGGATGCCTCCTTCTATCGGGCGCCTTGCACCGCATCGATTATCGACCACACGGCCGAATCCGCCGTATGCGCGCACTACAGCAGCATCGTCAGTGGGTCTTCGACGAGCTTTTTGAATGCGGCGAGGAATTGCGCGCCGATCGCCCCGTCGACGACCCGGTGATCGCACGACAAGGTGCAGCTCATCACTGTCGCGATGGCGAGCGCGCCGTTCTTGACGACCGGCCGTTGCTCGCCGGCGCCCACCGAGAGGATGCCGCCATGGGGAGGGTTGATGACGGCGGCAAATTCGCGGACCCCGAACATGCCGAGGTTCGAGATCGAAAAGGTGCCGCCCTGAAATTCTTCGAGCTTTAATTTGCCGGTGCGGGCGCGGGCGGCGAGGTCTTTGGTTTCGTTGGCGATCGTCGCGAGCCCCTTGCGATCGGCATCCCTGACGATCGGGGTGATCAACCCATCATCCAGCGCCACCGCGACGGCGATGTCGACCGCATCCCATTGCAGGATCGCCTCATCGCTCCACGACGCGTTCGCCGCCGGCACCTGGCGCAGAGCGAGCGCGGCGGCGCGGATCACAAAGTCATTGACCGAAATCCGGTAGGCCTCCGACTTCGCATTCAGCTCTTTGCGGAATTTCAGCAGCTCGTCGATCTCGCAGTCGATCGTCAGATAGAAATGCGGGACCGTCTGTTTCGAACTCGGTCAGCCGCCGGGCGATGACGCGGCGCATCGCATTGAGCGGCCGCTCGGTGTATGGCCGATTGCCGGCGAGCGCCAGCACCCGCTCCTTTGTCAAAACCGTCGCCGGAGTCGGCGCGAGCGCCGGCACCGCGGCTGCTGGCGCAGCGGCGGGCCGGGCCGTCGGTGGCGACGCTAGCGGGGCGGCGGGCTGGCGCGCCTTCAGGATCGCAGCTTCGATATCGGATTTGACGATCCGCCCTTGCGGGCCCGAGCCGGTCAACGTCGCGAGGTCGAGGCCGGCCTGCTGCGCCATGCGGCGCGCCAGTGGGCTGGCAAAAATGCGCCGGTCATGGCCGTTGCCGACATTTGCCGGTTGCGGTCGCGCGGGCGAAGGCGACGGATTTGCGTTTCCACTTTCGCGAGGTGGGGGCGGAGATGCTACCGCCGGGGAAGGCTCAGCAGCCGTGGAAGCGCCAGTCGACGAGGCAGTCACGCTCAACGCCGCGGCATCTTCGCCCTCGCCTAGCAGCAGCGCTATCGGCTGGTTGACCTTGACCCCTTGGGTGCCCTCGGGGACCAGGATCTTGCCGACGCGGCCGTCATCGACAGCTTCGACCTCCATCGTCGCCTTGTCGGTTTCGATTTCGGCCAATACGTCGCCCGAATGGACTTCGTCGCCTTCCCGCTTGAGCCATTTGGCCAGGTTGCCCTCGGTCATTGTCGGCGACAGTGCCGGCATCAGGATTTCGATCGGCATGTCCCAATCACCTAATCAGCAGCGAGCGCAGGTGGAGTTTGGCCGGGCGCGGCCGCATCTTTTACGAAGCGAGCACGATAGCTTTCCCGGCGAAAGCCGGGACCCACCGATCCGCCTTTCGAGCGCTTGAAGGGTGGGCCCCGGCTTCCGCCGGGGAAGCGTTTTGCCGTTCGTTATCTCTGAACCCTCTCGCTCCTGAAACGCACGAACTCGTCGGCAGGGATTGGTGCGCCCCGCTCGCAATGACGCTCGCATGAAGACCTAGCGGTAGGCGATTTCGCGGGCGGCCGCGACGATATCGTCGACCTGCGGCACCGCCAGATGTTCGAGATTGGCGGCGTAGGGCAACGGCACGTCCTTGCCGGCCACGCGCTTGACCGGCGCATCGAGCCAGTCAAAGCATTGTTCCATGATCAATGCGGCAATCTCGGCGCCGATACCGGCGAACGGCCAACCCTCTTCCACCGTGACGATGCGGTTGGTTTTCTTGACCGAGGCCGCGACGGTCTCGGCGTCGAACGGCCGCAGGCTCCGCAAATCGATCACCTCAGCGGAAATCCCGGCCTTTTCCAGTTCTTCGGCGGCCTGCAACGCCAGTTTGACCATTCGCGAGAAGGCCGTGATCGTGACATGCTCGCCGGCACGAGCGATGCGCGCTTTGCCAATCGGCACAATGAATTCCGGATCGTCGGGAACCGCAAAGCTTTCGCCGTAAACCAGCTCGTGTTCGAGAAATACGACCGGATTGGGATCGCGGATCGCCGATTTGAGCAAGCCCTTGTGATCGGCGCCGGTAAACGGCGCCACTACTTTGAGCCCGGGGCAATGAGCGTACCAGCTCGCATAGCATTGCGAGTGTTGCGCGGCGACCCGGGCCGCGATCCCGTTCGGCCCGCGAAACACGATCGGGCAACTCATTTGGCCACCTGACATGTAATGGGTCTTTGAGGCCGAGTTGATGATTTGGTCGATCGCCTGCATCGCGAAGTTAAAGGTCATAAACTCGACGATCGGGCGCAATCCGGCAAAACCCGCACCGACCCCGAGGCCGGCGAACCCTTGCTCGGTGATCGGCGTGTCGATGACCCGCCGCGCGCCAAATTCCTGCAACAACCCTTGGCTGACTTTGTAGGCGCCCTGGTATTCGGCGACTTCCTCACCCATCAGGAACACCGTGTCGTCGCGCCGCATCTCCTCGGCGATCGCGTCACGCAACGCCTCCCGCACCGTGATCGTGCGCGTGGCGCCAGTGTATTCGGGTTCAAGGGATGGAGCCGATCGGGCGGGCGCCGGCGCGGATGTCGGAGGCGTCGGTTGTGGCGGCCGCACCCTCAGCGCATCCTGCTGCGAAGATTGCTGATGTCCATTGGGCGCGGGTGCCGGGGCGGGCTGAGCGTTAGCCGCGACTTCTTCGCCGTTACCCGCGATGACCGCGATCGGCGTGTTGACCGCGACGTGGTCGGTGCCTTCAGGGATCACGATTTTGGCGAGCACGCCCTCGTCGACCGCCTCGACTTCCATCGTCGCCTTGTCGGTCTCGATCTCGGCGAGCACGTCACCCGAACGGACTGCGTCGCCCTCGCTTTTGAGCCAGCGTGCGATCTTGCCCTCGGTCATTGTCGGCGACAGCGCCGGCATCAGCACTTCGGTAGCCATGGCCTATCGCAGTCTCCCGCCGCCCGGGCTGCATGTTGCGGCCCATCATCACGGCTGTCGGTCCGGTCTTAGCAATAATGTAGTTGGCGATAGCTCAGGCGTCGACCAGCACGTCCGTCCACAATTCCGCGGGGTCGGGCTCCGGGCTGTCCTGGGCGAATTGTGCCGCCTCGGCGACGCGCTTGCGGACCTCCGCTTCGATCTCCTTCAGCGCCGCCTCGTCGGTGCCGCCCTCGATCAGCCGGTGCCGCGCCTGCTCGATTGGATCGTGCTCGGTGCGCATCCGGTCGACTTCGTCGCGGGTGCGATATTTCGCCGGGTCCGACATCGAGTGACCGCGATAGCGGTAGGTCAGCATTTCGAGGATCAGCGGGCCCTGGCCGGATCGCGCGTGCTCAGATGCCGCGAGCCCGGCCTCGTGGATCGCCAGCACATTCATGCCGTCGACCTGTTCTCCGGGGATCCCATACGCCATGCCGCGGTGATACAGATCGGTGCGGGCCGACGCCCGGTCGATCGACGTACCCATGCCGTAGCGGTTGTTTTCGATGACATAGACAACCGGCAGCTTCCACAATGCCGCCATGTTGAAGCTCTCGTAGACCTGGCCTTGGTTGATCGCACCGTCGCCGAGATAAGTGACGGAGATCAGCCCGTCGTCGCGATAGCGATGGGCGAAGGCGAGACCCGTGCCGATCGGCACCTGCGCTCCGACAATGCCATGGCCCCCGAAAAAGTTCTTTTCGCGGCTGAACATATGCATCGAGCCGCCCTTGCCGTGCGAATAGCCGGTACGGCGGCCGGTCAGTTCGGCCATCACCCCTTTGGGGTCCATGCCGCAGGCCAGCATATGGCCGTGATCGCGATAGGAGGTGACGATCGTATCGCCTTCCTTCAGCGCCGCCTGCATGCCGACGACGACAGCTTCCTGCCCGATGTACAGGTGACAAAAGCCGCCGATCAGGCCCATGCCGTACATTTGTCCGGCGCGTTCCTCAAAGCGGCGGATCAGCAGCATGTCGCGGTAAAAGCCGAGCAGTTCCTTGGGCGACGCCTCGAGCTCGGCGACGTCGACCGGCTTACCCTTGCGTGTTGCCGCCATTTCGCCTCCTCGGGCGCCCGCCGCAATGCGTATCAAAGCAGGACCGGAGCATGCCGGCAGATCGCCGGGTTTGCAACCGCGACCTGTTCAACACCTTGTGCGCAAAGCAAGAATTGATAGAGCTCAGAACGCGACAGCCGGCCCGGACGATTGCTGGTCAGCTCAACGTCCGGGTGCCTCTCGCATGATCACCAGCTCGTTGGGTGCCACCAGGTTCAATGTCGCGCGCACCCGCTCGTCGAGCAGATCGCGGTCGAGGTGGCTCGGCGTCAGATCGGCGACTTTTCGGTCTACCGCTTGGCGCGCGGACTGAAGCGCCGCAAGGTGGGATTGTTCCGTCTGCAGCTCCTGACTGAGCCGCCGCCAGGCCAGCAAGCCGCGATCACCGATGACCAGATTGTAAGCGAAATAACAGGTCAGTGCGACGCCAAAGGCGGGCCACGCCAGTGCCCGCCCCCACCGCCTTAACACGCGCGACAAGATCATCGCGTAAATCGATCACCAGCTCGGCTCCGCGTCAACCGCAACGTGGTGCGCTAGGCGCGGCGGGCGAAAACCGAGCGCCCGGCATAAACCGCCGAGTCGCCTAGCTGCTCCTCGATTCGGATCAGCTGGTTGTACTTGGCCAAGCGATCGGAACGCGACAATGATCCGGTCTTGATTTGGCCGGCATTGGTGGCGACCGCCAGATCGGCGATCGTCGTATCCTCGGTCTCGCCCGACCGGTGCGAAAACACCGTGCCCCAAGCGGCGCGCTGGGCGATCTCTACCGCTTCAAGCGTTTCGGACAATGTGCCGATCTGATTGACCTTGACCAAGAGCGCGTTGCCGGCGCCGCGTTCGATCCCCTGACGCAATCGCGTCGGGTTGGTCACAAAGACGTCGTCACCGACCAGCTGAAATCTTTTGTCCTAGTTCACGGGTCAGCAGCGTCCACCCGTCCCAATCATCCTCGGCCATGCCATCTTCGATCGAGACAATCGGATAGCGGTCGACGAGATCCTTCCAATAAGCGGTGAGCGCATGATTATCGAGGGTCTTGCCCTCGATGCGATAGGCTCCGTCGCGATAAAACTCGCTCGCCGCCGGGTCGAGCGCCAGCACGACATCGTCGCCCGGATGATAACCGGCGGCCTCGATCGCCTGCATGATGAAGCCAAGTGCGGCGTCGGCCGAAGCGAGGTTGGGCGCGAACCCGCCTTCGTCACCGACATTGGTATTATGTCCGGCATCGGCGAGCTTCTTACGGAGGGTATGAAAAATCTCCGAGCCAGCGCGGATCGCCTCGGTAACAGAAGCGGCGCCGACCGGCATCACCATGAATTCCTGGATGTCGATCGGGTTGTCGGCATGCACGCCGCCGTTCAGGATGTTCATCATCGGCGCCGGCAGGGTGCGGGCAAATACACCGCCGACATAGCGGTAGAGCGGTTGGTCGAAATCGGCGGCGGCGGCGCGCGCGGCCGCCAGGCTGACCCCGAGGATCGCATTGGCGCCGAGCCGCGCCTTGTTGGGGGTTCCGTCGAGATTGATCAGGGTCCGGTCGAGAGCCAGCTGGTCGGCCGCGTCGAACCCCGAAAGCGCATCGAAGATCTCGCCATTGACGGCCTCGACCGCTTGCATCACGCCCCTGCCGCCAAAGCGCGGACCGCCGTCGCGCTTCTCGATGGCCTCGTGCGCTCCGGTCGAGGCGCCGGACGGGACCGCCGCGCGGCCCATTGTGCCGCCATCAAGCGTGACCTCGACCTCGACCGTCGGATTGCCGCGGCTGTCGAGGATCTCGCGGGCATGGATGTCGGCGATGGCGGTCATTATGCGAATTCCAATGGTCGGAAAAACACCCGATGATACACTTCCCCCAGCGCAATTCAGCGGGGATTGCAAATGGCTACCCTAACTCAGCGCGGCGGCTGTCTCTGCGGCGCCGTCCGATACGAGGTTCGCGGCGAGCCCGCGCGCGTCACCATCTGCCACTGCCGCTTCTGCCAGCGCGCCACCGGTTCGGCCTATATGGTGGAGCCGATCTTTCGGCGCGAAAATTTTAGCATCACATCAGGCACACCCTCAACCTTTGACCTGCAGTCCGCCGGAAGCGGCAAAATGCTTCGTATCCATTTCTGCGATGGCTGCGGGACCAAGCTCTATTTGTCTTTCGACCGATTTCCTGAAAGCTACGGCGTGTACGCTGGCACCTTCGACGAACCGGACTGGTTCGACTTTGGCCCGGATAATTCCCGACATATCTTCATCGACATGGCGCGCCACGATACGATCCTACCCCCCGGCGTAAAGACTTATGGTCAACACGCCCTTCATAATGACGGCAGCGACGCCGAACCGGTGGTGTTCGACCAACCTCGCCCGATCGGGCGCTCGGGCTAGGGCGTGTCGTGCACGTATACCGAGTCTGAGCATGAGTATAGAAAGTAAAACAAGTCTACCGCGGCTAGAAGTAATGTGATTCATGGAGAGTCGGCTTGGTACAGGGCTGACCCATGACCCGATATGGATTGCGCGATGAGCAGTGGGACCGGATCAAACACTTGTTCCCGGGAAAGCCGGGAGACGTCGGTGTCACCGCGCAAGATAATCGCCGGTTCGTCGAAGCGGTGTTGTACCGCTATCGCGCCGGAATTCCGTGGCGCGACCTGCCGGAACGGTTTGGCGGTTGGAAGAACACGCATCGCCGCTTTAGCCGCTGGGCCAAGAACGGGCTATGGCACAGAGTGTTTCAGCACCTGGCCGCCGATGCCGACAACGAATATGCGATGATCGACAGCACAATTGTCCGGGCCCATCAGCACAGCGCCGGCGCGCCCAAAAAAAGATGAGGATCAAGCCATCGGCCGCAGCCGCGGTGGGCTGAGCTCGAAAATCCATGCCCTAGTCGACGCGCTTGGCAGGCCATTGGCTTTTCTGTTGTCGCCTGGACAGGCGCATGATCTGGTCGGCGCGGACGCGCTGCTGCCGCAAATGACCGCGGATCGGCTGATCGCCGACACCGCCTTCGATGCCGACAAGCGGGTCTTCGAGCCGCTCGCCGCCGCCGGCAAATCAGCTGTCATCCCGCCCCGGTCAAACCGTTTAGCGCCGCGCCAATTCGACCGGGAACTCTATAAAGAGCGCCACCTGATCGAAAACTTCTTCTGCAAACTCAAGCAGTTTCGCGCCATCGCTACCCGCTACGACAAAACCGCCAGAAATTTCCTCGCCGCCGTTCACCTCGCCGCCGTTACAATCTGGCTCAATTGACGACACGCCCTAGTCAGCCGCTTACCGGCCGACTTTTCGCCACCCGGTCAAGCGCGGCCAGCGTTTTGATCAGCTCCGGCATCGCCTTGAGCGGCAACATCGTCTGGCCCTCGCAAGGAGCGCTGTCGGGGTCCTGATGGGTCTCGATGAAGACCGCTGCGACCCCGACGGCGACCGCGGCGCGGGCCAGGACCGGCGCAAATTCTCGCTCTCCGCCCGAACGGTCGCCGAGGCCGCCCGGCTGCGCCACCGCATGGGTCGCATCAAATACGACTGGATACCCGGTCTCCGCCATGATCGGCAAGGACCTGAAGTCGACAACCAATGTGTTGTAGCCAAAGCTGGCGCCGCGCTCGCACAGCAAGATCTGCTCGTTACCGGTAGACGCGATCTTTGCCGCCGCGTGCTTGATGTCCCAGGGTGCGAGAAACTGGCCCTTCTTGATGTTGACCGGCTTGCCGGTTTCGCCCGCGGCGAGCAACAAATCGGTCTGGCGGCAAAGGAACGCTGGGATCTGCAGAATATCGACGACTTCCGCCACCGGCGCGCACTGCTCGGGCGCATGGATGTCGGTCAGTACCGGCAGCCCGGTACGCTCGCGCACCTCGGCGAGGATCGGCAATCCGGCTTCCATCCCGATCCCGCGCGCGCCGGCCAGCGACGAGCGGTTCGCCTTGTCGAACGAGGTCTTGTAAATCAGCGGGATGTTTAGCTTTTCCGCGAGTTCGGCCAGAGCCGCACTCATTTCGAGCGCGTGCGCCCGCGATTCGAGCGTGTTCGGCCCGACGATAAAAACCAGCGGCAAATCGTTGCCGATCGTGATCTCGCCGACCGTGACATGCCTGGACTGTCTCTGCTGCTGGCCCCCCATTCTCCCCAGCGCTCCCATTTTAACGTCATCCCGGCGGAGGCCGGGACCCACCTTTCAACCGTCTCGAAAGCGGAACAGTGGGTCCCGGCCTCCGCCGGGATGACAGAAAGATTAGGATCTTAGCGCATTATCCGACGCCGTCACACCAAGCGCGACTGGTCGCGGGCGGCGCGAATGAACGAGGTGAACAGCGGGTGCGGCGCGAACGGCTTTGACTTCAGCTCGGGGTGAAACTGGACGCCGATGAACCATGGGTGATCGGGGATCTCGACGATCTCGGGCAACTCACCATCGGGCGACATGCCTGAAAACCGCAACCCAGTGGCTTCGAGCCGCGCCTTGTAGTTTATGTTGACCTCGTAGCGATGGCGATGGCGCTCGCTAATCTCCCCGGCGCCGTAGATCTCGGCCACCCGGCTACCCGCTGACAGCATCGCCGGATAGGCGCCAAGCCGCATCGTACCGCCGAGATCGTCGGTCGAATTGCGCCGCTCGACGGTGTTGCCGCGGGTCCATTCGGTCATCAACCCGACGACCGGGTGTAAGCACGGTCCGAATTCGGTCGAGCCGGCGCCTGGCAGATCGGCGAGGTCGCGGGCCGCCTCGATCACCGCCATGTGCATGCCAAAGCAGATGCCGAAATACGGCACCCGGCGCTCGCGGGCAAAGCGGGCGGCTTTGATCATGCCGAGGGTGCCGCGCTCGCCAAAGCCGCCCGGCACCAAAATGCCGTGCACGCCTTCGAGCTTGCGGACCGCCTCGCTCTCGGCGTCGAACACTTCCGAATCGATCCAATCGAGGTCGACGCCGACGTGGTTGGCGATGCCGCCATGGGTCATCGCCTCGGCCAGTGATTTGTAGCTGTCCGGCAAGTGGGTGTATTTGCCGACGACGGCGATCGTGACCCGTCCCTCGGGCTTGTGGATCAGATCGACGATTTCGTTCCAGCGCTCGAGATCCGGCTCCGGCGCATCGAGGCCGAAATGCGCGCAGACCTCGCGGTCAAAGCCCTCGGCATGATACGCGGCGGGAACGCCATAAATCGTGTCGATGTCGATCGCAGGGATCACCCGGCTCTCGCGCAAATTGCAGAATAGCGCGATCTTGCGCTGGGCGGCAGGCGGGATCGGGCGATCACAGCGGCACAACAGAATGTCTGGCTGGATGCCGAGCGCCAGCAATTCTTTGGTCGAATGCTGGGTCGGTTTGGTCTTCAGTTCGCCGGCGGACGAGATGTACGGCACCAAGGTCAGGTGCACAAACATAACCCGCTCGCGGCCGAGTTCGTAGCCGAGTTGGCGAATCGCTTCGAGGAATGGCAGGCTTTCGATGTCGCCGACGGTGCCGCCGATCTCGCAGAGCACAAAATCCTCGCCGTCGAGATCGGCCTGGATGAACTCCTTGATCGCGTCGGTGACGTGCGGGATTACCTGCACCGTGGCGCCGAGATATTCGCCGCGGCGCTCGCGGCTGATGACGGTCGAGTAGATTCGCCCGGTCGTGACCGAATCGCTGCGCCGCGATGGGACGCCGACATAGCGCTCATAATGGCCGAGATCGAGATCGGTCTCGGCGCCGTCATCGGTGACGTAGACCTCGCCGTGCTGGTAGGGGCTCATCGTGCCCGGATCGACATTGAGGTACGGGTCGAGCTTGCGCAGCCGGACCCGGAACCCGCGCGCCTGCAATAGGGCGCCGAGTGCAGCGGCCGATAAACCTTTGCCAAGCGAGGAGACCACGCCGCCGGTAATAAAGATAAACCGCGTCATGGAATCCCTTAATACACGATCCGCCGCCTGGTTACATGGTAAATGCAGGCGTGGAACGCGTGCATGCCTCGCATGCGCGTTTCCGCAGGGCGTTGCGGCCCTGCGCGGAGGGTATCGACAGACGCCGTGCCGTTTAGTGGGCGAGCGGGACGCTTGGGGTTGCCGGTGCGGGAGCGGCGGGGGCCGCCGGTTTAGCTGGGGCCGCGGGCGATGATTTTGCGGGTGCTGCGGGCGCTGTCGGGGTCGTCGGCGCCGCCGGGATTACCGGTCGGGCCGGCATCGTCGGGGCGCCCTGATCGATGATCGAAACCGGGGCGCGCGCCCGATTGTGCATCACAACCAGCAGTATGCTCGTCGTGAAAAATGCGGCCGCCAATATCGCTGTCGCGCGGGTCAACAGATTCGCGGTCGAACGCCCGGTCATGAACCCGGACATGCCGCCGCCGCCGATCCCCAGTGCGCCGCCTTCGCTCTTTTGCAGCAGCACGACCCCGACCAGCGAGATCGCCACCATCACATGGATGACAAGCAAAACAAAAATCATGGCCGTTATATCTAGCGCCTCGCTAGGGTCCTGACCAGCTCCCAGCTGATCCGCTTAGCCGCAGCTGCGGGCGATGGTCCAAAACGAATCGGCGTCGAGGCTGGCCCCGCCGACAAGAGCGCCGTCGACATCGTCGAGCGCGAGAATGTCGGCCGCATTGGTTGGGTTGACGGAACCGCCGTAGAGGATCCGGGTTTCGGCCGAGAGATCCCGGCGAATTGCCGCATGCATCGCAGCGATATCCTCGAGGCTGGCGCTAAGGCCGGTCCCGATCGCCCAAACCGGTTCGTAAGCGATTATTATTCCGGCAACGGCGTCGGGCTTGGGCAGCGAACAGGCGAGCTGCGCCGTCACGGTCGCGACCGCCTCACCCGCCTGGCGCTGCGCCAAGGTTTCGCCGACGCAGACCACCGGGATCAATCCTGCGCGCCAGGCGGCGCCGACCTTTTCGCAAACCAGGGCATCGGTCTCGCCATGCCAGTGACGGCGCTCGGAATGCCCGAGGATCACGTGGCTGCAGCCCGCGTCGGCCAGCATTTCGGCGCTAATGTCGCCGGTGAACGCGCCCTTCGGCGCCGGATGGCAGTCCTGTCCGCCCAGCGCGATGCCGCTACCGGCGAGCGCATCATGGACCAGCACGAGCAATGTCGCCGGAGGACAAATCAACAGATCGCAAGCAAGGTTATCGGCGCCGCCCGCCGTCCGCGCCCGCCCGGCACATTCGCCCACTACCGCGATCCCGTCGGAGCGCAGCCCGTTCATCTTCCAATTCCCGGCGACGAGCTTTTTGCGTTCCGTCATTAGAGATGCCTCCTACCCGGCGGCGCAGAGGGGATAGTTGCGGCCCCGCGAACGCCTGCCTATCATCGATGCAGATACGATCTCACCGGTATCGGGAGCCGGTCAATTCTTCCGTCCCGCTGTTATCGGGCGGTTTGCCGTCATGGCTATGCTGCAGGCTATTCGTTCCAAGGCCGGGTCGGTCGTCGTCAAGGCCCTGTTCGCGCTGCTGATCCTGACTTTCGGGATCTGGGGCATCGGCGATATCTTTCGCAACCGTCCGACCGATACCACGATTGCCACGGTCGGCGGCCAGGGCATCGACGCCGCGACATTACAATCAGCGCTTCAGCCGGCGCTCGAACGGCTGAGCACTCGGCTCGGCACCGCGGTCGACCTTCATCAAGCAAAGCAAATGGGCGTTGTCCAGCAGGTGCTCGGGCAGCTGATCGACGAGAGTCTGCTGGACCAGGAAGCGCGGCGAATGCAGCTCGACGTGTCCGACGCTCTAATCCGCGACGCGATCACGCAAGACCCGATGTTCCGCGGCGCCGGCGGCGCATTCGACCGCAACGCCTTTAGTGCATTGCTGGCGGCCAACCACATGAGCGAGGCGCAGTATGTCGAGCGCGTCCGCCGCGAAATCCCGCGCAGCGATCTTTTATCGGCGATTAGCGCCGGAGCCGTGGCACCGCCGACGCTCGTCGACCGCCTATATCAATACCGCAACGAAAAACGCGTCTCCGATATCGCGGCATTGCCCGTCGCCGGGGCCGGCGATGTCGGGCAGCCGAGCGATGCCGAGCTGACGAAATTCTATGATGCCCATCAGGACATGTTCCGCGCTCCCGAATATCGCGGCTTTGTGATGGCGAGCCTGACCCCATCCGACTTGGCGCAAAAGATCACTATCCCCGAGGACAAGCTGAAGAGCGCCTATGACCAGCGGCAGGACGAGTTCATTCTGCCCGAGCGGCGCGACGTACAACAAATCTTGGCGCCGACCGAGGAGAAAGCAAAGGCAGCCGAAGCAGCACTCGCGGCCGGCAAAGACTGGACCGAGGTCGCGCGGACAGTCGTCGGGCAGGACCCGCAGACAATCGATCTCGGTCTCGTCAAGAAGGAGGAGTTGCCCCAGCACCTGGCGGATGTCGCCTTCGGCCTGCCGGTTGCTAAACCGAGCCAGCCGATCAAATCGCCGCTCGGCTGGCACATCCTGCGGGTCGCCAGAATCGCCCCGCCGACGACCCAGAGCTTTGACGAGGTGAAGGCAAAGTTGCAGGCCGATTTGGCGCATAGCGAGGCGGTCGATCGCTTGTACGCAGTCGCCAATCATGTCGACGACGCAATCGCCGGCGGCGCTACGCTTGGTGAAGCCGCGACGCAGTTCGGGTTGAAGAAGACGGATGTCGCGTCTGTCGATGACAAAGGGGAAAGTCGCGACGGCAAAAAAGTGGACTTGCCGGTGGCGCCGACCGAAGTGCTCAAGCTCGCCTTTGCGACCGATGAGGGTCGGACGAGCCGCGTCACCCAAACCCCGGACGGCGCCATCTTTGTTTTGCACGTCGACAAAATTGTGCCGCCATCGGTCCGACCGCTCGCCGAGGTCAAGGACAAGGCAATCGCCGCCTGGCAGGCTGAAAAGCGCCAGGACAAAGTTGCCAAGGAAGCGACGGCGTTGGCGGCCGAGACCAAGCCGGGGATGCAGCTCTCGGCGATTGCCGCTGGCAAAGGACTGAAGACGACGACTTCGCCGCCGTTCGGGCGCCAGGCCGACAACACGCCGGGGCTGCCGCCCGCACTGGTCGATAAGTTGTTTGCGGCCAAGCTCGGCGGTGTTGTCACAACCTCAGATCCGACCGGCTCCTATGTTGCCCAGCTGACCAAGGTGGACGTGCCAAAACCCGCGGCAAAGGACACCGCCGATCTGTCGCGCGAAGTCACCGCCGGCATCCAGGAGGATCTGAGGGACGAATTTGCCGGGACCTTGCGGGCTCGTTTCCCGGTCGATATTCATCGCGAAACCCTCGACCGGTTGTTCTGACAAAGTCTGATTCAGCTTTGCGCGGCGAGATCCGAGCGAACCGCCCGCGGCGGAGCCAACACCGAAAACATCGATGCGATGATCGGCATGCCGACCTCGTCGCGAAGGGTCATCACCGATTTCGGGATGAAATTGCACCGCGGCGATCGGCAATTCGTTGTGCTCGATCGCCATGATGACGCCGTCCGCCGTCTCCGCGGTCACCTCAACGAGGAGGGCAGCACGGCGCGGCGGGCATGCAGCGAATGGTAGCGGCCGACGGTGAACTCGGCTGGCAGTCCGCGCTAGCACCCGGCCTCCGAGCACCCTGCACGGTCGACGGCTTGCCGTGCATCGGCACGCCCAGCAGGTCGAGCGCACCGCCGAAATATTCGACAATCCCTTGCAAGCCGAGACACACGCCAAACACCGGCAACGACCGCCCGATCGCCAGACCAAGCGTCTCGTTCATCGCGAAATCGGCGGGCCGGCCCGGCCCCGGCGACAACACGACGAGATCGGGCGAGCTACCCTGCCTCAGTTCGGCGCGCGCCAGGTCCGGCCGCATCGTGACGACCTCGGCGCCGGTCGTGCGGATGTAATTGGCGAGCGTGTGGACAAACAAATCTTCGTGGTCGATCAGCAACACTTTACGGCCCCGACCCGCGTCGCTCAGGGCCGTAGCCGGCGCGGCGGTCGCCGTTGCCGTCTGCCGCGGATCGCGGCTAAACAGCGCGGAGGCCTTCAGCCGGGTTTCGGCTTCTTCGGCATGCGGATCGCTGTCGAACAGCAAGGTGGCGCCGGCGCGCACTTCGCCGACTCCGTCTTTCATGCGGATCGTGCGCAGGGTCAGCCCGGTGTTCATGTTGCCGTCAAAGGTGACGCGGCCGATCGCACCGCCATACCAGCGGCGCGACGAGCGCTCCTGCTCTTCGATAAAGCGGATCGCCCATAATTTCGGGGCGCCGGTCACGGTCACCGCCCAGGCGTGGCTCAAAAATCCGTCGAGTGCGTCGAATTCAGCGCGCAACTCGACCCTCGACGTGGTCGACGGTGTGGATCAGCCGCGAATAGAGCTCGATCTGGCGGCGGCCGATGACGCGCACGCTGCCCGGCACCGCGACCCGCGACTTGTCGTTGCGGTCGACATCGGTGCACATCGTCAATTCGCTCTCGTCCTTGGTCGAATTGAGCAGTTCGCGGATGCGCTCGGCGTCCTCGACCGGGTCGCGGCCGCGGGCGATCGTGCCGCTGATCGGGCAGGTCTCGATGCGCCGGCCTTCGACCCGCACATACATTTCCGGTGACGCCGAGACCAGAAACTCGCCGTCGCCGAGATTGATCAGCGCGCCATAGGGGGCCGGATTGGCCTGGCGCAGGCGCTGAAAAACGACGCTCGGCGGGTCCGGGCAGCGATCGGCGAAAAGCTGGCCCGGCACCACCTCGAACAAATCGCCGCGGACAAACGCTTGCTTGGCGCGTTCGACCAGTGCGGCATATTCGCCGGGACCGTGGTCGCTTTCGGCCGGCCCGATTGCCGGCGCCCGGTCGGGCCGATAGTGTGCGGCGGCGGTGGCGCGCGGCAATCCGATTGTCGAGGCGCCGCCAAACTCGAACTCGTAGCGATGAACCGCCGCGATCTGGCGCATATGATCGACGACCAGGATTTCGTCGGGCAAATACAGCACCAGGTCGCGCTGGTCCTCGGGTCGCGGCAATCGCAAGGCCATCGGCTCGAATTGAAAGACGAGGTCGTAGCCAAAGGCGCCGTAGAGCCCGAGATGCTGATCTTCGGCGCTGCGGAACAGCTCCACAAGCGCTCGCAATACCGAAAACACCGAAGGTTGGCGGCTGCGCTGTTCTTCGGAAAAGCGCTCGTCGCTCTCGGCGATTTCGCCGTCGATCCGGTCGTCGCCGCTATGGTCGAGCCGCGTTGCCGGCAATTCCGCAAGCGCGCCGGCCACTGCCGGCAGCAAGACCCGGCCGCGCCGGTTCAGCGCCTCGATCGCAAAACGCCGGCCGCGCGCCGTGAAAGCGAGCGGCGGATCGACAAACCCCATGTCCCAGCGCGTGTAGCGGCCGGGAAATTCGAAGCTCGACGAAAACAACACGCCGCGCCGCTCGTCGAGCGCCCGGGCCAGCGCGTTGTCAGCCGGCTGATAGTGTTCTTCACGAATTTCGCGGGTTACCGCGACGCCGCCTTGGGTCGCATAGCGGGTGACCTGCATGCGAGCCCCCTTTCCGTCGGGGCCGCCTGCGAAGATCCGGGGAGGAGTTCGCTCCTAGAAATGCGAAGGCCGCCCGGAATTCCGAGGCGGCCGTTATCGAAATAGTCAAACGATGGCCGCCTGAATTAGACGGGCCACCACCGAAATTTTGCGCTTCGCCGAATTTAAGCATGATCACACTGCTAGCAGATCATTTCCCCCGCCGCAATCGTGTGTAAAGGTAAGGTGAAGTAAGACCGAACCGAGATGCCAGAGTCGGCCCGGCCATTGCCGCGGCTGCGATTGATTCACGGTTTGCAACAGTGAGCCCGGTTACGTTAGATCATTGGGTTACGGACGCGATAACGAGACGCACTTCCCGATTAAAATGCCCGAGTAATCCAAAAGGGTGTATAAATTCAGTCGGAAGCCGTCTTTTGGGACGACCCGAGACGACATGCTAAACGCCGTCCTGTTGAGGGCGGATGGTTAACTATTCCTCGGAGTAACATTGCCGGCTCGCACGGGCTATAAAAGGGGAGAGGTACGGACGTGGCCGAATACTTGCTGATCGAATCGAAAGATCCGTTCGAGTCGAATGATGTCGGATATTATTACGAGCTGGCGCGCGGGCTCGTCGAGGCAGGTAACGAAGTCACCCTTTTTCTCACGCAAAATGCGGTTTTGGCGGTGCGACCGTCAGCGGAGGCCCGGAAGCTGCAAGCGCTCGTAAACTCCGGCGTTAAAATGCTCGCCGACGAATTCGCTCTCCGACAGCGAGGCATCAACAAACTCCTCGATGGCGTCGAGATCGCGCCGATCGAAATCGTCGTCGACCACCTCGAAGCTGGCCACAAGACCCTCTGGCATTAGGAGACCGCCATGCCCCGAAAGACATTCGCCGTCGCCTTGATGGATCCGCCCTATGAATCCGAAAATCTGACGACCGCGTTCCGCATCCTCGGCGCCATGGCCCAGCGAGGACACAACATCAACGTGTTCGCCTACGAAGGGGCGGCTGGGTTGGCTTTCGCGAAGCAGGCGCCGCATCCAAACCCGGTGCACGGCAAGAACCTCGCCGAGGAAAATCACCCCACGACAAAGGATCAGGTTGCGGCCTTACTCGCGCTCGCAGCGAATAATGGCGGCAAGGTCGATTGGGTTAACTGCGGCATGTGCGTCGACGAGCGCGGCGTCGGCGAGTTTGTCGCCGATACCCGTCGGGGCTCCCCGGCCGACTTCCACGCGTTCTGCGAAGCATCCGACAACGTCCTCGCCATACCGACAAAGTGAGGGATCAGATGGCCAAGAAGACGCTGAACATCGTCGAGTTGGCTTATCGGGCGGTTATGGAAGAGCAGGACGATACGATCCTCTGGCTGCTCGCGGCAATGCAGGGCGCGGGCGCCGAGCACACCGTGGTTCTACGCGGAAACGCCGTGAACTACGCCGTCGCCGGGCAAGGCGTCGCGGGGCTTACGGTCGGCGCGTGGCAGCAGACCCAGGCGCCGCGCATGGACCATGACGTCATCGACCTGATCGAGAAGCGCAAGATCCCTGTGTTCGTGATCGAGGAGGATTTGTCCATGCGCGGGATTGCGCCTGGCGATCTGGTCCCCGGGGTTCGACTGATCAGCTCACGGATGCTGCCGGGCCATATGGCCGAGTACGAAATCATCTCGCATTGGTAGGCAGCGTCGGCGAGCGCCCTGTCACCAGCTTTGAAAGCTCTACCCTATCCTCAGAGCGGGACAATGCGGCGATAGAGGTGCCAAGTGGCGTGGCCGAGCACGGGCATCACGACCACCAGTCCGAGAAAGAACGGGATCGAACCGATCACCAGGCTGGCAGCGACGATCATGCCCCATATTGCCATCGGGCCGGGGTTGGCGAGCACTGCCTGCACCGAGGTCGCTACCGCGGTGTCGAGCCCGGCGGCGCGGTCCAGCAGCAGCGGAAACGACACGGCGCCGATCGCCAATACGACGACCGCAAACAGGAAACCGACCCCAATCCCGACAATGATCATCGTCCAGCCGGCGGTAGTCGTGAACAGGTCGTGGACAAAGGCGCCTGCCGAGGCCGGCGCCTCGGGCCCGAGCGTCAGAAGATAGATCGCCTCGGCCGCGGCCAGCCATAACAGAAAGATCGCCATCAACACGAGACCCAACAGAACGATCGCGGCAATCGCCGGTGAGTGGACCACCCCCAACGCATCGGCCCAGCCGATCCGCATGCCCTGTTCGCGGCGGCGGCTCATTTCGTAAAGGCCGATAGCGGCAAACGGGCCGAGGAGGGCAAAGCCTGAAGCGAGCGGAAACAGCAGCGGCAACAGCTGATGACCGGCGGCGAGGCGAAACAAGACGAGGCCGAGGACCGGATAGATCACGCACAAGACGACGACGTCGGCGCGGCTCGCGGCGAAATCGTCGAGCCCGGCAAGCAGCGCCCGTTTGAGATCGGTGGTGCTGATCCGGGCGACGCGCGGCGCGCGGCGAGTGCAGTTCGGCCTGCGCCCGATGAACCGCGTGGCCCGCCTCCTCGACCGCTAGGCCCGCGCGCTTGACTTGGTCGACGCCCCATTCCACCGGGTTGCGGATGGTCAACATTGCCGTCTCCTCCCGAACCAGTTGTTCGAGGGCCACGGGCGCCCATGACGGCATGTCGATCGGCTCGCCGCATGAGCGAACACGCGACCCGCTGCGACAAAATGTATCACATCTCGGAGCCGGGCGCTATTCCGATGTCGTCTGGGGATCGGCTGTCGAGTAAAGGGTCGACGGTCATTTTGATAGATGTACGGGGATTCGCGCCAAGGCTGCCGGGTCGCAGCGATTGACGCGATCATTGGATGCTCCGATCCTCGACAAACTATCGCAGAGGGATCGAATGAGCGGGCTGGTCTTTGAGGGGCTGAAGGTAATCGACTGCGCCAGCTTTATTGCCGGGCCGGCGGCGGCGACGGTGATGTCGGATTTTGGCGCGGAGGTCGTCAAGATCGAGCCGCCGGGTGCCGGAGACGCCTATCGCCGCCGCGCCACGCCGCCGATCGGGCCGGGCCTCGCCGGCAATCCCGGTTTTGTCCTCGACGGCCGCAACAAGCGAAGCTTAGCGCTCGATTTGCGCGCGCCGGAAGGACAGGCGGTATTGCGCCGCCTGGTGACGGTTGCCGACGTGTTTATCACCAATTATCCGCCGCCGGTGCGCCGCCGGCTCGGCATCACCTACGAGGAATTGGCGCCGCTCAACGATCGGCTGATCTATGCCTCGTTCACCGGCTATGGCGAAACCGGACCCGAAGCCGACAAGCCCGGCTTTGACGCGACCGCATGGTGGGCGCGCTCCGGACTGATGCATCTGGTGCGTGCTGGCGAGGAAGCGTCGCCGGCGCGGTCATTGCCGGGCATGGGCGACCATCCCTCGGCGATGGGGACTTACGGCGCTATCGTGACAGCACTCTATCAGCGCGAGCGCACCGGCAAGGGCGCTTATGTCGGCTCGTCATTATTGGCCAATGGATTGTGGGCCAATGGCTGCTCGGTGCAGGCCGCATTGTGCGGCGAAAAGGTGATGCCGCAGCCGCCGCGCGAGCGTGGCGTCAATGCGCTTCGCATCCATTACCGCTGCCGCGACAATCGCTGGATTTTATTGTCGATCGCTGCCGACGAATGGCGCTGGGATAAGTTCAAGGCGTGCATCGGATCGGCGGCGCTGGACGATGACCGGTTTGCGACGCACACCTCCCGCGAAGCCAATGCGCTGATGTTGATCGGGATCCTCGACGATATTTTCGCGACCCGCGATCAGGCCGAATGGCGGCGGATTCTCGACGAGGCCGGGCTGATTTTCGGGATCGTCGCCGATATGGACGAGATCGCCGAGGACGAGCAAATCCTGGCGAGCGGGGCATTGGTGCCGTTCACCGACGGCAGCTCGCTGACGGTCGATAGCCCGTTATGGATCGCCGGCCAGGAGAAAATGCCGCCGCGCCCGGCGCCTGACGTCGGCGAGCACAGCAGCGAAATATTGCGCGAAGCCGGCTATGCCGCAGCTGAGATCCGCAGCCTGCGCGAGACCGGGATCATCGGCTGATCGTCAAAAAAAAGCGCCGGTCTCGCGAGCAAGACCGGCGCCAGACATAGCAGATCCGGGGGCGGGATGTTGCCGCCGATGCTGCTTAGGTTTTGGGGAACTTAAAAAAATCCATCAGATCGCCGATTGCCGGTCCACTGGTCGGCTTGTAGGGATCCGCCGCATTGCTGACCGGGTTTGGCAGATTGTCGCGGCTGCGTTTAGTGACCGTCGGCAAACTCCAGTTCGCCTCGATAAATTTCAATATCGAGACATGGTCGGTGTAAGTGTGCGTGATGTGGCCGCCGGTGCTGTATTTCGATACTACGATCATCGGAATGCGCGTCCCGTCGCCGAAGAAGTCGAGGGGCTGCACATAACCCGAATCATAGTACCCGCCACCTTCGTCAAAGGTGATGAAAATCGCGGTGTTGTCCCAAAGTGTCGGGTTGGCCTTGACCATATCGACGATCTTTTTGGCAAATCCTTCGAAAAGGTCCGTCTTTGAAGAGGCAGGGTGGCCGTCGAGATAGCCATCGGGCTTGACAAACGATACCGCGGGTAGGCTGCAGCTCGCCGCGGTACAGGTTTGGATGTCGTTGTACAGGTCGGTCGTGTCCTGCAGTGCCATCTGCCGAATCTTGGGGTTGGTCATGACAAAAGTCGAATACTGGAAGAAATTGCAGATGTTGCAGTACGTGTTTCCGAGCTCTTGGTACAGCCCGTACGGATCAGCGAGATAGGCATTGAACTGGTCGCCGAAGTAGGCGAACGAGATGTCACTTTTCCACAACGTATTGGCTATGCTTTTGACCTTCGACGGTGGAATTGTGAACACCGTGTTCTTCGGATTGTTGATCTGCGCGTAAGCGTCGGTGCCGTCGCCGAAGTAGCCGGGATTGTAGTTGTTGAGCAGATAATAACGTCCCTGCTGACAGTTGGGCTTCACGTTTATTGATTTCAGATAATCGGTGAGCGCCGCGACACCCGGCTGCGAGGTGTCCGAGCAATCGGTGTAGCTGCCGCCGCCGTAGGGCTTGCCATTGGCATCCGTGCCACCATAACCGTCCTGGATGTACCAATTGTTGGTATTGGGCAGCGGGTTCGGATTTTCGATCTCATCGACAACGCCGGCTTTGCCCCCGCCGCCCACCTTCATATTGTGCGGCGGTGTCAATGGATTGCCGTTTCCGTCGCTGTACCAGATCAAATCGCCGTAACCGAGCATAATGTGGTTGGCGCCGGTACCGCCCTCGACCGATTGATGAAAATTGTCGCTCATCGAATAATTGTCGGCGAGCTGTTTGAAGTAAGGTACATCGCCTTGCTGGATATTGTAGAAGCCCATGGCGATCGCACCTTCTTTATAGGTGAAATTCGCTGGCGGAGGATTGCCGTTGCTGCCGGCGCCGACCGTCGTTTCAACCCACGGGAACAGATCGTTCAGGCAGCCGGCGGCCTTGATGCAGTCGAGCTGCTGCCACATCTGGTAGAACCGATGCACCGGGCTTTCTGCGTAATCGTCGGTGGTCATGACGGGACCGGTGGGATTGACGGTGTTGGTTAGCTGGTATGGTCCCGGCGGAAGACTGTTTACGTCATGGCCGTCGTAATAGATCCGCATGTCCGGCTTACCTTTGAGGTATCCGGGGACTGCGCCGGTGGTCAGATATTTGTAATAGCCCGGCGGTAGTCCGTTCTCGAAAGTTTGCGCCTCCTTGACTGTGGAGAACGGCGGCGGACCACCGGAGGCAAATGGCGGCGGCAAGGTCGCATACGCGCCGGTTTTCGGCGGACTGTTGAGGTAGATTTTCTGAACGTCAGCCGTGTCCAACGCCTGATTTTGGGTGGCGTTTGCATAGTGCGGCCCTGGCGTGCCGTCAGCGTTGACGATGCCCTCCGACAACAGATTGAAGATGGTATCGCCTTTCTTTTTCGGCACGTAGGTCGCGAACAGGTGGTCGAAAGTGCGGTTTTCGCCGATGATGGTGATGACGTGCTTGATCGGCGTCGTTGTTTTGCTGTCGTTGGCGCCGGTGTCGGCGGCCACCGCGGCGAGCGGCGCCAGCGTATTGATCGCCATCGCATAAATCGCCACGCTGCTGAGCAGTCTGAAGCGCCAACGCGCACCAGGGCGTTGCGGAACTCGGGTTGGCATCGTAGTCCCCTCGGGAAAATTGCGGACGCGGCGGGGACGCTAGCGACCGAATTTTGCCATTGGGTGACGCTTTAATGACGTTAACGTTAAAGTACCAAATAGTAATATTTTCGGCCCACTAAGCTGAAGTAACTACCAGTAGCCGGTTGGCATCGGGCTCGTCGCCCGCTTTATTTTATCCACCGCCTGTTGAGAAGCGGATGGTCGCGAGAGCATCAAAAACTAAGGTCTGCGAATTCGACTTTGATGCCCGCTCCTATTCCCTCACATCGAGGGAACCGCCACGAAACCGAGCACCCGTAGCTTGCGGGTGGCCTGAACACGGGTAGCCTCAACCGTGCAGGCCCCCTCGCTTCCCCACCACACAGGCCCGTAGACCGAAAGCGCGCGAGTGACCAAATTGCGTCGAGTAATAGATCAGGTTCGCATCGGCGAGCGGAATCCCGCGAGGCGCCCTGATTCAATTCTTCCAGACTACACAGCAAGAGACCGCGCTCGCCGCAGCGCGAGAAGGCCAAAGAGACCGCTCCCGAGCAGCGCCAGGCTAGTCGGCTCAGGCACGCTAGCCACAATCACGGGGTTGCCGGCAAGGTTGACGGTAGCATTCTGATCGCCGAGGAACGCGCCGACATTGGTGCCCGGCCCGGAGGTGATTGCGTTATCCGACACCACCTCGCCCTCCGACGTGTAGCCGCCGGTATAGGCGTAGTATTGGTATGTCCGCAGCACGCTGCCATCAGCGGCATTCGCGTCGCCCTCGTTCATCTGCTCGTCGTTGAGCCCGGCCTGAAGGATCTGCCACTCAACTTCGGTTTCGGCCGGGCCAGGCACGATCCCTTGTCCGCCGAGCAAATCCTCCAGCTGCACCGCATGATCATACTGGGTGGTGAATATCTTGACCCACATTGCATCGCCGAAAGCCTGCTGGCCTTCGAGCGGCGGCGCCGCCACCACGGCGGCAACGAGCGGCGGCGCCGCCGGTGCGGGGTTCGGCGTCACCGTCCATGTCGGAGCCGGAAGGCTAATGGCGGTTCTGGTTGAGGACGCCCGGGCTCGTCTCGGTGAGCCACGAGTAGGTGGTCTTGGTGGGGTTCGCCCTGGTGCCGACACCAAAGTGATCGCACGGCGTGGACGGCCCGTAGCCGATGTTGCCGCCTGACCAGCAGCTTTCACCGGGCGTGGTGTAGATGCCGCTTGGCGTGCCCGCAGACCACATGCCGTCGGCATATGTGGCCTGGTAGATAATCGCCACACCGGTGGCGGTGGCGATTACGGAGGGCGCGCCGTAGCGCTCGACCGTGGTCGGAAAGCCCCGCCCCGCGCCGCCGAATGTATCGGTCACGTCAGATGGGCTGATGCCTTCGAGCTCGATCTCGAATCCGTGCGCCTCCTTGCCGGTGTCGTTAACGGTGTCGAAATTCCCAAGCGTGCCGAACGTCGTTGCGCCCGCCGGGCCGGCGACCGCCAGCGCTGTGCCCAAAATGGCAATAGAACCCCAAAGCGTCTTTTGCATGTGCTGTCCCCCTCTTCCGCTCAGTACTGAGCGTTTTATTTGGCTCACCCCGGGCCATGGCAGACAAGTCCGTAAAACTACCTATTCAATGGATCGCGTTGCCGCTGTGCCAGGTCCTGACGCTCGCCGCATGCCTCCGCGGGCAGCGTCGCGAGCAAGACCCCGGCGGTGATTTCCGCTGCGCCGCCAAAAACTTTAACGAACTCCGATCACCGCGTCTTCATCGCGACGAGCAACCGCGCCCTTCAGCGCTTCCTCAGGCCGCGAAAAACGCTGCAATGAATTTCAGATCAACATGGGCTAGCCGTCGATAACGGCGACCGCCTCGATCTCGATCATCGCGTCGGGGTCAGCGAGGCGGCTGATCTCGACCGTGGTGCTGGTCGGCGTCGCCGGGCCAAAATAGCGCAGCCGCATATCGCCATGCTTTGAAAATTCGACGTAGTCGGTGACGAAAGTATTGGTCTTGACGATGTCCGCGAGTGTCGCCCCGGCGGCTTCGAGACAGATTTTGATGTTTTCGCCGACTTGTTCGATCTGGGCGCGCATGTCGCCCTTGCCGACGAGATTGCCCTGCGCGTCACGCGCCAATTGCCCGGCGACAAAGACCATCTTGCCGGTGCCGCTGACGGTGATGACCTGAGTGTAGGCCGGCTGGCCCGCCCGGATCACGACATGAACGCCGTCGGGCTGAATCTTCTCGCGCTTGATCGCCATGATGTTCCTCCGTTAGCCGCACCCCGCCGGTCTGCAATACCGGAACAGGCGTTCTCCTGCCCCGCGATCTTCGCTAGCATCGGCGTAAGCGCTGTCATGCGGGCAACTCGCCCGCCAAAAAACCGCTAACCCAGCGAGGGTGCAATGTCACTCGTCAATCTGCGCCACGGGATTTTTCTGCCGCCATTCCATCCCAATGAAGAAAACCCGACCCAGTGCCTGGAGCGCGACCTCGAATTGATGGTGTGGCTCGACAAGCTCGGCTTTCATGAGGCGTGGATCGGCGAGCATCATTCCGCCGGTTTCGAGATCATCAGCTCGCCCGAGATCTTTATCGCTTTCGCCGCCGAGCGGACCAAGAACATCCGCTTTGGCACCGGCGTCATCTCCCTGCCCTACCATCACCCGATGATGGTTGCCGACCGTATCGTCCAGCTCGACCATATGACGCGCGGGCGGGTCATGTTCGGCGCCGGACCGGGGCTGTTGGCCTCCGACGCGATCATGATGGGCATCGACCCGTTGACCCAGCGCGACCGCATGGCCGAGTCGTTGGACGCGATCCTCCGGCTGTTCCGCGGCGAGATCATCACCGAAAAAACCGACTGGTACACCATGGAGGGCTGCCGGCTACACTTGCTGCCCTACACCAAGCCTCATCCCGAGGTCGCGATCGTCAGCGCCGTCACCCCGTCGGGCGGCCGGCTCGCCGGCAAATACGATCTCGGCATGATCTGTGTCGCCGCGACCAACCCGTTCGGTTTTGACGCGCTCGGCTCGAACTGGCAGATCGCATGCGATGTCGCCGCCGAGCACGGCCGAGAGATGGACCCGAACCGCCTGCGCCTGGTCGGGCCGATGCACATCGCCGAGACCCGCGAGCAAGCCTTTGCCAATGCCCGCTTTGGGTTCGAAAAGTACCTCGGCTATCTCAACAACAACCAGCCGCGCTTTATCGTGCCGGCGGGCCGGGACCCGCTCGAATGGTTTGTCGAAAACCGCTACGGCGTATGCGGCACGCCCGACGACGCGATCAGGCTGATCGAGCGTCTGCAAGAGAAGCAGGGCGCCTTTGGCGCGTTCCTCCAGCAAGCCCATAACTGGGCCGATTTCGAAGCAACCAAGCGCTCCTACGAGCTCTACGCGCGCTATGTGATGCCGCATTTCAGCCGCGCCAACGCGCCGCGCGCCGCCTCCTATCAATGGTGCGGCGACAACCGCGCCGAGTTCAGCGCCAAGCGCAACGCCGCCGCCAAGGCGATGTTCGACCGGCACGAAGCCGAGCAGGCCGCAGCCCGCGAACTGACCGGCGCCGGCATCGCCCGCCCCGCCCGCGGCCGCGAAGCCTGGTAGCGCAGCCACGCGGTCGAAGGGCCTGTGCTTTAGACTGGGTAGACGAGCGAGGTTGAAACGATCGTTGAGTCGTAGACGCAGATGCGCTCGGCAAAGCGCAGGTCACCGCTGTCGTCGATGACCCGGTCATGGTAGCGGCCGCACATAAAGAGTTCGGATGGGCGGTCGACCATGGTTTGGAACAGCGCGAAATTGGCGGTCAGGCGCATACCGTCGGGCCGGACCTGGCGCAATCGGATGTTACTGGTCAGATGCCGCATCAGTCGCGGAAGATATAATGTGGTCTCGCGGATCGCGACGACCCGGTCGAACAGCATGTCCCGGCTTTCGCAATAAATCAGCGACACCGGCAAGTTCTGCTCGAAATTCTCGCGCGGGATGATTTTGTAAATGCAGTCCTCGGTAAAGAAATCGGGCCAGGCTTCGAGCTGGCCGTCGTCGAGCGCATCGATGTAAGCGCAATAAAGATCGGCGAGCCGCAGGCGCAGCTCCGCTGGTGCGTCGAGGCCCGGAGCGGCAATCACCGCCGGCTCAGAGGTCCATGACCCGGCGGTAATATTGGTAGAGGCCGCGGATCGCGGTTTCAGTGACCATGTGCGGCTCGTCTTGAACGGCGCGGCCGCCCATTTCGGCGATGCACAGGGCGTCGTCATTGCCGTCAATGCCGGCTTGCGACAGCAGCATCGCCTCGCTGTCATCGACCGAAACGAGACCCGCCGGCCCCATCAGATTGGCCTGACGCAGGCGGCGCTGGCGCATGTCGGGAGTGTCGTCGGCATAGCCGAAGAAGGTCCAGGCGAGATCGAACTCTTCGGCGCTGATCGGGATGATCTGGCGCGTGGCCAAAGTATTGGATTGCTGCTGCACGATCAGATTGGGCCAGAAAGTCTGCATGACGACGGTGGCTTCGCCGGGGAATTCGCGCACCGGCTCCAACAGGCGCGGGTCGCGCAATGTGAAATTCGATTTGAAGGCGCGCATCTGGCGCGTCGCCTCATTTTCCTGCTGCTCGCCCTTGCGGCTGACCAGCACCGCATGGCGGCCAGCCGGGTCCATCTCGATCGCCGAGCGCTGGTCAAGCCGGAACAGCCCGAAGGTGACCAGGAATACATGCAACAGGCTGGCGTGATACGGGTCCTTGATGTTCTCGAACATCAATTTCCAATTGCTCGGGATGCGCTGGCGCAAATAGCCGAGCACGACCAATTCGCGGCCGTCAAAGACCCGGTCGAAGTAACCGAGCATGTTCTGGCCGAGATAGTCTTCGAGCGGCTCAGTCTCACCCGACATGCTGGCGAACACGACGCCGTTGCGGCGGGTCACGTTAAGGCGCTCCAGCCCGTGGTCTTCGAGCCGGAAATCGTCGGGCATGCCGCCCTGCCCGCGAAAACCGCGGCGAAACGGCACGCCGATCAATTTGCCGGTGAGGTCATATGTCCATTGGTGATAGGGGCAGACGAATTCCTTGGCCGAGCCGCGCGATGCCGAGCAGAATTGCGCGCTCCTATGGGCGCAGCGATTGGCGAGCACCGCGACATCGCCGGAAGGCTCGCGCACCGCGACGGTCTCGACCGCGCCGAGTCGGCTGCGCTTGAAATCGCCGGGTTTCGGGATTTCGCTTTCGAGACAGACATAGAGCCAGCTCCGGCCGGCAAAAATCCGCCGCTGCTCGCGCGCAAAAATCTCCGGGTCGGTATAGACCCAGTTTGGTATCCGCGAGGCGCCGCCATCGGGCCAGCGCCGAGCGCCCGCATTATCGCTGCCCTGGTCGATCAGCGGTCCTACGGTTCCATCGGCTGACGGCATCGTAAACTCCGGCAATTGTAGCATCAAGGCCTATACCACACTTCGGGTACGGCTTGAGCGAGATCAACCATTCTAAGAATGCAGGTGCATCAGACCTGAGCGACAGGTCTCTAGCGAACTGATGACGGCATTTTGACACACTCTCAGTAAGCTAACCTGGAACAGAAGCAAGTTCATCAATGCGAATCTCAAATCCGATTAACGACACTCAAAGACGCTTCAATGAGCTTTGTGCACTTGGCGGAGGCCAGGGTGGCGGCCCCGCACGGACCAGGGTGCAGGCGTTGCTCGCGGACAGCGGTCGTGCGCTAACAGCGATCGGCCATAGAGAAATCACCGAACATCTAAATTTCTATAACCAGCATAATCCTTGGCACGTGTGTTTTGCTGTCGGGATGTGCTGGGGACGTTTAGCTAAACTAAATCTTGAATTCACGGGTGCCAGTGTTCGCCTGTTTGAGAACTGGAATGATCACGACCTTCGACTGGCAAAAAAATTCTTTTACGAGAGGGGACCGGACCCTATTGAGCAATCCCTCCGAGGTGGGCACGTTCTATTTCAACGAGTGTTACTGCCAGCACAGCTACCCACCAGTTTGGATCGTTATCGGCGTGCGCAGGAAAGATGGCTCAGCCCGATAATTTCTCCATCGCGACCGCGCTTCATTGGAAGCTGGAATGCGACCGCCATGTTCATGGTCGCGCTGTTTTCAGACGCCACGCTGGCCGCTCAACTTACCTCAACAATCGTAAAGCTGCCTCCGGGTGGTCCCATATTCAATGGGCTATCTATCCTCCACGAGTCGCACCTGCTTTCCCGGCCACCTGCAGGAAGCGAATTAGATGACGAGGTATTTGAGCCTGGAGCAATCTACGAGAATAATGCCTTGTTTGAAGAGTTACATCGTGGGCACGAGGACTGGAATTTGCTCGATGTTCACGGCGGCGTTTATATGCTTGGAACCCGTGCCACTGAGTCTGACACTTGGTTCTCAGCCGAATGAAGTCGTCCGCGTGAAGAACCGTTTGTCCAATTATATCCCACGGGTTACGGCGCTGTCAGATCGTCACATGAGCCGGCCACAACTTCGCGGGAGCTGCGTTCCCAGACTTTTGTCCAAACGGACTAAAAGAACACCTCGGGGGGTTGGCCGAGGAGGACTTGACCGACGGTTTCGTAATGCGCGTCGCGCGACTGGATCTGCTGGGTGACGGTGTGGATATCGCGAAAGCGACGCTCGAACGGGCTGCCGGGAAAGATCGCATCGACCCCGGCAGCCTTGTAGGTCCAATCGGCAACCGCTGCGGCACTGGTGACCGCATACGATCCGGCGAGCCGGGCGCGGGCGCGGTCGGGCACATCGATTGGTGCGGTGTCCTCGGCGCGGTCATAGATGTCGCGCACCGTATCGACCAGATAGGCGCGGGCGGCACCCAGCTTGGCTTCTGAGCGCGCGATCTCGGCCTGGATTACGGCGTTATCGGCGAGCCGGCTGGTGCCGCGTGGGGTCTTGCGCTGCGCCAGTTCGATAAACGCGTCGAGCATGCCGCGGGCGATGCCCAGCGCCACGCTGGCGATGCCGACCGAATACAGCGTCTGCTGCGGAAAGGCGTAGAGCTTGCCGGGCTCGCGGCGCAAGGTCGGGTCCTCGCGGGTGCCGGTCAATTCCTCGGGCACAAACAAGTCTTTGACCGAATAGGATTCGGACGCGGTGCCGCGCAGGCCGATCGGCGTCCAATTGTCGAGCAAAGTTGCCTGCTCGGCCGGAAACAGCCAGGTGCGGATCGTCGGCCGGCCAAAGCGGTTGAGCCGCAACGAGCCATCGGGCTCGACGACGGCGCCGTGCGCGCCCATCCAGCTCGCATGGCGGCAACCGCTGGCGAAATCCCAGCGGCCGGTGATCCGATACCCGCCCGGCACGGCGATGCCCTGGCAATCATTGGGCGGGCCCCAGGCGCAGGTCGCGCGCGGATCGCCGAACACCCGGCGAGCGGCATCGAGACCGAGATAGGGCGCGAACAGCCCGATGCTGTTGGCGATCGACACGCACCACCCGACCGAGCCGTCAGCGCGCGCCAATTCCTCGACCGCGAGCACATAAAGCCCGGGCTCGACCTCGTCGCCGCCGACCGAGCGCGGGTAGAGCATGCGGAACAGCCTGGTCTCGTGCAGCCGCTCGACCAACGCCTTTGGCAATCGGCGCAGCCGCTCGGTCTCGTCAGCGGCGGCGATGATAGTTTCCGCCAAATAGCGCGCCCGCGCCAGCGGGTCGGCCCGCCTCACATCATCCATCGGCCGTCCTAGTCATGATCGTGCACCGGAATACCGCCGTGCGGAGCCGCCGCTGTCAATGACCGATCACATCGGCCCCTTGGCAATCGCGCTGTCCCGGCGGAATGCCGGGACCCACAGTGGCGTCTGCACCAAGTTCGCGGTCATCGTTTGCATAAGGCTTACCTCGAAATAGCCGGATAGAGATCAATCCAATCAAGGTTATCTCGTTCGATCAGTTGGATCTTCCACTTTCGCTTCCAGCCCTTAATCCGCCGTTCGCGCGTCATCGCCGCTTCCAATGTTTCGTGGCGTTCGAACCAGACCAGCCGATCGACGCCATAATTCGCAGTAAACCCGGGAACCGCACGGACTTTATGCTCCCACACGCGACGGACGAGGTCGGAGGTCGACCCGGTGTACAAGGTTCCGTGAGGTTTGCTCGCAAGCACATATACGAAGAACATCTCGAAGGTTTTGGGGTAAGTCCCGGCTTTGCGCCGGGACAGCGATTAGCCCTAGTGCGGGACTCAGTGAAAACCGCCTTCTCAGGCCCTCGCCGGCGAGAGCGAGGAGCGCGCGGCGGCGGCGTCCCACATCAGGCGGGGGTCGAAGGTCTCGGCCGCGAACATGGTCAGGATCACGACCGCGCAAAAGGCGAGCGCGCCCATGCCGGGCTGGATCGTGATCACCGCACCAAAGGCGACAAGGGCGCCGAGCAACGACTCCATAAAGATGTCGATCATCGACCAGCGGCCAATAAAACGCACGATGTGATAGAGCCGGGTGCGGTCGCGCAGCCGGCCGGCTAGCCCCGTTTGGGTTGCGATCAGCATGATCGACAGCCCAACGAGCTTCAGCACCGGGACCGCAATGCTGGCGAAAAAGACGAGCGCGGCGAGCGGGTATTGGCGGGCCGCGATCAACTCCTGGACCCCGCCCAGGATCGTGCTCGGCTGGCCGGCGCCGAGTTGAACGAGGGACAGTACCGGATAGTAATTGGCCGGGATGTAGAGGATCGCCGCGGCGATGACCAAGGCCCAGGTGCGCTGAATGCTGTTCGGCCGGCGCGGATGCAGCACGCTGTCGCAGCGCGGGCAATGGGCGTCGTGGGATCGCGGTGCGGTGACAAGGCCGCAGGTCTCGCAACCGACCGCACCCGCCGTACCGCCGCAGGGCAGCCGGTCGGGATCGTCCTCGTGGTCGAGGCGCTCCCATACCGCCTCGCGGTCGAGCGCGGCGTCGAGCCACACCAGCACGAAGGTCAAGGCCAGCAGCGCATAGACTCCGGTGCGCAGACCGATCGTGAGCAGATCGGCCAGCTTGACGTAGGCGACAAAGACCCCGAACACAAAGACCTCAAGCATCGACCAGGGACGCAACTTTTCGGCCCAGGCGAAAAGCCGGCGCAGATGGCGCGGCGGGCGCCGCTCATGGGCGCGGACCAGCACATACAGTGTTGCGACGAGCCGGACCAGCGGTGCGAATAAGGTCACGAACAGCACCACGATCCCCAGCGGGGCCATGCCCTGTTTCACCAGTTCGTTCGGCCCGGAAAACAGGTCCGCGACACGGCGGATACCGGAGGTCTCGACACTCATCAGCGGCGTGGTGCACATCACCACGAGTAAGATCAGTGCCGCCATGGTCAGGGCGATGACGTGTTGCAGGCGGTGGGGGGAAACCCGCCGCAGGGTTGTCGGACAGCGCGCGCAACTAGCCGAGCCGCCGATATCGAGCTCGGGGATGTGCTGCAGCAGGCCGCAGCCCGGGCATTCGCGCAATTGCGGCCGGGTCGTCGGCGCAACGGCGGATGCGAGCGATGGGGTGCTCATCCGTGGATCGGGAGCGTTACCAGCATCGCCGCGACGCCGTCGGCGAGACGGCCGACCGCAGCGCTGATTGCCGCGACCTCACCCGGCACGCCCGGCGCCGAAGGCGGCACCGCAAAGCGGAAGCTGCGCAATTCGGGCTGGCTCTGACCGGTGGCGCGCACCGCCGCCTGCGCCTGCAGGATCAGGTTACCGGCGGCGTCCTCGTCGAGGCGCTGGATGTTGATTTCGACCGTGGCGTCGGGGCGCGCCGTCACCGCGCCATTATCGGCAATGACCGTGCTCTGCGGCAGCCGCTGACCCAATTCCTCGATCAGTACGCGGTTCAGCATCGGCGGCAGCGGTTCGCCCCACCAATCGTTGGACATCACGTCGAGCCGATAATTTTCCGACGAGCGCACGATCTGCGAGCGTTCGAGAAAATGCGCGACGGCGATCTGCTGCACCAGCACGACGCGGGGTCCGCGTGCCTGCACGGCCCCCGGCGCCGTAGCGACCGTGTAGAGCACCGGGTCGGGCGATGTGCACGCCGTCAGCACCATTGTGGCCGGTCCGGCCACGGCTAGTGCTGCCGCCCTGAGCCAATGCTGGCGTGACCAGCGTCTCATTCGACCCCGCCCGCCGGACGGCCCTTGATCAGCGCCTCGGGGTGGCGCGCAAGCAGGTCGGTGAGCGCACGCAGCGAGCTGAGCGCATCATTGGTTTGCACCAGCAAGCGCTCGAGATCGCGATTGAACTTGGTGTTGTCGCCATAACCGGTGTCGAGCGAGACCAGCAATTTGTTGGTGTTTCCAAGCGTCTTTTGCAGCTCATTCGTCATTGCTGGCAATTGCTTGAAGGCCGGAGCCGTGCCGGTGTTGAGGTTGCGGGTAAAGGTCTCGGTCGTGGCGAGCGTCGCGGCAAGGCTGTTTAAAGCCTGGCGCAGCTGCGGCCCGCTCACTAGATTGTTGGTCGATTTGAGCAGTCCTTCGAGGTCTTTTCCGATCTGGTCGAACGGGAGCGTGTTGACCTTGTTGAGCAGCTCGGTCGCGGAAGCGGCGAGGCCGGCGAAGCCGCCGCCCTCGGCCGATGGCAATACGAAATAGCCGTCCTTCATCGTGACCTCGACGGGCGGCGCGTTGGGCAGGAAATCGAGCGCCACCTGCTGTTGGCCGGTGATTAGGCTGGCGCTCTGCAAAGTCGCTCGCAACCCTTGCTTCAATAGCGCCCCGATCCCCTCTTGCGGAGTTTTGAAGGCGTGGACGCCGACGCCCAGGACGCGCTCGGGCTCAAGGTCGTAGCGAACCGGCGCGAGTACTTTGTCGTTGGCCCTGTCGAAGGCGAGCCGGACATCGGTGACATGACCGACGACAAGACCGTGCATTGTGACCTCGGAGCCACGTGCGAGGCCGCTGACCGAACCGGGGAAATTCGAGACTAGCGGAATCTTGGTCGTGTACGAGGCATTTTCTGCCGTTTGCCGATCGGCGAAGAGCGGGAAAACGTGATTGTTATCCAGGCTCGCCAGCTTGGCATTGGCCTCCTGCTCCGGGGTCTCGAAGGCGATGCCGCCGAGCAATAGCGCCTTCAATGACTCCATCTGGACCTCGACCCCGGTGCCGGCGAGCTTTACCGACAGGCCGGAGGCGTTCCAGAACCGTGTCTGGTCGTTGACATAGCTGTCATAAGGGGCACGGACAAAGGCATGGATCGTCACGTATTCCGCCATGTCGGCGAAGTCCCAGCCGAGCACCTCGCCGACGCTTATATCGCGGTAGTAGACTGGTGAGCCGAGCGAGATCGATCCCAGCCGCTTCGCCTTCATAAAAAAGGTGTGGCCCGGGACATGCTCGGTTAGGATCGGCGGGTCCTCGCGCCCGATAAACTTATGCTGCGGCTTCCCCGCGGTGGCGCCGGGGAGCATCCCGACATAGCTCCCCGACAGCAGGGTTTCGAGGCCCGAGATATTGCCGGCAAAGAGCCGCGGCTTGACCACCCAAAACACGGTTGTGTCGGTCAACAGCGGTTTTGCGTGACTGGTCGTCGCGATCGTGACGATGACGTGGCTGTGGTCGGGGGCGAGTTCGAGGCTCTTGACCGTGCCAAAGACGATTTCCTTAAACTTGAGCTGTGATTGACCCGGCTGCAGCCCCTCGCCGGTGTCAAAGGTGACGGTGATCGTCGGCCCTTCCTTCGACAGCGTGTCCCAAGCGAGGTACGCGCCGATCGCCACCGCGACCAGAGGGATTATCCAGATCACCGAGACGCGCCGGGTACGCCGCGTCGCCGCCCGCGCCAGCACCGGCGGTTCGGATAGATTGGTCATAATGGTCTCCCCTGGCCCGGCGCGGTTCCCTGCCGCCTTGATCCGGAGCCGCCAGTTTCATGCTCCTCGCCTTGCGGGTCGTCAATCCACCGAATCGGCTGATCTCGGGGCGCGCCTATAAACCGCAGCGCGTTTCTCCGAGTGCGGTGGAGATAACTATTAGCGCGGATCCCATCGGCCGCGCTCGACATAGCAGGACGCGGCTTTATCATTTCCGGACAATTCAGTTTAATTTACGTTAGATTCCCGTCCGGTCCCCACGCTCGCTCGACGAGATAGGTCGGTCTCCGCCAGCTCGATCGGCGCAAAGCGTCTTTTCTCCGATCCTAAAGAATTAGTTGTCGGGAAAGCGAAACCAGAAGATCCTCGCCCCGCTTCAGCCAGGGTTCGGGGGATGACGGCCAATATGAGACTCGTCACGCACTTTGCTTGTCGTCTGATAGCGGCGTTCTTTATCGTCGCGCTTGGGGTTTTAAGCACGGCGAAAGCGGCGGACATCAATCCGCTGAAGCCGATTGATGCATCGAGCCCACGAGCGACGGTCCAAGGTTTCAGCGAGATGTTGGACGCGACTTATCTCGGCATGGCGGATGTTCTCAAATCTTATGCCGCGTCCGACCGTCTCTATCTCACCCCGGAGGAACGCAGGCGCCAGATCGAGCTTCTTTTAAGCGGGTCAAGGGCGGTCCAATTTCTGGACACGTCGGGGATTTCGCCTGTTCTTAGAGACACCGTAGCAATCGAGCGCGCGCTTCAGCTAAAGGAAATCCTCGATCGGATCGAGCTTCCCGCTGTTGCCGATATTCCGGATCACGAAGCGATGGCGCGGTCTTCGGCCAAAAAATGGCGATTGCCGGGCACGGCGATTGACATTGTTCTGATCGAAAATGGGCCGCATGCCGGCGATTGGCTTGTCTCTGCGGACAGGGTCGGCCAGCTTCCCGATTTCTATGAGCGGGTAAAGGATCTTCCCTACAAACCCGGCCCTGCAAAACAGCTGGCTGATGTCTACCGAACTATCAGTTCAAACCGGGCATCCACAATCTACGGCGCCTTTTCGAGCTCGCCCGTGGGATTGCAGGCCATCGTGCCGGTTCGCTGGATGCTGGACCTGCCGGACTGGGCCGAGGCCCACATCGGCGGCATTGCGGTATGGCAGTGGCTGGCACGCGGTTTCAGCTTTCTCGTTAGCCTACTTTTCGTCTTCAGCGTCTATCGCCTGGCGCGCCGCCTCGCGCGGCGCGGGGGCGACGAATCCGGCTCGAAATGGTCTTCGCTGTTGACCCCGCTCGCGATAATTCTTCTAGTGGGATTCGTCGGACCAGTGCTGGACAAGGTTTTCCGCATCAGCGGAGGCCCGCTCGTCGTCATCGCTTACGCTCAGACGATTGCATTGTTCCTCAGCGCTGCATGGTTGTGCCTCATCGGCGCCAACCTCCTCGGTGAAGCGATCGCGACGGCGGACCATTTGCGGCCCGGCAGCCTGGATAGCCAGCTGATCAGGCTGGGCGCCCGCTTTTTCGGTATCATCCTTGCAATCGGGTTGCTGATGCGGGCTAGCGATCAGCTGGGGTTTCCGGCCTACTCGATCGTTGCCGGACTAGGTGTCGGCGGCCTTGCCGTGGCGCTCGCAGCCCGCGACAGCCTGGCGAACCTGTTTGGTTCAGTGTTGATTATGTTCGAAAAACCCTTCCGGGTCGGGCACCTGATCAAATTGAGCGGCACCCAGGGAACGGTCGAGGATGTCGGTTTCCGCAGCACCCGCATCCGCACTCTCGATAATTCGGTGATCTCGATCCCGAACAATGCGGTCGTCAACGCGACGGTCGAAAACATGACGTTGCGGACCATGTTCCGCCAGCGCCTGTTGGTGCAGGTCACCTACGACACGCCGCGCGATAAACTCGAAGCTTTTGCTCAAGGTATCAGGCAGACCCTTGGTGATCATCCAATGACGAACAAGAACAATTTTCGTGTGCACTTTAATGATTTCGGCGAGAGTAGTCTAAATATTCTTGTTATCTTCTACCTGTTGGTTCCCGACTACGCCGCTGAGCTTAGAGAACGCGAAGACGTCCTGTTAAAGATCATGGATTTGGCGCACGAACTGGGCGTCGAGTTTGCGTTTCCGACCCGCACCCTCCATGTTGAAACCATGTCGGCAGCCAAGAGCTCCAGCGCCAGCTCCGTTGGTGGGAGTGGCGGCGGCGCTGCTGGGCTCGAGACTGCCGGGGTTACGCCCTTCGTCGCCAGACAGAGGCTCGGCGCGGAGGGCCCCGCCTAGTCTCCAGATCAGCCTCAGCGCTGATCGAGCGGCGGCAAAAGGCGATGGGTCACCGTGCGCGGGAGAATTCCAACCCTGCGCGGGTCCTCGAACGAGGTCGGGCGACGGGCATAGACGACAAAGCCGGCGCGCTGATAGGTCGCTAGCGCCTTAGGATGATCGTAGGTCGAGGTATGCAGCCAAAACCGGTCGATCGGCCGCGCGGTCCAGGCGCGATCGATCGCCGCCTGCAGCATGTAGGGGCCATAACCTCGGCCAATAAAATCGGGGACAAGCCCGAAATAACACAGCTTGGTCTCGCGCGGCTCGGCCGTATCGAGTTCGAAAAACCCGGCCGGCACACCCCCGACGTAGAGCACGAAAATTTCCAATGTCGGTTTGATGATCAGCTGCGCCAAGGCCGCGTCGCCAAACAGCCGCCGCTCGAACCACAGCCAGGGCTCACCCACCGTGTCGTAGATGTAGCGGTAGAATGACACGGTGCAGTCCTCGACGCGCATCAAGGCAAGCTTGCCGGCCGGCAATGGCACCCGGCCGGTCGGCGGGCGCGTCAGCATTTCGAGATAGGTGATCGTGTCCTGCAATAGCATCGGTTAGCCCCGCGTCGCAGGTCCGGTCTCGACCGGCGTGTCGCCGGCTAGACCCCATTCCGACCAGCTGCCATCATATACCGCCGCACCCGGATGGCCGATCAAATGCAAAGCAAACGCCAGGGCACAGGCGGTGACCCCCGAGCCGCAGCTGGTCACGATCGGCTGTTCGAGCTTCACCGCGGCCTCGTGAAACAATGCGGTCAGCGCCTCGGCGCTCTTGAGTTGCCGGGTTTGTGGGTCGGTCAGCCGGTCATAGGGGAGATTGCTGCTCCCCGGAATATGGCCGCTGCGCAAGCCCGGGCGAACTTCCGGCGTCGAGCCGTCAAAGCGGCCGACGGCGCGGGCGTCGACAACCTGCTCATCCCGGCGCGACAGATTGGCCATGACCGCGGCCTTGTCGCGAACCAGCGACGGATCGAACCGGGCGGTAAACTCGCGCGGCGCGGGTGTTGGGATCGCCGCAGTTAACGGCCGGCCCTCCGCCTTCCACTTCGGTAGCCCGCCATTGAGCAAGGCCACATCCCGATGGCCGAACATGCGCAGCATCCACCACGCTCGCCCGGCCGAAGACAGTCCGTTGGTGTCGTAGACAATGACCTTGTCGTCGTCACCGATCCCAAGCGCGCCGATTTTCTGCGCGAACAAATCGGCCGACGGGATCATGTGCGGCAGGCTGGTGCCGGGCGCGGCGATGTCGTCAATGTCGAAGAACACCGCGCCCGGAATATGCTCGCGGTCATAATTTTCCCGAGCCGTTGGTGTGATGCCAGGCAATGTGAAGGACGCATCGACAATTCGGACCCGCGGATCGTCGAGATGCGCCGCCAGCCAGTCGGTGCTGACCAGCGCCTCGGGATGGGCATAGGGCATATTCGGTCCTCCCGTTGTCACACGAACGCGACATTAATACGGCGGTTCTGGCGACCCTTGTTCTCGATTTTGGTGACCGCGACCTGGCCGATTTCGGCGAGGTTCGCGACGTGCGTGCCCGCCACAAGGCTGCAGATCGACCCCGGCGATTTCCATCAGCCGCACCCTGCCGCTGCCGGTCGGCGGCTTGACCGACATCGTGCGTACGAGATCGGGCTGGGCCGCGAGTTCATCATCGCTGATCCACCGGGGCGCGACAGCGGAGCCCGCCGCGATCAGCTCGTTGAGGCGAGCGGTGATCGCCTCCTTGTCGAGGCTCGATCCCGGCACGTCGAAATCGAGCCGGCCGCGGCCATCGGCGACCTGCCCGCCGGTCACCGCCCCCGGCACCACCGCGCACAACAGGTGCAAGCAGGTGTGCATGCGCATCAGCCGGTGGCGGCGTTCCCAATCGATCTCGGCGGCCAGTTCGGCATCAGGTGACGGCAAGGTGATGCCGGAAGCCGGTACATGGATGACGTCGTCGGGGCCGTCACCCTTGATCGTGTCGACGATCGCGACCGTCTCACCCGAGGCCAAGCGCAGCACGCCGCTATCGCCCGGCTGCCCACCGCCCGTCGGATAAAAGACCGTACAGTCGAGGAGGATGCCGCGTCGGTCAACGCCAATAACCCGCGCCGCGCAGCTGCGCAGATAGCTATCGTCGCGAAACAAGAGTTCAGTCATGTGCTGCGACATCTCCCTTCAACCTGTCATCTCGGCGACGCCGGCACCTAAAGCAGAAACGACACAAACGTCGTTTCAGATCTGTCGGATTTCCCGATCCGCGCTTTCCCGGCGAACACTGGCACCAGCCGCTCTCGCCACCGTCCCGGCGAAGGCCGAGACCCACTATGCAGCCCGCATCATGTCGATCGCGCAAAATCATAATAGCGGTCGATCCAATCAGGATTGTCGGATTCGATCAGCCTGAATTTCCACGCGCGCTTCCACTCTTTAATCTGCTTCCCTCGACGGAAAGCCGCCTCCCAATCGTCGTGCAGCTCAAACCACACGAGCCGGTTAACTTTGTAGTTTCTAGTGAAACCGGGGATTACGCCGCTTTTGTGTTCCCAAATTCCGTCGCACGAGATCCGAACTGACGCCGACATAGAGAGTTCCGTGTAGTCTGCTCGCGGCTAAATAAACAAAAAACATCGTTGCAGCGCAAAGGTGGGTCCCGGCCTGCGCCGGGACGACAATCTTCAGGTACGGCACACCTCACGCCTCCAGCCAGCCGGGGGTGGGCAGGTTGCGTTCTCTTAGAAAAGCCGGGTTGAACAGCTTTGATAAATAGCGCGTCCCGGAATCGCAAAGGATCGTCACGATCGTATGGCCGGGGCCGAGCAGGCGTGCCAGCCGGATCGCGCCGCACACATTGATCCCGGTCGATCCGCCGAGCACCAGCCCCTCATGTTCGACCAGGCTGAACAATACCGGCAGCATTTCCTCGTCGGTGATCTGGAACTGGCCGTCCGGGGCAAAGCCTTCGAGGTTCTTGGTCTCGCGGTTGTTGCCGATGCCCTCGGTGATCGAATTGCCCTCGGGCTTGAACTCATGCCGCGCATACCAGCTGTAAATCCCCGACCCCATGCAGTCAGCCAGATAAATTTTGACATCCGGGTTGCGCTCGCGCAGTGCGATGCCGACCCCGGACAGAGTGCCGCCGGTGCCCACCGAGCAGGTGAAGCCATCGACTTTGCCGGCGGTCTGCTCCCAGATTTCCCGGCCGGTCGTTTCATAGTGACCGCGCCGGTTGGCGAGATTGTCGAATTGGTCGGCCCAAATCGCCCCTTGGGGTTCTTGCGCCGCGATCTCAGCCGCGAGCCGCTCGGAATAGCGCACATAATTGTTCGGGTTGGCATAGGGCACGGCGGGTACCAGCCGCAGATCGGCGCCGCACAGCCGCAGCATGTCCTTCTTTTCCTGGCTCTGGGTCTCGGGCATGACGATGACGGTGCGGTAGCCGCGGGCGTTGCCGACCAATGCCAGGCCGATGCCGGTATTGCCGGCGGTGCCCTCGACGATGACCCCGCCGGGCCGCAGCAGCCCCCGCTCCTCGGCATCCATGATAATGTAGAGCGCCGCGCGATCCTTGACCGAGCCGCCGGGATTCAGAAATTCGGCCTTGCCGAGGATCGTACAGCCGGTCTCCTCCGAGGCCCGCCGCAGTTTGATCAGCGGCGTGTTGCCGACCGTACCAACAAAGCCGTCGCGGATCTGCATTGGTTTTCTCCATTCGCCCGCGTTTGCATTGGGGACTATCGGGCCCGGCCCGAGCAGACGCAAGCAAAGCAAACGGCGCAAGCGCGCCCTATTGTCGGCGGGCAGATCGGGGTCGCGTCGCCGACAAGCCCAATATCAAAATCAGGTGCAACCGCTGCTGTCAGTACTCGTTCGAGCGGTTCGCTCCAGCCGGCATGGCCTTCGACAAAGTATATCAAGAGACATGCATCGAAGTAGATCAGTCCCATAACTGCCGCTCTTGCTCGATCGCAGCATCGATTTCTTCCGCCGAGCGTCGCGCATACGCGGGAAGCGGATGGGCCTTCAACCATCCCAGAATAGCTTCGGCGGTGCCGCTGTTCGACGCCGCAGTTTTTTCGGGTCGCGCCGGGATGAGCCGTGCGACTGGCGCGCCGCGATTGGCAATGACCACGTCTTCTCCCGCCTGCGCCGCCCTGATCAATTGCGACAACCGGTTCTTTGCTTCCAGAACATTGACCTGCATCGGCGCTTCTTCCTCGACCTCCTGGACATGATAGCCATGTTAGCCAGACTTATTCAGGACGCTTTCCGAATCATTGCGCAGCGGTCTAGCGCGCACACGTCACAATTCGCGGCCGCGAGGCGAAGGGCGAAGCGCTTAAACGATTGAATCCATGGGACAGGAGGTCAGTCGTTCGTCGCCGGCTCACGATTCATGCAAGGGGCGATCTAGCCGTGTAATGGTGGGGTATGGCACTGGCTGACTTTGTTCATCTGCGGGTTCACTCAGCTTATTCCCTGTCATCGGGCGCGATCACGATCAAGGAGCTGGTCGCGCGCTCGAAGGCGGAGCGCATGCCGGCGGTGGCGATCACCGATAGCGGCAATCTGTTCGGCGCGCTCGAATTCGCGACGAGCTGTGCCGCCGCGGGCGTGCAGCCGATCATCGGCTGCGAGTTGGCGCTTGCGCGCGACGCCGGCAACCGAGGTAATGGCGCGCTGATCCGACCGCTGATGGAGCCCGACCGGCTGGTCGTACTGGTTCAGAGCGAGACCGGATATCGCAATCTCTTGGCTCTCGTCAGCAATGCCTTTCTCGACAGTGACGGCGCCTCGGAAGCGACCATAACGATCGCGGATCTCTCTCGGCGCAGCAATGGCCTGATTTGCCTGGCTGGCGGCGCCAAGGGGCCAGTCGGGCGACTTCTTGCCGAAGGACAGAGCGATGCTGCCGAAGCGATCTTGGGCGAGCTGCAAACGGCGTTTCCCGGCCGGCTTTACATCGAGCTGATGCGCCATGGCCGCAACGAGGAGGCGCGCAGCGAGCCCGGCCTGATCGATCTCGCCTATCGCTACGATCTTCCCCTCGTTGCGACCAACGACGCCTATTTTCCGGACCGCGATTTTTACGAGGCGCATGATGCCCTCTTATGCATCGCGCAGGGCAAGGCGGTCGCCGACAACGACCGCAAACGGCTGACGCAATCGCACTATTTCCGGCCAGCGGCCGAGATGCGCGAGGTCTTCGCCGATCTGCCGGAGGCCTGCGACAACACCCTGGTGATTGCCCGACGCTGTGCTTTTATCCCGCGGCCGCGCCAGCCGATCTTGCCGGCCTTCCCGACGGCCGAAAGCGAGGACGAAGAGACGGCGTTGCGCCGCGCCGCGTCAGCCGGTCTCAACGCGCGCCTCGCCCCGCTCGGGATCGACGAGGCGGAGGTACGGCCCTATCGCGAAAGGCTCGAATACGAGCTCGGCACGATTATCCAGATGGGGTTCGCCGGCTATTTCCTGATCGTTGCCGACTTTATCCAATGGGCCAAGCGCGAGGGGATCCCTGTCGGCCCGGGGCGCGGCTCGGGCGCCGGTTCGGTCGTCGCCTGGGCCTTGACCATCACCGATCTCGACCCGCTGCGCTTTGGTCTGTTGTTTGAGCGCTTTCTCAACCCCGAGCGCGTGTCGATGCCGGATTTCGACATCGATTTCTGCCAGGACCGCCGCGACGAGGTGATCCGCTACGTTCAGCAGAAATACGGCCGCGACCGGGTTGCGCAGATCATCACCTTTGGAAAATTGCAGGCGCGCGCGGTGTTGCGCGATGTCGGCCGGGTTCTGGCGATGCCCTATGGCCAGATCGATCGGCTGTGCAAACTGGTCCCAAACAATCCGGCGCACCCCGTCACGCTGGAAAAGGCGATTGCCGGTGAGCCCGCTTTGCAGCAAGCGCGCGACAGCGATGAAGCGGTCGCGCGGTTAATTCAGATCTCATTGAAGCTGGAGGGGCTTTACCGTCACGCCTCGACGCATGCCGCGGGCGTCGTGATCGGCGACCGGCCGCTGATCGAGCTGGTGCCGCTCTATCGCGACCCGCGCTCCGACATACCGGCGACCCAGTTCAATATGAAGTGGGTCGAGCTTGCCGGTCTCGTCAAATTCGATTTTCTCGGGCTCAAGACCCTGACCGTGCTGGCGCGGTGCCTCGAATTGTTGGAAGCACGGGGGATCGCACTCGATCTCGCCAATTTGCCGCTCGACGATCGCCCGACTTTCGAGCTGTTGAGCGCCGGCGACACGGTCGGCGTGTTCCAGGTCGAAGGTGCGGGTGTGCGCGACATGCTGAGACGGCTGCGCCCGGACCGCTTCGAGGACATCATCGCGGCCAACGCGCTCTACCGGCCGGGCCCGATGGAAAACATTCCGCGTTATATCGCGGTGAAGCACGGCGAGGAGGCGCCCGATTACCTACACCCGGCGCTCGAGCCGATCCTCGCCGCAACCTATGGCGTCATGACCTACCAGGAGCAGGTCATGCAGATCGCCCAGGTATTGGCCGGCTACACACTTGGCGGTGCTGATTTGCTGCGCCGCGCGATGGGCAAGAAGATCCAGTCGGAGATGGACGCGCAACGCCAGCAATTCGTTGACGGAGCCGTGGCCCGCGGTGTTGAGAAGGACCGGGCCGAGCTGATCTTTGATCAGATGGCAAAATTTGCCGGCTATGGTTTCAACAAGCCGCATGCCGCAGCCTACGCGTTGATCACCTACCAGACCGCCTATCTGAAGGCGAATTATCCGGTCGAGTTTCTCGCTGCATCGATGACGCTCGACCAAGGCAATACCGATAAGCTGCACCATTTCCGCCAGGAACTGGACCGGCTCGGCATCCGGCTGTTGCCGCCCGACATCAACCGCTCGCAGCCGACTTTCTCGGTCGAAGTCGATCGCAAGAGCGGCAAACCGGCGATCCGCTATGCACTGGCCGCGGTTAAAGGCGTCGGCGAGCAGGCGATGGTCGAACTCGTGAGCGAGCGCGACCGCAACGGCCGATTCAAGGATCTGGCTGATTTCGCATTTCGTCTCGACGCCAAGAGTTTTAACCGCCGCCAATTCGAAAGCCTCGCCCGCGCCGGCGCGTTTGATGCGATCAACCCCAACCGGGCCCAGACCGTGGCCGCGACCGAAGTGCTGTTGCGCCACGCCAGCCGTGCCGCCGAGGATCGCGAAACCAGGCAGGAGAGCCTATTCGGCGCAATCGACCCGGCCTTCGCAGCAAGGCCCTCCTTGCCGCTCGTCGATGACTGGCCGGCGGTCGAGAAACTACAGCAGGAATTCGCGGCGATCGGCTTTTACCTATCGAGCCATCCGCTCGACGCCTACGGCAAGAGCCTCGAACGCGCCGGGATTCTGCGCTGGGCTGATCTACCTGCGGCACTGGCGGCGAACGCCGCGACCCGTTTCCGGCTCGCCGGCATTGTCGTCGGGCGCAAGGAACGCACCTCGGCGCGCGGCAATCGCTTTGCTTTTGTTCAGATGTCGGACCCGAGCGGGGTCTATGAGGTGACCCTGTTTGCCGAGATGCTGCGCGAAGCCCGCGCCCTGTTCGAGTCGGGCCAGCCGGTTGTCGTGACCGTGGACGTGCGCAGCGAGGAAGACAATTTGCGGCTGTCAGCACAAAAGATCGAGCCGCTCGACGATGTCGTCGCCCATGCCGCGGCCGGGCTGCGGGTGTTTTTAGGCGAAGAGCGCGCCCTCTCTCACCTGAAGAATCTGTTCGCCCGCGACACCGGCGGGCGCGGTCGGGTGACGGTCGTGCTCGACCTCGATGACAGCGAGGTCGAGATTGCGATCCCCGGCGGGTTCCGCGTCGATCCCAGGATGCGCGCTGCGGTCAAATCCCTCCCCGGCGTCGTCGACGTTCACGACATCTAGAGGCATCAACTCTCGATGGGTACCTTGGCGAGCGGGGCACTCTTGTCAAATAGCCCTAGAGAACGTAAGTAATTAGCGTTCGTAACCCTCACGCAGGTTTGCGGCGTTTGCCATTGGGCGAAGCGCCGCTCCGGTGTCGGCGCTCTCGTTCGGGAGGCCGATTTCTCCCTGCGGCGGTCAAACCGGAAAAGGAATTGAGATGCTACCTACCTATACGATGCGCCAGCTATTGGAAGCCGGCGTCCATTTCGGCCACCATACCCGGCGCTGGAACCCAAAGATGCAGCCTTACATCTTTGGCGCTCGCAACGGCATTCACATCATCGACCTGGAACAGACTGTGCCCATGCTGCATCAAGGGTTGCAGGCGATCCGCGACGCAGTTGCCGGCGGTGGCCGGGTATTGCTCGTCGGCACGAAGCGTCAGGCGCAGGAGCCGGTCGCCGACGCGGCCAAGCGCTGCGGCCAGTATTACGTCAACTACCGCTGGCTTGGCGGCATGCTGACCAATTTCAAGACGATCTCGCTGTCGATCCGCCGCTTGCGCGAATTGGACGAGCGCATCACCACCGAGCAGACCGGATTGACCAAGCGCGAACTGTTGGAATTGACACGCGACCGTGACAAGCTCGAGCGGGCGCTCGGCGGGATCAAGGAGATGGGCGGCCTGCCCGACATCCTGTTCGTGATCGACACTAACAAGGAGGCGATCGCGGTTGCCGAGGCCAACACCTTGCGCATTCCGGTCGTGGCGATCCTCGATTCAAATTCCTCGCCCGACGGGATCGCTTATCCGATCCCGGGCAATGACGACGCGATGCGCGCGATCCATATGTATTGCGATTTGGTCGCGAACTCGGTGCTTGACGGGCTACAGGCCGAGCTGGCGGCGTCGGGCGTCGACATTGGTGCGCGCGCCGAAGCTCCGGTCGAGGATCTGCCCGAAGAAGCAGGCGATGAACTTGCCGTAGAGCCTGGCGCAGACGGGACGGCCGCGCCACCCGTGGAAGACGCACCGGCTGTGGCGCACGCCTGAGCCGTGCGCCGCGACACGGCACGCACCGAAATCGGCTGGCGCTCTGCCCCGAGCGGAGCGCGCTAGAGAAGAGGATGGAAGATAATGCCCGAAGTGACCGCGGCGCTGGTCAAAGAGCTGCGCGAGAAGACCGGCGCCGGCATGATGGATTGCAAGCGAGCGCTTGGCGACAGCAATGGCGACATTGAAGCCGCTGTCGACTGGCTGCGCAAAAAGGGACTGTCGGCCGCGGCTAAGAAGGCCGGCCGGGTTGCTGCCGAAGGGTTGATCGGCGTCGCTACTCGCGACACCGCCGGCGCTCTCGTCGAGGTCAATTCCGAGACCGATTTCGTCGCCCGCAACGAGGCATTTCAGAGCTTTGTTCGTACTGTCACCGAGCTGGCGGTTAAGGGCGACGGCGAACTCGAAACTTTGGTCAAGACGCCTTATCCCGAGACCGGTCGCAATGTCGAAGAAGAGCTGACCCATCTGATCGCGACAATCGGCGAGAACCTGGTTCTGCGCCGATCGGCCCGGCTTGCGGTCGGCCAGGGCGGCGTGTTTTCCTACATGCACAACGCGCTCGGCCCGGGGCTCGGCAAGATCGGCGTGATCGTGGCGCTCGAATCCGCGGCGTCACATAGCGCACTCGCCGATCTCGGTCGGCAGCTGGCGATGCACGTCGCCGCGGCGAGCCCGCTCTATCTCGACATCGCCTCGGTGCCGCCGGCCGCACTCGAGCGCGAACGCGGCGTGTTGCGCGAGCAGGCCCGCACCACGGCAAATCGGGCGACATCGTCGAGCGGATGGTCGAGGGCAGGCTGCGCAAGTTCTACGAAGAGTTCGTGCTGCTCGAGCAGATCTTTGTTGTCGATCAGGAAACCCGCGTCGCGAAAGTGGTCGAGAATGCGGCCAAAGCGGCGGGCGCTCCGATCGCCGTCACTGGCTTCGCCCGCTTTGCGCTGGGTGAGGGCATCGAGCGCAGCCGCACCGATTTCGCGGCAGAGGTCGCTGCGGCCGCCCAGGTCACCCACTGAGCGATGAGCCGCTGATACCGCCGGCCGCGCGACAGAGGTTTGCACCAGGACGGGCTTCGACGCGACAGCGCGGCCGATTTGGGTTAAAGTCGTGATCGCGCTCAATGTCGGCGCGCATCAGCAAATGGATGTGGGCGATATGGCTGCCGATCTCAGGTATCGCCGCGTTCTATTAAAGCTCTCGGGCGAGGCGCTGATGGGATCGCGCGAAGGCGGTCTCGACCCCGAGTTCGTCGCCCACATCGCCGAATGAAATTCAAGCCGTTCACGCGCTTGGCGTCGAGATCTGCCTCGTGATCGGCGGCGGCAATATCTTTCGCGGCGTTTCGGGCGCTGCGGCGGGAATGGAGCGCGCCTCGGCCGATTACATGGGAATGCTGGCGACAGTGATAAATTCGCTCGCCATGCAGAATGCGCTCGAGCAATGCGGAATCGCGACTCGGGTGCAGTCGGCGATTTCGATGCAGGCGGTTTGCGAACCCTACATTCGCCGCCGCGCCTTGCGTCACCTCGAAAAAAAGCGGTTGGTGATTTTCGCCGCCGGTACCGGCAACCCGTTTTTTACGACCGATACCGCGGCGGCTTTACGCGCCTCGGAGATGGGTTGCGATGCGTTGATCAAGGCGACCAAAGTAGACGGCGTCTACGATGCCGACCCCCATCGCGTGCCAAATGCTGTCCGTTTCGACCGGCTGGATTATCGCGAGGTGCTAGCGCGCGATCTGCAGGTCATGGACGCTTCGGCGATCTCCCTCGCTCGCGAAAACCATATCCCTATCTTGGTGTTCTCGATTTTTGAGAATGGCGGGTTCCTGCGGCTCGTGCATGGCGAGGGGCGTTACACGATCATCGACCGAGAAGGTTAGTCATCGACGGGAGTGAGACCATGTCGGAAGAACTCGCTGCTAAAGGATCTAAACCGCAGAATGGAGGGTGCGATCGAAGTGCTCCGCAAAGAGTTCGGCGGCTTGCGCACCGGTCGTGCGTCGGCCAGCCTGCTCGAGCCGGTGTCAGTTAGCGCCTATGGCGGATCGATGCCGATCAACCAGCTCGCCAATGTCAGCGTACCCGAGCCGCGGATGATCACGGTGCAAGTCTGGGACCGGGCCATGGTCAAGGCCGTTGACAAGGCGATCCGCGAATCGGGCCTCGGGCTCAATCCTCAGACGGAAGGCCAGGTGATCCGGGTGCCAATCCCCGATCTCAACGAAGAACGGCGGCGCGAGTTGACCAAAGTCTCGGCGAAATACGCTGAGCAGGCGCGGGTTTCGGTGCGCAACGTTCGCCGCGACGGGATCGAGATGCTGCGCCGCCAAGAGAAAGAGGGTGAGCTCTCGCAGGATGAGCACCGCAAGCTGCAGCAGGAGATTCAGCGGCTGACCGACGATGCGATTCATCGCATCGACGACACGCTAGCGCAAAAAGACCGGGAGATACTGCAGGTCTGATGACGAGCTCGTCAGGTGGCGGCGCCCCAGTTCCGCGGTCGATACCGCGGCATGTTGCGATTATTATGGATGGTAACGGCCGCTGGGCGGAAGCGCGTGGTCTGCCGCGGATCGCTGGTCATCGCCGCGGCGCGGAGGCGGTCAGGCGGACCGTCTCCGGCGCGGTCGAGCTCGGAATTCCCTACCTGACCCTGTTCGGCTTTTCCTCGGAAAACTGGCGGCGCTCGTCAGGCGAAATCCATGACCTGATGGGTCTGCTGCGACACTACCTTCTCGCCGAGATCGCCGAATTGCACCGCAACGGCATCCGCCTGAGGGTGATCGGGCAACTCGACCGTCTCGCGCCGGATATCGTTCAGCTGATCGAGCGCGCCGAAACGGTAACGCGCGACAATACCGCGATCACGCTGACGATGGCCTTATCCTACGGCGGACGAGCCGAGATCGTTGCCGCCGTCCAGGCGATCGCGGCTGCCGTGGTAAATGGCGAGATGGCCCTCGACGCCGTCGACGAGGACTGTTTCGCGCGCCATCTGTTTACGGTCGATTTGCCGGATCCCGATCTATTGATTCGCACCAGCGGCGAGCAGCGCATCAGCAACTTTTTACTGTGGCAATGCGCCTACTCCGAGCTGGTCTTCACCAAGACCCTATGGCCGGATTTCGCCAAGAGCGATCTCGAACAGGCAATCGCGGAATATTGCGTCCGGGAACGGCGGTATGGAGCCAGAGTTGGCTCGCGCTGAAGCGAGCCGCCTGCGGCTGCGTGTCGTCTCGGCGCTGGTATTGGCGCCGCTTCCGCTGGCCGCAATCTGGTTCGGTGGGCCTTGGCTGGCGCTGCTGACGGCCACTGCCGCCGCCGTAATGGCATGGGAATGGGGCCGGCTGTGCTGCGGTGCGATGCGCGCGTTCTTTCACCCCGGGCGCGGTAGAAATTGCGCTCGTCGTCATAAGCGTCGCGGCCGTAGTGATTTCTGCCCCGGGTGCGATTTTGGCCGCTATTGGGTTGGCTATCCTCGGCGCCGGCTTCGTTTTTCTAATTGCGCAGCGGCGGCCGGGCGCTGAGCCCGGCTGGACGGCGCTCGGCCTACTGTGGATCGCGCTGCCGTGCATCAGCTTCATTTGGCTGGGAAACGAAAAAACCGGCGGCCGAGCGATCCTGGTATGGATGTTGGTAGTCGTTTGGGCGACCGATATCGGTGCTTACGCAATTGGGCGCGGTGTCGGGGGCCCGCGTTTGGCGCCGCGTTGGAGCCCGCGCAAGACATGGGCCGGCCTCGTCGGGGGTATATTGAGCGCGGCTATTGCCGGCGGTGTCACGGCACTTGCCGTAGAGCATTCACCGGTGCCGCTCCTGATATTGGTTAGCGCTGGCCTTGCGGTCGTTGCGCAATTCGGCGATCTTGCCGAGTCGCTGGCGAAACGCAGGTTCGGCGTGAAGGACTCGAGTGCCCTGATCCCGGGTCATGGCGGACTGCTCGACCGGCTCGATGGTCTGCTCGCGGTGCTTCCGGTCGTCGCACTGATGACGCTGATCGGGGGCCGCAGCGTTCTTGCATGGCGATAGTTCACCCGTCAGCGCCCGGGCCCACCGGCGCCAGGATCGGGAGTCACGGGATGCGAAGCGTCACGATTCTCGGCTCAACCGGGTCGATAGGTCAGAACACTATCGATCTCCTGCAGCGCAATAGCGACGCGTTCACGGTCGAGGCGTTGACCGCCAACCGCAATCCTCAGCTGTTGGCCGAACAGGCGCGCGCGTTAGGCGCTCGGTTTGCCGCGATTGGCGAGCCCGCTCACTATCCGGCACTAAAGGAAGCGTTGGCCGGCAGCGGCATCGAGATCGGTTGCGGGCCGCAATCTCTGATCGAGGCGGCCGAGCGGCCGGCCGAGTGGGTCATGGCCGGCATCGTTGGCGCCGCCGGCTTGGCCCCGACCCTGGCCGCCATTCGACGCGGCGTCATCGTCGCTTTCGCCAACAAGGAGGTGCTGGTCTGCGCCGGCGCTCTGGTTATGGACGAGGTGACGCGCCACGGCGCGACGCTGTTGCCGGTGGACAGCGAGCACAATGCGATTTGGCAGTGTTTCGACCGCGACCGCGCCGAAACGATCGACCGCATCATCCTGACGGCTAGCGGCGGCCCGTTCCGCGAGCGCAGCCTTGAAGATATGCGGCAGGTGACACCGGCCGAAGCCGTCGCTCACCCGAATTGGAATATGGGCGCGAAGATCTCAGTCGATTCGGCGACTATGATGAACAAGGGCCTCGAACTGATCGAGGCGCACCACCTGTTCCAGCTGCCGCCCGATCGGGTCGACATCGTCGTCCATGCCCAGTCGATTGTTCATGGCGCGGTCGTTTACCGCGACGGATCGGTCTTGGCGCAGCTAGGGTCTCCAGATATGCGCACACCGATCGCCTATGCGCTTGCTTGGCCCGGTCGGATCGCGGCGCCGACCAAGCGGCTCGACCTGGCGGCGATCGGTAAGTTGACCTTCGAGCCGCCGGACGAGCGGCGGTTTCCAGCATTACGCGTGGCGCGCGAGGCCCTGGATCAGGGCGGCGGGGCACCGACTGTTCTAAATGCCGCGAATGAGACGGCAGTGCATGCGTTTCTCGAGGGAAGAATCGGGTTTCTCGATATTGTCGAGACCGTCGAGGGCACGCTCGCCGCAGTATCAGCCGACAACCTCGAATCGCTCGAAGACGTATATAAATATGATCAAGCGGCCCGGGATGCTGCGGCTCGGCTAACACGCCGCAACACACCGATTCACGCCGCGGCAACACCGGTGGGTTTGCAATGATCGCGTTTGTTCATCACGGGCTCGGCTACATCGTCCCGTTTTTGTTTGTGCTTACGGTGCTCGTGTTCGTGCATGAGTTTGGCCATTTTTACATTGCCCGTCGTAATGGTGTGCGGGTCGACGTATTTTCGATCGGCTTCGGCCCCGAAGTTTTTGGTTGGTACGATCGCGCCGGCACCCGCTGGAAATTCAGCGCCATTCCCCTTGGCGGCTACGTCAAGATGTTCGGCGACAGCGATGCGAGTTCCGGCCTGCCCTCCGCCGGTCTCGCGCGCATGACCCCAGCAGAGCGTGATGTCTCTTTTCATTACAAGCGGCTGGGCCAGCGCGCCGCGATCGTAGCGGCCGGACCCGCCGCCAACTTTCTGTTCGCCATCGTCGTATTGGCGGCGTTGTTTATGACGTTCGGACAGCCTTTTACACCGGCTCAAGTGGGTCAGGTGCAGCCGGGCAGCGCTGCCGAGCGCGCCGGAATCAAGCCGGGCGATGTGATCGTCAGCATCAATGGCAGCAAGGTCAACAGCTTCGAGGACCTGCAGCAGGAGGTCCGGCTCAATCCGGGCGTGCCGATGGCGATCGCCGTCAAGCGCGATGGTCATGAAATCAACGTTAAGGCGACACCGGCCAAGACCGAACTGACTGACCGGTTCGGAAACCATTACGAGGTCGGACTGCTCGGGATTGCTCATAAGGGAATCGATTATGTCCGGCGGAATCCGGCGACCGCGATCGTTCAGGCGGGCGAACAGACTTGGGACCTGTCCGCCTCGACCCTGAAGGCGATGTGGCAGATCGTGATCGGTACCCGCGGTACCGATGAACTGGGAGGCCCGCTGCGGATTGCCCAAATGTCGGGTGACGTCGCCCAAGGTGGAATTGTTCCGATTATTTGGTTTATGGCAGTTCTCTCAATCAACCTGGGGCTGATCAATTTATTTCCTGTTCCGATACTTGACGGCGGACACCTGTTGTTCTACGCCGCCGAGGCGCTGCGCGGAAAACCGCTCGGCCAGCGCGCTCAAGAATTCGGCTTCCGCATCGGGCTTGCTTTAGTCCTCACATTGATGGTTTTTGCGACCTGGAACGATCTTGTCCACCTTCGGATAATCCAATTTGTTAAGGGCCTCGTGACCTAAGACGAGCGTCGTTGGGGGATGCGGGTTCGAGTTGGGGGTGGGGGGTTTTGCGTTTCATCATTGCGGTATGTGCGCTGTGGGCGATGGCGGGGACCATCGCCCTGGCGATAGTGGGGCATCCGCGGGCGATCATGGCGCAGACCAGCGGCGGCGCCGCTGCGCCGTCGTCGTCCGGCGGTAACCAGGCCAGCCCGCAAGGGGCAACGGCGCCGGCGCCCAATTTCGAGAGTGGTTTGGTGCCGTCTACCCCCTCCAGCCCGGCCGGCTCGCCGGCGGCCGGTTCAGCGACTGGTACGGCCGGTTCAGCGACAGGCACGCCCGCGCCGCCCTCATCGGCCCCTAGCACCGGGCCCAAGCTCGAAAGCGGCGGGACGCCGGCCGCGCAAGGCCCAGCGACGCCCAGTCAGCCGCCCGCTCCCGAGCTGAAAAGCGGATTGCCGCCGGTTGCCCCGCCGGGACCGCTGCCGGGATCGGCACCCACCGCCGCTCAGCCGGCCGCGCCGCCCGCGGCCGAGCAACTGCCGCCACCTCCGGCCGGCCCGCCCGCATTACCGCGTCGCGAGCGCCGCGCCCCGCCACGGCCAGCAGCGGCGGCTCAGCCGGGGGCACCGGGCTCGCTCGGCGGTCTCGGCGGAAGGCCGCCGGGCCCACCGCCGGTGTCGACAATGGGTGGCGGCGTTATTGCCGCGATCCAGATCCTCGGAACTCAGCGTATCGAGCCCGATACGGTCCGCTCGTATTTGCAAGTGCAACCGGGCGAACCGTGGGATACGGAAAAGCTCGATGCTTCGTTAAAGGCGTTGTTTGCCACCGGTCTGTTTGCCGATGTCAATTTGAGCCGCAACGGCAATATTCTCATGATCAAAGTTGTCGAAAACCCGATCATCAATCGCATCGCCTTCGAGGGGAACCACAAGCTCGACGACAAGGAACTTACCGCCGAGATCCAGGAGCGGCCGCGCGTGGTTTATACGCGTTCGCGAGTTCAGGCCGACGTCAAGCGCATCCTCGACCTCTACCGGCGGCACGGCAGGTTCGGCGCCACCATCGAGCCCAAGGTCATCCAGCTTTCGGAGAACCGGGTCGACCTTGTGTTCGAAATCAACGAAGGCGAGTACACCGGGATTCGCAGCGTCAACTTCGTGGGCAACAAGGCATTCAGCGAAAGCAAGCTGCGGGGCGTGATCTCGACCAAGGAGAGCCGGTGGTATCGGTTTTTATCGACCAGCGACAGCTATGATCCGGATCGGCTGACTTATGACCGCGAATTGTTGCGGAAATTCTATCTCACCGAGGGTTATGCCGATTTTCGAGTATTGTCGGCGGTGGCCGAGCTGACGCCGGAGCGAAACGGCTTTATCCTTACATTCACCCTTGATGAGGGGGAGCGCTATCGCTTTGGGAAAGTCGCGGTCAACATCAAGCTAAAGGATCTGTCGGCGTCACAAGTGCTGCCGCTGCTGACAGTTCACTCCGGCGACTGGTACAACGCCCAAGAGGTCGAAAACTCGATCACCGTCCTCACCAACACGCTTGGAACCCGCGGCTACGCCTTTGTCGAAGTCAAACCCGAGATCAATCGCAACCGCAAGGACCATACCGTCGACATCACGTTTAATGTACAGGAGGGACCGCGGGTTTATGTCGAGCGCATCGACATCGTCGGCAACGTGCGTACCCTCGATAAGGTGATTCGACGTGAATTTCAGCTTGTCGAAGGCGACGCGTTCAACACCGACAGGATGCAGCGCTCGCAGCAGCGCATCAAGAATCTCGGCTTCTTCAAAAAAGTCGAGGTCACGAACGCTCCTGGCTCAACGTCTGACAAAACGGTGGTGACCGTCGAGGTCGAGGAACAGTCGACCGGCGAGTTGTCATTGGGCCTGGGCTTTTCGACCAGCGACGGGCCGCTCGCCGACGTCAATATCCGCGAGCGCAACTTCCTCGGCCGTGGGCAAGAATTGCAACTCGGTACTGTCGTGTCGTTTCGCTCGCAGCAGGTCCAGCTGAGTTTTACAGAGCCTTATTTCCTCGACCGTAACATCGCTGCAGGTTTTGACATCTTCGAAATCAAGACCAGCCCGACAACCAACTTCTTTACGGGCATAACACCACCCTACCAACAATTCTCGTATGGTGGGGCGCTGCGCGCGGGATACCAGATTACCGATAATTTGCGGCAGACGCTAAAATACACGGCCCGTTCGGACTCGATCCAAAACATTCAGAGCAACGCGTCCTTGTTCATCGCGTTGCAGCAGGGAACCCATACGACCTCGGCGATCGGCCAGGTTTTGCTGTATGATCGGCGTGACGACCGGACCGACCCGACAAGCGGCTACTTTGCCTCAGTAGGAAACGATTTCGCCGGGGTGGGCTTTGGTGTGGATTACGTCCGTTCCAAGGTCAATTTCGGCTACTACTACCCGGTAGCGCCTGATTGGGTGCTGAGCTTGACCGGGGAAGCGGGCAACATCTTTGGCTGGAATGGCCAACAGGTATTGCTGCAGGATCGCTTCTTTGTCGGCGGCGACAATCTGCGCGGCTTCCAGGATGCCGGGATCGGGCCACGCGATTCGATCGACAACGATGCACTCGGCGGACAGAAATATTGGCTGGGCTCGGTGACGTTGGGGGTACCGCTGGGATTGCCGAAAGAACTCGGCATTACCGGCCGCGTGTTTAGCGATTTCGGCACGCTGTATTACCTGCAGCCGACCATACTCAACTTGACGCCGGCGCAGTTAGCCACGACGGGCGGCGTGACACCGCAGGTGTTACAATCCCCAGCGATCCGGATGAGCGCCGGCGTTGGCGTCTCGTGGCGATCGCCGGTCGGTCCGATTCGCCTTGACGTCGCATATCCGATCCGCAAAGAGCCGTTCGACCAAACCCAATTTTTCCGAGTCAGCTTCGGGACCAAATTCTGATGACTATTTTCTCTCTCCGGCGAGCAGCGCTGCTGCTGCCGTTGCTGCTCGGGTTTGCCGGCATTGCCGCCGCCCAAGCTCCTCCCGCGAAAGCCCCCCCAGCCAAAGTCCCCGCACCGGCGCCGGCGCCGACACCCGCACCACCGGCACCACTGCCAGCGACGCAAAACATCAGCGTCATGGTGGTCGACGTGCAGGCGCTATTGCAGAATTCAAAAGCCGCCAAAATGGTGCGGAGCCAAATGGAGGCAAAACGCAACGAATACACCAAGGAGATTTCGCGTTCCGAAGAGGCGTTGCGGGTAGAACGCGACACCCTGCAGCGCCAGCAAGGATCGCTATCGGCCGACGCCCTCAATAAAAAAGCGCGGGAATTCCAACAGAAAGTTCAAGACCTCGATCGCGACGTCCAGAGCAAGCGTGCGGCGCTGGAGAAGACCAATAACGAAGCGCTGACCAAGATTCAGCAAACAATGCTGAAAATCATTGCCGACATTGCCCGACAGCGGAAAGCGAACCTTGTCTTGCAACGTACCGACCTGGTGCTGTTTGACCAGGCATTCGACGTGACCGACCAGGTGATGCAAAAGCTCGACGAGGAGATGCCGGTGCTGACCGTCAACTTCGCGACGCCGGAGCCGGTTCCTGCCGCTGCGACGGAGCCCCCCGAGCCGGCGCCCGCGGCTGCGGCAAAAGCGGTTACCGCCAAGGCAAAGCACAAATAGCGCGCGCCACACCGTCTTTGCCGATGGCCGATCCCCGCTTTTTTGTCCGCGCTGGACCTTTCACCCTCGGCGATCTGGCGCGGATGAGCGGTGCGCAGCTAGTGCCAGAGGCAGCCGAGAACAGGCAGTTTCGCGATGTGGCTCCGCTCGAAACCGCGGGGCCGGATGAGATCAGTTTTCTCGAAAACCGCAAATACCTGCCGGCATTTCGCCGTTCGCGGGCCGGCGCGGCTTTTGTCGAGCCGGGCGTAGCGCCGGAGGCGCCCCCGGGCATGGCCTTATTGACGTCGGGCGAGCCCTACAAGGCTTATGCGCTTGCCGCACAAGCGTTTTATCCGGTTTCGCCGGTCGCTGCCAGCCGAGCGCCTTCGGCGCTGATTGAGTCGGCGGCGGTTGTCCCCGAGGATTGCGAGATTGGTCCCAATGTCGTCATCGAGGCTCGCGTCCGGCTCGGCCGGCGTTGTCGGGTCGGCGCCAACAGCGTGATCGCCGCCGGTGTCGAAATCGGCGACGATTGCCGCATCGGCGCCAATGTCACGATCAGCCATGCGCTGATCGGCGCTCGCGTCGTGCTCCATCCGGGGGTTCGCATCGGTCAGGAGGGGTTCGGCTTTGCACCCGATCGCGCCGCGCCGATAAAGGTGCCGCAACTCGGGCGCGTGATCATCGGCGATGATGTCGATATCGGCGCCAACACCACGATCGATCGTGGTTCCGGCCACGACACAATCGTCGGCGACGGCTCGATGATCGACAATCTCGTGCAGATCGCCCACAACGTCGTGCTTGGTCGCTGTTGCGTACTCGCCGGGCAGGTCGGCATTTCCGGCAGCACGCGGCTCGGCGATTTTGTAATGATTGGCGGGCAAGGGGGGCTCGCCGGTCATTTAAGCATCGGCACCGGCGCTCGGATCGCCGCCAAAGCCGGGTTGATGCGCGATGTGCCTGCGGGCGCCACGGTTTCCGGCATCCCGGCGGTCCCGATCGCCGATTTCATGCGGCAGACTGCGGTCCTGCAACGCCTCGGAAGAAAGAAGGACGGGCGATGACCGATTCGGCCTGCGCGGCGGAGCAGACTTTTGTCGCGACCGCAGAAGCCATCGAAATCGACGTTCAGCGGATCATGGAAATGATCCCGCATCGCCATCCATTTTTGATGATCGACCGGGTTGTCGATGCCGTCGCCAATGTGCGGGCGACCGGGATCAAGAACCTCTCGATCAACGAGAGCTTTTTCCAAGGTCATTTTCCCTCGCGGCCGGTGATGCCGGGAGTACTGATTATCGAGGCGATGGCACAGACCGCGGCTGTGCTCGTGGTGCACACCTTGGGCCGTGAATCAGAAGGCAAGTTGGTCTACTTCATGAGCGTCGAGAATGCCCGGTTTCGCCGTCCCGTGTTCCCCGGTGATCAGCTTGCGGTGCACGTTCTGAAGCAGCGCAATCGCGGCAATGTCTGGAAATTCGAGGGCCGCGCGAAAGTCGGTGACAACCTGATGGCTGAGGCCGTATTCGCCGCGATGATCCTCGACGATTGAGACGGCGTGGGCATGCCGCAGGTCCATCCGACAGCTATCGTCGCACCAGGCGCGCGGCTGGCCCCCGACGTCGAAATTGGGCCGTATTGCATCATTGGCGAAGAGGTCGAGCTGGGTCCGGGCGTAACGGTTCGCGGCCATGTCGCGATCGAAGGGCGCACCACCATCGGCGGCGGTACCCGGATATTTCCGTTTGCGTCGATCGGCTATGAACCGCAGGACCTCAAATACGGGGGAGAGGCTTCGTCGCTGGTCATTGGCGCCCGCAACACGATCCGCGAATATGTGACGATGAACCCGGGCACGACTGGCGGCGGCATGGTTACCCGCGTTGGGGACGACTGTCTATTCATGGTCGGCGCCCATGTCGCGCATGACTGCCAGATCGCCGACCATGTGATCATGGCGAATAACGCCACCCTTGCCGGGCATGTCATACTTGAGGAATACGCGTTTCTTGGCGGGTTGTGTGCCGTGCACCAGTTTGTCCGGATCGGTCGCCACGCCATGATCGGGGGCATGTCCGGGGTGGAGCGGGACGTGATCCCCTATGGCCAGGTCATGGGCGACCGCGCTCGGCTGACCGGGCTCAACATCATCGGCATGCAACGCCGCGGTTTTACCCGCGAGGAAATCCACGCGCTGCGTAACGCCTATCAATTGCTGTTTCATTCCGAGGGCACGCTCAGCGATCGGGTGGGTGCCGCGGCGCTTCGTTTCGCCAGGGTTGCACCGGTCGAGGACATCGTCAATTTTATCCGCGCCGATTCGACTCGCGCCATCTGTCAGCCAAAGGAAATGGATGGCGGATAATCTTGGCGCAAATACTCTCGGCGCAAATACTCTGGGGATCGTCGCCGGCGGCGGTGGGTTGCCGCGGCGCCTGGTCGAGGCCTGCCAGCAGGCCGGCCGCGAGGTGTTTGTGCTGGCGCTCGAAGGTGCGGCCGACCACGAGACCGTTGCCGATGTCCCGCACGCCTGGTGCCCGATCGGCGCTGCCGGTCACGGGTTGGATTTGCTGCGCGAAAATAATGTCCGTGAATTGGTGCTGGCCGGCGGGGTGAAGCGGCCGTCGCTAGCGTCGCTGCGCCCGGATTGGCGCGCCGCCAAATTTTTCGCGCGGGTCGGTTACCGCGCCCTGGGCGATGACGGGCTGTTGTCAGCGGTGGTGGCGGAACTCGAGCGCGAGGGGTTTCGCGTGATTGGACCCGATCAGGTGCTGCGCGCCGGCCTCGCCGCCGAAGGTCCCTTCGGCCGGATCATCCCCGATGCGCAAGCAATGGCGGATATCGCGCATGGCGCGCGCATCGCCCGGGTGTTGGGCGGCCTCGACATCGGCCAAGCCGTCATTGTTCAGCAGGGTTTGGTGTTGGGGGTCGAAGCAATCGAGGGCACCGACGAACTAATCCGCCGCTGCGCCGCGCTAAGCCGCGAGGGACCGGGCGGGGTGCTCATAAAAGTCGAAAAACCTGGTCAGGAACAGCGCGCCGATCGCCCTACGATTGGGCCGAAAACCGTTGGACTTGCCGCCGAAACCGGCCTGCGCGGTATTGCGGTCGAAGCCGGCGCGACGATCGTCATCGATCGCGAGGAGGTCGTCGACGCCGCCGATCGGGCCGGCCTGTTTGTCATCGGCATTCCGCCCGCATGACGTGGGCCAATACGCCGCCGATCGACCGCTCTTTGTCTTTGTCGTTGCCGGCGAACCCTCGGGCGATGTGCTCGGCGCGGCGCTGATCAGAGCATTACGACAGCGCGCCGCCGGTCGGCTCCGAGTTCGCGGGGGTTGGCGGTGAGCGGATGCGCGAGGAGGGTGTCGAAAGCCTCGTACCGCTTGCCGATCTTGCGGTGATGGGCGTCGCAGAAGTATTGCCGCGCGCGCCGGTGATCCTGCGGCGGGTTGGGGAGACGGTCGCTGCGATCAAAAGCATGCGTCCGGACGCCGTGGTTACGATCGATAGCTCCGGGTTCAGCTGGCGGATTGCCCAGCGGCTAAGACGATCAGGCGAAACCCTGCCGCTGATCCATTATGTGGCGCCGATGGTCTGGGCATGGCGCGCCGGCCGCGCGCGGCGCATGGCGCGCTGGTACGATCATCTGATGGCGCTGTTGCCGTTCGAACCGCCCTATTTCGAGCGGGTCGGCCTCGCCTGCAGCTATGTCGGCCATCCGGTGCTCGACAGCGGCGCCGATCGTGGCGACGGCGCACGGTTTCGCGAAGCCTACGGGATCAGTGGCGACGAGACGCTGATCACGGTGTTGCCCGGCAGCCGCGGTGGCGAGGTGCGCCGGCTGCTGGCGACTTTCGGCGGCGCTTTGGCTCAACTCGAAGGCAAGATCGGGCGGTTTCGCGTGGCCGTGCCGACGGTCGCTACCGTGGCCAGAATTGTTGAGGGGGCCGTGCGCAGTTGGCCCGGCGACCCGATTGTACTGCGTGATCCGCAATCAAAATACGACGCCTTTGCCGCGAGCCGGGTGGCGCTCGCCGCCTCCGGATCGGTGGCCCTGGAATTGGCGATGGCGCGGCTGCCGATGGTCGTGTGCTATCGCCTCAGTCCGCTGACAGAGGCGCTGCTCGACCGCGTGGTGAAGGTGCGCCAGGTTAATCTGATCAACCTGCTGCTGGATCATCCAGTCGTGCGCGAGTTGTTGCGTACAGAGTGCGCGCCCGGACCACTCGCCGCGGAGGCCGAACGGCTGGTCCGTGACGATCGGGTTCGCGCGCAGCATCTTGCAGGCTATGATGAAGCGTTGCGCCGTCTTGGGGCGGGCGGCCCATCGCCGAGCCTGCGGGCCGCCGATCGGGTTCTCGCAATCATCGCGGCGCGCCGGCGCAGCGTGACGGCGTCGCCGGCAGCCTTGTCGACACCCTTGCGGAGGAATTCACGATGACGACCACCGAAATGGCCGAAGCCACCACCAAACCGGCGGTCGAGGCCGAGAAGTACCGGTATCTGCATACGATGATCCGGGTGCGCGACCTCGATAAGTCGCTCGATTTTTATACCGGACAACTGGGTATGAAATTGCTGCGTAAGCGTGACTACCCGACGGGAAAATTTACCCTCGCCTTTGTCGGATACGGTGACGAGGCCGACAATACGGTGCTCGAACTGACCCACAATTGGGAACAGGCGGAGCCTTATGCGCTGGGGAGCGCCTTCGGCCATTTGGCGCTCGGCGTACCCGATGTTTATAAAGCCTGCGAGCGGCTGGCGGCGGCAGGAGTCAAGATCCCGCGCCCAGCCGGCCCGATGGCGCATGGCGGCTCGGTCATCGCGTTTATCGAAGACCCGGACGGCTACCGCATCGAACTCGTGCAGCGCTCTTAAATTATTCGCGCCCGGCGTCGGGACTTGGGCTTCCCGGTATCCTGACGCCGGGGCCAGGTGTCCGTCGAAACGGCTTACAGCTGGCTGTCGCGGCTGAGGCGGCATCCGGTCGTTAACTTAAGTTTTTCCCTAAAATTGTAACAAAATGTGAAAGCGGGTTACGATTTGTTTGGATATCTTCGCTCGACCCGAACGAGGATCCGAGCTGATGCCCACATTTATCTTTTTGCGATTGGCGTTGTGGGCGTTGTGCGTCGTGCTGGGCAGCTTGGGTGTGTTTTTTGCGATCGTCAGCTTTTCGATCCCGGGAGTAGGCAGCCACGCCGTGATTCTTCTCGGCGCGGGGCTCGGCATAAACTACTACCTTACTCACGAGGGCGCCATATAAGCACCCGCGGGTTGGGTTCGGGACCGCGCGGGCGTTGAAGCGCGGGACGCGGCACGGCCGCTAGGGGAACCGTCTCGCAGACCCGGTCAGTCCCCTCCCCGTGGGGGAGAGGACGAACGCGGCGACGGGTCGTGCTTTAAGCGTTGTGCGCGTGCCAATAGCTGTTGCGCAATACGCGGCCAGGTAGCGCGCCGGTGTGCTTGCCCTCGCTGTAAAGCACGTCGCCATTAACGACCGTCGCGAAGATGCCCTCGGCCGGCTCCTTGATACGCCAGGCGCCCTTCGGGAAGTCGCGAACGACCATCTCGTGCCCGCATTTGACCGTTGCCGGATCGAAGATCACGACATCGGCGGCCATGCCCGGGCGCAGCAATCCGCGGTCATAGATGCCAAAGGTCGAAGCCGAGTTCGAAGGTCAGCCGGCGAACCGCCTGCTCCAGGCTCATCACCTGCTTCTCGCGCACCCATTCGCCGAGCAGCTTGGTCAGGTAGCCGTAGCCGCCGTGGAACTGCACATGCGCGCCGCCATCGCCAAGTCCGATCACCGCGTTGGGATGGGTCAGGATCTTGGTCAAGGCCTCATCGTCGACATTGTTTTCGGCCTGCAGGAAGCGGGTTTCGAGCTTTTCTTCGACGACGAGATCGAGGAACGCGTCGATCACGCGCTTGCCTTGCTGTTCCGCAATCTGCCCGATCGACTTGAACTGCATCCATTGGTTCTTCTCGAGCACCGGCTCGTTGACCCACATGTAGTTCCACCAGGTCTTTGAAAAGCCGACCGCGGTGTCGGGCTTGTTGACGACCGCTTCGTCGTGGAGCTTGGCGCGGATCTCGGGATCGGCGTAAGCCTTCATCTTCTCTTCGTCTGACGACAGCAGGATCGGATGCCAAGTCGGCAGGCCGCGGAACACCTGGCAGTTCTTCATCGTGAAGTCCTGCGTAACCCGGTTCGGGCTGCACATCGGATAAGCGCGAATACCCAGCGATGCGGTCTCCTCGACCCGCTTCATGTGGACTTTCCACTCGTCGGGTTTGCGCATCGTCTGGGAGAGGCTGTTGTAGACAACCGTGCGTCCGGTCGCCTCGGCGAGACGCCGGATCATGCCGTCCTTCAGCTCGACATACTGGCCACCGCCGGCCTGGATCGTGCCGGTGCTCATTTCCCGCAATACATCGCCTAGCGCGAAAATCTCTTTCTCGTCGGCCCACAAGGCTGGGATGTGGGCGCCTTGCGGATCGTAGTGGCCCTGCTCACGCGACACCGACAGGCCGAGGGCGCCGGCCTGCATGCCGTCGCGGACGACATCCTGCATCGCCTTGATCTGGTTGTCGGAGGCACCCGGCTTCTGGCACTCGTCACCCATCACATAATGACGCACTGCGGTATGGCCGATCAGATTGCCGACATTGATGCCGAGGCACTTATCGAGGCGGTCCATGTATTGGCCGGTCGTCTCCCAGTCGAAATCGACGGTGCGCAACACGTCCATCGGGATCGCTTCGACATAGGACAGGAATTCGGCCAGTCTTTCCTCGGTGCCCTTGCGCACCGGCGCCAATGACAATGAGCAATTGCCAAAGATCACGGTGGTGGCGCCATGCTCAGGCGAAAATGTGCACAGCGGGTCCCAAGTGACCTGCGCGTCGTAATGGCAGTGATTGTCGATAAAGCCGGGGGCGACGGCGCGGCCATCGGCGTCGATGGTCTTCGTCGCGGCGCCGCTCAATTTGCCGATCTCGACAATCTTGCCGTTTTTGATGCCGACATCGCCGCGAAACGCCGGCATCCCCGACCCGTCGACAATCAGCCCGTTCTTGATCAATAGATCATAGGCCATCCGTTTTTTCCTTCTGCAGAATGGGCCGCCGGTTGCGACCCCGAACCGGATGGGCGAAGTGTACGCCCTTGCGATCCCGACACAACTCGCGCGCACCCGGTTGGATGGCTCTACTCATGTGCTCTGTGCGGGGCTGTCCGGCGGAATTGCGCGGCTCCGCTGCCGGCCCCTGGATACAGCAGCCGCTAGCGGCCGGTCAGCATATTGCCGGTGCCGGTGATCGCGCCGCCGGCGGTGCCAAGCGCCCCACCGACAACCGCACCGACCGGGCCGGCGGCCGCATTGCCGCGGGCGGCTCCCGACGCCTCGCCAGACACCGCACCCGATACCGGGTTCGAATACCCTTGCGGGTGCACCGGCTGGCACACACCATGACGATAGGCGTAGCCGGATATGCAGCGGTGTTGCGCCATCGCCGGGCTCGACCCTATGGCCGCCAGAACGGCGACGCCAGCCGCTAAGATCGTTAACCTCGTTTGCATCTCTGTCTCCGCGAAAGATAGGAAAGCGCCGCAGCGCTCATCGGATGAACATCGGATCAGCCAGTCGCGATCCGCGTTCGGCTCATCGGGGGACGGCGTTGCCGCTTCAAACAAGCAAACCTGCCCTCCGGCAAGCGAATGGCCGGCGGCCCGGTTTCATGCTAAAGGCGGTTCAAGGCGCGGTAATCGCCGGATTTACCGCCTCGGCGCGGACTTTCTGGCCGACTTTTGATGGAGTGCCCTGCCAATGAGCTTGTCGCCCGAAGAATACCGCGACCATCTGCAGTCGACGTCGGTACGCGCCGGGTTCAGCTTTGATGAGGTGGTACTGCCGGAGGAGCGCCGGGTCGGGGTCAACGACCTGCAATTCCGCTATCTCGATTGGGGCACCGAAGGAAAGCGGCCAATCCTGTTTCTGCATGGCGGCGCACTGACCGCACATACCTGGGATCTGTGCTGTCTGGCGCTGCGAAACGACTTTCATTGCATGGCGCTCGATCAGCGCGGTCATGGCGACAGCGATTGGGCCCCTGATGCGAACTATTCGATCGCCGCGCAGCGCGAGGATATCAAAGGCTTTGCCGAGACGATCGGGGTCGACCAATTCGTGTTGGTCGGAATGTCGATGGGGGCGATCAACGGCCTCGCCTATGCGATCGAGTATCCCGAGACCCTGTCGGCCTTGGTGCTGATCGACGCCGGTCCGAATGTGCGTCGCCCCGGTTCAAGCCGCATCCGCAATTTCGTCAATGGCGGCGCCGAGCCGTCCTCGTTGGAGGCGATCATCGAGCGCGCGCTCGAATTCAATCCGCGGCGCGACCCGACAATCCTGCGCCGCAGCCTGATGCACAATTTACGCCGTCAAGAGGACGGTAACTGGGTGTGGAAATACGACCGCCGGCGGTTTCAGGCGATGGGCGGCGACCAGCACGCCACCGAACGCCGCAGCCTCGCCGACGGGCTTGCGAATGTCACCTGCCCGACCCTGGTGGTGCGGGGCGCCGACAGCGATGTGTTTCACGACGAGGACGCCGAGCGGCTCGCGAGTGGTCTGCCGGATGGGCGCTGGGTCAAAATCCCCAAAGCCGGCCACACCGTGCAAGGCGACAACCCGAAAGACCTGGTCGCCGCATTGCGCGAATTTCTCGGCTGACGCAAATCGTTATTGCGCCACGGCCTTGGCCGGGATCGCCGACCGCCGCACCAGCGCGGCGTCGAGTTCTTCGATCGTACGGCCCTTGGTCTCGATGCCGACAAACAGGAAGGCGACCACCGCGAGCAGGAACCAGACCGCGAAATAGTTGAAACCCGGCACCAGCGCGTCGAGCGTCGCCTTTGGTTTGACGTAGTTCGAAGCGCCGGCGATCACCGCAAGGCCGGCCGGGCCGATGAACTTGGCGAGGTTTGAGCAACCGTAGACGAGGCCAAAGCCGCTGGCCCGCAATTGCGCGGGCCACAGCTCCGCCATGTAGGGAAAGACGACCGAGAAGCTGGCGTTGGAGAAGAAGCTGGTCAAGATCAGCAATAGGAAGAACATCGACACGCCGCCGAGAAAGATGCCGTGGAGATAGCCGGCGAGCGCCATCGCACCCCCCGAGGCGAGGGAGAGCAGAACCCCCGCCGGGCGGCGTCCCAGTCCGTCCGACAGCCAGGCGCCGAGCGCCCGCCCGGGAATCCCGACCAGCGCGATCCATACCGACAGATACGCGGCCTGGGCAGGCGTCACCTTCAGCACCAACACGAGCAGGGTGGCGCCCCACAGCGCCACGCCGACCGCACCGGTCGAACTCAGCCCGACCATGATCCCCGCGGCGATACTGCGCGGGTATTTGAACAGCTCGAGCCACAACGCCTTTGGCTGCGCGGGCAGCGTGGCCGGCAATTGGATGGCGCCGGGGTCGACCTTGAGCGCCCAGCCGAGCGAGCGGCGCGCCTCCTCGAAGCGCCCTTGGCCGAACAGCCAGCGCGGCGATTCCGGGACCCAGAGCCGGATCACAAAGGCAAACGCCGCCGGCACCAGCCCGATCGCGAAGAGGCCGCGCCAGCCGATGGTGGCGCCCAGCGACGCGCTGAACAACGCGGCCAGCAACGGCCCCAATGGCAACAGCCCGATCGACAGGCCGCTGACCCAGCCGCGCTTGGAGGCCGGCACAAACTCCTGCAGCAGCGGCAAATCGACAGCGGCGAGCCCGCCCACCCCCAAGCCGACGATAAACCGCATCGCCGCGATAAAGAGCCAGCCGTTCTCCGGCGCCAGCGCCATAACGCCGGTCGCGAGCGAGAGAGTCAGGATCATCATCATGAATACTTTGCGCCGGCCGATCTTGTCGCCGAGCCAGCCAAAGAAAATCCCGCCCGGTATTGCCGCGATCCCCGAGGCAAACAGGATTGCTCCCGATTGCCCGAATGTCAGATGCCAGTCCTTTACAAAAAAGGCCAGCACAAACCCGATCAAAGCAAAATCAAAAAAATCTATTACTATAGAGAATAGGCAGGCGGTGAAGATTTTCCATTGGTTGGTCGTCAAACGACTTTTGCTGCTCCAGGAGTTCCAGCATGTGATTCCTCCAGTTCAATATTTTGTCTTTTGCCGCTCGGTTTGTGAGCAGGACGGAGTGTTAACAAGTAGTTACCCTAACCGCTGGCAGCAGTCAAAGGCTGAGCGCATCAGCTCTCGCCGGCGAGGTATCCCGACGGCCGTTTTAAGACGCGGTGATGCGACAGGCCGGCAGGCCCGATCCGCCTGCCGCGGTGAAAACTAAGCTCGGGTCAATTTGCGGATGCGGTGGTTTTCGGTGTCGCCGATGTAGATCGCGCCATCGGGACCAACGGCAGCGCCATGCGGGCGGCCGAGACCGGCGGCGGTGGCTGGGCCGCCATCGCCTTCGGGGCCCTTATGCCCGCCCGCGATTGTCTCAACGATCCCGGTTGCGGCATCGATCCGGCGGATCGCGTGGCTTTCGGTATCGACGATCAGGATGTCGCCCCGGGGGGCAAGCACGAACTCCTTGGGCGCATCAAACACCGCGGCACGCGCTGGGCCGCCATCGCCGCTGTAGCCGCGCGCCCCGGTGCCGGCAACGGTGGTAATAACGCCGGTCTTGGGATCGACCGCGCGCAGGGTGCTGCCCTGGCGCTCGAGGATATAGATCGTGCCGTCGGGGCCCACCTTCACAGCACGGGCGCCGAACACGCCGGCGGCTGATGCCGAGCCCCCATCGCCGCTATGCGCCGCCTCGCCAGTGCCGGCAAAGGTTGCGATTATCCCGTTCGCGAGATCGACGACGCGCACGCGATGATCGGCCACATCGGCGATAAACAGTTTTTGTTGCTCCGGGTCGAAGCCGAGCCCGTTCGGCTCGACCATGCCGGCCTCCGCCGCTGCACCGCCATCGCCCGAGTACCCGGCGGCGCCATTGCCGGCAAACGTCGTCACGACACCCGAGGCGGCATCGACGCGGCGCACGCAATGATTATGGCGATCGGCGACATAGATGTTCGCGCTGCTGTCGACGGCGATGCCATAGGGTTCGTTGAATGACGCAGCCGTAGCCGGTCCGCCATCGCCGGAATAGCCTGAGCTGCCGTTGCCGGCGATGGTCGTGATGACACCGGTTCGCCCGTCGATGCGGCGGATGCGGTGGTTGAACGTGTCAGAGAAATAGAGATTGCCGGCGGGATCGAAACCGACATCGAATGGGCCGTTCAGTTGGGCCTGTAACGCCGGTCCGCCATCGCCGGCAAAACCGCGCTCGCCGGTGCCGGCCGCGGTGGTGATGATCCATGGTTGCGTTGCCATCGGCGCGCCCCCTGCCGCTTGCACGACATCGCGCGATCTTACCACCGCTTCCCGAGCCCGCGAGCGGAGATGTAGAGTAGGGACATGGCCCTTACTCGAGTTCCCGCGGCTCCAGATACCGCAGATCGCCACAATTATTGTCGCCGCGGCAATGCTGCTCGGCTTCCCGGAGGCCGGGCGGAGCGAAAGCGGCTCGCTCGCCGGGCAATTGCTGATCGCAGCGCCGGACCTGGGCGATCCGCGCTTTGTGCAGACGGTGATTCTGCTGGTGCGTCAGGACGACAGCGGCGCCTTTGGCATCGTGCTCAATCACCCGGTTGACGAGCGCTCGATTTCAAGCCTGCTCGAAGCAGCCGGCGACCACGAGAAGGGTATCGAGGGCAATTTAAAGGTCTTTGCCGGCGGGCCGGTTGAGCCCGAATTCGGCTTTGTCGTGCACACCCCCGACTATCACGATGCCGCGACACTGGCTGTTGGCGGCGAGGTGGCGATGACCGCCGACAAACAGATCTTGCGCGATATCGGCCACCACAAGGGACCGAAAAAGGTATTATTCGCGTTTGGCTACGCCGGATGGGGGCCCGGTCAACTGCAGGGTGAGATCGCCCATCATGACTGGTTCACGACCACCGCTGATCCGAAACTGATCTTTGACGACGACCGGGCCAATCTGTGGGACAAGGCGATGGCGCGCCGTACCCGGGAATTGTGACATGTGCGTATCGCCGATAATCGATCGAGGCTGCTAGAGCGGTATGAACACGCTTTTTTCGATCGGCTACGAAAAGGCGGTGATCGGCGATTTGATCGCCACGATGGCCGATGCCGGGGTCGCGGTTCTCCTCGATGTCCGCGACCGGCCAATTTCACGACGGCCCGGCTTCTCAAAGCGGCAGCTCGCGGCCGCGATCGAAGAAGCCCGCATGAGCTATGTCCATCTCGCCGCGCTTGGTACCCCGCCCGAGGGCCGGCTCGCTAACCGGCAGCGCGATTGGGAGCGGTTTTGGGCCATTGTCGATGACAAGCTCGCCCACCCGGAGGCCGAGCTCGACCTGCAGCGCGCCGCCGAAATCGCCGGTGCTGCGCCGAGCTGTCTGATCTGTTACGAAGCCGATCCGCAAATCTGCCATCGCTCCCGCATCGCCGACATTTTGGCAGTCCGTTACGGCTTCCCGCTGCGCCATCTCACCATCCGCGCCAGTCAGCCCCCCGCCCTATCGACCGTGTGAGCCATGTCCAGGAACATGTCCAAGAAACAGTGGCATACGGGGTTTGCAGCTTACTTCCCGCCTTGGCCGAGCGGGGCTCCGACTCCGGTGCAGAAATCCCAGCCCGCCGCCGCCAGATAACCCTCGTTCGGGCCGCAGGACCCCTGGGCGATATCGGCGAAGTCGGAGCTATTTCCCGAATTGGCGTAGACAGAGCCGAGTTCGGCTTGGCTCGTGGCCGAGAAATGACCGGCCGCATTGACAATACCGGCCCAAACCGGGGCGGCGACGCTGGTGCCGCCGACAATGTACCAATAGGGGTAGTCGTAAACCCAGACCCCGGTTACCGGGTCGGCAACGGCGGCGACGTCCGGCGTGCCCCGGCGGCTGCCGACGATTGCTGAAATCCCAGCCTGATAGCCGGGCCGGGTCTCGTAAACGCTGGGGCCGCCCCCGCCCGATTGCCACGCAATCTCCTGCTGAAACGCGCCGCTTGACAGGTTGTGGCTGATGCTGGTGCCCCCGACCGATATGACCTTAGGCGAGACAGACGGCCAAATCGCGCCGGGGCTGTCGCCAGACGACGCGAAATAGACCACGCCGGACTGGGCAAAATAGGAATCGTAGCTCGTCTCGGCCTTGAATTCGCTGCCACCCCAGCTCATCGACACCTGGCCCCCACCCGCCGCCTTGACGAGCGCGTTCGCAACCGAAACCGCAGTCAGCAGGTTGCTGAAGCTGTTGAGGCCGCCTCGACGAGATAGATCTTCGCTTGCGGCGCCATCGCGTGAGCCCACTCGATATCCAACGCTTCCTCCACATTCCAGTCAGCGTTGACCGGAGGCTGCCGGCCGCTGGCGTAGACGATTTGGAAATTCGCCGATGTCGGCAATGGGAGCCCAAATTGCGCCGAAAAGACGCGCAAATCGCTGAGCGCGGTCGGATAATGGTAAGCGTCGACGATCGCGATCGCCCGCGCTCCACCCGAAGGATTGACGTGACAGTGTTAGGATTGCAGCCGGGAACGACCGGCGATACCAAATTGTAAACGCAGCCGAGCGAAGCCGGCGTCTCGAAGAAATATCCAGCCGCCAGCGGGCCCTGCTGTGGACTGGCGCCTTGCGAGCGTGATGGCGGCAAGGCTGTTCCGAGGCCGCTTCCAGGTACAAACAATTTGATGTTGGTGTGAGCGCGAACCCCGACATGGCCGGGCTCCTCAATGCTCGAACCCGGCACCTGCACCTGGCCGCCATGCCAACGCGCCTCAGGGTCTGCCGCGTCCGCCGTGGGAATTCGGAATATCGCCGCACCGGCCACTGCCAGAACTGCCGTTAACGCCCGCACCGCTAAATTGAGCCGCATGTGTTTCAGCCCCAATTAGGGCGGGCCCACGCCAAGCGCGAGCCCGGAGCTTGAACTCACCACCCGATTTCCGGAGCGCAGTCCGGGTCGCGCGGCGGTTCAGCTATGCGGGATGTGCTTTAATAATCGGTTATTGGGTCGAGCGAAGGCCGGATAGATGAATGGAGGCCTGTGGAAATCAAAGGTGCTCAAGGGTCAACGGATCGAAGCCCATCGGAAAATATTTGCTAATCGCCTCGGCAAATGGCTCGCCGCCGGGCGTCGCATGGGCGAACAGCGTCATTGACGAGCGGAATTTCAGATCGTCGGGGTAGCCGAAGATTTCTTCGATTGTGCGGCCCTCGGTTCCGATCACCAGCCGGGTGCATTCGCGCAGCCGTGGTCCGAGCACGGGATGCTGCAGATACGCCTTGGCTTCCGCCAGCGATGAGATCGCGTATCGCTGGGCCATCGGGCTGCCGCCAAGCCCGCTGATCTGCGGAAAGACGAACCACATCCAGTGACTGCGCTTGCGGCCGGCGCGAAGCTCATCGCGCACCTGGTCGAAGATTGGATCCTGCGCTTCGACAAAGCGCTGCAGATTGTAGGGGTCGTACATCGGCGGCTCCGAGCGGTTTCGGTTAGGTAACGATCGCGGCGACTTTTGCGGCGCGGCATGCCCGTCACGAGCCTGCAGAGCTGCGGACCACCGCCGGGAATGCCGGCCATGCGCCCCGCCCCCGAGCCTTGTTTGCCGGGTTGGCGTTGTCGTAACACTTGCGGCAACAGCGCGGCAGCTGCGAATGGAAAGAACGATCCCCTTGCATGACATTCGTCCGTCAGCCTGAAGCGCGCCCATCACTCAAACGCGGCCATTAGATGACGACCACGTCCTTTGTCGGCCGCGCGGGCGGTGCGGCGACCATCGAGACCCGGCATTCGTGGATAATCGCCGGCTGTGCGCTCGGGGTGTTGTCGGTGTCGTTTGGCGCGCCGACCATAACCATGGTAGCGCTCAAGCCGATTGCCGATACCTTCGGCGACGCCCGCACCGTGCCGTCGCTGTGCTATGCGCTCGCCTGGCTCGGCTCCTCGGTCGGCGGGATTGCGATGGGCCAGATCGCCGAGCGGGTCGGCGTCCGCTGGACCGTCATGTTCGGCGCAGTGATGATCGCCATCGGCCTCGCTTTGTCGAGCGTCGGCCATCGCCTCGACCTTTATATCGGCCACGGGCTGTTTATGGGTCTGCTTGGCAATGCCGGGCTCAATGCGCCGCTTTACGTCTACGTGTCGCGCTGGTTCGACCGGCGCCGCGGCAGCGCGCTGGCGCTGATCGCGAGCGGACAGGCCGTTGCCGGCACAATCTGGGCGCCGTTGTTCGGCCAGATGCTGGAGCGGGTCGGCTGGCAGCGGACAATGCAGGTCTACGCGGTGTTCGTTGTCGGCGTGATCGTGCCGGTCGCATTCCTCGTGTTCAGGAACCTGCCTCGGATTGAAACGGCGCGCGGTGACGGCCCTGCCGAGCCCGCGGTTGGCGCTGCCGTGCTGGGCCTGAAGCCGCGCACCGCCCTTGGTCTGTTGAGCGCTGCGAGCTTTTTGTGCTGCGTGCCGATGGCGATGCCGCAAGGCCACCTGGTCGCGTTTTGCAGCGATGTCGGCATTCCCTTGACGCAAGGCAGCGCGATGCTGTCGGTGCTACTCGCCTGCGCCTTTGCCGGCCGCCAATTCTGGGGATTTGTCGCCGACCGCTACGGCGGGTTGCGCGCAGTTCTGGCGGGGTCCGCCTGTCAGGCGGCGGCGATGATTGGGTTCCTGTTGACCCAGAACGAGGCCGGGTTGTTTGTCGTTTCAGCGGCGTTTGGCCTCGGGTTCAGCGGTATTATCCCGGCCTACGTCTTGGCGATCCGCGAATTGTTTCCAGCGAGCGAAGCCTCATGGCGGGTCCCGACATTGTTGCTGTGCAGCGGCTCCGGTATGGCAGCGGGTGGTTGGATGGCTGGCGCAATCTATGACTACGTCGGCTTCTACGCCGCCGCCTTTGCCACCGGCATCGTCTTCAATCTCGCCAATCTCGTCGTGATCGGCGCGCTCGTGCTGCGCCAAAACCGCTATCCGTCCCCCGTCCTCGCGCGGGCATAGGATCGCCCTGGCGGGCGATTAGGTCTCCGCCAGCTTGTAGGCCTGGCGGGCCAGCAGCTTCCAGTTGCCGTCCTGTTTTTGCCACACCGCGAGCACGCCGATTTTGGTGTTGGTGGTTTTTCCGTCGGTCTCGGATACCGACACCCAGAGATGGCGCGCGATCGCCGCGTCCCCGGCCAGCGAGATCTTTAGATCGGGAAAGGTCAGCGATTTGAGCACTGCTTTGCTGGCCATGACGCCATCGACGAACTCGCCCTTGGTCTGGATTTTGCCGCTCGAATGGCCGTAGCTCAGTTGATCGGCAGTTAGCTGCTCCAGCTCGCCTTTATCCTTTGACGCTATCGCCTTGCGCAGAGCCTCGACATTGTCCTTGACCGCCGCCTCGTCCGAAGCCTCGGCCAGCGCCGCGGTGCCACGCAGTAGGCTCGCCGCGCCCACCGCCATCGCGCCCGCCAGCGCCAAATTGCGCCGTGTCACGTGCATCGTTTCCTCCCACAGGATTTTCAGCCCGGACCCTCCAGGCTTTCACCAGACTGTATTCTAATCCGCAGGCCGCTTCGATCATCTTTAATGAGGTTCTCGCGCCGCAGGTTGAACTTGTCGCGTGCCAGTCGAATGAAGGACGGATTTCTACCGGCATTCGCGGTTCTCGCCTGAGCGCAAATTGGCTCGACCAGGCCGCTCGGGACTACAGAGAAAGGGCCGGTAAGAGCGATGGCAGGACTCCAAGTGGCCGAGCCCGCCGTGCCGTATCGGTTGTTCAGCCGCGTTTACGCGCGCTCGCTTATCCCGGGTCGAGGCGTCTCAAGCCGAAGTGGAAATGCGTTGTGCGGTCACACAAAAGAGAGCAAGTTAACAAGGTTAATTAGCCCTCTCGGGCCACCTTCCTGGGATAGGTCCGCCTGTCGCCGCCGGGAATCCGGCGAATGCCGGTCCACATTAATGGAGGAAATCGTGTCGGGAACCGATCCTTATGGCGCAGGCGACCCGTTTGATCCAGGCGGTGTCCTGAGCACTCCGCCGAACATCACCTGCCTTTCGCAGGGCTACAATGTTCTCGTGACCGATCCGTTCGATATCAATAAAACCAGCCCCAGCATCCCCGTATTCGACATGAAAAGTTCGTCAGAAATGGTCCCCGGTACGAACTGGGGCAGGATGCCCGGGGTCACTTTTCGCCGCATGGCGAGCGGGTCTCAAAGTTCCCAATCGATCCTCATGAAAACTGCTGCCGAGTTCCAGCAGACGAGTTCAGAGCACGTCGAATTCGAAATTGGCAAACCGGATGTGTTCAACGCCTCCTCCAGCCTGACCTTCTCTCACTTCAGGGAAGATAAATCATCTCGGGAAAATTTCGTCTGCTTCTCTCGCGCAACCCGATTGAGCTATCAAGCCCATCTCGATTTGACGAATGTCGAGCTGGACATCAATCCCGAATTTCTGCGAACGGCCCAAGCTCTTCCGGGCTCTTATGACTACAGCGCTTACGAACAATTTCTGAAAGCCATCGGAACTCATTACGTGTCCCAAATCGATATGGGCGGCATGGTCTACATGTCGAAGGTCGTCACCACCGACGTCTACAGCAAATTGACTCGGGAAGGTGTCGACTTCCAGGCGGCGGCCAACGGCGTTTTTGATGCCGTGAAAGCGGGAGGCAAGGTAGAAATCAAAGATCAAAAGCAGCTGCTTTTCCAGTCCGAGGTTAAAGTCGAGAAGACTGATTTGAGGTACATCGGCGGCGAGATGAACCCAAGCGCCGACAACTCCTTCGTAGGCTGGTCGGGATCTGTCGATACCAATCCGCAACCGATAAATGTTAAAGTGAGGCCAATCGAGGAGTTATTCGAACCGCGTTATCTGGGTCGCCATCCCGCCACACCCGGCGAGGAACCAGAGGCGGGTGCGGCGTTATGGTCCGCGAAGAGGGCTAACCTGCACCAGGCGATGGTCGAATACCTGAATAAGAACGGAATTCGTTATATCGATTACCTCAAGTACGCTCTGCCGGTTTATCAGTACGCTGGCGGCCGGACGGTGCCCGAACATCCGGGCGCTATCCGATCGCTTGGCCTAAGAATGGGATTTGTCCCGCCAATCGGGCCCCGGGGCGCCAGTTGGGAACCAACGGATTACATATGCATGGCGTTTAAGGAACCAACCGCCGATTGCGTGCCTGTGGATGAATATCGCAATCCCGCAACTGAAGGATACAGATACAGAAGTCACGAATCGCCAGGTCCGGAATGGGAAAAGGTACGTACCGCGTTTTACGCTCCGAAGACCGCGACGAATTATTCGCATGCCATCCATGCTTGGGGTTTTGACAACGTTCCGGAAGCCAGCTATCAGGCGAAAGGTGACAGCCCCCCGATGGGAACCTACTACCAGATTAAAGAGTTGCCCGGGGGTGGCACATCAGTGTCGACGGAACAACGACCGATGGAGGACCACGGGCTCGTCTTCTACGGTGTCTCCTCCCAAATCGCAGCAAGTTCTTAATAGTTGAAAAACAAAGCACCGTCGATCCTGAAAACCGCTCGCACGGATCTCCCGCGTCTCGGAAATTAAACGGCGCGGAATCTGTCAAGGACTGCGGAACGCGCGCAGAGCCTGGTGGCAAACTGTCAACCTCTGCGTCGCGTCTTGGTCAATACACGAGTTCCTCGGCGCGCCGCACTGTGGGTTAGTGGTTATGGTTGACAATAGAAAATGAGATGGAAGGGAAATCATGAACCGAATCTTTAACACCGCATACCCCCTCTGGATGCTTCAATTAGTAGCATTGGCGGCGGTTTTTCTGGCCGCCCCTGCGTCAGCTCGAGTCGTCAATAACAGCGGCAAGCCACCCTATGTTCGATTGAGTCCGCCGCAGCTCCAGGCCGCGACTAATGAACTACAAGGCTCGTGTGGTAACCTAAAGGCTCTGGCGCGATCCACAAACGGAGTTGGCACAGTCATCGTATTGAAAAACTGGCATCCAGATAAGTATTCAAATCAGCAGGATCCGCGGACTGGACAGGCCTATGGAAATCACCTGACCGCGGCGGCGATGGACGGCACAACTAGGGCAGGGATTTGGCACTACTATCAGAGCGGCGCCGCCTGGGTGGACAACAGCCCCAACCCCGATCCTGAGGGCAGATTTGCTGTCTATAAATGCAATCGCTAACACATTCCCCGTGGCTGCTTCACATGCAGAATTAGCTCGCGCGACGACGCCTGAAGTTTCGCCACCCCGGACGCTCCGTTGATGCGGGTGGCACCGCAGCCAGCGGCGAAGCATACCGCGCCCAGAAAAGTGGTGTCGATGAGCCGGCCGGATCGGTTTTAGCTCTCAACCGAAACCCTCACGGTTTGGGAGAGCCAACGAGCGATAAAGAAACTGCGGAGGGTTACTGACCGAGGTCATCGCGTTCGGGGCGCCGCCGACCTTTGATCGCCGCACGGCGGGCTTTGGCTTCGAGGCGGCGTTCTCTTGACGCGGCGGTTGGTCTGGTCGGGCGGCGCGGGGTCGGCGGTTCGGCGGCGCGGCGGATCAGCGCTACGAGCCGGTCGAGCGCGTCCTGGCGGTTGCGCTCCTGTGTCCGAAAGCGGCGCGCGGTGATGACGAGGACGTTGTCCTGGGTGAGGCGGCGGCCGGCGACGCGCGCCAACCGCCGCTCTATCTCTGGCGTCAACCCGGCAATAGCGCCGAGCGCCAGGCGCAATTGCACTGCGGTCGCCACCTTGTTGACGTTTTGCCCGCCGGGGCCGGAAGCGCGGATAAAACTTTCCTCGATCCGGCTGTCATCGATGGCGATTTGCTCTATTATCGGAATCATAGTGCGGCGCGGCGGTGCATTCCCGGGGGCTCCGCGAACATAGCGCTTCACGCCGCATCCGATCATGGTGTAATCGAGAATGCGCGGTGCTTGCGGTTGCCCCCGATCCGGCGCGCACCGCGCCAGATAAACTCGGCAAGCGGGACCCTTTGTCTGGGCCCGCGATAAGCAGGAGCAGACATGCCCAATTTGAGCTTCACCGCACCGACAACCGTGGACGAGGCTGTGCGGATGCTGGCCGGCAGCAGCGGCCTCGCAAAACCGCTGTCCGGCGGGACCGATCTTTTGGTGCAATTGCGCTCAGGCCGGATGCGGCCCGAGGCGATTGTCGACCTCAAGCGCATCCCGGGTCTGATCGGCATCCGCGAGGAAGCCGGCGAATTTGTCATCGGCGCCGCCACTCCCGGCGTCATGCTGAGCGACCATGAGGCACTCGACCATGCTTGGCCGGGTATCGTCGAAGGCGCCGATCTGATTGGATCGCAACAGATCCAGGGCCGCGCCTCGCTCGCCGGCAATCTGTGCAATGCTTCGCCAGCGGCCGACAGCGTCCCAGCCTTGATCGCGGCGCACGCCACTTGCGTCATTGCCGGGCCCAACGGCCGCCGCACCGCGCCGGTCGAGGCGATCGTCACCGGACCCGGCCGCACCTCTCTGCAAAAGGGCGAGTTCGTTGTCGAATTCCACGTGCCCAAACCCAAGCCGCATCAGTGCGACGCCTATTTGCGGTTTATCCCGCGCACCGAGATGGACATCGCGGTTGTCGGCGTTGCCGTCAACGTGACGCTCGACGGCAGCGGCGTGTGCACCGACGCCCGCCTCGTGCTGGGCGCGGTCGCGCCGACGCAGATTATCTGCGAGGAAGCGGCCAAAGCGCTAATCGGCCACAAGCTCGACGATGCCACTAACGCCGCGCTCGACGCCGCGGCCGGGCGCGCCTGCAACCCGATCACCGACAAACGCGGCACAATCGAGTACCGGATCAAGGTCGCCGGCGTCCTGGCACGCCGGGCTGCTAAAATTGCATTTGAACGCGCTGGAGCACGCTAATGGCCAAAACTCACGTATCGACCGTTATCAACGGAGAGCCTGTCGAATTTCTCTGCGAGCCGCAGCAGACGCTGCTCGACGTATTGCGCGACGAACTCAACCTGACCGGCAGCAAGGAAGGCTGCAGCTCGGGCGATTGCGGCGCCTGCACCGTGATCTGCGACGGCAACATCGTATGCTCGTGCTTGATGCTCGGCGCCGAAGCCGAGGGCCGCAGCATCACGACGGTCGAGGGCATCGCTCAAGGCGATCACCTCCACCCGGTGCAGCAGAAATTCCTCGAGCACGCCGCATTGCAATGCGGCTTTTGCACGCCGGGCTTTATCGTCGCCGCCAAGGCGCTGCTTGATGAGAACAAAAATCCGACCGAAGAAGAAACCCGCTACTGGCTCGCCGGCAATCTGTGCCGCTGCACCGGCTATGACAAAATCATCCGCGCCGTGCTCGACGCCGCCGCGGTCATGCGAGCGGAGGCAGCCGAATGAGTTTCCTCGATAAAGACACCCTAAAGGTCGTCGGCACCCGGCCAATCCGACCGGACGGCGTCGACAAGGTCACCGGCCGCGCTAATTTTGGCGCCGATATGAAGATGCCGGGCATGTTGTGGGGCAAGATCAAGCGCAGCCCGCATGCCCATGCACGGATCGTTTCGATCAACATCGACAAGGCGATGGCGCTGCCCGGTGTGCACACGGTCATTACCGGCGCCGACTTCCCCGACGTGCCGCCTGAAAAGGCTCAGATTGGCGCCGCGCCGCACAATCTGAGTGATCTGTCGCGCAACTGTATCGCCCGCGGCAAGGTGCTTTACGAAGGGCATGCGGTGGCTGCAGTCGCGGCGACGTCGCCAGCCATCGCCGAGCAGGCGCTCGACCTGATCGAGGTCGAGTACGCGATCTTACCGCACGTCATGGACGTTGAGGCGGCGATGGCGCCCGATGCGCCCTTATTGCACGACAACGTGTTTACCGCCGGTATCGAGCCACGCCCGACGACGCCGTCGAACATCACTAAGGTCGTGCGCTTCACCAAAGGCGATGTCGAGGCCGGGTTCGCTGAAGCCGATCTCGTGATCGAGCGCCGCTATTCGACAAAGCCGGTGCACCAAGGTTACATCGAGCCGCACGCGTGCCTGGTGTCGGTCGCTCCGGACGGCCAAACCACGATCTGGAGTTCGAGCCAGGGCCAGTTCATGGTGCGCGCCTATACCGCCCGCATCTGCGGTGCGGAGATCGCCGACATTCGCGCGATCCCGGCCGAGATCGGCGGCGGGTTCGGCGGCAAAACGATCATTTATCTCGAACCGCTGGCCTATATGCTGTCGAAGAAATCGGGTCGGCCGGTCAAGATTGTGATGAACCGCGAAGAGGTGTTTCGCGCGACTGGCCCGACTTCGGGCGCGGTGATCGACGTCAAGCTGGGCGCCAAAAAGGACGGCAGCCTCACCGCCGCGAAAACGGTGCTGAAATATCAGGCCGGGGCGTTCCCGGGCTCACCGGTGCAGCAGGGCTGCATCTGCTCGCTTGCACCCTACGACCTGCCGAATGCCGAGACGACCGGTTACGACGTGTTGTGCAACCGGCCCAAGGTCGCCGCTTACCGCGCTCCTGGCGCTCCGATCGGCTCATTCGCGGTCGAAAGCGCTATGGACGAGTTGGCGCGCGAGCTCAAAATCGACCCGTTGCAGCTGCGCGAGATCAACGGCGCCAAGGACGGCACCAAGGCGGCGCACGGCCCGACCTGGAACAACATCGGCTTTATCCGCACGCTCGAAGAGGCCAAGGCGCACGCGCATCTCCGCACGCAGCTCGGACCTAATCAGGGGCGCGGCATCGCCTCCGGCTTCTGGCACAATGCTGGCGGGGAATCGAGTGCGGCGGTGCACATCAACGAAGACGGCACGGTCACGGTCACCGAGGGGCATCCCGATATCGGCGGATCGCGCGCCTCGATGGCGATGATGGTGGCCGAGGTCTTGGGTGTGCCCTTCGAAAGCGTACGACCGGTCGTCGGCGACACAACCGCGATCGGCTTCAGCGCCTCGACCGGCGGCAGCCGCGTGACCTTTGCCGGCGGCATGGCGGTGACCCAGGCGACGCAGAAAGTCGTCGAGGAATTGAAACGGCGGGCAGCCGTCACCTGGGACATCAGCCCCGAGGCGGTCGAATGGCGCGATGGCAAGGCCTATCCGGCTGGACCCAACGCCGGCAGCTTTGAGCCGCTCGCTCTCGCTGCATTAGCAAACAGATCCGCGCGTACCGGCGGTCCGATCAGCGCCGAGGTCCAAATCAATGCGCAGGGCCAGGGTCCGGGGTTTACGACCCATATCTGCGACGTCGAAGTCGATAAGGACACCGGGGCGGTCAAAATCCTGCGCTACACGGCGATTTAAGATGTTGGCCGTGCGATCCATCCTTCCTATGTCGAAGGCCAGATGCAGGGTGGCGTGGCGCAGGGCGTCGGCTGGGCCCTTAACGAGGAATATATCTACGACAAGGACGGCCGCTTGGAGAATCCGGGCTTTCTCGATTACCGCGTGCCGGTCGCCTCGGACATGCCGATGATCGACACGGTGATGGTCGAAGTGCCGAACCCGCGTCATCCGTTTGGCGCACGTGGGGTCGGCGAGGTGCCGATCGTGCCGCCGATGGCGGCGGTCGCCAATGCCATCGCGTCCGCGACCGGAGTGCGGCTGCGCGATCTGCCGATGTCGCCGCCGCGGCTGTTGGCGGCGCTCGACAGCGCCGAGCCGATGCGCCAAGCCGCGGAGTAGGGCGGCCCGCGCGTTTGCCGGAAAGAGATTGCAGTTACGGGGCTACATCGCGCCTGACGGAAGTGAGCCGGGCACTGATCGAAGAAACAGGAGTGAGGTCCTCATGACGTTTATCGCCAAAGAATTTCAGAAAGTGGTTGGCACGCGTCCGATCCGTCCCGACGGCGTCGACAAGGTCACCGGCCGCGCCAATTTTGGCGCCGACATGGTCATGCCCGGCATGCTGTGGGGCAAGGTCAAGCGCAGCCCGCACGCCCATGCCCGCATCATGTCGATCAATATCGAGAAGGCGTTGGCGTTGCCGGGGGTCAAGGCCGTGGTGACGTCCGACGACTTCCCGCCGATCCCCTCGGAAGAAGCCTTTATCGGCGAAGGGCCGATGAATTTTCGCGACCTGTCGCGCAACTGTATGGCGCGCGACAAGGTGCTTTATGACGGTCACGCAATCGCGGCGGTGGCGGCGACCTCGGCCGCGATCGCCGACGAAGCCTGCGAGTTGATCGAGGTCGAATACCACGTGCTGCCGCACGTCATCGATGTCGAAGAGGCGATGAAGCCCGGAGCGCCCCTGCTGCATGATGATTTGTTCACTCAGGGGGTCGAACCGAAACCGACGCACCCGTCGAATATCGCTAAAGAAATCCGTTTCTCGAAGGGTGACATCGAGGCCGGGTTCCGCGACGCCGACGTCATCATCGAACGGCGCTATACTACCAAGCCGGTGCATCAGGCCTATATCGAGCCGCATGCCTGCGTCGTGTCGATGGCCGCCGACGGCCAATGCACGATCTGGAGCTCGAGCCAGGGCCAATTCATGGTGCGCGCCTACTGCGCCAAACTGCTCGGCCTCGACATTTCCCAGATCCGCGCGATCCCGGCCGAGATTGGCGGCGGCTTTGGCGGCAAGACGCTGGTCTATCTCGAGCCGGTCGCCCTGGCGCTGGCGAAAAAATCCGGACGCCCGGTGAAGATGGTAATGAGCCGCGAGGAGGTGTTCCGCGGCACCGGCCCGACCTCGGGTGGGGTCATCGAAGTCAGGCTAGGCGCCAAAAAGGACGGACGGATCGTCGCCGCCGGTCTTGAGCTCAAATATCAGGCCGGCGCGTTTCCGGGCTCGCCTGTCGGCCCGGGCTGCATGTGCGGCTTTGCGATGTACGACATTCCAAACGTCGACATCGTAGGCTACGACGTCGTCTCGAACCGGCCGAAGGTAGCGGCGTATCGTGCCCCGGGCGCGCCGATCTCATCCTTCGGTGTTGAAAGCTGCCTCGACGAATTGGCGCATCAGCTCGGCATCGATCCGTTGGTGCTGCGCGAGAAGAACGCCGCAAAGGATGGCACCAAGGCCGCGCACGGGCCGACCTATGTCAATATCGGCTATGCCGAAACGGTCGCGGCGGCCAAGAATCACCCGCATCTGAAGGAAAAGCTCGGCCCGAACCAGGGCCGCGGCGTTGCCTCGGGGTTCTGGTTCAACATCGGCGGCGAGTTCGAGCGCCGCGTGCCACATCAACGAAGATGGCACCGCGGTCGTGGTTTCGGGCAACCCCGATATCGGCGGTTCACGCGCCTCGATCGCGATGATGGCGGCCGAAGTGCTTGGCATACCGGTCGAAAAAGTGCGCCCGATCGTTGGCGACACCAGCTCGATCGGCTTCTCGTTTTTGACCGGCGGCAGCCGCGTCACCTTTGCCACCGGCATGGCAGCGACCCAGGCGGCCGAAAAAGTCGTCGAGCAATTGAAGCAGCGCGCCGCGATGATCTGGGACATCCCTGCGGAGGCGGTCGAGTGGAAGGACGGCAAGGCCTATCCCGCGGGCGCCAATGCCGGCAGCTTCGAGCCATTGTCACTGGCTGAGATCGCCCTCAAGGCCGGCCGCACGGGTGGTCCGATCAGCGCCGAGGTATCGCTCAATGCGCAGGGCGCCGGGCCGGGCTTCGCTACCCATGTCTGCGATGTCGAGGTCGACACGGAGACAGGTGCTGTCAAGATCCTGCGCTACACTGCGGTGCAGGATGTCGGGCGCGCGATCCATCCCTCCTATGTCGAAGGTCAGATCCAGGGCGGGGTGACCCAGGGTGTCGGCTGGGCCTTAAACGAGGAATACATTTACGACAAGGACGGGCGGCTCGAAAATCCGGGCTTTCTCGATTACCGCTGCCCGGTAGCCTCCGACATGCCGATGATCGAGGCGGTCATGGTCGAAGTGCCGAACCCGCGGCATCCGTTTGGCGCGCGCGGCGTTGGCGAAGTGCCGATCGTGCCGCCGATGGCGGCGGTCGCCAACGCGATCGCTGCGGCAACCGGCGCCCGGCTGCGCGACCTGCCGATGTCGCCGCCGCGATTGCGCGCCGCCCTCGACGCCAACGAGCCAGTGCTCAAAGCCGCGGAGTAGCGGGGTAATTGCGAGAGCAACGCGACGAAGCAATCTCGAAATCCGCTAATCGAAGCGGGATTGCTCCGCTCGCATAGGACACTTTGTGGTGAGCGGCGTGACGAGAGGAAGGTGGCGATAACATGCCGCATGTCGTGATTTCGGGTCAGGCGGCGCGCCGGTTCACCGGCGGAGTTTCCGAGTTCGATGTCGAGGCGAACAATTTTCGCCGCCTGGTGCTCGAACTCGAACGCCGCTACCCCGGTCTCGGCCACCAGGTCGAAGAAGGAATGGCGGTGGCGATCGACGGCGAGATCTTTCAAGACGCCTATCTCGTCCCGCTCAAACCCGATAGCGAAATTTACCTGATCCCAAAGATCGGCGGCGGCTGACCCTCCGTCGTGCGACCGGCTCGGCTGTTGGGCTCGGTAGTGGCGAAACATGCCCAAAGGATCAAGTCCGGGACCTGCTTCGTGTCCGAATAGGCATAAGGGATTTGCGTCGGCAGTCGACTAACAAACCCTTAGCCAAACCTTAAACCTGGTGGCGGACCGGGTTCCTCTCGCTCACCGCTCGCTAAAACACCCGCAACCTGCTACCGCCGCGTTCGCACGCGGCAATTTTGTCCGAGTGACCTCTTCGAACGGCATCGGATCACTATCTCTTTCTCCGTTGTTTGCCTGCCGCCAACGAAAAGGCTGGGAGCCGGCGGTTATGGTCGATGCGGTTTGGGGACGCTTGCGGACAAGCCGAGTTCGGCGCCGCCGCCGGAACTTGCTCGCACCGTTTCTCTGCGGTGTTTCGGTGCTGCGGTGGATGGCGGTCGTAGCGGTGCTGGCCTTGTTGGTTTGCGGTGTCGCCGCCGAGATCCGCACCTCGTTTCTGCAGTCGGTATTGTTCTCGCGACTGGCCCGTCAGATGACTTTCACGGTCGCGCCGGGACCGAGCCAAGCCATTATTTTTCCCAAATACGGACCCTATGACCAGCGCCTCGGCTATGCCGAGTTGCCGAGTTTTGTCCGTTCGCTTGAGGATCATCATTTTGCGATCGCCAGCCAAGCGCGGTGGTCGCCGACGCTCGAAGATTTTGTCAAAGACGGGGGCTACGCGATCTATCGCGAAAAGGAACGCGCCGGGCTGGAATTGTTCGATCGCGATGGCGCGCCGCTCTACCGGGCACGTTATCCCGAGCGGACCTTTGCGGATTTCGCCGCGATCCCGCCCTTGATCGTCAAAAGCCTGTCATTTATCGAAGACAAGGATCTTTTTGCGCCGGGCGAGCCGGATCGCAACCCGGCGATCGATTGGCCCCGGTTCGGGCTCGCCTTTGCCGGACGTGTCGCTGGCGTCGTCGATCCTCATCTTCGCGCCGGCGGCGCCAGCACGCTCGCCACCCAGACCGAGAAATTCCGCCATTCGCCCGAGGGTCGCACGCCGGGTATTGGCGAAAAGCTGCGGCAGATGGTGACTGCTACGGCGCACGCCTATCTCGAAGGCCCGAACACGATCGCGGCGCGGCGCCGCATCATGACCGCTTATCTTAATTCAGAGCCACTGGGTTCGCGGCCAGGTTATGGCGAGATCATCGGCGTGCCGGAAGCGTTGTGGCGCTGGTACGGCACCGATCCCGCCGAACGCCAGCTGGGTTCTGACAAAGCCGGCAGCCACCTCGGCCGAGCTTGTCCACAAAGGCGAAATCTACCGGCAGGTCTCTGAGCCTGTTATTGGCCGGCCGCCGTCCCGGCTATTACCTGATCGATCGACCACAATGCCCTGGAGCGGCTTGACCGACCGCTATCTGCGTCTGCTCGCCGATGCCGGCGTCATCGACCCTGCCCTGCGCGACGCGGCGCTCGCGGCGCCGTCTGCGAGTTCCGCAACGACGTCCCGCTGCCGGCGGCGCAGATCTATGTCGGCAACAAGGCAACCGAACAGTTGCGCGATCAATTGGTGACGTTGCTTCACCTGCCCAATTTTTACGCCTTGGACCGGCTCGACCTGAGCGGCTGGTCGACGCATCGACACCGCCGGCGCAAAAGCGCGTCAGCGACGTGCTGGGCCGGCTCGCGGATCCCGCATACGATCATTCGCTCGGGCTCTATGGCGAGCAGCTGCTGGGCAGCGCCAGTCCGGCTCGCCTTGCCTGGAGCGTCGTGCTGTATGAGCGAGGCGGCAACTGCAATTTTGTCCGCATTCGCGCCGACAGCCTGAACGAACCGTTCGACCTCAATGCCGGAGCAAAGCTGCAGCTCGGCTCGACGGCAAAGCTGCGGACGCTGATCACGTATCTGGACATTGTTGACACACTACACGACCGCTTTGCGGGAATGCCGCGAGCCAAACTTCTGGCGATTGCGGCGGCATCGGCAAAGGACGACCCGATCACGCATTGGGCCGCCGAGTGGGTGGCAAAGGCCCACGATCCCAGCCTGCAGGCGATGCTCGACGCCGCGATGAACCGGAGCTATTCGGCAAGTCCGGGCAGCTATTTTACCGGCGGCGGCATGCAAAGCTTTGCCAATTTCGCCAAATGGGAGAACCACGCGGTTCCGACCGTAGCACTGGCGTTCGCCGACTTCGATCAACAACGCCTTCATCCGCTTGATGCGCGATATCGTCAGCTACGAGATTGCCCAGGATGGGACCCAAGTCAGCGAGTTGCTGAAGGATCGCGACGATCCGGCGCGGATGGCTTATCTGCGACGCTTTGCCGACCAGGAGGGCCGCGTCTATCTCGATCGCTTCTGGCATGACTACCGCGGCCTAACGCCGCCGGAAGCGCTTGAATTGTTGGCCAGCCGGACGCGGCCCGACGCCCACCGCCTTGCGGTCGTTTTTCTCTCGGCTCATCCGAATGCCAGCCGGGCGGCTCTCAGCGCGTTTCTCACGCAACATTTGCCGCATCTGGCGATCAGCGATGACGAGTTGTGGAACCTCTATCGCGAATTCAGGTCCGAGCCGTTTTTCCTTACGCGACCGCGGCTATCTTGCCGGCATTCATCCGCTCGAATTGTGGCTCGTCCAATATCTACAGGACCATCCGCACGCAACCCTGCCCGAAGTGACAGCGGCGAGCGCGCGGGCGCGGCAGGAGGTTTACACGTGGTTGTTCGACAGCCGCAGCCCGTTTCAGCAAAATCTGCGGATCCGCATTCTGCTCGAAGAAGATGCGTTCGATAAGATCCTGCAGGATTGGCGGCGCCAGGGCTATCCGTTCGGCCGGCTTGTTCCCTCGGACGGGACGGCGATCGGGAGCTCGGGGGACCGGCCCGACGCCCTCGCCAGCCTGATGGGGATCATCGTCAATAACGGCGTGCGGCTGCCGACCGTCGATCTCAAGCGACTGCAATTTGCCGCCGGCACTCCGTACGAGACCGATATGGTGGCAGCCCCGCAACCACAGCAGGTACTGGCGCCGGAGGTGGCGCGGACGGTGCAGCGCGCGCTGTCATCGGTGGTATCCGAGGGCACCGCCAAGGCGGTCAACGGCGTCTACCGCACGCCCAGTGGAAGTTTGCTTCCAGTCGGCGGCAAGACCGGCACCGGCGACAATCGTTATGACCGCTTTGGACGCGGCGGCCGATTGATCTCGCAGCGGGTGGTCGATCGCACTGCCACCTTTGTCTTTTATCTCGGCAACCGCTTTTACGGCACCATCACGGGTTACGTTCCGGGTGCCGCTGCCGCCCAATACCACTTTTCGAGCGCGCTTGCCGTCCATCTCTTGAAAGCGTTGCAGCCGCAACTAGAGCCGTTGCTGGATTCCCCTGTCGCCGGACAGGGGCCGAGCTTGACCCAACTGCCGAGTCCCGATGTATCCGAGGGGATCAGCGGTTCCTCGACGCCTCCTGCATCCGATTGACGCGCGGCGCCTTCCGACGATGCCGATCGATCAGCGCAGGGAGAGCAGACCCTCTGACCTCGGGGGGCGGTCGCCGGCAATGCGGCCTCCGACGGCCCTGCCCTCCAGCTGAGATCAGGGTGAGCGCGGGGCGTTGCTGGACAAGAGATCGGCCTTATGTGCGAGGGTCGATATCAGGCCGCCGACACCCTCACGCGTCAGGATCGAGTGAAACTCGGAGCGCTGCGTCGCCAGCTGGCTAATCGTGCCGTCGAGGTAGACGTCGGAAATCTGCCAGACCCCATTGTGAGCCCGCATCATGTAGTTGATGGTCACCGGCTGCTCTCGGTCGCGCACAATCTTGGTCTCGACGATAACACCGCCGCTATAGGGGACGTCGCCGACCACCTGGAGTTGCTCGCCCGAATAGCTGTCGAAGCGATCGGCGTATGTCGCAGAAACATAGCGGCCAAACGCCGCCGTAATCTGCTGCTGCTGGGCCGGGGTGAGCGTGTCCCAAGCCGGACCGACAGCGAGGCGAACCATGGAGGGCACGTCGAACAGGTTGTTCACGACCGGCGCCAACGCCGCAAATCGTCCGCTCTGTCCAAGGGACTGAGCGTTCTTCATCGTCGTCAACAACACACCGTAGAAGCTGCGAACACTTTCCTGCGGACCGGTCTGGAGGTTTTGCGGCAGAGCCGCGCCGGCGCCGAAAATGCCGCCTATCAGCCCAAGACACAGCGCGACGATCTTGCCGGTTTTGCCTCGGGCCGTCCTAGCGATAGTCATCCTTTCGTCTCCAGCCTCGCTTCGCCGCGATCGCTTTTACCAGTAAATCGCTTGTAGCAGATGGAGGTCGGTATTCCATCGCTTCAACTTTGATGTGTTTGCTAACAGCTGATTTGGGCCTTTTTTTGTCTGCTGCCGCGCCAGTCAGGTCCGATCGCGCCTAGAGGGGCAGCGATGCTGAGCGGCAAGTTTTCCTAATCCGATGTGGGAGCCGCGAATCGGCCGGCGCCGCCGCATGTTGTAGCCGACAATTACGGTCCCCGGGCACGTTGAGCCATTCCGTTTCGGCTTATCGGAAGACCGAATCAGGAATGGAGGTGCCGAAAAGCGCAGTCGTGACACCTTGATAACTGATAGCTATCATTCGTCGTCTGCATACCTTTTGTATTTCTGTCGCAGAGCCTGAACATTTTGGGCAAAATCGCGTCCTGAGCGCGGCTGATACGTGCGATATCAGTCCAAGAGTGAAAATTTGAACCATGTGAAAGATCGGCTTGTGATCGAATACTTGTAACTAAAAGGATGGAGAATCCGAAATGTGGAAACTCATAACACCTGCCTTGTTTGGCGCAGGAGTCTTGGCGCTTGACGCCACAGGCGCACAGGCGCAGACGGGGTCCTACACTACATACGCTGCACCTAGCGTAGGGCCGTATACTGCACCGTACGCTGCTCCCGGGCCTGTTTTTCTGAACAGATCTTTTAGCTACGGTTATGGAGCGCCGGCCTATACTCCGTATTGCCCTCCGGAAGGGACCTGGCTCGGACCGTGGTCCTTGCGGGATCCGTATTCGTGGTATCGTCCGTACTCGTCTAACGTCGGTCCCAAGGCCGGCACCTAGCTCATTACCGATCGGATCGACTCTTCAATCTTGGCTGCGGCGCTCAAAAATCGCCGCAGCCAGCCCTACCCCCTCAATCGAGAGCGAACCGTACTACGCCGGTCGGTCTCACGTCTTCTCGCGCGAAGCTAGCGAGCCCGGACGCCGTGCCGCACAAGTGAGGTTTGGCGCCAAATTTTGCATGTGAGAAAGCTTAGGGACAAAAAACACGGATTTTGGTTAGGCTCGCGTGAGCGGGTGAGGGCCACAGGGGACGAGCCGGTGACAAAGAACTTACGAATCGAAGATTATGCGCTGATCGGTGATTGCGGTACGGCGGCGCTGGTCGGACGTAACGGCTCGATCGATTGGTTGTGTCTGCCACGTTTCGACTCCCCGGCTTGCTTTGCGGCTTTGCTCGGCAATCCTGAACATGGCCGTTGGCTGATCGCGCCGTGCTGTCCCGAACCCAAGGTTACCCGGCGCTATATCAATGACTCGCTCGTCCTGTCGACGACCTTCGAGACTGCGGAGGGTGCGGTCGAACTGATTGATTTTTTTCGGCCGCGGCACGGGACGTCGCACTTGGTGCGCTTGGTGCGCGGGCTGCGCGGCCGGGTCAGGATGCAAGTCGAAATCGTCCTGCGCTTTGAGTACGGCTATCTCGTGCCGTGGGTCGAACGCCTGACCGAAGGCGGCATCTCGGCAATCGCAGGACCGGATCGGGTAGCGTTGCGCACGCCCGCGCCGCTGACCGGCGAAGATTTAAAAACGGTCGGCGAATTCGACATTTCAGGCGGCGAGACCATCCCGTTTGTGCTGAGCTATAGCCCTTCGCATCAGCCACCACCGAGGCCGGTGGATGCCGAACGGGCCCTTGAAATCGCACTCGCCTTCTGGCGGCAATGGGGTATGGGCTGCGCCTCGGCAGGACCCTGGACCGATACCGTCAAGGGCTCGCTGGCGGTGCTAAAGGGCCTGACCTATGCCCCGACCGGCGGCATCGTCGCCGCCGCGACGACCTCGCTACCCGAGCAGATCGGTGGCCCGCGCAATTGGGATTATCGCTATTGCTGGCTGCGCGACGCCACGTTTACGCTGCTGGCGCTGATGCATGCGGGCTGCTCCGGCGAGGCGCGGTCGTGGCGTGACTGGCTGTTCCGCGCTGTCGCCGGCAGCCCTGACCAGATCCAGATCATGTATGGGCTCGGCGGCGAGCGTCGGCTGAGCGAGTGGGAGGTGCCGTGGCTGCCGGGATATGAGGGCTCGTCCCCGGTGCGCATCGGCAATGCTGCCTCGAACCAGACACAGCTCGATGTCTTTGGCGAGCTGCTCGACGCCTTTTATCATACCTATCTCAACGGCCTGCCGCCGGCTGACCGAGTGCGGCCGATCATGCGCGCCGTACTCGACCATTTGACGAAGATCTGGTCCGAACCCGATGAAGGAATTTGGGAGGTACGCGGCCCACCCCAGCACTTCACCCATTCAAAGGTCATGGCTTGGGTTGCTTTCGACCGCGCGATCAAGATCTCCGAGCGGCTCGACGGCGGCCTTTACGCCGGACCTTGGCGCGACATTCGGGACCAGATCCATGCCGATGTCTGCGCCAAAGCCTTTGATCCCGATCTCGGCAGTTTTGTCCAGGCCTACGGGTCAAAATCGCTGGACGCCGCGCTGCTGCTGCTGCCGCTTGTCGGATTTTTGCCGCCCACCGACCCGCGCATACTAGGGACCGTTAAGGCGATCGAACGGCGGCTGGTGTTTGACGGGCTGGTCTTTCGATATGACACCGGCGAGGGGGTCGACGGGCTGCCGCCCGGCGAGGGCGCCTTTCTCGCGTGCAGCTTTTGGCTTGCCGACAATTACATCTTGCAAGGCCGCGTACGCGAAGCCCGTGAATTATTCGAGCGCTTATTGCTATTGCGCAACGACGTCGGCCTGTTGGCCGAGGAATACGATCCCCGAGGCAAGCGCCAACTCGGCAATTTCCCGCAAGCGTTTTCGCACGTCGCGCTGGTCAATACCGCCTTCAACCTGACGCGCAGCGAAGGTCCCGCCGATCAACGTTCCGGCGATGGCACGGTACCGGTCTTGTAATCGCCACCGCGACAGCGGCTCCAGGCCATCGCCATCAGGAAGCCTCGACTCGCCGCTGAGCGTTACCAATAACGCGGATAATAGGAGCCGGCGTAATAGTTAGGGTAATATCCGGAATAATAGTTCGGATAATAGTAATTGGGATAGTAGCTCCGACTGTAGTAGTTGTACGTGTAACCTGGCGCAGGATAATAGGAAGCTGGTGGATTGTAATAATAGGTATACGGAGCGCCAAAGCCGAAACCAAACGGTCCGAAGCCAAAGCCGAGATATTGCGCTTTAGCCGGGGCCAATGGAACTGTCACCGCGGCAAGAGCAACCGCCGAGACTGCCAAAGTTGCAAGCGACGAAAACCGGCGAGTAGTGGTAGAAGTCGACATATTCACTTCCAGATTCGCAATCAATGGCGATGATGTGTCCTTCCAACACTGCTTTGTTCGCGGACGTTCCCAAAGCAAGAGACCGGGTCCGATGGATGCGGCCGGCGAATATCTGCGGCGCGATCGAGTTTTCGTGTAATTTTATCGTTTAGGCTTGATCTTTGCCGCGCTTGTTGTGCGACCGTCAACAATGCCTCACGGCACAACGTCTCCGCCGGAAGACCTGTTGTTTTCATCCCAATTTCGGCGCGGGAGAGATGGTCGAGCGCCACGCGCAGCCGCTGCTCCTGCCACGCCCCGAGTTGCCGTCGGAACCCATCCTGGAGCTTGAAAAAGATCGGCGGACGTGCGGCCCGCATCACCTCGTCGATGCTGGCGCCCGCACCTATGTTTGCCGCCATCGCGTGTAGCCGGTGAAGATGGCGCAACATTGCGCGGACAATCGTCACCCCGGATTCGCCTTCCTGGAAGACGCGGTCGAGGACGCGCTCGAGTTCGCGCCGTGTCGCCTTCCGCCGCCGCCATAATTGCGTCGTCGAGATCGAGCCCGGCGGTGTCGCCGACCGACAGAACCGCGTCTTCGAGCTCGACTCGCCCGCCATCGCCGACATAGAGAGCGAGTTTGTCGAGTTCGGACCGCGTCACCAGACGGTCTTCGCCGAGATGATCCACCAGATATTGCGTCGCGTCGCGGCTGGCGCTGACACGATGAGCTGCCAAACTTTCGCGGATCACCGCCGCGCGATCACGCGGCGCGTCAGGGTAGCAGCCGATCGCGGCGCCACTCGGGGATCCCTCGAACGCCCGTCGCAGAGCCGAACTCGACGAAAGCTCTGCCGCCTCGACGACGACCAGCGCCTCGCCCGGCACCTCGTTGAAAAATCCCGCAAACAATCGCGCTAGAACATCGGTGGCGGCGCGCACCCGCACGACCCGTCGTCCACCGATCAGGCTCAGTTGTGCGGCTTCATCGGCGAGCCGTGCCGGGTCGGCGGCAAGGGCTGCCCCGTTCAGGTCGGCGACGCGAAACGGGTCGGCTAGATCGGCGCATACGGTGCGAGCCAAATTGTCGGCGCGCTCGCGCACCAAACCGGCGTCCGGGCCGTAGAGCAGCAATGCGCGTATCTCAGGATCGGGGCGCTGCAAAAAGGCGGCGAGCCGTGCCGGAGCGATCTTCACGGCAGGGCCTCGGCCTTCTTGGGCCCGTTCTGCGCAGCGCGTTCTTGCATAAACAGATTGAGCCGGCGGACGATTTCCTGGTTGAGCTCCGCGATGGTGCGGACCTTGGCGTCGTCTTCACCCACAATGGTCGAATACTGATTCGGGTTCAGTTCGAAGGAGTTCTGCTCATGCAGCGAGATCTGCAGTAGATTCTGACCGGTCTTTATATCGGTCAGATTGCTCGTACTGTGCAGGTCGATTTGGCCAAGGGTGGAGGTTCCTTGCGATTGGAGGCCGAGATTGCTCAGCGAATAGACCAGCGTCGTGCTGAGCACGTAGCGCGTCGGCGTCGGCTCACCCGTAGGATTGAGTGAATTGCGCAGAGCCATTTCGAGCCGCTGGCCGATGCGCTCGGAGATCGGCAGCACCTTGATGGCGCGCAGTTCGGCGCTCGCCGGGCCGGTTTCGGGATCGGCATATAGCCGCTCCCAGCCGCAGCCGCTCAGCGGTGACGCGAGCGAAAGTACCAGCGCGAGAACAGCGCGCCCGGCCGCCATGTCAGGCGACGATGCTGACGATCCGGTTCGGCACGACAATAACCTTGCGCGGCGCGCGCCCCTCCAGCCAGCGGGTCACTTGCGGCAATTGCAACGCCGCGCTCTCGACGGCACCGCTCGCCGTGTCGCGCGGAAATTCGAGCGTGCCGCGCAACTTCCCATTGACCTGCACGGCGATCGTCACCTGCTCGTCGCGCGCCAGGTCGGGATCGGCAACCGGCCAGGGTTGCTCGACCAGAAGACCCTCGCCGCCCAGCGTCTCCCACATCTCTTCGGCGAGGTGGGGCATCATCGGCCCTAACAGCCGCGTGAAAATCTCGAGCGCCTCGCGCAACACGGCGGGAGCGCTTGGCGCCGCGAAGGCCTGCGGCGGCAGCTCCTCCACCGCATTGGTCAGCTCGCGGATGCGGGCGACGGCGCGGTTGAAGCGGAATTTATCGAGGTCGTCGCTGACGGCGGCAATCGTGCGGTGAACCGTCCGCCGCAACTCTGCGATCTCAGCCGGCAACGCGCCGGAGATGGTGGTCCCCCGCGGCGGACAATTCAACCGGCGGCTCGCTGACCATGCGCCACAGCCGGTTGACATAGCGCCAAATGCCCTCGATCCCGGTCTCGGTCCATTCGAGATCGCGTTCAGGCGGGCTATCCGACAGCAGATAGAGCCGCGCCGTATCGGCGCCGTAGGTGTCGACGATCGTGTCGAGGCCGACCACGTTCTTCTTCGACTTCGACATCTTTTCGATGCGGCCGACCACTACCGGACGGCCCGCCGGGTCGACGTAATCCCCGCCGCTATTGCGATCGACCTCCTCGGGGAAGAGCCATTCCCCGCCCTCGCTGCGGTAGGTCTGGTGGCAGACCATGCCCTGCGTGAACAACCCGGCGAACGGTTCCTCGAGATCGAGGTAGCCGCACTGCTTCAATGCGCGGGTGAAAAACCGGGAATAAAGCAGGTGCAAGACCGCGTGCTCGACCCCGCCGATATATTGGTCGACCGGCATCCAATAATCGACCGCCTCGCGGGCGAATGCCCGATCGTCGCGCGCCGAGCAAAAGCGCAGGAAATACCAAGACAATTCAAAGAACGTGTCGAACGTGTCGGTTTCGCGCTCGGCCGGTCCGCCGCACCGTGGGCAGGCCACGTGCTTCCAGATCGGGTGGTGGGCGAGCGGGTTGCCCGGCACCGCAAAGCTGACATCCTCGGGCAGGGTCACCGGCAAATCGCGCTCCGGTACCGGGACAATGCCGCATCGCGAGCAATGGATGACCGGGATCGGGCAGCCCCAATAGCGCTGCCGCGATACCCCCCAATCGCGCAGGCGATAGGCGATCGTTCGTTCGCCGCGCCCCAATGCTTCGAGCCGCTCGCCGGCGGCGCGTTTCGCCTCCGCCACCGGCAGGCCGTCGAGAAAGCCGGAATTGAACAATGTGCCGTCCTCGACATAGGCATCAGCGCCGATCGTAAAGCGCGCTGGATCAGCCCCCGGCGGCAACACCACCGGAATGACCGGCAGCCCATACTTGCGGGCGAAATCGAGATCGCGCTGGTCGTGCGCCGGGCAGCCAAAGATGGCGCCCGTGCCGTATTCCATCAGCACGAAATTGGCGACATAGACCGGCACGCGGCGATTTGGATCGAACGGGTGGATTGCTTCGAGACCGGTTGCGCATCCGCGCTTTTCGGCGGTCTCGATGACCGCCTCGCTGGTTCCCATGCGGTTGCATTCGGCAATAAACTCGGCCAACTCGGGATTGTCTTCGGCAAGCCGCTGGGCGAGCGGATGATTTGGCGACAACGCGACAAAAGACGCGCCAAACAGCGTATCCTGCCGCGTCGTAAACACCTCAATCCGCTCGTCGCCGCCGGCGATGCCGAAATAGACCCGCGCCCCTTCCGAGCGGCCGATCCAGTTCTCCTGCATCAGCCGCACGCGCTCGGGCCAACGGTCCAATGCGTGAAGCGCGTAGAGCAATTCTTCGGTGAACGCCGTGATGCGCAAAAACCACTGCGACAGCAGCCGCTTTTCGACGATGGCGCCGGACCGCCATCCGCGTCCGTCGATTACTTGCTCATTGGCGAGGACGGTATGCTCGAGTGGATCCCAATTGACCCATGATTCCTTGCGATAGGCGAGCCCCGCCGCGAGGAAGTCGAGAAACATCTTCTGTTCGTGACGATAATACTCGGGGTGGCAGGTCGCGATTTCGCGTGACCAGTCATAGGCAAAGCCCATGCGCTGCAGTTGTGCCCGCATCGTCGCGATGTTCTGATAAGTCCAGATCGCCGGATGGACATTTTCGGCAATTGCCGCGTTTTCTGCCGGCAAACCAAATGCATCCCAACCCATCGGATGCAGCACGTTAAAGCCCTGCGCACGGCGGTAGCGGGCGACAAGATCTCCCATCGTGTAATTGCGGACATGGCCGACATGCAGCTTGCCGGACGGATAGGGAAACATTTCGAGTACATAATATTTCGGCGTGCCGGGCTTGGCCGCGACCTCGAATACCCGCCGTTCGCGCCAAACCCGTTGCCATTTGGTTTCAGTTTCTCGGAAATTATAGCGCGACATCACGGCGGCAGATCTTTCATCATGATGCGCCGCCGACAGTGCTCTGCGGCGCCAAGTAAGTAATCTCAATGAATATAGTGTGCGGCAACCGGCCGTTACCCCGCAAGCATCGCCGGCGCGCCGGAAAACTTGATCAGATCATCGCCTCCACCGGCGCCGAGCCGACCGCGCGGTCGGCCGCCGCGATCCAGCGCTACTGTTCGGCGTAGGCTTTCTTCCACTCCCGCTTTAGTTGCCCCGCCCGCCGCAGGATCGCGGTTTCGAGATCGTCCTCGACTTTCCGCGCGATTGTCGTTTCTTTCCATTCGCCGGTCGGCGAGAGCTCTTCGCGCCGGACAGTGACCGCCACCGCGTCCGAGCGCACGGTGCGGGCCAATACAAAGACGTCGATCTTGTAGCGCTCGTTGGGCTTGCCTTGCGGCGAGTACCAGTCGGTGACAAGTTCGCCGGTCAGCGGGTCCTGCGTGCTGAACTTGACAAAGCTCAGCGTGTCGAGCGCCGCCTGCCACAAGATCGGGCTGACCGTGCTGCCGGTGTGCGGACCAGGCGGATGAGCCGACGGTCGCTTCGCCAGGCCGAGCACGGTCCAGATCGTCGCTTCGGTATCGATGTCGTCCGAAGTATTCGCGGCGGTCTTAATGTTTGCGGTGTTGACTGAGCTCACGGAACCCGCGGCGGGCGCAGTGGCCTGCGGCGCAGGCGCGGTAGCCTGGGACGCGGGCGCGCTAGGCTGGGTTGCGGGCGCGCTCGTCTGAGTGAGGGAGTAAGAGACTGGCTGAAGCGAGCATGCAACCAGCAGCGCTGAAAGACTTGCGGCGAAGATAACCGAAAGGCGGTAATGAGCAGCTGACATCCGGCATATCCCCCGGCAGGTGGCCTCGCCCGCGGCCGGAGCGGGCACCCACGCTTTTGCCAGGAACGGAGCTGATATGGAAGGGGTCATCGAGAGCGTCGTCGCGGGGAATCTCGCCGCAGTGCAAGCCCGCATCGAGGCCGCGACCCGGGCCGCCGGACGGGCGCCCGGAAGCGTCGCACTGGTCGCGGTCAGCAAGACGCAGCCCGCCGCCGCGGTACGTGAAGCGCTGGTCGCGGGCCATCGGCTTTTTGGCGAAAACCGGGTCCAGGAAGCGCAAGCGAAATATCCCGCCTTCCGCGAATTGTTCCCCGATCTCACGCTGCACCTGATCGGCCCACTTCAGACCAACAAAGTCAAGGATGCCGTCGCTTTGTTCGATGTCATCGAGACCGTCGATCGGCCACGGCTCGCTATCGCCCTCGCCCGCGAGATGGAGCGGACCGGCCGCCGCCTGCCATGTCTGATCGAGGTCAATACCGGCGAGGAGGCGCAAAAATCGGGGGTCATGCCGGAGGCCGCCGACGCGTTCGTGGTCGAATGCCGCGACCAACTCGGATTGCCGATCATCGGCCTGATGTGCGTGCCGCCGCTCGATCAGGAACCGGCGCCGCATTTTGCCTTGTTGCGGGAGATCGCACGGCGTACCGGCCTCGAAGTCCTGAGCATGGGCATGAGCGCCGATTTCGAGACCGCGATCCGGTTTGGCGCGACGCATGTGCGGGTCGGCACCGCGATCTTTGGCGCTCGCCGCGCCATACCCGCGTAGCATCAAGCGGGAGGAACGACAATGCGGGTATTCACGACACTGCCGCAGGAAAACCTGCGCGAAGTCGCGGCGGCGGCACGCGCGGTTGAGGCTGACGGCTACGACGGCGTCGTCTCGATGGAGAACAAACACGACCCGTTTCTGGCGCTGGCGATCGCCGGCACGGTCACCGAGCGCATCGAATTGCATAATGGGGTGGCGATCGCCTTTGCCCGCTCGCCGATGGCGGTGGCCCAGGTCGGCTGGGACCTCGCGGGTGCTACCGGCGGTCGATTTGTCGTCGGGCTCGGCTCGCAAGTGCGGGCTCATAACGAGCGCCGGTTTTCGGTGCCGTGGACGCCCCCTGCCCCGCGCATGCGGGAATATGTCCAGGTATTGCGCGCGATCTGGCGGTGCTGGAGAACCGGTGAGCGGCCTTCTTTCGAAGGCGAGCATTACCGCTTCACTTTAATGACCCCGAACTTCACGCCCGAGCCGATTGACGCACCGCCCCCCGCGGTAATGATCGCCGCGGTCGGCCCGGCAATGCTGAGGGTCGCTGGCGAAGAATGCGATGGTGTCAAATTGCATGGCTTTTGCACCCGCCGCTATATCGAGGAAGCGGTGATGCCGCGGCTTTCCGCCGGGCTCGCCAAGGCCGGCCGCACGCGCGAGAATTTCGAGATTTCAGGTGGCGGCTTTCTCGCCACTGGGCCCGATGATGCAACCGTCGCGCGGATGTTCGAATGGGTGCGCCAGCGCGTGGCATTTTACGGATCGACTCCGGCCTATTACCCGGTGCTGGCGACGCATGGTCTCGAAGACCTCGGGCATAAGCTCAATGCGATGGTGCGCCAGGGTAAATGGGCCGAAATGGCAAAGGAAGTGCCGGACGACGTAGCCCATCTGTTTGCCGCGGTTGGGCGCTGGGACGAGATCACCAATTCGATCGAGAAGCGCGTTGGCGGGGTCGCGGATGCGATCAATGCCCGCGCCAACCCGGAGGCGCCCGGACATCTGCCGCGCGAACTGATTCAGGACATCCGTCGGCTGCCCCGCGCTTTCACCAGGTTCGCGGGCATTTAGCGCCGCCGGCCGCGCTACACCGTTTGGAGAGTCCGAAGCGGAAAAAAACGCTTGCAAATTGCGGTCCTCTTTTGTTCTATAGTGAACGCCACATGAACATGGAGGATCGCGCAATGACACGATGGACCTTGATAGCTGCGGGCGCCGCCCTTTTCGGCGCTGTCTTGTGGCACCTACCGGCAACGGCGCAGCGTACCGTGCCAGCGCAGAACGCCGCGCCCACCCTCACTCAAACCGCGTCGCCAAAGCTAGCGGTCAACCAACCGCTGCCGCAGGCGGTCGCTCCGCAACTGATCACCTTCGACGAATATCGCGAGTTCCGCCTGAATGATATCGCCGAGCGCCGTGCGAGGCTGACACGGGCACTCGCAGCACCGAATTTGTCTGCAACCGAGAAAACCAGCTTGGAGGGGCGCAAAGCCTATTACGACCGGCTGGCGGCGATGCCGGCGGATCAGCGCGACCGGATGTTTCGCACGCGCTTCGACCAGATCGACACCAATCACGACGGCATGCTCGACGACGCGGAACGCACCGCGTGGCGCCAGAAGCAACGCGAGCGTTATCACGAACTAGCCGCCGACCGCCCGGCAGGCAGTGTCGATCCGCGGTAGTCTGGCGGGGACAGCGCGATAGCTCGACCGCAACGGCGGCATATTTGCCTCCGCCGCCAAGAGCGCCAGAATGGCCGGTAAATTCTGGCTCGCAGTTGAGGCCGCGTGCTACGCTGGCGGCGGTAGGAAACCGCTTGATCCCCAAAAGGAGAGAACCATGGCGCAATCGCAACCTTCATCGGCTCGCGACCAGGTCCGCAACATCGTACCAGGCTTGATCGACCTCAGCGAACGGGTGCTGTTCGGCGAGGTTTGGGAGCGCCCGGGGCTCTCCAAGCGCGACCGCAGCCTGATCACATGCGCCACCTTGATTGCGCTAGGCCGCGAAAAACAGCTGGTCGGGCATCTGCAGCGCGCGCTCGACAACGGTCTGACCAAGAACGAGCTGAGCGAAGTCATTACCCATCTCGCCTTCTATGCCGGCTGGCCCGCCGCGATGACAGCGGCTCTCGTCGCCAAGGACGTATTCGAGAAATAATTGCGGCCGAAGCCTACGACTGATCCTGGGAGGGCGAGATGAAGATCGGATTTATCGGCTTGGGGATGATGGGTTCGGGCATGGCCGCGAACCTGCAAAAGGCCGGACACGAATTGGTCGTCCACGATCTTCGCCGTGCCGCCGCCGAGCCGTACCTCGCGAAGGGCGCTCAATGGGCCGACAGCCCGCGCGCGGTTGCAGAGGCCTCCGAGGTCGTGTTCACCTCGCTCCCCGGGCCGCCCGAGGTCGAAGCGGTAGCGCTCGGCGACAATGGCTTGTTGAGCGGAATGAGCCGCGGCAAGGCCTATTTCGACCTGTCGACCAACTCGCCGACGGTCGTGCGCAGGATCAACGCCGCGTTTGCCGAACGCGACGTCTATATGCTCGACTTGCCGGTCAGCGGCGGGCCGCGCGGGGCGCGCACCGGCAAGCTGGCGTTGTGGGTCGGCGGCGACGAACAAATCTTCAACCGCTACAAGACCGTGCTTGATGCGATGGGCGATAAGGCCCGCTATGTCGGCCCGATCGGCGCCGGTTCGGTCGCCAAACTGGTGCACAACGGCGCCGGCTACTGCATCCAGACAGCACTCGCCGAAATGTTTACCGTCGGGGTCAAGGCTGGGGTCGAACCATTGGCTTTGTGGGAAGCCGTGCGCGAGGGTGCGAGTGGACGACGCCGGACCTTTGACGGGCTGATCGACCAATTTCTGCCGGGCACTTATGAACCCGCCGCCTTTGCACTGCGGCTTGCCCACAAAGACATGTCGCTCGCCACCCAATTGGGCCGCGACTTCAACGTGCCGATGCGGATCGCCAATCTGGCATTGGCCGAGCTCTCCGAGGCGCTGAACCGGGGATGGGGCAACCGCAACTTGCGCGCGCCAATGGTGATCCAGCAGGAACGCGCCGGGGTCGAAATCCGCGTCGACCCGAAACGCATTCAAGAAGTGCTCGACCGCGACCCGCCGCCAAGGGACGACCCCAAGCACGGGTAACAATACATCGACAGGGTTGAGCGATCAGCGGCCGATGAATTTGGGCGGCCGTTTTTCGCGGAAGGCGGCGACCCCTTCGACGTTGTCGGCAGTCATGTGCAATTGCGGCTGCACCAGGCTCTCGATATCGAGATAGTCGTCGAGGCTCGGGCCGACCGCGGCGTGGAACAGCTTTTTCGCCAGCCCGAGAGCAAAAGTCGGCGCCCCCGCCAGATCCGCCGCCAATTCCTCGGTTTTGGCCATCAATTGGTCGTCCTCGACGACGTGGTTGACAAGACCGAGCGACAGCGCTTCCTCGGCGTCGACAAAGCGCGCGGTAAACACCAGCTCTTTGGCCTTTGCCATACCGAGGCGTCGGGTCAGGAACCAGATCGCACCCCCATCTGGGGCGAGCCCGATCCGCCGAAAGATTTGCGAGAACCGCGCGGTCGTCGAGGCAACGACGAGATCGCAGGCGAGCGCGATACTCCAGCCGATGCCGACCGCCGGTCCGCGAACCGCCGCTATCGTCGGCTTTTCAATCGCATGCAGTGCGCGGATAAAGGTGTGGCCGCCCTGCTGCAGCCGCTGACGCCCGCCGCGCAGATCATGTTGCTGGCCGGCCATGCGGTCGACATCGGCGCCCGAGCAGAACCCCCTGCCCGCCCCGGTTACGACCACAACCCGGACAGTGTCGTCATAGCGTAGTCGGGCAAAATGGTCGCACAGGCTCTGGCGCATCTCGACGCTGAGCGCGTTCAGTTTCTCCGGGCGGTTCAGCACGACCTTCGCGACAGCACCCTCGACGGTCAGATCAACCGACATTTCCGCACTCCTCAAAATGACCGGCCAAATGCACCGGCATCGATTATAGCGTCCGATTGGCGCACTCCAATCAGCCTCGCTGTGCGCGGCTATCAACGAGCGGTGACCCAGCCAATTCGGCGGGAGGGATCGCACTCGACAAGTTGCGCGCGATATAGCTTCTGTTAGCCCACCAAGCAGGAGGATCGGATGGCCGATAATACCCAGCAACAGACCGCCGGCGAGAGGCCGCGGCTGGTCGGCATCAATCACGTGGCGCTCGAAGTCGGCGACATCGACGAAGCGCTGGCTTTCTACGGCAAGATTTTCGATTTCAGCCTACGCGCCAAGCGGCCGGGCAATGCCTTTATCGAGCTCGGCGATCAGTTCATCAATCTGATGCAGAACAGCGGCCGGGGCCCAGACCAGCGCCGGCATTTTGGCCTCGTCGTTGACGATCGCTCGCGGGTTCGCGACTTGGTCAAGGCGGCGGGCGGCGAATTGCTGCCGGGGCCGTTTCTCGATTTTCTCGATCCGTGGGGCAACCGGGTCGAAGTCGTCGAATACCGCGATATTCAGTTCACCAAGGCGCCGCATGTCATGAACGCAATGGGGCTCGACCAGACCAAGAGCGACAAGGCGATGCGCGAATTGGCCGACAAGGGCATGGCGCCCTAAGCGCGGATCAGCCTCACGCGGACAGAGCGCTATGGATCTCTCCAAGATTTCCGCCGGCCGATCGCCGCCGCTTGACATCAATGTCGTCGTCGAAATCCCACAAGGCGGCGAGCCGGTTAAATACGAGTTCGACAAGGAGTCGGGCGCGCTGATGGTCGACCGCTTTCTCAACACCGCGATGTACTATCCGGGCAATTACGGCTTTGTTCCGCATACCCTGGCCGAGGACGGGGACCCGATCGACGTGCTGATCGTCGGTACCGCCGCTATTGTGCCGGGAGCCGTGGTGAGGTGCCGCCCGGTCGGCGCGCTGATTATGGAGGACGAAAAGGGGCCCGACGAAAAGATCGTTGCCGTTCCGGTGGACGATCTCCATCCGTACTATGTCGATGTGCGCTCGTATCGCGACTTGCCGCCGAACCTTTGCAGCCAGATCGCCCACTTCTTTAGCCACTACAAGGATTTGGAAACCGGCAAATGGGTCAAGGTCGGCGACTGGGTCGAAGCCGATGATGCTGCGAAGCTGATTACAGCGGCGATTGCCCGATATGGCGATGGCTGAATCGTTTTGGGCGGCCGGCAATCGTGGCGTAGGCTTGCACCCTCATCAGCAGAGGAAGCCACTATGGCCAAAGGCCTCTTGATCGCGGCATTTGATTTTTTGGGCGTCGCGCAAGACGAATTCAACGACTGGTACGACCTTGAGCATATTCCGGAGCGTCAACGCGTACCGGGTTTCCTGACCTTGCAGCGCTGGATCGGCGCCGAGGACGACCGCCATTCGGTGGCGATCTATGATCTCGAGAGCCTTTCGGTTCTGCAGAGCCCAGCATATCGGGCGATCGGCGGCGAAAATCTGTCGCCATGGTCAAAACGGGTCACGGCCAAATGCCGGCGCCTATTGCCGCGCTTCGAAGGCGAGCAGATCCTGCCCGGCGGCGCCACCGCACCGCAGGGTGCGGGTGGCTTACTGCTGGTGGCGATGACGCCGGCGCCGGCGCACGAGACCGAATTCAACGCCTGGTACGACACCGAGCATGTGCCGGCGCTGGCCCGGGTGCCGGGTGTTTTGAGCGCGCGCCGGTTCCGTGCCGATGGCCATCCGAAATACGTAGCGCTGTATCACCTGACCTCGCCCGAGGTGGTGTCCGGCCCGGATTGGAAGCGGGCCAGCGAGTCGACGCCGATGCCCGCGCATATCCGCCCACAGATCACCGATCGCGCCCGCCTGATCTGCCGCCAATATCAACGGCGCGCTTAGGCTCGGATCGATCGCGGCTTAGTCGTACTCAGGGAGCGTGAGACGGTCGGCGAACATCCACCGCGCCATAAGGTCGCCGACGCCAGGGACATTCATCAGGCGGCTCAGGGCGTTGCGGACGCGGATTCCAAACCGGGTCTTGGGTGCAAACTGGCGAGCAAAGCCGACCGCCTGCTGTTGCCTGCGGTCGATGAATGGCTTGAGGCGGGCCTGATAGGCGGAAAAAGCGGTGCGAAAGTCACCATCGGCCCGCGTTAGTTCCCCAGCCAGAATGTAGGCGCTCGCCACCGCGAGGGATGAGCCTTGTCCCGCCAATAGCGATGGGCAAAACGCTGCGTCGCCGATCAACGCGATTCGGCCCCGATGCCACGTGTCCAAATGGATTTGGCTGACCGTGTCGGAATAGAGATCGGCGGTCTGGTCGAGTGCCCGCATAATCTCGGGGCATTCCCAGCCGGCGGCGTCAAACGACCGGAACAGAAGCCGCTTTTGGCCAGCGATGTCGTGATGATCGAGGTTCGGCTGCGGCTCGACCGCGATCACAAAAAAGAACACGGTCCGACCGTCGCGCAACGTAAAGCGGGCCACCTGCTTTCCCGGCTCGCAATAGGCGATATACGCGTCCGGGTTGCGGTGGGGATAGGCCTCGGCGGCAAACGAAGCAGCACAATAGCCGAGATAGCTTGCGTTTCGCGTTTCCGAGCCAAATGTCAGCCGCCTTACCAGAGAGTGCAGGCCGTCAGCGCCAATGACGAGGTCGAAACGACGGGCGGAGCCGTGGTCGAACTCGACGCTGACGCCGGATTCATCCTCGCTCAGCGCCCGTATGCTGTCGCCGAAAACGGTCTCCACCCGGCCCTCGAGCGCGGCGTAGATTTTGGCCGCAAGATCCCCACGGGGAATGGTCAACAAACGGTGGTGGAGAACGCGGGCAAGCCGGTCCGTCCGAAAGCCGCCCGCCTGCCGACCCTTTTCATCGACGATTTTGAGCTCGCGCACCTGGTACCCGGCGCGCTTCAGATCCGGAAGCAGCTGCATTCGCTCGGCGACATCAAAGCCGACACCCCAAAAATCCATGAGGTAGCCGCTGGTGCGCAATGCCGAAGCACGCTCGACGAGGGTCGGGGTAAAGCCAAAGCGCGAAAGCCAATATGCCAGAGTGGGTCCCGCGATCCCAGCTCCCGAAATCAGGACTGTCGTGTTCATCGGCAGCGCTTGCGATCGACGCCGGCTCCTGCTTTCGTCCGAGCAAGCCATGGACCTGACCGGGAAGGAGGAGCGGCATGCGGTATGAGTTCTATTATTGGAGCGGGATCCAAGGTCGCGGCGAATTTGTCCGGCTGGCGCTTGAGGAATGCGCCGCCGATTATGTCGATGTCGCCCGCCAGCCGGGCGGCGAGGCGGAAATGATGCGCCTGATGCAAAGCGACGCGGTTGCCCGACCCTCCTTCGCCCCTCCCTTTTTGAATGCCGGCGAATTGCTGGCCGGACAGACCGCGAACATCCTCTTCTATCTCGGCGAGCATCACGGACTGGCGCCGCGCGATGAAGCCGGGCGGTTGTGGGCGCACCAACTGCAGCTGACGATCGCCGATTTTGTGGACGAAGCTCACGACACCCATCACCCGATCGCCAGCAGCCTTTACTACGAAGACCAACGCGAGGCGGCCCAGGCCCGCGCCGCCGATTTTCGCCGCGCGCGGATGCCAAAATATCTCGGCTATTTCGAAAACGTTTTGGCTCGCAATCCGTCGGGCGGCGGCCACCTGATTGGGACGGCGCTGACCTATCCCGATCTGTCGCTGTTTCAGATCGTGGCCGGGCTGCGCTATGCGTTTCCGCTGCGGATGGCAGCGCTCGAACCGCAATATCGGCGCGTTATGGCACTCTATGATCTGGTTGCGGCGCGCCCTCGCATCGCCGCCTATCTCGCCTCCGAGCGCCGCATCCCGTTCAATGAACACGGCATTTTTCGCCGCTATCCGGAGCTCGACGCAAAGGATTAGCGGCGCTCGGCCCGCGCCATCAGCCTGAACGCCGCGGCGACCAGGAAAAAGACTGCACCGAGGAACAATGTCGCGAGCGCGTTGACCTCCGGGCTGACGCCGAGCCGGACGCTTGAGAACACCGCCATCGGTAGGGTCGTCGCCGAGGGGCCGGTCACAAAGCTGGCGACGACGAGATCGTCGAGCGACAGGGTAAACGCCACCAGCCAGCCAGAGATCAATGCCGGCCGGATGCCGGGCAAAGTAATCCGCGCGAGCACCGTCCACGGCCGGGCACCGAGATCAAGAGCCGCTTCTTCGAGCGCGCGATCAAAGCTCGCGAGTTGAGCGCGCACCAGCACCGCGACAAACGAGGCGCCAAACGTCGCATGCGCAATCGTAATGGTCATAACGCCACGGCTTGCCGGCCAGCCGATCAGCTCTTGGCTGGCGACAAAAAACAGCAATAGCGACAGGCCGAGGATGATTTCCGGCACGACGAGCGGCGCCAGCAACGCGAAGCCGAAGAGCGTCCGCCCCGGAAAGCGAGCGAACCGCGCCAGTGCAAATCCCCCGAGAGTGCCGAGCGTCAATGCGAGGCTCGCCGCCATCGTGGCGACTTGCAAGCTTGTCGCGGCGGCATCACGGAATTGAGCGTCGGCAATCAGAGCGCCATACCACCGCGTCGAAAACCCGGCCCACACCGTAACCAGCCGCGAGCTGTTGAACGAATAGATGATCAGCAGCACGATCGGGGCGTAGAGAAACGCGAACCCGAAAAAGAGTATTCCGATGCGAAAAGCGGTAGCGCCCACGCGGCGGATCATGCGGCCGGCTCGGGATCCAGCAACCGCTGGCCAAATACCGTTGGCATTGCCAGCACCGCAATTAGCGCTACGGTGACAGCGGCTGCGACCGGCCAATCGTGATTTTCAAAGAACTCGTCCCACAAGACCTTGCCGATCATCAGGGTGTTGGGGCCACCCAACAGGTCAGGGATGACGAACTCGCCGACCGCCGGCACGAAGACGAGAAAACAGCCGGCGGCCACGCCCGGAAGAGATAACGGCAGGATCACGCCGAGAAACTGACGCCAGGGCCGGGCGCCGAGATCGGCTGCCGCTTCGATCAGGCTCTGATCGAGCGCCGACAGGCTACCGTAAATCGGTAGGATCATGAACGGCAGGTAGGAATAGACGAGGCCAAGCTCGACCGAAAAGGCGTTGTTGAGCAAAGGCAAGGGCGTCTGGCTCAGGCCGGTCGCGAGCAATACCCGGTTCAGCAACCCGGTCGGCTGCAAGATCGCGATCCACGCATAAACGCGGATCAGAAAGCTGGTCCAAAACGGCAAGACCACCAGGAACAGCAGTAACTGACGCCATGCCGCGGGCGCACGCGCGATCGCGAGCGCAATCGGATAGCCGAAGAGGAGGCACAACACCGTTGCCGCCGCTGCGTAGGCGAGTGAGCCCAAATAGGCGCGTAGATAGAGGTCGTCGCGCGCCAGCAGCAAGAAATTTGCCAGGGTGGCGTGGAGTTCGACGCTGCCGTTGCGGTGGCCGAGCATCGCCGTGTAAGGCGGGATGCCGATCGCGCTGTGGGCCAGGCTGATCTTCACCACGATCAGCAGCGGGACCAGGAAAAATAGGGCCAGCCAGAGAAACGGGAGGCCAATCAACGCCAGCCGGCCGAACCGGCCGAGCCCGATCATCGGCGGAGCACGATCATTGGCGGAGCACCGTCATTGGCGGAGCACGACCATATCCGCCGGCGCCCAGGTGACCCATACGGTGGACCCGCGGGCCATATTCAGGGTAGCGCTCGGCAATTGCGCAGTAAGCGTGAGGCCGGCCGCGGTCGAGAGCCGCACTGTCGACATCGGGCCCTGATATTCAACAGCGACGACCGTCGCCATCACAGAAAATCCGAAGGGCCGGTTGTGCGACAACACCAACTTTTCGGGACGCACGGCGACCGAGATCGCTGCACCCTCCGGCACATCTTCACAACCGGTGAGCGGGATCGGCTGGTCCACACCGGCTAAGCGCATAATCCGGCGATCGCAGGCGATCGCCACGCTTCCCTCGAACAAATTCACCTCGCCGACAAAGCCGGCGACAAACCGGGAGTTCGGGCATTCGTAAATTTTCGCCGGCGTGCCGATTTGGGCAAGCCGCCCGCCATTCATTACCGCGATCCGCGAGGCCATCCCCAGCGCCTCTTCCTGATCATGCGTAACGACCACAAATGTCGTCCCGACCCGCTGCTGTATGCCGATCAGTTCACGCCTTGTCTGTTCGCGCAGTTTTCGGTCGAGTGCCGCCAGCGGTTCATCGAGCAGCAAAAGCTTCGGCATCTTGGCGAGCGCGCGCGCCAATGCCACGCGCTGCCGCTGCCCGCCCGATAATTGATATGGCCGGCGTCGCGCGTAATCCGACATCTGGACGAGCGCCAGCATTTCCGCGACGCGGGCGGCGCGGCGGCTGCGTTCCATGCGCTCCTGATGCAGCCCGAATGCGATGTTGGCGGCGACATCCATGTGCGGGAACAGAGCGTAGGACTGGAACATCATGTTGACCGGGCGCTGATAGGGTGGCAACTCGGTGACATCGAGGCCGTCGACAACGATCCGCCCGCTATCGGGGGTCTCGAAGCCGCCAATCATCCGCAACAGGGTCGTCTTGCCGCAACCCGAGGGGCCGAGCAGCACGAAAAGCTCGCCCCGCTCGATGTGCAACGTCACGTCGTCAACCGCGGTCGTCCCGCCGAAATGCTTGCTGACCCCAGCAATTTCGAGCAGACCCACTGCCGCAACGCCAACGGGCGCTGGTTACTCGCCGGACTTCAGCCGAGTCCAGGCGCGGGTACGCGCCCGCTCGTAATCGGGGGGCGCCGGCAGATCGACAAAAAAGCGGCGGCGGATATCGGCCGGGGGATAGACCGCGGGGTCATCACGGATCGCCGGTTTGACCAAAGCGGTCCCCGGAATATTCGGATTGGGATAACTCACCGCGTCGGAAATGTCGGCGATCACTGCCGGCCGCAGCAGATAGTCGATAAAGCGCAACGCATTCTGCGGATGGGGCGCGTCCGCGGGGATGCCGAGCATGTCGACCGACATCTGTGCTCCCTCCTTCGGCACGCGAAACGCGATCTCGACGCCGTTATGCGCCTCTCGGGCGCGGTTGCGCGCGATGACGACATCGCCCGAATAGCCGACTGCTAGGCACAGATCGCCGTTCGCGAGCCCATTGATGTACTCGGAAGAGTGGAACTTGCGGATGTAGGGCCGGATTTTTGCAAGCGCGGCGATTGCCCTGTTGACATCGCCGAGGTCGCGGCTCTTCGGGTCGAGCCCGAGATAGGCGAGCATTGCCGGTACGATCTCTTGCGGCGTGTCGAGCAAGGAAATTCCGCAATCCGCGAGCTTCTTGGCGTTTACGGGATCGAAAACCAACGCCCAGCTATCCGTCGGCGCGCTATCGCCAAGGGCAGCCTTGATCTTTGCCTTGTTGTAACCAATACCGGTGACGCTCCAGAGATACGGCGCGCCGTGGGCGTTGCCGGGATCGGCGGGGGCTACGAGATCGAGAATTTTCGGGTCGAGATTTCTCCAGCCGTCGAGCTTGCTCTTATCGAGCCGCGTGTAAACGTTGGCGGCAATCTGCCGTGCCATGTACGGGCTCGCCGACGGCACCACGATATCGTAGCCCGATCGCCCGGCGAACAACTTCGCCTCCAGCACCTCGTTCGAATCATAGACGTCATAGGTGACCTTGATCCCGGTCTGGCGCTCGAAATTGGGGATCGTGTCGGGTGCGATGTAATCCGACCAGTTGTAGACATGCAGGACCGGTTCTTCGGCCGCGGCGCCGCGAGCGATCAGCATCACGGCGAGCAATATCGATCCGAATGCTACAGACAGGATCTTCATAACTGGGGCCATACATCAGCCGGGCCGGCGATTGTCAACGCCGGCTGATGCGAGACGCGGCGCGGATCGGATGTTACGATCTGCGCATTCGCAAATTTTAGGGCACAGCAAGGTGACGCTCTTTCATTTGGTGCGGCACGGCGAACATGCGTTGCAGAACAGGATGATCGCCGGGCGGACAACCGGCATAGGCCTCTCGCCGAAGGGCCGCGCCGAGGCCGCCGCCGTTGCCGAGCGTCTGATCGTCGAAAAGGTGGGCGCCCTCTATGCAAGCCCGCTCGACCGCGCTCGCGAAACCGCATCAATCCTTGCCAGCCGTCTCGATCTGCCAGTTGCTATCCGCGACGATTTGATCGAGCTCGACTTTGGCGAGTGGACCGGCTTGACCTTCGAGCAGGTCAGGACGGACGAACGCTGGTTGCCCTGGCAATCATGCCGCAGCATCGCCTCGATACCGGGTGGCGAAAGCTGGCGCCAAGTGCAAGACCGCGCCGTCCGCGCCTTGTTCGATATCAGGCGCAGCCATCCGAATGAAACGGTCGTTCTCGTCAGCCATGGCGACGTGATCCGGGCGGCGCTGCTGTTCGCCCTCGGCATGCCGCTCGATTTTTATAACCGAATCGAGGTCGCCACCGGATCGATCAGCACGGTCCGCATCGATGACAAGGGAGTCCGGGTTCCAGCACTGAACGAACGGCCCCGGGTGGTTTAGCCTTTAGCTCAGCGTAACCGCAGGGCGGCAAGCGCGGCATCGGCGGCGGCGAGGCCGCTGATGTAAGCGCCGTGCGCGGTTGAGAAGAAATACGGCGACGTCGCCTCGCCGGCGAAAAATAATCGGTCGTCGGCCGGGGCGGCCAAAACCGCCCGGTCATCGGCGTGGCCCGGCAAGGCGTAGGAATAGGAGCCGCGCGACCACGGGTCCTGCAGCCAAGCCGTGGCGGCGAGCGGTGAGATATGCTTGCGGATATCGCCGCCGAGGATGTTGGCGAGTTCGTCGGCGGCAAAGGCGAACATCGCCGCCTCGCCCTCGCGCTCCATGGCGGCGGCGAAACGGCCACCAAAGAACGTGTAAATCACCGGCCGCCCAAACGGGCGCAGCTGATAGTTCATGGTTTCGCGCCGCGTCGTCGAGCCGACGAGAAACCCGTCTGGGTCAATGTCGGGTATCGGCTTCATCGAGGGCGATAAACAATTTGTTATCGACCCCGAGGGGCAATCCGGCCGCCGCCGCGACTTTGCCGGGGAGCGGCGGATCAAAACGAAGAATTTCAGCCGCGATGATCGAGGTCGGCACGGTTACAATGACGCGCTCGGCAGCGACGACACCCCGTGCGGTTTCAATCCGTATCTTGCGCCCGTGATGCTCGATCCGCGACACCGGCGTTTCCAACACCAGCGGCAATCCCTCGGCTAGCTTTTCGAACAGCCGGCCATAGCCCTCGCCCAAACGCCAATTTACGTTGGTGCTATTCTCGTCGTAGCGGACATAGTCCTTGACCGAGACGCGGTCGAGTTCGGCGCCATTGCCCCACGTGCTGGTGGCGTCGAGCAGCTGGTTCCAGCGGCCGCCCGGTTCGAGCGTGCTCGCCAGCGAGCGGTCAGTGGGTTCAGCCGCAGCTTTGCGCCGCGCCCGGCCTTGCGCTTCGCGAGTTGCCAGCCAATCAGCCTCAGCTTCTCGGGTTTCGCCGCTGCGCGACAGCCGGGTCGTCCATTCCGGCGGCCGGCGATGTACTGAGAACCCGAGGCGTTGGGCGATCGGCGACAACGGGTTGCGGTCGGCCGAATGCAACCACTCGGCGCCACGGTCGAGCGGGAAGCCGGCCGGTTCGATCGTGTTGACCCGTCCCCCAACGCGGCTCCGCGCCTCCAATGCCAAAACCGTGACGCCGCCAGCTTCGACAATACGGCGCGCCGCACCGATCCCAGCGGCACCCGCGCCGACCACAGCGATATCGACCTCCGACGGAAAGCCGGTCATTTCTGTTCTCGCCGTATGGCAAAAGCTCGCTTGATGCTCGCCAGCGGCGGGTTTCGACACTCACCCAAAAGCTTCAGTGGCGGCAAGATCCGCACCTCGATTGTTATACCGCGGCGACGCTACACCATTTTGGAGCCGGCGATTGGCGAAGTCTGCGCAGAAAATGGGCGCGCGCCAAAAGCATCGTGGCGGCTATGGCACGAGTACAGCGGCGCCGTGCAACAGGCCGTGCCGGAGATCGGCGAGCGCGTCATTTGCCCGCTCCAGCGGATAGGTCACCGTCTCGGCCCGCACTCCGGCCCGCGGCGCGAGTGCCAGAAATTCCTCGGCGTCGCGGCGGGTCAGGTTGGCGACCGAGCGCAGGACGCGTTCTTCCCACAGTAGCCGGTACGGAAAAGACGGAATGTCGCTCATGTGGATGCCGCCGCTTACAACGGTCCCGCCCTTTTTTGTCGCGGCCAATGCCGACGGCACCAGCGCCCCGACGGGCGCGAAAATCAATGCCGCGTCCATGGGCTCGGGTGGGGTCATTGTCGAGTCCCCGGCCCATTCGGCGCCCAGTTGCCGCGCAAAATCCTGCGCTTCCACGTCGCCGCCGCGCGTAAACGCAAAAAACCTTCGGCCCTGATGGCGGATCACCTGCGCGATGATATGAGCGGCGGCGCCAAACCCGTAAATTCCAATCAGCCGCGCATCACCGGCCATCCGCAAGGTGCGGTAGCCGATCAGCCCGGCGCACATCAGTGGCGCGGCCTCGACATCGCTGTAGACGGGATCGATCGCAAAGCAATAACGCTGATCGGCGACGGTCAACTCAGCATAGCCGCCGTCGATCTGGTAGCCGGTGAAGCGCGCGTAGTCGCAAAGATTCTCGCGCCCGCTGCGGCAAAATTCGCAGACCCCACAAGTCCAGCCGAGCCACGGCACGCCAACCCGGTCACCGACCGCAAAGCGGTCGACCTCGGCGCCCTTTTCGACGACCGTCCCAATGATCTCGTGGCCCAGAACGAGCGGCAGTTTGGGGTCGGGCAGCTCGTGATCGACAACATGCAAATCGGTCCGGCACACCGCACAAGCGCGCACCGCGATCAAGAGCTGCTGCGGACCCGGCTGCGGCGGGGGTAACTCCGCCAGCACCAGTGGCCGCTTTGGTTCGGTCAGCAATTGCGCACGCATCTCGATCCCGGCGCGGGGTTTGCTATTCAGCGCTGTAGTGAACAGTATCGCTGCATGTTCCGTCTCCGACCAATCGGTGTTGCTCTCGCCATCGGTGGCCTCTGCTGTGCCGTGACCGCTTGCCATCTGGTGCCGGAAGGCGGCATGGCCGATCGCTGCGCCCAAATCATGAGCCTCGCCTATCCCGGCGCCGATATCGACATCACCAAGCGCGAGGCTGCGGCAACGAGCCTAACGGCCATCGTCGCGCATGTTGAGGGCAATCGGACCAACCTGCCGCCCGATGCGGCGATTGCGCGCCATCTGGCTGTCGAGTGCACGTTCGACAACAATATCCTGGTCGGATTTCGCTGGACCGCCGGTCCGAGTAAATGAAACGCGCTCGGGGCTGGCATCGTTGGCGCGCTCTCGTCCATACTTCGGCGAATAAGATAAATGCCAGATAGGGGTACGCGATGGGTGTCGGTTCGGGGGAGGGTAGCGGCGAGGGGCCAAGCGATCGGCTCGTTCGCGACCGCCGCCGCGGCGTGCCCAGGCGGCGGTTGGCAACCCCGTTACTGCAATTCCACGCCACATCGGCGGTTGCCTGTCCCTACGTTCCGGGCCGCGCCGAGCGCAAGCTGATCGTCGAACTCGACAGCGGTGCCGCCGCGTTCGCCTATGACGATTTGTCGCGCGCCGGGTTTCGCCGCAGCCACAACTTTGCGTACCGGCCCGCCTGCCGCGGCTGCACGGCCTGCGTGCCGGTGCGGATTGCGGTCGAGCGGTTTGCGGATACGCGCTGGACCCGGCGCATCCGCAACGCCAATCGCGATCTATCCGCCGATCTTGTTCCGGCGCGCGGGACCGTCGAACAGTTTCGTCTGTTCTGGGCCTACCAACATGTCCGACACGGCGACAGCGAGATGGCGACGATGAGCTTTCGCGACTATCGCGGCATGGTCGAGGATTCGCCGGTGCGCACCGAGATCGCCGAGTTTCGCGACACGAGCGGCAGCCTACTGGCCGCCTCGCTGATCGACCGGCTCGATGACGGCATCTCGGCAGTCTACAGCTTTTATGATCCGTTCCAGCATAAACGCAGCCTCGGCAGCTTGAGCATATTGTGGTTTGTCGACGAATGCCGGCGGCGGGGCGAACCCTTTGTCTATCTCGGTTACTGGATCGCCGAGAGCCCGAAGATGGCCTATAAGGCGCGCTTTCCGGCGCTCGAGCAGCTGACAAAGACCGGCTGGGCTGAAATCTCGCATCATTCCTCCGGCAATTGACCCGGGTGAAGCGCCACGGCAGCTCTCGGCGCTTGATGATCGAGAGGCAGTAGCCGCCGCTTGAACAAACAAGGCGAGCTCCAATGGCAATCGGCATTCTCGACTCGGCGATCTTTGCCGACATGTTCGGCACCGTGGCAATGCGCGCGGTCTTCGGCGATCACGCGTTTCTCGCGCGCTGCGCCGAGGTCGAAGCCGCACTCGCCCGCGCCCAGGCCCGGCTCGGCATGATTCCGGCCGAGGCCGCGGCGGCCATTTCGCGCGTCGCCGCCAAGGTTTCGGAAAACCCCGACAGCCTCGACCTCACGCGGCTGAAGCGCGAGACCGAGAATGTCGGCTATCCGATCCTGCCATTGGTCCGTCAGCTCGGGGAGAAAGCCGGCGACGCCGGACGTTGGCTGCATTGGGGGGCGACGACCCAAGACATCATGGACACTGCGGTCGTGCTGCAGATCCGCGATGGACTTGACCTGCTCGATGCCGATCTCGCGGCGGCGCGCGGTCACTTAACGGATTTGGCGCGGCGTTATCGCGACACGCCGATGGCCGGACGCACCCATCTGCAGCACGCACTGCCGATCACCTTTGGATACAAGGCGGCGATCTGGCTGTCGGCGCTCGACCGTCATGCCGAACGGCTGGCACAGCTCCGCCCGCGTGTCCTGCTGGCCCAGTTCGGCGGCGCGGCCGGCACCCTGGCCTCGCTCGGCGAAGGCGCAGAGGTGGTCAAGAGCCGCACCGAATTGGCGCGCGAACTCGATCTCGGCGACCCGCCGATTACCTGGCACGTCACCCGCGACGGCATCGCCGAGGCGGTGCAGGCGTTGGCGTTGCTCGCCGGCAGTTTGGCCAAGATCGCTTACGATGTGATGCTGATGTCGTCGACCGAGTTCGGCGAGGCGGCCGAACCCTTTGTCGCCGGCCGCGGCTCGAGTTCGACGATGCCGCAAAAGCGCAACCCGATCTCGTGCGAGATGATCCTCGCCGCCGCCAAGGTGTTGCGGCAGCAGGCGGGGCTCGTGCTCGACGCGATGGTCACCGATTTCGAGCGCGCGACCGGACCGTGGCATGTCGAATGGGTGGCGGTGCCCGAGGCCTTTGGCTACGCCGCCGGCGCGTTGCACCAGTCGCGGTTTTTGCTCGGCGGACTGATCGTCGATCCGGCGCGGATGGCGAAGAACCTCGGCATGACCCATGGGCTGATCGTCGCCGAAGCCGTGATGATGGGCCTCGCCCCATATACCGGGCGCAACGAGGCGCACGATCTGGTCTACGACGCTTGCAATATCGCGATCGAGAGCGACCGCCCGCTGCTCGACGTGCTGCTCGAATTCCCGGCTGTCGCCGGCCCGCTCGGCATCGATAAATTGCGCGCCCTGACCGACCCGAAGAACTATCTCGGCGCCGCCCCGGCAATGGTCGATCATCTACTCGCCAACCGCTAAAATCCGATTGCGCGAAGTGAGCTCGCCTGCGGCTTGACGGTTGCGCGCGAGAAAGCCTACACAGCGACATCTGCGCTGTTGACAAGTGCAGAAGCTTAGGGAGATGGCAGATGGCGCGAATCAGGCATATCGCACTCGTAACTGACGATCCCGCAAAGACTGCAGAATTCTACAAGGAACATTTCGGCCTGACCGAACTATATCGCCGGCCTGGCGACAGCGGCGAAAAGGGTGTTTGGCTGAGCGACGGCTACATTTACTTCGCTATTCTGAAGTACGGTGAACCCGGTGCGCCGAAGCTCGGTCCCGGACAAACTTCCGATCTGCGCGGCATTCACCACATCGGCTTTTATGTCGATGACGAGCAGGCAAAAGCCAAAGAACTCGAAGCAGCGAATTTCAAGCCCGTTCCGATCCCGAAAACCGAACGGCCTGAGACGACCCCGATGGGCGACGCGGTCAACTTGAAGTACTTGGGCCCCGACGACGTCCACATCGACATCCGCAGCCGCGGCTGGAACGAAGCGATCAGCTTTGCGATGGACCGCTTAGACCTGGCCCCGGTCAAAGAAGAAGCTCTCTAATCTCGTCAAGTCGGTCCCGGCGAGCGGTTTGCGCCCGCCCGCCGGCCCACCGCATCGTCAAGAAGACGAGTTCGAAGAAATACTCGCAGGGGGACGTCCGTATGACACGCCTCCACAGCTGCCTCGTGACAAAGTTATCCTCGAGCTTCTTGGCCGCTATCATCGTCGCGAGCCCGGTTTATGCGCAGGGCTCCGGGGGCGCGACGGCTGTTTTCGACGGGACGTATGTCGGGGTTTCAGCGGCAGACAACAGCGTTGGGAACACGCTCTCCGGCGGTCGCGCTCACACCTCGGGCTATGCAGGTTCCAGAGGGTGCCGCGCGTTTCGCGCGCCGGCGCGGCTGATGATTGCCAACGGCGTGGCTCAGACCAAATGGGGTGAATACACCTTGCGTGGAAATCCCACGCCGCAGGGTGCGCTGACCATGACCACCGGCTACGGACAGAAGTTCGAGGGCCAGATCGACAACCAGCAAACGATCAGAGGTCAGCTCATTGGTTACTGCGCATATACTCTGAGCTGGCGCAAGATCAGCAAAGGATCATTTGGTGATCCGCTGACCGGGATTGCTTCGCCGCGCTCCTCGCAATAATCATCCATTGTGACGACCTTGCCAGCCTAGGGTTCGCACTTGAAGTGGCCCGAGGGTAAACTCCGCGAAGCAATTTCACTTCGAACCAGCACGGCGCGCCCGGTGAGGCAGCCGAGGATCGCGGCTAAACCCGCCAATCGGCGAGAATTGTTTTGGTGTCCGCGGTTTCGATCTGCTCAGAAAAGCGTTGACGGTAAAGGGTCAGCAACGCGTCGTGAGTTTGGTCGGCGGAGCTGCACAGGGCGTCCGTCGCCAGAACAACGCGATACCCGAAATCGACGGCTCCCAGCGGCGAGAACGCAGACATCGGTTTCCGCCCCGATAATGACCAGCGCGTCGGCTTGGCGCTCGCGTAAGAGCCGCGGCACGCTTGGCTCGACAAATGGCGAATAAACGCGTTTGTCGATGATAGCCGCGGGGGGCGCAAAGCGCGCTAAAGATGGCACCAGCTCGCGCAGTTTCGGGTCGATGACACTGCGAGTCATCTCTGCCCAGCGCTGCAAATATCGCCGCCATGAGCCCGGCATATCGTCGGCTTTTGCCGGCGGGATGAACCGGGTGAACACGGTCCGCTCAGCGTGATGGCCAGCGATGTCCTCGACCACCGGCAATACCCGAGCCATCCATGGCGTGCGCCATGGCGTTGCCTCGGCGAACATGTTTTGCATGTCGACGCGAAGGTGAACGGATCGCCGGGTCAGTGGGCCAAAGGGTAACGTAGCCACGGCGACCGCTCGCTAAACGATGTCCACTCTGTTCCTGTAGATATTTAAGGTTTTGATTAAAATACCGGCACACCACCCTGTTTCTTCGGGTCCCACTCCTTGCGAACCTGCTCTTCGACGGGGGCGCCGCTATCGGTTGTTGACGGCCGCGGCTGCTTTTCCGCGCTTTCCGGATCAAATACGTGCTCGACCAAATGATCGATCGTCTCTTTTTCTGTGGGTTTCGGTTTTTTGGTCGGGATTGGCAGGAGAAGGTTTGTCCATATTTGATGATCTCCTCGTTTGCACGGGGCGTTATCTTGCGTACGATTGCCGTGTCAAAGAGGTTCCAGGACAAATCATTGCTCGATCACAGGATCATCGAGCCCAAAATACGACGATCTTTAACAGGGCTCATCGCCCAGGAGCGTGCGAAGCCCAAGTCGAAGCGAAAAAGTCAACCGACAACAACCCGCGGACCAGCGGCGGACCGCAGGGTCACTCACTCAGGCGGTCGCCTCACCAAGCGACGGCCCAGCCGTCGCGGCGCGGGTCCGAGCCGGCGAGCAGCATGCCGCTCTCCGGGTCACGGCGGATGATTTCGATGCTGCACGGCCCCTCGAGATCGCCGACGGTGTTGAGCAAATGGCCACGGCGCGCGAGTTCGCGGCGCACTTCCTCGGGAAAGCGACGTTCGATGACGAGTTCGCTCGGGCCGTCATGCGGCCAGTTCGCGTATTGGCCGGAGACGTGCGAGGTCCAGCGCGGCATTTCGGCGGCCTGTTGCGGGTCGAGCCCGAAATCGATCATCGCGGTCAGCACCTGAAGATTGACCTGCACCTGATTGTCGGCGCCCGGCGTGCCAAAGACACACCAAAATTTGCCGTCTTTGAGCACGATCGGCGGGTTCATCGTGTGGCGCACGCGTCGGCCCGGGACCAGCCGGTTCGGGTGGCCGGATTCGAGATGCCAATAGGCCATGCGGTTGTTCATCAAGACGCCGGTATCGCCGGCGATGATCCCGGCGCCAAACCCGCTGTTTATGCTCTGGATACCCGAGACGGCGTTGCCGTCGCCATCGGCGGTGCAGAAATAGGTCGTGTCGCCGGCCGCGTCCTGTGCGTGCGTAGCGGGCGCGGCGTGACGCATGTCAATGCGGGCGGCAAGCTCCGCGGTGTATTCAGCGGAAAACAGCCGCTCGAACGGCGGATCAAGGGTACGCGGATCCGAGCCCCAACGCTCGCGGTCGGCAAAGGCGAGCTTTTTGGCCTCGATTTCGGCATGCACCCAGTCCGCCGCCATAAATCCCAGGCCTGCGAGATCGAAATGTTCGACAATTTTCAATTCCTGCAGCAGCACAAACCCGGTCGAATTGGGCGGCGCTTCGAGGACGGTGTAGCCGCGGTAATCGATAGCGATCGGATGCTGTTCCTCGGCCATGAACTCGGCGAGATCGCCCTCCCCGACCAAAGCACCGGCAGCTTTGAGGCCGCCCGCAAGCCGTCGTGCGAATGGGCCGCGGTAAAAGGTTTCGGCGCCGTTGGCGGCAATCTCCTCAAGCGTGCGCGCTAGGTCCGGTTGGACGATTGCCTTTCCCACTGCCGGCGGCCGGCCATCCTCAAGAAACAGCGCCGTCGTGCGTGGATCGACCAGCAGAGTCGGGCGGTATTCCCCGGCGAAATGGCAATAGGAGCGGGTGGCGCCAAAGCCATCGCGGGCATAACCGATCGCCTCCTTAAATAGATCGCGCCACGGCAGCCGGCCGTAGCGCCGATGCATCCGGTCGAGTGCGGAGAGCATCCCCGGCACTGACACCGATAGCGGCCCGGTGCGCGGAATGCCGGTGGCATAACGCTCGGGGGTCGCGGCCGCGGGCGACGGCCCGGTGCCGTTGAACACGATCGCGCGGCCGGTTGCGGCGTCGAACACCTGATAAAAGGCGTCGCCGCCAAGTCCCGACATCATCGGCTCGACCACCGAGAGGACGATCCCGGTTGCGACCGCAGCATCGACCGCGTTGCCGTCGGCGCGCAACGCCAACAGTCCGGCTTGCGCGGCGAGCGGATGATTAGCGGCGACCGCGCCGCGGCGTCCGATGATCAACGGCCGATAAGCGCGCGTTTCGACACCCACATCAGTTCTCCGAGATTGACCCCGCTCGGGGCATAATATCTGACAAATTACTGGATATCGACGAACGGCTGGGAGCGAGGATGGCCGAAAAATCCCGGGAGGTTCGACGCCGCGCCCCGCATCGCACGGCGGTGGTCGCGCTGTTGCTGCTGCTGCTTGCCGGGTGCGCCGACACCAACGGACAACCCAATTCCGAGCATGACCGCAACGGCGGATTTTACGGCGGCGTAACCGGCGGCGGCCCCGGCCTGCCATGAAAACCGGCCTGCCATGAAGGTCAATTTGCGATGAGAGCCGTCAGGACGAGTTGCGGCGTGGTGGTCAGCGATGGCCATCAGGTGCTTTTGGGTCACGCCACCCGTTCGCCGCGCTGGGATATTCCAAAAGGCGAGGCCGAGCCGGGCGAAGACTTCGCCGCCGCTGCAGCGCGCGAACTGCATGAAGAAACCGGGCTTTCAGTAGCCGTGGGCGCGCTCACTCCGCTTGGCGTCCGTGCCTATCTTCACGGCAAGGATTTGGCGCTGTTTGCGTGGACGCCCCCTGCCCTGCCCGATCCGCGGTCTCTCAATTGCGTTTCGACCTTTACGCTTCCCAACGGCACGGTGCTGCCCGAATTCGACCGCTTCGCGCTGTTCTCGTGGGACGAGGCGCTTGGCCGGGTGGGCAAGAACATGGCGCGGGTTTTGGCCGAGATCGGCCCCGAGAAGCTATTGCGCGCTTCGAAATGACATCGCGGTCGTGCTAGGGTGCACCAACTCAAACGCGAGGAGGTCGCCCATGCCGAAGCTGCGTCACATCGCCATTGCCGCCGAAGATCCGGAAGCGATGGCCGAATTCTACAAAAAGGCCTTTGATTTCGTCGAGGTCGGCCGTCCCAACGGCGTGCTCGCCGATGGCGTGTTCTTGAGCGACGGCACGCTCAACATGGCGATCCTCAAATTCAAGACCGACCAGCTCGGCAAAGGCATGGATTTTCGGGGCATCCATCATTTTGGGATTCTGGTCGAGGATGTCGACGAATTCTCGAAGAAACTCGAAAGCCTCGGCGCTCAGCATTACATCGACCAGGGCCAGGGCGGCCATCAGGCCGGATATTTCGAAAAGAAATTTTACGGCCCGGAACGGGTTTTGTTTGATATCGCCGAGCATGGCTGGGCCGGCGCCGAACCCTTGCCGGAACCAATCAAGCAGGCGGCCGAATAACAACATCTAGAGGAAGATTTCGATGGCCAAATTGCGCCACATCGCCATTGCCGCCAAAGACCCCGACGCGATGGCGGATTTCTATGTCAAGGCGTTCGACTTCAAGATCGTCCGCTCGAATGACGGGCCGCTCGCCTATGGCCACCATCTGAGCGACGGCACGATCGATCTAGCGATCCTGCGGTTCAAGACCGACCAGCTCGGCCGCGGCATGGATTACACCGGGCTGCATCATTTTGGGATTCTGGTCGAGGACGTCGACGAGGCCGGCAAAAAGCTCGAGAGCCTCGGCGGCAAGCACTACATGGACCAGGCCGAGGCCGAGCGGATCGGTGGTTTCGAGGTCAAGTTTTATGGCCCCGAAGGGATCCTGTTCGATGTCGCCGAGCATCCCTGGACCGGCACCGAACCGCTCCCGGTAAAACAAGCCGAAGCGGCCGAATAGCTCCAACGCAGCGAGCGGGCGTCCAGACGCCCGCGACCGGCGTATTGCGGTTCGCGCCGAACCAACAAGGCTGGATCAAAACTCGCGACACCCCACATCTAAGTGCGATCGGATCGCTGCTCGCCGCCTGCCGGCTTATCTGCGGCGTGCAGGGCGAGAGGCGGAAAAGCCGCTTTCGCGGGGTGTCCTTAAATGAGCGCTGACAATCAGTTTGCGACGCTGCGGCAGGCGGCTGATCCTGCTGCGGCGGCTGCGATCGAGACTTTGGTCCGTGACGCGCCCGACCGTCAGCTCAGCCGCATAAATGTACTCGATTTCGCCGGCAAGGCGGGTATCGACGAAGAGCGCGCGATCGCGGCTTTCTTGCATGCCGCCCGCCTCGGCCTTTTCGAATTGTCGTGGAACGTGCTGTGCCCGAGTTGTAGCGGCGTGCTCGAAGCGGCCCCGACCCTAAAGAATGTCGATCGCCAGGAATATCACTGCGCCTGGTGCGCGGCGGATTACGAACCGACCCTCGACGAAATCGTCGAAGTCACTTTCACGGTCAGCCGTCGGGTGCGGAAGATTAAGGCGCACGACCCCGAAGAGCTGTCTTATGGCGAGTACTTCCGGCAGGTCTTTTGGAGTTCGGGCATCGATCTGCCCGACAATCTCGACCACGTAATCGAGGAGATCACGCTCGAGACGATGGAACTGCCGCCGGGCGATAAGGCACTGTTGTCTCTGCAATTGCCGGCCGAGTTCGTGATCCTGCTCGATCCGGTCACTCACACCAGCCAGTTCATCGATGTAAAGGGCGAACCGACACGCGAGCGCCAGAGCCTCTCTTTGGTTTTCGACAAGCTGCGGGCGCCGGTACAGCGGATCGAGCTTCACCCCGGGCCATTGCGGCTGTCGCTCGAAAATCGCACTGACGCGCGCGTCTTGCCGGGATTATGGCTGGCTAACGCACAGCTCGAGGAATTGCTGCACCGGCGGCGCCCGTTTCTGACCGCGAAAAGGCTGCTGACGAACCAGGTTTTCCGCGACATCTACGGCACCGACACGATCGACCTCAACCAGCGGCTCAAGATCACAAGCTTGACCTTTCTGTTTACCGATCTGAAGGGCTCGACCGAGCTTTACGAGCGGGTTGGCGACCTCGTCGCCTTCGATTTGGTTCGCGCGCATTTCCGGGTGCTGAACGAGATTGTCGCAACCGAGGCGGGCGCAGTGGTCAAGACGATCGGTGACGCCGTCATGGCAACTTTCGCGACTCCCGACCGGGCGATCGCCGCTGCCTTGCGCATGCGCGAGGCGATGCGGGATCTTAACGATGGCCATCGAGGACAGGACCTGCTGCTGAAAATCGGCATCCATGAGGGGCCGTGTCTGGCAGTTGTGTTGAACGACCGCCAGGATTATTTCGGGCAGACGGTCAACATCGCGGCGCGCGTTCAGGCTTTAGCCGACGAGCGCTCAATTCTGGCGACCCGGCCGGTCGTCGCCTACCCGCAAGTGTCGAGCCTGTTGCAGACCCGCGGTCTCGAACCTGTCGCGCAAAACCGCGCGCTGCGCGGCATCGCCGATGAAGTAGCGGTCTACGAGATCGCGTAAAGGGTGCTACTGCGAACAGCGGACCCCGGCGGTGGCGGTTGAGCTACGCCGCTGATATTGCCGATCCCGGCGCGCTGATCCGTCCCGCTTCGATCGCCTTCAGGAAAGCGCGCCAGTCGCGCTCGGTCTGGTCGGCATAGGCTGTGGCGAATTCTGCGATCGCTTTGTCGAAATCATTGCCCTCGCCGATATAGGCTGAGATCGCGACCGCGTCGCCGGCCCGGGCATGAGCGCGCGCCAGCGTGCGGCCGCATAGGGCCGCATAAAATGGCAAAGCGGCTTCGAGTCGGGCGCCGACATTCGCCAGCCGCGAATCCTTCAGCCGTCGCACATAAAAGGATCGACCCTCGACTGGAGTTTCGGTCCAGCCGAGAAAGACATCGGTCGCAGCCTGCAGCATGCGTTGGCCGACCACCACGCGCTGACCGTGATTGCCGTATTCGGATACGCCGGCATAAGGCGCCAGTACCGATTCCTGCGCTTCCTTGATCTGCAGCAGCAGCGGCGCACCATCGTCGGACATCAACAAGCCGATGGCGCAGAATGTGCCGACGCTGCCGACGCCGACGACCTTGAACGCGACGTCGCGCAAATGGTAGCGCGCAACCAGAATTCGCCGGTCCTCCTGCAACGACTTGGCATAAGAGGCGAATGCCTCTTTCGCGTGCAGCTCGTGACGGCTTAGATGGTGCACTAGCGGCGGCTTTTCCTTTATCCGCGGGGTGTCGCCATGTTGCTCGATAAGGCCGAAATGCTCGTTGGCGCCCTTTAGAATAGCGGCGAGCCGTTTTTCCAGATTCCGCCGGATCTTGTCCGAATCGACATCGGCAATGGCGCCCGCGAGATCGATGTGGGTGCTCCAGGCGTCGAGCGGCGGCATCCGAGCCAACCGCGCCATATTCCGGCGATAGTCGCGGGCGGCGAGACGAGCGAGATGGCGACAATCGGGCTCGGGCATGCGCGCGACCCGGCCGGAGACAGCGAGGCTCGCCGCAAGCCGCTTGACATCCCATTCGAACGGCGCCGGCAACGTCTCATCGAAATCGTTGACGTCAAAGACCGGCTTGCCTTCGGGGGAAGCATACGCGCCGAAATTGGCGAGATGGCAGTCGCCGCACGACTGAACCCGCAAACCGGTCGCCGGCATCGAACCGAGATCAGCTGCCATCACTGCTGCCGCCCCGCGCAAAAATGCGAAAGGGTCGGTCTTCATCCGCGCGTAACGGACTGGCAATAATTCGGCGATGCGGGTCTTGCCCTGCTCGATCAGGATGTCGATCGGATCGCGCCGATTGGAGGCGGGCTGCCACTTGGCTAGCGTCTCCAGTGACACCTCTTGACGACCCGCGAGGCCGGCCTCGCGGCGCTGTTCGAGCTTTGCCGAAGGCGGCTTGCGCTCGGTTTTGTCTGCTCCATCCATCGCCTGAACTCCGTAAGAGCCTGATGAAGCCTGCGAAACCTCTACTCCCAGTTGATCTGCGGTGCGGAGCCCAGCCGTGCCGGTCCGAGATAGATTTTGCCGTTTTGGATTGTGAACGGCGCGGTGATCTGCGGTTTGCCGTCAGGTCCGGGCTTCGCCAGCGAGGTCAGCGCGATTTGGACTATCGCGGCTTGCTCGGGGGTCATTCGGTTGGCAGCGACCAACGCGTTCAAAATCGCACCAAAGCCTTCGACACCGCTGGAAAACGCGGCGATCGGCTGCAATTTGCGGTCGAGGGAAAGCGTTCCGTTGGCCGAAATTCCAAGATCGCCCCATTGCAGGTGCAAGCTGTCCACCTCGACCGTACCGCCGGCGTCGCGCCAAGCGGCGACCGCTTGGGCCAACGGTCCGCCCGGCAAAGCGCCTTTGACGGTGACGCCCATCGCCAACTCGTCGATCGTCTTGGCAAACTCCGGCGGTGGCGCCGATACCCCGACCTGCCGAACGGAAAGCGCCAACCCAAAGCTTGGATCGGTGTCTTTCTCGGCTGGCTTTGGCGGCAGCATGATCCAAGCGTCAGCCGATCCGATCGGGACGGCGGCGGCGGCCTCTGCGGCGATGTCCTTTGCCCCTATCCACAACCAGGCGGCGCCCTGTGAGCCGACTGCGACCGTTCCATCGGCCGACTTGACCGAGAGCCTTAGCTCCGGTCGGCCGCCGGCCGCGGCGAGATTGGCCGCGAAGCCGTCGGGTGCTGAGAGGCGCCAATTGTGAAAATTCCACGGCCGCGCTGTGCCCGTCAATCGAGCAAGCCGCACTTCCGGCCCAGGATTCCAGGTATGATCACGCAACGCCGCCTCGGCGACCGCCACCCGGAATTCAAACGGGAAGCCGCTAACCTGCAAGTCGCGCCACCCAGCATCGATCTTGTGCGCTTTCTCGGTTTGCTGCCATTCAACCAGACCGTCCTTGATCCGGCCGGCCACGTTCCACCAATAGGCGGTATAGGCGCCCGCCAGCACCAACAGGACGATCACGGCGGCGAGAGCGAAACGCGTCGAACGGCGCATCGCGCCAGATATACCGGCAGGGCGGCGGAGCCGCCAGTCCGCCCTGCCGCAGATCCGTCGCTTAGACCTTCAGCACTTCGGCGCCGGGGGCGGCTTCCAATTCGCAGGCGTTCACGGTCATCGCCAACATGCTGTAATAGCCGATCGCGGTCGTCAGCTGGATCAGGGCGTCATTGCCGAGCCGAGCCTGCAGCTTTTTAAAGGCGGTCTCGTCGACGCGGTGGCGGCGCAACAGCTGCCTGGTGAATTCGACGATTTCCGCGTCATCCGGCGAGATGCTGCGCGAATGATTCTCGCGGATCGCGGTGATCGTCTCTTCCGGAACCCCAAGGCGGCGGGCGCCGCCGGTTTGCGCGCCCCAGACATAGACTGCCTCGAATTCGCGGGCGACGGTCATCGCCGCCAACACCCGCACGCGCATGTCGAGCGATCCCTCGAAGCGGACATAGGCTCCGAGATCGGCAAGGCGGCCGGCCACCTCTGGGGAATGCAGAAACATCGTAAACGGGCCCTGAACCGCACCCCGGCTCGCGACGATGCTGTCGAAGACCGCGCGGTGCTGGGCCGGGACCTGGTCCTTGCTGGTGATCGGGGAAAGCCGTGCCATGGTGTCTCCTTGCGCATTTGAGCGTTGGGTTGTTGTGCCGACGGGCGACCGATCGATTCAATAGCGCACTCGTTCGGCAAATGCATTTTCGGCGGAGCCGGGTGGCGCCGAGCGAGTAGTTGTCGGGCAATCGGATCTTGACAGTTCGATTACGGTACTTATCCTCATATTCAGCATAACCGATTAGCCGGGCCCCCGCGCCCGGCTTTTCCGGAACCATTAAATGCTCATTATGAGCATAAGGAGAAAGACGTGCTGGAGACCGCCGCCCAAAGCCCCGACACCCGCTCCTGCCGTTACCCGAAATCTATGCGCGTGTGGAGCGGCACGTTCCGCCGCTTCGAGTGGCCGGTCATGGCCGGCGACATCGGCGAAATCCTGCGGCTCAAGCGGGAGCGCAACGCCGTCGTGCTCGCGCACAACTATCAGACGCCCGAGATTTTTCACACCGTGGCCGACATCGTCGGCGACAGCCTGGCATTGGCGCGTGAGGCGGCGCGCACCGATGCCGATGTGATCGTCCTGGCCGGCGTTCATTTCATGGCTGAGACCGCGAAACTGCTGAACCCCGAAAAGACGGTGCTGATCCCGGATCTCAGGGCCGGCTGCTCGCTCGCCGCTTCGATCACCGCCGCCGATATCCGGCTGATGCGCGAGCGCCATCCGGGCGTGCCGATCGTCAGCTATGTCAACACTTCGGCGGCGGTAAAGGCCGAATCCGACATCTGCTGCACCTCGGGCAATGCCAAGAAGATCGTCGAGGGGCTCGGCGTGCCGCGCGTCATCATGCTTCCCGACGAATATCTCGCGCGCAACACCGCAGCGCAGACCAAGGTCGAGATCATCGCCTGGAAGGGCCATTGCGAGGTGCACGAGCGCTTTACCGCCGAGGATGTCAGGGGTATGCGCGACAGCTATCCCGGCGTCGTCGTGCTGGCGCATCCCGAATGCCCGCCCGAGGTCGTCGCCGAATGCGACTTCACCGGCTCGACCGCGGCAATGGCGGACTACGTCGGCAGGGAGCGCCCGGCGCGCGTCGTGTTGCTGACCGAATGCTCGATGAGCGACAATGTCGCGCTGCAATATCCCGATCTCGACTTTGTCCGGCCATGCAATTTGTGCCCGCATATGAAGCGGATCACCTTACCCAAGATCCGGCATGCGCTTGAAACGATGACCCACGAGGTCACGGTCGACCCGGCGATCGCTGATCGCGCGCGTCAGGCGGTCGAACGCATGCTGGCGTTCGGCTGAGAGCCTTGCGAGGGCACCGGCGATGGCGATGCGGCTGATCATCGAGCCGATCGTTCGCGCGGCGTTGCTGGAGGATCTGGGGCGCGCCGGCGATATCACCAGCGACGCGATCGTGCCGCGGGCGGCACAGGTCGAGGCGGTGATCGCAGCGCGCCAGCCGGGCGTCATCGCCGGGCTCGATGCTGCCCTGCTCGCCTTCGAATTGGTCGAGCCGGCGATTGCGCATCGAGCGCGTGCGCGAAGACGGCGCAAGGATCGTCGCGCGGCGACGTCGGTCGCGCGATATCGCCGGGCCGGCGCGCGGCGTGCTCGCCGCCGAGCGGACGGCGCTGAACCTGTTGAGCCGAATGTCGGGCGTCGCCACCGCAACCCGCGCGCTGGCGGACGCGATCGAAGGCTCAAAGGCAAGGATCGTCTGCACCCGCAAGACCACGCCGGGACTGCGCACCTTGGAAAAGGAGGCGGTGCGGTTCGGCGGCGGCGCCAATCACCGCTTCGGCCTCGACGACGCGATGCTGATCAAGGACAACCACATCGCACTCGCGGGCGGCGTCAAGCCGGCGCTCGAACGCGCCCGCGCCCATGCCGGGCATCTCGTCAAGATCGAGCTCGAAGTCGATACCCTCGATCAGCTGGCCCAGGCGCTCGAAGTCGGCGTCGATGCGGTATTGCTCGACAATATGAGCCCGGAGACATTGCGCCGGGCGGTCGCGATGGTCGACGGCCGCGCCGTGACCGAGGCCTCGGGCCGGATCAGCCCGGAAACCGTCGCCGCCGTCGCCGCCACCGGCGTCGATCTGATCTCCTCGGGCTGGATCACCCACAGCGCCCCAATCCTCGACATCGGCCTCGATATCGCGGGCTAGATCCGGTCGTCTAAGTGGGAGGCGTGTCGGGCAAGTCGTCGCGACCCGAGGCTGGCTCGGTGCCATGGCGCGATAGTTGGTCGTCGAGCTTAGCGCCGAGCAAAACGACGACCATCGACAGCCACATCCAGGTCATAAAGCCAAAGATTGCGCCGAGCGATCCGTACATCTTGTTGTAGCTGCCGAAATTGGCGACGTACCACGAGAACAGGGCTGAGACGCCGAGCCATACCAGAGCGGCGAGGGCAGCGCTCGCGAGCGTCCAGCGCCATTGCGGCGCGCCACGGCAGGGCGCGTATCGATAAGCGATAGCGAGCGCGCCAGCGACCAAGACAAACAAAAGTGGCCAACGGGCAATCTCCAGCAATATCGCCGTCAAGCTCGCGCTCGGGATATGGTTTAGCACTATCGGGATCGCGACAATAATTGCTATTGATATCAACCCCAGAATAATCGCGCCGGCGGTGAATAGAAGCGTCATGCGCATAAAACTTGAGCAGACTTCGACGTTCTTTCTCTTCGTAGGTAACGTTGAGCGCTTCGAAGAGCGCGGTCATTCCGGAATTCGCAAACCACAATGCGATGGCCAAGCTGACGCCAAAACCGACGGTGAGAGTAGTTCCGTTCTGTTGGGCAAGGCGGGTCAGCTGATCGCGCAAGACCTCGACCGCGCCGCCCGGTGCTACACCCGACAAGGTATCGAGGTGCCCGGCAATGCTGCTCGGGTTGGCGAACAACCCATAGATCGAAACGAGCGCGCTTATGCCCGGGAACAGCGCAAGGATCGTGTAGAAGGTAACACCCGCCGCCACCAAGAGGATGCGATCTTCGGAGATTCCCTTGAAGATGGCGACAAGGATCCGTCGCCAGCTGCGCGACGGACGCGCGCCCGCAAGCTTCTCCCCATATTCAAACCAGCCACCGCCTGTCATCGGCCGACGCGCCGCGGTGGGTTCGATCTCTCGGATTCGTTGATCCATTGCCGCTTCCCGTAATCGCCGCATGCCACTCAATTCCGTCGGCGGCCTCGGGCACGATAACCAAGAAACCGCGGGCCGGGCGGTCAGGTTCCGGGAGGTAAAACGGTCAACAGCCGCGCGGGTCGGCAATCGGATCAAGCGGCCAGACAGGACGCCGGACTTTGGTGAACAGCTCGGGCGTATAGACTTCCGAGCACAGCGCGCCGGTGTCGACGAGGACGACTTCGCGAGCGATCGGCTCGAACGCGGCGCGGAAATGCTGCATCGATTTGACCGCAACCGTCGTGTAGCGGGTCGGGTCGATACCGAGCGACGTGAACTGACCGAGATCGGTCGCCTGGCCATTGTTGGTGATCACGACAATATCGATCCCGCCGACGCGGAACACCATCGAGGGGCCATAGTTGCGCTCGACGCCGCCGCCCATCGGTCCATACGCGACGAACTTGCCGTTAGTCAGGCAAACGACCTCCCCCTCGAGGGTCAACGGCCCGCCGCCCATCGCGGGGTCAGTTTTGCCACCCAAGATCAGCCTCGTTCTGGCGCCGACGCCGGCGCGCATTCCGGCCTGGACCGCTTGCGGGTCGCAGAGCGCATGAAACGCAACGCGCTCGACCTCGGCATCGACGAGTCCTTTAAGGAACGCGGTCGCATCGCCGTACCCGCCGCCGCCCGGATTGTCGGTGTAGTCGGCGACGACAAGCGGCTTGTCACCGGGTTTGCCGGCCTTGGCGCGCGCCACTGCTTCGCCGACCGACAGCAAAGCAAAGCTGGCGAAATCGCGCGTCTCCCAGGCGTAATCCATAAAGCTTTCGGCAATTGCCATGCCGTGGGGCAGAAGGCTGTCGGTGGTGACCGTCACCGAGGGACCGACATCGCGGATGTTGGAGCGGCTGAACCCGGCGCAGATGCTGACTGCGAGGGCTTCGCCATTACGCTCGATCCGGTCGGCGCGGGAAAGCAACTCGGCCATCGGCGGGCTCAGATGGCGCCCACGATCAAGCCCGAAGATCATCGGCCGGCGCGCGATAACCGTCACCGGCTGGATCTCGCGCCGCATCGCGCGTTCGAGCAATTCCGCCCCCTGCCACGCGCGTTCGTACATGTCGACATGCGGATAAGTGCGGAAAGCGATCAGCGCACTGGCATTGTCCGCCATGCGCTGCGTAACGTTGGCGTGCAGATCGAGCGTGGCGATGATCGGGACCTCCGACCCGAGTTTCTGGCGTAGCCGGGCAAGCAATTCGCCCTCGGCATCCTCGTGGCTATCGGTCACCATGGCGCCATGGAGATGCAGCAACACGCCGTCGATCGGGCCCTTCATCTCGGAAGCTTCGAGAATCATGCCCGCGATCTGTTCGAACGCGTCGGCGGTGACGATGCCTGACGGATTCGGGTTGGCGGACACCGGGTGGACCAGGCTCCAGCCGTATTCGTCGGCGGCTTCAAAGGTCGCGCCAAGTGCCGAGCGGGTACCACGAAACGCCTGTGGGATCTCGTTTTCGAGATGAAAGTCGCGGCGGCGGATCACCGCCATGTCAGTCTTGACCCGGCTGAACGTGTTGGTTTCGTGCATAAAGCGGGCGGTCAGAACGCGCGGCACCGGTATTCCCTCGCAATGAGCTCGGATTTCATCATTAGTCCGGGCTTTGCAGCGATCGTGCAATAGCCGTGCGGCGAACGCGGTGGGATAATCAGAGCGAATTTTCGGGGCGAAAGAGGGCGATCGATGATGATGCGGATGGCCGGGCTGATCCTGGTGTTGCTCGGGCTGTGCAGCGCGGCGAACCGGGTCATGGCGGGTGACAATGTCTTACGGGTGGTCCCCCATGCCGATCTCAAAGTGCTCGACCCGCATACCAACACGGCGACGATCACCTTGATGCATGGGGCGATGATCTACGACACACTCTTCGCCTGGGATTCGAAGATCCGGCCGCAGCCGCAGATGGTCGGAAACTTTCAGATATCGCCCGACGGGCTGGTCCATACCTACACGTTGCGGCCGGGGCTGAAATTCCAAGACGGCCAGCCGGTCACGACCAAAGACGTCATCGCGTCGATCAAGCGCTGGATGGTCCGCAACACGGTCGGCCAAGCGTTGGCGAAGGCGATAGTGAAAATCGAGGCGAGCGACGACAAAACCTTTGTCATTCGCCTCAAAGAACCTTTCGCGTTTGTCGAATTTGCATTGGGCTCGTACGACGCCGACATCATGCGCGCGCAGGACGCCGCCACCGATCCGTTCAAAGCGGTGACGACGACGGTCGGCTCGGGCCCGTTCCGATTTGTACGCGGCGAATGGAACCCGGGCGCCAAGGTCGTGTACGAGAAAAATCCCGATTATGTGCCGCGGTCGGATCCTCCCGACGGAATGGCGGGCGGTAAGGTGGTCAAGGTCGACCGGGTCGAATGGACCGTACTCCCCAACTCCTTCACCAAATCGAGCGCGCTGCAGCGCGGCGAGGTCGATATGATCGACCAGTTGCCGCACGACCAAATTGCGGTTCTAGAACATTCGCCGGATATTGTAATTGGTCGGGTGTCACCGCTCGAACTCTTACGGCATCATCCGGCCCAACAGCCTCTATCCGCCATTCAATAACCCGAAAGCGCGCGAGGCCCTGGCGCTGATCGTCAATCAACGCGAATACGCAAGCGCCGCCTTTGGCGACAAGCGCGGGTGGCGCGAGTGCTGGTCCTATTTTGTGTGCGGCAGCGCCAATGGCACCGAAGCCGGTTCGGAAAATTATCGCCATCAGGATTTGGCGCGCGCCAAAGCCTTGCTCGCCGAAGTCGGCTATAAGGGCGAAAAGATCGTCATGCTGACGACCCAGGAAATCCCGAGCCTCGCCGCACTCGGCGATGTCACCGCCGATAATCTGCGCAAGATCGGCGTCAACCTGGACATCGCGGTCAGTGATTGGGGCACGATGGTCGCGCGGCGCGCTAAAAAGGATCCGCCGGGTCAAGGCGGCTGGAACCTGTTCCACACGACCGTGGGCGGCGTCCAGATGGCCTCGCCGCTGTCCAACTTCACGATCAATTCGGCCTGCGACGGCAAGAACTGGTTCGGCTGGCCGTGCGACGCCAAGACCGAAGAATTGCGCGCGGCCTATATCCGCGCCGCCAATGAGGGCGCCGACCCGGCGGCGCTCGAAGCACTGCACCGGCATTTGTGGCAGGCGCTACCTGACATTCCGATCGGCCAATATACCCAGCCGTTCGCGTGGCGCTCCAATGTGACCGGGGTATTACGCAGCCCGCTACTGGTATTCTGGAACATCACAAAAAACTGAAAACTGACACCGCGGAATCACCCGGATTGGTCGCCGGTCAATCTCGCGGTTGGGCGCGGCCTCGGCCGCAATACCGCTCGTCCGAAAACCGCCACTCAACTGTTCTGAATCGGCTTTCCGGCCGAGCCCGGGCGATCAAAGCGAGAATTTATAGGGCAGCTCGAGCAGGACTTTCGCGACCGGGGTATTGGGGCCGGCGCCGATCCCGACACTCAGATTGATCCGCGTCGACTGCGAAATCTGGTACCCAAGCCCAAAGTTGAAGGTGCCGAACGAATAGGGAGAACCTTGTATTGCCTGATGATTGGCATATGCCGTGAACACATGCTGTTGCTGATAGCTGAAGGTCAGCGCCGCACGGTCGTTGAGCGAAAACCCGATGCCAAAGGTAAACGCCGGATTTTCACCGGGTTGCAAAAGAGTGGGAGTTCCGGGACCACCGCCAACGTTCTGCACATTAACGGTTCGTCCAATATTATGGATGTCCTGAATGTTCGCAAACAATACCCCCGGCGCTGTCGGCAGTAGCACCGTAAGGCTCGGCTCAACCGCAAAAAAGCCGGTACCGGTTGCCAATCTCTTTGGCTGACCCTCGAGAAACTCCCCGTTCGGGTCATTTACCGTGATGATCGGCACGTCAAACGGACTGATGCCGGTGGCGGTCTTGAACAACGCATTCGCCACCAAAATTGGCCAGCCGTTATTTCCGGAGTTTATCTGATAGCTCGACCCGAATTGTAAGTCGCCGATCCCAGTGCCGGTGGCGCTGACGTTTAAGAGCTGCGCCATCGTGCCGACCGGGATCAGACTGATCGTCTGGCCCGTATTGTAGACGTAGGGCACTTTGACATTGATCTCCCAGCGATCGGTTATGCCATAGCGGCCAGTCAGCGCTGCCGTCGTGATGTTTTGTTCGACGCGATTGGCGAAGATATTGCCGAAGGTGATCCCGGGAATGATCTGAAAACCGTTAACCCCAAGCTGGTTTTGCGACCAGTAGTCATATTCGATCGACGGATCGAGAACGAACTGACCCTTGGGGGTCAGGACGCCGCCGGCGGTGGACAAAGATGGAGCCGTCTCGACCACTTGGCGCGCCTGCTGTTGCGCCGCCGAAGGGCCTTGGATGGGTGCGGATTCACCTGATGCTGGGGTGGAGGAGGGTTGGCCCCCGGGTGCCGCCGGGGCGGCTGGCGCCGGAGCGGGCGCTTGCGCCACCTCGACACCACCCGTAGGAGGCGACGGCGAACTTACGGTCGGCGCGCTCGAAATCGTGGCCGGAGTCCCCGGTGCTCCCACTCCAGCCGGGGCGGAACCCGTGCTCCCGGCGCCGGCAGCGCGCATTGTTCGCAATTGCTCGTCGAGGAGCTCGCTCTTGCGGTCAAGTATCTTGCTTTTGCGATCGAGATCAAGAAACTGCTGATGCAGTTTTGCTTCTTGCTTTTTGAGCGCGGCTATTTCCTTTTGAATTTCGGCGCGCAATTTACTTAGATCATCGCTCGCCGGGTCGGCCGCGGCCGGGCTTGCCAGCGCGCCGAAGCATACTCCGCCCAAGAATAACGCCGTAATGGGCGCCAGAGGATTGCAAACGCGCCGATTGCTTCGAAGATTAGCCGATATCAGTGGTCGGGTGCCGTCCGCGGGAAAGGCTGGCGAGACCGCCGTTTCCCTCGCGCCGAGCGACCGCCGAACCAACCCGCCAAAATACCGTGAGCACCGCATCTCCGACCGATCGCAATTGCTTCGGCACCCGTATTGCGCGTTAAAGGATAGCGCGTTTCCGCTGAATTCGCGAGACAAATTCCACCGCAACGCAACGGCTTGTCTCTATCCCGATCCCGAATTTTTTCTACTGGCGAGACTGCAAGTGTATTCGTCTCACGCAACTAGACTTGCGCAGTAATCGCAAGGCATTGGAGATCGATCGGCGCCGCTCAGCGGAGAGTCAGCCGCTCCGATGTCAATTATCGGACTTATCTGTCCGCGCCACCGATGGCGCGCGGGCGGGCACCCGGCGCCTCGATCCCTATCCACACACCCGCACGCCGGAGCCGACGAGACGGAGATTACGGAGTTAGCGCAGGAGCGGCTGCACCTTCTCGCACAACAGCTGCATCGAGCGCATGACCCGCTCGTGCGAGATCAGCCCGCCAGTGTTGAGTTCAGCTAGGATACCGGCAAGACCGAGCTGCTCTCTGAGGCTGGCAAGATTATCGGCCACCATCTCGGGCGTGCCGACGATCGCGCGGCCGCGCCGCACCTCGTCCCAGGTCAGCGACTGCAGGCGCTGAGCGCCCTCGATCCGACGCTCAGTATCGAAGATGCCGGGACGATTGGCCGATTCTTCGAGCCGCGCCCCCAAATAGCGATAGAAGTTCATCAGGGTTTCCTGCGGATCGGAGAGCGCCTGTTCGAGAGTGTCGCCGACATAGATCGGGGCGCGCAGATAGACTTGGCCGTCACCAAGGTGGCCCGCAGCCTTCCAGGCGTCGCGATAGATCTTGAGATTGGGCAAAACCTCATCAAAGGTTCCGCGCCGCGCTCCGACAAAGATGGCATAACCCTGCCGGCCCGCCGAGATGAAGGTGTCTTCGCGATTGGCCGCGATCCGGATCGGCGGGTGCGGCTTGCGATACGGTTTGGGGACGATACAGACGTTTTCGTAATTATAAAATTTGCCGGAGAACGAAAAGGTTTCCTCAGTCCACGCCCGTTTGACCACTTCGAGCACTTCGGTAAAGCGCTCCGGGCTCTCCCCGTAAGGGATGCCATACGCTTCGTAGGCACGCGGAAACCCGCTGCGCCCGACGCCAAAGAGCAGCCGGCCGTGGCTGATGTGATCGACCGTGGCGGCGTCTTCGGCTATCCGCAGCGGCTGGCACAATGGCAATACCTGGACGCCGGTACCGATTTTGATGTTGCGGGTTCGGGAGGCAATCGCGCTCGCGATCGTCATCGGCACCGAACAGACCGAGCGCTCGGGCGCCATATGGATTTCAGCGAGCCAAATAGCGTCAAGCCCCCAGCGCTCGGCGGCATCGACCTGCTCGAAGGCAGTATCGAACGCCTCGCCCTCGCTCTGGCCCGGTCGCCGCTGAAACTCGTGGAATACACCAAATTCGAATGCCATCGTCGCTACTCCTCTCAGATCCTCACTGACCGGCAAGCGCCAGGGCCGGTTCGTCGGCAAAGGCGGGCATGATCTCGCGGGCAAAGCGGCGGATATTCTCGCGCGAACCGCCGAAATTGATGATCACGTATTCAACCCCACCGGCGCGCAGGCGCTCGAGCTTGCGCATGATCTCGTCCGGCGAGCCGAAGAGGGCGCTCTCCGCGCTCTCGTGGCGCGCCGCTTTTTCATCATCCAGCATATAGCGCGCACGGGTTTCGGCACCCGGTTTCCGAGCCAACGCATTGATCCGCATATGACCTTGATAGCGGCGTTCGAGCGCTGCTTCCTTGTCGGCCTGGTTCTTGGCAATGTGGACCGCGCGCGCGACCGCCACTTCGAGCGGATTGTAACGCCGTCCCCGCGCCTCGACCTCGCGCCGGAATTGCACGGCCTGTTCGAGGATCTCTTCCGCCACGGAATGCTGGCCCAACAACATGTTGTAGCCGCGCTCGGCCACCTGCCGCACCGAGTTCGGGCTGCCCGCCCCCATCCAGAATGGCGGGTGCGGCTTTTGCGCGCTCAGCGGCTCGACGACAATGTTGTCGTATTGCCAGAATTTGCCGCGATGCGAGAACGGGGTTTCGGAAACAAAGGATTTGGTGATCACGTCGAGCGCCTCTTCAAAGCGCTCGTCGGCCTCCTCCATCGCCACACAAAAACCGGCAAACTCGTTCCAGCGATAGCCTTTGCCGACGCCAAAATCGAGCCGCCCGCCCGACAATAGGTCGAGGGTCGCGGCCTGCTCCGCCAGCAACACTGGATTGTGCCACGGCAACACCAACACCGCGGTGCCGAGCCGCAGATGCCGGGTGCGCGCGCCGAGCCAGGTCAGCAGATTAAGGCTCGCCGAGACCTGACCAAAACCAGTGAAATGGTGCTCGACCAAAAACGTGCTGTAGTAACCGAGCGCCTCGGCCTCGACATTATTCTCGATAAAGTCGCGAAAACCCTGGCTGCTATCGGTATCAGGACCGGCGCGCCTGGCTTGCGCGCTGCCGAACAATCCAAATTTCATTTCTTCTCCTTTATTTCAATGCAGCCGCGGCATCACTTTTTCGCACAGCAATTGCAAAGAGCGCGTCATTGCTTCGGGCGCGATCAGGGCGCCGAAATTCAGCTCGGCAAGAATGCCGTCCAGCCCCAACTGTTCGTGCAATTGCAACAGACGATCGGCAACACGTTCGGGGCAGCCGATGATCACCTTGTCGCGCTGCACCTCTTCGTAAGAAATCGTGCGGATCGCGACCGCCTCGGCGGCGCGGCGGCGGTTGGGCGCCCCTTCGAGCCGCGAGCTCAACGTTCGATAGCCGAGCATAATGCTCTCTTCGGCTTCGTCGAATGCCCGCCCGTCGGTGTCTGATATGTGCAGCGTGCACCGCAGATAAACCTCGCCCTCGCCGGGATGGCCGGCCTCTTTATAGGCTTGGCGATAGGCGGCGAGATCGGGCGCCAGCCCCGACAATGAGCCGCTGCGCACCGCGACAAAGATCGGATATCCGGCTTCGCCCAACGACGGAAACGTTTCTTCGCTGGCGGCGGCGACGCGGATCGGCGGGAACGGTTGCTGAAATGGCCGCGGCACGGCACTGGCATTCTCGAAACGCCAATACTTGCCTTCAAAGGAAAACCGCTCCTGCGTCCAGGCGCGCTTGACGATTTCGAGGGTTTCGAGAAAGCGCTCGCGGCTTTCCGAATACGGCACTCCATACGCCATATAACTGCGTGGATTGCCTGATCGCCCGACGCCAAACAGCAGGCGGCCGTTGCTGATCTGGTCCACCGTCGCGGTTTCCTCGGCGAGCCGCAGGGGATGGCACAACGGCAACACCTGCACGCCTGTGCCGATCTTGATCCGCTTGGTGCGCGCGGCAATGGCGCTGGCGACGGTCATCGGCGCGCTCATCACCGAGCGCTTCGCTTGCTGATGAATTTCGGCAAGCCAGATCGCGTCGAGCCCCCAGCGATCAGCCGCTTCGATCTGGTCGAGCGCCTCCGCGAACGCCGCTGCCTGGGTCTGATCCGGCCGGCAGTGGAATTCATGGTAGACGCCGACCTCCATAACCCTTCTCCTGTCAGCTAGCCCGCTGATACGACGCTAAAATCAATCCGTGTATCAAGCAAATACCGATTTCGGATCATGCTCATGCCGCAGCGGCATGGTGGCCATCAAATAAGCCCGACGAGACAATGTCGATCGGGCAGAATTATACTGTCATCCGGTGGGAGCCTTAGCTTCAAGGCAATGTAACGATCACAAAGCTCAGGCAACAATCAAATGCAGACTGCTGAATACGCCCTCCTTGTCAGTATCACTTCAATCATAGTCGCTTTTGTGGCACTTCTTTGGAACGTTTGGCAGAAAGTTATTTTTGTGAAACCAACATTACAGGTATCCTTCGGCGTCTGGATAATCGTCGAACCTGGCACTCCAGCCGGCCAGGCTCGAAGCCTATTAAACCTCACCGTAACCAACATGGGTCCCGGGCCGGTAATCCTTAGCTCTTGCGCCGCCAAGCCGATCAGGAAACAATGGTGGAAGCGCTCCGAGTTCTACGGAATGCTTGTCCCGATACACGGCGATCCGGCAAATCCGAATCCAACGGGAATCGGACCATTTGGGGGTGGATTGCCCGCAAAAATCGACGCTGGAGAGGTTAAATCATTTTATTTTCCATACACAAAAGATTGCTTCCTAAAAGAAGGTCTAGCCCGCGTGGGTATCAACGATACCTATCAAAGGATTATCTGGTGCCGCCGAAGCGATATGAAGAAGATTTACCGATCATATAAGCGGGACTTTGATAATGAGAGTTCATAGATCGTTTTTAGTGGGGACAGGAGTTTTGTTCCTCCTTTCCGGGTGTGATGAGGGCCAAGAAAAAGCATTACGTCAATGCGAGTTTAGCGCCCTCTCCACGTATAAGGACGGATGGCAAACCTGGGGACCAAAATCCGCTGCATATCGTAATTATATAAACGCGTGCATGAATGTCGCAGGCTTTCAATCTGATATCAGGCCGAACCGTTGTGTAGTCGGATTTTTCACGGAGCACAGCCCACTTTGTTATTCGCCATCCAACGATATAACTTATTTCTTCTGGAGAATTAGGATAGCACTGGGCGGTGGCTTGGTGAGTAGCGAGTATTGACTCTCATTAGGAACAGAACAGCTATTCTCTTATACCGAATTGGCAGTTGCACAAATGGCGCGGGGTCATCCGGTTCATAGGGAAATCCTCGCCCTAAGACGAATCCGATTGACCCCAACCCGCTCGGGTGGGCGAAATTGGCGCTGCAATGGAATTGCGCAGCCTACACTATTTTGTCCGCATCGCCGAACTCGGCAGCATCACGCGCGCCTCGGCGCATCTGCAGATCGCGCAGCCAGCCTTGACGCGGCACATTCAGCGGCTCGAGGACGAGCTCGACGCAGCCCTATTCACCCGCGCCAACCGCGGGGTAAAGCTGACCGAGGCCGGGCAAAAGCTGCTCGATAGCGCCCAGCGCATCTTGCGCGACGTCGAGCGCGCCGGCGACGAAATCCGGGCACACAAGGCGCACCCCTCGGGCAAGATCATTCTTGGCGTAACACCCCCGCTGTGCCCGGTCGTGGTGCCCGAGCTGTTCGCACGGATGCGCGAGCATTTTCCGCTGATCGAACTGAAGGTGGTTCATGCCGGGACGGCGCGGCTCGAAGAATTCATCGTCGCCGGTCTCGTCGATTTGGCGCTGATGACGATGATTTCACGCAGCCGGCTGATCGCGTTGACCCGATTAGCCGAAGAGGAAATGGTGCTCGTGACATGTCCCGGCGCGCGGCCGCCGGGCTTTGTCAGGGTCGAAGAATTGAACCGCACCCCGCTGATCCTTGGCGACGGGATGCGCGCTTCGCTCGATGTACTGCTGGCCGGCCGTGGCATCGCATTGCGGGTCGAGACCGAGCTCGACGATCACGAGACCATCCGACTGATGGTCCAGCAGGGCGTCGGCGCCTCGATCTTGCCGCACTCCTCGGTTTATCGCGAATGCGCGCGCGGGCTGGTAGAGGCGCACCGGATTACGGCGTCGGGCGTGTTCCGCACCCTAGCACTCGGGGTCGCGGCAAGCCGCGGCGCCTTGGCTGCCCGGCAGGCAGTAAGCGAGGTCGTCACCGAAGTGCTCGGGGACATCGAAGCCGATGGCAAGCTATGCGCAGCGATTGCCAGACCCGCACCCGAACCAGCGGTTGGCTTGCGCCCGCGCCGGCGGATGCGGGTCGAAGCTTGAATAATCAATCGAGAGGAGCAGCCAATGCAGATCGTCAATTCGCAGATCCATCTTTGGGAAAACGCGCGGATGTCGTCGCAGCACCGCCAGATCCCGACCTACAATGTTGACGATGCGCTGAACGAAATGGCCGAGGCCGGGGTCGACGCCGCGGTCATCCATCCGCCCAGCACCCTCGGCGAGGGACCCAATGCGCAGGCGGTCGAGGCGGTCAAAGCGCATCCGAGCAAATTCTGCATCCTGGGCAATTTCGACCTGCAAGCCCCGAACCGTGAGGAAATCGTTCGGAATTGGCGGCAGCGCCCTGGCATGTTCGGGTTCCGGTTTACGTTCAACCAGCCGCATCAGCAGAGCTGGTGGTCGGACGGCTCGCTCGATTGGTTTTGGGCGGCCTGCGAGCGCGAAAAGCTGCCGGTCGGGCTGCTGGCCGGCGGACACATGGCCGAACTCGGCCATATCGCCCAGCGCCATCTCGGGCTCAAATTGCACATCGACCATCACGGCCGCGGCGGCGGCGGTGGCTCGGGAACCGACGATGCCGCGTTCGCTAATCTCGGCGACATGCTGGCGCTGGCCAAATACCCTAACGTCGCGGTCAAACTGTCAGGGGCGCCAAGCTATTCGAGCGAACCCTACCCCTATCGCAACATCCACAAATACATCCGCGAGATCGTCGATGCGTTCGGCCCACAACGTTGCTTCTGGGGGACCGACATCACCCGCATGCCATGCTCCTACCGACAATGCGTGACGATGTTTACCGAGGAATTGCCGTGGCTGCAGGGCCGCGACAAGGAGTTGGTGATGGGCGACGCGGTCTGTGACTGGCTCGGCTGGAAGCGCCCGGTCTAAGTCCGAACTATGGAGGCCTTACCGATCCTGGTGCGCTCGGCGGCGACGGCCCGCCAAATGTAATGGACCGTCAGTCGGGAAACCGGGCTGACGGTCCCAACCGCGGCGACTGCGGGGACATCTACTAGAGTTTGGTCGGCTCAGCTAATTTGGAATTACGAGCGTGGTGCAGACTGGGGTGCTCCGGGTGGGGTGACGGCTTCAGGCACCTTTTTTGGCGCGTTGGGTACGCAGCGGCCGTGCCAAACGCCGGCCTTATCCGGCGTCGCGGCTTCCCGGTGGTACCCGTGACCGCAGCGCTGGACCACCAACGTGATCGCCGGGGCGGCACCGGCCTGACCATGAAATGCGACCGGCGCCGCCTGCGCCAGCGCAGCAGGCATCATAAGCCCGGCCACTGCGATAAGTCCCGCAATCACTCCGCGCATCACTGCCTCCACAATTCGACCAGCAGGCACTCGTTAGTACGAACCCCTTTTTAGTGCTACGTGCAAAATCGCCGCAGTCTTAAAATAAAATGACGGCCCGACCTTGCGGGTGAGGCGCGCCGGCACTGCGGAGCTGGGCTGGGCTGGGCTGGGCTGGTGGGGTTTAGGGTTCGCCGCAATGCTTATTCGCTCGCCGGCAATCGACAGACGGCATTTTCAACATCGTCGATCTCGGCGTAACCTCGGCGTCGGGCAATAAAGGAATAGCGTGAATGCAGTTTGGTCTGTTCGGTAGTGCGGCGGCGCGGCGCGCCAAGGGGCCTGACGAGGCCGAGTTCGACAGCGCGGAAGGGTTCCGCGACTTTATCGAGTACAATGTCGAAGCCGAGGCGCTGGGCTTTCACAGCACCTTTGTCGTCGAGCATCATTTCACCGGCTATGGCCAGGTCTCGGCGACGATCAACCTCCTCACCTGGCTCGGTGCGCGAACCCGGCATTTGCGGCTTGGCACCGCCGTCATGGTATTGCCGTGGCACAACCCGGTATTGCTGGCCGAGCAGGCGGCGACCCTCGACCTGCTGTCCGGCGGACGCCTCGATTTCGGCATCGGCAAAGGCTATCGTTACAACGAGTTCGCCGGTTTCTGCGTGCCGATGGAAGAAGCCGACGCGCGCTATGACGAGGCGCTGGGCGTGATCCTCAAGGCGTGGACCGCCGACGAGCCGTTTTCGCATCGCGGCAAATATTGGCAATTCGACAATATCGTAGTTGAGCCGCCGACCGCGCAAAAGCCGCATCCGCCGATCTGGATGGGCGCCGGCAGCGAGCGTTCGATCCGCCGCGTTGCCGCGCAGGGCTATCATTTGCTGCTCGGGCAATACGCGTCGCCGGCCGACGTTGCCACCAGCATTGCGATCTACAAATCGGAGGTCGAGGCTCAAGGCCGCCAATGGCACCCGATGCAGGTGGCGGTGACGCGCGCCTTTTTTGTGTGCGACAGTCGGGCGGAGCGCGATGCGGCAATGGAGCGCCGGCTGGCGAACCGTCTGCGGCAGCTCAAGCTCGCGACGACGCCGGACGGCACCGTGCATGGCGGACCCGACCGCGCCACCGGCGACCCGCAAGCCGTGAACGAGGCGAGTGCGATGTACGGCAATCCCGATCACATTGCCGAGCGGCTCGAACAATTGCGCGCTGCCGGGGTCGGCTATGTCCTGATCAATGGCGGGGGCTCGGGTGGTGGCGCGCGCGGCCTTGCCAGCCTGCGCCGCTTCGCCCGCGAAGTGATGCCGCATTTTGCCGATGGCGCGCAACGGAGCGCCGCCGAGTAGCGCGCCCTGGCCGGCTGCCTTTTGCGACGGTGGGAAGCCTATTCGCCACCCGGAGCGGGGCGCGCGAGAAGCAGGAAATTGGCTATTGGTTAACACGTGATCGAAGCCGTCGCGCTCGAGACGGCGAACAACACCGGTCTCGCCGTTACGCACCACGACTGCAAGCAGCGAGCGGCCGAGCCATGCCACCGGCTCTGCCCCATCGCTAAAGAACCGGGCGATTTCTGTCTGTCGGAGATCGCTGTACGGGGTGTTGAAGCGATGGGAACGCCATGACCGCAACGGTGAATAAACCGTCGTCAAATAACCAAGCTTGTCGCTTTGGCTGACGACAAGAAAACCGGCGTAGCGCGGATCCTGGAGCGTGGCGAGAACGGCCCGCTCCTGCGCATCGAGAGCCAAGCCGGGAGAATCAACGCCATGTTGTTCGGCGATGCTCGTACCAAGAACCACACCGCGTTATCGAGTAGCAGAAAGCCGATTAGGACAGCCGGCAGGATGAGCTGAACCACATCCCGGCGTGAGGCCGCTTCGAGCGCCTGCAACAGGGCCGGTGCGCCCAATAGGAACAGCGGCGTCCAGATGTAGCCGCGGGTGAAATGCAGCGGCTGCACCGGTGCGATCAGCAGATTGTGATTGGCAAGTACAAATGAGACCGCGGCCCAGATCAGCAGGAACCGCTGTACGACGGTCAAGGAGTGGTGGTACCGCCAACGGTTGACAATTGCCGCGGCGGCAAGAAACGCAACCGGACCATACGCCGCCAGCGCGCTTGCTATCGGTAAATCCCAGGGCAGCGACCATTGTTTCTGCAAGACGCGGTGTTCGCCCGAAGCATAATCGAGAAAACCAAGATAATAGCCCACGTGGCACAGCCCGAGCAGCAGCAGCGCGGCTGGAAAGTAGGATGGCGGACGGTCTTCAGCCCTAATCAACCGTTCGATGACGCTGCAGGCGAGGAGTACTGCAATGAGCTGGAGACCGGAGAACGGATGACTCGCCGAAAGCAGGACCGCACAAGCCAGCGCCGCGGCAAACCGGCGGCGCAAGACGAACAACACGCTTCCGAAAAACACGAGGTGGTAGAAAGCTTCGACTGGATAGATCAGGTTTCGGCCAAGGTTAAGAAACCAAAAGCCGTTAAACGGATCAGCGTCGAGCACGTGCGCGAATGCTGGCTCGCCGGTTTTCAGGCCGTAGGCCATCCCGGCGAGGGTGATTGCGCCTCCGCCCCAAAAGAAGCACACAAGTCCCACCAGGGCGGCGGGGCGATCCAAGCCGACAATCTGCCGGTAAAGAGCAGTGATTATTCGGGCGCAACAAATCGCCAGAACGAACCCCGCAGTCGCGTATAAGATGCCAGGATCGGCCCCGGTAAATCTCCTAATCAGTCCGAGCGCCAGGGTCAGCGGCTGAAAATAAATCCGCGGGGTTGTCGGGTCGGGGCTGAACGGCAGACCGTAGGCCGGGGTGAAGCGGCTATCGGCAAAATATGCTCTGGCATCGGCCATGTAGTAAGCTTGGTCGTATTGCACGAACCCGGTGCCAGCGGCGCCCGAGATCATGAAATGTGCAAAATACAACAGCCAGACGGGTAGCAGCAGCAGGAATGCCCCGCCCCAGGGCCTCGTCCACGCCAGCAATGAGGTTGTCGCTGCTCGGGAGGCGTCGAATTCGCAGATCATTGCAATGCGATCGATATTTCGATCGACCGATTTGCGGCGAAACGCGCAAAAATTCCGTAAAGCGAGACTGGAGCGTGTGGCTAAACCGCCCGATCAAGCCCAAACAGCGCCGGGTATCGATCGGTTGCTCCTTAGGGGTGTTCCCACCGATTGCATCTCAGCCCTAGCGGGTCCCGACCGGTTGTGCCTTAGCCTTTTCCGTGAAGGCGGCGAGTGCTTCGGGGGTGTCGATATCGACGAGGATCGCGTCGTCGTCCATTTCGACTTCGGCGACCAGTTCGGCATGCTCGCCGATCAGGTGCCGTGCACCAACGTCGCCCGGCAATCTGCGCCATCTCCGGAAAAAAGCGCCTGGCCCACAACACCGGGTTGCCGCGCTTGCCATGCCGCGTCGGCACAATGATCGCCCGCCCCTCGAGCGGGTTGAACGCGGCGATCAGCCGATCGAGATGGCGGCCCGAAATCAGCGGCATGTCGCCAAGGCAGACCAACACCCCGTCGAGATCACCGGGCAGAGCTGCCAACCCGCATTTTAAGGAAGTCGACAAACCCTCGGCAAAATCGGGGTTGCGCACTCGCTCGACCGGCAGGCGGCCGAGTACGGCGTCGATCTCGTCAGCGCGGTTGCCGAGCACGGCGATGATCGGCCGCGCGTGCGACGCCAGTAAGCGTTGCGCCACCCGCGCCACCATCGGCACGCCCGTACCCGGACTTGATCCGGGGATCTCTGCCAACAATTTGTTGGGGCCCCCCATCCGCCGCGACTGGCCGGCGGCGAGCAGCACGGCGCCGATCCGCGGCCCCGGCGGCCGTTCTCTCTTCTCAGCCGACTTCTCAGCCGAGGGAGCCTTGGCTTCGGCCCGCGGCAATGGCCTCGTCGGAATTTCGGCGAGCAACCCGCCCGCCCCCATGCGCATGATTTCCGCCGGACCGACCGGTAACCCTGCTACCAACCGCTCCAAGACCCAGTCGAACCCGTTGACCTTTGGCGAGCGCGCACAGCCAGGCAGCCCCAGTACGACCCGCTCGCCGACGTGGCCGAGCAGCAGCAGGTTGCCGGGATCGACCGGCATGCCGAAATGGTCGACCCGGCCACCCGCGCGCTCGATTGCGGACGGGATCACGTCACGCCGATCCAGGATTGCCGAGGCGCCATGGATCAGCAGCATGTCGATGCCGAACTCGAAAGCGTCGCGGATCGTCGCCGCCAAGAACTCGGTTTCGTGGGAGCAGCGCCCTTCGAAGACGAGCTTGCAGCCCAGCGCCGATAAGCGGCCTTCGGTCACTTCCCGGGTCTTGTCGAGGATACTTTCCTTTAGACCCGGAAGCCGCGTCTGGATCAGTCCGACCGAGAGCGGCCTAAATCCAGCCACGCGCAGCAATGGGCCCTCGCCCATCGCCGCCTTGACACACTCCTTGACCGCTGGTTCAGGCGCTGCGAACGGGATGATCTTGATCGTCGCCACCATCTGGCGCGGCTCGACGACCGTGAATGGCGGCAAGGTGCCAAGCGTGATCGATTCATGGACCAGATTGAGCCGGTCGATCCGTTCGCGATCGAAAGCCAAAACCCCTTTAACATCCGCGTGAAGGTTGACGCGCCCAGTAAACGGCGGCGCCGCCGACACGTCGGGCCCGATCGCCGCCAGCGCCACCCGTTGTGCGGCTATATCCTCGCCGACATCACCGAGTTCCAGCCGGGCGACGGTGATCCGCGACAGGCCCGCGCCGGCGATCAGCTCGAGATCCGCCGCCGACAGCACGCGGCCCTTTTTCAGCGCGGCCGAGCCGAGTTTCAGACTGTGGGCAAGGATCGCCCCTTCAGCTTCGCCGACCGGGACTTCGCCGAATTTCATGCAGTCTCCGCGGCCTTGCCCTGGCGCAGGACCTGGATCATCTCGGCGACGATCGAGGTTGCAACTTCGGCCGGCGACACGGCACCGATCGCAAGACCGATCGGGCCGTGAATGCGTGCGACGTCGTTGTCGGTAAAGCCCTGTTGCTTCAACCGCTCGCAGCGCCCAGCGTGGTTTCGCCGCGAACCCAGCGCGCCGATGTAGAAGCATTCGGAGCGCAACGCCGCCGCCAATGCCGGGTCGTCGAGCTTAGGATCGTGGGTCAATGCAATCACCGCCGAACCACGATCGGGCCGCAGCCGTTCGAGCGCTTCATCGGGCCATTCGCTGACCAGCTCGACCCCGGGGAACCGGGCCTGCGTGGCGAACGCGCCGCGCGGATCGATAACCGTCACCGCGTAATCTACCATCGCCAGCATCTGCGCCAACGGCTGGGCGATATGGACCGCCCCGATGATAAAACACCGCATCGGCGGCGTCAGCACCTCGACGAAAACCCGGCCTGCCGGGGTCTCTACGGTTCGATTGCGGCCGGCGCGCCAGACGTCGCGGATCGCGCCGAGCGCCGCTTCATCGAGAGCGAGGTCGCCCTCGACATTTTGGCCGTCGAGCAATAATTGCCGGCCGGTGGCGAGATCGGTCGCGAGTGCGACAGACCGGTGCTCACGCCCGGCTTCGACGACGCGATCAAGTATACTGCCTTTCATTCGACGCGCTCGACAAAGATTTGGATCTTGCCGCCGCACGCGAGGCCGACTTCCCAGGCCTGGTCGTCGCTGACCCCGAAATCGAGCAGCCGCGCCTTGCCGTCGCGGATAACCTCCTGGGCCTCCTGCACAACCGCACCCTCGACACAGCCGCCCGACACGGAACCGACCATGGCGCCCTTGTCATCGACCGCGAGCTTGGCGCCGACCGGCCGCGGGGAGGAACCCCAGGTCGTCACCACTGTCGCCAACGCCACACCCGAGCCCGCCTCGCGCCAGCGCGCCGCCTGTTCAAGGATTTCCGCCGTATCGCTCATGCCGCCTTCTCCTGATAATGGCGCAAGACCGGGGTCGCCGGCCCGCGCCGCGCCGGGGCCGCGCTCAACACCCCGATCAGCTCTTCGAGGCTGGCGAGATTGTGCACCGGACGGAACTCGTCGACATAGGGCATCATCGCCCGCATGCCGAGTGATCTTGGCTCAAAGCCTTCATAGCGCAACAGCGGGTTCAGCCAAATCAGTCGGCGGCACGAACGGTGCAGCCGGTCCATCTCACGCGCCAAGCCGGTGCCGGCGTCGCGGTCCAAGCCATCGGTGATCAGCATGACGATCGCACCCTGCCCCAAAAGGCGGCGCGACCACAGGCGGTTGAACTCGGCGATCGAATGGCCGATGCGGGTACCACCCGACCAATCGGCGACCGCGTCGCCGACCCGCTCCAATGCCAAATCGACATCGCGAAAGCGCAGATAGCGCGTGATGTTGGTCAGCCGGGTACCGAAAACAAAGGTGTAAACCCGGTCGCGGTCGTTGGTGACCGTGTGCATGAAATGCAAAAAGATGCGGCTGTAGCGGCTCATCGAACCCGAGATGTCGCACAACACGACAAGCGGCGGCGGCCGGCGCCGCGGGCTCTTGCGCTTTAATTCGATCAGACCGCCAGAGCGCAGCGCCGCGCGCAAGGTCGCGCGCAGATCGGCGCGGGCGCCGTGCCGGTCCGGGGCAAAGCGGCGGGTCGGAATGTCCTGCAGCGGCAGGCGCAACCGCGCGATCGCAGCCTTGGCACGGGCCAGTTCTTCGAGCGACATTTTGTCGAAATCCATGCCGCGCAATTGCTCGCGATCGGAAAAGGTCATGACCGCATCGATCTCGGTCTCGACCTCCTCGGGCTCGCTTGCCGGCTCGTCACGGTTCGGATGCAACGCATCGGCGAGCCGCCGCGCCATCTCGGCGCCGCGATCCTCCTCACCGGGAACACGCATTTCCGGCAATACCAGCGCCATCATCTTTTTCAAGAGTTCGGGGTTGCGCCAGAAGACGTGAAACGCCTGGTCAAAGATCAGCCGCTGGTCCGGCCGGTTGACGAAAACCGCATGCAAGGTCCAGTAGAAGTCGCGGCGGTCGGTGATGCCGACTGTGCGCACCGCCTCGACGGCGTCGATGACCTTGCCCGGTCCGACCGGCAATCCCGCCGCACGCAAAGTGCGCGCGAAATGCATCAGATTGGCGAGCAGTCGCCCCTCTTTCTTGCCCTCTCCGCTCCCAAGCACGAAGAGGGTGCTACTCTCATCGTGCCGAGACTTGCCCGTCACCACTTCACGCAGCCGCGGCCGCTTCGGCCTTGATTTGGTCGAGCAGACGAGCGGCCTCGCTGCCCTGAATGCGGGCAATGTCGTCCTGATACTTGAGCAATACACCCAAAGTATCGTTGATCGCCTGCGGCGTCAGTTCGAGCACGTCGAGCTGCATCAGCGCCTCGGTCCAGTCGATGGTCTCCGCGATGCCGGGCAATTTGAACAGATCCATGGTCCGCAATTTCTGGACAAAGCCGACCACCTGTTGCGACAGATGCTCGCTGGCTCCCGGCGCCTTGCGGTGCAGGATTTCGAGTTCCCGTGACGCACTTGGGTAATCGACCCAATAGTAAAAGCAGCGGCGCTTCAACGCGTCGTGGATCTCGCGCGTGCGGTTTGAGGTAATGATGACGATCGGCGGATGCTCGGCCCGGATCGTGCCGATCTCGGGTATCGTGACCTGGAAATCGGACAGGATTTCGAGAAGATACGCTTCGAACGGCTCATCGGTGCGGTCGAGTTCATCGATCAGCAACACCGGCGCCCCGCCGATATCCGGTTCCAACGCCTGCAGCAGCGGGCGCTTGATCAAAAACCGGTCGGAAAAGATGGTGCTCTCGATTTCGCCACGGTCTTCCTCAGCGGCTTCGGCCAGCCGTATTTCAATCATCTGCCGCGCGTAATCCCATTCATAAACCGCCGAAGCAACATCAAGTCCCTCATAGCATTGCAGGCGGATCAGCCGCCGGTTCAACGCGGTCGCCAAGACTTTGGCGATTTCGGTTTTGCCGACTCCGGCCTCGCCCTCGAGGAACAGCGGGCGGTTCAAATGCAACGCGAGGTGCACTGCCGTCGCTAGGCTGCGATCTGCGATATAGTCGGCGCTGCCGAGCATCGCGAGCGTGGCATCGACCGAGGCGGGAAGTTTGGCGGGATTGGCAACATCCATCGCAGCAGAATTCCGGTCCAACAAACATCCTTCCCCAAACGCTGACACAGCCGACGCGGGCCTGTTAGCCACAGGCCCTACTTCGGACAGTGCAAACTTAGTAGGCCGATGGTTCAGATGCCACCCGCCGGCCGGTGGCGCTTGGGTCTAAGGGGCACGCACCCGCACTCTCGCCAAACCAGCCGCCACTGCCGCCAGCCGGCGGTCGAAGCTAATAAGAAGCGTTCAGTGAGCGAACAGCATCTCGACCTTTTTGCGCTGGCGGCGCGAGGTCTGGTAGGCCTCGGTCTTGGCGATCTCGCGAGCCAGGTCGCGCGCACCTTCAAGATCGAGCGCGAGATCTTGCGCGCCGGTGCCTTGGGGCAACAGCGCGGCTTGAGGGGGCATGCCTCGCAGTCACGCTTGCTAGCCCGGTAGCGCATCGAGTTGTCCTTCATCACCCCGACCGCGGCGTCGTGAACCGCCGACGATAGTGCTGGAGGGTCTTCCCGGCCGGCATCGGTAGGTGTCACGGGCGTGGTCGTAGGCGAAGTCGTCGCGCGAGAAGGTGCACTCGGCGGCTGGATTAGCCAAATGCAAAGCATGCAGCAAAATCCATTCCGCGCTCCCATCCAGTCCAGCCGAGCCAGCGTTCGCCGATCAGGCGCCGGATACAGATCGAAGCGCTCCAGCGAGCGCCCGAGCAGCGCAGTGCCGCGAGAATTTCGGCCAGACGGATTGCGGTCGTCGCCTCGACAGCGACAATGATCGCGTTACCGCTGTCGATCAGGTAGTTGGCCGAATAGGCAAAGAAAGCCGGCCCGCGGTGCGCGGCGGTCCATCGAGTTGCCGGATCGGAGGCGCGACGAACTTGGGTGTCACCTCGGTTTCAGCACCAAACGGTACCGTCGTGGATACGAGATATCTTGACGGCACGACGCTGCTTCTGTGGCAGATCAGCAGCCTTCCTTCGCGGATTGCTCGGATGATCGGCGGTCAAGTGGCGTCACGGCAAAGCCGTAGCCGCCGACAGCCCCTCGGCAATGCACCGCTGTAGCTCGGTTTCGAACAATCGCCGCAGTAGGTCGCTGTCACGAAAGCGGCCATGGCGGTTCTTTGAAAAGGTCGAGTGGTCGGGCACCGCGCCGTCGAGCCGAGCCGGCAGAACCACCGGTAGGCGAGGTTCAGATGTACTTCCCGCACAGCCGCCGCTCCGAGCGGATGCCAAAGCATATCCGACGATCAGCTTGCGGATAGCGTTCCGGATCGATCGACGGTCGTTGTCTCACTGTAGACGGTGCAGATGGTCCCGATCCACCCAACTCGACAAAGCGGTCGATCGCGCGCAGCAGGTGATCCTCCGGGATATGACGTTCGAGCGAAAACTCGTAGAACAACGCATTGTTGAGCGAACGACCAAGTTAGTATCGATCGCGAGCATCGCGCCGCTTCGCTTCGGCGCCGATCGCCGCATCCATCTCCTCTAATGTTTTCGGGCCGCTTGGCGAGGCAAGACAGCCAAACACATCTTCGGGCCGCGTCAGCGGAAATCGCGGCAACAGCGCGCAGCAACACACCCTCGGGCGTGTCTTCGACGGTTAGGCGCGTCCCCGGCCCCCACCGTCGCCGTGCTGTGCGCATCGCGGGTGAGCTTGCGCAGCCCCAGCGACGCGCCTAGCCCGCGAACGCGAGACCGGCGCGCGCGGCAGCGACGCGCAGCGCGACGCCGAGAAGACCCGGCGCGACCGCAGCGGAAAGGCTCGTCGCAACACCGCCCTGAGGGCGTCATACCAATTAGATGGAGGACTTCCGGCAACCAGAAGATGAACAGGAAGAGATTTAACAGGCTGCAAAAGACGATCCACACAGCGTCGCTGCAGCGAATAGACTTTGGCCGAATACTCTTGACCGATTGCCCCTTGGTCGACATCGATCGCGGTGTCTCTGCAGTGCGCCGTGGGCGATCTCAAGGCGCTGCAGCAACGCGTGCTGGCGCGGTGAAAGGTTCGCTCTGCACGGCGAGCAGACGCGGCGATTAGGGAGCCACAGGGCCATCGCGATCAGCGCGAGCGGGAAAGCACCGCCGATAATAAAGATCACCGGCCAGCCGAAGCCCTCGTGCAACAGAAAGGAACGAGCAGCCCTCCGAGAAAACCGCCGATTGGCGCCCCCGTAAACGTCAGCATGATCATCGTAGTCACTGGCGTAGAGGGTGTCATGGGAGGAGGGGCCGCCTCTAGTAAGACCCTAGTAAGATAAATTGCATAATCCCACAAGCAAGACACTGGAACGACGCGGCGGACATCGGGAGCCATGCGTTATGTCATCATCATCGGGAGTTCTCGCTCGAATAGACAGGTCCCCAGCTCGCGGGGTAGCCTCAACTTTGACCAATCAACGCCAATGGGAGGGACGAGATGGCCGGGCTTGATGCGGTGCTGGAAACGACCGAGGCGCAACGGCCGGCAACCGGTTTCGTATTTACCGAGGGGCCGCTGTGGCACCCCGACGACTTCTATTATTTCGCCGATGTGCGGGCGAGCAAGTTCTACCGGCTAAAGCTTGGGCAACAGCCCGAGACCGTGCGCAGCAACACCGGCGAAGGCAATGGGACGACCTTTGACCTGCAAGGCCGGCTCGTGATCTGTGAGGGCCGCAACCGCCGCGTCACCCGCTGGTCCGACGACCAGCACAGCGAAGTTCTGATGGACCGGTACGAGGGCAAGCGCATTAACCGGCCCAACGATGTCGTGTGCAAATCGGACGGCAGCATCTGGTTTACCGATCCCGGATTGCGGGTGCCGCTCGCCGACAAGGAATTGGCGCATTCCGGCGTCTATGCCGTCAATTCGGATGGCACGAACCGTCTCGTTGCCGAATTCGAGTATCCGAATGGGCTCGCCTTTTCGCCGGATGAGCGCGTGCTTTACGTCGCCAATACCCGTCATGCGCAATACATTCACGCGATCGAGATCGACGCTGCCGGAAAGATGGTCAAGCGGCGGATCTTCGCCGACATGTCCTCGGACGAAACCGACGGCGTGCCCGACGGCATGAAGGTCGACCAGCAGGGCAATGTCTACTGCACCGGCCCCGGCGGCACCTGGGTGTTCGCGCCCGATGGCTCGCGGCTCGGGATCATCCGCACGCCCGAGGTGCCGGCGAACCTTGCTTTTGGCGGCTCCGATCTGAAGACGATCTTTTTCACCGCGCGGACTTCCGTCTACGCCTTGCGCGGCAAAATCCCGGGCCAGCCGCATCCGTGGTACCGTGTGCGTGCGAAATAAAGCCGAGGAGAGCCACCATGAAAGTCGGCATTGCGCTTAATATGCTGTCGGAACCGGGCCGGCCCGATGTCGATGTGGTATCGGACCATCTGGCGATGGGCGATCTCGCCGAGCCGCTCGGCTTCGACTCGCTGTTCGCCCTCGAGCATCATTTCACCGGCTATGCGATGTCGCCCGCGCCGCTGCAACTGTTGGCCTATTTCGCCGGCCGCACCAAGCGGATCACGTTCGGAACCTCGGTCATCGTCCTGCCGTGGCACGATCCGATCCGCGTCGCCGAGGAGATCGCGCTCCTCGATATTCTAAGTAACGGGCGCTGCCTGTTTGGCTTTGGCCGCGGTGCTGCAAGCGTCGAATACGAAGGGTTTCGCATCCCGATGGGCGAAGCCCGCGCCCGCTTTGCCGAATCCGCCCAGCTGATCCGCAAGGCGTTGCGCGAGCCCGAATTCGAATGGCAGGGCGAGTTCTATCAAATCCCACGGACCTCGATCCGGCCGCGCCCGATCTCGCATCCTGAGGAGCGCTTTTACGCCTCGTCGGTCAGTCCGGAATCGGCCGAGATCATGGCCAAGCTCGGTTTTGGCATCCTCGTCGTCATGCAAAACGAATGGCCGAAAGCAGCCGAGAACATCGTCTCTTATCGTGAGATCGCGCTCAGCGTCGGCCATAACCCGCCGCCGCCGATCATCCTGACCAACGTTTCCTGCGCCGAGAGCCGCGAGGAGGCGCATGACCGGGCAATGCGACTGGCTCGGCAAGAAATGGGAGTCGATCGACAACCACTATCATTTCTCCGACGGCCACCTCGCCACCGTCAAAGGCTACGAGACCTACGGCAAGATGGCCAAGACCTATGCCCGTCTGCAAAGCGAGAAAGAACGGGTCCGGGCGACCGAATTCTATGTCAAGATCCAGATCGTCGGCACGCCCGACGACTGCATCCAGCAGATCGCCGAATTGCAGCGCGTGACCGGCACCGATCATCTCGTGACCGAATTCTCGTTCGGCGGCATCCCGCATCACGACGCCGACAAGAACATGAAATTGTTCGCGAGCCGGGTGTTGCCGGTATTGCAACAGGACGGCGCTTTCGCGACGCCGCCCGCACCTACGATGGGAACCTTGCAAGGCGCGGCTAAGACCGATCTGTTCGCGCCTGCTTAAAGTGGGATGGCCCGTTCTGCGGCGTCAGGGGAGAGAGGTTAACGCGAAGGGATGGTTGGGCGCTCGTCGGCGTTGGGGAGGAAGATTTAAGTAGAGGCGCCGATGGCTGACTATGACGCGATCGTTATCGGCACCGGCCAGGCTGGTCCATCGCTCGCCTTTCGTCTCGGCGGCGCCGGCATGAAGGTCGCGGTTGTCGAGCGCAATTTGGTTGGCGGCACCTGCGTCAATACCGGCTGCACCCCAACCAAGGCATTGGTGGCGAGCGCCTACGCCGCCCAGATCGCCCGCCGCGCTGCCGAATACGGTGTGACCATCGCGGGCGCGATCCATGTCGACATGCAGCGGGTCAAAGCCCGCAAGGACGCGATCGTCGCGCAATCGCGAGACGGGCTGACCTCAGCGCTCGAAAAGGCCCCCAACATCACCCTTATCCGAGGCCACGCCCGGTTCGTGTCGCCGCACGAAATCGACGTCGCCGGCCAGCAACTCCGCGGCCAGCGCATCTTCATCAATGTCGGCGGGCGAGCATTAGTCCCGGCGATGCCCGGCATCGATCAGGTCCCGTATCTGACCAACGCGTCGATGATGAATGTCGATTTTTTGCCGCGCCATCTGGTCATCGTCGGGGGCAGCTATATCGGACTTGAATTCGGCCAGATGTACCGCCGCTTTGGCAGCGAAGTGACCGTCGTCGAGATGGCGCCGCGGCTGGTCCATCGCGAAGACGAGGATGTGTCGGCGGCAATCAAAGACATTGTCGAGCACGACGGCGTCCATATCAGGCTAAATGCCGAGTGCATCAGTCTTGGCCGGCGCGGCGGCGATATTGTCGCTACAGCCGACTGTACCGAGGGTCCACCCGAGATCGTCGGGTCTCATGTCCTGCTCGCCGTCGGCCGGCGGCCCAACACCGATGATCTCGGCCTCGACAAGGCCGGCGTACATTGGGACGAGCGCGGCTACATCAGCGTCGATGACGAACTCCGCACCAACGTACCCGGCATCTGGGCGCTCGGAGATTGCAACGGCCGCGGCGCCTTCACCCACACCGCCTACAATGATTTCGAGATCGTCGCGGCGAATTTGCTCGACCACGATCCGCGGCGGATAAGCGACCGCATTACCGCTTACGCGCTCTACACCGACCCGCCGCTGGGCCGTGCCGGCATGACGATGGCCGAGGCGCGCCGGAGCGGACGCCGGGTGTTGGTTGGCGAACGGTCGATGACGCGCGTCGCGCGAGCCATTGAAAAGGGCGAGACGCAGGGCTTTATGCGCATCCTCGTTGACGGCGACAGCAAGGAGATCCTGGGCGCATCACTGCTCGGCACCGGTTGCGACGAGGCGGTGCATGCGATCCTCGACCTGATGTACGCGAAAGCGCCGTACACGGTCATGCAGCGCGCGATGCACATCCACCCGACCGTCTCCGAACTGTTGCCGACGATCCTCGGCGATCTCAAACCGCTCGATTAAACTTCGGCGCGCGGCCGCGAGCACGCGAGGCGTGAGATGGACCTGCCACTTGCAACCCGGCTGAGCATCGGCATCCAAACCATCCATCGCCGCACCGAGCCGGCGACGGCGCCATGGCTGCCGCGGACCGACGAGCTTGTGGCATTGGTCGAGTTGGTCGACCGCTGCGGCTATGACTTGCTGTGGGTCGGTGACCACATCGCTTTTGCCGTGCCAATTCTCGACCCGCTATTGACCTTGGCGCAGGCTGCGGTGGTCAGCCGGCGCCTGACATTAGCGACCGGCGTCTATCTGTTGCCGCTGCGCCACCCCGGCCCGGTCGCAAAACAGGTCGCGACCCTCGATCATTTGACCGAAGGCAGACTCATCTTTGGGGTCGGCGTCGGTGGCGAGTTCCCCAACGAGTTTGAAGTCTGCGGCGTGCCGATCGCCGAGCGCGGAGCGAGATTGTCGGAGGGGATTGCGGTTCTGCGGTGCCTGTGGACCGGCGAGACGGTTTCGCACCGCGGCCGCTTTTTTGCCTTTGACAATGTGCGGATGTTGCCGCCGCCGCGCCAACCGGGCGGGCCGCCAATCTGGTGTGGCGGGCGCTCCGAGGCCGCCCTGCGCCGCACGGGCCGGCTGGCGGACGGCTGGATTTCCTACGTCGTAACCCCAGAGATGTACAAGACCGCGCTCGCCAAAATCGCCGAATCAGCCGAGGCGGCCGGGCGCAACCTCGACAGTTTCGGCACCGGGCATCTGCTGTTCGTCCGCCTCGACGACACCTATGAAAAAGCGCTCGATGCCGCGAGCACGACTTTGAGCGTGCGTTACGCGATGGATTTCCGGCGGGCAGCAGAGCGCTACGCCGCCCTTGGCACGGCCCAACAGATCGCGGGACGTATTCGGATGTTTTACCAGGCCGGGGCGCGGCACATCAGCCTTGATCTCGTCGGCCCCTACGAGGAACGCCCGGCGCAGATCGAGCGCTTTGCTGCCGAAGTGCTGCCATTATTGGGCGATCTCCGCTTCTGATCTTGTCGAAGTCTGCATCGGAACCCGTCGCGCGAGACGGAGTTTGCGTCATGTGCGCAGCATGCACGACGATATTGGAGTTTGGGATGAGAACGCTAATCCTCGCCACGGTCTCGGCGATTGCCCTCGGCTTAGGTGGCGCCGGCCCGCTTTACGCTCAAAACATGAACAACGCGCCTCCGACCAACCCAGCCCCGGCCGCCGAGCAGACGCCTTCGGCTGGAACGATGCAGCCGGCGACGCCGCAGGCGGCTAATCCGGCGCAACCGTCGAATCCGGGAATGACCAGCAGTAGCCAAGACATGGCTAACAGCGGCCAGGAGATGGGTAATACCGGCCTGTCACACGCGAATTGGGGCCGGATGTCTCGAGCTCGACGTCAAGGAATTGCAGCAAAAGCTCCAGCAGGAAGGTCTGTACCGCGGCAGAATTGACGGGATCGACGGGCGCGAGACCCATGCGGCGCTCCGTGCTTATCAGCACCAGAATGGGTTGCGGGTGACCGGACGGCCGGATCAGCAGACCGTCGCGAGCCTGCTCGGTGGCGGAACGGGTGTCGGCTCGAGCATGCCGTCAAATAATTCGAACGGCACCACCAATAACGGCATGAATATGGGGCCCGGCAGCAATGCGGGAACCAGCGGGACAAACAACGAGGCGATGCCCAACACGCGCTAACAAATAGTCCGACCGAACTGAACGAGCCCTGCCTTCCGGCGGGGCTTTTTTCATACGGGCTGCGGCATCGCGCTCGTGCTGCATGCCTGGGTTGCCCTTCCGACCAGCGCTGGACTTACCTGCAGCCCTCGGCCAAGCTCCGATCAAACCCGGTGGTTAGCGGAGATGTAGGGGATGAAACGAAGGTTGAGGGCGGTTGCAGCCGCGGTCGGGCTGCTGTCGGCGCTTGCGGTTGGCGGTCCCGCCTCAGCGCAAAAACAAGGCGGGATATTAAGGATTTATCACCGCGACAGCCCAGCGAGCATGTCGATCCATGAGGAGGGCACAATCGGCGTAATCATGCCGATGATGGGTGTGTTCAATAATCTCGTGATCTTCGATCAGCATGTCCCGCAGAACAGCCTGCAATCCGTCGTTCCCGAATTAGCCGTTAGCTGGGCGTGGAGTGAGGACGGTAAGGACCTGACTTTCAAGCTGCGCGACGATGTCAAATGGCATGACGGGCAGAAATTTACCGCGGCAGACGTTAAATGCACATTTGACCTGCTGACCGGGCAGGGTCAGCAAAAGCTGCGGCTAAACTACCGCGGGTCCTGGTGGGTCAATGTCGCGGGGGTTACGACGAACGGGGACGGCGAGGCGAAGCTGCATTTGAAGCGGCCGCAGCCGGCAATCCTCGCGATGCTCGCGGCCGGCTACACGCCAATCTACCCGTGTCATGTCCCGCCGCGCGAGATGCGCCAGCATCCGGTCGGCACCGGACCGTTCAAATTCGCCGAGTACAAGCCTAACTCGGACATCAAGGTCGTTCGCAACCCCGATTACTGGAAACCCGGCCGCCCTTATCTCGACGGCGTCGAGTACACCATCATCCCGAACCGCTCGACGGCCATCCTCGCCTTTATCGCCGGAAAGTTCGACATGACCTTTCCCTGGGAGGTTACGATCCCGCTGTTAAAGGACATTAAGAGCCAGGCGCCGCAGGCGGTGTGCCAAGTGGGTCCCGCGGGCGAATCCGTCGGTATGCTGATCAACCGTAATGTCCCGCCATTCGATAACGCGGATTTGCGGCGAGCGATGGCGCTGGCGATCGATCGAAAATCCTTTATCGACATATTGGGCCAAGGCCAGGGTGACATTGGCGGCGCGATGCTGCCCGGCCCCGAGGGCGAGTGGGGCATGCCACCCGATACGCTCAAGACATTGCCCGGCTATGGCGGGGATGTTCAAAAAAACCGGGAGGAAGCCAGAGCAATTATGAAAAAGCTCGGCTACGGACCCGACAAGCGCCTGGCTGTCAAGATATCGACGCGCAACATCGCGGTTTATCGCGATCCGGCGGCATTGCTGATCGACCAGCTTAAGGATATCGGCATCGACGGGGAGCTCGAAACCGTAGAGACCGCGAATTGGGTGCCGAAGTTGATCCGCAAAGATTTCGCGGTCGGACTAAATGTACTCGGCACCGGGGTCGACGATCCCGATGTTATCTTTTACCAGAATTACGTGTGTAACTCGAACCGCAATTACACCGGGTTCTGCAATCACGATTGGGAAAAGCTGGTCGACCAGCAATCGATGGAGCCTGATCCCGAGAAGCGCAAGCAACTAGTCTGGAAGGCCGACTATCAGCTGCAGCAGGAGGAAGCGCGCCCGATAATCTACCATTTGCGCGCGGCGACTTGCTGGCAACCGCAGCTCAAGGGACTGACCCTGATGACCAACAGTCAGTACAATGGCTGGCGGTTCGAGGATGTTTGGCTCGACCGCTGAGGCGGAGATGCGCAGATGAATGATGCGGCGGCAGAAGGCCTGGTGCTCTATACCTGTCAGGACCGGATCGCGACCCTGACGCTCAACCGGCCCGAAAAGCTCAATGCGTTCAGCGATGACCTCGTCCGTCATCTGGCGGACGCGCTGCGCCGCTTCGATCTCGATCCCGAGGCCGAGGTTGCGATCATCACCGGCGCCGGCCGCGCCTTTTCGAGCGGCGCCGATGTCCATCAGCGCCAGCTGCGCCGGCGCGAGGAATTCCTCGAATATGGCGGGCCACAGGGTTGGGGAGCGAATTCCGCCGATCTTTTGACCCGCTCAGTGAATTGGAAGCCGGTCATCGCCGCACCGCACGGCTACGCAATGGGGCTGGCGCTCGGGATCGTGCTCGAATGCGATCTGATTGTCGCCGAAGCCGGTACCCGGTTTCAGATCACCGAGACTTCGCGCGGGCTTGGCGGCTCGAAATATTGGGCCTTGCTGAACTTCCGCGGCGCCGCCGCCTTTGCCGCCGAGGTGGCGCTGACCGGACGCTTCTTCACCGCCGAGGAAGCGCTCGCGGCCGGCATTATCAACCGCGTCGCACCCGCCGGCCGGCATCTCGAGGCGGCGCGCGAACTCGCCGCGGAAGTCGCGAAAAATCCGCCATTGTCGGTGCGCGCAACGGTGCGTACCCGGCGCTGGTATATGGATCAGATCGGGCGCGAGGTGGCGATGCAGACGGCGCCGCTAAAACTCTATTTGACCGAGGACTTTCACGAGGCCGCCCGCGCCTTTGCGGAGAAGCGCAAAGCCGGGCCTTTCAAAGGCCGCTAAAGCAAGCTCGCGCAGCTCGAGCAGGGGGCGTTAATCGCTCACCCCTTACATATGACATTGACTACTCGAATCAAGATTGACTCAAGCTACCGCCCTTAGATCAACTGAATAATGGAACATACTCAGCGCATGCTAAACAGGGACCAAGCGATGATCACCCCAGCTTATATTCGCACCATGGCGGCCTATAATGCCGAAATGAACCGGCGGCTTTTCAGCGCCGCGGCGCGGCTGCCGGATCAAGAGCGGCGTATGCCGCGCGGCGCGTTTTGGGGCTCGATCCACGGCACCCTGACGCACATCTTGTGGGGCGACCAGCAGTGGATGTCCCGCTTTGACAATTGGCCAAAGCCTTCGACCCCGATAAAACAAAGCGCGCAGATGATCGACGACTTCGACGAACTTGCGGCCGCCCGTGAAAAAGCCGATGGCGATATTACTCTGCTGGGCGCGCAAAGTCGATGACGCGTGGCTCGGCGAAGACATGGTCTGGTTCAGCGGCGCCGCGAACCGCGAGATGCGCGCCCCAAAGGGACTGCTGGTGGCGCATTTCTTCAATCATCAGACCCATCACCGCGGCCAAGCGCATGCGATGCTGACCGCCGCCGGCCAGGAAATCGGCGACACCGATCTGTTTCTGCTGATCCCGCAGATCGTGGATTGATTAACCCTACCTTTCGCGTTTATTAACGTTAACTTTGTACTTGTATACTACTAAAGTGTAGTGATGAAATTTTCATTAGTCGTGGCTTGCGTTAACCGCTATCAACCGTCATGATTTAACTAATTTCCCGGGAAGAGGATCCATCGACCACAAAGCCGGTGCGGCGGTGTGTTCGTGAGGTTTCGGTTGGGCTGACGACAGCAATTTGTCGTCTCTTAGCGGAGCGCGCAATGAGATCATTGGCCCTGGGAAAATTGATGTCGGCGGCGGTCGCGGTTGCCGCGCTTTTCGCAATGGCGGGCGCAGCCGAGGCCGGCTACGTACAGACAAACCTCGTTTCCGACCGCCCGGGGCTGGCCGCCATCACTGACCCGGTTCTGCTAAACCCGTGGGGGATTTCCTTTAGTCCCACGAGCCCGATCTGGGTCTCGAATCAGCTAGCAAACCCTGCCACACCTCCCCCGACCAACTTCACAACCCTCTACGCCGTGACCGGCGGTCTGAACGTCACCAAAGTTATGCCTCCCGGCACCAACGGAGATATCATTATCCCGATGACAGCCGCTGGTCCCCAAGGACCCACCGGGCAAGTCAATAATGCCAACACCTCGTCGTTTCTCGTCGGAAACGGAGGAAATGGGGCCTTCGCTCACTTCATTTTTGCCAATCTGAACGGAACGATTTCAGCCTGGGACGCCGGCCCTACCGCCTATATCCAGGCGACCACGACGGGGGCCACTTATACCGGTCTGGCGATCAATCAGGCCCAGACGCTGCTCTACGCCGCCAACAGCGCAGGGACCGGCAGCATCAACGTCTTCAACAGCTCCTTCGCCCCGGTAAGCGTCTCTGGGGGGTTTAGCGACCCTAACCTCCCCGCTGGATATGTCCCGTTTAATGTTCAGGACATTGCCGGCAAGGTTTACGTCACCTACGCGCCGTCCGGTCGCTCGAGCCAGCAGTCGGCGACCGCGGGAATGGGCATTGTCGACATATTTGATGAGAGTGGAATCCTTCTACAAAGGCTGATTACCGGCAGCCAACTAGCCGCACCGTGGGGTATAGCGTTGGCGCCCTCTAATTGGGGCCCGTTTAGCAACGATCTGCTAGTCGGCAACTTCAGCTATGTCGACAGCGCGATCAACGCCTTCGACCCCACGATGGGCTACGCCTTCGTCGGCTCGATCCCGATCGATGTCGGAGCGGGCAATACGCCGGGCGGTCTTTGGGCGCTTGAATTTGGCATGGGCGGGAATAACGCCAATCCCGATACTCTTTTCTTCACCGACGGAATTAACGGCGAGAACAACGGGCTTTTCGCGGCAATTACTTTTTCTGTCCCGGAGCCCTCGACTTTGGCGCTCTTGGCTGCGGGGCTCGGCTTCGTTGGCTTCGCACGGTTCCGCGCTCGGCTTAGCCCGCGCATATAGCCGCGCCCGCATCGCGCTCGGGCGTTACCACCGCTCGCCTGCGGTCGGCTCCGCAAGGGAACCGTGTGTCGAGGGTGCTGGCTAAAGCATCGACTCTCGATTAACTCTGACCTTTGCTTTTTCGATCCGGCGGCGGAGCCATGAACACGGCCGAAGATGGGGTGCCGCTGCCGCAACGATATTGGGCGATCCTGACCCTCGCGATCGGGATGGTGGTCTCGGTCCTCGACAGCTCGATCGCCAACATTGCCTTGCCGACGATCGCGCGGCAGATCGGCGCCACTCCGTCACAATCGATATGGGTGATCAACGCCTACCAGCTGGCGGTCGTGGTCTCATTGCTGCCCTTGGCCTCGCTAGGCGATATCTTCGGATACCGCCGGATCTACGCGATCGGGTTTGCCATTTTTACGGCCGCGGCCTTGATCAGCGCCCTGTCCTACTCACTGCCAATGCTCGCGGTCGGACGGGCTTTGCAGGGCCTCGGCTCCGCCGGAATGATGAGCGTCAATACCGCGCTGGTGCGGTTCACCTATCCCCGGCGGCAGTTGGGGCGAGGCATCGCGATGATCGCGGTCGCGGTGTCGGTCTCGTCGGCGGCAGGACCGAGCGTCGCCGCGGCAATTCTCGCGGTCGCCTCCTGGCACTGGCTGTTCGCCGTAAATGTACCAATAGGGTTGGTCACTTTCGTGTTGTCACTTCGGCTGCTGCCGCAAACACGGCCGTCGGATCACGAGTTTGATGTACCGAGTGCCGCCCTCAGCGCGGTCGCGTTTGCCGCGCTGATCGCCGGGATCAATGGCATCGGTCATGGCCAGGCCGGCCAGTTTGTCACGGCGGAAATTGTTGGCGCAATTGCGGTTGGATACGTCCTGGTGCGCCGACAGGCAAAGCTGCCGATGCCGTTACTGCCGGTCGATTTGTTCCGGCGCCCGATATTTGCGCTGTCGGTTGCAACGTCGGTGACGACGTTCGTCGCGCAGGGCATTACCTTCGTTACATTGCCGTTCTATTTCCAGGATGTGTTGGGGCGATCTCAGGTCGCGACCGGCCTATTGATGACCCCGTGGCCGGCCACGGTGGCATTGGTTGCGCCGATCGCCGGGCGCCTCGCCGACCGCTATCCGGCCGGGATCCTCGGCGGCATCGGCTTGAGTATGCTGAGCCTCGGTTATTTGCTGCTGGCTTTGCTGCCGGCCGAGCCCGCGACCGCCGACATCCTGTGGCGCATGATGTTGTGCGGGCTTGGCTTTGGCTTCTTTGCCTCCCCAAACAACCGCGCTATCGTAGCGAGCGCTCCGCGCGAACGCAGCGGCGGCGCCGGGGCCATCCAATCGACCGCAAGATTATTGGGACAGACGGTCGGCGCCGCGTTGGTAGCGCTGATCTTTGGTTTCGCACACCCATCGGGCGGCACCGGTCCGACCGTGGCAATCCTTCTCGCCTCGGGATTTTCGGCCGCGGCAGCGGTCGCCAGCTTGGCGCGGCTATCCCGATTCGCCCGTATCGCGCAATCTGCACCGTCCGAATCGTCGGCGCCGCCGAACCCGCAGCGGACCGCCGTCAGTTCCGATTGAGGTACGCGCGGCGATCCGCTCAGCCAATTTCCGGAACGGATCGCCGGTGCAGCACGGACCGGCGGTTGGCCTTTATCCTGCCGGCTTCTTGGTGGATAGAACAAGCAATCGCTGGTCGGGGATCGGCGCTATTCTTCAAGGCCCTGTCGTAAAGCGGTCGTTCGGTATTGGTCTCAGTGCGACGAAAGCCCGCGCGATTCAAAGGAATCCTTTTCGGTGTATGGCTGTTGACGTTGCCGGCTGCAGCCATGGCGGGTGCGGCCGATTCGGATCAAATGGTGCTCCACATTTTGAACCGGCTTGCGTTTGGCCCGACCGTCGAGGATTTCGACTATGTCAAGATGATCGGGGTCGAGCGCTATATCGCCGAGCAGCTTGATCCCGCGAATATCCCCGAGCCGTTCGAATTGCGGCTTCGCTTGGCCCAGCTCGGTTCGTTGGGCCTCAGCGCGGCCGAACTGCGACAGTTTTATGGTCCACTGCGTCCGGTGAACGGCATCAAGCCGAGCCTCGAGGAGATCAAGGCGCAACAGCAGCGGACCAATCTCGTCGAGCGGGAAGCGGCGGAAGCCCGGATCTTGCGGGCGGTGATGAGCCGGCGCCAGCTTGAGCAGGTAATGGTCAATTTCTGGTTCAACCACTTCAACATATACGCGGGTGAAGGCCTCGAACGCATCTGGATCGGCAACTACGAGGAGCGGGCGATCCGGCCTTACGCGCTCGGCCGGTTTCACGACCTGCTGTTTGCGGTCGCTAAGCATCCGGCAATGCTGGTTTATCTGGATAATACTCAGAATACCGCTTTGGCCGGCGGCGGGCGGGATCACTTGAACGAAAATTTCGCGCGCGAGGTCATGGAGCTTCACACGCTCGGGGCCGATGGCGGCTACAGCCAGGAGGACGTCGAGACCTTGGCCCGGGTCTTTACCGGCTGGCGCGTTAATCCGCTCGATGACAGTGAGCTTCCCGGCGTCGCCGCGATATTCGAAGGCAAGCGCCACGATTACGCACCCAAGATCTTTCTTGGTCGCCCGCTCCGGTCGCGCGGCAAGGCCGAGGGTGAGGAGGCGCTCGATGTTCTGGCATCAAGCCCGGCCACCGCGGCGCATCTTGCATTTGAGCTTGCGCAATATTTTGTCACGGACGCACCGCCCGCGGCTCTTGTCAACAGTCTCGCGAGGCGCTTTCTTGCGACGGGCGGAAATATTCGGCAGACACTCAAAACCCTGTTTGACAGCCCCGAATTTTGGGCCAGCGTCGGGCAAAAATACAAGACACCGTACGAATTCGTCGTTTCAGCGGCGCGTGTGTCGGGCGTGTCGATCGGCAATGTTCGCCCGTTGCTCAATTGGATGAACCGCCTCGGGATGCCGCTTTACGGCTGCGCGACACCGGACGGGTACAAAAATACGGCTGAGGCTTGGCTGAGCCCGGATGCGACAATACAGCGTATCGCCTTCGCCTCCGCTTTTGCCCGCGGTGCTCTTCCGGTCGGCGCCAGCGCGGATCGGTTACTCGGCGCCGATGTTCCCGGAGGGCGCAGGCCAGTCGACCCCAAACCATTGATGGCGATCTTCGGATCCACGCTCACGCGTGAAGAGCGCACGGTTATCGAGGCGGTTCCGGCGCGCGAGCGCGCCGCGCTGATCCTTGGCGGCCCCAGCTTTATGCGCCGCTAGTGTCCTGAGTCTAGAAATTCGTGTAATAAATTGATAAGGAAGCCGTAACGGCGGGGATGGGGGATGCGGACGGGTCGGCCGGTAGCGAAGATCGAATTGTCGGCTGAGCTCGCCGGCATTCTTGAAGGCTATACGCAGCGCCGCAAGACGGCGCAGGCATTGGCGCTGCGGGCGCGCATCGTCCTCGGCTGCGCGGCAGGTCTGAGCAACAAGGCGGTGGCGGCCCGCGAGCGGGTGACGGCGCAGACCGTCGGCAAGTGGCGCCAGCGTTTTGTCGAGCATGGCCTCGACGGGTTGCTCGACGAGCCCCGACCCGGTGTCCCGCGCACGATCGACGACGCCAAAGTCGAGAGCGTGATCGTCCGGACGCTGGAGAGCCAGCCGTCCGGCGCGACGCATTGGAGCACGCGCAGCATGGCGCGGCACAGCGGCATCTCGACCGCGAGCGTCGGACGCATCTGGCGGGCCTTTGGGTTGCAGCCGCACCGTCTTGAAACCTTCAAGCTGTCCAGCGATCCGCTGTTTGTCGACAAGGTGCGTGACATCGTCGGGCTCTACCTCAATCCGCCCGACCATGCGCTGGTCCTGTGCGTCGATGAAAAGTCGCAAATCCAAGCTCTCGATCGCACCCAGCCGCTGTTGCCGATGCGGCCGGGGCAGATCGAGCGGCGCACCCATGACTACCAGCGCCACGGCACGACCTCGTTGTTCGCCGCCCTCGACATCCTCACCGGCCGGGTCATTGGCCGTTGCTACCAACGGCACCGCGCGGTCGAATTCCGCCGGTTCCTGGCGACCGTCGAACAAGCCGTGCCAACCGATCTCGACATCCACCTGGTGCTCGACAATTATGCCACCCACAAGGCCCCGCCGGTCAAAGCCTGGCTCGCCCGCCACCCGCGCTATCACCTGCACTTCACACCGACCAGCACGTCCTGGCTCAACCAGGTCGAGCGCTGGTTTGCGCTGCTCGCCGACAAGCAGATCAAGCGCGGTGTCCATCGCAGCGTGCACCAACTGAAGGACGCCATCACCGCCTTCATCCAGGCCCACAACGACGACCCAAAGCCCTTCATCTGGACCAAGTCCGCCGATGCCATCCTCCAAACCATCGCCCGATACTGCTCCGACACTCTCGCCGTCCATGCCACAACTTATTCAACGAATTTCTGATTCAGGACACTAGCCACCTGTCTACTCGGATTTTAGGTCTCGGCGCTGCTCTGAATTGGCGCTCTCGCCGGTTCCCAGCTCCGGCAGAAACTGCTTCGGCGAGGCGGCGGGTTGTACACGACGCAGCACTGCAGCATTAACGCCGCTTTCGCGGCGGCGCGTTGCAAGCGTCGGAGGTTGTAAGCGTTGCCCGCCGAGCCGAAGGAACTTCCGCTTGAAGGAATTGTTTGCTAGCTCGGCCTAACCCACTCGCCGGCAATGCACGCTCCCCTACCGTTTATCGGCTCCGCCACCTGTCTTCACCGTTCCTTCACAACCCAGACCAATTATCGACAAACGGCGTTGGCTGTGTCTATTGTTGGCCGGTGCCGATGCTCGCGATCTGGAGTTGGGCTATGACAACCCAGCTCCGCACTACAATTGGTCGAAACCGTTGAAGAGCGCGGCTTTCTGCTGGTGATTTGTGTGTCTGCTGCGTGATTAGTGTGCGGGCAAGGCGAGAAGGTATTCGACAACTTTATTGCAAATCACCTGGCTTGATGTTATCAGAATTCTCGAATTATTTGAGCGTCTTGTGGGGCGGTGAGCGCTGTGGTCCTTGGTGACGGACAGTTGCGGGATACCTCTTCTCGCTGGCCGCGCCTCTAAACGGGAGCGTAACGTGCACCGCAAATCGTTTAGGGTCACAAGCCTTGTTGTCGTCCTTGCAATTGTCGGGTGCCACGGCGCTCCGCCGTTGCCGCCGGCCCCGCCAGCTTCGGCGCTGCCATCAGCTCAATACATCATCGGCGCCGGCGATACGTTGAACATCTTTGTTTGGCGCAATCCCGAACTGAGCATTAGCGTCCCGGTCCGGCCCGATGGCCGGATGTCGCTCCCGCTCGTCGAGGACGTCGTCGCGACCGGAAAGACGCCAACCAAGCTAGCGCGCGAACTTGAACAGCGACTGTCCAAATACATCAAAGAGCCGGTCGTTACGGTCATCGCGACGGGATTTGTGGGACCGTTTACCGAACAGGTGCGGATCATCGGTGAAGCAGAAACGCCCCGGGCGATCCCATACCGAACTGAAATGACGGCGCTCGATGCGATGATCGCAGTCGGCGGCCTTACGCGTTACGCGGCAGGTGATGATTCGGTTATCGTCCGAACGATCGGAGGTAAGCAATATACATATGCCGTGCACCTCGACAGCCTGATTAGAGACGGTGATATAACAAGTAACGTCGCACTCCAGCCAGGCGACATTATGATTATTCCGCAGCGTTTGTTCTAATAATGAACGGCGCCGGACCAAGAGCACGATCGGCCGTGACGCGGTCACAAACCAGCTTTTCGCCGAAGTTCGTTAAGTCCACCTGCCCGAAATGGAGCCGTCGATGAACTCGCTTGCATCGCAGGTTCTCCCGTTCCTGCGGATATTGTGGCGGCAGAAATGGTTCGCCGTTGGCATAGCATGGCTGGTTTGTACCGTCGGATGGATCGGCGTTGCTTTTATGCCGACTAAATATGAGTCGTCGACGCGCATATACTTGAACGCGGACCCGCTCTTGACGCCATTGTTGCGCGGTCTTGCGATCGACACCGATCCGGCCCGTCACCTCGATTTTCTGCAACGCACGCTGTTAAGCCGACCTAATCTGGAGCAACTGGTCCGCCTGACCGATCTCGACAGCGGTATCACCAACCCGGGAGAGCGCGAGGCACTATTCCGACGCCTCGCAGCCGAAGTCTCAATCACGCCGGTCAGCGCGAACTTGATGACGATTTCGTATCGCAACCGGGACCCCCAGGCAGCAAAGAACGTGGTTCAGGCCCTGTTGACGATTTTTGCGGAAAAGACGGCGGGCAGCAGCCGCTCCGAGATGGACAGTGCCCAGCGCTTCCTCGATGACGAGATCGCATCTTATCGAGACCAGTTACGAGCCAAAGACCAGCAGCGCGCTGTCTTGGCGCGGCAGTATCCTGACCTTGTATCGACCGAGGGAGGGGTCGGAGGGGAAGCGCGAAGTCGGCTCGACCAGGCTCGTGCCGCGGTCGCCAAGATCAAGAACGATCTTGAGGATGCGGTGACAACCCGAAACTCGTTGCAAAAAGAACTCGCCTCGGTGCCGCCGATGTTGTCTGTCGATCGCGCCCCTCAGGTGGTGATCAATGGCGGCCGGGCGCTGCGCCCCGACGAGCAGCGGCTTGAGCAAATGCGCAACAATCTCGATACGTTGCGGTTGAAATACACTGACCAGCACCCGGATGTGATCGCGGCGCGTGAGGAGATCAAGCAAATAGAGGCGGAGCTGAAACACTCCGGTCCCGAAGGTGCAGGCGTCAACAAGACGCAAATACCAAATGCCGTTTACGACCAGCTCAAAGTCAAGCTCGTGGATGCGGAAGGCCAAGTTGCCGCCGTACAGCGCCGGTTGAAACAAGCGCAGGCGGAAGAGGACCGCATCGACAAGATCGCACGCTCGGCTCCGGCGGTGCTTAATGAAGTACAAGATCTCGACCGGGATTACGGAGTTTTGCTGAGGAACTACCAGGAGTTGGCGTCACGGCGCCAATCGGCACAAATTGCCGAAGCCGCAGATACCAAGACCGAGAAGATCCAGTTCCGGGTCATTGATCCGCCGCAAGTGCCGCTGGTCCCCGTGGAACCGAATCGTCCACTGCTCGTTTCGATGGTTCTTCTCGTCGGTCTCGGCACCGGCCTGGCGACACCGCTGATGATCGGACAGCTCGACCGTTCGTTCGCGACGGTCTCGCAACTTCGTGACCTTGGAATTCCGATCCTGGGAAGTGTGACGCGGATTTCGCTTGGTGCCGCGCGACGACGGGCGACGATACAGCTGGCCGGGGTGTGCGCCAGCGCGGTCGTCCTAATAGCAGTTTACGGAACGTTGCTGGTGTTGAGCTTGAAACTGCATTCGGTGGGCGTTTCTTAATGGTGGAATCGATAGGATTGATCGAGCGCGCGGCGGCGCTGTTGCGTCAGCGCGAGTCGGCACAGATCGCACCATCGTCCCCGTTGCCGGCCATCGAAATTGGACCGGCGGCATTGGACACGGCGGCCGTTGGTGGCGGCGCCCAACTGATCCTCGATCGTGGCCAGCTCGCAGCCTTTGGGATCGCGATCCCGTCGGCCGAACGGTCGCGAACGGCGGAGGAATTCCGCCTCGTCAAGCGTAACCTGATGACCTCGTGGGCGGCTGACCTCCGGGTCGGTGACGACCGGCTGGGAAGGGTCATCATGGTCACGAGCGCCCGTCCCGGTGAGGGAAAGACCTTTGTTGCGCTCAACTTAGCCTTGGCGTTTTCCTCGGAAAGAGAGGTCAAGGCATTGCTGGTCGATGCGGATACTCACGTCGATATTCGTCATTCGGCGCTAAAGACGATACTTGGCGCTGGTCAAAGCACGGGGATCGTCGATGTCCTATCGGGTGCCGCAACTTTAGATGATGCTTTGATTCGCACTAATATAGAAAATCTGCTTGTTCTAGCCGCAGGACACGGTGGCCCCCATGTTCCGGAGTTATTTTCGAGTCCGCGCATGAATGCGCTGCTGAATGAAATGACGCGACGCTTTCCCGATCGCTTTATCATCCTCGACACTCCACCCTGTATGGTGAGTAGCGACGCGGCGACGATGGCAGCATTGGCCGGCCAAATCGTTTTTGTTATTGAGGCGCATCGCACCCAGCAAGATGAGATTGAAGCCAGCCTTAGCATGCTCAGTGCTTGTCCTCGGATCAGTCTACTGTTGAACAAAAGCGAGCAGGTAAACGCTCATTTTGGCTCCTACGGGTACGATTATGGTTATCCCAGCGTTAGAAGCGATGAGCTGCGCAGGGACAAGCCGGCCCCGGCCTAAGTCCACCAGGGGCCGACGCAATCAAGGGCAGCATTTCGGACTGACTCTGCTGCTTTTTGCCATGGCTCTGACGGAACGGGCAGAACCGGCGTCGGCGCAATTTGGTACCGGTTTGGGTGCGCCCGGCGAGAGCGCTCCGTCAGCCGGTGCAACCCCGACTGGTGCGCTCGGCGGCGCGCCCAGCGCGCTGCCGCCGCCGCCATCCGGCGCATTTGGTTTGCCAAACCCGTTAGCCCCGCCCGGCACATTACCCGTTGGCGGGGCGCAACTCCCGACCCAGTTGCCATCCTCCGGGCTGACCCTGCCGGCCCCCGGGGCCGGCATCACCACACTCCAGGCGTTCAACCCGAATGCCCCGGCGGTGCTGATCCAACCCACCGCAACCCTCGGCGAGACGCTGTACTCTAATGTCAATTACACCGCGACCAATCATAAGGCGGCGTCGGAAACCAGCCTTATTCCGGGGATTTCTGTTTCTGCCGACACGCCGCGCTTCACCGGCGTATTGAGCGGCAGTGTACAAGGCAACGTCTATGTACCGACAAGTTATCTCGATCAGATCACAGCCAATTTATTCGGTCAAGGGACCGGTACCATCCTTCCGGATCGGGTATTTGTCGATCTAGCAAGCTATATCACCCAGGCTTCGACACTACCAGGCCTAGGCTTTGTCAATCCATCGCTGCTGCCGCGCACGCAACAGACGCTGGTATTCACGAATAGCGTCTCCCCTTATTTGCGGGAATCTTATGACGGCTTGATCGATGGGGAGCTGCGCTATCGCTTTGCTACGACCGATTACGCTGGCAATACCGGAGTAACATCGGCTCAGGCAGGGACTTTGAACAATAATCTTGCGAATGACACTTTGAACGAAGGCACATTAATTCTCGCGACCGGCTACAATTTTCAGCGGCTGGCTTCCCAGTTTATCGTCGACGAGTCACGTTACAACTCCAATTCGACCGCGCAGAACACACAATTTAGTGCGTTCAATAATTTCCAATATTTTATAAAACCTAATATTTCTGCGCTTGGCCGGGTCGGCTATCAAGACATCCAATATCCGTCCGCGACCGGGGCGTCCTTCACCGGCGCAACCTGGCTGGCCGGCGGACAGCTCGGCACAGCCTCCGGACGCGGCTACCTCGCCCTGCAATACGGACGAACTCAGGGAGTTTACGGCTTTACCGGATCCTCCAACTATCAGATCACCCCGACGCTGACGTTTCAAGCCAACCTAAGCCAAGGAATTTCGTCATCGGGTCAACAGTTCCAATCAGGGCTGGCCAACTCGAGCTTGGGCGCGAACGGGGCGATCGTAAACCAAGGGTCAGGCTTACCGACGTCATTTTACAATCCCGGTATTGGGGTCAATAACATCCCTTATCGCCAGCACTTGTATAATTTTGGCCTAACCGAGCAACGCGGGCGCAACTCTTATTCGCTCTTCACCTACTACACCAACGCGGAACCCCTGACCTCAACGGGCGGGACACCGACCAATAGTGTCGGTTCGAGCTTGTCATGGAACCGTGATATCCGCCCCGATACAAACGGGTATACTTCGGTCTCCTATTCCCGGACGATGAACCCGGTGACCGTCAACACGGTGTCACCTGTTAACAATACGAGCGTTTGGACCGCCAACATTGGGCTCAACCACACATTCGCACGGGCGCTGACCGGCTCGGTGCTCTATACCTTTTCGTATCAGCCGAACGGGGGTACGCTTGTAAACGGGCATCCCGGAGATATCGTAGCCAATACATTGCAGTTTTATTTGACAAAGGCGTTTTGAGCGGCATGTACGCCGAATTTTACGGACTTGCGACGCGGCCGTTTCAGCTCACTCCCGACGCTCGCTTTTTTTTCGAGAGCAGCGTGCACCGGCAGGCTATGGCCTATTTAGTGTATGGGCTCCACCATGCCGAAGGGTTCATCATAATCACGGGCGAGGTCGGGGCGGGCAAGACCATTCTGGTGGACAATCTTTTAACGACGATCGACCCTACAAGCTTTATCGCCGCGAAGATCGTCACTAGCCAACTCGGCGGCGACGACCTATTGCATTTAGTCGCCGCAGGTTTCGGCCTTGCCAAAGAGGGGCTGAGCAAAGGCGCGCTGTTGCAGCGCATCAGCGATTTTGTTCTCGCGCAACATCGCGCCGGGAAACGAGCATTATTGGTCGTCGATGAAGCGCAGAACCTGTCTTTTGAAGCCCTCGAAGAGTTGCGGATGCTGTCCAATATCGTCGTCGATAGAACGATGGCCTTGCAGAGCTTTCTGCTGGGACAACCGCAATTCCGAACGATCCTCGGGAGCCCGGGGCTCGAGCAACTGCGCCAGCGAGTGACAGCCGCTTATCATCTCGGTCCGCTGAACGAGAGCGAAACCCGAGCTTATATCGAGCATCGCTTGCGCCGGGCCGATTGGAAAGATGACCCGCATTTTACCGAGGCCGCCTTTCCGGTCATTTATCAGCACACCGGAGGTGTTCCACGGCGGATCAATACGCTGTGCTCACGGTTGCTGTTGTTCGGATTTCTCGAGCAAATCCATACCCTGACCGCGAGCGAGGTGGACAAGGTTGCGAACGATTTGCGCGAGGAAATTGCGGTCGTGACAACCCCGACGGCGATCTCCCCCGAACCCGTAACGAGCATTGCTGGAGAAGGTCTGTCGGTCGTCGTCGAGCGGTTAGCGCACCTCGAGAAAAGCGTCGGCAAGCACGAGCGCCTGATAAAGCGCGCGATCGAGATCGCCGCTCAATATTTTCAGGGTGAGCGGCTGTGAGCCCGGCACCGCAACAGATGGGTCAGCTTGCTCGCATCGGCGCGATGACCATCGATGTCGAGGATTACTTCCAGGTGGAAGCCTTTGCTTCGACAATCGACCGCTGCGATTGGGACAGCCTGCCGCCGCGCGTCGAGCGCAACACACACCGGCTGCTCGACATTCTGGGCGAGGCAGGCGTTCAGGCGACCTTTTTTACTCTGGGCTGCATCGCACGGCGGCATCCCTCAATTGTCCGGCGTATCGTTGCCGAAGGGCATGAACTCGCCAGTCACGGCACCGACCATCTGCGCGTTGATCGCCTCACGGCCGCGGCATTTCGCGTCGATGCCCAGGAGAGCAAGAGGATTCTCGAGGACACGGGCGGCGTTGCCGTTCATGGCTACCGGGCGCCGACCTTTTCGATCGGGCGTGCAACGGCGTGGGCCCACGCCGTATTGGCGGAGGAGGGTTATCGCTACAGTTCTAGCGTGTATCCGATCAGCCACGATCTTTATGGCAGTCCCGAGGCGCCACGCTCTGCATTCTCGCCGGTTCCTGGGCTGATCGAAATTCCGCTGACGGTGGCCCGTGCGTGGGGACGGGATATACCGGCCTCGGGGGGCGGCTATTTCCGCTTGTTCCCCTACGCATTGACCCGGTGGCTGCAAGCGAAAGCCAGAGCGCAAGGCCATCCGGCGATATTTTACCTTCACCCCTGGGAGATCGACCCGGCACAGCCGCGGCAGCGGCAGGCGCCCTTGCGCTCGCGGATGCGCCACTACCTGAACCTCACCCGTACCGAACCACGCCTGCGGCGCTTATTACGGCATTTTGATTGGACCCGGATGGACCGGCTATTTCTGAGCGAAGATTCACATTCTTATCCGCTAGTCGCCGAATGGACGGAAGCTCGCTCGCCGTCACGGTAAGGCCATTCGCAGCGGGAGACGCGCAGCCGTGGGATAGTTTCGTTCATGCCTGCGTCGGCGCGACGTTCTTTCACCTGTCGCCGTGGAAACGCGTGATCGAGCGCGCTTTTGGGCACAAAACGCACTATCTGATCGCCGAGCGCGCCGGAGCGATTACCGGCGTTCTACCATTGACTTATGTTCGATCGACGCTGTTTGGCTCTTCGCTGATTTCGAACGCCTTCGCCGTCCAAGGTGGGCCCGCCACCAATGATGAAGAAAGTGGCCTGGCGCTCGACGATGCCGCGGCACGGCTTATGGACGAACTTCGCGTGCCAACCCTCGAAATGCGCGACGGAGTCGCTGTAAATCGTAGCGATTGGCAGACGAGGTCGGATCTCTACGCAAGCTTTCGCCGGCCAATTCTGCCTTCGGTCGAAGCCAATATGAAGGCGGTGCCGCGCAAGCAGCGAGCCATGATCCGAAAGGGAATACAAAACGGGCTGCGTTCTGAAATCGACAGCGGTGTCGATCGGCTACACCGCATTTATGCAGAAAGCGTCCGCAATCTCGGGACACCCGTCTTCGCGAAATCTTACTTCCAAATCCTGACCGACGAATTTGCCGAATGCTGCGACATCGTCACTGTTTTGCACGGGGAGCAACCTGTCGCCTCGGTAATGAATTTTTACTTCCGTGACGAGGTATTACCTTATTATGGTGGCGGGGTAGCGGCGGCCCGGGCTGTTGCGGCAAACGATTTTATGTATTGGGAAGTCATGCGTCGCGCCTGTGAACGCGGCTGCCGCCTGTTCGACTTCGGCCGGAGCAAGGTCGGCACCGGCGCCTACGCCTTCAAGCGAAATTGGGGATTTGAGCCGACGCCGCTGATGTATCGATTTCGGATGGCGGCGGGTGCCAAGACGCCGGATTTGAACCCGCTCAACCCGAAATTTCGCCTGCTGGTTGCCGCCTGGAAAAAGCTGCCGCTGCCGCTTGCGACCAGGCTCGGCCCGCTGATCGTCAAAGGCATCGGCTAAGTAATTGATAACTGATTTTGTCCGGCACGACTCTAAAGTTGCGCTTCAATTACCCCACAGCGATCAGGTTGCGCGCCCGCTGCCACCATTCCGCGCGCAAACGCCTCACCGGGCCATCAGCACGGGCATGCCTGCCTCCATGATGATGTGTCGGGTGGCGCCGCCAAAGATCATCTGGCGGATCCGGCTTTGTGTGTAAGCGCCTTTCAGCATCATGTCGGCGCCCGCGGCGAGCGCTTCCTTCATATATGATTCGCCTTGCGCCTTCTGCCGGCCAAAGGCAGTGCGCAGGCTGACATCGATCCCGTAGCGCTCGAGCGTATTGGCCAGTTCCTGGCCCTCAGGTCCGGGCTCCGGCATATGTTGCGGGCCTACCGAAATCACCACCACCTGCCGTGCTCTCTGCAGAAACGGCATGCCGAGGGCGACAGTCAGCGCGGTTTCGGTGCTGCCGTTCCAGGCGATCGCGATAATTTCGCCCATGCTCTTCGGAGCATTCGGCGGCACCATCAGCACCGGCCGGCCGCTCTCGAAAAGCGCATCCTCCAATGTTGCCTCGGCGATCGAAGCGAGCTTCTCCGGCTGCTCGACAACGATCAGGTCGAATACCCGCCCGATCAGCCCAACCACTGCATTCTGTCTGCCGTCCTCCTCGCGCCACGAGGCGCTGGGGCCATTATGGCCCGGCGGGACGGGCTCGATCGGCACATCGCGGGCGCTCATAAAGTCGCGGAAAAGCCGCCGCGCTTGATCGCGACGCTCGTGGCCTTCGCGTTCGAGGGTGCGATCGACTTCGGATGAAATCGAGAAACCCATCTCGCCGCCAAAGACGACGGCGTATTCGGTGGTAAGGCTGTGCAGCCCAACAATATGGCTATCGAAGCGCTCGGCGACCTTCATCGAGGCTTCGAGGACCGGGGTTGCATTCCCGTCCCCGACCACGGCCAGCAAATTCTTCATCTCCCGATCCCTGTTACACGCTCGCTTCCCGACGAAGCTGCAATTCGTTTAGGCAATATTACACCGTTTCGCGCCAGATGAGGAGAACAAGCGATCACGGTTGAGGTGGCGTCTAAAAAACTCCATTATGGCGCGCAGGAAAACGCGCAAAAGCGGAACTCAAGAGTGAAGGTTCGGCAGCTAGTGATTTCGGGGGCATCGCGAAGTCGCATGCCCCGCCGAAGGGTGTTGGCGCTGGCCACCTGGCTTGCGTTCAGCCCGTTGGCGGTCATGGGCCAGACCGCGCCGGTCGAGAAATTGCCCAGGTTTGCCAGCCTGCGGTCCGACGATGTCAACTTACGCGTGGGTCCCGGCGAAAACTACCCGATCGAATGGGTCTTGAAGCGCAAGGAAATGCCGGTTCAAGTACTGGAGCAGTTCCAGAATTGGCGCCGAGTGCAAGACTGGCAAGGCGACAAGGGCTGGGTGCTCGATCGCATGATTACCGGCAAGCGCGCCGTAATCATCGAAGGGGAGGTGCGGGTACTTCATCGGCAGCCCGACCCCGCATCGCCGGCCGTTGCCCGCGCCGAGCCAGGAGTAATTGCCCGCCTCGTCGATCTTCAGGGCGCCTGGTGCCGGGTCGAAACCGGGGGATATCGCGGCTGGGTTCGACGTAGCGAGGTGTGGGGCGTTTTTCCGGACGAGACCCTGCAATAACCGCGGCGCTCAGCATTCGAAATCGGCTTTTATGCATCCGCTGAGTGCGGCGGCCCGCGCGACGGACTGGCGGATCGATTGGGCATGGAGCCTGCCCTTGATCGTGCTAACCGTGGTGATCCATGTCTTCGGACTTAGTCTTCTTCGCGAGCGGGTGGTGCACGCGGTCGGCCGGCTTGTCGAGCGGCGGCATTTCACCGCGATGTTCGCGGCGGTAATGGGGGTAGCAGTCTTGCTCGTCACCGTTCTGCACGCGGTCGAGGCATGGGTGTGGGCGTTGGCGTATTGGCTGCTCGGCGCGCTTCCCGATCTCCGCTCTTCGGTGCTATTTTCGTTCGGCGCGATGACAACCTATGGCGGCAGTGACGTCGATCTGGCGCGGCATTGGCACCTGATGGGGGCGCTCGAAGCGCTCAACGGAATCATCTTATTCGGGCTGACCACCGCCGTTCTTTTTTCGATAATTCAAGAGGTTTGGGTGGTCAACCGCGAACGGCGTCATCGGCATTGAACCTGACGCTTTTGGTACCTTAACGCAGTCATAGAAGAGGAAACTCCGAATGCTGTTCAAATGCCTGCCGCCCGGTGCGTCGATACCCGGCCGCTTTCCCGGGCCGCCGCATCCCCGCGGGAAGTGGTTCACCGTCGATATCCATTGTCACGTGCTAAGCCCAAAGGCGGCGGAGATGGTCGCCGGCAACGCCGACGCCACCCGCCACCCCCGCGAAATCTACGCCAATGAGCACACCCGCGAGGTGAACCGCCAGCAGGCCGAACGCAACCGCATTCAATTCACCTCGGTCGAAAACCGGCTGGCCGATATGGATTTGATGGGGATCGATATCCAGGCGATCTCGCCCTCCCCCAACCAGACCTATTACAGCGCCGATCCCGATCTCGGCATCGCTACCGCGCGCGTGGTCAACGATAATCTCGCGGACATCGCCGGGCGCTATCCCGACCGGTTCGTCCCGCTCGGCACGATACCCTTCCAAGCTCCCGACTTGGCAATCGAAGAACTCGATCGGTTGCACAGATCGCTGGGGTTTCGCGGTATTGAAATCGCCACCAATGTCGGCGGCGAGGATCTCTCGGCCGAGCGCTTTCGCAAAATCTTCGCCCGCATCGAGGAATTGGGACTGCTCGTCTTCATGCACCCGACCGGGTTCCCCGAGGCGCGCCGGTTTGGCGACCATTATCTGGTCAACGTGATCGGCAACCCGCTCGACACCACGGTCGCGGTTCATCACCTGATCTTTGGCGGCGTCCTCGACGACCACCCCAATCTAAAGCTCGTCTTGTCGCATGGCGGCGGTTATTTGCCGGCCTATTCGGGCCGCATCGATCACGCCGCATCGGCCCGCCCCGACACTTGCGAGCAAATTCACCGGATGCCGACGACCTATCTGAAGCGGCTCTATTTCGACACGATTGTCTACACTCACCATCAGCTCGAATACTTGGTCGGGCAATACGGCGCCGACCACGTTCTGATGGGCACTGACTATCCTGCCGATATGGGCGAGATCGACCCGATCGGATTTGTCGAAAGTGCGAGGGGCCTCGACGATGCCGAACGCCGCGCGATCCTCGGCCGCAACGCCGCTCGCCTGTTGAACATCGAAATTCCGGCCGCCGTCGCCTGACCAAAAAGCCATCGCCTGACCAAAAAGAGGAAAGAAAATGCTGTTCAAATGCTTGCCCGAAGGCGCACCGATCCCGGGCCGTTTCCCCGGCCCGGTGCATGCCCGGGGCAAATGGTTCACGATCGACATTCACTGCCATGTCAGGAGCGAAAGAGCGACACAGCTCGTCGAGGGCAACCAGGATGTCTCGCGTTGGTTTCTCGAAACCCAGGCCAGCCCGCAAAGCCGCGCCATCAACCGGGCCAATGGTGAGCGCACTGATGAGCAGAGCGTGTCGCCCGAAAAGCGCATCGAAGACATGGACCGGATGGGGATCGACATTCAGGCGATTTCGCCGGCACCCCGCCAAACCTATTACGGCGCCGATCCCGATCTCGGGCTCGCGACCGCGCGCGCGATCAACGATTTTATCGCCGAGATCTGCGGCCGCTATCCCGACCGCTTTGTCGGGCTCGGCACGGTGCCGTTTCAGGCTCCGGAACTGGCCATCGCCGAACTCGAGCGGCTGAACAAGTCGTTGGGCTTCCGCGGCATCGAGATCATGACCCATGTCGCCGGCGAAGATCTGTCGGCGGATCGGTTTCGCAAGATCTTTGCCCGCTGCGAGGAGTTGGGCCTTCTCGTCTTCATGCATCCCGACGGGTTCACCGAGGCAAGGCGCTTTGCCAACCATTATTTCGCCAATGTTATCGGCAACCCGCTCGACTCGACCGTGGCGCTGCATCACCTGATCTTTGGCGGCGTCTTGCGCGACTACCCTAATTTGAAGCTCGTGGTCGCGCATGGCGGCGGGTTTCTGCCGGCCTACTCGGGCCGCATCGATCATGCCGCCTCGGCGCGGCCCGATTGCTGCGAACAGATCGCGCGCATGCCGACGACCTATCTAAAGCGGGTGTATTTCGACGCGCTGGTCTACACCCACCATCAGCTCGAATATTTGGTCCAAGAATACGGCGCCGACCACATCCTGATGGGCACCGACTATCCGGCTGATATGGGCGAGATCGACCCGGTCGGCATGATCGAGGCTTGCCCTGGCCTCGACGACGCCGAACGCAAGGCGATCTTTGGCGGCAACGCCGCACGCCTGCTCAACCTCGAAGCACCGAGGATCCCGCGCTAGAGACCTCTCTTGATCGCCGGCTAGTCTAGCAGCGGACGAGCGATGCGGCCGGCTTGCTCAACGTGTTACGTCCCCTTGCTGTTCATCGCGAATACGCCGTTCGCGATCGGGTCACTCATCGGAGAATGATTAGACGCGCAGTTCTTCAATGTCGTGAGCCTGAATGATCGGTTCGAATTGATCGACCACACGGCGGGTAAAGTGGCGAGCTTCCATCGCCTAAAGCATATTGAAGCACTTTGCCGCCAAAAGCGACTTTGGAGGGTAAATTCATTTTGTTGTAAGACATGTGACCCGCCTCACACGCGCCTGCCGAACCCCGGGCTATCACCAAACGTGAGCGGACATGTTGTCCCTCCGCGAGAAATCCTTGCGGTGACGAGCAGGAGCGAGCGATGCAACGAAAAGCGCTGCTGAATGGTGCGTTAGTGCTGGCTTTGCCGGTGGCGTTCGCGATCGCGGCCGGTACCGCCGCCGCGGCCGGCTGCAAAAGCGGGTATGTGTGGCGCGATGCCAAGGATGGCGATGGCGTTTGCGTGACGCCGGCCGACAGAACCGAAGCCAAAAAACAAAACGCCAATGCCGCCAATAATCGGCAAGTCGGCGGCGGCCCCTATGGGCCGAACACCTGCCGCGTCGGCTATGTCTGGCGCGAAGCCTTTGCCGGCGATGTCGTTTGCGTCACACCCTATGAGCGCCAAAAGGCCCAGAACCAGAATGCGGCAAACGCGCAGCACACCGCTGATTGACCTCGACCGCCGATCCAACCGCTTCTAGCGAGGCCGGTCAGCCGATCCCTGCGCGCTGTCGTCACGAGTGGTGTCGCGAGCCGGTTCGGCGTCTATAATGACCTGACGGGTTCCAGCTGGGAGTGACGATCATGGCCAATGACCAGATGATGGCGCAAATGTCGAAAAAGGGCGGGTTTATCGCTGCCCTCGACCAGAGCGGCGGGTCGTCGCCCGGCGCGCTGCGGCTCTACGGCATTCCCGACACCGCCTATAGCGGCGAGGCCGAGATGTTCCGGCTGATCCACCAGATGCGGGTGCGGATCATGACCGCCCCGAGCTTTACCGGCGATAAGGTCATCGGCACGATCCTGTTCGAAGGAACGATGGATGGCGAGGTGCGCGGCCGGCCCACCCCCTCCTATCTGTGGGAAGACCGGCGGGTCGTGCCGTTTGTCAAAGTCGACCGCGGGCTCGAACCCGAAAAGGACGGCGTCCAAACGATGCGGCCGATGCCGCAGCTCGATCAGCTCTGCGAGCGCGCTGCCAAACTCGGCGTGTTCGGCACCAAGATGCGCTCGGTGATCAATCTCGCCTCGAAAGACGGCATCGCTGCAATCGCGGCACAGCAGTTCGAAATCGGCGAGCAGATCGCCAGGCATGGGCTGATGCCGATCCTTGAACCCGAGGTCTCGATCAAAAGCCCCGACAAAAAGGGCGCCGAGGCGATCCTGCTCGACGAATTGAAAAAGGGCGCCGACGCATTGCCGGCCGGCCGCCAGGTCATGTTCAAATTGACCTTGCCCGATGTCACCGATCTCTATTTGCCGCTGGTCAATCACCCGCGCGTCGCCCGGGTCGTGGCATTGTCGGGCGGCTATACCCGCGAGGACGCCTGCAAACGCCTCGCCGCCAACCACGGCATCATCGCGAGCTTCTCGCGCGCCCTGGTCCAGGATTTGAGGGTTTCGATGACCGACGCCGAATTCGAGGCCGCCTTGGCGCACTCGATCGAGGAGATCTACAACGCCTCGACCGTAAAAGTCTAACTCCCGGCTACGCGCGCCACCGGTTTCGGCACCTTCCGGGCCGGCCGGCGAGCATCGCGGCAAGCGACACCGAACCGCGCCGTCCAGCGCCGCGAGCTTCGCAATCCCACTCCAGACCAGCCCCGACACGGTTGGTTCGACGCGAGCCACCGCGCAATCGGTTTCGTTCGGCAAATAACGGGAATTACAGAAATCGCGGTGGATCGGTGGCAGGATCACAGTCTTAATTTTCTGATCAAATTCCCCGCGCTCGGACTAAGCCGGTGCCGGATTTTTTTACATCTTGTCAGGAGCTATATGTTTGTATTGGTTAACATTTTTTTTTGAGCAATTGTGCCACACCCTAGACCGTCGGGATTTTTTACATCTCAACTAACTGTTAATATAAAAAGTGTCCGTTGCCGGTCTGTTGAGTGACGAATTTTCTTACATTGTCCAGGCGACCTGATCGGAAAACCGCAGCGGCGCTAGCTTGGCCTGAAATTTGCTCTGCTCCTGACAAGAGAGAGTGCTGCTTCAACGGTACAGCCGGGGGCGGCGATGGTAGCGACGATATTCACCCACGCGTTTAGGAGGAGGGAAAAATGCTAAAGCGGTTTCTTACTGGAGTGGCTTCCGCGGCTCTTGTTGCTGTGATCGGGTCGGGAGCCAGTTATGCCTTGCCGCTCACGGGGGAGATTTGGCAAAACATCACCAATCCCAATGATGCCAACGATCCAGCAAACAAAAGCGGCCCCGATCACGCCAACTTCACTCCCGGCCCCATCAATTATAACTCGACCACGACCGGGTACACACCAGCACAATTCCTCAACGGCGCGACATTCACGAGTCCCGCAGGTGCCTTCGACCCGAATGGCAGTCTTGACAACACATTTATCGAGATCACCGGGACGATCGGACTCCAAGCCGGAGACAATAAGTTCCAGCTCGGCCATGATGATGGCGCGATCCTCAACATCGCGGGCATCACTGGGGCGGCCAATCCCGCCTGCACCGGGGCGAACGCCGGTGCGGTGGCTGTGCGTGCCTGGGCCCACTGCCTTTGACCTCACGCCGTTCACCGTGACTAACCCAGGGGCTGCCGGCAACTTCGATTTCACTCTCGACTATACCGAGTGCTGCACCCAACCCGCCGTACTTGAGTTTGTGGTTAACGACGTGATTATTGGCGGTGTTCCGGAGCCCGCGTCGCTCGCGCTTCTCGGTACCGCCCTTGCTGGATTCGGTCTGATCCGGCGGCGTCGGAAGGGTGCGTAAAAGAATTCCGATACGCTAACCGTAAAACGATTAGCGGCGCCTTTCGGGCGCCGCTTTTTTTTGTGCGTCTTAAGGCGGGCTCCGGTTCGGTGCATCATTGACCCAAACATAACGGCCGCGCCAGGGGCGCGCCGCTTGATCGCGGTTTCATCGAGGCGAAGGATTGCGGTGCAGACTAGCGGACCAGCCAGCGACGGCATCAAAATCGGGAGGCAGCCCAAACCTGAGAAGGTCGGTCGTGTTGCGCGACAGGCCGTCACAGCCGGAATGATCACCACGTCACCATGTGTGGCTATTCGGTTTTCGAAGCTGTGGCTGGTCGATGTTGGCGGCCGGTCAACTTCTCCCGGAACACCTTTCACACCCGGCGACCTTGAATTGAGCAAGCTGGCTGGTGAGGTCTTGCGTCTTGGTCGAGACGCGAGCATAGCCGTGACTTATGCCTCGCTTCTGAAACAATCAGGAGCGCAAAGCCACACCTTATCAGCGCCTGGGCTTATGCCAACAATCTTCATCGTCGCGTCTCTCAACCGTAGCCGCCAAACGCCCTCGCCTCTCGCCCTTGATGAGTTCCATGCCATGGCTCCAGCGCCGACAACGGCAGGTAACCCTATTGCGCCCACCTTGGCCGAGGGAACGAGGTATGAATTAGCGATCCGACAGCAATCGCTCGCTTGGGCAGCGTGCCAGGCGGGGAATTGAGATGAGCAAGGGGCGGCTCGAAGCCTTCACCGATGGCGTGGTCGCTATCATCATCACGATCATGGTGCTCGACATGAAAGCAAGCGTAGGGCGGAAAAGCGCCGCGCCTTCCGCCGTCAACATAAGCCTCTTCGACATTAGCACAGCCGTAGTCATCAGGGGCTCGTCGAAAACGGTTGGTTGGCTGCACTCGGGTTTGCGCCTCGTTGCCATTGCCAGACGGCAATGGCGGAATGCGCTGCGCTTTTCCTCCCTACTCTCGGACTGCTCGAGCTAGGCGTCGAGCGTGTGGCCGCAGGTGCTCGCTCAAAGGAAACTTGATTACAACACGGTCCGGCCGCACAGCGCATCGACAATCCGCCGCCGGCGATCACGCCATACCCGTCATACTGGGAGCGCAACGGGGCGAGGCGCTGCGAGATAGGCGGCTGCGGGCAGAATTATGTAGAAGCTTGTCGCGACACCGGGCTCCCGAGCCGCCTTGACCTGGCGAGATTCGCTTGCCAATGACGCGCTCGGCGCGCAATTCTCCGGATTGATTAACCAACTCTTCGATGACCCGGTTGCATGACGGTGCCAACTAATTTTCATTACCCGCGATCAGCTCGAAGCGGATGCGGTGGTCCCGCAGTGTCTCGACAACCAGTTTGTGTCCGAGCGCGTCTTTCGTCACATGACAAAGAACAACGCCGACTTTTCGGACAAAACCGTCCACGATCTGCGCGAGGCAGAAACCAAGACCGAACTGATCCGATCGCTGGTCTATGCGAGCCAAGTGATTATCAACCGCGCTTACATGCTCAACAACGAGAACGTTTTTAAATATTGGAGCCGCCTTAATCCGACAGAACTCGCAGCCTCGGCACGATTGGTCAGTAATCGGGCGCTGGTGCCTTACCTGTTTAACGAAACCTCGCTCGACATGGGTGTCGATTTTGATGTTCGCGCTCCCGGAGCCGAGGCAATCAAGGATTTGTTACAGGAAGTCGACTCGATCGCCTGCGTGCGTCTTGCCGCTGATGAAAACGCCAATCGCCAGGGGACGCGGCGTCTCGCGCAAAAGTTCAGGACGTATCTGATGCAGTTGCGCCAGTACGATGACGAACAGCGCAATATTCTCGGAGCGGAACTATTTTCGGATCGCGGGGTACTCTCGGACGCCGACAACTGGCAGCTTTTCAGTGGCAAGGTCGATGAGTTAGCCAAATTTGCATTTAATTTCGACGGGCCGGTTTTACGACGCGCCGAAATCTACAAACACTATGTCTCGGCGGAAGGAACGGATAGTTCGACGGGCCAATTTCGGGCTGATGACCGCAACAACCCTTTTGTTTACGAGCTCAAAAAGCTGGTGGATCTTGCTTATAACACGACTTTGCCTGACTTGCTGCAGCGCTACACATTTACGCCGACGACGTTGCCGACCCGCGCCGCGTTGCAGGATGACGCAATCCTGAACTTGGACGCCACCGCCGATGATTGGCAAAAGCTGATCCCGACCCCCGAGCTTCTGGACTATATCCGCCGCCAATTCATGGCGCAAATGGGCCAGGGAATGACCTTGCCGCTGCTCAGCAATCTGAGCATGGCGGACGTCATCGAGGTGCGGCGGTTTGACGAGTGGGAATCGTTCCGCGCTGCTCAAACCGAAATATTGCGCAATCCGCTCGGAGTGCTCGACCTGCTGCCGCGGTATTCGGAGGCTTTTGATCGCTTTCAAGGCGAATTGTCGCGCTGGTACGCCGAGAAATACAAAGATGCGCAAACGCAGGAGCGTTATGCCAATATTGTGACGTTTATGCTCAAGCTCGGCGGCCGGACATTATGCGCGACGATGATCCCGGAACATCACGAAATGGTTCATGTCGCGGCGGACTCGCTTTTGGATCAAGTGATCGAGGCACTGCCCAAACGGGTCAAGGGCGTCGTCGCCAAGCTGATGATCGGGGTCTACAATACCGGGCGCCATCAGCTCGACCGCGAGCGCAGTTACACGATCGAGCTGATGCACAGTAATCAAGAGATTTATCGCGATGAGATCGGCGATTTGATCAATCGCCTCACCGACGAAAAGAAAGACATCCCGGTGACGCTTGGTATCCCCGCCGACCAGGGGAAAGAATGACCGGAGGATTGGCCGAGCGTCAGCGCCAGGCTCTCGCCGAATATCAGACACTCGTGGCATCCTCGCCGCAGCTTTTCCCCGCGCGCAACCGCCGCCGGCTGATCCTCGACCCGACTGAGATCGCGGCTTACGCGATCGAGCACAAAGCCGTGTTGGGGGTGGCGGCGTCAAACGACTATGTGCTGCTGCTGAATGATCTGGTGGAAAGCCGCAGCGGCGACGGGGCGGTGTCGCGCTATCCCTATATGCGCATCATCAGCCGGGCCCAGCTTCGGGGCGGCGTCAATGTCGTGGTGCTCCCGGTGATCGCCGATGCCGCGATTGGCCGCATTGGCGATATTGTTTTTGTCGAGCAAGAGCGGCACGCGACCGGGCGGGCCGAGCTGGAGCTGCCGCGCGGCTTTGGCGAACCGGGCCTCGACATGGCAGAGAATGCCCTCAAGGAATTGCGCGAGGAAACCGGCTATATCGGAGGCGATGTCCGCCTGCTTGGCTCGACCTTAACCGATAGCGGGCTGTTGGACATCCATGTTCATTTCGCGCGGCTCGATATCGTCGGCAAACAAGCAGCGGCGCCCGAGCCTCGCGAGGCCATTTTCGGCATTCGCCTATTATCCCTGAGCGAGGTTTGGGCATCGATTGCGGCGGGTGAGATCCGCGATGGCTACACCCTGCAAGCGATGGCTTTGCTGGGCCATCCGCCGGCAGGCTGAGCGGGACAGGTTCAGCCTAGGCGCGGCAGGATCTCGTCGGTGAGCAGCACAAAGCTTTCGTGGCTGAGCGGGGCGGCGAGCAGGTAGTCGAGCCCGATCTCGTCACGCAGTTGGCTGATCTGATCGCATACGGCCTCGGACGTGCCGTGCAGGATGACCTCGTCGAGATAGCGGCGGATCGGATCGACGCCCTCGGGCGCGAAGCCCTGCATGACCGGGCGATGCCGCGCGCCGAGATAGGAGTTGACGATCCATTCGGCGCCGTTGCGGGCAACAGCCGCCGCGGTTTCGGCATCGCGGCCGAGCGCCACCAGACGCGCCACCGGGATATCGCGCCCGGCCTCGGAAAAGCCGGCGGCGCTGAGCTGCTCAGCGTAACGGCGCCGCTTGCGGCCGATCTCGGCGGCGGAGGAATGCGGGTCCATCAGGATCGAAAAGCCGCGGCCGGCGGCCCAGTCGATCGCCCCGTCTGAACTCGCCGCCATCCATACCGGGGGATGCGGACATTGCAGCGGCTTGGGCAACACCTCGATGCCGTCAAACCGAAAATATTCCCCGGTGAAGCGCAACCGCTCGTCGGTCCAGGCGCGCAATACGATCTCGACCGTCTCGCGAAAGCGCGAGGTGCTCTCATCGGGCGGCACGCCAAAAGCCTCGAACTCGACCCGGGCAAAGCCGCGGCCAGCGCCCCAGTTCACTCGCCCGCCCGACAGGATGTCGAGCAAGGCCACCTCCTCGGCGAGCCGCAGCGGATGGTAAAACGGCGCCAATGACACGCCGGTGCCGATGCGCAGCCGGTGGGTGCGCGCGGCGGCGATGGTACCGACCATGTGCACCGACGGGCACACGCTAAAGCTCGAGAAATGATGCTCGGCAAGCCACACCGCGTCGTAACCCGAGCGGTCCATGATCTCGATCCGCTCGAGCGCGCGGGCGTAGACCGTCGCGAGATCGACCCGCCGTTCCGGCCAGCTGAAGAATTGCAATACCGCAAACTTCATCGGCTGACGATAGCCCCGCATCGGGCATCGGTCCAGCCAACCTCTTTCGCTCAGATGTGCCGCCTAGCCGGTCAAAGAGCACCGTGCCGCAAACCCCGCATCGCCGCGATCGGCTGCCAATTCGTCCAGCGGAGAGCCGCGACCCACAATACGCGCCACTCTCCCCATAATCGCCATGCTCGCGTGAGATACTTCACATCCGAGCCGCCACGGAATGGTTAATCTTGAAAAACGCGAGGGGGAGGCGTTGCGATGAAGAGCACCGGGGTGTTGCTGAAGCTCGCCGGGTCGGCGGCAGCCGCGCCGGCGGCAATGATTGGGATGGCGCCGCCGGGTCATGAAATCAAACCGCTGTTCACGATAGCCGCCGATCGACCCACCCCCGGCCAAGGGGTAGCGGCGGCGGAGCGGACCGTGGACAGCTGGGTGCTGGTGCAGCCGAACACCGAGGCAATGGCGGCGCAGGCCGCCTCGCAGCATCCGTGGGATCGGGTGCATCAGGTCCGACGCCATTTCGCCATGAGCGGCCATCAGGTGCTGGCGGCCGAGCCCGACCTCGAACAGGCCTGGCTGCCGGATCCGACCGATGGCAATCGGCCGGCGATGGCGGCGCGCGAGCCCGATCGGACCAAGCCCGACGATCAGCTTGGTGCGCCGTATGCGTTGGGTCCGCGGCCGAATTGGCATGTCGATGACGATTTCAGCCAGCTCGCCGCTGCTCGCCGTGCGGTGGGCGACACCCCCAGCCCGATCAAGATCGTCCATCTCGATACCGGCTACGACCCAAACCACAAAGCCTGCCCGGCGCACATCGTGCGCGAGGAACAAAGGAACTTTGTCGACGCCTCGCGGCCCAACGATGCGACGGACGAAACCCCGACTTCGGGCGTGCTGCTGAACCGCGGCCACGGCACCGGCACGATCGGCATCCTGGCCGGACCGCAGGTCAATGGGCTGCGCGATACGGTTAGCGGGAAATCGGTGAATGGCGAGGTTTTGGGCGGCGCGCCGATGATGCGGGTGGTTCCGGTGCGGATCGCCGATCGGGTGTTTCATTTCGCCACCAGCACGGTCGCACAAGGCATCGAATACGCGGTCTCGATCGGCGCCGACGTCGTCTCGATGAGCATGGGCGGCCTGCCGTCGCAAGCCTGGGCGGACGCGGTGAACAAGGCCTACGAAGCCGGGATCGTCGCGGTTTGCGCTGCCGGGAACAATTTCGGCGGCCTGCCGACGAGCCTCGTCGTCTACCCCGCCCGGTTCGACCGGGTCATCGCCGCTTGCGGCGTGATGGCCGACAAGACACCATATTTGAATTTGCCGCCGCAGGACATGGAGGGCAACGCCGGGCCGGCGAGCAAGATGATGACCGCCGTCGCCGCCTACACTCCCAACGTCCCATGGGCGCGGCTCGGCTTTTCAGATTGGGTCGACCTCGACGGCGCCGGCACCTCCGCGGCCACACCGCAGGTGGCTGCTGCTGTGGCATTGTGGCTGCACAAGAATGGCGGCAATTATCCGGCGCGCGACTGGCAGCGGGCCGAGGCGGCGCGGCGCGCCATCTTGGACAGCGCCTTTTTGCGTAGCGCCGCCTCGCGCCCCGATCGCTTTCTCGGCAGCGGCCTATTGCGAGCGATGGATGCGCTGGCGATTGCGCGGGTCGATAATCTGGCGCAGTTGCCGCGTGATTCGGCGAGCTTTGCCTTTCTGCATTTATTGAGCAGCATCTTTGGCGTGACCGGCAGCGAGCCGACCGATCTCTATGCCCTCGAACTGACCCAGTTGGCGCTCTACTCAAGGGCGGCGCAGGATGCGATGCCGGATCCGCAGGCGCCATTGGATCAGATCACACCATTGCAGCGCCGCCGCTTTCTGCAGGCGATACTGGACGAAGGCAAAACCTCCCGAGCATTGCACGATTATCTTTCACGCACATTGGGGCAAGGCAGCATTGCGACGGCGGTGCCATCCGCTTCATCGCCGGTGCTGGCCCAGACCGCCGTGGGTGCGGAGAGCGCTGCACCCGTCGCGGTCGATCGCGCCGCGACATGGCGCCAGATTCTCCCGGCGCCGCCGGCCAGCCGGCGCCTGCGCATCTTCGCCACCGATCCGGGCGCCAGCCTCGAACTAAATACCGCGTTTATCAACGAGGCGACGGTCGAAGTACCGTGGGAGGCCGCCCGCAATAGCGAGAACCTGCTGAGCCCCGGGCCGGTCGGCGAATATCTCGAAGTGGTCGATGTCGACCCGGCCAGCGCCCGTGTCTATGACCCGGTCGATCTGAACAATCCTTATCTGCTCGCCCAGGACGGGTTGTCGCCTTCCGAAGGAAATCCGCAATTTCATCAGCAGATGGTCTATGCCGTCGCAATGCGCACGATCCGCAACTTTGAAATTGCACTGGGGCGGCGGGCACTGTGGGCCGAACGCGAGGTGCGGGTCGCCGCCAATGACGGAAGCTCCGAGGCAGACAGCGCAGCGCGCACGACGCGGGCCTTTGTGCGCCGGCTGCGGCTCTATCCGCACGCGCTGCGCGAGGCCAACGCTTATTACAGCCCCGACAAGCGCGCCCTGCTGTTCGGCTACTTTCCCGCCGAAAACGCGATCGAGAGCGGGCAGATCGTATTTACCGCGCTGTCGCATGACATCGCCGCGCATGAGACGACGCACGCGCTGCTCGACGGCATTCACCGCTATTACCAGCAGGCGACAAACATCGACGTTCCGGCTTTCCACGAGGCGTTTGCCGACATTGTCGCGATCTTTCAGCACTTCACCTTTCCCGAATTGCTGCAATACGAGATCCAGCGCTCGCGCGGGGACCTCAAGGGGCAGGGCGATATGATGGCCAATCTGGCGAGGCAGTTTGGTCAGGCGGTGGGGCAGATAGGACAGCGTGGCGCATTGCGGAGCGCCATCGGCACCAAGCCGAGTCGGGACGAATACGCCAATGCACAGGAGCCGCACGAACGCGGGCGGGTATTGCTCGCCGCCGTTTTCGACGCCTTCCTGGCTATATATAATCGGCGGACCCAGGATCTGCTGCGGCTGGCGAGCGGCGGCAGCGGCATCTTGCAGCCGGGGGCGCTTCACCCCGACCTTGTCGGGCGACTGGCGGAATCGGCGACCAAATCGGCGCAACATGTTCTGAAATTGTCAATCCGGGCATTGGATTACATGCCGCCGGTCGATCCCAGATTTGGCGATTTTCTCAGGGCACTGGTCACCGCCGATTCCGATCTCGTCCCCAACGACCGGTTCGGCTACCGAGTCGCGTTTATCGAAGCCTTTGGCGCGCGCGGCATCCCGGCCGATGGTGTACGGACATTGTCGCCCGAGAGCCTGCGCTGGCAGACGTTGCAACCCGACGCGCAGCCGCAGGGGCTTGGCGAGTTCATTCGAAAGAATATCGATCTCGGTTGGGATGTCAGCGGCGACCGCCAGACCTCCTGGCAAGCAGCTCGGGTCAATGCCTGGCGATTGCACGAATGGCTCTCTGATCCGGCGAATTTCTCCGTGGAGCAGGCGAGAGCCTTTGGCCTGAACCGGGCGCCGCCGCCGGCCAACAGCGCGGACGACTTCCCCCACCGCGACGCCCACAACCTCCCCCGCTTCGAGGTGCATTCGGTGCGCCCGGCACGGCGCATGACGGCGGAGGGCGAAATGCGGACCGACATCATCGCGGTGATCACGCAGCGACGGGCGCTCGCCACCGAGGGCAATCCCGATGCCGAGTTCCGTGGCGGCTGCACATTGGTGTTGGATCGGCGCGAAGGTGTGCCACCGGTTCGCTACTGCATCACAGTGCCGGTTTCGAGCACTAATCGGGCGCAAGGTGCATTGCGGAACCACATAGCCGCAATGGCTGCCCGTGGTCCCTATGGCGATTACGGGGCCAATGAGCCTTTCGCCATGCTGCATCGCGCCTGAGGGAGGACATAGGATGGCACAAACAACAAAACCGGCGCCGAAGGCGAAACCCGCGACCAACGGATCACAAGACCAGGTCTCGTCAACACCCGCGCCAGGGCGGGCGTTGGTCCGGATGTACCGGCAAGGATTGGGCGACTGTTTCCTGATCACATTGCCAAGGAAGGACCGCACTGCCTGGCATATGCTGATCGATTGTGGCGTGATCCTCGGGACCGAAAAGGTCAATGACCGCTTGTCCGAGGTCATTGCAGACATCGCAGCGGACACCGGTGGGCGGGTCGACGTATTGGTGATCACCCACGAGCACTACGATCATGTCGCCGCTTTTGCCGGGTTGAACAGCCTGTTCTGCGGCAATGGCCAACAACCCAAAGACGGGCAGCTGCAGGTCGCAGAAGTATGGTTCGCCTGGACCGAAGATCCCGATGACCCGCTCGGCCAAAAGCTCAATAAGGCGCGAGCCACTCAGGTCAACCAGCTTGCCGCGATGGTCGGGCAACTGCAATCGAGCAACCACACGATGTCCCCGGCGACCAGCGCCATGGCGGACGGGGTGATCGAATTGATGGCGTTCTTTGGTCTTGGTCCAGAGGATCTGAAGCAGGCGCGGGCCAATCTGGCGGGCCAGGGGATGGCGGCGAACGGTGCCGGCGGAGGGCAAAAGCATCTCGGCGCCACGGCTCAGGCAATGGAGAACGCCTGCGCGCTGGGTGGCCGAAACCGCGAGCATGTCCGGTACTGGAAACCCGGCGATACGCCCTGGTCCAGCCCCGATCTCCCCGGCGTGCGTATCTATGCTCTGGGTCCGCCGCGCGACGAGGCAATGCTGAAAAAGACGTTCGCCACCAATGAAGTCTATCACCTGGCGGCAAGCGATGCCGGTCACAATGCGTTCTTTGGCGCCGCGGCACTGGGCGGCAGCGACACTGCAGACGAGAGTGATAAATGGTGCCCCTTCGACCAAGCTTATGGCCGCGAACTGCGCGATCCACAGCAGGGCGATCTGAGGATGCCTGACGCGACTGCCGAGTTCTTACAGCGTCACTATTACGGCCCCGGCAGCGATATGGGCGATCAGGATCAGAGCTGGCGCCGCATCGACGAGGACTGGCTCGGCAATGCCGCGCAATTCGCGCTGAACCTGAACTCGGCGACCAACAATACCAGCCTGGTATTGGCGATCGAACTCTCGTCGGGCGGCGAGGTTTTGCTTTTCCCGGCCGATGCGCAAGTCGGCAACTGGCTGTCGTGGCAGCAAGTAAACTGGACCATGGACGGCAATAAGACGGTCTCGGCAACTGATCTATTGAAGCGCACCGTCTTCTACAAGGTCGGGCATCACGGCAGCCATAACGCGACACTGCGCGAGCACGGATTGGAGCTGATGCCGCATGGCCTGGCCGCACTGCTGCCGGTGGATCACGACATGGCGGTAAAGAAGCGTTGGGACGGCATGCCGTTGCCGGGCCTGCTCGACGCGTTGAAGGCGCGCGACGCCACCGTCGTTCGCATGGACGATGAGAAGCTGCCGGACGACAAGCGCTTCCGGGCCAGCGACAAGCAGGGGGACTCGTTCGAGGGGCCGTTATTCTACGAGTGGCGGCTCGATAACTAATCGGATTTAGGCTGAGCTGCTATTTCCGCCTCGGCCTGCAGCTGCTCGATTTCGTCAGCAATCGCCAGCAGGCGGCGCGCCTCCTCGACATGCAGATTTTCGACGAGCCGGCCGTCAAGCAATGTAATTCCAGCGCCGCGCGCTTCGGCTTCGGCGTGGGCGGCAACGCCGCGCCGTGACCACGCCAATTCCTCGGGGCTCGGCGCAAAGGCGCGATTGGCCGCCTTGATCTGCTTGGGATGGATCAGGGTTTTGCCGTCAAAGCCGAACGATCGGCCTTGAAGGCATGCCGCCGCAAAGCCTTCATCATCGGCGAGATCGAGATGAACCCCGTCGAGCGCCACGAGCCCATGAGCCCGGGCGGCGAGCAATAGGAGACCGAGCGCCGTCATCACCGGGGCGCGGTCGCGCGTATGCAGGGCGTGCAGATCCGTGGTCAGATCGGAGGTGCCGGCCACCAATGCCGCGACCCGGGGGCTCGCCGCGGCGATTTCGCCGGCGGCGATAATGCCGCGCGGCGTCTCCAACATGCACCACAGCGCGAGTGCGGTGGGGGCGCCGAGGCCATCGAGCCGTGCGATGACACGGCACACCTGCTCGGCGGTCTCGACCTTTGGCAACAATAACGCGTCGATCGGCAGCCCGGCCGCGATGGCGAGATCGGCTTCGCCCCAGGCGTCTCGAGGGCGTTGATCCGCAATACCAGTTCGCGCCGGCCGTAGCCGCCCATTCCCAGCGCTTGCGCTACCGCCGCGCGGGCCGCCTCCTTAGCGCTGGGTGCGACCGCATCTTCGAGATCAAAGATCAGCCCATCGGCCGGCAGGTCGCGCGCCTTTTCGAGAGCGCGCGGGTTGGTGCCGGGCATGAATAACACGCTGCGGCGCGGTTGAAATCTCGGCGGCAAGCGAAGCGCTCCTTACGAATAACGGCACAACGGCCGAGATACGCCCCAGGCAGAAGTCTGTCGACCGCCAGCTGCGTGGCATGGACCTTGCGTAGCTTGGACCAGGGAGGAGCGCAGGCAAACCGAGATCGGAGTCTCCCATGGCCGCTTCTCCGGCCGCAGTCAGTTCTATCCCCCTCCCCGCCCCGCTTCGCCGTCGGGCGCCGCTGCTCACGTCGAGCCAGCTGACCGCCGGCGCGCAGCTGCTGCCCGCCGTGCTGTTCCTCACGTTCTTCTTCCTGCTGCCCGCCGCGACCTTGTTCGCCTACAGCTTTCTGACACAGTCGGCGCAGGGCACGGTCGGATTGCCGCTGACCGCGGCGCATTACGCCCATTTCTTTGGCACCGCACTCTATTCGCACGTGCTGTTGACGACGTTGCGGATCAGCCTGATGACGACGGTTGCAGCGGCGTTGCTCGGCTATCCGGTGGCGCTGGTCATGGTGCGCAACATCAGCCGCCGCGGCACGCGTCATCACGATGATCGTCATCGCCCCGCTGATCGTCAGCGTCGTCGTCCGCACCTATGGCTGGCAGGTGATCCTCGGCAACGGCCCGAATGGGGTGCTGAACTGGCTGTTGCTCGCGACAGGCTTTATCCACCACCCGCTGCGGCTGCTCTATACCGAGACCGCGGTCGAGATCGGCTCGCTGCACGTTTTCTTCCCATTGATGGTGCTGCCGTTGGCCTCGGCGCTCGGCAAAATCGACCCCTCGCTCGACGATGCGGCAACGACGCTCGGTGCCACCGCCTGGCGCCGCTTTCGCCGCGTCACGTTTCCGCTGAGCCTGCCGGGGCTCGCGGTCGGCAGCACGTTGGTGTTCTCGCTGACTGCCGGCTCGTTTGTGACACCTGCCATTCTCGGCGGCAGCAGCGCGCAAATGTTGGGCATGCTGGTCGATCAGCAGATCCTGGCGGTCTACGACTGGCCGTTTGGCGCGACCGTCGCGAGCGTGCTGGTGGCTATCGTGCTCGGCGTCAACATCCTCTCGATGCGCCTCTTGGACCGGCGCGCGGCGATGCGGGACGTCCGATGAACAGCCGGCTCACGGGGCCGCTCGCCTGGCTGTTATTGCCGATCACGGCGGCGGTGCTGATCTTCACCTTGGCGCCGCTCGTCGTGACAGTCGCGATCTCGTTCAACGACACCGCTTTTGTCGTGTTTCCGCCGCGCAGCTTTACCCTCAAATGGTACGGGCAAGTCGTGCGCGACCCGGAATTCCTCAGTTCGCTCGCCTTCAGCACCGAGTTGGCATTGGCGGCGACGATTGGCGCGTTGTTGTTGGGCGTGCCGGCCGCCTTCGCAATAGTGCGCGGCCAGTTCCCGGGCCGTGACGCAGCGGCGGCGTTGCTATTGTCGCCGCTGGTCTTCCCGGTGCTGATTACCGGGGTCGCCTTGTTGCAGCTATTCTCGATGCTGCGCTCCGACAACACCGCGCTCAATCTGTTCATCGCCCATGTGTTGGTGACGATGCCGTATATCGTGCGCACGGTGACCGCGAGCCTGATGCTCGCCGATCGTACGCTCGAAGAGGCGGCGCAGACTCTGGGTGCGGCGCATTGGCGGGTCTTTCGCCGCATTACCGTGCCGCAGATCGCCCCCGGGCTCGCCGCCGGCGCGCTTTTTGCCTTTATGGTCTCGTTCGACAATTTTCCGATCTCGATGTGGCTCGCCGATGCCCAGCACAATCCGGTGCCGCTATTGATTTTCCAGCGCATCGCCAATGTTTTCGAGCCGTCATTGGCGGCGATCTCAACTCTGTTGATCGTATTCGCGGTAGCGGTCGTGCTGATCGTCGAGCGGGTCGCCGGGTTGCGCCGTGGGCTGGCGATGTAATCCCTCAGCAATAGGAGAAACTGCTTTGACCACAAAAATAGCACGCCGTGCCGTGCTTGGCGGCGCTGCTGCTCTCGCAATGCCATTCGTCATTGGGCGGCGTGGCCATGCGGCCGAGCGCTCGATCACGGTCGGCATCTATACCGGCAAGCAGGGCGAACACGTCCGCAAAACGATCATCCCGGCGTTTGAGGCCAAGCACAATTGCAAGGTCTATACGACGCTCGGCGTCACCCTCGAACAGATCGCCGCACTGCGCGCGACCCGCAACAACCCGCGCTACAGCGTCATGTTTGTCGATGATGTCGGCGTCGCGATGGGCAAAAACGAAGGACTGATCGATAAATTGCCCGCAGACGAAATCCCCAACATGAAGCGGCTGTTAAAACGCTTTGTCTTTTACGACGGGTATGGCGCCGGATTTGCGATGTCGACGGCGAGCCTTGCCTACGCGACTCAGACGACAAAGCCGCTCGAAACCTATGCCGAGTTGTGGGACCCGAAATTCCGCCAGCGCTTTCTGATGGAGACGCCCAAAGCAACACAGAGCATCTATTTGCTGATTGCCGCGGTCACGCTCGCGACCGGCAAACCCTATGCCCAAGCGCAATACTTGATCGATCAGGCCTGGCCCAAAATGGAGGCGTTGAAGCCCAATGTGCTCAGCATATTCCAAAACGAGGAAGCGATCACCCAGATGATCCAGGGCCAGGCCGACGTCGCCGGCCTGTTTTATTCAAAAAGCGTCAATCCTTACAACGCCAAGGGCGCACCGGTGGCGATGTGCTATCCCCGTGAAGGGACGTTTGCCGGCATCAATACCGCGACCTTGGTCAAGAACGCGCCCGATCGCGAGCTCGGCATCGCATTTATCAACTGGATGCTCGATCCCGGTGTGCAGCAGGGGCTGGCCGAAGCCACGCTCGCCGCCCCGACCATTGATGGCCTGGAGTTCAAGCCGGATGTCGCAAAATATATCGCCTATCCCGAGAGCAAGATGGACGAGATGGGGATTTTCAGCCCCGACTGGAACTTCATCAATCCGCTCCGGCCAAAGCTCGTCGAAAAGTACAACGAAGTTTTCATCTCGTGATTTCGCGGCGGGCGCGGTTGCGCTGCGTCTGCGTGAACTGACCCGCGTCTTTCGCGAAACGCGGGCGGTCGACCGCCTCAATCTGGTAATCGAGCCGGGCAGCATGGTCGCGCTGCTGGGCCCTTCGGGCTGCGGCAAGACCACGACATTGCGCATGGTCGCCGGACTGATCGAGCCGAGCGCCGGCGAGATTTTTCTCGACGACCGGCCTATCAGCCGACTGCCGGCATATCGCCGCAATATCGGCATGTTGTTTCAAAACTACGCGCTGTTTCCGCATATGAATGTCGCCGACAATGTCGCCTTTGGGCTCGAAGCTCGCGGCATCCCGCGCGACGCCCGCGCAGCGCGGGTAATGGCGGCCTTGCAATTGGTGCAGCTCGGCGATTACGGCATGCGGATGCCGGCGCAGCTGTCCGGCGGTCAGCAGCAGCGGGTGGCGTTGGCGCGCGCGCTCGTGATCCAGCCGACTCTGTTATTGCTGGACGAGCCTTTGGGCGCGCTCGACAAGAGCTTGCGCCAGGAAATGCAGGTCGAGTTGCGGGGATTACAGCGCCGGCTCGGGATCACGACGGTCATGGTAACCCACGACCAGGACGAGGCGCTGACCATGGCCGACCGGATCGCGATCATGCGCGACGGCCAATTGGAGCAGACCGGATCACCGGCGGAGGTCTACCAGCGGCCGGCCTCGCGCTTTGTCGCGAGTTTTCTCGGCGCCGCGAACTTCTTTCACGGGCGGGTCGACCAGGTCGCGGAGGGGGCGTCGCGGATCGCCGCCGAAAGCGGCGCGGTGCTGACGGTCGGAGTGGCGCGCCCGCTCGAGAGTCCGGTCACCGTCGCGTTGCGGCCGGAGTCGATCACGGTCGAACCGCTGATTGTCGAGGAGGCCGATAATGCCCCGGCGCCGCCAAACAGCGCCGATGCCGTGGTCGAGCAAATCGTCTATCATGGCTTTGTCAGCCATCTTTACTTGCGTCTGCCAAACGGTGAGCCGCTGATCGCCTACCAGCAGAACCAGGCTGCTGCAGCTTCCCTGTCGCTGGCCCCGGGAATGCGGGTGCGGGCCCGCTGGGACGAGGCCCGGAACCACATCGTCCGCGACTGACCACCCCCGCCCCCATCTGGCCACGACTCCGTTTCTCCAGTCAGCTTTGCGGCTCGATCGATGGTGGCTCCAGCGGGCGCGGCCGGCGGTCGTCGCCGAGCACGACATAGGTGAAGATTGCTTCGGTGACCTTTCGCACCTCACCGGAAAAGAGATTGCGCCGCCACGCCTCGATCCGCGTCGTAATCGAGGTTCGGCCGGTGCGGATCACCTCGCCATAGCAGCTGACTTCGTCGCCGACAAACACCGGCTCGTGAAACACCATGCCATCGACTGCGACCGTGGCGCAGCGGCCGCGCGCCGGCTGGACCGCGAGGTTGCCGCCGGCAAGGTCCATCTGCGCCAGCAGCCAGCCGCCGAAGATGTCACCATTCGGATTGGCGTCGGCCGGCATTGCAACGACCCGGATCAGTGGCGCCGAGGCGGGCGGTTCCCGGGAGGCCGACCGCACCGCACTCTTGCCGGATCTTGCCATTACCCCTCCAGTCAAGACCGCCACGCTGTGACCCCGGTGTGACCTCGTTTGCCGGCCTCCAACGGGGAGGATGACAAGCGGAATGGCCTATCCATATAGCACGTTGTCGTAGGCCCTGGGCGGGGGCTGAGTGGAGGGAGCGATGTCGGTGGGCGCAGGATTGGGTCGGTTGCGGCGAATTGCCTTTGCCGGGGTGGCGCTTTTGGCGGGCGTCGGGGTTGTTGGCGAGTTGACGGTTTCGGCCTGGGCGCAGACTTATTCTTACCCACAGCAGACCGCGCCGAATTATTCGTATCAGCCGAGCTCGGCAGCGCCCAATTATCAATATCAGCAGCCTTACGGTTATCAGCAGCCATACGGTGGTTATGGCACTCAAGCCCCGTATCAGGGCGGTTATTCTTCCTGGTCCGGCTACGGCTGGGGAGGATCGCCCTATTATGCCTGGGGATGGCCGTGGTGGGGCTGGTCGCCATGGTGGTATGCGGGCTGGTGGGGTTGGCCTGGCTGGGGTTGGGGCTGGGGCGGCTGGTGGGGCCGTGGTTGGGGCTGGGGCTATGGTCGCGGCTGGGGTTACGGCCGTGGCTGGGGTGGCTACGGTCGCGGCTACGGATACGGCGGCTACGGTCGCGGCTATGGCGGTGGCTACAGCCGTGCCGGCTGGGGCGGTGGCGGCGGCTGGGGTGGCGGTCACGGCGGCGGCTGGGGTGGTGGTCACGGCGGCGGTTGGGGTGGCGGCGGTGGTGGCCATGGCGGAGGCGGCGGTCACCGCTAACGCGGGCTGCGGCCGGATTGGCGCATGATCGATCGGGCGTCGCTCGGTCCATATCTCGACCAGGTTCTGGCCGACGCGACGATCCCTGAGCTGCCAAATTATTATCGCGGCAAGGTACGTGACAATTACGATCTGCCCGATGGCCGCCGCATCATCATCGCCACCGACCGGCTCAGCGCTTTTGACCGGATTATTACGGTGATCCCGCTAAAGGGGCAGGCGCTGACCCAGATCGCGCGCTTCTGGTTCGACGCAACCCGCGACATCTGCCCGAACCATGTAATCGCCTATCCCGACCCGAATGTGCTGGTCTGCCGGCGGCTGGCGATCATGCCGGTCGAGATCGTCGTGCGCGATTACCTGACCGGTACCACCGGCACTTCAATCTGGCCGATGTATCGATCGGGCAAGCGGCGGATCTACGGCATCCAATTTCCCGATGGCCTGCGGGAAAACCAGAAACTGCCCGCGACGATAATCACCCCGACCACCAAGGCGTTCGACGGCGGCCATGACGAGCCGTTGAGCGCCGACGACATCATCGCCCGCAAGCTGCTGACCGCACGAGCAGTGGGAGACGGTCTCCGGGCTGGCCTTGGCGCTGTTCGCGCGCGGGCGCGAAATCGCGCTGCAGCATGGGCTGATCCTGGTCGACACCAAATACGAGTTCGGCTTCGACGCCGACGGGGCCATTGTATTGGCCGACGAGATCCACACCCCGGACAGCAGCCGCTATTGGCTGGCCGAGACCTATCTTGTCACGGTTCGAGCGCGGCGAGCCGCCCGAAAGCCTCGACAAGGATTTTGTCCGGCGCTGGGTGACGGCGCGTTGTGATCCTTATCGCGATCCGATCCCGCCAATCCCGCACGAAATTGTCGCCGAAGCCGCTCGCCTTTATGTCGAGGTATTCGAGACGATCACCGGGCGTCCCTTCGACTTTCCCGACCCCGCGATCTCCATCCTCGACCGCATCCGCGCCAACCTCGTCCCCTACTTTTAAGGAATTGCGTGGTAGGGCGGGTGGAGCGCCAGCGCAACCCGCCGCCCAATTTCGCCCGTGCCATGGCGGGTTACACCCGCCCTACAACAAATTTGGGGAGTGGACCGGGGCACGATCGGCTCAACCGCTGAGTAGCCGATTACCCAGTGCTCTTGTCGGGTTTGCGCGGCGCTGCGGCGCGTATTAGGCTACCGGAGTTTGGCTAAAGCAGCGGCTGCTACGCTCAATCGGCTAACTTGGACAAGGAGGGAAGGTAATGTCCAGGCTCAGACATATCGCGTTGACGACCAAGGACCCGGACAAGACCGCCGCATTTTATAAGGAGGCGTTCGGGATGCGCGAGATCCGCCGCAACCCGCGCGGCGCAGTGTTTTTGACCGACGGTTACATCAACATGGCGATCCTTAACTATAAAACCGAAAAGGATGCCGATGTCGGGGCACACGGTGCCAATTTCGACGGCATTCATCATTTCGGCTTCGAAGTTGAAGACCTCGATGAAGCGGCGGCGAAGCTCGAAAAGGCGTCAGGCCAGCAGTTGACCGCAAAAGACGGTCTCGACATGGAAATGGTGGCCGGCTCCCACCGCAATTTCGAGATGAAATGGGCCGGCCCGGACGGCGTCGTGATCGACATCTCCCACACCGGCTGGGACAACGGAACATGACCGGCAATATCACGATCTGCGTCGGCACCGTCGGCAGTGGGGCGTGGACCAGCACCGATGGCGGCGACAGCTGGAGCCGGGTCCGGCGCGGGATCGGCAACGAGAGCCGCGTCTATGGCCTCGCGGTGCACCCACGCGAGCCGCGTACCGTATTCGCCGGCGCCGATGACGGCCTCTACAAGAGCGTCGACGGCGGGCGGACTTTCGAGCACCTCGACTCGCCGATGAACAAGATGGACGTGTGGAAGATCGCGTTCGATCCGACCGATCCCGACACGATCTTCGCCGGCACCCGCCCGGCGGCCCTGTTCCGTTCAAGGGATGGCGGGCGTGAGTGGCGGCAATTGCCGGTGGACATGGTCGAGGACTGCCCGAATGTCGGCGTGCCGCGGGTCACGGCATTGACCGTCGATCCCTCCGATCGCCGCGTGATCTGGGCGGGTGTCGAGGTCGACGGCGTGCGTCGCAGCCTTGATGGCGGCGAAACCTGGACGCGGATCGCGGGTGGCCTCAACGATCCCGACATCCACGACATGGCGGTGCGCCCGGCAGGCAACGGCAAAACCGTGCTGACCAGCACGCCGCGCGAAATCTTTGCCAGCACCGACAAGGGCGAAAGCTGGGAGGGCCTCGGGGTTGGGAAGCACTTCGCGCTGCCCTATTGCCGCGGTCTGGCGTTAAAGACCGACGATCCCAACACGATGTTTGTCGCCACCGGCGATGGAGCGGCCGGCAGTACCGGGGCAATCCAGCGCTCGAAAGACGGCGGCAAAACCTGGCAGCGGCTGTCGCTGCCCGATGCACCCAATTCGCCGATTTGGGCGTTTGCGACGCATGCGGAGGACCCGGGGCTGATCCTCGCCTGCAGTCACTACGGCGAACTCTACTCGAGCGGCAATGCTGGGGATTCGTGGCGCAAATTGCCGCGCGAGTTTACCGAAATCCGCAGCCTTACCTGGACCCCGAACTGACGCAGCCCGGCAGGACGCAGCGAAAGCGTCCTGCCCCCAGGCATTCGTCGTGCACATCTCTTTTCTTCGACCCAATTATTGCTTTATTTGGTGTCCGTCGCATGGGCGCTTTAACGACCAGGACCGCGCGTAACGTAGAAGGGGCTCCCCCGTTCCGTGACCGAAGCCCAACGGGTATTTCAGGCCGGAAAAGCGCCGAATTGAGCAAGTTAACCGGGAAATTGCGGTTGTGCGGGCCCTGCTGGCAGTCTTGATCTGCGCGGTAGGCTTGCGCCAAGCTTGGGCCGAGGGAGCCGTGACGGCGGCGGCGATCTGGCATCCTGATAGCGGCTTTATGGCGCGTTTCCACACCAGGTGCGACGGGCGCCGCGGTATGGCATTCGACGACTGCTTTGCCGACCTCATGGCTAGTTCCGGCGCCTCGAAGGCGGCGCTCGACTTTACCCGGCGCCTCGGCAATCAAGCATACCTGCAGGCACTTGATCCGACCGGCGGACCGTTTGCTGTCGCCCACGTCTTCTATCCGTTCCGCGCCAACGAGAACGATGCGTGGCTGCTGGTCAATGGGACGCCGCCTTTGATCGATGTCGACGATCAACGCTATCTGTCATTAACGAGAGATGCTGTCGTCGTCGGCCTACGCGGAAATTCACCGGCATTACCCGAATGTCACCTTCTGGCCCGGTGACCGCGGCGCATCGCGGCCGGAGGTCTCTCACGGCGGGCGGCGGATCGTTGTCGGGTACCTGTTGCGCGATCTCTGCCACGCCTGCGCCATTGTCGGCCGGGTCCGCTATGGCTTCGATTTCGGCGGCGGCGGGAAATTCCTCGGAACAAAGCTCGTTTCAGCGGCACCTGCCGGGAATTAGCGCTCTTGACCGCTCGGCTTCCGATTGCCCCCAACTTCGCTCGAAGCTACTCGGCGGCAATGGCCTCGGCGGGTCCCGCAGCAACGGGTTGGCGGTCCTCCGCGAGGTTGCGCACCGGCAGGGCGTATGCCGCTTCGAGCCGCTGCACCGCTGCCTCAACGGCGACCGCAGCCCCGTCTCATTGAAGAACGATCCGGGGATCATGCAGCGCGCGGCGAGCACGCGACGGAAGTCGTCGAACAGCTCGGCATCGGGCGGCGCGGCTTCGGTCCAGAACTGATCGAGGTCACCCCGGTAAGTCAGGCCGGCAATATCGTATACGGCGCTGCCGAGGGCGATCACCGGCAGACCCTTTGCCAGCGCGATGCTGCCAACAGTGCTGTTAACGGTCACAACGCCGTGCGCCCGCGCCAGCAGCTTTGGCAAATCGCCGCCATCGAGTACCGTCACGCGCTCCGCGATCATGTATTCGGTCGCAACATGCCCAACCATGCCGGACCAATTCACCAGACCGCTGTCCATCGGGTGCAGTTTGACAACGAGCCGCGCGGCTGACGGCGCATGCTGAGCAAAGGAACGGAGCACGTGGTCGATCGCCAGCGAGGTCGCGCGAAACGGTGAATGCACCCGCATCTGGTAGTCGCAATCGAGCTGCAGCGGGAAGAAATAGATTGGGTCGCCAGTTAACGCCTCGATTGCCGCGGCTGCCTGTCGTTCGAATTTACGCTTCAATGCGAGCCGGCGCAGCCAGCCCGCATATTCGATCAGCAGATAATACGGCCGGTGGGTGCGGTAGTAGGGAAAGCGCCAGATCAAGGCGGCCGATGCGCAGTTATAAAGGACATCCTCAAAGGCGCGGCGGCGAAAACTGCCGGGAACTTTGGCCGGCTGTTCCCATTCCGGCAGATCGCGGGCTTGCTCGCGATACCAATCGGGGTCCTTGGGCAGTGACGAATAGCCGTTGACGCCGCCTCTTTCGAAAGTGATCCAATCCGGGCGCATATAGCCCTCTTCGACCACATGCACGAGGACGCGGCGGCGCTCCGCGACGCGAATTGCGGCGCGGTGGAGCGGGCGGCAATCGCCGAACAGGATAATGTCGCTAATTGCTTTGTTACAAACCAAGTCGTCGAGAAAACCCGGCCATTCCTGCAGATCGCCGCGAAAATCAACCGCGTTGCCAAGTCGCCAAAACGCGCCATCGCCGCCGTTGAAATTGACCCGGTATACGGCGTGGCCTAGCGCCGCTAGAGCAGAAGCGAGGCGCTCGAAAAATCGAGCCGGCAGGCTTTGAAGAAAAAGAAAGTTACGACCGGTTGACGTCCGCTTGCGGGCGAATGTCACTCGCTCCGGCCAGCCGGTCACTTGACGATCCAATCGTGTCCCCTGAGGAATGCGGCATCGGGTGATACGGCAGCAGCGTCTTTTTTACGTCCCGATGACGTTCACGGTTTGTTATCAATTTTGGTGTTCGATCAAGCTGGGCTAAAACTTAAAACAGCCCGGATCGAGGCTGACCTTGGCGCGCGTCTTAATAGCCGACTCCGACCAACATATCCGCGAGTTCTTTGCCGGGCTTCTAGCCGATTGCGGTCACGCGGTCAAGACCTGCGCCGATGCAGCCGAAGCGGCCACGTCACTGGCGACGGGTGAAATCGATGTGGTCGTAACCGACCTGGTACTGGCGGTCGGTGACGAAAACACCCTCGTGCGTGATTGTGCAGCTCTCGGAATCACCACTCTCACCTTAAGCGGCAGCAAGTTTGGTCCCGGGCGTTCGTTGGCGGAACGGCCCGCGGCGCTGTTGGAGAAACCATTTCGCTTCGGCGACCTGCAAACCGTGTTGGATGCCCTCGCGCAGCAACCGGAACCGGCGTGAAGTGGACATTCGCCAGCGCAACAGCACCCTTATAGCACCGCCAGGCCGTGGCGAGCATGAAGCAGGAATTCCCGATTGCCTTCAGGGCCGAGGATCGGGCTTTCGACGACACCGACCGTCACCCAACCGGGTTGTGCCGCGACCCAGGCCGCGGCGCGCTCACAGACCTCGCGGTGAACCGCCGGATCGCGCACGACACCGCCCTTCCCTACCCCGCCCGGTCCGGCTTCGAATTGCGGCTTGACCAAAGCGACGAGAGACGCGTTTTCCGCGGCGAGTGCGAGCGGCGCCGGCAACACCGTCGCCAACCCGATAAAGCTCGCATCGCAAGTGATCAGGTCGAGCGGTTCCGGCACCAGCGCGCGGCTAAGCGCTCGTGCATTTGTCCGCTCGCAGACGACGACCCGCGGATCCTGGCGCAGTTTCCAGGCCAGTTGGCCGTGTCCGACATCGACCGCGTAAACACGCGCCGCCCCGAGCGTCAGCAGAACATCGGTGAAACCGCCGGTCGACGCGCCGATATCGAGGGCGATCCAACCGCGCGGATCGATCGCGAAGTGGTTGAGCGCATGGGCGAGCTTGATCCCGCCGCGCGACACCCAAGGATGATCGCGGCCCCTGAGTTCGATTGCGGCATCTTCGGACAATAGCTCGCCGGCCTTGTCGATCCGGCGTTCGCCGCTGAACACCAAGCCGGCGAGGATCAGAGCTTGGGCGCGCGCGCGGCTTTCGGCAAGGCCGCGGTCCGTCACCAGTTGATCGGCGCGGCGCTTCGATCGCAAAACCGCCTTCAGCGGTACACGCCGAGCCTCAGCGAAGAGCCCGGGATTAAGCTCGAGCCGGCTGTTCCGCGATCTCGCGGCCAAGCGCAGACAGCGCCATCGCCACGATCTGGCGGGCGTTAAGCCCGGCCCTATCGTATTGCGTCTGCGGACTATCATGATCAAGGAACAGGTCCGGCAACATCATCGTGCGGATCTTGAGCCCATGGTCGAGCAGGCCGTTTCCCGCCAGGTGATGCAGGACATGGCTGCCGAACCCGCCGATCGCGCCCTCCTCAACCGTGATCACGACTTCATGCTCGCGCGCCAGCCGGTTGATCAGATCGGCGTCGAGTGGCTTGGCAAAGCGGGCGTCGGCGACCGTTGTCGACAGCCCATAGGACGCCAGCTCTTGCGCCGCCTTCATGCACTCGCTTAGGCGGCCTCCGAGGCTCAGCAGCGCGATGGTCGTGCCTTCCCGCATGATGCGGCCGCGGCCGATCTCGAGCGGTACGCCGCGCTCGGGGAGCGCTACACCGATGCCGTCGCCGCGCGGATAACGCACCGCAGAAGGGCCCTCGTCGAAGGCGGCGCAGGTCGCGACCATATGGACGAGGTCCGCCTCGTCTGCGGCCGCCATGATAACGAAGCCTGGCAGGCAGCCGAGATAGGTCACATCGAACGAGCCGGCGTGGGTCTGACCATCGGCTCCGACCAGCCCGGCGCGATCAATCGCAAAGCGCACCGGCAGGCTTTGGATCGCTACGTCGTGTACGACCTGGTCATAGGCGCGCTGCAGAAAGGTCGAATAGATCGCCGCGAACGGCTTCATTCCTTCGGCAGCGAGCCCCGCGGCAAAAGTCACCGCATGCTGTTCGGCGATACCGACATCAAAGCAGCGGTTCGGAAACTTCTCGCCAAACAGATTGAGCCCGGTGCCGGACGGCATCGCCGCGGTGATCGCGATTACCCGGTCATCTGCCTCGGCCTCTTTGATCAGCGCCTTGGCGAAAACGCTGGTGTAGGATGGCGCCTTCGAGCTCGACTTTGCCTGTGTTCCGGTGATCACGTCGAACTTGGCGACGCTGTGCCATTTGTCGTCGGCTTGTTCGGCCGAAAGATAGCCGTGGCCTTTTTCGGTGACGGCGTGGACCAGGATCGGGCCAGTCTCCTTGGTGTCTCGGACATTCTTCAGCACCGGAAGCAGATGATCGATGTTGTGACCGTCGATCGGGCCGACGTAATAGAACCCCATCTCCTCAAACAATGTGCCGCCGGTGACAAAACCGCGGGCAAGTTCCTCGGCGCGCCGTGCGGCATCTTCGAGCGGCTTTGGGAAATGGCGCGCTACTTCCTTGGCGATGTGCCGCAGACGACATAAACGACTTTGAGGACAGCAGCCGGGACAGATAGGCGCTCATCGCGCCGACCGGTGGGGCGATCGACATGTCATTGTCGTTGAGGACTACGATCAGCCGCGAATCCATCGCCCCGGCATTGTTCATCGCCTCATACGCCATGCCGGCGCTCATCGCGCCATCGCCGATGACGGCAATAATGTTGCGCCGCTCGCCACACAGATCGCGGGCAACCGCCATGCCCAGTCCCGATGAGATCGAGGTTGAGCTATGGGCTGCGCCAAACGGGTCGTACTCGCTTTCGGAGCGTTTGGTGAAACCGGAAAGGCCGCCGCCCTGCCTGATCGTGCGAATGCGGTCGCGCCGGCCGGTAAGGATCTTGTGCGGATAGGCCTGGTGACCGACATCCCAGATCAGCCGGTCGTTCGGCGTATCAAAGACGTAATGCAACGCGACCGTAAGCTCGACGACGCCAAGCCCGGCGCCGAAATGACCACCGGTGATCGAGACCGCGTCGATCAGCTCGGCGCGCAACTCATCGGCGAGTTGGCGCAGATCCGATTCGGGCAGCCGGCGCAGATCGGCTGGTATGTCGATCCGGTCAAGCAACGGCGTCCGATTGGAGATCGGGCGAGTCGGGTTTGAGTCCAATGCAGGCTCCTCAAGTGCGACGGCTGATTACAAATCGCGCCGCTTCTCTTAAAAGTTCCGCTCTTACCCCGAACAAATCAAGATGCGCGACGGCTTGACCGATCAGCAGTTCGGCCTGGCTGCGCGCCCGCTTGACACCGAGGATTGAGACGAAGGTCGCCTTGCCGGCGGCGGCATCGGCTCCGGCCGGCTTGCCCGTCTCCGCCGGCGAGCCCTCGACGTCAAGGAGATCGTCGGCGATCTGAAAAGCAAGCCCGAGGTCATGCGCATAACCGCGCAATGCGGTGCGCGCTTCGACCGGCGCTCGCCCCAGTATCGCCCCGGCCTCGCAGGAAAACGCGATTAGGGCGCCGGTTTTCATCCGCTGCAATCGGTTGATTGCACCGATGTCGAGCGAGCGATGCTCGGCAATCAAGTCGATCATCTGACCTCCAACCATTCCAGCGGCACCAGCAGCGGCGGCGAGTTCAGCGACCAATTCACAGCGCACCGCTGGGTCGGCATGCGTGTCGGAATGCGCCAATGTCTCAAATGCCATGGTCAGCAAGCCGTCACCGGCAAGTATTGCGGTCGCTTCGTCGAACTCCCTGTGACAAGTCGGCCGCCCGCGCCGCAGCTCGCTGTCGTCCATTGCCGGCAAATCGTCATGCACCAGGGAATAGGCGTGCACCATTTCGATCGCGGCCGCCACTTGCAGCGCATATTGTCGGCTGGTTCCAAAGAGCCGCGCGCCGGCAAGGACCAAGAACGGACGAAGGCGCTTGCCCGGCCCCAGCGCCGCGTAGCGCATCGCCTCGTAGACGCGTGCTTCGAGGTCGGGCGGCACGACCAACAGTCGCTCGAGCAACGAATCGGTCAGCGCTGCCGCCTCGGCGAGCGCTCCCTCAAACGACATCCCTTCGGGCCACAGCGTGTCAGTCAAACTTCGCCGGCTCCGTCGAAATAGCGCCATCCGCGCCGACAACGATGCGCTCGACCCGTTGTTGCGCCTCGTTGAGCTTTCGTTCGCAATACTGCTTCAAGAGAGCTCCACGCTCGTAGGAGAGGATTGCTTCGTCGAGCTTGACTTGTCCCGCTTCGAGCCGCCGCACGATCTGTTCAAGTTCGGCGAGCGCATCTTCGAAACTCATGCTCGAAATTTCGGGTGGCGGATTGGTCTCGGCCATCGCTGCTCTATCTAGCAAACGGCGCGAAATTGAAAGCGCGCTTTATCCATTTGCGAGTGGCTATTATCACCGCGCTGTCACAGAACAGCAACAGTCACTGAATCACGCGGGCTCAGGCGGCCATCAGCACTCGGACATGCGCGGCGGCGCTGGCGCCGAGCGCCTGGAGGTCGTAGCCGCCCTCCAATGTCGAGACGAGGCGCCCCTCGGCATGGCGGTAAGCCAGTTCGACCAGCCGTTCGGTCACCCACACATAGTCGCTTTCATCGAGCATAAGCTGAGCCAGCGGATCGTGGCGGTGGGCGTCGAACCCGGCCGAAATGATCACCAATCTCGGCCGAAAATCATCGAGCGCCGGCAATATCCGCTCGCTGAACGCGCGCCGAAACGGCCCCGATCCCGACATTGGGCGCAACGGCACGTTGACGATGTTGCCGACCCCGGTCTCGCTCGCGGCGCCGGTTCCGGGGTAGAGCGGATATTGATGGGTCGAGGCATAGAACAGGGTCTCGTCGCTTTCAAACGCCGCCTGGGTCCCGTTGCCGTGATGCACGTCGAAATCGACCACGGCCACCCGTTCGAGCCCGTGTACATCGCGCGCCCGCAACGCGGCGATCGCGGCGTTGTTGAACAGGCAGAACCCCATGGCGCGGCCGGGTTCCGCGTGATGACCGGGGGGCCGCACCGCGCAAAAGGCGTTGGCGCCCTCTTTGGCGACGACAGCGTCAACGGCGACGGTCGCTGCACCGGCCGCATGCAACGCTGCCCGCCCCGAGGCCGCGGAGAGGACTGTGTCAGCGTCGATCGCGACATGGCCCGCGATGGGCACAGCATTCAGGATGCGCTCGACATGGTGCAGCGGGTGGACCCGAAGCAGATCTTCCAGCGTCGCCTCCGGCGCTTCACGGCGATCCAGTTCGGCAAATTGCGAGCCGGAGAGTGCGGCAAGCACGGCCCGCAGCCGATTCGGAGATTCGGGATGATGCAATCCCGGATCGTGATCGAGACAGCCTGGATGGGTATAGAGGAGCGTTGTCATTGCCAGCCCTCGCTGTCGACAAATTGGACATCAGCGGCTCGCGGCGCGCGCGATGTTCGAAATCCCGCAATGGCCCCTATCCCTCAAATCACCGCCACCGAACCGCCCCGAGCCCAAGCGCGGCCCACCCTACCAACAACGCCGTCCCGCCAAACGGCGTCACTGCAGCGAACCAGGGATACCGGGTCAATGCCAGCGCGAACAGGCTGAGACTAAAGAGGCAGATCCCGATCACAAAACACCATCCGGCAATCGCCAGCAGCACGCTGAAGCGGTCGCGGCGGTCGGCGAGCGCAGCCAGTGCGATAAGTGCAGCCGCGTGAACCATGCCGTAAAGCGCGCCGGTGCGCAGCAATTCGGCCGAATGCGGGTTCCTGCTCGCCAGATGCGCCGCAATCGCTCCGGCCGCAACCGACAGAAAGCCGCCGATCGCCGCAGCCGCAAGCCACACTCGGATCATCGCGACAGCGCTCTTTCGGCAAGTGCGCGGTGGTATAGGGATAAGGTCTCACGGGCGACAATCTCCTCGGCGAAGTGGGCTTCCACCAATTTTCTGCCGTTGTTGCCCATCTCTTCGCACCGTGCGGAATCGGCCGCGAGCGCCGCGATCGCGTCGACAAGCGCAGACAAATCGTGCGGCGGCACGAGGACGCCATTTGCATTCTCGCCCGTCCGGACCGCCTCGCGGCAGCCGGGAACATCGGTCGCGATGATCGGTCGGGCGCACGCGGCGGCTTCGAGCAAAGCTTTCGGCACACCCTCACCATAGGTCGAGGGCAGAACCGCGATTGCCGCACGCCGCCAGACTTCGCGAACGTCCTCGACCGCACCAATCCAGGTCACTCCCGGCTCGGCGGTGAGCAAAGACAGCTCAGTCGGCGATAGCGAGCCCGGATTGTCGGGGTCCGGAGGCCCCGCCAAAACAAGCTCGATCGGCAGATTCCGCGTCCGCAGGGAGCCGGATTGCGGCGACTGCGTCGAGCACGCCTTTGTCGCGCAGCATGCGCGAAACGAGGGCGACGGTGACCGGATTGCCTTTGGGCATCGGCAGCAGTGCGAAATGTCGGATATCGACGCCCGAGCCGCGAATCAGCGATATTCGCGACCGCTTGACCCCGAGCGCCGCGAGTGCCGCACCGTCCTCGGGGTTTTGTACAACGACCTGATTGCGGCGACGGCCGGTGGCGAGACGCAGCGCCACCCCGAGCGCCGGCCGGCGCAGCCGCGCCGCGACACCGGCTGCCGAAAAACCAGACCCCAACCCCATTACCGCATCGATCACCACCGGCGCATCACGCGCATTGCCAAAAGCGATTGCCCGCGCGAGGCCGCCGAACAACACCGGTTTCAACGCCACGTGGTGAAGGATATCGGGTCGCTCTGACCGATAGAGACGCGCAATCGCCGCAATCGCCCGCGCCGAACCAGCGGCCCCGTCGCCGCGCCGCCGCCACGGCAGCGGCCGCAATGCTAATCCCTCATCGAGGATGCGCGGGCCGTGATCCTGGACCCGGGTGGCGACGACAACATCAAATCCGGCGGCGCACGCCGCCCGCGCCACCGGCAGGCGATGTGAACAAAAGTACCAATCCTCGGTGACAAGGAACAGCAGCTTCGGGCGCCATCGGCAGGGGCCCGCATATAACGGCTCGGCGCGCAATTCCGATCGTATCGCACGAGGTCACGTGGCGACCGCACCTGCCGGCGGCAGAATAAGGACGGTCTTGTCCATACATGCCGTCCTGTTTAATCCATCTGCGAGAGATGCGCTTGCGTAATCAAGCTCGTGGAGTGCCGGATGGGGGGTAAGGGCTGCCGCAGATATTGGTGACGGGTGCGGCTGGATTTATTGGCCGCGCGCTGTGCCGCGAACTGGTGCGGCGTGGCCAAGACGTTCGCGGCATCACTCGCGAAAGCGCGGAGCCTGTCGCCGGCGTCGAATGGCGAGCGATCGGCGACATTGGCCCCGACACCGATTGGACCGCCCATCTCAAAGGCGTCGCTATCGTCATCCATCTCGCGACGAGCGCGCATCGTCCGGTCGAGGCAGCGACCGGCATCGCCGAAGCGAAAGCCGCGGCGTCCTTGGTGCGGGCCGCGAGTGCCGGCGGCGTTCGCCGGCTGGTTCACGTCAGCTCGATCCGCGCGATGGGCGAGGAGACGCCGCCCGGCCGCCGCTTTACCGCCACCGACCCGCCATCGCCGCAAGATGCTTACGGCCGCGCCAAGCTCACCATCGAGCACGCCGTCAGTTCCGCCGCCGGCGCGAGCGGGCTCGACTTTGTTATTGTCCGCCCGCCATTGGTTTACGGGCCTGGGGTCAAAGGAAATCTGCGGGCGCTGATCAAGCTGACCGCGAGTGGTGTGCCATTGCCGTTCGCCGGTCTCGATAGCCGCCGCAGCCTGATCTTCATCGGCAACCTGATCGATCTTTTGGTACTGGCCTGCACCCATCCGGGCGCCCGCGGTCGTCTGCTGCTGGCGCGCGACGCCGTCGATCTTTCGATCCCCGAATTGGTCCAAGCGCTGGCGAGCGGGCTCGCGCGTCGGGTGCGGCTGTTTCCGGCGCCCTCGGCCTTGTTTGCCGGGCTCAGACTGGTCCCGGTACTACGCCCGGCGCTGCGCCGCCTGACCTTGCCGCTGCTAGTGGATGACGACGAGACGCGTCGCCTCCTCGGCTGGACGCCTGCGGTGTCGCCCGAAACTGGGCTCGCATCCACGGCGCGCGCCTACGCCCAGCGCTCGTAATCTGCGGAGGTCGGCAAAAGCTTCCGTGTGAGCCGGGCTATTCCGCGTCGGGCTGCCTTGCAGGATGGGCGTCGGTGAAAGCCGGGATCGCCATGCACGTGTTGTATATCCGCATCACCCGCGGATAGCTGTTGAGCGGCCAATTAAAGGTCTTGGCCGGCGTCACCTGGGTGACGAGGCAAATATCGGCGATGGTCGGATGCCCGCCATGGCAGAAATCGCCGCTCTCGGGATGACGCGCCAGCCGCGCCTCGATCGCTTCGAGACCGAGGCCGAGCCAATGTCCGATCCAAGCCACCAGCTGGGTCTCGCCCAGCTTCAAGACGTCGGTCAGATAATGGCGCACGCGCGGCACGATCAGCGGGTGCGAGTCGGCGGCGTTGATCAATGCCAGACCGCGCACCCAGGCGCGCGCTTCAGGATCGGCCGGCAGCAGCGGTGGCTCGGGGTAGCGTTCATCCAGATATTCGAGGATGGCCAGAGATTGGAACAGCTCAGTCTCGCCGTCGATCAGGGTCGGCACCATCATCTGCGGGTTTAGGCTGCGGTATTCGGCGGCGAATTGGTCGCCCTTTTCGAGGTGAAGGTAAGTGTCCTCGCGCGCCAGACGCTTGAGGTTCAACGCGATGCGCACGCGGAAACTCGCCTGCGAGCGATAATAAGTGTAGAGCTTCATTCCAAGTCGCCCCTGCTTGCCCGCGGCGCGCGGGCTGCCGAGCCGGCTTGTTATCAGGCCCCCAGGATAACGTCCATGTCCTTCAACCATCAGGCTTTCCGTCTAATTGCCGTGATGTTTTCGGCGGTGACGTTGGCCGCGCCGGCATCGGCCGCTAATCCCGTTGGCGGCGGCTGCTCCAGCTGCAATCTGCTAAATGAAAAGGCGCTGTCACTCGATTTGGCGGAGGCGATCGCGATGGCGGCACTCGCCAAATGCCGGGCCGACGGCAATCACGTCAGCGTCACCGTGGTCGACCGCGACGGGCTCATCAAGATCGCCTTTCGCGATGACGGGGCGTCGCCGCACACAATGACCACCAGCCAGCGCAAGGCGTTCACCTCGGTCACGTTTCGCCAGCCCTCGGCGCAGTGGGCGCATCGCGTCTTGACCGACCCCGCGGTCGCCGGGCTCAAAGACACCTCCGGGACCATCGCGCTCGGCGGCGGCGTGCCGATCAAAGCCGGGAACGAAGTCGTCGGCGCGATCGGGGTCAGCGGCTCACCCGGCGGCGACAAGGACGAGGCCTGCGCCAATGCCGGCATCATGGCGGTTGCCGACAAGCTCAAATAAGACGGCAAGCTGGCCAAAGGTTCGGCCGACGGATGCGTGTCGAGGATCAGATGACACATAAAGCTTCACTGGTTTTCCTCGATTACGACCAACAGGCGCTCGATGCCGCCTATGACCAGGCCGCCTATGCCCCCAATCGCGAACAGCTGATCCGCCGCCGCGAGAGCGACAGCGCGACGGCGCGGGCGCGGCTCGGCGAGCCCGAGCGCTTTGCCTATGGCGACGCCGAGATCGAACGGCTCGATCTATACCGCGCGCCCGGCGAGCGACGCCCAATCTTTATCTTTATCCATGGCGGCGCATGGCGGGCCGGCCGCGCCGCGGATTACGCCAGCCCGGCCGAGATGTTCGCTGCCGCCGGCGCGCACTATGTCCTGCCCGATTTCAGCTGGGTGCAGGACGCCGCCGGCGATCTGATGGTGCTGGCCGATCAGGTCCGTCGCGCGATTGCCTGGGTATACCGCAATGCGGCCCGGTTTGGCGGCGATCCGAGCCGGCTTTCTGTCGGCGGCCAATCCTCGGGCGGGCATCTCGCGGCGGTGGCGATGACCACCGATTGGCCTCGCGAATTCGAGCTGCCGGCCGACATCATCAAAGGCGGCCTCCTCGTGTCCGGCATGTACGAGTTGGCGCCGGTGCGGCTGTCGAAGCGCAGCGCCTATGTCGCGTTTGACGATGCCACCGTCGAGGCATTGAGCCCGATCCGCCATCTCGACCAATTGCGCGCACCGGTTGTCGTCGCCTACGGCACTTGCGAGACGCCGGAATTCCAGCGCCAGAGCCGCGAGTTTGCCGCCGCCGTCGCGGCCGCCGGCAAACCGGTGCGATTATTGGTCGGCAAGCACTACAATCATTTCGAATTGCTCGAAACCCTCGGCAATCCTTTTGGGCTGTTGGGTCGGGCGGCGCTCGAACTGATGGGCTGCGATACTGATGGGGCTCCGACACTGATGGGATTGCGGTCATGAACCCGATCGATCTGCGCTCCGACACCGTGACCCGGCCGTCACCCGGCATGCGCGAAGCGATGGCGGCGGCACCAGTCGGGGACGACCAGTATGGCGAAGACCCATCGGTCAACCTTCTGCAGCAGCGGATCGCCGAATTGCTCGGCAAGGAGGCGGCGCTGTTCGTGCCGAGCGGCACGATGGCGAACCAGATCGGCCTCAAAGTGCTGACCCGGCCCGGCGACGAGGTGGTGCTCGGGCACGAGGCGCATGTCGTCTGGCATGAATCGGGCGCCGGGGCGGCCAATTCCGGGGTGCAGTTCACGCCCGTCGGACAGGGCGGGCTATTTACCGCCGACGATCTGCTGGCCGCCTACAAACCGCCGGGGCATATCGTGTTCCCGCCGACGACCCTAGTCGCTGTCGAGAACACCCACAATCGCGGCGGCGGCCTGGTTTTTCCGCAGCAGGACGCGGTCGCCCTGTGTGCGGCGGCGCGTGACCTCGGAATGGCGAGCTATCTCGACGGCGCCCGGCTGTTCAACGCCGCAGTCGCGTCCGGCCGCAGCCTCGCCGAATTGGCCGCACCCTTCGATTTGGTCTCGGTAGCGTTGTCAAAGGGGCTCGGCTGCCCGGTCGGGAGCGTTCTCGCCGGCACACGGGAGGCGATCGCGCGGGCTCATCGCGCCCGTCGCATGTTTGGCGGTGCGATGCGTCAGGCCGGAATCCTTGCGGCGGCCGGATTATGGGCGCTCGACCATAATTTCGACCGGCTCGCCGAGGACCATGCCAACGCCCGGCTGTTGGCGGAGCGTCTCGCGGGCTTGCCCGGCGTCGAACTCGACCTCGCGACCGTCCAAAGCAACATCGTGATCTTCCACATGACGACGGCGGCGCCCGACGCAGCGGCCATCGTCACGCAGGCCGCAAAGGCCGGCGTCCTGGTCTCGGCTTTTGCCGCCCGGACCGTGCGGGCCGTGACCCATCTCGACGTCACGCGCGACGAGTGCCGCCGCGCCGCCGATCTCCTCGCCGAAATCATCATGGTCTAGAGCGGCGGCGGGGAAGAGCGCCTCGACCCGTAAAATTGTCAGCCGGTTGAGTCGTTTACCTGTTCTTCATGAGCGGCATGTCAGGCGGGCTGGGCGACGCGGTTGGGCCGCCCATGGGCCGCCGCCGCCATCAATTCGGCGATCTTGGCGGGGTTGGTAAAGGCAAGGTATTCCGCCGCGTATTCGGGCGGCAAGACCTCGACCATCTGCTGATTCTCGACCCACACCTCGATCACATGGAACGGGCCGCGGTTGCAATCGAAGCAGTGCCAGCCTTCACGCTCGGCGACAGCTTTGACCTTGGCCGCGTCGGTGGTGACACTCAGCGCGAAATGGGTCGGGGCAAACTCGCGCGGCTCTTTTCTGACAAAGCCACCGCCGACCTCACCGCCCGGGCGCAGTTCGGTCCCCGCCGGATAAACCTCGACGCCCGAGCCGTGCTGATCGAGCTGGAGGGCAAAAAAGCTGCCGGGATTGGGCGGGAACGGCACCGCCTTGCCGCCCATGATTTCGGCGAGAACGCCGGCAACATGCTGTGGGTCGCGGGCCGCGATCGACAGATGATGGATCATACTTCCCCTCCTGTTGGTCAGGAACCAATAGCATGTCGGAATCGCGCATGCGACGCCGCGCCACTGGGAGATGTGGGTGCTTCCGCGAGATTTACAGCGGCAATTGCGGGCCGGCAAAACCCGGCTCGGGGGTGAAGAGTTCCTGCGGCTGAGCGACCCCGCGCAACGCGTAACGGCCGACCGAAACCAGATGGCGACGCGTCTCCGCATCCAGTGCGCCGACAAAGCTCGCCGATACCAACACGTCTTGTTCGACCGAGCGGCTCATTGCCAGGATGCGGCTGACCTCGTTGACCGCCGGGCCGATGACCGTGAAGTCGAGGCGGTCTTTGCTGCCGACATTGCCGTAAAACACATCGCCGACATGCAGTGCGAGATAGACCTCGCTGGTCGGCAACCCCTGTTCCGCGCGCCGCAGGTTAAGCTTAGCAGCAGCCCCGCGGACCTGCGCCGCCGCGGCGAGCGCCGCGCGACAAGCCAAGCCGCGATCCTCGCCGGTAAAGATCGCCAACGTCCCGTCGCCGACCAGCTTCAAGACGTCCCCGCCCCGGTCATGCACCGCCGACACCACGACATCGGCGTAGTCGTTCAAGAGCGGGATGATTTGCTCCGGCGGCGCCGTGTCGGAGATATGGGTGTAGCCGTGCAGATCGCTGTACCAGAGGACAGCGCCGATCTTTTCGGCGACGCCGCGCGCGATGCGGCCGCTCATCACCCGCCGCGCCGGATCGCGACCGAGATAGGTCGCCGCCAACGTCCCGGCCATGCGCGCGAGCGCCGCCGATTTTATCGCAAGCTTCAGGAAGGTGCGAGCCGCACCAGTGCGGCGACCGCCTCGTTATCGAACCCGCTCGCGTCTTCGCTCGCCCAGGACGAATAGACGCAGTCCATTTCGCCGATCACTGCCTCGGCGGCAAATCGGTGAACCAGCGCGAGGTAATCGGTCACGCCCTCGTCACGCGCTTGCACGATTGCCGGAAAATCGGCGGGTTCGCCGGCTGCCAGGCGGCGCCGCAACGCGTTCTCGCCCGACTGGAGGAGATGGAAGAAAGGGCTACGCCGCCAATTCTCCGCCGCCTCGCCTTCGTTGGTGCGGCCGTAATCCACCGCCTCGACGTCGTCCCGCGCATCGGCGCGCCAGCGGAAGACGCGGCCTTCGTAGATCGGGTGAAGGGTGTCGAGAATGATCATCGCCCGGGCCAACGGGACGCCCGCATCGACAATCCGCCGGCAGAACCCGGCCATCAGCTCGTTCTCCGGCCGACCGATCAATCCGGCGCTCGTCACCCAACCGGCCAGCTCGTCCAACGCTGCTTGCTTCATCGGTGAGCCACCCTGGCCCGGTCGATATTGCGGGGGCAACTCATGTCGAACGCTCGGCAAATTTCGCCATGTCGATGACCGCGCGGGAATGCGTCCCGGCGCCGATTTCCTTCCCGCTTCCGGTGGCGCGCACGTTGAATTCGACGCGCTTGCCGTCGACCTTGGTGACCTCAGCCTCGCCCGTGACCAGCCGTCCAACCGGCGTCGCCGCGAGATGGCGGACATTGACCACGGTGCCGACCGCACTCTCGCCCGGGTCGAGATAGCCTCTGATCGCGTTCAGCGCGGCGTTTTCCATGATCATGATCATGACCGGGGTCGCCAAGACCGGCGGCAGCATCGCGTCCTTGAACTGGTCCGCAAGATGTTGCGGCTGGATCAGCAAGTTAAATGAACCCCTGGCTCCGATCGGTATCGGCTTCACCGTCGCTCCCCTTACACCGCCCGCAAGGTATCCAACGATCTCGAAATGGGCGTGGGTCGGCTGCATCGCGAGCCCGTTGACCGGCAATATGTCCTGCGGACAGGCGGAAAACGCGATGATGCAATCGATCTCGGCTCGTAATGACACGTAGCTCCCGGGCGTGCTGACCGGGGGCTTGACCTCGACATGGTTGCCGTCGACGACCGGGATGTTCATGAACAGGTTGAGCGGCGCCGGCGTCTCGGGCGGCGTCAGCCCGAGTTCGGCGAGGCCGGCGGCGAGGTTGTCGGTGCAATTGTCGTGGTAACCGTTGCAGCCGAGCAGCTCGTAGCGCCAGCGGTCGCAAGCGGCGAACAAGGTGTCGTGAATGCCGCCCGAGGTGTCCTCGACCAAGGTCAGGATCGGCCGCCTCTTGTTGGTCACGAGAGCATCGCCGACCGCCGGAATGATGTGCCCGAGTGCGGGGCGGCTGTGCTCCATCGACATGAATTCGCGCAGATCGGCAGCGGCGAACGCCCAGGTGTCCACGACCTGCTGACCTTCCGTATTCACGACCTTGACGATTTGCCCGCGACGCAGGTGGGCGGCCTTGCCGCAGCGCGCCGGGATCTCGATCATGTGGTCCTCCTGTTGCCCGCCGACCCGAGGCGAGCATAGCGGGATCGGTGCAGGATCGTTACCGGTTGGTTGCGGGAGCCTCGATCGGCGCGCAATTCGATCGCCCGGACATCAGGCAGTCCTCGAGATTGGATTCGTTGCGCAGCGCGTGCACCAGGTAAACCGCGGCGACCACCAGCAAGGCGATGACGACGAGCCCGATCAGGGCGCGCGACCGAGACTGCTCGTCGCCGTGCTCGTCGGGCGGTTGGGTCAAGCGTGGTCTCCGGTGCAACAGAAGCGGCCCGGCGCAACCCTGCTCCGGACGCATCGTTATAGGCGAGATATCGGAGCGATGTTGCCGGCGGCAGCGCTTGTCAAGCGCCCAGCGTCCGAGCAACAGTGACGCGCCGGCACGCCGGTTGCCAAAGCGCCGCTGCCGGCGCCGCGAGATTGGAGAAATGCCGAGATGATCGAACCGCGCCTGTTGTCCGCCCGCGAGGCCGCCGAGCATATCGCCGAGCGCCGCCTGACCGCCGAGGCGCTGGTCGCTTCGTATCTCGAACGGATAGCAGCGCGGGAAGCGGTGGTCGGGGCGTGGCAATATCTCGACCGCGACCAGGCATTGGCCGAAGCGCGGCGGCGCGACAACGAGGCCCCGCGCGGGCCGCTGCACGGCGTCCCGATCGCGGTCAAGGATTTGATCGATACCTTCGATATGCCGACCGCATATGGCTCGCCAATCTACCGCGGCCACCAGCCGGCGGCGGACGCCTCCTGCGTCGCTCTCGCGCGAGCCGCGGGCGCCATTGTGCTCGGCAAGACCGTCACCACCGAATTCGCGACGTTCACGCCCGGCAAGACCGCGAACCCGCGCAACCCGGCCCACACCCCGGCGGGTCGTCGAGCGGTTCGGCGGCGGCGGTGGCGGACGGCATGGCGCCGCTCGGCTTTGGCACGCAGACCTCCGGATCGGTGATCCGCCCTGCTTCGTTCTGTGGTGTCGTCGGCTACAAGCCAAGCTTTGGAATGATCAACCGCGCCGGGGTCAAGCCGCTCTCCGACAGCCTCGACACGGTCGGCGTCTATGCCCGCAGCGTCGACGACGCCGCGTTTTTCGCCGGCGTATTAAGCGAGCGCCCGGCCTTGCGCCATTTGACGGTGCCGGACAGAGCGCCGCGATATGGCCTTTACCGCACACCGATGTGGGACGAGGCCGAGCCCGCGACCGCGGCGGCGCTCGACCGCGCCCGCGAGACCCTGGAACATGCCGGCGCTGTAGTCGAGGAATTGCCGATTGCACCGGAACATCAGGGGCTGACCGAAGCGCAGGACAAGATCATGGGTTTCGAGACCTGCCGCGCGCTCGCCGACGAGCGCATTCGCCACAGCGCCGAATTGTCGCCGCGACTGGCGCAACTGCTCGACGCCGGAATGACCGTCGGCGCCGACGAATACGACGCGGCACGCGGATTGGCGGCAAGGGCGCGCGACGGACTGCGCCGGTTCTTCGCCGGCTACGACGCGATACTGACGCCGGCCGCCCCCGGCGAGGCGCCGGCCGGGCTCGGCTATACCGGCAACCCGGTATTCAACCGCATGTGGACGCTGCTCGGTACACCCTGTGCGGCATTGACGGCGTATTGGGGCGAGAGCGGGTTGCCGACAGCGGTGCAGTTGGTTGGACGCATTGGCGAAGACGCGCAGCTGATGGCCTGCGCCGCTTTTCTCGAACGCGCCCTCGAAATGCCAAGGTGAGGGTGAGGCTCGCCGCCGCGTTCGCGATCGCCGGGACTGTGGCACTGGCCGGTTGCGGCGCACTCGATCCCTATCCGACTTACCCGCAACAGCCAGCAGCCGGGGTGACCGATCCGGGGCCGCGCGTCGCGATTTGCTACGATGTTGTGGCGAGCTCCCGCGATACGGTGCAAAGGGCGGCGCAGCAGGAATGCGGACCCAATACATTGCCGACCCGCGTCGACACTGATTGGAAACTCGATTACTGCCCGCTATTGCTGCCGGCGCGCGCCACCTTCGTCTGCACGCCAGAGAAGTGACAGTGAAAGCGTAACATTGCAGAGCGCCTTGCCGACAGCCTGACCCGAAATGGCTATAGGCCGGTACGGTCTCAAACAAAACTTATCATCGCGAAAGCTGGGACCCGGAGACAAAAGCCGAGTTCTCAGAGTTTGCTGGTGTTACAACTGTGTTTCATTCGCGCTATTTTACACCTGTTCATTCGGCGTTTACCAATCGAGACAAACTTTTACAAAAATCCCATTGTTGCTGAAAATGATTAACGGCAAGCTGGACGAAAATAAGGCGAAAGATTGACGTACTAGGCAATCGGCATCACGAACCTGCGTTTGACACTGAAGGCCGGTGGACAGCCTCGGCGCCCATGTCGGGTTGACGGCTAGACCGTCAGGAGCCCTCGGCGGCAATGGAGGAAACGATGCGGTTATTGATAAAACTCAGCATCGCAATGTCGCTCATCGCCGGTATTCTTTACATCCCGGCCAGGAGTGCTGAGGCCGACCAGGTGGCGTTTGCGGTCGATAATACCGAAACCCTTTACAGCGTGGACCTGACAACAGCCACTGCAACGCCGATCGGTTTTACAGGGCAATTCCTGCAGGGTTTGGCGGTCTCACCTACAGGCGGTCTGTTCGGAACGGACTACCTTGCAAACCTCTTTTCCGTCAGCCCGACTACTGGTGCTGCGACCTTTATCGGCAGTACCGGTCTCGGTAGTTCCGTCGCCGCGGGCGATATCGAGGGGCTAGGTTTCCGAGGCACGACCTTGATCGGCACCGACTTCAGTGATTTGGGTGGCCCGACGACGGTATATTCGATCAACACAACCACTGCCGCACCCACTGCGGTCACCAGCTTTCAGCAGGGCCCGGTGCGCGCGATGGCGGTGCCGAACACAAACACGGTCGACGTCGCCAGCAATTCACCAGTCGCCGAATCTCTCGTACAGGTCAATCTCTCAACAGGCATTGCCACGGTCTTGGGGCAGCTGCCCAGTAATCCTCCTAATGGTGCAGCTGTTAGCGGCACTGATCTCATCAGCGCGCTCAGTTTTGGGACAGACGGGAATCTCTACGCTCTTGACGCTCTCGGAAACGACTACCTCATCAGCAGCAACGGGGCGGGCACCCTGATCGGGAACACCGGCGGTCAGTTCTGGCTCAATTCGACCATGGCCTCGTTCGCCTTCGCCTCCACCTCCGCCGACCCCGCTGACCCCGTGCCTGAGCCGAGTAGCATGGCATTGCTGCTGACAGCGGCAGTTGGCCTGATCGGCGCTCATACATGGCGCAGGTCAGGCCGCTCGGCGCGAGGTTAAGCGGCGCCGAGTGGGAAATTACGCCGATACCGGGCGATCTGGCCGGGTATCGGCGGCCAATTTAACTGAAATTTTTCTAAATTTGGGCGGGGCTGTTGGGTGCCTGAACCAGCGACATTCGCTGCGTCCGAGCAGAAGAGGAAACACCATGCATCGCAACACGCGGACATTCGTAAAAGCGGCTTTCGCGACGGCGCTGGGAATCCTGAGCGGCCCTCTCGCCGGGCCACCGGAGGTGCAGGCGCAGACCCCGCCGGCCTACAATCCTTTTCCGTCGGGCATTCTCCCCGCCAATTTGGATTCGGAGATCTCGAGGGTTCGGCGCGAAGTTCAAACCATCTTCGGTCGCTATTTCGCCGAGTGGCAGGCATTGACACCGACACCGCATTATTCAGGCAACCCACCAATACTTATACCTGATGGTTATCAGGCACAGCGGATACTTGGCGGTCTACTTAATTTCGATGAGAATATCTCCCCGTTCAGGAACCGGGCATGTTCTTTCTGCCACATGCCGTATGTCGCCTTTAGCGGTCCGATCCCGTCCGTCAATCTGACAATGATCGCGTATCCCGGATCATATCAGTATCGGGCGGCCAAGCGGACGGCGCAGCGTTACACCTATTCACACACGTTCCCCGTGCTCAACTTCGATACGACACAGGGCCTGTTCTTTGGCGGGAACTTCTGGGATTCGCGTGCGACCGGATTGAAGTTGCAGAGTCCCGACGCCGAACAGGCGCAGGGTCCTCCGGTCGATCCCCTCGAAATGCAATTCCCCGACACGGCCTGCATCGCATGGCGGTTATCTCAGGCGAACTACCGGCCGCTCTTTGAGCTGATTTGGGGCGCGGATTTCGACATCAATTGGCCTTCCAACACCGAGCAGATCTGCTCCACGCCAAACGGCGCGTTCGGCAGCAACACCACCCCGGTTGCGCTAAGCGCGGGCGACCGCACCAAGGCAACCAACGTTTTTAACGAATGGGGGTTGTCCCTTTCATTCCTTGAGCGCTCATCCGATATCAGCCCCTTCAACTCGAAATTCGACTTTTCCCTAAAGGCCAACTCTGGCGTCACGCTGACAGCGGACGAGATGGCCGGGTATAAGCTGTTCAACGGCAAAGGCAACTGCAATTCTTGCCACCTCGACGGCAGATCCACCACCTTGACCTCGAGCCAGTTCGACAACGGTACCACGGCCAGCGTACAGCCGCTGTTCACATGCCACGGCTCTGCTAATGAAGGCCTGCCGCTCAATCCCAGGATTGCACTGTTTTATGAGAGCAGACCGGATGCTTTCGGGTTTACCCCCAATACCGACGGCTTGCGCTATCGAGATCTGGGGCTCGGCAATTTCCTCAGGAGCGGCCCACAATCTTTCCCCGATCCGAACCAGCCGGACTGGCTCGCGCAGGCGCCGTTTACCGACGGTCAAATGCAGGTGATGACGGCGCGCGATGTGGCGCTCGTCCCGCCGCAATGCCCGACTACCGAGGCGGGGACCGGGAAGCCCTTCTTCCAGAAGGAGTTTTTCCACAACGGCTACATCAAGAGCCTGAAGCAGCTCGTGCACTTCTACAACACCCGTGATTCGGTGCCGAACCCCAACGGCAATACAACCTATGCGTTCAAGGTTACGTCGGGTCACTGCCCGGCGGGAACGGTGGAAAGGGTGACCTGCTGGCCGCAACCCGAGGTGAAGAACAACATCGACATGACGACCGGCGCCCTCGGCTTGACGGATACGGAGGAGAACCAGATCGTAGCGTTCCTGCAAACGCTGACCGACGGTTACAACCCGGCCAACCCGACTGTCAGTGACTACAAGAACATCGATACCTTTACCGGTCAGTGCTCGACGACGCGACCTGGCGAGACGGCATCGAACCAGGGTAACGAGACCTTGATCCCGACTTGGAATCTGGCTCAATTCCCATGTGCGACCGATATCTGCGGTGTCCCGCCGCTACCCTCGCCGCCGATCCCATAGACCGGACTGTATGGGGGCCGCGCACGACCCCCATACTCCTCATAGGCCATGGGAATAGCACCTGGTTTTTCATGAATAGACCGCTCTTGAAACTGGCGATTATTGCTGCGGCCGGCAGCCTGCTTTGGTCCAGCCCAATCGTCGCTCAGATGCCTCCTGCGGCGAAGGAGGCTGACATCCCTCCTCCGGAGGAGCGGGCCGAGCACGTCGAGATCATCAAGGGGCCAGCGCTCGAAATTGCCCATGACGACGTCGCTATCATCAGATGGACCACGAACAACCCCGGCGGGGACGACGATCATTTCTCCGTGATACACTATGGGACGGATCCCAAGGATCTGAGCCAAACGGCGAAAAACCACATCCGGCTCAACCGCGACCACCCGGAGACGATTTTTCGGGTGCGGATGGACGGTCTGAAACCCCAGACGACCTACTATTACAAAGTAACGTCCATGGGTCCGGTGGGCACCCCGATGGCGAGGAGAGTTCTGTCAACCACTTTACCACACCTGCCCCGGGCCAAGTAACCAGCGCCCACCCGCCGCCTCAGTAACGCAGGCGATGCGGTTTGAACCGCGGCCTTGCCCAGGCTTGGGGCTGTGTGAACTGCGACAGGTCGCCTGATACCGCAATTCGGCGATACGCTATCTTCGCGTTGTTTTGGTGATCCTGGCAGCGATGGACTACGAAGCTTTTTTCTCCGAGCGCCTCGAAATGCTGCACCGCGAGGGGCGTTACCGCCGGAGTCCGTTCCTTTTGGCCATCACCGCCGCGGTTGCGGCATTTATCGGGCGCCAGCGGCCCACTGATCCCGGGGCCGCCCGAGACGCGCAGTTCGCGTCGACACCGATTGGAAGCTCGATTACTGCCCGCTGTTGCTGCCGGCGCTCGCCACCTTTGCCTGCAAGCCAAAGAAGTCAAATTCGGTTAAAAGTGAGGCGCGACACGTCGTCCTGCATCAACGGACGATATATTTGCTATACCCGGCACCGAGAATGATGACGATGGCGATGGATTACGAAGCTTTTTTCTCCGAGCGCCTCGAAACCCTGCACCGCGAGGGGCGCTATCGCGTCTTCGCGGATCTCGAACGGCGCTGCGGCGGCTTTCCGCGCGCCTGGGATCATCGCATCGGCGCCGAGGTGACGGTGTGGTGCTCGAACGATTATCTCGGCATGGGCCAGCATCCGGCGGTGCTGGCGGCGATGGCGGAGGCATTGCAGGCGTCGGGCGCCGGCGCCGGCGGCACCCGCAACATCTCCGGCAACAGCCATTTCCACGTGCTGCTGGAGCGCGAGCTTGCCGATCTGCATGGGCGCGAAGCGGCGCTGATCTTCACCTCGGGCTATGTCGCCAACGAGGCGGCGCTGTCGACCCTGGCGCGCGAGATGCCCGGCACGGTGGTATTGTCCGATGCGCTGAACCATGCCTCGATGATCGCAGGGCATCCGCCACAGCCGCGCCGAAAAGCACATCTTCCGCCACAACGATCCCGGCCACCTGGCCGATCTGCTCGCCGATATCGATGCCGGGCGGCCCAAGCTCGTCTGCTTCGAGTCGGTCTATTCGATGGATGGCGATATCGCGCCGATCGGCGAGCATTGTGCGACGTCGCCGAGCGATATGGCGCGATGACCTATCTCGACGAGGTCCATGCGGTCGGGCTTTACGGAGCGCGCGGCGGCGGCATCGCCGAGCGCGACGGGCTGATGCACCGCCCGACCGTGATCCAGGGCACGCTCGCCAAGGCGTTCGGCGTGATGGGCGGCTATATCGCCGGCTCGGCGGCGCTCGTCGATTTCATCCGCAGCCACGCGCCGGGCTTCATCTTCACCACCTCGCTGCCGCCGGCGATCGCCGCCGGCGCGCTCGCCAGCATCCGCCACCTGAAGCAAAGCCAAGTCGAACGCGAGCGCCATCAGGAGCGCGCCGCCCGCCTTGAATCGCCGGCTCGCCGAGGCCGGACTGCCGGTCATGCCGTCTGCCGAGCCACATCGTGCCGGTCATGGTCGGCGATGCCGAGCTGTGCAAGGCCGCCTCCGACATGCTGCTGCAGCGCCACGACATCTACGTGCAGCCGATCAACTATCCGACCGTGCCGCGCGGCACCGAGCGGCTGCGCCTGACGCCGACGCCGCTGCACAGCGACGCCGATATCGCAGCACTGGTTGCAGCACTCAGCGACGTGTGGCAGCGCCTGGCTTTGCAACAGGCGGCGTAAAAACCCGGTTCCAATTTAAGTCGTGGAGCCGTGCTGTCGCGCCTGACCGGATGGCCGTTTGATCATGGTTGGCGCTCGTCTTCGAGCGTGCGCACGTGGTCGTCAAGGCGTTGTTGCTGATCGACCAAAGCTTGCAGCAGGTTGGCAAACCCGCCGACGGTGCCGACCAATTGCTGCAACGTGGCCGTCGTCATCCGCACCTCATCGCGCAACATCGCGGTATCATTGATCGCCTGCCGCACGAGCCGGCCGAGTGCGGCGACTTCGACGTTTTGGGCGAAACCTGCGAGATCGGCCTTGGTAACCATTTCCGCCCGCATCTCAGCAAGATCCGCTTTGATCTCGGCTCGCAACTCGGCGAGATCCGCCTTAATGGCCATTTCGGCCCGCAGCTCGGCGATGGCACCCTCGATCCGGGCAAGATGTTCTTCGCTCATGTTTTACTTCGTAACCTCCACCCACCGGGCTCTCTAGGATCTGGCTACTCTTGCAAGGATCAAACTCTAAGCTCGGCGCCACGTGACATCCGGACCCGGTCTCTCAGCAGGCGACCCTTCTCCGGTAGCCGCACCCTCAGCAGGCTAGCCCTCAATAGATGTGCTGGCCGCCATTGACCGAGATTTCGGTGCCGGTGACGTAGGCGGCGTCGTCGCTGCACAGAAAAAAGATCGCGCCGGCGACGTCGGACGGGATACCTAGTCGATTGAGCGGGATGCGCGGCAATAGGATCGCCGTCTCGGGCGACAGCATCGCGGTTTCGATCTCGCCCGGGGCCACCGCGTTGACGCGCACCCCGATCTTTGCGAAGTCCGCCGCCATCTCGCGGGTCAAGGCCGACAGCGCCGCCTTTGATGTCGCATAAGCCGAACCGGCGAACGGATGCACCATATGCCCGGCGATCGAGGTGACGTTGACGATCGCCCCATTGCCGCGCGCGAGCGCCGGCGCAAAAGCGCGCGACAGGATCAATGGCACAAAGAAATTCAGGTGAAATACCCGGTGCCAATCGTCGAGGTCGCCGTTGAGCGTGCCGAGCCGCTCCTTTGTCGGCGATTTCGGCGACACTCCGGCATTGTTGACAAGCGCATGCAATGGCCCGTCGATATGATCCCTGGCCTCGGCGACAAAATGGTCGAGGTCTGCCGGGTCGCCGAGATCGGCGGTGATGTGGTGGCTCCAATTCGCATCGCGCTTGCATTCGGCCGGCACCGCGTCGCGCGAGCAGGTGATGATCCGCCATCCGGCGTAACTGAAGCGCTGGACCGTCGCATGTCCAATGCCGCGGCTGGCGCCGGTCAACAGCAACACCTTGCGTTCGCCGTTCATCGCGCCGCCACCCGCCGCGGAAAGTTTGCGCGCGGCTCCTCGATCCCCTCCGGATCCTGGTGGATAATGATCTCGGCGTTGGGATAGGCGGCGCGCAATCTCGCCTCGACCTCGTCCGAAACTTCATGGGCTCGGATCAGGCTCATCGCACCATCCATTTCGATGTGGATCTGAATAAAAGCCGTCGGTCCCGCGACCCGGGTTCTGAGATCGTGCGCCGCTGTCACCTCGGGGTGGGACTGGGCGATCTCGCGAATCCTTTCGCGCTCGTCGTCGGGCAACTCCTCGTCCATCAGTTGCACCAGCGAAAGCCGCGCCAGCCTAGCCGCCGACCAGATGATCCATATGCCGATCGCCGCGCCGAACAGCGGGTCAAGGATCTGTAACCCGAATGATGCGCTAAGGATGAGCGCGGCGATAACGCTGAGGTTCAGCACTACGTCGCTGCGATAGTGCAGTTCGTCGGCGCTGATCGCGATCGATCCGGTCCGGCTCACGACATGCCGCTGATAGAGCACGAGCCCAACGGTCACGACGATCGAGAACACCATGACCCCAACGCCGAGCGGCGGGTTGTGGATCGGGAGCGGGTCGATCAACCGGCGCACTGCCTCGGCTAGCAGCAGCAAGGCGCTCCCGGTGATAAAAGCCGACTGCCCGAGGACCGCAAGCGGCTCCGCCTTGCCGTGGCCAAAGCGATGCTCGCGATCCGCCGGGATCATCGCGTGACGCACTGCTATCAAATTGATAACCGAGGCTGCTGCGTCGAGCAGCGAGTTGATAACGCTCGACAACAGCGCGACCGAACCGGTTTCGAGCCACGCCGCGAACTTGACCGCGATCAGCAGCAGCGCAACCGCAACCGAGGCATAAGTTGCGCGCCGCCGCAGCCGGTCTGCCTCGGGGCCGTAAATCAGGGGAAAAGCCGTTCCCGTCGCCATTCATTGCCCTCGCGAACAAACAACCAGCGGTCATGCAGGCGCGAGGGACGCTCCTGCCAGAACTCGATTCGTTGCGGCGCCACCCGAAAGCCCGACCAATAGGGCGGCCGCGGCACGTCGCCAGCAGCAAACCGTCTAGCGAACTGCTCGACCCGCTGCTCGAGCGTGGCCCGGCTAGCGAGCGGGCGCGACTGGTCCGATGCCCAAGCGCCAATCCGGCTTTCGCGGGCGCGGCTGCCAAAATAGGCGTCGGCCTCCTCTGACGAGACCGGCTCGACCGTACCCTCGACCCGCACCTGCCGCCGCAGCAAGGGCCAGAAAAAGCATAGCGCGGCGCGCGGGTTATGGGCCAGCTCTTTTGATTTTCGGCTTTCGAGATTGGTGTAGAACACAAAGCCGCGTTGGTCGAAACCCTTCAGCAGCACGGCACGCGCCGAGGGCGGGCCGTTTGGGGTCGCGGTCGCGAGGATCATCGCGGTGGGATTCACCTCGCGCGCCGAGGCTTCGGCAAACCAGCGCTCGAAAGGGGCCAGCGGTTCGGTTTCGGTGATTTCGTCCATCAGGTAAAGCCGCCCCTATCGAGATCCAACCTTTTCCGCAAGTTCTTCGGCAGCGCGCGTCCGGCTGCCGCGGCGGCCGACTGCCTCATCCGCGTCGCCGATCAGCGAGGCGATCGTCATTTGCGCGGCTGCTGCTTCGGCTCTGACAATCCGCCTGACCGCTGGCTCGATCAGCCGCTGCCACGGCGCGGACGCGTTGCCGAGCCAGCTGCCGGCAAACGGCAGTTGCAGCGCATCATACAGGTTGCGCAAGGTTGCTGTCTCGGGGTTCCACGCCAACACCCAACTACCCGCTTGCGTATGGGCGACAAAGCCGGCGGCGCAGAGCGGCTCCATGTGCTCGTCGACCACGGTCGTCGCCACCCCGAGCTCGACCGCGAGCGCCTGGGTTGTCAACGCCGCGCCTGAGCGCTGCGCCCGCACCAGCAGCGCGAGCAGCGCAAGGCTGAGCCCGAGCCGCACGCCCCCCGCCGTGGTGTGGCCGATGCGTTCGTCAATACGCCACAGCGGCAATGCCGCGGCCACCTCGGCGCCGAGCAGCACCACCATCCATGAGATATACATCCAAAGGAGAAAGATCGGGATCGCCGCGAGCGCGCCGTACACGGTCTGGTAGTAGGACATCGCGCCGATATAAATCGAGAAACCGATTTTCAGGATTTCGATCGCCACGGTCGCAACCAGAGCACCACGGGCCGCATCGCGCCAGCGCACCGCACAGTTCGGGATCAGCCAATAGAGCAACGTTGCCGCCACAAACTCGAGTAATGCCGGGATCGTTCGTGCAACCCCGTGCAGCCAGCCGCTTTCGAGCCATTGAAAGGCTTCCTGGCCAAAGCCCGCCCGGCGGGCGGCAATCTCGAAATACGTCGACAACGACAAGCTGAGACCGACCAGCAGAGGCCCAAGCGTGATCAAGGCCCAATAGGCGAGCACCCGCTGGCCCCAAGGTCGCGGCGAGGTCACGCGCCAAATAAGGTTCAGTTGGTCTTCGACCGTCGCCAGCAGCAGCACGCCGGTAGCGGCGATACCGACGACGCCGATCGCGGTCGTCTGCGCGGCGGAATTGGCAAAGGCGCGGAACCACCAGCCGGCCTGCTCGCCAATCGAAGGGACGAAATATTTGAAAACCAGCGCCAGAATTTGGTCGTGTAACTGACTGAAGACCGGAAGGACCGACAGCGTGCCGAGACCGATGACCGCAAGCGGCACCAGCGAGACGAGTGCCGCATAGCTCAAAGCGCCGGAGGCCGCAAAGCAGCCATCGGCGTTGAAGCGGCGCAGCGAGTAGAGGGTGAACGCGCCGGCAGTTGACACGGCTCTGCGCAAAGCGCGGCGGCGTCGGCTTGTTCGGCGCTTTTCCGCCTCAGACAACATTCAACGAACCTCGCAGCGTCTGATCTGGTAAACAGGCCCGCGCCGAGCAATTATCCGCTTAGCCGCCCGTGGGTCGGTGCCATTTGGGAAGACGTGAGCCTTGGCCCTCTCCCGCACCCTTGTACAGGATGCTCCGCAATACGAGAAACGGTGATGACGATGCCGCTAATGGCGGGAAAACGCGGTCTGATTATGGGCGTCGCAAACGAGCGTTCGATCGCCTGGGGAATTGCCAAAACACTGCACGAGCACGGCGCGACCTTGGGCTTTACCTATCAGGGCGAGGCGCTCGGCAAGCGAGTGCGGCCACTGGCGCAAAGCGTCGACAGCAACTTTGTGGTGGAGGCCGATGTCGCCTCGGACCACAGCCTCGATTCGCTGTTCAGCGCGCTGGCAAGAGAGTGGGGCCGGCTTGATTTCCTGGTGCATGCGATCGCGTTCTCCGATAAGGACGAGCTGAAGGGGAAATACCTGCAGACGACTCGCGCCAACTTTCTGCGCACCCTCGAAATTTCCTGCTACTCCTTCACCGAAATCTGCCGCCGCGCGGCACCGCTGATGACCGAGGGCGGCAGTCTGTTGACCCTGACCTATTCGGGGGCCGAACGGGTGATGCCGCATTATAACGTGATGGGCGTCGCCAAGGCGGCGCTGGAAGCGAGCGTGCGCTATCTGGCGGTCGATCTCGGTGGCGACAATATCCGCGTCAATGCGATCTCGGCCGGGCCGATCAAGACCTTGGCGGCCTCCGGGATCGGCGATTTCCGCTACATCCTTAAATGGAACCAGTTGAACTCACCCCTGAAACGCAACGTCACGATCGAGGATGTTGGCGGCGGCGCCCTGTACCTGTTGAGCGATCTGTCGGCCGGAGTCAGTGGCGAGGTGCACCATATCGATTGCGGCTATCACGTCGTCGGCATGAAGGCGGTCGACGCCCCCGACATCTCGGTGGTGTGATGCTCGGGCAAGGCATCTTGAAGCGATACCATCATTCCGTTGCCCCCGCTTTCGGGGAAATGACGGCTTAAGGCAGGCACTCGCAGGAGCCATGGCGGGCAACTCTTTCGGAACCCTGTTCCGCTTTACGACCTGGGGCGAAAGCCACGGCCCCGCGATCGGCGTCGTCGTCGATGGCGTGCCGCCGCGTCTGCCGCTCTCCGAACCCGACATCCAACAGTGGCTCGACAAACGCAAACCCGGCCAATCGCGGTTTACGACGCAGCGGCGCGAAGAAGATCTTGTCCGCATTCTGAGCGGGGTCTTCGACGGGGTCACGACCGGGACGCCGATCCAGCTGCTGATCGAAAACACCGACCAGCGCTCCAGGGATTACCGCAACATCGCCGACCGCTTTCGCCCCGGCCATGCCGACTACACCTATTGGAAAAAGTATGGCGTGCGCGACTACCGCGGCGGTGGCCGCGCTTCGGCGCGCGAAACCGCCTCGCGGGTTGCGGCGGGAGCCGTGGCGCGCGTGATTCTCGGGTCGGCGGTGACGATCCGTGGCGCGCTGGTGCAGATCGGCCCTTATGCGATCGATCGCGCCGCCTGGGACTGGCGGGCGGTGGAAGAAAATCCATTCTGGTGTCCCGACGCGGCGATGGCGCTCCACTGGGCGGATTTTCTCGATGGTGTCCGCAAGGCTGGGTCGTCGGCCGGTGCGGTGATCGAAATCGTTGCATCGGGGGTCCCAGCCGGTCTCGGTGAGCCGATCTATGACAAGCTGGATGGCGACCTCGCCCGCGCATTGATGACGATAAACGCGGTCAAAGGCGTCGAGATCGGCGCCGGGTTCGGCGCAGCAGCGCTTCGCGGCGAGGACAACGCCGACGAAATGCGGATGACGGACGGCCAGATTGCCTTTCTGTCGAACAATGCCGGGGGCATCCTTGGCGGGATTTCGACCGGTCAGGACATCATCGTCCGTTTTGCGGTCAAGCCGACCAGTTCGATCCTGACGCCGATGCGCACCGTCGATGTCGACGGCAACGAGGTCGAGATCGCGACCCATGGCCGCCACGATCCTTGCGTCGGCATTCGCGCGGTGCCGGTCGGCGAGGCAATGGTCGCCTGTGTGGTGGCCGATCACCTGCTGCGCTATCGCGCCATCGGCGGTCAACTCTGAGCAATGCGCCGCTTTCTCGTCGGCTTTCTGGCAACGATCGGCTTCCTGTCACTGCTCGGCATAATAGCCGTAGCTGTTGTCGTCTCAAGGCTGCAGCCGAGTAAGCCCGCGCTTGCCGAAGGCATCATTCTCTCCGCCGATCTGACTCGCGGCTTGTCCGATGGTCCTCCGCAACAAGGCTGGCGGCGGCTGATCTTGGGCGAAAAGCCAAGCTTGCGCGATTTCCTCGATGCGCTCGAAGCAGGCGGAGCCGATCCCCGCGTCAAAGGCATCCTCGCCCGCATCGGCGATGACCAAATCGCGCTCGCCAGCGCGCAACAGGTGCGCGACGCGATCGCCGCCTTCCGCGCCAAGGGCAAGTTCGCGATCGCTTTTGCCGATAGTTTCGGCGAGTTCGGCGCCGGCACCCGCCCCTATTATCTGGCGACCGCCTTTGACCAGATCTGGCTGCAGCCGATGGGCAGCCTCGGCCTGACTGGGCTCTACTCCGAGGCCAATTTTTTCAAAGGTACGTTGGACAAAATCGGGATCGCCGCCGAATTCGAGCATCGCGGCCAATACAAATCCGCAGCCAACATCCTGACCGAGACCAAGATGACGCCGCCGCAGCGCGAAGAGGTCGAAGACCTGCTGAACTCGGTGTCTGGACAAGTTGTGAACGGCATCGCCCAAGCGCGGAAATTATCGCCGCAGGCGGTGCGTACAGCGATCGACCATGCGCCGCTGCTCGCCAACGAAGCGTTGCAGGCGAAACTCGTCGACCGGATCGGCTATCGCGACGACGCGATCAGTGCAGCCCACAAACGCGCCGGGTCGCGCGCCGAAATCACCGGGCTCTCGACCTATCTCGACGGCGCCGGCCGGCCGTATCAGAAGGGCGAGCGGATTGCGCTGATCTACGGATCCGGACTGATCGTTCGTGGCGGAACCGCAGGCAACCCGCTGACCCGGTCCGAAGAAATGGCCGCGAATGAGATGACGCGGGCGTTTCGCGATGCGGTGCGCGACCCGAAAGTGCGCGCGATCTTGTTCCGTATCGACAGCCCCGGAGGCTCGGTCGTCGCCTCGGAGACGATCTGGCACGATGTCGTCTTTGCCCGCGAGCGCGGCAAGCCGGTCATCGTATCGATGGGCGACGTCGCGGGCTCGGGCGGCTATTATGTCGCCGCGCCCGCCGACAAGATCGTGGCCGAACCGGCGACCTTGACCGGGTCAATCGGCGTGCTTGCCGGGAAGCTCGTGGTTGCCGATTTGTTGAAAAAAATCGGCGTGTCGACCGACGCCGCGCAATTCGGCGCCAATTCCGGAATGCTCAGCGCCACCTCGGAGTTTTCGCCGCTTGCCCAAGCGCGTTTACAGGCTTTCCTCGACGCAACCTATCAGGGGTTTAAGGACCATGTCGCATCCGGCCGCCACATGACCCCGGAGGCGGTCGAAGCGGTCGCGCAAGGCCGCGTCTGGTCGGGCGAAGAAGCCAAAAAAAACGGGCTTGTCGATGCGTTGGGGGGCTACGAGGTCGCGCTCCGTCTCGCCAAGCAGGCCGGCAACATCGCGGCCGACGCGCCCATCGAGATGACCGTCTTTCCCCGCGAACAGAGCTTGGCCGACTATCTTTACGATCGGCTGACCGGCAAGGAAGGCGAGGACGACGATGTCGGCGTCACGGCGCTCGGCCATATCATCGACGCAGCCCAGCCGATGCTCGAGCGCATCCAGGCTCTCCTCGATGACACCGGCATCTTGATCATGCCGCCTCTGGGCCAGCCGCGTTAAGCTCTGAGGGCCGTCAGCCCTGCCCCCTGCCTCCTCCAGAATCTCGTCCATCTCCCTTTTTGGGAACAGAACCGGGCGACCGACGGTTAGCAAATTGGCCGACGGAGTCGAATTCTCCATTCGTCACCAAGCGCTTTCCGGATCTCGGGGTGGACGGAGCACGGCGAAATGCTTGGAACAGCAATCCTTCGTCTTGTCGATTTCTGTGCGCGGCGGGCTTTATGGGTTCTGATTGCAGCAGCAATCCTTGCAGGGTCCTGCGGCGTCTATACCGTAAGGCATTTCGCGGTCAATACAGACACCACGGCGCTGTTTCCGCCAAACCTGCCCTGGGCGCAGCGCGCGTTCCACTATATGCGGGCCATTCCCGAGCCGGGCATCATCGTCGTCGTCGAAGCGACGACACCCGAGAATGTCGAACAAGCCGCCGCCAAGCTCGCAGCAGCATTGGCCGCCCATAAGGACCTGATCCGCTCGGTTCGGGAGCCTCAGGGCGGCGCCTTCTTCAAACATAACGGGTTGCTCTATCTCCCGTCCAGCGAGGTGGAACAGGTGACCCAAGGTCTCACCAAGGGCAGCCCGCTGATCGCCACCCTCGCGGCGGATCCGAGCCTGCATGGCGCTCTCGAAGCCCTGTCGAACGGCCTCGCTGGTGTGAGAGCCGGGTATTTGCCGCTCGATGCGATGACGCGGCCGATGGAGATGGCCTCCGACACGGCGCAAGCGGCGCTCGCCGGCCGCCCGGCGGCTTTTTCCTGGCAAGCGTTGGCGAGCGGACATCCCGTGCAGCCCAGCCAGCTTCGCCGCTTTATCGAAGTCGACCCGGTCCTCGACTATCGCGCCCTTGAACCCGGCCGTGCCGCAAGCAACGCGATCGAACAGACTGCGCGCGAGCTCAAGCTCGGCCCGAAGTACCAGGCGAGTATCCGACTGACGGGGCTGGTGCCGATCAATGATGACGGTTTTGCGACGCTGACCAAGCATGCCGGGCTCAACGCCGCGATATCGCTTGCCGCTGTGGGGCTGATCCTGTGGCTCGCGTTGCGCTGGGGCCGCATCATTTTTGCGGTGGTGGTGACGATCTCGGCCGGGCTCGCAGCCTCCGTCGCGTTCGGCCTGTTTCTGGTCGGCGCGCTCAATCTGATCTCGGTCGCGTTCCTGGTATTGTTCATCGGCCTTGGCATCGATTTCGGCATCCAATTCGGCGTGCGCTACCGGGCTGAACGGTACGAATTCGGCAATCTGCATTCGGCCCTGCGCAGTGCGGCGCGCAAGGCCGGGCCGCCATTGGCGCTCGCCGCCGCGGCGACGGCGGTCGGTTTCGGGTCGTTTGTCCCGACCGACTATCGTGGGCTTTCCGAACTCGGCGAGATCGCCGGAGCGGGGATGGTCATCGCCTTCTTGTGCAGCGTCACGTTATTGCCGGCATTGCTGGCAGTGCTGAAGCCGCCGCCCGAGCGCGCTCCGATGGGGTTCACGGCATTGGCGCCGGTGGACCATTTTCTCGGGCGGCATCGGATGGCGATCGTGGTTGTCACTATCGGCGTTATCGCCGCCGCCTCCCCGCTCCTGCTGTTCCTGCGCTTCGACTTCAACCCGCTTCATCTGCGCGACGCCAAGGCGCCTTCGGTCGCGACCTTTCTCGAGTTGCGCAAAGATCCCCAGATCGGCGCCAACGCGATCGAGGCGATGACCCCGAACCTCGCGGCGGCCGACGCGCTGGCAAAGCGGCTGTCGAGCTTGCCTGAAGTGGCGCAGGCATCGACCCTCGACAGCCTCATCCCCGCCGATCAAGACCACAAGCTCGCGCTGATCGGCAAGGCAGCCGCGGCGATCGGGCCCTCGCTAAACCCGCAATCGGTTGCGCCGGCAGCCAGCGATCAGCAAACGATTGAGGCGCTGAACGCAACCGCAGCATCGCTGTCGCAGATAGCCGCGAACAAGGAGCGGGCCGGGAGCCGAAGCTGCAAGGCGGCTCTCGGGGTTGCTGTCCAAACTGGCGCAAGCCCAACCCGATATCCGCCGGCGCGCCGAGACCGCAATCGGCGAACCCTTAAAGGTTTCGCTCGACGATCTGCGGCAGGCTCTGCAACCCCAGCGTATCACCCGCGAGTCGATTCCGGCCGAGCTGAAGCGGCAATGGGTGACCCCGGACGGCAGTGCGCGGGTTCAAGCGCTGCCCAAGGGCGATCCCGACAATACCGCCGTATTGCGCCAATTCGTGACCGCGGTCTTGGCGGTGGCGCCAAACGCGACCGGACCCGCCGTGCTGCTCTACGAGGCCGGGAAGACCGTCGTGCGCGCCTTTGTCGAGGCCGGAATCTTTGCGATTGCCGCGATCGTACTGCTGCTGGCGGTGACATTGCGCCGGGTCCGGGACGTGCTATTGACCCTGATCCCCTTGCTGGTCGCCGGCATCGTCACGTTGGAACTGGCGGTCGCTCTCGGGATCAAGCTGAACTTTGCCAACATCATCGCCCTGCCTTTGCTGCTCGGGGTCGGCGTCGCCTTCAAGATCTATTACATGCTCGCCTGGCGCAGCGGCCGGACCGCGCTTGTGCAATCGACCCTGACCCGAGCTGTCATTTTCAGCGCGATGACGACGGCAACCGCCTTTGGCAGCCTGTGGATGTCCGCCGATCCCGGTACCTCGAGCATGGGCGAGATGATGGCCCTCGCGCTCCTTTCCACGATGGCGGCGGCGGTGCTGTTCCAGCCGGCGCTGATGGGGCCGCCGCGCAAGGCGCAGCCCGACTGGGACGGCAGCCGGCAGCCGCGGCGTGAGCCAGCAATCGCGGTGCGGCGCGTGGCGCCCCCGGTCGAAGCTGCTTCGCCCGGCGCAGTGGCTCGTCACGTCGAGCAGCCCGCGGAGCACGAATTCGAGAAATGAGCGAAGCTGCCATTTCGCACGCACGGTCCACTTCGCGCCCGCGGCTTAGTTCTAGCCAGCGCCGCGGGCGAACCAGCGTCGCGCTCGACAATCTGCGAGCGTATGTCATCCTGCTGGTGCTGGCATTCCACTCGTCGCTCGCCTATCTCGCCTTTTTGCCGGCGCATCCTTTTGCTTTCGACAGCCCGCCCTTTCCGATGGCGCGCATTCCCGATCATCGACAGCTATCGGTCGATCGGTCTCGAACTGTTCTGCGCGTGGCAGGACGTGTTTCTGATGACGCTGTTCTTTTTCTTGTCCGGGCTATTCGTTTGGCCGAGCCTGAGGCGCAAGGGGATCCCGGCCTTTATCGCCGACCGCATTCAACGACTGGGATTGCCATTTGCCTTGGTCGTGGCATTGCTGATGCCGGTAGCATTGTACCCGTCTTATCTTCAGACCGCGACCCAACCCGGGATCGTCGCCTATGTCAGACATTTTCTTGCACTGCCATTGTGGCCGTGCGGCCCGATGTGGTTTTTGTGGCTGCTGCTGTCGGCTGACCTGATCGCCGCCGGGCTACACAGGATTGCTCCCGATTGGGGGGAGCGGCTGGCGCGGTTCTCCAGTATCGCCGGCTCGCGACCCGTCCGCTATTTTGCCGGGTTATTCGCCGCCTCCGCTGTGGCCTATGTTCCGCTCGCACTGATCTTTTCGCCGGAGGCATGGGCCCAATTCGGCCCGTTTGCATTTCAGCTGAGCCGCCCGGCCCATTATGCTGTCTATTTCTTTGCCGGCGCCGGGCTTGGCGCCTACGGCATCGACCGCGGCCTGTTCGCGTCGGACGGAACGTTGACCAAGCATTGGCGGCTGTGGCTCGGTCTGGCGCTCGGGTCGTTTGCGCTATGGCTGGCAGTGACGGCGCTGACCGTCAGCGCGCAGGGCCAAGCTCCTTTGGCTCTCCAGATTCTCGACGATCTGAGCTTCGTGATCGCCTGTCTGTGCAACTGCTTTGGCGTCCTGGCATTGGCCCTGCGCTTCGCGGCGAGCCGGCGGGCATGGCTCGACAATTTGAAGCAGAATGCCTTCGGCATGTACCTGGTGCACTACCTGTTCGTGGTCTGGCTGCAATACGCGCTGTTGCCGGCGGCGACTGCCCGGGATCGTCAAGGCCGGCGTCGTTTTCGCCGGTACGCTGTTGTTGAGCTGGGCAACGACCGCCGCCTTCCGGCATCTGCCGTCGCTCGCGGGTAATTTTACCGGAGACCGCGCGGATCGCCGCGAAGCCGTCGTGACCGCCGTCTGCTCCGCGACAAAGCTGCCGATGCGGGTTATCGCCCGCCGCGCCTCGGGCATCACCGATGCGAACAGATGCCAGACATGCGGCATCCGCGGCCAAATTTCGAGCACGACCTCGCACCCGGCGGCTCGCATGCTATCCGCCATGCGCGTGGCGTCGTCGCGCAATACCTCATCGCTGCCGACCTGGATCAGGGCCGGCGGCAGGCCGCGCGGATCGCCGTAAAGCGGCGAGGCGTAAGGGTGCCGGGGGTCGACGCCGGCGAGATAGCACTCGGCGATCGGCGCGATGCCGTTGGCGTCCAAAAACGGGTCGGCGACCGCGTTATGCCTAAGCGAGGCGCCGGTCAATGCGAGGTCGGTCCAGGGTGATAAGGCGACGACCGCGGCCGGCAGCGGCAATCGGCCTTCGTCACGGCAGCGCAAAAGCAAGGCGAAGGCGAGACCGCCTCCCGCCGAATCGCCGATAACCGTGACCTGCCGCGGATCGGCGCCGCTCGCCAACAGCCACTTATAGACTGCCATCGCGTCGTCGAGCGCTGCCGGGAAAGGGTGCTCCGGGGCCAGCCGGTAATCGGCCGCCAACAGGCGGGCTCGCACCGCCCGCGCCAATCGCCAGGTCAGATTGCGATAGAGCGACGGCGAACCGACCACATAGCCGCCGCCATGCAGGTAAAGAACGTATCGGTGATATTGCGAGGCCGGTGTCACGACCCATTCGGCTTGGACGCCGCCGGCATCGACCCCGATCCGCTTGATGCCGGGGGGCGGATTGGGAACCCATCGTTCGGCGACGGTAGCGCGCTGGCGACGTTCCTCGAGGCTGGCGTCGGCGCCCGGCTTGCCCTTTAACAGGCAACGCGTCCCCAGCCGCAAAATCTCCGCACGCAGGCTCATGATGGGGTCAGCGCGGCGCGGAAGGGCGCATCTCGCCCGCTACTCTGACCCGTACGCGAAGCGCATTGCCTGGCAGATAGGCGAGCGGCATGTCCTCGACATCGACGGTCTTGAGGCTGGCGCGTTCCGCCCCGGCGGCGACGGCGCGGTCGCGCGCCTGCTCCTCGGCCATGGCAATCGCCGCGAGGCGGTCGAGATCGCGGTAGATCTGGTCGGTCTCGCCGCTGATTTGGGCAATCGCGGCACCAACCGCGTTGGCGTATTCGCCGTAGGGCACCCGGATCACTCGCGACACCCCGGCAAGCTCTTCCGGAACCAGAAAAGCGCCGCCGCCGACCGCGATCAGCGGCACATCGCCGGCTTCGGTCTTCATTTGGTCGACGGCATCCTCGATGCGGTCACGCGCCAGCGCCAGGACCGCTTGCGCCAAGTCGCGCGGTAGGTCCGCGACGCGTTGCCGCTCGCCGATGTCGGTGACACCTGCTGCAACCGCCGCGTCGGTCGCCGTCAAGGTGTCGCCGCCGAAGACCAGCGCCTCCGATGTCAGCCGATAACCCACACTCTGCGGTCCGACCGTCAGCGGATCGCGCCCGATGAGGCTACCGCCGCCAAGCCCGATCGACAGCAGATCCGGCATGCGAAACAAAGTGCGCACCCCGCCGATTTCGACGACTGCATTCGCCTCGCGCGGAAACCCGCGGCGCAGCTGGCCGATATCGGTCGAGGTCCCGCCGACATCGACCACCATCGCTTCGGCAAGCCCGGACAGAAACGCGGCGCCGCGCATCGAGTTGGTCGGGCCCGACGCAAAGGTCATGACCGGCAGCACCGTCGCCGCGGCGGCTTCCATGACCGTGCTGTCGTTTTGGGTCAGGTAGAGCGGTGCGGTAATCCCGCTCGCCGCGATAGCCGCGGTAAACCCGGCCACGGTCTTGCGGGCCAGCTCGACCAGCGCAGCGTTCAACAGCGCCGCATTTTCGCGTTCGAGCAACCCGATGCGGCCGAGATCGCGTGACAGGGTTACGGCGGCGTCAGGGCACTCCTCGGCCAGGATTGCGCGCGCCCGCTCCTCCCCCGAGCTGTCGACCGGCGAGAAAATCGCCGCGACCGCGACCGAACCGATGCCGTTCTCTCGAATTCGGCGCGCCGCCCGGCGCATACCCTCGGCATCGAATGGCACGATCGGGCGACCGTCGTAATCATGGCCGCCTTCGAGCATGAACACCTCGCCGCGAACCAACTCGGCGAGGTCGGCGGGCCAATCACAGAATGGCGGCAAGGACGCAGCGGCCGGCAATCCGATCCGCACCGCGGCGACCCGCGCCAGCCCCTGTCGCTGGACGACCGCGTTGACGAAATGGGTTGTCCCGATCACCACCGCGTCGACGTCATGGCGCACTATATCGGGATGGGCCGAAAGCAGGCCGAGCGCCGCAACGATGCCGGACGTCACGTCTTCGGTGGTCGGCGTTTTGACCGCATGCACGACCGTGCCGCCCGCGAGCAGCACCGCGTCGGTGTTGGTCCCGCCAACATCGATCCCGATCCGCCGCATCTCAGGTCACAGCCGATTTCGCCATCGTGCCAACATAGGGATTGTCGCATTTTTGTCATCATCGGCTGCGAACCGATAACCGAAATTCCTCGATGGCCGTAAGCACAGCCAGTCCACGGGACTTGCATTGGTTGCAGCGGGCGCGTGGTGAGCGGGTTAGGCGTCGCTGCCGAATACCGAGCGGAAGTCGAGGTCGTAGCCGAAGGCGCGCGGGCCGACATGCTCCAAGCCCTTCGGGCTGAGGAACACCGGCGGCGCCGGCAGCGCGACGACGGTCACGCGCCTGCCGTAGCGGATCGTTTCGGTGCCGCAAGCCTCACCCGAAATGGTGTCGAGCACGCAGATCAGGTCGGGCGACATCGCGAGCGGCGCTCCATCGCGCCAAGCCACGACCCACTCGTTCTGAAAGGCGATTTCGAGCCGCGACCCGCGGTCCTGGTCGAGCCCGTCGATGACCACGCGGCCGCGCAGAAATCCCTCGGTCGCGCGCCTCGCGACATCGAGGACCTTGCCGCGGAACAGGCATTTGCCGTGCGCTTCGTCGAGAACGGCGGCAATCGGATCCTCGTGCCGGCGCTGTGCCTGACGCACCCGATGGCCGATGCCGATTGCCTTCGAGACGGTGAAATGGATGCCCCATTGCTTGAGCTCGGCGCCTGTACGCGGCGCTTTGCAGGTCGAGGCAATCGAGCCCATCTCGACGCAGATCTTGCGGCTCGCGCGCTCCATCCATTTCCAATTCGGGACTTTGATGACGACCGCCTCGATGCCGCGCGGATCATAGAGCACGCACGGGTACGGCCGCAGCTCGCCGACCGCGACACTGGTCATCTGCGCCTCGGGATAGGCGCGGCCCATCGTGTCGGCATCGACGACCGGCAAGCCCAAATGCGCTGCCGCCATCAACGGCTGGATGCCATTGCCGCCGCCGATTTCAAGCGACATCACCGCAGCGAACTTCCCCGTCAGCAGCCCTTCCTGGATCTCGACCGCGCGCGCGATGTTGCGGCTGTCGGCGAGCCGCTCCTGGCCGACCAGCGGCGCCCCCATATTCGAGACCACCGCGACCCAATCCCCGTCATCGAGATCGAACGGCGAGATCAGCCTGACCCGATGCCCCTCGGCATAGAGCCGGCGCATATTCAATAGCCCGAGATATGGACTTCCCCCGCCGCCGGTGCCGAGGATCCACGCACCCACAGCAAGGGATTCGATGTCGTCGAGGGTGATTACAGTTGTCGAGCTTGTCATTGCGGCTCCCCGCCGAGTGCTGCTTCACCGTCGCAAAACCGCTGCGCAACCGCTTTCCCGGCAAAAACGAGAGATCCATCCGGCCGTGCGCTGAGTGCTGGAAAGGTGGGCCGCAGCTTTCGCTGGGGCAGCGTATTACCCGATCGCAGCCCCGCATTGTTTTGTTTCTCGTTGCAATCGGAGCACGTCGCCATCGGGTTGACGGGTGCGCCGGCGAGATTGCGTCGCTGCGATCACAATGACAATGCTTCGTTGTCATTGAAGGACCACCGCCTGCCATTATCGGGTATCCGCGTCGTCGATTTGGCCTGCATCTTGGCAGGACTGTGCTGCTCGACTGCTGGTCGACATGGGGCTACGGCGATGACCCGCGGACATCGGCGGCGCCAGGGTGTTGTCACCCGGTGAACCGCTGCTCGGAGCAAGTCATGGTCGGTCTTACCGAGGACACCGTGCTGATCACAGATGCCTGCGCTTATGTCATTGAACTCTACCGCGAACTCACCGAAGAAAACGGCGCGCCAACACCCGGCACGCAAAACCAGGCTGTCAACTTTATCCTCGCCGATCCGCAGCTCAGCCGCTACGTCAAGGAGTGGGGCGAGAGTCGCCGGGTCGGCGAGGCGACAGCTAAACCGCCGCAGCGGCTTCCGTTGGACGAGACCTACCGGCGCGTCCGCGATTTCATGGCAGCGGCAATGGAGACGCCGGTGTTCGAGCGTAAAGATCGCGACTGATCGGGCGCTCGATATGCGCTATATCCCGACTACAGCGTCGGCAATTGGAGATCGCCGAGGAGGATGAATGCCGAGCTTTGATGTCGTCTCGCGGATCGACCTGGCCGAGGTCGACAACGCGCTCGCCGGAATCACCCGCGAAATCGCGACCCGGTTTGATTTCAAGGGCAGCAAATGCTCGATCGAGCGCAAGGAAGGCGTGCTCACGGTGCTCGCCGACGATGATTTGAAGCTCAAGCAGATGCATGAACTGCTGAAGGTGCATATGACGCGGCGCAAGGTCGAACCGGGAGCGCTCGACTTCAAAACGCCGGAGAAAGCGTCGGGCAATGCAGTGCGCCAGATAATCGCGCTGCGCCAGGGAGTCGACACCGATCTCGGCCGCCGGCTGGTCCGCGAAATCAAGGACAGCAAGCTCAAGGTGCAGGTGTCGATCCAGGGCGATGAATTGCGCGTCACCGGCAAAAAACGCGACGATCTGCAGGAGGCGATCGCGGTGATTCGCGGCCTCAAGATCGAGCAGCCATTGCAATACATCAACTTCCGCGAATAACGTCGATTATCGGTGCGTTTATCGGGCGCTTGCCCGCGCCGTCGCCGCCCGCTATTTAAACAGGCACGGCCTCGTCCCCTTCGTCTAGAGGCCTAGGACACCGCCCTCTCACGGCGGCAACACCGGTTCGAATCCGGTAGGGGACGCCACTCAATCAGAAACCCAGTGTATGGAGATCACATGGAATGCGTGGCCCTGGACATGTGGGCCCGGCGACGTCGAGCGGTGTCAGTAGCGCGAGATGCGGGAGAGGCGTTCGGCCGCGGCGCCGTGAAGCGAGGTTATCTCACCGTCACCTGCGGTCAAAACGACTTGGTTGGCGCGCTTTTTCTGTGTTCGTCCCGTTCCATCCGTCTCCCGCGTATCCCCGAGGTAACAACCCTTGCTCTTTTCAAAGTCGCGGTATGCCGAGCTGAAAACCGTTCTTCGCTCTGTAGAAATGGCGATCTGAGCTCGCGCAACTTTCAGCTCCGCCGTCGACTGCTTCGCTCGTTCTGTCGCGGTCAGCGATTTTGGTGAAACTGACTTTCGATGGCTTATCCGCAAGAGGCTCCTTGACACTCAACGTAGGGTGGCGTTGCGCCGAAGGCGAACGCAGTCACGCCGACGCCGGCAAACAGGCCATATTCCTTATTGCCTTCTTTTCCTGTCTGAGGCCTTTGATTTTATCCTGAAGTTCTCGTGCGCGGAGCTCTTGACCTTTGTCGATTGCCTCTTTGTACTGGTCGATGCTCTCTATCAGCATGTCTTCGATGTCGAAGATTGTTGCACGTTCTTGCGGTGTGAGCACTTGAGTTGATGGCATTTGCTACCTGACCGTTAGCTCTGCTCTGCAAACATCGAACACGAACTCTCGTTCCTGAAATTGCGCAATGTTGATTATAGAGAATTGTTTCATAATCGCTTTTGTAGCCCTTGGGCCATCGCGCTCGAGACTGATGAACGAGAGCGAACTGATGGAAAATCTTAATGCTCGACCAGCCGTCAGCGGCTAATTATGCAGCACCATGGGCCGCACTCTCGACGCAACTAGGACAATGTCCACTCAGGCGGGTGACTGACGATATGAGAACTGAACAACGAAGCGTGACGTTCACCTAAACGTCTGCGCGAAAGCCGACAGACTTCACCAGCAAGGGGACGAAAATGCCGAAGGAAACCCACACGAAAGCGGCCGAGCATCACGAGAACGCCGCAAAGGCGCATCGCACCGCCGCGGATCATCACGGCAAGGGCGAACACGACAAAGGCCACGAGCACTCAACAAAAGCTCAGGAACATTCGACCGCGGCTCATCGTCACTCAACCGACGCCCATCAGAAAAGCGGGGAAGCCCGAACAAAGAAATAAGAAAAGAATAGCAACTCGCCGGGGCAGCGATGCCCCGGCATCCCAGCAAAGCGTGGACCCTACGGCCAGTTTCCTTCAGTCCTGCGAGGGTGCATTCGGACTTGTCAACCGGATGACCGTCGCGGTGTACAACGGAGAAAGTATCTCTCTTGCCGGTAGACCGGCTGACACCCGAAAAGTGATCTAGTTACCCATGGAAGCACCCGAGCTGGAACGGCGTCTGGTGGCGATCCTCGCTGCTGATGTCGAAGGCTATAGTCGGCTGATGCATGACGACGAGGAAGCGACGATGTCGACGCTGTCGTCACGCCGACTGGTAATCGACGATCTCATTAGCCAGCATCGCGGTCGCATCGCAAATACCGCGGGCGACAGCGTACTGGCCGAGTTCATCAGCGTTCTCGATGCGGTTTCGTGTGCTGTCGAAATCCAGAAGGCCATGAACAAGGCCAATGAAGCCGCGCCGGATCGGCCCATGCGACTTCGCATTGGCGTCAATGCCGGCGACATCATGGTCAAAGAGGGCGACATATTTGGCGATGGCGTAAACGTCGCGGCCCGGCTCGAGGGCTTGGTCAAGGGCGGAGAAATCTGCGTGTCGCGCGGCATTCGCGATCATCTGCGGCATCGCGGCGGGATGGTCTTTGAGGATCTTGGCGAGCAGTTGGTAAAGAATATCGCCCACCCGATCCGAGCCTTTCGACTGCGGATCGGCGAGGAGATGTTGGTGCAGGAAAGTCTGCAACAGGAGACCGCCGAGCCATTTGCATCACCCTCGTCTCCGGAGGCGATCTCAGAATTATCAGCCGACAATTTAGTCGCGCTCGAGCTTGCGCTTTGGGACAGTGTCAAGGATGGTAGTCCTGCCGAGCTGGAAATCTTACCTCGAACAATATCCCAACGGCACCTTTGCTGCGCTCGCTCGAACACGCATCGATGCGGCATCACATTCCCCACCGCAGCCTGCGCCCACACCCGAAGAAGTTGCCGCAGAGGCTCTCGATCTTACTTTTTGGAATTCGGTAAAAGACAGTAATCGCCCGGAGGAATTGCAAGCCTACCTCGACCAACATCCAAATGGCCATTTTGCTGGGCTGGCTCGGGCGCGCCTCACTTCGTTGGATGATATCGGCCGCTGAACCGGGATGCGCGTTGGCGGCGCCCGGAGCAAAGCTGCGAGCGCCCTCGCCTTTTCTAGCCGCTCGAACGTAGCAGTGCTGCGGCGTAATCGCAGACTGTCGGGGTTCACCGACCGGTAGTGCTCGGTCTGAATTGCCGGCTTCGGAAGCAAAGGATAGCAGCCTCTCGGCAATTGGTCTCCGGAACTAAGGGCTGGACCGGGATGTTGCCAACGCAAACAGCCGGCTTGTGAAATCGTAGGCGAGGCGCTCGCGGATTTCCGGCTCTCGACTTTCACCAGAATACTACGGGGATTTATCATGTCATCTGCCAACACCCTCAAAGACATTTACATCGACGAACTGCGCGATCTCTGGTCCGCCAATGACCAGATGCAGCGAGCAATGCAGAGCCTTAGTGACAAAGCCTCGGACGACAAGCTCAGGGAGGTACTGATTAATTCGGTTGGCCACATTGGTCAGCATACCGAAACCTTGAAGTCGATCCTCGAAGCTCAGGGCGGCAATGTCGGCAAAGAGCACTGCAAGGGGATGGAGGGCCTTGTCGCAGAGGCGAAAAAACACGCCCTCGAAGGCGAGTTCGACGATCAGCTCCGGGACCTCGTCATCATCGCGCAGTACCAACGGATGTCACATTACGGGTTGGCCGGTTTTGGTACGGCCGCGGCTTATGCCAGAGCGCTTGGGATCAAAGAGGATGCGGCGAAGCTGAAGGCGATCGCCAGCGACATATACAAGGCCGATGAATATACGACGCGGCTGGCGGAGCATTCCGAACGGGCAGCAGCGAAGACTAGCGGGGCCCAAGACAACATTTCGGTCAAACGTGATTTTCCTAGCGAGGAGCGTCCTGTCGAACCCGGCGGCACTGTCGGCCGCACCACTCCAGACCAAAGCAAAGAACGAAACACTGAACTCGCGATCGAAACCGGACGTCAAGGCCCGCACCCGGAGGAAAAGCCCTAGACGAGCACAGACTTAGGATGATTGCCGCGAGAGCCTCGGTGCGCCGGCCAGCGGCGTCATCATCGCGGCTGGTAGCGTCCTGCGGGTCGAACGTCAGATTTGAACGAGGCGAAACCGGCTCACGGCTTGTTTGCAGAGGTCAGAAAGGCCGGAAGTGGTGGCGGATCATCAAAAAACGCACAGCTTGTCTATTGGTAAGGCTATCGTACTGCGCGCGTGGATTGCCGGCTTTGTGGTTGCGGGCGCCCACATCAACATAGGGTCCGCGGCACAAACCAACACGGTCAAAGCGGCCGAGCCGGGAGGCCCGGGTAAACTGACCAAGCATATGGATTGGCTTGTAACGAGCTCGCGCCGAACCTATCACCACATCCGCTTGCCATCCCGGATCGCGGTCGGCGATACAATCCCTCTATCTTACGGCAGCAACACAAAGACGTACGGGTTTCGCGTCGCACGAATAACGCTCACAGGCGATCGCTGCGAGATATTCAGCCAAACACAAATTCATCACCGCACTGACAAAATCAACGTCACCCCTTGCTATCTGGCAGACCAGGAACGGATCGCTGTCCACCGATAAGCCTAGCTTAATGGTCATCCCTGTGCCAAGCAGAGTAGCGTCGCGTGGATTCCGCTGGATCCCGTGCAGCCGGACGAGTTGATCTTCGGCTTCAACAACAATGATCGCGCTGGCATTAGCGGCCCCTCACATAAGCGTCAACCGATGCACAAAACGCCGAATGGTACGTGAGGCGGCCAAGACCCGGGCTATAACGTATTAAAATGCTAAATCGGCAGCCGATCAGTCCTTCTCACGGGATGGGATGCAGGGTTGGCGATCAATTCTGCATCCCCTGACGAGCAGCTTTCGAACAGGGGTTTGTCAACCTGTCGAGGGAGCCCAGCAACTCGGCATTGATCCCCAAGCACATCCGCGGCACGGTTTTCGATTGCCCCCTTTTCGGGATGGGCAAGACGCGAAGCGAACCTTTCGCCGACCATGCTGCAGCCAGTCTCACCCGGAAAGCATTACGCCGGGCACCGGAGCATTCGCGCTGCCGCAGTGACGGACCCAGACCGTAAACAGACCAAATCAGGATCGAATGATCCATTGACAATTCTTGCGATATTTGGGGCGCGCGTTCGTCGCGACGGCCGAGGGCTCGTCACGTATCGATGATCGGGATCATTTTTCGGACCATTAACCGGTCCGAACGGCTCATTCGCGCCCAAGGCTTCGGGAGTGTGATCGAGGCGGCGCGAACGGAGATTTCGAACAACGTGCGCATCTTGTTGGCCGAGATGTCAAACATGCTCTCCAGTATCGTCACGGCGGCGCTGGCTCAGGCGCCCGATGTCGTGATTGTCAATCGGCGGCGAAGTTTGACCCTGGATAGGCGTTCAAAATTGACCCCGACGGGCATGGGTTCAGGGTTGTCCCGGTAGCGAACAGGAGGGCCCCGCGCGCGTCGCGTAGTGCCCTTACGAGCGACGGAGCGACGCGCGTGGGAGGTAGCCTGTTTGCCCACCGGGGCAAGCCCGGGGTGGTACAGCGGTTCAGGCGCGGTGTTTGAACCGCCAGCTCTCGTTCCCGGTTTCGATGATTTCGCAGTGATGGGTCAATCGGTCCAGCAGCGCCGTCGTCATCTTGGCGTCGCTGAAGACACTCGGCCATTCGCCGAAAGCAAGGTTGGTTGTGACGACGATCGAGGTGCGCTCGTAGAGCCGGCTGATCAGATGAAAGAGGAGCTGGCCGCCGGCCTGGGCGAAGGGCAGATAGCCGAGTTCGTCGAGGACAATAAAGTCCATGCGAGTGAGATATTCGGCGAGGCGGTCCTGGCGCCCGGCGCGGGCTTCGCCCTCCAGCCGGTTGACGAGGTCGACGACGGTGTAGAAGCGGCCTCTGGCGCCCCGGCGGATGCAAGCCCGGGCAATGGCTATCGCCAGATGGCTTTTGCCCGTACCAGTTCCACCAATCAGCACGGCATTGCGCTGCTCGGCGAGAAAGGCGCCACTGGCCAAGTCGCGGATTTGCGCCTCGTTGACCGGCGTGCCAGTAAAGTCGAAGTCATTGATGTCCTTAGCCAGCGGCAATTTGGCAATGGTCAGCTGGTACTTGATCGAGCGTGCCTGCTTCTCGGCGATCTCGGCACTGAGCAAATCGCCGACAATGCGCGGCGGCTCGTGCCGGCGCTTGATGGCGGTCGCCATCACCTCGTCGTAGGCCGCACGCATGCCGTAGAGCTTCAGCTTTGACATCAGCTCGAGAACGTCGGTCCGCTCCATCACAATGCTCGGCGCAGGCGGTCGTAGCGGGCACAATCGGCAATCGGCGCGTGTCGTAGCCGCAGCGCCTCTGGGGTCAAGATCGTTGCCGACGGTCCAGGATCGCGCTGGCGCGCCAGGATATTGAGGACGACGTCAGCGGAATTGACACCCTCGGCGAGCGCCTCGGCACAAGCCGCCTCGACCGCAGCGAGGCCGTCGGTCAGCACCGCCGATAAAACCTTGACCATTTGGCGATCGCCATCGTCGGAGCCCTTCAGCCGGCGCCGTACCCGCTCCAATCCAGCCGGCAAGAGCCAGTCCTTGAACGGGGCGCCGTTTCTGAGCGCGCCGGGCTTTCTGGCCAGTACCGGCACGTAATGCCAGGGGTCGTAGATCGTCTCGCCGCGACCGAAGCGGCGCCCATGTTGGCCGGCGATCGCGCCGTCCTGGCGGATCACGATGCGATCGGCATAGGCTTGGATCTCGACCGGCCGGCCGACGGCGCACGAAGCGACCGAGTACTTGTTGTTGTCAAACCGGATGAGGCAAGTCTTCGAGACCGCGGCTTGCGTTGCGTGGAACCCGTCGAACGGGCCGGCAATCGGCACCAGCTGCGGCCGCTCCGCCTCAAAGGCTTGCCAGATCGTGCAGTCGGCCAGCTCGGGATGCCGATGTGCCTTGGCGTAAGCAACGCAGCGGTCGAGCAGCCAGGCGTTCAGCTCCTCGTAGCTCGCCACCCGCAGTCGCGGCGTAAAAAAACGCTCGCGCACCAGCCCGACCTGGTTCTCGACCTGGCCCTTCTCCCAGCCCGCCGCCGGGGTACAGGCAGTCGGCTCAACCAGGTAATGCCCGCACATCCGCAGAAAGCGGCGGTTGAACTGGCGGTCCTTGCCGATAAACACGGCCTCGACCGCGGTTTTCATGTTGTCATAGATGCCGCGCGTGCAGGTGCCCCTGAAAAAGGCGAAGGCGCGGTTGTGCGCGTCGAACACCATCTCTTGGGTCTCGCGCGGATAGGCTCGCACGAACAACATGCGGCTGTGGCACAGCCGGACATGCGCCAGCTTGACCGTCACCGTCACCCCGTTGATCAGTACGACCTCGTGGCTCCAGTCAAATTGGTAGGCCTCGCCCGGCGCAAGGCTCAGCGGCACATAGGCCTCTGCCGTCACCGCCCCGCGCGCAATACGCCATCGCTTCGCATAGCGGCGGACCGCATCGTAGCTGCCGCGATAGCCAAGGCCACGCAGCTCCTCGTAAACCCGAATCAGCGTCAGCCGCTCGCGCCCCGGCTTCGCCTCGTTCGCCGCCAGCATCTGGTCGAGATCGTCGCGCCATGGTCCCAACCTCGGCTGTGGCTGCAGTTGGCGACCGTACTCAAAAGCCGTCGCGCCCGAACGCAACACCTTGCGCACCGTGTTCCGCGACACCTTCAGCTCGCGGACGATCGCCTTGATCGACTTGCCTTTGACAAAATGCTCCCGCCGGATCCGGCCGATCGTCTCCACAACCAGCATCCCCCGCCACCCGCTCGCCATCCCCCGGCGGGCAGCCTGCGCATCACATCGCAAAGGGGGTCAAAATTGGACGCCGATCACCCCCATACCGGGGTCAATCTTCCACGCCGAAACACAGTCGTGATGGTGGGCTACGTTGCGGATGACCGGGAACTTACCTCCCAAATTCGCGCAACAGCCGCCGACGCAGTTATCGTCCACCACAGCCACCCGGGCGCCTCAGCAAGCTTCATGCCGCTGCTCAATACTTTTCCGCTGCTGAAGGTGGTGGCGATCAATGCAAACGGCCGCGGTGGTTTCCTGCATGAACTGCGCCCGCATTCCACTGCCTTCGCAGAGATCGCCGCCGACGTTCTATTGTCGACACTGCGTGGCTCCCTCAGCCCAGTCATTGAAGCAGCCCCCAATGAACAGCCCCATTGAATGCCGCAAATCGACGGCAATCCGCAGCGGCGCTGTGATTGCGGCTTTGGCCGACATTCGCCTCTGGCTGAGACCGTCGGCGCTTCGCAGTCATTGCCGCGCCGCACCGGGTAGACGGAGTTAGTTGGTCAGCGCTGTTGTTCGATCGACGGCTCGAAAGGAACTGTTATGGCGATAGCGCCTACCTATCCCGGCGTTTACATCGAGGAGCTGCCCAGTCCGGTCCACACGATTGCCGGGGTGGCGACATCGATCACCGCCTTTGTCGGTTATACGGCGCGCGGCATCGACAATCGGGCCGAGCGAATCCTCAGCTTTTCCGATTATGAACGGCAGTTCGGCGGGATCGATTCGCAGAGCGAGGTATCGTACGCGGTTCAGCAATTCTTTGCCAATGGCGGCTCGCAAGGCTATGTCGTGCGAGTTCCACATACCGGCGCCGTCGCCGCCTCGGTGACGTTTTCCAATCTGGTTTTCACCGCGCTCAGCACCGGCGCCTGGGCGAATGGCAATCTGCTGATCGACGTCGATTACAACGGCGTCGACCAAAGCACGGCAACCGGCGAGCCGAGCGCGTTCAACCTGACCATCACCAATCTCGAGGACGGCACCGTCGAAACCTTCCCGTCGGTCTCACTGAACTTCAATAAAAGCAGCTATGCGCTGGCGGTGGTGAATGACCCCGACACCGGCTCGCAACTCGCCAATGTAACGCTGGCGGCGCCGTGGGGTGCTACCCCCTCCGCCACCCCACCCGTGCAGACAGGCATCGTCGGCGCGGTGCTGCCGCTGTCGACCGTCGGCACGACGCGAGTGCTGGCCGGGGTCAATACCGCGCTCGGCGGCAGCAATACCGCGACGACAGTGTCGTCAACCCATGATTTTGGCTTTGCGCTGACCACGACGGAACCACCGCCACCGCTTGCGCCGCTGCCGCTCGACGTCAAGGTTTTTGGCCGCAACGGCACCATCCCGCAGACCGTTGCCGGGCTGGCGGCGCAAATCGCGCAGACCATCAATGCCGTGCTGCGCATCAACTGGCCCGGCGCGTCCGTCAGCTGCAGCGCGGTGACCCCGCCCGGCGGCACCGGCCAGGCCATTCGCATCGTCGCCACCTTCCCGGGCGCCAATGGTCAAATCGGCCACAACGATGCGGTGATCGCCATTGCGGCACGTCGGCGGCGAGCGGGTTGTCGGACGCCTCAGCGATGTTGGGTCTCGGCGGCGGCGCGACGCTCACCACGAGCAACGTCGCGCATTACACGGCCGGCACGTCAAACACCTTCGCCTCGCCGACCGCTACTGTGACCGGAACCGACGGCAGCGGGCTGCCCGGCAGCACGCAGCTGATTGGCGACCAGCTCGCTTTCACCGGCATTTATGCGTTGCTCAAAGTCGATCTCTTCAACCTGCTCAGCATCCCCGACGCCGCCCGCAGCGCCGCCGGCGATCCGAATTCGCTCGACCCCCATGTCGACCCAATGCCATCTACGGCGCCGCGATTACGCTGTGCGAGCAGGCCCGCGCGATGCTGCTGATCGATCCGCCGCCGCCGGTGCGCACTGTCGCCGCCGCGGTCGATTGGAAGACATTGCAGCTCGCAGTGCACAGCCCCAATGGTGCTGCCTATTTTCCGCGCCTGCGCCTGCCGGACTCGGCCAACAATTACCAATTGCCCACCTTCGCGCCGTCTGGAGTTGTCGCCGGGCTCTATGCTCGGATCGACGGCGCGCGCGGCGTGTGGAAGGCGCCGGCCGGCACCGAAGCCACGCTGACCGGTGTTCAGGGCACGGTATACAAGCTCAGCGACCCGGAAAACGGCGTCCTCAACCCGCTCGGCCTCAATTGCTTTCGCATCTTTCCGATTGACGGCGCGGTGGCGTGGGGCGCGCGTACGCTGGTGGGATCGGATGCCGAAGCCAGCCAGTGGAAATACGTGCCGGTCCGGCGGCTGGCCCTCTTTATCGAGAGTAGCCTCTATGCCGGCACGCAATGGGCGGTGTTCGAACCGAATGACGAGCCGCTGTGGGCGCAATTGCGGCTCAATATCGGTGCGTTCATGCACAGCCTGTTTCAGCAAGGCGCCTTCCAGGGCAGCTCGCCGAGCACCGCCTATCTGGTGAAATGCGACAAGGACACGACCACCCAGAACGACATTGACAACGGAGTGGTCAATATTCTGGTCGGCTTCGCGCCGCTCAAGCCGGCGGAGTTCGTCGTAATCCAAATCCAGCAGCTCGCCGGCCAGCTCCAGACCTGACCGCGCGCGGACGCCACACCCGATCGAAGGACACGCCGATGGCGGAATTCGTCGTCAATCCCTTGCGTTTCGACCCCTACAAAAATTTCAAGTTCCGCTTGCGTTGGGATGGACGCTATGTCGCCGGGATCAGCAAGGTCTCGGCGCTCAAGCGCACCACCGAAGTCGTCAAGCATCGCGAGGGCGGGGACCCCAGCAGCAGCCGCAAATCACCCGGCCGAACCGAATTTGATCCGATCACGCTGGAGCGCGGCGTCACCCACGATCTCGACTTCGAAGCCTGGGCCAGCAAAGTCTGGCAATTGCAGGCTGCTCTCGGCAGCGAGGTGTCGCTCGTCGATTTTCGCAAAAACATCATACTCGACTTCTACAATGAAGCCGGCCAGCTCGCGATTTCCTACCAGATCTTCCGCTGCTGGGTTTCGGAATACCAGGCGTTGCCGGATCTGGATGCAAATGCCAATGCAGTCGCAATCCAGCACATCAAACTCGAAAACGAAGGCTGGCAGCGTGATCCCGCGGTGACGGAGCCCACCGAGCCGACGCTGACCCCGCTATCGTAGGAATTGGTCGGATCGCGCCCGAGGTATCGCCATGCAGGAAGAACAATCGGACATGCTCGACACCCCGGCCGCAGTCCAGCAGCCGCTGTCTGGTGCAGCATTGCTCGCGGCCTGGGAAAGCGGCGCTGGCGAGCCGCCGCCGGCGCGGGCTTTGATTTTGCTGCAGGCCGGCTTTGCCGCGCTCACCGGACAAGAAGCCGCCGCACTGCGGCTGGCGCAGCGCGATCAGGCGCTGGTCGCGCTGCATACGGGCAATTTCGGTTCGAGTTTGTCCGCGACAGTGGTCTGCGAATCCTGCGGCGACCGCTTGGAGTTCGCGCTGCCGGCGATGCAAGTGGCGGCTAGTTTGGGGCTGGCCGATGTGGAAAGCAGGCTGACCCAGGACGGCGCCACGGTGCGGCTGCGGCTGGCAAATACGCGCGATTTAATGGACGCCGCCGCGGCACCCGATCTCGAAACGGCGCGTCTGCTGCTGCTCGAACGGTGTGCGACGGCCTGGGACGCCGAGGGGGACGCCATGGCCTTGCCGCAGTCGCTGCATGAGGCCGGCCTCGATCGGCTCGATGCGATGCACGAAGCGGCGGAGATCTCGGTCACGCTCGCCTGTCCCGCCTGCGCCGCGCGACAATTAGTGCATCTCGACATTGCCGGCTTCCTGTGGGCCGAGATCAGTCACGCCGCGCGGCGTCTGCTCGACGTGGTCCACGAATTGGCCTGGGCCTACGGTTGGCCCGAGGACGCGATTCTCGCGATGAGCGCCGCGCGCCGGGCGGCTTGTATCGAGCGCGCGCGAGGATGAGTGGCGCTCTTGCCAGGGCTGTGCTGCGCGCCCAAGGGCGCTTGCCCGTTGCCGAGCCGCTGTTGCCGTCGCGCTTTGCGCCGTCCGCACCGCCGCGCGCGACGATGGATCTAACGAGAGTGGAAACGGCTGAGGAACGGATCGTCGAACCGCTGCCGTCTCAGCCGGACCGCGATGCGCCGCCCGCTCGGCCCTTGCCGCGCGCCTCCCAGCCATTGCCGACCTCTCTCGATTGGGAGGCGGGCGAAATCGAACCGGCATGCCGCCGCGGCTTCGCCGACACGATGCGGCGCCGCTGGCCGCTGCTTCCGGCGTGCCGCTGTTCGAACCGCCTGACGGCGAAGGTTCGGCCACGGCTCCCCAACGCGTCGCCTTCGAGCCCGGGTCGCTGCAGAGTTTGGCGCCGGCCCACGCCGCGTCGGGCCATCTGATGACGGCGTTCGGCGACGGCGCCGAGGGGGAAGCGCACCAGGTCGAACCAGGCTCTCCGCGCCGCACCGGAACTCAACCCATCCCACCGGCACCATTGCCCCCGCGCCCCCGCCGCGTCACGATCGTTGGCGGCCGAGACGGCGGGCCGGAGTCGCGTTCCGACCCCTACCGCGGCGCAAATATCCGGATCGCCGCGCCTGCCCGACGTCCATATCAGCATCGGTCAGGTGGAGGTGCATGCCACGCCGTCGCGAGCCGCGCCAACGCGCCCCGATCCGACGCGGCCTCCTCAGCGCTCGCTCGCCGACTATCTGGCACACCGCAAATGAGCGATTTTCTGGCGGCCGCGGGAGTGACGGCGGTGCTGCGCTGGATGCTGCGCGACGCTATTGCGAGCAGCGGCGTCGATACCGCAGTGGGCGCCACCCCGACCATCAGCGCCCTGCCCCCGGATCGCATCGTGGTCGGCGCCACCGAAATTCCGCAGATCAACATCTTTATGTATCACGTCAGCTTGAACAGCGGCTGGCGCAATGTGGGGGTGCGTGAATTCGATTCGAGCGGCAACCGGGTCAGCTCGCCCCCGCTCGCCATCGATCTCCACTTCCTGTTGTCGGCGTATGGTCCAAATGAGCTTGACGGCGAAATCCTGCTCGGCTGGGCGATGCAGATCATCCACGAGCAGGCAGTGTTGACCGGCGATTTATTGCAGACCGCACTTTCCGCCATTGCTGGTGTGGCGGGCGCCACGGCCGAGGACCGGCACATCGGGTTGTCGACGCTTGCCGAACAGGCAGAGTCGATACGGCTGTCGCCGCAATCACTCAGTACCGAAGAAGTCTACCGGCTGTGGCCCGCGTTCAACGCGCATTACCGCGCGACGGCAGCCTATCTCGCGACTGTCGTCCTGATCCAGCGGCCGCGCCCGATGCGCTCCAGTCTGCGGGTGCAGACCCGCAACATTGTGGTCCAGCCTCTGGATCGGCCGGTTATTGAGGACGTGTCGCCTGGGCTGATCGCGACCGGGGAGCAGTTGCTGATCACCGGTCATCATTTTGTCGGCGACAGCACTGCAGACACAGTAGTCACCTTCGACGACGGCACTACAGTACCACCCGACACCGTGCAGGACGCCGCGGTGCGCGTCACCATTCCGCCGGCGTTACTGGCCGGTGCGCGCGGGGTGCGCATCACGCGCCGCGTCACCTTCGGCTCTCCGGCGACCCGCACCAGGGCATTCAGTCGAACCTCGCCAGTTTCATGTTGCTGCCGACCCTCGTGACGCCCCCGGCAACAACGCAGATCGGCACAACGCTGACATTGACGGTCAACCCGCCGGTCGGCCGAAGGCAGCGCGCCGTGGCGCTGATCGGCGGCCAGTCGATCGAGATCGGCGCACGTCCGGTTTCGGCGCCGACCACTTCGGCGACCCTCGCGTTCCCGATACCGGCAACCGGCTTCACCCCGGTCGCTGCGCCCGGCGCGGTGCTGCGCGTCAGCATCGACGGCGCCGAGAGCCGGATGCAGCCCAACCCCGCACCGCCACCGGCGCCGCCTTACCTGCCCCTGATCGTGGTGAACCCGTGACGATGGACACCGCAACCTGGCAGGCGGCCAACCAATCGGCGTTGCTGGCCGCGCTGCGGCCGGTCTATACGGCGCTGCTGCGTCATGTCGGGCAATCCGAACCGTCCGATCTCGGGGCTGCCACGACGGCCGGTCTCGAGCCGCCTGCGGCGATCGAGCGGATCACCGATATCTTTCGCCTAAGCGCGTTCGAGCGCGCCGTGCTGCTGCTCTGCGCCGGGGTCGAGCTCGACAGCCGCTTTGCCGAAGCCTGCGCTCCCGCGCATGGCGACCCGCGCAAAGGCCACGCCACGTTTGGCCTAGCAATCGCCACGCTCGCCGACGCGCATTGGAGCGCGCTGTCACGCGACCGGCCGCTGCGCCGGATGCGCCTCGTCGAGCTGCCGTCCGGCGAAACGCTGGCAAGCGCGCCGTTGCGCATCGACGAACGTATATTGCATTTCCTTGCCGGCGTGGAGAGCAGCGACGAGCGTCTGGACGGATTGATCACGGCGATGCCGGCGGCGCTCCCAGCGCCACCGCCCGGCTGGCTCGCGAATGCGGCGGAGCACGCGGCGTGCGCGCTCGCGGCCCCCGGCGGCCGCGTGCTGCTGACGGGCCGCAGCGCCGGTGACCGGGCGCTGGCAGCGGCAGCGGCGCTGCGCGGCAACGGGCTGCGTCCGTGCGTTCTGCAAACCGCCGACATCTCGGCCGCGGCGGTCGAGCGCATGGCGCTGGCAAGGGCTTGGACCCGTGAGGCGCGGCTAGCGCAAGCCGGATTATGCGTGCAACTCGCGGATCCGGTGGAAGCCCGCCCGCTGCTCGGCCTGCTGGCGGAGATCGATGTCCCCGTGCTTTTGGAGGGCGATGAGGCCGTAGTGCCGGCGGGGCTCGATGCGTTGCGCCTCGCCTCCCGGCGCCATCGGCGGCAGAGCGGCGCGTTGTTTGGGCTGACAGCATCGGTGCGCTTGGCCGCGCATCAACGGCGCGATCGATGCCGTCGCCGATCAATTCGACCTTGACGTTTCGGCGATCCGTGCGGCCGCTGCGTCGCTCACTCTGGAAGCCGACGACACCGATGATGACAGTCTCGGCCGCGCCGCTTGGAGGATCGTCCGTGCACAGGCGCGCCACTCGCTCGAGCAGCTTGCGCGCCGCATCGAACCCAAGGCGGATTGGGGCAGCCTGGTGCTTCCCGAGCCGCAGACCCGCACCTTGCAGCAGATCGCCGCGCACGCACGCCATCGGGTCACCGTATTGGAGCGCTGGGGCTTTGCCTCACGCTATTCGCGGGGCCTCGGGCTGACGGCCCTTTCTGCCGGCGCCAGCGGGACTGGCAAAACGATGGCTGCCGAAGTGTTGGCCCACGCGCTCGACCGCGATTTGTTTCAGATCGATCTCGCCGGATTGGTCAGCAAGTATATCGGCGAGACCGAAAAGAACCTGCGCCGGGTGTTCGACGCCGCCGAGGAAAGCGGCGCGAAATGGGATCGGCACCGCAACCTTCACCCGCCCGGACGGAACAATCGTCCGCTATCTCAACCGGCGCCTGATCCCGCCGGCCGGCCAATTCACCGCGCTTCGCCAGTATGTCGTCGTTCAGGGCGACCGCATCGATACGGTGGCCAACGCGCAACTCGGCGACCCGCTGCTCTACTGGATCATGTGCGACGCCAATCGCGCTTCGGACCCTGACGCGCTAACCGCGGATCCCCGGCCGCGTGTTGACCATCACCTTGCCGGCGGGCATCGGCACGACTGGGACGACCAGTGCCTAATAGCCTCTATTTGACCCTGCTGGTTGGGCCGGTCCTGCCGCTGCCGGCGCCAAAGCCGGTCGTCGATGCGCTGACCTCGATCACGGTGACGACGAGCGCTACCGGACGCAGCGGCTTCCAGCTCTCGTTTACGCTCGCCGACCGCTCAGTCCTGCAGGCCTTGTTCCTGCTTGCGCCGCCCGGCGTCGAGGTGCGGGTCATCGTCATGGTCACGGTGAATGCCATCCCGCAGGTGCTGATCGACGGCGTCATGCGCGAGCACGAGGTGCAGCCCTCGGCCGGATCGGGTGGCTCGACCATGACGATCACCGGCGAGGACCTTACCGCGACCATGGATTTGGTCCAGATGAACGGCTTGCCGCTGCCGCCGTCGCCGGAATTGCAGGTTGCCGCGATCCTGGCCAAATACGCAGTCTATGGCGTCACCCCCGAAATCGTGCCGCCGCTGATCCCGAATTTTCAGATCCCGGTCGAGCGGATGCCGAGCCAAGACGGCACCGACCTCGCCTACATCACCGGGCTAGCCCGGCTGTGCGGCTATGTCTTCTACCTCGATCCCGGGCCGGTCCCGGGGGTCAGCCGCGCCTATTGGGGTCCGCAGATAAAATTCGGTCCGCCGCAGCCGGCGCTGACGGTGAACATGGACAGCTGGACCAATGTCGAGCAACTCAGCTTCCGCTATTCGCCCTACAACGCGACGACGCCGCTCGTGACGATCCAAGACAAGGAGACAGCGGCGCCGATTACGCTCGCGATACCCCCGATCACACCGCTCAACCCGCCGCTCGGCGCGATTGTGCCGCCGCCGATCCGTGTTGAGCAATTGGCGCAGGTAGCGAACAAGGACCTCGGCCCGGCCCTATTGCAGGGTTTGGCGACAGCGTCGGCGAACGCCGATGTGGTGACCGGCTCGGGCTCGCTCGACGTGTTGCGCTACGGCCAAGTATTGCAAGCGCGGCAGCTGGTCGGAGTGCGCGGCGCCGGTCCGGCCTTCGATGGGCTGCACTACGTCGCCAGCGTCACCCATACGATTTCGCGCGGCCAGTACAACCAGAGCTTCACGCTGACGCGCAACGCCCTGGTGTCTAACACGCCGGTGGTCCCGGCGATCGGTCTGTAGGGGGAGCTCGACTGACCCGTGGCACAATATCTCGGCAAATATCGCGGTACCGTCTTCAACAACATCGACCCGATGCAGATGGGCCGCATCCAGGCGATCGTGCCGGATGTCACAAATGTCAGGCGCGCGCGCCCTGCCAAGCACCGGGGCATTGCCCTGCGTGCCAATGGCAGGGCTGAAATGTGGGGAATTCACGGTGCCGCCGATCGGCGCCGCGGTGTGGATCGAGTTCGAGCACGGCGACCGCGACTACCCGATCTGGACCGGCTGCTTCTGGGGCTCGACGGACGAGGTGCCGCCGCTCGCCTTTGCGACGCCGCCGCCATTGCAGTCGATCGTGCTCCAGACAGTCGGGCAGAACGCCCTGATGATCAGCGACCTGCCGGGGCCGACCGGCGGGCTTCAGCTCAAGTCAGCGAGCGGCGCACTGATCTCGATCACCGATGTCGGCATCACGATCACCAACGGCCAGGGCGCCACGATTGCGCTGACCGGGCCCAGTGTCACGATCAACGGCGGCGCGCTGACGGTCGTTTGAGACAGCGGAGAAGGAAAGGACGGCGGTGCCGGGGTTCTTGTTGCAGATGGGGGCGACGGTGACGTGCTTGCATGGCGGTCAGGCGCAGTGGATAGTCGGCACCGCGCGAGTCACCTCCAACGGCCAGCCGCTGCTGGCGCTGACAAGCCAGGCGGTATGCATGCCGACCGGTACGCCGCTGCTGCCGCTTGTGGCGCAAACCCGCGTCGCGGCGGAATAGACAGTACGCTCGCGATATGGATGTTGCATTCCCCTACGGCTTCGACAGCTCGGGTCGCACTGCCGCAGCGGTGGGCCAGGATCAGCACATCCGCGACCTGATCGAGCAGGTATTGCTGACCGCACCGGGCGAGCGCGTGAACCGCCCGACTTTTGGCAGCGGCACCGGACAGCTGGTGTTTGCGCCAAACAGCGACATGCTTGCGATCGCCCAGCAGAAACTGATCCAAGGCAATCTGCAGCTCTGGCTGTCCGATCTGATTTCGGTGCAGTCGGTGCAGGTGACAAACGACGACGCGACATTGCTCGTCCTCGTTCAGTACACGGAAATCCAGACACAGCGCGCCCAGTCGGCGCAGTTCGTCTTCGGCACTTCATCGTGAACGCGATGACGATGCCCAGCGCGCCGGCGCCAGTAATGCCAGCGCCGGCGATTCCACCCGCGGTGATCCCGGCGGCGGCGGCCGAGATCTACTTTTGCGCCAACCGCAACCGCCGCACACAGGTGCTCGCTGCCGCGCCGCTCAATGGCATCGATTACCTCGAAGTGGCGAGCGCCGTCGACCAAACCCTGCTGCTGCTCGCGTTCCTGCGTGACCCCTCGCCGCTGGCGCTCGTCCCCGCGCAAATCGTCATTTCCGGCGGCGAAAGTATCACCGGCATCCGGGTTTTGTCGGTGACGCCGGCGACGGACCGGCCGAACGCGCTCGCGGTCACGGTCGATGCGGCCGGCGACTTCTCGACCTATGCGCTGAGCCTGCGCGCCGACGACAACACTGCCGAACCGCCAAACGGTGTCGATCCGGCGCTGTCGCAAGTTGCGTTCTCGTTCAAGGCGGGGTGTCCAGTCAGCGCGGACTGCCTGCCGGTCCAGTGCTGTCCTGCACCGGCCGTCGACCAACCCGACATCAATTATCTCGCAAAGGACTATCCCGGCTTCCTCCAGGTGATGCTCGACCGCATGGCGGTGCTCACCCCGGGCTGGACCGAACGCCACGCCGCCGATTTTGGGGTGACGCTGGTCGAGGTCATGGCCTACCTCGCCGACCATCTCAGCTACCGGCAGGACGCGGTGGCGACGGAGGCTTATCTTGGCACCGCCCGCAGCCGCATCTCGCTGCGTCGCCATGCCAAGCTCGTCGATTACCAGGTCGACGAAGGCGAGAACGCCAAGGTCTGGCTCTACCTCGCCGCCTCCGGGGAAGGTGTCGTCCTGCCGCTCGGGACGCTGGTGCTGCCGCGGGTTCCCGGCGTCACCGCGCGGATCGATCCAAACAGCGCGACCGCTCAGACGATGCTGACCCAGGCCGGGGCGGTGTTCGCGAGCTTGAGCGAGGCGCAGCTGAGCCAATCGCTCAACCAGATCTCGTTTTATACCTGGAGCGACACGGTCTGCTGCCTGCCCGTGGGTGCCACCACGACGACGCTGTCGGGGCACTTCGACCAGCTCCAGGTCGGCGCCGTCCTGCTGTTCGAGGAAACCAAAGGACCTTCGACCGGCGCGCCGGAGGATGCCAATCCCCGCAATCGCTGGGTCGTGCGCCTGACCGGTGTCACGTGCAAGGACCGGTTCGGCAATATGCTGACGGATCCCGCCAACAGCGATCGCGCTACCGACACCGTCACCCTGATCGCCAGCCACATCGACCTCGATACGACTTACTCCGGGCTTGCGCCGTTGCCGACACAGGCGACGGACTTCGCCACCGCGCCGGAGCGCTTTACCTGGCTGGTATTGTCGGACGGCCGCGAGCGCCGGCTGTACGGTGTTCAGGCCGCGGCCGACCGCGCGCCGCTGCGCTACACGCTTTCGGCCAAGGCGACCGGGCTGCGGCTCGACCGGGATGACTATCTCGCATTCTTTGTCGCGCGCACCCGCGCAACGACCGCGTTTATCGACAGCGAGCCGCTCGTTATCGCGCCGCAGCCGCTGACCGACTGGGCGGGCGCGCCGCCCAACCTCGGACCGGGAATGCTTCGTCCGGTTGCCGGCTCCGCCGAGACGGTGGCCGGCGGCGCAATGCTGGCAGCGGGACAAACCGTTGCTATCAGCGGCAATCGCGCGCGGCTGCAACGCTCCGCTACCGGGTCGGCAACCCTGATCGGCCCGGACGGCGTGACCGCCATCCCCTACGTTGCGGGCGATGTGGTGCTGGCCGATGCCTATCCGCCGGCCACCCTAGCATCGGGCGCCACCGTCTGGGCAGTGCTGACGACGCAAGGCATCGCCGCCGCGCCTCGACGCAGTCATCCTGATGCCGGCCGACACCAAGGCCGACCCGGTGGTGACCGAGGCGGCAGTGCTGGACACCGTCCGCCCGGCGAATTTCGGACAGACGGCGGTGACCTTCGTCAACCCGCTGGCGCGCATCTACGATCGTGTAACAGTCACGATAAACGCCAATGTGGTGGCTGCGACCCACGGCGAAACGGTGCAGGAAGTTCTCGGCAGCGCCGACGCGTCGCAGCCCAGTCAGAGCTTTGCGTTAAAGCAATCGCCACTGACCTATCTCAACGCCCCAAGCGGTCAGGGGGCGGTCTCGACCTTGCAGGTCTGGGTGAACGATCTGCGCTGGTACGAGCAGCCGAGCCTGTTCGACGCCGCGCCGAGCGCTCGGGCATTCACCTCCCGCCAGCAGGACAATGGCGCGGTTTACGGTTCAGTTTGGCGACGGCACGCACGGCGCGCGGCCGCCGACCGGGCAGACGAATGTGCGCACCCTCTATCGCAAGGGCCTCGGCCGATCGGGGAACGCTTCGGCGGGTACAATCAACCAGGCGATCGACCGGCCGCCCGGTCTGAAATCGGTGACGAACCCGGCGGATGCGACCGGCGGCGCCGAACGTGACTTCGCCCGCCGATGCGCGCACCAGTGCACCGCTGCACGTGCTGACGCTCGAACGCGTCGTCTCGCTGCAGGATTACCAGGACTATTCCACTGCTTTCGCCGGCATCGCTCGGGCGCTGGCGACGGGGACATGGTCGGGTCGCATCCGCGGCGTGGTCGTGACCGTCGCCGGCGCCGGCGGTGCGGTGCTCGATCCGAATGGCGAAACCATCACCAATCTGTTCGCGGCATTGCGCGGTTCCGGCAACCCTTATGTGCCGGTCACGCTGCTGCCCCATCGCCAGCAGGTGTTCGCGGTTGCCGGCCTCGTGGGCGTCGATACCGTCAACTACGATCCCAAGCTCGTGCTGGCCGCGGTGCGCACGGCGCTGCTCGACGATTTCGGCTTTGCGGGGCGCGCGCTTGGCCAAGGCGTGGCGCAGAGCGAGGTGGTCGCAACTATTCAGTCGGTGGCCGGCGTCCAGGGGGCGAAGCTTACCGGGTTCGCGTTGGCGGGCGCCGTCCCCGGGGCCACACCGCCCGATTTCATCCCGGCGGCCGCACCGCAGACCGGGACGCACGGCACGGTGTCGGGCGCGCAGATATTGCTGATCGACCCGCTATCGCTCGCCGATGTGGTGCAATGGCCATGACCCTCGAAGCCGACCAGATTTACGCTCTGCTGCCGGCGATCCACCGCACGCGCGATGCGGCGGCGGGCGGGCCACTGCAGGCGCTGATCGGTGTAATCGCCGAACAGGTTGGCGTAATCGAGCAGGATCTAGCCAACTTATACGCCGACCAGTTCATCGAGACCTGCGCGCCGTGGGTCGTGCCCTATATCGGCGACCTGATCGACTGGAACGGGGTATTCGAGGGCGTTCCCAACGGCGTTCGGGCTCGGGTGGAAGTCACGAACACAATGGGTTACCGCCGCCGCAAAGGGACCGTGATCGCGCTCGAACAAGTCGGCCACAACGTCACCGGACGGCCGGTTCACGTGGTCGAGTATCTCCGCCGCCTCGCCGTAAATCAGAGTTTCCGCCATCTTCGGCCGCGCCACGCGAGCTTTGTCGACATCCGCAGGGCGGCCGCACTGACGCGAATCGGCGGACCGTTCGACACGCTGAGCCGCACCGTCGATGTGCGCCGGATCGCGCCGCGCGCACGAGCGCCGCAGATGCCCGATAACACGGCGCTCGACATCGCGCTGCACGGCGAGGGCCGCTTCAATATTCCCGACATCGGCGTGTGGGTTTGGCGCTGCAATGCGTACAGCGTCACCGGACAACCGGCGACACGGGTGGATCAGCAGCGCTTTATGTTCAGCCCGCTCGAAAACAACATGCCGCTGTTCAACGCCCCGCCGCTGCGTGCATCGTTTCAAAGCCTGACAACCCGCGCCGACGTGCCGCAGCCGATTGGCCGGCGCGAATTCCACGAAGATCCAGCCGCCTTCTATGGCCCGTCGAACGGTCTCACCATCCATGTGAACGGCGCCGGCGGCAACCCGCTCGGGCTTGAGGAGATCTGCGTCTGCGATCTGTCGGATTTCGCGGGAGGCTGGGGCCCCGGCGCCGGCGGGAAAGGTCGCGATCGATCGAGTCCTGGGTCACATCGTCTTCGCCGACGAACTTCCGGCGCCTGACATGGTGACGCTCGACTATAATTACGGCTTTCCCGCCGATCTCGGCGGTGGGCCTTACGATCGCAGCCAAACCCTGGCGCTCGACCGGTCTCTGATCACCTGGAGCCAGTTGGTCGGCGCCGGCGCGACCGATCTTTTCGGCGTTCCGGTAACACTTGAAGTCGCGGTCGCCGAGTTCAATCTGCAGCCGCCGGGCACGGTCGGGGTGATCGTTTTGGCGGATTTCACAGTCGCCGACATCGACCTCACCGACGGTGCCGCGATCATCGTGCAACCCGGGAGCACGCTGTGGATCGTTGCCGCCCAGGTGCTGCAAGACGGCACATGGACCCCGTCGCGGGCGCGCGCGACGTTGCGCGGCGATATCGAGGTCAGCGGTGCCGATGCGCTGGCGGGGGCTACACCCGGACAGGCTTTCTTTAACGGTCTCCTAATCGCGGGCGCGATCAAGGCGCATTGCGGCGTCCTCGCGGTGACTCTGCAGGACTGCACGCTGATACCGGGACACCGTCTGACGCGCGACGGTTTGCCGGCAGACCCGGGCGCGCCCTCGGTTGTCGTGGAATCGCCAGGCAGCACGCTGATGCTCGATCGCTGCATCGCCGGCCCGCTGCTGGTCCACGCCGCCGCCTCGGCGCGCATCACCAACAGCTTTGTCGACGCCACCGCACGTTGGCGCGTCGCCTACGCGGGACCCGACGCCATCGGCGAGGGCGGCAGCCTGCACCTCGAGGACAGCACGATTATCGGCAAGTTGCGCACGCACCTGCTGTCGCTCGCTTCGAACACGATCTTCCTCGCGGCACTGCCGTTGCACGACCCGTGGCCGGCGGCGATATGGTGCACCCGGCGGCAGTCGGGCTGCGTGCGCTTCTGTTTTGTTCCGACCGTAGCAATTACACCCGGCCAGTACCGCTGCTTGCCGGGAACCGATCCGGCGCTGCAGGACGCGCTGACCCCGCAATTCGTCAGCCTGCGCTATGGCAACCCGTTCTACGGATTGCTTGGCGGGGATTGTCCGGTTGCGGTCTGGCAGGGCGCCGATGACGAGAGCCAGATCGGCGCCTACCACTTGCTGTTCGAAACGCAGGGCATCGGCAATCTGCGCAGCCGCGTGCAGGAGTACCTGCCGTTTGTGTTGGAGGCGGGCATTTTCCTGGTGCCGTCGCGCGAGGAAGCGGCTCCGGCCGAACTGCTTTTTTCTTATGGCGATCAGCGTGGCCGGCTGCGCGCGGCCCCTGCCGAGCCGGCGGGCGCTCTGCTGGGAATTTCGATCGGAGCGGCGCTGATATGACGACGCCATCCCGCAGGGAGAGCCGCGATGAGAGGTGATTTCAGCCGCGATCGCTTCGACCCTGCGAAGGATTATTCTGCAGTGCTCGAGCAGCAGGGACGAGTCCAGCTCGACGCCGACGCAAACGAGCAGCGCGCGATCGACGCGCATCGTCTCGTTACCGAGACGATCGACATCATCGGCGCCAGCGGTGCGCCGAACACCGCGCCCGGTTTTGCGATCTCGCTGCGTTCCGATAACGCTTCGCTGCTGATCGGGCCCGGCCGCTATTACGTCAACGGCCTGCTCTGTGAAGCCGCAGTACAGACCGACTATACCGGGCAGAGTTTTCTGATCGGGGCGCAGCTCGGCATCGATGCAATGCTCGCCGATCTGCGCGCCGGACGAGCGAGCGCGATACAGGTATGGCTCGAGGCGTGGCAGCGGATGGTCACGCCGATCGACGATCCTTGCATCAAGGATCCGGCGCTCGGCGAGGCTGACACGACCGTGCAGGTTCAGACCGTATGGCGGGTGGTGGCGGAGGAAGTGGCGCCGGTCACCAAGGGACAGAGCGCGGTGGCGCAGGCCGTTCAGGCTCTGAGCCGGTCGATATCAGTTTATCAACAGGCCACCCGGTCGACGGCGCTCGAGGCGGTCGCGGCCCAGGCCGAGGCGCTCGCGTCGCAGGTCGCTTTGGGCAACGTCAGCGACGCACACATCGCGTCCTCGCTTTCGGCCCTGCACGCGGCAGCATCATCCGGGCTATCGCGGCTGACCCACTTGCCGGCCGATTCGGGCTCGATCCTGTCGCAGTCGATCGATGCCATCGCAACGCTCGGCGGGATCTACCGGCTTGAGAATTGCTGCGCCGCGATGCGGCGGGCGCCGCTGAAGCTGCCGCCCGGCAAGATAACGGCGAGCACCGGCGACATCTCAGCCCAAGGGCCATGCCTGCCATCGCCGCAGGCCGCCTATCGCCGCCTCGAAAACCAGCTCTACCGGATTGAGGTGCATCAAGGCGGCGCACGCAGTCAGGCGACATTCAAATGGTCGCGCGACAACGGATCGGTGCTCACTCGCATCACCAATGTCGCGGCCAGGTACTCACGGTGGACAGTCTCGGTCCTGACGCCAATCTCGGCTTCGCGCCGCTGCAATGGGTCGAGATCTCGGACGACAGCGACGAGTTCGGCCCGAGCCCGAACCAGCCCGGCCAATTGCGTCAAATCCAAAGCGTCGATTACGAGCATAACAGGATCAGGCTGACCGAAACCCCGCCCGCGGTAGATGCTCTAAACGGCCATGCCAAGCTACGCCGGTGGGACCACAATGACGCCAACGCCACCGATTCCGGCGTGCCGATCGCGTCCCCAGACTGGCACAGTCTGGAGAACGGCATCCAGGTCCAGTTTTCCGACGCAGCGCCGTTCCGGCCCGGCGACCATTGGCTGGTGGTGGCGCGCACCGCGACGGGCGAGATCGAATAGCCGCCTTGTGGCGGCGACGGGGCGAATTTCCAGCCGGCGCTCAACACCACGATCTATCGCGCGCCGCTCGCCTGCATTGACTGGGCACCCCAGGGCGCCGGGCTCGTCGCTCACGATTGCCGCGATTTCTTCTATCCGCTGACCGCGCTGACACCGCCGCCGAGCCAACCGGCGCTGCATGTTACCGCGTTCGACTGGGCTAATGACGACGTGCAGACCTTGGATCGGCTGTTTGCGCAAGGCCTCAACCTGACGCTCGACGGCGCGCCCATCGGCGGCCTCGATCCCGCCCGGTTTGTCGTCACCCTGGAGTATCCGCTGTCGATCGACCAATTCGGCGAGGCCGCGGCTGCGTTCGCGACGCGTGTCACACCGGGATTGCTGCGCACCGGGCTGATTATCGACGGCGCGGTGTCGGTGAACGGGACCGCGATCAGCTGGGCCCTGTCGCGGAGCCTGTATTTCTATTTGGCGCAGGCATTCGAATCGCTCGACGGGTTCGCCGACCAGCAGCAATACGCCCGCGCCCGAATGCTGCTGGAGGGCCGGACCATTTGGGGCGCCGCTGGCGCCGGCGGCACGCCCTATCTGGACGGCCAGTGCCTCGGTGTTGGTGCAACCCGTTCCGACGGCAAGACGCCGCGGACCGACCTCGCATTGCCCTCGGGTGCGGCGGCGCTGGCGAGCGATTTCAACAGCTGGTTTTACTTGGCGCCGGTGCCGCGGATCGCGTCGTTCGCGGCCAATCCCCCCGCCGTTGCCTGGGTCCCGATTCCCGGCGCGCTCCTCTCCCTGCGCTTGGTCGACGCGACCAACCAGAACGTGGCGGTGACCCCGGTGTTGAACCTGGCGCTGAATTATACCGCGATCGCCGACACCCAGGTCGCGATCAGCGTCAGCGGCGGCACGCCCGGCATTGTCAGCATCGAGAGTCCGGTGACTATCCCGGGCGGGTCGACCGCACCTCAGCCAATTCCGATCACTGTCGGCAACCCGGGGGCGGTAACCCAAACCTACACACTGACCGCTGCCGTCGTGCTGGCGAGCGGGACGCAGTTCCCGATGCAAACCACCTTTACGGTGACCGGACATGCTCGGATCGTGCGGTCGCCGATCTTGACGGGGTCGGCTTCTCCCTTCACACCGCCGGCGGCAACGAGCGGCTGATCGGCTTGGCGTGATGGCACAAAGTAGCCCGCTGCGGGCGGTGTGGTCGTTCTGGTCGGCGCCGTATCTCGCGCATTATCGCCAGGCTTGGGCGCGCCCCCTCGATCACTTGCTGTCCTGGGTGATTTCAGCGCAGACTGCAATGCGCCACTACCCAGACAGCATGCTGGTGACCGACAGCCCCGGTCGGAAGCTGCTGGTGGACCGGCTCGGGCTCCCGTTCGCCGAGGTGTCTACCGAGCTCGACCGGCTAGCCGGCCACGACCCCGATTGGTGGATGCTGGGCAAGCTGGTTGCCTACAGCCAGCAGACCGCGCCGTTCGTGCATATCGACAGCGACGTGTTCCTATGGAAAAGGCTCCCGGCCCACATCGCGGCATCACCGGTCCTGTCGCAAAACCCGGAGGGGCCGATGACGGGCGGCTATCGGCCCGACGAGATCGAGACCGCGATGCGCGAGGCCGGGGGAGTTCTGCCAGCTGAGTGGCAATGGGCGCGCTCGCTTGGGCCGCCGCTGCCGGCCGAGAATTGCGGGATTGTCGGCGGCCGGGATGTCGCGTTCCTGCGCCATTACGCGCACAATGCGCTCGCCATCGTCGAGAGGCCGGAGAACCGCGCGGCTTGGCAGAGGCTCAACAGCAAGCGGCCCTACACCTATGTGGTCGAGCAATTCCTGCTTTCGGCCTGCGTCGGATATCACGCCGCACGGCCGGATTCGCCGCATAGCGGCGTTCGCGTCGCGCACCTGTTCCCGTCTTGGACGGAAGCATTTGACGCCAATCACGCGGCGCGCATTGGTTACACCCATCTAATGGGGGGCAAGGGCCACCACGCGGCGGGGCAGCGCCTCGCCGACCGCGTGCGGCGCGACTGGCCGGATTATTACAGGCGCTGCGAGCGTTACGCCGATGTCAACCCGGCTCTCTGACGACGCGCAACGATCCCGTTTGCGAGGTGCGGGTTCGCTGCTATGTTGGGGTTGGGTGTGGGCCGCACGCCGCGCCGGCGTCATGGACCGGCCGTGACGCCTTGGTGTTGCGGCCCACCGCTCGTTGGTTACGGCGCCCTCGAGCCGGGAGTGACGCTGCCGACGGGATTGGCCAATCTCTGCAAGACCGCGGTTGCATCCGCGCTAGCGATAAAGATTTGCACGACGCGATCTTGATCCACGTCTGCCGGCATTGGGTCGTGGAAGTCGCCGTCAGCATCCGGGTCAATTTGTAAAGACTCCCCGCCTAATACCCACCTTGGGTGCGCCCGCCGCCAGTAACCGAAGCAGCGCCCTGCAGCGGCTTGCGGACTTCGTCGACCCGTCTTTGCGACAAGTTGAAATTGTGCAACCGATCACGACCTCGGGTGCTCGCCTTTCCGGTGATATGGACGCGGACCTGGCCGGTGCGAATAGCTTCTCGTAACCGCGGGTATTGATCCAAGGCATGCGCCCAACCCAGCAGCGCGGTGATTTCCTGCGACGTGATCGTTGCGGAAGCGTTTGCAAAGTGCACCAGGTAGGAAATGTCTGGTACCGTAGGAGTTTGCACCGGCGGCAGTGCCGCGGGTGCGTTCTTGACTGTGATATCGGCCGTGAAGGTCACGCCAAGCCCGGGTGAAGCCGGGGTTCTTTGAGACTGATCGATCGCCGGAACCCTGGCCAAGTTGAAAGTAATGCCTCCTGTGGGACCCCCCGACACTCCTGCGCCAGTGGTACCCGCGCCCCCGAGTTGCGGCTGATAGACTGGAGGGGTGTGGGTGACGCTTGTCGTCGGTGCCGAGATCGGAGCTGTGATTTGAATATACGGATTGGGCGCAAGGTTTTGGCCGTTTTGCAGTATTCCCAACACTAGGTCGCTAGGGCCGCCTGTCGAGAGTGGCACCACCAGCGGATCCAGCCGACTGATGCCTGTTGACCCGTGGCATCGCAGCGCCAATAAAACGCTTGGACGGCTTGGCCATTTACCGAAACCACGATTTCGAAGATCGCGCGATGGCCGAACTGCACCGGCGGAAAGTAGGCGGGCCGGTCCTGCTGGGTGACCGGAGCGAAATTCTGCGTGGCAGTCGGCGTTTGGCGGGTGTACCATGGATATTCCAGGTTTCATCGGCTTCAAAGGCGTAAGCCGTAGCCTGCACAATGGCATCGAGTGGAAGCCTGTTCGGCGGCCCGCCGGTTGCGATGGCCTGGCGCATCAGGGCTACTGGGCCCGATCGCAGCCCCGAGGCGACGCGCTGTTCCCCGCCGAGAGCGCGGTTTGCCGCCAAATCCGCGTCGTGCTCCTGTCTGTCTGTCGTCTCGTCTGTTTCCGGTCCCGCCGAGGCCATGGCCGAATTCTGCTGCACCGCGTGGGCCAGTTCATGTGCAAGTAGGTGAAACTGGTCCGGTGAGGTTGGCGGGAACCGTTTCTCGCCGAAAACGAGATGATTGCCAACCGCGTAGGCAGCCGCGTCCAACTGCGCGGCGGAACTCGCCGCCAGCTGATCGGCGTGCACTCGGATTTTGCTGAAATCATGGCCGAAGCTGGGCTCGTAAGCCGCTCGTAGCGGCTGACTGAGCGGGCGGCCTTCTTGCGCCAAGACGCGGTGCACCGAAGCTGGGACGGCGAGCCTGTCCGGTCTGTCGAAAGTGGAACCTGCCGGCCCGCTATGTCGAGCCGCCGGCTTTCGACCGTCATGCGAGAACCCAGTCATCCTCACCCTCCACTGCCCCAACTGATGGCCAGCAATCCCCACAACGCATACTGCTCGAGTTCGGCCAGCTCTCAGGCGTATTGCTGGAAGCGCCGAGACGCATCGGCAGTGTGCTCGCGCAAATCCTCGCCGTTGAAGCGCCGGCCGATGATTTCCCGGCGGCGTTTGATGTTGAGCTTTTGCAGAATATTGTGCACGTGGTTCTTGACGGTGGTGCTGCCCAACCCCAATCGCCGTGCGATCTCCTTGTTTTGCAAGCCGGCTGCAATCAGTCCGGCGATTTCGCGCTCTCGTCGGGTCAGGGGCTCGGACAATGGACCGGGGGAGCGGTCGGCTGCCAGCGTCGCCAATCGGTTGAACAGCAGCGCCGCGATGCGTGGCGGGCAGAATAGCTCGCCCCCGAGCGCGCGCCTGACGCTGGCGATCAAGTCTTCAACGGTTCCGTCCTGCGCGACGTACCCACAGCGCAGGCGATGATATCGGGCTCCTGCTCCGCGACGGCAACACCAACAATCCGCAGAGAGGGGAGCACGGCGTGGAGCCGTCGCGGCAGCGCCATGCATTTGGAACTCCCCATGTCCAGCAGCAGCGAGGCCGGCCGCAAGTCGCCGATTTCTTCCAGCGCGTCGGCGCGGGAGCCGTGACCGACAACATCCAGTCCTTCGGCTCGGGCGAGCACTGCTTTAAGCCCCTCGCGGAACAGGCGAGTCTCGCTGACGATGTAGAGGCGTGCAACCGGCGCCGGCAGTTCGGCGGGATCGTTGCCGCCGCCCGCCCGAAGTCGGCGTCGCCGCAGCGGCAGAGCCCTCTTCCGGCCGAATCAATGCGTTTCCAAGGTCCATCCGTATCCCCTGTGAGGTGGGCTGCGTGAACCGGCCCAGCCCTCGCGCGCACCATTGCCCCGCGCAATCTCCCGAAGTCACCTTCTGCGTTGGATCACGTCTTGTACGTGAAGTGCTTCACGCCTGTATCGAAAGCGTCTGGTAGGAGATGCGCCATAGCAGCGGGGATTTTTGCCAGACTTCCGTGCTCATCGGCGATCTCATCCGCGGCGGTGTCCGATCGGGCGTAAGCTAATCGTAAGTGGGGTGTCGCGTATCGTACAACCTAGTTGTTGCATGATTTTTGGGTCATGATCGCGCCCGTTGAGCGCCAGAAATGCCGTAGAATACAACCCCAACCGCCATTTCGGATGTGACGCCAATAAACCGCCGCCGATTTCCGGCAGCGATATTGCCCTGTAGCGCCTGATTAAACGAACGCAAAGAAACGCCACGGCACGGCGGCTTGCTCCGTCGATCCTCGACACCTGCGCAATTCGCGTCGGTGCGTCGGAGGTCGGGGTTCGCTATGCTGCCCCTTCACGAAAGGGGGAACGCGATGTGAGTCGCCGGTCTTGAAATTCTGCGCTGCGATGCCGGGTGGCGGAATTATCATTTTCTGAAGCTCACGACCGACGACGAGATTGTTGGGTGGAGCGAGTTCGACGAGGGCTTTGGCTCACCCGGGGTCGGCGCCGTTATCGAGCGCAAGTCGCCGCGGGTCGTCGGCCAAAATGTTTTCGATCATGAGCGGATCTATGCCGAGCTCTACTGCCTGACCCGGCCCGCGGCGGGCGGAGTCGTCGGCGAGGGATTGGGTGCGATCGAGAACGCGTTGCTCGACGCCAAGGCCAAGGCGCTGAAGGTGCCGTGCCATGCCCTGCTCGGCGGCAAGATCCGCGACCGGGTTCGGGTCTACTGGTCGCATTGCGCCACTTGGCGCATCAACCATCCCAATTTCTACAAGCCGGCGATCACCAGTCTCGATGGCGTCCGCGCGATTGGCGCCGAGGCGCGCGACAAGGGTTTTGGCGCGCTCAAGACCAACATCTTTATCTATGATGGCGGAGCACCGCGCGGCTGGCGTCCGGGTTTTGGCGTGCCGTTTATGCCCGGGCTCAATGTCGACAAAACCGTGTTGCGCAATCTGCGGGCTCATCTCGAAGCAATCCGCGACGACGCCGGGACGGAGATGGATTTGCTCCTCGATCTCAACTTCAACGCCAAGACCGAGGGATATGTAAAGATCCTAAAGTCGATCGCCGATTTCGACATGTTCTGGGTCGAAATCGACAGCTACAGCGCAGCGGCTCTGGCTCATATCCGCCGCAATAGCCCGCACCCCATCAGTTCATGCGAGACATTGCTGGGGCTGCGCGAATTTCTGCCTTATTTCCGCGAGCAATCGATGGACGTCGCGATCATCGATGCGGTGTGGAACGGCGTGTGGCAGTCAAACAAGATCGCGGCAGCGGCCGACGCCTTCGAGGTCAATATCGCACCGCATAATTTCTACGGCCATCTCGCGACGATGATGAACGTCCATTTCGCCGCGGCCACACCCAACCTCCGCATTATGGAGGTCGATGTCGACCGCCTGCCTTGGGACCACGAGCTGTTCACGACCGCGCCGCAATTCGAGCACGGCCACATTATCGTGCCCGACACGCCAGGCTGGGGCACCGAGGCAAATGAAGACGCGATCCGCGCCCATCCGCCCACGACCGGCGCCGGGCTGATGATCTATCGGCAGCACGGCTCGTAAGCCGACCCAATGCTGTGCGACGGAACACTAATCCCCAGGACCAACATCCCCAGGACCTGCATGCGGCGTCTCAGCGCTGCGTGAGCCGCTAGGCCGCCTTTCCCCTGGGGCAGGCCGATAATGCCGCCCTGTGCCGGTCACGACCGTACCGATACGTTGGCTTCCGGCGACTATCGCTTCGTGCGCGCTGCTCGTCACGGCGGCATATCGTTGACAATGGCTAATAAAATTATTGCCACGATCGCTATGACGAACCAGATCGCCGCCGCGTCGGTTTTAGTCAGCAATGTTGCTCCACGGCGACGGAGATCCCGTATGTAAGATCGGCGAACATTCATCTCTAAATTAAAACACTTGCGGAATGGAATCTGGTGCACCAAACGCGCTGGAAGCGTTGATGTTGCTCATGCCCCATTTTTAACACCGACTCTATAGCCCATTATATCCCGTCGGCTTGGTCTTATTCCCGTTGGCCAGGAGATTGGGTCGTGTTTGGTTCGGTGCGTACGCGGTAAATCGTCTTTAACGGCAGTTTGAGAACGGCGCCCGGCCGCTGGCGTCAAGCTATTAAGAATGTCGATACGCTGGCGGAGGCGGTCATGGCGGAAACGGTTTGCGATCATATCGTCGCGATCTTGATGGATTGGGGCGTCGACACCGTTTTCGGGCTGCCTGGTGATGGGATCAATGGTTTTGTCGAATCATTGCGCCGGGCAAAGGACCGCATCAGGTTCATTCACTGCCGGCACGAAGAGGCCGCTGCACTCGCCGCCTGCGGTTATGCCAAATTCACTGGGCGCCTCGGGGTCGTCTTTTCAACGGCGGCGCCGGGGGCGGTGCATCTTCTGAACGGGCTTTACGACGCCAAGATCGACGGCGCCCCGGTGCTGGCAATCACCGGGATGACGTATCACGATTTGATCGGCACGCATTATTTGCAAGACATCAACCAGGATTATCTCTTTCAAAATGTCGCCGCCTACAATCAGCGGCTCATGGCCCCAGAGCATGTCGAGAACGTCGTCAATCTCGCCTGCCGCAATGCATTGGCATATCGCGCGGTTGGCCATGTGGCTATCCCGATCGATATTCAGGCAATGGGGGCGGCCTGACTGGAAGCGCTTCAAACGCAATGTCAAGGGGCATACCTCGTGCGCCTTTCAGACACCACGCACCGTGCCGGAGCGGCCGTTGTTGGAAGAAGCGGCAAAGCTCCTCGCGGGCAAGAAGAAGGTCGCAATCCTCGCCGGCGCCGGCGCTCGCGGCACCCGTTCCGAGCTCGAGCAAGTCGCCGAACGCCTCGGGGCGCCGATCGTCAAAGCCTTGCTCGGCAAGGAATGCGTGCCCGATGACAGCCCGTACACCACCGGCGGGATCGGAGTGGTCGGAACCCGGCCCTCGGTCGAAGCCTTTCGCAATTGCGACGCGCTGCTGATCGTCGGCAGCTGTTTCCCTTACATCAAATTTTTGCCCACCGGGGCAGGCCGTCGGCGTGCAAATCGACGACAAGCCCGAACGGATCGGACTTCGCTATCCGGTCGAAGTCGGCCTCGTCGGCGACGCCCAGGCAACATTGCGCGAACTTCTGTCGCTATTGCCGCGCAATGAGGACCGCAATTTCCTGACACAAGCACAACAGCAGATGCGCGAATGGTGGGCATTGCTGGAGGAGCGCGCCAATTACCACAGTACGCCAATGCGCCCGCAGACTGTGGCGTGGCATTTGCCGGAGCTGATGGCGTTCGATGCCATTCTGTGCGGCGATTCCGGTACGGTCACAGTGTGGCAGGCGCGCATGAAATTGCGCGAGCAGCAGCGGTTTTCATTCAGTGGCACGTTGTGCAGCATGGCCGCGGCACAGCCCTATGCTATTGGCGCGCAGACCGCCTATCCCAACCGGCAAGTTGTAGCTTTTACCGGCGACGGCTCAATGACGATGATGATGGGCGATTTTGCGACCTTGGTGCAGCATGCGCTGCCGGTGAAGGTCGTCGTCATCAAGAACAATACACTGGGCCTGATTAAATGGGAGCAGATGCTCTATCTCGGCAATCCGGAATATGGCGTCGATCTGGCGCCGATCGATTTTGTCAAATTTGCCGAGGCGTGCGGTGCTCGCGGCTTACGCATCGAGGATCCGACACGGTGCCGCGAACAGTTACGCGAAGGTCTCGCGCTCGATGGTCCGGCATTGATCGAGTGCGTCGTCGACCCACTGGAGCCGCCCTGGCCGCCGGAGATTACGCGCGACGAGGCCGAAAAGCTGCTGTCCGCGATGCGGCACAGCGAGCGAAATACGCGCCCGATTGGGCTGACGATCGGCCGCCATGCGGTGCAGGAATTCAGCTTTAGTCAGAGCCCGTTTGGCGTCGCGGGGCGGGTCATCGACCGCCTGACCGGCCGCAAGGAAGAGGCGTCGCCGAACCAAACAAAGCAAAACCAAAAAGAAAAAGAAAAGGCAGATTAAGATGACCGTCGCCATCGAGACACTCACGGCGCGGGCGCGTCAATTCTCGCCTGCCTCAAACACCCCGGTGCAACGCCGCCACCGTGAGGCGGCCGCCGATCTCGCTGATGCGCTCGCCGGCGAAATTACCGGGGAAGTTCGGTTCGATCGCGCAAGCCGCGCGCTTTACGCGACCGATCTGTCGATCTATCGCCAGGTTCCGATCGGAGTGGTGATTCCGAAGGATGTGGCCGATGTCGAGGCCACGGTCGCAGCTTGCCGCGCGCGCCAGGTGCCGATCCTCGGGCGGGGATGCGGCACCAACCTCTCCTGCCAGACCTGCAATGTCGCAGTGGTCATCGATTTTTCGAAATACATGAACCGGATCTTGGCGCTCGATCCGGACGGGCGGCGCGCCAAGGTGCAGCCGGGCGTGATCAATGACCAGGTGCGCCAGGCCGCGCAAAAGCACGGCCTGACCTATGCCCCCGACCCCGCGACCCACGCCTATTGCACACTCGGCGGCAATATCGGCAATTACTCCTGCGGCGCCCACACCGTTATGGGCGGCAAAACCGTCGACAATATCGAGGAACTCGACATCCTGCCCTATGACGGTCTGCGGATGCGGGTGGGCGCTACCGATGACGATGCTTTGGATCTGATCCGCAGCGGCGGTGGCCAGCGCGCTGAAATTTACACGCGGCTTAAAGAATTGGCTGAGCGCTATGCCGACGAGATCCGCCGGCGTTATCCCAAAATTCCGCGCTGCATATCCGGCTATAATCTCGATGATCTCTTGCCGGAAAAGGGCTTCCATGTCGCGCGTTCTCTGGTTGGGTCGGAAGGGACCTGTGCGCTGACATTAGCGGCGACATTGCGTCTGCTGCCGTGGCCGGCGAAGCGCGCACTCTTGGTCCTGGGCTATCCCGTGTGGCGCGTGCCGCAGATGATGTCGCCGAGTTGCGCGGACTCGGCCCCGATGCGCTCGAAGCCTTCGACGGCCACGTGGTCGAGAACATGAAGCGCAAAGGCAAACCTGTGCACGGCGAGGGTCTGTTGCCTCAGGGTAAGGCCTGGTTGCTGGTCGAGTCGGCGGCGACGAACAAAAAGAGGCGAACGACAAGGCGGAAAAGGCCTACGCTCGCCTGAAAAAGATCGGCACGCACGCCTCCGGCATGCGTCTGATCGGACCCGCGGAGGAGCAGGCGAAGGTCTGGAATATCCGCGAAAATGGGGTGGGCTCCAGCCACATCCCCGGCGTCGAGGAGGCCTGGCCGTCCTGGGAGGATGCGGCGGTCCCACCCGAACGGCCCGGCGATTATCTGCGTGAGTTCAATGAGCTGAACGAACGCTTTGGCTACACCGCGACGCTTTCGGCCATTTCGGCGATGGCTGCGTCCATGCACGCATGACCTTCGGGCTCAAGACCAAGGAGGGGGTCGCGCGTTTTCATGAGTACATGCAGGAGGCCTCCGATCTCTGCCTCAAATACGGCGGCTCGCTGTCCGGCGAGCATGGCGACGGCCAAGCCAAAGGCGAGCTGTTGCCGAAAATGTTCGGACCCGAGTTGATCCAGGCGTTCCGCGAATTCAAAACGATCTGGGACCCGCATTGGCGGATGAATCCGGGAAAGGTCATCGACGCCCATCCGCTCGATGCCAATCTGCGCCTGGGCCCGGATTCTGCGCCAAGGCAGGTCGAGACCTATTTCCGGTATCCCGACGACCACGGCAGTTTCACGCAAGCCGCCGAGCGCTGTTTTGGGGTCGGGAAATGCCGCAGCCTTGATGGCCAGACGATGTGCCCGAGTTTCCCGCTCATCGGGCTCGAGCCTAGCTGTCTGTCGGTGTTTCGCGACGAGCTCAGAAACATGCTGCCCGACGACGAGGATGCCCAGCGCCTCGCCTGCCAGAGCAAGACCTTGAGCGAGTTGCTGCTCGCGACCCCCGGCTGGAAGCCGCCAAAACTCGCCGCCAAGGCATTGGTCCAGACTCATTGCCACCACAAGGCCGTGCTCGATTCCGAGACGCAGCAGCGGATGTTTGAGGCGATGGGGCTGAAATTGCAGCCCAACCCGAGCGGATGCTGCGGCCATGCCGGCTCGTTTGGCTACGAGGCCGATCACTATCCGGTTTCGATGGCAATTGCCGAGCAGGCCTTGTTGCCCGCGGTCCGACGCGCCGGCAACGACACGCTGATCATCGCCGACGGCTTTAGCTGCCGCGAGCAGATCCATCACGGCGCCGGGCGTCATGCGCTTCACCCGGCCGAAATTGTGGAACTCGCGTTAAAGAACGAGCAGGTAATTTCGGCCAGTCAGATCGAACAACGCCTTCAACAAGCCCCGGCGAGGGTTGAGCCGGCAGCGGCGGCAGCCGTGTTGGCGGCGATCGCCGCTGTTAGCGGTTTGGTGCTTTGGCTCGGACGCCGGCAATCGCAACGATCATTCCGCGCGCATTAGGACGCCCCGAACACTGGGCTCTCAAGCCTCAACGGGAACACGCCAGTACAACGCTAAGGAGCAGCCCTCCAAGCTTCGGGTGAGGTTTCATCCCCCCTTCGCCCGCTCCCATTCTCTAGCGATATAAATTTCCGCACCGCGACCTGCGCGAGAAGCGCCTCGAAGGGCTTAGCAAGGTCAGAGCGCGCCAATTGGCGTGCCCGCCAGCCATCCCTTCGCTAAGCTGCGGCGCGGGAGGTTGGGCCGACAATGCTCACCACAGACATGCTATTCGGGATGAACATTTTAACGTTGCTGGGCCTCATTCTGACCGGGTTCGGCCTCACTCTGCGGAGAATGGCGAATGCCGGGCTGCCCTTGTGTATCGGGGTGATGAGCCTCGGAACGGTTCTCGTGCTGGCCGGGCTCTACGCCGGCAGCTGGCCGCATTAGGGAAGGCAGCCTCCCCGGATCAGGGGTGTAAACAGCCGTTTCGGCCGGCAACAAAGGTTGGGGCAAGGTGTCGCGGCAGCCGAATTGGACGTTCTCATGAGGGCTTTTTTAGGCCACTAAGACAGGCCATCGATTTCGGGCTAGTTATCAGAGGATTTCAGAAATCTACGGTTGTGGTTGATCTGGATCAACCTGATGGCCACCGGAACTCACTAATCACTTTGCCGGATCAGAGGATAGCGGGCGGGAGCAGTCGCATTCTCGCCGAATTTTGGTGATGGTCCAAGGGTTCAGGCGGCGGCGGTTCGGGATTGCGAGATGTCGGGTTGGCGGCGACTTCGATCCCGTCAGTGAACCTGACACCTTGAATGAGCTTGGGCAACTGGTTGTGGCCATCGAGCCTGCGCCAGCTTTTCTGCGCCGCATCGACGAGCTTGAATACCATGGCGAGCGCCGTCCTATTCGACAGGCAGCCCTTCGAGCGGATCGTGCGGTGCCGCACGGTGGCAAAGGTGCTCTCGATCGGGTTCGAGGTCCGCAGATGTTTCCAGTGTTCGGCAGGGAAATCGTAGAATGCGAGCAGGGCCTGGCGATCCTTTGCCAGGCACTCGCGGCCTTATCGTATTTGAGCTGGTAGGCTGCGATGAAGGCGTCGAACGCGGCCTCGGCGTCCTTGCTCGTCTCCGCCATCCAGATCTCCTGTAAGGCCCGCTTGGCTTTGGGCTGCTGGCTTTTCGGCAGTTTGTTGAGGACGTTGGCGGTCTTGTGCACCCAGCAGCGTTGCTCGCGTGTGGCCGGCCACAGCTCGCCGAGCGCCTTCCAAAAGCCAAGCGCGCCGTCGGCGACGGCGAGTTCGGGCGTGACGACCAGGCCTCGGTTCTGCAAATCGATCAGCAGCTCGCGCCAATCCTGCGCGCTTTCGCGCGCGCCGTCAGTGAAGCCGAGCAGCTCCTTCCTGCCCTCCGGCGTCGCGCCGATGATCACCAGGATGCATTGCTTGGCGTCTTCGAGGCGGGCCTGCAGGTAAATGCCGTCGGCCCACACGTAGACGTAGCGCTTGGCCGACAGATCGCGCTTCTTCCAGTGCTCGTGCTCGTCGATCCAGACCTCCTTCAGCCGGGCAATGGTCGAGGCCGACAGGCCCGGCGCATCCTTGCCGAGCAGGGCCGCAAGCGCCTCCTCGAAATCGCCGGTCGAGATGCCTTTCAGGTAAAGGATCGGGATCAGCACCTCCAGGCTGCGGGAGCGCCGTGCATAGGGCGGCAGGATCGCGGGGGTGAAGCGGATGCCCCGGCGTCATCGGCAGCGCCACGGTCGCGCACGCGCGGTTGGCGCACGCCGACCGGGCCAATGCCGGTCATCACCCGCGTCAGGCAGATGCCCGTGCCGGACCATGCGGTTCAGGCCAGTAGCGGTCTTCAGATCGACATGCTTGGCCAGGAATTCGGCCACCTCGGCCTCGATCGCTTGGGCCAGTAGGGCGCGCGCTCCGTTGCGCAGCACCTCGGTGAGCGGGTCGGCGAATGACCCTGGTTGAAGCAGCTTGACGACGTTAGCATCGGACACGGCGTATCACTCCTTTGCGGGAGAAGTGGAGGCGCGAACACCCCCACGATACGCCGCCTTCATCCCGTCAGCCCGTCACCAACTTCCGCCCATAGCTCGAATCCGGGCGATGATGCGCCTTGTTATGCGATCTGCATGCAGCGGGTGGAAGACCAAGCGGCGTATCTGAGAGCGTATGGACACAAGTGAATTTATGATTGCGGACCGTGGCCGCGATCCGGCTTTATCAGGTGCGATCCGGTTGGCGAGTTAGGATCAATTAAGATTTGTATGATCCCCGGGCAGCAAGAACCGGCGAGGGTTAGGGGGCGGGCGCCCTGCAGATTATGGGATCATGAGCTCTGACAGCCACGCCACTGAATTTACTCATTGCCGCCGATGACCGGAGACTGCTTCTATGGCTTCGCAGAACCGCATGATGACCCTGATCGCTTTTCTGCAGGCGCAGAACTGCTCCAATCTGCCGGGCTCATGGCGCCATCCGGCGACGATGCTGGATTTTCTGACCCCGGAATATTACCAGCGTATTGCGCGAACATTGGAGGACGGCAAAATCCAGATGGCGTTTTTTGACGACCGTCTGGCATTGCCCGACATCTATACCGGCGATCATGCCGAGGCGATCGCCGCCGGCGTGCGCGCGGTAAAGCTCGATCCCTGCACCATCATCATGGCGATGGGCATGGTGACGCAGCGGCTGGGGCTCGGCGCCACCTATTCGACAACCTATTACGAGCCGTACCATGTGGCGCGCGTCTTCGCGACAATGGACCTGATGCTAAAGGGCCGCGCCGCGTGGAACATCGTGACCTCGCTCAACAGCGCAGAAGCCCGGAATTTCGGTCGCGGCGAACACATGGGGCATGACGACCGCTATGACCGCGCCGACGAGTTCATGGATGTCGTCCTCGGCCACTGGAACACCTGGGAAGACGACGCACTGATCCTTGACAAGGCTGACAATCGCTTTGCCGATCCGGCGAAGGTGCATCGGCTGGATCATGTCGGCCGATATTTTCAGTCTCGCGGACCGTTCAGCGTGCCGCGCTCGCCGCAAGGGCATCCGGTATTGATCCAGGCCGGCCAATCCGGCCGCGGTCAATCTTTTGCCGCGAAATGGGCTGATCTGGTGTTCGTGATCTTTCACAGTCTTGAGGACGGTATGCGGGAATACGCCGCCTTCAAGACCGCCGTCGCCGCGATCGGCCGCGATCCCGCCAAGGTGCGCGTGGCGCCGGCCTGCTATGTGTGCGTCGGTGAGACCGAGGCAGCGGCGCAGGAAAAGCGGGCGATCGTCGAGGCGACGGCGCGCGATGTCGATGCTCTGGTGCTGCTCTCCGAAGTATTGAACTACGATTTTGCCAAAAAGCCGATCGACGAACCGTTCAATGACGACGAATTGGCCGAGTTTTCCTTTCAAGGCTTTCGCGACCGGGTGATCCGGCATCTCCGGAAAGAAAGAATCCGACGGTGCGCGATTTCATCAATGTCTCCGGCCGCGGCACGGTGAAGGAACACCCGATGTTCTGCGGCAACCCCAAGCAGGTCGCCGACCAAATAGAGGAATGGTTCACCGCCCCGGCTTGCGACGGGTTCGTACTGGCCGCCACTAATATGCCGGGCGCTTATGACGACGTAGTACGGCTATTGGTGCCCGAACTCCAGCGCCGCGGCCTCTTCCATAAGGACTACGAGGGCCCGACATTGCGCGACAATCTCGGCCTCCCAATACCCCGCGCCACCGACTGGCACGCCGTGCGCCCGGGCGAAGTGAGGGGCTGACGCACGGTTAGCAGCACCTCGGCAGTCGATCGTGTAATGAAATCAGTGTCCCGTTTTCCCCAAAGCCGTACCTTAGTCAGGGCCTGCGCCACTTCCGAACTTTCCCGCCAAATCCAGCCTCATTCCTCTGTGTCAGGCTGGTCCGCGCTCGCAGGTTCCGCAGCAGCGATCTCGAACCCAGCGGCGGCTTTAGAAGGCGGCGCGGCTTCGGCCCGCATCCCAATATCGCGATCCTCTGAATTCTCCCAAGCCTGCATGAACACGTCCGCGAAGGCAGCCTCATGGGAGTTCTTCGTGTTGGCGGCAATCTCCTTCAGACGGAACAGGAATGTAGGCACATCGATCAGCGGGGATACGGCGCTTCGCTGAACGTGGATCCGGCTTTGTGAGACCAGATCCCCCATCCCGCCGAAACCTTGCGATAACGACCAACTCCTTCCGGCAGCGCTCGACGCAAAGTGTAGGATAAACTGGAGACCTCCAATAACCGGGTCGTTTGGTTGGAAAGGTTGGGCGTTCGACTGAGCGGTGACGGGTTGGCCAGGGCGGTGGGTATGCCGACGCGCGGCCGGCTTTGTTAGTGGATCTTTGGGTCAGGTCGGTGCGGTCTGGGCCGCCAGCCAGCCGATGCGCTGCATATTGTAGACGAGGTTGGCAAGGCCGATTTTGGTTGTCGCTCGGGCGAGGCCGATGGTGCGGACGAACAGGGCCATGGGGCCCTTCTGGCGGGCAAAGACGTGCTCGACCGCCGAGCGTACCGCCGATTTGCGGGCATTGGCGCGGGCGGTGCGGCGCGGCATCGGCCGGCCCATGGGCTTTTTGCGATGGATCTGCGATCGCAGAAGGCGGCCGGCGAGGAACTTCTCATTGGCCTTTGAGCGATAGGCGGTGTCGGCCCAGACGTCGCTGGCGGTATTGTTCGGGTCGATCAGCTCGGGCAGCAACGCCCCGTCGTGGCGCGCCGCATCGGTGACCGTCCAGCGGCGGATCAGGCGATGCCGGCGGTCGATGCCGAGGTGATTTTTATAACCAAAGGCCGGGACAGCGAGATCAACCCGCGGTGCGCCATCCGCGCTCGGCTTGGCCTTGGTGTATTTGACCGTCCAGCGCGCATCGCGGTCCTTCTGGCGCAGCTTTGCCGGTTTGCCCACCCATGCCGCCGGAATGCGGCCTTGCTTGATGTCACGCTTCTCGCCATCAGTGTTGCGCTGCTTTGGTGCGGCGACGATCGAGGCGTCGATGATCTGGCCGCTCATCGCCAGAAACCCGGCCGTCGCGAGCACCGCATCAAAACCCTCGAAGAGAACCTCGATCGCCGGCCTGCCCGCGATTTTGGCGCGGGTCAGCGCTTCGCGGAAGCCCCAGATCGTATTGGCGTCCGGCACCGTGTCGGCCAGCCCCAGGCCGAGAAAGCGCATAAACGACAGCCGGTCGCGGATCAGGTATTCGGCGCGCTCGTCCGACAGATTATGGCTCGACTGAAGGATCAGCACTTTAAACATCAGCACATGATCAAACGGTGGCCGGCCGCCCCGTGATCGATCCGAGCGCACAACGGCGCGCTCGAATGCGTCCCGGAACAATTCAAAATCGACAACCGCACTCAGCCGCTCCAGGCTGTCGCCTTTGGCCGAAAGCTGCTTAAGACGCTCGTCAACGTCAAAAAACCCGGCCTGTCCCCGCATCCGCATCCCCCAACGCGAAACCGTGCCATCGAATCACAAACCCGCCAAAACTGCCAGGTTTTTGGAGGTCTCCAACTGATCGTTGCCTATTAAGTCATTCACCGCTGTCTTTACCTCGTCGAGCGCATCATCCCCCGTTCGCGTCCAGGCCCAGAGAAGCGTGAATAGTCTCCGATGTGTCGCAAGCGTTCCATCCTTTGCAGCCGCCCGGAGACACTCCCTTGCGAGTGTAGTTAGCTTTTCCGAAGTCGCGAGATTGACAAAAGGCTCATCATAGCTCTGCTTGTTATATTGTGATTTGCACCGCTCCGCGAACTCGACGAGCGTATACAGTTGTGCGGCTTCTATCGCGGCCGCGAGGACTGAATCTCGCTCCAGCTGATCGAACCTATCCGCTAGAACAGCGCGGACGAGGAACCACAGACGAAGCCCATTATCGCCAAGCTGATAAAATCCGCGACCCTCATCCTCTGGAACATCAAGATCATCCCCAATCTCGAACAGCGCCTTGATGAAATCGACTACATGCTCCTTCGCGATTGGTCTGCATGGACGCGAACTTGCTCCAGGTAAATTGATGCTCTGGTGTGACCGGATTGCAGGTTGACCTTAAGTGCGTCACGTAAGGTGTTTTGGACGAACTCCCTATTGCCTGCTTGTGCCACGAAGGCTGTGATCGCAGATGCGGGAAGGACGTCTTCTCCAATTGCAAAACGGAAATACGTGTTGAAATGGTCGGGGGTGCATACACGCCGAACCGTTGTTCTGATGCATCGCCTTGGTGGTAGACGTTCGACCAAATCGCATCAAGCTTCGGAAACAGCCGCCGCATCGTCCTCCTGACCTGTTCATGGTCTTTCTCGGCGATGCTGGCGAGGAAAATGTCATTGTATTCAGGCTTATGGTCCCGTGTGTTCCGGCCCATCTCGATCGACATGTAGCCGGTTAGTCGATCAGGGTTGGCGCGGATGGCCCGGTAAAGATCGGGCATGAACAGACGTAGAGCTTCCAGCGTGACAAAATCGGCACGGTCAACCTCGTCCGCGACCACCGCCCAGGTCACCCGCAACATCCCGATGAGCCGGTTGAGATCTCGGGGCGATTTCAGAAGGGGAGTCACTCCCTGCAGCATCAGATTGGCGAAGCGTAGTTGGTCTTCGCCTTCCCTCGGTGGGCATATCTCATCGACCTGAGCCAAGAAGGCGGATCGAAGCTGTTCTACCGAGGCTGGCGGAACCTCGAATGCAGCCTGGAGGATTTTTTCCAGGTAATGCGGTCCCTCCGAGGGGAATTTGTCCGCCACGATCTTTTCCGCCAGTTGGCGATCGAAGGCCAGCAAGTAAATCAGGTTCGATAGCTGACCGACTGACTTCACCAGCTTAAAGACTTCGATCGCCTCGTCCGGTCCTAACCGATCGATATCGTCGATGATGACGAGGTATCGGAAATCGGCCTTCGCCAGCAAGTCGGACACTTTTCTGTGCTGAGCTTCGATGCCTTCCTCGCCTGGGACAATTTTCTCTAGCGCTTGGAGCGCACCGCCAACCAATCCGCCGGCACCGGGCAGAGCGGCATTCGCGCCCGCTTCGGCGATTTTGCTCAAATCCGCTCACGCGCTGAGCGACCCTCCGAAAGAACTTCAGGGCCGTATCCCCTGCTGAGGGGCCGATGGCGGTCAAGAGGTCTTCGAGAAATGCCGCCGCTATCGCTCGGTCCCCGATAGCCACCATGGGCTAAATCGAACGACCTTGAGTTTGGCGCTCTCGGTAGCTTCTCGGAGATGGTAAAGGATCAGATTGATCACGCTGCTTTTGCCCGATCCCCAGGGGCCATTGATCCCGATGACTACACCTTCAGGTGCCTTCATCGCGGGAATAGCTTTTGCCAGAGCCTGCGCGAACGGATCGATCCCAAAATGATCGTCTTCCGGATTTGCAATTGGGGTATCATTGGTGAACATTCAGATACCTGCTGCGGTCGGCGACGTTGATCTGGAGTCGTATCGGGCGAATGGGTCGGCGTTATTTGACTGTACCAATTTCACCAGATCACCAAGCGCCGCCATGGTTGAACCTTCCCAACCGTGTTGCGGGTGGGGTTTTGATGTTGTTGTCGAGATGTGCCCGTCAGCGTCTAATTTCCGCCCCGAAAGCGGTCATTCCCGCAATGGTGGCTGGCGGCCCCCGCCGGCGGGGCGCTTTCGGCATCCAACCTTGGGCAGAGCAGGCGGTTTTATTCTTAAATCTGGTGGAGCTTGCGGCCGAGTTGGTCGCGAGCGTAGGGCTTGGTGATCAGATTGATGCCGCCGCCGAGCTGCCCGCCGTGTAAAGCGGCATTCTCGGCATAGCCGGTCGTGAACAGCACGGCAATTCCGGGAATCTTCTGCTGCGCCTTATGCCCCAGTTCAGGCGCCCGCAAGGCGCCGGGCATCACGATATCGGTGAACAGGAGATCGATCGCGGCACCGCTTTCGATAATAACCAGAGCGCTGTCGGCGTCCTTTGCGCGCAGCACGCTGTAGCCCAGGTCCGACAGCATCTCCGCGGTCGTCAGCCGGACATCCTCGTCATCCTCGACCAGCAGAATGGTCTCCGAGCCGCCAGTAACCGGGCTGGCGGCCAACTCGACCTGGGCATCCTCCTCCTCGCGGCTGCGCGGCAGATAAATCCGCACGGTCGAGCCGTGGCCGGGCTGTACGCGGGCCCTAAGCCGTAAAAATTGCTATCTGATCGCCAGCGTCGAGGTACGGCGCGCCTCCCGCAATCAGACGCAAGCTCTCTGCTAGCGCGCTCGATCGACCGATTGCGTATTGTTGGCCGGCTTGACCATCGTTAACTGCCGCGCTCGCGGCTCGCGCATATGATGCGAGGATAGGCATCGGCGGGTTTGGCGCGACTTTATTAGCAACCCTCCGGAGCCTCGAAGATATGGCACGCCGCTTGCTGCTACACTGATGCGAGGAGATCGCCGATGCGAAGAGGACGTGCCCTGTTAGCGGGTCTCCGAAATCCTCGCTGATTTGATTCCCCCTGCCCGCAGAGGAAGCAACCCATGACCACTCGGAGCGAAAACGAATTGCTGACGCAGATCGGCCCGGGGACGCCGATGGGCGATCTGATGCGCCAATACTGGCTGCCCGCCTGTCTATCTGCAGAACTGAAGAGCGACGGCGACCCGCTCCGCCTAATGTTGCTCGGCGAGAAATTGATCGCATTCCGCGACAGCAGCGGCCGGATCGGGGTTCTCGATCACCGCTGTCCGCATCGCTGCGCCTCGCTGTTTTTTGGCCGCAATGAGGAAGGCGGGTTGCGCTGCGTCTATCACGGCTGGAAGTTCGACACGTCGGGCAATTGCCTCGACATGCCCAATCTGCCGGCCGACCAGGATTTCCGCCAAAAGGTCAAGGCAAAGTCGTATCAGGTCACCGAACGTGGCGGCGTGGTCTATGTCTATATGGGCGAACGCGCCATCGCCCCGCCATTGCCAGCGATCGAGGCGACACTGTGCCCGGCCGACGAGGTCAACATCTCCTGCGTGATGCGCGAGTGCAATTGGCTGCAGGCCTTGGAAGGCGACATCGACACATCGCATTTCAGCTTTCTGCACACCGGCAAGGTCGAACTCGACGACATCGACCCAAACCATCTCGAACGGTTTCAGCTGACCGACCGCGCGCCGCGCTATCACGTCAAGCCGACCGATTGGGGTGCGATGTACGCAGCCTATCGCCCGTCCGGGCCGGGTCACCTCTATTATCGCTTTGCGCATTACGCGATGCCATTCTGGACGTTGTTTCCGAACGGCCCGCTGACCGACAATATTCTGGCCCAGGCCTGGGTCCCGATGGACGATACTCATGTGATGTCGTTCCAGTTCAACTGGAAGCGCAAAACCCCGGTGCTGAGCACCGACAAGGCCGGCAAGCCATTGCCGCTCCTGACCCGGATTACCCCGACATTGCCGAATACGACCGATTGGTTTGGGCGCTGGCGTCCAGTCGCCAATCCGTCGAACGATTATTTAATCGATCGCGAGGCGCAGCGCACGATCAGCTATACCGGGATTGACGGGGTCTTCCCGCAGGATTCGGCGGTGACGGTCAGTATGGGCGAAATCTCCGACCGCACACTCGAACATCTAGCGCCGAGCGACCGCATGATCGTGGTGACGCGCCGCCGTCTGATCGAGGCGGCGCGGGCATTGCGCAACCATGGCACGATACCACCCTTGGTCGACAACCCGGAAATCAGCAGCGTCATCCGCTCGGGCGATCTGATTGCCCCCAAATCCCAGCCTTGGCTCAAGGCGTACGAAGCGACCCTGCATCAGGCGCAGCATCCGGAAATGCTTGAGGCGGCGGAGTAAGGCCGCCGCGTCTTTAAACGCACCGCTTGGCTGGCGCGCTGGGACGCGTGGAGATCGGCATCAGACGGAAACCGGTGGCCGAAGCGCAGCTTGTTGGGTAATCCATTAGTGCCCACGGACGCGCCAATAGCCGACATCCCACTCGCTTCCCCTGCATGGGCAAACGAAAAACATTGCGTTAAGAAATTCAGTAAGACGCTGCCCCGGCGAAAGCCGGGGTCCACCTTTCCTGGCGCTCCGCAGACGGTTCGATGGGTCCCGGCTTTCGCCGGGAAAGCAACTTCTTGGCTTTCATTCAAGACGGGACCGCCGCTTCGAGCCGGGCGCAATTTCACAATGCGCTCCCGCTTGTGTTGCCCGTTTGTAAGTCGCACCACCAAGGGCAATTTGCGTGCGTTGCCTGCTGCACGAGCGGGAGCCACTGTTCGACCCCTCTCCATTCGGTTGGACTTGCAACGCAGCCGCGCGCTGGCACGGCATTTGCCGAAGTAGTTTCCGAACAGGTTGGGTGGCAGCATGAAGCGGCGTGCGTTTCTAAAGGGTGCGACAAGTGCGGCGGCGGGCGCAATCGCTGCCGCGTATATCAGGCCGGTTGCCGCGCAAAGCCGCAAACAGACGTTGCTGACATTGTCGGAGAGCGGCCCCAACAATCTTGACATCATGGGGGTCGGCACCAACCGGCCGGGCTATGAAGCGTCGTGGAACACCTATGACCGTTTGCTGACCTACCGCGTCAAGAAAGACGAGAACGGCAACGATCATTACGACTACACAAAATTCGCGCCGGAACTCGCCGAGTCGTGGGATCTCGGCGACATGGCGGTGACCTTCAAATTGCGCAAAGACGCGACCTTTCACGACGGCACGCCGATCACCGCCAATGACGTCAAATGGTCGTTTGATCGCGCGGTGACGGTCGGCGGCGTCCCGACCTTCCAATTCAAAGCGGGTTCGCTGGAAAAGCGCGATCAGTTCGTGGTCGTCGACGACCACACCTTCCGCATCGATTTTCTGCGCAAGGACAGGTTGACGATGCCCGATCTGGCGGTGCCGACGCCGATCGTGATCAACTCGGGCCTTGCCAAAAAACACGCCACCGACAAAGACCCGTGGGCGATGGAATGGCTGAAAAACGCCGAGGCCGGCGGCGGCGCTTTTCAGCTCGAAAAGTGGACACCCGGCCAGGAAATCATCTTTCGCCGGTTCGACGGGTGGAAATCCGGGCCATTGCCAAAAATTGAGCGGGTGATCTGGCGGACCGTGCCGTCGGCCGGCACCCGCCGGGCATTGATGGAGCGCGGCGATGCCGACATCTCGGTCGATCTGCCGCCCAAGGACGTCTCCGAAATGGAGAAAGAAAACAAGCTCCATGTCGTCGGCACGCCGATCGAGAACGCGATCCAATATCTCGATATGAACGTAAAGATGAAGCCGTTCGACAATGTCAAGGTGCGCCAGGCGGTTGCTTACGCTATCCCGTATCAAAAGATTATGGACGCGGCGATGTTTGGCCGCGGCAAGCCGATGTTTGGCGGCCCAAGCGAAGTCACCGAGGCGGTGTGGCCGCAGCCGAGTCCCTATGTCACCGATCTCGCAAAGGCGAAGCAGCTCCTGGGCGAGGCTGGATTGCCCAATGGCTTCGAGACGACGTTGTCGTTTGACCTTGGCGCAGCCGTAATCAATGAGCCGATCTGCGAGTTGGTGCAGGAGAGCCTCGGGCAGATCGGCATCAAGGTCACGCTTAACAAGATACCCGGCGCCAACTGGCGCGCCGAATTCTCGAAAAAAACACTGCCGTTCAGCGCCAATGTTTTTGGCGGCTGGCTCAATTATCCGGAATATTTTTTCTTCTGGAATTACCACGGCCAGAACTCGATCTTTAATACGATGTCGTACCAGAACCCGGCGATGGACAAATTGATCGACGCCGCCCGGTTCGAGACCGATCCGAAGAAATACAAAGAAGAAATTCTCGGTTTTATCCAGCTCGCGTTTACCGAGACACCACGCATCTTGCTGTTTCAGCCATATCTCGACGTGGCAATGCAAAAGAACGTCACCGGTTACCGCTATTGGTTCCACCGACAGCTGGACTACCGCCAATTGGCGAAAACGTAACAGGAGGCAGTCGACATGAGCGCGAATTATCAGACGGCATCCCCGTTCGATGGATGGCCCGAACTGGCGCCGGCTCTTGCACCGGCGCGCGGCGTCGGCGCGGCCCTGTCGCAAGTGGCTGCAACCGCGATGCTGAGGGCGCGGCAATTGCTCGAAATGTTCAAGGACCCGCGTCGCGATCCGCAGGGCGGAGGCGGCGGCCCGCAGACGCCGCCGGAGGATCATCCGCAGTACGACAGTATTTGGGACGATCCGGTCATGTGGATGCTGATGATGCACTGACATGCTGGTATTGCGTCGCCTCGCCACGGCGCTGCCGAGCGTCGCAGGCGTCATCATGGTGACCTTCTTGTTGACTCGCGCATTGCCGGGCGATCCGGCCGTGTACTTCGCCGGCCCGGCGGCGACCCAGCAAGCAATCGCCGAAATCCGCCACTTGATGGGCTTTGACCGCAGCCTGCCGGTGCAGTTCCTCGATTATCTGCAGCATTTGGCGCATGGCGATCTCGGCACCTCGCTCAGTACCGGCCAGCCGGTGCTCAGCGAATTGGCGACGCGGCTGCCGGCCTCAGCCGAATTGACCTTGTCCGCATTGATCCTTGCCGTCGGGATCGCCATTCCGCTCGGCATTATGGCGGCATTGCGTCCCGGTTCACTGGTCGATCATGCCTGCCGCATTGTCACCACCGCCGGCGTGTCATTGCCGACCTTTTTCACCGGCCTGCTGCTGGTCTATGTCTTTTACTATTTGGCGGGACTGGCGCCGGCGCCGCTCGGCCGGCTCGACGTCTATTCGACGGCGCCGCCGCATTGGACCGGCTTTTACCTGATCGACAGCCTCGCCGTAGGCGATTTCGCGACATTCCGCGCGGCATTGGGCCAATTGATCCTGCCGGCGGCGACAATGGCGATCTTTTCACTGGCGCCACTGGCGCGGATCACCCGGGCGTCGATGTTGGCGGCACTGGGCAGCGAGTTCATCCGCACGGCCCGCGCCAGCGGGCTCGCGCATCGCCGGATCGTTTACGGCTATGCCCTGCGCAACGCATTGCTGCCGGTCGTTACTACGCTCGGCATGGTGTTTTCGTTCATGCTCGGAGCCAATGTGCTGGTCGAGAAGGTATTTGCTTGGCCCGGCATCGGTTCCTACGCGGTCGAGGCGCTGATCGCCTCCGATTACGCGCCGGTGCAGGGTTTTGTGCTGGTCATGGCATTACTCTACGTGATGCTCAACCTGGGAATTGATCTGACCTATGGGCTGATCGATCCGCGGGTCCGGCTCGAAGCATGACCGCGATAGCCCTCAACGGGACATTGCGCCACGCCGGCTACGTGCTCGGTGAAAACCCGATCACCGGCTTCGCCTTTGCATTGTTCGGGGTCTTTGTGGTGCTCGCCATATTCGGTCCCGCAATCGTGCCCTACAGCCCGCTTGCCAGCGACACCGCGCAGGCGCTCACTCCGCCGTCGCTGGCGCACTGGTTTGGCACCGACCAGCTCGGCCGCGACATCTTCTCGCGCGTGGTCGTTGCGACCCGGCTTGATCTCGGGATGGCGATTGTCGCCGTGGCACTCGCCTTTACCGGCGGCACACTGCTCGGGCTTGCCGCCGGCTATTGCGGCGGCTGGGCCGACCGGATCATCGGTCGCGCCGTCGATACGATCATGGCGTTCCCGTTATTCGTGCTGGCGATGGGCATCGTCGCCGCACTCGGCAACAGCGTCGCCAATATCGTCTATGCCACCGCGATTATCAATTTGCCGATCTATGCGCGGCTGACCCGGGCTGAAGCAAATATCCGGCGCAATGCCGGTTTTATCGAGGCGGCGCGGCTGTGCGGCAATGGCGAGGCGCGGATCGTGCTGACCCAGTTATTGCCCAATATCTTGCCGCTGATGATGGTCCAGGTGTCGCTGACCTTGGGCTACGCGATCCTGAACGCCGCCGGCCTTTCGTTTATCGGGCTCGGCGTGCGGCCGCCAACTGCGGAGTGGGGCATCATGGTCGCCGAGGGCGCCAGCAACATCATCTCGGGCGAGTGGTGGGTGGCGCTGTTTCCGGGACTGGTGCTGATGGCCGCGGTGTTCTGCTTCAACCTGATGGGCGATGGCTTGCGTGACATCGTCGACCCGTTGCGGCGAACCTGACTCGGCAATGAAGCGACGGACAATAACCGAGCATCGCAGCGTGCCGCTACTGGCGGTCGAAGATTTGCGAGTCGAATTCCATACCCGCAGCGGCACCGTGCAAGCACTCGACGGCATTGGGTTCGAGGTGCGGCGCGGCGAGATGATGGCGTTGGTCGGCGAGAGCGGGTCGGGCAAGTCGGTGACCGCCTATGCGATCATGGGCATTCTCGATGCGGCTGCTCGGATCACCTCCGGCCGGATCATGTTCGGGGGTCTCGATCTGCTGAGCGCCGGCGATAAGGCTATGAACGAGATCCGCGGCCGCGAAGTGGCGATCATCTTTCAGAACCCGCGCACCGCCCTCAATCCGATCCGCCCGGTCGGCAAGCAGATCGCCGACATCCTGCTGCAGCACGGCAACGTGACTGCGGCACAAGCGCCGCGCCGCGCGATCGAGATGCTGGCAAAGGTGCGCATCCCCGACCCGGAGCGCCGCGCCGCCGCCTATCCCTTCGAATTGTCGGGCGGCATGTGCCAGCGGATCATGATCGCGATGGCATTGGCTTGCGAACCAGCTCTACTGATCGCCGATGAGCCGAGCACCGGGCTCGATATCACGACCCAGGCGGTGATCATGGACCTGATTGCCGAACTCGTCGCCTCGCAGAAGATGGCGATCCTGCTGATCACCCATGACCTCGCGCTTGCCGCGGAGTATTGCGGCCGGATTGCGGTCATGCACGCCGGCCACTTGGTCGAGCTGGCGCCGACCCCGCTGCTGTTCGCGGCGCCGCGCCACCCGTATACGGCAAAGCTGATCGCGGCCACACCCGGAGAGGCGACGCGGCTGGACAAGCTTGCCGCCATTCCGGGCGCCCTGCCCGATCTCAGGCGCACCGACCTGCCCGCCTGCCGCTACAGCGAGCGCTGCGAGCATGCGGCGGCGGACTGCCGTGCAGCACCCCTATTGCGGCTTACCTCTGCCGATGGGCGGCAGATCGCGTGCCGGCATCCGCTGCAAATGCCGCCATGAACGACTTCGCGCCCAGCCCCGGCCCGGGAGCGCTCCCAGAACCGCTGCTGGCGGTCAGAGGATTGCGCAAGCTGTACCCGGTCGGTCGCCCCGCCCCGCCGTGGCGGCGCGCAGCCCAGCGCGCATTGCTGCACGCGGTCGACGATGTCAGCTTCACGATCGGCCGGGGCGAAACCGTCGGGCTGGTCGGCGAGTCGGGCTGCGGCAAGTCGACGGTGGTTCGACTGGTCGCCCGGCTGATCGACCCGACCGCCGGCGCAATCAGGTTCGATGGTACGGAAATCAGCGCCCTGCCGGCGCGAAATTTCGGCAGCAGCAAGTGGCGCGCGCAGGTTCAGATCGTGTTCCAGGACGCGACCGACAGCCTCAACCCACGCTTCACCGCCGCCCGCGCGATCGCCGATCCGCTGATCCGCTTGCGCCGGCTCTCTGGCGCCGCGCTGCAGGCTCGGGTCGAAGAAGCCGCGCGACTGACGGGTCTACCCCCGGAACTGCTCGGCCGCTTTCCGCACCAGCTGTCGGGTGGGCAGAAGGCCCGCGTCGGCATCGCCCGCGCGATTGCAATCGAGCCACGTCTGTTGATCCTCGACGAGCCCACCTCGGCGCTCGATGTTTCGGTTCAGGTCGTGATCCTCAAGCTATTGCAGGAATTGAGAGAGCGGCTCGATCTCTCCTACCTGTTCGTCAGTCACGACCTCAACGTGGTGCGGCTGCTATGCGACCGGGTACTGGTCATGTATCTCGGCCGGATCATTGAAAGCGGCCGGGCCGAACAGGTTTTTGCCGCCCCCGCGCATCCCTATACGCAGGCCCTGCTATCGGCGATACCAAAGCCGGGCGCCCGCAGCACCCGGATTGCCCTTGCCGGCGAGCCGCGCAGTCCGATCGACCCCGATCCGTCAATCTGTTCGCTGTATGGCCGCTGCACGCGAGCAACCGACCTGTGCCGCAGCATGGCGCCACCGCTGCGCCAGGTCGCACCCGGGCACTTGGCGGCATGCCATTACGCGGCCGACCGCATAGAAGCCGCGAGCGCCGCTTCATTGCCGATCACAATCAGGTCGGCTTACTCGTCCTGAAACCCGATAGGTTTGCCGTGAGGCGATGTAGCTACGCGCACCTGATGCGTTCGCGGTGCTCAACCCGTTCTGCGCCCAACCAGAGATACGCACCGTTATTCGGCAGAGTTCTACTTGAAATATTCCAGGTCTTCGGGGCGGGGCTGCCAATTAGGGTTGCTCGGCCATTCCTTGGTGCGGCCGGACATGCCCTCACCGTAACGCACCCGGAACAGCAAGGTGCGCTGCGGGCCATTGATGTATTCGTGCAATTCGCCCCGCGGATGGACGACAAACGACCCCGGGACGACGTCGATCGTCTCCGCAGGAGTGCGCATCTTGCCGCCGCCCTCAAAGCAGAAATAGATCTCGGTGGCGTCGGGGTGGCAGTGATACGGGCTGGTCTGCCCCGGCTCCCAGCAGGCGACGGTGACGTCGCCTCCCCCGGTGCGGCCCAGCACTTTTTCCATATGCTTTTTCGGATCGAAGACTTGTTCGGCCTTCAGATTAAAGCAGTACATCGGCTCCCCTCGCACGTTTCGCGCGCAACCCTAATCCGAGCGATCCAACGCATCAACAAAGCCCGACCGAGGTCAGCCGAGCTGGTGATCGCGGATCGCCCTCGCCCTCGCCGATGACGCGGCGCATACTCCCGCGAGACCTACCACGGAGACTTGGCTTGCTGCACGGCCGGCGCATCCTGTTGATCATCTCGGGCGGGATCGCCGCCTATAAGAGCCTCGATCTGATCCGCCGGCTGCGCGAGCGCGGGGTGGCGGTGCGCGCGGTAATGACCGCTGCGGCGGCGCATTTCGTGACGCCGCTGTCGGTCGCCGCCCTCTGCGAGGACAAGGTCTACACCGATCTGTGGTCGTTGACCGACGAAAGCGAGATGGGCCATATCCGGCTGTCGCGCGAGGCCGATCTCGTCGTGGTGGCGCCGGCCAGCGCCGATCTGATCGCGCGCATGGCGGCGGGGCTCGCCGATGATCTGGCGACAACGGTGTTGCTCGCCTCCGACAAGCCGGTGTTGTTGGCGCCCACAATGAATTTGATGATGTGGGCGCACCCGGCGACGCAGGCCAATCTCGCCACTCTCGCCGGGCGCGGAATCACCCGGATAGGGCCAGGCTCGGGCGAGCTTGCTTGCGGTGAGGTCGGCTCGGGGCGCATGGCCGAGCCGTTGGAGATCGTTGCCGCGATCGAAAAGATGCTGGCGGGCGCGGACCGCCGGCTCGCCGGCCGGCGGGCGTTGGTGACGAGCGGCCCGACCCGCGAGCCGATCGACCCGGTCCGCTATATCTCGAACCATTCGTCCGGAAAGCAGGGGCATGCGATCGCGGCGGCGCTTGCCGGCCTCGGCGCGGAGGCGGTGCTGGTCGCGGGTCCGACGCAGGAGCCGACACCGGCCGGCGTCAAACTCGTGCCGGTCGAGACCGCCGCCGAGATGCTCGCCGCATGCGAGGCGATATTGCCGGTCGATGTCGCGGTCATGGCGGCGGCGGTGGCCGATTGGCGGGTCGAGAGTGTCGCTGGACACAAGCTCAAAAAAAACGGCAAGGGCCCGCCGACCCTGCGCCTCGCCGAAAATCCCGATATCCTCGCCAGCATCGCGCAGCGCGCCAACGACCGCCCGGAATTGGTCATCGGCTTTGCCGCTGAGACCGACGACATCGTCGACAACGCTCGCGCCAAACGCGCCCGCAAACGCTGCGACTGGATCCTCGCTAACGATGTCTCGCCTGGCTCGGGGACATTCGGCGGCGACCGCAACACGATCCACCTCGTCGATGCGGTAGGCGTCGAAGACTGGCCAGTCATGACCAAAACCGAGGTGGCGGCGCGGCTCGCCGCACGCATCGCCGACCATTTGCCCTCGCGATGAGGATCGAGCTTGAGATCCTCGATCCCCGGCTCCCGGCTGGGGTTTCCCGTCGCGCGGATCGCGACTCGCCGCCGGGCTTGATCTGCACGCCTGCCTCGACGGCCCGCTCGTTATCGAGCCACAGGCGCCGCCGGTCCTGATCTCCGCCGGGATCGCTTTCCGGATCGGTGATCCCGAATGGTGCGGGCTGGTGCTGCCGCGTTCGGGGCTGGGTCATCGCGAAGGGCTGGTGCTCGGCAACACGGTTGGGCTGATCGACGCCGATTACGAGGGAACATGCTTGATCTCGGCGTGGAACCGCAATCCGCCGGACAGCGGCGCCGCGATCACAGTCCGCCCCGGCGATCGTATCGCACAGTTGGTTTTTACCTGCATTGCGCGGCCGGAATTCTCGGTCGTTTCAAAGCTCTCCGAACAAGCCGCTGACGGTACTGGTCGGTCCCGGACGCGCGGGGCCGGCGGATTCGGATCGAGCGGCATCGACGCGGCTTGTCCGGCCGAGCCAACAGGGCGAAACTCACGCGAGATAATTTGAACTTTTGGCGAGGGCGGCCGGCGGATATGGTGCGGCTGACCAAAAAGCTCCTGTTTGCAATCGAGGCGGTCCTTGACATCGCCTATAATGGCGGCCCTGTTCCAGTTCGTTCGGCGGAAATCACGGCGCGTCAAGGTATCCCGCGCCGCTATCTCGAACCGGTCCTGCAGGAGCTGGTGCGCCACGGCATCCTGGTTGGCATCCGCGGGCCGTCGGGTGGCTATCGCCTAGCGCGGGAGCGGCGCCGCATCAGCCTCGGCGACATCGTGCGGACGGTGCGCGCGCTGGAAACCGCCGAGGACCCGATCAGCGATCCGGCTGGCAGCGCGCTCGGCCATCAAATAGTGCGTCCGTTGTGGCTTGAGCTGCAGGAAGAAATGATGCAGCGGCTCGATGCGCTGACGCTCGACGATTTATGTACCCGCGCGCACGAAACCGGTATCACCGGCCGCACCTCGCAGTTCACCGATTTCGAGATTTGAGGTTTCGGCCTGTTGATCCTACATGAACAACGCTTGGCTTTTGGGAGAAATGCCTGATGGACACCGCCGGCACGACCAATCCGCACACCGCTGAATTCCGTGGCCACGTCTATGAAAGCATCCTCGAAACGATTGGTGCGACGCCGCTGGTGCGGATTCATCGCCTAGCGCAACAGGCCGGAGCGAAGGCCGATATTCTCGGCAAATGCGAGTTCTTTAACCCGCTGAGTTCGGTCAAGGATCGCATCGGCGTGTCGATGATCGCCGCGGCCGAAGCCGCCGGCCGCATCAAGCCGGGCACCGTCCTGGTCGAGCCAACCTCGGGCAATACCGGCATCGCGCTCGCTTTTGTCTGCGCCGCCAAGGGCTACAAGCTGATTTTGACAATGCCGGACAGCATGTCGGTCGAGCGCCGCAAGATGCTGCAACTGCTCGGGGCGAAGCTCGAACTGACGCCGGCGGCCCAGGGCATGCGCGGCGCCATTGCCAAAGCCGAAGAAATTGCCGCCTTGTTGCCCGACGCGTTTATCCCGCAGCAGTTCCAGAACCCGGCAAATCCGGAAATTCACCGCCGCACAACGGCCGAGGAGATCTGGAAGGATACCGGTGGCAAGGTCGACGCGATCGTCAGCGGCGTCGGCACCGGCGGCACCTTGACCGGCGTTGGCTCCGTATTGAAGCCGCGCAAACCGGGGCTAAGGATGATCGCGGTCGAGCCGGAAGACAGCGCCGTGTTGTCCGGCGGGACCCCTGGTCCGCACCGGATTCAGGGCATCGGCGCCGGATTTGTCCCGGAAATCCTCGATACCAAGCTGATCGACGAGGTCATCCGCATCGGCAACGACACCGCCTTCCAGACAGCGCGCGACGCCGCACGGCTTGACGGGCTGCCGGTTGGGATCTCCTCCGGAGCCGCCCTCGCGGCGGCACTCGAAGTCGGCAGACGGCCGGAGATGGCGGACAAAACGATCGTCGTCATATTGCCGAGCTTTGCCGAGCGCTACCTGTCGACCGCTCTCTTCGAAGGACTGTGAAGGCGCAGCATCGCCGCTGGCCGTCTATTCCACTCACTGAAAAAAGCAAAGTGGTCAGCCGGATAGGCTAGGAGAATGGGTGTGGAACTCAGCGAGGAGCAGTTTCGCCGGTATGCTCGCCACCTGATCCTCGACGAGGTCGGCGAAGAGGGGCAGTTAAAGCTCCTCGAGTCGCGAGTGCTGGTTATCGGCGCCGGCGGGCTCGGCTCGCCTCTGCTGCTCTACCTTGCGGCGGCCGGAGTGGGAACGATCGGCGTGATCGACAACGACCGGGTCGACATCACCAATCTTCAGCGCCAGATCGTCCATGCAACGCGCAATGTCGGCGCGTTAAAAGTCGAAAGCGCGCGCGACACCCTCTCCGCAGTCAATCCCGAGATCCGGGTCGAGACCCACCCGCTGCGCCTCGCTCCGGAAAACGCCGAGGCGATTATTGCCCGCTACGATCTGGTCGCGGATGGCAGCGACAACTTCGCGACGCGCTATTTATTGACCGATTTGTGCTGCCGGCTGGAAAAGCCTCTTGTCGCGGCAGCGCTGTCGCCGTTTGAAGGCCAGTTGTCCACCTTCCGCCCCTATCTCGGTGGCGGGCATCCCTGCTATCGCTGCCTATTCCGCGATCCGCCGCCGCCCGATCTCGTGCCGCGCTGCGAGGAGGCCGGCATTCTCGGCGCCGTCGCCGGGGTCCTCGGCACCTTGCAGGCGGTCGAGGTGTTGAAAGAATTGCTGGCGCTCGGTGAGAGCCTGGATGGGCGGTTGTTGATCTATGACGCGCTGCGCGCCGGTTTTCACTCGATCCGGATCGCCAAGGATCCGGAATGCCCAACCTGTGGCCAGCACGCTCTCGCGACCGCGCGTTAGCAAGGCCGCCAGGCTCCCGGGCTTCCCAAGTACAGTCCGAGTTGTCGTGATGGTGACAGCCGCTCGAGGGGGCGGCGGCGCCGGAATAGGCGCTGTGGCTGGCGGAGAACAGCGCTTCCCTAAAGCTACAACGTTACGCTACGCCACTGTTGGTGGATAGCGTTGCCTCGGATGCTTACGCTGGTTGCGGGAAACGGCTGATCCAATGGCGGGCAATATCCTCGCGCCGGCAGATCCACACCCGCTGATGGCTGCGCAAATATTCGATAAAGAGGGCCAGCGCCTTGGCGCGACCAGGATGGCCGGTCAGCCGCATATGCAGGCCGATCGACATCATGCGCGGCCGGTCAGCGCCCTCTTCATACAAGACGTCAAAGCTGTCGCGCAGAAAAGCAAAGAAATCCTCGCCCGAGCCAAACACCCCGCGGCCGAACTTCGAGTCGTTGGTGGTCAGCGAGTACGGGACGACCAGATGCGGCTTCTCGCCGACCCTGACCCAATAAGGGAGTTCGTCGTTGTAGGTATCGCTGTCGTAGAGAAATCCGCCATGCTCGACGATTAGCCGGCGGGTGTTCTCCGAAGGCGCATAGCGGCAATACCAGCCAAGTGGCGTCTTGCCGGTGGTTTTTTTGATCAGGTCGACGGCGGCGGCGATCTGGCGGCGCTCCTCGGCTTCCGGCAAGCCCGGATGATTGGTCCAGCGATAGCCGTGACTGCAGATATCCCAATCGCTGGCGGCGATCGCCGCGGCAGCGGGGGGATTGGCTTCGAACGCGCGAGCGCAGCCGAAAATCGTCACCGGAACTTGGATGCGGGTGAAGATGCGATGCAGCCGCCAGAAGCCGACGCGCGCGCCGTATTCGAACATGCTTTCGGCGGCGAGATCGCGGCCGCGGACCCCGAGTTCGGTACCGATCATCTCGGTCAACCCGCCCTCCGAGACGCCGTCGCCGGCAGGATAGGAGAGTTCCGACCCCTCCTCGAAATTGATGACGAAATTGACCGCAATCCGAGCGTCGCCGGGCCATCCGGCATGCGGCGGTTCGGCGCCGTAGCCGACAAAGTCGCGGGTCATGGCTGTGCTCCAGGTCGTTCGGGATACCAAGTTCCGCTGAAGATCTCGTCCAATGAGTAGGGGCAAACCTTTGGCAACGCATCGGCAGCGGTAGGTTCTCCGTGATGACGGAAGCTCGCTTCGGCGCGTTCTCGCGCATCGACATAAAGATTATTTAGGTTGGCCTCCACATCCCGCCGCAAAGTTGGTGTGATCCGGTCCGACAATTCCTGCCGGGCATCGCGCACCGTCTCGATCCACCCGAAACGCGGCGCCGCCGCTGGCGAATAAGAGAGCTTCAGCAGGTGTTCAATGATGCGGCGGATCTGGCTGCGGACGGCGTTGCGCTCGCTCTTGCCCAAATCCTCGATCTCCTCGGCGACATGCTCGCGGTCAAAGCGATTGTCGGTCGTAAACATCTCTCGCAAGACCTTCGCCTGATGCTGAGTCCAGGCATAGAAATCATCGTCGTAGCGTGGTCCGTCCGGCATCTCGATCGAAGCTCCAGTTTCCCTGCCACTATATGCGACCGGCCGCGCATGGTGGGAGGCTGCGCAACTCAAGCCGAGACTGCGGCCGGAGCGCGTTTCTGCCGCGCCTGTTCACTTGAATAATAGTCCGGGGCAGTAGCTTCGGGTTCCCCCGGAGCCGATCTTCCTTATAGACCCGGGCCCGGCGACATCGCCCCGGAAAAAAAACGGATTGAGCCAACGCTTTCGCGATAGCTGGCGATTGCCGGATGCGACGTCTTAAACCGCAGACGCGCCCTTGTGCTCCCAATACCCAGAAGCAGCCGGAAAAACGGGACGGCAGCGCGTTGCCTCAGGCGCGCCGTCCAAGGTATCGGCAGCGGCCCGCCAGACCGCGTAGTGCGGCGCCGCCCGATGCGCTTCGAGCGCCGCCTCGTCGCGGTAGACTTCGTAGAAATAATAGACGTTCGGGTCTTGCTCATCTTGCAGGACATTGAACCGCAGACAGCCGGGTTCGTCGCGCTCGGAGCCGAGAGCATCGACCTCGATCGCCTTTAGAAATCGCTCGCGCCCTTCGGGCTTGACGCGAACCTTAACCCACATTGCCAGCATGCCACCTCCTATAGGCTTGGACGGTCGTTTTAAGCCGGGACGCATTCCCGCGTCTCCCCGCCCGAACCCAGGCTCTACCGCGAACGGGCGAGAAGCGGGTGCGCCGCTCAGACGATCGCCCGGCGGAAGGGCAAACTAACCCCAGGTCGCTTTGCTGCCGACCGCAGTGATCGTGATGTGACCCATCGTCGTGTTGGCCTTGGCGCCATGCCAATGACGTTCGCCGGCTTTGATCTGCACGACATCGCCGACGTTGATCTCGCGCTGTTCATGCTCGTTGGCCACCAGGCCGGAGCCCGAGACCACGACCAACAGCTGGTCGCAGTCGTGGACGTGCCAGCCCGTATTGCAGCCTTGGCTGAAATTAACGACGCTGCAATTGTAATTCGGCAATTCACCGGGCTCGATGATTGTCTGGCGCGTCCGGGCGACGGGGCCTGTCCAGCCTTCGGTCCGCTCGGCGGCGCCCTCGGCGGGAACATTGGGAATGTCTTTAAGCGTGACGACCTTCATGACAACTCTCCCCTTGAATTGATGGAGCTTCAAGATATCCGGATTGGATGCGCTTGCATTGTATCACAGCTAAATGCGTCGAGCGCGTCGGACAGTCCTACTGAAGCAGAATGGTCCTCCCGCGCGCTCGCCCGCCATGCTGATCCGAGCCTGCGGCACTCTCAAGCCGTCGCGACTGCGAGGATGGTCAGCGCCAGGGCTTGGGCGCGCGGGACGAGCGTATCGATGCGGCACCATTCGTCGTCGGTGTGCGCGTTGCCGCCGACCGGGCCGGTACCGCACAAGGTGGGGGTGCCGAGTGCCGCAGTAAATCCGCTATCGGCCGAACCGCCAGTCGCTTCGCCGCCGACCCCCTGCATGCCGAGCCCGGCGGCCGAGCGGGCGTAATGGTCGAGCAACTCGCGACTCGCCTGATCCTGCTCCAAAGGCAGGAAATTGCCTTCGCGCAGGATGCGGCTCTCGCTCCCCGGCAATTCGCAGCAATTGCAGATCTCGCGGACCTCGCCGAGGATCTTTTCCATGATGTTGAGGGTCGGGAAACGCACATCGATCCCGGCAGTTGCGCGCGGCGCCACGGTGTTGACCGACTGGCCGCCCTGAACCAGCCCGACATTGACCGTGGTGCCGAGATCGTAGTCAGTCAATTTGTGCAGACGCTGGATCTTGCGCGCCATCGCCTCGATCGCACTGACACCCTGGGCATGCGCCGCACCCGAATGTGAGGCGCGGCCGGTCACCTCCAATTCGATAAAAGCGGCACCCTTGCGCCGTGCCACGAGATTGCCGGAGGGCCGACCCGGCTCGGCGTTGAACACCGCGCGGGCGCCCCTCGCCTCGGCTTCGATGATCGGGCGCGACGACGGCGAGGCGATCTCCTCGTCGGCGGTGTAGAGACCGGTGATCGGGCACGGCGCGCCGAACCGCCGCAGCGCTCCGATCACGAATGTGTTCATCACCAGCCCCGCCTTCATGTCGGCGACCCCGGGCCCAAACGCCTGGTTGCCATCGATGCGGAACGGCCGCTGCGCGACCGTGCCCTCGGGGAAGACGGTGTCGCAGTGACCCATCACCACGATCGGCCGATTGCCGCCGCCTTCCCCGGGCAGGCGTGCCGCCATGCAGCCGCCAAAGCGTTCGTGGGGGTAGATTTCGCACGTGATATCAGCAGCTTCGAGCCATGCCTTGAGCCGCTCCTCGACCGCGTCAACTCCGCGCTTGTTATAGCTGCCGGAACTCGATGCCTACGAGCTCGCCGAGCAGACCAACCATCGCCTGATGCTGGCGGCCGAGATGTTCGAGGATCGCGGTCTTTGCTTCGATGCTCATGGGCTCCTCCGATCGGACGCGATGGGGTCCGCCCGGTCTCTGCCGCCGCACCCGTGCCGCAGAGTAATTCTTCCCTTTCGGACAAGCGAGTGTCCTGGGTGAGCGATAACCTGAGTTTCGCCGTTACTATCCGGGGGAGCGCCGGGAGGCCGGCGCCGAAATCGATTGCATTAAGCGGGTTCTGAATGAACGCGATTTTATCGGTGATACCGTCCTGGGTGCTCGGCGCGCTCGTCATGATCGTGACGGCGCTGGTGGTCCTAGGCGTTTACCGGTGGCTCACTCGCTGGCTGATCCGATTGGCCGGACGGCGCAGCCCGTTCTTGCAGCGTCTGTTGCAGCGCGGCCAGGGGCCGGCGAGCGCCTTTGTTTTAATCTTCGCGCTCGGTGCGGCGTTACCGGCGGCGCGGTTTTCGTTTCCCGTATTTCTCGCCGTCGGGCACGTGCTGCTGGTCGCGTTTATTCTAACCATCGGCTGGGCCGCGGCGATCGCGCTCGACATTGCGATCACGATTTACCTGCGACGCTTCCGCACCGATGTTGAAGACAATCTGCTGGCCCGCAAGCACGTCACCCAAATGCAAATCCTGCAGCGGGTGGCGACAACATTGCTGGTGGTCATTACCATCGCTTCGGCCTTGATGACCTTTGAGCCGGTGCGGCAATACGGCATCAGCCTGTTCGCTTCGGCGGGTGCTGCCGGCATCATTATCGGTCTCGCAGCGCGCCCAGTGTTCACCAATCTTTTTGCCGGTATACAGATCGCAATGACCCAGCCAATCCGCGTCGAGGATCAGGTTGTCGTCGAGGGCGAGCAGGGAGCGATCGAAACCATCACCAGCACCTATGTCGTGGTTCGCATCTGGGATTTGCGGCGGCTGGTCGTGCCGCTCTCGTATTTTATCGAAAAGCCATTCCAGAACTGGACCTACGAGGATAGCGCACAGATCGGCTCGGTGTTTTTACATGTCGACTATACAGTGCCGGTGGAACGGGTGCGGCAGAAGCTCGGCGAGTTCGTGCGCGACAGCAAGTTATGGGACGGCAAGCTCGCCAATCTGCAGGTGACAGATACGCCGCAGGACATGGTCGAATTGCGCGCATTGGTCAGCGCCCGCAACGCCAGCGCCGCCTGGGATTTACGCTGCGAAGTGCGCGAAAAGCTGATCGCGTTCTTGCAGGCCGATTATCCCCAGTCATTGCCGCGGCGGCGGATCGAAGCAAGCGCCGGCAGTTCAATTGCGCAGGCCGCTTGTAGTCCCGATCCTAACCAGGCCGGCGCTCCTGCGGCGCTTGAAACTCGCGTCGCGCCCACCGCCTGACATTAGCGCTAAGCGCCAGCCAACCCGGCGATGTGTGTCACAGAACTTCGAACAGGCCGGCAGCGCCCATGCCCCCGCCGACGCACATCGTCACGACGACATAACGCACGCCGCGGCGCTTTCCTTCGATCAGCGCGTGGCCGACCATCCGCGCCCCCGACATGCCGTAGGGATGGCCGATCGAGATGGCGCCGCCATCGACATTGTAGCGCTCAGGGTCGATGCCGAGCCGGTCGCGGCAGTAGAGCGCCTGGACCGCAAAGGCTTCGTTCAATTCCCATAACCCGATATCGTCGATGCGCAACCCGTGCTGGGCCAGCAATTTGGGCACGGCAAAGACCGGGCCGATGCCCATCTCGTCGGGAGCACAGCCGGCCACCGCCATGCCGCGATATACGCCGAGCGGCTGCAGCCCGCGGCGTTCGGCTTCCTTTGCCTCGATCAGCAGCGCGGCCGAAGCGCCATCCGAAAGCTGCGAGGCGTTGCCGGCGGTGATAAACCGCCCCTCCTGCACGCGTTGGCCATCGCGAAATACCGGTTTCAACGCCGTCAACGCCGCGAGCGTGGTCGATGGACGGTTGCCCTCGTCCTTGTCGAGGGTGACCGGGACAAATGCGGTCTCGCCGGTGTCGCGGTTATCGACGCGCATCGTCGTCGGCAACGGAGCGATCTCCTGGTCGAACCGGTCCGCCATCTGCGCCGCCGCGGTGCGCTGCTGCGAAGACAGCGCATATTCGTCCTGTGCGTCGCGGGTAACCTGGTAGCGCTCGGCGACGATCTCGGCGGTTTCGATCATCGTCATGTAGATGTCGGGGTGCTGCTCGACCAACCACGGGTCCTGAGCGCGATATTGGTTGCGCTGCTCGTTCTGCACCAGCGAGATCAACTCGACGCCGCCGCCGACTGCGATCGTCAACCCGTCATGCACGATCTCCTTGGCGGCGGTCGCAATCGCCATCAGCCCCGAGGCGCATTGCCGGTCGACCGTCATTCCGGGAACGCTCACCGGCAATCCGGCGCGGATCGCCGCTTGCCGGGCGATGTTGTAGCCGGACGAGCCCTGCTGCAGCGCCGCCCCCAGCACGAGGTCCTCGACCTCGGCCGGGTCGATACCGGAGCGCCGCACCGCCTCGCCGACGACATGGCCGGCGAGCGCCTGCGCCTGCGTGTCGTTGAAGGCGCCGCGATAAGCGCGGCCGATCGGGGTCCGCGCGGTCGAAACAATCACCGCTTCACGCATTGAGGCCTCCCTTGGTTATTGCAATCGGCCGGACCGGCGAGGCGAAATCGCTAATAAAAGCCGGCGCCGCCGTTGACGTGAATGGTTTGACCGGTGATGAAGCCGCCATCGTCGCTGACCAGGAACAGGCAGGTGGCGGCGATCTCGTCGACATGCCCCTGACGGCCGAGCGGGATCCCAGCGGCGCTTGGCACGCGCCCGTGATACCATTCGGGATTGTCGCGCCTGGTATCGATGCTGCCCGGCGAGACGATATTGACGCGGATGTTGTGCGGCGCGAATTCCGAGGCGAGTGCCCGCCCCAGACCGACGAGACCCATCTTTGCCGCCGAGACGTGGGCGCGACCACTGCCGCCGGTGAACGACCCGTCGCCGGTAAAGAACAGGATCCGGCCATAGCGGTTCTTGACCATCCCCTCGATGACCGCCTTGGTGCAGTGCATCGCGCCATCGAGGACCACACCCCTGACCCGCTCCCAATCCTCGATCGTTGCTTCGGTAAACGGCTTGTGCGGGCGGATCGCGGCATTGTTGATCAGCATGTCGACGCGGCCGAATTCGGACATCGCCCGCGAGACCATCGCATCGACCTCGCTCTTTTTGGCGACGTCGGCGATGACGGCGAGCGCCTTTACCCCTTTCTCGCGGACCTCGCGCGCCACCGCTTCGGCCTCGGCCTCGTTGGCGCGGGCGTTGACGACAATGTGCGCCCCCTCCCCCGCCAGTTTGAGCGCGGTGGCCCGGCCGATGTTGCGGCCTGAGCCGGTGATTAGTGCGACTTTCCCGTCAAGCGTACCCATGTCGTTTTCCTCGTGGACGTATTTGATGCAACTTGCCTCTTCGTCTGCGAAACGCGGAAACCTAGGGCTGGCGCCTCGACCGCTGCCCTGCACCCCCCTTTGCGGGTGACCGGTCTCTTCTCCCCTCGTCTCAGCAATCCCAGGGCAATCGTAGCGCAGCACGGCCGCACCCGCCAATGCTTCCGCCGCGGGCGAGGCGTTGCACGCAATGCGCCGCGTGCTACGCTCGGCGATCGACTTTGCGACAAACGAGGAGGGAGCGATGGCGAAGACGCGCGGAACGGGACTGTTGATGGTGTGGACCGACATCGACCCCGAATTTGAGACCGAGTTCAACCGCTGGTATGATGAAGAGCATCTCCCGCGGATGCTGCAGATCTCCGGTTTTTTGAATGCGGGACGCTACGAGGCGGTCAAGGGGGCGCCGAAATATCTCGCAATCTACGAACTCGAAGACCACAACGTGCTGTGCAGCTCGGCCTATCTCAACTCGCAGAAATACCAGCCCTCGGCGGCGCGGCAGAAGAGCGGGACGAGCCGCATCGGCCGCAATTTCCTGCGCAACGCCTACCGCCAGATCTTTCCGGTGCACACCAACCCGATCGAACAGACGGTGGAGATGGCGCCGGTGTTGCAGATGGGGCGGATCGACGTGTCGAGCGCCGTCGAGGAAGAATTCAACGACTGGTACAACACCGTCTATATTCCGGGTTATCTGACGGTGCCGGGCTGCCTCAACGCACGTCGCTACGTCGCTGTCGAAGGCCAGCCGAAATATCTGACCCTTTACGAATTTGAGCACGAGCGGGTGCCGGAAAGCGAAGCCTGGAACCGAACTCGTGACAGTAATCCATGGACCCGCCGGGTTCGGCCGTATTTGCGTCATGACGAGGGCTCACCGGGGGTCTACCGGCGCATCTAACCCAGATAGCGGCAACCAGGATTGCAGCCGCCCGCGGTCGCGGGGCTGCTAATCGGGACGAATGTCGGCTTGAGGCTCGGAGTCGACCATACAGGCGATGTCATCGTAGAGAGTCGAATAGAAACCTTGAATCAGCGCGGCCTGCGGGTGCGCCGGCGCAGGGCGGCGGGCATTTCGTCCCACGACCGGCCGTCGATCAAGCGGCCCGCGGCACGACGCCCCCAGCGCACGTTTTCGGCTCCGGAGCCGTTTCCGGGCGCCGGCCCCCACTCTCCCCATTGCTTGAAGAAGAACGGCACGCCCGCGGCAACACAGCGGTCGCGAAGGTTGCGGACCCAATCGGGTCGGATCGGCCGGGCGCCAACGCCCGTCTCACCACCGGCAACGACCCAATCAAGCGCCGGCAGCGAGGGCGCGGCAATCGGCACCCGGCGGCCGCGCTCGTCGAGATCAAAACGAAAGCCCGACAGGGCATCGACATAACCGTTATCGCTGAGCGGAACGTAGTCCGGCCGAACCTCGCCGAGCAGCGGTTCGAAACAGGCCCACCGTAGTGCGGCAGGGGTTTGCAACAGCTCCCCGATGCGGTCGGCACGGGTCTCGTTCTCGACCGAAACGCCGAGCCACAAATTGGGAAGCGGCCATGGTTCAATTGTCGCGCTGGCCGGTCTGTCGCCGAGAACGGCAGCCTCGGGTTCGATCACCCGCGCCAGCCCCGCGGCCCAGGCACGCCGCGCATTGGAGCTGCCGACCGGATCGATGGCATCGCCGCCGGACATGCCGGGCGAAGAATCCGGTCCAGGCAGCATCTTGTCGGCTAACTGCCCGATTTCCGCAGCGATCCGGTGCGGCGTCTCCGGGTCGGTGTAATAGGCGCGCATCCGCGTCGCGCGTCGCGTCTGCACCAGGAATTTGTGCCAATGGGCGACCGTCATCACCGCATGCACCGCGTCGATGCTTTCGGTCGCGAGCCCCTCGTGGAACAGATCGGACAGCGAATTGACCAGGATGCGTCGCGCCTTGCGTTGCAGCAGCGGCCAGGTCAGTACATCGTCGCGCAGACGAAGCTCGCCGGTCCACTCCAAGCCGGACCGGCCGATCGTGGTCAGCCCGGCATAGCGAGCGCCGCTTTTTCCGCCCATTCGTGCGAGCTGCGCGACGGTGCGCATCGCCCCGCAGTGATCGCAGCCCGGACCCGCGGGCGAGCACCCCGCGCTCGGGTTCCAGGTTACATCGTACCAGGTTGGCGGCGCGGTCCCCGCCGACATCGCCCCGGTAGCCGAGGGCGCCAAGGACAAGCGGCCGAGCCGACTGGCGTCGACGCGCGGTGTGGTCACCAACCTGCTCTCACCGGTGGCGCCGCGGTTAACGCAGCACTATCCCAAGGGCCGGCGCCCAAATCAGATGCGGCAAATGCCGTGGGAATAACCCGAAAACATGCAAGCGACCGCCGCATTCACCCAGCCTAAAGCGAAATTTCAATCATTTCGTATAGCACACAGATCAAAACGCAACTATTATAAGATATAGTTAATGATATGCACGAAAACGTAGTGCATTGACCGCTAGGCAAGCGGTTTAGCCTAATTCGGCATAAGGGGCTTTGCTCCGCGGGCCGCAATGCTCGCAAAGGTGGATCAATAGGAACAAATTTACGAAATTAGATAAGGTTAACCCGCATATTGTACGGAGGGGCGCGCTGGTCTCTCGCCCCGCGTTGTTCGCGCAGTCGCGGCCCCTGTTCCCGCTCTCGCGTCCGCCGCAAAAGACGCAGGGTCGCCCCAGAAGGTTAGGCGGGGTCTCCGGTATCGGCGGCGAGCCCGGCGCAGCCGATCCCAAAGACGGCGCAGGTCTCGTCGTTCTCCGAGGTGTCGCCGCTGACGCCGACCGCACCGACGATCTCGCCCGCTGCGTCGCGGATCAGGACACCTCCCGGCACCGGCACGATTTTGCCGCCCGAAGCGACGCTGAGCGCCTGAATAAAGGCCGGATTGGCGGCCGCGCGGCGGGCAAATTCACGCCCGCCAAACCCCATGCCGAGGGCGCCCCAGGCCTTGCCGCCGGCGATCTCGGGCCGCAACAGGCTCGAACCGTCCTCCCGCTTCATCGCCTTCAAATGCCCGCCGCCATCAAGCACCACGACAGTCAGCGGCTTGAACCCGAGTTCACGGCCCTTTTGCAACGCCTTGTCGACGATCACCGAGGCCTGCTGCAGGGTCAGCATCGGGGGCTCCTGTTGATGTTCAATGCGCGGTGCGCCGGATCAGCTCGGCCCAGCGGTCGAGAACCGGGAGGATCGCATCGCCTTTGGCCGACGGCAACGCAACGATCGCGCGGGCGATGCCCTGGTCGCGATACCGCTTAAGCCGATCGAGATCCTCAGGCGCGCCAAATATCGATACCGGAACCGCCGCCGGATCGCGCCCAGCATCGGCCACCATCTGGCGGAATTGCGGCAGGAACTCGGTGACGTCGGAATACTGCGCGCGGCTCGCATTCGGGACCCAGCCATCGCCATAGCGCGCCGCGCGGCGTGCGCTATGCGGAAAGGCGCCGCCGACAATGACCGGCGGGTATGGTTTGTGCGCGGGTTTTGGCCAGGTTTTCATCTTTGGAAAATCGATGATCTCGCCGTGATACTCGGGTTCTTCCTGGGTCCAGATCGCGCGCATCGCCTCGATCTGCTCGCGCATCCGCTTGAACCGGGTTTTAAAGACTGTGCCGTGATCGGCCATCTCCTCCTGGTTCCAGCCGCCGCCGATGCCGAACAAAAACCGGCCGCCCGACACCTGATCAAGCGAGGCCACCAGTTTCGCGGTTTGGATCGTGTCCCGCTGGATCACCAGGCATACGCCGGTGGCGATCTTCAGGTTCTTGGTCGCCATCGCCGCCGCGGTCAATGTGACGAACGGGTCCATGACATCGTAGTATTGCGGCCCGAGTTGGCCGCCCGAGGCCGGCTGCGAGATGCGCGAACTTGGGATGTGGGAATGCTCAGGCGCCCAGACCAATTCAAAACCGCGCGCCTCGAGCGCCTGCGCGAGTTCGCCGGGGCCCATTGAATACTCGGTAAAAAACATCGACGCGCCAAAATCCATTGTCGGCCTCCGGGCTGCTCGTCATTTACCGGATTGAGCTTAATCGCGAAGCGAGGACACGGGCCAGCGTGAACTGCGCCTACGTTCGGCCGGTATGTACGAGGGTAGGTGCTGACCCGGGTTTTGCTTCCGTACTCTCAATGATTTGCAGGACCGCGCTACGAGCGGCTGTGATTGGTGACTCATTTCGCCGGGCTGGGCACTGAGAACGTCACCGTCTGCCTGCAACTCGAACAGGCGGTGAAGACATGATGCGTGGGGTCGACCAGCTCGATCAGCACCTTGTGCTGGCCGGGCGGCAAACCGACCAGGTCGACCGTGTTGCTATCGCTCGCGTCCGCCCAATGCCACGGCAGGTCGTCGACGGTTATATGCAGATGCCCAACCCGAGGAGATACGTTGAGGGCGCCCGCCCCGAACACCGGTGCGATGTGCACGTTCTCCACCCGGTACTGGATCTGGACGATGCCCCGAGTGAGCGGATCGGGAAGAGGGGGGTCCACGATCAGCTTGGGCGCGGGCTCGTTCTCGATCGCGACGTAGGGTGAGGCGCCGCGGACCTCCCTGGCACTCTGGGCGAAGCTACTCTGGGCGAAGCTATTCGTGGCGAGCACGGCGCCAGCCGCGATGATGGCAAGCGTTTTGATCAGCACGCTCATTGCATTTCCTCCCTCGGATCACCGCAGCGATCCGAACCCGCGGTGCGAATTTGTCAACTTCGACCCGAGCGCGCGTCGCGAAGAACGCATCCCCTTGATGCGGCTCGGCCCGATCTTTCCTATGGTCGCAGAAGTGGAACTCTAGCGGCTATGGCGCCGGCCTCGCCAGTGTTACGAGAAGCGCGGGTGGTGACCGCGGGCCCGGTCGGCGTGGTAGGGCGGAGATCAGGGATGAGCAAGGGGCGGCTCGAAGCCTTCACCGATGGCGTCGTCGCGATCATCATCACGATCATGGTGCTCGACATGAAGGTGCCGGCGGGCGCGAGCTTTGCGGCATTGACCGCGGGCATCCCGATATTTTTGGCCTATGCGTTGAGCTACGCCAATGTCGGCATCTTTTGGAACAATCACCATCACATGCTGCACGCGACCGAGCGCATCGACGGCAAAGTATTGTGGGCCAATTTGTTTCTGCTGTTCTGGCTGTCGCTAGTGCCGTTTGTGATCCGCTGGATCGACGAGACCGGTTTTATGGCATTGCCGGTCGCGGCTTATGGCGCGGTGCTGGCGATGGCGTCGATCGGTTACTGGCTGCTGCAGACAATGATCATCGCGCGCAACGGCCGAAATTCGCGGCTCGCGGTCGCGATCGGCGCCGATTTGAAGGGCAAATTGTCGCTCTGGGCCTACCTTGCCGCCGTCCCGCTGGCGTTTGTCCGGCCGTGGATCGCCATCGCGTTGTACGTCGCGGTCGCGCTGTTGTGGTTCGTGCCCGACCGGCGCATCGAATCGCTCGCCTGAATCCGAAGGGTCGCGAGTGAAGCGCGCTGTTCCGCATTGACGCAAGCGGGGAGGCTGGGCGCTAATCACGCCAGGATCCGGGACGGGGATCGACCCGGGTGAATTGCCGTGGAGGGGGAAGTGAAGCACTGGAAAGGCGCCGCCGTCGCGGCGGCGATGGTAATCGCCGGGCTGATTGCCGCCGGCGCCGCGCACGCGCAAAAGCAGGGCGGGACCTTGCGCGTTTACCACCGCGACAGCCCCGGCAATATGTCGATCCTCGAAGAAGGGACGATTTCGATCGTCGCCCCGATCATGGGCGTCTTTAACAATCTTGTGGTGTTTGACCCCAACGTTAAACAAAACAGCCTGAAATCGGTCGTTCCCGATCTCGCCGAGAGCTGGTCGTGGAACGAGGACGGCACCGAGCTGACCTTCAAATTGCGCGCCGGGGTCAAATGGCATGACGGCCAGCCCTTCACCGCCGCCGATGTCAAATGCACGATGGATCTGGTGCAGGGCAAGGCCAAGGACAAACTGCGCGTCAACGCCCGCGAGGCGTGGTGGCTGAATTTGAAGGAGGTGACCACCGAGGGCGATCTTCAGGCGACATTCCACCTGAAGCGGCCGCAGCCGGCCTTTGTCGAATTGCTGGCCTCCGGGTTCACCCCGATCTATCCGTGCCATGTGTCGCCCGCCGATATGCGCCGCCACCCGATCGGCACCGGCCCGTTCAAATTTGTCGAGTTCAAGCGCAACGAGTCGATCAGGACCGAGCGCAACCCCGATTACTGGAAGCCGGGACGGCCCTATCTCGACGCGGTGGAATGGACCATCATCCCCGACCGCTCGACGGCGATGCTGGCCTTTGTCGCCGGCAAGTTCGACATGACCTTTCCCTACGAGGTCACGATCCCGATGCTGAAGGACATGCAGAAACAGATGCCGCAGGCGATCTGCGAGGTGACGCCGCTGAACGTCGCGCCCAACGTCCTCCTCACCCGCAAGCCGCCCTTTGACAATATCGATCTGCGCCGGGCGGTGGCGCTGACGATCGACCACCAGGCGTTTATCGACATTCTCGGCGAAGGCCAGGGCGATATCGGAACGGCGATGCTGCCGGGCCCCGAAGGCATCTGGGGTATGCCAAAGGAAATGATGCAAAAGCTGCCCGGCTACGGCCCCGATATCGCCAAGCGACGCGAAGAGGCCCGCGCCCTGATGCAGAAGGCGGGCTACGGGCCGGATAAACACCTCGCCGTCAAAATCGCCGCGCGCAACCTCGCGATCTATCGCGATCCGGCGGCGATTTTGACCGACCAGCTAAAGCAGATCTGGATCGACGCCGAGATCTCGCTGACCGAGACCGCAAGCTGGCTGCCGCAATTGATGCGCGGGGACTTTGTCTTTGCGCAAAGCCTGGTGGGATCGGGGCTCGACGACCCGGACCAGAATTTTTACGAGAATTACGTCTGCGATTCGAACCGCAACTACACGCATTACTGCAATCGCGACCTCGACAAGCTGATCGACAAGCAATCGATGGAGGCCGACCCGCAAAAGCGCAAAGAACTCGTCTGGCAAATCGACAGCAAATTGCAGGAGGACGTGGTGCGGCCGATCCTCTACCACATGCGGGCGGCGACCTGCTGGCGGCCCGAGGTCAAGGGGATCAAGTTGCAGGTCAACAGCATCTACAACAATTGGCGCATGGAGGACGTTTGGCTCGACCGGTGAGACGGCGATGACCGCGTCGCCTTTCGCCCGATCCTCGACGCGGCCCGCACTCGCATTGGCGCGGCGGCGCTCGAAGCGCGGCTGATCCAGCCACTGAGCCCGGCCGAGCTCAAGGCGGTCGGCGACGACCGCTATCTGTCGCAGATGTCATTGCGGATTTTCCGCGCCGGGCTCAAGCACAGCCTGGTCGACGCCAAATGGCCGGCCTTCGAGGAGGTCTTTTTCGGGTTTGAGCCGCGCCGGGTGCGGGCGATGTCCGACGAGGCGCTCGAAGCGCTGCTCGCCGACCGCCGGCTGATCCGCCATTGGGGCAAGCTCAAAGCGGTGCGCGACAACGCCGCGGCGATGATCGCGATATCGGACGAGCATGGCAGCTTTGCCGGCTGGCTCGCGGACTGGCCGGCCGAGCGAGATTGTCGGGCTGTGGGAGGCGCTCGCCAAGCGCTTCAGCCAGATGGGCGGCAATTCCGGCCCGACCTTTTTGCGCATGGTCGGAAAGGACACCTTTATCCTGACGCCAGCGGTGACCGCGGCGTTGAAACATTGGGATGCGGCGGCAGCGCCTCCGAAAAACCTCAAGGATCGCCAGGCGGTGCAAAGCTGCTTTAACGGTTGGGCGGCCGAAACCGGGCGGCCACTGTGCCAGCTCAGCCTGATTCTCGCCGCGTCGGTCGAGGACTGACCGGAGACCGGATCGGATCAGCGGCCGATTCCGAAGGAATTACTAGGCGGCTGCGACGTTCCTCTCGGCTGGCGATAGGGAAATGCTTTCCCTACATATGCGCTCTGTGCTAGCGCACGCGCATATTGCTGGAAGTCCGAGGGTAGCGCGGCAGGGACGGCACGGAAAGAGATCGCGATGCAGAGCCAAAGCCGGTTTTTTGACGATCTAGCCCGCGTTGCAGCGGGTGCGATGGGCTCATTGTCGGGGGTCAGGAGCGAGGTGGAATCGCGGCTGCGCGATCAGCTCGAGCGCGTGATGGCCGGGATGGATCTGGTGACCCGCGACGAATTTGAAGCGGTCAAGGCAATGGCGGCAAAAGCTCGCAGCGAGCAGGAGGATATGGCGAAGCGGGTTGCGGAACTCGAGGCTCTTGTCGCCAGCCTGCGTGAAGCGGGGACGGCGGCCGGCACGCCAGCGGCCGACCCGACTCTGTTTGAGCCACCGATCTCGGACCCGCCAATTTCAGACCCGGCCGTTTAAATAAGACATTATCGCGCCGCACGAAGGAGCGCTCGATGACCTCCCTTTCTACCTCCGAGCCGACTGCCATTTTCGGCAACCCGATCGATCTTGTCGAAGAGATCGTCAACTCGAACAATTGGGCGCATGACCGGGCCAGCGAGGAGGAGCTGGTGGTCGAGATTTCCGGCCGCTGGTGCGACTATCGCCTATATTTCGTCTGGCAGGAGGAGCTATGCGCGATGCATTTCTCCTGCAGCTTTGACATGAAGGTGCCAAAGGGCCGCCGCTCGGCGGTCTACGAGCTGTTGGCGATCGCCAACGAGAAGCTGTGGCTCGGCCATTTCGATTTATCATCCGACGACAACTCGCCAGCCTTTCGCCACGCCGCCCTGTTGCGCGGCATCGGTGCGGGCAGCGCCGAACAGGTCGAAGACCTGGTCGACATCGCGTTATCGGAGTGCGAGCGCTTTTATCCCGCATTTCAACTGGTTCTGTGGGGTGGCAAGAAACCGCTCGAAGCGATCGCCGCGGCGATGATTGATCCGATCGGAGAAGCCTGAGCGGGAGCTACGCCGCGATGGCCCCGCAGGATGCCGCGGTCCCCGGCCGGACCCTGGTGTTGGTCGGATGCGGCAAGATGGGATCGGCGTTGCTGCGCGGCTGGATGGCGAGCAAAGCCGCCTCACGTTTTATCGTCGTCGAACCGGAAGGACCGCCGCCCGATCTGGCCTCAGCTGCCGGTGTCGCATGGTACCGATCGCCGCAAGAGGTGCCCGACGGCGAGAATCCCGCCGCTGTCGTGTTCGCGGTCAAACCGCAAATCATCGATGACCTTCTGCCCGACTATCGCTGTTGGGCGCAGCCGCAAACCCTGTTTGTGTCGATCGTCGCCGGCAAGACCATTGCCGGCATAACCCGCCGCCTCGGCGAGGTTTCGCTCATTCGCACAATGCCCAACACGCCGGCGGCGATCGGCCGTGGCATTACAGTCGCTTATGCCACCGCGCGGGTGTCAGCCGAGCAACGCCGGTTATGCGATCAGCTTCTAGCCGCCGTCGGCGAGAGCGCCTGGGTCGACGACGAGTCGTTGCTCGACGCAGTGACCGCAGTCTCCGGCAGCGGCCCGGCCTACGTCTTTTTGCTGATCGAGGCGCTGGCGCAGGCGGCCGAGGCATCGGGGCTGCCATCCGATCTCGCGATCCGGCTCGCCCGTGCGACGGTCGCCGGTTCGGGCGAATTGGCGCGCCTGTCGAGTGAGAGCCCCGAGCAATTGCGCGAAGCAGTGACAAGCCCCGGCGGCACGACCCGCGCAGCACTCGATGTGCTAATGGCGGATGATGGGCTCGTCCCGCTGATCAAGCGCGCCGTGGTGGCGGCGGCGGCGCGGTCGCGCGAGCTGGCGAGCTGAGCGATGGCCAGGAGCAGCCGCAGAGGCAGCCGCGCGCCGGGCGGCCGTGAGCCGGGCAGCCCCGGGCCGGGCAGCCCTGAGCCGGATCGCGACGAAGCCGCAGTTGGCGCGAGCGAGGCCGACCGGATCATCGACGCCGCCTTTGCCCGGATCCCGACGGAGGGGTGGCGGCGGTTGTCGCTCGCCGCGATTGCCGCTGCCGCCGAGCTCCCGATCCTACGGGTGTACCGTAATTTTCACTCGAAGCAGGCAATCCTCTGCGCCTTTTTCCGGCGGATCGACGAAGCCGTCCTCGCCGACCCGCCGCCTGCCGAGGAAGGCGAGCGTCCGCGCGATCGCCTGTTTGACCTGATTATGCGGCGTTTTGACGCGCTGCGGCCCTACAAACCGGCGCTCGAAGTATTGCGGCGCGAATTGCCCGCCGACCCAGTTGCGATGCTCGTTGCCGGCGGCGCGCTGCTGAACTCGATCCGCTGGATGCACGAAGCGGCCGACATCGCCACGGCAGGGGTGCGGGGCAAGATCGCGATAAAGTTAACGGGGGCCGCATATTTAGCGACATTGCGGGTGTGGCAGCGCGATGATTCCGCCGACCTCGGACAAACCATGGCCGCACTCGATGCAAGGCTGCGCCGGATCGAACGCTGGCTTACGCCGGCAGGCTCCGTAGCATCGATGGGTGAGCCTCGCGCCGCCTAAATTTGCTGCACTGCAAAAAACTTTTCTTGACGTTGATTGGGCAAGCGCCGATATTTTGTGCGTTGTGCGCCGCACAATCGCCAAATCTCCCTGAACGGAAACCAACCCATGTCTGAAGCCCGCCCGAGCTTTTTTAACTTCGATGTAACCAAAATGATGTCCGATTTCCGCTTTCGCCCGTTCGACGTCGAGGCGTTGATGGCGTCTCAGCGCCGCAATATCGAGGCGTTGAGCCAAGCCAATCAACTCGCTGTCGAAGGCGTGCAGGCGGTGGCGCGGCGGCAGATCGAAATCACCCGCCAAGCCGTGGAAGACGCCTCGACATTGTTCCGCGAGCTGACGCAGCCGGCCTCGCCCGAGGAGCGGATCGCCAAAAACACCGAATACGCCAAACAAATGCTGGAAAAGAGCATCAGCCACGGCCGCGAGATTACCGAACTCGCCGCAAAGGCCGGCACCGAGGCTGCGGACGTCTTGCGTAAGCGCGCGAGCGAAGGTCTCGACGAATTGCGTGATATGGCAAAGCAGCACGCCCCGCGCTGATCGCCCCTCCGATTGAACGGGCGCGCCGCGCGTCGATCCAGTACCGCGGCGCCCCTAGTCTACAGCACGTTGACTAGGATCGGGTCTCGCACGCCGCGACGGCAAGAAGCTGCCTCCGGCTCTCACACTCCCGACGCATATCTCATCCATTAGCGTCACAAAGGCCGGCTTGACGGCCTAGGTGTCGGGGGTCAGGCTAGAGCGTACAACGCGCCGGAGCCTCGCCATGAAGCTGATGTGGTTTCACCTGATGCCCTATACCGAATTGCCGGACGACTTCCGCGAGAAGCATCCGTCGGTATGGGTCGACATCCATTCCTCGCTGTTCGATCCGCGGCGCGCGCATCACATGTACAACGACTTTATGGACGAGCTCGAATTCGCCGCCGAATGCGGTTTCGACGCGGTCTGTGTCAACGAGCACCATTCGAATGGCTATGGGCTGATGCCCTCGCCCAATTTGATCGCCTCGGCTCTCTCCCGCCGCACCAGCAATGCGGCGTTGTGCGTGATGGGCAACTCGCTCGCCCTCTACAACCCGCCGACGCGCGTGGCCGAAGAGTTTGCGATGATCGACGTGATCTCGGGCGGGCGGCTGATCGCCGGATTCCCGGTCGGCACGCCGATGGACACCTGCTTTGCCTATGGCCAAAACCCGAGCCAATTGCGCGAGCGCTATCACGAGGCCCACGATTTGATCCTGCGCGCCTGGACCGAGCAGGACACCTTCGCCTTCAACGGCCGCTTCAACCAGCAGCGCTATGTCAACATCTGGCCACGGCCGGTGCAAAAGCCGCATCCGCCGATCTGGATCCCGGGCGGCGGCTCGGTCGAGACCTGGCAGTGGTGCGCGCAAATGGACTACGTGTACGCTTACCTGTCCTATTTCGGGTTCAAGGACGGGCGCGCCACGATGCAAGGCTTTTGGGACGAGATGGCGCGGCTCGGCAAGGACCGGAACCCATATCGCGCCGGCTTTCTGCAGTTCGTTGGCGTCGCCGAAAGCCGCGAAAAAGCGATGGCGCTCTACAAGGCGTCAGCCGAGTATTTCTATGGCCGCTGCTTGCGCGTCGACCCGAAATGGGCGATGCCGCCGGGCTACATAACCGAAGCCACACAACGCGCCGGCGTCCAGGGGCAGATCGGCCGCGCCGCCAGCCTCAACGCCCGCCAGCAGGCCCGCGCCACGACCGACATGGCCGACATTGTCGATCGCGGCTATGTGATCATCGGCTCGCCCGACGAAGTTGTCGAGCAATTGACCGAGGTCGCGACCGACCTCAATGTCGGCCATCTGATGCTATTGCTGCAGTTCGGCAATATGGGCAAGGAGTTGGCGGCGTATAATACAAAGCTCTTTGCCGAGCGGGTCATGCCCAAGCTCAAAGGCCTGTTCTCCGAATGGGACGACCGCTGGTGGCCGCAGCCGATGGCCCAGACCGAGCGCGCCGTCGTGCCACCGCCCCTGCTCGCCGCCGAATAGCACCGCCTTCCGGCGGAGCGGACGGATGGGTTGAGCCTGGGCAAACCCATCGAACCACAGAATTTCGGCCACGAACGGCGGGTTTCGCAGGCTCAACCCACCCTACTGCGGAGCGGCCGCCTACACCAAAAACCTATTGGAAAAATCTGCCAGGGGGATCCTGCCGAGCGCGTCTTCGAGGAAACTCGGGGTTGGCGGCTTATAGTGGTGAATATATGGTCTCAGGATTTGTTCCATAGAGCCTTCTGTAGAATTCTATTGCATATCTATCCGTCATCCCTGCTATAAAATCACATACGATCCTTTTTTTCTCTGCCCCACTCTCGATCTCTCTATACATTTCACGAAAGTCATCTGGCATAAGCAGTTCGCCACTTCCTTCGTTCAATGCCTTAAATATATCTTGAATAATTTCCTTACCCCTGTATGCCGTTACCTTTAATCTTGGTGACATGATCATCGCTTGATAGGTAAAATTCTTCAGCGTCTCAACACGTTTAAACATATCTATTTCTAATCTTGCACGAGAGAGCCACGGCTGTCTCGCATCAGGGAGAACTTCGACCCCTTCGATAAATTTGCCCACTAAGACTGACGTTAGATCATGCCGAAAATATCCATTGGAAGCTACCAATTTGCTGGTACGAGCACTTTGCGCTGTGACGGCCGCAGCATCTTCCGGCCTTTCGACCGTCAGTCCCTTGAGTTCATGCAGATCATAGATTCCAGGGATCAGTTCCACCAATATGCTATAAAAATCGCTCGTCGTGTATTGACGCTGAGCTTTTGGCACATCAGGGTAGTACCGGTCGAGGCGCTTTGTAATTTCAGAAACCAGATGCGGTAATATGTCCTCGTAATTAGCCAACATCGCGACTGGATCAAGGAATCCTGCCTTGAAGGAGTCATCCAAATCGTATGTAGAATAAGCAATATCATCAGCGATATCCATTATGGAGCACTCTATAGTCTTAAAATCCTTGAATGTGCTAATTGTTTTACTGAAGCCAACGTTTTCCTTAATATCTCGAACCAAAGCCGCTTCGGTAAAGTAGTATCCTTTTGAAATACCACTTTGAGAATTCCGATCTTTGCGAAGCTCCGGAATTCTACGGTCATATTTCAGAACACTAGCCAGCGTCCTGTATGTGAGATTTAATCCCGCCCGGTTGTCGCGTCCGGCTTTGACAATTTCCTTTCCTGATGCATTGCTCGTTAGTGTCTGGCGCTTTTCTAGACGAGCCAAAATTCGTAGTGTTTGGGCGTTTCCTTCGAAGCCGCCCGAATCGGCCATGCATTCGTCCAATGCTTCCTCTCCATTATGACCGAACGGAGGATGACCAAGATCGTGGGCGAGCGCAGCGGATTCTACGAGATCGGTGTCGATCTTCATTTCCGGCGCACTGAAGAGTTTGTTGGTCGCGTTAATCCGTATGGCAATGGACTTCGCCACTTGAGCGACTTCGAGGGAATGGGTTAGCCGATTGCGGAAATAATCACTCTCATGGCTGGGAAAGAGTTGTGTCTTACCTTGCAGCCGCCGAAAAGCAGGCGAGTGCAATATCCGGCCATAATCACGGCGGAAGGGAGTTCGGTAGCCCCCTGGGGGATCGTTAACGGAGACGACACGGGCTCTATCGCCTGATTGATAGAGCCCCGCCGTCGTCCTCGGTTCGTCCTGGCGATCGCCAGAGGTATCGTCGGGAAGAGCAGAAGTTTGCCGTCTCACAGGACGCTTGTTTCCCGCGACGGGTCTAGTCCCGTTTTCCGCGGCCTGACGTGCTCCGGCCGGCCGTCCTGCTTTCTGGCGGGCCTCTCATCCTGCTATCTGAAGAACCACGGTGAGTCGTCTTCCTCCCCAGAAGGGCCGAACGCATTTCACTTTGCTCTTTCCAGACCCGAGTGCTGGCGCGGCTTACCGATTCGGATGCGAAGCCGCGCGACGACTTAGTATCTGCCATAAGCGCCTCCTTTGTTCTCCGGTTTCGTGTAATGCTTTTGGGCGAAAAGGTACACTCAAAACAAAGCGATTTTTAGACGGCGATGTGTGATCATGCGGCCCGCCTCGTCGCGCGACTAATTGCGGATATGTCGACCTTGTAGCTGTAGGCCAATTCTGCAGCGTAGCGCCCTCCGCGCGGAGTTGGCTGGCCTCTCTTTGTTGTGCCGGAGGTCGCCCTACCGCCGCAGGTTGGTGCGGGCTAGTTCGACGATTTCGTCGCCGCGGCCGCTGAGGACCGCCTTTAGCATGTAGAGAGTGAAGCCTTTCGCCATTTCCGTTGTGATCCTTGGCGGCATTGCCAGTTCCTGGCGGTTGACGACGGCGTCGATCAACACCGGGCCGGGGTGCGCCAATGCCTCGCGCAATTTGCCGTCGACCTCGGCGGGGTCGGCGATGCGCACCCCCTTGATCCCGATGGCCTCGGCCATTGCCGCGAAGTTCGGGTTGACGAGATCGGTGCCCACCGGCAGGAAACCGGTCGATTTCTGCTCGAGCTCGACAAAGCCAAGCGCGCCATTGTTGAACACGACGAGTTTGATCGGGAGTTTGAGCTGCGCGAGGCTCAGCAGGTCGCCCATCAGCATCGAAAAGCCGCCATCGCCCGACAATGAGACAACTTGGCGCTGCGGGAATGCTGCTTGCGCGCCGATCGCCTGCGGCAATGCGTTGGCCATCGAGCCATGCCAGAACGAACCGATCAGCCGGCGCCGGCCATTCATTGCCAGATAGCGGGCCGCCCACACCGTCGGTAGGCCGACATCGCAGGTGAATATCGCATCGTCGCTCGCCAATTCGCTGACGACGCGCACGATTTGCTGTGGGTGCACAACCCCGCCCGAGCGGCCGGTGGCGAGCTCGTCGAGCGATTGGCGAGCCTGGCGGTAATGCCTCAGGCAAGCGTCAAGATGCGCGCGGTCGGTTTTTTCTGTGAGCCGTTGCAGGATCGCGCGCAAGGTGTGGACGACGTCGCCGAGAATGCCGAGCTCGACCGGCGTGCGGCGGCCGATCGCCTCGGCGCGGATGTCGATCTGGGCGATATGGGCGCGGCCCGGGTAGAATTGCCGATACGGGAAATCGGTGCCGAGCATCAACAATGTGTCGCAATCCTCCATCGCGTGATAGCCGGAGGAAAAACCGATCAGCCCGGTCATGCCGACATCGTAGGCGTTCTCCCACTCGATGTGCTCCTTGCCGCGCAAGGCATGGACGATCGGCGCCTTTAGCTTTTCGGCGAGTTCGACGACCTCGTCATGAGCGCCGATGCAGCCGCCGCCGCACAGCAAGGTGACCGATCCCGCCTGGTTGACGAACTCGACAAGGCGGGTCAGCAAATCCGGCGAAGGCAGCACGACCGGCGCCGCCGGCGCGAGACCATGCGGCTTTGACGTCGGCGAAATCGCGGCAGGCTTGAGCGCGACATCGCCGGGAATGACAATGACGCTGACGCAGCGCTCGGCCACGGCGCGGCGCACCGCGATTTCGATCGCCCGCGGCATCTGCTCGGGGGTCGAGACCAGCTCGCAATAATTGCTGCACTCGCGAAACAGATGCTCGGGATGGGTTTCCTGGAAATAGCCCGATCCGATCTCGGGTGAGGGAATGTGGGCGGCGATCGCGACCACCGGGACGCGTGAGCGCTGGCAATCGTAAAGACCGTTGATCAGGTGCAGGTTGCCAGGGCCGCAGCTGCCGGCGCAGACCGCGAGCTCCCCGGTCACATGCGCATCGGCGCCGGCGGCAAATGCCGCGACCTCCTCGTGTCGTACATGCAGCCAGGCGATGCCGCCGTGCCGGCGCAGCGCATCGGTAAAGCCGTTGAGGCTGTCGCCGACGATGCCGTAAATTCGCTTGACCCCGGCGGCGGCGAGGGTCTCGACCATCTGGTCGGCAACGGAAGCCATCGAACATCCTCCTGCTCGTTTGATTTCGAGCTCGCTATTTTAGGGGAACGCGGCTCCGCCAGGTTATATCCTTGGGTCAAGTCCTGGGCGAGAACTCGGTCACCCTTTTACCAACCGGTCAGGAAACGAGACAGTCGGTGCGGTTATCGGCAGCGGCCGGCTTTGGGGTATCGCTCGCGAACGGGACGCCTTCGTTGGGGCCAGCGCCGATCTTGGTAATGCCGGTCGCGACCGGCGGCTTGTCGGATCGGCGCCGGTGACGATTGTGCCGCCCGACACTACTTCCCTACGCTCCGGCCACAGAAACTGAAAGTTTTCGATGCTGCGGCTCGGTGCCGCTCGAAATATAAATCGGTGAGGTCAGACGGAACACGCGCCCGCTGATCTGTGATGCCGACACTGCGTCCGTTCGGCCCCCAGACAACCGCATCGCCGCGGAACCAGGCGTTCAGGGCGGCGCTATCGTCGTGTTTACCGTCGCCCCATAGCACGAACAACTTGGCTCCGCATTTGGAATTATCCGCCGCCCGAGACCGGCGACGCTGTCGCGATCGCAATCAGCAATAAGACGGCCAGCCGGAACATCGCTGCCATTCAGATTTGTGACCTGTCAGCGCTTAAGTAGGCGAATGGCGAAAGAGCTTCAACGTCGGCGATTTCGTTACCGCCGTTCGCGTTTAGCCGGCGAGAATTACGTCGGCGGCTTTTTCGGCGATCATGTAGACGGCGCTGACGATAAAAAAGCCGGGAATGCGCGGAAACACCGAGGCATCGACAACGCGCAATCCTTGGACGCCATGCACCCGAAAATCGCTGCCGAGGACGCCACCCGTGGCCCGCGGCCCGATCGCGCAGCTGCAAGAGGCATGGTGGCCCCAGGCGCGGGTGCGGATAAAATCCTTTAGTTCGTCGTCGCTTTGCAGTGCGTCTCCGGGCTGTTCCTCCTCGGCGATCAGCCCGCGCTGCGCCAATTCCTCGGTCAGCCGGCGGACAAAACGGATCCCGGCGACAACCGAGTTCAGGTCTTCGCCGGCGCTGTCGCTGCCCTCCTCGAAATAGCGGAAATTAATCAGCGGCGTATCGCGCGGGTCGGCTGAGCGCAGCCGCACTTCGCCGGCGCGGTTTTGCGTATGCGCCTTCAGGATCGCCCAAGTCAGGTAATTCGGTTTGGTTACTTCATAGGAGGTGTAATTCGGGAAGTAGCCGCCGAACAATCCTAAGAGCGCAAAGCAGAACAGATCAGGCAATGGCCGCTCGGGCAGCGATTTGATGATCGCCGCCAATACCGCCCCATTACTGGCGTAGACGCCGCCACGTCCGGCGGCCCAATCGCGGTATTGCGGGTCGCCGCGGCTGAAGGTGGCGCCGTTCAGGATTTCCCAGCGCTCGAAATTCATCCGGTTGACGACGCCGACCTCATAGCGGTCCTGCAAATTCTTGCCGACCCCCGGCAATTCGATGCGCAGCGGAATGCCAAGCGGCTCCAACGCCTCGCGTGGGCCGATGCCGGACAGCATCAGCAGTTGCGGCGTGTTGAAAGCGCCGCCGCACAAGATCACCTCACGCGCCGCATTTGCCTGCATCCCGACACCGGGCTCGGTCGCGGGCTGGCCATGGGCGCGGTAGAGCCGCGGTCCTTTCAGATATTCAACGCCGATTGCGCGGTTATTGTCGTCGAGGATCACTCGGGTAACGAGCGCATCGAGCTCGATGTGCAGACGATCGGGATATTGCTGCGCTGTCTCCACGGCGCGCTCGCGCGCTCCCATGCGATGGTGGGCGCGCGTCGCCAGCGGCGTGTAGCGCACCCCCACGGCGTTCTCGGCGACCAACCGCCAGTCGTTCGGATCAGCCTTTGCCTCGGCGAGCCCAAGCAGCGACCCGAGCGGATAACCGAGATCCTCGAAGACCTCGCCGGCTGAGTGCAATAATGTCTGAACCAGGTCGAAATCGCCGAGCGCCGCAGGGGGAATGGCTTTTTCGGTGTGCAGCCAGCCATCCCAGCCATGACGCGACGGATTGGCCCCAAAGCGGGCCAGGACGCGCTCGATTTCACGATATCGGCAGTTTTCGAGGCGCATGAAATAGCTGCGCATCGCCTCGGCTTTCCAAGACGGGTCGCCGGTCAATTCGGCGATTGCGTCCCAGTCGGCGTTGTGCGGATAGACCAGGATCATCGCATTGTGGGCGGTGCAGCCGCCCAACGTCCCGGAGCGCGGGTAGAGGATACCGTCGACCTGCTGGCCGCGATAATCCCGGACGTATTTCGGGTCGCGCGCCTGCATCGCGTCATCGGCATAGTGCCGGACAAAAAAATCCCAGCGCATCGCGTCGTTTTCGGACGCGAAACCATGAAATGCCGGCACATCGTAATCGTCGGGCAACCTGTTGACGCCAGGCTGATAATCGTTGGTGCCGGAGAGCAGACGCGGGTCGCCGCCGGCTTCGAGCAGCAGGACGCGCCTTCCCGCCTCTGCTAACCGCGCCGCCAAGGTGCCGCCGCCGGCGCCGGAGCCGACGACGATGTAGTCGAAAGTGTCACCACTGTTCATCGAGAGCTCCCGATCGCGGTGGATCGCTTGCCGGCCGTCGTTGCGCCCGGGCGCGGCGCGGCCGAGCAGCAAAATGACGCTAGTGTCCTGAGTCAGAAATTCGTGTAATAAATTGATAAGGAAGCCGTAACGGCGGGGATGGGGGATGCGGACGGGTCGGCCGGTAGCGAAGATCGAATTGTCGGCTGAGCTCGCCGGCATTCTTGAAGGCTATACGCAGCGCCGCAAGACGGCGCAGGCATTGGCGCTGCGGGCGCGCATCGTCCTCGGCTGCGCGGCAGGTCTGAGCAACAAGGCGGTGGCGGCCCGCGAGCGGGTGACGGCGCAGACCGTCGGCAAGTGGCGCCAGCGTTTTGTCGAGCATGGCCTCGACGGGTTGCTCGACGAGCCCCGACCCGGTGTCCCGCGCACGATCGACGACGCCAAAGTCGAGAGCGTGATCGTCCGGACGCTGGAGAGCCAGCCGTCCGGCGCGACGCATTGGAGCACGCGCAGCATGGCGCGGCACAGCGGCATCTCGACCGCGAGCGTCGGACGCATCTGGCGGGCCTTTGGGTTGCAGCCGCACCGTCTTGAAACCTTCAAGCTGTCCAGCGATCCGCTGTTTGTCGACAAGGTGCGTGACATCGTCGGGCTCTACCTCAATCCGCCCGACCATGCGCTGGTCCTGTGCGTCGATGAAAAGTCGCAAATCCAAGCTCTCGATCGCACCCAGCCGCTGTTGCCGATGCGGCCGGGGCAGATCGAGCGGCGCACCCATGACTACCAGCGCCACGGCACGACCTCGTTGTTCGCCGCCCTCGACATCCTCACCGGCCGGGTCATTGGCCGTTGCTACCAACGGCACCGCGCGGTCGAATTCCGCCGGTTCCTGGCGACCGTCGAACAAGCCGTGCCAACCGATCTCGACATCCACCTGGTGCTCGACAATTATGCCACCCACAAGGCCCCGCCGGTCAAAGCCTGGCTCGCCCGCCACCCGCGCTATCACCTGCACTTCACACCGACCAGCACGTCCTGGCTCAACCAGGTCGAGCGCTGGTTTGCGCTGCTCGCCGACAAGCAGATCAAGCGCGGTGTCCATCGCAGCGTGCACCAACTGAAGGACGCCATCACCGCCTTCATCCAGGCCCACAACGACGACCCAAAGCCCTTCATCTGGACCAAGTCCGCCGATGCCATCCTCCAAACCATCGCCCGATACTGCTCCGACACTCTCGCCGTCCATGCCACAACTTATTCAACGAATTTCTGATTCAGGACACTAGAATGTCTTTAAAAAGGCGACCAGCGCGTTCTTGTCGGCATCGCTCAAATGGGCGCCGAAGTAGTGCCCGCGACTGACCACGTAATCCGGGCATTTGCTGAGCGCGAACAATTGCTCGCCGAGATTTGCAAAGACCCGGCGCGCCTGCTCGTCGGTGGCGCCCTTTGGCAAGGCGCGCAGATCATGCACTAGCTTGAAGACGGCGGCGACGACCCGTTTGTCGTGCTGTACCCGCCCGGCGAGGTTGCTGTCCGGGTGGGAGCAGATCGAAATTGGCCAACAGGTCGACCGGCGTACCGGCCGGGATCGGGCCGATTTCGAGCCCCTTTTCGTCAAACAGCGGGACCGCGAGGTTGAGTACCGATTGCGCGTGCTTGATGACGTCGGGCAAATAACCGGTGGGCACGCGCAGCCAGCTCGTAACCGTCGTGCGGTCGATGACACCCGGAACCTTATCGCCGAGCACGGGATCCTTGGCGCGCTTTTCCGGCCACAGCATTCCCGTGATCGAATCCTGGAACGAGGTCATGCGCCCCTGGACCGACGGGCTCTCATCGAATTTGCCGACACTGTTGTTCAACAGGTAGGGAGCGGTCGCCCAGACGCTGATCAGCGACGGCACGCGGGTATAGCCGCGGCCGCCTGCCGGCATGTTGTAGGGTTGCGGCTTGCCGGTGAACGGGTCGTAAACGGTGATCGTACCGACCGACGGGAGCGACTTATATGAAGCCGACGAGAAATTGTCCCAGATATTGCCCCCGATCGCGTTGGTCGCCAGAGGGCTGCAGGCATTGGTCTGCAATAACGTCACCGGCACGCGCGCATCGTTTGACAAATAGTTGCCGTCAATGAAGTCCGGGGCTTCGACGATCGGGCGCATCTTGGTGCGGAAATCGTCGGTCTGCACCCATGCCCAATAGCGGTTCCAGCATTCGAGATAGTGCGGTCCGATGCAGTTGCCAAAATCGGCGTTGGCCGGTGGTGCTGGCGCCTTGCTCGAATGGCAGGCAGCGCAATTATCGGCAAAGACCGCCTTGCCTTGCTGCACCATCGCCGGCGGATCGTTCAGATAGGCGTTGCCACCCGGCGCGTTTTTGAGCTTGTGCGGATAAGACGCCTTCAGCAGGAACAGCGCCATATCGGGTGTCTGCAATTCGGTCGCGTCCCAATAGGCCGAATTTGCCCGCGCTGTCGTGATCTGGATCGGCGTCACCGGTTTGCCGCCCAGAATCGGATTGAAATGCCGCAGCCATTCCTCGCTGAACAAGCCGATGTTCAAATACACCCGGTTCAATGCGCCGAGCACGCCGACGGAATCAGAGCCGTCTTTCAGCACATGCGGCGTCCAGACCGTATTGGGCGGCTGAAAAAACTGCGTCAGTGGCCCGGAGCTGGCAAAATCGTTGAACTGCCTGTTGGCAAGATTGTCGGATCCCAGCATTTCCCGGCCGAGCCGTTTGGCGACCTCGAGACGCGGCAAAACATTGTAGATCGCGTTCATGGTACGCGGGTTGTTGATGTTGTCGGTCGAGACCAATGACGTATCAAGCGACCCCGGCCGCGCTGTGTGCAATACCTGGAACAAGAAGTTCGACGGGTCGGCGTTCCACGCCAGGATGCGATCGACCCAGAAATATTGAGCCCCAGCAGTCGAGCTCAGGGTTTCAAATTGCGGCATTTCAGGATTGGCCGGCGGCTTCTCCGGGTTGGCGCTGATGTGGCAAAAGCCACAGGACATGCCGACGCGATATGGCCGCACTAGGTCTTTGCGCAGATAATAACTAGGGTCGTTGTAATAACGTTGTGGATCCCAGCGCTTTGCCGCGGCTTCGTCGAAGGCGGGATTGGGAAACAGGCGCAGCCCGAGTATGCCGGTGGGTTCGCCGTAATACGATCCGGCGGGAATGTTTTTGCCGCGCGCGCCGACCGCAACGCCGGGATATTTTTGCGCATTGGCGAACGGATCGGGCGGACAGTTCGGATCGCGCTGATCGAGCCACAGGCCGTAATGCTTGGGATCGGGACCGGTCGCTTTGACAAAGCAGGGCTCGTTTACCAGGCCAAGGTAGCTCCACCGATTGTCTCGGCTGTATTTGAGCCCCGGAGTTGACGACAGGATCTTCAACAGGTCGAACGACCCGAACGTCAGATTGGTCAGTTTGTCCCATAACCGGTCATTACCCCCGGTCCAGACGATCCACATGTTGCGGCCCTTGACCTCGTCCGAGGTCAGCGGGATGCCGCCATCCATCGCGTGGAAATAGTCCTCGTCGGCAGGGGGAAGCGATTGCGCCGCGCGTCCGGCTTGACGAGCTTCATCGACAATTTGAGCCCGAACCAGGGTGCTCGGAAAACATAGCGCGGCTGATACAATTGCCGGAAAAAGAAGCTGGGCGATCCGATACATTATTTTCATTGCAGCCCCCACCAAGCCGGACAGTCCAATCCCCCGATGTCCACTGCCGGCAGTTAACCCTAGCCGATCATCGGGTTGATGCCAATTCGCCCTGCTTGCTCACGTGTAGCAAATTGTGGCGCGGCGCTGAGCAATTGGCGACCATCAGGCGGGGCCACCCTACATCGGCGGGCACGCCGCGCGTGTGAACCAGCTCTCAGCTTTGCAAGTTTGCGAGAGCGGCTGACGCCATTTGCGTCAAGGCGGGGTTGGTCCGTCGAGCTTTTCGCGTAATCGGGCGAGCCGATAGCCGAGCGCCAGATAGCTGCCCCAGACCGCTCGGCTTGCGACAAAGCCCTCGGGATCGCTGGCGTGCCGCTCCCGCAAATATGCCGTCACCACCGAATCGACTGGGATGCGGCTGAAATCGTGCAACAGAAGCCGGCAATGGGCCGCGGCATACGGCCCGATGCCCTTGAGCCCGATCAGATAATCGTATTCGGGCTCACCCTCGCCGTTTTGGTCGATGACGCCATCTTCGAGCATAGAGCGGGTTGTCGAGACCACGGTTGGCGCGCGAAAACCGAGCTTGGCGCGTTCGCGCAGCAGAGGCTCGCCATAGTCGAGGATCGCTTCGGGCAGCGGAAACGCGCCGGCGCCAGGCTCGGCGACGAGCGCTGCCGCCATCCGGCGGGTCGATGACCAGGCGGTGTTGATCGTCAGCACGGTCTTGACGAAGTCCTCGGAAAACGAGGAACAGCGCAGGAGGCGCCCACCGCCCTGCCGAATCAGCGCGCCGTCTTCGCCGAGCGCGGCGACCGCCTCGGCCGGGTCCCAATCCGCCGACAGCCAGCGGCGCACGCGGGCAATGATCTGCGGTTCCGTCGTGGCCGGGAAGCCGTCGTAACGGATGACGATTGTCGTGGGGTCGTGCTGCGCCGCTGCGACCGTGCCGACATCGCGATCAATTCGCTCAATGCGGGCGAGGACGCCGGTCTCGGGGTCCCACCCCCACGGGGCGAGAGATGCCCACCCATGACTGGCGACGGTCAGCGCCAAGTCGATCGGAAAAGTCAGCGGGAGCAGAACATCGCCCGCGCTCACCCCCTCACCCTGCATCCTCGAATCGGCGCGCGGGTTAGGCCGCGTCCAGCGCCTGCTTCAAATCGGCAAGGATGTCGTCCGGGTGCTCGATCCCGATCGACAGCCGTACGTAGTTGTCGTTAACGCCGGTTTGCTCCTGCTCTTCGGGCGACAGCTGAGAGTGCGTCGTCGAGGCTGGGTGAATCGCCAGGCTGCGGGCATCGCCAATATTCGCCACGTGATAAAACATCTTCAGCGCATCGATAAAGCGGCGCCCCGCCTCGCGGCCGCCGTTCAGCTCAAAGCCGAGCAGGCCGCCGTATCCGCCTTTCAGATAGGCATCGGCGCGGCGCCGGGCTTCGCCGGTCATCACGCTCGGATGGATGACGCGGGTGACTTTGGGATGCTCGGACAAGAATTTCGCCGCGGCAACGGCATTCGCGCAGTGCGCCCGCATACGCAACGGCAGGGTTTCGAGCCCTTGCAGAAACAGGAACGCGTTGAACGGGCTCATCGGCGCGCCGAGGTCGCGCAACAGAGTGACCCGCATCTTCAGAATGTAGGCGATTGGCCCGAGTGGCTTTGACGCCTGTGTCCATACCGCGCCGTGGTAGCTCGGATCGGGCTGGTTCAGGAGGGGAAAGCGGGCGGCGTGCTTTTCCCAATCGAAATTGCCGCCATCGACGACAATGCCACCGATCGAATTGCCATGACCGCCGATGAATTTGGTGGTCGAGTGCATGACCACGGCGGCGCCGTGTTCAATAGGCCGGCACAACACCGGGGCCGCGGTATTATCGACGATCAGCGGGACTCCCAGTTCGCGCCCGATCCTGGCGACCTCGGCGATCGGAAAGACTTCGAGCTTGGGATTGGGAAGGGTCTCGGCGTAGTAGCAGCGGGTGCGCGCGTCGGTCGCCCGCCGGAAGTTCTCAGGGTCGGCCGGATCGACAAAGCGAACCTCCATCCCCATCGTCTTCATCATCGTGTTAAGGAACAGGTTCCAGGTGCCGCCGTAAAGATCAGTCGAGCTGACGAAATTGTCGCCGGCCTGGCAAATGTTCTGGACCGAAAACAATGACGCCGCCTGCCCCGAGGCAAGTGCTAAAGCGGCGACGCCACCTTCGAGAGCGGCGATCCGCTCCTCGAGCACGGCGTTGGTCGGGTTCATGATCCGCGTGTAAATATTGCCGAGTTCTGCCAGCCCGAACAGATCGGCGGCATGCTGCGTGTCGCGGAACTGGTAGCTCGTCGTTTGATAGATCGGCACGGCGACAGCGTTGGTCGTCGGATCGCTGCGATAGCCCGCGTGCAGCACCAAGGTTTCGGGATGCTGGCTCTCAGTAGGCATTATGTTCTCCGTCGGGGGGCGGTCATCGGCACTCTGCCACGGGTGACAGCTCGGAGTAAGCGGCTTTCGCGCCATTCCCGCCAATCGCGGCCGGGTTACGGGCAAAACTGCTCTTGTGCCGCGTTTACACGAGTAACGGCGCGAAATCGGAGGCCCTGTGAGCACGCGAGAAGAAACGAGCGAGACCTTGGAGCCGATTTCTGCGGAGAAGCCGACGATCGACGCGTTGCGCGCCGCCGCCGCGGAGTGCACGGCATGCGATCTTTACCGCAACGCGACGCAAACCGTTTTCGGTGAAGGTCCCCCCAAGGCGCAAATCATGCTCGTTGGCGAACAGCCGGGCGATGCCGAGGATATCGCCGGTCATCCCTTTGTCGGGCCGGCCGGCAAATTGCTCGACCGCTGCCTCGTCGAGGCGGGGATCGACCGGTCGCGCGTTTGGGTAACCAATATCGTAAAGCATTTTAAGTGGGTGCCGCGCGGCAAGCGGCGTATCCACAGCAAGCCCGGGGCGGTTGAAATCGCCGCCTGTTTGCCTTGGCTCGAAGGCGAGATCCGCGCTGTGCGGCCGACCGTGGTGGTAGCCCTCGGCGCGACGGCAGCGCAAGGGCTGTTCGGCAGAACATTTCGCGTCACCCGGGATCGCGGCCGGTTTGTCCCGTCGCCGTTCGCCCCTTACGCGCTCGCGACGATTCACCCGTCGGCATTGTTGAGAGCGCCGGACGAGGAAACCCGGCACGCCGAGACGTTGCGCTTTATCGAGGATTTGCGCAAAGCCGCGTCGGTTACGACATGAATAGATGCGCGATGCCATCGCAGCGGATGCGTTCGGCCCGGCGCGGGAGAGAGCGATGCGCTCGACATCGACATGGATAGCGGTCGCAATCGCGGTGGTTGCCGTTGCCGCGGTCGCGATCGTCATCGGGAAGTTCTGGAACGATATCGGAGCGTCTGAAATCAGCGGCGCCGGTTGGCTCGCCTTGGGTTTCGGCATCGTCGCGACCCTGGCACTCGGTGTCGGGCTGATGGCGCTGATGTTCATCAGCAGCAGACGCGGCTATGACGACCGCGCCAACCGGGACGGGAGATAAGCTCCAGGTATTGTTGGACCCAGCCGATCGGCATTCGAGCGGGTCCTAGCTGTTGTTATTCAACCTGTGTTTATGTTTGCCGATCCGTACGCTCGCATTTAAGCGCGAATTGTCGAATGGCGCTTGCGTATCAAGCGAGCCCAATGCTAATTGGGAGCGGCGGGTGCGACGGGGGGAAGGTTGAAAACTGCGGCTAAATCGGATGACGAGCCGAAAACGGCAGCCGCCAGATACGGACGTGGCACCGGCGTTCCGAACCCGATCGATGTCCATGTCGGCAATCGCATCAGGATGCGGCGTTTGCTGCTCGGCATGAACCAGGAGACATTGGCAAATGCGCTCGGCCTGACGTTTCAGCAGGTCCAAAAGTACGAGGGCGGCGCCAACCGCGTCAGCGCTTCGCGTCTGTCAGCGATGGCCGAGATTTTGGGTGTTCCGATCTCCTACTTTTTTGGCGATTTGCGCCCGGACGATGCCGAAATAAGCCCCGAGGATCAGCGCTGGCGCGATTACCTGCAACGTCCGGAAACGATTGAGTTCATTCGTATGTACTATGCCATCCCTGATCTCCGCGCCCGTCAGCAATTTCTTGAAATGGTCAAGACCCTTGCCGAAGCGGGGTCATCGCCGCCTCAGGAATGCTAAGGCGGAAGTAGCCAAGGCGAGTATCAAGAAGCGCGCGATTTGGCTTCACCAGCCCGCTAAGGGACCCACAGCATGTGCGGGATCGCGGGTTTTGTGAGCGGCGGCCCGGCTTCTGTGACAGCCGAGCTGGAGGCGGGGCTGTGGCAGATGATCGCGCCGTTACGGCACCGCGGCCCCGATGATGAAGGGGTGTGGACCGACGGCATCGCCGGGCTCGCCCATGCGCGCCTGTCGATCATTGACGTTTCGCCGGCCGGACATCAGCCGATGGCAAGCGCCGACGGCAACGTCTGGATCACTTACAACGGCGAAATCTACAACTTTGCCGAAATTCGGCGAGATTTGTCGGCGCTCGGTTACCGGTTTTGCAGTCATACGGACACCGAAGTTATCGTCAATGGCTGGCATGCCTGGGGTCGGCGGCTTTTTTCGCGGCTGCGCGGAATGTTCGCGTTCGGGTTGTGGGACCGTCGCACGCGCCAGCTGATTTTGGCGCGCGACCGGCTCGGCAAGAAGCCGCTCTATTGGGCGCGGACGCGCTCCGGGCTGGTATTCGGTTCGGAGATCAAGGCGCTGTTCGCCTGGCCTGAGATTCGGCGCTTGCCGGACCTCGGTGCAATCGATCAATTTCTGACATTGCAATACGTGCCGGCGCCACGGACCGCTTTCACCGGCATCAGCAAATTGCCCGCGGCCCATTTTCTTGCGGTCTCGCTCGATGAGGACGGCAGACTCGACGACCCCAAACTGGAGCGGTACTGGGATCTACCCCATTCCAGCGCAACCGTTCTCGATCGCCGCACGCCGGCAGAAATACGCGGCGAATTAATCGAGCGGCTCAAGGAAGCGGTTCGGCTGCGGCTAATCTCCGACGTGCCGCTTGGCGCGTTTCTGTCGGGTGGCGTCGATTCCTCTGCGGTCGTTGCGATGATGGCGGAGGCGGGCGGCGGACCGGTCAAGACGTTCTCGATCGGCTTTAGGGATAAGAGGTTCGACGAAACCCAATACGCCCGCATGGTGGCACAACGCTACGGCACCGATCATCACGAATTGGTCGTGGAACCCGATGCGGTGGCGGTATTGCCGCGATTGGTGTGGCATTACGGCGAGCCGTTTGCCGATCCGTCGGCGATCCCGACCTGGTATGTTTCCCATATCGCGCGACGCCATGTCACCGTCGCATTGACCGGCGATGGCGGCGACGAGTGTTTTCTCGGATATGGCCGCTACAAGGCGATGCACTGGCTGGCGCAACTCGATCTTTTGCCAAAGCCGGTCCGGGCCGGTTTAGCGCAATTGGTCGGATTGGCGCCATCGCGACTTCAGCGCCGGCTAAAGCTTCGGCAGATCCGCGGCGCGCTGACAGCGCCGGCATCATCTCCGGCGCAGCGCTATCTGCCGACCCTAGCCTTTTATGGCGATAGTGACAAAGCCGACGGCTACGGCGAGGCGATGTGCAGCTTTCTGGGCGGCTCTGCGGCGGAGTTGTTATCGCCCTATTTCTCCGAAGCCGATGGCCTGGTGGGCGGCGCCAATCGCGCCGACATCCATACCTACCTGCCCGACGATCTGATGGTGAAGATCGATATCGCCGGAATGGCGCACGGGCTGGAGGCGCGCTCGCCTCTGCTCGACCACGAGCTGATCGAATGGGCGGCAGCCCTACCCGCACGGGTCAAGATGAAAGGCGGGGCGCTAAAGGCGTTGTTCAAATCGGCGCTGGAGCCGTATCTCCCGCGTGAAATCCTGTACCGCCCAAAGCGCGGGTTCGGATGCCCGATCGATCGCTGGTTTCGGCATGAACTCAAGGATATGGCGTATGATATTCTGTTGTCGCAGAGCGCGCGCCAGCGTCAGTTGTTTCGGCCGGATTACATGCGCCGACTGCTCGACGAGCACTGCAACTACCGCTCCGATCATCAGAACCGCCTGTGGGGGGCATTGATGCTCGAACTGTGGTTCAGGACGTGGATCGACGCACCCGCCGACGCGGCGGCATTGCCGGCCGTGGCTTAGCAATTTGAGCCGGTGGGCTCTTAGCCTCTCAGGACACGCCTGCTTGGCCGGCAATGCGGACAAGATCGTCCCGGCCCGTCAGCATGTCGTCGAGCGAGCCGAACGCATTCATGTAGTGGCCTGCGAACCCTTTGCCTTCGATCCGGCGGAACATGTCGGCGAAATCGAGGTCGCCGGCGCCGGGTTTGAGGTGCGCCTCGACCCCGTTGCGCCAGCAATCGGCGAGCCGCACCTCCTCTACCCGGCTCATATCGAGACCGTCGACAAATCCCGCAATGCCCTCCGGCACCAGGTGCGCGTGGTTGACGGTAAACGATAATTTGAAGGCTCGCGATTCGATCCGCTCGAAGTAATACCGCCACTCTTCGAGTGTATGTGCGAGGTAATGCACCTCGGCGTCATCCGGTTCCTTGTTCAAATTTTCGAGCAACACGAGCGCTCCATGGCGTTCGGCATGAGCGACGATCCGCTGCAGTCGCTCGAGCCCGGCTTTCATCCGCATCTCCTTGTCCGAGGTGAAATGAAACCCGGCATGGAGGACGATCCACTCGGCCCCTAATTGCGCTGCTGTCTCGACATAGGCTTCGAGGTAGCGATCAACCGCCGCGCCGACATGCGGCGCGTATTCGGCGACATTGACCGCCGACGCGGTGTGCAGCCCGAGATGCACGCCGTCGCGCGCACAGGCCTGGCGGATTTGCGCCGCGCGAGCATCATCAAAGCTGCCCAACGCGTTCGGGGCGGTGTCGAGCTGAATGTCGATCCACTGCACCTGATGCGCCGCCGCCCATTCAATCGCGTCTTCGAGCTTTGCTTTCCGCCCGACATCGACTCCGATCCGGTCGCGCAAATTCATGCCCGCCCCCGCCGCTGAATTCTGAAGATCGCGGTCCAAACCGTGCCGCAAAAGCTAAATGACCGCACCGACGGGCGGCGTCATCGCACGAGCGACAACCGGCTCACCCCTCTGCGGGACTTTGATGCCGAAACGCGACGCGGCCGCAACGGCTCTCTCGCCCGTCCGCTCCGGGTTGATGAGGCCGATATTCTGGGCACAACATCAGCGCGGGCGCTCAGGACCAGGTCGCAGCCCGAAAGGGTGTCCCGCGCCTCCGGCTCGGTGTCAAAGTAACGCAAATTGCCGTCCTCCTGACAGATCGGGCAGCCATCCCAGACGACGTAAAACTTTCCGTTAGGGGCGCGGCGGATTTTCAGGGCGTCCATCAGCGTCTCTCGTTCGATCAGCAGCTTAGGAGACGACGGTGCCGGATGGTGGTTAATAATTCGTTTATCTGCTGACGCTTTGAGGGCGAAGTCGTGTAATGATTTGACGCAAAATATGTCTGCTGTGTGACAATGTTCCGCTCGGTCGTCCTTCCGAAGGCGCTGACCCAAATACACTATTACTCGGCGCGGCCAGTGGCCCGGTTGAAGTGCCCGAGCAAACAAAATTCCAACCAAGATTTCCTTCGCTAAGCAATATGGCCTTTGACATCCACTGATCTGAATATATGCAACATGACCCCAGTCTTGGCGCAAAAATAATCAGATATCATACTGCCCATTTTTGTCGCATTTTACTCATGGCATATTATTTGCTGCTTGACTGCTGAAGTTGTTGCTTGGGCGACGACACGGCAGGAGAGCGGCATGCATTCGGTCATCGAGCTTCAGGAAAAGTTAAGACGACGCTATCACCAGCCCAGAGGCGTCGAGCAGTTCGGCATCGAGCCAGTGCCGGACGAGCTCAAGACGGTTCGGTGGTTCGATATCTTTTCGATCATCTTTGGCTTTGCCCTCAATCCCGGCTCGATGCTGGTCGGCGGTTTCGCGGTGGTTTCGGGGTTATCGTTTCTCGGCGCTGTCGGGGCGATCACCTCGGGCGTGCTGCTGGCGACGATCGCCTACACGATCATGGCGACAGTCGGTGTCGATTTCGGACTGCCGGGTCAAGTCTCGACCCGCATGGCCTATGGCGTGCGCGGCGCCAAATGGGTCCCTTCGTTCCTGCGCACGATCGCCTCGACCTATTGGTTTGCCTATCAGACCGTGGCGGGGTCGCTCGCCGTCGTCGCGATCCTCGACCGGTGGACCGGAACGCCGCATTCGCTGGTCACGGTCAGCGTCATCTTTGCGATACTGCAGGCTATCGTTGCCATCATCGGATACGATTCCCTAAAGCACCTGTCGCGGATCGCGTTGCCATTCAAGATCGTGATCCTCAGCATGATCCTCATTCTGCTGGCGACGCATGACGACCCGCATTTCGCACCGTCGGCGGTGTTGCACTATGCCGGCAAGCCTGAGGCCGGATGGCTGTTGTTTGTAACATGGATGAATGTGGTGGCCGCCGGCTCGCTGACGATGGTGACCGATTCAGCTGATTTCTGCCGCTATACCCGCTCGCGCGCCGATATGTGGTTGGGGACGTTGCTCGGCAAAGTTGGCGGCGGCTGTTTTGCCGCGCTGCTGGGCGCCTATGCCGCCTCCGCAACCCTCGGGAAAACCGCCAATGTGTTCGCGGTGGCCTCGGGGCTCGACGTCAGCCACTTTACGTTGCTGCTGTTTCTGGTCGTGATCGCGCTCGACAATTGGACGATCAACGTCCTCAACCTCTACACGGGCGGGTTGTCGCTTTCGAACATTTTCGAGCGGCTGGGACGCTTTTGGACGACCGTGATCATCAGCGCACTCGGTATCGCACTGTCGGCAACGCCGAGCGTCGTAACCGGCTACACGACCTATGTCGGTATGCTGGGAAACGTCTTCTCGCCGATCGCGGGGGTCTTGATTGCCGATTATATTTTCGTCAAGCGCATGAAAATCGACCTGGTGGCATTGTTTGAGCCCAACGGACCCTACTGGTACTGGAAGGGCGTCAATCCGATCGCTGTCGCTTGGACAGTTCTTGGATTCCTCGCCTATATGTTCGTGATCCCGGCGGAGTGGATCAAAGTCGTCGTGACGCTGATCGCGACCGGAGCCGGCTATTGGGCGACGACGCAGCTCTTGGCGCCGCATTTGGTCGAACTCGGCCGCGCGGCGCGGCCCGGCGATCAGCGCGAGGCGATCGAGGACCTCGATTGGGAATTGGCGGTCCGCTGAGCGTTAGAGTTCGTCATAGGGTAACCGGATCAGAGGCAAAGCATCTGGTCCGGGACCCATGGTGTCCTTGGTGTGTGATCACGAAATCACGGAAGCAGCGGAGAAGGCGACCGCTCGGTTCAGCCGAGCCATCCTCTCGCCCGCCCCTTCTTCGCCAACGATGTGTGTTTTAATTTGTGGCGAGGTTTTCGCCACCTGTGAGGTGGTCCGGAATCGCGGTCAGCGCAGCCCCAATTGGGTCTCGCGCGCCATGCGTTCGTGCCCATCGGCGGTGTTCTTCACCCGATACTGCGGGGTGCTGCCCTCGAGCGGAAGCAGCCGCAGGATCGTGTAGCGGCCGCGGCTCGCCCGGTCGACGCCGGGATCGGGAAAGAATTCGACGGCTTGGCCGACGCGGAATTTATGTTCTGACATTTCGGCCTCCAGAAACGACGGAACGGGCGATGCTGGCCGGCCGCGCCCGTTCTTTCGAGTTATGCTTGGTTTGGCTTGAGGCGGTTTAAATTACGCGCCCTGCAGATCGACCGCCGAAATCTTGCCCTGTTGGCCGCGTTCCAACTGATAGCTGATCCGCTGGCCTTCGACGAGATGGCCTAGCCCCGAACGCTCAACTGCCGAGATATGAACAAAAACATCCTTCGAACCGTCCTCGGGCTGAATAAAGCCATAGCCCTTTTGCGAATTAAACCACTTTACTGTGCCGATAGTCATCGCGCTTCCTTAATGATAAATCCTGCGCAGCGCCTTCGCCGCACAGACCACATTTCAATTTCGGGAAGCGCTTTTCGGTTTGCCCACACGGGCGCCGCAGAGAGCCGTGCCCTGGTCGAAACACGATTGAACCTAAGTGGGGTTTGTTGGGGCTATGTTCAATTCTTTATTTGGCTTTGTAACACAGGCGATCCCTGGTCAGTTCTCTAGCGGCTGCGATTTCGCCATGTGCGCGAGCGACCCCCCGAGGAGGCTTGCGAATGGACTTGGCGTTGATGCTCGGCGATCCACGCCTCGGCATCGGCCTCGGTGGCAAACTTGCTCACGGTGGTCGGGTGAGTGTCGGGAATCATGACCTCGACACCGAACGACCCGTCTTCCAACGAAACAACCCGATAAGTCGCGAGCGCGTGAGGATGAGTCCGGAGCATTGCTTTATGCCCTCTATTGGGTCACGAGCTAAGGCGCAGCATCAACTGCGAGCGTTAGCCTCTGATGTTGAGTGGAAACTCGACCTCCGCCCCGCAGGCCGAACAGGTCGCGACATCGACGTTGACCCGCTGCGTCGGGCCCATGCTGGCGGCAATCACAGCCTGGCAATTGCCACAAAGATAATCGGTGTTCCCGGTGCCGCAGAACAGCGGCCTGACAATTTCCGGCGAACGGTGTTCGCCTGCACCCGGCGGCGGCCGCGTGACTTTCAGCAAAACCGTGGCCATGTCACCTGCTTCCTTTCACGATAGAGCAAGCTCGTCACGACAGCGCAAGCTGGTCTTCTCTGACCACCCGCTCGTGACCATCCAGCTCGCTCTTTACCCGATATTGCAGCGCGCCAGCAGCCTCCGGCAGCAGGCGAATGACCTTGAACCAGCCCTGGCCCGAATGGAGCTGCTGCCGATCGGGAGAGAAGCGGACCGTCTGCCCGACCGCATACTTATGTGCTGCCACTCCAGCTCCTCTGCGGATGAGCCAAGCTAAGTCCTCCGACATCCCGCCAACGGGCGCTTCCCGTAAAGATGCCGCCCCGCGAATTCGCCCGGCGGACGAGAGCCGCCATCATGAATACGGCCGGAGCTCGTTCTTTGCCCGCTGCCTGCCAAATACTCGGCGGGCGATAGGCGCCGATCAGCTGGTTAATAGCCTTCCCGTTCGAGCCGCTTGCGCAACATCTTCCGATGGCGGCGGATCGCCTCCGCCATCTCTCTGGCGCGGCGTTCGGACGGCTTTTCGTAAGCCCGGCGCCGCTTCATCTCGCGAAAGGTGCCCTCGCGCTGCATTTTTTTCTTGAGGGCGCGGAGAGCGGCATTGATATCGTTGTTGCGTACGAAAACCTGCATGTCCGGCAGCCTCTGATTAATTCACAACCGATCGCGCTCAAAGGGAAGCCGCACCGATCCGGCTTCCTTCGCCATCGAGCTAGGCTTGCTGCAGGTTGACCGCGGAGGTTTTACCTTGATTGCCGCGTTCCAGCTCGAAGCTGATCCGCTGCCCTTCGTGCAGGTTGCTCATCCCCGAGCGTTCGACCGCGGAGATGTGCACAAACACGTCTTTCGACCCGTCCTCCGGTTGAATAAAGCCGTAGCCTTTTTGGGTGTTGAACCACTTTACGGTTCCGATAGCCATTGTCGTCCTTCGCATAAGCAAGAGGTCACCGCCGCTCGAATTGGCGGCGAGGTCAAACAACGACACTGAACGGGGAGCAGGTCCGGCGCTCGATGCGCGAGAAGAGCAGGCCGAACGATGAAGAAGCCGACTGCGCCTGATGTGGGCGCACCCGGCCGATTTACAAGCGTGGAACGAGCCCGGTGGTCGCTCTCTCACACCGATGGGGCGAAAGCGTGAGGGATATACACCCCTAATCGAAAAGTCGCCCCCGCCCGCGAAATACATTAGAACTCCTCGAAGTGCGTCTTGGGAGGATCTCATGTCCGTTATCAAAGCCTACGATCTCGCCTATGGGCGGCTACGCTCACCCGATCTCGACAAGCAGGAAGAGTTCCTGACCGATTTCGGAATGGTCCGGGCCGACCGCACCACGAAGGCGCTTTACATGCGCGGCAGCGATGCGCCGCACCACATCCACGTCACTGAACTCGGTGAACCGCGCTATGTCGGCATCGCGGTACACGCCGCCAGCATGGAAGATCTCGACCGCGTCTCTCGCGTCGAAGGCGCCTCGAAAATCGAGGATATCGATGAGCCCGGCGGCGGCAAGCGCGTGCGCCTGACCGACCCTGACGGCTATCAGGTCGAAGTCGTCTATGGCATGGAAATGCTCGACCCGATCCCGGTCAAGCGGCCGGCGGTCAACTCGGGCAACGACAAATATCGGCGCAAAGGCGAATTGTTCCGGGTCGATCCCGGCCCGTCGCACGTCAAGCGCTTTGGCCACTTTGTGATTATGACGACGAACTTCGAGAAAACTCTCGGCTGGTATCGCGAGACCCTCGGCTTCCGGTGCTCGGACGAGTTCTATGCCGGGGACAAAAGCAACGTCGTCGGCTCGTTCAACCGGCTCGACCGCGGCGAGGACTATGTCGACCATCACGCCTTCTTCTGCATCCGCGGCGACAAAAAGGGGCTGAACCATTTGTCGTTCGAAGCTGCCGATATCGACGACGTTATGACCGGTCACGAACATCTCGAAAAGAAGGGCTATCAGCACATGTGGGGCATTGGCCGCCATCTGATCGGCAGCCAATTGTTCGATTACTGGGCCGATCCGTGGGGCCGGGTGCATGAGCACTGGGCCGATACCGACGTGCTCAACGCTCACACCCCGCCCAGCGTGCTCGAGCGCGGCGCCGGCGCCGGCGGTCCCTGGGGCCAGCCGATCCCAGCCATTTTTATGGGTCACGCCTCGCCCTGATAGCGTCGACCAAGCATAGAAGAAGTCTAGGCCTGTAGCCGTCAAATCCGGCTGCAGGCTTCTCCGAAAGCGGCGCGCTGTTATTCCGCGCTGGTAACTCGATCGGATTAGGGGGAATGCGGCCGGACGGTTGGGCTTATCGGGTCATCTTGGCGCTCTCCGGGATCACGCTGATCCTGGTGGTCGTCTATCTCGTCGTCAGCGAGCAAAACCGGACGGTGCAGGCCGAGATCAATCGACGCCAGCAATTCATCAACCAGAGCATTCAATTTGGCCGGGTAAACGAGATCCTGGTCCGCACCTTGGCGTCGGTCGCAGTCAACGACAAAGACGACAAGCTGCGTGACTTGCTGGCGCAGAATGGGATCACAATAAACGCCAAGACCGGCGCACCCGAACCGGCTCCCCAAACCAGTGCGAAACCCGCGCCGGCGAGCAAGGCGCAATGACGTTTTCCATGAGGGGCGGCTCCCCGTCCGAAATGCCGTTGCCGTTGGTTCTGGTCATCGTCTCGCTGTTCGTGTTGATTGCGTTTGAGACCGGTCAGGCGATCCACGACCGCGGGGCGCTCACCGAATTGATGGAAGCGCAGCAGCCAAGCATCGAGCAGGCGGTCAAACTCCGCCAACAACTGCAGACACTCGCCGGCAAGACAGCGGAATTGGCGGCGGCCGGCGATGCCGGCGCCAAAACGGTCGTCGATCAGATGAAGGCGCAGGGTGTCACCCTGGGAACGCCAAAGAAATAGTCCCGGCCGGATTGCGTCTGGCTCTGCCTTAGTAGCGCCGCCTAATACATGTCCGGGGTGATCACGTTTTGCGGGCGGTTGGTCAGGAGTGCCGCGCGCATCGTCTCGGCCGATTTGCGCCGGGTATCGGCCTCCAATTCGGGCGTGAACCAGGCGGCGTGCGGCGTGATGATCAGCCGCCCTTCCAGGCTGGGCTCGCGCTCGCGATAGGCCCGCAGAATCGCCGGCGGGTCGATCGGCGGCTCGATCGGCAATACGTCGAGACCCGCCGCCGCGATATGGCCGCTGCGCAGCAACGCCAGCAGCGCATCGACATCAATGATCGGCCCGCGCGCGGTGTTGACGACCACTGCCCCCTTTGGCAATAGCGACAATTGTTCGTAGCCGAGCAGCCCGCGCGTCTCGCGCGTCAGCGGCGTGTGGATCGACAAGGTATCGGTCTGGCGCAATAAATCTTCCAATGTCGCGGCACGCCCGACGCCGAGCGCCAGCTCGGCGCCGTTCGGCAAATACGGATCGTAAAAGCTGACATGAAAGCCAAAGGCCCGGGCACGCAACGCCACCGCCGTGCCGATTCGGCCAAGCCCGACGATGCCGAAATTCTGCACGCCGAGCCGGCGGATCAGGTCGTTCTTGACCGCACCCCACGGTGCCGGCGGGTCCGAACGCATGCGCTCATGATAGAGGACGACGCCGCGGCGCAATGACAAGGCCAAGGCCATTGCGTGATCGGCGACCTCGGTCGTGCCGTAATCCGGGACATTGCAGACCAATATGTTGCGCGCCGCCGCGGCGGGCCGGTCGATCTTGTCGTACCCCACACCCATGCGGACGATCGCGCGCAATCGCGGGAAGCGCGCAATATCCTCGGCCGAAACCGCATGCCGCATGATCATCAGCCCATCGACCTCCGCACAATCGGCCGGGTCGAGTTCGGCGAGCGAGGTTTTGGTGCGACGGATGATTTGCACCTCAGGGCCGAAGATTTCGCGCTCGACGCTCTCGTCCGGGATCTGCCGATCCTCGGGATACATCACGGTGACAGCCATCTACATTCTCTCGGATTAGCGCCGCGCGACTTTGACCGGCTGGCCGGTTGCCGCTGATTGGACGATCGCCTCGAAGGCGGCAACCCCGTGGACGATCTCGTCGGCGGTGATCGGATAGGGCCGCACCCCGCGGATCGCGGCGGCAAAGCCCTCGAGCTCGGCCTTTAGCGCGTTGAAGGCACCGTACTCGATGACCTCAGGCGCGGCAGCACGATGGCGGCCCGCGGGCATCGCCTCCGGCACCGGGGTAAAGCGGAAATCGGGATCCTGCCCTTGCAATTCGGCGCGGCCCTTGCTGCCGTAAACCGCGAAACGATAGGTCGGCGCCGTCACCAGCGAGCAGTAAAGGGTTGCCGACATGCCGTTTTCGAGTCGCATCAGGACACTGGTTGTGTCTTCGAGGCGCGTCATCAAGCGGTGCAAGCTGAGGCAATAGACCTCGTCGATCCGCCCGAACAAATAGATCAGCGCGTCGAGATTGTGGACGCCGGTCGCAGTCATTGCCCCGGCCGGCGCCTCTCGCGGATCGGCCCGCCAGTAATAGCCCTCGGGCATGAAATGTCCGGCCGGCGACGCCTGCGCCGTCTCGGCATAGGTCGGGAGACCGAGCCTGCCATCATCGATCCGCGTCTTCAACTCGATCATCGCCGGGTGAAAGCGCCGCGGATAAGCAACGCCCAAGACCACGCCCGCCTCTTCAGTCGCAGCGACCGCCTTTTCCGCGCTGCTTCACATCGAGCGTGAACGGCTTTTCCATAAAGACGTGTTTGCCGGCGGCGGCGGTCCGCTCGACCTGCTCGCCGTGCTGACTGTGCGGCGTCGCAAAAACTACCGCGTCAATCGCGGGATCGGCGAGAAGCTGGTCGAGATCGTCGCAATAGGCGATGTCATGCTCGGCGCAAAACGGCGCCGCCGAGGCGCGCGTACGGCTGTGGCCGACGGTGAACCGAAACTCAGTGCTTTTGCCCTGGACCGCACCGACCAAGGTGCGGCCCCAACGGCCAAGGCCGACAATGCCGGCCCGAATGACTTGATTGCCGGTCACTTCTTTGCCGCCAGCATGTCGCGGACACCCCGCAATGCCAGGTAATACCCGGGCAGCCCAAAGCCGGCGACGACACCCTGGCTGACGGCGGCGGTTTGCGAGGCGGGGCCGCGCCGGATCGGGTTCGAGATGTGGATCTCGATCGTCGGAAACTTGACCTGTGAGATTGCCGCGACCAAAGCCGGGTAGCCGGTGCCGAACGCTGCTGGATTAAACAATGCGGCGTCGCAGCCTTTGTCGTTGGCTTCGTAGAATTTATTAACGATCTCCCCTTCAATATTCGAGTGGAAGATTTCGATGTCGAGCCCTAATTCCGCGGCGTAACCGCGGATGCGCTCGTCATATTCGGGCAAAGTCATCGGGCCGAATATCTCGGTTTGAACCTTGCCGCGCATGTTCATACCCGCGCCATGGACGATCAGGATTTTCGGCATCGTATGGTCCTCAATGGCTGTCGAAGGGGAGAGCCGGTTTGGCGATGCTAGCTGACCGCCGATTTCACTGACAAGGCTGAACGAGCGGCTTGACAGCAAAAGGGTTGTCTTGCACCAATTCGCGCATGAGGTGTTCGAGGGCGCTCCTCATGATCGCTACGGTAGCGGGACTTGCAATCGCGGGGCCGGCCAATGCTTCGCCGCCAGCGTCGAAATCCAGCCTGTCGCATCGCGTTGCCGCTCGGATCAACATTCTCGTCCGCAAAGGCATCGCGACGAGCGAGACAGTCCGCTTTGCCGATCCGCGGCAGCATTCAGTGCGGGTCGTGCGGGGACGGAAGGCTCTCCTCGCCGCAAACGAAGGCCGCCGGTCCGATACCGCCCTCCCCGGCCGCGGCTCGGACGAAATTGTCAGCTTTCACAATAGCCGGATGAAGCCTGTGCGCATTATCCGCGGCGGCGCGGTTGTCGCTACCGTCTCGGTCGTGACCCCGGCAACATTAGCCCGCCTTGCGAACCGCCCGGCGATGCAGGTCGTCTCGTTCGAGAACTCCGCGGAACGGCCGGTTACGATATTGCGGGGCATGGCGCTGGTCCGTGTCGATCTGGCGCCGCCGGCGATGATCCCGAGCCCGTATCTCGACTTGTTCGGTGCCGCCCGCGGCGCCGAACTCGATCGGGTTGCGTTTGCCGTTGACGGTGCCGAATCGAGTCATGGCGCCGATCCCGGCATGTGGCGCGCGGTCTTTAGCGGGCCGCAAGGACCGATGCAGGTCTCGGCCGCAGCGGCAATCGATTCGGGCGGCGGCGACCGGTTCGACCTAAGCCAAAACCGGATATTGGGCCGGGCCTATCTGGCGCGGTTGTACCGACGCTACGGCAACTGGCCCGACGCCGTCAGCGCCTACAATTGGGGGCCCGGGAACCTGGATGCCTGGATTGCTCAGGGCCGACCCGCCGCCGGCTTGCCGCTCGGTGTCGAGCGTTACCGTGCACGCGTACTGCGCGACGGCGGTATCGCGCAAGCCGCGGGAGGAGCGGTCATTCAAGAGGGTCGCTAGCGCGCACCGGCCGGCAGCCACAAGCCGGCCGAAAAATAGCGGCGCCGGAGTGCGAATCGAAATGGCCCGCGCCGGGTGCATATTCTTTAAGCAACGCGCATATGAATGATGATGTGCTAGGCTGTGCCGCCGAATGCTGCGGCCATCCGGCCTCGATGATTTCTTCCGGGATTGCCCACGCCAATCAAAAACATGCGCATTTTTCGTTTTTTTGAAGGTCTGCTCGAGCCGACAGCCTTGCCTCCCGGCCCGCCGCCGGACGGGCTCGGCGCGTTCTATTGGCATCACGCGCGCCAGGCGCGCGGGCTGGTCGTAGCGCTGTTCGCGGCGGGCCTTGTCGTAGCCCTGCTCGATACGACGATCCCGGTCTTTGTCGGCCGGGTCGTGACGATGGTGTCGAGCCGTACGCCCTACTCCGTGCTGCACGAATTCGTGGCCTCAGTTGCTCATCATGGCCTTGGTGCTGCTGGTCGCGCGGCCGTTGGCGATGCTGGTGCAGAACCTGATCACCAATCAGGCGATCATTCCCAGCTTTTCAAACCTGGTCCGGTGGCAGAGCCACTGGCATGTCGTGCGGCAGAGCTGGACTTTCTTCCAGAACGACTACGCCGGCCGCATCGCCAATCGCGTCATGCAGACCGGCCCGGCTCTGCGCGAGAGCGTCGTCTCGGCGACTAACGCGGTTTGGTACATTCTGGTCTATGGCGGCGGGGCGATCGTCCTGCTGGCGTCGAGCGACACCCAGCTCGCCATCCCCGTGCTGTTGTGGTTCTGCGGTTACGCCGGGTTGCTGCGCTGGTTTGTCCCGCGGCTGCGCAACCGCTCGCAACGGATGTCGGCGGCGCGCTCGCAGCTTTCCGGGCGGGTTGTCGACAGTTACACCAATATCCAGACGGTTAAGCTCTTCGCCCGCCCGCGCGACGAGGACGCCTTTGTCTCCGAGGCGATGGAGGATTTGACTGACGCGCACCGCTATCAGCTGCGGCTGACGACGACGCTCGGGTTTAGCCTCGCCTTGCTCAACGCGGCGATGGTGGTCGGCACCGGCGGCATCGCGATCTGGCAGTGGAGCATTGGACGGATCGCCGTCGGGACCGTGGCGATGGCCCTCCCGCTGACCTGGCACATCGTCAGCATTGCCGGGTGGGTGGCGCAGAACGTGGCGACGATCTTCGAGAATATCGGGGTCGTGCAGGAGGGCATGCGGTCGATCGCGGTGCCGCATCAAATGACCGATCAGCCCAATGCTGCGCCATTGCAGGTCGAGCGCGGCGAGGTGCGATTCGAGAATTTGCGCTTTGGCTACGGCACCCAGCGCGGCGTGCTGCACGGCATCGAGCTGACGATCGCGCCGGGCGAACGGGTCGGGCTGGTCGGCCCGTCGGGGGCCGGCAAATCGACATTGGTTAACCTGCTGCTGCGCTTTTACGACATCGAGAGCGGCCGTATCCTGATCGACGGGCAGAACATCGCCGAGGTAACCCAGGAAAGCCTGCGCGCGCACATTTCGATGGTGACGCAGGATACCTCCCTATTGCACCGCTCGATCCGCGACAACATCCGCTATGGCCGGCCGCAGGCGAGCGAGTGGGAAGTGCGGCGCGCGGCGACCCAGGCGCAGGCGACCGATTTTATCGAGACGCTTGAAGACTGGAACGGGCGGCGCGGCTTTGACGCGCATGTCGGCGAGCGCGGCGTCAAATTGTCTGGCGGTCAACGCCAGCGCATCGCCCTGGCGCGGGTGATCTTGAAGGACGCCCCGATCCTGGTGCTCGACGAGGCGACCTCGTCTCTCGATTCGGAGGTCGAGGCGGCGATCCAGGAACAGCTGGAAACGTTGATGCGCGGGCGTACCGTCATTGCCATCGCCCACCGGCTGTCGACAATTGCGCGGCTCGACCGGCTCGTCGTGCTCGAAGCGGGGCGGATCGTCGAAGAAGGCACGCACAGCGCGTTGCTCGCGGTGGACGGGACCTATGCGCGGCTGTGGCGGCATCAGTCGGGCGGCTTTATCGACGCGGCTGGCGTTGCCGGCCTGGTCGACGCCGCCGAGTAGCCTCGTTCGTGGCCTACCCGCGTTGGCGGTACGGCGCGACCGCGCTATCTTTCTCCGGATGAAAGCCGCGATCACCCGATGAGAAACGGCGGGCGCGCCCTGCCCCTCTTTGTGCTGGTGACGAGCGCCATCGTCATGGCGACGGTGCTGCTGGCGCAGTATTGGGGTGGGCTCGCCCCCTGCGAGCTCTGCCTGACGGAGCGCTGGCCGTGGGACGTTGCGATCGTGATCGCCTTTGTTGCAAGCATGGTCGGCAGCCGACAGGCATTGCCATGGGTCGCTCTGGCGCTCGCCGCTGTTTTCATCGTCGGGAGTGCGCTCGGCTTTTATCACCTTGGCGTCGAGCAGCACTGGTTCGCCGGCCCGACCGCCTGCACCGGTGGCGGGACGCCGGCAACGCTAGCAGAGCTGAAGGCGCAGCTGATGCGCCAGCAACCGGTGCGCTGCGACGAACCTGCATGGACGTTCCTTGGTATTTCGCTCGCCGGTTGGAACTTGCTCGCGTCGTTGGCAATGGCCGCGATCTGCATCGGGGCTTTTGTGCGCGCGCGGGCGGACGGCAGGCGATGACAGTGCTCGGTCCCGCATGAGCAGCCCACCCCGCCACCGTTTGCCGGGCGATCCGCTGCCCACGGCTGAAATCGCGCGCATGCTGCGGGTTGATCACGCCGGCGAGTTCGGCGCCACCAGGATTTACGATGGTCAGCTCGAGGTGCTCCGGCGCGGGCGCGGCTCGGGCGAGATCCGTCGGATGGCGGAGGCCGAGACCCGCCATCTGGCGGCGTTCGAGACCTTGCTGCCAAAGCGGCGGGTGCGGCCGACGCTGCTGCACCCGCTGTGGTCGGTCGCCGGTTACGCGCTCGGCGCTGGGACGGCGCTCCTCGGAGACCAGGCCGCAATGGCGTGCACCGTCGCTGTTGAGGAGGTCATCGACGAACATTACCGCGACCAGGCTGAACGCCTCGCGGAGCACGACCCCGAGTTGACCGAGACGGTGCTTGCCTTTCGCGCTGACGAAATCGCACATCGCGACACGGCGATCGCTCAGGGCGCCGAGCAGACACCCGGTTATGATCTGCTCAGCACTGTGATCAAGGCCGGATCGCGGGTCGCAATCTGGCTGTCTACCCGAATATGAGCCCAGGCGTAGTACAGGCGCGGATCACTCTTCCAAGAAGGGCTGAAAGCGGCCGGACCGAATACGCGCTTGCGGAGGCGGCCGTCTTCAATCTCGCAGAAATGAAACCGCAGCCGTTGTAAACTCGGGCGATGCTGCAGCTTTATCACAGCCGCGCGATGCGCGGTGAACAGCCGGTCAATCTTGCCACCGCGACCTTGCCGGAAAACGTTGCCTGGATTGATTTGCTGAACCCGACACCCGAGGAGATCGGGTTTGTCGAACGCGAGACCGGTCTGCATGTGCCAACTAAGGAAGATCTGAGCGAAATCGAAAGTTCGAGCCGGCTGCGCAATCGCAACGGCGCGATTTATCTAAGCGCGCCGCTGATCTATCGGGGCCCTTCCGACCAGCCGGTGACGACGCCGGTTGGGTTTGTACTGACCCGCGAACGCCTGATTACCGTGCGCTTTCACGAGCTGCCGGCGTTCACCTCATTCGCCGATACCGAACTGGCAGCCGAAACCGACCCACTCTCCAGCGCCGCGGTCTTTGCCGGGTTGATGGACGCGATCTCCGATCGCCTCGCCGATATTCTTGAGAGTATCGCCGCCGAACTCGACGAGTTGTCGCATCGGCTGTTCCGCAGTCCGGCAACCGAGCCCGCCGCGCGCCGGCCGCCGGCGCGCGAAAGCGCCGACCTGCGGATCATCCTGCGGCGGGTTGGTCACAGCGGGGATCTCGCCTCGAAGATCCGCGACAGTCTGCTCGGGATCGGCCGCATTGTTCCTTACGTAACCGGCATTGCCGGCGATTGGTTGCCGTCCGAAGTCAAGCCGCGACTTGAAACAGTGCGCCAGGACGTGTTGTCGCTCAGCGACTACGACGCCCACATCGTCACCAAAGTTCAGCTCCTGCTCGATGCCACGCTCGGCCTGATCAATGTCGAGCAGAATAACATCATCAAGGTATTGACGATTGTCTCGGTGGTCGGGATTCCGCCGACCCTGGTCGCCAGCTTGTATGGGATGAACTTTAAGAATATGCCTGAATTGAACTGGCCGTGGGGGTATCCCTACGGTCTCACGGTAATTGCGCTCAGCGCGGTCCTGCCGCTGGTCTGGTTCAAAATCCGCGGCTGGATCTGATCTCGGCGAAATTCGCTCCATCCAACGCAAAACGCCCCCGGAGGCCGGGGGCGTTTCTCTCTCGTCTCTAGTGACAGCGCTGCGTTAGGCCGCCTGTTTTTGCTCAACCATTTCAGGCGCGGGCTGCGGCTGTCCGCTCATGATCTCGATCTTGCGCGGCTTTGCCTCCTCGGGAACTTCGTGAACGAGGTCGACATGCAGCATGCCATTGGTGAGGCTAGCGCCGACGACCTTGATATGATCGGCGAGGCTAAAGCGGCGCTCGAAGGCTCGCCGGGCGATGCCGCGATGCAGATAGCGTCCGTCGTCCTCTTCCTTTTTCGCCTTGCCGGCCACCAGCAGCGAATTCTCGTGCACGGTAAGCTCGATCTCATCCGGCGAGAACCCAGCAACCGCCATTGTCAGGCGATAGGTCTCTTCACCGGTCTTTTCGATATTGTAAGGCGGGTAGGCGAGCGCTGCATTATCGACGCGGCTCGCGGCGTCGACCAAATGGGTCAACCGATCAAAGCCGATCGTCGAGCGGAACAGCGGAGAGAAATCAAATCGATCCATGACCACATCCTCCATCGAGCAACATGGGTACGGCGCCCGCAGATCATGCCGGGTGCCAATTTCGCTTTTGCGCGGCCCCAGAATTGGCAACCGCACGATCAATTAGTTGGTATCCGAAAGGATAGCGTCAAGAGGCCTTCGTAAGCCGGCCGAAGCCGCCTCGAATGACTACGGCTGGGCCGATGCCGCCTGGAATGACTAGGGCTTGATGCCAAAGCCCTGGAAGCGCTTGTTGAAGCGCGCCAATTGGCCGCCGGTGTCAAGCAGCCGCTGCTGGCCGCCGGTCCAAGCGGGATGCGATTTTGAATCGATGTCCAGGCGCAAGGTGTCGCCCGCCTTGCCATAAGTCGAACGCGTCGGATAGGTGGTTCCATCGGTCATCACGATGGTGATCTCGTGATAATCCGGGTGAATTCCCTTCTTCATCTTAGCCGGCCTCCAAAACAGCCGCGCTTATATAGCAAACCCGCCAGCGGGGGCAACCGCCGGCGGGATGTCTCACTTGACGATTAGATGCAACAAGCTGGCGTCGGCCGCAGCCGGCGCCCTGCCAGAAACTAAATTTTACGGTTGGTCCCGTTAACGGTTGGTCCCGCTCGACGTCCCGAGGTGACCGCCGGTCACCGGCGAGGTTGAACTGCCCGCCCCGGTGTTGTTGTTCGCGAGATTATAGGCCTGCGCCTGCTGCAGTTGCTCCTTGGTCATATCAAGGGTCAGGCGGTTGTTGTCGGTCTTGATCGCATCGAGCGGCACCGCAACGTATTTGCCGCCCATGCCGAGAAATGTCCCGACATCGACGACCGCAGCCGCGACGCGGCCATCCTTGTTGATGATCAAATCTTTGACCGAACCGATGTCGCGGTTCTGGACGTCGTAAACCGTGCTGCCGAGCATCTTACTGGCGCGCACCTGATCCGGCTGGATCTCGTTGCCGGTCGGATTGGTCGAGGCGGCGCTCGCGGAACTGGTGGTCGTGGCAGCGTTGTCATTCGGTGCGGTCGTCGATTGTGCAAAAGCCAGCGGTGACGTGGCCATCAAGATAGCGGCAACCGAGGCGGTAACGGTAGATTTTGTCATCAACCCCTCCTGTCCAAACTCAGATGTTTACGGTAACAGCATGAGATGACGCCGGTTCCGATCAAACCGGCTACACGACATGGAATAAGAACAACAAGATTATAATCGGGATTGGAATCCCGAGCAGCCACAAAAGCAAACCTCTGCCCATTTCATGCCTCCTTTCGAATTAACGCCGCACTATTTCTTGTTAACAAGTTCTCGTACAGCATCCTTCGCGTGTCCGACTGCGGTACGCGCGCGTCCTTCGGCCTTTTCTGCTTTGCCTTCAGCTTCGGTCTGCTTGTCGCCGGCAGCGCGGCCAACGCCTTCTTTGATTGCGCCGGTAGCTTTCTTGATGCCGCCGGCAATGCGTTGCTTGTCCATTTCCGTTTCCTTTTTGCGGTGTTTGTGTGCTCGTCACAGTCGAAAACAGGACCGATCGATCTTCGGTTCCGCGAAATCTTGATCGAGATTATTGATCCTCCGACCGGCCCAGCCCAACGCGCGACCATGACCACGATCAAACAGCTAGCCTGGGAGCCAATTTCCTTATTGGGGTGTTTGTGCGTCGCCGATGCTCACGGCTCCGCCTGCAGCCGGTCTCGTGAGCCTAATCAGGCAACAGTCGCGAAGGTGCTCCGCCTCTGGCGACCGCAATAGCGTGACCTAATTTAGGCACAATGAACTCGCTGCGGGGAGACAAACGCAAATGGCAGATGCACTGCACCTTCCTGCGCGCGCCCGCGGCGAAGACAGATCGCGAGGCGCGGCCGGCATGCTGACCTTTATTACTGTGGCCGTTATTGTTGCCGCGCTTTATTTTGCCCGTGAAGTTCTCGTTCCGTTTGCGCTCGCAATCCTGTTGAGCTTTTTGCTGATGCCGGCCGTGCGGCTGCTGCGCCGCGTGCGCGCCGGCCGGGTGACGTCGGTCGGCATCACCGTGCTGATCGCTTTTGTTGCGATATTTGGGTTTGGCGCCATCGTCACTGAGGAAATCTCGCTGCTCGGGCCGGAGCTTCCGAGATATCAGCACAATATCGAGGCAAAGCTGCGCGCGCTTCCCAAGGCGATCCCGCTTCAGCGCGTCGCCGGAGCGCTTCACCAGATGACCGCGAGCTTGAAGCGGTCGGAGAACGACCGCCACCGCACCCGCAGCGCAAAGCCTCGGCTCGCAGCGGCGCCGAAGCGGTCAACCCGCTGCCGGTCGAAATCGAGCAGCCGACCGCTGACGCCGCTGCAGATCGCCGAAACCGTCATCGGTCCGTTGTTGCAACCCTTGGCGACGGCCGGGCTCGTCATTGTCCTCGTGGTCTTCATCCTGCTCGAGCGCGAGGTCTTGCGTGACCGCCTGCTGAGGTTGGCGGGCGGCGGCGATCTGCATCGCACCACCGAGGCGATGAACGAAGCGGCGCAGCGGGTCAGCCGCTATCTGGCGTCGCAGCTTGCCGTCAACACCGTTGAAGGCATCCTGATCGGGATCGGACTGGCGGTGATCGGCATCCCCAACGCCGCATTGTGGGGCATTCTGGTCGTGCTGCTGCGCTTCATCCCCTATCTCGGGATCGTCATCGCGGCCGCGTTTCCGATCGCCCTCGCCTTTGCGGTCAGTCCCGGGTGGTCGCTGGTGCTGTGGACGGTGCTGTTGTTCATCGCCACCGAGATGATCGTCGCCAATATCGTCGAGCCTCGCCTTTATGCCGGGACGACCGGACTTTCTTCGATTGCGGTGATCATCGCCGCGGTGTTCTGGACCTGGCTGTGGGGTCCGATCGGACTGTTGCTGTCGACGCCGCTGACCGCCTGCCTGCTGGTCCTCGGCCGTCATGTGCCGCAGCTGACGTTTCTCGAGGTCATGCTTGGCAGCGAACCGGTACTGACCCCCGACGAGACGTTTTATCAGCGTCTGCTGGCCGGCGATCCGGAAGAGGCAACCGAGCAGGCCGAAGAGTTCGCCAAGGAAAAATCGCTCGACGAATTCGCCCAGGAGGTAGCGCTGCCGGTGCTGGTGCGGGCGCAGGCCGATAGCGACCGCGGGATCCTGCCGCCCGAGCGGCGCGGCACGGTCAAGGACGGGTTTGCGCGCATCCTCGAAAATCTGTTCGACGATTCGGTCATCGACCCGGAGGCCGCACCGGAAACCGCGGCAAAACCGAGCGATAGCGGTTTTGTCGTATGCCTGGCCGGGCGCAACGAACTCGACGAGGCGGCGGCGATGCTGCTCGCCAGTTTGTTGCGCGCACGGGGCCACCAAGCCTACGTGTTCCAGCCCGATTCGCCGGCAGCACTGGGCGGACATCGGGTGGCGCTCAGAGATGCGGCGGTCGTCTGCCTGTCATTGATCAGCACCAGTTCTGCGGCGCGCGCCCGGCATATCGTGCGCCGGTTGCGGCGGCGCGTGCCCCGGGCCCGCATCGTGGTCGGGTTTTGGGGACTGGGGGGCGGAGATGCACCGCCTCCCGACACGCTCGCCATCACCTCGGCCGATGCGATCGCGACCACGCTCGACCGAGGCGATTACCGAGATCGAAGCGCGACTGACCGCATTGCCGGCGGCTCAGAACGCACCGCCCGGCATGCCGATCCGGGCTCAGGCCAGCTGACTGCGATCAAGCCGGCGGCGCAACGCGCTCGCGACGCTAAAAGCGGCCGGGTTCAGCGTGATCGAGATCAGCGCACCGGCAAGGATCAGGTTTTGGCCCTCGACGCTCAGCAAATTGTGCGAGGTGCCGAGGGCGGCCAGCATGAACGAGAATTCGCCGATCTGCGCCAGGCTCGCCGCGACGGTCAACGCGGTCGAAGCCGAATATCCGGCGATGCGCACGATCGCAAAAGCTGCGATCGACTTGCCGAGCAGGATGACCGCGAGCACGGCCAATACCTGATACGGGATGCCTGATCAGAATCGCCGGGATCGAACAACATCCCGACCGACAGAAAGAACAGCACGGCAAACGCGTCTTCGAGCGGCTTCGCCTGTTCGGCGGCCTTGTGGCTGTGATCACTCGCCGCTGACCACGATTCCGGCGAAAAACGCGCCAAGCGCAAACGAAACCCCAAACAGTTCCGAGGCGGCAAAAGCGATGCTGAGCGCTGCCGCGACGACCGCTAAGGTGAATAGCTCGCGCGACCCGGTGCGAACCACCTGGTCGAGCAGCCACGGCATCAGCCGCGTGCCGACCACCAGCATCAACACGACGAACCCGGCAACCTTGATAAAGGTCAGCGCCAGCGGCAGAGCGAGGCTCACCAGTAGCACCGGGCCGCCATTGAGCGCGGCGAGCGGCGGCAAGACGACCGAGAGCCCCGACCATGAACAGGTCTTCGACGATCAGCCAGCCGATCGCGATGCGGCCATCGAGGAGTTCGAGCATCCCGCGCTGTTCGAGCGCGCGCAGCATCACGACCGTGCTGGCGACCGACAGTGCCAGCCCGAAAACGATGCCGGCGCCGATCGTCCAGCCCCACAATTCGGCGATGCCGACGCCGAGCGCAGCAGGCGACCGCGATCTGCGCGATCGCTCCCGGCACGGCAATACGCCGAACAGCGATCAGGTCGCGGATCGAGAAGTGCATGCCGACCCCGAACATCAGCAGCATGACGCCGATTTCGGCGAGCTGCGGCGCCAGATGCGCGTCGGCGACATAGCCCGGGGTGAAAGGACCGATCGCGACACCGGCCAGCAGATAGCCGACGATCGGCGGCAGCCCGACGCGGACCGCGGCAAAGCCGCCGAGCAAAGGCCAGTGCCAGCCCGACCGCGATCGTCGAGATCAGTGTGACTTCGTGCGGCACTCAGCCAGCGCACGCGATTCATGCGACATGAGGCCGGGCGCAAGGCGCGGAAACGCAAGCGGACGTAATCGGCGATCCAGGTGCCCCGTTCATCGACCAATACCGGCCGCAGCAGTTCGACGACTTCGGTGCGGGCGGCGCGCCGATCCGCCGGCGTCAGACCGCCAAAGAAATCATCGGCAAAGGTGTCGAGCCAGGCCTCGAGCCCGGCGGGCAGCGGTGTCGGCCGCGGGACGATGCGAATCTCGTCGATCGTAAAGCCCGCGGCTTCGAGCTTTTCGCCATAGGCTTCGGCCGACGGAAAATACCACGGGCTGAGCCGATGCGCGTCGAGGCCGCGGCGCCCGAGCACCGCGCTCAGCGCGACGATGATCGCGGCGGTGTTGTTGTGGCCGCCCATCTCGGCGACAAACCGCCCGCCCGGCTTTAATGCGCGAAAGACGCCGGCAAGCACCTTTTCGGGCGGACGCATCCAATGCAGCGCGGCGTTTGAAAAGACCGCGTCGAACTCACCGTCGAAATCCAAATCCTGCCCGGCGAGCACCCGGGCGTCGAGCCCGCGCCCGCGCGCCGCAGCCACCATGTCCGGCGCCGCGTCGACCGCGACAACACTCGCACCCGCGGCGGCGATCTTTTCGGTCAGCACGCCGTCGCCGCAGCCAAGATCGAGGATACGCTCGCCCGGCTGCGGCATCAGCAATTCGAGCACCGGCGCCCCCAAGGCCGGGACGAAGTGCGCCGTCTCGGCATAGCGCTCCGCCGACCAATATTGCCTTGAGACCTGAGCCATCCCGTCGCCCACCCGCTCCGCCACGCTTGCCTGTCACGCCGCCGGTGCTCCGCCCCGTGGCCAGAACCGAGCGCCGTTTACACTGCTCTTCGCTTCGCGCCAACCTCCCTCTCCGTCATGCCTCGCCAGAAATGGCGGAGAGGGTTGCCGAACCCGACCGTAAATTGACAGCCGATTAAATGCCCTACCGCGCAGTGCCATCGGCGAGCCGCTCGTCACGTTCGCTGGCCCTACGGCCGGCCGCGCGGAAGGTCAGACCGGTCACGACGAAACCTACGGCAACAAGCAAGTGAGCGATGACCACCTCGCCGTACCAGAACCACGCGCCGGCAGCAGCGCAAAAAATCGTCGACCACATCACGCTCAGGTAAACCATCGCCTGAAATCGATGTAGAGGAGGTATGTTTCGTAGCGGGTTGACGTTAGGATCCATAATGGCTCGGTAAAGAGACAACATCCAGCGCTCCATCTAAGTCAACAGGCCACGGCCGTCCGACGTTCTCGGACGCCCGGGCCTGTTTGATGTTTCGAAAACAGGTATTGTGTTGGAGATTTGAGGCCGCGCACGCTACAGTGCTCTAGACCTCGCCGAGAGTTAGCCCTTAGGTGGCAGGATGACCTTGTCGATAACGTGAATTACACCATTCGAGGCAGTAATGTCGGTGCCAGTGACTTTGGCATCGTTGATCATTACAGAATTTCCGTGCTCGGTTATCGCAACAGGCTTACCGTTCACGGTCTTTGCTTCGGTCAGCTTCGTGACGTCTGTGGCCATCAGCTCACCCGGCACGACGTGATAGGTTAGGATTGCGACCAGCTGCGCCTTGTTCTCCGGTTTCAACAGGTTTTCGACAGTGCCTGCCGGCAGCTTGGCAAACGCCGCATCTGTCGGCGCAAAGACGGTGAATGGTCCTGGCCCCTCCAGAGTCTCGGTCAAGCCGGCCGCCTTAATCGCAGTCGTTAGTGTCTTGAACTGACCAGCCGCGGCAGCGGTATCGACTAAGTTCTTGTCGGTCCCCGCGAGGGTGGTGCTCGCTGCCAGCATTGCCCCGACCAGGGCGAATGTCGCCGGCTTGATAAACCTAAATCGCATCTTGAGCTCCTGCGCTGTGCTTGATCGCCCGCTCGCGTTGCGAGCGGATCGCAGATTTCGACCGCCGAAATCCACGCGACTTGATCTGGGAGAAATCTATTTTGATTACCACTCACATTATCGTGAAAGGAATATCATATTTACTCACACGATAAATATCGTTTAGGACGTAACTGTGATGAAAACGGAGCGGTGATGCTTTCCGAGACGCTGGCTAGTAGCCTCGAGCAGTACAGGCTCGGCCCCAAAATCCGAGCGCTGCGTGTCGACAAGAAAATGGGACAGGTGCAACTCGCCCAGCACACCGGGCTGTCGCCGGCGCTGCTCTCAAAGATCGAGCGCGGCCAGTTGTTTCCGACACTGCCCACCTTGCTGCGGATCGCGATGGTGTTTGGCATCGGCCTCGATCACTTCTTCGTCGACAGCGCGCAGCGGCCCGCAGTTGCGGTCACCCGCAGGAACGACCGGTTGCGGCTGCCGGACCGTCCCGGCGACCCGACGCCGACCTATTTGTTCGAGAGCCTCAATTTCCCGGCGACCGACCGCAAGATGGACGTCTACCTCGCCGAATTTCCGTCGTCTTCAATGCCGTCAGATCCACATCAGCATCCGGGGGTCGAATTCATTTACCTTGTGACAGGTCAGTTGGTCGTGAATGTCGGCGGCGACGACACCACCCTTGCCGAAGGCGATGCGATGCAATTCGATGCCAGCACGCCCCACAGCTATCGCCGCCCCGGCCAGTCGCCCGCATCGGTAATCATTGTCGTGGTGCCGTAGGGCACGCCCGCGCGTGCGGGAGGCCCGCGGCCAAGGGCCCTTCGTCCCCTAATCTTTCCTGGTCGTTCCCGCGGAAGCGGGACTCCCGAACCCCAATCGAAGCGCGTTCCCCGTTCAAGCCAGAGGCAGGCTCCAGCCCTCACCTTCGCGAGAAGCGACGAGGAAAAGCAAAACGCGGCGCTTGCATTGGGTTCGCATCACAAGCGGCGGCGGGTGTCACGCGTTACGGGCTGGGCGGCCTTGCTGCCGAGCTGCGCGACAGCCGCGGGGCTTGGTTGTATAAATTGTGTCCAATCGATGAAAGCGCCGCGCAGGCTCTATGCCGCTGGCGCACATTGCGGGAGGACGCTTCAAATCGACCGAGCTGGCCCGAGATTAGGGTGCGCCGCCGGGCTGCAGTCACGCCCGGGGCGCCCGCGGTGAGGGGCGAGAGCGCCCCGCCGGTCGCCAATCGCGGCGCGATTACCGCGACGGTCATTTGCGCCTGCGTCATGCAGGGGCTCGACACAACGATCGTCAATGTCTGCCTGCCGCATATCCAAGGCAGCATGTCGGCAGCACAGGATCAGATCTCGTGGGTGCTGACATCCTACATCGTCGCTTCGGCAATCATGATGCCTTTGACCGGCTGGCTCGCCGGCCATTTTGGCGTCAAATACATTTTTCTCGCCTCGATCGTCGGCTTCACCATTGCCTCGGCATTGTGCGGCGCGGCAACCAGCCTTACGCAACTCGTGCTGTTTCGCATGCTGCAGGGCGTCTGCAGCGCCGGTCTTGTACCGCTCGGGCAGGCGACATTGTTCACGATCTACCCACGCGAAAAGCATGGCCAAGCCATGGCGATCTTTAGCACCGGGGCGATGATGGGTCCGATCATCGGCCCGACCCTCGGCGGCTGGCTGACCGAGAACCTCGATTGGCGCTGGTGCTTCTATGTCAACCTGCCGGTCGGAATCCTGTGCTCGCTCGGCGTTTTCCTGTTCATCCGCCAAACCCGAACGATGCGCCGCAGCGAATTCGACATGTTCGGCTTTTTGATGCTGAGCATCGCGGTCGGCGCGCTGCAACTGATGCTCGACCGCGGCCAACTCAAGGATTGGTTTCACTCGACCGAAATCTGGATCGAGGCGACGATTTCCGCCTTGTGCTTTTATCTCTTGATCGTACACACCGCGACGGCCGGCGAGCGCTCCTTCGTCAATCGCGAATTATTAAAGAGCCCGAATTTTGTCGCCGGCAGTTTGCTGATGTTCGGGGTCGGCGTAATCCTCAATGGCACCTTGGCATTGGTGCCGTCGATGATGCAGGTGCTGATGAATTACCCGGTGTTCGACGCCGGGTGGATGATGGCGCCGCGCGGGTTTGGCACGATGCTGGCGATGTTTTTGGTCGCCCGCATCATCGACCGGGTCGACAATCGTCTGTTCATCCTCGGCGGGTTTCTGCTGACGGCGGCCTCGCTGTGGCAAATGACCGGGTTTTCACTTTATATGGGCTCGGGGCCGATCCTGTTCGCCGGATTCGTTCAAGGGTTCGGGCTCGGCTGTACCTTTGTGCCGCTCAATCTCTTGGCATTATCCGGTCTGCCGCATCACATTCTGACCCAGGGAACGGCATTGCGGGCATTGATGCGCATGCTTGGCGGCAGCATCGGCATCGCCATTCTCGAATCGGAACTCACCCAGAATACGCAGATCGTCCATTCCCATTTGATGGAGCATTTGCGCCCGGACAATCCGCTGGCCCAGCCGCACCTGCTGCCCGCCCCGTTCAGCCTGACGGACCCATCGGGGATTGCCGCGCTCAATCTTGAGGTCACCCGGCAAGCCGCGATGATTTCCTATCTCGACGATTTTATGCTGATGCTGATCGTCATCCTCGCTTCATTGCCGCTGTTGCTATTGGTCCGCGTCCCCCGCCGCCAGGCGATGGCCGCCGCCGACGATTAGCTTCGTCTCGTCGAACTGGGAGGTTCACGGTAGTCCGCAGATGCGGCGCGGAATCTTCGTTGCGTGGGCTTGACAGGCAACCGCCAGGTTGCGTATATAGGTAACCGTTCGGTTCCCTGTTGACGGCATGAATGAGGACATTGTGTTTCGCGCCTTGGCCGACGCAAACCGCCGGCGGTTGCTGGATCGGCTGCACCACAGGAATGGCCAGACCCTCGGCGAGCTATGCCAAGGGTTGGCGATGACCCGTCAAGCGGTCGCCAAGCATCTGGCGCTTCTCGAGCAGGCCAACCTGGTGTCCTGGCAGCGTAGCGGCCGTGAAAAGCTGCACTTTATCAACCCCGTGCCGATCCACGAAATCGCCGAACGCTGGATAAGCAAGTTTGATACAGGGCGTCTGGAAGCACTTTCCGAACTCAAGAGAACCCTTGAAGGAAAAGACCATGGCTGATGGAAATAGCAGTTTCGTCTATGCAATATATATCCGGACAACTGCGGAAGAGTTGTGGACGGCTCTCACGAGCTCTGAGTTCTTAAAGAAGTACTGGTTTGGAATGAACATTGAGACCGACTGGAAGGTCGGATCGCCGTGGAAGCTGGTCTTCCCCGATGGCCGGGTCGCCGACACCGGCGAAATTGTCGAGTGCGACCCTCCGCGGCGGATCGTGTTGAAGTGGCGAAACGAGTTTCGGCCCGAACTGACGGCCGAAGGTTATGCGCGCTGCTCGATCGAGCTCGAACCGCAAAGCGGCGCGGTAAAGCTGACGATCAGCCATACGATTGAGCGCGCCGATTCGAAGCTCATCGAGGCGGTGTCCGGTGGATGGCCGCGGATTCTGTCCAACCTCAAATCGCTGCTCGAAACCGGCCAGATCGCGCTGAGCTAGGAGCGGTGCTGCCATGGACCGGAACGTGGCGCGTCGGCCACCCGCCGATTGGTTTCCCGGTGCTTGGCATTTGACTTCGCGGGGTTATGTTGATATCCACGTATTCCGTTGAAGGCCGATGGGGAGCCGAAATGCGATCGAGGCTGCAGCTGCAACTCCGTGCCGGCGGGGCGCCGAGCGGGAAATCGCCCGCTTCGCAGCGTCCGGAACAATCAGTGTCGCCCCGTCGGCGGCGGCGCTGACACATGCCGACCGTTGCCTTCACCCCGGTTCTGAGCCGCTTTTTGCGGGTAAAAGAAATGCGAGTCGACGGCGCTACTGTCGGCGCGGCGCTTGCGGCGGTGTTCGCCGAGCATCCAGCCTTGCGCGGCTATATCCTGGACGACCAGGGGGCGTTGCGACGCCACGTTGCGATCTACGTCAAGGGCGACATCGTAAGGGGGCTCGGCGATGCGGTCGGCGAGAACGACGAGATCCATGTCTTCCAAGCGCTGAGCGGCGGATAGGGAACGAGCGATGACAGAGCGGTTGTATGTCGGGACCCGCAAGGGTCTGTTCGAACTGGCGCCGCAGGGCGGCAGCAACGGGGACGCGTGGGACATCGCCGAGACGCATTTTCTCGGCGATCCGGTAACGGCGGTGCTAAGGGATGGCGAGGCGCTTTATGCGGCGCTCGATCTCGGCCATTTCGGCGCCAAGCTGTGGCGCCGCGACGGCGGCGGCAAGTGGCGCGAACTGCCGGCGCCGTCGTTTCCGCCAAAACCCTTAGCGGCCGGCGATGATCCGCATCCCTGGTCGCTCGGCATGATCTGGGTGCTCGAAAAAGGTGGCGCGCCCGACCGCCTGTGGGCCGGCACGATGCCGGGCGGCCTGTTCCGCTCCGACGATGGCGGTCAAACCTGGTGCTTGAACGAGGCGCTATGGCGCATGCCCGAGCGCCGGCAATGGCAGGGCGTCGCCGGTGGCGAGCAGCCCGGGATCAACTCGGTTCTGGTTGACCCGCGCGACCCCGACGACATCCGCATTGGCGTGTCGACCGCCGGGCTGTGGGCGAGCCGCGACGGCGGTCTGTCATGGCGGATCATCAACCGCGGCATGTACGCCGAATACCTGCCGCCGGATTGCCGCGAAGACCCGATCGCGCAGGATGTTCACCGGCTCGCACGCTGCGCCGCCTATCCCGAAATCGTCTGGTGCCAGCACCACAACGCCGTCTTCCGCTCGGAAGATGCCGGCGCCAGCTGGCGCGAGCTAACTGCGATCCGGCCGTCGAAATTCGGCTTTGCCGTCGCGGCCCACCCGCGCGATCCGAAGACCGCATGGTTCGTTCCGGCGATCAAGGACGAGCGCCGCATTGCGGTTGATGCCAAACTGGTTGTCGCCCGCACCCGCGACGGTGGCGAGAGCTTCGAGGTCTTGCGGCGCGGGCTACCGCAGCGCCACGCCTATGATCTCGTCTGGCGGCATGCTCTGTCGGTCGATCCCAGCGGCGAGCGCCTTGCTTTCGGCTCGACCACCGGCGGGCTGTGGTCGTCAGCCGATGCCGGCAACTCCTGGACGGCGCTCGATGCGCGTCTGCCGCCGATCGCGGTGGTGCGGTTCGCCGAGGTGTGAGCCGACCGCCTGAAAATTGCTGTTCAACCCCCCTTCCCTTTTCCTAGCGCAGCATTTTCGGCGCAGCGCCGCGACCCGTCGCGCAACTTCCTCCGCCACCAGCGGAACAGGTATCGCAATCGTGGAGCAGACCGATGCAACAGGCCCTGATCGTTCGCCGCGAACAGCACATTCCGGCGCCGCCGGCTGCGGTCTTCGCCCTCCTGACCGATCCCCAGAAGATCCTGCGCTGGATGGGAACCGAGGCGCATGTCGAGCCGCAGCCCGGCGGGCTCTATCTCGTCAATGTCACCGGCGCTCGCTTCGCCCGCGGCTCCTTTCGCGAGGTGGTGCCGGTGCATCGCCTCGCCTACAGCTTTGGCTGGGACGGCAGCGAGGAGGTGCCGCCGGGGTCGAGCCTGATCGAGATCGATCTGATCGAGCAGCCGCCGGACGGAACATTGCTGCGCCTGACCCACAGCGGCTTGCCCAATGCCGAGCAATGCGCCGGCCATGCTGAAGGCTGGGCCCATTACCTCGGCCGCCTGGCTGAGGTTGCGGCCGGGCGCGACCCGGGCCCGGGCCCCCATCATGGCCGCACCGGAAGGGAGTGACTGCTTTCCGCTCTCAATAGCAGGAGTGATGCTTTCCGCTCTCGATATGGGCCGCAGTTGAGCTTCCATCTTCAATGGATCTGCCGGCACCCCTCGCCTGGCTAGTGGACGAAGCCGGCGCACTACCAGGCCCCGACCAATTCCTGGCCGAGCTCGGGGACCGGCTGCTCACTGACGGGCTGCCGCTCGCCGGCGGCGCGCTGACGCTCGCGGTGCCGCATCCGATCATCGCCCGCCGCACCTGGCTGTGGCGAGCGGAGACCGGAGCGGTGATCGAGGCGCTAGGCTTCGCCGCCAATCCGCTCAGCCCAGCCCCGCTCAGCTCAGCCGGGCGCGACTGGCTGGCCGAGCTTGGCCCGGCGCAGGAAGACACCGTCGGCCCAGGGCTAGCGAATCCGGGGCCAGACCCTCCGGTGTTGGGCTGGGCCGGGACCCGGCCGTTGGGCCCTGCCGAAGCCGGCCGCCTGCGCCAGACCGCGCGCTTTAGCGCGGCACCATTGGCTGCCCTTGCCGCGCGGGCGGCGCTCACAGCGCTGCTCGAGGCCTATCTCGGCCGGCGCAGCGCCGCCCGGGTGCAGGCCGGCGCCCTGCGTCGCGGCGCCGGGGAGACCATCCGTGCCGCACTGCTCTCTGCCGATCTGCGCGACTTCACCGCCCTGTCCGAGACGGCCGAGCCCGTAGCAACGATTGCCGCCCTCGACGCCTGGTTCGACCGCGTTGCCGGGGCGGTGCACGCCTTCGGCGGCGAGGTCTTGAAGTTTATCGGCGATGGCGTGCTGGCGATCTTTCCGGTCATCGGCGCGCCGGCCGAAGCCTGCGAGGCGGCGCTGCGCGCGGTCGTCGCCGCCCGCGCCGGTATGGCCCATTTCGATGCATCGCGGCAGGCGCAGGGACTGCCGCGATTGCCGTTCGGCGCGGCATTGCATTTGGGCGAGATCCTGTGGGGCAATATTGGTGCGGCCGATCGGCTGGACTTCACCGCGATCGGCCCCGCGGTCAATCTGGTCAGCCGGCTCGAGGGGCTATGCCGCCCGCTCGGCCGGTCGGTGCTGATCTCCGGCGCGGTCGCCGCCGAAACCACCATGCCGTTGGTGCCGCTGGGCGAACACGTGCTGCGCGGCATCGCAGCCCCCTGCCCCGTCTTCACCCTCCCGGATGCGTGAGCGGCCCGTTGCCGGCGCTATTTAGCCCAGGTGGGCTTCCGTTCACCCCGCCTTGTTTTGGTTCGCTTCGGCTTGGCGGCGTAGTGCAGTGAGGGTCGTGCGGGCCGTGATGATCTCGGGGTCGACCGCGAGTTCGATAACCGCGGCGCGCGCGGCTGCAGCGGCTCCCGACGTCGAGGGAAGCGACGAACACCCGCCTGCGTCAAACCAGTTTGCCACTTTCGTCACGACGAAAGAAAGATTTCGTAGCTAAGCGTTTTGGTGCGGCGCACAAAGGAATGACCTTCTCCAGAACGGATCGTCCGCAGGGCCTTGGCACTCGGGAGTTTCAAAAGATGACGTACTCAGCGCCGCTCCGGGCAGCAACGATGGTTACTCATTACCGCACTGCGACGATCGACGGCGTCAGTATCTTTTACCGCGAGGCTGGCCCTGCCGATGGACCCGTCGTGCTGTTGCTGCACGGGTTTCCGACCTCGTCTCACATGTTCCGCAACCTGATCCCCACCCTCGCCGATCGGTATCACGTAATCGCGCCCGACTATCCCGGCTTCGGGCAGAGCGCAATGCCCGATCACACGCAGTTCGCCTATACCTTTGGCCACTATGCGGACCTGATGGACAAGCTTCTACAGCATTTGGGGACACAGCGGTATGCGATGTATGTAATGGACTATGGCGCACCCGTCGGCTATCGCTTGGCGCTAAAGCATCCCGAACAAGTCAGCGCTCTGATCGTACAGAATGGAAATGCTTATGACGAGGGTCTCAAGGAGTTCTGGGATCCAATCAAAGAATATTGGTCAGACGGTTCGTCGGCCCATCGCGATGCGCTGAGCTTTCTTGTGGAACCCGCTACGACAAAGTTCCAGTACGTCGACGGCGTAGCCGACGTTTCGCGCATCGACCCGGATAACTGGCTTCATGATCAAACGCTTCTGGATCGGCCTGGCAATAAAGACATCCAACTGGACTTGTTCCATGACTATGGCACCAATATTCCGCTCTATCCCCAATTTCAGGCCTTCTTTCGCGATCGCAAGCCGCCAACGCTGATCGTTTGGGGGAAAAACGACAAGATTTTCCCCGCCGACGGCGCCGGGCCCTATCTGCGTGATCTGCCGGATGCCGAGCTTCATCTGCTCGACACCGGTCATTTCGCCCTGGAGGATAAGCTCGATGTCATGGCGCCGCTGATCCGCGACTTCCTTGACCGCAAACTGATGCTCGGCTGACCGATCTGGCTCAAGGCCGATCGGCAGGTCTCAACCCACCTGTAGTAAACCCCTGCCGGCCTCCCGACTGCGAATGACCCCACCTACGCGGTTCACCAAAGGCGAGATCCCTAGCGCGAGGATCGCTCAACCCGAAGCGCCAAAGGCCAAAAAGGAGCAACAAACCATGGACATTCAAAGGACAGGGACCGCCGTTGTGTTCATCGACCCGCAGAATGACGTGTTAAGCGAGAAAGGAGCGAATTGGGAAGCGGTCGGCGCCAGCGTTACCGAAAACAAGACAGTTGAGAACATGGAAAGAATCTTTAAGGTCGCGAAGGCGAATGGCTATGAGGTGTTTATCTCGCCTCATTATTTTTATCCTACCGACGGTGCTTGGAAGTTTAACGGGCCGCTCGAGACAGACGAGTTTAAAACCCACACTTTTGCGCGAAGCGGACCACTAAATCTGGCGGGTTTCTTAAATTCCGGAGCCGACTGGCTCGACCGCTTTAAGCCTTATATCGAAGACGGCAAGACCATCGTCGTCAGCCCGCACAAGGTTTGGGGACCGCAGACCAACGATTTAGTCCTGCAGCTGCGAAAACGCGGGATCGGCAAGATCATCCTCGGTGGCATGCTGGCAAACATTTGCGTCGAGTCTCATTTACGCGAGTTTCTCGAACAGGGCTTTGAAGTCGCGATAGTCAAGGACGCTACCGCCGGGCCGCGGCATCCGGTCTGGGGCGACGGCTATCAAGCGGCGATGATCAACTACCAATTTCTCGCCCATGCGGTGTTGTCGACTGATGAAATGGTCGATCGCATGCGTTAGGCGGCTAAAATCCACAACGCCAATTCTTATGCCTCGGCTTTGGTCCGCTGGGCTTCGGCTTGGCGCCGTAGTGCAGTGAGGGTGGTGCGGGTCGTGATGATCTCGGGGTCGACCGCGAGTTCGATGACCGCGGCGCGCTTTGACGACGTGGCTTCCTCGAAGGCGGCGGCGAATTCTTCTGTGCGCTCGACCCGCGCGGCAAACGCGCCATAGGCCCGCGCGAGTGCGACAAAATCCGGGTTTTTTAACGCGGTGCCGACGACGCGGCCAGGAAAGCGGCGCTCCTGATGCATCCGGATCGTGCCGTACATCGCGTTGTTGAACAGCAAGATGGTCGGGCCGACGCCTTCAGCCAATGACGTCGCCAGTTCCTGACCGGTCATCATAAAGCCGCCATCGCCGACAAAGCCGACCACGAGCCGGCCTGGATGGATTAGCTTGGCGGCGACCGCAGCGGGGACACCATAGCCCATGGCGCCGCTGGTCGGGCCGAGCTGTCGACCAGGCCGGCGATATTGCAGAAAGCGATTTGGCCAGCCGCTGAAATTGCCGGCGTCGCTGGTGACGATCGCGTCGTCGGGCAGCCGCTCGCGCAGCCAGCCCATGACGGCGCCGAGATCGAGCGTGCCGCCGCTGACCGCCGGCGAAGGCTGCAGCCCGGCTTCGTATTCGGCCCGCACCGCGGCGCGCCAGCCGGACCAGCGCTTGACCGGAACCAATTCCATTGCCGCCGCGGCGGCGGCAAATTCGGGCATGCCCGACTGGATCGCCAAGGTCGGACGAAAGACCCGTCCCAATTCCTCGGCCGCCGGGTGGACGTGGACCAGCACTTTGCCGGGCTCAGGGATGCCGAGCAGCGTATAGGATTGCGACGTGATCTCGCCGATCCGGGCGCCGACCGCGAGCAACAAATCGGCTTCTTTGATGCGCGCGACCAAGGCCGGGGCGGCCCCGGTCCCGAGATCGCCGACAAACGAGGGGCGGCGGTTGTCGACAATGTCCTGCCGGCGAAACGAACAGCACACCGGCAGATCGTTCGCTCCGGCGAATTTGGCGATGTCGCGGCAGGCGGGGTCGGTCCACCCGCCGCCCCCGACCAGCATCATCGGCCGCTGCGCCGCACCCAGCAGCCGGCGCATTTCGGCGAGGTTGGCAGCGCCGGGATGAGCACGCACGGCATGATAAGGCCCGGCGATCTCGGCGGCGGCGCGATCGCGCAGCATGTCCTCGGGCAAGGCCAAGACGACCGGGCCGGGCCGGCCTGAGGTCGCGACCTGAAACGCCTGGTTGACGAGTTCGGGGACGCGCTCGGCGATATCGATCTGCGCCACCCATTTGGCGAGCGGGCTGAACATGCGCCGGAAATCGACTTCCTGAAACGCCTCGCGGTCGATCTGGTGGCGCGCCACCTGGCCGACCAGCACGACCATCGGCGTCGAAATCCTGGAATGCGGTGTGGATGCCGATCGACGCATTGCACGCGCCCGGCCCGCGCGTCACCAGCAATACGCCGGGCTTGCCGGTCAATTTGCCGTAGGCCTCGGCCATAAACGCCGCCCCACCCTCCTGGCGGCAGGTCACGAGCCGGATCTCGGGCGCGTCGAACAATGCGTCGAGCACTTCGAGATAGCTCTCGCCGGCGACGCTGAAAGCCATATCGACGCGGTGCGCCCGCAACGCGGCAACGACGAGCTGACCGCCGGTCAGAGAGGGAAGATTGGTTGGCATTGCCGGGCCTTGAGCGCTGATGGTGGAGCCGCCATTTGAGACGATCAGCCGCGCCGACGGAAGAGGCTTGCCGCTCACGGGATGCGGAGCGCCGCGGCCGCTTATAATCAGCAGGTTGGCGTAACCGCGCTGAAGCGCTGGGGACGCGCGGGCGCGGTCCTGATAAGCTCGCGCAGATGTGACTAGAACAGACGACGATGGACGACCAGCACGGCGAAATCCTGACCCGCAGAGCACGAACCGAAGAGGCGGACGATGTCCGGCGCGGGGCCGGAGATCCGATTGGCGAGCCCGCTGACGTGCAGACAAGGCCGAGGCGGCGTCGGTGGCTGCGCGCCTTGGTGTGGATGCTGGTTTTGGCGGGGATCGTCGCGGCGGCGGTGATCTATTTGCCGCGGCTCGCCCATCATCCGGCCCCAAGCCAAGGCCGCGGCGGGCGGGCGATGACCGGTGGCCCGACCCCAGTTGGGGTTGCGACCGCGCAGAAGGGCGATATGCCGGTCACACTGAGCGGGCTCGGGACCGTCACGCCATTGGCCGTGGTCTCGGTCAAGACCCAGATTAACGGTTATCTGATGAGTGTCGGGTTCACCGAGGGCCAGCACGTCAAGAAAGGCGATTTCCTAGCCCAAGTCGATCCGCGTCCGTATCAGGTGGCGCTCGAACAGGCGCAGGCGCAGCTCGCCAAGGACGAGGCGACACTGAACAACGCCCAAGTCGACCTGAAGCGCTACAACACCCTCGTCGCACAAAATTCGATCGCGACCCAGACGCGCGACACTCAGGTTGCGACCGTCGCCCAGGATCGGGCGCAGATCCTGCTCGACCAGGCCGCGATCAACACGCAAAAGCTCAATCTAACCTATGCCCACATTATCTCGCCGGTGACCGGCCGAGTCGGGCTGCGTCAGGTCGATCCCGGGAATTACGTCCAGACCAGCGATCCCAACGGCATCGTTGTCGTAACGCAACTGCAGCCGATCTCGGTCATCTTCACGCTGCCCGAGGACAGCCTGCAAGAGGTGCTGAAGCAGCTGCACGCCGGGGCAACCCTCCAGGCGACCGCCTATGACCGCACCGGGACGACCCAGCTCGCGGTCGGCAAATTGGAGACGATCGACAATCAAATCGACCCGACCACCGGAACGGTCAAATTGCGCGCGATCTTCGATAATAACGATGAGAGCCTGTTTCCCAACCAGTTCGTCAACATCAAGCTGCTCGTCAACACCTTGCAGAATGTCGCGCTGGTCCCGACCGCAGCGATCCAGCGCGGCGCCCCAGGCACCTTTGTCTATCTCGTCAAGCCGAACAACACCGTTGCCGTGCAGACCGTCAAGCTCGGCCCGGGCGACGGCCAGCATGTGGCTATCCTCGCCGGATTGCAGATCGGCGATCAAGTCGTCGATGACGGCGCCGACCGGCTGAAGGAGGGCGCCAAGATAACTGTGACCCCGCCGCCCGGGTCAACAGGCCAGGCCGGATCGGCAGGTAAGCCCGCAGCCGGTTCCAGCGGCGCTGGAGCGCATACCGGACAGCACCGGCATCAGCAAGGCGGCGCGCGCCAGTCCAGTCCCAACCAAACCAGTCCCAACCAAACCAGTCCCAACCAAACCAGTCCCAACCAAACCAGTCGATGAACCCGTCGCGTATTTTTGTCCTGCGCCCGGTAGCGACGACGCTGCTGATGGCGGCGATCATGCTGGTCGGGTTGTTCGCCTACCGCTTCCTGCCATTATCGGCGTTGCCCGAGGTCGATTACCCGACGATCCAGGTGCAGACCTTCTACCCCGGCGCGAGCCCGGACGTGATGGTTTCGTCGGTGACGGCGCCGCTCGAAGTGCAGTTCGGGCAGATGCCGGGGCTCAGCCAAATGTCGTCGGTCAGCTCCGCCGGCGCGTCGGTCATCACTCTGCAGTTCAGCCTTGATCTCAGCCTCGATGTCGCCGAGCAGGAAGTCCAAGCGGCGATCAACGCCGCCGGCAATCTGTTGCCGTCCGACCTGCCAGCGCCGCCGATCTACGCCAAGGTCAACCCGGCCGACGCGCCGGTCCTGACTCTGGCATTGAGCTCGAAGACCTTGCCATTAACTCAGGTCGAAGACCTCGCCGATACGAGACTGGCGCAAAAGATTTCGCAGTTGCCCGGCGTGGGTCTCGTCAGCTTGGCCGGCGGCAATCGGCCGGCGGTCAGGGTGCAAGCTAACAATCTGCAGCTCTCCGCCTATGGCCTCAACATCGACGATTTGCGCACCACGCTCGCCAACGCCAACGTCAACACGCCCAAAGGCAATTTCGACGGGCCGAGCCGCTCTTATACGATCAACGCCAATGATCAAATCAAGAAGGCGAGCGAGTACAACAATCTGGTCATTGCCTACCGCAACGGCGCGCCGGTCAAGTTGTCCGATGTTGCGCGGGCCAAGGAGGCGCCCGAAAACGCCAAGCTCGCCGCCTGGGTCAATGATACCCCCGCGATCATCGTCAACATCCAGCGCCAGCCCGGCGCCAATGTCATTGCCGTCGTCGACAGCATCCAGAAGCTGCTGCCGGCGTTGCAGGCGTCATTGCCCGCCGGGGTCGACGTTCAAGTCGTGACCGACCGTACGACGACGATCCGCGCTTCGGTCGCCGATGTCGAGTTCGAGCTCGGCCTCGCTGTCGTGTTGGTGGTGATCGTCATCTTTGTGTTTTTGCGCAGCCCCTCGGCAACCCTGATCCCGAGCTTGTCGGTGCCGTTGTCGCTGGTCGGCACTTTGGCGGTCATGTATCTCGCCGGGTTCAGTCTGAACAACCTTTCGCTGATGGCGCTGACGATCGCGACCGGCTTTGTCGTCGATGACGCGATCGTCATGATCGAAAACATCTCGCGCTACATCGAGGCCGGCGATCCGCCGTTGCAAGCGGCGCTAAAGGGCTCGGCGCAGATCGGTTTTACGATCATCTCGCTGACGGTGTCGCTGATCGCGGTGCTGATCCCGCTGTTGTTTATGCCCGATGTGGTCGGGCGGCTGTTCCGCGAGTTCGCGATCACCCTTGCCGTCACGATCGTCATATCTGCGGTGGTGGCATTGACCCTGGTGCCGATGATGTGCGCCAAAATCTTGCGTCATCAGCGGCCCTCCGAGATGTCGCTAGTCGCGCGCAAGAGCCAGGAATGGTTCGACCGGCTGATCGCCGAATACGGGCGATTGCTGAGCTGGGTGCTCGACCACCAGCCGCTGACCCTGCTGGTGGCAATCGCCACCCTGGCCCTGACGGTGTTTTTGTACATCGTCATCCCGAAAGGGTTTTTCCCGGTGCAGGACACCGGCCTTATTCAGGGGATCTCGGTCGCTTCGCCATCGGTTTCGTTTGCCGCAATGTCCGACCGGCAGCAGGCGCTCGCAAACAAGATCCTCAGCGACCCCGATGTCGCAAGCCTGACCTCGTTTATCGGGGTCGACGGCACCAATACGACATTGAACAGTGGCCGTTTCCTGATCAACCTCAAACCACGCGATGAACGCAGTCTATCCGCCAGCGACATCATCCGCCGGCTCGAGAACGAGGTGGCGGGCGTGCCCGGCATAACGCTCTACATGCAGCCGGTGCAGGATCTGACGATCGACGCCACGGTCAGCCGCTCGCAATACCAGTTTGTGCTGGAAGACGCGAACGCCGCGGAATTCGCGAAGTGGGTTCCCAAGCTGATGCAGCGACTCGGTCAGATCCCGCAGATCGAGGACGTTGGCAGCACGTTTTCCGACAATGGCCTGTCGGCCTATGTCGATATCGATCGGGCGACCGCGGCGCGGTTTGGCATCACCCCCGCGACGGTCGACAATGCTCTCTACAACTCTTTCGGCCAACGTATTGTCTCGACGATCTTTACCCAGTCGAACCAATACCGCGTGATCCTCGAAGCCGACCCGACGATGCAGCAATCGCTGAATTCATTGGGATCGATCTATCTGCCGTCCTCGACCGCAGTCAACGGCCAGGTGCCGATGTCGGCAATCGCCCAGATCGAGGAGCAGACCGCGCCGCTTGAGATCCAGCATTTGGGCCAATTCCCGGCAACCACGGTATCGTTCAACCTGGCGCCGGGGGCCTCGCTCGGCGAGGCGGTCGACGCGATCCAACAGGCCGAAAAAGACATCGGCATTCCGGTCAGCATGATCACCGTGTTCCAAGGCGCGGCATTGGCTTTCCAAGCGGCGCTCGGCAACGAGCTGATCCTGATCATCGCCGCGATCATCACGATGTATATCGTGCTGGGGGTGCTCTACGAGAGCTTTATCCACCCGATCACGATCCTTTCGACGTTGCCGTCGGCGGGCGTCGGCGCATTGCTTGCATTGATGATCGACGGCAGCGATTTGAGCGTAATCGCGATCATCGGCATCATTTTGCTGATCGGCATCGTCAAAAAGAACGCGATCATGATGGTCGACTTTGCCCTCGATGCCGAGCGCAACGAGGGCAAGCCGCCGCGCGAGGCGATCTATCAGGCGTGCCTATTGCGATTTCGGCCGATCTTGATGACGACAATGGCGGCGTTGTTCGCTGCGTTGCCGCTGATGCTCGGCACCGGCACCGGCTCCGAATTGCGGCATCCGCTCGGTGTCACGATCGTCGGCGGGCTTATCTTTAGCCAGCTCCTAACTTTGTTCACAACCCCGGTGATCTATCTCGGTTTCGACCGGCTCGGCGCCTGGTTGCGCCGCAGCCCAGGCACGGTGGCATCGAGAGCGTAGTCAAGTGAACTTTTCGGCAGTCTTTATTCGCCGGCCGGTTGCGACAACCCTGTTGACGATCGGCATGGCTCTGGCCGGCATTTTCGCCTATTTCCAATTGCCGGTCGCGCCCTTGCCGCAGGTCGATTTTCCGACGATCGTGGTCAGCGCAACGATGCCGGGCGCCAGCCCCGACACAATGGCGACAACGGTAGCAACGCCGCTCGAGCGTCATCTCGGCGTCATCGCCGACGTGACCGAAATGACCTCGACGAGCACGGTCGGCAACAGCCGCATCACATTGCAATTCAATCTCAATCGAAACATCGATGGTGCGGCGCGCGATGTCGAAGCGGCGATCAACGCCGCCCGCGCCGACCTTCCGACAAGCCTGCGGCAGAACCCGACCTATCGCAAGGTCAACCCGGCCGACGCGCCGATCGCCATTCTATCGATGACCTCCGACACCTTGACCCACGGGCAGATCTACGATGCGGCCTCGACCGTCATGCAGCAGGCCTTGTCGCAAATCGACGGCATCGGCCAGGTCGCGATCAGCGGCAGCTCGTTGCCGGCCGTGCGGGTCGAACTCAATCCCCAAGCCCTGTTCAAATACGGGATCGGTCTTGAAGACGTCCGCGCCGCCCTTGCTTCCGCCAACGCCCACAGCCCGAAAGGAGCGCTCGAACAGGGTGATCGCCGCTATCAGATCTACACCAATGATCAAGCCAACCACGCGGCCGATTACAAGCCGCTGATCATCGCCTACCGCAACGGTGCGGCGGTACATCTGACCGATGTCGGCGAAGTCAAAGACTCGGTCGAAAATGTGCGCAATCAAGGCCTGTCAAACGGCAAGCCCGCGGTTCTCGTAATCCTTTACCGGCAGCCCGGCGCCAACATTATCGATACGGTCGATCGCGTAAAAGCGATCCTTCCGCAACTTCAGGCATCGATCCCGCACGCGATCAATGTTGAGCTGACGATGGATCGGACCACGACGATCCGCGCGTCATTGCACGATGTCGAGCGCGCGCTGTTGGTCGCGACCGCACTCGTCATCCTCGTCGTCTTTGTGTTTTTGCGCAACGGGCGAGCGACGCTGATCCCGAGCGTGGCGGTGCCGGTTTCGCTGATCGGCACCTTTGGCGCGATGTGGCTGTTGGGTTACAGCCTCGACAATCTGTCGCTAATGGCATTGACGATCTCGACCGGGTTCGTCGTCGACGATGCGATCGTCGTCCTTGAAAACGTCACGCGCCATATCGAAGCCGGAATGACGCGGATGGAAGCCGCCCTTTTGGGCTCGCGCGAAGTCGGCTTTACGGTCATCTCGATGAGCTTGTCGCTGATCGCTGTGTTCACCCCGATCCTGTTGATGGGCGGCATCGTTGGGCGGCTGTTCCGCGAGTTCGCGGTGACCTTGTCGATCGCGATCTTGATCTCGCTGATCGTGTCGCTGACGGCGACGCCGATGATGTGCGCCCATTTGCTGGCGAACGATCCGCAGCACCGGCATGGCCGGCTGTACCACATTGCCGAGCGCGCCTTCGACGCGGTGCTGGCGATGTACGATCGCTCGCTGCGTCGAGCGTTGCGCTGGCCGGCCTTGGTCATGCTGAGCCTCGCGGTGACGATCGTGCTCGGCGGCTATCTGTTCACCGTCGTCCCCAAGGGCTTTTTCCCGCAGCAGGACACCGGGCGCATGATCGGCGGCATCCAAGCCGATCAGAGCATCTCGTTCCAGCTGATGGAAAAGAAGCTGGGCCAGTTCGTCAATATCATCCGGCATGATCCGGCAGTCGACAACGTCGTCGGCTTTACCGGCGGCTTTCAGACCAATGGCGGCTTTGTCTTCGTTGTCTTAAAGCCATTGTCGGAACGCAAGGTGTCGGTGATGCAGGTCATCGGCCGGTTACGCCCCAAACTCAACCAGGTTGCCGGCGCGCGCTTGTTCTTGCAGGCGGTGCAGGACGTTTGGGCCGGCGGCAGACAGACCAACGCGCAATATCAATACACCTTGCAAGGCGACAGTTCGCAAGAAATCTACGAATGGGCGCCCAAGGTCGAGGCGGCACTGCAAAAAATTCCGATCCTCACCGAGGTCAATCTCGATCAACAGCAGAAGGGGCTGGAAAGCGACCTCGTCATTGACCGCAATACGGCGGCGCGGCTCGGCCTCAATGTCGCCGAAATCGATAATAACCTCTACGATGCTTTTGGGCAGCGCCAGGTATCGGTGATTTACGCCGCGCAAAATCAGTACCACGTAGTGATGGAAGTGGCGCCCGAGTATTGGCAAAGCCCGGAGATCCTGAACGACATCTATGTCAGCACGTCAGGCGGCACTGTCAGCGGCACGCATTCGACGAACGCGCTCGCCGGCACGGTAACGGCGGTTTCATCTGACAACAACGCCGCTACCCCGGTTACCAACAACGCGGCGACCGCAGCCTCTAACAATGCTCGCACGACCGTCGCCAATAACGCGGCGACTACCGTCACCCACTTCGCGGCGAGCACAACGATTAACAATGCTGTGACCAAAACCACGGCCGGCACGAGTGCTGGTGCGATCGCCAGCGACACCCAGCGCAACCTGGCCAATAACTCGCTGGCCAATACCGGGCACGGTGCGACCTCGACCGGTGCGGCGGTCGCGACCGCTGCCGAAACCATGGTGCCGCTCTCCGCCTTCAGCCATTTTGGCCCCGGGCAACACCCCGCTCGCAGTCAATCACCAGAGCCTGTTCGTCGCCTCGACAATCTCGTTCAACTTGGCGCCCGGCGTGTCGTTAAGTCAGGCTCAGCAAGCGATCGAGCAGGCAGTCCGCCGGCTCGACATGCCGGCGACCGTGCGCGGCAGCTTTCAGGGCACTGCCAAAGTTTTTGAACAATCCTTGGCCAACGAGCCGATATTGGTCGCCGCAGCCTTGCTTGCGGTCTACATCGTACTTGGCGTGCTCTATGAGAGCTACGTGCATCCGATCACGATCTTGTCGACATTGCCCTCGGCCGGGGTCGGGGCGGTATTGGCGCTGCTCGTTACCGGTACCGAGTTCAGCATTATCGCTCTGATCGGCGTGATCCTGCTGATCGGGATCGTCAAAAAGAATGCGATCATGATGATCGACTTTGCGCTCGCCGCCGAGCGCAGCCAGGGGCTGAGCTCGCGCGAGGCAATTTACCAAGCGTGCCTGAAGCGCTTTCGTCCGATCATGATGACGACGATGGCCGCGATGCTGGGCGCGTTGCCGCTGGCGATCGGCTTTGGCGAGGGCGCCGAAATCCGCCGGCCGCTCGGGATTTCGATTGTCGGCGGGTTGATGGTCAGCCAGGTGCTGACCCTTTATACGACACCGGTTATTTATCTTTACCTCGATCGCTTTCGTTTGTGGTCGCAACGTCACTGGCATATCGGCCGGCCTCGCCTCGCCCCTGGTCACATCCCCGAACCCGGCGAATGAGGGTCCGAGAGCGGTTCGCGCGCCTGTCACGCACAGGCGCCGCCACTGCCGTTGCGTTTTTGTCGGCTTGCACGGTCGGCCCCGACTATAAGCGCCCCGCCGCTCTGGTGCCGACGCAATACAAAGAAGCGCGGCCGCAGCCCGGCTGGAAATTCGGCCAGCCGAGTGACGCGATCAATCGCGGCGCATGGTGGTCGATTTATAACGATCCGGTCCTCGACGGTCTCGAGCGCCGCATCGATATTTCCAATCAAAACCTCAGGGCGGCCGCAGCTGCGTTGCGCCAATCGGAAGAAATTGTCGCGCAAGCTCGCGCCGGCTTTTTTCCGACTGGAACCGCGAATTTTCAAGCCCAGCGCTCGCTCAGCGGCGGCAGCGCCTCGAGCGGCACCGGTACGTCGGCCTTTGTCGTCGGGGGCGGCGGCAGGATCAGCAGCTTTTTCAGCGACTCGGTCAACGCGAGCTGGACCCCCGATCTTTGGGGCCAAATTCGCCGTCAGGTCGAGGCTAATGTCGCCAATTCCCAGGCGAGCGCCGCCGACCTCGCGAGCGCGCGGCTGTCGGCGCAGGGCACATTGGCCGGCGATTATCTGCAATTGCGCATCGCCGACGAACTCAAACGTCTGCTCGACAACTCGGCTTCTTATTATGCCGAATCCTTGCGCATCACCCGCAACCAATACGCCGCGGGCATCGCCGCCCAGTCCGACGTCTCGCAAGCCGAGGCCCAACTCCTGTCGACCCAGGCGCAGGCGGTTGCGACCGGGGTGACCCGCGCGCAATTTGAGCACGCCATCGCCGTGCTGATTGGTGTGCCGCCGGCTGATTTGTCTATCCCCCCAACCGATGTCGTCATAGCGATCCCCGAGGTTCCACCCGGACTGCCTTCGGCATTGCTGGAACGCCGTCCCGACATTGCCGCCGCCGAGCGAATAATGGCTGCGGCCAACGCCGAAATCGGCGTCCAGGTCGCCGCCTTTTATCCGACGATAACCCTGTCCGCCGATGCCGGCACCTCTGCCGCGTCATTGAGTAAGCTGATCGGTAAGACCGGCGAATTCTGGTCGTTCGGCGGAACCCTGGTCCAGACCGTGTTCGATGCCGGGCTGCGCAACGCGCAGGTGCAGGCGGCGATCGCGGTCTTCAATGAAGACTTGGCCAATTATCGACAGACCGTGCTGACGGGGTTCCAGCAGGTCGAAGACCAGCTCGCGGCACTCCGCATCCTCGCCGAGGAAGCGACAGTGCAGGACGCGGCCGTCGCGTCGGCGCGCGAGGCTGTACGCGTTCTGAATAACCAATATCTGGCGGGCACCGTCGCGTACACCAACGTCATCGTCGCCGAGCAGACCGCGCTCGCCGATGCGGAAACCGCGCTGACGATCCGTCAGAACCGGCTGGTCGCCAGCGCCAGCCTGATCCAGGCGCTTGGCGGCGGGTGGAATGTCTTGCAATTGCCCAACCGGAATGAAATCGAACAAGCCGCGCCGTTGAACTTCAACCCGCTGCCGCCAATCGTGCCGGTTCAGGGCCAGGGCCGATAGGCCGGAGGTCACTGAGTTGCAATGACAGCGCCGGACATGGGGGCAATGAGACGTTTCAGCTGGCGACCCGTCGACAACCGCTGTGGCGCCCAAATTAAATTCCTGTAATCCGTGAAATCGCGGGTACGCGCGGCATAGGCCTTACGTAGATTTAGACGACGGGCAATAATGCCCGCTCTCGTGAGGATGACGATGACTGGGTTTGGTAAATCATTACTGGCGGCTGCATTGCTGACGAGTGTTGCCGCAGCAGGGCTGACGCCCGCCTTCGCCGAAACTGCGCCCACCGGCAATACGGCGGCTGCGCAGAACGAGCCGCATCACCACGGTCAGGCGCGGATGATGCCTGGGCAGTTTGTCGAAGGGCGCCTCGCGTTTCTCAAGACGGAGCTGAAAATCACCCCGGCGCAGGAGGCACAATGGCAGCAATTCGCTGCCGTGATGCGTCAGAATGCGCAGTCGCTCGACCAAGTACTCGGCAGTGCTCGGCAACACCGCGGCACCGAAATGAACGCGGTCGACCGGATGGAGATCCGCGCGCAATTCGCCAAAATCCGGGCGGAAAATGAGGCGCGCGCGCTGACCGCGTTCAAACCGCTCTACGCGAGCCTGTCGCCCGAACAGCAGCAGATGGCCAATCAGCTGATGGCCGAGCATGGCGGGTGGCATCACGGCGGGCACCATCGCGCCTGACACGCGAGGATCTCGAAAAGGCGGCCGCCGGGTTCGCCCGGCGGCTTTTCGCTCTCTGACATCGCCTTGAAACCGCGGCGTCTCGGGCGCACGTGACTTGTGAATGGCCGTACTGCGCTCGAAATTCCTGTTCTCGGCGGTGGTGGCCGGGATGATCAGGATCGGCGCGGCGGCGGCTGTGCTCCTTACCCCGGGGAAGGTCATGGCTGACGAATGCCCGCTAACCGCGCCGCTGACGCTCAAGGATAGCCAGAGCGGGATCGCCGGCGAGACCGGCACGGTTTGGACGATCGCGCCCGATTGCAGCTTTACGGTCGCACGGCACATTGGGCCAAAGGTGCTCGAGCCCTATAAGCAGGGCCATCTGACTGGGGAACAGCAGGCTCGGCTCAAGGAAATGGTCGACCGAATGCAACAGGCGGATCTGGTCGCACCGCGGGCCGCGACACCGCGGGTCAACCCGCGCCGTATTTCGTTGTCGTACGGAGGCCGCGAGGCCGTGCTGACCTTGCCGCCCGGCGGCGGCGACGTCTCGCAACTGCATGCATCGGCCGAAGACAACCAGGCAAAGGCGATGCTCGAAGTGGCGGCGGCGATGAAGGGCATGCTGGGGAGCTGAAGCAAAGCAGCTGAAGCAAGACTGTGTCCGCGTTCTCCCGACCGGCGTCACTGCTGCAAGCTTACAGCTGTGTGACTTAGATCACAGCCTCGCCATCATTAAACGCTATCCTGATGTGACCGAAGGCGCTGACGGATACCGGAGCGATACTCGGCGACACGAACGAAGGCCGGTTCCGACATCGCCGACGGCGGGTTATGTGAGGGAGACCGTCATGCACACCGACGCTTGTGGCATCAGCCATCGCCGCTCGATCTACTGCATCCTGCCGCCGCACGTGCTTCGTGAGATGGCGCGCCGCGGCAGCGCCGCCCAACGCAACGCCGCTTTGAAAACCCTGGCTCTGGATAGTACGCACCGCACCCAGCGCATCATGCATTCGCTATTGGCGGCAGCCCCGCGCATAGCCATTACCGGCGCGCCGCCCAAGGTCAAGCGCACGATCTTTAACTCCGACCACGAAGAAACGACTGCGGCAAACGTCGTCCGCGCCGAGGGCCAACCCGCAGTCAGCGATGTTGCGGTAAATGAGGCCTATGACGGACTCGGCCAAGTCTTTGAGTTCTATCTCGAAGTGTACCGCCGCAACTCGATCGACGGTCAAGGGCTGCCGTTGAACGCGTATGTCCATTATGGCCAGGGCTATGACAACGCGTTCTGGGACGGCCAGGAGATGATCTTTGGCGATGGCGACGGCTCCGCCTTCAACCGGTTTACGGTTGCGCTCGACGTCATCGGTCACGAGCTGACCCACGGTGTCACCGGGTCGGAAGTGAACCTCCGCTATCTCGGCCAGCCGGGCGCGCTGAACGAGTCGGTGTCGGATGTTTTTGGGTCGCTGATCAAGCAGTACGTCCTGAAGCAGACCGCGAACGAGGCCGACTGGCTGATCGGCGCCGGCTTGCTGACCTTCCCCAACCAGGCTTTGCGCTCGATGAAAGCCCCCGGCACCGCCTACGACAACGACGTACTCGGCAAGGATCCCCAGCCGGCCGACATGCAGCATTACCTCCGCACCGTCGAGGACAATGGCGGGGTCCATCTGAACTCCGGCATTCCCAACCGCGCCTTCTACCTGGCGGCGGTGGCGATCGGCGGCAATGCCTGGGAAAAGGCCGGGCAGATCTGGTACGACACGATCCGCGACCGCACCATGCCGTCGACGGCGAATTTCGCCAGCTTTGCGCGGCACACGATCACCAATGCCGGGCATCGTTATGGCGCCACCAGCGCCGAGCAAAAGGCGGTGGCTGACGCCTGGCGTCAAGTCGGGGTCACACCGAGCTGACGCAATCCCGCGGCGCGGCCTCCGCCGCGACACCCGCAAGCCGGCGCGGGTTGACACCTCCCTTTGTCAGCCGAACACTCCGGCCCAGGATCGGGCGGAATGCGAGGCGGGTGTGTCAGCGGAGAAAGCGAGCGGGGCGCGACTAGGCGTCGATATCGGCGGCACCTTTACCGATGTCGCGCTCGAATTGGGCGAGCGGCGGTGGAGTGCGAAAATCCTGACGACGCCCGAGGCTCCCGAGCGCGCGGTGATCGAAGTCATCCACCGCGTGCTCGGCGAGGCCGGTCTCGCCCCTGCCGATCTGTCGATCATCATCCACGGCACGACCCTGGCGACGAACGCCCTGATCGAGCGCAAGGGCGCCAAGACCGCGCTGTTAACGACCGAGGGTTTTCGCGACACGATCGAGATCCGTCACGAAAACCGCTTTGAGCAATACGACGTCAATATCGACCTGCCGCCGCCTCTGGTGCCGCGCCGTTTGCGCTTTCCGGTGCGCGAGCGCATCGACGCCAAGGGCCGGGTGTTGGTGCCGCTCGACGAAGCCGGTGTCGCCGCCCTCGCCGAGACGCTCGTCGCGCAGGGCATCGAAGCGGTCGCGATCGGCTTTCTGCACAGCTTTACCAACCCCGCGCATGAACGCCGCGCCGGCGAGCTTCTGGCGCAGCACCTCCCCGGCGTGCCGGTGACCTTATCGAGCGATGTGTCGCCCGAAATGCGCGAATACGAGCGCTTTTCGACCGCCTGCGCCAACGCCTATGTCCAGCCGCTGATCGGCCGCTATCATCGCCAATCTCGAAACCTTGTTGGCGCGCGAGGGCTTTCTCTGCCCGCTCTTCCTGATGCTGTCGGGCGGCGGGCTGACCTCGGCCGAGACCGCGATCCGCTTTCCGGTGCGGCTTGTCGAGTCGGGACCGGCGGGGGGCGCCATCTTTGCCGCCGAAATCGCCCGGCAATGCGGTCTCGACAAGGTGCTGTCCTACGATATGGGCGGCACCACCGCCAAAATCTGCCTGATCGACGAATTGAAGCCGCAGACCAGCCGCGCCTTTGAGGTGGCGCGAATCTACCGCTTCAAAAAAGGCAGCGGCCTGCCGTTGCGCATCCCGGTCATCGAGATGGTCGAGATCGGCGCCGGCGGCGGCTCGATCGCCCGCGTCGATGCGCTAAAGCGGATCACCGTCGGCCCCGACAGCGCCGGCGCCGATCCGGGTCCGGCCTGCTATGGCCGCGGCGGCGAGGCGCCGACCGTGACCGACGCCGACCTCTTGCTCGGCCGCATCGACCCGGCCGGGTTCTCCGGCGGCCGGATGGCGCTCGACCATGCCGCCGCCGCGGCCGCACTCCGCCATGACGTCGCCGAACCGTTAGGACTGGCATTGGAATTGGCGGCTCTCGGGGTCAGCGAGATCGTCGACGAGAACATGGCGAACGCCGCCCGCGTCCATGCGATCGAAAGCGGCAAGGATGCCCGCGGCCGCACCCTGGTCGCGTTTGGCGGCGCCGCACCCTTGCATGCCGCCCGCCTCGCCGAAAAACTCGGGCTCGACCGGGTATTGGTGCCGGCCAATGCCGGGGTCGGCTCGGCGGTCGGGTTTTTGCGCGCGCCGATCGCCTATGAGATCGTGCGCTCGGCGTTGCAGCGCCTCGACGAATTCGACGCCGAGGCGGCCACCGCGCTGATGTCGGACATGCGCGCCGAGGCCGAGGCGATCGTCCGCCGCGGCGCCCCCGACGCACCGCTGACCGAGACCCGCTCGGCCTTTATGCGCTATCGCGGCCAAGGGCACGAGATCGCGGTGCCGTTGCCGGTGCGGCCGTATCGCGGCGATGACGCCGCCACCCTGCGCGCCGCCTTCGAGGACGCCTACCGCCGGCTCTACCACCGCATCATCCCCGGCGTCGAAGTCGAGGTGTTGAGCTGGGTCCTGCTGCTCTCGGCGCCCTCGCCCGCCGAACCCACCATCGCGTCTTCGCCGCCACCGGCCTACACCCCCTCCCCTGCCCGCCAGCGTCCGGTATTCGACCCCGAACTGGGCGAATTTGTCACCGTCGCGATCCACGAGCGCCGCGACCTCAAACCCGGCGCGCACATCCCCGGCCCGGCGATCATCGTCGAAGACGAGACCTCGACCGTCATCACCCGCCTCTTCACCGCCAGCCTCGACCCGTTCGGCTACATCAACCTCCACCGTAATCCAAGTTAGCGGCGCGTCTTCGACCAGCACTCGCGTCATCCCGGCGAAAGCCGGGACCCACTTCAGCCATGGATACCGGCCTTCGCCGGTAAACAACTTTCCTTAGATAATAAAAAATCGAGCCGCCTTCGGCACGGCACTCCGCGAAGAGTTGCTCGAGATCTTCGCGCAATACGCTGGTCCAGGCCCGGCTGAATACCTTCCTCGTAGAGGTAATCCTAAGGCTGTATAAAGTACTCATTTTAGAGATGTCGTAGTTTTCACCGTTTATTATCCATATCATGGCTCCGCTGGCACTGTTCGTTTCTTAAGATATCGGGCTTCCTATCCCAGTTCACAGGCTCCACTTTCTCTTATGAAACCAAGGCATAGCTTTCTATACTAGTGTCCTGAATCAGAGATTCGTTGAATAAGTTGTGGCATGGACGGCGAGAGTGTCGGAGCAGTATCGGGCGATGGTTTGGAGGATGGCATCGGCGGACTTGGTCCAGATGAAGGGCTTTGGGTCGTCGTTGTGGGCCTGGATGAAGGCGGTGATGGCGTCCTTCAGTTGGTGCACGCTGCGATGGACACCGCGCTTGATCTGCTTGTCGGCGAGCAGCGCAAACCAGCGCTCGACCTGGTTGAGCCAGGACGTGCTGGTCGGTGTGAAGTGCAGGTGATAGCGCGGGTGGCGGGCGAGCCAGGCTTTGACCGGCGGGGCCTTGTGGGTGGCATAATTGTCGAGCACCAGGTGGATGTCGAGATCGGTTGGCACGGCTTGTTCGACGGTCGCCAGGAACCGGCGGAATTCGACCGCGCGGTGCCGTTGGTAGCAACGGCCAATGACCCGGCCGGTGAGGATGTCGAGGGCGGCGAACAACGAGGTCGTGCCGTGGCGCTGGTAGTCATGGGTGCGCCGCTCGATCTGCCCCGGCCGCATCGGCAACAGCGGCTGGGTGCGATCGAGAGCTTGGATTTGCGACTTTTCATCGACGCACAGGACCAGCGCATGGTCGGGCGGATTGAGGTAGAGCCCGACGATGTCACGCACCTTGTCGACAAACAGCGGATCGCTGGACAGCTTGAAGGTTTCAAGACGGTGCGGCTGCAACCCAAAGGCCCGCCAGATGCGTCCGACGCTCGCGGTCGAGATGCCGCTGTGCCGCGCCATGCTGCGCGTGCTCCAATGCGTCGCGCCGGACGGCTGGCTCTCCAGCGTCCGGACGATCACGCTCTCGACTTTGGCGTCGTCGATCGTGCGCGGGACACCGGGTCGGGGCTCGTCGAGCAACCCGTCGAGGCCATGCTCGACAAAACGCTGGCGCCACTTGCCGACGGTCTGCGCCGTCACCCGCTCGCGGGCCGCCACCGCCTTGTTGCTCAGACCTGCCGCGCAGCCGAGGACGATGCGCGCCCGCAGCGCCAATGCCTGCGCCGTCTTGCGGCGCTGCGTATAGCCTTCAAGAATGCCGGCGAGCTCAGCCGACAATTCGATCTTCGCTACCGGCCGACCCGTCCGCATCCCCCATCCCCGCCGTTACGGCTTCCTTATCAATTTATTACACGAATTTCTGACTCAGGACACTAGTTGAGGAGCAACTATTGCCGTACTCAAAACCGCTTCAAGACCTATTCAGCAGATCGGAGTCTGTGGCGAGAGTGTGACCGGGAGGTAAAACCCAACAGTGTCGATCCCAGTCCTTGCCACGAGCGCGGGTCGACACTCGCGTTTTTTTTTGCTTCACGCACAGCGGGTTTTATATATCGGCTAATTCTAGCCTATAAGCGTGTTGCAATTTAGACACGCTGTGCTGAAACCGATACAGGTATCACAGACGTGTCATAAACCAAGGATAGTCTGCGCCCCGCCAATCTCACTTAAGGGGCAAGGCAGTCATGAAACCAGATTATAGGCTTGTTTCTCAAATCGGTTTGGCTACAGGACTCGCCGTTTTCACCGGCACTGCCGTGGCGCGCGCCGACGAATTGGCGGATCTCCGCGCCAACCAGGCAGCGCTCAGCGCGCAGCAAACGCAACTCGATAAGCAGCAAGACCTGCTCAAGGCGCGGATCGATCAGCTGGCCCAGATGCCAAACCCAGGCGGCGGTGTGGGTCCGATCGGTTCGCCGGTAGCGAAGGGCGCACCGACGGGGGGTGGGATCTTTGCGCGCTCGTTTCTGATCCCGGGAACCGATACCTCGATCCGGCTCGGCGGCTTTGTCGAGGAATCGCTTGTTTATTACCTGCAGAACGGCCCGGCAAACGGCAATCCGAGTGTCACCACAGAAATCGACGGCAACCTCGAGACAATGCCGCTGTTTACCGGCGGGCACAGAGTGCCCGGTTATCCGAGTGCCGGCAATTTGGTGCCGGTAAACGTCCAGAGCTCACGCGGCAACGGAGTGTTTTTTCAAAGTCCGCAGCGCTCGCGCTTTAATATCGAAACCCAGACACCGACCGCTTGGGGGATATCCCGCACCTTCCTTGAAATCGACTTCAAGGGGACCAACAATTTCAGCGGGACGGGCCAGAACGGCCTGACGAGCGTCAACGGCGCGCTGATCCCGAGGTTGCGCTACGCCTTTGCGACGTTGGACGGGTTTCTCGCCGGCCAAGCCAATTCCAACTTTCGCGACGCTTCAGCCGAGCCCGAAACCATCGCCGACGACGGAATGCCCGGTATCGCCGGACCGCAGCGCATACCGCAACTTCGCTACACTTACGATGGACCTTGGGGGAGTTCTTGGTCGGTCTCAGCGGAACAGCCCGAAACCGCCCTCCTGACGCCGGCCGGCAAGACCGCGACTGATTCGACAAACCAGGTCGTCAACACGACCGCCGGTCTGGTCCCCGCGAGCAACGGCGGCACAGGTTCCTGCGTCGCCAATGGGCTCGCCGTAACCAATGCCTCGGGCTGCACATTGACATTCAACCCGACCAAGAGCTCGGCCCCCGACCTGACCTTTGCCTCCTATTGGGCGCAACCGTGGGGCCACGTGAATTTCCGGGGTGTGCTTCGTCCGACATTGACAATCAATGACGGCAGATACGTAGACCAGAAGTATGTCGGCTATGGCGGCGGCCTCTCCGGCGACGTCAAACCCGGCTGGTTTGGCTGGGGTAAAGACGATTTCCAGTGGCAGTTTACCGTCGGCAACGGCATCGGCCGCTATCTGACCAACGCGACCGGCGGCGATCTCGCGACCAACTATTTGGTGACGCCAACCAGCGCCGCCGCTGCCGCCAGTGTTTTGGTCAAGCCAATCATGATGGCTGGGGGCACCGTCGGTTATCAGCATTGGTGGCTGCCCAATCTCCGGTCCAACCTCGCCTATGGTTATTGGCAGGCTGACGTCTCGTCGCAGCTCGTTGGCCCGGTTGAATCGACGGTCGCGAACAGTCGCTTGCAGGCCGTCAATTTCAACGTGATCTGGAGTCCGGTCGCCTTTGTCGATACCGGTGTCGAATATCTATGGGGCCAGCGCCGAGCGGTGGCCAACATTCTCGGACAGGAACAAGTCCTGATGGGCGAGTTCCGCGTAAAATTCTAAAGCGTTCCTGTCGTCCGAAACCAGATTGGTTCTTCGGCCGATATCTCTGGTATGCCTCTGCGCCGCTATGCATGCGAAAGCGCGCGTAGCGGGGCCCATTCTCGAACCCAATCGACCACAAGCTGAGGCCGGCGAACCCAGGTTACGCCGCCGCTGAATTTCGCGCCTATTTGCCCCGATCGTCGTTGTTCTGTCGATCGGGCCAGGTCTTTTCGAACCTGACCGGCCCCGGTTGAGCCGCTCAAAGATCGCGGCCGGCTGGCAACGACAGCGTCCTCGAGAGGAGAATTTCGGATGCGGAAAACCATTCGCTTGCTGATGACGACCGCGGCGTTTGTTGCCGGGACTTCCCTGATAGCCTTCGCTCAAACCGGCGCGGGTACGGGCGCAGGTGGTGCGGCGGCCACACCGTCGCTGAGCGGCGGCGCCGTCGGCAACCCGGGCTACGGGAATTTGGCCTATGGCAGCTTCGGTTACGGCATGGGGGGACCTCAGGGTTATGGGCTAGACAGCTCCAATACCCGCAACCCGACCGGAGATTTCGGGGCTGGCACGGGTCATCCCTCGGCCAGTGCTGGCGGCGTCGGCAATACCGCGGCCAATACGCTGGGCAACACCGGCGGCGCCTCGACGATGGGCAACAATGCCGGCTATGACGGCCGAGCCGGAAGCATGGCCAATGCAGGCTACCGCGCCGCTCCCCGGTCCCATGGCTACAGCACGTACGGGACCGGCTATGGCGCCAGCGGCCCCGGAACCCTGGGCAATACCGTGTACGGGGGCACCGGCTACGGTAACACTGGGACTGGGACTGGGACTGGAACCCTCGGTACGCAAGGGTACGGCGGCGCCGGGACCGGAGCGGTGGGTACTCAGGGCGGTCACGGTAGCAGCGGCGGCATCGGCGTAGGCAGTGGCGCCGGCGGCAGCGGCGGCGGCCGATAAATCAGTCGCTCCGTCAGAGATTTGGTGACGAGAGCGAGCGGGCACCCGAGAAGGGCCCGCTCCCTCGTTACTCGGCGGCTTGCGGCCGGGCCAACATTAGCGCTTCCTGGGCGACGGCAGCGGAGACGGAATCCCTGTCGCCCGCTACCTGTACCGTCGGGAAGGCGAATTTGATGCCATTGGCGTCGAAGGCTTTTTTGATCCGCGCAAAAGCCGCCCGCCGGATCACGAACTGCTCGCCCGGCAAAGTCATCATCTTGGCGCGCAGCTGGATCGCAAAATCGCCAAACGCATCGACGCCTTGCAATTTTAGCGGCTGAAGGATCAACGGCGCAAATTCGGGCTCGGCCGCCAATTCGAGCCCGACCTGTTTTATCAGCTTTCTGGCGAGTTCGAGGTCGGTATCGTAGGTGACGCCGAGCGTGATCTTGTCGATAACCCAGTCGCGGCTCATGTTTTCAACCGCGCCCAAGAGGCCGAACGGCACGGTGAAGAGCGGTCCGCGCTGATGGCGGAGCCTCACCGATCGGATGCTGAAGCCCTCGACGGTTCCTTTGTAATTTCCACTCTGGATGTACTCGCCGACGCGAAAGGCATCGTCGAGCAGATAGAACATGCCGGCGATCACATCGCGGACAAAGGTTTGCGCGCCAAAACCAATCGCGACGCCGATCACACTGGCGCCGGCGATCAGCGGGCCGATCTCGACGCCAAGCGCCGACAGCGCCATCATCGCCGCTACGACGACCACGACGACAAACAAGACGTTGCGGAAGATCGGCAATAAGGTGCGCAACCGCGCCCGGCGTCGCGCCTCGGCGGTTGTCGCCACGCCCGGATCCGTCGTCTCGGCGAGTTTGGTGTCGATCGCGGCTCTTGCAACATGCCAGACAAAATCGGCGATCAGCGCAATTGCGACCGCACTCAAGGCGCCGCGCGCGAAGCGGTTCATCATCGTCTCGTTCGCGGTCAAGCTCTCGATATCGATCCCCCACCCCCAGGCGAGCAGCGCCAGCGCAGAGATGATCAATGCCGCCCGCAGCCCACGCTCGAGAAAGACGGTGGCGAGCGTTGGCACCCCGGCAGCCTCGGTTGTACCCGGCGGCCGCAGAATATGCTCGACCCCGAGCCGAGTGAGACGGTCGGCAAGCGGCCAGACCAGCGCGACGAGCAGCAGCCAGAACGCAGGCATCATCCCCGCGACGCGCAAACCCCACAGCAGGACAAGGCCGGCGGTCAACAGTGCGTTAAGTTTAACGCGGCTCAAATGACGGCTTTCGCGCACCGGCTCCGGTCCCGCGTCGGCGCTTTCGCCCGGTCGGCGCCAGATGGCTTCGAGCAGCAGCACCAGGATGCCGAGCCCGAAGCCGTAACCGACGATGTCACGGGCCGGAAGTGAAACTTCGAGGGCGCCGAGCACGCCCTTTGTCACGAGCCCGAGCAACAACCAGCCGACGACGAGCTTAAGCCGCACATACCAGAACCGTGCCGTCGCCGTATCCATCGGGATGACGCGCAATCGCTCGTTATACGGCGCCAGCAAAAAGCGCCCGAGCACAGCGGCGATGCGAACAGCCAAAAAAACGATCAGATAGCCCAGTACGATACGACGTAGCAGCGAAGGCCAATCAAACGCCAGAAAGGCGCCGATGCTGCCAATGGCGTAGGCGATGACTAACCCCAGCGCAAAGGCCGCGCGTTCGGCAACGACACGCACGCGGTCGCCGACGGTTTGAACCGCATGTGCTTCGAGATGCAGTCGGATTCGCTTTGTCGCGAGCCAAAACAGCGCCTCGACACCAAAACCCAGTGCCGCGAACACAACGATCAAGCCAAGGATGCGCTCCGGCCGGCGGTTGCCCAGCTTATCGTGGAACACATCCATGGCGTGGGCGAACTCGGCCGGCATGCCCGGCATTACATCAACCATCCCGTTGATGTGTTCGCGCACCGCCTCGACACGCGAGGACATCATCGCCTCGGGGGATTCGAGCGTGGGTTTCGGTGATGCCGCGGGCGTCGCATTTTTGTTGTGCTCAGCGAGCCAGGCCTGGACCTTCGGATCGGACAACAGGTTCAGAAGAGCCTGAATTTCCGAGGGCGGCGCGGTTTCAGCCGGGGCCTTCGCTGGTTTGGGCGCAAAGCTCGGAGTACTGGCCGCATCGGCCGCAGGCAAAGTCGCGGCGCCGATCGCCAGCGCTAAACAGCAGAGCAACGCAGCGCGCAATGCGAGCCCCATAACGGCTCTCCCTGTCTTGATCGGCCCGCGCGCTGCGGTCTTTTTTAATCGGCCGGTGCGCCGCGCGCGACTTTGCGGCCTATGATCCAGTCCTTATAGGTGGCGCCGGGCATCGGCCCTTTCGAGTGCTCGTCGAGCGCGGCCTGGTCGCGCCATTTTTCGATCAGATAAACGTGCTGCTCGTCACTGTTGGGCAGCATAATGTCGAATTGCAGGCAGCCGTCGTCGCCACGCGAGCGCCGCGCGTGTCCACGCATCAGCTCGATGAATTGGGTGCGGTGCTCGGGTTTCACCTCGAACTCAACGACGATCATGACTAGGCTCATTGGCATTCCCTTCCTGCGTCATTTCGAGGCATCATCGGCCATCGCCCGGCGCCGAGGCAAGCGCCGCCAATTCGATAGGAGGAAAGATGGCCTACGACGCGCTGCGCACGATCCTGCCAATCGCCGGCTGGCCCGAAGAGAAGCTTAAGCAGGTCGAGATAACCGGCGGCGACGACCCGGTACTGCCGACGCCATTCCGCATCGGCGCGGCAGGTGCCGCCGCGCTCGCCGCCACTGGTCTCGCCGCCGCCGATTTATGGGAATTGCGCAGCGGCAGCCGGCAAGAGGTCGCGGTCGATTTGCGCCAGGCAGTCGCCTCACTGCGCAGCGGTCACTACATGCAAATCAACGGCGCCCCAATCTCGACCGAGCGCAACCGGGTGATGGGCGTCTACCCCGCAAAAAACGGGCGATGGAGCTATGTCCACGCCAATTTCCCCAATCACCGCGCGGCAGCACTGAGCGTCCTTGGCGTTCCAGAGGAAAAGGAAGCGGTGCGACGGGCGGTCGCGAATTGGGACGCGCTCGAACTTGAAGAGGCGATCCTGGCCGCCAAGGGGGCCGGCGGCATGGTGCGCAGCATGGCGGAGTGGGCGAAGCATCCGCAAGCGGCGGCGATCGCCTCATTGCCCCTAATGGAAATTATCAAGATTGGCGACAGCGCACCCGAACCATTGCCCGAAGCAGAGCGGCCGCTGTCCGGCATCCGCGTCCTCGACCTGACGCGGGTGCTGGCCGGGCCGACCTCAGCGCGCACCCTCGCCGAGCACGGCGCCGATGTAATGAAGATCACCGCCCCGCATCTGCCCAATATCGGCTACCAGGAATACGATACCGGCCACGGCAAATTGCAGGCGCATCTCGATTTGCGCCAACCGCGTGACCTCGACACCCTTTTGGGGCTGGTGAGCAAAGCCGATGTCTTTACGCAAGGGTATCGGCCGGGAACATTGGGCAATCGCGGTTTGTCGCCGGAGGAATTGTCGAAAATTCGCCCGGGGCTTGTCTATGTATCGATGTGCGCGTTCAGCCATGTTGGCCCGTGGGCCTCGCGACGCGGCTTCGACACCGTGGTTCAGACCGTCAGCGGGATTACGACACGACAGGGCGAGCTGTTTCCCGGCCCCAACCCAGGCCCGCAATTCTATCCGGTATCGGCGATCGATTATTTGACAGGTTACCTGATGGCGTTTGGTGCGATGGTGGCGCTGGCGCGGCGGGCCCAGGAGGGCGGCAGCTGGCTCGTCCGGATCTCGCTGGCGCAGACCGGCAAATGGCTCGTGGATCGCGGCGAGGTGCCGGAGGCAAGTCTTCGGAACGTCGACAAGGAGCTTTACCCGGCGGAAATCGCCCGCTGGTCGATTGAGAGCGATACGCCGGTAGGGCGACTGCGACACCTCGGACCGACGGTGCGCCTCTCCGAAACCCCGCCTTATTGGGCACGGCCAACCGCGCCGCTCGGCTATCACGAGCCCGTCTGGCCCGCCGGCGCCGCTTAATTCCACCTGTCGATGATCGGCGGCGGGCCGTCGGTGATCAGCTGCAGTGCCTGGGGCAGACAGCGGAGATAAACCGCGCGGTTCGACATCTGCGCGGTCGCGAGCGCCATCAATAACACGCCCGATGCGATTACCGCGGTAATCCAAGCTTTCGTCAGTGCCGTTAGCGAGAGATCGATCATGGCCGTCACCTCGACGATATCGAGAGTCATCCGGCGCCGGTTGCGGTCGCCTTGATGCAGTTTCGGCTCTCGGACCCGAGACGGCTGTGAGCCGGCTCACACAACTCAGTTTTTATGAAAAGAGGCGGGACGCGCTTCCAGACACCGCCCAGCCGAAGCGGCAGGCCCGCTAAAATTTCCAGTAGGTGGTCTTGATGAGTGTGATCGGTCTCGCAAATTTGAATACTGCGAGACCGACTCACCCTGCGGGCCCAAATGTGCTTGTCGCCTGTTGAACGTGCTGTTCCGTCACCCCTCAACTGCGCCGAAATGCCTCGACGACACCCAGTTTTACGGGGCAAAGTGCGTGCAGCGGCCCACGTAAGCGGAGCAATCCGCGTGCCAAGGTCCCGTAATCGGCAAATGGTCAGTTAAACATTTAAATATGATGAGATAATACCTGACCTTTTCAGGTAGGATTAAGTAGGATGTCTACCCTGAGACACCTGCTGTATCGCAATACACTTGACCCACTTTAACCAATGAGACAAGTGTCCTGGTACTGTGGGTGCTGTCGGCTAGCGCGGTTCAGGGTCCGGTATGTCCGCTAAAATACGTCTCGATTGCATCTGCGAGACCGCGCGCCAGTCGTTGCCGGTAGAAAGGCCGCTGCAACAATTTCCCCTCGATTGGGTTCGAGAGGCAGCCAAGTTCGACCAGTACTGACGGGATGTCGGGCGCGGTCAACACGACAAAGCCCGCCGAACGCTCCGGGTTTTCAAGTAGCGGGGCATCGCGTGCGAGTGAGGTAACGACATCGCGGGCCAATTGGCGCGACCGGTTATCGGTCTCGCGGCGCACGAGATCAATCAATATGGCCCCGATCTCGCGCTGTTGATGTGTGAGCCGGACACCGGCAATGACATCTCGGTTCTCGCTATCGGCGAGTGCGGCCGCCTCGCGGTCCGACGCCTTTGTCGACAACGTAAAGACTGAGAGACCGCGCTTCTCCGGATTTGGAAGCGCATCGGCATGGATCGAAATAAAGAGATCGGCGTGCAAGACATGCGCGCGGGCGACGCGCTCGCGCAACGGCACATATTCGTCGCTGCGACGGGTCAGCGCGACGCGCAACAAACCGGTTGATCTGAGCAACCGGGCCAGATCGATCGCCACCGCGAAAGTAATATATTTTTCATAGGCGCCATCGATGCCGATCGCGCCCGGATCGACCCCGCCATGTCCCGGGTCAATGACAACCAACGGGTGATGGCGCGGCCGGGCTTTGTTATGGCCCACAGCAGAACCGCCGCCTGGTGGCTGACTCCGGGCCACGCCGGCCAAGAACCCTGCTGTCAAACAGCCAAACAGGAGCCGCGCAATCGAGCGCCGACCCCAAGCCATGTTCTGCATCCCCGCCCCGGGCGGCGCACCCCAATCGCACTACCGCCCGGGCTATATAGCGCCTAAGGCGTGATCACCGAACTATCGACCGGCGAAAAGGCTAGAGTTGCGCGAAGCCGAGGATTAATCGACAGGCGCAGCCGGCTTAGCGGTTAAGATCCGCCTCGGCGGTCGTCGCGCGATTGGCGAATCGGTAATGGCGCCGCGGGCCGCTGGAACATGAACAGCCAGCGAAATCCCAGCCCAATGCCGCGAAAAGCGACACGAACCGATCGGGCGAAGCGGAAATGCATGTAACCGACAACGACGGTCTTGCCCGGCCGCTGGCGCAGACTGCCCATGCCGCGCTGACGGAAATCGTCGACCCAAGCTGCGACAACTCGCTCGGGAACTCGGGCGGCTGCGGCGGCATCGGCGACGGTCCAGCCGTCGACGATTACCCGCTGGACGATTTGGCCGCGCTGTGCGGCGGTTAGGTTACGAGGTTGAGAAGAATGGCCTTTCATACTCCGCCAACGCCGGATCATGGCGACAATTCCCCCGCTGTTCAGGCTTTAACATCGACGACAATGCGGCCGCGCACCGCTCCTCGTAGAATCTTCGGCGCCAGCTCGGGCAAGGCCGCGAGCGGGACGATCTCGGTCATTTGGTCAAGGCTATCGAGCGGCAAATCTCGCGCCAGCCGCCGCCATGCTTCGACGCGCAGATCGCGCGGGCACATCACCGAGTTCGATCCCCAGCAGATTGACCCCGCGCAGCAGGAACGGGATCACTGTCGCCGGCAAATCGCTGCCGCCGGCAAGCCCGCACGCCGCCACGCTGGCGCGATATCTGAGCTGGGTCAGTATCGTCGCCAAGGTTGTCCCGCCGACCGCATCGACCGCGCCGGCCCAGCGCTCGCGGTCAAGCGGTCGAGCCGGCATCGCGGCGAGTGCGGCGCGATCGATCAGATCGGCGGCGCCGAGCCCGGTCAGATAGTCGCGCAGCTCGGGTCGGCCGGTTGAGGCGATGACGCGATGACCGAGCCGCGCCAACAACGCCGTCGCAACGCTGCCGACACCGCCCGCGGCGCCCGTGACCAGAACATCGCCCGCGCCTGGAGCAAGGCCGTGCCGCTCGAGCGCCATCACCGCCAGCATCGAGGTGAAGCCTGCGGTGCCGATCACCATCGCCTGCGCCGCGCTGAGCCCGTCCGGCCGCCGCACCAGCCATTTCGACTTGACCCGCGCCTTTTCGGCATAGCCGCCCCAATGCACCTCACCGACTCGCCAACCCGTCAGGATAACCAGGTCGCCGCGGGCGAATTCGGCGGAAGCGGAATGCTTGACAGTGCCGGCAAAATCGATGCCGGGAATATGCGGATAATCGCGCACCAGACGGCCGATCCCCTGCAGGATCATCCCGTCCTTGTAGTTTAGGGTCGAATATTCGACGGCAATTTCAACGTCGCCGGGGGGCAGTCGCGCCTCATCCACCGCCTCGATCGCGGCAGCGACTTTTCCGCCTTCTTCACGCAGCACCAAAGCCCGAAACGACGCCATGATGCCTCTCTACAGCGAGATGATTTCGCCGCCGTTGACGCCGGTCCCGTTTTCTTAGCGTCGTGCAAACCTCATGCCTGAACCGCCAATCGGGGGTCAGGCGCGCAGTGGCTCAAGAATGCTGACAAAATTCGCTACTGCCGCACCCCCCATATTCATGACCCCGGCCAGCGCAGCACCCGGCACCTGGATCCCGCCCGCCTGTCCTGTCACCTGCATCGCCGCCAAGACATGCATCGACACGCCAGTGGCGCCGATCGGGTGGCCTTTTGACTTGAGCCCTCCCGACGGGTTCACCGGCAGCTTTCCGTCTTTCTCCGTCCACCCCTCGAGGATCGCGCGCGCGCCCTCGCCCTTTGCCGTCAAGCCCATCGCTTCGTATTCGATCAGTTCGGCGATCGTGAAGCAGTCATGGGTCTCGACAAGATCGAGGTCGTCGAGTTTGAGCCGCGCATTCGCCAAGGCCCGCTGCCAGGCGACTGCCGGCCCCTCGAACGCGATGACGTCGCGCCGGCTCATCGGCAGGAAATCGTTGACTTGCTCGGCGGCGCGGAAAAACACCGCCTTCTTCAGGCTGAGCGCAGTCGCGGTATCGGCGAGCACGACCGCCGCCGCACCATCCGACACCAGCGAGCAATCAGTGCGCTTTAGGGGCCCGGCAACGATCGGGTTCTTGTCCGACACCGTGCGGCAGAATTCGTAGCCGAGATCCTTTTGCATCTGCGCCAACGGATTGGCGACGCCATTTTTGTGGTTTTTTGCGGCGATCCGCGCCAATGCGTCGGATTGATCGCCATAGCGCTGGAAATAGCTCTGCGCGATCTGGCCAAAGATGCCGGCAAAGCCGCCCTCGATCGCGTCTTCTTCCTTGCGGTAGCTGGCGCCCAACAGGATATCGCCAACCTGAGCGCCGCCGACCTCGGTCATCTTTTCGACGCCGACGACGAGCGCGAGGCGCGCCTTGCCGGCGGCGATCGCGTTCAGCCCCTGATGGATAGCGGCCGAGCCGGTGGCGCAGGCATCCTCGACCCGGGTCGCCGGCTTGAAGCGAAACCCGGGATCGGCCTGAAATACCAAGGAGGCGGGGAATTCCTGGCGGACAAAGCCGCCATTCATCGTGCCGAGATAAACCGTATCGATCTCGGCGGCAGCAACCCCGGCATCGGCGAGAGCCGCTTGCGTGACTTCGACGATCAGCGATTCGATGTCGCGGCCGTCATGTTTGCCGAATTTACTGTGCGCCCAGCCGACGATGCATCCGCTCATTTCCATCCTCCGCCACTGCCGCGCCACCACGTGTTTCTCGCGCTTTGCTTGATATAGGTCCGGCCCGTGCTCTCGTCATTACCGGGCGAGAGGATGGTCCGGACACAGTGCTCGGCGTATGGTCCGCAGATGGCGCAAATACCCGCATCTCTGACATTGCGGCGGCCGGATGACTGGCATGTTCATCTGCGCGACGGTGCGATGTTGGCCCAGGTGCTCTCCTACACCGCGCGCCAATTCGGTCGCGCAATCGTGATGCCGAACCTGCTGCCGCCGGTCACCACTGTGGCGGCCGCGCGGGCCTATCGCGAGCGCATTTTCGCGGCGCTCAGCCCCTCCCCTACCCCGCCTGGACTGGCGGAGAAGGCTGCAGCCCGCTTCACACCGCTGATGACCTGCTATTTGACCGACACAACCGACCCCGCCGAAGTGGCGCGCGGGTATGCTGAAGGCGTCTTTGCCGCGGTCAAGCTCTATCCGGCGCATGCCACGACCAACTCCGCCCTCGGCGTTACCGACATTGATCGGGTGTATCGGGTACTCGAGCGTATGGCCGAGATCGGGATGCCGTTATTGGTGCATGGCGAGGTCACCGACCCCGAGATCGACGTCTTCGACCGCGAGGCGGTGTTTATCGACCGGGTGCTCGACCCGCTGCGCCGTCGCTTGCCCGGACTCAAGATCGTCTTCGAGCACATCACCACCGAAGAGGCTGTCGATTACGCTCTTTCCGCGAGCGCCAATCTGGCCGCGACGATCACGGCACATCATCTGCAAATCAACCGCAACGCATTGTTCGCCGGCGGCATTCGCCCGCATCTTTACTGCCTCCCGATTGCCAAGCGCGAAAAGCATCGCCAGGCGTTGCGGCGCGCCGCGACATCGGGCAACCGCCGCTTTTTTCTCGGCACCGATAGCGCCCCGCACGCACAGCCGGCCAAGGAGACCGCCTGCGGCTGCGCCGGCATCTTTACCGCATCCTGCGCTGTTGAACTTTACGCCGAGGTGTTCGAGGAGAACGGCGCGCTCGACCGGCTCGAAGCCTTCGCCTCGTTGAACGGCCCCGACTTTTACGGTCTGCCGGCCAATGAGGAGCGCGTGGTCTTGTGTCGCGAGCCCTTTGCGGTCCCCGAGCGGGTCGGCGCGGGCGAGACCGCCGTCATCCCGTTCCGCGCCGGTGAGACTCTACGCTGGCACCTGGTTTGAACCGTGCGCCAGCTGCCCCTTGCTCAAAGCAAGCGCGCAGCGCGGCGCGATCGAGCTCTTGAGGTTGCGGTTCAGTCCGGGCTTTTCTGCTTCAATTTATTCCTGAGCAGCAGCGCCGCTCTAACCAGCATGAAGTCCATCGGGCCGGAAGCGAAGCCGTCGCGGACTAGGTCCCAGGCGAACCAAAGCAACCACGCCACAAACAAGAACAGGATCCCGAACGGATCGAGCGACCCGCCCGGACTCGGCCCGGCGCCAAAAAAGGCTCCGAGCGCCATCAAAAGAGCCGCCGCAGTGAAGGATATTCTGGCAGCCACCGGTGTTTGCCCGCGAGTTGCCGCCCCGGGGCGAGTCGAGGCGGTCGTGTTTAACTGATAAACTATAGCTTTTTTCGCCTAGAAGTAAGTCACACTAATGGCGTGAGGGCGAGCGGATGTCGCGGTAGGCAGCGCGCTGGCGGGCGAGAAATGGGCGCTCGCCGCTCCTCACTCGCGTGATGAGCCGATTACCTAAACCGCCGTGTCACCAACAGGATCGGAGGAACCGGTGTCGGTTCGGAACCTGGAGCGACTGTTCAGGCCGGCATCGGTAGCGCTGATCGGCGCCACATCGCAGCCGGGTTCGGTGGCCTCGATCGTCGCCCGTAATCTGGCTCGGGCTCGGTTCAGCGGCGATTTGATGATGGTCGACCGCCATGCCGGCGACAGCAAGATCGCCGCTTTCCCGGATGTTGCGGCGCTACCGCACGCCCCCGACCTCGCGGTGATAACCACCCCGCCCGATCGAATGCCTTCACTGATCGGCGAGCTGGGCGCGCGTGGCACCCGCGCCGCGGTCCTGCTCGGTGCGAGCTTTGCTACTCCCGGTAACCAAGGCCACGAACTGCAGCAAGCAATGCTCGACGCGGCAAAGCCCTATCTGCTGCGGATCGTCGGACCCAATTCGATCGGTGTTTTGGTGCCCTCGCTCGGCCTCGATGCGAGCTTTTCGCATCTGACGGCCGCTGTCGGAAGCATCGCGTTTGTCAGCCAGTCTGCTGCGATCGTTACCGCGATGCTCGACTGGGCCGTGCCTCATGGCATCGGCTTCTCGCATGTCGTCTCGCTTGGCGACATGGCCGATGTCGATTTTGGCGACCTGCTCGACTATTTGGCGACAGACGCCGCGACACGCGCGATCTTGCTCTATGTCGAGACACTTGGGAGTGGCCGCAAATTCATGTCGGCGGCCAGAGCAGCAGCCCGCAGCAAGCCGGTGCTGATTCTTAAGGCGGGCCGTTCGGCCAGCCGGGAAGATGCAGTAAATTCCTATTGCGGCGCACTCCGAAATGCTGATCCGGTCTATGACGCGGCCTTTCGCCGTGCCGGGGTATTGCGGGTCGAGACCATGGCCGAGCTTTTCGCGGCGGCCGAGACCTTGGCGTCGACGCGCGCGCAACTCGGCGACCGCTTGGCGATCCTGACCAACAGTGGGGGGGCAGGATTGCTTGCGGCCGATGCCCTCGATGCCGCCGGCGGCCGTTTGGCGACCATTTCAGAGAATACGGCCGCCGCGTTGCGCGCCGTTCTGCCGCCAAGCTGGAGCGGCCACAATCCGGTCGATCTTGGGGTCGCCGCGTCCGGAAAAAGCTACTCCAACGCGATTGGTCAACTAATCCGCGATCGCGAGATCGACGCCATCGTTGTGCTCAACTCGCCGACGGCATTGGTGGACCCTGCGGAGTGTGCACAAACCGTTATCGAGTTCGATCAAAGCCGCGCGACCGGAGGCGCTCGCTGGAAAAAACATCTTCGCCGCTTGGCTCGGCGAGGATTCCGCGCAGGTCGGGCGCAAGCTTTTCGCCGAAAGCGGTATCGCCAGCTACGAGACGCCGGATAGCGCGGTCGCGGCCTTTATGCACCGGGTTCGGTATCGTCAGAACCGTGCATTGCTGATGGAGACCCCGCCGGCGCGCACCGACGCGTTTGTGCCCGATCTGTCCGCGGCGCGACAGGCGATCACAACGACGATCGCCGCTGGCGGTTCATGGGTCGATCCCGGGGCCACCGCCGCCGTATTGGCCGCCTACGGCATCCCGTTGGCCGAGGGCCGGCTGGTAGCCGACCCGGCCGAGGCCGCCCATCCCGAGGCGCGGGTCGACGGGTTTATCGTCCAGCCGATGATCCGCCGGCCGGGAGGCGTCGAGCTCTCCGTCGGGCTCGTCGAAGACCCGATATTCGGGCCACTGGTCGCGTTTGGGCAAAACGGCTTCACTGGCGATATCGCCGGTGACTATTCGCTCGAATTGCCGCCGCTGAACGGCCTTCTCGCCCGACAGCTGATCGATCGGACCCGCGCCTCGCAGCTATTGGCGGGTCGCCGCGGCTATCCGCCCGCCAATATCGACGCGCTTGTTGTACTGCTGATCCGCATCGGTCAGCTCGCCGCCGATCTCCCGGAGATCAAGGAACTCAAGCTCGATCCGGTGCTCGCCGAGGCTGCCGGGGCGATCGTGGCCGACGCTCGGCTGCGCGTGGCGCCGGCGACCGGCGCGTCGGAAGCGAGGCTGGCGATCGCGCCCTATCCGCAGGAGCTGATATCGGCCGAGACTTTGCGCGACGGCACGGTCATCGAGTTGCGGCCGCTGCGCCCGGAGGACGAACCGCTGTTGCAGGATCTCGCCGAGCACATGAGCCCCGAAGACATGCGGCTGCGGTTTTTCACGCCCTTGCATGGGCTCACCCATGCGGTTGCCGCGCGGCTGTCGCAGCTCGATTACGATCGCGAACTGGCGCTGATCGCCTTAAACGACCAAACGCCGCTGGGCGTGGTGCGCTATTTCGCCGACCCCGATCGCCTGCGCGCCGAATACGCGGTTACTATTCGCAGCGATTGGAAGGGAAGAGGCCTCGGCTACCTGTTGATGAACCGGCTGATCGCGGTTGCCCGGCAGCGTTGCATTGGCGAGTTGGCCGGGTACGTGCTGCGGGAGAACGAGCCGATGCTGCGGATGTGCCGTGAATTTGGGTTCACGATTGCCAGTCAGCCGGCGGATCCTGGCGTGATGGTCGTCAGAAAGCCGCTGAGCGAGGGCTGACCCGCCCCACTGTGCAGGCCAAATCCGAAACAGCCGATTGATCCAGATCAATCGCGCGGCGGGGCAACACCCTGATAATCGCTCCCACAAAAAAGCAACCGGGACAACGCGCATGAACGACCCCACCCTTTTTAGGCGGCCCCGGTTTCTGCAGTCGACGGCGCGCTCGCTCAAAGAAGCTTGCCGGGAGGTCGGGCGCGACGAAGGTGGCCGGCGGTGCCGCGACTGCCCGGTCAGAGATTTGTGCGAGGACGAATCGCGCTGGCTGGTCAAGCCGGAGAGATGGCAATCAACCCGGCTGCACTGATTTGTGCTCGCTTGTGCGAGTGAGCAAACCGGCTCTGGCTGAACGCTAGCCCGCCAGTTTGGCGGACGGGTAGCCGGCTCACGTCGTGGCGCTCGCAATTATCGGCAAATTGTTTGATATCGGTTGGCGCTGCCGGGGCGCGATGGCGGAGAAATCCGGCGCCATCGACCCGGTTGAACTATATTGAGAGCCATGTCCGACCGCATTCTGATCCTCGATTTCGGCAGCCAGGTGACTCAGCTGATCGCGCGCCGGGTGCGCGAAAGCGGCGTCTATTGCGAGATCCATCCGTTCACGATCGACGACGCCAAAGTCCGCGATTTCGGCCCGCGCGCGGTCATCCTGTCGGGAGGGCCGGCCTCGGTCACCGAAGGCACAGCCCCACGGGCCCCCGATGCCGTCTTCAAGCTCGGCGTGCCGGTGCTCGGCATCTGCTACGGCATGCAGACGATGTGCGACGAATTGGGCGGCCGCGTCACCTTGAGCGAGCACCAGGAATTCGGCCGTGCTTTTGTCGACATTGTCGACGACTGCCTGCTGTTCGACGGGCTGTGGCCCAAGGGCGGCCGCGCCCAGGTATGGATGAGCCACGGTGACAAGGTCGACACGTTGCCAGCCGGGTTTCGCGCGGTCGCCGCGAGCGAAGCGGCACCCTACGCCGCGATCGCCGACGACAGCCGGCGGTTCTATGGGGCATTGTTTCATCCGGAGGTCGCGCATACGCCGCAGGGCGCCGAACTGTTGCGCAATTTCACGCACAAGGTCGCCGGCTGCCGTCCCGATTGGACGATGGCGCAGTTCCATGCCCAGATCATCGACCGCATTCGCCGGCAAGTCGGCCACGGCAATGTCGTGCTCGGCTTATCCGGTGGGGTCAACTCGGCGGTCGCCGCAGCACTCTTGCACGAGGCGATCGGCGACCAGTTGACCTGTATCTTTGTCGATACCGGGATGCTGCGGTTGGGCGAGCCGGAGGAGGTCGTCGATCTGTTCCGTCGGCATTACAACATCCCGCTCGTCCACCGCGACGCCGGCGACCTATTCTTGTCGAAATTGGCGGGCGTCACCGACCCCGAGGAAAAGCGCAAGCGCATCGGCGCCACCTTTGTCGATGTATTCGACGAAGAGGCCCACAAATTGGGCGATGTCGAATTTCTCGCCCAGGGAACGCTCTATCCCGACGTGATCGAATCGACCAGCGCCCAGGGCGGCCCGTCGGTCACGATCAAGTCGCACCACAATGTCGGCGGGCTGCCCGAACGCATGAAATTGCGGCTGGTCGAGCCGTTGCGTGAATTGTTCAAGGACGAGGTGCGCGAGCTGGGCCGCGAGCTCGGGCTCCCCGAGCGGCTGGTCGGTCGTCACCCGTTCCCGGGGCCAGGATTGGCGATCCGCATCCCGGGCGAAGTCACCCGCGAAAAAATCGAAATTCTGCGCAAGGCCGACGCGGTCTTTATCGAAGAAATCCGCAACGCCGGGCTTTACGACGCGATCTGGCAGGCCTTCGCCGTATTGTTGCCAGTGCGCAGTGTCGGCGTGATGGGCGACGCCAGGACCTATGACTATGCCTGCGCCCTACGCGCGGTGACCTCGACCGACGGGATGACCGCCGACACCTTCCCGTTCTCGCACGAATTCCTCGGCCGGGCGGCAACCCGCATTATCAATGAGGTGCGCGGCATCAATCGCGTCGTCTACGACGTTACCTCAAAACCCCCCGGCACGATCGAGTGGGAATGATTTTGGCCCGGCCGGGGCTATCCCACAGTGTCCCCGACGCCTACATAACATACTGATAAACAAAATAAAATTATCCAAAGACGTTCGGGGGCTATCGGCCGGCAGAGATCGCCGCTGACGGACTCCCTGACGGTACGCTTCCCCATTGCGAAATCCGATTTTGTCCGATACCGTCAGGTGTGAGTGACCTCTGACGGTCTTTTTTTCGCCTTAATATGCTGTAAGAAAAAGAGATTTAGTCGTGAGGACGCCGAAAAGGGCCTGACGGTCTTTTTTCGAGGAGGCGGCCCAAATGCTGACGGATGCAGCTCTTAAACACCTGAGACCAAAAGACAAAATTTATAAGGTGACAGACCGGGACGGCATGTATGTGCTCGTGAAGCCCTCGGGGACCCTCACTTTTCGGCTGGATTACCGGATGAACGGGCGGCGCGAGACCGTCACGTTCGGCAAGTACGGGCCAGCGGGCCTATCGCTCGCTCGTGCGCGCGAGCTGTGCATCGACGCCAAGCGGGCGATCAGCGAGGGGCGGTCGCCGGCGATTGAAAAGCAGCGCGAGAAGCGCCGGCTCCTGGAAGCGAAGAGCTTTGGCGAGTTCGGCGAGAAATGGCTGACCGCGGCGCCGATGGCGGACAGCACGCGGGCGATGCGCCGGTCGATTTTCGAGCGCGAGCTGCTGCCCAAGTGGCGCAACAGACTGCTGACCGAAATCACCCCGGATGACCTTCGGGCTCATTGCGGCGCGATCGTCGAGCGCGGTGCGCCAGCGACGGCGATCCACGTCCGCGACATCGTCAAGCAGATCTACGGCTTCGCGATCTTGCACGGCGAGAAGGTCTCCAACCCCGCTGACGATGTGGGGCCGTCCTCCATCGCGACCTTCGTGCCGAAGGATCGGTCGCTCTCGCCGACCGAGATCAGGATCATGCTTAAGCTGATCGAGAAGGTGGCGACGCTGCCGACCATCCGGCTCGGCATGCGTCTCTACCTGCAGACAATGGTGCGCAAGAGCGAGCTTCTGGATGCGACATGGGATGAGGTCGATTTCGAGAACGCTGTCTGGACGATTCCGAAGGAGCGGATGAAGCGCTCGAAGGCGCACAACATCTATTTGTCGCGGCAGACGCTCGATATCATGATCGCGCTGAAGACGTGCGCCGGAAATTCGAGATACCTTTTGCAGTCGCGCTACGACGCGGATGCGCCCATGTCGCGCGCGACGTTCAATCGGGTGACCTATGCGGTTGTCGAGCAGGCGAAGAAGGAAGGTCTGCCCTTAGAGCCATTCACGGTTCATGATCTCCGAAGGACGGGATCCACACTGCTCAATGAACTGGGCTTCAACGGCGACTGGATCGAAAAGTGCCTTGCGCACGAGGACGGCCGCTCGTCACGGGGCGTATACAACAAGGCGGAGTATGAAGCTCAGCGTCGCCATATGATGCAGGAGTGGTCAGATATCATCGACGCCTGGGTCGCGGGCAAGAAGCGCGTCCCAGTGATCATTCCGCCTTCGATGCCACTACTTGAACGCGACCCGGCCCTCGAACAGGCCGTGATCGCCGTTGCCTGACGTCAGGAGACTTCGCGCGGACAATTGGAGTTGATCGGCGCGAAGCCAGCCAAGCTTCGACCTCCGCCAGGTCCCAGACGACGCAGCGCGGCGAGAGGGCGAAGCGCTGCGGAAACTCTCCGCGCTGTTCCATCTCGTAGATGGTGCTGTCGGCAAGCGGCACCATCTCGCGCAATTGATGCCGTCGGATCGTTCGGCGGATCGATATCTCGAATATCGGCGCCATGTCTGATCTCCTTACACTCCAACCTCCGGGAAATTGAAACCAATCGTCGCCGAAAGATGAAGGCTCTAAATTCGTGCGTGGTGAACGAGAGGGCGCTGGGACAGAGATCGGAGGGGTTGCTTAGATCGATGTTGGCCGTTTGGTGCCTTCTGGTCCTTGCCAAGGTTGGGGTCGAGGGTTCGAATCCCTTCGCCCGCTCCAACCGCCGAACGCGGTTGGCCGACGAAGTGCTCCATACCCCGGAGCACAAAAGTTGGAAATACCAAGAATTACAATAGGCAAGCGGATTGCCGCTGCTACGCTTTGGTCGTTTCGTTCGGTCCGGCGCGCTACCGCGCTGGCCAAACGTCCAACAAAACGTCCAACAGCGTGCCGCCGCCATGCCTGATTTCCTCACGCGACGCCATGGCACCTGGCACTTCGTGCGGCGCGTTCCGAGCGAGTTCGCCGACTTCGACAACCGCGGGATCGTCAAGCACTCGACCAAGGTGCGGATCGCCGATGACCGGACCGGACGGCGCGCCTATCGCGTCGCGCTGAAGCTCAACGAGCAGCTGGAAGCGTTCTGGCGCGGTGCCGCTCATGGCCGCTTTAGCGTGGAAGTCAGCCGCTATGATGAAGTGCGCCGCTGTGCCCGTTCCATCGGCTTTGACTACCTCGAAAACGACCTGTTGGTTGCCGCGGCGCCCGAAAAGCGGCTGGAACGGCTCGAAGCCCTGGTGGCTAAGGGACTTGCCAATGATCCGGTGGCCCGCACGGCGCTGCTGGGAACGGAAAAGCGACCAGCCTTCGCGCTATCGAAGCTCTTCGAGGAGTACCAATCCCTTATCGGTGATGAGATCAGGGACCTCTCACCGGAACAATTTCGCATCTGGAAAACGGGGCGGGTCCGTGCCGTCGCGCAGTTCGTCGCGCGATAGTTCATGATCTCAGCGCGGCCGTCCGGGGTCAGCATCGGATAGGCGGCGGCATAATCCTCGACAAACCCCGCATTGGGCATACCCGCGGCGTCCGTTTTCATCTGGACCAGCACGTGCGGCGTCTCGTGACGCGGGTCATCGGCGACGATGCGCGAGGCGCCCGGTGCCTGCGGATAGCTCTGGCCGGAATAGGAATTGGTGCGGGCCGGCCCGGCCGGGTCGATCCCGTCAATCGCGGGTTTGACCGCCTGGCACGCGCCGATCATGTGATCGAAGGAGCGGTTTTCTAGCGCGAGCACGACGACGTGCTTGGTCGGATCTCCGGTCGCTCGGTCGCCGTGGCTCATCGGCCTTCTCCCCGAGGTTCGCCGTTATTCCGGAAACGCTGGCAGAGCAGACAAATTCTGTCGAGAGCCGCCCCAATACGGCGCCAGCGGTTACGCAGGAACTTTTAGAGTGGCTTGCCGATATCAATATCAACTTACCATTGATTACCTACACTCGTAGGCAGCGCTTCCGACTGCAACACCGACTAATTGTTTTAAAGAAAACCGATTGTTGAATTGGTCTCGCCCGCTTTTGTATTCCAGCGCTTTCAACCAAAACAGAGGGGAGATCATCATGAAGGAGACAACCGCGGATGACGCGAAAGCCGGGAGCGCGGGCACGCCGGAGATGCTGAGCCAAAAGGGAGCGATGGCCCTGGCGGAACGGCTGGAACACTTCTGGAAAGCACAAGGCTATCCGGCTGCACGGTTCTGGGCCGAACCGATTGCCGAGCGCTTTGCCAAGGTCGGGACCTATGAGCTCTACCGTGTCGAGTGCAATCTCGTTGACGGCTTGCCTCCCCGTTTTCGCGATTGAGGAATCGGCTCTGTTTCCCCCGCACTCAAAGGCGATCGACGTTACTCTAGTGTCCTGAATCAGAGATTCGTTGAATAAGTTGTGGCATGGACGGCGAGAGTGTCGGAGCAGTATCGGGCGATGGTTTGGAGGATGGCATCGGCGGACTTGGTCCAGATGAAGGGCTTTGGGTCGTCGTTGTGGGCCTGGATGAAGGCGGTGATGGCGTCCTTCAGTTGGTGCACGCTGCGATGGACACCGCGCTTGATCTGCTTGTCGGCGAGCAGCGCAAACCAGCGCTCGACCTGGTTGAGCCAGGACGTGCTGGTCGGTGTGAAGTGCAGGTGATAGCGCGGGTGGCGGGCGAGCCAGGCTTTGACCGGCGGGGCCTTGTGGGTGGCATAATTGTCGAGCACCAGGTGGATGTCGAGATCGGTTGGCACGGCTTGTTCGACGGTCGCCAGGAACCGGCGGAATTCGACCGCGCGGTGCCGTTGGTAGCAACGGCCAATGACCCGGCCGGTGAGGATGTCGAGGGCGGCGAACAACGAGGTCGTGCCGTGGCGCTGGTAGTCATGGGTGCGCCGCTCGATCTGCCCCGGCCGCATCGGCAACAGCGGCTGGGTGCGATCGAGAGCTTGGATTTGCGACTTTTCATCGACGCACAGGACCAGCGCATGGTCGGGCGGATTGAGGTAGAGCCCGACGATGTCACGCACCTTGTCGACAAACAGCGGATCGCTGGACAGCTTGAAGGTTTCAAGACGGTGCGGCTGCAACCCAAAGGCCCGCCAGATGCGTCCGACGCTCGCGGTCGAGATGCCGCTGTGCCGCGCCATGCTGCGCGTGCTCCAATGCGTCGCGCCGGACGGCTGGCTCTCCAGCGTCCGGACGATCACGCTCTCGACTTTGGCGTCGTCGATCGTGCGCGGGACACCGGGTCGGGGCTCGTCGAGCAACCCGTCGAGGCCATGCTCGACAAAACGCTGGCGCCACTTGCCGACGGTCTGCGCCGTCACCCGCTCGCGGGCCGCCACCGCCTTGTTGCTCAGACCTGCCGCGCAGCCGAGGACGATGCGCGCCCGCAGCGCCAATGCCTGCGCCGTCTTGCGGCGCTGCGTATAGCCTTCAAGAATGCCGGCGAGCTCAGCCGACAATTCGATCTTCGCTACCGGCCGACCCGTCCGCATCCCCCATCCCCGCCGTTACGGCTTCCTTATCAATTTATTACACGAATTTCTGAACTCAGGACACTAGTTGGGAGCGGCAATGCTCCGTATTGCAAGCGCACCTCGGCACTACAACGTAAGGGCAACATGCGCCTTGTGGTGGTCGGGCCAGGATCTACCTCCCGGCCCAGAGCACAAGACACATGCCGCTTGTTCCGCATGACGCCTGGCATCTACGTTTGCCTGCTAGTATCTACGCAGCCATCCGCTTGTGGGAGCGGCAGGCCGAAAGGACGGCGGCATGAAGCGGCAATTGCATCTGAACCTGTTCATCCACAGCCGCGGGCACCATGAGGCGTCGTGGCGGCATCCGGACTCCTCACTGTTGCCGCTGACCGACATTCGCTATTACCAGGACTTGGCGCAGCGCGCTGAGGCGGCGCTGTTCGATTCGGTCTTTCTCGCCGACCAGCTTGCGCTTGGGGGCGACGTGGCACAGGCGGCGCGCACCTGGCTGGAGCCCATCACCGTGCTGGCGGCGATGGCGGTGGCGACGCGTCGGATCGGGCTGATCGCAACGGCGTCGACCACCTACACCGAGCCGTTCAATCTGGCGCGGCAGTTCGCCTCGATCGACCACATCAGCAACGGGCGCGCGGCCTGGAACATCGTGACGTCGTGGCTAGCCACGGCCGCGTCCAACTATGGCGGCGACAGCCAGGTGACCCACACCGACCGCTATGCCCGCGGCGAAGAGTTCATGGAAGTGGTCAAGGCGCTGTGGGACAGCTGGGCCGACGATGCGGTCGTGGATGACCGGAAAGCTGGCATCTATGCCCGTGCCGAGCGCATTCGCCCGATCAACCACCGCGGCGATTTTTATCAGGTCGCGGGGCCGCTCAACCTGCCGCGCTGCCCGCAGGGACGCCCGGTGCTGGTGCAGGCGGGTTCGTCCGATACCGGCCGCCGCTTCGCCGCGCGGCATGCCGATGCCGTGTTCACCGCGCATATGGCGAAGGCGAAGGCGCAGGAGTTCTACGCCGATCTCAAGCGGCTTGCGGCCGCCGAGGGACGCGACCCCGAACAGGTGCTGATCCTGCCCGGCCTGAGCCCGATGATCGCCTCGACCGAGGCCGAGGCCCAGCGGATGGCGCGCGAGACCAACGAACTCACCGATCCCGAAGTCGGGCGCAAGCGGCTATCGGGCCGGTTCGGCGGGCACGATTTCTCGCATCTGCCGCTCGATCGCCCGCTGGCGCCGGAGGATTTTCCCGACCCGGATACCGTCGAGGCGGCGCGTAGCCGCACCGAGGTGATCATCAATCTGGTGCGGCGCGACAAACCGACCTTGCGGCAGCTACTCGGATATCTAGCCGGCGCGCGTGGCCATTTCGTCACCGCCGGGACGCCCGAGCAGATCGCCGATCTGATCGAGGACTGGGTCAATGATGGCGCCGCGGACGGGTTCAACATCATGCCACCGCTGCTGCCGGCGCAGCTCGACATGTTCAGCGCCGAGGTGATCCCGATCCTGCAACGACGTGGCCTGTTCCGCACCGAATACGCCGGTACAATGCTGCGCGAGCATTACGGCCTCGATCAGCCGAAAAGCGTCTTCGACGATCCGGCCTGGGTGCCCCAGCGGCTGGAAGCCGTTGCCGGCGTATGACCGCCTCGCGGCAGTCTAGGCGCCAGCGGACCGGCGCCGAATTGCTCGACCTGACCGCCGATGTGTTGGTTATCGGCGGCGGGCCCGCCGCCGCATGGGCGGCCGTTGCCGCCGCCGAGGCCGGCGCCCGGGTCGTCCTCGTCGACAAGGGCTATCTCGGCACTAGCGGCGCCACGGCTCCCTCCAACACGGGAACATGGTTCGTGCCGCCGGGCGATGGACGCCGGGCCGCGATCGACCGGCGCCTCGCTCTCACCCACGGCCTCGCTGACCCGCGCTGGGCGCACCGCACGCTCGATACGGCCTGGGAGAAGCTCCATGCGCTCGCCGACTGGGGTTATCCATTCCCGAAAGACGAGACTGGCAAGCCCTACCTCGCCAATCTGCGCGGTCCGGACTACATGCACTTCATGCGCCGCCGGGTGCGCCGGGCCGGCGCGACGATCTTCGACCATCACCCGGCCTTCGAACTGCTCAGCGACGGCGCCGCCGTCGCGGGGGCCGCCGGGTTCGATCGTCAGCGCAACCGGCCCTGGCGGGCGCGCGCCGGCGCTGTGGTGCTGGCGACCGGCGGCTGCGGCTTTGGCGAGCGCATCCTTGGCGCCACTGGCCTTACCGGTGACGGCTATTTGATGGCGGCCGAGGCCGGGGCGGTGATGTCCGGGATGGAGCTGTCCGCGCAGTATGCGTTCACCCCGAAGCCGAGCGCGCTCAACAAAGGGTTGCCATTTCGCTGGGCGAGCTTTACGCGCGAAGACGGTTCCCCAATCGATACCGCGGGCAAGGACCGCCATGTCGAAGTGGCCAAGGCGTTGCAGGAAGGCCCGGTCTTTGCCCGGTACGACAAGGCGTCGCCCGAGCTTGGCAGGTGGCTGCGGCAGGGCCAGCCCAATTGCTTTCTTCCGCTCGACCGGAGCGGCATCGATCCGTTCGCCGAGCGATGGCCGGTGACCCTGCGTTGCGAGGGCACCGTGCGCGGAGTTGGGGGGATCAGGCTTGCGGGCGATGATTGTTCGACCGGTGTGCCGGGTCTTTACGCCGCCGGCGACGCCGCCAGCCGCGAGCGCCTAACCGGCGCGATCACCGGCGGGGGCGGTCCCAACTCGTCATGGGCGATCGCTTCCGGCAATTGGGCGGGGCGAGCCGCCGCCTCCTTTGCGGCGCAGATCGCCGGACGTACCGACGATCGCAGTCTGACACCGCTCGGAGGGGTTGGGCTCCGGCCTGAGGCGGCGGACGAAGATTTGCAGAGCGTGGCTGATATCGTGGCAATCGTGCGCGAGGAGATGCTGCCGCTGGAGCGAAACTTCTTTCGTCGTGCCGATACGCTGGGACAATCCTTGGAGCGGCTTGAGGCGGTGTGGAGCGGCTTGAGGCGCCAAACGCAGAGCGAAGACACCGCCACGGCCAAGATGCGCGAGGGGGCGGCAATGGTCGCCACCAGCCGTTGGGCCTATGCAAGTGCGCTGGCCAGATTGGAGAGTTGCGGCATGCACCGCCGGCTCGATGCGCCGTCCTCCGACCCCACCTTTGCCTGCGCGTTCGAGGTGTGCGGGTTGGATCGGGTGGCCGTCACGCGCCGCGAGATCGCGTGGGAGGCGTCGGCCTGATGATCGAGATCATCTCCGCCGGCCGCTGCATCGCCTGCGATATCTGCGTCAGGGCCTGCCCGGCCAACGTCTTCGATCCAATACCGGATGCACCGCCTGTGACAGCCCGCCAGGCCGATTGCCAGACCTGCTTTATGTGCGAAATCTATTGCCCGACCGATGCTCTTTACGTCGCGCCGAATGCTGAAGGAGCGAGTTCCATCAGCGAAGCCGAGGTCGAAGCCGCAGGGCTATTCGGCAGCTACGCCAGGGCGCTGGGCTGGCGTCGCGGCAAGCCGGGCGGAGCTGACAAGGACCCCACCTTCCGGCTGCGCGCCGCGTCGCGATAGGCCTCGTCTTGGAATTGCTGGGCTCGGAGGGCCGTCATGGCAAAGAAGCTGGGGCTTGAGGAGGCGCGCGCCGTGGTCGAGGCGATCCTGAAAGCCGCGTCGGATCGGGGCCTCAACTTTGCCGCCGCCGTTGTCGATAGCGGTGGCGAGCTGATCCATTTTGCCCGGATGGACGACGCCAGCCCGCTCAACGCGCGGATGGCGGTCAACAAGGCCTACACGGCGACGAAATGGCGGCAGGATACGAAAGCGATAAAGGACAGGCTGTTCGACATGGGGTTGGGCGATGACCGGCGCGACATCGCCTGGTTTGGCGATTCCCGGTATACCCCCGTCTGGGGCGGCATCCTGCTGCGCGCCGGCGACGGGACGGTCCTTGGAGCGCTGGGCGAAAGCGGCGGCACGCCGGCGCAGGACGAGGAGATCGGGCAGATCGGCGCGCGAGCCTTCACGGCGCTCTGAAAGGGACGAGGGTCCGTTTCGCTAGCCGACGACCTGAAAGCGGTGGTCGTCGTCGGTGGCCATGTCGTTGACCAGGTTGATCTCCCATTCGAGATATTCGCGCATCGCCGCTTCGCGGTCCTGATTGCGTTCGCGCGCCGAGAGGACAACGTCGTCCGCCTCGTCGGTCATATGGGTTGCACCCTGTTCGAGGGGCAACCCAGCCCGCGCCCACGCCTGCGTACCGCCGGTCAAAACTTCGACCGGGACGGATGCGGCGCCGATCAAATCCGCCGCTGCAAGTTGCGCCAGCCGACCGTCCGGCGAGGTCAATACGATAGTGCCGGAAGCGGGTAGCTTTACCAGGGCGCCGGCGAGACGCGCACGGGTGGCGAACCAGGCTCCGGGGATATGGCCCTGGGCATAGCGCCGGCTGTAGTCGAGATCGACCACCACCGCGTTTCCCGCCTCTATGGCCCGGTTCAGTTCGCCAACCCCGATTTGCGATGCCTTGGTGGTTTCGAGACCGAGCACATGGGGCACGTAGGGGCCGCTCACCCACTCGCCGTCTGCGGAATTGGCGGTAAGCACGGCGACCGCCGACCATCCCATCTGCTTCAGCCAGGACGCGGTCATCGTCGCGCGCACGCCGTTATCGTCGACGAGGACGATCCGCGCGCCCCAGGTTGCGACATGCGCATCGGTTTCCTGCACCAACTGGCCGCCGGGAGCGGAGCGGGCGCCGCGCAAATGGCCGGCCGCGTGTTCCTCCGGGGTGCGGACGTCGAGCACGTAGAGGCTGCGTTCGGCGGCTTCGCTTCGCCAACGCTCCGGCGTCGCCTTGTCGATGCGGGGGATGGCGCAGCGCGCGGCCACGCGTGCCGCCGACTCGCGGGCCGCCGCGAGACCGGCCGCAGAGACTTCCGGCGGTCGCCGGGTCGCCCCGTTCACGACATCGAGCCCGGCCAGGTGCCAGGCCATCGTGCCATCCTTCAGCGACATGATCTTGTTGGGAAAACCGGCATTGATCAGCGATTGCGCGCCGATGATGCTGCGGGTGCGGCCGCCGCAATTGACGATGATCGTCGTGTCGGGCGACGGAGTCAGATCGGTAAAGCGATAAACCAGTTCGGCGCCCGGTACGCTGACCGCGGTGGGGATGCTGTTGTTGTGATATTCCTCGTAGGATCGGCTGTCGAAGATCGCGATGTCGCCGCCGCTGTCGATCAGCTTCTGCAGCTCCGGCGCGGATACCCACGGCGTCCCGGCTTCGTGTTCGACCACCTCGGCAAACGCCTTGCTGGGGACGTGCACGCCGCTGTAGACGCGATAGCCCGCCGCTTCCCAGGCGGCGACGCCCCCATCCAATACCGCGACGTCCCGGTAGCCGAGCGCGCTCATCCGCCCGGCGGCGCGCTCGGCCAGGCCCTCTCCATCGTCGCACCAGACGACGCGGGTGCCCCGGCGCGGCACCAGATCGTCGACCAGCAACTCCAGCCGGCTCAGCGGAACGCACGATGCCAGCAGCAAGTGCCGTCGGCTGAACGGCCATTCTTCGCGCGCATCGAGGACGGCGATTTCTCCGCCATCGTGCAACTGGGCCTTCAATTGGTGCGCATCGAGATGCTTCGTCCGGTCAACCATTGGCGCCTTCCTCGATGCCTATACCGCGTTCCATATGCAGCCTCGCCCCAACCCTCCTCCGCATGTCGGCGGAGGGTTGGGGTGGGCTGGCGGCTATTCCGCCGCCTGGCCCTGGCTTGGCTCACGGCTGAGCGATGCCGCCGGGGTGGGGATGCCGTAAAGGCGGGCGCAATTGTCCCACAGGATCTTGCGGCGCTGCTCGTCGGCGAATTTGAGGCCGAGGAACTGCTCGATCGCCTCGGGAAAGGCGCCGTCCGAGTGCGGGTAGTCGCTCGACACCACGAAATAGTCGGCGCCCATCTGGTTGACGGTCTCGACCGCCGGCTCCTCGTCGACATCGAGCGCGATGTAGCATTGCCGGCGGAAATACTCGCTCGGCGCCATGCTGAGCTGCCGCTCGCAGCCGGGGCCGAACTTCTCCCACTGGTCGTCGAGCCGCCACAGCCACCAATGCAGCCATCCGGCGGTGCCTTCGAGGAAGGCGGCGCGCAGCTTGGGGTGCCGCTCCAGCACGCCGCCGGTGGTCAGGCTGGCGATCGCGCCCATCAGCTCCACGGGATTGCGGATAGCGTGCGCGATCGGGTGGAAATTGGCGTGGCCGACATAGCGCCGTCCGGCATCGTCCTTCAGCGCGGTGTTGCCGGTCGGGTGAAAGCCGATCGGCACGTTCAGCTCCTCAAGCGCATTCCACAGCGGCTCGACCGCCTCATCGTGGAGGTGCTGGCCGTTGACCGGGTTCGGGGTGCCGATGACGGCGACCGCGCCCAATTCCTCGACGCAGCGCCGCGCTTCCTCGACCGCGAGACCGACATCGTGCATCGCCAGCTGCGCAGCGAATTTGAGCCGGGTCGGGTCGGTCTTGCAGTAATCGAAGGCCCAGTTGTTGTAGGCCCGCGCCAGCGCCGCGGCATAGTCGGGCGCTAGGTCGTCGTGCATCAGGATCTGCCGCCCGCGCGTGCCGTACATCACCGCGACATCGATGCCCTCGATATCCATTGCGGTCAGCGTCGACGGCGCGTCGTAGCCGTTGGCGCGGGCGACATTGAAATGCGGATGCCGAGCGCGGCTGCGCCGGCGCAGCTCGCGGCTCGACGTGGTCGCGCCTTGCTGGTTCGCATGCGCCGGGATCGCCAATCCCTGCACGTTCATGCTCATGATCGAGTCGGTGTTGCCCTTGTCTTCCTTGCTCTCCTTGAGGGGGGTCTGCTGCCCGCCGAAAAACGTCGGCGGGTTCTTGGCGTGGGGGCTCTCGAGATAGCGGGACCACAGATCGCCAGGCTCCATCATGTGCAGATCGCTGTCGAGAACCAGATAGCCGTCGCGTGCCATGACCTTCACTCCTAGTTTGTTGTGTTTGATGTCGGTCGTCGTCGGCCTCTCTAGGCCCGTGCGGCAGCCGAATTGTCGCGGCGCTTCGCCGCCGCGGCGGCCTTGGCGAAGTCGTCCTCGCCGAAGCCGTAGAGCCGGGCGCCGCCGCTGAGTATCTTGCCCCCGATATCGGGGGTTATGCTTGGGTTGCCCAACACGCGGGCCGATACGTCGGGGAAACTTGAATCGAAATGCGGAAAGTCGCTCGACACGCAGATGTTGTCGGCGCCGCCGAGCAGTTCGACAACCGAGCCGACCTCGGTCTCGCCACTCTCGATCGCCGACAAGCAATTGCGCAACCAGTATTCCTGTGGGGAGAGCTTCAGGTATGGGGCATCGGCGTCTTTGTGCTGGCGCAGATCCCATTCCATGCGGCCGAGTAGTCCGGGCACCCACCAACTCTGCGCTTCGAGGAACGCTACCTTGAGCCGCGGATAGAATTCGAAAATGCCCCCCAGCATCATCGCAATCAGCGCCAGTTGCATCTCGGTCGAGTGGCTGGCGACATGGCGCATGAATCGATTCTCGCTAAAGCGAGGCTCGATCGTCGAGTAGTACGAGCCGGTCCCTTCGTGGAAGCACATCGGCACCTGCATCTCCTGCAGCATGCCGTAGAGCGGATCCCAGTAATTGGAATGCCAGTAGCGACCGTTGAGATAATTGGGCCGCACGAAAGCGCCGACCGCGCCATAATCCCGGACGCAACGATCGAGCTCCTGGCAAGCGAGATTGACGTCGTGCATCGGCAGCATCGCCGCCATCTTTAGCTGGTCGGGGCTGTGCTGAACGAAGTCGTGGATCCAGTCGTTATAGGCGCGGCAGATCGCGGCGGAGAACTGTGGGTCCATGTTGTCGCGGGCGAGAAACGACAGGCCCGCCGTTGGGAACAGCACAGCGATGTCGATCCCCTCCAGCTCCATGCCCATGACCTGGGACTCGGCGTCGTAGCCGCGCTCGACCGCGAACATGACATTCTTGTTGGCCCGGCCGGAAACCAACGGCCCGCGGATACGGTTGTATTGCGAGGTGTTGCCGTCGTTGCTGGTCGGCGTCCCGTCGAAGAACCACAGCGGGCGGCCGCGCATGCCGGTGCTGCCGCCATCGACCCGGCGCTTTGACGACGTGATGCGATCCTTGAAGGCAGGATCGAGGTATTTGTCGAACAGGTCGATCGGCTCCATGATGTGCATGTCGCAATCGACGAAGCGGTATCCGTCCTTCATGGCACTCTCCTTCCCAAAGCCCTTAATGGCCCGATCTCAGCAACGTCCAACATTGCCGCACCTTACGGGTTTCCCCGTCGCCGATTTTCAGATGCCCAGGCGAATCCGTGTTTCAACCGACTGATCCCATATGTTCGGCAATACGGTATTGGAGTAACCGGAGACAAAACCTTTCGTCTCCCCATTTTCCGGCAGATAGACATGCCGTGGAACAGCGCCGATATTGGCCCCATAGGCATGAATACTGATCGAGGTCCGGTCGGCGAACCCGTTCTCGACCCGGTGTATGTCGCCGACCCGGGGCGAGACCGCGGCCACGTCCCCAGGGGCGAGATGTTGCACGGCCTGGGGCTTCAAGGTTCCCGCCGAGTCGGCCGTGTAGCTTTGCGATATCTCGGCGCCCCGGAGCACGCCGATCAAACCCCACACCGTGTGATCGTGGACCGGAGTCCGCTGTCCCGGACCCCACACAAAGCTGACCACCGAGAAGCGCTCGCACGGATCGCAGTAGAGAAGGTATTGGCGATACTGCGCCGGATCCGGCTGCGCAAATTCCGGCGGTAGCCAATCGTCGGCGGACACGAGCGCGCGCAGGGATGCGCCGGCGCGATCCAAAACCGCGCCCTCTTCGGCGCCGGCCTCCACTAATGTCGTCAAATCACATAAGAAACGCCGCAGGCGATCGAACCGGGCTACCATCTCACCTCCTCGTGAACCGACCCGTAAGTCGGGCCTGCGACCATTGGGATCGCCCAGCCTTGGCTTTTGCCCCTCTGTCGGAGAGCGGCTGAGTTGCTGAGGCTAGTTGGCGACATCGTTGATTGTCAAAGCGGTGGACGAAAATTATGGTGCCAATCTTGGCGCCAATTGTCGGAGCAAGCCACCGATGAGATCCCGCTCGCCGGCCGGCCGGCGCGCTGAAGCAGCCGTTCCGACGCAGGTCAGGCCGGGGCGCAGCGGATCGTCGGTGCCAGGATTTGGCTCGGCGCGCTGAGCCATCTTTCCGCCGACCATTTCCGCGAGCATTTCGCAATCGAAGCACGGGACACGGCCGCCGCACGCGCAATCCTAGAGATCGAGGTTTCAGACGACTTCGACGACCCGCAAGCTCAGCAGGTTCGGCTACAGAGCGTCGATCTCGACGAGTAGGCCGATAGAGGCGTTTCGCCCGAACCGCGTAATAGGCGCGATCACCGCCGAAGCGAACATCGGCGCCGGCGTTCGTCGACAGGGAGAGGTGCGGCTTAGTGAGACATCAGCACCGGCACGGTCATGTGATCGAGCAATTCGCGGCTGACGCCGCCGAGCACGGCTTCGCGAAGCCGTGAGTGATGGTAGGCGCCCGCGACGATCAGATCGGCCTCGATATCGCTGGCAAGTGACAACAACAGATCGCAGACTGGGAGCCCGGCTTGCACGTCCTCCTCCTTCCGCACGACGAGGCCGTGCCGTTCGAGATGGCGGACGATGCGATCGAGCGAGGGGTGTTGCTGCTCGAGATCGCTTTCGCGACCGGCGACCGAGACCACCGTGACGGCCTCCGCAGCGGCGATCAGCGGCAAGGCATCGTGCGCTGCCCGTGTCGCCTCGCGCGTGCCGTCCCAGGCGATCAGCACGCGTTTGCCAACCGACGGAAAACTCCCGGCATAGGGCACCACGAGGAGCGGGCGGCCGCAGGCGACGACGATCTCCGCCGGGTGGAATTCAGCGGCGGCAGGTGCGTCGGGTAGGTGCTGCCCGACGATGACCGAGGTCCGCCGTCTTGGCCAGGGCAATCAGTGCGGCCGCCTCGCCGCGGTCGAAAAGATGCCAGTCGTCCGCGGTGCCATCGGGTTGCAGGGTCTCCCGAAAGCGGCGTTCAACCAACTCGGCCAGGAGGACGGGCGGCGACACCTCCAGCATCCTGTCGGGGTTCGAACTGTCGCCGCTTCCCGCGCCGATGCGGGACGCGACCGGCCCGATGATCCCGATCCCGATCGCCCCCGGTCCGTAGACCTGGCCGCGGATCATCCCACGTTCGAAAAATAGATAGGCGGCTGCGAGATGAGCCTTGTGCTCACGCGCCAGACTGGCCGCTAGCCTCAGGCGGCACTCGCCCGCTTCACTCGCGTCAAGGCAAACTAAGATATCTTTGATCGCCATGTCGTCCTCCGTCGAAGAACGCCTCGGCTAGACGTTCTTTGTGAGCCCCACTGTCCGCCTCAACGATGGACCAATACCGGGGTCTTAGAATGCGTCAGGACTTTGACCGTTTCGCTGCCAAGAACGATCGCGGCGATCCCGTGGCGGCCATGCGAGGCCATGACGATCAGGTCGCAGGCTTTCGCTGCCGCGGTACCGATGATCGCCTGGTGGGGGTGCTCATGCTCGACATGGACCAACTCGCATCCGACGCCGGCTTCTGTTGCGGCATGTGCAACCGCAGCGAGCGTTTTCTCGGCATGCTGCTGCATACGCGTTTTGTACTGAGCCGGCGTGTCCTCAATCATCTGCGTGTCGGTCGTGAACGTATGAAACGGCTGCAAGACCGTCAGCGCGGTCACTCTGGCGCCGATCCGCTGAGCCAAAGCGATGCCATGCTGGACAGCCTTCCCGGAGAGTTCCGATCCGTCGGTTGGTATCAGGATATTGGTGTACATCGCGCCCTCACTTCGCGAGTCGCTTGCGGATCGACAGCAATTCCTGCCGACGTTCCGTGCTGGTTTTGGGAAAGGTCATTTTGAGACCGTCGAGCGCGTCGAGGACAATCTGGGAAACAACCAGCCGGGCGTTTTCCTTGTCGTCTGCGGGAACGACATACCACGGCGCATGCCTTGTGCTCGTCGCGCCGAGGCATTCCTCATAAGCCTTCCTGTAATCCTTCCAGAATTTGCGCTCCTCGACGTCGGCCAGACTGAATTTCCAGTTCTTTTCAGGTTCGTCGATGCGTTGAAGGAAACGCTTGCGCTGCTACTCCTTCGACAGGTGCAGGACGAACTTGACGATACGGGTCCCGTTCTCGTGGAGGTGCCGCTCCAGGTTCACGATGGAGCGATAGCGGTCACGCCAAACGGTTTTTTCGCTGACCGGCGTGTCGGGGAGACCCTCCCCGCGAAGCAGTTCCGGATGGACGCGGACGATCAACACCTCCTCGTAATAGGATCGGTTGAAAATGCCGATTCGCCCGCGTTCCGGCAGATCGCGGGTGGTACGCCAGAGAAAATCGTGCTCCAGCTCGGCGGGGCTAGGATGCTTGAAGCTAAAGACCTGGCAGCCTTGCGGGTTGACCCCGGACATCACGTGCTTGATGGCACCGTCCTTGCCCGCCGCGTCCATCGCCTGAAAGATCAGCAGGACGGCGCGGGCGTTGGATGCGTAGAGAAGCTGTTGCAGCGCGCTCAACCGCGCGACGTGTTCACCCAGAAGTTCCTGATATTGCTTTTTCGACCGGTACATGGGATCGACGATCGTCGTCGGCCATTTTTTGAGGTCGACCTCGTCGCCTTCGCGCACGTGAAACTCCCTTGAATCGATTTTCATCTTCATCCTTCCGACGGTCCCGGCCGTAGAGGTTGCGTCGGTTCATTTGGCGGTCTCATCCTTGCGAACCTCCCGCTCCGCCTGGGTCCAGTTCTGAATGGCGTGGCCGTCGTGGCGGCCTTGACGCTCATAAAGTTCGTAAGCTCGTTTGGCAATCTGCGGTGTCAGATCGGACGGTGTCTCGCCTTTGGGTTTAGGCTGAAGCACGGCTTTGACGGGATCAAGAATCCGATACGCGAGCAGTTTCACGGGGTCGGTCGCCAGGAACCACGCCAAGGCATAACCCCAGACGAACGCTGCCCAGCCCCAGCCGAGGGGCGCCATGAACAGCCCATAGACCGCGATCAAAGTCGCCACGAGTTGCGTGCCAAGCACGGCCATCCACAAAATTCGCGCGGGGCGGATCGACCAGAACGGGCCGCGCGTGCGTGTCTGGAAAATCGTCAGATGCCCGGCCACCGACAGCATCAGGTACATCATCGTCTGGAGATGCGGGCGGTCGAGGTGAAACACTCGGTCGCCCAGGAAAAACAGACCAAACGCGGCGAGCGGGCCGACGAGGCCCAGCACGGTGGCGATCCCCAGCACCAGCCGCATGTTCCACGCCTCGGGCGCGTCCTTGTAATGAACGTTGTCATAGGCAATCGAGAGGATGGCGCCATCGTTGAGCAACGCCAGCATCACGATCATCACCGCCGTCAGCGGATAAAAGTTGAAGATCAGGATCGCCAAGGTCATGAACAACAGCACGCGCAGCGTCTCGGCGATGCGGTACATCGCGTAGCTGTTCATACGCTGGAAGATCCGGCGGCTCTCCTTGATCGCGTCGATGATCACCGACAGGCCGGGCGTCATCAGCACGATGGCCGCCGCCGCGCGCGCAGCGTCCGTCGCGCCGGACACCGCGATGCCGCAATCGGCCTTCTTCAGCGCGGGCGCGTCATTCACCCCATCGCCGGTCATGCCGACGATGTGGCCGCGCATTTGCAGGTCTTCGACAATGTGGAACTTGTGCTCGGGGAACACCTGGGCGAAGCCGTCGGCGCTTTCGATCGCCTTGGCCACCGCCGGCGTTTTTTGCTGCTTTTCGTCGCCTAGGGTGGCGGCATCAAGGATATTTGTGCTCATCCCCAGTTTCTTAGCGGTTTCCTGGGCGATGGCGAGCGCATCGCCGGTCACCATCTTGACCTTGACGCCCATATGTTGCGCGGTCGCGATCGTGGACTTGGCATCGTCCCGCGGCGGATCGAACAATGGCAGCACACCCAGAAACTGCCATTTGCCGTCTCCCTCGGCCCGTGCCACGCCTAGTGAGCGAAACCCGCGTGCGGCGAATTCGTTGACCGCCTTGTCGACGGCGGACTTCACCTCTCCGGCATTGGCCGACAACGCCAGGATCACCTGCGGCGCGCCCTTCGTTACCTTGAACGCTTTTCCATCCGGGCCCTTGACTTCGGCCTCGGTGCGCTTGTGCACCGGATCGAACGGCTGGAAATGGCCAACTTGGTAAGGCTTTAACTCCTGATCACCCTTCAGGCCGCCCAGCACGGCCAGATCGATCGTGTCGTTATTGTCCGCCCGTGAAGCCAGCGCGCCGGCGAGGATCACCTGTTCGGCGGGGATATTGTTGACGCCGAACGGGTCGCCCAAGCTCAACTTGTTCTGAGTCAAGGTGCCGGTCTTGTCGGCGCACAGGATGTCGACGCCCGCCAATTCCTCGATCGCCACCAGCCGGGTCACGATCGCCTTCTTCTTGGCAAGCAGGCGTGCACCGACCGCCATCGTCACTGACAATACGGTCGGCATCGCCACCGGGATCGCAGCGACGGTCAGCACCAGGGCGAACTGCAGGGTGGTGAGGATCGGATCGCCGCGGACGATCGCGACGGTAATGATCGCCGCCACCATCACCACCGCCAGAATGATCAGGTAATTGCCGATCTTCAGCACGGCGCGCTGAAAGTGGCTGACGGTCTTCGCCCCCTGTACCAGCTCCGCGGTCTTGCCGAAATAAGTGTTCGCACCGGTGGCATAGACCAGTGCGCCGATCTCACCCTGGCGAATGATCGAGCCGGAAAATATTGCTTCGCCGGATTTGCGCGTCGCGGGCAGCGACTCTCCGGTCAGCGCGGACTGATCGACCTCCACCGGGTCGCCGTCCAGCAGGCGCGCATCCGCCGGCACGATGTCACCCAGGCGCACGCGAATGACGTCGCCCGGCACCAGCTCGCGCGCCGGCGGGTTGATCCACTTTCCATCGCGTATCACGCGGGCCTTGATCGCCAGCGTCGCTTTCAGCGCGGCGATGGCGTTGCCCGCCTGGTGTTCTTCCCAGAACCCGACCACGGCGTTCGCGACAAGCAAAACGAGGATAATGCTAAAATCCGGCCAATGCCGGTCCACCGCCGACAGGACGACCGCCGCTTCGATCATCCACGGGATCGGACCCCAAAAATAGCTGAGGAATTTTAACAACTCATTGGTCTTCTTTTCCTCGATCTCGTTGGGCCCATATTGGGCTAGTCGCTTTGTTGCCTCGGTTTGGCTGAGGCCGTTCGGCGACGATCCCAATTTCTTTTCCACTTCTGCTAGCGGCAGGGACTTCAGATCGTCCTTCCCGTCGGTGCTCGACCCCGGCTTCGATGCGGGAGCGTTGGGTTGGTGGGTATTGGGTGCCATGACGGGATTCTCTCTATTGGTGCGGTGGCCCAGATTTCGGGTGTTGCGGAAAAGACGTTGTGATGCTCAGGTGCCTTCCATCGCGGCAGTGTATTCGCCGCGGCGCGCCGCCCGGTTGCAGGCGGCTCGGTGATAAAGAGCTCGCTGCGCCGCCGCCACGTGCGAGTCCTCGCCGTGCGAGATCTCCAAAGCCGGCTGCTGGATAGCGCGGGCGAACGAAAACGCCACCGCCCACGGCAGTCGTGACTTGAACCGGACATTCATCGCGTTCAACCGGGAAGAGGCCAGTTCACCGGATTGGCCGCCCGAAAGGAAAGCGATCCCCGGGACGGCAGCAGGGACGGCCCGCAACAGACACCGCACCGTAGCGTCGGCCACCTCGTCCACCGCTTCCTGCTTGGGGCAGGCCAATCCCGGAAGTACCATGTTGGGCTTCAGGATCATGCCCTCCAGCATCACCCGTTGCGCGCAAAGCTGGGCAAAGACCGTGCGGAGGACTTCCTCGCTCACCTGTCGGCATTGCTCCAGCGTATGGTCACCCTCCATCAGCACCTCCGGCTCGACGCAGGGGACCAGCCCGGCTTCCTGGCACAATGCGGCGTAGCGCGCCAAAGCGTGCGCATTGGCTTCGATGCAACCCCGGCTGGGGATGCCGGCGCCCAGGGTGATCATGGCGCGCCACTTGGCAAAGCGCGCGCCCATTTCGGAATATTCCTCGAGACGCTCGCGCAATCCGTCGAGACCCTCGGTTATTTTCCCCCCGGGGTGTCCCGCCATGTCCTTGGCGCCAGTATCGACCTTGATGCCGGGGACGATGCCGGCGCTGGTGATGGCCCTGACAAACGGCGTGCCGTCCTGCTTCCGCTGGCGGATCGTCTCGTCATAGAGGATGACGCCGCTGATGCACTCGCCGAGACCGGGCGTGGTGACGATCAGTTCTCGATAGGCGCGCCTGGTCGCTTCGTTCTGCGGAATCCCCAACACGGCAAACCGTCTGTTGCAGGTGGGCGTGCTTTCATCCATCGCCAGCAGGCCCTTGTCATCGGCGACCAGTGCCCTGGCGGTGCCGATGAGGTCTTGCGCGGTCACGTGGGGTTGCCCCACTTCCAGTTTCGGATCTCCGGCATGTCCTCGCCGTGTCTGTCGATGTAGTGCTTGTGCTCGATCAGCTTGTCCTGGACCATCTGCTTCAGGTAGCTACCCCTGGTACCCAGATGCGGCAGCCGATCGACTACGTCCTGCACCAGGTGGAAGCGGTCGAGGTCGTTCTGCACCCGCATGTCGAAGGCGGTGGTGATCGTGCCCTCTTCCTTGTAGCCGCGGACGTGCAGATTGCGGTTGGCGCGGCGGTAGGTCAGCCGGTGCACCAGCCGAGCTGTATCCATGAAAGCCGAAGATGATGTGCTTGTCCTTGGTGAAGAGCGAATCGTAATCGGTCTCGCTCAGCCCGTGCGGGTGCTCGCTCGCGGACTGCAGCTTCATCAGATCGACGACATTGACCACCCGGATCTTCAGATCGGGCAGATGCTCGCGCAGGATCGAAACCGCGGCCAGGATCTCGAGCGTCGGCGTGTCGCCGCAGCAGGCCATCACCACGTCCGGCTCGGCGTTCTGATCGTTGCTGGCCCATTGCCAGATGCCGATGCCTTCCGTGCAGTGCACCACCGCGGCATCCATCGTCAGCCATTGCGGCAGCGCGTGCTTGCCGGCGACCACGACGTTGACGTAGTGCCGGCTGCGCAGGCAGTGATCGAAGACCGATAGCAGGCAATTGGCATCGGGCGGCAGGTATACCCGCACGATGTCGGCCTTCTTGTTGATGACGTGATCGATGAAGCCGGGATCCTGGTGGGTGAAGCCGTTGTGATCCTGCTGCCAGACATGCGAGGCGAGCAGATAGTTCAGCGATGCGATCTTCCGGCGCCAAGGCAGTTCCGAGGTTACCTTCAGCCATTTGGCGTGCTGGCTGAACATCGAGTCGACGATGCGGATGAAGGCCTCGTAGCTGTTGAACAGGCCGTGCCGGCCGGTCAGCAGATAGCCTTCGAGCCAGCCCTCGCACTGGTGCTCGCTGAGCATCGAGTCCAAGACCCGTCCCGCAGGTGCCAGGAACTCATCATTCGCAACTTCGCGGGCGTCCCACTGACGGTTGGTGACTTCAAAAACCGCGCCCAGCAGATTCGATAGCGTCTCATCGGGGCCAAAGATGCGGAAATTGCGCTGGTCCTGGTTCAGCACGACCACATCGCGCAGGAACTTGCCCAGCACGAGCGTATCCTGGGCCTCAACAGCGCCGGGCGACGGCACCGTCACCGCATGAGCGTGGAAGTCCGGCATTCGCAGGTCGCGCAGCAATGCGCCGCCGTTCGTATGGGGGTTTGCGCCCATACGCCGGTTGCCTTCCGGCGCCAGCTCGGCCAATTCCGGCATAAGCCGGCCCCGTTCGTCGAACAGCTCCTCGGCCTTGTAGCTCTTCATCCAGGTTTCGAGCTGGTGGACGTGATCGGGATGCGCTGGGTCGACTAACAGCGGCACCTGATGTGCACGGAATGTGCCTTCAACCTGCAGGCCGTCCACTACCTTCGGTCCGGTCCAGCCCTTGGGCGACCGGAGGACGATCATCGGCCAGCGCGGCCGAACAGCGGCATCGTTGTTCCGCGCGCTCAGTTGGAGCCGCTTTATGTCCTCGATGACCTCCTCCAGGGTGGCGGCCATGAGTTGATGCATCGTTTCCGGCTCGTCGCCTTCGACAAAGTAGGGCGTCCAGCCGCAGCCGCGCAGGAATTGCTCCAGTTCATCGTGCTCGATGCGGGCGAGGATTGTCGGGTTGCTGATCTTGAAGCCGTTGAGATGCAGGATCGGCAGCACGGCGCCGTCGCTGATCGGGTTGAGCAGCTTGTTGGACTGCCACGCGGTCGCCAGGGGCCCGGTTTCCGCTTCGCCGTCGCCGATGACGCAGGCAACGATCAGTTCGGGGTTGTCGAACGCCGCCCCGAAGGCGTGGCTGAGGGAATACCCCAGTTCGCCGCCTTCGTGGATCGATCCAGGGGTGGTTGGTGCAACATGGCTGGAAATCCCGCCGGGGAAAGAGAACTGCGTGAACAGCTTCTTGAGCCCGGCCTCGTCTTGGGTGACATTCGGATAGACTTCGCTCCAGGTGCCTTCGAGATAGATGTTGCCCACGATCGCCGGGCCGCCGTGACCAGGGCCGGAGATATAGATCATGTCCAGATCGTATTTCTTGATGACCCGGTTCAAATGCACATAGATGAAGTTCTGCCCCGGCGTCGTGCCCCAGTGGCTGACCACCAGCGGCTTCACGTGCGACAGCTTCAGCGGCTCCTTCAGCAGCGGGTTGTCGTAGAGATAGATCTGGCCGACCGACAGATAGTTGGCGGCGCGCCAATAGGCATTCATCCGGCGCAACTCATCGGAACCGAGTGTCGCCTGCCGGTCGGGAGACCGATTGTGGCCGTTTCGGTTCTGAGCTTCTCGGGTTGAAACGGATGCGTCCATTCTCGTGACTCCATGTATGGATTATTCAGCCCTTGGTTATGCCGTCAGTGCGCTTAGGTGTTGGCTGCACGGCCAGCGCTCCGAGGCTCGACAGGCCGACACAAATTTTCCGGCGCCACATGGCATGGTGCTTAAGGCATCGCAGATCGAGCCAACGGTCCGGTCAGGCCATAGCCGACCGAATTTTAGCGGTCGCGAGGTCGCCAAGTGGAGGCTCGGAAAATACTTATCCCGGCAAGCGCTGGTGGGGGGCGATGTGACGTAAGAGTAGGCGTGGGGCACAGCAGAGCTGCTCCGCGCCGGAGTGCGGTAGGGATGATGCAGCTGGGGTTAAGCAACTGGCTAACGAGGCAAGCCGCGGAGCTCGTGGAAACGGGCGCGCCGGTCCGGCTCGGCATTGGTCTACGGTTTCCGAATTGAGCCGAGATTGAGCACACAGGTTGTGGACGTCGCGATCATGAGCTCCTCGTCGGTACGGATGACCCACACCTTGACCGGACCGGCGTCCGACGAAATCAGCGGTGCGTTTTTCGCATTGCGTTGCCGGTCCAGCTTGATGCCTAGAAAGCCCAGTCCGTCGCAGATCCGCTCCCGGATGGGCGCCGCGTTTTCGCCGATGCCGCCGGCGAACACCAGCGTGTCCAGCCCGCCCAACGCCGCCGCGAACGCGCCGATCCATTTCCTGGCCTGATAGCAAAACAGCGTGACCGCTTCGGCCGCCCGCACGTCCTGCGTTTCCCGGTCGAGCAAGTCTCGCATGTCGGAACTGGTCTCCGACACGCCGAGCAGCCCCGACTCGTGGTTCACCATTTTCTGAAATTGTGCCGCGCTCATTTGCTCGGTGCGCGCCAGGTAGGAGACCAGCGCCGGGATCCAAGTCGCCCGAGCGGCTGCTCATCACCAATCCCGCCGTCGGGGTGAACCCCATGCTGGTATCGATGCTTTTGCCGTCGCGCACGGCGGCCAGGCTCGCGCCGTTGCCGAGATGTGCAAGAATCACGCGCCCCTTCGCTGCCGCCGGGTCGCCGAGACGTGCGAGTTCCTCCATCAGGAATTCATAAGACAAGCCGTGGAAGCCGTAGCGGCGAACGCCCTGGGCCTCGTAGCGGCGCGGTATCGGCAGCAGAGTTGCAACCCGCGGCATGGTGCGGTGAAACGCGGTGTCGAAGCACGCCACCTGAGGCAATGCGGGATGGCGTCGGCGAAAGGCGTCGATCAACTCGATCTCAAGCGGCAGATGCTCCGGATCGAATGGACTGAGCCGGTGCAATTCCTCAACCATTTCCGCGGTGACTTGCTGCGGCTCGCTATATTTCGGGCCGCCATGCACCACGCGATGCCCCACCGCGGCCAATGCATCGCGCCCGCTGTGTTCCTCGATCCAGTCCATCAGAGCGCCGACCGCCGCCGCGTGGCCCGGCGCCGTCACCGGCCGCGAAAAGTTGTCCGCCGGGTTCGAGCCTTCGACTCGCAAGCGAGCCTCCGGCAGCCCGATCCGCTCAATCTCGCCCTCCAGAATCCGCCGGAGCGGGTCGCCCGCTTCGAACAGCGCGAACTTGATGCTCGACGAGCCGCCATTGATCGTCAGGATGCGCGGGTCAGCCAGTTTCATGGCTGGCTCCTTCGTCAACCTGCAATCCGAGCGACGCCAGTTGCGCGCAGGTCGACCCGTAGTCCGTGTGAAGAATGCTGCGAATTCCCAAACCTTCCGCGATCTGGACGAACATCGGGGTGTTTTCGATATAGACGACCTGCTGGGCTGGCACCTGGGCGATGTCCAGCGCCAGCCGAAAGATGTCCGCGTCGGGCTTGCGGACATGGACAAAGCAGGAGGAAATAAAAAAATCCACAAACGCGCCCAGCTTGAACTTTCGAATCCGATGCGCATTCAGTTCGCGCGCTTCGTTACTGACCACGGCGATCTTCAGCCCGTGCCGGACCTTGAGCTGGGCGATCAGTTCGATCATCTCGGGGTAAGGTTTCGATTGCGCGAACATGAAGCGCCGAAACTGAGCCCGGGTGAACGCTCGCTTCTGGTAGAAGACCACCCGACTTAAATATTCTTCCAGCGTCAGCTTTCCCTCTTCGTAGGTGTCGAAGGTCAGGTGATGCCGATCCTCCATCTCGGCCAAATCCAGCTTGAAGTTCGTTGCCGCCCGTTCGCGGGCATGGTGATCCCACCCGTTGGTGAGCAGGACGCCGCCGATATCCAGAAACATGCAAGTAATTGCCGTCGCTTTCTCCGGCATCGTTACTTGCGTCGATCCGGATCATCGCTGCCACAGGATTCGTGCGTCCTCCAGCGGGATCGCGACGCCGTCGCAGTGCGGTATCACTCGCGCCGTGTAGTCCGCTGGCGGGCGGGCCGCAGACACAGAAGCTGCTGTAAACATAGCCGCCCGACGCGCCGGCCAGTTGGCGAACGCAGCTTCATCTCTTGCCGCATGGGAGCACCGCCCATGACGCCGTCGGCGTAAAGCTCTACCCGCACCGCCTTGGGGTCGAGGTCATCGAGGATAGACCTGCACTTCAAATACGTGCTGCTCGCCGTCGGTCTCAAGCTTCACTTCGCCGAAGCGTAGCGCGGTCCATTTTTGGTCCAGAGCGTGCCGCCAATCGACGACCTGTACGCCGATTGCGCCTTTGTCGGCAGCGCGCTCACGGTAGGCCGAGGCAGCCGGGAGGTAGTGTTGCTCGGTGTATTCGCGCACCGCGCGGTTGGTGGAAAAGCGCGGCGTCAACCGCGCCATGCTTTCCCGCATCCGCGCCACCCAGGCGCCGGGGATGCCGCGCTCGTCGCGAGTATAGAACTCGGGGATCACCTCGCGCTCGAGCAGGTCGTAGAGCGCTCGGCATCGGCGGCGTCCCAGGCGGGATCGTCGTCATGTTCCTGGCCATCCCCCAACGCCCACCCTACTTCCGGCGTGTAGGCTTCCGCCCACCAGCCGTCCAATTCCGACAGATTGATGCCGCCATTGACGAGCACCTTCATGCCGCTCGTTCCGCACGCTTCCCAGGGGCGTCGCGGCGTGTTGAGCCAGACATCCACTCCCTGCACCAACTGCTCGGTCAGAAGCATGTCGTAGTCACTGAGGAAGATCACATGGGCGCGGGCCTCGGGCCGCCGGATGAAATGCATCCATTCCTGGATCAGGGCTTGGCCTGCCTGGTCCGCCGGATGAGCCTTGCCGGCCATGATGAGCTGCACCGGGCGCTGAGGATTGGTCAACAGACGCAGCAGTCGCTCCGGGTCGTGCAGCAGCAGGTTCGGTCTTTTGTAGGTTGCAAAGCGGCGTGCAAAGCCCAGGGTCAACGTGTTGGGATCAAACAGATGCTTCGCACCGTCAACCGCCTCGGGCGACGCGCCCGATGCGGCCAGTTGCTTGGACAATCGCTCGCGAGCGTATTCAACGAGACGCCGTGCGGGCGGCAGTGCGGAATTGCCAGAGACTGGCGTCGGAGATGCGGCGAATGTCCTGCTCCAGGGCTTCCGTCGTCCCCAGCCAGCGATCCTTGCCGCAGGCCTCCGTCCAAAGATCGTCGGCGGCGGCCGAGTCCCAGGTCGGCATGTGGACGCCGTTGGTCACATGTCCGACCGGGACTTCGTCCGCCGGCCAGCGCGGAAAGAGCGGCTCGAAAGAGGTGCCGGCTCACCTCGCCATGCAGGCGGCTCACGCCATTCACCGCCCCGCTCCCGCGGATCGCCAGATAGGCCATGTTGAAAGTTTTCCGCCGGGTCGTTCGGGTTCTGCCGGCCCAGCGCCAGCAAATCGTCGAAGCGTAATGCCGAGCTTCTGTTCGGCATAACCGCCGAGGTATCGTTCGATGAGGGCCGGAGCGAAACGGTCAAAGCCGGCGGCTACCGCGGTGTGGGTGGTGAAGAGATTGCCCGCTCGCGTAACGGCCAGGGCGACTTCGAAGGACTGCCCGGTCGCTTGCATGAAGCTGCGCGCGCGTTCCAGCACGGCGAACGCCGCATGCCCTTCATTCAGGTGGCAGACTTCCGGCTCGATGCCGAGCGCGGCGAGCAACCGCCATCCGCCGATCCCAAGTACCACCTCCTGCATGAGGCGCAGCTACGGCCCGCCGCCGTATAGCTCGCTGGTAATCCCTCGGTACGGCGGAAAGTTCGCCGCATCATTGCTGTCCAGCAGGTAGAGCTTCACGTCTGCCGACCTGAACCTGCCAGGCGCGCAGCCAGATCGGGTAACCAGGTAGGTCGAGCTGCAACCGCAACCACTCCCCGTTCGGTTGGCGCAATGGCGTGATCGGCAACTGTCCGGGGTCGTTGTAGGGGAAAAGGGCCTGTTGCGCTCCGTCCTGGTCGATCACCTGGCGGAAATAGCCTTGCTGGTAGAGCAATCCCACGCCGATGACCGGCACGCCCAGATCGCTGGCGGCCTTGAGCTGATCGCCGGCCACGTTGCCGAGCCCGCCCGAGTAGATGGGCAAGGCTTCGCTCAGCATGAATTCCATGCTGAAATACGCAACACAGCTCAGCGGCGATTGCGGGTAGGTTTGCTGAAACCACGCGGGCGCCTCTGCAGCATCGCGCCTGGCTTGCACCAGGTCGTCGATGTTTTTGCGGAAAGCGGGATCGGCCAAGACGCGCTGGAGCTTTTCCCGCGAGACCGTCTGCAGGACGACCCAAGGGTTGTGCGTGAGCTCCCACAGCACAGGATCCAATTGCCGCCACACCTGGTCGGTGGCGTGGTTCCACGACGAACGCATATCCAGGGCAAGCTCGGCCAGGGAATCGAATCCCTCAACGTCCGTGGATAAAGGAGGTTCCTTCGGATGACTGACCCGTGTCGGTTCGCTCATCGCCCGCCCCGCAATTCTGTTTCGGACGCAATCTCCGGCTGGCGTAAGGGCGCCGCCAGCGCAGCACCGACGATGGCCTGTGCCTCCGCCAGGATGCGGCGCAGATGATCCGCTCCACGAAAGCTCTCGGCGTAGATCTTGTAGATGTCTTCGGTGCCGGACGGGCGCGCCGCGAACCATCCGTTCGCGGCGCTCACCTTCACACCGCCGATCGGCGCGCCGTTGCCAGGAGCGAGGGTCAGGATGCTCTGGATTTTTTCGCCAGCCAGCTCTGCGGACGGTATCTGCTCTGGTGAGAGCTGCGCCAGTTTCCGTTTTTGCTCCGGGGTCGCTGGCGCCTCGACACGATCGTAGACGGGTTCGCCGAACTCGCGCGCAAGCTCTCGGTAGATATCGCCGGGATCGCGGCCCATGCGCGCGGTGATCTCCGCCGATAGCAAAGCCGGAACGATGCCGTCCTTGTCCGTCGTCCAGACGCTGCCATCCAGACGGACAAAAGACGCCCCGGCACTCTCCTCCCCGCCAAAGCCAAGCGAGCCGTCGAGCAGGCCGTCGACAAACCATTTGAAACCGACCGGCACCTCGTAAAGCTTGCGGCCGAGCTTCGCCGTGACACGATCGATCATCTGGCTGCTGACGACCGTCTTGCCGACCGCGGCAGCCTTGCTCCACTTCGGTCGGTGCTGGAAGAGATAGAAAATCGCGACCGAAAGGTAATGGTTGGGCGGCAGCAACCCTGCGCTTCCTGGTGACGATCCCATGCCGGTCATGGTCGGTATCGCAGGCGAAGGCGATGTCGAAGCGATCCTTGAGGCCGATCAAGCTCTGCATCGCGTAGGAGGAGGACGGATCCATGCGGATCTGGCCGTCCCAATCGACCGTCATGAACCGGAAAGTCGGATCGACGACCTTGTTCACGACCGTTAGATCGAGACCATAGCGCTCGGCAATCGGCTCCCAGTAGTGCACTCCGGCGCCGCCAAGCGGATCTACGCCCATCCTGATGTTCGCGCCGCGGATCGCATCCATATCGAGCACGCCGCCGAGATCGCTTACATAAGCATTGAGAAAATCATGCCGGTGCGTGGTAGCGGCGCGCTGGGCCTTTTCGAACGAAATTCTCTTCACGCCCTGGAGGCCGCCTTCCAGGAACGCATTGGCCCTGGCTTCGATCCATCCGGTGACGTCGGTATTCGCCGGCCCGCCGTTGGGCGGGTTGTACTTGAAACCGCCATTGTCCGGCGGATTGTGCGACGGCGTGATGACGATGCCGTCGGCCAGCCCTGTCTCGCGGCCGCGGTTGTAAGCGAGTATTGCGTGAGAAATCACCGGAGTGGGCGTGTATTCGTCCTTATCCGCGAGCATGATTTCCACGCCGTTGGCCGCCAGCACTTCGAGCGCGCTGGCAGAGGCCGGCACAGACAGCGCGTGCGTATCAATGCCGAGGAACAGCGGGCCGCTGATGTCCTGCCGCTTGCGGTAATCGCAAATCGCCTGACTGATGGCCAGAACATGCAGCTCATTGAAAGTGCACTTAAAGGAGGAGCCGCGATGCCCCGAGGTCCCGAACGCCACCCGCTGCTCCGGCACTGAAGGATCGGGCTCGTCTGTGTAGTACGCCGTGACAAGTCTGGGCACGTCGACCAGCATTTCCGGCGTGGCCGGCTTGCCTGCCAAAGGACTTATTTTTACAGGCGCATCTTTCACGTTACTCATTCGGCACCTGTAACGCTTGCGAGCAGCGGTTTTACGACCCAAATGCTAGCGTACAGCGGCACCGTGCTGGTATCGTTGATATGCATCAAAGGCGCTGCCTGACGTTCGCGTATTTTTGGCGTGGCTGGATCCGCCGCAGTGTGCGCGCCGCAGCTTTTTCGCTAAGTGCCTTCAGCGCTCGGAATGACAATGCCACGATACACGAGGCTCGTTCCCGCTTCAGTGGTGCGGGTAGCTGTTCGCGCAGTATCGGAAGCTGCGCGTGCTCTTCTACATGGGCGAGGAATTTGCCGGTTGGACGGTGGGCGCTGCGTGGGACGATGCGAGGCTCGGCCTCAATCATCGAAGCGATTTCGAGAAAATCGCCGTTGTCGGCGGTCCCCGTTGGGTCGAATGGTCCAGTAAATTCGCCACGTTTCTGATCACGGGCGAAGATCAGGACGTTTTCCGCCTGACCAGCTGCAAGATGCGTGGGGCTGGGTCAAGGCAGGACCGATTGTACCGCCGGCAATTGGCAGCTTCGCCACTGACGGAGAGGGAAAAAGGAAGGACACCGGCTGGCAACCCGGCGCTAGTGTCCTGAGTCAGAAATTCGTGTAATAAATTGATAAGGAAGCCGTAACGGCGGGGATGGGGGATGCGGACGGGTCGGCCGGTAGCGAAGATCGAATTGTCGGCTGAGCTCGCCGGCATTCTTGAAGGCTATACGCAGCGCCGCAAGACGGCGCAGGCATTGGCGCTGCGGGCGCGCATCGTCCTCGGCTGCGCGGCAGGTCTGAGCAACAAGGCGGTGGCGGCCCGCGAGCGGGTGACGGCGCAGACCGTCGGCAAGTGGCGCCAGCGTTTTGTCGAGCATGGCCTCGACGGGTTGCTCGACGAGCCCCGACCCGGTGTCCCGCGCACGATCGACGACGCCAAAGTCGAGAGCGTGATCGTCCGGACGCTGGAGAGCCAGCCGTCCGGCGCGACGCATTGGAGCACGCGCAGCATGGCGCGGCACAGCGGCATCTCGACCGCGAGCGTCGGACGCATCTGGCGGGCCTTTGGGTTGCAGCCGCACCGTCTTGAAACCTTCAAGCTGTCCAGCGATCCGCTGTTTGTCGACAAGGTGCGTGACATCGTCGGGCTCTACCTCAATCCGCCCGACCATGCGCTGGTCCTGTGCGTCGATGAAAAGTCGCAAATCCAAGCTCTCGATCGCACCCAGCCGCTGTTGCCGATGCGGCCGGGGCAGATCGAGCGGCGCACCCATGACTACCAGCGCCACGGCACGACCTCGTTGTTCGCCGCCCTCGACATCCTCACCGGCCGGGTCATTGGCCGTTGCTACCAACGGCACCGCGCGGTCGAATTCCGCCGGTTCCTGGCGACCGTCGAACAAGCCGTGCCAACCGATCTCGACATCCACCTGGTGCTCGACAATTATGCCACCCACAAGGCCCCGCCGGTCAAAGCCTGGCTCGCCCGCCACCCGCGCTATCACCTGCACTTCACACCGACCAGCACGTCCTGGCTCAACCAGGTCGAGCGCTGGTTTGCGCTGCTCGCCGACAAGCAGATCAAGCGCGGTGTCCATCGCAGCGTGCACCAACTGAAGGACGCCATCACCGCCTTCATCCAGGCCCACAACGACGACCCAAAGCCCTTCATCTGGACCAAGTCCGCCGATGCCATCCTCCAAACCATCGCCCGATACTGCTCCGACACTCTCGCCGTCCATGCCACAACTTATTCAACGAATCTCGATTTCAGGACACTAGTTTGAAGTCCGGAAAAGCTGCGCAGCGTAAAAAATTAGTCCAACGACGAGACAGCCGAACAGCGGCCACATCCAATATGATTTGGGGGACGATAGCCACAACACGAACACCTGCCATGTTCGCGGTGTGGAGGGGAACGGCGTATGAAGAAATCCGATGACTAATCCTAAGAATGCACCCAACACGCACATGCCGACCCAAACGAGTTGATGCTGGCGCGTCCAATGCAATGGATTCTGGAACGGATTCACTTCGCTCTCCAATGCTCCGTCACGATCGCCTCCCGCATCGCAGCTTACGGACGATCGACCGGCGGCTGGTGCAGCGCCGTAAAGAACCACCTCTTCATACCTTGATTAGCCGGGGCCGTCGTCAACCACACCGGCGAAGGTGACGAGCACGGGCCGTTGTTCAATTTTCGTGGTCTGGACAACGAGATCTATTACATGCTCGGCGATGACAAGAGCGTTTACCGGAATTTCTCAGGCTGCGGGAACACGGTGAACTGCAACCATCCGGTGGTTCGTGACTACATCATCGATTGCCTGCGGTACTGGGTCACCGAGAGGCATGTCGATGGTTTCCGCTTCGACCTCGCCTCGATCCTCGGCCGCGACGAAGAGGGCCGCCTCGTCGCCAATCCGCCGCTCCTCGAACGCATCGCGGAAGATCCGATCCTGCGCGATGTAAAGCTGATCGCAGAGGCGTGGGACGCCGGCGGCGCCTACCAGGTGGGCAGCTTTCCCGGACAGCGGTGGGCCGAATGGAACGGCCGCTTCCGCGACGGTGTGCGGCGCTTCTGGCGTGGCGATGCCGGGATGACCGGGGCGTTGGCTTCGCGGCTCTGCGGCAGCGCCGATCTTTACCAGCGCAGCGGCAAGGAGCCAGTCAACAGCATAAATTTCGTCACCTGCCATGACGGCTTCACGCTGAATGATGCCGTTAGCTATGCGGAAAAGCATAACGAAGCCAACGGCACCGCTAACCGCGACGGGGCGGACGAGAACTTCAGCGCCAACTACGGCGCTGAGGGGCCGACCCAAGATGCCGCAATCAACGCGACGCGGCTGCGCCAGATCAAGAACTTGCTCGCCACGCTGCTGCTCTCCCGTGGTGTGCCGATGCTGCTCGGCGGCGACGAATTCCGCCGCACCGAAAACGGCAACAACAATGCCTATTGCCAGGACAACGAGGTGTCCTGGTATGACTGGCGGCTCGTCGAGAAAAATGGTGAAGTGCTTCGCTTTGCGCGCGAACTGATCGCGTTTCGCAGGGCTCATCCGGTCCTGCGCACCGATGCGTTTTTTGCCGGAGAGGATATTGAATGGTTTGGTCCCAACGGCCGGCAGCCGGATTGGGATGGGCCGACACGCGCGCTCGGATGTCTGGTGCGAGAGCAGAGGCCGGCCGGCGCACTCTGCCTACTGTTCAACGCAAGCGAGGCTCCGGTCGAGTTCCACCTGCCTGCGGCGCCCGCAGCGCAATGGCTCATTGCAATCGATACCGGCAATCCGGTGCCTGACGACATATTTCCGGTGGAAGGCGAGCGGCCGCCGCACGACAGCGGCCGATATCGGCTCCTCTCCCGCGCCCTTGCGGTTCTCTCGGGCTGAACTGTGCGCGGAGAGCGCTCCAGCGACGAAGATAGCGCCCGCAGCATGTCCCGTCAGTTGCGGAAGATGGCTTAAGTCCCGAAGCCGTGCGTTGTCCGACACATTCCCACTGGTCACGGGTCGCGCGGTGGCTCACCCTGGTCCCCTCCGTCTTCAGCCAACCACCCTCCGGCAAAGCCAGCTAGCCGCAGCCCCTTTTGGATATAGGAACAGTCGCGCATCAATCGCCATAGCATGCCACTGCGGAAGTTCTCGATCATCAACAGGATCGGACCCTGGTTGAGCCCGAAGTGCCATGGCGAAACCCACCAGCCGGAAGGATTGCCGAGTTCGCCAGGATGTGTCGGATTGAACGAGCCTTTGAAACCATAGATGTTAGACTCCTTCAGCTTGGCCTCATGCATGTAAAAATCAATCGCGGGTAGAACAATGTCAGGAGCGAACGGCAAGGACGCGACCACCGCCCAGGGCGCTATCGTACCGTCGTCGGGCCCATAGGGAACGCCTCGCCCGAGGTAACCGAAAAAGACGCGTTCGACACCTTGCAGCTTGAGCGTTTCAGGCCCGGGCCCGTCGCTGGCCGTGATCCCCCAGCAATGCTCTCCGTAACGCACAAACTTGCGCGGATTTTCGATGGCGTACCGCTGCTGCACATAGGTAGCGCGCCGGCTGTTCTCGAAGTAGTCAATACCCTTGTCGCGCATGAACGCGTCCTGGATTCCGCGAAAGTCGATCCAGACGTGAGAGAGCTGGTGCGTGAACAGCGGTCCCGCATAGAGGTAGTCATAGCCGTAGCAGTGTTCCCATCGATAAGTGGACCGCCACGCGTCATAACTGTCCGTCGACAGCGGGTGCGTGGGGGAGGCCAGCCCAAGAACATAGAGCAACAGGGCTTCGTCATACCCCTCCCACCGATAATCGATGAACCCGCTCTCGGGCCTCCAGCCGTGCGTCACTGTGGCTTTGCCATTCTGTGCCCACGGCCAATCACACCGACGATAGAGCGCGTCGGCGAGCCTTCGAATTTCTCGCTCGGCGGCAGTCTCGGCGTCAAAATAGGCACCGCCCGTAAGGGCGCCGGCCAGAAGGAAGGCGCTATCGATGGTGGACACTTCGCAGTCCCAGGCGCGCCGGCCTGTCTGCATGTCCAGGAAATGATAGTAGAAACCTCGATGACCGGTGGAATCGGGCTCTGGTCCCTGCGGGCTATTCCAGAAGAAACGCAGGGTGGTCAACGTGCGCTCCGCGGCGACGCTCCGCGTCAAAAATCCGCGCTCAACACCAACCGGATAGGCGGCGAGCGCCAGCCCGGTGGCGGCGATGCTGGCGGGCCAATTCGCCTCGGTCTTGTCGATGATCAACCCGTTGGCGGGGTTCACCTCGTATACGAAATAATCGAAGGTCTCGCGCTGCAGCGTCTGCAGTTCCGCTTCGCTGATCGGCGGTCTGGTGCTCATGACCTCAACCCGGGCCTGGTCTCGAGGATGGTTGGGTCAGAACGGGCTACGGCGCAAACGCTCGCTCAGAACATATCTCTCGGCGGGATGTCGCCATAGTACTTGTGATAGTGGTTCTCGTAGGCCCAATCGACCGTTTTAGACGCATCGTATAACGGGCTGTCCTTGACCTTCTGACGATCGACATCGAGGCGCACGAGCCGATTGGTCCAATCGATCTCTCGTGCCAACCGTGGCGCGATTAGCACCTTCTCGCCGAACCACCAGTTCGACGTATCGACGACCAGGAAATGGATGCTCCAATCGGCATCCTCGATGAGGAAGTCCTCGACGTGACCGATCTCGCCGTCGCTGGCATGAATATGGTAACCGGTGACCGCCGCGATGCTGCGGAGATGCACATCGTCGTCGCGTTCCTGGGCAGCGACAATCTCGTCGTCGCGCCGCCTGGACCCTAGGTAGGGCGACGCCATCCCGGCGCCAGGCATATAGCCGTAACCGCCCATGTAAAAACCGGTGCCCCAATACGGGCTCCAGCCGTAGTAGTCATAAACGCTGGTCTCCATCTGCCGCGATACCGGCCGATCGGTGTCGATTTCTGGGCTGTCCTTGATCTGCTGCTTGGTCAATGTGACCGAGAATTCGTGCTCTTTTGCATCGAGCTGCCCCAAGACGGAAGGGGGCAGAAGGACTTTGCGGCCGGAGAGCCAGTTGCCGGTATCGACGACCAGCCAACGCACCAGCCAGCTGGCGTCATCGAACAGGAAGTCGCTGATGGTGCCAAGCCGACCGTCGCTTGCCGCGATGGCGTAGCCATTGATCGCCGACGCATTCCACAACATTGCACGCTCCTCTTGCGTTCAAGTGTTCTACGGATCGAGGTACGTAAAGTCGGGATCAACCGTTCGTCTTAGGGGCGCCAGTGGTCGAAAGATGCGTTTTCCAGTACGCGTCGACCTTCTGGCTCTGCTGATCGAATTGGCCGGGAGCCGCGAATTGGTCATGGCTCACCAATGGAGCGGCCTCCATGACGCCCTTGGTGGTGTCGAGCACCAGCAGACTCCCGGTCGGGGTTGCCTTGAAGTCCTCCCACGGTGCCGCGACGTATTTTTCATCGATCCCCAAAAACCCGCCCCGGGCGATCACCAGATAGGCGATCTTGCCGGTCTGAGGGCTCATCACGATGTCATCGACGCTGCCGAGAGCCTCGTTCTGGGTGTTGCGCACATCGATGCCGATCAACTGATCGGACCGGAACGAGGTATTCTTGGCTGTAACCGGCTGCGCGGCGGCGATCTGCCGCTGCTGCCAGCCCGGTACGTCGGCCGTCGGCGTCTTCCCGCTTTTCAGATCAGCGAGGTAGACTTTGTAGGTATCGCGGATCGTGGCGAGCACGTCTTCGCACGGCTGCTGTTGGCCGTGCCGGGCGAGAATATTGGCGGCCGCGACGAGGCTCCGGATCTCGTAACCCGGCCGCACGTCCCGGTAACCGGTTGCGGTCGGTGCTAGACCGCCGCTCGTCGGATAGCCGTACCCGTATCCAGGTCCATCCATCATCGGATAGCCATACCCGTAACCGGAGTCGCCCAGCCAGTAGCCGTCCTTTTGCATCTCGCTATCGAACGCGCGCAGGTCGGTCAGACACTTCTCCGCGGGCTTGACCGCGGCGACGGTCGTTGTCCCGGGAGCGGGCGGCGTCGCCGTGCCGGTTGCCGCAGGCTCAGCCGCGAGCGCCGGGGCGGCTAGGCCAAGACAGAAACATGCTGCCACGGAGCCCGCTAAAATTGATCGATTCATATATTTCTCCTCGTTGCCCATTGCCACCAATCACCTGGCTCGACGTTACAAGCCAAAATGAATTTGAAAATCGTTGTTGCTGATTAGGTTGGAGACCCGCGATCCATGAACGGTTCTTTATGCTCACACGCCCGCTGGGGCGTCCGCGGTGAGCGGGACGCGAGCGGCGCCATTGCCGGTGGTGGCGCCAGCTGGCTTGCTGGATTTCTCAAACAGCTCGAGGAACGGCTTGATGATGTCGATCGGCATCGGAAAGACCACTGTCGAGTTCTGCTCGGCGCCGATCTCCGTCAGTGTCTGCAGGTAGCGCAGCTGCATGGCGGCCGGAATGGTCGAGAGGATCTGCGCGGCATTGACCAGGGTTTGCGAGGCCTGAAACTCGGCTTCCGCGTGGATGACCTTGGCCCGCCGGTCGCGTTCCGCTTCCGCCTGCTTGGCGATCGCGCGCACCATGTTGTCGGTGAGCTCGACGGTTCTGATCTCGACGTTGGTCACTTTAATTCCCCAGGTTTCGGTCTGGGCGTCGAGGATGCTCTGGACATCGGCGCTGAGCTTTTTGCGTTCGGAAAGCATCTCGTCGAGCTCATGCTGCCCGAGCACCGCGCGCAGGGTCGTCTGCGCGAGCATGACGGTCGCGGGAAGGTAGCGCTGCACCTGGATGATGGCTCGTTCGGGATCGACGACGTTGAAGTAGAGCACCGCGTCAACCTTCATTGAGACGTTGTCGCGGGAGATCACGTCCTGGGTCGGTATCTCGATGACCTGGATGCGCAAATCGACCCGCACCATTTCCTGAAAGAAGGGAATCAGCAGCACCAGGCCCGGCCCTTTGACCGCCTGAAAGCGCCCCAGAGTAAAGACTACGGCTCGCTCATATTGGCGCAGGATCTTCACTGAAGCAGTGACCAGAGCGAAGGCGACGATCACCACGACCGGAATGATAAACATCATTGTGAAAGACATGGCGTGCTCCTTTCAGAAGGAACGCAACAAAAGAGCTGAATTCAAGAGCCTGTACGTCTCAGCTAAAACAGATCACCCAGCATATGATCCCGATCGCAGAATACGATCGCCCATGTACTAACGGTAGGCTCAGAAACTACTCAGCTCCATGCACGAGAAACCAGCTTTGGCCGATGAACGGATTTCGTTTCGGCGTCGCAATTCTTCAGCTGCGGAAGAGCGGCCTGCGTCCCGGCGACACGCGCGGGCCCGGGTCAGCGGACGCACTCTCCTGCCTCTGCTGTGCTTCCTGACCCGACTGTCCCGGCTTTGCCGGCTCGGGCCGGTCGTCCGGATTCGGCTGTGTCTTGTCGTCGGTCATAATATCTCCTGTTGCCGAGCCCAAGGGCTCATCACTGGCCAGAACTCGGGGGTAGCGTCTGTGGGATGGCCCTGCTGGAAGTGGGTGCCTGAGCAGTGTCAACCCGGGCCTCCGGTTGACGACTTGCCACGATCCACTGGGCGCCCAGTAAGCCGGCAATAAAGATCACATTGATAAAAATCGTGTATGTGACCGATCGGGAAACGGTCACCGCACCGACACCGAACAAGGTCTTGCGCAACCGGAGATTGGAACCAGCTTGGCGCGGCAGGAGCGCGATCAAGCGAGTGGCAATCGGCCTGGGGTCTAGATCAGCAGATGGCCCGTCGGGAAGTGCCGCAATCAACGCGGTCAGTCGCTGGGTCGCCGTTTCCCCTGGCAACCGAACTAAGTTGGCGGCCTCCTCCCAGGGGTCGACGTTCGCTCGCGCCAGCGCTGAAAGAACGCTCAGCAGCATTCCATTTCTCTCCTCGCCAACCGGCGCGAACAGAAAGTCGTCGAACTCGGGGCCAAGAAGAGGAGCCGAAGCTGAATGGATAATTTCAACCACCGGATTTCATCGCCTCTGCCGGACCCATGGGAGCGACTGCGAAATAGGTGGGCGCCGTCGCCTCTAGCGAAGCCAGATCGTATTGCGAGACGGTATATAGGGTAAGACTCTGGAAACTACTTACGGAGACCGCCCACTCTCCAGTACTGGCGTGCATCTCGTCAAAAGGCGATATTCAGCGCGATCTGCGGCGCCTCGTAGAAGGTGGATCGGGCAAAGGGCTGCGGCCCTGCGCGCGCCTTCAACACACTAGGTCATAGACCCATAAAGCGGATTCCCAAAATCGATGGATGGCGATTCAATCTTCCCTGAGTGATCGGGGGAGGCGGGGATGGCACGATTTGATTTGACGGATTTTGAGTGGTCGGTGATTGAGCCGCTGCTGCCGAACAAGCCGCGCGGGGTGGCGCGGGTTGACGACCGGCGGGTGCTGAACGGGATTTTCTGGCGACTGCGGACGGGGGCGCCGTGGGCTGACATACCGGAGCGGTATGGTCCGCACACCACTTGCGTCAACCGGTGGCGCCGGGCGGGGGTGTGGGATCGGCTTTTGGCGGCGGTATCAGAGGCTTACGACGGTGACCTGCAGATGATCAATTCCTCCAGCATCAGGGTGCACCAGCACGCCGCCAACGCCCAAAAAAAGACCGACCCGGTTGCATGGGTCGTTCGCGCGGCGGGCTGACCACCAAGATCCATGCCGTCGTCGATGCCGAAGGAATGCCGATCGCCTTGAAGCTCAGCGAAGGCCAGGCGCATGACGGGCGCCGCGCCGCGGACCTGCTCGGCACCGTGCGAGAGGGCAATATCCTGCTGGCCGACCGCGCCTATGATTCGGATGCCCTGCGCCAAACCCTCGCAGACCGCGGCGCCTGGGCCAACATCAGGCCAATGTCACGACGCAAGAACGCCCCTGCCTTCAGCCCGTTTCTGTATCGCTACAGAAATCTCGTCGAACGCTTCTTCAACAAACTCAAACACTACCGTGCCGTAGCAACCCGATACGACAAAAACCCCGACAACTACCTCGCCTCCGTCAAGCTCGCCTCAGCCAGAATCTGGATGCGGTTTAATGAGTCGATGACCTAATCAGGTCGTCTCCAGATAATGGTGCTCGATGGGGCGGAGCGCGTCATCCAGCCTGTAAACAAGTGGGATGCCCGTCGGGATCTCAAGATCGGATATCGCGGCGTCGGAGATTCGATCGAGGTACTTCACAAGGGCGCGGAGGCTATTGCCGTGCGCAGAAATGAGCACCGTCCGACCTGATCGCAACTGCGGCAACAAGACACTGTCCCAGTACGGCAGAAAACGGGCGACGGTGTCCTTCAGGCTCTCTGTCCTCGGCAGTTCTTCGTCGGAAAGGGCCGCGTACCGCGGATCGTGTCCGGGGAAGCGTTCGTCGTGGTCGTCAAGCGCCGGCGGCCGAACGTCGTAGCTACGGCGCCAGGCATGCACCTGCTCTTCGCCCATTCTTTGGGCGGTCTCTGCCTTGTTCATCCCTTGCAGCGCACCGTAATGACGTTCGTTCAGCCGCCAGCTCGTCTAAATCGGCAGCCACATCCGATCGAGATCATCGAGGACGATCCACAACGTGCGAATGGCACGCCTGAGATACGACGTACAGCACCAATCCGGTACGATCCCGCGCACCTTAAGGAGGGCCGCCGCCCGATGCGCTTCTCCGACGCCCTTGTCGGAAAGATCTATGTCCGTCCAACCGGTGAAGCGGTTGTCTCGGTTCCAGATGCTCTCGCCATGCCTTAACAGGATGAGTTGAACCATGATCTTCTCGGTGTTGGTGAGGCAGCAGCCTCTATGCTACCCGACCGGGCTGACACTACGGCCCTTTGGTAGAAGTCATGCCACGTGATGCGCGAGGCCGACGCCTTCCGCGGGCCTCGATGGGTGCTTCTGTGGCGCGTGGGTACCCCGCCCGAGCGCCATCGATCAACCACCAAGGACGGCGACACCGGGCAGGATTTTTCCCTCGAGCCATTCCAGGAACGCACCGCCGGCCGTCGAAACATAGGTGAGCCGGTCGACTACACCCGCATGACGCAACGCGGCGACCGTATCGCCTCCACCGGCGACGCTGATGAGCCGTTTTGACTGCGTTGCTGTCGCAACAGCGCGTGCCAAGGTCGTGCTGGCCTCATCGAAAGGCGGCGTCTCGAAAGCGCCGAGCGGGCCGTTCCAGACCATTGTGCGCCAGTCGGGGATCCGCCCGATCACGGCTTGGACCGTCGCTGGGCCCAAATCCAGAATCATTGCGTCGATGGGAACCGCGTTCACGGGGAGAGTTTGAACGGCCGCGTTCGAGGCCAACCGATCGGCCACGACAACGTCCTGGGGTAGGATAATCTCGCAACCGATCTGACCCGCGCGGGTCAGGATATTGCGCGCGGTTTCGTGCAGGTCCGGCTCCTGCAAGGAGCGGCCAACCGCCATACCTTGTGCGGCAAGAAAGGTGTTGGCCATCGCGCCGCCAAGCACCAGCACCTCAACGCGTCCGATCAGGTTGGAGAGCAGCGCGAGTTTGGTGGAAACCTTGGCTCCGCCGACGATCGCCGCCAACGGGTGCTCCGGATGGACAAGTACGGCGTTTAGCGCCTCTAACTCCGCCTGCATCAGCCGCCCCGCATAAGCCGGCAGCAACCTCGCGACGGCCTCTATGCTGGCATGGGCTCGGTGCGCCGCGGAGAACGCATCGTCAACATACACGTCGGCAAGCGCAGCCAACTCCTTCGCCATCGCCGGGTCATTCTTCTCTTCCCGCGGGTCGAAGCGGAGGTTCTCCAATGCCAGCACCTCGCCGTCCGCGAGGGCCTTTGCCGCGTCTTCGGCCGCCGGCCCAACGCAGGCCTCGACGAACCGGACCTTCAGCCCCAGCAGCTGCTCCAGTGCGGTCACCACCGGCCGCAATGACATCTCCGGCACGCGTTTTCCTTTGGGCCGACCAAGATGGCTGCAGATGATGACCCGCGCTCCTCTGTTGACGAGTTCGCGGATCGTCGGGCAGAGCCTCTCCAGCCGAGTGGGATCGGTAACCTGGCCATCTTTGAGCGGGACGTTGAGATCGGCGCGAAGCAGCACCCGTTTGCCTCTTGCCTCGAGCTGGTCGAGCGTATGAAAGGGCATTGGGCGTGCCGATCTTCTAGAGGCTGCCGAACTAGCGCGGCGGTATCCAACATGCGGCAGGAGAAGCCCCATTCGTTATCGTACCAGCCAACAACGTGTGCGAGCCCGTCGTCCACGACGGCGGTCTGCGTCGCATCGAAGGTGCAGGAGGCCGGAGCTGTGGTTGAAGTCGATGCTGACAAGCTTCTCAGTATTATAGTCCAGGATGCCACGAAGCGCCCCGTTGCTGGCTGCCTTCATCGCATCGTTGATCTGCGCCGCCGTCGCCTGCGTCTTCAGAACCAAATCGAGCGAGACTAACGATACGTCCGGCGTCGGCACTCGGATGGCGGTCCCGTCGAGCTTACCCTTGAGGTCCGGTATCACGAGGCCGATCGACCGCGCGGCGCCGGTACTGGTCGGGATCATCGAAAGCGCCGCCGCCCGGGCGCGACGCAGGTCCTTGTGCAGGGTGTCGACCGTGTGCTGGTCGCCAGTGTAGGAGTGGATCGTCACCATGTAGCCCCGATGGATGCCGAATGCGTCATGGAGAACCTTGACCATCGGTCCCAGGCAATTCGTCGTACAAGACGCATTAGAGATCACGGTCATGTCGCGAGTGATCGACTTTTCATTTACGCCGTAAACGATGGTCGCATCTGCGCCGGCAGCCGGCGCAGAGACCAGCACCTTGCGCGCGCCGGCAGTGATGAGCTGAGCGGCAGCATCCTTCTTTCCGAAGTGACCGGTGCATTCCATGGCGACATCGACTCCATGGAATGGCACCTTGGTCGGGTCTCTCTCGGCTGAAACCTTGATCGGGCCGTAGCTCCGACCGTGATAGTGAATCGAGAGGGTGTCGCCGTCGATTGCAACCTGGCCGGGGAAGCGACCGTGCACGCTGTCATAACAGAAAAGATGCGCGTTGGCTTCGATGCTTCCGAGATCGTTGATTGCAACGGGGACCAGATCATCCCGCCCGGTTTCTACGAGTGCGCGCAGAACCAGCCGTCCGATACGCCCAAAGCCGTTGATCGCAATGCTCACGGTCATCGTCATGCTCCTTCTCGTGGCTTGGTCACCTAGTAGTTGCGGGATGGGTCACCGACATTTGCGCGTAAAGCCGTTCGACATCGTCGAGACGGCACAATTGCGTACCGCTTCCCAACAAGGCCGCTGCTCCCGCCGCCATGCCGAAACGCACCGCCTCGCGCAGCGGGAGGCCGCGGTGGAGATCTAGAACGATGCCCGCCAGCATGCTGTCGCTGGCGCCGACCGTGCTTTTCGCCTGCACGGGCATCGCCGGAAAGCGCTCGCTCCCCTCCGCGCTCGCCACCAAAGCACCTCTCGGACCAAGAGAAACGACGACGACCTCGCTGCGGCCTTGCGCGACCACCTCTCCCGCCGCTTGCTCTTCTTCGCGTTCGCTACAGATCTGTCGCCCCGTAAGATCCTCGAGCTCACGAAGGCTCGGCTTCAGCAGATAGATGCCATGGCCGGCCTGTTTGAGCGCCGCACCAGAGGTGTCCAGCACGAGGCGCTTTGCCTGCCGCTTCGCCAGCGCTGCGACACGCGCATAGAAATCCTCGGGAACGCCAATCGGCAGGCTGCCGCTGGCGACGATATAATCCGCCTGCAACGCCGCCCGCGAAAGTTGGTCGAGGCAACGTTCCTGATCCGCGTTGCTTATTTCGGGTCCCGGTAGGATGAACCGATATTGATTTCCGGTCCGGAGGTCTTCCACCGCCAGGCTCTCGCGCGTGAAGCCGGCGATCGCAATGGCCTCGTGGGCACGCCTTCTTCGTGCAACAGGTGCCGGATCATCTCGCCCGCAGCCCCGCCGGCAGGAAAGATCGCGAGCGCATCGCCCCCCAGGGCATGCACCGCCCGCGCGACATTGATCCCGCCGCCACCGGGATCATAGCGCGGCGCCTCGCAGCGCAATTTGAGCGTGGGGACGACGCGGTCGGCGGCGGTCGCGATGTCGAGCGCAGGGTTCATCGTCAGGGTGACGATTGCGGCCATGGTCGCGCCCCTTTCAACAAGGGCTATTGGGCGGCGAGCGGGGCACCCGCCGCCGCTTGCTGCTCGGCCTCGTGCACGACCGCCATCGTGTGCAAGATGCTCGCCGCGGTGACGCTGATCGAATCGATCCCGAGCCGGGCTAGAAACTGCGCGATCTCGGGGTAATTGGCTGGGGCCTCGCCGCAGATGCCGACGTGGCGGCGGTTGCGCTTGGCGCCGGTGACGGCGAGCCGCAGCATTTCGAGCATGCCCGGATCGCGCTCGTCGAAATCAAAGGCGACGATCGCGGAGTCCCGATCGACCCCCAGCGTAAGCTGGGTCAAATCATTGGAGCCGATGGAGAAGCCGTCGAACAATTCGGCAAAGCCATCGATCGAGATGACATTGTTGGGGATCTCGCACATGACGAAGATCTCGAGGCCGTCCTTGCCGCGTTCCAGCCCATGCTGGGCCATCTCGGCAATCACCTGTTTGGCTTCGGTGACACGACGGCAGAACGGCACCATGACCCGCAGATTGGTCAGGCCCATCTCCTCGCGCACGCGCTTGAGGGCGGCGCATTCGAGCGCGAAGCCGGCAGCGTAGGCGGGGTGGGCATAGCGCGCGGCGCCGCGAAAGCCGAGCATCGGGTTGGCCTCCTTCGGCTCAAACCCGGCGCCGCCGATCAGGCTGGCATACTCGTTGGTCTTGAAATCGGACAGTCGGATGATGACCGGCTTGGGATAGAACGCGGCGGCGATCGTGCCGACCCCCTCGGACAGCCGCTCGATGAAGAAATCGGTCGGCTTCGGATAGTTGCGCACCAGCCTTGCGATGGCCGCCCGCGCCTTGGCCGAGGTGACCTTGTCGGGGCAGGCGAGCGCCATCGGATGAACGCCGATGTGCTGGTTGATGATGAACTCCATGCGCGCCAGCCCGACCCCGTCATTGGGCAGCATCGCGGTGTGGAAGGCGAGCTCCGGATTGCCAAGATTGACCATAATCTTGGTACGCGGCCGCGGCACCGTGCTGATCGGGACACGGGTTGCCTCGAACGGTAGCTTTCCGTCGTACACGTTGCCGGTCTCGCCGTCGGCGCAGCTCACCGTCACCATCGTCCCGGTCGCGAGCTTCTGCGCCGCGCCTTCGGCGCCGACCACCGCCGGGACGCCGAGCTCGCGCGCCACGATCGCGGCGTGGCAGGTGCGGCCGCCGCGGCTGGTGACGATAGCGCCGGCGGTCTTCATCACCGGTTCCCAATCGGGGCTCGTCGCCTCGGCGACCAGCACCTCGCCCGGGCGGAACGCGGCGAGCCCCTCCTTGTCCGCCACCACCCGCACCGACCCGGCGGCGATCTTCTCGCCGACCGCGCGGCCGCTGACCAGCACCGGGCCAGTACCCTTCAGCGCGTAGGTCTCGAAGCTATCCATTCGGCGCTGGGACGCAACCGTCTCCGGCCGGGCCTGGACGATATAGAGCTTGCCGTCCACCCCGTCCTTGGCCCATTCGATATCCATCGGGCTCGGATGCCCGGCAATCTTCGTGTAGTGGTCCTCGATGCGGATCGCGTAATCGGCGAGTTCAAGCACTTCCGCATCCGTCAGGCAAAAGCGCTGGCGGGCATTTCTCGGGGTGGGACGATTATGCGTGCTCGCATCGCCCTGCCCCCGAGCGAGGACGAGACTGAGCTGCTTGCCGCCCAGCGCGCGGCTCAGCACCGCGCGATGCCCCTGCCGGAAGGTCGGCTTGTGGACGTAGAACTCGTCCGGGTCGACCTTGCCCTGCACGATATTCTCGCCGAGCCCGTAGGACCCGGTGACGAAAACCACGTCGCGGAAGCCGGACTCCGTATCGAGCGTGAAGATGACGCCGCTTGCCGCCAGGTCCGAGCGGACCATCTTCATCACCCCGACCGATAGAGCAACCTTGAAGTGGTCGAAGCCGTTATCGATGCGATAAACGATCCCGCGATCGGTGAAGATCGAGGCGAAGCAGCGCCGGCACGCCTCAAACAAGGCGGCTTCGCCGTGCACATTTAGAAAGCTGTCATGCTGACCGGCAAAACTGGCGGTCGGCAGATCTTCCGCGGTAGCCGAGCTGCGCACCGCGACGGCGACGTTCTTACCGCAGTCTCCTTCGAGCGCGCGATAGGCGGCCGCGATATGCTCGCGCAACCCGCTGCCTCCCGTCGCCCGATAGACGATCTGGCGCGCTTTCGCGGCGCGCGCGGTAAGAGCTTTGAGATCGCGATGGTCGAAACCGGAAAGCAACGACCGCAGCTCTCCCCAGGCATCCGCCGCGGTGAGCGCCTCACGGTAGGCCTCTGCGGTCAGGGCAAAACCCTGCGGCACCCGCACGCCTTGCGCCGCCAACGTCGAATAGAGTTCGCCAAGAGAGGCGTTTTTGCCCCCCACCAGGGGAACATCCTTCAGGCGAAGGTCGCTAAACCAGCGGACATAGGAAGATTGCGCCCGTCATCGGATTCACTCGCGCCAGCGGCTAAGGTTGAGAATTGTGCCCCCTCCGAAGCCGCGGCGAATTGATCCTGATCAATTCATGGGGGCGGCAGCGACAATAAATCTGAGTGCGTCAAAGCTGATGTGCGTCGGCGTTGACCCACATCAATTCACCCGCCGCCGCGGCGCTATACCCTGCTTTGGATGTCAGGCAAGGATGAGAATAATGAAAGCCGCTTTATTGTTTGCCGGTAGCGGGCCTCTGGTCGTTCTGACCTCGCATGCCTCCTTCACCGACCCGCCTCTGCTGGAGAAGCTCGGCGCCAAGGGCATCGACAAGTTCATCGCCTACGAGATCCCGCTGGACCTCGCCCAGGAACGCTATGGCAACCACTTCCAGGTCGTGCTTCGCGATCTGCACGAAGCCGACGATCTGCGCGTCCTCGACTTCAACGGTCAGCGTGCCTTCGGCCTGTTCCATTTATCCGAGCTTGGCAGCCCCATCTTTGTTGAAAACGGCCGAGCCGGCGAGGCCGGATAACCTGACCGTCCTGCTCGACCGCGCTCCGACGACCGGCCGAGGCCGAAGCCGCCGAGAGGTAGGGCACATCGCGCTGGAACGAGCCGTCAAGCACCGAGGCCACACGATGCAACAGAAACAAGCTGACATGACCCCGCTCGCTCACCTCGCCAGTGCAAAAGGGACAGGTGCGTTTCGGAGCCGGCGGCCAGTCTATGTCGACCTGCTGCCGCCCTGCGACAATGCTTGCCCGGCGGGGGAGCACATCCAGGCTTGGCTTGCCCTTGCGCAGGCAGGAAAGTTTCGCGCCGCCTGGGACGCCCTTGTCCGCGATAACCCGTTGCCGGCGGTGCACGGTCGCGTCTGCTATCACCCTTGCGAGAGCGCGTGCAATCGCGGCGCGGTCGATGCCGCCGTGGAGATTCATGCGGTCGAGCGGTATCTCGGCGACCTCGCCGCGGCCGAGAACTGGCCGTTCCCAATGGATGCGCCGCCGAGCGGAAAACGGGTGCTGATCGTTGGCGCCGGGCCGAGCGGTCTTGCCGCCGCCTATCATCTGACGCGACTGGATCACGCCGTCGAGATCAGGGATGCCGGGCCGTTCACGCCGGTCGGCACGAATAGGCGCAGCTTCCACGAGATGATCTCGGAGATCAGGCCGGTCGCCTTCAGCCGGTCGAGCATCCCGTCGGTGAAGCCGCGGAGTTCGACGCGGAAGTCTCCCATGATCTTGACGCGGCGAAGCTCGAGCGCGTCCTGAAGCTGCAAGACAGTCCGTCCATCGAGCACGGCGACGAAGGCGTCGGCCGGGTTCAGCGTTGGCGCATCGACCTGCGTCGCCTGCGCGACCCAAGCCGGCGAGACCAGACGGCCGATGATTCGTTCGCCATCGTCGGTCTGGAGTCGGTAGACGCGCATGGAGTCGTCCGGGAGTCGCTTCCAGATCGGCAGCAAGAGGCCGGTGACGATGTGCAGGTTGCTGTCGGTAAACTCGGGCAGCGCGGTGATCTCGGTCTCCCAGGCGCGAGCGAATTCAGCCCGATCCGCGTCTTGCCAATGCGTGTGCGGCATCGTGGCGAAGGGGATCGCGGTGCGCTCCATCGGGCGAAGCAGCCGCACGCGGCGCTCGACTTCGCCATCGTCGAGCATCAGGCTCGGCGCCGGCACCTGCACGGCCGCGCGCCGGGACTGACTGTTCACCAGCAGCCGGGCGCGCGGATCATTTGCCCGGTCGAGCGCCTCGGCGAGGGTGAATGGCCGGTTGCGATCGCGGCGGGTGATGGCGAATATCTGCGACTCGGCGCCGCTCTGCGGGTGGACGTAGAGCGTCCGGCGATCCGTGACGATGAGGCTCTCGGCGGTCACCGTCTCGACGCCGAGATCATAGGTACCCGACGCGATGGCGCCCTCGATCTTGGTCCGGAGCAGATCCTCGAACACGCCGAACAGCGTGTTCTGCAGATCGATTGTCAGCGCGAGGAGCCGATTGAGAAAGGTAGTGATCGGCGGCAGGTCCTCGCGCAAGCTGCCGTCGCCATCGGTCAAGCGGAGGCCGGTCGCGTCCTCGAATGCCTGAAACGAGCAGCCCTCGACCTTGCCGCCGTAGAGCAGGACATAGAGCTGGCGCAGTGCCGCCCGGCCGTAGACGGATTCGAGATTGTCGTCGGCGCGGAACAGACCCTGCCCGCCGGTCTGACGCTGGCGCTTGGTAATGGCGCCGAGCGTGTCGAGGCGGCGCGCGATGGTGGAGAGGAAGCGCTTCTCGGCCTTGACGTCGGTGGCGATCGGCCGGAACAGCGGCGGCTGCGCCTGGTTGGTGCGGTTCGACCGGCCGAGGCCCTGAATGGCGGTGTCGGCCTTCCAACCCGCTTCCAGCAGATAGTGGACGCGCAGACGGCGGTTCTTCGCCGTCAGATCGGCGTGATAGGAACGGCCCGTGCCGCCGGCGTCGGAGAAGACCAGGATGCGCTTCGCGTCATCCATGAAGGCTTGCGCCTCGGCGAGATTGGCCGAACCGGCGCGGGCCTCGACCGCGAGACGGTGCAGAACGCCCGATCCTGCCTTGCGCACGATGCGCCGCGAGCGGCCGGTCACTTCCGCCACCACCTCCGTGCCGAAGCGCTGCACGATCTGGTCGAGCGCACCCTGGACGGGGGCGAGCGACGCCAGGCGTTCGATCATGCGGTCGCGCCGGTCGACGGCCTCGCGGCATTGAACGGGTTGGCCGTCGCGGTAGACCGGCCGGGACGAGAGATTGCCCTCGCCGTCCGTGAACGGCTCGAAGAGCTGGGTTGGGAAGCCGTGCGCGAGGTAATCGAGAACGTATTCGCGCGGCGTGATGTCGACCTGCACGTCGCCCCATTCCTCGGTCGGGATCTCGGCGAGGCGCCGCTCCATCAGCGCCTCGCCGGTCGAAACGATCTGGATGACGGCAGCGTGGCCCGCTTCGAGATCCCGTTCGACCGCGGCGATCAGCGCCGGGGTCTTCATCGCGGTGATGAGGTGATTGAAGAAGCGCTGCTTGGCGCTTTCGAAGGCCGAGCGTGCGGCCGACTTGGCTTGGCGGTTCAGCGTCCCGGTTTCGCCCGTGACGTTGGCGGCTTCCAGCGCCGCGGTCAGGTTGTTGTGGATGACCTGAAAGGCGCCGGCATAGGCGTCGTAGATACGGATTTGCTCGGAGGTGAGCTGGTGTTCGACGAGCTCGTATTCGATCCCCTCGTAAGAGAGCGACCGGGCCGCATAGAGGCCGAGCGACTTTAGGTCGCGGGCGAGCACTTCCATCGCCGCGACCCCGCCGACCTCGATCGCTTCGACGAACTCGGCACGGGTGGCGAAGGGGAAATCCTCGCCGCCCCACAAGCCGAGCCGCTGGGCATAGGCGAGATTATCGACCGTGGTCGCGCCCGTCGCGGAGACGTAGAGCACGCGGGCATCCGGCAGGGCGTGCTGGAGGCGCAAGCCCGCTCGTCCCTGCTGGGAGGGCGCCTGATCGCCGCGTTCGCTCTTGCCGCCGGCGGCGTTCTGCATGGCGTGGCTTTCGTCGAAGACGATGACCCCGTCGAAGTCGGAGCCCAACCAATCGACGATCTGGCGGACGCGCGAAACCTTCTCCTCGCGCGCGTCGGACCGTAGCGTGGCGTATGTTGTGAATAGGACGCCTTCGTCCAGGCGGATCGGCGTGCCTTGCCGGAAGCGCGCGAGCGGCGTGATCAGCAACCGCTCCTGCCCGAGCGCAGACCAGTCGCGCTGAGCGTCCTCGATCAGCTTGTCGGATTTGGAGACCCACAGCGCGCGCCGACGGCCCTTCAGCCAGTTGTCGAGGAGGATCCCGGCGATTTGGCGGCCCTTGCCGGCACCGGTGCCGTCGCCGAGAAACCAGCCTCTGCGGAAGCGGACGGCCGTGTCGGCGTCGTCGGGCGCTGCGGAAACGACGTCGAAAGTCTCATCGACGATCCATGATCCAGCGAGATAGCCGGCATGGGTCTCGCCGGCATAGATCACGCTTTCGAGCTGAACGTCGGACAGCAGGCCGTCGGCAATGACGGCGGCCGGCAGATGCGGCCGATAGCCGGGTTTCGGCGGCGCGACCGAGGCCATGGCGGCCGACTGCACCAGCCGCGTCGGATGCGACGCAGATCCGGGAATGCGGATCGACTGAAGCCCGTATCCTTCATAGAGCGCCTCGGTAATCCGTCCGCTTTGCGCCGGCGCCCAGTCCACGGCCTCATAGGCGAGTTCGACGGCGGCAGGTTCAATAACCGCCGCAGCGGACCGGCGTGGCGATCCTCCGCAAGGCAGCGGATTTGTGGCCGCCATCCGCACAACGATTGGCGCGATGGTGCGTCCTACGGTCGGAGCCAGCTTCACGGCGGTTCGCGCCGGGACCAGCCTCGTCACCCAGTCGAGCAGGATGGCCGTGTCGTTTGCCGTGCCTGGCGACGCCGGGAACGCCGTCGGATCGTCGGCGGGTATGCGGTCGATAACCGTCAGGCGGGTTTCAGCGCTGGTTCCGTGGCGGGCATAGGCCCGGCCATCGACGGAAGCCGAGAACACGACGCGGCCGCGTTGCTGCAATCGGATGAAGCTGTCGCGCCAGGAGGGATTGTCGGGTGAGAGGCTTGCGCCGGTAATGGCGACCAGGCGGCCGCCTTCGACGAGACGCGCCAGCGCGGACCAGAGGTGACGCAGCGCCGCATCGGTGACCCGGCCGTCGACATGGGTGGCGACCGAGAAGGGCGGGTTCATCAGCACGACGCTCGGACGCATGGCGTCGTCCAGAAGGTCGTGGATGTGCGCAGCGTCGTGCCGCGTGACGACCACACTCGGGTACAGGCGGTCGAGCAGGTGCGCGCGCGTGTCGGCGAGTTCGTTCAGGACCAGACTGCCGCCCGCGAGCTCGGCGTGGATGGCAAGCAAGCCCGTGCCGGCCGAAGGTTCCAGCACGAGGTCGGTAGGCATGATCGCTGCCGCGACGCTCGCGACGAAGCCGAACCCGATGGGCGTCGAGAATTGTTGGAGCGCCTGGCTCTCCTCGGACCGCCGCGTGTGCGACGGCAGCAGCGCCGCCACCTTGGCCAGCATGTCGAGGAAGGCCGCTGGTGACACAGCCCGCCCGCGCATCACGGGCCCGAACTTGCGCAGAAACAGGATTTGCGCCGCTTCGCAGGAATCGTAGGCGGTCTTCCAGTCCCAGACGCTCTCGGCGTCCGAACCGCCGAAGGCTGCGATCATTGCAGCGCGAAGCGCGGGCGCTTCGATGGCACGGCCGCGTTCGAGATCGGCGAGCAGTAAGCTGGCGGCCGCGACCAGCGCGACGCCGGCGTCCGGCTGCGACACCGCGGGCACGGCAGGAGGGGCAGCCGCGATTGCGGCCGCGGAGACCAACGTCGAATTCATCAGGGAGATCCAGGAGAGCGGGAACGGGGTGAACCGAAGGGCGCTCTCTCGACCCCGGTCGGCTCAAACCCGTCGCGGCCTGCCTCTCCCTCTCACGGAAGCTGATCCCGCGTTGGCCAGGGTCTGCTTGGCTGACGGCCCGCGGATTCTGGATGGGCGTGCGCGCCGCGGGCGCTCTGTATCGTGCCGATTGCGCTGATCATGGCGCAGCGCCTTGCGTGCCGGACCGACGCGTCAGCGATGCCGGGCCGGCGCTCGACGCGAGGGCGGTGCTGCGGTCAGCGCACTGGTCTTCGCCGCCATGACTGCGCGCACCTGCGCTGCCAAGGCCGGCGCATCGTCGAGCAGGCGGAGCGGGGCAAGATGGTTCCCGCCGCCGGTGTAATCGCGCCGGCCTTGGCAGGTGCGGATGAGGATGCCGGAATCGGCGCCGCTCGCGGGTTGGCACACCTGGATGTAGACATCATCGTGGTGGAGAGTGATCTCGCCCGAGACGGCGATCCCGCCGGGGTTCGAGCGGAGATCGAACGATCCGGGTCGAAAGCGCAGCGTTGTCGCCAGCCGGCGTAAACGTGCGCGTACGGTAGTGTGGAAGCGCTGCTTGACCTCGGGATCGTAAGCGCAACGGGCGTACCAGTCGGTCATGACGGGTCTCCAGAATTAAAAAGCCCGGCGCCCCTTCGACAAGCTCAGGAGGCCGGGTTCGATGGGTTGGAAAGGTGCGGGACGGCCGCAGCCGCCCCGCCTGTGTGCGATCACTCCGCCGCGACGGCGTGCGGCTGGGGTTCCTCGGGATCGGACGCCGTCGGATCCCCGGCGCCGTCGTCGCCCTCGGCGAGGAACGCCGGAAGAGTGTTCGCCCCGGCCTCCCCTTCGCCATCAGCCTCCGCCGCCTGAACATCGGGCGTGCGCAGCGGCTCGGGCAACCAGCCCGTGCCGCCCAGCAGCCGCTCGGCCTCCTTGGCCATGTCGGCCTTCTTCAGATGATCGATGAGCTGCGCCGACGCCTCGCCCTTCGCCTCCCGCACCGCTTCGAGGATGCGCGCCTTCGGAACCCGGCCGAGGTAATTGTCGACGGTCGGGGACCAGCCGGCCGCCGCCATGTCGAGGTTCACCGCGCGCGCCAGCGTGTCGGCGTGAGCGAGGCGCCGCGGGGCGCGGCTCCACGGGTCATGCACGGCGTTGACGCTCAACGAAGCGCAATGCGCGAACAGCGCCGCCTGGCTGTCGCCATCGAACGCCACCAGCGCGTCCCAGAGATCATCCTCGGCCTTGGGCAACTGCTTCGCCCATTGCTGATGGCGGGCATCGATCGCCTTGGCGGAGGCGCAGTCGGCCAGCCCCGGCGCCTGGGCGTTGAAGATCGAGCTCTTGGCCGAGATCTCCAGGCAGGTGGCTGACGGCATACGATAGAATGCGCCCAGACAAAGCGTGTACAGCACCGCCACGAATGCGTTGTTTGGATCGTTCGCCAGCGCGTCCCGCAGCGCCAGCGTGCGGTGCGCCGTCAGCTCGGTGATGAGTCGTTCCGACATCGGCTTGAGGCCATCGTTCTCGTCCCCCTCGGGCTCCGGTTCGGAAGAATCACCGCTGCCGACGGTGATAACGGTGCGTTGGATCGCACCGTTCGGCTGGCCGGCGGCGGGGGCGTCTCCATCGCTCCCCTCGACCGGCTCGGCCGGCGCCTCGTCCTCCGGACGGACATAGCCGCGCTCGATCCGCAGGTCGGCGTCGGCGTCAATGCTGACGAAGACGCCGGCGCGGGCGATCTCGGTCGGATAGTAGACGACAGCCCGTGCTTCGAACGTGGCGAGCGCGGTCTCGATCTCGCCGAGCCGCTGGTCGACCTCGTCCGGCAATTCGTCGGCATGCGCGTATTCTTCCTCGAGCCGGTCGTATTCGGCCCTCAAGGCATCGTGGCTCGCACGCTCCTCGTCGGTGAGATCGACGGTCTCACCGCTCAGGCGGCGGAGGCCGGCGGTGTGCCCATAGGGGAAGTCGGGCGCGACCGCGATCCACTTCCAGCCCTCGGCGCGAAGGGTTTCCGCTTCGGCCTGGAGCTTCTCGATCACTAGGCGGTCGAGCAAGGCCGGGTCCTGGAGCCAGCCGCCATCGTCATGCTGGAACAGGTCGCGCAGCACGACGCCACCGGCCGCTTCATAGATATCGACCCCCACGAACCGCGCCCGCTTGTCGGCGGCGCGGACCGCGCCTTCGGTAAGCTGGCGGCGGATGTAATACGGCTCCTTGTTGTAGGCGCGAGCGAGCGATTCCCAGACCTGCTCCTGGCGCGCATGGTCGTTGGTGACCGTGAACGCCATCAGCTGCTCCAGCGTCATGCCGCCCTCGGCATAGACGTCGAGGAGCTTGTCGGACACGGCCGCGAGCTTCAGCCGCTGCTTGACGACGGTCGGGTTCACGAAGAACCGGACCGCGATTTCCTCTTCGCTCCGCCCCTTCTCGCGCAGCGTCTGGAAGGCGCGAAACTGGTCGAGCGGGTGCAGGGCGACGCGCTGCACGTTCTCGGCCAGCGAATCCTCTTCGCCGAGGCCGCCCTCCCGCACAACGCACGGCACGGGCTGGGTCTTGGCCATCCGCTTCCGCTTCACCAGCAGTTCCAGCGCCCGGAAGCGGCGGCCACCGGCCGGCACCTCGAACATGCCGGTCTCCTGGCCCTCCGCGTCCGCCACGGCCCGGACGCTCAAGCTCTGCAGGAGCGTGCGCCGGGCGATGTCCTCGGCCAGCTCCTCGATGGAGATTCCGGCCTTTACCCGGCGCACATTGGCCTGACTGAGCACCAGTTTGTTGAAGGGGATGTCGCGCGAGGCGCTGAGGGTGATCTTCTGAACGGCGGTTGCCATGTCGATATTCTCCGCGACGGGTGGCCGAAAGCCTCTCTCTCGACCTCCAACCCGTCATGGAATCGCCTGCCTTCCTCTCGCTCTAGGGCCGAGACGGTGGCGGGCGGCCGCGGGCCCCGCACGACCATCGCCCGGCGGGCCGCAGTTCCGCCTCCGCAGGTTTCCGGCGTTGCTAATTGCCGTAGTTGCGCCGGCAGCAGCCTCTCCCGCGCTGTTGCTCCTCGCCAGGTTGATCAGCGTGCCAGGCGCGCCCTCGTCGACCGACACCGGAGGTCAGCGGCGAAACGCATCACGCCATCTCCAACTCGTCGGCCGCCGGTATCGCGTCGAGAGGCTCGGAAGGAGCGGGCCGGAAGGCCAGCAGGTAGTCGGCTGCCTTCGAGGCGGCGCTGGCGGCGCGGACGATGGCGCGATCGTCTTCGCGCAGCACCTCGAGCCAGGAGCCGATATAATCGGCGTGGCGCACCGTCGGCACGATGCCGAGCGAGGCGCAACAAAACGCGGCGTTCATCTCAGCGACCAGCTCTTCGAAGGCGTACTTCTTCGAGCCGAAAGAGCCGGAGAGATCGCGATTCAGCCGGTGCGGGGCGCCGCTGGCGTGACCGAGCTCGTGAAGCGCCGTGCGGTGCCAGTTGATCGGCTCGAAATAGGCTTGCGGCGGCGGGACTTGCACATAGTCGTGCGCCGGCATGTAGAAGGCCCGGCTGCCGCCGATGCGGAAATCGATGCCGCTCGCCTTGATCAGCGCCTCGACCTTGGGCTCGATCAACCCGGGTTCCGGCGGCGGTGTGGCGACCACGAGGTCCTCCGGCAGGCCTTCGCATTGCGCCAGGTTGAAGACGGTGAAGCGCTTGAGGAACGGGATCGCTTGCGCTTCCTCGCCGGTCTCTCTCGCCCGCTTCTTCTCGTCGTCGGGAATGAAGCGGTCGGCATAGACGACGGTGGTGCCGTGCTCGCCCTTGCGGACATTGCCGCCAAGGCCGAGGGCCTGGCGAAACGTCAGCCAGCCCTGGACCGGGAAGCCGTGCTCGATCACGGAACCCCAGAGGATCAGCACGTTGATCCCGGAATAGAATCGGCCGGTGGCCGCGTTCTTCGGCATGGCGAGCGGCGCCTTCGCCGCCGCCGTTCCCCAGGGCTGGACCCAGGGCACGCGGCCGGCCTCCAACTCGGCGATGATCTTGGTGGTGATTTCATCGTAGAGGCTCGTCCGGCCGGAGCCGGAACGGGCGCGAGCGGTGTGTCTGGACATCGCGGATCTCCGCGACGGGCGCCGGGAGCCTCTCTCCCAGCCCTCAACCCGTCACGGAAAACCCGTCCGCACTCTCACTCTCGGGGCGTTGCGGGGTGTCCCCGCAGAAGGGGTCGGCCGAGACGACAGGCTCGGCCGCAGGGGAAAGCCTTCCCCTCCCAATGGCCGTTTGGTCGAGGCAGCGGTCCGCCTCCTTGGAATTCGGATCTCGGCAAAGGGGTATCGAGCCGGGCGGCAATGCGCCGCTATTATCGAGGTCAAGGCAGCGACGTCGTATGAGTCCCCAGTAGTTTCAGAAAGTGAATCGAAAAGGGTAATTTATAGCCTGCACGCTGCGTTTTTTACGATTTAAAGGGCAGCGGTCGGGGCGTTCCTCAAGAGGGTTTAGTTGACAAATATGCATCATAAGGGCTAATTTATTGCCCCTATTACGCAAAATCATTGACGGACGATGCAGCCTCGCCAGCACAAGACCGCCAGCTTCCTGTCGGCTCATCCGGTCTTCACCCGGGCTGAGTTTGCGGCGGCCTTCGGCCATCCGCCGAGCGCAGCCAATGTCACCAGCCTGCTCCGACATCATCTGCGCGCCGGTAACATCAAGCGTGTCAGTCGCGAGGTGTTCGCCGCCGTACCGGCCCATCTGGCAGCAGAGCGGATGGTGATCGACCGCTTCGCCGCGGCGAGCAAGCTGCGCTCCGATGGCGTGCTCGGGTTTCACTCCGCGCTCGAGCTGCATGGCATAGCTTATTCCGAGTTCAACGAGGTCCAGCTCATCAGCGCCGGACGCACAGAACTCGTGGACCTGCCCTTCGGCGCCTGCCGCTTCGTCACCCCGCCGAAGGCGTTGGCGACGGCCGGCAAGGCTGACTACCTGACCATGACCATGGATCGGCAGGGCGTGGCGGTCCGTGTGACCGCCGTCGAACGCACCGTCGTCGATGTCCTACACCGGCCGGATATCGCAGGCGGCGCCGAGGAAGTCCTCAAATCGCTGGATCTGGTCCGCTATCTCAATCCGGCGAAGATCGCCGACTATGTCGAGCTGCTGGACAACCGTTCGATCGCCTCCGTTTCCGGCTGGTGGCTCGAGACGCGGCACGCCGCGCTCGGCGTCACCGACGATGTCCTGGCGCGCCTGCGGGCACGGCTTCCGCGATCGAAGCACTACGCACTGGGCGCCGAGCCTGGTCACGCCGTACTCGTTGAGCCCTGGCGCGTGTTCCTCCCAGCGCAGATCGTCGACGCCACCTTTGAAGGCGTCTGATGGTCGCGTCGCGAGAAACCCTCCAGGACATTGCGGCCGAGCGGCAGCTTCAGCCTGCGACCCTGGAGCGGGTGATCCGGCTGATCGATATTCTGGATGCGTTCGGCGCCGACACGCTGATCGGGCCGCGCGTCGCCCTGAAGGGCGGGACAGCGCTCAATGTCTTCCATTCCAATCTGGATCGCCTCTCGGTCGATATCGACATCAACTATGTCGGCGCGCTCGAGAAAGAGCAGATGGACGCCGACCGGCCGGGGTTAGAAGACCGGATCGAGCGCTTGATGGAATCGAAGGGCTATGCCGCGCGGCGTGAGCCGTCCGAACACGCCGGCGGCAAATGGATTTATCGCTACGCCTCCGCGCTGGGCGGCGCGGGGACCATCGAGATCGATATCAACTATCTTTATCGCGGGCCCCTTTATGGCGTGGATCGCATGCCATCAGTGGCAATCGGGTCGTACCAGGCCACGAATGTGCCGGTTCTCGATATCCACGAGATCGTCGCCGGCAAGATGGTCGCGCTGATCACGCGGCGCACCGCGCGCGATCTGTTCGACGCGCATCGGATCATCGCCATCCCGTCTCTCGACTGGGCGAAGATCAAGGCGGCCACCTTGATGATCGGCGCGAGCGCCAAGAGCTTCGATTGGCGCTCAGCCTCACCCGCGGCGATCGGATGCGAGGTCGGCGACATCACCGGTAAGCTGACCATGTGCCTGCATGATCGGTATTTCGATCGCTTTGGCGGCCCGGCAGCCTGGATCGAGAACGTCACGTCAGAATGCCGGCAGAAGCTCGCGCCGCTGTTTCAGTTTACACCAGGCGAGAAGGCGTTTCTGGATGCCGTGCTGGACCGGGGCGAGATCGATGCGTCCTCTCTGGGCGTTCCTGAACGCGTGCGCGCGGCGATAGAAACCTGTCCAGCGTTGCGATGGAAGGCGCAGAACGTCAAAGCCTGGAACTCCGGCGACAAGTCGCTGGCTCCACGCACCAGTCGAGGGCGACGTCCACCTGAAGAGCCTACTCCATGAAGACCTGGCTGAGCGGAGATTGATGTGTCGAAACGACCGGCGCTGAGCGGTGGCGCCGAGATTGCGCACGAACTTGAGGCTGAGATTGAGCGGATTCGAGCCCGTTTAGCCGCAAATGAGGCGGAGCGAAAGAGCTCGCTTCCGTGCTGAGGGATCTCGTGAGCCGGTGCTCGGCCGCGGTCGCTGCAAATTATACCTCGCCCGCCATTGCAGACGCGCCGGGGGTCACGACCGCGTCATCCACCACGGAAAAGATCGCGCTGTTTCGGCGCCTATTCGCAGGCCGTGCAGACGTATTCCCTGTCAGGTGGGAAAACCGAAAGACCTCGAAGTCCGGCTATGCGCCCGCGTGCGCCAACGAGTGGGTTAAGGGGATATGCGGTAAGCCCCAGGTCAAATGCGGGGAATGCCCTCATCAAGCCTTCATCCCGGTCACCGACGACATCATTGAAAAGCATCTGCGCGGCGGCGAGGGCGCACGCGCCTCTGGCGGCGACTTCGTGGCGGGCGTTTATCCGCTGCTTCCTGACGAGACCTGCTGGTTTCTGGCCGCCGATTTCGATGAGGAGAGCTGGGCGGCTGACGCCTTGGCCGTGCTGGAGACTTGCCAGGCCAAGGGCGTACCCGCGGCCCTTGAGCGGTCTCGATCCGGCAACGGCGGGCATGTGTGGATTTTCTTCTCCGAGCCGGTTTCGGCGCGCACCGCTCGGCAGCTTGGCGCGGCGATGCTGACGGAAACGATGGAGCGTCGCCCCGAAATAGGTTTCGCCTCATACGATCGCTTTTTTCCGAGCCAGGACACCATGCCGGTCGGCGGCTTCGGCAATCTGATCGCCTTGCCTTTGCAGCGCCGGGCGCGCCGAGCTTGGAAACAGTGTCTTCATCGACCAAGACCTTCGTCCATACGACGATCAATGGGCGTTTCTGGCCGCGAGGCTACGGCTATCGGCCAAGGCCGCCGCCGAAATCGTCGACGATGCGGAGACGCGAGGCCGTATTCTGGGCGTCCGCATGCCGGTCGAAGATGAAGATGCGGACGAGCCGTGGCGCATGACGCCGTCTCGGCGCCCCAAGGCGGGCCCGGTCGGCAGTCCCCTATCGGGGAAGATCACGATCGTGGTCGCCGACCAACTCTATATCGACCGGACCGATTTGCCGCCGGCAATGACGGCGCGGCTCATACGCCTGGCGGCCTTCCAAAACCCCGAGTTCTATCGTGCGCAGTCCATGCGTTTCCCGACCTTCGGCAAGCCTCGCATTATCTCCTGCGCCGAACTTCACCCGCGTCATGTAGGGCTGCCCCGGGGATGCCTCGAAGAAGCTGTTGAGTTGATCCGAGGCGAGGGCGCCGAGGTTGAGCTGAATGATCTAAGGGTGATCGGCGATCCGCTTGCGAGCCGAGTCCGGTTTCAGGGGACGCTGCACGAGCCGCAGGTCAGGGCGTTCGAGGCATTTCTTCTGCATGACCATGGCGTGCTCGCGGCGACGACCGCCTTCGGCAAGACGGTGGTGGCCGCAGCTCTTATTGCGCAACGCGGACGTAATGCGCTCGTTCTTGTCCATCGCCGCGAGCTGCTCACCCAGTGGGTGGAGCGGCTAAGGACATTCCTCGATATCGATCCGAAGGACATCGGCGTCATTGGCGGCGGACGCCGCAAGCCGACTGGCGTCATTGATGTCGCGCTGATCCAGAGCCTCGTGCGTCGAGGCGAAGTATCCGACCTGGTAGCGGACTACGGTCATCTGATCGTCGACGAGTGCCACCATCTCTCGGCGGCGAGTTTCGAGCTCGTGGCCCGCCGGGCGAAGGCTCGCTATGTCCTCGGACTGTCCGCTACGGTGACCCGCAAAGATGGTCATCATCCGATCATATTCATGCAATGCGGCCCCGTTCGACATCGCGTAGATGCGCGTGCGCAGGCCGCCGTACGGGGGATCAAGCATCGCGCCAAACATCGGTCGACGGAGTTTCAATTGCCGCCGCCTTTGGCTGCCTCGGATCGCCCTTCCATGCCGGCGGTTTACGCGGCCATCGCCCAAGATGAGCCGCGCAACAACCTGATCTTCGACGACGTGCTGAAGGCTCTCGAAGCAAAGCGGTCGCCTGTTGTGCTGACGGAGCGCAGGGACCATCTCGAATACCTTCAAAAACGCTTTTCCCGCTTCGTGCGCAATCTCGTCGTTCTCCGGGGCGGGATGTCTGCGACGGAACGCAAGGTTTCCGAGGTGGCCCTTCGAGCGCCCGAAGACCAGGAACGGCTCATCCTTGCTACGGGGCGCTATCTTGGTGAGGGCTTTGACGATCAAAGGCTCGACACGCTATTCCTGACGATGCCCATCTCCTGGAAGGGCACGCTGGCCCAATATGTTGGCCGTCTGCACCGCCAGCATAACGGGAAGACCGAGGTTCTCGTCGTCGACTATGTCGATGAGATGGTCCCGGTGCTGGCGCGCATGGCAGCAAAGCGGCGGACGGGATATCGGGCGCTCGGCTACATAGTTGAGTAGTCCGCCTCGGCAACAGAACCAGTTGGACGCTCGTGAGAACCGTAATGTGCCGATCATCGATTTCGTGGAAACTGGTCACCCGGCGTTGCTGCGAAATGGAAGCAGCGCCAGTGCAGGGGCTTGGGATGCAGATGAATGTCTCGGGGAAAATTTTTCTGAACGGAATCTATTTCGATGAGATCGAAGCGCCGAAACTCTAATTCCGCGACCAAGCCCAGCAAAGAACCCATGCTCTCGCGCACCCATGCACCCGCCGGTCTATCACCGGTGGACTGGCAGCGCGGCTTGCGCCGCCAGTTCGGCCGCGAGCAGGCCTTCGGGCTTGAAAATCTGACCAGCGAACCGTTCTTCTCCGACTTTCGGGTCAGCAATCTTGTTTCGAAATCGAGCTATCGCGTGGCAATTCGAGGCCCGGGGCCAGGCGGCAATTTCTGTTCATGCCCCGATTACGCCACCAGCGAGCTGGGCACCTGCAAGCACATCGAATTCACCCTCGCCCGGCTGGAGAAAAAGCGCGGCGCGAAGACGGCGTTTGCGCGCGGCTACCAGCCCGCGTTTTCTGAGCTGTATCTGCGCAATGACGGCAAGCGCAGTGTGCATTTTCGCGCCGGAACGGATTGCCCGCCAGCGCTGAGGGAGGCGGCCGCCGGCTTGTTCGACGTCGAGCACAACGGGATTCTGCCCGACGAGCGGCTCGGCGAGCTCGAACATTTCATGACTATGGCGTCCAAGTCCGGTCATGAGTTCCGGGCCTATGACGACACTCTCGATTTCATCGCGGGACGGCGGGATGCGGACCAGCGGGCGGCAAAGCTCGCGCAGCTGTTCCCATGCGGCGCGGCCGATCCCAAGCTGCTGGCCCTTCTGAAGACGCCGATCTATCCCTATCAGGCGGAAGGCGCGCTGTTCGCGGTACGAGCCGGCCGGGCACTGATCGGCGACGATATGGGCCTAGGCAAGACCATACAGGCGATCGCCGCGACGGAGATACTGGCACGGAACTTCGGCGTCTCGAAAGTGCTGGTGATCTGCCCGACCTCGCTCAAATACCAGTGGCAGAGCGAGATCATGCGCTTCTCGGGGCGACAGGGCGAACATGCGGCGCGCGTCATCAACGGCGGTCGGGCGCAGCGGCAGAAGGACTATGCTCTGGACGATTTCTGCAAGATCACAAACTACGAGAAGCTCAAGTCCGATCTCGACCTGATCGGAGCCTGGGCGCCCGACCTGGTGATCGTCGACGAGGCGCAACGGGTGAAAAACTGGAACACCATTGCGGCACGTGCCTTGAAACGCGTCGATAGCCCATATGCGATCGTGCTGACCGGAACGCCCCTGGAGAACAGGCTGGAAGAGCTGGTCTCCATTGTCCAGTTTGTCGATCAGCATTGGCTGGGGCCAACCTGGAAGCTGCTGCACGAGCATCAGGTCAAGGACGAAGCCGGGCGCGTCACCGGCTATACCGGGCTGGAGAAGATCGGCCAGACGCTGGCGCCGGTCATGATCCGTCGGCGCAAGTCCGAGGTGCTGCGGCAACCGCCCGGCCGGACCGACCAGAACCTGCTGGTGCCGATGACCGAGATGCAGATGCTCTACCATCAGGAAAACGCCGACGTGGTGGCGAAAATCGTCAAGCGCTGGCGCAAGACGAGGTTCTTGTCGGACAAGGACCAGCGGCGGCTTACCTGCGCCCTGCAGAACATGCGCATGTCGTGTAACAGCACCTATCTGCTGGACCAGGAAACCGATCATGGGGTCAAGGCAGACGAATTGGCGGCGCTGTTCGAGGATTTGTTCGCCGAGCCCGACGCCAAGGCGGTGGTGTTTTCGCAATGGACGCGAACTCACGACATCCTCATCCGCCGCCTCGAAGCGCGCGAGCTGGGCTACGTCAGCTTCCACGGCGGCGTGCCATCGGACAAGCGGCCGGCACTAGTAGAGCGGTTTCGTGACGACCCCACCTGCCGCGTGTTCCTTTCGACAGATGCCGGCAGCACCGGCCTCAATCTGCAGCACGCTTCGACCCTGGTGAACATGGACTTGCCGTGGAACCCGGCGATCCTCGAGCAGCGCATCGCGCGCATTCATCGCATGGGCCAGAAACGGCCGGTGCGGGTCATCAATTTCGTGGCGAAGGGCACCATCGAGGAGGGAATGCTTTCGGTGCTGGCGTTCAAACGCTCCTTGTCGGCAGGAATTCTCGACGGCGGCAGCGGCGAGATTTCGCTTGGCGGCTCGCGTCTCAGCCGCTTCATGAAGGACGTGGAGAACGTCATAGGGCGCATGGGTGAGGGCGAGGCCGTTACACTGGCTGAGGAAGTGAGGAACATCGCCACTGTCGATGATGCCGGGTCCGGGGAAGATATAAATGCGGATGTGAACGATGGCGCCGGCGAGACGGTGATCACGCGGGCCGATGGCGCTGAAGCATCATCAGGCGATGCAGGTCCCGATCCCTGGCAAGCCTTGGTGCAGGTCCGTGCGCAATTGATTGCCGCTCTGGCGGCTGCCCACGATCCCAGCGCTCCGGCGCATCCATGGATAGAGCGGGATCCGGTGAGCGGCGCGCAAAACCTCAAGATACCGCTGCCGCCGGTGGAAACCGCGCGGCAGCTTGCCAATGCGCTGCCGGCGCTCGCGGACAGCTTGCGGGGCAGATAGCATGATAGGTTGCGGTGGCTGAGCGCATGATTGCTTCCGTCGCGGGCAAATGAGTTGGATGGAGCCCCCGCTGAGTTCTGTTATTGCTGTCGAGCCTGACGGTCTTTTCTCGGCCAAGCCGATGACGCCATTTTCGCTAGAGATTTTGAATAATCGTCCGATCGATGCCGATAGTGGTCGAAACCGAGCAAATTCCGAATCTCGGGAATTCCCCTTTAGAATCAAGAGCGAAAATTTCTGACGGATCGGATGACGGAATTTGGCGGTCAACCAAAGAAATGTGTGCTTAGAAATCAGCGTGTTATGATCCATCGAGACAATCGAATGGGAGTAACAGCGCTGCTCACGGGTGAGCGACTGGGAAGAGTTTCAGTACGGCCAGAACTGTCGCCACTTGGGCGAAGCCGACCCCGACGACCCACTTGACGAGATCGGCCTTCACCTCCGCGATTTCACGGCGTATTTCGGCGATATCGGTTTTTGTCGCCAAGTTCGATAAGTCGAGGTCGACTGCCTGCTTGACCGCCTCGGTGAGAGCTTCTGCCTGGGCATCCGTAAAACCGGCGGCGGTCAGGCGTTTTACCGTCTCGTGTGTATCAAGGGCGCTAATCATCTCGGCTACGCAATATTAAACCCAAATGCCGCTAGCCGCCTTCGAGTTTGGGGATGAAGAAGACTTCGCTGCCTTGCCGTAGCGGTTGCAGATAGCCGACTTCGTGGATTTCGCCGTCAATCGCGACGGTGGTTTCTTCTTCGAGATGCTGGCCGAGGCCGGGATAGAGCTTGTCCAGAGCCTTGATGACGCCGCGCAGGTTTCTCGCCTCGATGGTGAATTCGCGCACGCCACCGGTGTAGCGGCGGCTGAACCCACCCGATAAAACAACCCGCGCGGACATCTCGGCCATGATGCCGCTCCGGCCTCTAATCGTCGGCGCCGGCGGCGTCGAGAGCGGCGCGCACCTTAGGCGGCGACATCGGCAATTCGGTCAGCCGCCGGCCGATCGCATTGTCGATCGCGTTGGCGATCGCCGCCATCGGCGGGCAGATGTTGACCTCGCCGACACCCTTGGCGCCAAACGGGTGGGCCGGGTTCGGCACTTCCACCAATACCGCGTCGATCATCGGCACGTCGGAGGCAACCGGGCAGCGGTAGTCGAGGAACCCGGCGTTATCGAGCCGGCCTTGCTTGTCGTAGATGTACTCTTCGTTGAGCGCCCAACCGATGCCCTGGGTGACGCCGCCTTGGATCTGCCCCTCGACATAGGACGGGTGAATCGCCTTGCCGACATCCTGCGCCGCGACAAAGCGCAATACCGTCACCTTGCCGGTCTCGGGATCGACCTCGACATCGCAGAACTGGGTCGAAAAGCCGGGGGCCTGCCCGCCGGCATTGACCGAGGCCTGCGCCCCGATCGGCCCGCCGGTCAGCGCCTTCTTGGCCGCCAGCTCCTTGAGCGACAACGGCGCGAAATCGCCGACATTGCTGCTCGCCGGCTTGGCCTGGCCGTCTTCCCAGACCACCCCGTCGACATCGACATCCCACATCACCGCGGCGCGCTTGCGCAATTCGTCGACAACCTTTTTGCTGGCGTCGGCGACCGCCATGCCGGTAGCGAACGTCACGCGCGAGCCGCCGGTCACGTGGGTGTAGCCGATCGAGGCAGTGTCGGCGACGATCGCCCGCACTTGGCTGTAGTCGACGCCCAGGGTCTCGGCCGCCATCAATGCCATCGACGCGCGTGAGCCGCCGATATCCGGGCTGCCGGTGGCGACGAGGACGGTGCCGTCCTCATTGACCTGGACGCTGGCGCTGAATTCGCCGCCGCCATTGAACCAATAGCCCGACGCGACGCCGCGGCCCTGGTTGCGGCCGAGCGGCGCCTTATAGGCCGGGTGGTTGATTAGCGCTTCGAGGGTCTCGACATAGCCGCCATGGCTCATCTTGGGCCCGTAGATCATCGTCGTCCCCGGCCGCGCCGCGTTTTTCAGCCGCAGCTGCAGCGGGTCCATCCCGACCTTCTTGGCCAGCATGTCGAGGACGCTCTCGACCGCAAAGGCTGAGATCGGCGAGCCCGGCGCACGGTAGGCCGCCGCCTTTGGCCGGTTGCTGACCACGTCGTAACCGACCGAACGCGCATTCGGAATGTTGTACGGGGCAAACGCGCACAAGCAGGCATTCATGACCGGCGAGCCCGGGAAGGCACCCGACTGGAACTTGAAGATGCCGTCGGCAGCGGTCAGCGTGCCGTCCTTCTTGATGCCCATCTTGACCCACATCGAGGCGCCCGAGGTCGGCCCCGAGGCTTTGAACACCTCGTCGCGGCTCATCACGATCTTGACCGGCCGCCCCGACTTCTTTGACAGCAGCGCCGCCACTGGTTCGAGGTAGACGACGGTCTTGCCGCCAAACCCGCCGCCGATCTCGGCCGGGTTTACCCGCAGATCACCGACCGGCATGCCAAGCAATTTCGCGGTCAGCGCACGGACGACAAAGTGGCCCTGGCTCGATGCCCAGATCTCGGCCTGGCCATCGGCATCGACACGCGCGACTGTCGCGTGCGGCTCGATATAGGCCTGGTGGACGGCTGCGGTCTTGAACTCCTTTTCGATGATGAAATCGGCCTCGTCGAAACCCTTGGCGAGATCACCGATCTCGAATTCAAGCCGCTTTGAAATGTTGGAGGGCTTGGTGGGCGTCGGCTCGACACCGCGGGTGATCATGTCTTCGAACAGCAACGGCGCGTCGGGCATCATCGCCTCGTCGACATCGATGACATGCGGCAATACCTCGTAGTCGATGTCGATCAATTCGGCCGCCGCGTCGGCGGTGGCCTTATCAATCGCCGCCACGGCGGCGACGGCATGCCCCTCGTAAAGAGCCTTTTCGCGGGCCATGACATTGCGAGTGATGTGCCAGAAATTCTGCGCCACCCGCTCCGGCCCGACATACTCGAATTTATGGTCGGGGAAATCGGCCGAGGTCACGACTGCCTTGACGCCGGGCAGCTGCAACGCCTTCGAGGCGTCGATCGAACGGATGCGGGCATGCGCGTGAGGCGAACGGATGATCTTGCCGTAAAGCGCTCCCGCCATCGCCAGATCGGCGCCGTACATCGCCCGGCCGGTAACCTTTGGCACGCCGTCCGGACGGACCGGCCGAGTTCCAACCCATTTGTAGCGCGACGGTGCGACATCGTTCACGGCTTCTCTCCTGATCGCCCGAAAGGAATTTCGAGAATAGCGTTACGCGGCGCGCGCGCCAATGCAATCCCGAGCCGAGCCGGCCCCTACCCGCCTTCGTTCATAGCATTGGCCGCAGCTGCGGCGTCATCGATCACGAGTTGAACCGCGTCGCCGCCGCGCCACGTATCGCGGCGAAGGTGACCGGCGACATCGACCGCGACCCCGCGTGTTTCGGCGAGAAAGCGGCCGAGCGGCGTCTCTGCGGCGCGAAAGGCGATTGCCGACAGCCGCGATTGGCCAAGCGGATCGGTCAAACTGCAGCGCAAATGGCCGCTGCCGACCAGCTCGCAATATGCGACGCGCACGGTTGGAAAGACAAAGCGGGGCTCCGGGTTGGCGGCGCCGAACGGGGCCAGCTGTTCGATTTTCGCCACCAGCGCCGGCTGCACCGCGGCGACCGATAATGCTCCGTCGATTGCCAACTCGGGGACCAGCGTCTCGCGATCGAGCCCGTCTCCGAGCCGTTCGACCAGAAACTCCCGCAGCGCATCGAGCTTTTCTGCGGCCACGGTAAAGCCTGCGGCCATCGCGTGACCGCCGCCGTTTACCAACAGCCCGGCCTGGCATGCTGCGATAATCGCGGGGCCGAGCGGCACCCCGGGGACCGAGCGCCCCGAGCCTCTCCCGATCCCATCTGAAAGGGCGACGACGCAGGCCGGTCTTTCGTACCGCTCGCGCAGCCGTGCGGCGACAATGCCGATCACGCCGGGGTGCCAGTCGGCGGCGGCAAAGCTCAACACCGGCGATTGCGGCTCGGCTTCAACGGCGTCGATTGCCGCCGCCAATGTGCGGGCCTCGATCTCGCGCCGCTCAACATTCAAAGCGTCCAAGCGGCGCGCCAGCTCGCAAGCAAGCGCCGGATCGTCAGTCGACAGCAGCCGCGCGCCAAGATCGGCGGCGCCAACTCGGCCGCCGGCATTGACCCGCGGCCCCAGCAAAAAACCGAGATGATAGGCATCGATCGGCTCGGTGATGCTGGCAACAATTGCGAGCGCGTCGAGCCCGCAATTGCGCCGCTGTCGCGCGACTTTGATCCCCTGCGCGACGAACGCCCGGTTAAGGCCAGTCAGCGGCACGACATCGCACACGGTTCCCAAGGCAACGAGGTCGAGCCATTCGAGCAGATCTGGCTCGCTGTACGAGCCGGCGTACCATCCTGCGGCGCGCAATGCTCGGTTGACCGCGATCACCAGCAGAAAGGCGACACCGACCGCCGCAAGCGAGCCGTGCGGGCTCGCCTCGTCGAGGCGGTTGGGATTGACGACCGCCGTGGCGATCGGCAGCAACGGCTCGGCGACATGATGATCGATCACGATCACGTCGAGCCCACATTGCGCCGCCTCGGCGAGCGGCTGATGGGCGGTCGTGCCGCAATCGACGGTGACAACGACGCTCGCACCCTCCGCGCACAAAAGCCGGAGGGCGGGGGCGTTCGGCCCGTAACCCTCGCGCAGGCGATCCGGCACATAGATCCGGCTGCGGCCGCCGACGGCGTTGAAAAACCGTGTCAGCAGCGCGGCCGAAGTAGCTCCGTCGACATCGTAATCGCCGTAAATCGCAATGGTTTCCCGGTCCCGCACCGCTCGGGCGAGCCGCTCCGCAGCGACATCCATGTTCAGCAGATGCGACGGATCGGGCAAGTGGTCGCGCAGCCGCGGTGCGAGAAACAAAGGCGCATGATCGAGATCGATCCCGCGCTGCGCCAACAGCCGGCCGATGATCTCGGGCAGACCGAGCCGCTCGACGATGATCTGCCCTTCCGCGCTATCTCCGGAGCGCAGACGCCAGCGGCGCCCGCAGACCGACCGCGCAACGCCGCAAAACACCGATAATCGGGGATCATCCACGGCGTACCATTCCGCTCACTAAGGACGCGGGTCCAGAGCAAGCGTCTATGCCTCGCTGCGGCTTAACTTTCACATCAACGGAGCGAGGTCGCTTCAATTGACTTGAAGAATCGAATTCGCGTGATGCGACCAGAATACCGGGCCGTCGGGGTAAGCGGCTTCATGGGTGACATGAAGTGGAGGTCCCGATGCTACCGCGCCTTGCTTACCGGCCACCTGAAAGTACGAACTCTTTCTTGAAGCTAAAGGATCTCGAAGATCGAGTAACGAACAACGTTTGGGGGCAGTCTCTCCCCCACCCCGATCGCCAATATCTCGTTTAGCCAAGCGTAGCGCGAGGATCCGGTTTCAAACATCGGTGCGACGCGGAAGTAATATTCGCTCGGATCAACGCTCTCGCCCCGAGCCAGCCGTTTCATGACCTCTGATGGCCCGTGCCGCATCCCGGCGTAATGAACATAGATGAAGGCAGCGTCGTCCGTCTTAAGCGTTATTCGGACGTCCTGTTCCAAAACGCCATCGGGGCGCAGAAGCAGCCAGTCGCCACCATCCCCGAGCACCTCTCCGCGCAAGCGAGGACCTTCGAAAGAACCGCCGATGACGGGAAAAAATCGCCGAGTGCCACGCGGCGTCTCACCGACCTCGCGCGGAGGTCCGACCGTCCCAGTCAGACTGCACAAGAATTCGCTGCGAAGTGTTTGCATTGCGTCGCCGTTTTGTCGCGGGCTCGGACGACCCGGAATGACATCTATCTATCGCGCGAGCGCGGCTAAGGCTTGCTTGCGCGTAAAGTCGTGATGCGCTTCGACATAGCGCACGGTGCCGGTTTTGGAGCGCATCACCACCGAGTGGGTGAAGGCGCCGCCCGGAAAGCGCCGGACGCCGCGCAGCATCGTGCCGTTGGTGACGCCGGTGGCCGCGAACATCACATCGCCCGAGGCGAGATCCAGCAATTTGTATTTGCGGTCGAAATCGGTGATCCCGATGCGGCTGGCGCGACCGCGTTCGTCGTCATTGCGGAACAGCAGACGGCCTTGCATCTGGCCGCCGATGCAGCGCAATGCCGCCGCTGCCAAAACACCCTCGGGAGCGCCGCCCGAGCCGACATACATGTCGATACCGGTTTCCGGGCTCGACGTAGCGATGACACCGCTGACATCGCCATCCGAAATCAGCGCGATGCGGGCGCCAGCGGCACGCACCTTGGCAATCAATTCGGCGTGGCGCGGGCGGTCGAGGATGCAGACGACTAGGTCGGCGATGTCCGCCTTTTTCGCGCGGGCGAGATTTTTTAGATTGACCGCCGGTTCCTCGTCGAGATCGACGAGGTCGTCGGGCAATCCGCCGCCGACCGCGATCTTGTCCATATAGACATCCGGGGCATTGAGAAAATGCCCGGCATCGGCCATGGCGACGACCGCCAGCGCATTGCCGCCGCCCTTGGCGGTGATCGTGGTGCCTTCGAGCGGATCGAGCGCGATGTCGAGGGGCGGGCCGTTCCCGGTCCCGACCTTTTCGCCGATATAAAGCATCGGCGCCTCGTCGCGCTCGCCCTCGCCAATCACGACGGTGCCGGCGATCGACAGGCTGTTGAGCGCCTCGCGCATTGCGTCGACAGCCGCCTGGTCGGCGGCCTTCTCGTCGCCGCGCCCCATCAGCCGCGAGGCGGAGAGCGCCGCCGCTTCGGTCACCCGAACGGCCTCCAACGCCAAGTTGCGATCCATCCGCGACGCCTCGGGCATGACGTTCCTCCTGGTCATTGGTTGGTGAAGATGATGGGGGCCGGATCGATAATCAAACGTGACCGTGCAACGTCTTTGCCACGGCGGAGCAGAGTGCTCTCGACGCCGCAAAGCGCGCCAACTGAGCGACACGATCAATTCGACAACCCGCGCAACACAAGCGGTTGAGCCCGATGCCGACACTATGCGTCCGGTCAGGCGCCGTCAATCCGGCGCGCAAGGCAGTGAAAAAGCCCGCGCCGGCGTAGTATGATCTCCAATCGGGCGTCTTAACGTTAAAGAGCGCCACGGAGGGAGGAAGCGAATGAAGGCAATTCTTGTTGCGGCTCTGCTCGTCATGGCGGCGTCCACGATTGTTGGCGACCGCCCGACCGCGGCGGCAGAACCGTGTAATCCCGCGGGGAAGCTTGGTTTTATCTGCGGGCCGCTCAACACCGAAGATCTGGTAACCGTGCCGGGCACGCCGTGGATCGTCGCAAGCGGCATGGATGGCGGCGCCGCCGGCAGTCACGGCAGCCTGCACCTGATCGACAGCCGGGATAAATCTTGGAAAATGCTGTTCCCCGGCGCCCGCCCGCAGATGCGGTGGGACAAGGCCAGCTTTGGCGATTGCCCCAGTCCCCCCAATCTCGCGAAGTTCTCCGCGCACGGTCTCAATCTGCGACCGGGAGCCAACGGAATGCACACGCTTTTTGTGGTCAACCACGGAGGCCGCAAGTCGATTGAGATGTTCGCTCTCGACGCCAAGGGAACGGAGCCGGTCGTCGTGTGGATCGGATGCGCGGTAATGCCCGCGCATACCTGGCCGAATTCGGTGGCGCCTTTGCCGGACGGCGGCATGGTGGTGACCGACATGTTCGACCCACAAGACCCCAAGGCTCCGGACAAGCTCGCGGCCGGCGAGGAGACCGGAGCGGTCTACGAATGGCAGCCGCACAAGGGGTTTGCGCTCGTCCCCGACAGCAAAATGTCGGGCAATAACGGCATCGAGGTCTCGCCGGACGGCAAATGGATCTATGTCGCCGCCTGGGGCAACAAGGCGGTCGTGCGGCTGCCGCGAGGCGGCACCGACCCAACCGCGAAACGCGAGATGCTGCCGGTCGGCTTTCTCGCCGACAATCTGCGCTGGGCGCCCGACGGCCAACTGATCATCGCCGGGCAAAACGTGCCGGCAAAGGACGTGTTCGCGTGCTTTCAGAGCAAGGCGCCGCGCTGCACCCAGCCTTGGCGGATCGATCGCTGGGATACGGAGGCGATGAGCGTCAAGCCGGTTATTACGGAGCCGGGCAATCCCGAGTTCGGCGACGCAACGGTCGGACTGCAGGTCGGCGACGAGATGTTTGTCGGCACGTTTCGCGGCGATCGCACCGCGTACTTCTCGCTGAAGTAGCCGCCGCCGCTGGCGCAACCAGCTTAAAGATTGACGAGGCGCGCGCTCTCGTCCCATAGCCGGCGGGCCATGCCGTCATCGAGCGCCGCCGGGTCGGGGCGCTCAAGTCGCTTGTTGACGACGTAGCCGCCGATGAACGGGGTTGGGTCCGGCACGGTCGCCAGGAAGACCGAGGTCTCGGCGCCTTTTTCGGCGCTGATCATGAACGGTTTCACCAGCCGCCACCCGAGCTCGACGATGCCGCCGCGCTGGCCAAAGCCGGTCGCGACAACACCTGGATGCAGGCACATCGCGGCAACATCCGTGCCTTCGAGCCGCCGCGCCAGTTCGCGGGTGAACAGGATGTTGCACAGCTTTGAGCGGCCATAGGCTTTCGCCATCGACCAATCCTGCGACCCGGTGATCGTCGCGAGGTCGATCCGCTGCCCCCTATGCGCCCGCGAAGAGACGTTGACGACCCGCGCCGGCGCTGAGGCCTTGAGTCGATCGAGCAGCAGATTGGTCAACAGAAAGGGTGCGAGATGATTCACCGCAAAGGTCATCTCGTAGCCGTCCTCGGACAACCGGTAACTCGGCGAGAGCAGTCCGGCGTTGTTGACCAGCAGGTCGATCCGCTGATGCCGGGACAGGATTTCGTCAGCGAGGCGACGAACCTCAGCCAGTGAGGCGAAGTCGGCGAGCGCGGTTTCGATTTGCGCGCCGCCGACCCTTGACGTGACGAAATCGCGTGCCGCGCCGGTGCGGTCCTGGCCGCGGCCGGTCATGATCACCCGCATCCCGGCGCGGGCAAGGCCGAGCGCCGTGTAGAGGCCGATGCCGGAGGTGGCGCCGGTGACGATCCCGACCTTTTGCGACGCGTCGCTCGCCACCATTGGTCTCAGCTCCTCCAGAGTGCGGGCGACCCGCGCTTCCAAATTGCTGCTAGCTCCAAATTGCTAGACCCAAATTGCCGCTAGATATTGTCGACGCCAAAGGCCCAGCGCCGCGCCAGCTGATGACCGATCGCCAATGGCGGCGGCAAGGTTACTTGGCCGGGGACCGGATCATCGGTGCGCGAGCGCTCGACCATGGCCCGCACTTCCTCGCGCTCGAACCACCGCGCTTCGGCAATTTCCTCGGGATCGATGGTGATTTCCTCCGAGAGCGCCTCGGCCAACAATCCCATCATCAGGGTCGACGGAAACGGCCAAGGCTGCGAAGCGAGGTAGCGCACACGGCCGATGTGAATGCCCAATTCTTCGAGGACTTCGCGGCGCACCGCCTCCTCAATGGTTTCGCCCGGCTCCATAAACCCGGCGAGGCACGAATAGCGCGTGCCGACGCGGCGGCGTCCGCGGCCGAGCAGGCAGCGCTCGCCTCTGACCGCGAGCATGATCACCACCGGATCGACCCGCGGATAGTGATGCGCGCGGCAATTGGGGCATTGCCGCCCCCAGCCACCCGAGGAAATGACGCTTGGCGTCCCGCACTGCGCGCAAAAGCCGTGCCGGGCGTGCCAGTCGAGCACCGAACGCGCCTCCGCGAGGATCGCCGCCTCCGGGCCGGGTATCGCCGCCGCAAGACTGCGGACATCGGCGGTCGCCTCCCCTGCCCCATCCGATGCCGGCGCATTGCTGGCGTCGAGCGCGAAATAGGCGCGGCCTTCGCCGATCCCGAGCAATACCAGTGTGGCGCCGCCGTCGATCGCCGAGTGCCAGGATTCCGCCGATTGCCAGTCGAGCGCCGTCGCCGAGTGACTGCGGACGACCGGCTTCAGCTCGCGGAACGGCAGCAGCCGGGTTTGGGGATCGCCGAGCAATGAGGTAATCCATGCCGCGTCCTGCCGGCGTTGGCTGACGCGGTCGAGCGGATTGCCCGCGAAAGTGTAGATCTCTTCCATCGCCGCCTTATCCAGTTGAGCGCGCCGTCGAACCCGGCTCGCGGTCCTATCATAAGTTCGGCCGGCCTCGAAGCGTTTGCGCCCCCCACCGCCGGCACCGATGCTAATCTGTCGTCATGAACAACGGACGTTACATTGCCGAGATCGCAGCGCTGATGGGCGACCCAGCGCGCGCGAACATGCTGTCCGCGTTGATGAATGGCGGCGCGATGAATGCCGGCGACCTTGCCTTTGCCGCGCATATCACCGCTCAGACGGCGAGCGCGCATCTCGCCAAACTCGTCGAGGCGCGGCTGCTCGCCAGCGAGAAGCGCGGTCGGCACCGCTATTTCCGGCTAGCGTCGGCAGAGGTTGCGCGGATGCTCGAAGAGATCATGTCGGTCGCGGTCGCGGTCACGCGCCCGCCGCGCTACCGCCCCGCCTGGATGCGCGACGAGGCGCTGCGTTCGGTGCGAACCTGCTACGACCATCTCGCTGGCCGCCTCGGTGTGGCATTGACCGAAAGCCTCGCCGCCAACCAATTTGTCGTGCTCGATCAAGACGGCGGCGCGGTCACCGAGGACGGGACGCAGTTTTTCGCAAAACTAGGGCTGGACCTTATGCCCACCGCGGGCAAGCGTCGCCGCTTTTGCCGACCTTGCGTCGATTGGAGCGAGCGCCTGCCACATCTCGGCGGCGCGGTCGGTGCGGCGCTGGCGCGGCATTGCTTTACGCTCGGCTGGATCGCGCGCATCAAGGACAGTCGGGCGGTGGCGATCACTGCGGCGGGCCGCATCGGCTTTCGTACCGAGTTCGAGGTCGATATCCCTACCGCCGCGACGATTTAGAGCGTCAGAGACACCAGGCGCTACGACCTCGCGCTCGGACCTCAGCACCCAGAAGCTGCGGTGCACGCTGCGGACGTACCTAGAACCGGGTGTCGGCTTCAGGCGCATAGCGCAATCGCTAGCGCGAATACTTAATACCTGGCTCGAGCCCTTTGGTACGGCGCACCAAAGGCTACAACGTCCTCCACAAGTTTAAACTCTTCTAAGTCCGAAGCGCTTCGTTCCGACGACGCATAGGTCATGTGCCGTCGTGCAAACGAAGCTGTAGCGCGCCGCGAATATGTGCGATGTTTGGTTAACGTCGCGGCGGCTCGGCGGAGTTAGTCCGGACTGTCCCGGTCAACGCGGTTGTCCGGGATAGGCGTCACTTCACGACATCATAGGTTCGGCACAGCCGAGCTGCGGTGGCACATTGATTGCCGTCAACCGGGATAATCGGAATTCGACACCGCAGCACTTTAGCGCTTTGTACACCTGTGACTGATCCAGTTGCCTAGGCTGCCACGGAGTAAAACCGATGCCGCGACTCGCCGCTCCGCCGGCTGAGCAGGCCAATCTCCCGTCCCCGGGGGCCGAAGCACGCTACCGAAGTGCTGGAGCCGGCATAGGCGCGGCTTCTAATCGCCGCCACGCCGTGCTCGCTTACGTCGTGCGCCGCATACTCTCGACCATCCCGGTCATGGCGGTCGTGGCCTTGTTTGTATTTGGTCTTCTTCATTTGAGCCCCGGGGACCCGGCCGCAATTATAGCCGGTGACACAGCGACCCCTGCCGACATAGCGCGCATCCATCAGGCGCTCGGACTGGACCGGCCGCTCTATGTTCAATTCGGGACCTGGGTATGGCGTCTGGTGCACGGCGATCTCGGTGTCTCGATCTTTACCGATCTGCCGGTCACGACGCTGATTGCGCAACGTGTCGCCCCCACCATCGCCTTGGCGATCTCGACGCTGCTGGTTTCGGTGCTGGCGGCGATCCCGATGGGCGTGCTGGCGGCTTGGAAGGCCGGTTCTTGGATTGACCGCGCCACTATGGTCTTCGCGGTGCTCGGGTTCTCGGTACCGGTCTTTGTTCTTGCTTATGTTCTGATCTATCTGTTCGCGGTGCGAACCGAATGGTTGCCGGTGCAGGGCTTTGTTGCCCTAAACCGCGGGCTCGGGCCGTTCCTGTCGCATTTGGTTCTGCCGACTTTGGCGCTTGCCATGGTCCAAACCGCGCTGATCGCGCGCATGACCAGAACCAGCATGCTCGACGTGCTCGCGCAGGACTATATCCGCACCGCGCATGCCAAGGGTTTGTCAAACGACAAGGTGCTGATCGGCCATGCGCTCAAAAACGCCGCGGTGCCGATCGCCACGATCATCGGCATCAGTATTGGGCTACTGATTTCGGGGGTGGTCGTCACTGAGACGGTATTTGCGATACCGGGTTTGGGACGACTGACAGTCGATGCAATTCTGCGCCGCGATTATCCCGTCATTCAGGGGATCATTCTGGTATTTTCGGGGGCTTTTGTCCTGGTCAATTTACTGGTCGACTTGAGCTACACCTTGTTTGACCCGCGCATACGTTTTTGATCGCCATGGCCGTCGCTCCCTCCGATCTTGCGCTTGCGGCGGCTCCCCGCGAAAGCCGACATGGCATCGCCGATTACATTCGGCGCCATCCGACGATTGTCCTCGGCAGTGTGCTGCTTTCGCTGATGCTGCTGATGGCGGTGTTGGCGCCCTATCTCGGCACCACTGATCCGCAGGCATTATCGCCGATCCAACGGCTGCGGTGGCCGTCGGCCGAGCACTGGTTTGGCACCGATATGCTTGGCCGCGACGTCTACAGCCGCACGGTTTACGGCGCCCGCGTCTCGCTGACCGTCGGGCTTGGCGTCGCACTCGCGAGCACATCGGTCGGTCTTTTGATCGGCGTAATCGGCGGGTTCAACCGGTGGGCCGATGCGATCTTAATGCGCATCATGGACGGGCTGATGTCGATCCCCGCCGTGCTGATCGCGATCGCATTGATGGCACTCACTCGCGCCAGCCTGCAGAACGTCATTTTCGCCATCACGATCGCCGAGATGCCGCGCGTCACACGCCTCGTGCGCGGGGTGGTGTTGACGTTGCGCGACCTGCCGTTTGTCGAGGCGGCGGTGGCCAGCGGAACGAGCCTGCCGCGCATACTGTGGCGCCACATTGTGCCCAACACCCTGCCGCCCCTGCTGGTGCAGGCGACCTATGTCGCAGGCTCGGCAATGCTGGTCGAGGCAATCCTGTCCTTTCTCGGCGCCGGCACGCCGCCCAATATTCCGAGCTGGGGCAATATCATGGCGGAAGGGCGCAGCCTGTTTCAGGTCGCCTACTACATCGTGCTGTTCCCCGGCGCATTTCTGTCGGTGACCGTACTGGCGATCAATTTGCTCGGTGATGGGTTGCGCGATGCGATCGACCCGCGCCTCGCCCGGCGGATGTGAGGCGGCATATGCCCGATACTGCGGCACCGCCCGGGACGATCGAGCGTCCGGGGCCGCGCATTGGGGCGAAACGGATCCTCGAAGTCGCCGATTTGCGGACCTGGTTCTTCACTCGGGACGGAGTGGTCCGGGCCGTTGACGGTGTGTCGTTTGAGGTCAATTCCGGCGAAACCCTCGCCATCGTCGGCGAAAGCGGTTGCGGCAAGAGTGTGACGGCGCTGTCGATATTGCGCCTGATCCCGTCGCCGCCCGGCCGGATCGTTTCCGGCTCGATCCGTCTTGCCGGGCGCGACCTGCTGAGCCTGACCGAGGCGAAGATGCGGCAGGTCCGTGGCAACGAGATCTCGATGATCTTTCAGGAGCCGATGACCTCGCTGAACCCGGTGCTGACGATCGGCCGCCAGATCGCCGAGACGTTGATCCTGCACCAGGGCTTGGCGCGCCAAGCAGCCCTGGCCAGGGCCATCGAGATGCTGCGATTGGTGCATATCCCCGAGGCCGAGCGGCGGGTCGGCGAATACCCACACCAGCTGTCGGGTGGCATGCGGCAGCGGGTCATGATCGCGATGGCGCTCGCGTGCAATCCACAATTGCTGATCGCCGATGAGCCGACGACCGCGCTCGATGTGACGATTCAGGCGCAAATTCTGGACCTGATGCGCGAATTGAAAAGCCGGATCGATGCGGCGATCGTGCTGATCACCCATGACCTCGGCGTCGTGGCCGAAATGGCGCAGCGCGTCCTCGTCATGTATGCCGGCCGCAAGATCGAAGAGGCGACCGTGGGCGAATTGTTCCGCCGCCCGCTGCATCCCTATACCCGGGGATTGCTCAATTCGATGCCGCGGCTCGGCGCATCGCTGCAGCCCACTCACCCTGCGCGATTGGCTGAAATCCGAGGCGTCGTACCCTCGTTGAAGGACGTAATCCCGGGCTGTGCGTTCGCCGCACGCTGCGATTTCGCGACTGATCGTTGTCGTCGCGCGATGCCCGATTTCGAAGAAAAGCAACCCGGCCATTTCGCCGCTTGTTTCCACGCCGATCGGATAATGGCGGCGGCGTGACTTTACCCGCGCCGCCGGCTTCGGTTCCGCTCCTCTCGGTCAACCGACTGGTCAAGCATTTTCCAGTCAGGAAGGGATTGCTGCAACGCGCGGTCGGGCGCGTGCACGCCGTCGACGGAATATCGTTCGAGGTCCGTCAGCGCGAGACTTTGGGTCTGGTCGGCGAGAGCGGCTGCGGCAAGACGACGGCCGCGAAGGCGATCCTCAAACTGATCGAACCGACATCCGGAGAGATTCGGGTCCGCGGTCAGCGCATCGATGGTCTCTCCCGCGGCGCGATGCGGCCATGGCGCCGCCAGCTGCAAATCGTGTTTCAAGACCCCTATTCGTCGCTGAACCCGCGTCTTTCGGTCCGAGACATTATCGCCGAACCCCTCGTCAACTTTGGTGTCGAGGCGCGACAGGCGCTCGACGACCGGGTGGCTGAACTGGCGTTCAAGGTGGGCCTGCGTGAGGATTCGCTGGCCCGCTATCCGCACGAATTCTCCGGCGGCCAGCGCCAGCGTATCGGCATTGCCCGTGCCCTGGCTTTAAGTCCGAGCCTGATTGTCTGCGACGAACCCGTCTCCGCACTCGATGTATCGGTGCAGGCGCAGGTCATCAATCTGTTGTCCGATCTGCAGCAGGAGCTCGGGCTTTCCTACCTGTTTGTCGCCCATGACCTCGCGGTGGTCGAGCACATCAGCCACCGAGTTGCCGTTATGTATCTGGGTAAGATTGTCGAACTCGCGGATAAGGCCATGCTGTTCGCACGCCCGCAGCACCCCTACACCGAAGCATTACTGTCGGCGGTGCCGATCCCCGACCCCGAGGCCGCCAAACAGCGGATCATCCTGAAGGGTGACGTGCCCAGCCCGATCAATCCACCCACGGGCTGCCGTTTTCACACGCGCTGCCTCTACACCGTTTCCAAATGCTCCACCGAGGAGCCCGAAATGCGCGAAGTGACCCCCGGCCATCATGTCGCCTGCCACCTGCGCACCGCCCAACCGACTGAGCTAGAGCAAGCCCCCGCAATTCCGGCATAGAACTGGCAGCCGAACGGAAAACTCCTGATTCGCCACTCCTGCCTTACAACGCTGACCTACTCGCACAATTCATTCATCGCGATGGCGCTTGCGCCCCGCCTGCCACAGGGTTAAAGAAGCGCGGGGTGCTTTCGTGAATAATTTCATTCCGTTAAGGGCTTGGCTTGTTGCGCCAGCCCTGTTGGTTATGCTCGCGTCGTGCAAACCGGCGGATAAGCCAGTGGCTGAAGTCCGGCCTGTGCGGACCGTGACCGTCGCGAAGACCGAGATTGACGAGCCCGTGGTGCTGACCGGGCATATTCAGGCGCAGGACGAGGTCGCCATTGCCTTTCGCGTCGGCGGACGGATGCTCGAGCGAGCGGTCAATGTCGGCGACCTCGTCGAGCCGGGGCAGCTGATCGCGAAACTCGATCCGGAAAACGAACTGAATGCCCAGCGCTCGGCCGAAGCGGCATTGACCGCCGCGCAAGGGCAATTGAATTACGCGCGCAATCATTTCGACCGCCAGCGGCAATTACTGACGAATGGTCACACGACCCGCGCCCGTTTCGACCAGGCACAGAAAGCGCTGCAGAACGCGCAAGCTGCGGTCGACAACGCCAACGCCCAACTCCAGATCGCCAAAGACCGTGTCGGTTACACCACATTGAAGGCCGATGGCGCCGGCACGGTCACCGCTCGCGGCGCCGAGCCCGGCGAAGTTGTGCAAGCCGGGCAGATGATCATCCGAATGGCGCGGCACGGCGGCCGCGACGCCGTGTTCGACGTGCCGGCGCAAGTGTTGCGCGCCGCACCGGCAGGCTCGCAGATTTCAATCAGATTATCGGACGATCCGACGGTTACGGCGACCGGGCAGGTCAGGGAAGTGGCGCCGCAAGCCGATCCCGTGACAAGGACGTTCGAGGTCAAGGTGGCTCTCAACGATCCCCCGGCGACGATGCGGCTCGGCGCCACCGTGATCGGCAGCGTAACGATGAAATCGGCGCCCGCGATTGAGATCCCGGCCAGCGCCCTAACCCAATTCAATCGCCAGCCAGCGGTTTGGATCGTCGATCCGACAAATCATACAGTCTCGCTGCGAAATATCGAGCTGGCGCGTCATGACCCGGAGGCGATCATCGTCGCTCAGGGCGTCAGTCCCGGCGACATCGTCGTGACCGCCGGGGTGCAGGCGCTGCACCCGGGCGAGAGGGTTCGGCTGCTCGGGTCGCCATCGTAGATGCAGTTCAATCTGTCCAAATGGGCGCTCGAGCACCGATCCTTCGTCGTCTATTTGATGATTGCCGCGACAATCGCCGGATTGTCCTCGTTTTTTCGGCTGGGGCGCGACGAAGACCCGCCTTTTGTCATTAAAACCATGGTCGTCGTGGCGGCCTGGCCGGGCGCCACCCTCGACGACACGGTGCAGCAGGTCACCGACCGGCTCGAACGCACGCTTCAGGAAACGCCCAGCCTTGACTTTCTGCGTAGCTTTACGACCCCAGGCGTAGCGACGATCTTTGTCAATCTGAAGCAGTCGGCGCGGGCGTCGGAAATCCCCGACATCTGGTACCACGTCCGCAAAAGCGTCGCCGATATGCGTCACACGCTGCCGGCGGGGATCGTCGGGCCGCGATTTAACGACGAATTTGGCGATGTTTTCGGGATTATTTATGGCGTCACGGCCGATGGATTTACCCAGCGCGAATTGCGCGACTATGTCGAGGACATCCGCTCGGAGCTGATGCATGTTCCTGACGTCACCAAAATCGAGCTGCTCGGCGCGCAAGACGAAAAGATCTTTGTCGAATTCTCGATCAAGCAATTGGCCGGGCTGGGCATCGACCGCTCGGCGCTAGTCTCGGCTCTCGCAGCGCAGAATATTGTCCAGCCGGCGGGGGCGATCCAGACCGGCAACGAGACGCTGCTGATGCGCGTGTCGGGCGCCTTCGAATTGGTGCGCGACATCCTCGCGGTCAATTTTGTGGCCAACGGGCGGCTCATTCGACTGCGCGACATCGCGACGGTGCACCGCGCCTATGCCGACCCGCCACAGCCAATGTTTCGGGTCAACGGCAAGAGCGCCATCGGTATCGCGATATCGATGCGCGAGGGCGGCGACATTCTGACGCTCGGACGGAATATCGATCGCGCGATGCGCCAGATCCGGGCCGATTTGCCGATCGGCATCGAGCCGATTTTGGTCGCCGATCAGCCGGCGGTCGTCGACCACGCGATCAGCGATTTCACGACTTCGCTGTGGCAGGCGATCGCGATCATCATGGCGGTCAGCTTTGTCAGCCTTGGCCTGCGCGCCGGCGCGGTCATCGCACTGTCGATCCCGCTGACGCTCGCGATCGTGTTCCCGCTGATGGAGTTCACCGGGATCGATCTGCAGCGTATCTCGCTTGGCGCGCTGATCATCGCCTTGGGGCTCTTGGTCGACGACGCGATGACCACGGTCGACGTCATGACCTCGCGTCTCGCCGCGGGCGACAGCGTCGAAGATTCGGCGAGCTTTGCCTACAAAACCGTGGCCCTGCCGATGCTGACCGGCTCGTTCGTGACCGCCGCCGGCTTTATCCCGATCGGCTTTGCCCGCAGCTCGGCCGGCGAATACACCTTTTCGATTTTCGCCGTCGTATCCTATGCGCTGATCGTTTCGTGGATTGTGGCGGTGCTGTTCGCGCCGTTGCTCGGTGTCGTGATTCTCGAAGAGACCAACACGAAGCGCAGCCGACAAACCGAGCGCAATCCTCGCCTATTTCCGGCGGTTTTTAGTCGGCGCGATGCGGCTTCGCTGGCTCACCATTGGCGTGACCCTGGCCTGCTTTGTCGCCGCGATCCTGGCCTCGCCCTACATTCCACGGCAGTTTTTCCCGCCTTCGGACCGGCCAGACCTTCTCGTCGACCTGACTCTGCCGCAGAACGCCTCGATCTTTGCCAGTGAAAGCGCCGCGGAGCGGCTCGATGGCCTGCTCAAGGGCGACCCTGATGTCGGTCATTGGAGCACTTACGTCGGCCGCGGCGCGATCCGGTTCTACCTGCCGCTCAATGTCGAGCTGGCGAACAACTCGTTTACGCAGGCGGTGGTCGTCGCCAAGGACGTGGAGGCGCGTAAACGCCTTGAACAGAGATTACAAAAGGAGCTGCCCGATGCGTTTCCCAACGCCGTCACCCGAGTGTCGCCGCTGGGTCTTGGGCCGCCGGTCGGATGGCCGGTACAGTACCGCGTCAGGGGGCCCGACATCGATCAGGTACGCAAGATTGCGCTGCAACTCGCCCAGACCGTCGCGACCGCGCCGGGTTCCAAGGACGTCAATTACGACTGGATGGAGCCGGCCCGAATGGTTCGGATCCGGATCGACCAGGACCAGGCGCGTCTGTTGGGGTTGAGCTCGGCAGCGATCGCCTCGGTCATGAACACGGTGGTGACCGGGACGCCGGTGACGCAGGTCCGCGACGGCATCTTTCTTGTCGATGTGTTGACGCGCGCCACCGACGAACAGCGCCTGTCGCTGGCGACCTTGCGCAATTTGCAGATCCCGCTGGCAAACGGCCGCACGGTGCCGCTGAGCCAGATCGCGACTTTCGATTTTGGTCAGGAATACCCGTTGATCTGGCAACGCGACCGCGTTCCGACCTTGACCGTGCGCGCCGATGTTCAGCCTGGCGTGTTGCCGGAATCGGTGGTCGAGGCGCTCGCTCCCGCAATCGAAAAGCTGAATGCGAGCCTGCCGGCGCCGTATCGCATCGCGGTCGGCGGCACGGTCGAGGAAAGCCGAATATCGCAGGCCTCGGTTTTTGCCGTCGTGCCACTGATGCTGTTTACGATGATCACGTTTCTGATGATCCAGCTGCAGAGCTTTAATCGTCTGTTCTTGGTGTTGAGCGTCGTGCCGATGGGGTTGATCGGTATCGTCGCGGCGTTGCTGCTGTTCCAACAGCCGCTCGGCTTTGTTGCCATTCTCGGGGTTCTGTCATTGCTCGGGATGATCGCCCGCAACGCCGTCATTCTCGTCGAGCAGATCGATTTCGAATTGGCCCGCGGATTGGAGACGTGGAATGCGGTGATCGAAGCGGCCCTGTCCCGCTTCCGTCCGATTGTGCTGACCGCAATTTCCACCGTGCTTGGGTTGATCCCGATCGCGATCACGATCTTTTGGGGCCCGATGGCGTACGCCGTTATGGGCGGGTTGCTGGTCGCGACGGTTCTGACCCTGGTGTTTCTGCCGGCTTTGTATGTTGCCTGGTTCCGCGTCAGAGAACCGACGGCGGAAACCGCCACTCTGCCGGCTGCCTCAAAGGCGACCGGTGCTGCATGACCCCGGCCCTCTGATGGGTCGGATGACCGCTCTCGGCAGAATCATTGTCTCCATCATTGTCTCCATCATTGTCTCCATCATTGTCTCCATCATTGTCTCCGCCCGCGCGCGATCCGTTGGCGCCCGCGCTGTTGGATGTTTCGTCGTTTGGGTCGTGCTTTCGGGCGGCGAAGGGGTGGATGCTCTAGCCGGTATTGTGGCGGCGATCGCCGCGACGGCACTTAGCCTCGCGCTGGTTCCACCCCGGCGCAGCCGCCTGCGGCTTGTTCCCTTTGGCGAATACGCGGTGCGCTTTCTTGGCCAGTCCGTCACCGCCGGTGTCGATGTCGCCCGCCGCGCGCTCGATCCGCGGCTGCCGATCAATCCGGGTTATGCGCATTATCCGTTGCGGCTGCCGCGCGGGCCGGCGCGAAATACCTTTACCACGCTGACGAGCCTGCTGCCGGGTACGGTGCCGATCGGGCCCGACGTGCAGGATCGGCTGGTCGTTCATTGTCTCGATGTCACCCAGCCGGTCGCAGCACAGCTCACGGCGGAGGAGGGGTTCGTGATGCGCATCTTCGACGAGCATCACGGCGATGGCTGACTTTTTGTTGGGCGCGGCGGCGTTTGTGCTGGCGATGGTGGCGCTCGGGCTGCTCCGCATAGTGCGCGGCCCCAGTGCTGCCGATCGCATCATGGCGGCGCAATTGCTCGGCACCGGGGGCGTCGCCATCCTGTTGCTGCTGTCCCAGGCGGTGCCGATGCCCGGTGTCGTCGACGTCGCTCTGGTGCTGACGTTGCTTGCCGCCTTTGTTTCGGTCGCCTTTATCAAAGCCGCCCGCGATGTGGCGATCGAGAGCGGCCGGCGATGAGCCTCGCCCGCGACGGGCTGACGGTCATCGCAATCTGTGCCGGCGCGTTCTTTTTCCTCGCGGGGTCGGTCGGGCTGCTGCGGTTTCCGGACACGCTGAGCCGGTTGCACGCGCTGACCAAGGCCGACAATCTCGGGCTTGGCCTGATCGTCCTCGGATTATTGCCGCAGGCGGCCGGCTGGATTGCAGCGCTAAAGCTGGTTGCAATCTGGCTCTTGACCTTGCTTGCCGGCGCAATCGTCACCCAGTTGATCGCGCTGACGACGCGTGCCGATGAGCGGTCGCGATGACCCTCGCGCTCGGCTTCGACGCCGAACTCGCAGCCTTGATCGTCATCCTCGCGCTATGGACCACCGCCGCGCGCGATGTCTTTACCGCCGCCATTGGGTTTGTCGCTTTCGGGCTGCTGCTGGCGCTCGCCTGGGTGCGTCTGGCGGCACCCGATGTGGCGCTCACCGAGGCGGCGATCGGCAGCGGCGTGACCGGCGGATTGCTGGTCGCCGCCGCCCGGGGACCGCAACCGAGCGAAACTTTGCTGGCGCGCAACAGACCGACCGCGCCGTTGCGGATCGTTGCTGCCGCGGTATCAATCCTGGTTACGGCCGGACTCGCCGCGATCGTGCTGTTATTGCCGACGCCGACGCCGAGCCTTGCGCCGCAAGCGGCGGCGAACATCGCCCTGACCGGCCTCCAAAATCCCGTCACCGCGGTTCTGATGGCCTATCGCGCGATCGACACATTGCTTGAAGTCGTCGTGTTGCTGCTCGCGTTGCTTGGCGTCTGGTCACTGGCGCCCGATCGTTTTTGGCGGGGGCGCCCCGGTGTCCCGCAGCTCGAGGACCCCGACAGCATTCTGATGTCTTTTGGCCGCCTCCTGCCGCCGATCGGGGTTCTCGTCGGCATTCACTTGTTTTGGGTCGGCTCGGTCGCACCCGGAGGCGAATTCCAGAGTGCGACGGTACTCGCCGCGATGTGGATTCTGGCAAATATGGCGGGGCTGGTCGACGCGCCGCCGATCGACAAGCGTTGGCTGCGCCTTGTTCTGACGATAGGGCCGGCAGTTTTCCTCGCGATCGGGCTCGCCGGATTTGCGATGGCCGGGAGTTTTCTCGGCTATCCTCCCGATCATGCGAAATTACTGATCGTCACGATCGAGCTGCCGGTGACGTTGTCGATCGCCGCGATATTGGTTTTACTGGTGGCCGGACCGCCGCAGCGGGAGCCGCGCGGATGAGTTCGGCGACCCTGTTTGGCCTGTGCGGTGCTGCCCTCGCGGGCCTCGGAATCTACGGGTTGATCATCGATCCCCAGCCGCTGCGCAAGGTCCTCGCATTCAACGTGCTTGGCGGCGGAGTCTTCCTGCTGTTTGGCGTTGTGGCGCGCCGCGGCGCCGCGGCCGGGTTCGGCGGCGACCCGATCCCGCAGGCGCTGGTCATCACCGGTCTCGTCGTCGCCTTCGCCTCGACGGCCTTGGCTGTAGCATTGTTGCTGCGGCTCTCTCAGACTGGACGCGCCACACCGGATTCGGATGCTGCAACCAGCTCGCGCATCGATGACCCGGTGTCCTGATGCCGAACGCGGCAATGATATCGGCTGGGACAACGCCGGGCGGCTTTCTGCTCGTCCTAGCGCTGGCACTGCCTGTCGCGGGGGTGCTGATCGCGTTGCTGCTTGGCGGGCGCTGTGCGGAACGTGTCGCGATTGTCGTGATGCCGTTTGGTCTGGCGGTCGCGGGCGCAATTGCAGTCGGCGTATGGCGGTCGCAAAAGGTGTTGCAATACGTCATTGGCGATTGGAAGCCACCGCTCGGGGTGTCATTGCGCGCCGATGGCCGATCGGCGGTGATGGTGCCGACCGCAGCATTACTCATCGCCGGCATCGGCTTGTTCGCGCGCACCCAATTTTCAGCACCGCCAGAGGCGCCAGCTCGCGCCTCGCAGGTCTTTTGGACATTGCTGCTGGGCGTGTGGGCAGGACTGAATGCGGTTTTTCTCGGGGCCGATCTCTTCAATCTATTTGTCGCCCTCGAACTGCTGACATTTACCGCGGTCCCTCTCGTTTGCCTTGACGGACATCCCGACACGCTCGCAGCCGCACTGCGCTACTTGCTTTTTGCGCTGCTCGGCTCCGTTCTTTATCTGCTCGGAACCGCGCTGTTGTACGGCGCTTACGGCACCCTCGACATCGTCTTATTGTCGAGCCGGGTTCGGCCCGAGCCCGCTGCCTGGATCGCGTTGGCATTGATGACGGCGGGTCTGTTGGCCAAGGCGGCGCTTTATCCGCTGCATCTGTGGCTGCCGCCGGCTCATGCCGGAGCGCCCGCTCCCGCCAGTGCGGTTTTATCGGGGCTCGTCGTCAAGGCGCCGTTTTTTCTTGTCCTCCGGCTGTGGTTCGATGTGATGCCTCGCCTGATCGATGTCAGGGCGGCGCAGCTATTGGGCGTGCTGGCGGCGTCGGCGATCCTGTTCGGCAGCGTGGTTGCCTTGCGACAGGTCCGACTAAAGCTTCTGATCGCGTACTCGACCGTGGCGCAGATCGGCTACCTTTTTCTGATGTTCCCGCTCGTCGGCGGTCCGCAGATAGGCCAATTCTGGAGCGCCACCGCATGGACCGGCGGGGTGCTTCAGGCGGTCTCGCACGCTTTCGCCAAAGCTGCGATGTTCATGTCGGCCGGCTTGGTTTATGAGGCGCTCGGCCATGACCGGATCGCAGGCCTTGCAGGCATCGGGCGGGCGCTGCCGATCACCGTCTTTGCTTTCGGGCTTGGAGGTATGTCGCTGATGGGCCTGCCGCCGAGTGGCGGCTTCGTCGCCAAAGCAATGCTGCTGACGGCCGCGGTAGCCGGGGGCCAATGGTGGTGGGCGTTGGTTATCCTGATAGGCGGCCTGCTCGCCGGCGGCTATGTGTTCCTGGTGCTTGCCCGCGCATTGGCAGATCCGCGGGAGGAACTAACGCTCCTCGCTCGCATAGCTCCGTCGCGGCAGGCGGTGCCTCTGGCGCTGGCGCTCGTTGCCGTGCTGCTCGGCTTCGTCCCGCTGCGGCCCTGGGACCTGCTGTTAATCGGCCGCCCAACGGCAGCCTTTGCGGGCTTGAGATGAGCCTTCCCCCATTGTGGGCAGCGGCTCAGGCGGGAGGTCGCAGACAGCCATCCCGCCAGGATTTCGCGTCGTGACTTTCGCAGCGACGTTACTCGTCTCGGCATTGGCGGCGCCACTTGCGATGTTGCTCGGCTGCATATCGCGGCGTCTGAGGGATCGGATGCCTGCGGTGTTGGGCTATGCACCGGTACCCGCCCTTATAGCAGCCCTGCTGGTTCCTCGAAGCACGCCGCTGGTATTGTTCCCGCCGCCATTCCGCATGACCCTCACGCTCGACGCACCCGCCGCCATGCTTCTTGGGGTTGCGGCATTGCTGTGGATCATTGCCGGCGCCTATGCCGCGACGTATTTGCGGGGCAAGCCGAATGCCGGGCGCTTTGTCGAATGGTGGCTGCTGACCCTGTCGGGCAGCCTCGGCGTTTTCATTGCCGCAGACCTCGTAAGCTTCTATTTGACCTATTCAGTCGTCAGTTTGGCGGCTTATGGCCTTATCATCCATGACGGCACACCGAGTAGCTGGCGGGCCGGCACGGTGTATCTGGCACTTGCCGTGCTCGGCGAGGCCTTTTTGTTGATGGCTTTCGTGTTTATGGCCGAGAGCGCGCCCAATGGCAGCCTGCTGATCCGCGATGCCGTGGCGGCGCTGCCGGCGTCGCCGTGGCGCGATGCTTCGCTAGTCCTTTTGCTGTTGGGCTTCGGCCTCAAGATCGGGCTGGTGCCGGGTCACGTGTGGATGCCGCTCGCCTACACGGCGGCGCCGCTCCCGGCCGCGGCGGCACTCAGCGGCGCCGCAGTCAAGGCCGGCGTCATCGGGCTGATCCGCTTCCTGCCGCTCGGAATAGCGATGCCGGCGTGGGGCGAAGCCTTGGCCGCCGCGGGTATTCTGTCCGCGTTCTACGGTGTCGTTATCGGGATTACCCAGGATAATCCAAAGACCGTGTTGGCTTATTCAAGCGTCAGCCAGATGGGGTTGCTGGCGGCAGTGCTCGGCATGGGATGGGCTGCCGGCGACCCTGGCTCAGCGCTTGGGGCGAGCTTCTCGGCGGCGCACCACATTCTGGTCAAGGGTGGATTGTTCCTGGCGATCGGTGTCGCCGCAACAGCGCGTCCACGCCTGTGGCCGGTGCTGTTGCCGGCGGCAATCCTGGCGCTCGGTCTCGGGGGATTGCCGCTGACCGGCGGCGCGCTGGCGAAGCTCGCAGTGAAGCCGGAGTTAGGGTATGGCGTCGTGGGGACGCTGGCTGCATTCGCGGCGGCGGGCAGCACATTACTAATGCTGCACTTCCTGCGCCGGCTGATGTCGACCGAAGCGGCGGGCTCGAAGGCGCCCGTGGGGCTGCTTTGGCCTTGGCTCACGATTGCCTTTGCCGCGGTTGCGGTCCCTTGGGCGCTTTACCCGCTGGCCCAATCCGGTGCACGGTCAGCTGCCTTGGCGACCGGGGAGTTGTGGGTGGCGCTGTGGCCGGTTGTGCTTGGTGGAGTGTTGGCTATCGCGCTGTGGCGCTACACAGGTCGGCTGCCTTATGTCCCGGAGGGGGACATTGTCGTTCTGGGTGAGAGAGCGGTCCGCGCAGCCGCGGTTTGCGGCGAGGCGATCGAGCACGCGGATAGCTGGCTGCGGCAATGGCCGGTAGCGAACCTGTCTCTTTTAAGCATTGTCATTATGCTCGCCATCGCTTTGATGGCGGCCCGCTAAAGCCCCGGCCCGGACGGCCTCACTGTGGATTCCGACAGCCCGCCGCATCCCAATAGGGACCGCACTTTACGGCTTTCGGCGGTGATCTGCGCCGCGATCTTGACCCTCGCCGCCTTGTCGTTGGCGCAAAGCGTCATGACGCCGGTCGCCTTTGCGTTGTTCATAATCGCATTGGTGTGGCCATTGCAGCGGCGGCTTCAAAGGCGGCTCCCGCAGCTCGTCGCGGTGTTGATCACCGCAGCCGTCACCCTGATCGCGATCGGCATCGGGTGCTGGTTGATCGTCTGGGGGTTCGGACGGATCGCCCAATGGGTGATCGACAATTCCGCCCGCCTGCAAGCCTTGTACGCGCACGCCGCCGACCGACTTGAGCAGCGCGGGCTCTACGCCGCCGAGCTCTTTGCCCAGCAGTTCAACATGTCGTGGATCGTCGGCGTTTTGCGCGGCATTGGCGGCGGCCTGCAGGGCATCGTCACCTTCTCCTTGGTGACGTTTATCTTTGTGATTCTCGGCCTGCTCGAAATCGAGCCGCTCGGACGGCGTCTCAGCCGTCTCGGAAATGGTGCTTTCGGCGCGAACGCGATCGATGCCGCGGCAGAAATTGCCGGCCGATTGCAGACTTATATGCTGGTGCGGTTTGGCATGAGCGTGCTGACCGGGCTCGGCGTTTGGGCTTTCACCGCGATCTACGGGCTCGACCTCAGCCGCGAATGGGGTGTCATCGCTTTTGTTCTGAACTTTATCCCATTTATTGGCTCGTTTATCGCGACATTGCTGCCGACGCTGTTTGCCGCCGCGCAATACGAGGCGCTTGCACCGGCGCTCGTGATGTTTGTCGGCCTCAACATCGTCCAGCTCGTCGTCGGCAGCTATATCGAACCCCGCGTTGCCGGCGCCGCGGTCTCGATCTCACCCTTCATCGTGCTGTTCGCGGTGTTTTTCTGGGCGATGCTGTGGGGGATCGCCGGTGCGTTTATCGGCGTGCCGATCGTGATTGCGCTGGCGAGCCTGTGCGCCAGAAATCCGGCAACCCGCGCAATCGCGATTGCGCTGTCGGACCGTCCCGAAGCCGATAGCGCGGCCCGGTAAGCGTGGGGTTGGCCGATCCGTCGCTGCGCTTTGCCCTTCCTGGGGTAGGCAGACGGCATCTGCTCGGATTGGTCTTAGCGCTGTTCACAGGCGGCTGCAGCTCACTCGCTGTGCCGATGAACAAACCGCTGCGCTCACCAGCGGGGAACACCGAATATCGCCTGCTCGACGTCAATCGCTCGGGAGGCGCCCAAAGCGCGCTGGTGCTGGTTGCGCTTTCGGGCGGCGGCAAGCGGTCGGCGGCGTTTGCCTTCGGCGTTTTGCGCGGCATGCGGGATATCCCGCTGCGCCTCGAAGGCAGGAACAGCACCCTGCTGGACGAAGTCGATCTGTTGGCCGGTGTTTCCGGCGGCTCTTTTCCGGCGGCCTATTACGGTCTTTACGGCGAAAAATCGTTCAAAACCTTCCCCGACGAATTCCTCTATCCCGATATCGAGGCCTATATCTGGGGCACTTTCCTATTGCCGTGGAACTGGGATTGGGTCGTCAATCCGCTGGTCGGCACCAACGACCGGATGACCTGGGTCTACGACAAGCTGATGTTCCACGGCGCCACCTTCGCGGATTTCTATCGCCGCGGGCGGCCCCAGGTCAGCATCAATGCCACCGATATCAGTTTTGGCAGCCCGTTCGGGTTTCTGCCGCAGACTTTCGACGTGATCTGCTCCAATTTGGCAGCGCTGCCGATCGCTCGAGCGGTTGCCGCCTCGAACGGCTTCCCGGTGCTGTTCGGCCCGGTGACCTTGCGCAATTACCGGGGGCCAGATTGCCCGTTGCCATCGCCGATTCCGCCGCAAGCCTGGCAACGGGCCGAAAACGACCTTCGCACCCGCGCCTTGATCGAGAATCTCTACCGCTATTCGAGCGATGAGCGGACGCCGTGGATCCATCTGATGGATGGCGGCATCTCAGATAATCTGGCGCTCCGGGTGCTGCTCAACGACATGCTCCTGCTGGACACCGGAATCGACCGGTTCGCAGCGGCTCTGCTGCCGGTTCGCCGCATTCTTGTGATCAGCGTCGACGGCCAGTCGGCGCCAAACCCGAACTGGCCGCGGCAGCGGATCGTTAGCGGCCTCGGCCAGGTTATTTCAGCCGTGACCAGCGCGCAGGTCGGCGCCTACAACATCGAAACCTTGATCGCGCTCGAGAGTGCGCTGCACGACCTCGTCGATCATCTCCGGGCGCTGCGGTGCCGCCAGGGCCCCGTGATTGGCGGCGAGGCCTGCAGCGATGTGGAAGCTAAAGTGTTACGCGTCAGCCTTTCCGACTATCCCGACCCGGACGCGCGGGCGCGACTTGTCTCGATCCGCACCGGCCTCACGCTGCCGCGCGAACAGATCGATGCATTGATTGCGGCCGGCCAGACGATGATCGCCCGCGACGCGCCCGCGATTAAGTTGTTCCTCACTACCCAGCCGGCTTCGGAACTCGCCGGCGGCAGGCAATAAGCATCGGCGGATCGGCTGCGCCGACCCCACCCTCTATCTTGGCCCGCCTGACGTCGCCTTGCCGCCGACCGACATCCGGTTCGTGGCTGTCGGGTTGGCCGATGACGACGTAGACGACTGATCGGCGGATGTCGCGCTAGACGGCTTCTTCGTCGAATGGTGCGCGGTATGACGCGGATGATGGGCGCGCGCCGCCGACCCCGTGGCGCCCCTCTCTGAGGTGGCCTTGCCGCCGGTAGACATCCGGTTCATTTCCTGCACCGGCGCCGCCGCGCTTGGCGGCGCCGCCGCCGGCGGGGCAGCCGCATTCGGCGCGGAGGTTTGCGCCCCGGCCTGGAGCGATATTGTCAGCGCGGCAAACGCCGCCATACTCGTCAGCATATACCTCATTGGGCTGGCCCCTCCCTCCACTCGTTCGTATCGTCAGCAGGCAATCCGCTGCACGAAGGGAGTTAATTTAACCTGATCACATTTGTATTGATAGTGGATGAAGTTGCACCTCCGTCAACTTCGCTGCGACGCGTGGATAACAGCCGCGCCCCCGCCGGCTGCCTCAAATCGCCCCAAAATTGGCCGCCGCACGCTCCTTTCGATACGATGACTGGCCCGGATGGACCCTCGCCTTGCCAGCTAAAACCGGGTAGTGTATCTGTTCCCGGTTCGCGCAAAGCGGGTTTCGGCGCCCGGCGCTGCCGTAGCTCAGTGGTAGAGCACTCCCTTGGTAAGGGAGAGGTCGAAAGTTCAATCCTTTCCGGCAGCACCAGCCAAGCGCTCGGGAAACCTTGTTCGATGCGGCTTGTCTGTCGTTAACCGAATTAGCGCGCCTCCTCGCACCGCGATTACCAGTTAGAGCTCAAATTCACGGTCTTCGTCGGTGGCGCGAATCGAGCCCCGCCGGGATCGAGAGTTGCTGGAACAACGGGTTCCGATCTTCGCCAGCAGCTTGGCACGCACACGACGCGCAGCAGTGCATGACCCTAGGGCCGTGTGACTAATTCAGGTCTTCACCCAATGCTTTGGACCAAAGCAAGTCTAGAACCGTTGGCCGTCGATGCGCCCGGGAGGGCTATATGCGATCGACTGAACGGCAAAAGCAAAGGCTCGTCGCGCGACTCCTTGCTACGGCGACGATCACCATTCTTGTGTTCGGGGTTCTACTCGCGATGATCTCCATTTTACACTTTCGCGGGTGATTCACGGCAGCCGGCTGTGGCGGCTCAGCGCCGGTGCGCTCGGCTAATCGCGCTCAGCCAGCAACTCTTGACCGATAGTCACCTCCATGCAGCCGAGTTGACCGTCTCTGCTCCACGGAACTGCGGCCAAGCGAATGGGCTGACGGGGTTGCTCCCTCTTTTGCTGTGAGCCACTCACGGCCGCAGGTTGACCGGTCACAAATCCCGGTCTTAGATCCTCTCCTCAACAAAGGAGCGCGGCTATGGCTGATATCCCCCGGTTAAACGGCGTGATCCGGGCGTTAGAACAAGGCAAACCGGCATTCACCACCTTTGCCGCGGCCGAGGTCAGCGTGGCGCAGGCAATCAACGCCGCCGCCTATGACGGCGTCGTCTTTGAGATGGAGCATCGCGCATACGACATCCGCGCGCTGCGCGACTGCCTGCAATACATGCTCGACCGTCAACAGATCCTGCGCAGCGGCAGCCTGGCGCCGGCGGTCACCCCGTTTGTGCGCATTCCGCCAAATGGCGGCGAAACCAGCCAATGGGTTGCAAAGCAGGTGCTCGATCAGGGTGTCTACGGCATCGTGTGGCCGCATGTCAGCACCGTCGATGAGGCGCGCAACGCTGTCGTTTCCTGCCGTTACCCGCGGCCGCGCTCGGCTGCCTATTACGAACCTGCCGGCCAGCGCGGCGATGCCCCGGCCGCGGCGGCGCGCTATTGGGGCTTGTCACAACAGGATTACTACGCGCGCGCCGATGTCTGGCCGCTCAATCCGCAGGGCGAGATCCTCGTTGCGATTATGTGCGAGGAGGTGCGGGCGATCCGCAATCTGCCCAAGATGCTGGAAGAAGTGCCGGGCATCGGCGTCGTCATCATCGGGGAAGGCGATTTGTCACAGGATCTCGGGCTGCCGCGGCAATACGAGCACCCGACCGTCGCCGCGGCGATCGACGAGATCCTGGAGATCTGCAAAGCGCATAACGTCCCGTGCGGCCATCCGCATGTCGACAGCAAAAACATCGAGAAATTGCTCGAAAAGGGCTTCCGCTATCTGATGCCGGCCCCGTCCTACTCGTTTGCCGCGCTCGAACTCGGCCGCAAAACCGCCGGGCGCGCTGACACCAGCCGGCGCGCCCTCTATTCGGACGGGCCCGCGACGAACGCCGATTAACCGCTCATTACGCTGTGCGGTGAGCGCGGCCGCTTCCGCCAATCTCTGCAAGACCATCTCGGCGCAGGCGGCGACGAAGAGCCGCCTAGCCTTTAGGCGAGCGCTTGAGAACGTTCGTGCGGGGAATACCAGCACACTCCTAATACATCGGAAAAATCTCTCGTCTGTGAATTGGTTCACATATGGCCGCGCTCCCGCAACGCATATCGAGCCCGGGGTGTAAACTGTGCTTAAGCTCTTGCGAGGGAGTTCCGAATGGTGGACGACGCAAAATTACATCAATTCATGGGTCAGATGCTGTCCGATCTCGGCGGCGCGGCAAGCGTCGCGCTGGTGCGGATCGGCGATTCGCTGGGTCTTTACAAAACCTTGCACTCACGCGGTCCGATGACGGCTGCGGAGCTTGCGGTCGCCGCCGGGGTAAACGAGCGATACCTGCGCGAATGGCTGTCGGCTCAGGCCGCGTCGAATTATCTGGCTTACGATCCGACGACACGGAAATTTTTTTTGCCGCCGGAGCAGGCGATGGTCTTTGCGATCGAAGACAGCCCGGTTTTTATGCCCGGCGCCTTTGCCTGCATGGCGTCGGTCCTCGACAACCAGCCAAAGGTGGAGCCGGCGTTCAAGACTGGCGAGGGGGTTGCTTGGGGTGATCAGGCGGGCTGTCTGTTTTGTGCCGTCGCTCGCTTCTTTCGACCGGGCTACCACAACAATCTAGTCAGCAGCTGGCTGCCGGCGCTCGATGGCGTCGTCGACAAATTGCAGCGAGGTGCGAAGGTCGCCGATGTCGGCTGCGGTCACGGCGTCTCGACGACGATTATGGCGCAGGCTTTCCCCAACTCTGAGTTTGTCGGTTACGATTTCCACCCCAGCTCGATCGAGCATGCCAGGGCGCACGCGCGCGAGCATGGTGCGACTGCCAATACCCGGTTCGAGGTCGGAACCGCAAAAGAATATCCCGAGAGGGACTTTGATCTCGTTACCTTTTTCGACTGCCTGCACGATATGGGTGATCCCGCAGGTGCGGCGGCGCATGTCCGGCAATCTCTGAAACCGGACGGCACGTGGATGATTGTCGAACCCATGGCTGGCGACCGACTCGAAGACAATCTGAACCCGATTGGTCGGATATATTATTCCGCCTCGACAATGGTTTGCGTGCCGACCTCGCTGGCGCAGGAAGTCGGCGCCGCACTCGGCGCCCAAGCCGGTGAGGCCAAGCTTCGCGAGGTCATCACCGCCGGCGGCTTCCGCCACTTAAGACGGGCCACCGAAACCCCGTTCAATATGATCCTCGAAGCCCGGCCGTAGCCGCGCCGGCGCGCAATCGGGCGATCAGCCGCGGCCCTCCACCAGCCGCGGCCAGTCGATCGGTTGGCCGAGTTTCAGGCGGGTGCCGGCCTCGGGCATCGGGTATTTGAGACCGCTGGCGCAATTGAACAGGACGACCCGGTCGCCCGGCCGGACCCGCCCATCGGCCAGCGCCTGTTCATAGGCTGCGTAGGTCGCCGCACCCTCGGGGCAGAGCAGCAGACCCTCGGCTTTTGCCACTTTCTGCCAGGCGTCTGCGATTGCTTGGTCATCGACGGCAATCGCAAAGCCGCCGCTCTCACGCACCGCGCGAAGGATGAGAAAATCTCCGATCCCCTGCGGGACCCGGATGCCGGCGGCGAAAGTATGCGCGTTTTGCCACCGTGGCGCGTGCTCGACACCGTCTTTCCAGGCTTTGACCATCGGCGCACAGCCGGCGGCCTGAACCACCACCATGCGCGGCCGCTTGGAGCCGATCCAACCAATCTTTTCGAGTTCGTCGAACGCCTTCCACATGCCGATGATGCCGGTGCCGCCGCCGGTCGGATAAAAGATCACATCAGGCACTTCCCAGCCGAGCTGCTCGGCCAGTTCGATCCCCATCGTCTTCTTGCCCTCGATCCGATAGGGCTCGCGCAAGGTCGAGCAGTTAAACCAGCCGACCGCCTTTTCGCCCTCGGCGACAAGGCGTCCGCAATCATCGATCAACCCGTCGACCAGGAAAACCTCTGCTCCTTGCATTGCGATCTCGCGGACATTCACCGCCGGCGTGTCTTCGGGACAAAAGACATAGCTTTTGATCCCGGCGCGCGCGCAATAGGCCGCCATCGCCGCCCCGGCGTTGCCGTTGGTCGGCATCGCCATGGTGCGCACACCCAATTCCTTGGCCATCGCCACCGCGAGCGCCAAGCCGCGCCCCTTGAACGACCCGGTCGGCAGCCGTCCCTCGTCCTTGACCAACAGCTCACCCGCCCCGGGCGCCAGCCGCGGCAGCGACACCAGGGGGGTCATCACTTCGCCGAGTGAAACGACATCTTTGGCTTGACGCACCGGCAGCAGCTCGCGATAGCGCCACAAGCTCTGCGGCCGTCCGGTCAGCGCATCTCGATCAACCGCACCTTTTACCCCGTCGAGGTCATAGCGAACCAGCAACGGCCGACCGGCCTTCGAGAGGGTCTGTAAGGTATCGGCGGGATAATGCTCGCCGGTCAGGCTGCATTCGAGATGCGTGACAAAGGTCGGCAGATCGCCGCCCGTCCATTGATAATCGAGCATTGCTCCTCCGGTACGGCCGAGGTGATCCTAGGCCCGCGACACGCACCTGTCACCCCGGCGCTGGCGCGCGATTGCCTATGCTGCTGGGCAGAAATTGTTTAGAATGAGTTTAATGCGTGAGTGGGAGGAGGCAAATGCGCACCCCGTGCTATTCCTCGCTCGACGATGCCCTCGACGAGATTGCGCCCTTCAGCATCGAATTGAAGAACGGGAACAGCAATCATGCCCCGATGGTGGTCGAGGCGCTGTGCGCATTAGGCCGTCCGGAAACGGTGGCGCCTTGGCTGGCGCGCTACCGCGAGCGAATGCAGCCACGGCCAGAGCCCGGCCATCGCATCCCCACCGACAACTGGCACACGGCACTCGGCTGTCGCCGACGATTCGCCGACTGGGCGATATTCTTTGCTGACGAACTCGAAGATGCTCCTTGGCGATCGGTTCTTGATCGCTGGGTGATGCGGTTGGCGTCTGGGTTTTGCGCGGCGGCGACCCACGGTGTCATTCGTGTCGGGCATGCTGTGCGCGCGCTCGCGGGGAATGAAACACAAAGCCGGCGGCGGGAGCTTGCCGACGCGCTTGCGAGCTGGGCGGCCACTTGGCAGCAACTGCCGCACAGCGGCGGCGCGGAAGGCGAAAGAATCCCGCCGCGAGTCGCCATCGCTCGCGTTCCGCTCCTGCCAGCCGAAAGAAGGCGCCCCGGAAACATCGTTCAGGCGCTCGCGGCACTTGAGGATTTTCCCGAGTTTGCTCCGGTAACCGGAATGATCGATACGAACGGGCCTTTGGCCGCCCAGATCGGGGAGCTGACCGAAGTTTTCGCGCGTGTTTATCTGGCAAACGCCCGGGACATTCCGACGACTATCGCCTTTATACACGCGGTCACGAGCGCTGCCGCCCTCGGGAACATCTCAAGTCATGTCAGCCAGGAGGCCGCACGCACCGCAACGCGATATGCCTGGCAAGCGGGGTCCGCGCTATATGCTTGCTACGGCTGTAATGCCGGGTTGGCCGAGCCGATCGGGGCCTGCCGAAAAAGTAAAGAAGAGCTCGTCGATCGGGCGATCGCCAATGGCGACGAGCACGTGATCAAATTCACCGAGGCGTGCCTCAACAGCGACGGTCAGGCTGCTTCACCCGCCTATCTTGCCGCCGCCGATCACGTCGCCGGGATAATTCGGCCGCGTACTCTCGGGTAATCAGCAGCGGGCCAGCATCCCGACGCCGTTGGGCGCAATCGGCGCCCACGATCGGCACCGCCGGCTGACAGCATTACGGGTTCGAGGATGACCAAGGATTCGCCAAGACGCGTTGCGACTTGGCCTTTGCCAAGCGCGCCGCCTCCTTCGCCGCAACATAATCTCGGTAGGCGGCGCGATCCGAATCGGCAACAGTTGCTTGCGTCGGAACCGCGCAGACCGTCGGGCAGCGGGTAACTTCCTTGGTTTGCAAATATTGCGCAATGGCAGCTTCGTAATCGGTTTGGGACACGGCCGGCGCTCCGGCTAGTTGGGGGGCAAGCCCGTCATAAACCGATTTGGTTAATGAGCGGTTACGAAAGAAGATGGCAAAAAATTGCCCAAAACCATTAGGAAACGAGGCGGTCATAGCTTTTTTTGTGAAATCCGACGATATAGGACAACAGGGACAAGAGGATTAGGGCCCGGATCTTGGTCGAGCCGGAATATACGGTACGGTTTTGGGGCGTGCGCGGCAGCATCGCCTGCCCGGGGCCGGACACCGTGCGCTACGGCGGCAATACCTCTTGCGTCGAGATCCGCTGTGGCGGGCGGATAATGGTGTTCGATGGCGGCACCGGGCTGCGGCTTCTCGGCAACGAGCTGATGCGGACGGGAAAGCCGGCCGAACTCGACATGTTTTTTAGCCATACGCATTTCGATCATATTTGCGGGGTGCCGTTTTTTGCGCCGTGTTACGATTCCCGCAGCCGAATTCGGATCTGGGCCGGCCATCTGAACGGCCGGGGTATCGAGAGCGTGCTCAACAACATGATGATCGAGCCGCTGTTTCCGATCCCGATGGGCATTTTTACGGCGCAGCTCGACTTCTGCGACTTTGCCGCCGGCAAGCAATTAAAGCCGCACCGCGGAATTCGTCTTGCGACCGGGCCGCTAAACCACCCGAACGGAGCCACCGGCTATCGTATCGAATACGCCGGCAAGGTCGTGGCCTATATCACCGATACCGAGCATCGCCCTGGTGCGCTCGACGCGAATATCCTGGCGCTGATCCATCATGCCGACATGATGATTTACGACGCCACCTACACCGACGCCGAGTTTCCTCAGCATACGGCCTGGGGCCATTCGACGTGGCAAGAAGGGGTCAGGTTAGCCGATGCCGCCGGTGTTCGGACGTTGGTAATCTTTCATCATGATCCCGGTCACGACGATGTTTTTATGGATCGGATCGCAGCCGAAGCAGCGATCACTCGGCCCGGCACCATTGTCGCGCGCGAAGGTCTCGTCCTTCGGCCCTGAGCTGCGCGAGTAGAGCTTCCAGGGCGTATGCGCCGCGCTCTCTCAATGATGGCCGGTCAGTGGTAAGGATCGGCGGCGTCGCGCAGGCCATCGCCAAAAAAGTTGAAGGCGAGCACCGCGAGGATCACGGTTGTGACCGGCGCCAGCAGCCAAGGATACAACGCCACGACATTGATGTTCTGCGCGTCGCTCAACAGGACGCCCCAACTCGTCATCGGCGGCCGCACCCCGAGGCCGAGAAACGAGAGCGCCGTCTCGCCAAGGATCATGCCCGGGATCATCAGGGTTGCCGAGGCGATCAGATGGCTCGAAAAGCTCGGCAGCAAGTGCCGCCCGATGATCCGGGCCGGTCGCGCACCCATCAGGACCGCGGCCGTACAGAAATCCTCTTCGCGCAACGCCAGCAATTTTGAGCGCACGGCGCGGCCAAGGTGGGTCCAATCGATGATCCCGAGGATCAGGGTGATCCCGAAATAAACCAGCAGCGGGCTCCAACTGACCGGCAAGATCGCCGACAATGCCATCCACAGCGGCAAGTGAGGAAAGGACTGGATGACCTCCATCGCGCGCTGGATCAAGATGTCGGTCCAGCCGCCGTAATAGCCGGCGATACCGCCGATAACGATGCCGAGCGTCAGGCTGACCGCGACGCCGATCAGCCCGACGGTCAACGACACGCGCGCCCCGTAAATCATTCGGGACATCAGATCCCGGCCCAGCCGGTCGGTACCCAACAAAAACAACTGACCGCCGGGGGCGGGGCAAGCTAGATGGAGATTACCCGGAAACAAGCCCCAGAACTTGTACCCATCGCCGCGGCAAAAAAAGCGCAGGGTTTGCCGCTTCTCCGGGTTTGGCGTGTAGATCCGCTCGAGCCGCTTCATGTCGAGCCGGTAATCGAAACCGAGAACGTAGGGCGCGACCAGCCGACCCCCATAGAACAAATGCACGGCTTGCGGCGGGGCGTAGATAAAGTCGGTGTTGCGGGTGTCGACCCCGTACGGGGCAAGAAATTCGGAAATCGTGATGCCGAAATACATCGCCAGCAGCACGCCCCCGGCGGCCACGGCGACGCGGTGGCGGCGCAGCTTCCACCACACCATGCGCCATTGCGAAGCGACGTAAAACCGCTCCTGCGCCGGCGTCATGCGCTCGACGGCATAGGGATCGTAGGGCGCGGCGGAAACGTAGTGAGGCAACGCAGCCGGTGGCGCGGCCTCCTCGGCGGGGCTGCGAGGGGTGGCCGGGACGACGGTCAGATCGCTCATTGGCGACGCCCTCCCTGCAACCGGATGCGTGGATCGAGCAATGCCAAAGCCATATCCGAGACGAACACGCCGATTACTGTCAGAAACGCCATGAACATCAGGAACGAACCCGCCAGATACATGTCTTGGCTGCGCAAAGCGCTGAGCAGCATTGGACCCGTCGTCGGCAACGACATCACAACCGAAACGATCGCCGCTCCGGAAATGACTTGCGGCAACAATGACCCGATGTCCGAGATAAATGGATTTAGCGCCATCCGCAGCGGATACTTGAAGAGTACTTTGAACGGATGCAGGCCTTTGGCGCGGGCAGTCACGACATACTGTTTCTGCAATTCGTCGAGAAGATTGGCGCGTAACCGCCGGATCATCGCGGCCGTCCCAGCCGAACCGATCACAATTACCGGAATCCAAATATGCGCCATCAGCGATAATACTTTACCCCAACTCCACGGCTGATCCAGATATTTGGGGTCCATTAGTCCCCCGATCGAGATTCCAAAATAGACGTTCGAAAAATACAACAGGACCAAGGCCAACAGGAAGCTCGGCGTTGCCAAGCCCAGGAATCCGATCAAGGTAAGGAGATGATCGCTGATGCTATATTGGTGGGTTGCCGAATAGATTCCAATCGGGAACGCTACAATATAGGTGAAAATTATCGTCGTTATTGACACGACCGCAGTCAACAACAAGCGGTCACCGACGACCTTGTCCACCGGGAGATCATAGGCAAAGGAATATCCCAGATCGCCGTGTAAAAGCCCGCCGGCCCAGTAAATATATTGCTGCCACAGTGGTCGATCGAAGCCATATTCCTTTTCGAGAAACTCGATCTTGGCGAGATCCGCCGTTTCGCCCGAGCCCTGCAATTCGGCGATGTAGGTGGTGAAATAGTTTCCAGGGGGCAGATTGATGATCGTAAATATAACAATGCTGATCGCGACCAAAGTCGGAATCATGATCAATATGCGGTGAATAATGTAACTCAGCATAGCTTTTCCGATCAGCGCTCCACCACCAGCAAAGACGAGACCCAAGGGTACATTATCGCGCGGAACCGGTATCGGCAGACGCCGATTTTGGCCCGGGTTCGGTATCGAACCAAAAATGATCAGGTTTGTAGATCCCGAAGAATGCGCCCGGGTCCCAATTATAGATCCCTTTTTCCGGGATATTGCGCAACTTATCGTTGACCACGACGGGCTGCAATACCCCGCCAACGGTGCCGATCGTGAACACTTCATCAGCCCAAATCTGCAGCATCTGATGCCAGATGGTTGCCTGCTTCTCCTTAGACGCGGTGCCGAGCCATTCACCAAACAATTCGCGAAGCTTGACGACAGACGGAAGATCCGGCGGCTCTCCGGCGTGCCCCTTGGTCTCGTAGTACTGGCCCCATTTCGGCCATTCGAGTTCCTCTTGCGTCGTCGGGGCAAATTCCCAAGGTGACGACCCGGCATTCGCCAGCCCGTTCTCGATCCCTTTGTCGAGCGACATCAGCGCCGCGCCAGAAAACACGCGCCGCCGAAACAACGTCAGCTGCGCCGGTTTGGCAAACAGCTTAATCCCAATATGACGCCACGTGTCGCGTATCAGTTCGAGAATGTCCGGCGATTGTGGCAACTCGCCCGAATATTCAACGACGATTTCCATTGGTCTATCATCGGGCAGCAGCCGAACGTCATCGCTGCCGCGCTTTGTCAACCCGATCAGATCGAGCAATCGATTAGCCTCGTGCGGATCGTATCGGGCCCAGGCTTGCCGATAGGCGGGATCGTAAAGCGGGCTCTGCGGCAGAACCGTGTTCTGTCCCTCGATTGCCAGACCAAAATAGATTACCTGATTGATTTCGTGGCGGTTTACCGCGAGTGACAAAGCACGGCGGAACCGCAGGTCGCGCATCAGCCCGCGCCACACCGCATCGTCGACATTGAGGTTAGGATAGAGCGCAAACTGGCTGCCCGGGCCGGTGCGCCACAGCCGAACCGAGTAATGGTTCCGGTCCTCGCTTTGCCGCAGAAAAGTATAGTCGTCAAAGCTGAGATAGCGGGCCTGGAGATCGGTTTCCCCCGACGCGGTCTTTGCCGGAATTATTCGCGAGTCGGCGAGCGACAGGACCACCTGATCGATGTAGGGTAGCTGGTTGCCGACTTTATCAATCCGGTAATAATACGGGTTGCGCTCGAAAACAAAACGCTCGGCTGGCGGCTTTGTCTTCAGAACCCAAGGCTCCAGGCTCGGAAGATCCGGGTTGTCGTTTTTGTACATCGCCGACAACTTGGTGTGTAAAGCAGCCCAATTGCGAACTCTGGCCTTCTTGACGAGGGCATCGAGCTTGGCTTTGTCAGCGTATTTTGCGTGGAACTGGCGAAGATAGTGAGCCGGATAATAGATGAACAGCGGGTCAGGACCGGCAATATCTGGTATGAATAATGGATTTGGCCGTGACCAGGTGTAACGTACCGTCGTCTCGTCCAGAACTTCGAACTGCGGCTTTTCTCCACCGGGCATCAAATCGACGGGCAAGCCGGAAGGCGTGAGCTTTGGGTTGCTCGCGACATCCTCGAACCAATAGCGGAAATCTTCCGTGGTAAAGGGCTGGCCGTCCGACCATTTCATCCCCTGGCGCAGGTGCAGAGTGAAAACACGGCCGTCCTGCACATCGATGGCCTTGAGGATGTCCGGCGCAAAAGTCAAATCGGGGGTGAGGCCGACCAGCCTCGCATAGCCATAAACCACCATCATGCGGGTGTCCTTGGGCCCCGCCATCAGCATGCGCAATTCGCCGCCGAGTTTTCCCGATAAATCGACAATCGCGGGCTCGGCCGGTACCCGGTCGGCGATCTTGGGGAGCTTCTCGCGCTTTACCGCCCGCTCAAAAAACGGCGTCTCGTGGAGCGCCGCCCATGCCGCGCCGGGTGCGGCACAAAGCAGGGTCGGGAATAGCAGCGAGCCCCCGACAAAGCTTCGCCGGGTCAGCGCTCTTTCTCGTGTTTCGGGCCGATCCCAAATCATGCGGCGAGCGCCTCAGGCACGCGCGAGACCGCTTGCCCGCATTGGCAAGTTCGGCATGGCTCGCGCTTCGACAATATGGCCGGGAGCCACCTCGAACAGACTGAGCGGACGCGAGCGCTCACGGCGGAACGGTTCGGGCCAGGCGGCCGGGTCCGAGGCCCGGTCCTCCATCAATTGGCCAAAATCGAGCGGCTGCGCCAGATCGGGCGTCGGGACCGCGGCGAGCAACGCTCTCGTGTATGGATGCACCGGAGCGCGAAACAATGTGGCTCGATCGGCGGTCTCGACGATGCGACCGGCGCACATCACCGCGATACGATCGGCGATGTAATCGACGACCGCTAAGTTATGGGAGATGAACAAATAGGTCAGACCGAGTTTGCGCTTTAAATCCATCAGCAGATTCAAGATCTGGGCCTGGATTGACACGTCGAGCGCAGAGGTCGGCTCGTCACAAATCACCAAATCGGGCCGCAAAGCCAACGCGCGGGCGATTCCGATCCGCTGCCGCTGACCGCCCGAAAAGCTGTGCGGATAGCGGCGCAGATGATGGCGGTCGAGGCCAACCAGACCGACCAATTCCTCCACCATCTCGCGGCGCGAGCGAGCGTCGCCGATACCATGGATCGCCAGCGGCTCCTCGATGATGTCGAACACGGTCATCCGCGGGTTTAGTGACCCGAACGGATCCTGAAAGATGAACTGAACCTGCCGCCGAAATGCCTTAAGCCCCTCCGCCTCGAGCGCCAGCACGTCGATCAGCTTGCCACGGTCGTTAAACGTGATCGTGCCCGCATCCGGTGTCACCGCGCGCAACAGGACTTTGCTTAGGGTGGTCTTGCCGCAGCCACTCTCGCCAACCAGACCCAAGCATTCGCCGCGCTCGATCTTCAAACTGACATCGTCGACCGCGACGACCTGCGCTGCCGCTCTGGTGCTGGAAAAGAGCCCGGCCTTGCGAATCGTAAAGGCTTTTCGCAGACCAATGCACTCCAGCAAAGGGCCGGACGGCCCGGGCGGCCACTGGCTCTTCTCCGCCATCAAATGCGGCGCATCTCCCGAAGCGACCTCGCGGATCGGCACCAGGCGCTCGCCGGGTTTCATGTCAAAGCGCGGCACCGCCCGCAGCAGCGCGCGCAAATATGGATGCGACGGGTTGCCGAAAATGTCTTCGAGCGTGCCGCTCTCCACCACCTCGCCGCGATACATAACGACAATCTCTTCGGCGACATTGGCGACGACGCCGAGATCGTGGGTGATCAGCAGAACCGCCATGCCGAACTCATGCTGCAGTTCGAGCACGAGTTTCAGGATCTGTGCCTGAATCGTCACATCAAGCGCCGTCGTCGGCTCGTCGGCGATTAGCAGCGCCGGGCGGCACACGAGAGCCATCGCAATCATCGCGCGCTGCCGCAATCCACCCGACAACTCGAATGGATAGCTGCGCAGCGCGCGCTGCGGGTCCGGGAAACCGACGAGACGAAGCGTCTCCTCGGTCAGCTCAATTGCCTCCGTGGCCCCGACTTTGCGGTGCAGTTGCAAAGCCTCGCCGACCTGATTACCGACGGTATGCAGCGGCGACAGCGAGGTCATCGGCTCTTGGAAAATGATCGAAATGCGGCCGCCGCGGATCTGCCGCATCTGGAAGCTGTTGGCCGGCAGGCGGGCGAGGTCGATCGGGGTCCCATTCCCGCGCGGATCGTTGAACAAAATCTCGCCCTGGGTGATCTCGCCGCTACGCGGCAAGATGCGCATGATCGCTTGGCTTACGACCGATTTGCCGGAGCCGGATTCACCGACCAACGCCACCGTCGACCGCGGCCGCACCCGAAATGAGGCCCCTCTGACCGCGCGGATAAACCCGCCCGGCGCCGCGAAGCGGACGTGCAGATCGCGGATGGCGAGGAGGTCGTTCACACCCGACTTTCGGCTAGGTTCGAGATGCCGGAGAAATCGGGTGTTCGGATCCCGAGCGCATCCAGATTTGCCGCCGTGGCCGCACTCAGTTCCACCCCAGCAGCCGTCGCGGCCAGCGCCGCGCGCTCGGCGAGTTGGTTAAATCCCTCAATGCGGCTGTCCAGGCGGATCGAGCGGCCGCGGCCACGCAATTCCAATTGCATCCAGCCGTCGCGGCGATCACGCCGGGTCGAATAGTAGGCAAGCTTAATCCGCTCGAGATCAGTCCAACGGATCGTAACAGGAAGCGGACCCGACGCCGACACCCCGCTTTCGGTCGCTTCGATCTTTGTTGCGTGACGCACTGCAGTGCGCAGGCCGAACAATGCAAATAGCGCCGCAAAACCAGCCAATATGCTACCTGCGACGAGGCCAACCGACGAGATGGCCAGGATCGTTGTTGCGGGGACAAAGCCAGCGAGGGCGCGCATGTAATCGCTGATCATTGCCGAATTCGGATAAGCATGACAGGTCATACTTACCTTTTCGTTGCCGAGGTAATACGGGACGCCGCAAACACCAATTCGGCATCGAGCCACCGGGCCGCGGGGTGGTCGAGCGTAAGCCTCAACAGGTAGTCGAGAAAAGCCGAGGTGGCCGCGTCTTGCACCAAGTGGTGGCTCAAGATGCCGGTAGGCTCATCCCGATCGACGGCGCCGCAGCGACGTGCCCGCAGGTGCCAAACCAAGCCCCCCAGTGCTGCCGTTTCGCCGACAAATTCTCGGTCGCCGCGCCATTCCACCAAATCGACGTGAACATTGCTCTCGAAAACAGGCGGCATCGGAAAGGCCGCATCCCTCGGTTTGATTCGGGAAATCCCGCGGATTCCACATTCGGCCAGGATAGGCAGGAAACTGTCGTCAATGCGGTTCCACGGTGGTGCCAGCACGGCAAGCGTCCGCGTTCCAAAGAGTGCTATTAGCCGCGCACGCCCTTGCATCAGATCGACCATGACGGCATCGCGGGGGCGTGATTTTGGGAACTCGCTCTTCTTTCCCGACTCGGCATGGTTGGCATGCTGCCATCCGTGCTGGAGGATGCGCGTCGACGCTGGCGCGGCCTCGTCAAGCCATCCAGCGAGGGCTGGCTCGGCCAGCGCTGGGATTACCGCCAATGCCACGGGGACCCCATTGGCGATGGCGATCAGCTCGCCAAGCTGCCGAGAGCGCGCAACTGCATCGTCGTCACGCCACCAGAGCGTCGCGCTCCTCCCCTCGTCCCCCCACCGGTCGAGTTCGTCGGTCAGATCGGACCAGCTTGCCAGATCGGACCATTTTGCGGGTGGGGCCATGTCACTATCGAGAATAGTTATCATCTGGCAACTCTTTAGTCACCCACCGGGTCGATTAAATTTTTGCCTTGTCGGTCTCTACCTTACCGCGAATCATCTCTGCAATTATTAGAGCAGATCGGCGCGCCCCTCCCGTGTCGAGCTTGAGCGCGGCGGGACCCCGCCTGGCAGCCCGCGCGATAGCATCCGCGAGACCCTCCGGAGACAGTGCTGTCGGCGCCAGCATCTCGACAACGCCAGAGGCCGCCAGCAATTCGGCGCGCAAGGTCTGTTCGGTCTCCCGCATCTCGGCGAACGGCACCAATACCGCCGGCGCCCCGGCGGCGATGATCTCGAGTACGGTGTTGTAACCGGCTTGACTGACCGAAACGCGGCAGCGCCGCAGCATCTCCGAGAAGTCGCTCCGGTAGCGTTCGAGAATGACGCCCTCCGGCAGATCGGCCTTCAGCGCGGCAAACTCCTCAGCCGGCAGATTGGGCCCGGCGAGCAGACGCCAGAGGGCATCGGCGAGACAACCACGCCGTCGCGCTTCGAGTGCAGCACGCAGCAGTGCACCACCCATAGCACCACCCCCGGCGGAGACCAGCACCTCGCCCGCGCCGGCAGTTTCTTGGCCGCCGGTCGATGGCTCCGGAGCAGTGACGTAGCCGGTGTAAATCAGCCGATCGGCAATCTCCGAGGCCCGTGCAAAGCTCGCATCCAGCGAGATTAGACCCGGGTCGCCATGAACCAGAACTGCATCGAAATCGGCGCGGACGCGAGCGATAATCTCGCGTGCACGCTTTTCGTCGGCCGGGGGGATGACGATGTCGCGCAACGAACACAATACGAGGGTACGGGGAGTCCGCCCCCGCGCGGCGGCGACCAGCGGCTCCAATTCCCGGCGAAAGGCGCGCCGGCCAAACGGGTATGCCTCGATCACCAAGGCGTCTGGTCGTACTTCAGCGAATGCGTTGAGCAGAGCCTCGCGCCGTGCCGACCACAGAGCATCGTCAATCGGCCGCCGGTCGGCGCCGACCAGCTTCCTAAAGCTGGGGTCGCTGGTGCTGATCGGCGGCAACTGTATGACACGGTGAGCCGCAGTGCCGGTCAGCTCAGGCAAAGGCTCGCCTCCGGAAATGAGGGTTACCGCAAGCCCCTCGCGCGCCATGCCGTCGATCAGACGATATGCACGGCGCAGATGCCCGATGCCGAGCAGGTGTTGGACATAAAATAGGACCGATCCGGTCACTGGAGCGCCCGGCATATGATTGGCTTATGCCGCACGTGCGGGCCGCAGCCGGTCGAGAATGGCGCCAATCCGCGCCGCCGCCACGGATAGATCATGCTCGGCCAGCACCCGCCGCCGCGCCGCCGCGCCGTAATGCCGGCGCACGCCGCTATCGATCAGCAGCCGCCGCACGGCGGCGGCAAATCCCGCCGCATCGCCTGGCGGGGCGAGGAGGCCGGTGATCTCGTGGGCAACGATCCCAGCGACGCCTCCGCTATCGCCCGCGACCACCGGTAATCCGGCGGCCTCAGCTTCGAGCAATGCCATGCCGAAGGCTTCGTTGATCGCCGGCCACACGTAAAGATCGGCCTCGGTCAGCCGGCCAGCCGTCGCGTCGGGGCTCAGTGCGCCCGACCAGATGATCCGAGACCCGAGCGGGGCGAGCGCCGTCATGACTTCGCTGCGGGCGTCACCATCGCCGACAATTTCCAAAGACCACTCGAGATCGAGCAGATCCGACAAAGCTTGACCGAGGATGCGGTAGGAAGCGAGCTTGTCACCGTGACGCATCATCGCCGCCGCGATCAGCCGCGGCGCCCGGGGGTATTCTATCGCACGCGGGTGGAAGCAGTCGGCATCGACGAACGGTCGTACGGCCACCCAGCGCGACGGCTCGGCCAAGAGCGGCAAGACACAGGCATGGTCCGCCGGGTTAAGCCCGATCACCGCATCGGCATGCCGGATCGCCTGTTCGGTGGCGTGATGACCCGTCATCCACGGACCGCCCGCCCGCTTGGGTGCGAAGGAGGCCTCGGCCACCACATAGGGTATCCCGAGCGTCCTCGATATGCGTGGCCCGAGCCAGTCCGGCGCCTTGTGGTAAAGATGGTAGGTAAACCAGAGATCGGGGAGCGGCATCGCCAAGTCGCGATAGCGGCGCAGACTTCGATCGGCCAGCTGCCGACCGAGAATGGCGAGCCTGGCTTGCCGCCGACCGTCACCGCTCCCGTCGAAGCTGCGAAAACGTGACGCCAGCATCGGGTGGTGTCCGGCAAGCCGCAGGACTTTAACAAACAACCGGGCCACCTGACGGTCGCCCGACGGCACCGGGTGATCGGGCGGCTTCAGAGGCGCATAAAAGGCGATCCGCATGGGTCTTGGTTAATCAGCCCGCCTCGACCAACTCAGGGTGCTCGACGCGATCGGCGCCGAGTGCAACCGACCTAGGCCCAAAGCGCTGCGCCAAAATCTCGACCCAGAAGGTCATCGAAAATTGGGTGCGCACCCGATGCTCGCCCGCAGCCCCCAGCACCGCTCGCCGTTGCGGATCGCGGATCAGCCCCTCGAGCGCGCCCGCCAGCACTGACGGGTCTCCCGCCGGAACCAACACTCCCGTAGCGCCATCGCGGATCAGTTCGGGGATCCCGGAAACATCGGTGGCAATGCACGCGAGGCGCTGCGATTGAGCCTCCATCAGTACATTCGGCAGGCCGTCGCGGTCGCCATCGGGGGCGATTTTGGCCGCGAGCACAAACAGATCAGCCTCGCGATACGCCGCCAGCACATCGGGTTGCGCACAGGGACCCCGCCACTCGATCCGGTCAGACAGGCCAAGACGCTCGGCCTCTTTGCGGAGAACCTCAGCAAGCGCACCGCCACCGATATGGACAAAGCGCCATGCCAGACCGGTCGGCAAGATCGCCAGCGCGGCGAGGAGGTCGTCATAACCCTTTTTCGCCACGGCACGGCCGACGGAAACCAGCACAACCGGAGAGGCGGGGTTGTTGCCATTGCTGCCGGCACGCTGCAATGGCGGCGGCGGGAACCGTTCGAGATCGAGACCGTGATAGCACAGCATCACTCGTTCGGGTCGGGGCGCCAGCCCGGTCAGATGGGCATGGCCGGCCGCGGTACAGGTGACCGCCCACTGTGCTTCGTGCAGCTTGTCGCTCTTGTCCCATTCGGGTGTGGTCCAGATGTCCTTGGCATGCGCCGACACGCTCCAAGGCAGTCCGCAAATCAGCGCGGCGTAACGGGCGACCGATGCCGGAGTGTGCAAAAAATGCGCATGCAGGTGCTCGATGTCGTCGGGCAGTTCGGCCGCCAATACCAAGGCTTGGCCGAACCGGCGCACGCGGTTCGGGGTGGGATCACGCATCAGATCAGCCAGCCATCGGCGCCACGCGCGGCGGTATCCCTGTTGCGGTCGCACTCGCCGCCAGCCGCGCCAGACGCGCGCCGGCTCCTGGTATAGATATTCGGGCAGATAGAGCCGCTTGGCCTGGATTGCGGCGGTTATCGGGTGCGCTTTGCGGTCGGTCGGATGACGCAGCGAGACGATCAGAATGCCGAGCCCGCGCTGCTCGAGCGCCAGCATCTCCTGCGCGATGAAGGTCTCCGAAAGCCGCGGATATCCTTTTAGAATAAACGCCACTCGCCGGTGGCGCGACGCCGCTGCGACGGCATTCATGCGCTGACGCGTGATCGGACGGTCACCCGCGGGCCGCGGCCGCGATCGAGCCATTTCTTTGCCAAGCGGTTAACGTTTGGCATGCCGTCGAGCAAACCTGGGATAACGGCGTTGGACGGCGGCGGCTGGTCAATCAGCCGGCGTAACGCGACCGCCATGGTGTGAGGATCGCGCCCACGCTCCTCCGGCAACATCGCCGCCAGCCCAAGCTCCGCCGCCCGCGCCGCCCGGATGTGCTGCTCGAGCCGCGGCGCCGTGCGCGGTATGATCAATGCGGGCTTGTCGAAGGATAAGATCTCGCAAAAGGTGTTGTAGCCCCCCATCGCGACGACTCCGGCGGCACGCGCGACAAGCGCCTCGAGCCGCGCGTTGAATGTGATCGCACGGACATTCGGCAGGCGCGCGGCCCGGGCTGCGAACCCGGCGCGCTGCTCCGGCGCCATAAACGGACCAAACACGATCAGCGCCGGCAGCGGGATATCGCAATCGTGCTCGTATGCCGCCAGCGTCAAATCGACCAGCCCGTCGCCATCGCCGCCGCCGCCTGGCGTCACCAACAAGAACGGTTGTTCGACGATATCCTGCAAGTCCGGGGTCAGCACCGGATCGCTCGCGGTTCGGCGGAGATAGCCAGTGTAAATCATTCGTCGCCGTACGCTCGCCGGCACCGGCAACCCCGCCAGCGGATCGCAAATTTGCGGCAGCCCGTAAACCCAGAGCTCGTCGTAATATTCGGACAATGCCGGGACCGCGTTCTTCCGCTCCCATTCGCTTTCAAGCGCTTCGGGATCGTCCATCACATCCCGCAGACCGAGGATCACCGTCGCCCGCCGGCGCTGCATTAACTGCAACGTGTCGCGCACCTCGCCACGCAAACCGAGCGGCTCCTTATCCACGATCAGCAAGTCGGGATCGAAAATATCGGCGGTATGGCGGATGATCGACGAGCGGATCGCCAGCGTCTCTTCGATGTCGATGTGCAGATTAAGTGAGACGTACTCGCCGTTGCGCAGCTTGATGACCCCGGGTACGCGTACAAAATCTACTCGGGAGCGGAAATCGAAGCTGCCGATGATCGGCGAGCCCGACAGGATCAGGATCGTTAAGGCCGGGTCGGCTTCGACCAGCGAATGGGCAATCGCTCGGCAGCGCCGCAGATGCCCAAGACCGAAACTGTCGTGACTGTAGATGAGCACCCGCTTGGGGTGGCGCCGAACGGCCATTTAGGCCACCTCACGCAGGCCTGAGATTGGACTATTGCATAGCGGACCCAGTGGCGAAATGATCTTCTGATGAAGCTCGCGGCGATCAAGGGAATGGCGGCGCTGGTTGGCGGCGCCGAACAGATGCCGGAGCCCCTGCCACGCCGGCGGTGGCGCTTGTTCGACCGCAGTGCTCGCCGGGCCGCTGCCCCGCCGACACCGCCGTCGCGCCAAACGAGCGATCCCGACGCGCTCGAACCGTCGATCTACCGCTTTGTCGCTCGCCATAGCTTGCGGCAGCAGATCGTATTGCTGGCTTTGACCTTCGCTTCTTTCCCCTTTCTTTACTATTCGCTTGAGCTTCCAAAACTCATCACCAACAAGGCCATCAAGCAGAAATACGTCACTCAAACGTTTCTCGGACATCCGCTCAACCAAATCAGCTATCTGCTTCTGCTTTGTTTTGCGTTTTTGCTGCTTGTCTTGATAAATGGTGCATTCAAGTACTACATAAATACCTACAAGGGCCGGCTGGGCGAGCGGATGCTGCGGCGTTTCCGCTATCAGTTGTTCCAACGGATGCTGCTGTTTCCATTGTCGTATTTCCACAGGAATTCGTCGGCGCAGATCATCCCGATGATCACCGCCGAATGTGAGTCGCTGGGTGGCTTTGTCGGCGATGCGGTGGCGTTGCCGGCATTTCAGGGCGGGACCCTGCTCACGAACATTCTCTTCATGTTTATGCAGGATCCGGTCCTCGGGGTGGCGGCGGTGGCGCTGTACCCGATCCAGGGATACGTAATTCCGAAACTGCAGCGCAAGGTCAATCAGCTCGGCCGCCTCCGGGTGCGTACGATCCGTCAGGTGGCCGACCAGGTTCATGAATCCTCGAACGGCATCGCCGATATTCTCGCCAACGACGCGGCCAAGGTGCAGCTGACCGGTTTTGCCCATCTGCTGGGTACGATCTACGATATTCGCTTTGAGATTTACCAGCGCAAATTCTTTGTCAAATTCCTCAATAACTTTCTGGGGCAGTTGACACCGTTTTTCTTTTTCTCGATCGGCGGTTATCTTGTGATCCAGGGCGAGCTCTCGGTAGGGGCGCTGCTCGCGGTGTTGATCGCCTACAAGGATCTGGCCTCGCCCTGGAAGGAGTTGCTCGACTTTTATCAGAGCTTCCAGGATTCGCGGATCAAATACGAGCAGATCGTCGAACAATTCGCCCCTCCTGGGATGAGCGACACGCGCCTGCAGCTCGACGAGCCTGAAATTGTGCCGCATCTCGAAGGCGAGCTCGTCGTCTCCAACCTGTCACTGGCCGAGGACGACCGAAGCCGCATCCTCGACGGGATCAGCTTTACTATGCCGCTCGACCATCAAATTGCCGTCATTGGTCAGGGCGGCAGCGGCAAGAGCGAACTTGCACTGATGTTGGCGCGGCTGATCCTGCCAAGCGGTGGCCGCATTACGATCGGCGGGATCGATATCGCGAGCCTGCCTTGGGCGGTAATCGGCCGCCGGATCGGCTATGTCGGTCTGGCGCCATACCTGTTTGCCGGGACTTTGCGGGATAATCTGCTGTTCGGATTGCGACACGTACCGACCCGCCCGGCCGAATACGAGCCGTCTGTCGCCAAGCGCCGAGCCCGGCAGCTGACCGAAGCGGCAAAAGCCGGCAATATCGAGCTTGACCTCCACGCGGATTGGATCGACTACGACAGCGCTGGCGTCACCGATCGTCAGGCTTTGTCGCACCGCATAACCGAAGTCCTCGCCCGCCTCGATTGCGAAAGCGACATATACGGCCTCGGGCTGCGCTGGCGCCTCGACCCCGAAGTCGAACCCAATTCAGCCCGCCGTCTACTAGAAGCGCGTCAAGCATTGGCCCGTCGGCTGGAGCAAGACGGGATCAGCCATCTTGTCGAGACTTACGACATCGAGCGCTTCAATCGCAATGCGTCGGTGGCCGAAAACCTGCTGTTCGGGACCCCGATCGGCCCAGCCTTCGATTTCGAAGCGCTCGCGGACAACAATTATGTCCTGCAGGTCCTCGCCAAGGTCGGGCTGGTCGAGGATCTCGTCCAAGTTGGACGCGAAGTCGCCTCAACCATGGTAGAGCTCTTTGCCGACCTGCCGTCCGACCATGCCTTTTTTGAGCAGTACAGTTTTATCGACGCCAATGACCTCCCGGAATTCGCGGCAATTCTCGAACGCGCCGAAAAGGGCGGGACCGCCGCATTATCCAAGTCCGATCGCACCAAGCTGTTGTCGCTACCGTTTAAGCTGATCCCGGCGCGGCATCGGCTGGATGTCCTCGATGAGGTGATGCAAGACCGGCTGCTAGAGGCGAGGCGCGTGTTTCGCGCCGATCTGCCGCCCGCGGGGCAAGCCCAGATCGAGTTTTTCGACGCGGATCGCTATAACGCCGCCGCCTCGGTTCAGGACAACATCCTGTTTGGCAAGATCGCGTACGGTGAGGCAGACGCCCCGGTGCGGATTCCCGCGGCACTGGCCGAGGTCATCGAGGCGCTCGGTTTGCGCCAGACGGTAATCGAGGTCGGGCTCGATTATAACGTTGGGCCCGGAGGCTCGCGCTTGTCGCTGGCTCAACGCCAGCTCGTCGGCATCGCTCGCGCCATCTTGAAGCGTCCTGATCTGTTAGTATTGAATGAGGCGACCTCGGCGCTCGACGGCTACGCCCAGGCCAGCGTTGCCAAGGGTTTGAAGGAAGAGTTCGTCGGGCGCGGCATTGTTTGGGTGCTCCACCGTGCAAGCCTTGCTCGCAATTTCGATTACGCACTGGTACTCAGCAATGGGCGATTGCAAGAGCAGGGAGCGCCGGCGGAACTTCTCGAGCGCAAGGATTCGTTGCTGACGTTGCTGGCGGCGACCGAATGAAGAAAGCGGTCGGGAGAACGCAAAGGAGGGAGGTAAATGAGCCTAAAACAGGAATTTGAACTGTTGCGCCGGGTGCCGTTCTTTGCCGAGATCGAACCGGCGAAACTGAAGCTGTTGGCGTTTATGAGCGAGCGGGTCGGGTTCGACGCGGGCAAGCCGATCGTTCGCCAGGGCGATCCTGCCGATGCCGCCTACCTGATCATCGATGGCGAGGCGGAGGTCATCGTCACGACTCCCGCCGGGCCGGTGACGGTTGCCATACTCGGTCCCAACGAGATCTTTGGCGAGATCGCAATCCTCTGCAACATGCCCCGCAATGCCACGGTGCGAGCCAAAAACCGCCTGATCGCACTGCGCATCTCAAAGGAGCCGTTCATGCGGATGGTGCGCGAATTCCCGACCATGGCGGTGACGATCATGCAGGAATTGGCGCAGCGGCTGTCGTCTACGAACAATCAGCTCAGTACGGCATTGTCCGAAGTAAAGAGATTGCGCGAACAGGTTGGGGTTGCGGCCTGATGTGCTCGCGGTGAGCCGGCTGGACAGTTTTATCCGGCGGTTGCAGGCGCAACGCGCCTGCCTCGATCTCGCGGCAAGCTTGGTAGCGAGACATCGATGGCGCGGTGCTCGAACTCGGGCTCGGCAATGGCCGCACCTACGATCATCTTCGCCAAATTTGCCCGGAGCGGGAAATCTATGTTTGCGAGCGTCAAATCGCCGCTCATCCCGACTGCATCCCTCCCGAAAGATTTCTGCTGCTGGGCGACATGCGCGAAACCCTTCCGGCTGCCCGCCACCGGCTGGAGGACCGGGTTGCGCTGGCGCATTTCGACCCGGGTACCGGAGATGTCTCCGCAAACGGGGCCCTAGCGAGGGAATTGGCGCCGATGGTGGTGCCGCTGCTGCGAACGGGCGCCGTCCTTGTCAGCGATATGGCGCTCGACTTGGCGGAGTTGACCTTGGTCCCGTTGCCTGGCAGCGTCGCGCCAGGACGCTATCACATCTATCGCCGAGTTAGCTCCCGATCGTTATCATGACCGGGACGTGGTCGGAGGCCTTTGCCCAGTTCCGGGTATCACGAAACACTTGCGCGTTCATCAATTCCGCGACGATCCCCGGCGTCGCCCAAATATGATCGAGCCGCCGGCCGCGGTTTGAGGCCGCCCAGTCGCGGGCGCGATAGCTCCACCAGGTGTAGAGCCGCTCTGGCGGCGGCACAAAAAGGCGCACCGCGTCGACAAACCCACCGGCCTGCTGAAGTCGCTCGAGGCGCTCGACTTCGACCGGGGTGTGGCTGACTACGCTCAAAAGCTGCTTATGCGACCAGACATCCGCTTCCAGCGGCGCGATATTAAGATCGCCGACCGCGACCATCGGCCGGCCATCGCGCCGCTCGGCGGTAAACCACGCGGTAACTTCGTCGAGGAACTGCAATTTGTGGGCGAATTTCGGGTTGGCTTCGGGATCTGGCGTATCGCCTCCCGCAGGCACATAGATGTTGTGCAGTTCAATCCCGCCGGGCAGAACCACAACAGCGTGTCGGCAGTCTTCGCGCGCGCACCAGTTACGGGTCGCGGGCGTCTCGAACGGGACCCGCGATAGAATGGCGACCCCGTTATACCCCTTCATCCCATGCACCAGCCGGTGCCGATAGCCGGCCATCTCAAGCTGTTCGGCCGGGAATAGCGGGTCCGGGGTTTTCGTTTCTTGAAGGCAAAGGACATCGGGAGCCAATTCGGCGATCAGTCGACAGACATTGTCGATGCGAAGCCGAACCGAGTTTATGTTCCAAGTCGCCAGCCGAAGCGCCATTCTTTAGCGCACCCGCTTGCCGGCGACGCCTCTGGCGGACCGCAAACAAAACGGCGCCCGGTCGGGGGGGAAGACCGGGCGCCTGCATGTCAGAAGCGTTTGGGGGAAATCGGGCCCGCAGGGGAGACGGGACCGTTTTTGAGAGGGCTCGTCACCCTCCCCGCTTCTGGAAACTTGAGATGGGGTGCAAATCGGGCAAAGCAACCCCCCAATTCTTGCATGGCCGAAACAAGAAATTGGCATGCGATCGAGTGGAACGGATCGCGATTCTCTTAGGCCGCGCGGATCGCCAGCGCCGGACCCGCAAGGGCTGCGCGGCAGGCCTGACCGAAAGCTGCAAACAGCGCGGCAGAGGCCGGATTTTCCAACACCTTGTATTCCGGGTGCCATTGTACCCCGACCACAAATCGTGCCTGGGGCAGAGCAACCCCCTCGATCTGCCCATCGGGCGCGACCGCCTCGACGCGAAGCCCCGGCGCCGGTCTGTCGATGCCTTGCGAGTGCAGCGAATTGACCATGATCTCTTCGCTGCCGATAAGCGCGGCGAAGAGGCCGCCCGGCGTCAGAGCCACACTGTGCGCCGGCCCGTAGGGGCCGTCCGGCAAATCCTTGCGCGGCCGGTGGCTGATGCGGTCGGGCATGACTTGCAGCCGCTGATGGAGGGTGCCCCCGAGCGCGACGTTCAGCTCCTGAATACCCCGGCAAATCGCGAAAATCGGCAGATCGCGCCGCACCGCTTCGCGAATCAGCGGCAAGGTCGTGGCGTCACGCTCCGGGTCGTGCAGGATCTCGTCGTCGAGCGGCTCGTGACCGTATTCGCTGGGATGGACGTTGGACGGGCTGCCGGTCAGCAACACACCGTCGAGCCGGTCGAGCAACGCGGCGACATCGATCCGTGACCCGATCGCGGGGATCGAAAGCGGCAAACAGCCGGTCGCCTCGATAATCGCTGCCGGATATTTGTCGGCGACCGTATGAACGAGCCGTTCGTTGATCGTTCGCCGGCAAGCGGGGATGCCGATAACAGGCAAGGGTGGGGATCGCATCATAGCGAGACTCTGTTATTCGTTGCTGCGGCGCGAATAGTACGGGTTTTGATATACAAACAGGTTAGGGTCGAGCGCCATACCGAATTGTTGCTGCGTCAGTGACACCGTCGTCACATGGTGTTGCTGATCGACAACCGTCCACTGCCGTAGCGACAGCGGGTTATCGGTGAACGTCATCGCCAAGCTGCCATTATCAGGCGCCGCCGGGTCGACGACGGTAATCCGCAACATATTATCGCCGCGCTCGAAGCTCGTGACTTCGAGATCAGTAAAATTGATCGGAACCCGTAAAAGAAACCAGGCCGGGGTGGATTTCAATCCGACCTGCGATACTTCAGCCAGCTGGGTATCAATATAATAGACGTAGAAACGGTCGGCGATCAGCAGTATCGGGTTCGGCGGATCATATTGAAACCGCATCCGCCCCGGTCGCTCCATCCACAACCAGCCGGCGGCGGTGCCGCCATTTGCCGCACGTTGATGAAACCGCGCGGTCATCGTGCCAATGCTGTTGAGATAGGTTGCGATCCGCTGCAGATCCGCCTGGTCCTGGGCCGTCAACTTCGCAGGGGGCGGCGGCAAATCGGCCGCTGCAAGCCCGGGCAGCACCAGTACTGATAAAGCCAAGCCCAAGACCGCGAGCAACCGCTGCCATCCCGCGCTAGATTCCTTCTCGTCCCCCCGGCTCATTCCTGCTCGGATTCTCATGCCTGCGCTTTGTATTCTTCCCGGATACCGCTATCGGGGACATGAGGTCGGAGGCGGGGTTCGTCAATTGCGCTTATTCGCCTCCCCGAGCCAAGACTTCGCGCTTGCCGACATGGTTGGCGGCGCTGACAACACCTTCGGCTTCCATGCGCTCGATGATTCGCGCTGCGCGGTTGTAGCCGATCTGCAGATGGCGCTGCACAAAGCTGGTTGATGCCTTGCGCTCGCGGCAAACCACAGCCACCGCCTGTCGGTACAGCATGTCTCCCGATTCGGGATCATCCTCGCCGAGGAGCGGGTCGAGCGGCCCGTCTTCCTCCTCGGTGATTTCGTCGATGTAATCGGGCTCGCCACGCGCCTTCAGGAACGACACCACGCGCTCGACTTCTTCGTCCGAGACGAAGGGACCATGGACGCGGGTGATGCGCCCGCCCCCCGCCATATAGAGCATATCGCCACGGCCGAGCAGCTGCTCGGCGCCGCCTTCCCCGAGAATGGTGCGGCTGTCGATTTTGGACGTGACTTGAAAACTGATCCGGGTCGGGAAATTGGCCTTGATCGTGCCGGTGATGACGTCAACCGACGGCCGTTGCGTCGCCATGATGATGTGGATACCCGCAGCCCGCGCCATCTGAGCCAGGCGCTGAATCGCCGCCTCGATCTCCTTGCCGGCGACCAGCATAAGATCGGCCATTTCATCGACGACGACGATGATCAGCGGCAATTCGCTGGTGTCGAAGGGCTGGTCCTCAAAAATCGGCAGGCCGGTCTCTTCGTCAAAGCCGGTCTGAACCTTGCGGACGAGGCTCTCGCCCTTAGCCGCAGCTTCAGCGAGGCGCGCGTTGAACCCGTCGATGTTGCGTACGCCGAGTTTCGACATCTTGCGATAGCGGTTCTCCATCTCGCGCACGACCCATTTGAGCGCGAGTACCGCTTTTTTCGGGTCGGTTACGACCGGCGCCAACAGATGCGGAATGCCGTCATAAACCGACAATTCGAGCATCTTCGGATCGACCATGATGAATTTGCAGTGATCGGGCGGCATCCGATACAGAATCGATAAGATCATCGTATTGATGCCGACCGATTTTCCCGAGCCCGTCGTGCCGGCTATCAGCAAATGCGGCATCTTGGCGAGATCAGCCAAAACCGGCTCGCCCGAGATATCCTTGCCGAGGATCAGCGCCAGCCGGCCCGGGTGCTTTTCATAAATCGGCGAATCGAGCAATTCGCGCAGATAGACCGTCTCGGCTTTGCGGTTCGGCAGTTCGATGCCGATGACGCTGCGCCCCGGCACGACCGCGACCCGCACCGAGATAGCGCTCATCGAACGCGCGATGTCATCGGCAAGACCGATGATCCGCGACGCCTTGATGCCGGGCGCCGGTTCGAGCTCGTACAATGTGACGACCGGCCCGGGGCGGACCTGCACGATCTGGCCGCGCACCCCATAATCCTCGAGCACGGTTTCCAGCATGCGCGCGTTTTTTTCGAGCCCCTCCTCGTCGATGGCAGCCACTTTGATCGCTGGAGCTTTGACCAAGAGATCAAGCGGCGGCAAAACCGGCTCCTCGTCCGGCAGGAGGTCGAGCTTGGGCTGTCGTTCTTCTTCAGCGCGCTTTCCCGCGCTTGCCGGTCGCGGCAGCGGCGAGACCAGACGGATCAGACTGTTGCGTTCACGCGCTTCCAGCGGCGGGCCCGATGTTGGCGCGCGATCGAGGCGCGGCTCGCGTCGATTTGCAGACGCGGTCACGGCCGTGCTTGGCGGGGTTTCAACCGGGAAAGGATCGATAGCGCCGCTCGAGCGCGCTTGCCACCACTGCCGCGCCAGTCGGCCGCTGAATGTCGCTGCGACCATCGTCCCCCGCCCGAAAAGTGCTGCGACCCGCCGCGCACCCCGGCCGGCGCCGCTTCCGAGTTCGTGCCAGTCGCGCCAGGACAGACCGAGGATCAATAACAGCAATAATCCGAGGCCGGCAGCCGCGGTCATCGATGCCGGCAAAGCCAGCGAGGCGAACCCCGCCCCCGCCAGCAGACGCTGCATCCCCCAACCAAGCACCCCACCATAGCCGATGTCGCCGGAACCCTTGCTGTAATCCAACACGGACAAGCCAAGCGACGCCAGGATCAGCGCGAGCGGCAGCAATCCGAGTTTGAGCCAGAACGATTGCAGCGGGCGATCAAGCAACAGGCGCAGCGACCAGCCAAGCAGGGTGAGCGGAATCACAAAAGCGGCGAATCCGAAAGCTTGGCGAAGCAGGTCCGCGAGCACCGCGCCATTGCCGCCGATCAAATTATGCGGCGGCGTATCGATCGCCGAGTCTAGCGACGGATCTCGTGGACTATAAGAAAGAAGCGCCGCCACAATCAGCAGCGCCGCCAGCAGCAAGAAAAAACCAAGCGCTTCGAGCACCCGGCGCTTGAGCGCGGCCCTGATGTCTGTCCATGCATGCGAGCGCCGCGAGCGCGCTCCCATGGTCATACCGATCGATCTGGCCATGCTTCCCCCGATGCCGGCCGTGCCGTCACCTCTGCGCGGCGCCAAACTTTCGACCCGCTCCCCCGGCGAGCCACCTGCAAGATATCCCGATCACCGGCGCGAGCCAATCACCTCGCCGGCTCCGCTGCGAAATTGCCGGTAACCAGCACGATCTCCGGAATAGCAGGGAGGGTTGCACGCGGGCCGACTCTGACGCTTCCGCAAGTCCTTCGCCCTACTGTTTACGCTACCCCGCAAAGCTGAGGGCGCTATGTTACCAACATCAGCCGCTGGGCGGCGGCGGTCCTGACGAGCACGCCGGATGAACGACGATATCGAGCTGCTAATCGCCGGTGGCGGCCTAAACGGGCTGGTGTTGGGAATTGCCTGTTCCGGCGCCGGTCTCGCTTGCGCCGTTGTCGACCGTCAGGACCCCAACGCCATGTTGGAGGCTGCGTTCGATGGGCGCAGTTCAGCAATCGCGTACGGCTCGCAGCAGGTCCTGAATGCACTGGGTCTGTGGCCGGCGATCGCGGCAGAGGCCGAGCCGATCCGGGAAATCCGCGTCGCCGACAATAACGCGCCGCTATTTCTTCACTACGATCATCGTGAACTCGGAACCGATACGCCGCTCGGCTGGATCGTCGAGAACCGGGTGTTGCGCCGCACGTTGATCGAGCACGCGCGGTCGCTGCCGAAATTACAGCTGCTCGCCCCGCTCGAAGTCAAGGGCGTCGAAACGACAGCCGGTACGGCAACCGCGACGCTGTCCGATCTTCGCCGCATCACCGTGACCCTGGTCGTCGCTGCCGATGGCGCCCACTCACCATTGCGCCATGCCGCCGGGATTCGGACCATTGAATGGCGTTATCGGCAAACCGCGATTGTTACGACCGTTGCTCACGAGCGCCCGCACCAGGGAATCGCCATCGAGCATTTTCTACCGGCGGGGCCGTTCGCGATTCTGCCGATGACGGGCAATCGCTCCTCGATCGTATGGACCGAGCACGAGCCATTGGCAGCGCGGATCATGGCGCTTTCGGAGGAAGATTTCGCGGCTGAGCTCTCGGCGCGGTTCGGCGATTTCCTGGGGGCTGTCGAGCAAGTCGCACCGCGATGGTCGTACCCGGTCGGGTTGATGCTCGCCGAGCGCTACATCGATCGCCGGCTGGCATTGGTCGGTGAGGCCGCGCACCTCATTCATCCGATTGCCGGCCAGGGTCTCAATCTCGGGATCCGCGATGTGGCCGCACTTGCCGAGCTGATCATAGATGCGCGAAGGCTCGGGCTCGACATCGGCGACGATGGGTTACTCAGGCGCTATCAGCAATGGCGCCGCTTCGACGCAATACTGCTCGCCGCCGTAACCGACGGTCTGAACCGCCTATTCTCGAACAGCATTGCACCGCTTCGAATGATCCGCGATCTAGGCCTCGCTACCGTCAACCGTTTGCCGCCGATCAAGCGTTTTCTGATGCGCGACGCGATGGGCATCATCGGCGACCTTCCCCAACTCGTACGGGCCTCCCTCTTTAAATCCTGCGAAGCGAGTTGAGCCGGCAAGCCGCCAAATCCCTCCTCGCTCCAGGATTCCCCCGGCCCTTTAGAATTCTTATTGGTATGTGGGGCTGATCACACGGCTTTCGGACGCGCCGCGCCATCTGACGATCACCTCTCGGCAAAATCGGGAGGCAATGTGTTACGGAGACTACGATGCCGGAAGCAAACCGATGGAACCGCTGCGCGCCGCGGGCAGAACTAGACCACCGGGCGCGCCAGGCACGTCTTCAGCTCGAGCTCATCCAACGAGTGATCGTGCCGCGTGCGACTGCGAAGACTTCCTGGTTTAGGCGAATTCTTTCGCGTCTCAGCGTGGGTATGGTCGAGCACCGTTCGCCAGAGCGCCAAACAAGGGGAATGCTGAGTAATCGGCGGCATTCCCCGCCTCGAGTTCGTCAGATTTGGTCCGAGAATGCGATTTTTCTTCCCTCAGCCTCGCGATTTAGCGGGGCGCGGTACTAATCTCGCAGGACCGCGGGAAAGTAACTCCGGCCCGGCCGGGCGGGGAGGTGCCGGACTGCTGCACTCAGGGTTTGCCCAAGACCCGCTCGATGTCCTCTATTTCGACCCCATAAACTTTCGCAACCTCGGAAATCTTCATTCCGTACCTCAGCCAAGTACGGATGCGCGCGATATGCGCTGCAGGAATATTGCGGTCCGCGGAGTTTTGATTTCTGTTACGGGTGGTCGCGATTGCGGCCCCTCTCTCGCGGGGTATGGCCGGCTCATTCGGAACATCGGGCGGCGGGGAGGCCCTCGGCGCCACCGGAAGCCGCCTTTCGGTGGCCGGGCGGGCGGGCAAAACTGGCGCGTCATCCGCTCGCGGCTTGGGAGCAAACAACGCCTCGGCCGCCTGGCGGGCCCTATTGACCCGTTCCCGATCATTCGGGAACTGGTCGCTCGGCCGGGCTCTGTTATATCCGGGGCGGTTGGGCGGACGATTTTCAGCCATAGCTCGAAACAAACGATAACTCATAGAGGATCGGCGCGCGCACCGAATTTCCGCAGTTTCTCGGTTTTTTGCAATACGCTGGTCGGCACAACGCAGCACCGCTGACCGGCTCCGGGACGTTTAAGGGACCGTAAACCATCACCTCGGGTTTACGCGTCGAAGCGGAAGCACCAAAAGTAACCGAGCGCCGCGCCGCCGCGCTTGCGCCGCCTTGCCGGGACGAGAATACTGCGCCGGGCTTGCAGGCGGGTGCTTTGTGGAAATCGGCGAAACGCGTCAGAACGGTGCTTTGCTGCTGCGGCCCGTCGGACGCATCGACAATCTGACAAGCGCCGCGTTTCAGGATCGGTTGCTGGTCGCGGTCCGTGCTGGAACAGGCGACATCGTCGTCGACTTTTCCGATGTCGAATATATTTCCAGCGCCGGGCTGCGCGCCTTGATGGCGGCCTCAAAGCAGAAACCCAAAGAGCGCCGCATCGTCGTCGCCGCTTTGAATAGCGTTGTCGGCGAGATTTTTGCCATCAGCCGTTTCTCCGAGGTCATCCCCGTCTTTGACAATGTCGAAGCGGCGATCGCTGCGGTTTCAGGCGGAGGACGGCCGGAGACGCAGACAGCCCCGATCCGTGTGCATTTTTGGGGCAGCCGCGGATCGCTCCCAGCCCCGCTCGGCGAAGCCGCAGTGCGCGGCAAGGTGCGTGATGCGTTGCTTGCCGCGCGCGGGCACGATCTGAGCACGCCCGAGGCGATCGAGGCTTTCATGGACCGCGAATTGCCATTCTCGGTCCGCGGCGCCTATGGCGGCAACACCGCCTGTGTCGAGATCGATACTGGCGGCGACGAGTTTGTGCTGTGCGACCTCGGCACCGGGGTCCGCGAATTCGGCCGCAAGGTCCTGGCCGAACGCGGTCCCGACCGCAAGCATTGCTACAATGTGTTCCTGTCGCACCTGCACTGGGACCATGTGATGGGGTTCCCTTTCTTTACGCCGGCCTACATTCCGGGGAACATCATCCGAATCCATGGCTGCCACAAATCGATGCGTGATGCATTGCGCCGTCAGCATCAGGCGCCGAGCTTCCCTGTCGATTTCAACTCGCTCGCGGCGACAATCGAATTTGTCGAGCTGGTTCCGGGCCGGACTCATCAAGTTGGCGGCTTCTCGGTTCTGCCGATCCAGCAATTTCACGCGGGCAAATCCTATGGATATCGATTTTCGCGCGGCGACAAAGCGATCGTTTATTCCACCGATTGCGAGCACAAGTATTCGACGCTGGACGGATCTTATCCGTTTGTACATTTTTATAGACATGCAGACTTGCTGATATTCGACGCGATGTATTCCTTGGCGGACACGGTCTCGGTGAAAGAAGATTGGGGTCATTCCAGCAATATCGTCGCGGTCGAACTGGCGCAGGCGGCGCAAGTCAAGCGGTTGGTTCTTTTTCATCATGAACCGGCCTACGACGACCGGATGATCGAGGCGGTGTTTGGCGAGACTGTCCGGTTCGAGGAAATCAGCCGCAACGGCCCCAAGGTCGAGGTTATCGCCGCCTATGACGGGCTCGACCTGACCGTTTGATTGATGAAATCCTCAGTGCGTCTGCGCGGCGTCGAGGCCGAATTCGCCCGCCTGGTCGAATTTGCCGAAGATTTTGCCCGCCACTGCGGCCTACCCGATCCCGAGCGGTCAAGGCTGCTGATCATTCTGGAGGAGCTGTTCACCAACTCGGTTCGCTACGGCTGTGCCGCAGCCGGCCCGGACGCAGCCGTCAAGATCGCGCTGAGCGCTAAACCCGGCTGCATCGAGATCGATTTCAGCGACAACGGTGTTGCATTCGATCCCTTGGCCCAAGACGCGCCTGAATTCGAGCCGCCATTGAATGAGCGCCCCGATGGCGGGCTAGGCCTGCATATCGTGCGAGGGCTGGTGCATGAGGCGCGGTATCGGCGCGAGAGAGGGCGCAACCACCTGATCCTGGTGCGCAACCTTGCCGATCCCGGCTGAAGCGTGACGCTGTTCAGTCGATGGGCCGGTGCAATCCGGTCGCCACATCGAGATATTCGAAATCGTCCGGCGGCAAGATCCCGTGCCGCACAGCAAAATCGAGCATCACAAGGTTGACATTGAATTTGAAATCGTCGCTGCGGCGGATGCGGTCGAGCACCGCTGATGCCGGCATCAACACGAACTCCGAGAACTCGCCGTCGCTGTTTTTGGGCGTGAAATCAACCGGCACTTCGAGATCATAAACAAACAAGACATCGTCCCGTATGCCGAGTGCGGTTTCCATGCGGTAGGAAACGGCGCCGGCGGGGACCGCGCGGGCGACAAGCTCGGGCGGGATCATTGCCTCTTCCTCGGCCTCTTTGACCAGGGTTTCGCCGAGCCCGTGGCCGTTGCCGATGCCGCCCGCGACGATGTTGTCGAGCTTATTAGGCGCGACACTCTTATCGGCCGCGCGCCGCCCGATCCACAAATTGAGTTCAGGCCGGTCAAGGCGATAGCCGTTTAAATGAACGCCATAGGCGCGGGTGCCAAAGAACGGCACCGCACCGCGGTCGAGTCTGAAGATCGGCGGCGCGCCCCAACGCACGGCGACGTCAAAGGTCTCATTGCGCGTCTTTGGGATCTGCTTTTCGGCAACCAGCGCGTCGACGACTTGGTCGACGGCATGGCTGAGCGTGTCGGCATCGCCTTGCGCCCGCAACGCCACGCGATCATCGCTTACCGCAAAGACATCGGGAAACCGCCGCAGTGCTTCGGCGTTGTCGCGGCGCACCAGCCCAATTCGATCCGCCCCGGCGAAAAGCGGCACAACCCGCGCCGGGTCGTAATTATTGCACCGCCGGATATGATCGACAAACGACACGACGGCAAACTCTCCGATCAGTCGATGCACTCCGGCAACAATGCCACCACGGCCTCGACAGAGGCGATTTGCCGCAGGCAAGCGGCAAGATACTCCGTCAAGTCGCGGCCGAGACCGCTCATTTGGATTTCGATGGTCAGGCGCGGTTGTTCCTTGTGCATGACGACACTGCGCCACGACGTCGGGACCAAACCGCGCTTGGCAAAAAGCTCCAACACGCGCGGCATCACCCCCGGTTCGACCTGGGCATTAACCGTAAAGAAAGCGGCTTGGGGAAATTTCGTATCAGCAACGGCGGCAGCAACTGACGACATGGGTATCACCCTCGGCAAGCATGAGGCGAATCGTACGTTCCCGAACCCTTGCTGGGTTCGGGAACGTAATTCGCCGGCTTTGCCGGGCAAGTTTCGTCGCAACGGCCACGCCGGAGACTTAGCCTCAGCCTGGGCCTTCGTCAACTGGCTCCATCTTGGCAGGCTACTCCGCGCGGCGGATCGAAGGCCGCCCATCCCTTGTTCTCAAGACGTGGAGCAGCAGCGGGGAAGGGTCGGCTGTGGCGAAAAAACCGATTATCGTAAGCGGGACTGAAGCGCGCCAGGCCACTAAAGAAGGGGTAGTCCGCTACATACTGCTGGCGTCGATCACATTGGTGGTGATTCTATTCATAGTAGTGTATGTTTTCTTCCGTTGAACGGAGCGATTGATGCTCGCGATGCGCCTCGGAGTCATTGTCGCGCTGATGCTTGCCACTGCAGCCGGTTGCACAATCGGTGCGCCTGAGCGCGCCAGCAACATCCAAAACCTAAACGCGATACCGGACGACATCTCGGCGGTCGGGATGAACTCGATCCGAAGCGCAGAAAGTCCATGACCCTAACATACCGACCACTTTGCCGACGCACTATCAATTGCCTCAGGATTAGCGGGCTTCGGAGCCGCCCCACAGGTGAGCGACGAGCGCCGACTGCTGTTGGCCGCCACCGGGCAGGCGCTCGGTGTCGCCGAGGCTTATCTGACCCTGGCTGAGGCGAAAATCAGGGCCGAGTTGGCGCCGGAGGGAGAAATCCAGGCGGCGCGCCTTGATGCGCACCAGGTTGCCGGACACGCGCTCGCCTGGACGGCAACCACGGTCGAAGCGCTCCGTCAGAACTCGAAACTGGGCGATGCGGCTCGACGAAGCGGGAGCGTTTGGCCAAGCCGAGGCGCTGATCCTTGAAACCCTGTTCGGCGAATACCTGGCGCAGCTCGCGGGCGGCATCCCGATGGCGCAAGGCGAATTCGCCCGGCCCGGCGAATTTGGCCTTGGCGAGCATGCGACCGCATCTCTGCGCAAAGGTGAGGCGGGCGGGCTAGTCGCCGGGCTCGCCGATGCCCGCACCCGGCTTGGCGCGCTGATCGCCGGCGCCGGCGCGGAGGGGTTCGGCCGCATCGGGCTCGACGATGCGAGCCTCGATATGATCCGCGACCAGGTAAGCCGCTTTGCCGAGCGCGCGGTCGCACCCTTCGCTCAGGAATGGCATCGCCAGGACCAGCTGATCCCGCTGGCGCTGATCAAGGAATTGGCCGGGATCGGCGTCTTCGGCCTGACAATCCCCGAGCGATATGGCGGGCTTGGGCTCGGCAAGATCGCGATGTGCGTCGTCTCGGAGGAATTGTCGCGCGGCTATCTTGGCGTCGGCTCGCTCGGGACCCGCTCGGAGATCGCCGGCGAGCTGATCCGGCTCGGCGGCACCGAGGCGCAAAAGGCGCGGTGGCTGCCGGCGATCGCATCGGGCGAGGTATTACCGACCGCGGTCTTCACCGAACCCGGCGCCGGGTCCGACTTGGCCGCCGTCGCAACCCGCGCGGTGCGCGATGGCGACATCTATCGGATTTCCGGCGCCAAGACCTGGATCACGCACGGCGCCCGTTCGGATTTGATGACCTTGCTCACCCGCACCGATCCCTCGGAGCGGGGGTATCGGGGCCTCAGCATGTTCTTGGCGCCCAAGCCGCGCGGGTCGGATATGAAGCCGTTCCCGGGGGAGGGAATGAGCGGCACCGAGATCCCGGTGCTCGGTTACCGCGGCATGAAGGAATACGAGATCGCCTTCGACGGCTTTGTCGTGCCGGCCGAAAGTCTGCTCGGCGGCATCGAGGGTCAGGGCTTCAAACAGCTGATGGCAACCTTCGAAAGTGCGCGCATCCAGACCGCGTCGCGCGCTGTCGGGGTGGCGCAGAACGCGCTAGAACTGGGTCTGGCTTACGCGCTCGAGCGCCGCCAGTTCGGCAAACCGCTCACATCATTTCCGCGGGTTGCGGGCAAGCTCGCGCTGATGGCGGCCGAGACCATGGCGGCGCGGCAGCTCACCTATTTCGCAGCGCGCGAGAAGGATGGCGGCCGCCGCTGCGACATTGTCGCCGGTATGGCAAAGCTGCTCGCGGCACGCGTCGCCTGGTCGAACGCCGACAATGCGTTGCAGATTCATGGCGGCAACGGCTATGCGCTGGAATACCCGATCAGCCGAGTGCTGTGCGACGCCCGCATCCTGAACATTTTCGAGGGTGCGGCCGAAATCCAGGCGCAGATCATCGCCCGCGGCCTGATCTCCGGCCGCAACTAGCGCGGGCCGCACTCAAGGCCCGTTCGGGGCAGCGGCACTAGCCAGCCATAATTGGTGCGTTGAGATTGATCTGCATCAATTCGTCGGGATCGAAGATCGCTAGTTTAGCCACCGGGCGGTCCAAACTTCCCCCCGCACAGATCGTCCCTAGCATTGACCCCGGTTCCCCCGCCGGGGTCTCTCTTTCACGAGTCGGCGCATTTCAGATGCCAAATGCCAGCCTCAAGCCAAATGCTAGTCTCAAGACAGTAATACTGGCGACTGTCTTCCTGGGCACATTGGCGTTCGGCGCCAATGCCCAGGAGGGCGCGGGCGACCCCCAGACCGGGCATGCCTTCGCGAAACACGCGTGTTCCCCATGCCACGCCATCGAACCCGACCCGCACCCGCCGCGGATGTTTGACATCGGGCCGGACTTCGAGACGGTCGCTAACACACCCGGCATGACGGCGACCGCGCTCAACGCCTTTTTGCTGACCTCACACCCGAAGATGCCGAATTTGATTCTGTCGCCCGAGCAATCCGCCGATGTAATCGCCTACATCCTGACCCTACAGAGACGCCCCTGACACGCACCGCGGGGCGGCCCCCGCGGCCGCGGCCAGCCTGGCCCGCGTCCATCATTAACGCTGCTCGACGGAGCGCCCAGTCCCGCCCGAATTCGGCAGTGAGTGTTACCGCGGCGGTCCTGGCGGGATCAGCATCGGAGTGGTGGCATTTGGCCCGAAGCCCGCGGGCGCGCCGGGGCCAGGAGGCCAAGCCCGCTCGGTCGGCTGGTTGGGCGCGGTATCCAAAACGCCGCTTTTCGCCCTGATCGGGGGCGGGGCAACGCTGGGCGTCACCGAGCGGGTCAGCGTAAAGCGCTGCAGCATTCCGGAATGGCGATAGGTCCCGGAAATGGTCAGTAAATACTCGGCAGTGTGAGTTCGCGGTACGGTGATGACGAGGTCGAAGAGCGCGCTCCGTTGCGGAGCGACATTGCCGAGCAAGATTGGCAATGTCGAGTGGGCAGCCGCCAGCGTACCACCGCTCACATCGACAGAGGTTACCCTGACGTCATCTGCTAGAGCGCTGCCGGTGTTGATGATCTGCAGCTCGACGCCGGCTTTCGACGGGTCAGTGTCCCACACCGACGCCGCGGCGTTGGGTACTGACAGCGCGACCGGCGACGGTACGCCAGCGGTCGCACCGGCGAGGACCGCGCTCGCCAGCAACAGTCGAGGGCGCAGCGATGGCGGTAACCCCATCACACACCTCACCTCCTTAATATCACGCGGGCGGATCTCTAAAAAGACCAAGCGCACGGACCCCGTGCGGATCACCGCTCGTTGGTCCCGAGCGAACCGCTCGCGCTGCACATGCTATCGCGGCCGGGGTGCGCTGAATAGAACTCGGCCCGGGGCGGCTTTTGCCGATCCGCGGGCCGAGCTTATCGGACTGCTAGCGATTGCGCCTTATGACGGTCCCATGAAAGGCGGCCGTCCGAACTGGATGTAGCGCGGGTTCGCCACGCAACCGACCGCGGCGCAAGTGGGGGTACCGCCCGGCGGCACCGCGTTCAGGATGACGTCGTAGACTTCGGCCCCGAACTGGGAATCGCTGGTTTCCGTGCCAGGGGGGATAGCGACAGAGCCGGGTATCCACCGTGCCGATAGATAGTCGCCAAAGCGCGAGACCTGGGTCGCGTTGCTGTTGGTGACCTGGTAGACGACAAAGTCGTCCTTGAACCCGACCGACATCTGCGGATAGGCGACTGAGCTGGGGAGCGCGGCGCCGCCGACCGCGAGATTTATTGCGACCTCTGGCGTCACGAGGTCGTTGTTGCGGGCCAGCGCCGCCATCGCGAACGCATAGTCGTTGTTCCAGATGTCGTACTCCTCTAGCACGCTGTAGTCTGTAGTCGTCAGCATCGATGTGTTGAGCGTTTCGAGCCGGACATAGGCGCGCGGCCTCCCTGGAGGGTTTACCCCGGCGTCGAAGGCAAAGATGTACTGGTTTTGCGTCGGCGGGGGCGTATCCCGATGCCCGGGATCACCGAGCGGTACACCGCGCCGGTTATGTTGCCCGGGAACGATACTGCCACCCAGTCGGTGTTGTCGGGGGCGATCGAGGTGTAACTGGCGCCCTGCTTGATCTGGTTGTTTAGGCCGACGGTGGTGTTGCCAATCGAGCCGCTGCCGTCGTCCCAGGTGAACACCCGGAATGTGCTCGAATTGTCGAGCGATCCCACGACCATCCGATTGGGCGCCTGCTGCACGAAATGGTCCTTGTTGAGACCGCTCGACCCGGACAGCTCGGCGTAATCGTAATGCACCACGGTTGCTGCCGTGTTGCGCAAATCGGCGAGCGACAGCCGCGCGACGATGCGCTTTCCGGTATAGACGCTACCCGGCGTGGTGGAGCCGTGGTCGACCCCGACATAGAGGAAAGTGCCGGACCAGGCGAGGTCGGGATAGTCCATCCACTCGTTGTTTTTGGTGCCGAGCCCGCTCGAAACCCCGGCCGTGCTCGTCGCGGTCAGATCGGCATAAGTCCAGGCGTTGTTGAAATTGGCCTTGATGTCGGCCGGGGTGGCCCAGGCGACCCGCAGCCGGTTGGGTTGAGTGATTTTGTAGGTCGCGTTCATCGCCGGCGGCGGCCGGCAATTGGTGGCGCAGGCAGTCTGCGGCCAGTATTGCTGCAACCAGACAAACAGCGGCCGGTTCGGGTCGGGGATAAAGACCACGACCTGGTCGCAGCACAACCCGCCATCGCTTTGCGGAAAGAATGACGTGCGCCCGGCGATCGGGTTAAACAGGTTGACGTCGGTAAAGGTCGTGCCGCCGTTCGTCGAATAGCTGATCCCAGTATTGTAGGTCGACAATACAACCCCGTCGGGCGAGGCGGCGGCGTTGGGATCAGGCGGCGTCCCGGCCCCGAGGGCCCTGCCGTTATTGACTGGGATGATCACCGATCCGCCAGGGGTCAAGCTGCCGAGGCTAGAGCCCGGCGACGTGATTGGCGGCAGCCCTGAGGTGGGCGGGCCGATCGGAACCAAATTCGGGGTTTCCGCATTCGGTCCAAAATTGGGCGGCGTCGGCGTCGGCGGAAAAGTAACGCCGGTGTAAGGGGGAACGTTGATAATCGTCGTTCCGCCGACCGGTGAGATCGGTCCCGGCCCGGTGGCATTCGGGAATAGTGCCCGGTTGATCGAGAAGCCGTAGGTCGTGGGGCCATAAGTGTAGGTACCATTCACGGTCACCAGATAACGGGTCGTGCCGTTGACTCCCATCGGAGCGTTGATCACGAGGTCGAGCGGCGCGCTGTCCCCCGCATTGATTGGTCCGAGTACGATGGGCAGCGCGGGACTGCTGGCGGAAACAGACCCGCCCTGCACGCTCACCGACTTCACCACTACGTTGCCGGCGTCGGCGGTGCCATTGTTCGCGATCTGGAATTCGACGCCGACCGTGGTCGTGCCGGCCCAGACCGAGGTTGCGGCATTGGGGGCGTAGAGCGAGACCGGGGTGACCGCGGCGTGGCCCGGTGTCGTGATAACCGCCGCCATGATTGCCAAACCCGGCACCAAAGCCCTGCTAAACCACCTCACGCCGGTTCGCCGCTTTACAAGGCCGATCATGATGATCAGCGCCGCCAACGCTAAGGGTAAAGACCCCGGCTCCGGCACGGCGGTAATGCTGATTGTGACGGGATCACTGACATCGCCGAGTGAATCCGATACGGTCACATCGGCGAGATACGGCGAGCCTGCCGGCGTCGCCGAAAGATCGAGAAGCGCATCGAACAATTCGACGTCGGGCGAAGTGGCGCCGTTCGGCAACGAGAAATCAGGGTTGCCGAGGACCTGGGTAAACGACAGTGCTGTGGTATCGAAGCCGGTGAAATTTAGAAACAAGTCGCTCGCTGCGTCGAGGTCATTCCCGCTGTTGTTGGTGATGGTTCCGGTGAACACCACGGTGCTCCCGGGGAGCGCGGTGCGATCTGGCTGATCGATTGATATCGACAGCGGAAGCGGCGTCGCCTGGGCTGGAGAGGCCAGCCCCAGGAAAACCATGAGCAGCGGAAACAGCGCGGCCCAGCCCATCTGTCGAAAACGGCTTGGGTTGTGCATGGCTAATTTCTCCCCTTATTTACCATATTCCGAGCAATATTCATGCCCACGTAAGTAAACGCCTGAGATATCTTCACTTTTAGGTGTGGCGCGGCATCCCTGTACCATAGTTAATGTAAAATTGACCGACGCAGCCTTGAGCTCTTTCTAAAGGAAAACAATGGTTTAGTCTCGAACTCGCCTGTAATATTCTCCGACAGCTCTCTTCGTGTGCAACTCGTCAGAACCGCCCTGACGGGCTGACCATCCGCAACGCCCTATCTAAAGTGGTCAGCCGATGGCTTCGGCGGGCTTGTCGCGCCTCCGGTCAGAAGGCGCCGAGCCCGAGGATGCCGTCGGTGGGGTCGAGGCTGGCAATGACGCGTTTACCGATCAGATCGCGCAAGGTCTCGCTGGTGCCGCCGCCCAAGGTCCCGTAGCGGGCGCCGCGGTAAAAGCGCGACACCGGGAACTCGTCGGTAAAGCCATAGCCGCCATGGACCTGGATCGCTTCGCTCGTCACCTTCAGCGCCATCTCGTTGCAAGTGACCTTGGCGACCGCGGCCAATAGCGGGTCCGGGAACGGATCGGCGGTGGCGCAAGCGCGGTAGAGCACGCTGCGCGCCGCCTCGATCTCGCGATACATTTCGGCGATCTTCCAGCGCATCCCCTGGAAGTCGCCGATCGCGCGGCCAAACGCCTTGCGCTCCTTGACGTATTTGACCGCCTCTTCAAAGGCGCCCTCGGCAAGACCCAGCGATATGCTGGGGTTGAGGCAGCGCTGGGTATTGAACGCCGACAACAGTTTTCGAAAGCCGTCTTCCAGCACCAAATTTTCGGGCGGCAGTTCGCAATCCTCGAACCGGATCTCATGCAGGTTTTCGCCGCCCATCGTGTGATAGGTGCCGGTGACCGAAAACCCGGGCGTGCCCTTTTCGACCAATACGCAGCCGATCCCTTCCCGCCCCGGCTTCTTGTCAACGCGGGTAAAGACGACGAACATGCCGGCTTCCTCGGCGCGGCTGATCAAGGTCTTGACCCCGTTGAGCCGCAGCCGATTGCCGACGCGGTCGACATTGGTCTTGTAATTGGCGACGTCGGTGCCGGCGTCGGGCTCGGTCATGCAGATCGCGAGCAGGCAGTCGCCGCTGACCACCGCCGGCAGAATGCGTTGTTTGATCGGCTCCGGCGCGTAAACCGAAATGATCCGGGTCTGCACGCCGACCTCGCCGAGCACCGCCATCGCGGTCACGTAACAAACCTTGGCGATCTCCTCCAGCACCAATGCCGTGTCGAACACCGGCAGCCCGAGCCCGCCATATTCCTCGGGCACCGCCATGCCGAGCACGCCCAACTCGGCGAGCCGGCGCATATTCTCCCACGGAAAGGAGCCGTTCATATAGTCCCGGGCACGAGCGCGGAATTCACTTTGGGCCAGATCGCGCACGGTGCCGATAAATTGGCGCTGCTCGTCGGACAAGGTCGCAAACACGGCGTTCTCCCGTCGAATTGGCTGCCGCCATTAGGCCCGCAGTGCCGCGCGGCGCTCAACACTTTGGTGGCGATGCCCGGAAAGGATCAAATAAAGCGCGATCTCTGATTGCCCGGCGAGTGAGCGGATCCAAAGCCTTCAGTGCTTGACGAAGATGTAGCTGCAGGGGCGCAACTCGATCCGGCTGCCGCTGCCGCGAGCACCCTCGAAACGGGCGTTGACGTGATAGGCGCAGGGCGTGCCCTGGACGACATACCCGACGGTGGCGCGCGGCTCACCGGTTAAGCCGACCGCGCTGATATAGGCGGCGCCGTCGGGGTTGATCGTGCCGTCGATCGCAAGCCAGCTCGGCCGCCCCTGGACACCGTGTTCGCCGTGCAGAACGCCGTTTCTTACTTGCGCTGTGAAATCATATTTGTAGCCGTGCGCGGTGCTGTTCGGATCGTTACCGCAGACCACGGTGACATCCCACACGCCGTCAAACGCGGCGCCGGCGGCGCAGGCTGGCTGCCGCAGCACTGCCGGCAATAGAGCGAAGCTCAGCAGGACAAGGAACTTGCTTTTTACTGCCACCCGACGGCTGTCCTCTGTCAAATCAGGCCGAGATCGCGCAGGCTGGTGTGGCGGTTGCGGCCGATAATCAGATGATCGTGCAAGGTGACGCCGAGCGGGGCGGCGGCTTTTTTGATGTCCTGGGTCACGGCGATATCGGCTTTTGATGGGGTCGGATCGCCCGATGGATGGTTGTGCACCAGGATCAACGCCGAGGCGCCGAGATCGAGGGCGCGCTTGACGACCTCGCGCGGATAGACCGGCGTATGATCGACCGTGCCGCGCTGCTGGCGCTCATGCTTGATCAACACATTCTTGCGGTCGAGAAACAGGATGTGGAATTCCTCGATCTTGCCGTGCGCGACATGGGCGCTGCAATAATCGATCAGCTGATCCCACGAGCTGACAACCGGGCGGTCCTGCAATTCGGCGCGCATCAGCCGCAACGCCGCCTCGCGCACTGATTTGATCGCGGCGACGCCGGCTGGTCCGAGGCCGGCCGCGAACAGCGCTTCCGGGTCGGCGCTGACCACCGCGGCAAAACCGCCAAAATGGTCGAGCAGCTCCTTGGCGAGCGGCTTGACGTCGCCGCGCGGATTGCTCGCAAACAAGATCACTTCCAACAATTCGTAATCGGGCAAGGCCTCTGCCCCAGCCTCGATCAGCCGCTGCCGCAGCCTCTCGCGGTGGCCGACATAATGCGGCGCGTCGCTTGCCGCCTCACCGAGCTGCTTCGGCTTGCGCCGGCGGGTCGTCGCGATCATCGGGAAGCGCCGCGGGTGTGCCGACGGGCGCGCAGCCTTGCGAGTGCCGCGCCGGCCATCCGCGCCGGCTCGTCGCTGTCGAAAGCGGCGACAAAGGCATCGATGCCGCGCGCGATCGCCATGCCTGGCGGCAGTTCCTCCCAATCAAGGATCAGCGATTTTTGCAGACGGAGCGCCCGCGGGCCAGCGGCGAGCATCGGCCGCGCCAAACGCTCGACCGCTTCGTCGAGGCCGTCGTTCGGCGCGACATTATCGACAAGCCCCCAGGCCAGGGCCGCCGCGGCATCGATGCTCTCCCCGGTCAGCAACAACCGGCGGGCGCGACCCTCGCCGATCAATCTCGGCAGTAAGGCGGCTTCGATCACTGAAGGTATGCCGATCGCGACCTCGGGCATGCCAAACACCGAGCTCTGGCTGGCGACCCGTAAATCGCAAGCAGCGGCCAGTTCGAGACCAGCGCCCAAGGCGTAGCCGTCGATGCGGGCAATGACCGGCGCCGGCAAATGGCGGAACGCGGCGCAGCAGCGATGCACCAGCGTGATAAAGCGGCGGGCGCCGGCGTGATCGAGAGCGGCGATCTCGGCAATGTCGGCGCCGCCGACAAAGGCGCGGCCGCCGGCGCCGGTCAGGATCGCGAGCCGCAAATCGGGGTCGGCCGCGAGGTCGGCCATCTTGTCGATGATCTCGTGCATCAGCCCCGAATTGAGGCTGTTGAGCTTGGCGGCGTTGTCGATCGTCAACCGCGCGACATGGCCACCCTCAGGCCGATCCTCGTACTCGACGCGGAAATGACCGGCCGCCATCTTCAGCCCGCCAACTGGTTCGAACGGCCGCGCTCCAGCCCGGCGCAGGCGAGCTGCAGGCATTTGTGCATGACGGTGCCGGCGAGATACGCGGTCATGCCGGCGCTGTCATGCGGCGGGCTCACGGTGTTGACATCAAAGGCGACAAAGTCGAGTTCGGCGAGCCCGTCGAGGATCGCCAAGCCTTCCTTCGCGCTGAGCCCACCCCAGCTCGGCGTGCAAACCCCCGGCGCCCCGACGGGTCGAACACATCCATGTCAAAGCAGAGGTATACCGGTCGGCCGGCAAGCCGCTGACGGATATGCGCGAGAACCGCCACTATCCCAAGGCTTTCGAGCTCGACCCCGGGGATCAGCTCATAGCCCCAATTGCGGGTGTATTCGAACAGGTCCGGCATTGCCACCGCACCGCGTGCGCCGAGATGGATCGAGTTCTTGGCGTCGACGACACCCTCCTCGGCGGCGCGGGTAAAAGTTGTCGCGTTGGTAAACTTGCTCTCGCCATCGTCGGGGTAGGTGTCGGTATGTGCGTCGATATGCAGGACGACGAGGCCGGAATGACGCCGGTGCAGAGCGCGCAACTGCGGCAGGGTCACGGCACCATCGCCGCCCATCGTCAACGGAATGGCGCCGGCTTCGACGATTTCCGCGACCGCCGCCTCGATGTTTTCGAAGGCCTCGGCGACATAGCCCGAGCGCAATCTTACATTGCCGTAATCGACAAGGCCGAGGCGCGCGACGGGGTCGTAATCGCGATAGGGCGGCTCATAGCGCCGCACCAGCCCCGAATGCTCGCGGATCGAATTCGGCCCGAGCCGGGCGCCGATGCGCGTCGGGTGAAACCCGCAATCGAACGGAATGCCGAGCACCGCCGCCTTGCTCGCCGACAGATCGCGCGAGGCGGGCATGCCCATGAAGGTCCCCACCGCCTCGACCACCGCGCGATCGCCCATCCCCCGCCTCCTCGCAGCGCCATTCGACCAATACTCGCGCCGACGGCCAATGCCAATGGCGCTTTCGCTATCGCTCACGCATACTAGCCGCCAGCTTCCTAACGGAGGGGCCGGTGGACACGTTGGAAAACCCGCAACAGCTGCGTGAACTTTATGGCGAACCGAGCGAGCGCGCGGTCAAAAAACAGCTGAGCCGGTTCGAGCGGCACAGCCGTAACTTTATCGCGAAGTCGCCATTTCTGGTGATCGCGTCGTCGGACCCGTCAGGCCGCTGCGACGCCTCGCCCAAGGGTGACGCCCCGGGCTTTGTCCTGGTCATCGACGACACGACATTGTTAATTCCCGACCGGCTCGGCAACAACCGCGTCGACACGCTCGGCAATCTCTTGAGTTCGTCCGGGATCGGGCTGATCTTTTTTGTGCCCGGGATCAACGAGACCTTGCGCGTCAATGGCCGCGCCACCGTGACGACCGATCCGGCACTCCTCGAATCGCTGGCGGTCAATGGCAAGGCGCCGCGCAGCGGCATTCTGGTCGCCGCCGAGGAGATTTATTTCCACTGCGGCAAGGCGCTGATCCGCTCCGATTTGTGGAACCCGGAGAAGCAGGTCGCGCGCAGCGAATGGCCATCGCTTGGCCGCATCATCGCCGAGCAAGTCGGCGGCATGGACCCCGACGAAGCCGAACGCCAAACCGCCGAAAGCTACCGCACCCGCCTCTACTGAGGACTCCTCGGCCGTGCGCGAGACTTCTTAATGCGCTGGCATCGCCTCGGCGATGGTCTCGACCTCCTCGGGGGTCAGGCGAATGTCGAGCGCGCCGAGGGTCTCTTCCAGGCGTTCGAGGTGCTTCGTCCCCGGGATCGGGATCACGTCGGGCCCTGCGCCAGCAGGCAGGCGCACGGGAGAGGCGCCACGATGCACCGCTTGTCGGCGGCGATCATGAATGGCGCAGTCTCGAGGTCATCACGCACCCAGCCCCAACCTCGAAGTTACTCATTCGATCACCTTGTCGGCGGCGGCGAGGAGTGTTGGCGGCATAATGAGGCCGAGCGCTCGGGCGGTCTTGAGGTTGACGACCAGTTCGAACCTCGTCGGTTGCTCGACCGGCAGATCCGCTGGCCTAGCGCCCTTTAGGATTTTCTCCACGAAACCGGCGACTTGGCGCCACGACTCTTCCAGGTTCGGACCGTAAGACATCAGGCCGCCAGCCATGGCATATTCTTTCCAGCCGAATACGCTGGGAAGGTGTCGTGTCAGGGCAAACTCTGCAATCCGGACACGGCTCGCTGCCGTCACGCCATCGGGAAAAGCGTGAATCGCATCGATATTTCCACTCGCCACCGCGGCTAGGGCCTGATCGAGGTCAGCCGCATTATTCAACTCGAAGAGATGCAGGCTCACACCCAGCGCCCGTGCCGCATCCTTCCAAGCGCGCCATTCACTCCGCTCGCCGGGGTGTCGGGAAAATGCTATCACCGCCACCTGAGAAATCGTGGGAGCCGCCTCCTTGAGCAAGGCAAGACGCTTCCCCACGAGTTCGGGGGCGAGAAAGGTCAATCCTGTCATGTTGTGGCCAGGACGGGCGAGGCCGTCGACGAGTCCTGCCTGGACCGGATCGCCGCTGAAGCCGAATACGATGGGGATGCTGGCTGACGCGGCTTTCGCCATAAACGCCCCAACGCCGGCCGCGACGAGAACGTCAACCTTTAGCCGAACGAGTTCGGCTGCCATATCGCCGAGCCCGGCTCGGTCCGGCGCCGACCGGTACTCGTAGCGGACGTTTCGCCCTTCGATATGGCCCAATTCGGCGAACCCGCGACGGAAGGAGTTAAAGACTGCGGTCGGCGTTCCAATATAGGGGCCGGCCGCCGGCACGAGAAAGCCTATCGTTGGGACTGTCGGCGTCGGTTGCGCGGTCGCGACAAAAGGTGGCGAGGCGACAAGCGCGATGGCGCCCGCAAGAACGGATCGACGGCTCTTCATGCCCTCACCTCGTCGGCACAGAGTAAGCTTAACGCGGCGTGCCGCTCGCTGCGGCCCGAGCGCGCTTTTGGCACCGTTCACCGGTGGGATTGGGGCCATCGAGTCGCGCCGTGGTCGCGACCGGATGCTGCTCGGCTATCGGGTGGGTAGCCCGGTTCTATGTGGCGCGGCTTGCTTGGCTAGGGCCGCGCGACCGGGCCGCGTGAATCGGGGACGGTAGCCGCTTTCTCCTTCCAGTCCTTCGACCATGGGGTGATCGGTTTTGGCACAGTCTTGCCATCGACCCGGATCTCGTCGACATGCTCGTTGTAAAAGCACAGATAGCCCTTGATCTTTGGGCATTCCGGGATTGGGTCGGGATAGGTCCAGACGATGTCCTCGTAGAGGCGGTCGCCGATCTTGGCTGAATAGTACCGCGCCTTGCCCTTGTACGGGCAAGCGGTCGCCTTGTCGCTCGGGATCAATAGATCCATGCGGACGTCTTCCGGCGGAATGTAATAGCGGGTCGGCAACCGGGTTTCGAACAGAAACCGGGCGCGCCGTGTCTCGGCGACAACTTCACCGCCAAGAATAATCTGCACCGGCCGTGAGGACTGGATCACGTCAACGCGCTTATAAGGGTCGCGCGGGTGGACAAAGATCTCCTCGTCCTCCTCGTACCAATGGTCGAAGCGGTCCCAGTAGAACCCGACGAAATCGCCGATCTCGGCGACCTCCGCGAACGGGTCGGGGTAACCCCACACCGCATTTTCGGCCGTCTTGTCGCCGACCTTTATCGTCCAATAGGACGCGGTCCCCTTATACGGGCAAAACGTGTGATGGTCGGTCGGCGTCATCAGATCGAGCCGCACATCCGACGCGCGGAAAGTAATAGACCGGCAGATGCCGGGTCTCGAACAGCAGACGGGCATTGGTGCTGTCGGCGATGGTCTCGCCGTTGAATGCCACACGCACGCGGCGCGGCGAAGGCTCAAAGGTGATTTTGTAGTCGGGGTTGGTCTTGAACCCGGATTCGCGGATTTGCGGTGCCGCTGACATGATCGGAGCCTCCTTGATTTGTTCGCCGGCCGAGATGGCGCTGCCGCACACGCGGCCACGCCGCTCGTCGCCGGTTCCGTTATATAATCGGGTTTCCGTTATATCAGCCGCGCGCTCGTCGTGAAAGTCGAGCTAACAGCCGGCGCGCTCGGCCGCCGCCGCCGTGTTTTCGGTGTCGGCTTCGGCCGCTTGCTCGATCAGATTTGCTCTCATCCTGATCATCATATCGAGGAGCAGGTCGCGCTCAGGCTCCGGGATGCCAGCCAATGCGTCTTCGCGAACCTCGGCCGCGAGGGCGAAAATCCGGTCGAGCAATGGGTAAGCAGATTCGGTCAGATAAAGCAGGTGGGCGCGGCGATCTTTCGGGTCAGGTCTGCGCTCGATCAGCCCCGCCGCCTGCAGGCGATCGAGCAGCCGCGCCAATGTGATCGGCTCCAATTCAAGGATCTGCGCCAGGCTGACCTGATTGATCCCTTCCTGGCGCGCGAGGTTGGCGAGCACCGCAGCCTGCGCCCGGGTTAGTCCGAGCGACGCGGCGCGCGCGCGCTGCTCGAAACGCTTGCGCATCAGACGCGCTACGTCGTTAAGGACAAAACCCAGCGTGCGGCTCGGAATTTCTTGGATCATCGCGATCCCCGCATTGATCTTGGTCATTAACAATGATTATGGCAAAAATTCGGCGTTTCCGGCAATTCTGCGGAACACTCTCCCGCCGGAGGCCGGCTAAGGCGAGTCCCATCAAGAACCTTCGCACAGCTGTTCCAACCGATAAACCACCTCAAACGGCCGACATTCCGGACACCATCGGAACGTAAAATCTGGAGCGAAGGCAGTCCCGACCGCGAGCCTCGACGATTTTGCCGTTGCGGCCATCGAACCTTCGCGTTGACGTCACTTTCTCGTGACCGCAACTTCCCTAACGGCCTTTCGCTACAATCTGACGCCCTCGAAAATCGTTCGCATCGCACGGTAATCGTGCAATCGTCGAACCGAGATTGCTGAGCGACGTCGCGCGCGGGCTGTTTTTCACACTCGCAGGAATGATGGTATGTCGATCATTCGAAATTCCCATCTCGTCGGTCTCGTTCTCTGGGCGATGCTATTTTCACTTGGCGTCTCTCCGGCGCATGCCGACTATCCGGTCGCGCCCGATGTCGCGGTGTTTTGCGAGCCGACACTATTGCATGCCGTCACCGATGTCGCCGCTCTATGGCGCGAGCAGACCGGCGTTCCGGTTCACATCTTTACCTCGCCAACCCCAGCGCTGCTGCAGCAGGTCGCGCACCATGCCCGCGACGACGTCATCATTGGCGAAGGCGACGCGACGCTGCAAATGCGGCCGAAGCCAAGCTGATCAAGACCGGAGACATTGCACCATCTGTGGCGCAATCAACTCGTCGTGGCGGCTAGCCGTGAAAACATCGAGATCGGCCAGCGCGGGCTCACCAGCCGCTTCCGACAATCTGGCGGCACTCGCCGGCAAAGCGCCGATCGCGATCGTCGATCCGTGGGCGGCCACAGCTGGCGCCGACAGTCGAAAAGGCGCTGCAGTCGCTCGGGCTATGGCAGGCGGTCAGTGCCAAATCGATCGGCGTCGTCGGTACCGCGGATGCGGTATATCTGTTAGCCCAAGGCAAGGTGCGGCTGGCGATTGTCTATGCGACTGACGTGGCGGCCAATCCGGCTTCAGGATCACCGATCGGTTGCAGACAACGAACTATCCGCCGATCGTATATTGGGTCGCGGTACCGAAATACTCGCTGAGCCCGAATGCGACGAAATTCATCGCCTTCCTGCGTGACGCCCACGGCCCAGCAGCGGGTCCGGGCCGATGGATTGGAGGTATTGCCGTGACCGTTCCTGTCCAAATCATTGAAGCCGCACCGGCGCGCAATCCGCTGCTTCATCCGCTGAGCCGGCGCATCATGCACTGGATCAACGCACTGGCGATCCTTGTCATGATCGGCAGCGGCTGGCGCATCTACAATTTTTATCCGGCGCTGCCGCTCCATTTCGGCTTTCCGTATAACTGACCTTGGGCGGCAATTTCACCGTGACCGAGGCGATGAACAATGAGGACGGTCTGGCCAATGCGCTGTTGTGGCATTTCGCGGCGATGTGGGTGCTGGTGCTGAATTTCCTGGCCTATGTCGATCGTCGGCTTTGTTTCGGGCCATTTCCGGCGCGATTTCCTGCCGGTCGGTCCGGCGCCTTTGCCCGCGATTTTCTTGCGGCGGCGCGCGGCCGCCTCGGCCATCGGCTCGGCGAATACAATGCCGTGCAAAAGGTATTCTACTGGGGCGTGCTGGCGGCCATTCTGGTGACAATCCTGTCCGGGCTCAGCATCTGGAAGCCGGTGCAATTGCAGTGGCTGACCTGGCTGTTCGGCGGCTACGAATTTGCCCGCGTCGTGCATTTCTTCGGCATGGCGGCGATCGTCGGTTTCTTGGTCGTGCATCTGGCGCTGACTGCATCTGGTGCCAAAGACCCTGGTCGCGATGGTCGCTCGGCCGCGCCTCCGATACGCCGCATCCGGGCAACGGAGAATAGCGATGAGCGCGTTCGGTCCTTGAGCGCAAGCCGAGCCGTGACCGGCATCGAGCGCCGCCTGTTCCTGCGCCAGACGCTGAGCCTCGGCGCGCTCTCGTTGTTGACCGGATGCGACATATCCGACCACCGCAGCGTGCAGGCGGTCTTGAAGATGATGTCGCGGCTGGAACGACCGCGCCCAGGCGTTTCTGTTCAGCGACCAGAGGCTGGCCCCGACCTTTGCGGAAAGCGATGTCGTCCGCGACTTTCGTTACAACGCTTTCTTCCCGGTTAGCGACGTTCCGAAGCTCGCTGCCGCCGATTACCGGCTGGAATTGTCCGGCCTGATCGAGGACAAGCGGCCCTGGACCGTCGAGCAGCTCTACACCCTGCCGCAGGAAACCCAGATTACCCGGCATGTCTGCGTCGAAGGATGGAGCGTGATCGGCAAATGGAGCGGCCCGCGCTTCAGCGATTTCCTGCAAGCGGGTCGGGGCCGACCTTAGCGCGAAATATGTCGGCTTTCAGTGCGCGGACGGCTATTATGGCAGCATCGACATGCCGACAGCACTGCATCCGCAAACGATCATGGCGGTCAAATTCGCCGACGAGACCCTGCCGGCGAAATTCGGCTATCCGTTCAAGGTGCGGATCCCGACCAAGCTTGGGTTCAAAAACCCGAAATGGGTGACGACGATCTTTGTCACCAACCGCTACCCGAGCGGGTTTTGGGAGGATCGCGGCTACAACTGGTTCAGCGGATCGTGAATGCCGGACGGCGTTGCGCGGGAGGGCGGCTGCGCGATCGCGGTCATGGCCAAGGCGCCGCGCGCCGGGCCGGGTCAAGACCCGGCTGGTGCCGCCGTTGACGCCAGAAATCGCCGCCGCGCTGAGCGCGGCGTTTCTGCGCGACATCACCGAAAACATCGCGCTCGCCGCCGCCGACGCGCAGATATCCGGCTATGTCGCCTATGCGCCGGCCGGCTCCGAAGCGCTGTTCGACGGCATGCTCGCCGAAGGCACGCGTTTTGTCCTTGCCGACGGAGCCGGCGTGACGCGCGTCCGCGCGTCGAGCGGTTTCGGCCGGTGCTTTGTTGCACGCCGCGCAAGTCGCTGTTCGCCAGCGGCCACGACGCCGTCTGCCTGCTGAACTCCGACAGCCCGACCCTGCCGACGTCGCTGCTGTCGCGAGCGGCGCGTGCGCTTGCCGCGGACGGCGACCGGGTCGTGCTCGGTCCGGCCGAGGATGGCGGCTATTACATGCTCGGCATGAAAGCGCCGCACCTGCACCTGTTTGAAGACATCGCCTGGAGCACCGAGCAAGCGTCGCCGAGCAGACGCGCGAGCGCGCGCGGCGCGCTCGGCCTGCCGATCGTCGAGCTCGACCCCTGGTACGATGTCGACGACGCGGCGGCCTTGCGTCGTCTGTGCCGCGATCTGGCGCTCGCCGAGCGCGGGTCAACGGCCTCGATCCGTATCCCGCGCCGGCGACGGCGGAGTGCATCGAGCGGCTGGGCATTCGCGAGCTGCTCGACGGCGGAGCCGCGGCGACAAGCCGAATGCAGTCTGTCGGATCGAAGGAGCCAGGATTGCCTGAGACCGCACCGATCGTGGCCCGCCGCTATTTCGAGGCGGTCGGCCAACAGCGCTCGCCGATCGCCGAGGCGCCGCCGGTCTGCGTCTATCTCGAGGTCACCAACCGCTGCAATCTATTGTGCGAGACCTGCCCGCGCACCTTCGAGGCGCTGGAGCCGCCGGCGGATATGAGCTGGGAGCTCTTCACCTCGATCGTCGACCAGCTGCCCGGCCTGGCGCGCGCGGTACTGCACGGCGTCGGCGAGCCGATGCTGGTCAAGAATCTGCCGCGCATGATCCGCTATCTGAAGGAGCGCGGCGTCTACGTGCTGTTCAACACCAACGGCACCCTGCTGGCGCCGCGCAAGCGCCGCGAGATCATCGATACCGGGCTCGACGAGTTGCGCGTCTCGCTCGACGCGGCCGAGGCGCGAAGCTTCCTCAAGGTCCGCGGCAAGAACTTCTTCGACCGCATCGTCCGCAACGTCGGCGAGTTCACCGCACTGCAAAAGGAGATTGGCGCCGCGACCCCGCGCGTCTCGTTGTGGCTGACCGGGCTCAAGGAAACCGTCGAGCAACTTGCCCGAATTTGTCCGGCTGGCGGCGCGGATCGGGGTCAGCGAGGTCTATCTGCAGCGCCTGGTGTTTGACGATCTCGGCCGCGGGCTGGCGCGCGAAGCAGTCCTCGCTGTTCGAAAAGACGCAGCAGCGAGGAAGAGGCGGCGATCGCCGCCGCGCAGGCGCTTGGGCGCGACGCTCGGCGTCACGATCGACGCCTCGGGCGCGACCGAGCCCGGCACCAGCCTGAAGCGCGCAGAGCAAGAGGCGCCGTGGTCGACCTGCCGCCGCCCGTGGTCGCTGATGTATTTCACCGCGCATGGCCGCGCGCTGCCATGCTGCATCGCGCCGTTCTCGGCGCGCGGCTACGAGACCTACACGCTCGGCGACGCGACCCAGCAGACGCCTGCGCGAGATCTGGAACGGCGCCGCCTACCAGGATTTTCGCGCGGCGCTGGTCGGCGACGCGCCGCCGAAGCCGTGCCAGAATTGCGGCTTGCGATGGAGCCTCTAGCCGTCGCCGTCGTCATCCCGACGCTTGAACGAAGCTGCAATCGATCAAGGGCGTCGTCGCAGAGATCCCGCGCGATCTGGTGCGCGAGATCATCGTCGTCGATGGCGGCAGCAATGACGGCACCCAAGCGGCGGCGGCCAGCGCCGGCGCGCGGGTCATCTCTGTGGGCGCTCGCGGATATGGCCGCGCCTGCACGGCCGGGATCGCCGCGGCGTCGCTCCGAATGCGCGCATCATCGTCTTTATGGACGGCGACGGCGCCGATCGCGGCGATCTGATGGCGCGGCTCGTCGAGCCGATCCGCCGCGGCGACTACGATTTCGTCATCGCCTCGCGCGCCCGCGGCGAACGCGAGCCCGGGGCGATGAGCTGGCACCAGCTGTTCGCCGGCTATCTCGCCGGGCTCGGCACCAAGCGCGCTCTACGGCGTGCGCTACACCGATATGTGCGCCTATCGCGCGATCCGCCGCGACTGTCTCGAACGCCTCGGCATGCGCGAGATGACCTATGGCTGGAACATCGAGATGCAGATGCGGGCGGCGCGCGCCGGGCTGCGCATTCTCGAAGTGCCGATGCCATATCGCCGCCGCAGCGGCGGCGCATCCAAGGTCGCGGGCTCGGTGCGCGGATCGTTGCGCGCTGCGGCGTCGGATCGTCGCTGACTTTTGCGCGGGTCGCCGCCGACCTCGACGCGGCCGCGATCACATTCGGTCGCGCTACACCGTCCGCCGATCGCGATAAATCCGCCATCGCCCTGCGTTCTCTTCGACCAGCCGGAAATAGCCGCTGCTGGCAAACGGATCGCGGCGCCAGGCGCCGTCGCTCGGGGTCACGCACGATCACGCGGCAATCGTAAGCGGGTGGCGAGATCGCGGATGTCCTCCGGCGAGCCGTCGCCGGCAAACACCCGTTTGAACAGCGCATTGATCCGGTCGATCTCGGGCCCGGCAACGGCACAAAGGCGCGCGCCAAATTCCAGCCGGCATAGCAGGAGCGGCGATCGGCAAGCAATGCCCAGGAAATGTTGACCGGCCAGCGCACGCTGTCGGCGAGGAACAGCAGGGTTGTTGGCGACGCGTTCGTCGGGTGCCGTGTGGCGGCGCACCGCGGCCCACAGTTCCGGAGCGCGCGGCCAAGATTCGCCGCCGACGGCGTCGGCAGGCCCACAGCGTTCTCGCTCGATGATCTGCAGGCCGCCGGGAAGACCCAAGGCCCAGCAGCGCGATCGCCGCCGATCGCCAGGCCTGCGCCGCGGTCGAAATCCACCGCGCGAGGCCAGCCGCGGCGAAGACCGTCAAGACAAGGATGCCGGGCAGGACGCCGCGCCAGCCGAGGTCGTTGTTGGCGATCGTGCTGGCAAAGAGCCACGGAACCGCGAAGCTCGCAAGCGCGAGCAGGGCAAGCCCGACGGCAAATCTGTCTTCGGCGAAGCGCCCTGCCCTTCTCTCTGATGCTCTCGGCAATCGCCCCGAGACCGGCGAAATAGATCGCCGGAAACTGCGACCACCATCAGGATCACCCAGAAGGCCGGCAGGTTCAGAGCCGGCCGGAGCCGCTGCCGGCACGATCGGACCCAGCACCGCGAATGGGTGAAACGCGAGCGGAGGCCCCGCCGTGCCGCGCCGCGGTCGCGAGATACTCGTCGCGCAAGAACGGGAACGCGATCGCCAATGCAAGAAGGACCGCCACCGCCGCCTTTGACAAGGAAGTCGACCCGAGCTCGGCCGTCTTCGGCGATGATCAGCAACAGCGATGCCGATCGGCAACGCCGCCGCCGCAAAGATGACGCCGCCGACCCAGGCCGAACTCTCGAACCCGGCGGCGGCAACGACCGCCGAGCAGCGGTACCAGTCAGCCAATCGCGCGAGCGCGGCAAGTCGCGACAAGACCAGCACCGCCACTACGACACAGCCCGCCGCCGCCAAGTGCTGCGGCGCCCAGCTCGCCTGAAATATCCAGCTTTCCGGCCACGGACCTCGCGCCAATGCGCGATCGAGGAAAGCGGCGGGAAGTAGCCAGCCGAGCACGGGTTTCAGCGATGCGGAGAGGCAGAGGAACACGACCAGGAACGCCGCGATCCTCCGTCCCGCGAACAAGGCCGCGAGCCCGATCATCAGGCACAGCGAGGCGAAGGCGGTGAACCAGGTCAGCGCGATATCGGCTTCCCACCCGCTCGCGCCGAACAAGGCGGCCGGGATCGCAGCGCTGAAATGCCACAGATAGTAGTAGACGAGGCGAGGCCCGCCGCCGGCAAAGAACGGGTTGCCGGGCGGAAGTCCCAGCCGGACGATGTCGTCGATGATCGCCGCTTTCGAGTGGTCGAACATCGCCTCGCTGAGAACCACCCCACCGGCGCCGAATTTCGGCCAAACGGCAAGCGCGGGCACGACCGCGAGTAACGCCGCGGCGGCGACGGCCCACACCGAGATGTCGAGACGGCGGCGCCCTTCTGGTGTTCGCGGGCGCTGCCGCATGAACACCGCGAGGCCGCCCAAGGACGCCAGCGCCGGAAAGCAGCGCTACGGTCATCCGCATAAAGCCGGTCGCGGTCAGGATCGGCAACGCCAGCGTATTAAAGACGGCCCATCCCGCGGCTGGCGCCAGCGCCAGAGCCACGGCGCGCCGCGCAACCAGGCGGCGCATGACCGGCCATCCGACGCCGACGCTAATCACCAACTCCGCAAGCGCGCAGACAAAGACCACTGGGAAGGACGGCATCACGAAATAAAACCGCCTCGAAATAATGGCTGGCCGGATCGCAGTGTACGTCCTTCGAGACGCACGCTTAGCGGCCTCCTCAGAATGAGCAAACCCTTAAGGTCAGCAAGGGCGCCTGATGCTAAAGAGCGCCGCTGTCCTGAAGAGCCCCCGGCAGCTACGTCGCGAAAGGGGGTGCCTCTCGAGCACGCACACCCTTTATGCAGAAATCCTACGGCGCCGGTTTCTCCAACAATGCCCGCAATGCGAGGTTTTCCGGGCTGGTGCCGGTGCGGTCGAGAAACTCCTCGATCTCGATCTCGGTGATCCGCCCGCCCGAAGCGAGATTGGGCTCGTGCCGAACAAAAGATCGCCCGGTTTCAGCATCGCGCACCAGCTGCCAGCGATCGCCATTCGAGCTGCGATAAAAATCCTGCACCGATAACGCCATGGGATATCCTGCTTAAGTAAACAAAAAGCCGAAGAGCGGCCCGCGCCACCCGTAAACACCGGCGCGATCGAAAGGGTCAGTGCGGCCCAGAATCATCCGGCATCGCCGGCGACAACAGGTCATCCGGTCGGATCAGAGATGCTGCCTGTCAGGAGATCCTTTTAGAATTCGTAAACGGTTGCGGTTATCGACCTGGCAGACGCGGATGATTGGAGACTACATGACACGCTTTGGTTGAGGCGCTCAGTGCATACGGGCGGCGTTATTGGGCGCTCCGCAAAATTTCGGTTCGGGGGAGATTGATCCCGGTTCGGCGGTCAGAAATTCCCGTAACGTTGGCGATGGGAATTGCTCGAGGCAGAATCGGCTTCTGGCGGTAAGCGGAGGCCGGGGGTAAGCCGTCGCAACCAAGATCGGGCTCATAATGACTTCCTCGCGCGTTCCGGCGCTGATGTGGAGGCTGCCGCGGCGTCGTTTTCGAGCAGCCCCGCCTCGATAAATGACGCGTGCAGGCTCCAGTCGGGAATTCCCTCGAGTTCAGCAAAACGCTGCTTCGCAGCCTCAACCGCGGCCTCGCGCGACTCGGCAGTAGGGACTACGATACTGCGCTGGCAGGCGGTTAGCGTATTCCTCCCGCGGGCAAATCGGTTCATGAAGCAAACGCGGTAGGAGCGCCCCGCCCGGGTTTCGGTCGGCGAGGAGCCGCTCAACTCATGGCGAAGATCGGCAACGATCTCGCCGGCCTCATCGAGCTGTGCCGGCGCTTGGTCCACAACATCCGTCGAGAGCGTATCTGTGTCGCCGGTCGCGGTTGCTGGTCGATGCTGCAGAGGTTTGAGGTATTTCCCGGCGGATGTGAGCCGCTCGCTCAGCTGACGCAGCAGAGCGAGCTGCGGATTTTCTCTGCTAAGCTGGCGTTGCATTGGCTTAACCCACGGTTTTTCGATTGCGCTTGGTTTGGAGGCAATCGACGAGATCAGCTTCGGCTTCGAGGGTCTCGGCCGTGCGCAACCGCGCTTCCCAAATGGCCGGGTTGCCGGCTCGTTCAGCCAAGTTGCGATACCAAGACGCGAGGGCACGCAGCTTTGCTGAATCGGCTTGCGCGTCGTCGGTATGCATGGCGGCCCTCCGCATCGGTGTGTTGCTATGATTAATGGTTGGCGGAAACTTTCCTTTGCACTCCTGCAATGAGAACCCTAATCAAATCCGCAAGGCTGCGGTGCGCTGATGAGAGGGGTCACAAATCTGCTTTGCCCAGGGCGCGTAAAAGATCGTCGCGCGCGACAATGCCGGTCATGCGGCCATCTCGGACCACCGGCACACGCTTGATCCGGTGAGCGACGAGCACGCGCGCTATCTCGCCGAGCTCCGTATCCTCGGTAACCGTGACGACAGGCGCTGACATAACGGCGCGAGCGCTGCGGTTTTGAGACTCCAGCCAAGCAAGAAGCTCGGGGGCGAGCGGCTCGCCTTCGGCGAAGATCTCCAACCAGGACTGGCGCAAGGCTTCGCGCGCGGTCCGGTCAGGATGGATCAGATCGCCTTCGCTCACCATCCCTACCGGCGCCCCGTTCTGATCGACGACCGGCACTGCGCTGATCGCTTTGTCCAGCAGAAGCCGAGCGACTTCTCGTAATGGCGTGTCCGGATGCACGGACACAACAGGCTGGCTCATCACATCACGGGCATTCATTGGCATTCGGTCCTCGACTTCATGATGGATGCTCCTCCTCAGTGTTCCCGCTCAACATGAGTGCACCGATCCGCATGATGGTCGCATAGTGAGCCTCAGGGCCGGCCCCTGTCGTTGATCCAGATCAGCCTTTCTTGCGAGCTAACGGGTTAAGTGCCCAGTGCTGCCAAAGGCGCCCACGGTTTGGGTTGGATTTGAGGCCCCCCGGGTGGCTCAGCCTAAAGCTCGTTTGCGCCGCTGCAAGACAGTGGCCGCCGCCGCGGCTGCGCCACGGTCCCGCCAAGAAGATCTTCTATGATGTCTCTGGTTGTGGTTTTGAATGGATGATCGAGGTTTACGAGACACGCTTTGGTTGAGGCGGTGCTGCATATGCGGCGGCGTTATAGCGCGCTCCGCAAAATTCCCGGTTTGGGGAAATTATTTCCCGGTTAGGCGGTCAGAAATTCCCGTTATGTCGGCGACGGGAATTGCTCGAGCAGCATCGGCTTCGGGCGCTGACGGGGGCCGGGGGTAAGCCGGCCCGAGAGAGGGCCGGGGTCGGTTACCAGCCGAGGGCGTAGGCGGCGCGGCGCGGGTCGGCGCCGGCCTCGATCAGCCCGCGCTTCTTGTCGACATCGATCGCGCAGACGGCACCGGCGGTCCAGATCCAGTCGGGCCAGCGCTGGATTTCGTGGCCGCGGCGGGCGAGCTCGGCGATGACCCCTTCGGGGATGCGGCCCTCGACCGCCAATCGCCCGGGGTAATAGTCGTAGGGAGCGAAGGACGAGGGATAGCTATAGCTGGCAAAGCGCGGGCTCTCGATCGCCGATTGCATGTCCTGGCCAAAGACAAAACGGTTCAGCAACACCTGCAGCATCGCCTGGGTCTGGACGTCGCCACCAGGGGTGCCGAACGGCATGAAATGCTCGCCGCCCTTGATCGCCAAGGCCGGGTTGGGGGTCAGCCGCGGCCGCTTCCCGGGGGCGACCCCGGCCGGATGGCGCGGGTCGGGGCGCGATTGCGAGCCGCGGTTGGACGGGATCAGCCCGGTGCCCGGCACGACAGGCGAGCCGTAGGAGCCGTCGCTCGGGGTCGCCGAGAACAGATTGCCGTGACGGTCGGCGACGCAGACATAGGAGGTGTCGGGCTCGGGGTTGGGGTCGCCCGAGGGCCGCGGGAAATCGCCAAAGCCGCGGCCCGCTTGGCTGCCGAGCACCCCAGGTGATGGCATCTCCGGCCAGGCCTGGTCGGGGCGGATCAATTTGCGGCGCTCGGCGGCGTATTCCTCAGAGATCAGGGTCGCGAGCGGCACCTCGATCATCGCGGGGTCGCCGTAATAGGCCTCGCGGTCGGCAAAGGCCAGCTTTAACGCCTCGGCCAAATGGTGGACATAGTCGGCGCTGTTGTGGCCGAGGCTCTTGAGGTCGGTCCCTTCGAGCAGCGCCAGGGTCTGCAACAATACTGGCCCCTGGCACCAGGCGCCGCAGGTGAAAACTTCGAGATCGCCAAAGCGGCGGCGTTCGGGCGGGCCGACCGGCGAGTGGTAATTGGCGAGATCCTCGGCTGAAAGCAGGCCGCCCTGGTCCTGCATGAAGGCGACGATCTTTTTGGCTATGTCGCCGCGGTAGAATGCATCGTGCGCCGCCTGCAAGCCGGCCTCGCGGCTTCCAGCACCGCGGTTGGCGGCGGCGCGCTCCTCGTCGACCATGTATTGCAGCGAGGCGGCGAGATCGGTCTGGCGGAAGATGTCGCCGGGCTCGGGGACACGCCCCTCGGGCAGAAAGATCGCGGCCGAGGACGGCCAGGCGCGGTGGTCGGGCTCGTGGCGCTTCAGGCTTGCCGCCATCAGCGGGTACATCGGAAAGCCTTCGCGGGCGAGCCGGATCGCCGCCGCCGCGACCTCGCCAAAGCTCATCGTGCCGTAGCGCCGGAGAGCCGTGATCCAGGCGTCGGGGGCGGCCGGGACGACGGTGCGCAGCACGCCTTTTGGGATCTTGCCGCCGTGCTCGCGCATAAAGAGTTCCGGGTCGAGCGCCTTGGGCCAGGTGCCGAGCCCAGCGATGGTCACGACCTCACGCTGGTCGGCGAGGTAAATCATGATCGGCGCCACCCCGGCGACATCGACGAGATCGCTCTGCAATACGCCGAGGGCGATGCCGGCAGCACAGCCGGCGTCGATCGCGTTGCCGCCGGCCTCGAGGATCGCGAACCCGGCGGTGGCGGCGAGATAATGCCCGGCGGCGATCGCATGGCGGGTCACGGCGATCGTCGGGCGGTGCGCGAATGCTGCGGTCATCGGCTGGCCCCCTCGGCTGTCTGGCGCGTCTGTGGCGCGGTGTCGCCCTCACAGAGAGAGAATTTTGGTGATGGTCAAGGGTTCAGGCGGCGGCGGTTCGGGATTGCGAGGACGTCGGGTTGGCGGCGACTCGATCCGTCAGTGAACCTGACACCTTGAATGAGCTTGGGAACTGGTTGTGGATCGAGCTGCGAGCTTTTCTGCGCGCATCGACGAGCTTGAATACCATGGCGAGCGCGTTATTCGACAGGCAGCCTTCGAGCGGATCGTGCGGTGGCACGGTGGCAAAGGTGCTCTCGATCGGGTTCGAGGTCGCAGATGTTTCAGTGTTCGGCAGGGAAATCGTAGAATGCGAGCAGGGCCTGGCGATCTTTGCAGGCACTCGGCGGCTTATCGTATTTGAGCTGGTAGGCTGCGATGAAGGCGTCGAACGCGGCCTCGGCGTCTTGCTCGTCTCCGCATCCAGATCTCCTGTAAGCCGCTTGGCTTTGGGCTGCTGGCTTTTCGGCAGTTTGTTGAGGACGTTGGCGGTCTTGTGCACCCAGCAGCGTTGCTCGCGTGTGGCCGGCCACAGCTCGCCGAGCGCCTTCCAGAAGCCAAGCGCGCCGTCGGCGACGGCGAGTTCGGGCGTGACGACCAGGCCTCGGTTCTGCAAATCGATCAGCAGCTCGCGCCGATCCTGCGCGCTTTCGCGCGCGCCGTCAGTGAAGCCGAGCAGCTCCTTCCTGCCTCCGGGTGGCGCCGATGATCACCAGGATGCATCGCTTGGCGTCTTCGAGGCGGGCTGCAGGTAAATGCCGTCGGCCACACGTAGACGTAGCGCTTGGCCGACAGATCGCGCTTCTTCGAGTGCCGAGCTCGTCGATCCAGACCTCCTTCAGCCGGGCAATGGTCGAGGCCGACAGGCCGGCGCATCCTTGCCGAGCAGGGCCGCAAGCGCCTCCTCGAAATCGCCGGTCGAGATGCCTTTCAGGTAAAGGATCGGGATCAGCACCTCCAGGCTGCGGGAGCGCCGTGCATAGGGCGGCAGGATGCGGGGGTGAAGCGGATGCGCCCGGCGTCATCGGCAGCGCCACGGTCGCGCACGCGCGGTTGGCGCACGCCGACCGGGCCAATGCCGGTCATCACCTCGCGTTCAGGCAGATGCCGTGCCGGACATGCGGTTCAGGCCAGTAGCGGTCTTCAGATCGACATGCTTGGCCAGGAATTCGGCCACCTCGGCCTCGATCGCTTGGGCCAGTAGGGCGCGCGCTCCGTTGCGCAGCACCTCGGTGAGCGGGTCGGCGAATGACCCTGGTTGAAGCAGCTTGACGACGTTAGCATCGGACACGGCGTATCACTCCTTTGCGGGAGAAGTGGAGGCGCGAACACCCCCACGATACGCCGCCTTCATCGGGTAGCGATTGCCCGCGCCAAAGGCGTTAGGATGGGGCGGAAGCCAAAACTCACCCCGCACCAGATCAAGGAGGCGAGGCAGCGCCTCGCCAAAGGCGAGCCGACGCGCGACCTCGCGAAGAGCTACGGCGTGAGCGTCAGCACGATTTCAAGGCTCACTCATAGCCAAATCACGGAATGCTGATATAGGCCTCTGTTCATAAGGACACATTTTCGTTGTCGTGGGATTTTCTCCAGCACGTAGCGGTACTTACTAATATTGGCCAATTTATATTGGCAATCTTCCAGCTTGTTCTGTCAAACGTCTTCACCGCTTTGGCTGCCCGTCCCTCTGCGTCATTGCCTCAGTCAATGGATACAGCGCCGCGCGCGCAATGGCTTCTCTATCCTCTGCGCAAATTTCGTCGCCCTGTAGCCATTGTGCTTGCGTTTGCCTTTGGTATTTCAACAATTGTTACGTTTGCGAAAGCCGTACAATATAGCACTGTCCGCTGTCCACAGCCTACTGGTATAGAAATGATCGTGATACTCTCAACTTGCTTATTACGAAATGGGATAACCTCACTAAGCATGTACTCGATAATTTGCTACAAAACAAAGGTGTATTGCCCTATTCGAACGATACTGATTTAAATACTATTAGAATCTAACATCAAAGGTATTGTGCAACAGGATTTCTTGATAACTTGGACTTGGCGCGTCATCCGAAATTCGACGCCAATCCATTTTATACCGCCCCTAATGTGGAGAAAATATCTAACGATTCGGATAAGGAAGAATATCGACGGCTATATGATCAATATGCACAAACTAAATATACGCTTTCTCAGGTAATGGGGGCATACAATTTACAAATTAGGATTTAAGAGGATTATATAAAAAAGAACGTTCAGAAACTGGATGATTGCTATCAGCAGGCGGTAATTTTGGGTGTCCGTTTCCATAAGCCTCGTAAACAACATGCCTTTGCCAAAATGAGCGACCGCATCCCCCCGCTCGAATTTCGTCTGTGGCTACCACCCCAACCCACACCCTGCTGATTTTCCGTAACATCCACTATGCGCCATTTTGACAGCGGCCCCGGCTAGTGGCAGACCAGTTTGCCATGTGGCAACTCACAATGAAAACACCCGCCGATAAAGACTGGATGCGGGTTAGCACCTTTGCCACAGTCACCGAGGCAGCCCGCCGCATCCCGGCGAGCGGTCTGTTTCTGCAATTCTATGTCGAGGCGAACGAGTTGGGCACCAGCGACGACAAGGAAGCTTTCAGGGTTTTCCACTGCACCGACAAATGCGCGCTCTACGGGATCAAGCGCAGCCGACCAAACTGACGCTGATTTTCCAAAAACCGGTTTCGGGCCGTTCAGTTTTACGAATGCTTAGCTGCGTGGCGGTCTAATTGGCCTTTTGCTAAACCCTCTCGACACCCCAGCACTTGGAAGTTAAATCATGAAGCGAGAGCAAGCTAAACAAAATATTGTAGCTGAGTGGGATCGTGGAGCGCATCGAATAAAATTACGAATGCAACGTCAGGAGACAAGTTGACGTTTTATTCCCATCTTCAAAAGGACCGCCCTGATTTGCTGGAGTTTAAAGCATCAGGTGATAAATGGCAGGATGTGCATTGCTGGTTAATACAATCTCGTCGCGTCTCTGGTACATCAGGAGGCATCCTCTGATTATTGCCCAATGGTGAAGTTTCCATAACCGACGTTATCCGCCATCGCAGTGTAGCAGCAATATAGAGATGACACCCTTTTGTAAAGTTGACGTGACGCTGGCCGGAGTTGCAAGCCTCGGGGGTGGCCTGCCGGTCAGCTTGCATAAGATATCGCGATAGTAGCGCTTGACCCGCCCGCAATAGAAGAGGCGTTGTGGCCGGATCGGCGAGTGACCAACCGGCGATAGCGGCGGACAAAGCTCGTGCACTGCGGGAACACCGATTGCGCAGGGTGAGATGGCCCAGATGGCGGCGGGCGCCCAGGGCGGAGCCAGCCGCGGGTGAAGGCAGCCTGTTGGCATTGGCCTCGCTCGCGCTCGTTGCCGGCGCCGGGTCGGGGCTTGTCGTCGCGATGTTTCGCCTGGCCTTGGAGGCGGCCGACCGCTGGCGCGGCGTGCTGATCGCCCGCGCGCATGGCATGCCGCTGATCGGTTTTGTGCTGGTGGTGGCGGGCTGCGCCGCGGCGGTGGCATTGGCGGCATGGCTGGTGCGGCGGTTCTCGCCCTATGCCTCGGGGAGCGGCATTCCGCAGGTCGAGGCGGCATTGACCGGCGATCTGCCGCCGGCCCCACCGCGGCTGATCCCGGTCAAATTCGCAGGCGGGCTGTTGGCGATCGGCGCCGGCATGGCATTGGGCCGCGAGGGGCCGAGCGTGCAGATGGGGGCGGTCGTCGCCGACCTCCTCGGGAAATGGTTTGGCCGCTCGTGGACCGACATGCGCACCTTGTTGGCGTCGGGTGCGGGCGCCGGGCTTGCTGTCGCCTTCAACGCGCCGATCGCCGGCGCGATCTTTGTCCTCGAAGAGCTGGTGCGGCGGCTGGAGACCCGGATCGCGATCGCGGCACTCGGGGCATCAGCGGCGGCGATCCTGGTATCTCGACTGTTTCTCGGCGACGCCCCCGATTTCCAGGTCACGGTGTCGGCGCAGGCGGCTGCCAGCGCTACCGGACCCCTGCCCTATGCTGCCGCCGCGGCCTGGCCGCTTTACCTCGTGCTGGGCGCGGTCGCGGGGGTAGCGGCGAGCCTTTACAACCGCGCGATCCTGGGCTGCCTGTCGCTGGCGGCGCGGTTCGACCAGCGCTGGCCGATCGAAATCCAGGCCGCGGCGATCGGCGCATTGGTCGGCATCATCGGCTGGTTTGCGCCGGGGCTGATCGGCGGCGGCGAGATCATCACCCAACATTTGCTGGCGGGCGGAGTTGCCATCGCCGCGGTGCCGCTCGCGCTATTGGTGCGCTTTGGCTTGGGTGCCGCGTGTTATGCGGTGCGCACCCCGGGCGGGCTGTTCGCCCCATTATTGGTGGTGGGGGCGCAGCTCGGGCTGTTGTTTGGCGTGCTGGCGCAAGCCGCCTTTCCCGGTCTCGGCATCGAGCCAGGGGCGTTTGCCGTCGTTGGCATGGCCGCGTTCTTTACCGGCGTCGTGCAGTCGCCGGTGACCGGCATCGTTCTCGTCACCGAGATGACGGCCGCGTTCACGACCCTGCTGCCGATGCTGGCGGCGTGCTTTGCCGCGATCGTCACCGCCAATTTGCTGAGCACCCAGCCAATTTACGATGCGCTGCGCGAGCGCGTCGTCAAAGCCAGCCAAGCATCCTCGTAACCGCAGAAAGAAAGTCGGTCTCGATCTTGCTTTCTGGCACAACGGAGGCGGCGAGCGGCGGCAACACCCGAATTCGAGGGGCTGAGCGATGAGCGAATACGATCTGGTGATCCGCAACGGCACGGTGGCGAATGCGGCCGATACGGTCGAGTGCGATGTCGGCGTCAAAAACGGCGTCGTTGCGACCCTCGGCCGAAATCTCGGGCCGGGAACGCGTGAGATCGACGCCGCCGGCAAATTGGTACTGCCGGGCGGGATCGACAGTCATTGCCATATCGAGCAGCGCTCCTCGGCCGGGGTCGTCTGCGCCGATGATTTCTACAGCGCCACGGTAGCGGCCGCGTTTGGCGGCACAACTACGGTCATTCCGTTTGCCGCCCAGCATCGCGGCCAGTCATTGCGCCAGGTCGTAGAGGAATATCACGAGGCGGCGCAGCCCAAGGCGGTGATCGACTACGCCTTTCATCTGATCATCACCGATCCCACCGAGCAGGTCATGGGCCAGGAATTGCCGGCCTTGATCCGCGACGGCTACACCTCGTTCAAGGTCTACATGACCTACGATCTATTGCAATTGAACGACCACCAGATGCTCGACATCCTGGCATTGGCGCGGCGCGAGGGCGCCTTCGTTATGGTCCATGCCGAGAATTACGACATGATCCGATGGCTGACCGAGCGCCTGTTGGAACGCGGGTTGGGCGCACCGCGCTATCACGCGGTCAGCCATGCCCGCCTCGCCGAGGGCGAGGCCACCAACCGCGCTGTCAATCTCGCGCAGTTGCTCGATGTGCCGATCCTGTTGGTCCATGTTTCGGCCGCCGAGGCGATCGACGTTATTCGCGATGCCCAGACCAAGGGTCTCAAGATTTATGGCGAGACCTGTCCGCAATATCTGTTTCTGACCGCCGACGACATCGCCAAACCGGGCCTCGAAGGCGCCAAATTCTGCTGCAGCCCGCCGCCGCGCGACGAGGCCGGGCAGCAGGCGGTATGGGCCGGGCTCAAAAACGGCACATTCCAGGTGTTTTCGTCGGACCACGCGCCCTATCGCTATGATGCATCCGGCAAATTGCCGCATGGCGAGCGAACGACGTTCAAGGACATCGCCAATGGCGTGCCCGGGATCGAATTGCGCCTGCCGTTATTGTTTTCGGAAGGCGTCGGGCAAGGACGGCTTGACCTCAACCGGTTTGTCGAGTTGACCGCGACCAACCACGCCAAGCTTTACGGGCTTTATCCGCGAAAGGGCACGATCGCAGTCGGCAGCGATGCCGACATCGCGATCTGGGACCCGGAGCGCGAAGTCACTGTCACCGCCAGCCTATTGCACGACAATGTCGGCTACACCCCCTATGAAGGACGCCATTTGCACGGCTGGCCGGTCACCGTCGTGAGCCGCGGCCGCATTGTCGTCGAGAACGGCGCCCTCGCAGCCCCTCGCGGCAGCGGCGCCTTCCTCCCTTGCGCCCTCTCCGCCTTCGCCAAACCCGCCGGCGCCCCCGTCCCCGAGCTTGCCTTCACCGCCCAACACGGCGCCGCACTGGTGTAGACCAGCACCCGCCAAAACCAAAACAGCGCTAGCGAATGATTGGAAGCCCCTCATTGCCCCGCTTAATCCGGCTGAGCCTGATATTTGCCGCATTGGTTATGGCGCCGGCACTGGCTGCGGGCGCTCCGCCATTGAGCGGCTATAATGCCGATATCAAGGAGAGCTCGATTTCGGGGATTTCGTCGGGCGCCTTTATGGCGGTGCAGTTCGGGGTCGCGTGGTCGTCAATCGTCAAAGGCGTGGGCGTTATTGCCGGCGGGCCTTATTATTGCGCGCAAGGCAGTGCTGCAGATGGTCTCTTGGGCAATGTCGGACCCGCTCTGACCGCGACCGGTCCGTGCATGAAGGGCCCTCCCCCCGACCTCAAGCTTCTTATTGCGCAAACCGATGAATGGGCGCGCAGCGGCGATATCGACGACCCTGATAATATCGCAAAGCAGCGGATCTATATCTTTGCCGGTTACAACAACTCGGTCGTCAACCCGAGCGTCGGCGAGGCGGCCTATCGCTTTTATCTGCATTATCTCGGCGGGCATGACCCCGGCAATCTATTCTTTCAAAATGCGATCGGCGCCGGGCATTCGCAAGTTACGATCAAATACGGCGAAGCCTGCAATAAAAATGAAGGCTATTTCATCGACCACTGTAACTATGACCAGGCCGGGATCATCCTGCAGCACATTTATGGCGCGCTGAACCCCAAGAACCAAGGCGCTCTTTCCGGCCAGCTATTGGCATTCGATCAGCGCGAATTGACCTCTCCCGAGTCGCCGGCGTCCTACAGCATGGCCGAGACCGGTTATGTTTATGTGCCGGCGGTTTGTGCCGCGCGGCAGCCGTGCCGGGTGCATATCGCACTGCATGGCTGCAAGCAGAATTTCGCCACGATCGGCGATCGCTACATCCAGCACGCCGGCTACAATGAGTGGGCCGACACCAATCGCCTGATCATCCTCTATCCGCAAACGATTGCGGGCAATCCCGCCGAATCTGAGCCGCTGAACCCGTATGGCTGCTGGGATTGGTGGGGCTACACCAATTTCAATTATGCGGTTAAGGCGGGCCGGCAAATCACGACGATCAAGGCAATGCTCGATCGGCTGACGAGCCACTACACTCCGGCACAGCCGGCGGCAGATGCCGCAATGCCATCCAAAGTCCTCGTCAACGACCTCTCGGCTACGGGGATAGCGCTTGCCTGGACCCCGGTTGCCGGAGCACAACGCTATACGGTCTCTCGTGAAAAGACCGGCGAGGCGATCTTTACGGCGATAGGTTCGGTCGCGCAGCCGAGCTTTGCCGATATGGGACTGAGCCCCGCCACGTCGTACAATTACAAGGTTACGGTTACTGGGAGCAGCGGCGGTGGCGGGCTGAGCTCCCCGGTCGTGACCGCGATTACTCTTCAATCGCTGCCAAGATGCGACACCCCGGGCAGCTGCGCCGGCCCGTGATCAAGGGGTGACTCGGCGAAAAATATTTGCTTCGCGTCGCGGCGCGATATGATCGTTCGCCGACGAACTGTCGCCATCCACGACCGGAGGGATCACCATGTCCCGCAAACTTGGAGCCGCGGTGGCCCAGCTCGGGCCGATCCATCTGGCGGACAACCGCGCCGCGGTGGTTAAGCGGCTGATGGCGATGCTGCGCGAAGCGCACGGCCGCGGCGCGAGATTTGTCGTCTTTCCCGAGCTGGCGCTGACGACGTTTTTTCCGCGCTGGTGGATGACCGACCAGAACGAGATCGACCGCTTTTTTGAGCGCGAGGTGCCGAGTGCCGAAACCCGCCCGTTATTCGATCTGGCTCGGGAATTGGGGCTCGGGTTTTACCTCGGCTATGCTGAACTGAACGCGGAAGAGGGCAAGATCCGGCATTACAACACCGCGATCCTGGTCGAGCGCGACGGCCGGATCGTCGGCCGCTATCGCAAGGTTCATTTACCCGGCCACGCCGAGCACCTGATCGACGCGCCGTTTCAGCATCTCGAAAAGCGCTATTTCGATGTCGGCAATGAGGGCTTCAACGTCTGGCGGGCGTTTGATGCGGTCGTCGGCATGTGCATCTGCAACGACCGGCGCTGGCCCGAGACCTACCGCGTCATGGGGTTGCAAGGGGTCGAGATCGTCGCGCTCGGCTACAACACCCCGATCGAAAACATTCATCACCGCGAGCCCGAGCATCTGCGGATGTTTCATCATCTGCTGTCATTGCAAGCCGGAGCCTATCAGAACGCCGCCTGGGTATTGGCGGCCGCCAAATGCGGCGCCGAGGACGGGTTCGGCATGATCGGCGGCTCGGCGATCGTGGCGCCCACCGGCGAGATCGCCGCCCAGGCTTTGACCGAGGACGACGAGGTCATTACGGCGAATCTCGATCTCGAACTCGGCGAATATCTGCGGCAAACCGTATTCAATTTTGCCAAGCATCGCCGCACCGAGCATTACCGCCTGATCACCGAACGCACCGGCGCCCAAACCGAGATGTAGCGACCACGCTAAGCGCGGGTGGGTTGCGTCCCACCTACGCCAAGAACGGCTCGCAGCGTGAGCTTACGCGTTCGGAAGCACGCCGCCCAGACTTTGGAATAAAGTCGGAGCACTCGCGCTCAAAGCCGCAAGAAGTACGGCCTGGTCTGTGCGATCAGCAATAGCGCCGCTTTTCGGGAACACGATCGTGATGACACCGGGTCCCATTCCGACATCGCGCACCGACCCGTCAGGGCGGACCCGCTCCTCACCCAATGCTCGGAGGAGCGCGACCGAGCCCTCCCCGAGAAGGTCTGCCGGACCGAAATCTGCAAAGACTGCAAAGCCGATGTGCTCGCGAAAAATAACGGCGGCGAAATCGCCGAGCCGAATGCCGAACTGCGCTGGCCAGCTCACAGGCTGCGGCAGAACAAAATAAGGCACATGGTTCGCGTTGATCGCCTTCCCGTCGTGGTAATGAAGCGATGTGTCGGATTGTTGGGTTGCGTCGCCCGAGAGTTCGGGTGCGCCATCAGTGTCAAGTTGCAGTTCGCTGTCAAAATACAACTCGCCTCCGGGAAGAACGGCAAGGATCCTTGGTTGGCGTCGAAACCTTTGCGTAATGATTTGAGCCTGCGGAATGAGCCCGGCGATCGTGCCCAGTGACGGCAACGCGGACGGGTCCGGATGGTAGTTTGCGGATTCCATAGTATTTCCTTCCATTTATGCGAAATTGCCGGACCTAACCAGTTCCGCCTCTATCAGCGGCAGCGATAAAAAGGTGCCGCCATAACCATCCACCAGCGCCGAGATTTCTTAGGGCGTGTCGTCAATTATTGTAACGGTGCACGTATACCGAGTCTGAGCATGAGTATAGAAAGTAAAACGAGTCTACCGCGGCTAGAAGTAATGTGATTCATGGAGAGTCGGCTTGGTACAGGGCTGACCCATGACCCGATATGGATTGCGCGATGAGCAGTGGGACCGGATCAAACACTTGTTCCCGGGAAAGCCGGGAGACGTCGGTGTCACCGCGCAAGATAATCGCCGGTTCGTCGAAGCGGTGTTGTACCGCTATCGCGCCGGAATTCCGTGGCGCGACCTGCCGGAACGGTTTGGCGGTTGGAAGAACACGCATCGCCGCTTTAGCCGCTGGGCCAAGAACGGGCTATGGCACAGAGTGTTTCAGCACCTGGCCGCCGATGCCGACAACGAATATGCGATGATCGACAGCACAATTGTCCGGGCCCATCAGCACAGCGCCGGCGCGCCCAAAAAAAGATGAGGATCAAGCCATCGGCCGCAGCCGCGGTGGGCTGAGCTCGAAAATCCATGCCCTAGTCGACGCGCTTGGCAGGCCATTGGCTTTTCTGTTGTCGCCTGGACAGGCGCATGATCTGGTCGGCGCGGACGCGCTGCTGCCGCAAATGACCGCGGATCGGCTGATCGCCGACACCGCCTTCGATGCCGATAAGCGGGTCTTCGAGCCGCTCGCCGCCGCCGGCAAATCAGCTGTCATCCCGCCCCGGTCAAACCGTTTAGCGCCGCGCCAATTCGACCGGGAACTCTATAAAGAGCGCCACCTGATCGAAAACTTCTTCTGCAAACTCAAGCAGTTTCGCGCCATCGCTACCCGCTACGACAAAACCGCCAGAAATTTCCTCGCCGCCGTTCACCTCGCCGCCGTTACAATCTGGCTCAATTGACGACACGCCCTAGCCAAAGGACATAGATCTGCTCAAGTCGGCAAAGGTCATGGCCGGGCGTGTTCCCTTCCCAGGGAGCGAAGCCGTGAGGTGCTCTGCCAATCGAAGTTAATTGCTGGCGAGACAGGTCGCTGTGAACTAGTTCACACACAGCGTCGGGAATTTTCGGGGTGCCAGCGAGACCAAAGCTTCGCCTTCAGAAGGCAGCGCGTCGCCTCCCGAAGAGATCCCAGTGTGCCCTATTCCTCCCCGAAATTCCCCTTCGCTCCACGCCTCGTGACGCACTATAGCTACCTGCGTCAGAAGCTTGCGCAGGGTTACGGCAGGCGTGCCGTATGCTCAGCCGGGTACGATCCAATTACCCGGCGCCGTTACAGCATTGCGCGGATCTTGACGGCGAGGGCGGCGAAGGTAAACGGCTTGATCATCAGCTCGACACCGGGATCGAGCCGGCCGTGATGGATAATGGCGTTGCGCGCATATCCGGTCGTGTAAAGCACTTTGAGATCGGGCCGGGTCTCGCGCGCCTTTTCCGCGAGCTGCCTGCCGTTGATGCCGCCGGGCAGTCCGATATCGGTGAACAACATTTGGATCTCAGGGTGATCGGCGAGCAGCCGCAATGCGCTGGCGCCGTCGGCTGCCTCGAGAACGGCATAGCCCAGTTCTTCGAGCATGCCGACGGTTGACAGGCGCACATCGGCCTCGTCCTCGACAACCAGAATCACCTCTGCCTTGGTGCCGCCCGGAGCCGCACCCGATTGGCCCGCAATGTCAGGCGCAGTCTCGGCTGCAGCGAGACGCGGCAGGTACATCTTTATCGTCGTGCCCTGGCCGGGCTCGCTGTAAATTTTAATGTGTCCGCCCGATTGCTTGACGAAGCCATAAACCTGCGACAGGCCGAGCCCGGTGCCCTGACCCAACTCCTTTGTCGTAAAAAACGGCTCAAACGCTTGGCGCAGAACCTCGCTCGTCATCCCAACGCCGTTGTCGCTGATCGCCAGCATCACATGTTGGCCGGCGGTCACTTCCTCATGCGCCCTTGCATAGGCCTCGTCGAGAAACGCGTTGGCGGTCTCAATCGTCAGCTTGCCGCCATTGGGCATCGCGTCGCGCGCATTGACCGCAAGATTGATGATCGCGTTTTCGAGCTGATTGCTGTCGGCGAAAACCGGCCACAGCCCGCCAGCAAGCACGGTCTCGATCGCGATCGCCTCGCCCAAGGTTCGCCGCAACAACTCGGACATACTGGTGACCAGGCGGTTTAGATCGAGGGTTTGCGGCGCCAGCGGCTGCCGGCGGGCAAAGGCAAGCAGCTGCTGAGTCAATGTCGCGGCGCGCTCGGCGCTGCGGACTACCGGTTGAAGCTGTTCCCAACCGCTCTCGGCAGTAATGGGGTCGCCGCGCGTCAGCCGGCGGTGCGCCAGATCAAGGCTGCCGAGGATGACTTGCAGCAGATTGTTGAAGTCGTGGGCGATGCCGCCGGTCAACTGTCCGAGAGCCTCGATCTTTTGCAGGTGGCGCAAATTTTCCTCGGCCTGCTCGCGACGCTCCATCTCCGAACGCAATTCGCGGTTGGCGGCGGCGAGTTGTTGGGCCTGAGACTCGAGGCCGGCATTGGCCGCCGTCAGCTCGGCCTGCGCCATTTCGAGAACGCTTGTGCGCTCCTGCACCCGCTTTTCGAGGCTCGCAAGCAGTGCTGTGTTTTCCCGCTGCCGCTGCCGCAGCGCGCCCGCCATCGCATCGAAGGTTCGCCCGAGTTCTGCTATTTCCGAGCCGCCGCGCCCAAGATTGGCGCGCGCCGTGAAATCGCCGCGCCGCCAGTGGGAGGACGCCGCGGCCAGCTTGCCGATCGGATGTGAAATAAAATATTGGCCGCCGAGCCACGCCAGCAGCAGCCCGACCGCAAGCCCGGCGCCGACCAAAATAAAGCCGATCCGCGCCGCGTCATTCACGGCGGCGAATGCGGTCGCTGTGGTCAGGCCGACGCCGATATAGAGCCCTTCGGCGGGCGGAGAATGGATAGGCACATAACCGAGAATACGGCGGATCCCGTCGACGCCGATAATCTCCGCGGTTCCAGGCGCCCCGGCAAAAATATAGGGCCGATAAACCTCAGCGAACTTAGTGCCGACATAGCGGGAATTGTCGGGCAGCCGAACGAGAATTACCCCGTTGCGGTCGGCGATCGACAATGTCGCGTCTTGGTTGATCAGCCGGTCGTTTTCGAAGTACCGGGCCAGCCAGTCGATATCGAGAGAGAGATAGACGACACCGGCGATATGGCCGTCAGGGCCCGAAAAGGCCAAATTCAACGGCAGGACCGGCTTTTTGACGAGGCGCCCAATCACGTAATCGCCGACAATAAACTTGCCGCCGCGAATTGCCTCGTGGAAATACCATCGATCGGCCGCGCTGAGGCCGGGTGTAATCGGCCGGCTGGAGCAGAATACATGCCCTTCGAGATCGCTGGCGCCGATCGCCGCATATTGCGGGAAGACCTTGACCAGCGCTGCGGCATAATCCGAACAGGCGGCCGCATCCTTGTTTGTCACCGCCGGTAACTTGGCGATCGCGACGGCCAAGGCGCGGCCATTATCGATGATGCGGTCGATCTCCCCGGAAGCAAATTTGGCGAGACGCAGCGCGTCCCGGCGTACCTCGGCCTCCTGCGACCGTCGGAGTTGGGTCTCGTTGTAGATCTGGATCGCTAGCGCCGGCAGCACCGCCAGGAACACAACAATGAACAAGCGTGTCAGGGTGTTGGTCCATGGCCGCCGGGGGCGGTTGGCTTCGGCCGGCAAGTCTTCTGGCATATCAGCGTCAGACGACATTCAGTTCTCGCAGCCGCGCCAAAGCCGGTCCGCCTCTTAACCGAGCGGCGTCGGTTTGAACATTGTAATCTACCTCCCGCAGCTCGGTTTACGCATCCCGACCCCGCGGAGTTGGCGACAACGCGCGCAGTCCTCGGATAAGATACGCCAGCGTCAGCGGACCCCAGCCATAACCTAGGCCGCGGAGGAGCGAAGTCGATGAACGGTGCGGAAAGCTTGGTGCGGACTTTGGTCGGCGGCGGGGTCGATGTGTGCTTTGCCAACCCCGGCACCTCGGAAATGCATTTTGTCGCCGCCCTCGACCGGGTCGAAGGGATGCGCTGCGTGCTCGGCCTGTTTGAGGGCGTCGTCACCGGCGCGGCCGACGGTTATGCGCGGATGAGCGAAAACCCGGCCGCGACCTTGCTCCATCTCGGCCCCGGTCTCGCCAATGGTCTCGCCAACATCCACAACGCCAACAAGGCGTCGAGCCCGATGGTCAATATCGTCGGAGATCATGCCACCTATCACCGCCAGTACGACGCGCCGCTAACTTCGGATATCGAAGGACTGGCGCGGCCGTCGTCGCATTGGGTCAAGACCTCCCCCGACGCGAAATCGATCGCCGCCGATGGGGCCGCCGCGATCGCCGCCGCGCGTAAACTGCCCGGCCAGATCGCGACCCTGATCCTGCCGGCCGACACCGCCTGGAACGAAGGCTCGGGTCCGGCCCCGGTGCCGCCCGCCGCCGGCCCGACTCCGGCCTCGCATGACGCGGTCGCCGAGGCTGCACGCGCGCTGCGCTCGGGTGAGCCGTCCCTCATTCTGGTGACCGGGCGGGCGTTGCGCCAAGACGGGCTCGAACTCGCCGGCAAGATCGCCGCCAGGACCGGGGCGCGGCTGATGGCGCAGGGCTCGAACGCGCGCACTCAGCGCGGCCGGGGGCGGGTTTTTTTGGAGCGCGTGCCCTATGTCGTCGACCAGGCGACCAAGGTATTGGCAGGGTTGAAACACATCATCCTGGTCGGCGCCAAAATGCCGGTCGCGTTTTTTGCCTATCCCGACAAACCGAGCGTGTTGGCGCCGCCCGACGCACAGGGACATGTACTCGCCCGGCTCGACGAGGACATGATCGGCGCGCTCGCGGCTCTGGCGGAAGAGGTCGGCGCGCTCCATACCCCGGCGCCGGTGGTCAACGATCCGCCACCGGCAAAGGCGAATGGCCGGATCACGCCGGAGGCGCTGGGTGCGTCGCTCGGCGCGCTGCTGCCGGAAAACGCTATTGTCGTTGACGAGGCGGTGACCACCGGGCGCGGCTTTTTCGTCCCGACCAGATCGGCGGCGCCCCACGACTGGTTATCCAATATGGGGGGCTCGATCGGTCTCGGCATGCCGCTCGCGACCGGCGCCGCGGTCGCCTGTCCGGACCGCAAAGTCGTAACCCTCGAAGGTGACGGCAGTGCGATGTACACCATTCAAGCATTGTGGACGCAAGCGCGCGAGGGGCTCGACGTCACGACATTGCTGTTCTCGAACCGCAGCTACCAAATCTTAAAAGGCGAACTTGCCAATGTCGGCGCCGGCAACCCTGGCCGCAAGGCGCTCGACATGCTCGACCTCAATCACCCAGATCTCGATTTCGTGACCCTGGCCAAAGGCATGGGCGTTCCGGGCGCACGCGCGACCGATATGGACGAGTTCAATCGCCGGCTGGAGGAAGGCATCGCTGCTCCGGGCCCGTATCTGGTCGAGGTCGTGTTCTAACGGTCGGGCTCGGCGCCGAAGGAACCGCGCAAAGGCTCGCACGCCGAGCCGCCCAGCCGCCCGCGGTCAAATCATGCTCTCGCCATGGTTATGCCTTGGCCGTGGCGCATTCGCCCTGCTCAGTGTCGTTGATGGGGGGCTGCAAGCGGGGGCGGCAACGCTCGACTACAATCTGCGGCGGAGCGCGACGGTGGGTTAGCGCAGGCCGTTCCTGACCGCGCCGAGTGTGGACCGTTTTCAGGAGGATCGAGGTTTACTTAACCGCGAAACCGGCCAATCCCGGTCAACCAGAACGAACCTGATGTGTTAACGGTTTTAAGCGATGTTCTTGATAGCCGACCCGCTCCGAGCCTCCAACTCTTCACGTGCGTAAGCCTATCCTCCGATGACTCCACCTGACGATGCATCCGGCTCCCTCGTCCTTGTCGATTCGGCTATCGAGTCGACGCCGCGCCCGGCCATGTCGAGCGCGGATCCGCTCTGGTACAAGGACGCGGTCATTTACCAGCTGCACATCAAAGCCTTTTTCGACGCTGACGGCGACGGCGTCGGCGACTTTCAGGGGCTGGTACAAAAGCTCGATTACTTGCAGGACCTCGGCGTAACCGCACTGTGGTTATTGCCGTTTTATCCCTCGCCGTTGCGGGATGATGGTTACGATATTGCCGACTACAAGAACATCAATCCGTCATACGGCCGAATGGCGGATTTCCGCGCCTTTATCCGTGAAGCCCATCGCCGCAATCTGCGCGTCATCACCGAACTTGTGATCAATCACACCTCCGACCAGCACCCGTGGTTTCAGCGCGCCCGACAAGCAAAACCAGGATCGCCGTGGCGCGACTTTTACGTATGGAGCGATACCGACCAGAAATTCCCGGAAACTCGAATTATTTTTCTCGATTCGGAAAAGTCGAACTGGGCGTGGGACCCGGTGGCGCAAGCCTATTATTGGCACCGGTTTTATGCCCACCAGCCGGATCTGAATTTCGACAATCCACGGGTGTTCCGCGCCATCGCCGAAGTCATGAGGTTCTGGCTCGATCTCGGGGTTGACGGCCTGCGGCTCGACGCCGTGCCCTATCTGATCGAGCGTGAAGGCACCATCAACGAGAACCTGCCGGAAACGCACGAGATCCTGCGCCGGCTGCGCCGCGAGCTCGATCAGCGCTATGGCGACCGCATGCTGCTGGCCGAGGCCAACCAGTGGCCAGAGGACGTGCTTCAATACTTTGGCGCCGGCGACGAATGTCACATGGCGTTCCACTTTCCGCTGATGCCGCGCATTTACATAGCGGTGTCGACCGAAGACCGTTATCCAATCACCGATATTATGCGCCAGACACCCGATATTCCGGAAACCTGCCAGTGGGCTGTCTTCCTTCGCAATCACGACGAGCTGACCCTGGAAATGGTCACCGATCGCGAGCGGGATTATCTATGGAACTATTATGCGTCCGATCGGCGCGCCCGTATTAATCTCGGGATTCGCCGCCGTTTGGCGCCGCTGATGGAAAACGACCGCCGCCGGATCGAATTGTTGAACGCGCTGTTGGTATCGATGCCGGGGACGCCGGTGATTTATTACGGCGACGAAATCGGCATGGGGGACAACGTATTTCTGCGCGACCGCGACGGTGTCCGCACGCCCATGCAGTGGAGCTTCGACCGCAACGGCGGATTTTCCCGTGCCGACCCAGAACGCCTCTACCTGCCGCCGATTGCGGATTCGATCTATGGCTTCGAGGCGGTCAATGTCGAGGCGCAAAGCCGCCTGCCTTCGTCATTGCTGAACTGGATGAAGCGGATGATCGCCGCCAGGCGCGCGCGCAGGGCGTTCGGCCGCGGCAGCCTGCGCTTTCTATACCCGTCAAACCGCAAGGTCATCGCCTATCTACGTTCTTACGAAGACGAAACAATCCTGTGCGTCGCCAATCTGTCGCGCTCGCCGCAGGCGGTGGAGCTCGATTTGTCCGACTACAAGGGCCACCAACCGGTCGAATTGCTCGGCCGCAGCGCGTTTCCGATGATCGGCGAGTTGCCCTATCTGCTGACTCTGCAGGGCCACAGCTTTTTTTGGTTCGATCTGTTATTGAGCCCGCAACAAGCCGCGAATTTGCAGGCGCCGCCACCCGAATTTCTCACCCTGGTGATGCCACAAGGGTGGCCGGACTTGCTTCGCCCACACAATCGCGTCCAGCTCGAGAACGAGGCTATTCCTGCATTTTTACCGCGGCAGCCTTGGTACCGAGGCGGCAATGGACGAACTTGTAAACGCCGCCGTGCGAGCACAGGGTGAAATTACCCGTCCGGCGCATGACGGATCGCCGCCCGAATCCTATCTCGCGACTGTCGTCGAGCCCGTGCAGCGCGATGGCGCCCGACAACTTTACTTTCTACCGCTTGCCGCGGTGTGGTCGCCATTGGGGACCGATTTGCGGCAAGGTCTTATCCCTGTGACAGTGGCGGAGCTGCGGCAGTTTCGCCGTGAAGGCGCCCTCGTCGATGCGCTGTCACAGGACGGATATCCATTGGCATTGGTCGACGCGATCGCCCGGCAGGCGAGCTTCCCAATAGACCGAGGCGAAATCCGCTGCATCCAGACCTCAAAGTTTGACGCTTCGGTGATACCGGAGCGGCTGACGATCCGCCGCGGCGATGTCAGAGAGTCGAAATAACTCGATCTTCTTCGACGAATACGGGATGCTGAAATTGTATCGGCAGCTCGAACCGGGGCCCCATCCCGAAGTCGAGCTGTCGCGGTTTCTGGTCGAGCGCGCCGGGTTTGCCAACACGCCGCCGCCGCTCGCAACGATCGAGATGAGTCTCGACGACGAAGGCGGGCCGCAACGGCTGGCCTTGGGCGTGCTGTTCGCGTTTGTCCGCAATCAGGGCGACGGCTGGACCCAGGCGCTTAATTATCTGACTCGGTATCTTGATGATGCTTTGATCGCGACCGATGGCAAATCGCCCGAGCTGCCGGATCCTGACCTGTTCTTTTTGGCGCTCGCGCGTCAGATCGGCATCCGCACCGGTCAGATGCATCGGGCGTTCGCCGAAGAGGCGGGCGATGACCCCGACTTCATCCCCGAACCGGTCACCAGCGAGGATATCGTCGATTGGCGCAGCGCGCTTGAAATCAACGCGGCTGAAATGCTGTCCGAATTGGAACGCGAGCGAAGCCGGCTAAGCCAGCGGGCGCTCGAGCAAATTGACCAGTTGTTGGCGTCGCGCGAGCTGCTGTTTTCGGCTATATGCACCTCGCTGCCCGGTGAGATCGATGCGCAAAAGAGCCGGGTTCACGGCGACTATCATCTGGGTAAGGTTATCGTCGTGCAGGACGACCTCTTTATCATCGACTTCGCCGGTGATTCGGCGCGGCCGTTTGCCCAGCGCCGCGGCAAGTGCTCGCCATTGCGCGATGTCGCCGGGATGATCCGGTCGTTCGATTACGCCGCCATTGCCGCGGTGCGGCAATTGGCTGAAACCCGTGTAGCGGCCGAGCCGCGCATGACTGAACTCGCCGAAGCTTGGCGACAACGCGCGGTCGATGGGTTCCGCGCCGCGTATCGCAAAGCCATGCGCGGCTGCGCCACCTACCCGGCGAGTAAGAGGCGGGCGCGCGATATGCTGATGTTTTTCACGCTCGAAAGAGCGGTTCATGAGGTGCGCTTCGACCTGGTGCAGCGGTCGCAGTGGGTCGACATTCCACTCCGCGGGCTGATCGGCATTCTGAACAGATTTGGGGCGGGGGCTGGTGGCGCGGTCAACTGATCCGGCGCGCGGGAAACGCGCGCGCTCCGAACAGACGGCCGAACCAGCTGCCGCGATTGCCGAAGCGCAGAGGCTGGAGTCGCCCGATGTCGAGCCTTCGGACAGCATCGCGGCGCAGGCTGCACCTGCAGTTCCCGAGCCGGAAATCGAGGCAATTGTCCAGGCGCGTCATGGCGATGCGTTCGCGTTTCTCGGCATGCACAAAACTCCGCTTGGCCTTTGTGTGCGCGCGATACTGCCGCAAGCGCAGCAGGTGGCGGTCATCGACAGCAGCAGCGGCAACGTCATCGCCCAAGCGGCACGTGTCCATCCCGAGGGATTGTTTATCGCGGACATTCCCGGCCGGAGCGAGCCGTTTCGCTATAAGCTGCGGGTCGCTGATGGTGTAGTGACCCGCGAGTTCGACGATATTTATCGCTTTTCGCCGGTGCTTGGCGAACTCGACCTGTATCTTCTCGCCGAGGGTAATCATCTCGCCAGCTACACAAAGCTCGGCGCCCATCCGATCCTCCATGAAGGTGTCGAGGGCGTCGCCTTTGCGGTATGGGCACCCAACGCCAGTGCTATCAGCCTGGTCGGCGATTTTAACGCTTGGGACGGGAGGCGAATGCCGATGCGACGGCGTGCCGCCACCGGCTTCTGGGAGCTGTTCGTCCCGGGTTTGCGCCCAAGCCATCGTTACAAATACGAGATCCGCGGGCCTCAGGGACAATTGCTGCCGCTCAAGGCCGACCCCCATGCCGAGCGCGCCGAACGCCCGCCACAGACCGCCTCGATGGTGGCCGAGCCCGCCGGACATATCTGGCAGGATGGTCGCTGGATGGCCGAGCGCTGGCAGGCCAATGACCGCGAAACGCCGATCGCGATCTACGAAGTTCATCTCGGCTCGTGGCGGCGCCGGATCGAAGACAACCGGTATTTAACCTACCGCGAGCTTATCGCGGAACTCGTCCTCTATGTCGCTGAGATGGGTTTTACCCATATCGAGCTGATGCCGATCATGGAGTACCCGTTTGACGGCTCGTGGGGCTATCAGCCGATATCCTTGTTCGCACCGACCAGCCGATATGGGCAGCCCGATGATTTTCGCGCATTGGTCGAGGCCTGTCACCAGGCCGGGATCGGCGTTTTGCTCGACTGGGTCCCGGGGCATTTCCCAAACGATCCGCACGGCCTCGGGCGTTTCGATGGCACGGCACTTTACGAACATGCCGATCCCCGTCAGGGATTTCACCGCGACTGGAATACACTGATCTACAATTACGGGCGGCGCGAGGTCTCTAACTTTTTATTGTCGAGCGCGCTCTACTGGTTGCGCGAGTTTCATATTGACGGCATTCGCGTCGACGCGGTCGCATCGATGCTCTATCTCGATTATAGCCGCCCCGAAGGCGAGTGGATCCCGAATGCCTATGGCGGGCGCGAGAACCTCGAAGCGATTGCTTTTCTGCGCCGGGTCAACGAGCTGATCTTTGGCGAGTCGAATGGTGCGACCTCTATCGCCGAGGAATCTACGGCCTGGCCAATGGTGTCGCGGCCGACCTATGTCGGCGGTCTCGGTTTTGGCTATAAATGGAACCTCGGGTGGATGCACGACACCCTCAACTATATGTCGACCGACCCGATTTTCCGCAAATATCGTCACAATGATCTGAGTTTTGGTCTTCTCTATGCTTTTCATGAAAACTTTATTTTAGCATTGAGCCATGACGAGGTCGTGCACGGCAAGCGCTCGCTGATCAACAAGATGCCAGGCGACCGCTGGCAACGCTTCGCCAATTTGCGCGCCTATTACGGTTTTATGTGGACTCATCCCGGTAAGAAGTTGTTGTTCATGGGCAGCGAATTCGGCCAGGAGCGCGAATGGAATCATGATATCGGGCTTGACTGGCATCTGCTCAACGATCCACTGCATGATGGGCTGCGCCACCTGGTGCGCGATCTGAACCATTTGTACCGCAGCACCCCGGCTCTGCATCGCCTCGATTGCGATCCCGACGGATTTCAGTGGGTCGACGTCGCCAATTCGGAACAGAGCGTGATTTCCTATCTGCGCCGCGGCCGCGGCCCGCATGAGCTCGCTGTGGTCGTGTGCAATTTCACTCCGGTGCCGCGCGAGGATTATTGGATCGGCGTGCCGCATGGCGGGCGCTATCGCGAGCGCATCAATAGCGATGCTGTCGAGTATGGCGGTAGCGGTATCGGCAATGCCGGCGAAGTTCATGCCGAGCCGCGCCAGATTCACGGCCATTCACATGCGATTTGTCTGCGGCTGCCGCCACTCGGCACGCTGATCTTTACCGCTGATTGATCATCAGAGCCTTTGGTTATGGCTGTTTCAGCGCGCGCCTTGCCATTCCACCCCTCGGCTCTTTCCGCCTTCGTGGGCTGACCAGGCCGAATGCCAGTCCCGCGAAAGGTCTGGCCAGGCAAGCCATATCCGCTTGGCGCGACATGGGACGGCAAGGGTGTGAACTTTGCCTTGTTCTCCGCCCATGCCGAGAAGGTCGAGCTCTGTCTGTTCGATCGCAGTGGGCTACGCGAAGAAGCCCGCATTCTGATGCCCGAATACACGGACGAAGTTTGGCACGCCTACCTGCCCGATGCCCGGCCCGATCTGCTTTACGGCTACCGCGTTTACGGGCCCTACGATCCAGTCAACGGGCACCGTTTCAATCCCAACAAGTTGATGATCGACCCTTATGCCAGATCGTTGAATGGCCGGTTGCGCTGGTCCGATGCGGTTTTTGCTTATCGCGTCGGCAGCCCGCGCGAGGATTTGGCGATGGACCGGCGCGATAATGCACGGTTCATCCCGAAATGCCGGGTCATCGAGCCGGCTTTTACCTGGGGCGAGGAGCGCAGACCGCAAACGCCGTGGGAGGAGACGATCATCCTCGAACTCAGCGTGCGCGGCATCACCCAGCGTCATCCCGGTGTCGATCCCGAGCACCGCGGCAGTTTCGCCGGCCTCGCCTCGCCGGCGATGATCGACTATCTGCTCGAACTCGGGGTCACCGCGGTGGAGCTATTGCCGATCCACGCCGCGGTCGATGATCGCCACCTGATCGACAACCGACTGACCAATTATTGGGGCTACAATACGATCGGTTTTTTTGCACCGGATCCGCGTCTGCTGTCGACCGAGTCGATTTCCGGCTTCAAAACATTGGTCAAGCGTCTTCATGACGCGGGGATCGAAGTACTGCTGGACGTCGTTTACAATCACAGTGGCGAGGGTAACCATCTCGGTCCGACCTTAGCTTTTCGCGGAATAGACAATGCTTCGTACTACCGGTTGGACGCCGACCGACGGTTTTATCAGGACTTCACCGGTACCGGAAATTCGTTGAACCTCGATCACCCGCGGGTATTGGCTCTGGTCATGGACTCGCTGCGCTACTGGGCGACGGAGATGCATGTCGACGGCTTCCGCTTCGACCTCGCCCCGACATTGGCGCGGGAAAACGGCGAGTATAGCCAGGGCAGCGCCTTTTTCGATGCGGTTGGCCAGGACCCCGTCATGGCGGGGCTAAAGCTGATTGCGGAACCCTGGGATCTCGGCCCTTACGGTTATCAGCTCGGTAATTTTCCGCCGGGCTGGGCCGAATGGAATGCCCAATATCGCGATACGTTGCGGCGCTTCTGGAAGGGTGACCAGGGTCTCGTCCCCGATGTCGCCTCGCGCCTGGCGGGCTCTTCCGACATTTTCGGTTACCGCGGCCGGCGGCCTTGGGCCAGCATCAATTTTATTACCGCCCATGACGGTTTCACATTGCAGGATCTGGTCAGCTACAACGAAAAGCACAACGACAATAACCGTGAGGGCAACCGCGACGGTCACGACGGTAATTTCAGCTGGAATTGCGGGGTCGAAGGTCCGACCGACGACCCCGAGATCATTGCTGTGCGCGACCGGCAAAAACGCAATTTGCTGGCGAGCCTTTTGGTTTCTTTGGGCGTGCCGATGCTGCTTGCCGGCGACGAGATCGGGCGCACGCAGCAGGGCAACAACAATGCTTATTGCCAAGACAACGAGATTTCCTGGACTAATTGGGAGAATATCCGCCCCGAAGACCAAGAGCTGCGCCGGTTTGTCAGCTATCTAATCCATCTGCGACGTCGTCATCGAGTATTTTCACGCCCCCGTTTTTTCCGCGGCGAAGTCCTGTCCGAAGCCGGTGTCAAGGATATCACCTGGTTTACGCCCGCCGGAGAGGAGGCACAGGCCGAGGATTGGAACAACCCGGTGGCATTGTCGCTTGGTTATGTGCTGAGCGGTGCTGCCGGCGAATTTTTCACGCCGGGGGGACAACGCGACATCGACGAGAGTTTTCTTGTGATGATGAACGCGTATTACGGCGATCTCGATTTTCACATCCCAAGACTGGCGGCGCCGATGGCTTGGGAAGCCTTGGTCGATACCGCGCGGCCGACCGGGCGCGTCGAGGATGGACGAACCTTCGCGCTAGGCGATGTCTACCATCTGCAGGCCCACTCTTTCGCATTGTTCATCAACCGTGCGAGACGCGCCGAAGCGGTGGAAGCCGGGCCCGTCAAAGACGAAGTCAAAGCCGAGGCTGGAGAACCGGTCGAAGAGCGTGGCGGGGAACATCGCGGTTTCTATTTTTCTGCCGCCGCTGCGGATTTGGGAGAGGATGATGAATCGCCGCCATAAGGTGCCGTTCGGCGCCGAGATGGAACGCGACGGCGTTCGCTTTCGCCTGTGGGCGCCGCGTGCCGCCGCGGTGTCAGTGCGACTGGAGGGTGATCGCCCGTCCGACCTGCCGATGGAAAGAGAGTCCGATGGCATCTTTGCGTTGACAACCGCCGCGGCCGCTCCGGGAAGCCGGTATCGCTATGTTGTCGACGGCAACCCCTACCCCGATCCGGCCTCGCGCCGCCAGCCCGAGGGTGTTCACGGGCCGAGCGAAGTCGTCGACCCCAACGCCTACAACTGGAGTGACGATAATTGGCGGGGACGCCGGTGGGAAGAAGTCGTCCTTTACGAATTGCATCTCGGCACCTTTTCCGAGACCGGCGATTTTGCCGGCGCGGCGCGGCATCTCAATCATCTGTGCCAGCTCGGCGTCACCGCCGTCGAATTGATGCCAATCGCCGAGTTTCCCGGCGAGCGCAACTGGGGATATGACGGCGCCTTCCTCTACGCCCCGCCCTCGCGCTATGGCCGTCCCGAGGACCTTAAGGCGCTGGTTGAGGCGTGTCATTCGCGCGGGCTCGCGATATTACTCGACGTCGTTTACAATCATTTTGGTCCCGAAGGAAATTACCTGCCGGCGATCGCACCTGACTTCTTTACCGAGCGCTATCACACGCCCTGGGGCGCCGCGATCGATTTCGGCGGCTCGCATACCCGGGCAGTGCGCGACTATTTTATCCACAATACGCTTTACTGGCTCGAGGAATACCATTTCGACGGGCTCCGCTTTGATGCGGTGCACGCGATCTATGACGACAGCCATCCGGACATCGTCGCCGAGATTGGCGAGACCGTACGCCGGCAATTCCCCGACCGCGAGATTCATCTGGTTCTCGAAAACGATCGCAACGAAGCCCGGCTGCTGACGCGCCGCAACGGCCGGCCGGAGCGCTTCACCGCCCAATGGGACGACGATTTGCATCATGCGTTGCACGTGCTGATTACCGGCGAGACTGCCGGTTATTACCAGGATTACGCTGCCGACCCCGGCGCCAGTCTTGCCCGGGCCTTGGCCGAAGGATTTGCCTATCAGGGCGAGCCCTCGCCGTTTCGCGAAGGCAAGCCGCGCGGCGAGCCCTCGGCCGGTCTGCCGCCCACCGCTTTTGTCGCCTTTTTGCAAAACCACGATCACATCGGCAATCATCCTTTCGGGACCCGCCTCGCCGCCCGGGCGGTCTCGGAAGCGGTGTTGCACGCCGGGCTGGCGATCATGCTGCTGTCGCCGCAGATCCCGCTGCTGTTTATGGGTGAGGAATGGGCCAGTCAGCGCCCATTCGCGTTTTTTTGCGATTTTGAACCGCAGCTGGCGCAGTCGGTGCGCGAGGGGCGGCGCCGCGAATTCGCTGACTTCCCGGAATTCAGCGACGAGGCCGCGCGCGAGCGCATCCCCGACCCGACCGCCAAGGCAACCTTTGAAATGTCGAAGCTCGACTGGGACGAGCCCGCCCAAGCCGACCATGCGATTTGGCTCGCCCGTTACCGGGTACTGATCGAGCTGCGCATGCGCGAGATCGCGCCGCGTCTTGTCGACATACCCGGACATTCCGGCTCCTATCAGGTGCCAGGCCCGCGGCAAGCCACCGTCGAATGGCGCCTCGGCTCAGGAGATCGTCTGCTGCTCGTGGCGAATTTTTCGGATTCCTCGATGCAGTCACCTGACGCTGACAAAGGCTGGCGATTGTTGTACTCCTCACAAACGCCGGGGGCTCCAATGTCAGCAAGCTTCTTCCTTAACGGGCCGGCGGTCGAATAATATGACCGACCGCGATACGCTCGTGCGGCTCGCCGGGCTCGTTGGTATCGAGGCCCGCTACACCGATGCGCTCGGCCAAACCCGTGACGCCTCGGACGAGACCCTGTTGGCCCTGACCGCCGCCTTTGGCTTGCCGGAAAATCCGGCGCAGGCCGCGGCCGAGATCGAGGAACGCGAGCGGACCGCACCTCTCGGGCTCGGGCCGGTTCACATTCTGCATGCCGAAGACCCGAACCCGAGCATCCCGGTGCGGCCGCCGGCTGGCGCGCGCGAGATCACCTGGACCTGCCGCCGCGAGGACGGCCATCAGCAGAATGGCCGATTGACACTCGACCGCGACCGGGGAAAATCCACGACCCCGCTACCGCTCCCGGCCGGATTGCCGATCGGATATCATCGGCTAGCGATCGAGGCGGCTGGCGTTGCGGCCGAACTCGATCTGATCGTAGCCCCGCCCGCCTGCTATCTTCCGCCCGCACTGAGGGATGGCGGACGTCGCTGGGGCTTGACCTGTCAGCTTTACGGCATTCACAGCGCCCATGATTGGGGGATCGGCGACTTCACCGATCTGGCCGAGATGGCAGCGGCCGCGGGAGAATGCGGCGGTGCGGTGCTCGGCATCAATCCGTTGCACGCCCTCTTCGCCGCGGAGCCATTGCACTACAGTCCCTATTCGCCGTCCAGCCGCCAATGGCTCGATTTTCTCTACATCGACGCAACCGCAGTACCCGGTTTTGCCGAGGATCCAACCGTCCAGAGCCTGATACAGAGCCAATGGTTTGGCGCCACGCATTGGGCGGCGCGCTCTGCGGCACTGGTCGATTACGGAGCGGTCGGCGCTTGCAAGCGCGCGGTTCTGGAACCCCTTTACCGCCGCTTTCGCGAGCAGCATCTCGCCGATAATGGAACGGCGCGGACCCAGCTGGGGTCGTCGTTTCGCCAATTTCAGCAGGGCGGCGGCAAATCACTCGCCGTTTTCGCGGTGTTCGAGGCTTTGCACGAACATCATTGCCAGGAGAAGCGCGGATTTTCTTGGCGCAATTGGCCTGCCCCATTGCGCGACCCGCGCTCGCGCGAAGTCGCGGCGTTCGCTGCCGAAAACTTCGAGCGGGTCGAATTTTTCCAATATCTGCAATGGGAAGCCGATCGTCAGCTGGCCGCCGCGGCAAAGACTAGCAAAGCGGCGGGATTGTCGATCGGCTTATACCGCGATCTCGCGGTCGGCGCCGACCCGAACGGGGCCGAGGCTTGGGCAGATCAGGCCTTGGTGGCGCCCCAGGCTTCGATCGGCGCACCGCCCGACATCTTGAACCGCGCCGGGCAGAATTGGGGACTGGCGCCGATCAATCCGCTGATATTGCGCAATCAAGGATTTGGTCCATTTATCGATTGCGTGCGCGCCAATATGCGCCATGCCGGGGTTTTGCGAATTGACCATGTCATGTCGCTGAACCGGCTTTACTGGATCCCAAACGGGATGAAGCCGACCCAGGGCGCGTATGTAAATTACCCGCTAAAAGATCTGCTGCGCCTCGTGGCATTGGAAAGCCATCGGCAGCGCTGCGCCGTTGTCGGCGAAGACCTCGGCACGGTACCCGCCGGGTTTCGCGAGACAATGCGAGCGGCGAATGTACTCTCGTATCGCATCATGGTATTCGAGCGTCGCCAGGACGGCGGCTTTCTCGCACCCGACGAATACCCGCCGCTTGCCGCCGCCTCGGCCGCAACCCATGATCTAGCGACACTCGAAGGGTTCTGGCTAGGCCGCGACATCGATTGGCGCCGACGGCTCAATCTCTATCCCGATGCCGCCGCCGAAGCCGCCGACGCCAATGAGCGCGTCCGCGACCGCCATCTGCTGCTCGATGCGTTGATCGCGGAGGGCCTGCTGAGCGAAAGCGACCGGGCGCGGTTCCTGCTCGATGATCGCGCCCCGGTTTTTGGCGCGGCGCTCGGCGATGCGATTCAGCGCTATCTCGCCCGCTCTCAAGCCCGGCTGATGCTGGTGCAAATCGAGGATATCGCCGGCGAAACCGAGCAGGCCAACCTGCCCGGTACAACCGATGCGCACCCGAACTGGCGGCGGCGCCTCGGCCGAACCCTCGAAGACATCATCGAGGGCGGCGAACTGCGCCGCGTCGCGGCACTGATCGAAGAAGAGCGCCCACTCTCGGCGGGCTCATGAACGCGGGGCCGAGGAAGGCGCCGCCGATCCGCGCGACTTACCGCCTGCAGTTTCACCGCGACTTTACCTTTCGCCATGCGACGGATTTGGTGCCGTACCTGGCGGCGCTCGGCGTCAGCCATCTCTATGCCTCGCCGATTACCGAGGCGCGCCCGGGTTCGACCCATGGCTACGACATCATCAACCATAATCGGCTGAACCCGGAAATCGGCAACGACGAGGATTTTCATTCCCTTACTGCCGCACTGCGCGGCCATGGCATGGGGCTGATCGTCGATTTTGTCCCAAACCATATGGGGATCGGTCCCGACAATGCGTGGTGGCTCGATGTCCTCGAATGGGGCCAGGAATCTCCGTTCGCCATTTATTTTGACATCAACTGGCACCCGGCGCGCGCCGACCTCGAGGGGCGCGTATTGCTGCCGGTATTGGGCGACCAATACGGGGTAATTCTCGAACAGGGCGACCTCGCACTGCGTTTCGACCCCGCCGAGGGTAGTTTTAGCGTCTGGTATTTCGACCACCGCTTTCCGATCTCGCCCCGCTCCTATGCGGCGATCCTGGCCGGCGGCGGCGAGCCCTTCGCCGGGTCCGCTCGCGATTTTGCCGCGATTGCGCGTTTGCCCGGCCCGGCGGCCCGCGAACGCGCCGCCGAACTCAAACGCGGCCTGGCCGAGCGCGCTTCGTCGCCGGGTTTCGCCGACGCGGTTGCGACCGCATTACAACAGTTCACCGGCTCTCCCGGCGAGCCGGAAAGCTTTGCACCATTGCACCGGTTGCTCGAGGCGCAGTCCTATCGCATTGCCGATTGGCGGGTGGCCGGCGAGGAAATCAATTACCGGCGCTTTTTTAATATCAACGACCTCGCCGGGTTGCGAATGGAATTGCCCGAGCTGTTCGAGAAAACCCACCAGCTGATGTTCCGGCTGATCGCGGACGGCGAATTGCACGGTCTGCGCATCGACCATATCGACGGGCTATTCGATCCGCGCGGCTATTGCGAGTCACTGCAGCAACACGCCGCCCAGCAATACGCGGCGCACCAACATTCCGGCGAACAGCAAACCGGCGCCCCGCAACAGCCGCTTTACGTGCTCGTCGAAAAAATCCTGGCGCATTACGAATCGTTGCCCGATTGGCCGGTCGCCGGCACCACCGGCTACGATTTTGTCAATCAGGTGCTGGGTCTTTTTGTCGACCCCGCGGGCGAGGCGGCGATGTCCCGGCTCTATCGCCGCATGAGGCCGCGGGACGACAGCTTTGATGACGTGCTCTACGCCTGCAAGAAACGCATCATGCAGGTCAATCTTGCCAGCGAAATGAATGTGCTCGCTCGCGAGTTTCACGAGCTCGCGATGCGCGAATGGCGCACCCGCGATTTCACCTTTAACCGTATGCTGGCGGCGATGGAAGAGGTCGTCGCCGCGTTTCCGGTGTACCGGACTTATGTCTCACCACGCGGCGCGAGCGCCGATGATCGCCGCTATATCGATTGGGCGCTCGGGGTTGCGCGGCGGCGCTGGCGCGGCGCCGATCTCAGCGTCTTCGATTTTTTGCGTGGCGTTCTGACCGGCGAAGCGGCGCATCCGCAGGATGATGCGAGCCCCGGCGGCGTTCTTTATACGGCAATGCATTTTCAGCAGATCACCGGGCCGGTGATGGCCAAAGCCGCCGAGGACACCGCCTTTTATCGCTATGTCCGGCTATTGGCATTAAACGAGGTCGGCGGTGACCCACGCCGCTTTGGCATGTCGGTGACAGGCTTTCACCATCTCGCGCAGCAGCGCTGCCGGCAGTGGCCGCAAGCGATGGTCACGACGGCGACCCACGACACCAAGCGCGGCGAGGACGCGCGCACCCGTATTGCGCTCCTGTCCGAGATGCCGCGCGAATGGGGCCGCAAGGTGTTTCACTGGCTGCGGCTGACCCGTTCGCGCCGCGGCGAGGTCGAGGGCGAAATCGTCCCCGACCGCAATGTCGAGTACCTGTTCTACCAATCATTGTTTGGCGCGTGGCCGCCGGAACTGATGCCGGACGATTTGGCCGGGATCGAAAGCCTCGCCGAGCGGCTTGATGCCTACATGATCAAGGCGGTCCGCGAGCGCAAGCTCGAGACCAGTTGGAGCAATCCCAACGCCGAATACGAGGCGGCGTTGTCGCGCTATGTGCGCGGCGTGCTCGACGCGTCGCGGCTCAATCCGTTTCTCGCCGATTTCTATGCTTTTGTCACCGCGGCGGCGCGTACGGCGGCGATCAGCTCGCTCGCCCAGCTGACCCTAAAGCTGACCGTGCCGGGTGTTCCCGACATCTATCAAGGCGGCGAGTTGTGGGATTTCAGCCTCGTCGACCCCGACAATCGCCGGCCAGTCGATTGGGAGAGCCGGCGCTCGCTGCTCGAGAAAACCGATCGCGCGCGGCCGGAGGAACTCGCAAGCGACTGGCAAGACGGGCGCGAAAAGCTGTTTGCAACACGGCGTCTGCTGGCCCTTCGCCGCGCCCATCCGCAGCTGTTCAGCGCCGGCGATTACCAGCCGCTCGAAATCTCGGGCGAGTGCGGCCAGCATCTCTGCGCGTTTGCTCGCAATCATGGTGGCCTGTCGTTGGTGGTCGCGGTTCCGCGCCTCGTTTGTCAGCTGCGCCGCGGCGGCGAGATTGCCGATTGGAGCGATACCGAAATCAAGCTGCCGGCCAATGGTGTATGGCAGGATATCTTTACCCAGCGCCGGCTCGATCGGCGCGACCTCGCACCCGCCGCCGAACTCTTCGCCGATTTCCCGGTGGCGGTGCTGATGGGCGAGCACGGCGGCGAAGAAACTTGATTCAGGTGTCTGCGGGCCGACGAAACAGGACTATATTCCTCACATCATCAGCTTGGGTATAGCGCCGCGGGATCCCGGGTTACCCTGGCGGCCGGCCCAGGGGGTCGGTGCGGGAGGCGGGGCCCAAGCCTCCCCGCCTGCTCCCCCCTTTGTAGTCATTAGCCTGGAGCCGGCCATCTTGTTCTCTTTTTGTGCTGACAGGATGGTGCCAGCATTGGAAGCTCTGGCCGAGGGCGAAAGTGAAACATTCACACTACTGACAACCGACCCCGGACCCGATGTAGCGCCGATCCATAATCGGCAAATGCCGTGGTCGACCACTCAGATTGGCTCGCTTGGCTCGACCTTACCCGTCCGGAAGCGAAATTGCTGCGTCCGCTGCCTGCCGGATCACTGGCGGTCGAGCAAGTCCGGTAAGCCGCACATGGGCCACAGCAGTGTCACCGGGCGCGTCATTGGCGGCCCGGTATATCTGCTCACCTTGCTCCCGCCGTTGTTTTGGTACGACCCGCCGTTGTTTTGGTACGACCCGCCGTTGTTTTGGTACGACTCTGCTTCACCGCCGTCCATTTGCTGCGGCCAACACTGGGCGCATCGCCGGGTTTCAGCGGCGGCAGGGGTTCCGGCCGGAGAGCCGGCGGGTCGAGCTTGGCGAGCACTGCCTTAAGCGGGTCAAGGCGCGGGGCGAGCGGGAACGGATCGTCATCGATCGTGCGGCGCAGGTGCTTGGCAAGCACGCGGGCCTCGTCATCGGTTAGGTCGAGGGTCATGCCGGCAAGATGGTCAGCTCCGCCTCAGGCGAAAAGAGAGCGCGGCGCGCCTTGTGTCACTGGGAACGCCCGGCGAGCGTGATCTTTTTGGAGCTGTTGCTCCGGTAAGCTATGCGTTTGGTCCGACGTAGGTTCCGCGCCAAACCTCCCGGCCGGAGCCGTCAAGCAGGCGCACGTCGAGTTCAGCCTCTGGGCTAACTGTCGGCTCGGATACGGTTTGCGCATGGTGTTTGGCGGCCTCGATATCAGGCGCGTCGAAGCTACCGGCTGCCAGCCGATGATGACCGCCAACAGGTACTATCTCGTAGCTCCACTGCATGGCTTCCTCCGTGGCATCGCTAACGATCAACACGGGATCAGCCTGCAGCGCTCCATTCGAGGCAGCGCGGGCGGCTCCAGCATGGCTATCGATCTGCTTTCGACCGGGTACATATACGCCGAACGTTAGCGCGTCGGTTCTCGCTTGCGTAACAGGGCACGGTGAGTGGTATTTCTATCAAGTACGACCATCACGCTTTGTGGCGTTTCTTGACGTGCTCGGTTGGCGAAACCTTGTTCAGCAGTCGGTCGGAAACGATGCTCCGCGGAGTGATATGGCTATCGCGCTGGGGGAGCTTGGTTAGAGACGTGTCGTCACCCCCTACATTCCTTCACCCGGTCTCACTAACATGCCAAAACTACTTTTATTTTCCGACGGCATCATACTTTCAGCAGACTTCGCGTCCGGAGGCCTTGACGTAGTTGATTGCGTTTTTGGTTGGCTACGTGAGCTTTGTAAGCAGATGCTAACTCGTGGGATTTTTATGCGGGGTGGCATAGTTGTTGCCCCCAATCTTTTACCAACCTGACGTCGTTTTTTGGTCCTGCATTGGTTAAGGCCTACGATCTTGAAAACAAAAAAGCCATTTATCCGAGGATTGTCATCGATATGTATGAGCTTTGGTTTTCCGAGGAACGGCTTACAGCGGACTAGTTGTAAAGAACCTTCTGGAGAACGATGCCGTAGGCTCGCTGTACTTAGGCTCGAAGTTCCAGGGCATGAGGAGAACCAGCGAAGGTTTCTAAACGAGGTAAGACCGCACTTGGAAAAGAACCTGCAAATCTATGCAAAGGAAGAACCTAACTGGCGCGTGTTAGAAAATACTTTTGGTTCGGCAGATATTTTAACAGAACCGCTCAGGACTTGGGGCACAAGAGGTTATATTGCGGACCTACCGCGCGATCAAACGAGAATACATCCAACAAAAACTTGGGCACACTATGCAGGAGGAAGCCAGTCTTAGAGCTCAGCTGTTCAAATTGGACAAACCCGTCCGGGGATAAAGCCTTAAAGCAAAAGTGGTAGAAAGCGGGTTTGTGGCGAATATTCCTCTCAGGCTTTGATTTACCTCCACCTCGGAGGACCAAGCCTCCCCGCCTGCTCCCCCCTTTTAGATTGCCTGACGGGCGCTCCAGGGCTTGGGACGCCTGCTGTAGCGGTCGCGCGCTAAGTTAAGTATCAGAGAGCTGATGGCGTAAGCGGAAGGCAGCCGGCAAGGACCGCCGGGCCGGTTTAGCGAAATATTTACCCGAGATGTCTAAGTCGTCCGCCAATTGCTAAGGGGGGAAGATGCGAGGCTAAGATGAGAACCGACGTGGCAGCCGCCTCGATGATTGTGACACTCGGTTTGGGCGGCTGCGTGTCGCACACTTGGACACCTCCAATAACCTGGCAGTTTTGACGAGTTTGTGATTCGATCGGCTGGGGGTCTGCGCTGGGGGCGGAGATGCGCGGTCAGGCGGGGTTTTTCGACATTGAGGAGCGGCTGCAGCAGCTCTCGGCCAAAGACGACAGCCTGGAGCGACTGAACGCGGTGATCGATTTCGAGCTGTTTCGGGCGGATCTGGAGCGAGCGGTGCCGCGTTCGGATCGCGCCAAAGGGGGCCGGCCGGCTTTTGATCACGTGCTGATGTTCAAGACGCTGATTTTGCAGGCCAGCCACAATCTGTCGGACGAGCGCGCCGAATATCTGATCCGAGACCGGCTGTCCTTCATGCGGTTTCTCGGTCTGGGGCTGGCCGACACGGTGCCGGACGCGAATACGATCTGGACCTTTCGCGAAGCGTTGACCCGGGCCAAAATCGCGGCCAAGCCGGCGATCGAGGTTCTGTTTGAGCGCTTTGACGCGGCGCTCGCGGCGGCCGGGTTTCTGGCGATGAGCGGCCAGATCATCGACGCCTCGATCGTCGCCGCGCCAAAGCAGCGCAACACCGATGGCGAGAAGCGTGACATCAAGCAAGGCCGCATTCCGCCGGCATGGGCGGACAAGCCGGCCAAGCTGCGCCAGAAGGATCGCGATGCGCGCTGGACGGTCAAGTACACCAAGGCCAAACCGAGCCCGGATGGCATACCGCGGGTTGATCTCGCAATCCCGGCCTTTGGTTATAAAAATCATCTCGGCATCGACCGCCGGCATCGCCTGATCCGCCGTTGGACGGTCACCGATGCCGCCCGCCACGACGGGGCGTTGCTGCCCGAGCTGATCGACAGAAACAATACCGCCAGCGACGTGTGGGCCGACACCGCCTACCGCTCAAAGGCCAATGAGGCGTTTCTCGCCGGCCGTGCTCTGCGCTCGCAGATCCACCACAAGAAACCCATGGGCCGGCCGATGCCACGCCGCACCGCCCGCGCCAATGCCCGCAAATCGGAGACCTCCAATAACCGAGTTGTCTGGTCGGGACGGGCGGGACATTGGCTGAGCCGCGACCGGTTTGTTGGGCGATCGGTGTGGCGAGGCGCAGGCGGGCTGGGTTAGCGAGGTTTTTGGGTCAGGTTGGTGCGGTCTGGGCCGCCAGCCAGACCATCCGCTGCATGTTGTAGACGAGGTTGGCCAAGCCGATCTTGGTTGTCGCTCGGGCGAGGCCGATGGTGCGGATGAACAGGGCCATGGGGCCCTTCTGGCGGGCGAAAACGTGCTCGACCGCCGAGCGCACCGCCGATTTGCGGGCATTGGCGCGGGCGGTGCGGCGTGGCATCGGCCGGCCCATGGGTTTCTTGTGGTGGATCTGCGAGCGCAGAGCACGGCCGGCGAGAAACGCCTCATTGGCCTTTGAGCGGTAGGCGGTGTCGGCCCACACGTCGCTGGCGGTATTGTTTCTGTCGATCAGCTCGGGCAGCAACGCCCCGTCGTGGCGGGCGGCATCGGTGACCGTCCAACGGCGGATCAGGCGATGCCGGCGGTCGATGCCGAGATGATTTTTATAACCAAAGGCCGGGATTGCGAGATCAACCCGCGGTATGCCATCCGGGCTCGGTTTGGCCTTGGTGTACTTGACCGTCCAGCGCGCATCGCGATCCTTCTGGCGCAGCTTGGCCGGCTTGTCCGCCCATGCCGGCGGAATGCGGCCTTGCTTGATGTCACGCTTCTCGCCATCGGTGTTGCGCTGCTTTGGCGTGGCGACGATCGAGGCGTCGATGATCTGGCCGCTCATCGCCAGAAACCCGGCCGCCGCGAGCGCCGCGTCAAAGCGCTCAAACAGAACCTCGATCGCCGGCTTGGCCGCGATTTTGGCCCGGGTCAACGCTTCGCGAAAGGTCCAGATCGTATTCGCGTCCGGCACCGTGTCGGCCAGCCCCAGACCGAGAAACCGCATGAAGGACAGCCGGTCTCGGATCAGATATTCGGCGCGCTCGTCCGACAGATTGTGGCTGGCCTGCAGAATCAGCGTCTTGAACATCAGCACGTGATCAAAAGCCGGCCGGCCCCCTTTGGCGCGATCCGAACGCGGCACCGCTCGCTCCAGATCCGCCCGAAACAGCTCGAAATCGATCACCGCGTTCAGTCGCTCCAGGCTGTCGCCTTTGGCCGAGAGCTGCTGCAGCCGCTCCTCAATGTCGAAAAACCCCGCCTGACCGCGCATCTCCGCCCCCAGCGCAGACCCCCAGCCGATCGAATCACAAACTCGTCAAAACTGCCAGGTTATTGGAGGTGTCCAATCGGCGGTGCGCTCGGCGGTCGAGCACGTCTTCGCCCGCCAGAAGGGCCCCATGGCCCTGTTCATCCGCACCATCGGCCTCGCCCGAGCGACAACCAAGATCGGCTTGGCCAACCTCGTCTACAACATGCAGCGGATGGTCTGGCTGGCGGCCCAGACCGCACCAACCTGACCCAAAAACCTCGCTAACCCAGCCCGCCTGCGCCTCGCCACACCGATCGCCCAACAAACCGGTCGCGGCTCAGCCAATGTCCCGCCCGTCCCGACCAGACGACTCGGTTATTGGAGGTCTCCACTTGGGTTGCTGGACCGGATGTCCACGCGACGTTCGCAGAGCAAACGGCTCAGTGCAGAATCATCGCGCGGCACGGAGCGTCCGGCTTTTACGCAAGCGGCTCGCCTGGTTTTGTCGCCGGCGCTGCGATCGGCAATGCGATCGGGAACGCCGTGCAGGCAAACGCCGACTTTAACGACTGCATGGCCGCGAATGGGTGGGAGATTGCCGACCAGCAGTCGGCTGCGGCCCCGATTGCTGCGCCTATCGCACACACCGCTCCCTCCCCGATCGCGACTCTGGCCGACGCTGCTCCCCACACCGTGTCCCCACCTGCTGGTGTGTTGCCCCAGCCCATAACCTCCGTCCCGGCCCCTGTGCCCTTGACGCCGTGCGGCGAAGACCGACCATGCAATACCCAAAGTGCCGCTATTGGGGGAACCTGACCTAGAACGTTTGCATCGTCTTGGGGCAACAATTGTCTTATGCCGCACGAGCCTCATGTTGGCGACGCGCCTTGACCGACTCTTCGTCCTGACGCCCTGGCCCTTTCTAGGTGGGGAAGCATGAGCCCCGCAACTTGGCAGATGGTTAGGCCGGATGTGGTCGGCGCTAGCCTTGGGCGGGGAGGACTTTGCCGCCGGCGGTTACCGGCTCGGCGGCGATCAGGACAAAGGCGATCAGGCACGGCTCGGTGCCGCGATTGACCCAATTGTGGATCGTGCCGCGCTGGACCAGCACGTCTCCCGCCTTTAGGTGCACCGTCGTATCGTCGAGCTCCATATCGATCTCGCCCTTCATGATCACCGCATAGTCGATCGAGTTGGTGCGGTGGTTGCGCGGCGCCGAGCCGGGGGCGAGCTCCAGCACACGAAACACCGTGCCATTCGCCAGGGTCGTGCCGGTCTGCCGCCGCCCTTGATCGTCGTGGCCGTTGTTGTCGATCGGGAACCCTTCGGTCGTCCACACGACTGACGCGGTCGCCCCGGGGCGGGCCGAAACCTGGTTGGTCGCGGTCTCGTCGAGCAGCACGACGGCGCGGCCATTGTCGTCATGGCCGGTCACGACTCGGCGCAGTTGAAAGGGCATCGGTAACCTCCTCGGCTGATGAGAACAGATCGGCGGCGATCTTGGCCGGCATCGCCGAGTACTGCAACATTGGCCGCCGCAATATCCGATTCGCAACATCGGCGGATGCGCGCCGCCGCGGAAGCGGGCATAGTCCGGGCGAGAGCGCGGAGTTCGCCGATGCTGTTGCGCGTCCGATCGATCACCTATCTCGCCGAGGCGATCAACGGCTACGAGCTTGTCGATCCGCGCGGGCGCGACCTGCCGCGCTTTGCCGCCGGCGCGCATATCGCGGTGCGTCACGGCGATAGCGCGGTGCGCGATTACTCGCTGTGGAACGACCCGGCCGAGCGCCGGCATTATTGCATTGCGGTGCTGCGCGAGCGCGCCGGACAAGGCTCGGGCCACTGGCACGATCGGGTCCGGGTCGGCGATCCGGTCGAGGCCGCGATGCCGCGCAACAACTTCCCGCTGACCGACGACGCCGAGCGCTATCTGTTGCTTGCCGGCGGCATCGGGATCACCCCGATCATGGCGATGATCGCCGAACTGCGCCGCCGGCGGGCCGAGTTCCTATTGCATTACTGCACCCGTTCGCCCGAGACGACCGCGTTCCGCGACGAGCTCGATCTGCTCGCGGCGCAAGGACGGGTGCGCTTTCATCATGATGGCGGTGATCCGGCGCGCGGGCTCGACATCGCCGCGGCATTGCGTGACCCGCAGCCCGGAACGCATCTTTATTATTGTGGTCCGGCCGGCATGATGCGGGCCGCGGCGGCGGCTTCGGCCGACTGGCCGGCAGGTACGGTCCATTGCGAATATTTTTCCGGTCCGGCGGCGAGCCCGCCCGAGCTGTTAGGTGCGGATCAGCCATTTCGCGTCCGCCTCGCGCGGAGCGGCGGCGAATACGAAATTCCCGCCGGCGAGACGATCATCGACGTATTGCGCGGCCACGATATCCCGGTCAGAACCTCATGCGAACTCGGCTACTGCGGCTCTTGCCTGACCCGCTATCTCGACGGCGAGCCCGATCACCGCGACCAAATCCTGTCGGACGACGACCGCCGCCGCTATGTGCTGATCTGCTGCTCGCGCGCCAAAACCCCGGTGTTAGTGCTCGACCTATAGCGATCCCGTCGACCAATCGTGTGGTCGGGACTAAGTTCCGTTTTTCTCTTCCATGTCGCACCCGCGGAAGTCGCCTCGGGGGGCCTCGCTAGTGCGCGAGGGCCTCAACAGGCGGTCATGCTTCGCCTGTTAATCCGGGTTTTGCCCTTCGGCTTTCCTTTCTAGCACAGCGCCGGTCCGGGCGTCGACGCCGACCTCGAAGGTCTTCTCTCCCGCCTTGATGTCGAACGAGTAGCGAAGCCCCGTCCCGCCGGGTTCCTTTTCCAGTTCTTGGCCGCTAATTGTGCCGGGTACGGCCTTGAGCGCTAAGGCGCGTGCCTGCGGCAACGAAACCTTTGCCTGCGGGGCAAGCTCCTGCCCGGTGTAGGCGTAGCCGATCATGGGGAAACTGAGGGTCAGCGCTATGACCGCCGCAAGACCAGGTGCATGAAGTGGTTTCAGCATTGGCGTATCTCCTCCTGGGGGCGAATGTTTCGAGGCGAGTTGGGCTAATTCACTGCGCATTGCGATTGGATCAGCGCGCGACGGCGATCTCCGCGTTGCTCGGATGCGGCCAAAACAGAACAATGACGGTGAGCATCGAGGCTGTAATACCCGTACTCAGCGGCAGTCCAAGATCAAGCCCGTGCCGGCTCGCGAGCAAATCTCCTAACGTGGTGCCGGCCGTGCGCGCCGCGACGATGCTGGCCCAATACCACGGCTTCGACATGCCGCCGAAAGCCCAGGAAATGATCAACACAACCGCGAACAGCGCCGTCAGCACAGCGGAGCCGTAAAAGAGTCCCAGCCCAACCACATCGGCGGTGAAATCGCCGCTCGCGGTGCCGAGCGTGCCGGCGGTCAGCATCGCCAGCCAGTAGTTTGCATTGGTGGTCGGCACCCGAGCGCGATCTTCCCGTGCAACCGAGGTTGCGGAGGCGCCCGCGCTGCGATCAGAAACGACAAATGCAATCAGCAGAGACGTCAGACCGACTTCGGTTATTCCATAGCCCAGGTTCAGGTCATGGGTGCACAAATCGGCGAGATTGGTCGCCGCGGTGCGAAGGACGATGATGGCGAGCCAGTAATAGGCTTCGGTCACAATCCTTGCGCGCCGCTCGGCCCACAGGATCAGAAGGAACAAGGCGGCCAGCGGCAACAGCCCACGAGTATGCCCAAGATGCAGATTGTGCGACAGGAAATCGCCGGTGTTGGCGCCGCACATGCTCGCAACCAGGATGCCGGCCCAGTAGCGGGGCGTAATCGCCGGTACGTTGCTGACCCGCATCAAAACACCTTAAAACCAGGAGCGGTTAGGTCGGCGCAGCGCAGCCTGGCCGTCAAGCGGCGCTGGTTGCGGTCGGGTGCCGGCCGGCGCGGTGCGGCAGCACAAATAGGCACACGATGATAAAGGCGGCGATTACCGCTGAGGCGAGCGGCCGGCTCAGCGCGAGCCCGCCATGGCTTGTGGGTTTGTCGAGGAAGTCGCCGAGGGTAGCGCCGAGCGGGCGCGTCAAGATGAACGCGGCCCAGAACAGCAGCACGCGCGACACATTGCTCCAGAAGTACAAGCCGGCGATCACCGCAAGGCCCGCCGCAAAGACCAGCGCGCCACCCTCATAGCCGAGGCCGCCGGTATCGGCCATCCAGTCGCCGAGCGCCGTCCCGAGCGTCTGCGAAAAGGTGATCGCCGCCCAGTAGAAAATCTCGACCTTTGGGGTGCTCACGGTGTTGACGGAGATTGTGCCTTCGGACCAGTACCAGAGGCCAAGCACTACCATCAGACAGCAGAAAAGCAGGGTCGAGCCGCCGGTATAGCCGATGCCCAGCGATCGATCGGCAAAATCGGCCATTGTGGTGCCGAAGGTCGTCGACGCGACGATCGTCGCCCAGTAGAGGAAAGGATGGAACCTTTTGGCAAGAATTTGCGCCGTAACCAAGACAACGAGAAGGGCAACGAAAATCGCGGTACCGATGAGATAACCACCGTTGTGAGCATTACGATCGGCGTGCAAGAGAGTCATCGTCACCGAGTCGCCGCCGGTCTCCCCCAACGTGGTTGCGGCGATCTTGATGATCCAGAATCCGAGGGTGACCTCCGGCACCTTGCTCAAGGCTTCTTCTCGCTTTAGAGCATCATCCATTGTAGTGCCTCAGCTTTGGGTTTGCGGATCGCTGTCTTGGGCCCGGATTGTGATACAGCCGAGACCGATTCGGTCGCAGTGTGAATAGAGTTGAGGTAGTAGCATCTACAACAGCCTGCCTCTCAAATAGTTGAGAATACTACATGCGTCAAAAAGCAGCAGAAGCGGTCCTGACCTTCGACGAAAGGGTTGCGCTTCGGGCAGCAGAGATGAGTTCCGCCGAGCGGCGCGTCGTGCGGTTTTTTCAGGGCAATCGGGAGGAGGTGCTGATCAGTTCTGCTGCGGCGCTGGCAGCGAAGGCGGAGACCAGCGACGCCACCGTCGTGCGGGCAACGCGGGCACTCGGCTTTTCCGGTCTCGATGAATTGCGGCGGGCATTGGCCGATGAGCTTCGAACCTCGCTATCACCGGCAGAGCGACTGAGCCGCACGCTCGGCGAAGTCGGCGACGATCTGTTTGCGGCCTTCAATATGACGCTCGAGATCCATGCTGGGTCTCTCGAAGGCCTGCGCCGGAGCATTACGCCGGCGTTGTTCGAAAAGGCGGTGGATGCGGTTGCCAACGCCGGGCGCGTCCTCGTTTTTGGTCTCGGGCCATCGAGCGCGATTGCCGATTACCTGGTTATCCAGCTCCGCAGATTTGGGCTGATCGCCGAGCCTCTCGCAAACACCGGCCTCCTGTTCGCGGACGATCTGCGGCGGCTGCGCGCGGGCGATCTGGTGGTCATCCTCGCCTATGGCCGCGTCTACGCCGAACTCGCCGCGCTGCTCGACGAAATCGCTCGACTGGGTCTGCGATCGTTTTTGATAACCGACACCCTCGCCGCGACGTTGCGAGGCCGCGTGGATTTCGTCTTGCCAGTGCCGCGCGGGCGGGCGGAGATGCTCAGTATGCATACGGCCACGCTCGGCTTTATCGAGGCATTGCTGGTTGGCGTAGCAACAAGACGACCCCAAGAAACAATCGCCAGTCTCCAAGCGCTGAACGAAGCCCGCGAGAAACTGGGCGGAGGAGTGCCGAATCTAGCTGTCGCCCAGCCGCCTCGCTAGCGACGGTCAATCGGCGCCAGCGGCATCAAATCACCTGTTAAGCACCCGCTGACCCGGATCTCGCCTGCGCGGGAATGACAAATAGTCCGAATGGCAGGAGCACTCCCCGACAGCAAAAGCGTTCTCAACCGAGTTCTCAGGCAGTATGGCATTTAGCCAAGCGCCAGGAACGTGTCGCCGCAAACGCGTCGCCATCAAACTGCAATGATTTTTACACTGTACTGCAACAAAGGATGGCTAGGTCTTAGATATGACTGTTTTGCAATATGAATGCGGCAAGGGTTCGTGACGCAAGCTGTCGGGAAGGAGTTGCGGGCGGAGCCCGACAAGAGCAGCTTGCAGAAGGCGTATGCGCGCTGGGCGCCGGTCTACGACCTGATCTTTGGCGCGATCTTCGAGCGCGGGCGTCGGGAGACGATCGCTGCTGCTGAACGAGTGGGAGGCCGAATTCTCGAGGTCGGTGTCGGCACCGGCATCTCGCTCCCCGGCTATTCCCCGCAGAATCGCATAATCGGCATCGATATCTCGAAAGAGATGCTCCGCAAAGCGCGGCAACGAGTGGCGGAGCTGTCGCTTACCAACGTCGAGAAGCTGGAGGTGATGGATGCAGAGCATCTGTCATTCGCCGATGCGTCGTTCGACGTCGTCGTGGCGAGCCATGTCATTTCGACCGCGCCAAACCCGGAGGCGGCGCTCGACGAGTGCGCCCGAATGCTCAGGCCCGGCGGCGAGATGATTCTCCTCAGCCGCGTCGGCGCTGATGACGGCTTACGGCGACTGGTCGAGCGCGCCCTCCAACCGATCGTATGTCGGCTCGGGTGGCGGACCGAGTTTCCCTGGGACCGATTCGTTCGCTGGACCGAACAGCGAAAAGATGTGCGCCTGATCGAGCGTCGGGCGATGCCGCCATTCGGCCATTTTTCGCTTCTGAGGTTTGTAAAGATCGACCAAGACGCAAGAGAGTGAGCACCGCAGACCGCCAAGTTCGGGCTGACCGTGCCGGGATTTGTCAAAGGGGGATGGTTAGATGAGTGGGTTTATGCAGACGCTGAAAATTCAGCGTTGGGACGATCACCGTTACTATCACCACAGCTTAATTAACCAATCGCTGCATTTGTTGAGCGCGACCAGCTTTGTCGTTATGTATTTCTTGCTGTTCTGGGACCCGGCGATCGCGGCAATGACCGGATGGATCGTGTCGATGACCAGCCGCCAGATCGGCCATTTCTTCTTCGAGCCCAAGGGTTACGACACGGTAAACGACGTCACTCACGAATATAAAGAGGAAGTCAAAGTCGGCTACAATCTCCGCCGGAAGGTGGTATTGCTCTCGATTTGGGCCTTGTCTCCAGTGCCGTTATACTTCAAGCCGACGTTTTTCGGGATGGTCCGCCCGTGGGAAAGCGCCCTCGGTTTCGTCCATCAGATCGGGATGTGCTGGCTGATTATCGGAGTAGCGGGGGTAATACTTCGATCCATTCAGTTATTCTTTATCAGGGACTTGCAGACCGGGTTGGTTTGGGCGTTCAAGATCGTGACGGACCCGTTCCACGACATCAAACTTTATTATAAGGCGCCGTACCAATTGTTGCGCGGCGATATCGACGACGACGAGTTGGCGCTAGGCCACAGTCAATGACGGTGCCCAGGGGCCTCGTCTAGCCGGTCGCCCCACGAGCGCGGCGGGGCGACAGTCGATGAGCAATCATCTCGCGCAAAATCCGGCGCTTGATGCTGCGGTTGCTGGCGAGCGGGTCCTCCCACCACCAGCCGCCGCGCTGCATCTCCTCGGCGGCGGCAACAAAGCGGTCGGCGACCGCCTCGAAGTCGGCTTCGGTGTAATTCAGGCTGAAGATCAGCCTGCCGGTGCCGATCCAGCTCAAAGCCAGACCTTCCGCCCGCAGATAATACTGGAACATCCAGTTGTAGGCGCAAGGCCGCGTGTAGCAGATCGTCCAGATCGACGACAGGTTTGTCACCTGCACCGGCAACCCGGCATCGCGCAGCCGTCGATTAAGCGCCGCGGCGCGGCGATCCCAAATTTGGTCGAGATCGCGGTAGAGCGCGCAGATCGCCGGTTCTTCGAGGCGCCGCAAAAATTCGTTCATCGCCGCCATGACATAGGGGTGCGAGTTGAACGTGCCGCGGGCAAAACAGATATCGGCGGGGCGATCGTCGCGGAAACGCTTCATCAGATGCTTGCGGCCGCAGACCGCGCCGATCGGCAAACCGCCGCCGAGGGTCTTGCCATAGGTGACGAGGTCGGCCTCGACGCCAAAATATTCCTGCGCCCCGCCGGGCGCGAGGCGGAAGCCGACAAAGACCTCGTCGAAGATCAGCACGATGCCGCGCTCGGTGCAGATCTCGCGCAGTTGCTTCAGCCAATCGGCATAGGCCGTGCGATCGAGACCCGCCTGCCTGGTGCTGTCGACCAAGGTCGAATCGGCCGGCGCCGCGCTGTTCGGGTGCATCATTTGCACCGGGTTGACCAGTACGCAGGCGATGTCCCGCCGGCTGCGCAGCACCCGCAGCGTGGCCTCGGACATCTCCTTCAGTGTGTAGGTCCCATGCGTCGGCGCCGGATTGCCGACGCCCGGCTGCACATCACCCCACCAGCCATGATAGGCCCCGCAGAAGCGCACCAGATGCGAGCGTTTGGTATGGTAGCGCGCGAGCCTGACCGCCTGCATGACGGCCTCCGTCCCCGACATGTGAAACGAGACCTCGTCCATTCCCGAAAGGCGCACGAGGCGCGCGGCATTGTCGGCGACCAGAGGATGATAGGGGCCCAATACCGGGCCCAGCGCACGCACGCGCTCGATGCCGCGGTCGATGCACTCTTTGTAGAAATCGTAGCCGAACAGATTGACGCCGTAGGAGCCGGTCAGGTCGTAGAACGAATTGCCGTCGAGATCGGTTGTCGTGACCCCGGACGAGGATTGCAGAAACGCGCCGACCGGCAGGTGCCGGCGCACATAGTGGCTGAACTGAAACGGGACGCGATAAGCCTCGGTAAATTGCAGATCCGAGATCACCTCGGTGGCCTCGGCCGTCAGCTGCAATGTGGCGGCATATCGTTTGCGGTAGAGGTCCGAGAGCCTGGCGAAATCGGCGCGGCGTTGCGTCACAACCTCGTCGGGGGCCGCATCCGCCCCGAAAAACCGCGCTTCGTCGTACTGATAAAACGGCACCAGCGACGCCACGAATCGGGCGATGCGCGGGTGTCCCGGCAAGCGACCGTTGCTTTGCCTTCGATAGCTCCAGCCGCGCCTTCAGGCCAGCTGTCGGCATTGCCAAACTCATGGCCAGGTAAGCTTTGCGCTGGTGACTGCCGCCTCCATGGACTCAGTCCTTATTCGATGATGTTTACATGGATATGACAACGCGGTCAGCATCCGCCAAAACCCGCTTGGCCAAAACCCGTTTCGGGGAGGACATCAGCTTTCTGCTGTCAAACCGCATCCCACATCAATTGGCGAACCGGCTGTTCGGTTGGTTCAGTCAGATCGAGTCGCCGTTGCTGGCGCGAGCCTCGGTCGCGATGTGGCGGCGGTTTGCTGATCTCGACCTGAGCGATGCGCAAACTCAGCGATTTCGCGAGCCTGCACGCGTGCTTTACGCGAGAGCTGAAACCCGGCGCGCGGCCGATCTTCCCCGACCCGGGTATTTTAACCAGTCCCTGCGATGCGATTGTCGGCGCCTGCGGACAGATCGACCGCAACGAGCTGATCCAAGCCAAGGGTTTTTCCTACACATTGCAAGATTTGCTGATCGATCCGCACCTCGTCCAGCATTATGGCGATGGCCAATACGTCACGCTGCGGCTGACGCCCACGATGTATCACCGCTTTCACGCGCCGTACGACTGCTTCGTGGACAAAGTCAGCTACATCTCCGGTGCTTCGTGGAACGTCAATCCGACAGCACTGCGCCGCATTGACAAGCTGTTCTGCAAGAACGAGCGCGCGGTCATTCCGGCGATACTGCGCCCATCAGGCGTCGTCATTACGCTGGTGCCGGTGGCGGCGATTCTCGTGGCCAGCATCCGGCTGCATTTTCTCGGCAAGCTGTTGAATATGCAATATCGCGGGGAGGCCGAAATCCCATGCCGGGCCTCGCTCGACAAAGGGCAAGAAATGGGATGGTTTCAACACGGGTCGACAATCATCGTCTTTGCGCCAAAGGATGTCAGCCTTTGCAGCTCGGTACAGCAGGGTGCTGTCATTCGAGTGGGACAGCCGCTGATGCGATTGCCGTCGTGAGTGGCACGATCTGATGCGGATTCTGATCGCCACCGATGCATGGTCGCCACAGGTCAACGGCGTCGTCCGGAGCCTGCATTGCCTTGCCGACCACGCTCGCAAGCTGGGCGCCGAGATCGAGTTTCTGACGCCGGAAGGCTTTCCGAGTTTTCCACTGCCGACCTATCCGAGCATTCGCTGCGGCATCCCGGCGCTGCGGGAGATCGCGCGGCGGGTTGAGAGTGCCGCACCCGATTGCGTGCATATCGCCACCGAGGGGCCGATCGGGCATGCCGTGCGGCGCTATTGTCTCGCGCGAAAAATGCCCTTTACAACCAGCTACATGACGCGTTTTCCCGAGTACATTTCGGCGCGGCTCCCGGTCCCTCTGTCATGGACCTACGCGCTGTTGCGCCGCTTTCATGCCGCGGCGGCAGTGACAATGGTTTCCACCCGCTCATTGATCGAGGAGCTTGGCAAGCGCGGCTTTGCGCATCTGGCGATGTGGACGCGCGGCGTCGATACCGACCTTTTCCGCCCCGAGCGCGCCGCGACACTCGATCTGCCCCGCCCGATTTTCATCAGCATCGGCCGCCTCGCGATCGAAAAAAATCTGGCCGCATTCCTAGCGCTTGATCTGCCGGGGTCGAAGGTCGTCATTGGCGACGGCCCTCAGGCGGGCGAGCTGCAGCGCCGTTTTCCGGAAACCCATTTTCTCGGTCAGCTGGAAGGGGACACCTTGGCGACGCATCTCGCGGCGGCAGACGTGTTCGTGTTCCCGAGCCGCACCGACACATTCGGCATCGTTCAACTCGAAGCGCTGGCCTGCGGCGTGCCGGTTGCCGCATACCCCGTCCCGGGACCACAGGACGTGATTGGCAACGATCCGGTCGGCGTACTCGATGAAGATCTTAAATCCGCTTGCCTGAAGGCGCTGACGGTATCGCGAGCCGGCTGCCGTGCGTTCGCCCTGACGCACTCCTGGGAACAAAGCGCCGCGCAGTTCATCTCGCACTGCCGGCCATGCCGTCACTTGGCAACGGCGTGAACAAGCTCCCGCGAGAATTGGTTTAGTCGCGGCGCGGGCGTCGCAGCGTAAAGCTCTCGAACGGGGCGAGCTGACCGTCGGTCCCGACGACGTCGTAATAGGTGACCTTGATCGAGGTGACATCGCCGCGATGCGATCCCGGATCGACGGTGAATGCCGCGAATCCATAGGAATGCGCGGCGTTTCGCACCGCCGACCAGGGCGCCTGCTCATGGACGTAGACCGGCGGCCGCTTGCCGGTCTTCGGGTCAGGCGCACCCACCGCGGTAATCACGCGGCATTGCGGCGGGTTGAAAAACAGCGTGTTCGACGGGACCGAGGTTCCACCGCCGCCGATCACCATGTGCACCGTTCCCTTGGAGGTGTCGATCACATCGGTAGCCGTGGCGACGGGCACGGGGGTCAGCGTCGGGTTTTTTTCCTGGCCGCGGATCGGGTGCGAGCGCTCGTAATGGTGCTCGTGCCCGCAGACGACGAGATCGACGCCGTATTTGTCGAACAGCGGGACCCACTCCTCGCGGATGCCAAGATCGGCCCCATTGAACTTGTCGACCGACGAGATCGCGACCTGGTGCATGCACACGACGATCCAATCGATGTCGCGGTCATTGCGGGCGGCGGACAACTCTTTTTCCAGCCAGACCTTCTGCGCGCCCGACGAATAGCCCCGGACGTAGGAGTTGCCCCCATCCTGGTAGGCGACATCGTCATTGGCGATGCTGATCACGCGTACTGCACCGGCGGTAAAGGCATACCACAGCCCGCGGGTCACCTCGGTCTGGCCGTCAGCTGGCGGCACCGAAAAGCAAGTTTGGTAGGCCTGGTACCCGATCGGCCCATTGCCGAGTTCGTTCTCGTGATTGCCGGCCGAAGGCATCCACGGGCGATTACGCGCGCTGCGGCTGTTGTTCTCCCAGAAATCCCACCAGGTGCGCACCCGGTCGTTGGCGAGATTGGCGTAGCAGAGATCGCCATTGAACAGGTGGAACAACGGTTGCAGCCGCTCGACACCGAGGGTGGTGTCGCCGGCCGCCGGCGAGCCGAGATTGTCATTTACATACAGCGTCTTCGGGCTCGGCACAGCCTCGGATGGCAGGTATTTCTTGCCGAGGGTCGGCGTGCCCTGATCGCCAAAGCTGGTGAAGGTGAACGCCGCGCGCCCGCGGGGGCCGGTCCGAAAGGTGCTGAATTCCGGCTCGGCGCCGTCGTGGAACGCCCCGTACAGATAAGAGGTGTCGGGCCGCAATCCGCCGATCCGGGCGTATAGGCGTAAACCACCTGGCCCGACTTCGCGTCGGTGTAGCTGGTCGGTTTGGCCTCAACCGTGCGCTCGAACTTACCGTCGGGACGCCCGAGCACGACACGCGGATTGCCCACCGCTCGCAGCGTGTGCCACGACACTACGATCTCCGAGGACGCATCGGCGCCGAACTGCAGATGGAGCCCCGAGACCGGGGGCGGCGCTGCCGGATCGGGCCGGGTGGGTGCGGCCGGTTGGGCCTCGACGGCTCCGCCTCCGAATAGCGATGCCGCGACTGCAGCCCCGCTTCCGATGCCGGCAGCGGCGAGCAGCTTGCGACGATTCAGTTCGAGGGTAAATCTAGTATCCGGCGTTGTCATGGCGGCGAGCTTGCTCCAGGGTTGCCCCGGATTTGATCACAATTCGATGACAAAAGGGTGTCAGGCTGGGCGCGCTGCCGCCATTGTGGGGCGGGCAGAATTGGCGTCTAGGCTGTCCTTGTGCGATGATTGAGCCGCGTAGCTCGATCAACTTTCAAGACTACATGCGGAGGCGCCGCCCAGGAAGGGATCCGTGCCGCCACCGAGATCCTTGGGGATCCAAGCCAATAACTGGCTGGCAACGCATCGACCATTTTCGCCCAAAGGGTCAGTGAAGTCGTTAGGTTCGCGAGCAGCAGCCCGTCACGCTCCGCGGCGGTCATTGCGCCGCGGTCGGCGGCGGCAGATCGGACATAAACTTCACCAGATACGGCTTCCAAATCGCGGCGTAGTAATGGGTGAAGTGCCCGTGCGTGTCCTTGCTGTAGGGCGTCAACACGTAGGTGCCATGGGCGATCTTTTTGAAGGCCCGTTCCACCGTGCCGAGTGTCGGCGGGTCGGCGAAATCCTCGACATTGTTGATCAGCATTACATACGCTTTGATCCTCGGCAGGTCGGCCTCGGGGCTGTAGTCATAGATCGACTTCGAGCTCGTAGAGCGTGTCGTCGGCGTCGCGGCTTTTCATCGCTGCAACGCGCTTGTCATAGAGCGCCCTCGCGGCCGCCATGGTCGGCGCCTGTTCTTGAATGCGCACCGGGCTGTCGGTCAGGTCGTTGCCGGCCGCCGCGTAAATGTAGAGGGTCGGGGATTTGTCGTAGTCGCCATTGCGCCAGGCCGGGTCGTGGCGGATCAGCTCGGCGGCGCCGTGGCGCAGCATGTAGTTGCGGCCGCTGATCTCTACCGGCTGGCACGACAGCCCGACCGTGCCGTCCATCAGATCGGGATACCACTCAGCCCACAAAAATTGCTGCATGCAGCCGAGCGAGCTGCCGATGATGAGGCGCAAATGGGCGACCTTCAGGCCCTCGGTGACCAGCCGGTGCGTCAGGTCGACCATGTCATGGTAGCGGTAATGCGGGAACTGGCCCTTGAGACCATCGGACGGTTTTGATGAGCCGCCACGGCCCAGCGCGTCCGGCATGATGATGTAGTATTTCGCCGTGTCGAGCGGCTGGCCCAGCTCGAATAATTGCTCGGCCAATGTCGGCCGGAACCAGTTGGCGCCGGTGCCGGTGTTGCCCTGCAACAACAACACGCCGTTAACCACCTCACCGGCCGCGTTCGTTTTGGCCGTGCCAATCGTGCGGTAATGTAGCTTCAAATCGGGCGAGCTCTCACCGCTGACGAATTTATAGTCCTTGATGACGTAATTGCCTTCCCGATAACCCGGCCAGTCGGTGGTCGGCCGCTTCGCTGCCTCTTGTGCCAGCGCGGGGAGCGCAGCGGTCATCAGGACGGTCGCGATCAAGGCGCGAACAGACATTCGTTTCCCTCCATCCCATTTTGGCCCCTGTTTGTCCCTATGGGCCGTGACTAGCGGCGGGCTCGTTTGACCAGACAAGCGCGGCGCTTCGCAATTTGCGTCGTCAATCGGCCAAGTCGAAAAGCTTGCACCAGCCGGTGGGGCTGATATCGCCGCTCACCACCTTGCAGCTGCGCGGCCGGATGAAAAAACTGCAGGCGGCGCAGCTGAACAAGCCCTTGGGTGTGTTCTGATACGCCGCTGCACTCTGTGACACCTTTGCCAGCGGTCCCTCGGCACATGCCGGGAAAGCTGCGCCGACCCCCAATGCTGCCGTGATCAGCTCTCGCCGGGTCAAAGGGTGATGGCAGAATGTCGATATCGCCCCGTCACGCGGACCTAGCTACATAGCCGTAGCGCAGATTGCTGCGGCCGCCGCCATTGGCGAGATAGTCGGCTTTTATCGCCGCAAAGCGGTCGTGATTGACCAGCTCTGCATGCTGTTCGAGCCCATAGAGCCGGGCGGAATTGCCGCCAAAAACCGCAGTCTTGAGCGGGCCGTCGGCCGGGCCCAACGGTTTGAAACCGTATTTCGTTTGCATGTCTTCGGGGATTTCCAGCCGGCGCAACCCCTCGATTTGCCATTGCGGCGCGCCGGTCCACACCGCGTCGGTGCCCCAGACGATATGGTCTGACCCGAGGCCCTTGACCAGCATCCCCATCAGCGCCGCGGCAAGGCGTGGCTGGGCCACCGCAGTCCACGCGAAAATCTGCCCGAGATCGCCGTATACATTGGTGACGCCGTATTTCAGCGGGATCTCGGCGAGATCGCTCGTCCATGACGAACGGCCGGTCTTGTCGAACTCCGCCATCGCATCGGCGGGGTTGGCGCCGACCCAGCGATAGGCCGAGTGGTAGACGACGAAATTGAGCTGCGGCCAATCCTTCGCCGCCTTGCCGATATCGCTGACATCGGCATAGGGCAATAGGCGCGGGAATTTCTCGGCGACGGCCGGAGCGAAGAGACCCTTGTGGATGCAGACGTTCTTGATGCCGCTCTTCGCGATCTTCTCGTAGAACGGGTACATCAATTTCTCGTCGTCGGCGTGCCAGGGGTGCCCGTCGAGCTCTTTGTGGGTGTTGTCGCCGACCGAGTAGCCCTTCCAGGAATTGGGTTTGTACTTCTCGATCGCCTCGTCGACCTTGTCGAGCCAGCCATCCCATCCCGGGGTGAAGGTGAAATGCGCCATCATACGGCGCGTGCCGGCCTTCTCGTTGACCGCGGTGCGGGTCTTGAAGACCTGATCTTGCGGCAGGAACCAGTCTTGCGCCTCAACCGAAGGCGAGTTGGACAGGATCGTGATCTTGGTATCGCTGTCCATATAGAGCTCTTTGACGTAGTTGTTGAACTTGAGGTCGTCGAGCGTCTGTTCCTTGCCCGACAATTCCTTGTTCCAGCCCCATTGGCCGACCGCCTCGCGGCCCTTGACAAAGCCGGTCAGCCGCGTGTCGTCGCGCAGGAAGTGGGTGTGGCCGTCGAAAATGAACTGGCCGGCATTCGCTGCGGCCAGTTGATTGGCGAGTTCGGGGGTCGCGGCTTCCGCCTCGGTGGCGGCAAAATAGCGGCCAAAAACCTGGTTCATCGCCACAAACGATGCGGCCATGCCGGCGGCGGTCTGAAAAAACCGGCGTCGCGACACTCCCTGACGCTTGGCGAGGCGGTCGCTGATCTCGATCAGCCGCGCCTCCACCTCTTTCTGCTGCGCGGTTTGCGGAATCGGCAGGTATTCGTCGCTCGAAACGATTTGCGTCGGCACTGGTGACGGAAAAGATGCCGTCTCGGCCGGCAGCAACCCACTAATCATTCCATCGTCGAGAAACTTCATCGCGCCCTCCACCGCAGTTTGTCGCCACTAAGTCTACGCGCAGAGCCCGTGTTGAACCAGCGGCGATGGCGGCCCGATCATCGCAGATTTGCCTCGGGTGGCGGAGACCGGGGTGCGCTCGCGCTAGGATTGCGCTTAACCAAAGGGGCGGCGGTTAAGGCCAGGCAGCGACGGAAGGTTCTAGCTCTCGGCGGCGGCCTGCTCGGCTTGCCAGTGGGCCGCGGTGACGAACGGTTCGAGGCTCATCCGGCCGATGATCTGTTCGAGTGCAGAGTCATGGCGATTTGGCGAGACGAGGAGCGCACTGACCGTGACCTGAGGCGAATCTTCGAGGTTTTCGCTGGTCAGCCGGCGAAGACCCAACCCGGCGCTCGCCGCGGGCTGCAACAGCAGCGCGCGGACATGAGCTTCTTGTTGGCCCTGGCAGCGCAATTCGACGGCATATTGGGTTTCGACCTCGACCGCGCCGAGCGGCTGTTTGTTGATCAGGCTGACGATCGGACGGAGGAAGAGGTTGGTGCCGACGATAAAGGCGCCGGCTAGCGTGCTGGCGACGAGTTGCCCCGCGCCGGCGAACATGCCGACCATCGCCGAGCACCACAGGGTTGCTGCGGTGTTGAGGCCGCGAATGTTGATGCCTTCGCGCAGGATCACGCCGGCGCCAAGATCTGGGCCGCAACCTGCGTCCGACTGTTATCGCCCGAGCCCGTTGTGGAAAATATGACAAACCCAGCCGCACCGAGCGCCACCAGCGCGTTGGTTCGCAGACCCGCCATCCGCTGCCGCCACTGCCGCTCGAAGCCGATGACCGCACCCATCAGCAGGGCAGCGCCGAGCCGGATAGCTATTTCGCGAGGGCCCATTGGTGCTCCTCCCCAGAGCCCGGTATGTGCGCCGCTGGCGAATACCGAGACGAGCTAATCCAAATTAGCAGGATTAAACGCACACCGTTTAACCTTGAGTGTCGGTTCGTGCGGGCCGTGGGCAGCCGGCGCTGTGAGAGCGCTTCGCTCTCGAACGGAGTCGAGCGCGGTGCCGAGGTTCTTTGCGGACAAATTGGCCAGCCCGCACGCATCAGCCGGATCGTTCCGGCTCGCCGGGCGCAAAACACCGGTTTGGCCTTTGGGCTATTCTAATAAAACGGCCCTACTTGGCTGTTTCGGAACCTCCGATTTGCGGCTTGTGTTTGGAGCATGGACTAACGCGATCGTTTTGCTGCGTTCGCGTCGTGAAATTTGGAGGAACCAAATGGACAAGAAGATCGCGGGGTTGCTCGGCGCGGTTGCCGGGCTGGCAACGATGAGTACAGCGCAGGCCGCCATCTCTCCGAGCACCCCCGCCGCAGGCTCGCAGGCGAGTTCCTATGCCGATTTATTGGCGCCGATCGCCAATCCGATCACCCAATTGCAGGCCGACAATGCGATGCGGGCGCAGGAAGCGGCGGTCGAGCCGCTGCCGGAATTGCAGCTGGCTCAAGCCTACTACACCGCTTACCCGTACGCCAATAATCACCACCACCATCATCACCACACCTATTCCCGGCATTACACCCGCAATAATCATCACCACCACCACCATCATCAAAGAACGGTGATCGGGATTCCGGGTGTCGGCGGCGTCGTGGTGCGCTGACCCGCGGTCTCAACCGTCGGGCCGCCCGCAATCTCTGCGGCTGGCCCTGAGAGTTGGTTGCGGAGTTGCCTGGGGTCTACGCTCAGGCGGACCCCCAGGTTTCCGGCTCCCGATACTCTCAGAGTTGCTCCCGAGGAGCGCGAACGGAAGAAAATGGCGGCTGATAATTTTTTCGACTTCGACGGAAGAAGTAGGAAAGACGCTCGTTTTTTCTTCACACGCGGCACTGCATATGAAGATGGCCGTTCCAATACATTAACTTTTCGGGGCTTCCCTTTTTCGGAACTTCGGAATCCCGGCGGCTGTTGGGTCTGTATGGGTCAACGCGGCATTGCGTGTGCCTGCGCCGCGAGATTGGAGGAAGTGATGGACAAGAAGATCGCCGGGTTGATCGGCGCGGTCACCGGACTGGCAACTGCAAGTGGCGCGCAAGCCGCGGTCAACCCTCCTGCGTCGTCCGAAGCACTGCAGGCCTCGTCTTATGCCGATCTGTTGGCGCCGATCGCCAACCCTGTGGAGCTGCTAAACGCCGACAATGCGGCGCGGGCGCAAGAAGTCCGGCCCGCCGCCGATTTCCAAGTCGCGCAAAGCTACTATCCTTATTACGGCTACTACGGCTATAATAACGGCTACTACAACTATCCTTACTACCACCATCATCATCACAACAGCTACTACCGCCCTTACTCATATCATCATCACCACCACCATCATCATCACAACAGCGCCTTTATCGGCATTCCGGGGGTCGGCGGCATCGTCGTTCCCCGCTGATTTGGAGGCAGTGCGGCAGAGCTGATTTCTGCCGCACTGTCGTTGGGCGCGGTTCCTGCCGAGACAAAGTTATTGGAGTCGCACTAACGACGCGGCAGCAGTGCCCGGTCGGCAGGCGCCCCTGGCCCGGATTGCTCACGACCGAGCAATCCCGCTACCGCGATAACGGCAGAGAGCAATGGTTAGTGAAAGGCAGCAAGCGCTCGCTGGCGGGGCCTTAACCCTCGTTGGCGCGGCCTTTGGCGCGGGCGGCGCCGAGGATAAACCGATAGGTGCCGTCAAACACCGTGTTGGTCGACGATGTCCAGGTCGAATCCTTGCCTAGCGTCTCGCGGCTGGCATGAATGCGGCGAGAGCGCAACTCGCGCTCGGCCGCTTCTTCCTCGGTCATCGGCACAAGCTCAAAATGGGGCTCGGCCGGCAGAAATAGGATCTGCATAAACGGCTCGCCCGGGCGGAAGATATGGACCCGGCCCTCGGGCGGCGCCTTGAACACGATAAACGAAATCATCGGCCACCAGCTGGTGCGCAGCAAGGCCGGCACCGCCAGCGGGACGTCGTCATCGGGCGAGGTGTAGTAGCGCGGATGCGGCTCGGTGCGCACCGCCATGTCGTCATCGACCTTGAGATCGAGCAGCAATTGGTAGGTGTAATAGCCTTCGCCAAAGCTGCGGAATGGCGGCCATTGAATGCCGGTCATCGGATCGGGACCAAAATCGCCGCTGAGCACCACATGCCCGTTGCGCCTGGTCACATGCAGTTCATTGTCGAATGGATAGAACAGCTCGATTCCGTATTGCGCGCCTTCATTAAACGGCATGCAGTGCCAAGCCTGCTCGTGTGAGCCGTCGCGGCGCGGCTCGCGTTGTCCGCCCCAGCCCGGAACTTCGACCTTGGTGCGGCGCGGCGCCAAGCGTGGTTCGAGCAATCGATACTTAACGGTTTGCATCGGTCTCGTCCTCGATCGTCAAACCAGTTGCGCGAGCAACTCTACTTCGCGCAACACAGTTCTTTGCCGCCTGGTTCCGGCAAATGCCCGCATCTACCGAATGTCACTCCCGGAAATCTGCTCGAGTTTCGACTCGGTCCGTCCTGCTATTCAGCGGGGCAGCGGCACCCGCCTCCAAATCTTCAGCGAAGGCTGCCGCCCCCTGTTGGCGGACGGCGATTACGCGTCGATGGCGTCGTCGAACATCTTCAAGGTCGCCCGCGTTACGGATATTGCGCTCGGCGTCCCCCAAGGTCAGCTCGGCGTGACGTTGCAGCGCTTTGACCCGTATCGGGTCATGCTCGCAGCTGATAACGGCGCTCAGCACCTCCAATTCCCGAATCAGCACCGCCGGGCTGCCGGCCCCATTCTGCCGGATCATATGAAACATCGAATCAACAAGTCCGTCATAGTCCACGCTCGGAATGACGAGCCTTAGCCGCCCATCGCGTAAATAGACGCCGGTCGGGAGCTTCAATGGAGCGACATCGCACAATGCCGCACCGAGGCGGTTGAGGACGCTGATCGCGGTGTGGGGGTCGTTGATCCCAGGCGATAACGCGCGTACCGCCACCTCGACCAGCTGATCCACCGCGAATTCCAGGTCTACCGAGCTTACCCGCTTTGGTCCGAGTGCCGTGGCCTCGCGGATCGCGTCAGCCGCGCCATCAACGGGTGGAAAAACCAGCGCGATCGGTGCGCCAGGGAAGACGTATTCTCCCGGCCGGACCAGCAAGCGGATTGCGGTTTTGTGTGCCGCCGCCCAATCGGCGAGACCTTCGGCGTCGAGTTGCTGCAGATAGCCGCGCCGCTGATCAGTGACCGGAATGGCATTAAGCCAGAAATCGGCGGAGGGCGGCGCCGGCTGCTCGGCCTCGGTGGTCAGCCGTTGAACGGCCGAATAAACATCCTTGCTGACGAGCTCGATCACCGTGTCGACATTGATGCGATTGGCCATGTGATCGACAAAGAACACCAGCGTCGCGACGCACACAAACGCCAGCAACAGGCCGATGCTGAGCGCGAAATGCGGGACGAATGCGCCCTCGCTTTGCGTTCGGATGCTGCGCAATACCATTAACGCGTAGGAGAAAGTGCCGAGAAAGATGCCGAGCGTCACCTGGTTGGCGCGGTCCCGCGTGAAATTATGCAGCAGCCGCGGCCCCATCTGCCCGGCCGCCAATGACAGTGCGGCAACGGTAATCGAGAACACAGTCCCCGCGACCCCGATCGTGGAGGCGACGACGGCCCCAAGCAGCGTTCGGGCGCCGGTCGCCGCACCATTGTATAGCCAAGGGCTGGCGATCAACGATTGCGGTACTGCGCCGCTGGCATCGAGCCTGATCAAGCCAACCGCCCCCAATACACCGCCCAGCACCATCGATGCAGGAATGAGCCAGAATGCCTCGCTCAGATCGCTGAGCAGCTTGCGAATACGGGCGGTCAAAAGCGGTCCAATAGAGATCGATCAGGCTAGTGTCTTGCTGACGAAAGGCCTCAATCAGCGCAACCAGCCGACGCAATGCGAATTCACGGTTCTAGTACACAGCGCCGCGGGCGGTGATCGGCCAGATTGCTTCGACGCGATTGTTGCGGATGCCGACATACCAATCGTAGAGGTTGACGGTCGGGTCGCAATGGCCGGGCACCAGGCGGATCTTGTCGCCGATCTGCAGCCGGTTGGTGGCGCCGGTCACCGCCAGCCGCCCGTGCTCGTCGGAGGCGCGCTCGTAGGTTGCGGCGGGCTCGTCCCACACGACGGGCGGCCCCGAGTCGAACGCCAACGCCTTCAGGCCGGCATCGACGATCGCGCGCTCCTGCGCCGGGCGGCTCATGACCGTGGCCCAGACAAAAAGGCTCGGCTCGAACGCCTGGGTCGGGGCGCCATCAGGGTCGAGGTTGCGGCCGTAATCGGCGTCCATGAAGATGTACGAGCCGCATTGCAATTCGGTGTAAACGCCGCTCGCGGTCTCGAATTCAAAGCTGCCGGTGCCGGCCCCGGTCACCACGGGACATGGAATGCCGTGCCGTTCGAGGAGGTCGCGGGTCAGCCCGGCCTTGTCGGCGGCCTGTGCGATCGCCGCCCGCCGCTCCTCCCAGCCACGCAGATGCTGGGCCGAGCCGTGATAGGCCTGGAGCCCGGCAAAGCTGAGATGCGGCTTGTCGGCGACATGGCGGGCAAGATCGAGCGCCGGTTCGCCCGGTTCGACGCCGCAGCGATTGCCACCCATATTGACCTCGACATAGACCGGCATCATGACCCCGGCCTCGGCGGCGGCGGCGGCGAGCGCTTCGACCTGGCCGGCGTCGTCGGCGCACACGCCGATCCGCGCGACACGCGCCAAGGCCATCAGCCGGCGCAGTTTCTGGCGGCCGACGACCTCGTTGGTGACGAGCACGTCGGGCACCCCGCCATAGACCATCGCCTCGGCCTCGCCGACCTTTTGCACGCAAACGCCGACCGCCCCGCGCGCCATCTGCTGCAGGGCGATGACCGGGCATTTATGAGTCTTGGCGTGCGGCCGCAGCCGCACATTGCGGCCTTCGATGCGTTGCGGCAGGCGCGCCAGATTGCGCTCGAACGCGTCGAGATCGATGATCAATGCTGGGGTGTCGACCTCGTCGAGCGGCATGCCGATCTCGGCGGGCGGGCGGGTCGTCATGGTCCGGGTCTCCCTGGTTTCGCGGCGGTGACGCTCAGCGCGGTCGCGGTCGATTAGAGAGAATGACGCGGCATTACGATTGGGCAAGCTTTGCGATCAGCGAACGGGCATCGGCCGGCGCGCGCACCTTGGCGTCGTTGTCAAAATAGACAAACACATCTCGGGCACGGCGCTCGCGCGGCGGCGCGTCGGTAACGATCAGCCGCGCATCGTTGGGTTGCTGGCCGCGCGCCCACAGCTTGATCCGCGCCGCCCACCAATCGAGCGCCTCGTCGTCATAGCCGCTGGCGTAAAGCTCTTGCGCGCCGTGCAGCCGCAGATAAACAAAATCGGCGGTCAAATCCTCGGCATAGGGCCACCCGACGGAATCGGCAAAGACCAACGCGATGTTGTGCCGCCGCAACAGCGCCGCGAACGCGGGATCGAGAAAGCTCGGGTGGCGGATCTCGATCGCATGCCGCAACGGCCGCCGGGACTCGGTCGTGGTCCAGTCACGGCCGGCGAGGCGGTGGTCATGGCGCGTCGCGAGCGCCGCCGCCGCTTCGGTGTCGCGCGGCAACAGGCTCAAGAAATTGTCGAGGCGGTCTCGGTCGAAGCGAAAGCGCGGTGAGAACTGCCACAAAAACGGCCCGAGCTTTTCTTCGAGGCGCAACACGCCCGAGGCAAAGAAATTGGCGAGCGGTGTTTCGACATCGTGCAGCTGCTTCAAATGAGTGATAAAGCGGCTGCCCTTGACCGCAAAGACAAAACCCTCCGGGCTCTCGTCACGCCAACGAGCAAAATCGTCGGGGCGCTGCAGGCAATAATGCGTGCCGTTGATTTCGATCGTGTCGACCTGACGGCTGGCATAGGCGAGTTGCTGCGCATGCGGCAGCCCCTTCGGATAAAACCGGCCGCGCCAGCCGGCATAGGTCCAGCCGGAGATGCCGACCCGTATGGCGCCGCCGCGGCTCATTGACTGGCCTGACCCCGGCTCGTCAGGTGAAAGTCGAAGCCGCTTGCCTCCGCCAATCCAATTGCCCGTCTTTTATGCATTCCTGATGCGCGAACTGCCGCCTTATTGTACAAACAGCCGCTCGATAGACATGGCCCCGGCGCCGGCCCAACGCGGCGCCGGCGGCATAAGGGGGCCAGTTGACCGAGCAATCCGCGACCGCCGGCCAAGTCCGGGACTATCAGTCGAGTGAAGCACGCAATGCGCGGCGGCTGGTGCTGCTGGCGGTGATGATGGCGACCTTTATGGCGGCGATGGAAAGCTCGATCGTCGCCACCGCGATGCCGTCGATCGTCGCGGCGCTCGGCGGCTTTCGGCTGTTCAGCTGGGCGTTTGCCGCTTATTTGCTGACCCAGGCGGTGACGATCCCGATCTACGGCCGCCTCGCCGATCTCTATGGGCGCAAGCGGGTGTTTTACGCCGGGACGGGTCTGTTTCTGGTCGCCTCGACCCTGTGCGGGTTGGCTTGGGCGATGGTGCCGTTGGTGCTGTTCCGCGCCTTGCAAGGGGCGGGCGCCGGCGCCATCCAGCCGATCGCGACGACGATCATCGGCGACGTCTTTGAGCCGCAAGAGCGCGCCCGCATCCAGGGCTACATCTCGGGCGTGTTTGGCGTCGCCGCGATCATCGGCCCGATGCTCGGCGCGTTTCTGGTGCAGCACGTGACCTGGTCGTTGGTGTTCTGGATCAACTTGCCGATCGGGGCGATCACCTTTGTCATGTTCGGGCTGTTTCTGCACGAGCACCAGCCACCCCGCCGTCATCGCATCGATTATCTCGGCTCCGCCCTGATGATGTTGGGCGCCGGCGCATTGATGCTGGCCTTGGTCGAGTTCGGCAACTCGGCCGGGTGGCTGACGATCCTCGGCTTGGCGGCGGCGGGCGTGATCTTGCTCGCGGTCCTGGCGGCGCATGAGCGCGACGCGCCGGAGCCGGTCCTGCCGTTGCGGCTGTGGCGCCATCGGGTCATCGCGGTCGGCAGCCTCAGCGGGCTCAGCGCCGGCATCGTCATGATGTCGATCAACGGCTTTTTGCCGCTTTATGTGCAGGGTGCGATGGGCCGCGGCCCGACCGCGGCCGGCTTTGCTCTGGGTGCGGCTTCGGTCAGCTGGACCTTTGCCAGCCTCGCCGCCGGCCGATTGATGATCCGCACATCGTATCGGCAAGCGGCGACGATCGGCGGCGTCTCGCTGATCCTCGGCACGGCGGTATTGGCGATGCTCGGTCCGGCGAGCCCGTTATGGTGGCCGGTTATGGGTTCGCTGCTGATCGGCATCGGCATGGGTTTCTGCAACACCGCTTTTCTGGTATCGACCCAGGCGAGCGTCGGCTATGGCGAGCGCGGCATGGCGACCTCGTCGATCATGTTTATGCGCATCGTCGGCAATTCGGTGGGTGCGGCGGTGTACGGCGCGATCCTGAACTACGGCGTGTCGCGCCGGATTCCCGAGGCCGGCGACGCGGTCAACCGCCTGTTGCAGCCGGCCGCCCGGCACGAGCTCAGCCCGGCGATGATCGCCAGGGTCAGCGACGCGATCGCCGCCGGATTGCACAACGTTTATGTGCTCGCCGGTATGGTCGCGATCGTCAGCTTGATGCTGGCGTTGGCATTGCCAGCGCGCCTCAGCCCAACCCGCCCCGCCGCCGCGAAGCAAGCTCGCTGACCCGGCCTTCGCCGTTTTTGGCGGCCTCAAGCGGCGAATGAGGTTAGGAGGTCGCGGGCATCGGCCAATGTGTCCAGGCTTGCGATCGTCGTCAGCGCTTGATCGAGACTGGCATCGTCAAGCGGCCGCACCGTATTGTGCGCGCAGTCGCGAAATTTTGCCTCGAACTGCGCGTCGCTGAGCGGCTTGTGCGGCGAGCCGATCGGGTCGGTGGCCTCGACCGTAACGGAGCGGCCGTTGGTATGGTGCACCGTGATGCCGAGCGACCGTTTGGGCCGGTCCTCGCGCGCCACTCCGGCAATCCGGTCGGCCAATACCAATGTGGCGGCATCGCCGAGACCGTCGATATCGGCGATCCCGACTCGGCCCCTCGCCAAGGCGGTGGCGACCAGAAAAGGCTGGGCGAACTGCGCCTCGACAACCTGGGTCGGGCGGCGCTTGGCGGGGCCGGCATTGAACTGGTCGGCGTGGCCGGCGGGGTCGGCTTCGATCGTCACTGCTGCGATGTCGTCGGCCGCCGTGATCCCGAGCGCCGCGCGCGCCGCCAATGCGGCATCGATCGCACCGTGCAATGGCCGGCCACAGGGATAAGGCTTGTAGCTAAGCGCCTCGCCGCAAAAAACGGTGCCGAGATCGCGCAACAGCAATGAGGCGTCGTGCCCGTTAGGCTGGTACAGTTCGAAAAAGCCAAAACGGCCGTTGAAGATATTGTGTGCACCTGTAAAGCCGGTCTGCGCCAATACGGCGGCGAACACGCCAGCGGCAGCTGCCTGGCCCGCCTGCAGGCGCTTGGTCAATGCGCCATCAAGGATGCATTGGCGATTGCCGGCCGCCTGACTATAGGCGATGCCAAACGCGTTCAGCATTTGCTCCGCCGTCAAGCCGAGCAGTTTTCCCGCTGCGGCGGTGGCGCCAAACACCCCGATCGCCGCGGTGCGGTGCCAGCCGCGATCCAATGTGCTGGCAAAGGCGATGCGGCACGAGACATCGAGCCCCAATGCCACCGCCAGCAGCACGTCCCGCCCGCTGACCCGGCTCTGCCGGTCGGCCATCGCCAAGGCCGCGGCGAGCACCGAGACGCCGGGATGGATCGAGCCGCCGGTATCGAGCGTGTCGTCGAAATCGAGCGCGTGGCCCATGCTGGCGTTCAAGAGTGCGGCCTGGGGAGCCGGCAGGCGAATGCCCCGCAACAACACCCGGCTTTCCTCGTGCCCGCCCCAATCACCGATCACCGCGCACAATTCCGCGATCCCCGGCGAACCGCTGCCGCCGAGCATGCAGCCAAAGGTGTCGAGAATATCGCGGCGCGTGGATTGGACGGCGCTTGCCGGCAGATCCGCGTAGCCGGTGCGGCATACGTGTTGGGCAAGCGGCCAGGCCGGGTCATCGGTCATCGGACTTTCTCCACCATGCTTCGCGCAGGTTAATGGGCCGGGGCGGTCGCGGCCAGCGATCGGGATCGGGACGGGATCGCGATCGGAGAGAGGATGCCGCCGCCGCGAAAAGCGCTAGAATGGACAACGGATACTCTAAGGGGCGGGCGAGGGAGTCATGCAATATCAAGGGGAATACGATTTCATCATCGTCGGGGCGGGTTCCGCTGGCTGCGTCCTAGCCAACCGGCTCAGCGCCGACCCGCGCATCCGCGTGCTGTTGCTCGAAGCCGGCGGCAAGGACAGCGACCCGTGGATCCACATTCCAGCCGGATTTTACCGCAACATTTACCACCCCAAGATCACCTGGCAGTTCGAGACCGAGCCGCAGCCCGAATTGGGCGGCCGCCGGCTGCCATGGCCGCGCGGCAAGGTCCTCGGCGGTTCGAGCTCGATCAACGGGTTGATCTATATCCGCGGCCAGCGCCAGGATTTCGATCTGTGGCGCCAGCTCGGCAACACCGGCTGGTCGTATCAGGACGTGCTGCCCTATTTCCGCCGCGCCGAAACTCAGGAGCGCGGCGCTGACGAGCATCATGGGGCCACCGGCCCGCTGCACGTCACCAATCTGCGCGCCGAGCACGAATTGCATGACGGCTTTATCGCTGCCGCGATCGAGGCCGGCTATCCGCGCAACAACGACTTCAACGGCCCCGAGCAGGATGGCGTCGGCCCGCTGCAGGTCACGGTGCGCCACAAGCGACGGTGCAGTGCGGCCGTCGCCTATCTGCGCCCGGCGATGCGCCGGCCCAATCTGAAGGTCGAGATCCGCGCTTTGGCGCACCGCGTGTTGTTCGAGGGCCATCGCGCGGTCGGTCTCGAATACGCCCAGGGTGGCGTCGTCCATCACGCCCGCGCCCGCCACGAGGTGATCCTCTCAGGCGGCGCCATCAACTCGCCGCAAGTGCTTGCAATTGTCGGGCGTCGGCCCAGGCGCGTTGTTGCAGGGTCTCGGCATCGCAGTGGTCCACGACCTGCCTGCGGTCGGCGACAATCTGCAGGACCATCTGAATTCGCGTGTCGTGTATCGGGTGCGCCGCGCCAACACCTTGAACGAAGTTTCGCGCAGCTGGCGATTGCAGGCGCGGGCCGGGTTCGACTGGGCGGTCGGGCGCCGCGGCCCGTTGATGATGGGCGCCGCCCCAATCGGGTTGTTTGTACGCACCCGGCCTGGGCTCGACTCGCCCGATGTGCAATACCAGTTCCTCGCCGGCAGCTTTGTGAAGGCCGGCGAGGCGATGCACGACTTCCCGGGCTGCCAGCTGACCTGTATCCCGTGCCGGCCGGAAAGCCGCGGCTGGATCCGCATCCGCTCGCCCTATCCGTCGATCCCGCCGGCAATCCAGCCCAATTACCTGTCGACGCAGACCGACAAGGACACCTTGATCGCGGGGCTGCGCATCGCCCGCAAAGTGTTCCAGAGCCCGGCGATGGCGGCGTTGGTAACGGACGAATATCTGCCCGGTGCGGCGACCGAAACCGACGAAGAATGGCTCGAGCACATCCGCCAAACCGCCGGCACGACCTATCACCCGACTTCGACCTGCATGATGGGCCCCGACGACCGCGCCGTCGTCGACGATGAATTGCGGGTGCGCGGCACCGAGCGGTTGCGCGTCGTCGACGCCTCGGTCATGCCGACGGTGGTGTCGGGCAATACCAACGCAACCGTGATAATGATCGCCGAAAAGGCCTCCGACATGATCCTCGCGGCCGCCCGCGCCGGCGCCGCGGCGCGACCCGCCCCACCCTCTGCCCAAGCGGCCTGACCGCACGGCGCGGTCGGGCCAGCCGATGCCGGCTTCGAATGGCGTTCTATGAAGGACATGTTCTGCCACTGCTCGTCGACTGGGCGATGCGACAGGAGCGGTTGCGCGAATCCGATCGGCCGGTAGCCTCGCCGCACAAGCCGCTCAGCGACCCGCAATTCGAGGCTCTCAACGACAGGCGGACGGCTAATCTGTTGAGCGAGGTCCACCGCGTGAAAGCGATGCTGCTTTAGAGGAGACCGTCGCCGAGCAAAGCGGCGGCGCGGCCTAGGCTCGGCGACACTTCCTATCACACCTGAAACTTTCGCCGCGGTAGCCGATACCGCTCCCAGGCGGGCTGTGCTATCCCTCCCCTACCGGTGGGGCCGTGGGTCGAATTCCGCCCGGTGCGCCGCCGAGTCAGGGGAGGGTAAACGCGCATGCTCCGAACGTTTGGCGCCGCGAGCGTCGTAGCCGGCCTTGTGCTGGCGTTCTCATTCAGCAATATCGCTCTCGCGCAAAAGCATGGCGGCATTCTCAAGCTGTCGCATTTCGATAGCCCGGCCAGCATGTCGATCCTCGAGGAATCGACGCGCGCCGCCGAGCAGCCGATGATGGGGGTGTTTAACAACCTCGTTCTTTACGATCAGCACATCGCGCAAAACAGCCTTTCCACGATCCGCCCCGACCTCGCCAAGAGCTGGGCGTGGAACGAGGAAGGCACCGAACTGACCTTTCCGCTGCGCCAAGGGGTCAAGTGGCACGACGGCCAGCCCTTCACCGCCAAGGACGTCAAGTGCACCTGGGAATTGTTGATGGGGACCGGCAATGACAAGCTTCGCGTCAATCCGCGCAAGGCCTGGTACAGTAATGTCAAGGAGGTCACGACCAACGGCGATTACGAGGTCACCTTTCATTTGAAGCAGCCGCAGCCCGCCCTGTTCGCCTTATTGGCGTCGGGCTGGTCGCCGATCTACCCGTGTCATGTGCCGGCCCGCGAAATGCGCCAGCATCCGATCGGCACCGGCCCGTTCAAATTCGTCGAGTTCAAGCCGAACGAATACATCAAGGTCGCCCGCAACCCCGATTACTGGAAGCCCGATCGTCCTTATCTCGACGGCATCGAATACACGATTATGCGCGAAGCCGGCCCGCGCAACCTCGCCTTTTTTGCGGGCAAGTTCGACATGATCCCGTTGAGCGTGACCATTCCGACACTCAAGGACTTCAAGAGCCAGGCGCCGCAGGCGATCTGCGAAGTCCAAACCGCCAATGTGCCGCGCACCCTGTTGGTCAACCCGGCGAAGCCACCCTTCGACAATCCGGAACTGCGCCGAGCGATGGGTCTTGCCTTCGATCGCCAGGCGTTTCTCGATATTCTCAACGAGGGCAAAGGGGCGATCGGCGGCAACATGATGCCGCCCCCCGACGGGGCCTGGGGTATGCCGCCGGATGTTCTGCAAAAGCTGCCCGGCTACGGCCCCGAAGTCGCGAAAAACCGCGCCGAAGCGCGAAAGATCATGGAGAAGCTCGGCTATGGGCCGGATAAGCGCCTCGCGGTCAAGCTCTCAACCCGTAACTTTCCGGCGTGGCGCGACCCGGCGGTGATTATGATCTCGCAACTAAAGGAAATCTACATCGACGCCGAGCTCGACCTCGTCGATACTGCCCTCTGGTATTCGAAGATGGCGCGCAAGGACTACACGGTCGGCGCGGTTCCGATCGAAAGCGGCGTCGATGATCCCGATCAGATGTTTTTCGAGAACTACACGTGCGGGGCGGTGAGAAACTATAGCGGGTATTGCAATCCCGAACTCGACAAGCTGGTAAACAAGCAGTCGATGGAACCCGACCCGGCAAAGCGCAAAAAAATCGTTTGGGATATCGAACGCATGCTTGCCGAGTCGGGGGTTCGGCCGGTGCTTTATTATCCGGCCGGGGCCTCGTGCTGGCAGCCCCGGGTCAAGGATCTGACCCTGATGACCAACAGCATCTACAATGGCTGGCGCATGGAAGACGTTTGGCTCGATCAATAATCCGTGGCTTTGAAAAGTATTGCGCGCGGCACCGAGTGCATTTTGTCAATGGTGATCCGAACCCACCCCGGCGCGGTGCGTACCGGCTGGCGACCGATTTCAGTTTGGTGTAATCATTGGGTAAAGGACGGGCGGGTCCAGACGAAACCCGTCTGACAAGGCTAAGAGAAGGCTGCAGGGTGGTCGCAGAACCGGCCGCCCGCTAATCAAACCAAAGGGAGGCGGCATGAGGCGCAGCTTTTCGGGTTGGATCGCTATCGGCGGCATGGCGGCGGCTCTGCTGACGACGGCGCCGGTGCTGGCACAAAAATCCGGTGGCACGCTAAAAATTTCGTTCTTTGACAATCCCGCCAGCATGTCGCTGCACGAGGAAGCGACCGGCGCGGCGTTGCGGCCGATGATGGGGGTGTTCAACAACCTCGTCATGTTCGACCAGCACGTGGCGCAGAACAGTCCGGCGTCGATCGTTCCCGATCTGGCGACCAGCTGGAATTGGAGCGAGGACGGCAAGGAATTGCGCTTCCCATTGCGCCAAGGCGTCAAGTGGCACGATGGCAAACCATTTACCGCGGCCGACGTCAAGTGCACTTGGGATTTGCTGACCGAGAAGGGTAGCCAAAAGCTCCGCGTCAACCCTCGAAAAACTTGGTATTCAAACCTCGAAAGCGTGACCACGAAAGGCGACTACGAGGTCACCTTTCACTTGAAGCGGCCGCAGCCGGCGTTGTTGTCGCTGCTGGCATCCGGGTGGTCGCCGGTCTATCCCTGTCACGTCTCGCCGGCCGATATGCGCCGTCACCCGATCGGCACCGGCCCCTTCATCTTTGTCGAATTCAAGCCCAACGAATACGTCAAGGTAAAGCGAAACCCCGACTACTGGAAGCCGGGACGGCCCTATCTCGACGGTATCGAGTGGGACATTATCAAGGATCTCGCCACCCGCAACCTGACGTTCATTGCCGGCAAATACGACATTTCATCGCCTTACGGCACGACGGTCCCGTTGCTCGAGGACGTCAAAAAGCAGGCGCCGCAGGCGATCTGCGTACTAACCTCGACCAATGTCAGCCGCAACCTGATCCTAAATCCTGAGAAGCCGCCGTTCGACAACGTTAATTTGCGCCGCGCGGTGGCGCTGAGCCTCGACCGCCAGGCATTTATCGACATTCTTCAGCAGGGCAAGGGCGACATCGGCGCCACGATGCTGCCGCCGCCCGAAGGCTTGTGGGGGATGCCGCCCGAGATGCTGGCAACCTTGCCCGGCTATGATCCCGATATTGCCAAAAACCGCGCCGAAGCGCGCAAGATCATGGAAAAGCTCGGCTATGGGCCCGACCACCGGCTCGCCGTCACTCTGGCATCGCGCAACATCCCCGCCTATCGCGATCCGGCGGTGATCCTGATTGACCAGCTAAAGCAGATTTACATCGATGCCGTGCTCGAGCCGGTCGAGACCGTCAACTGGTTCCCCAAGATCTACCGCAAGGACTACACGATTGCGATCAACGGGACCGAGAGCGGAGTCGACGACCCCGATCAGCAATTTTACGAGAATTTTGTCTGTGGCGCGGTCCGCAACTACACCGGCTACTGCAACCGGGAAGTCGACAAACTGATCGACCAGCAATCGGCCGAAGCCGACACTACAAAGCGCAAAAAGCTGGTCTGGGAGATCGAAAGGCGATTGGCCGAGGACGGCGCTCGCCCGATCATCTTCTATCCGCGCGGCGGCACCTGCACACAGCCCTATGTCAAGGGGCTGACGACGATGGTTAACAGCATCTACAACGGCTATCGCATGGAAGACGTGTGGCTCGACAAATAATTCGGCGCCTGCATTGAACAGGCCGAGGGAGGGATAGAATTGACCCGGGTTTTTCGCGCAGCATTTGCGACGGCGATCTTGCTCATGGCGACGGTGGTCGCGCCGGCATTTGCGCAGAAAGCGGGCGGCTTCTTGCAGATGCTCGATTTCGCCAGCCCGGCGTCAATGTCGATCCACGAGGAATTGACGATCACCGCCGGCATTCCGATGATGGGGGTGTTCAACAATTTGGTTGTCTTCGACCAGCATGTGCCGCAGAACAGCCTCAGATCGATCGTGCCGGATCTGGCGACCGACTGGTCCTGGGACGAGGACAGAACGGCGCTGACGTTTCATTTGCGGCGGGGTGTCAAATGGCATGACGGCAAGCCGTTTACTGCGGCCGATGTCAAATGCACCTGGGACAGGCTGCGCGGGGTGGATGCCGACAAATTCCGCATCAATCCGCGTAAGGCGTGGTATCGCAATCTCGAGAATATCACCACCAATGGCGAGTATGAGGTCACCTTTCATCTGGCGAGGCCGCAACCCTATTTGATCGCGCTGCTCGCCTCCGGCCAATCGCCGGTCTATCCCTGCCATGTATCGACGGCGCAGATGCGTCAGCATCCAATCGGCACCGGCCCGTTCAAATTCGTCGAATACAAGCAAAACGAGCATATCCGGGTAACCCGAAACCCGGATTACTGGAAACCGGGACGGCCCTACCTCGATGGCATCGAGTACTCGATTATCGCCAGCCTGGCGACGCAGATTTTGGCCTTTGCCGCCGGTAAGCTCGATTTTACATTCGCGACGATTCCGCTGCTGAAGGATGTGAAGAGTCAGGCGCCGCAGGCGGTGTGCGAGGTCGTCATGGATAACAACAGCCGCGACCTCCTGATCAACGGCACCGCACCGCCCTTTGACAACCACGAATTGCGGCGCGCGCTGGCGCTCTCGTTCGATCGCCAAGCCTTTATCGATATTCTTGCCGCGGGACAGGGTGCCGAGGGCGGCGCGATGCTGCCGCCACCCGATGGTGTGTGGGGCATGACGCCCGAAATCCTGCACACCCTGCCCGGTTATGGCGCTAATGTCGCCAACAACCGCGAGGAAGCCCGCGCCATCATGCGGAAACTTGGCTACGGACCGGACAACCCGCTGTCGGTCAAGCTGTCGACCCGCAATATTCCGGGATATCGCGATGCCGCGGTCGTCGCGATCTCGCAGTTGCGCGAGGTCTATGTCGATGCCGAACTCGATTTGGTCGACACAGCCAATTGGTTCCCGCGCGTCATGCGCAAGGATTACAAGCTCGGCCTCGATGTCAGCACCGGCGGCCTCGACGAGCCCGACCAAAAGTTTTACGAAAACTACGTCTGCGGCGCCGAACGTAACCTGACCGGCTATTGCGACCGTGGCACCGACAAGCTGATCGACGCGCAATCGATGGAGGCCGATCCGCAGAAACGTCGGCAGCTGGTCTGGGAGGTGGAGCGCAGGCTTGCGGAGGACGCCTCGCGGCCGGTGCTGCTATATTCGCGCTTTGCCACTTGCGTGCAGCCTCGTCTGAAGGGGCTGACGACAATGACCAACAGCCGGTTCAACGGCTGGCGCATGGAAGACGTGTGGCTCGACAAATAATTCGAGGCCTGGATTGAACACGCTGAGCGAGGAAGAGAAGTGATCCCGGTGTTTCGCGTAGCCTTTGCGACGGCGACATTGCTGACGGCAATTCTATCGGCTGCACCCGCCTGGGCGGAAAGGTCGGGCGGCGTCTTGCGGATCTACCACCGCGACAGCCCGGCCAGCATGTCGATCCTCGAAGAGGCGACGATCTCGACCGTGCTGCCGATGATGGCGGTGTTCAACAATCTCGTTCTCTATGACCAGCACGTAAAGCAGAACAGCCTGTCATCGATCGTGCCCGATCTCGCCGAAAGCTGGTCCACAAGCGAGGATGGCAAGCAGCTGATATTTAAACTGCGCCACGGCGTCAAATGGCATGACGGCGAGCCCTTTACCGCTAAAGACGTGGTCTGCACCTGGAACCTGCTGTTGGGGAAATCGGACCAGAAATTGCGCACCAATCCGCGCAAGAGCTGGTACCAGAATGTCGAAGCGGTCACTGCCAACGGCGATGACCAGGCAACTTTTCATCTCACGAGGCCTCAGCCGGCGCTGATAGCGTTGCTCGCCTCGGGCTACTCGCCGGTTTATCCCTGTCACGTGACGCCCGCCGACATCCGCCGTCATCCAATCGGCACCGGCCCCTTCAAATTTGTCGAGTTCACCCCAAACGAGCGCATTAAGGTCGCCCGCAATCCCGACTACTGGAAGCCGGGGCGTCCCTATCTCGACGGCATCGAATATACGATCATCCCGAACCGCTCGACGGCGATCCTGGCGTTTGCCGCCGGCAAGTTCGACATGACCTTTCCGGACGAGGTCACGATCCCGCTGCTAAAGGACGTCAAGAGCCAGGCGCCGCAGGCGATCTGCGAAGTGCGCCCCACCAATGTCAGCAGCAACCTGATCATCAATCGCGACAAACCGCCCTTTGACAACCCGGAAATCCGCCGCGCGCTGATGCTGGCGCTCGACCGCAAGAGCTTTATCGATATTCTCGCCGAGGGTCAGGGCGACATCGGCGGCGCGATGCTGCCGCCGCCGGCCGGCGTGTGGGGCATGCCGCCCGACGTGCTGAAGACGGTGATCGGCTACGCCCCGGATCTGCAAAAGAACCGGAACGAAGCGCGGGCGATCATGGAAAAGCTCGGCTATGGCCCGGACAAACCGCTCCCGATAAAAGTCTCGACGCGCAACATTGCCGTCTACCGGGATCCCGCGGTCATCCTGATCGATCAATTAAAGCAGATCTACTTCGCGGGCGAACTCGACCCGGTCGAAACCGCAAACTGGTTTCCTAAGATCGCGCGCAAGGATTACCAGATCGGGCTCAATCTGACCGGCAGCGCCGTCGATGACCCGGACCAGCAGTTCTACGAGAATTACGCTTGCGGCTCGCAGCGCAACTACACCGGATACTGCAATCGCGATTTGCAAAAACCATTCGATCAGCAATCCGCCGAGGCCGATCAGCAAAAACGCAAACAGCTGGTATGGGACATCGACAAGCGGCTACAGGAGGATGTGGCGCGTCCGATCCTCTATCACACGCATGCCGGAACCTGCTCGCAGCCCCAGCTCAAAGGCCTGACATTGATGGTCAACAGCATCTACAACGGCTGGCGGTTCGAGGATATCTGGCTTGACAAGTGACCGTGAGCTTCCGTTCACGCAGACGCGATCGACCATGATGACCCCGGCGTGCTAGCTTCGCGTCGTACAGTTGCCGGAGGCGACCCGGCATAGGGAGGGAAGGTTGGGTTCGTATCTGGTGCGGCGCTTTGGGCTGATGCTGGTGACCCTATTCGGGATCTCGGTCATCATCTTCCTGATGCTGCGCGTGGCGCCGGGCAACATCGCCGACATCCTGTTCGACGCCGCGGGTTTTGTCGATCCGGCGGAAAAGAAGGCGATCATGGTCCAGCTTGGCCTCGACAAGCCGCTGGTCATCCAGTACCTGACTTGGATCGGCGGGCTGCTGCACGGCGATCTCGGTTATTCCTATGTCTCGGACCGCCCGGCGCTCGCGGAAATCCTACCGCGCATTCCGATCACCGCGAAAGTGGCGGGGCTGGCGCTCACCTTCTCCGTCTTGATCGGCGTTCCGCTCGGGGTGGTAAGCGCGGTTCGCCAGAACACCCGGCTCGACTATCTGCTGCGGGTCGTGAGCCTGTCCGGCCTATCGATGCCGGCGTTCTGGCTCGGGCTGTTGGTGCTGATGGCCGCGGTCAGCTGGTTCGGGACGATCCCGATCTATTCCGACGCACCCAAGAGCTTTTTGGCCGGCCTGGCGATGTATAGTATCCCGGCGGCCGTCGTCGGGTTTCGCAGCTCGGCGTTGATGATGCGCTTGACGCGCTCGTCGATGCTCGAAGTGCTGCGTCAGGATTACATCCGCACCGCGCGCTCAAAGGGCGCGTCCGAACGCGTTGTCAACTTTCGCCATGCGCTGAAGAATGCCGTGCTGCCGGTGATTACCGTGATCGGTATCGAAGCCGCGTTTCTGATGGGCGGACTGATTGTCACCGAGACGGTCTTCAACATCCCGGGGGTCGCTCGGTTTCTGGTCGAGGCGATCCGCTGGCGCGATTACCCGATCGTGCAAAACATCGTTATGTACATCGCGATCATCGTCGTGCTGATCAATTTCACGATCGACATGCTGTATGCCGTGCTCGATCCCCGCATCAAATACTCCGACTAGCCACTGCCGCTAGCCAGCCCCCGACACATCGAGGAAACGCCGTGAGCACAATCGATTACCGCGCCGAACTCGCCAAGGCCGGGGCCAATGTCGACAGCCGATGGAGTGCGATCCGCTTTTTTGTGCGGCGCTACCCGCTTGGCGCGATCGGGGCCGCAATCATGGGATTGTTTGTGTTCGCGGCGATTTTCGCACCGCTGATCACGGTCTATGACCCGCTGTCGACCAATGCCGCGCTGTCTCTCGCTCGGCCCAGCCTCGCGCATTGGCTCGGCTGCGATTTCATGGGCCGCGACGTCTACAGCCGCATCGTCTACGGCGCGCGGATTTCGCTCGCCGTGGGCATCGGCTCGACCATGCTCGGCGGCAGCATCGGCGTCATGATCGGGCTGTTGTCCGGCTATCTCGGCGGCTGGATCGATCTCGCAGCCCAGCGCCTGATCGACATCCTGCAATCGCTGCCGTTGCTGGTCATGGCACTGCTGATGGCGGCCGCACTCGGGCCGTCACTGCACAACACGATCATCGCGATCTCGATCCCCTTGATCCCCTATTCGGCACGGGTCGTGCGCGCCAACACCTTGTCGTTGCGCGAGCTGCCGTTTGTCGAATCGGCCAAGGCGATCGGCATGAGCGAGGTCCGCATCGCGATGCGCCATGTGCTGCCGAATACCTTGGCGCCTTTGATTGTCTTGGCGACCGCTCAGCTCGGCTCGACGATCCTGACCGAAGCGTCATTGTCGTTCCTCGGCCTCGGTGTTCCCGAACCGCACCCCTCATGGGGCCGGATGCTGTCGGAATCGGCGGCGGAGTATGTCCGCACCGCACCATGGCTGGTGCTGTTCCCAGGCATCGCGATCAGCGCCGTCGTCTTTGGCACCAATCTGTTGGGGGACGCGATCCGCGATATTCTCGACCCGCGGCAACGCAGCTAAGGCAAAGGTAACGATCCGCGATGCCAGGACCGGGTGACAACGCCCCGAAGGTCCTCGAGATCGAGGGGCTGCGAACCTATCTTTTTACGCGCTCCGGGGTCGTCAAGGGAGTCGACGACGTGTCGTTCTCGCTGCACCGCAGCGAGACCTTGGCGGTGGTCGGTGAATCAGGCTGCGGCAAGTCGATGACGGCGCTGTCGATTATGCGCCTCGTGCCCGACCCGCCGGGCCGCATTGTCGATGGCCGCATCATGCTCGAAGGCAGGGATCTGGTGCCGCTCGACGAGAGCGAGATGCGCGACATCCGGGGTAATCGGATCTCGATGATCTTTCAGGAGCCGATGACGTCGCTGAACCCTGTATTGACGATCGGCAGTCAGATCGGCGAGGCGGTGCGGCTGCATCAGGATCTGCCGAAGAGTGCGGCTGCCGACAAGGCGATCGAAATGCTGCGCCTCGTCAAAATCCCCGAGCCGGCGCAGCGGTCGCGGGAATATCCGCACCAGCTGTCGGGCGGGATGCGGCAGCGGGCGATGATCGCGATGGCGCTAGCCTGCAATCCGCGGGTGCTGATCGCCGACGAGCCGACGACCGCGCTCGATGTGACGATCCAGGCGCAAATCCTCGACCTGATCCTCGAATTGCAGAGCGAACTCGGCACCGCAGTAATCCTGATCACGCACAATCTCGGCGTCGTCGCCGAAACGGCGCAGCGGGTCATCGTCATGTACGCCGGCCGCAAGGTCGAAGAGGCCGATGTCGAAGCCCTGTTCGAGGAGCCGTTGCACCCCTACACGCACGGTCTCTTGGCCTCGATCCCGCGGCTTGCGCTGATGGGCGGGCGCCCGGCAAATGGCGCCGAGCGGCTCAAGGAGATCCCGGGGATGGTGCCGGCATTGAGCAATCTGCCGCCGGGCTGCACGTTTGCGCCGCGCTGCGCCTTTGCCGATCAGCGCTGTCGGATGGAATTCCCGCCTTACGAACAGGTCCGGCCCGCACACTGGGTCGCCTGCTGGCACTCGGAGAGGTTGTATGGCGGCCATGCCTAGCCCGGCCCTCGCCCTTGCGCCCGTCGCGCCGGTGCCGGTAGCGGCTACAGCCGTGCCGGTGGTCGAAGTCTCCGGCCTGCAAAAGTATTTCCCTATAAAAAAGGGATTGCTGCGGCGCGCTGCCGGCCAAGTTTACGCTGTCGACGGGGTCAGCTTTTCGATTGCCCGCGGCGAGACCCTGGGTCTTGTCGGCGAGTCCGGCTGCGGCAAGTCGACGGTCGCGCGCACGGTGATGCGGCTGATCGAGCCGACCGGAGGCTCGATCAAGCTCAACGGCGAGGAGATTACCCATCTCGGCAAGACCGCGATGCGCCCCCACCGCCGCCAGATGCAGATCATTTTTCAGGACCCGTTTTCATCGCTAAACCCGCGAATGTCGGCGGGCGACATCGTCGGCGAGCCGTTGCAGATCCACGGCATCGCCCACGGCAAGGAGAAAGAAGAGCGCGTTGCCGAATTGTTTGATCAAGTAGGCCTGCGCCGTCAGCAGATGCAGAGTTTGCCACACCAGTTTTCCGGCGGTCAGCGGCAGCGTATCTGCATCGCCCGCGCCCTGGCCCTGAACCCGCAGTTGATTGTCGGGGACGAGCCGGTTTCGGCGCTCGACGTGTCGATCCAGGCTCAGGTCATCAACCTGATGATGGATCTGCAGCGCGAAAAGAACCTGTCCTATCTGTTTATCGCCCACGACCTCGCCGTGGTCGAGCACATCAGCCACCGCATCGCGGTCATGTATCTCGGGCGAATTGTCGAATACGCCGATAAGGAAACCCTGTTCACGACACCGCTGCACCCCTACACCGAGGCGTTATTGGCGGCGGTGCCGGTCCCCAATCCGCGCATCAAGCGGCGCAAGCATCTGCTGCAAGGGGATGTCCCGAGCCCGGTAAACCCGCCTCCTGGCTGCACCTTTCACACCCGCTGCCCGTACGCCGAGGCCCGCTGCCGGGTCGAAGTCCCCGCATTGCGCGAAGTCGGCGCCGGGCACCACGTCGCCTGCCACCTGCGCTAAAACGCTAGGGGCCCTGCAGCAGGTGAGCGGCGGAGCTTCCTCTGTCGCTGCGATCAATCACCGATCGAGAAAACGCGCGACATTGTCGACTAAGGCTTGCGGCTGCTCGATTTCGGGGCGATGCCCGGCGCGGCCGATCAGCTCGAACCGGGCGCCCGGGATCATCGACGCATAGGCTCGGCCGTAGTCGGGGCTGACGATCCCATCGCTGTCGCCCCATAACACCAGGGTTGGAACATCGATCCGGCCGAGCCAGCGTGGCAATTGCGGATTATACATGTACGGGTGCCAGGCATAGAGGCACAGCGCTTCGCGATTGCGCGCATGGATGACCAGTGCCTCGTCGGACATAGCGTTGTAGTCGGGCGCTGACCGGTCGGGGTCGTGCCAACTGCGGCTGCGAACTTCGTCGGGCGATTTGTTGAAGATGTCGAGAATGTCGGGGGTCTCTCGATCGCTGATCTTGATGCCCAGCGGATCGACCAGGATCAGCTTGTCAATGCGGTGGGTGCAGGCCGCAGCGACCTCTGCAGCAAGCCAGCCGCCAAATGAAAAGCCGAGCACGGTGATCCGGTCGCCCGGCAATGCCGCGAGCATCGCCAGATAAAGGTGCACCAGATCGTAAACGGTATCGAAATCCTTGGGCCGCGGGGACTTGCCAAACCCCGGCGATGAAGGTGCCAGGATCTTGCCGTGTCGGCCAAGGTGGTCGAGAAACGGCGCCTCGGGATCGACCGTATCAAAACCATGCAATAACAAAATCGAGCGTCCTGTTCCGCGGCGCAGAACTTCAAGTTCGATCCCCTGCACAGTCATTCGTTCGGCCGCCGATCCGGTCGCCATAATTATCCTTTCTCCGCTAAGGCAATTTCTTACGAGGGGGTTATAGCCGTCGGCCTGGGAGATGCAAAAGGTCCGTTTACCCTTCTGCGATCGAGGCACACTTGATGTTATGGGGGGGTCAGGTCGTACGGGCGATGCGAAAGATGGGCGTGTGCCTTGGCGCAAACTCGGGGGTCAATCGATTTCGGAAACGATCACAGCGGACCCAGCAAGCGGCCGAGCAAAAGCTTAAGATGCCGGGACGGCCGAGAGCGGAAATCACGCCGTCTCGGGCCAGTCCGGGTATATAGCCTACCGGGTAGGAGCAGCGCCCCCATTCGCGCCATTTAGCGCGCCGCCCGAGATGGTACCTGCTTGGGTGCCAGCATTGACTGCGCCACTGCTGCCGGTGGTGCCGTTACCTACTCCTGCCGCGGCGCCGTTCGCGCCCGTCGCCGTCCCCGATTCGCCGCCCCGCACTGGAGGCAACCCGCTGTTGGCGCCGACGCCGCTTTCGCTGCCCGTAACTGCGGTATTGCCGGCATTGCCATCGGCCGTATTGCCGCTGACAGAATTCGGGTTTGCGCCATACCGATTTAGGCTCGAAAGATTGCCCGCCGAGAGCCCCGAGCCAGGCACGTTCGGGTTGCTTCCACCGACGCCGGCATAATACCCGCGATTAATGCGCGCGCCGTTCATCGCGGCGCCATTGCCGGATGCGCCATTCATCGCGGCACCGTTGCCATTCGCGCCGTTCATCGCAGCTCCGTTCTCGTACCCGCCGTTCATCGCGGCGCCGTTGCCATTCGTGCCGTTCATCGCGCCGCTGCTGACGTACGCGCCGCGGTTGCCGAACCCACCTGACAGACCGCCGCCGTTGGCATAGGTGCCATTGATTGCCGCCGCATTTCCCGCCGCACCGATGCCGACCCCAAGCGTGCTTAAGGTCGCTTCATCCAATGTCCCGGTCGGCGCAAGGCCGCGAGCTTGCTGGAAATGCGCTACAGCCAGTCGGGTCGGTCTATCCCAGTTACCGGTGACATTGCCGGCATTGTATCCGAGCCGGTTGAGTACCTGCTGCACGCGGCGGACTGTAGCCGGGCTCAGTGTTAGTGCCGCCCCGGTGCCGTTGGCGCTCTCGTTGACGATCCTCTGACTTGGAAGATTGGCGCCACCCGCGCCCGCTGCGGTTTGGGCAAACGCGCCCGGCATCGCAACAGCGCTCGCGAGCAAGGCGGACGTCAGCAACTGAAGGGGTTTCATAGCTGGTTTAGCCTCCTATGAAGACGATGGATTGTTTTCCCCAGACGCACTCGCGCCGCGATAAGCCGCCCCCATCGCTGGTTCGAGGTAGAGGCGGCAGTAGTTAAGGTCGACCGCACTGCCATTGTTGGCGCTTGCTCCGCACGCTGATTCTTTCTCTCCAGTGCCGATTGCGCCGCTCGCTTCGCGGTTCTCGGACACCAGCCGCGCAATCGGGACCCCGCCGACCCCGGAATAGGCTGCGTCCTGCACCGGCTGGTTCTCGTCAGCCGGCGAATTCCCGGTAGCGCCCATCTTTTGGGGTGAGTTATTGGCGGCCCGCCGGCCGAGACTGGTCGCACTTGCCGCACCGCTGATGCCCGAAGACGCAGCGCCCCTGACAGGCTGCTCGTTATACCCGGAGGCCGGATTTGTTTGCGCCGACTTATGGGAACCACGGTTTGCCGGGCGCGGCATCAGATCGGCGACATTTGTCGCGCCGCTAATGCCGGAAAAGGCTGCACCAAACACCGGCTGGTCGTCATAGCCGACAGCGGCATCGGTTTGCGCCGCCTGCTGCGAACCACGGTTTGCCTCAGTGTTTGCTGGCACGGACTCCTGAGCACCCCGGTTTGCGGCACGCGGCATCAGATCGGCGACATTTGTCGCACCGCTGATCCCGGAAAAGGCCACGCCGAACACCGGCTGGTCGTCATAGCCGACCGCCGCATTCTCTTGCGCCAAACTCTGCTGTACCAAACTCTGCGAAGAGCGGTTTACCGTTGTATTTGCTTGCGTCCGCTCCTGAGAGTTCCGGTTTTCTGCGCGCGGCATCAGGTCGGCGACATTTGTCGCACCACTGATCCCGGAAAAGGCCGCACCAAACACCGGCTGGTCGTCATAGCCGACAGCGGCATCAGTTGGCGCCGCCTGCTGCGAACCACGGTTTGCCTCAGCTCTGGCTTGCGCTAACTCCTGGGAACCACGGTTTGCGGCGCGCGGCATCAGGTCGGCGACATTTGTCGCACCACTGATCCCGGAAAAGGCCGCACCAAACACCGGCTGCTCGTCATAGCCGACCGCGGCGTTCATCTGTGCGCGACGGCTATTCGCGTGTTGCGGGCCAAGCGCAGACGCTTTCGCCGCCCCGCTAATCCCCGAAAAGGCTGCGCCTAGAACCGGCGCCTCGTTTTTCCCAGTGGCGCCGTTCAGCGGACCAACATTGCTCTGTTTAGGAGCGATGTTCGCCGCCGTTCGCACACCGCTGATCCCGGGCCGCGCCGCGCCCGGCACTGCGATGTTGGGAACGCTCGGTTGCGAATTCGCAAGTCGAGGCTCGGCTGCTGAGTTCGCGGTGCCGGCGGTGGCAGCTCCCGACGCGGCACCGGGCGAGGACCCTGCGCTCGGGGCCGATGAAGCAGCATTCTGTCCCGCTGTCGATTGCGTCGCGGCGGTCCCCGCCGTCGGCTGGGCCGTTGCGTTTTGAGCAGTCTTGGTGCCGCCGGACGTCCCTCCCGGGCTGGCGTTCGCCGGCGTGGAGGGCGCAGGCGTATTGCTCGCGGAGGTCGCGGGTTTGGCCGGTTGTTTTTCGGCTGTTGCAGCGGGGCTGGTTTCGCTCGAAGCCTGAGACCCCGACTTTGCATTACCCGCGTTGTTGGCATGCGTTCCGGGATTGTTGTCGCAGCCGGACAGCGACAGGGCCGCCAGCATGACACTCGCCAGAAGCCAGTTCTTGTCCATGTGTTTCATCTCGTTTTCTGATGTTCCGCCAATCGGCATCCGATGGCAGTCCGTATTGGCGTTGCCGGCCGGCAGCCGATCTTTGCGCTGCCTTCAGCGCGCTAACGGGGCGCTTCTATCGATCCAAACAACCGCGCCCCGTAGCCGCATTACGCCGAGTCCACGACCCCGGTGCTGCGCTTGTTACCGCAGGCCGCCACCGCCGGCCGGGACGCCACCGCTGCCGGCGCCGCCCATCGTCGAACCGACGCCGCCAGCACTCATGCCATTGGCCCCGCCGCCGCCAAAGCCGCCCGGACCACCGCCGCCCATATTGCCCATTCCGCCGCCGCCCATGCCTTCATTGGTAATACGCTGCGACGGCATATTGCCGGCGTAACCACGTGCCGGCGGCATACCACTGTTCTGCTCGCCGACGAGCGCTTCGTTGTTGTTGGCGATCGGGTTGCCGAAAATGTTGTTCCACAGACCCAATGCCGCGACCGAGCTAAAGTTGAGGTTTCCGGTCGGGTCGAGACCGTGCGCCCGCTGAAACTCGGTCATAGCGATTTCGGTGCTGCGGTTCCAAATGCCATTCACAAATCCAGCATTGTAGCCAAGTCGGTTTAATTGCTGCTGGATCTGACGCACCCCCGAGGGCGAAACCGTCACCAGCGCCCCAGTTCCCTGCACCGTCTCGTTCGTGATGCGCTGGCTCGGCAGCGTTGCTGCACCGGCCGCGCCGCCATTGCCACCTGCATTGCCGCCCCCACTAGCCGTCTGGGCCATGGCGACCGGCATTGCCATCACACTCGCGAGCAGCGCGCTCAACACCAAGTTTGACGTCCTCATCTCACAACTCTCCTGCGCGATTGTGTCAGCGGCTCCCTCTCCTCAACCAAAACTTTGCATCAGCCAAAATTTTGCGAGGGTCGGAACCACCTCCTACTGTAAATGTCAAGAACAGACCATAGTTCCACCGCAACGGCGCTTGTCTCACTCCAGCAGCAATCAGTGTCACCTAGTTCACGTGCAAGCATTTTCCAGATTATTACTCTGGCTCAACAAAGTGCATTGCTAGTGTAGCGGAGCACTTCAATCGCGGGTTCCCGTCACTTCGCGGCAGTGCCTCCCGAATTTGCGGTGGTGCCCGATGCATTCCCACCAGCGCTCGAGGATCCCGAGCCAGTAGCGCCACCTCCGCTCTCATTTTTCGAGGTGCTCGACCCGCTGGTGCCGGTGTCAGCATTGGTTGACACGTTGCTGCTTTTGGCGGTCTTGTCCGTTGCGTTCGCGGTTTGATCAGCACCGCTGGTTCCAGCCGCGCTCGTGGCGTTCGATCCGGCACCGCCCGAGCTCTGCTGCCTTTGTTGCAATTGCATGCGGTAAAAGGCGCCCGAAAGTCCCTTGGCGGGTGTATTCGGTGCGATGCCACCCACCTCGGCGCTGTTCTGGTTGTTTTGGGCAGTCTGCCCGGAGTTGGTTCCATTGGCTGCGTTCTGAGCCGAACCCGCCGTACCGGCTGAGCTCTGCCCAGCGGCCGCGTTGGTGTTGGCCGCAGCCGAACCATTGCCGGTCTGCGCCAGGACGGGGCCAGCGAAGGCAAGCGCTAAACTCGCCACCGAGGCCATTAGAAGCTGCCTCATCCATTATTCTCCTGAAATCCATGCATCGCCGCATCAATTTCTTAGTCAAAGAAAGGTACGGCTTGCCCCGTAAAACGCCACGCGCGTACTTGTGTTCCGCCCGCTAGCGGCGGAATGTCAATGTGATTAATAAATATATAGCGGAGCTTAAGAGTGCCTATTCTAGATTAGAGAGTTAGATTATTTAACCTCCTTTTGGCTGTATTTGATTTAGGCCTTATAACAACCTATGATCAGCAATCCCGGCTATCATCTAGATGAATGCCGCTCAGTGCTCTCTGCGCACGAGTTCCCCGGCCAAAGAGCCACCCGAGTTAAACAGGCCTTGCTGACAGAGTGGTTTTTCAGATCCGGCGCCGCTCGCCGGCGACAAGCTAAGAGTGGTCGATTTCCGCGGCGGCGAAGAGCTTTGTCACTTTCGGCGTACGGCCGTCACTTTGAAGGCGGGGTTCGGGCAGGTGGAAACGATCAAAATGATAGCCGCGAAAACCGGCCAAGGCGTGCAAGGCTTGGATATCCTTAATGATCACCCGCCGATCTTGAATGTCGATCAAATCGTCGGCGCGAAGCTCGCGCAGGGTCCGGTTGAGATGGGGCGCGCTTAGGCCCAGCGCATCGCTAATCTGTTCCTGCGTCAGCGGCAAACGGTAGGAACACTCATCCGCCATCCCGATCAGCCTGAGCCTGGTCAGCAGTTCCAACAGGAAGTTGGCGACGCGTTCACTGGCCGAACGTCGGCCGATATTGGTTAAATGCTCGACATACATCGCCGCCTCGGTGGCGAAAGACCAAAACACTTTCGCCGCCAAGCTCGGATGATCGTTCAAAAGCGTAACCAGGCGGACATGCGGGATCGGCGATACCACCGTATCGGTCAGCGCCGTCACCGCATATTGCGCCTTCTGAAAAAAGGTGACCGGAAAGCCGATCAGGTCGCCAGGCAAAACGACATTGAGCACCTGCCGCCCACCGTTTCGAAGGACCTGGCAGCGGATAGCGTAGCCCTCGAGCAAAATGTAAATGAATTCGTAAGAGTGTCCTTCGGTTATGATTTCACGATGGCGGCGGACAGCGACGTGATCTGACTGAAGCTCGGTGAGTACTCGGATTTCTTCGGGCGAAAGTGCGACAAAGTTAGCAAGCTTTCGAATGAAAGGCATTCCGTAACCCCAAAGAGCAACCAGTCGGCGCGCCCTCTTCGTCGAAGGGAGGACTTCGTGCCTCGGTTAACTTATCGGGGTGTGTTTCGTTCCGTTCGTGAGCCAACGAGGCGGATCGCCGATCGGCCATTTTTGGATGAAGAACTCGTTACGGTTAAAAAAAGGGCCGGTTGCCACCGACCCCTTTCTCATTCTCTACACTGTCAATCCGCGAGTACTGGCCCCATTAGGGAAGACGGGCGCGGACTGCTTCGGTTTATTTGCTGTCTGCCTAGGCGTGCAGGCCGCGGTAATAGGTGTTGCGCATGACCCGGCCTGGCAATGCGCCGGTGTGCTTGCCGTTTTCGAGCAACACTTCACCATTGACGATCGTCATCATGATCCCCTGCGCCGGCTCCTTGATGCGCTTGGCGCCGGTCGGGAAGTCATGCAGCACTTCGAGCGGCAACGGCTTCACCGTGTCGGGATCAAAGATCACGATGTCGGCAACCATGCCCGGCCGCAGCAAGCCGCGATCGTAGAGACCAAAGGTCGAGGCGCTATCGAAGGTCAGCCGCCGCACCGCCTGCTCCAGGGTCATGACCTGCTTCTCGCGCACCCATTCGGCGAGCAGCCGGGTCGAAAAGCCAAACCCGCTCTGGAATTGAACGTGCGCGCCCCCGTCGGACAGGCCGATGACCGCGTTCGGGTAGGTCAGGATTTTCGCAACTGCCTCGTCATCGACATTGTTCTCGCCGTGCAGCCATTCGCTGTCGAGATTTTCCTCGATCGCGAGGTCGAGGAACGCATCGATAATGCCCTTACCCTGCGCCTTGGCGATTTCGCCCAGGGTCTTGCCCTCGTATTGTTTGTTCTTTGGCAGGACGGCATTCTGCAACACCATATAGTCCCACCAGGTTTTGCAGATTCCCGGCGGCAGGGTGTCGACCTTGAACTCGACCGCTTCAGCGTGCAGCTTTTTGCGGATTTCCGGATCGGCATAAGCTTTCAGCATCTCCTCAGGCGAGGACAGGCAGATCGGGTGCCATACCGGCAAGCCGCGGAAGGTCTGGGTGTTGCGCATCGTGAAATTGTCGACGATGCGGTTGGGGGTGCACATCGGGTAGGCACGGATGCCTTTGGCGGTCGTCGAATCGACTTGCGCCATCTGCTTGCGCCACTCGTCAGGTCGGCGCATCGACTGGTTTAAATTGTTGTAGACGACGGTGCGGCCGGTCGCCTCCGACAGCCGCGACATCAGCGCATTCTTCATTTCGGCGCCGTTGCCGCCGCCCGATTGGATGATGCCGGTGCCGAGTTCGCGCAAGACGTCGCCGATCGCAAAGATCTCCTTCTCGTCGGCCCACAATGCCGGGATATGGACGCCCTGCGGGTCGTAGTGACCCTGGTTGCGCGACACCGAGACCCCTAACGCGCCAGCAGTCATGCCGTCGCGCACGAGATCCTGCATCTGCTTGATCTCATCATCGGTGGCGGCGCGCTTTTGGCAGTCGTCGCCCATCACGTAATAACGGACCGCGGTGTGGCCGATCAGGTTGCCGACATTGACGCCCAGATGATGATCGAGCTGGTCGAGGTACTCAGGCACCGTTTCCCAACCAAATTCGAGCGTGCGCAATACCTCCATCGGGATTGCTTCGACATAGGACAGGAACTCGGCCAGGCGGTCCTCCTTGCCCTTCCGCACCGGCGCCAAGGACAGCGAGCAGTTGCCGAAAATCACGGTTGTGGCGCCGTGATCGCACGAGAACGAGCACAGCGGGTCCCAGGTGACCTGCGCGTCGTAATGGCAGTGATTGTCGATAAAACCGGGGGCAACAACGCGGCCTTCGGCATCAATCGTGCGCGTCGCCGGACCGCTCAATTTGCCGATCTCGGTGATCTTGCCGTCCTTGATGCCAACGTCGCCGCGGAAGGCCGGCATGCCCGACCCGTCGACAATGCGCCCGTTTTTGATTAGCAGGTCGTACGCCATCGCTGTCCCTTTCCTTGCTGGAACCCGGATCGATCGGTTTTTGCTGCAAAAAGTGTAGCACGTGCCGCAGCACGACCGCGCACCGCGAATTCGACAGCATGGCCTGCCGCCTCCGCATGGCTGTGCAGCGCGGTGTTCGGCCGCGATTGCTACGCGGCGAAGACCTGGCCACAATTGAGCAACAACAGCTAAGGGAGGAAACCATGACGACACAGTCGGTATGCCGGCCATTACTGTCGCGGCGAACAATGTTAGCGGCGGGCGCCGGGCTCGCTGGGACGGCGGCCCTGACGCGGCGCAACGCATCGGCACAGCAGGCCCCCTCCCCGCCGCCTGGCGCCAAGCTCGCGACGCCACCGAGCGTGATCACCGAGCCGCCGCGCGATTGGCGGCCGGGGCACCCGTCGATCTATCCCGATCCCGATGTCATCGTGCTCGACCCGTCCTTTACCCAACTGGCGCTCGGCAATGCCGGTTTGCACCGACTGTGGACCGGGGCGTTCTGGGCCGAGGGACCGGCCTGGTCGAGCCAGGGCCAATACCTCGTCTTCAGCGATGTGCAGGGAAACACCCAGTACCGCTATATCTGGGATGACGGACGAGTGACGCCGTTTCGCCGCCCCTCCTACAACAGCAACGGCAATTCCTTTGATTATCAAGGCCGGCAACTGTCGACTCAGGATTTCTTTCGCCACGTCGTACGCTGGGAACACGACGGCACAATGACCGTGATCGCCAATTCCTATCAGGGGAAGCCGCTCAACTCGCCCAACGATCTGGTGCCGCATCCCGACGGCAGCATCTGGTTCACCGATCCCGCCTATGGCGACCGATTGTCGGAGGGCCATCCCGACGAGGCCGGCGGTCCCACCAACCCGCAAGGGCTGTTGAACCCGCGCATCGGCGCCGAAAACGCGGGCGCCATTGGCGGCCGCAAGCGCGAATTACCGACCAATGTCTATCGCTGGGATCCGAACGGCGCACTGGAGGCGGTAATCACCGAGGAGCAATTGCCTGACCCGAACGGCATCTGCTTTTCGCCTGACCACAACACGCTTTACGTGATCAGCACCGGCAAGGGCCCGGGCGACGCCGGGCCGGGCGGCAAGCGCGTGATCTACGCCTTTGACGTGCAGGGGACCAGGCCGGTCAATATGCGGCTGTTCACCGACATGGTGGTCGACGGCATCAAATGCGGTCCTGACGGAATGCGCGCCGACGTTGCCGGCAATCTCTGGTGCAGCTCGAACGCGCCGCTCGGCTATGCCGGGGTGCTGGTGTTCAATGCCGGAGGCAAGCTGATTGGCCGCATCCGTCTGCCCGAAGTTTGTGCCAATCTGGCGTTTGGCGGTCCGAAACGCGACCGCCTGTTCATGACCGCGAGCCAATCACTCTATGTCTTGCAATTGCAGACGCAGGGCGCCGCCCCAGGCTAAATCGGGATTTCAGACAGGCCCGCCAACCCGCTCTTGTCGATCCGGTTTTGCCGACGATCGGCTGATCTGCCGCGACCGAGCGTGCTGGGGTACGCCGCCGGGCGGTAGGTCTCACACGCTGTCGTATCCGGCGGATATGTCCCGGTTCGTGTAGTCGGTCAGCAACGCCTGGCGATGACCGCGCGGCGAAGTTGCGCGCGATGTTCGGCATCGGAAATGCCGGTTCCAGCGGTGATTTCGGCTGTGGTCATGTTTCCTCCTGCATCGGGCTGTTAAGGCCGCCCGTTGTGGTTCCCCAGCTGCGGAGCGCTGGAGCCGTTTCTTTTCTTGAACGTTACCAGCGGCGGACGGCTCTGCCAACCCTACCGCGCATTGTGTGATCGTAATGCGCGAAGACGAGCTGGTCAAAACACCCTCCGCGGTGCCGCGATTGACGTGTCGGAATCGCAACGCCGGTGGAATCAGAATATTTTTGCGGGCTTGTCGGCGAGTTGGCCGCAGAGGCTCCGCGGCAATGGCGGTTCAATCGGAATTGGCAAACAAAGCGATGGCCCCCACCAGACACGCGCCGCCGATCACGAGGCCGGCTTCTCCCACCCTGAAATGCCCGATCGAGATGTCGCTCGCGTGACTTGGGATCAGCAGCATCACGGCAACGACCCACAACCCAAATCCCAAAACGCCTAGAGATATCGAAAGCAGGTTGAAATATTTTCGCATCTTGACGCGTCGTTGGATCTTGTGGCTGGCATAGCTTGAAAACACCGGCAAAATCTCCTGCCGAAGTTTCGGAGCGCGCAAACGCCTCCGCTCCATCAATGGTTCCTGCCAAGATGTCAATTTGGCGTCCGGGACTCAGCCGCGCGATCCGCGCAGACGATGTAGATCGCGCCCCGGAGATCAACGTTTCACTCCGTCCGGCTTTTCCGGAGAGACCGGCCCGAGCCGCCGCTCGCGTTGCGGCGGATGACGCGGCCTAATCGACCGGGTAGAGTTTGGCGCTGCAAGGACGCACACAGGGAGGCGGGCATGGCTTGGAGGCGGATGGTTCTCGAGATCGGCATGGGCACCGATATCCGCGGCGCCGATTACACGAAGGCAGCGGTCCGCGCCTTACGCGACGCGCTGTGGCACAATTCGCTCTCGGTCGCCGACGCTGTAGGATTGCCGGTCGACTCGATGCGGGTCGAGGTCAGGATCGGCGTGCCGCACCCGGAACAGGTCGACAAAGCGGCGGTGCTCGCGGTCTTGCCGCACGGCACCGGGACGGTGGAGGTCGTCGAAGGCGGGCTCGAAATCATGAATGACGCCGGCACCAACAAGACTGTAGTCGCCAACGCCGCGGCCGTCGTGCACCTCGACGTCCCCTGAGGAGAAAGGCGATGCCAGCAAAACGCGTCATTCTCGAAATGGGCACAGGAAACGATCTGCATGGCGGCGATTACACAAAGGCCGCGGTGCGCGCGGTGCAGGATGCGCTCCATCACAGCTCGCTGACCTTGATCCGCACCCTAAAACTCGATGCACGCCGGATGCTGGTCGAAGTGACCATCGGCGTTCAGCAGCCGGAAAAAGTCAACACCGCTGCAGTCAAGTCGGCACTGCCGCATGGCGAGGTGACGGTCAAAGTCGTCAAAGGCGGGCTCGATGTCCCGGACAATGAAACCGGCGACGTCGCGGTCATCGCCAGTGCTGCCGTTTCGGTCCGCATGGACCTGCCGCAAGCCCACGGGTGAGGGGCTCGACCGCTATTCGGAGCCGGGTACTGTCCCCTTGGGCAGGCTCTCGCAATAGCGCGCGATCTCGCCGGGTGTGGTGATCCACAATTCGTCGCGGTGTTTCATAATATGGCGAACTGCATCGCGAAATGCGTGCAGGCGGAATGGCTGGCCGACAACAAACGGATGCGCCGAGACTGCAAACACCAGCGGAAATTTTTTCGACTGGAACAGCATTTCGTCGAACTGGTCGACAACCATCTCGGCGAATTGCCGGCCGGTGTGGCGGCGAAACACCATCGCCGGCGAGTCGTTGACTTCGAGCGGATAGGGCACCGACAGGATCGGGCCGGCGCGGGTGCGTATCCAGATCGGCTGGTCGTCCATCGCCCAATCCATGACATAGCGGTAGCCGGCTTCCTTCAGCAGGTCGAGCGTGACCGCACTCTGCGCGATATAGGGCCCGAGCCAACCCTCCGGCCGGTGCCCCGAAACCCGCGCCAAAATCTCGGTGCATTCGGCGATCAGCCGGCGCTCATCCTCCTCCCACAAAATGTCCTGGCGCTCGGAATTGGTGCGGCCGTGCCCGACAAATTCGTCGCCGCGCGCCCTCAGGCGCTCGCCGATCTCGGGGCAGGCTTCAAGCACCGCCGAGTTGACATTATGCGCCCCAGGCAGCGCGAACTCGTCGAGCAGATCGAGGTAATACCACAGCCCGACGCGGTTGCCGTAATCGCGCCAGGCATAGTTCCGTTGACTCTGGGCCGCCGCTGCCCCGGTCGAGTTGCTGCCGAGCCCGGCGCCAAAAGCGAAATGCTCGATGTTGTTGTTAAAGACAACCGCAAGCCTTTTGCCCTCCGGCCAGTCGTAGACCGGCCGCTTGTGGATGGGCGAGTAGTCGTAACGATTGTGCGCAGGGAGTTTCATGCGTCACACCCTATTTTTGACGAAAACCGTCATTGCGAGGCGCGATAGGCGCCGCGGCAATCCGGCAGTTCACTAGTCGTCTTTGGATTGCTTCGCTGCGCTCGCAATGACAATGTTTTCTGCCGCTAAATTTCATCCTAAATTTCATCATAGAGCTCGTGCCAGTCAGGATTTAGGCTGTTCACCAGGTCGATCTTCTTCCTGCGCGATCCCGCCTTGATCTGCTTTTCCCTGGCGATAGCGGTCGAGATATCTTCGGCACATTCGTAATACACTGGCTGCGACACATTATACCGGCTCGTGAAGCCCGGTAAATTGCTTCTCACGTGTTGATAGACGCGGCGCTTTAAATCGCTGGTCACGCCAGTGTAAAGAACATTATGTCGTTCGTTCGTCAAAATGTATACGTAATACTGCTTGGCCATCTCTTGCATTGTCCTTGCGAGGAGCGCAGCGCCAAAAAAATCCAGTAGTTCACTACCGTTTCGGATTGCATCGCTGTGCTCGCAATGACAAATTGCGTTACCGCCCCTGGAAGGCGGGTTTGCGTTTTTCCATAAAGGCGGTGCGGCCTTCGGCGTAATCGGCGCTGGCAAAGCATTCGTCGACAAGCCGCTTGCACAATGCCAGGTCGCGCACCGACTCGTCCTTTAACGCCTCGCGGATCGCGACTTTTGCGGCCTTTACCGTCAACGGCGCATTGGCCGCGATCATTGCGCAGTAATTGTTGACGTAGCTCTCCAGTTCCCCGTCCGGGACGACCTGGTTGACGAGGCCCATGCGCAACGCCTCTTCGGCTGTGAACTGGCGCGCGGTAAAGAAGATCTCGCGGGCGCAGGCCGGGCCGACCAAATCGATCAATTTCTTGATGCCGTCATAAGCGTAACCGAGCCCGAGCTTTGCCGCCGGCACACCGAATTTCGAGCCCTCGGCGGCAATCCGCATGTCGCAGGCGAGCGCGGTCCCGACACCGCCGCCAATGCAATAGCCCCGGATCATCGCAATCGTCGGTTTCAAGGTTTCCTGCAGGCGCATCCGGGCCCCCTCGGAAATCTTCGAATAGGCCGCAGCCGCCTCTTCCGAAGCGCGCCGCTCCTTGAATTCCGAAATGTCGGCGCCGGAAACAAAGGCGCGTCCGCCGGCGCCCGACACAACGATGACCCGGATCGCGTCGTCGCGCTCGAAATCATCGATGATCTGCGCCACCGCCTCCCACATTTCGAGCGACACCGCGTTATGCCGCGCCGGGTTGTTAAAGATCAAACGGCCGATCGCTCCGTCCTTTTCGGCCATCATCTTGCTGGTCATCGGCTGGTCGAGCATGGGTCCAACTTCCTCGTCGTGCCTTGTCATTGCGATCAGCGGGATTGCCGCGTCGCTCCGCTCCTCGCAGTGACAATAGTGTCAGATCACTGCCTGGGCGCGCAGATCGGCGATCTTTTCGTCGCTATAGCCGAGCTTTTGCAGGATCTCGTCGGTGTGTTCCCCAAGACCGGGGGTTGGCCGCAATTTCTCAGGCTCGGGCGTGCGCGTCATGTTGATCGCCTGTCCGACCGCTTTCAGCGGCCCCAGTTTCGGATGATCGATTGGGCGGGCCATTTCGAGATGCTGCACCTGCGGGTCGGCAAAGGTCTGGTCGATCGTGTAGATCGGCCCGCATGGCACGCCGACTTCGTTCATCAACTCGACCCAATAGGCGGCAGGACGCTTTTTGGTGATCTCGCCGATCTTTTCATTGAGCGCCTTGCGATTTTTCGAGCGCGCTTGGCCGGTCGCGTAATCGGGATCGTCGAGCAACGCCATTGCGTCGGCCGCCTCGCAAAAGCGGCGGAACATATGGTCGCCCGAGGCAGCGATGTTGATCTGGCCGTCGGAGGTCGGGAACACGCCGGTGGGAATGCCGGTCGGATGATCGTTACCGGCTTGCTTGGCGACTTCGCCCGCCATCAGCCAGCGCGAGCCCTGGAAATCGAGCATAAAGATCTGCGCTTCGAGCAATGAGGTATGCACCCACTGCCCCTCGCCCGAGGTTTCGCGCTCGATCAATGCCATCAGGATGCCCTGGGCGAGCAGAATACCGGCACAGAGATCGTCGATCGGGATGCCGACCCGCACCGGCCCCTGCCCCGGCAATCCGGTGATCGACATCAGCCCGCCCATACCCTGGGCAATCTGGTCGACACCCGGCCGCGCTGCGTAGGGCCCGGTCTGGCCGAAACCCGAAATGCTGCCATAGACGATGCGCGGGTTGATTTTCTTGACGCTCTCGTAATCGACGCCGAGCCGATGCTTTACGGTCGAGCGGAAATTCTCGACGATGACATCGGCGTCTTTGGCGAGATCCATAAATATCGCGAGCCCCTCTTTCGTCTTCAGATCGAGGGTCAGGCTGCGCTTGTTGCGATGCAGGTTTTGGAAATCGAACCCGTCGCGCCGCGCGCCGGTCACATCGCGGCCGTCATCGCCGCGCCGTTCGATCTTGATGACGTTGGCGCCCCAATCGGCGAGCTGCCGCACCGCGGTCGGCCCCGCGCGGGCGTGAGTGAGGTCGAGAACAGTAAATTTCGCCAGTGGCAGGCTTCCAATGCTCACGAATGCGGCCCTTTCTTAGTTCGAGACACCCGCCAGCCGCGCCGACGACACGGATCGGCATCCGCGAGTGGCGCATGGTTGGCTCCTGCGACAACCTTCGCCCCTCCGGCGCACCAAGGTCAAGCGATCAGCCAAGGCCGAGCAGGCGATCGACAGGCAGCCTGCCCGCTCCTGCTCGCGCCAATGGTCGAGCCGTTTTCGCTGCGACGTCTCCCGGTCTGCGCGCCGGCGATTATGCCACTTGTTAAGGTGCCCCAAACCTCGGCGGGACGTAACAATCGTTGGAGGTGAGGTTGCGACGGTCGATTGGCGCCAATAGAACCAAGAAGCCGGCGGAAGGCCGGGGTGGCGGTTGCTTAGGCCCCGGCCGCGGCGCATTGAGATGAAGGCGGACCGATATGCTTGGCTTGCTGAGCCGGATGCTGCGACAGCCCGGCGCTCTCCGGCGGCAAGTCACCGCCATCGCGGCGCTGCTGCTCCTTGCCAATCTGAGCGTGTGGGCCTGGGGGGCGCTGGTATTTGCGGGCCAACCGGTCTTGCTCGGCACCGCCTTCTTGGCCTATGGGTTTGGCCTGCGTCACGCGGTCGATGCCGACCATATCGCGGCGATCGACAACGCCACCCGTAAACTGATGCGACAAGGCAAGCGGCCGGTCGGCGTCGGTCTGTTCTTTGCCATGGGGCATTCGACCGTCGTGATCCTGGCCGTCGCAGGCGTGGCCGGCACTGCGACGGGGTTGGCGGGATCCTTCGACTGGCTCAAGGCGGTCGGCAGCGTGATCGGCACCGCCGTCTCGGCGTTGTTCCTGTTCGCGATCGCCGCCGCGAACCTCATCATCCTGCGCGGGGTCTGGCGGACCTTTCAGCAGGTGCGCAAAGGCGGCCGCTATGTCGACGAGGATTTCGATCTGCTGCTCAACAGCCGCGGCCTGCTCGCGCGCCTGTTCCGCCCGCTGTTCCGGCTGGTCGGCGAGAGTTGGCACATGTACCCGGTCGGCCTTCTGTTCGGGCTCGGGTTCGATACGGCAACCGAGGTGGCGCTGCTCGGCATTTCGGCAACCGCCGCAGCCAAGGGCGTTTCGATCTGGTCGATAATGGTATTCCCAGCATTGTTCGCCGCAGGGATGTCACTGATCGACACGACCGACGGCATCCTAATGCTGGGCGCCTACGACTGGGCATTTATCAAGCCACTGCGCAAGCTGTACTACAATCTGACGATAACCTTCGTGTCGGTTGTGGTCGCGGTTCTGATTGGTAGCCTCGAGACCCTGGGACTGATGGGCGATCAGTTCGCGCTTAAAGGCGCATTCTGGGACGGCATCGGCGCGCTGAACGGCAATTTTACCGTGATCGGCGGCGGCATCATCGGCTTGTTCATCGCAGCCTGGATCGGAGCGGTCATTGTCTACCGCTACACCAGCCTGGACGAGGTCCAGGCAACATCCGTCGAGAGATAGATCCGCAGAGTCCCGTGGAGGGCGCCGGTCCCTAGGGGGAATTTGTTTTTCTATCGTCCGCTTCCGCCACCAGGCGATCGTCGCCGGGGATCGAGTCGCTTTGGGTTCAGGGCTCGACGCCGATCGCGCGGCGGAAGCGGTTCTTTAACAGCACCCCGTCCCGCGGCGGCAGGATCCGCGGCGGCTCGTCGGCCCGGATCGCGACGCGGGCGAACAAAGTCGTCGCCGATTTGCGGACGCGACCGGCGAAGTCGCGCAACCCTAATTCGTCGCTGATATCGAATGTTTCCTTGATGCCGCAGGCGCGCGCGACGCCGACCAGTTTGACCCCGGCCTCGGTATGGCTCGCCTGCATGCCGGTTTCGCCGTAACGACCATTGTCGAACACCGCGATCGCCAGATTGGGCGGCCGCTGAACGCCGATCGTCGCAAGCCCGCCGAGCCCCATCAGCATCTCCCCGTCGCCGGTCACGACCAAAACCCGATGCCGGGGCTGGGCGATCGCGAGGCCAAGCCCGACCAATGCCGCCGCTCCCATCGCCCCCCAAAGATAAAAGTTGCGCGCATCGTCCCCGACCGAGGCGGCGTCATAAGTCGTCGAGCCGAGCCCGGTCACCAGCAACAGATCGTCGCGTTTTTCGAGCAGAACCCGGATTGCCGCGCGGCGGTCGAGGCGGCGGTCGTTGCCAATCATTTCACCCACCTCTTGGCCCCGATCAGCCGCTGCGACAGCAACACCGCAACCGCCAGGTCACTGTTGTAGGCGATGTCGATCGCCGCCGCGACGGTCTCAGCGGCGGCTTCAGTATGCTCGACGCGATAGACGAGCACGTCCATCAGTTCGAGTGCTGACGCGGTCTGGGTCCCCATCGGCACCTGCCACGGATTGAACTCGCCCCATTCGCCGCGCATCGTCACCAGCATCACGAGCGGAAAGCGGCAGTTTTTAGTGAGCGACAGTAAGTTGATGCAATTGCCGACCCCGCTCGACTGCATCAACAGCGCGGCGCGCTGGCCGCCGAGCCAGGCGCCGGCGGCAACCCCGATCCCCTCCTCCTCGGTCGTCAGTGGGATGGCACGGATCTCGGGATCAGCGCGGACCAAGTCGATCAGCCGCGCATGTCCGGCATCGGGAACATAGGCGATCTGGGCGATCTCGGCCTGCCTCAGAACCCCAAAAATCTCGTCGCGCCAGTCGGATGGCGAGGAAGGTGCGCGGCCGCTCAAACGCCGACTCCTTTGGTTGTTCAGTCAAACCTATCACGATCGTCCTGTGGCTTGAATTCGTTCCCGGGCCGACTGCCTAACCCGGCGGCGCTGCTTCCGGGCGCGGGCCGGTGTAGCGGGCGCGCGGCCGGATCAGCACACCGCTCTCGTATTGCTCTATCGCGTGCGCGATCCAGCCAACGGTGCGGCCAATCACAAACAGGCCGAGCGCCGCATTTGGTGGCAAATCGAGCGCGGTTGTCGCCGCAGCCAAGGCGAAATCGACATTAGGGAGCCGGCCGGTGAAGCGGGTCCCGGCGGCGACCGCTGCGTCGATCGGCCCGCGTGCGGCCGGCAGCGCTGCGGTGACCGCATCGAGGATCGCCTTGGCGCGCGGATCGCCTTCCGGGTAAAGAAAGTGGCCAAACCCCGGCAGGTCCTCGTCCCGGGCGAGGCGCGCGGCCATTACCGCCAACGGGTCGCCATCGCGGGCAATCTCGCGGAACAACGCCTCGGCGCGTGCCGAGGCGCCGCCATGCCGGCGGCCGGACAACGCCGCCAGCGCCGCCGCCACCACAGGATAGGGGGTGGCGCCGGTCGAGGCGACACAGCGCGCAACAAAGGTCGACGCGTTCAATTCGTGATCGGCCAGCGGTACCAGGCAACGCCGCAGAATATCGGCGCCGGCCGCGTCGATACGCCAGGCGGCGGCGAGCTGCCGGTGCACCGGCTCGGCAGAGGGCGTCAACGCGGCGACGCAGGCCGCGAGTTCGCGCAGGATCAGCCGGCCGGTGCGGGCGACCCCCTGGCGGGTTAGATCGAGCGCCGGCAAATCGACATCGGCCAGCGCCGCGAGCCGGCTCTGGCAACGCTCCACCAACCCGGACAGCCCGGTCGGATGCTCCCGCAGGGCGGTATCCTCGGGGGGAGGGCCGATATCGCCCTTAGCCGATCCGGCCTGCCATAGGAGCTGCGCGACATCTTCCAGGCTTTCGGTCTCGGACAGCGCGATCGCATCGCGGCCGCGATAATATATCCGGCCGTTCTCGATCAGGCAGATCGACGAGGCGATGACCGGGGTCAGCGCCTCCGCCTCGGCGGCGCGCAGCGGGGTTGCATATGCGCCTTGCAATGCCTCGATATCTTCGAGGCGGTAGCGGCGCTGCCGGGTGCCGGGCACCGCGACCGAGCGCAACCGGCCGCGGCTGACATAGGCGTAAAGCGTGTCGAGCTTGATGCCGAGGCGGTCGGCGGCCTCGCGCGCGGTTAGCAACATCGACAAAGATTGATCATTGAATCAAGATTGACTTCTGGGATCGATGACGGTCAACTCGGTCGATCTACGCGGAGGAGCCGATCAGCGCAATGATCAGTTTCTGGCGCCGCCCAGTCTGTCCCGAGCCGAGCGGTCTCCGCTGTTTCCGGATGTAAGAAAGGAACAGGCCGATGACAAAACGCCTCGACCTCGCCGCACTGATGCCGGTGATCGGCACGCTATATCCGCCGCCTTACGACGAGCCGTGCCGCGCCCGCGCCCGCACCAAGCTCGGCGACGCCGCGGGGTTGAACCAGTTCGGCGTCAACCTTCTGCATCTGCCGCCGGGCGCGTGGTCGAGCCAGCGCCATTGGCATACCGCGAGCGACGAGTTTGTTTATGTCCTCTCGGGTGAAGTCACATTGGTCACCGATACGGGCGAGGAAATCCTGTTCGCCGGCGACGCGGCCGGGTTCTCTGCGGGCGACAGCAATGGTCATTGCCTGCGCAACAATTCCGCCAGCGACGCCACCGTGCTTGAGATCGGCACCCGCGTGCCCGGCGACATAGGCCACTACAACGATATCGACATGATGGCGCCCGCCGGCGGCAAGCCCGCGATCTACACCCGGCGCGACGGCACCCCCTTTCAGAACATTCAGCGCCGCGGGCCGTAGAGCGGCAATCGGCGCTCCTCTATAGCTTCCGTTGCGGCGAAGCGTTGGATAACCCAGCTTAAAAGGCGTAGCCAGCGGCGCAGAACCTCTCGGCGAGCCGTGGCTTCCATTTTGATCAGAACAATCTGATAGCGCCCAAAAACGGGCCGATCGCCCCAACCGCTCGCTGGTCGTTCCTTATTCGGAGCGAAAGCTAGACGTGGCGCCGGACTTTGCCGCCCCGCGTTTGGTGATCGGGCTCGCAAGTCAACCCCGCGCCGCCTCTTGCTGCTCGCCATTGGGATGATGGCTTCTCGCGTCGGTTGTTTAGCGAGGGGTATCCGCTCGCGGTTGCGAGATAACGCGCGATTAAGCCTCGATTCGCACGCGCGGACATGAGTATTATCAGCTTGCCGCGAGCGTCGGCTGATGCGCTGCGGCAATTCGTGAAACTAGTTCAGGTGAAGAGCATCCGAAATGGCCGTGCCCGGTAGACAGGGACTTTATGATCCGCGCAACGAACATGATTCCTGCGGCGTCGGCTTCGTCGCCAACATAAAAGGGCGAAAATCGCACGACATCATCGAGCGTGGCCTTCAGATCCTGGTGAATCTCGACCATCGAGGTGCCGTCGGCGCCGATCCGCTGGTCGGGGACGGCGCCGGCTGCCTGATCCAAATGCCGGATGCATTGCTGCGCGATTGGGCAGCCACTCGGGGCCTGACCTTGCCCGCACCCGGTCAATATGCGGTCGCGATGTGCTTTCTGCCGCGCGACAACAAGGCACGCGATTTTGCAATCGACCACACCGAGCATTTTATTCGCGCTGAAGGGCAGTCCCTGGTTGGCTGGCGCGACGTGCCGACCGACACGACCGGGCTCGGCGCACGCGTTATCGAAACGATGCCCGTCATCCGCCAGGCGATCGTCGCCGCCGACCCGGCACTCCCCGATCAGGACGCGTTCGAGCGCAAGATGCTGACGATTCGCAAACAGACGCTGAACACCCTGACCGCGCTGAGCCAGCAACACGGTCTGCCGAGTTTGCCCGAACTTTATATGCCGTCCTTTTCGACGCGCACCCTCGTTTATAAGGGGCTGTTATTAGCCGCGCAGGTCGGCAGCTTTTACAACGATTTGCGCAATCCGCTGACCGTCTCGGCGCTGGCGCTCGTTCATCAGCGATTTTCAACGAATACGTTTCCGTCGTGGCGGCTGGCTCATCCCTATCGCTTCTTGTGCCACAACGGCGAGATCAACACGGTTCGTGGCAACGTCAACTGGATGCATGCCCGCCGCCAGGCGATGACCTCGGAATTGTTGGGCGCCGATCTCGCCAAGATGGTGCCATTGATCGGGCCGAACCAATCCGATACCGCCTGCATCGACAACGCGCTGGAGTTGCTGGTCATCGGCGGAGGCTACTCGCTGCCGCATGCGATGATGATGTTAATCCCGGAGGCGTGGGCGGGCGACCCGCTGATGGATCCGCAGCGGCGCGCGTTTTACGAATATCATGCGGCACTGATGGAGCCGTGGGACGGGCCGGCGGCGATCGCCTTTACCGACGGCCGCCAGATCGGCGCCACGCTGGACCGCAACGGTTTGCGGCCGGCGCGGTATGTGATCACCAACGACGACCACGTAATCATGGCGTCCGAGGCAGGCGTCCTGCCGGTGCCGGAGGAACGCATCCGGCGCAAATGGCGGCTACAGCCCGGCAAGATGCTGCTGATCGACTTTGAAGAAGGCCGCATCATCGACGACGACGAAATCAAGCAAAAACTTGCTGCCGAGCACCCCTATGACGCTTGGCTCCAGCAAACTCAGTTCAAGCTCTCGGAATTGCCCGATGTGTCGGAGGGCAATCTTGAAGAATATTCCCGTGCGCTCGTGCCGACACGGCCCAACGACCCGACCACGCACCTACACCAGCAGCAGGCTTTTGGGTATACCCAGGAAGACATCCAGTTCTTTCTCGAACCGATGGCCCGCGATGCCGACGACCCGATCGGCTCGATGGGCACGGACACGCCGATCGCCGCGCTATCGACCAAGCCCAAGCTGCTTTACAACTATTTCAAGCAAAACTTTGCCCAGGTCACCAATCCGCCGATCGACCCGATCCGCGAAGAGTTGGTGATGTCATTGGTGTCGATGATCGGGCCGCGACCGAACCTGTTAGGTCACGAAGCCGGCACACATTATCGGCTCGAGGTGGCGCAACCGATACTGACCGATGGCGATCTGCAAAAGATCCACGCCATCGAAACGCTGGTTCCCGCGTTCCGCACCGACACGCTTGATACGACTTGGGCGGCGGCGGAGGGTGCGGATGGTATGGCGCCAGCGCTCGAACGCCTTTGCTACGAAGCGACGCTCGCGGTCGAGGCCGGCCATAACATCTTGATCTTGTCCGACCGAGCGACTTCGGCTGAGCGCGTGCCGATCCCGGCGTTGCTCGCCACCTCGGCCGTTCACCATCATCTGATCCGGCAAGGGCTCCGTACTTCGACCGGCATCGTCGTCGAAACCGGCGAGGCGCGGGAGGTCCACCACTTCTGCGCACTTGCCGGTTATGGTGCGGAAGCGGTCAACCCCTATCTAGCCTTTGCCACGTTAGAACAAATCCGAATCGAAAGCGATCTGCCGCTGACCGCCGAAGCGGTCCAGAAGAATTATCTAAAGGCGGTCGATAAAGGCATCCTGAAGGTCATGTCCAAGATGGGCATTTCGACCTATCAATCCTATTGCGGCGCGCAAATCTTTGATGCGGTTGGGCTCGCCAGCGATTTTGTCGAGAAATACTTTACCGGTACCGCGACGACGATCGAAGGCGTCGGTCTGCGCGAGATTGCGCAGGAAGCGGTCGAGCGCCACCGCCACGCCTATGGCGAGAACCCGATCTATCATGAAATGCTCGATCTCGGCGGCGATTACGCGTTTCGGCTGCGCGGCGAGGATCACGCCTGGACCCCGCAGTCGGTCGCCAGATTGCAGCACGCGGTGCGGGGTAATTCGCAAGACGACTACCGCGCCTTTGCCGCAACGATCAACGATCAGAGCGAACGACTGCTGACCATTCGTGGGCTGATGACCTTCAAGCCCGCTGAGCCGGTGCCGCTCGCCGAAGTCGAGCCTGCCAGCGAAATCGTCAAGCGGTTTGCCACCGGGGCGATGAGCTTTGGTTCGATCAGCCGCGAAGCGCATACGACCCTGGCGATCGCGATGAACCGCATCGGCGGCAAGTCAAATACCGGCGAAGGCGGCGAGGAAGCGAGCCGGATCAAGCCGCTCGACAACGGCGATTCGATGCGTTCGGCGATCAAACAGGTCGCCTCGGGCCGGTTTGGCGTCACCACCGAATATCTGGTCAACGCCGACGATCTGCAGATCAAGATGGCGCAAGGCGCCAAGCCGGGCGAAGGCGGGCAGTTGCCGGGCCGCAAGGTCGACAAAAACATCGCCCGGGTGCGCTACTCCACCCCTGGGGTCGGTCTCATTTCGCCGCCGCCTCACCACGACATATACTCGATCGAGGATTTGGCGCAGCTGATCCACGATCTGAAAAATGCCAATCCGCGGGCGCGCATTTCGGTCAAGCTGGTTTCCGAGGTCGGCGTCGGTACCGTTGCCGCCGGCGTTAGCAAGGCGCGCGCCGACCACGTGACGATCGCCGGGTTCGAGGGCGGCACCGGGGCCAGCCCATTGACCTCGCTGACCCATGCCGGGTCGCCGTGGGAGATTGGCCTCTCCGAAACCCAGCAGACCTTGGTGTTGAACGGGTTACGCGGGCGGATCGCGGTCCAGGTCGATGGCGGCCTTCGCACCGGCCGCGACGTTGTTGTGGGCGCGATGCTCGGTGCCGACGAGTTTGGATTTGCGACGGCGCCGCTGATTGCCGCCGGCTGCATCATGATGCGCAAATGCCACCTGAACACCTGCCCGGTCGGCATCGCCACCCAGGATCCGGTATTGCGCGCCCGCTTTACCGGTCAGCCGGAGCACGTGATCAACTACTTCTTCTTTGTCGCCGAAGAAGTACGCGAGCTGATGGCGCAGCTCGGCTTTCGCAAGTTCAACGACATGATTGGCCGGGTTAATCGGCTGGACATGGTGCGCGCAATCGAGCATTGGAAGGCAAAGGGCGTCGACCTGTCGCGATTGCTCCATTCGGTGACGCCAAAGCCGGGGGTCGCGATCTACAATTGCGAACGTCAGAATCACCATCTCGACAAGGCGCTCGACAATGAGCTGATTGCGGCATCGCAACCCGCTCTTGAAGAGCGCCAGCCAGTGCGCATCGAGCGCGATATCCGCAACGTCCACCGCACCGTCGGGGCGATGCTGTCAGGCGAGGTGGCGCGGCATTACGGTCATGGCGGGCTCCCACAAGACACGATCTGGGCTCGCTTTCACGGCAACGCGGGACAGAGCTTTGGCGCATTTCTGGCGCGTGGTGTCACCCTCGAACTGTTTGGCGACGCCAACGACTATGTCGGCAAGGGGCTCTCCGGGGGCCGGCTGATCGTGCGCCAGCCGCCCGAGGCAAAGCGCGAGCCGACTGAAAACATCATCATCGGCAACACCGTTCTGTATGGCGCCATTGCCGGAGAGGCCTATTTCGAGGGCGTCGCCGGCGAGCGGTTTGCGGTGCGCAATTCGGGTGCCGTCGCGGTTGTCGAGGGCACCGGCGATCATGGTTGCGAGTACATGACCGGCGGGGTCGTCGTCGTGCTCGGCGACACCGGGCGCAATTTCGCCGCCGGCATGTCGGGCGGGATTGCCTATGTCTGGGACCCGCAGGTCCGTTTTCGTGATCTTTGCAATCCCGCCGGCGTCGATCTCGAGCCGATCGCTGCTCCCGAACCCAACGAGGCCGACGATCCCGATCGGCCGCACCAGCGCTCGCCCTCGGTCGAGGATGCCGGTATGGGCGATCTGCTGCGCTTCGACGCCGCCCGGCTGCGTATTGTGCTCGAACGCCATCACCTGCTGACCGGCAGCGCCCGCGCCCGCGCTCTGCTCGAAGACTGGGCTAACGCGCTCGGCGCTTTTTTAAAGGTAATGCCCAGGGATTACCGCCGCGCCCTGCTCGAACTCCGGAGCGAACAGGAGGCGGCCCGCATGGCCGCCGCCGAGTGAGGCGACGCAGTTTTGTAGCAAATGCCGTTGGCGCAATCGCCCTCGGGCCGGTCGCAAGCTTCGCTCAGCAGCGAAAAAGCCCGGTCGTCGGCGTTCTTGTTGCCGGCTCGCCCGATCCCAGTCTAGCCTTGTCAGGGATTGCACGATCTCGGCTATATCGAAGGACAGAATCTCCGGATCGAGCTTCGCTCGGCGCAGGGGCACGGCGAGCGGCTGGCTGAACTCGCCGCCGAACTGGTCCGCGAGAAGGTCGATGTTATCGCCGCATGGCTGACGCCGGCGGTTTTGGCCGCGAAGCGAGCCACAAATGAGATTCCGATCGTGATGATCGGCGCCGCAGACCCAGTGGGTGTTGGGCTTGTCGCGAGCCTGGCGCGGCCCGGTGGAAACGTCACTGGGATGGCAGGCCAAATCGCGGAATTGGCTGGAAAACACGTCGAATTACTCAAAGAAGTGTTGCCGCAGCTGGAAAAAATCGGTGCGCTCTGCAACGCACTTGACCTGTTTTCAAAGACATTTCTCGCCCATATCGAACGCGCCGGTTCGGCTCAAACGATCGTGGTCGAGCCGTTCACAATTGCGAGTGAGCCGGAGTTGGACGCGGCTTTCCCGACGATGATCAAGAGGAAAGTCGGCGCGGTGATCGTTCAGCCGTCCTTGCCGCTGCGCCGCGCCGCCGAGTTGTCTCTGCGACACCAAATTCCTGCGGCATCGCCGTTCGTGCAGGAGGGCGGGCTTTTGGCGTACGTTGCCAAGGGCGATCTCACTCGGCGTGCCGCGGTATTCGTGGACAAGATCCTTAAAGGCACCAAGCCGGCCGACTTGTCGGTCGAGCAGCCGAACTCGGTTCGAGTTGATCATCAATATGAAGACCGCGACAGCGCTCGGACTGACGATCCCGCCGACACTGCTCGCGCGTGCCGACCAGCTGATTGAATGAGACGCCGCGAGGTCATCGCCGCGATCGCCGGCATCGCGTCGCTCGCACCCGTTGCGGACCTGGCGCAGCCGCAGAAGGTGCCGACGATCGGAATTTTGGTCCCGGGTAAGGAAGCCGAGATCGGCCTCCGCCTCTTCCCGAAAGCGTTGCGCGACCTGGGTTATATCGACGGGAAAAACATCCACCTCGATATCCGGTCTGCCGAGGGCGACCTGACGCGGCTGCCCGCACTCGCAGCGGAGCTAGTCCATCAGAAGGTGAACGTCCTCGTCCCGTGGTCGACGCCGGCCGTGTTGGCTGCCAAGCACGCCACGCGCGAGATCCCAATCGTGATAATGGCCGCCGGAGACCCTGTTGCCAGCGGAATCGTCGCGAGCCTCGCGCGCCCCGGCGGCAATATCACCGGCATGGCCGCCATCGATACGGAGACCGTCGGGAAGCAAATCGAACTGCTCAAAGAGGCGGTCTCCGGCCTCGATCGCATCGCAGCCCTGTTGAATGAGGCTGACCCCTTTTTCGAGCAACTGCTCGTGCGCATCAAGCTCGCCGGCAAAGCCCAAGGAGCGGACATCGTCTCGATGATGGTCATCGCCGGTCCGCAACTCGACGCCGCTTTTCCGGCGATGCTTGCCAGCAAGGCTGGGGCTGCGATCATCCAGCCGACGCTGCCCCTCGCTCATGTCGCCGATCTCGCGCTCAAATATCGCCTTCCGGCGAGTTCGTCAGCCGGCATGTTCGCGGCCTACGGTGGCTTGATGGCCTATACGCCGCGATCAAAAGATCTTTACCGGGGTGCGGCGGCGCTCGTCGATAAGGTTCTCAAAGGCGCACGGCCAGCCGACCTTCCGATCGAACAGCCGAAGCGGTTCGATTTGATCATCAACCTGAGAACCGCCGATGCGCTCGGCCTCAAGCTGCCGCCAACGCTGCTCGCCCGCACCGACGACGTCATCGAATGAGCTTGCAGCGGGCCCCCGCGCCGCCAGTTATGCTCGCGGTTGATCCGGCAGCAAAATCGGACAATATTGTGATACGTCAGCAATGTTGACTGGCCCGCCTGGGACGGAATGCCGAGGACTAACCGATGGGTAGACCGACAGGCTTTCTCGAAATCGAGCGCCGCGACCGGCCCTACGACAAGCCGGAGGTTCGCCGCAGCAGCTGGAACGAGTTCGTCAAGCCACTACCCGAACCCGAAACGCGCAAACAGGCTGCCCGCTGCATGGATTGCGGCATCCCGTTCTGTCACGATGGCTGCCCGGTCAACAATCTGATCCCCAACTGGAACGATCTGGTCTATCGCGACCAGTGGCAGACCGCGCTGAAAGCGCTGCATTCGACCAATAATTTCCCGGAATTTACCGGCCGCGTTTGCCCGGCGCCGTGCGAGGCGGCATGTACGCTCAATATCGACGACAACCCGGTCACGATCAAAACCATCGAATGCGCGATTGTCGATCGCGGCTGGGAGGAGGGCTGGATCGAACCATTGGTCCCGCTACGGCCGACCGGCAAGACTGTCGCGGTTGTCGGTTCGGGTCCGGCCGGGCTTGCTTGCGCTCAGCAATTGGCCCGCGCCGGGCACGCCGTGACGCTTTTTGAAAAGGCCGATCGCATTGGCGGATTGCTGCGCTACGGCATTCCCGACTTCAAGATGGACAAATCGCTAATCGATCGCCGCATCGCGCAGATGACCGCGGAGGGTGTGACGTTTCGCGCCGACACCGAAATCGGCGCCGACGTGGAGATGAACGAACTCCTCGAGCTATACGATGCAGTGGCGATGACCGGTGGCGCCGAGGCCGCGCGCGATCTGGAGGTACCGGATCGCGAACTCGACGGCATCCATTTCGCGATGGATTATCTGCCGCAGCAAAACAAACGCAATGCTGGGGATGACGAGGGCCGCGCCGCCCCCAATGGCACGATTACCGCCGAGGGGAAGCACGTCATCGTCATCGGCGGCGGCGACACCGGTTCCGACTGCATCGGCACTGCTGTGCGCCAGGGCGCTGCCTCGATTATCCAGCTCGAAATATTGCCGAAACCGCCCGAACGCGAAAACAAGGCACTGACCTGGCCCGATTGGCCGATGAAATTGCGCACCTCATCCTCGCAGGAAGAAGGCTGCGAGCGGGATTGGGCGGTGCTGACAAAGCGGGCATTGGGCGAAAACGGCCGTGTCACTGCGCTTGAATGCGTGCGGATCGATTGGGTTAAAAATCCGGACGGCCGCTTTGCAATGCGTGAGCTTCCGGACAGCGGCTTCACGTTGCAAGCCGATCTGGTATTATTGGCGATGGGCTTTGTCGGCCCCTCCAAAACCGGCATGATCGAGCAATCGGGTGTTGCATTGGATCCGCGCGGCAATGTTCTCGCCAATACGCTCGACTACCGGACGTCAATGCCCAAACTGTTTGCCGCCGGCGATATGCGGCGCGGCCAGTCGCTGGTCGTCTGGGCGATCCGCGAAGGCCGCCAATGCGCCCGCGCCATCGACGAATTCCTGATGGGCTCCAGTCTTTTACCGCGCTGAGTATAGTCGCTGAGATCCGACCGCCAAGCGATCTTCCGCCGCCGAATCGGCCAGTGGCACTGCCGAGGGGGATCATAATACCAGCCGTCGCGGTGAAATACCGCCTGAAGAACAGGTATTTTCCAACCCACTATCAACTTTGGCCCGTAGTGAGCGGATTTCGACGATTTTTCATATCGGCTTGCCCCGTGGTCACGCGGACGACCTGCCTTTGAACGGCTGAAGCATTGTATCCCCGGCGGCCTTAAGGGTGTCAGAGGTTGTCCTCGTCGCCGGTCCATTCCACGTCGTCGATCGGGCCGATGATGTCGCCGCAAATCTTGACCGTTCCCGCCATGTATCCGAATAGATCGATCGGCTCTTCGTCGGCCGGCACCAGCTTAGCGATCGGCTTGCCCTCTCTCGTTATTATAATCGGACGGCGCTGCTGCGTGACTTGATCGAGCAGTCGCAGGCAGTCGGCCTGGAAGTCGGTTATCGGGATTTGCGCGATATCGGTGTCCATCGTGTTTGATCCACGGTCATTCTCAGCAAACCATCGAATCGCTGCTGGATTAGCGGTTCATCGGGTACGGTTGCCGCAACTTCTTCCTTGTCATACCGACGAAGGCCGGTATCTACCACCGCAGTAGATCCCGACTTACGTCGGGATGACAATGGTGAGAACGGCATGAACTAAATTCGGGCCGCCAGGTAAGCCGGGACTACGGCGCTAACCTGCGGTCTTCGGGAGAAACGGATGCGGGCGACGAGCGGAAGCACGGGTATCGGGCAGCCGGTGCGGCGCAAGGAAGATCTGCGGCTCCTGACCGGGAGGGGGCGATATGGCGACGACATTGTGCTTCCCGATATGGCGCATGCCGTGTTCGTGCGCTCGCCCCATGCGCATGCGCGCATCGTCTCGATCGACAAAAGGGCTGCTCTCGCTTCACCCTCCGTGCTGGCGGTGTTGACCGGCACCGATTACCGTGCCGACGGGCCCGGGCCGATCCCGCACAATCCCGGGTTAAGCGCACCACCCGATGTGCAGGCGCGAACCCGCGGCATGGCACCGATTGCGACCACGCATTTTCCGTTGCCGACCGACAAGGTTCGCCATGTCGGAGAACCCGTCGCGATCATTGTTGCGCAGAGCATCGTCGCTGCGAAGGACGCTGCCGAATTGCTCGACATCGATTACGATCCGCTCCCAGCTGTGACGCGCGCCACGGATGCGCTAAAGCCCGACTCCCCGCTGCTATGGGAAGACGCACCCGGCAATTTGTGCATCGACATCGAGCTCGGTGACGAGACGGCGACCGCGGCCGCGTTCGCGCGCGCGGCGCATGTTGTGAAGCTCACGACCTGGGCTCAGCGAGTGACGGGTGTCCCAATGGAACCGCGCACCAATGTCGCTGCTTATGATCTGGCGACCGGGCAATACAGGCTTTATACCGGCAGTGGCCGCGGTGTCGCGAAGGTACGGTTCGACCTCGCCCAGATGCTCGGGGTTTCGCCCGATCAAGTGCGTGTCATCTGCTATGACATGGGCGGCAATTTTGGTACGCGCAATCTGTTCTATCCCGAATATGCGCTGCTCGCCTGGGCGGCGCGCCGGGTCTCGCGCCCGGTCAAATGGACCTGCGAGCGCACAGAATTCTTTCTGAGCGACTGGCAGGCCCGCGATCTCTATGCCGAGGCCGAATTGGCGCTCGATGAGCAAGGCAATTTCCTCGCGGTACGCGGCTCGAACCTAAGCAATCTCGGTGGTCATGCGGTCGCCTTTGGGCCGTTGCAGAAGGGGCTCGGCCTGATGTCGAGCGTCTACCGAATACCCGTCGGGTATTATCGCGGGCGTGGCGCTGTCACCAACACGGTCTCCACGACCCCCTATCGCAGCTCTGGCCGACCGGAAGCGATGTTTGTCGTCGAGCGGCTGGTCGACCTGGCGGCCGACAAGCTCGGCGTCGATCGGGCGGCGTTGCGACGCCGCAATCTGATCCCGCCCGCGGCCCAACCCTATCGCGAACCCGCTCGGCCTCACCTACGACAGCGGACATTACCAGGAGGCGATGGACAAGGCGTTGGCGCTCGCCGATTGGGACGGCTTTTCGGCACGCCGCGCGGAGGCTCGTCGACGCGGCAAAATGCGCGGCATCGGCATCGCCAATTATGTCGAGATCACCTCGGGTACGCCGCGCGAACGCGGCGAAATCACTGTACTGCCCGAAGGCAAGGTCGAGCTGGTCATGGGCACGATGTCGTCGGGGCAAGGGCACGAGACTAGTTTTGCGCAGCTCGTTAGCGAATGGCTCGGTGTGCCGTTCGACAGCATCGTTTACGTCGCGCATGACACGGCACGGGTCGCGGCCGGCGGCGGCTCGCATTCCGGACGCTCGATGAAATTGGCGACGTCGATCATCGGTCAGGCGACTGATGAGATCATCGACAAGGGCCGCAAGATCGCGAGCTTTTTGCTCGAAACCGGCGAGATCGACCTCGAATTTGTGCAGGGGCGCTTTCGCATCGCCGGCACGGATCGCGAGGTCGGTCTTTTCGAGGTGGCCAAGGCCGCAGCCACCCGCCCGGATTTGCCCGCGGAATTGCGCGGCCCACTTGGCGCGATCTCAGACCAGACCTTGCCGGTCGCCAGTTTTCCCTATGGCACGCAAGTTTGCGAAGTCGAGGTCGATTCGGAAACGGGTGCGGTTGAGATCGTCGGCTATGCCGCGGTCGATGATGTCGGTCGGGCGATCAATCCAATGATCCTGCACGGCCAAACCCATGGCGGCATCGCTCAGGGTGTCGGCCAGGCGTTGCTCGAGGACTGCTACTATGACCGGGACACCGGCCAATCATTGACGGCAAGCTTTATGGATTATGCAATGCCGCGCGCCGGGACATTTCCACAGCTGAAGACGATCCTCAGCGAAGTTCCTTCGCCAACCAACCGTCTCGGCGTCCGCTCCGGTGGTGAGGGCGGCACCACGCCGGCATTGGCGGCAGTAATCAACGCGATCGTCGACGCGCTCGCCGAATTCGGCGTCCGCCATATCGAAATGCCCGCCACCTCGGAGCGCGTCTGGCGTGCAATCCAAGCTTCGCGATCTGCGGCTCTCTCCTGACACCGGCGAAGCGCAGCTCCGTTATCACTGGTCACCTGCGATTGGCTGTGCTGAGGCGTGTGAAGCCGTCGGGGCTCCAATCTTCACTGCCGACCCCGTGATGGACAAAAAACAGACCGTTGGGGTCGTATCTTGTCTTGATTGTGCGCAAGCGTGGGTAGTTCGGACCCCAATACGAGCTCTGCCAATCTTGCTCGAAGAAGTCGCTTTCGGCCCCGTAGGCTCCTGTCGCCGGGGCGACTTTTTTCAGTTCGTGCATCGCCCTGCCGATCTCGACGGCGCGCCGGCGGGCGGCGGGGAGGTCGGGCTCGTGGCCGGGAAGCCCGGGATAAGCCGGCGGACCCTCTCCGGCGATGATCACGAGCGCGAAGGCATCGAGCACCGCCGGGTTCATTGCCGTCTCGCGGCTTGCGGCAATAGCCGCTTCGGACCCACCGGCAAGTCCCTTTTGCATATGCAATTCGACTGACCACAGCCGGCCCGCGGCACACAGCACATCGGCCAGCGCCGCGCGTCGGTCTGCCCGGAGCAGAGCGCGCGGCAACCACACCGATTGGAAGCCATAGAGGTAATGCCCGGCCTCGGCCAGATTTCCTGACCAAAAGATATTGTCGGCCGGGGCTCCCGGCCGGTCATCTGATACCACGGCGCCTGAAAAATTGGTTCGGAGAAAGGCCGGGTTCCAGGCGTCGCGCGCCGGGACCGCAACGATCACCGGCGGTCCGCGCATCGTGAAATCCTGCGCCGCCGCTTCGACCCACGCGAAAAACGGCTGCCAGAGAGATCTGGCCTGCTGGCGGTCGAGCCCTTGGAACGCCATGCGTATGTCGAGCCGGTTGCCGGGGCGCAAGGTGGCGGTCTCGCCCCAATGCGGGTTGCAAAGCTTGTCCGCGTAAAAATCGGCGAACTGGCCGACAAGCCGGCGAAAAGCGGCGTCTGAAGCGGCGTTGACTGTGGCGTGAACCACGCCCAGAAATGTCGGAAGCGGGTGGGTCTTCAGGGTGAGCCGCGTGACGACCCCGAAACTGCCACCGCCGCCGCCCTTCAATGCCCAGAACAGATCGGGATTAGTGCAGGCGTTGGCGATCCGCACCTTGCCATCGGCGGTGACGATTTCAGCCTCCAACAATCCTGCCGCGGCGATGCCGAAATTCTTCGAAAAGCTGCCAAACCCACCCGCCTGAACCAAACCGGCAACGCCGACCGTCAAACAGCCGCCGCCCTGCACATAGCGCCCTCCTTCGGTCGTCACCTTGTTGTAGGCATGGCCCCAGATCGCCCCCGCCCCGACCGTGACCGCCGGCTGCGGCGTCTCCCGGCCGGCGCATCCCACGGCGACAAAGTCGTCGTGCGACGCTATAGCGTTCATCCGCCGCGTCCAGATCAATAGCGAGTTCGGCTGCGTTCGACGCGCCAAGGTAACTGTGCCCGCCGCCTTTGACGACGAGCCGCAGATTGTTGTCACGGGCAAAGGTGACCGCCGCCAGAACATCCTGCGTGGTTTCGGCCGCGACGGCATAGACGCTCGGCTGTGATTTCCAGGCGTCGACCCATCCCGTCGTCTGGGTCAAGTTGACTTGGTCCCCAATGAAGAAAGGATTTTTGAGTTCGTGGAACAAATTATTGCACGCCGTCCCTTGCGGCATATCGCGACAGATATCGAGCGGCGGCGTCACCTTGATCAGCCGGCCGCCGACATCCTGGTTTAGCCGCGCCCAGCTTGCCGCGTCCGGCCATCCGGAAGTCCGAGGGACGTACCCGCTGGAGCGGGCGGTTCGCCGAAATCGCGGCAAATCCGACTGTCCTCGGCAAAACCACCATCGCCGCAGCCGCTGTGGCGCGTTTCAGCAAACTTCTTCGGTTCATAAGCGGTTTCCGGGTCTATAATCGGCTGCGGCAGTTCGTAAGCCGATCGAACGGGAGGAGATCATGGGCGAAATTCTAGGGCTGGGGGTGACGCATTTTCCGGGGCTGATGCTGCCCGACGCCTACATGTCGAGCTTTCTGACCCGCACGCTCAATAGCGACCGCATCCCGGCCGCGTTGAAAAACCCGAAAACCTGGCCGGAGCCGTTGCAACGAGAGCTTGCGGCTAATGAAAACGGCGCCGCGGCAGCCGAGCATCGGCGGCGACTGGTCGGCGGGTTTCGCGCGGCGCGCAAGGCGCTCGACGACTTCGCCCCTGATTTGGTGCTGATCTGGGGCGACGATCAATACGAGAATTTCCGAGAAGACGGGGTCCCATCGTTTTGCGTCTTCGCACTAGATAGCGTCGATTGCCGGCCCTTTGCCCGCGCCGGCCGCTCCGAACTCGGCAATGCCTGGGAGCTGCCGACTGATACGGTCGTGCCGGTCAAGGGCCACCGCACTGCGGGCAGCTGGCTCGCCGCCTCGTTGATCAAGGCCGATTACGACGTCAGCTACGCCTACAAGATGCGGCACGAGCTGGGCCTGCCGCATGCCTTTATCAACACAATCCTATTCCTCGACTACGACCAGCAAGGCTTCCCCTATCCGGTGGTGCCGTTTCACGTCAATTGCTATGGCTCCTCGGTCATCGCCAAGCGCGGGTCAAGCGCCCATCTGACCGGCGAGGCCGATCCCAACGCGATCGATCCGCCGGGGCCCAATCCGTCGCGCTGCTTTGATGTCGGGGCGGCGGTCGCGCGCGCTCTGGCCGAGAGCCCATGGCGAGTAGCATTGGTCGCATCGTCGAGCTGGTCGCACGCCTTCCTGACGGCAAAGCACCACTGGATCTATCCCGATGTCGACAGCGACCGCGCGCGCTTTGACGAGCTCGCCTCGGGCAACTACGCGCGTTGGCGGAATTTGACGACCGAGCAGATCGAAGATGCCGGCCAGCAGGAGTTCCTTAACTGGGTCACGCTCGCCGGGGCGATGGACGCCCTCGGCCGCAAGCCGGAGATCATCGATTACGTCGAATCGTATTTGTTCAACTCGGACAAGTGCTTCGCCCTGTTCCGCCCATAGCGGACAAGAATCGGCCGCCCGTTCCCGGCCTCAGGCTATCGCGCCGCGTCGGAACGAGCGGCTCAGACGCGCTTCCAATCGAAGCGCGGCTTGGCGCCGCTGCCGTAGCGCTTTAGCGCGCCGTCCTCGCCGACCGCGTTCGGCCGCGAGAACACCCAGTTCTGCCACGCCGACAAGCGAGCGAAGATTTTGGTCGCGACGGTCTCCGGCCCGGCAAAACGCAGATTTGCTTCCATAGCGGTGAGTGCATCGGGCGATAAGCTGGCGCGCTCTTCAAGCGCCAAGCGGATCTCGTCCTCCCAATCGAGTTCGTCCGGCGCGAAGGTCACCAATCCCTGATCCAGCGCCGTGGCGGCATCACGGACGCCTTGAGTGAACTCTGCTGCATCGTTGTTGAAGCGGGCTGCGAGCCGGGTCCGGCCATTGACCATTTCAAGACCACCGAAATTGAGCGGCCCCAAGGCCACTTGCGGGCCATCAGCCAGCATGTAGCTGCGATCGGCGGCAAGCGCCAATTCGAACAGGGTGCCGGCAAAGCAGGAGCCATTGTCGATGACCGCGAACAGGCTACGCGACGAGACATCGAGCCGCTGCAGGGTGCGGCGCAAAAAGCCGATGGTTTCGCGGACGAACCAATGGTCGCGATGGGCCGCCAGAGCTGCGTCGCAACCGAGGACGGCCGCGATATCGCCGCGGGTTTTCAGCACGCAGGTCCCGATCTCGCTCTCGTTGGCGCGCAGCATCAAGATCGCATCGTCCAACTCTCGGGCCACGGCCAATGGCCACCAAGCCGGGCCGGCGGCGACAATGGCCCCCAGATCTCGAGGAGAATTGGCAGCGTTGGGCCCGGTTATCGTGACGGTTGCGACGCGGTCATCGCGCGCGATCTCGACCGCTACCCAGCGATACCGCCAACCGGTCTCGCTGATGGCACGCTCGAGGCATGGCAATGCCACACCCGCTTCACCGCTTGGCCGATCGCTCCCGCCGCCAAGGGCGGCACTCCGTTCCACGACGAGCTGCGCAAAGCGAGCCGGTGGCGCGATGTGATCGACCAGCCGCCACGCCTTGGCGCGATCGGCCCGCACGCCCTCCGCCGTCGTACACAACACATCGGCCAGGTCGCGCCGCACCTTGCGCTTGTCGACGAGCCGGGTGAGCCCGCCGGTGCCGGGCAACACGCCGAGCAATGCTACCTCCGGCAGGCTAACCGTGCTGGAGCGATCATCGACCATGACGATTTCATCGCAGGCGAGCGCCAGTTCGTAACCGCCGCCGGCGCAGGCGCCGTTTACCGCAGCGAGAAATCTGAGTCCGGAATTGGCGCTCGAATCCTCCATGCCATTGCGGGTTTCATTAGTGAATTTACAAAAATTCACCTTTTGCATGTGGTTCGCTTGTCCCAGCATGTAAATATTGGCGCCGGAGCAGAAAACCCTGTCCTTGGCGCTTGCGAAGACCACGACCCGCACTTCGGGGTGCTCAAAGCGGACACGGTTCAGCGCATCCGCCAACTCGATATCGACGCCAAGATCGTAGGAATTGAGTTTCAGCCGATAGCCCGGATCGAGCCCACCCTCCTCGTCAACATCAAGAGAGAGGGTGGCGATCGGCCCATCGAAAGACAGCCGCCAATGGCGGTACTGTGTAGGATCGGTATCAAAGGTGATCATTGTGGGCAGGAGCTATGGAATCTTCAACCAAAACGTGTACCATATATTAATGTATATTCACCAACTCGCCGGAGCCAGGAAAATGACTGTTGAAGCCGCTGTCAGGATGATCGGCTGGTTCGCCGACCATTGGTTCCAGCTTATCATGGTGTTAGGGGTTTTTATAATCATTGTTCGACTTCGTTTCATCTGCGAGACTATTTACATTGTCCAAGGGGCTGCAACGGAAAACGCTATCGTTAGCAGCCGGCTCGCCTCAGAGGCCACCCGCGTGTCTGACAATCTCAACAAAATACAGGATCGAATCAATAGCGCATCATTCGCGGTGGCAGAAAATATTGAAGCGATTGCCCGCGAAGTTCGGATTATTTCGGAGGTGGTAGAGCATGGCCGGGAATGGCGGAACCGCAGAATTTTGCAGGATATCGAAAGGTGGAGGCCAGCGCGGGAACGCCGTTTTGCCGAGATGCGAGAAAAAGCAGAAAATGGAGATGTGCAAGCACAAGGAGATTATGCACGGTATTGCGCGGCGTTAAAAGAGTACGCAGAGGCATACGTCTGGTACACTATTGCCATAACACAGGCACCTCATTGGCAACATGGAGTACGGCAAAGACAGGAGATCGCACGCAACATGACCTCAGAGCAACTGGGAGAAGCGGAGGGCAAGGCACGTGGGTGGCTGGACAGTTATCAGGCTGCGTCAAACCAAAACGAGCTTGGCGGTTGGGACCCTCTTACGTACACCAACCAAGTTCGGCTGCTGCGATGAGTGATTACGATAGGTCGTGGTTCGAACGGTGGAGAACCCCTAGTGTCCTGAGTCAGAAATTCGTGTAATAAATTGATAAGGAAGCCGTAACGGCGGGGATGGGGGATGCGGACGGGTCGGCCGGTAGCGAAGATCGAATTGTCGGCTGAGCTCGCCGGCATTCTTGAAGGCTATACGCAGCGCCGCAAGACGGCGCAGGCATTGGCGCTGCGGGCGCGCATCGTCCTCGGCTGCGCGGCAGGTCTGAGCAACAAGGCGGTGGCGGCCCGCGAGCGGGTGACGGCGCAGACCGTCGGCAAGTGGCGCCAGCGTTTTGTCGAGCATGGCCTCGACGGGTTGCTCGACGAGCCCCGACCCGGTGTCCCGCGCACGATCGACGACGCCAAAGTCGAGAGCGTGATCGTCCGGACGCTGGAGAGCCAGCCGTCCGGCGCGACGCATTGGAGCACGCGCAGCATGGCGCGGCACAGCGGCATCTCGACCGCGAGCGTCGGACGCATCTGGCGGGCCTTTGGGTTGCAGCCGCACCGTCTTGAAACCTTCAAGCTGTCCAGCGATCCGCTGTTTGTCGACAAGGTGCGTGACATCGTCGGGCTCTACCTCAATCCGCCCGACCATGCGCTGGTCCTGTGCGTCGATGAAAAGTCGCAAATCCAAGCTCTCGATCGCACCCAGCCGCTGTTGCCGATGCGGCCGGGGCAGATCGAGCGGCGCACCCATGACTACCAGCGCCACGGCACGACCTCGTTGTTCGCCGCCCTCGACATCCTCACCGGCCGGGTCATTGGCCGTTGCTACCAACGGCACCGCGCGGTCGAATTCCGCCGGTTCCTGGCGACCGTCGAACAAGCCGTGCCAACCGATCTCGACATCCACCTGGTGCTCGACAATTATGCCACCCACAAGGCCCCGCCGGTCAAAGCCTGGCTCGCCCGCCACCCGCGCTATCACCTGCACTTCACACCGACCAGCACGTCCTGGCTCAACCAGGTCGAGCGCTGGTTTGCGCTGCTCGCCGACAAGCAGATCAAGCGCGGTGTCCATCGCAGCGTGCACCAACTGAAGGACGCCATCACCGCCTTCATCCAGGCCCACAACGACGACCCAAAGCCCTTCATCTGGACCAAGTCCGCCGATGCCATCCTCCAAACCATCGCCCGATACTGCTCCGACACTCTCGCCGTCCATGCCACAACTTATTCAACGAATTTCTGATTCAGGACACTAGAGAATTCTTCCGAGCGGCTCATCGCCAAATCCTTTCGATTCCGATAGGTAACGCAATCGCTAATTACCTTAGGGAGGCATATATCGCGGGCCTCTTTGCATGCATCTATGAGAGCTGTGAGAGATGTGAGGTCAGTCTGATGCCCCAAAATGATCGATTTCCAGACGCGCGGCTCAAAAAAGGCAAAGAATTCATGAATCTCGAAATTGCTATCGCGGATCGCGAGGGCAGGCGAATGTTTGACGAACTCGATGAGTGGGAGCAAATGCGTCTGCGGGGCCTGATTCCAATGATGCGAACAGATGAACATGAGGCAGAATTACGAAAAATCCAGGCGAGGGCAGCTATACAGAGGATTTGCGAACAGAAGGTAATAAAATATAATGGTTCCTGCACTCTTGTCAGGAAAATTCCAGCATCGTTGTTGATTTACCTCAACGTCGGACAGGTTTTATCGCAACCAGGGCCTCTACTCCCTACAAATGAAGTTGCTGAACTGACGGGACCGCACCACATTAAATTTCAATCGATTTGGATCTTATCGGGGATCCAGGCCCTGCGGGCCTCGCCGGACGAAATGTTGCTGACTGCTGTTGATGATCTGTTCGAGTAATCCATTGCAGACCATATCAATGGCCCCAACCCGGTTTAGAGCGCTCACGGGAGACACGGGGGGTGACCCATGATCGACCACCCGACATATAACGCGGCAACCGATCTGATCGGGCGCAATCTCGCGGCCGGCCGGAGTGCGAAGACCGCCTTTATCGACGATCACGGGCATTACAGCTACGCCGATCTCGCCGATCGGGTCCATCGCTTCGCCAATGCGATGCGCGCGCGCGGTGTCGATCGCGAGCAGCGGATCCTCCTCTGCCTGCAAGACGGCATCGACTTTCCGACCGCTTTTCTGGGCGCGATCGAAGGGGGCGTTGTCCCGGTCGCGGTCAACACCCAGCTTGGCGCCGACGAATTCGCTTTTATGGTGGCCGACAGCCGGGCCCGGGCGATTATTGTGTCAGCGCCGATCTTACCGGTGATGCGGCAAGCGCTCGGGTTGCTGAGCGGCCCAAAGCCGTCGATCATCGTATCCGATCCTTCGAACAACGGCAGTGGTTTGGCGAGCATGCTGGCCGAAGCCAACGCCGTTGCAGCCCCCGCCGCGAGCCATCCCGACGAAGCGTGCTTTTGGCTTTATTCCTCGGGATCGACCGGCCGCCCAAAAGGGACAATCCACGTCCACAATAGCCTGATTAAGACGGCGGAATACTACGCCATCCCGGTTCTCGGCATCAGCGAAACCGATACTGTCTTTTCCGCCGCAAAACTGTTTTTTGCCTACGGCCTCGGTAATGCGCTGACCTTCCCGCTGACGGTCGGCGCCACCAGCGTATTGGCTGCCGAACGGCCGAGCCCCGGGTTGGTCGCGCGTATTTTGCGCGAACAGCGTCCCACTATCTTTTACGGCGTGCCGACGCTCTACAATGCAATGCTCACCAGTCCCGACCTGCCCCACCCCGAAGAGATTGCGCTGCAGCGCTGCGTGTCCGCCGGCGAGCCATTGCCGGCCGAGATTGGCCGGCGCTGGGTGGCGCGGATCGGCGTCGACATCCTCGACGGCATCGGTTCGACTGAGATGCTGCACATTTTCCTGAGCAATCGGCCAGACGATGTCCGCTATGGCACCACCGGCAAACCGATCCCCGGTTATAAACTCAGGATCGTCGATGAGGACGGGAAGCCCGTTGGGCGCGGCGAAATCGGCGATCTCTTGGTTAACGGCCACACCGCCGCGGCGGGCTATTGGAATAATCGGGAGCGCAGCCGCGGAACGTTTCTCGGCCCTTGGACTCGTACCGGCGACAAATATTTCGAGGACGAAGACGGCTATTACGTTTATTGCGGGCGGAGCGACGATATGCTGAAAGTCAGCGGCATGTTTGTTTCGCCAGCCGAGGTCGAAGCTGCATTGATCGAACATAGCGATGTACTCGAAGCGGCGGTGGTCGGCGCTACTGATAGCGATGGGCTTATCAAGGCCAAGGCCTTCATCGTCGCAAAGCCCGGCATCACAGCCGATGACGCGCTCGCGCGGACGCTCGAGGATCACGCCAGAGCCCGGCTGCCGGCGTTCAAATGCCCGCGCTGGATCAGCTTTATCGATGAATTGCCAAAGACTGCGACCGGCAAGATCCAGCGTTTCAGGCTGCGCGGAAACAATATGGTCCGTGGATGATCCGGTTGCAGCGATCCAGATCGCTTCAGCTTCGGCCTCTAAACAGTCGGCACTTGAGTAGGTGCGGGAAATTGATTGGCTGATCAGGAAGCGATCAGTCCCGATTAGGGGATCACTGCGGCATGCAGAGCATGGGAGTATCTGTTCCTTCGCTGCCAGCCATAGTTTATGGCCGTTGTCCAATTCGTCCTATAATCCGGGCCAGTTTGATTGCGGTGGGCAAGCTTTTGCGCGCGGCGCCCGTCACGTTCCGTCTCAATGAGGCGACCGTCCTTTGATCAAGGTCAACTACGCCCATCTCATGCGACCAGAGAGCGCGATAACCCGCGTCCCGCCGGGTGATCCTGGATCCGGCGCGTTTGCGCACGCGGCACCGGGGATAGGTTATCTGGAAAGTTCGCTCCATTACGAGGCCGTTGCACGACGTGCGCTCGCCGAGATGCGCGGCGCCTGTGGCTCGATAACTCTTTTGATAGGCGACCCGCCTGCGGATGGCCACGCTTTGACCGTAGCGCTCGGGAAAATAGTAGGGACCGCCTGGGGAGCAACCACCATCTCTTGCGGGCCAGAATTTAAGCTTGAGGAACTCGATCGCGCGTTTTCGCTGGCTGCGTCATCAGTGATCAGCCGCTTGGCAGGAGACCCGGAGCCCGCGGCGTTCCCTTCCCCACTATTTGTCTTTGACAAGTTCGATCGGCTTTCCGACAGACAGATTGAGGAAATCTGCCAAATCGGGCTTGGCCAAGACCGGCTTCTTTCGGCGGCAATACTGCTAACCCGCCCGGATTTTGTTATCCGGTTCCAGCGGCCAGCCCTGCGCTTGTTGAAGGAGCGAATGACGGCTGAGTTACGCTTTCAGGAGGTTAGCGATGATGAAACCGTTGCATTTCTTCATGATCAGCTTCTCACAGATCGCAATCGCAAGGCTCAGGCGCGCGGGTTTCGCCGTGGCATCAAGATCGGATTGGGCGCCGCTGGTGTCGCAATAGCCGCAAACCTCGCTGTCTTTCTCCTGCATCCGGCAGACAGGCAGGTCGGCGATATGCCCGCGAGTAGCGCGGAGAAGAACTCAGAAGACGGGCCATCGTTGCTCCGGCCTAAGTGGTCGGCTGAGGTGATTGGCGCTGCCGAGCCGGCCGCCCTCAATGCGGAAATAACTGCGGCAATCGCGACGGCTCCGGTGTTATCGGGACAGTCGCCAATAAAGGTGCAAAATCCCACTCGTCCCGCTGCAACTTCGGCAGTGCAGCCCCCGTCTGGCCTCCGCCTTGATGTCGCCGAGATCGACGCGTTGCTGGCGCGCGGCGACTCGTTCTTCATCGCAGGCGATATCACCTCGGCACGCCCCTTTTATGCGCGCGCCGCCGAAGCAGGAAGTAGTCGGGCTGCGATGCAGTTGGGGGCAACCTTCGATCCCGCCTTTCGCAGCGCCCGCGGCCTAAGCGGCGCAACAACCGAGCAGGCTCAGGCTTTGTTCTGGTACCAACGCGCCAGCAAGCTCGGCGCGCCGGAAGCCGAGCAGCGGATTAAGGACCTCACGGCGCGGCCACGCGAGCCAACCGAGTGAGCTGCAGGCTCGATTTCGATGGAAAAAGTCGCGACGATTGTTGCTGCCGAGCGGGTGGTCGCGACAGACGATATTCGCGGTACATCCGCCCGGCAGTCGAAGTAGACTTGCATCAAGTCTCGCCCAACCGAAAATTGCGTGCCCACTCAGAGTCATCGAACCAACGGCTAAAAAATGGCTGCTGTATCTGGAGCATTCACTCTTAGTCGTTAACTAAAGACGCTGAACTTCTTATGTTTATTGCACTTTTGAGCGGGTTCTGATATCAATCCGAGGCAACGCTCGGGTGACCGCTGGCAATTTATATGGAGTTGTCCACGAGCTTTGGGGCATAAAGTTTGAGAAGGCGGTTCACTGACGTTACGGATCGAGAAGCTACCGCCAGAACACGGTAACGAGTTTGGAGTATTTAAAATATGTCGTTTGGGCGGATCTGCCGCAACGGCAGATCTCCTTGCAGTGGCGGTACGGGCAAAGGCCTGAGTTCGTTGGAGCGATATTGCAATGAGCGAGACCGTGGCATCGCCCCAGGGCGATTTCGGCCGGTATCCGCGAGTTTCTGCGTCTCGCGTATCGCCGAAAGTTTATGATTTTGTTGCCCACAGTTCTGGCTGGCGGGATCGGTTGGGCACTGGCCATAAAGACAGTGCCTCTTTATACCGCCACCTCGGCTCTCACGCTCGACGTGAGCAAGGTCCAGATCGTCGATCGTGAAGTGGTCTCACGGCTTCCATTGGAAGCGTCCACAATCAGGAGCGAGATCGACGTCATCCGCTCGCGTTCGCTAAACGACGAGGTCGTAGTCGAACTGGGGCTGGCGTCCGACCCTGGCGTAGCGCGGGAAGTCCTCGCGTGGGAATCGCGAGAGCCGGTTGCTGTCCGAGTGTTGCGACACGCGCTCGGCCGGTTTTTCCCGTCGATCGTTGAGAAGGATCCGGTGGTCATATCAAGACCGACGCCACCACAAATCACCGATTGGCTGATCGCCAATCTAAGCGCGAGCAATGACGGCCGTTCGCTGACAATCCTTGTCTCATTCACTTCGCAAGACCCCAATCGGGCAGCGCAGATCGCCAACACTATCGCCAAAACCTATCTTGACGACCAGGTGATTGCCAAGTCGCGCGCGACAATGCGGGCCAGCACCTGGCTCGGGGAGCGGGTGGAAGAAATAAGAAAGGAGCTGGAAAAATCGGAAGCGGCGGTCGACGATTTCCGGCGCAAATCCGGGCTGCTACAGGTAAAAGGGGAAACCATACCAGCCGAACGCGCTGCTGAGCTCAACACCCAGTTGGGCCAGGCCCGCGCCGAACGATTGCGCGCCGAAATAAATTTGCAGGTCGCCCAGCAGGCCGGGGCTGAGCGGCTGCCCGACGCTCTTGCAACTAAGAGGCTTGAGAAGCTGCGGGAAGAGCTCGGCCACATAAACCTAGGGCTTACCGAACTCGGGGACCATGGCGCCTTCTACAAAATAAAGGACATCAATGCACAAGCAGCTGTCATACGCAGCCAGATGAACGAGGAGATGAACAGAATAGTCGCTGGTCTGTCGAGCGAGGTTATCGCCGCGCGCCAAAAAGAGATCCAGCTGGATCAGTCATTTCACGTGACAGAGGGCCAATTGGGTGATGCCGGCCATTCCAATTTGCAGCTTGTCCAACTGCAACGCGAAGCCGACGCCAACCGTTCGATTTACGAAACTTTTCTCACTCGCTATAAGCACACACTTCAGCAGGAGAGCCTGGCCGTACCGGATGCGCGGCTGATCTCACAGGCGGTCCCGCCTGAAGAACCGGTTTATCCAAACATCATGCGGTTTGCGCTGCTCGGGACCTTTGGCGGTCTCGCCATCGGTGGCGGCCTCGCCTTTATGCGCGAAGGGCTCGACCGTAGGATCCGGCATGCCTCGCAGGTTGAGACGGCAACCGGCATTCCGGTCTTCGGTTTTGTCCCTAAGGTGTCGCGATGGCGCGGCCGACGACCACAAGACTATCCCGTCAAAATGGTTAAAATGTCAATATAAAAATGTGATGTTAGCATTACCATTTTTGCAACTCGTACCCATCACGTAGAATGTTGTGCGACGCGCGGCCGACAGGAAATCGGAGGTTCTCATAAAAGCTCGCGCGACCAGGCGTGGATGGCGGGCGAGTCTGTTAGGACCCCGGTTACTAGATCCAAAAAATCATGATGACCCATCCGCGTGAAACTCGGAGCATACCCTACGACGTATCACTCTGCTGCCCCGAGAAGTGGTTGCTTTCGATTTAGAAATAGTAAATGGGAAAGTTGACGAGGACACTCTGATTATCTTTGTAAGATGGATGAATATTACATTGCCGACCGTGAAGAACGGCTGAGGGGCTATTTTTAGCGATATTGGAGACTGATCAGCGGCGGGAGGAGTGCCTTGAGAAGGGCGCATAAAAGGCGCCGCAGCCAGCCCAGGAGGAGGGCGAAGTTGTCGCCGGCAGCGGCGAGCACGGGGTTGGCGTGGTCGCCATCGCGGCCCTTGAGGTAATTGCGGCCCATACGGTGCTCGGCCTTGAGGTGGCCGATGACCGGCTTGACCGCGGCGCGGCGCTTCATCTCGCGGCGGATCGGACGGGTGACGCGACGGACCTGGCGGGTGATCCAGACCCGGAACTTGTGCGGATGGTTGTGGCCGCGATAGCCGCGATCGACATGAATGCGGCCGGTTTCGACCCCGGTCAGCTGTTCCAATTCGGTGACCACTGGGGCCAGAGTGTGGCCGTCAAACGGGTTGTCGTGGAATGCCTTGGCGTGCAGCCTGATCCAGGAAAGCCTGGCGGTGGCGCACAAGCCGGGGGATTGGCGAGCCGCGATCTCGAGCGGGTGGTGGTCGACACCACGGTGCAATCAAAAGCGATCGCCCATCCGACCGACGCGCGGCTCTGTTATCGCGCCTTGCACAAGCTGGTTGATCTCACCAAGCGGAACCAGCTGGGATTGCGGCAAAGCTATGTGCGGGTGGCCAAGCGCGCCCCGATCATAATCAGGCGCTACACCGCCCACCAGTTCAAGCGGGCGCGGCGCGAACTCAAATTTCTGCGCACCCGATTGGGCCGCGTGATCCGCGACATCCGCCGCAAGATCGCGGCCAACCCGGTACTCGGCGAGCGCTTTGCCGGATTGCTCGCGCTGGCGGTGCGGGCGCGCTTTCAGGACCATCGCCAGCGCGGCCCCAAGAGCCTGCGCTCGGGCTCCGACCCGAGGGTCTACTCGCTGCACGCGCCAGAAGTTGAATGCATTGGCAAGAGCCTGCCCATGCGAAGACAGGGGGTAAGGCGCGCGCACCCTACGAGTTTGGCTGCAAGAGCCTGCCCTTGCGAAAGCAGGGGTGTCGATCGCCACCCCGGCGACCAAGCCCAAAAGCCTGCCCTCGCGAAAGCGGGGGACGGGCAGTTCGCGCCCAGGGGCTGGCGCCAATGGGTCAATGACGAGCGGTCGAACGGCAGCCGGTGACAGAAGCTCCATTCGCCGCAGAAGAACTGGTAATACGGGTTCTCCAGCCAGCGCCCGCACAACACCTCGTCCGACAAATTGTGCATGTGCTTGAGGATCAGCAGCCCCGCTACCAACCGGGTCGGCAAGGGTGGGCGGCCGTCACCCGCGTGCATACGCTAGAAAACCGGCTGTCGAGGAATTGCCAATCGATCTCGCGACCCAGCCGCACCAGCGGATGACGCAAGTCGAATGTCCTCCAAGCCCGGCCGCAGCAGATCCTTTTGACGATCGTCCCGTGGCTTTGCCACCTGCGTCCCCCAACGCTGATGATCCGCCACCCCTTGCCATGATTCGCCCCAAACGGCAATCCCAAATCGCCAAAAGTCTCCGCCCAAATCCCCCATTTCTTGCAAATTCGATTACTTTGCCGGACCCGATCGGATCAGCCCGCACAACCGCTCACCCGTTCCTCACGGACGACTATTTAGACAAACAAAAACTATCCTTTTGTACGAAGTAGGTGTAGGAAAAAGATAGGCAGCTTATTCTCCTTTATGTAAGGAACTGGCCACTGCCAATCTTAGAAGGAATGGGATCTTGATTTGACTGCCCTGGGGATTATGACATTAAGTTTTTTCCGTCAAAAAAATGCGCATCAACTTAGCCAGCGGCGGAATATGCGCGACGCGGTGAAAGCGGACCGATAATCGTAGCGAGGCGCCCCACAGGTTAGGAGATTGGAATCGGCAGGCTCGCAGCCGCGGGTGTTCTTACTCGCAGTGCACTACAGCGCCGGCGCTTCGGTACCACTCGTAGGTCTGGGGTATTCCTGCTTCAAGGTCGATGCGCGGGCGCCAGCCGAGTGCGATCAGTCTCGAGACATCGAGGAGCTTGCGCGGGGTTCCGTCCGGCTTCGAGGTATCAAAGACAAACCGTCCCTTAAAGCCTACGACATCGGCGATCAACTGCGCGAGGTCCGCGATGGTCACATCCGTGCCGGTGCCAATATTGATCGGTTCCTCATCCGACCAGGTTTTCATCAAAAAGATTACCGCATCGGCCAAATCGTCGACATGCAAAAACTCGCGACGAGGACGACCACTGCCCCAGATCTCCACAGCATCGCGGCCGTCCTGCACAGCAGCGTCGATCTTGGCAAGCAAGGCCGGTAAGACGTGACCCGAAAGCAAGTCGAAATTGTCATTCGGGCCATATAAATTCGTCGGCATCACCGAAACAAAATCGCAGCCATGTTGACGCCGATAAGCTTGACACAGCTTAAGGCCAGCGATTTTGGCGATGGCATACCATTCATTGGTCGGCTCGAGCGGGCCGGTTAGCAAGCAGCTTTCCGGCATTGGCTGCGGCGCCAGACGCGGATAGATGCAGGAAGACCCGAGAAACAGCAGCTTTGCGACACCGATGCGACGCGAGGCTTCGATCACATTCGTCGCAATCGCCAAATTGTCGTATAGGAAATCGCCGGGGTGAGTGTCGTTAGCAAAGATCCCACCTACTCGGGCGGCAGCGAGCATAACCGCGTCTGGATGATGCTGGTCGAACCATCGACCAACTGCCGTCTGGTTACGCAGATCGACGACCTCGCGTCCAACCGTCAGAACCTGGCATTCCTCCTGTGCCAAACGGCGGACCAATGCCGAACCCACCATTCCGTGATGGCCCGCGACAAAGATGCGGCGCCCGACGAGTGAGAAGGGTATTGCCGGAGCCATGCGTTAGTCGCCCCGCGCCGTGGCGGCGCCTCGAATTGGGTCGGCGAAACCTGCTTGGGTCACTGCCCGCTCCTGCCGCGCGAGGGCGATATCATGCTGGACCATCATATTAACCAGTTGTGAGAAGGTGACCCGCGATTGCCAGCCAAGAGTATCGCGGGCCTTGCTAGGATCGCCACACAGCGCATCGACCTCGGTCGGGCGCAAGTAGCGCTGATCGATTTCGACATGGCGCCGCCAATCCATTCCGGCCGCCGCAAAGGCGAGTTCAACGAGTTCGCGCACACTGTGCGCCTCGCCGGTCGCAATGACATAATCGTCGGGCTCGTCCTGCTGGAGCATCAACCACATGGCCTCAACATAGTCACCGGCAAAGCCCCAATCTCGCCGCGCCTCAAGATTCCCTAAGTAGAGCTTTTCTTGAAGCCCTTCATTGATGCGGCCAACTGCCCGAGTCACTTTGCGGGTTACAAAGGTCTCGCCGCGACGAGGGCTCTCATGATTGAATAAAATTCCATTGCAGACAAAAAGTTCGTAAGCTTCGCGATAATTGACCGCGAACCAGTGCGCCGCCACTTTGCTGACGCCGTAAGGGCTGCGTGGACTAAATGGGGTCTTTTCCGTTTGAGGCGGAGGAGCGGCGCCGAACATCTCCGACGAGCCGGCTTGATAATAACGCACCGGGCGACCACCGTGCACGACATGGTCGCGCACTGCCTCGATCAGCCGCAGAGTCCCGACAGCCACGACCTCGGCGGTATATTCGGGGATATCAAATGACACTTTGACGTGGCTTTGGGCGCCGAGATTGTAGATTTCGTCGGGGTCGACTTTTTCGAGCACTCGACGGAGTCCCGTACCATCGCTGAGGTCGCCATAATGCAAGGTCAGCCGAGGGCCGCCGAGATGCGGGTCATGGTAAAGGTGGTCGATGCGGTCGGTGTTAAAGAGGCTTGCGCGCCGCATCAAGCCGTGGACTTCGTAGCCTTTCCCGAGCAGGAACTCGGTCAGAGTACGATCCGTCCTGCCCAGTAGCGCCGGTGATTAGTGCCCGTTTTGTCATATATCTCAGTTTATCGCACTTCAAACGCCGCGTCATTCGAGAAACCGGGTTCCGGTTCAAAACGCTAGAAAGGCCGCATACAACGAGCCATACGCAGCTATTGACCCGAAGAACGACAAGGTATCCACTCATGACCAGCAGCGCTTCCCCGACCATATCCTCAGCATCGGGTTCAAATCTTGGGAAGCACTGAAGAATGCCGGTTGACCCGTGAGATGAAGGACCGCTTCGAGGAAGCGGCGATTGTCTCGCGCGGTTATGCCACCATCTCTGGGTTTGCTTCTGAGAAAATCTTTTATTTACTATAACTGCTCGCCGCACACTCCCTATCGAGTCATCAATTAGTCTTGTACGAAGCCAGTTTTCCCCTAAATCATGTTTCTTCTGGTAACAGTAGACCCTTTTACTATTTATGTCCGTTAGGACCCGCGTTAGGTGCAAACTGGTTATAATTGACGACGCGTCCTTAGCCGTGCGAACTGGCCCGCTCACTAAGTCTCACCCAGATTTACCCGTCCTCACTCGACCCGCCCGAATCACTTGAGCTAACTAGGTCCGGGCAAAACCGGTGCAAACGATCGTGCCGGTTGGGCCACCGAGGGATAGGAGTACGCGAAATGCCGATAAGAAGGGCGCTAGCAACGATTACCGATCTGGAAGCGGGCGCGCGGGTCATCCCGGCCGGATCGGACCTCTACCAGCAAGGCGACTTCTGTTCCGCTTACTATATCGTGCTAAACGGTTGGGTCTCCCTGTCTGTGCTGCTGGACGACGGCTCTTGCCAGATTTTGGATTTCGCGCTCCCGGGCGCAATGCTCGGGTTTCAGTCCGGACAAAACGTCCCGATGTATCATTCCGCCCGCTGCCTGTCGGTCGTGCGCGTCTATGCCTTTCCGAAGTATAAGCTGGACTCGATCATCGAGAGCAATCCGCGCCTCGCGCTTCTGCTCTGCCGCCAAATCACCGACGATGAGGCGCGCGCCCACGATCACCTCACCAATCTCGGGCTGCGGGGGGCCAGAGACCGCATCGCACGGTTTTTGCTCGAGATCTATGTCAGGCTGCGCAGCCGGCTTCCAACTGAGCGGGGTGAGATAATTCAGCTGCCGCTGAACCAGGGCCATATCGGCCAAGCTCTCGGTCTCACCTATGTCCATGTCTGCCGGACGTTGAAAAGTCTGCGCGAGCAGAAGATCGTCCGGCTTGCCAACCACAAGCTCGAAATCATCGATCCACCGGCATTGGTGGCAGCTGCGGGCATCGAGGTCGATGCCTCGAATTACCAAGACGGTGTTCGATTGCCCGGACCTGCCCCAGCGCACTTTCCAGCACAGCGGGATGCAAGGGGGTCGTTACCCGATGGATGGATGCCGATAGAAAACAACCCGCCGTTCCGCAGGCCTCACGTCTCGCAGGCGAAAGCCGCGTAACCGCCAGTTCAGACGAGCGGCATTGGGCAACGACTACTCGGCATGGGCGAAAATCGTGCAGGTTGGCTGGCGGTCTTCCAGCGGGCGGCTACTCGGCTGCGCGCAGGTTCGGAGGAGTATTTGGGCGGTTCGAAGCCCTGGTCAGTTCCCGTAGCCATTCGACCTCCGACGCGGACAACATCATTTCGGGACAGCGCCAGCGCCAGTTACCTTCGGCCCGCCCAGGAACATTCATCCGAGCCTCGGCTCCGAGGTTGAGCACATCTTGTAGCGGCACGATCGCGAGCGCAGCGGGCGACGACCACGCCAGTTCGATCAGGGCGAGGGTTGCATCGCTGCTGCGGGCTTCCGGCCGCTTCAGATATCGCCGAAGAGATTGCCGCTGGGCGGCGGGCAACTCCTCGTACCACTCGCGCGTCGGGGGATTGTCGTGGGTGCCGGTATACACGACAGTATTCGCGGTGTAATTGTCCGGCAAATGCGGGTTATCCGGATGACCATCGAAGGCGAACTGCAGCACCCGTGTCCCCGGTAGATGGAACCGGGCGCGCAACCCGGATACGTCAGGCGTTATCACGCCCAGATCCTCGGCTATGAACGGCAAACCACTCAGTTCTCTCTGTACCACCTCGAAAACTCGGCACCGGGGCCGGGAACCCAATGGCCGCATTGCGCTGTTGCCGCGCCGGCCGGCACATGCCAGGCAGCCGCAAAGCCGCGGAAATGATCGAGGCGCACAACATCCACATGTGCCAGAAGCGCCCGCAGACGATCGACGCACCAGCGGTAACCGATGTTGCGGATAGCGTCCCAGTCATAGACGGGATTTCCCCACAGCTGCCCCGTCGGGCTGAAATAATCCGGCGGAACACCCGCGACAAAACGCGGCCTGTGCTGCTCGTCGAGCAGAAAAAGATCCGGATTGGCCCAGACATCGCTCGAATCCGGGGAGACGAAAAAGGGCAGATCGCCGATCAGCCGCAAGCCTGCTGCGTGGGCGTACTCCTTCAAGCGTTCCGCTTGCCGAAACAGCAGGAATTGGGCAAACCGAACCTGATCGATCTGGCTCGCCAGCAGCTCCTGGCGCGCACACGCCAGAGCCGCGGGAATGCGTCGGATCAGCTCGACCGGCCACTCGAGATAATAGAAGTCGTTGTGTCTGGCCTTCAGAGCACGGAATAGCGCGTAATCTTCCAGCCAATGGGACTGAAGATCGCGGAATCGCTCATAGGCGGCCCGCAGTTCCGAGTCCGCCCCGGCGCAGAAATTTCTCCATGCTGTTTCGAGAATCCGACGTTTGAACGGAATGACGGCGTTATAATCAACCACTGATGCAGTAAACGACGCTGCCTGACACTCGCTGGACCGCAGCAACCCCTCCTCGATCAGCCCTTCCGGGCTGATAAGGAGCTCATTTCCGGCAAAGGACGACATTGCCTGGTATGGGGAATGGCCATACCCCGCGGGCCCCATCGGCAGCGTCTGCCACCAGCCCTGCCCTGCTTCGTGCAACAGGTCCACCCAGGCCACCGCAGCCGGCCCCAAATCGCCTATACCGTAACGGGAGGGCAGAGACGAAACGTGCAACAGTATGCCCGAGCCGCGGTAATCCGGCGGAAACAGCGGCAGAGCGGCTCGCCGGCTATCGCTGTCGACCAGCATCTCTTTGGGCGCCGATTTGCCAGCGAGCGAGGAAATCGGCATCGGCCGGCCCTCATCATAGGACCGGACAGGGCTTCGCGTTCCAGATTTCGGCGGCGTATTGGGCGATTGTGCGGTCGCTCGAGAACTTCCCGGAACCGGCGATATTGAGGATGGCTTTGCGTGCCCATGGACCGCTGTCGGCGTACAACGCGGTCAGCCTGTGGTCCGCCTCGAGATAGGATTTGAGGTCGGCCAGATGCATGTAGTGGTCTCCATGTGTCAGCAACGCCTCGCGGAGCGGAGCAAAGACGCCAAACTCGTAGCGGCTGAAGTAATTGCTGAAGATCAGGTCGAGCGCCGCCCGAGTTTCGGGCTCGTTGTCGTAATGCCAGCGCGGATTGTACCAGCTGCGACTGCCCTCCACATGATCGGCGCTCAAGCCGAACAGAAAGAAATTTTCCTCGCTGGCTTCCTCCGCCATCTCGATTGTCGCACCATCGCGCGTGCCGATCGTCAATGCCCCGTTCATCATGAATTTCATGTTGCTCGTGCCGCTGGCTTCGTAGCCGGCAGTGGAGATCTGGTTAGAGACATCGGCGGCGGGGATCAGCCGCTCGGCGAGTGAAACGCAATAGTCCGGAAGGAACACGACCTTGAGGCGGCCCCGCGTCACCGGATCGCCATCGATGGTTCCGGCGAGGTTGTTGATAAACTTGATGATCAGCTTGGCCAGCCGGTAAGCCGGCGCGGCCTTGCCGGCAAACAAAAATGTCCGCGGCGTCATATCGAGGCTCGGGTTTTCCCGCAGTCGGTTATACAGCACGACAATGCGCAGCGCGTTCAGCAATTGCCGCTTGTATTCATGGATGCGCTTGATTTGGCAGTCGAAGATTGTATCCGGGTCGACGACCAGGCCAGTCGATGCCTTCAGCCAATCGGTGAACTGCGACTTGGCTTCACGCTTGGCGTTGCGAATCGCATCGCGAAAACCCGTATCGTCGGTAAGAAGCTTGAGCTCACTCAATTGACCCAGATCGGTCACCCAGTCATCGCCGATCGCCTCGGTTATTGTTGCTGCGAGCGCCGGATTGGCCAGCAGCAGCCAACGCCGCGGGGTGACACCGTTAGTCTTGTTGTTGAAGCGTTCCGGAAACATTTCGGCCAGATCTTTGACGGTCATTGTGCGCAACAGCCGCGAGTGGATCGCAGCTACACCATTCGTGCTGTGCGAGCCGACAATGGCGAGATTGGCCATCCGTATTTTGCGCTCCGTACCCTCCTCGACCAGGCTCACGCGCTGCCGGCGCTCGTCGTCGCCCGGAAAACGGGTGCGCACGGCGTCGAGGAAGCGCCGGTTTATCTCGAAGATGATCTCCAAGTGACGCGGCAGCAGCATCTCGAACCAGGCGAGCGGCCATTTTTCGAGCGCCTCGGGCAACAAGGTGTGGTTGGTATAGGCCAGGGTCCTCTGCGTGAGGTCCCAGGCCTGGTCCCAGCCGAGCTGCGCATCGTCCAGAAAAATCCGCATCAGCTCCGGCACTGCCATTGTCGGATGCGTATCGTTCAACTGGATCGAGACCTTGTCCGGGAACGCGCTCCAGTCAGTGTTGGAGCGGCGAAACCGTCGCACGAGATCGGCGAGCGAGCAGGCAACCAGAAAATACTCCTGAACAAAGCGCAACCCCTGCCCCATTTGCGTGGAGTCATCGGGATATAGCACTCGCGTCAGCGCTTCGGCGGCGAGACTACCGGCCTGGGCTCCGACGAAATCGCCGGCGCTGAACTCCTGGAAATTGAAATAATCGGGCGCCGCAGCTGCCCACAGACGAAGCGTATTTATAGTTTTGCCGCCATAGCCCACGATGGGTCGATCAAACGGGATGCCGATCAGCGTCGAGGGCCGGCCGGGAACGGGGCGGAGTTGCGCGCCGAACATCTCGAGGGAGCAGTTGAGTTTGACTTCCACCGTCTCGTTGTGACGAGCGACCTCCCAGGGATCCTGCCGACGCAGCCAGTTGTCCGGCTGTTCATGCTGCCAGCCGTCTTGGATCGTCTGTTTGAAGATGCCGTATTCGTAACGCAGCCCATAGCCCATTGCCGCGAGCTGCATCGTCGCCATCGAGTCTAGAAAACAAGCTGCCAGGCGCCCGAGCCCGCCGTTTCCTAGGCCGGCATCGGGTTCTTCTTCGATGAGGCCAAGCCAATCGATGTTCTTCTGCTGGACGAGGCGCTTGACAAAGGGATCAAGCAGGAGGTTCGTGATATTGTTGGTGAGCGAGCGCCCGATCAGAAACTCCATAGACAGATAGTAGACCCGCTTCGGGTCTTCGCGGTCGTAGGTGGTTTGCGTCCGCACCCAACGCTGTGAAAGAACATCCCGCGCCGCGCGGGCCGCCGCCTCGAACTGTTCGCGCGCTCCGGCAGCTGTCGGCGCAACGATGTCGTCGAAGAGCAGGTGCCGCTCGTACAACGCGTCGTCAGTGCCGGAAAATCGAATCGGCCCGCAACCGTATTGTTCAATAAGGACGTGCGCGAGCTCCGATGGGGTAAGCTCCCGCTTGGGATTTGATTTTTTTTTCGAACGCCTCAAAGCCGTTTCAGTCACTTCGTTCATGGGGACTCATGCTCCTTGCCGAAGGCTTGTGGCCTTTCGCAGAAATGACCAATAACCGACTATAGCCACTTCATCCCGGTCGCTAGAACGGCCACTGCCAATTTGCAATCTCTGGCAAATCCACCCCGAACTCCCAGGCGTGATTTTTACATGCGATCTGCTGATTGAGCAGGGCCTCGCGAGCGCTCGATCCGGAGACGTGAAAACGTGGCATCCGATCGATCGCGTCGATGGCGAGGCTGAAGCGGTCGGCCTGATTCCGAATGGCCAATTCCAGCGGCGTGTTGATATTGCCCTGCTCCTTATAGCCGCGCACGTGAATGTGGTGCTGGTGCGGCCGGTGATAGGTAAGCCGGTGGATAAGCCACGGATAGGCGTGGAAGTTGAAGACGACCGGTTTGTCGGGGGTGAAGAGGGCCTCGAATTCGCGGTCGGTCAGCCCATGTGGATGCTCGGTGTGCGGGACCAATTTGAACAAGTCCACGACATTGACGAACCTGACCTTGACGCCCGGCAGGTGCTGGCGGAGTAATGCGGTCGCGGCCAGCGCCTCCATTGTCGGACAGTCGCCGCAACTCGCCATGACGACATCGGGCTCGGTGCCCTGGTCATTGCTCGCCCAGTCCCAGATCCCAGCGCCCTTCGTGCAGTGCTCGATCGCCGCCTCCATATCGAGGTACTGCAGATGCACCTGTTTGTCGGCAATGATGACGTTGGCGTAATTGACGCTCCGCAGGCAATGGTCGGCGACTGACAGCAGGCAATTGGCGTCGGGCGGCAGGTAAACGCGCACGACGCTCGGGCTTTTGTTGGCCACTACATCGAGGAAGCCGGGGTCCTGGTGAGTAAACCCATTGTGGTCCTGCCGCCAGACCAATGCGGTGATCAACAGGTTGAGGGACGACACGTCGGCGCGCCAGGGCAGCTCGCAGCATTTTTCCAGCCATTTGACGTGCTGATTGAACATCGAGTCGATGACATGGATGAACGGCTCATAGCTGTTGATCAGGCCATGCCGGCCGCTCAGCAGGTAACCTTCCAACCACCCTTCGACGGTGTGCTCGCTGAGCATCTCCATGACGCGGCCTTCAGGAGCGAGTTCGCCGCCGTCGCTGTCTTCGGGGAAGTAATCCGCCAGCCAGACTTTCTTCGTGACCTCGTAGAGCGCTTCCAATTTGTTGGACTGCGTCTCATCCGGCCCGAAGACGCGAAAGTTCCGCATGTTCACCCGCGTGACGTCGCGCAGGAAGTTGCCCAGAGTCGGAACGTTGCCGGCTAGGGTCGCCCCAGGTTTTTCCACCTTTACCGCGCAATCACGGAAGTCGGGCAAATCCAGCGGCCGGCGCAGCAGGCCGCCATTCGCGATCGGATTGGCGCTCATCCGCCGGCTGCCCGTCGGAGCGAGCGCCTTCAGCTCGGGCAGCAGGCGCCCGTGCTTGTCGAAAAGCTCGTCCGGCCGGTAGCTGCGCAGCCAGTTTTCCAGCAACTTCAAATGGGCGGGATTGGTGGAGACGTCCGCAATCGGGATCTGGTGGGCCCGCCAGAAGCCTTCGAGATAGTGTCCGTCAACCTCCCGCGGCGCGGTCCACCCTTTGGGGCTGCGCAGGATGACCATCGGCCAGCGCGGCCGGAACGCCTTGCCGCTTTGCCGAGCCTCCTGCTGGATATTGCGGATCTCCAAAACGCAATGTTCCAGCGTGGCGGCCATCGCCTGGTGCATGGTTTCGGGATCGCTGCCCTCGACAAAATAGGGGGTGTAGCCATAGCCGACGAACAACGCTTTCAGTTCGTCATGGCTGATGCGGGCGAGGATCGTCGGGTTGTTGATCTTGTAGCCATTCAGGTGCAGGACCGGCAGCACCGCCCCGTCGGTGACCGGGTTGAGAAATTTGTTGCTGTGCCAGCTGGTGGCTAGCGGACCGGTTTCGGATTCGCCATCGCCCACCATCACCACAGTGATCAGATCCGGGTGATCGAAAACCGTCCCGTAGGCGTGCGAGACGCTGTAGCCGAGTTCCCCACCCTCGTGAATGCTGCCGGGGGTCTCGGGTGTGGCGTGGCTGCCGATGCCGCCGGGAAACGAGAATTGTTTGAAGAACCGCTGCAGTCCCGCGATGTCTTCGCTCTTGTCCGGATAGACTTCGGAATATGTGCCTTCGAGATAGCCCTGAGACAGCACGGCGGGCGCGCCGTGACCAGGACCGCTGACAAATATCGCATTTAAGTCGTACTTTTTAATCAAGCGGTTGAAGTGGATGTAGGTAAAAGCTTGGCCGGCATCTGAACCCCAATGGCCGAGCAGCCGCGGCTTGATGTGCGCCAACGCCAGCGGCTCGCGCAGCAGCGGGTTGGCCCTGAGATACAGCATCCCCAGGCAAAGATAGAGGCTCGCGCGCCAGTAGGCGTCGATTTTGTTCAGCTCGTCGGGGGCGAGGGGTGATCCCTCGACAGTCGAACGCGCCTTGCCGTAGGCAGACAGTGTAGCGTCCGAGTGAATTCGCTGTTCAGTTCTCATGGCAATGGCTCACAATCCTGATGAAAGTAACTCGGATGATCTGCAACGGGGGTTTTGACCCGCAACAACAGGGCGGCGACGGATCGAAGGCGCCGCAAGGTCTTGCGAGATAGATACCGGTGCGCCGCGCATGGCGCCCTCGTGGGAAGCTCGACCGGTCTGACCGATGATCGCTTGTCCGAAGCAGTCAAGGTTTCTTCGGGGGACATCGCGCGCGCCGGACGAAGCGACACTAGCGCTCATCTGCAGGTAAAGCTCGGTCGCTGTCACGAGCCGATCCTCATGGATTTTTTGACAATGCCCGAACCCACGATCCCGCGATTTGCGCAGCGCCATCGCTGATATCCTCAACTGTGCGGCCCCAATCTTGCGGCAAAAGCCGCGACCGGCTTTAGCTTCGGTTAAAGGGAAGCGCTAATTCCCTCTGCCATCATTCCCGTCAGCTTGGTCGCCAACATTGAGGCAGATCAATTTTAGGCGTGACTAGCGGGCGTGACCGCTGACGGCACCGCAGCCCCGTTCTAGGGACAGGCGCGGCGCAACCCGACAAATGCTCTCTCGCGACCCGCCGCCCCAGACTTTCGAGACGGGGGCTCGTTTGGCAAGTTTAGACTTTCGCGCCGCGGTCGGCGCATGGCGCCGCTCTTGTCATAGCGACCCCGAGCTCTTGCAAACCGTCGAGGAGGGTCTTCGCGGCTTTCAAATCGGCCGTCTCGAACCCTTCGGTGAAGCGGTCGTAGACCGGCTGGAGAAGCGCCATCGCATCGGTGAGCCGGCCCTCGTCGCGCAGCAGCCGAGCGAAGCTCGCCGCCGCGCGCAATTCCCAAGACAGGGCGCCTTGCCGATGCGCCCAGTCGAGCGCTTGCCGGAAATAATCTTCGGCGGCAGCTGCTTGGGGGGCCGCATCCTGCAAGATAACTAGCTCCCCTTTAGCGCGCAGCAACTCGGCAAGCTGCCAGAGTTCTTCGGTGCGCTCGGCGCGGGCGATCGCGTCGGCGATGGCGTCAAGTGCGTCATCGATGTGTCCGACTTTGCCCAGACCCTCGGCCATATAAACGGCGGCAAACCGCATGAACCGCGGAGCCGTGATTCCAGTTTCGCCAAGCTCTTTAAAACACGATCGCAACAGGTCCAATCCGATGGCGACATCACCGCGTCTGATAGCGACTGCTCCCTGGTAGCCCCAGCCGTACAGCTGCCAGTGCGCCAGGGCATGCCGCTTCGCGTGGTCGAGCAGCATGTCCGCGTAGTGGCTTGCCGCTGCCAGATCTCCATTCCACAGCGCGACCGGACAGGCCGCGCGATGCAGAGCGTAACTGAACGAGATCGCATGCTCCGTCGCCCGCGCATCATTGACGCTATCCTCGGCCTCGCGCATCGCTCGATCCGGAAAGCCCTGCAGCCAAAGGATTCGCGCAAGATGAACGCGGGTGGTAACCCGCGGGTCGAGCTGCAGGCGAATGAATTGCCGTTGGCGGCCGGGAATAGCGGATTCTGCGAGCGCCCGTTCGATATAGTGCCGCGCACTCTGTTGATCGCCGAGGTTGTGGTGCGAGACGCCGATCATCCGCTCGCCGACAAATCGATCACTGGGATCGGGGCTCGTCGCCGCCAAGGAAGCGTACCGGTTCGCCAGGGATAAAGCGGTGCGGTAATCGACACCGTTGACATGAAAGGACCACAAGCCCCAGAGCGAGCGCTTCTGATACTCCAGATCGCCGAGGCTCGTTGCCAGCTCCAGGGCCCTTGTCCAGGCCGAGGCCACTTCGGGAACGCCGCCTCTGGTATAGAGTCGAGACGCGCCCAAGGCGGCAAGAAGCTTCATCTCCTGGCGAGCATCCGGCTCGGCGACGGTTGCCAATGCGGCGAGCGCCTGCTCGACACGGCGGCGGCATTCCTCCACTAGCGACAGCTGCATCCAAACCGGCGCGGCAGTCGCTGTCAGCGCGATGCCAATCTGCGCATCGCCTTCGGGTAAAAATGCCCAATCGAGCGCAGCGCGCAGGTTGTCGATTTCAGCCGCAGATTGGGCTGGCCTCGCAATGGTTGCCCCGGTTTCCCATTCCGCTTCGGCTCGCTCGAAAAGGTCCCGGTAATGCTCGGCGTGTCGCCGCGCGATCCATTCCCGCTCGCCACTTTCGGCGAGTTTTTCGAGCGCGTAGGCCCGCATCGTGTCAAGCAGCCGATAGCGCCCGAAGGTGCCGCCCGCGACCACACTGACGAGCGATTTGGCGACTAGATTGGCGATGCCGTCCGCGACTTCCTCCAGCGCGATCTCAACGCTCTTTATGACCTCGCTTGCCGCTTCCAGGTTGAAGGAGCCGGCGCAGACCGAGAGGCGCCGAAGGATGACGCGCTCGGGTTCGCTCAGCAGTTCGTAGCTCCAGTCTAGCGTCGCCCGCAGCGTTTGGTGCCTCGGCAAGGCCGTGCGGCGGCCGCCGGTCAAGATCCGGAAGCGGTCGTCGAGGTGTGTGGCGATCTCTTCAACTCCGAGTACGGCGGCGCGCGCCGCCGCCAGTTCGATCGCCAACGGGATGCCGTCGAGCCGCCGACAGATCGCCGCGATTACCGCAGCACTGCGGCGGTCCGGCGCAAAATGCGGCTCCGCAGCGCGCAGCCGTTCGACAAATAGCCGAACCCCGCCGTAGCGCAGCAGGTCGTCCGCATCCTCGGTGTCTTGCGCCGGTACGGCGAGCGGCGGCAGCGGATAGACCCACTCGCCCTCCGCCCGCAGCGGCTCGCGGCCGGTGGCGATGATTTGCAGTCCCGAGCCGGCCCGCAAAAGGGCCTCCGCTATGGCCGCCGCTGCCTCGATCACGTGCTCGCACGTGTCCAGCACCAGCAGCAGACGCCGTCCGGCGAGCGCCTGCGCAACCCGCCGCGCTGAAGCCTCGCCGCCAAGCTCCAACCCGACCGCGGAGGCGACCGTGGTAGGAACCAAGCCGGGATCAGCGAGCGGCGAAAACTCAGCGAGCCACACACCGTCGGCAAATTGCGGCTGGCGCGCCACGGCGAGAGCAAGCCGCGTCTTGCCGATGCCGCCGGCGCCAGTCAGCGTGACGAGCCGATGCGCGGTAGCAAGGCTCAAGATCTCGCCGAGAACGTCATCCCGGCCAACCAGCTCGGAAATCGGCTCTGGCACGTTCGTCGGCGGCAACTCCCGGGGGATCCCCCGATCTCGACGGGCTTCGCGGAGATCGGGCGGCGCGTCCGCTATTGCCGTGCCGGGCTCGGGCTCAGAGCTGCCGTATACCGTGTCGATCTCGGCCGTAAACTGGTAACCGCGTCCGGACACGGTACGGATCAGATTGCGATCCGCACCGAAGGCGGCGCGCAACGCCGAAATCTGCCACTGGAGATTATTTTCCTCGACGATCCGCTCGGGCCATACGCGCGCCATCAACGCATTTTTGGAAACCACGGCTCCGCGCGCCTCGATCAGCGCCAGCAGCACGTCAAAGGCACGGCCACCGAGCTTGACCGGCCGTCCGTCAGCGAGCAATTCGCGGCGATGCCGCAACAGCAGAAAACGCCCGAACGCGATGCCCGCAGAAGCTTCGGAAGGGGCATGCATTAACCCGATTATAGGGCTGCGACCTCGCGGAATCTCGCAAATTTTCAGCTCAAGGGCGAGCGTCACCGTTCTGAGCTCGGGGGGCCTAGGGATCGAATCCGACATCCATGGCGCGGCCAGACAAGCGGGTCTACCGCAGAAAGTCGAGAAGGGCCTTCGCAGCTTTCAGATCGGCCGTGTCAAACCCTTCGGTGAAACGGCCGTAGACCGGCTGGAGAAGCGCCATCGCTTCGGTGAGCCGGCCCTCGTCGCGCAGCAGCCGGGCGAGGCTCGTGGCGGCGCGCAATTCCCAGGACAGTGCACCTTGCCGGCACGCCCAATCGAGCGCTTGGCGAAAACAATCCTCGGCGGTAGCTACATCTCGCCCCAAGAGCAGAAGCTCGCCTTTGGTGCGCAGCACCTCGGGGATCAGCCAGCGTTCCTCAGTCTGGTCGGAGCGGTCGATTGCCGCATCGATCGCCGCGAGCGTATCGGTGATTTGCCCGGTACGCGCGGCGACCTCGGCGTGGAGCCCAAGAAATGCGATTAACCGTGGCCCCGACATCAGGTAGTCAAATCCAGCCCCGCCAATCTCGTCGAGCGCGGCCTGCAGGCAATGCAACCCCGTGCCGATATCGCCGTGCTTGATGGCCACCATTCCTTGATGGCAGCGCCCGAAGGCATGCCAGACCGGCAACGCATGCCGTTTCGAATGGTCGAGCAGCATGCCGGCATAATGCTCAGCTGCGGCCAGATCCCCACCATCAGCGGGATCGGACAGCCCGCGAGGGCCAGCGCGAAACTCAGAGTAAAGGCGTGACCCAACTCGCGGGCTTCATCAACCGCAGCCTCGGCGGCGCGCATCGCCTGATTCGGAAATCCCAGCAGCCATAAAGTCCGAGCGAAATAGCCGCGCGCCGACACCGGCAGATCGAACTGAAAGCGAATGGTATGGGAGCGTCGGTTGGACGGCACGTACTGTTCGAGCACCTGCTGGATATGCTGCCGCGCGCAGTGCTGATCGCCGAGCAGATGCTGTTCGACGCCGACGAGGCGCTCCCCGACCAATCGGTCATTGGGGTCGGACCGGTGTTCGGCCAAAGTATGGAACCTTTGCGCGACTTCCAGCGCACGATGATGTCGGTCGCGGCCGCTATGAAAAAACCACAGGCCGTACAGCGCGCGGAGCGAGTAGTCTGCATCTTTCAGGGCCTCGGCGAGTGCGAGCACCCTCGTCATTGCAGCGGCTAAGCCGGGCGAGGCGCCAACGGTCGGCATCAGCGCCGCGCCGAGCGCGGCTTGCAGCTTCATCTCATGCCGTGGCTCGGCTGATGCGCCGGCCGATAAAGCGGCGAGCGCCTGTTCGACCCGGTGCCGGCATTCGTCAAATAGCGACAATTGCACCCATAGGGGAACCGCGGCTGCGGTCAGCGAGATGCCGATTGATGGATCGCCAGACGGCGAAAAGGCCCAGTCGAGCGCCACGCGCAGATTGTCGATCTGCCATCCGTAATCGGCCAGCCATTCAGCCGCGTACAGCGTTTCCTCTTCCGCTTCGGCCCGCTCGAAGACGCCGCGGTAGTATTCGGCGTGACGATGCGCGCATGATTGGCGCTCGCCGGTTTCATCGAGTTTTTCAAGAGCGTAGGCTCGCGTCGTGTCGAGCAGGCGGTAGCGGGCGATCGCGCCTCCCTCCTTCTGGACCAGCGATTTGGCAACCAAAACAGCAAGGCTGTCGACGACCTCCGGCGGTGCGATCGCTGGATCCGCAACGACCGCGCCGGCCGCGTCCAGGCGGAAGACGCCGGCGAACACTGCCAGACGCCGCAGGATTACGCGCTCGGGCTCGCTCAGCAGCCCGTAGCTCCAGTCGAGCGTCGCCCGCAGTGTCTGGTGCCGCGGCAAGGCGATGCGACGGCCGCCGGTCAAGATCCGGAAGCGATCGTCGAGACGTGTGGCGATCTCCTCGACGCCGAACACGGCGGCGCGCGCCGCAGCCAGCTCGATCGCCAGCGAGATGCCGTCGAGCCGCCGGCAGATCGCCGCGATTACCGCTGCAATGCGCCGGTCCGGCGCAAAATGTGGATCCGCGGCACGCAGCCGTTCGACAAATAGCCGAACCCCGCCGTAGCGCAGCAGGTCGTCCGGATCCTCGACGTTTTCCGCCGGTACGGCGAGCGACGCTACCGGATAGACCCACTCGCCTTCCGCCCGCAACGGCTCGCGGCTGGTGGCGAGCATCCGCAGCGTCCCGCCAACTCGCAGCACAGCCTCGGCCAGCGCTGCGGCAGCGCCCATTACGTGCTCGCACGTGTCCAGCACCAGCACCAGCCGTCGGCCGGCGAGCGCCTGCGACACGCGCTCCGCCGTTGCTACGCCGCCGCCAAGATCGAGCCCGATCGCCGCGGCAACGGTGACGGGCACCGGGCCGGGATCGGCGATTGGCGAAAACTCGGCCAGGCACACACCGTCGGCAAATTGCGGCAACAGCCGGCGCGCTGCGGCGACAGCGAGCCGTGTCTTGCCGATGCCGCCGGCGCCAGTCAGGGTAACGAGCCGGTGTGCTGAGGCAAGGCTGAGGATCTCGCCGAGAACGTCATCCCGGCCAACCAGCTCGGAAATCGGCTCCGGCAGGTTGGTGGGCGGCAGGTCGGGCTGCGCGGAGGCTGTTGGCGTGCCGGCATCGGACTCCGGGCTGCGGTCTGTGGTGTTGATCTCGGCCGTAAACCGGTAGCCGCGTCCGGGGACGGTACGGATCAGATTGCGATCCGCACCGAAGGCGGCGCGCAACGCCGAAATCTGCCACTGCAGATTATTTTCCTCGACGATCCGCTCGGGCCACACGCGCGCCATCAGCGCATTCTTGGAAACCACGGCGCCGTGCGCCTCGATCAGTGTCATCAACACGTCAAAAGCACGGCCACCGAGCTTGACTGGCCGTCCCTCAGCGAGCAGTTCGCGGCGATGCGGCAATAGGACGAAACGCCCGAACGCGATGCCCGCAGGTGCTTCGGAAGCGATATCCATCGGCCGCCATTATAGGCGCGCCACAGGAAATCACAGATTGTTTTGGGATGGGCCGCCGGCAAGTCACCCCATAGCGGCCCACTGAATTTCACAGATCTACACAGCCCGGTCTAAAGGACTTCACAGGCCCTGTTGCTTAGCTTCGAGCGTGCTGGGCTGGATGCGACCGCACCGGGGAGCCATCCCCTAACCGCCTCCGCGATCCCGGCCTGGCTCTACCCGATCGCGAGAAGCCACATGCGAGCGCATATTCGTCCAACGCCTTTTCGACGCAGATCCCCACTTCGGCAGGCCAGAAACGCCTCGCACCGGACAAACGCCGGCGAGGCTTTCGAATTTCGCCACTTCCGCCTTCTGTTGCGGCGGCGACAGCTGCTCGCCCACGGCGTACCCGTCGAGCTCGGCACGCGCGCCTTTGATCTCCTGCTGGCCCTGTTGGAAGCCGACGGCTCGCTCGTCACCAAAGAGGAGCTGATGAGCCGGGTGTGGCCGGGCGTCGTCGTGTCGGAAGAGAACCTCAAGTTCCAGGTCTCGGTATTGCGCAAAGCGCTCGGCGTTGACCGCGACGTCATCCATACGGAATTCGGCCGCGGCTATCGATTTACCGGCGTGCTGGGTTCAAATGCCGCAACGGAGCCCTGGCGCTCTACGCGATCAAACCCGCCGTCCGGCCCCACTCTGTTTTCGCGGAGCTGTCGGCCTTCGCTGCAGTGCGGTGTCAATCGACCCTGCGCTGAGCGTGACGATTTTCCGATCTCCACACAATGAGGAGACGGACCGCATGACTGTAAAGCTTAACCGCCCTGCATATGAGCACGCTATGCGTCTCATCCAAGAAGGTAAGTTTATTGACGACGAGAGGGAGGCGTGGAGCGACCATCATCCCTCTACGCGTCTAGAAAAAGAATTCGTCGAGAAGAATGGTCTCTCCGAATACGGCAAGTGGTTCTTAGGGGTAAATGACGACTACAAAGACGACAGGAAGCGGTATTACGAATTCCCGTATGGAGATTTCGAGAACGTCCATCGCTGCGGAATTCTTGCGGCACAAAGCCGAGCTGGCCAAAACAAATACTTAGACATCGAAAATGCAGCGGCAGATCTGCTTGCTGTGATTTATGAGTACGAAAATAAAAAAACCCAGTGAAGCCAATAGACGCCACCCAGGTCGTCCATGCCTGATTTCGCCACGAGCCGTATCTCGGAAGAGGCGCTGAGAGAGCCGACCATCGGCTTTGCGAGCTGGCACCTTGGACCTTGTCAGACAACTCGCTGGGGTTCTTACGATTTTCCTCGTCATCCCTCTTGCACTAACAAGTGCATATAATTATATCCCAGCCCTATTACACTATATAGTGCATATCAGTGCATTTTCCGGTGTAAGGCGTGCGAGAAAGCTAGCCTTGAACGATGTGGCCACCCTCACGCGCTCAGAACCTTCGGGTCGTCGCTCTTTCGGAAAGGCAGCGTCAATGTTCAAGTCCCGGATCGTTGTAGCCGCCATGATCGCGGCTGTCGTCGCGGGTTGCGACAAGCCAGCACCACCGATTTCGCAGGCCCGGCCCGTCCGGACAGTCACGGTCGAGCGCCTCGCGGACGGCGAGACCGTTTCCCTGACGGGTTACATCCGCGCCAAGGACCAGGCCAACCTCGCCTTTCGTCTCGACGGCCGCATGATCACGCGGCCCGTCAATGTCGGCGATGTGCTCAAGGCAGGTCAGGTCGTCGGCCGGCTCGACCCCACAGATTCAGCAGAACTCGCTGCACACGGCGGAAGGCAACCTCGCATCGCTCGAGGCGCTACTGATCGACGCGCGGCTCACCTTCCGAAGGCAGCAAGAGCTCGTGAAAAGTGGGTGGACGCCCCGGGCCAAATTCGACGAAGCCCAGCAGAAGCTCGAGAGCGTCCAGGCCCAGGTCGACTCCGCTCGAGCACAGGTGCGTACCGCGCAGGAGCACCTAAGCTAAGCGGTCTTGACCGCCGATGGCCCGGGCGTTGTCACCAAGGTCGGCGCCGAGCCGGGCGAAGTGGTCCAAGCCGGCAAGATGATTGCGCAGGTTGCGCGTCAGGGGCCGCGCGACGCCGTTTTCGACGTTCCCGAGCAACTAATCAGGACGGCCCCGCGCGACGGGCTGATCGAGGTCGCCCTCACCAACAACCCGACCGTGCGGGCTACTGGCCGCGTCCGGGAGGTGGCGCCCCAGGCGGATGCCACTACCCGAACATGGCGGGTCAAGGTCGGCCTTATCAACCCAACGGTGGCCATGCGCCTGGGAGCCACTGTCACTGGCAAGGTCAAACTGGCGGCGCCCCCCGGCGTGGAGCTTCCCGCAAGTGCGCTAACCGAGGCAAACGGACAACCGGCCGTGTGGGTGGTCGATCCGCAGCGCAAGACTGTCTCCCTTCGAGAAGTGGATGTCTCCCGATATGACCCGGGCAGCGTCGTGATCTCGAAGGGTCTGGAAAACGGCGAGATTGTCGTGACCGCCGGGGTCCAAGTGCTGCACCCGGGCCAGAAAGTCCAGTTGCTGGGAGCCGCCTGATGAAGCGCTTCAACCTCTCGGAATGGGCGCTTCGGCACCGTTCCCTGATCACCTATTTCATGCTGATCATCGTGGTCGCGGGCGTTTGGTCCTATCTCCGGCTCGGACGCAGCGAGGACCCGGACTTCACCATCAAGACGATGGTGGTGCAAGCCAGATGGCCGGGAGCCACTCTCGGCGACACACTCGAGCAGATTACTGACCGCATCGAAAGCAAGCTGCAGGAAACGCCAAGCCTCGACTATCTGAAGAGCTACACCAGTGCCGGGCAGACCACGATCTTTATCTACCTGAAGGACTCGACCCCGCCTGCGGAGGTGCCGGACATCTGGTACCAGGTGCGCAAGAAGGTGCGCGACATCCACAACACCTTGCCGCAGGAAATCGTCGGCCCCTTCGTGAACGACGAGTTCGGCGACACTTACGCCATCGTCTACGGCTTCACCGCGGACGGGTTCACCCACCGCGAGCTGAGAGATTACGTCGTCGACGTCCGCAAGCAGCTCCTCCGGCTCCCGGATGTTTCCAAGATCGATATCACTGGGGCCCAGGACGAGCGTATGTACGTCGAATTCTCGACCAAGCAGCTGGCCGGGTTGGGGATTGATCGCTCCGAACTGATCGCCGCGCTGGAAGCGCAGAACGCCGTCACCCCGGCGGGCGTCGTGCAGACCGGGGACGAGAAGATCCTCGTCCGCGTCTCGGGTGCGTTCCGGACCGAGCAGGACCTTCTGGCGGTCAACTTTGTCGCAAAGAACGGTCGGATTATTCGCCTCAGCGACATCGCGCAAGTCACGCGCGGGTCCTCCGACCCTGCGCAGCCGATGTTCAGCGTCAATGGGCACTACGGCATCGGGCTCGCCATTGCCATGCGCAAGGGCGGTGACGTGCTCGCTCTCGGGCGCAACGTCGAACAAGCCATAAAGGAGATCACGGCGAAGTTGCCGGTCGGCATCGAGGCGACCCTTGTCGCCGACCAGCCGGTGACCGTCGCACATGCGGTAAACGAATTCATGAAGGCGCTGTGGGAGGCCGTCGCCATCGTTCTTATCGTCAGCCTGCTCAGCCTCGGCCTGCGCGCGGGCGCCGTCGTAGCTCTCGCGATCCCGCTGGTCCTTGCCGCGGTCTTTGTCGGGATGCAATTGGATGGCATTGACCTTCAGCGAATATCGCTCGGGGCATTGATCATCGCGCTCGGTCTGCTGGTCGATGACGCAATGATCGCGGTCGAGATGATGGTCATGCGGCTGGAACACGGTGATGACAAGGAGCACGCAGCCAGCTTCGCGTGGACCTCGGTCGCCTTTCCGATGCTTACCGGCACGCTGGTTACGGTCGCGGGGTTCGTGCCGATCGGTTTTGCGCGCAGCGCCGCAGGCGAATACACCTTCTCGATTTTCGCCGTCGTCGCTCTCGCATTGATCATATCCTGGGTCGTCGCGGTCCTCTTTACCCCCTTGCTCGGGGTTTGGGTTCTCAAGAAGCCGAAGGCGGCGCATTCGGGCGAGCCCGGTATCATAATGCGTACGTTTCGCCATTTCCTCGAGCTGGCGATGCGGGCGCGCTGGGTGACCGTTCTGATTACATTGGCGCTGTTCGGAGCATCGCTCTATGGCATGCGCCTCGTCCCGCAGCAGTTCTTCCCGTCATCCGACCGGCCTGAGCTGATGGTCGACCTGCAGCTGCCCGAGAACGCTTCGATCTACGCGACCCAGGAAGCCGCAGCCCGGCTGGATAAGCTTTTGAAGAGCGATCAAGACGTCGACCACTGGAGCACCTATGTCGGGCAGGGCGCCGTGCGCTTTTATCTGCCCCTCAATGTCCAGTTGCCCAATGACTTTTTCGGCCAGGCCGTGGTCGTTACCAAAGGCCTGCAGCAGCGCGAACGGGTGAAGGCGAGGCTGGAGCACGCGCTGGCGACCGAGTTCCCGAACGTTGTCGGGCGGGTCTACCCGCTGGAACTGGGGCCGCCGGTCGGATGGCCGCTGCAATACCGGGTGAGCGGACCAGAGCCGACCCAGGTGCGCGCGATCGCGTTCGAGGTCGCGAAGGAGATCGGGTCCGTCCCCGGTGCAGACAACGTCAACTACAACTGGATGGAACCGGCGCGCATACTCAGGATCCAGGTCGACCAGGACCAGGCCCGTTTGCTGGGGCTGAGCTCGCAGCAACTGGCCACGGCCGTGAACACGATTCTCTCCGGCATCACAGCCACCCAGGTGCGCAGCGGGATCTATCTCGTCGATATACTGGTCCGGGCGTCGGCCGACCAGCGGATGTCGCTATCGACGATCCGCACAATGCAGGTACCACTGCCGAACGGGAAGTCCGTTCCGCTGAGCCAGATCGCGTCTGTCGATTACGGCCAGGAATATCCCATCCTCTGGCGCCGGGACCGGCTTCCCACAGTGACGGTGCAGGCCGATACCGTGCCCGGCACGCAGGCAGCCACCGTCGTGCAGGCGCTGCGCCGAAGATCGCGGCACTGAGCGCCAGCCTGCCGAGCGGGTACCACATCGCGGTTGGGGGCACCGTTGAGGAGAGCGCCAAGGCGCAGGCGTCAGTCGTTGCCGCTCTGCCATTGATGCTCATTCTGATCCTCACGGTGCTGATGATCCAGCTCCAGAGCTTCAGCCAGTTGTTTCTGGTGCTCAGCGTGGCCCCACTGGGCCTCATCGGGGTCGTCGCGGCGCTGCTCCTTGCGGACAAACCCTTGGGCTTTGTGGCGCTGCTGGGCGTGCTCGCCCTAACCGGGATGATCATCCGCAACTCGGTGGTGCTGATCGACCAAATCGAGACGGAGAAGGCACACGGCCGCCATCCCTGGGATGCAGTCATCGAGGCGAGCGCCCACCGCTTCCGCCCGATCCTGCTCACCGCAGCAGCCGCCATTCTCGGTATGGTCCCGATCGCACCGACCGTCTTCTGGGGTCCAATGGCCTACGCGATCATGGGCGGTCTGGCGGGCGCGACATTGCTGACACTGATCTTCCTACCGGCGCTCTACGTGATCTGGCACCGAATCAAGAGACCTCAGCCGGAAGCCAGCCGGAAAATGGATCTTGCGCAGACCGCCATAGCTCAGCCCGCCAGCTGAAGCGGAGGCTTCGAGTTCACCTTTCGACGCCTGCCGGTGCGATGGAGATCAACCCGTCGCGCCAGCAGAGAGAGCGAGCGAGCGATGAAACATCCGAGACTGCACTTTGTCGGTGTCCGCGCCCTAACAGCCGCAGCGCCGGACACGTTCGCCTTTGGCCCGCCGATGGGCGCCGCTGACGTCTTGCAGGCAAATCCCGATCCTCTCGCTGGAAGCTCGGCGCGATGTTTCCAAAGCGGACCACGAGCGCATTCGGTTGTTCAGCAGCAACCTAACTCGCAGTTAACTGCGAGGGGTACTTGGCACCGCGGAGCAAGCTTCGCGCCTCATGCTGCGCTGTCATGACGTGCTCTTCTCGACCGCGGACGCCGGTAATGCTGCAGGAACATCCGGATCGTCTCCTCGATTATGTCCTCTTCCGGAACGGGTATGCTTTCACGACCCGTCATCCACGGCCAGAGAGAAAGCTCGTTGAGCATTCCCATAAACTGGTGAGCCGCAAGCAACGGATTGCGGCAGTCGAGGATGCCCATCGCGGTCAGATGGGCGAGATAGCGCGTGAACCGTTCAGCTTGCGGATCCATGACGGCGGCGAACTCCTCGGCAATCCACGGAAACTGGCGCAAGTCGGCCACCACCATGCGGAGGAAGCCGAGGTATTCCGGGTGCCTATGCAAAGCCAAAATCATGCCCGCGACCAGGCGCAGCACCTCCTCGACATCACCTTGCGTTTCGATGCCGGGCGGAAGTGCGGTCTCGAGCTGAGCCGACACCCTGAGAAGCATCTCACGGAAAATTTCCTCCTTGCTGGCGAACTGGTTGTAGAGCGTCCGCCGGGCCACGCCGGCCGCCGTGGCCAGGTCGTCCATACTGACAGCGCCGAAGCCGCGCTCCAGGAACAGGCGCTCGGCCGCCTCGACGATGGCCTCGCGCGAGCCGCCCCGGACCTCGTTGGAGCCCTTGCGATTTTTCATTCCGAACCCTTCTTGCACAAACGAGTGCATCGTATTACATCCTTTGATGCAATTGCACGTTATGATGCATATTGGTGCATCTTAAGGTGCAAATCAAGATCTCCCCAGGGAACGGTGCGAAAGCAAGCCCTGAACACCGGGAGAAAAGGAGCAAGTGATGAAACATCTGAAATCGGCGGTCGTCGGTCTCCTCTCGTTAACGGCAGCTTCGGACGCATTCGCCTTTGGCCCACCGGGTCCACCGCCGGGCGGTCCCCCGATGGGCGGCCCTCCAATGGGTGGACCTCCGATGGGCGGCGGTTTACCGGGTCTTCCAGCCGGTGGCTTACCCGGTCTTTCGGGCGGTGGCCCGATGGCCGGAGGCCTACCCAGTCTCCCGGGCGGTGGGCCCGGTGGCGTGGCAGCCGGCCCGGCAGGAAATGCCTCCGGGAATATCGTGGCGCGGGGTCCTGCGGGAAATGCCTCCGCGAATCTCGCGGCAGGCCCCGCGGGGAATAGCTCCGGGAACTTCGCGGCAAGTCCCTTGAATTCCGGTAATGTCAATGCCGCCCGCAACACGGTGAATTACGGCAACGTCAATGCCTATGGCAACGGCGGATATGGCGGCGGTTATGGTGGAGGATACGGCGGCGGATACTACGGTAATGGATACTATGGTAACGGACGCTACTGGGGCGCATATGCGGCCGGCGCCGCTACCGGAACCGCGGTAGGAGCAGCCGCCGCCTCGAACAACAGTTCGTCAACGACGAATTACTATAACACCTCACCATACTACTATACTTGCTGGGACGCTTACAACCGGCGCTACTACTACTCGTCGGTTTCATGCTCGCAGTGATGATGTGCCTTATCGCGGTGGCGGCGGGCTGTGTGGCCCCGTATCGCGTCGACACGTCGCGAACGCCACTGCTGCTCAGGGCCATATTGGCCGTGAGAAGAACATCCACGCCATATCCTTGGGGTCCTTCTCTGAGCAAGTGACTGAACTTGTCAAGAGTCCCCAGGAATGCCTTGAAGGAGTTAGATGATGGCATTGACCAATAAAGAAATCCGTCTGTTGGCGCAGCTGTCACGGGACCGCGGTTTGTATGCCGAGTGCAAAGGCGCCGAACTCGACGCATTGCAAAAGCTTGGCCTGCTGCAATGGTATGACGCGCGTTCGTCGACGACGCCGTTTAGAGAAGATCTGCGTCTATTCCTGAAATTGCATGGAGTGAGTGGCAGGATCGATTATGCCTGGGTTGCAGCCCTAGAAAACTGGCGCGAGCTTGTCGGGCCAGAAGTCTCTGCCAGGGTTGACGCAGTCGACGAACGGGCGGTGACCAGCCGCCCATTCACCGGAAGCCGGGCTGCTTGAACAGACAACATTTGGCCCAAGATCGACCACATCGAGGGGAACGAGCCGTAGGGGCCCAAACATGCCATGCGGTCGTCGACGCTGCCGCACACCGGGTTCCGCCCGATCCTGCCCACTGCTTCTGCCGCGATCCTCGGCATGTTCCCATCGCCTACGGTCTTCCGGGGTCGCCGGGAGAGACAAGGGGCATGTAATGAGATATCTGAAATCAACGTTCCTGCGTTTTCCCGCCTTAGAAACCGCAGTCCCGGAGGCATTGGCCTTTGGCCCACCACCCGCACGGGTCGGTGCTGGCGTCCCCGCTCCGCCGACGGGAAGTGGCGGCTTACCGGCTCCGCCGGAGCCGATCAACTATGTGGGTAGGGAACAAAGGAGCGGCGCAGGGATGACGGGGCGGATGCCATGGTGGGTATGGGTGTGGCCCCTCTTAGGCTGGGGCCTACTGGCGGCGACATTCGTCGGCGCGGTGGGCGGCGCAGTTGGGGTCGCTGCGGAGGTGGTGGTGCTGGTCGCCACGGTGTTCGCGGCTGTCTGGCACGCCGAGGTGGTGGCGCAACGGGTCGGCGAGCCTTTCGGCACCCTCGTGCTCGCTCTTGCCGTCACAATCATCGAGGTGGCGCTGATCGTCTCCGTGATGCTCGCCGGCAAGGCGGGGAGCGAGACGCTGGCGCGCGACACAGCCTTTGCCACGGTCATGATCATCCTTAACGGTGTTGCCGGGCTCTGTCTGCTACTGGGGGGCGTGCTGCACCGTGAGCAGGAGTTCCAAGTCAAGGGTGCGAGCGCGGCGTTCGCCGTGCTGGCTGCCATGGTGACGCTCTCGCTGGTGCTGCCCAATTTCACGACCACCGCGGCTGGGCCGGCCTACAGCCCGTCACAACTGGTCTTTGCCGGCACGGTCTCGCTGGTGCTCTACGGCGTCTTTATCTTTGTGCAGACCGTGCGGCATCGCGGCTATTTCTTGCCAGATCCCAAGACCGGTTTGGCCGCGGACGAGGAGGCGCATGCGCCGCCACCGTCCGGCGCTGCGGCGCTCGCCAGTCTCGCATTGCTGTTGATCTCCCTCGTGGCGGTGGTTGGCTTGGCCAAGGCGCTGACACCCGCGGTGGATCAGGGGATAACTGCGCTCGGGGCACCGAAGGCGGTGGTAGGAATTGTGATCGCCGCCGTGGTGCTGATGCCCGAAAGCCTGGCCGCGCTGCGGGCCGCCCGCGTCAACCGCCTGCAAACCGCGATGAACCTGGGGCTTGGCTCGGCGCTCGCCACCATCGGCCTGACCATCCCGGCCGTCGCCGCCGTCTCGATCTTGCTCGGCACGCCTCTGACGCTTGGATTGGGATCGAAGGAGGAGGTGCTGCTCACCCTCACCTTGCTGCTATCCGTGATGACGCTAGCCGCCGGGCGCACCACAGTGCTCCAGGGCGCCGTGCACCTGGTGGTCCTCGCAGCCTTCCTGTTCTTTGCGATCGTGCCTTGAACGCTACCCCCGGAGAGGGCTCTTCGCCCCAATCTTTGCGCCCAATCTCTGTCCAGCTGCACTCATTGGAGGCGACATGCAGATTGAGCCAGCTCTCCTGGGCCCGGTTTGTTTGTTCTTCGGGGCCCTTGCCGGAGGTAGCGCCTCGCTGCTCGGCGTCATTTACACGCAACGCTGTCAAGGTCGCATACAGCGCGTCGCGTCCGAGATCGCCAAACGCGAGACCGTTTACGCTGATTTCGCAATGGGTGCGTCGAGTTTGCTCTTACACGCCTATACACACGACGAGATCGCGTTGAGCGGCGATGAGCAGCGCCTGATCGGGCTGATCAACCGAATGCGGCTGTTTGCCCCGCCTGATGTTGTCGATGGAGCGGAGGCGGTGCTCAAAGCCATCGTCGAGATCTTGCTGAAGCCGAGGATCGAGCTCCGGCAGCTCGCGAAACAGGCGTTGTGCAACAGCATCGAGGATCCGCTGCTGGCATTCAGCTCGATTTGCCGGGCTGACTTGGACAACCTGTACCGAACAGTCGTGTGACAGCACCAAAAAACTCGACGCCGCCACTTTGCGTGCGGACCGGCTGGGGGTAGAGCGCCATCATCTCCATGACGCGGTCGGGCATTTTCGGTGCTGACCGGTAGGCCGAGCTCGCGGGCGTCGTCGGGTAATCGTGCGTCCACGGGCCGCTCAACAGTTTCTGTGCCAATGCCTCGGCCTTCTGCACCGGAAGATGGCGGTCGAGCAGCTTGCCGGCGGCATTCTTGAGCCGCACGAGCTAATCCTTGCAACGTCAATGTGTTGGTGCCGAGGCCGCGGATCACGTCGCCCGTCACCAGAATGTCGGCCGTCGCAATAAAATCGTAGCCGCCGGCTGCATGCAGCACCACCGTGACCGTCTTGCCCAAGTAATAAGTGCACATCACCTTTCCCCCGGACGGTCCCGATCTGGTGCCAGAGCCCGCCCCCAACGTGCTAATCACTAGCTATGCTCAGCTCCCGATATGACCGGGGCGCTCGCTGCGCTGGGCTAAAATAAGTTGCTCTACTTCTTCTGGGTCGGCGGTGGTGCGGCGGACCGCGATCGGGGCGGTACGGATACCCTCAAGGTCGATGTCGGGCAACGCCACGCCGACCATGCCTGAGACCGCGTTCGCCAGATCGTTGTAATCGCCGAAACTGCGGCGCAGCCAATTGCGCCAATTGGGCATACCTCCGCTGGCATGGGCTTCAAAGGCGGCCTCGCGGCCGTCGAGCGCAGAGGAAACGTGATCCCAGGCCATCTGCAGCAAGGCCGCGCGCTGCACCGCTGTATAGCCGCCGCCGCCAAACGACGCTTCGAGCCCGTCTGCTAGCTCTGGCGACGCCAGATCGCGGTCGGAAGGGGCGACGACAAGCGAGGAGCCGGGCACGATCGGCAGGATCTCCGCCATGCGGGCTCGTGCTCGCATCAACTGAATGCCGCCGGCCGCGAGATGCGCGTGGCGCGGAAAGCAATAGCCCTCCGGGGTGAAATCGGGATCGCGCTCGGCGGCGACGAGGCTGCTGCGCACGGTCTGGACGCTGACGACGAGGTCGACAAGATACTCGGTCGTCTGGCTGTGATCCGTGAGGCCCATCGCATGGCTCAAGGCCAATGCCAGACCCAAGGTGAATTCCGCCTTCGCGAGCCAGCCGTAAAGATGATGCCAGCGCAGCCAGCGCGAGATCGCCTCGGGGGTCGGGTCGACAAAAAACAGCCGCTCCCACGGGATCAGCGACGTTGTCGAGCCACATCTGGCCGTCGAACTCGTCAAACCGGCTGGAGAGCGGCGAGACAAACGGATTGTCATCGCGGGTGGCGCGCTTGCGGCATAGCACGATGACGCCGGGCGCGTTGACCGGGACGATAAAGCTGACCGGGCGGCCGTCGATCTCCATCCGCGACAAAGCGCCGACATAGACGTCCTCGGCATAGGCCGGGCTCGTATGCATACCGAGCCGGCCCGAAATCACGATCCCGGCATCGGTCTCGCGCATCAGCTTGAGCGCGACCCGGTCGGCCGGATCGGGGCGCAGGCGCTGGCCGATGATCGGGGCGCCCCCGCAATACGTCAAAAAACGGCCGGTGCGGGCGATATTGTCGCGATAGGCCGCCGCCGCGGCAATGTGCTCGGCCGGTGCGTCGCCGGATTGCGCCGCGGTCAGCACCCCGAGTGCAATCAGATTGCCGTAGGCCGGCGTGTGCGTAATGTTGCCGGCGCTCAAAAAAATCGTCTTGGCAAAGGACCGGCCCATGCCGACCAGATCGGCGCTGGATTTTGGCGCGACATAGGCCCAGGGCACGGGCTCGCCGTTTGTCGAATGGGGCGACAGCAGGAACTCGCGCCATTCTGGGTCGAGATGGCGGTCGTACCAGGCGCAATATTCGTCGACCATGGCGCGCGTCGCCGGGTGGCCGGTAACGTCGTCCGCCCAGCCTTCGCCCATGATCCATACCCGGCGCCCGTCACGCAGCGCCTCGCGATAGTCAGCTCCTGTCCGCATTCGAAAAACCTCAACTCCTAATTTGCTTCGCGAGGCTTGCGCAGCCGCCCGGAAAATGCAACACGGCTACAAAAACCACGGACCAGCGAGGGAGGCGACAGAGTGGTCGAAGCAGCATCATCGCCGATCGAGACGGCGCTTGAAAACCAGCGGCTCGGGAGCCTGCAGATGCGGGTCGCGGTGCTGTGCACGCTGGTCCAAATTTGCGACGGCTATGACATCAACTCGATCGGCTGGGCGGTGCCGTCCTTGATCCACACATGGCATCTGCCGCCGCCGGCATTTACCACCGCGTTTTTGTGGTCGAGCATCGGCATCATGATCGGCGCCTTGTCGGCGGGGCCGATCGGCGACCGTTTCGGCCGGCGGCCATTGCTGATCGGCAGTCTGACGATTTTTGGCTTGGCCTCGCTGCTGAGTGGCGTTGCCGGCTCGCTGTTGATGCTAAGCGTGCTGCGCTTTTTTACCGGGCTCGGCATCGGCGGCGCCTTTCCGGGCGCCGCGACCTTGGCCGGCGATTATGCCCCGCGGCGGCTTCGCGCGACGATGATCATGGCGACCTTTACCGGAGCGCCGGTCGGCGGTTTCCTCGGCGGCCAACTCGTTGCTCTGTTGCTGCATCAAGGTTTCGCCTGGCCGGTCATCTTTTTTATCGGCGGCGCGTTTCCGCTCGCCTTGGTGGCGGTGCTCGTGCTGTGGCTCCCGGAATCGCCGAGATTTCTGGCCGCGCGAGCCAATCTGGCGCCGCGCGACCGGGCTTTGTTGCAGCGGCTTAACATTGCCCCGGGCGAGGTTGCGCGCCACACCATCGACCTCCCTCACGGCAACCCGATCAAGATGCTGTTTGGCGAAGGCTATGCCCTGCAGACCATATTGATGTGGATCATCTTCTTCTGCAGCCTGCTCAATTTATTTCTGTTTGCGTATTGGCTGCCGACCGTCCTTAACTTGATCGGCTTTACACCGGGCCAGGCGGTGTTCGCCTCGAGCCTGCGTGACTTTGGCGCAATCTGGGCCGCACTCTATCTCGGGCCGCTGATCGACCGGGTCGGTCCCGAGCGCTCGCTCGCCTTTCACTACGCGGCGGGAGCCATTTTTATCGCGCTGATCGCGCTGGTGGCGATGCCCTATGGGCTCCTGCTTGCCGTCATCTTCTTGGCTGGTACGACAATCATCGGCAGCCAGACCGGGGCCAACGCCACCTGCGGCGCGCTCTACCCGGCGCGGATGCGGACCAGTGGTCTCGGCTGGGCGCTTGGCATTGGCCGGCTCGGCGGCATTGCCGCCCCGGCCCTGGGCGGCTACCTGCTGGCGCAAAAATTGCCGCCGACCCACATCTTTTTGAGCGCCTGCCTGTTTGCGATCATCGCCGCGGTGGCGACCGGCCTATTGGCATTGTGCGGCTCCCGTCTCGGGCGCGCCGCCGACCCCGCCCCCTCCCCGACCCGCGCCTGACCCGGCGCAGTCGTTCCTGCGGCCCATTAGCCGGGAATTTGCGGCCGCCAACCACGGGGCGATTCCGCGAACTCTCCTCCCTCCGCCCGGCAACCGGCTCTCGCTGAGAGGGGTAACCGGCGACTGATTGGCGGGTGCGCCAACCCCAGCGGATCGTGTAGGATGAACCGATTGCACGCTCGCTTGGCGTGCATCCGCAACGATTTGCCCAGAGGATCAGCAATGACCGATACAGCCGAATACACGCCGCCCAAGGTCTGGATCGCCAAGCCGGCGCTTGGCCGGTTCGCCAACATCAACCGCCCGACGGCAGGCGCCCAATACGAGAAGGAATTGCCGGTCGGCAAGCACCCGCTGCAGCTCTATTCACTCGGCACGCCGAACGGGGTCAAGGTCACGATCATGCTCGAAGAGCTGCTCGCGAAGGGCCACAAGGGTGCGGAGTACGACGCTTGGCTGATCAAGATCGGCGAGGGCGACCAGTTTGGCAGTGGCTTTGTCGCGATCAACCCGAATTCGAAGATCCCGGCCTTGCTCGACCGCAGCGGTCCCAAGCAAATCCGGGTGTTCGAGACGGGCGCCATCCTGATGTATTTGGCCGAGAGGTTCGGTGAGTTCCTGCCGACCGAGCCCGCCGCGCGCGCGGAATGCCTGTCCTGGCTGTTCTGGCAGATGGGCAGCACCCCCTATGTTGGCGGCGGCTTTGGGCACTTCTACGCCTACGCGCCGGTCAAGATCGAATACGCGATCGACCGGTTCACGATGGAGACCAAGCGCCTGCTCGATGTCCTCGATCGCCGCCTGGCGGAGAGCAAGTATGTCGCCGGCCCCGACTACACGATCGCCGATATGGCGATCTGGCCGTGGTACGGCGGGCTGGTGAAGTTCGAACTCATACGGCGGAGGCGAGTTCCTCAGCGTGCAGGATTACAAGAACGTACAGCGCTGGACCGATATGATCTACGAGCGGCCGGCGGTCAAGCGCGGCCGCATGGTCAACCGCCTCTCCGGCGACCCCTCGACCCAATTGCACGAGCGCCACGACGCCAGCGACTTCGAAACCAAGACTGCGGACAAGCTCGCCGCCGCCGCGGAATAAGGACCGCTCCGCTGGATCACGCAGGATCCGGTGGCATTGCCCCACCGGACCCTCCTCTATCAGGGGGAATATAGATATAGGGAACAAACTGGGCCAACTTGGACAACCATGGCGAGAGCAAGCCACAGCTGAGCCCCGTTGACGAAGAACCGGGGTTGTCGGCTCAGGTTGCCCGAAAGGGCGGGTTCGGGCCACCCTCTGACGGTACGGGTTGTCGGTGCAGGCGGGTGCTGGTCGCGGGCGGCCCGGGTCTCAATCGGTGTTGGATCCAGCGGCAACGCTCACCTCGAATGCACAAAGGGCGTGATCGGACGCTTGAACGCAAAAAATCGCACAACAACCGATCATGACAAACCCTTTTATTCCATTCGGACCTCCTGTGGTTTGCCTTCAAGTATTCCCCATGGCAGCCTCGCTCAAGGTCCGCCGCTGCGCGCGAAGTTTGGGCTGAGGGTGACGAGCGAGAAGATCTCGAACAGCATTTGCGCGCCGACCATCGCGGTATTGGTGGTGGCGTCGTATTGCGGCGCGACTTCGACGACGTCGCCGCCGATGATGTCGAGGCCCCTCAATCCGTGCAGGATCGCCCGGGCCTCGCGCGGCGTGAGACCGCCGGTTTCGGGGGTGCCGGTGCCAGGCGCATAGGCCGGGTCGAGCCCGTCGACATCAAACGAGATATAGGTCGGGCCGCCGCCGACGACCGCCCTCGCCTGCTCGACGACCGCGGCGATGCCGAGCCGTTCGACATCCTCAATGTGCAATACCGTCATCCCGGAATCGTAGGAAAAGCCCCAGAAGATTTCGGCCGGGCCGCGGATGCCGATCTGGATCGTGCGCTCAGGGTCGAGCGCGCCGGCCAACACCGCCTGGCGGAACGGGCCGCCATGGTGGAATTTCGAGCCGTCGACCGCCCCCATCGTGTCGCAATGCGCGTCGATATGGACGAGGCCGACCGGCCGCTCGGCGCCCAGCGCCTTCAGGATCGGGAAGGTGATCGAATGATCGCCGCCGACCGACACCGGGCGGACCCCGGCTTGGCGGATCCGGTCGTAAAACAGCGCGATGTCCTCGATCGACTGGTCGAGACTGTAGCGCGAACGCATCGGCACATCGCCGATATCGGCGACATTGCATGACGAGCGCGGCATGATTTCGAGCGCGTGATTGTAGGGGCCGATGCGCTCGATATCGCGAACGGCGCGCGGGCCAAAGCGCGCACCCGGCCGGTTGGTGACGCCGAGATCCATCGGCACTCCGATCAACGCCACATCGAGACCGGCGAAATCGGAGAGGCTGGCGGCATCCGGGCGGTAGGGCTCGTCGAGCAGGGTCGGAATGCCGGCATAGGGCATCGGTCGGCGATAGGCGCTACCAAAGATTTCGGCGAGCGGTGCGCGAAATCGCTCGGGCGCGACCTCGGTTTCTTTGCTGCTGTCGTATTTGGCACGTAGCGCATCGAGCTTCGATTTGTCAAACATTGCGTCCCCCGGCCGCCGGACTTGCCCGATCATAGCCAATGTTTCGGGCTGCGGAACGGGGGGTTCGCGGCTCCGTCGTGGGCGCGGTCGAGGACAGTCCGTGCGGCCCTGCAGGCCGGCCGGTGCGAGCAGGAAGTTTTTTTATCGTGCCCCCGCGCAAGCGGGGGTCAAGGGCAACCCATCCGCCATTTCCCCTGGTTCCCGCTTACGCGGGAATACGAAGAAGCGCAAAAACCCGATCCGTCAAACTCGTATCGCTACACCGGCTGGATCGCACACTTTTCCGCAGACGGAGCGGGGGCGGTCCAGTCAGGAGCGGCGGAGAACATCTCCAACTCCTTGGCGTCGTGGGCGCAGAACAGGCGAATATCGCGGCCATGGGTTTGCTTCAGTCGTCGCAGCCGCGCCTGGTTATTCAGACGCGCCGAATTGTCCGCCGCCATCATGCGCTGATAAAACCGCAACATCGGCGTGCAGTGATATTCGCCGAGATCCATTTCGCCGCGGAAGAAATAGGCGTCGCCGGCATGCAACAGCCAGCCGTCATCGGTGCGGACGGCGATGCCGCAATGGCCGGGTGTGTGGCCCGCCAACGGCACGATCAGAATATCCGAGGACAGGCCGACGAGGCCGCGCACACAGCTGAAACCGAACCAGCGCTCGCCGTCGATCGAATAAGGTTGCCAGTTCACCGGACCATCCCATTGACTCGGCCGATAGCGGCGGCGATCGAGCGGGCCGTCTTGTGACTTCGCGGCGGCGAGTTCGGTATCGAGTACGTGCACGGCCGCTTCGGGAAAATCTTCGATGCCGCCGGCGTGGTCGAAATCGAGATGCGTCATCACAATGTGCCGGACGTCGCGCGCCGCATAGCCGCGGGCCTCGATCTGGCGCAGTGCGGTGTCCTCCTCGCGCAGCTTGATGTGATTGGCGGCGCGAAAGAACGTGCTGAGCCGCCGCGGGTTCTTGACATCGGCGAGACCGAAACCGGTATCGACCAGGACCAGTCCCGCTTCGGTCTCGATCAACAGGCAATGGCAAATGATCGTGGCCGGCCGCACGATCGGGGTGAAACCGTCCCATAGCCGGCCGCCGAGGGGGCACATCGTCCCGCAACTGAGATGGTGGATGCGCATCATGTTCACCTTGTGTCGCAACAAGGTAACACTGCCGAACCGGCGATGTTCGCCACGAAATCCGGGAATTCGCACGCGGATCGATACGCGTTGCACAACTCAAAATGCGCCGGTTACGACAGCAATATCTAAGTAATAAATCGAGTACGCGACTTAGACCAGAAACATTACCGCCATGGGACAAACATCGGATCGGGTTGTTGATTTTTTCAGACGCGATCGATGCGTCGGTTCGCCTATCTCGCGATAGGAGAAGTCATGGCTACGACCGTAGGCACCGAAAGCACCCTGGAAGATCTCTTGGAAGATCTGGTTCAACTCGATTACGACGCCGCCGACGCCTATCAGGCCGCGATAGACCGGCTTGACGAGACGCGGTTTCGCGACCGGCTGCGCGAATTCAAGGGCGATCATCTCCGTCATATCGACGAACTGAGCGCGATCCTGCAGCGGATGGGCCGCACCCCGCCCAAGGAAGGCGACATGAAGAGCTACCTGACCCAAGGCAAGGTGGTGATGGGCAGCCTGATGGGCGACAAAGCCATTCTGCAGGCGATGCGCACCAACGAAGCCGACACCAACACCGCCTACGAACGGGCGGTCGGGTTCCGCGGGCTCGATTCCACGACGCAGCAGACGCTACAGCGCGGGCTCGAAGACGAGCGGCGCCACTGCGAGTGGATCCTGCAGGAGCTGAGGGCGCTGTAAATACCGGGCGGTCGCCCTCCCGCCGCCGCTAGCGGAGGGAGGGTCGGCCGACGCAGACAAGGATCGCGCAACCCCGACTGGGCCTAACGCAGGCCGCGGATTCGCGGCGGGACCAGCACCTTCCATGGATCGGGCATCTCGCCAACGGCAACCTCGATCAAGCTCGTGCCGCGGCGCTTGAGAGCGGCGGCGAGTTCCTGGCGCAATCCGTCGGGCGACGTTGTTTTGACCCCGGCGACGCCAAAGCTTTCCGCCATCTTCGGGAATTGGGGATTAAGCAGATCGACGCCGATCAGCCGATTGCCGTAATCCTCTTTTTGCATGCGGCGGACATTGCCAAAGGCACCATCGGCAAAGACGATCGCGACGATGTCGATGCCGTGGCGGGCCGCGGTCGACAATTCCTGGACGTTGTACATAAACCCGCCATCGCCCGAGACCGATACAACCGGCCGGTCGGGGCGGCCAACCTTGGCACCGAGTGCCGTCGCGAAACCAAACCCCAACGTGCCCTGATAGCCGCTATGGATATAAGTCCGCGGATGATAGACCGGGTACGCCATCCGGCCGACATAGCCGACCTGGGTCAAATCCTCGACATAGATGCCGTCATCGGGCAGTTCGGCGCGGATCGCGCGCAGATATTCGCATTGCGGCCCGAGCTTTTCCTCCACCCCGGCGAGGGTGGCGGCCTTTAACGTTTCGAGCTCGTCGCGGCGCGATCTGGGTTTTGGTGCGTGCTTTTCGAGCGCGCGGTAGAGCGCCGCGAGCGCGGCCTTGGCGTCGGCGACAATGCCGAGCGACGGTTTGAAAAAGCGCGTGATCTCGGTCGGATCGATGTCGACGCGGATCAGCTTCAGGTCGCGGTCGGTCCCCCAGCGCAATTGCGGCTGGTGCAGCCGGGTCCCGACCGCGAGCACGACATCGGCATCGCGCCACAGCGCATGGCCGCCGAGTGCCGATTGCGCGAGATAATGCCGGTCGCTGACGATGCCCTTGCCGCCGATCGCGCTGACCACCGGTGCCTGCAGCATTTCCGCGACCGCGAGCACTTCTTCCGCGGCATCGACCGCACCGCCGCCGACAAAGATCAGCGGCTTTTTTGCGGATGCGAGCAGCCGGGCGGCTTCGTCGATCTGGTCAGGGTCGGGTGCGGTGGCCGGCGGCGGCGGCTCGGCCGGGGGAAGCGTCACTTCGGTCGCGAGCGCCAGCACATCGGGCGGGATTTCGAGCCCAACCGGGCGCGCACGGCCATCGCGCAGCTGACGAAACGCCTCATTGACGCGCTTGCCGGCCTCGGTCGGATGATCGATGCGTTCGGCCCATTTCGTCAGGCTGCGCAGGATGCCGAGCTGGTCCGGGATTTCGTGCAACAATCCATAGGCGCGCCCAATCAGGTCGGACTGGACCTGGCCGGCGATGCACAACACCGGCGCGTTGGTCGCGTAGGCGGTCGACAGTGCGGCGGTGGTATTGAGAAAACCCGGGCCCGGCACGACCGCGTAGGCGCCGACCTTGCCGGTCGCCCGAGCATAGCCAAACGCCATGTAAGCGGCACCCTGCTCATGGCGGGTGTGGATCACGCGCAATGCCTCGCCGGCATCGTAGAACGCGACGAACAGCGCGTCGTTCTGCACGCCCGGCAATGCAAAGAGCGTGTCGACGCCGTTGCGGCATAGCATCTCGACCAGTGCCGCACCCCCCGTCATCTTTGGCATTCCTTCGCCCTCCCGTTGGTGGCCTAGCTGCTTCGTTATTGAGCCGCGGCTCTAGGCTGGTCTCCTAGAATGATCGACATGATCAGATCACGTTTTCCCGAGGCATGCTGCAGGTCGTAGCCGACCGGCTCGCCATCCTCCCCGAGATCAATCATGACGTCTTCAGCGATCTCCCGGGTCCGCTTGGCCGGCAATGATCGAAGCTCGATGTAAAGACTGTCCGTCGATTTATCGTATGAAAGCCTGACGCTCACGGGCGATAGTCCTCGTCGTGAAAGGCATTGTGGACAGTCTCACCATCTGAGAGTAGCACGATTCGAAGATAGCCGCCGAGGCTCGCGGCGTAACCCCACAAGCGTATACGGCCATCTGCCTGCACTTGGCGGCGTTCCGGCCGGCGCACGATCCTTTGTATCTCGATCAGATCGAGGTAGTCGCGGCGAGCCAGAACATCGAAGGCGAAATATCGTGTCCGCCAAAACGGCGGAGGCGGAAGTCGCTCAGGCTCGTGGGCGCCCACGACTTGTGGCAAAAGTCAGCGGCGAGTCGGCGGTTATTGCTCGAATTGGTAGCGGTAGGCGTTGCCGTGGCGGACGATATGACCGACGGTCGGCGCCGGAAAGTGCGCCGGCAATAGCCGCGTGCCGCGCTCGGCATGCTCTTCGACAAGACGGGTGCGGGTCTGACGCGACAGATCTTGATCGCTGCAGGCAAAAGTCGACCATTCCGGCTTTATCAGCTGAATCGGGTGGTGCAGCACGTCGCCGAGAAAGACCGCGTTTTCCGCACCCGAGCGGGCATGGATCACGACATTGCCCGGCGTGTGGCCGGGCGCCGCTTCGAACCACAGCCCGTCTTCGAGCGCGAAATCGTCATCGACCAATTGCGACTGCCCGGTGCGCACGACCGGCAGTACGCTGTCCTCGAAGGCGCGGCGGTGCGGCGTGTCTTCGCCCTCCTTGTGCTTGGCTTCCCAATGGCTGAACTCGCGCCGCGCCATGACATAGCGCGCCTTGGGAAAGGTCGGAACCCAGCTGCCGTTTTCGAGCCGCGTGTTCCAGCCGACATGGTCCCAGTGCAGATGCGTGCACATCACGTAATCGATCGCCTCCGGCCTGACTCCGGCTGCGGCCAAATCGGTGAGGTAATTACTGCGCATGCGGTGGAATTGCGGCCGGGTCGGGCGCTCCTTGTCGTTGCCGAGACAAGAGTCGATCAGGATCGTGTGGCGGCCGGTTTTGATCACAAAGGTATGAAAGCTGAACATCAGCCGCCCGCTGGCCGGGTCGATCAGCTTGGGTCCGAGAAGATCGGCATTAGCGCGGAGCACTTCGGGATCAAAATCGGGAAAGAACTCCTGCGGTGCGAGAAACGGCCCCTCGTATTCGGTGATCCGATGAACCTCGAAATCGCCAATCCGCGTCGCTTGCATGATCCCCTCCACTTTCTCCGAAACCGATTTGCGGAGAGCCTACGCCGGCCGGGCGGCGCAGTCGATAGTGCCAGCGCCGATGCTCAGAACCGGAGTCTTTCGGGCAAAGTGGTAGGCGCGAAAGGGAATCGAACCCCTGACCTCTCCCATGTGCTAGGAGCGCTCTGCCACTGAGCTACGCGCCTAATGACTGCCACGTCCGGATTGCCAGCCACCTCCGGATTGAGGGCTGACGATGGGCGCCACGGCGGCAGAACCCGTGGCTGCAGCCGCAAACCTCGGCGATTATACTTTGATCGTCAAGTGCTTAGATGAGTCTGAGTTGAGAGGACGTCTGGCAGCGTCGGGAGCCCAACGGGGAGGATGGTCGGGCGGTTTCAGCGACCGGTCCTGAGAGTACCGTCAGGCGGAGATGCCGTGACCGTCCCCGAAAATCTTTAGCAGCGCATTACCCGCCGTTCCTTTCGTTAAGCTCCAATGAGAGACCGCCAAGGGCGCGCCAAGCAAACGCTGCTGCCGCGCAAAATCCATGGATCGCTTTGTGCGACTAACTCCCTTTTAACTGAGGGCGCCGCTGTTGGCGGCGATTGAGAAGCCCGCATCAGTCGTGATCGGCTTCACTCAGCCGCCGCCCACCGAGCGACTGACGACGACGCCACTGATCACCGGTCCGGTGACAGTATTGATCAGGGTGAAGACCTTTTGTAGTTCAGTCAGCGGCGCATTGGCGACATAGATGACGTCTTTGTCTTCAATCGGGAATTGCTCCGCGTAAAAATAGTTCTTAGCCTCTTTAAGATTGAGGCGATAGACGACCGGAGATGTCCCGTTGGGCCCCGAGGCCAAGGGCGGGACCTTTAGCCCGTCAATGACGGCTGAGGGCTCGAACCGGAACAGGAATACACCTTGCGGATCCGCGCGCATGTCCTGGAGGCCACCCGCCTTGGCCAACGCTTCGGCCAGCGTTACCTTTTTGGCGCCAAATGGCACCTCTGAGTTCTGAGTGGTCGCGCCGAACACCGAGAAGGTCTGCGGCTCTTGAACCAGAGTCAACACATCCCCCGGCCACGCGTAGATGTTTTCCGCAGGATCCGAGACGAGCCTTTCCAAGGGGATCGTGGCGGTAACCCCGGCCCGGGAAAGTCTGACGAAGGTTTGATAAACTGGCGCCTTTGCTCCTCCCGCGGCTGCGATCACATCGAGTAGATGGTCACCGCCAACCGAGAGCGGCACCCGTGCGCCATTGACGACCTCTCCCGAGACCGTGGCAACATCGCTAGCACTCTTGGTCACGGTGACAATTGCCTGCGGCTCAATCGCCTTCTCGGCCAAGCGCAGTTGGATTTCGTCCTGGACCTGAAGCGGCGTGCGACCGGCTACCGGAACGCGGCCGGCAAACGGTACGCTTATCCCGCCATCGGGCGCGACGACCTGATCTGGAAGGGTCGTTCTGGAGCTGCCGCCGGAAGCCCCGATCCCGCCGGAAGCCCCGCCGCTCGTGTTCGGCGGATTGAATAGCCCGCCTGCACCAGCCTCCCAGATCGAAACCGAGAGGGTATCCCCAATTCCGACTTTTGGAGCAGGAGGCTTGCCGTACGCTCGAAACCGGGTTCGAAAACTCTCCGCCGGCTGGGCTAACAGCGTCGACAAGACATTATTATCGATATCGACCAGGACAAAGTGACGTTGCCCGTCAGTAACTGCTTGGTCAAAGACTTGACTCACAGTCGGCCCCGCGGTGGGGAGCGTTGAACATCCCGCTAAGACAATGCCGCCAAGAATTACGAGAACGCACGCAAACTTCATCTGTCGCGTAACAGTATCTGAACCGCTTGTCATATTCTACTCAAGAGCAGATCGGATCAAGCGCTAAATCCTGCCGCGTTCGATCGTGGCTGGTCGACAACCGGCTCGCCCGAATGGGCCCAGCCGGGCGCACCAACGAGACGGTCATGGCGGATCGTCTCACCCATTTGGGTTGCTGCTCGACAAAACAGTATTTCAGGCGGGAGCAGAGAAGCGTGGGCCGATTCCGCTTTGCTTGGCTTCGCCAGTGCGGGTGGAAGCGTCGCAATCGAGGACCGCGCCAACCTGGTCATGGCGGATAGGGTCGGACGCGGCCCGCTTCGATCGGCCGATGCGTCCGATTGAACTCTCAATCGACAAAACCGTTGATTTTTTCTGACGGTCAGAGATGCAAGGTTCGCGAGAGAATCGCCGCCTTCACCTTACCGCAGCCAGGCGAGAAAACCGCGTGATAATGAAGAGGTAGGAGCATGAAGATCGCCAGAAGCACCGCAATAGCTGCCTTTATCTTTGCAGCCACTACCGCAGTTTCTCAAGCACAAGTCTTAACTCGAAATCATGTAGATTGGATAAGGAACTCTACATGGGGCGGCTGTTTCCAGGTGCATTTCGCCGAGAGCGGCTGGATATTGGACGTTGACCCGATGAATTTTTGGGGTGTCGGTGTCTTCCAACAACAAGGCTCGCTTGCCCAGCCGACTATGCTGGCCGGGATTGCCGCTTACAGAGCCGCACTCGGTGATCTGATGACGGCAAGAGACATGGGGTATCCTGTGGATGTGTGGAATTTCAACAATAACAACGCCGGTAATTTGAACAGCCCCTGCGGCGGCCAGCCCTATGGCGCTATCGGTGATTTCACTGTGTACAAGGGGAGTTAACAGAAGAACGCGCTCAGGGCCGCACTATTACGGCGCCAGCGGCTGCGCTCCCGGGGCTGAACGCCGTGACGCAATAGTCTCGGGAGAGCGTGTCCCGATTGAGCGGATCATTCCGCAACTGGGTGCATGGCGGGAGTGAGGGCCGGGGCTCGACCTCTCCGAGTTTGTCACTGGAAGAGATCATCGGGTGCCCATCAACAAGCCTAAGCCGAGTTCGGGCAAGTATGCGCTGCGCACCGCTCGCAAGCCGAAGGTCACAAGGCGTTATTCTGATTAAGCGCACGGAAAATCTTAGAGACGGAAAAACCTTAGAGACGGAAGGACCCTAGAGAGAGGGTTGGCGGAGTAGGTTCAGAGGGCAAAATTCTCTGTCGGGCCGCTCTCGGCGATCCGTACCGCGGCGCTTTGGAGTTGCTGCAGATCAGTTCGTGCTCAGACTTCAGCGGCCGCTTGTAGGGACCGCGCAGCCCTCGAAGGCATTGCTCGGGCAGGGATAGCCGCCGCCCGGATCGGGTCCCGCGAAGGCGTTCCCCTCGACGCCGCACGCGGAAAGCATCAACGCCAAGCCGACAGCGATCGGCGTTAGCCTCGCCAACTGCGCCGTCCTCGGCCAACAACGCTCGGCGCTGCGCCGACCTTCAAGGGGGGCGGCCGTACCGGCTCCGGCTTTGGCGGTTCCAGCTTCCCGACAATCGCCTTAAGCAGGTCGAGCCGTGGGGCAAGCGGGAAAGGGTCGTCACCGAGCGTGCGGCGCAGGTGCTTCGTGAGCGCACACGCCTTGTCATCGGTTAGATCGAGGGTCATCGGCGCTCGCTGACCGGCGGGCACGCACGCCGAGCCTGCCGCAACGCCAGTTGGTCGCAGTCCCCGTGTTCGCATTGAGCAGCGATACGGTCCGCCTCGCGGCAGGCGACCTCCCTGGCATGATAAATATTCCAATCAAAGGCGGGTGTGGCTTCAGCCACAATTCTGTCGTCGGCCCGGGTATGACCCGCCATGCCGAGCGCCAAGGCGAAGCCAACAACTCGCATTAGCGTTTTCATGGCGGTTTTAGTCGATCAGCCAAGTTCGTTGGTGCGCACTCGGTACACCCTATCCCCGATCGCGATCTCCGAATGCTCGCCATCGCCGACATCTCGCCGGAACACGCCTTGCCGGTCCTTCCAGCGCACCGGCTCGCCAGGTTGACGTATCGGCACGATGGCGACCGACACCGGGGCCTGACGTACCCGCCCACGTTGACTGGCCTTAAGTGGTGATCTGGTGGACATCGGTTCCAATCCTCTGGTTGCCGGCAGGGGCCGGGATTTATCTCGGTTAGGTTGGCGATCGAGGCACTGCGGCCTCCGCGCCGGGGCGAGCCGAACTGAGCGTGTTCAATGGAACACGTGGGCCACACCCCAGAGCGAGCTTAGTCCTTGAAAAGGCTGGTGGGCGCGACAGGGATTGAACCTGTGACCCCACCCGTGTGAAGGGTGTGCTCTCCCGCTGAGCTACGCGCCCGCTTCCGCCGGCGGCATTAAGGCGGCGCGCGCCAACCCTGTCAAGGCAACGAGCGCTGCGGCGGCGTCATGAAAACGATAAGATCGGTAAAGCCAATCAGCGGTATCGAGGAGAACGGGCGTGGAACGACATCGTCTGGGAAAATTGTGGCCGGTATCGGTGCTGACGTTGGGCGGCGGCGGGCTCGGCCAGGTGTGGGGCGAGACCACCTTTGAGGAATGCGTCGCGGCCGTCCACGCCGCAATCGATGCCGGCATCGACCTGCTCGACCTTGCGCCGCGCTATGGGGACGGCAAGGCCGAGGAAGTAGTCGGCGCGGCGTTGGCCGGCAAGCTGCCGCTGGGCGTGCGGGTGACCAGCAAATGCAATCTCGGCGAATTGCCGCCCGGCGAAATCGAGCCGACCTTGCGGCAGTCGATCGCCGGCAGCCTGCGGCGCCTTCGCCTTGATCGTCTCGATTTGTTCTTTTTGCATTCCAACATTGTGCCCGATTCGGTCCACCGTTTCCACTGGCCCGACGCCGCCGCACGCATGACCCTTTATGACACCTTTGTCGCGCATGTCCGTCCGGTATTCGAAAAGCTGCTCGCGGAAGGATTGATCGGCGGCTGGGGGCTGACTGGCATCGGCCATCCCGACACGATCATCCGAGTGCTGGGCGAAACCCCGAAGCCGGCGGCGGTGCAGTGCATCGCCAATCTGCTCGATTCGCCCGGCGGGCTAAAGTTTTTCGATGGGCCCGCGAAGCCGCGCGAGGTGATCGCCGCGGCCCGTTCCAACGGAATCGGCGTTATGGGGATTCGTGCCGTGCAGGCCGGGGCATTAACCGGCGCGCTCGATCGGCCGTTGCCATCCGACCACCCCGAAATGCGCGATTACAACAGGGCTGCCGGGTTTCGCCGGCTGGCGACGGAACTGGGCACGAGTCCGGCCGCGCTCGCCCATCGCTACGCGTTGTCGCTCGGTGCCGACACCCTGGTGCTCGGCGTCAAGAACCGCATCGAACTGGCCGAATGCGTCGCGGCAGCGGAAGCCGGGCCGCTGCCGGCCGATGTGATCGCACGCGTCGACGCATCGGTCGCGGCATAGGTATTGAGGATTTCGCGCCGCTCGCTGGATGAAGCCGACCTCTCAAGAACGAATACGGAACAGACGATATCCCGACGAAGGTCGAGATCCGTTTCTGCCGTGGGTACCGGCTTTCGCCAGTAAGACGAGAGAAGAAGAGCACGCAAGGCGTCTCGGCGAGGACGCTAACTGGCCTGCAGTTCGTAAATGATGAACAATTCGATCAAAATCGAATGCTCGTAAACGATCTGCGCGCGAAATCCGGCTTGGTCGATCAGTCGCCCGAACAGGTCGAGGTCGGAATCCGACGATACCATCACATAGAGCCGCCCTCCTGGCTTTAGGTGCTGGCGCGATTGGCCGAACAACGCCGCGACGTCACGGTAATGAGGACCGGCATGCCAGCCGCGATCGGCAAGATCGCGCGGCTCGCCGGCATGTTTTGGCGGACTCGACAGGATCACGTCGAACAGCGGCTGCGGCATCAGCGCCGATAGCAGGTCGCCGCAAATGGCCGACACCCGGCCGCCGAGGCCGTTGGCGCGAGCGTTGTCTGCCGCATTCAGCGCGGCGTTGGGGTTGATGTCGGCGGCGATCACATGGTCGGCGCCGGCGCGGGCTGCCGCGAGCGCGAGGACGCCCGATCCGGTTCCGACATCGAGCACGAGCTTGCCAGTCAAATCGAGACCGCTGATGAATTCGGCGAAGCACTCGCTGCTGATAAAAAAGCGTGGATGAAAAACTGTCGGGCGCACCGTCAAGCGAAAGCCTGCCGCCTGCGTAGCGCGGGTTTTGCCGCGCGAAAGAATAAAGTGATAAGAAAAGAAATGAATAAACCACCGCAGCAGGCGGCGGAATGGCCCGTGCCGCTTAGCGACATACTGCGGCGGACCGAGCCTGATCCGCGGCGCGCCGATCTCGGCAACGCTATCCGTCCTACCCGGCATGAGCTTGGCTGCCGCTGAAGTGCTCGCGACGCGAGCCGGTTGGTTCATAGCTCGTCACCACCAGCGAGCGAGCGTGCGCCGCGATTTCGCGACGAACTAATCCGCATGAACATCAGATGCAGATGGTGCCACAGCGATTGGCCGCGCGCCGGGCGCACATGGATTTGGCCGTCATCGACGCAAGGTGCGGTCAACAACCCGCGTAGTTTGATCATGTGCCAGGCGAACGGGCTCCAATCGCGCCAGGCCTGTTGCGCTTCGGGGAGCATCAAACCGCTGACCACCTCGGGCACCGCGCCAAAAATCTCGGGAATGCGGTCCGACAAGCCATCGTCGCGCAGAATGTTCCATTTCGAGTGGCCGCCCATGACCGGCGACCCGAGGGCGTAGACCACCCGGCCGACCCATGCCTCGCGAATGCAATAGGCGCACATCGGGCATGGCTCGATATTCGAATAAAGCGTGTAATCGCGCAGCCGCCCCGGCCCGCTGGTTTTCTGCGCCTGCGACAGTGCGATGATCTCGGCGTGCCGCGACACATCCGCATCGCGCTTTGTGCTGTTGATCGCTTCCGCCACGATTTGTCCATTGCGGGCGATGACGGTGCCAAACGGATATTCGCCCTTGCTGACCGCGATCCGCGACAGCTCGATGCATCGCGCCATCATCACCTTGTCGATTGCGCCAACCGCCGCCTCTAGAGAGGAACTCCGGGTACCTAGGATAGCGGTCTTGGCCAACTCATCTGGCCTCGATATCGGCTCCGACAGGATCGTCACGGAGCGCCCTTCGCGATGCGGGCCATGGCGAAATTCCTCGCTGCTGCTGCTCCAGAGCCGCCTAGCACTCGCGCTCTGCGGTGACTCCGACCGAGTCACAAACGTTGATCACCCTCAGGTGTTCACGGCGACCCGACGAATTTCCCGATGAGCGAGGGCGCGAGCGGACTGTAAGCGGCTGCTCGGCGTATCGGAGTGGACCGCACCGCGCGAGAATGACAACCTCAAGCTCCGGCCATCTAGCCAGAACAGGAGGACCGAATGAGTCAGGCGCTTTCAGGCATTCGCGTGATCGATTTCACCCACGACCAGGCCGGTCCCTCCTCTACCCAAATGCTGGCGTGGCTCGGCGCCGATGTCATTAAGGTCGAGCGGCCGCCGCACGGCGATCGGGCCCGGCGGCTGTGGAACATGGACAATCCAAACCTTGACAGCTTCTTTTTCCTGCTGCTCAACAGCAGCAAGCGCAGCGTCGTGCTCGATCTGAAGACCGCCGAGGGCAAGGAAATCGCCCGACGCATGGTCGCCGAATGCGACATCGTCGCCGAGAATTTGGGGCCGGGGGTTATGGAGCGGTTAGGCCTCGGCTGGGAGGCGGTGCGGGAGCTCAATCCACGGGCGATCTACGCCTCGGTCAAGGGCTTTGGCTCATATGGGCCCTACAGCGGGTTCAAATGCTTTGAGCCGGTGGCACAGGCGACCTCCGGCGCGATGAGCGTCACCGGCGAGGCTGACGGCCCGCCGCTCGTCAACGGCGCCAATATCGGCAATTCCGGCACCGGCATGCATCTCGCGATCGCGATCCTCGCCGCCCTGGTGCAGCGCGGGCAGACCGGGCGCGGCCAGCTGGTCGAAGTCGCGATGCAGGAGGCCGTGCTGAACCTGACGCGGGTCAAGTACACCGGCACTTTGGCGACTGGAAAGCCGCTCGAGCGCATCGGCAACCGCTCGGCGACCGGCGGCTGGTCGGATCTGGTGCGCTGCGCCGGCGCTGGGCGAAACGATTACGTCTACATGATCATCCCGCCCGACAATCCCGAGATGTTCGCCGCGGTGACCGAAGTGATCGGCCGTCCCGAACTGCGCAGCGACGAGCGCTTTGCCACTCCCCCGGCGCGAGCCCACAACCAACAGGCCTTGACCGAAATCATCGAGAGCTGGACCCGCAGCCGCGACAAGCACGAGGTCATGCAGGCATTCGCCGGCCGCGGCATTCCGTGCGGTGCTGTGCTCGACACCGCCGAGGTGCTGGCCGACCCACATTTGCGCGAGCGCGGCACGGTCTTTGATCTCGACCACCCGACCCGCGGCCGCTTTTCGATGATCGGCTGCCCGGTGCGGCTATCGGACTCGCCGTTCGCTCCGACCCGCGCCCCGCTCAAAGGCGAGCACACCGAGGATGTGCTACGCGCTCTCGCCGGCTACTCGGAAGACGAGATCCGACAGCTGCGCGAAAAACACGTGATCTGATCCGGATTTGGGCGGAGGTGAACGGACGACCGGCTGCGCCAGCGACCGGCGGTGCCTTGGTGGTCGGCCGGTGGCACCCGAATTTTGTTGCCGCGTACGCAATCGTACGAAAGGATCAAACTTAGAAGCTCTGAACCCGGAGAATGTCGGTTGAGGGCCCAACCAAAACCGCCATTCGATCCGAAGGCCTTTCTCGCCAAGATCGCAGCCGGAAGAACCCGGTCCGAGTTGCACCGGCGGCAGATTGTCTTCTCTCAGGGAGATCAGGCAGATGCCGTTTTCTACATCCAGAAAGGGAAGATCGAGCTGAAGGTCGTGTCCCAGCAAGGCAAGGAAGCAATCCTGGCCTTATTGGGCGCTGAAGACTTCTTCGGTGAGGGATGCCTCGCCGGCCAGCCGTTACGGGTGTCGACAGCGGTCGCCGCAACGGAGTGTTCGCTTGTCCGCCTCGATAAATCGGCAATGATGGCCGTGCTTCGCAACGAACCGGTGTTCTCTGCGCTCTTCATCTCGCATCTGCTGGCCCGCAATATCCGCATCGAAGAAGACCTCGTCGATCAGCTGTTCAATTCGAGCGAAAAGCGCTTGGCGCGGGTGTTGCTGCTGCTCGCCAATTTCGGGAACGACGGAGAGCCGGAGCAGATGATACCAAAAGTCAGCCAAGAGACCTTGGCCAGAATGGTCGGCACCACGCGGTCGCGGATCAGCTTTTTTATGAACAAATTCCGCAAGCTAGGCTACATTCGATACAATGGCAGTCTGAGCGTGCACAGCTCTCTGCTCAACGTGATCCTGCACGATTGACCGAGGTATTGCGGGCCGTACCAAGCTCCGCGATCCGGCACGGTATTTTTAAAAGTGAGCAATTTTGACCAAACTCAAGGCGGGGGCTGGCCATTGATGGTTAATGCTGTGCACACACGAAGTGCAGCGCAAGAAGGTTGTGGAAGGCAAAACCTCGCGAGACGGTCTTAATACCGTCCACGATCCCATTACCGATCCTCAAGGAGAGAGAAAATCATGGCTGACCCAACGCTTCCCTCTCAAGGCAGTGCAGATGTGTTTGCTGAGAGTCCTCCGACGCTGACGAGTGGCGGGGTGTCCCCACAGACAGTCGACAGCAACTGGTATTATCTCAGAATTTCTTATCGGGATAAGACGGGAGCAATGCAGACCGGCTATCCTTATGAGAGCACCGACACCTATTGGGCTAACTATATGATTATTAGACCGGGTGGCCCTTCTCCAGATTCGCTCCGGTTCAGGAAAGCTAAAGCAATTGTTAACCCTGACGGGAGGGAATGGGACCTCTGGTAGGCCGGCGACGGTAAATTCATGTCGGTTCGAAGTGAAGGTTGGATGAAGATGCAGTTGGAAGGTGTCAACCCTCCGATGTGGAATGGCGGGTTTGATGGCGTTCCATTGACCAATGGTTGGAACAACATGCCGATTTCCATCTGGTATAAGAACGCCGGGTTTTACGACGCCTATTGGCTATATTCGGCAACTAACGACAACGCCGCCAAATGTGAATGGATTCTTATACCAGCCTGACAGCGGCAACCTGACCGGCCAACTCGCGCAGCAACGCCTCTGGCAGCTTTGGCTGCTGAGCGGGGCTCGTCCTCTCTGGACTTCATTGGTTGGGTGCGAGGCCGCCTCCGGGCGGCTTTTGCATGGTGCAATGCTACTAGAATGACAGTTATTAGATTGTTTTCGGGTCTGTACCTTTGGGCCGTCCCGGAGTGACCGAACTAGGGGTAAGATCGCCTCACATGCTCTATGACCCCGGACGATCGGGCCGGTGGCAGATGCTGGCGATTTCAGTCGGACGCGATCTAATGGCCCAGCCGGGCGCGGACCAGCGTTTTCACCTCCAGATGACGGCGAACCAACTGAAACCCATCGAGGGTTCGGGAATCGGTGAACCGAACGATAGCGTGATCGTCGGGTGGCCCACCGAGGCTTGGCTACGCGCGCGATCGCAATCCTGCGGGTGAAGCCTGCGCGCTAAGCCCCAACAAAGCGAGCAGCGCTGCAACGCTGATGCCGGCGGAGACGGCGAGCGCGCCGAGCCCCAGCCATTCGATCAACAGTCCGAAAATAAGAGGAGATGCCGCCTGTGCCGCGCGCGCCGGCGCGGACAGAATGCCGCTGCGCAGCCCGTAGCCGACTGGGCCAAAGATTGCCAGTGGCAGCGTGCCCTTGGCTATTGTTAACAAGCCATTTCCGGCACCATGGCACAGCGTAAAAACCATGATTGCCGGCGTCCCGAATACCGCCAAAATCCCCACCCCGATCGGGTGCAAAGTGGCGGCGATCCGGGCCGAGACGAGCGGATGGGTCCGCCGCAGCGCTCCGAATTCGACGAGCCGCGCTGCGACTTGAGCGGGACCGACGAGCGCTGCGGCAGCGATTGCCCCGGTCGAACTCGCTCCGGCGATCTCAAGCAGGTGCGGCAGGTGCGCCGCCATCGCCCCGGTGACAAACCAGGTCGCGGCGAATACAAAGGCCAGAAGCGGCATCGCGCCGCGCGGCGATGGCGCCGTCTCGATTGCCGGCTCCGTGACGTGTTTCGGCGGCGGCGCACGCGGGATCAGAAGGCGGTTGAGTGGCAGGCCAATCACGAGATTGAGCGCCGCCCAGGTCAGGCAGGCGCCGCGCCAGCCCAGGTTGGCATTTAGGGCGGCTGACAGCGGCCACCCGATCGTGCTGGCAAATCCGGCGATCAGCGTGATCCCAGTGATCGGGCCGCGCGCTGCTCGCCCGTAAAGGCCGGTCAGCGTGGCAAAGGCCGAATCGTAAAGACCCAGCGCCATACCCACGCCCAGCACCGCCCAAGCTATTGCCAGTCCGACGACGCCCTGGGCGCACGCCAGCCCGACCAGCCCGCCCGCCAGGACGAGATTGGACAAGATCAGAACCCCGCGGCCGCCGCGATTGTCGATCGCTCGCCCGACAACTGGGCCGAGAAGCGCCGACAGCAGCAACGATCCGGAGAATACCCCGAACACGGTGGCTTGCGAGACGCCGAGGCCGTTGGCGATCGGTTGCGCCAGGATCGCCGGCAGGTAATAACTCGATCCCCACGCCAGCGCCTGCGCCGTACCCAACGCGCCGACCACCACCCCGCGTTTCATGCGTGCCGGGGCTTAGACCGCCGGCCCAGCACGGCTGGCTGACCACGCTCGCATCGATTGCTGGACCGGATCCCAGGGGCTCGAGAATGGCGGTGCATCGCTGAGGTCAAGGTCGCTAACCTGATCGACCGACATTTCGTGAAACAGGGCTGCCGCGAACACGTCAACTCGTTGCGCCACCTCGCTGCCCCAGGCGCCAAGGATTTGTGCTCCCAGCAACCGCCCGGTGCCGCGATCCGCCCTAACGGGAAGGCGCATTTCCGTAGCGCCGGGATAATAGGCTTTGTAATCCCAGGTCGTTGTTTCGATTGTCAGCGGATCGAAGCCGGCCTCCCGCGCTTCGCGCTCCAGGAGCCCGGTGCGCCCGACCGCAAGATCAAACAGCTTGACCACTTGCGTCCCGACCGAGCCGGCAAACAGCCGATCGCCCCCAAGCAGTTTCTCTGCCGCAACCCGTCCCTGCTTGTGGGAGGTCGTGCCGAGCGGCAAGTACATTGGCCTTGCCAGCATGCGGTGCCATGTTTCCACGCAGTCGCCGGCAGCAAATATGTCCGCAACATCGGTGCGCATGTGGCGATCGACGGCGATCGCGCCGCGCATCCCGAACGAGACGCCTTCTGTAAAAGCAACAACCGTGTTGGGCGCCACGCCTACCGCGACGAGCACTAGGTCCGCCTCGGTTGCAAACCCGTTCGAGCCGCGGACGCTGATCGGCGCGCTCGGATCGGCGCTTTCAAGCGATTCCACTGCGCAGCCCTCGATCGTAACCGCCTTGTTGCGACGCAGTTCGTCCCCGATCGCCCGTCCAAAGACGGGATCCACAGTCGGGAAGACAGGATCGCTTCGGCTGACCACCGTCACGCGAAGGCCGCGATACGCGAGTGCCTCCGCCATCTCGAGGCCAATATAGCCGGCGCCGACAATGAGAGCCGTCTGCGGCCGGGGATCGGTATGGAGAAGTGAGTCGACGGCCAGCGCATCGCCCATGGTGTGCAGCAGGTGAACGCGAGGATGCTCCAACCCGGGAATATTCGGAACGACAGGCGAGGCACCGGTCGCGATCAGGAGGCGGTCATAGGAGAACCATCGCTCGCCGTCCGGACTCTGCACAGTCACTGACTTGGCGGCCGGATCAATCGATGTGGCAACATGGCATCGATTGATCTTGATGCCGCCAAACTCCGTCCGATGCGCCAAATCGTGCCAGTCCGGCGTCTCCCCGCTCAGAAAATAGGGCAGGCCGCAGACGCTCCAATTGGGGTAGTCGTCCGCGAGCAGGACCGAAATTTCGGCCGACCCATCAAGCTCTCGAATTCGCAGCGCGGCGCTGATGCCTGCATCGCTGCCTCCAATGATCAAAAAGCGCATGTCCAGGCGCTCCAGTATCAGGCTAGGCCGCGCTCGTACCACCTGCGGCTGCGACGAACGATCGCGACCACGGTTAACATCACCGGAACCTCAACCAGGACACCGACGACGGTCGCGAGGGCGGCGCCGGACTGAAATCCGAACAATGCGATCGCCGCCGCGACCGCCAGCTCAAAGAAATTCGACGCGCCGATCAACGCCGACGGGCAGGCGACATTGTGCGGCACGCCGAGCGCCCGGTTAAGCCCATAGGCAATGCCGGCGTTGAGGTAGACCTGGATCACGATCGGGACCGCCAGCAATACGATAATCAGCGGCTGCTTAACGATTTGCTCGCCCTGAAAGCCGAACAGCAGCACGAGTGTCGCCAGCAATGCGATTAGAGAGATCGGCTGAAGCGTCCGCAGGGTCTGCGCAAGTGCTGTGTCGCTGCCTGTTGCCAGCAGGGACCGCCGCCACAGCTGTGCTGCGATGACCGGCACAACGATGTAAAGCACGACCGAGAGGAACAATGTCGTCCACGGTACGGTGATCGAGGACAGGCCGAGCAGCAGCCCAACGATCGGCGCAAACGCAAACACCATGATTGTGTCGTTGAGCGCCACCTGGGTCAGCGTGAAGTTCGGCTCGCCGTCGGTCAGGTTCGACCACACAAACACCATCGCCGTGCACGGCGCCGCCGCCAGTAATATCAAGCCGGCGATGTAGCTGTCGATCTGACCCGGCGGCAGCCACGGGCGGAAGAGCCAGCCAATAAACAACCAGCCGAGCAATGCCATGCTGAACGGCTTGACCAGCCAATTGATGCCGACGGTCACGGCAATGCCGCGCCATTGCTCGGCGACGCGATGCAATGCGCCAAAATCGACCTTGAGCAGCATTGGCACGATCATCAGCCAGATCAGCACCGCGACCGGGATGTTGACCTCGGCCACGGTCATGCGTCCAAGGGCGTGGAACGGCGCCGGCAATAGCCGGCCGAGCACAATGCCGGCGACGATGCACAGCGCCACCCAAATCGTCAGATAGCGCTCAAAAGTCCCCAGTGCCGGCGCCGCGCGACGCCGGTTGATTTCGGTCGCCGATGTCATCATGACCTCAGTTGATCAGAATATGTTGGTAATCTTCGCGCCCGCGCGACGAGCTCGTGCAGCCCGAAAAAGCACAGCGTGACCAGGGGGCCTATGCCGCCCGCGATGACGATGCAGGTGAGAAACGCGCTGAACGCCTCGCTGGAAGTCTCAGTTCGCGATTGGAACTCCGGGTATGAAGGGTAAAGCAGGATGCCACCGATAGCTGCTGCGGCGCAAAATGCGATTGCATGCGCCATTATGTGCCACCAATAGACGTGCTCGCCCGATAGCGGGCGCTCGTCGCGCGCCATTCCACCCGTTCCTTCAGTTATTTTGGACGGTAGCAGCCGGCACGCGCCGCTGCCGCTCCTCAAGCCCGGCCGGAAGCAAGAAGACTAAGGCGAGGCAGAGTGCAAGCATGGCCGCCGAGCCCCACAGGCAGGCCGGCAGGCTGCCATATTGCGCCAGCAGCCCCGACAGCAGGATGCCGATCAGGCGACCCGCCGCATTGGCCGCGTAGTAGAAGCCGACATCCTCGGCCGCCTTCTTCGTCCCCGCATAGGCGAGGATCAAATAGGAGTGCAGCGACGAGATTACCGCGAACGCAAAGCCGAACACGGCGAGCCCGCTACAGACCAAAAGGCTGGGGCTGATCGGCGGATGGGCTTGCAGCAGCAACACCAGCGCTACCGGGATTGCAGTGAGAATGGCGCCCCACAACCGGGCTTCGGGGATCTCCCGCGACAGGCCGTCGGGGCTGCGGCGCACGACCATCGGAGCGATCGCCTGCACCAGCCCGTAGCCGATGGTCCACGCGGCGATGTAGCCGGCGACCTCGATGTATCTCCATCCCTGGGTATAAAGGAAAACCGGCAAGCCGACGACAAACCACACATCGCGCGACCCGAACAAAAAGATGCGGACAGCCGCCAAGAGGTTGATCGCGCGGGATTTGGCGAACAACTCGGCAAACGACTTCGAAGCCTTGGCTTTGCCGAGTTCGACCGGCAGGCTCAGCAGCACATTGGCGAGCAATACCGCGAGCATGGCGGCCATCAGCCACAACGCGCCGCGAAAACCGACGGCTTGGAGCAGAAGCCCGCCGACAAAAAAGCCGAAACCCTTCATCGCGTTCTTCGAGCCGGTAAACCACGTGACCCAGCGGAACAGCTGCCCGGCGCCGCCCTCGGATGTCGCCTTGATCGCCGATTTCGAAGCGGTCTTGGTGATGTCCTTGGCGACCCCCGAGATGCCTTGCGCCATGACCACCCAGACGACGGAGAATGTCGCTCCCCAACCCGGATTAAGTCCGGAGAGCAGCAACAACCCGCCAATCTGAAGCACGAGGCCGACCGCGAGCATCCGCGGAATGCCAAAACGAGCGGCGAGCCAGCCACCCCCGAGATTGGCGAAAATGCCGGCCGCCTCATACAGCAGAAACAGCGAGGCGAGCATAAACGGCGTGTAACCGAGCGAATAGAAATGCAGCAGCACCAGCATCCGCAAGGCGCCATCGGTTAACGTAAAGCCCCAGTAGCTCCCGGTAACGATCAAATAGTTGCGGGCGCCGGCCATCACACACCTCGCTCGATTACGATATTGGCCAAATCGACCATGCGGCAGGCATAGCCGACCTCGTTGTCATACCAGGCGTAAATTTTGAGGAGCGTGCCGTCGGTGACCATCGTGCTTGGGCCATCGACGACTGCGCTGCGCGTATCGTTATTATAATCCGCGGAGACCAACGGCCGCGCCTCAAAGCCGAGAATGCCGGCAAGCGGTCCTGCAGCCGCCTCCTCGAACAGCAAGTTGACCTCGTCCTCGCTGGTCGCGCGCTCCAGTTCGAAGACGCAATCCGTCAGTGAGGCGTTGAGCACGGGCACGCGCACCGCATGACCGTTGAGGCGGCCCTTGAGCTCGGGATAGATCAGCGCAATTGCGGTCGCACTGCCGGTCGTGGTCGGCTGCAAAGACAGCATCGCCGACCGGGCGCGGCGCAAATCCCTATGCGGCGCATCGACGACGACATTGGTGTTGGTCGGATCATGGATCGTCGTGATCTGGCCGTGGCGGATGCCGATCGCCTCGTGAACCACCTTGACCACCGGCGCCAGGCAGTTGGTGGTGCACGACGCTGCCGTCAGTAGCCGGTACTCTGCCGGGTCGTAGCGATCATCATTGACCCCAACGACGATATTCAAGGCCGCCGGGTCCTTGACCGGCGCCGCGACGATGACGCGGCGCACTCCCCTGTCAAAGTAACCCTGAAGCTGATCCCACTTTAGGAACTTCCCGGTGCACTCCAGGACGATGTCGCAGCCGAGATCGCCCCACGGCACCTCGCCCGGCAGGCTCGCGGCGCTAAAGCCGATGCGTCGATTGCCGATAACGATTGCCCGATCGTCTTCGGCGCCGAACTTCTGACGCCAGCGGCCGTGCAGGCTGTCGAATTCAAGAAGGTGTGCGGCGACTGCGGCGCCACCCTTGACTTCGTTGACGTGAACGACGTCTAGCCGGCTGCCGCGACGGGGATCGTCACCGGGCCGATCCGGCGCGCCCAGCGCCGCCCGCAAGGCGAGCCGGCCGATCCGGCCCATGCCGTTGATCCCGACTCCCATCGCTCAGTTCCCCCGGTTGCGCGCGAGTGCCCCAACTTGACCTTCGCCGATTTCGTCGAGCCGGGTCTTCAAGGCCATGCGTTCGAGCGAGGCAAAGGGCAGATTGATGAAGATCATGATCCGGCGGTAAAGCCCCGCATAAAGCTCGTTGAACAGCGCGGTGCGCTCGATACTGCTGCCGGTGAACTTGGCGGGGTCGGGCAGCGACCATACGCCCGTCACCACTTTGTCGCCAAAATCGGGGCAGGGCTGGCTATCCTGGGTGTCGCAGAGGGTGATCAGAAAATCCATCCGCGGCGCATCTGGACCCGTGAACACGTCCCACGACTTGCAATGCAGTCCCGACACGTCATGGCCGAGCGACCGGAGCTTCTCGATGACTTCGGGCATCGGCCGCGTCGCCGGGTCCGAGCCGGCCGAGTAGGCATGGAAGCGATCGCCGCCGACCTTGGCGAGGATCGCCTCGGCCATGATCGAGCGAGCCGAGTTTCGTGTGCACACGAACAAGACGTTGAAGGCGGGGGTCATTGAAAGGCTATCCTCCGGTAGGGGCGGCAGCAGCGCGGCAAGATCACCGCAAAGCTCCGGTTGCCCGCCACAGCAGGCCTCGGTCAAAAAGACCACCAGCTCGCGCAAAGCGACGATGCGAACGGCGTACATGATCTGTCTTCCCCTGCGGGTGGAGAAGATCAAGCCGGCCTTTTCCAAGGCGCTGAGATGAAACGATGCTGTCGAGCCCGGCATGCCCAACTTTTCGGCGAGCACCCCCGCCGCGAGGCCGTTTGGACCCTGCGCCAGCAACAGGCGCAACACCCCAAGCCTGCTCTCTTGCGCTAAAGCACCAAAGATCTGGGCAGCTTCCGGAGATTCCATATTTCTAGAATAGTGGATAGATCAAACATCGCAAGCTTTTTATTGCGCCCTCCCGACCGCGGGGCGCTGATGATCGAACGCTGGGAAATGGCCGGCCTTCTCGGCACCGGCTCGATCAGCGCTCGGCGAGGATGCTGCTCGCCGAGTTGCCGGTGCAGAGAAACAGGACGTTGCAGACGCGTCTCTCGGTCCGATCGGCCGATCGGGTCACGGTTTGCGGGCCTCGACCATGGCCGAGACGATGTGGTTCTCGATGTTCCGACCGGGCGCCCAGGTCTCGATCAGCTCACGGCTTTCCGGTTTTGGCGTCACGTGAATATCGACAAACCCGGCGCGCGTCAGCCAATCCTCGATCTGTTCGGCCGGAGCGGCACCGGCGACACAGCCGCACAGCAAGGCAGCATCGGATTGTAGCTCGGCCGGCAACGGAGCCGTGTTGATGATGTCCGACACCGCGAGCCGCCCGCCGGGTTTGAGCACGCGAAAGGCTTCGCGGAGCACCTGCTCCTTGTCCGGCACGAGATTGATCACGCAATTCGAGATCACGACATCGGCGGTGTCATCGGCAACCGGTAGGTGCTCGAGTTCCCCGAGGCGAAATTCGACGTTGCCAGCCGCGATGCGGACGGCATTGTCGCGCGCCTTTTTGAGCATCTCATGGGTCATGTCGACGCCGATCACACGACCGGTGTCGCCGACCTGCCGCGCCGCGAGGAAACAATCGAATCCAGCGCCGCTGCCGAGATCGACAACGATTTCACCCGGCTGCATCGCGGCGATTGCCTGCGGGTTGCCGCAGCCAAGCCCGAGATTGGCGCCCTCGGGTATCGCCGCCAGCTCCGCCTCGGAATAGCCCATACGCCGGGCTTTTTCTTGCGGGCTCGCCTCCGGGCCGCAACACGAGGAGGGTGCCGGCGCGCAGCAACTCGCTTCGTTCGCCGACGCGATGCCGCCGTAGCGGGCGCGCACCATGTCCTTGATCTGAGTATCATCCATGCTTGGTCTCCCTATGCGGCTGTGGTTTTCGCCGTGGCTCCGGTACAGCAATCGGAATCCGGGTCACACAGCGCCGCGCTGGCTGCATCACCCGCGCAGCAGTTCTTGGTGAGGTAGGCCAAGAGCGCGTTCATCGCGTCATACTCGGCCGAATAGATCAGCTGCCGGCTCAAACGGCGCTGGGTAATAAGTCCGGCATTGACGAGCTGCCCCAGATGGAAAGACAGCGAGGAGGGCTGAACGCCCAGCCGCTCGGCGATGACGCCGGCTGGCAGCCCTGCCGGCCCCGCCGTGACCAGCAGCCTAAACAATGCCAGCCGGGTTTCCTGCGCCAATGCGCCAAGCGCCGCAATCGCCCCGTTTTCATCCATCGATGACATTTCATCGTTTCAACAACTATCAAAATAAATCGCTTTTCCGCAGACGTCAAGACACGTTCGAAAATCGTCGAAACGACGCGCGGGAGTCCTGCCGTCCTCGAACCGCGCAATCAGCATTCCGCGGGCGATGACGGGCCGACCGGTGGGCGCGATTCCGGCGAACTCACCGTGATGGGCGACGCGGATCGTATAGACCATGGCAATGTCGGTCTCGGTTTGCACGAGGCGATCGACTGTCACCATCAGATCGGGAAGAGCGGCCCGCAATCCCGGAAGTCTCGGCGAGGCGAGGTCTCGGGACTGGCGCGTCCTATCAGATCCGTCGGCGCCGACGAGGCCTTCTAAGAAACGGTGCATCCGCCCTGAAGGGTGTTGCTTGACAGCGCGGGCCGAAAAATGCGGCCTTGGTCCGGGAGGCGGAAATGAGCAGCACGCAGGCTCTCGCGAGCAGAATTCCGGCGCAGGGCGACCGGCCGTCATGGCGGGGGCGGGGCCATTTGCGCGGCTCGGATCTGCGGTGGGCAGTTGCCTTTATCGTGCCCTATGCGGCGGTGTTCTTGGGTTTTGTCGTCTATCCCTTCGGGTACGCGCTGTGGATGGCGAGCACGCCTTCACTTTACCGCGAGCTGATCGCGGATGGGCTCTACCTGCCGACCCTCCTCAATACGTTGATTTTTGTCGGCCTTGGCGTGAATTTAAAAATGTTCCTGGCGCTGTTGCTGTCCGGCTTTTTTCTACAGCGGCGCTGGTGGATCAAGGCTCTGTTGGCGGCCTTTGTTGTGCCATGGGCGATTGCGGCGGCACAGGCCTGCGTCTCTTTCCACTGGATGCTAATCGGCGAGCAGGGATTGGTCGATCGCCTGTTGTCGGTCTTGTTCGGCATCGACGGCCCGATCTGGTTCAATCATCGCTCGCTCGGGCTCGGAGCGAACATCGTCGCTTACATCTGGAAATGGATGCCGTTCTGGACCGTCATCTTCCTCGCCGCACGGATGACCATTCCGCGGGATATTTATGACGCGGCCGAAGTCGATGGAGCGACAGGCGTCCGCCGGTTTATCCACGTCACCTTCCCGATGATGGCGAACCTCTATCTGATTTGCACACTGCTCTCGGTGTTGTGGGCGCTCGGCGACTTTACGACCGTCTACCTCGTCTCCGGTGGAGGGCCGGCAAATATAACGCAGGTGCTGGCGACGCTCGGTTTCGACTACGCCTTCGAAAGGGCCGACCCGGCGCTCGGCGTCGCCGCGGTAATGTCGGCGCTCCCGGTGCTGATCCCGATCGTGATCATGCTGATGCGCCGGCTGCAGATGAGCACGATCCAACTATGACGGCAGCGCCGGACCGCTCAGAAGCGTTGCAGCGGACACGTCGAGGCCGTAAGCTGCGCCGGACCCTCGCCGACGCGGGCTCGATCATCCTCGGCATCGTCCTGCTGATCTGGTCGCTGCTGCCCGTATACAACATGTTGATGATCGCCCTTGATCCGGAAGAAGGTGAAATCGAATTCACGGGCAATATCTGGCCGGATCAGCCGTCGCTTGACGGCTTTCGCGCGGTCGTGACGCAGGAAGCGCGTTATCTCGAGGAGTTCTGGCGTCAGTTCGGCAACAGCGTCTATATCGGGCTATCGACGGTGGTGTTGACGGTATTGATCGGATCGCTGGCAAGCTTTGCTGTGAGCCGGATGCGGCTCGGCAAAGGCTCGCTGCTGACCAACGCGGCACTCCTGACATACGCGATCCCGGCGTCTTTCCTGATCGTGCCGTACTATCGGATCATGCACGCCTACGGATTAGCGGGCAATCAATGGGCCGTCATCGCCGCCCAGGTGACGTTTGCTACCCCGTTTGCGATCTTGATCTTGCAGCTTTATGGGAGACTGATCCCGGTTGAGCTCGACGATGCGGCGCGGGTCGACGGCGCCTCGGCTCCTCAGGTGTATCTGCGGGTCTATCTTCCACTGATGACGCCGGCCTTGGCGGTCGTCGCGATTTACGCGCTGTTGCTGGCCTGGAACGACTATTTGTATCCGGCGGTGCTGCTCACACCGCGAAACATGACCGTGGCGGTAACCCAGGGCCTACTTTTCACCGATGCCGACGCACCGTGGAACGCAATGATGGCGGCCGCCGTGATCTACGTGCTGCCGCCGATTGTGCTGTTGCTCGCGCTGCGCCACTACGTTGCGGCGAGCCTCAGTCTAGGCGCGGTCGAAGCTTAAGCGGAGGGTTCGTTCAGCCCTCCGCGGCGTGGAGCGCGTGAAAGCCGCGGTCGAGGTCTTCGATCAAATCTTGCGGGTCTTCGAGACCGATATGCAGCCGCAGGGTCGGGCCTTCGGGCGCCCAGCTTGTAGCGCTGCGGATGCGCGCCGGGGTGGTCGGCTGGATCAGGCTTTCGAACCCGCCCCAACTGGCGCCGATGCCAAACAGATCGAGCGCATCGATAAAGGCGTAGACCGCGGTTTTCGAGGCCGGCTTTAGCACGATGCCGAACAACCCGCTGGCGCCGAGAAAATCACGTTTCCACAATTCGTGGCCGGGGTCTTCGGGCAAGGCCGGGTAGAGCACGCGCGATACTTCGGGGCGGGTCTGCAGCCAACGCGCTACGACAAGCGCATTCTTTTCGTGGCGTTCGAGCCGAACGCTCAGGGTGCGCAGTCCGCGCAAGGCCAAATAAACATCGTCGGGACCGGCGCAATGGCCGATATCGGCCGCCATTGTGCGCACCGGCTCGTACATCTCCTCGGTCGTGATCACGGCGCCGAGCATCACGTCGGAATGGCCGACGATGTATTTGGTGGCGGCGTGGATCGACACGTCGACACCATGCTCGAACGACGGGAACAGCCAGGGCGAGGCCCAAGTGTTGTCCATCAGCACCTTAGCCCCGCCGGCATGCGCGGCGGCGGCGATTGCGGGCACGTCCTGCACCTCAAAGGTCAGCGAGCCCGGCGATTCGACATAGACGACCTTGGTATTGGGACGCATCAGCCGGGCGATGCCCTCGCCGATCAGCGGGTCGTAATAGGTCGTCTCGACGCCGCAGCGGGTCAGCACCTTGTCGCAGAAACTGCGCGCCGGCCCATAGACCGAGTCGACCATCAGCAAATGGTCGCCGTTTTTGAGACAGGCCTGCAGCGGTGCCGTGACCGCGGCCAGCCCCGATGACATCAGCATCGCGCGATAGCCACCTTCGATCGCCGCCACCGCCTCTTCGAGGGCAAAGGTCGTCGGCGTGCCGAGCAGCCCGTAACGGATCACATCGAAACGCCGGCCCGGCGCGCGCTTTGCCTCCCATTCTGCCATATTCGCCGACAAGATCGTCGAGGCGTGATAAACGGGTGGGTTGACCGCACCGTGATGCGCTTCGGGGTGGCGGCCGAGATGGGTCAGCAGCGTATCTTTGCGATAATTTCGCGGCCTGTCGTTGTTTTTCATAAATTCCTTGCTCCGCGCTGGCGGCGTTCTCGGGGTCTTGTCATCTCAGCATCTCTATCGCTCGCCCGCCAGCGTCGTGATCCAACTTTCTCGCTAATCGCGGGATCGCCTTGCGATTGCCAAAGTTGATGGTTGAGGTGTCGGCGCGCCGCCGATCATTAAATGTGGCACTTTACGGCCATCTGGGCCGCTGCTGGGAGATTTGGCGATGAGGTTAGGCGTCGTGGCGTTGCTGCTGGCAATCCTGGGCGCCTGCTCGGATGACACGCCGGTGGCGCCGGCGAGCGCCACCGAGTCACCCGAGACGGTCGCGAAAAATTGTGCCGACCCGCAGTGGAAGGACAAGAATCTGGGGCTATGGTACTCTGTCTGCCGCCAGCCGATGCATTGGTGAGGCGGCGGCGATGGGCAGTCAGAACTTCTTAAAGCATTCGCGGCCGGTGCCCTGCAATACTTTGCAGTCGGCCACCACTGCAGTTCCTTTTTTGTTCGGAGCGATCTGCACGACATAGCTCTTCCCGTCCTTGCAGCGCACGCTCCAATACGCGGTGCCCCTGGCTTTGCCGCTCGCGGTTACCCCCATCGGGAACGCCTCCACCCCGACACAGCCATGGCGGAAACTGTTGGCGAGTGCCGCCGCTCGCTCTGGCTCGGGCATGGCCAGCAGCCGATCATTGGTCGGGTTGCCCGAACCGGCCGCTCCGACCTCAGTCGAAATCGTGCCGGATAAGGCGAAAGCCGCCACCAAAAGCAAAATTCGCCGCTGCATGTCCTACCCCCTACCTGGTGTCCGACGACATTAGCGGCCGTCCTGAATCGCCGCAACGCGGGCGGATTGGCGACTGCGCTGGCTAAGGAATAACAGGCAAAACGATATGCGAGGGCCGCTCGCGGTCGACAAAGACCCGGTTTTCGGCGATGCGCGGGCGTTCCATCGAACCTTCGGGCTCTCCGGAATTAGGGTTGACGTCGAAATGGGGAAAGTTGCTGCTCGAAATATCGAGGCGCAGCCGGTGCCCCGCGACAAACAGATTGCCGACCGGGAACAGCTCGATCGTGATCGCGTAGACCTGTCCCGGCATCATCAGCGCTGGCTTTTCCCAGCTGTCGCGATAGCGCACGCGCAACAGCCCCTCTGTCAGGTTCATCGCAAACCCGTGCGGGTAATCGGCGCTGGGCGGGTGAACATCGATCAGCTTTGCGGTGAAGTCGGTGTCCGGGCAGTCCGAAGCGATCCATAGCCGAACCGTGACCGGCCCGGCGATTTCGATGTCGCGATCGAGTGGTGCGGTGGCAAACGACAATATGTCGGGGCGGTCGCACAACGCGCGATAGGGCTCGCGCGCGCCAAACACCTGTGGACCCTCACGTTGATCGTAGGCGCCGCCGCGCATCACCGGCTCGCCGGAACTTAAGGCGCCGCCGATCGTCGGCGCCGTCCGGCGCGGGTCGAAACGAAAGACGAGCGGCGTCGCAGACACCTCCGGTTTGCTCGGGCAAAGTCCGCGGTCGGGCTGCAGATAAAACCGGGTCCATTCGGTCTGCGGCAACGGCCAGCCCGCCGCATTGCGCCAATCGCCACCGTGATCGAGCCGGCCCGCTTCGTTGCGCCGACCCGAGCCCCCGCCCATGACAAAGACCTGCACTGCGTGCTCGGTCTCGACGCCATTGTCGACGCCCTTGACCCAGCGATCAAACCAACGCCGGCGCAAGGCGAAGAAGTCTTCCGCCAGATTGCCGTCGACCGGCGCCCGCGGGCCAAAATCAACGTCGCCGGCATAGCTCAGCGAGCGGTCGCCATGCGTCCACGGACCGAGGATCAGCCGCTGGGGTGCACGCCCGAGTTTTGACAGCCCGCGATAATTCTCAACCGCGGTGCGGGCGTAGGGGTCGTACCAGCCGGAGAGATGAGTAACCGGCGCAGCCGCGTATTTGTCCCAATAACCTTCCGCATAAATGCCGGGTTGCTGCCAGAATGCGTCGAAGACTCCGTGCGACCATTGCTCGAACAGGTAATCCTCGTATTCGGGCGCGGCGCTGACCGGCAAATCCCCCTTGCGCCACGGCATTCGCGCGAACCACGCCCCGATGTCCTGTGCCTTGAGTACCGCCCGTACTGCCGGGTCCTTGGCGTCGGCGAGCGCGTTGTTATAGGCCCAGGTCGCCTGCTTCAAATCAAACGCGCCGTCATGGCGGATGCCGCTGCGGTAGGCATTCGAGAAGCCGCCGCAGTCGAGAAACTGCGCCGCCAATTCCGGCGGATCGAGACAGCCGAGGGCGGCTTGGGTATGCGCGGCGTAAGACAACCCGAACGTGCCGATGCGGCCGTTGCACCATGGCTGGCGCATAATCCAGGCGAGCGTGTCGTAGCCGTCCTCGGCCTCGCTCAGATACTTTGTGAAGCGCCCGCCCGATTTATAGCGCCCACGGCAATCCTGATAGATGACGGCGTAGCCGTGCGGCACGAAATAGGCCGCAACCTCAGCGCGCGACCGCGGTGCGGCGACCGCGGCGGTACGCTCCGAGCGGCTCGGCGCCGATTTATTGTAAGGGGTGCGTTCGAGCAGGACCGGGAACGGCCCACGCGATGCCGGGCGAAAGACATCGGCGGCGAGCCCAACACCGTCCCGCGCCGGCACGATCAGATCGCGCTCGACAATCATTCCGGGCTCGATTTCGTTGTTCATCAGCAAGTCCTCGATCGGTGCCCCGAGATCGGCTCCATTGATCGGCGCCCTGCCCGGCTCCGGCAAGCTTGCACCGCACGGGCATTTTCGCTATCACCGCGCCTCATCCTGGCCGCGGGTAAGGGCGCGTAGCTCAGCGGGAGAGCACTACGTTGACATGGTTTTTCGCATGCCGGGGGTTATGCCGTATGTTTTCAAGCCTGTAGGGGGCGGCACGGGACGAGAAACAGGTGCAATTGAACACGGGCGCTTAGTTCAGCGGGAGAACGCTTGCTCGACACGCAAGAGGTCGCTGGTTCGATCCCAGCAGCGCCCACCACTCTGGAAAATCTGGCTGAATTATCGTTGCGGGCAATATGCAGGCCGGTGAAACCAGCGCCAGATGGGATTGGTGCGGTCCATCGTCATGACGGCCGTCTCACCGCCGATATGAGGGTTGCCGCTCTGGCCTGCTATCGTGACCATTGTTTCATATCGGAGCGCCAACGAGGCGGTCGGCCCCTTACCTCTCGTCTCTAGATCGAGGAGAAGCAGCGCGCTTTTTGCCCAATCTGTCGTTCCGCCGGTCGCAAACTCCTGGAGAATATCGGGAGAGGACGCCATATCCAGTCGATTGTGACCGGTAATCTCGTAATTTAACGGCCGGGCAGACGGATCGACTGGCGTCCCTGAAATACTCTCGCCATAAATGCCGAATGTGCCATTCGGATCGGAACCTGCAAAAAATCCTTCGATAATTAGCTTATTGTCAATTACCAATCGAGCGCTATTCGCCTTGTAATCGTCTATCATCATTGAAGACCACTGACTCGCCAAGTCCCGCAACGATTCTTCCGGACTCCCATTATATACTTGCTGGGCGATTTGCCCTGCATCGAATATCGTATGACCGTCTGTGGCCGTCAGACTATTCACTCCGTGGAAAAAGAAGATAACCCTGTCGCTGAGTGGGAATATCTTGCAGTGACGGTCGTCGAAGGCCTTCAGTCCGTTTTTGCTTTGCTCAGTTATTCGGCTGTCGATCGCGACGGCAATGTGGTCGGCGTCACCACCTGCGGTAAAATATGTTCCATGGGCTGCTGTGACTTGGAGGACTAGAGCTGCGAAGAGTATCTGACCAACGCCCAAGACGCACCAAAATCGGCTAAACATCAAAACACACCCAGACTCCAAAGCCGTCGCAAGATGGGTCTCGCCGCCGCAATAGGGGTAGATAGCCGGTGCGAATGAATATTTTAAGACCGATTTTCAAGTCTGATATTTAATCAAAGCTTCATAAAGATGTCATCAATCTGCAAAATTTGGTGATCGGGCTGCTTCTCCGCTCGCGCTCTTAGGATCACTCGAAATCTCCCGCCGAGTGGGGGAAAGAAAGCAATACGATTGCGCGTATTATACGTGCAACCAATGTAATAAGGTGTATCTTACATTTATGAACCGTGGAACACCCCCTACATCAATTCGAATTCCGCCGGAACTCAAAAAGAGGCTTGAGAAGTCGGCCAAGGAAATGCGCCGGACGCTCTCCGCTGAGATCATCTTGCGCCTTGAGCAGTCGTATTAACAACAGCGCGGAGGGGTCACTGGTTCAATCCCAGTCGCGCCCACCATCTTACCCATAATAACGACTCAATAGCTGGCGGAGATAAAACAGCCGGCGGACCGACCGGTCACGACGGAAGGCCGCGAAACCCAAATCCCCGGCGGGACCGGCGATGACTTGCCCGGAGCGCTCGAAAGCAAGGAGCCTACGCGCCTCGGACCGGCTTTCTTTTTACCGAGGGGCCGCTGTGGCATCGACACGCGATTGCCACTTGACACTGGCAATGTCGCCACGGTGACAAGTCCACCGTGGCGTGTTAAACTTAACGATAATAGCGGCAAGCTCGGGTGATCGGGATGGACGATGTCCATCTGAAACGCAGACTGACAGCCGTGCTGCTGGCGGACGTCGTCGGTTACAGCCGCTTGATGAGCGCCGACGAGCAAGGCACCCATCTGCGGCTGGCGGATCACGTCAGGGACATTATCGAACCTGCTGTTGCTCAGCACGGCGGTAGGTTCGTGCGCAGTATGGGCGACGGAATGCTGGTCGAGTTCGACAGCGCTGTCGACGCCGTGCGCTGCGCCATCGATATTCAGCGCGGCTTTGCCGTGCGTCAACCCGCCGACAAGGATCAGCGTATTCAGCTCCGCATCGGCATCAACACCGGCGATGTGATCGTCGACGAGCGCGATATCTACGGCAACAGCATCAATATCGCCGCCCGACTCGAAGGCCTGGCCGAGCCGGGAGGGATCTATGTCACCCGCGGTGTCCGCGATCAGCTGCTCGGCTATCCCGATCTGTCGTTCGAAGACATGGGCGAACGTCGGGTCAAGAACATAGATCAACCGATTCGAATTTTTCGGGTCGATTACGATCAGGAACCTCCAGACACAACCGTTCGAGGGCGGTTGATCGGCGCGGCTCGTCGGCTGTATCGCACGGCCCTTCCACCACAGCCGCGCTGGCACACCGCCCTTGGCATCATCCTCGCCATAGCAGTCGCAGTTGGCATGGCGGCGCCGCATGTCTGGCATGGTGGCGAGCCGCTCCCGCCGCGCGCCTCTATCGTCGTGATGCCATTTAACAACTTCAGCGGCGACCATGCACAAGGCTATGTTGCCGACGCGATTACTGACGATCTGACAACCGATTTAGCGCGGCTCAAGGGCACCTTTGTCATTGCGCGCAATACTGCTTTTACCTTCAAAGGCCGGTCGGTCGATGCCCGCCAGGTCGGTCGAGAATGCGGCGTTCGCTACATGCTGGAAGGCAGCATTACGCGGGCGGGAAATCAGATCGAGACCAATGTCCAGCTGATCGATACGCAGACCGGAGCTCATGTCTGGGCCGACCGGTTTGTCCACACGATCACCGATTTTATCGAACTCGAGAAGGCGATTACCGGGCGCATTGCGACCTCGCTGAACATCCAACTGATTAGAGCCGAGGGCCGTCGTTTGACCGAGGAGCAGGCGCGTAACCCCGATGCTATCGATCTGCGGTTCCGCGGGATGAGTTTGTACTTTTCTTCCATCACGCCAGAGCATAGCCAAAAGGCGCGCGGATTTCTCGAAGAAGCGGTGCGTCGCGATCCGCAATCGGCCGAAGCCTGGGGCTGGCTCGCCGAAATCCTAGTTATGCAATACGTGCATCGGTGGAACAATGCAGGAAAACCGGAACTTAAAGAAGCCGAAGACGCGCTGCACAAGGCTCAAGCAATTGATCCAAATATCGGCCAAGTGTATTATGCTGAAGGCTTGGTTAGGCGTGCAAAGGGCGAACATGACGCGGCGTTGGAGGCCTTCACCCGCGCGTTCGAACTTGATCCGAGCCTGACACGCGCTCTTGCCGAAAAAGCCAATGAATTGACGCTGGTCGGCAGACCAGCCGAGGCGCCGGCGTTGGTCGAGACCGCGATCAAGCTTAGTCCGGGCGATCCATCACTCGGCGGGTTCTATTGGGTCATCGGACGAGCGCACTTTTACTCGGGCGATTACCGCGACGCGATCCCGTGGCTGCAGAAATCGGTCGGGCTGCGCCCCGACGATTGGTTCAATCGGCTCTATCTGGTCAGTGCCTATGCACTCGATACTCAAATGGATGAAGCAAAAAGAGTTTTACGAGAGTTCTACCATCACCCGAAATTCGCCGGCTACACGCTCGAAAAAGTAACCTCGGACGAGAAAGCGACGCCGAACGATAACAAATTTGTCGTCTCGGTCCGTCAAAAATTTCACGAAGGCCTGCAAATGGCGGGCATGGCGGCGCAATAGGGTCCTTCCATCAAGTCGGTGCCAGCACCTTCACAGGGAGAAGGAGTTAATCAGATGGTCCAGCAAATGGCGGACAGTCAGGCCGCAGATACCGCCGATGCGGTGTCGAACGCGGTTACAAGCCCCGACGGCAGTCTCTTCATCCGCGAAGTCCTCGAAAAAGCCCTCTCAAACCCAGCGGGAGTTGCTCCTCGCTGGGCGGCGGACGCTTGGGCACTGCTCGCTAACGTATTGATGAATGACTATTTCAACGGGTGGAACTACGCCGGGCAAGACCAGTTGAGGCAGGCTGAAGATGCCATCCACAATGCGTTAGCGCTCGCGCCAAGGCTCCCACTCGGACACCATGCGCAAGGGCTGATTTACCGCGCCCACGGAGACCAACAGCAGGCACGTAAGGCATTTAAGCGGGCTAGGGACTTTGGCACAGGCTTTGCGCGCGCTCATGCGCAGATCGGCAATCAAAGAATTCTTTGCGGGGAGCCCGCGAAGGCCCATGAGTATGTCGATGAGGCCATAAGGCTAAACCCAAATCACCCCGCTATCGGATATTTTTACTGGGTGAGAGGTCGGGCGCTCGTCAACCAAGCATTCGCCAATCAGCGAAGTTGGAGGGACGCTGTGGACGCATTGCAGGAGTCGGTCTGTGCGCTCAAAACCGTGTGGTATAATCGCGCTTACCTGGCCTATGCGCAACAACAAAACGGCGATTTTGCCGCCGCGGGGAGAACATTCGTTGAGTTAGACAATAACCCGCTATTTAAAGCAAAGTTGGCGCAGCTGAAGTTTTCGCCGAAAGAAGATTCGAACGATGCGGGTGCAGCGATGCGCAACGCGCTGCGCGATTGGCTCGCAGCACCTCCGCTATAACAGCGTGACAGTATATTGTAACTTGCTATTTCGCCGGTTGGTTCGCCGTGTTCCTCTGCCGTGGATATATAAGGCCAATGCGCGAATCAGCACTCCAACCTTTTTAAAGCTAACGGTGAAGGAATGGATAATAGCAGCACAGTTGACTCAAGCGATCTGATCGGGCAGGCGCGGGTCATTCAAACACGCGTAATGACCCCGGAAAATTCGCTGCGAATTCGCGAATTATTGAGAAAGGCTTTGGCCGAACCGGTCGGAGTCGAGCCCCGACACTTGGCGGAGAGTTGGTGCTTTTTGGCCGAAGTCCTGATGTGCGATTGTTTGAACCGCTGGAACGACGCCGGGCCAGCGGAAATCGCCGAGGCCGTAGATGCCGTAGAGCAAGCGTTGGAGATCGCCCCCGGGTTGGCTGCAGCGCATTATGCGAGCGGCCTGATCAATCGGGCCCGGGGGAGGCATGAAGAGGCGCTAGCTGCGTTTACTCGAACGATCGAGCTCAATCCGGAATTTGCTCTCGCTCATGCCCAGCAAGGGGCCCAATTGATCTATACTGGGAGACCGTTGGAGGCGCTGCAACCGATTGACACCTCGATCCGGATCAGCCGCCCAAACAATCCCTCACTCCCAATGTTTTTTTGGTACAAGGGGCGCGCTCACTTTGTCGCCGGTAATTACGCCGACGCTATTGAAGCTTTGCATCGATCCGTGGAAGGGCGGGGCAACGTTTGGTACAATCATCTCCACCTAGTCAGTGCATACGCCCTTAATCATGATAGAGAAGCGGCGGCCGCGGCGCTTCGCAAATTCAAAGATCACTTCCCTAACTACAGCATAACTCGCGTCATTCACAATGAGCGGGCCAATCCGCATAATCATCCGGTGATGCTGGCCGCTCGCGAAAAGTTTCACGAGGGTCTTCGTTTGGCGGGGATGCCCGAGCATCTAGATAGATAGTCGTCGGTGACGAATGGTGAGTGACCTGGGTCGAGATTCGTGCATCCAAGTCGCCTAAGGATATCGCAGCGTCACAACCGTAAAGAGCAATTTCTGCGCTGGGATCACCGGGTGAGCTGCCCTGGCCCAGGCCGGGCGCGGCACGTGACCCGACCGATCCGCGCCGGGATGACCCGCCGCGCCGTCACTTATCGCATGGCGGCGGCGATGTTGCCGCCGTCGACGGTGGTGACGTCGGCGGTGGTCTTGAGCGCCAGAGCATGGGCGACGAAGGCTTGCGCGACGTCGTCGGGGGTGACTTCGCGACCGAGCAGATTGCCGGCGAGGTAATCGGCCTCACTGACCCCGCGCGCCGCTGCACGAGCGGCGATCACCTCGGGAGTCAACAACCCACTCTTGATACGGTCGGCATTGACCGCATTGGCGCGGATACCATTGGCGCCGTAATCGAGCGCGTATTGCCGCATTAAAGCGAGGGTCGCGGCCTTGGGCAGACCATAGGGGCCGAAATTCGGCCCGGGGTTGACCGCCTGTTTCGAGACATTGAACAAGAGGCAGCCGCCGGTCCCCTGCGCCAGCATAATGCGGACCGCGTTCTGCGCGACTGTTTGGTGGGCGAAAAAGTTGAGTTCGAAGCTGCGGCGCAATACTGCGTCCTCGACCTCGCCGATACGGCCCTGCCACGCCGCGCCGGCATTCGAGACGACGAGATCGAGGCCGCCGAATTCTTTGATGACTTGGTCAAACGCGGCGCGTACCGATGCCGGATCGGTAACATCGCAGGCAATGCCGAGCGCAACGCCGCCGAGCTGCTTCGCCGCGGCGGTGGCGGTCTCGCCATTGATGTCGAGCAGCGCCACTTCGGCGCCGGCGCGGGCCATTGCCCGGGCGATCGCAAAGCCAATCGTGCCGGCGCCGCCGGTCACGACCGCGATCTGGCCGGCGAGCGGCTTCTCGACCGTTTGCCCGAGCTTGGCTTGTTCGAGCGACCAGTATTCGATGTCGAACATGTCGGCTTCGCCGACCGGGTCGAAGCGGCCGATCGCTTCGGCGTCGGTTATTGTTGCGACCGTCGACTCGGCGATGTCGGCGGCGATCCGCGCGTCGCGCGCCGACCCGCCGAGCCCGAACAATCCCAATCCCGGGACCAGGATCACTCGCGGCATCGGATCGAGCTCGCGTTTCGCGACCGCCTGGCGAGCATTGTGCCGCGGGAAGTAGGCATGGTACTCGGCGACGAAACGGTCGACCGCGGCGCGGACCGCTGCCCTGAAATCGTCGAGCCGGCCTGCTTCCGGCGCCGGTACGATCAGCGGGTAATTTTTGGTCCGTAACGTATGGTCGGGCGTAACGACGCCGGCCTGGCTGTAGCGCGCGAGCTCTGCTCCGTGGACATAATCGAGGATCGCCGGGCTGGTGCGGAATTCGAGAATAAAGCGCTTATAGGCCCCGACTTCGACCTGGGAGGGGATGGCGCAGAAGCCGCGCAGGATCGGCGCCACCTCGGCCACAGCGGCAACTGCGGCCGGCTGAGGGACGGCCGGAAACACGACGGTGTTGCGGCGGCGGGTCAGCATTTCTTCTGCCAGCGATACGGCCTCGATCATCCGCTCATAAGCACCCTGCGCGGTCTCGCCAAATGTAAAGATCCCGTGCTTCAACAGCACCAGGCCCTCGACCTCGGGGTCTTGCTCAAAGACCTCGGCAGCTTTTTTTGCGAGCTGAAAGCCCGGCATAATGTAGGGCACGAGACCGAGCCGACCCTGGTAAAGATCGGCGCAGCGCTCGGCGGCATCGGGTTGATCGGCAATGCTGAGGACCGCGGTCGAATGCGTGTGGTCAACGAATTTATGCGGCAAGAAGGCGTGCAGCAGAGTTTCGACCGACGGGTTGGGGGCGCCGGGATCGATCAAATTGGCCCGCTGAACCCGCACCATCTCCTCGTCCGACAATGTCTCGCGCTGGCGCAACTTGCGGATCGGAGCAAGCCGTACAGCCGGGAGGCCGGCGGGTTCGATCGCCGCCATGTCCCAGCCGCTGCCTTTGACGCACAAGACCTCCGCATCCTCGTCAAGAAGGTCCTTTACGCTGGTCTTGACCGAGGTGTTGCCGCCGCCATGCAGCACCAGCTTCGGATCGCCGCCCAAAAGCCGGGAGGTGTAGACGCGCAGCGCCACGTCTTTGCCAATCCCTTGATCGGCGTAATGTTGCACTAGCCGCTCTGCCTCGGCATCGGACCACAGGCTCTGCATTGCTGATCTCTCGCTGTGCGGGCTCCGAGCCCATCAATGCATGGCCGGCGCAAGGCAAACAAGCGCGCAATCGCCGCCCGCAGGCCGATTGACAAATCGCGTGTTCTGTTTGCCAGCGGCTTGAACCACCGACTTTCCGCTTTGGCCAAATGAGCAACCGTTGTGCGCCGGAACTCGTGACCGACCGATGGGCGATGCAAAAGACAAAGCATCGTCAACAACTCGACATCACTATCGACGTTGGGGACGAAAACCGTCCGCTTTTTGCGTAACCGATAGTTTGGCGGACGATATTTCGCGTGTTACGGGTCTATCACGTCAATAAAACGTCCGTGTTCAAGTAACTCGTGACATCCTGATGAGGGCAATGCTATCCCAGAAACATGGTAAACGAGTGGATTTGAATTGACATTGGAAGGAATACTATTAAGATTATGTCAATGTTTGGTCAGATGCTACAGGCTTCCTTGGCAAGGCTGAGTGTAGACCACTTTCTGTGCAATTCGGTGGCCGATAATTCGAGGAAGTAGAAGTCTAAAGGCAGAGTTAGTTGCTCCGCCGCCGATGAATCTGTTCCGCCTGTGTCTGTAGCCAGCTGGCTGGCATGTAGCTTTGAAAACGAGGGAATAGCCGATGTCGCTGACTTACCCGAATATTGTTCCCGAGAACAATCTTCGCCTCCCGGACGCCCTCACCATAAAGCATGGCCCGGCCGAATTGCTGGCGCGCTTTGTCCTCGAAGGCGACAAAGCGGCCCGTCGGGTCGGTCTGCGTTTGCGTCTGCGCCACGATTTTGATGATCTCCGTCGTTTAAACGAGTTCGAGGTCAGGCGTGGCAACTGGTTTCGTCTTGTGAATTTGTTTAATCCCGAATATTGCGACTTAACCCCGGAAAATTCGTATTGGCTTTCGGGTGAGAGCGAGGACGGTGAAATTGTCGTTACTGTAGCATGGCGTATTTTCTTCTGGCCAGACACCAATCTTTTCCAAGAAGGACGCTTCCTGTTTTACGGTCGTGGCAAGGGCCGTCCGTGCGAATTCAGCTCCGAAGCGGCCAAGGTCGCGGCAATGCTCTCGGGCGTGGTGTTGTTTGCCGGGTCGCTTTGGGTGCGGCCCGATTTTCGCGGGCATCAGCTCTCGCAGCTGATTCCGTCGGCTGGGCCGAGCCTACGGGCTCGCGCGCTGGCCGGTCGACTGGTGCACAGCGTTTACTGCACCGATCCTCGTCGAAAAGGGTGTGCCGGCGGGGTACGGCTACAAGCACGCCGTGCGCAGCATTATTTTTCCGGACGCACCGTCCGGCCATCCGGACAACGCGCTTCTCTACCTTTCCGCGAATGAGGCTTACGAAGACCTCGCCAATTTTCTGACGACCGAACTGCTCGTTTCCGATGGGGAAAACATGTCGGAATCTTCGTCACCCAACCTTTTAGACCACATGGTTACGAATACTTCATCCGAGGGGGTTTTCCACGGCAGCAGTAATCGTTCGTAACGGGTCACATACGCTTGCGTGCGGTCGTGCGAAGTCTGGATTGCAGCCGTGACAATGTCATATCGCGGCTGGCCGGTGGTGGCGACCGATTTATAAAACTGCGACACCCAGGCGCCGTATTCCTTATCGGGCTGGTTCCTAACCTTTTCTCCAATCACATTGATCTGAGAATCTCGACCGAGCCAGATCCCGTTGCTATTTCGGGCCCCGACAAAACGGAAAACCGGCTCGAACTCGTGCGGTTTTAGCCCAAAGATAATCATTCGCGGCCATAGTCCGTACTCGACTGCAAGTGAGATAACACCGGGATCAAACTGCGCAAATGATATCCGCCATTTCTGTAACAACGGCCGCAACGGGCTGCTGTCATCATCGAACAGCTTGGTATGGTCGCAAGGCTCCACCAAAAATCGTTCGGCCGGCGGCAGCTGAAATGCCGGAGCGCACAATTCCGAAATTCGTGCGATTGCCTGCTCCGGTGATGCGCTAATTTCGGAATGCCAGGTGAAATCGAGATATTTGATCCGAAACAGGCGGACGCGCAGCGACAAAAGCTTTTGTTGCGCCGCCAGCAGAGCAGGTAATCCGACGTTTCGTGGATGCAATTCGACTTCGACAATCGAATCGTTCAGCGTGTCAAACCTGATGAAGCCGAGATTTTTGACGGCGAATGCGGGCGCATCGTAATCGGGATCGAAGTCCCCCAATGCCGCGAGAAACTCGGGGCTGCCCGGGCTAACCAATCGGCCGTCGGGCGTAACCAGTATGGAAAGGCGATTCACCGGCCACCTCGCGACAACAAATTCGGTCGTATGACTTTCGTTCACCGTTCCGCAATCCTATCGGGCCAAGGGTAAATTAACCGCTAACGAATGCCGGTGTCAGATTTGCGCGGAGACGGCTGTGGCGGGCCGGGTCTCAGGCATCGCGCTCAATACGAGCGCGCAAGCGGCGAGGCCAAACCCGGCAAGGCTCGCGAAGGCGATCGGCTGGCCATAATGATCGCCGATCCAGCCGGCGAGAGTGGTGCTCAACGTAGCGCCGATCCCGATTGCAAAGCCGACAAAGCCGAGGGCGAGATTATAATGCCCCGAGCGGCCGGCGATGTCGCTAGTGATCAGCGGGACCAGGACGCCGAGGCAGGCGCCTGCAATGCCGTCGAGCGCTTGCACCAGCACGATCGGAATCGGCGAAGCGGCTATCGCAAACACCGCCCCCCGGATCGGCAGGCTCACCAGACCCAACAACAAGACCAAACGGCGGCCATTGGTCTCGGCCAGCCGGCCGACCAAGGGTGAGACCAGTGCCACAACCAATTGCGGCACGACGATACAGGCGGCGATCACAAGATTGGACGCGCCGCCAACGGTCTTGGTCAATGTGTTGCCGATAAGCGGCAGCATCGCGGCATTGCCGAGTGTAAACAGCATCACGCAAGCAGCAAAGACGAGGAGCCTGCGCTCGCTCAATACACCAATCGGACTTTGTTGGTGCGCCGACCGATTGCTGCTGTCCGGTCCGTCCGTGTAAGTTACCCGCGCCAACGGTGCGAGCGGCACCAGCGCCGGCAAGGTCATCGCCGCCGTCAGAAAAAACACGGCGCGCTCCGAGACGTAATAACCGCAGGCGCCCATCAACACCGCGCCGACACCGTTCCCGATCGCGGCAAAGCGCGCGTTTCGCCCGAACCGCAACCCGAGAACCGTCGGTCCAGCGACTGCCAGGCTAATCGCCGCGATCGCCGGGCTCAGCGTGCAGCTCGAGAAACTGTGCAGGATTTCCGCGACGTAAACCGCCAGCGGCGCCGGGTTGATCGCGAACAACAGCGCGCTGATGCTGAACGAGAGAATGCTGAGGAGGACAACCGAAGCCTTGTGGCGGATCGCGTCGACCAGCGCTCCGGCCGGGATCTGGCTTGCCATCGCCGCGACCGTGCCGAGGCTGAGAGCAAGGCCGATCGAGGTCTCGGTCCACCCCCGCGTCGTCAAATAGACGGCGATGAACGGCCCGAAACCGGTCTGGATATTCCCGACAAACAGGTTGAGCCAATCGAGCGAGCGCTCGGCGGCTTGCTCTACGGACCGCTCGGCGGCCTTCGCTCCGCCTACCGCCAAAGCCCGATCATTTGTCTGTTGCGGGCGAAGGCATCAGCTCCGCGGGCGAGCCGACCATCTTTTCCACAGGTGCATTGAGCTTGTATTCGGGGGCGTTCTGAATTTCGGCTCGGGTAAGTTTGGCCGAGATCTGCCATTCCGATGATCCCGGCGTCAGCTTCAAAAGCCGCCAATCGACCGCGATCTTACGGCTGCCGACACCGAGAAATCCGCCGAAATCGATTACCGCCGCGCGCGCACGTCCCTGGGCATCGACCAGGACATCGGTCAGGAGACCCAGCTCCTGATGATCCGGTCCGATGACTTTCTTGCCGAGAACCCCGGTGCAATCATGTTCGGTCAAGGGCAAGAGTTTGGGTGGTTGCGGGTTCGACGCGATGGCTCCGTCTCGGGCCCCCGCCGCCGCGGTTGCGGACGCCGCAGGTTCGTACAGGGGGGCGACAGGCGAGCCTACGGGCCCCGCGGACGCTCCCGCGTTGCTCGCCAGGGCGTTTCGGGTTTGCGGGGCCGTCGTTATGAGAATTGCAGCGGCGATCGCCAGCACCGTATGCCGCGGCAGAAATATCAAAGGGGTCATGACCGCTCCGGGGTCCGGCGTTGACGCTGGTCCATCTGTGCGTAAACGCTTGGCCGGTGCAGCAACTCGCCCGGCGCCCCGTCTTCGATGATGGCCCCGCGCTCCAATACGACAACGCGGTCAAAACCGTGCAGCGTCGAGAGCCGGTGGGCAACGGCAATTACGTGCGGCCATCGACCAGCCGCGCCAAGGCTTCCTGCACCAGCGCCTCCAATTCACTATCGAGCGCCGATGTTGCCTCGTCGAGCAGGACGATCGGCGCCTCGCACAAAAACGCTCGCGCAATCGCCAGCCGCTGTCGCTGTCCGCCCGACAATTTGAGGCCGCGCTCGCCGACGATGGTCTCGAAACCCTGCGGCAGGCGCTCGATGAATTCCTCGCAGTGAGCCGCTGCGGCGGCACGCCTTACCTCCTCGTCCGTCGCCGACGGCCGGCCATAACGCAGATTTTCGAGCACAGAGCGGTGGAACAGCGAAGTGTCCTGGTGGACGACCGCAACCGAACTCCGAAGACTTTCCTGGGTCACGTTGGCGATGTCCTGCTCGTCGATCAGCACATGGCCGCGCTCGGGATCGTAGAGGCGCTGCAACAGAGCGAGAACGGTGCTCTTGCCGGCTCCCGACCGACCGACGAGACCAATTTTTTGTCCCGCCGGTATGTGGAGGGTCAAGTCCTGCAGCACTCGCTCGCCACCGGGATAGCTGAAGCTCAAATTCAGAAATGTGACCGATCCGCCGAGATTGATCAGCGGCTTGGCGGAACGCGCATCCTTCATCTCGTGGGGCTCGCAAAGCACGCGGATCGCTTCGCCCAGCTTCGCGAAATGCTGCAGCAAATCAACGAGCGCCGTCGCCAGGTCGCGCGATGCGTGCAGCACGGTAAAACCGAGCGTCGTCGTCAGCACGACGTCGCCGGTCGTGATCTCGCCGGCACGCCACAGCAGCACCGACCAGAACAAAGCGCCGCCGGTGACGGCAAAGACGGAGAAGGCGTGAAACAGGCGCAATCGTTCGACCGCGAACAGGCTTTCCTGTTGCGCCGACATCTCATGCCCGATCCTTTCCGACAGTCGCTACCGCTCGCGGCCGGCGGCGCCAAAAGCGCGGACGAGCCCCATATTGGTGACGATGTCCGTCAGATCGCCGGTGACATTGGTGGCGCGATCGGCGACGCGATCGTGCAGATGCCGGCTGCGCGCGGCGAGCCGCCACACGACGGCCCCGATCAGAACGGCAACGATCGCTAGCGCCGACGACATCCGCCAGTTGACGAGGCCAAGAACACCAATGCTGCTGACGACCGCTGCCGCCGGCGGCAACGCGTTCCAAGCCAGCGAATTCTCCAAGGCAAACGCGGCATTCGCGGCCGTCGTGACCCGACCGGCGATCGCCCCGGGGAAGCGGTCGGCAAAGTATTGCGAGCCGTGCCCCGAGAGATGAGCGAACAGATCGATGCGCAAATCGCCCCCGACCGCGACAAAGGCACGGGCCGCGACCAAACCGCCGAGCCGCCACAGCAGGTTGTCGCCGGCGACAAACACCAGCAACAGCGCCATCGCCGACCACAATCCCTGACCCGAGGCGCCATCCGACCCGAGGGCATCGACAAGATTCTTGACCCCGTATTGCGAGCCGATCGCGCAGCCGACCGCAGCGAGCACCGCGCCGATGACGACGGCATGGCTCGGCGCGCGTCGCCGTACGTAATGCAGTAGGAACCTCGCGGGACCGCGGGTTGCCCATTCCGGTGGAGACAGGGCTGACCTCCGTTCGAGTTCAAGGATCGCGATAACGGGCGAGCCGCACGACGCTTCCATGCCCAGCCAACGGACGAGTGTGTCCGGAGGGCCGCCGCCGTCGCTGCGGCTGATGAGACTCGGTTTCTGGCGCAAGCCCAAACCCGCGTCCTAAGAGCGCACGCTACTCCGAACGACGACCACCAGCCCCGGTTCCTATTTGCCCAGGATGGGACGACTTGCCGCGCCGGGTTTCGCGTGCCGCGCACATCACCTGAGGAGTTCCGAACGCGAGTGATCGGCGCGATTGCCGAGCGCCGCGGCGGTCCCGCCTACATCATCCGCTCGTCGGGCCCGATCAGGTGTAGCGGCGTTTCGCCCCGAAGCGCGCGAGAGCAGTTGGCGACCCCGCGGCGCAGTGACACGTCGCGCCACACTCCGCCGCCCGCCGAGTTGTGGGGCGAGCCGATCACGTTCGGCAAGTCGAGGAACGGATGGCTCATCGAGAACCGACCATGCCGCACCGGTTCGACCCACCACGCATCGATGCACGCGGTGAATTGCGGATGGGCGATCAAATGGGCGTACAGCGCCGCTTCGTCGACGATTTCGCCGCGCGCGACATTGACCAGGATCGCATCCGGCTTCATCAGCGCCAGCTCGCGGGCGGCAATCATGCCCTCGGTCGCCTTGGTCAGGGCGGTCGTGATGACCAGCACATCGGCGGCTCTCAGCATATCGTCCAGGCAATCGGGCGTGCCGAGCCAGTCGACCGGCTCGTCGCTGGCGCCGCGGCGGTTGATCGCATGAATGCGCATGCCGAGCGCCCGCATCAGCCGTGCGGTCGCCGCCCCGACTCCGCCAAAGCCGAGGATGCCGCACACAGCACCTTGCAGCATGCGGTTCTTGCCGCGCTGATTGAATTCCCCGCGCTCGAGGTTGGCGTGTTCGACAAACAGCCGCTTGGCCGCGGCGAGCGTCATCGCCAGCACATGCTCGGCCATCGGCTCGGCCGAAGCGCCGCCATTGCACGCGATCGGCAGCTCCGCCGGCAGATCTATGAGCGGGATCCAATCGATGCCGGCAGTGGTAAACTGCAACAGCCGGGCGCCTGCGATCAGCGGAAGTTCCTCGGCGGTCAGCTCGACCGCGGTGTTGTAAGCCAGCACCGCCCCGGCGTGGCGTAGCGCATCGACGCGCGAAGCGGGGGCGAGATCGCTGAGATAGACCGCGGTGCCGGTTTCGCCCAGCTCGTCTTCGAGGATGGCGCGGCTGCGCGGGCTCAGCTCGTAGGTGACGACCAGCGACCCGGATGCCATCGCGGCGGGGCGATCAGCGGTGCAAGATGATGTCGACCCGCCGGTTAAACACGGAGGGATCGCCGGAGCCGGTCTGCCCAATCGGCTCCTGTTGCACCATCGCCGCCGGAACGCCGTCGGCTTCGAGTTCGTCGGCAACGATCGAGGCGCGCGTCATTGCCAGGTACTTGTTGGTCTGCACTGTACCGGTGGCGCTCGCCCGCGCCTGAACGGTTATCGACTTGGCGCCGCTCGCCTTAGCTTCCTTCGCCGCTTTCGCGATGATCTCCTTCGACCGGGGCGGCAGATAGGCGCTGAATTCATTGAAATAAACCAGGAATCGCGGCAGCTCGGATTTCGCTGCAGCCGGCGAGGTAGCCGGCGCGGGCGCAGTCGCGGCCGGCGGCGCCGCGCTGGGCGGCGCTCCGGAGGGCGCCTGCGCACTCGCCGCAGCTGACAACGTCAGCGCCGAAATGACCAAAACCGCAGAAAGAACCCGCCGATATCCCAACATCACATCCCCCCGACCCTGACCAAACCCGGCCGCCGCACTGTATGCGGATTTGCCGGGGGCTGTGCAAGGCCCCGGCCTGCAGGTCCGCGCCGCTGGGTTTTTACTTGGCCCAGTGCATCGACCGGCAACCCTTCGCGTTGACCCAGAAGGACCGTTCGGCGAGGCGCCATGATCACCGCCGCCGGGCTGACCCTGTATCGCAAGGAGAGACCGATGTATCTCGCTCGATTCTGCTACGACGTGCTGCCGCTCAACCGTCAGCGCGCGATCGAATTCATCCGCCGCGAGGTCGAGGCGGCGCGCAACAACGGCCTCGACGCCCGCATGCTGGTGCCATTGACGCGCGGCCACGGCGACCACACTGCCCTGCAATTCGAAGTCGAACTGAAGGGGCTCGATCAGCTCGAACAATTCCGCAATCGCGGCGTTGGGTCGAGTGAGGAAACCGGCAATTGGATGCGCGATTTCAGTGAAATCCTGACCAAGCCGCCTTGCGTCGAGATCCTGCGCTTCGAGCCCTGACGACAAGACCTGCCGGGGGCGCACGCCGCGCACCACATCTTGCCAGGCATCGCGCCCGACAATGAGGGACGGCTCCTCGCGTGAAAATGGCGCGGCGCTGCGAAAGGCCCCGCCATGGATCCCGTCATGGATATTGTCTTCTCTACCCCGCCAGCGCCGGCCTCGCCGCTGTGCGCTGCGATTCGCGACCATGTCCGACTGGACGAGAATGCGGCCGACGCCGAAATCCTGGCTGCAGCCGATTTGGCACCCGACGCCCGCGACCGAATCGCCGAAACCGCGCGCCGCCTAGTCACAGCGGTGCGCCGCGAGCGCCACGGCAAGGGCGGCATCGACGCCTCCCTGCATGAATACGCGCTGTCGTCGCAGGAGGGCGTGGCGTTGCTCTGCCTCGCCGAGGCGTTGCTGCGCATTCCCGACGCCGAGACCGTGGACCGGCTGATCCGCGACAAGCTCGGCGAGGCCGACTGGGCGCGCCACCTCGGGCATTCCGATTCGGTCTTTGTCAACGCCTCAACCTGGGCATTGATGCTGACCGGGCGCCTGCTGCGCACTGAACCGGCGCACGATTTGCGTGCTGCGCTGCGCCGCTTTGCGATGCGCTCGGGGGAGCCGGTCGTGCGTCAAGCAGTGACCGCGGCAATGCGGATTCTCGCCCGCCAATTCGTCATGGGTCGCACGATCGACGAGGCGCTCGACCGGGCCCGTCCGGCGGAGGCCGAGGGCTATCGTCACTCCTATGACATGCTCGGCGAAGCGGCGCACACTGCCGCCGATGCCGCGCGCTATCTCGCCTCCTACGAACATGCGATCGCTGCGATCGGGCAGGCCGCGGCAGGCCGCGCGGTCGAAACCGCACCCGGCATTTCGGTCAAATTATCGGCCCTGCACCCGCGCTACGAGATGGCGCAGCGTGACCGCGTGCTCGCAGAAATGACTCCGCCACTGCTGGCGCTTGCCGCGGCGGCATGTCATGCCGGAATTGGGTTTACGATTGACGCCGAGGAGGCCGACCGGCTCGATCTGTCGCTCGATTTGATCGAGGCATTGGCGCTCGCCCCCGAGTTGGCCGGCTGGGACGGGCTGGGGCTTGCGGTCCAAGCGTATCAAAAGCGGGCTCTGCCGTTGATCGACTGGCTCGCCGATTTGGCGCGCCGCAGCCGGCGCCGATTGATGGTGCGGCTGGTCAAGGGCGCTTATTGGGACAGCGAAATTAAGAAGAGCCAAGAGCGCGGGCTCGATGGCTATCCGGTCTACACCCGCAAAGTTGCGACCGATGTGTCCTATATCGCGGCGGCCCGCCGATTGCTCGAGGCCGGCAGTGTCTTCTATCCGCAATTCGCGACCCACAACGCACATACCGTCGCCGCGATGCTCGAACTCGCCGGCAACCGCCGCGACTGGGAGTTCCAGCGGCTGCATGGCATGGGCGAAGCGCTCTACGATGAGATCGTCGGCGCGGAGCATTTTGACCAGCCCTGCCGGGTCTACGCACCGGTCGGGAGCCACGAGGAACTGCTCGCCTATCTGGTGCGCCGGCTCCTCGAAAACGGCGCCAACACCTCGTTTGTGAATCGCATTGTCGATGACAAGGAGCCGATCGACGAGATCATCGCCGACCCGGTCGCCCGATTGGCACGGCTGCCGGTCAAGCCGCATCCGCGCATTCCGTTGCCGTCAGATCTTTACCTGCCCGAGCGCAAGAATTCACGCGGGATCGACCTGTCGGATCTCCCGTCCCTGATCGCGTTGCGCGACGGCCTCGCGCGGGCGATGCGCCAGCCCTGGCGGGCCGCGCCCGTTATCGGCGGCATCGAGCAACCCTGCGAGGCAAAGGCGGTGTTCGACCCGAGCGACCATCGCCGGCAAATCGGTACTGTCATCGAAGCCGGCCCGGAGCAGCTCGATCGGGCGCTCGACCGTGCTTTTCACGCAGCCCCGGGCTGGGACCGACGCCCGGCCGAGGACCGCGCCGCCATACTCGAACGCGCCGCCGCGCTCTTCGAGAGCCAAGGCGCCGAGTTGATGGCGCGGGTGATCCGCGAGGGCGGGCGCTCGATCCCGGCGGCGGTCGCCGAATTGCGCGAGGCGGTCGACTACTTGCGTTATTATGCGCAACGGGCGCGCGCCGATTTCGCTGCCCCGGAGCCGATGCCGGGTCCGACCGGCGAGCGCAACCAACTGGCGCTGCACGGCTGCGGCGTCTTTGCCTGCATCGCGCCGTGGAATTTTCCGCTCGCGATCTTTACCGGGCAGATCGCCGCCGCACTCGCCGCCGGCAATGCAGTCATCGCCAAGCCGGCCGAACAGACGCCGCTGGTCGCGTCGCTTGCCATCCATTTGCTGCATGAGGCCGGCATTCCCGGCGACTTATTGCATCTGCTGCCTGGTACCGGCGAGACGGTCGGGGCGCCGCTCGTCGCCGATACGAGGATCGCAGGCGTTGCGTTTACCGGCTCAACCGAGACCGCGCGCGCGATTGCCGAGGCATTGGCGCGGCGCCCCGGCCCGCTGGTGCCATTGATCGCCGAGACCGGCGGACAGAACGCGATGATCGTCGATTCCTCGGCCTTGCCCGAGCAGGTCGTCACCGACGTCTTGACCTCTGCCTTTGAGAGCGCCGGGCAGCGCTGCTCTTCGGCGCGGCTCCTTTATGTCCAGGATGACATCGCCGACCGGGTGATCGAGATGCTGGTGGGTGCGATGGCCGAGCTCGCGATCGGCGACCCGGCCTTGCTCGCGACCGATGTCGGCCCGGTCATCGATGCCGTTGCCCGCGACGCGCTCGAACAGCACGCAGCGCGGATGGCACGTGAGGCCCGGCTGCTCTACCAATGCCGCCTGCCCTCCGGAACCGAGCATGGCACGTATTTCGCGCCGCGGGCTTTCGAAATTGACGGCGCCCATCGGCTCGATCGCGAGGTGTTTGGCCCGATCCTGCATATCGTGCGTTGGCCGGCCGACCGGCTCGACGCCGCACTCGACGAGATCAGCGCGACGGGTTACGGGCTGACCCTCGGCATTCACAGCCGCATCGACGCCAATATCCGTCACATCCTAAAGCGGATGCGCATCGGCAATGCCTACGTCAACCGCAACATGATCGGCGCCGTTGTCGGGGTGCAGCCCTTTGGCGGCGAAGGCTTGTCCGGCACCGGCCCGAAAGCCGGCGGCCCGCGCTATCTGCACCGCTTTGCGACCGAGCGCACGATCTCGATCGACACCACCGCCGCCGGCGGCAACGCCACCCTGCTGTCGTTGCAGGACGACGCCCTTTGACGCTCCCTCGAGGGAGCGTGGTCGATCTCGCATGAGTTGATATTTTTTTACTCGGCTTTTATTAAAACAGCGCGGTTTGCACTCGTAATCACAGAGTATTGTGCAAGTTCTTGGCGCGCTGATATGTGCGATACGTAAAGAACCGGTGGCCGCAATAACTCGTCACCATCATTGACCCCGCGCCGACGAGAATCCCCGCTGGTTCTGCTGCTTGGGCTGGCACGCCATGCGCCAGAAGGAAGGTTCTGACAAACACAGCTAGTGTCCTGAGTCAGAAATTCGTGTAATAAATTGATAAGGAAGCCGTAACGGCGGGGATGGGGGATGCGGACGGGTCGGCCGGTAGCGAAGATCGAATTGTCGGCTGAGCTCGCCGGCATTCTTGAAGGCTATACGCAGCGCCGCAAGACGGCGCAGGCATTGGCGCTGCGGGCGCGCATCGTCCTCGGCTGCGCGGCAGGTCTGAGCAACAAGGCGGTGGCGGCCCGCGAGCGGGTGACGGCGCAGACCGTCGGCAAGTGGCGCCAGCGTTTTGTCGAGCATGGCCTCGACGGGTTGCTCGACGAGCCCCGACCCGGTGTCCCGCGCACGATCGACGACGCCAAAGTCGAGAGCGTGATCGTCCGGACGCTGGAGAGCCAGCCGTCCGGCGCGACGCATTGGAGCACGCGCAGCATGGCGCGGCACAGCGGCATCTCGACCGCGAGCGTCGGACGCATCTGGCGGGCCTTTGGGTTGCAGCCGCACCGTCTTGAAACCTTCAAGCTGTCCAGCGATCCGCTGTTTGTCGACAAGGTGCGTGACATCGTCGGGCTCTACCTCAATCCGCCCGACCATGCGCTGGTCCTGTGCGTCGATGAAAAGTCGCAAATCCAAGCTCTCGATCGCACCCAGCCGCTGTTGCCGATGCGGCCGGGGCAGATCGAGCGGCGCACCCATGACTACCAGCGCCACGGCACGACCTCGTTGTTCGCCGCCCTCGACATCCTCACCGGCCGGGTCATTGGCCGTTGCTACCAACGGCACCGCGCGGTCGAATTCCGCCGGTTCCTGGCGACCGTCGAACAAGCCGTGCCAACCGATCTCGACATCCACCTGGTGCTCGACAATTATGCCACCCACAAGGCCCCGCCGGTCAAAGCCTGGCTCGCCCGCCACCCGCGCTATCACCTGCACTTCACACCGACCAGCACGTCCTGGCTCAACCAGGTCGAGCGCTGGTTTGCGCTGCTCGCCGACAAGCAGATCAAGCGCGGTGTCCATCGCAGCGTGCACCAACTGAAGGACGCCATCACCGCCTTCATCCAGGCCCACAACGACGACCCAAAGCCCTTCATCTGGACCAAGTCCGCCGATGCCATCCTCCAAACCATCGCCCGATACTGCTCCGACACTCTCGCCGTCCATGCCACAACTTATTCAACGAATCTCTGATTCAGGACACTAGCACCCAATAAATCAAGCAGCCCGTCCCATAAACGACCAAGAACCTGGTTGCTTCACCCGCCGTGCGGTTCCACCGCCGCGAGCGGAACGCGAAGACTTTTGAAAGCACGAACGATATTGTGATGCCAGCCGCGATCCCCGCCAGTAATGCAGTCTCATAAGATAGAAAATGGCGCGCCAGCCAAACAGCAGCGATGTTTCCGATCGTGGCGGTAACCCCGCTGAGGAAGAACCGGGCGAACTCGCGCACATCGATCGCGGTGGCCCTAACCGGCCCGCAATCGAGGGTGGGCGGCAATCCCGCATCGCGACCCGGCACGGGATCGGCCAGCCGTTCGGCAGTGGGCTTGGCCTCATGAAGCGAGCGCTGCATATTCTCTCACCGGATCGCGGCGTTACTGGCGCCTAGACGCCGCCTGCCCATGGCTTACTTCAGCAATTCGGGGACCGGGTATTGTCAATCGCCTCGATCTTCAATCGTCGTCTCGGTCGATCTAGAGACATCCTGCACACGCCGGGCTTCCTCAAAAGGCAGTCAGCGGCTTGTGGTAACAGCGGGCCCCGGCTCATCTTGAGCGAAACCGGATCGCCGCCGGAGCGCCGCGTAGGGTCCGGTCTTGAAGAACCGCCACAGCCAGAGGCGGTACAAGACGCGCCAGTATCCGCCGCCAACCCTAAAGACTTTAAATGAAGATACACCCATGTCGACACCGCGTCCAATCCATGAGATCGGGGCCTCTTTGACGCGATAACCCATTAGCAATGGCTGCAGTCCGGTTTCCGCGTTGATCGCAAAGCCCGGCTCCCGCAAGACGAGGTTCTGCACCACCTCGCGCCGCATCAGTTTCAGGTTGTTCGTCAAATCTCGAAAGCCGGCGATCAGCGCGATGCGCGCAATCGCGTGAAACGCGCGGTTCGCGATAATCTTGACCCAAGGATAATTGAGCAAGACGCTGTGGCGAGAAAACCGGCTTCCTACAGCAACATCATAGCCTTCGGCAACGCCATCGAATAGATCGCGAATTTCTGGAAGCAGATGTTGGAAATCGCAGTCCAGCGACAGCACATACTTACTAGTGGTCGCTCGCAATCCGTCGGTAATGGCGCGGCCGACCCCATTTGGAGGGGCTCGATGCAGAGGTTTTACGCGGCGGTCTCGACGCGCCAGTTCATCGATTACGGCGGCAGTGTTGTCTTGGCTGTTGTCATTGACGAGAATAATCTCGTCAATGTAGTCGTCGTACAATTCGACAAGCCGGGAGACCAATGGGCCGACATTCATTTCCTCATTGTGACATGGCAAAATCACGGAAACCGCACCTCTAAAAATCTCGCTGACCTTTAAACTCGTTCGTGGATAGATCGCCGGAGCTGGCGGCTTCTGAGCATGCAACAGTATCGATCCCGCCAGCGTCCGCACACCCGGCATATTCTCCAGAATGATTGAAAGGTTCCGGAGCAACCAAATGCCCTTCGGCGTCAGGGGCGCATAGACGAAGTCATTAAATACCGCAAATATCCGAATAAACCCAAGTTCTGAAAGCAGCTCGTATAAAGCGGGTCGGTTGAGCAACAAGCGCGGGTCGCGATGGCCGACCAGGCGCCCTAGGCTTTGACGGCAGCGGCGGATAATGTTCCACGGGTTGCTCTCATAAAACAATACCCGTCCACCGGGGGTCAACAGCGCCAGCAACTGATACAGCAACCAGCCCGCATTGCGCTTGTCGAGCATGTCATGCGCAATTACGAAGTCAAAGGAGCGTCTGGCAAGAACACCCGGAAGTGACTGGCCCGCAATAAATTCGATCGACGGAGGGAGTTGTAAAGGCCGCGCCGAGTCAGGGTCGAAGGTGATTGCCGTAATTGCGCACTCACCCCTTGTCACCTTGGCCAATTCGGGTGAACGCTCCGTCGCCACAGCCGATTTCGAGAATACCCTGTCCCGGCAGCACATGGGTGACATGCCGGAAAGTCTGCGCTCGCCACAGCATGCGTCTTCGATAATCGGATCGCGCCCTCGCCAGTACGCCTCCCGCACCCGTTCTCGCAGCGCTAACGTGCCGCTTAAAACATCACCGGGCGATGTTGCGAGAGGTAGCGAGCCCACCTCGGTCGGCATTTGTCATCCTCCTGAGGATGTGAGCCTCGATACCTGGTTGTCGCCGATTTTGGTCAAGATTGCATCAACGCGATTGCGATACTATTCCCGCGATGATTGAGATTGAAGTCGGCCAACATCCGAAACGCACCGCATCTGACCCGCCGCCCAATAGGTTCGATCTCTCAAAGCGAAGGTCGCGCGAGACACAGAGAAATACGATACTATCCTATACTCTGCGCTGCGTCATCGCGATCGCACAGGAAAAAATAGAATGCGACAGCAGAACATGTTGCGTTGTCTCGTACCGCTTTTGGGATTGACGTTGCTGGTGGCCCTTGCCGTACTCTATGCGGTCGATTTCAAGGACTACCACCGGTCGCTCGCCACGATATTCGGCTTTAACACCGGCCCGTATCCCTTCTTCGATTGGGAGTACATCGGCGCCGGCATTAAATGCTGGAGCCAGGGTATTAACGTATACGCCGCGGATCCGTGCGACCTGCTGAACCGCCCGCATGACTATTCCCCGCTGTGGCTGCGAGCGGTCTTCATCCCGACCGGCCGGGCCTGGACGATGCCGGTCGGCGTCGGCATCGCGCTCGCTTTTCTGATATCGCTCTACTGGCTGGTAAGGCCGGCGAATTGGCGGGAACTGATCATTTTCGCTTTAGCCTGCATATCGCCGATGGTGGTTTACTGCCTCGAGCGCGGCAATGCCGATGCCGTCATTTTCATCATGCTGGTCATCGCCGGAGTGCTCGGCGCCGGGCCACCGGCAAATCGTATTCTTTCATATGCGCTGATCCTGCTCGCCGGTCTCTTGAAGTTCTATCCGCTGGTCGCATTGTCGACGGCGCTGCGCGAGCGTCCGCGCGGCTTCTTTGCGATCGCCGCGACGGCTGGTGTCATTGTCGTCGGATTCGTCTACCGGTTTCGTGACGAACTGCCCGCGGCGTTCAAAAATATTCCGCGCGTTGGGTGGGGCGCGGTGAGCCTACCGTTCGATGGGCCGGGGTTGGCGCTGCACTTGTTTCCCGGGCTCGAGCAATCCGGCTGGTTCACGGACCTTCCCTATGCATTGCTCGGCGTCCTCCTGATCCTAACCGCGATCCAGGTTGTCCACTTCGCTCGCAACGGCAATATGGCGGCTGCCTTTAGGAAGATGCCGGAGCGGGATGCGATCTTCCTGATCATCGGCGCCGCGGTGATCGCCGGGTGCTTTTTTGCCGGCTATAGCAAGGCCCACCGCGGCGTTCACCTGATCTTTGTTGTCGTCGGCCTCGTCGCGATGCGTCGCACCGCCGACGATACCGCAGCGCGCGCAATGCTTGGGTGGACAATCATGATTGTGCTGTTCCTGATGTGGGAGCGGTTCTTCCGTATCGCACTGGCGAACCCGGACGAGATCCCAGTTTCAGGATTCGCCCTGTCCGCGTATTTGCTTTTATGGTTGTTCCTTCAGGTCCTGTGGTGGCGGCTGGCTGCGGTATTGCTCGGTGTGCTCGCGATCTTCGTCATAAACTCGGAATTGTTCGCTGCGCTTCAGCGGTGGCGCGGGCTCCATCGAGAGGCACAAATCGAAACCTACCGATAAATAGATCTAGGTAATAAAGAGACAAATTATTGTTTATTTCACAACGATCTGCAAGTGTCACCGGGGAAATTGCAGACGAAATAGACCCTGCTGAGCTGGTCGAGAGGTAGTCTTTTATGTTGGTTATCAGCCCGATCCGGAGCTGGCGCTCGGTTGAGAAATGGATGCTGGTCCTGTGCTGCGTGTTGTTTGCCAGTTATACTGGGTGGATCCATTGGATGGTGATAAATACCCCGGCACAACTAGAATTCGCCGAGGGCGCGGCTCTCAAGCAGGTACAGGGTATTATCGCTGGAATCGGAATTTATAGCGCCGAGGCCCAGCCGGAGTACTTTAGCATCTACGGGATCGGCTATCCGCTGTTTCACACCGCCGTCTCCCAGCTTCTGGGGAACACCTTGCGAGCGGGAAGACTTGCTTCCGCAGTGCTGATCGTGCTTTCGAGCCTGTTGGTTCTCGCAATCGTGAGGCGGAAGACCTCATCGATCAACGCAGTCGTTTTGACAATCTTCTTTTACGCAGCGTGCACCTTCTTTGAAACGCCTCTGGATAAGCCCGCCGCGCTCGGGCTGCTTACTTACGTCGCCGGCATCACCCTAATCGAAACACTTGGACCCTCCACGGCGGCACTGCTCGGAGTGACCGCGCTTTCGCTGCTCGGCTTTTTGATTAAGGCATATTTCGTGGTAATCGGGCCTGTTGCGATTTCCTATGTGTTCTTCCGGCACTCGAGGAGGATTGGGTTCCTCTTCACAGGTGTCTGGCTTGCTGCCTTCGCTATGCTTCTGCTGGCCATCGATGTGACAATGCCCTTTTACCTTACCGATGTTGTCACGGCTCAGTCGGTCGCCTCTAGCGCGCCGATCACCCTCTATTCTACTCAGTACATGCTTCGTCAGCTCGTAGCCTTCTTCGTTTCTATCGCAGGACCTGTGTGGCTGGTTTTTCTAGGCATGCTGGCCCGCCTGGCAGATCGCCCTACCTGGGAGAGCCTGGGTTGGAGATGGTCGTTTGCGGCGTACGGCTCCGTCGTAACCGGTCTCATTCTTGTCGGAAAGATGGGGCATAGCGAAGGAAACTGGCTCGTTTACTTTTTCCATCTGCTCCTTCCATTCTTCGTGATTTGGCTGGCGGAGCAGGCTCCGGAGCTCAACAACCTGCCGCTGACGATATCTGGCCTTGCAATTATCGGAATTTGTGCCAGCGCCGCTTTCACCTCGTATCACGGCTTGTGGTCTCCTGGACAGCTTCGGCAGATCGCGGTTGCCTGGGACGAGATCGATCAGACGATCCGACCGTACGGTAGGGTTCTGGGATCGCCGGCCATTACGGGGCTTCTCGTCGCCCAGGGTCGGGAGGTTTTCGATGCTGGGCTCACTGGATATTTCCCCCTATCAACTGATCAAGGAGCACTTCGGCTCGGCGGCCTTACCCAACCGAAAGAAACGGTTATTAAGATTTGGGATCGATATTGCGAGGATTTGCGTACGCTGGTCGCAGAGCGCCAGTTTGACATCATCATTCAGAGCCCTATCGACGGGCACAACAACAGAAAGCCGAGTTGCTGGCGCGATATACCGCTGCGGTATCGTATGTCCTCTGAAATTCAATTCCCTGTGCCCTGGGTAAAATCGCTCAAGGTGTGGTTACCGACGATGCCCAGATGAATTTAAATTCAGGGTCGGTTTCGACGATAGCTGCTCAGGCCCATGCCGCATCGCAGGCACAAATGACGGAGTTCCTGGGGGTGTCTCTGGGTTGCTCAGCCTTGGAGAGCCTGTTCGACCCAGACCTGGTTCCAAGGCCTCGGTCATCTCGGTCCTCTCCACGCACATCGATCAGCCGCAACTCAGGCGAGCACAGAGGCCGAACGCAAAAATAAACGGATTTCTCCGACGACGCAGAGCGTAAATATTCACTTTCGAGCGGGGCCCTCCACCTGAGCCGCTCCGAGATCAATCCGATTTGTCCGCGCCTGACCGTAAATATCAGTTCCCGGAGTGATCTGGCCATTCAGGAATGAAAAATTGGCCCCGGCACCGATCGCCGGGCTGTTCGCCTTCAGCCTAAGATCGAGCGTGGGGCTAGCATAGCTGCCGAAATTCGGATTTACGAAAACGTCGCTCGCGGAGAGACCGGAACAGCTCTGGCTATTGCCGGCCCCACAGCTATGCGAGTCACCTGGTGGATAAGGTATCGCCGTAAGAGGGTTAAATGGGCCGCCCGGCGCAAAGGCCGCCCCGGTATAGGATGAGGGCAGATCAGTCCCGGCATTGCCAAAGTTGGCTTGCGAATATGTCGTCATCGACTCAGTTGGAATCGTCTGAGTATTATTGACCATCCAGCTAGACCCAGAGCCGCCAGTGAGTTGCGTGGTAGGGGCAAGCCCAGCACCGTAAATCACATCGCCAGAGAAAAGCGTGCCGACGACGTTGGAGACGGTCAATGTCGTGCCGGATATCGAGCCCGTGAAATGGGTAAAATCATTAGAGCCGGTCTGGTATGCGAGACCCTGCGTCCAACCAAACGCTAGGTTATTATAGACAATTGGTGGGCGGGTCGGTCCATAGACCGCAGGTCGATCTTCCGTGATAGCATTGCAGATCGCGCATGAGCTGCCGGGACCGATCAGCGTATTGTTGAATGCCGGGCCTCCATAATGCGTCTGCGTGCCAGACGCATAATTACCCGCCGAAGTTACCAGATAAACCCCAGTTCCTCGGAAAATAATTACATTGTTGTCATAGGTGTTCGCCGTTGCACCGCCGACAGCCTCGTAACCTCCGGCGCTATCGATAATATCGTGATGCGCGACATCGCCGTTCGCATTGTAGCCGATTCCATACCATTGCCCAAATGCCAAAGCCTGCCCAGAGGTCGCTTGCAACATCAGCCTGTCCACCACGACCGAGCTAGACATGCCGGCCGAGCCATCATCGGTCGAAAAAGCGGACCCCGTATGACCGGGCGTTAGTATCCCTAGCGCATTGTCGGTGGTGCTGGAGAACAACGCTCCGCCTTTGCTCGGATCGAACCGCAACGGGTCGGTCGCCGGGTTCATATTATCCTGGAAGCTGTCTCCAGCCGGAGCCGTCCATTCGGAATGAAGATCGTAACAGACGACTTGCGTATTGCTTATAAGTCCCTCTCCGGGACAAATCAACATCACGCCATTATCAGACCACTGGTTGGTATGCAATGTCGAGAAAATTGGATCAGCCTCGCCATTCTGCCCATCTTGGTAATACTGCCGGGCATAACCGCCCCACCCACAATTGGGTAATCGTGACGAAATTATTCTGCGGCATCGCCGCAATCTGGGCGCCTGGGACATTTAAATATTGATTTATTTGGTGCTTCTGTATATGCGTTTGCGACGAATAGAGCATCTGGCCCTGATAGATCCAGGAGCAGTTACCGTCGCTAGACGTGCTAGTCCCGGTGGGCTCGCTGCTCCCTGATGTGCAACTGATTCCCGATGCCGCGCTAAGCCCGGCAGGGTTCAGAAAATACGCCTTGCCCGAGGAAGTCGAGACAAACTGATAGATGTAATAGGTTGTCGAGGGGGCCCAGGGTACACCGCCATCGACATCAGCGCTGGTGATCGTCGGATAATCAACCGGCGTCAGGCAGACCCAGGTCACACCGCCATCGGTAACGTGTGTCGCTGCATTCCACGCTGGGGTTCCGCTGCCCTTGTACCCTCCGGGCGCCACCGTGCCGCCAACATTCGCCGGGCGCGGGCAGTTCGAGAACGTACTCGAGTAACTCGAGTTGTGCCCTGACGTGCCGCCCCTGTTGGGCATTACCGCCCACAGGTAGAGCGGTTGCCCGCTGGCATAGATTCCGGTGGATGGATTATACCCGGGGCCGGCGAGCACCCGATCATCCTGCGGGAATGAAGTGTAGGCCGTGCTCTGCTGCCAAGCCGGCGCATTAGAAACGTTGCGAACGAGGGGATTGGTCGGCCCCGGATTTGGTGACGTGCCGCTGTTTGTATTCCACGGGAGGAACTGAGCCGCGCCGCCGCCAATCCAGGTATCGAGCGTCGCATTGCTGGCGAAGCTAAAGGTCGCCAAGCCGGAGTTGTTCGAATAGTCCTGCATCTCGACAGCAGGGAAAACACCACCGAGAAAGAAGTTCAGGCCGGTGTACCTGGTGTAGGGTAGGCCGTAGGGTGTGCCCTGGTTGAAGCCCGTCGTCGGGGCGGTGCCGGAACCGCCGCAGGGCGAGTTCGGCCCGGTCGTCTGCAGAGTTGGAGCCGAAGTTACGCTGCCGTTCCACAGGGGGCCGCCACCGCAGCCGCCAGCTCCCGAAATGTCGGGCGTTGCCCAAATTTGAAACGGGTTGGTATCGAGGTTGACGGCCAGCGCGCCGGTCTTGCCGGCCGCATAGGTCTGATCTGCCGTGCTTTTATAATTCGAGAACTTGATCTGGCCAGTCGGGAAACCGGCATCTTGCAGGACGTAGCCTACCGAGTTGCTGCGCTGACCGGAAATCGTTGGCCAGCCAAGTTGTTCGCCGATGCCGCCGGGGAAATTGACTGTTGACCAATCAGCGTTGGCGAGGCCGAACCCCATCGTGTGCGCGAGCGCGCTGTACTTCCAGGTGAAGTAGAACTTGCCGCTGTACTTGCCGACATTGGCCTTGCAGTTGACGACGCGGCCATCGTTCGTGTTGTTCGCGAGGGTCAGACCGCCGCCCGAAATCGTAAAGTTTGAATTGCATGTGGCAGCCGTGAACCTTGTCGTCTGTGCCGATGCGGGATGCGCGATCAAAGCGAGCAAAACCGCGAGTAATAATGCGTTGAACCCGCTCATTTTGAGATCTCGTTTGTACTGGTTCTCTGATCGAGAGTGATGATTTCGCCGGCCGATTTGGGCATGCGATGGCCCAAGCATGCGCGGCCGTGCGGAGATTGGGACCGTCAGTGAAGTCGCTGCCGACTGCGGCACTGCCGCGAAGATGCCTCGCGAGCACGGCTCGTTCCAGCAGCGAATGGCGCTGGGGTGTACCAGCCAATTACCAAGCACCATCCGGTGCTCGCGCGCAACCAACTACAGCGGCAGCACCGCGGCTGTGCTCAGATCAGCACCCCGCACCCAATCATAGCCGCAGCAAATGGAGAGAATGAAGGGGGCCGCGGCGCGCCAGGCTGTGGGCAGCGCCGCCCGTGCGGAACGGCGCTGGCAGGTTCAGGTTCTGGCTACTATTCCGCAGCGGCCTTCAACGGCGAGTGTGGCTCGGCGAGAACGGCGGCGGCTTCTTTGGCGATGCGCGTGCCTTCGAAAAAGCGCGGGTTCTGCGTGCCCCACAGCCGCACCGCGTTGGCAAAGGTGAAGTCGCGGAAGTCGTCGCCGCTCAACAGCCCGTCTTCGACCAGCTCATAGGCTTCCGGCACCGGCATCTGCATGTCCGGCACGTCGAAATGGCCGATATCGGAGCTGAAGATCGCGTTGATCCGCGCCCCGAATGGATTGATCTTGCTGAACGCGACGGCGTTCAGGCGGTCGTCGGACTCGCAGCCGAAATAATACGGGGTCGCGAAAAGGTCGATCCAGTCCTGCTTTTTGGTGATGTTGCAGGCGGCGTAGTCGTCATGGACCGCGACCCCGCCGTCGAGCGAATCCTCTTCGCGGGCGGGCCAGCCGTCGCGCCTGTCCAGTTCCGCCGCGATGTCACCGTAGCCATATTTGTCGACATATTGGCGCAGCAGCGGACGGTCGAGTTTGTCGGGGTGCATATAGGCGAGCCCCTTGGCGCCACGCCGCTCCCAATGTTCGATCAGATCGGCAAACAGCTGGCAGCCCCAGCCGACCCCGCCTTCGAGAAAGCCAAAGCGCAAATCCGGAAAGCGCCGGGTAACGCCACCGAGGAACAGCGCCTTGGCGACGGCATGGCCCGCGGCGGCGAAGTGGCCGATATGGTTGAAGGTGAAGTTCGACGGTGAGTTGCGCAAGCCAAAGCTGCGGCCTCCGGTGTGAAAGGTCGGCGCCATCTTCAACTCGCGGCATTTCTGCCAGACCGCGTCGTAATCATATTCGCTGTCGATGCCGAGCTGGTCGTAATTGACTGTAAACCGGGCGAGGGCGGGGTCGACGTTCTCGGCGATTTTGAGCCGGCGGGCGATGCCGCTGCCAAACATGCCGACCTTGGCACCCAATTCCTTGGTGACGAATTCGAGTTCGGCGATCGCCTCGTCGGGCGTGTGCATCGGGATCACCGCGGCCGGGGTCAGCCGATCGCTGAGGTCGCGGAAATATTCGGATGTCACAATGTTGAAGCCGCGGATCACCGCCCGGCGCGTCTCGTCATCGGCGATGCGCGGCAGACCGAGCCCGGCGGTCGGGTAGATGATGCCGAAATCGATCCCCAACTCGTCGAGCCGGTCATACAGCATGCGCGGCAGCATCGCGGTGGCGCGGTCGCGCGTATTGGTCGATTGCCGGCCCCAATAGCCTTCCATCGCAATGCCGCGGCGGGCGCGTTCTTCGATCGACAGTTTCAGCGCGTCGGGAATTCGGCGTTGCGCAGCGATAAACCCGTCCGCCGATTTGTCGCCGGCGACTTTGCGCATCCGTTCGGCGAAAACCGGCGTGTATTCGATCCAGTGTCCGTCGCCGTCGATAATCGGGTGTTTCAGCCGAGACCGAACCCGTTCCGGGGTCGCATGCGCGCTCATTCCTGTCCTCCTCAAAGCCGGCGGTTGCGCCGTCCGAAAATGCCGTCAAAACCGTATGCGCGCGTGTGGCCCGAGTTCAAACGAGCGGCGGCTAGCACTGACTCGAGCCTCGCGCGGTCAACTTTACGCCTGGCGCGGTCAATCCGGCGACCTCGCGCGCCTGTGGAACCGGTTTTGGCCGCGGGGAGCGGAACCCGGCTGCCCAACCGTCTGTAAACTGAGGGCATGTGGAGGTCTTCGCAGTCGCTACCGATTTTTGCCGCGGTGCTGGGGTTGATCGCGGCATCGGGCGGCAGCGCTTTCGGCGCTGCTGCGTCGGGCGACCAATCGCCGCCTGAAGCCTCGTCTCCGCCATCCCCACAACTAAAAACCGCCCAACCGTCTTGGCCAGCACCAGGAGCCTGGGCTCCAATCCCGCCCCGACAAACAAGCCCAACCCCGCCGCCCGCAGCGGACGCCTCGGCCCCTTTGCCGTCTCAAGAAGTTACCTCCCAACCGCCAGCGCCGGCGCTGAAATCCCCGGCCGCCTTGCCGTCCCGAGAAACTAATTCCCAATCCGCGTCGCGCGCAGCGGAATCTCCGTCCGGGCTTCCCTGGTCGGCCGGAGAGGCAGTCCCACAAAGGCCGCCGCCGCGAGCGCGCCCTGCGGCGCGGTCACCGGAGGGGAGTCCCGTCAGCGGCACTGCAAGGCTCGTCCAGACAGCCGATACCAGGCGGGCGGGCGCCGAGACCCGCGCCGGAAAGCCCTGACCTCGCCGAGCAGGCGAGCAAGTTCATGAGCTCCTACTGGCGGCAGTCTAGCGCGAGCGGCGACGCCGCCTTACGCTACCTCGGCTCGGTCTATGCCCGGGTCGTAGATTACTACGGGCAACAAAGAACCCGGGACAGCGTCCTACAGGACAAGCACGCGTTCCTGCGGCGCTGGCCGGACCGGCAGACCTGGCCGGCCTCCGCGGCAGGGAGCGCGAGGGTATACTGTGACACAGCGAGCGCCGAGTGCGAGATCACCGGCCTTCGAGAATTTGAAGCGGAGAGTCCGGAGCGGGACGCTCGCTCGGCTGGGGTGGTCCGCTACTCGTACAAGCTTCGTTTCGTGAACGGAACGGCGCAGATCGTGGCCGAAAGCAGCAAGGTCGTCGCTGCAAGTCCAGTAGCCGCCACCTCTCCGGCTGCTCTGCTCTCGCCCCGTTGAGTTCATCATGCCCGGCCGGCGGCCGACCGCAGGGATTATGCCTTGCTCAAGCTTTGGGCGCGAACTCCTGTTCAGTCGAATAATGTCGCGAGGCGCTGCTTGATATTGTCGCCAATGTAGAGCGCCAGCGCCTGGATCGTTGAGGTCGGATTGACCCCACCCGAGGTGACCCAGATGCTGCCATCGACGATAAACAGGTTCTTTACGTCGTGGCAGCGCCCCCACTCGTTGACGACGGAACGGTCGGGGTCCACGCCCATGCGCGCCGTGCCCAAGAGGTGGCCGGGGCTGTTCAGTTGGGTGCGGGAGGTGGAGATGTTTTTCGCCCCCGCCGCCGCCAGGATTTCCGAGGCGCGGGCAATCCCGTGTTCCATCATCGCCCGCGTGTTCTCACTTATCGCGTAATCGATTTTCGGCGCCGGAATACCGTGGCTATCCTTTAGCACCGGGTCCAATGTGACGCGGTTATGCTCCTCCGGCAGGTCCTCGCAGGCGACGCCGATCTGCAGGCGATGGCCGAAGAGCCTGCGATAAACGCGGTGATGGTCGTTGCCCCACGGCAGGCGACCCGCGGCCATGCTGGTGATCGCCTCGTTGACCGGGCCGGTGCCGCGGGCGAATTGCAGCGTGTAGCCGCGCACAAACCCGCGCGAGCGATCAGTCTCGTAGAACTCCTTGCTCCACATCACGGTCATGGGCCCGCGGTGGCCATCGACCTCCTCGTCGACATAGCCTGCCACCTGCGGCCACGGGTGCAGCATCAAATTCCGGCCGACGAGGCCGGAAGAATTGGCCAAGCCGGTGGGAAAACGGGCCGAGGCCGAATTTAAGAGCAGCCGCGGTGTGCCGATGCCGTTCGCGGCCAAGATCACGACCTCTGCCGGCTGGAACCGCTCCACTCCTTTCGAGTCGTAATAGATTACGCCCGACGCCATGCCGTGTTGATTGGTGGTGATCTCGCGCACCCGGCAGCGCGTGCGCAGCTCGACCCTGGCGCGCAGCGCATGCGGCCAGTAGGTGAGGTCCACGCTCGCCTTGGCGCCCTGGGCGCAACCCGGCGTGCAATGGCCGAGGTTGATGCACTTGCCGCGCCCGTCATATTCGGTGGTCGCGACCGCGATGTCGGACGGCCACCAATGCCAACCCAGCTGGTTCATCGCCCGCGCGTAGCGGGTGCCGGTTTTCCCCAATGGCACTGGCGGCATGGGTGGCTGGTGCAGCGGATAGCCGGGATCGCCCGCTAAGCCGGCGACACCCGTCATGCGGTCGTTCTCGGCAAAATAAGGCTCCAATGTCCAGTAATCGATCGGCCAATCATCCGCCACCCCGTCCAGCGCGCGTACACGAAAGTCGGAGGGATGCAGGCGCGGGTAGTGCGCGGTGAACAGGATCGTGCCGCCGCCGACGCCGTTGAAGTTGGCGATCTTCATCGGGGAGTCGACGTCGTTGATCGGGTAATCGGTATCGCCCCCCCGGCGGTTGGGGCTGATGTCGAAATCGCCGTAGCGGCGCGCTTCCCAGTCGCGGCCGTTGCTCGGGAATTCGGTCGATTTGACCCAGTCGCCCTGCTCGAGGCACAGGATCTTCATGCGCGTTTCGGCGAGACTCCAAGCCACCGCAGCACCGGAGGCGCCGGCGCCGACGATCACGACATCGACGATTTCGTCGCTCGGTCGAGCGGCGCTGGGGCGGTTAGTGTCGGGGCGGTCGGTGTCGGAAATTGCTTCTTCGGTCATTGTCAAATTTCCCGTGCCGTCATCCTCGCACCATGCTGTCGGCCACACTGGGACCCGGTTTGGATACTATCAGCGGATTCAGTGATCAGGGTATTCTAGGACGGCTGAATATCCTCGGCGCAAAGGATAAAGCCAGATGCTGATTGTCGATGGCCAGATCCATCTCTGGGAAAAGGGTACGCCGTCCCCGCAACATCGTCAGGAGCCGTACTCGGCGGAGCAGGCGATCGCCGCGATGGACGAAGCCGGTGTCGACCGGGCATTGATCCACCCGGTGCTGTGGGATCCCGATTCGAACGAATTGGCCATCGCCGCGGTGCGCAAATACCCGAACCGATTTGCCATCATGGGGTGGTTCTATCTCGACGACCCAAATGGCCGACCTCGTCGCGCACTGGAAAGAGCGGCCGGGCATGCTCGGCCTGCGCTTTTACTTCAACGAACGGCACAAACGCGAGTGGATGACCGATGGCAGCCTCGACTGGCTCTGGCCCGCGGCCGAGCGGGCGGGCGTGCCGGTAGCGCTCGCCGCCGCGTTGTTCTTGCCTACGGTCGGCCAGATCGCCGAGAATCACCCTAGGCTCAAGCTGATCATCGACCATATGGCGGTGCCGCCAGGAAGCCATGGCGAGTCTGCCTATCGCTTTCAGCCCGAGCTGCTGGCGCTCGCCAAATATCCGAATGTCGCGGTGAAGGCGACCGGTCAGCCCGGCTACGCCGAAGACGCCTATCCGTTCCGCAGCTTCCACGAGCATCTACATCGCGTTTTCGACGCGTTCGGGCCCGATCGGGTGTTCTGGGGCACCGACATCACGCGTATGCCGTGCTCGTGGCGGCAATGCGTGACGGTGTTCACTGAGGAACTGCCGTGGCTAAAAGGCCGCGATCTCGAGCTGGTAATGGGCGAAGCCCTGTGCAACTGGGTCGGCTGGCGTCTTCCCGGCTAAGCGCGGGTATCGACAGCGGGAACTATACGGTAGCTTCTCCGTTGGTTGCCGCGCTGACTAAGCGACGCAGATGCCCGGTATCGCGACCTTTTGGAACAGGTGTGGGGAAGCGATGGCTGAGGATGGATAGGTTGAGAGCTTTGCCCTGAACTCTGGATTCGTGAAGGCAGCCCGGAAGTCTGCGGTCAATTCCCACACGGCATAGTTCAGATAAGTCGGACTTTCACCGATTGCGCGGTGAAGCTGGGTCGAGATGAAGCCCTGCTGCCGCTTCATGAAGTGCGCGTCGTCCTGCCAGGCTTGGAGGAAGCTCTGCTCATCGGCCTTGTCGAGCGTGAAGACGTTGACGAGCACAACGGGCGACGCATCGACAGCGATCTGACGCTCGATCGGAAAGGCGGGGTCGAGTGGACGCAGGAGGGACATGGCAGGCTCCGTTCGACGTGTGGTAGGGCATACGTCACTGGGACGCGAATATGAAGCCGTATCTGATCTGCCACATGAACGCGAGCGTCGACGGGCGCATTCTCGGCAGCCGATGGCGGCCCGCCGAGAACCGCATGCCGGGGCTGTTCGAGCGCCTGCACGAGCAGCTCGGCGGCGGCTCCTGGCTGATCGGCCGGGTGACCGGCAGCGAATACGCCAAGGCCAAGGCCTACCCCGATCACACCGACCAGACCTATCCGCGGGAACCTTGGCTCGCTCGCCGCGATGCCGCGGCCTATGGCATAGCACTCGATGCGCAGGGCAAGATTGCCTGGGGACGATCCGACATCGGCGGCGACCCGATCGTCGTGGTGCTGACCGAGAGCGTGTCTGACGCGCATCTGGCGGGCCTGCGCCAGGATGGCGTCTCTTACATTTTCGCCGGCGAGCAGCAGCTCGATCTGGGATTGGCGCTGGAGATCCTGAACCGCGAGCTGAGCGTCGAACGCCTGCTGCTCGAAGGCGGCGGCGGCTCGAACGGGTCTTTTTTGCGGGCGGGCCTGATCGACGAGATCAGCGTCGCGATCTGCCCCGCCGTCGATGGGGCAAAGGGCGCGCCAAGCATCTTCAACTCGAGCGACAAGGATGCCGGCGTCGCAGCCTCGATCCGCTCGATGACATTGGCGAGCTGCGAGGTGTTGGAGGGCGGCGTGGTCTGGCTCCGTTATCGCCTCCAAACCCGCTGATACGAAAAGGGCCGCCCGGACTAGGCGGCCCTCTTCAATCCCGAGCCGCGATAATTCAGGCAGGCATGCGATGAAGCCCGACGATCTTGTTGCCGTCGGGATCGCGCAAATAAGCGAGATACATCTGCCCGGCAGCACCTTGGCGGATGCCTGGCGGGTCCTCGATCGACGTGCCGCCATTCGCGACGCCGGCATCGTGCCACGCCTTGGCCTGCTCGTCGCTGCTCATCAAAAAGCCGATCGTGCCGCCATTGGCGGGGCTGGCAGACTTGCCGTCGATTGGCTTCGACACCATGAAGCGCCCGCCATTATGCGCATAGGCCAGCCGGCCCCTGGCGTCCGGGGTGGCCGGACTAACGCCGAGCACTCCGAAGATTGCGTCGTAGAATTTCTTCGACCGGGCGATGTCGTTGCTCCCGACCATAACATGGCTAAACATTCCGTTCTCTCCCCTGATCAGCATCACAGGCGCACGCCACCTCCGCCCCTCGGCAGAACGCGGCTTGCGGGCCGGGAACATTATGTTGGGGGGACGACCGGCAAAACAGGAAAATCTCTCCCCATCATCATAGTGGTCGCCGGCCGATCCCAGGCGCGCGCACCACCCCAACCTTAGGTTCTCTTGGGTAGGTAGCCAAAATTTTCGCCGGCGCGATCGCCTAATCGCCGACCGGTCTTAGTGGCGGCGTTGCGGCGTCAAAAATCCGCTCGTTTGTTGCGTCCTCAGCTTGACGCGTATTTGACGGGAAGCCACTTTTCGCGCGCTGTGACAGATATAGAGTTCCTTGTGCGCTCCGCTCGCGCATTGGTTCTCGCCAGTCCGGAGCGGGCGACCGGTTTTCTAGTCCGCAGCGCTGCCGAAACCTTCGATCCTCGGCTGCGGACCCTGTTGCGCGCCGCGATTGCGGCGCTCGAAGAGGGGGAGCCGCGCCCGAAGCAAGCCCGCGCTTGGCTAGATCGTGCCGTGATCTACATGGAGCACCGGCTTACCTGCCGATAATGCCTGCGGTTGGGACGCCCTTGCCGGCCGCGAGCAAAGGCTTCACACCGTTGACGACAGCCGGTTCTTTCGCCACACCTATGTTCGAGGGTCCGGCGGATGCCTTCGGCCGAGACCGTCCGCACTGCACAAAGGAGATCCTGCATGAGTGTCGCGGCAATGAACCATTTCACCGTCTTGAGCGACGATCTCGAGGCGACCCGCCGCTTCTATTGCGATCTGTTCGGTTTCAAGGTGGGCTGGCGGCCGCCTTTCCAATTCCCCGGCTGGTGGCTTTATGCGGAGGGTGAGGATCGCGCGATCCTGCATGTCATTCAGCAGGACCCGCTGCCAAAGGAGCGCGCCGGCGTGCTCGATCACATGGCGTTCAGCGCCAAGGACCTACCCGCCACTGTCGAGACTCTGAAGCGCGAAGGCATCGAATACGAGTTGCGGCGGTTGCCCGGCGGCGGCATTTGGCAGCTGTTTTTCCATGATCCGCATGGCGCCAAGGTCGAGTTCGACTTTGACAAGGATGAGCCCGCGCCAGCCGGCTACGCTGCGGCGTAGAGCTTTACGCTCGGCTGTAACAGAGAGCCGCTAACGCCAAGCGACCCGGCCGCTCCACCGCGGTTAGCGGCTCGCCGGCGGCTGCGGCTGTTTTGCGGGTGGCGGCAATCCGTGATCAAATCTGCGGCTTGCCGGAAGCTTGGCGAGACCGCGAAACAAGCCGAAAAACAGCCCGGCTTCGATAATTCCGACCAGGCTCCAGGCGAATAGCCCGGGGCCAACCAGCACGCCTGCCAGCCATCTCAAGATCGGCAGGCTCATAGCGGTGATCGACAACGCCACCCAGAGTGAATGGAAAGCCTGGCCGATCCGGTCGCTATGGTAAAAGAAGTCCGCGGCGCCAACGCTGAGCAAGGCCAATAACAGGGCGGACATCTCGACGGCGAGGATTTCCGGCATGAGAATTCTCCGTCATGGCATCGAGCAGGCGCGGCGCGGTCTTCCATTAACCCGATTTTCGTTTCAAAATTGCTTAGCCCCTTGCTATTATTTATCGTTAACAATGTCGCTCGCCTTTACAGTTTTGCTCGCTGTCTAGAAAAATAGGACGCCATTTCAGCGGGATAGGGTTCTGGTGTAGCTCTTGCTATGAAAACAGCGCTGCGACGATCGACCGCGTCGGTCGAAGTCGGACGCGAGGGAGGAGTCGTTAATGCAGGCCCGGCTGGCCGAACAAAAGCTGCCGCTGTCGACCGCGATCCTATCCCACATCGCGCTCGGATTGTTGATGTGGAACCTAGCGCTTCGGCTGGCCCTGCTTCTCGGGAGTTGGGCCGCTGGTGGAACTCTGTGAGGCCGTCGCCAATTTCAGTGGGCATGCTCCATCGCCAAGCGCAAGGCCCTGTCAAGTTGGCCTTGAAACCGAGCGGTGCCGGGGTCGGGCGGAAAATGTCCATTTCCGACCAGGCTGGACCACGGGCCCAGATCGCCGCAGGGTAAATCTTGCGAGGCGCTCGGCTGAGGCGCTTTCGCCGGGGATTTCTGGCACAGACCGCTGTCGTGCATCACCCGGCCCAGATAAGCCGTCACGCCGGGCACCAAGCGATCGGTCGGCCGCCCCGCCTTAACCCAGGCGTTAAGATTGCCGATCCCCCAATTGTAAGCCGCGATCGCATCGGGCCAATCGCCGTATCGGCGATAGAGTTGGGCCAGATAGGCGCGTCCGATTTCGCGGTTTTGATCGAGATCGAAACGGTCGCCGCCGCCGACGTCGGTCGCGGCCGCCTCGCTGACCTGCATCGGCCCCTGGGGCCCGGTCGGGTCCATCCGCCACATCGCCTGATCGGCGCCGTGACTCAATTCGGCGCCATCGACCGCAAAAGCGATGCGATCGAGTGGGTTTACCACCGGGACCGCCGAAGAAGCGCGTGGCGCTTTCCGCCCACCGGCGAAGCTTGGCAGAACAAATATCAGGGTCAGCAGCGATACGATTGCCGCCGTTTTCCAATAGAACATTTTCGGCGATCCGTCTTTACCTGCAGGAGGCCAGTTTACCCGGTCGGCTGACCCTGTCAACGCAGTGATGTGTGGAATATTACATGAACGATATTTGGAAACCATATATTGTGTTATATCCATTACTGTTGCGGCTCATCTGGGTTTCTCGCGTTGAAAGCAAACGCAGCCCGATCGCCTTTGGCGGATATCTGATGTGCTGGTGGAAAACGGAGTCGCTACCGCTCTATTCAATTTTCGGTTAAGAGGCGGTTCGGCCAAAGACGTCGCAGCCGGCCGCTTCGCAATTCTCCCGCCCGTGAGGAACTTCAATGCACGCCGCTGCCAGTTCGTGTTGCGCCGACTTTTCTGAACAACCAGCCAATCGCCGGCAGCTACTGCGCGCGTTCGCGCTCGCCGGGATTGCCGCGAGCTTGCCATTCGCCGCTCACGCCGCTGAGGGCGAGTATGAAGCCATGCTGTTGTCCTGCATCGACCCGCGCATGGTGACGCCGGTCTATAAGTACATGGACGGCCAGGGTCTCGGCGGCAAATACAGCCAGTTCTGTATCGCCGGCGCGGCGATCGCGGCCGTTGCGCCAAAATTCGCCGCTTGGCGGCCGGCGTTTTGGGACAACACCGCGACCTCCTACCAGCTGCACCGCATCAACAGGATCATCGCGATCGATCACCGCGACTGCGGCGCCGCTAAGATCGCTTATGGGCCGGCGAGCGTCGCAACGCCGCAAGCCGAAACCGCCACGCACAAAAAAGCACTTGGCGAATTCCGCGAGGCCGTCGCCAAACATCACCCCGATTTAGCCGTCGTCACCGGGCTGATGGCGCTCGACGGCTCGATCGAGATCTTTACGTGAGCGGCGAAAATCCGGAAGGCGGGCGGCCGGCCTGGGTCGCCTGTTCAAACGCGTAGGCTAAGCGCAACAAGCTCGCCTCGCTCCAGGCGCGGCCGGTAAAGGTCACGCCAAACGGGTATTCCGGCGTTTCTTCGCCGCCGATAAACCCGGCCGGCACCGCGACGCTCGGATAGCCAGCCTTGGCCGCAATGGAGGCCCCCGCGGCGCCCGGAAACAGCACCGCATCGAGCTGATGCCGCTCCATATAGGTGTCGAGACCCTGCTCTCGCGCCGAACGCAAATCCGACTGCCGTGCTGATAAATATTCCGGCGCGCTCAAATCGCCGCGGGTCGCCGCCGCGGCGAGAAACAAGTCCTGGCCAAAGCGCAGCGCCCGTTCCGCCGCAGCTTCGTTGAAGGCAATGATATCGGCGAGGCTGCGCATCTCGGTCTCGCTCGCCCAGTCGCGCAGATAGAGATCGAGATCGTGCTTCAGCTCGTAGATAAAGACGATCGGCCGACGCACCGGCTGGAGCCAGGTTCGGCTTTCCCGGTTGCGGTTCAGGATCGCCATCTCGGTCCCCGGGCCGCCGATCCAGCCGGCGGTCGGCATATTGCCGCGCACGATCGTGGCGCCGAGATCGGCGACCACCGCGATCGCCTGTTCCATCACCACCGCCGCGCGGGGCGGGAGCGGCCCGTAATAGACATCGTTGCCGGGGTCGGCGGGATCGCTCGGCACACCGATGCGAGCGCCCTTGAGCCCGTCCTTGTCGAGGCCGCTGGTGTAATCGGTCGGACGCCGCAGAGCCTCGCTGGCGGGATCAAGCGGGTCGGATGCCGCCAGCACATTCAGCAAGATCGCTGCGTCACGGACAGTGCGCGTGAGCGGCCCTGCCGTATCCTGGCTGTGCGCGATCGGAATGATGCCGGCGCGGCTGACAAGACCGACAGTCGGCTTGACCGTAACGAGACCGCATTGACAGGCCGGGGACAATAGCGAGCCCGAAGTCTCGGTGCCGATCGCCGCCGAGGCCAGACCAGCCGCGACCGCTGCCGCCGAACCCGAGCTCGACCCGCCGGGCGAGACGATCGGGATATCGCCGTCGCCGAGCAGCGGCGCGTAGGGATTTCTAACCTGCCCGCCGAGCGAGCTATATCCCGCCGGCATGTCGACCGCGAGGATGTTGGCAAATTCTGTCAAATTCGCTTTGCCGAGGATGATTGCCCCCGCTTGCCGCAGCAATCGAACGACGGTGGCGTCGCGATATGCCCGGGCGCCGGCGAGAGCCAACGACCCAGCCGTCGTGTGCTGGCGGTCGGCGGTGGCGATGTTGTCCTTGACGAGGATCGGGATGCCCTGGAGCGGCACATCCCCGGCGGGTTTAGCGGAATCGACCGCCGCAGCGATTGTCATGGCGTCGGGATTAATCTGGCGGATTGCCGCCAGACGCGGACCGCTGCGGTCGTAAGCCTCGATACGCGCGAGATATGCTCCGACCAGTGCCGCCGCGGTCGTCCTGCCCTGCCCCAGCATCTCGCGCAATTCGTCGATTGTCGCGTTTTCGAGGTTCAGATCTGCCATGATCGCTCGGGATTGCCGCCACATATGTCGAGAGCAGGGTATCATCCGCCGGCATTGAGCAGCGATGTTTGATCTCGTCTTTCTTGGAACGTCTGCGGCCGTACCATCGGCCGAGCGCGGCTCACCGGCATCGTATGTCGGACGCGGTCCTGACCGGTTTCTGGTTGATTGCGGCGAGGGGACCCAGCGCCAGCTGATGCGCGCTCGGCTCGGCTTTCGCGGTCTGCGCCATGTACTGTTGACACATGCGCATCTCGACCATATCGGCGGGTTGCCTGGGCTCGTCGCCACCCGTGCGCTTTTCGGCATCGAGCAGCCGATCGAGATTGTCGGCAGCACCGAGACGGTCGGCTATGTCGGGCACTACCTCGCTCTGACTGTCGGCGGGGAGCGCGCCGCCGGCTACCGGCTGCGCGCGGTCGAGCCGGGGCTGGTGCAATCGTGGCCGGGCTGGCGCCTCGAAACCTTTGCGGTCCAGCATCGCGGCACCCAAAGCCTCGGTTATCGCTTTGCGGAAGAGCCGCGGGTTCCGTTGCTGCCCGAGCGGCTCGCCGCCCTCGGCGTGCCGGATGGGCCCGAGCGCCGCGAATTGGCCGAAGGCCGGCCGGTTACACTGATTGATGACCGCATCATCACGCCCGAAATGGTGCGCGGAACGCCCGGTGACGGCGCCAAACTCGTGGTGATCGGCGATGTCGAGGAGGTTGCGGCGCTGACCCCGCAGGCGCAAGCCGCCGACGTCCTGGTGATCGAGGCGACCTATCTCGATCGCGATGCGGCACTGGCGCGCTCGCACGGGCATTTGACCGCAGCCAGGGCCGCCTGGCTGGCACGCGACGCCCAAGTTGGCGAACTCTTGCTGCAGCATATTTCCGGGCGCTATCCAGCCGAAGAAATCCTGGCCGAGGCAGCCGCCACTTTCGAGAATGCGCGGGTCGTCGCCGATTTCGACCGCCTCTCGGTCCGGGGCCAACACGAGCGCCGCAGCGAACTCGACCCCGGCGGCGATTTGAACGACAATCGCCAATCACCCCAGCGGAGCCGGCCCCGGCAATGAACTCGACTCCATCCTCACCGCTCATTCCCGTAACCTTGTTGACGGGGTTTCTCGGCAGCGGCAAGACCACCGTCCTTAATCACATCCTCAAGCAACCCGGGATGGCCGAGACCGCAGTTATCGTCAACGAATTCGGCGAGATCGGCATCGACCATTTATTGGTCGAAAGCGCCACCGACGACGTCATCCTCTTAAACAGCGGCTGCCTGTGCTGCACCGTGCGCGGCGACATCGCCGATACCCTGCTGAACCTGTTTGTCGGCCGCGCTAACGGCAAGGTGCCGCATTTTGCTCGCGTCGTCATCGAGACGACCGGTCTGGCCGACCCGGCGCCAATCCTTCACACCTTGATCTCGGACCCGCTGGTTGCCGCCCGCTATTCGCTCGATGGCGTCGTGACGGCGGTCGACGCCGTCAACGGCGCCGGCACTCTCGACCAGCAGCCCGAGGCGCTGAAGCAGGCGGCGGTTGCCGACCGGTTGCTGCTGAGCAAAACCGATCTCGCTGAGGCGAATACCCTGGCCTCGCTGAAGGCCCGGCTCGCCTCGCTGAACCCGAGCGCGCCGATATTGCAGGTGTCACATGGCGAAGTTGATCCGGCTTTGCTGTTCAATCTCGGCTTTTACGATCCGCAGAGCAAAAGCGTCGACGTCCAGCGCTGGCTGCGCGATGAGGCCTTTGCCGCAGAGCATGAGCACGACCACGATCACGAGGCGCTCGACGTCAACCGCCACGACGATCGCATCCGAGCCTTCTGCATCACCCGAGACCAGCCGATCTCATGGGCGGCCTTGTCGACTTGGCTCGATGCGCTGGCAACGATGCGCGGTGACGATCTATTGCGGCTAAAGGCAATCGTCGCGCTCAGCGACCGGCCCGACGAGCCGGTCGTCATCCATGGCGTGCAGCATCTGTTTCACCCCCCGGTGCTGCTGCCGCAATGGCCGAGCGACGACCATCGCACGCGCATGGTCTTCATTACCCGCGACTTGCCGCGCGAGGCGATCGAGAAGACACTCGTAGCCTTCGAAGAAGCGGTGGCGGAAGCGGAATAAGACCCTACGCGATGTACTTTGGATTTGTACTTTGGCTGCAATGTCCTTGGAACTTGAGAACCCGGGTTTTGGTTAACTCCACGGAAATCGGCCGGAGCGGGCTGAGCATGGCCGCAGCGCAGCCGAACCGGCTCCGTCAGCACAGCCGTTACCGCGATCATTAGACATTCACGCTCGCGCGTCATTATCTAGCAGCCACGGTGCGGCTAAGGGAGATCGATATGCTTTCCGACGCACGCATTCAACAGCGGCTGGCGCGACAGGCGCTCGGTCTCATTTTGGCCGGCGGCCGCGGCAGTCGCCTAAAGCAGCTGACCGACCGCCGCGCCAAGCCGGCGGTGTTTTTCGGCGGCAAGTTTCGTATCATCGACTTTGCGCTATCGAGTTGCCTCAATTCCGGGGTACGCCGAATCGCAGTCCTGACCCAGTACAAAGCGCACAGTCTGCTGCGCCATCTGCAGATGGGCTGGTCGTTTCTGCGGCCGGAGTTGGGCGAGTTTCTCGACCTGCTGCCGGCGCAACAACGCCTCGACGAAGCAACTTGGTATCGCGGTACCGCCGATGCGGTGTATCAGAACTTTGACATCTTCCGCGCCGCCGGCCCGAAATACTTCGTCGTCTTGGCCGGCGACCATATCTACAAGATGGATTACTCCTTCATGCTGGCGGACCATGTCGCCAAGGGGGCGGATTGCACGGTCGCCTGCATCGAGGTGCCGCTCGAACAAGCATCGGATTTCGGCGTTATGGCAGTCGATCGGTCGATGCGCATCCTCGATTTCCAGGAAAAGCCGCGCCGCCCGCCGGCGATGGCCGGCAAGCCTGACCGGGCATTGGCCAGCATGGGCGTTTATGTGTTCAGCGCCGATTTCCTCTATGCCGAACTCGAACGCGATCATTGTGATCCGACATCAAGCCACGATTTCGGCAAAGACATTATCCCCAGGTTAGTGAGCCGCGGTGAGGCGGTGGCTCACTCCTTTGAGGAAAGCTGCGTCAAAACCACCTTCGAGGCGGAGGCTTACTGGCGCGATGTTGGCACGATCGATGCTTATTGGGCGGCGAATCTCGACCTGGTTATGCCGACCCCCTCGCTCGACATCTACAATTCCAATTGGCCGATCTGGACCTATCAGCAGCAATTGCCGCCGGCAAAATTCGTGTTCGATGATGACGATCGCCGCGGGATGGCGGTGGATTCAATGGTTTCGGGCGGCTGCATCGTGTCGGGCGCCACGGTTCGCCGGTCGCTGATGTTTTCCAATTGCCGGGTCAATTCGTTTGCCAAGACGCATGAAGCGGTGCTGCTGCCCGATGTCGAGATTGGCCGTCATGCGCGGCTGACCAGGGTTGTGGTCGACCGCGGTTGCCATATCCCGGAGGGGATGGTGATCGGCGAGGATCCTGAGCTCGACGCCAAACGCTTTTACCGCACCGATGGCGGCATCACATTGGTGACAGCGGATATGATCGCCGCATTGTGAACTGATCGTGTTTTGCCTCTGAGGGTCGACACCTCAGAAGACGCGCGCTGTCCTCGCCCGCTCCCTGATCCAGACCTGCGCCTCGTTACCCGCGGCCAATGCATCGCGGGCAGCGTCCACGGCGTCGAGCAAAGCCTGTTCTTTGTCCAGATACGCGCCGTAGACGGTCTTGCCGAGCGTGACCACCCATCTCGCCTCGCGGCCCCGTCTGCAGACTTGAAACTCCATCACCATGACCCTTCTACGCTCCTTGACGACAACGGTCGTCACGGCGGGTGTCATCCCGTTTGGGGAGACCTTCTATAGTCGCATTATCGCAAAAAATGCCCTTGGAATAAAGACTTTTTGTTACGAACTGTAACATTCGGCGACATTTCGCGACATTCGTAGTTAATCCAAGATACACTGTCGGTTAGCTACGCTAGAGCAGGGCAATTATTTCTCTTCGGCGGTAAAGACACCGTCCCAATCGGCGGGGGGCGCCTCGATCTGGAAATGCGCGATTCGGCGCCGGTAGAGTTCGTAAACTGGCGCCAGATGCCGGGCGGCGGCGAGCCGGCTATCCTCGAGCAGCCCGAGCGCCGCCGACCAATCCTGATGGCGGTAGGCGTGCAACAGATCGGAATGCCGCTCCACAAACTCCTCCGCCGCGATGCGCTCGGGTGGCAGTGTATAGACGCGGCCGGCCTGCGATTTGCCCTTGACTGCAACGAGATCGACTTCGATCAGCGCCGGCTCCTCGAGGCGGCTGGCAGTCTCCTCGCCGATCACCAGGTCGATGCCATAGACCTTACCGAGACCTTCGAGCCGCGAGGCTAAATTCACCGGGTCGCCGAGCAGCGAATAGTCAAAATGCTGCTGCGAGCCGAAATTGCCGACAACGCATTCCCCGGTATTGATGCCAATGCCGATTTGCACCGGCCGAAACGGCCTGCCGTCGGCCGCCGCCTCTTCCGCCCACATATGGTTGAGTTCGACCAGCTTGCGGCGCATCAGCTGCGCCGCATGCACCGCATTCTTCGCATGGTCGGGGTCGTCGAGCGGCGCGTTCCAGAACGCCATGATGCAATCGCCGATATACTTGTCGATCGTCCCTTTTTCTTCAGTGATGATTTCGGTCATCGGCGACAAAAATGTATTCATAAAATGCGTCAGAGCGTGTGCATCCATCCCTTCGGCGCGGCTGGTAAAGCCGCGGATATCGCAGAACATGATCGTCATTACCCGCTTCTCGCCGCCGAGAACGAGTTTTTCCGGGTGCTTTGCCAATTCCTCGACGTAATGCGGCGACATATAGCGCGAGAAGGCGCTGCGGATCTCACGCTGACGCGCCTCGGTGCGCAAATAGCCGATCAGGCTCGCCACCAAATAAACGAGGGTCAGCACCGCCCACGGATAGACCGGGTCGAGCAGCAGATGGGCATATTTGAACGCCGCCCACGAACCGCCGAGCGCCGCGGCGACACAGGCGCCTCCGACGAGGGCGGCGGGCAGGGCGCCGATCCGCGGCAACACCAAGATCAGCGCGGCGCCGAGCACCAATGCAAATAGAATTTCGGCCCCGAGCGCCCAATCGGGCCGGGTCAGAAAATCTCCCTGCAGGATCGCGTCGATCAATTGGGCGTGGATCTCGACGCCCGGAACCCCGCGCGCCAGCGGCGTCGCCTGCAAATCGTTGATCACCCCGGAGGCGGAGGTTCCAACCAGAACGATATGGCCTGAAATCCGCGCCGGGTCGAATTTGCCGGCCAAAATGTCGGCGGCGGAGATATAGAGATGCGGGTCGTGCGCCGCGAAGTGCAGCCACACTCGCCCGGCGGCGTCGGTCGGCACGGTTACCGGGCCGATGCGGATTGCGGTCAGGCCGGTATCCTGACCGAAGTTTTGTTCGCCGTTGGCGCCCGATGCCCGCAGGGTGTAGGTCGATGCTCCAAAAGCAAGGCGCAGCGCTTCGGCGGCGAGCGACGGATAGGGCGCGCCGTTCGGCGATGACGGATAGGGCTTGGAGGTCAGCGTCAGGATCAACGGCACGCGGCGAACGACGTGATCCCAGTCGAGGTATTGGTTCAGAAAGCCGTCCCCGGCGGCGGCCGCTTCGAGCACCGGCAGGTCCGGCACTACCTTGGGAAAACCCTCGACATGGCCAAGCGGGTCAGTCCCGTTCAGGGCAAAACCGGCCTTCTCCGCCGGCGGCCGGGACTCGCCCCGATCGGCCAGAATGAACCCCGTTACCACCGGAACTTTCTTGATCGACGCGGCGAGCGCCTGATCCGGGTCGGGCAAGGCCGATAACAGCTTTTCGGCGTCGGCGGGCCCAACCCCGTTCTGCGCGATCAGCGGCAGCAGCATTTTGGGCGAGGTACGGTCGGGCTCGGCAAAATCGATGTCGAAAGCGATCACCGCAGCCCCGGCGGCAGCGAGACGATCGACCATTTGCGCCACAATGCTGCGCGGCCAGGGCCACTGACCGATCTTGTTCAAGCTCTGGTCGTCGATGTCGATGATGCGGATCGGCGCATTGCCGGGCTGGCGCGGCGCCGCACGCTGATAGAGATCAAAGGCGATCAGCGACAGCCGGTCGAGCAGGTCGGGAGCAGCGATACGCGCCCCGATCGCGACCAACAGCACCGCTAACGGCAGCAGATAAATGACACCGCGGCGGAGCTGGGCCAAAATACGCATCGGTGCCGAGGATTGGTTGGCGAGCGGTGAACGAGATCCCCAAGGACATCGCCATCATCGCCGACTTCGCCCGGTTTTCACAATCCCCGATGCGCCGGCAAACTTGTTCGGACGCCACCGGCTACCCAGTGTTTTATCACCAATGACCGACACAATCGACCTCAACCTGCCGGAGAAGAGCAAAGAGATCGGCCTCAGCCCGGATTTCGACGAGCTGGGAGCGCCCGGTGAAGCGAAAAAGGCCCGACTGATCGGCAAGGCGATCACCCTCTGCGCGGAACATCTCGATCCGGCCGACCAAGACATCGCCGCAAGGGTGATCACCAAGTTTTACGAGCACGTGCCGCCGGGCGATGTCGCCGCGCGGGGCCCCAAGGATCTCTGCGGCGCCGCACTATCCCTGTGGCGCTTTGCCAAGCGCCGGCGTCCGGGACAGCCCAAAATAAGGGTCTACAATCCTGAGCCCGATATCGATGGCTGGTCCTCACCGCATACGATTGTCGGGATCGTCAACGACGATATGCCCTTTCTTGTCGATTCGGTGACCGGTGCGATCAATGCCGGCGACCGCGTCGTTCGTCTTGTCATTCATCCGATCCTGACGGTGGAGCGGGACCCGGTCGGGAGGCTGCTCCAGGTACGCGACAACGGCGATCCGGGGCTCCGCGAATCGTGGATGCAGATCGAAATCACGCGCGAGCCCGACCCCACCGGGTTGGAGAAGCTGACCCTGGACCTGTCGCGGGTTCTCGCCGATGTGCGGGCGGCGGTCGCGGACTGGGAGGCAATGCGCCAAACCTTAAGGGCGGTGCGCGACGAATTGCCGGGACCGCCGACGCCACCAGTGCCGCTGCACGAAGTCGCTGAGGTTCAGGATTTTCTGGACTGGCTCGATGACGACAACTTCACCTTTCTCGGTTATCGCGAATATCTGTTCGACGGCGCCACCGAGCATTTCCGGCCGGCCTTAGGCATCCTCGCCGATCCGAACTATCGGATATTCGACGGATTGCGCGATCTGTCGTCGTTGCCTGCCGACGTACAGGACTTCATTCGCCGCCGCGAGCTTCTGGTCATTACGAAATCGAACCGCCGCGCGACAGTCCACCGCACCGCGCATATGGATGTGATCGGGATTCGTCGCTTCGATGCGAACGGCGGCGTCATCGGCATCCGTCTGTTTCTCGGACTTTTCACGTCGCTCGCCTACAGCCGCGACCCACGCGCCATTCCGCTGCTGCGCCGCAAAGTCCGCCACATCATGGTGCGCTCCGGATTGTCGCCGGCGAGCCATGACGGCAAGGCGCTGACGCACATTCTCGACACACTGCCGCGCGACGAGCTGTTTCAGGGCAGCGAGGACGAGCTGTTTAACACCGTCCTCGGCATTCTCAATCTGCAGGAGCGCCAGCGCATCGCGGTATTCGTCCGCCGCGATCCGCTCGAACGCTTTGTCTCGTGCCTCGTCTATGCGCCGCGCGAACGCTATGACAGCAATCTGCGGCGGCGGTTTGCGACGATCCTCGAACAGGCCTTCGCCGGCCGGTTGTCGGCGTTTTACACGCATCTCGACGATTCGGTGCTGGCGCGGATCCAGTTCATCATTCGCACGACGCGCGGCCAGGTGCCGGCGGTCGATCCCGCGGCGCTCGAACGCGAGCTTGCCGAAGCCGGGCGCAGCTGGTCGGATCACCTCGAGGAAGAAGCCGCAGCAGCCTTCGGCGAGGCCGAAGCGCAGGCACGGCTGCGCCGGCTGAAGCCGTTCCCGGTCGCCTATCAGGCGGCAACCCAAACCACCCAGGCGCTCGCCGATTTGCCCCGGATCGAAAAGGCGCTTGCCGGCTCGCCGCTGGAAGTCGCACTGCATCCGATCGCCGAGACTGGGCTCATGGGTCTGCGGCTGTATCGCGCCGAGGAACCCATCGTGCTGTCGGATGTGCTGCCGATGCTCGAAAACCTCGGCCTGCGCGTTGTAGCCGAGGAGCCGTACCGCATCGACAGCATCGACGGCCACGCGGTCTGGGTCGATGAATTCCAGCTCGCCGGCGATACCGCCGCGGCGGTTGTCTCGGGCCGGGTCAAGAGACGTTTCGAAGAAGCGCTGGTCGCCCTGTGGACCGGCCGGATCGAAAACGACCGGTTCAATCGGCTGGTGCTTGCCGCCGGTCTGTCGGCGCGGCAAATCAGCCTGCTGCGTCTATACGCCAAGGTACTGCGACAGGCCGGCAGCGCCTTTAGCCAAGCCTATATGGAAGACGCGCTCGGCGGCCATCCCGATATTGCGGCGCGGCTCATCAGCCTTTTCGAAATCCGTTTTGATCCGACGGGACCGGCCGACCGCGGACTTCAGGTGATGGGCGAAGTCCAGGCGATCGATCACGCACTCGATATGGTCGCGAGCCTCGACGAAGATCGCATCCTGCGCAGCTATTTGACGCTCGTATTGAAGACGGTGCGCACCAATTACTTTCAGCGATTGCCGTCAGGTGAACCCAAACCCTATCTCGCGGTCAAACTCGCCAGCAGCGAAATAGATTTATTGCCCGCACCCCGCCCGCTGTTCGAGATCTACGTCCACAGTCCGCGGGTGGAGGGGGTGCATATGCGCGCCGGCAAAGTCGCGCGCGGCGGCATCCGGTGGTCGGATCGCAAGGAGGATTTTCGCACCGAGATCCTGGGCCTGATGAAGGCGCAGACGGTCAAAAACGCGGTCATCGTCCCGGTCGGCGCCAAGGGCGGGTTTGTCGTCAAGCGGCCGCCTGAGGCGCGCGAGCAACTCGGCCCGGAAGCGGTCGAGTGCTACAAGATCCTGATCCGCGCCCTTCTCGATCTGACCGACAACATTGTCAGTGACGACGGTGGCGGGCACCGCATCGTGCCGCCGCCCGATGTCGTCCGCCATGATGGCGACGACCCGTATCTTGTCGTTGCCGCCGACAAGGGCACCGCGACATTTTCCGATTACGCCAATGCGATTTCCGAGGAATATCGGTTTTGGCTTGGCGACGCTTTCGCCTCGGGCGGCTCGGCCGGCTATGACCACAAGGCAATGGGCATCACGGCGCGCGGCGCCTGGGAATTGGTCAAACGGCATTTCCGCGAACTCGGCCGCAATATCGAGACAAGTGATCTGACTGTCATCGGTGTTGGCGACATGTCGGGCGACGTCTTTGGCAACGGCATGTTGCTGTCACGCCATCTGCGCCTCTTCGCCGCCTTTGATCATCGGCACATTTTTGTCGATCCCGATCCCGACCCGGCGCGCAGCTTTGCCGAGCGCCAGCGCCTGTTCCGCCTGCCGCGCTCGAGCTGGGCCGATTACGATCCAAAGCTGATCTCGGAGGGCGGCGGCGTCTTTGAGCGTCAAGCCAAATCGGTCGCGATCAGTCCTCAGATGAAGCGGCTGTTCGGTATCGAGGCTGACCACCTGACCCCGGCCGAATTGATCCGCAAACTGCTTGGCGCGCCGGTGGAACTTGTTGTGGTTTGGCGGCATCGGCACCTTCGTCAAGGCGCCCGATGAGAGCCACGCCGAAGTCGGCGACCGCGCCAACGACGCGCTGCGCATCAACGGCGACGAGGTGCGCGCAAAGGTGGTCGGCGAGGGCGCCAATCTCGGCGTCACCCAGCGCGGCCGCATCGCTTACGCGCTGGCCGGCGGCCGGATTGATACCGATGCAATCGACAATTCCGCCGGGGTCGATACCTCGGACCACGAAGTCAACCTCAAGATCCTGATGGACCGCGCGATCGCCGCCGGGCAGTTGGCGGCGCCGGAGCGCGAACCCCTATTGCATGGCATGGCTGAAGATATCGCGGCGCTGGTGTTGCGCGACAATTACCTGCAAGGCGAGGCGCTCTCGGTTGCCGAAGGGCGCGGAATGTCGGCGCTCGATCGTCAGGCGCGGCTGATCCGCGACCTCGAAAAATCCGGGCGGCTCGACCGGGCGCTCGAATTCCTACCCGATGACGAGACCCTCGCCGACCGCGCGGCGCACCGGCAGGGCCTCACGCGTCCGGAACTCGCGGTGCTGCTGGCCTATTCGAAGATGGCGCTCGATACCGAGCTTCTCGCCTCCGATCTGCCGGACGCACCCGAGCTTGCGACCGAGCTCTACGGCTATTTTCCCGCCGAGTTGCGCGAGCGGCTTGGCCGGCAAATCCCAACTCATCCGCTGCGCCGCGAGATCACCGCCACCGTGGTCACCAACGACCTCGTCAACCGCGCCGGCGTGACGTTTGTTTCCGATCTCCGATCCCGCACCGGGCGTGCGGGATCGGAGATCACGCGCGCGTATTTGATCGTCCGTCAGGTCTTTGAATTGCCCGAACTGTGGGCCGAAATCGAAGCGCTCGACAATATCGTTCCGGCGCGGGTGCAGACCGAAATGCTGCTCGAGATCGCGGCGATTGTCGAGCGCGCCGCGACTTGGCTGCTGCAGCGGCATCGCCTGGACCTCGGGGTTGAGCCGGCGCGGCTGGCCCCGCATGTTCGCTCGCTCGCGACGACGCTTGGCGATTTGCTGCCGGCGCGCGACAAGGCAATCGTCGACGAGCGGGCCCATCACTTTATCGCAGCCGGTGTGCCGGAAGAGCTCGCGGCGAAAATCGCGGCAATGATCTTCCTGGCTCCGGCGCTCGATATCGTGGAGCTCGCCGAGCGCGCGGGCCAGCCTCTCGACCGCGCGGCGCGGGTCTATTTCGAGGCCGGCGTGCGCTTTGCCCTGGATGAAATGCGCGCCGCGGCGCGACGCCTGCCGGCCGAGACGCAATGGCAAAAGCTCGCTGTCGAGGCGACGATCGAAGACTTGCTGACTTTGCAAGCCGATCTCTCTTCGCGCATCTTGGCGGCGGCCGAAGCTTCCTCCGCCGACCCGCTTGCCGCGTGGTCCGCCGTGCACGCCGCGGATCTTGTCCCGGCCGAAGCCTTCGCCCGCGAATTGCGCGCGAGCGCCAGCCCCGATCTGGCGATGCTCGTTGTCGCCGCCCGACAATTGCGGCAGATGCTGGATTGATCCAATCAATCGAATGTAATACGGCGCCAGCTCCCCTATAAGTTCTACGGATTGACAAGCTTCGGAGCTTGGCATTGCGGCAGCGGCCAAGCCAACCGTCGCGATGTAAGGAGAAACCGCCATGACCTCGACGATGGCTCCCGGCACCTTTTCGGACAAGGAGCATAGCGCTCAGCTGCGCCGGGCGGTGATCGCCGCGACTGTCGGCACCACAATCGAATGGTACGACTTTTTTCTCTACGGGACGGCCGCGGGTCTCGTCTTTGGCAAGCTTTATTTTCCCAACCAGAACCCGCTATCGGCGACATTGGCCGCTTTTGGCACCTACTTCATCGGCTTTGTCGGGCGCCCGATCGGGGCCGCCATCTTCGGCCATTACGGCGACCGCATTGGCCGCAAGGCGACGCTGATCGCAACCTTGATGGCGATGGGCATTGCGACTTTCCTGATCGCGTTCGTGCCGAGCTACGCCTCGATCGGGATCTGGGGCGCCGTCATCCTGACCGTGCTGCGGGTCATCCAGGGAATCGGCGTCGGCGGCGAATGGGGCGGCTCGGTGCTGATCGCGATGGAATGGTCGCGCACCCACCACAGCCGCGGGCTGGTCGCGTCCTGGCCGCAATTCGGGGTGCCGTCGGGTCTGTTTCTCTCAAACTTGGCGGTGCTGGCGTTCAGCGCCTGGTCGGGCGATCAGTTCCTGGTTTGGGGCTGGCGCATCCCGTTTGCGCTGAGCATCCTTCTGGTCGGGATCGGGCTGTGGGTCCGGCTCGGCATTCTGGAAACGCCGGTATTTCGGAAACTGGTATCGGAACAAAAGGTCGAGCGCGCCCCGATCATCGAGGTGATCAAAAAGCAGCCGAAGGAGATCATCCTGTCGGCGCTGGTGCGGATGGGCGAGCAGGCGCCGTTTTACATCTTCACCGCCTTTGTGTTCGCCTATGGCGTCGGCACGCTCAAGCTGCCGCGCAACCTGATCCTCAGTGCGGTGCTGGTCGCGGCGCTCGTCTCGTTTGTGACGATCCCGCTCTCGGGTCACATCTCCGACCGGATCGGGCGGCGCAAAATGTACCTGATCGGTGCCGCCACAATGGGTGTGTTCGGCTTTTTCTATTTCGGGATGCTCGGTACCGCTCTGCCGGCGGCGGTGTTTATCGCGATCGTACTGTCGCTGATCCCGCACGATATGATGTATGGGCCGCAGGCGGCGCTGATCGCCGAGGCGTTCACCCCGCGCCTGCGCTACAGTGGCGCCTCGCTCGGGTACCAGCTCGCCTCGGTCATCGCTGGCGGTCCGGCGCCGCTGATCGCGACGGCGCTGTTCGCGGCATATAAGTCCAGCTATGCGATCGCCATCTACATCGCGGCTTGCGCCGTAATCAGCCTGGCGTCCACCGCCTTTATGCCGGACTACACCGGCCAAGACATCTCGACCGAGTACGATGAAGGCGCCTGAACCGCTTGGAACTCGCTAACGCGCTCCCTTCCTGGGGGGAAATTAAGTTGGCTTCGCTCAAGGCTCGGCGGACTAGAAATTGATAGCGCGCTCGCCATTTTGACGAGAAAGGCGATACGGCCTCACAAGGTTAATTCGAGGTGAGCAATGGCCGAGGAGCGGCGTATTGACCGTCTGCGTAATTCCGGAATGTCGATGGAAATCGACGATGCCGAAGATAGTAGCGCCATTTCGGAAATGGTTTCTCTGGGGGATAGGCTCCTGATCATCAAAGGCCATAGCATTCACGCCATACAGCTTGCCGATCAGATCGACCCTAAGCGCACCAACGCCGCGATCCCGAACACTCAGCAGAAGTTGTTAGGATTGGGTGCAGACGATCCAACGGTGGCCCGGATTTTCTTGACTGCTCACACGCTGTTTCGAAAAACGGTACTCGGCCCAGATTTCGACGAAATAGCGGGGCTCCGCTTGGCTCTGGCCCTATTGCAGCACCTAGCGACCATGACCGGAATGTCGCTAGCGCTAGAGGCAGCAGTATCGGACGCTAAGACCTCCTTCGAAAAACAAGTGCAAAGGCAGAGAGGGTTGCGGCTGCCTTCAGTCCCTGATCTGAAGGCGAGATGTGACGCATTTTCCCAGAAGGCAGGCCACGTTGTTCATACATTGGAAGATATTGCCAAACTCTTTTATGCGAAGGAGATTTCAAAGAAATGGATTGATTCACTAATTGCACTTGTCACACAGCGGTACGGCGCCGAGTCGCCCATTGCCCAATATCTGAATGCGATCCGACCGTTTCTCCTTTTTGTGCTGGAAATGCGCGATTTAATCGAACATCCAAAGACGGACAGGACATATCGCAGTAATAGACTTTCGCCTTAACAGCTCTGGTCAAATTGATCTTCCTTGCGTCGAGCACGTTCGAGCGGGCGAGGAGGTGGAACGGAACACCACAGCCCTCCTCATGAGGAAAGTTATCGATGATCTTACTTCGATCTCAGAGGTGATCATTGCACATCTCTGCAACGTCAATGTGCGACCGTTGGTAGGCCTCCCTGTTCACGTCCTCGAATTGCCGGAGAACCAGCGGTCAAATAGGCATCAACGAATGTATTACGCCACGATAACGCACGGTCAGATCGTTCGGTTCGGATAGCTCGCCCGGCATAGGAGCTTGCCGCTAAGGGGCGCGGTTGAGGCGGCTGCCGACGAGATCGTCGACCACTGTCGGATCGGCGAGGGTCGAGGTGTCGCCGAGCGCATCGTGCTCATCGGCCGCGATCTTGCGCAGGATGCGGCGCATAATCTTGCCGGAGCGGGTCTTTGGCAATCCGGGCGCCCATTGCACAAGGTCGGGTGCGGCGATCGGGCTGATTTCCTGACGCACCCAGGCGACGAGTTCGCGGCGCAATTCCTCGCTCGGCTCCTCATCGATGCGCAACGTGACATAGGCGTAGATGCCCTGGCCTTTGATGTCATGCGGATAGCCGACGACCGCGGCCTCGGCCACCTTTGGATGGGCGACGAGCGCGCTTTCGATTTCCGCGGTGCCGAGCCGGTGGCCGGCGACATTGATCACGTCGTCGACCCGCCCGGTGATCCAATAGTACCCGTCTTCATCGCGGCGCGCCCCGTCGCCGGTAAAATAAAGGCCAGGGAAAGTCGAAAAATAGGTGTCGATAAAGCGGCGATGGTCGCCGTAAACGGTGCGCATCTGCCCCGGCCATGAGCGAGCCAAGCACAAATTTCCCTCGCCCGGGCCTTCGACGCGCTTGCCTTCATTGTCGAACAGCAACGGCTCGACCCCGAAAAACGGCCGCGTCGCCGAGCCGGGTTTGAGTGGCGTTGCTCCCGGTATCGGGGTGATCAAAATGCCACCGGTTTCGGTCTGCCACCAGGTATCGACAATCGGGCAGCGCTGCTCGCCGACGTGGTCGTAGTACCATAGCCACGCCTCGGGGTTGATCGGCTCGCCTACCGTCCCGAGAATGCGCAATGAGCGTCGGTTGGTGCGGCGCACAAACTCTTCGCCTTCACGCATCAAGGCGCGGATCGCAGTGGGTGCCGTGTAGAAGATCGACACCTTGTGCTTGTCGACGACCTGCCAGAAGCGCGACGGATCGGGGTAATTGGGGACGCCCTCGAACATCAGGGTAGTGGCGCCGTTGGCGAGCGGCCCATAGAGAATGTAGCTGTGCCCGGTGACCCAACCGACATCGGCGGTGCACCAATAAATCTCGCCCTCGCGATAGTCGAAAACATATTCGTGCGTCATCGAGGCGTAGACGAGATAACCGCCGGTCGTGTGCAAAACACCCTTGGGCTGGCCGGTCGAGCCCGAAGTGTACAGGATGAACAGCGGATCTTCGGCCGACATTTCCGCCGGCAGGCAATCGGTCGAGGCGGCGGCGCACGCCTCGTGATACCAGACATCGCGGCCGGCGACCCAATTGACCGCACTACCGGTGCGCCGGACCACGACCACGGTGCGGACATCGGGGCAGCTTTCGAGCGCCGCGTCGGCGTTGCGCTTCAACGGCACTTTGCGGCCGCCGCGCAGCCCTTCATCGGCCGTCACCAAAAATGTCGAGCGGCAATCGCGAATCCGGCCGGCGAGGCTGTCGGGGAGAATCCGCCGAATACGACCGAGTGGATCGCGCCGATTCGAGCGCAAGCCAGCACCGCCACCGCAATCTCGGGGATCATCGGCAAGTAAATCGTTACCCGGTCGCCTTTTTTGACGCCGTGTTGTTTCAGTACATTGGCGAACCGGCACACCTGTTCGTGCAGTTCGCGATAAGTTATGCGGCGATCCTCGGCGGGATCGTCGCCTTCCCACAGGATGGCGATCTGGTCACCCCGCCGGGAAAGGTGTCGATCGATGCAGTTATAGGAGGCGTTGAGGGTTCCGTCCTCGTACCAAGCGATCCGGACATCGCCGTCGAACGATGCGTCTCTTACTCTGGTATATGGCTTGATCCAGTCGAGCCGTTTGCCGTGCTCGCCCCAAAATCCGTCGGGATCATCGAGCGAGTGCTGATAGAGTTTGTAGTAATCGGCTTCGCTGATCCTGCCCGCTTGCGGGTGAGCCGAGGTCGGGATCACGGTCCGGCTTGACATGGCGTAACTTCCTCCTCGGCAGGCGGCGCCGGCCGCGGCGCCCCGCATGTTTGCCGAAGATTATTCCGCGATGCCGGATGCTTACAATACCCCCGCCAACATCGGTGCGGTCGCCGCGCCGCCGTCACGGCTGCCGCGGGTGGCAAGCAGAGCCGCCTGCGTCCGGTTGGCGACATGGAGGCGGCGAATAATCTGCTTTACATGCGCCTTGACCGTGCTTTCGGACATCCCTAGGGCGTCCGCAATCAGCTTGTTCGACTTGCCTTCAGATATTAACGCCAGGACATCCCGCTGGCGCCGCGTCAGTACGGAACGGGTCGGACTCTCCGTCTCGCGCAACACACCACTGCCGTTCGTCTCGCTCAGCACCAGCGGCACAAAGCTCCCGCCTTCCCGCATGCGCTCCAGAGCCCCAACCAGCACCTTTAGCCCGCATGTCATCGGCAGAAAGCCCTTGGCGCCCGACCGCAGCAGCGTACGAGCGCGCTCCGAATCGTCGCAATCAGCGACCACCAGGATCGGGGTCTTCGCGGTTACCGCCAGCAGCGAAAGATCGGACAAGTCGATCTGCCGGCAACTTGCCGCGCCCAACAGGATGACCGAAAACCCTGCACCCTGCCGGATCAGCCGGACCAAATCCGCAGCACACTCGACATCGGTGACCCGCCATCTGCGCGGCTGCTGGCTGAGAGCAAGACGCAGGCAGTCGCGCCTCAACGCGCTGCGATCGACGATCGCCAGATGCCGGCGATTCTGTTCTGCCTCATTAATCGGCCCGCCGATGGGGCTGAAACCATTATCCCCGTCCAAATCGCCCCCCACTCCAAAGTTGTTACCCGATAGGTTGCGCCGATCCTGAGACAATGACTGTAAAAGTTTGTAAACCGAATGTAACAAAGAGTTAAACGACCGCTGGCTTCGTTTACCCAGCTCCTCTGCTGAGTATGAGCCGGACAATGGAAGATTGATAGTCTCTAGCCCGAGCAGCGTGGGAACTTGACCTTATTTTGCCACAGCAAAATATCGGGTCAGCAAGCGGTAGAAAGCCGGACCATGCTTTGAAATCGGACACTCTGAAACTGCTTTGTTTCGGCGCGCGCTGCTACCGCGATTCCAGCCGAGCCAAATCCGCTTCGGCCTGCTACGGTAAAGCATGATGGTCGTGGCCGGGAGGCGGTGATGCAATTCGGTTTTGGCGCGCCGGTCAGCGGCGCATTGGCGGCACCTGAGAAGCTGGCGCAGATCGCCGTCGAAGGCGAAGCGATGGGGTATGATTACGCCACCATCAGCGACCATGTCGTGATCCCACGCGATATCGAGGCGCGCTATCCCTACAGCGATACCGGCGAGCTTCCTGGCCGCTCGCGCGGCGACCGCCACGAACAGCTGATCGCGGTCGCCTTTGTCGCCGGGAAAACCTCGCGGCTGCGGCTGGTTACCTCGGTCACGGTCGTGCCGCATCGGCCCGCCGTCCTGCAGGCCAAAATGCTCGCGACGATCGATGTTTTGTCGAACGGCCGCCTGACCTTTGGCATCGGCGCCGGATGGATGAGGGAGGAATTTGAAGCGCTCGGCGTTCCCCCGTTTGCCGAGCGCGGCGCCGTAACCGATGAATACCTGATGGCGTGTCGCGAGCTGTGGACCAAGGACGACCCTCATTTCGAGGGAAAATACGTTCAATTCGCGAACGTCCTATTCGAACCCAAGCCGGTGCAAAAGCCGCATCCGCCGATCTGGGTCGGCGGCGAGAGCGGCCCGGCGTTACGCCGTACCGCGCGGCTCGGCGATGGCTGGTACCCGATCGGCACCAACCCGCAGCACCGGCTCGATTCGATGAAGCGGTTTCAGGCTGGTGTGGAAAGACTGCGGCGGCTCGCTCGTGAAGCCGGGCGCGATCCGGCCAAGATCACGCTCGCCTATCGGGTGACGAGTTGGGGCAAATCGCTCCCCGCTCGGGCTGACGATGGCGAGCGCCGGTTGTTCTCGGGGGAGACCGTGGACGTGCTCAACGATCTCAAGGCGTTCCGCGACTTTGGCGTCGGTCATGTCGACTTCAACTTCGGCGGCGACACTGCGGAAGCGATGATTGCGAATATGCGCCGTTTCCGCGATGAGGTGCTGAGCAAGGTATAGCTGACGCCTCGCGGCCCGCGGAGCCAGAGCGGTTGCGGATTCGTATTCGCCGGGGCGACGGACCCGACGGGACGAGCACCACAAGACCGCTTTCCCGGCGAACGCCGGGATCCACTGGTCCGGCTGTTGTGCGCTTGAAAGGTGGGCCCCGGCTTCCGCCGGGGAAGCGTTTACCGTATGGTGGTTGGGAAATATCTGTTCCTGCCGGGAGGTCAAGCAGCCACCGCAATGCCCCCCAAGGGAGCGCATTCGCCTTCGGTGGCTTTACCGGCTCGCAGCGGTCGCCAGCCGATGGCATGGGATCAATTTGACTAATAGGAGCTGCCCTTGTTGAAGCTCGGATACAAGGCCTCGGCCGAGCAGTTTGGACCACGCGAGTTGCTCGACTTCTCATGCCTGGCCGAGCAAGTCGGGTTCGATTCGGTTTTTGTCAGCGACCACTTTCAACCATGGAAGCACACCGACGGACACGCGCCCTCGGCGCTCGCCTGGCTTGGCGCGCTGGGCGCCCGCACGGGGCGCGCGGTGATCGGCACGAGCGTGCTGACCCCGACCTTCCGTTATCACCCGTCGGTCGTCGCCCAGGTCTTCGGCACGCTCGGAACCATGTTTCCGGGACGCATCGTCCTTGGTGTCGGCACGGGCGAATCGCTGAACGAGGTGCCGGCGATCGGCGTCAAGTGGCCGGGTCCCAAGGAGCGGCGCGACCGGCTGCGAGAGGCGATCGCGCTGATCAACAAATTGTGGACCGAGGACCGGGTCACATTTGAGGGCCAATTTTATCGCACCGAAAGTGCCACGATCTACGACAAGCCCAAAGAGAAGGTGCCCGTCTGGGTCGCCGCCTCGGGCCCTCTGGCGGCGGCAATGGCGGGCCATATAGCCGAGGGGTTCATCTGTACCAGCGGCAAGAACCCGCAACTCTATACCGAGCTGACCGGCAAGGTCGCTGAGGGGCTCGGCCGGGCCCGGCGCGAACATGCGAGCCTCGAAAAGATGATCGAGGTAAAGGTGTCGTTCGACACCGATTACCAGCGGGCGTTGCAAGACACCCAGCACTGGGCGGCGTTGGCATTGACCCCCGAGGAGAAGGTCGGGGTCGAGGACCCGGTCGAGATGGAGCGGCTCGCCGCGGCCCTGCCGCTCGAGCGCGCCGCGAGCCGCTGGATCGTCTCCGCGGACCCGCAAGAACAGGTCGAGAAGATCCGTCCCTATGTCGAACTTGGTTTCACCCACCTCGTCTTCCATGCGCCCGGCCCCGACCAGGCGCGCTTTCTAAAGCTCTACGCCGATCAGGTATTGCCGCTGTTGCGGACCAATTTTGGGTGATGAACTCCGACATCACCTTGACGGCGCTGACCGGGATCAAACTGGTCGAGCCCGGTGACGATCTAGCGGCGATCACGGTCGCGGCATTCTCCGGAAACGCGCTGACGCCCGCGGAAGGCGATGTCTTGGTGGTGGCGCAGAAGGTCGTGTCGAAGGCCGAGGGCCGCTATGTCGACGTGGCAAGTGTGGAGCCCTCCCAGCGGGCTGTCACGCTCGCCACAGAGGTCGACAAAGACCCCCGTTTTGTCGAGGTGGTGCTGGGCGAAGCCAAACGGATCGTGCGCCACCGCCCGGGATTGCTGATTGTCGAGCATCACCTCGGTTTTGTGATGGCCAACGCCGGCATCGACCACTCGAATATCTCAGCGAGCGGCAGCGGCGAACGCGTGCTGCTGTTGCCGCGTGACCCGGACGGCTCGGCGCGGGTGCTGCGCGACCGCCTCACCGAAGCGTTTGGCGTGCCGATCGGCGTCATTATCAGCGACAGCTTTGGCCGGCCATGGCGCAAAGGTACCGTCGGGATCGCCATCGGTGCGGCGGGCCTGCCGGCGGTGATCGATATGCGCGGCCAGCCCGATTTGTTCGGCCGCGAATTGCTGGTGACCGAGACCGGCTTTGCCGACGAGATCGCCGCCGCCGCCGGCTTGTTGATGGGTCAAGCCGATGAAGCCCGGCCGATGGTGCTGGTGCGCGGGCTGCGCTGGTCCGTTCCGGACGCACCGGCGGCCGCTTTGGTCCGCCCCGCGGAGCACGATCTGTTCCGATGACCGAAGATGTGGGGTCTGTCGTCGCGCTCTCGGGCGGGATTGGCGGCGCCAAGCTCGCGCTTGGTCTTTACCGCATTCTGCCGCCGCGAGCGCTTACCGTTATCGCCAATACCGGCGATGATTTCGAGCATTTGGGACTGTCGATCTCACCCGATCTCGACACGTTGCTTTACACGCTCGCCGGAATCGACAACCGTGAAACCGGCTGGGGGCGGAGCGGCGAGACCTGGAGTTTTATGGCGGCGCTCGAAGCGCTTGGCGGCGAGACTTGGTTCAAGCTTGGCGACGGCGATCTCGCCACCCATGTCGAGCGCACCCGCCGCCTGCGCGCCGGCGAAAGCCTGTCGACGATCACCGACGATTTCCGCCAGCGGCTGGGAATAACTGCGCGGGTGTTGCCGATGAGCGACGGCCCGGTGCGCACCCGGTTGTTGACCGAAGAAGGCTGGCTCGACTTTCAGGACTATTTTGTGCGCTTGGGCTGCGCCCCGGCGGTTCGCGAAATCGTCTTTGCCGGCGTCGACGGCGCGCGCCCGCAACCGGATGTCCTCGCCGCGCTCGCCGCCGATGATTTGACGATGGTGGTGATCTGCCCGTCGAACCCGCTGATCAGCATCGACCCGATCCTCAGCATCCCGGGTATGCGCGATGCACTGCGTTCCTGTCGCGCCCCGGTCATCGCGGTGTCGCCGATCATCGGCGGCAAGGCGGTCAAGGGCCCGACCGCAAAGATGATGGCCGAACTGGGTCTACCGGTCGATCCGGGGAGTGTGGGCCGCCGTTACGGCGATATCCTGACCCATTTCGTGATCGACGAAGCCGATGCCGGCGCGATCGATGGCTTTGATGCTCCGATAATCGCGACCCGCACTCTGATGGAGACCATGGCCGACCGCGCAGCGCTGGCGCGCGTGGTGTTGGCGGTCGCTAAAAGTATTTGACGATGAGTTTGTGGGCGGTTGTGCCGGTCAAGGAACGCGACCGCGCGAAGGAGCGGCTCGCCCCGTTGCTGCCGCCCGAACTGCGTCAGGGCCTCGCCTTGGTCATGCTCGAAGACGTGCTGGCGGCCCTCGCCGGGGCTACTCGCCTTTCTGGCCATATCGTCGTGACGGTCGATCCGGCCGCCCGCCGGTTGGCATTGCGTTACGGCGCGCGCATCGTGGAGGACGGCGCCCGCGACGGCCACACCGGCGCGGTCATGGCGGCGGCACGACTGCTTGCCGCCGAAGGATGTACGGGCATGCTGACTTTGCCGGGCGACATCCCGCTGGTCACTTTCGGGGAAATCGGCGAGATCGTCGCGGCGCACGCCCCGGCGCCGTCTTTTACGATCGCACCGTCGCATGACGAGGGCGGGTCGAATGCGATCCTGCTGTCGCCACCCGATGCAGTGCCGTTGCGATTTGGCGTCGACAGCTTTTTTCCGCATCTGCGCGCCGCGCAGGCAGCCGGCATCACCCCGACCGTCCTGCGCTTGCCCGGCATCGCCCTCGATATCGACAATCCGGAAGATCTAGCAGAGTTCATGCGGCAGCCGTCCCAGACCCGCACCCGCGCCTTTCTCGCAGAGAATGCTATGTTGACGGGTCGGCCGATCGCCTCGGCGCGCCTCTAGGAGAATCCTTATGATCACCATTGGCGAGATTTTGGCGCAGGCCTCGGCGGGCGAGGCGCTTGCCGACGAACCGGCATTGGCGCTGGCGGACAGCGACGCCGCCGATCTGCGCCCGCTGATGGCCGCCGCGGCCAGGTTGCGCGACATCGGCCACGGCGATCTCGTCTCGTATTCGCCAAAGGTGTTCATTCCGCTGACCCAGCTATGCCGCGATGTGTGCCACTACTGCACCTTCGCCCACCCGCCGCGGCCGGGCGAGCCGATCTATCTCGATGCCGACGAGGTGTTGGCGATCGCCCGCGCCGGTGCTGAGGCCGGCTGCCACGAAGCCCTGTTCACCCTGGGCGACAAGCCCGAATTGCGTTACGCCGCAGCCCGCGACGCATTGGCTCGGCTCGGCCACGAGACGACCCTGTCCTATCTCGCCGAGATGGCAGGGCTGGTGTTGCGCGAGACCGGGCTGTTGCCGCATCTGAACCCCGGCGTCATGAGCCGCACCGATCTCGAGGCGCTGCGCAAGGTCTCCGCCTCGCAGGGGATCATGCTGGAAAGCGCTTCCGAGCGGCTGCGGCAGCGCGGCGGCCCGCATTTCGGCTCGCCCGACAAGGATCCTGTCGTGCGCCTCGACACGATCAGGGCTGCCGGCGAAGCAGCGGTGCCGTTCACTTCCGGCATCCTGATCGGCATCGGCGAGACCCGCCGCGAGCGGATCCAATCATTGCTGGCGTTGCGCGAGTTGCACCAGCGCTATGGCCACATCCAGGAAATCATCATTCAGAATTTCCGCGCCAAACCCGGCACGCGGATGGCCGATGCGCCCGAGCCCGGTCTCGACGAGCATTTGTGGACGATCGCAGTCGCCCGCCTGATTTTCGGGCCTGACATGAACCTCCAGGCGCCGCCCAATCTGAATCCGGACGCGCTCACCGAGATGATCGCAGCCGGGATTAATGATTGGGGCGGCGTGTCGCCGGTGACCCGCGACCACGTCAACCCTGAGGCGCCGTGGCCGGCTCTCGACCGCCTCGCCCATCAGACCGCCGCCGCCGGCAAGCACTTGCTGCCGCGCCTGGCAATCTACCCCGCCTATGCCCGCACGCCCGAGCGCTGGCTCGACCCGGCATTGCGGGCACCGGTGCTAAAGGCGATGGATGCGGAAGGCTTTGCCCGCGCCGACCGCTGGATCGCCGGCTCCGGCAGCGAGCCCCCTGCCCTCACCCCCTCCCGCTGGCTTTCGCCGAAACGGGGCTGGAGGGGTGAGGGTGAGTCACCGTTCCCCGCCATTCTCGACCGCGCGGCGGCTGGCGAAACCCTTTCCGAGCCCGAAATCGTCAGGCTGTTCGAGGCGCGCGGCGATGCCTTTACCCAGATTTGTGATGCGGCCGACCGGCTGCGCCAGCAGGTCAATGGCGAGACCGTCAGCTATGTCGTGACCCGCAACATCAACTACACCAATGTCTGCTATTTCCGCTGTCAGTTCTGCGCGTTTTCAAAGGGCAAGCTCAGCGAAAACCTGCGCGGCCGGCCCTACGATCTCGATCTTGCCGAGATTCAGCGCCGGGTCGAGGAGGCCTGGGAGCGCGGCGCTACCGAGGTCTGCCTGCAGGGCGGCATCCACCCCGAATATACCGGCGCCACCTATCTTCAGGTGTGCCGCGCGATCAAGGATGTGGCGCCCGACATTCATGTCCACGCCTTTTCGCCGCTCGAAATCTGGCAGGGGGCAAAGACCCTCGGCCGCACGATCCCCGATTTTCTGAGCGAGCTGAAGGAGGCCGGGCTCAGCTCATTGCCCGGCACCGCCGCCGAGATCCTCGACGACGAAATCCGCGCGGTGATCTGCCCCGACAAGATCAAGACCGCGCAATGGCTCGAAGTCATGACGGCGGCGCATTCGGTCGGGCTGCGCAGCACGGTCACGATCATGTATGGCCATGTCGAGCGCTACGTGCATTGGGCGCGGCATCTGTTGCGCATCCGGGCGTTGCAGATGCGGACTGGCGGGTTTACCGAATTCGTGCCGTTGCCCTTTGTGCCGATGGAGACCCCGATTTACCTGAAGGGCCGCGCGCGGCGCGGCGCCACCTGGCGCGAGGCGGTGCTGATGCATGCGGTGGCGCGCCTCGCCTTGCACCCGGTCATCACCAACATCCAGACCTCGTGGGTCAAAATGGGCAGCGGCGGCGCCGCGTACTGCCTCGCAGCGGGTGCCAACGATCTCGGCGGCACCTTGATGAACGAGAGCATCACCCGCGCCGCCGGTGCCGTCCACGGCCAGGAAATGCCGCCCGAGGCGATGGAGGAATTGATCCGCGGCATCGGCCGCATCCCGCGCCAGCGCACGACGCTTTACGCCGACGCCCCCGCCGCCCGCCGCGCCGCCGCGTTTACCGCCGCCCCGTTGTCCGATCCGATCAACACCCCGGCCCGCCGCTATGAGCGCCGCCCGGAGAACGCCACCGCCGACTAGACCGGCCGTACCAAACTCCGAAAATTCCAAATCATTCCACCGGCCGTAGAATGCACGTGTTGGCGATCGGCGCACTACTGTTCTGGCTGAAGAACCACGACAAATTCGGCGGGCTATATTGCGCAGTGCCGCTGACCGGGCCGGTGTCCGCCTCAGTAAAATTGCCGGGCAGCAATTGCAATTCGCCTGGCCATAACCGCTCTAAGGTCGCTATTGCGTCGTGGCGGCGCGGCGGCGTCTGCCGGACATTAGATAGACATTGGCGCGCGGTTCGAACAGCGGATCGGCCGAGGCTTCGATGCCGTCCACGCGCGGGATGGGGTCAAAGATGATCTGCTGCTGCTCATTGGCGTTGTTTGGCGCGATCTCGTGCAAAGTGATTTCGCCGAATGCCAGCTGCGGGCGATCCTCAGGCCAGCGCACAGTGGCGTCGTCCGTGATGTCGGCGTCATTGGCCAATTGCACCGCAATACGAAACCTGACTGGCTCCTTGGCAACCCGCTCTGTAATCTCGTCAAACAGGAAGTTGGGACCCCGCGCGGCCGCCGCGGCGTCGTCGAGATACTCATTGCCTGCTATTGGCAATACCCGAAAGCGCCCATAGCGGCTCACGCCCTGCGCATTGGTGAATTTGACCGCAGAGACCGCGAAAAACGCCTCCCGCGCAAAGCTGGTCGGGATTGGCTTGGGGATTTGCACAAATCTCAATGCGGCGGGATGCGCACCCAAAAACTGCTCGATCGCGTTCGGGTGCGGCCCCGCCGGATCGGTGGCGATGACCGCGTTTAAGAACTCGAGAAATTCTTCCGCGGTGCGGGTCGGGAAAGCGTCGACCGAGTGCGCGACGATGTCGGTATGCACATGCTCGGCAAGGTGAAAGCGGATAGCGCAACCGCGCGGGCTCGCACCCTGCGGGTCGTTATCGGCGACATTCGGAATCCCGGCAAAGTCGGAAAGGCGCACGGTCACCGGCGTCGAATTGCGCTGAACATGGAGTGCGCGCGTTAGCGAAGCGGCTTCCGGCGACGGCGTAAACACGCCGGTCAACAAGATGCCCTTGGCATGCGCCGGTCTGAACCCGGGATGAACGCCACCATCGACTTTGTCAAAGGCTGCGATCGTGTCGCGGCTCAGAGTCAGCAGTTTTTCGTCTGTCGTCAATGGCATGGCTCGCTCTCTCCGTTCGACCGCACTTTACCCGGCCTTGCGCGGGGCCGTCGCCGCAGGTTGAAGCTTGTTGGGCTGACTGTACAGATGTTATCTCAATCGAATGGCCTGGATATTTATCCTCTTTGCAGATTTGTTCGAGATCGCATGGCCGTTTGTGTTGAAATGGTCAGCTGGATTTTCTAGCTGGTCACCACTTCTGGCGGTATTGCTATTTACCCCGTCTGCCTTTCTGCTATCTCATGCAGTGAAACAATTGCCGGCCGCGACGGTGTACGCGGCATTCACTGGCATAGCGACAGCAGGAACAGCGATCATCGGCATGGCATTTTTTGGCGAAAGCACAAATCCCGGCCGAGTATGCTCGCTGATGCTAGTCGTGATCGGGCTGATTGGGCTCAAGGTGTTCGCCGGGCCGTCGGATTGAAAAAGAAGGATAACAGCGCTTCTGGAAACTTAGCCTACCGCGACGAACATGATCACATTCTAATCGATGTAGGTTATTTGGCCCGTGTACGCCGCCAGGTCGGCACGGAACCTCGCGCCGTAGCTCGCCGGAAGGAAAATGCGGGAAACGTGATTCAGCGAAAACTTTACATTCGCCGCAACTCTCCACTCTCTCTCCATATAATAATTCGCATCATCCTCAAATGCTTGTTTCGCGTTGAAGCACTTAACGAACGAAAATATATCATTCATAATGAAATGCGTGATCATATGGAGAGATTTAAACACTTGTTCATTATTCTGCAGCGCAATCTTTAGTGCCATCAACTGCTCGTCGCTTAATCCAAGCAGAACTTTCCACCGGCTCGTAAAGTCTGCAGTACCGGAACCTTTGAACCATCTGGCGTTGACATTGCTGTTGAGGCCATCGAAGCCGGCAAACAAATCCATAATTGCGCGAACCGCCGTGTCAAACAGCGATGCACGATCTGCATAGCCCCGTTTTTTAGCATCCTGCAGTCTTTCCGAAAACTCAGGCGGGCTGAACAATTCTTTTTCTGATACCGGTGATTCATTTGCCACGTAGAAAACGGGATGCACCTTGATCAATCAGAAATTCCTTTTTAAATGCCAATCCGAATTTGCTGTACTTATTTACGTGTATCGCTAAATCCGGCTCTGGGATGTCACAAAAACAGACTACTTGATATTTTAGTGCTTGATCCATACTGATAGGTTTTGAGAAATCAACTTCTAACGTTCTGCCGATTGCAACATTGTGTGGTGGATAGGTCAGCCACCCGGGTTTGAGTATCTTGTCAATGAGAATCTCGTACTGCGCATTTTCTGGCAATCCCCTCCCAACGAAGTGGGTCAATTCACTCGAAACATAACGTTGCGTGTGGCTCATTGCATTCCTCTTTTCAGCAAGCGTAGGGCGGAACAGCGCAGCGCATTCCGCCTTACAGCCTTTATAAATCCGGCTGGTTGGCTTGTTCATTCTGCCTAGTTCCGAGAGACATGCAATTCCCGCCGGCTAAAGCCGTTATCGCACAGTGGCGAGCACCAACCCGGCGATGATTGATGGCGGAATGCGCTGCGCTTTTCCGCCCTACACGCCACATTCCCTCCTCACCGCCGCTCACCTGTTTCTTGCGGCTCATTGCTGTTGCCTATCCATCCAGTCGGATAGAGACCGTCGGCAATGCACCGAGGAAGCGACGAATGCGGCCAATCCGCCGGGTGCTCCACAAGACCATGCTTCACCGGGTTGAAATGAATATAGTCCATGTGCGACGCAAAATCGCGATCATCGCGGATCGTATGCTCCCAATAGCGCCGCTGCCAGATACCGCGTTCGCCCCGGTTGGTCATGACCGGTGATCGAGGTTCGCCTGACGGTAAAGATTTAGAAAAAGCGGCTTTGATCGCCTGCCATCGACGCGGAAAATCGGCATCTCCCTCTGGCAGAGTTTACAGGCAATGCATGTGGTCGGGAAGAACGACCCAAGCGTCGATGTAAAAGGGGGTGCGTATTAGCGTCTTCCGGATCGCCTCCCGCAGGGCACCTATTTGCGCCGTCAAGAGGTCCGATCGGCGATCAAGCAGGTTCACTGTGAAGAAGAATGTTCCACCTGGAACCCGATTGCGGCGATAGTCCGGCATGAAGGGAGTATGCCCGGCTCCAAGGACAAACTGTATGCGCCTACGATCGTACGCCCTTGGTATCCCCGGATACAGCGCGGCGCGCTAGGCGGTCACCCGGTAAACGGCCGCAACTGGCGGGCAAATGCGCCGCGCTTTTCGTCCTACACGTGCTGGCGGGCAACCGGCACGGCCGTCGTACCGGTCTAGGCAAATGGTGGAATCGAGCTCACCGTGCCCCCTAGTGGCTTTGGTTGGACGTGTCGGCGATGCCCGGTTCAGGATGATTGGGTTCGGATGCCGACAACCAATTTTTCGCGTGACAGTCCAAAGTCGTCGTACCCTCGCCCTTGCGTCACCGTGATCTCCCGGGCGCCCCCGGGCAAATGCCCGATGGGAGCCGCAGCCGATATGCCTTGCCGTCGAACGCCCTGGGTGCTCGTCCTGCTCGCGCTGTTGCTGGCCGCCGCGAGCGCTGCCCACGCACAGGATATCGAGCCGCGGGCCTATTCGAACGCGCCGATCGGCGTGAATTTTCTCAGTGGCGGCTATGCGCACACTTCTGGGAGCCTCCCGACCGATCCCTCCCTTCCGATCACCGATACGCACCTGACGACCTCTAGCGCCATCGTCGGTTACGGCCACGTCTTCGAACTCTGGGGTCAGTCCGCCAAAATCAACGTCATAGCTCCCTATAGCTGGCTCAGCGGCACCGCCGCCTTCGCCGGCCAACCGATCCAGCGCTACGTCAACGGTCTTGTCGACACCAGTGCCCGTCTCTCGGTCAATTTCTACGGCGCGCCGGCCATGAACCTGCGGGAATTCCGCAACTACCGGCAGGATTTAATTCTTGGCGGCGCCCTTACCGTCATCGCGCCCACCGGCCAGTACAATTCCGCCCGCCTCGTCAATCTCGGCACCAACCGCTGGGCCGTCCGCCCCGAACTCGGCGCCTCCAAGGAGTACGGTCCTCTTACCCTGGAACTCTCCGGCGGCCCGACCTTTTTCACCGACAACGACAATTTCCTCAACGGCCACACGCGCGCGCAAAGCCCGATCGTCTCCGCCCAAACCCATGCCATTTACGATTTCGGCTTAGGCATCTGGGGCTCACTTGACGCGCAGTATTGGGCTGGCGGTTCCACGGAGATCGACGACACGGGGTACCAGGGTTTTCAGCGCAACTGGCGCGTCGGTGGCACGCTTGCCCTGCCATTGAGCCCCAACTACTCATTCAAAATATTTGCCAGCACCGGTGTTGCCGCCCGCACCAACAACAATTACGACCTCATCGGCATCTTGTTGCAATACCGCTGGGGCGCCGGCCTCTGACGCGTCGCAGCTCGCCATGAGTTCTGAGCGCCCGATGCGGGCGGGTTTTGCCAACGCGACGAGGTCGCGCACACCCGAAGCCGTGATTGACGGTTTACCGAGGATTTGGCCATATTCGATCCGCCTACGCAAAAGGCGCTTATTCGGCCTTAACCCGACAAATCGAGGAGCCTGACGGATGAATATCCGCCACACGCCAAACACGGTGGCAGCACCGTTCGGCCCCTATAGTCATGCGGTCGAGGTGCCCGAGGGCTCGCGGCTGCTCTACATCTCGGGTGAGGTCGGGGTATTGCCCGACGGCACCGTGCCCGAGGGAATCGAGGCCCAGGCCGAGGCGTGCTGGCGGAACATCATCGCGATCCTCGCCGACGCCGGGATGGGGATCGGGGATCTGGTCAAGATCACGACCTATCTGGTGCGGCCGGAGGACGTGGCCGCCGCGGGTGCGGCGCGGGCAAAGCATTTTGGCGACGCACGGCCCGGCTCGGCGACGATCATTGTCAAAGCACTGGTCATGCCGCAATGGCTGATCGAGATCGAGGCCGTGGCGGCGAAGGCCTGACCAATCAGCCGCTGCATCCTCGGGGTTTCGCTGCACGGCGAGATTGGTTCGTTGTGGAGCTGCCCTCAGGCGGCGCCTGGCGCCGACCCGGGGGCTCCCCAGCAATGACGGCCATTTGGGTGTCATTGCCGCGCCAACGGGGTCGCGCTCGGCATTGCTTGAGGATAAACTGCGCGAAGCACCCCCGATGACATTGGGAAGGCGCCAGGGAGGCCCGCGACGATGCACCCGATCCTCGAAGAATTCTGCGACAAATGGGTGTGGCCGACGATGCCGGGGGCGCCCGGCGCCGAGTTCCGGCTGCACCTGACCCGCGAGCAATGCCTCAAGGGCTGGGAGATCTCGCTAAACCGCATGCTGGCCGAAATCGAGCAGGAACTCGCCAGCAACGACGAGGACTGGAAAAAAGACCGCGCCTTGCGCGGCTACGCCGCCGAAGGCGTGCACATGTCGATCAAGCAGATGTCGGGCCAGCTGCTATCGGTCGATATCGCCGACCAGGAGCGCTACATCGACCTGCAGCGCATGCGCGCCCGCCAGATCTGGGACGAGTGCAAGCACTCGAAATTGCACGCCGACGTGCTGCTCGGCAAAGGCTGGATCAAGGACGAGCGTGAATTGATGGACATCGCCGCGGCGAATGCCCAGCCGCTGCCCGCCTATTTCGGGCTATCGATGATGTTCCCGCACATCCATCCCTTGGCCCGCGCCGCGCAGAATTATTATCAGGAGGCCAATGCCTGCATCGGCATCATGGCCTATCTCGACCGGGTCGACGATCCGTTGGTGCGGCACGAGCACCTCTCGCAGCGCGACGAGGAGCTGATGCACTTTATGGAGGGCAAGTTTCAGATCGATTTCCTGTGCGCGACCCCGGAGACGCAACAGCCGGTCGAAGAGGCGCTCGGCTACCTATTGCACCAAGTCGGCGGCATTCCCCGTTCCTGATGTGAGCGGAAATGCGATGGGAATTGCCCTCACCCACCAAGTCCTGCGGCCTTGGTTCCCCCTCTCCCGCACTGCGGGAGAGGGTGCCGAGCTTGGCGAGGCGGGTGAGGGTGGCGGACAAGGAGCGCTGGGATGAAATTGCGGATCGATTACGCGATTTGTAATTCGTGCGGGTTGTGCCGCGAGGTCTGCCCGGAGGGGGCGGTCCGCCCTGCCCTGCTCGAACCGCGGCATCTCTACGAAATCCAGCCCCAGAAATGCACCGGCTGCGGCGAGTGTCTCGACTATTGCCCCGCACCCGGCGCTCTGGTGGAATACGCGGCGACGGCATAAAGCGACGGCGCTCGCTCGGCGCGTGCCGGAACGGACGGAGGCGGAAATGGCGCGGAAATACACTCTGATGTCGAGCGACGGGCACCTCGAAGTGCCGCCCGAGCGGTGGACCCATCGGGTGCCGCAGAAATACCGCGACCGCGCCCCGCACACCGTGCATCTGCCGGATGGCGGCGACGCGCTGATGATCGAGGGCCAGCCATTGTTGGAGGCCAACTTCCTCGATCTGCGCGCGGGCCGCGCCGAGGGAACCTGGGAGCCGTTTGGTCTCAAAGTCGCCGACGCCGCCGGCACCGGCTCTCCGCAACAGCGCGTCGAAGAGCAGGACCGCGATGGCATGGATGCCGAGGTGCTGTTCGCGGCGATGGTCGCGGGGCCGGTGTTCTGGCGCAATATCAGCCATGACGAGGTCTATAAGGCCGTCATTCGCGGTTACAACGACTGGCTCGCCGAGGAATATTGCGCCGTCGCGCCCGATCGGCTGATCGGCATGGGGGTGATCCCGATCACCAATGTCGACGACGCGATCGCCGAGATGGAGCATTGCAAAAAGCTCGGGCTGAAAGGGGTATTGCTCGGCGCCTTGCCCAACGCCAAGGGCTATCCGACACCCGAGGACGACAAATTCTGGGCCGCCGCGATCGATCTCGACATGCCGGTGACCGCACACGTGCAATTTTATCGCACCGGCGCCCGCGCCTCGCAGCCGACCTTCAAGTATCCGAAAGAGGACCCGGTGATCATGCAGCGGCTGCGGCGGCCGTTCCTCGAATGGCTGTGCAATTTCGGCTCTGGCGCCGTCGGTCAGCATCGCGCAACTGGTGTTGGCCGGGGTCTTCGACCGTTATCCGAAACTACAGGTGTTCTTTGCCGAGACACGGCTCGGCTGGGTCCCGTTCTGGCTCGAACACATGGATTTATGGTACCAGCGCCATCTCGGCTGGGCGCAGGAATATCTCGGCTTCAAGCCATTGAAGGAATTGCCCAGCCACTATGTCCGCGAGCACGTCTATTTCAGCGTGCAGTACGAGCGGGTGGCGATCGAAGAGCGCGAGCATGTCGGCACCAACCGGATCATGTTCGCGACCGACTTCCCGCATATCGAATGCGAGTGGCCAAATTCGCGCCCGCTGATCGATAAGATCTATGCCGATGTGCCAGAAGCCGACAAACGCCGGATCTGGGCCGACAATTGCGTCGAATTCTTTAAGCTCGACCGAGCGGTCTAAAAGCACCCAAAAAGCTAAAGGTTCGCGCTCCTGTGAATAGCAGGAGCGGAACCAGTCGCGACGCCGATGAGGGTGTGCCTTCTCGGCGCGTCGATAAATAGGGAGGAGAAATGCGCACGCTGTTCCCACTCGTGCTGGGGGTGCTGGCAATGGCTCTGACAGTGACTGGCGCCGCCAATGCGGCCGATAACGGAGCGGTGTATGCGGTCACCTATTTTGAGGCGGCCGTTCCCGATATCGCAAAAGTCGCGGCCGATACCCACCAGTTCGCCGCAGCAAGCCGCAAGCAAGCCGGCAATGCCGGCTTCGATGCGTTTCAGGAAATTGGCCGCCCGAGCCGGTTCGCAATCTTTGAAGGCTGGCATGATAAGGCAGCTTCGGACGCCCACAACAGCGCTGCCGCCACGACCGCGTTTCGCGACCAATTGCAGCCGCTGTTGGTCGGGCCGTTCGAAATTCGCGACTTCAGCGGGTTTTCGATTGCCGGCCCCAGTGGTCAAGGCGGACGCGACGCGGTGTACGTCCTGACCCATGTCGATGTCTTTCCCAACGGCAAGGACCAGGCTGCGGCCCTTGTCACCGCACTCGCCGATGCCGGGCGCAAAATGCCGGGCAATCTGAGGTTTGACGTGCTGCAAGTTATCGGTCACGCGAACCATTTCACCTTGGTCGAGGGCTGGCGCGATCGCAAAGCCTTTGAGGAGAGCCTGATGGCGGCCCCGACCCGCGAGTTCCGCCAAAAAATCACGCCACTCGAAGGCGCCCTTTACGACGAGCGGGTGTACCACGCCCTGCAATAGCCTGCCCGGTTCGTTCTCACTAATACCGACAACTGATACCGCGTCTTTTGGTCCTATCGACGAGCGGCGCGAGTGCGGCGGACGGTCCGCCCGTATGCCGTCGCTGTCCTATTCTTCGCTGATCCCGCCCAGCCTCTTTATTCTGCTGGCGATGCTCGGCGTCGTTTTCGCCTGGCGATGGCGGCGCGCTGGCTTGGTGCTGGCAACCGCGGCCGTTGTCTGCCTTTATTTGGCTGCGACACCGTTTGTCGGCTCGCTGTTGATCGGCGCTGCCACTGGACTCAGCGGTCGGATACCGACCCTGCCATTGCCGGCGCCGCCCGGCGCGATCGTTGTGCTCTCGGCCGGTTATTGGCGCAGCACTCGGCCGGGCGGGCGGGACATGGTCGACCCGTTGACCCTGGAGCGGCTCGCGGGGGCGGTTGCGGAGCAGCGCCGCACCGGTCTGCCGATCCTGGTCAGCGGTGGCCAGCTCGAAAATGCGGATAATTCCTTTGCTGCGATGATGGCAGAGGCGCTCGAAACCGATTTCCGGGACCCGGCGCGGTGGCGTGAGGATCGCTCGCGCACCACCTACGAAAACGCGTTGTATTCGGCCGAAATTTTGCGCCGCGCCGGGGTCCGATCGGCGCTGGTAGTGACGAATTCTTGGCACATGGCGCGGGCGTTGTGGTCGTTTTATGCGGTCGGCTATCCGGTCGTAGCCGCACCGCTCGCCGATGGCCAACCTTTCACCCCGACGCTAGCGCGTTTCTTTCCGCAGATTACGGCATTAGCCGCCAGCAACGACGCACTGCACGAATTGATCGGCTTGATATGGTACAAACTTCGCTACCGCCCCGCGTAATCGGGCGGTCAGCGCTGGCGGACATAGGGCCGAACCGCGTCCAGTAAGGCTGCGGTCGGAGCAAGCCGCGGCCCCTCCCCTTGATCGACCGGCGGCACGATTGTAACACCCCAGCTCGGCAGCACCTTTAGCGACGCCTGCGCCTGCGGGTGCTTGAGCAATGGCGCGTTCAGCGACGGGCCGACGATCACCGGCGTTTGCCGCCCGATTGCCTCCGCGACCACAGATAATGCCAGGTTATCGGCGATCCCGTGTGCCAATTTATTCAACGAGTTGAAGCTGCATGGCGCGAACAGTACGACGCCGCGCGGCGGCCGCGGACGAATTGCCAGATCGAAATAGGATTCGACGACCTGTATGCCGCTGGCATCGGCAAGTTCACGCGGAGCGACGACACGCGAAGCGTTTGGCGTCGGAATAGCGATGATCGACTCAAAACCGAGGGCGACCAATGCCCGCAGCAGCTCGGGACCGCGCGCCGCCGTCGACGTGCCGCTGAGGACTAGGTAGGCGACGTCGAACGTCTCATCGCTTGTAATAGCAGGGTTCATCTCGTCCTCCTCAGCGATGCGCGTCCGACGGAGTGTGCCGTTTCCTCGGAGTGATGCCTTTTATACCGATTTTATGCCGCGAGCCGACGATCGGCCTCGAATTTTAATCCGCCAATGGCCTTTTATGGACCGCAGGATATGGGTGGAGCAATCAGCCATGTATGCGCGGTTTCCAGAGCGGGAGCGTTTACCGTTTTCAGCTGAGCCGGCGAGTGAAATCGATTTCGCCGGCGATAGCTTGGCGCAGGCGCTCTACGAAATTTCGGCCGTCGTGATCGAGTTCGTTGGACCGATGATGTGGGCCGCGTTGATCGTGCTGTCTATTGAGGCCGATTTCTTCGTGCGTTGATGAAGGTCCGGCAGCAAACCGCGCCCACCATAGCATCCCGATAAACGAGACTAGACTGCTGGGAAATCTTCCCGCGTCCTCCAAAAGCTCGTCAGTAAATAGGTTACGGGCAAAGTTACCTGTCTGATCGTGCACCGCGCGAAGCGGTGAAATGAGGTTCTCAAACATGGCTCCGTTGGAGTCCGTAAGCCGCCGCCCGATCGCAGTCATTCCGCACCGAGGACGTCAGCCAAATAGCGCTCCCGAAATCAGCCGAACGCTACGTCGGCTAGAGAACGCCAGAAGTTCCGGTTTGGGTTTCAGCCGTCTGCCGATCTTTTCCGATCATCGCCGTCGCCGAAGGGTGGGCCCTGATCCAGATCAAAGATTCTCTGGATGGCAGTGATCTTGTATGCGCCTGAGACTGCAGGGACGAGCCGATATTGCCGCGGAATCTTTACGGCACTTTTATTTTGGGACCTATCAATACGCCTCGAACCTTAACGGCTGGGTGCGCACTTATTGTGTTCGGGACGATCCTGCGTCGGTGCGGCTCGAGCGATGTCCGAGCCGGTAAACGCCCCGCCCGATGCCATGTCGGCGGTGCTTCGAGGTAGTCGCGGCGGACCTCAAAGCATCGGATACGTCGCCCCCGCATTGGGCCAATTTTGCCGAGAGCTTACAAGGGGCCGAGAGACAAGGGCCGAGAGTTTACAAGGGTTGTCGTGATGCTCGATTTTCTGATGATTGCCTATGGGGTCGGTTTTTTTATCGTTGCGACGCTTTATGCGCTCGCCTGCGAGAAGATGTGAGGCGGATATGCTGATTGATTACATCCTCGGCGCAATCGCGACGATCGTGATCACGGTCTATCTCGTCTACGCGCTGATCAACCCCGAGCGGTTCTAGGAGAAGTACTGTGACAGCCAACGGATGGATCCAGATTGCGCTGTTCAGCGTGATCGTGATCGCCATCACGCGCCCGCTCGGCGGCTATATGACCCGGGTCTTTGCCGGCGAGCGAACGTTTCTGTGGCCGGTATTGCGGCCCGTCGAGCGCGCGGTCTATTGGTGCTGCGGCGTTGACGAAAAAGAGGAGCAGCACTGGCTGACCTATGCCGTCGCGACGCTGTTCTTCAGTGTCGCCGGCTTTGTCACGCTCTACGCATTGCAGCGGCTGCAAGGTTGGCTGCCGTTCAATCCGCAGGGTCAGACCGCAGTCGAGCAGAGCTCCGCCCTCAACACCTCAGTCAGCTTTGTCAGCAACACCAACTGGCAGTCTTACGTGCCAGAAACCACGATGAGTTACCTCACTCAGATGGCCGGGCTTACGGTGCACAATTTCGTCTCGGCCGCGACCGGCATTGCGATGGCGTTGGCGCTGATCCGCGGCTTTGTCCGGCGCGAGGCCAAGACAATCGGCAATTTCTGGGTCGATTTGACCCGTTGCACCCTCTACGTGTTGATCCCGATCTCAGTGGTGTTCGCATTGGTGCTGATATGGCAGGGGGTGCCGCAAAATCTCGGCGCCTACACCGAGGCGACAACGCTGGAAGGCGCAAAGCAACTCATCGCACAGGGGCCGGTCGCCTCGCAGGAGATCATCAAGGAACTCGGCACCAATGGCGGCGGGTTCTTCAACGCCAACTCGTCGCATCCATTCGAAAACCCGAACGCGATCACCAATCTGATCGAACTGGTCGCGATTTTCTCGATCGGCGCCGCGCTGACCAATGTCTTGGGCCGCATGGTCAAGGATGAGCGCCAGGGCTGGGCGATCTTTGCCGCGATGGGGGTGCTGTTCCTGGCGGGCGTGTTGATCGCCTACAACTCGGAGGCGCACGGCAACCCCGCCTTTGCCGCCTTTCACGTCGATGCGACGCCGACCGCCGCGCAGGCCGGCGGCAATATGGAAGGCAAGGAGGTCCGCTTTGCCCCGGCATTGTCGGCATTGTGGGCAACCGTGACCACCGACACCTCGTGCGGCGCGGTCAATTCGATGCATGACAGCTATCTGCCGATCGGCGGCATGGTGCCGCTCGTCAACATGCAGCTTGGCGAAGTCATCTTTGGCGGCGTCGGCTCGGGGCTCTACGGCATTCTCGCCTTTGCCATTATAGCGATGTTTGTCGCCGGGCTGATGGTCGGGCGCACCCCCGAATATCTCGGCAAAAAGCTCGAGGCCAAGGAGGTCGAAGATGACCATCTTGGCAATTCTTAGCCTGCCCTTGTCGATCCTCGGCTGGACCGCTCTCGCCGTCGTGTTGCCAGCGGGACTGGCGGGTATCGCCAATCCCGGCCCGCACGGTTTCAGTGAGATCCTTTACGCCTATACCGAGGGCACCGGCAATAACGGCAGCGCCTTTGCCGGATTGTCGGCCAATACGATGTTCTACAATACGACGATCGCAGCGGCGATGCTGATCGGACGCTTTATCTTTGTCGTCCCAATGTTGGCGGTCGCCGGGTCATTGGCGCAGAAGAAATTGCTGGCGCCCTCGGCCGGCACCTTTCCGACGTATAGTCCACAATTTGTCGGGCTGCTGGTCGGTGTCATTCTGATCATCGGCGGATTGACCTTCTTTCCGGCGCTCTCGCTGGGGCCGGTGACCGAACAGGTCGCGATGAACCAGGGCAAGCTTTTTAGCGGGCCTTAAGGCTCGGGTGTCCAAGGGAATACCAAGATGACCGACATCACTCCCACCATCGGCCTGCCGACAGGCGGGCTTGCCAAACGCAATCTCCGGCCGATGTCCTTGTTCCAGCGCTCGCTGATCGTGCCGGCAATTTGGGCTTCGTTCAAAAAGCTCGATCCGCGCACCTTGGTTAAGAACCCGGTCATGTTTTGCGTCGAGATCGTCTCGGTGCTGACAACCGTATTTTTTATTCGCGACCTGTTTGTCGGCGGCGGTAACGTCGTCGGCAGCAATGCGCTGTTTTCCGGGCAGATCACCGTCTGGCTATGGTTCACCGTGCTATTTGCCAATTTTGCCGAGGCGGTGGCCGAAGGCCGCGGCAAGGCCCAGGCCGACGCCTTGCGCCGCACGCGCACCGAAATCAGGGCAAAGCGTATCCAAAATGCGCAGTCGACAGCGTTCGACATGGTGGACGCCATTTCGCTCAAAGCCGGCGATCTAGTGCTGGTCGAACCGGGCGATCTGATCCCCAGCGACGGCGAAGTCATCGATGGGGTCGCTTCGGTCGACGAGTCGGCGATTACTGGCGAATCCGCGCCGGTGATCCGCGAATGCGGTGGCGACCGGTCGGCGGTCACCGGCGGCACGCGGGTGACGTCCGACTGGCTGAAGGTTCGGATCACGGCGGCACAGGGCTCGACCTTCCTCGACCGGATGATTGCGCTGGTCGAAGGGGCGGTGCGGCAAAAGACGCCAAACGAAATTGCGCTCAATATCCTGCTCGCCGGGATGACATTGATTTTTGTATTCGCCACGGTGACGATCCCGAGTTTTGTCGCCTATGCCGGGGGCGCGGTGTCGGTCGTGGTGCTGACTGCGCTGTTCGTTTGCCTGATCCCGACGACGATCGGCGCCTTGTTATCGGCCATCGGCATCGCCGGCATGGATCGGCTAGTGCGGTTCAATGTCCTGGCGATGTCGGGCCGCGCGGTGGAGGCCGCAGGCGATGTGGATACGCTGCTGCTCGACAAGACCGGCACGATCACGTTGGGCAACCGCCAGGCGACCGAATTCATCGCCCTCCCCGGTGTCGAGGAGAGCGAACTGGCTGACGCGGCACAGATCGCCTCGCTGTCGGACGAGACTCCCGAAGGCCGATCGATCGTCGTATTGGCGAAGGAGAAGTATGGGCTGCGCAGCCGCGAGATGGCGCCGCTCGATGCCCGCTTTGTGCCGTTCTCGGCCCAGACCCGGATGAGTGGGATCGATATCGGCGGTGTCGCCATACGCAAGGGCGCGGTCGATGCGGTGATCGAATTTGCCGAGGGCGGTTCGACCGGCCCAGTGTGGCGCAGCGGAGCGGGAGGTGCGCAAGCGGCGTTGCGGGCGGCCCCGGTTTCCGCCTCAGTCCGCCAGATCATGACCATCGGCGAACAGATCTCAAAGGAAGGCGGCACCCCGCTGGCGGTCGCCAAGGACCATCGCCTGCTTGGCGTCATCCACCTAAAGGACATCGTCAAGGGCGGCATTCGCGAGCGCTTTGCTGAATTGCGGCGTATGGGCATTCGCACGGTTATGATCACCGGCGACAACCCGCTGACGGCGGCGGCAATCGCTGCCGAATCAGGCGTCGACGACTTTCTGGCGCAAGCCAAGCCCGAGGACAAGTTGGCGCTGATCCGCAAGGAACAAGGGTCGGGCAAGCTCGTCGCGATGTGCGGCGACGGCACTAACGACGCACCGGCCTTGGCGCAATCGGATGTCGGTGTGGCGATGAACACCGGCACGATGGCGGCGCGCGAGGCCGGCAATATGGTCGATCTCGACAGTGACCCGACCAAGCTGATCGAGATCGTCGAAATCGGTAAGCAATTGCTGATCACTCGCGGTGCGCTGACGACGTTCTCGATCGCCAACGACGTCGCGAAGTATTTCGCGATTATCCCGGCGATGTTTGTCGCATTTTATCCGCAGCTCGGGGTCATCAACGTGATGCGGCTGCACAGCCCCGAGAGCGCCATCTTGTCGGCGATAATCTTTAACGCGCTGATCATTATCGCGCTGATCCCGCTGGCGTTGCGCGGCGTCAGGTTCCGGCCGATCGGCGCCGCCTCAATGCTGCGTCGCAATCTTTTGATCTACGGCCTCGGCGAACTGATCGTGCCGTTCATCGGCATCAAGCTGATCGATCTCGCCGTTACCGCTATTGGCCTTGCTTGAGGACTGCATCGATGATCAGGCAAATCCGACCCGCGATCCTGATGATCATTGTCATGACGGTGATTACCGGTCTCATCTATCCGCTCGGGATGACCGGGCTCGCGCAATTGATTTTCCCGCATCAGGCAAATGGCAGCCTGATCGAGAAGGACGGAAAGGTGATCGGCTCGAGTCTGATCGGCCAGAATTTCACCTCGGACAAATATTTCCATGGCCGCCCGTCGGCGACGACCGAGCCCGACCCGAAGGACCCGACCAAGACAGTCCCCGCACCTTATGCCGCCGACAATTCGGGGGGCTCAAACCTCGGGCCCACCAACCAGGCGCTAATCGATCGGGTCAAGGGCGATGCCGCCAAGCTCGCCAAAGAAAATCCGGGAACTCCGATCCCGGTTGACCTGGTCACCACATCGGCAAGTGGCCTCGACCCCGATATCACCCCGGCCGCCGCCCTCTTCCAAGTGCCGCGCGTCGCCAAAGCCCGCGGTCTCGATCCCGGTAAGCTGCGCGCGCTTGTCGCCGATCACACCCATGCGCCCTTGCTCGGCGTCATCGGCGAAAAAAGAGTGAACGTCCTCCAACTGAACCTCGCCCTCGATGCGGTTAAGTGATCTAAGCTAAGTGCATGCCGGACAGGGAAGGGAGACCGTCACCGGAGGCATTGCTCGATGCGGCCAAGCAGGAAGGCCGCGGGCGGCTTAAGATTTTCCTCGGCGCGGCGCCGGGTGTCGGCAAGACCTATGAGATGCTGCTTTCGGCGCAGGCAAAGCGCCGCGAGGGGATCGACGTCGTTATCGGCGTGGTCGAAACCCACGGCCGGCGGGAGACCGAATCGCTGCTCGCCGGCCTCGAAGTCATTCCGCGCCGCGAGGTGGACTACAAAGGCCACCGCCTCGCCGAGATGCACATCGACGCCATCCTCAAACGCCGCCCGCAACTCGTGCTGGTGGACGAGTTGGCCCACAGCAACGCCCCGGAAAGCCGCCACCCCAAGCGCTATCTCGATGTCGAGGAGCTGATCGCCGCCGGCATCGATGTTTTCACGACGCTCAACATCCAGCACGTCGAGAGCCTGAACGACGTCGTTGCCCGGATCACCCGCATCCGGGTGCGCGAGACCGTACCGGACAGCATCCTCGAAAAAGCCGACGACATCGAAGTCGTCGATCTGGCGCCTGACGATCTGATCCAGCGGCTGCAGGAAGGCAAGGTCTATGTCCCGCAGCAGGCCGAGCGCGCGGTGCGGCATTATTTCCAACCGGGCAATCTGACGGCGCTGCGCGAGCTGGCGTTACGGCAGACCGCGGAGCGCGTCGAAGACCAGTTGCTGTCGCACATGCGCGCCCACGCGATCCCCGGGCCATGGGCGGCGGGTGATCGGGTGCTGGTTTGCATCAGCGAAGCAATTAACACCCCGGCGCTGATCCGCTATGGCCGGCGCGCCGCCGATCGGCTGCACGCGCCGTTGACGGCGATCTATGTCGAGACGGCGCGAACCCAGCGCCTCAACGATGCCGAGCGCGATCGCATCGCCGAATCTCTGCGGTTGGCTGAGCGGCTCGGCGTCTCGACTGCTATTATCCCCGGCCGCAAGATCGCCGACGAAGTCGTCGCCTACGCCGAAACCAACAACATCACCCAAATCGTCATCGGCAAAAGCGACCGGTCGCGCTGGTTTGAAATGGTGCACGGTTCGGTCGTGCACGATCTGCTGCGCAAGACCGGCTCGATCAGCGTGCACGTGATCTCGGCCGAGGCGGGCGAGCCTCCACCGCCGAAATCAGTGACAACGCGCGTTCCCGCCGAGTCGGTGGATCTCGTTCCTTATCTCGGCGCTGCTGCCGCCGTGGCGCTCGCCCTTGGCATCGACGAATTGCTCGTGCGCTCGGTCGGGCGGCAGAGCATCTCACTCGTCTTCCTGATGGCGGTTCTGGGCGCCGCTGTTGTCTGGGGATTGTTGCCGGCGCTTGCCGCTTGTGTATTCAGCGTCATGGCGTACAATTTCTTTTTCCTACCGCCGCTCTATACTTTCACGATCGCCGATCCGGAGAACGTCGTCGCGCTGTTTTTCTTTCTCGTCGTGGCCGTTATTGTCAGCAAGCTGACGGCGGCCGGGCGGCAGCAGATCGTTTCGGCCCGCGCCCGCGCCAAGACGACTGCCGAGCTCTATGCGTTCAGCCGCAAGCTCGCCGGGATCGGCACCCTCGACGACCTGCTCTGGGCAACCGTCTATCAGGTCGCCTCGATGCTGCGGGTGCGCACGGTGCTGCTGCTGCCAGAGCCGGATGCCGCCGGCCTCAATGTCGCCTCCGCCTATCCGCCCGAGGACCAGCTCGACGAAGCCGATATGGCGGCAGCACGCTGGTGTTGGGAACACAATCATCCGACCGGTCGCGGTTCCGATACCCTCCCCGGCGGCAAATGGCTGTTTCTGCCGTTGCGGACCGGCAGCGGTGCGGTCGGGGTGATCGGGATCGAACGTGATCTGCCGGGGCCGTTACTGACCCCTGACGAGCGCCGTCTGCTGGATGCCCTGGCCGATCAGGCGGCCGTCGCGATTGAGCGCATCTCGCTGGTCCGCGGGCTGGCCGAGGCCCGTGTGCAAGCGGAAAGCGATCGCTTGCGCGCCGCGCTGTTGACGTCGATCTCGCATGACCTCCGCACCCCGCTGGCCGCGATCATCGGCACAGTTTCCAGCCTGCGCCGCTATGCCGATAAGTACGATGCGGCCGATCGCGACGAATTGCTCGCCACCCTCGAAAGCGAGGCTGAGCGCCTGAACCGGTTTGTCGGCAATTTGCTCGACATGACCAAGCTGGAATCGGGCATGATCGACATGAAACTCGACCTCGCCGATGTTGCCGAGATCGTTGGCGCCGCGTTGGAGCGCACCGCGAGTGTCCTCGCCCGGCACCAGATCAAGGTCTCGGTGGCGCCCGACCTGCCGATGCTGCGTCTCGATCCGACCTTGTTCGAGCAGGTTCTCTTCAATATGCTCGACAACGCGGCGAAGTATTCGCCGGCCGGGAGTCGCATCGATCTGCGTGCCCGTCGCGAGGGCGACGTTGTCGCGGTCGAAGTCATCGATGAGGGGCCCGGCATCCCGGCGGGTGATCTCGAACGGATCTTCGACAAATTCTATCGCGTTCAGGCCCAGGATCGCCGCCGGGCCGGAACCGGTCTCGGATTGGCGATCTGCCGCGGCTTTATCGAGGCGCAAGGCGGCCGCATCCAGGCGCAGAACCGGCGCGACCGCTCGGGCGCAATTCTGACAATCCGGTTGCCGGTGCCGGAGGCGGCTGAAATCCGCGAGCCAGCCGCGGCGCATGCCTAACGCATATACGGTTTTGGTCGTTGACGACGAGCCGCCGATAATCCGGTTTTTGCGCGCCAGTCTAGTGGCCGCAGGATATCAGGTCGTCACGGCCGAGGATGCCGCGGGCGCGGTTGCGGCGGTGACCAAGGAAAAACCGGATGTCGTCATCTTGGACCTTGGATTGCCGGACCGCATCGGGTTTGACGTGATCTTGGAAATTCGCAGGAATTCGGCGGTCCCGATTATCGTGCTGTCGGCGCGCAGCGACGAACGCTCAAAGGTCAAGGCGCTTGACCTCGGCGCCGACGATTATATCGGCAAACCGTTTGGCATCGCCGAATTGACGGCGCGGATCCGCGCCGCGTTGCGGCACCGCTATCAATCGCAAGGCGAGACACCGGCTTTTGTCTCGGGCGATCTTACGATTGATTTGGTGCGCCGTCAGGTCACCCGGGCCGGCCACGAGGTCAAGCTCTCCCCCAAGGAATTCGAGCTGTTGCGTCACTTGGTGGCTCACGCCGGCAAGGTTCTGACCCATCGCCATTTGCTGCGTGAGATTTGGGGTCCGGCGCATGCCGACGAAGTGCAATATCTGCGCGTCTTTATTCGCGGCCTGCGCCAGAAGCTCGAACCCGACCCGACACGCCCGACCCACATCCTGACCGAGCTGGGCGTCGGCTATCGCCTGCAATTGCCGCCGGAACAGCGCGCCTGACGACGACCTACATACGTACTAACAGGGTTCATGTTCATACCAGGAAGGCTGCGGACCAGCGCTGTCTGATACTAACAATTACTTACGATGCAGGCTCAGTCTCGTGAACCGCGTAAATTGGCGCATCTCTCGGACCTAAATCTTAAAATAATCTGTCTACTTATAGCTGAGACAAATAGTTTAGATTTTCCCATGCAAGTGTAGGGCGCTCGGTATATAGTTGCCGCAACAAGACGGTCGATGTTGCAGCTGAGGATGCAAAGATGAAGCGGTCCGTGGTCGCAATCACCGCGCTTGCGGCGTTGGGTATTCTGGCGGTCCAGAGTAGCGTGGCGGCGCAAACAAATCCCAGTCCATCCGGCACTCTGAACAACCAAAAAACCGAACTCAGTTTACAATTTCCGGGCGATCCGTCGGCAAAGGCGACGTTGAACGCGACCGAGGTCGAAAAGACGATTGAAATGCTGGCACAAATGCGTGCCGCGATGAACCCGTCTCGTCCGATGATCGATCCCGCGACGGGAACAAAGATCAATATCGCGACCGCGGGGCGATGGTACGTGCAGCCGGATGGCAACGGTATTGATCTTATCGTGCTCCATCCGGGTTACGGCTGGGTGGGTATTTACATGGATCGGGGTTCAATCGAAGAACTCGATCATACCTTGTACCGATCTGTTCATCCGGTGACGGCCAAGGTCAGGCACCTCAAGCGCGGCTAACCGGCTTCGGCGGAGCGGTCGCGAGGCAATCGCTCGGCGGAAATCTGCCGCGGCTGGTGCATCAGCGACGACTTTCGTTCTGGTGCGGGCGAGAGGACTTGAACCTCCACGCCATTACTGGCAACAGATTTTGAGTTTGCCGCGTCTGCCATTCCGCCACGCCCGCATGACGTGCCGGCGACTATAGTCGCGGCGGGGCGGCGGTCAACGGCAACGCGCCGGTTTTGCGGCGAGGAGAAACGTAATGGCCCAACGCATCAACCGCGCGATCGAATTGCTCGCTGAGGATCACGCGATCTACTACGTCGGCGGCCATAGCGGCCATGTGCTAACGCGCGCGCAAGGGCGTGAAGACGCGCGCACTTGGGCTGACTACATCAATATCGGGATGGAGCACGGCGCCTTTGATATGACTGGGCTCGCCGAATATATGATGGGGCTGGTGGAGGGCTGCCCGACCCGCTCGGGCCATCGCACGCCCACGGTGATTGTCGAGGCGCCGGTCAACGGCACCGATGCCGCCAATGTCCGCTTCAATGCCTGGCAGTTCCGCCAGATCCTGGGCCGCGGCGTGCATGGCGTATTGCTGTGCCAGGCGGAATCGGCCGATGCGGTGCGCGCCTTTGTCGAATCCTGCCGCTATCCGCACCACAGTGCCGGCGTGGACCCTGCCCTGCCCGCCCCGGTCGAGCGCATGCGTGGAGCCGTGCGTAACGCAGAATGCGGCGGGCTCGGCATCGGCACGCGCGGCCGCGGTTCGGAGGTCACCGCAGCGCCGATTTGGGGAATTTCGGCTGAGCAGCATATCGAGCGCTGCGAGCCATGGCCGCTTAACCCGGCAGGCGAATTGCTGCTCGGCGTCAAGCTCGAATCGCCGGAGGGCATCGCCAATTGCGAGGCGATCCTTGCTGTCCCCGGTATCGGCTTTGCCGAGTTGGGACCGGGTGATCTCGGGCTTTCGTTGGGTTATGTCGCGGTCCCGCGCGAGCCGTATCCGGCGGAAATGCGCGAGGCGCGCAAGCGCGTCTTTGCCGCTTGCCGCAAAAACGCGATCGCGTTTCTCGAGACCGGTTCGCCGGAGAATATCGCCGCCAAGCTCGACGAGGGTGTTCGGGTTATCGCGGGCCACCGCGAGGAAACGGCCAAGATCGGCCGCGCCCATCAGCACCGCACGATGCCGGTCTAGCGGAAGCGCTGGACACGCTCGCACCCGTCGGAGCGAAGGGTTAGACTGCAGCGGTTAACCCAGCCGCAGGGAGGACCACGATGGAATACGGCTTGTTTACGATGCCCTCGCATCCGCCGGAGCGCGGCCTCTACGCCGGCCATCGCTGGGATCTCGACACGTTGCGCTGGGCCGACGAACTCGGCTTTTCCGAGGCCTGGATCGGCGAGCACCATACCGCTCCGTGGGAGCCGCATCCTTCGCCCGATCTGTTGATCGCCCAGGCATTGATGGAAACCAAAAACATCCGCCTCGCCCCGGGCGGTTTTCTGCTGCCCTATCATCACCCGGCCGAATTGGCGAACCGGGTGGCGATGCTCGATCACATGGCGCAGGGTCGCCTCAATTTCGGCGTCGCCGCGAGCGGCCTGCCCAGCGACTGGGCACTGTTCCATGTCGACGGCTATGCAGGGCAGCACCGCGAAATGACCCGCGAGGCGCTCGACATTATTCTGAAGCTGTGGACCGCGGAGGAGCCGTTCGACTATCCGGGGAAATACTGGCAGGTCAGCAAGACCGATCTGATGCTGCGCACCTTGCGGCCGCACATCAAGCCGTTCCAAAAACCGTATCCGCCGATCGGCGTTGCCGGGGTCAGCAAAGGCTCGGACACGTTGAAGCTCGCCGGCGAGCACGGCTTCCTGCCGATGAGCCTGAACCTCAACCAGACCTATGTCGCGAGCCACTGGGATTCGGTCGAGGAAGGTGCGCGCCGGTCGGGCCGCACGCCAAGCCGCGCGCAATGGCGGCTGGTGCGCGAAATCTTTGTCGCCGACACCGATGCCGAGGCTTGGCGCCTGTCAGTCGGCAATATGATGGGCCGCATGATGCGGGAATATTTTATCCCGCTATTGACCGATGTCGGCGTCGTCGAGTTTCTCAAGCACGATCCCTCGGTCGCCGACAGCGACGTGACCCCGGAATATTGCGCCAAGCACAATTGGCTGATCGGTTCGCCGGCAACCGTCGTCGAAAAGATCGAGCATATGTATGACGAGGTCGGCGGGTTTGGCTCGCTGCTGCTATTCTGCTTCGACTACAGCGAGAACCCGCAAGCTTGGCATCATTCGATGGAGTTGTTGGCGCACGAAGTCATGCCCAAGGTAGCGCATCTGCTGCCCAAGTGATCGCGACTGCGCGCGCCTGATCTCGGCTCTTTTAAAGAGAGGTTTTGCTCCTTCGGCCTTTACAAGCGTCACGTGACACCGAGGTCGCGCGCCTTTTCCTCAAATTCGTCGCGGATGTCATCGAGGGTTGGCAGGTGCAGGCTCTTCAATTCGGCGTGCACCTTCTTGGCGGCGGTCGAGTGCAGATCGCGTTTGAAATTGGTGACGACCTCTTCGGCTGAGCCATAATTGCGGTAGCGCTCGATCTCGGCGCGCGTCGCCTCACGGACACGGTCGAGTTTCTTCTGTTCCGCGTCGCTGCGGCCATCCGGCTTGGCGTGCATGACGGGGTTGAAGGCTTTCTTGATCAGGAAATCCACGAGTTCGCGCTTCGCATCGCTCGCCATAGCGTTGCTCCGTTTCGGTTTACAGCGAGAACGCGACCTTCCGTACCGGGTTCCTGGGCTCGTTCCGCGCTGAACGGCCGACGACTAGCAACTTCGTACAGGGGCAGAATGCCGACGACGTGGTCCGTCGCGCAGCCCGGGCGGCTTATTGCGTGAGACAAGCCATCGTCAGTGGGCTGCGGGCATCGGCTCGTCGTGACCCGCGGTGCGCGGCGGGCGCTTGAACAGGAACAGCAGCGGGAAGCCGGCGAGCGTCAGGAAAAGCAACAGTTTGAAGTCGTCGATATAGGCGATGATTTGCGCCTGTGTGGTGACCGTGGCATCGAGCGCGGCGCGGCCGGCGGCGGTGAACGGGCTCAGCAAATGCGAAACAGTCGGCGCCTCGAAGAGCCGGTTCACGCCGGTGACATTGGCGCCGATATCGGCGTGATTGATCTGGGTGTTGGTGACAAGCAATGCCGAGACGATCGAGATGCCGATGCTCGACCCGAGATTGCGCGACAGATTGTAGAGGCCGGCGCCCTCGGTGCGATGCTGCGGCTCCAAAGTCGCCAAAGTGATGGTGCTGAGCGGCACAAACAGAAAGCCCATCCCAGCGCCCTGGATGATGCCGTTGATCCCGACTGTCCATTCGGACACGTTAGGCGTCCATTGGGTCATGTCCCACATTGCCCAGGCGGTCAGCGCCAACCCGATGCCGAGCAACAATCGGGTATCGAGGCGGCTGATCAGCTGGCCGACAATCATCATCGCAATCAAGGTGCCGACCCCTCGCGGGGCCATGATGATGCCCGCCGTCAGGATCGGATAGCCCATCAAATCTTGCAGGTAGAGCGGCAATAGCGCCAATGGCGCGAAAAAGCTGACCCCGATCAGGAAAACAAAAATCATCCCGGCGGAAAAGTTGCGATCGCAAAACAGCTTCGGATTAACGAAGGGCTCTCTCGCCGTAAACATCTGTACCAGGAACAGCCAAAAGGCCGATCCGGAGATTACCGCTTCGAGCAGAATTTCCCCGGAGCCGAACCAATCGAGCTCTTCGCCGCGGTCGAGCAGGATCTGCAACGCGCCAATCGCAACGCTTAAGGTCGCAAAGCCAAACCAATCCAGTCTCGCGTTAGTCTTTTGCGTTTCCGGCAAAAACCAGACCATGCCAAGAAATGCCAAGATCCCGATCGGCAGATTGATATAAAAATCCCATCGCCAGCTATAATTATAGGTCAGCCAGCCGCCGAGCACCGGCCCGATGATCGGGCCGACCATGATCGCCATGCCCCAATAGGCCATCGCCGAGCCCTGCCGCTCGCGCGGATAGGTGCTGAGCAGGACCGATTGCGAAAGCGGTACGAGGCCGGCGCCGAAACCGCCTTGCAGCAGCCGAAAAAGGACGAGTTCGTAGAGCGAACTCGCCATGCCGCACAGCATCGAGGCGATCGTAAACCCGGCGATCGAGGTCAGAAACAAGCGCTTCAAACCAAATCGCCCGGCCAGAAAGCCGGTCGGCGGCGTCATGATCGCGGCGGCGACAACGTAAGAGGTCAGAACCCACTCGATCTGGTCCTGATTGGCCGCGACGCTGCCCTGGATATAGGGCAGCGAGACATTGGCGATCGTCGTGTCGAGCGCCTGCATAATGGTCGCCAAACCGACACACGCGGTGATCGCAAGCCGGTTGGGCGCCGCTGCCGCAGCGCCCGCCGTGTCTGCCGCCGCCGCCATCAGCCGCTCGCCCTGGCATTCCCGCGGGCCCCGGAGCTGCTATTCGCGGGGGCATTGCCGTTCGTCGGGGCATTGCCATTCGCGGGGGCGTTGCCATTCGCCGGGGCACTGCCGTTCGCCGGGGCATTGCCATTCGCCGGCTGACCATTGCCGCTTGCGTGATTGCCACCGAACAGCGCGGTCAAAAAATGCGGTAACCCGCGCTTATGCCCGGTATAGACCGAGACTTCGGCGCTCATCCCGGAGCGCAGCGGTGGGTTCCCCTTCAGCGAGTTTTGCTCGATGCTCACCCGCATTGGGATGCGCTGGACCACTTTAACCCAGTTGCCGCTGGTGTTCTGCGCCGGCAATAGCGAAAACTGCGACTGCGCCGCTGGGCCGAGGCTGGCGACCTTGCCGTGCCAGGTGCGCCCGGGATAGGTGTCGACGGTTATCGTGGCGGGCTGCCCGGCCCGAACATAGGTCAGCTCGGTTTCCTTCGGCTGGGCCTGGACCCATACCCGATTGGTATCGACGAGGTAAAAGGCTGTCGTCGAGGCCGGCAAATACATCCCCGGCCTCAATTGCGGAACATTAGTCACGGTACCCGGGAACGGCGCCCGCACAACGGTGTCCCGCAATTCGCGGGCGGCTTCGTTGCGCGCCGCCAATGCCTGGCGATATTCAGGATACTGCTCGAGCGGGATGTCCGGATTACCGCCGAGATTAGCCACGATGCCCGCCAACTGATGCTGCAGCGAAGCCAGCGATTGTTTCGAATTTTGCAAATTGACGCGTGCCTGATCCAATACTGCTTTCGCGGCAAATCCTTCTTTGGCCAAAATCGCCTGGCGATTGTATTGACGCTGGTTAAACCATACCTGGGCTTGTGCTTGGCTAATCTGTGCCTTTACGCTTTCATAATTTTGTTTAAGCGCGTTGAAATTGTCACGCACGACCCCCAGTTGAGCCTGCGCCTGATTCAATTTGAGCTGAAACGGTTGCGGGTCCAGCTGAAACAGGACCTGTCCTTGCGGGACCTGTTGGTTGTCTTTGACATCGACCGACTTGACCATGCCGGAAACATCGGTCGACAGCCCAACCTGGTCGGCCTGAATGTAGGCGTCGTCGGTCGTCATTGTGGCGCCGCCCTCAAAATAGAAGTAGGCCCCGGCGATCAGTACAATCGGCAATAGCGCGAACAGAGCCCAGCGCAGCCAGCGCCGCCGCGGCTTCTGCGGCTCCGGTTCTTTGGCTGGCGCCTCTCGCTGATCGGCAACCGGCCGCGATTCTTTGGCGGACGGCGCGGGACCGCGATCGGTTGCCGGCTCGCCTCGTCTGATGGGGGTGCTGCGGGCTTCCGGCGGCGCTTCAAGAATGTCCGCGCCCTGCAAACCCGGGTCGCGGGCATCGGGCATAGTTTCTCCTCGGTTCGTCGTTCAACGATTTCCTTTGGCAAGGTGTTGATCATCAAGGGAAAGGAAAATCCCTGGCGATTGCATGCGATATTGAAGAGGTTTCATGAATGCGCCGCGGTGACGTTTCAGCTCTGACGGCGTTCGTGGCGCTGGCTGAGTCTCTGAATTTCCGAGCGGCGGCGGCTCGCCTCGGCGTTACCCCGTCAGCCCTTAGTCATACGATCAGACAACTGGAAGAAAGATTGGGGGTACGGCTGCTCAACCGCACCACTCGCAGCGTTTCGCTAACCGATGCCGGGCTGCGTCTCGTCGAGCGGCTGCGGCCGGCGCTCGACCAGATCTCGGCGGCGCTCGAAGATCTTGGCGAAGAGCAGAGCCGGCCATTTGGTCGGCTGCGGCTCTATGCGACGCATTCGGCAGCCGCCGCGGTCATCGTGCCGATCTGGGCGCGGTTCCTATCGTCTTATCCCGATGTAAGGCTGGAACTCCACCTCGACGAATCACCGGCCGACATCGTCGCCAAGGGCTTTGACGCCGGCATCGGGACACAAGACCGAGCCGACGCCGACATGATCGCGGTCCGTGTCACCGGGCCGATGAAATTGGCTGTTGTGGCGTCTCCAACCTATTTTGCAAGACGACGTGCGCCGCGCATGCCCGAAGACCTCGCTCGCCATGATTGCATCCAGTACCGGCGCGCCGCTGACGGCGCGACGATCGAGTGGCCGTTCGAACGCGCCGGCAAGCCGTTGCGGATTTCGGCCGACGGACGCGTCACGGTCAACGACCCTGAACTCGCGCTGCGCGCCGCGGTCGACGGGCTGGGAATTGCCTATACGATTGAATCCTTAGCCGAACCGTTCTTGCGCTCGGGCCAGCTCGCGCGCGCGTTGGAAGACTGGTCGGTGTCGCTGCAAGGTCTCTACATCTATTATCCCGGTCATCGGCAGGTGCCGGCGGCGCTGCGCTGTTTGATCGATATGATCCGCGCCTTACCCCGCTCCAGAACGGCGCCGGTGGTAATCGAAAACCCCTTCGCCGCGGCCGGCTAAGTCGGGGCTCAGGTCGGGTGTTGTCGCGCCCGACCCAGCGACGTGGGGCGCAAACCCGCTCGCCCGTTGGAGAACAACCGGCTAGGCTTGACCCGCGGCTTGGGTGCGGACGAGATGGCCGAAATCACCGAACGACGGACAGACGGCACAGCACGGGTCAGCCTTGGGGCGATCTTCGCGGCGTTCTTTCGGCTCGGCGTTACCAGCTTCGGCGGCGGCACCGCGGCCTGGCTCTATCGCGCGATCGTGCAGCGCCGGCAGTGGATCGACGACCAGACTTATCTCGCCGGGGTCGGGCTCAGTCGGGTCATGCCGGGCTCGAGCGGCGTCAATCTGACGGTATTGGTCGGGCAACGCTTGCGCGGCGGGTGGGGCGCGTTGGTCGCGGTCCTCGGGCTGTTATCAGGACCGCTGTTCATCGTCGTGGGTTTGGCGGCAGGGTTTGCGCGGATCTCCGGAAGTTCGGTAGCGCATGCTTTTCTCGACGGGGTCGCCGCGGCGGCGATCGGTCTGACCTTTGCCACTGGGCTGGTATTGGTCCCTCGCCGTCGAAGCGAGATCGGCCAGCTTATGATAACGATCGCCACTGTTATCGCGGTCGGCGTGCTGCGCTGGCCGATGCTGCCGGTCATTCTGTGCCTGGCGCCGATCGGTATCGCGCTAGCGCTGGTGCAGCGGCCGGCGAGCTGAGATGCCCGAGGCTTGGCGCACGTTGTTGGGGCTGGTTGTCGTCTTCGGCCCGCTGTCGTTGTTTTCGATCGGCGGCGGCGCTTCGCTATTGGCCGAGATCGAGCACCAATCGGTCGTCGTCCATCATTGGACGACGCATCGCGAATTTGCCGATCTGTTCGCGATTTCGCGCGCCGCCCCCGGCCCCGGCACAATGCTGTCAACATTGATCGGCTGGAGGGTCGGCGGCTGGCCCGGCGCGGTCACGGCGACGGTGGCGCTTTATTTGCCGTCGTCGCTGCTGGTCTTTGGCGTCTCCCGAGTTTGGGGACGATGGCGCGGCTCGCTGTGGCACAGCGCGATCGAGCGCGGTCTGGCGCCGATTGCCGCCGGGCTGATGCTGGCGGGCGGTCTCGCGGTATTGCAGGCCGCGGGTGGCGTTGCCGTATGGGCGGCAGCGGCGGTCGCCACCATCATCCTGTTGCGCTGGCCAAAGCTCAATCCATTAATTCTGTTCGGCGTCAGCGGGGCGCTGTTCGCACTCGTTGCATCGATTTCCGGGTGACTGCAGCGGGCCCCCGCGCGGTGAAATCCCGACGGCGTCAGAATGTCGAGCCTGACTGCAGCCAGTGGCGTACGATCTCTTCACCGGTCGCAAACCATACGCCGTCATGAGCGCGGATATAGGAGAGTGCCGAGTCGAGCCCGGCAATCCGGTGCGGCACGCCGATGATGTAGGGATGCAGGCAGATCGCCATGACCCGGCCCGATTGCGCCCCCTCGGCGTAAAGCGTGTCGAACTGGCGGCGGATCGCGGTTTCAAACGCGTCGACCGTGCCGGCGCGAGCGCCGATGAATGGTGCGTCGTTGATCTCATAAGAGTACGGGATCGAGACCAGCGGCCGACCGCCGATATCCATCATATAGGGTTGGTCATCATTGACCCAGTCGGCGACGTAGAGGCAACCCTCGTCCGCCAGAAAGTCGAGCGTGTGCCACGTCTCGGCGAGCCCGCTGCCGAGCCAGCCCAACGGCTTTCTGCCGGTCATCTCGGCGATGCGCGACAGGGTGCGGTGGATCGTTTCGCGTTCCTCCTGCGGGCTCAGCGCGTCGAGCCACACGCTGTTGGTCTGGTTGTGGCCGAGGATTTCCCAGCCGAGATCGATCGCGGCGCGAACGATCTGCGGATGATGGTCGCAAATATCGCTGTTCAACGTCGGGCTGGCGCGAATGCCGTGCTTGCTCAGCACGTCCATCAATCGCCATATACCGACCCGATTGCCGTAATCGCGCTGCGCCCAGGCGCGCACCGACGGCGGATTGCCGGCCGGCGCTCCGGGACTGGGCGGAATCCCGCGGGTCAGCGGGAAGAACTCGATATTGGGAATGACCCAAACCGCGAGCCGGGCGTCGTTTGGCCAGGTCAGCTTTGGCCGGTCCTTGATCGGAACATAGGGAAACGGTCCATAATCCCGCGGCTCCATAACGATGCCTTTCCCGAATTGAGACATTGAACAGCTTGCCAAAGATTGTTTGCGGGATCACGACCCAATGGCAGCACTTCGACGATTTGTCGGCACTCGCGCTCTACGAGATGCTGCAGTTCCGACAACAGATTTTTGTCGTGGAGCAGCGCTCGCCCTATCCCGATCTCGATGGTCTCGACGGGACGGCATGGCATCTGGTGCTGCGCCTCGAGCAGGTGCTGGCCGGATACCTTAGGCTGCTGCCGCCGGTAAATTCCACGATGCCGGTGCGGGTCGGCCGGGTTGCGATCATCGCCGAGATGCGCCGGCAAGGTCTCGGCCGCCGGCTGATGACCGAGGCCCTATTGTTTTGCGCCGAGCACTACCCAGGGGAACCGATCTCGCTCAGCGCCCAGCTTCACCTCGCGCGCTTTTACCAAAGTTTCGGTTTTGTCGAGATCGGACTTCCCTATGACGATTTTGGCGTTCGCCACATCGACATGCGCCTCCCAAAATGACGGCTTCGAGTTCGGCGACTGTCGGCGGCTACATGTACTGGCCGGTGATCAGCCGGGCGCCACGCTGGTAGGTCAGATACGACCACAGCCAATCGATCGCCACCGCCAGCCGGTTGCGAAACCCGATCAGATAATAGATGTGCGCGACGCTCCAGATCAGCCACGCGACCCGGCCGGTCAACCTTAGCCAGCCGAAATCGACGACGGCCTCCCTGCGCCCGATCGTCGCGAGCATCCCCATATCGTGATAGCGGAATGGACCGGGCGGCGGCTTGCGGGCGAGACGCGACCTTATCACCCGCGCGACATAGGCGCCTTGCTGCTTGGCGACCGGCGCCACCCCCGGCAATGGCGAGCCCTCGACCTCGGCGGTGTCGCCGATCACAAAGATTTCGGGGTGGCCTGGCAATGTCAGATCGGGGCTGACCCGCACCCGCCCGCCGTGCCCCGGCTTGACTTGGAGCCAATCCGCTGCGGGAGAGGCGGCGACGCCGGCAGCCCAGATCAAGGTCCGGCTCTCGATCCGATCATTGCCGACAACAGCGCCCTCCGCGTCGCAATGGGTAACCCGAGCGCCGAGCCGCAGTTCGACCCCGAGCCGCTGCAACGCCTTGCCCGCGACCGCCGACAATCTCGGCGCAAACCCCGACAGCAGGCGCGGCTCGGCCTCGACCAGGACAATCCGCGCCGTCGTCGGATCAATGCGGCGAAAGTCGCGGGCAAGGGCGGCCTTGGCGAGTTCGGCGATCGCGCCGGCGAGTTCGACACCGGTCGGACCGCCGCCAATTATGACAAAGGTCAACAGCCGACGCCGTTCGGCTTCGTCGTCGCAATCCTCGGCGCGCTCGAACGCAAGCAGAATGCGACGCCGCATCGCGGTCGCCTCCTCGATTGTCTTCAAGGCGCAAGTGGCTGAGGCCCAATCATCGTGGCCGAAATAGGCGTCGCGGGCTCCAGTCGCGATCAGCAACTGATCATACGGGATATGGCGTTCGCTCAGCAGCACCTGACGGCCGGCAACATCGATGCCGGTGACCGTGCCCAACACCACGCGCGTGTTTCTTTGCGGCCGGAGAGTGCCGCGGATCGGACCGGCGATATCGGCCGGCGATAACGCCGCGGTCGCGACCTGATACAGCAATGGCTGAAACAGATGATAATTGCGGCGATCGATGACCGTGACCTCGGCGTCGACCCGGCCGAGATGCGTCGCCGCGGTCAGCCCGCCAAACCCGGCGCCCACAATTACGATGCGCGGCCGCTGTGGCAGCGCCCCAGACAGCACCGAACTGCTCGCACTCGTCCGTTCCACCAGGCCATCCATGTCGCGATCTCCATTCCGGTGCGCGGGCGCCGCGGCGCTGGATGGAACGTGTGGTCGGAGGCGACTTTTTCAGCGGGGGCTCAAGGCAAATTGAACAGTTCGCGCAGCACGGTCGGGTAGCGTTCAAGCAGAATGATCTACCGATCGGCGACTGCTGTGGCGCCACGACCCACTTGAGTTAGCGGTTGGCGCCGGGGACCCACAGTACGTCGCGAGCGCCGTTGTCGTTGACCCGGCGTCCGAGGACAAAAAGATGGTCGGAGAGGCGGTTCAAGTATTTGAGCGCTTCGGGATTGACCGGCTCGCTGAGCGCCAATGCGCTAACCAGCCGCTCGGCCCGGCGCACGACCGTGCGCGCGAGATGCAGATAGGCTGCGGCAGCACTGCCGCCCGGCAGGATGAACGAGTCGAGCGGCCGCAGGCTCGCGTTCATCGCATCGATTTCATGTTCGAGGCGCTCGACCTGCGCGGCTGAGATACGCAAGGCGCCAGCGCCGCGGCGTCCACCCTCGGGCGTGCACAGATCGGCGCCGAGATCGAACAAATCGTTCTGGATACGGTCGAGCATCGCATCGGTTTCGGGATCGGCATGGAGGCGGACGATGCCGATCGCGGCGTTCGCCTCATCGACCGTGCCATAGGCCGCCACCCGCAATGCCTGCTTGGGCACGCGCGTTCCATCGCCTAGGGAGGTCTCGCCCTTGTCGCCGCCGCGGGTATAGATGCGAGTTAACTGGACCATTGCGCTTTGTCCGTCGGCGTTAGCGATGGCCGAGCAGCATCAGCGCCGCCAGCAAAAACAGCGCCAGGGCCTGCATGATGACGCGCGCCTGCATCAATTTGTTCGATCGGCGCGGATTGCCGCCGCGCAGCATCGTTACGACGCCAAACCCAAGCACAACCAGCACGCCGGCCAAGGCGAGCAGCAATAAAATCATCACAAAGGTGGTCATCGGACGAATATGGGGCGGCCCCGCCCCCGCCACCAATCATTCCGGTGAGCACTCGCGACAACCACGTTAACAGCCGGCGCGTGATCGCGCCCGAACGCGGCAACTGCCAGGGCTAGCGCGCTTCGGTCCAGCTCTCGGAAAAGGCCAGCGCGCAGGTGCTGAACGGGCGGCCCTCGCGCTGCATCGGCCAGGCGCGGCCCGAAGCCTGTACGCCATCGAGCGTCAGCCGCGCCCCCAACGCCGGGATCAGCAATGTGCACACACCATACTTGCGACCGCCTTCGCCCGGCTGCGTATGGATCAGCAAGGGCTCGCCGATGTCATACCAAGTCAGCGTAACCTCCTCGTCGGAGGTCACAATCCGCTCGGTCCAGTAGTAATGCGGGTCACCGGATTTGACGAATTCGGCCTCGGTGACCTGGATTGCCGTATCTGCGGTCTCAGGATTGAGCATGCCCTGCACGGTGGTCTGCAGCCAGCGCGCCATCGCGATATTATCGGCGTAAATCCGCCAGCGGTTCTCGGTCAACTCGCTCTTCAGGTAGAGCACATGCCCGGGCCCGGCCGGGCAAGTAATGATCCGCCAATAGCTGGCGTTGGTGGTCTGCGGTCCGCCATCGGTCTCGCTCAGGCGGATAAACGGGTTTTCGCCGGTCAAGATCACGTGATTGGGGTCGGCGGGCATCCGGGATCCTCTCTCGATGAGATGAGAGCCGCCTCGCTGCGGGCGGCTCGAACGGGGATGCTAGATCATCGACGCAATGGGCGCCACCATGGGCGCCTCAGCCGCTTCGCGGCGCGGGCGACACTGCTACTGACCGCGCACCCTCAGTTGACCGTTCGGGCCGCGCGGAACGCCGGGAAGTTGTAGAAGCGAGTCGCCCAAGGGCACGTTCTCGTCGCCTGGCCGATCACGTAGGCGGCTCGGATCGAGGGTGTACACGGTGGCGCCAAGCGGCGGAGCGATTTCGGCACGCGCCTGGTCGAGCCGGCGAGAGATCGCGCTGTAATCCGGAGGCGGCTGCTGATTAGCACATGCCGCGACGGCAATTATCCCGCAAAGCAACATCGCGTGCTTCATGCGGGCCACTTAAGCCGCTTGCTTATTCTTTCAAGCTCGCGGCCACCAAGCGCGCGATTGTGGCGCCGCTCGCCCGGCTGCTATCGCACAGCGTTTGATCCGGTTTATTAGCTTGCTTGCCGCTCGCGTGGTTGGTTACGTTATATAGTAACAAACCGGATTTGAGGCGCATGCGGCAGGTTGCATTTGCATTGAGTGCGATTGGCACCGTCACTCTTTTCCTTGCGGGCAATGCCGGCGCGGCCGACGCTCCGGTTCTGCTGACCGGGCTGCCCTTGGGCTCAAGCGACATGCCGGCGCAAAGCGGGCTGATCCAGCTCGCCCAAACCCCAGCGCCGCACGCGGAGAGCGCACCCGCACCCAGCACCGGAGCGCTGGCGCTCGATGTCAATGTCGTCGCAAGGCAACTCGATGTCGCCCGTCAGTCGATCGAACCAAGCCTCGGCGCCAGCGTCTACCAATTTGGGCGCCAGGCAATCGCAACCCAGCCGCAGGGGGAAAATCAGCCGCTAAATCAACTGTTATTACAGGCGCCCGGCGTTGCCCAGGACTCATTCGGGCAGATTCACGTCCGCGGTGACCATGCCAACCTGCAATACCGCCTGAACGGCATCATTTTACCCGAAGGCATCAACGTCTTTGGCCAGGTATTGCAGACCCGGCTCGCCCACTCGGTGTCATTGATTACCGGGGCATTGCCGGCGCAATACGGTCTGCGCACCGCCGGCATCATCGATATCCAGACCAAAACCGGGACGCTCGATCCGGGCGGCACCTTTACGCTCTACGGCGGCCAGCAATCGACGTTTCAGCCGAGCGCCGAATTGGGCGGCACCGCCGGGCGAATCGACTATTTCGCAACCGGCCAAGTATTGCACAACGCCGAGGGCATCGAAAACCCGGCGCCAACCTTCAACGCCATCCATGACATCTCGACGCAGCCGAGCGGGTTCGGTTACGTATCGGGCATCATCGATCCGACAACCCGGATCAGTTCGATTTTTGGTGTTTCGCGCGCCGATTATCAGATTCCGAACAATCCCGGACAGAGTTCCAGGCCTCGGCTTGACCGTTGACGGAATCAGCGATTTCAACTCGTCGGCGCTCAACGAGAACCAGCGCCAGATCACCGACTTCGGCATCATCGCGTTGCAAAAGCATGTCAGTGCGATCGATTTTCAGGTGGCAAGCGTTACCCGTTACAGCGCTCTTTATTTCGGCCCCGACCCGCTCGGCGATTTGCTGTTCAACGGTATCTCTCAGACCGCCTCGCGCCGGAGCGTCTCAAACGGTCTGCAGGGCGACGGCAGCTATCGCTTCTCGGACGCCGACACCCTGCGCAGCGGTTTCTACATCCAACGCGAACACACCTCCTCCTACACCAACTCACAAGTCCTGCCGGTTGATGACGCCGGGATGCAGACCAGCGACCAGCCGTTCGAGATATATGATCCAAATGCAGCAACCGGGTGGCTCTATAGCTATTATTTGCAGAACGAATGGCGGCCGGTGCCAAAACTCACGGTGAATTTCGGCGCGCGCTACGATCAGATGGCCGAATACGTTAACGGTCGGCAGCTCAGCCCGCGTGTCAATGTCGTCTGGCAGCCGACCGACTCGACGACGTTCACGGTTGGCTATTCGCGTTATTTTGTGCCGCCGCCGTTCGAGTTGATCGCTCCGACCACGGTTTCACTATTCGCCAACACGACCGCCGCACCAGAGGTTACACAGGACGACCGTGCCAAGCCCGAGCGCGACCACTACTTCGACGTCAGCGGCACCCAAATCATCCTGCCCGGGCTCAAGACCGGCATCGACGCCTATTACAAGATTGCCAGCAACCTGCTCGACGAGGGGCAATTCGGCGCACCGATCATCCTGACCCCGTTCAATTATCATCAGGCGCTGGTCGACGGCATCGAATTCACCGCCAGCTATGACATTGCTGACTTTTCATTCTACGGCAATTTTGCGGCCTCGCGGGCGGTCGGAAAAAACATTACCTCAGCCCAATTCAATTTTGCCCCCGACGAACTCGACTATATCGCCAACCATTTTATCCATCTCGACCACGATCAGACCTTTACCGGATCGGCGGGCGTCAAATACCGGTTCCCCAAGACCAAGACATTGATATCGGCCGATATGATTGCTGGCAGCGGGTTGCGGGCGACCCCACCCAACGGGATTCCCAACGGCACCAGCCTGCCCGGCTACGAGCAGATCAATCTGAGCATCGTGCAGCCGGTCACCACCGGCATCTACAAGGGTCTCGAACTTCGTTTGGACATAATCAATGTCAACGATGTGGTTTACCAGATCCGCAACGGCACCGGCGTCGGGGTCGGGGCGCCGCAATATGGGCCGCGCCGCACCTTTCTCGCCGGGATTACCCAGCGGTTCTGAACGGCATGATCGTGTGTTCTTCTCCGCAACTTGACCTAGCGTAACCTCAGAGACCCGTCACTTGTCCAACACCCCCGTCTCCCTTTCGGTCGTCAGCCTATTTCTTCACGCCGATGTCGTCGTGAAGGGCGTGCTGCTGCTGCTGTTAGCCGCCTCGGTATGGAGTTGGGCAGTGATCATCGAAAAGCTCTGGCGGCTGGCTGCGGCGGCCCGGTCGGTAGAAGCGCACGAGGCGCGGGTGGCGGCGGCGCACACGGCTCCGGAGCTGATGGCGCCTTCGGGCCGGCCCGGCAGCAGCGATCCGGCCGGGCATGTGCTATCTGCCGGCTGGGCCGAGAGCACGGACGCGAAATGGCCCGCACCCGAGACTTTGAACGAGCGCCGCGAGCGGATCGAGCGGGCGATGCGGTTGACGCTCGCCGCCGAACTCCGCCGGCTCGAAGCGCGATTGCCGTTTCTCGCGACATTGGGATCGGCCGCGCCGTTTATCGGCCTGTTCGGTACGGTGTGGGGCATCATGCGCAGCTTCACCGGGATAGCCGCCGCCAACAACACCAGTCTGGCCGTGGTGGCGCCCGGCATTGCCGAAGCCTTGTTCGCGACCGCGATGGGCCTTGCCGCAGCGATCCCGGCGGTTGTCGCCTACAACAAGATCACCGTCGATCTCGGACGCTTTGCTGGGCGCATGCAAGGCTTGGTCGGGCGCTCGAGCAGCATCCTGTCGCGCCTCCCATCGGAGACCTGAGCCGTGGCGATGGGAACGCGGCCCACCGGCGAGAATGGTGGCGAGCAATACCAGCCGATGGCCGAGATCAATGTGACGCCGATGGTGGACGTCATGTTGGTGCTGCTCGTAATCTTTATGGTCACCGCACCGCTGTTGATGGTCGGTGTGCCGCTCGATCTGCCAAAGACCCAGGCGGCGGCGATCACCGAGCATAAAGACCCGATCATCCTCAGCCTGAACCGTGGCGGCGAAATCTTTATCGGCGACGACAAGGTCGCAGCCGGCGATCTCGAAACCCGGCTGGCCGCACTCGCCGCGGAAGACCCCAAACGGATCGTCTTTGTCCGCGGCGACAAGACCATCACCTACGCGCAGCTGATGGATATGCTGAGCCAGGTAAATCGCGCCGGTTTTCTTAAGGTGTCACTGGTCGCCGAGGCGTCCGGGTCGAAGTGAGCGGTTTCCGGCTGCCGCTGGCGTTATCGATAGCGGCGCACGCGATCATCCTGGCGCTGCTGCTCGCGCTGCCGTCGTCGCCGCCGCCGATCGAGCCGCCGCTTGCCAGTGGCGGGATCGAAGTCGCTTTCGCACCCTCGCTGCCGCAGCCCTCAACCCCGGCGCCTCAGCCGGTCAAGGCTGAGCCCCCGCCCCCGCCGCAACCCCCTCCCCCACCCGAGCCGCCACCTCCGCCACCCCCGACGCCGCATGTCGAGACGCCACCGCCCCCACCGCCGGTCGCCGTCGAGCCGCCGCCGCCCGTTCCCGAGGCATCGGTTGTAGTGCCCGAAGCGCTGCCTCCGCCGCCGCCGCCCAAGCCGCCCGTCCCGCCGCCACGTCGAGAAATCGTTCGCCGGGTCGAAAGGCCGGTGCAACATGTGGAAAGACCGCCGCCGAGCTTTGCCGCCGCACCCCCTGCGCCGACCATGCCGGCGTATCGCACGACACCAGCCGCCATGGCACCGACACAGCAGGCCGCACTCCCTCCGGCTAGGGTGCCGGCGCCGGCCTCATCGGGGACTGTAAGCCGGGGATACGAGGCGCTTCTCGGCGAGTGGTTGAACAGCCACAAGCGTTATCCCGAGAGCGCCCGCGAACATGGCGAGGAAGGTCGCGCCGTGCTGCGGTTCGCGGTCGAGCGCAACGGCCGGGTTAGCCAATTCGCTGTGGTCAGAAGCTCGGGTTATCCCGATCTCGATGCCGGCCTCGAAGACATGATGCGCGGCGCCGTTTTGCCGGCATTTCCGGCCGACATGCCGCAATCGAGCATCACCGTATCGGTGACGATCCGCTTCAGCCTCGAGCGCTAGAGGCGGCTGTTTCGCTCCCCGCTACAGGTCCAACTCGATGGTTTCGCCCGGCTCGACATAGGCCCGGTCCCAATTCGACCACTGCCCGAGTACCGGCTGGGACGGATCGCGGTCACGGCGCCAGCAGACCTCAGCGCCGGGCGGCACGTCGATAACTTTGGTCGCATTGTTGGGAAGGACGAAGTCGAGGGTCGACACGTAGCCCGGTCCCCGCGAGGAGCAGTCCGGGTTCGAGGTGACCACCGCCTCGACATTTGTCGGCCCGAAATGCGGGTTATTGAGCATCAAGGTCCCGGGTGGCGATGGCTGCGGTGGTACGCACGCAGCGACACAAACCAGCATGACGGGCCAGAGAATTGATCGCACTGATTTTGCTCTCTCGGGCGGCGGGTAGCCAAGCGCAAGGACCGGATGGCGCAACACGACGCCACCTGTTCTCGCGCCTGGTTTGATCAACTGCTGAAAGCTTCTACCGGAACGCTCGCCAGTGCACAATTCGCCCGAATGGGGTTTCCGCCGACCGCGTCTCAACCGCCGCCGAGAAAATCCCGCGTCCAGCGCTGATAATCGTCGGCGCGCGTGACCCGACGCATCAATTCGGGGGAGGCGATGTTTTTGAGGTCGCGGGGCGCCACCCCGTCGCGCAATGCCTTCAGTGTATCGTAAACCGCCTGCACCGCCGCCGAAAACGGGGCGTGGGTCTGCAGCGCGACCCGAACCCGATGCGCCCCCAGCCAATTGAGATCACCAAGCTGGCCGCTGCCGCCGCCGAGGATCAGCGGGATTCGGATCGCCGCGGAGACGATCTCGACCGCCTCGACCGTGACACCGCCGGCCAAGAACACCGCGTCGACGCCGGCGGCTTCGTAGGCTTTGGCGCGCTTGACGGCCTCGTCGACATCGGCGATCGCCAACGCGCTGGTGCGCCCGGCGATGACGAGGTTTTTGTCCTGGCGCGCCGACAATGCTGCTTTCATCTTGCCGACGCCTTCCTCGACCGAGCTCAGGCTCGGTTTGCCATCGGTGCCGTAAGGGCGCGGCAATATCGTATCCTCGATCGACATCGCGCAGATGCCGGCGGTTTCCAATTCTTCGACGGTGCGGCGCACATTGAGCGCGTTGCCATAGCCGTGATCGGCATCGACCAGCAGCGCCAGATTGCCGGCGCGGCAGATACGATTGGCCTGGTCGGCAAATTCGGTCAGGGTCAGAACGACGAGATCGGGGGCGCCGAGCACCGACATCGAGCCGATCGAGCCCGAAAACATGCCGACTTCAAACCCGAGATCCTCCGCGATGCGCGCCGATATCGCGTCATAGACGGAGCCCGGATGCACGCAGCGGTTTCCGGAAAGAAGTGCGCGAAAGCGCTCACGCCGCTCGGTCCAGTTCATCGTCGTGTCCCCTCTCAGGTTTTTGGGATTGTTTCCGCCGCGATCAGCTTATCATGGCCGAAGCGGGGTCAACGAGGGAGGAAATCATGGGCAAGCGCATCGCGGTGATCGGCGCCGGCGCGATCGGCGGCTACACCGGCGGCCATCTCGCGCATAACGGGTTCGATGTGATCCTGGTTGATCCATGGCCCGAGCATGTCGAGACGATCCGCAAGGACGGGTTGGCGATCGAAGGCGTCACCCAGGAAGAGTTTGTCCTGGCGCACCCGAGGATCCTGCACCTGACCGAGTTGCAGCAGCTCGTGAAGGAAAAGCCGATCGACATCGCGATGGTCTCGGTCAAAAGCTACGACACCGAATGGGCGACACGGATGATCGCGCAGTATCTCGCGCCGGACGGCTATGTCGTGTCTTTACAAAATTGCATGAACGAAGAGCGCATTGCCGCGATCGTCGGCGAGGACAAGACGGTCGGCGTCATTCCGGCATTGCTCGGCGCCGAACTCTACGCGCCGGGGCGGGTCCGCCGCACCGCGGCAAAGGGTTCCTCGCCCTATGAGGTCTACCGCGCCGGCGAGCTCCATGGCCGGATCACCAAGCGAATCGAAGAGCTCGCGGAGATGATCCGAACCATCGACAGCGTCAAGCCGACCACTAATCTGTGGGGCGAGCGCTGGTCAAAGCTGTGCGTCAACGGCATGGCGAATGGCGTCGCCGCTGCGACCGGCATGTCCGGCAATGACATGAACCGTGACGACAAGATCCGCCAGCTCAGCATCCGTCTCGCCGGCGAAGGGGTGCGGGTCGGCCAGGCATTGGGCTACGAGCTCGAACACATCCGCGTGCACGACCCCGAGACGATTGCCCGCGCCGCGGAAGGCGACACGGCGGCGCTTGACGAAATCGAATTGCAAATCTTTGCGTCATTGCAATCGAACACCCGCAGCGAGTTTGCGCGCCCGTCAATGGGTCAGGACATGCTCAAGGGCCGGCGCACCGAGATCGACTTTATCAACGGGCTGATCGCCGCCAAAGGCGCCGAGATCGGCGTGCCGGCGCCGACGCATGTCAAGCTGATCGCCGCGGTCAAGGAGGTCGAGCACGGCAAGAAGGCGGCGGCGCCGCAAAACCTATACGCGATCTGATCACGAACCGATGATCGGGCGGGCGGCGCGCTACCAGGTGATCGTCAGCTTCCCGCCGCGCACCTCGTAGCTCTGCAGCCGGGTCAGAAAGCTCATCCCGAGCAGCGACACCTTCAGGTTTTCGGTCACGGCGGCGGGAACCTCGTCGATGGTCAGCTGCCCTAAACGGATTTCCCGCAATGTCACTGTCGCGATGCGTACATCGCCATTTGCGGTGCTGGCGCGCTGATTGAACGAGAGTTGCCGGGGGCCGAGGCCCGCGGCGCGCGCATCGGCCGGTGTCAGCGTGACCAGGCTCGCGCCCGTATCGACCAAAAAACGCACCGGGTGCGCCATTGACCACGGCATTGACCAGGATGTGGCCGCGCGCATCGACCGGGTAAACCAAGGTGTTGACTGCCGCCGCTGCGGCGGGCGCCGGATCGGGCTGGGTCGCGGTATTGATCACGAGATCAGGCTTGCTTTTGTTGAACGACGGCAGCCACGATCCGTCATTCATAACCACAGCACAGACGACAGCGAAGCCGCACCACACCACGACCCAGCGCAGCGCCCAACCGATCATCCCGCCGCTCCGATGAATTCCTCTCAGGATATGCAGTAGAGCGCTTACTTCCGGGTAAACACTCGTGGGCTTTTCGGGTTATTCAGCAGCCGCCGGAGCGTCGGGATAGCCGCTCGCGCGCCATCGCCGCGAACCGATCTGGCGCAAATCAGCTTCGGCGCCCCAGCGGTCCCACCCCGGCCGGGCCGACCGCGCGAACATTTCGAGATAGGGGCCTTCGCACAACGCCTCTATGCGCTCATAGGCCTCGTCGGGCTTGCGGCTATGCTCGCGGCGGGGCGAGATCATCAGCTTGCGCACATCGGCGCGGCGCCGTTTTGGATGACCGCGAGTGGCAAGCAGACAGAGTTCGGGGTTGGCGCGGGTCCAGAAACCGAGCCCGGTAAAGAAGTCGGCATCGGTGAATGGCGCAGCAGCTGCACGCTTGTTCAGCTTTGCCCAGTAAAAGCCAACGGTTTTGTAGGAAAAGCCCCAGGCGCGAATGACCTCGAACGCCGTCGGCAGCAGCGGATCGGTGGTCCACAGCAGCAATACGCAATCGTCGGCTGCCCAATCAGCAACCGGCAGCGCCTTGATATCGTCGAGCGACATGCAGTCGTAATAGGCTTCGGCGCTGCGCCCCTTGCCCTTGTCGCGAATAGGTCGCAAACGTCCAGGGCGGGTCGGCGTAGATCAAACGGTATTTCTCGGCGAGAGGTGCGGCGGTCATGTCGATCCCAAACGCTGACACGCAAATGCTTGCGGCCGGCACAAACTGGGGTCAACCGCAATAGGGCGGGCTCAGCGCTCCTCGTCGCTGTCCTCGGGGCCTTCGTCGCTCTCGATGCGGTAATTGCCTTTGAGCCAGCGGCCTAGATCGATCTGAGCGCACCGTGCCGAGCAGAACGGGCGATGCTTTTGCGTCGCTGGCTTGCCGCAGATTGGACAGAGGCGGTCCGGCAGAATTGGCGAATCGTCCATAATTCCCGATATAGTCAAACTGACGCGATGGAGAACTGGGTGCGGTCGAGACTAGCATCCTCGGCGATGGCGACGGGCCGGCCGAATCGTTGTTCCAACTCGCGCATTGCGTGCGCGGCCTCGCCGGCCAGCGCGGCGGCGACCTCGGGTGCGGCTGTGAGCCGCCAATGGCGGCCGGGTTGGGCCCGCGCCTCGCGGCGCAACGCGCGCAGCACCTCGAAGGCGACTGTACCGGCGGTCTTAACAAAGGCGCCGCCGGGAGCGGGTTCGAGCAAGGAATCGGCGAGCGGGCGGGTGCGGCGGCGGCGCACCACTTCCAAATGACCAAGCCGGCTCCAGCCGAGGATCTGCGGCTGCATCGAATCGGCTTCGAGCCCTCTCGCGAGCACGCTGCGGACGCGCTCTCGCGCGCCGCGATCGTCGAGACCGATAAAGTCGATGACGATGGCGCCGCCTGGGTTGCGCAGCCGAATTTGACGGGCGATCGTCTCGGCCGCGGCAAGATTGATCGCGAGCGCGGTTCGCTCTGGTGAGCCACCCTCGGGAGAGCCGCTGTCGACATCAATCATCATCGCGGCATGGGTCGGCTCGAAATGCACCGATCCGCTTCCGGGAAGCGGCAACGTCTCCGACAACGCCGTCTCGAATACGGCGTCGAGGTCAAACGGCCACGCGTCTTCCGGCATATGCTCGGCACTAGTCTCGGGAAAGGCGGCGCGAATCTCGGGAATGGCGGCCGGTTCGTCGACGCCGATCCGGTCAAGCGCTGGAAACACCCCGGCCAACGCCGCGGCGAAACTCGGGTCGGGAGAGAGCCGCGCCGGCGGTTCCAGATGCGCCGCCTTGGTCATGAGATCGGCCGGCAGCGCTGCGGAAGTAGTCAGCTGGGCCGCCTTGCCGCCTTGCGCTTCACGGCGGATTTGCACGAGCAATCGCTCGCCTTCGTGGAGATGCCGGCCACGCGGATGGATTTGGCTTTGCGGCAGGTAAGCCGGACGATCGCCGCCGATATCGACCAACGCAGCGCCAAGCGCCGGAACGAGCCGCGTTATCCGGCCGAGGTGGATACTGCCGAACTCGTACCCATCGCCGCGCTCGACCCGCAATTCGACCGGCGCGCCATCTTCGACGAGTGCCGCCCGCCACTCGCCGGGGCCGGCGGAGATCAACAGTTCGCGGCGCATCGCGGGTGATAGCCGCGCCCGGCCAGCAGCTGCGCGGTCTCGAATAACGGCAATCCGACGACATTCGAGTACGAGCCGGAGATGAACCGGATCAGCGCCGCCGAGCGGCCCTGGATCGCATAGCCGCCGGCTTTTTCGTGCCATTCGCGGCTTTTGAGATAGGCCGCGAGTTCCTCGTCGCTGAGCCGCTTGAACGCAACTTGGCTGTCGACTCGGCGCACCGTCAGGCCCCCATCGGGGCCGATCAAAGCGACCCCGGAGTGAACCCGATGGCGGCGGCCCGACAGCAATTCGAGGCAACGCCGGGCGGTGTTTTCATCGGCGGGTTTTGGCAAGATGCGCCGGCCGCAGGCGACAACCGTATCGGCGGCGAGGACAAAACAGCCTGGGTGTCGCGGCATCACCCGCAACGCCTTTTCCCGCGCGAGACGCAGCGCGTGTGCCGGCGGCAATTCGTTCCGCAACGGCGTCTCGTCGATATCGGCCGGGTCTATCAGATCCGGCACGATGCCGATCTGCCGCAACAATTGGAGACGTCGCGGTGAGGCAGAGGCCAGCACCAGCTGCGGCGCCATCACCGCACCGTCACCCCCGTAAATGCAGCACGCAGATCAGTGTGAACAGCCGCCGGGCGGTGGCATGGTCAATCGCGACCTTGTCGGCGAGCCGCTCCATCAGCAATGTCGAGCCCTCATTGTGCAGACCGCGCCGTCCCATGTCGATCGCCTCGACCTGCCCGAGCCGGCCGCCGCGGACCGCTTCGTAATAACTCTCGCAGACGATAAAGTAGTCCTTGACGATGCGGCGAAACGGGGCGAGCGGCAACACGATCGCCTCGTTCGAACCATCGGACGTCGAGTGAATCGCGAGGTTCAGCCGGTTTTCCTCGATCGCCAGATGGACGTTGAATGGGCCGCGCTGTCCGGACGCCGGGGCGAACCAATTTTCTTCGAGCAGATCGGCAATCGCGGTCGCGCGCTCGTGTTCGATATCGGCATTGCGGCGCACCACCGTGTGCTCGTCGAGAGTGATGGCGGCGATGCGCTGGTCTTCCGCGACGCCGGCGATCTGTTTGGTCATGTAGGGGGTCAGGCCGTGTTTTGGCGGTCGAGCCGGATCGACAATGACAGCGCGTGCGCGTCGAGCCCCTCGGCTTGCGCAAGCCGGATCGCCGCTGGCGCGAGCGCCGCCAAGCTCGCTTCGTCGCAGCGCACCAGCGACGTCCGCTTCATAAAATCGAGCACGCCAAGCCCGGAAGCAAAGCGTGCGCTCCGCGCGGTCGGCAACACGTGATTGGGTCCGGCGATATAATCGCCGATCGCCTCGGGCGCCCAGCGGCCGACAAAGATCGCTCCGGCATGCCGGACCTCGGCGGCGATCGCATCGGCCTCGTCAAGCGCCAATTCGAGATGCTCGGGCGCGATGCGGTCAATCAATGCCGGCGCTTCGCGCCAATCCGCGACGATGACGATAGCGCCGTTTGCCTGCCAACTGGCGCGGGCTATATCGGCGCGCGGCAGACTTGTCAGATGGTGTTCGATCGCGGCGGCGACCGAATGAGCAAAATCGTCGTCGTCGGTGATCAGGATCGCCTGCGCTGCAGTGTCGTGCTCGGCCTGCGACAACAAATCGGCGGCGATCCATTTCGGATCGTTAAGGGCATCGGCGACCACCAGGATTTCCGACGGTCCGGCGATCATATCGATGCCGACTCGGCCAAAGACCCGCCGTTTTGCCGCCGCGACATAGGCGTTGCCGGGCCCGACGATTTTGTCGACCGGTGCAATCGTCGCCGTGCCGTAGGCCAGCGCGGCCACCGCTTGCGCTCCGCCGATGCGATAAATCTCGTCGATTCCGAGCAATCGCGCGGCCGCGAGAACGAGCGGGTTCAGAACCCCGCTGGGCGCCGGCACGGTCATCACAAGCCGCCGCACACCCGCGACCTTGGCCGGAATCGCATTCATCAACACCGATGAGGGGTAGGCTGCGGTGCCCCCGGGCACATAAAGACCGACCGCGTCAATTGCCCGCCAGCGCTGGGCGAGCCGCACCCCCAGCCCATCGACATAATCGATTTCGGCCGGTATCTGGCGGCGATGAAAGCTGTCGATGCGCTCGGCCGCCACTTCCAAGGCCGCGACAGTATCGGCCGGCGCGGCTGCGGCACCCTCGGCGATTTCGCGATTGCTGAGCCGGAGGGTGTCGTCCGAAAGCTCAATCCGATCGAAACGCCGCGTGTATTCGAGCAACGCCTTGTCGCCATTCCGCGCGACATCCTCGATGATCGCCGCCACAACAGCATCGACATCGGCCGCGGTTTCACGCTTCGCCTCTACCAGCCGGTTGAACGCAGCCTCGAAGCCGGGCTCGCGGGTCGCCAGGGTGAGCGGCATCAGCAGCCCCCTTCCACCGCGGCGCGAAATCGCTCGATCCAGCCGCCGATTTCCTCGGGCTGCGTCTTCAAGGCCGGGCGATTGACGATCAGCCGCGAGCTGATTGCGGCGATGCATTCGACCTCGACGAGCCCGTTCGCCTTCAATGTCGCGCCGGTTTGGACAAGATCGACGATATGGCGGCAGAGACCGAGCCGCGGCGCCAGCTCAATCGCGCCATTAAGCTTGATGCATTCCGCCTGAATGCCGCGCGCGGCAAAATGCCGACGGGCGATTTCGGGGTATTTGGTCGCGATGCGGAGATGGCTCGGCCGCGTGTCATCCTGGCGCGCAACCCAATCGGCGGGCGCCGCGACAGCAATTCGGCAATGTCCGATATCGAGGTCGAGCGGCGCGTAGATTTCGGAGTAATCGAACTCCATCAATACGTCGTTGCCGGCAACTCCGAGCTGGGCCGCGCCGAAGGCGACAAAGGTTGCGGCATCAAAGCTTCGCACCCGGATCAAGTCGAGCTGCGGATCGCTGGTGCGAAATCGCAGCCGCCGCGAATCGGGATCCTCGAACGCGGGTTCGGGTTCAATGCCGACGCGGCGCAACAGCGGCATCACCTCGGCCAGGATGCGGCCGTTCGGCAACGCCATGATCAGCCGCTCCTCGGCGCCAGCCGTCATTTCCCGGCATCCTCGTCATGACGCGGGCGCCACGGCGTCGGCCAGGGTTCACCCAAATCCTTGGCATGGCACAGGATGCGCGCAACCTCGAGCCGGATCGCAGCGGCGCCGGCAAACTCCAGCAGGATTGCCGCCCCAGCCGCGCCGCCGGTCTCGCTCCGGATCGCCAGCAAGCAAAGGATGCGATCCTCATCGGCGCGGCGAAACCCGCGATACGAAACCCCCGCGACCGCACTAAAGGTCAGCGCGCATAAGACGCGCTGATGGCCTTCTTCTCCGGGAAAAGGACGCAGCCCGCTTTCCCAGCGGAAGCGGTTGGCTACCAAGATAAAGGTCTTCTCATCGGCGAAATACCCGAGATCGCGGACCGCAACCAGCGCGTCCTGCAGGCAAGCCGACAGCACCGCGAGATCATCGGCGTCTTCGGCGCGCAGCTTTAGTGCTGGGCTATCGTCAAGCGGCATCGCGAAATCTCTCGATGCGCGCGCCGCACGCCGCAAGCTTATCCTCAAGCCGCTCATAGCCGCGGTCGAGGTGATAGACCCGGTTGATGACTGTCTCGCCCTCGGCGATCAGACCGGCCACCACCAATGACACCGAAGCCCGCAGATCGGTCGCCATGACCGGCGCTCCAGTAAGCCCCGGCACGCCGCGCACCATTGCCGAGGCGCCGTGCACGTTGATGTTGGCGCCCATGCGCGCAAGTTCGGGGACATGCATAAAGCGGTTTTCAAAAATCGTTTCGGTAATCATCGAAGCGCCGCGGGCTGTCGCCATCAGCGCCATAAATTGTGCCTGCAGATCCGTCGGGTAACCGGGATACGGTTCGGTCATCACATCGACGCCGGCGAGACAGTCGGAGCGGCGCCGCACGATGATGCCGTCTTCGACCGCGATTACCTCGGCCCCGGCATCGGCCAGCACGCGCGCCACCGCCGTCACGAGGTCGATCCGGGTCCGGGTCAGCCGCACCTCGCCGCCGGTCGCCGCCGCCGCTATGGCGTAGGTACCGGTCTCGATGCGGTCGGGGATGATCCGGTGAGTGGCGCCATGCAGCCGCCCGACCCCCGATATCCGAAGGCGATCGCTGCCGATGCCGCTGATCTCCGCACCCATCGCGACCAGGCATTCGGCGAGATCGGTGATTTCGGGCTCGCGCGCGGCATTGATCAGCACCGTCTCGCCCTCGGCCAGGCTAGCCGCCATCAGCAGATGCTCGGTGGCGCCAACCGAGACCGACGGGAACACGATTTCGGCCCCACGCAGCCCCTTTGGCGCGCGCGCTTCGACATACCCGCCGTTCAGCTCGATCTGCGCCCCGAGCTGGCGCAATCCGTTGACGTGAAGGTCGATCGGACGCGTACCGATGGCACAGCCGCCGGGTAACGAGACGCGTGCCCGGCCGCAGCGGGCCAACAGCGGCCCCAACACCAGGACCGACGCCCGCATCTTGCGGACGAGATCGTAGGGCGCCACGATCGAGGTGATATGCGCCGCCGACAAATCGACCTGCCGCCCGCCGGCCCGGCTGGGCTCGTCCATGCCAATGGCGATGCCGTGCTGAACCAACAGATTCGACATTGTCGCGATGTCGGCAAGATCCGGGACATTTTCGAGCGTCAGCGTCTCCGCGGTCAGCAGGCTCGCCGCCATTAGCGGGAGGGCAGCGTTTTTGGCGCCGCCGATAGCGATGACCCCTTCGAGCGGTAAGCCGCCTCTGATGCGGATTTTGTCCATTGCCTTGTTCCCCGCCCCGCCTGACCATGTGCGGCGCTAGCGGGCTATCAATCGGCGGTCGTTCCGCCGTCGCGGGTGCTTTTACTGGGAAGCGGTTCGCCGCTCAAGCTGGGGGTTTTCTCAAAATCGACAGCGCCGCGATCCTGCGCATCGCGGGCGCGGGCTTGCTCTTTCCGGCGCGTTAGATTTTGGCGGAGAGCGCCGGCAAGCCGGTCATTGCGCGCCGCCCGGGCCGCCTGTTTGTGCGGGGAGAGGTTGGGGCTCTGTCTCATGCGGCGATGCAACAAAAGAGCGGCATCGCTGTCAAGCTCAGGCTTCGACGCGCAGGCTCATATGAGTGGACAGGATTACCGCGACCGCCCGCTTCGCGGCATATTCCGCGGACTGCTCGGGATGAACCCCGCGCCAAGCGGCAACGCCGGCGCGATAGCACTCGACCGAAGAACGTCCCTGCGCGCGCGCCTCTGAAAAGGCCTTTAGCGCCGCTTCGGCAGCCGGCGTCTTTGCCAAATCGAGCATTGTAGAGGAGCCTTGCATATTGACCTAAGTCCTAGCCAAATCGATAAGTTAACCAGTCCAACGCTGTCCTCAATTACCCGTTCCGCCGGCGAACGGCGCCGTCACAAGGATTGGCAGCGAAACCTTATCGGTTGACGCCACACCGGCGGCCTGTAGTGTTATGGACAGAGCTTGACGGCCATCCATGACCGCATCCTCGGCGACGGCCAATTTTACGAAAATATTTTCCGGCGGGGGGAAGCGTCGCGCCGGCGGTCGAGACCCGCGTGGGCACCGCCGGCCGCCGATCATTGGCGGAACCGTGTGACTGCGAATAGCTGGGTGGGGAGACCCGAATGGATAAGCCGACCAAATCGATCAAGCTTGCCCTACAGGGCGGGGGCTCACACGGGGCGTTTACGTGGGGCGTTCTCGATCATCTTCTCGAAGATGACCGGCTCCACATCGAAGCAATCAGCGGCACCAGCGCCGGTGCGATGAACGCCGTCGCCCTCGCCGACGGTATGGCGAGCGGCGGACCCGCGGAGGCGCGCAAACGGCTGGAAAGCTTTTGGTCGGCGACCAGCGCCGCGGCTCTCTTTAGTCCGGTCAGGCGCTCGGTGATCGATATGCTGATGGGCAATTGGAGCCTCGACAACTCGCCCGGCTTTATCCTGATGGAGTATCTCTCGCACCAGTTTTCGCCCTACGATTTCAATCCGCTCGATTTCAATCCGTTGCGCGATGTGGTCGCCGGCTGCATCGACTTCGAGCGCGTCAACCACCCAGGCGGTGTAAAGGTCTTTTTGACCGCAACCAATGTTCGTACCGGCCGGCCGAAGGTCTTCCGGGAACCCAACATCACCCTCGACAGCGTTATGGCCTCGGCCTGTCTGCCGTTCATGTTCAAAGCCGTTGAAATCGACGGCGAGGCCTATTGGGACGGCGGCTATATGGGAAACCCGGCGCTGTTTCCGCTGGTCGACGAATGCGAGGCGGGCGACGTCGTGCTGATCCAGATCAATCCGTTTTATCGTCCCGACGTGCCGCGCTCGACCGCCGATATCCGCAACCGGCTAAACGAGATTACTTTTAACGCCAGCCTTTTTAAGGAACTGCGCTCGCTCGCTTTTCTCTGGGAAATCATCCATCATGAGAACCTTGAGCGCGAGCGGTATCGCGACACTCATGTGCATGCAATACACGACGCCGATACGATGCTGGCGCTCAGGGTGTCGAGCAAGCTCAACTCCGAATGGGCCTTTTTGACCCATTTGCGCGATCGCGGGCGAAAAGCCGCCGCGGATTGGCTGTCTCAACACTACGACGATCTGGGCGTGCGCAGCACGCTGGATCTCTCCTGGGTCTTCTCCGAAAGCCTGAAACCGGCGCATCTCGAGGAGGGCGCCGAGCGCAACTACCCGATTGGGGTGGCCGCCGGGTGATCGGTATTTTTAAGCCGAACGCGTATACGAACTGCCCTCCTCCAGTTTGAAGATCCGGTAAGCCGATGGGTTTGTTCGGCATTCTGCTCGGCCTCGTGCTGCTGGTGTGGCTGGCCTATCGGGGCTGGAGCATCCTGTTATTGGCGCCCGGGGCGGCGCTGATCGCCGCCGCTTTTGCTGGTGGGCCGCTGCTTGCTTATTGGACGCAGACCTTTATGGACAGCGCCTCGCGCTTTATCGCGCAATTCTTCCCGCTGTTTCTGCTCGGTGCGTTATTCGGCAAGCTGATGGAGGACAGCGGTTCGGTCGCGGCAATCGCCGAGTTTATGACCAAGCAACTGGGGCCAAGCCGGGCGATATTGACCGTGGTTCTAGCCGGCGCGCTCGTCACTTATGGCGGCGTCAGCCTGTTTGTCGCGGTGTTTGTGCTGGCGCCGATGGCCCAGGCCCTGTTCCGCACCGCCCAGATCCCCAATCGCTTGATCCCGGCGACGGTGGCGCTCGGCACCTCCACCTTTACGATGTCGGCCTTGCCCGGAACACCGGCCATTCAAAATGCGATCCCGATCCCGTTCTTCGGCACGACCCCGCTTGCAGCACCGGGTCTGGGGATCATCGCCTCGATCATCATGGCGGGCTTTGGCTTATGGTGGCTAAACCGTGCCGCCACCGCGGCCCGTCGCAATGGCGAGGGGTTCGGCCCGGCACCCGCGGCCTCGCCGGAAGCGGCAGCGGAAGACGAGACGGTGCGGCAGCGCGCCACGACCGCGCGCGAGTTCGACCCGGCTGAGGTCAGTCGCGGGCACCCGAGCCGCGAGGCGCCGCCGATTGTTGTCGCGGCCTTGCCGCTGCTGGTGGTGGTGAGCGTCAATGTGCTGATGACGCTAGTCGTTCTCCCGAGCCTCGACGTGTCGTTCCTTGCCGAGAAGCGCTTTGGCGCGACCACGCTTTACGCCGTAGGCGGCGTGTGGTCGGTGGTAACCGCCCTCTTGGCTGCGATCCTAACGGTCCTAGCCGCCAACTGGCGGCGTCTGCGTGGCGTGCGCGAGACGCTCGAACTCGGGCGCCAACGCCTCGGTTTTGCCGATCTTGAGCGTCGCCAGCCTGGTCGGTTTTGGCGCGGTGGTCGCCGCGGTGCCGGCGTTCGAGATTGTGCGCGGCTGGGTGCTGTCGATCGAAGGCGGCCCCCTCGTTTCGCTGGCGGTGGCGACCAATCTGCTCTCCGCTTTGACCGGCTCCGCCTCGGGAGGGCTGACGATCGCCCTCGAAGCGCTCGGCGCCACCTATATGCGGCTCGCCTCCGAGCACGGCATCGATCCGGCGCTGTTGCACCGTATCGCGGTAATGAGCGCGGGGACGCTCGACAGCTTGCCCCAAAACGGCGCGGTCGTGACCATGCTCGCGGTCTGCGGCACCACCCACAGTGAAAGCTATAAAGATATTGTGATGGCGGCGATCGTCGGCCCGATCATCGCGCTCGTGGTGGTGATCGCGCTCGGGTCTCTAGTCGGTTCGTTCTGAGGTTTTGGGGGGCCACCTGATCCGCGTTATTGCACGACCCGGGCGCGTAGGCGGGCATATTCCTCGTCCGAGATCGTGCCGGCATTTTTTAGCCGTTCGAGCTTTTCGATCTCATCGGCGGCGCTGAACCCGACAACGTGACGCAGTTCTTCGCGGGCTTGCTGGGCGCGCTGGCTTTGACGTTCGGCCATCCCTTGGCCTTGCGAGATCAGATAAATAAACACACCGAGATAGGGAATTAGCACCAGAACGATTACCCAGATCGCTTTGCCAAAACCGGAAACGTCATGCCGTCGAAAAAGATCGCCGATTACCGTGATCAATAACCAAAACCACAGTACAAAGACGAAGACCGAAAACACATCGAGTAAAAAATTGCCGAAGCTGAAGGTACCGTCGTTCAACATCCCATTCCTCCGCTAGCAGGCGTCTGAACCGGAAATTCTCGGATTGGTCAGACCTGCACCCGCTCGGTTGCTGTCAGTCGAATCCCGCCATCTGTGTCTACCGCCAGCTGATGGACATGGAAGCAGCCGCGATAGCCATCGCCGGAGTCGCCGCCCAATGATGCTGAAGGCGCCGAACACAGGACCACGTTCCCGTAGACGCCGATCCAGTCTTTGTGGCGATGACCGTGCATCACGATAATGCGCTGTGAGTGCGCCGAGATCGCTGCCAATAAATCGGGCGCATTGACCAACGCCAGACCGATGCGCTCGCGCAGACTGATCGACGCAACCGGATATTCCACAACCTGATGATGCAGCAGGATAAGCCAGGGATTACCGGTGTTCCGCAATAATCGCCGCAATGCCTTCAATTGCGACGGGCCGACGACGCCAATCGCGTTGGTCAATGCGAAATGGCTCCGCGCATTTGAATTCAGCAGGATGACGCCGTAGCCGTTGCGGGATCTCGGTGGCTCGACGAGCGGAAACATCGCCTCCCATACCCGCGTCATCTCGCGCCGGCCGCGCAATGTGCCGCGTTCGGCGAGTTCGCGGAGCAGTGCGGCGCGCCGCCCGATCCGCAAAAAGTCCGTAAGCGACGGGCCAAGGACGCCGGAGCCGCGCTCGACGACATGCACCCGGTCGCCCGATAGCGCATCGAGAGCCAGGACGACGCGGAGCTGGCGCAGCGATTGGCCGGGGCTCAATGGCAGATCGAGGCGCCCGGGATTGGCGCGGTCAATTATATTCACATCATGGTTGCCGGGCACCAAGCATAACCGATGGCGGAGCTCGGGGCAGCCACGCAGCAGGTCGATAAATTCGGCCCACTCGGCGCGGGTTCCGGCGTCAGTGATGTCGCCGGTCATCAACACACGGTCGACCGCGTTGGCGCCGTGGATCGCAGCAAGCTTGCGCAATGCGGTGCGGATCACCCGATTGCCGCGCGGCCCATCGGTCCCCGCCTCCATGCGGTGGCCGTAGCGCTCACCGACGATATGCAGATCGGATAGATGGGCGACCCGGACGAGCGACGCCTCGGCATCCGCCGGGCCTGGAGCCCAGTCGCGGACGGTCTCCTGCAGCGAGAGCTCGCGCCACATCCAGAAAAGGCTTTCAAATGCGGCGGAGACGCCAAGGATCACCGCGGCATTCGCCAGTGCGGCGATTGCCACAGGTTGCCAGCGGAGGTGGGCGACGTCGACAAGGCTAAGGCCAAATGAGATCTCGACACTGGCGGCGACCACGAGACCGCCGCCGGCAAAGATCAGAGCGGCAAGGACGGCGCACACCCGGCGGCCGTGATCGAGTTGCTCGGCAGTTACGGCGCGGCCGCGAAATTTCTCCAGCATCGCCCTCAGCAGCTCGCGCAGCACCACGAAAATCGGCAGTACGAGGCTGTAGTGGAGCTGCCAGAAATTCTCCCAGGCGATCGCGAAGAGCGGACGGCCGATCCACCAAGCAATCGCGATCAGAACCAGGAAGACCACCGGCATCACGATCGGGCTTCCCCCAGAGGTCGCTAGGTGCGCCACCAGGCGGCCGTAATCGACGACGATCGACGGAGCAATGCCGATCAACAACGCGGGGAGGACGAAGAGAAGAAAGAACCCGATCGGTGCCTTCAAATAGTTGAATTCGAGAACTGCCGATACGACCAGGCTCCGCAACCCTCGTCCATGAGGGCTGGTGCGGTCGTCCTCGGCATCGCCGCGCCGCAGATCCCAAATTCTCAAGATACGCTCCAGCGGGCATCCGCCCGCACCCTCACGAGGATGCGGTGCTGACCATTTGGCCATTTGCGGCGACGACCGGCAACCCTTGCGGACGCCCCCTCGGCCGGGGTCCGCGATGCACTCGAAACGACGGAGCTGTTGGTTTGGCGGCAAACTCAGCCGCGGAGCTTAACCCGCGAGCTTTTTCTTCAAGAGATCGTTGACGAGCGCGGGGTTGGCTTTGCCCTGGGTGGCGCGCATGATTTGGCCGACAAAAAAGCCGTAGAGCTTGTCGCGGCCGGCGCGGTACTCGGCGACTTTGCCGGCCTCTCGCGCGAGAACCGCGTCGATCGCGGCCGCGATCGCCCCCGAATTGGTCACTTGCCGCAGCCCTTTCTGCTCGACGATCGCGGCCGGGTCGGCCCCGGTCGCGACCATTTCCGCGAAAATGTCTTTCGCGAGCCGGCCCGAGATCGTGCCGTCGGCGATCAGGTCGATCAGCGCGCCGAGTTGCGCCGGCGACACCGGCGATTGCTCGATGCCGATGCCGAGGCGGTTCAGCGCGGCGAACAGGTCGCCGGTGACCCAATTCGCGGCGGTCTTGGCGTCGCGTCCCTTGGCTGCCTCTTCAAAAAACAATGCCGTCGCCTGCTCGGCGACAAGCACCGCCGCGTCCTCCGCCGATAACCCGAGCGCCGAGATAAACCGCGCCTTTTTGGCATCGGGCAGTTCGGGCAGTCCGGCGCGCATTTGCTCGACCCAAGCCGGATCGAGCACCAGCGGCAACAAGTCGGGATCGGGAAAATAGCGGTAGTCGTGCGCCTCTTCCTTCGAGCGCATCGGGCGGGTCTCGCCGCGCCCGACATCATATAGCCGGGTCTGCTGCGCGACCTTGCCGCCTTGTTCGATTAATTCGACCTGGCGACGCGCCTCGTACTCGATCGCCTGCATGACATAGCGCACCGAGTTCAGATTCTTTATCTCGCACCGCGTGCCATAGGGTTCGCCGGGCCGCCGCACCGAGACATTGGCGTCGCAGCGCAACGAGCCCTCTTCCATATTGCCGTCGCAGGTGCCGAGATAGCGCAAGATCGAACGCAGTTTGCGCAGGTAGATTCCGGCCTCCTCGGCGGTTCTTAGATCGGGCTCGGAGACGATCTCCATTAGCGCAATGCCGGCGCGGTTCAGATCGACATAGGTCAGGCTCGGGTGCTGGTCGTGGAGGCTCTTGCCGGCGTCCTGTTCGAGATGCAGCCGGGTGATGCCGATCTCGCGGGTCGAGCCGTCAGGCATGTCGAGCACGACCCGGCCATGGCCGACGACCGGCCGCAGATATTGCGAGATCTGATAACCGGCGGGCAGGTCTGGGTAGAAATAGTTTTTGCGGTCAAAGACGCTGGAGAGGTTGATCTCGGCCTCGAGGCCGAGCCCGGTCTTGACCGCCTGCTCGACGCAGCGGCGGTTGATGACCGGCAGCATGCCGGGAAACGCGGCATCGACCGGCGAAACCTGGGTATTCGGCTCAGCCCCAAACGCGGTCGCCGCCCCGGAAAACAATTTCGCCTCCGAGACCACCTGGGCATGAACTTCAAGCCCGATCACCGTCTCCCATCGACCGGTACGCCCTTCAATCATCGGCTGCTCCTAGTCACCCTCTCGCCTGTTCGAAGGAACAGCGCGGGGACCCGGCGCGGCAGGAAGTGTGAGAGTCGTTACCCATAAGACCAGCGGCCTTAGTCCGCGTTGAACTTCAGTTCGGCATCTTCCCACATGTAGGGGCGTTAGCCGCCTCCGGTCAATTCCGGTAGCGCGAGCCTTTAACGAGCCAACGCGGCAATTCGGCCGTGACATTGATGGATGCCCACCCGAAATTTATGGTTAAGATCGCGAGGAACGCCCCAACCGGCTCCGTCGCCTGCCAATCCGGCTCGCGCATCGCGGCGAACGCGCTATAGTGATGGCAGATCTGTTCTCGGGAGGAGTGACGAGCGATGACGATTGACGGCGTGGAACTGGATTGCTTGCAAGGTGTGCGGGTCGTTGACTTCACACAATTCGAGGCCGGGCCGTCCTGCACCGAGGCGCTGGCTTGGCTCGGCGCCGAGGTCGTCAAGATCGAGAACCCGTTGACCGGCGATCCGGGCCGGCGGCAGCGGCCCGGCCAGCCCGACGACGATCCCTGGTACTTCCACCAGTTCAACGCCAACAAGAAATCGGTGACGCTGAACCTCAAAACCCCGCGCGCGCTCGAAATCGTCAAGGAGCTGCTGAAAAAGGCCGATATCACCGTCGAAAACATGGCGCCCGGCACGATCGAACGGCTCGGGCTCGGCTATGACGCGGTCAAAGCACTCAACCCCGGCATCATCTATTGCCAGGTCAAGGGGTTCGGCACCGGCAGCCCTTACGAAAAAAACCTTGCCTTTGACATGATCGCTCAGGCCGCGGGCGGCCCGATCAGCGTCACCGGCGACGCCGACCGGCCGCCGGTCAAACCCGGCCCATCATTCGGCGACACCGGCACCGGGATGTTGATGGCGATCAGCATTCTCGCGGCGTTGCGCCAGCGCGATCGCACCGGTAGAGGCCGGCGGCTGCAGGTCGCGATGCAGGACGCGATGGTGCACTATATGCGGGTGCCGTTTTCGCGCACTCAAGGTAGCGGAAAGGCCCAGATTCGAGGCGGGAGCAGCCGGTCGAGCACCGCGCTGGCACCTTCCGCGCTGTACCCGTGCAAGCCCGGCGGGCCTAACGATTACGTCTATGTCTTCACCAGCCGCGCCAATCCGGAACATTGGACACGGCTTTTGAAGGTGATCGGCCGCGAGGATTTGATCGGCGATCCGCGCTACGAGACGGGGCCGGCGCGCGGGCAGCGGGTGGACGAGGTGGACGGGATCATCGCCGCCTGGACCCGCGAGCACACCAAGGAAGAGGCAATGAAGCTAATCGGCGAGGCCGGCGTGCCGGCCGGCGCGGTGTTCGACACGCTCGAACTGATGAACGACGCCTCACTTGCCGAACGCGGGATCATGCAGAATGTGACGCATCCGACCACTGGGCAATACAAGATGCCGGCCTGGCCAGTGCGCTTTGACGGCGCGCCTCCCAAAGTCAAACCGTCGCCGCTCTTGGGACAGCACAATGCCGAGGTGCTGGGGCAATGGCTCGGTATCGGCGCCGCCGAGGTCGAGGCATTAAAGACCGAGGGGATCGTCTGACCCAGAAGCTGTCATTGTTCACGCGTGCAATACGACAAAACGCTTCCCCAGCGGAAGCAGAGGTCCACCTTTCTAGCGCTCGGCCAGTTGGATCGGTGGAGCCCGGTTTTCGCCGGGAAAGCGGTATGATCGCGGTTTCACCCAGAGCTTGCCCCTGGCTCGAACCGGGGGCGGGTCGGCCGCACCAGCCAGTGGATAACTGGCGATGACTACACTGACGAGTTAGCAAGGAGAGTTATGATGAAGCTCTATTACGCTCCGGGCGCCTGCTCGCTCGGCATCCATGTATTGCTCGAGGAAATCGGCAAACCCTATCAGGCCGAAGCTGTCAATTTCCGCGAGGGCGCGCAATACAAGCCGCCCTTTACCGGTTTGAACGCGAAATCGAAAGTGCCGACGCTCGAACGCGACGACGGCTCGATCCTGACCGAATTTCCGGTGATCGCCCGCTGGCTGGCGCTGAAAAACCCCGAGGCAAACCTGATCCCGAAGGACGAGGAGACCGACATCCGGGCGATGGAGGTCATGGAATACGTCGTCGGCACGATCCACAGCCAAGGCTTCACCCGCCTGTTCCGCACCGAGCGGTTCGCCCCCTCCGCGTCTGACCATGAAAAGGTTAAGGAGCAAGGGCGCGAACAAATCGAAAAAGGCTTTGCGGTCGTCGACAAGGCGCTCGAAGGAAAAGACTACCTCGGCGGTAGCAACCTCTCGGCCGCGGATGCTGCGCTTTTCTATGTCGAATACTGGGGGGCGAAGCGGGTCGGGCCTGCAATTGCCGAAAAATGTTGCGGCGCATTTCGAGCGGATGATGGCGCGCCCGGCGGTACAACGTGCATTGCAGGCCGAAGGGCTCAACTAGTTCGGCTCTTCGACCAGTATTTTTTGATGTAGGGCAGATCTTTATCCGTCTTACGAGACGATTGGCCTTAGGCCTGAAGGAGTTTGACTATGGATGCACCGATGACCCCGCCGAATTGCCTTGCCGGTGTCAAAGTATTGGACCTGACGCAGTTCGAGGCCGGGACGACCTGCACCGAGGCGCTCGCCTGGATGGGCGCCGACGTGGTCAAGATCGAGAACCCGAAGGGCGGCGAGGCCGGACGCACCGGCTTTTCCGACCCCTATTACTTCATGACGTACAATGCCAACAAACGCTCGGTCACGGTCAACCTGAAATCCGAGCAAGGACTCGCTCTTGTCAAGGAGCTGGCCAAAAAGGCCGACGTCTTTACCGAGAACTTCGCGCCGGGCGCGGTCGAGCGGCTGGGGCTCGGTTACGACGTCGTTAGCGCCCTCAACCCGCGGATCATCTATGCGCAGGTCAAGGGCTTCGGCGACGGCATGCCGTACGAGAAGGGCCTGTCCTTCGACCCGGTTGCGCAAGCGACCGGAGGTGCGATGAGCATCACTGGCGAACCGGGCGGGCGCCCGATCAAGCCGGGGTGCACAATCGGCGACACCGGCACCGGCATGTTGCTCGGGTTCAGCATTGTTAGCGCCCTGTACCAGCGCGTGAGCACCGGCAAGGGCCGCCGGCTGCAAGTGGCAATGCAGGATTCGGTCATGCACTACAGCCGCGGCATGTTCATGGCGCAGGCGCGCACCGGCAAGGCGGCGCCGCGGCGGCCGGCTGCTGCTAACTCGCCCTCCGGGACCTATCCGTGCAAGCCCGGCGGGCCGAACGACTACATCTACATGTTGACGAGCCGCGCCAACCCCGAGCATTGGCCACGCCTGTTGAAATTGATCGGGCGCGAGGACCTGCTCGGCGACAAACGCTATGACACCGCCAACGCCCGCTCCGAGCACGAATCCGAGGTCGATGAGATCGTGGCTGCATGGACCCGGCAGCACACCAAAGAGGACGCGATGGCCCAGTTGAGTGGGGCGGGGGTCCCGGCCGGTGCGGTGTTCGATTCGAACGATCTCATCAATGAGCCGGCCTTCTATCGCCGCGGCATCCTGCAGAAGATGCGGCACGGCGATCACGAAATGGCGATGACGACCTGGCCGGTACGCTTCGACGGCAATGTGGCCCCGATCAAGCCGGCGCCATTGCTCGGCGAGCACACAGCCGAAGCCCTCGGCGATTGGCTGGGGCTCGGTGCGAGCGAGCTCGAGGCGTTAAAGCGCGACGGCGTCGTTTAGCCGATCGAACCGACCATGCCCTCCGGCGGCAGGATCAGTGGTAGACTGGGCCTGCCGTCGCCTGGTTTGCCGGGCACCGGAGGGGCGCCGACTTGGCGGCTGAAACGCTCGGCAAAGGCCTGCGCCTCCGCGGCCATCTTGAAATCGACCCGCACGAAAACGCTGGCGCCATCCTCGCGGCAGCAAAAGACCGACGGTTCGAAGCGGCGCTCGTCCAGCCACATCCGCATGTCGGCCATTGTGGCTGACAACTCGTTTGGCTTCAGGCTGATCTCGACAGTGTGCATGCCATGTTCTCGGTTGCCTCGCCCGAAAGAACATATAACGGGGTTTGCGGGTAACGTTCCCGACGCCGCGTCCTGCTCATGATTTTGTCACGCCAGAAAGAGCCCAACTGCGGGATGGCGGCGGGATGACGACCGCAAGCGATGACGCGCAGCAGATTGCGGCAGCGCTCGATCGCAGCGAATCACTTCCGGCTTGCTGGTACACCGACGCCGCGATCGCCGAGCGGGAAACCGCGCAGATCTTTCGCAAAACCTGGAATTACATCGGGCCAATAGAAGAACTGAAGAACCAGGGGGATTTTATTACCGGCGTTGCGGGCGGCGTGCCGGTCGTCGTCATCCGCAACGACAGCGGTCTTGCCGGTTTGGTAAATGTCTGCCGCCACCGCCGCCACGAAGTCATGAAGGGACGCGGCAACACCAAGCGGCTGCAATGCGGCTATCACGCCTGGACCTACGATCTTGCCGGCCGTCTCGAAACCGCACCACGCTCGGCCGGCGAGCCGGGGTTTCGGCGCGAAGATTACCCGCTATTGCCGATCCAGGCTGAGGCGCTCGGCCCGTTCGTCTTCGTCAATCTCGACCACAACGCGCCGCCGGCGCAGAGCCTTTTTGGGCCTCTCCTTGAGACAATCGCAAGTAGTGGCATCGAGCTCGACACGCTTCAGCTTTACGCGCGCGAGGAATGGCGGGCGCGGGCGAACTGGAAGGTAATGCTCGAAAATTTCCTCGAATGTTATCACTGCCCCGTTGCCCACCCGTCGTTTAGCGCCGCGATCGACGTGCGGCCGGCCAAATATCATCTTGTCGCCGAAGGTATGCTCTCGAGCCAGATCGGGGAAGTCCGCGCGTCAGCACTGGCGGGACGCGCTCGGGCCGACCTTTACGACGTGCGCGGCGCGGTTACGCAGTCGCAGTACCATCTGCTGTGGCCGAACACGACAATCTCGATCAATCCCGGTTTTCCCAATCTGTCGATCGATATCTGGATTCCCGAGGGACCGAACGCGACCCGCGGGTTCTCCGAGCAATATTTCGCGCCGGGCGTCAGCGACGCGTTCGCCCGCGACTTGATCGCCTTTAACCGGCAGGTCGGCGCCGAGGACGACGCACTGACTGACTCGGTGCAGCGGGGGCTGTTGGGCGGGATACCCGACCGGGGCCGCTTTCTCGTCGACAGTGAGCGGCTCGTGATCCATTTCCAGAGACTGGTCGCCGCAGCCCTGGCCCAAGCGCCGGAGGCGTAAAGCTCGCTCAATCCCGGCGAAAACGGCTCAACTGGGCTGGCGGCGGTAATGGTAGCGATAAATTTCCCGGAACCCGAGCCGCTGATAGAGCGCCACGGCCGGGGAGTTGGCGGCTTCGACCTCGAGGCAAGCTGCCGTAGCGCCCCGCTCCTTGGCCCAGCTCGCGAGGCTGGCCATGATGCGCTGCGCATAACCCCGGCGCAGTTGCTGCGGATCGGTCACCACCGACTCGTAGCAGATCACCGCCTCATGGATCGCACCAAAGGCGAGTGCGGCGACCCTGCCACCATCGATCAGCGCGGCAAAGGCGGCCGGGATCGCCAATGCCCCAACAATCGCTCGGTAAAGCATGGCCTGCCGCTTGGTCTGTCCTTGCAGCACCGCCATCGCTGCGAGCCATTCCTTTGCCGGGCGCGGCGTCAAACGCACCGCAGGGTCCGGTGCGGTCTGGATTGCGCCAATCTCGGCGTACAGGACTAAAGAGAGGCCCTCGCTGCTGTATCCGCGCGCCGCGAGATGCTCGTCGAGCGCCGATCCGATCAGCGATGGCAGGCGAAAAATCGTCGGTTGGCGATTATCGAAGTACAGCGCCTCGCAGCCGGCAATCAGCGGGTCGGCGTCAGCCCGCTCAAAGCCAAGCGGATTGGCCGAATTGGCGCGCCGGGTCAGCCCGCCCGAGAACCGCAATACCCAGCCGCCAAACAGCACCTGGCGCAATGCCGGCCAGGCATTGAGGCAAGCCTCCTCGACCCGCCAACGCAACATATCGCATTCCATGGGGAGCTCGCTTCCAGTGCCTTGAAAAGCGAACCGGGGCTGTAGCCTGAGAGGCAAATCCAGCTCTCGGATTTTGGTTTAGGCGTTAGGCTCGGCGTTTATTTTCGTGTAAGGTACAATCCATTAGAAAACGCATACCAAAGTTAGCAAGGCCAAAGTTAGCAAGGAAGGAGACGGTCGTGGCAGGTTTTACGCGTCGCGCTGTGCTCGGCAGCGCTGTCGGTTTGGCTGCGGCGGGGAGCTTGGCCCGCCCTTACATCGCCAACGCCGCGGCAAAAACCGCGGTTGCGTGGTGGATCCAAGGCTTTGCTCATGAAGAGGATATTGCGTTCGAAAAGCTCGTGAAGGATTACGAGAAGGCGAGCGGCAACACGATCGATTATACGATCATCCCCTACGCGCCAATGCGGCAGAAGATCGTTTCGGCGGTGACAAGCGGTGTCGTTCCCGATTTATTCCAGAACAGCCCAACCGAAATTTCGCAATTGTGGGCCTGGGACGACAAGTTGGTCGATCTGACCGATGTAATCGAAACCCAGAAGGAGGAATACACCGAGGCGGCGCTGCTCTCTGCCTATTCGTACAATAAGGTCAAGAAGGCGCGGAGCTATTATCTTGCTCCCTACACCACCGCCGCTCTCCCCAACCACGTATGGCGGCCACTGGTGGAAAAGGCCGGTTACAAAATGGAGGACATTCCCAAAACCTGGGATGCCTATTACGATTTTTTCAAAGACGTCCAGAAAAAGCTGCGCGACCAGGGAGCGCGGCATGTCTATGGCCTCGGTTTCCAAGTAACGACCCAAGGCAACGATCCCAATAATTTCTTCAACTATTTCCTGATTGCCTATGGCGGCAAGGATATCGTCACCAAAGACGGCAAGTTGCATCTCAACGACCCGAAGGTTCGCGAGGCAGTGATCAAAACGCTGACCTATCCGACCACCGCGTACAAGGAAGGGTTTGTGCCGTCGGGCGCGATCAATTGGAACGACTCCGACGACAACAACGCATTTCATTCCAAGCAGATCGTAATGGATCTCGACGGCACGATCTCGACCGAAGTCGCCATTATCAAGGACAAGCAAGACTATGACGACATCGTCGTGATGGGGCTGCCGCTCAGCAATGACGGCAAGCCGGTGCCAGTCCAGGTCACCAATGGCGGAGGCATGATCCCAAAGGGCGCTAAAAACGTCGAGGTCGCCAAAGATTTCTTAAAGTATCTAATCCAGCCGAAGGTCGCTGGCGACTATTTGAAGGTTGGCCTTGGCCGGAATATTCCGGCGATGCCGTCGATCGTGAAAAAAGACCCATGGTGGACAGCGGACCCGCACCGCAAGGCCTATGTCGAAATGGGATTACTCGGGTCGACGGTGCCGGAATTCTTTGTTTACAACCCGGCTTATGCCGAGGTCCGCAACCAGCATGTCTGGGGCGCCGCCTGGGCGGATGTGATCCAACACGGCATGACCCCTGAGGCAGCCGCCGACAAGGCCTACAAATGGGCTGAGGCGATTTTCGCCAAGTATCCGATGGCGCAGACCTGACGGTACTCGCCTCGCGCTACGATCATGATGTTCGGCCCGCGGTTACTGGGAAGCGCCGCCGGACCGATTGGGTGGGTGATAAGGGCGGGTAATTAAGATTTGAACCAACGGAGGCTTGGTTCTACCCTATCCGATAAAGCGAAGAGCAACGCCACCCACAAAGGGTGCGAATGATACGAATCAGGAAGGATATCGGCATGATCAGTCTGAACCGGCGTTCGCTGCTGCGCAGTTCGCTCGCGGTGGCGGCGGGTGCCACCCTGGCGCGTCCGTTTATCGCCAACGCGGCGGCAACGACCGCGACCGCCTGGTGGGCGCAAGGCTTTGCCCAAGAAGAAGACATCTCGCTGCACAAGATCGTCGCCGATTACGAAAAGGCGAGCGGCAATACGATCGATCTCAGCATCGTGCCGTTTGCCCCGCTACGGCAAAAGATCGTCTCGGCGATCACCAGCGGTTCGGTGCCCGATGTGATCGACGCCAACCCACTGGAGATCGTACCGGAGGAGGCGTGGAACGGCCGGCTCGTGGACGTTACCGATGTCGTCGACACCCAGAAGTCGCACTATCTACCGACCGCACTGATCAGCGCTCACTGCTATGACAATGAAAAAAAGGAGCGGAGCGTCTACGGCGTGCCGTATAAGGGCTCGGTGCGGCCATTTCATTACTGGCGGGATCTGGTCGACAAGGCGGGCTACAAGGAATCCGAGATCCCCAAAACTTGGGACGCCTTTATCGATTTTTTCAAACCGGTGCAGCAAAAGCTGCGCGATCAGGGAATGCGGCACGTCTATGCGACCGGTTTTGTATTGAGCACGGTCGGCTATGACGTCGCCACGACTTTCGACCAGTTTCTGATCGCGCATGGCGGCATCGGGCTCGTGACCCCCGATGGCCGGCTGCACGCTGACGATCCGCAGATCCGCGAGGCGGCGCTAAAGGCGCTGACCTATTTAGGCGATATCTTCAAGGGCGGCTATGTGCCGCCGGGGACATTGAGCTGGAACGACGCCGACGACAACAATGCGTTCCACTCGAAAATGGTGGTCATGGATCTCGACGGCACGCTATCGACCGAAGTCGCGATGATCCACGATAAGCAAGCCTATTACCACGAAATGGTCGTCCACGAATTGCCGCGCGACAACGAGGGCAAGCCGATCCCGGCGGTCGCCCCGGTCAATCTCGCCATCGTTCCGCGAGGCGCTAAAAACGTCTCGGTCGCCAAGGATTTCTTGAAGTATCTGATCCAGCCGCAGCACAACAGCGACTATCTGAAGGCTGGGCTCGGCCGGTTCTTGCCGGTGTTCCCGGAACTCGTCAAAAACGACCCGTGGTGGACCGACCCCAAGATCGATCCGCATCGGCCGCCCTACGTGCATCAGGCCTTTGTCGAGCCGACCACCCCGCTGTTCTACGTCTACAATCCGGCCTATGCCCGCGTCGAAACCGAGCATGTCTGGGGCCAGGCAATGGCTGACATCATGGCCCACGGGATGGCGCCGCAGGCGGCCACCGACAAGGCGTTCCGCCGGCTCGACGAGATCTTCGCGCAATACCCGATCCACCAAGCCTAACGAAACAACAAAACAAAAGCGCCAGCGGCTAACCCGAGCGGCGGCGGCCTGCAGTCTGGCTCCATTGAACAGGAAGGAAAACTGACATGAAACAGCTTACCCGACGGTCGTTGCTGCAAAGCTCCGCCGGCCTCATTGGCGGCGCGGTTCTCGCGCGTCCATACATCGCCAACGCCGCGGCGACAACCGCGACGGTGTGGTGGGTCCAGGGCTTCGCCCACGAGGAGGATACCGCATTCCAAAAGATGGTCGCCGATTACGAGAAGGCGAGCGGCAATCAGATCGAATACAGCATCGTGCCTTTCGCAGCGATGCGGCAGAAGGAGGTCGCCGCGGTGACGAGCGGCGTCGTGCCCGACATTATCGATCTAGGCGACTACTTCTTTGCCGTGCTGAGCGCCTGGAAGAACCAACTGGAAGACCTCAGCGACGTCATCGAGACGCAGAAGTCGCTATTCATGCCAACGGCGCTGCAGACCGGCTACGCCTTCAACAACGTCACCAAAAAACGCGGCTATTACATGATCCCGAACCGCATGGCGGTGACCCCGTTTCATGTCTGGAAGTCGCTGCTCGACAAGGCCGGCTATAAACCCGCCGACATACCGAAAACCTGGGACGCTTTCCTCGATTTTTTCCCGCAGGTTGCGGATAAATTGCGGGCCCAGGGGATGCGCAACGTCTATGCCTATTCGATTATGATCAGCGCCGTCGGGTTTGATGTGATCGGACACTTTGACCATTTCATGCTCGCCTATGGTGGCAAGGACTTGTTCACGCCGGACGGCAAAGTGCACACCGATGACCCGCAAGCCCGCGAGGCCGCAATAAAGACGGTTACCCGGCTAGCGACGGCTTTCAAGAAAGGCTTCATGCCGTCGGCGATACAGAACTGGAACGACAACGACGACAACAACGCCTTCCATTCGAAGCTGCTCGTCATGGATCTCGACGGCACGATCTCGACCGAGGTGGCATTGTGGAAGAACCAGGAGGAATACAACGACATCCTGACCCTCGGCCTGCCGCTGGGCAACGACGGTAAGCCGGTGACCGGGGTCATGGGTACGCAGGCGCTGGTGGTCCCGAAAGGCGCCCCCAATCTCGCTGTCGCCAAGGAGTTTCTCAAATATTCGATCGAGCCGAACGTGCTCGCCGCTCTCCTGAAGAGCGGGCTTGGCCGACGGCTGCCGCCGATGATGTCGATCGTCGAGAACGACAAGGCGTACTGGCTCGATCCGAAGAATGAGCCACTGCAAGCTTACACCCGGCAGGGTATCTACGGTCCGACGATCCCGCCCTACGAGGTCTACAACCCGGCCCGCGCACAGGTCTCGACCGAACGTGTGTACGCGCTCGCGATCCTCGATGTGATCAACAAAGGGGTGACCCCCGAAGCCTCGGTCGACAAGGCATTCAAACGGACCGAAGAGATTTTTGCCAAATACCCGATCGCACAGACCTAAACAAAATCATCAAAAATCAAAACGCGCGGTGGCGTGAAGTCGCCGGAGTGCCGGTTTCCAAGACCGGATTAGAACAGGAAGGAGAGAAAGATGGAATGGTTTACTCGACGTTCACTGCTCAAAAGCTCCGCGGGCCTCGCTGCCGGCGCGGTTCTCGCGCGTCCATACATCGCCAACGCGGCGGCCAAAACCGCCACCGCATGGTTGGTGCAGGGCTTCGCCCAGGAAGAAGACGTAGCAATGAAGAAGATGATCGCCGATTACGAGAAGCAGAGCGGCAACACGATCGAATACAGTTTGGTCCCGTACGCGCCGCATCGTCAAAAGGTCATCTCGGCGATGACCAGCGGCGAAGTCCCGGATGTGTTCACCGCCAACCCCGCTGAGGTCGTCGCGCTCTTTGCGTGGCAAGGCAAATTGATCGATGTCTCGGACGTCGTCAATACCCAGAAGAAGCAATACAGCGAGACGGCACTGCTTTCGGCGCAATGTTATAATAATGACACCAAGCAGCGGAGCTTTTATGGCGCTCCCAGTACCGGCGCCACTTTGCCGTTTCACATTTGGAGTTCGCTGGTCGAGAAGGCGGGCTACAAATTGTCGGACGCACCAAAAACTTGGGATGCCTTTTGGGATTTCTTTAAGCCGGTCCAAGACAAATTGCGCGCCCAAGGCATGCGCGGAGTTTACGCCCAAGGCTTGCAGGTAACCGCTAACGGCGTCGACCCGAATAACACCTTCCACTACTTTCTGATCGCCTATGGCGGCAAGGATATCCTCACAAAGGACGGCAAGGTCCACCTCGACAATCCGCAGGTCAAGGAAGCGGTGATCAAGGCGCTGATTTATCCGGCGACCGCCTACAAACAGGGCTATGTGCCACCCGGGGCGATCAATTGGAACGATGCGGACGACAATAACGCGTTTCACTCGAAACAGATCGTGATGGATCTCGATGGTACGATCTCGACCGAGGTGGCAATGTTTGCCGACAAAGAAGCCTACAACGACATCGTCACAATGGGTCTGCCGCTCAGCAATGACGGCAAGCCAATCCCAAGTCAGCTCACCGTCGTAAACATGCTGATCCCAAAGGGCGCCAAAAACGTCGAAGTGGCCAAAGACTTTTTGAAGTATTACATTCAGCCGGAAATCAACAACGAACGACTAAAGGTCGGGCTTGGCCGCAATGTCCCCGTCATGCCGTCGACCATCAGGAACGACCCGTGGTGGCTTGCCGACCCACATCGCAAGGCTTACACCGAGCAGGCCGTATTCGGGCCGACGGTGCCGGCGTACTGGGCTTTCAACCCGGCCTATGCCGAGGTCCAAAATACCCATGTCTGGAGCGCGGCTTGGGCCGACATCATGCGTGGCGGACTGAGCCCGGAGGCGGCGGCGGACAAGGCGTTCAAGCAGATCGAGGCAATCTTCGCGAAATACCCGATCGCGCAGAGCTGATAGTCCTGAGTTAACGGTCCGGCCGCAATTTTCTCATGGTGCCCGCTAAGCGGGCACCGAACAGCGGCCGCTGGCTGCACCCGCGATCCCGCACCCCGCTCAGAGCGGGGTTCGGGCGAAACACCGCCTACATACGACAGCTAGGACTGGTAGCGTCGGCCCAGCGCCGAGGCGGTATGCCGCAACTGCTGCTTTTAGCGGCGATAAGGGTTCGGTCCAAAGCCATGATCGTGTTACACCAGCATGAATACGTCGGCTCGGTAGCCGACCAAGAGGGTTGGGTGGAACCAGAAAAGGAAGACAAACATGCTCAAACCGACCAGGCGTTCACTGCTGCGTAACTCGCTCGCGGTCGCGGCGGCCGGCTCGCTGGCGCGGCCCTACATCGCGAATGCCGCCGGCAAGACCGCGACGGTATGGTGGACCCAGGGTTTTGCGCAGGAAGAAGATGTCGCGTTCAAAAAGCTTGTTGCCGATTATGAAAAGGCGAGCGGCAATACGCTCGACTACACGATCGTGCCTTATGCGCCGCTGCGTCAGAAGATCATCTCGGCGGTAACGAGCGGCACGGTTCCCGATCTGTATCAGAACACGCCGTTCGAATTGATCGCGCTGCAGGCCTGGGCCGGCCAACTGGTCGACGTCACCGATGTCGTCGACACCCAAAAGGAGGAATATACACAGCCGGCGCTGCTTTCCACCTATTGCTACAATAGCGTCGAAAAAAAGCGAAGCTTTTACGGCGTCCCTTATACGAGCGACGTCTTTACCAATCACATCTGGCGGTCGCTGGTCGAGAAGGCTGGCGACAAGATAGAAGACATCCCGAAGACCTGGGATGCCTTTTACGATTTCTTTAAGGGAGTGCAGAAAAAGCTGCGCGATCAGGGGATGCGCCATGTTTACGGGCTCGGTTTTCAACTGACCGCTAATGGAGGCGATCCCAACAACTTCTTCAATTATTTTCTGATCGCCTATGGCGGTCAGAACATCGTTACCAAGGATGGCAAGTTGCACCTCGACGACCCACAGGTGCGCGAGGCGGCAATCAAGGCATTGACCTATCCGACGACGGCCTACAAGGAAGGCTTTGTGCCATCGGGCGCCATTAATTGGAACGACGCCGACGACAACAACGCATTCCATTCGAAAGAGATCGTGATGGACCTCGACGGCTCGCTGTCGACCGAGGTCGCGATCATCAAAGACCAACAGGATTACAACGATATCCTGACTTACGGTCTGGCGCTCAGCAATGACGGCAAGCCGGTGCCGAGCCTGACCCAAAACCTCTGCGGGCTAATCCCGAAGGGCGCCAAACACATCGATGTCGCTAAGGATTTTCTCAAATTCTTGATCCAGCCGGCGGTGCTCGACGAGTACCTGAAGACCGGGCTCGGGCGACGCGTGCCACCGATGCCGTCGATCGTCAAGAAGGATCCGTGGTGGCTCGACCCCAAGGATCCGCACCGCGTCGCCTATACCAGTCAGGTCCTCTTGAAACCGACCGTGCCGACATTTTGGTCGTACAACCCGGCCTATGCCCGGGTCGAGAACGAGCATGTGTGGCAGACGGCGTGGGCCGACATCGTCCGCAACGGGACCGCTCCGCCCGCGGCCGCGGACAAGGCGTTCAAACGGATCGAGCAGATATTTGCCCAATACCCGATCACGCAAAGTTGAACTGCCTAATCCGGGATGCGCTGCGTCGGTTGCCGCGACGAGAGTCGCGGCTTCCGGGTTATCGCCGCTGCGGGCCAATCGGCCGTTAGTTAACGCGCTGCCGCAGCGATATGGGCTGACGATAACGAGTCGCGATTAAGAAATTGAGCCGAACTCACAACCGCTCTATATTCGGCGACGCAATGCAGCGATGCGTCGGCCGCCGGTTCGCCGCGCGCGGAGAACAAGGAAGAGGGAAGAGGATGAACTTTCCGACCAGGCGTACCGTATTGCGCGGTTCTCTCGCTGCCGCGGCAGCCGGGACGCTCGCTAGGCCTTACATCGCCAACGCCGCCGCGAACAGCGCGACCGTGTGGTGGACCCAGGGTTTTGTACCCGAGGAGGATGCGGCGTTTCGCAAGGTCGTCGCCGATTACGAGAAGGCAAGCGGCAACACGATCGACTACAGCCTGATCCCGTTCGCACCATTGATGCAGAAGACGGTTTCGGCACTTACCAGCGGTGATGTCCCCGAGCTGATCGCCAGCGACTTCAACGACGTGGTTTTCGCTCCGCAGAATGCCTGGAATGACAAACTCGTCGACGTTAGCGATGTCGTCGAGCCGCAAAAATCGGATTACCATCCGACTGTCTACCTCGCCTCGCAATACTACAACAACGTCAAAAAGCAACGTAGCTTTTACCTGATCCCGTACAAGACGGCGGTGGTGCCGTTCCACATTTGGATCTCGCTGGTCGAAAAGGGCGGCGGCAAGATAGACGAGTTACCAAAGACTTGGGACGCGTTCTGGGATTATTTCAAACCGATGCAGAAAAAGCTGCGCGCCCAGGGCATGCGCAGCGTCTATTCGATGGGTATTCAATGCACGACGACCGGCCCGAACGACGGTAACAATCTGTTCGATGCCTTTCTGATCGCCAATGGCGGCAATGGCATCGTTACCGCCGACGGCAAGCCGCACCTCGACGATCCCGTTGTCAAAGACGCGGTGGCCAAATCGCTCGCCTATATCGCAACCGCCTACAAGGACGGTTATGTGCCGCCGGGCGCGTTGAGCTGGAACGACGCCGACGACAACAACGCGTTTCACTCGAAATTGATGGTGATGGATTTCGACGGCACGATTTCGACCGAAGTCGCGCTCTATCACGACAAGGAGCAGTACAACGACATCGCGACCCGCGGCTTGCCCGCGCGCAACGACGGCAAGCCCAACGCGGCGCAGCTTGGCGTCGGCGGCGCCTTGATCCCGAAGGGGGCGAAAAACGTCGAGGTCGCCAAGGAGTTCATGAAGTTCCTGATCCAGCCAAAGGTCATGAACGCCTATTTGAAGCAGGGCCTCGGCCGCTGGCTGCCGGCTTACCCGTCGCTGGTCAAGAGCGACCCGTTCTGGCTTGATCCGAGCGACCCGCACCGGGCGAATTACGTTCGCGAAGGCCTGATCGACCCCACTGTCGTCAATTATCCGGTGTTTAATCCGGGATGGTCCGAGGTCAACTCGACCCAGATTTGGGGCTCGGCCGAAGCCGATGTCATCAGAAACGGGTTGACTGCGGAACAGGCGGCGGACAAAGCGTTAAAGAAGATAGAGACGATCCTGGCAAAGTACCCGATCGTTCAGAGCTGAGAGGCAGTCATGGCAAGCGTATCAGTCATTGAAGCCGGCCGCCCCTTATCGGGTCGCCGCTCGCTTTTGCGTACTTGGCGCGGCAGCCTGCAAGGCTCCGAATTTGCCTGGGCTCTTGCTTTCTGCATACCTTATGTCGGGGTGTTCCTGGCGTTTGTCGCCTACCCTATCGTGTACGGGCTATGGCTCGGCCACAATCCGGCTCTCTATGTAGAGTTGTGGAACGACCCGATTTTTCAGATGACGATCGTCAACACCATCATTTACTTGGTGGTGGGCGTGAACGTCAAAATGTTCCTTGCCTTGCTGCTGTCCGGCTTTTTCATGCGTCGGGGCTGGTGGGTCAAGGGCTTGCTGATGATTTATGTGCTGCCTTGGGCAGTGCCGGCGTTACCGACATTCATCTCGATCCATTGGATGCTCAACAGCCAATGGGGCCTGGTTAACAATGTGCTGTACGACCTGTTCCACATCGACGGCCCGGGCTGGCTCGACACCTCGCGATGGCTGGCGCTTGGCGCGGTCATCGTCTCCTATATCTGGAAAAATATGCCGTTCTGGACCGTGATCCTGCTCGCCGGCAGGATGTCGATCCCGCAGGAACTCTATGAGGCGGCGGAAGTCGACGGCGCCACCGGATTGCGCCGGTTCGCCCATATCAGCTTCCCGCTGCTCGCCAATCTTTATCTTGTCTGCACTTTGCTCTCGACTATCTTTACACTGGGTGACTTTAACACCGCCACGTTTATCTCGGGCGGTGGCCCGGCATTAACGACGCATGTGCTGGCGACCCTCGGCATTCGTGATGCCTTCGAAATCGCCCGCCCCGATCTCGGTGTCGCTGCGGTCATGACCGCGCTGCCGCTGATGATCCCGCTGGTGTTGATCCTGATGCGAAAATTGCGCACTTCGGAGGTGCAGCTATGACCGCCGTATCACTCGACAATTTGGCGGCCAGGCAAGCGGCCGCCGCCGGGGCGAAGCGAAAAAACTACCGGCTGCGGAAGGTCTGGACCGAGATCGCGTGTCTGGGGCTGGCCGCCGTGCTGGTGGTGTGGACCTTGGCGCCGATCTACAACATGGTGATGGTGGCACTACAGTCGCACAACGACGTCTTCACCAACGACATCTGGCCCAAACAGCCATCCCTTTACAGCTTTTGGATCGTGATCACCGAAGGCTATTGGTATCTCGAATACTTCTGGCACCAATTCGGCAACAGCCTGTACATCGGCGTAATGACGGTGTTCTTCACTTTGTTTATCGCGTCGATGGTGAGCTTTTCGGTCAGCCGCATGCGTCTGCGCAACGGCTGGCTCTTGACCAACGCGGCTCTGTTGACCTACGTCATCCCGGCTTCGTTCCTCGCAATCCCGCTCTATCGGATCATGCAGGGCTATGGCCTCGGCAATAACGTCTGGTCGATCATCGCGGTCGAGGTGACCTTCGCCACCCCCTACGCGATCTTTATATTCCAGCAATATGGCCGGAGCATCCCGATCGAGCTCGACGAGGCGGCGCGGGTCGATGGCGCCTCACCCTGGCAGGTCTATTACAAGATCTATCTGCCGATGATGGCGCCGGCACTGGTCGCGGTCGGGACTTACGCCTTGCTGCTGGCGTGGAACGAGTATCTCTACCAATTCCTGCTGCTGTCCAACAAACGCAGCATGACGGTGCCGGTGGCGCTCGCCCAGTTTCTCAACAGCGACGAATCACCGTGGAATTACATGATGGCGACAGCGATCATCTACGCGATCCCGCCGGTCGTCATCTATTACCTATTCCGCGGCCGCATGACCTCCGGCCTGACCATGGGCGGCGTCAAAGGCTAGTTTGGCGGCGGCACCGGTCGCAGCCCGATTTGGGTTGCGACCCTAAATTCCCTCGGGCGGGTATTCCTCATCGGATGCCCGCCCGTCGTTTATTCGCGGCGTGGGCTACTCCTGTGGGTAGCGCCACACCCTCTCGGGCTGGGTCGCGGTCTCGTCGATCGTCCATTGCGGCAGCGCTAAACCGGGGCCGACATCGCTGAACACCATGCGCACGCGGGTGCCGATGCCGACTTGGCGCACCATCTCAGGCGGCGCCAATTGGCCGTCCGGGGTCGTCAGATTGCCGGCGACGCGCAGCGCTTCGTCAAAGGTCGGCTCGCCTTTTTGCGTGTCGAGATCGACCAGCAGAATCAAATAAGGCGTCTTGCCGCGGAACGCCGGCTGGATCGCGTGATGCACTTCGCTGTAGGAGTGCACCGCACCCTTGCCCTCGACGCTCTTCCAGGTCGATTCAGGGCTCATGCACCACGGGCAGGCGGTGGTCGGCGGATAGCGCAGCCGGCCGCATTGCGCACAGGCCTGCAGATGAAAATCGTGCTCCGCGCAATGGCGGAAATATTCGAGGTTCTCGACATCGAGATCGTCGACCGTCAGGCTCATGCCCATGTATTCACCACGAACCGGCATTTCCTTCTCCCCTATTCTGGTGTCGTTCCCGCGAAAGCGGAAATCCAGGGAAACGGCGCTGCGCTCGCCCTGGACCCCTGCTTTCCGCAGGGGCGACGAGTTCAATTACCCGCGACGCATGACCATGGACGATGCGGTCGCCGGGTTGGCCCAGCCGAGATTGGCGCTGACCTCGACATTGCGCACTTGGCGGCAGCCGCCCTCACTGTAGTCGAAGGTGTGCTGGCGTTTGCCGTCGGGACCGATCGGGCAGGAATCGTCGGCATCGTGGCGCAATTGCCGGGTATTTTCGATGACCATGTTCATGCCGTGCGTATAGCCCTCGCACAGATGCCCGCCTGATGTGTTGTTGGGCCGCCTGCCGCCAAGCTGGATTGCGCCGCTCGACACATATTCGCCGCCCTCGCCCTTTTTGCAGAAACCGTAATCTTCGAGCTGCAGCATTGTCGTAAAGGTGAAGGCGTCATAGGAGCCGGTCACATCGACGTCTTCCGGCCCGACCCCGGCATTGGGCCACAGAATCTGGCGCGCATAATAGCCGGCGACGGTCGAAATCGGCCCGTGCTGGTAATGCATGTCGAGCCGCGGCTTCGAACAGCGTCCAACCACCCCGCGGATCAGCACCAAGGGCTGCTTCATGTCGCGGGCGCGCTCGGCCGAGGTCACGATGATCGCGGTTGCGTTGTCGGTCTCGACGCAGCAATCCAGCAGATGCAACGGCTTGCAGATAAAGCGGCTCGAGAGCACGTCATCGATCGTGTAGCGCTTTTTGTAATACGCCTTGGGGTTGTTCGAGGCGTGATGACTGTGCGCGACCTTGACCGCGGCGAGCTGCTCGGGCCGGGTGCCGTAATCGTACATATGGCGCATAAAGGTCGGCGCAAAGCTCTGCCCGGCGCTCTGCCAGCCATAGGCGCGGTTGTGCAGCATGTCGCCGGCAACCGGGGCGGCCGAACGCGCGCCGGTGCCGCCGATGCGCACCTGGGAGTAGCCGTTCATCGAGCGGAAGATCGCCACCGTCTTGCAGCAGCCGGCCTCGATCAGCCCAATCGCGATGCCGACCAACGCCTCGGTCGATGACCCGCCGCCGACGACATCCATGTAGAAATTGAGGCGGATGCCGAGATCACCGGCGATAAACGTCGCCGAGGTCGAGTCGCCGCCCGAATAGGACAACATGCCATCGACATCGGCGGCCTTCAGCCCGGCGTCGAGGATGGCGTTGCGAACCGCCCAGGTCCCGAGCGCCCGGGTCGTCTTGCCCGAGCCGCGGGTATAGGTCGTCTCCCCAACCCCGGCGATCGCGTATTTGTCGCGCAGATATTTCGGTGTGGTGGCGTCGACCTCGGTTCTCGGCAACGGCATCGACATTTTCTCCCCTGGAATCCTCAGTTGGCGACCAGTCTCAATATTTCTGCTTTCGCTCTTCCCACTCTCTTTGTAGCTCGAGAAATTCGCTCGCCGGTTGCGGCATGAAGATTTCTCAATTCGAGCATCGGGCTCATTCTTCAGCGATCAGCAGTTCGAGCTTCTCGAGCAGCTGAGCAGCCGCCGTAGTAACGGTTGTCCATAAGATGTCGTGATCGATGTCAAAATACGCGTGCACCAACCGGTTACGCATTCCCACGATCGCGGCCCATGGAAGATTGGGCATAGCCTCCTTAGTCTCGGCACTAACCCGACTGGCGGCCTCGCCGGCAATCTCGATCGCCCGTGTCAGCGCGAACAACAGCATCTGATCGTTTTCAAGATCACTCCGCTGGCGGCCCTGCACAAACCGGATCGCCGAACGCAACGCGTCGACCAAGTGTTGCAGCCTTACCCGATCTTGAGCACTGAACCCACCCTCGGTCATGCGGCCTCATAGAGCGGTTCTGCCTCGCGCATCACGTCCTCACGAAAATAGCGGCTTAACTCGCCGGGGGTGCGCAAATCTATGCGTCTCCCAAAGAGCAAAGCCGAAAGCTCCATCTCGATTTCAACCAGTCCGAAATAGCTCGGTGTGGCACCAAGCTCGAATTCAACCAGCAAATCGATATCGCTGTCGGGCTGGTCGGTGCCCTTCAGCACCGAGCCGAACAGCGACAGGCGCCGAATGCCATATCGGCGGCAGAGCTCAGCCAAGGCTTCCTTGTCGTAGGATAGCAGGCTCATTGCTCACTTGCTCTCGAAAGCAGGCGTCCTCATCCGTTCCCGGATAACCCTACAGCGGCAGGCGGTAGGCTTTGGTCGCGGCGCCGCTGAACAAAGCGGTCTTTTCGCTCGCGGAGCAGCCGGCGGCGATGCGCTTGAACGCGTTCCACATGATGGGATAGCTGCACATCCCTTTATCGACCGGAAAGTTGCTCTCGAACATCGAGCGCTGCGGGCCAAAAGCCTGAATGCAGGTCTCGATATAGGGCCGCCACGCCTTTTCCAGATCCTGCGAGGACGGCGGCATGTCGTTCTCGAAAAACGTAAAGCCCGACAATTTCATGCCGAGCCCGCCGAGCTTGACGTATGTATTCGGCGATGCGGCGGCGACTTCGCCGATCGACTTTTTCCACGCAGCAAAAGCTTCCTCGCGCTTGCCGGCATAGGGCCCGATCGCGAGCGGCCCGCCGACATGGTTAAGGACGATCGTCGCCTGCGGAAAAGCGCGGGCGAGATCAGTCACATCGTCGAGCTGGGTCTGGAACAACCAGGCGTCAAAGCTAAGCCCCAACGCCGCCAGTCCGGCGAACCCCTCGCGGAATTTCCCATCGCGGTAAAGACCCTGCGGCGCACCCGAGCAGTAAATTTGCAGGCTCGGATCGTCGTGCCAGGTGGCGCCGTTGCGGATGCCCTTGAAGCGCCCACCCGAGATTGCGACGTGCTGTTCGAGAATGCCCTTGGCGCGGTCGCCGATCCTGAGGTCGACATTGCCGATGATGCCGGCGATGCAGCGCGTCTTGCCGTATTTGCCCGAGGCGCTCATCGCCGCGATGCCGTTGACGAATTGGGTCTCGCCGAGCGATTTCAGCTCCTGCGGGCCATCGGCGCGGTACATCTCGCGGCATTCCTCAAAGCAAGTCGCGGCGATGTTGTGACCGCTGCCCACATCGGCCAGCAGATCCTCAAACAGATAGCGATTGCCGGGCCGGTCCCACATGTGATGGTGCGGGTCGACGATCGGCAGATCAGGCTCGATCGCTTCCTCCTGGCGCTTGTCGAGCCAGTCGGGTCGGACCGGCGCGTGACGGCCGGGCGGGATCGCAGATTGCGGCATGGGGCAGTCCTCCCGAGTTTGCTTTAACGCTATCCCAACTCTGCCCCGCTCGCGCCGCAAGCGCCACGGGTTTTTCCGCTGGAGCCACTTGTTGCGCAGGACAGAGTAAGGCTCTACATCCTTACCGAAAGGGACTTCCTGTCGAGGGACCGTATGACGACGACATTGACCGTTACGGCGAAAGGACAAATTACGCTTCGCAAAGAGGTGTTGCGGCATTTGGGTGTAGCTCCGGGCCAAAAGGTCGAGGTCGACCTGTTGCCAAACGGCCGCGTCGAAGTGCGAGGCATAGAGCCCAAGGGTTCGATCGAAAACTTTTTCGGCTCTCTGCAGCAGCCGGGCACCAAGCCACTAACGATAGAGCAAATCAACGAAATCATTGCCGATGGCTGGGCCGGCATCCGTTGAAGATTACCGTCGATACGAACATTCTGGTGCGGGTCGCGCTCAACGACGACCCGGAGCAGGCCAGACGGGCTCGAGATTTGTTGCGAGATGCGGAAATCGTCGCACTGACGTCGCCGGCGCTTTGTGAATTCGTATGGGTCGCGCGGCGCGGTTATCGCAGGCAGGCTAGGGATATTGCAGCTGCGATGCGGGAACTTTTGGCTGCTCCATCCGTGGCGGTCGATCGTCTCGCAGTCGAGGCCGGGTTGACGATGCTGGCGGCGGGTGGCGATTTCGCTGACGGTGTCATCGCATTCGAAGGCGGTCGTCTTGGTGGGGAGGTCTTTGCCAGCTTCGATCGCAAAGCGGTCGAATTGGTCGCATCGGCGGGAGGCAACGCGAAATTGCTCGTGGCTTCCGCGGATTAATTTCCCACACGCAGGCGATTGGAGGCTAGCGTAGGTGGCTGGAGCCTCAGGGGAACGCGTGCATGCCGAATGTTGAACCGCACCAGATGCTGGCGACGGAGATCGTGCGTGGGATCGAGAGTGGCGAGCTTACCGCGGAGGCGGTGGTGGCGAGCTGCCTCGAACGGATCGCGGCGCGCGAGCCGGTGGTGCGGGCGTGGGCTTATCTCGACGGCGCGGCGGCGCTCGATCAGGCGCGCGCCCTGGACAAGGCGGGAAAGAAGACGCTGTTGTCGGGCGTGCCGTTCGGTCTCAAGGATATCTTCGACGCCGCCGATATGCCGGCAACATATGGTTCGCCGATCTATACCGGGTGGTGGCCGCCGAGCGATTGCAGTGCCGCGGCCTTGCCAAAGGCGGCGGGCGGCATCCTGCTCGGCAAGACGATCACGACCGAATTCGCCAACCGCCATCCCGGCCCGACATCAAACCCGCACAACCCCGCCTTTTCACCGGGTGGATCGTCGAGCGGCTCGGCCGCCGCGGTGGCCGATTTTATGGTGCCGTTGGCGATCGGCACCCAGACCGGCGGCTCGGTCATTCGTCCCGCGGCATATTGCGGCGTCGTCGGCTTCAAACCGAGCTTTGGCCTGTTCCCACCGGCCGGCATGCGGATCAACACCGAGACGCTCGACACCGTCGGCATCATGGCGCGAGCGGTCGCTGACATCGCACTGTTCCGCGCAGCGATCATGGCAATCCCGTACGAACCGCCGGCAATGCCGCAGACCGCGCCGCGGCTTGGCCTGTGCCGCACCCCACATTGGGACGACGCCGAGCCCGAGGGCCGCGCCGTGCTCGAAGCCGCCGCCGACCGGCTCGCCGCTGCCGGGGCCAAGATAGTCGACACCGCATTTCCGACCGAATGCGCCGCAGCCGACGAGATCCAGCAAACCCTCGGCGCGTTTGAAGGGCTGCGCAACCACATGCCCGAGCTCTACCGCCACGAGGCGCTGCTCAGCACAGAACTACGCGACGAAAAGATCGCCCTCGGCAGCAAGCTCACCCTCGAACAATTCCGCGATGCCTGCCGCCAGCAGGAAAAAGCGCGCATCGCGGCGCGCGAATGGGCCAGCGGTTTCGACGCGATCCTGACCTTGCCGGCCCCAGGACAGGCCCCCCGTACCCTCGCCAACACCGGTTCGGCGGTGTTCAACGCGGCGTGGACGCAATTCGCAATGCCGTGTTTGACCTTACCGGCCGGAAAAGGACCCGATGGGCTGCCGGTCGGAGTTCAGCTCGTCGGCCGCCGTCACGATGATGCCAAGCTGCTGGAGATCGGCCTCTGGGTCGAAGCCCGGCTTGCGGCGGGAGACATAGCATGAGCGGCGCCGAACGGCTGACGGCGAGCGAGGCCGCCGCACGTCTCGAAGCCGGGACCTTGACCGCCGAGGAACTCGGTACGCGACTGCCTCGATCGCATCGAGGCCCGCGCCGCGGTCAAGGCTTGGGTGTGGCTCGACCCGGAACTCGCCCTGGCACAGGCGCGCGCCATCGATCATGCCGGCCGCCCCGGCGTGCTGAAGGGTGTCCCTATCGGGGTCAAGGACGTCATCGACACCTACGACATGCCGACCCAGCACGGCTCGCCGATCTACCAGGGCAACCGGCCCTTTGCCGATGCGGCCTGCGTCGCGCTGACCCGTGGCGCGGGCGGCGTCATCCTCGGCAAGACAGTGACGACCGAATTTGCCAATCGTCATCCGCGCGAGACCGTGCACCCGCACAATCCGGCGCACACCCCGGGGGGCTCATCGAGCGGATCGGCGGCGGCGGTCGCCGATTTCCAGGTCCCGGTCGGGTTCGGGACGCAAACCGGCGGCTCGACGATCCGCCCGGCGGCGTTCTGCGGTGTGATCGGTTACAAGCCGAGCTTTGGCGAGTTCAGCCGCGTCGGGATCAAGATGCAGTGCCACAATCTCGACACCCTTGGCGTGATCTGCCGCAGCCTCGACGATCTGTCGCTGATGCGGGCGGCGTTGCTGATGCAACCGCGTCAGCCGGTCGATCGCGCTGCGAACACGCCTCGCATCGGTTTCTGCCGGACCCCCGCCTGGGATCACGCCAGCGCCGATACGCAAGCTTTGCTCGAACGCACCGCCTCGCGGCTTGCCGCTGCGGGGGCGACCGTCAAGGAGGTGTCGCCCGTGCCGGCGGACATCCTCGAGATCAGCATCAGCATCGCATCTTCGCCTTCGAAGCGGCGCGCAACTACGCCCACGAATATGAGATGCATGGCAACAAATTGAGCCCGGCCTTGCGCGACGGGCTGCTTAAAGCCGGCCGCGAACTGCCGTTATCGGCCTACATCGAAGCGATCGAGGCGGCCGAGATGTTCCGCGCGCAGCTCGACGATGTTTTTGCCGAATACGACATTTTGCTGGCGCCGAGTGCGGTCGGCGAAGCGCCCGAAGGTCTCGACTCGACCGGCGACGCGCGCTTCAACGCGATCTGGACATTGGCGTGGACCCCATGCGTGACCTTGCCCGCCGGCGCCGGCCAAAAGGGCTTGCCGCTCGGCATTCAGCTCGTCGGCGCGCGCTTTCGTGACGAGGCATTGCTCGACGCCGCCGCTTGGGTCGAGGCCAGGCTGAGCTGAGCGACCGCGGCGCTTGCAGCAGGGCGACCGAGGCCGCATTCTCACCGCGGCCGCGTAACCTCAAACCAGGAGGAGACAAAAAAATGATCTATGAATTGCGCATTTACCACTGCGTGCCGGGCCGCCTGCCCGATCTGATCAAGCGTTTCGACACGATCACCCTGCCCTTGTGGGAAAAGCACCGCATCCGCCAAGCCGGGTTCTGGACGGTCGCGATCGGCCCGTCGAACCAGGATCTCTATTACATGCTGCAATGGGAGTCGCTGGAGGAACGCACGCAGAAATTCGCCGCGTTTCAGGCCGATCCCGAATGGATCTCGAAGCGGGCGCAGACCGAAGCCAGTGGCCCGATCGTCGCCTCGATCAGCAACTGCATCCTGCAGCCGACGCGCTTTTCGGCGGTGAAATAGGGGAGACCCGACATGCTCTACGAACTGCGTATCTATCATTGCCCGCCGGGCCGCCTGCCCGATCTGTTGAAGCGCTTTGACACGATTACTTTGGGGATCTGGAAGCGGCACGGCATCGAACAAGCCGGCTTTTGGACGACCCTGATCGGCGAATTGAACCAAACCCTCCACTATCTGCTGAAATGGGAATCGCTTGCCGACCGCGAAAAGAAGTGGAATGCGTTTCAGGCCGATCCCGAGTGGCACGCCAAACGCGCCGAAACCGAGAAGAACGGCGCAATCGTTGCGCGCGTCGAAAACTACATCCTGCAGCCGACCGCATTCTCGGCGGTGAAATAACGCTTCACCGCCGGACCGTATAGTTCAGTCGGCTAGCCAGTAATCACATTACATTGCTTGTGCCTTCCCCCCTCCCCCATCGGTTGGATACTGGGGGAGGAAATGGCTCCGCGCTTCGCCAGCGATTATCGAACGGAGTTTATTGTAAAGCTCCAGTTCCCCATCGGCCGGCGCTGAAAACTGAAAGAAATAAGAGAGCGCTTCCAAGAATTACGACGGTTTTGGGTTCCGGAACTATTTCGGGAGTGGAATAATCATTTCCACTCTGCGCGACGACGGTAGTCCCCGGTGTAAGGGGATCGAAGTAAAAGTGCGTTGAGTGGTCGCCATTGAGCTCGGCTGTAAGCTCGGCGAGATCCGGCAACGTTGGGTCGGCGGGGACGGGTAAGCAAAATCCGCAATCTGTGGTGAGCATTGCCGTTTCTCCCGCGGAAAGATTGTAGGTCGTTCCCGCGGTCAGCGTCAAAATGGTGGAGCCCGCACCGGGCAGCGCCGTCCCGCCGATATCGGCGTAATCCGAAATTTGATGCAGGATTATTCCCGACGGGCTCCCGTTTTCCGAATATGTGTAATCCAGTACGGCAGTATATCTGACTTCTACCGGTTGGCCTGCGGGACCGGAGACCGTAAGTTTATCCTGGAAACCGAGATTTGCCTGCGCCCCCGCTTGCCCGGCATAGCCATCCTGGAGATCAGCTCGATAATTCGCATCGCTCAGGCTTATTCTGAAATTTACCAAGAACACACCAAATCCGGCTTGCGCCGAGGCGTTTACGACGACGTTCAACGCCCCGCCACTCGATGCCGAGGGAGCCGAAGTTGTTGCAAGGCTTGGTGACTGCATAAAACCGGTGTTGTAGTTGCACCCTGGGGCGAGCGGTCCGATCACGCAAGCGCTCGATTGAATTGAAGCAGTCAAAAGCGGCGCCGCATTTGCGCCGGTCGCCGCCGCTGTTAAAAACAGCCCGGCTGTTAAAAATAGCCCGGCAAAAAAAACGCAGCATGCGAGCGCCGCTTTTCTGAACGCCGTCGCGTAAATATTTGCGCTTGGGTTTGTTGGAGCAGCATACCGCCTGTCCGTGAGCGTCGAAGCCAACTTCCGCATATCGTGCTCCGCTCGCCAGGTGGTTGCAGAATTGCGTGAGCTCCACCCGATCCCGCCGAGTTGATCAAAGGCTGCGTCTTTTTTCCGTCCACGCGCTCGGTGGGCTCAGGAGCGAGCCGCGACCGCAATCAGACCCGTCAGGCGATCGGGGGCGTCCAGGAGTTCTCGGCTCGGGCCGGAGAAGACGATGGCGCCGCGATCGAGGACAATTGCCTGCTGCGCGAGTTCGAGCGCCAATCGGGCGTGCTGCTCGACCAGCAACAAGGCCAAGATCGTCCTCGCGCTCGAGCGCGCTCAAGCCCGGCAAGCAGAGCATCGACGATGACCGGAGCCAGGCCTTCGAGCGGCTCGTCCATCAGCAAGATCGATGGATTTCCCATCAAGGCCCGGCCGATCGCCAGCATCTGCTGCTCGCCGCCCGAGAGCTGATTGCCGCGGTGGCGCCGGCGTTCGGCCAGCGCCGGAAAGAATTCGTAAACCCGCTCGAGCGTCCAGCGTCCCGGCCGCCCGGCCACAACGAGGTTCTCGGCGACCGTCAGCGACGAGAAGATCTCGCGTTCCTGCGGCACGAACCCAATGCCGAGCCGCGCCCGCCGAAACGATGGCAAGACCGTTATTTCACGCTCAGCGAAGCGGATCGATCCGGCAAGCAGCCGAGTGTGCCCCATGATCGTCGCGAGCAAGGTCGTCTTGCCGACGCCGTTGCGGCCCAGCACGGCCAGGCTCCCGCCATCGGGCAAGTCGAGCGAGACGTCTTGCAAGACAATGGTCTCGCCATATCCGGCGGTCACGCCCGCGAGCTTAAGCCCTGCTGGCGTCATCGGCCAACCCGCTCGCCGAGATAGACCCGCCGCACTTGCGGATTGGCGGCGATCTCGGCCGGTGCGCCTTCGACCAACACCCTCCCCTGCACCAACACCGTAATCCGGCGCGCCAGTCGGAAAACCAAGTCCATGTCGTGCTCGATGATCAACAGCGCGATGTCGGCGGGGAGGCCTTCGACCGCTGCAATGATCCGGCTGGCTTCGCCCGATGGCACCCCGGCAGCCGGCTCGTCCAGCAACAGCACTTTGGGTTTGAGCGCGAGCGCGATCGCGATCTCGGTCAGCCGTTGGGCGCCATAGGCGAGCGTCGCAACCGGCCGCAAGGCCTCATCCGCGAGACCCAATGGCTCAAGAAGCGTGTAAGCTTCCTCGATCGCGTCGCGGTGAGCGCCGGCCGGCCGCCACAAATCGCCACCGGCGCCGCGCCGCTCACAGACCGCAAGAGTAACGTTCTCAAGCACGCTCAGCCTGCGAAACAGTTGCGTGACCTGAAACGTGCGCACGAGCCCGCGCTTGACCCGGTCAGCCTGCGGCAGCGCCGTGATCTCGATGCCGTCGAGAAAAATTTGTCCAGCGCTCGGGGTCAACGCCCCGGTTATCAGATTGACAAAAGTGGTCTTGCCGGCCCCGTTTGGCCCGATCAGCGCCTGCCGCGCGCCGCGCTCAAGACGGAAACCGATCGCATTCGCCACCGTCAATGCGCCAAAACTCTTGCCGAGCTGCCGCGTTTCGAGCGCCGTGCCGCGGCCTCACCCCGGCCCTCTCCGCGACCAGGCGCGCAACTGGTCGAGGAGCCCGAGCACGCCGCCCCGCGCGAAGGTGACGAGCAACACCATCAGCAGGCCGATCCAGAAATACCAATAAACCGGGTCGATCGACGAAAACCGGTCCTGCGCAATCATATAAAGCGGGACACCGATAAATGCGCCGTATAATTGTCCCACACCGCCGATGATCAACATGATCAATACCGCGCCGGAGCGTTCGAGACTAAGCGAATTCGAGCCCGACAAAGCTGGTGGTTTGCGCGATCAACCCGCCGGAGACCCCCGCCAGCGCCGCCGAAATCGTATAGACCGTCAGCCGCCGCCGCGAGACCGGGGCACCGATCGCGTGCATGCTGCACGACATTCTCCCGAATTCCAGTCAATGAGCGGCCAAATGGCGAGTGGACCAAGCGGCGTACCGCCAGCCAGCATAGGAACAGGACGGCGAGGCAGTAGAAAAATGCGGTGCGGCCGTAGAGGCCGAATTCGAAATGGCCGAAGATCGGCCACACCTGCATCCCTGCAGACCGTCATCACCGCCGGTGACGGCACTCGCCTTGTTGGCCGCCTCGCGCAATAGGGCGGCGACGACGAGGGTCTGCATCAGCAAGGTCAGCCCTGAACTGCGCAGCACCACAAGGCCGCTCACAAACCCGATCAGCGCCGCAACGGCAGCGGCGGCAATCAGCCCAGTAATCGGTTCGCCCCAGCCATGCGCCGCAAGGATCCCCGCGGTATAGGCGCCGGCGCCAAAAAATGCCGCCTGCCCCAACGTAACAATGCCGGCATATCCCAACACCAGATCGGTCGACAATGCGAACAGGATCGTCGCGAGTATCTGGGCGATCAGTGGCAAATAACCGGGAAAAGCAAAATAGGCGGCGAAGGCGGCGAGCCAGGGCAGCGCTTCGTAAGGGCGAAATCGATGGCGGCGGGCAAACGCCTCGATGACCGCCGCACGCGGCTCCGAGGGTGCCGCCGCGCTCACGCGTGGCCGAACAAACCGCGCGGCCGCCACAGCAATATCGCCATCGTCATCGCGTAAATAAAAAAAGCGCCGAATTGCGGCATCAGGTATTTGCACGCACTGTCGGCAACGCCCACCAGTAACGCCGCCAAAAACGGGCCGCGGATATTGCCGAGCCCGCCGATCGCGACGACGATCAGGAAATAGACGAGGTTGTCGAGCGCGTAGCCGGGGGCAGATCGTGATCAGCGAGGCGCCGAGCCCACCGCCAAAAGCGGCGAGCCCGCTGCCGAGCACAAAAGTCAGGCTGAACAGCCGAGAGGTGTCGATGCCGATCGATTGCGCCATGCGCAGATTGTCGACTGCAGCGCGGATCATGGCGCCAAACCGGCTGCGCTCGATGCCAAGCCACAGCGCTGTCACCAGCCCGGCGCCGCAAACAATCAGCAGCAGCGTCATAAGCGGAAACCTCGCCAAAGCCGAGCGCGCACACCGCCGTTCAATGCCGCCGGCAAACGCAGCGGCTGCTGCAATGCGCCAAACAGATACTGCGCGGCGGCCCCCGACATAAAGACGAGCCCCATCGTCAGCAACACCTGGTCGAGTTCGTCGCCCCCATAGAGTCGGCGATATAAGAGGCGCTCGATCGGCAAACTGGCGAGCGCAACCGCCGCCGTCGCAGCCGCGAGTGCTGCCGGCAGCGGCACCCCGTACCGGTTCATCAGACCGGTCATCACATAGCCGCCCGCCATCGCGAAAACGCCATGCGCCAGGTTGACGAACCCCATCATCCCCATCGTCACCGACAGCCCGACCGAGATCAGGTACAGCACCATGGCAAAAGCAATGCCGTGAAAGGCGACGCTCAGACCGGCGGATAAGGCAGCGCCCATACCGAGGGGTCAGGTTATTTCGCCGGGTGCATCTCTTTCCACGGATCTTTGACCATCGGGATCGTCTGAATTTCGACATCGGCGAGCTTGCCGTCGACCTTTTCGACGCGGCGGATATAGATGTTCTGGACGATGTCGCGGGTCTGGGGATCGATCTCGATCGGGCCGCGCGGGCTGTTCGGGTCTTTCCAAGTCTTGAAAAACGCCATCGCCTGGTCGGCGGTGAATTGGCCCTTGGTCGCCTTGATCAGGTCAAAGATCATGTTCATCCCGTCCCAGCCATCGACCGAAAAGAAATCCGGGATTGCCTTGTCGCCATAGACGCTTTTCCAATCCGCGAGAAACGCGGCATTGGCCGGCCGCTTGGCATCGACCGAATAATTCCCCGAGGTGACGAGCCCGAGCGCTGCGTCGCCGATGATCGGCAAATCCTCGTCGGGCATCAAATCCTGGGTCGAGGTGATGTTGATGCCCGCCTGCCGCAGCCCGAGATCGTTAGCCGCCTTCATGATCGCGACCGCCTGCTCGCCCGCCGGGACCCATAGAAAAGCAACATCGGGCTTGGCGTTTTTGACGCGCTGGATGTAGGGGACGAAATCCGGATTTTGTCGGCGGAAAGCGGTCGGCGCCGACGATCTTGCCGCCGCCATCGGTAAAGCCCTTGGTAAAGGCGGCTTCGGCATCATGCCCGGCGATAAAATCGGTGACCGCGGTATAGGCGGTCTTCCAGCCCTGCTGCGCCGCCCATTTGCCGATCGGATAGCCCTCCTGCCACAAGGTGAACGAGACCCGCACGACATAGGGCGACAGCCGTGGGATCGCGACCCCGGCGGCGTTGGTGATGACAAACGGCGTCTTGCCCTCGGCGGTCAACGGCGCGATGGCGGCGGCGACCGGCGACAGGATCACGCCCGCCAATAGATTGACATGGTCGCGCGCGATCAGCTCTTGCGCCAGCCGCTTGCCGACATCGGGCTTGGAGGTGTCGTCGCGCTTTAGGATGTCGAGCTTGACACCGGGCGGCAGGTCTTTCTCGTGCAATTTGACGTAGAGATCGATGCCCTTTTGCATCTGGTCGGCCGCCTGCGCGACAAAACCGGAATAGCTGTTAATGATCCCGATCTTGACGGTCTGCGCCGATAATTTTGCGGGGGTAAGAGCAGCAATCGCGGCGGCGAGCGCCGCTAATGCGAGACCGGAAGATACGCGCGTCATCTAGCGCTCCCTGTGCTTCGCCTGCGAAGCTAGCACAGAGAGCGATACCGTATAAGCCAAGCTGCCGATGACCCCGGATCGTGATGGGTGCGGCATCTGATCCAGCGGCTGGCTGGTGGGGCGACCCGGCCCGCAGCATCGGACTTGACCAGGAATGCCAAATCGCCGATCTCCGTCGGATGGTTATCGGAAGGGGGAATCGCGTGGAGGCAAGCGAGATCGCCGAGAAAATACAAGAAGTGAAAGAGGAAGAGCGCCGCCTCGAAGCCCAAGCCGATTTCCGCATGCTGACCGGAATTTATCTCGGCATTATCGCAATGCTGCTGGCAATAACATCGCTCGGCGGATCGAACGCCACCAAGACGATGACGAATTCCAACATCCAGGCATCCGATACTTACGGTTTTTATCAGGCGAAATACGCCCGGCAGACCTCTTATCGGCTGGCGGCGGATATTCTCGAAGCTCAGCTCGCCGCCAACCCGGCCATGCCGGACGCAGCCAGAGCAAAGATTCAGGATGACATCAAGCGCTGGCGGAGCACCGCCGACCGCTATGAAACCGACCCGCAGGGAGGACAGGGCAAGCAGGAATTGCTTGCCAAGGCCAAGGATTGGGAAGCTAGGCGCGACCGGGCCGCCGAGCGCGATCCCAATTTCGATTTTGCCGAGGCTCTGTTTCAGATCGCGATCGTGCTCGGCTCGGTCAGCATCGTCGCCGTGTCTCGCCCGCTCCTCGGGTTAAGCGGAGCCCTTGCGATTGCGGCGACACTGCTGATGGTCAACGGCTATTTCCTGCTGGTCCACCTACCGCTGGAGTGACCTCGCGGGCGGTCGCGACCGGCAGCAGGTGAGCGAGGCTCAGAAATTTTTGCGGGTCCTGCGGCTGCCCGTCGACCCGCACCTCGTAATGAACATGCGGGCCGGTGCTGCGGCCCGTCGAGCCAAGCAGGCCGATCTCGGTTTGCGCCGAGACCGTCTGGCCGACCCGCACGAGGCAGCGACGCAGATGGCCGTAAAGGGTCACGATGCCGAAACCGTGGTCGATCTCGATCGCCTGGCCGTAATCACCGAGCCAGCCGGCATAGATGACGGTGCCCGGCGCGGTGGCGTAGACCGGCGACGAATAGGGCGCGTCCATGTCGATGCCGGTGTGAAAAGCGGCCCGGTGGTTGAACGGGTCGATCCGCGGGCCAAAGCGGCTGCCGAGATCGTAATGCGCCAACGGTGCGGCGATCGGCAGCGTTTTCGACAGCGCTTCGATGGCCGCCAGCTTTTCGGCGCTGAGCCCGTCGGCTTTCTCGCCATCAATTTTTGGCGGCGCGACAAAGGGGCCGCCCTCGGCGCCAGCCGGAGCGGCTTGCGACATGATCCGCCCGACAATCTTCCCGACATTGACCCCGGCTGATCGAAGAACGTTCTCGACTGCCGCAACGGTCGCGGTGTCGAGAGTTTTGGCACCGGATCCTACGGCGTCGAACATTGTGGACACGCCCTCGCTGCTCCGAGTTTGCGGTCCGGCGGCGGCGATTGCCGGCCCCGGCAACGGCAGCCGGATCTGCGATAACCGTTGCCAGATCTCGTTGAGCTGCAGACGAACGCGGCCGTGTTTTATCGTGACCTTTCCGCGAAGCGGCGCGAATTGCGCAAGATCTTTCGCGGTTTGTTCCAGGCTCGCCTTGTATTGCGCAAATTGCGACACCTCGGCGGTTCGTTCGCTCTGGAGATGCTGGAGCTGCGCGGTGAGTGCCGCGTTTCGTGCCTGCTCCTGCTGCAATTCCTGTCGCGTCGCCTGGCTTTCGGTGATGATCGCGCCCGGCGTCGCCGGCTTTGGCGCCACCTCCGTGATCGGCCCGGTCGCAAGCTTTTCGATGTCGCCCCGCAGATCCGCAAACCCGTTTTCCGCCAGGTCAAAAGTTTGCAACTTGGCCTGGGCCGAAGACAGTTGCTCGCGTAGCGCTTGCGTCTGTTCGATCAGAGCTGCGGCCTGTTGTCGGGCGCGGCCGCCATCCTGCTGTGCGTCAGCAACCTGCTGCTGAAGCGCGCCGAGCTGCTTTCGCAGATCATCGTTGGCGGTGCGCAGGCCCGCTGCGGCAGCCGCTTTCCCGGCAACGCGATGCCCGTATTGCGCCAAAGCAATCCCAAAGAAAGCGAAGACCCCAATCCCCGTGAGTACGGCGAGGAGCAGCATTGCTTGCGAGCGCGCCGACAAGAACCGGGGGCTAGACGAACGAAAACGAATGCGGATTTCGGGGAAGAACCTGCTTCCCCCATCAGAGGTTTCGACGATCATCTCTCCCCCACCAGCGCCGAGCCGTGGATGTCCGATGCCCCTGATCGGACCAGGCTTGGCATGCGTCGGAACGCCGGGTGCGGCGTTCTCCTTGCTCAGCGGGTGGCTGGACTCTGACCCAGCCGCGGCGTCCCGCCGGTTTACGCAAGGAACGTGGCTTTGACAGTGCGCCCCGCGGAAGCGACCCTAATAAGCTAATCTGGAAATGACAACAAAGAATCGCTTACCTGTCCAAAAGAGTTAATCAAACCTCCCAAATCCAGAGATATTCCATGAAATAACCACAATCTGGACAGCCGGTCCTCGGTCCAGCGTCCCCGACCGATCATCGCGTGATCCATCATTATTATGCGATACTTCGTAGCGATGAGCGGGAATTGGCACCAGATATTGCAAACGTGCCGCCTTTTATTAGGCGATCTCGTAGCGCCGTAATCAACCTTGAGGGGGATTAAGCCGCCGGGACCAAATCGGACTCCGTACTATGCTGGGTACTGAACTGGCTTCGGTAATAGCCGGCGAAGACACCGTCACGCCGCAGCAACTCGGCAAGGTTTCCCTGTTCGACGAGGGCGCCGCCTTGCAAGACGACGATCCGGTCGCAACGCTGCACTGTCGACAACCGATGGGCGATGATGAACGTGGTGCGCCCCTCCATCAGCCGCTCGATCCCGGCCATGACCAGCGCCTTCGGTCGTCACGTCGAGCGCCGAAGTCGGTTCGTCGAGGATCAGGATCGGGGCGTCCCTCAACAAGGCGCGGGCGATCGTGATGCGCTGCTTCTCACCCTCGGACAGCGACACGCCCGATTCGCCGATGACGGTGTCGTAACCGTCGGGCAAGGTCGCGATGCGTTCGTCGATGCGCGCGAGGCGCGCGGCGCGCTCGATTGCCGCGTCATCGGCGCCGGGCCGGCCATAAGCGATGTTGTCGCGCACCGACAGCGGAAAGATCAGCGGCGGCTGCAATACCATCGCGATCTGGCTGCGCAATGATTTGAGCGTGTATTCGCGCAGATCGACGCCGTCGATTTCGATCGCACCTTCGACTCGGATCGTGAAAGCGCGCGAGCAGGCCGACCAAGGTCGATTTGCCGGCCCCGGTCGGACCGACGATCGCGATCTTGGCGCCGGCGGGCACGGTGAGATCGATCCCCTGCAGCACCGGCGTCTCGCGCCGGTAGCGAAAACCGACGCCGCGCAAAGCGATTTCACCGCGCGCACCCTCCGCGGGGAAGTTCTTGGTTCCGTCGATCAGGTCGGGCTCGGCGTCGAGCACCTCGAACACGCGGCGGGCGCCGACCCGCGCGCCGGCAATCAGCCCCCAGCTCTGGCTGATCTGGTTGATCGGCGCGTAGAGCTGAGCGAGATAGGAAATGAAGACGATCAATTGGCCGACAGTCAGCGCGCCCGACATCACCGCCCGCGCTCCGGCATAGACGACGAGAGCAGTGCCGGCGGCGATGACGCTGTTGACCGCACCCGAATAAAGCGTTTGCCAACTGTAAAGGCGCAAGGTGGCGCGCAGGCTCTCGCGGCTGGCGCCCATAAAGCGGCGGTGCTCGTCGTCTTCGCGGGTGAAGGCCTGGACGACCTTGATCGACGACATCGCCCATTGCACCAGCGAGTAGACCCGGCTTTCGGTGGTGCGCACCTCGGTCGCGATGTCGACGATCTTGCGGTTGAAACCCGCGATCAGCGCGAACAATACCGGCACAACGGTCAGCGCCAGCAATGTCAGCGTCGGATCGAGCGGAAACAGAATGATCAGCATGCCGGCCAGCAATACCGCCGCTGACAGGATCGGCAGCACGCCATTCATGATCATCGTCTGCACGGCAAAGCTGTCGGCGGTGATGCGATAGAGCAGGTCGCCGACACGCTGGCGATCGTGATAGGCCAGCGACAGCCGCTGCAAATGGGCGTAAAGGGCGCCGCGCAGATCGTTGACCATGCTCTGCCCGACACCGATCGCGGTGTAATTGTGCAGCAGGGTCAGCCCGCCGCTGCCGAGATGCACGATGATCAGGCCGAGGCAGGCAAAAATCAGCAGCCGGCCAGGCGAAGCACCGTGCAATGCCGCAAATGGAAACGGCTTGCCGCCGAGCACATTGTCGATGACCACTTGCAATGGCCACGGCTTTAGCAGTTCGAACCCGGCGATCAGAAACACCTGGGCCAGCGCCCAGGCAATCCGCCAGCGATGCGGCCGAAGATAAGGTAAGATTTTGCCCAACATGATCCGGCCGGCGCTGACGGCCGCCTCGTCAAAATGTCACGCCGGCTGCGGCGCGGGGGTGCTTTGCGGAGGTCGGCTTTTCGGTTCGACCGGGATTAGGCCGAGCGGTTGGGCGACGGCCTCGATGATGCGGTGCATCAGCCCGGCGAAAGCGGCGAGCTTCGTCCCGATCACGCCCAAATTCACGAGACCGGCCACGGCGAGCACCTCGGCGGCGACCGGCCACCCGAGCAACAGCGCGAACGCCGTCAACAAAGCATAGCCGCGCAACAGGAAGACCGTCAGCCGCGACAGCCGCATCGTGCAGCGCACCCGCAACAACCGCTTCTCGCCGCCGTGATATTCGGTGCAAACCAAAACGAGCGCCCGGCTGCACAACCCGCGGGCGATCTTCAAATCCCAGCCGCTCCACCCGGTATCGGGTACGACAAAGTATTTTTGCGGGACCAAAAAACTCGTCAGACCGCCGATCAGCGCCTCCTTTTCAACGCCCGCCTCATTCCAGAACGCGAGCTGGAAAGAGCGATCGCGCCACGACCAGCGAGCGCTTTGTTCGGTCGTCGCGGGCGCCGGGTGGGGCCGCGCACGGGTCTCGCGCACGCGCCATTTGATCCGCTCCCAGCCGCGCAGCAACGGGCCGAGGTAAATCAATAACGCCACCAGCGCTCGCGCTTTCGGCCCGGCAAAGCGCTTGTCGATCGGCGCCTTCATCGCGCCATTGACGCACATCGCCAAGGTGGCGAGCAACGGAACCGCGAGCAGCAGCCACCATCCGCCGCCAACCAAGCCGGCCAAGGCCAGAACGATCGCGGCGGCGCTCCATTCAAAGGTCAGCGGCAAAAACGCTGTCAATGACGACGGGGACTCGTACAAGGTTTGAAACAGCCCGCGGCCAAATACTCCCGAGTAAATGACCGGGCGGCGCGACAACAGCAGCGAAGCCGACAAATCACCATAGATGCGCCCCAGCCATTTGGCTTGGCCAAACAGGTTGAAGCGAAAGGGATGCTTCGAATAAACCAGAGCCTCGGCTTTGCCGTAGCCGCGCTGCTGATTGCAATAGGCTTTGACCGTGTTGCGGCGGAAATGCCAGACGATTGCCGCCGGGCTGAAGCCGATCACAAAGCCCGCGTCTTGGAAGCGCCAGCAGATATCGACATCGTCGCCGGCGGCGCGATAGACTGGGTCAAACCCGCCGAGGCCGAGCAACGCCTCGCGGCGGAACGCCATGTTGCAGCCGGCGATATGCTCGGCGACCTCGTCGCTAAGGAGGACGTGGGTCGGGCCGCCGGGTGACACCGCGACCGCGGCCGGCACCAGGCTGTCTTCGGGCGGCGGAAAATTCGGGCCGCCGCAGGCGGCAAGCCCGCTCGTCTCCATTTTGGCGACGAGATATGTCAGCCAATCGGGGTCGGCGACGCAATCGCTGTCGGTATAGGCGACGATTTCACCAGTCGCCGCCTCGGCGCCGACATTGCGCGCGACGCTCAATCCCTTGTTGGGTTGGCTGATGATCCGGCAATAGGGATAACTTTCGGCGATTTCGAGCGTGCGGTCGCGCGAGCCGTCATTGACGACGATAACTTCATAATCGGGGTAGTTCAGCACCTCGAGCGAAGCGAGGCACGCGTCCATCGTGCGCTCGGCATTGTAGGAGCAGACCACGACTGAGACCCGCGGATAGCAGGGCAATGGCGGCGGCAGCGGGCCGCAATAGCAGCGCTCGACCTCGAGCAGAGCGGGTTTGGGATGGCGCTCGCGATCGACAAGCCCAAACGCCCAATCCTCGATCAGGTGTCCGCCGGTAAACCACTCATCGGTCCAAGCAAACACGCAGGTGCCGGCGACACCCGCCTCGAACGCGGTGCGAACCTGCCATGACAGGATCCGGCACTGGCCGCGCTCGCCCTCGCGCAGCGAATCGACCCCGAATTCGGTCAAGACCAGCGGCCGGTCGACCGCGAGGTTATGCAGCCGGGCGACGTAGCGCCGAAACGCAGCCTGGTCATGCAGATAGACGTTGAAACAAACAAAATCGGTGAAATCGACGGTCAGGTATTCGGTTGATGGAAAGTTGGCGTAGCTAACCAACGCCCCGGGGTGCTCGTTCCTGACGCAGCCGACAAGCGCGCGCAGAAACCGCCGCACCGGCTCGGCGCCATGCCAGCGGATCACGTCCGGCGGAATTTCGTTTCCGACGAGATAGGCAAAGATCGCCGGGTGCCGACCGCAGGACCGCACGCCATCGAGCACCGCCGCTCTGATTTCGCCCTGGATCGCCGGATTATCCAAAAACGTGACATGCTGCGGCCAGGGAAGCCCTGCCAAGACCTTTACGCCCGCCTCCTCGGCGGCGTCGAGCAGCCACAGCGGGGGCACGGTGAAGACGCGGACAGTGTTGACCCCCGCCGCCCTCATCAATGTGAAATCTTTTTCGACTATAGCCCGATCGGGAAACTGAGCGCCGTGGCTCCCCACCGGGAATGGACCGTAGGTAACGCCCTTGATGAAATGCTTGTTTTCGCCGGCAAAGAAGAATTTGCCCCTGACGCGGATCGGCCGCTCGGTCGCTGTTCGCGCCGGCATCGTGACCGGGGCGAAGGCGGCGGCGATCTCGTCAGTTTCGATGACTGTCATTGTGCGGTTCCCGCGATGCCGCTGCGTTAATCATTGCAAGGCAAGCACAACGGATGATCGCCGGCTCCATTCCGCTCACTGCTGGCGGTGCGAGCGAAAACCGCATCAGGCGTTCGACCGCCGGTGCCAGTCGAGAGCAGTGCTGATAATGGTGCCGAGATCCGAGTACTGCGCCTGCCAGCCGAGCGTCGCGGCCGCGAGACTGGGGTCGGCGACCAATGCCGGCGGATCGCCGGGCCGCCGCGGGGCGTCGCGAACCGGTACTTTGCAGCCGCTGACCGCCTCGGCAGCCGCGATGACCTCGCGGACCGAATGGCCACGTCCTGTCCCGAGATTGAGCGCGATGCTGTCGCCGCCGCCGCGCAGCCGCTCCAGCGCCCGCAAATGGGCGTCGGCAAGGTCCTCGACATGGATGTAGTCGCGGATGGCGGTGCCATCGGGGGTCGGATAGTCGCTGCCAAAGACATCGATCGCCGGGCGGCGGCCAAGTGCCGCGTCGAGCACAAGCGGGATCAGGTGCGTCTCCGGCTCATGATGTTCACCGATCTCGCCATCCCGATCGGCGCCCGCGGCATTGAAATAGCGCAACGATACCCAGCGCATCCCGTAAGCTTGGCCATACCAATAGAGGGCGCGCTCGATCGCGAGCTTGGTTTCGCCATAGGGATTGATCGGACGCTGCGGCGCCGTCTCGCGGATCGGGACGGTTTCGGGCGTGCCATAAGTGGCGCAGGTCGAGGAAAAGACGATCTCGCCGACACCCGTTTCCCGCATCGCGTCGAGCAGCGACAGGCTGCCGCGCAAATTATTGTGGTAGTAGCGCGCGGGATCGGTGACGGATTCGCCGACATAAGCGAACGCGGCGAAATGCATGACCGCAGTCACGCCATGCTCTCTGATCGCAGCGCCGAGCCGCGCGCTATCCCCGATATCGCCTTCGACCAGCGGTCCCCAACGCACCGCCTCGCTGTGTCCGTACGACAGATTGTCGTAGACGACCGGCCGGTAGCCGGCACGGGCCAGGGCCTTGCACGCGTGCGATCCGATATACCCGGCGCCGCCGGTCACCAAAATCGATTGCGACATAGTGCGTTCGGTTTCGTATTGTGTCGGCAGTACAACGCAACGCCGCTGCCGCGCCTTCCGCCTCTTCTTTGGTGTGGGGCGCGGCGACTTGCCGCGGCACCGACATGCGGAATAAGCCGGTAGCGCCACCGTTTTTGGGCGCGTTCGCGTAAGGGGCGGAGAGCATGCGCATAGCGATTATCGGAACGGGTTATGTCGGGTTGGTGTCGGGGGCTTGCTTTTCCGAATTTGGCGTCGACGTCGTATGCGTCGACCAAGACAGCGCGAAAATCGCCCGGCTGCAACGGGGCGAAATGCCGATTTTTGAGCCCGGCCTCGAGGCGCTGGTCACTAAAAATTCGGCGGCGGGGCGGATCTCGTTTACGACCGACTTGAAATCCGCTGTGGCCGGCGCCGAGGCGGTGTTTATCGCGGTCGGCACGCCGTCGCGCCGCGGCGATGGGCATGCGGATTTGTCTTTTGTCTATGCCGCGGCCGAGGAAATTGGACAGGCGCTGACCGATTACGCGGTCGTGGTGACGAAATCGACGGTGCCGGTCGGCACTGGACGCGAGGTCGCGAAGATCCTGCGCCGCACCAGGCCGCATGGCGGGTTTGATGTCGCCTCGAATCCCGAATTTTTGCGCGAGGGCTCGGCGATCGAAGATTTTATGCGTCCGGATCGAGTCGTTATCGGCGCCGACAGCGAACGGGCGCGAGCCATCATGCACGCGCTCTACCGCCCGCTCTATCTGATCGAGACGCCGATGGTGTTTACCGACATCGAGACGGCGGAACTGATCAAATACGCCGCCAACGCCTTTCTCGCGACCAAGATCACATTCATCAACGAGATCGCCGATCTTTGCGAAAAGGTCGGCGCCGATGTCCAAGAGGTGGCAAAGGGGATCGGGCTCGACGGCCGCATCGGCCGCAAGTTTCTCCACGCCGGCCCGGGTTTTGGCGGATCGTGTTTTCCCAAGGATTGCCGGGCATTGGTGCGCACCGCAAGGGAGGCGCAATCGCCTCTGTCGATCATCGAGACGGTGGTGCAGGTCAACGATACCCGTAAGGAGCGCATGGCCGACAAGATCGTCGCCGCTTGCGGCGGCGATGTTGCCGGCAAGACACTGGCGGTGCTGGGGCTGACGTTCAAACCCAATACCGACGACATGCGCGACAGCCCGAGCCTGTCGATCTTGCCGCGCCTGATTGCGGCAGGTGCGACGATCCGCGCTTTCGATCCCGAGGGCATGGACGAAGCGAAAAAGCTATTGCCGGAAGTTGTTTACTGCGCCGAGGCCTACGAGACAATGGCGGGCGCTGATGCGCTCGTGCTGCTGACCGAATGGAACGCGTTTCGCGCTCTCGATCTCAGTCGGGTTGAAAACCTGCTCGCCGCCCCTGTGGTGATCGACCTGCGCAACATCTACAACCCCGAAGAAATGCTGGCCGCCGGTCTGTCCTACATCAGTATTGGCCGCAGCGCGCATCACGCCGAACCGAGGCTGCGCGCCTTTGCCTGATGAGAGTATGCTGCACGGCCCCGCTGAGTTTTTCACGAAAGGTCACTCCAATGAGTAGCGTCGTTGCAAAACGAGTCCTCGTCACCGGCGGCGCCGGGTTTCTTGGGTCGCATCTGTGCGAGCGGCTGATTGCTCAAGGCAACGACGTACTCTGCATCGACAACTACTTTACCGGCCGCAAAGATAACGTAGCGCGGTTGCTGACCGACCCGCATTTCGAGGCAATGCGGCATGACATCACTCATCCGCTTTTTGTCGAGGCCGACGAAATCTACAATCTCGCCTGCCCCGCTTCGCCGATCCATTACCAATTCGACCCGGTGCAGACGACAAAGACCAGCGTCATTGGCGCGATCAATATGCTGGGGCTGGCAAAGCGGCTAAAGGCAAAGATATTCCAGGCCTCGACCTCCGAGGTCTATGGCGACCCGACCTCGCACCCGCAACCCGAAAGCTATCGCGGCAATGTCAACCCGATTGGGCCACGCGCCTGCTACGACGAGGGTAAGCGCTGCGCCGAAACATTATTTTTCGATTACTACCGGCAGCACAAAGTGAAGATCCGGGTGGCGCGGATATTTAATACCTATGGCCCAAGAATGCACCCCAACGACGGCCGTGTCGTGTCAAACTTTATCGTGCAGGCATTGCGCAACGAGCCGATCACTCTCTACGGGGACGGTACGCAGACCCGCGCCTTTTGCTATGTCGATGATCTGATCAGCGGCTTCGTCGCGCTGATGGCGGCGCCCGACAACGTTATCGGACCGGTCAACCTCGGCAACCCCGTCGAAACTTCGGTCTCGGAACTCGCCGAGTTGGTCGTCGCGCTGACCGGTTCGCATTCTGAGATCGTTTATCGTGCGCTGCCGGTAGACGACCCGGTGCAACGCTGCCCCGACATCTCGCAGGCGCAATCCGTGCTCGGCTGGGAACCGCGGACCGAACTAAAGACGGCCTCACCCGCACGATCGCATATTTTGATCAACTGCTGACCCACCACGGGCAGGACGCGCCGCTCTCCTAGCTCGTGGTTTCGTGGCTCTCCGGGCCTGGCTCCCCACGATGCCGGTTAGATGATGTGGTGCAGCCGGAGCGCTTCGATGATCAGCCCCGCGGCGTCCTCAGGCGTGTTGTCGAGCGTTCCCAGCCGCAACTCGGGCGCCTCCGGCTCCTCATAGGGTGAATCGAGGCCAGTAAAATGTTCGATATGCCCGGCTTTGGCCCTGGCGTAGAGGCCCTTGGGATCGCGCCGGATGCACTCGTCGATCGGCGTATCGATAAAAATTTCGAGAAAGGCTGTCGGCTCGATCAGCTCCCGCACCATCTGGCGCTCGGCGCGGAATGGCGAGATAAACGAGCAGATCACGATCAGCCCGGCCTCCGCCATCAGCTTGGCGACTTCGCCCACGCGGCGAATATTTTCGACCCGATCGACATCGGTGAAGCCGAGATCGCGGTTTAGGCCGTGCCGGACATTGTCGCCGTCGAGCAGCATCGTGTGCCGGCCCGTGGCGAGCAGCTGTTTTTCGACGAGATCGGCAATCGTCGACTTGCCGGCTCCCGACAACCCGGTCAGCCACAACACGGCCGCCATTTGGCCCTTTAGAGCCGCCCGCTCCTCTCGTCCGACCGTCAGCGCCTGCCAATGGATGTTGCTGGCCCGGCGCAACCCGAAAGCGATCATCCCGGCGCCGGCGGTTTCGTTGGTCAGCCGGTCGATCAGGATAAAGGCTCCGGTATCGCGGTTCTCTGAATAAGGATCGAACGCGACCGGAGCCGCGGTCGATAAATTGCAGAACCCGATATCGTTCAGGCCGAGGCTCTTCTCAGCGAGATGCGCCAGCGTATCGACATCGATGCGATGTTTGAGCGCGGTGATTGTCGCCGGCACGCTGCGCGCCCCGATCTTCAACAGATACGAGCGGCCGGGAACCATCCGGTGCTCGCTCATCCAGATGATATGAGCGGCGAATTGATCGACAAATTCCGGCGGATCGCGGGGGTCGGTGAGCAGATCGCCGCGCGCGATATCGATCTCGTCGGCAAGCGTCAGTGTCACGGCGTCGCCCGCACCGGCGCGATCGAGGGCGCCATCAAAGGTCACGATTTCGCGGACCCGGCTGGTCCGACCCGTACCGGCGACGAGGATTTGATCGCCCGGCTGCGAGCGAACCCGAGACAACGGTTCCCGAGAAACCGCGAAACTCGGCATGCGGCCGGTTGACCCACTGCACCGGAAAACGAAAGCGCCGCCCGCCATTGTCGCGCGCGGTCTCGACCGTCTCCAAATGCTCGAGCAGCGTCGGCCCGGCATACCACGGCGTTCGATCGGAGCGATGGGTGACGTTATCGCCTGCCACCGCCGAGAGCGGGATCGCGCGCACCTGGAGATCGCCAAGCTCGGCCGTGAATTGCGCGAAATCGTCGACGATCCCGGCAAATCGGCTCTCGTCAAAGCCGACCAGATCCATCTTGTTGACCGCCAGCACCAGCTGGCGAATGCCAAGCAATGAGCAGATAAACGCGTGGCGCCGGGTCTGGATGACGATCCCGTTGCGGGTATCGACCAGGATTACCGCTAGATCACAGGTCGAGGCGCCGGTCGCCATGTTGCGGGTGTACTGCTCGTGCCCCGGCGTATCGGCGACAACAAAGGAACGCGCCGGCGTAGCGAAAAAGCGGTATGCGACGTCAATCGTTATGCGCTGCTGCCGCTCATCCTCCAGCCCATCGAGCAACAGCGAAAAGTCGAGATTATCTCCGGTTGTCCCGAAGCGTTTTGACTCGCGTTCGAGGGTCTCGAGCTGATCGTCGAAAATCAGTGCGCAGTCGTGCAATAAGCGGCCTATCAGGGTCGACTTTCCGTCATCGACCGATCCGCAGGTCAGAAACCGCAATAGGTCGCGATCGCCTCGGTCGTGCCGTCGCCTCGCAGCCGATCCGCCATCAGAAATAGCCCTCGCGCTTTTTGCGCTCCATCGCCGCGTCCTCGTCGCTGTCGATCAAGCGGCCCTGGCGCTCGGAACGCCTGGTATCGCGCAGTTCCGCCAGGATCTCGGCCGGTGTCGTGGCGGCCGAATTCGATCGCGCCCGTAAGCGGATAGCAGCCGAGGGTGCGAAATCGGACGAGCCGCTGCTGCGGCGTCTCGCCGTGCTGCAAGCGGCAAGCGGTCGTCATCGACCATGATCCAGGCGCCGCCGCGATCGACCACCGGCCGCATGGCGGCGAAATAAAGCGGCACGACCGGGATTTCTTCGGCGGTGATGTATTCCCAGATGTCGTGTTCGGTCCAATTCGACAGTGGAAAGACGCGCATGGTTTCGCGCTCGCGCAGGCGCGTATTGTAAAGCCGCCACAGTTCCGGGCGCTGGTTGCGCGGATCCCAGCTATGGTTAACGCCGCGCAATGAAAAAATACGCTCCTTGGCGCGGCTCTTTTCCTCGTCGCGCCGCGCGCCGCCAAGTGCCGCGTCAAAACCAAAGCGGTCGAGCGCTTGCTTGAGCGCTTCGGTTTTCATCACCGCGGTATGCAAAGCCGAGCCCGGACGCGATCGGATTGATCCCGCGGCGCACCCCATCCTCGTTGGTATGGACGATCAACTCGATCCCGAGTTGGCGCGCGATCGCGTCGCGAAACGCGATCATCTCGCGAAATTTCCACAGCGTATCGATATGGAGCAGCGGAAAAGGCGGCTTGCCCGGGAAAAATGCCTTGCGGGCGAGGTGCAGCATCACGCTCGAATCCTTGCCGATCGAGTACATCATGACCGGATTGCGGAATTCGGCTGCGACTTCGCGGAAAATCCCGATCGAATTCGGCCTCCAGCCGGCGCAGATGAGCCGGCAACAGGCGCTGCAATTGCGACGTCTCAGTTGCGGCGGACACCGACACCTTCCCTGGCAATCATTCGCGAGGCCCCGAGGCCGACCGCAGCGTCCCGTAGAGACCGACAGCGGCGCTGTCAATCACAGCGCAGACCCCGCGCCAGCAGGCCGCACTCATGCCAGCAGATTTGTTATGCCGATCACTCGCTAATGTCGGGTAAAGCCGGCTTTCACCCGGGCCGCTCAGTGCAGTTTGGGGGCCTTGAGGAACCGGGTGCGATCAGCCGATTGGATGCGCACCGTCATCGACCTGCCGTCGCGCGCCACCTGCAGCGGAATTTCGCTGCCAGCCGGGCCGCCAGCCCACACCCGGCGCCAGAACCCGGCGAGACTGCCGACATTCTCGTCGCCGACGGCGACGATCCGATCTCCGGGCTGGAGTCCCGCTTCGCTTGCCGGCCCGCGCTCGGCGAGACCGGCGACGACGATTGCGTCCTCGACCTCGGCGGCATAGAGCCCGAGCCAAGGCCGCACCGGGCGATTTGGCCGGCCATAGGTCAGCATGTCGTCGAGGATCGGCGGCAAGAGGTCGATCGGAACGACCATGTTGACGTCGCGCCGCAATTCGCGCCCGCTCGAATGCTGGACGTGCAGAGAGCCGATGCCGATCAGGCGGCCATCGGCGCCGATCAGCGCCGCACCGCCCCAGAACGGATGCGCCGGTGCGGTAAAGATCGCCCGGTCAAGGACATATTCCCAATAACCGGCAAATTCCTGGCGCGCCACAACCCGCGCCGAGACCGCGTGACGCCGGCCACCCTCCGCCGCCATAATCGCGCGATCCCCGGCGCCGACGCGCATGCCGATGCCCAATTCCAGCGGTTCGACATTCAACTTGCCGAGAGCCTGAACCAAGCCAAACCCGGTTTCCTGGTCATAGGCGAGGACATGTCCCGGCACCGCACCGCCGCTCGATGAGGTCAGCCAGATCGTCTCGGCTTCGGTGATCAGATAGCCGATCGTCAGGACAAGTCCGTCGCCGCGGATCAGGACCCCGCTGCCGGCGCGCTCGGTGCCGAGAGTACCGGCGGTAAAGGCGTCTTCCGGAACCGTCGCCCGCAACCCGAGCACTGCTCCAAGGGTGCGGTCGAGATCAAAGTTGCAGTCGCCGGGCTTTGGCTGGATCTCGCCCGGGATCTCCCATTCTACGTCTCGCGGCATGGCGGCAACTCGTTTGTGGCTCCTGTTATTGCAATCATAACCCGGAACGGCTTCGGGTGGTTCGTATTCTTCTCCGTCGCGAGCGCGCGAGGGTCTTGATCGGCTCGTCTGACGTTGACCGTGCCGACGTTAACCGTGCCGGGTTTGATCGCGGCTTGACAACCCCGACGGCGGCCTTTATGTCACCAGCACTCAATGTTTGAGAGTGCTAACAATTTGGGGGCCAGGAGGGTTGCATGAAATTTCGTCCGTTGCATGACCGCGTCGTTATCAAGCGCGTCGAGGAAGAGGAAAAGAGCAAAGGCGGCATCATCATTCCTGACACGGCGAAAGAAAAGCCGATGGAAGGCGAAGTCGTCGCCGCCGGTCCCGGCGCGCGCGGCGAGGACGGCACGATCCAACCGCTCGACGTCAAGGCGGGCGACCGCGTCCTGTTTGGCAAATGGTCAGGGACCGAGGTCAAGCTCGACGGCGAAGACCTGATCATTATGAAAGAATCCGACATTATGGGCGTGATCGCCTAAGGAGAACCAAGAAATGGCTGCCAAAGACGTCAGATTTCATGCCGATGCGCGCGACCGCATGCTGCGCGGCGTCGATACGCTCGCGAACGCGGTCAAGGTCACGCTGGGCCCGAAAGGCCGCAACGTCGTTCTCGACAAATCGTTTGGCGCGCCGCGCATCACCAAGGACGGCGTGACCGTCGCGAAGGAGATCGAACTCTCCGACAAGTTCGAAAATATGGGCGCGCAAATGGTCAAGGAGGTCGCTTCCAAGACCAGCGACCAGGCCGGCGACGGCACCACGACCGCGACCATTTTGGCGCAGGCGATCGTCCGCGAAGGCGCGAAGGCGGTGGCCGCCGGCATGAACCCGATGGACCTCAAGCGCGGCATCGATGTCGCGGTCGCCGCGGTCGTCGACGACATCAAAAAGCGCTCAAAGAAGATCTCGACCAATGAAGAGATCGCCCAGGTCGGCACGATTTCGGCCAATGGCGAACGCGACATCGGCGAAATGATCGCCGAGGCGATGCAAAAGGTCGGCAATGAAGGCGTGATCACGGTCGAAGAGGCAAAGTCGCTGGAGACCGAGCTCGACGTCGTCGAGGGCATGCAATTCGACCGCGGCTATATCAGCCCGTATTTCGTCACCAATGCCGAGAAAATGGTGGCGGAGCTCGAAAACCCGTACGTGCTGCTTCATGAAAAGAAATTGTCGGGTCTGCAGACGATGCTGCCCCTGCTCGAAGCCGTCGTGCAGTCGGGGAGGCCGCTATTGATAGTCTCCGAGGATGTCGAGGGCGAGGCATTGGCGACCCTGGTGGTTAACAAATTGCGCGGCGGGCTGAAGGTCGCGGCAGTCAAGGCCCCGGGCTTTGGCGACCGGCGCAAGGCGATGCTCGAAGACATCGCGGTGCTGACCGGCGGTCAGGTGATCAGCGAAGATCTCGGGATCAAGCTCGAAAACGTCACCATCGACATGCTCGGCCAAGCCAAGCGGGTGCGGATCGAGAAGGAAAACACGACGATCATCGACGGATCAGGCAAATCCGAGGACATCCAGGGCCGCATCGCCCAGATCCGCCAGCAGATCGAAGAGACCACCTCGGATTACGACCGCGAGAAATTGCAGGAGCGGTTGGCCAAGTTGGCTGGCGGCGTTGCGGTGATCCGGGTCGGCGGTTCGACCGAAATCGAGGTCAAGGAGCGCAAGGATCGCGTTGACGACGCGATGCACGCGACCCGCGCCGCGGTCGAAGAAGGCGTCGTGGCAGGCGGCGGGGCCGCACTGCTTTATGCCGCGCGCGCGCTCGATAGCCTCAACCCGGCCAACAACGACCAAAAGGTCGGCATCGAGATCGTCAAAAAGGCGATCCTCTACCCGGCGCGCCAGATCGCCGAAAATTCGGGCACCGACGGCTCGATCGTCGTCGGCAAATTGCTCGACAGCAACGACACCAATTTCGGCTATGACGCGCAGAAGGGCGAATTCACCGACATGATCCGGGCCGGCATCATCGACCCGACCAAGGTGGTTCGCCACGCCTTGCAGGACGCGGCATCGGTCGCCGGCCTCTTGATCACGACCGAGGCGATGGTGGCCGAGAGGCCCGAGCCCAAGACCGCGCCGGGGATGCCGCCCGGCGGCGGTATGGGTGGCATGGGCGGCATGGACTTCTAAAAACCCACCCGTCCCCGTCCCTAAACCAAGCATCAAGCCGCCCGTCCGCGCACCCCGCGGGCGGGCGGTTTTCATTTAGGACCGCGAGCAACAAGATGCCCCGCCCAGAGACCGCATCAGGATCTGGCAACCTCCTCCGGCGACGGCGCCCGAACCTCGTTGAACCGTGCGTCCCGGCCCGGCAGCATCCGCCACAGCACGTCATCGTGCAGGACGAAGTGATGGAATAGCGCTGCCGCGGCGTGGCCGGCGGCGAGGATGATGATAATCCACGCGATCCAGTCATGCGCGTCGGCGACGAGGTGATGCGCCGGCTTTGAGAACGGCGCGAAGGGCGGCGGGATCAGCAAGCCAAAGAAGCTCATCGCCTCTCCGCCGGACCAGCGGAACAGGTAGCCGAGCACCACTTCCACCGCCAGAAGCCCATAAAGCGCGTAATGCGCCGCCTTTGAAGCCAGTTCGACCCACCCGGAATCTGCCGGCCGGACTTGGTGCCCTGGCATCAGCCGCCACCAGATGCGGGCGATCAGCACGGCGGTCAGCAGAATGCCAAACGACATGTGCAGATCGATCATCACATTCCGGGTGGGCCGCGCGGCGAAGTCCCAAAACTCGGCCAAGCCAAACTGCGTGACGACCAGCGCAGCCGTCAGCCAGTGCAGCGCCCTCGCAACGCTGTCATAGTGCGTGCGGTCGTCACCAGCGGCGATTCTGGTCGCGGCATTGAAACCCGATCCGGTTTTCACGCCGGGATCCCCGCATTGGCGGACGCAAGCTTCTCGTTGATATGCGCTTTGGTCGCGATTTGCGGCACGATGCGCCCCCGATAGTAGCGAATTCTGCGTCGAAACATGGTTGTCCGCCGGCGAGCGGCAACCGTGGAAAAACCATATGGGGACGGCCCAACGTCGGGGACGGGACGACGCACATTTCTGACGCGGCGGTCAGGGCGCCGTCATATGTCCAACTTCTGGATGCGGGAGTATCGGCGGAGGGACCTAAGGATTGCGCCGATCGTTTAGGGCAGGACCCACTTCTGGAGGTGAGCGATGCGACGCAAGTCGAACAGATCAGTTCTGGCTTCTGCGCTAGCGGGAACCGTGGTCATCGCGCATGCGGCGGCAGCACAACAATCACTGCCCTCGTCTCTTACTGCGCCGCAGCTATGCTCGGCGCAGATTGACATCCAGTCCTATGTTCCCGGTGGGTCGAGGCATGATCCCGATGTCGTGCGCGTCAACGCCGAGATCGACAAGGTCTTCGCCGCGGCCTTGAAAGCGGCGCAGAACCCGTCATCGCTCGACCCGTATCATCAGGTGGCCCTCCTCGGGACGCTCGCTCTCTACGACAGAAATCTGTCGGTCGCCAAGAATCTTGCCTGTACCTCGTGCCACGTCCCGGAGACGGGCTTCACCGGCGGGGTTTCGCTGTGGAATCAGACGATTGTAGCGCAGCCGGGCTCGGCGGCCGACCCCGCCGCCAAACCTCCGGCCCCCAACTACCGGATCTCGGCGCGCAAACCCCAGAGCTACGGATATGCGCCGTTCTCGCCGATCCTCCAATATGACGCGGTCCAGCAGCAGTTCACCGGCGGCAATTTCTGGGACATGCGGGCGACGGGCTTCCGCTTAGGCAACCCCGCCGCAGAGCAGGCACAGGGCCCGCCAACCAACCCAGTGGAGATGGGCTTACCCGATCCAGCTTGCGTCGTGTATCGACTGTCGCAAAGCGGTTACCGAGGCCTATTTGAACAGCTCTGGGGTGCGCAGTCATTCGCAGTGCATTGGCTCGCCAATGTCGAGGCGGTGTGTTCAAGGCCGGCGCCGCCGCCTGCCGACGATCCGCTACTGGTCCACCTCAGCGCGATCGATCGCGGCATTTCGAACTCGACGTATGACCATTTGGCGTTGTCGATCGCTGCCGATGAAGCCTCCCCCGATGTAAGCCCGTTCTCGTCAAAGTTAGACTATGCCTTGAACCACCCGCAGCAAAACGTATTGAGCAGTGAAGAGGTCGCTGGCTGGGAGTTGTTTCGCGGCAAAGGGAAATGCAATACGTGCCATCTGGACGGGACCCAGAGCGCGCCGGGAGCGAATGCCAGACCGACTGCAGCAAACGCTCGGAATCTCCTTTCCGGCAATCCGAATACGGGACCTCTGTTTACCGAGTTCCAGGCGCACAATCTCGGGATCCCCGCCAATCATGCGCTGCCCTTTTATTGTGAAGCCAGCCCGGACCAACACGGCTATGTCGCCAATCCGCGCGGCAAAGGTTATGTGGACCAGGGCATAGGGGGCTTTCTGGCCAGTGCATCCGATCCCAACCGGGAATGGGCGCAACACGCCCATCAATTCGACGGCAAATTCCAGACGCCGACAGTGCGCAATGTCGATAAGCGCCCGCGTCCAGACTTTGTTAAAGCCTACATGCACAATGGCTACTTAAAAAGCCTGAAGGAAGTTGTGCATTTCTACAACACGCGCGACGTGCTGCCACGATGCTCGAATCCGCTCGACCCGAAGGCCGGAACCGGCTGCTGGCCCGCGCCCGAAATCAGCGCCAATGAGGACAAGACGATCGGAAATCTCGGTCTGAGCGACCAAGAGGAAAACGCAATCGTCGCCTTCCTCAAGACGCTGACCGATGGCTACATCCATGTCGTCGCGCCGGGAGACGCGTTCGGCGCATCGATCGGCGTCAGCCCGTCCCTCCCTTCACCACACTGAGCAAGGGCCGTGCACGCGGTGGGGGGCGACGGCCTCCTGATCACAACCGAGGCGATGGTGGCGGAGAAGCCCGAACCCAAGACCGCGCCGGGGATGCCGCCTGGCGGCGGTATGGGTGGCATGGGCGGCATGGACTTCTAAACCGGCCCTCGTCAGTCTCTCAACACAGGAGACCGCCCGTCCGCGCACCCCGGGTGCGGGTGTTCTGTTCTGCGATTGGCGGAGCCGGCCGACCCCCTAATCGCCAATCACGACCGGCAGGCCGGCGTTACCGTTCTGGCCACGCCCGACCCAACCCCTTGCGCCCTCAGCTCTCGCCTCACTCCTTGGCGACCTGGTGCTATTGATTGCGTACCGAGATAGTCGAGGAATTTCGACCCTATCTTTCCACCTAAAAACCTATTTGTTATCAACGCTGTTTTTTCGTTTCGAAATTCTTGAGGGCTACCTGCGGCTGACCTGATCGGCCACGCTCAAAGTTTTAGAGCGGTGAAAGGTGATGTCGCGTCGAACACAATCTGATCGTACTCCCAGAGCTGCTCGATAAACCTGCGGGCGAGTTCATCACTACCCGCTCCCGCGGCGCTGCGTAAGATCTCATTGATAGAGCGATTGCCGTCGATCGCCGCAAAGATCCGCTCTTGCGCCGCATCGATCGGCAGGGCGAGGTCGGGGTAGGTGTGTGCCCGATTGATCAGGACGGCCACCGAGCCGGGAGGCAACCGCTCGCGGAGGCATAGCGTCCACGGCAGACGCAGAGGAACATAACTACCGCAGGTATCACTGTCGAACCTGATCGGCTGGCTCTCGCCGACGCGGTCGTCACGATAGGTGATGAAATTGTGCTTGGTCATGGTCCCGCGCAACAGCTCGACTGCACCATGCTGGAGCTGCGGGGACAGCGACACGAGACGTGCCGCGTGCGGCATCCTCGCGATGGCCCCACATTGCGGCAAGTAAGGCGCCTGCTCGAACCAGCGACCGAATGACAGACCGCAGCGCTCCAGCCAAGCATAGAGCTGCGGTACGGTATAGGCGCGGTCCTGAGGGTGGAGCAATGCGTCAGCGAGCGCGTCCGGGTTTCTGAAATCCTTGGCCAGTCTCGCCACATCCGCGATCGGATGGTCAGATGATAGCGCACCGATCGTGATGCCGAGGTCCACTAGCTCCTTCTCCGTAGCGCCGACCTCGAGCAGGCGGCAGTATTCCTGCATCATGTAGATGCCGGCACGTCCGTACGTCGCATAGACCATCAGGTGCATTGCGCCACCCGGCATAAGGACGTTGCGCAGTGCTCGAAGGCCGAGATCCGGGTCGGGCAGGTGGTGGAGTACTCCCGTGCAGACGATCTGGTCGAATGTCCGACCGAGCTCCCCGACGTGTTCGATCGCGAGCCGGTGGAGATCGAGGTTTCGCAAGCCATATTTCTGTTGAAGGTCGCGGGTATGACGCAGGCTGGTTTCGCTGATGTCGATTGCCGTCACCCGTGCATCGGGCTCGCGCAGCGCGTGGATGGCGGCCTGGGATGTTCCGCAGCCGGCGACCAGGATTTCTCGATTTGCCCGCGCCTGCTCGGTCGGCCACAGCAGAAGGGACAATGCCCGCCGCCGATCCGGATTGCGATAGAGCTCGCGGTGCCGATCGAGGTTGCCGAGCGGCGCCGGATATGGGTGGCTCTCGTAAAAAACGCGCACCGCATCGGCGTTGTCAGTGCGCGTTCTTGAAATATTGTAATCCCAGGTCATGTGCCGGCTCACCGAGTGGGACTGGCTGCGAAGCCTTGGATCGTCCACTCCAGCGGTACGGGGTTGACGTGGATGAACCCATCGCTCGGCCGGTTGAAGTCAATGATCATCGCCATCGCGCCACTCACCATCAGGAGTAGGAGAAGCGCCAGCACCAGCTGCCTGCGACCGGCCAGCCCCATCTGATAGCCCAGTGCGCCGATGGCGAGCACTGCGCCGAGCAGCAATCCCAACATCGTCTCGGTTGGAACTCGGCTCTCCATCGAATAGCGCTGCACAAGCTCGGCGTCGAACATGTCGTTGAGCGAGGACACGAGTTGCGAGCCCAGGGGCGCCGGCATTGCCGGCAATAGCGGAAGTGTACGCTGCCAGATCTCGTTCTGCAGCGTGTTGGCATGCGCCAGCGCCGCCGTGGCGGCGTTCGGGCTCGCCGCAACGAGGTAAGCGAGCCGAGCGCGCGCATATTCCTCGATCAGCCCGGCGATCGGCTTTCCCGATGTGCCGGCAAGTCCTGTGCGAAGCCAGGCCGTGCCGATCGTGTTGGCTTCGTCGAGAGTCGCGTGGCGGCGCGCCTCAAATCGATCCTGGGCGATGCCGATTGTCACAGCCAACGTAAATGCGACAAATCCCAGCATGCCGGTCGTCAGGGTCGAAACACCGGCGTTTTGACTGTCGGGCAATGTTGTCGCACGGACCCGTAGTCGCCCGATTTGGAAGCCGACCTCACCCGCCAGCGCGAGCAGCGCGAAGACGAAGAGAGCGAACGCACCGATGCCAAACTCAATGATCTCTCGCAGAAATTCGATCATAGCGACTATGCGGCCGTTTCACTCTCTAAAGTCATTACTTCCTGAGTTGCCAAGCTCAGCCAAGTCTCGCTCGAGGAAAAAGTTCAGAAAGGTTCGTATCACTGCGATCGCGCCAAGCTGCCCCACCTCCTGCCAGGTCGGCGCAATCGATGTCTCGATGATATCGGCCGCGAGCTGAAAGGTGAGGCCGGCAACGAGCCAGCGTCCGTACCGTACCAAGACTTCGCGGAACCGGCGGTGTGCCCTCGGCGCAGGAAATGCCACCCACAGCCCGGCGAAGAATGCCTCGATCGTTCCAATGACGGTAACGATCAACGCCATCGCATCGATAACGACGACAGCGTCCTGCGTGACGAGATGAAGCCATCCCTCCATCGACCGCTCCGCTTAGCCGTACGGTGCCGGTCGGATAACCCGGCCGGCACCGCCGGGTTCGGCCGTGTTAATGGTGGTGAGCGCCCTCTTGCAGCCGGCGGAGCACGTCGTCGAGGTTGAAGCTGGCGGCCTTCTGCCTTTGCGGATACTCCGCAAAGGTGGCGAGGAATTCTCCAATGTAGGCCTGTGCCGGCACCAACAAATAGACGTGATCAAGAAGCCAGTCGTAGTAGGTGTTCGAGGTAATGTCGGCACGCTCGAAGGGATCCGTGCGGAGATTAAATATTTTTGGAACGCGCAGGGTGGTGAAGGGCTCGGCCCAGATGCGCAGCGTGCCGGGCGTTCGCTGTTCCTCGAACACGATCTTCCAGTTGTCGTACCGCAGTCCCACGACCTGTTGGTCGTCGTTGCAGTAAATAAACGAGGTCCGCGGGCTCTTCTCCACCTCGCCGGTCAAGTACGGCACCAGATTATAGCCATCGAGGTGGATCTTGTAGGTCGTGTCGCCGACCGCGTAGCCCTTCAGCAGCTTGTCGGTGACGTCTGGGTCGCCGGCCAAGGCCAAGAATGTCGGCAGCCAGTCGTGATGGCCGACAATCTCGTTCGATACCGTCCCCGGCTTGATCTTGCCCGGCCAGCGGACCATGCACGGCACCCGATAGGCGCCTTCCCAGTTGGAGTTCTTCTCGTTGCGGAAAGGCGTCATCGCCCCGTCGGGCCATGAATTCATGTGCGGACCGTTGTCGGAGCTGTACATGACAAAGGTGTTGTCGGCGATGCCGGCATCGTCGAGTGCTTTCAGCACTTCGCCGACGTTCTTGTCGTGGTCGATCATCACATCATGGTATTCGCTTTGCCAACGGCCCGACTGACCCCTGCTCTCCGGCTTCACATGCGTGCGGAAATGCATGTGGGTGAAGTTGACCCAGAGAAAGAAGGGTTGACCGGCCTGCGCCTGCCGCTTGATGTAGTCGGCGGAGCGGGAAGCGATGTCATCATCGATCGTCTCCATGCGCTTGCGCGTCAATGGACCGGTGTCGTTGATGGTCTGCTTACCGACCTTGCCGAACCGCGGGTTGACCGTCGCGTCGTCTCTATCGGTTGCCTTGCAGTCCAAGACGCCGCGCGGGCCGAATTTCTCGTGAAACGCCGGGTCCTTCGGGTAGTCCGGCAGCTCCGGCTCCTCTTCCGCGTTCAGGTGATATAAATTGCCGTAGAACTCGTCGAAACCGTGCGCGGTCGGCAGGAATTCATTGCGGTCGCCGAGGTGGTTCTTACCGATCTGCGCGGTCGCGTAAGCTAAGGGCTTGAGCAGCGCGGCGATTGTCGGATCTTCTTTTTGCAGACCCGTCGCGGCGCCCGGCAAACCGACCTTGGTCATCCCGGTGCGCAATCCGTGCTGGCCGGTAATGAACGACGCCCGGCCGGCCGTGCAGCTCTGCTCGGCGTAGGAATCGGTGAAGCGCATGCCTTCCTGGGCAATGCGGTCGATATTGGGCGTCTGATAGCCCATCAACCCGTGCGTGTAGCAGCTCAAATTGGCGATGCCGATATCATCGCCCCAGATCACGACGATGTTCGGCTTGGTGGTTGCTCTAGATCTGGCCATTTCGTTCTCCTCTCGTTGGTGGACGTTTCGAAAGTGCTTTGGTCTCCCTGCTCCTCCGGGACGGCTAGCTAGGTGAGGCGGAACAGCACGGCAAAGAAGGCGAACAGGCCGATCAGGATCAGGAGAATGGCGACTGCGACGGCCGGCGATTGCTTTCCCTCCTTGGTCATGCCGGCGATCGGAGCGAACGCCGCGCTCCACAGGTAGCGAACCGTCCACCAGTACTGCCAAAGCGAGATGACGAGCGCCAGGATGCCGCAAGAAATCAGCGCCATCCCCAAATATTGTGGCGCATCCGGGAGATAGGCGGATCGGGCTCCGGGGATCTGTTGCAAGTGTTCGAGGTATTGCACGATCGCGAAGCCAAACCCGATCAGCGCCGTTGCGGTGCGCAGCCACGCCATCATCGTGCGTTCGACGCTCAGCCGTGTGCGGATCCAGCCGAAGTGACTATCCGCCGTGGCTCTTACTTCGAACCTCGCAGCACTTATGGCGATCGGTGAATCTGCCATGCCGGTGACCTTTACTGACTGTTCGCCGCGTTGCGCCTCACGGTTGCACTCTTGCCGCATGGCTTTGCTTGCGCCAGATCAGATACGGAATGGACAGGATCAAACCGACGATAACGTGGCAGACGACGACCGCCAGCACCGCCACCTTCTGATCCGGAAAATTGACGCTGGCGATCGCCATTGCGAGACCCGGATGACGCGTGCCGGTGGCGAGCGCCAGCACGGTGCGATCGTCGGGGTTGGGCCCCCCGAGGAAATGCCCGACGGCAATACCGACGAGTGTGAACAGCGCAAGCACAACGAGAACGCCGTGGCCGATCATCCCCCAAATCGTCCCCGATAGGTTGAAGAGGACGATTAGTGCTGCAGCGACGAGCAACACGTTGGCAAACATCGAGACGGGCTTGACGATCCGCTCGGTGAATTCAGGCGCAACAAAGCGAACGAACATGCCGGCGGCGAGCGGCGCGATTACCGAGACCGCGACGATCGCAGCCACCTGGCGGAACTGCACATGGGCTTCGGCATGGAAATAGACGCCCAGCACTCCGACGAAGAATGGCATCGAGACGATTGCGATCAGCGCCGCGGCCACCACCAATCCGATCGCATAAGAGCCCGAACCGCCGGCCATCCGCTGCCTGTTCGGCAGGAGCGGCGGCACCGGCGATACGGCCAGCGCCACGATTGCGATCTTGATCGCCGGTTGGAGATCGAAGACCGAGGCGATCGCGACGACGAACGCGATCATCAGGACGGCCATCGCCAGGATCGAGCGAACCAAGAGTTGGGGCTGCCGGAACACGGAGATCGCATCTCCCCAGGCGGCGTGGAGCCCGAGTGCGAAGACCAGCAGAACGATGCTCAGTTTGATCGCGATCGGGATCAAATCGGCAAAGGTCATGTCCAACCCCCCCCCGTTCAGGCCGTTAGCGCCGTGACTTCGAAAATTTTGGTGCGCCTTCCGCAAGGCATTACGCGCAAGCCGTTCCAGGATCGGCTTTCCTCCTCACTCCCCAGCTTAAGACCGTAGTCGTCAGGCTCGGTGAACGTGCGAACAGCGCTTGAAGGCATCAGGCCTCGCCAGAGGATTTCGAGGCATATTGCTCACAGTTGCCCCTGAGCTGAAACTATTGATCGAGGGTTATCCGGAGAGACGCTGAGGTAGACGGAGAGGATAGAATGCGGTCCACCCGAAAATTGGCGGTCGTCGCTGGCTCGGGCCTGCTGATCGCCGTCGCGGCGTCGGCGATTGGAGCCGGTCCCGCCAACGCCCAGCAATACCCGGCTCCAGGCGTGCCTGCGGTCACGACGGCACCGGTCTTGGCTGCGCCGCCACCTGTCGTGCCGCCAACCTCGCCATCGTTGCTCAGCGGGTTGCAGCTGATCGCCTACCCCTATTTTTGGATGGCGGACCTCAGCATGGCGATCACGACACCCCTCGCGCGCGCGTCGCAGGTCAATGTCAGCATCGGGCCCGGTGAATTGCTCGGCGATCTCAACAACGCGCCGTTTATGGGCGCGGCCGAATTGCGCGACGGGCCGTTCGGCATCCTCGCCGATGCAATGCACGTCCCGCTCGGTGTGCCGATCACCACCCGAAACATCTTTTTTTCGGGGGGCAATACCGGGGTGGTCATGAGCCAAGTGACCGGAGATTTTCTCTACCGTGTCCTCGACCAGCCATCCCAGACGATCGACGGCGGTCTCGGTTTTCGCGTTTGGGACGTGTCGACTGATACAATTTTGAACGGGATTGGGTTTATCCCCACGGTCAGCGTCAGCCGCTCCCGCAGCTGGGCTGATCCGCTGATCGCGGCCCGCTATCACCGCGATTTCGGCAACGGGTTTGGGCTGACCGCCTATGGCGATGTCGGCGGTTTCGGCATCGCCGCCCACGCCGATTGGCAGATATCAGGCACGTTTGACTACGCGTGGAAGTCATGGCTGGACCTGCACGTCGGTTACCGCAGCCTCAATGTCAGCTACCAGGCGAGCGGCAGTCCGCTTGGATTCGATGTACACATGAAAGGCCCGATCGTCGGTGCCACCCTTCGATTTTAAAGAAGCAAGCGTAGGGCGGAAAAGCGCCGCGCCTTCCGCCGCAGACCGTTGGCGCATTTTCGTCGTTCGTTCGCTGTTTGGGTCGGGGGAACTGCATCACCAAACGCGATGGGTGAAAAGGACAAGATCGACCCAAGGGGAATCGGTCGAGGGGGGGACGCGGGCAAGAGGCCGAAGGCGCTGCGCTTTTCCGCCCTACACTTGCTGCCGCGCTACTCGCCCGATCTCAATCCCATCGAACAGGTCTTTGCCAAGCCAAAGACCCTACTGCGCAAAACCGACCCGCGCACGCAGAAGTCGCAGTTAACGCTGGGGGAGCGAGAATTGCCAAGACGACAATCGGTCGTCGTCCATGCCCGGCCAAACCGCGACGGCCGCATCATCTGGAACGGCGCTCGCCGCCTCGGCGCGGTGATCCTCCTCGGCCGCCCCGTCACCCTCCCGATCCGCTTCTGCCGATAGCCTACCTGAGGGTTGCGGTGTGAGCCGCCTCATTCGATGACTTCATCAGCGCGGGCGATGATCGACGGCGGGATCGTCAGGCCGAGGGACTTGGCGGTATTGAGATTGACAACCAGCTCGAATTTCGTTGGCTGCTGGACCGGCAGATCGGCGGGCTTGGCACCCCTGAGGATCTTCCCGACGTACATGCCGGCCTGGCGAGTGGCAGCCGGCTGGCTCGGTCCATAGCTGATCAGGCCGCCGGCCACAGCGAACTCGCGCGACTCATAGATCGCCGGAATGGGATGGCGAGAGGCCAGCGCCACGATCTGCTCGCGCCTGCTAAAGAAGAACGAATCGGTGCCGACAAGCAGGGCGCCGGCTTGCAGTTGGACGAGGATTGAGAAAACGGCGTCGATCTCGCTTGCGGTGCCGGCCTTCAGGATATGGAGCTGCACCCCCTTGGCGCGCGCCGCTTCCAGCGTGTCTCGCGTGACGCGCTCTGCAGTCGCATTGTTCGGGTTGACGAGCAGGGCGATCATCCCGGCCTGAGGAACCAGCTCGGACAGCAGCTCGAGCAGCTTGGACGCCAGCTCGACGGTGAGGATGCTGACGCCGGTGAGGTTGCCGCTTGGCCGCGAGAGACTCGTGACCAGACCGTTCCCGATCGGGTCGCCGACGCTAAAGACGATCGGGATCGTCGAAGTTGCATTTTTCGCTGCCAATGCCGAAGGGGTGCCGAGTGTTAGGATTACATCGACCTTGCGGCCGACGAGGTCGGCGGCCAACGCCGGCAGTCGATCATACTGGCCCTCCGCCCAGCGGTATTCGATCGCCACGTTTAGGCCCTCGACATAGCCGGTTTCGCTCAGCCCCTGGCGGAATGCGGCCATAAACGATGCGCTCGCGCCGGGCGAGTTGAGGCCGAGATAGCCGATCACCGGCATCGCCTTCTGCTGCGCACGGAGGGCATGCGAGCGGGCGATTGACGAGGCGCCGATGGCAAGAAGCAATTCCCGCCGCCTCATTCGATAACCTCATCGGTGCGGGCGAGGATCGATTGCGGCACGGTGAGGCCGAGCGCCTTGGCGGTATTGAGATTGACAACCAGCTCGAATTTCGTTGGCTGCTGGACCGGCAGATCGGCGGGCTTGGCACCCCTGAGGATCTTCCCGACGTACATGCCGGCCTGGCGAGTGGCAGCCGGCTGGCTCGGTCCATAGCTGATCAGGCCGCCGGCCACAGCGAACTCGCGCGACTCATAGATCGCCGGAATGGGATGGCGAGAGGCCAGCGCCACGATCTGCTCGCGCCTGCTAAAGAAGAACGAATCGGTGCCGACAAGCAGGGCGCCGGCTTGCAGTTGGACGAGCGTTGTGAAGGCGCCATCGATCTCGCTCTCGCTTCCAGCCTTTAAAATAAGAAGTGGTATCCTCCTTGCCTGGGCTGCCTCCTGCACCTCGCGCACTATGCGCTCAGCACTCCCATTGTCCGGGTTCACGAGCAGAGCGGTCGTGCCGATTTGGGGCACCAGCTGGAAAAGCAGATCGAGCCGTTTGGGCACCAACTCGATGTTCAGGATGTTGACGCCCGTGAGATTGCCGTCGGGGCGTGCGAGATTGGTGACGAGGCCAGCTGCAACCGCGGAGCCAACGAGAAAGACGATCGGTATTACCGAGGTTGTACTTTTTGCCACGCGTGCCGAAACGGTGCTCTGGGCCATGATCACGTCGACCTTGCGGCTGACGAGTTCGGCGGCCAGCGCGGGCAGCCGATCATAGCGACCCTCCGCCCATCGGTATTCGATCGCCAGATTTGGTCCCTCGACATAGCCGGTTTCGCTTAGCCCCTGGCGGAACGCAGCCACATTCGCACTCGAGCCGGGCGACGTGCTGCCGAGGAAACCGATCACCGGCATCGCCTTCTGCTGAGCGCGAAGGGCGCATGGCATAGTTATTGCGCCAGCGAGTAGGGTCATGAATTCGCGGCGTCGCATTCGATCACCTTGGTTCGGCGCAAGAAAGCCCAAACGCCGCCAAAAGAGGCTATATCTGTTGTTCTAAAGATGCCCACAGAATCCGCGAGGGGCCACTCTCTCGAAAATCCTCGTTTTTGAGAGTGATTCCGACGATGCAGCAATGTAGGGCGGAAAAGCGCAGCGCCTTCCGCCGCAGACCGTTGGCGGTTGGCGCATTTTCACCGTTAATTCGCTATCTGCATCGGGGAACTGCATCCCCGAATGGCGATGGGTGAAAGGGACAAGATCGACCCAAGGGGAATCGGTCGAGGGGGGGGCGCGGGCAAGAGGCGGAAGGCGCTGCGCTTTTCCCGCCCTACGCTACTGAGGACCATTTATTATGCAGGCACGCTAATCCTGGGCTTGACGACCAAACGGTTTCCCGTAGCCGACTGATTAAAGCGCGCGGCTGATAATCTCAGCAAGCGTAGGGCGGAAAAGCGCCGCGCCTTCCGCCGCAGACCGTTGGCGGTTGGCGCATTTCGTCGTTCGTTCGCTGTTTGGGTCGGGGGAACTGCATCACCAAACGCGATGGGTGAAAAGGACAAGATCGACCCAAGGGGGATCGGTCGAGGGGGGACGCGGGCAAGAGGCGGAAGGCGCTGCGCTTTTCCGCCCTACGCTACTGATCGAGATCGCTACAATTGCCGCAGCGTCGAATACGACCTGATCGATTTCTACCATAATGAGAGCAGGCTTTTCGGCGCCGACAGCTGCAGGCTCGGCCTAGTCGTTTTTTTTGCGATGGCGGCGGCGCCCCCGTCCCCCCAAGTCGCCGACGTCGGCTCCCCACCTCATGCCGTGCCGATCTGGCACCCTGCTCCCGTACGTGTAGTCCACCAATTTTTGGCCCTATCCTTCGCACCGAAAAGCCTGTCTGTTATCAACACCATTCTCTCGTTCCGAAATTCTTGATTTTCACATACACTTATGATCCCCAAATCATCGACGCTTCTCAAGACGACGATTCTTAAATTGTCGACTTGCCCGACCCTTGTGAAACATACCCGGTCTCGGGGGGGTTGAAATCAGTTACAGCAAAAATTTTGCCGAAATCATCAAAGCAACTCCTAATAGCTCGATAGCTAATGAAAAAAGCACAATTGCTGCTTTAGCGTGGGCCGGATCACGAAAACGCCTTCTAGCGAAGGCCTCAAGCGTCTCTGAATTCATGGGGCTGTCCGCTCTTTGTGGCTCACTGCGGGAGCGAGAAGTGTAGATTTGTATAGGCGAAGGCTGCGATTAAGGTCATAACGGCTGAACCAACAAATACCCGATAATGCAATATCCAGCTTTTTAAATTTGTGTTCGTGTTCGTACGTGTGGTCGCACCTGTACCCGTGGCCGTACCTGGCGCGGTTCGCAATGGCGTGCTGAAGACAGCCCCGCCAGCAGCCACTAACATCGCTGGGAGCATCACTAGGATGACGCCGGCAAGAGCAAGCCCGCCCCATGCCGGTACGCTCCTGTGGGCCTCCATCGCTTCCCATAACTCGTATATGGTCGAGGAACCCATTGCAATCACTGCCCAGCATAATTGGCCATCTTTGACCGTCGTCATTAGCCGGAGGTTCGCGGGAGACACCCCTAGAGGCAAGAGTTGGAGTGGAAGAATTCCAACTACGGGCAGTAACAGAGGCCCTATGATATTCACTAGTGTCCTGAATTAGAGATTCGTTGAATAAGTTGTGGCATGGACGGCGAGAGTGTCGGAGCAGTATCGGGCGATGGTTTGGAGGATGGCATCGGCGGACTTGGTCCAGATGAAGGGCTTTGGGTCGTCGTTGTGGGCCTGGATGAAGGCGGTGATGGCGTCCTTCAGTTGGTGCACGCTGCGATGGACACCGCGCTTGATCTGCTTGTCGGCGAGCAGCGCAAACCAGCGCTCGACCTGGTTGAGCCAGGACGTGCTGGTCGGTGTGAAGTGCAGGTGATAGCGCGGGTGGCGGGCGAGCCAGGCTTTGACCGGCGGGGCCTTGTGGGTGGCATAATTGTCGAGCACCAGGTGGATGTCGAGATCGGTTGGCACGGCTTGTTCGACGGTCGCCAGGAACCGGCGGAATTCGACCGCGCGGTGCCGTTGGTAGCAACGGCCAATGACCCGGCCGGTGAGGATGTCGAGGGCGGCGAACAACGAGGTCGTGCCGTGGCGCTGGTAGTCATGGGTGCGCCGCTCGATCTGCCCCGGCCGCATCGGCAACAGCGGCTGGGTGCGATCGAGAGCTTGGATTTGCGACTTTTCATCGACGCACAGGACCAGCGCATGGTCGGGCGGATTGAGGTAGAGCCCGACGATGTCACGCACCTTGTCGACAAACAGCGGATCGCTGGACAGCTTGAAGGTTTCAAGACGGTGCGGCTGCAACCCAAAGGCCCGCCAGATGCGTCCGACGCTCGCGGTCGAGATGCCGCTGTGCCGCGCCATGCTGCGCGTGCTCCAATGCGTCGCGCCGGACGGCTGGCTCTCCAGCGTCCGGACGATCACGCTCTCGACTTTGGCGTCGTCGATCGTGCGCGGGACACCGGGTCGGGGCTCGTCGAGCAACCCGTCGAGGCCATGCTCGACAAAACGCTGGCGCCACTTGCCGACGGTCTGCGCCGTCACCCGCTCGCGGGCCGCCACCGCCTTGTTGCTCAGACCTGCCGCGCAGCCGAGGACGATGCGCGCCCGCAGCGCCAATGCCTGCGCCGTCTTGCGGCGCTGCGTATAGCCTTCAAGAATGCCGGCGAGCTCAGCCGACAATTCGATCTTCGCTACCGGCCGACCCGTCCGCATCCCCCATCCCCGCCGTTACGGCTTCCTTATCAATTTATTACACGAATTTCTGACTCAGGACACTAGAAACCAGCCCGTAAAAATCATCAGTCCGCCCTGATCCGCTTGTTGGTTGATGACGCACCGGGAAAGGAATTTTAATGCGACAAGGGCAAGTTATGAAAGAAAGAAAGTATTTAGTCATCGAAGGTTAGCGCAGCGGGGGCTAGCCTCAGCCGAAAATGCGAGTGCCATACCGTGTTGAGGGACCGGGCGGGACCGTTGCTTTGCGGCGCGCCGTCGGCTAAGACCGCCGGCGGTGTTGCCGATGTTTTGCGTCTCCGGCGCTCGTGCTAATCTACATCTCGTAGGCCGCGCCTGTCTCGCGGAAAGACGCGCTGCCGCATAATCCCCAATAATGTTAAACTCGCTGCGGAGTGCAAAACAACGCGGCGTTCTACCGCCCCATGACACATTGATGATTAGAGCAAATCGCCGGAAGCTTGTTCGTCTCGTAACAGCAAGGGTAGGGCGAAAAAGCGCAGCGCCTTCCGCCGCAGACCGTTGGCGGTTGGCGCATTTTCGTCGTTAATTCGCTGTCTGAATTGGGGAGCTGGATCCCGAACGGCGATGGGTGAAAGGGACAAGATCGACCCAAGGGGAATTGGTTGAGGGGGGACGCGGGCAAGAGGCGGAAGGCGCTGCGCTTTTCCGCCCTAAGCTACTGAGGACCATTATTATGCAGGCACGCTAATCCTGGGCTTGATGACCAAAACGGTTTCCTGAAGCCGACTGATTAAAGCGCGCGGCTGATAATCTCAGTTGGTGCGATCAGGCCCCGCTCGAGATTATCGATCATGTTCGCGACTTTTTTCGGGGCAGACGTGCCCATCAAGATGTGCAGACCGAGCGGCGGCGGGCCGCCACCCTCTGCGGCGCGGGCCCGCATCTGACGGAAGAACTCGATAGCGAACTCGCGGCGGCTGCGCTCCTTGCGGACCGAAAACCCAGCGCCTTCCAGCAAACTCCGGTAAGTGCCGGCGTTTTCGACAAAGCTTGTCTCGGCGCTCGATGCCCAAGGTACCGGGAAACTCAGGTCATCCCCGTCCCGCTCGCGCATCACATCGTAAATCCCGAAGACACCGCTAGGCTTGAGCACTCGATGGACTTCGGCAAACAACGCTGCCTTATTGTCGATGTTCATACCGACGTGAAGCATGTAGGCGCCGTCGAAAGTGTGGTGCGCGAACGGCAGAGCCAGCGCGCTGCCGTGCTGATAGGAAACCTGGCTATCTAATCCCACCCACTTCGCGAGTACTCCGGCCACGCGAACGTATTCTTCTGTAAGATCGACACCCGTTACTCGGCATCTATGCTCGTGCGCGAAGTAGCGCGATGCGCCGCCGAGTCCAGAACCAATGTCGAGGAGGTGCGAGCCGGGCTCAATTTCCAACTGCGCCGCAAAGTCGACCGTAGCTTGCCGTCCGCCGATATGGAACTCGTCGACAGGCGCAAGATCGGCGGCCACTAGGTGGTTAACGTCTTTGCCTGAAGCCGACAACGCACCAAAAATAGCCTGTTCCAGCGAACCGTGGGCGTAGTGTCGGGCAACGAATCCCTCAACTCCCATTGCGGCAACTCCTTCGCGAAGCAAATGCGCTTTGGAAGCATACCGTCTGCTGCCCAACCTTTGAATATGACAGCTGGGCTCAAGGCTCGATGGATCGAGGCCGGGAACGGCGGCCTCGGCAGCCCATCGGATTCCGCACAATGGTGTCGTACCTTTGGACTTCTGAGGAATTTTGGCGGAGTTGGGAGGGGAGTTTGATGCGATACGCGGTTATTCCCGATTAGCCTGATTTAATTCCCGGTTAGCCCGAAATAAGTTCCCGGTTGTTGGCAGGATATTTTTGAGCAAGCTATTGAAATACTTATATAGTCTCGCATGCGGTCAAAAAAATCGCGGTTATTTCCCGGTTATACGGGAATTTGGGCGGGGCGCCGGGTGCGGTCGGCGTCAGATCACACCCTCGGCGCGCAGGCCGGCGATCTCGGCGGCGGTGTAGCCGAGGCTCGTCAGGATCTGGTCGGTGTGCTCGCCCAATAGCGGCGCCGGGCGGCGGTAGGTCCCGGGGGTTTCGGATAATTCGATCGGGGTCGGCGCCAACGGAAACTCGGCCGCGATCGCCGGGTGCGATACTTCCTCCAGCAGGTGGGCGGCGCGGATATGGGCGTCGTCGAGCGCCTGTTGCGGTGAATAGAGCTGGCCCGCGACGATGCTGGCCTCTTCGAGTGCGGCAAGCGCCTCGGCGCAACCCCGCTCGGCGCACCACAGCGTCATCCGCGCCGAGATGATCTCGCCATGGTCGGCGCGCGACTGGTCGTCGGCAAAACGCGGATCGGAGAGCCAGTGGTCCTCGCCGATCATCCGCGTCCAGCGCCGGAACATCGCCGGCCCGATCACGGTCGCGACGATCCAGCCATCCCTGCAGCGGTAAAAATCGGCGGGCGCCGAGTTGAAGCCGCGATTGACCGTCGCCACCCGGTTGACGCCGGTCAAGGCTTGCTCGATCAGGGTCGCGTTGGCAAAGGCGATCGCGGTGCGCAACAACGCACCCTCGACCTTTTGCCCATGCCCGGTCTTGCCATGCTCGATCAACGCCGCGAGCGTGCCAAAGGCCGACAGGCAGGCGGTGCCGAAATCGACCCAGGGCAGCTTTAATGCTACCGGCTGCTCGGGCGTGCCCGACAGGTAGACGGCACCGCTCATCGCCTGGCCGATGCCGTCAAAGCCGTGCTTGTGCGACAGCGGCCCGCCGGCGCCAAACCCGGTGACCGTCGTCAGGATGATGTCGGGCTTGACCTGGCGCAGGCTGTCGAGGTCGAGCGCCAATGACCGCAACACCCGCGGCGGCAGATTGGCGACGACGACATCGGCGGTGGCGACGAGCTTTTTGACGATGTCGCGGCCCGCAGGGGCAGCCGGATCCAAGGTCATGCCAAGCTTGTTGCGGTTCATCGCGAGGAACATGGCGCCGCCGCCACCCGGACCAGCGCCGACCGGGATGTAAGCGCGGTCCTCGCCGCCCTCGATCCGCTCGATGCGGATCACCTCGGCGCCGAGGTCGCCGAGCAATGCGGCGCAAAACGGCCCGGCGATGTAGCGGCCGAAATCGAGGACGCGGATCCCATCGAGAACGCCCGGCAACAAAACCTCCCACCACTGATGACCCAACCACAACGCAGCATACCAGCCCCAGTCTTACCAGAGCACTCGTTACGGGATCACCAAGGAAGCCTCCGCTGAGCCGGCGGTAACTCGTCGGCATGTCGCGGTGTTGACGAGCGTGCGGGGTCTCACCCGCGAGCCCAAGCGAGCCCCGACAAATGGATGAAGTACGGGCAGGGACGACGAGCCCTGCAGCAGAAGACGACCGCGCCGAGGACGATCAAGCCGGCCAGCATGAAGCGCCGGCCGGCGTCACCGAGCGCGAGATCGAGGATATCGAAGACCGCGCCCGACTGCGCACGCCTGTCATCTATGAAATCGTACGCCGCGAAGGCGAAACCGAGATGGAGCGCCCGAGCACGTCTTTATGGTGGTCGGGGGTCGCCGCCGGATTGTCGATCAGCTTTTCGTTGCTGGCGCAGGCGGTGCTGTGGATGCATCTGCCAAACGCGCCGTGGCGCCCGCTGGTCAGCTCGTTCGGCTATTCGGTCGGATTTCTGATCGTCGTGCTGGCGCGCCAGCAACTGTTTACCGAAAACACCGTGACCGTCGTATTGCCGGTCGTCGCCGAGTTCACCGCATCCAATTTGCGGCGACTGGCGCGGATGTGGAGCATCGTCTTCGCCGCCAACATGGTTGGGACTTTTGTTTCGGCATTGTTCTGCACGATTACGCCGGCGGTATCGCCCGAGTTGCGCGGCGCGATGCTGGAACTCAGCCACGCGACAATGGAGCTCGGCTGGGCCGAGATGCTGTTCCGCGGCATCGGCGCCGGATTTCTAATCGCCGCGATGGTTTGGCTGATCCCGAGCGCCGAGGGCGCGCAATTCTTCGTCATTACAATGAACACTTACCTGATCGCGCTCGCCGGCTTTACGCACATCGTTGCCGGTAGTGTCGAGGGCTTCTTGCTGGTGTTGAACGGCCATTTCGGGTTTTGGCAAATGATCGGTCATTTCACCGTGCCGGTTCTGCTCGGCAACGTCATCGGAGGGACGGCGCTGTTCGCCGTTATCTCCTATGCGCAGGTTATGAAGGAAATGTGACGGTCGCCGGCGACACTGCGCTCAGCCGGATCGGAGGTGCAAAGCGGTTATGTCGCCGAATATCGGATGGGGGGATATAGCCGTACGGTTGGCGCTGACTTTGTTGGCCAGCGCGGTGATTGGCTTTAATCGGGGCGAGCACCACCAGCAGGTCGGCTTGCGCACGACGATGCTGATCTGCCTTGCCTCGTCGGTAACGATGATCCTCGTGAACCTTATGTTTCCCGCGGTGAGCCAGCCCGAGGGTCTGTTTCGGCTCCCCCAGGGGCTGCTTTCGGGGATCGGGTTTATCGGGGCCGGCGCCATCATCCGCCGCGGCAAGCTCGTCGAAGGGGTTACCACCGCCGCAACGCTTTGGTTCGTGACCGTGATCGGGTTGTGCTTTGCCGCCGGCTATCTTGGGCTCGGAGCGGCGTCCTTTGGCCTCGCCGCGCTAATCCTCTGGTGCCTCAAATGGGTTAAGCGCCGCGTCGACATCGCGCGGCGGGCCGTTTATTGGTGGCCTTCGAGACCACCTCCGGGATCGAGAAGCTTGTAATCGCCGCCCTCGCCCACGCCGGCTACAAGATCGCCGCCGAGTCACGGTCGCTAACGGCCGGCGGCGCGTGCTGCGAGATATGCTATCAGCTGCGCTGGTACGATGACGGCCGCGCCGCGCTGACCCTGGTTTCGCCGACGGTCTGGCGCGCGAACGCGGTGTCCATCGCCTCGAATGGACGCCGGCCCGCATCGATTAACGCCCGCCAGCCGCCTCAGTCCATTAGTTGTTGATCCACTCGCGCTCAAAGCGGGCGTAGCAATCGCGCTCGCCCGGCATCTTGAGCCAGCCCGCCAAAAGCCGCGGTGTCGCCAGCAGCAGCCGGTCGCGCAGATGCGTCGAGTTGTGCTCGTACTCCTCAAAGGTCGAGATCGTAATCTTCTGGTTGTGCGGATCGTCCTGGAAGCGGCAGGCGCAGAGCGCCACGGTTTCCTGATAGGCGCGCCGGTCGGCCCCGGTTTTAAGATACTTGCCGGCGACCGCCGTGGCGCGCGGAAAGTCCAACGCCATGATTGCGTCGTCGAGCTCGCCAAGCAGCGCCTGCGGGGTGCGGCCGTCGCCGTTGAAGTGGCTCCCCTCCTCCTCGATGACCGAATTGTAGAGTTTGTTTTCGTGCGCTACGTCATTGATAAAGCTTGCCATCAAATAAAGGATGCGCGCCTGGTAAGGGTTGTCGCGGCTGCGCAGCCAGTTGTTCGCGACGTTGCAATAATCGAACGGGTGCTGGCCGTTGGTGAATTGCCGCGGCACAGTCGTGCGCAAGATCAACTCGGCCGCCCCGAGCTGGATCGTGTCGCCGAGACTTCTGATCGATTTGCCGGCTTTGAGATGTTTGGTCAGCAGGTCCCAGACCGAATCACTTTCGGCGGTCATCAGCTGCTCGAGCATCTCCTCGACCTCGGGCGGGGTCAGCTGCGTCTTGTTGGTGTGCACCAAGCTCCTTGCCGGCGTCCTCGGGAAACTCGGCGGCGAGCCGCACGCAGACCGCATCGTAAAGCGAGTAATAAAGCGGTCCGACGGCCATATCGGGCACGCCCATGTAATAGACGCCGTGCGCCTGATCCCAGCCGACGACATCGGCGAGGTCAGTGATCGCGCGCGCCCGAATTGCCTTGTGCCCGGTATTGCGCGCCTTACGCCCGATCACGGTGTCCTGCAGATCGATCAGGCCAAGAAATTCGAGCTGTTCGCGCAGCATCGGCCGCAATTGCTCGTCCTCGGCGAGGCCCAGGAACAAGCCGTAGGAGCGCCGTGCATCGCCGCTGACCGTCGCAATCATCTGCGAATGCAGCCGTTCCTCGACCGAGCCCTGTTCGCGGATTGGCTCATGATCATCTTGCCACACAACCGGGCCGTAATCCGGCGGCGGAACGTTGATGCCCTTCATCGTCGCGTAGCGGCCGGGATATTTGCCGAGCAGCTGGTTCCAGATGTCGAGCCCGGCCGGGATGTACCAAACGCTCTGCAGCAGCGGCAGCAGCCGATATTTCTCCGGCAGATAGGGCATCAAGCAGGAGGACGCGCGCAGCCCGAGGATCGTGTGGTCGTTGTTGATCAGCGAGACCTGACCGTCCTTGACATTGATATGGCTCGGGACCTGCACAAAAGGCGCTTCGGCCGCGGTCACGACCGCGAGCGCATCGCCGACCGAGCGGCCCCCCTTTCTCACCATCCGGAAGAACAAATCCGTGGTTTTCGGCTGATCGCGTTCGAGGATCGCCTCGGTGAGAGGGCCGAAATAACTGTCGTGGCTGATTTCGGCGCGGCTGCGTAACATCGCGGCACTCCGGCGGCTAAAAGGATAGTGCAGCCTGGAGTTTAAGACTCTGCAGAGTGCGGATAAAACCGGCGATGCGGCATTGGTGCTATGCCCGGGGCTGGAAGCGCTGTCAGAGAGTTAGGGCGCCAGAAGCCCGCTCACCTGGTGTGAGTCCCGGCGCGATCGGCAACGATCCAGCGCGCACCGGTGACGCCGTTCAAGATTAGCGGGCCATCTCCTCGATGGCAAAGAACGCACCCAGCATTGTCTGCTTTTTGTCGAGATTGAGTTCGCGCGCGGTGGCGAATTTAGTCTCGATCTCCTCGCGCAACCCGCTCCAGCGCGCCGGATCGGCAGCGGTGCCGAGACGCCGCCTCGCTGCCCCCTCGCCGGTCACGAGTTCCTCGGTTCCGATGCGGCCGCGCGCCATCTCGCTCGCGAGACGCGCCAGAAATTGCGGCAACAGCTCCTCGGCAACCCGATAAGCTTCTTCGGTGTCGGCGCGCGCCAGCCGATCGGTCAACGCATGCAGCTGAACGATGTCGATCGCCGGCGCTTGGCCGAGCAAGTCGATCAGCGAACGATAGAGCACGAGCCCCCCGGCATCGGCGAGCTCGACGGCGCGCCCAACACTGCCGCCGCTCAATGCGGCCAAGGCGGCGGCTTCGGTTTGACCCAGTTGCGGCCGGTAACGGGACAGCAGCTCGGTGGTCAGCGCCAATGGCAGCGGCGCCATTATCAGCCGCCGGCACCGCGAGCGGATCGTCGGCAATAGCCGCCCGGGATTATGACTGACCAATAGCAGCAACGCGCGGTCAGGCGGCTCTTCGAGGATTTTGAGCAACGCGTTGGCGGCGTTGCGGTTCATCTCTTCCGCGCCATCGACAATGACAATGCGCCAACCCTCTTCCGCCGCGGTCAGCCGAAAAAAGGCGGCGATCTCGCGCGTGTCCTCGACCACGATTTCGCCGCGCAGACGCTTGCGGCGAGGATCCCAGGCGCGTTCGACAGTCAACAGATCAGCATGGCCCCCGGCCGCGATGCGGCGAAAGACGCCACTCTCGGGATCAATCGCAAGACGGCTTTCGGTTGCGGATCCGCCGAGAAAATCGGGTTCGGCCGGGTTTATCGCGCGGTCCTCGCTCTCGGCGAGCAGAAAGCGCGCAAAGCGAAAGGCAAGCGTCGCCTTGCCGACGCCGCGCGGCCCGGTCAGCAGGATCGCATGCGGCAGGCGTCCAGCACGATAAAGCCGCTCGAGTTCGCGCTCGACCGCTTCATGGCCGACAAAATCGGGGTTCGCCCGCGGCGGCAGGACCATACCCCGGGGGTCGTCGTCGGCGACGCCGCGCATCAGCCACGCTCCTCGGGGCTATCCCTTCGCTTTCCCGCGCAGGCCGGGATCCACGGCAGACATGGATACCGGCTTTCGCCGGCAAAGCCGTGGATATGTAGCCGAATCCAGTGCGAAGCTTGCCCGGTGATTTTTTTTCACCGGGTCTCCAGATTTATTTCCAGCCGTTGCGACACGGCTTCCATCACCGCGCGGTGGACCGCCGCGGGGTCGCGATTGGCGTCGATTAGGGCGCAGCGGGCGGGTTCGGCGGCGGCGATTGCACGGAAGCCATGGCGCAGCCGCTCGTGAAAGGCCGGGTCGAGACGCTCGAAGCGGTCAGCGGCGGCATCGCGGGCGGCGGCGCGGGCGAGCCCGATCTCGACCGGAAGATCGAGGATCAGCGTCAAATCCGGGGCAAAATCGCCAAGCGCGAAGCGATGCAACATCGCGACATCGGCAAGCGGCAGACCCCGGCCGTAGCCTTGATAGGCGAGCGTCGAGTCGGCAAAGCGGTCGGATATCACCCAGGTTCCGCGCGCCAGAGCCGGTTCGATCAGCCTTGCAACGTGGTCGCGCCGCGCCGCAAATAACAGCAACGCCTCCTCGGTTGCGTCCCAGCGCTCGCCCTCGCCTTCCAGCAATAATCGGCGGATCGCTTCCGCCCCCGGCGAACCGCCCGGCTCCCGCGTTGCCATCGCCGCGATCTCGGCCTGTTCGAGCGCCCGCATCAGAAGCGGCACTTGCGTCGACTTGCCGGCCCCCTCCCCGCCTTCTATCGAAATGAAGCGGCTGCGGATCATCTCTCAGTGCCGGTTGCCCCAGACGAGGTAGCCGGCGAGCGTCGCGATGCGGCCCATCGCATCCATGCGGGGGACATCGGCCGCGGCGACCAGCGGCGCCTCCTGTTGCGGCGTATCGGGCGCCGCAACGACAATCTTGCCGATGGTCTCGCCTTTTTGCACCGGCGCCGGGATCGGGGCGTCGTATTGCAGGGATACGTGCATGTTCTTGCGGGCATTTCGCGATAGCGTAACCACCAGATCCTTGCCGACGGTCAGCGGCACCCGCGCGTCATTGCCAAGCCAAACCTGGGCATCCTCGACCTTGTCGCCGGCGGCGAACAGTCGATAGTCGTTGAACTCGCGGTATGCCCAATCGGCCAGCCTCTCGCTTTCCTCGGCGCGCGACTTCATCGTCGGCAGCCCGCCTAGAACGATGATGATACGCCGATCGCCGCGGACGATCGACCCGGTCAGGCTGTAGCCGGCTTCCTCGGTATGTCCGGTCTTCAGCCCATCCGCCCCCATATTCTTGTAGAGCAGCGGGTTGCGGTTTCCCTGTTTGATGTTGTTAAAGGTGAAATCCATCTCGCTGTAGATCTTGTAATCCTCTGGGAAATCTTTGATCGTCCGGATCGCCAGGGTGGCGAGATCGCGCGCGGTCATCCAGTGATTGGGGTCGGGAAGGCCATCGACATTCGCGAAATGGCTGTCTTTGAGCCCGATCTCTTTGGCTTTCTGGTTCATCAGATCGACAAACGCTTCGACGCTGCCGGCGAGTCCCTGGGCGAGCACGACGCAGGCGTCATTGCCCGACTGGACGATCATGCCGCGCAACAGATCCGAGATGCTGATCCGGCCGTCGAGCGGCACAAACATCTTGGAGCCGCTCGTCCGCCACGCCGCTTCGCTGACCGGCAGTTCGTCCGTCAGCTTGGCCTTGCCGTCCTTCAGCATGCCGAAGACGACATAAGCCGTCATCATCTTGCTCATCGAAGCCGGCGGCATGCGCTCATTGGCGCCCTTGTCGAGCAGAACCGCACCCGTTTCGACTTCAACAATGATCGCGTGCGTCGCCTCGGTGTCGATGCCCGAACTCGGCGCCGCAGCGCTGCCCGAGGGCGACGCAGCGGCGGGTTTCGGCTTCGCCTTGGCATGAGCGGCCGCGATCGCGGTTTGGCTGCAAAGGCCGGCAGCGAAAAGCAGCGTCAGCATCAAAACGATCAGCCGCGGTAAAGACATCTGGCTCATTCCTGCTCGCCCCGAATGGTGGGCTTTATCAATTGCCGACGATGCGCGCACCCGGATAGCCGTCATCGACGACCCGCGCCAGCAGACGCCGCGCCTGCTCATCGTCGACAAGCGGGCCGATCCGCACCCGGTACATCGCGGCGCCGTTGACCGAAGCGGGCATTACTTGGACGTTGCCCAAGCGCGCGATCCGCGACTGGACGCGTTCTGCGTTGTTGCGCATCGAGAACGCGCCCGCCTGCACAAAAATCTCGCGCCTGGGTCCGCCTCGAGCGGCGACGGCCTTTTGTGGCACCGGGGAGGTTTTCGGGTTCGCGGCGGAAGGCGGGATTTCGGGTCGCCTTGCGGGGACCCGTGGCGGCGGGAGTTCCGCCGCCTCGGCCGGCGCAATCAGGGCAAATCGCGAGCGGGCCGGACGTGGAGGCAGCGCGGGAGGCTGCAGCGGGCTCGGCTCCGGAGGCAGCATCGCGATGACCGGCGCGGGGTTGCGGGTCGGCTCCTCCGACGTCCTCGCTGCAGCAACTGGCTGCGACAGTGCGGTGATGGTCGGCTGCTGCGCTTTGGTCGCGGCCATCGCTACCTGCGGCGGCGGACGTCGTTCGACCAGCTGCGGTGCTGGTGAAGCAGCACCGCCCTGCAGCGGCGCGGCGGCGGACGCGTAAACCGGGCGCGACACCGGGCCTGAGAGCGGGGCGGCATGGGATACCTGGGCAACCATCACCCGGCCGCTGTTGCGCATCGCCTCTTCGGCTGCAGCGATGCTCTCGTCCTTCAATACCGTCACTCGAGCCAATGTGGTTCCTTGCCGCTCAAACCCGAGAAGCTGTGCCGCACGGCGCGACACATCGATCAGCCGCCTGTCCCTGAACGGGCCGCGATCATTGACCCGCAACTGCAATGAACGGCCGTTCTGCAGATTGGTCACCTGCACGATACTCGGCATCGGCAATGTGGTATGCGCCGCGGTCAACTCATTCAAATCGAAGATCTCGCCGTTCGCGGTCAGCCGCCCCTCGAATTGCTCGCCATACCACGATGCAACCCCGGTCCGGTCGTAGTTGTAATCGATCGCCGGGTAATACCACACCCCGTTGATCCGGTAGGGAGCGCCGACCCGATAAGCTCCGACCCCGTGACCTTCGGGGTAGCTGCCGGGCGGGGACGATGCGCATCCCGCGACCAACGATCCCAATAAAGCAACCAACGCGATAGAGCGGGCGCAACCGGCGGGGTTGGTCGCCATCTCTTGCCCCGCGCCAGCTGCTCGCGGTCAGCTATGCCTGATCTGATCCGCACCTGCCATGGCATCAGCCAGATAGCCGACGGCGCCGGCAAAATAGGTGGATTTGTTCCACCGCATGATGGTCCGGAAATTGTCGTAGACCAGAAATGCCGGACCGCCGGCGCCATCGGGCATGACCAGTGAAGCCTGAACCTCGCGCACCGAGAGCGGCTGCGCATCGATGCTGCGCACGCCCATGCGGGTCCATTCGGCGGTGGGGCGGCGCATTTCGAGCCCGGTCCAGCGCGGGTCGAAACCGGGCGGCAGGACGACACGCCGGCCCCAACTCTGACCATCGCGCCAGCCGAGATGAGCCAGAAAATTAGCGATCGATCCGAGTACGTCGCCGCGATTGTTCCAGATGTCGCGCCGGCCATCGCCATCGTAATCGACCGCGTACTGCAAAAAGGTCGACGGCATGAACTGGCATTGGCCCATAGCACCGGCCCATGAGCCGTTCATATTGCCCGGTCCGATATTCCCCTGGTCGATGATGCGAAGCGACGAGATCAGCTCGCGACGGAAATAGGAGCCGCGCCGCCCGTCATAGCCGAGCGTGGCGAGCGACGCCACCACCAGGTAGTTGCCCGTGATCTTGCCGAAATCGCTCTCCATGCCCCACAGCGCGACGACAAACCGGGGATCGACCGCGTAGCGCCGATGAACCGCTTCGAGCAGACCCCAATTATCGTAAAGCGCGCGCCGCGCGTTTTCGATCCGCTGCGGGCTGACCGTCTTTTGCAGATATTGGGTGAAGGTCAGCAGCTGTTCCGGCTGATGGCGGTCGAGTTCGATCACATGCGGCAGGTACTGCGCATAACGCAGCGCCAAATCCACGGTCGACGACCGGACGCCTTGGGCCGCGGCCTCGCGCCCGACGGTCGATAAAAAATAGTCCCAGTCCCCCTCCGCCGCTGTGGCGAGCGAGGGCAGACCAGCAAACACCGCCGGCATGGCCAGTAACGGCGCCGATAACACCATGCGGCGACTGTGACAACGAGGCGTCATGCGAAGAGTCCTCTGAGCCCTGAACTCCAGCGTTTTATTGCCACAACAGTGCCCGGACCCGCAACGCAGCGGGCGGATTCCCCGAAATCCTGAGGCGCGGCATGGACGACCGGCGGCGATTTCTTGGCGTATCCGCGAATCGCAGCGCTGTGACCGTGCGTCGACCTTGACAAGATGCCGCAGCGATCGTTACGCAACTACCCACGCTACGGCCATCGGGAGGTTGCAAAAATGGGAGAAGTACTGGGTCTCGGCGTCACCCACTTTCCGCCGATGTCAGGCACCGACGAAAGCATGGGGCGCATCCTGAAACGGGTTCTCGACGACCCGGCATTGCCCGAGCAATACCGTCGTCCAGAAGGCTGGCCGGCGGCGATGCGCGAGGAATACGGATCGGATCAGGGTTTGTCGGCGGCGCGGCGTCATCGCGAGGCGCTTGTCTCGGGCTTTCGCAACGCACGCCGGGTGCTCGACGAGTTTAAGCCCGACCTCGTCGTGATCTGGGGCGACGATCAATACGAAAACTTTCGTGAGGACGTGATCCCGCCATTCTGCCTGCTCGCCTACGAGCAGCTGAGCGCAAAGCCCTGGGAGTATTACCGCGCTCCGAACGCCTGGAAGGAACCCAACGACAAGGTTTTCGAATACAAAGGTCACCGCGAAGCCGGCAAATACCTGGCGACCAAGGTGATCGAGGCTGGGTTCGACGTCTCCTATGCCTACCAGCCATTGCACCATCAGCTCGGTCACGCGTTTCTGAATACGCTGCTGTTCATGGACTATGACCGGAAAGGGTTTCCCTATCCGGTGCTGCCGTTCCAGGTGAATTGCTACGGCCGCCGGGTTGTCGCACAAGAAGCAGGGGTAAGATCGCTGAGCGAATTGCCCGACGAAAGCGATCTCGACCCGCCATCGCCGATGCCGTGGCGCTGTTTCGATCTGGGTGCGGCTGTCGCTCGCATCGCGGCCGAGAGCCCGTATCGGGTGGCGCTGATCGCTTCGTCGAGCTGGTCGCATGCGTTTCTGACGCGCAAGAACTGGCTGCTCTACCCCGATGTCGAGGCCGACCGCGCCCTCTACGACGCGTTGCAGAAATCCGATTACCAGACTTGGCGCAACCGGCCGCTGAGCGCGATCGAAGACAGCGGTCAGCAGGAATGCCTCAATTGGATGTGCCTGATGGGGGCAATGGACGCGCTAGGCCGGCGGCCGACCGAAACCGCTTTTGTGGAGAGCTGGATCTTCAACTCGAACAAGTGCTTCGCGGTTTACGAGCTGTGAGCCTCCTCCCATACCCTCCCCCGAGCCGGGGAGGGTAGAGAGGCATGGCCGAACTGCCGGGCAAGGCATTGGCGCAGGAGCTGATCGGCAGGAGCCGGGAGGAAGCTGGCGTCGGGCCGATCGCGGCGGTCATCACAGCCGCACAAAATGGCGGGCTCGACGAGGCCGCGGTTACGAGGCTGATCGGACGGCTGTGGACGCTCGAGCGGATGTTCTACTACATCTATGGCGGGTGGGGCCAAGGGCTGGAAATGAACGACTTCCCGCCCTCGGTCAAATACCTGTTTTCAAAGCAGATCGTCGATGAATCGACGCACGAGATGTTGTATCTCGACGCGCTGATCCGGCGCGGCGCCATAGCCAGGCAGAAAGACGCGTTTCATCAACCCTACGGCCGGTTTGCTGTCAATTCGGCATTGGCGTATTACGTTTTCTCGCTACGCAACCTCGCCACCTACCCGCATCCGATCCGCATCGCGGCACTCAATCTCGGCCCCAAGGTCATCGAGTTCGGGTGGATGGAGGAATTGGCGGCGACGACGTCCGACACCGACCTCCGCGCTGTCCTCGACAGCCAAACGGTCGAAAACCGCAGCCATATCAATATGGGCCGCCGCATCGTCGAGGAATTTATCGAAAAGCCGGTCGACACCGAATTGTGCCGCTGGGCTTGCGCGGTAGCGCGGCGCGACTACGGCCGGTTTCTGCACGAACTCGCGGATTTTGTCCTCGACCGCGAGACGCCGGCGCCGCCGATGCCGCGCGTCACCGTGACCGATTAAGGACAGCGGCATGGCGAGCCTCAAGATCGACCACGAGCGCTGCACCGAATGCCGGATGTGCTACATCGTCTGCCGCGAGATCGATCTGAACGCGGTCTATGTCGCGCTCGAACCATTGCACCGCATCGAGATCGACATGGCGAAATGCACTTATCCCGGCTGCACCGCCTGCCTGATGTATTGTCCGGCGGAGGGCTCGATCATCGAAGCCGAAACCGGGCGCTCGCTGGTCCCGCCTCCGCCCGAAGCCTGGCATAGCTGACGATCGCGGCGGCACGACGGCGGATGGCTTCGTCGCGCCTCTCTTCACAAGATCGCGGAGGCGCCAATCGAGCTTGATCTGGCGTTTCCCGGGGTGCCGAACAAAGATCAGTGGCTGGCGAGCATGTCCCATGGGGTTTTGCCTGCGGGCAATGGCGGGATGCGGAGCAGATCGGCCATCGCGTCGCCGGCCTCGTAGCGGCGGCACAGCTCCTCCGGATCGTAGGTCACGCCGACCGGGTTCTCGGCAAAGGCGCGGCTTTGGAAATAGCCGTCGAGTTCGGCCGGCGTCGCGAAATTGTCGATCTGCAATTCAACGCGATTGTTGTCGGGATCGCGGTAATACATCGAGGTCGTGACGCCGTGATTGATTGGCCAGTGCGGGACGATCCCGGCCGCCTTCAGCCGGCGATAGGTCGACAACAGCTCGCCGAGATTGTTGTAGGCATAGGCGACATGGTCGGTCCCGACCGCATCGGGATCGCGCACCGGCAGGCCGGGAATGTTGATCAATGCCAGGCGATGGTGCTCGTCGTCGTACGACAAAAAGCACAGCCGCTCGTCGCGGAACACGACCCGTGCCGCGAGCACGGTCCGATACCACTCGGCCATTTTGTCGAACTGCCCGGTGCGCAATACGAAGTGGGCGAATTTGGCGGGGCTGATCGGCTGCGTCGCGGGGCTTAGCTGGCGCAGCGGGCTCATGTCGTTCATCGCAATCTTCCCTGTTCTGTCATCGCAACTGACTCGGCCAACTGACTCGGCCCGAAATCACGCAAGTATAGCGCGATAGCTCGCCCCCAGTAACGCCAATCGACATTGGTAAGCAATCTGCAGCAATTGCATGGGGCTAGCGGGGTGGCAGCATTTCCAGGACCTTGCGCGCCAAGAAATCGATCGTGAACGGCTTGGTAACGAGTTCGACGCCGCTATCCAAAGTGCCATTGTGAACGATCGCATTGCGGGTATAGCCGGTCGTGAACAGCACCTTGATGTCGGGGCGGCGGCGGCGGACTTCATCGGCAAGCACGCGGCCGTTGACGCCCCCGGGCAAGCCGATATCGGTAAACAGCAAATCGATCCGCGGCTGTTTATCGAGGATCTGCAATGCCGAGGCGGCATCCTGGGCTTCGAGTGTCGTAAAACCGAGTTCGTCGAACACCCTGATGCTGTAATCGCGCACCAAATCATTGTCTTCGACCACCAGAACGACTTCCTCGCGCCGGGCATGCGGCGCCGCATTTAGCACGGGGGCGGGGGCGGGGTTTTTAGCCGTACGATTATCGTAGCGGGGAAGATAAATTTTCACCACGGTGCCGTGGCCGGGCTCGCTGTAGATCTTTACATGGCCGCCCGATTGCTTGACAAAGCCGTAGATCATGCTGAGGCCGAGGCCGCTGCCTTCGCCGACGCGCTTTGTCGTGAAAAATGGCTCGAACGCCCGCGATACGGTGTGTGCCGACATACCGGTCCCGGTATCGCTGACCGCGAGCAGAACATATTGACCCGGCGTCAGCTCCTCATATTGCGCGGCATACACTTCGTCGATATGCGCGTTGCCGGTCTCGACCGTCAATTTGCCGCCACCGGGCATCGCGTCGCGCGCGTTGATCGCGAGGTTGAGGATGGCGCTTTCCAGCTGGTTCGGGTCGGCACTGACCCACCACAGCCCGGCGGTCCCGACTACCTCTACCGCGATCGCCTCTCCAAGCGCGCGGCGAAGCATCTCGGACATGCCGCTGATCAACTTATTGATATCGATCGGCTGCGGCGCCAAAGGCTGCTGACGTGAAAAGGCAAGCAGCCGGTGGGTAAGCGAGGCCGCCCGTTGCGCCGCGCGCAGGGTCGCAGCCGACAGGCGATCGAACTCGGCATGGCTGGGCGGGCCGCCGCGTTCGTAACTGCGGCGCAGCGAGTCGACGTTGCCGAGGATGACCGTCAGAAGATTGTTGAAGTCGTGCGCGATGCCGCCGGTCAATTGCCCGACCGCCTCCATCTTTTGCGCCTGGCGCAGTTGCTGCTCGAGGCGACGGCTCTCGGTGATGACGCGGGCAGTCACGACGAGGCGGCGCGGCTCGCCGGACCCTTCCGGCACCGGTGAGGCGATCGCCTCGACGATCGCGTCGCCCTGCATCCGTTCGTAGCGATAGGGCGCCCCGGATTGCAGGCAGGCGCTCAGGTGATAATTGACCTCGGCCGCGCTTTCCGAGCCGAACACCTCGTCCACCGTGTAGCCGATGACTTGATCGCGTGTCTTGCCATAGAGCTGCAAGGTCGCGGGATTGATTTCTTCATAGCGGAACTGGCCGTTCTCGACGGCGACCATGACGGCGTGACATTCGGAGGAGTGGTTGTAAAAGGTCCGGATATGGGCTTCGGCGCGCTGGCGCTGCGAGACATCGACAAAGCCGCACACCGCTCCTTGCGCGACACCGTCCCGCACGATCGAGCGAACCGAATATTCGATCGCAACGCTGGTCCCGTCAAGGCGATGGCAATAATCGGTAGCGGCATCGATCGAACCGCCGCAGCCGACCGCTTGCACGATCGCACAGTCCTGCGCCGCCGCGTGCGAGCCATCGGAGGCTGCGCGATGAAAGAGGTCGTGCAAATTTCGCCCAAGCACATCCGCGGCACTCGGCAAATCCAGCAGGCGCACAAAAGCCGCGTTGCAGAAAACGGCCGTGCCGCGATCGTCGACATAACACAAGGGATGGGGTGCGGCGTCGAGGATCACGCTCGGGTCTGGTGTAGTCACCAGCGACGAACTCTCACCGAGCGTGTCGGATGACCTCTCTTGTAGGATGACGGCTGACGCCTCGCTTAGGGTCTCGTTCATCGATCGGCGTATCCTCGCGAGAGCATGAACGGCAAACCCCTATCTTTGACGCTCGTTGGCTGCGGATCAGGCCCCCGACGCGGATTCCGAATTTAACGCAGGGCTTTGCTTCAGGCGAGGGCTGGGGCCGCGCCGATGATCCAGGCGCGGGTCTCGGCGGCCGACCACCAGCTGACGACGAGATGGGGGGCGATTGCGGCAATGCGGATCGCCTGCTCGGCTTCGCTCTCGATAAAATGGGTGCAGCCGCAGCGGGTCGCGGCCATCGCCTTGTAACACGCCACCGAGGCCAAATCCGCTGGCACCTCGTCCGGGCGGCACTCCAATTTCAACCCGTAAAACCCCCAGCGCGCAAGCCAAGCCTCGGTGTGCGGGCGGTCGATTTCCGGCCGGCCGGTGATGATGACGGCGCGCTCCGGCGCAAACCGCGGCAATACAGCAAAGGGCTCGAGCGCGTGACGCCGGCTGAGCGCCGCGGCGAGGTCGGCGTCGTAATCCGTCCGCGCGATGTCGGGGAGAAAGACGCCGTCGAGATCGAGCCCGAAAAACGGGCGCTCGGTCGAGCACTCGGGCGGCGCCCCGGTCCGACGTCGAGCCCGCGCCGCCGGGGTTGCTTCCCCGCGCTCCCACGGAAAGCGAAACAACTCGCGCATCGGATGCGAAAAATCCGGGACATAGCGCGTCGTCTCGGGATCGTGGAGGATCGTCAATGTCGTGCAGATGTGGCCCCAGCCGAGAACCGCGGCGCGGACCGCGGCCATGGTTGCCCCGGTCGAGCAGGCGTCGTCGATCAAGAGGATGCGGCTGGCATCGCAAGGCGGCGGTCCGATCCACCGGCTAATGCCGCTGCCGCGCTCCCAGCCGATCATCAATAACGGCAGCCCCAGCATCGAGGCCGCCATCGTCGCCGGCACCAGACCGCCGCGCGCGATGCCCACGACCACTTCGGGCGCCCACAGCGCGACGCGATCGAGCATGGAGGCGACAAGCCGTTCAGCCTGATCGTAGGAGATGAATACCGGCAATCGGCCGGTCTCCAACCCCTTCCAGGGGCGTTTCGGTTCCCCGGTCAGCCCAGGCGGAACAGAAAGGCTCGTCAGCGTTTCGCCTCCATGCCGACGCGCTTGTCGACAAACCGCGTCGTATAGGCCTTGGCGAGGTCGATCCCCGGCTTGTAGACCCCAACCGCGACCATCGATTGGTAGAAGGCCTGCCACCGGGCGTCGGTCATCGCGCCGATGCCCAGGGTTTTGGCGTCGCCCGAATCAACGATACCGCGAGCAATCATCGTTTTGCGTCCAAAATCGATCAAATCGGCCGGCATGTCGGGATTGGCCTTCATGATCAGCCGATTGGCCGGCGCCGGATCGCCGTAAAGATAAGAATACCAACCCTCGATCGAGGCATCGACAAAGCGCTGGACGAGGTCGGGCCGTTCGCGAATGAGCTTGGCTGATGTCGTGATGATATTCCCGTAACCCTTATAGCCGGCCTCGGACAATGGCAGCACCACCGGCTCGATCCCGGTCTTCTCCTGGATCAGAAACGGCTCGCTGCTGGCATAGCCCTGCTGGATCGCCTTCGAGTCGGCAAGAAACGGCTGCAAATTGAAGGTGTAAGGCCGGATCTGGCTGTCGTCGTAACCATATTTGGCGGCAAGAAAGCGCCACCAGCTGAGCCGCGTATCGGCGCCGATCATGATCGGCTTGCCCTTTAATGCGGCGAAACTGTCGTTACCCTGGCCGGGATGGGCGATCAGCACAGCCAGGTCTTTTTGAAAAATCGCCGCAATCGCGAGAAAGGGCAGGTTTTCCTGCGCGAATTCGATCGCCCGGCCGCCGCCGAGATTAAAGTCGAGCCGGCCGGCGGCGAGCAACTGCATGTGATTGACCTGCGGCCCGCCCTGCTTGATCGTCACGTCGAGCCCGTGTTTGGCGTAGATCCCGGTCGCGAGCGCCTGGTAATAGCCGCCGTATTCGGCCTCGGCCTTCCAGTCGAGACCAAAGCTGACGCGATCCTGCGCCCGCGCCAATACCGCGATGCAGACGCCGAGAACCAGGACGACGGCAAGGGCGATGACTTTGCTGCCGAGCGCAGCGGCAACGCGCATTCCGCCTTTCTCAAGCCGGAGCATGTTTCCCTCCCTCGCGGATTATCGCTGCAATCGGGTTCGCGGTCGAATGTTCTTCTTCACGGGAAACCTTGCCATCAGGCAGTCGCGGTTCCGCGGTTCGGCAGGCTTGGTAAGTTGCCGCTACTCGAACGGCAATACTCTTAGTGCATAAAACCCGACGCTTGGTAACGACAGGGCCATAGCCGCTTGCGACCCTTAGCTGCCGTGGAGGCTGCTCGAATTCTCCCCAAGGCGCCTGGCGCCAGCGACGCGAATGCCTCCCAGGAACAAACCCCGACGATCTTCGTGGGTGACGACGAGAGGCCGTTTCGTCGAGCCGCAAAGCCGGCGGGATCGGCGAGCCGGCAAAGGTGTGTCACTCGCGTCCGACCGGGCGACGTCAACCGCTCGGTTGGACCGACCGCTGTGGATCGCGCTACACGCGAATGATGGTTGTTCAAACTCTTGAAAAGAAGAATACTAGCCCGGAAATCGACGGGAAAGTCTGGCAAATCTTCGGCAGCGCACCTGCCCCACACATCTACAAACTCAAGGAGACGTAATATGCGGGCATTGAAGGCGGCCGCGGTTGCCATTCTTATGAGCTGGTTGACCACAAGTCTAGGATCTCCCGTTACTCACGCTGCGGTGCTATCTGTTGGCCCCCTTGGCGTGTGCGGTGGCGCGCAGTTTCCTGGCGATACAGCAGGCCAAATCATGTGCCTCAGCAATAACAATAACTCTTTGTACGGGGGCTTCGCATGCGCTGATGTGCAAAATGCGAGCCTGACCCCCGACACTCCAATCCAGGCGTACGATTGTCATGCGGGTCCAAACCAGCAATTCGAATTGGTGGGGTTCACGATTTATGCGCTTGGTGGCCAAACTTGCGTTGCTGCTAGTAGTATTGTAGCTGGGAGTCCGGTCGTTTCAACTACATGCGCCCCGAAACCCCAACAGACATGGTATTACTACAATGGCCAGGTTATAAGTCTAGCAGTACCATTAGGGAGCGCGGTGGGTGAGGAACTGTGCCTTGATGCGGGCAATGCGAACAACGGTTCACAGCTCGTAATTAATACCTGCAATGGTAGCCCGGGTCAGAACTGGCAGTTTAAGTGAGCGTGCAGCCTGTGTGAGCCGCCGATGTAACCTCGCAAGCGTTAAGCGATGTTCGCCTCAGTCGCGGTTCGGGAACCCGCCGTTATTTAATTATCCCCTCTTCATAATGCACGCACCGTCGGGATAGAAGAAATCGGGCTGTTTTTAGTAAGGGCTTTTTCTAGAAAATCAGGCGTTCCAGCATTCCCGAACTATGCGCCTTCTACTCGTGTCCGCTTTCCACCCTGAACCAACTCACAGCACACGGGTACCAAGCGTCAAAATTTATCCACTAGCTTTATTAGTTTAACCATCAATATCGTAGCTCATTTCGCTCAATTTTGTATTATCGAAGCGACTATCGGGTCTGTTCTGCCAGAGAAAACCGCCAATGGCTCAGTACGCCGCCAATGCCGCACTGGCATCCTTCCAGCGTAATTCAATCGGGTCGGCTGAGTCGGTTGGCGTGGCCGTCGCTGCATTGGTGCACGAGCGCGATGTTCTACTGCACTGCCTTGGCGACGCCGCGGAAAACTGCGCCAAATTGCGGCGTGAGCGTGATCGGCTCAAGAGCCAATTGGCGGAACTCGAGAATACGATCACGACGCTGCGGTCTAAGGGGAAACGGCTGGTCGCCGACCGCGACAGATGGGAAGCGGCGGCGCGACAGCGTCAGAACGAAATCGCAGGAATGCGATCAGCCGGGCTCTCTGCCAACCGCGATAAATTCAGGCTGGCAAAAGCCGTCATCAGCAGGACGCTGCACCCGGATAACGCCGGAATTGGCGGCGAAATCGCAAGGACAGCCCGAGCCGAAATCTTCAAGGAGATTTGGCCGGAGATCGTCAAGATCGACCGCGGCGAGGCGTGACCGGCCTCTTCCGCTTTCCCTCCCCCTGACGCGGGGGAGGGCTTGGCTCGGGCCTCGGGGGCTAGGCGCGCCGCCTAGCAGAACGCCGTCAGGCGCCCGGCGGGAAGAACACCAGGGTGCGCACCTCGATGCTTTCGCGCGGCGGCGCATCGGGTGTCAGCGGGTTTTCGAACGAGGTGTGGAACGACAGCCGGGCGCGGCCGTCATTGGCGCTGTCATGCACCCGGATCAGGATCACCTCATCGGGCTGCTGCTCCGAGAAATAGTACCAGCGGTGCTTCGGATTGTACTCGACGCGCGAGGTCTCGCCGCGCACATGCGAATAAACGAGATCGCTGGCGATCAGATCATCGTCGGTAAAGCTCCGCGCGTCGCACAAAGCGAGCGGTGAATCGAGCACCGGGCCGCGGATCGGACGCCACACATTGACGATGCCAAAGCGGTGCTTCAGCAATTCCTCGGCCTCGGCGCCCATATGGTCGCGCACCCGGCGCGGCGCCGAGTTGACGGTGTGGTCGTTGTGCACCTGCCGCGACGGCTTGGCCAAGCCCTCCCGCGTCGCGTTGCGCACATTGTGGTCAAAGACAAAGACGCGGCTGGCGCCCAGTTTGTCGCGCAATAGCTGCTGGACTTCGGGATAGTAGACGCTCTTGATCTCCTCGGGATTATAGAAATCGGCAACCGCGGTCGGCGCCTTGACCAGCTGAAAGCCGTTGCGGTCGAGCGTGAATTCGGACTCGCGGCCGCGTGCATCCTCAATTCTGACGTCGTGCGGATCGTCGATGCCGTTCGCGCGCGGCACGCCCGGCGGCGGCTCGATCCGGTAATACGCCGGCTTTTCGGCGCCGCGCTTCAGGTAATGGAGCGTCGAGGTCAGGGTTTTTGGTGCAACAGCGACATCCAACGGCATGATTTTACTCCTCCGATACTTCTTCTCACTCGCTGGCTACAGCCTCAGCGCGTCCTAATCCGACCCGCATCGAGACATCGCGACGCCCAACTACTCCACGTGATCGAGGCAGTGTCAATCGCGATCACCAGGCTGGCCAGTGGAGGAAGCCATTTGAAAATAAAATAGCTGTGAGTAGGTCTTCCATATTAGACCGGACACTCGTGCTTTCCCCCTGTTCGGGCTCAATGCGGAAGCAAAGCCGATACCCTCGAGAGGCGACCTAGCGAGGCACTCGGCGAGGCAGACGATGGTAGATTTTTCAATTGTGCGCTATCTCACACCGATCGACGAGCATACAGTGTTATGGTTAAGCGCGGCCGTCTTTTAACGGAACCGTGCGTTACACTAAATTGGAGGGAGGTAGAAAATAAGATCGCGGCGGAGAAATGCTGAGAAAAAATCCGTACCATTCAAGCTGTTGGAGACGGCTCCTCCTCAGCGGACACGTACCAGCGCTCCTTTCATCTTAGCCTCTCAATCCGGCAAGCCAGAATCTCCAGTACAACCCACGCGGCCCTTGCCGCGAACGACTCAGCAATTTCCTGATGGGGCGCGGCAGCTCCTCGAAAATATTGCTGAATTAACCAACTGGGCGCTAAGTCAACTTCCGTCGAAGCCGAGTTCCCCGTCATGCAATTGTGGCTCCTGCCCCGACGATCTCCATTGGACTTGCTCTTATGTCGGCGAAGATCGTTATGTTGAAGACGCCTATATTGCAAATGCCTACCGCGGTAACCTCTTGCTAACTCCGGGTGACAGCAGCGGGGTGATCGGCGGCCTACTTCACTCATTGACGTACCCACAACATTATTCGCACATGGGGATGTTTGTCTCCGATCATGATCTCGTTCGTCACTGCACTGCTTCTCAGGAGAGGCTAGTTGCCCCAGAGTATTTCACTGGCAATTTCCTCGGCGTTTTTCCCGCACCACTTGACGGTCTAAACCACGACCACGCACGTTACGGCTGGCCAGGGGCTATCACACAGTCGATATATCAAGCATTTTTTGCAGACCGATATGGAGACAGTTTGGTGCCCCCAGGACTCAAGGATAATTATACGGGCGCTGAGCTTTTGGACTTCGACAGTAAGGATACGTCTAAATATCAGATCAGCCAACTGAGTTTTGATCCCGTCTCGGACGACGGAACGACTTGGTATCCCCCTCTTATTGTTAAGCCATGCCCGCTACTGCAGAGCGGCTTACAGACTGACGCTTTGAACCGCATTGCACACCAAGCGCTCATGACCTACGCACATTATCGTTTCTATGCCTTCAGCAAGGGCAATATTGGTGGAGATCTGAACTACGGCAGTCCACAACCTTTTACAGTTCCAGCCGCTCAGCCGGCGTTTGATTACACAACTGGGAGATGGGCAGACTGGTCGTCCGAAATAAAATGGGTCACTGAAGGAACGATCGCCGCCTGCTGTTCCTCTTTCGTTTGGCAACTGATAAAAAATGTATTTCCAGAGAATAAATCCCCGGTTTTTCAGCTGGACTGGGCGGATATAGGCGACACAGTTAGTGCTCTCGGCGAGGAGAACGGCAGATGCGTTCGAACCATTCCACCCAACTGGGACGCTGATTCCGCGTATGGTCTACAAAGAGAGGATGGGTTATATTTTTATTCAGAGGAAGAGCGTAAAGTTACTGCCCAGTCCTTACACGACAACTTATTTTGGACTGTATATGAGAGTCTTAAGTCTGCGTTGCAAAAATCAGGAGGCATTGAAACGACGGTGGGCCAGCTTTTAGACGACGTTGGCAGAGCAGATTTTATCGTCGCCGCCCAAGCAGGGGTCAATCCTCTCCTAGCGTTGCTAACGCCACTGCTCGGCGCGGCTGCAGCGGATGTAGACGCCGTCTTTATTGAGAAGTTGATCGAGTTACTGTACGATACGCCAGAAGATGTCGCGAACCAAATGTGCAATTTGTTTGCGTTCGATTGTGGAGAAGGCGCCCCTGCAGACGGGAACTGCGTCGATGCGGCCGGAAACTTGATTACAGACATCGACTCCGATAACTGGAGTTCCGCCCCGGGTAATGGTTTGGCGGTAAGTCCCGACAACATCCATATGTTCTGGGACGCACCGGGAATTTGGGATGGGGACGTAGCCTTTGGATTGTATGGCTACAATGTTCCTGCGGCGCTGTGTGTCGGCGTTTTCAACAAGCCCATCTGTGCGCTGGTGCCGAGCACGGGTACGGCAGAAATCTCGGGCCTAGTTCGATACAAGAGGCTGCCGGTGACAGGGGCTTATGTCAGCGCGGGTTGCGAGACCACCACCTCGACGGGGAACGGATATGCCCTACAGGTTCGTTCTGGAGGACAATATAAGCTGATTGCACGATACGACGATCCAAAAACCGGCCTCACATTATATGGAGAAGCCACGACCGGAGGTGCCAAGGACACGCCAATCCAGCCTAATGCCAAACTTTGGCGCGAAATTAGTCTCATTGAGCCACCCGATAACATGAGGGAGGTTGTCGTTCAAGGGACGATCAGCTGCGACGATGTTTCCCTTACCGGAACCGAGACGAAAGCCAAATCATTCAAGCAAAGTCTCCACGTTCAATACGGTGTCGCGGTATTCGTATTTGATGAGGCGACTGGAACTGGTGCCTGGAAAATTGACGAAGCTGGCGGAACTCAGCGACAGACCGACCACACAGTTTGGTTTTATTCAGTCGGTGATGCGAAAGCCGAGTTGCACATAGATGTTCAAGTTAATCGTGACCTCTCAGTCAAGGTGACGGTGGAGGGTATTATAAACGATGGGGAGAGGTCGACGGGGCCTGGAGTATTTCACGTCGCGAAGGACGCGACGATAAGTATCACTGACGGTTTCGTCGATACGGGGGGCACGTTTCCCGACAGAGCCAATTTCCGAGGAATAACAATTTATAACGGTGTTTCTGCTATCTGAGTTCTAATACGGAAATCTGGGCGGACAGTGCGCTCATGCCCAATCCTAAATTGCGCGTCCCCCTCGGTCGAGTGCCGAAGCGGCGCGCCTTAGGGAGGATCCGCTACGGCACAAGCTCGCCGCTGGCACGCGTGTTGGCCAACTTACCCGACCTCGCGCCAGCATAGTCTCTTTACGGGCAAACCCTGCCGCCGAGACTCCTATGCCAAACGCACCGCCCCCAAAGACCTGTCCGACGGGCTTCACTCCGTTCAGCCCATCCACCGTGCTACGAAAACAGGAAGACGGCGGCGGCGATCGCGCAAATCCAGTGATTGTTCGGGCCGCATTCGCCGGCGGCGGTGATCGAGGTGCTGTCAATGATCAGATTGCTGTATTCGTAAATCTGCTTGCGCTCGTTCCACGCGGCCTCGGGATCAAAGTCGAGGCCCAGTGTCGAGGCCAGCATCGTCGCGGCGAGATCCTCAGCCTCCTCGCCGCTCGCCTCCGGGGTCATGCCGTAGCCGTGCAATTCGGATATATAGCCGTACGTGTCGGGGTCCGCCGGGCGGGCCAAGCCCAGGCTGGCGTGGACATGGCGCCCGAATTCGTTGGTCTCCGACCGGGCCAGCACGCAAAACGTGATATCGCCGGGCTTGAGCAATTCGATCCCGGCTTCGCGGGCGATCACCGCGCAGCGCGGCGGCAGAATGGACGACACATAAACGAGGTTCTGCTGCTCGATATCGGCGTCGCGCAACGCGAACTCGAAGGCGGTCAGGGCATGGCGATGGACGCCGACCCCCTTGGTCAGAAACATCCGCGTTGGACTGGGGAACATCTCCGCTCCTTGATGACAGCGGCTTCGGGTGGTGCGAAGCAGACATAGGCCCGCGCGGTGGGTCGTCATAGCGGGATTTAAGCTGGGCCACCAAATGTCTAATTCGGATTGCTAGCGCGAAGCGCGGGCTGCGTCAGGCACAGGCCGCCGCCCTCAAAGAATTCGGCCGATTATTTCGCTCGTTCCGCCGATCCTACCTCGCTAGAGCGTGAGGCGAAAACTTGCGCAATTTTCAGGGGCAGGTGGGTTTGACTCCGCGACGTGCGGAACGCGCTCACATAGGCACTGTTGCCTAGAGAGGCGGCGCCTTGCCGCTTTGTTGATTTGCGGAGAGGACGATGGGATCATCCAGGCTTAAGATTTTTGCGATCGCCGCTGCGCTGGCGGCGGGCACGTCGGGGGCAGCGATGGCGCAAACTGCCTGCGCGCCGGGCTACTCGTTTTACAATGGCACTTGCCAGCCGGTCGCGGCGCCGGGTTATCCCACGGGTCCGCTGTCGGGTGCGGCGGCCGGAGGAGCGGCCGGGGCGGCGAGCGGTTCGGCGGCAGCCGGTCCGGTTGGCGGAATCGTCGGCGGGGCGCTTGGTACGGCCACCGGTGCGGTTACCGGCACAGTCAATATGGTGACAGGCGCTGTGGCCGCGCCGATGGTCGGCGCTCCTCCCGCGCCGGTGGTGGGTGCTGCACCCGCGCCGGTCGCAATGGCACAGCCGGTGCCGAATTGCGGCCCCGGACGCGTGTTTTATGGCGGCGCCTGCTATCCCGATCTCACCGGCTTTTACAGCATGCAAGCGAGCCTGGGGTACCCAAGGTACTAGGGTTTAGGTGCGTTTCGACAGTAATTTCGTTTATCGCCTAGGGGTGGGTTGCGCCACGCGAGACCCACCTCCCCCCAAAGAACCTCCCGGGGGATTTCACTGCGCTCCACCCATCTCGTAGCCGAGACGCCCGCAAAATCCGCTGCGCGGTCGGGACGACGGGCTTATGATGCCGCCAGCGGTTCCAAAAGCGGGCGGGTCGGGCGATGAGCGACATCCAGCATTACATCGGCGGCAAAAGGGTCGAGGGCAAAAGCGGGCGCGCGGGCGATGTGTTCAACCCCGCCACCGGCGAGAAGATAAGGCGGGTCGCGTTTGCCGAGCCGGGCGAAGTCGATGCCGCGGTCAAGGCCGCCGCCGCCGCGTTTCCCGGCTGGGCCGCGACTCCTCCCCTCACCCGCGCGCGGGTCATGTTCAAATTCCTCGAGTTGCTGGCGCGCGAGCACGACGCCTTGGCGCGGCTGATTTCCGAGGAGCACGGCAAGGTCTTTTCCGACGCCCAGGGCGAGATCACCCGCGGCGTCGAGGTTGTCGAATTCGCCTGCGGCATCCCGCATTTGTTAAAGGGCGAGTTTACCGAGCAGGTCGGGCGCGGGATCGACAGCTGGTCGGTGCGCCAGCCTTTGGGCGTGTGCGCCGGCATCACGCCGTTCAACTTCCCGGCGATGGTGCCGATGTGGATGTTCCCGGTGGCATTAGCCTGCGGCAACAGCTTTATCTTGAAGCCGTCGGAGCGCGACCCCTCGGCCGGGCTGCGCGTCGCCGAATTGTTGAGCGAGGCCGGGTTGCCGGACGGCGTCTTTAATGTCGTCCACGGCGACAAGGTAGCGGTCGATGCCATCCTGCATCATCCGGGGATCGCGGCGGTCAGCTTTGTCGGCTCGACCGCGATCGCCGAATACATCTATTCGACCGCCGCGGCCGCCGGCAAACGCGTCCAGGCCTTGGGCGGGGCCAAGAACCACATGGTGGTGATGCCCGACGCCGATCTCGATCAGGCGACCGACGCACTGATGGGCTCGGCTTATGGGGCGGCCGGCGAGCGCTGCATGGCGGTGTCGGTCGCGGTCGCGGTCGGCGGCATCGGCGACAAATTGATGGACAAATTGGTGCCGCGCGTGCGCTCGCTAAAGATCGGCCCCGGCACCGACCCCGAAGCTGAGATGGGGCCGCTCGTCAGCCGCCAGCATTTGGACCGGGTGCGCTCCTATGTCGATCTCGGTGTACAGGAGGGTGCGAAGCTCGTCGTCGACGGCCGCGGATTAAAGCTGCAGGGCTATGAAGACGGGTTTTTCTTGGGCGGCTGCCTCTTCGACGAGGTCAAGCCCGAGATGCGCATCTACAAGGAAGAGATCTTCGGGCCGGTGTTGTCGGTGGTGCGCGCCGCCGATTTCGAGACCGCCACCAAGCTCGTCAACGAGCACGAATACGGCAACGGGGTCGCGATCTTCACCCGCGACGGCGACGCCGCGCGCGAATTCTCCAATCGCGTCCAGATCGGCATGGTCGGCATCAACGTGCCGATCCCGGTGCCGATGGCGTTTCACAGCTTTGGCGGCTGGAAGCGCTCGCTGTTTGGCGATACGGCGGTCTACGGTGCCGAGGGCGTGCGCTTTTACACCCATCTGAAGACGACGACCGCGCGCTGGCCAACCGGTATCCGGGCCGGCGCCGAATATGTGATGCCGACAATGCGGTAGGGCGGCCATGGCCGAGCCGGCTGTAATCGTCGCGCCGGCGCAGAGCCATGACGGGCCGGTCGGGCGCAACATCATCGACTTGCATGTCTGGGCGGTTGGCGAGGGGTTGCGAGGCGTCGATGCCGGGCCGCTGTTCGACGAATTCTGCCGCCGGCTCGTGTCGGCCGGGATGCCGTTATGGCGCGCTTTTGCCGGGATGCGCACATTGCATCCGCAATGGGGCGGCTACGGCTACACCTGGCGGCGCGAGCCCGGGGCCATCGAAGCGCGGCAATTCCGGCGCGGCGACCGATATCAAGAGGCTATCCTGAACAGCCCGATCGGGCACCTGATCCGGCTTGGCGAAGAGGTGGCGGCGAGCACCCCGGCGTCCGAACTCAAACCGTGGGTTTATTTGCGTCGGCGGCTATGCGGCCCGGGGGCGCAGCTCGACTTGCCGTTGCTCGACGAGCTCGCCGCCGAAGGGGCCACCGACTATTTCGCCGAGGTCATTCGCTTTGGCGGCGTTGGCGACGCCTCGCGCGGCACCGGGATCGCCTGGTCATTTGCGACCGACCGGTCGGACGGTTTTGCCGAGGACGATTTGGCGCTGTTGCGAGCGGTGCTGCCGGTCGTCTCGCTGGCAATGATGGCTCATGCCGGTCATCGGATCGCCTCCAGTCTGCTCGGCGCTTATCTCGGCGCCGATGCCGGGCGGCGGGTCCACACCGGAGCGATCGAGCGTGGCTCGGTCGAGAGCCTCCGCGCGGTGCTGTGGTACGCCGACGTCCGCGCATTTACCGCCCTTGCCGATGCGAGCCCGGGGACGGCGGTCGTCGATCTGCTCGACGAGGTGTTCGAAGCCCTGACCGCGGCGCTGCGCCCCTGCGGGGCCAGGTGCTCAAATTCCTCGGCGACGGCATGCTGGCAACGTTTGCGTTTGATGACATGACGCGGACGCAGACCTGCCGCCGCGCGCTCGATGCGGCAGTGGAAGCGATGTGCGCGCTCGACGCGCTAAACGCGGCCAGGCGGCAGGCCGGCAAGCCGACGGTCGCCGTCGATTTGGCGCTGCATCTCGGTGAGGTGCTTTACGGCAATGTCGGCGCCGTCGACCGGCTCGATTTCACGGTCATTGGCCCGGCGGTCAACGAGGTCGCACGCATCGAAACGCTTTGTGAACCGCTCGGCCGCAAGGTTCTGGTCTCCGCCGAGCTTGCCGCCGCGGTGGGCTGCGACCCTCGCCTCAAATCGCTCGGCACGCACGCGTTGCGCGGCGTTCGCGACGCCCGCGAGATCTACGGGCTCGACCTCGGCTAGACGCGCGAGAGATTGCGCGTGGCCGATAGCCGCAAAACATTCTCGCGCCAATGACGGGAATCAGCGGCCGCGGAAGTGTTTGTAGAAATCGACGACTTGCGGGCTTTGTTGGAAGCCGACGAGCAGGTTGAGATCGCTCGCTTTGTGGCCGCCAAGCGGGATCGTCTCGACGATGTGATCGGTAACGCCGGCGCGAACCTGGTCGGGCTCGAACGCGATGTGCACCGAAAACGGCCTTTTGCTCAGCACTTGCTGGCCAGGAGCGGTGACTGCGACAAAATAGGTAAAGTCGACCGCGTTAGCCTGGCGCGCGGGACCGCGCTGGCCGACCACGATCACGTCGAGCGTTAGCCGCACCGAGTCGCCGGTGAAGTCGCATGAGCGGTCGACCTCGCTCAACAGACCGTAAAACGCGACGTTATCGGGTCTCGGCTCCGCGGTCGGCCCAAACACCGCGGTGTTGGCGAGCGGCCGCAGGATCACCGCCGCCGGACAGGCTTGCTCCGGTTTCGGCGACGAAGACGAAAATAGACCGCAACCCGATAGGGCGAGGAGGCCGAGGAGTGCGGCGCCCCGTGCAACTTGCGCCTGCCTCACAGGCCGTTATGCGTGCCGTCGCAGAAAGGTTTGCCTGCGGTCTGCTTGCAGCCGCACAGCCACACTTCCTCGCTGGCCTCGGCGGTGAATGGAACCGGGGTCAGCCCGGTGCCCTTGTGCGAGCCGTCGCAGAATGGCTGGCTGGCGCTGCGCCCGCAGGCACACCAGAAATACCGCTTGCCGGCTTCAACGTTGATGCCGTACGGCTCTTTCTGCGCTGGAATCGGTTGTTCGACCATTTCTTCCCCCACCGTCGTCCTGCCGGCTCCACGCGTCGCGGCGGCGTTTTGCGGCGGCGGGACTGTATGCGAGCCGCGCTGGGCAGACAAGCCCGCGCCGCTGTGCTGAAGTTTGTTCTTTTGAGTGTGTGCGCCGCCGATGGCTGTCTATACCGATGTCGCCGATGACGAGCTCCGGACCTTTGTGGCACTTTACGACATCGGCGAGGTGTTGTCGTGCAAGGGGATTGCCGAAGGGGTCGAAAATTCGAACTATCTGGTCACGACCGAAGCCGGCAACTTCATCCTGACACTCTATGAGAAGCGGGTTGCGCGCGAGGATTTGCCGTTCTTTATCGCGCTGATGGAGCATCTGGCGAAAAGCGGCGTTGCCTGCCCGACGCCATTGCATGGCCGCGACGGTAAGGCATTGCGCGAATTGTGCGGCCGGCCGGCGGCTATGGTGACGTTTCTCGCCGGCATGTGGCCGCGCCGCATCCAGCCGTTTCATTGCGCCGGGGTCGGCCGCGCACTGGCTGCCTTGCACAGCGCCGGAGCGTCGTTTGCCTTGCGGCGGCCGAACAATCTATCGGTCGCAGGCTGGCGCCGGCTATTCGAAGCAAGCGCCGCGCGCGCCGCCGAGGTTCAGCCGGGCTTGGCCGACGAACTCGCCGCCGAGTTGTGCTATCTGGAAAAGGTCTGGCCAAGCGATCTGCCGGCGGGCGTTATTCATGCCGATCTGTTTCCGGATAATGTGTTTTTCCGCGATCGCGAAGTCTCTGGTCTGATCGACTTTTACTTCGCTTGCACCGATTTTCTTGCCTATGATTTGGCGGTGTGTTTGAACGCCTGGTGCTTTGAGGCGGACGGCAGCCTCAATGTGACCAAGGCGCGGCTGTTGCTCGAAAATTACCGGCAAGCGCGGCCAGTGTCGCCAGCCGAACTTGCGGCTTTGCCGTTGCTGGCGCGGGGCAGCGCCTTGCGGTTTTTGCTGACACGGCTGTTCGATTGGCTCAATCAGCCCGCCGGCGCGTTGGTACGACCCAAAGACCCGCTCGAATTCCTGCGAAAATTGCGCTTTCACCGAACCGTCACCAATGTGCGCGAGTACGGCCTCGATGCCTAATACCGGCGCGGCCCAGAATGGCGCGGCCCAGAATGGCGCGGCCCAGAATGAAGAGGTCGAGAACGGCGAGGTCGAGATCTTTACCGACGGCGCCTGCAGCGGCAATCCGGGGCCGGGCGGCTGGGGTGCCATCCTGCGCTACCGTGGCGTCGAGAAGGAACTCTCCGGGTCCGAGCCCGCCACTACCAACAATCGTATGGAGTTGATGGCGGCGATCGCCGGTCTCGAAGCCTTGAAGCGGCCGTGCCATGTGCGGCTTTACAGCGATAGCCAGTATTTGCGCGACGGCATTACCAAATGGATCCATGGCTGGAAACAGCGGGGGTGGCGCACCGCTGACAAAAAGCCGGTCAAGAATGTCGACCTATGGCAGCGCCTCGAAGCCGCCGCAGAGCCCCACCAGGTCGATTGGGTGTGGGTGCGCGGCCATGCCGGCCACCCCGAAAACGAGCGCGCCGACGCGCTCGCCCGCGCCGCGATTACGCGGGTCGCAAGCGCCGTGCATTCGAATAAAATCGACGGCTGATCGAAGTCGCATCGGCCAATCTGCCGCCACGGCTTGCTGCAAGTCGCATCCCCGAAGCATATCCTTGAACGGCCGGGAAAGGGACGAGGTGACTGTGGTGCGGAGACCGGGCAGCTCTGGGAAGAGCGAGTTTCCGGCAGACCGGTCGGACGATAGGATAGTTACGGAAATCGCAGATGCGGCATGTGAGCGGTTGCTTCCCCGGCTCAGCGCCAGCTTAATACCGGCGGAATTATCCGCTTCCCGAGGGTGCCGCTTGGCGAATGGAGCGCAGACCCAGCACCGCTGCGTCTACGTCGTCGACGACGACGAGGCGGTGCGCGATTCGGTATCGGTACTGCTCGAATCCGAGGGTTATGCCGCCTCAAGCTTCAGTTCCGCCGACAAATTCTTGGCTGCCGCTCCGCAGCTGCCGGCCGGCTGCCTGATCGTTGATGTTCGAATGCCCGGGATGGATGGGCTCGAACTTCGCCGGCACCTCACCGAGGCCGGGCTTGATTTCCCAATGATCGTCATCACCGGCCATGGCGACGTCCCGCTCGCGGTCAAGGCGATGAAGGCGGGGGCGATCGATTTCATTGAGAAACCGTTCTCGACAGCGGCGATTCTCGAGAGTGTTAAGGCTGCTTTCGCGCGGCTTGATCTAACATCTCGGCAAGATTTGCCGTTGTCCGCTGCTGCCGGGAGGCTGGCGCTGTTGTCGCCGCGCGAGCGCGAGGTGCTTGAAGGGCTGCTCGCCGGGCTGCCAAACAAGTCGATCGCTTACGATCTGGCGATCAGCCCGCGCACGGTCGAGATCCACCGCGCCCGCGTTATGGACAAGATGGGCGCACGCAGCCTATCAGAGTTGGTTCGATTGGCGCTGGCGGCGGGTGCGCGCCCCACTGCGCGTTAACAGGTGCTCGGCAGCAGACCGACCTCGGTTCCGTATTGACGCAGATCAATGCGGTTCGACGCGCACTCTGGCCTTGAGGTATCCATCGGGTGCAGAAATCTTCGTCAAAGGAAAATCACATATGTTTGTTCGGTTTTTTCGGTGGTTTGTTAAAGGGTCGGCCGCCGCGCTAATGTTTGGCGTTCTCTCGGCCGGGGTGTTTGCGCAAAGCGCACCGCCGGCACGCCCCTCGGGCAGCGTCAATATTCATCAGGTGCAGGTCGCGTTCATCGGCAGCGGCGCTATGGGTGGTGGCACATTGTACTTCCACGGCCGCAGCTATCCTTTCAAGCTCGGGGGCCTCGGGATCGGGGGATTCGGCATATCCACGATCGACGCTGTCGGGAGCGTCTATAATCTCCGGCGTCTTCAGGACTTTGAGGGCGTTTATGGCCAAGCTCGCAGCGGCTGGGCAATCGGCGAGCAGGGTAAAGGCCAAATGTGGCTGCAAAACTCGAATGGTGTCTATCTGCGCCTAAAGGCGAAACGCCAAGGGTTGTCGCTGAGCCTGGGCGCTGACGGCATGGTCGTGCGTTTGGGCGCATAGCCGTCTCTCCTTAGGCGCGCCGAGCGGCCGGGGGCTGCTCGGCCGTTCGTCGAGCGACGATCTTGACCAACGGGTTGGCGCTGATGCCATGAGCGATAACACTCAGCAAGACGGTGCCCCCGGCCACCGCGATGATCGTGTCGTTGCCGGGGAGCTTTTCGTTGAGGACGATAACCCCGAACACGATCGTCGCGAGCCCGCGCGGCCCAAACCAGGCGACGAATAGCTTATCCGAGAGACGCATTCCGGTTCCGCCGAGACACAGTATGACCGGGACCATGCGAATCACGGTCAGGCTGAGGACGGCATAGAGCAGGACCGGCCAGCTGAACCGCGCGATGATTTGGGCAAGCGCTCCGATCCCGAACGCCACCCAAGTCAGCAGCGCCAATGCCTCGCCAGTGGCGACTGCACCGCGCAGCACCTCATCCTTGTGGGATTGGCGCAGCCCGCTCAGCAGCAAGCCGCCGACAAAGCAGGCGATAAACCCGCTGCCGCCGATCGCCTGTGCCGCGGCAAAGCACGCAGCGGCCAGGGCGACGATCGGGACTTCTTGCCAATGCTCGCTGATCCAACCCTGACGTTCGGCAAAACGGAGCATCCGCACGGCCAGCCAGGTCAGCACAAGGCCGACCGCCAACCCAATACCCAGCTCCTCGATGACCACTTTAACCGCGTGAAACATCGTCCCGTGCTCGAGTTGGGTGCCGACGGCGAGCCCCAGCAGCAATACGACGATCGGCACGCAGATGCCGTCATTGAGGCCGCTCTCGATATTCAGCGCTTCGCGCATGACAGCCGGAACAGCGCTGTTCGTCACGACGGGTTTGCCTAGCGCCGCATCGGTCGGGGCCAACATTGCCGCCAGCAGCGCCATTTCGAGCGGCGCCAGGCCGGGAAACAGAACCATGGCCACAAGGAAACCAAGCACAATTGTCAGCGGCAGCCCGATCAGCAACAGCCTTTCGGGAACGCCGATATTTCGCCTGACAATATCGAAATCCGCATTGGCGGCGTCGGTGAATAAAACCATCGCGAGTGTGAGCTCGGCGAGGGTGCGCAAACCTTCGGCGCCGAGGTTCAGACGGACGAACCCGAGCCCGAAGGGGCCCAGAAGCAATCCCGCGGCGGTAAATACGATCGGCCCGCTGAGCCAGGATCGTTCGACCCGGCCAGCCACCGCGCTGTAGATCAGCAGAAAAGCGGCGAGGATCGCGGCATTTTGATACACGAATACCTCCAAAACCTGAGCTGCTTTTATCGTAATTTGGCGGTGGTCGGTTGATTTGAATCAATCGCCCGGCCGAAGGACCTAACCATTTTTATTATAGGGCAAGCGTGCAATCGGGTGCCTAGGGTGGCGCCACGTCAATTTAGTTCAGGCGCTTCGGAGCTAGAGTGAACAGCGGCAAGTTAATGGAGAGAAGCAGGGCCGCCCCATCTTCGCGAAAAGTTACTAAACAGTTACCGAATAGTCTATCAGCCTTGGAAAAGATGTTGTATTATTTCCAGGTAGACGACAAGGACATTAACCAAATGATCAACACAGCACTGACGCGACTGCGGGACGAAATCGACGCAGTTAGAAGGGAAGCTTTCGCGGAAGGCTACGCCGCGGCGATGTGCTCAATCCGGGAGTTCGCCTCGCAACAGCCGCCTCCCACCGAACTGGAGCGGCAATCGCATTTGGGAATCGAGGCTGACGGGCCCTGCTCCGCGGCGTCAAACCGGCCGCGCCGCCCGCGACGGGGCACCAACGCCAAGCTGATCGAATTTGTCTTGCAATCGATCGCGCCGCGCGCTGCTCGTCCAACCGAGATCAGAAATACTTTACGGCGGGACCAGGGGGTGGCATTGGCCTTCACCTCGATCCGCCATGCGCTCGGTCAGCTCGAGGCCCGCCGGGTCGCCGAGCAGGTCGCTCATAGCAAGAGTTGGCGCTACCTCGGAAACGATAGCATCCCCGGCTAGCAGCGACCTTTATTGTTACCAAGATGCTGCGTTGCCGCGCCGCTGTGGCCTATTTGCAAGCAGGCGAGTGCGTACCCATACGCTCCACCGGAGGCGTCATACGCGGTTGCGGCGCGGTCTGCCGCGTGAACGGCCGCGCTTGCGACCGAGCCCGAGCTCCTTCGCCATTGCCGAGCGCTGTTCGGAATAGGCAGGCGCGGTCAGCGGATGATCGCTAGGGAGTTTCCAGCGACGCAAATATTCGGCAACCCTGAGACCATGTCGGGTTCCGAGATGGCGCCGTAAAGTCTTCCCCCGAAACCCACATTCGAGACATACGACATGGTCTTGCTGGACAGATCGCCTTATCGGAACTGCCGGCATACGTGGAATGGGGAGTTGCACCGGCGTCCCGAGATTACGAATTGCTTGATCAACGGATATGATTAGCGCCGAGAGCTGATCTGCCGAAACCGTATGATTTCCAACGTAGCTGGCAATGATCTTTGTCACCGGGCCAAGCCCACCGCTTCTTGGTGTGTCTTCGATGTCCATCGGCGATCTCCCCCTCTTACTCGACAAAATGATCGTCTCTCATACGGCAAACTGGCAATAGGTCAAACAAATTCTATCCGATGCATCTCTATTGCTTCTTTTTTGTCCTCGCGACCTCGGATGCACCGGTCGGGCGGCTTTACCTGTGAGCTGCATGCCTGCGACCCAGGAACCGTGCGCTAAACCCAAAGCTTTCACAATCAGTCGCGCATAGCCGGCCGCGCTCTGATCTAGCGTTGCGCGCAAGACGCATCGGGGTTGCGAACATCCGATTGCTGACACCGCGGCTTCTATGGAATTCTTTCCGAAATGCATAGTGGAGGGAACGATCCGGATGTCGGAAGCAAACCTCAATCAAGAAAAACCCGGCTTCGCATTTACCGACGAAGACTTTGAACGCCGTTATTCGCAGGATGAGTTGCGGCTTGCGCCACACGGTTCCCTCGGACAGGCTGCGAAGCCATCAACTCGCATCCATGGCGGTGGTAATTCGTTTATGCGCGCTCGCCGCCGTCGGCTCGCGGCAGCTCAATCAAGCTGATCGAATTTTATTCAAGCTGATCGGCTTTTCATTTTGCGAGAGCTGGACAAGCTTTCCCCAGAATGGTCCCGCAGACCCGTTCGCGATACCGAGACTGTCGATAGCGCTGTCGGAGCGACCCTGATCCACATTTCGGATCAGGGTCGCCCGCGATATTATCGTCTGCCAGAACGCAGTAGCTCAATGCCGGGTATCGGCAAATGCACTGGAGGACATATCTGGCGTTGCGTGCAATGCTTTATTGGTTAGAGATCGTCGCGATGGTGCCGTCGAGTTTTGTCAACTTCACTGTGAACTTCTCATTGTAGGTGTGCGTCAGGTCCTGCAAGTAGCTGAGCGCCACTGCCTCGCCCAACTGGATTGAAGTGTCGGTATCGCTGCGCCAGTGGATACCGGCGTGGATGCCATGGCCAAAGCTGATGTTGTGTGCGAGTTTGTGCAGTTCGCCACTTACGGTGAGCTGGCCAGCGTTGCTGCCGGTGTAATTGTTGAGCGCTGTCCCGTCGGTTGAGGGCACCTTCGGGTTCGGGATGGTGAAATCACCGTCGAAGAAGAACTTCAGTGCGGTAATGCAGGCGCCTGCCACGGTGCCGTGCCCGGTCGGATAGGCCGGATGAGTCGGCGAACCCTCCGGAAAAGCCTGCGACAGGAAATAGCTGGTGTTAGCCGCAAAGCTGTTCTGCACTGCCTTGGAACTCAGCACGGTTGGACTGACGTGCCCTTCGATCATATTGCCCTCGCCGATGTTCTGCAGATAGACGATGGCGCCGCCCGACTCCGGACGGTGGCGAAGATGCACAAACCATTTTTGGTACCAGACTGCATTGATCGCTTCGCGGGCCACCGCGGCCAGGGTCGCGGCAATGTCTGGCTGACCCATCGTGCCAAAACCGTTTTGCGTGCTCGACCCGATGTAGGGATTGCCCGGGTTCAACGGCGCGTTGATTGTATTCAGCACCAGATACGCCGTGAAGTACGCCTGGTAGAGCACGTCGGAATGGGTGTAGGCGGCAAACCCGCGCCCGTCGTGGAGAAACAGCGGCACGTCGGTTTGAAGCTGCAGCCCGGTCGATATACCGTTCTGCACCTGCAAGAACGTGATCTTGTCCTTCATATAATCGACGTTCTTCTTGAACGTCGTGTATTTTTGAATAACCGGCAACGCACCCATGCTGGTGTTCTGGAGGATCAATTGAGAAACGTAGGGACCGATCGTCTCGCCGGGAAAATTGCCGCGGAACAGCAGGTCCGGCGTAACGTGGTGGGTGGCGTCCCTCGGCCCCGCATAAGTCGGCAATGTCGACAGTTCGGTTGCGGCCTGGACCGCGGTCGGATCCGATGAATAATGGGTGAACGGGACGTCCCGAAGCAGCGAGGCCCAGTACAACTCGACGAGCTCGGTTGCATATTCCTCGCTGGCCAGCGCCGGCGCCGGCGGCACGCCGAATTGGCTGCAATCCGGGCATCCCAGATAGAACGCCAGACCGCCCTGGGGCCCATTGAGGGTGCGCGGTCCGCCTAAGGTAATTGCCGCGAAATCGGCAAGGTTGCCGCTGTGCAGCGCCTTCTTGAAGCTTTCATAAGCGGCAAGATCCACAAGCCCGACGCCGGTTTGCAGAACGCCTTTGGTATAGGTGCCGGATTTGTCCCCATAGCGGGCCTCATCGCCGTTATCGGCCTGCACCGGCGGCGAAATAAATGCATCGTGCCCGGCTGCCTGGGTTCGCAACGCGAAAGCTCGCGGGATGCGATGGTGCGGTGCGGTGATATCCTGGTGGATCATTACTACTCTCCATACCTGATCCTGGGGCCGTCTCCCTGGCCCCGCCGTCGGGAGCGCCGATGAAGCTGCTGCGCGTTCTTTGATCTCCGCGGCTGAAGTCACACTTCGCGACCGCGGATGCCGTTTGGCGCAAATCGGCGAAATACCAATAACGCGCCGGGTGCGGGAAACGGTGTGAGCCAGTTCACAGGAGCCGACTTCCGATATCCACGCTCAGGAACAATCCCGGCTTGTGCCGCCGTCGTGACAACCTCATTTCTGCTGTGCAGAGGCAAGGGAGGTCGCATGACAATTCATCTCGACCACACAATCGTGCCCGCTCGCGACAAAGAAGCGTCCGCACGATTTTTCGCTCGGATTTTCGGGCTTAGCTACGACGGCCCGATGTCGCATTTCGCGCCAGTCAGGATCAACGACACGCTGACCATCGATTTTGATAATTGGGAACAGTTCGAACGGCACCATTATGCCTTCAAGGTCAGCGAAGCTGAGTTCGACGGGATTTTCGACCGGGTCAAGGCCGAGGGCATCGCCTATGGCAGCGGACCGCGCGCGTCCGAGGACATGACGATCAACCATCACCACGGCGGCCGCGGGTTTTACTTCAAGGACCCGAACGGCCACCTTCTCGAAGTGCTGACGGCTTAAGGCGCGAGAGCAAGGAGATCACCCGCGGCCGGGATCATCCACCGACCGTGTTGTTTTCGCGCGGGCTGAAACGCGGGATCTTCCCCGGTCGCGGTCATTGGCAAATCGTCGATAAAGCTGATCGTGCGCAAGCGTTTGAAGCGGGTGGGTTGGCTCTGGCGGGGCCTCGATTCCGGCACGGGGGGAGGGGTCCGCGTTGGTCGGCGGGCGGCCACGCGACCGCGGCGCGCTCGGTGCGGGTACTTCGGTCATGGTCCCTGATCGGTCGGACCTAAGCGCCTTCAACCCCGAACGACGGGTACTGCAGCCCACTAAAGCTCTTGTCGCGGCCGCACCGCTCCGCCCAGCTGCGCGTCGCCGTTTCTGGCTCGGAACTCTCACCGGGTTTGTGAGTGCACACCAATTCGCTTGACTCGGTGCCGGCGCCCGGCTTTTGTGCATCGCACAAGCTTCCTTATCGGCAACGGTCTTTGACTTGGATCAAAGACCCAATCGGTTCATGCACGCTACGCTTGGAGGCATGGCGGGGCAGAAAGTTCACAAAAACTTAAATAAATCATAGATCGGTTTGACCTGTATCCACGAGCTGCGAGGCTGACATGCAAGGTGCTTCAGGCGTCAACGCGCCCCAGAAAGCCGGAAATCCGGCATCCTTATGGCCGATGCCGGTATCAAACGATTTCGTTGATTATTGGGTGGACGCCTGCCAGCGCTCTATTCTGTTGTGGGACGTATTGCGGCAGCGCGGCAATAATTCTATCGAGCACAACGCTCGCAAGGCCCCGAACGTACTGAGTTTTGACGCCGAATTGGTGCTCGATGGGAGAACCCTGCCGCGCCCGGTGAATTACGGGCTGGTGCGGATCATCCTGCCGATCGGTACTGTTATTGACCAAAGCAAACGTCCGTTTATTGTTTTCGACCCGCGCGCCGGGCATGGCCCCGGCATTGGCGGCATGAAGCACGACAGCGAGATCGGCGTTGCCCTTAAAGCCGGCCATCCCTGCTATCTCGTGGGGTTTTTGCCCGACCCGATGCCCGGCCAGACGATCGAGGATGTCTGCAACGCAGAGGCATGGTTTGTCGAGGAAGTCGCCAAACGCCACCCGAACGCCGAAGGCAAGCCTTGTCTGATTGGCAATTGCCAGGCGGGCTGGCAAATCATGATGATGAGCGCGATCCATCCAGAACATGCGGGACCGATCCTGCTCGCGGGCTCGCCGTTGTCCTATTGGGCCGGCGTCCGCGGCAAGAGCCCAATGCGCTATCTCGGTGGGCTGCTCGGCGGGACCTGGTTGACCTCGCTGGCGGGTGATCTCGGCAAAGGCATTTTCGACGGCGCCAATCTTATCGCGAACTTCGAATCAATGCACCCCGACAACACCTATTGGAAGAAGATCTACAACGTCTACTCAAAGATCGACACCGAGCCGCCACGCTTCCTCGAATTCGAGAAATATTGGGGTAGCCCGGTGTTGCTCAATGCCGGCGAAATGCAGTGGATTGCCGATCAATTGTTTGTCGGCAACAAGCTCGCCTCAGGCGAGCTGCGCAGCTCAAACGGTCTCAGAATCGATCTACGCAACATCAAATCGCCGATCATCGTCTTCTGTTCGTGGGGTGACGACATTACGCCGCCGCAGCAGGCCCTCGATTGGATCCTCGATCTCTATGACCACGAAGACGAAATCGTCGCCGCCGGCCAGACGATCGTCTACTGCCTGCATAACAGCATCGGTCACCTCGGAATTTTCGTATCGGGCAAAGTGGCGACCAAGGAGCACGAAGAATTTGCCCAGTCGATGGACATGATCGATCTAATGCCGCCGGGTCTTTACGAAGCTGTCATCACTGGCGTCGACCAAACCGTCGAAAACCCGCAGCTGGTGCAGGGCAACTACTTGTTCACCTTGGAGGCCCGCAAGCTCGATGACATCCGCGCACTCGGCGGCAACAGCCCGGACGACGATCTCGCTTTTGCCACCGCCGCGCGGATTTCCGAAGTCAGCCAGGGGGTCTACAGCACACTGACGCGCCCGGCGGTGCGCGCCATGGTGACTGAGACCGGCGCCGAACTGATGCGGCGCAGCCATCCCAACCGCCTCAGCTTTGAGATCTTCGCCGACGAAAACCCATTGATGCGGCCGGTCGCGAATTGGGCCGAGACAGTGCGCGAAAATCGCCGCCCGGTTCGTCCAGACAACCCGTTCCTGGCCTTCGAGCACACGATGTCGGAGATGATCGCTGGCGGGCTCAAACTCTGGGGCGAGGCGCGCGACGCCGCGACCGAATTATTCTTTTTTAACACCTACGGCTCTCCGATCCTGCAGGCCATGGCGGGGTTACGCGCCGACGAAACCTCGGTAAGCCGCCGCATTGCCCGCGATGTGGCGCACGAGACCGCGGCGGCCCAAGCCGCCGCTCATCTCGAACAATGCATCGACCAAGGCGGTCTGACGGAAGCGGTCGTACGCGCGCTAATCTATGTCCGTCTGCCGGAAGGCTCGGTCGATGAGCGCGGGTTTGCGGCAATCAAACAGATCGGCGCCGAGTTGCCGCCGGCAGAGCGCATTGGCCTCACGCGGTTTAAGGAGATCGTCAAAGAGCAGTATCTGCTCGTGCTGCAAGACGCAGAGCGCGCGATTGCGGCATTGCCGACACTGCTGCAAAACGATCGCCGCGAATGCGAAAAAGGGCTGGCCATGGTTCATCGGATTTTATCCACTCGCGGCGCCCTGTCGGAAGAGGGCCGCCATCGGCTCGAGCGCGTCGAGGCGGTGCTCGACCTTCCGGTGCCAATCGTCGGCGAGCGGCAACGGCAGACGGCCGCGGAGTAGCCGGCGATGAGCGCAAAACTCGCCGGGCGCGAGCGCTATGAACGGCTCTTGCACGAGGCACAGCGCTTGCCCCCGGTTAAAACCGCGGTGGTTCATCCTTGTGACCAGGTCTCGATCGAGGGTGCCGTCGAGGCGGCGCAGCTCGGGCTAATCGATCCGATCCTGGTCGGGCCTCCGGCTCGCATTCGCGATGCGGCCGGGCTTGCCAAGGCCGACATATCGCGCTTTGCGCTGGTCAAATCGGCGCACAGCCATAATTCGGCCGCCAAAGGTGTCGCACTCGTCCGCGAAGGCAAAGCGGAAGCATTGATGAAGGGCAGCCTCCACACCGATGAACTTATGGGCGCTGTCGTCGCACGCGACACCGGTATCCGCACCGCGCGGCGCATCAGCCACTGCTTTGTGATGGATGTCCCTGGCCATCAGGACCCGCTGATCATCACCGACGCCGCGGTCAATATCGCGCCCAGCCTCGCCGATAAGGTTGATATCGTGCAAAACGCGATCGATCTCGGCCATGCCTTGCACTTTGAGGAGGTCCGGGTCGCGATACTGTCAGCGATGGAGACGGTCAACCCTGCCGTCCCGTCCACAGTCGAAGCCGCGGCTTTGTGTAAAATGGCGGAGCGCGGGCAGATCAGCGGCGGCATCCTCGACGGCCCGCTGGCGCTCGATAATGCAATCAGCGAGGAAGCGGCGGCGATCAAAAGCATCGTCTCGCCGGTCGCCGGCCGGGCAAATGTGCTGGTCGTACCCGACCTTGAAGCCGGAAACATGCTGGCCAAGAGCCTGTCATTCCTCGCCGGAGCCGATGCCGCCGGCATTGTGCTCGGCGCGCGCGTTCCGATTATCCTGACAAGCCGCGCCGACAGCGTCATCACCCGGCTTGCCTCCTGCGCGGTCGCGAGCCTCGTCGCCGATACCCGCCGCCGCAATGCCGCCGCGGCAATCCGGTAGGCGAAGAACATGTCGCAACAAGCCTCGCAGGCGGCAAATCCGGCAATCCTAAGCGGGAAAAAAGCACTGATCGTCGGGGTTGCCAACGACCGATCGATCGCCTGGGGGTGCGCCGAAGCGATGCATCGTTTTGGTGCCGAGATCGCGATGACTTACCTCAACGATCGCGCGCGCCCCTATGTCGAGCCGCTGGCCAAAGCGGTCGAGGCTTCGGTGTTCCTGCCGTTGGAGGTGCGCGACAACGCGCAAGCCGACGCGCTGTTCGAGGAAATCGAGTCGCGGTGGGGACGGCTCGACATTCTCGTCCACTCGATTGCTTTTGCCCCGCGCCAGGCGCTCGAAGGCCGCGTGACCGATTGCCCGCGCGACGGCTTTCTGACCGCGATGGACGTGTCCTGCTGGTCGTTGATCGACCTGACGCGACGGGCCGAAAAGCTGATGACATCCGGCGGCGCCATCTTTGCGATGAGCTATCACGGCGCCAACCAAGTCATCGAGAATTACGGGATTATGGGGCCGGTCAAGGCGGCGCTGGAATCGACGGTGCGCTATTTGGCGGCTGAGCTCGGCCCCAAAGGCATCCGGGTGCATGCAATCAGTCCCGGCCCGCTGGCGACCCGCGCCGCCTCGGGAATTCCCGATTTCGATGCGCTGATGGAGCGGGTCGCGGAGCGGGCCCCTGCCCGGCGCTTGGTGACGATCGAGGAGGTCGGGGCGGCCTGCGTCTTTCTCGCGAGTCAATATGCCGGGGCCATGACCGGCAACACGATCTATATCGATGGCGGTTATAACATCCTCGGCTGAGGAGGCTCACTTTTTATGAATTCAGCAGGCACCGAGCCGTTGATCGGTGTGATCAACGCCGGATCGTCATCGCTTAAATTCAGCTTTTACGAGGGCGAGCAGCGGATACTCTCCGGCCAGGTCGATGGGATCGGCGCGCACCCCTCAGCGAGCGCCACCGGCAGAGATGGCGAAAAGCTCGATCCGCCAGATCTCGGCGCGAAGCCGCCGACCGTGCCGAGCGAGGTAATCCCGGCGATATTGCCCTGGGCGCGAGAAAAGCTGGGCGATCGCCGACTTGCGGCGCTCGGCCATCGTGTCGTGCATGGCGGCATGCACTATTCGCGGCCGGCGCCGGTCACCCCGGAATTGATCGCTGAGCTGGAAGCGCTGATACCGCTGGCGCCGCTGCACGAGCCGTTCAATCTGGCGCCGATCAAGCTGGCGCACCAGCTCAATCCCGACCTGCCGCAGGTCGCGTGTTTCGACACCGCGTTTCATCGAACGGCGCCCGAGGTCGAGCAGGCTTTTGCGCTGCCCTACGCGTTTTTCGAGGAGGGAATTCGGCGCTACGGCTTTCACGGCCTCTCCTACGAATACATTGCCTCGGTGTTGCCGGAGCGTGCGCCGGAAATCGCTAATGGCCGGGTCGTTGTCGCGCATCTCGGCAATGGCTGCTCGGCCTGTGCTTTGCGGGAGCGCATTTCGATCGCGTCGACGATGGGGTTCACCGCGCTCGACGGATTGCCGATGGGCACCCGCTGCGGCGAACTCGACGCCGGTGTTGTTTTGCACCTGCTCCAGAATAAGAACATGCAGGCGGACGCGCTGGTCGATCTGCTGTACCGCCGTTCCGGCATGCTGGGATTGTCTGGCGTATCGTCCGATTTTCGCGAATTGCTGGCGAGCAATGAACCGCGTGCGCGTTTTGCGATAGAGGTGTTTTGCTACCGGGTCGCCGGTCACATCGCTTCGCTGGCGGCAGCGCTAGGCGGTCTCGATGGCGTTGTGTTCACCGCGGGCGTCGGCGAGAATGCCGCACCGGTGCGCGCCGCGATTTGCCGGGCGTGCAATTGGCTCGGGCTGGAATTGGATGAAGCCGCGAACCGCGAGCATAAGGAGCGCATCACCACGCCCGCCAGCCGCGTTGCGGCTTTTATCATCAAGACCGACGAGAATCTGATGATCGCCCGCCACGCCCGCGCGATGCTGAAAGACTGACACTGCAGGAGGGAAGCCATGTCCGGAGATCGGGGCACGACGCAGCCGGGTGGCGCCGGCGTATTCTCCGCTGCCGATATCAAACGCCGCATGGCCGAGCGCGAGGCGGCAAAGGCGGCCGAAGAGGCGCGCCACCGGCAAGAGCAGGAAGAGCGGCAAAAGGCGGTTATGGCCGAGTTTCACAAGCCGCCCGACCGCACCCCCGAACAATTGCTGCAGCAAGTGATGCAACTGGTCAGCCAAGCCGCCGAGCGCGGACAGCAAGAGGTACAGGTCTATCGTTTCCCAAACTCGCTGTGCAGCGATCGGGGCCGCCGCATCAACAACGCCGAAGACGGCTGGGAAACGACCTTGGAAGGCCGGCCAAAACTCGCCTACGAGTTCTGGCACGAGCACCTGCGGCCGCTGGAATTTGGTTTGAGGGCCGAGGTGGTCGACTATCCGGGCGGCATGCCCGGCGACATCGGCTTCTTCCTGACCTGGAAGTAGCGGGGCCTGCTCGGCAGCGCTTATCGCCGTGCGGTCAGTCGGCTTGGGCGAGATCGAACAGGCGGTGCAGCCGCTCGGAAAACCATGCCGCCACCCGGCTCGGCGGCAAACCTTGGTCGATCTTGGGCGAGGCGAGCAGCGCACCCATAGCCTGACGCTGAGCGAATTCGAGACATAGCCGCTGCGCCACTTCAGGCCGGTTCCCGATCACCGGCGCCAGGTCCTCCTTGGTTAGCTCATATATCGTGATCGGCGTGAGCGCTCGGAGGGTGATACCTATAGGCGTTTCGGCCACGAGCCCGATGTCGCCGAAGTGATCGCCCGGACCGAGGCGCGCCACCTCGATCTCGCCCTCCAAATCAACCCGGGTGACCGAGGCGACCCCCGCGCCGATGATAAATAGAGAGCTGAGTGAATCTCCAGCTCGACCAGAGTGACCCCGGCATCGTAGTGCCTTTGCTCGGCCATGGTGGCGAGCGTCTTGCGCTCTTCCCCGGTCAGGCTGGCAAAGATCGCAACAAGGTCGATCGCACGCTCGGTGGGCGTTTTTGCGTCCTCGGTCGCTACGGCTTGCGGCGGCGAAAAGGGTTGGTTCTGGGCCGAGGCGAGTGCTATGCCGGCCGCTGCAAGATGCCGCGAAATCTGTGCGAGCAGCTCGTTTTGTGCGCGGGTCGATTGAGCCAATTCCTCGACATAGAAGCTGATCTCGAATTCGGCGGCGTCGCCGCTGATCGCCTTGGCCGCAATCAGCGGAACCGGTGTCGCGAGGACCAGCCTGGTATTGACAACAGCATGTTGCAGGATCTCGGCGCCGACCTCTACGGCGGATAGCCGATGCCCCGTCAGCGACGGGGTGGTTGGCGGCGGCGGCGTCCTGGCCTCAAGCCGAACCGTCACCGTCATGCCATGAATGCCCGAGGGCGAACTGGTGTTGACGATTTTCGCTTTAGCGATCGTGCTGTTCGGGACGATCGCCAAGTCGCGCTTGGCGGTCAACACATGGGTAGCGCGCCAATTGATCTCGATAACCCGGCCGTCGGTGGTGCCCTCGATGCTGATCCAATCGCCCGGACGATAGGGGCGGCTGAAGTTCAAAACGATCCCGGAAAACAGATCGCCCAACGTGCTTTGCAGCGCTAATCCAAGGACGATCGCGATAATGCCCGAGGTCGCGAGCAGTCCTCTGATCGGCAGGTCGAAGACGTAAGAGACAATTGCAAAAATGGCAGCGAGGTAAACAATGCCGGCGAGTACATCCTGGATCAGCTTTCCCTCGCGCGGCCGATGCTCGGTGACGACAAAGACCCGGAGAAGCCCGACCACGAACCAGGCGGTCCACAGCCACCACGCGATTTTGAGTATCGCGCGGACCGCGTCCTTGAGCGGCACTCCGGTGAGGGTCAGCGGCTGATAGGGCGCGATCTCGGCGCGCAACAGGACAATCGTCAGGATCGCAAGAAAGATGACGCGCACCATCGCGCGGCCGAGCGGGTGACGCCGAAACAGAAAGTGTGTCAGCAACCCACCGGCGGTAAAAACAACGAGGGTGATGACCAGCGGGTCGCGCACCGCCGCGGCGCCATGTGACGCGAGATCCATCATCTCGCCGCGTCTCCCCACGACCGATCGATAGCGGCGATCTTATGCCGGGCGGCCACCGGGGGCCACCCCAACCGCCGCCTAAGGTCTTTAGCGGCTGCCGCGAGCCGCGCTCAGCGCCTCGCCGCATTGTGGCGACAGGGATCCGGCATGGGCGCGCAGACAGGCGATGGCGCGGCCGCCGCCGAGCGGCACACCGCCGCACAAGGCGCGGAAATCGCCACCGCAGGATTGCCGCAACACCATCAGCTCCTCACGCGGCGGCATCGGCGCCGCGGATTGCGATTGCGGTGAACCCGCAGATTGCGATGCGGCCGGGGCCGCTGTGGTGCTCGAAGAGGATGCGCCGTGCTGCGCCGCTCCGGTGCTAACCGCCTTGACTGCGTTCTGACAAGCCGGTGACAGGCGCGCGAGATTGCGCTCTAGACAGGCGAACGCCGCCTGGCCGGCGGCCGGCACATTCGCGCAATGGGCCTGATAATCCGCGGGGCAGGCTTGTCGGATGGCGTTGCGTTGGGCTTCGCTGGCCTGCTGGGCAGCCGCCGGTACAGTCGGTAGAACCGGTATCGCCAACAGAAGCAGAGTCGCAAGCGTCAGTCCCAGGGGCCGGACGCGTTTTGGAATCAATAACATAACCATGCTCCGCCTATCCCATTTACTTAGTTGTGCCATAACCCTCGGCTATACGCGCACCGCCGCAGCCGGGGGAGTGTCTTCTAATGGGTAGCATCAGTGGAGCGGTCGGCCGTTCGGCGATGGGCGGCCCCGAAACCCCCGACGTCGTTCGGCGATACGACCCGGTGGCTCGATGCGTTCATTGGTTCGCCGCCGCACTTGCGGTGATCGTCGTCTCACTGGGCTGGGCTGCCGGGTCGGCGCCGCACAGCAGTTCGGCCCGCACCAATCTTCTGTTTCTGCATCGTTCGGTCGGGCTAACCATATTGGCGCTGATGGTCTTTCGCGCGGTATGGCGCTTATGGCATCCCGCTCCTCCGCTGCCCAATTCGCTCGGCGGAATAGAGATCGCGCTCGCCCATCTGACCCATCTCGGCCTTTATTTTGTCTTTCTGGTGATGCCGCTTGCTGGCTATGTAAACGCTGCGGCCGCAGGCCACGCGGTCAGCTTTTTCGGCCTGTTCTCAATCCCGCCTTCGCCGTCGCCAAACCCGCGCGTGTCGCAATGGGCAATCGCGGTTCATCTGCTCGGTCAATATTTGGTGTATATGCTCGTCGCGGTTCATCTCGCGGGCGGGCTTTATCATGGCGTAATCAAGCGCGATGATGTGCTTGACCGGATGCTTCCGCGCCGACCCTCGTCCCGTGGTTAGCCGGGAGCCGAGGCGACCAGGCTCAAATGGGTGCGGAAGAACTCAAGCGCTTCGGGGAGGCTGCGCGACACGCGCAATTTCTGCCGGCCGCTCTGCACGATAAATTCACCTGGCCGGCCCGCCGACGGAGCGGTCTTGACGATCGTGTAAAGTGGCGATTCCTGCGTGTGACGGAATACCGAAAACCGGGCGAGCCCCGGGGCGTGGTCGATCGCGTAGTCGCGCCACACCCCACGGATCACGTGCAGGCTGTAGAGACCGAGAAGCTGGTTTAATTCGCCGCGCGTGAAGTACAGGGTGCGTTGCCGCGCCCGATAGTCGCCGAGGCTCAGCACCGTTGCAGTCTTCCCGCTCATCGTTGCCCTTCGCTGCCTGTCACGAAAGTGAAGTGTGGAGGATTTCGCCAACGCCGTCCAGCAGCCTCACGCGGGGGGGCCGCGTGGAGGGTAACGCGGGCTTTTGCGCGTAGGGCTTGACGCTGTCTTTTTGGCGGGCGAACAAGGATCGAGGACCTAGACCGAGCGCCAAAGGCGGTGGAGCTAAGCATGGATGAAGTCGAGTGCATCGTGGTCGGCGCCGGAGTGATCGGGCTCGCGGTGGCCCGCGCCTTGGCGCTAGCCGGCCATGAGGTACTGGTGCTCGATCGCGCCTGGACCATCGGCTTTGAAACCTCGTCGCGCAACAGCGAGGTCATACACAGCGGCATCTACTACCCGAAGGACAGTCTCAAAGCGACCAGTTGCGTCGAGGGCCGCCGGCGGCTCTATGCCTATTGCCGCGACCACGGCATCGCCCATGCGCGGCTCGGCAAAATCATCGTCGCCTCCGACGAAGCGGAGATCCCGGCGCTTGAGAAGATCGCCGCCGCGGCACATGCCAACGGTGTCGACGATGTCGAACGTCTCGACGCCGCCGAGGCGCGCCGGCTCGAACCTGAGTTGCACTGCGTCGCGGCACTGTTTTCACCATCGACCGGCATTATCGACAGCCATGGCTTAATGCTCGCCTATCTGGGGGAGGCCGAGGCCGCCGGTGCAATGATCGTGTTGCGCACCCCGGTGCTTGCCGGGAAAGTCCGCGCCGACGGTTTCGAGTTGTCGATCGGCGGCGACGAGCCCGACACCATCCGCTGCCGATACCTGGTCAACGCCGCGGGGCTCCATGCCCCGGCGCTCGCTGGTGTGATCCAGGATATCCCGGCGGAGACCATCCCGCCTGCCTACTTCTGCCGCGGCGTCTACTTCACGCTCAGCGGCAGGACCCGCTTTCGCCACCTCGTCTATCCGGTGCCGCCGCCTGGCGGACTCGGGGTCCACATCACCCTCGACCTCGCCGGCCAGGCCCGCTTTGGTCCCGATGTCGAATGGATCTCGTCGGTCGACTACACGGTCAAACCGGGGCGCGGCGAGGCGTTTTACGCCGCGGTTCGCCGATATTGGCCCGGTTTGCGCGACGGCGCTCTTCAGCCGGGTTATGCCGGGATCCGCCCCAAAATCAGCGGCCCCACCGAGCCCGCCGCCGATTTTGTCGTACAGGGGCCCGCGAGCCACGGCGTACCGGGCCTCGTCAATTTGTACGGCATCGAATCGCCGGGGCTGACCGCGTCATTGGCATTGGCCGACGAAGTGGCAATGCGCCTGGCCGAGAACTAGCCCAAGCTGCAACGCCTTATATTCGATCCGCCTCTCCCCAGATCTTGTTCGGCTGTTCTATCCTCGGAGACGAGCCCGACTTGGACTTCTCCGGCGGCCGCAGCCGAGCGGAGGCGGGCCTATGCTGATTGGTGTTCCAAAAGAAATAAAAACCCACGAATACCGCGTCGGCCTCGTTCCCGGCAGCATCCGCGAGTTGGTTCATCACGACCATCAAGTTGTGGTCGAAACCGGCGCTGGCGCCGGCATCGGGTTTGATGATCGCGCCTACGAAGCCGTCGGCGCGCGCATTCTGCCGACTGCGGCCAAGGTCTTCGCCGCGGCGGAACTGATCGTCAAGGTCAAGGAACCGCAGCGCATGGAGACCGAGCTGCTGCGGCGTGACCAAATTCTGTTCACCTATCTTCATCTCGCGGCCGACCGTGAGTTGACCGAGGCGCTGATCGGCTCCGGCGCCATCGCGATTGCTTATGAGACTGTTACCGACGCGCGCGGCGGCCTGCCGTTGCTGGCGCCGATGAGCGAAGTAGCGGGCCGGATGGCGGTACAGGTCGGCGCCCATTGTCTCGAGAAGGAACAGGGCGGCATCGGGGTTTTGCTCGGCGGCGTACCTGGCGTGCCCGCGGCCAAGGTCGTCATTTTGGGCGGCGGCGTCGCCGGCACCAATGCGGCGCGCATGGCGATGGGTATGGAAGCTTACGTTACGGTCATCGACCGCTCGCTGCCGCGGCTGTACGAGCTCGACCTGCAATTCGGCGCTCAGCTTCACACGCTGTTCGCGACGATGGAAAACATCGAGCATGAGGTGACCGCTGCCGATCTGGTGATTGGAGCAGTTCTGGTCCCGGGCGCCGCCGCCCCCAAGCTCGTCAGCCGTCCGCTGGTACGGGCAATGCGGCCGGGCACCGTGATCGTTGATATTTCGATCGACCAGGGCGGATGCTTTGAAACCAGCCGCCCGACGACCCACGCCGCGCCGACCTACATCGAGGAAGGCGTCGTGCATTATTGCGTGACCAACATGCCGGGCGCTGTCGCGCGCACTTCGACGGTCGCGCTCAATAACGCCACCCTGCCGTTTGTCTTGTCACTCGCCGACCGTGGCTGGCGGGGCGCGCTGTCGGAGGATTCGCATTTGCGCCGCGGCCTCAACGTCTGTCGTGGGCGGGTTACGTATGCGGCGGTAGCAAACGCATTCGGGCTGGCGCTGACATCGGCTGAGGCCGCACTGTCCGGCTGAAAGCGTGTCGCGGCAGGCACGCATTCGATGTTTTCACCTTGTGCGATTTTTCTTCTATGGAAGCGCGGGCGATTTCTTCCTATCTGTCGGCACAAGCTCTCGTAGGGCAAGCATAGAGACGGGGGATAATGACGCTGCTTCCGATGCTTCCTCTGCCGCGCTTCGATGAGTTGGCGGACTCGCTGTTCGGAATCGAACTACCAAGCCTAACCCATATTGATGACGCCGGGATTGCGGCTATCACCGATCTCTACCGCGAAATCTTGCCGGAGGGTGGCTCGATCCTCGACGTCATGTCGGGTTGGGTCAGCCACTTGCCACCCGAAATATCCTACTCGCGCGTTGTCGGAATTGGCGACAACGCCTGCGAATTGGCGGAAAACCCATTTTTGGATGAGTGGCGGATCCAGGATTTGAATCGTGATCCGCGGTTGCCGTTTGGCGGCGGCGAGTTCGATGGCGCCACATTATGCGTCGCAATTCACCAGCTGACGCAACCGCGCGATGTGATCCGCGAAATCGGACGGGTATTGAAGCCCGGGGCCCCGCTCGTCGTCACATTCTCCAAGCGCTGCCGGCCGACCCGACCGATCGGCTGCTGGTGCCTACACGACGACACCGGCCATTTATGCTTGGTCGCCCGCCATTTCGCCGAGGCCGGGAATTGGGCGGATTTGCGCTGCCTCGATCGAACCCCGCCGGGTGGCGGCGATCCGCTTTACGCGGTTATCGGTCGCAGCCTCGGAGCGAGCCGTCCCGGCAGCGACGATTGAGCACGCGCTGACAATCAGCTGTCGTAGGCGACCATCGCGGAAAACGGGACATCGATTCGGTTTCGGCCCTGCAAGAAGCTGAGCTCGATGATGCATCCGGCTGCGGCAACGATCCCTCCTTGCCGCCGAACGAGATCGATCGCGGCCTGCATTGTGCCGCCGGTCGCGAGGAGATCATCGAGGACCGCAACGCGCTGACCGGGCGCAACCGCGTCGGCCTGCATTTCGATCGTGTCGCTGCCATATTCGAGATCATAGGTAAAGCGGACAGTCTCGCCGGGAAGCTTGCCTTGCTTGCGGATCATTGCAAACCCGCATCCAAGCGCATAAGCGACCGGCGCGGCAACTAAAAAGCCGCGGGATTCGATCCCGACAAGAAGGTCCGGCTGATGCGGGCGCAGCAATTCGGCGAGCTGCATGACGGTTGTTCGCCACGCATGCGGATGCGCCAGCAAGGTCGAGATGTCGTAGAACAAAATCCCGGGCTTGGGGAAATCGGGTATCGACCGGATATGTTGCTTCAGATCCATAGAACCGTCCTCGGCGATCGATCGCGTGCGATGGGTATGGGGCGCCACGCCGCATAACGGTTTTTTGCATGGTTGGAAAGGTCTCGCCCGCCGCTCGCGAATGCTTATCTTGAGCGCGGCCATGGCAGCAGCAGCAACCCTTGTCGAAACCGATGACGCCGACCAGCTGGTGCTGAGGGCCGGGGGAGAATGGCTCGTGGCAACGGCGGCCGAGCTCGACAGCAAACTGCGGGCTCTAAAACTGCCGCCGCATCGGCCAGTGACGATCGATCTCGCCGGAATCAGGCGCATCGACAGCGCTGGCGCCTGGCTATTGCTGCGCACCGAGCACGATCTGTCGGCCCGCGGCAACCCGGCCCAGATATGCAATCTCGCGCCGATGTTTGCGCCGCTGTTCGAGCAAGTCCGAGCCGGCGGAGACCTGGAAGCCCGCACCCATCCCCGCCCCGATCGCCGCACGCTGCTTCGATTTTTTGCCCAGATCGTTGGATTTTTTGTCCATATCGGGGAAATCACTTTCGGCCTCTTCCGCCGCGCCTACAGCATTCTCGGCTTTTTCGGCCTCGTCTGTGTGACGACGAGTCGCCTGGTTCTCCACCCAGGCCGGTTGAGGCTGACCGCGATGGTCGCTCAGATGGAGCAGACGGGCGTCAACGCGCTGCCGATCGTCGGCTTGCTGTCGTTTCTGATCGGGGTCGTTATCGCCTATCAGGGTGCCGATCAGCTGCGTCGCTTCGGCGCGGAGATCTACACCGTCGATCTGCTGGCAATCAGTATTCTGCGCGAGCTTGGGGTCTTGATGACCGCCATCATTATTGCCGGCCGCTCCGGCAGCGCGTTTACCGCCCAGATCGGCACGATGCAGATTAGCCAAGAGATCGACGCGCTGCGCACGCTTGGCCTCGACCCCGTCGAGGTGTTGGTAATCCCACGCCTTTTTGGACTCCTGCTGACCCTGCCGATGCTGACCTTGTACGCCAACCTAATGGGATTGTTCGGCGGCTGCCTGATGGCCTGGGGCGTGCTCGGAATTTCGATCTCTCAATTTGTACGCGAGCTACAGTATGCAGTCAGCGTTCGAACGTTCTGGGTTGGACTGTCCAAAGCACCGATTTTTGCAGGCATTATCGCGATGATCGGTTGCTATGAAGGCCTGCAGGTATCGGGAAGCGCTGAAAGCGTTGGCCGGTTGACCACATTGTCGGTTGTCGAATCGATCTTTCTCGTGATCGTGACAGACGCCGCCTTCTCCGTCCTCTTCTCCACGTTGAAAATCTGACCGTGGACAATCATCAGCCGATCATCAGCGTGCACGGCCTCGTAAACCGCTTTGGAAGCGAAACCGTGCATGACGGGCTCGATCTGGATGTATTCCCCGGCGAAGTTCTCGGCATTGTCGGTGGGTCCGGCAGTGGGAAATCGGTTTTGCTGCGGACCATCATCGGGCTTAATCGACCAGTCGAAGGCGAAGTTGAGGTTTTCGGGACGGATATTCTAAACATGAGCGAAAGCGAGCAGCATGAACTGGAACAGCGCTGGGGTGTCCTGTTTCAAGACGGTGCATTGTTTAGCTCGCTGACCGTCATGCAAAACATCGAGGTGCCGCTCAGAGAGTTTTTTCGCATGCCTCAGGCGCTGATGGATGAGATCGCGGCCCTGAAGATCGGCCTTGCCGGCTTACCCGAGGATGCCGGAACCAAATTTCCGGCGCAGCTCTCGGGCGGCATGCGAAAGCGAGCCGGTTTGGCGCGCGCTCTAGCCGTCGATCCCGAAATCGTTTTTCTCGATGAGCCCACGGCAGGTCTCGACCCGATCGCCGCCGGTGAGTTCGACGATCTTATCCGTGATTTGAAAAGTAGCCTCGGGTTGACGGTCTTTATGGTCACGCACGACCTCGACACGCTTTTCGCAATCTGTGATCGCGTCGCGGTGTTGGTCGACAAGAAGATCCGGGTCGGCACGCTCGACCAGTTGTTGCAAGACGATCACCCGTGGATACATTCCTATTTTCACGGGCCGCGTGGTCGCTCCGCAAAGCTTGCCGCTGAGCGCTTGCCGCATCGAACGGCCCCTGTCGCGGCCCCAACATCGGCCTGAAGGAAAGCCGATACAGTCGGAGAGGATGGATGGAAACGCGCGCGCACTACGCCGCGGTGGGAGCATTTGTAGTTATTGTTGTCTTTGCCGGATTCGCCACACTGTTATGGCTGGGCCGCATCGAATTTCGTCGGGAACTGCAACCCTATTATATTTTCTTCAGAGGCTCAGTCGCCGGCCTCAGCCGCGGTTCGGCAGTGCAATATAATGGAATTCCGGTTGGACGCGTCACCGATATCCGCGTCGACAAGGACAACGTCGCGCAGATTCAAGTAACAATCGAGGTTGACGGCAATCTCGTCGAAATCAAGACCGATGCGCGCGCTTTTCTGGAAACAAATATCTTGAGCGGGGTTTCGACGATTTAGATACGCGGCGGCACACAAAATGCGAGCGTTCTGGAGGCTGAAAAGGGTCACAAGTATCCGGTCATAAAGGCGGGACAGAACGAGTTGGAAGAGGTGAAGGCCTCTCTTCCGGCACTGTTGGGCGAGTTGAAAGAAGCGTCGCAAAGATTGAATTCGATGCTCGACGATCGCAACCGCCAAGCGGTCGCCGACACCTTGCAAAATCTGCGAACCGTAACCGCGGCATTTGCCGATCACAGCCAAGATGTCGGCCTGATCCTCGGCAATGCGAATGCCAGTTTCGTCGAATTGAAGTCGTTGCTTCACAATGTCGACCAAAGTTATACAGCGCGCGGCGGACTAAAAGACCAAGTATCGCAGACGCTTAAAGATTACGATCGCGTGGCCGCGAATCTGACCGATACGGCCCATCAATTGCAGCAGATACTCGGGGAAAACCGCTCTGGCTTGAGAAATTTCGTCCAAACGACGCTCCCCGGCGTCGATGACTTTGTCAATGATGCGCAACGTCTGGCAGAAAATCTGAACCAGTTCGTTCTGCAGCTGCAGCGCGACCCGACGCGCCTGCTGTTCGGAGACCGGCGGCAAGGATACCAGCCGCGATGATCGGCCCGGCACCGTCGATCGGGCGCCGATGCCTGGCGGGAGTCATCGCGATCGCAGTGGCAGGCTGCTCGAGCCTTTTTGTGTCGACACCGCCCGGCAAACTCTACCGGCTGACACCCGCCGCCAACTTTCCGGCGAACCTACCGCATGTTAGCGCGCAGCTGGCGATTGATCTGCCGCAGGCCCCCGCCGGTATCGACACTAGCCGGATTGCGCTCAGCAAATCGCTGTTGACCCTCGACTATTTCGCCGATTCGGAATGGACCGACCGAGTGCCCGACCTGATCCAAAACCTGTTGCTCGCGTCCTTTGAGAATAGCGGTGCGGTCATCGGTGTCGACCGGAACTCGGGCGGCCTGCGCGCGGACGTCATCCTCCGAACCGAAATCCGCCATTTCGAGGCGGTTTATCAAACCGCGAACGGTCCGCCACAGGTCTGGGTCGAGCTCATCGCTCGGCTCGCCGCGGTGCCAGGCCGCACAATCGTCGCGGAACGTCGTTTTGAGCAGCGCGCGCAAGCGGCAGCAAACGACGTGCCCTCGATCGTCGCTGCCTTCGACGCGGCAACCGACTCGGTGTTGCGAGACATTGTCGTCTGGACGCTCAGCAATCCCGCTTTGTCGCGAGGGCGGCGCCAGCTAATGTGACCACGTTTCGTTCGCATCGGGGGTGGCCGAGTGGCGGCAACAAGAAACATTTCAAAGCTGCAGATAAGCCCCGCGGAATTCGCCGGCATGCGAGTTGCGGCCGCTACAATCAAGCGTATCCGGGGTGCATTGGCAGATCACGAAGGCATCCTTGGCGCCTTAGCAACCCACCCCGGCCTGTTGGCTGAGTGGCAGCATTATCCACCGGGTGAAGTCTACGATCCGCAGACCCATGCGCAGTATTTTTATCACGTTCACCCGCCGTCGCAGCACTCACCGCATGAGCATGGGCACTTCCACACCTTTCTGCGCGCCGAGGGTATGCCCACGGGCGTAGCCCCGCTTATCCTTCCCGAGACCGCGGTCGCCCATACTTCAACGGCGCCACCGCAGGCGCCGCCGCTAAAACACGGTCGCCGTGACGAGGTCAGCCATCTCGTTGGCATTGCCCTCAACCGCGGCGGAGAGCCCATCCGGATGTTCACGACAAATCGATGGGTCACTGGCGAAACCTGGTACCGCGCCGACGACGTCATCAAAATGCTCGAGTGTTTCCGGTTTAGCGGTGGCGCCGGGCTCAACGATTGGGTCGGTGCGATCGTCGCACTGTTTCGCCCGCAAATCGCTTGGTTGCTGCGCCGGCGGGATGAGACGGTAACCGGCTGGCGACAGCGTCGCCGCACAAATGTATTCGAAGACAGTCGGCTCGAGGTGACATCGAGTTTTGATGTCGATCTCGATGCGCAATTCGACTTTATCGACCAGCTACAAGCTGGCGCCGGCTCTGCTCCTGCGAGTCGCTCGGTGCGGCTGCCCCGAATGACCGAAGGCTGGGGAGAAGGCCACACCCATTGACTGGCGGCATGCCGCTCGCGATCAGTGGGAGGGCGCCTCCGGTTCGCGCGGCGGCAGGTTGTGGAAGTTGAGACAGTCTTTGAGTTTGGCTTCGCGCTTCACGTTCGCCTCCGGCGAAAAATCGGGATAGGCCGTCTGCGCTTGCTTTGCACAGACATCCATCGTCTTCCATTTCTGAAGCGCCATCGTACCCTGCCCGGTCGCCTGCGCCGCACCGGCGACCAGGATCAGCGTTGTCCCCAATGCATAGGCCCGCCACCACATTCGCCCTCAACTCCTGCCGACTGAGCTCGTTTGGAAGTAATCGCGCAATCTCGCTTGTACACCCGATTTTTCGCATCGCCCGCGGTTGCGTCTACCCCCAATCTAAGGCTCCATAGGGGCAGCGGGAACAAACGCGGAGTGGCAGCGATGCTGAAGATTTGGGGCCGGAACACATCGTCGAATGTGCAAAAAGTGCTGTGGTGCTGCGGCGAGCTCGCGATCCCGTTTGAACGGGTCGACATCGGCGGGCCCTTTGGCGGCAATCAGGATGCGGAATATCTCGCGATCAATCCGAACGGTCTGGTGCCGACCATCCGGGACGGCGATCTGATACTGTGGGAATCAAATACGATTTGCCGGTATCTCGCATCGACGCATAACGGCGAGCGGCTCTATCCGCCCGCTCCCGCCGAGCGCGCCCATGTCGAACGATGGATGGACTGGCAGCTATCCACGATCGGGCCGCCAATGGGGGCACTCCTCTATGGCCTGATCCGGTCCAAGCCGGAGCAGCGCGATCATGCCGCGATCGAAGCCGCCCGCCGGAAGGCGGTGACTGCCTGGACAATTATCGAGGACGCGCTTGATGGCTCGCCCTTTCTTGCGGGCCCCGAATTGACCTTGGCGGAAATCGCGTTGGGGACTTTGGTATATCGTTGGCATGCTTTTCCGGTCGAACGGCCGCCCCTGCGCAGGCTCAAATCATGGTATGACCGCATGCGCGAACGCCCGGCGTTCAAAACCTATATCGAGATTCCGATCACATAATCGTGAGCAGCTACCCTGGGAATTGCGTGTTTGGTTGGGAGTTCTCTTTGAGTTGTGCCTGCGTACATTGAGGGGGCTGTAATGGTATTTCGAATGAATCGCCCACTGCCGGCGATTGTGCTGATATCCGCTGTGTTTGGCGCGAGCATCACGGCAATGGCGGTGGATGTCGAGGCGGTTGTCAAAGAGCGGCAAGCGACGATGAAGCAGCAGGCGAAGGACCTGGGTGCGGTCAAGGCGTTTCTCGACGGCAAAGGCGATCAGACAGCGGCGCTCGCCGCCGCGACCGATTTGACGCGGACGACTCAGAAAATCCCCGAATTGTTCCCCCCCGACACGGATAAACCGAGCCCAAGCGGCGATTACGCCCCCAAACCGGCGATCTGGACCAATTGGAGCAAATTTATCGAAGCGCAAAAAGCCGCCGCCGCCAAAGCCGACGCGTTGGTGGCAGCCGTCAAGACGGGCGACAAGCCAGCGATCCAAACTGCGTTCGCCGATATGGGAAAGAATGGCTGCGGCAACTGCCATACAAACTTCCGCGAAAAGCTCAAGCCCTAACGCTGGCCTTCGCAGCGCTGCTGGTTGGTGGTGCCGTTGTGTCAGCGCTTGCGGCCGCCGGACAGAGCTCAGCAGCGGGTGACCCGGTTGCCCCGGATGTGAAGGCAGCAACTCGTGGCGCATATCTCGCCGCCGCTGCCGGCTGTGGCGCATGCCACACCGATGCCAAGCACGGCGGCCGGCCATTTGCCGGGGGCCGCGCGTTGGAGATGGCGTTTGGGACAGTCATCTCACCAAACATCACGCCGGATCGGAAAACCGGCATCGGCAAATGGCGCAGGGCCGATCTCACCGCTGCTCTGCGCTGGGGCGTTGCGCCCGATGATTCTCATTTTCTGACGGCGTTCCCATTTCCTCACTACAACCGCCTCACAGAAGACGATCTCGCCGATCTCGAGGCGTTTCTCGATACATTGCCGCCGGTGAGCCAAACCAATCGCCCGGGTCGCCACGCGCCGTTCGCCACCGCGGCGAATGCCGTTGCGGTCGCGGCGATGCCGTTTTCCGGACCTTGGCGGCCCGACCCTAGGCACGACGCAACTTGGAATCGTGGCGCCTATCTTGTAGCCACGGTTGGCCGCTGCGGCGATTGTCACACCCGGCGCAATTGGCTCGGCGCCCCCGATCGGAACCATTTTCTTGCCGGCGCACCGGCCGGTCGCGGCGGCAAAGGGGCGCCCAACATCACGCCCGACCCCAGGACCGGGATCGCATCGTGGAGCATCGACGATGTAATGACCTTGCTGAAAATCGGGCAGAAGCCAAACTTCGATTTTGTCGGCGGCGCGATGGGAGAGATTGTCGACGATACCGCTAAACTCACCGACGACGATCGCCGTGCGATCGCTATCTACCTCAAATCCCTGGCACCACAGCCTTCGGAGGCGCGGCCTCCAGAGTCACGGCGTTCAGAGGCGCGGCCCACACAGGAAAAAGGCTGAACCATCTTCCGCTTCGCCACTTTTGCCGCCGATCGAGACCTCATATGATGACCGACGATTCGCGGAACGCGGGCAAGCCAGCGATCTCCGCGATGCGAACTATATGGCAGGTCCGACGCCGCCGCCGTCTCCGGCTGGCGCGATTGGCAGCGGGCGGCGGGAGCGGATATTGGCGCGAGGGCGACCAGAGAAGACCTTGTCACGCTTCGAGCGGATCGCGCTGGTGCTGTCGGGTGGCGAAGCGCTCGGGGCGTATCAGGCTGGCGCCTATGCAGCCCTTGAAAAAAGCGGGGTTAGGCCAAACTGGATCGCGGGCAGCGGGATCGGGGCGGTTAATGCCGCGATCATCGCGGGAAATTTGCCGCATCAGCGCGTCTTGCATCTTCGGCGCTTTTGGCAGCAGGTCAGCCGGCATACCCCCCCAAACCGATCTTGGGCGCTTGCTGGTTGGGTGCGGCGGGCACGAACCCGCGCCCCAGCCGGTTCGGACCGGCGCCGCGGGTGGTTTCCACCATCGGCCGTGCCGGTGGTCTCGCCAGCGGCCTTGCGCGAAATGATCAACGAGGCCGTCGACTTTGAGCGCGTGAATTCGGGCGCCGTCCGCCTGGTGCTCGGCGCCGTCAACCTGGCGACCGGCGCCGAGACCTTCTTCGACAATGACCGGCACGTGCTGAACCTCGACCATGTCATGGCAGGCACCCCGTTTCCGGGATTGCCGCCGGTCACGCTTGATCACCAGCGCTTTGCCGGCAGCGCCGTTTCGGTCTCCGCGTTGGATGATGCGCGCCCGGCCGACACCTTGTGTTTTGCCATAGACGGCTACGACCCCGTTCCCGGAAGCGCGGGCGGAATCAGCCGCTCGGCCCGCGAAATCGCTGCGATGCGCCGCACCCATGATTTGCGCCGGATGATCGCATTGCTTGGAGAGCGCGTGCCATTCGTGGTGCGGGGCGATGTCGATATCCGCCGCTGTCTTGCCGAGGCCAGCGATGTGACGATGACCATCCTTCACTTGGTGCACGAAGGAAGTGCGGTCGACCTTGCCGCCAAGATGGCGGACTTTTCACTCAGCTCGCTTGCCGACCGTTGGAATGCCGGCGAAGGCGATGTTGCGGCGAGCCTCGCTCATCCGAGTTGGCTTGCCCCACCATCGCGGCTTTCTGGGGTGGTCGTTCATGAGGTTCGCGGCGGCGTTGTAGCACCTCAGCGCTAAATTGCCGCCCACGATTTGGGCGTCCTGCAAGCGATTGCTCGCCAAAGCGGCAAAGTTGGCCCGCTACGAGGAAGAATCAGGAAACGAATCAGCAATCCGCCTGATCGCGCAAGGCTCGCTGCAAGGACCTTGCCTAAGCATTTGTCAAGCCAAATATACGATTGAATTAGAAAGGGTTTTGCGATGGGATGCACTCGCCTAGGGATCGATCGAAGCGCGAGGCTGTTTGGATTATTAGGAGATCCTCCGACACTCTGTGTCGGCAACAATAACGAGGGTATATGCTTTACGATGCCTATCAGGCGCAAAACGACATATTCGGTCCGATCCGGCTGATCGCCGGGACCGCGAGCCAATGGCTCGGCCATGCATGGCTGCCGATGGGGGAAGTGCCGTTTATGCGCGGCGCCGCCGCCGCGATGGAGCTGCTGTCGCATGCCGGAATGTCACACGAGCGGCCCGACTTCCGCATCGAAAGGGTGACAATCGACGGCCGCGAAGTTGCCGTTCACGAGGAACTCGCGGCTTCCCACCCGTTTTGCAACCTGGTTCATTTCCGTAAGGATCTGGTGCGCGATGAGCCGACCGTCTTGGTCGTCGCTCCGCTATCCGGCCATTTTGCGACGCTGTTGCGCGGTACGGTCGAGACCTTGCTCGCCGACCACAATGTCTACCTGACCGACTGGGTAAACGCCCGCGACGTACCGCTGTTGTTCGGCCGCTTTGACCTCGACGAATTTGTCGAGTTGGTGATCCGCTTTATTCGCGTGCTCGGCTCTAACACCCATGTCGTGGCGGTGTGCCAGCCCTCGGTTCCGGTGCTCGCGGCGGTGTCGCTGCTGGCCGCCGATGGCGACCCCTGCCAGCCGTCCTCGATGGTTCTGATGGGCGGGCCGATCGACACCAGGGCAAACCCGACCGCAGTCAATCAATTCGCCAGGGCGCACACACTCGATTGGTTTGACCGGACGGTAATCACCACCGTGCCGGCGCGTTATCCCGGGGCGTTTCGCCGGGTCTATCCGGGGTTCCTGCAGCTGGCAGGGTTCCTCAGCATGAATTTCGACCGCCACGTCTCGGCGCATTGGACGATGTTTCGTGATCTCGCCCGTGGCAGTGGTGAAAGTGCCGCCGCCACCCGCGCCTTTTACGACGAGTACACTGCGGTCATGGATCTACCCGCCGATTTTTATCTGCAGACGATCGAGCGCGTTTTTCATCGCTACGATCTGCCGCTCGGTCAGTTTCGGGTCCGCGGCCGCCTGGTCGAGCCGGCAGCGATCGAGCACACCGCTCTGATGACGGTCGAGGGCGAGCGCGACGACGTTTGTGGGCCCGGCCAAACTGTCGCCGCTCACAATCTGTGCACGAGCATCCCGCCGGCAAAAAAGACGCAACACCTTCAGCTCAAAGTCGGCCATTATGGTGTCTTCCATGGCCGCCGATGGCAAACTGAGACCTATCCCAAGGTCAAGTTGTTCATCCGGGCGCAGGGCTAGCATCGCTTCTTTTTCTCTCGCCAGGTGCGGCGAGATTGAGGCGGGCGGGTCGCGGCGGCGCGCTCGTTCCCGCCGCGGCGGTGAAGCTGAGGGAGGAAGCCCATGGCCATAGGCGGCAAGGTCATCATCACTTGCGCCGTTACCGGGTCAATCCACACCCCGACGATGAGCCCCTATCTGCCGCTGACCCCGGATGAGATCGCTCGCGACGCGATTGCTGCGGCGGACGCGGGGGCGGCGATCCTGCACCTGCACGCGCGCGACCCAAAGGACGGGCGGCCGACCCCCGACCCCAACGTCTTTATGCAATTTCTGCCGCGGATCAAGCAGGCGACCGATGCCGTCGTCAATATCACGACCGGCGGCGGCCACGGCATGTCGTTGGAAGAACGGCTCGCCGCACCGCTGCGGGCCCGGCCGGAAATGTGCTCCATGAATATGGGCTCGATGAATTTCGGGCTTTATCCGATGCTGAGCCGCTACAAGGACTGGAAACATCCTTGGGAGACTCAGTATCTCGAAATGACGCGCGACTTTATTTTCCGCAACACCTTTGCCGATATCGAGCGCATCCTCAAGGACCTGGGAGAAGGCTGCGGCACCCGCTTCGAGTTCGAGTGCTATGATGTCGGCCATCTCTATAACCTAGCGCATTTTCTCGACCGCGGACTGGTCAAGCCGCCATTATTCGTTCAGACGATCTTTGGGATCTTGGGCGGCATTGGCGCCGATTCCGACAATCTCGTCCACATGAAGCACATCGCCGACAAGCTCTTCGGCGATAAATATGCGTGGTCGATCCTGGCCGCCGGCCGCTATCAATTGCCACTGGTGACGATGGGGGCGATCATGGGCGGCAACGTGCGCGTCGGGCTTGAGGATTCGTTGTGGATCGGCCGCGGCAAGCTCGCCACCAGCAACGCCGATCAGGTCAGCCGCATTCGGGCAATCATCGAGAACTTGTCGCTCGAAATCGCCTCCCCGGACGAGGCGCGGGCAATGTTGGCGCTCAAGGGCGGCGACGACGTCGGGTTCTAACCGGGGGCGGCAAACATGATCGACAAGCGGGTCAGAAACCTCGCCGAGGCGGTTGCCGGCATCAAGGACGGCGCGGTTGTCCTGTGCGCCGGGTTTGGCGGCGCCGGGTTGCCTGACGCGCTCTGCGAAGCGGTGATCGAACAGGGCGCGCGCGACCTGACGGTGGTTGCCAACAATGCCGGCTCCGGCCGCGCCGGGCTCGCGGCATTGATGGCCGCCGGTCGGGTGCGCAAGATCATGTGCTCGTTCCCGCGCAGTTCCGGCAGCGTCGTGTTTGAGGAACTCTACGCAGCCGGCAAGATCGAGCTCGAATTACTGCCGCAGGGGACCTTGAGCGAGCGCATGCGCTGCGCCGCCGCCGGGCTCGGCGGCTTCTATTCGCCGGTATCGGTCGGAACGCGGCTCGCCGAGGGGAAGGAGCACCGGGAGATCGACGGCAGGATGTACGTGCTGGAAAAGCCGCTCAAGGGCGACGTAGCACTCCTCGCGGCCGAAAGGGGCGACCGCTGGGGTAACCTGACCTACCGCAAATCGCAGCGCAACTTCAACCCGACCATGGCGATGGCGGCCGACCTCGCGATCGCCCAGGTGCGCCGTGTCGTCGAATTGGGCGAACTCGATCCGGAGATGATCGTCACCCCCGGCATTTTTGTCGACCGCATCGTCCAGGTTGCCTTTTAGAATGACCTCACAATGAGACAATGAGGCAGTGAGAGCGATTGATTCCGGCGCCGAGAGACCAATCCGCGAAGCGGAATTTCCGCATTGCCCCCTGGCGTCCGCGCCGGTCTCGGCGTTGGGGCTTTCCAATCTCGCCGTCTCACTGCCTCAATGTTGATCGAATTAGGAGGGAAGGAATGCCGCTGAAACGTCGCCAAATCGCCTGGCGGGCCGCCCAGGATCTCACCGACGGCGCCTATGTGAACCTTGGGATCGGTCTGCCGACCCTGGTCTCGGACTTCATTCCTGACGATCGTGAGATTGTCCTGCACAGCGAGAACGGCATTTTGGGCGTCGGGCCGGCGCCGGGCGCCAACGAGGCCGACCCCGATTTGATCAACGCCGGCAAGCAGCCAATCACCCTGGTCACCGGCGGCAGTTACGTCCACCACACCGACTCGTTTCTGATGATCCGCGGCGGACATCTCGATTTGGCGCTGCTCGGCGCCTTCGAGGTTGCGGAGAACGGCGATCTCGCCAATTGGACGACCGACGATCCGAGCTTTCCACCCGGCGTCGGGGGCGCCATGGACCTCGCAGTCGGCGCCAAGGAGATCCGGGTTCTGGTCGAACACACGACCAAATCAGGGGCTCCGCGGATCCGCAGGCGCTGCGAGTATCCACTGACCGCGGCGGCGGCAGTGCGCCGGATCTACACCGATCTCGCGGTTATCGACGTGACGTCGGACGGGCTCGTCGTCCGCGAAATCGCCGAAGACACCGATTTTCCGACATTGCAGGCCAAGACCGAGGCCACGCTGCGCCCCGCCCCGGATTTGCGCCCGCTGCGCGCGCCAGCGGTCTAACCGGTCATCAATCGCGGGCGGCTTCCTCCGGCCGCCCCGCAGCGACCCCAAACAGATTGCCGCACAACCGGCCGCTGCCGAATGGCGACGTGAGTATTTATTTGATCGCGGTAACTAAGATGGTCTCAAGTCCATCGTCGTGCCACGGCGGAAACTCTGGGTGAGCTGCCAATAGATCTGCTTCTTTCGCCCGCTTGATCTCGCGGAACCCGGCATAATTGAGCGCCCACTGCAGCATTTCGAAATCCAAAAGGTTTCTATGTTCCCCCCACTGGTGGAAGAAGAAATTGAGGCGATGCTGAACCGGGAAATCGGGCGAACTCTGCCAAACTGGCGAATGTCGCTTTCGGTTCTGGTCGAGTGTCCTGCACCGATCGGTAACATAAGCTACGCACAATTTTTCGAGATCTGGGCAGGTTAGCCAGATTTCTCCGTCGGGTTTTAGAATCCGGTGGCATTCCCGCAGCAATCTTAGTCCGGCTGGATCGAGATCTAAATGTTCGATGACTTCTTTTGCAACAAGTACTGTGAATTGCTCCGATACAAATGGCAGGGCTGACGCTGCCAAATCGATATCAAAGTCCGATCCGGTAATATCGCAATTCAGCCAACCTTGGATTATGCTACCCCCGCAGCCGAGATGGAGTTTGGTTTGACCCGGTTTTACCGGGCGACGATGGTGTTTGAGGCGCGCATATAGGCGACGCAAATCAAATTTGAGGTACATTGACGTTCGCGGATCAAAACCCGCCGCGCCAAATGCCCGATCCACAAATGAACCAAACATCTCAGTTCTGTCAGTCTCGGATTTGCGTTCGTGAGTGACGACAATAACAGCACGGCGCACTGACCGAGCCGCCCGCCGGCAGCTCGGTCGTGTTTTCCTACCCTGAGCGCTCCGCGGCGCGAGCCCTTCCGTGCCCCAAAGCTCGCGGACGGATGAGCGATCCTGGACCCTAAATTTAGACCAGCGCCTTTAGCATCGCCTCGGCGCTGGACGCGTCAACTTGGCCAGGCTGCTGCTCGACATTGAGGGATTTGACGAGGCCGTTGTCGACCAGCATCGAATAGCGCTTCGAGCGGATGCCGAGACCACCTTTCGATAGATCGAGCTCGAGCCCGAGCGCGCGCACAAAGTCGCCGCTGCCATCGGCCAGCATTGTGACCTTTCCGTCGCATTTCTGGTCTTTGCCCCAGGCGCCCATCACCGCAGCGTCATTGACCGCGACGCAAGCGATTTCATCAATTCCTTTTGCCTTGATTTCAGCGGATTTTTCGACAAAGCCCGGCAGATGACGTTGCGAGCAGGCCGGCGTGAACGCCCCCGGCACAGCAAACAGCGCGACCTTCTTGCCGCGGAAGAACTCGTCTGTGGTGACCTCCTTTGGTCCCTCCGGTGTTACCTGGCGTAATGTTGCCGAGGGCAATTTGTCGCCAACATTGATCGTCATGGTGAAATCCTCCGTATTGTTCGACACCACCGATCCGCTGCCCCCGGCAGGGGATCGGGCTGGCGCAGCGATAGCACAGCCGGCTCCCTCGGGCAAACCGCGGCGGGCGAAGGCTCGCTGCCCGATTTTTGTGCGCTGATCGGCAACAAGCTTCCTATGTTAGACGTATAGTCTCGCGAATAGGCGCCGGTTCGGGTGACGGCGCTGGATGATGGCATCGGAGGAAATGGTGAGTTCGCTCGCAGGCCAATTGCTGGTGGCGATGCCGCAGATGGGAGACCCGCGCTTTGCGCGTTCGGTGATCTACCTGTGCACGCATAGCGGCGAGGACGGCGCGATGGGTCTGGTGATCAACAAGGCGCTGGGGTCGCTAACCTTGGCCGAGTTGTTCTCCCAGTTGGAAATCGAGTCCGGCGCATTTGCCAAGCAGCGCCCGGTGTATTTTGGCGGTCCGGTCGAGCCCGGTCGCGGTTTTGTTTTGCACACCGGCGAGTATCGCGAAGAAGGCACACTGCCGGTTGCCGGAAACATCGCGATCACCGCGACCCTCGATATCATGCGCGCGATCGCCAAAGGGCAGGGTCCGCAGCAGAGTTTGTTCGCGCTCGGCTATGCCGGCTGGGCGCCGGGTCAGCTCGATGCGGAAATTCAGGCGAATGGCTGGCTTTGCGTTCCGGCTGATGAGGGCATCGTCTTCGATCCCGACCACGACAGCAAATGGCAGCGGGCGCTCGGCAAGCTCGGCGTCAGTCTGTCGATGCTGTCGAGCGACGCCGGCCACGCTTAGAGACGGCCACGCTTAGAGACGGCCACGCTTAGAGACGGCCACGCTTAGAGACGGCCACGCTTAGAGACGGCCACGCCTAGAGACGGCCCGCCGCTCACCCGGCAGGCGCTTCTGCAAGCAGCCGACCATAGCCCGGCACTTTGTCGCCGGTTTTCAGCATTGTCAGCATCGCCCAGAACGACGCCTGGTTGGTGGTCACCACAGGCTTGTTGAATTCGTGCTCCCATGCGGCGATCGACACCATTGTCGGGAAATTGCCGCCGGGCACGACGAGAACCTCGATCTCGGGCCGATCGATGCGGCGGAACGCGTCACGCGCGTTTTCCGGGCCGAGATTGCCGATCGCATAGGAATCGGTGGCGCCAAAACCTTCGAGCGCCACGGTTTCGAGCCCGTGCTTGCGGGCGAACAGATCAGCGGCGCAGCGATTGACTGTTTCCGAATAGGGCGAGACCAGCCCGATGCGGCGCGCCCCCAGCGCCCGAACCGCGCGGCCGATCGCCTGTGCCGAGGTGATCGCCGGGACGTTTGCACCATCGCTCATTCGCCGGGTGACGGTCTCATCGTAATCGTCGACAAAGACGCTCGCCGAGGTCTGCGCCAGGATCACCAACTCGACCTTGGCCGTACCCAGCAGTTTCGACTGGTAATCGAGGTCGTCCTCCCGCGGCGAAGAGAAGGTCTCGCCGGGTCGGCTGGTCATTAGCCGGCCGATATGCGCCTGGTAGGTCGGCGGCAGCAGCCGGCACTCCATCTCCACGGTCGTGTTGGTCGAAGGTATCAAGACACCGAAATGGCGGATCATCGGTTGACCTTTCTTGCAACGCCTATCGCAATGGATCTCTAGCGGCTTTTACCACCCCGTCGACCGCTCCGTTTACTCCTCGAACATCTCGCGCAGAATGGCAAGGTTCAGGGCGAGCGTGTCGTTGCCGACTGTGCCGAGGCGACGGATCAGCCGCTGCTTGTCGAGAATCCGAAGCTGATCCAGCAGTATAAATCCTTGTTTGCGCCGGAAAGTCACCGAGATCCGATATGGTGCGGGACGGCCAGCCGTCGTCATCGGCGCAACCGTCACCGTTCGCAAAAAATCATGTATTTCCGGGGGTGAGACCACAACGCACGGTCTCGTCTTTTGGATTTCGCTGCCGAGGGTGGGATCGAGTGCCGCCAGCCACACCTCGCCGCGTGCGACCGGAACCGACCGGCCCTCATAGGGATCGAGATTTTTGGGGACAGGCGGTCTCACCAGACCAGGTCTTGGTCCTCGGCATTGCTGAATTCCGGCCAAGCCAGCGTGTCATGACCAAGCGCGGCGATTTCTCGCGAAGCGTCCGCCCAACCGGCCCGCGACCGGCGGCTCGCCGGCACCAGAACTATCCGGCCTTCCTCCAGCTGCACGTCAAGCACGTCGCCGATTTCGACCCCAATCTCACCCAGCAGCGGCTTAGGGATAATCAGCCCCGACGAATTGCCGAGCTTGCGCACGATCGCCCGCATTTGATTTCCTCCGTTTAACAATGTTATAACGCTGGTCAGAAACAGTTGACAACGGGTTGTGCCCAATCCGCCGTGTCAATGACTCGCGACGCCGACTATCGCCCTGGAGAAAGGATCAGGAAATGAATGATGCAATGAGTTTGGCCGAGCGCGCCGACGCACTCGAAGCCAAAATGATGCGCGAGCTCGACGAGATGATCTATGTCAAGTCGCGCCTGTTCAACCTGGCCGACGGCGATACGAGCACCCCGAACGGGGCCGCCCTGATGGCGCAGAACCCCGGCAAGAAATTCGTCATGGGGGACGATCCGCGGTTGCCGAAGATGCCGCCGCAGCCGACCTTGATGGATTTTTTCAAATACCGTTTTGGCCCGGCCAACCATTTGCTGCAGAGCGCGCGGCATGCGGTCAAGGCCGGGATGGACGAAAAGGTGGTGCTCGCCTGCCTGCTGCACGATATCGGCGTCATCGGCTTTATCCGCGCCGATCACGGCTATTGGGGCGCTCAATTGGTCGAGCCCTATGTCGATGAAGAGACGTCGTGGGCGATCCGCGCGCACCAAGCGTTGCGGTTTTATCCCGACGAGTTGGTCGGCTATGCCTATCCGGAATCCTACGTCAAGAATTTTGGCGCGGATTACAAACCCGATGCCTATATCGAAGACGAGTACAACCGCGCTCGCAATCACAAATGGTACATGACGGCCCGTATGATCACGGTGCACGACATCTATTCATTCGATCCGGACGTGGTGGTCGAGCTCGACGAATTCACTGATGTGATTGGCCGCAACTTCAAGCAGCCGAAGGAAGGGCTCGGCTTTGACAACAGCCCGGTCGCGCATATGTGGCGCACGCTGATCCGCCCGACTAAGTTTCTCTAGGCGTCGCGGCAACGCGGCGCGGCGGCAGTCGCGCACCAAGGCGGACCGCGCCGCCAGTTTCTCAGCGCGATGCCGGACTCAGTCCGCGATCCCAGCCCGCATCCTTTCGGGCCGGGCTGGAGCGCCCGCGAGCAAGATCCGTCAGTTACGGCTCAATCGGTTCTCGACCTCGGCCTTCCATTGATCGAGCGACATGACGCCCGGGGTCTCACGGCAGTGCTTGTCGTTCCACGCAACGATCTCGTCATTGGGCAATGACAGATCGATCGGCACGCCATGCGGCTGCGGCACATACCAGGGCGTATCCATGTAGATCTCGATCATGTTTCCTTCGGGATCGGGGAAATAGCAGGATAGCGCGTTGCCGTGACTGGTTTGCCGGATCGTGTCGATCCCCGCGGCGCGGGCGCGGCCATAAACCGTCTTCAACGCATCGAGATCGGGAACCTTGAACGAGACCTGGTTGACGGTGGTTACACCCTCGGGCGCCCGGCCCGACACCACGACGAACTGATGGTGATGCTCGGGTGAGGCGGTCATAAAGGCGAGTTCGCCGCCGCGGCTGCTGATGCCGCGGTCCGAAACAACCAGACCGACGACATCGGTGTAGAAATCGACCATCCTCGACAAATCGCGAGCATAAACGCCGCAATGAGACAGCTGTGGGTGAAAACGCGACGGCATGGCTACCTCCTTGATCGAAGCACCGATTGTAACTCCATCAATATCCATCGCGCGCAGCGTTGATCCAATCGATTTCGACGGGAGTAGCGGTACGTGCTCCCGCCGATCACCCCAATCGAGGGCGAGCCGCCGGCACCCCTACTCTTTTCGTGGCTCGGATGTGGGATACGGCGCGACGCGGGCGAGCCGGGATTAATCGTCCGTGTCGGCTCGATCAGCCGCCCAACAGGAACGATCCGCCGCTATTTCGCGGCTCCGCTGGTGGTGACCGTGACGGTTCCGTTTGTCCCCGGCGGCACATCGGGTGCGGCGCACATCTCGTCCCACAACATCACTCTGCCGCGCCCGGTCTGATCACCGATAATCTGGGCCGGAGCAACACCGGCAGCAGATTCTTTCGCCATTGCCGCTTCCGACAAGACGGTCACACTGGCCAGCACGCCGGTCACGCCACCCTCCCGCGCCGGCGGCAACAACTCGGCGGCGCGGCACGAGCCCGATAATCCGGCACTACCGACGGCCATGGCGGCAATAAAGCTTGCCGCCATGATCATTCGAAATCTTTGCCTATTCCCCTCCTGCCGCCTTTGCATAACGTGCCCCCCGTTCCCGTAGGCTAGAAGTCCAAACCAGCACTATGGAACAACTTTAGTTCGATTGAGTTCCGTATTCATCAACTCAGCGAAGCGCTGGCCCGGTGAGCCGGTTCATTACCGACGACGCAACCCCCTGCTGGATCGATTTCGACAAGCCGCTGACCCCGATGTCAATGGTGGTCACCTGTTGAATCAATTGATTGTTTGCGGTGTTGGCGAGCACGCTGCTCACCCCGCCATTGCCGGTGCCGCCGCCCGTGACCGTGGCGAGACCGCTATTGACCAGTGCCTGCAGTGTCGAGTTCGACACATTGACCTGCGTTTGCACGGCATCGTTGGTCACGACAGTCGCCGAGTTGATACCGTTGCCGGCAGTTGACGATAACGCGCCGGGGATGCCGAAGGCGCCCAGCACAGCGATGCTGCCCGTCGACTGCGCAGCACCCGCGCCGGCCATCTGACCCGGCGAGATTGTCAAAGTCGGCACTACCAGATTTTCTGTGAGATCGTGATTGACAAAAGTCGCCTGCTGAAAGGCAAAGTTCAACGTGACGCCCGAGCCGGCATCGTATCCGCCGCGGACATCGCTAAGCTTGGCATCGCTAAGCTTGGCGTCGTCGAGCGCCACGCTTGCAAGACGTTGGCGGACGTCGCGGCTTGGAGTCACTCGCAACTCAGCATGCTCTACCGGCATCCGGCGCGAAACCTGTTCGGTGGCGTGGACCGGAGCTTCGCCACTCGAGCCCACAATCCCAATGATCTTGTCCGAGCACCCCCCCAACAGACTTGCCGCGATCACCGCACAGGCGATGAACGGCGTTGACGAACCGGTCACTTTGTCCTCCGGTGGGATACATCAGTCAAAACCGGCCAAGGCTGAGCAGCCCCTGCTGGGCCAATGTCGCGAGATCGAGCGCATAACGCGTCAGCTCCCACGGCGGAGCTGGTGCAGCCGCCCATTTCTGGTCGCTGTTAAAGCTCTTTTGACCCTGGTCGATATTGCTGGTGATCAGAAAAAAAATCCCGCTCCACTCCGATTCGAATACCCCTATTGGTTCACTCCTCATACCGTTGGCGGGATCGGCCAGCAGCACGCGGCCGTTTTCGATGCCCTCGAGCACGACAAAATGGTGATAGCCGCGGACATTCAGCAGCACGATCGCCGGCAGCCGCACCTCTTCGAGCTTGGACAATGGCGCCCGATAGCCATTGGAATCGAGCCCATGCCGCTGCAAATAGCGCTTGATATCCAATAATGAGAATCCCGATTCACTGATAACTTTTTTATCGCCATTTACGATCATATCCTTAAAGACATCGGTCTCGCTGACCGGCATTTTGTAGTTGTAGCTGAGGAGTGTCGCTAGTGCGGCGGATCCGCAGGAAAAATCGTGCTCCTGCGCAATCGTGTCGTGATATTTCTTTTCCTGAAAGCTCTCGACCTTGAGCGACAACGCGCCGCCGCCGACCCCGGCGTCAAGATAAAGCGAACCCGCCTCGGCTGACACACTGGCGGCGACGAGCACCGTCGATACCGGCGATCGCCCGCCGAACGGGTGCGGAGCGGGGTCCAAACCGCCTTCCCATCATGCCCCTCGTATTCCCGCACCTGCGCGCCTTCAATGGACACTGATATTGATGGTGGTACTGACCTGCATGATCGAGTTGTTGCCAAAATTCTGCAAAACCGAAGTGATGCCGGCGTTGCCATTGATCGAATGATCGTTGCTGATCAAGCCGTTGATCGAGTTGCCGATCGCCGCATTTCCATTGCTGTTGGCGGTCGACAATGCGCTTCCGGAGCCCTTGACATTAACGCCGATGGCGCCGCGGGCTCGCTCTTTGCCGAGCTGGGCTGCGGGCACCACGGTTCCGGCCAGAGCCCCGAGCACCGCTGCCGGCGACCCGGCTGAGGCGCTGCGTTCGCCGGCGAAACAAGCGCTGGAGGCAACGGTCGTTGCGAGCAGAATAGAAACCGTCCAGACGGCCGAACGTTTCATCTGTCGAATTCCCACTTTCTATTCTCGTTCCGGAGAAGGGGTCCGCACCGCCGATTTTTCGGCGATGCGGGCCGCTCTAGTCAGCTATGACCTTACCTGCTGACACTCGGAGTCGGGCTGAACCCACTCAGCCCGCCGCCATTGCCGCCGACCGTCGAGGTGAGGGCGACAGAGTTGCCCTGCACCGCAGCCGCACCGGTATTCAGGTTGGCCTGCAGGATGCCCTGACCATTCATCGAGTAGTTCAAGTTGATGGCGCCAGAAGCACTCGACGAGGCAGCATTTTGCTTGGTGTTGTTGCCGGTGAGCGACGCGCTGGTGATTGCCGAACCAGCCCCAGCACTGTTCGTGTTGGTCGGCCGTGTAGGTGGTCGTCTGGGTAAGCGAGCCGCTGCCGATCACCGAGTCCTTCAGCGACGCCAAGATATTGTTGTTGGTGCTGCTGTTCGTATAGGTCTTGTTGTTGGTGCTGCTGTTGCTGTAGCTCTTCGTCGTCGTGTTGTACGACCCTTTGACGATGTTCTTCCCGCCATTATCAGCCGCATTGCCGCCGGCGCCGGTTGCCGAGGCCGTGCTGGTCTTGGTGGTCGTATCGGTGCTGGTCTTGGTATAGGTGTTGCCACCGTTGTTGATGTTGGTGGCCTTGCCGCCATTGGTCGCTGAGGCGGTACCACCCGTGCTGCCGGTCGACGAAGCCGATTGATTGGTCGTCTTCGTGTTGTACGACCCCTTCACGCTGACTTTGCTGCCGTTGTTGGCTGCAGCGCTGTTGGTGCCCGAGGCGGTGTTGGCGCTGGTGTTGGTCTTGGTGTTGGTCGTCGTCTTGGTGTTTGTGTTGCCAGACAGAAGGCTGTTGCCGTTGGCCTGAACCGCGGTCCCATGCCCACCTGCATTGACGCCGCTGCCTGAAGCGGAGCCGCCCGCCGTAACGGTCTTGGTGGTGGTGTTGCCGGAGGCCGTGGTGTTGCCGCTGACATTCAGCGCCTTGCTGCCATTCGTGGCGGCTGCGCCGGTGCTACCGTTGGATGCCGTCGGGGTGCTGGTGCTGGTCTTGGTGATCGTCGTGTTTTTGGTGTTGCCCGAGGCGACGGTATTGCCGGACCCGACATTCTTGCCGCCGTTGTTCGCCGTGGCGGCGCTGCCATTGCCACCGACGCTGGCCGTCGGGGTGGTGGTGTTAGTGGTGTTCGTCGTCTTCGTGTTGGTCAGTGTGTTGCCGTTGTTCTTGGAGATGGCCGTGCTGCCATTGTTGGCCGCAGGGCTGCCGGCCCCGGTCGTGCTCGCCGTGTTGGTCTTTGTGGTGGTGGTGCTCTTGTTCGCGTTCAGCGTGTTGCCGTTCGCGTTGACCGCGGTGCCACCCTTGCTGGCCTGCGCGCCGCTGTTGGTCGGCGTGATGGTCGTCGTCGTCGTGTTGCCGGAGGCGATATTCTTCCCGCCATTATTAGCCGCAGCGCCATTGCCGCCATTGCTAGCGGTGCTGGTGGTGGTGGTATTCTTGGTCGGCGAGATTGTCGTCGTGGTCGTATTGCCCGACTTGTTGTTGAGAGTGTTGCCGGTGGCATTGACCGCCGTGCCGCCTTTGCTGGCGGTCGCGGTGCCGCCACTGTTGCCGGAGGCGGTGGTCGGCGTGATGGTCGTCGTCGTCGTCTTGTTGGCGTTCAGGGTATTGCCGTTGGCATTGACCGCCGTGCCGCCCTTGCTGGCCTGCGCGCCGCTATTGGTCGGCGAGACCGTCGTCGTTGTGGTCTTGGTGTTGCCGGAGCCCAGGTTGGTCGTGTTGCCATTGGCCTGAACTGCAGTGCTGCCCTTGCTAGCTGCAGCGCCGTTCGTGGTCGTGGTCGGCGTCACATTTGTCGTGTTGGTCGTAGTCTTGGTGTTGCCGGAGCCGAGGTTGGTCGTGTTGCCGTTGGCATTCACAGCCGTGCCGCCCTTGCTGGCCTGCGAGCCGCTGTTGGTGCTGGTCGGCGTGATCGTGGTCGTGCTGGTCTTGGTCGAACTCAGGCTGTTGCCCGAGACGTTATTACCCGAGTTGGTGTTGCTGGCGCCGCCACCTGCGCCGCCGGCGCCGCCCGTCATCGTCGAGGTTGCGGCGCCACCGGCACCGCCGGCGCCACCGGCGGCGTTCGACGTCGCAGATTGCGCCCACGCACCGCCTGCGCTCAGGGCGAGGGCGGCGCAAGTTGCTAACAAAATCCTCTTCATGCTCTCTTTCCTCTTTCTTTCGCCGCCCCTGCGGCGGACTGCGCGACATGTCCGCACGCGCCCTCTAGGATCCCGCGGCGGCATAACCTGCCGTGGGTGGCTCCGTTGTCGAGTTGCGTGCCGACCCCCTGTAACCAGCAACCGGCATGCCAATCAAATGACCTCCGAATTACCGGAAAATCCTTAGTTTTTTCAATGTGTTGGGAGTAGCGCGTGGTTAACTCTGTCGCAGGCCGAACGCAGCGATGAGACAGTTGCGCCGTCTCGCAGTGAGACAGTTGTGCTGTAGCCTCACACCCCACCTGAACCGCGGTAGCGCCCCGGCGCGCCACGGCATGGATAGCGTGGCATGCGGTATAGCCGGCGGCGACGAGCGCAGCCACATGGAGCCGGACACCCAAGCCAGCCGCCACGATCATTGCTCCGGCTCCGGCGCCTGGACCAGATAATGCTGGCCGAGCTCGATCCGATTGCGCTGCAGCATGCGGTAGAGCGTGGCGCGCGCGACCCCTAGCAGCTGTGCGGTGCGGGTCATGTTAAAGCCGCTTTCCTGCAATGCCTGCAGGATCGCCTCGCGTTCCCCATCACTGCCCGGCTTGGGCCGTACGTGGACGCGCGCGCGGCTTTGCCTCGGAGCCGGCCGCGCCGGCATTGGCGCTGTCACTGGCGGCGCCGTTAAGGGCGAAGGGTCGAGACGGAGGTCCGGCACATCCACCAGCGGGCCGTTGGCCATTACCGCCGCGCGCCTGATCGTCGCGATCAGTTCGCGGACATTGCCGGGCCAGGGATGGGCCAGCATCGCGGCAAAGGCCGCGGGCGTGAAGCCGCGCAACTCGCGCCCCAATTCCTGCCCGATCTGGCGCAAAAAGAAAGTGGCTAACACTTCGACATCGCCGTCGCGTTCACGCAGTGGCGGCAAGTGCAGACTCAGCACGTTCAGACGATAGTAGAGATCCTCGCGCAATTTGCCGGCGGCGATCGCCTCGCGCAGCCGGACATTGGTCGCGGCGACCACCCGAACATCGACCTTGATCGGCTGGCGCCCGCCAACCCGCAGGATCTCCCCCTCCTGCAAAAAGCGCAGCAGCAATCCCTGCAGATCGATCGGCATGTCGCCGACCTCGTCAAGAAACAGCGTGCCGCGATGGGCGTGCTCGATGTGACCGTGCTTGCGCGCGGTAGCACCGGTGAACGAGCCCTTTTCGTAACCGAACAGTTCGGAGGCGATCAGGGTCGCCGGCACCGCTGCGCAATTGAGCGCAACATAGGGCCCGGCGGCCCGTCCCGAGCGTTCATGGATAGCGCGCGCCACCAACTCCTTGCCGGTGCCGCTCTCGCCGGTTATCAGCACCGGCACGTCGCAGGCGGCAAAGCGGCGCACCTGCTCGAACACTTCGAGCATCGCCGGGCTGTTGCCTACCATGAAAACGGTCGGTGATTCAGCCACCGGCTTACTCGCGGGCTGCGCTCCACTCTGCGGGATGTTTGCCGGGGTTTGTGTCCACTGCAGCGCTCCCCCACGCAACTGCATGACTGTTTGGCTGCTACTCATCAAACCCTCTGCCACCGATCCCACATTGGTTGCGCTTCGGCAAACACCGGGCGCTTTTTGTTAAATTGACAAAGTGCTGATCCGTAGCCGGCTGGGCGGAGTATCCTCCCTTGCTATCGCTGCTAGACGCCCGACTTGCGCGTAGTCGGCCGCGAACGGCGACGAGCGATCAACCCAAAGGCTGACGTCTGAAGATCAAGCAATAGCCGGGCCAACACAATTACCCCTTCAGAATCAATTTGTTAGACGGAAATGATAGAGGTCGGGCAAGGGAGCGGCGGTTTTAGGGCAAAAGAATGTCAAATCCGCCGACGTTCGCCGCGCAATTTCTGACAACCTTTTGGCTTTAAGCCTTAGTTAACCCAGAAGAACCACTTTTAAGAATTTTGTAATTCCATATGGTTGGGTTCCGGAACGGTTTCGCGGTGCACCATTTTTGTAAAATTATCCGTCAATATGACTGTGCGCGATACGTAAAAAATCTCGACAGTTTTAGCAGCTTTTTCGCTTTGTGACGAAAGGGTTAACAAGGAGAAGAGGTAATTATAGGCCCTCAGGGCGGTGCCGAAGCGGTGGCACGCGAGGGCTGATTTCACAGGCTGTGGGTCTGCCCGCTAGATCTTCTGCTGTCAAAAGGGACCGGAGTTCGCCAAGCCACGGCTGATAGCGCCGCCAGCGCGCCACCGAAGAGGAATACACCGGCTGGCGCGCCTGCCACAGGCTCGCGGTGCTGAGCGGCCGTTCGTTGCGTTCCGGCTCGAGACATGCCTCCGCCCACGGCCGCCCGGTGAACGCGACCAATTCCCGGGTGACTCTTTCCCGATCGGCGACGAGTTTTTCGTACTCGACCTCAAACAGGCATTCGCGCGGCAGCACCGCGCGCCAATGGTCCATCAGCCTGACATATTGGCGATAAGCCGCCGCCAGCGCAGCCTTGTCGTTGGTAAACGCCAGCGTTTGCTGAAAGTGAGTAAAATATATCGACAGGCAGGTGTCGACCGGATGCCGCCGGCATTGCACGATGCGCGCCTTCGGCAGCAGCAAGTGAATGAGGCCGAGATACAGCACGTTGAACGGCAGCTTGTCGATGACACGGGCCGCAGAGGGCGCCAGACGCTGCAGCAACGCTAGGTACTGCCGCGCCAGTTCGCGACCGGCTTCAATCGTCAGATTGGTCGCCTCGCGAACGCTCGGCGCCAAAGCTTGCGTGATCCAGAACGGCTGTTCGCCGCCGCCGCCGATCTCGGGGTGACGCGACAGGATCTGCTCGACCAGGGTAGTACCGGAGCGCGGCAGGCCGACAACCAGCAGCGGCCTCTCGTCATCCAGCCCAAAGCCGCTGTTTGCGGCGAAGAAATCGCGGGTATAGCGGCGGATCAGCCGATCGATCTCGGCTGTGAAAGCGCTCGCATCAAAGCGCGCGTATTGTCCCTTGAGCCGATGCGCGGCATCGAAATGCCGCATTGCCGCTTCGTAATCACCAAGTTCGTCCAGAACCTTGCCGGCCGCGAAATGCAACGGGATGCGCTCGTCGTCAGCGAGCACTGGCTCGCCGAGCAATCTCAGCATCCGGGCCAGACGCGGACGATCGGCCTCGGTGTGTTTCTTGATTTCGGCGGCGGCGAAATAGGCGGAACAATTGCGTGGGTTGAGGGCCAGCGCCCGCTCGAACATCTCAGCCGCTTCGCCAAATCGTCCAAGTCGCGCGAGAGCATGGCCGCTTTTTTTGATTACGTCATCGTTTGTCGGATCGAGCGCTGCCGCCTCCTGCAGCTCACCCTGAGCGGCGACGATGTCCCCCTCCAGCATCAGCGCTCTCGCCACATAAAGCCGAGCCGACGCAGTATCCGGCATCAGCGATGCGGCGGTGCGGAGCGATGAAGCGGCAGCCTCGCTCTGTCCCCCCGCCTCGAGCAGATCGGCGAGCCCGACATGCGCCGCTATCAGCGCCGGGGCCAATTCGAGAGCCCGCCGATAGGCGGCTGCCGCCTCGTCATCGCGATGCTGACGGCGCAGCGCCAGCGCGAGACTGTGATGCGCAGCTGCATCGTCGCGCAATACCGCGGCCAAACGTAGATGTTCCACCGCCTCATTGACGTGACCCAGATCCAGCAACGCGCAGCCGAGAGCGTGGTGGGCCTCGCCGTTGCGCGGGTCGAGACGGATCCCGTTGCGGAAAGCGGCGAGCGCCAACGCCGGCCGGCGCGCCTCCAGTAGACGGCAGCCGCGCCGCCAATGACGCTCAGCCGCTTTTTGGCGGTGAACGGGCACCGGATTGTCGATCTCCGCGGCGCTCGGTAGGTCAGGGGAGATGCGCTGAAAGTTCTCGGCGGCCTGACGCAGGTTGCTGACCTCGGTCAGCGGGCCGAGACGAACTTGCCGATCGGTCATGCCCGATCGCCGCCCGGAACCGACGCCGCGTCTAAGGCTATGGACGTCTCCAGTAATTGCCCATTCATGCGGCGCATCGAAGCACCTTCACCCAAACGTCTGGTTAACCCGCGCTCGTCGCCACCGGACGATGTCCAGCAAACGCTTCGCCGCGCACGCCATCACGCGGGTGCGCTCGACAGTTTACTAGCTACCGGGCGATCTTGGGGAATGGGGTGCCCCGCGAGAAACTCCAACGTTGCGGCCGCCCCGCGCTCGGCATGCGTCGCAGCGACATGGTAGGAGTCGCCGGGCAGCACGACCAATGTCGAGTTCGGGATCTGCTGTTGCCAGGCGCGGGTCTCCTCAACCGAGGCAAGCCCGCTGCCATCGGTGGTGATGACCAAGCTCGGACAGCGAATCTTCGGTACGTCCTCGCGGATGTCGGCGCAGGCAATCGTTTTCATAAAGCCGATCTGCGTCGAAACCGCGGTACGGCCCATAAACCGTATCCACCATTCGACACCCGCGGGCGGGAAGTCGCTGCCAAGGCGGCCACCCATCGTCTTGCGCGCCCAGGCTTCGACCCCGTCGCGCTCGAAGGCCGCGTTCAATTCGGGCACGCGCTCGGCGGCGCCCGCGCGCAACGGCGGCGGCGTGCCGATTACCGTCAGCGTTGCCACGCGTCCCGGCCGGCGCGCGGCAAAGGCTCGGGCGATGGTGCCGCCGATCTTGGCTCCGACCAGATGAAACCGATCGATGCCGACGCTGTCGATTAGCCGAGTAAAGTCATCGATGATGATGTCGAGCGTCCACGGAAAATCTCGCGGCATCGGCGTCGATGCGCCAAAGCCTCGCATATCCGGGCGCACCACCCGGTATTGGCGCGCCAAGCTCGGAACCCAGCCGTACCAGGCGAGCCCGCTTTCGGCGTTCCCGTGCAGCATCAGCGCCGTCTCGGGATTGCGCCACGGATCGGTTAAATCATCGACTTGGTAATGTATCTGAGCATCGGGCGAAGCTTGAAATGTCGGCATCCGCATCCCTCCCCAATCATTGACTATAGGATCCAGGCGCTACTCACCCCAATCATTGACTATAGGATCCAGGCGCTACTCATAGGCAGGGCTCGAGCGCGTCCGAAATGTCAACCCTAAAGCCGGTAGCCAAGCTTACGCCTCTTTTCGGATCCGAACTTTTGTTTTTCCGCAAATGCCGCACCCACGTGGTTGTCGCGGCATCACGTACCTCTGGACGCGGCTCGCCAGACGACTACATTGTGCGCTCAAGGGAGATACCGGGTCGGCCGTCCCCGCGAGGTGGCGGCAGCGGATCTTACGAGTGTTTTTTTGTTCGACCCTCGCCGATGGCCGCCGGCCGCAAAAGGCTACGATGACAACAATTTCTTGCCTGCATGATGCCGCTGTCCGGGCGGCGGCTGTCGTTCTGATCACGGTTTCGCTTTACGGTTGCGACAGCACCGGGGCCGGGGCCGCCTCGACTGCGCCCAGTGATCCCGCCGACTTTGCTTTGCTGCAGACGGTCGCGCGCGTTGTGCAACGAAATTACGTCGAGCCGGTGCCAGGCGATTCGCTGACCAAGGATGCGCTGAAGGGCATGCTGACGCGGCTCGACCCGCATTCGGACTACATGGATCAGGACCAGTACCAGCAGATGAACGCGGTCACCCGCGGCCAGTTCGGGGGGATCGGCATCGAGCTGACACTGGAAGGCAAAGTGCCCGAAGTCATCTCGCCGATCGACGGCACCCCCGCCGCCAATGCTGGAATCGAGCCCGGCGACAGAATTGTCAAGATAGACGGGCTCGCAACCGCTGGGATGGATGTTGAAACCGTCGTCAAGCGCCTGCGCGGCCCGGCCGGGTCGCGGGTGGTCCTCGAAATCGCGCGGAGCAACCAGGCGCCTTTTGATGTCACGCTGACCCGCAACACGATCCACGTCGTTTCAGTTAAGTCGGCGCTGAAAGGCGACCGGATCGGATACGCCCGGATTACAACCTTTACCGAAAACACCGCCAACGAACTCGCTGACGCGATCGCTAAAATGAAGGCGCAGGCGCATGGCCGGCTGAACGGTTTCGTGCTTGATCTGCGCAACGATCCCGGCGGCCTGCTCGATGCGGCGGTTGATGTCACCGGCGAGTTCGTCGACGGCGGCGTCGTGGTCACGACAAAGGGCCGCAACCGCGATGACGACCGCGTCTACCGCGCGCCGGTAGCAGGCAATCTTATCCCCGGAGTTCCGATGGTCGTGCTGATCAACAGCGCCTCCGCCTCGGCAGCCGAAATTGTTGCCGGCGCCTTGCAGGACGCGCACCGCGCCACGGTCATGGGGACCCGCAGTTTTGGTAAGGGCTCGGTCCAAACGATTATCCCGATCGAGGGCCACGGCGCGTTGCGGTTGACGACCGCGCTCTATTACACGCCGTCAGGCCGCTCGATCCAAGGCCAGGGCATCAGCCCTGACGTCGTGGTGACGCTTCCCAAGAGCGAAGAAGTAGCCAACGCCGTCCTCAGCCACGAAAGCGATCTTTTTGGCGCGCTCAAAAACACTGGATCGCTGAACGGCCGCGCCAGTGGCGAGACCGCCGCGGTCTCCGGCAGCAACGAAACCGGCGAGCATCCGATCAAGCCGCTGGTGATTGGCACCAACAAGGATACCCAGCTCGAGGCGGCGGTCGGCTATCTGCAGCGAGCGGTGCGCACCGAAGGCGGCGCCCATCGCGGCTAGGCGCACGCCTCAAAGCAGCTCAGCGAACTGCGGCGGCGTCGGCAATCGGGCGAGTGTGAAGCGCAGCCCGCGTCCGACCCAGCGCAGAAACGGGCCGACGCCGGCGAGATGTCGATAATCGTCGAATTGGAAGAGGACGAACAGCCCGTAGGCTTTGCGCGGATCGATCGATCGCAGCAGCCGGATCCGGACAAACATCGTGATGCCGAGATCGGTCAGGTGGTCGTTGTGGAGGGCATCTCTCATTGTGGCCGGCGGCACGTCGATGACAAAGTCGCCCTGATTTTCGTGATTTCCGGCGGCGCCGTCCCGCAGCCTTCCGCGGCGGGGATCATAAAACAGGCAGCGCGCACCTAAGCGAAACGCGAAGCCGCGAGGAAACAGCACGCGGAGGAGCCAGCGAAATATATTCAGTTTGTGCCCGAGAAGGGCGACTTCCTCGGGCGTCAGGTCGGCTGCCTCTTCTTCCACCATGCGTTGGGTTACACGTCCTGCCAGGATCGACGGATTTGCCCCCCGATACGCTTCAGCCGAAACAGCGGTGTGGCTGAAATCGCAGAGATCGAGGGTCGTAAACGGCGGCAGCAATCGAGCGCGTGAATTCCAATATCGGCACAGATCGTCGTAGGTTGTACGATAGTCGTTGGCCCAAACGCTGTCGGGACGGCAGAAAACGGCTTGGCTTGCGAACGGCAGATAGTAATCGATGCTGAGGCGCTCGCATAATTGGCAAGCATAGTCGACATAGTGGCGCTTTGATCGCAGCGCGACGATGCCATGATCGTCGAGAAAGCTGTTGACGACGCTCGCCGGCGAATAGCTGCATAATAATATGCGCGGCTTGCCGATGCGGCCGGCCAAGCGACCGATCGCTTTGAGGACTGGGGGCAGCGGCTTCGCGTCGTTGAGATTTAGAACCAGCGCGTTCGGCGTGTCGATCAACAGCAGGCTGTCGTCGTTCCACATCGGGAAAGATAATATCGAGACACCTTCGCCCACCGGCAGCCAACACAGGGGCGGCGTGGCCTGGGCGCGATAGCCGCGCTCGGTCAAATAACGGATACAGCCTTGCTCGGCCAAATCGGGAAACAAATACAATGGATCGGTCCCGAGCCGGCGGATCGACGGCATATGGAAATGGTCGGGATGCTCGTGCGTTACGTAGACGTGAGCCGCCGTGGCGAGCCAGTCGAGCTCTGGGGTGCTCGGATAATTCTGCAGCCACCAGCTGCGCCAATAAACCGAGCCGACAAGCCAAGGGTCGGTCAGCAGCAGCGGGCGCTCGCCATCGCGGTAAACGACGAGCGAGGCGTGACCGAGGGTGCGAACCTTTAGACCGCGCCCAACCGAGAGCGCGCTGCTCACCGGGTAGACGAAGAGCGCGGTGTCAACGCCGGTGGATCGTCGTGCACGGCGTCCTCGGCGAGGCTGTTGTCGACTGCCTGGTCGAACGAGGCGCCTTGCTTGACAAACCCGCCGGAAACCAGGCTCTGCCGCAGCCGTTCGTAGCCCTCGCGCGGCAAGATCGGGTTATGGCCCCAGATGCCGAGCGCGCGGTAACGGGCGACCGCGGTGCACATCAGTTCGGGCGAAACGCTCGGAAAATATGGGTGGGCAGCGTCGGCCAGCGCCTCCGGCGGGTTCGCATGGAGCCATTTCTGGGTGCGATAAAGAGCGCGAACAAGCTTTTTGAACTCGTCCCGTTTGGCGACGAGAACAGCGCGACGCGTGTAGAACGCGGTGTAGGAAGTGGGGCCACGGTTGGCCGCGGCGTACCAGATGTGACCCTCGCCGGAGGCCACGAGTTCTTCGACATAGGGCTGGAAGAGTTGCACGACATCGATCTCGCCGCGGCGCAGGGCGGCGGCGTTGTCGGCCATTGTCCGGTCGGTGATGCGCGGCAACTGGTCGGGATCGAGCCCGGCTAGTCGCAAATCGTGCTGCAGGCATAACCACGGAGTTGGCACCTCGATGACCGTGGCGACCCGGAAGTTGTAGAGATCGGAGAAAGCGAAATCGGGGCGCGGCTCGCGCCCGACCAGAAAAAACGGATCGCGCGTCACTGCCTCGCCGATGCAGACCAGATCGCAGTCGGGCCGGGCTTCGTAGAGCTGGTTGACCCGCATCGGCCCGCCCCAGCTGACATCGACGGTGCCGGCAAAGAGCCCGTCCGGCGCGGCGCGCGGCGTTGGGGCGCTGACAAATTCGACGTCGACATCTTCGCTCTCGAACGCGCCGAGCGTAAAGCAGGCGTAGTAGGGCGCGTAAAACAGCCCGCGCAGTGATTCCTGCAAAACTATCATCACGATTTCACGCTGATCTGAGGATGCGGAAAGCGGCGTCTGCGAACACCTGGGCGCCAAGGACGATGTCCGCCTCTTTGGTGTCCTCGGACCAATGGTGGCTGACACCGCGCAGGCTCGGGATAAACATCATCCCCGCCGGCATACATTCGGACAGCACCGCCGCGTCGTGCCCCGCGGCGCTCGGCATCCGCATGTGCGACCCCGGCGCCTGATCCTCGGCCGCCGCCTCGATCAATCGTTGAAAGCGCGGGTCCATCGGCTGCGGCTCGCTGCGCGGCAGCGGGTCGATCTCGACCCGGCAGGGGCCGGCGCGGTCGACCTCGGCGACGAGGGTTCGCAGGATGGTTTCGCAGGCATCGAGGAAGGCAAAGTCCGGGTCGCGGAACTGCAGCTGGATTTCGGCCCGGCCAGGAATAACCGATGGCGCATTCGGCTCCAGCCCGACGCGGCCGATGGTCCACACGGTGCGCGGGCCGGCGACTTCGGGAAAGCGATCATGAATCCGCGTCGCCAGCCGCACCATCGCCACCCCGGCATCCTTGCGCCTGATCATTCGCGTTGTGCCGGCATGATTCTGCTCGCCGGTAAAGACCAGGCGAAAGTTACGAATGCCGACGATCGTCTCGACAACGCCAATGCGCAATCCGGAGGTGTCGAGTGTGTCGCCCTGCTCGATATGCGCTTCGAGATAGCCGACATGCCGGACGGGTTCGACCCGTTCCCGCCGCCGGCCGGCAAACCCGGCGTCGGTCAGAGCCGCGCGCAATGGCATGCCGTTGTCGCGACCCTTAACGCGGTCGATCTCGTCCTCACCGAGCGCGCCGATAAAGGAGCGGCTGCCGAGATAGCTGCTGTAATGGCCCTCTTCGTCGGCCCAGGCCGCGACCTCGACGCCAAGCCCGGCGCAATCGGGGTCGGCGGCAAACGCCCGCGCAAGTTCGAGACCGTAGATCACGCCAAGGGCGCCATCGAGCCACCCACCATAGGGCTGTGTTTCGCTATGCGAGCCGACGAGCAGCCGGCGTTGCGCGCTCGGATGATACCCGATGACATTGCCGATGCCGTCGATGCTCGCGTCGAGCCCGGCCTCCCGCAACCGGTCGGCCAGCCAATACCGCGACTCGACGTCGACCGGCGAATAGGTCGGGCGGTGAACACCGGTCTTGTAGCGGCCGAACTCGGCGAGCCGCCGGAGGTCGGCGATGACGCGTTCGCCGTCGATTTTGGGCATGCCTACTCCACCGGCCGAATGACTGCCCTCTCGTCTACCTTCGGTCCGCGAAAACCACAATGGCTGGACATGGTCGGCGGGCGTCAATCGTTCGCGCGCCGCCGCTCGGCGGAAGGGCGTGGAGCATCCCAGGCGGCGGGCTTTCGAGAGGATCCGATCACCACGCGCCAAGCCGCGAGGCTCCTGGAGAGCGCGATCCGGCCGAGTTGATCAGGCTGGGACTAGGCCGTCGGCAGCGAACACGATGCTCATTCCCTCAGACAGGCGCAGTTCGATGCTGATTTCAACTTCGACGGGCTTATAGCTGATGCTGCCGCGGTGCGGTGTAACTCGCCGCCGCCCTGTCATACATTGGCCCTGTGAAACGTTGACGGGGAGGAGACGAAAAATGAGTGCGCAACCTAATTCGACCAGCCGGGTCAGGCGTCGCGGCATCGGCACGATCGTCAAGCGCGCGGCACCCATTGTCGGACTGACCGCCTATACCGCCCCGATCGCGCGATTGCTCGACCCGCATGTCGATTTCCTGCTGGTCGGCGACTCGCTGGGCATGGTCGTCTATGGGTTCGACAGCACCGTGCCGGTGACGCTCGACATGATGATCGCGCATGGAGCCGCGGTCATGCGCAGCTCGGCGCAGGCGTTGATTGTCGTCGACCTGCCGTTCGGGGCTTATCAGGAATCGCCGGAGCAGGCGTTCCGCAGTGCGGTGCGGATCATGGCGGAGACTGGCTGCGCCGCGGTCAAGCTCGAAGGCGGCGAAGAGATGGCGGAAACGGTTCGCTTTCTGACCCGGCGCGGGGTGCCGGTCATGGGGCATGTCGGGCTGATGCCGCAGTCGGTCAACACCGCCGGCGGGTTCAAGGTGCAGGGCCGCAGCCGCGAGCAGAGTGATCAGGTTATGGCCGATGCGATCGCGATCGCCGAGGCCGGCGCTTTTTCAATCGTTGTCGAGGGCACCGTCGAGCCGGTGGCGCGCGCGATCACCGAACGGGTGCCGGTGCCGACGATCGGCATCGGCGCCTCGCCCGCCTGCGACGGCCAGATCCTGGTTACCGACGATCTGCTCGGCGTCTTCACCGAATTCACGCCGCGGTTTGTAAAGCGCTACGCCGAACTGGCGCCGCTGATCGCTTCCGCGGCCGCGGCCTATGCCGCCGATGTCCGCGCCCGCCGCTTCCCCGGCCCCGAGCACTGCTTTAGCCCGGCGCCCGCAGCGTAACTATTGCAGGAGCTGCCTCAATTCGGGCATCGCGCGGTCGAGGGCGCGAGCAAAGCGGTCGATCGTCTGGTCGATTTCGTTCTCGGAAATGCAGAGCGGCGGCGAGAACGAAACGGTTTCGGTGAACCCCAGCGCTCGGACCAGCAGACCCTCGTCAAGCGCGTTGCGGGCGACGATGCGGTGCGGCTGGGTCTGCGGATCGAAAAGGTGGCGCGCGGCCCTGTCGGCGACAAATTCGACGCCGACCATCAAGCCCTCGCCGCGGATGTCGCCGATAAAGGGGTTGTCACCGAGCCGGTCTCGCAGCCGCTCGCGGAGATGAGCACCCATTCGCGCCGAATTCTCGATCAGCCCCTCGCGCTCCAAGATGTCGAGATTGGCCATTGCTACCGCCCCGCCAACCGGGTGGCCCGAATAGGTAAAGCCGTGCATGACCGGCCCGTATTTCGGCGAGGCCTCGCGCAACACCGACCACATGTCTTCGGAAACGAGCGAAGCCGACAGCGGAAAATAGGCGCTGGTGATACCCTTTGCCAAGGTGACCATATCGGGCTTTAGACCGTAAAGGCCGGTCGCGAACCATGATCCGGTGCGGCCAAAGCCGGTGATCACCTCGTCGGCAATAAACAGAATGTCGTTCTTGGCGAGGACCTCCTGTATTCGAGCGAAATAGCCTTTGGGCGGGACCAGAGCGCCGCCGGTGCCCATGATCGGCTCGGCGATAAAGGCGGCGATCGTGTCGGCGCCCTCGCGCGCAATCAGCGCTTCGAGATCGGCGACCATCCGGTCGGTAAAGGCTGCCTCATCCTCGCCGGGCTCGGCAAAGCGGTAATAATGCGGGCACGATGTGTGAAAAACACCCTCGATCGGCAGGTCAAAGGCGCGATGAAACGCGCTGATCCCGGTCAGGCTGCCGGCGGCATAAGTAAGGCCGTGATAGGCGCCGAGCCGTGAGATGAATTTCTTCTTTTCCGGGCGATCGCGCAGATTGTTATAGTAGCGAACCAATTTGAAATTGGTGTCGTTGGCGTCCGAACCTGACGTGCCAAAGAACACTTTTGACAAGTGACTGGCGCCCGCCTTTTCGCGGAATAGAGTCAGGACCCGGTCCGCCAGGCGGATGATCGGCTCGTTCGAATAGGATGCGAAGGTGTGATAATAGCCGAGATCGGCCATCGCCTGCGCCGCCGCGGCGCCCAACTCGGCGCGGCCATAACCGACATTGACGCACCATAGTCCGGCGCCGCAATCGATCAACTCGCGTCCGCGCCGATCTTTGAGGTGGACCCCCGAACCACCACCGATGATTGTCGGACCGTCTCGCAAATGGTCGGCGATCGATGTTGCCGGATGAAAAAAGCTCTGCCGGTCCATCTCGTCGAGCGAGTAATTCTGCGCGTTGGCCATCGCCCCTTGCTCCTCACTCTTTCCTCTGTTGGTCGTATCGCAAGCCGTGCTCCGCCGGGTGGATAGACCAGATGCCCGTTCATAGGTGGGAATACACGGTTTTGCCGGCGACTTCGAGCCGCGCGAGGGCGGAGCGGCGCACAATGGAGCCCTCAGCAATGATCGTAATCCAGCTCAATACTAGGCATCAATAACTGGCAACAATGCCTTTGTAGCGTCGGCAATGAACTTCGGACCGTTAAGCGTCGTTCGTTACAGCGCTCGGCAGTAGCTGGGCTATCGCGGATTCAACATGGGATGAACGGGATGAACACAGTGGCAAAATGTGCGGCGATTGCAAGCGTCGTGCTGCTCACGGCGGGATCAGCGGCATGGGCTCAGAGCTACGGCAATTCGGGCTACGGCAATCAAAATCAGGGGTATAGTCAGAACAACCAGGGTGCATACGGCAATCAGGGCAATTTCGGCAACCAGGGTGCATACGGCAATCAGGGCAATTTCGGCAACCAGGGTGCATACGGCAATCAGGGCTCTAACCAAAACGCCAACAACGGCAGCTGGGGAAACAATCAATCCAACTGGCGCCAGGGAATGCAGGGCGCGAACGGTAATCAGGGCAACTGGAATCAGGGTTCGCAGGGCAGCAGCGGTCAATATTCAGAAAATTCTGGAGCCGGTTACTCCAACAATAGGAATTATGGCTTCAACCAGGCTCAGAGGGAGCTCTCGCAATACGGATACACCGACGTCCACAATCTACGACCGACCCAAAGCTGGTCCGCTGATGCCATGAAAAATGGCAAGATGGTCCACATCCTGCTTGGTGAGAATGGTCTGGTCGCAACCTTCCGGGGCGAGTAACGCGACAGTCCTATCGCGAGGGCTGTTGTGAGCCTAACAGCGAGGGGCTCTTGCGAGCCCCTCTTCTATTTACAAATGTAGTTTCTACTGGCGACTTTCGCGGAATTGCCGGCTTAGACGCGCCTGGTGCAAGTAGCTCTGCTGATTGAAACCAGGGAGCGAAGCAGCAATCTGTATTAACAATGCATAACAATTCGTAACAGACCTGCGTAACGAAACTTTTGCAGTAACGATTCGTTACCAAAACAAGCCCGGCGCCAAGCCGGGTGATCTGTGAACCAGGGATGAGGAACACGGGATGAAGACCATCGCCAAGTGCGCGGCCGTCGCCAGCGTCGTTATGCTAACAGCGGGATCGGACGCTTGGGCTCAGAATTACGGCTCCAACCCCAATTACGGGCCTAGGGCCAACAATTTTCAGCAAAGTTTCGGCCCCGGACCAAACAATGCTCAGAACGAACTCTCACGCTTCGGATACACGGACATCCATAATGTCAGGCCGATGCAGGCTTGGTCGGCCGACGCGATGGAAAACGGCCAAATGGTCCACGTCATTGTCAGCGACAACGGGCGTATCGCAACCTTCAGAGGGGTAAACCAGGACAATATGGGTTTGCGCGGCAACTCGTCCGCGCAGGAGCAATTGTCGAATTATGGCTTTGACAACATCCATAACTTGACGCCGCAGCGGGGCTGGTCAGCCGACGCGATGAAAAATGGCCAGATGGTCCATGTCATGCTGAACGACAACGGCATGATCGCAACCTTTCGCGGGGTGAGCGGAAATCAAGGTTTTTCTGGCAGCAGCGCTCCCAACGCCGAAAATACGCAGGCTGGGTTCAGCGGAAATCAGGCTTTGATGGCCCAGATCGGATCGACAAAGTCCGAACTGTCGCAATACGGTTACACGGATATCCATAACATTCGCCCGGCGGAAGGGTGGTCGGCAGACGCCACCAAAAATGGCAACAACGTTCGTGTCCTGCTCAGCGACAACGATTTGGTTGCTACTTTCCGCGGTCAGTAATTCCGGCCAAGGTCAGTAACCCGGCAGAATACCGGAGGGGGTGTGAAAAGCCCCCTCCCTTTTAAGGGGCGTGATGCGCTGCCTGAGCACAAAGAAAAAGGCTGTGCAATCGCAGCGTAGAGTAGACGCAGTTCATGCTTCGCTTTCCGACTAAATCTTCACATTAGGGTTTTCAATTCGGCTCGATTTATATGTGTTTTTTCCGGGACTCTAGCCTCAAAGGCGATAATCTAGGCTCTAAATCTAGATAAGTAAACTATTAGTGTCTATCACCGACACTAGTTTGAACTTTTGCCGACTGGCTTTCGTTCCCTATGGAGCTTGGTGAAAGCCGAGCTTTTCTGGAACCAATGACGGGATATACGCAATGAGGACGGTATTAAAATGCGCGGCGATCGCGAGCGCTTTCATGCTTACGGCGGGATCGGCGGCTTGGGCCCAGGGCTATAGCGCTGGCTCGGCCAATCAGGGTCTTTATGGCAATCAGGGAACCTACTCCCAGAACAACCAAGGGTATTACAACGAGAACCAGGGAACCCGCGGTAATCTGGGCTACAACAGCAACATGAGCACCCAGGGCACCAATAATTGGGGTGACCGCGACGACCGCTATCAAGGGGCCTCTAACGGCAACTGGGGCAACCAAGGCGCCGCCAACGGCAACCAGGGCAATTGGGGTAACCAGGGCGCCTTCTACAACAACATGGGCGAACGCGGGGAAGGTTATCAAGGCGCCTACAACGGCAACCAGGGCAACTGGGGCAACCAGAACGCCTCTAATCAGAATAACCGGGGAATCCAGGACAATTATGGGTACCCGTATAACTCCGGTAATCAGAATAACCGGAGCGCCTACAACGGAAATCAAGGGAATTGGGGCAACCAGGCTGCCAACAACGGCAACTGGAGCGACCGCGACGAGCGCTCTCAGGGCGCTTTCAATAGCAACCAGGGCACCTACGGGAACCAGGGCGCCTACGGGAACACCTACAGCAATCAGGGCACCTACGGCAATCAAAGCAATTGGCGTCAACCCGGTGTTCAAGGCTATGGCTACGGCCAAAACCAGGGTGCCTACACCAACCAGGGCACCACGGGGTCGAGCGTCATGGTCAACAGCAATCCCAATTCGGGGACGAATTCCTACAACTCCCAATCCGGGTACGGCGGCAACTACCGTTAAGCAAATTTGACTCAGGCGAGAGGGCTCAGCGCTCTCTCGCTTTGTTCTTCGATCAGTCCCACTTTTTCGTTAATACCCGCGAAGAGATCGATAGCCAACGCCTCGATTTTACCCACCCTGGCACCGTATTTTCGGCAATCAATAGTCACCGAGATACACCGTCTGAGCCGCGCCCCTTCCCTCTCCGCGGCGCACCTGCTTAAAACCGGTAACTTAAATGTGAAATGCGAGTTCTCCGCAGCGACGCTACCTCTGCTACGTTTCGATAATCGACACGAACAGAGGAGGCTAAGCCATGCGTTCGACCACGATTGCTTTGATTTTGATCGCTGCATTTGGGGCGCCGGGCTTTGCACAGACATCCTCATCCGCACGACCAACGGCTATTCGCGGCACGATCGAAAAATTCGCTGATCACACATTAACGGTCAAAGCCCGCGACGGCGATTTGGTAACTGTGACTTTAGCGCCCGAGTTCACTGTACGCACCGCCGTCGCCAAGACGCTCGGCGATATAAAACCCGGCGATAAAGTCGGCATTACCTCGGTTCATGGCCCTGATGGCGCCCGGCAAGCGCTTGAGGTTCACATGCTACCGGCGAGCATGCCAGCCAATCGGATGAGCGAATATCCTTGGGACTTACGCCCCGACAGCCTGATGACCAATGCTGTGGTGGCGCAGGTCACAGATGCGCCGAAGGATCGGATGATCAAAGTCACTTTGAACGGGAAGGATTCCGAAATCGTGGTGCCGCCGGACACGCCGATCGTTGGTTACGGTGCGGGAGACGCTAGCCTGTTGACGCCAGGCAAGGCAGTCATCCTGTTTGCTCGCAAGCAACCAGACGGCAGTCTCGCCGCAGCAGGGGTGACCGCTGAAAAAGACGGTGTGAAGCCACCGATGTAGCGGACTGCGCCGCAGCCGTAGCTCTGTCGATGGCGGTTCCCTGGTACGATTACAGCGGGCGCCTGTCCCCCCTGAAACTGGTCGTCTTCACCGCGCTGTTCGTCCCGGCGGGATGGGTGCTGTTCGCGTACGGGTTTGGTCTGCTCGGCGCGCGGCCGCTCACCGAAGCGATCCACCAGATCGGATTGTGGACGATTCGGCTGATATTTCTGGCATTGGCGGTGACCCCGCTGCGCCAGATCCTGCAGTGGCCGCGGCTGATTCTGGTGCGGCGGATGATCGGGGTCGCCGCCTTTGCTTATGTGCTGATGCATTTCCTGTTCTACGCCGCGAGCGAGATGTTCGATTTCGCAAAAGTCGCAAGCGAGATCGTGCGCCGCGTATATCTGACGATCGGTTTTGCTGCTCTGCTCGGGCTGGTGGCTTTGGCCGCCACCTCAACCGACGGGATGATCCGCCGCCTCGGCGGCAAGCAATGGCAGCTCCTGCATCGCCTGGTTTATGCGATCGCGGTGCTCGCCGTCATTCACTACTGCTTCCAGTCAAAGCTCGATTTGTGGGAGCCAACTGTCATGGCCGGGCTGCTCGCCTGGCTGCTCGGCTATCGGCTGCTGTTGTGGCGCCTCGGCAAGCGCGGGCATTTGGCATTGCCGTGGGTTGGAGCCCTGAGCCTCGTGGCTGGGATCGGCACCGCATTAGGCGAAGCGCTCTATTTTCGATTGGCCTTCCATGCCGACTTGGTGCGGGTCCTGAACGCTAATTTCTCGCTGCAGACCGGCATTCGCCCGGCGATCGTCGTAGTCGGGATCGGGCTCGCAATCACCGCCGCCGGCGCGCTGCGCACACTTACAGCACGTCCAGTGCCGCGCGGGCTGCGGCCGGCCGAGGTCAGGTAATGCCGTTTAGCGCGTAATCGAAAATGTCGAAATTGCGCAGCCGGCGGGTTTCGGCGCGGCCGCGGTACTCGCTGGTCAACGGTCGCGACAGCATGAATGGGACACGCTGCTCGCCCTCGCCGCCATGCGAGCGCAACCGATGGCCGGCGAGCCCCGACAAATCGTGTTCGGCACGAGCGCCGCCGATCGCAGTGGCGGCATCGCCGAGCACGACAAAATCCGCTTCGAGATCGAACGGCAATTCAAAGCGCGCAGCCGCCTCGGCGCGGTCGAAAACTCCGGCGACACCGGGCAATTCGGCAGCCGCCGCCATCATCGCACCCAGTTGCGTGCTGTTACGGGCATAGACGCGCACAAAAGAACCGAGCGCCCCGTGATGGCGGACAAACGGGTCTGTGATCGGGCAAATTACGCGCGCCGCACCGGCGCCAAACCGGCTCGTCAATTCGTCCTCGAGAAAGATTACGCCGGGCTTGTCGTTCATGCCGTGATCGGCGGTGAGCGCTACGACCGCCCCGATCTCGACAAACTGCCTGACCCGTTCGTCGAGCGCGCGATGAAATGCATCGGCCTCGGGATCGCCCGGCGCATGACCGTGCTGCACGTAGTCTGACAAGGAGAGGTACAGAAGCTGCGCCGCCCCGGACGCCAGCAGCCGCAAACCAGCGTCGAGCACGAACAAGGATAGGTCGCCCGAATACATGTCGGGCCGAGCGCGACCGACCATCGCCTCGATCTCGGCGTCGGCGCATTCCGACGAGAAGCAGATGCCGTTGAGCCCGCGCCCGAGCATCCGCCGCAACTTGTCCTTGGCGGTAATCGCGGCGGTTGCGACACCGGCTTGCGACATCAGCCCGAGGATGGTTTCGCTGCGCATCAGCCGGTCATCGGTGATCATCACCTCCTGCCCGGTGTTGCGGTCAAGATAATAGTTGCCCGCGATACCGTGCACCGCCGGCGGCGCCCCGGTCACGATCGAGACATTGTTCGGGTTGGTAAAAGTCGGCATAACAGCGTTCGCGATCCCGAGCCAACCCTCGCGGGCAAACCCTGCAATATTCGGCAAAACGCCGTCGCCGATCCCGCGCTCGACATAGGCCGGATCAAACCCGTCAACACAAATCACCACAACCGGCCGTTCCGGCTTCCGGTACCGCCGCCCATTCAACTCGATCGTCTGCACCATCTCCGCGCCTCCAGCATGATTATCGCCTGCAAGCGGCTGGAGCGCACGCGCGATAAGCTGGTATCGTGCGCCGGGGACAACCGGTTCTGCAGCAGGAGAACAGCAGCGATGAATTCTAACGGCAAAGTGGCGCTCGTGACCGGCGGGGGCAGCGGCATCGGCAAGGCTTCGGCATTGGCGCTGGCACGGGAAGGATTTGCGGTCGTCGTTGCCGGGCGCCGGCCGGAGCCACTGCAGGCGGTGGTCGGCGAGGTCGAAAGCATGCAGGGCAAGGCGCTCGGCGTGCCAACCGATGTCAGCAACCCGGATTCGGTGCGCGCCCTCTTCGCCAAGACCAAGGAGACCTTTGGCCGGCTCGATGTGCTGTTCAACAATGCCGGGTTTGGCGCCGCCGCACCAATCGAGGAATTGCCGTTCGAGCGCTGGCAGGCGGTGGTCGGCTCGATCCTGACCGGCTCGTTTCTGTGCACCCAGGAAGCCTTCAAGATCATGAAGGAGCAAAAGCCGATGGGCGGCCGCATCATCAACAACGGCTCGATCTCGGCGCATGTGCCGCGGCCGAACTCGGTCGCCTACACCTCGTGCAAGCATGCGATCACCGGGCTGACGAAATCGACCTCGCTCGACGGCCGCAAATACGACATCGCCTGCGGCCAGATCGATGTCGGCAATGCGCTGACCGAGATGACCCAGCGCATGCAACGCGGCGTCCCGCAGGCGAACGGCACGGTCATCGAAGAACCGACAATGGACGTGCAAAATGTCGCGCACGCCATCGTGTTTATGGCGACCGTGACCCCCGAAGCGAATGTCCAATTCCTGACTGTGATGGCGACCAAGATGCCGTTTGTCGGCCGCGGTTGACGTCGGCCGTCGCTCTCGCTGCACCGAGCAATCTCGGACATTATGCCTCAGCCGCCTTCGGGTTGGTGCACGGGCACATAAAGGAGGGAACCAGCCGATGAATTACACGATAACGCCGCTGACCCCGCACACCGGCGCCGAAGTGCGCGGCATCGATCTGAACCACGGCGTCGACGGTGAAACCCGCGCCGCGCTAAACCGCGCCTTTGCCGATCACCATGTGCTGGTGGTCCGCGACCAGCAATTCACCCCGCCGCAATTCATCGCCGCCGCGCAGGTTTTTGGCGAGCTGTTTCAGCACGACAAGCGTGAGATGCACGTGCCGGGCTACCCCCAGATTTATTATGTCTCGAACGAGCAGACGGTGCCGGGCAAGCGCTATATCTCGGGCGAGACCTTTCACACCGATCATTCCAATCACCCGGCCCCGCCCAAGGCGACAATGCTGTTCCCGGTGTCATTGCCGAGCCATGGCGGCGACACGCAATACGTCAATATGCACGAGGCGTATGATGATCTGCCCGACGCCACCAAGGAGCGGATCGATCCGCTGAAGGCGGTGCATGTCTATCTGAGCAAATACAGCCCGCGCGAACTGCGCCCATTGAGCGAGGACAGCGCCCGCCAGGTGCCCCCGCCGGGGATCCACCCGCTGGTCCGCACCCATCCCGAAAACGGTCGGAAGGCGCTTTATCTGAACCCGGTGCGGATCGAGGGGATCGTCGGCATGGAGGACCAAGAAGCGCTCGATCTCGTTGCCGGGCTGATGCAGCACGCGATCCAAGCCAAATACGAGTACCGCCACCAATGGCGTTACGGCGACTTTGTGATCTGGGACAATCGCAGCGTCATTCACAAGGCCAATCCCGATTACGACATGAACGAGCGGCGCTACCTCTATCGGATGATGCTGAAAGGCGAGCGGCCGGTCTAATTGCTACTGGCGCCCGGCGCTAAGTCCGCGAGATTTGAAATGAGCGAACTGACTCACCGAAATGTCGCGGCCAATGGCGTCAACCTGCATATCGTCGAGCAGGGACACGGGCCACTGGTGCTGTTGTGCCACGGCTTTCCCGAATCCTGGTATTCGTGGCGGCATCAATTGGCGGCGCTCGCCGAGGCCGGTTTCCACGCGGTCGCTTGTGACATGCGCGGCTACGGCCAAACCGACCGCCCCGAAGCGATCGATCAGTACACTCTGCTGCATCTGGTCGGTGACGCCGTCGGCCTGCTCGATGCACTGGGCGAGGAATATGCGGTGATTGCCGGGCATGATTGGGGGGCACCGGTGGCGTGGTACGCCGCTCTAATGCGCCCGGATCGCTTTCGCGGCGTGATCGGACTGAGCGTGCCGTTCCTGCCGCGCGGGCCGGTGCGGCCGACCACTGTCATGCCGCAGACCGATGATGCGGTGTTTTATCAGCTCTATTTCCAGGCTCCAGGCGTCGCCGAGGCGGAGTTCGAGCGCGACGTTCGTCAGACAATTCGCGGCATCCTGTTCGCGAATTCGGGAGACAACCCGTATCAGGTGCCGAGCGAGCAAGTCGGCATGGTGCCGCGAGCCGGGGGCCTTGTCGCGCGCTGGCAGAGTATACTGGCCAATCCTGCGACACTGCCAGCCTGGCTCAGCGAAGCTGATGTCGATTGCTTTGCGGCCGAGTTTGCGCGCACTGGGTTTCGCGGCGGGCTGAACTATTACCGCAATATCGACCGCAACTGGGAATTATTGGCGCCGTTCGCCGGAGCGAAAGTGGCTGTTCCCGCTCTTTACGTTGCCGGCGACCGCGATCTCGTCATGGCGTTTCGTGGCATGGACCAGATCGTCGCCAACCTCGGACATTTCGCGCCGAAGTTGACGCGCACAATGATCCTGCCGGGATGCGGGCACTGGACGCAGCAGGAGCGGCCGGCGGAGGTCAATACCGCGATGATCGAATTCCTCCGCGGCCTGCAGAGCTGATGCTCCCGAGCTGATTGGGCGGGGCGAATTCAGCCGAGTTTCGTCCCCCAGACCATTCGGCGGCTATTCGGCGGCGGCGCGCACCGGCTCGCGGCGATCAGGCATGTAATCGACGCTGACCGGCTGGTTGGTTTCGAACGGGCTCTTGAGGTCGAATTCCTTGGCCATCTCACGCAGTGCCGGAAACACCTCCTGCCCCAACAGGCGGATGCACGTCCTGGCGTCCTCATTCGTGACGTTGCCGTCATTGCCCCAGATGCCGAGAATGCCGGGCCGCGTCTCTTCGAGCAGGATGCGCAATTTGGCAATCACCTGCTTTGGCGTCCCGGCGATGATCATCAGATCCTCGAGCTGTTTTTCGAGCTCGGGGCGGTAGCGCGGGTTCTTCGACCGGCCGGTGGCGAACTCGACAAAGGCGCGGCGGTTTTCGGGACTGCTGTAGCCCGATGGCGTGCTCCACACCGGATGGGCAAGGCCGGTAAACTCGCCCTGCATCCACCGGAATTGAGCCGCGTTGGCGAGCGCCTTTTCCTCGGTCTCGGCGACGTGGATCTGCTTTAGCATCCCGTGATAGTCGGGGCCCGGGGTATAGCCGGCCTCGACCGCGACCTTGTCGTAGATCTGCCAGATCTGCTTCGTGCGCTCGATCGGGGTGTTGAGTGCCACATAGGGATAGCCGCGCTGCGCCGCCCAGACGATCGTCTCGGGGCTGATGACGCCGGGGATCCACACCCGCGGATGCGGCTTTTGCAACGGCACCGCCCACGGATTGACGACGCGGTGCTGGTAATGCGTGCCTTCCCAGCGGAACGGCCCTTCGCGCGTCCACGCCGCGACGATCAAATCGTGCGCCTCCTGGAAGCGTTCGCGGTTGTAGGCTGGGCTGACCCCGGTCGCGAGCTGTTCCTGGCCGCCGCCGCGGACAAAGCCGGAAACGAGCCGGCCTTTCGAAATCATGTCGATCATCGACAATTCTTCGGCGAGCCGCACCGGGTTCTCGGCCAAGGGCAGCGGATTGCCGAGCAAGATGATCTTGGCTTCCTTTGTGACCGCGGCGAGGATCGACGCAAAGATGTTGCACTTCGCTTGCATGCAGAACGGCGCATTGTGGTGCTCGTTCAGCATAAAGCCGTCGATGCCCGTCTCCTCGGCATAAATGTAATGCTCAAGATATTCGTTATAGAGCCGGCTTCCGGCGACCGGATCGAAGTATTTGTTGGAGAACATCAGCGCCGTGGCCCCGAATTTCAGGCCCTCATCGGCGGGATAGGCCGACATCGGCTGCTCGGTGAAATACATCAATTGCATGCACGTTTCTCCCGTCTCCGGCGTTGCCGCACGTTACCCGCCGCGGCAGGCGAAGTCTGTCACAATTTCCGCCGGCCGTGCGTGATTTTTGGCCCTCGACCGCAAGGCGTGGCTTCGACGCGGCGGTCAAAATGCATTACTTAGTATCCCATCCCTCCGGGTCGGCTTGGGGGTGGGTAGCGGCCATTGGGATCGAGCTACAAACCCACAGCTCGCGCCATCAGCCGCCATTGAGCCATCTTGGACCGCTGACGAACGGACTGTGCCGAAGATAAAACCGCAGGAGACGGTCCGCATCTCGCGCAATGCCGATCCTGATGCTCTGCCCGATTTCGCCGGGTTCGTGGTCACCGCGTCCGAGCCGTAGAGGGCCTTCTCGGCAAAGATCAAGCCCATCGAGCCCAAGATCAACCCGCAACGCCGCGGTGAGCCTTCCTGGTCCTCGCGCCAAGTCGCGCAGGCGCTCGATGCCGCGATTTTGCTGCGTGATCGGGATGCCTTCGAGTGGCTCAAGCGCCCTGATCAGGACGCCGGCTCCGATCCCCGGCATCTCGCTCGAGACATTCAGCATGTACGAGCTGCCGTAGGCGAGATAAACGTAGGCGTGCCCACGCTCGAGAAACAGCGAATGATTACGCCGAGTGATCCCCTGATAGGCGTGCCCGGCGGTGTCGCCGACAACATATGCCTCAGTCTCAACGATACGACCGCTGGCAGCGCCTTCGGGCAACTCCCGCACCAATATTTTGCCAATGAGATAGCGGGCGAGAGAAACCGTATCGGTCGGCAATTCCGAGCGAGCGAGCAGCGGATGAACAGCCTCAGGGCGACCAGGTTTTAGGGGATCCGCTCGACCCATTGCGCGCGCGAAGGTCCGGGCTCGAACGGATCGCCAAAATACTGGGTCTCGCGGGCCACCTTCCCATCGAGGAACTCCATGATGCTCACGGTGTAAGACGGCCGCCCATCATAGGTTAGGACATATTCGGTGACCCAGAGGTCGCCCGCGCCGGTTATCCGCCGCACTGTGAAGCGCTTCCGGTTCGGCTGTGCGGCGCGAGACGACTGGATCTTCCGCCGGCCGCGGATGCGCTCGTCCGATTGCGGATATTCGAGCACCGCATCCTCTCGGTAAATCTGGTGCTCCGCCTCGAAGTCGTTCGCGTCGGAGGCAGCCCAGTGGCGTTCCAGAGCCGCTCGAATGTCTAGGCCTTCCATATCAAATCTCCTTGAGCATCGCCGTCGATGCGGAGCCGCTCGTACCACGCGCCCGGCCTGGAACAGCGCCTTCAGTTGGGCAGGAGAGCCATTCCCAGCACAGGCTGATGGGCCGGAAAAACGACACCGGCCGTAGCTGTGGAGTACCAAGTGGCATCTTTTGAGCACCGGCGCTAGCGGCGGCCGTTCCGGCAGGCTACCATCGCTCGGGACGCGGATGAAATTTCCGGGAGGGGGCGATGAAGGCAGTGCTGCTGAAGGGGCATGGCGGGCCCGAAATGCTGCAATTGTGGGAGGCGCCTGACCCGGTGGCAGGACCCGGCGAGGTCGTCGTTGACATTCATGCAGCGAGCGTCAATGCCGCCGATTACAAGGTGCGGCTGGGCAGCGGCGGTTATAGCAACCTCAAGCTCCCGCATATTCTCGGCCGCGATTTTTCGGGTGTTGTTGCGGCACTCGGGCAGGGGGTCAGCGATTTCAAAATCGGTGACGCGGTGTTCGGGGTCACCGATCAGGGCATAGAAGGTTGCTATGCCGAAAAGCTCGCCATCAAGGCGGCGATCATCGCCAAAAAACCGGATCGGCTCGGCCATGCCGAAGCGGCGGCACTGGGCCTGACCAGCCTGACGGCGTTGTGGGCGGTCGAAGACACCGCCAAATTGCGCAGTGGCGAGACCATCCTGATCCAGGGCGGGGCCGGCGGCGTTGCCGGCTTTGCGATCCAATTGTCGAAATATCTCGGCGCCACGGTGGTGACGACGGCGAGCGCCCGCAACCACGAGTATGTCAAGAGCCTCGGCGCCGACCGCGCCATCGACTACAACGCGCAGGATTTCACCAAGGTAGTCAGCGACGTCGATGTCGTATTCGACACCGTCGGCGGCGAGGTTCAGGTGCGCTCCTATGACGTGCTGAAACCAGATGGCCGGCTGGTGTGGATCGCCGCGGCACCCGCGGGCTTTCAGCCGAGCCGAAAGGACGTGCAGGTATTGCGCCCCAACGTCACCCGCGACCGCGCCCATCTCGAACGCATGATCGAGCTCTACGACAAGGGCGCGGTGTGGCCGCCCAACATCGTCCGCTACAATCTGGCCGATGCCGCCGAGGCGCATCGGGTCAGTGAAGGCCGCCACCTGCAGGGCAAACTTGTGCTGATGGTGCGCTGACCGTCACGGCGGCATGGACTGTCCTCGGTAACTCACGGCGCGTTCCGGAGAAAGGGTCCGAAATCGGGTCACACGCAAATCGTCAATCCGGGATGCCCGCCGGCGCAGGCCCGGAATTTATAAAAGCGGCGCTACTCACAGGTTCCGCTACGTCGGTTTCATGTTTCCGGACTCACGGGTTGCCCGCGCCCCGGAATGACACTTTTTGGGGTTTCTCTCACACACTCTTTAGCGGGAACGCAGGAAATTCTTGTCCAACACTTCGATGGAGAGAAAAATGGCAGGTAATGCACAAACGGTTATCGATCTCGACAAGCAGCGCATGGACGCGATGGCGCAAAAAGACATCGCGAAATTGAATGCGCTGATCTCCGACGATCTCGTCTACACCCATTCGACGGCGCGGCTCGACACCAAGCAGAGCCTCATCGGCAACATGGAATCGGGAGGCACGGTTTACACCTCGGTCGTGCCGTCGGATGTCAAGGCCCATGATCTCGGCGATACCGTCGTCCTGACCGGCTCGTGCAAAATCAGTGTCATGTCGCAAGGGCGGCCGAACAGCTTTGGCGTGCGCTTTACCGATGTGTGGGCCAATAAAGGCGGCAAATGGCAGATGGTCGCCTGGCAATCGACCCGCACCCCAGACTAAACCGGCCTATAGCATCGTTATCGGGTCCGTTAATTTTCGGGCTCCGCAATCGCGCAATCAACAACAGGGAGACCTCAACAAATGTCGGAGGATAAACCAGCTTCTCTTTATAGCCGCTTAGGCGGGTACGACGCGATCGCCGCAGTCGTCGACGATCTTCTTCCGCGGTTGCGTTCGGATGCATTGCTCGGCCGATTTTGGACAAGCCCGCGCAGCGTCGATACCAATAACCGCGAACGCCAACTGGCCGTCGATTTTATCGCGGCCGCCGCTGGCGGACCGATTTATTACCTGGGACGCGACATGAAGTTGGTCCATACGGGAATGGGCATTACAAAAGCCGACTACGCAGCTTTTATGCGCTGTCTGGCTGTTACGCTCGACACCTTTAAAGTGCCCGAAGCGGAGCGATTTGATGTCGCGGCGTTTGCTAACAGCCTGGAAGAGCAAATCGTCGAGGCGCAGGCGAGCATCAGTCAGCAATAGAAGCGCGTTAGAACAACGGCTGCCGACCAGCCCGGTTCAATCGAGCTTGATCCAAGTCAGCTCGTGCTTGTTGTTGTAGAGGTGGTGTAATTGGGAGCCGGGGATCGCGGCAAAGCGGGCGGCGATGGCGTGATCGGTCGCACCCTGGAATTTGATCGTGCAGACGAAGCGGCGGCAGGTCCCGGCGGCGAGCCAGCGCTCGACCAAGCCCAACAGCCGCGCCGGGTAGCACACGATATCGGAGAATAGCCAGTCGACCGGCCCGATCATGAGCGGGTCGAGTGCAAAGGCGCTTTCGCGCCGATGTTCGATAGCCGGAAGCCTCGCGATTTCGGGCATCAGCGGCGCCTTGTCAACACTGATGACGCTTGCGCCCATCTGCGCCAATACCCAGCTCCACCCGCCGGGCGCACTGCCGAGATCGAGGCACACCTCGCCCGGGCTCGGGTATTGGCCGGTTAGCGTCAGCGCCTCCCATAATTTCAAATAGGCGCGGCTCGGCGGCCCGGTGCGGTCCTCGACAAAATGCACTTCGCCGTTGGGAAACGGACTGGCGCAATGCGCCGCGGCCAGTACCGTGCCGGCATCGAGCAGGGTCCACGAACCTAGCGGGGTTGTCGGAGGTGGCGTGCCAAACACCATTGGCCGCGCCGAAACCCTCGGCAATTGCTCCTGGATCAGCATCGCGCGCCGATGCAGCACGGGGGCGTAGACCGCCCAGTTGCGTTGGATCGCGCGCAACTTCGCCGCCGCATCGGAAATCGACGCGATCGGGATCTCCTGCGGGTCGAGCCAGATATTGGCGGCCCACGCTGCCGGCCGCGGCGGTCCCGGCGCGATCAGCAGCCTCTCATGGACGCACTCGACCGCTCCCAATTCATGCGCCAGCTCATCGACAAACCCTTCGGTGGCAAGATACGCGGTCTGACCGGTCATCGAGCCGCTCCGCGATCGAGCACGCAGCACTTGGCGGAAGGATGCCGATTTGCGACGATTGTGCCATGCTCGATGATCCGCAAACCGCCGAACTCGCCCGCTTGATCGAACAATCGCGCCGCGCCGTGGTCTTTACCGGCGCCGGCATCAGTACCGAATCCGGAATTCCCGATTTCCGCAGCCCGGGCGGCATCTGGACCCGGATGGCGCCGATCGATTTCGCCGACTTCCTCGCCTCCGAGGAGGCGCGACGGGAAACCTGGCGGCGCCGCTTTGCGATGGAAGAAACGTTTCGCGCTGCCGCCCCCAACCGCGGTCATCGTGCCGTTGCCGAGCTGGTTCGCCGTGGCAAAGTCGGCGCCGTCATCACCCAAAACATCGACGGGCTGCATCAGGCCTCCGGCATTCCGGCTGAACGGGTCATCGAATTGCACGGCAACACGACTTACGCGCATTGCCTCGATTGCGCCCGCCATTACGAGCTCGATGGGGTCCGCGCCGTGTTTGAGCGCGACGAGACGACGCCGATCTGCGACGACTGCGGCGGCTTCGTCAAGACCGCGACAATATCGTTCGGCCAGGCGATGCCACAGGCGGCAATGCGGTGCGCGGAGACCGAAACCATCGCTGCGGATTTGTTCATTGTTGCCGGTTCGTCGCTGGTCGTCTACCCGGCTGCGGCGTTCCCCGAATTGGCCAAGCGCTACGGCGCCACCCTCGTCATCGTCAACCGAGAGCCGACTGGTCTCGACAGCATCGCCGATCTGGTATTGCGCCGCGCGATTGGCGAGACCCTCGGCACCGCCATCGGGGTCGATTAAGTGATAGCCATACCTTAAAAGGGCGGGTGAATCTTAAGGGAGGAGCGTCGATGCGGCTCGAAAACAAAGTGGCGCTGATCACCGGCGCGGCGTCTGGCATGGGCGCCAGCATGGCGCGCATATTCGCCGGTGAGGGCGCGAAAGTTGCCGTCTGCGATCTGTTGGAGGACGAAGGCAGGAGCATCGTCGCCGACATCACGCGAGCCAATGGCACCGCTATGTTCCACCCGCTCGATGTCAGCAGCGAGGCGGAATGGAAGGCGGCGGTCGATGCGACGATCGCCGCCTATGGCCGGCTCGACATCCTAGTCAACGATGCCGGGTTGAGCGGAAGCGCCGTCGCGGATTTGTTCGACACCGCGGCCTGGGACAGGCTGATGGCGGTCAATGCCCGCGGCGTCTTTCTCGGCATGAAGTTCGCGATACCCCAGATGAAGTCGCAAGGCGGCGGCTCGATCGTCAACATCTCGTCGATTTCCGGCATCACCGGCCAGCACGGCGTGCATGTCGCCTACAACGCCTCGAAGGGTGCGGTGCGCACCTTGACCAAGGCCGCGGCGGTGCAACACGGCGCCGACAATATCCGGGTCAATTCGGTGCATCCGGGGTTGATGCCGCCGATGCGCTCTTCCGGGCGCACTGCCAATCCCGAGGTCCGCGCCAAGATGCTGCGGCAGGTGCCGATGGGCCGCGCCGGCCGCCCCGAGGAGGTCGCCAACGCCGTATTGTTCCCAACGCCGTATTGTTCCTCGCTTCCGATGAGGCTTCCTATATCACCGGCGCCGAGCTGTGGGTCGACGGCGGCTATCTCGCGACATAGCCTAGCGCGGCGGAGTGGCGGCGGGTGCCGGAGTTGAGCCGTATTCCTGGTAAAGCGCTGCGCTAAGCGCCTTCAGCGCTCCGTCGGCCTTGGCGCCGCCCCGGTTCGTCATCATGACCATCGCGAAATCGTATTTCGGCTGCATCATCACGTAAGCGAGGTTCATCTCGTTCGAGCCGCCGTGGAACAGAAACGGCTCCGGCGAGAACGGCAGCGTCACTTCCCCCATTCCGAACCCGTACTTACCTTGCGACGGGGTCCCAACCGCGGCATCCGGCTTCAGCGGCATCGCGATCACCATCGCGTGCAGTTTGGCGAAAGTTTCCGCGTGGACCAGCGGCGGGCCACGCTTGCCCGAGCCGGTATGCCACCCCGCCCATTTGGCGAAATCGAGCACCGACAGATGCACCGTACCGGCGGGGCCGATCACTTCGGGGTTGTCCCCATTGGGACCGGCGAGCATCGCTTTCAGCGTTCCGTCCGACAATGTCCGATGACCGAGCGGCGCATCGACCCTGCCGAGGCTAGATTGCGGTCCAAACCCGGCGGTTTTCAGGCCGAGCGGGTCAAAGATGCGTTCCGCGATCAGCTCTTCCCAAGTCTTGCCGGCGACTCGCTCGATTATGGCGCCTGCCAAGGTATAGCCGAGGTTTGAGTAAGCGAAGTTCTCGCCGGGCTTCGACTGCAGCGGCTGCTTGACGAGACCCTTTATGATCCAAGAGCGCAACTCGTCGAGATTGCCCGGCTGGGCGAGGGACTGCTCGATCAATTTGTCTTGGGCCGGATTGTCGCCGGGGATGCCGCTCGTGTGCGACAGCAATTGTTCGAGCGTGATGCCCGCGACCGCCGGCGCCGTAATTGCCGCAAGTTCCGGAAAGATCGCTGCGACCGTCGCATCCCAGCGCAATTTGCCGGCCTCGATCATCATCGCCGCCAGCAGCGCGGTCATCGCCTTGGCATCCGAGCCGATGTGAAAGCGGTCATTGATCGTGACCGGGATATCAGTGCCGGTCCGCCGCGTGCCGACTGCGCCGGCCGCAGTAATCCGGCCGTCACGCACCACCGCCGCAGCGAGCGCCGGCAGCCCGTATAGCGCGAGATAAGGGCGCAAGGCCCCGTCGAGCCGGTTGCCCGTGATCGTATCAGGGGTGGATGGCGCCGGTTTTTCGGCGGCGGCAGCGAACATCAACGCGCCGGGCCCGGCCAGCAACTCGCGTCGGCCGATCTCCACGGCTATCGTCGTGCTGAGCTAGCCGGCGACGCGGTCGCGAATTGGCTCGACGGAAGGTTCAGTCCCGGAGCCGGGCCGTTCGTTCGCCACGGCCTCCTCCTGCAGCATCAAATTATCTTTAATGCTGGCGAGTGCTGCGATCATCGCGTCACGGGTTCCGGCGTTCAGCCCGGCAAACGCTTCTTCACGGATCGCCAGATTTATCTCGAGAATGCGCTCGACGACCGGCCGCGCGGCGGGCATTAGCCATAATGTCCGCACCCTGCGGTCGGTCGGGTGAGCGCGGCGTTCGACGAGGCCCTCTTCGTTCAGCTTGTCGAGCATGCGCACCAGTGCGATCGCCTCGATATCGAGCCAGTTCGCAACCTCGGCCTGGCTCACCCCCTCCTTGCGCGCGATGTACAGCAGGACGGCGGCCTGCCGGCGGGTGATCGGCAAACCGGTTTGCCGCGCCGCCCGCTCAAAGCGCCGCTTGACCAGCCGCGACACGTCGTGGACGAGAAAACCAAAGCTGCGATCGGCGGCCGGAAGACCGGCCGTCTCGGCGGGGCCGCTCGCCAAATGATTGTGGGACATCGCGTTCATTCCGCTCCCTGCCGTTCTTGCGCGAGCGCCGTCCCGCCCTCGCCAGACAGCGCCTCCGCCACGCGCGATGGGCGGTAGGGACGGCCGAGCCAGCGGCTCAGGCGGTCGAGATAGAGATAGATAACCGGGGTCGTGAAGAGCGTAAGCCATTGCGAGATCAACAGCCCACCAATGATTGCGACCCCGAGCGGCTGCCGCAATTCAGCACCGCCGCCCTTGCCAAAAGCGATCGGCATGGCGCCAAACAGTGCCGCAAAGGTCGTCATCATGATCGGCCGAAAGCGCAACAGGCAGGCCTGATGGATCGCCTCCTGTGGGCTCTTGCCTTCGAGACGTTCGGCCTGCAGCGCGAAGTCGATCATCATGATCGCATTCTTCTTGACGATGCCGATCAGCAGAATAATGCCGACGATCGCGATCACCGACAGGTCGTAATGCAAGAGCATTAACAGCAACAGCGCGCCGACGCCGGCGGACGGCAGCGCCGACAGGATAGTGATCGGGTGGATGTAGCTTTCGTAGAGGATGCCGAGTACAATGTAGACGACAAGAATTGCCGCAGCGACGAGCAGCGGCATCGATGACAGTGACGCCTGGAACGCCTGGGCGGTGCCCTGGAACGACGTGTTCAATGTGGCCGGCACATGCAGCCGCTCGGTGATCGCCTGAATCTTGTTGACAGCCTGGCCGAGCGCGACGCCGGGGGCGAGATTGAACGACAGCGTCACCGCCGGAAAGATGCCCTGATGGCTGATGATCAGCGGCTCGGTTTTCCGGGTAAAATGCGCAAAACTGCTCAGCGGCACCTGAGCGCCGCCGGGACCTGGCACGTAAATCGCCGACAGCAGGTTCGGGTCGTGCTGAAATCGCGGCTGCACTTCAAGGATGACTTTGTACTGATTGGTCGCGGTATAGATCGTCGCGACCTGCCGCTGGCCGAACGCGTCATAAAGTGTCTGATCGATCTGGGCGGCTGAAAGGCCGAGGCGGTAGGCGACATCGCGATTGATGTCGATTGCCAGATGGGCGGCGGCGACCTGCTGGTCCGAGGCCACGTCCTGCAGTTCCGGCAGCTTGCGCATCTCGCCTTGGAGGATCGGCGCCCAATGGTTCAATTCGTCCAAATTGGTGTCGGTCAGCGTGTACTGGTATTGGGTGCGGGAGAGCCGGCCGCCGACCGTGATGTTCTGCGGCACCTGCATAAAGAACTTTGCACCCTGGATGCCGGCGACTTCCTTGCGCAAGCGCTGGATAATCTGCTCTGCGTTGGCGGTACGATCCTCGTAGGGCTTCAATCCCCAAAAGATGCGCGCGGTATTCTCGGCTGGATTGTAGGTTGTCGCGCCGTCATAGGAGAAAACTCCCTCGACGCCAGGATCCTGCCTGACGATATCGACGACTTGCCGCCGGATCTTGTCGGTCAGGGTCATCGAAGCGTCTTCACGGACGTCAAGCTCGCCAAAGATGAACCCGGTATCCTGTTGCGGGAAAAAGCCTTTCGGGATAACGACGTAAAGATAACCGGTCGCAACCATCAGCAAGAGGGTCGCGATCAATGCCGACAATTTGTGGCGAAAGATGAAGTTGAGGCCCCGATCGTAGCCATTTAATGCCGCCTGGAAGACCCTTTCGGCGCCGCGGTTGAAGCGCCCCTTCGGGTGCAGCCCTTCTTCCTTCAAGAACAGCGAGCACATGACCGGCGTCAGGGTCAACGATATGAGCGCCGAGGCCACCACCGCGACCGCAACCGTGACGGCAAATTCCCGGAACAGCCGGCCGATGATGCCACCCATAAAGAAGAGCGGAATAAAGACGGCAATCAGCGAGATGGTGATCGAAATAATCGTAAAGCCGATCTGTCCGGCGCCCTTCAACGCGGCGTCGAGCGGTCGCATTCCTTGTTCGATATAGCGCACGATGTTTTCGATCATCACGATCGCATCGTCGACAATAAAGCCGACCGAAATTGTCAACCCCATCAGGGAGATGTTATCGATGCTGAAACCGCCGGCATACAGGACGCCGAACGTCGCGACTAGCGACAGTGGCACCGCCAGGCTCGGGATCACCGTCGCCCAAAGCGTTCGCAAAAACAGGAAGATCACGACGACGACGAGGCTGATCGTCAGCATCATCGTGAATTGCACATCGCGGATGGAGGCGCGCGTCGTCTGCGAGCGGTCCGACATCAGATCGACATGGATCGCCGGCGGCAGTGACTGCTCGAGCTTGGGCATCAACGCTTTGACATCGTCGACGACGGCGATCGTATTGGCGCCCGGCGCCTTCTGGATCGCGATGCCCTCCGCCCGCTGGTCGCCGAACCAGGAACGCAGGCGCTCATTCTGCACCGAATTGATCGCGTCCCCGACATCCTTGATGCGCACCGGCGCGCCGTTTTTGTAGGCGATGATGATGTCGCGGTATTGCGCAGCATCAAACAGCTGATCATTGGTATCGAGTGCAATCGCCTGATGCTCGGTTTGGATCTCGCCCTTCGGGCGGTTTACGGTGGCCGCAACAAGCGCATTGCGGACATCTTCCATGCCCAAACCCTTTGCCGCGAGCGCCGCCGGGTTGATCTGGACGCGAGCCGCGTAGGGCATCGAGCCGAACACGAAGACCTGCCCGACCCCGGGCTCTGTCGACAGCCGCTCCGCGATGACATTGTTGGCGTACTGATCGACCTCATAGGGCGGAAGCGCGTCGGAGTGGATGGCATAGATCAGGATGGCAAAATCCGCCGGGTTCACCTTGCGATAGGTCGGCGGCGTCGGCAGGTCCTGGGGCAACAACCCGCTCGCCGCATTGATCGCCTGCTGCACGTCCTGCGCTGCCGCATCGATGTTGCGCGACAGATCGAACTGCAATGTGATCGAGGTGACGCCGACGCCGCTCCACGACGTCATCTGGCTGAGCGATGGGATCGAGGTGAATTGCTGTTCGAGCGGCGTCGCGACTGCCGACGCCATCGTGCTCGGATTGGCGCCGGGGTACTGCGCGGTCACGCTGATTGTCGGGAAATCGACATTCGGCACCGCCGCCACGGGCAGCAGGTTGTATGCGCCGATGCCGAAGACCAGCACCCCCAGCATCAAGAGCGAGGTGGCGATTGGCCGCCGGATAAAAGGTTCGGAAATGCTCATTGGCGGCTGCCTGCGTTTTGCCGGTCGTTTTTCCGGTCCGCGGGTGCCGCGGTGGCTGCGGCCGCCGCGCGGTAGCGGCGCATCGTCATTCCGCGCCCTGGCGCTCTTCGACCAGCACCGGCCTGCCTTCGCCGGCCAATGCGTCCGCCATCCGCGACGGCCGATACGGGCGGCCAATCCAACGCGCGAGGCGCTCAAGATACAGATAAACGATCGGTGTCGTGTACAGCGTCAGCCATTGTGACACGAGAAGCCCGCCGACGATCGCGATGCCGAGTGGCCGGCGCAATTCCGAGCCCGCACCCTGCCCGAACGCAATCGGCATCGCGCCAAACAAAGCCGCAAACGTCGTCATCATGATCGGCCGAAAGCGTAAGAGGCAGGCTTGATGGATTGCTTCGCGCGGGCTCTTCCCTTCAATCCGCTCGGCTTGCAATGCAAAGTCGATCATCATGATCGCATTCTTTTTGACGATGCCGATCAGCAGGATGACGCCGATCATTGCGATCACGGTTAAATCGTAGTGCAACAGCATCAGCGCCAATAGCGCTCCGACACCGGCCGACGGCAATGCCGAGAGAATTGTCAGCGGATGAATATAGCTTTCGTAAAGGACGCCTAAGACGATGTAGACGACAAGAATTGCTGCGGCGACCAGTAACGGCATCGAAGACAGCGACGCCTGGAAGGCTTGCGCCGAACCCTGGAATGCGCCCTCGAGCGTCGCCGGAACACGCAATTGCTGTTTGATTGCCAAAATCTTGTCAACCGCCGGCCCGAGGGCCGCGCCTGGGGCCAGGTTAAATGACAGGGTCACCGCGGGGAACTGGCCTTGATGGTTGACCGACAAAGACTTGAGCTTTGACGAAAAATGCGCGAACGAACTTAACGGAATCTGTGCGCCGTTCGGTCCCGCGATGTAAACCTTGGAAAGCGCCGTCGGATCTTCCTGGAATTTGGGATCGACTTCGAGGATCACCTTGTACTGGTTGGTCGAGGTGTACATGGTCGCGACCTGGCGCTGACCAAACGCATCGTACAAGGTCGCGTCGATCAATGACGGCGAAATTCCGAGTCGCGCGGCGGCGTCGCGGTCGATCTCGATTGCGATATGCGGTGCGGCCACCTGCTCGTCGGAGGCGACATCCTGCAATTCCGGGAGCTTTCTCATCGCGCCTTCGAGGATCGGGGCCCAATGCGTCAACTCGTCAAGGTCGGTATCGGTAAGCGTGTATTGGTACTGGGTGCGGCTGAGGCGACCGCCGATCGTGACGTCCTGGCCCGATTGCATAAAAAATTTGGCGCCTTCAACCGCTGCGACTTTGGGGCGCAGCCGCTGAATGATCTGATCGGACGTCAGATCGCGCTCGTCATGCGGCTTTAACTGAATAAACATCCGCGCGGTGTTTTCGGTCGGGTTGTACGAGTAGGCGCCGGCGAACCAGATAACGCCTGACACGCCCGGCTCCCGTCGCACGATATTGGCGATCCGATGCGCCAATGCCGCGGTGTTGTAGAACGACGCATCCTGGCGGGCGTCGACCTCGCCAAAAATGAACCCGGTGTCTTGCTGCGGGAAGAATCCCTTTGGGATCTTGACGTACAGGTACCCGGTAATGACGATCAGCGCCAAGGTCGACAGCAGGGTTACAAATTGGTGGCGAAAGACAAAACCCAAACCGCGGTCATAAGCGCCGAGCATCCAATTGAACGCGCCTTCGGCAGCCTGGTTGAAGCGCCCGGATGAATGCAGGCCCTGCTCCTTTAAGAACAGCGAGCACAAAACTGGCGTTAGCGTCAGCGAGATCGCGGCGGAGGCGACAACAGCAACAGATACGGTAACGGCAAATTCTCGGAACAACCGGCCGATAATGCCGCCCATAAAAAACAGCGGGATGAATACCGCGATCAGCGAGAAAGTAATGGAGATGATCGTAAATCCGATCTGGCCGGCGCCTTTCAACGCGGCGTCGAACGGGCGCATCCCCTGCTCGATATAGCGCACGATGTTCTCGATCATGACGATCGCGTCGTCGACGATAAAGCCGACCGAAATCGTCAGAGCCATCAATGAGATATTGTCGAGGCTGTAGCCGGCCCCATACATGATTGCGAACGTCGCCAGTAGCGACAGCGGCACGGCCAAGCTCGGAATGATTGTGGCCCACAATGTCCGCAGGAACAAAAAGATCACGAGAATGACTAGTGCGATCGTCAGCAACATCGTGATCTGCACGTCGTGCACCGCCGCGCGGATCACGACCGAGCGATCAGAGAGCAAATCGACCTTAACCGAGGGCGGTATCGACTCCTCGAGCCGCGGCATCATCGCCTTGATCGTGTCGACCAGTTGGATCGTATTGGCGCCGGCCTGCCGCTGGATCGCCAAACCCTCCGCCGGAGTATCGCCGAACCAGGCCCCGGTTCGGGCATTCAGCACCCCGTCCTGCGCTTTTCCAACATCCTTGACCCGGACCGGCGCACCGTTGCGATAGGCGACGATGACATTGTTGAAAGCCGCGGCGTTGAACAGCTGATCGTTGGTGTCGAGCGTGTAGGTCTGGTGGGCCCCCTCCAAATTGCCTTTCGGCCGGTTGAGGGTCGTTGTCACCAGCGCGTTGCGCACATCCTCAAAGCCGAGCCCCCGGGACGCGAGCGCGCCGGGGTTGATCTGCACGTGAACCGCGTAAGGTTTCTGCCCGAAAATCCGTGCTTCGGATACGCCTGGCACGGTCGAGAGCTTTTGCGCCAGCACCGTGTAAGCGTAGTTGTCAATTCTATAAACCGGAATGCCGTCGGAATGGACGGCGTAGATCAGAACCGGGCGATCGGCCGGGTTGGTCTTGCGGTAAGTCGGCGGGCTCGGCAGATCCGGCGGCAATAATCCGCTTGCGGCGTTGATCGCCTGCTGCACGTCTTGCGCGGCGGCATCGATATTGCGCGCCAAGTTGAATTGCAGAGTTATTGTTGTTGTCCCAACACCGCTGGTCGACGTCATCTGGTCGAGGTCGGGGATCGCCGCGAATTGCTGTTCAAGCGGTGTTGCGACCGCGGAGGCCATCGTGTCGGGACTTGCACCCGGATAGGTTGCATTCACCGAGATGGTCGGAAAATCGACGTTTGGCAGTGATGCGACCGGTAATAATCCATAGGCCGCGATGCCGAATACCAGGACGCCCAGCATCAATAACGAGGTCGCGATCGGCCGTCGGATAAAAGGTTCTGAGATGCTCATCGGCGATCACCTGCGCGGTTCGAGTTCGTCGCGGCCGCGTTCGACATAATCGCGGCGCTCACCCGGCGGCGCCGGCAGGCCGCGACGGCAGGATCCTAACCCTCGCCCCTTGGGTCAGCCGAAATTGCCCGTCAACGACGACCCGCTCGCCGGGAGAGAGACCTTTGGTTACGACGGCGATGCCGTCCTGGATTGCAGCGACATCGACGGTACGGCGCTCGACCGTGTCGTCGGACTTTATGATATAGGCATAGCTGCCGGTCGGCCCCTGTTGCACGGTTTGCGCCGGAACCGTCGCGACATTGGGATGCATCTTCAAAATTACCCGCAGGCTGACAAACTCGCCGGGCCATAACCGCTCGTCCTGATTGTCAAAGCGCGCCTTTAGGTGGATTGTCCCGGTCGTCTGATCGATTGAATTGTCGATCAAGGTCAATTTGCCGGTCGACAGCAATTTACTGGCGTCACTGCTGTAGGCGTGCACCACGAGCGGCGCCTTTTGCTGCTGCTCGCGGAGCTCATCGAGGGTGTCTTGCGGCAACGTGAAGCTTACGAAAGTAGGCTTCAGCTCGGTGATCGTGACCAGCGCGGTGTTGTCGTTCGCGTGGACGAGGTTACCCTTGTCGACCAGCCGCGCGCCGAGGCGTCCGTCGATCGGCGAGCGAATGTCGGCATAGCCGAGATTGAGGGTCGCGTTGTCGATCTGCGCCTGATCGCCTCTGATCGCTGCCTGCAGCTGGGCGACGAGCGCGGTCTGATTGTCGTAGCTCTGCCGGGTTTGATAGCCGGTGCCAAGCAGTTTTGAGTAACGTTCGAGATCAAGCTTCGCGCCGGCGAGCTGCGCCTGATCCTTTTGCTGCGCGGCCTGCGCCTGCTCGAGTGCCGCCTGATAAGGCCGCGGATCGATTTGAAAGAGCGGGTCGCCTTCTTTTACTTCCTGCCCTTCCTTAAAGTAGACTTTGACGATTTGACCATCGACGCGAGTTTTTATCGAGACCATGTTGTAAGCTTGGACCGTGCCGATGCCTTGCAGATAAACCGGTACATCCTGGGCGGCGACGGTGCCAGCCGTAACCGGAACCGCGGCTGCAGGTGTTTGCGCCGTTGCCCGAGGGCCGTTACCGCCAAAGCTGTGCCACCAAATCACTAGCGCCGCCGCGACAAGCAAAACCGCCGCCGCACCGATCGCACGCCTCACCATGACGAGCGACTCCCTCTAAAGGTAAGTTAATGCGAATATATCATAGACTATCTCTATAGGTTTTGGCCGCGTCTGTCCATCCCGGCCGAGGCCGGCGCGCGCGAAACGTCGCACCGAAGGACCGCTATTTTGCTTGCGGAACCTCGATCGGCGCGCAGTTCGTCCGCCCCGACATCAGGCAATCTTCGAGCTTCGCTTCCTTGCCGAGGTCCCGCATCAGCACCACCCCGGCGATCGCCAACGACAGCACAATAGCCAAGCCCATTAAAGCGGCTGTTCGCCGGTCGTCGGTTTCCCGGCTATCTTCGTCTCGATCGCGCATCGGTCTACCGCAACGATCCGTAAGCGCCTGCCCGGACGAGGTCGCGCCTGCGCCGCGGAGCACTGTCGATCCCCCCGATCGACCGCCTCGCATAAGCCACCGATATACCAGATCGCGAATGCCGGCAACGGTGACGGAAAATGGTTAATGCGGCGCCCACCGCGACCTCTCGCTAGCCGCGCGCGGCGGCGTGGTCGAGCGCCCGTTCGACAGCGCCGGCAGTCAGCAACTCGGGCAGCAACTCGCCTTGCGGGCGGCCCGGACCATAGACCGCGTTAAACGGGATGCCGTATCGGTCAAAGCTTTCGAGGTAGCGGGTCAGCGTCGGATCGGGCCGGGTCCAGTCGCCGCGCATCGCCACGACATTTGGCCCGAACAGCCGGCCCGCCACCGGATCACGGTCGAGCACCGCCGCTTCGTTGACCTTGCAGGTCAGGCACCAAGCCGCCGTCACATCGACAAAGACAACCTTGCCCTCGCCCACCAGCCGCTGGATCTGCTGCGGGTCGAATGCCTGCCAACGCCCGCTGCGGTCATTCGTGCTCCGGAGCCACGACACCGGCAAAAGCCGGCCACAATACCGCCGCCGCCACCAGTGCCGCCGTAGCGACCCCAGCGAGCCGCGCTCTGACACCCGGGAACACATGCCGGCTTTTCAGCGCGAGGATCACAACCACAGCGGTCAATGCCGCCGCGGCTATTAACGCGACCCGAATACCGGACAGTGCCGCGAGTACAGTCAGCAGCCACACCGCCGTGCCGGCCAGGGCAACGCCGAGCGCCAGGCGCAATACGTTCATCCACCGCCCCGGCCGGGGCAACAGCCGCACCAGCTGCGGGAACGTGGCGATCGCGAGATAGGGCGCCGCCATGCCGATCCCCAGCGCGGCAAACACGATCGCGATCTCGCCCGGCCCTTGCGCCAGTGCGAAGCCGACCGCGGTGCCGACAAACGGCGCCGAGCACGGCGTGGCGAGCAAGGTCGCGAAAGCCCCGGTCAAGAACGCGTCGGCGTAAGCGCGAAGGCACCCGGAGGTCCGCCGCCGCTTCATAGGCAAAACGCGGCAGCAGGATCGGCAACCAGCCCCATAGGCTCGCCGCGAACAACGTCGTCACCGCCGCCATCGCCGCGATAAACCACGGCCACTGGAACTGGATGCCCCACCCGATCGCGGCGCCCGAAGCCCTGAGCGTAATCAGCACTGCCGCTATCAGCGCGAACGAGGCGAGCACACCAAAGGCGGTCATCTGCCAAGCCCAAGACGGACGCGGCGCCGTTCGGCTCCGGCATGGCTCGCGACCGACAGCAGTTTCAGCGACAGCACCGGCAGCACGCACGGCATGGCGTTGAGCACCAGCCCGCCGAGCAGGGCGATGGCGATGATCGGGCAGCAGCCGGGAGGCTCGGCGCAGGGCAGCCGGGCGACGGGGTCGCCGTGAACTCGGCAGCGCCAGCGCCGTCGACCAGGGTCAGGGTCAGCGGTTTGCCGGCGATATCGGCAGCGTCCGCATCGCGGATCGGCACGGTGAGCCGCGCCCGATGTCCCGCTTGCGACAGCGCCACCTCGCGGCCGGCCGGGCGAACCCTTGTCCAGCCCCTCGACAAACAGATCGGGCGCTTCGAATGGTCGTGCCCTTGCTGTGCAGCTGCAGGACAGCGCCGCATCGGCACCTGTCGCCGGCCACATTGGCCGCGACGCAGCTGGACCCCCGCCGCGGCGGCGGATTGCGGAACCCTGGCGCTGGGCCTCGCCGATCAGCCCTGCCTGCGGCGACGGCGTCGCCGGGTCCGGCGGGCAGCCGTAGATCGAGCTTTGTCGAATAGGGCACACAGATGTTGGCGCAGGCCGCCCAACTCACGAGCGCGTGCAGGTCGAGCGGATGGCCGGGTTGTCTCAAGGTTGCCGTGATCGGCAGAACGACATGATCGCGATATGCGGCGGTCTCGAAGCCCTGCAACGAGTAGCGCGCCGGCGCCGGCCAGGCGATGTCCGCCTTCGCAAGGTTTTCGGACCCGGACCAATCGATGCTCGGCGGAACGCCGGCATCGCCCGGCGTGCGCCAGTAAGCGTGCCAGCCGGGTGCCAGCCGGATTTCGAGACCGGCTTCAATCGTTTTGCCGGAACCGGTGGCATCGGCCGCAGTGATCAGCCTTGCGGCCGCGTGGTCGTCGCCGACCCACCCGGTGGCGGCGGCCTGCGCCGCGATCGGCAGCCCAACCAGCCCGCCAATATGACTGCACCGCTCAACCAAAATCGCCGCAATCCCGGGCTCCTGCACCCGAATCCAAAACGGATGCCAGCCAATTGCGACCCAAACAAGACCTTTATTCGAGACGGATAACCTGATTAGTGGGGCTTGGTTGCGGTCGCGGGCCGCTCTGCGCTATTGAGCGGCAGCCTCGCCGCGAAAGGAACATCGGACATGGCGCAACTGGGGCCGCTCTCCGGCATCATCATCGTCGATCTCTCCCGCATCCTTGCGGGTCCCTACTGCACCTTGTTGATGGCCGAACTCGGCGCACGCGTCATTAAGGTCGAGCCGCCGGTCCAAGGCGACGATGCCCGGCATTACGGCCCGTTCCGCAACGGCAAATCGGCCTATTTTTCTTCGGTCAACCGCGGCAAGGAGTCGATCTCGCTCGACCTAAAATCGCCCGAGGGCCGCAACATCTTCGAGCGCCTGTTGGATAAAGCCGACGCTCTCGTCGAGAATTTTCGCCCCGGCACGATGGAAAAGCTCGGCTATGGCTGGGAGAGCTATGCACCCGCGCTATCCGCGGCTCGTCTACGCCGCCGCTTCGGGCTTTGGACACACCGGCCCTTATTCGCACTACCCGGCCTATGACATGGTCGTGCAGGGTTTGGGCGGGGTGATGAGCATCACCGGCCATCCGGGCATGCCATTGACCCGCATCGGCACCTCGATCGGCGACCTCGGCGGCGGGCTGTTCACCGCTATCGCGCTGAACGCCGCATTGCTGCATCGCGAACGCACGGGCGAGGCGACCAAGGTCGATGTCTCCCTATTCGACTGCCAACTGGCGCTGCTCGAAAACGCGATCGTGCGCTACACCTCGACTGGCGAAATCCCAGGGCCGATGGGGGCGCGCCACCCCTCGATCACGCCATTCGAGGCGTTCGCCACCGCCGATGGCAACATTATCATCGCGGCCGGCAATGACGGGTTGTTTGTCAAGCTCGCCCAAGCCCTGGGCCATACCGACCTCGCGGAAAACCCGCTGTACAAGACCAATCCGCTGCGCAACCAGCATCAGGAAGCGCTGAAGGCGGAAATCGAAAACGTGCTGCGTGAGGCCGGGACCGATCACTGGATTGCGGTGTTGGAAGCGGCGGGAGTGCCGTGCGGCCCGGTCAACAATATCGCCCAGGCGCTTGCTCACCCGCAAACCGAGGCGCGCAACATGCTTGTCGCGGTCGACGACCCGACGATGGGCGCATTGCAGCTCGCCGGCAACCCGATGAAATTGTCGGCCTTTCCTGACCCGCCGACCCGTGCGCCGGCGCCCGATCTCGACGCCGACCGCGAGCGGATCCTGCGCGAACTCGGTCTCTGATGCCGCTATCCTCCCGTTCACGCCCTGCGCGGGGGAGGGGTCGGGTCGGATTTAGGATACTCGTCGGTTTCGCCGCGCTGGGGTTGGTCGCGGCTGGCGGCCTTTACCTTTACCTGCGCTCGTCATTGCCGCAGACGAGCGGGCGCATCGTCGTGACCGGGCCGAAGGCAACGATCCATATCGAGCGCGATGCCGACGGCGTGCCGACGATCACGGCGCAAAGCGACGAGGACGCCGCTTTCGGTCTCGGTTTCGCGCACGCGCAAGACCGGCTGTTCCAGATGGAGCTGATGCGCCGGTATGCCTCGGGACGGCTGGCCGAGATCTTTGGCAGCGCGGCTCTGCCGATCGACCGGCAGATGCGTGTCCTCGGGCTCTATCGTGCCGTCCAAGACGAAATCCCGTCTCTATCAGCCGAACTCAATCGGGCGCTGACCGCCTACGCGGCCGGGGTGAACGCGTTTTTGTCGTCACGCCGGGGCGCGCTGCCGCCGGAGTTTCAGCTGCTGCGCTTCTCGCCTGAACCGTGGCGTGAAGCCGACAGCCTCGCTTGGGGCAAGCTGATGGCATTGCAGATCAGCGGCAATTACCGAGGCGAGCTGCAGCGCACTTACATGGCGCGGTCGATTGCACCCGCCGACCTCGCCTTCCTCTATCCCGGATATCCGAAAGACGGGCCGATAACCCTGGCGGCGATGCTGCCGATCTATGACCGGCTCGCGCTTGGCGTGTTATTGGATGCACTGCCTAGCGTAGTCGGACCGCGCTACACGTCGAACAATTGGGTTGTTGACGGCAAACACAGCGCCAGCGGCAAGCCGCTTCTTGCCAACGACCCGCATCTCGATTTCGGGGCGCCTGGCCCGTGGTATCTGGCGCGGTTGAAAACACCTTTCGGCGTTATTGGCGGGGCCACCGCAGCCGGCGTCCCTCTCGTCGTGATCGGCCATAACAGCCATATCGCTTGGGGCTTCACGACGACGACCGCCGACGTCGAGGATCTGTTTATCGAAAAAGTCGACACCAGGGATCCGACCCGCTATGTCACACCGGACGGTAGCGCTCCCTTTGTCATTAGGCACGAGAAGATCCTGGTGAAAGGCGGGGCGCCGGTCGACATGCTCGTCCGTGCCACGCGGCACGGCCCGATCCTGTCCGACGCATTGCCCGCCGGCGCCGCCGATCCCGGCTATGTACTGGCATTGTCGGCAACCTTCCTGCAGCCGCAAGATCGCAGCGCTCAGGCGGTGTGGGAAGCCAATCGCGCCAAGGATTGGGCGAGCTTCAGCGAGGCTTGGCGCAACTTTACCGGGCCCATCCAAAATATCGTCTACGCCGACGACAGCGGCACGATCGGTTTTATGGCGCCGGGTCTGGTGCCGATCCGCAAGAAGGGCGAAGGCTGGATGCCGGCGCCGGGCTGGACCGGCGATTATGATTGGGTTGGCTTTATTCCCTTCGATACCCTGCCCGCCGCGACGAACCCGCCCTCGGGCCGGTTTGTCAGCGCCAACAACAAGATCGTGCCCGACAGCTATCCCTATTTCATCAGCCGCGATTGGGATTGGCCCGACCGCGCCGAGCGGATCAATGCGCTGCTCGACGCGACCCCGGTGCAGACACCGGCGAAGAGTGCCGTGATCCAGGCCGATACGCTGTCTCTGGAGGCCAAGCGGTTGGTGCCGCTAATGACCCAGATTTCCCTTGCAGACGCTTTCTCGCGGCCGGCGCTCGATTTGTTGCGCAAATGGGATTTTCGCATGGACCGCGACAAGGCCGCGCCGCTGCTGTTCACAGCGTGGTTGCGGCAATTCAGCCGGGCCGTGCTGTTCGGTCGCTTTGGCACTGCGGTCGCGGGGTATTGGGATCTCAAACCCGTTGTGATGGAGGCGGTGCTGACCGAGCGGTCGGATTGGTGCGACGACCCGAAGCGTCCCGGCACGCAAAGTTGCGCCAGCCGCCTTGCGGAATCTTTAGCGGCAGCGCTTGTCGAACTCCGCCAAGCCTACGGCGACAACATGGCGGAATGGCGCTGGGGCCAGGCGCATGTGGCGATCTTTACCAACCCGGTTTTCAGCCGCATCCCGATCTTGCGCGACTGGTTCTCGCCATCAATCTCGACCGGGGGTGCGGCAGACACCGTGGATCATGCGCCGAGCCTCATTCGCAACGACCAGCATCCCTTCCAACAGACATTCGGGGCTGGCCTACGCATCATTACCGATCTCGCCGCACCCGAGGATTCGCACATGATCGTCACCCCCGGCCAGTCTGGCAATCCATTCTCGGGCCACTATGCCGATTTACTCCGCCGCTGGCGCGACTTTGGCCTGCTCGTCCCCGGTCGTGTTAATGCCGCGTCGACACTCGACCTGGTCCCGGCCGATGAATGATTTGCCGGTCACAATCGCCGATATCCGCAAGGCTGCGGGAGCAATCACTCGCGCGGTGGCGCGAACGCCGACCGTGGCCGCCCCGGCACTGTCCGAACTGGCCGGCGCCGAGGTCTATCTGAAGCTCGAAACCTTGCATCGCACCGGCTCATTCAAAGAGCGGGGAGCATTGAACAAGCTGCTGACCCTGACCCCCGAGCAGCGCCGTGCCGGGGTCGTCGCGATGTCCGCCGGAAACCACGCTCAAGGGGTCGCCTATCATGCCCAGCGCCTCGGCATCCCGGCGACGATCGTGATGCCGGAAGGCACGCCCTTCACCAAAATCGACCACACCGAGGCGTTTGGCGCCACCGTCTTGCTGAAGGGCGAAGGCCTCATCGCCGCGGGCGAAGCCGCGCACACGCTCAGCCGCGAGCGCGGCCTTAGCTTTGTGCATCCCTATGACGATCCGGCCGTCATCGCCGGACAAGGGACAATTGCACTCGAATTGCTTGCCGATCTTCATGACCTCGACATGATCGTGGTGCCGATCGGCGGCGGTGGGCTGATCTCGGGCATTGCGGTCGCGGCCAAGGCGCTGGCACCCGATATCGAAATCATCGGCGTGCAGGCAGCACTCTATCCATCGATGTACCAGCTGATGCGCGGCGAGGATCCGGGTCCGCCGGCCGAGCTAATGACGTTGGCGGAGGGCATCGCGGTCAAACAACCGGGACGGCTGACCCGCCGCATTGTCGAGGCGCTGGTCTGCGATATCCTGCTGGTCGATGAGGCGGAAATCGAGGATGCCGTCGAAATCCTTCTCGAAAAGCAGAGGCTGATTGTCGAGGGGGCCGGCGCCACCGGAATTGCCGCGGTGCTCGCCGCATCCGAGCGCTTCGCCGGCAAGCGGGTCGCGATTGTCGTCAGCGGCGGCAACATCGATGGCCGGCTGCTCGCCTCGATCCTAATGCGCGGGCTGGTGCGCCAGGGGCGGCTGGTGCGCCTGCGCGCCGAATTGCCCGATGTGCCCGGGGCATTGTCGCGGGTATCGGGGATCATCGGCAAGCACGCCGGCAATATTGTCGAGGTTCACCATCAGCGGCTGTTTCACGACACTTCGGTCAAGCGCGCCGAACTCGACGTCGTCGTCGAAACCCAGAACCGGCGCCATGTCGAATTGTTGATCAGCGCGCTCAACCAAGCCGGCTATCCGACCCGCCTCCTCCTCTCGGAAGCCGGCGACGATCTCGAATAGCCCCGTGGAAGTTTCCTTGGAGGAGCCCAGCGCGCGCCCTCTCAGCTAAGCGCCCTCGATTAGGATCAACCGGCCGGTCGAATTGGCCTGCCGGATTTTTAGCGCCTGCTGATATTCCTCAGAGTAGTACCAGCGGCGCGCGGTATCGGCATCGGGGAACTCGATCACGACGCTCCGCTCCGGCTCGCCGGCGCCTTCGAGCAACTCGGCCTTGCCGCCGCGGACCAGAAAACGCCCGCCAAAGCGGGTGACGCTGGCGGCGGCCAGCGGGCGATAGGGCTCGTAGCCGGCGGGATTGGTCACCTTGATGTCAGCGATGATGTAAGCAGGCATCAGTTCTCCGTTCGTTAGAGCGGCGGAGGTCAAGCGTAATCTATTAGGCGGCGGCGAGACCACCCGCTTGCCGCGGCCTTCGGCGTCCCCACATGCTCGGCGTCAACCTGCAATCTGAGGCTCGCCGTGACTGCTGGATACGACTTTCCTTGGGCCGCCGACCGTTTCGCCATTCCCGACCCGGCCGCGTTTCCCGAGCTTTTCGAGGGCGTGCTGTGGCGCCGCGTGTTGGCGTACCTGGTTGACCTGTTGTGCATTGGCGTCATCGCGATCGGCGCTTGGATCGTGTTCGCGGTGCTGTGGCTGTTGAGCTTTGGGCTGCTGGGGCCGCTGCTTTGGTTTCTCTTTGGGCTGATCCCGCTCGCTTATCATACGCTGTTGCTGAGCGGCTCGCGGTCGGCGACCTTTGGCATGCGCTGCTTTGATCTCGAATTGCGGTCGGTAACCGGAGAGCGGCCGAGCTTTCTGCAGGCGTTGATCCAGACTGCGCTGTTCTACGTCACGATCGGCATGACCTGTTCGCTGATCCTGCTCGTCGCGTTGTTCAACCGCCGCAAGCGCACCTTGCACGATTTCCTCGCCGGCACGGTCATGGTACGGACCCTGCCGGCGCCGTAATCCTGCGGTCTTGTTCTCACACGGTATGGGGAAGCGGCCGGCCGCGGGTTTCGGGCAGGAACGGCGCGGTGATGACACCAATCAAAAAGAACAGGCCGACGATCGTCGCCGCCGGGCCGTAGCCGCCGAGGCTGACGATCAGGGTGCCGGCGATCAGCGGACCGATGCACGAGATCCAACGCGGCGCGTTGAAGCAAAAGGCGACAGCAGTGCCGCGCATCCGCGTCGGGAACAGTTCGGGGAGCCAGATCGGCGCCCAAGACCAGATCCCACCGGTGAAAAAGCCGAACACCGTGACGGCAACCAGCAATGCGGTCATCCCCTGGGCCCACATATAGACGACCGGCGTCAGAACGAGGCACATCGCATACCACAGCATTGTCGTCGGCTTGCGGCCGATCCCATCGGCGAGAAACCCGAGGCCGACAAAGCCGAAGATCGATGCGGCGGTGCCGACAAGCCCGGCAATCGCGGAGTAGTATGCCGCCGACATTCCCGCCTTGGCGGCAACCGTGCCGACATAGGTCGGGATGAAAGTGGCGACCCCCCAGAAGCCGAACGTCACCGAGAACATCATCAGAAACGCGGCAATCAGCCGCCCGCGGACAGAACGGTCGAGGAACATGTCGGTGACCGTAAACCGTGTCAGCGCCGCGGCTTCGCCGTCGAGCACGACCCCGCTGCGGTGCATATCGCGCGCCGCGCGGCGGCGTTGGTCAGCTTCTTCCCAGCGCGCCGATTCCGGCATGCCGCGCCAGATCCACAGCACCAGCAACGCCGGCAGGACGCCGACCAGGTACATCAGGCGCCAGGAATGAGGGCCCAACCCGCCGAGGACAAGCCACACGGCCGCGGCAATAAAGCTGCCGATCCCGGCGCCTGACTGCAACAGGCCGCCGCCTTTGCCGCGCGCGTGGTCCGGCCACAATTCGGAGACGATGGAGGCTCCGGTCGCCCACTCCGAGCCGATCCCGACGCCGACCAGAAACCGCAGGATCGCAAAAGACTGCCAATTCCAGGCGATGGCGCTCAGCCCGGTCGTCAACGAATAGGCGAGGATCGCAAGCATCATTGTGCGCTTGCGGCCGATGTAATCGGCGACGATGCCGCCGATAACGCCGCCGGTCGCCCACCCGAACACGGTGGTCGCCAGAACATAGCCGGCGTAGCGCGGCAGGGCGTGTAGATCCGCCGGGACGAGCAGCTGATGCAGCGCAAAGCCAACGGTCAGGAACAATGCCTGGATCTCGAACCCGTCAAACAGCCAAGCGAGGTTAGAGGCGACGAGAACTCGCCATTGCTCGCGGCTGAGCGTGCGATACCAGGGAACGGACGCAGCAATGGCGTCTTGGTGCATGCCCACTTTCCTGTTCAAAGGACCGGCGTTGCGGCCCCGTTTCGTTTTTTTGTAATGGGCCAGTTTTCCGGCCACTTATGTCTTAGCCGATCCTACGGTCGTACGCCGCCCGGTGTCAAACCGGCCCTCGCCTTTGCAGAGAGCCGGTGTTCGATAGCTTTACGCGCCGCTCGATCGCTTCAGCGGATTACATGCCTTCGCGCACGACCGGGTTGCTCAAGGTGCCGATGCCGGTGATTTCGATGTCAATCGTGTCGCCGTGCTTGACATTTTCGGGCGCCCCCTCGGTGCCCATCCACACGACATCACCGGGGTAGAGGGTTAGGTATTGCGACATGCGGCTGATAAAGGTCGCGGGACCGAACAGCATGTGGCTGGTCTTGAAGTGATCCTTCTGCTGGCCATTGACGCGAATGATGGTCTCGGCCGCATCAAGGTCGAAATCGGTCTCGATCCACGGCCCCATCGGCTTGAACGTGTCGGCGTTCTTGGCGCGCCACAGAGTGCGGTCGTTGGCTTGCCAGGTGCGCTCGCTCATATCGTTGCCGATTGTCCAGCCGAGCACGCAGGAGAGTGCGTCCGCTTCGGTCAGATGTTTGGCCTTCTTGCCGATCACGGCGACCAGTTCGCCCTCGTATTGCACGCGCTCGGTCGCGTCCTTTGGGATCACGATCGCCTCGCCATGGGCGATCAGCGCGTTGTTGGCGCGATAGCCGATATCGGCGGCCTTTGGCAGGTTCGGCTCCTGGCCGCGCTTTCGGGCCGCCTCGATGACATGCTCGGCATAGTTGAGCCCGGCGCAGTAAAACGTGCGCGGCTCGACCGGCACCAGCAATTTGACCTCTGACATGCGGTGGCGGGTTGCGGTCTTTTCGTAGCCGGCAAACGGGTCGCCTTTGACTTCGGTTACCATGTCGCCCTCGACGATGCCGTAAGCGGCGTGGCCGTTGATCTCGAACCGTATCCAGCGCATGTTCCGTCTCCTCAAGTTTATATGAGCTGCTTTGTTTACCCCGCGAAGGCGGCAGCCGAGTGTGGGCGGCGTGCCGCAGTGGCGGCCGACCGGCCCCAGCTCTGGCTCCGCGCTTCCTCCCGATTAGGAATAAACCATTCGCTTCGGCAGGCGAAGGCCGCTATTGAACGCCAAAGTCAATTCCCGATTGAGCCCGTGCTTCGTCCGGCGGAGGCCGGGCCGATGCGTTGGGGGGGAACTCGCAGAACACCCCCACTCAGGCTCGCCCCATCGATTTACCCGAACGGAGAAACCTGCACATGCCGTCGATTGTCGGTACCTGGAAATTGGTTCGCACCACCGCGCATGATTCCGCCGGAAACGCGCAGCCGCCGCCTTATGGCGGAAAGGCTCTGGGCCGCGTCACCTTTACCGCCGACGGGCGGATGATGTCGGTGGTTTGCGACGGCAGGCCCGAGCTGCCGGTTGGCATGGCCCGCGAGTACAGCTCGTATTGCGGCAACTATTCCTTCGACGGCGCCCGGCTCGTCACGCGGGTCGATGCCGCGTCGGATCCGAGCCGGATCGGGAGTGACCAAGTGCGCGGGGTGCGCTTTGACGGCGAGCAGATGATCCTGCTGCCGCCGCCGCCTAGTGCGGGACCCAACTCCGAGCATCGCGAGATCACTTGGGAGCGCATCGCCGCCGAATAATGGCGCATCTGGTCAGATCTTTGCCGGCGCCGTCTGCACAAAATTCGGCGGCGGCAGGCGCGTCGATGCCGTGACATTGACGACAAACTGGTCGATGCAAGCGCGCCAGGAAAAACGGAGGGCATGAGCGCGGCATAGCTCGCGCGGGATCGCCAGCGCACCAAGCGCAGCCTTGCGCAAATCGTGGTCAAGCACCCCCGGGCCGTTATCGCCGATTACATCGAGCGGACCGGGAACGGGCAATGCCGCAACCGGGAGGGCGCAGGCAAGCGCTTCCAGCATCACCAGCCCAAACGTCTCGGTCTGGCTCGGCAACACGAACACGTCGGCTGCGGCATAGTGACGGACCAATGCCTCGCCATCCTGCCGGCCGGCAAAGCAAATCTGCGGGTAGCGGCGGCGCAGCACCGGTAACAAGGGCCCGTCGCCGACAACCAGTTTTGATCCGGGCAAATCGAGATCGAGAAAATCGGGCAGGTTCTTTTCCGGTGATATCCGCCCGACATAAAGGAAAACCGGCCGCGGCAAAAGGATGGCCGGGGGCGCATTAGGGCGGAACAAATCCGCATCGACGCCGCGGGTCCACGGAACCACCCGCGGAAAAGCACGCCGCAGCAGTTCGCGCCGCACCGTCTCGGTCGCGACCATTACAGCACTCGATCGCGCGTGAAACCACCGCAACGCGGCATAGCCGAGCGACACCGGCAGGCCAAGACGGGCGTTTAGATATTCGGGAAATTTGGTGTGGAACGATGTTGTAAAGCAGCGCCGCCGGGCGACGCAATAGGCGCGCGCGGCCAAACCGAGCGGGCCCTCTGTCGCAATGTGGATCGCATCGGGCCCGAAAGCGTCGAGAAACCGAGCAATACGGCGCCGGCTGACGAGGGCAAGCCGGATCGTCGGATCGGTTGGGCACGGGACCGTGCGAAACAGATTGGGAGTCACCGCCAAAACCTGGTGGCCGGCGGCGGTCAATCCCTCGGCCAAGGCCGACAAGGTTCGGACAACCCCGTTCACCTGCGGCACCCAGGCGTCGGTGACCAGGGCTATTCTCACGGCGCGGTCCGAACCAGCAAGGCGGCTGACCCGGTCCTAGCGCGGTGGCGGATCGCCGCGCGTCGGCGCCGCTGCGGCTAGCTCGGCCCGATCGGCGTCTCCGGAAGGGTGGCGGAAGTCCAGCCAGTCCATCGTAAACGGTTGCTTGAACATCACCGTCCACAGATAGTTCATGCTGTATTGGAAGGCGACGTGGAACAATCCTTCTGCTGCCAGCCGCCGTCCCGACGAGAACGCCGGCAAGGCGAACGAGAACTTGACGCCGCCGGCTTTGCTCAAGCGCCGCGCCAACTCGGTGTCTTCACCATAGAAGCTGAAATTCGAGTTGAACGCCTCGACAGCGTTGAGGGCGCTCTTGCGGACGACGAAATTCCCGCCCTGCATCATCGAGCCGGCGCGAAACACAAAGCGCACCGCCAGATAGCTGACAAAAGCAAAGCGGTAAAAAACTGCCGCGGTCATCCGAACCGATTTTGGCGCGTCGTAATGAATAAACGGACCGCTTAGCGCCGCCAAATCGGGGCTCTTGGCAAAAGCGGCGAGCACTGTGTCGAGCCAGCCGGGGGGAATCATCGTGTCGGCGTCGATATTGGCAATCAGGTCGCCTTGGGCCGCAAGGCAGCCCGCTCGACGCGCCTGCACGAGACCTCGTTTCGGCTCATCGACGATGACGACCCCGGGAATTTCCGCCGCAATTTGCCGCGTGCGATCAGTGCTGTTGTTGTTCACAACGATGATTTCCGCGCGGCAGCCGGTGCGTGAGGTTTCCGCCAAAATTGCGTACAAACACGAGGCGATCAGCGCTTCTTCGTTGAAGGCGGGTACCACAAAGCTGATCGTGACTTCCGACATCGCTCCTCCCTTGTTCGGCTCCGTGATATTATTCACAGCTGCTCGTCCATAGTTTCCCACACCTCTTCGGACAGTTCGCTCTCGAAATACTTGCCAATTGCCAACGGGTCAAATGCTCGGCGCGTCATCCAACTGACGACCTCCAGCGAGCCGTCGAAATCCTCGACGAGAGCGGTACAACTCTCGACCCAATCACCGCTATTGCAATAGAGAATTCCGCCAAGATCGCGGATTTCGGCATGATGAATGTGGCCACACACGACACCGTCGGCACCGCGGCGCCGGGCCTCGTCGGCAACGGCGTCACCAAACGAGGCAATGTACTGCACCGCGTTCTTGACGCGCTGTTTGAGGTAGGCCGATAGGGACCAGTAAGGATAGCCGAGCCGCCGCCGCGCCGTGTTGAAATGACGATTGACCCACACCATTGCCGTATAGGCGCCGTCGCCCAGCAACGCCAACCAACGGGCATGGGTGACAACGGCGTCGAACGCATCGCCATGGAGAATCAGGAGCCGCCTTCCGTCGGCGGTGACATGGATTGCCTCTTCGAGAATTTCGACGCCGCCGAACTGCAACCGCGCGTAGTCGCGTAACCATTCGTCGTGATTGCCCGGTATGTAGATCGCGCGCGTTCCTTTGCGCACCATGCGCAACAGCTTTTGGACGACATCGTTATGCGTCTGCGGCCAATACCAGGATTTCTTTAGGCGCCAGCCATCGATGATGTCGCCGACCAGGTAAATCGTCTCGGCGTCATTGTGGCGCAGGAAATCCAGCAGAAACTCGGCCTTGCAGCCGCGCGTTCCCAGGTGCACGTCCGATATCCAGATCGTGCGGTAGAGACGCATGTGCTGTGAACGGCTCATATCGCCTCTCCCTCAGGCAATGGCTGGCGCGTATCCCAATAGGCCCAGATTTGCGCCGGCAACAGATTGAGCCAAACCCGTGCAACCTCACGGCCGCTGATGCCGAGACGCTCGGTTGCCAGTGGCGAACGAAAGGCGTTGGTCAATTGTAGAAACCGGCCGCCCGGTCCCAGGCGATCAAGACAGGGCCGAACGACAGCTTGTTGCTGTTCGGGCGAAAACCATTTGATCGGCAGACTGGAGACGACACTGCACAGCTGCATTGCACGGATGGCGGGGTGCTGACCCAGTCTCGCAGCGTCCCCTTCGATGACGGTCACTCCGGGCAATTTTTGGCGAAGAATGGCGGCGAGGTCGGGCTCACGTTCGAGAGCAATGATGCGCTCGGGTGGGCAGCCGGCGCGAATCAAGCCGCGGGTCAGGCTGCCGGTTCCGGCGCCTAACTCAAGCACCGGCCCCGCTCGCGTGAGGTCTACCTGGGGGGCTATCGCGTCGGCGAGACGCCCACCGCTGGGATTCGCCGCAGCGATGCGCAACGGCTTTTGCAGCCATAGAGCAAAGAACACGCCGGCATCGGCAGCCATGCTCTTCCCCATTGCAATTTTACTCACGGCTCTTCTAGTCGTGGTATGTTACACTTTTGCGATCGCTAGATGTTGGCACTTAGTCGCAAAACCGTCATCTATCCCTGCTAATTAACGCCGAGAAAAAAGGGAGCAAGCGATGGCGGCCAAGCAAGGCGCAGCAGCGCACGCCCAGCCCAATGTGTTTGCGGCAACTTTAGCCCGGCTAAAACCTGCCCATCGCTCTGCCGAGAAGCGGCGCTATTCAAAGAAATTCCCGCTATTCGCTCGGTTCGCCGCGCGCGAGCGGAGGAATACCCCCGATCCCGCTTCGGTCGCGGTAGCGGTATTCGCGATCGACCAGGTCGGGCCCGCGGCGGTTAGGGCGTGCGCATCCGGCGTCGAAGTCCGCATTGCCGCCGAGGATGAAGCCACGGCTGCGGTAATTCGGGCGGCTCTTGCGGAAACGTCGCGCCGCCGCCCGACCGACCGGCTGATCCAAGTGGTAATCGAATAGGGATAGCGCGACTGGCGATTCCGCGAGGACTTCGCACAGCCGAACGCTGCTCGGACGACCCGTTTCACCAAAGTTTCAGGCAGGGCTAACGGGCTTCCTGGTCGAGAGCGTAGCCGGCGGAACGAACCGTCCGGACGAGGTCGGCGCCGCCATCGGCGTTGAGCGCTTTGCGCAGGCGTCGAATATGGACATCGACGGTGCGCGCCTCGACATAGACATCGTGCCCCCAGACCGCGTCCAATAGCTGTTCGCGCGAAAATACCCGTCCGGGATGCTGCATCAGATGGCGTAATAGGCGGAATTCGGTCGGACCTAGGTGGATCGGTTTGTCCGAGCGCGACACCCGATGCGCCGCGAGATCCATCATTACTTCGCCGAACTGTAGGGTTTCTTCGGAGGCGGTCGGCTGGGCGCGGCGGATCACGGCGCGCAACCGCGCCGCCAACTCGCGCAGACCAAACGGTTTGGCGATGTAGTCGTCGGCGCCGCTGTCGAGCCCGCGCACCCGATCGGCTTCTTCGCCGCGCGCCGTCAGCATGACAACCGGCAAGGCGCGCGTCTGCGGCATCCGACGAATTTGCCGGCAAACCTCGATGCCCGAGACGAGCGGCAGCATCCAGTCGAGCAACACGATGTCGGGCTTGTGTTCGGCGATTCGCACCAGCGCTTCCTCACCGTCCGCCGCCTCGCTGACGTCGAAACCCTCTTTTTCGAGGTTGTAGCGCAACAACGTCACCAGCGGGGCTTCGTCCTCGACGATCAGCACCAGCGGCTTGCTCATGCCTGAGCCTGATCCGGTTTTACGGCCTGCAGGCTCGTATCCTCGCCTTTGGGGCGCTTTTGCACCAGGGGTGTGCCGTTTACGAGAAAATAGAGATCCTCGGCGATATTGGTCGCGTGATCGCCGATTTGCTCGATATTCTTCGCCATAAACAATAGGTGAGTGGAGGAACCGATGTTTCGCGGGTCCTCCATCATGTAAGTCAGCAAAACGCGGAACAGGCTCGCATACATCTCGTCGAGTTCTTCGTCGCGCATCCACACCGCGTAGGCTTTTTCCGCGTCGCGCTCCACATAGGCGTCGATCACATCCTTGACCAACAGTTGCGCTTGCCGAGCCATGCGCGGCAGAGCGAAGGCCGGATGAGCCGGCGGCGCCTGATTGAGGACGATCGAGCGTTTGGCGATATTGGCCGCGTAATCGCAGATGCGTTCGAGATCGCTGGCAATCTTGACTGCAGCAAAAATTCCGCGCAGGTCGCTCCCAACCGGCTGTCGCAATGCCAACAGCCTTATGGCGAAATTATCGACCTCGTGCTGCAGCTGGTCGACCCTCAGATCGCTTTCGACGACGCTGGCGGCGAGATCGCTGTCGCGCTCAACAACGGCGTCGATCGCCGTGGCGAGTTGGCTTTCGGCGAGCCCCCCCATCTCGGTGATCATGTTGTTGAGCCGGCGCAACTCCTCGTCGTAGCTCTTGACCATGTGTTCGGAAGACATCGCAACCCTCCGCCGGCTCAACCAAAGCGGCCGGTTATGTAATCTTCGGTTCGGCGCTCTTTCGGGTGGGTGAATATAGTTTCGGTTTCATCGAACTCGATCAATTCACCGAGATACATAAAAGCTGTGTAGTTGGATACCCGCGCCGCCTGCTGCATGTTGTGGGTCACGATCGCGATGCAGTAATCGGGTTTGAGCTCGTCAATCAGTTCTTCGATCCGCTGCGTCGAAATCGGGTCGAGCGCCGAGCACGGCTCGTCGAGCAACACGACCTCAGGCCTGACCGCAATCGCCCGGGCGATGCATAGCCGCTGCTGCTGGCCACCCGACAGACCCAAGCCGCTTTGCTTCAGCTTATCCTTGACTTCGTCCCACAGCGCCGCGCGGCGCAACGCCGATTCGACGCGATCGTTGAGTTCCGATTGCGGCAGCTTTTCATAGAGGCGGATGCCGAAGGTGATGTTGTCATGAATCGTCATCGGGAATGGCGTCGGCTTTTGGAAAACCATGCCGATCTTGGCGCGCAGCAGGTTCAGGTCTTTTCCCGGGTCCAGAATATTGTCGCCATCGACCAGCACCTCGCCGGTCGCGCGCTGGCCGGGATAAAGTTCGTACATCCGATTCAACACCCGCAGCAGGGTCGACTTGCCACAACCCGAGGGGCCGATAAACGCGGTGACCCTCTTGTCCTGCAACGTCAAGTTGATGTTCTTCAGCGCGTGGGCCGCCCCATAGTAAAAGTTCAGGTTGCGGATCAGAACCTTTTCGCGTGTCGCGGTCGCTGCGCTGGAACGTTGCGGGAGGGTGTTCATCGAATGGGTCGCAAGCGAAGCTGGGCTCATGCTTTGAACGTGCTCCAAGAGGCGAGCAGCCGCGCGCCGATGTTGAGACAAAGGACAGCGATCGTGATCAGCAACGCCCCGCCCCAGGCAAGGGTCTGCCAATCGGCGTAGGGGCTCATCGCGAACTGGAAAATCACGACCGGCAGGTTCGCCATCGGCGCATTCAAATTCGTGCTCCAGAACTGATTGCTTAAGGCTGTGAATAGCAGCGGCGCGGTCTCGCCGGCGATCCGAGCGACGGCGAGCATGACACCGGTCAGCATCCCTTGGACCGCCGCGCGGTAGGAGATCATAACGATCACCTTCCATTTTGGCGCCCCGAGCGCCGAGGCGGCTTCGCGCAAAGCGTTTGGAACAAGGTCGAGCATATCCTCGGTGGTCCGCACGACGACCGGAATAACGATAATTGCCAGAGCGACCGAACCGGCCCAGGCGGAGAAATTGCCCATCGGCACGACAACGATTTCGTAAACAAAGAGGCCAACGATAATCGAGGGGGCGCTCAACAGAATGTCGTTGATGAAACGCACCACTTCAGCAAAGCGGCTGTGGTGGCCGTATTCGGCGAGGAAGGTGCCGGCAAGGATGCCCGTCGGGGTCCCGATCAGGGTGCCGATTATCGTCATTACCAGGCTACCGAAGATCGCGTTCAACAGGCCGCCGCTGCTGCCCGGGGGCGGAGTCATCTGGGTGAACAGCGTCGGGCTAAGCGCCGAGAAACCCTCATACAGCAGGGTGCCCAACACCAACACCAGCCAGATCAGGCCAAAGATCGTCGCAGCAATCGACAGGCCCAAAATCAGCGAGTTGGTAAAACGGCGGCGAGCGTAGATCCCCATCGGCTCAGGTCCCCGCCTGTTTTTGCAGGCGCAACAGCATGACTTTGGCAATCGCCAGCACGATGAAGGTGATGACGAACAGTATCAAACCCAGCGCGATCAATGACGAACGGTAGAGATCGCCGAACGCCTCAGTGAACTCGTTCGCGAGCGAGGCCGAGATTGTCGTCCCCGGCTGCAGGATCGAAGCACTGATCTTATGGGCGTTGCCGATCACGAAGGTGACGGCCATGGTCTCACCCAACGCTCGGCCAAGGCCAAGCATGATGCCACCGATAACCCCAACCCGGGTGAACGGCACGACAATTTGCCAAACCACCTCGCTGCGTGTGGCGCCAAGACCGTAAGCGCTCTCCTTCAGCATTGGCGGCACCGTCTCGAACACGTCGCGCATGATCGAAGAGATAAACGGCAGCACCATGATCGCCAGAATGAAACCAGCGGTCAGCACGCCGATGCCAAGCGGCGGCCCGGCAAACAATGCGCCGACCCCGGGGATATTTCCGAGCGTGTCGATGATCGCCGGCTGGATATATTGCTGAACAAACGGCGCAAAGACGAACAGGCCCCAGATGCCGTAAATGATGCTGGGAATCGCCGCTAATAGCTCGATCATTGTCGCCATTGGCCGCTTGAGCCAAAGCGGGCAGATCTCAGTGATGAACAATGCCACCCCAAACGCGACCGGCACGCCGATAAGCATGGCTATGGCAGACGTAACCAGGGTGCCATAGATCGGGGCGAGCGCCCCGAAATTCTCGGTTACCGGGTTCCACACTTCGGTGGTGATGAAGCCGAGGCCGAATTTGCGGAACGCCGGCCACGACCCGGCAATCAGCGAAACGATGACCCCGCCCAAAATAAGCAAGACCAGCAGCGCGAAGAAGAAGGTCAAGGCGCGAAAGACGCCGTCGCCGATTGCACCGGCGCGGCCTTTTTCGACGGATATACGGGCGATACCCGCGGTCTCTGCCGTCACGTTACTTCCCCGCCGCGAAGTCGTTTAACCGAAGCGATCAAAGCAGGGAGCTCCAGCGCGGATCTCCCTGCTCCACGTCAACTTATTAGATTAGGATCCGTGCCCGTCCCACACCGGCTTGCCATCCGGGCCGACAATATTCTTCCAGCTCGCCTCGAAAATCGCCACCGCATTGGGCGGCATTGGCACGTATTGCAGCTCTTTCGCCATTTGAGCGCCGTTGTGATAGGCCCAGTCGAAGAAAGAAAGGACCAGCTTCGCCCGCTCCGGATTATCCTGCTTTTTATGCATCAAGATGAAGGTTGCGCCGGTGATGGGCCAGGTGTCCTTGCCTGGCTGATTGGTCAAGATCACATAGAAATCCTGAGCGTGCGCCCAATCGGCATTGGCCGCGGCATTTTGGAACACGTCGAGACCGGGCTCTAACGCAATGCCTTCGCTGTTGATCAGCTTGGTGTGGGTAAGCTTGTTCTGCAGCGCGTAGGCGTATTCGACATATCCGATCCCGCCCATGGTGCGCGAGGCGATCGCCGATACGCCTTCGTTGCCCTTACCGCCGAGCCCGACCGGCCATTGGACAGCGGTGCCGTCGCCGACCTTTTGCTTCCACTCCGGGCTCACCTTAGACAGGTAATTGGTAAAGATGAAGGTCGTGCCGGAGCCATCAGAGCGGTGGACGACGGCGATCGCGGTGGACGGCAATTTGAGGCCGGGGTTGAGTTTGGCAATCGCCGGGTCATCCCATTTGGTGATGTTTCCCAGATAGATGTTGGCGATCGTCGGGCCGTCCAGGGTCATCTGGCCCGGCTTGATCCCGGGAAGGTTCACCACCATGACCTCGCCGCCAACCACCGGCGGGAATTGGGTCAGCCCCGCTTGTTCCAAGGCGTCGGGCTTCAATGGCATGTCCGAGGCGCCAAAATCGACAGTTTTCGCCTTGATCTGCGCGATGCCGCCGCCAGAACCTATCGATTGATAGTTCATCCTGATTCCGGTCTTCTGCGCATAGGCCGCAGCCCATTTGGCATAGATCGGATATGGAAACGTAGCGCCGGCCCCGGAAATCTCCGCAGCCTGCGCCGTTACCCCGAATGCCGCAGCAGCGGCGAGGCCGATTAAGAGCGAACGAAACGGCTTCATGATCACGTTCCTGAAGCGGAAGCAAGGAAGCGATCACTTAGACCCGGGACCAACAAGCTTTTATGACAAATATGTTGCGAATTCGTGACAGCTTGCGGGGGTTCAGATCAGGGCAGCGGCTTTCGAGTTTCGATGCGGCAGGACGGATCGTGGCGGGACCCGATCCCGCGACCGGGTCTCCCGGCATTCTCCCGAGACGGCATTAAGCCACGGCGGCTTCGCTCGGCCGGCCCACATGGGGTCGCAAAAAGACCGTAAACACAGAGCCTTCGCCCGGTTTGCTTTCAATATCCAAAAAGCCGCGGTGACGGTTGACGATATGCTTGACGATCGCGAGGCCAAGCCCGGTGCCGCCCATCTCTCGCGAGCGCGCAGTGTCGACGCGATAAAAGCGTTCGGTCAGCCGCGGCAAATGCTCGCGCGCGATGCCCTCGCCGCGATCGCATATCGCCACCGCGACAAACGCGGCCGAACCGCGCCCGCCCGATGCCGCACGACGCGCTCCGAGCTCGGCGCCGACGCTGATCTCAGTGCCCGGACGCCCGTACTTGATCGCATTGTCGAGTAAATTCTGAAACACTTGTGCAAGCTCGTCGCGATCCCCTTGCACCTCCGGGAGATCGGCCGGCACGGTCAAGGTGATCCTCATGTCGCGTTCGCCGGCTCGCAGCTCGAGAGCCTCGGCGAGATGCTGCAACAGAGGGGCGAGCGCCACACGGCCCTGCGGCAGGACGTGCTCATTAAGCTCGATGCGCGACAACGACAGCAGATCTTCAACCAGCCGCGTCATCCGCGTCGCCTGCCCGTCCATGATCGCGAGAAAGCGCTCGCGCGCGTCCGCATCATCTCGCGCCGGGCCGCGCAATGTCTCGATAAACCCGGTCAATGTAGCGAGCGGTGTCTTCAGCTCATGGCTGGCATTGGCGATAAAGTCGGCGCGCATCTGCTCGGCGCGTTTCAGCTCGGTAACATCGTGCAGCGTGACGACCGCAATCGCACCATCGAGCGAGGGATGGTCAATGCGGGCGAACCGCGCGCGCAACTGGCGCTCGATGGGGACCGTCAGCACGAATTCCACACTGCGGGCGGATTCGCCGCGCAATATCGCATCGGCTGCATTCAGCAGGGCCGGGTTGCGCAAGACAGACGCGAGGTCGCAAGGCGGCGACGGGGCGCCGATCAATTCCGCGGCCGCAAGATTGGCACGGACGATTCGCCGCCGGTCGTCGAGCAAGATCAGCGGATCCGGCGCCCGCTCGATCACCACCTCCGCCGCAGGCGAGTCTGGCTTGAGCCGCAGCTGCCCACTGCCGCCAGCTTCGCGCCAAGCGCTCGACACCGAGGCGCATTTCCTCGACTGCGCGCCCGACGCCGGCCGCTGGTTGTCGCGAAGCTACGGCGGGCAAGGTCTCCGCGGCAACTTCATCGACGGTATCGCTGAGCGCGTTGAGTGCTAGCGCCAAGCGGCCCAACACAATCGCGGTTGCGATGACGATCGCGGCGCCTAGCAGCAAAGCCAAACCCGACGGTAAGAGGCGCGCCAAGCTGAGCCCGGCGAGCGTGACCAAGCCCGGCGCTGCGGCCGGCAGAGCGAGGCCGAGAACCCGTCCCAGGCGAGTGACGGGACGCCGGCCCATTATTGCCGCCGCGATCAAGCGCAGCCGTGCCGCAACGGCTCAGCGAATTGCGTCGTGCGCCGCCAATGCCGCCAGATTGACGAGATCGGATACCGTAGCCCCGATATTGACGATCTGCACCGGCCGGTCGAGACCCATCAGCAAGGGCCCGACAACCGTCCCGCCACCAAGATGCGGCAACAGCTTGGCTGTGATATTGGCGCTGTTGAGCCCGGGCATGATCAGGATGTTGGCCGCAGCCCCCAATCGGCAGAACGGATAAAGCTGGCGCATCAGCCGAAAGTCGAGCGCCACATCGGGGCTCATCTCGCCGTCATATTCGAAATCCGGGCGGCGTTCGTCTAGCAGCCGAACCGTCTTGCGCACCCGTTCGCAATCGGGTCCGGTCGGGTTGCCAAAATTGGCGTACGACAACAGCGCCACGCGTGGCGTGAGCCCGAACTCGCGCGCCTTTGCCGCCGCCTGCGTCGCGATATCGGCAAGCTGCGCCGGGCTCGGGGTCTCGTGCACCAAGGTGTCGGCGAGCAATAATGGCCGTTCGCGCCCGAGCAATATCGTCAGCCCGAACATGACGCAGTCGCCCTTGACCTCGATCACCCGCGTAACTTCGTCGAGCACATCAAACGAATTGCGGGTCACGCCACTGACCATCGCATCGGCGTCGCCGCAAGCGACCATGCAGGCGGCAAAGACATTTCGGTCGAGGTTGACCTGACGCTGGCAGTCGCGCCACAGCATCCCCTCGCGCTGCCGCCGCTCGTAGAGAAAATCGGTGTAGCGGCGGTTGTTGTGCGACAGCCGGGCGTTGTGGATTTCAAGACTTTCGCCGGCGGCGAGGCCCATCGTCGACATCGTCGCCTTGATCCGTTCCTCGCGGCCGATCAGGACCGGCGTGCCGTAGCCGCTGCCGGCAAATTGCAACGCGGCACGGATCGTCTTTTCCTCCTCGCCCTCGGCGAAAACGACGCGCTGCGGATTGGCGCGCACCTCGGCAAAGATCATCTCGAGTCCGGCCGCGGTCGGGTCGAGGCGGCCGCGCAGACTGCGCTGGTAGGCGGCCATGTCGGTGATCGGCTTGCGCGCCACGCCCGAATCCATTGCCGCCTTGGCAACTGCCGACGGCACCGCCCAGATCAGCCGCGGGTCAAAAGGTGCCGGGATGATGTACTCGGGACCATAGGTCAGGCGCTCGCCGGAATAGGCGGCGGCGACCTCGTCGGGCACATCCTCGCGCGCCAGTTCGGCCAATGCCTCGGCCGCCGCGATCTTCATCGCATCGTTGATTGCCGAGGCGCGGACATCGAGCGCCCCGCGAAAGATATACGGAAAGCCGAGGACGTTGTTGACCTGGTTCGGGTAATCCGAGCGTCCGGTGGCGATGATCGCATCGGAGCGGACGGCCCGAACCTCCTCGGGCGTGATTTCCGGATCGGGGTTGGCCATCGCAAACACGATCGGCTTGTCGGCCATCGAGCGGACCATCGCCTGGTCGACTGCCCCCTTGGCCGAAACCCAAAGAACACGTCGGTGCCCTCCATCGCCTCGGCGAGGGTGCGTGCCTTGGTCTCGACCGCATGCGCCGACTTCCACTGGTTCATGCCGTCGGTGCGCCCGCGATAGATCACGCCGCGGGTGTCGCACAACACGACATTCGGCCCCGGCAAACCCATGGTCTTGAGCAATTCGACGCAGGCGATCGAGGCGGCGCCGGCGCCGTTGATGACCATCTTGATCTGGTCGAGCGAGCGGCCAGTCAGATGCAGCGCGTTGATCAGCCCGGCGGTTGCGATGATCGCGGTGCCGTGCTGGTCGTCATGAAAAACCGGGATGTCGAGCAGTTCACGCGAGCCGCTCTTCGATGATGAAGCATTCCGGCGCCTTGATGTCTTCAAGATTGATGCCGCCAAAAGCCGGGTGCAGATAGCGCACGCAATTGACAAAGGCGTCGACGTCGCGCGTATCGATTTCGAGATCGATCGAATCGATATCGGCAAAGCGCTTGAACAGCGCGGCCTTGCCCTCCATGACCGGTTTTGCCGCGAGCGCCCCGAGATCGCCGAGACCGAGCACCGCGGTGCCGTTCGAGATCACGGCGACAAAGTTGCCCTTCGAGGTATAGTCGAAGGCCGCACTCGGGCGCCGTTCGATTTCGAGGCATGGAAAAGCGACACCCGGGGAATAGGCGAGCGACAGGTCGCGCTGTGTCGTCAGCGGTTTTGTCGGCGCGATGGCGAGTTTGCCCGGGCGGCCGTTGGAATGAAACGACAGGGCTTCCTCTTCGGTCGCGCGAATTGTGCCGGTATCCATGCTTCTTGACGCTCCTCGCCATGCCCGCCCTATGGGCGGCGGCCGTTCGACGGCCGGTTGACCGCGATTTAATTTAAGGACCGCATTCGTCAGCGTCAAAGCCGCGGTCTGACGGCCCTCGCAACAGCCGGTCAACGCGCTTGAATTCGACGGCCTGGATTGCCGTTACTGATGCGATGATCGAGATCGCCGAGTAAGTACGGAGCCTGGCGCGTTCGTGGCGCGCCGCGGCCCGGGCCGCGGATCGCCCTTCGCTGCCGGCTGGCGTCATTGGCTGCGGCGCGATGCGCGGTGCGTCGCGCTGCAGATGATTACCGAATTCGGCGAAGAACGGCAGCGCCGGCTTATCCTCGATTATTTTGGCGGCAACGCGCAGGCTGCGCCTGCTGCGGCGGACGCCGACCTTCGGCTCGCCGGTCTTTGTCGTCGATTTCGATCGCGGCGCCCGGCATTTCCGCACCCTGGGCTCGTTCGGCAGCAGCATCCAGGTGACCGAGCAGTCGAGCATGGATTTGCTCTACCCGGGGCGGCTTGTTTTTCACTACGAGCGGCTGATGTCGCTGGCATTCGCGATGAGCCGGCAGGCGGTCACGGCGTTGCTGCTCGGCGTCGGCGGTGCGGCGATGTGGCGGTTTATGCGCGCCTATCTGCCGGATTGCGCGCCGACCCTGGTCGATGCCGACGAGACGATCGCCTCGATTGCGCGGCGCTGGTTTTATCTGACCCAGCCGGTGACGATCGAGCCGGCGCAGCAATTCGTCGCCATCGACGACCGAGCGCTTCGATGTCGTCCTCGTCGATCTCTACAATTCGTCCGGGCCCGCCGAGAGCAACGAGCTGTTTTGGTCGCGCTGTCTCGATGCGCTCAACCCCGGCGGCTGTCCTCGCCAACAACTGGGCCGATTTTTCGGTCAACCCGGCGGTCCGGCCGATGGCGGATGCGCTGCCGACGGTCGCCCAGCGCGCGCGGTTTCGGGCCGATCTTATGTGACCCGCCGCGGCTTTCGCGACAACCTCGTGCAATACGTGCCGACCGAGCCCGGCATCGACGCCGAAGCCATCACCGAGGTCCACGCCCGTTTTGTCGCGCAGTACCGCCCGCCCGACCGCGGCCGCGGCATCCTCGAAAACTGTGTCGTGACGACCCGCTTCCCGATCGAATAGTCTCCCTCTCCATCACGAAAGGACGCTGACATGCCGAGCATCGACCACCAAGGCGCGCACATCCATTACGAGGAGTTCGGTCGCGGCTTTCCGATCCTGACCTTTGCGCCGGCCGGGCTGCGATCGGTGATCGACGTTTGGAGCCAACCCTCGGCGCCGATCAACCCGACCACCGAATTCGCCGACAAGTACCGCGTTATCGCGATGGACCAGCGCAACGCCGGCGGCCAGTCGCGCGCCCCGATCACCGCGCAGGACGGCTGGGATTCCTACACCGCCGACCACATCGCGGTGCTCGACCATCTGCGCATCGACAAATGCCACCTCTACGGCCAATGCATCGGCGGATCGTTCATCATCAACATGCTCAAGCACCACCCCGAGCGCGTCCAGTCTGCGGTGTTGGCGCAGCCGATCGGGCGCGTCGGCCCGCTAAAGCCGGAGTGGAATGCCAATTTCAAGGGTTGGACTGAGACGCTGACCGACCATCCGGAGGCGACCGAACAGGTTCTGAACAGGTTCTATCAGAACCTCTACGCTCCGGGTTTCGTCTATTGCGCCGATCGCGATTTTGTAAAGACGATCAAGACGCCGTGCCTGGTGTTGGCCGGCAATGACGACGCCCATCCGTGGCCGATCTCCGAAGAACTCTCGAAACTGATCCCGAACTGCGAGTTCGTCGCCGAGTGGAAGACCGAACCGGCGCTGACCGCGGCCAAAACCAAGGTCAAGGAGTTCCTCGCCAAACACACCCCGCCCCGGATGTAGCGCAGCCTGCCTTTGATAGGGAGGCCAAAGCCGTCGCGAAGATTTGACCTCGCGGATCGTGGGAATTCGAGTGATGCGCGCCGCGTCTTGGTCTCACTCGACCTTAGAACAAAGGCGACCTGATGTGGCCGCGCACCGACTTCCTCGATTTGCTCGGCATTACCCATCCCCTGATCCAGGCGCCGATGAGCGGCCTCGCCTCGCCGGCGCTCGCGGCAGCGGTCTGCAATGCCGGCGGGTTGGGCTCGATTGGGTGCGCGGGCAGGCCGTTGGCGGCCGTTCGCGGGGACATGTTGGCAGTTCGGCAGGCGACGAACCGCCCGTTCAATATCAACTTTTTCGTCCATACCCGGCCGCGAATTAATCCCGAGGCAACGGCCGGCATGCAGCAAAAGCTCGCCCCCTATTTCGAGGAATTCGGCCTGGGAGCTGTCCCCGAGCCCAAAGAGCCTTTCCTGCCCTTCGACGCCGAGGCGCTCGATCTCGTCCTCGAGCTGCGGCCGCGCGTCCTCAGCTTTCATTTTGGTCTGCCGCAATCCCCAGCGGTGCAGCAGATCAAAGATGCCGGATGCACGATCCTCAGTTCGGCGACCACCGTGGCCGAAGCTCGACTGCTCGAAGCAAGCGGCGCCGATGTCATAATCGCGCAAGGATTTGAAGCCGGCGGCCACCGCGGCAGCTTCAGCACCAGCCCGGGCGCCGGCATGGTCGGCACCATGGCGCTGGTCCCCCAGATCGTCGACGCTGTCCATGTACCGGTCATCGCCGCCGGCGGGATCGCCGACGGTCGGGGGGTTGCGGCGGCTTTTGCCTTGGGTGCGAGCGGAGTTCAAATCGGGACCGCGTTTCTGGGCTGTCCCGAGGCGACCGTATCGCCGCTCTACCGCGCCCAGTTGCGCACCGCGGCCGACGATGGGACCGAGGTGACGCGCGCCTTTACCGGCCGCCCCGCCCGCGCCTTGCGCAACCGCTTCATCACCGAGATGGCCGAGGCCGAGCCCTTGGAGTTTCCGCTGCAAGCAAGCCTCGCCGGCCCACTCTGGCAATTGTCCAGCGACGAGGCCCGCGCTGCCTTTATGCCGGTGTGGGCAGGTGAGGCCGCTTCGCTGATCCGTGAGCTGCCGGCCGGCAGGCTGGTCGAGCAGCTCGTCGCCGATGCCCAATCAATAATCGCGCGCGGCACGCCAGCCGGTTCCGCGCCGGGCCGTCCGGGTCCCGCCTGAAGATCGCCTCTGCACTGCCGTGGTGACGATCGCCGCATGGAGGTAAACCGCAGTCGATCTCCGACGCGCGCTCTTGCAGGAACGCGCGGATCGGGCAAGTCTGTCGGAAGCCGGAGGAAATCGCCATGCCTGCACCCTACGAAAAACATCGCGCGCAACTGAAGGCCATTCTGCTCGCCTGGGGGATGCCGGAGGAGAATGCCGAGGCGACCGCCGACATTCTCGGCTGGGCCGATCTGCACGGCGTCGACAGCCACGGCATCTCAATGATCCCGGGCTACGACCGGCTGCGCCGCATCGGGCCGCGCCAACATGGCGGCCCGCCCGCGCATCGTAAAGGAAACGCCGGTCTCGGCATTGGTCGACGGCGATGGCGGGCTCGGCCACGTGCCGGCGCGCTTTGCAATGCAGGTCGCGATCGACAAGGCCAAGCAATCGGGCATGGCGATCACGGCGGTGCGCAACTCGGCGCATTTCGGCGCCACCGGCTACTACACCCTGATGGCAGCCAAGGAAGGGCTGATCGGCATGGCGTGCACCAGCGCGTCATCGGTCCAGGTCGCGCCGACCTTTGGCAAGGAAGCCAAGCTCGGCACCGATCCATGGTCGTTCGCGGCGCCGACGACCGACGGCGAGCGGCCGTTTCTGCTCGACATGGCGACGACGACGGTGGCCGCCGGGCGCATCCGCAACAAGGCCAATGAAGGGCTGCCCTGTCCGCCGGGCTGGGTGCTCGACAAGAACGGACAGCCCAGCACCGACCCGCAGGAGGCGCGCGAAAAGGGCGGGTTCCTGACCTCGCTCGGCGGCTCGCCGGAAGGTTCGAGCTACAAGGGGTACAGCCTCGCCGTCATGGTCAACATCCTCGGCGCGTGCCTGTCGGGGGCGACGTTGATCACCGACCCGATGAGCGGCAAAAAGCCGCAGGGCAACGACATCGGTCATTGCTTTATCGCGATCGACCCCGAGCTGTTTCGCGATCCGCGACGAATTCACCGCCGACGTCACCCGCTTTTGCAACGATCTGCGCGCGACGACGCCGATCGATCCGGCGCAGCCGGTCATGGTCGCGGGCGATCCGCAATGGAACAACGCGAAGAGGCGCCTGGCGCGAGGGCGTGCCGGTCGGCGCCGGCTTGTTGAACCAGATCCGCCAGGTGGCACAGGCCTGCGCCGCCCCCTGGCAATTGGATTGAGGAGGCTTGTCGATGGCCGAGCCCGGAACGCAACCGCATGGGCCGCTGCAAGGGGTCAAGGTTGTTGCTTGCTCGACGGCGCAGGCGGGCACCGTGCCCTATATGCTGATGGCCGATCTCGGCGCCGAAGTGATCAAGATCGAGGTGCCCGAAATCGGCGACAATTCGCGCGGCTCGACAGTCCTGCCGGGATTGCCCAGCACTTATTTCGAGACCAACAACCGCGGCGTCAAAAGCCTCACCCTAAACCTGAAGACCGCCGAGGGCCGCGAAATCCTGCGCAAATTGGTCGCCAAGGCAGACATGTTCGGCCAGAACTTCCGGCCGGGCGCCGCCGAGAAAAACGGCTTCGGCTACGAGGAATTGCGGCAGGTCAATCCGCGAGCTCGTCTATGTGTCGGTCTCGGGTTATGGCCCCAAGGGGCCGCATACCGATCTGCCGGGCACCGACTCGATGGCGCAGGCCTTGGGCGGCATCGCCGAGGCTTATTCGACGCCAGGTCAGCCGTTAAAGACCGGCATCGTTTCGGTTGCCGACGAGACCTGCGCGATCCTCGCCTTTGGCGGGGCGCTCGCGGCCCTGACCTATGCGCGCAGCACCGGCATCGGGCAGAAGGTCGATTGCTCGCTGCTCGGCGGCCAGATCCGGTTGATGGGCTGGACCCTGACGACCGCGATGTGGCGCAACCGCAACCCGGTGACCGGGCAGGCCCGCATCACCGGCACGCAAGAGCGGCCCGGGATCAGCGCCAGCTTTAACGACCGCGACGGCAAGCCCTTGGTGTTTCAATTGAACGGGGCGCGCAAATGGCGCGAGGCGATGACCGCCCTCGGCTTTTATGAGGCGCTAGAAAGGGCGGGTTTTGGCGATCTCGGCGTTGATCATTACGATCAGACGAAAAGCGCGCGAGCTTGCTGCGCACGCTCGACGAATTGTTTGCGACCGGACCACGCGACCACTGGGTCGAGCGGCTGCGCGCGGCCGACATTGTCGCGGCGCCGATTAACACCCTGCTCGAAGCCTCAAACGACCCCGACGTAGTGGCGAACGGCTACGTGACCGAAATCGACTACCCGGAATACGGCAAGCGGCTCAAGGTCCACGGGTCGCCGTGGCATTTCTCCGAGACGCCGCCCAAGTTCGGCGTCGCCCCAAAGCTTGGCGCCGACAACGACGAAATCCTCGCCGATCTCGGCTACACCCCCGCGCAGATCGAGGATTTGCGGCAGCGCACGGTGATCTGACCAAGCTACAGCTACAACGATCGCTCGTTCTCGATCTCCTTGGCCAATGGGCGTGCAGCTTCTAGTCGTACGACGCGATCGAGGTGCCGCGGCCCGAAACCCGGGAGTTCGGCTTTACAGGAACCAAAGCCGCAATCAAAACGAGACGGCCTCTGATCTCATAAGGTGATTGCAGCTCAGGTTCAGATTGTCGAATCGGAGCTTTCGGTCCGGGTGGGTCGTGGCCTCCCTTGTCCTCTTCGGGCCAGCCGCTATCTTCCCAAACATGACCGACACCTCCCCCGCTCCCGTCCCTCCGCTGCCTGCGCCGCGGGACCCGAAATTGCGCCACATGGCCAACGCGTTGCGGGCGTTGGCCATGGACGCTGTCGAAAAAGCCAAATCCGGGCATCCCGGCATGCCGATGGGCATGGCCGACATCGCCACGGTGCTGTTCAGCCAGTTCTTGCGCTTCGACCCATTGCACCCCGACTGGCCCGACCGCGACCGGTTTGTGCTGTCGAACGGGCACGGCTCGATGCTGCTCTACGGCCTGTTGCACCTGACCGGCTACCCCGACATGACTATCGACGAGATCGAACATTTCCGGCAGCTCGGCAGTAAGGCTGCCGGCCATCCGGAGCGCGGGCTGGCGACCGGGATCGAGACCACGACCGGACCGCTCGGACAGGGCATCGCGACGTCAGTCGGCATGGCGCTCGCCGAACGTCACCTAGCCGCCGAATTTGGTGACGACGTCGTCGATCACCGCACCTATGTGTTCTGCGGCGACGGCTGCCTGATGGAGGGGATCAGCCACGAGGCGCTATCATTGGCCGGGCATCTGCGGCTCAACAAACTCACCGTGCTGTGGGACGACAATTCGGTCTCGATCGACGGCCCAACGGGCCTTGCCGTGTCGGACGACCAGGTCAAGCGGTTCGAGGCGCATGGCTGGGCGACAAAGCGCGTCGACGGCCTCGACCACGAGGAGATCGCCGAGGGGCTCAAATGGGCGCAGAGCGAGGACCGGCCGAGCCTCATCGCCTGCAAGACGATCATCGGGTTTGGCGCACCGACCAAGGCCGGCACCGCCGCCGCGCATGGTGCGGCGCTCGGCCCTGAGGAGATCAAGGGCGCGCGCGAGCGACTGGGCTGGGAGTACCCGCCGTTTGTGATACCTGATGATGTAAAAGACTGGTGGCACGCCGTCGGCGCGCGCGGCGCTGCGACTCGCCAGAGCTGGGAAGCCCGGCTTGCCAAGCTCGACACCGCGAAACGCGACGAGTTCGTGCGCCGCCAAGCCGGCAAGCTGCCTGCCGATCTCGGCAAGATCACTGCCGCGGTCTGTGAAGACTTCCGGGCGAAAAACGCCAGGCTCGCGACGCGCCAGGCGTCGGGCGCCTCGCTCAGCGCGCTGATCCCAGCAATACCGGAGATCATCGGCGGCTCGGCCGATCTGACGCCGTCGAACGATACCAAGATAAAGGACGAGATAGAGATCAAGCCGGGCGATTTCTCCGGCCGCTACATCCATTTCGGCGTGCGGGAAATGGGCATGTCCGCGGCGATGAACGGGATCGCGGTGCATGGTGGGCTGATCCCCTATGGCGGCTCATTCCTGATCTTCACCGACTATGCGCGCGGCGCGATCCGCCTGTCGGCGCTAATGGAGGCGGGCGTCATTTATGTGATGACGCACGATTCGATCGGGCTCGGCGAGGACGGGACGACGCACCAGCCAATCGAGCATCTGGCGGCGCTGCGCGCGATGCCGCAGCTCAACGTGTTCCGCCCCGCGGACGCGGTCGAGACCGCCGAATGCTGGCAGATCGCGCTGGAAAACCGGCACGCGCCGTCGATTCTGGCGCTGACCCGCCAGCCGCTGCCATTGCAACGCACCGAGCCGCACAGCGAAAACCGCTCAGCCAAGGGCGCCTATGTGCTTGCCGAGGCTGACGGTACGCGCGAGGTGACGCTGCTCGCGACCGGCTCGGAGGTCGCCATTGCGATGGATGCGCGCGCCGCGCTGGCGGCCTCGGGCATTCGCGCTGCGGTCGTCTCCATGCCGTGCTGGGAACTGTTTGAAAAGCAGGACACAGCCTACCAGAAGGCGGTATTGGGCACGGTGCCGCGGGTCGGCGTCGAGGCTGCGGCGCGGTTCGGCTGGGACCGCTGGCTGGGCGAAGAGTCGGCGTTTGTCGGGATGCACAGCTTTGGCTCCTCGGCGCCGATCGCCGCGCTCTACCCGCATTTCGGGATCACGGCCGAAAAGGTTGCTGAAGCCGCCCGCTCACTCCTATAGATTTGACAAAATCCTACGGAGGAGCGAGCGATGACGGTGCGTGTTGCGATCAACGGTTTCGGCCGCATCGGCCGCCTGGTGTTGCGCGCGGCCTATGAGAGCCGACGCGAGGATATCGAAATCGTCGGCATCAACGATCTCGGCCCGGTCGAGACCAACGCGCATCTGCTGCGCTATGACAGCGTGCACGGCCGCTTCCCCGGCGAGATCACGACTGGCGACGGCTGGATGGATATCGGCCGCGGCAAGATCACCGTAACCGCCGAGCGCGATCCCGCGAAATTGCCGTGGGCCAAGCTCGGGGTCGACGTGGCACTCGAATGCACCGGCATTTTCACCAAACGCGAAACTGCGGCGAAGCACCTCGAAGCCGGCGCCAAGCGGGTCATCGTCTCGGCCCCCGCCGACGGCGCCGATCTGACGGTCGTGATGGGCGTCAATCACGACGAGCTGAAACCGGCGCACGAGGTCATCTCGAACGCGTCATGCACGACCAACTGCCTCGCCCCGGTCGCCTATGTATTGCACAAAGGCGTTGGCATCGAGCGCGGCTATATGACGACGATCCACGCCTATACCGGCGACCAGAACACGGTCGATACGTTGCACCATGATTTGCGCCGGGCGCGGGCCGCGGCGTTGTCGCTGATCCCGACCTCGACCGGTGCCGCGCGTGCCGTCGGGCAGGTATTGCCCGAGCTGAAGGGCAAGCTCGACGGCACCGCGATTCGGGTCCCGACCGCGAACGTGTCGCTGATCGATTTCAAATTCGACGCGGCGCGCGAAACCTCGCCCGATGAAGTCAACGGGTTGATGGAAGACGCGGCAAAATCGAACCGGCTCAAGGGCATTATCGGCATAAACAAGGCGCCGACGGTATCGGTCGATTTCAACCACGACTCGCACAGTTCAACCTTCGACGTGACCCAGAGCCAGGTCATCGACAAGCGCTTTGTGCGGGTGCTGGCATGGTACGACAATGAATGGGGCTTCTCGAACCGGATGGTCGAGGTGGCCGCACTATTTGGCCAGATGCACTGAGCGGGCCGGCGCCGGACGTCGTTAAATCGGGGAGCTACGGAAGCTGGCGCCCGGCTTCTCAAGAACTATAGCTGTTGCCCTCGATGAGAGGGTCAACCGGTTGAAAGAGCAGCTTCGATAGCGCGCCGCTCGCTTGCGACGGACCGCGGAAACCGCATTCAAGACCCTGCGGCCGTTATTATCGTCTACACGCTGGCACAGGTGCTTGGCGCACTCAGAGCAGCGGCGGGAGCCGCCCGGCCGGTGGTCCTCGTCAGCGCGGTGAATGCCGGAGTTTACGCAGGCCCTGGGTGGTTTGCAGCGCTTGTTGCATCGGCGCGAGAAGCCGTGCCGAACGCCGATTTCGGCTCGTTCCTCGATTGCGGTGACCAGCCGGGGACGGTGCTGGCTGCGATCCGCGGCGGGGTCGAAGGCGTCATATTTACTGGCCGCAGCGATGTCGCCGAAGGCCTCGCCAACATCGCCCGCCAGCATCGGGTTTCGTTCATCACCGTGCGCCCGGCCACCGGCCTCGACCTTCTAGATGACTTCTTCAATACAGAAGCGGCGATCGAGCAGCGCTGCGTCGATTTTCTCGCGCGCGGCGCCGAAGAGGCTTGATCACCTGGGCGGGCCGCCGTGCCCTGACCGGGCGGCAGCCAATTTTCTGTTGGCTGTCGCCCGTGATTTCGTACTAGTCGCCGCGCGCGGCTAAGCAACGCGCTCGTACGGGAAGCGCTGGATCTTTTCCATGTTCTTGCCCTCGATCCGGATCAGCTTGGTCGGGCCCTCGCGCCGCGGCGAATGCAAATCGCCCTCGTTGTAGAGGTAGGCCATCCCTGGGGTCAGCGTATAATCCTTGATCGGCCGCGCCTTTCCGGGCTTGCCTTCGCCTGGGCGCGCTACCGGCTCGTAATCGGTCATGATGGTGACACCGCGGGCTTGCCCGTAAATCGCCCAGGACGGGCCGTGATCATGCGGGTTGCTGCCCTTGGCGTCGTGATGCACGTGCCCGAGAATGCAGAACCCGAGCTCGGGATCCTCAAAAAGCACCTTGCGCTCCGGCACGTCGTCGCCGAGATGCTTCGTAATAAACTCTTCATCCTTCAATACATCGCGGACCAGCGTGCATACTTGCTTGCGCCCCTCGAAACCCGGATCTTGCTTGAGGATGCGGCGACACTCCGCCGAAAACTGCTCGAGGCTGTATCCCATTATTATCTCCTCCATCACTCACGACGCGGACGGCGGCGGTTCTTGCGGAACCGATCCGGCTCAAACCGCGTGACAGGCGCATTACTCAATCACGATTCCCATCTGCACGCCAGCCACAAACGCCAGTAGTTGCGTTACTTGCTATACACCCCGCAGATGTATTGGCAGTCGATTTCACAAGCCATCATTAACGCTTCTTGCTGATACATCGAAATGGTAGGATGCGTTCGGGCGATTTACAGACTTGTACGATCTTTCACCCGATTTGCTCAAAAGCACCGTCCAGCGAAGTTGTAGCGGCTGTGAGCGACATCGCGTTTTGCCGGTTCGGAAGCTGACGGCCTGTCGCGCGGTTCGCATCGTTCAGTTCTTCACTATGCCATGATCGAGAAGCTGAACAGCGGCGCGAGATCGTGTAACTTCTCGCGGTCGATGTCTCGGCACGGGGATTGCTCTAAGCCGAGGTGATCGCCCCAGCAGAGCTGAAGCGCGTTCAAACAGGGAGTTCGGAGATGCTGTCGCGCCGTTCGATCATTATCAGCCTTTCGGGAACCGCCCTCGTCGGCGCCTTTGCCAGCCGTGCCGGGCGCGTCTTCGCCGCCGACAAATCGGTGAAAATCGGGATCAATCTGCCCTTTACGGGCGCTGACGCGCACGATGCCGAGCTGATCAAAGACGGGGCAATGTTAGCGATTGATGAGGCCAATGCCGCTGGTGGCATGGGCGGCTACAAGATCGATGTGCTGCAACTCGACGACGGGACGGCCACCGCCGGTCAATATGACCCTGCCCAAGCCGCGACCAATGCACGCAAGATGGTCTCGGACGATTCGGTGGTCGCGGCGATCGGCCCGCAAATGAGCGGTTCCGGCAAAGCGATGTCGCCGATTCTTAGCCAAGGCGGTCTTGCAACGATCACTCCAAGCTCGACCAACCCCGACATCACCAATCCCAAATTTGCCACGCAATACCGGCCGGCCGGCAAAGCCATCTACTTTCGAACGGTGACCACCGACACTTTTCAAGGCCCCAACATGGCGAATTACTTGGCCGATACATTAAAGGTCAAGTCGGTCTATGTACTCGACGACAGCGGCGCTTACGGCGTCGGGCTCGCCGATGCGTTTCAGGAGCAAGCGAAAAAACGCGGCATCAACGTGCTCGGACGTGATCAGCTGAATCCAAAGGAAGCTGATTATACGACGACACTGACTAAAATAAAGTCGCTGAACCCCGAGGCGATCTATTACGGCGGCGTCGCCCAGGCCGGAGTCAAATTCGTCAAACAATCCTATGACATCGTCCCCAATCTGATCCGAGCCGGCGGCGATGGCGTCTACGGCGCGGAGATTCTGAAGGGCGCCGGGTTCCCGGCGGCGCAAGGCCTATACGCCACGATCGCGGCACCGAACGTTCTCGAAAATCCCGATGCCGCGCCGATGATCGAGCACTTCGTCAAAAAGTATGGACAGCAACCTGACAACTACTCGATCACTGCTTATGATGCGGCGCTCGTCATTATCGACGCCATCAAACGGGTGGCCTCTTCCGGCAAGGAGGTTACCCGCGCTGCGATTCGCGACGCCATCCAGCACTCGCACGTCAAGACCTTGCAAGGAGAGATCAGTTTTGACGCCAACGGCGATATCGCCAACAAGGTAATCAGCGTGTTTCAGATTTCCCGGAACGATAAATACCCACTCGACGACGTATTGCACCAGTATAAGTATATGGGCGTAGCGCCGGCGAGCAGTTGAAACCAAGCAACATCATCCTTCAGGTAAGCCCAATCGCCGCCTCGCCATGACCGATTACGCCGTGCTGCTGCAGCAAGTCGTCAACGGGCTGAGCTTGGGCGCGATGTATGCGTTGCTGGCGCTCGGCTTTACACTCGTCTACGGCATTCTCGAGCTGATCAACTTCGCCCATTTCAACGTTTTTATGGTGGCCTCGTTTATCGGCATGTGGGCATTGCAATTTCTCGGCATTTCGGGCCAAAGTCAGGTTTTGACCGGATTCGCATTGGCCGGATCGTTGGGCTTTGCGTTTGTCGTGACGATGATCGCGGCCGGCATCATCGGGGTCGTTATCGAACGCTTGTCATTGCGACCGCTGCGCGGCGTTCGCGGCACTGCGGCGATGATCACGACGATCGGCGTCTCTTACATCTTGTTCAATATCATCCTGCTCACCGTCGGCGCCGGTTCCGAGAACTACCCGAACCCGTTGCCGGTGGTGCGGTGGCAGCTGGGCCAGGTGGTTGTCGAGCTGAAGGAGGTGCTGATCTGGGGCGTCTCCTTGGCGCTGATGGTGGCGCTGCACTTGTTCGTCAATCGCACGCGTCTTGGCAAAGCGATGCGGGCCACGGCGCAAGATGCCGAGGCGGCCCGGATGATGGGCGTCGATGTCGACCGCGTGATCATCACAGCCTTTTTTCTGGGCTCGGCGCTGGCCGGGGCGGCGGCGCTAATTTTTGGCCTCTATTACAACTATACGAGCTTTATCATCGGCTATAGCGCCGGCCTGCGTGCGTTTACTGCAGCCGTGCTTGGCGGCATCGGCAGCATCCCGGGTGCGATGGTCGGCGGGTTGCTGATCGGGCTGATCGAGACCTTAGGCGGCCAGCTGATCGCGGTGCGCTGGACCGACGTGATCATTTTCTCGATCCTTGTCCTCGTCCTCGTATTTGTCCCGGCCGGGCTCTTCGGTCGCGCCTCACCGACCAAATCCTAAGATGGCGGAGGTCGACAAGCAGCCCACCACGATAAAGGCGCTCCGGGCGGGTCCTCGGGCACTAGCAGTTCCGGGCCTCGCCGGCGTCTCACCCCGGGCGCGGTCCAGTCTCGCGATCCTCCTCGTCGCCGCCGCAGCCCTGCTGTTTCCGATCGTGCACGGCAACGACGCCGATATCAATTCCGCCGCGAATGCGCTCGCTTTCGCGGCGTTGGCGCTGGGCCTCAACATCGTCGTCGGATTTGCCGGGCTGCTTGACCTTGGCTATGCCGCATTCTTTGCGATTGGCGCTTACGCCTATGGCGCCGCTGCCTCATTCCAGCTGCAGCCGGAATGGTCGAGCTTTTGGGAACCGTTCCGCTGGTTCGACCTCGTCGCCCGCATGCCCGGAGCAAGCGGCGGCGATGTCGTCCACTTCCAGGTGTCGTTCTGGCTGATGTTGCCGATCTCGGCGCTGATCGCGGCGTTTTTCGGCGTGCTGTTCGGCGCCCCGACCTTGCGGCTTAAAGGCGATTACCTGGCGATCGTCACCTTGGGTTTTGGCGAGATCGTACCGATCGTGGCGCGCAACGTCCCGAGCGTGACCAACGGTGCGATGGGGCTGAACGGCGTCGCCGCCCCGCAGCTGTTCGGCTATAGTTTCGGGATTTACGCCACCCCTTATTATTACGTCGGCGTCGCGCTTGTCGCATTGTTGATTTTCACCAGCCTGCGGCTCAAAGATTCGCGCATCGGCCGGGCCTGGATGGCAATCCGCGAGGACGAAATCGCCGCCGCGGCAATGGGCGTCAACCGCGTCCGGTTCAAACTGCTGGCGTTTGCGATCGGGGCCGCCTTTGCCGGCGCTACCGGCACGCTCTATGTCGCCAAATTGCAGACCGCGACCCCCGAGATGTTCATGTTCCCGGTCTCGGTCATGATCCTCGTCATGATCGTATTCGGCGGGATCGGCAGCGTCTGGGGCGTGGTTGTCGGCGCCGTGATATTGCAGATGCTGCAATCGTGGTTTCTCGAGGACTTGTCGCAGTGGCTGCACGCGCTCGGTCGCGTGATCAATGTCGCGTGGCTGCAACATGTCGAGCTGGCCTCGTCGATCGAGCTGATCTTCGGGCTTATCCTGGTGCTGATGATGCTCTATCGCCGCGAAGGCTTGATCCCGGCGACCCGGCGAATGCCGGCGCTGACCCTCGACCAGCAATCGGCGCAGATCGAACGCGGCGGCTTTACCGCGTTGCAGGCGTTCGGCGCCGAAACCCGAGGCACCCGAGGCAGTGCCAAAGACCGCGCCGAAACCGGCCCGCTGCTTGATATTTCCGCTCTGACCGTCAGCTTTGGCGGTCTTGTAGCCCTGCGCGCCGTGTCGCTGAGCGTGCCATATCGGTCGGTGACAGCGGTAATCGGGCCCAACGGCTCGGGCAAGTCGACCCTGTTCAACGCGGTTACCGGGTTGGTCACGCCCGATAGCGGCTCGGTGCGCTTCGCTGGTCGGGAGATCGGCCGCCTGCCGCCGCATCGCGTTCTCGAAGCCGGCATCGCCCGCACGTTTCAAAACATTAGGCTGTTCCCGAACCTGACGGTCCTCGAGAACGTCATGATCGGCATGCATGCGCGGCTCAATGCCGGGCCGGCCGGCGCCCTGCTGCGATTGCCGCGCGCGCGTCGCGAGGAGGAAGCGGCGCGCGAGCGAGCGCTCGCGATCCTGGCTTTGTTCGGCAACCGCCTATTGCCGCGGGCCGACCACCTCGCCTCCAGCCTGTCCTACGCCAACCGGCGGCGCACCGAGATCGCCCGCGCACTCGCCTCGCGGCCAAAGTTGTTGCTGCTCGACGAGCCGACCGCCGGCATGAACCCGGCGGAAACCCTTGAACTCGCCGAGCAAATCAAGAGCTTGCATCACGCCGGTCTGGCGATCGTGCTGATCGAGCACAAGCTCGATGTCGTCGTCAGTCTCGCCGACAATGTCATCGTGCTCGACCACGGCGAAAAGATCGCCGAGGGTCCGCCCGATGTCGTCCGCCGCGACGAAGAAGTAATCCGCGCCTATCTCGGGCGCAGCGCGGCGGTAGCGTGACCGCCCCGCTTCTCGAATTCAAGGCGGTCGACACCCATTACGGCGACCTGCATGTGTTGAAATCGGTCGATTACCGAATCGAGCCCGGCGAAATCGTCTGCCTGTTGGGCGGCAACGCCTCGGGCAAGTCGACGACGATGAAAGCCATTATGGGGATCGTGCGGCCGAGCCGCGGCGCGGTCATGTACGAGGGCCAATCGCTAAGCGGCGTCAGCACCGCCGAGCGCGTGCGGCGAGGCATCGCGCCGGTGCTCGAAGCGCGGCGGCTGTTCCCGCGCATGACGGTCTACGAAAACCTCGAAATGGGCGCCTACACGCGCCGGCGCGGCCGCGAATTCGAGCAGGATCTGGGCCGGGTCTTCGCGCTGTTCCCGCGCGTCGAGGAGCGGTTGCGTCAGCTCGCCGGCACCTTGTCGGGCGGCGAGCAGCAGATGGTCGCGATCGGCCGCGCGCTGATGGCACACCCCAAGCTGTTATGTATGGACGAGCCCTCGATGGGGTTGTCGCCGGCCTATGTCGAGCAGGTCTTTGACATTATCCGCGAGATCAACCGGCAGGGCACGACGATCTTTATGGTCGAGCAGAACGCCAATATGGCGTTGTCGATCGCCAACCGCGCCTATGTCCTGCAGACCGGTCAGGTCGTGCTCAGCGGCCCGTCCGCCGAATTGCGACAGAACGAGCAGATCCGCCACGCCTATCTCGGCGAAATGACGGTGCAATAGTTTCGGATCGCTCCTGACAGGTGGCGAGGGAACAGCGGCAAATCGGGCATTTGATCTCGATCAATTTGACGCCGCCGCGAATTTACTACCGTTGGCTGATCGGGGCGCCACGATACTGATCGATACTGGCGCCGGAGACGCAATGGAGCAAACGGTTTTTCGTGACCGCAGCGAGGCCGGGCGGCTTACTCGCGACAAAACTCTCCGCCTATACCGGGAGGCCGGATGTTGTAGTACTCGGCCTGCCGCGCGGCGGGGTGCCGGTCGCGTTCGAGGTGGCGCGGGCGTTGTCGGCGCCGCTCGACGTGTTTCTGGTGCGCAAGCTCGGCGTCCCCGGGCACGAGGAATTGGCGATGGGTGCCGTCGCCAGCGGCGGCGTGCGTGTCCTCAACCACGATGTAATCGCGAGGCTCGGGATTGAGCCGGAGGAGATCGACTCCGTTGCGGCGAGGGAAATGACGGAATTGGCGCGCCGAGAGCAGCTTTACCACGCCGGGCGACGAGCGCCGGAGGTCGGCGGCCGCACTGTGATCCTCGTCGATGACGGGCTCGCCACTGGCGCCACGATGCGGGCGGCGGTCGCGGCTTTGCGGCAATTGGGCCCGGCCGCCATCGTTGTCGCAGTGCCGACCGCCGCGGCCGAGATTTGTCGTGAATTTAAGAAGCGAAGCCGATGACGTCGTCTGCTACATGACGCCCGAGCCGTTTCTTGCCGTCGGCCGCTGGTACGAAGATTTCGGGCAGACTACAGATGACGAGGTCTGTGCACTGCTGGCGCGGGCGCAATCACAAAGCGCGCCGTGATCGCAGGGGTTACTCCCACCCGCAGACCTGGGGCAGAAGGCGGCCCCCGGCGCCGTCGGACGCTCTAAGCGGCGGTGGCGCGCGCCGTCGCCAACAGGAAAAAGAATTGCCCGAGAAGAAGGCCCGCGAGCAAGACGCTGGCGGCGGCCAAAGCCGGGTTCGCCGGGTATAAAGCCGACCGCCAAGGTGCAAAGCGCTCCATTCGCCATCTGCATAAACCCGTAAAGCCCGGAGGCGGCGCCAATCATATGCGGGTCGGTGCTGATCGCCGCGGTGATCGCGACGGGCGAAGCGGCGCCGACCCCGATCGAAAACAAGATCATCGGCGCGAGCACAGTCAAGACAGTGACATGTCCGGTCAGCGGCGACGATAAAGAACAGGGCAGCGCCGGCGAGTGCGATCGCACTCGTCAGCCGCAACAGCAACACCGGCCGCACACGCCGGACGAGGCGGCTCGCGCTGAAACTGCCGACCGGCACCCCGGCCATGACTACGAGATAGTAGAGCCCGATCTCGGTGGCCGGGCGGTGCAGCATGTTCGTGAAGATAAAGGGAGAGGTGGTCAAATACGCGAAGAAGGTCGTGCTGGTAAAGGCGCCGCCAAACATATAGCCGCAAAATACTCGCGAGCGCAGCAGCCTGATGTAGCTACCGAGCATGCGTCCCGAGCCGCGCGATGCGGCGGTCTCCGGCAATAGCAGGATAACGCCCGTTAATGTCACGGCGCCGAGCGCCACCAGCATGACAAAGATCGACCGCCAGCCAAACCAGGCGCCAAGAAATCCGCCGACCGCCGGGCCGACACCGGGTGCTAGGCTTTGCACCATGGTCAGCAACGCCATGCGCGAGGTCGCCTCGCCCGGCCCGGCGCTGTCGCGTACGATCGCGCGGCCCAAGACCAGCCCGCCGCACCCGCCGACCGCTTGTACCACGCGCGCCATCAGCAACGTCGCGAGCGTCGCCGCCCAGCCGGCGATGAGCCCGCGCGACGATATAGAGAGCCAATGAAATGATCAGGGTCGGTCGCCGCCCAAAGCGGTCGGAGACCGGTCCGTACAGCAATTGCCCGCCGGCGATGCCAAACAGATAGAGCGTGATTGCCTGCTGGATTGCCCCCCGAGATACACCGAGATCAACGGCGGCGAGCGGCAATACCGGGATCAGGATGTGCATCGCCAAGGTGCCGGTGGCGGTGACCGCGACCAGCAGCCCGAACGGCGCTCGGCCGCTGGCGAGCACCGGCGCCGCCACCCAGCTGAACCAGCCCATCCCATAGAACCAGCCGCCGCGCTGCGCTGCGGCAGGAGATCTACCCCGCCGCCACTGCTCGAAACCGCGCAATGCCCGGCGGGTCGCGTCGCGCCATAGTCTGCGAGCCGTCAACTTAGATCGCGCCATGAACCCAAGATCAGCCCTTTGGAGCAAGCACCGTGCCAGAGCGGTGTCGTAAGTTGGGCAAAAATGTGGTCCCGCCGACCGGAACCAATCTGCCTGATGAGGTGTTCCCGGCTGACTGTACTGAAAAAAGATGCTGCAGAAGATCTCGTCGTGACCTGAAATGAAGCAGAGCTTCTCGACGAGGCAAAATTCCAGCATAGAAAACGAAGCTGGACATCAGGCCGGTTCCCATGTGTCCTACAGGTTCCTTAAGTACGGGAGCAGACAAAAACCGGATACAATGACGAGCATTAGCCCCGCCGAGTCGCCTGGAGAGATGGCGCGTCGGCTCCGCGAGACGGACTGGTCGACGACATCACTCGGTAGCCGGGCGAGCTGGCCGCGGAGCCTCAACGTCGCGGTCGCGATGATCATGGCGTCGGGTTTCCCAATGGCGATCCGCTGGGGCCCGGAACTCGTCGTGATTTACAACGATGCCTACCGGCCGATCCTCGGCGACAAGCACCCCGAAGCCTTTGGCCGGCCGCTGCGCGAGGTGTGGTGGGAAATCTACGCTGAGCTCGGACCATTAAACGAAGCGATTTTGCGCGGCGAGCGCGACGCCTTTTTTGCCGTCGATCATCCTTGGACCGTCCGCCGCCACGGTGCCATCGTCGAAGACGCGCGGTTTACGATCAGCTATAGCCCGATCCCGGACGAGACCGCGCCGAACGGCATCGGCGGCATCCTGGCGACCTGTATCGAGACCACCGATCGCGTCCGCAAAGAAGAGGCGTTGCGCGTTCTCAACGACCGGCTCGAAGCGGAAATCGCCGAACGCATCCGCGAGCGCGACCGTATCTGGCAGGTATCCGAGGATTTGTTCGGCGTCTCGAACTTCGATGGCTATTTCACCGCCGTCAATCCGGCCTGGACTGCTCTGCTCGGGTGGAGCGAGGACGAGATCAAGCGGATGCATGTCAGCGAACTGCGGCATCCAGACGACGAGGCGCATTCGACGGCCGGGCGGCACCAGCTTGCCGAGGGCGCTCCGACAGTACGGATGGAGAACCGCTTCCGGCACAAGGATGGCTCGTGGCGGTGGCTCAGCTGGACTTTGGCGGCGGAAAACGGGATCATTTATGTCATTGGCCGTCATGTAACCAACGAGAAGCTGGCGCTTGAGGCGTTGCGCGAGAGCGAACGTCAATTCCGGCTTTTTACCGAGGCGGTCACCGATTATGCGCTGGTCAGGCTGGATCCGCAGGGGATCGTGGCAGGCTGGAACGCCGGCGCGCAGCGGATCAAAGGCTATGCCGAGCACGAAATCGTCGGGAATCATTTCTCCTCGTTTTACACGGTCGCAGACCAAGCGGCTGGGCTTTCCGAAAAGGCCCTGGCGAGGGCGACCCAGTCGGGGACCTGCATGGCCGAAGGCTGGCGGGTGCGCAAGGACGGCTCGCTGTTTTTCGCCAATGTGGTGATCGATGCGATCCGCGACGAGGATGGACGGCTGATCGGGTTCGCCAAGATCACCCGCGACATTACCGAACGCCGCGAAGCCGAGGCGAAATTGCGGCGCGCCCAGGATCAGCTGGCACAAGCCCAGACCATGGAGGCGCTGGGCCAGCTTACCGGGGGTATCGCGCACGACTTCAACAACATGATCATGGTGGTCAGCGGCAACGCGCATCTATTAAAGGAGCGAGTTGGCGATGCCCGCAATCTTCGCGCGATCGAGGCTATCGAGAACGCGGCTGCGCGCGGCGAGACCCTGACCCGGCAATTGCTGGCGTTCTCGCGCCGGCAGTCGCTGAACCCGACGGTTATCAGCCTGCGCCAGCGATTGGCCGCGTTCCGCGACCTTCTCGCGAGCTCAGCCCGTGGCGACATCGAGTTGGTGATCGATGTCGGGCGCAATGTTTGGCCGGTGGCGGTCGATGTCCACGAACTCGAACTGGCGCTGATCAATCTCGTCGTCAACGCGCGCGATGCGATGCCCGATGGCGGGATGATCACGATCGGCGCCAAGAACGTGCATGTGCAGGTGGACGACACGCCGGACCGCTTGAGCGGTGAGTTCGTCGCGCTGACGGTTGCGGATACGGGTTGCGGCATCGCACCCGACATCCTGCCAAAAGTGTTCGAGCCGTTTTTTACGACAAAGCAGCTCGACAAAGGAACCGGACTGGGCTTGTCGCAGGTTTATGGTCTGACCCGGCAATCGGGCGGGACGGTGACAATCGCCAGCGTGGTCAACCAAGGTACAACCGTGACGATTTATCTGCCGCACAGCCGACGCCCGCTGAGTGAAGAGCCGTTGATCGACGGCAAACCGCCGCGCGGCCGCGAGACGGTTCTGGTCGTCGAGGACAACCCCGAGGTGCAGGAAGTCGCGGGTCTCCTACTGGATCAGCTTGGCTATCGCGTGCTGTACGCCAATTCTGCCGCTGCGGCGCTCGAACTGCTCGGTTCGGGTGAGCGGATCGACCTGGTATTCACCGATGTCGTCATGCCCGGAGACATTGACGGGCTCGACCTCGCACGCCGCATCAAAGAGCAATACCCGGACATCGCTGTGTTGTTGACCAGCGGCTATGCCAAAGCCTGGCACACGCTCGAAGCCGGGATGCCGATCGTCCGCAAACCCTATCAATTGCAGACCCTAGCGCGCGCGATCCGCGAAGCCCTCGACAGCGAACCCAGCTGACGTCGACAAGGGGCACTCGATCGGTCTCCGGGTTTTTGCTCGCGGTGTAGCCAGGAGGCCGCGTTGATTCTCGCCAATTGAGACAACGTTTCAGGGTTGAATGGATTGAAAGTATGATGACTTGCTAAATCTCTGGGCCATATAGGGGCGATGCTCGCGCCCGCCATCGAAGTCAAGAACCTGATCAAGCGCTATCCGTCGGCGATCGCGGTCGACGGGATCAGTTTTACAGTTAGCCGCAGTACCATTACGGCATTGCTCGGCGGCAACGGCGCCGGCAAGACCACGACCTTATCGATCCTTCTCGGCCTGTTGTTGCCGACCTCAGGCACCGTGCATGTGCTTGGCGAGGATATTCTGCGCCACCGTTACCGCGTCCTACCACGGATGAACTTTTCATCGCCCTTTGTTGACCTGCCGCACCGGTTGACCGTCCGCCAGAATCTGCTGATCTACGCCCGGCTCTACGCGTTGCGGCGGCGCCGCGAGCGGATCGAGGCGCTGGCGACGGATTTGCAGATATCAGCCTTTCTCGACCGGCCGGCCGGCAAATTATCGGCCGGGCAAAAGACCCGTGTCGCGCTAGCGAAGGCATTGCTCAACGAGCCGGAATTACTGTTGCTCGACGAGCCTACGGCGTCGCTCGACCCGGATACCGGTGATTGGGTGCGCAGCTACCTCGAAGCTTGGCAGGCCCGCACCGGAGCGACGATCCTGATGGCCTCGCACAACATGGCCGAAGTCGAGCGCATGTGCTCGGACGTATTGATGATGAAGGCTGGCCGGATCGTCGACCGCGGCAGCCCGAAAGGGCTGATCGCCCGCTACGGCCGCGCCAATCTCGAGGAAGTGTTTTTGCACATCGTCCGCCAGCGCGAGCCGGAGCTGGAGCCGATATCGTGAGTCCGGCTGCCCGGATCGGCGCCGGCGGCTCGCTCGGCCGTGTCTGGGCGATGCTGTTGCGCTATCTTTACCTTTTGCGCAGCTCGTGGCCGCGCACCCTCGAGCTATTGTACTGGCCGACCCTCCAGATGCTGATCTGGGGATTTATGAGCCAGTTTCTTTACGTGAACAGCAATTACGTGTTTCGCGCGTTCGGCGTGCTATTGGCGGCGGTGATGCTGTGGGACGTGCTGTTCCGGGGGCAGCTCGGTCTGTCGATCTCGTTTCTCGAAGAGATGTGGGCGCGCAATCTTGGTCATTTGTTCGTGACCCCGCTGCGCCCCTATGAATGGGTTGCCTCGCTGTTGTCGATGAGCCTGATCCGCGTATTGATCGGCGTCGTCCCGGCGGCGCTGCTGGCGATCGTGCTGTACCATTATTCGATTTTTTCATTGGGACTGCCGCTGATCGCCTTTTTCGCCGTGCTGTTGGCGATGGGCTGGGCGCTCGGATTGGCGATTTGCGGCATGATTTTGCGCCATGGCATGGGGGCGGAAAGCCTCGCTTGGCTCGCTGTCTTCACATTGTCGCCAATCAGTGCGGTCTATTACCCGGTGTCGATCCTGCCGCACTGGCTGCAATACGTCGCCTGGGCGTTACCCTCCACTTATGTTTTTGAGGGCATGCGGGCGTTGCTGTTTCAAAAGGTGTTCCGCGGCGATTATTTGCTGACTGCAGGCGCCCTCGATGTGATCTTGCTGGCATTGGGTGCGTGGGTATTTTCGCTCTCGTTTCGAGACGCCCGACAGCGCGGCGCTTTATTGCAGATGGGGGAGTGAGCCGGCCAATTCGCCGCTATCTCTGTTCGCCGAGCACAGTAAACCCCTGTTTGGTAAAGGCCGGCTCGGCCGCTGGTGATTCGAGATAGGCAAGAAATTTCGCTGCATCGGCGTTCTTACTCGCTGCGGTCAATGCGATCGGATAGATGATCGGCGGGTGGGTGTCGGCGGGAAAGACCCCGGCAATTTCGACATTGGGATCAGAAGCGGCGTCGGTCGCATAAACGATGCCGAGCGGCGCCTCCTGGCGGTCGACATAGAGCAGCGCCGCGCGGACGTTTTCGGCGCCGGCGACATGCGGCATCACTTGCTGCCATATGCCGAGTTTCTCGAGCGCCGCCTTGCCGTATTTGCCGGCCGGCACGCTGTCGGGATCGGCCATCGCCAGCCGCCGGCCATTCAGCAATCCGACAAGATCGAAGCGGGGCTTGATGTCGACTTTGGCGCCGCTCCCCTTGGGCGCCACCAGCACCAACTGATTGCCGAGCAGGTTCCGCCGCGACGCGGGCAGGATCAGGTTACGCTTTTGCAGATAGTCCATCCAGGCGAGATCGGCCGAAATAAAGATGTCGGCCGGCGCGCCGCTCTCGATCTGCTTTGCCAATTGCGAACTTGCGGCATACGAGATTTCAGTCGGCGTCCCGCCCCGCTGCTGGAACGTACGTGCCGCGTCATCGAGCGCGTTCTTCAGGCTCGCCGCGGCAAACACGACGACATCGGCCGCTCTCGCTGATGGCATTGGCGCGATCATAGCCAGCACGGCGGCGACGGCCAGCACGGCGATACGCGTCCGAACCTTGAATAACATCAGTTCTCCCGATTGTTCGGCTCTGAAGCCGCCGATCCTTTTTAAACCGAGGCGATATATCAGACCAGATACATCGGCAATGCCAATCACCGCAGCGCGCCCAAGCGGCGGCAACGCTGCGCGGCGGTTTCACATCGGCTATACTGCTCGGATGGCGAGGCTCACCTTGCGTCTCGATTTCGGGCCGGGGCAAGCGGTCGGCCACGGTAAAATCCGTTTGCTCGAAGCGGTCCGCGAGCATGGCTCGATAGCTGCGGCCGGCCGCTCGATGGGGATGTCGTATCGCCGCGCCTGGCTGCTGATCGACGAGCTGAACGTTCTCTTCAATCGGCCCGTGATCGCCACCAAGCATGGCGGCCAGCACGGCGGCGGCGCCGAATTGACCTCGTTCGGCTGCCAGGTCGTCGAGCAATACCACGCGATCGAAGCCAAGGCGCAGACCGCGGCGGCCGTCGAACTCGAAGCACTGTCCGCGGCGGCGGTAAAGCCGATATCCGGCCGCTGATCCGAAGACTGAACGCCAATGCCGTCGCATTACACCGCAACCGACGCCCAGGCTTACGAGCGCTTGATGGGCCGCTGGAGCCCGGCCTTGGCGCGTGAATTGATTGCTTGGGCTAGGGTCGAGAACGGCGATCGCGTGCTCGATGTCGGCTGCGGCACCGGTAGCCTGGCCTTGGCATTTGCCGAGCGACCCGAACCAAAGGCGATTGTCGGGATCGACATCGCGGCCCCATATGTCGCGTTCGCGCGTGCGCGATCGGATGATCCGCGGCTCGGCTTTTCAACTGGGGACGCGATGGCGATCGACTTCCCCGATGGCAGCTTTGATCGCGCCTATTCGCTGTTGGCGCTCAATTTTATGCCCGATCCGGCGCGGGCATTGGCCGGCATGCGGCGAGTGACCCGCACCGGGGGCGTTGTCGCCGCTGCGGTCTGGGATTTTCCGGGCGGACTCGTCTACCAACGGATCTTTTGGGATACCGCCGCAGCGATCGATCCGGCGGCTGAGCATGCCCGCGCCCGGCACTATTCGAGCCCGCTGACCGGCCCGGGCGAACTCGTTACTGCTTTCGCCAAAGCCGGTCTCGACCGGATCGAAGGTTGCTCATTGACGATCCGCATGGAGTACCAGGACTTTGCCGATTATTGGGAGCCGATCGAGAACGCACAGGGGCCGGTCGGCGATTACGTCAAGAGCCTAACGCCACACCGGTTGGCCACCCTCGCCGAGGCGGTGCGGCGCGCCTACCTCGCCGGCAGACCGGACGGACCGCGTTCGATGAGCGCTACCGCTTGGGCCGCACGCGGCATCAAGTAAACTCGCCGCTTTGCGTTTCGGCTGACACGCGACCTTACATGCGTCCGTCAGCCTTGGAAAACCGGGTCTTCGATCCGCTTGGGAGGTGAGGTAGTGTGCGCTGTCCACCATACTGGAGCCGACGAGCATGCCGGACAGCGCCTCACCGCCCGATTTCGCACCGACCGAGCGCACCCGGGTACGGCGCATGCACGAGCGCGGCCGTTACGATCGCGAAACCGTCTACGCCATCCTCGATTCGGGATTGCTGTGTCACGTCGGCTATGTGATCGACGGGCTGCCCTATGTCACGCCGACCCTGTTCTGGCGCGAGGGCGAGCGGCTCTTTTGGCACGGCTCGTCGGCGAGCCGGATGCTGCGCCGGCAGGCCGAAGGCATCCCGGTCTGCGTGACAGTGAGCCATATCGATGGGCTGGTGCTGGCGCGCTCGGGCTTTCACCATTCGCTGAACTACCGCGCGGTCATGGCGTTCGGCAACGCTGCGATCGTCCCCGATGACGACATTAAGACGGCGGCGCTCAACGGTTTTATCGAGCGACTTTACCCCGGCCGGAATGCCCGGATTCGTCCAATCCTGCCGCAGGAATTAAAGGCGACGACATTGATGAGCATGGTCATTGACGAGGTCTCGGCCAAAGTCCGCGGCCATGGACCGGTCGACGACGAACCCGACTACGCGCTCGACTGCTGGGCCGGCGTGATCCCGATAGAGACGCGGCTCGGCGCCGCGATCCCCGACGAGCGGCTGAAGCCCGGCATTCCGATGATCGAAGGGCTCGACCACCTGGCCGCGGGCGGCTTGCTGTCAGAGATCCTGCAGACGTTGGCGCACCGAAAGGAGGCTTAAACAGGGGCTCCGCCGCGCTTACGGCCGCAGCGGTATCGAGCGCGAGGATTGGAACTGGGTGCCGTGTCGCGAGATTGCTCGGCGCGGTCTGTCCCCGGGGTTGCGCCAAGCGCGCGCCGTACTCCCTTGGGTGCGAGGGCGCCCGCGACGATCTGCCCGGCGCGATGTTAGACAAGGGCATGTCCGAGCGCGCTGCGATCATCGAAACCGACATCCCGGTGCGGCTCGATCGGCTGCCGTGGACGGGGTTCCATACTCTTGTGGTCGCGGCACTCGGCATCACGTGGATTCTCGACGGGCTTGAAGTCACCTTAGCCGGCTCGATCGCCGGCGCCCTCCAGGAAAGCCCGGTACTGCATTTTTCGGCCGCCGAGGTGGGCGCGATCGGCAGCGCCTACCTCGCGGGCGCGGTCGCCGGCGCGCTGCTGTTCGGTTATCTGACCGACCGGTTTGGCCGGCGAAAATTGTTCTTCGTCACCTTGGGCGTTTACCTGACGGCGACAGCGGCCACCGCGTTTTCCTGGAATTTCGCGAGCTTTGCCTTGTTCCGTTTTCTGACCGGGGCCGGCATCGGCGGCGAATATGCCGCGATCAACTCGGCGATCCAGGAATTGGTGCCGGCGCGGTTTCGCGGCCGCACCGATCTCGCGATCAACGGCAGCTTTTGGCTCGGCGCCGCACTCGGCGCGCTTGGTGCGGTAACCTTTTTACAGCCGGGCTGGCTGCCGGCCGATCTCGGATGGCGGGTGGCGTTTGGGATCGGCGCGGTTCTCGGGCTCGGCGTGTTGCTATTGCGGCGCCATATTCCGGAAAGCCCGCGCTGGCTGATGTTGCACGACCGGCTGCCGGAAGCCGAACGGGTTATCGAAGGCATCGAACGCCGGATCGGGAAACCGTTCAACGCGCCAAGGCCGGGGAGGGGAGGGACCATTCGCCTATTGGCATCGGCGCGCACTCCGGTCGCGCGCATGGTCACGGCGATGGTGCGCGACTACCCGCAGCGCGTCGTGCTCGGCTTGACGCTTATGTCAGCGCAGGCGTTTTTCTACAACGCCATCTTTTTTTCGTACGCGTTGGTCCTGACCCGGTTTTATGGCGTCCAGTCCGCCTCGGTAGGCTGGTATATCCTGCCATTCGCGCTCGGAAATTTTGTCGGGCCGTTGGCGCTGGGGCCGCTGTTCGATCTCGTTGGCCGCAAGCCGATGATCGGCATCACTTACTTAATTTCGGGCGTTTTGCTCGCGGCTGTGGGCTGGCTGTTTCGCGAGAACTACCTGAGCGCCGTGCAGCTGACCTTGTGCTGGACCGGGATCTTCTTTTTTGCGTCCGCCGCGGCGAGCTCGGCTTATTTGACCGTCAGCGAGAGCTTTCCGTTGGAAGCCCGCGCATTGGCGATCGCCCTCTTTTATGCGCTCGGCACCGCGGTTGGCGGTGCGGTGTCGCCATGGCTGTTCGGAATGCTGATCGGTACCGGCGAACGCGGCGCGGTCTTTGCCGGCTATCTCGTCGGCGCCGGATTGATGATCGCGGCGGCGTTCGTCGAATTCGCGATCGGCGTCAAGGCCGAACGTCAGCCGCTAGAAAGCGTCGCCCGCCCGCTGTCGCTCGCGGATTAGCTGCTGGCGAAGGACGGCGCGACCTCGGCCATGAAGCGAGCCATCTCGCCCTTTACTTGCGCATGCGGCTTCAGGCCTACATTGAAATATAGGATGACCTCGTCGAAACCCGCCGCCTCGACTTTTTTCAGTGATTCGGTGATTTGCGCCGGACTGCCGAGCAACACCGAATTGTCGCTCAAATCCTGCGGCCGCACATTGCGCAAGCGCTCGACCATGCCGACAAAATAACGGTAGGAAGGTGGCGCGGTTCTGGGGTCACCCGGAAACGCGGCGATCACGCATTCATTGTAGTAGCGCATCTGCCGCGCCCGCGCCGCCGCCTCTTCGGCCGGGTTGTCGGCGAAGTGAATAAAATAGCTGCACATCAGCCGGCCCGGCGGTTTGCCGTGGCGAGCGCAGGTCTCACTATAGAGCTCGTTGACTTGGCGAAGCCCGCCATAGCTCATCGCCGCAGCAAACGGCGCCACGATCAGATTGCAGCCGAGCCGCGCGGCAAGTTCGATCGAGGGCTGCGAAAACGAGGCGACATAACTCGGGATCGGCGTTTGCACCGGCCGCGGCGTGATCGCGATCTCGTCAAACCGGTAATGCTGGCCGTGATGCGAGATCGGCGCGTCCGCCGACCACAGCCGGCGCACGATTTCCATGCCTTCCTCGAAGATCTGCTGATTGTCCTCGAACGACACGCCAAACGGCAGGTATTCGCGCCGGTCATAGCCGCGGCCGGCGGCGAAGTCGACGCGCCCGCCGCTCAACAGGTCGAGGCTCGCCCATTGCTCGGCGACGCGGATCGGATGATGCAACGGCAATACTGTGACGGCGGGCGCGAGGCGGATGCGGCGCGTGCGGGCGGCAACCACGGCGAGCGCCAGATCGGGGCAGGACAGGACGCCCAAGGTGCTGAAGTGGTGCTCCCCGATCCAAGCCGAGTGCAATCCGACCTCCTCGGCATAAATCGCTTCATCGATGATGTCGGCGACAAACTGGTTGGGCTTCCGTGAATTGTTCGCGTAATGGTTGTCGCTTAGCGTGAAATAGCCGAACTGCATTTTCCGTCCCGCTCGGTGGTGGCGCGACCCCCCGGCTTCGGCCGGTCCAGCCCGCTCAGCCGAGTTGCTGGCCTTTAATTCTTATCTCTAATTCCCGTCGGGTCCGCAAAATTTTCCCGTCACGGGCATCGACATGGCGGCTGAGTCATTAGCGGCAGAGCCTTTGCGTCAAAGCAGCCCGAGGCCGCCGAGAGCAGCGCCTGCAATAAGCACCCACAGCGGATTGAGCCGCGTCGCAAGCATGATCGCAGCCGCGGCTATCGTCAGAGAGGCGGTCCGCCATCCGGTGTCCGCCGCTCGCGCCATGACGGCGCCGCTAGCGATGACAATCCCCATCGTAACCGGCACCAGGCCGAGACGCACGATGCGTTGCCATGGCGCGGCGCGGAACCGGTCCCATAGGCGATAGCCGGTGAAGTATATCGCGCAAGGCGGGCCGAAGGTGGCAAACGCGCTCGCCACGGCACCGGGAAATCCCCACACCTTCCACCCGATAAAGCTCATCATCAGGATCATGTTCGGGCCGGGAATCGATTGGGCGATCGCAAAGAAATCGGCGAATTCCTGATCGGTTAGCCAGCGATGCGTGGCGACGACAAAGTTGCGGACATCCGGGAGGACGGTCGGGAAGCCGCCAAAGCTGATCGACGATACCAGGGCAAGATGCGCGGTCAGCTCGATGGGGGCGGAAGGGCTGCTCATCGTGCCCGTGCGTTCTCGATGCCCGCAACGACAATACTGAGCGGCACTAGGCTGAACAGAACGACCAGCAGCGGCAATCTGCCGAAGATGATTAGAACGAAGGCTAGTCCAGCAAAAAGCAGAGCTGCCGGGCGGCGGCGATGCGGCAGCAGCAGCCTGATGCCGGTGGCGATCAGAAGCCCGGCGGCTGCCGCCGCGATCCCGCCGAGGATGTTTCTGAGAACCGGCAGGTGAGCGAACTTTAGGTATAAAAGGCCGAGCGAGAGCCCGACTGCCCATGGGATTACCAGAAAGCCGGCAAGCGCCGCGATCGTGCCGGCGGCACCCCGGAGCTTCGCCCCGACACAGACGGCAATGCCGACGATGTTCGGCCCCGGCATAAACTGGCAAAGGCTCACGATATCGGCGAATTCCGCATCTGATATCCAGCGGCGGGTCTCGACGGCGACGCGGCGGGCCCAGACGATGCCGCCACCGCCCCCGACACCGCACAGTGAGACGATCAGGAACGCGGTGAAAAGACTCGCCAGAGAAACCGGCTGCTCGAAGTTATGCGCTTGCGCCGCCTCAGTCATTTTGGGCCGGCCCGCCGCCTGAAACGATGCGCTTTCGACGCGGCGGGCCGAAGTGGTTGTCTATGGTGCCTCAGCCGACGCGGACGAATTTGTCGACGCCGCGGTCCTGGGTCAGCCCCGCGTAGATGTCGCCATGGGAGTCGACGCCAACGCCGTGGACATGCCGGCTCTCCATGCGCGCGAGTACATTGCCTTGTCGATCGCGCACGCAGATATAGGCGGGATTACCATCGTCTTCCTGCTCGGCGATGTAAAAATTGCCGTCTTTGCCGCGGCTGATGTCGTTGGGGCCGCCCATGCCGCTCCACTCGCCGAGATAGTCGCCCTCCGGCGTGAAGATCTGGATGCGCTTGTTCGACCGGTCCGCGACGTAGAGCTTGCCGTCATCATCGACGGCGATGCTGTGCGGCAAGTGGAACTGGCCCTCGCCCCGGCCCGGGCTACCCCACGATTTGACGAGCCGGCCGTCTGAGGTAAAGCGGTGAACGCGGGCATTGCGATAGCCATCGGTCACGTAAATGTCGCCATTGGGGTGGGGCAACATCTCGGTCGGATGGTTGAACGGCCCGGCCGCGCGCTCGGCGAGCCAGTTGGTGACATTGCCGGTGTCAGAATGGACCCCGCGCTGGCCAAGCTCCAGCAACGGCTTGCCATCCAATGTGAACGACTTCGCGACCGAGTCGGAGCGATCGGTCGTGTAGACGGTGTCGCCGACGATTTTCAGACCATGCGGGTCGGTGACCTCGCCGCTGCCCCAGGCGCCGAGATATTTCCCTTCGCGATCAAACACCACGACCGGCGGGTCCTTGCGCTGGAAAACGTAGATGCGGTCTTGCGCGTCGGCCGCCACTCGGCTGACCAGCCCGAAAGTTTGCCCGGCGGGCAGTTTGAAGAAATCGCGGATCAGCTCATAGTTGTATTCGCCAGAGCCCATCTGTGCCATTTGCCGTCTCCCTCCCGGAAATTGAGTGCGAAGATACGCTGCCGCTTGCAGCGGCGTCATGCCGACCCAGGATAGAGCCTTATCGCCGAGACCGATATCGCGCTTACGCGTGTGCGCCGAAATCCCGTTAAGACGAACGACGGGTGAATATCTGGATCTCCATCATCGATGCGCGGGGAGGCGGAAGCCGGCGAGACCGTCGGCGGCGATCTGCCCGGGGAGTTCGGTTTCCCAGCGCAGATAGGCCTGCATCGCCTCGCGATTGCCGGCGTGGCGGTCATGGTTCCAGAACAAATAGTCGATGCGCTCGGCATCGGGCGGGTCGTTCGGGCTCGCGACCACCGGCAGGCCGGCTGCGTGCCATGCTCTGGCGCCCCCTGGCAGGACGGCGATCTTGGCGGAGCTAAGCTCGGCGAGGTCGAGTGCGGCCAGCCGCGCGGCGGGTGCGTCGTCGGCGAACAGTACGATCTGCGAGGCCGCCAGCACTGCGGCGGGCAACCGGTCGAGCCGCGCTCGCGCCGCCCACACCGCCCTCGCGGGATGGCCGGCGCGAAACGCGGCGCTGGCTTCGAGCGAGATCGCCGCGGCGTCCTTCGCCAGCCGTTCTGCCGCCTCTTGCGGCGTGATTTGAGGCAGGACGGGCAAGCTGGCCGGCAGCTGCGGTGCGGCCGATCCGGCTTCCAGCGTTACACCGTCGAGCGCCTTATCGAGCACCTGCACGTCCCAGCCCATCTGCTGCAACCAATGCGCGGTCATGATCGCGCGTGTGCCGGTGTCGTCGACCAGCACGAGCCGGGCGCCGCGAGCTCCGACCCAGCGGTCGATTGCCTGCACCAATTGGCCGCCGGGCGCCGACACCGAGCCCGGCAGATGGCCGGCGACAAATTCGTCGGGCGTGCGGACATCAATCAGATAGGTCGTGCGCCGTTCGGCCTCCGCCTGCCAGCGGGCGAGCGTCGCGCGATCGATACGGCGGATTTGAAAGCGCGCCTCGACCTCGGCCGCGCGCTGCCGCGCCATTTCGGCGGCCTCGCGGCTGACCGGGCGGAGGCCGTCGCCGAGACCGCTTTCGAGGTCAAACCCGGCGAGCCGCCAGCCTTGAGTCCCGCCGGACAATGACATGACCGGGTTTGGCACCCCGGCATTGATTAGGGATTGCGCGCCGATGATGCCGCGAGTGCGTCCGGCGCACGACACAACAACAAGACTGTCGGGCGAGGGCACCAATTCGGCAAAGCGATGGACAAGTTCGACGCCGGGAGACGGGACCGCACCCGGGACATGAAATCGTGCGTATTCGTCGAGCGGGCGGCTGTCGAGGATCGTCACGGGCCGGCCCGAACGGCGCATCCGATCAAGCTCCTCGGCCGAGATCGCCGGGGTGGCGCATTCGTGCTCAATGATCTCGGCAAAGGCTTTGGAGGGCACATTGCTGCTCGGGAACAGCCGATAGCCGCATGCCGCCCATGCTGGTGCTCCGCCCTTCAGGACGTGAATCTCTTGGTAGCCTAGCCCCGCGAGGCGCCGCGCCGCCTTGTCTGCGATCCCATCGCCGTCATCGACCAGAATGATACGGCAGGAATGCCGCGGCACCAGCCGACCGATATCGAGTTCGAGCCGGCTGTACGGCAGGTTGACCGACAGCAGTGGATGACCTTCGCCGTGCTGCCCCTCCTCCCGGACGTCGAGAAACGCGATCTCGCCATCACCGGCGAGCCATTCCCTAATAGCGGCGACATCGACCGATTTCACTTTGTCCGGCATCACCTCACCCCTCAATGCGACGGCCGCGGCCTGCCCCTCACCGTCCCGCTACGCGGGTCGCTCCCTCCCCCAGCCGGGAGAGGGGCGGTCACTATGCACTCGTCCCCATACGGGTTTCGTCGACGAATTGCTCGGTGGCGGCGTCTATCGCGCGGCCGCGTCGCCCGCGTGGCGCGTGTACATAGAGTGAGGCAGGGTTGACCCGCCGCTCGGGCGCCGGTGGCGGCAATGGAATCTCGTAGTCCACAGACTTGTCGTGATCGGCGAGCAGCAATTCCGGCTGGTAAACCTTGTTCATCTGGAACAGGCTGCGCACGAAATTGGTCTGGCCGCGCAACAGCAGGCCGGCGACGATGCCGGCGGCGTCAACCAACTGATGCCAGTCGAGGTGCTTTTTGAGGATCGCACGCTGGGTCGTCACCAACTCGTCGTAGAATTCGGCGAGCGGCAAACGCGTCGGCAGCACCGCATGCTGGATATCGAATAGCCGATAGTCGCGGGTTTCAAGCCGCCGGCCATCGGTAACCCAGCTCTCGGTGCCGGGGTACGGCGTGTTGATGCTGATGTTGATGACATCAGGCATTTCGAGGCACCATTCGCGGACAATGCGAAATCGCTCGTGATCCCAATCGGGGTCGGCGATCAGATTGACCGCGACATTGACCCCGAGCGAGCGGGCGAATTCGACCGCCTCGAAATTGCGGTCGAGGGCGACGCGCTTGCGGTATTTCTTAAGCCCGGCTTCGTCGATTGCTTCGAGACCGAGAAACATCGTCAGCAATCCGAGCCGCGCCCACAGGCGAAACGCCTCTTTGTTGCGCAACAGCACGTCGCCGCGCGTCTCGAGGTAATAACGCTTTTTGATGCCGGCGCGGGCGATCGCCTCGCCGATTTCGAGGCCGTGGCGCTCGTGGATGAAGGCCACATCGTCGACGATAAAGACGCCGGGCTCGCGGACCGATCGCAGATCCTCGATCACCCGTTCGGTGCTGACCAGGCGATAGCTGCGGCCGTAAAAGGTCCAAGCGCTGCAAAACGAGCAGTCCCACGGACAGCCGCGGGAAAACTCAATCGAAGCGCAGGGATCGAGCGTGCCGATAAAATATTTGCGGCGGTGACGCAGCAGATCGCGCGCCGGGGTCAACTCGTCGAGCGAATGGACAAAGGTAGGAGGCGGCCCGTCGCCGCCGGCGGTGACTGCCCCCGGCACCGTGACGGGATCGTGGCCCGCTTCGATCGTGGCCAGCAGCAACGGCATCGATGCCTCGCCCTCGCCCTTGAGGACGCAATCGATGGCGCCGGCGCCATGGCCGAGGATGGCAGCCGCGGTGAACGATGCGCTGTGGCCGCCCACACAAATAAAAATGTTGGGGAACCGGGCTTTCGTCGCCTTGGCCAGATCGACGATTTCCGGCACGTTCGCCAGGTAATTGCAGGAAAAGGCGACGACATCCGGACGCCAGCGCTCGATCATCCGGAAATAGGCGCGATGGTCCTCGACCTGCAGATCGATCAGCGCGACGTCATGACCGGCATGGCGAACCGCCTGGGCGACAAGTTCGAGGCCAAGCGGTTCGAGCCGCAGAAAAATCTTGGTGTACATGAGAGGGCCCGGATGGACCCCGAGAAACCGCATGGCGCTTTCCCCTCACCATTGCTGCAGCGCATATAGGAATCTCGCCGCCTCAGAGAGGCAAGCGGCGATCCGTCCAGAGTAATTGTATGCCCGGGCGGCTTAAGGCGTGCTGCCGACGCGGGTCTCCTCGACAAAACTTTCGGTCGCGGCGTCGATCGCCCGCCCTTTGCGGCCGCGCGGCGGGTGAATGTAGAGCTGCGCCGTGTTCGACGGGAGCAGCGCGGTGCGCGGCGCCGGGGCCGGGATCTCATACTCGACCAGCAGGTTATGATCGGCGAGCAGCAGTTCCGGACGATAGAGCTTGTCCAGCAGATAGAGGCTTTTCAGCATATTCGGGTGGCCGCGCAGCAATTGGCGGGCGACAGTGCTGGCTGCGGTATAGGCCGCGCGCCAGCCGGCGAATTTGCGGTAAAACGCGCGCTGCGTTGTTACCAATTCCTCGTAGAATTCATCGAGTGGCAGGCGCGTCGGCAGTACCGCGTGCGCGATATCGTAGAGCCGATAGTCGCGGCTCGTCAAAGCGCGTTCCTCGGTTAGCCAGCTCTCGGTTCCCGGATAGGGGGTGTTGACGCTGAGATTGACCACCTCCGGGACATCGAGCCCCCATTCGCGCACAACGCGAAAGCGCTCATGATCCCAATCGGGATCGGCGATCAGGTTAATCGCGACGATCAGGCCGAGCGAACGCGCGAATTCCAAGGCCTCGAAATTGCGGCCCAACGAGGTGCGCTTGCGATAGCGCTTTAACCCATCCTCGTCGATCGCCTCGACGCCGAGAAACAGGTATTGCAGCCCGATGCTCTTCCAGAACTGAAAAGCTTCTTTGTTGCGCAACAGCACGTCGCCGCGGGTTTCGAGGTAATAGCGCTTTTTGATGCCGGCGCGGGCGATTGCCTCGCCCAGTTCCATTGCGTGGCTCTGATGGACGAACGCGACATCGTCGACGACAAAGATGCCGGGCTCGCGTATCCGCCGCAAATCTTCGACGATATGCCTGGGGCTTACCAGGCGATAGCTGCGGCCGTAAAAAGTCCAGGCGCTGCAGAACGAGCAATCCCACGGGCAGCCACGCGAAAACTCGATCGACGCGCAAGGGTCGAGAATGCCGACAAAATATTTGCGGCGATGGCGCAGCAGATCGCGCGCCGGCATCACGTCATCGAGCGAGTGGACAAAACCGGGCTGCGGCCCCTCGCCGGCCGCGGTCACCGCGCCGGGAACGGTGTCGATCGGGCTGCCGGTTTCGATTGCCGCGAGCAGCAACGGGATCGTCGCTTCGCCCTCGCCCTTCAGCACGCAGTCGACAGCGCCCGCGCTGTGGTTAATGATCGCCGCGGCGGAGAACGAGGCGCTATGGCCGCCGACGCAAATAAAAATGCCTGGAAAGCGCGCCTTGGTCGCCTTCGCCAGATCGACGATCTCCGGCACGTTCGCCAGATAGTTGCAGCCGAATGCAACGACATCGGGTTGCCAGCGCTCGATCGTGCGGAAGTAGGCGCGCTGGTCCTCGACCTGCAGATCGAGCAGCCGCACCGCGTGACCCGCTTGCCGCGCCGCGCCGGCCACCAGTTCGAGGCCGATCGGCTCGAGCCGCAAGAATATCTGCGAATAAGTGAGCGGGCCGGGATGGACGCAGAATACGCGCATTGCGGTACCTTTCACTTCGCGGGATCCGACCGTGCCGCGCGAGCGGGTCGTTGCTTCTGCAGCCTCCGCTTACTGTGGGGCCGAACCCCGCGAATTCCTACCGGTTCCATCCGATATGATAAATATTGCCGGATCGCGCGAAACCGCCGCGGCGTGCGGCCGGTCTGGCTGCGCTGCTATTTTATGGGATGCCGGAATGACCCAAGATTGGCCCAAGCTTGCTCTCGATCTCGAACGCCTGCTGCGGCTGCGCTCGATCTCGTTCGGCATGAAATTGTTCGAAGATCCTGCCGAGATGGAGGCAATCCCGCGGATTCGACGTCCGACATCGATCCACACGCTCGACCAGATCGTGGCGCAGGCGGCCCGGCTCAGCTGGACAGTCGGGCTCACCGCCGAGGACCTGGTTGGCGCCCAATGCCGGGCCGTCGTCGGGCTCGGCGGCGCCAAGGACGCAGCGTGGCGTTCCGGGCAACACATGGTCGGGGTGTGGTACAGCACTCCTGATGATGCGAGCGCGCACCAGGCGGCGATGGAATGCGTGCCCGACGGCCGCTATGAGGCGTTGGCGGTGGCGCCGCTCGCCTCGGGGCGGCTTGATCCACCCGACATCGCGCTGTTTTACGCGACGCCCGGGGCGATGATTTATTTCATCAACGGACTGCAGTGGGCCGGTTACAAGCGCTTCGACTGGAGTGTCGTCGGAGAATCCGCCTGCGCCAATTCGTGGGGGCGGGCGCTCAAGACCCGCGAGCCGAGCCTGTCGATCCCGTGCTTTGCCGAGCGCCGCTATGGCGGGGTGCTGGATGACGAGATGCTGATGGCGTTGCCGCCCGAGTATTTGGACAAGGCGATCGCTGGAATGGAGGCGTTGTCAAAAAACGGGCTGCGCTACCCATTCCCGCAATACGGCATCCAGCAGGACGCCCGCGCCGGCCTCGCGGTCAGCTATCCCGCCGCTCCACCGAGTAGTGCGGTGTAGCGAGGCGTGAAGCGGAAGCGACACGGCCTCGGAAAATTCGGTTAGAGATAACTCACTTGTCGTCCCAACGAAAGCAACTGGAACCGCGGCACGTTGCGCATTATCGACCACCGCGGAGGATGCGGCGGGCGATCGACCAGCGGTGGACTTCGCTGGGACCGTCATAGATGCGGAACGGGCGGACTTCGCGAAACAGGCGGGCGACGATCGTGTCGTCGGTGATGCCGAGTCCGCCCAGGATTTGCACGCTGCGATCGACGACGCGCCATATCGCCTCCGAGCAGATGACTTTCGCCATGCTCGATTCGTGGCCGCCGCGCTCCCCCTGGTCGAGCACCCAGGCGGCGTGCCAGATCACCAGCCGCGAGGTGTGCAGGTCCATCTCGTTGTCGGCGAGCATAAAGCCCACCCCTTCGTGCTCGCCGAGCGGCTTGCCAAAGGCGGTGCGGCGGCGCGCGTAATCGGTGGCGATGTCGTGGGCGCGGCGCGCGGCCCCGAGCCACCGCATGCAATGCGTCAGCCGCGCCGGGGCGAGCCGCACCTGGGCATAGCGAAACCCCTCGCCGATGCGGCCGAGGACGGCACTTTCCGGCACTCGCAGCCCGTCGAGCCGGATTACCGCATGACCGCCCGACATGTATTGGTCGAGTGTGTCGAGCACCCGCTCGACCTTGATCCCCGGCGCCGCCATCGGTGACAGAAACATCGTGGCGCCCCCGGGGCCGGTGTCGCTACTTTCAGTTTTCGCCATGATGATTGCGAGTTCGGCACCAACGGCGCCGGTGATCAGCCATTTTTCGCCGTCGATGACAAAGTCACCGCGGTTGCCGTCCGTCGCCCGCCGCGCAGTCGTCTTCAGCATTGATGGGTCCGATCCGGCTCCCGGCGCCGGCTCGGTCATCATAAAGCAGGAGCGGATTTCGCCCGCCGCCATCGGCCGCAGCCATTGCTCTTTTTGCTGCTCCTCGGCGACTTGTTCCAAGAGGTGCATATTGCCCTCGTCAGGGGCGAAACAGTTGAGCGCCACCGGTCCCAAGGGCGAGTAGCCGGCGGCCTCGAAAACCACCGCCTTGCCGCGATGATCGAGCCCGAGCCCGCCCCACTCGCGTCCGACATGCGGCGACAACAGTCCGGCGCGCCGGCCAATCGCGACGAGTTCGCGGCGCAATTCCGGCGCGGGTCCATGCGGCGTCTGTCTCGGATCGGCCTCGTAGGGGATGATCTGCTCGCGCACCAGCCGCTCGGTGCGTTGCTTCAGATCGACGAGGTCGTCAGAAAGCGAAAACTCCATCACCCTGGTCCGGTGTTATTGCGGCGATCACGGCATCGTCGGGGCGCGGCGTTCGGTCGTCAAGGTCGGGCTGGTAATTGTGATATAAGCAATTCCCCCATTGACATCGTTGTGATTTTATGTTTCCGTTGTGTTCTTGATCTTAGCGCAGTCGGTCAACTGGGCGGAATCCGGAGGAAGCAGGTTTGCGGAGGTCAGGACGCGCGGCGTCAACCGGTTATCGCTCGAAATCGGCGCGGTTGGCCGCAGCGCTCACCCAGCATTTGTTCAGTCCACTGTCAGAGGGAATAGCGATGCGTTTCCACGACGATCCCCAATCCTGCATTCGCTCGGCATTACGCCGCCGCCGCCGCGCCTTGGGATTGACCCAGGAGGCGACAGCGCGCCTCCTCGGCATGCCGCGGTTGACTTATCACCGCATCGAGACCGGCGCCCGCCACATTCACTTCACAGACCTCGCCGCGATCTGCGAAATCTTTCACTGCGCGCCCGGCGAACTGCTGCTGGACAGCCAACTCGCCGCCGCCTTCTCCCGCGCCGCCGACGCATTGCTCGGCCAAGCGCCCGCTTAACCCAATTTCCGATTCTCGTCGAGGAAATGGCGCAGGTAAAACGCGTAGCTCCCTGAGGAGACGCAGCCTAAATCAACAACGGAGCAAGACATGGACCCTCTCAATCGCGCGTATTCGATCGGGGCAGGAACCGGGAAGTTTCCGACCGCCACCGAATGGCTCACGATCGGCGGGCTCGAGCAATACTTCGCTTACGGTAACGACTTTGGGCGGCGATAGCGTTGCGCTCGGCGCGTTGCCGCCGGGTATGTACCCGATCCGCTGTACTGCCGTAACCGCCAATAGCGGCGGCACCGTCACCGGCTGGTGGCGATAATCGGCCGAGCGACTGACAACGTGCCGGTTGCACACTCGAACTGAATTTACGCAGCAAATACAGCAGCTGAAATTAAAATTGAGGTTCACTGGTAGCGGCGCGACGACGGCGTTCGCGGAAGGCGATGTAGAGCCCGGAGGCGATAATGACGCCGGCGCCGATCCAGGTCGGCGCATCGGGCAGATTGCCGAAGATCAGGTAGCCAAGGATCGTCGTGCCGATCAATTCGATATAGCCGAGCGGCGACAGCACGGCGGCCGGGCCGTGCTGGAAAGCGCGGATCAGAAGGTAGTGACCGCCGCCGCCGATCAGGCCGAGGCTGATAAACAGGAGCAGATCGAACAGATTTTTCGGCCATATGAAAACAAAGGGCAGGATCGCGGTCATCACGAGCGAGCCGAGCAAGGCCGAGAACACGATCCCGACCGCGGCATCGTCATAAGCAGCGACCCAGCGTGTCGCGATCTGATACAGCGCATAGCAGGCGGACGAGCCCAACAGTAACAACACCGCCGGATTGGCGAGGCTGGTCCCCGGGCGGATGATCAGCAACGCCCCGGCAAAACCGACCAGCACCGCGCTCCAGCGCCGCCACCCGACCTGCTCGCCGAGCAACGGCACCGACATTGCGGTCACGAGCAATGGCGAGGTAAAGCCGATTGCCGAAGCGGTGGCGAGCGGAACCCTTCCGATCGCCATGACAAATACGAGGTTACTGACCAGCATCAGCAGCGAGCGGCCGAACTGAATTGCCGGCCGACGCGTCGCCAGCAATCGCCCGCCATAACGCGGCGAAAAGACGATCAGCATGACGATCAGATGCCCGGTAAATCGCGCCCAGACGATTTGCATAACCGGGTAATGCGCGGTCAGCAATTTGACCGCGGCGTTCATAAACGGGAACATCGAGACGCCGAGCACCATCAGGGCGATGCCGCGCAATACATCGGGAGCGCGCGCCCCTTCCAAAGCACGGCGGCGGCCCGCCGCCTGCGCTCCCGCGCCGGCTCTTAGCCTCAAATTCAAAGCCAAATCCTACGAGGTGCAGCGCTGCTCATCATTCCCGCCGAGACGGGTGCCGGTGGTCAACATGATCAGCGAGACCCGACCTCGCTTTTGCCGGGGCGAGGACGAAGCGACGACCGGGGGCAGAGCGATCTCGATCTCCCGAGACTATCGGCCGATTACATGCTGGCGAGTTTCTTTTCGGCGAGCCGGGCGAACAGGCTGGCGCCGAAGGGCAGAGCGGCGTCGTTGAAATCGTAGCCGGGGTTGTGGACCTCGCAGCCGCCCCCACCCCCATCAGCGCCCTCGCCATTGCCGATCTGGATATAGGCGCCCGGCCGCTGCTCGAGCATGTAGGAAAAATCCTCCGACGCCATCACAAGATTGCCGTCGCGATTGACATTGCCCTCGCCGACCAGTTCGGCTGCGGCATCGGCAATAAAACCGGTCTCGGCCTCTTCGTTAACCAATGGCGGGAAGAGAACGCGGAAATCGAGTTCGGCCGCAGCTCCGAACCCGGCGGCGACGCCCGTCGCGATCCGCCGCATGTTGTCTTCGATCAAATTCATCGTCTGCCGGCTGAAGCAGCGCGCGGTGCCGCCAATCACCGCGCTTTCGGGGATCACGTTGTAAGCGGCGCCGGCATGGATCTGGGTGACGCTGACGACGGCGGTATCGATCGGCCGGACATTGCGCGAAACGATCGTCTGCAACGCGAGCGCGATGTGGCTCGCGGTGACTACCGGGTCGATCCCGGCTTCGGGACGCGCGCCATGCGCCCCGCGGCCGGTCACGGTAATGTCGAAATAGGCTCCCCCCGCCATCATCGGTCCGGTGCGGATCTGAAATTTTCCGACCGCCAGTCCCGGCCGGTTGTGCATGCCGAAAACGGCATCGCATGGGAAGCGGTCGAACAGGCCGTCGGCGACCATCGCGGCGCCGCCGCCGAGCCCCTCTTCGGCGGGCTGAAAAATCAAATTTACGGTCCCGTCGAAATTGCGCGTCTCGGCGAGGTAGCGCGCCGCGCCGAGCAGCATCGTCGTGTGCCCGTCATGGCCGCAGGCGTGCATCCGCCCTTGGTTTTGCGAGCGATAGGGGAGGTTGGTCGCCTCGTCTATCGGCAACGCATCCATATCGGCGCGCAGCCCGATCGCACGCTGCGAACTGCCGGCGCGCAGCCGGCCCACGAGCCCGGTCTTGCCGATGCCACGGAATACCTCGTAGCCGAATTCGGTGAGCTTTTGCGCGACCAAGTCTGAGGTGCGCTGCTCCTCAAAACCGAGTTCAGGATGGGCGTGAATGTCGTGCCGCCATTGCTTCAGCTCATCGTGAAATCGCCCGATCCGTTCGATGATTTCCATTCCCGCCTCCAGTAGCCGATCGACCACACTGTCGCCGAGCCGACGCGAGGTGGCAATCGGGTGCGCGTTGCGGCAAGGCCGGCCCGTCGCCAGCCAGCCAAAGCGTGCTGTGATCGATCAGGGCGGGGCGAGTTTGCGTTCGGCGAGGCGCGCAAACAGGCTGGCACCTAACGGCAGGATCGAATCATTGAAATCATAGCCGGGATGGTGCAGGCCGCAGGCGCCCGGGTCATCCGAGTTGCCGATCTGGATGTAGGCGCCCGGACGCTTTTCGAGCATCAGCGAGAAATCTTCCGAGACCATTGCCGGCTCGCCATAGCGATCGACATTAGCGTCGCCGACGAGTTCGGCGGCGACGTCAGCAACAAAGGCCGCTTCTTTGGCATTGTTTACCAATGCCGGATAGCTGATGCGGAAATCGAGTTCGGCCGAGGCCCCAAACGCGCTCGCGACATTTGATGCGATGCGCCGCATATTGCCCTCGATCATCGCCATCGTTTCGCGGGTGAACGAACGCGCGGTGCCGCGGATCACGGCGCGCTCGGGGATGACATTGTAAGCCTCCCCCGCGTGGATTTGCGTCAGGCTTAACACCGCGGTGTCGATCGGCCGGACATTGCGCGACACGATCGTCTGCAATGCCACCGCAATATGGCTCGCGGTTACCACCGGGTCGATGCCGGCCTCGGGTCGGGCGCCATGCGCGCCATGCCCGGTAACGGTGATGTCGAAGCGTGCCGCACCCGCCCACATCGGACCACTGCGCAACTGAAACTTGCCCTCACTGAGACCCGGCCAATTGTGCATGCCAAAGATTGCATCGCACGGGAACCGGTCGAAAAGACCGTCGGCGATCATCGCCGCCCCGCCGCCGAGCCCCTCCTCGGCCGGCTGAAAGATCAGGTGCACGGTACCGTTGAAATTGCGGGTCTCGGCGAGATAGCGCGCCGCCCCAAGCAGCATCGTCGTGTGCCCGTCATGACCGCAAGCGTGCATCCGCCCGTCATGCTGCGAGCGATAGGGCAGATTGGTCGCTTCCGCGATCGGCAGCGCATCCATGTCGGCGCGCAGCCCGATCGAACGCGGCGAAGCGCCGGCGCGCAAGCGTCCGACAACGCCGGTCTTGCCGATGCCGCGAAAGATCTCAATCCCGAACTCGGTAAGCTTTTGCGCGACAAAATCCGAGGTTTGCAGCTCCTGAAAGCCAAGCTCCGGATGAGCGTGGATCCGATGCCGCCATTCCTTCATCTGGTCATGGAATGCCGCGATTTGCCCGATGATCGCCATAGCCCGCCTCCGCTATCCGCCCGAGCACACTGCGCCCGGCAGACCAGGGCTGGCAATCCGGCTCGCCATTCGCGGCGAACGCGCGATTGAAGCAAGGGGCAAGCCGGGCCGGAGCCTAGCTGCGTCGATCGGTGCTGACCAAGAAAAGGCGGCTTGTGACGAGCGCCCCGACCGCCCTGATCTCCTGCGGCCCCCAAGGACAGAGAGGCGAAATCCTGTGGAGGCCGGCCCTGGTGACTACCGTCCTTGAGCGAGAAAAGCCGGCGCATGGCGGAATTGCGCGGCGCTCTCCAACACCTCGGCAATCCGTAAGACATTCTCTTCGTCAAAGGCGCGGCCGATGATCTGCAACCCAAGCGGCAGGCCGTCGGCCGACAACCCGGCCGGCACCGAGATTGCCGGCAATCCGGCGAGATTTGCCGGCACCGTGAACACGTCGTTCAGATACATCGAGATCGGGTCATCACTTTTCTCGCCGATCGCGAAAGCCGCCGAAGGCGTGATCGGCGCCAGAATTCCGTCGACCTGCTCGAACGCCGCGGCGAAATCCTGCGCGATCAATGCTCGCACGCGCTGCGCTTTCAAGTAATAGGCGTCGTAATAGCCGGCCGACAGCACGTAGGTGCCGATCAGCACCCGGCGGCGGACCTCGGCGCCAAAACCAGCGGCACGAGTGAGCTCGTACATCTCGTCGAGGCTGGCGCCATCGACGCGCAGCCCAAACCGCACGCCGTCATAGCGCGCGAGGTTCGATGAGGCCTCGGCCGGGGCGATGATGTAATAGGCCGGCAACGCATACTTCGTGTGAGGCAGGCTGATCTCGACCGGTTCGGCGCCGGCCTCGCGCAGCCAATCGATTCCCCGCTGCCACAAAGCCTCGATCTCGACTGGCATGTCGGCGACGCGGTATTCGCGCGGAATGCCAATACGCATGCCGCGGATATTGCCGGTCAGCGCCGCTTCGTAATTCGGCACCGGCTGCGGCGCCGAGGTTGAATCCTTGGGGTCGTGACCGGCCATCGCGCGCAGCATAATCGCCGAATCGCGCACGGTGCGCGTCATCGGGCCCGGATGATCGAGCGAGGAGGCATAAGCGACCACCCCCCAACGCGAGCAGCGGCCATAGGTCGGCTTGAGCCCAACAATCCCGCAAAAGCTCGCCGGTTGCCGGATCGACCCGCCGGTGTCGGTGCCTGTCGCCGCCAAGGCCGCGTGTGCCGCGACCGCCGCGGCCGAGCCGCCCGAGGACCCACCCGGCACCAGCGGGCGGTTATCGCCCGGTCGAGCTTTCGAGTCGGGGCGCCACGGGTTCTCGACCGCACCGTAATAGCTCGTCGTCGTCGACGAGCCCATCGCGAACTCGTCGAGATTGACCTTGCCGAGCATGACCGCGCCCGCCTGCCACAGCTTTTCGGTAACGGTCGATTCGTAGGGCGGCCGGAAGCCGTCGAGAATGTGCGAGCCGGCGGTGGTCAAAACCCCTTTTGTGCAAAACAGATCCTTCACCGCGATCGGGACGCCATCGAGCGGCAGCATTTCGCCGCGGGCGAGCCTGTCGTCTGCGGCGTCGGCCATCGCCAATGCTTGGTCCGGCGTTTCGGTGATAAAGGCGTTCAGCGGCCGCACCGCCTCGACCGCGGCGATGTAGCTTTCGGTCAACTCGCGCGCTGAAAATTCCTTGCGAGCGAGCCCGTCGCGCGCTTCGGAGAGGTTCAGCGCGGTCAGCGCTGCCGGCAAACTTGTCACTCGATCACCTTTGGCACCGCGAAAAACCCTCTCGCCGTGCGCGGGGCATTGCCAAGGATCGCCTCGCGGCAATTACCGTCGGTCACGCGATCCTCGCGCATCGGCAAACCACTCGCCGCGACGCTCGCCATCGGTGCGACGTTGCTGGTGTCCACCTCGTTCAATTGCTCGACCCAGTTGAGGATCTGCGACAGCTCGTTGGCCAGCGGTTCGAGCTCGGCTTCCGGAAGCCGAATGCGCGCCAAGGTCGCGATGTGCGCCACGGTGGCCTTGTCTATCGCCATGATCTTATTGCTCCGGAACCCGGCACACAGGACGCGCAAAATAAGGTATCGTGCGCCATGATTTTAGCGAACCCCGCAGCGCTCAGGGAGGCTGTGCCGGCGGGGATGCGAGTGATGGGGCTCGATGTCGGCACCAAAACCATCGGCCTGGCGCTCTCTGATACCCGGTTGATAATCGCAACGCCGCTCGAAACCATCCGACGCCGGCGCTTTCGTGAGGATATGGCGGCGCTATCCGCTTTAATCGATCGCCACGGAGTCGGTGGGCTGGTCATCGGTCTGCCGCTGGCCTTGGCCGGCGGGGATAGTCCCCGAACCCAGTCGGTGCGCCAGTTCGCCCGCAATGTTGTGGCCCAGCGCGAATTACCTGTGGCCTTGTGGGACGAGCGCCTGTCGACAGCCGCGGTCGAGCGCCAGATGATCGCGGCCGACTTGACCCGCAGACGCCGCGGCGAAATTGTCGACAAAGTCGCCGCCGCCTACATCCTGCAGGGCTGCCTCGATTTCCTTAACTGGGCCAATCACCCACCGGTGTAAGTTATGTTTGCGGTGGGCAGATGCGAGAGCAACCAATTCGAGGCCGCTTGGGCGCAACTTGTTGCGGGGCCCCATTGCGTTTATAATTGCAGCGCATGCAGGGAGCTGATTGCGACAGCGCGTTCCGGCACCGCCACCTCCTCGGCATCGAGGGCTTATCTCCGGCGGAGATTGAACGTTTTCTTGATCTCGCCGATGGCTATGTCGAGCTGAACCGCCAAGCCGACAAAAAGCGCTCGCTATTGCGCGGTCGCACGCTGATTAACTGCTTTTTCGAAAATTCGACCCGTACCCGCACTTCGTTCGAGGTGGCCGGCAAAAGGCTCGGCGCCGACGTCATCAACATGGCGCTGGCAGTAAGCTCGATGGTGAAGGGCGAAACCCTGATCGACACCGCGATGACGTTGAACGCAATGCACCCGGATGTTCTGGTCGTGCGTCATCCCGAATCCGGTGCGGTGCAATTGCTCTCGGAAAAGGTCGATTGCGCGGTCATCAACGCCGGCGATGGCAGTCACGAGCACCCGACCCAGGCCTTGCTCGATGCGCTGACCATTCGCCGGCGCAAGGGCCGGCTCGGCGGGCTCACCGTCGCGATCTGCGGCGACATTTTGCACAGCCGGGTGGCGCGCTCCAACATCGAGCTGTTGAACACGATGGGTGCCCGGGTCCGGGTCGTGGCGCCGCGCACCCTCTTGCCGGCCGAGATCGAGCGGCTCGGGGTAGAGGTGTTCCACGACATGGCGGCCGGGCTCGCCGACGTCGACATCGTCATGATGCTGCGCTTGCAGAGCGAGCGAATGCACGGCTCGTTTGTGCCGTCCACCCGTGAATATTTTCATTTCTTCGGCCTCGATTACGGCAAGTTGCGGCTGGCGAAACCGGATGCGCTGATCATGCATCCCGGCCCGATGAACCGCGGCGTCGAAATCGGCAGCGAGGTCGCCGACGACATCGACCGCAGCCTGATCCGACATCAGGTCGAAATGGGGGTTGCGGTGCGGATGGCATGCCTCGAGATCCTGGCGGGCGATCTCGGCAACAGCCCCCCACCCTCACCTCTCCCGCAACCGGCAGAGGGTTAAGAAGCGAACGTGAACCGTCGACCCGCTGACGCGGAGGCCCCGCGAATGCTGATCACCGGTGCGCGCCTGCTCGATCCGGCAAGCGGCCTCGACGCGATCGGCGATTTGCTGATCGAGGGGACAAAGATCGCAGGCCTCGGCGGAGCAATCCCCGCCCGCGACGCCCAGATCGTGGCTGCCGAAGGATTGTGTCTCGCACCTGGCCTCGTCGATATGCGTGTGCAATTGCGCGAACCCGGCGCCGAGCACATGGAGTTGATCGAGAGCGCCGGCCACGCGGCGGCGGCCGGCGGGGTCACGACAATGGCCGCCCTGCCCAACACCGAGCCGCCGGTCGATGACGTCTCGGTCGTCGAGTTCCTCGCACGGCGGGCGCGCGAGGTTAGGCTCGCCAAGGTCCACACCTATGCCGCGGCAACCAAGGGGCTCGCGGGGCGTCACCTGACCGAAATGGGTCTGTTGGCGGCGAACGGCGCTGTCGGCTTTACCGATGGGACAAAGGCAATCGCCGATGCGCTGGTGATGCGCCGTGTCCTATCGTACGCCTGCACCTTCGACTTGCTGGTGGTTCAGCATCCTGAGGAGCCAAGCCTCGCCGGCGCCGGCGAGGTCAATGAGGGCGAAATCGCCACCCGGCTTGGGCTCGCAGCGATCCCGCCCGCCGCCGAGGTGATCATGATCGAGCGCGATCTGCGCCTCGTCGCGATCACCGGCGCGCGCTATCACGCCGCCCATCTCTCGACGGCGGAGGGGGTCGGGGCGATTCGGCGAGCCAAGGCGCAAGGGCTGCCGGTGACCTGCGATACCGCGCCGCCCTATTTCGCGCTGAACGAAACCGCGATAGGCGACTATCGCACCTTTGCGAAATTGTCGCCGCCATTACGCAGCGAATGGGACCGCCGAGCAGTCGTGGAGGGGCTGCGCGATGGCACGATCGACGCGATTGCCAGCGATCATGCGCCATGGGACCAGGATTTGAAGCGGCTGCCGTTCAGTTCGGCGGCCTATGGCATTGTCGGGTTAGAAACCCTGCTGCCCCTGTCTCTCGAGCTTTATCATAACCGGCATCTCAGCCTGCTCGACGTGATTGCATCGCTGACCGTCAAGCCGGCGCAGATCCTGCGGCTCCCGGTCGGGCGTTTGGCGGAGGGGGCGCCCGCCGATCTGGTGCTCTTTGACCCGGATCTGCCGTGGCGCATCCGCACCGACGATTTCCGCTCGAAATCGAAGAACGCCCCATTCGACGGCCGCCCGGTACAGGGGCGAGTAATGCGCACGATCGTCGACGGGCGCACGGTCTTTCAGCGCGATAGTTGATGGGGATGTGGCCTAATTCGCCAATGCGCAACGCCCAAATTTCGGCGGCTACAATGGAACCTGGGCTGCGCCGGGAAGGCAAAGCGGTGCGGTGAGTTCGAGTTGAGCCCTCTGATCCTTGCTGCAATCATCGGCTATCTGCTCGGGTCGATCCCGTTTGGGTTGGTGTTGGGCCGGGTTGCGGGCTATGGCGACATTCGCCAAATCGGCTCGGGCAATATCGGCGCCACCAATGTGTTGCGCACCGGCAGCATGGGTTTGGCGGCGCTCACCCTGCTGCTCGATCTTGCCAAAGGTTACGCAGCCGTGGTGATCGCCTGGCATTGGGGCGAGAGGGCGGCGTTGGCGGCGGGGCTGTGGGCAGTGCTGGGCCACATGTTCCCGATCTGGCTCGGCTTTCACGGGGGCAAGGGCGTGGCGACAGCCCTCGGCATATTGATCGCTCTCGCCTGGCCGGTGGCGGCGATTGCGGCGTTGATCTGGATCGGCGTCGCCTTCGTGTTTCGGTATTCATCGCTGGCGGCTCTGGTCGCGGCTGCGGCCAGCGCGGTGATTGCCCCCTTTGTCGCCGATCGCGCCACAGGCATCATCATTGCGCTGATCGCATTGCTGGTAATTCTGCGCCATCAGGCAAATATCCGGCGGCTGATCGCCGGGCGGGAACACCGCCTCTCATTCCGGAAAAGTTGAGACGAGCCCTGGCCCAGCGCGAACTCGATCCCGAAGAGCGGCTCGACTGGCTCCGGCTCACCCGCACCGAGACGATCGGGCCGGTCAGTTTTTTTGCGATGCTGCGCCGTTTCGGCTCGCCGCGCGCCGCGCTTGAAGCGTTGCCTCGGCTGGCCCGCCGCGGAGAGCGCGCCCACACCGTTGCCGCAACATCCCGCGCCGCGGCCGAAGCCGAACTGAAAGCGGTGCATCGCGTCGGTGGCCGGATCATCTGTTGGGGCGAGCCCGGCTATCCCGCTGCCCTCACCCAGATCGAGGACGCGCCCCCGGTCCTGACCGTGCTCGGCAGCGCCGAGTTGCTCGACCGCCCAATCGTGGCAATCGTCGGTGCGCGCAACGCTTCGGCAAATGGGCGCCGTTTGGCCCGCGAGCTTGCCGCAGGACTCGGGCAAGCCGGGCTGGTCGTTGCATCGGGTCTCGCCCGCGGCATCGACGCCGCGGCCCACCTCGGAGCACTTGATACCGGCTCCGCGGCCGTGGTTGCGGGCGGTGTGGACGTTGTCTACCCCGAAGAAAACCGCAGCCTTTACGATGCCCTGCGCCAACACGGGGTGATCATTGCCGAATTGCCGCTAGCAAGCGAGCCGCAGGCCCGGCACTTTCCCCGCCGCAATCGAATCATCTCGGGGATGGCGCTGGGTGTGCTGGTGGTCGAGGCGGCGGCGCGATCGGGCTCGCTGATCACCGCGCGTTACGCGCTGGAACAGGGCCGGGAGGTTTTTGCGGTGCCCGGCTCGCCGCTCGACCCGCGTTGCCGTGGTGCCAACGATTTGCTGCGCCGCGGCGCTACATTGACCGAAACCGTCGACGACGTTCTGACCCAACTCGGGCCTTTGGTGCAAAGCGGGCCTCCAGCGCGGCCAATCTCGCCGCCATTGCCGAGCGAAGAGAGATGGTCATTGGACATACCCAAAGGCGGCGCCGGCGAGCCCGCCGCGGATGAGGATGCACTCGGTATGATCGTCGAACGATTGGGACCAACACCCGTCGCAGTTGACGAATTGGTGCGGCAGTGCCAATTGACAGCCTCCGCTGTTGCGACACTCCTTCTCGAACTGGAACTGTCGGGCCGGGTGGAGCGTCACCCCGGCAATCTGGTGTCGCTGCGCTGAGACCGAGTTACGGGTATCCGAGAACCTGATTAATGCCGCGTGATCCTGCTAACCTAAGGACTAGGAGCGATGCTTGATCGCGTCGCACTATCTGCCTTCGGCCGCGGCGGCGCGGCGTTTGCACTCACCTAGCGTGTCCCACCCAATATCCTTTGATCGAAACGGTTGATGAAAGTCGTCGTCGTCGAATCGCCGGCAAAAGCGAAAACCATCAATAAATATCTCGGTGACGACTACAAAGTCATCGCGAGCTACGGTCACGTGCGCGATCTGCCGGCAAAGGACGGGTCCGTCCAGCCGGACGCCGACTTTGCCATGTCCTGGGAGGTCGACGGCAAATCCGAAAAGCACATGAAAGAGATCGTCCAGGCGATGCGGGGCGCCGACGGGCTGTTCCTCGCGACCGACCCGGACCGCGAAGGCGAAGCGATTTCGTGGCACGTCCAGGAGGTGCTTAAAGCACGTCGGGCACTGAAGGATGTCGATGTCAAGCGGGTGGTGTTCAATGAAGTCACCCGAAATGCCGTCGTCGACGCATTCAGCCGCCCGCGTGAAATCGACCGCGAACTAGTCGAAGCTTATCTTGCGCGCCGCGCGCTCGATTATTTGGTTGGTTTCACTTTGTCGCCGGTGCTGTGGCGCAAATTGCCCGGCAGCCGCTCGGCCGGCCGGGTGCAATCGGTCGCATTGCGCCTGATTTGCGAGCGCGAAGCCGAGATCGAAGCCTTCAAGCCGCGCGAATATTGGACAGTCGAGGTAATTTTCACGACCGAGCGCGGACAGAGTTTTACCGCGCGGTTGACCCATCTTGATGGGAAACGGCTCGAACGCTTCGAACTCGACAGCGAGGCTAAAGCGCGCGCCGCCGCCGACGCGATCCTCGGCGCGGCCGGGTTTTCTGTTGCCGAGATCGACAGCAGGCAAGTTCGGCGCAACCCGTTTCCGCCGTTTACGACATCGACATTGCAGCAGGAAGCGTCGCGCAAACTTGGTCTTGGCGCCACCCGCACGATGCAGATTGCGCAGCGGCTTTATGAAGGCACCGATCTCAGCGGCGAAACCGTCGGATTGATCACCTATATGCGCACCGACGGAGTCGCCATTTCAGCCGAGGCGGTCGCCGCCGCACGCGCCCTGATCGGCGTCGAATTTGGCGCGAATTATGTCCCCGCGTCGCCGCGTGTCTATCGCAGCCCGGCAAAAAACGCGCAGGAAGCCCACGAGGCGATTCGCCCGACCGATGTCGCGCGCAAGCCGCCCGATGTGGCGTCTTATCTCGACCACGATCAGCGCCGCCTTTACGAACTAATCTGGAAGCGCACCTTGGCGAGCCAGATGGCGTCGGCCTTGCTCGAACAGGTCACCGTCGATCTCGCCGATCCAAGCGGAAAGTTGCGGCTGCGAGCCAGCGGCTCCGTTGTCCTATTCGACGGCTTTCTCGCGCTTTATCAGGAAGACCGCGACGACAGCGCCGACGAAGAGGGTGAAGGCGCCCGGCTGCCGCAGATGCGCAAGAGCGAGAGCCTGGCGCGTGGCGCGGTCGCGCCCAACCAGCATTTCACCCAGCCGCCGCCGCGCTACACCGAGGCGAGCCTCGTTAAAAAGCTCGAAGAGCTCGGCATCGGCCGCCCGTCCACCTACGCCGCAATCTTGCAGGTGCTTCAGGACCGCACCTATGTCCGGCTCGATAAAAAGCGGTTCTTCCCGGAGGATCGCGGCCGCCTGGTCACCGCGTTCCTAACCAGCTTTTTCGAGCGGTACGTCGAGTACAATTTCACTGCCGATCTCGAAAACCAACTCGATGATGTCTCCGGGGGCCGGATCGACTGGAAGGAATTGCTGCGCAATTTCTGGCGCGATTTCTCGGCCTCGGTTGACGGCACCAAGGACCTGACGATCACCCAGGTTCTGCAAGCGCTCGACGATGACCTCGGCCGGCATTTCTTTCCGAATGACGGCTCCGGCCGCGACGCGCGGCTGTGCCCGGTGTGCAACGCCGGTCGGCTCAGCCTCAAGCTCGGCAAGTTCGGTGCATTCATTGGCTGCTCGAACTATCCGAATTGCCGCTACACCCGGCCGCTTGGGGTCGAAGGAGAGGGCGAAGAGGCCACCGAGACTGCTCTCGGCACCGATCCGGAGAGCGGATTCGAAGTAACGTTAAAGAAAGGCCCGTTCGGGCACTACGTGCAACTTGGCACTGCGAACGGCGAAACGAAACCAAAGCGTGTGGCATTGCCGCGCTCGCTGAAGCCTGCCGACGTCGATCTAGAGACGGCGTTGCGCCTATTGGCATTGCCGCGCGAGCTTGGCCGCCACCCGGAAACCGGCGAGGTGATCACAGCCGGTATCGGTCGCTTTGGCCCCTACATCAAGCATGGTTCGACCTATAAGTCGCTGACCGCCGAAGACGACGTGCTGACGATCGGGGCGAACCGGGCTGTCGTATTATTGGCCGAGCCGGCTGCGGAGCGGCGGCGCGGCGCCCCGCAACCGTTGCGCGAGCTTGGAACACATCCCGATGGCGGCGGCGTCGCATTGTTCCAGGGCCGCTACGGCCCCTATGTCAGCCATGACGGCGTCTTCGCATCTCTGCCGCGTGACGCCGATCCCGGCACTTTTTCGCTGGAGCAAGCGATCCCGCTGCTTGAGGAGCGTCGCAAGAACAGCCCCCGCCGCCAACACAAATCTACAAAAAGCGGCAGGTCAAAACCAGCGACCGCCGGGACAGCTTCGGCGCGCAAGCCGGCAAAGGCTCCGGCCACCGCATCTGCCGCGAGCGGGTCTGCCGCGAAGTTGAAACGGCCCGTAGCGGCGAAAGCAAAACGGCCGGCGACCGCAAAAACGCCGCCCGCGAAAAAGATGGCTGCCGCTGGCCGCGCGGTAAAAAAGCCGCGGGCCCGCGCGGGCACTCAGCCGGGCTGAATGGCGCGCACGCCGCGTACTTCACTCGACAGGCGAAAGCGCACGAAAGGCGCGCTGCCCTCGGCGAGCGAGGTTGCCACCTTCATCCGCGAGAGCCCGTCAGCGGTCGGGAAGCGCGAGATCGCGCGCGCCTTCAATCTTGCTCCCGGCGAGCGGCCGGCATTACGCCACATGCTGCGCCAAATCGAGCGCTCGGGAGCCGTCTCGCGCGCCGCTAATCGCCGGCTGACCGGCGGGACGCAGCTCCCCGAGCTGACAGTCGTCGAACGGGTCGGCGCCGACCCGGACGGCGTTCCGCTTGTGAGCCCCGTTAGCTGGCCGGGACCGGATCCGGCGCCATTGTTGCGGCTTGCCGAAGAGGGTGATGAAACCCTCGCCGTCGGGGCTCGCGCCGCCGCACGGCTGGTGATGCTCGACAATGGCGAGATCGAAGCCCGCATCATCCGCCGGCTCGATCCCGGCGGCGAGCGCGTGGTCGGCATCTATCATAAGGATCGCGAGGGCGGCCGAGTGGTGCCGGCCGACCGCCGCAACAAGAGCGAGTACCAGGTGACCGAACGCGACGCCCCCGATGCCTGTGACAGCGAGCTGGTCGTCGCGGAGGTGCTGGCGAAGCCCCGCTTTGGTCCGCCGCGGGCACGGGTCATCGAACGGCTTGGGCGATCGACCGATCCCGGCGCGATCAGCCTTTTGGCGATCGCTTCATTTGACATCCCGACTGAGTTTCCTGCGGCCGCGATTGCCGAAGCCGAAGCCGCGGCCCCTGTCGGCCCCACCGAACGAACTGATCTGCGTGATCTGCCGCTGGTGACGATCGATGGCAGCGATGCCCGCGATTTCGACGACGCAGTATGGGCCGAGCCCGATCCGGACATGTCAAATCCGGGAGGCTGGCATCTCGTTGTCGCGATCGCCGACGTCGCTTGGTATGTCCGGCTTGGCAGCGCCCTCGACCAAGAGGCGGAGCGGCGCGGCAACTCGGTTTATTTTCCCGACCGCGTCGTGCCGATGTTGCCCGAGGCATTGTCGAACGATCTGTGCTCGCTAAAGCCCGGGGTCGATCGCGCCTGCCTCGCGGTTCATCTGTCGATCGATGCCGCCGGCCCCAAGCGCAGCCATCGTTTTGTGCGCGCGCTGATGCGCTCCGCCGCCCGGCTGACTTACGAGCAGGTCCAGGCTATCCAAGATCGGCAGCGCGAGCCGCCGGAGTTGGTCCCGCGCCCGGCGATCGAGGCGCTCTACGGCGCTTTCGCAGCATTGGCGAGAGCGCGCGCGGCGCGCGGCGCGCTGGAGCTCGACTTGCGCGAAGATCGGGTGGTGCTCGACGCCGATCGGCGGCCCATCGCAGTCGTCCCTGCGCCGCGCCTGGACAGCCATCGGCTGATCGAGGAGTTTATGATCCTCGCCAATGTCGCAGCGGCCGAAGAGCTCGAGGCGCGTCATCAGCCCTGCATGTACCGGATCCACGACGCGCCGGACCCGGCCAAGATCGAGGTCCTCCGCGATTTCCTCGAAGAAAGCGGCATCCCTGGCTTGGCTTTCGCTAAAGGCCAAGCGCTGAAGCCCGAACTGTTCAACCGCCTTCTGCGCCGCGCCGAAGGCACCCCGGTTGCCCCGCTCGTCAACGAACTGGTCTTGCGCTGTCAAGCTCAGGCGGCCTACAGCCCGGACAATATCGGCCATTTTGGGCTGGCGCTGCGGCGTTACGCACATTTCACTTCGCCAATCCGGCGCTATGCCGATCTCTTGGTTCATCGCGCATTGATCGCGGGCGGCAACTCGGCCGGAAATGATTTTGGCTTGGGCGGGCTACCGCACGGGGTCGATCACGAACAGATGGTTGCGATTGGCGAGCACATCTCGGCGACCGAACGGCGCGCCGTGGCCGCCGAGCGCGCAGCAATCGATCGCTACCGCACGACTTTGCTCGCCGATGCCGTCGGCAGCACCTTTGCTGGGCAGATCAGTGGCGTCGCCAATTTCGGGCTGTTCGTGACCCTCTCCGAGAGTGGGGCCAACGGGCTCGTCCCGATCTCCTCGCTTCCGGCCGATTACTACGATCTGCGGGAGAAGCCGCCGCGCCTCGTCGGCCGGCGCTATGGCCGCACCTTCCAGCTTGGAAATGCGGTTACCGTCCGGCTGCTGGAAGCGGACGCGATCGGCGGGCGGTTGCTGTTGCGGGTGGAGCACGAGGCGCCGCCGCCGCGCGGCTTTCGAGCCAGCCGGCGAGGTTGATCACCAGGCCGCGGCGATTTACCATTGATCAGCTCAGTTCTTGGATTTGGGCCGAGACTGGCGATCCCCGACGCTTCTTCGGCGGGGATTCCTGGGGTATGTTCGATGGCGATGTCGTTGCGTTCGGCCGCTGGGCTCGTACCGACGTGCCTGGTCGCCGCCTCCCTCGCTCTTGCCGGCTGCACTGAGATCCAGCCAATGCCGGTCGACTCGGCCGGCCGGTTGTTTGCGCGCGGCCTCGATCAAATCGACGAGCTGTACATCGTGCGAGTGTCCAACCGCGTATTGGCCCTCGGCGCCGCTGACCGACTTTCGCTGCTCGACCCTAAATTGCGGCTGACCGAGACACCCGGGCCGCAAGATCGAACTGAGCTCGTACTCAGCTACGGAAATCGTGAGGTTACCACTTACCCAAGCCCCTCGACCGATGATCCGCACGGCTGGGCGAGTTGGTTGAGCCGGTTTGAGGCCGACGCCAAACGGACCTCGCCGATCGTCGCGGCCGATTCACAAGACGATATTGACAAGGCCATGTTCGACGGCATTACCGGCGGCCTCGACCGCTTTTCCCGATACTCGACGCCACAGGTTGCTCGCGATCAGCGTGCCGCCCGCGATGGCTTTGGCGGAGTCGGCATCCTGCTCGAGGACGATGCTCAACCGTATCGGATCACCAAGGTTCTTCCGGGGAGCCCCGCCGATATCGCCGGCATCCGGGTCGGCGACCGCCTCGTCTCGGTCGACGGCCAGACGACAGCGCGCCGTTCGCAAAACGAAGTCGTTCGCCAGCTGCGCGGACCGGTTTCGAGCACCGTGATGGTCACCATCGATCGCGCAGGCCATGGCGGACCACAAAGCTACGCGCTACAGCGCAAGCTGATCGTATTGCCGACAGTGACTGTGACGCGCGGCAACGGCGTCGCCGTCTTTCACATCTCGGGGTTCAATCAAAACACGACGCAGCAGCTGGTAACGGAACTGGAAGCGGTCCAGCGCGAGATGGGACCCAATCTGCGCGGCATTGTCCTTGATCTGCGCGGTGATCCCGGCGGCCTGCTCGATCAGGCGGTAAGCCTCACGGATGTATTTGTTGATAAAGGGCCGATCGTCGCGACTGTCGGCCGCTATCCGGCGAGCCGTCAATATTTCGAGGCGGGGGGCGATGCGGTGGCACCTCGGGTGCCGATTGTCGTCCTGATCAATGGTGGCTCGGCATCAGCATCCGAGATCCTGGCGGCGGCATTGCAGGACGCAGGGCGAGCCGTCGTTGTCGGCACCTCTTCTTATGGAAAGGGCACTGTGCAAACGGTGCTGCGACTGCCCAATGACGGCGAGCTGATCCTGACCTGGGCCGAACTCGTGGCGCCAGCCGGCTATTCCCTGAACGGGCATGGCGTTGTCCCGACGATTTGCACCAGCGATCTCGGCAATGACACTCAGTCTATCGAGACCGCTTTGCAGCGCGCCGGCCACGCCGGCTCGGCCTCGTCGATACAACTGACCCCGCGCGCCTCGCTCGACGAACACGGCTGGGCCGATTTGCGGCGCTCTTGTCCGCCGCGAACGGGCGACCGGCCGATCGATGTGGCGGTTGCCGAGCGTTTGTTGGGCGATCCGGTCCTTTACAGCCAGGCATTGCACCTGATCGGCGCTGCCCCGAACCTGGCGGCAAAGCCCGTCGGCAACGCGCCGGCGGCCTCCGAGCGCGCCTTGACAGGGGTAGACGGATCGCTATCTTCGACGGATCATTCTCCGTAATCGCGGGAACGCGTTGTCATGGCCAAGACCAGCACAGTTCTGATCAAACTCGTCAGCAGCGCTGACACCGGTTTTTATTATGTGACCAAGAAAAACCCGCGGAACAAAACGGCCAAGCTCGAGCTGAAGAAATTCGACCCGGTAGCGCGCAAGCACGTCCTGTTCAAGGAAGCAAAAATCAAATAGGGATCCACGCCGATCGGCGGCGGCTCTTATAACCCGATTGGGTGGCCGGCGTGGTTAAAGGCTCGGTCAATTAGTGCTTAAGCCGCCCTGACCTAAGTGTCATACTGCTTCGATCCACAAGGCGATCGGAGGCTGTCATGACAAAGTACATGCTGGTTAGCTTCAAAACCTGCCCATGGGTGCAGCGCTCGGCGATCGTGCTGCGCGAAAAGAACACCGAATTTGAGCTGCGCCATATCGAGCCCGACAACCGCCCGGACTGGTTTCTGGCAATCTCGCCGCACAAGAAAGTGCCGGTGCTGCGCATCGACGACCGGATCTCGTTGTTCGAGTTCAAACGCGATCAACGAGTATCTCGACGAAACCATCGAACCTCGGTTGCATTCGGCCGATCCTGTCGAACGCGCGCTCAATCGCGCCTGGACCGATTATGTGCCAACCTTCGCCAGCACCGTGACGGCTACCGCGTATGCCGACACAGAGGAAGACTACAACAAGGCTGCCGCAGGGATCACGGTGCCGTTTGAGCGGCTCGAAAAGGCGCTCGAAAAGCAAGGCAACGGCCCATTCTTTAATGGCGAGAAGTATTCGCTCGTCGACGCTGCTTACGCGCCCTTCCTGCAGCGCTATTTCTTCCTCGACCGGGTTAGGAAACTTGGCCATATCGAGAATTACCCGGGGTTGAAGGCGTGGGGCGAGGCTTTGATGAAGCGGCCGTCGACCCATTCCTTCCCACAGGCCGAGTTCGAGGCGATGTATCGCGAAGGTCTGCGCCGCCGCAACAAGTGGGTATCGCAGTTTATCGAACCGGTGCGGGCGGCAGCCGAGTAACAAGCATTCCTCGAATAAACCTTTCTCCAGCCAAGGCGCAGGCAGTACGCTGCCTGCGCCTTTTGTTGGGCGGGCGGTCGGGTTGTTGGGCGATCGGGGAGAAACAGCGTGGATCAAGCCGGTGCGAGCGGGCTCGTCGAAACCGCAAGGCGGGTATTGCCGGGCGGTACATTCGGTAATTTTCCGGGCGAGGTCGTGATCCGCGAGGGTCGCGGCGGCCGCGTTTGGGACGAAGACGGCAAGGAATATGTCGACTTTCTGCTCGGCTCGGGACCGATGCTGGTCGGCCATGCCCATCCCGAAGTCACCGAAGCGGCTCAGGCGCGAATCGCCCAGGGGACGACGTTTTTCGCCAATAATCGCTGGGGCATCGAACTCGCCGAGGAAATCGTCGCGGCGGTGCCTTGCGCCGAACAGGTGCGTTTCGTATCAGCGGGTTCGGAGGCCGATCTCTATGCGATGCGCGCTGCCCGCGCCTTTCGCAAGCGCGACAAGATCCTGAAATTCGAGGGCGGCTATCACGGCATGAGCGACTACGCGCTGATGAGCCTTGCCCCAAGGCAGCCCGGAAATTTCCCGCGTCCGGTGGCGGATTCGGCTGGCATCCCGAAGAGCCTGCGCGACGAAATCCTGGTGGCCCCGTTTAATGATCTCGAGAGTGTCGAGAGTCTGGTGCGCGAGCATCATGACGAGCTTGCGGGGGTCATTGTCGAGCCATTGCAGCGCATCATCCCGCCGCAGCCGGGATTTCTGCAAGGGTTGCGCCGGATCACCGCTGATAACGGCATTCCGCTGATCTTCGACGAGGTGGTGACCGGCTTCCGCCTCGCTTATGGCGGGGCCCAGGAATATTACGGCGTCGTCCCTGATCTCTGTACCTTGGGCAAGGTGATCGGCGGCGGCTTTCCGCTCGCGGCAATCGCCGGCCGCGCCGAGATCATGGCGCATTTCGACCGTGGCGCCGTCGGCGACGAGGGTTTTCTGATGCAGATCGGCACCTTGTCGGGCAATCCGGTGGCTGCAGCCGCGGGGCTCGCCACGCTTGATATCCTGCGTGGTCCTGGCGCTTATGACCGTCTGTTCACAACTGGGCGCGAGCTGATGCGCAATCTCGACGGCTTGCTAAAGCGGGCCGGGATCGCGGCACAGGTGATCGGTGCGCCGCCCTTGTTCGACGTCGTGTTTACCGGCGAGCCGGTGCGCGATTATCGCGGGGTGCTGCGTGGCGACGGCGAGCTGATGCGGCGCTTCAACGCGCTATTGCGCGAGCGCGGCATCCTTAAAGGCGAGCAGAAATACTACGTGTCGCTCGCCCACACTTCCGAGGATATTCGCCACACGACCGAAGCCTGGAAATCGGCGATCGCCGCCCTCGCCTGAAGTGTGCGCGCAACAGTACAGCCTGCGGATGTCCGACCGGTGAGGTGTCTTGGCGTCCGGCCTATGCGCGTCAGCCGCCGGTTGTCCCTTCGCGGACAATTACGCGGCGGCTTCGGTCACTGGCGCGGTTCGGCGAACGGGGAGGGGAGTGGGGTCGGGGAGCGGGATCAGGGTGGCGTCGGTGTAGGGGCGATCATCGCGTTCGACGCGGCGGCGGATGCGGTGCAGGTAAAGGTAGAAGGCGGCGAGCTTGGCGTGGGTTTCGATGATTTCGCGGACCCGACGCGGGTAGAAGACGAGCGGGTTTTCGTGCGCCATGCCCGAGCGGCGGCTACGGCGCAGTTTGCGGCGAAAATAGCCGCCCTGCAATGGATGCACGTTTTCCTGAATAAAGGTGAAGTAGAATTGCAGTATATGGTTTAACAGCCGCACCGGCTTGATGCCGCTCGCCTTGGCACGGCGCAGGATGGTTTCGATGTGCTGTTCCGAATAATAAAGGTCCCAGGCTTCGCGATAGACTTTCTGCCATTCTTCGGCGGTCATGACCGGATGACCGGTGGTGACGTGCTCAAGATCGTATTTGTTCATGTCGGGGTCCATCCACACCCCGCCCGCGTTGAGCGCCTTGTGGTCGGCCGAGCCCGGCAATGGCGTTAAGATAAAGAATTCGAGCAGGTCGACCGGCAATTCCTGCTGTACGGTTTTGATGTCGCGCGCGATGCGCTCCGGCGTATCACCCGGAAACCCGAGGATATAGCCGGCATAGGTGATGACCTGCTTTGCCCGCCACGCGAGAAACATCTGTCGGTATTCGTGCACCCGGTTCTGCTTTTTCTTGGCCTGCAGCAGATTGTCCGGGTTGATGTTTTCCAGACCGATAAAGACCCGCTTGCAGCCGGCGCGCGCCGCCTTATCGACAAAATTCGGGATGCGGTGGCACAGCGTGTCGACTTGAATGATGAACTGCAGACGGAGGCCCTCGTCTTCCCGCATTTGGATCAGCCGGTCAAAAATCGCCTCCCAATTGCGATTGCGGGCGAAGTTGTCGTCGGTAATAAAAAAGCGGAACACGCCCTGTGCCAGATTGGCGCGCACCAGCCGCTCGACATCGTCGGCATCGCGCCAGCGCGATTTGCGACCCTGAACATTGATGATCGTGCAAAAGCTGCATTGAAACGGGCAGCCGCGCCCGGCATCGAACGCGCCAATCGTCTCGCCGTAGCGGCGTACGATGTCGATCGGCAAAAACGGCGTCACCTGCTGCTGCAGCCCCGGCAGATCATCCATGTAGTCGTAGATCGGCCGCAATCGCCCGGCGAGCGCGTCGCGCGAACAGTCCCTCAAGCCGGCCCTCGGCCTCGCCGGCAAACAGGGTGATCCCGATATCGAGCGCCTGCTGCGAGATCGGGTGGCAGATCGGGCAGCATCGCCAGGCAACCGGAAACATGGAACCCGCCGATCGCCACGGCGATCTCGGCCTCGCGAAACCGGGCGGCCAGATCCGTCGCCCGCGGGAACTGGTTCGACTGCACGCCGACGAAGCAGACGATGCCGGCATCGGCGGCCTTGATCCGGCGGATGATCTGGCGGATCGGGATGACGGTGTGGCATTCGTCATAGGCGCGGATCTCGACCGCGATGTCGGGGCCGAGCGCGCGGCGCTGGGCAATGTCGGACGCGATGCCATAGAGGCAGGCAAGCGAGTTCGACGGGATCCAGGATTTCCACCACTGGATCACATAGCCGTCATCATCGTAATGCGACGGCTTGATCAGCTCGACGACAAACCGGCGGTCCCCCAACGCTCCCTCGCCCCGCAATATCGCCCCACCCCTATTACCCGTATCGCGGTCCGCGGGGAAGCGCGCACTCGCCACCGCCGATCGAAGCCCCTAAGCTCTCGATCAGCAGCGATTGAGGAGAGGCGGATGTTCGAAGGGTTTACGCGGACGGAAATCGACACCTCGGGGGCGCGGATCAATCTGCGGCATGGCGGTGACGGCCCGCCGCTGTTACTGCTGCACGGCAACCCGCTGACCCATGCTTCTTGGGGCAAGATCGCGCCCGATCTCGCCAAGCATTTTCACGTCGTCGCGGCCGATCTGCGCGGCTATGGCGACAGCGTCGGCCCCGATGACGGCGGCGAGAACAATGTCAATTACTCGTTCCGGGCGATGGCGCAGGACCAGGTCGAGGTCATGGAAAGGCTCGGCTATCGCGAGTTCTTTGTCGCCGGGCATGACCGCGGCGCGCGCACCACCGCCCGCATGTGCCTCGACCATCCCGACCGGGTCAAGCGGGCGGCGTTGATCGACATCCTGCCAAATCACCACATCTGGACCCACACGTCGCGGGAATGGGCATTGCGCTCGTGGCATTGGTCTTTGATGGCCCAGCCTTACGACTTGCCCGAGCGGATGCTGGCCGGCATTCCGGCGCAATATTTCATGGAGAAGAAATTGTCGAAGCCCGGGATCGGTCTCGGATTTTTTGATCCCGAAGCGTTCGCCGAGTATGTCCGCTGTTTCAATTGGAAGACGATAAAAGGCTCATGCGCCGATTACCGCGCTTGCGCCACCTGCGACTTCGAGATGGACAAGGCCGATTTCGAGGCCGGGCGTAAAATCACGGTTCCGCTGTTGGTGATCTGGGGCGCGAAAAGCCATACCGAGGGGGTTCACGGCGACGTGCTGGCGGTGTGGCAACGCGATTATGCGACCAATGCTCGGGCGGGCCGATCCCGTGCGGCCATTATGTGCCGGAAGAGGCGCCCGCCGAGACACTGCGCTGGTTGATGCAGCATTTCACCGGCTGAGCGAGGGAGTTCATCGCCGGGTCAAAGCGAGTGGTGTTGAACAAGTAGAGGTTCGCGACGGCGTTTTCCCGGACTCGCTTTTCGATTAAACCCCGCTGATGTCATTGTTGCGCTCGGTCGCCACGGTCGGCTCCTACACGATGCTGAGCCGGATCATGGGTTTTGTCCGCGATATCCTGACCGCGGCGTTGCTCGGCGCCGGGCCGGTCGCGGACGCCTTTTTTGTGGCGCAGCGCCTGCCGAACCTGTTTCGCAGCCTGTTTGCCGAGGGCGCCTTTAGCGCCGCCTTCGTCCCGCTATTTGCCGGGACGATGGCGCAACAGGGCAAAGAGGCGGCGCGGCTCTTTGCCGAAGACGCGCTGGCGGTTTTGCTCGCCGCGTTGCTGGCTTTTGTTCTGCTCGGCGAAATCTTTATGCCCTCGGTGATGCGCCTGATCGCCCCGGGGTTCAGCGGCGATCCCGAAAAGTTTGCGCTGGCCGTGGCGCTCACCCGCATCACATTCCCCTATCTTTTATTTATCGCGCTGGTGGCGTTGCAGGGCGGCGTCCTCAATTCGGTCGACCGTTTTGCCGCGGCGGCGGCGACTCCGATTTTGCTGAACCTGTTTTTGATCGCCGCATTGCTGATGATGCGGCGGTTTGGCTGGCATGATGGCCGCGCACTCGCCTGGGCGATAACCGGGGCCGGGCTCGCGCAATTCCTGTGGCTGATGTTTTCCTGCGCCCGCGCCGGGCTGGGATTGCGGCTGCCGTGGCCGCGGCTGACGCCAGAGGTCAAGCGCACCTTGGCGATCATGGGGCCGGGCGCTATGGGCGCCGGGGTGACCCAGGTCAATCTGTTGGTTTCCACCGCGCTTGCGTCGTTTCTGCCGGGCGGCTCGGTCTCCTATCTCTATTACGCCGACCGGCTCAATCAACTGCCGTTGGGTGTGGTCGGCATCGCTGTCGGCACCGCGATTCTGCCGCCATTGTCGCGTCATCTCAGGCTTGGCGAGGACGGCGCCGCGATCGAAACACAAAATCGCGGCCTCGAGCTGGCGTTGCTGCTGACCGTGCCGGCGGCCGTGGCGTTGGCGATACTGGCGCAGCCGATCCTCGCGGTTTTGTTTCAGCGCGGGGCATTCAGCCCGGCTGACACCGCTGCTACGGCATCGGCACTGGCCGCTTACGCCGCCGGGCTCCCGGCTTTCGTTCTGATCAAGGTGTTGGCGCCGGCGTTTTTCGCGCGGCACGATACCGCGACGCCGGTCAAGGTTGCGGTGACCGCGATGGCGGTCAACCTCGCCTTGACCTTGATCCTGATGCAGTTCTTGGCGCATGTCGGGATCGCGCTGGCGACGAGCTGTGCCGGTTGGCTCAACGCGCTGACCTTGCTCGTCCTGCTGGTCCGGCGCGAGCATTTCGCGCTCGATCGCCGGGCGCGGCGCAATCTGCCGCGGATCGCTGCATCGGCATTTGGGATGGGTGTGGTCTTGGCCTTATTGCGCTCGGCCTTGACGCCGGCACTAGCGACGGCGGCGCCGACGGTTCGGATCACCGCGCTGATTGGTCTTTGTGGCGCCGGACTCGGCACCTTTGCAATCTTGGCGCTGGCATTCGGGGTCGCCGACTGGCGCGTCTTATGGGGCCGGCTGCGCCGCCAACCGGCTTGACCACCACCGCGCCTCGGCGATAACACGCGCCATGAACCGTATCTTTTCCGGCGTTCAGCCGACCGGCAACCTGCATCTCGGCAATTATCTCGGCGCCATTCGCAATTGGGTGGCGCTGCAGGACGACTACGAGTGCATCTTTTGCATCGTCGATCTGCATGCATTGACACTGCCGCAGGACCCGGACGAACTGCGTGCCTCGACCCGCGAGGTCACGGCGGCCTACATCGCGGCCGGGATCGATCCCGAGCGCTGCATCATCTTCAATCAAAGCATGGTTTCGGCGCATGCCGAGCTGGCTTGGCTGCTCGCCTGCCTGACCCCTCTCGGCTGGCTCAACCGGATGACGCAGTTCAAGGAAAAGGCTGGCAAACAGCGCGAAATGGCGGGACTGGGGCTCTACGCCTATCCGGTGCTGATGGCTGCCGACATCCTCGTCTACAAGGCAACCCACGTGCCGGTCGGCGAAGACCAAAAGCAGCATCTCGAGCTGGCGCGCGATATCGCCGGGGCCTTTAACCGCCGCTATGACCGCGACGTTTTTCCCGTTGCCCGAGCCGCAGATCTTTGGCGCCGCGACGCGAGTGATGAGTTTACGCGACGGCACCAAGAAGATGTCGAAATCCGATACTTCGGATTATTCGCGCATCAACATGACCGACGATGCCGACGCGATCACCTTGAAGATCCGCCGCGCCAAGACCGATCCCGAGCCGCTGCCACCGACGATCGCCGATCTCGAGCACCGGCCCGAGGCCGACAATCTGATCGGCATTTACGCGGCACTCGCGGGCCAATCGCGCGAGGATACCCTTGCCCAGTTTGCCGGGCGCAATTTCTCGGAATTCAAGGAGGCGCTGTCTTCGCTTTCGGTCGAGATCCTCGGGCAAATCGGCGGCGAGATGCGCCGGCTAACGGCCGATCCCGCCTATATCGACCAGGTGCTGCGCCGCGGCGGCGAGCGTGCGCGCGCGATCGCCGAGCCGGTGTTGCGGGAGGCGCAACAGATCAGCGGATTGCTGAGGCCTTGACGCCCGGACCCAGAGACAGCGGAAATGGCCGTCAAGCCGACCCGCGATCGCTCCGTCGTCGGGAGCCCTGGGGTTAAATCGCTGAGAGGCCCCTCCCATGCTAGTGAACAGCTTGCGTTAACCTGCACTCGTGGAGCCCCAATGTTTATTCAGACCGAACAGACGCCAAACCCGGCAACCCTGAAGTTTCTTCCCGGGTGCACCGTGATGACGAAGGGGACCGCCAATTTCACCGATGCGGCGGCGGCGCGGGTGTCGCCATTGGCAGAGCGGCTGTTTTCTTTGCCTGAGGTCGGCGGCGTTTTTTTTGGCAGCCACTTCATCACCGTTACCAAACAGGATGAGGGTGACTGGTATCACCTGAAACCCGCAATCCTCGCGATTATTATGGAGCACTTTACGGCCGAGCGTCCGGTGATGCTCGCCGCGGCCGGCGAAGCCTCCGAGATCGAAGCAGACGAGGAAGACGATGAGGTCGTCGCCCAAATCAAGGAGCTGCTCGAAACCCGGGTGCGCCCGGCCGTAGCCCAGGACGGCGGCGATATTATTTTTTATGACTTTGCCGATGGCGTCGTTTACTTGCATATGCAGGGATCGTGCTCGGGGTGCCCGAGTTCGACGGCGACATTGAAAGCCGGCATCGAGAACATGCTGCGCCACTACGTCCCCGAAGTAGTCGAGGTTCGCGCCGTCTGACAGAGCTTTCCCGACGTCGCCCGGCGACATCCGCTCCGGTTATTCTCGCTATCGATTGCGCAGGGAGCGCCTGCGCGGCGGCCCTCGCAATGGGGCAAAGGCTGCTGGCGCTCAGGCATCACGAGATGATGCACGGCCAGGCCGAGGCATTATTACCGATAATCGATGATGTGGTAAATCAAGCCAGGTTAAGCTCATCGGCGCTCGATATTCTGGCGGTGACGACGGGACCCGGCAGCTTTACCGGGATCCGGGTCGGCATCGCGGCCGCGTGCGGGATTTCTCTTGCCGCGGATTTGCCGCTAATAGGTGTCACGAGCTTCGAGGCTGTCAACGAGACCGTGTCGAGCGACGCGCGCGCTGGGCGTTGTCTGCTTGTCGCTCTCGAAAGCCGCCGCGCCGATTTGTACGTGCAATTCTTCGATCCGGCAGGACAACAGCTGTCCGCGCCTGCAGCTATCTTGCCCGAGGCGCTGAGCGCGGTGGTTGCAGCCGTGACTGTCGATCCGATCGTCCTTACCGGCGACGCCGCGCTCCGCGGCGCGGCGGCGCTCGACGGATTGCACCAAGCGGCGGTCGCCGAAACGGCGTCATCCCCGTAACCGGTGTCCTGCGCGCAGCGCTGCAGCGCTGGCAGCGCGGCGACGCGGCGGACCCGGTGCGGCCGCTTTATTTGCGACCGCCGGACGTAACGATGGCCAAGGGGCAGCCCCCGCTTGTTTCGCGATGATTCGCCTCGAGCCGCTGCTGCCAGCATCGATCAAAGTATTCGCGACGCTGCTCTCCGATCTGCATCGCACTTGTTTCCCTGACGATCCGTGGCCGCCGCAGGCCTTTGCCGACCTTGGTGCGATGGCCGGCATTTTTGGCCGAATCGCATCTGAAGATGCGGGCCCGGCCGGGTTGGCGCTGGCGCAGGGCCTCGGCGAGGAATGCGAGATTCTGACACTCGGGGTTATCCCTGCGCGCCGCCGGGCGGGGATCGGATCGGCTTTGCTCGCCGCGGTCGTCGCGGAGGCGCGACGTCAAGGGGCGCAAACGCTGTTTCTCGAAGTAGCGCAGGACAACAGTGCCGCCCGCGCGCTGTACGCCACGCATGGGTTTGTACAAATTGGGCGCCGCGCCAATTACTACCGTCGTCCATCGTGCCTAGTCGATGCCCTGGTACTCCGCCTCTTACTGTCATCTTAAGTTGGTCAAGGGTTACATTGGCCGATAGCCCCGGCAATGAATTGATCATTGGGCCAGATGCGATATGGCAAGAATCGGATGGAAGGCGGATTGCCCCGCGTTCGATTGTTACTTATATTTAAGACGAGGTTTAGCGCAGGGTCCGAGAAATGAACAACTCCGATCAAAACAGCGATTTGCTGGCATTGACGACGGAAATCGTCGCTGCCCACGTATCAAACAATACAGTTGCAGTCGGTGATTTGCCGGTGCTTATCAACCAAGTGTATCATTCGCTAGCAAATATCGGCAGTATAATAGTGTCCCCGGTCGAACGGCCGCAACCGGCTGTGCCTCCGAAAAAGTCGGTTCATGCCGATTATATTGTCTGTCTCGAGGACGGCAAAAAGCTAAAAATGCTCAAGCGCCATTTGAAGACAGCATACAATTTGACCCCGGAAGCTTATCGTGAGCGTTGGGGATTGGCCGCTGATTACCCGATGGTCGCGCCCAACTATGCGCGCCAGCGCAGCCGGCTGGCAAAGGAGATCGGCCTGGGAACACGGGCGCGCCGCCAACGTGTCTGATCGGGTGCGAGGTCGCCGCGCATGCTCGCGGTCTTCATCCGTAGCGCCATCCCGATCATAGGCTCGCTTCGAGCTTTGCGCTATTGTAGGCGTGGATGCCGATGACGGAGACGCGATGATCTCGCGGCTGGAGCAGCTCTGCCTCGACAAGGGCCTCAAAATGACCGAGCAGCGCCGGGTCATCGCGCGCGTTTTATCGGAATCTGCGGATCATCCCGATGTCGAACAGGTGTATCGTCGCGCTACTGCGATCGACCCACATATCAGCATCGCGACCGTGTATCGCACCGTGCGCCTTTTTGAAGAGGCCAATATTCTGGCGCGCCACGATTTCGGCGACGGGCGTTCGCGCTATGAAGAGATGCCGAGCGCACATCACGATCATTTGATCGACTTGCAAACAGGCCGGGTTATCGAATTCCACAACGAAGAGATCGAGAAGCTGCAAGAGGCCGTCGCTGATAAGCTTGGATTTGAGCTCGTAGGCCATCGCCTCGAGCTCTACGCCGTTCCGCGCGGCGGCAAGATTCGCGGCGGTCTTGAATGAGCATCCGCAAAGGTCTCGTCGAGGTTCGACGTCCCCAGTTCTTGGCGCATTTGCGGGCCTCGTTGCGGTTGCGGCCAGCAGCCGTGATCGCATGCCAATTTTCTGAGCGCGGCCGCTCGGCGTGATACAAGGCGCCGTCGTTAACCCGGGTAATCCGCCGCCTCTCGCCGGAGCCGCCGGAATTACTCCGATCGTCGATATCCGCTCAGGCCCGCTGCAAGTTCGCTTGGCCGAGAGCGAAGCCGATATCGATGCGGCTCAGGCCCTGCGTTATCGTGTGTTTTACGAGGCGCTCGGGGCGCGCGCTGCGGTTGAAGCCCAGCGTCGACGCCGCGACTTCGACCGCTTTGACGAGCGCTGTGATCATCTACTGGTACTTGATCACAGTCGCGGAACCGGGCCGCAGATCGTTGTCGGTACCTATCGCCTGATTCGTCGCGATGCCGCCTCCCGCCTCGGCGGGTTCTATTCGGCCGGTGAATTCGAGATCGGGCGGCTTATCGCCTATCCTGGCGAAATTCTCGAACTCGGGCGCTCTTGCGTCGACAGTGCCTATCGCCAGCGATCGGCGGCGCAATTATTGTGGAGCGGGATCGCGGCGTATGTATTTCATTACAACATCGACTTAATGTTCGGCTGCGCTAGCTTGCCCGGCGTCGACCCCGACAGCTTGGCCGTGCCGCTATCCTACCTCTACCATTATCATCTCGCCGCCCCGTCGCTGAGGCCGCAGCCGCTCCCTGACCGCCGCGTTGAAATGTGTCGCTTGCCCTCCACCGTACTCGATCCGGCGCGTGCACTTTCCGGCCTCCCGCCGCTGATCAAGGGGTATCTGAGGCTCGGCGGCTTTGTCGGCGATGGCGCCGTAATCGACTACGATTTCAACACGATTGATGTCTGTATCGTGGTCAAGACCGACCTCGTGACCGAAAAGTACTCGCGTCACTACGTTCGACAGGCGAAGGATTCCAAGGATGGTTTGGTGAGAGCCGCATGGGCGTCCTGACGGCATGGGTTCGCCGACGCTGAGGCTCGCGCGGCTCGCGCTGTATCTTTTGTGGACCCTGGGCCTGATGCCGGTGCAGGGGATCGGGTTGGCGTTGCGCCAGCGCTGGACCCGCACTTTGCCGGCCTTTTATCACCGCTGGTGCTGCCGTATTCTTGGATTTCGCGTGCGCGTCACCGGATCGCCGAGCAACGACCGTCCGGCACTGTTCGTATCGAACCACATTTCCTACACCGACATCACCGTCCTCGGTTCGCTGATCGCCGGCTCGTTTGTGGCCAAAGCGGAAGTCGCCGGGTGGCCGTTCTTTGGTTGGCTCGCAAAGCTGCAACGCACCGTCTTTGTCGACCGCCGGGTCCGCAGCACGGCCTCTCAGCGCGATGCGATCACGGCCCGATTGGTGGCGGGTGACGCCCTGATCCTGTTTCCGGAAGGCACCAGCAGCGACGGCAACCGCGTCCTGCCATTCAAAAGCGCATTGTTGAGCGCCGCCGAGACGATGGAGGGTATTCGGCCAGTCGTGATCCAACCGGTCTCGGTTGCCTATACAAAGCTCGACGGCATCCCGCTTGGTCGCCTGCTCCGACCGTATTTCGCCTGGTACGGAACAACCGAACTGACCCCTCATTTGTGGAGCATGGTTGGGCTTGGAACTGTCGAAGTTATCGTCGAGTTTCACCCGCCGACTTATTTTGCCGATTGCGGATCACGCAAGGCATTGGCTCGCTATTGCCACAGGCGCGTCGCCGGCGGCGTTGCCGCCGCACTTTCAGGCCGACCGCAACCGGTTCCTGAACCGCCACAAGCCGCCGGGCCAAGACAAACTCCCGTAATGAGGGCGGCCTTGTTCCACTGATCGATGCTGTCTTTAGCCCGGAAAGGGTAGCGGATGTGACAAAGGGCGTCTTCATCGTGACATATGGCTGTCAAATGAACGTTTACGATTCCGCACGAATGACTGAATTGTTGGCTCCTCTCGGCTTTAGTTCGACGGAGACACCCAGCAACGCTGATCTCGTCATTCTTAATACTTGTCACATACGCGAAAAGGCGTCTGAAAAAGTGTTCTCGGAACTTGGCAAATTCCGGCAGATGAAGGCGCAAAAGGCCCGCCGTGGCGACGGCAACATGCTGATCGCGGTTGCCGGCTGCGTGGCCCAGGCCGAGGGCGAGGAAATCCGCCGCCGGGCGCCTTTTGTCGATCTGGTTTTTGGCCCGCAGAGCTACCATCGGCTGCCCGAAATGGTCGAACAGGTGCTGCGCGGCGACGGTGCCGGGGTCATCGATACGAGCTTCCCGGAAGAACCCAAATTCGATCATTTGCCGCAGTCGCGGCCGGGTCAGGGTGTTACTGCTTTTCTAACGGTCCAGGAAGGCTGCGACAAATTTTGTACCTTCTGCGTGGTTCCCTATACGAGGGGCGCCGAATATTCGCGTCCGGCTGCTAAAATTCTGGAAGAGGCGCGGCAACTTATAGCCGGCGGCGCGCGCGAGATCACCTTACTCGGCCAAAACGTCAACGCCTATCACGGCGAGGGTCCCGACGGTCACGAGTGTTGTTTAGGTCGTCTGATCCATTCACTCGCCGAATTGTCCGGGCTAGAGCGCATCCGCTACACGACCTCTCACCCTCGCGACGTTGATGATGAGCTGATCGCGGCCCATCGGGATGTGCCGCAACTGATGCCGTTTCTGCATCTGCCGGTGCAAAGCGGCTCCGATTCTGTGCTGGCGGCGATGAACCGGCGCCATACCGCGGATGACTATCGGCGCGTTGTCGACCGGCTGCGTGCGGCGCGTCCCGACTTGGCATTGTCAACCGATCTGATCGTTGGATTTCCTGGTGAAACAGAGGAGGATTTCCGTTTCACGCTCGATCTTATAGAAGAGGTCTCTTTCGCTCAGGCGTTTTCGTTCAAATACTCGCCAAGATCCGGTACTCCGGCGGCATCCGCTCTAGGGCAGGTACCGGAGGCGGTCAAAATCCAGCGACTTGCCGAGCTGCAGGATTTGCTGGCGCGGCAGCAGCGTGCATTCAACCAAGCCTGCATCGGCCGCGTCTTGCCGGTGTTGCTGGAAAAGCCCGGCCGCCATCCGGGCCAACTTGTCGGGCGAAGCCCGTATCTTCAAAGCGTTCACCTTGCCGCCGATAGCGAAGCCGTTGGCGAAATTGTCCCGGTGAAGATCGCAGCCGCTACCCAAAACAGCTTATCGGGGACACGCGCCGCATGACGGCGCTTCCAGCGGACAGCGCCACCGGCGTTTTGGCCGAGGCCCGCACTCAGCTCGAATTCGACGACAATTTGTTGCTCCCGTCGCTATATGGGGAGCGCGACCAGCATCTCGAACGAGTCGAGCGACAGCTCGGGGTTTCGCTCGTCACCCGCGGCAATCGGCTGGCAATTTCCGGACCACCCTCGGCGACCGAAGCAGCCTATCTGGCGCTTACCCGCCTCTATGATCGGCTCAAGCAGGGTCAGGACATCGATCCCCCGGTTGTCGAAGCCGCGCTGCGGCTGGCGCAAGCCGAAATTGGCGACCGCAGCCTGAGCCTTTGGCAAGAAGACCCCGGCTTCCGCACGCGCAAACGGCGAATAGCCGCACGGACGCCGGGGCAGGCCGCTTATATCAAGGCGTTGCGCGAGAATGAGCTGGTCTTTGGTCTCGGGCCGGCTGGAACCGGCAAGACCTATCTCGCGGTCGCCGCGGCGGTTGATTTGTTGATGACCGGGCAGGTCGAACGCATCATTTTGTCACGGCCTGCAGTCGAGGCCGGCGAGCGCCTCGGTTTTCTGCCGGGCGACCTGCGCGATAAGGTGGATCCCTACCTGCGCCCGTTATTTGACGCGCTCAACGATATGCTGCCGGCTGACCAACTCGCCCGGCGGCTCGGCACCGGCGAGATCGAGGTGGCGCCGCTCGCGTTTATGCGCGGCCGCACACTGTCGCGCGCCTTTGTCATTCTCGATGAGGCCCAGAACACGACGCCGATGCAGATGAAGATGTTTTTGACCCGGCTCGGCGAGGGCTCGCGGATGGTCGTGACCGGTGACCCGAGCCAAATCGATTTGCCGCCGGCGGCCCGCTCTGGTCTCACCGAGGCGCTCGAAACCCTGATCGGTTTGCAGGGGATCGCGGTTATCCGCTTCTCCGATCGCGATGTCGTGCGCCATGATCTCGTTGCCCGGATCGTACGCGCCTATGAGGCGCGCGAGCGGTCTACACGCGCCGCGGCTCAGTGACTCAATTGAACGCCAAAGTCGAGGTCATTTCGCTCTGCGCCGAATGGGATCGTTCACTTCCAGGTGCCGAGGATCTGGCATGCCGCGTCGCTCGGCTGGCATTGGCGCGAAGCGCATCGCAAGCTGCGCTCGCGCTTCCGAAGGAGCTGGAGTTGACGGTTGTGCTCGCTGACGATGCGGAACAGAGGCAGCTCAATCGTGATTGGCGGGGAATCGACCGCTCAACCAATGTTCTCGCATTTCCGGCTTGGGCCCCCGGAGCCCCCGTGCCGTCCGATGCGCCGCTGCTGCTCGGGGATGTGATGCTCGCTTTCGAAACTGTTGCGCGTGAGGCGGACGAGCAGGACAAGACGTTAGCCGACCATTTCGCCCATCTTGTTGCGCATGGCGTGCTACATTTGCTGGGCTACGATCATGCGAGCGACATGGAAGCGGTCACGATGGAGCGATTGGAAACGTCCATACTGGCTGAATTGGGGGTAGCAGATCCCTATCGCGGCACCATGTGAGTATTAAGGATTTAACCGACTTCTCAATGACTGCTTCCGAGCCGCCTGAAAGTAGCGGCCTGCCCGAGCGGGATCGGGCTTTTACACCCTTGCGCAGCCTGATGCGGCTGATTCGTCGGCAGCGGAGTGGCGAGAGCTTGCGCGACACCATTGACGAGATGATCGAGGAGCCGGCCGCCGAGGGATCTGATTCTCTCGGCGCACATGAGCGGGTGCTGATCGGCAATATACTGAAGGGCCATGACTGCACGGCCGCCGACGTCATGGTCCCGCGCATCGACATCGTCGCGCTGGATGTGGAGACGCCGTTCCCCGAAGTCGTTAAATGCATGATCGAGCAGGAACATTCTCGCGTGCCGGTGTATCGCGAGACCCTCGACGATGTGATCGGCTTTATTCATGTAAAAGATATTCTCCCGCCGGTCGCGGAGCGGCGCGAGACCAAACTGGCGCCAATTCTCCGCAAGTTGTTGTTCGTCGCGCCGTCGGTCCCGATTCTCGAACTCTTGGTGCAAATGCGTCAGGCACGAACCCACATCGCGATGGTGGTCGACGAATTCGGCGGCATCGATGGGTTGGTGACGATTGAAGATCTTATCGAAGAAATCGTCGGGGAAATCGAGGACGAGCACGACGAAGCCGATAGACCAAACCTGATCGAGCGCGCCGACGGAAGCTTGATCGCCGATGCCCGAACCCCGATCGAAGCGCTCGAAGAGCGGCAGGGTATCCAGCTGCGCCCGGACGACGACCAGGAAGAGGTAGATACCCTGGGCGGGCTCGTTTCGACCCTAGCCGGACGGGTCCCAAAACGCGGCGAGGTCATCGCCCACCCATCCGGTGTCGAATTTGAGGTGCTGGAAGCCGATCCGCGGCACATCAAGCGTCTGCGCGTGCGCCGCCTCCCGCAAGCGAACGGGGCTGTCGGCGACCCCGGTGCCTAACTCCGCAAAACAATGCCTGAGTCCGTAATCTACCGCGTCCGGCCGGGCTCGCGCGTCGACACGCCGCTGTGCCGGCTTGCGCAAGACGTCGCGGCGCTGACGGGCTGGCGTCGCTATGGGCTTGCCTTTCTGCTCGGCGTCGTAACTGCGGCAACGATGCCGCCTTTCGATATGACCCCGCTGTTGGCGATCGCCTTCCCGGGATTGTTATGGCTCGATGACGGCAGCGCCGGCGCTGGCGCCTCTTTTCGCCTCGGCTGGGTCTTTGGGTTCGGCTTTTTTCTCGCTGGACTTTACTGGATCGCCGCAGCGCTTTTTGTCGATATCGACCGCTTTTGGTGGCTGGTGCCCTTTGCCGCCGCTGGGTTGCCGGCCGGATTTGCGATTTATGTCGGTTTGGCACTGCTCGTCACCAGTCTTCTGACCCGGCACCTGCATCTGCCGCCGCCTGCCCGGGTTTTTGCCTTTGCTATCGCTTGGAGTATCGGTGAATGGGCGCGTGGCCATGCCTTTACCGGTCTGCCGTGGAACCTGATCGGCTACGCCTGGTCCGGCGGCTTTCCGGGCGCCATCGCCGTGTTGCAGAGCATCGCCCTGGTCGGGATCTACGGCCTCAGTTTTATGACGGTCCTGGCCGCGTCTTTGTTAGCGCTGCTCGGAAGCCTGCGGACGAGGCCGATGGCGGCCGCCCGGCGCTGGGCTCCGGCGATCGCGGCCGGTCTGTTGGTTCTGGTGACGGCGGCGGGCGGCGCCATCCGTCTTGCCGCGACCCCAACGGTGCTGACGGATACCTGGTTGCGCCTGGTCCAGCCCTCGATTCCGCAAAGCCTGAAATGGCAGCGCGCTGCGGAACAGAACAATTTTCGCCGTCTTATCGATCTCAGCGCTGCGGCCAGTCGCGACCATTTGAACGCGATCCTATGGCCGGAGGCGGCGACCCCCTTTCTACTCGGCCGCGATAAACCGGCGCGCGATGCGCTTGCGGCGATCGTTCCGAAGGGCGGTTATCTGATTACCGGCGTGCTCCGCGCGAACCCACCCCCCGCTCCGATCGAAAAAATCTGGAACAGTATCGAGGTGGTGAACGAGCATGGCGACATCGTTGCGCATTACGACAAAGCGCACCTCGTCCCGTTTGGCGAATATATGCCATTCCGCAACCTGCTGCCGATCACCAAAATCACCTCCGGCACCATGGATCTGAGCACCGGCGTCGGCCCGCAAACGATCGATCTCTCCGGCCTTCCGCCATTCGCCCCGCTGATCTGCTACGAAGCGATTTTTCCGGGCGCGATTGTCGATGAGCGTGATCGCCCGGCTTGGCTCCTAAATGTCACCAACGACGCCTGGTACGGGCATACCTCCGGCCCGTACCAGCATTTTGCAATCGCCCGCACCCGTGCCATCGAAGAAGGACTGCCGTTGGTCCGCGTCGCCAACAATGGCGTCAGCGCCGTTGTCGACCCGGTCGGCCGGGTTTTGGCGCGCACCGATCTTGACACGATCGGCTATATCGACAGCGCGCTACCGGCCGCCGCATCGCGCACGCCTTTCGCCCGGGGCGGCAACTGGATATTGCTGGGCGTGCTGATCCTCGCAGCCATCCCGGTGTTGCTCCGTCTGCGGTGAGCCTCTACCGCTTCTGGTTGCATTGGATTATCAAAAGTTGAAGCTTCAGCTTGACTTGAAGTGGGTAGGCATCCTAAAAAGCTAACGAATTGTTATCGGGAAAGTGGTCCGGCGCAGTGGCGATGCAGCAACAGACCCGTCGGCCGGGCCGCCAGAAAGGCGACAAGCCGAACCCGATCGATGTCCATGTTGGCTCACGGGTGCGGTTGCGGCGGAATATGCTTGGCCTAAGCCAGGAAAAGCTCGGCGAAGCTATTGGGCTGACATTTCAGCAGGTTCAGAAATACGAGCGCGGCGCCAATCGAATAGGTGCCAGCCGGCTGCACGATCTGAGCCGGGTTCTTGATGTCCCGGTTTCCTTCTTCTTTGACGACATGGACCCGGTGCGAGCGCCTGCAATCCCGGCGGGCTTTGCCGAACCGCCTGCCGAGGCGTTTGATTCTGATCCGTTGCGCAAACGCGAAACGATCGAATTGATTAGCGCTTATTACCGGATCGACGACCCGACGGTCCGCCGCCGGCTCTTCGAACTTGCCAAGGCGCTGTCCGCTGCCGGCGAACGTCCGCCGGAAAAATAAGCTGCCATTCATCGCGAAGCTCGCGAACAAACCGGCGCGCCAAGAATCGGGGGTTGACGCTCGTCTCCCGAAACTGCATCAACGGCGCGGCAGCGGCCTGATCGTCTCATTGTCCAGGAAGGGGTAAACCCTTGGCAAAGCAAAATTTTGTCTTCACCAGTAAATCGGTCTCGGAAGGTCATCCCGATAAGATCTGCGACCGTATTTCCGATGCGATCGTCGACACCTATCTTGCTGCTGAACCGGAAGCTCGCTGCGGCGTTGAGACTTTGGTCACGACCAATCGGGTCGTCCTCGCTGGCGAGGTTCGCGGGCCCGCCGCAATTACCAGCGAGCAACTGATCGAAGTGGCGCGCCAGGCGATCCGCGATATCGGTTACGAACAGGAAAACTTTCATTGGCAGCGGGCCGCGATCAAGTGCCATATCCACGGCCAATCGGCCAATATCGCGCAGGGTGTCGACGCCTCGGGCAATAAGGACGAGGGCGCTGGCGACCAGGGAATGATGTTCGGGTATGCGTGTGACGAGACCCCCGCCTTGATGCCGGCGCCGATTTTCTATGCTCATGCAATGCTGCGCGCATTGTCCGAGGCGCGTCACGCGGGCAAGACCCCGCTTCTCGGCCCCGACGCCAAGAGCCAGGTTACGTTGCAGTACGAAGCTGGCAGGCCGGTGCGGGCGACCAAGGTCGTCGTCTCAATTCAGCATTCCGACAGGATCGACCAGGACGAAGTGCGTGAGATTATCCGCCCTTATGTCGTCTCAACCCTGCCCGAAGGGTGGATGTGCGATGAGCAGAATTTTCTCGTGAACCCGACGGGCGTGTTTGTGATCGGCGGACCCGATGGCGACGCCGGCGTTACCGGCCGCAAGATTATCGTCGACACCTATGGCGGGGCGGCACCGCATGGCGGTGGCGCTTTCTCCGGCAAGGACCCGACCAAGGTGGACCGCTCGGCAGCCTATGCGGCCCGGTATCTCGCTAAGAACGTGGTCGGCGCCGGGCTCGCCGAGCGCTGTATAATCCAAGTCGCCTATGCGATCGGGGTGGCTAAGCCATTGTCCTTTTATGTCGACACCGAAGGTGCGGTCGACGAACACAAGCTCGGGCATATTTTGCAAGAGTTGATGGATCTTTCCCCACGCGGCATCCGCACGCATCTTGGGCTCAACAAGCCGATCTATACGCGCACTTCGTCCTATGGGCATTTTGGGCGCACGCCCGATCCCGATGGCGGCTTTTCCTGGGAGAAGCTTGATCTTGTCGACGAATTGCGGCGCGCCTTCTGACTTCTCGGCCGGCGAAGAGCCCTCCTACCCCGGCCGACTTTACGGGCGCAAGCGCGGGCGGCGGCTGCGCCCGGCGCAGCAAGTACTCGTTAAAAATCGCTGACGCAACTAGCAATTGAATTGCCGCAATCGGGTGAGTTCGATGCCAGGCGGTTATTCCCTGCTTCGGTGCAATCGATCTGGCTCGAAATCGGCTTTGGCGCCGGCGAGCATCTGGCCGCTCAGGCCGAAAGCCACGACGATTTCGGGTTTATCGGTTGCGAAGTTTTCGAAAACGGCATTGCGAAACTGCTCGGCGATATCGCGCGGCGGAAGCTCAACAACATCCGTATTTTCCCCGACGACGCGCGCCGGCTGATCACAACCTTGGCGCCGGCCTGTATCGGCCGTGTCTTCATTCTGTTTCCTGACCCCTGGCCAAAGGCGCGGCACCATAAGAGGCGGGTTGTCTCGAACGAGACCCTCGATCAGTTGGCCCGGATCATGACTGACGGGGCCGAATTGCGTCTCGCCACCGACGATGCCGGTTATTTCGAGTGGATGCTGGAGCGGGTCACTGGCCATCCGGCCTTCGAATGGCTGGCGCGCCGACCCAAAGACTGGCTGGCGCGGCCGGCGGACTGGCCGCCGACCCGCTATGAAGCAAAAGCGCGTGCTGCCGGCCGCGTGCCGTTGTTTGTGCGCGCCCGCCGGCGGCCAAGAGGATCCGCACCGCACGCGGAAACGAATAGTTAAGCACCTTGTGGTGTGATTGCGGCGAGACATTCGGCCTGCGGTGCGGCGCTTGACCATAAGCGTGCGGTCCGCCTATATGGGGCCGTGCCGGCCGGATGGCAGAGTGGTTATGCAGAGGACTGCAAATCCTCGTACAGCGGTTCAATTCCGCTTCCGGCCTCCAGGAGGGAAGCTGCACTGGCCCCGGAGGGCCTCTGATCCCCGGTAGCTCAGTTGGTAGAGCAAGCGGCTGTTAACCGCTGGGTCGCTGGTTCGAGTCCGGCCCGGGGAGCCATCTCATAGAAGGTCATGTGCCGATCACCACGGCCTTCTGCCCTAAGCGGGACAGTTTGTTGGCTGCCGCCCAAATGCGGGCGAATCCCGCCTCCGTGTCGAAGCGTCGGGTTAGAACCATTGATCTCCTTCGCTTAGGGGGCGAGTCTTATCGAGAGTGCGGCAGGCTACTAAAAACTTAGAACCTGCACAGGCCGTGCGACCCTGGGGCGACCCTGCTGAGAGCGGCGACAGTTCGCTGGACGCAACCTTGCTCCTTTGGGAGGATATGCGCTATACTTAACGGAGCTTTACGCAACTCTCCCCGCAAACATGCCGGAGGCCGGCATGCGGTGCCCTCAATGCGGTGTCGATAGCCAAGCCGGTAAGAATTTTTGCGGCGATTGTGGCGCGCCGCTGGCGATCACTTGCGCTTCCTGCGGCTCTGCCAATCCCGGTGATGAAAACGGCTGTTGCCGGGTCTGCGCCGCCGTTCTCGATCGAGCAGGTTTCGCCGAGCCCGCAGCCTCGTGGCGCAGTGGCGGATCGAGCGGAACGCCGGGCGAAATCAGACCCGTCACCGTGCTGTACTCCGACATCGTCGGCTCGACCGCTCTGACCCGGCGGATCGGCGCCGAGGCGATGCACGAGCTACTCAGCCGTTTTCTCGACAGTGCGTTCGGCGAAGTCGAGCGCTATGGCGGCAACGTGGCGGAGTTCACTGGCGACGGATTTATGGCGCTGTTCGGGGCGCCGCTGACCCAGGAAGACCATGTCCGCCGGGCGCTCTTGTCGGCGATCGCAGTGCAGCACACGCTCCGTGCCGCCCGTGAAACTGATGGGCAGCACCCGACCGATTTTCAAATCCGCATTGGAATCGATACAGGCCCTGTGGTCTTCGGTCCGATCAGCCCCAGCTTTCGAAAAAAAACGGCGATAGGTGACGCGGCCAATCTCGGCGCGCGGCTGCAGCAGGCAGCCGCACCCGGCGAAATTTTAGTCAGCGAGGCGGTCCATGCGCTGTCGCAGGGCTACGCGACCTTTGAGCCGGTCGGGCCATTGACGGTCCCGGGCAAGCGCGAGATCGTAACAGGTTATCGCCTGCTGGGGGTCTCGATCTGGCGCGCCGCTCGTGATGCGGTGTCGCCGGCGCGACAGACCAGTTTTGTGGGCCGCGGCTCCGAACTCGCCTTGCTGGAAGACTTATTGCGGCAGGTCAAAAACGGCCAGGGCCGGATGGTCGGCATCGTCGGCGAACCCGGCATCGGCAAGTCACGGCTCCTCGCCGAATTCCGCCGCCGCGTCGAGGGATGCGTCACTTGGGTCGATGGACGCTGCTTCTCCTACGGGTCCGCTATTCCCTACCAACTCGCGCTCGACCTGCTGCGGGGCCACTGCAGCGTCGGCGAAACCGATAGCGCTGAGGCGATCGCTGAAAAAGTGCGCGCCGGGTTGCGCGACGCGGCCATGGATGCCGGGCAGGACAGCCCGGTGCTGCTGCATCTCCTCGGCCTCAAAGTCCCCGGGGACGCGCCGTCGCTGTCCAACCCGGAAGCGATCAAGGCCAAGAGCTTCGAGGTGCTGCAGCGGCTCTGTCTCAACGGCAGCCGACGTCGGCCGCTGGTGCTGGCGCTCGAAGATCTGCACTGGATTGACGCGATCTCGGAGGAATTGCTCGAAGCTCTAGCACAACAGGTCGGCAATACCTCGATCCTTCTGCTCGCATCGTACCGGCCGGAATACTGGAAGCCATGGGCCCGTAATCTCGGCATGGCGGAAATCTCGCTCCGGCCGTTGTCGCGAGACGACAGCTCCCATATCGTCAAATCGACGCTCCGGGGCGCGGAACTCACTGACCCGCTGACCGAGGAGATCGTCTCCCGCGCGGATGGGAACCCGCTGTTCCTGGAGCAGCTGGCATTGCACGCCGGCGAGACCGGGGCTCATCTTAATTTGATGGTGCCACAGACGATTCACGGCGTTGTCATGGCGCGTATCGACCGGCTGCCGGAGCCAGAAAAGCAACTTCTGCAGACTGCCGCGGTGATAGGCCGAGAGTTTTCGCTGCGGCTGTTGCGTGCAGTATGGCAAGGCCGCGAGCCTCTTGAAATCCAATTGCACGAACTGAGCCGGCTCGAATTTCTCGACGAATGGCCTGATGACGAGGGTACCGCCTATGTATTTCGCCACGCGCTGACACAGGAATCCGCCTACGCCAGCCTGCTGGAGCGCGACCGCCGCCGCCGCCACGCCGCCATCGGCAAAGCTCTCGAACAGCTCTATCGCGACCGCACCGACGAAGTGGCAGAACTGCTGGCGCTTCATTTCGACCGCAGCGACGATGCCGAAAAGGCGGTGGATTACGCGACCGCGGCCGCGGTGAAGGCGGGACGAGGCTGGGCTAACACCGAGGCGGTTAAATACTTCGACGCAGCACTTCGGCGGCTCGATGCAATGTCTAATACGGCCAACAATCGGCTGCGCCGCATCGACGCCGTTCTAAAGCAGGCTGAGGTGAAATACGGGTTAGGTAGATATGCTGAACAGATTACTTCTCTAGAAGAAATTCAAAACCTTATTGAAGAATTAGGCAATGCTCGCCTTCGTGCGACTTGGTATTACTGGACTGGATTCTTGCACAGCGTGAGCGGAGGACGGCCTGAAGTTGCTACTGGCTACTGTGAGGAAGCTGTCAAAATAGCTGCTTCTGCAGGGTTGGAAGAGATCAATGCATTTGCCCAGTCGTGTCTAGCCCAGATCTATTTGATCGCAGGCATGCCGCGCAAAGCCATTGCGGTCGGCGAACGCGCGGTTGCAACTTTTGAGGCGTGTAACAACCCATGGTGGGCCGCGCTGACCTTCTGGCACATGAGCTCTTCGGCAAACTATTTGGGCGAGTGGGATTCGAGCATCAAATACTGTCGCCGCGGGCTTCAGCATGGCATCGCCCTCAGGGACACCCGCCTCCAAATCGTTAGCTGGTCGCGTATGGGGTCGGCGTACATACAACGCGGCGATCTTGAGGAAGGCTTGAAATGCTGCGACGAAGCGTTCGGACTGGCACCAATGCCTAGGGACGCCGCTTTGACCAGAGCGATCCGAGCGTATGGCGAGTTTAAGGCAGGTCGGGTCGATGTGGGTATTGCTGAACTGAGCCGAGCGCTTAGGTGGTTTAAGACTTCGCAAATGCGGTATACTTATCTGCGTTACGCTTTATGGCTCGCGGAAGCTTATCTATGCACTGGTGATCAGACGTGCGCTCTAAAACTGATCAATGATGGCCTCTCCGCCTCGCAAGAGACGGGATATTACCACCTCGAAGGACTTTGGCATTGGTTGATGGCAGAGTGTTGTGCCCTTGAGGCACCTAAATTAGCCGAAAACCACATCCACTCCGCTGTCGAGCTTCTCGGCAATGCGGAAGCCCGAAACGACCTTGGACGGGCGATGCTGACGCAAGCAGCGTTATGTCAGCGCGCTGGGGACGCCGAGACCGCTCGTGAATTGCTCTTCCAAGCCTCTGCAATATTTCAGGAGCTTGGCACTCGCGGCGAATTTGGCCATGCAACAGCAGCAGTTGCACTTCTCCAAAGTGGCGGACTTACCCCTTTACTCGCGGGCCAAACCTAGAAGGCCCTATTGCGGGGAGTGGGTGACATATCCGCTTCGCTGCCATTGATGCTGCGGTTCTTCAGCTGTTAATGTGAATTTCCTCACATGAAGCAAACTTTAGATATGGTAATTTAAGTCAGGAGAGTTGGTTCTCAATCCATCAAAGTGAGTTGGAGAGGCTTCCTGAGTAGGGAAGAGCAAATCGCCACGAATCTTTTGCAAAGAGACAAAGGAGATTAACGCCATGTTATTCGAGCCCCGTATCGGTAAGCTAATTCGCAAGCTGAACCCGTACACGGACGGCAGCATGGACACAATGCAATGCGGCCTTCAGCTACCCGTTATCCCGGCTAACCTGGGCGCGCTTGTGTCCGCACTCGGCGGGAAGCTTACCGCCTATGCACAAAATCGGTCACACGCCACTCTGGATGCCGTGGACCAAGCCGAGGCCGATCTCGACCCCACCATGGGAATTGCCGATATCGAGCTCAGAGTGGATAATGACTATCGACAAGATTACATGACGTGGATATTCAGAGGCCAGCCGCACGCGGTCAAGCGAGCGTTGCGGATCACCTATCGTTACGAATTGACAGACAAGCAAGGACAGAAAACCGGCGTTTTCGGCACTGAACACGTGTTAGTCGGCTATGCCGGTTCTAACGGCTAGCACTCTGAACTACGGCTCGGAAGAAATAACTCCGGTCGATGATCGCCTACTCACACGATTATCGCCATTGACCCCGGAGCAAAGACAGTCGCCGGTTTGGTACAGTTGCATTTCATCCTGCGCCGACGAGCTCATCAACAAAATGGGAAACGCATGTGTAACATTGCTGGATACGGCGGACATTCAGGGAGACATCTTGGAAGGTCTGCCAAAAAACTACGAGAACATTGTTTTTTTAAAGATCGTATCTTCGATTTCCTTTAGGCATCTGGTCAGGGCCGGGTTAAGCAGTAGAATTACAACCGCTGAAATCAGCGCACGAGCAAAAACTAGCGATCGAGCGCCGCAAGCTACGCGGCGAGCGGGCTTATCGACCTTTTCACGGTGTAAATCTGGGCTTTGCTAAGCATGCTCTCGATCGGCTCGTCGGGGGCCATCGGCTAAAGCTCAATTCTGCCTTTCAAAGAGGGGCAGATCATCCTGACACAATTCTCACTCTTAATGATCCACCTAAATCCTCCTGGCTCACTAGCTTTTGCTCGGACCGTATAGACTGTGTTCTCCTTATTACTGGTGCAGACCACTCGTCCGTTATATATAACTCCAGAGAGTTCATACGCTTATTGGGAAGTTCAATCAAGGTCATCTATTCCGAAATGGGGAGCGTGCGAGCGGGCAAAGAGCGCGGGCACGAGCATTTCGGGTTTCTCGACAACGTCTCGCAACCCGGCGTCCGCGGACTGACGCCTCCGATTGAGCCGATCTACCACCCCGATCAGGGACTGCCGGGGCAGGATTTGATCTGGCCCGGCGAGTTCGTCTTTGGCTACCCGGGGCAAGACCCGAAGGATCCGATCAAACGAGGGCCGGCGCCGGAAATGGCGGCGCCGTGGATGCGCAACGGTTCTTATATGGTGTTTCGGCGGCTGGAACAGAAAGTCCCCGAGTTCCGTCGCTTTGTAGCCGAGCGCGCAGCACAGCTTGGCATGGACCGGGAGTTGCTGGCGGCGCGCATGGTCGGGCGGTGGAAAAGCGGCGCGCCGATGGAACTGGCGCCGTTGCGCGATGACCGGGCGCTGGGAGCCGACCCCGACTGCAACAATGATTTCGTCTATGCCGACGATCGGTTCCAGCGCAAATGCCCTTTTGCCGCCCATATCCGCAAAGTCTATTCCCGCGACGACGCGGGCAGCCTGGCTGAGGCCCAGCGTCATCGCATCATTCGCGCCGGGATTCCGTTCGGCCCGGAGGTCAAGCCAGGTGAGATGACAACGCGGCACAGCCGCGGGCTGATGTTCGTCTGTTATCAGACCTCGATCGAGCGTCAGTTCGAGTACATCCAGTGCCGTTATGCCAACAACCCCGAATTTGCCGATGGCAAGACGCGGCCCGCGGGTGGCACGGTCACCCCTGGCTATGACCCGATTATCGGGCAGGCGCCCGGCCAAGGTACGCGCATGATGGACGAGCCCCACCCGAACTACCCGGCTGGCAATCGGCGCACCACTCTCGACCTGCCCAACCAGTTTGTCGTCCTGACCGCCGCCGGGTACTTCTTTATGCCGTCGATCACCGCCCTGCGCACGGTGCTGACGCAATAGGGGTGCTTTCCGCCGGGTTGCGACGGTAGGCTGATGTCCGCGACAAGGCCAAATCTGGGGAGGGCGGCATGAAGCGCAGCACCGAGCAAATCCTTACCACCCATGTCGGCAGCCTGCCACGGCCGCCCGATCTATCGGCGATGATCCAGGCGAAGGAGCAGGGGACGGCATTCGATCCGCTGGCCTTCGCAGCGCGTGTCAAGACTGCCGTTGCCGAGGTTCTCGAAAAGCAGGCGGCGGCCGGTATCGACATCGTCGCCGATGGCGAGATGGGGCGGTTCGGCTTTATCCCTTATGTCAATGAGCGCCTTGCCGGGATCGAGCCGCGGCCAAATTCCAGCCGCACCGGCAATTGGGCGAACTCGCGCGAGTATCTCGCCTTTCCGGAATATTATGAATGGGCGGCGCAAATGCCCGGGATGGCGGGACGCGCACCGCCGATGCGATGGGTGTGTACAGGACCGGTATCATACCGCGGCCACGCCGCGCTACGCCGCGACATCGACAATTTGAAGGCGGCACTGGCGCATGTCCCGTACGTGGAAGCGTTTATGCCGGCGGTTTCGCCGACCAATCTCGCGAATTGGAACACGAACGAACATTACAAGACTGACGAAGAGTTTCGGGTAGCCCTCGCCGAAGCCTTGCGCGAGGAATATCGAGCCATTGTCGACGCCGGGCTAATCCTGCAGGTCGACGATCCGCAGCTAGCAAGCCACTGGGCGATGCATCCCGACATCGACCTCGATCAATGCCGCAAATGGGCGAATGCCAGCGTCGAATTGCTGAACCACGCGCTCAAAGGCATTCCGGACGAGCGTATCCGTTACCACACCTGCTACAGCATCAACATGGGGCCGCGCGTCCACGACATCGAGTTGAAGCACCTCGTCGATATCATGTTGCGGGTGGCGGCCGGCGCCTATTCGTTCGAAGCCGCCAACCCGCGTCACGAGCACGAGTGGCGGGTTTGGGAAGCGGTCAAATTACCCGACGGAAAGGTGTTGATCCCCGGCGTCATCACCCACGCCTCGAACCTGGTCGAGCATCCCGAGACCATCGCCCAGCGGATCGCCCGATTTGCCATGGTCGTCGGCCGCGAGAATGTCATCGCCGGCGCCGATTGCGGGTTTGCCAGCTTTTCGACCTCGTGCGAGGTGCATCCGAGTGTGGTGTGGACCAAGCTTGCGGCGCTCGGCGAGGGCGCCAAATTGGCAACGCAGGAATTGTGGGATGGCACCTGATACGCCGCCGTTCACGGGTCGGGCCATTCAGGCTGTAGGTTGTTAGCCGCGGGCCCGAAACGTGGTCACCAAATCGGCGCCGATCGCTTCGCTGTTGACCCGCTCGAAACGGGGAGCATCGGCTAGAGCGGCGAGGGCAAGCTCGCCAACCGCCGACATTCCGTCCCCGCCGATCAGGAGCGGCGCGTGCAGCAACACGAGACGATCGACGAGGTCCACCCGCAACAGAGCGGCGGCAACGCGGGCGCCCCCTTCAACCAATAGCCTCGTCAGCCCATGTCGGCCGAGCGCCTGAAGAGCGTCTGCGAGATCGATCTGACCCTCGGCGTTCGCCTCGACTTCGACCAGGATGGCCCCGGCGGAGAGAAAGGTTTCGCGGTGCCGTGGGTCAGCGCCGCGCAGAGTGAGAACCAGAGTTGTGATCTCCCGCGCCTCGGCGATCAAATGCGTCGTCGGCGGAATCTGCAAATGCCGATCCAGCACGACCCGCACCGGCGAGCGATCGGCAAGTCCCGGTAGCCGGCAGGTCAGCTGCGGATTATCGGCGAGCACGGTGCCGGTGCCGACCATGATCGCGTCGTGCTCGGCGCGCAGTTTGTGGGCATAAGCGCGGGCCGGCGGCCCGGTAATCCACCGGCTTTCGCCGGTGGCGGTGGCGATCTTGCCATCGAGCGAGGTCGCGAGCTTGAGGGTGACGAATGGCCGCCCGAGCCGCTGGCGGGTCAAAAAGCCGGCGTTGATTTCGGCCGCCTCGGCCGCGCCGATCCCGACTTCTACCGCGAGCCCAGCGTCGCGCAGCCGCCCGATCCCTGACCCCGATACGCGTGGGTCGGGATCTTCGAGCGCAGCGACAACCCGGCGCACTCCAGCGGCGATCAGCGCGTCGGCACAGGGTGAGGTGCGTCCCCAATGGCTGCACGGTTCGAGGCTGACATAAGCGGTTGTGCCGCGGGCCAAAGCCCCGGCGCGACGCAATGCCTCGGTTTCGGCATGCGGTCTGCCGCCGGGCCGGGTCCAGCCGCGCCCGACGACGCGGCCGTCGCCGACGAGAACGCAGCCGACCGCCGGGTTTGGCCAGACATTACCAACCCCCCGGCGCGCCAGTGCAAACGCGGCGCGCATCCAGCGAAGGTCGGTCTCGGGATCGCTGTTGTCGCCGCTGCGGGGCGCATCGACCTTAATCGCCATCTGCGGCGATGCGCCCGACAAATTCGCCGAAATCCTTGGCCTCGCGGAAATTCCGGTAGACCGAGGCAAAGCGGATATAGGCTACCTGGTCGAGGCTCGACAGCGCCTCCATGACGAGACCGCCGATCACATCGCTGGGGATGTCGGTCTCGCCCGAACTTTCGAGTTGCCGCACCAGCGAGTTGATGATGCGCTCGACGCGGTCGGGCTCAAACGGCCGTTTTCGCAACGCGATGTAGATCGAGCGAGCCAGCTTGTCGCGGTCAAACGGTTCACGTTGGCCGTTCTTTTTGACAACAGTAAGGTCGCGTAGCTGCACGCGCTCGAAGGTCGTAAACCGCGCCGCGCAATTCGGACAAAAACGCCGCCGACGGATGGCGCCGCGATCGTCGGTTGGGCGCGAATCCTTGACCTGCGTGTCTTCGGCGCCACAGAACGGACAGCGCATCTGCTCCTCCCGTTATCGCGCGGCTAGGAATCCAGGCCTTGATAAATCGGAAACCGCCGACACAACGCGCGCACCTGCTCGCGCACCCGGGCTTCCGCCGAACCGTTGTCGGCAGGGCCGCGCGCAAGGCCCTCGAGCACCTCGGTGATCATTCTGCCGACAGAGCGAAACTCCTCGACCCCAAAGCCGCGCGACGTCGCTGCCGGCGAGCCGAGCCGGACGCCAGAGGTAATGGTCGGCTTTTCCGGATCAAACGGGACGCCGTTTTTGTTGCAGGTGATCCCGGCGCGTTCGACACTCACTTCGGCGTCGCGTCCGGTCAGCCCGAGTGGACGAAGATCGACCAGCATCAAATGCGTGTCCGTGCCACCCGAGACGATCGCGAGCCCCGCCTGCGCCAATTCTTCGGCGAGGACACGAGCATTCTCGACGACGGCGGCGGTATAGCCGGCGAAAGAAGGTCTTAATGCCTCGCCCAGCGCCACCGCCTTGGCGGCAATCACGTGCATTAGTGGGCCGCCCTGCAGGCCGGGGAAGACCGCTGCGTTGATCTGCCGGCCGACCTCTTCGTCCTCTGCGAGGATCATGCCGCCGCGCGGTCCGCGCAACGTCTTATGCGTCGTTGTCGTGACGACATGAGCATGGGGCAACGGGCTCGGATGCGCCCCGCCGGCGACCAGCCCGGCAAAATGCGCCATATCGACCATTAAATAGGCGCCGACCTCGTCGGCGATCGCGCGAAAACGGGCAAAATCGATGATGCGGGGATAGGCGCTCCCACCGGCGATGATCAGCTTCGGCCGATGCTCGCGCGCCAGCCGCTCGACCTCGTCGAAGTCGATACGCGCGTCCTCGCGGCGGACACCGTAAGAGACGGCGTTAAACCACTTTCCCGAAAGGTTTGGCCGCGCGCCGTGAGTGAGGTGGCCGCCCGCGGCAAGTGACATGCCGAGGATCGTGTCGCCCGGGCTCAGCAAAGCCAGGAAAACGGCTTGGTTTGCTTGCGCGCCGGAATGCGGCTGCACATTGGCAAAAGCACAGCCAAATAACCGTTTGGCGCGATCAATCGCCAATTGCTCGGCAATATCGACAAATTCGCAGCCACCGTAATAGCGCCGGCCCGGATAGCCCTCGGCGTATTTATTGGTCAGCACCGAGCCCTGGGCTTCGAGGACCGCGCGCGAAACGATATTCTCACTGGCGATCAGCTCGATTTGCGACTGCTGGCGCGCCAATTCGGCGGCGATTGCCGCGGCGAGTTCGGGATCGCTGTCGGCCAGCCGCGCATCACCGGTGCGGGTCGCCTCCCCTATGCCAGACAATCTTGCGGATACGGCCATCCTTAATCCCATAAATCACTCGAACCCAATGCAGTCCTCGATCGGCATGTTCCCGATCGGCGTCACCAGCGTCGAACCCAGACAGCTTACCCCTACCATATCTCGGTGATGGGTGCCAACCGGCTACCATAAATCGCGGTCGATTCGCAGCTAGGGGACACGAAGGAAATCGCGGGCCGACGACAAGGGATTCTGCGGCCCAAAGCTTCCGCTCGTCTGTCCTAAGCGACTCGCACGGGGCTCCACGCGCACGGCGCAAGCAAGTTCAGGGTCTCGCGACAGCTTGAGCAAGTCCTTGGGGTCAGCCGCAAACCAGAATTACAATGCTCTCCCATAGGTTTCCGTTGACACAAGATATTCGTGCGGTAATTATCGTCATTCGCGTGCACATTCAGTCTTATTCGGGGCGAAAGATGGCAGAAACGGCGACGCCGAAAATGGCGGAAGAAGAGCTGTTGCGGATGACCGCAGATGTCGTAGCGGCTTATGTTAGTAACAATACGTTGCCGACGGCGCAGCTGGCCGAGGTCATCAATGCCGTCTATCATTCATTGAAGGGGTTGGAGGGGCCGATCGCTGAGCCGGTACCAGAACCGGCAAAGCCGGCAGTGCCGATCCGCAAATCGATTACGCCCGATTATTTGATTTGTTTGGAAGACGGCAAGAAACTGAAGATGCTGAAACGGCACCTGCGGTCGACTTACAATATGACACCGGACGAATATCGGGCGCGTTGGGGGCTGGCGCCGGATTATCCGATGGTTGCCCCGAACTACGCCGAGCAGCGTTCGGCCTTTGCCAAAAAGATCGGTCTCGGCCGCGGCTCCGGCCGGCAGCCAAACAGCAAAAAATAAGTGCGGGGCGAGGCCCAGCCCCGCAGTAAATATGCCTGGGGTTCCGAACGGCCTCGTAGGGAGGCTCGATAGGTGTATCCGCGCGCAGGCTCGTCGCGGTATAATGGCGGCCGTTTTAAGTAGCCGCCGAGGTCTCTGATGCAAGCCGACGCTTCGCTCGCTTCGCACCTTGCCGCGGAAAGTTCGGCTAGGCCAGCCCCGGCGAAGTTCGATTGGACCGATCCGCTGTTGCTCGAAGACGAACTGAGCGAAGACGAGCGCATGGTGCGCGACAGCGCCCGCGCTTACTGCCAGGAAAAGCTGCTGCCGCGGGTAATCGAAGCCAACCGGCGCGAGCGTTTTGATCGCGAGATCATGAATGAGATGGGCGCGCTCGGTTTTCTTGGCTCGACGATCGACGGTTACGGCTGCGCCGGCGTCAACTACGTCTGCTACGGCCTGATCGCGCGTGAGGTCGAGCGCGTCGATAGCGGCTATCGCTCGGCGATGAGTGTGCAGTCGAGCCTCGTCATGTATCCGATCGAGGATTTCGGCAGCGAAGCGCAGCGCCAGAAATACTTGCCAAAGCTGGCGAGGGGCGAGTGGGTGGGTTGCTTTGGGCTGACCGAGCCCGACCACGGCTCCGATCCCGGCGGCATGACGACGCGGGCTGTGAGAGCGCCGGGCGGCTACCGGCTGAACGGCGCCAAGATGTGGATCACCAATTCCCCGATCGCCGATGTTATGGTGGTCTGGGCCAAGACCGAAGATGGCGTCATCCGCGGCTTTGTTCTCGAACGCGGCATGCCGGGCCTCAGCACGCCCAAAATCGAAGGGAAGTTCAGCCTGCGGGCTTCGGTCACCGGCGAAATCGTGATGGACGATGTCTTCGTACCCGAGGACAATCTGTTACCCGAGGTCAGCGGCTTGCGCGGTCCGTTCTCGTGCCTCAACAATGCACGCTACGGCATCGCCTGGGGAGCGATAGGGGCCGCCGAATTCTGCTGGCATCAGGCGCGAAACTACACTCTCGAGCGCCGCCAGTTCGGACGGCCGCTCGCCGCCAACCAGCTGATCCAGAAAAAGCTCGTCGATATGCAGACCGAGATCGCCCTCGGCCTCAATGGCTGCCTGCGGCTTGGGCGGCTCAAGGACCAGGCGCGGGCCGCGCCCGAAATGATCTCACTGTTAAAGCGGAACAATGCCGGCAAGGCGCTCGACATCGCGCGGATCGCGCGCGACATGCACGGCGGCAACGGCGTTTCCGACGAATACCATGTGATCCGCCACGTGATGAACCTCGAAGCGGTCAATACCTACGAAGGCACGCACGACATCCATGCGCTGATCCTCGGCCGCGCCCAGACCGGGATCGCCGCGTTTGCCGGCTAGGACCCCACCCCCGCCCCGAAAGCGGGGAAGTGTTGATCCAAATCCCCTCCCCCGCAAGCGAGGGAGCGCCGGTTTTCTTTACACCCCTTTGCGACAGCGGCGGATCAGGCCAGACCCGAGCAGGGCGGTGCCGAAGAGAACGAGCGAGGCGGGCTCCGGTACCTGATGAACATCGTAGCTCAAATCCATCCACTGAGCTTCGATTGTCCCCGATCCTACAGTTGGGCCAGCGATTGCGGAGAGCCCAAACGTCATCGTGTCGCCGGCAAAATTTGGGTTCGCCGTACCTGTGGTTCCGGTTGCAAAGTTGTAGGAGACAAAATCCGCGGCTTGTAGATCATCTTGTGAAAGAGTCTCAAGAATACCGGTCGTCGGTCCTGTAACCGTTACACCAATGTTCGAGTCTATGTAGAAGACCCCGTCTTGTTCTATCGTAGGACGAAATCTATTTTCACTAGTTCCGGAGTACGTATTTATATAGTTCTTGAGTACCGACGCATCAATTCCGGCAATCGCGCCCTGCGTCAGCGGATCATAGGTGAAAGTGGTATTTAAAAACGCCTGGCCAGCCGTGCCTGCGGCTGTGAATGTAGCGGTGGTGGTAAGCTCTCCAGGTGAAAAACCATAACTAAAGGTGGCGGAGGAACTTGCGCCTACCGAGCCGTCTTTGGCAGCGTGCCGCTGCCAGCGCATTATGGGGACGTCATCGGTCAGACAGATGCGCTGGAGAGCCTGAGAGCCGATTCCGAGGGTTGGGCGGACACGCTGCGCGGGCGGACCACGAGCCTTCTGTTCTCTCCGACGGTCGCGGCCGCCGCCGCGGATCTAGAATCGCGCTTCGTCGAGGGTGCTCTGGGCAACCTCCACGCTGCCGACTGGCGCAATTTCGGGCACGGCCGCCACCATTGGCTAGCCAAGCGCGCCGAAACGACCGCAGTCTTGGCCATGGTCGGCTCCGCAGACGAGACGTTGGCCGAGCGCACCCTGTCTCTCCTGCCACCAGAGACCCCGCTCCGAGCCGTGCGGTTTGAGGGAGCCGCCGACGAACAAACGCTCTTAGGTATGCTGTTCGCCCTCCATCTCGCGGAGCGCGCTGGCGCAGCCGTAGGGATCGATCCCGGCCGGCCCGGCGTGCCCGAGTTTGGACGCAAACTCTACCATCTAGCGCCCCTTGCGCCACAGCGCTCCGCCCGCGACGCCGCTATAGCGCGCAAGGCGCGTGCTCGTGGCCTACCATTAGACGGCGAGCTCGGCAAGGCCCACGACCGCGCCCTCGAGCGGCTGAAATCCGACGCGCCGTGCGCGCTGGTGCTTGACTACGATGGGACGCTTTCCGATCAGCGTGCGCGCTATCAGGCGCTGCCCTCTGAGATGTTGGCAGTCCTAGTCCGTGTCGCGGAGTCGGGCGCATTTATCGGGATTGCAACCGGCCGAGGCCGCTCAGCCGGCCGGGCGCTGCAGAGAGCGCTCCCGGCAAGCCTGCGTGCCCGGGTAATCATAGGCTACTACGACGGTTCCGTCGTCCGGGGTGTCGGCGAGTTACCATCTGATGACGAGGTAGCGCCAAGCGCAGCCAGCGAGGAGATCGCTCGGGCTCTCACGCGGCTCTGGCCTCAGGCAGAACTGGAGGCGCGCCGCGTACAAGTCAGCTTGCGCCTCCCCGTCGGCGCCTGCTCCGAGATCTGGGTTAGTCGGGTCGCCGACGTGGCACAGAGGATCGACCCCATGGCCCGTATACTGTGTTCCTCACACTCCGTGGACGTGATCCTTGACGGGTCCGGCAAGGGCGCTGTGGTTGAGGCCGTGCGCAACTTGGCCGGCACGCCAGATGCTCCCGTCCTGCGGATCGGCGACAAGGGCCGGTGGCCCGGAAACGACGCGGATTTGCTCGCCGACCCGTGGGGGCTGAGCGTCGATGAGGTCTCATCCGACCTTGAGAGATGCTGGAACTTTGCCCCGGTCGGCGTGCTCGGGCCTCAGGCAACGCTATATTACCTTAGTCGTCTCTCGATCCGGGGTGGACGGCTGATGGTGGCGTTGTAACCCTGACGAGTGGTCTGAGCCTTGAAGGACGAACTCGCCGAAAGGCTCCTTGCGCGGGTGATGGGCTGGGGCCTGCTGAGGTCGCGGCCCATCGCGCCGTCTTGCAGGACCTTGCCCAATACAAGTACGACGAATATCAGCAGTTTGCACCCGGGCAGCGGTTCATAGAAAGGCTTGCGCTTTGGCTACGGCAGTTTGAGGACAAGGGTGCCCGGGCCGCGGCCTACGAGTGGGTTCGCCGCCGGCTGATCTACGTGTCAGAGGCAGAAATGAACCACTTGGTTGTCTCCGCCTTTCCCACCCTGGTGCGGCCGTGGCTGTTGGCGGAAGTCGCCGACGAGAGCGGGTTAGACGTTTTCCGAGTGAAGGCTCTCGTAGCCGGTGATTCGTATAGACTTCGGCTGCGCCAGACGCTCTTTCTTTGCTTGAGCGATGGTGCTCATATTGATCAGTTCCGGCGCGCCAATCCCGCACTTAGCAACGAGCAGATCTGGCATGCCTACGACTTCTCGGATGAGAAAGCGGAGGACTTTCGCCACAACTTGGAGAAAGATCTTACTAAGCTGCTCGGCCGGCTCCCCACAAGAGCCGAGGCGCACTATCGTGCAGTCTGTCTCTTAGACGATTTCACAGCCAGTGGCCATATCTACCTGCGAGAGGACAAGGGCGGCAAGCCAATTGGCAAGATCGCCAAGATCTGGACCAAACTTAAGGACTCGAGATCCGAGTTCGCCGAGTTTGTGAATGGGGAGAATGTCGAACTCCTGGTGGTCATCTATGTCGCCGCCGACCAGGCGGTGACCTACCTTGAACGCGAACTGCCCCGGCAGCTGGGCCTCAAGAAGGAAATTCTCCAGGTAGCACATCGCCTGCCGGAGAGCTGCCGCGTGCTCGCCTGTCAATCGGCGGCGAAGTTTGACCCTGGATAGGCGTTCAAAATTGACCCCGACGGGCATGGGTTCAGGGTTGTCCCGGTAGCGAACAGGAGGGCCCCGCGCGCGTCGCGTAGTGCCCTTACGAGCGACGGAGCGACGCGCGTGGGAGGTAGCCTGTTTGCCCACCGGGGCAAGCCCGGGGTGGTACAGCGGTTCAGGCGCGGTGTTTGAACCGCCAGCTCTCGTTCCCGGTTTCGATGATTTCGCAGTGATGGGTCAATCGGTCCAGCAGCGCCGTCGTCATCTTGGCGTCGCTGAAGACACTCGGCCATTCGCCGAAAGCAAGGTTGGTTGTGACGACGATCGAGGTGCGCTCGTAGAGCCGGCTGATCAGATGAAAGAGGAGCTGGCCGCCGGCCTGGGCGAAGGGCAGATAGCCGAGTTCGTCGAGGACAATAAAGTCCATGCGAGTGAGATATTCGGCGAGGCGGTCCTGGCGCCCGGCGCGGGCTTCGCCCTCCAGCCGGTTGACGAGGTCGACGACGGTGTAGAAGCGGCCTCTGGCGCCCCGGCGGATGCAAGCCCGGGCAATGGCTATCGCCAGATGGCTTTTGCCCGTACCAGTTCCACCAATCAGCACGGCATTGCGCTGCTCGGCGAGAAAGGCGCCACTGGCCAAGTCGCGGATTTGCGCCTCGTTGACCGGCGTGCCAGTAAAGTCGAAGTCATTGATGTCCTTAGCCAGCGGCAATTTGGCAATGGTCAGCTGGTACTTGATCGAGCGTGCCTGCTTCTCGGCGATCTCGGCACTGAGCAAATCGCCGACAATGCGCGGCGGCTCGTGCCGGCGCTTGATGGCGGTCGCCATCACCTCGTCGTAGGCCGCACGCATGCCGTAGAGCTTCAGCTTTGACATCAGCTCGAGAACGTCGGTCCGCTCCATCACAATGCTCGGCGCAGGCGGTCGTAGCGGGCACAATCGGCAATCGGCGCGTGTCGTAGCCGCAGCGCCTCTGGGGTCAAGATCGTTGCCGACGGTCCAGGATCGCGCTGGCGCGCCAGGATATTGAGGACGACGTCAGCGGAATTGACACCCTCGGCGAGCGCCTCGGCACAAGCCGCCTCGACCGCAGCGAGGCCGTCGGTCAGCACCGCCGATAAAACCTTGACCATTTGGCGATCGCCATCGTCGGAGCCCTTCAGCCGGCGCCGTACCCGCTCCAATCCAGCCGGCAAGAGCCAGTCCTTGAACGGGGCGCCGTTTCTGAGCGCGCCGGGCTTTCTGGCCAGTACCGGCACGTAATGCCAGGGGTCGTAGATCGTCTCGCCGCGACCGAAGCGGCGCCCATGTTGGCCGGCGATCGCGCCGTCCTGGCGGATCACGATGCGATCGGCATAGGCTTGGATCTCGACCGGCCGGCCGACGGCGCACGAAGCGACCGAGTACTTGTTGTTGTCAAACCGGATGAGGCAAGTCTTCGAGACCGCGGCTTGCGTTGCGTGGAACCCGTCGAACGGGCCGGCAATCGGCACCAGCTGCGGCCGCTCCGCCTCAAAGGCTTGCCAGATCGTGCAGTCGGCCAGCTCGGGATGCCGATGTGCCTTGGCGTAAGCAACGCAGCGGTCGAGCAGCCAGGCGTTCAGCTCCTCGTAGCTCGCCACCCGCAGTCGCGGCGTAAAAAAACGCTCGCGCACCAGCCCGACCTGGTTCTCGACCTGGCCCTTCTCCCAGCCCGCCGCCGGGGTACAGGCAGTCGGCTCAACCAGGTAATGCCCGCACATCCGCAGAAAGCGGCGGTTGAACTGGCGGTCCTTGCCGATAAACACGGCCTCGACCGCGGTTTTCATGTTGTCATAGATGCCGCGCGTGCAGGTGCCCCTGAAAAAGGCGAAGGCGCGGTTGTGCGCGTCGAACACCATCTCTTGGGTCTCGCGCGGATAGGCTCGCACGAACAACATGCGGCTGTGGCACAGCCGGACATGCGCCAGCTTGACCGTCACCGTCACCCCGTTGATCAGTACGACCTCGTGGCTCCAGTCAAATTGGTAGGCCTCGCCCGGCGCAAGGCTCAGCGGCACATAGGCCTCTGCCGTCACCGCCCCGCGCGCAATACGCCATCGCTTCGCATAGCGGCGGACCGCATCGTAGCTGCCGCGATAGCCAAGGCCACGCAGCTCCTCGTAAACCCAAATCAGCGTCAGCCGCTCGCGCCCCGGCTTCGCCTCGTTCGCCGCCAGCATCTGGTCGAGATCGTCGCGCCATGGTCCCAACCTCGGCTGTGGCTGCAGTTGGCGACCGTACTCAAAAGCCGTCGCGCCCGAACGCAACACCTTGCGCACCGTGTTCCGCGACACCTTCAGCTCGCGGACGATCGCCTTGATCGACTTGCCTTTGACAAAATGCTCCCGCCGGATCCGGCCGATCGTCTCCACAACCAGCATCCCCCGCCACCCGCTCGCCATCCCCCGGCGGGCAGCCTGCGCATCACATCGCAAAGGGGGTCAAAATTGGACGCCGATCACCCCCATACCGGGGTCAATCTTCCACGCCGAAACACAATCCCGGCCTTTGGTTATAAAAATCATCTCGGCATCGACCGCCGGCATCGCCTGATCCGCCGTTGGACGGTCACCGATGCCGCCCGCCACGACGGGGCGTTGCTGCCCGAGCTGATCGACAGAAACAATACCGCCAGCGACGTGTGGGCCGACACCGCCTACCGCTCAAAGGCCAATGAGGCGTTTCTCGCCGGCCGTGCTCTGCGCTCGCAGATCCACCACAAGAAACCCATGGGCCGGCCGATGCCACGCCGCACCGCCCGCGCCAATGCCCGCAAATCGGCGGTGCGCTCGGCGGTCGAGCACGTCTTCGCCCGCCAGAAGGGCCCCATGGCCCTGTTCATCCGCACCATCGGCCTCGCCCGAGCGACAACCAAGATCGGCTTGGCCAACCTCGTCTACAACATGCAGCGGATGGTCTGGCTGGCGGCCCAGACCGCACCAACCTGACCCAAAAACCTCGCTAACCCAGCCCGCCTGCGCCTCGCCACACCGATCGCCCAACAAACCGGTCGCGGCTCAGCCAATGTCCCGCCCGTCCCGACCAGACAACTCGGTTATTGGAGGTCTCCAACTGGTAGCAAGGCTGTCGGCCGGAGAAATTTGCATTCGAATTACACTTCTTATTGTAGATGAAAGCGACTTTCGTTCTCTTAAGGCTAGAAGGATGTGAGTCTCGGCGGAGCCTTGGCCGCCTGCTGTCTTTGGATCATTCCGAGCACCCTGATCCAGGACTTCGCCCGAAGTATCTGCCCGCCGAGCGCCGCAGCACGGTCGTTGTCCCGCGCGACGGTCGTTGCTTCCCATCCGTACACTTCGATCATGTCGCGGGCGCGCGACGGCTCATCGGCACTTCCGGTAATGACCATCTCATCGAATGCGGTGTCCAGCGGGTCCGTCTGTCTCTCTCTCTCTCGGGTGAGCTCAATGGAATGCTCGAAGCGCCATGAATGCCGCCAAGCCCAGGCCGATCAGGATCGGAACGACGATTGGCGGGACGATCCAGGCCCGAATCACGCTCGTCCTCCCTCAGGCATTGCGGGCTGATCTGACACTGCCGCGATAGTCTCCGCCTTCGGCTTCCACCCCTCCGCAAAGCGCCTGACCTCTGCGATTTGAGACGGCACCAAGCCGAAGGAGACGCGCTGGTAGGCGGACTGAGCCTTCTGGAGATGGGGCCCACGCAGCCTCATCATCGCCAACAGGTACCACCCGCAAGCCTTTACCGAGCTTTCCGGTAAGTCGGGCTCGCCAGCATACATCTCTGCGAGTTTGATTTCCGCGCGAGGCAAGCCCTGTTCGGCAGCGGCCAGCAGCCACCTGACGGCCTCCGGTCGGTTGCTTCGACAATGTAACCGCTATCGGTCAATCCGTTTGCGTAAATGATTCCGAGATTGAGTTGCGCTTCGGCATTGCCTCGTTTGGCGGCTTCAAGCAGATGCTTTTCCATACGAATAGTTCCTCAACATCCCGGATCGGGGGAGAGGCTCCGCCGCCGTGAAAAGAGCAGCAGATCTCCTGTTTTCTAAGGAGAGGCGCAGCGTGGACGCGGCTAGAAGATTAAAAATCCATGCCATCCATACCGCCCATGCCACCGGCGGACATGGCTGGCGTACCCCTCTGCGGCTTCTCAGCGACCATCACCTCGGTGGTGACGAGTAGGCCGGCAATGGAGGCGGCGCCCTGCAAAGCCAGGCGCACGACTTTGGCCGGATCAATGATGCCGGCCTTGACCATGTCGACATAGGTGCCGTTCTGGGCGTCGAAGCCGTGATTGGCGTCGCCCTTCTCCAACAGCTTGCCGACAATGATCGAGCCGTCCTCCCCGGCATTGACAAAAATCTGCCGTGCCGGCGCCAGCAAAGCACGGCGCACGATGTCGATGCCGGCCTTCTGGTCGTCATTCTCGGGGTTCAGACCGCCAAGCGCCTTGCTTGCATAGAGGAGCGTGACGCCGCCGCCGGCGACTATACCTTCCTCAACCGCCGCCCGGGTTGCATGCACCGCGTCGTCGACGCGGTCCTTACGCTCCTTGACCTCGATTTCGGTCGCGCCGCCAACGCGGATGATGGCAACACCGCCCGCCAGTTTCGCCAAGCTCTCCTGCAATTTCTCTTTATCGTAATCCGAGGTCGTCTCCTCGATCTGCGCGCGGAGCTGCGTGCAGCGACCCTCGATATCCGACTTCTTGCCGGCGCCGTCGATGATCGTCGTGGTGTCCTTCTCGATGCGCACTTTCTTGGCGGTGCCGAGCATGTCGAGGGTCGCGTTTTCGAGCTTGATGCCGAGATCCTCGCTGATCACCTGACCGCCGGTCAGGACCGCGATGTCCTCGAGCATCGACTTGCGCCGGTCGCCGAAACCGGGGGCCTTCACCGCCGCGACTTTGAGACCGCCGCGCAATTTGTTGACGACGAGCGTCGCCAGCGCCTCGCCCTCGATGTCCTCGGCGACGATCAGCAGCGGATTGCCACTCTGCACCACCGCTTCGAGCAACGGGAGGATCACCTGGAGACCCGAGAGCTTCTTCTCGAACAGCAGGACGTGCGGGTTCTCGAGCTCGGCCACCATCTTCTCGGCGTTGGTGACAAATAGGGCGAGAGATAGCCGCGGTCGAATTGCATGCCTTCGACGATGTCGAGTTCCGTCTCGAGGCTCTTTGCCTCCTCGACCGTAATGACACCTTCGTTGCCGACCTTCTCCATTGCATTGGCGATCATCTCGCCGATTTCGCGGTCGTCATTCGCCGAGATCGTGCCGACCTGCGCAATCTCCGCATTGGTCGACACTTTTCTGGAGTTTTTCTTGATATCACCGACGACCGACTCGACGGCCATGTCGATGCCGCGCTTTAGATCCATCGGGTTCATGCCGGCGGCAACCGCCTTCGATCCCTCGCGCACGATCGCCTGGGCCAGCACCGTCGCGGTCGTCGTGCCGTCGCCAGCCTGATCGCTGGTGTGGGTGGCAACCTCCTTGACCATCTGCGCGCCCATATTCTCGAATCTGTCGGAGAGCTCGATCTCCTTGGCGACCGTCACTCCATCCTTGGTGATGCGCGGAGCGCCGTAGGATTTGTCGAGAAGGACGTTGCGCCCCTTGGGGCCGAGCGTCACGTTCACCGCGTTTGCGAGTGTCTCGATGCCGCGCAGCATGCGGTCACGCGCATCGCCGTTAAATCTGACTTCTTTAGCAGCCATGTCCGATCTCCCTGGTTAAGCGGCTTTCTTGTTGGCAACCGGTTGATCCATCACCCCCATGATGTCGGCTTCCTTCATGATCATCAGGTCCTCGCCATCGAGCTTGACCTCGGTGCCCGACCACTTGCCGAACAGCACGCGGTCGCCGCTCTTGACGTCGAGCGGGTGCAGTTTGCCATTCTCGTCACGTGCGCCCGGACCGACAGCGATGACTTCGCCTTCCATCGGTTTCTCCTGCGCCGTGTCGGGGATGAAGATGCCGCCAGAGGTTTTCACCTCGGGATCGACGCGACGGACCAGCACGCGGTCCTGTAACGGACGCAGTTTCATTACGGTCTCCTCGGACCAGGATTTTCGGGGGCTGACACTGTCGAAACGCGAGTGCCAACGCGTATTGAGGCACGTGGGGCGTCAGGCTGCGCAATACAACCAAAAGTGACTCAAAGATTATAAATTAAAGAGTTGATGTGCGGAAAATGTGCCCCGCATTTTTGCACGGATTCTAAGGTATTTATTTCTTATTGGTATTTGAATATTTCTACTCATGCGCCTGCATCCCAGGCTGATCGGGGGCTTGTTTTGATGAAGTTTTGGGACTGCCACCACTTCCTCGGAGTTGAAAATAGAACTGGTACGAGATGGCGAACGCCTACATGAGTCCCTTGTGTAAGCGTGCCGTGGAGCCAAAAGCGGTCGACCTTCGGCGTCCTGACGCGGTCAACCCGCAAACCGCAGCACGGCAGCGGGCCTATCTCGAGCCGCCGGCCACATCGACGGCCATGGACGTCCAGAAGCCCGCCCACACCGTGACCCGGGCACGACCAAGCTGTACGATTGACGCGGCCACAACCACAGAAGGGGGCAGTCTTCGATTTAAATCGCTCCCTCCGCGGAAAGCGACCCAAAGCGCACGGACAATAGGATGATGAGCGGTCCTCGCTCGGCTATCCTTGAGACCGTATGTTAAGCCCGAGCCGCAGAGGATACTGTGCGAGAAAATAAGTATTTGTCTTTGATATGACGGTTCTCGTCTCTGTCAAAATCAACGATGGGGTGGTGATGGCGGCGGACAATGCCAGCTCGTTTGCGAGCGGCATGGTCTACGGGCATGCCGACAAAATCGTGAATTTGCAGCAGGACCTGCCCATTGGAGCGATGGTGACCGGCGCGGGAGGAATTGGAAACGAGTCAATCGATACGCTGCTCAAGGACCTGCGCTGCCGCTTCAATGGAGAGGACGAGACGCGGAGGGACTGGGCGCTCGATCCGACTTGCTACACCCTCGCTCACGTCGCGAACCGGCTTCGTTCCTTCCTATTCGAGGAGAAGGCCGCCGCCTACGCCGGGGAAGTCTGGACCCGGGTACGGCTGTGCGGCTATTCTGCGGGCCGCCCGCTTGCGGAGGTCTGGGAGGTTCTGCTGCGGGGGCCCAACTCCCCGGCGCCCACCCAGGTACAAGGCGAGCAGGATTTCGGCATCCGGTGGGACGGGGAATACGAGGCACTGAGCCGCCTGATCTTCGGGCTTGGAACCGGTTTCGAGGATGCGGCCGCCGCCAGCGGGTTCACTCCCGAGGCAGCCCGCGAACTCCATGCCAAGCTCTCGCCCGCGCTCTTTGAGCTTCTCTTCGTAGAGGCCATGCCTATCCGCGATGCGGTCGATCTAGCGCGTTTTCTTGTGAAGACGACGATCGGCTTTGTGAAGTTTTCCATCGCGCGGCCCAAAACGGTCGGCGGCTCGATCGCGATCGCCGCCATCACCAAGCACGAGGGCTTTCAGTGGGTGCAACGACAAAAGGGTTCGACGCCAGCTGACCGTGAACGCGGTCAGAATGGCTTGCAACAGCGGCCTCGGCGCCAGGCTAAAGCGAACCCATCGTCACTTTGGCGACGCGCCTAGGGGGAGACTTCTGCGGTCGCATAGCCGGTCACCGGTGCTGGCGGGCGTCGCCAAAGGAGCATCCATTCGATGTCGGTTGTCGCTACCACGGAGGAACACACCGCGCCGTCCCGTGTCGCTCGGCGAACAACACCCGGAGCAGCGCTCGCTGCGCTCGGCATTGTCTATGGCGACCTTGGAACGAGCCGCTCTATACCCTGCAAACAGCCATCCAGACGATCGGTGGCCGGTTTACCGCGGAAGCCGCAGTGGGTGTCCTCTCGCTGATCTTATGGGCGCTCGTCATCACGATCTCAGTCAGTTATTGCCTTTTCATGCTCCCTGGCCGGTTATCTCGGGACGCTACGAGCCGCTCCCGGAAAGTGAACTGCGGTATCCTATCAGTAGAGCATACCCAGCAGGTGGAGCGTTGGATAATGAGGCCGCTCGCGCGACATTGTTGACCTGTTGTCCAGACCAGGATCGGCAGCCACCACCTCGTGGCCGCTATATCCCAAGCCATTCTTCTCGAGTTCTGGCCGGTGAGCGTCCCACCATTTGTTAAAGCCGCTGGAACAGCTATCTTTCAAGGAGATATACATCGAAACGACCTTTCCTTTCAGATTAGCGAAACCTAGCAGCGGCGAAAGCAGAGTTCGGCAGGGGTACGATCTTGAACTGGAACATCGTTTAAAAGATTGCCGGTGTGTTTTAAGCGTGCCGCCGTGCTTTCGAGCCAAATGGCATTATTTTTGAGCAATCGGACCATCAGTTGATCCGATTCGTTTAAAGCGAGGACGCGATACTTTGCCGCGCAGACTAGAGCTTGTTCTATCATGATTGCGGCCCTGGCATTGGTTATTGCGACCACGCGATCCTCCCCTCAGCCGCGGAGCCGCCGTCAACCCTCCGTTCGACGACCGCTCCCCGCACTGGTAGATACCGGTGGTGGGGCGAGCGCGGATAGGTTCGGAAACTACCTATGGCTCGCCAACACGGAAGGCGTGGGTCGACACACGTCCCCGAGTACAAAAGGCCGTGGCGGCCAGCGCATCGTTCGAGGGCGGTAGGGCGGCGACTTGCTCCGCTAACGAAAGACCCGGCAAATTAAATCGAGCACAAATTGTTCGGCCGTCTCGGAACCAACTCCTCAGTCATCTCATCGAAATTGTAATGGCTATTGTCAAATACCATCTGATTAAGTACAGGTATGTTACCCTATTCAAGCCGTATCAGACCCTCTCAGTCGGAGGCCTGGGTCAGAATTACAGCGGCGGCAACACCGTATAGCGATATAGACCTCTCCAGTGCGCAGCAGCGTCCAGGCAATGCGCGCATTCTTATTGGAGCGCGGCAGCTGCGACGTTTACATGCCTCCGCCCGAGGAGCGCGATGAGCCAACGATGGTGGGGTCTGGCGCTGACGCTGTGCTGCCAGCGAATCACCGCTGGCGCCATAAACGAGCACGCGGAGTAAGTAGCCAGCACCGCGCTTGCTCAGACCACCCATCGCCCGGGCACGCCCCCTGGTATGTCGTTCCCGCCGGCGCTCGGCTGATCGTGTCCCAAATTATCCTCGATACGCTAGAAAGACTCGACATGACTTATTCGGAACCGAGCCCGGGGCGCCGGCAGGAATTGTTGTCGATCCGCGAGGGGCTCGCAAAAGTGATATTCTGAAATGCGGGAGGTAAGAAGCCACGGAATCCGGCGAGGAAGGGGGACTTTTGGGCTGAGCATCTTTGGCTGAGCGTCAGCTCCCGATGTAATCGGGCCTCGGCCGGTTGAAAAGCTTCGCACACAGGGTGAGAACATGATGGGGCCCCACTCATTGCGCACGGCGGCGAACCGGTCCGATATGGCTACCGTTCCTTGCGCCTGAGTAGTTTCCGAGCCTGCTCCATTGAGTTCTGATGGGCTAGAAATCGGCATCTCGCCCGTGATGCCCCGTGAAGCATCGCAATCTCGGAGGACGCATGTCCATGCGCGTACAAGTTTGAAGGACCATACCCCCGCAGCAGCAGGCGATCTCGGTCAGGTCACGCGGCATCATCTTCGAGCCTCCAAGCTCTTCGAAAGGGAGCATGCGTATGCAGCACGGCTGGTTCAAATCACGACGGCCATCCGCAACGTAGTGCGGTCCACCATCACAATGAAGCTTCAGGGTGAGGAGCCGTCGGATATCCAACAGAATAAGGCCTCGAACCGGCGGCATTGGAATCCGAGCCTGACGGCTACTTCTCACTGTGGAGTGAGCCGGCGCGAGCCTGCATGCGATATCGTTTCCGTCTCGATCGGGGTGAAACAGCATTTCCCGACCAGCGTCGAGATTTCAACCGGGAGGACCGCACGGACCTTCGGAAATCATCGATCCCGAAGCTTTCCCGTGGACCGACGACACATGGCGCGGGGTCCCACGCGAACAACTCATCATCTACGAGATGCATATCGGCACCTTTACTCCGGAGGGAAGTTGGGAAGCCGCTTCGCGCGAGCTGCCGGCTCTCGCCGAGCTCGGCATTACCTGCCTCGAAATTATGCCCGTGGCGGAGTTCCCGGGCCGGTTCGGTTGGGGATACGACGGCGTCGACCTCTTCGCGCCGACCCGGCTCTACGGCCAGCCCGATGATTTCCGCCATTTTGTCGACCGTGCCCATGCTCTCGGCATCGCGGTCATCCTCGATGTCGTCTACAATCATTTTGGCCCGGACGGAAACTATCTCAAATTGTTCTCTCCGGCTTATTTCACTGACCGCCAGGACAACGACTGGGGTGAGGCGATCAATTTTGACGGCGCCAATTCTGGCTCGGCGCGCGAGTTCTTCGTCGCCAATGCGGGTTATTGGATCGACGAGTATCATCTCGACGGACTGCGGCTCGACGCGACGCAAGCAATTTTCGATCGATCGGACGATCATATCATCGCTGCCATTGTCCGGCAGGTGCGCTCAGCAGGGCGCGGCAGAATTACCTTTGTCGTCGCTGAGAACGAGCCGCAGCACGCCAAGCTAGCGCGGCCAGCTGAGCGGTGCGGATATGGACTCGATGCGTTATGGAACGACGACTTCCATCACAGTGCCATGGTGGCACTGACTGGCCGTCACGAGGCCTACTATTCGGACTACCGCGGCCGCCCGGGCGAGTTCGTTGCTGCCGCCAAACACGGCTTTCTCTATCAAGGGCAGCGCTACCAGTGGCAGCAAAAAGCGCGCGGCACGCCCGCGCTCGATCTTCCGGCAGAAAGTTTTGTTGTCTTTCTGCAGAACCACGATCAGGTTGCCAATTCCGGCACCGGAGAGCGCTGTCACGCGTTGACGAGCCCTGGCCGGCTTCGCGCGATGACCGCTTATTTCTTGCTGATGCCGGGCATTCCGATGCTGTTCCAAGGACAGGAATTCGCCGCGTCGAGCCCTTTTTTTTATTTTGCCGATCACGAAATCGCACTGTCGCACGACGTCCGCGAGGGGCGGTACCGCGAGCTCGCGCAATTTCCCAGTCTCGCGACGAGCGAAATGCAGGCCCAGTTCGCCGATCCCGGCGACATCGACACATTTCGCCGATCGGTGCTCGATCTCACCGAACGGCATCGGCATGCTTCAATCTATGCTCTGTATCGCGATCTCCTGGCGCTGCGGCGCACGGACCGGGTTTTCGGTCGGAGGCCGTGCCAAATCGATGGCGCCGCGCTGACAGATGAAGCCTGGATGCTGCGCTTTTTCTCTCCGGACGGCGCCGACCGCTTGCTGATTGTCAATCTCGGTCGGGACCTCCTTCTCGGCCCCGCACCTGAGCCGCTGCTGGCACCGGTCGAGGGCCGGGCTTGGCGGCTTCTATGGTCGAGCGAAGCTCCCGGTTACGGTGGTTCAGGAGGTCCGGTGCGGGATGCCGCAGGGGATTGGCTCATCTCGGGCCAGAGCGCCGCTGTCCTCCTCCCTGGTTCCTCAGTCACGATCCCCGAGGCGAAGAACGTCTTTCATCTCCAAAAAGCCAATGGTTGACCTGCTTCGGGTCATCGGCGCCGAAAATCTGCTCACGGAAGCTCCGCGTGAATGGCTCGTGGAGAACGGGTTGGGCGGCTATGCCTCGGCAACGATAACGGGAGCGATCACCCGGCGTTACCACGGCTTTCTGATCGCCGCCCAACCGGCTCCGCTTGGCCGCATGGTGGTTCTCAACGATCTCGAGGTCGACGTCGAGCTCGAAAACGGAAGCGTCGTGAATTTACGCGAGAAAGGACAATTCCTCGATTTCACCTTGAACATGGGCCTGCCGAGCTGGCGATATGAAATCGATGGCGTCGTCATCGAGAAGTCGATTGTCGTGCCCTCGCGCCAAAACATCGTGCATTGCACCTTTCGCCTGCTCGGCGACGGCAGGCGGATGCACCTGCGGCTCAGACCCTTGATCAACTTCCGTCGGCTCGAGGCACCGCTCAGCGAGGCGCTCTCCCCGGGTTACACGTTGACAGTCCGCGACAACCGATACGAGATCAGCGCCGGGCTGGATTTGCCGACCTTGCGGCTGGCGGTGGAGAACTCAGAAGGCCCGACCTTTACCGCCGATGGCGGCTCACACCGCGAGTACTTCTACGAGATTGAGGCGCAGCGCGGCTACGATTCGCGAGGCTGGCTGTGGAGTCCTGGCTACTTTGCCGGAGAGGTCCGCAAGGATTGCCCACTGACCCTGATCGCTGCGACAAGAGGCTTGGCACACTGTTCTGGCGCTGAGCCCCGACGATGCGCTGACCTTCGAAGGCGAGCGTCGCCGGCGTCTTGTCGGGATGGCGGCGAAGACGGCGCAGATCGGGTTCGCAGCCGAGCTAGTCCTGGCGGCCGACGCCTTTGTCATCACCCCGGTAGGACGCGTTGCCGACGGGGCCCGAGCGCGGGCCGAAGGCGATGAAGTGCGCACCATGATCGCCGGCTATCACTGGTTCACCGATTGGGGCCGGGATACGATGATCTCGCTCGACGGACTCACCCTGGCGACCGGGCGAGCGATCGAAGCACGGTGGATCCTGCGCACCTTTGCTCACTACGTGCGCGACGGCCTCATCCCGAACCTGTTCCCGGAAGGACAAAATCAGGGCCTCTACCACACTGCCGATGCGACGCTGTGGTTCTTTCACGCGCTGCATCGCTATGTCGAACATTGCCGGGACAAGGAGACCTTGGAGCTCCTACTGCCGATCTTGAAGGACATTGTAAGGCACCATCTCGAAGGCACCCGCTTTGGCATCAAGGTCGACCCGCATGACGGGCTCCTCACCCAGGGAGCGGAGGGTTACGCATTGACCTGGATGGATGCCAAAGTCGGCGATTGGGTCGTAACGCCGCGCCGTGGCAAGGCGGTCGAGATCAACGCGCTCTGGTACAATGCGCTGCGCCTGCTGGCGGATTGGCTGCGCGACGTACAGGACCCGGAGGCCGATGAGCTCGCGGCCCATGCGGACAAGGCGCGCGCTTCTTTCAATCACCGCTTTTGGCATACGGCGGGCGGCTATCTGTACGATGTCGTTGATGGCGAGAATGGCGACAATTCGGCTTTCCGACCGAACCAGATCTTCGCTATTGCGCTCGAGCACCCCGTCCTCCACCCGAAACATTGGGAGACGGTCGTGACCGCGGTGCATAAAAGGCTGGTGACGCCGGTCGGACTGCGCTCCCTGGCGCCGGGCGAGGCCGATTACAAACCGCGTTATTTCGGGGACCTGCGCGCCCGGGATGCTGCCTACCACCAGGGCACGGTATGGGCTTGGCTGATCGGCCCGTTCATCGATGCCTGGCTGAAGGTCTACCCCAATGATCGCGCGACCGCGCGACGTTTCCTCGACGGCTTCGAGCGGCATCTGGCCGAAGCTAGCATTGGTTCGATCAGCGAAGTGTTTGACGCCGAGCCGCCGTTCGCGCCGCGGGGTTGCATCGCCCAAGCCTGGAGCGTCGCAGAAGTGCTGCGCTGCTTACAAAAGACCGCGGTGGAGACGGAATGAAGCTTCGCCCATACCATTGAAGCACCGGCGGGCGAAGATCTCCTCACCCGCTGCACCCATGGCCCCATTTAGCGCTGAGATTGCGGCGCGGAGCCCGGATCTGCGGCGAGCGCTAGGCGGATCAGCGCCGATAACGAATGCGAGCCGGTCTTTTTCATCACCGCGGCGCGGTGGTTCTCGACCGTGCGCCGGCTGATACCGAGGTCGGCGCCAATGTTTTTGCTCGGATGACCGGCGAGCACCAGTTCCATGATCTGACGCTGCCGCGCGGTCAGGCCGGCGAGCCGTGACGCTGCCTCTTCCTGCCAAGCCGACAGCTTGACCAAATCCCGAGTGTGTTCCAGGGCACGCTCGATGCTGGCGGTCAGCTCGTCGCGGCGGATCGGCTTTTCAATGAAATCTACAGCACCTGCGTTCATCGCCTCGACCGCCATTGGCACATCACCCTGACCAGTGATCATGATCGCCGGTAGGTGACTTCCACCACTCTTAAGTCGCCGCAACAATTCGAGCCCGCCCATGCCGGGCATCTGGGCATCGACAAGGAGGCACCCTTCGCGGCCCGGACAATAGGCTTCGAGGAACGCCTCGGAACTGGCGTAGATCTCGACAGTCCAGCCATCTTGCTCGAGCAGATCGCGCATCGCCTCGCGCATAGCGCCGTCATCGTCGACCACAAACATCGTCGGCCGTCGCCTGCCATCGCCGGCCGGTTCGGCGGGCTGCTGGATGATCGCTTGCGCCGGCCGCAAATCAGCAAGGCACCGCTGGATCAGCTCGATCAGATCCTTCGCCTTGACCGGCTTATTCAGGTGCAGGTGGCCCCCTTGGGCAATCTCACGCAACGTTTCGGTTGAGATGTCACCGGTCAGGATGATGGCGGGGACCTTGTAACCGAGCGTCTCCCGCAGCCCGGCGACGACCTGCAGGCCGTTTAGACCCCGTGGCAGATTGTAGTCGGCGACGACGAGGTCGGGCCGTGCCAGCCCTCGCCCCGCTAACTCCAGCGCCTTTCTCCCATCCTCGGCGGTGGTCGCGCGGTTACCCTCGCTTTCGAGCAGCAGGGCCAGCGTCTCGCGCACCGAGGGGTCGTCCTCGACGACCAGGATAGCGCCAGTCTGATGCGCGCTTTCCGCTGCCTCGGCCCGAGCCTCCGGAGGCCGCCACTGGGACGCGTCTTGCCCGAGTGGAACCTCGACGGCAAAGACCGAACCCTTGCCCGGACGGGATCGGACATCGACGGTGTGGCCCAATAAGCCTGCCAGCCGCTCTACGATGGCGAGCCCGAGACCAAGGCCTTTAGCAAGCTCGCGCGCCGGATTGTCGAGCTGATGAAACTCCTCGAAAATCGCTTGAAGTTCCTCTTCGGGAATGCCCGTCCCGGTGTCCCACACCTCGATGCGCAGTTTGGCGCCGCGCCGCCGGCAACCAAGCAGGATCTTGCCCTTGTCGGTGTATTTTACTGCATTCGAGAGCAGATTGCGAATCATCTGTTCGAGGAGGCGCGGATCGCTGCGCACGATGAGGCTGCACGGCACCACGCGCCACCCGAGGCGATGAGCTGTCGCGTGAAAGGTGAACTGCACCCGCAGCTGCTCAAGCACGGCATTGATCGGGAAATCGACGATCTCTCGGCGAACAATGCCGGCCTCGAGCTGGTTGATGTCGAGGAGCGTATCCAGCATGCCCGACATCGTGCTGACGGTCTCGTCGAGCCTGGCGACCAGTCTCAAGATCGGAATCATCTTTGACTTGCTTCGCCAATATCTCGTGCAGCAGGCTGATCGTCTGCAGCGGCTGGCGCAGATCATGGCTGGCGGCGGCAAGAAAGCGTGACTTGCCGAGATTGGCCTCCTCGGCCTGCCGTCTCGCGGCCTCCAACGCTTCCGCCGTGTGCTTGCGTTCGGTGATGTCGTCGATCGCGAGCAGGATCTTCCTTCCGCCGCGCAGCCCGTCGGGGATCTCCCGGGCATTCAATAGCAATATCCGCCGGCCGAGCAGCGGTAGCTCGATCTCGAACTCGTAATCCTCGACCAGAGCGGGCGCCACTGGGACCCGCGCGAGAAAGCCGTGCAATGCTGGCGCATCGGCGTGGGGGACCACGACGGCGAGCGGCTGTCCGACGGACGCCCCGCGATCGAGCGCGAAAGTGGCGTAAAAAGAACGGTTGGCCGAGATGACCCGTAACTCCTCGTCGAGCACGACCAGTGGTTGGCGGACCGTGTCGATGATGCTGTCGGAATAGGCGCGCGCCGCCCGGATCTCGCGTTCCGCCTCCTTCATTTCGGATATGTCAGCGAAGGTGATGACCACCCCGTCGACCTGGTTGTCCTGGGTGCGGTAAGGCAGGATGCGGCGAACATACCAGGCACCGCCCTCGGCTTCGATCTCACGTCCCAGTGGCGCGAGCGTGGTGAGCACCGCGCCGGCATCGGCAAGGAGATCGCGGTCTGCGGCGAGCGGGGTGATATCGGCCAGCGGCCGGCCGATATCGGTGGCGATGACGCGGAACAGCGATTTGGCCGCCGGCGTGAAAAATCGGATGTTGAGCGCGCTGTCCAGGAACAGGGTCGCCACCCCGGAGCTGTCGAGGATGTTCTGCAGGTCATTGGACGTGCTGCGCTGACGTTCGAGCGTTTCCTGAAGCTGGCTGTTGAGCGCGGTGAGCTCTTCGTTGAGCGACTGGAGTTCCTCCCGCGAGGTCATCAACTCCTCGTTGGTCGTCTGGAACTCCTCGTTCGCCGACATGGCTTCCTGGGTGATCGCCTTTTGCTCGTCATTGGCGATCTCGATTGCGTGGATGGTGCTCTGCAGCTCCTTTCGGGTGGCGTCTAGCTCCTGCTCGAGTTCGGCGATCCGCGAGAGGTCATTGACCGGCTCGGCCTGGCGGTTCGGCCCACGCTCGCGGTCCGGTTCGTCCAGAAAGCTGACCAGCAGCAATTCCTCGCCCTCGCGCTGCACCGGACGAACGTCGATGCGGACCGTGACGGCAGCGCCGCCGTAGCTTGCCTGTGCGCCGGTCGCAGTCGCGTGCGTGTGCTCTCGGCTCGCCTCTTGGATCGCCGCCCTGAGTTTGTTGCGCAGACCCTCGCGCGCGAGGTCGAGCAGATCGCGGCTGGGTTCGCCCGCGGCCACCCGCAAATAGCGGTCGGTTGGTCCGAAGTAGTAGAGGCACTCGTATTTGCGATTGATCAGGACCGATGCGGGTGCATAGGTCTCGATCAGCAGGCGGTGCGTCAGTTCGCCGGGGGTGACGCCGCGCGCTGCTGCAGGCTGCGTCCCTCCCGGCCAAATCGCTCGTGCTTCCCCACCCGAGCCGATCGGAAAATCGACTTCCCCGGGTCGGCGGCGCCCGACTTGCCTATAGATCCGCTGCGCCTTGGAGATCGGTTCGAACCGATCGTTGAGGCTACCCACGGTCTCGGAGCCGCCCAGCATCAAAATGCCGCCTTCGCTGAGGGCGAAATGGAACAGCCGAAGAACTTTCTCTTGCGCCTCGGAGCGCAGATAGATCAGCAGGTTGCGGCAGGATATCAGGTCGAGGCGCGAGAACGGCGGATCGGCCAACACATCCTGTACGGTAAAGACCACAACCCCGCGCAACTCAGCCACAACCCGATAGCCGTGCTCCTCCTGGGCGAAGAAACGCGCGAGCCGCACCGCTGAAACATCGGCCGCAACCAATTCCGGATAGCGTCCTTCCCGGGCGAGAGCCACCGCATCCTTGTCGACATCGGAGGCAAAGACCTGCAGCCTGATGTTCCGCTTCGCCGCCGAGATCTCCTCGAGAAAGAGAATGGCGAGAGAATAGGTCTCCTCGCCGCTGCTGCACCCGGCTATCCAAATGCGTAACGGTCGGTCCCCCGGATGCCCACGGACGAGATCGGGAAGCACCGTTTTTGCCAGCAATTCGAAGGCCTTCGGGTCGCGGAAAAAGCTGGTGACGTTGATCAGCAAATCCTTGGCGAGGAGATCGAGCTCGCTTCCGTCCTGCCGCAGCAGGTCGAGATACCGGCCGCTGTCGTCGACACCAGCCAACGCCATGCGCCGCTCGATCCGGCGCAGCAATGTACCCGGCTTGTAGAGCGCGAAATCGTGCGGGGTCTTCGTGCGCAGAAGATCGATGATCTCGGCCAACCGATCCGGGCGATGACCGTCCGAAGACAGGCCCTCCCGCTCACCGTTGCGGACCACTCGCCCGGCGTATTTGGCAAGGAATTGAGGAATTTTCGCGACCGGGAGCACCAGGTCCACGGCGCCTGTCATGATCGCACTTCGCGGCATGCCGTTGTATTCGGCCTCGCCCGGGTCCTGCACGATGACGAGCCCGCCCTTCTCCTTGACGGCCTTTAGTCCCAAGCTGCCGTCGCTGCCGGTGCCCGAAAGGATCACGCAGATCGCGCGTTCCCCGAGTTCTTCCGCCAACGACCGAAGGAAAAAATCGAACGGCAGACGCGCACCGTGGCGTTCGCGGGGCTCCGATAGCTGCAGCGCACTGCCGAGGATCGAGAGATAGGCGCCGGGCGGAATGAGGTAGATGTGCTCGGGTTCGAGCATCATCCCGTCCGCGGCCTGCTCCACCGTCATCGGCGTATGGCCGGCCAGCAGGTCGACCATCATGCTCGCATGCGTCGGATCGAGGTGCTGGATCAAAATGAAGACCATGCCGGTGCCGGCAGGGAGCGCGGCGAGCAACCTTCTGAAAGCGTCGAGACCGCCGGCGGAGGCCCCGAGACCGACGACCGGAAAGGTGTCAGCAGCGGGCGGCGAGTTCCGCCGCGGCGGCGAACGGCGCTTCGCCAGCGGGGCCGGAGTGTGTCGCGGCGCCTCTGCTGGCATCGCTATCGACGCTTGCCCATTGGCACCGCGTGAAGACGTTTTTCAGGAGCCGAGATGCAATACATCCGAACCTCGCTAGAGAAATGCGACAGCTCCCGCCACTTTGATCGTCAGTCACCGGTAGGGTAATATAGATCGAGGTTGGGTCGTGGGAGCCGCTTTTTGTCAACACGTGCGTGCGGGTCCAATTTTTTTACGCCTCTGTCGTTTTAGATGGAAAAGCGAAGGCACCTCTGCGAGCGCCAACGTTTGCAAGGGGCCTCCTCGACGCTCTAGCAATCGGACGGTATGGCGAGTAATAGTCGGCCGAGGCTCTAGTTTCGTAGAGCACTCGCAAGCTCTCAACGATCGCAACGTTAAACTTGCGAAAGATTTGATATTGAACGCTACAGAGGCCGAAATCCGCGACGATCGCACAGAAAAACGGGGCGTCGTACCCCTTGGACTCGTGGCTACCGATTTCCGAGCAGGGGCGCGCGGGCCCAGTCTGAGTAGTTTCCGAGCCTACGTGTGATGTTTGCGTTCCTCTATATGGCTTAGTCCGAGCGTGCCTGTGGCATCCCAGGAGAAAGCGCGTGGGCGATATTTTTGAAACAGGGCTCTTGCCGAGCCGCGTGACGGCGGTGTTTGAAGGGAACTTATTTTCCTTCATGTTGCCGGGTGGCACGAAATTCGAAGATCTTGCCGACCGCCTCGACCGTTTCGGTGACCGGAACAGCAGCAGAGTGATTGCAATCAAGGTCAAATTCAGCCCGCCACCTGAGGTGTGGCCGAGGACGATTTGAAGCTTTTAATGATCCCGGGTTCGGCCGGTAAGACGGCGCTCGGGCCGGCGCGGGTTGCTCGAAGCTCATCTCAAGGCGCACTCGGTTTGAGCCAAAGCCGATCACGCAGCCCCCGCTCGTCTTACCCGTGCTGCGTCCGAGGGACAGCCGACAAGGCCCCGGAGTGACAGACGGCCGATTGCCGATTGGGTCAGTTCGCTTGGCGGGTTCCGCTAACCCAGAGAGAGTCTGTGACGACTAACGCAAGGAAGCTGGTCATGTCAAAAGGGCAGAGAAGATCGAACCGGGAAGGGAAGAAGCCCAAACAGCTGAAATCGGAAAAGAAAATGGCTGTGCCCGTGACGCTGCTCCCCCCCGAGCGCGGCCCGGCAAAAGGCTCAAGACGGCCGTGAGTTGTGTCGGCGACACGGTACTACCGCATCAACGAGCAGACCGATGTTTCAATAAGTTTGCGAGTCCATAAAGCCCACTTCAATTATCAGCGCAGAATTTCTCCCGCTCGCCTGAATCGGGTGTTAGGATTGACAGCCGTCGACATTCACGCGACTGCAACGAGCCGGCGTTCAGCGCTCGTTTGCGGTGCAGCCGGGCCATCTGCACCGTCGTCTTAGTCCGCCTCGATTACATTCAGGATGGTTACACGGCCAGACGACGGCCCTACATCGCGCAGTGGGGTAGTAAGCCCTCGAGCTATCCCATTCATTGGCATTAGTCGGGGCGCGGGCCTCTCTCGCACGGCCTCTGTCCAGTCATGCGTAATGCGTGTAAGTAGTTTCCGAACCTACCGGAGAGCGACAATTGTCGATATCAGCAGAGGACCCTGGCCGGGTGAATTATCGGCTCGTCCTTGGCACGACGCGAAACTGCCCACCCCTCGCCGCCCGGCCTCTTTTTACGCTGAATGACTTTCCACCATAGTCGAATGGATCCCAAGATGAGCGGATTTAGGAAATGGGCCCGAAATCTACGAGGCGACTGAGATTGAGGAAATGCGCACTGGCATAAGCGAGAGCGACTTCGTTGCGGCTCCCGATACCAATGAAGACAAGAAAACATCGGACCCGCAACCGCATCGTCCATAGCTCTTGCCCGGCGTGGGTAAGCTATAACCGGTAATCACCCGACGAGGCCGTCCCCTGCCGACCGATGAACGCCACAATCTCGACGCTTCCTTCGGCGGCGTTCGGCCCCTTGCGGCGGCGACGGGGAGGCGCAAGTGGCGCGCGCCGGGGCCGCCGATGAAACAGTTCATATCTTACGACGCTCAAGAGGCCGGAGATGGCATACGAAAAGCTCGACCGAGCATTGCGGCAGCTGAAAGCAGATCGAGAGCGTGCGGAGGCGGCCAAAAGCCAACAAGAAAAGACGGTCGCAGAAGCCAGGATCCGGTTCGCGCAAATTAAGTCCACGGTGGTCGGGCCTATTTTCGATGAGGTTGTTGCGCGCCTAGGGGCCAACGGCTTCTTCGCGGAAACGGTGGACCAACAAAACGACGCCTCTGGTGCAATTTCCCTCAATGTGAATTTATCAGAAGATGACGGATTTAGCCGGCAAGGCAGTCTCGAAGTACGGTTTGATCCAGGAGAGTATAACTGCGAATTCGGAAAGTCGACAATGTCGAACGCCGCCTCGACAAATCAAATGGTGTTCAAAGATAGACATCGGAAATTGGACGAAATTACGGAGGAATTGGTTCGCGAGACGGCCGAACAATTTGTCCTAGATTTGATTGCTGGTGAGCACTCGGGTTAGCCCGGCCTTCGCCCTCGGACGCGCGCCGGCGCAAGCTCATATTGTTTTGGCGAGCACATTATCTTCCACCGCCGCCACCGGTTCTTGCTCGGCCAGCCATTCCGGCACCGAGGTCAGGGACATTGACTGATCAGGCCGTAGCGCGCGACTGGCGAATTGCCGTGGAGTTTAGCCGAGCACCTTGATCGCTCGCTGCTCGGCGGGCATATGAACAGGGCAGTTCGTGCTCCTGCTCGGAGCTACGTGATCGAGCACGCGTGAGAAGTCCCGTCAGTGGCGGGGCCTGAGTTCGATCTTCATTCCTGCGTTCATCCGACAGCCCTCATCGCGCGGGTCGTCTCCCGAACCGCCGAGTGCGACCACACTCGTATGCTTGGCGGCATCCATGACCCTGAAGAGGCGCCAGTTTTTGTCCAGCTTTTCTGATTTTGGCTTGCCATGCGTCCGAAGAAGGGCGATTGACCGCTCTCCCCCAATGCACGGGTAAGATGAATTTTTCTCGTATAATTTGTGGAGTTCTAAAAGCGGCCGCGTAGGGAGGCCGAGGAAACGGCCCGCATGTATCTCGAACGGGTCCGCATCCCGGACCAGGCCGATAAATATCCTGGTCAACTTTCGGGTGATCAGCAGCAGCGCGTAGCGATCGCCCGCTCACACTGTGCATGAACCCCGAAATCATGTTGTTCGACGAGCCGACCTCCGCTCTTGATCCGGAGTGATCAAGGAGGTGCTCGACGTAATGATCGAACTGGCGCAGGAAGGGATGACGATGGTGTGTGTGACCCACGAGATGGGTTTTGCGCGCACCGTTGGCGACACGATCGTCTTAATGGACTGTGGCGAGATCGTCGAGCGCGGACCGCCACAGGAACTCTTTGCCAACCCAAAGAGCGACCGCGCAAGGCTGTTTCTGAGCCAAATCTTGGCGCACTAGTCGCTCAAGGAAAGCACCCCTGAAAGGCTCCGATTGCTACACATCTAGCGTGTGGTCGCGCTCCCACTCGGTCAGATGGTGCATGTAGTCTCGCCACTGCACCATCCGTAACTTAACGTACGAATCGACAAAGCCCGCACCCAGCGCCTCGCGCAAGGTCGTCGAGGCTTCGAAAGCCCGCAATGAATCGAGAAGGTTGGATGGCAGCCGCGGAATGTCCGCGGGCGCGGCGCCCGGCTCGTACATGTTGATGTCAAGCCGTTTACCGGGGTGGAGCTTGCGGCCGATGCCGTCAAAACCGCCGGCGAGGATGCCCGCCTGCAGCAGATAGGGGTTCGCCGCACCGTCCATCAGCCGCAATTCGAAACGGCCCGGCTCGGGAATGCGCACCATATGCGTGCGGTTATTGGCGCCATAGCTGATCGCATTTGGCGACCAAGTTGCCCCCGACACGGTCGGGGCCGCGTTGATCCGCTTAAAGCTGTTGATGGTCGGGGTGAACAACGCCGTCAACGCGTCGGCGTGAGCGAGAATGCCGCCGAGGAAATGATAGGCGAGCACCGACAGGCCAAGTTCACCTTGCTCGTCGTGAAATAGATTGGTCTCGCCCTCAGGATCCCAAAGCGAGACATGGGCGTGGCAGCCATTCCCTGTCAGATGCATAAACGGCTTTGGCATAAACGTCGCGCGCAGCCCGTGTTGCCGCGCCAGCTCCTTGACCATGAACTTGAAAAACACATGCCGGTCGGCGGTAAGCAGCGCGTCGTCGTAAGTCCAGTTCATCTCGAACTGGCCGTTGGCATCTTCGTGGTCACTCTGATAGGGACCCCAGCCAAGTCCAAGCATCGCATCGCTAACCGCGCGAATCAGCTCGTAATGCTGAAGAAGAGCAGTCTGGTCATAGCACGGCTTAGCTTGCCGGTCGCCATCGTCGCCGACCGCGCTTCCATCCGGGCGTAAGACGAAGAACTCGGCCTCGACGCCCGATTTCAGGCGATAGCCAGCCGCTTCGGCCATGGCAAGCTGCCGCTTCAATAGCAAGCGCGGAGCGTGCTCGACCGGCTTGCCATGCAGGTGCAGGTCGGCGGCGAGCCAGCCGATTTCAGGCTTCCACGGGATCTGAATCAGGCTCGCGGGGTCCGGCATCGCGAACATGTCGGGGTCGGCCGGGGTCAGGTCGAGATGGGTTGCAAAGCCGGCAAACGCGGCGCCGTCGCGCTGCATTTGCCCGATCGCGACCGTCGGCACCAGTTTTGCACGCAATACGCCGAACAGATCGACAAAGCTGATCAGGAAATAGCGGATGCCGCGATCCGCCGCCGCTTTCGCCAAATCCTGCGACATGAAAGTCCCCCTTTTTGGCGCTCAGTATTTTGTCTTGCCCGGAATCCAGTCGGTGCCCGCGAGAGGAACCCCGGCCATCGCGGCCGCTTCGATGGTCAGCGCCGCGAGGTCCTCCGGTTCGAGATTGTGGAGATGCGACTTGCCGCAGGCACGCGCCAAGGTCTGGGCCTCCATCGTCAGCACCGTCAGGAAGTTGCGGAGCCGCCGCGCACCCTCCTCGACATTAAGCCGGCTTTCGAGCGCCGGGTCCTGCGTCGCAATGCCGACCGGACAGCGCCCGGTGTGGCAATGGTGGCAGATGCCGGGTTCGGCACCGAGCGCCTGGTAATCCTCGACATGGATCGCCCGGTTGCAGCCGAGCGCGATCAGGGCGGCGGTGCCGATCGAGACCGCATCGGCGCCCATCGCCAGCGCTTTTGCGACATCGCCGCCGCTGCGAATGCCGCCCGAAATGATCAGCTGCACTTTGCGGTGCTGGCCGAGTTCCTGCAGGGCCTCGACCGCCTGGCGCAAAGCCGGCATGGTCGGGATGCCGGCATGCTCGATAAAGACATCCTGGGTGGCGCCGGTGCCGCCCTGCATGCCGTCGAGCACGACGACGTCGGCTCCTGCCTTGACCGCGAGCTGCACATCGAAACGCGGCCGTGATGCGCCGATCTTGACGAAAATCGGCTTTTCCCAATCGGTCAGTTCGCGCAATTCCTGAATCTTGATCGCGAGATCATCAGGGCCGGTCCAATCCGGGTGGCGACAAGGGCTGCGCTGATCGATGCCCGCCGGCAAAGTCCGCATCTGCGCTACGCGCTCGGTAATCTTCTGCCCGAGCAGCATGCCGCCGCCGCCGGGTTTGGCGCCCTGGCCGACGACAATCTCGATTGCCTCGCAGGTCCGCAGGTGAGCGGGGTCGAAGCCATAGCGCGACGGCAACACCTGATAGACAAGGATCGTCAACTCGCTGCGTTCTTCTTCGCTCATGCCGCCATCACCGGTCGTCGTGCTGGTGCCAACGGCGCTGGCGCCGCGACCGATCGCGCGTTTGGCATTCGCTCCGATCGCGCCAAAACTCATTCCCGCAATCGTGATTGGGATCTTCAGCTCGATCGGCTTTGCGGCAAAGCGCGTACCAAGCGTGACATTGGTCGCGCAGCGCTCACGATAGCCCTCGAGTGGGTACCGCGACATCGATGCGCCGAGCAAGACAAGATCGTCAAAACTCGGCAATGGCCGCAAGGTGCCGAAGCCGCGAATTTGATAGAGGCCTTGGTCGGCGGCACGTTCGATCTCGGCAATGACCGCTGGAGAAAACGCAGCAGAACGGCGCAACGAGGATCCCGTCATGATCAATATTCGGCGGCGTGGTCGATGTGGAAATTGTAAAGGCGCCGGGCCGACCCGTAATGCCGGAACCGGCTCGCATTTGCGGCAATGCCCGCGTGGTCGAGCAGAGCGGCGACGCGCTCGACATCGCTCGATGTCATGTCCGTTTCGATGCAGTCGGCCCCGAGGCTGGCGACAGTGCCGGCGACAAAGATCTCGGCCTCATACAGCGAGTCGCCGAGGTTAGGGCCGGCATCGCCGCAAACGACCAAAGCGCCGGCCTGCGCCATAAATGCGCCCATATGCCCGACCGAACCACCGACCACAATATCGACACCCTTGATCGAGATGCCGCAGCGCGCTCCCGCACTACCCTCGATAACAACGAGCCCGCCGCGACCCGAGGCGGCAGCGGATTGCGAGACATTGCCGCGTACCCGGACGAGGCCGCTCATGATATTCTCCGCGAGCCCAGTCCCTGCATGTCCATCCACTCCAACCGTCGCCGTCGCGTTCATACTCGCGCAGTAGTAGCCGACATGCCCTTTGATCTCGATCTGCACTGGCCGGGTGATGCCCACCGCAACTGCGTGGGCGCCGTTTGGGTTCGTCACCCGCCAATAAAGTTCGTTGGTTTTCGGTGTGAGGCGGTGCAGCCGCTCATTTAGCGCGCGGACCGAACTTTGCGCCAGATCGACTTCGATCACTGGCGCTGCCAGCAATAGACGGTTGCCGGCTGCGGCTCCCAGATCTCGGCACTGCTCGCACCCGGTAAAGTGGCAATCGCGCGGTACTCGGTCGCCATTGCCACCCAGTCCTCGGTTTCGGCGAGGACCGCAGGCTTGCAAGCGATCGGGTCGCGCAGGATGGCAAACCCGTCCTTGGTCCCGACCGCGAAGGTGTAAAAGCCGTCGAGATCTGCGAGTGCGGCCTCGAGCGCCTGGGTCAAACTCATCCCCTGGCGCAAACGCCACGTCAGATAGCCGGCCGCGACTTCGGTATCGTTGTCGGTCATGAAGTGGATGCCCTCGCGGCGCAGCGTTTGACGAACCCGGTTGTGGTTCGACAACGAGCCGTTATGCACGAGGCAGAGATCGGGACCGGTCGAAAACGGATGGGAATGTTCGGTCGTCACGGCACTTTCGGTCGCCATCCGCGTGTGGCCGAGGGCGTGTGTGCCGGATCGGTGTTCGAGTCCGAAGCGCCGGGTTACGGCGTCCGGTAACCCGACGTCTTTGAAGACCTCGATGCGCTCGCCAAAACCGAAGGCGCCGAGTTCCGGGTGATGGACGTTCACCCAATCAAAGAATCGCCTATCATCGCCCCGCAGCGTATAGACCGCGTGGCTGCCGTAACGCCTGGCCGGCTCGGCGAGCGAAAACGCGAGGCGCAACTTGGTTTCGAAGCTTTCCCAATCGGGTGTCGAGGTTGGCGCATGCAATGTCGCCTTGAAAGATCCCGCAGGCACCGCATCGCCATAGACAGCAAACCCGGTACTGTCTGGGCCGCGCTCGGCCATTTCCGACAACATGCCGGCCAGCAACCGTCCGAGGCTCGGCGTAGCGGCGCCGCGTTTGAAAAACAACCCGACGATGCCGCACATCAAAGCACTCCCGGCAGAAGAGGAGGCAGCCTAACCTTCGGGATGGCGCCCCGCAATCGCTCTCTGGTCGCTTAATCCGGCGTGATAGCGGGCATCCGAGCCGGATAAGGCGGCGTCGGGCATTGCGTCGATGTGGCATGCGATCGCGTGGGACTCACTCACAGCTCTCAATGGAGGCGGCGCGGTATCGCAGATCGATCCCAGCTTGTGCGGGCAGCGTGCCGCAAAGACACAGCCAGCATCCGCCGCGCCAGCTATCCCGTGACCGGCTGGCTCCGCTGTTGCTTCGTCATCGGCCGCCGAGGTGAGCAGGATCTGGGTATAGGGATGATATGGCGGCTCCAATACTTCGGCGGCGGCGCCGATCTCGCAGATCTGGCCTCGATACATCACCGCGATGCGGTCGGAGAGCTGAGCTACGACGGCTAGATCGTGAGAGATGAACAAATAGGACAGGCTGAACGCGTCGCGCAGATCGGCGAGCAGATTGACGATTGTCGCCTGCACCGACACGTCGAGCGCGGAGACCGGCTCGTCGCAGACGATAAAACGGGGCTCGGTGGCGAGCGCCCGGGCGATCGCGACGCGCTGCCGTTCGCCACCGCTCAGTTGATGGGGAAAACGCTTCTGATAACCGGCAGGCAACTGCACCATCTCCAATAGGGCCTCGACGCGCCGGGTCCGGTCGCGCGGCTGTGTCACGCTGAACAATGCGAGCGGCCGGCCCAATGCCTCGCCCACCGACAGCCGGGGATTGAGCGAGGAACCAACGTTCTGGAAGACGATCTGCGCCTGCCGGCGGAACGGACTCAGCGCTTGGGAGGGCAGGCGAGCGAGATCAGCCCCGTCGAACTCGACGCAGCCGTCGCTCTGCCGCAAAAGCTGCAATAACAGGCGCCCGAGGGTTCACTTGCCACACCCGCTCTCGCCAACGAGGCCGAGGACTTCACCGGCTGAGATCGAGAACGAGACATCGTTGACGGCCGCTACGCCGGTTGGCCGGCGCAAAACCGGCCAGCCGCCGTCGACCGACAATCGCCAGGCACTCAAACCGGCGCCCGCGTCGAAGGTCTTTTTGAGGCCAGTCACATTGACCAGCGCATCGCCGCGGCGGAACACCGGCGTTTCTTCGTCGACCAGTGCTTGGCGCGGCCACGGTCCCAATGCCGCGGCCTTCCAGCACCGCACCTGATGACCCTGTGACCCGATCGCCAGCGGCTGCGGAGCTTCGCTGCACCGCGGCTCGTGGAACGGGCAACGCGGCGCAAACACGCAGCCGGCATCCGGCGTCGGCGCCACCGGCATCTGTCCGGAAATCGCAGCAAGCCGGCTGCCGCGCGAGGTGGCCTTGAGCGGCGGACGCGAGGCGAGCAATCCCTTGCTGTAAGGATGGGCGGGGCGCTCCAGTACTTGATCTACCTCGCCTAGCTCAACCAGCTGGCTCGCATACATCACCGCGACGTCATCGCAGAGCCGTCGAACGACGCCGAGATTGTGGCTGATGAACAAGATGCCGACGCCCGTCTCGCGTCTGAGGCGCGATAACAGACGCAGGATCTGCGCCTCGACGGTGACATCCAGTGCGGTTGTCGGTTCATCGAGGATCAGGAGCGAGGGTCCGCATGCCAGTGCGGCAGCGATCAGCGCGCGCTGCTTCATCCCGCCGGAGAGCTGATGCGGGAAAGCGCGGGCGACTTCAGCCGCCCGATCGATCCCCATCTCGCGCAGCGCGGTTTCGGCACGGCCGAGCGCCTCGGGCAACGGCAGCCCGAGATGATGCACCATCGGTTCGGCGATTTGCTGGCCAATCCGGATTGCCGGGTTGAGCGTCGTGAACGGATCTTGAAACACGGCGCCAATGCGTCTTCCGAGTATCCGCCGGCGGTGTGCCGGGGCGAGGCGGGCGAGATCCTGACCCTCGAACAGGATCGCACCGGTGATTTCGGCTTCGGGGCCGAGGAAGTCCAACACCGCCCCCGCCACACTGCTCTTTCCGGACCCGGATTCGCCAACGATGGCGAGCGAGCCGCCCGGCTTGAGCGCGAAGCTGACATCGCGAACAGCAGTAATCTGCCGGTCGTCTTGGCGGTAACGGATCGTCAGATTGCGGATTTCGAGCAGCGGTCCGGCCAATGGCGGGGGCGCCGCGCTCATCGACGCCCGCCGAGCTTCGGATCCAGCACCTCGCGCAGGCCATCGCCCACCAGACTGACGGAGATGACCGTAATGCTGAGCGCAATTCCCGGCGCCAGCGAAATCCAGGGCGCGGTATCGACAAACGCTCGGCCATTGCTGATCATCAGGCCCCAATCGGCAGCGGGTGGCTGCACGCCAAAGCCAAGAAAACTCAGCACTGCGCCCAATAGCACGGCAAATACGACCCGCAGGCTGGCCTCCACCATCAGCACCGGCCAGACATTTGGCAGCAGCTCCCGCGCCAGCATGTAGTGCAGCCGCTCGCCGCGAGCGCGCGCCGCCTCGATGAACTCACCACTCATCAGGTCAAGCGCGACGCTGCGGGTGACGCGCGCGATCGGCGCCACCGCCAGGATGCCAATCGCAACTGCGGTTTTGATCAGGCTCGGCGGGGTCACCACCAGGATCAACAGGACCAGCAAGATTGGCGGAAACGCCAGCATCAGGTCGAGCGTGCGCATGATGATTTCGTCGGTGGCACCGCGGCGGTAGCCGGCGATCAGCCCTAATGGCACACCGACCCCCATGCTGATCAGAGTCGCAGTGACGCCGAGCGCCAGCGACAGTTGTGATCCGTACAAAACACGGCTGAATACATCACGACCGTACTCGTCGGTGCCGGCGAGGTAATGCAGATTCGGCGGCAAGAAACGATCATGTATATGCATCTGGTCATAGGAATAGGGAGCGATCCATTGCGCCAATGCCGCGATTAAAATCAGCGTCAGCACCAGACCGCCGCCGACAATCAGCGCCGCGGGGGGCCGCCGGCGGTGGCCGACGACAGGCGTTGCTACGGTGAGCTCAGTCAATCGAGCCGCCATAGCGGATGCGCGGATTTACCAGCGCGTAGAGCAAGTCGGCCGCCAGATTGGCGAGACAGTAGACGCCAGTCAGCACCAGTATCGCTGCTTGCATCAAGGGAAGGTCCTGACGCTGTAATGCCTCGACCAACAATCGGCCGAGTCCGGGATAGGCAAAGACCGTCTCGACCGCGACGATGCCGCCGATCAGAAACCCAAAATCCTGCGCCAGCACCGTGATCGACGGCATCATCGCATTGCGCAGTGCGTGGCGAAAAATGACCAGTCGCTCCGGCAGACCACGCGCGCGCGCCACCTTGACGTACATGCTTTCTAATGCCTCGACCATGCTGGAGCGCGTCAGGCGAGCGACATGAGCGAGAAAGGCCAGGGTCAAGGTCGTGACTGGCAGTAAGAGATGCGCAGCGAAGGCGCCGAACCCGTCCGAAAGATTGGCGTAGCCGGATGAAGGCAGTAGATGCAGCGTGCTGCCGAACAGCAGGATTAGGACGAGCCCCCAATAGAACTCCGGCAATGACACGCCCAAATAGGTTAGGATCGAGGCGGCATGATCCGGCCATCGGCCTCGCCATACTGCGGCGATTACGCCGAGAGACAAGCCCAGAACCGCAACCACGACCAACGCCGAGACTGCCAGGATCGCCGAACGTCCGAAGGCGTCCCACAGCATTGGTGCTACCGGGCGTTCCTGTTCCAGCGATTGTCCCATGTCGCCTTCGAGCATTGCCCTCGCCCAATGCCAGTACTGCACCGGCAAGGGCAGGTCGAAGCCCAGCTTATGCTCGAGCGCCGCCTGAGTTTCCGGTGTCGAATACTGGCCGAGGATCAGCGCCGCGGCATTGGAGGGCAGTGCGTGTGTGGCGAGGAACACCAATATCGACATCGCCATAACGGTCAGCATGACCGCACCCAGCCGCTGTACGACGTAGGCGGCCATCTCGCCCGACCCTTAGGCGGTCACCGTGGCCTTGCTGAAATCCATCAACATCAGGGGCGAGACCGCAACGTTTTGGACCTTGTTGCTGATGCCGCAGGCGAAGTTCTGGACGAAAATAACGCTGCCGGGAGGATCGTCGAGCGCCAACTCCTGAAAGCGGCCGTAAAGCTTTGCCTGCACTGCCTTGTCGGTTGTGGCCCGGGCGGCGTCGAGGACCTTGTCCACCTCAGGATTTTTGTAATGCCACAGCGTGTTGTTCCACGATCCGGCGCTGTGGTACCAGGGATACACCATCAAGTCGGGCGTCGCCCGGCCATAGAACCCGTCGGCCGAACACCGCACCTTGCCTTCCATCTCGGCGAAGAACTTGTCCGGCGGCACGGTGCGCAGCTGAACGTCGATGCCTGCCTGTTTGGCAGTTTCGCGGAATGCGGTGGCAATCCGCTCTCGCGGGGGGTTGGAACCGGGGACGTACATTTCGAGCGGGAATCCTTCTGGGATACCGGCCTCGGCCAGCAGTTTCTTGGCGCCGGGGATGTCAGCGCCGCCGATTGGGATGTCCTTGCGGAAATAGGGGTGAAACGGCGGAATCGGCGTCAGCGTCGGCGTGGCATGGCCGAACATCGCGATATCGACGAGGGCCGGCTTGTCGACCAGCTTGGCGAAAGCGCGGCGCACGCGTATGTCGTCGAATGGCTTCATCGCGGAATTCCAGATGATCCCCTGCCACCTGCCCGCCTGCACCTCGTCGACATGCGCGATCGCGCTGTTCTTAAGCTTGTCGACCTGCTCGGGCGGCAGGTCGAAGACCGCATCGACAGCGCCGCTTTCGAGTGCGGCCACCGCAGTGGTGAATTCCGGAATGATCCGCATAATCACTCGATCGAGCTTTGGCACGCCGGGCAGGAATAGTCGGGATTGCGTTCCATCACCAACTGGTCGCCCGGGCGATACTCGACAAAGCGGAAGGGCCCGGTGCCGATCGGATGGGTCGCCAATTTGTCGACCGCACTCTCGGTGACGATCGCAGCCTGGTAGGCGGCGGTGGCGGCCGGCAAGTCGGCATAGGGGATCGACAGGTTGAACCTGACGGTCAGCGGATCGACGGCCTCGATGCTGGTGACAATGTTGAAATTGACCCGCAAGACCGAGCCGACATTCTTGTCCTGAATCCGCTTGAAGGTGAAGACGACGTCCGAGGCATCGAATGTTTTGCCATTGTGGAATTTCACCCCCGGACGCAGATGGAAGGTCCAGGTCTTCAGGTCCTCGGCAGCTTCCCAACTCGTCGCCAAATCCGGCTGAGCCTGAAGCTTCGGGTCCTGCGTTGTCAGCCGGCTGAAGCAACTGTAGGCATTATTGTAATCGACACCGCCGACACGCATTTTTTGCGGGTCGAGCGTCGCCGGCTGGATCGCAAAGGCAACCCGCAGTGTCGACGGGTCGGCCGCCAGCGCCGGCTTGATCAATGCCGGCAACGCCACTGCCCCGGCCATCTTTAAGGCGCTGCGCCGCGTAATCCGCGCCTGCGCACTCGGGTCGCGCATCAGGAAGCCTCATTGCGTTGGTTTACGTTGTTTTATCGTTTCTAGTGCAATGTGTGTGCCAGGTGCCCAACCTGTATCTGGGCCGGAATTCCACCCCGATGGAGAGGTTTCCCGTTTCGGAAAAGGCCAATTCGCTCAGAAAGTGTCGGCTTGCCACGAAAATGGCCAGGCAAATCAATTTGGCCGCAGAGCCGAGAGCGGAACTAAGCAGTACCGCTTCAGTCAGCGCTTGATAACTCCGCGATCTGTTTAGAATTCTCGCAGCGTCTCGCGCAATGTCGGCCTTGTATACGCTTCGCGAACCACGCCGCGGCGCTGTAACGCCGGCACCAGCCCCTCGCAGACTTCATTGACAAAGCGGCGGCCGACGCGTTGGAACGGCGTACTGATCAAGAACCCATCACCGCCAACCTGTTCCATTGCGTCCATCATACTATCGGCGACTTCGTCGGGGGTGCCAATCAGGTTGAGGCCATTGTCGAACCGTTCGGAGGCCAGCTGCCGCAGCGTCTTGCCGCTGCCCCATTGGGCGAAACGGTCGAGCGAGCCCTGTTCGCCATTGGTCGTGATGCGCGGCAGCGGTTCATCGAGCGGAAATTTCGAGAAGTCGATGTCTGTGATCTGGCCGACGGACGCAGCGCGGCCTGGATGAAGCCGTCAGAGTCAACGAGGCGTCGGTATTTGTCCTGCGCCTCAACGCTGGTCTCGCCAAGAAACGGGTAGACCAGGTAGAGGACCTTGATCTCGTCCGGGTTGCGCCCGGAGCGAAGCGCGTGAGTTCGCACATCGTCGCGATATTCTCTCATACCGGCGATGCCGTAACACGAGGCGATGATCGAGTCAGCGTGTTTTGCGGCAAAGGCGCGGCCACGTGGTGACCCGCCAGCCTGGACAAAGGTTGGGCGGCCCTGCGGCGACGGCGCGGTGTTGAGCGGACCGCGGCATTTAAAGAACTCCCCTTCGAAATGGATCGGGCGAACCTTACGCCAATCGGCGTAGGTGCCACGCTCGCGATCTTTGACTACCGCATCCGGGTGCCATGAATCGAAAAGTTGGTACACCAGCTCCATGTACTCGTCTGCCATCGCGTAGCGCAGCTCGCGCGGCGGCAGTTTGTCGAGGCCAAATTGCTGAGCAGCCGCGTCCTCGCCCGACGTGACGATATTCCACCCGAAGCGGCCGCCCGAAATGTGATCGATGGTCGTCGCGGCCCGGGCGAGCATGAAAGGCGGCCAAGCCATCGTCGACATCGTCGCGACGATGCCGAGTTTTGAGGTGGCGGCTGCGATCATCGCGGCCAACGGCACTGGATCGTGCTTGGGCACCTGCAGCGCCTGGCTCAACGACATTTCTGCGGTGCCGGCCCAGGCTTCGGACACCATTAGCGTATCTTCGAGGATCATATAGTCGAAACAAGCCCGCTCCATCGCCTGGGCAAATTCGACAAAGAACTTGCGGTCCCAAGGCGACCCACCATGGGAAAACGGCGCTTTCCAATCGCCTGCGGTGAAATTTGTGAACCAGGCGAGATGAAACCGTTTCGACACGCCGACCTCCCGTTCCCCGCTAAAGTATTCAGAACGCTCAGAGCAAGAACTACGCCAATTCGCAGTCCATTGTCGGGCTGCTTTCCTTGTCAAGCTGCCGGCGACACCGGTTCGCGCGTTCAGAAACGGCGACCGAAACGAAGTCCCTAACCGGTGTGGGAAATCCCAGGACAGGAGGCCGGCCGCGGCTCGGTCAGCCGGCTTCTTGATATCGGCTGGGCGGTCGCGTGAGCCCCATATTCTCGCGCAACGTCGCGCCTTCGTATTCCGTGCGGAACAGCCCCCGCGACTGCAACTCCGGGATCACCAGATCGACGAAATCATCAAGGCCTCCGGGAAGATAGGGCGGGTGCACCAGAAATCCGTCGACGCCGTATCCCCGGAACCATTTTTCCATGTCGTCAGCGATGTTGGCCGGCGAGCCGATCAATGTGCGCTGGCCTCGGGCGCCGGCAAAGCGTTCGTAGAGCTGGCGAATGGTCAGCTCTTCCTCGCGCGCCCAGCGGATAACGTTGCGCATCGAGGTCTGGCTGCTAAGCACGCCGTAACCATCGGGGATCTCGGGGAGCGGTCCGTCGATGTCATATTCCGACAGGTCGAAGCCGCCCACCGCATTTGACAACAGTTCGAGACCAACATCGGGGTGGATCTTCGATTGCAGAAAGCGCTGTTTTTCCTGGGCCTCTTCGACAGTACAGCCGACGATCACGTTGAGCCCCGGCATGATTTTCAGCGCCTCGGAGGGCCGACCGTACCTGGCCATGCGCCCTTTGAGGTCACGGTAAAATTCCTGTGCGTCGCCAAGGCCGTGCTGAGGCGTGAACACACCTTCGGCAAAGCGCGCCGCGACTTCGCGGCCGACATCGGACGATCCCGCCTGGAACAGCACCGGATGACCCTGCGGCGCGCGTGCGACATTGAGCGGCCCGCGTACCGAGAAATGCTGGCCCTTGTGGTTCAGTACATGCAGCTTGGCGGGATCGAAATAGCGACCCGACGCGCGGTCGCGTACAAAGGCGTCATCATCCCAGCTGTCCCACAACCCTTGCACCACCTCGACGAATTCGACCGCCCGGTCATAGCGTTCGCCGTGCTCGTAATGCTGTTCGCGGCCGAAATTGTAGGCTTCCGAAATATTCGACGAGGTCACAATATTCCAGCCGGCGCGGCCGCCGCTGATGTGGTCGAGCGAGGCGAATTTGCGGGCGATGTGGTAGGGCTCGTTGTAGCTGGTCGTGGCGGTGGCGCAGAGACCAATATGCGTCGTCACCGCGGCGAGTGCGGGCAGCAAGGTCAGCGGGTCGAAATACGCCATGTATTGCGGCCAGCGGCTAAGCGCGGCGAGTTTGCCGTCGCGCACCGCAACCGCATCGGCGACGAACATCAGGTCAAACTTGCCGCGCTCGGCGGTCTGCGTGATCTGCGCGTAGTGCCGGAAGTTGGTGCCGGCATCGATCTGCGCCTCGGGATGCAGCCAGGCTGCGACGTGATTGCCGGTTGGGTGAAAAAACGCGCCGAGCTTCATGTGCTCGCCTCGGCGATCCTGGTTCATCAGATCAGCCTCCCTTGCGATGGTCGCACCGTTAAATTCCCGATGTGCAAATTGGGGGCCAGCCTCATATGTTGGCGCGCCTTTTTGCGTGCGACACCCGGCATGACCATCCAAGCAGCCGATATCTCAAGCGTGCCGATGACTGTCGACGAGACACCGTCGGCTTGTGGCATTATCGATGTTGCCGCCTTGCGCGCGCTCGCGCAGCGATCCGATCTGCGTGGAGCGGCGCAATTTGGCATGCACCTGACCTGCGTGGCGGCGACCGGGGTGTTGGTGTGGCTGGCCCTGCCACATTGGTATTTGCTGATCCCCGCAATGCTGCTGCATGGGGTCATGCTGTGACGATGTTTGCGCCGATGCACGAATGCGTGCACCGCACCGCTTTCGCCTCGCGTGCCGCGAATGACGCCATCGGCTGGGTTTCCGGGGTGCTGGGATTTTACAATGCTACGTACTATCGCTATTTCCACACGTGGCATCACCGCTACACGCAGGATCCCACGCGTGACCCGGAGCTGATGTTTCCCAAGGCAAGTGGTCGGCTGGCCTACTTTAAGGAGATAAGCGGCTTTACGTTCTGGTATCGGCGGGTGATTGACTATCCGGCGCTCGCCCTCGGCCGCAAAAGCGATTTGCCCTTTGTGCCGGCCGGAGCGCGTCGCGCCATCGCGCGTTCGATGTCGTGTCAGTTGCTGATCTATCTCGCAGCGGCAGGGTCGATCGCAATAGGCTTTGGTGCCACCCTTTATTTCTGGTTCCTGCCGGCGATCCTGGCGCAGCCGCTACTGCGCGCCTTGCTGCTCACTGAGCACACGGGTTGCGGCCAGGACGGCAATGGGCTCACCAATACGCGCACCACACTGGCCCTGTTCCCGATCCGCCTGCTAATGTGGAACATGCCCTACCACGCCGAACATCACCTGTTTCCATCGATCCCCTTTCACCAATTGCCTGCGCTGCACCGAAAGATCGGTGACAGGTTCGCGCACGTGTCGCCCGGTTATTTCGCGACCAATCGCGCGATCGTCCGCTCCTTTAACCGCTTCCAACCCGATCCGACAGCCCGGCGGCGCGCCTGACAAAATCGAGCGGGCCGGAGAAATCGAATGCGTTGTAGACCGCGTTCAGGTGATTGAAATGCGGCGCCTGAGCGGACTGAACGAAAGTCAGACGGTGTCCGGCATAGTCCGAATTCAGCAGGTCGCGGGCAAAAGCCAATAATTTGCGACGATCGTCGGCTTGCCAGTTGGCATTGAGCGAGTAAAATTTTTCCAACCATCCGCGCGACCCGCCTCCGCTGAACGCCGCGGCGCTTGGGGTAACGCAGATCTGGCCACCGCACAATTCGCGGGCGATATGCATCATCTGGGGCAGGTTCGCGCAGGCATGGATGCGACCGGCGTAAAGCATTGATTGGTGCGGCATCAAGAGGCCCGCCGGGCTTCTCTGGGCCTCGGCGATTGAGGCGGCGAGATGGGCGTTGATCCCTTCGCGATAGCACACCAAATCGGCGAGCTTTTCGCGCACTGCCTGTAGCCGTTCGAGACCGGTCTGGCGCGCATTCCACAATGCTGCGCCGATCATCATGTCGGTCGTGTAAAGAAGGCGCAGAACGTAAGGAAAAGCCGAATAGCGGTGTAAGGTCCCGCGGATATAAGAGGCCGCCCGGGTATGCCTATAGAAGAAGACGTGCTCCCAAGGGATTAGCACATCGTCGAGAACGAGCAGCGTGTCGACCTCGTCAAAGCGGCTCGCCAGCGGGTAGTCGGCAGGTTCGTCACGCCCGGCAAAGCCGGAGCGGCATAGATGCTTCACCCCGGGCGCGCCCATCCTGAGGATACAGCCGACCGCGTAATCGGAAAGTTCCTCGTCGGTCCAGGCGCCGACGGTCAGCTTCAGGAAGGCCTGGTCGGCGTAGGAAGCGGCGGTCTCGTATTTCGCTCCGCGCAAGATGATGCCGGCGTCGGTCTCCCGGACTGCATGCACCATCATATCGGGGTCCTGGTCCTGTGGGCGTTTTGAGCGATCGCCCTTGGGATCGGTATTCGCCGAGACATGAAAGATGTCATCAGCCAGGACCCGCTTGATGTGACTATTGATATTGTCGCCGAAACGTGGATCGATCTCGTTGAGCACATCACGGCCGTCGAGCAGCGATCACATCTCGCCGACAGTCTCGTCCCCGACACGGGTGACCACTCCTTGAATATCATTAAAATAGAGGTCGATCGCCCGCCACTTTTCGTGCCAATGCTCGTTTTCGGTCGGCGGGCGCAACAAGATCGAGAAACGCTTGCCGCCTTCGGCAAAGCTCATCATCGGCGCCGCTGCAACATCGTGCGCAAGATCGTACATGCGCGCCTTCGCGTCGACGATTGGCTTGAACGCGGGATGGGCCGTCACGTCCGCAACCCGCTCGCCATCGATCCAGATCTCGCGCCCGTCACGCAGTCCGGCGCGATATTCCTCACCCGTTCGAATCATGCTCCGCCTTTCTGATGTTCGGTAGCTCGGGCAAGATGTGCTGATCCGGCCGCGCGCGTTCGACCCAATAGGTCTTTCGAACGTCGAAGAGATTGATCGGCAATCGCTATGCCAAGCGATTTTGCTGACCGAGGCAATTAAATGCGGCGAGCGAACGCTCGATCTCGACCCGCGCAATGTCGCGGACGATAAAAACGAGCCGCGTGCGCCGATCACCGTCTGGCCATGCCGGCAGATGAACCGGCGGATGCACGAGATGCTGTACGCCTTGGATCACAACGGGACAATCGGAACCGGAGACATCGAGCAGTCCCTTGACCCGCAATACGTCGGTACCGCGGCTATGCAGCAACATGCTGAGCCAGATGCCAAAGGCGATCCAATCGAGCGGCCGGTCGAGGATCAGGCAAAACGCGTGGATGCGCGCGTCATGGCGATAGACATCATGGTCATGATGCCCCGCGATATGCGCATCGGGGATCGCAATACTGAGCCAGCGCTGCTGCTCCTCATCACCGGCCAGTGGGTCGTCGAAGTCGGCGGTTAGCAGCAGCGCCGGATCGGGCACGCTGTCGATTGTCATCGCCAACAGGGTCGCAGTCGGGTTCAGGCGGCGCAGCCGCATCGTCAGGTCGCGAATCGCGCCGCTCGCCGCTATGTCGGTCTTGGTGATGATGATGCAGTCGGCCCCGCCGCCTGCTTCACTGATTCGGGCTGGCGATCGAGATGCAACTGTCCGTTGACGCCGTCCACGGTCGTGATGACGTGGCCCAGCCGGAAATGATGGCGGATCACCGGCTCGGCCATCACCATCGACAGGATTGGCGCTGGATCAGCGAGCCCGGTGGTCTCGATGACGAGGCGCTGGAACGGTGCGATCTCGCCGCGCTCGCGCCTGCCATAGAGATCCCGGATCGCCGTGCTAAGATCGCCGCGTATGGTGCAACAGAGGCATCCGCTCTGCAGCAGCACAATATCCTCGTCGACCCGGCGCAGCAGATGGTGGTCCAATCCGACCTCGCCGAATTCATTGACCAGCACCGCCGTATCGGAGAGCTTGGGAGCCGCCAGCAGGCGCTGCAATAGCGTCGTCTTACCGCTGCCGAGAAAGCCGGTCATCACGTAGACAGGAATAGAGGCGGCGCTCTCCAACAAGGTCACGCCGCCGTTTCGAGGCGCTCGACCAGTGTCACCTCGAGCGGATCACAGCGCCGCCCAAGCATGCGTTCGGCCGTCTGCCAGAGTTGCATCAGATCACTGACGATTTCAGTGCGGCCGGTCTGATTGCTGAGCAGATATGCCGAGCCCTGCCAATCGCTTACGGCGAGGCGGTAGTGCCCGAGTACCGCATTTAACAGTGCGACGCGATAGAGCCGTTCGACACGACGGATCTGCGCCGCCGCGCTGCCTCGAGCTCCAACGGAGGAAGCGCCGTCAGTCCAATGGACCTCACCCCCGAGCATGCCGCACAAGCCACACATTTCAACGCACCATGCCGGGTGCCCGCCGTCCACTGCGCGGGAAGCGCTCGGCAAAATCGTCGGCCATCTCATCCATCGTCACAAAGCGCACGCCCGGGTGCCGGGCGATGTGGTGGTAGAGCCGTTCCAGCATAAGCAGCACTTGCGGCCGCCCTGACACATCGGGATGGATAGTCATCGGAAACACGGCGTAGTCGTACTCACGATAGACCCAGTCGAACTGGTCGCGCCATATCTCCTCGAGGTGGCGTGGATTGACAAAGCCGTGGCTGTTCGGCGACTTCTTGATGAACATCATCGGCGGCAAATCGTCGAGATACCAGCTTGCCGGGATTTCGATGAGATCGGTCTCCTCGCCGCGAACCAATGGCTGCATCCAGGCGGCCGGTTGCTTCGAATAATCGATCTTGGTCCAACGATCGCCAACCCGCACGTAATAGGGCTCGAAATCACGGTGCATCAGGCTGTGGTCGTATTTGATGCCCTTCTTAAGCAGCAATTCGTTAGTGACCGGGCTAAATTCCCACCACGGCGCGACATAGCCGGTCGGTCGCCTGCCCGCCAGCCCGGCGACGAGATCGACGCATTTGTCGAGCACCGCCTCCTCCTGGGCCGGCGTCATTGCGATCGGATTTTCGTGGCTGTAGCCGTGAATACCGATCTCATGACCAGCCCGCCGCCACGGCCTTCATCTGGTCGGGGAATGTCTCAATCGAGTGACCGGGAACAAACCAGGTCGTCTTGATGCCGAGACGGTCGAAAAGTTTCAACAGCCGCGGTGCGCCGATCTCACCGGCAAACAGGCCGCGCGAAATGTCGTCCGGCGAATCCTCGCCGGCGTAGGAGCCGAGCCAGCCGGCAACCGCGTCGACATCTACGCCAAATCCGCAGAGAATTTCCTTAGCCACCGCACACCTCCCTGGTTGATGCAGATTTTCGCCTACGAGGTGTTCCCATCCGCCCGCCACGATATCTAAAAATGCAAGAGCTGGGGTCGTTCTGTAGCATCTGGCTACGATTTTCAGTGTTCAGGGCGGCCGTTCGCGAGCGTATCTAGTTGCCCACTGACGCCCGAAGAGGGCCGATATTGTGCTGCAAACTCATAAAGTCGAGCAATCTCGGCTAAGATTTCGCGGTGTATCACAGAGGGGACAGCCAATGCCCGACGCGATTTTGCACCATCCCGAGGGCGTGTCGCCAATCGGTTGGAGCGGCGACATCACAAGGGTGCCGTTTCGGGTCTATCGCGACCAAGCCCTCCTTCGCACGGAGCAGCAACGGGTTTTCGAGGGCGCGACTTGGAATTTTTTGTGCCTTGAAGACCAGATCGCCAATCCCGGCGACCGGCGAACGACAGTCGTCGGGCAGATGCCGGTCGTGGTGGCCCGCGACAGCGAGGGGAAGATCGCGGCGTTCGAAAACCGCTGTGCGCATCGCGGAGCCCTGATTTGCCTCGATAACACCGGCCGGAGCGCGAAGGATTTTCAATGCGTCTACCACGCGTGGCGTTACGACTTGCGCGGCAATCTGAAATCCGTCGCTTTCCGCCATGGGGTGAACGGCAAAGGTGGCATGCCGCCCGGGTTCAAGGACGAACATCACGGCCCGCGGCAATTGCGTGTTACGACGCTCCACGGCCTCGTGTTCGGCACCTTCTCCGATCAGACACCCGCTATCGAGGACTTTATCGGCCCGGAAGTGCTAGCGAGGTTCGATCGCATCCTTGGTGGCCGAAAGATCGAAATCATCGGTCGCTTTGTCGAAGTTCTTCCGAATAACTGGAAGATGTATGCGGAGAACGCCCGCGATTCCTATCACGCCAGCCTGCTGCATCTGTTCTTCGCGACCTTCAAGCTCAACCGGTTGAGCCAGGGCGGCGGGCTGATCGTCAGCACCAATGGCGGGTGCAGCGTGTCCGAGACCATTGCGCCGACGCAATCGGATGATACGACCTACACCGGAATGCGCTCCGTCGACGACGACTACAAGCTGCAAGACCCCCGGCTAATCGATGTCATCGACGAACACCCGGACCGTGTTCGGCATCAGATCGTCAGTGTTTTTCCGAACTTCGTCCTGCAGAAGACTCAGAACGCCATGGCGCTGCGGTTTTTCACCCCGGACGGAGTCGACCGCACGAATCTGGAGTGGATCTATTTTGCCTATGCCGACGATACGCCGGAGATGCGTCAGCGGCGGCTGCGGCACCTGAACCTGGGCGGCCCCGCGGGCTTCGTGTCGATGGAGGACGGCTGCGTTGGCGGGTTCGTGGAACGCGGCATTGCAACGGCCCAAAACGAAGCGGCCATTGTCGATATGGGAGGGGCCGGTATCGAAAGCCAAGCCACCCGCGCGACCGAAGCCGCAGTACGTGGTTTCTGGTCGCTGTGGCGCCGGATGACCGGAATATGAGCGCACTGTTGCGGGTTGCGGAACTCAACGCCGATTATGCCGCAACGATCGACACCGACAGGCTCGAGGCCTGGCCCGATTTCTTTGTCGAGTGCTGTCTCTACAAAATCACCTCGGCCGAAAACTGCAAACACGGCTACAGCGCCGGCGTCGTCTACGCAGATTTGCGCGCAATGTTGCATGACCGAGTTACCGCACTGCGAACCGCGAACATCTACGAGCGGCACAGCTACCGGCATATCGTCGGGTTGCCGGTGGTCGGAGAAGTCGGAGATGAGGGCCTCGCTGCAGAAACGCCGTTCCTAGTCGCACGCATCATGCGCGACGGGCGGACGGATCTTTTCGCGACCGGGGTCTATGTCGATCGGATTCGCGATGAAGGCGGTCGCCTGCGCTTCGCAGAGCGTCTCGTTGTCTGCGACAGCAGCCGGTTCGATACACTGCTGGCTATTCCGCTTTGACAGTCGACTTTTCTCGGTGGCCCGCTGGGATTTCGCTCGATATCCGGCAGCGGTTTGTAGCTCGACGACCCGTCTAATCGTCGGCTGCGGCGGTATCAGTTCTAGATGCCCGCCGTGGCCGGTAACGGAAGGCTCCAATGGAGTGCCTTGTCCACCGCTTGCCAATGCGCCATCCCGCCGATTTCGGCGGGGTCCTGCGGTTGATCGCTGGGGGCCAGTTGCTGCCCGGCGAAATCGTTGCGGTTCTCGCCAAAACCGAGGGCAATGGCTGCGTTAACGATTTCACCCGCGCGCTCGCGATGCACGCCTTTTCGGCGGTGCTGGCGCCACCGCTCGGCATCGCCGCCGAGGACATCCCCAGCCGCATCGCGATGGTCATGTCGGGCGGCACCGAGGGCGGGCTTTCGCCACATTGCCTCGTGTTTGCCGTGCGTGATGGAGGGGTCCGGCGGCTGGGCGGCAAATCGCTAGCAATCGGCGTCGCAAAGACACGTCCATTCCGGCCGGAGGAAATCGGCCGCATGCCGCAAGTCGAGGCAACTGCCGCCGCAGTACGCGAGGCCATCGCCGACGCCCGCGTCGACGACGATGCGGACATTCATTGGGTACAGGTCAAGTGTCCGCTCTTGACCAGCGAGCGCATAGCTGAGGCGGCGGTGCGGGGCTGCGCCACAGCCACCGAGGACAGCTACGCCTCAATGGGCCTATCTCGCGGCGCCTCCGCGCTCGGCGCCGCGCTTGCCCTGGGCGAGGTCGATCGAGCGGCGCTCGGTGATCGGGCGATCGGTCGCTATCTCGGCCTATGGTCGACCCGGGCGAGCGCCTCGGCCGGGATCGAATTGATGCACAATGAGGTCATTGTCCTCGGCAATAGCGCGCAATGGGGCGGTGACAACGTCATTGCGCATGATGTCATGAGTGACGCAATCGACCTGCCGGCGCTCGGCCGCGTACTGCAACAGCTCGGGTTTGTCGCCAGCGAGCAGCTCAATGCCGCCGCTGCCGGTCGCGTCGTCGCCGTGATGGCCAAGGCCGAAGCCGCCCGCAGCGGATCGATCCGCGGCAATCGCCATGTCATGAACGAGGATAGCGATATCCATGCGAGCCGCCACGCACGGGCATTAGTCGGCGGCGTTCTTGCTGGCAAGCTCGGCCGCACCGACTTGTTTGTATCGGGCGGCGCTGAGCATCAGGGGCCGGACGGCGGCGGCCCGATCGCGGTCATTGCCCGCCGCTTCGCCGGTTAAATCTCTGGCCGAGCCATAGGCCAGCCACCCCACATCGCGGTTCGGCCAAGGCGGCATCGCCGTGGCACGCGCTTTGCTCGAAGGGTGAGCGCGGCGCGTATCGGACGCCGCAGCTGCGGCCAGGGAGGCGCCGTTCTGTCGACGCTGTCGTCTCAGGTCCAATTGGTGGGACTCACCAAGGCGTTCGGCCGCACGGCCGCGGTCGACGCGATCGACGCGCTGATCCCGCGTGGAAGTTACTGCTGCCTGCTGGGACCGTCGGGCTGCGGCAAGACCACCACTTTACGGATGATCGCGGCCACGAATTTCCAACCAGCGGTGAGATTGCTGTTGGTGGGGTTCGAGTTACCGACCTACCGCCCGCGCGGCGGCGCACGGCGATGATGTTTCAAAACTACGCGCTGTTTCCGCATCTCAGCTGCATCGACAATGTCGCCTTCAGCCTCAAGATGCGCGGCGTCCGCAAGGTCGGGCGGCGCGCCTCAGCCCATGAGATGCTGCGCCTTGTCGAGATGGAAGCTCACGCCGAAAGGCTGCCGGCGCAGCTCTCGGGCGGACAGCAGCAGCGCGTCGCACTCGCCCGCGCCTTGGTCACCGACCCCCATGTTCTGCTGCTCGACGAGCCGCTCTCGGCGCTCGACCCGTTTCTGCGCGTCCGCATGCGAGAAGAGCTGAAGCGCTTTCAGCGCCAGTTCGGGATCACCTTTATCCATGTGACCCACAGCCAAGATGAAGCTCTGGCATTGGCTGACCTCGTCATCGTCATGAATGGCGGCCGCATCGAGCAGGCTGATGCGCCACGCGCGGTGTTTGACCGGCCGACCACTACCTTTGTCGCTCGCTTTATCGGTGGGCATAACGTCCTGCGTTGCACGGTCGACTCCGCCGACGGGCAAGGCGCGCGGCTGCGCGGCCCAATGGGAATTCCGATCGGAACGACCCGGCGGGGGCTCGCAGCAGGCAGCGCGATCCATGTCGCGATCCGTAACGATCGGATGCGCGTGGGCCGGATCGCAGATCGCTTGGCCTTTAATGGCGACACAGCCAATCCCCGACAGGCGCTGCCGTCACGTATCGCCGCGGTCGAATACCAGGGCAGCGTCGTCAAACTGCGCCTTCAGGCCGACGGCGTTGACGATCTGACGGTGACATTGATGGACCATGCGTTTGACGAGGCAGACGTCGGCATGGGCGACGCCGTTGCTGTCGGGTGGGACGATGCCGACGTCCATGTCGTGAATTGAGGATAGAGGGAGGGGAGAAATGCGGCAGCGGCAGCACCTGACCCGGCGGCGCATTATCGCCGGAGCGGCATCCGCCGCGGGCTTGGCGGTGGGGAGCGGGGTCCTGCGCGGCTTGCCCGCCGTCCACGCAGCCGAGCCGGTGACGCTGCGCATCGCCGGTACCGGGGTCAACCAGTTCAAGGAACTGGCCGACAAGTGCAAGCAGGATCTCGGCTTTACTGTGCAATACACCTCGCTGGTGTCAGACGATGTCGTCAAACGCGCGGTGCTGCAGCCGAGTTCGTTCGACCTGCTCGACACCGAATATTGGATGCTGAAAAAGATCGTGCCGTCCGGCAATTTGCGTGGCATCGATACGACCAAAATCAAATACTACGATCAAATTGTGCCGATCTTTACCAAGGGGGAATTGCCTGGCGGCAAGAAGATCGCGATGGAGGGTATCGCTCCTATTAAAGTCGCCTATCTGGCGGCGGAACAGTCGAAGGATTTTGCAAAAGATTCGTCTAAATGGATGACGGTAATCCCGACGGTCTACAACGCCGACACGCTCGGCATCCGGCCCGATCTGATCAAGCGACCGATCAGTTCCTGGGCCGAATTGCTCAATCCCGAATTCAAAGGCAAGTCCGCAATCCTTAACATTCCATCGATCGGAATCATGGATGCCGCGATGGTGTGCCAGGCGCTCGGGCGGGTCAAATACGTCGACAAGGGAAACATGACAAAGCCCGAGATCGACCAGACAATCGCAGTCATGATCGACGCCAAAAAAGCCGGCCAATTCCGTGCCTTTTGGAAGGAATTCAACGAAAGCGTCAACCTGATGGGGTCCGGCGAGGTGGTCATCCAGTCGATGTGGTCCCCGGCGGTGACCAAGGTGCGTCAGATGGGTATCGCCTGCAAATACCAGCCTTTAAAAGAGGGCTATCGCGCCTGGGCCGCGGGTCTCGGCGTGCCCGCCCATCTTGACGGCAAGATGCTCGATGCTGCCTACGAATTCATCAATTGGTACTTGTCAGGGTGGACAGGCGCTTTCCTCAATCGTCAAGGCTACTACACCGCGGTGCTCGATACCGCGAAGAAATACATGACCGCCGACGAGTGGGATTACTGGATGGAAGGGAAACCGGCCAAGGGCGACATTCTGAGCCCGACCGGCGAGAAGATCGAGAAGGCCGGCACCGTGCGCGACGGCGGCTCGTTCTGGGAGCGCATGGGTAATGTCACCGTGTGGAATACGGTCATGGATGAGGACCGCTACATGGTCTTCAAATGGAACGAGTTTATCGCCGCGTGACGACACCGGACGCCTTACCGGCCCCGGGGTTGAGGGTCCCGAGGAGCTCGACCGCCATTTGCGAGGCGATCCGGAATCGCCTGCCAACGACTGTCGCCTATCTTCAGGTATTGCCGCTTGCGATCGTGTTTCTGCTGTTTTTTGCGGTGCCGATCGTTCTTGTCGTCGTGGTCAGCTTCTTCGGATACGAGACCTACCGTATGCTGATCCCCGCGTTCACGCTGGAAAATTATCGCGAGGTGTTCTCGACCGCCGTCACTTATCGTACTTACCTAATCACGATCGAGTTCTGTGCGATTACCTGGATGACCACCGTCACGCTCGGCTTCCTGCTCGCCTATTTCCTCATCTTCTTGGTACAGAGCCGAACTTGGCAGATGGTTCTGTTGCTGCTCTGCACGATCCCATTCTGGACCTCGATCGTGATCCGGATGATCGCCTGGATACCGCTTCTCGGCCGCCATGGGCTGATCAATCGCCTGCTGCTCGGGCTCGGGATTGTTCACCTGCCGCAGGAATGGCTGCTCTATTCCGAGTTCGCGGTGATCCTTGGCTATGTGCACCTCTATACGCTGACGATGATTGTTCCGATCTTCAATTCAATGGTGCGTATCGACCGCTCGCTGATCGAGGCCGCGGTCGATGCCGGGGCCGGCACCTGGCAAGTGATGACGAACATCGTCCTGCCTTTGTCGAAGCCGGGGATTGCGATCGGGTCGATCTTTGTCATCGCGATGGTGATGGGCGACTTTGTCACTGTCGACGAGCTCGGCGGCGGCCAGATCGCCTCGGTCGGCAAGCAGATCACAACCCAGCTTTCCTATCTCCAGTTTCCGCCGGCCGCGGCGAACTCGATGGTGCTTCTGGCCGCGGTCATTGTGATGATCGCGCTGCTGATGCGCGCCATCGACATTCGCAAGGAGCTTTAGATCGATGGCTGCGGTTGCCGCGCGCTGCCGTCCGCCGATCTTTTACGCGCTCGCAATTCTCTTCGGGCTGTTCGTGCTGTTCCTTTACGGCCCGATCATCGCCATCGTGTTGTTGTCGTTTCAGGGCCCCGAGGGTGGGCTGGTTTTTCCGATGAATGGCGTGTCGCTGCACTGGTTTGCGCAGCTGTTCCGACCGCAGCCGATCGGTGACATCTGGGGTTCGTTCGACCGCTCGATCAAGCTCGGGCTGATCGTTATGGTATACACCGTTCTCTTCTCGTTTCTTGCCGGGCTCGCCTATCGCCGCCGGTTTGCCGGCTCGACCTTGCTCCTCTATCTCGTTATTGCCAGTCTGGTGATGCCGTCGATAATCGTCAGCCTCGGCATTGGTTCCTTGTTCGAAATGCTCGGGATCCCTCGCGCGTGGTACAGCTCGGCCCTAGGCGCGCATCTGACCTGGACCCTGCCGTTTGGCCTATTGATCATGTTGGCGGTGTTTAACCGCTTCAACCCGGCTTATGAGGAGGCCGCGCGCGATCTCGGCGCCAGTGGATGGCAGACGGTACGCCACGTCATCGTGCCAATCATCCTGCCAAGCCTCGTCGGCGTCGCCCTGTTCGGCTTCACCCTGTCATACGACGAGATCGCCCGGACGTCGCAGTCGATCGGCACGCTCAATACCCTACCGCTCGAACTGCAGGCGATGCAGACCAATGCGACGACGCCGGTCATCTACGCGCTCGGCACGATGACGACGGCGCTATCTCTCGTCGTCATCAGCCTTTGCCTCTTGAGTTTTGTTATGGTCCGGCGACGGCGGGCCCGTTTCGGGTCCGATGCCGGGCGGGGCGTGTGAGGTCCCGGTGTATCTGATCGGGGTCGATGTCGGCGGCACCTTTACCGATATCGTCTTCGCCGATACCGATAGCGGGCGCAGCCTGATCCACAAGGTTCCGACCACCCCTGACGACCCCTCGAGCGGCGTGATCGCAGGTATCGTCGAGCTGTGCGCACGACACGACGTGCCGCGCTCCGCAATCGCCCATGTGCTGCACGGCACGACAATCGGCACCAACGCGGTGCTCGAGCATCGCGGCGCCGTCACCGGCATGATCACCACCAAGGGATATCGCGACATCGTCCATATCGGCCGGCATCAGCGCCCGCAGCACTATTCGATCCGGCAGGAAGTGCCGTGGCAGGATCGGGCATTGGTGCGGCGGCGTCATCGCCTGACCGTTGCCGAGCGCCTGACGCCGCCAAATGGCGAAGTGCTGGTGCCTCTCGACGAAGCGGAGGTCCGAGCAGCGGCGCGCAATCTGCGCGACACCGGCGTTGAGGCGGTCGCGATCTGTTTTCTGTTTTCGTACCTGAACCCAGCGCATGAAACGCGTGCTGCCGAACTGGTGCGCGAGGAATGGCCTGAGTGCTTTGTCTGCACCTCCGCTGGGGTATCGCCGCAATTCCGCGAGTTTGAGCGATTCACGACGGCGTTGCTCAACGCCTTTGTCGGGCCTCGCCTCAAAGCTTATGTCGATCGGCTAGACAGGGAACTCGGCGTCGCCGGCCTTGCTGCCTTCGCCGCATGATCGGCGATGAGCCGCTGCTGATGCTCGACATGAATGCCGCTTACGATCTGCCGGATTGCATAGAATTTGCCCACGCGGTCGAGCCGCACCGCGTTTTCTGGCTGGAAGAGCCGCTGCATTGGTATTTGCAGCCGGCCGATTTCGCGAAGCTGGCGGCAGCGACGCCGATCCCGTTGGCGCATGGCGAGCGCGAGCTAACCCGGTTCACGATCCGCGACTTTGTCGTCAACGGCGGCATCCGCTATGTCCAGTTCGATGCGACGCGGGCGGGCGGATTTACCGAGGCGTTGCGGGTGGCACAACTCGCCGAACAGCATGGCGTCATCGTCGCTCCGCATACCGCCCCCGAAATCCACAGCCACATCGTGCTTGCGATGCCGCGCTGCACTTTTGGCGTCGAGTCACATGGCGGGCCGGAGCACGATCCTTTGGCATACGGGTTGTTTCTCGATCATCCGAAATTGCGCGACGGACATCTGGAGATCAGCGAACAACCCGGCTTTGGCCTCGAAATCGATTGGGCTTTCGTCGAGAAACACCGCTTAGGCTGATCGCCTGCCTTACCCGAGCGGGCGGCCGTGGCGGGCGATGAACTCGGGAAAAGCTTCCTCGGCGCGCGCCCCGCGAACCACGTGGGTCGTGAATTGGCGCTCCTCCTCCCATTGCTGTTCGAGGTTTTGGGCCATCTGCTTCAACAGCAACGTCTTGATGCCCATAACCGCCGCGCGATTATTGCCGGCGATCATGCGCGCGAGCTCCATAGTCTTTGCCCGCAAGTGGGCGCGCGGCACCAAATGGTTTAGCAGCCCAATCCGGTGGGCCTCTTCCGCCTCGACCACCCGCGCCGTGAACAGTAATTCCTTGGCGATCGGCCAGCCAACTTGGTTCGGCAAGGTCCAGGTACTGTTGATCCGGCCATAGGCGGCCGCCAAAAAGCGGAAGCGGGTATCCTCGCAGCCGACGCGCATATCGAGCGATGACGCCAGCACAGCCGCCCCGCCATAGGCCAGGCCGTTGATCATGCCGATTGTCGGCTTGGCGCTGGCGGCGATCTCATAGCTGCCGCGGCCACGGCGGGCCTCCAACTCCGCCTGTGTAAAGCGCCGGTCATCCTCGCGCTGCTCCTGAATGTCGCCGCCCGCCGAAAACGCCTTCTCGCCGGCGCCGGTGATCACGATGCAGCCGATTGCGTCGTCGCGATCGAATTCCTGGACTGCTTCGCGCAGTTCCGCCGACAGCTTGCGGTTCATTGCGTTCAGCTTGTCGGGCCGGTTCAACGTGATGATGCCGACGCCATCCTCACGATCGATCAGGATATGCTCGTAAGCCATTTTGCCTCCAGGCGGCGAGTCGCTGTCGAGGTTATGCCATCGAGTTGCGCAACCTCAAAGGCTCGGGACGCTTGCGCGGAAACCGGCCCGCGTCCACGATGACCCCGAGTTGATGGGCCTTAAGACACTACGCGGCAGACAGAAGGAGCGCCGGTATGGAATTCGGCATGTTTCACCAGTTTCCGTCCTTACCGGGCCGCAGCGACGCCGACACTTTTGCCGAGGCATTCGAACAGATCGACGCGGCCGAGGAACTCGGTCTCGATGTGATGTGGCTGTCCGAATTGCATTTCGACCCGGCGCGCTCGGTCTTGTCGGCGCCGCTCAGCATCGCCAGTGCTATTGCAGCCCGCACCCGCCGCATCAAGATCGGGATAGCGGTGCAGGTATTACCGTTGTGTCATCCATTGCGGTTGGCAGAGGAGGCGGCGACGGTCGACCAGATCAGCCGCGGCCGGCTGATTTTCGGGGTTGGCCGTAGCGGGTTGCCCCGCACCTACGAAGACTACGGCGTGTCCTATGCGGAAAGCCGCGATCGGTTTGCTGAAGTTCTCGACATCGTCGAGCAAGCATGGTCGCAGCCCGCCGTCCGCTATGACGGGAAATATTATAGCTTTCACGACATCAAAGTGACGCCGAAACCCTATCAGCAGCCTTATCCGCCGATCCGCATCGCCGCCGCCAGCCCCGACACCTACCCCGCTGTCGGCGCCCGCGGGCTGCCGATTTTTCTCAACGCCCGTCATGGCGCGTTTTCGGAATTCATCCCCGCCATCCGAGACTACCGCGCCGCCTACGAGTCCGCCGGGCACAGAGGAAGGGGCCAAGTTTATCTGCGGGTTCCGACCTATCTCGCGGAGACCGAAGCACAGGCGCGCGAGGAGCCGCGCGACAGCTTGATGCATTTCTATCGAGAGCAAACCGAGCGGCTCCGGGATTCAATGTCGCGCGGCGGCACGCGTGCGATCGAAGGACGGGCGGAGCGGCTAAAGCGGCTCGAAAACCTAACCTATGACGAGGCTTTGACCGGCCAGGTGCTGATCGGCACGCCTGACAGGGTTGGCCGAAAGCTGCGCGAATTGCAGGATGAGTTGGGGATCGACGGCATTTTGGCCGAACTTAATTGCGGCGGGCTGATCCCGCACGCAAACGTAATGCGCGCACTCGACTTGTTGTGCCGCGAGGTGATGCCGCATTTCAATTGAGGAGGGCAGGCCGGGGTCTCAGTTAGTTTCCGCCATCATCACAACGTCGCGCAGCGCTGTCCACTTCGCGAGTTTGGCGGCAAAGTCGAGTCGGGCGTGCGCCGGGCTTGTCGATGGCATCGCCAGGTAGGAGAGGCCGGGCCGAAGCGGGAAATAGCGCTGATAGAGCCGGCGCGCGGTCGTGCCGTTGAACGCGATCACCCGGATCCGCGGATGGGCATCGAGCAATCGGTCGATCGCGTTGGGAATTTCTCTGCGGATCGTCGAGTCGGCGCTGGCCTCACGCTCGCCGGCCATGCACACATCCCACAGCGCCACGCGCTGCGCGGCGGCAAAATCGAGCTTCGCCTGATAATCGGTGGCAACGGGAACCTCGAACAATCCGAACAGGATCGGCCAAAACAAATTGCGCGGATGCGCGTAGTACTGTTGCCGCCTCAGCAACTCTTCGCCAGGCAATGTCCCGAGCACCAAAACTTGCGCGCGCTCATCGACAATTGGCGGAAAGCTTCTTTTGGCAGGTGCCGCGATCGGTCCGCCATCGGCGCGATCAACGCTGCCCGGCAAACGGCTGGCGTCAGCCGACATAACGGCCGAGGCGAACCGCGGTCTGTCCTTTGCCCGAACGGCGCGACGGCATAACCAAGATGCAGTCATCATAGGGAGTGCGAACGTCACGCCCGTCGTCGCGGCCAATCAGGGTGCCTTTTGGCGTCAGCACTTCGAGCCCGCGAAAATCCCCGGCAAATTCAAACCGGTCGCCGGTGATCGCGACCGCCTCGGTGACTTCGATCACCCGCTGTTCCGGCTGGGAATCGAAGTCGGGACCGCCGAGCGGCGCGGCTTCATCACGGACCAAAGTGCCGAGCGCGATCAGACAGCGCAGCATCACATCGGTCGCGACCTCCGCCGTGCGCTGCTGCCAATGCTGTCCCGCCTCGATCAGGAGCGCCGTCTTGGCGGAGGTCGGGTCGCCAAACGCGCCGTAGTCACGCATGCGTTTTCCTGCGGCGTGCCCGACATCGCACATGATCAATTCGGGGATGCCGACCTTTCGAGCGAGCGCCACCGACCGGTCCAGCATGCCGGCGAGCATTAATGGCGGCGTGGCATGCTGCATCGAATGAATGTCGAGCAAAAAATCGGCGGCATCGACAAATGGCCGCAACGCCCGGGCGCGGGTGAGTTCGGTAGATTGCCGGTCACCATCAAGGGTGCGTTCGTCCCATAGCCGATTGAAATCCTCGTCGACAAAACGCGACGCCACCGGGTAACGCGGGTTGAAGCTGTGATAGGCGGCGACATTGTCAAAGGCGAGCGTCAGCTTGCCAAGACGCGGCCTCAACCCGGCGCGCAACAGACGATCGAGGGCAATAGCGCCGCAAATCTCGTTGCCGTGGGTCAGGGCGGTAACTAAGACATGCGGCCCTGCCCTGCCGCTGTCGAAGGTCGAAACGTATTCGGTCCCGGTATTACCCGCGCGGTAGGGAGTGATATCGGGTGGGCTCAGTTCGACGGGATAGTTTGGCTCGGGCACGCGGGGCTCCAGCTCTCCAGCAGTTGATCATCTTGCACCGGACCGGCGATAACGTCACGCCTCGCCGGAGCGGGTTTGCGTCTCCGCGGGCAGACACATCAACGAATATGCCGCTACCCTGAGCAAGTCATTCTTGGCCGGCTTGCTCCGCGAATGGGCAATCCATAGAATTTACTCGGGTTCGGCCGTCGCCGGCTTGGAGGCGGCGACGATGCTGATTGGATCCGCATGAGGATGCGGGAATGTGGCGCGGAAATGAGCCAAATCGGATGAGTTTCGAAATCCCCGGTGTTCTGTGGCGGCGTGATCCTGAGGCGGCAGAGGTTCCTCTCGTCTTTGACTCCCCGCATAGCGGTTCGCATTACCCCGATGATTTCCGTTTTGCGTGCCCTATCGAGACCTTGCGGCGCGCCGAAGACGCATATGTCGACGAGCTTTACGCGGAGGCACCGATGCACGGCGCCACCTTGATCGGCGCGCTGTTTCCGCGGAGCTATCTTGACCCGAACCGCGGTGTCGAGGATATCGACGAGGCGCTGATCGATGGTCGATGGCCGACACCGCTGAAGCCGTCACAAAACACGCGCTCCGGACTCGGTTTGGTGCGACGCGTCGCGCGGCCCAGCACACCGATCTATGACAGAAAACTCAGTGTCGACGAGGTCTTGACCCGCATCGAGCGCTGTCACACGCCGTACCATCGTGTGCTTGACGAGGCATGCGCGGGGCTTCATGCCAAATACGGAACGGTCTGGCACATCAACTGCCATTCGATGCCGTCAAAGCGAAGCGCCCGCGACATCGGACGACCGGCTGATTTTGTACTTGGCGACCGTGACGGCACGACGTGCGACAAGGCACTCACCGACTTCGTGGCCCGGGTGCTGCGCGGCCGTGGCTATGATGTACGGATCAATGAGATCTACAAGGGGGTGGAGATCGTCAAACGCCAAGGCAGACCAGCGATGCGACGCCACAGCCTGCAGATCGAGGTCGACCGGGCGCTGTATATGGACCAGAAAACATTGCAGAAAAACGCGAACTTTGCGCAGCTTCGCAGCGACATCGCACACTTGATCGAAATGCTGGGACTTTTCGCGCGCGAGCGGCGCTAACGCTAACTCCATTTTACTTCGGCTCGCGGAGGCTGACATGGCGACAATCCCAAAAGTATTGCAGGCGCACATCAACACCGCGTTCCCGGCCAATGTGTGTCTGGTCGGAAGCGTACTGCCCGACGGTTTCGCGCAGATCACGCCTCGCGGCGGCACGATGGTCTACGATGATCAGCACCTTGCGTTGTGGGAGCGGGGCAAGGGTTCGACCAGCGCCAATCTGCGCGACGGCACCGCGCTGACTGTTTTCTTTCGCAAGCCGCAACTCCGTGAAGAAGGCGTGCTGCCAAAGGGCGGCATCGCCCGTTTTTACGGCCGAGCCAAATTGTACAGATCTGGACCGGTGTACGAGGAGGTTTGGCGCCGGCTGGTGCAGCCGGAAAAGGAACGCGACCCGCAAAAAGCCGGCTACGCGGTGTTGATCGAAATCGAGCGTGCCGAGGATCTCGATGGCCAGCCGTTGGCAATCGACTAACTCAATTAAGCTTTCTGGGTAGTGGAAATCGGCCGGTCGAGATTTATACCCTTAAGGGGCGGCACGCCCCCGAACCCAATTATCGATGTGGTTTGGCTGCCAGCCGCTCGAGGCGAAGCTTAGCCTCCGATGCCCCAAGTTCGCGTGCTCGGGAGTACCACGCTCGGGCCGCGTCGGGGTCGGCGAGCTGTGTCCATAGACGAAAACGATTGAGGAAGACCGGGTCGTAGCTTGCTCCGAGGCCTAGGGCTCCTCTTCCTTCCCCCGCTTCATACGCGCGTAGGTAGAGAAGGCGCGCCGAAGTGATGTCCCCTCGACGAAACGCAGCGTCACCTCGCAGCAGAAGCGCCTTGATTTCCGGAGCTGGCAACGGCGCCACAACAACAGATTGTGCGGCGGCATCGCGACCTTTCGGCATAGAAAGCGCCGTTTCGGAGCGGGCCGCAACTGACGCAGCGTCCGCGTCGGTTGGCCGATGCTCGGGTGCCGGAGGTGCCGGAGCTGATGGAACAGATTGCGTCGGTCTCGGGGGCACCGCCGCCACACTCGTCTGCTCGGGGGGAGAAGTCGTGTGCTGACCGGGAATGGCTGAGTATGCTGTTGTTTCGCGTGTTGGCGTTGGTCTCGATTGCGTCCGATCCGGAGAGGTTTGCGAGCTTTCCTGCATTGAAGTGGCGAACGACTTGTCGGCAGGACCGCGGCCCGAGCTCGGCGAGGCGTCGGATGCGATGATGGCCGGCAGCGGTTCCGGACGAGCCGCCTCGAGCGAATGAGTAACCAGCAAGGAGAGCCCGGTACCGAGAAATGCAAAAACCGTTGCGCAAGCGGCAACTCCCAACCCGCACAAGCAAAGAATCGCGCTTGCACGCGAGCGCATCGAACTGGGCCTCGAAGGCACAAACAAAGCTGCTGTGGAGGAAAAGTCATCGGGCGCCGATTTCAAGTCAGAGTCACGGGATCGGATCGCCAGATCGGGCATATCCTCAGCTCCTACAAATAACAAAACACCGTTTCGTTCGGGCCGTTATCACGAGTGTATAATCGCATATGCTAGATTGCGAAGAGCGAGTCGATCTCTTCCCCAGAAAGAGTGTGGACTCTTGCCTCCGCCTGCGCTTAGCAGCACCCCCACTCATTGGGCATGTGGTGAACGCGGATGAGCTGGCTTACTAATTTCGTTCTACCCAAGATTCGCGCCGTGGTTAGTACGCGGGCAGTGCCGGACAATTTGTGGAAAAAATGTCCGGCCTGCGAACAGATGCTGTTCCATCGCGAGCTTGAAGCCAATCTCGACGTGTGCCGGAACTGTGGCCATCATTTGCGGATCGGCGCGGTGCGTCGACTGGGCATCCTGTTCGACGAAGGCGCGTTTGCGCGGATCGAATTGCCAAAGACGCCTGCTGACCCGCTACGCTTTCGGGATCGTCGACGTTACACGGATCGCCTCAAAGAGGGTCAGGCCGCGCTCGGTTCCGGCAGCGATTCCGTCATCGTCGCCCATGGCACGATTGGTGGGCATCCCGTTGTTGCCGCCGCGTTTGACTTCGACTTTATGGGGGGCTCGATGGGTGTCGCGGCCGGAGAGGCGGTGGTCGCCGCAGCCAAGCTCGCCGTCTTACAGGAGGCCGCTTTGGTCGTAGCACCTGCTTCGGGCGGCGCGCGGATGCAGGAAGGCGTTCTGTCCCTGATGCAAATGCCGCGGACGGTTATCGCCGCCGATTTGGTGAAGGAAGCCGGTCTTCCCTACATCGTATTGCTCACCGACCCGACGACGGGTGGGGTGTCAGCCTCGTTCGCGATGGTCGGCGATATCACCTTGGCAGAGCCGGGGGCGGTCATCGGTTTCGCCGGCGCCCGCGTTATCGAAGAGACGATCCGAGAGAAATTGCCGGATGGTTTTCAGCGGGCTGAGTATCTGCTCGATCACGGTATGGTCGATCTTGTCGTTCCGCGGACCGAATTGCGGGGGACGATCGGGCGGCTGCTCGGGCTGTTGCGTGATCCATTGCCGACCGCCTCTCGGCCGCCTCCGGCGATCGCCGCATCGGAGCCGGCATGACAATTGCCGGCAGCGACGTCGTCCTGGAGCGCCTCTCGCGTCTCCATCCCAAGCTGATCGATTTATCCCTCGGACGCATTGAGACGCTGCTCAAAGCCCTGGGTGATCCGCAAGGTCAATTGCCTCCGGTAATCCATGTCGCCGGCACCAACGGCAAGGGCTCGACCATCGCGACCCTTCGAGCCTGCCTCGAAGCCGGGGGATGGCGCGTTCACGCCTACACATCGCCGCATCTCGTAAGATTTCACGAGCGGATTCGGCTCGCCGGGCGGCTGATCGACGAAGACGATTTGATCGAGCTGCTTGAAGAATGCGAGCGCGCGAATCAGGGGCGACCGATCACTTATTTTGAGATCACGACTGCCGCAGCTTTCCTTGCGTTTGCCCGCACCCCGGCGGATTTCGTGCTGCTCGAGACCGGCCTCGGCGGTCGGCTTGACGCGACAAACGTCGTGCGCCATCCGGCGGCGACGGCGATCACCCCGATCTCGCTCGATCATCAAGCATTTCTCGGCGACACGATCGCTGCGATCGCCGGCGAGAAGGCCGGCATCTTGAAAGCCGGTTCGCCGGCGATCATCGGCCCGCAGCCGCCCGAGGCGGCCGCGATATTTGATGCGCGAGCGACCGAGATCGGCGCGCCCCTCTACCGCTTTGGCCGAGAGTGGGGCTGCGCCGAGCATGTCGGCGGGATGCGCTATCACGGCCCGCGCTGGTGCTTTGACCTGCCGCTGCCGTCATTGCCGGGCGCGCATCAAATCAGCAATGCCGGGACTGCGATCGCCTGTCTCGAACAGCTGCCCAATCTGGAGATCAGCCGCGAGACAGTTGCGCGAGGGCTGCGCCACATCGATTGGCCGGCTCGCATGCAGCGCCTGAGCTGCGGGCCTTTGGTCGAGATATTGCCGGGGGGCTGGGAATTATGGCTCGACGGCGGCCATAATCCCGGCGCCGGCGAGGTGCTGGCGGCCGCGGTGTCGGCCTGGGCTGAACGCCCACTCTATCTGATCGTCGGGATGCTCAACACCAAGGATCCTACCGGCTTCCTCGCCCCGCTCGCCCCGCATGCCCGCGTCCTCTACGCGGTGACGATCCCCGGGGAGCAAAATCCGTTACTCGCCTCGGCGATCGCCGCCGCCGCCCGCACGGTCGGGCTTGCCGCCACCGAAGCGCCCTCGGTCACCGCCGCCGTCGAGGCGATTACCGCCGATCCGTCCCCGGCCCGCATCCTGATCTGCGGCTCGCTCCATCTCGCCGGCGTGGTCTTGGCCGAGAACGGCTGAGTCCAGGCGCGAACGGCGGCAGCACCACCCGCCCGCGGCAGTGCGTTCTCCGGGCCAAACCCTCTGGAGCCGAGCGGCACACCAAGTCGACTTCACGGGTGGCCTTTGCCCGCTGGCGGTGCTACACATGAAAGCCGATCGCACGCCCGCGGGAGAGGCTGCGCTTCCTGACTTGGACAGGAGATGCAGCGCCGAAGGAGCAACCGCCCCGGAAACTCTCAGGCAAAAGGACCGCAGGCGGAAGGGCGCTCTGGAAAGCAGCGGCGTGGTCCGTCCCGCCGCTCACCGAAGGAGTAAGCCTCGGCGGTGCTACGAGCGCCGCCCGGGTGAATCTCTCAGGGTCCACGACAGAGGGGGCATAGGGGGCGCAGCTGCGTCCGCTCTCTGTCGGAGGTGCCAGGGTGCCGACCGAAGATCCGGCTTCGTTGAAACGAACGCCGCTATATCAGCTCCATCGCTCGCTCGGCGCCCGTATGGTGCCGTTTGCCGGCTACGAGATGCCGGTTCAGTACCCAAGCGGCATCCTCGCCGAGCATCTGCATACCCGCGCCCAGGCCGGGTTATTCGATGTCTCGCATATGGGGCAGCTCCAGCTGTCCGGGGCTGATCCAGCGGCCGCCATCGAAAAGCTCGTTCCCGGCGATATCCGCGGCCTCGGCCGGATGCGAATGCGCTACAGCCTGTTGCTCAACGAATTGGGCGGCATCCTCGATGATCTGATGGTGACCAGGTTCGACGACGGGCTTTTCGTCGTCGTTAACGCCGCGACCAAAGACTCCGATTTCGACCATCTGCGCGCTCATCTGAGCCCTGCCGTTCACATCGAGCGGCTCGAGGATCGCGCCTTGCTGGCGTTGCAGGGGCCAATGGCCGCCGCGGTGCTGACGCGCTTTGCCCACGGGATTGCGCAAATGCCGTTTCTGAGCGCCGTGGAGGCGACATTCGACGGCCAGCCATGCCGGGTGACCCGGTCCGGCTATACCGGCGAGGATGGTTTCGAGATTTCACTGGCGGCGGGGGTCGCCGCCGCAGTCGCCGAGCGGCTGCTTGCCGAACCCGAGGTGGCGCCGGTCGGGCTCGGCGCCCGCGACTCGCTGCGCCTCGAAGCCGGTCTGTGCCTCTATGGCCACGATATCGACGAGACGACGACGCCGGTTGAAGCCGACCTGGCTTGGACCATCGGCAGGAATCGGCGCCAGAGGGGCGATTTTCCGGGCGCTTCGGTCATTCTTTCCCAGCTGGCGCACGGCCCGGCGCGTAAGCGGGTCGGCATCCGCCCCGATGGCCGCGCTCCGGGCCGGGAAGGTACAGCGATCGCCGATCGCGACGGCAACGAAATCGGCCGAGTAACAAGCGGCGGCTTCGGCCCCTCGCTGGCGGCGCCGGTGGCGATGGGTTACGTCGACGCGGCCCATGCCGCGGCGGGGACGGCGCTGTCGCTAGCGGTGCGCGGCTCGGCGCGCCCGGCCCACATCGTCCGGCTCCCCTTTGTCCCACACCGCTACCACCGTGGCTGAGCTCGCAGGAGGAAGACGTTGACTGAACCGCGCTTTACCAAAGATCACGAATGGGTCCGGCTTGATGGGGATCTCGCGGTCATCGGCATCACCGACTACGCCCAATCGCAATTGGGCGACATCGTCTATGTCGAATTGCCCGAGATCGGCCGGCAGCTCGAGCAGGGTAAGGAGGCCGCTGTCGTCGAATCGGTCAAAGCGGCGAGCGATGTCTATGCCCCGCTATCGGGCGAGGTCGTCGAGGTCAACGAAGCCCTCGCCGCCGACCCGGCCAAGGTCAACGCCGACCCGATGGGCGGTGGCTGGTTTCTCAAACTTCGTCTTGCCGACCGCAAGCAACTGGACGGGCTGATGGACGAGGCCGCCTACCGGGGTTTTGTCGAGGAGCAGCCGTAATGCGCTATCTGCCGCTGACCGATGCCGATCGGAGCGCGATGTTGAGGACGATCGGCGTCGGCTCGGTTGACGCTTTATTTGCCGAGATTCCCGATGCCGCGCGCCTTGACGGTCTTCTCGACCTGCCACGAGCACAAGGCGAGATCGAGGTCGAGCGCGCGATAGGTCGAATGGCGGCACGCAACCTCACCGCCGGTTCGGTACCGTTCTTTCTCGGCGGCGGTGCCTACCGGCATCATGTCCCGGCCGCGGTCGATCACTTGATCCAGCGCGGCGAGTTCTTGACCTCGTACACGCCCTACCAGCCCGAGATATCGCAAGGCACCCTGCAGTATCTCTTCGAATTCCAGACCCAGGTCGCGCTGCTGACCGGGATGGAGGTTGCAAACGCCTCGCTTTATGACGGCGCGACCGCCTGCGTCGAGGCGGTCATGATGGCGAACCGGGTGACCGGCCGGAAACGGGCCGTGCTGTCAGGCGCGCTGCACCCGCATTATCGCGATGTCTGCGCGACCTACGCCCGGTTTGTCGGGTTCGAACTCACCGCCGCGGACCCGAACCCAGGACAGACCGAAAATTTGGCCGATCTGATCGACGGTGGCACCTCCTGCGTCGTCGTACAGAACCCGGACTTTTGGGGCGAATTGCACGACTGGTCGACCCTGGGCGAGGCGTGCCGTGCTAAAGGCGCGCTGCTGGTTGTCGTCGTTACCGAAATCGTGTCGTTGGGGGCACTAACATCTCCTGGCGAAATGGGCGCCGATATTGTCGCCGCCGAAGGACAATCGCTGGGCAATTCGCTTAATTTTGGCGGGCCGTATCTCGGCCTCTTTGCCACCCGCGACAAATATGTCCGCCAACTGCCGGGTCGGCTTGTCGGTCAGACCGTCGATGCTGATGGCCAGCGCGGCTGGGTGCTAACCCTGTCGACGCGCGAGCAGCACATCCGGCGCGAGCGTGCAACCAGCAACATCTGCACCAATTCAGGCCTGTGCACGCTGGCTTTTACCATCCACTTGTCGCTGCTCGGCGAAGACGGGTTCGCCCGGCTGGCGCGGCTCAACCACGCCGCCGCGGTCCGGCTGGCGGAACGGCTCGAGCGCATACCGCGGATCAGGTTGATCAACCGCTCCTTCTTCAACGAATTCACTTTGCGCCTGCCATGCGCGGCGGCGCCGGTGGTCGATAAGTTGGCGGAAAGCGACGTTCTCTGCGGCATCCCGGTCAGCCGGCTTTACCCGGACCGGCCGGATCTCGCCGATTTCTTGCTGGTCGCGGCAACCGAAACCGTTACCGAGGCTGACATCGACGCGCTTGAGCACGCGTTGCGGGAGGTAGTGTCGTGAACGATTGGAGCCGGGCGCTGAGTGCGGGTTCCCCCGAGAGCGCGAACATTGAGACGACATTCAGCGGCAACCGCGGCCTGCAGATCGAGGAAAAGCTGATTTTCGAGCAGGATGCCGCGGGCCGCTGCGGTGTGGATTTACCAGAGCCGCCGCCGTTCCGTTCCCGGCTGGGCGGCATCGATCGGCAAAGCCCGATCGGTCTGCCGGGTCTCAGCGAGCCGCAGGTCGTAAGGCATTTCACCCGGCTATCGCAAAAAAACTACGCGATCGACAGCGGGCTGTACCCGCTCGGCTCATGCACGATGAAGCACAATCCGCGTCTCAACGAGAAGGTAGCGCGGCTTCCGGGTCTCGCTGATATCCATCCATTGCAGCCGCTGTCGACGGTGCCCGGCGCGCTCCAGCTGATCGACATGCTGGCGCACTGGCTGAAAACCTTGACCGGTATGCCCGCGGTGGCTTTGTCGCCTGGGGCGGGCGCGCACGGCGAACTGTGCGGCATGATGACAATCCGCGCCGCACTCGAGGCCCGCGGCGATCCGCGCCACCGGGTGCTGGTGCCCGAATCGGCGCACGGGACCAACCCCGCGACCGCCGCGGCCTGCGGCTATCAGGTCGATGCGATACCCGCCGATGCCCGCGGCCGGGTCGATCGCGCTGCACTCGAGGCCAAGCTCGGGCCCGATGTTGCCGCGCTGATGCTGACAAATCCAAATACCTGCGGCCTCTTCGAAACCGAAATCGTCGAAATCGCCGCCGCGGTCCACCGAGCAGGAGCATTTTTTTACTGCGATGGCGCCAATTTCAACGCGATCATGGGGCGGGTGCGGCCCTCCGATCTCGGCATCGATTGCATGCATCTCAATCTGCACAAGACGTTTTCGACCCCACATGGCGGCGGCGGTCCAGGTAGCGGCCCGGTCGTGTTGGCTGCCGAGCTGGCACGTTATGCCCCGTTGCCGTGGATCGTGCACGGCCCGAACGGTCTCGAGCTGGTCGAGCACAAAGCCGGTGAGGCCGAAGTGTCGATCGGTCGGCTCAAAGGGTTTCACGGCCAGATGGGGATGTTCGTGCGGGCTCTTGCCTACATGATGAGCCACGGCGCCGACGGTCTGCGCCAGGTCGCCGAAGATGCGGTGCTGAATGCCAATTACCTGCGGGCATTGCTCAAAGACGATTTAAGCCAGCCCTTTCCTGGTCTATGCATGCACGAGGCCCTGTTCGACGACGGGTTCCTGAAGAACACCGGCATCAAAACGCTCGACTTCGCCAAGGCGCTGATCGACGAAGGCTATCATCCGATGACGATCTATTTCCCGCTGATCGTGCATGGCGCGATGCTGGTCGAGCCGACCGAGACCGAGAGCAAAGCAGCGCTCGATGAGTTTGCGGCGGTGGTCAAGGCGCTCGCCGCCGCGGCCCGCGCCGGTGACGTTGGCCGGTTCCGCGCGGCACCCGACCTCGCCCCGCGCCGCCGGCTCGACGAGACAGCCGCCGCGCGCAAGCCGGTGCTGCGCTGGCGCCCCGCTTTGGACGCGTCGAGAGCAGCGGCGGACTGAGCGCCGGTACGGGGAAGCAACGGAACGCGTCGAAAGCCGGTCGTGTTGACAGACCAACGGCTTAACCAGACGGAACCGCGCAACAATGCTGGGACACCACGTTTACCGAGTTTGTCCGAATGGCGAAGAATGGACGGTGATCAAGGAAGGCGAGGATCACGGACGCGGCAACTTTGATGATCGCGAACAGGCAATTGCCGAAGCGGTGCGGCTGGCGCGCTCCGATCAGCCGGCGAAAGTCAGGATTGACAACGGCGATGGATCGATTGCCGAGGAGCGGCTGATCGGCCGCGATTCGAGCGACGAGCTGCAGCCCTGATCAACAGCAGGCCCGATGAAGAGCGGCAGGCTCGGGGCGCGGCTTCAGGACGGCGCGATCGTAGTGCCGCCGTCGACGACGATGGTTTGCCCGGTGATGTAAGCCCCGGCGCGCGACGCCAGCATCAATGCCACGCCCGCGATGTCTTCGGGCTCGGCGAGCCGTTTGAGCAGAGTACCGGCCTCTCGCGCCGCGCGGCGCTCCGGGTCTTCGTAGAGCACGCGGGCAAACTGCGTCGTCACCACACTTGGCGCAATGCAATTGACCCGCACATTGTCGGGACCCCATTCGGCCGCAAGATTGCGGCACAACCCATAATCGGCGGATTTGGTGACGCCATACATGCCGAGCGTCGTGGTGGACCGCAGTGCTGCGGTAGAGGTGATAAAGATGATCGCGCCGTCGCGCTGGTGGCGCATATCGGGCGCTACCATTCGCGACAGCCATAGATTACTCAAAACATTGTTGACCATCATTCGCTCGAAAACTTCGTCGGTCAGTGTTTCGAGCGGGCCGTAATGCGGGTTTACGGCGGCGTTGCAGACGAGAATGTCGACGCGTTCCCAGGCCGCACGGGTTTTCGCGACCAAATTTTCGAGCTGGGCCTTGTCCGAGATGCGCGCCGGGACCGCGAGCGCCTCGCCGCCTCGAGCACGGATCGCGGCGGCAACCTCCTCACAAGGGCCGGCGTTGCGCGCCGAGATTACAACCCGCGCACCGGCTTCGCTAAAGGCCTCGGCTATCGCCCGCCCGATGCCGCGGCTCGATCCGGTGACAATTGCGTTTTTTCCGGTCAGCTCGAATAGCTTCATAATAACCTGAGCACTACAGCAGAAAGTAACCCAAGAGGGCCAGGATGATGACCAGCGCGGCAATGACGTACCGGATCAGCCGGGTAAAGCCGACCCAAGTACGGTAATGTTCGGCCAAAAGGGGATCCATCGTCGTCGCCGCCATCTCTTCCTCTTCCGACTGGGAACGTTGCGTGTGGTATAGCCTAACCGCAATTGCTGACAAGCAAATCGGCGGGAGCCGGATTAAAGAGGGTGGCGTTTGGCGCCCGCCAGCCGGCAATCGCCACTCGGGTTCCAGCGACGCGGGCCCGGCCTTCGGCCACGAGCCGAACCGCGAACGGGTACAGCCGGTGCTCGGCGGCAAGGATTCGCCCGGCCAGGCGGATTTCGTCGTCTGCCGGATCGACCGGCACAACCGCTTGGGCGATAATCGGACCGGTGTCGACTTCCGGCCGCACGAAGTGCACGGTGCAGCCGGCAAATCGGACCCCGGCCGCCAACGCTTGGCGCTGTGCGTGGAGGCCGGGAAAAGCCGGCAGCAGCGACGGGTGAATGTTGACAATCCGATCGCGCCACCGCTCGACGAAATCGGTCGCGAGCAGACGCATAAAGCCGGCCAGGCAGACGAGTTCGACGCCTGTCGCGCGCAGTTGAGCGTCGGCCTGGGCGCCGAACGCCTCACGGTCACGATCCGTGATCACCGCGCTGGGAATGTTGGCTGCCGCGGCATAGGCAAGTCCTGGCGCATCGCCCCGATTACTGATGACAACAGCGATCGTGGCCGGGTAATCAGGATCTCTGCACGCTGTGATCAGCGCCTGCAAATTTGAGCCACGTCCAGATATCAGCACGCCTAACCGCATCGTGCTCAATCGCCTATGTTGTCACCCAAGCGGGCCACCCGCAGGCCGCTGACGATGGCGTCCCCGCACAAACTGCGTTATCCCATGGGTCGTACGTGAACCGAGAGTATCTGTTCGGAGGCGGTTTGCAATGACTCTACCGCTGGTGTCCGCTATCACCGGGGGCGGGGTCCGCGGCCGGGGCGCGGCTGCTGCTGCGCTTCTGCTGATCATCGTCAGTCTCTCCGTGGTCGCGGTTAGGGCCGAAGATCAGCCCGACCCGTATTCAGCCACGGTGAAAGTCGATGCCACCGCCGACAATGCCGCCGCAGCGCGCACCGCGGCGCGCGTTGAAGGTCAGCGGCACGCGCTTGAGGAAGTCGTGAAACAGCTCAGCGGCTCCGGCGATGTCTCGAAATTGCCGAAGCTCGACGATCAGGCGATCACCGATATGGTCGCCAGTTTCGAAGTGGCGAACGAGAAGATGTCGAGCGTGCGCTATCTCGCCGATTACACCTTTCACTTCCGCCAGGCAAAAGTCCGCCAGCTGCTGCGGTCGGCCAATATCGGCGTCGCCGCCGCCGAAACTCCCAGCAAACCCGTTGTCGTCCTGCCGGTTTATCGCGATGGGGATAATCTCGTCCTGTGGGACGACCCTAATCCGTGGCGCGACGCGTGGGGACAGACGTCTGTCGCCTCTGGACCGATCAAGCTTTCGCTGCCCTTGGGTGGGGTCGGCGATCTCACAGCAATCGATGCGGAACAGGCGCGATCGGGCGATGCCCAAGCCTTGACGGAGATCGCCCAACGCAACAGCGCCGAGCAGGCACTCGTCGCGGTCGCCACGGCGCGACAGCAAGGCGACCGGGTCACCGGCCTCGACATCACGCTGAAGCGCTACCGTCTCGGACATCTGACCAACAGCCGCACCGAGGGCATTGAGGCCAATCCCGGCGAGAGCGGCAGTGATTTCTTCAAGCGCGCGGTAGGGGTCGTCATCGGCGATATCGAGCATGGCGGCCCTCCTGCGGGCGACAAAGAGGCAAGCCTCTCCGCCATCGTGCCGATCCACAGTTTGGGAGAGTGGATCGAGGTGCGCCGGCGATTGACGGCGGTACCGAGCGTCCATGGGGTCAATCTGCTGTCTCTGAGCCGCGATCAGGCAAAGATTGTAATCAAGTTTATTGGCAACTCGGATCAGCTGAAGTCCGGTCTCGCGGATGCCAATCTGGATCTCGCCGGTACCGCTCCCGACTGGCGATTGGTGCCGGCCGGGTCCGGCGCCGGCGATCAAAACTAAACCGCCGCCGTTTCGTTCGTAAAATGACGCAACTGCGCCCCGCTTCGGCTGATGAACGGGTTGGCCTCAATCTTCCCAATCTGATTTCACTTGGCCGCCTCCTGCTCGTACCGCTGGCGATCTGGCTGATTCTTCGCGGGCATTATGGCATCGCTTTTTGGGTCTTTGTCGTTGCGGGTGTTTCCGACGCCTTGGATGGTTTCATTGCCAAGCATTTTGACCGGCGAACCCGTCTCGGCGCGCTATTAGACCCGATTGCCGACAAGGCGCTTTTGGTCAGCATGTTCGTGACGCTCGGCCTAGCTGGCCAGTTGTGGACATCGCTGGTCATCCTCGTCGTCTTCCGCGACGTATTGATTATCGGCGGCTTTCTGCTGATCCAGGCTTTTTCCGTCCCTAAGCGTTATGACCCGCTTTACATCAGCAAGATCAATACCGGTCTGCAGATCGCGCTGATCGCATATGTCCTCGCGCAACTCGGGCTAGGGGCAAACCCGAGTTGGATTGACGCTGTTCTCAGCTATGTCGTCATGCTGACGACAATCCTTTCAGGATCGCTCTATCTGGTCAGATGGACTCGCATTCTCGCCCATTCCGAGCAGAATTGTTGAAGCCTCGTTCCATTTTGACGACTGGAAGTAGCCCGTGCCGGCGCGAGACAATAAATCAAAACAGCTAGCACTCGACTTCTCTCATCGGCAGGCGTTTGGTCGTGGTGATTTCTTTGTCTCCGCTGCTAATGCCGCGGCATTAGACTGGATTGACCGCTGGCCCAGATGGCCATCCCCGGTATTGCTGCTTCATGGCCCGCGCGGTGCGGGCAAAACACATCTCGCGCATCTTTGGCGGAGGCGGGCCGGTGCCGTTTGGCATGCTGCAGAATCGCTCGACAAAACCCATGCCGCAACCACGTTCGGAGCAGGGGAAATCAACGTCATTATCGATGACGCGCATCACGCACCGGAAGCAGCCCTGTTGCACGTGTTCAACGCGTGCCTCGAGGCCGGCGGAAATCTATTGGTGACCTCCTCGCAAGCGCCGCCCGACTGGCCCATAGCGCTTCCGGACTTAGCCTCGCGGCTACGGGCTGTGCCATCGATTGCCATCGGCGAGCCCGATGATTTGCTCCTCGGTGCGGTTCTGACAAAGCATTTCGCCGACCGGCAGGTGCGCGTCGCACCCGAAGTGATCACCTACCTTCTGAGCCATATGGAACGATCATTTGCCGGCGCCGCCAGAATTGCGGCTGCGCTGGACCGGGCGGCACTAGACCACGATTGCGCGATATCGATTCGGTTGGCGCGCCTTGTGATCGATGAGCACACGCGTCAATCCGTTCGCTCCGATAACGATTCCGGCGTCACATAATCAGTGATGCGATGACGTCTGTCGCCGATCACCGACCACTCGGTCCCGACTGCAAAACTGGCGCGCGCCAGGGTCGGGAATTTATTGGCGAACCCATATGCGAGAGGAGCATCGGGCTCAGCGAGCGCGATGGCTAGGCGATGCAGGCCGGGATTGTGCCCGATCAACAACACGCTGATGAAGCTCTCGTCGAGCCTTCTCAAGCGGGCAATGAGTTGGCCGCATTCGGCGAGGTATAGATCGTCCTCGATCAAGCAAGGCGGCGGCGTCTGAAAGTGCGGAAGGATGAGCTCGAGGGTTTCGCGGGTCCGCGCTGCACCTGAGCAGAGTATCAAGTCGAGCTTTCCAAGGGCGGCGGGCAAGTGCCGGCCAACAAGCCGCGCCGCCTCGCGCCCCCGCTTGTTAAGACGACGTTCGCGATCGTCAACATCATCCTTCCAGCTCGATTTTGCGTGACGCAATAGGTGCAGCAGATGCATCCCGTTTCCTCCCAAAGAGCGCTCGGTTGCGTACGCATCTGTGCCGAGCGCATGACAAGGCCCACATGCCCGCGATAAAGTCGCGCCTGATAACATGGCGAGTTTCAGCCGTACGGGGAGATTGTGGTGAGCACAAGCGCGCAACCTGCTGATTGGCGTCCCGTCAACTCCCACTCCGCCAGCCGGTTTATCAACCGTGAGCTTTCTTGGCTCGACTTTAACGAGCGGGTCCTTGCCGAGGCCGACAATCAACGGCATCCGCTGCTCGAACGGCTTCGCTTTTTGTCGATCTCGGCGAACAACCTCGACGAGTTCTTCATGGTGCGCGTTGCTGGTCTCAAGGGCCAATACCTGGCGGGCATCAAGACGCCGAGCCAAGATGGGCTGACGCCGGCGCAGCAGCTCGACGCCATTCGTCAACGCACCGGCAAGCTGATGGCAGATCAGCAGGCGACTTGGCTTGTTCTGCGCAGGCTACTCGATCACGCCGGGGTGACGGTCGTCGACCCCGACGGTCTCGAGCCAGGCGATCGAACCTGGTTGCAAGATCATTTCATGGTCGAGGTCTTTCCGGTGCTGACCCCGCTCGCCATAGACCCCGCGCACCCATTCCCGTTTATCGCCAATCGCGGCTTTGGGTTGGTGCTGGAGCTTGAAAGGGTAAGCGACGTCGAGCGATTGCAGGCGCTTACACTGATCCCGTCCTCGGTCGATCGCTTCGTTCAGCTGCCTGGCAAGTCGCTTCGGTTTCTGCCGATTGAGCAGATGATTGCTCTGTTTCTCGACCACCTATTTCCCGGTTTTGCTGTTGTCGCCCAGGGCGTGTTCAGGGTATTGCGCGACAGCGAGGTCGAGCTCGAAGAGGAAGCCGAGGATCTCGTCCGCCATTTCGAGACGGCTCTGAAGCGCCGCCGCCGCGGTCACGTCATCGTGCTCGCGGTCGATGCCATGATGCCGCAGGATTTGAGGCGGTTTTTGATGGAGAGGCTCGACGCGGCTCCGGCTGACGTGTTCGCCACCGACGGCATTCTCGGCCTCAACGACACCGAGCAGCTGATCATCGATGAGCGGCCGGATTTAGTCTTCACCCCCTATAACGCTCGTTTCCCCGAGCGCATCCGAGACTTTGGCGGCGACTGTTTTGCCGCGATCCGGCAGAAAGACATCATCGTTCATCATCCCTACGAGAGCTTCGACGTTGTTGTTCAGTTTTTGCGGCAGGCGGCACGCGACCCGGCGGTCGCCGCGATAAAGCAGACGCTTTACCGAACCAGCGACGACAGCCCGATCGTGCGGGCGCTCGCCGAGGCGGCCGAGGCTGGCAAATCGGTCACCGCGATGATCGAACTCAAGGCTCGTTTCGATGAAGAAGCGAACATCCGCTGGGCGCGCGATCTCGAACGCGCTGGAGTCCAGGTGGTGTATGGGTTTTTGAAGCTGAAAACGCACGCGAAGGTATCGCTCGTCGTTCGCCGCGAAGGCGGCCAACTCTGCTCTTATGTCCATTACGGGACCGGTAATTACCATCCCTATACGGCCAAGGTTTACACCGACCTCTCTTTTTTCACTTGCGATCCGGCGCTTTGCCGCGATGCCGCACGGTTGTTCAACTTCATGACCGGCTATGCGACCCCGGCCGGTCTGGAAAAGATTTGGATTGCCCCGATCAATTTGCGCGCCCGGCTATTCGAGCTGATAGAGGTTGAAATCGCCAACGCTCAGAAAGGCAAGCCCGCACAAATCTGGGGTAAGATGAATTCGCTTGTCGATCCGGCGGTGATCGACCTGCTTTACCGGGCCTCGCAGGCGGGGGTCAGTATCGATTTGGTGGTGCGCGGGATCTGTTGTTTGCGGCCCGGGGTGCCCGGCCTGTCCGAAAACATTCGGGTCAAAAGTATCATCGGACGCTTCCTCGAACACGAGCGCATTGTATGTTTCGGAAACGGCAACAAACTACCTTCGGATCACGCAAGAGTGTTTATCAGCTCGGCGGATTGGATGCCGCGTAACTTTGATTTCCGCGTCGAAGCTCTTATTCCCGTCGAAAATCAAACCGTCCACCGCCAGGTCTTGGACGAGATCATGGTGGCGAACCTGCGGGACACGTTGCAGAGCTGGAGCCTGTCGCCGGATGGTTCATACCATCGGGTTCCGGCCGAAGAGGAACCGTTTTCCGCCCACACCTATTTCATGACCAATCCGAGCCTCTCTGGGCGTGGCAAGGCGCCCAAGCGGGTGCAGCCGCTATTAGTCGTAAGATGAGAACTCACGGCGATTGATGTTCAACTTGAGATCATCCTCAGCCGAGCGGATCGGCATCATCGATCTCGGCTCCAATTCGCTGCGACTGGCGGTTTTCGAGCGCCATGGCCCTGCCCTCTTCCCGCTGCTCAATGAAAAGGTAATGTGCGGGCTGGCTCGCGGCCTGTCGACAACCGGCCGTCTAAACCCCGAGGGGGTGACACCTGCTTTGGTCAACTTGCAGCGCTTCGTAGCGCTGGCGCGATCGATCGGCGTCGATCACTTAGCGGTGCTCGCCACGGCTGCGGTTCGCGACGCCAAGGACGGGCGGTCCTTTGCCGACCGCGTCTCACGAGAATGCAACGTTCCGGTGATGGTGGTCGAGGGCGTTGACGAGGCCCGGCTGTCGGCGGCGGGAGTCCTGGCCGGCATTCCGAATGCTGACGGTATTGTTGGCGATCTCGGTGGGGGGAGCGTCGAACTTGTCCGAGTCCAGCCGCACGTTTCCGGCAATAGCGGCACCCTTGCGCGCATCGAGGGCGGTGTTTCGTTGCCGCTTGGCCCGCTGCGCCTGGCCGAATTCAGCGATAACGCGAAAGCCCTCTCGGACAAGGTCGAGCGAACGCTGGCGACCGCCCCGGCCGCACGCTCGCTACGCGGGCACAGCCTCTATTTGGTTGGCGGCGGCGCGCGCGCCATCGCTCGATTGCATATGGAGCACACCCGATATCCGCTCCATATCGTCCACCACTACACGATTGCCCGTAGAGAGGCCGAGACATTCTTCGAAATTATCGGCCGGCTGTCGCGCAAATCGCTCGAGCGGATCACGACGATTTCGCGCAAGCGGCTTGAAATGGTGCCGCTGGCCGCTTTGGTCTTGCGCCGACTGATCGACATTATAGCGCCCCAGCAAATCGTCTTTTCCGCTTACGGGCTGAGGGAAGGCTACGCCTCGGGGCTGGTACAGCACAGGGAAGACAGCTCTGACGCGCTGATTGCGGGCTGCATGGCGATCGCGCGGACCGAAAGCCGCTTCGCTCTCGATGGTGATCGGCTTCTCGACTGGACCGCACCGCTGTTCCCAGAGCTGTCGGATCGAGCGCGACGATTGCATCGGGCCGCCTGCTGGCTCAGCGATTTCGCGTGGATCGAGCATCCGGATTATCGCGCCCAGGAGGCCTTCAATCGGAGCTTAAGGCTTCCGCTGGCAGCGATCAGTCATCCAGAGCGAGTGTTTGTTGCCTCGGCGCTGCATACCCGATACGGCGGGGCCGCTGATGACCCGATCCGCGAGACGACTTTACCGCTGCTCGATCCCGAAGCTGCAGTTGCGGCGCGTACATTGGGTTTGACGCTGCGGCTTGCGCATGCCTTGAGCGGAGGCCGCATCGATCTGTTGTCCGAAACTTGGCTAATTCGCGAACGCGGCCGGCTCGTTCTCGATGTTCCGGCCGGCGACAATCTGTTTGTTGGCGAAACGGTGCAGCGGAGGCTCGATGCGGTCGCCCGCACGATCAGTGCGACTGCGATGTTGCGACGCCGTGAACCGAGCCGCCTGGCGGGCGATTAACCGGACAGCAAGCTAGGAATAGGCCGGCTCCACAAGGGCAACGCGGTTGTTACGCACCGTCAGCGCCAAACGCCCATGCTTCAGGGCGAGCGCGTCCTTGCCAAAGATCTCGTAGCGCCAGCCTGAGAGTGCCGGCACCTCGGCATTGTCATCGGTCGCGATCGCGTCGAGGTCATCTGCCGAGGCGAGCAGTTTTTGCGCGACTTGGTGCTCCTCGCACCGCTGTTTCAGCAGCACGCGCAGCAATTCGATCAGCGGACCAAGCCCCGGCGGCATTTCCGCCCGCACTGGTGTAGGCAGGGTAATCGTCCCAGCTGCCGCAAGCCCGCGACGCACCGCTTCGAGAATTTCGGCGCCAAGCTTGCCCTCCGCAACGCCTTTACCGAGGCTCCGGGTGCGCGCGAGAGCCTCGATGGTTCGCGGAAGGTGAGAGGCGATTTCGAGCACCGCCTCATCCTTGACGATGCGGCTGCGTGGCAGGTTGCGTTGCTGCGCGGCCAATTCGCGCCAAGCCGCAACTTCGCGAAGCGCGCCAAAGAACCGCGGGTCCACCCGGCCGCGCAGCCGAAACCGGCGCCAAGCCTCGAATGGATCGTTGCGGTAAATCGCGGGGTCGACAAGGGCGGCCATCTCCTCGGCAAACCACGTGCCGCGGCCGTTCTCGGCGAGATTCTGCTGCAGCCTATCGTACACGGTGCGCAGATGGATGACATCGTCGAGCGCATAGCGGATCTGCCGATCCGTCAATGGCCGGTGCGACCAGTCGGTAAAGCGGGAAGATTTGTCGAGCGGCGCGTGGGCCAGCTTGCCCACAAGCGTTTCATAACTCGCGGCGTCGCCGAACCCGCACACCATGGCCGCCACCTGGGTGTCAAACAGCGGCTCAGGGACGGCGTCCATCAGATTGAAAAAGATCTCGATATCCTGACGCGCCGCGTGAAACACCTTTAGCGTGCGCTCATTAGCGAGCAAGGTCAGCAACGGGGCGAGATCGATGCCTGGGGCGAGCGCATCGATCGCGGTCGCTTCTTGCGGTCCAGCGACCTGAACGAGGCACAGAATTGGCCAATAGGTGCGCTCGCGCATAAATTCGGTGTCGATCGCGACAAAATCGGCGGTCTCTTGGCGCGCGCAGAACTCAGCCAAGGTTGAGCTGTCGGTGATAACGGTCATGCGGCGCGGCGATCCTCAGAAAGCCGCGCAATCCAGACCGTTCCCGACGCGCATTCGCGTCGGCAATCTCGGTGGTTGCTCATCGTGCTGGTTACAAGAGCCGGGACGGCTTTCAAATTAAGTTGGCCTATCGCCCTCGACGATAATGCGCCACAACACGCGACGTTCAGTGTGGTCGTAATCATCGTGCGCGCGGTGCAATGTTGCACGATGATCGATGACTAGAACATCGCCTTTTACCCAACTGTGACGGTAGACGATTTCTGGTTTGATAATGCGCTCAACAAGACCGGAAAGATAATCTTTGCTCGCCTGCGGCGTCATGCCCTCAATGTATGCGGTCTTGGTTGGGTGGAAGTAGATCGCCCGCTCGCGACTAATGGGGTGCGTGCGCACCATCGGATGTACAACCGGAGCACCGTAATTGGCGAGATCTTCCGGCCGCGTATCGGTCCGGTCCGGATCGAGGCTGTTGACGGTACGCAAACCCTCAAGCTCGCGCCGCTCCTCCTCCTCTAAGGACCAGTATGCCGCCCGCATATCGGCGATGCTGGTGCCGCCGCCCGAAGATGGGATTTCGACGCCGTACAGCATGGTCGCGGCGGGCGGGCGTTCGCGGTTGGTGTGGTCGGTGTGCCAAGTTTCGGCCGGCTGCTGGCCGTTCTGGTGCCACACCAAGCCGATGTCAGGATAGCCCGGCATGTGATGCTGGGAATAATGCTGGCGCATGGGCGGCCCAAAGGGGGCTGCGGCATTCAAATACTGATCCGGGGTCAGCGACTGATCCGGGAAAACGAGGACCAAATGCCGGGCCAGGAGCCGCGATAAGATTCTCAACGGTTTCAGGATCGAGTGGCTGGCTCAGATCGACCCCGATGACAGCCAAGCCGAGGGATTCATGCAGCGGCATCAGCGTGTATATCGTCATGATGGCCGATCCTTTCGTCGTGAGAAGACGCCCCGCTATCCTAACGAGAAACTGGTATCGCGCTCCATCATTTCGAGCACCGCTGCCGCGGTCTGGGTACGGGGATCGTCATCGCCGCGAACACGCCGCCCAAGTTCGACGACTTGCCGCTGCAATTCGTATGCTTCCGCCCAGTCGCCGCCCTGCCACAACACACCCGCAAGATTACCCATTGCGTCAAGGCAGTCTGGATGGTGTTCGCCGTGTTCCTGGGTAATTCTGGTAATTACCGACCGCAGCATCTCTACGGCGCCAGCGAGATCACCCTGAGCCGCAACCGTTCCAGCAAGATTGTTGACCGCCCGCAACGTGTCTTGCCCGTTGCCGCCATAAAGGCTGCGCATGCCGGCGACGACCTCTTCCTGCAATTCACGCGCCTCGGCGAGCTCGCCTTGAGCCGCCATCGTTACCGCTAATTTGCCCATTGCTTTCAATGTATCGGGATTACCGGCGCCAAATAGCCTTCGCGCCCCGCGACGACCTGCTCCTCGAGTTCTCTTGCCGCGATCAGACGGCCCAGCGCCCACATCGCTTCGGCGAGATCGAGCATCGCGGTTAGCGTCTGCGGATGCTCGTCCCCGAGGCTCCGACGCGTATCATCCAGTACACGTTGTCGTTGTTCCGTTGATAATCGTAAAGAATCGCGGCTGTCCATCGCCCCGGCCTTTACCTCAATAAAATCACCCGCCAGCACTGCTCTGATCGATAATCGGTCATATGCGGGTAATTGGGGTGATCGAAGCCGGCGACAATCTGTACACCCGGCATGTTGAAGTCCGCGAACTGCACGAAGCAGGCGCGGAAACCCGCGCTGATCTAAAGTGTAAAGGTGCGACTGAGGGGTTACGGACTACACGCCCCCGTCCGGCCGGACACGGACAATAATATCGACACGGCTGATCTCAGTGCCCACCGGAGGTGTGGGCAAGCCGCTGACCGATAGATGATGGGCCGGAATGTCGCGTAGTTCTCCGGTCGTCTCACAGAAGAAATGGTGATGGTCGTCGGTATTGGTATCAAAATATGAACGGCCAGGCTCGACCATCGCCTCGCGCAATAACCCGGCTTCGGTAAACTGATGCAACGTGTTGTATACGGTGGCTAGCGACACTTTGATACCCGCCCCCACCGCCTCCCCGTGGAGATGTTCGGCTGTGACATGCCGGTCCCCACCTTCGAGGAGCAGGCGCGCCAGGGCAAGACGCTGGCGCGTTGGTCTCAGGCCGGCCGAGCGCAGGCGCTGTAATACAGTGGACGGCGGCATCGCCTTATTCATGTCACAAACATAGCAATATGCGCTGCTAAAATAAACAGGCGCATTCGCAAAACATCCCCCTTTTGAGTGGAAAATTCAGCTTCGCCCCAAGACAGATTGCGGTGGGCGCTAAACTCACGCCCCAAGCCCCGGACGTGCAAATCGAACACTGCCCGATTTCGGCGCCGCCAATTACTGCTGCGGCGCCGAAATCCGCCCGACCCTAAAGGTTGGCTTGGAAGTCGCTATAGTCGCGCACCTTCTTGTAGACCTGCAAGCGGTTGCGTTGGCTATCGGCGACGATGATGCTATCGGTCTCCGGGTCAAACTCGACCGCTGTCGGGAAGCAGAAACGCCATTGCGGTTCGAGGCTTCTCACGCGACGCCGCGCTTTGGCCATATCGGGATTAGCATCGACGGTCTGCTGGCCCCACTTCGACAGAACCTGCGCGTCACCGATCAGATTGGCGATCGGCTTGCCCTCCGAGTCGAAGACGCAAACCCGATGATTGCCCCAATCGGTGACGTAAATGTCGCCATCGGTGTCGACGGCCACATCGGTCGGGTGATTGAGTGTGCCCGGCTTTGGATAGCCCTTGGTCTCCTCACCGGCCGAGACATACGGTCCTAACATGGTCACGGCATACGAGCCCTCAGGCTCCTCTACCGTCCCATATTGGCCGAACTTCATCAGGAATTTGCCTTCGGGGGACAATTTCTGGACGCGATGGTTCTTCCAGTCGGCGACATAGATATTACCGTCTTTGTCGAGGGTGATCCCCCAGGGCTGGTTGAACTCACCATCGCCAGTCCCGGCTCGGCCACACTTTCCGACGAACGTGCCATCCGGTTTAAAGACCTGCAGGCGATTGTTACCGCTGTCGACAACGATGATGTTGCCGTTTTTCTCAACTGCGAGGCCTGCCGGGCGCATCAGCTCGCCATCGCCGCTACCCGTCTTGCCCCATTTCCGCAGGAAGTTGCCGCTATTGTCAAACACAGAGATCGTGTTTTGCCAGTCGTCAGACACATAGACGTGATCATTGTCGTCGACCGCAACCCCGAACGGCCAAGTGCACTTTCCATCGCCCTCGCCGTATTCGCAAAAATCGGCGACGTGCTCTTCTTCGCCCGGACCGCCGCCGAGCTGCACCTTATTGACGTGCATCCCGAAATTGTTTTCGTTGCCCCGATTGGTAGCGTAGAGAACGCCATTTTTTCCGAGGCACATTGTTTGGACGTAATTGAAACCGGGGCCCCGGGCCGCGTTACGCCCGACAGCATGGCTCCAATCGAAGACGCGTCCTTCCGCAACCGTTGTGAGCGGCATAGCGCTCCTCCTCTAAATCCGTCGTGCTTCCTGGACTGTGTGCGTTCCTCCTTCCCGCGACCTCGACCGCGGGAAGGAGGCAGTAGGATACGCTTAGCGTTAGTTCAAGAAAGCAGGCTGCTCAAAGGTGCCGTTGACGATCGGCGCCGGATTGAGCTTGAGCCACTTGTCGAGGATGGTCGAGTAGACGCTGCGGAAGTCCATGTTCGGGTTCAGGTCACCCTGAACCAGATGCTCGGGCTTCAGCGACGGCATCTCGCCGTAATGGCCGCCCTTGACCTTCTCGCCGAGTACAAAAGCCACGCCGCCGGCGCCATGGTCGGTTCCCGATCCATTGTCGCGAACGCGACGGCCGAACTCCGAGAACATCAGCAGAATGACGTTGTCGGCGTGGTCGTGCTCACGAAGGTCTTTCATAAACGCATCGACGCCGTCGGTAACCGCGGACCACAAATTGGCGTGACCCGGGTTCTGGCCCGCATGGGTATCAAACGTGCTGTGGTCGCAGTAGAAGATGCGGCTACCCAGATCAGCCAGATGCACCTGCGCGATGCCCTTCAGTTTGCGGGCGATCGACGTGTTTGGGTACTCCACCGTCGAGGAGTACTTCTGCGGCGCAACCTTGAGGATGTCTTCACCCTTCAGGGAATCGACGCCGGTATCGGCCATATAGTCCATGACCGCGCCGGTGCCGATCGCCGGTTTATACATTGCCGCAAAGCGCTCAAGGATCTGCTTGCGCTGTTCGCCCTGAATAGTGGGCAGAAAGCCGTACTTTTCCAGCGCGCCGCCAACACATGCCACCGGCACGCCGGGCACGGCTAATGACCGCGGCAGACTTGGCCCAAAGCTGACCGTGGTGACCACATTTTCTTTTTTCGGATCAAACTCACGGGCTACGCGGCCGAGCCAGCCCTCGGTTCCGACCTTGACCGGCTCGCAAGTGTGCCAGATGTCCATCGCACGGAAATGCGAGCGCGGCGACTCTTTCCAACCGACGCCGTGGAGGATGGCGAGCTTTCCGTCATCCCAGAACTGCTTGATCGGCGCCATGTAGTGTGGGATGCCGTAATCCTTGTCCAGATGCATGATCTGGTTGTCTGGGATCCCGACTGCCTTCCGGTTGTCCCGATACAGTGGGTTGTTGTACGGGATCACCGTATTCAGATAGTCGTTCCCGCCGGTCAACTGCAGAACGACGATGACCGGATCCTTCTTTGCTTCCTGTGTTGCTGGCATTGCAACTTCCTCCTCGTCTGATAATTGCGAATGTTAGCCGAATTGATACTCTCTCGTGGCGGCGATCAGCTGCAGCATTTGTGCAACCCGCTGGTCCGCGACAGTTGAGTTTGCTTCGCTGTCCCAAGCAGTCTGACCCCATGCCTTGGCCTGACCAACCAGTTCTTGCTTGGTGTCGGCGCCGACTTCCACCGGGCCGAGCTGGTCGAGGCAGTGATCGACGAGCTGCTCTGGGCTAAGCGAACCGTGCTGCTTCACCCGGTTGATGATTGCGCGGACGCCGGGCAGCGAAGTGTCGCCGACCTTTTCCGCAACAAAGTTGATGCGCGCCATCAACGAGCCGCTGTTGATCCACTCCTTGCCGGTGTGCCAGCCTTCGACTGAAGGCGGGTTCAGCAGATCCTGGCCCATATAGGTGGGTTGCATCGACAGGTCGCCGATACCCGGCGCCGGGAGCTCGTGACCACCAACCAGCCGCAGAGTGCTGACCACGACTTCTGCAGGCGACTTCATATGCTGGAAGCGGGCGTTCTTGAAGGCGTCCGAGTTGAACAACACGCGCAACACCGATCGCATGTCGAACTTCGAATTGCGGAACGCCCCGACGAGCGTGTCGACTGCCTTTTGGTCGCGCGGCGGTTCGATCGGCCATGCCGGTACTTGCGGTTCGTCAGCAACAAAGAAATTGTACAGGTGCCGGCAGATGAACTTACCACAAGCGGGTTGCTGTACAACGATGTCGATGATGTCTTCGCCGTTGAACTGGCCCTTGTGGCCGAGGAATTCCTTCTCGCCGTCGTCGTGATCCTCAGGGCGATACTCGAATTTCCAGGGGAACCGGCCGTAAGGCGCCCGCGGGATCTTGGTTTCGAAAGTCCAGCCGGTGAAGGCCCGCGAGCACTCGCGAACATCTTTCTCGGTGTAGTTGCCGGCGCCGAGGCTGAACAGTTCGAGCAGTTCACGACCCCAATTTTCGTTTACCGCGTTGCCGTGGTTCTGCTGGTTGTCGAGCCAGAAGATCATCGTCGGGTTTCTGGCGACCGTCAGCAACAGATCGCGGTAGTTGCCCATCCCGTGCTCGCGGAAAAGTTGGATCTGTTCCAACAGCTGGTCGTAATTGTCGACCTTGGAATTGCCGGTGGCAAACACGTGGTGCCAGAACAACGCCATCTTTTCTTCGAGCGGCCGCTGGGTATTGACCAGATAATACATCCAGTTGACGTTGCCCATCGGCGGCTGGCCGCCCGGCAACAACGACGCCGGTTGGTAGCGCAACAATGTGTAGGCATCGACCGGCGGCTGGGTCTCGGGATGCAATAACTCCTCGACCGTCGCCTCGTAACCCTTGGCGACCCGTGCTTCAAGCTCGTCACGGGTAGCGCCAAAGCCGGCTCGCCGCATCAAGTGAGCCATTAACGCGATGTCGTCCTGATAAGCCATCTTGCGCCCTCCTCCTTGTGGTGTCGGTCGTGTTACGTCGAACTACTCGTCATTCGCCAGCGGCGGTTCGTTCCAATTTGCCCGCCGATGCTCCAGCGGCTTTGCTGTCGCAGAAGCCTAAAGATCTGTTTTCCTGAGCTTTAATCAGGGGCATTCGCATCGCCGCGATCGCTCTCCCCAACGCTGCACGGCTTCCAAAGCCGCCGCCTATCACAACGGATCCGGTGCCGCTCGGACCCGGCCGCTTTCAGACCGACCGAACTTACACCTTGGAATGATTTTATCCTACGAGCGGTAAAGCCTGTCAAGCGATGCGGTGTGATGACAGCCGGAAACTCGCGGCATCGGGTCCGATAGCAGAAAATGGTCGCCTGGGAAGAATGGATCGTAGCCCGGGATGAATGGATCATAGACGCAGAGCCCACTCTCGAATGATCCAGCGCAGCTCAGACCTAGCCGATCGCTCGGGTCAGGTTGATGCCGTGGCGAAACTCTCTAGCGATACCCCGCAAAGCTGGAAGACTCCACTGGCGAAATGGCCAGCGAAAATAGAGCCGCTGTCTCGGATTAGGGGGTCGGATATAGGCGGCGTTTGATTGCCTCCAGTTGTAGAATTACGTTGCGGTCGACGATTCGCGTGAACCGCGGCACCTCTTTTCCCTTCCACTTGGCCGGTTGGTAAAACATGTGCAGCGGGCGCAGGTCGAACAGCCCGCCGTTACGGTAGGCGTAGGCCTCTTCGTAGAGCGGCCGGTATACTTGCATAAAAGCGTCTTCGGGCCGGCAATCATCTTCAGTGTGATGGCCCACCCCATAAATATAGTACGCATAGTTATTAACCGGCCCGTTCGGATCGTGTTTGAAATGGTAGTAATATCCGGGTTCGGGCAGCTCTTTCGGTAATGAAATACCGTAGGCCATATCGTTGTCTTCCCCGCTACGCTCAAGAAGCACCTTATCAGTTAGCGAGAGCTTGCGCCCACATCAAAGGATCGTACTGGCACTGAACGAGATTGCCGTCCGGGAGAGTTCCCGTACGCCGACCGGTCATCTTCGTTCCGACATTTATTCGAGGCTTCCGTAGGAGCGGCGCGATATCGGCGCGCGGCTGATGCCCAAAAATGCGCCAGCAACAGGGAGGCATCTTCGGGTATCTGCCTCGCATGCATGGGGGGCGCGCAACAACTGCCGACGGCGGCACTGCCAAAGGCTCGTGGAGCGAGATTTTTCGCAACGGGCGCGGCCTTTATTCGGCGCTGATCATCGGCGGCATCGCGATGAACGCGACCCAGATGCTGGTCATCGCGATCATCATGCCGACCATCGTTCGCGATATCGGCGGGGCGAGCTTTTACACCTGGGCGGCGATGCTCTACACGATCGGCGCGATCGTCGGCGGCGCTTCCACCGCGATGGTGTGGTCGCACCTCGGTGCGCGGCGCGCTTATACGCTTGGCGCCGGGGTTTTCGCGCTCGGGACGGTGTGCTGCGCGCTCGCGCCGGATATCGCCTCGCTGATCGCAGCGCGCGGGGTTCAGGGGTGCGCCGGCGGGCTCGTCTCCGGGAGTGGCATGGCGCTGATCGCCAGCCTCTACGACGCGCGGTTGCGAACCCGGATCATCGCGATCTCGCAGGGCACCTTTACCGCCTGCCATCTGAGCGGCCCGATCGTCGGCGGCATGTTTGCGGCGATGCACTGGTGGCGCGGTTCGTTCTGGATGATGGCGCCGCTGATGCTGGTCTTTGCCGGGCTCGCCTATTGGAAGATCCCCGACCGGCTCGACCGCGAGGCCGAAGGAAAGCGCTTTGCCAGAGTGCCGTTTCTCCGGTTCGGGACCTTGGCTGCCGGTGTGCTGTGCATCGCGGCCAGCGGATCGGTGCCGGGCTCGGCGTCCCGCGCCCTGTTAATCGCAGCGGCGATAGCTCTTGTCTGGGTCACCTTTTGGCTCGACCGGCGAGCCGCCAACAACCTGTTTCCGCGCGGCGCTCTGTCGCTCACCGCGCCGATCGGGCTGGCATTGTGGATCCTGGCATTGCACGGGATGACCCAGACCTCGGTGACGCTGTTCCTGCCCTTGCTGCTGCAGGTTGTGCATCACGTGTCGCCGATTGTGATCAACTTCCTCAGCATCGTGATTTCGCTTGGCTGGACCGCCGGCACCTTTACCGTCTCGGGGTGGTCGGGGACGCGTGAGCGCTTGGCGCTCATCTCCGGGCCGGTTCTCGCGACAACCGGGCTCGCCTGTCTGACGGCGGTGGCGTTGCTGCCGGGGCTGGCCTTGATGACCTTGAGCGCCTTCGCGATGGGGATCGGCATCGGCATCTACAACGTGCATCTCGTTGCCCGGGCGATGGACAGTGTGACCGCCGACGAACATCGCAGCACCGCGTCAGCGTTGGCCTCGATACGCGCGATCGGCACCGCCTTTGGGGCGGCGATTGCCGGAGTGGTGGCGAATACAGCCGGGCTTGGCAATGCCACCCAACCGGCGGCGGTCGGTCATGCCGTCACCGCGGTCTATATGGTCTGCTGCATCCCGTTCGGGATCGCCGCGCTGTTGATGTTCCGCTTTGTCCGCATCACGCTCGGCAAGCCGGAGATGACGGCGCCCGCGGTAGTGGAGCGCCGCGCGCATTAGTCCGGCGAGGCAGGCCCGAAACCGTAAGCTCGTTCCCGGCTTTGGGTGAAAGTCTGTGCCCTGCGTCGCCGATCATCGCGGCTTTGCGGAGCTTATCCTCGCGCCGCGCCCAGAGGCGGACCCGCGGGCTCGCAATGACACGCTTGCATCTGAACCGATCAGAATTCGACGATCTGCCGGCGCAGCCCGGTGGCGACCGCCTCGGCGCGAGTTGCGGCGCCGAGTTTGCGAAACAATGACTCGATGTGGAATTTGACCGTGTGCGGCGAAATTCCAAGCCGGCGCGCCACCGCCTTATTGCCGAGCCCATCGGCGAGCGCCGTCAGGACTTCGATTTCGCGCGGCGTCAATACTGGCATCGACTCGTCGGGCAGGGCCGCAAAGCCCGGCTGCGGCACGGGCGGCGGCCGCACGACGAGGCCGGCGACGACGGCGCGCAGAGCAGCGTCGATCTGAAGCGGACCGGCATCAGCGGGCAATAGCCCGGCGGCATCGCCCTCCCCTCCTCCAACCACGACGACCGGGAGCCCCACCTTCGCCATCGTGGAGCTGTCGGTCACGATGGCATCGGCGGGCTCGGTCGCCGCCACCGCGTTGTGCCCGCTGGCAACGACCAAATCGGCCAGCAGCCGCGCCGCCACCGGATCGACGGCGGCAACCGCTACGCGCAGCCGCAGCGTTGCAACATCAGCGGAAGCAGGTTCCGGCGCCGGCTCTGCACTCATCGCGGCGGCCGCTCACCTACCGTTGCGGTCAGCGACAGCACCTTGCCGGCGCGGATCAGGCGCAATTCGATCTGCTTGCCGACCGCGTCGGGTCCCAGTAACCCGGCAAGCTGCGACATGCCGGCAACCGAGGCACCGTCGATCGCCACCAGAATGTCGCCCATCAACACCCCGGCTTGCGCCGCCGGCCCGTCCTTGCTCACGCCGAGGATCATCAGCGCTTGCGGCTGGCCGGCTTCCTCGGGTAACTCTTCCGGCACTTGCACCGGCTGCAGCGCAAGGCCGAGCCAGCCGCGCGCGATGCGGCCGCGCGACAGCAGCGGTTCGAGCACCCGTTCGACGGTGGCGGTCGGAATGACCAACACCCGCCGCCGCGGCCCCAGGGTCGAGATGCCGAGCAATCCGCCGACGGCATCGATCACCGGTCCGCCCTCCTCGCCTCTGCCCAGCCGCAGATCGAGCCCGATGCGACGATCGATGCGCCCGCCAGCGCGGCTATGCCAGGCCGGTCCGACCGCGTGGATGGCGCCTAAACGGACCGCGCTGCCGCCTGCCCCGTCGGTTGCGAGCGCCAGCACGATCGTTCCGGGCTGCGGCTCGATCGCCTGCGACCACGCCGGCTGGGCGCTGCCGTCGAGCCGCAATACGGCGACGTTGGTGCCGGGATCACGGCCCGCAAGCCGCGCCGGGAGGGTCTGGCCGTCGCCCAGAACGATCTCGGCTTCCTCCATGCGCGGCAATGCCTGTTCCGAGGCGACGACGACCTCCTTGCGCCACAACGTGCCGGAGCGCAGCGAATGGCCGCGCACGCGAACGCCCACCACCAGCGGGCGCGCCTGGGCAGCACGCACGGCCACCGCCGCAGAAAACTCTCTCAACACATCCCTAGAAATTCTTCAGCCACTGCCGTCCTCCTCGACCAATCTGCCGAGAAGAATGGGGCCGGCCGGCGCGCGACACTACCGGGCGATTGGGGAGGTTCGCGCCGCGCCTCCGCCCTCTATTCGCCGTGGGAGTGGGAGGGATCAGCGGTCGCGGAGTTTGGGGTCGAGCGCGTCACGCAACGAGTTGCCGAACAGGCTGAAGCCGAACACGGTCAATGCGATCGCCAGCCCGGGAAAGATCGCAATCCACGGCGCGGTCGAGGCGTACTCCTCGGCCCCGCCCTGCAGCATCAGCCCCCAAGCCGGGATCGGCTCCTGGACACCCAGCCCGAGATAGGACAGCGACGCCTCGGCCAAGATCGCCTGGCCGACAAAAGCGGTTAAGAGGATCAGAAACGGCGCCATCACATTCGGCACCATGTGGCGCAGGATGATCCGGGTATGGCCAAAACCGCAGGCCCGCGCCGCGTCGATATAGGGCACCTCGCGGATCGAGAGAGCGCTCGACCGCACGATGCGGGCGCAGCGCGGGATCAGCGGGATCGTGATCGCGACGATGACATTGTGCAATCCGGTGCCAAAGATCGCGACAACCGCGAGCGCCAAGATGATCAGCGGGAATGCCATGACGATGTCCAGCAGCCGCTGCAGATAGAGATCGATGCGGCCGCCGAAATACGCGCTGCCGACGCCCAGCACCAGACCGGCAAAGCTGCTGACGAGGGCCGAGGAAAATCCGACGATCAGGGCGGTGCGCGCGCCAAAAATAATGCGCGACAGCATATCGCGGCCGAACTGGTCGGTGCCGAGCCAATGCGCCCAACTCGGTGCTTCGGTCATTGCCGCGAAGTCATTGGCGGTCGGATCGTAGGGCGCGATCCAGTTCGCGCCGAGCCCGGCCACAGCTATGATGAGCACCAATGCCATGCCAAAGGTGCCGAGCGGCTGGCGGCGGGCAAAGACCACCGCGCGCTCGGCAAATGACGGCCGGCGATCGGTATATTCGCCGAGAACAACCGAGGCGGCGGAGGGATCGGGGGCGGCAATCGTCATGATGTGCTCACGTATAGCGGATACGGGGGTCGAGCCAAGCGTAGACCAGATCGACAAAGGTATTGGTAAACACAAACACGGCGACGACCAGCATCACCAATGCCTGGGTCAAGGTATAGTCCTGATTTTGCACAGCCTGCACGAACAAACGGCCGATGCCGTTCAGGTTGAAAACCTGCTCGGTGACGACGAGGCCGCCGATTAGAAACGCCGATTCAATGCCGATCAGGGTGACGACCGGCAATAGCGCGTTCTTTAACGCGTGCCGATTGATAATGATGCGCTCTAACAGCCCTTTGGCGCGGGCGGTGCGAATATAATCCTCGCGCAATACTTCGAGCATGGTCGAGCGAGTCATCCGCATCGTCACCGCGGCATAGCGGTAGCCGACGGCAATGGCCGGCCAGATCGCCAGTGACAGGTTGCGCAGCGGGTCCTTCCATATCGGCACATAGTCGATCGGCGGCATCCACGGCGCGCCAAACGCCGCCTGCGATACGTTGAGGATTAACAAGATGATCAGGATGCCAAGCCAAAAAGACGGCGTCGCGAGACCGGCGATCGCCACCGTGCGCACCACGACATCGGTGAGGCTGTTCTGCTTTAGTGCCGAGATTGTGCCGAGCGGGATGGCGATCGTAATCGCGACCACCGTCGCCAGGATCGCAATTTCGAGCGAAATCGGAAAGCGCGCCGCGATCTCGTAGGAGACCGGCTTTCCCGACCACATCGAGATGCCGAAATTGAAGTGGAGGAGCCCCCAGACAAAATCGAGAAACTGCAAAATGACCGGACGGTTGAGGCCGAGTTGGGCGTGGCAGGCGGCAACCGCGCGCTCGTCAAAGGTCCCGCCCCCGGAGCCGAGCCGGATCACGCAAATGTCGCCCGGAATCAAGCGCATCAGCAGAAACACCAATGCCGCCGCCCCCATCAAGGTCGGGATCACCAACAGCAGGCGACTGATGATATAGCGATACATTGCCCGCCCTCGGTTCAAAACTCCCGCCACGATGCCGGCCCGTCAAACCGGGCCGGCGCCGCGCCCAGAGCAAGCTAATCTACTTGTTCAGCCAAATCGTCGCTAGGTCCTGGTTGAGGTAGTGACTTGGGCTGATCTTCCAGCCCTCGACATAAGACCGATAGGGAACGATCCGATACCACCATAGCAGGAAGAGTTCGTGTGCCTCATCGCCGAGGACGTGGTTTTCGAATTTGCGCATCAAGACTCGCTGTTTCGCGACATCGGTTTCGCGCAGCATCTTGTCGTAAATGTCAACCGCCTGCTGGTCATCGAATTGTCCATAATTGCCGGCGTAGACCGAGGGCGGTAGATATCTCTGCACATCGAGCAGGGAAGATGATCTCGTTCCAGCTCGCGGCCACATCGGCGGCGGTCAGCGGCGATCCGTCGTGAAACTTGACCCCGTCGCGGATCTTGAAGGTGTAGGTCTTGCCGCCATCGGTCGGCGTCGGCATCACGGTGCACAGATCGCAGACAAAGTCAGTGGTTGAGGACGGGTTGTTCGGATTGACCCGGATCAGCAGGCTGTAGAACGGCGCCGCCGAGTGGATTGTCGCAAAGGTGGTCTCGCGATGCGCGTCAAAGCTCGGCGGCGCGTCGGCCGGGATCAGGTAAGTCAAGGTGCCGCCGGGTTTGGGCGACTCTTCTTCTGCTGTCGCCAGGGTCGTGGTAAGCGCGAAGACAGCCGCCACAGCGGCCAGTTTCGACCGTAATTTCATTGGTACCTCCCGTTCTATTTACTGTTTTATGATGTATTCGCGGCCTTTTTGACCGCGTTGGTTCAGATTTTGATTTCGCTGCATGCGGCCCAATGGCCGGGGCGCACTTCCCTCAGTTCGGGCCGAAGCTGCTTGCACCGCTCGACGGCTATCGGACAGCGCGGGTGAAAAACGCAGCCGGATGGCGGGTTGATCGGGCTCGGCACCTCGCCGGCCACCGGGCGAAACGCCCGGGTTTCCTCGATCTCCGGATCGGGCACCGGCACTGCCGACAATAACGCCTGGGTATACGGGTGCAATGGGTTGTCGAACAGCTCGTCGCATTCGGCCAGTTCGACGATGCGGCCCAAATACATGACCGCGACCCGCTGGCACAAATGCCGCACGACCGACAAATCATGAGCAATAAACAAATAGGTCAGATGAAACTGCTCGCGCAAATCTTCGAGCAGGTTGACGATCTGCGCCTGGATCGACACGTCGAGCGCCGAGACCGCCTCGTCGCACACGATAAATTCGGGTTCGAGCGCCAATGCCCGGGCGATCCCGACCCGCTGGCGCTGGCCGCCCGACATCTCGTGCGGATAACGGTCGGCAAATTTCGGATCAAGCCCGCAGATCGACAACAGCTCGCGCACCCGGGCCGTGCGGCGCCCCGGGTCGCGCAGGATGCCATGAACCCTGATCGGCTCGGCAATGATCTCGCCAACCTTCATGCGCGGGTTCAACGAGCTGTACGGGTCCTGAAAGATGACCTGAATGCGCCTCCGAAACGCCAGCAGGTCGCGCCGATCGAGTGCCGCAATGTCGACGCCGTCAAAACGGATCTCGCCCGCGGTTGGTTTTTCGAGCCGCAAGATGCAGCGCCCGGTCGTCGTCTTGCCGCAACCGCTCTCGCCGACCAAGCCCAAGGTTTCGCCGCGGTTGACGCTAAAGTCGATCCCGTCGACCGCTTTTACTTCGCCGACCCGGCGGTGAGCGACGACGCCCTCGGTAACCGGGAAATGCATCTGCAATCCCCGGACTTCGAGCAATGGCCGATCACCGGCCTGCGTTTCGATTGCCGACATGGCCCGCGTCCGCTCGCTTATTTGTCGAGCCAGATCGTCCCTAGATCCTGATTGACATAATGGCTGGGCCCGATCTTCCAGCCTTTGACGTAGGAGCGATAGGGCACGACCCGCTGCCACCACAGCAGATAAATCGCGTGAACTTGCTCGTCGAGGACGTATTTGTTGAAGGCGAGCAGATCGGCCTTCTGTTTGGCCTTGTCGAGTTCGCGCAATTGCTGGTTGTACATCTCGATTTCTTTCGGATCATCGAATTGCCCGAAATTCGAGCTGGACACCGAATGCGGCAGGTATTTGCCGACATCGGCCAGCGGATTGACGACATTCTGGCAATTGCCCTCGGCTGTGACGTCGAAATTGCCGCTGCGCATCGCCTCGAACCACGGCCCGGTCGGCAACACCTTTTGGGTGACGTGCAGTCCGATCTTGCTCCATTGGTCGACAACCCAGATCCCATAGTATTTATAGGGTTGATCGACGTTGCGATTGAGCAAGGTGAAACTGAGCCCCTCGGCGCCAGCCTCTTTTAGCAAGCGGCGCGCCTCGGCTCGCGACTTTTCGATGTCGGGCCAATAGCCGGCGATCTGCTGCAATTCCTCCTTTGTCGGGGCGAGCGGTGAATCTGGGAAAGTCAGGCCGCCGACCGTATGGACGATGGCGATCTTGGACAATTCCGGCGCGCTGCCCCAGCGATCGATTGCCAAAGTTAGGGCGCGCCGTACACGGACATCGTCAAACGGCTTTTTCTTGTGGTTCGGAGTTATCACGCCGCCGCAGTTCCAGTCGCTGGTCTGGACGGTAATCTTGTCGCCGAGCGCCTTCTTCAACTCGTCGACAGTGGCGGGCGGGAAGCCGCGAAATTCGATGGCGGCGCGGTCGGCGCGGATCGCCTCGACGCGGATCGCCTGCTTATCGGCGTAGATCCCGGTAAAGCCGTCGAGGTAGGGCAGCCCGGCACGGAAGTAGTCGGGGTTGCGCTCACCTTTGATCGACTGGCCGGTATCGTAGCGAACAAACTTGAACGGGCCGGACCCAAGAATGTTTTTTTCGTACCAATGCGGGTCCTTGTCGAGCACCGCCTTTTTGTAGATCCAGGCATAGGGGTCGGCCAATGCCGGCAGAAACGCGTCAGTGGCGAACTTTAGATGGAAGACCACGGTCGATGGGTCGGTGGCCTCGACCTTGTCGACCATAACGAAATTGCTCTGCCGGGCGCTGATGACGCCCTTTGGCGGGAAGATGATTTCGTTCCAGCTGGCAGCGACATCTTCCGCCGTTAGTGGCGAGCCGTCCGTGAACTTAACCCCGTCGCGGATTTTAAAGGTATAGGTCTTGCCGCCATCGGTCGGCTTTGGCATTTCCGTGCACAGATCGCAGACGAGATCGTCAGTCTTGCCCGGATTATAGGGATCGGCGCGGATCAATACGCTGTAGAATGGTGCGGCCGAGTGGATCGTCGCATAAGTCTCCTCGCGATGCGCATCAAAGCTCGGCGGCGCATCGGCCGGGATCATATAGGTCAGGATGCCGCCGCGTTTCGGCGCTTCCTCATCCTGCGCGGCCGAAGCGGCAAACGCCGCTAAACCCAATGTCGCCGCCAGTATAGCTGTCTTAAAGTACACTCTGCCGCCTCCTGTTCGGTTCGTTGCGATTCCGCCCGTTGATCCGCATTCTGGTTGCCATTCGTCTCCCGCATTAGCGCATTCCGCGGAAAGGCGAGCGTTTTACTTGTCTAACCAAATCGTCGCCAAATCCTGGTTGATGAAGTGGGTCGGCGCAATCTTCCAACCTTTGACGTAGGAGCGATACGGCACGATCCGGTACCACCACAGCAAGTAGATTTCGTGCGCCTCATCGTCGAGCAGGTATTTCTCGAACTGGCGCATTTGGGCGCGCTGTTTTGTCGGATCGGTCTCGCGCAGCATCTGCTGGTACATCGCGACCTCTTTATCATCCTGGTAATGCGCGTAGTTCTCAGCATCGACCGACTCCGGCAGGAACTTTTGGATATCGAGCAATGGGTTGACAAACCCATGACCGGGGGCCTCGACCACAACATCGAAATTGCCGTTGCGCATGGCCTCGAACCACGGCCCGGTCGGCAGCACGCGCTGGGTCACATGCAGCCCGACCTTGCTCCATTGGTCGATCAGCCAGGTCGCGACGTATTTGTAGGGCTGGTCGACATTGCGGTTCAAAAGCTCGAATGACAGCCCCTCGGCCCCGGCTTCTTTTAACAGGCGGCGCGCCTCGGCCCGCGATTTTTCAATATCGGGCCAATAGCCGGCAATCTGCTGCAATTCCTCCTTGGTGGCCGCCAATGGCGAGCCGGGGAATACAATACCGCCGACGGTGTGCACGATCGCGATCTTTGATAAGGGCCCGGCACCGCCCCAGCGGTCGACGGCCAGGCTCAACGCGCGCCGCACCCGCGGGTCGTCAAACGGCTTTTTCTTGTGGTTTGGCGTGATCGCGCTGCCGACATTCCAGTCGCTCTGTTGAACCGCGAGCTTGTCGCCGAGTGCCGCTTTGAGTTCGTCGCGTGCGGCCGGCGGCATCCCGCGAAATTCGATCGCCGCCCGGTCGCTGCGGATGGCATCGACCCGCACCGCCTGCTTGTCGGCAAAGATGCCGACGAAACCGTCGAGATAAGGCAAACCCTTGTGATAATAATCGGGGTTTCTCTCGCCTTTAATCGACTGGCCGGTCTGGTATTCGACAAACTTAAACGGCCCCGACCCCATGACATGGGTCTCATACCAGCGCGGGTCTTTGTCGAGGATCTTCTTTTCGTAGATCATGTTGAATGGGTCGGCGATCGCCGGCAGAAACGCCGTCGTTGGGAACTTCAGATGAAAGACGACGGTGCTGGCATCTGGCGCCTCGATCTTGTCGATCATCAAGAAATTGCTTTCGCGCGCGCTCAGCACCCCTTTGGGCGGAAACACAATCTCGTTAAAGCTCGCGGCAATGTCGTAAGCGGTCAGCGGCGAGCCGTCGGTGAACTTGACCCCATCGCGGATCTTAAACGCGTAAGTCTTGCCGCCATCGCTCGGCTGCGGCATGTCGGTGCACAGATCACAGACCAGATCGGTCGTCGCCTGCGGGTTCTCCGGATTAACGCGGATCAGCACGCTGTAAAAAGGCGCTACCGCATGCACGGTCGCATAAGTGCTTTCGCGATGCGCATCGAGGCTCGGCGGCGCGTCGGCCGGGATCATATAAGTCAGAATGCCGCCGCGCTTTGGCGCTTCCTCATCCGCAGCCTGCGCCGCCGTCGACGCGGCAACCAAAACCGCGACCAATGCCAATGTTTTCCACATTATTCTAGCAATACCAGCCATTTACTTGTCCAACCACACCGTTGCTAAGTCTTGATTGAGGTAGTGGCTGGGGCTGATCTTCCAGCCTTTGACATAGGACCGGTAAGGAATGATCCGGTTCCACCACACCACCCAGATCTCGTGGGCTTGATCGTCAACGACGTATTTTTCGAATTGGCGCATCAGCGCGCGCTGCTTGGGCAAGTCGGTTTCGCGCAGCATCTTATTATAAAGATCGACCTCTGCCGGGTCCTCATAATATCCGTAATTCGCCTCGTAGACCGAACTCGGCAGATATTCCTGGACATCGAGAACCGGGTTCGGCACACCGTGGCAGTTGGCCTGCAGGACAATCTGGAAATTGCCGCTGCGCTGCGCCTCCAATTCCGGGCCGGTCGGCAGCACGCGTTGCGTCACGTGGAGCCCAATCTTGCTCCACTGGTCAATCAGCCAAGTGCCGACATATTTATAAGGCTGGTCGACGCCTCGGTTCAAAAGCTCGAAACTGAGCCCTTCGGCGCCCGCTTCCTTCAGCAACCGCCGCGCCTCGGCGCGCGACTTCTCGATGTCCGGCCAGAACCCGGCGATCTGCTCCAGCTCCTGCTTGTTCGCCGCCAGCGGTGAGGCCGGGAAAACGATGCCGCCGACGGTGCGCACGATGGCGATCTTTGCCAGCGCGGGGGCACCATGCCAGCGGTCGATGGCCAAGCTGAGCGCGCGCCGCACCCGGGCATCGTCGAACGGCTTGTGTTGATGGTTCGGGATAATGATGCTGCCGCAGTTCCAGTCGCTCTGCTGCACGGTGATCTTGTCGCCGAGGGCTTTGACGAGTTCATCGCGCGCCGCCGGCGGCAGTCCGCGAAATTCCATTGCGGCACGGTCGGCGCGAATGGCGTCTACGCGGACCGCCTGCTTGTCGGCAAAAATAGCAGTAAAGCCGTCAAGGTAAGGCAGCCCCTTGTGATAGTAATCGGGGTTGCGTGCACCCTTGACCGACTGACCTGTCTGATACTCGACAAACTTGAATGGCCCTGAGCCGAGAACATTCTTTTCGTACCAGCGGGGGTCCTGATCGAGCTTCGCCTTTTGATAGATGAAGGTGAACGGGTCGGCCAATGCCGGCAAAAACGCGTTGGTCGCAAATTTCAGACGAAAGACGACGGTCGACGGATCGGGTGCGGTTACCGCATCGACCATTGAGTACCAGTTTTGGCGCGGGCTAATCACCCCTTTTGGCGGATGAATGATGTGCTCCCAGCTCGCTGCCACATCCGCGGCAGTCAATGGCGAGCCGTCGTGGAATTTAACGCCGTCACGGATCTTGAATGTGTAGGTCTTGCCGCCATCGGTCGGCTGCAGCATCGCGGTGCACAGATCGCAGACAAAATCGGTCGTCGATGACGGGTTTTCCGGGTTGATGCGGATCAGCACGCTGTAAAACGGCGCCATCGACTGCAGAGTGGCGAAGGTGCCCTCGCGGTGGCCGTCAAAGCTTGGCGGCGCATCGGCGGGGATCATGTAAGTCAGGATGCCGCCGCGCTTTGGCGCTTCCTCCTCGCTGGCCGCGGAGGCACCCCCGGCCATCATCAAGATCAGCAATGCGGTCAATCCAGCGCACCGCAGCGCCCCTCCAATTTTCATCGCCCCCTCCCGAAATGCAGCTTGTCACGTGCCGGCAAACCCGCTCGCAATCTCGCGCGGGCGCAGCGTCTCTTCGATCGTTTCGGCCCCGAGTTCGTTGGCGCGAAAACACGCCGCGAGATGGCCCGCAGCGCCTGCCGGTTCGAGCCCTGGCCGCTTGCGCGCGCAAACCTCGACCGCGAAACGGCAGCGTGGCCGGAATGCACAACCGCCATCCAGCCTTGTCAGATCGGGCGGCTGGCCGTCGACCGGATCGAGCCGGGCCTGGCGCGGGCGGTCGAGCCGCGGCACCGAGCGCAGCAATGCGATCGTATAGGGGTGGCGCGGGTCGTGATAGATCGCCGCCGCGGAACCGCTTTCGACAATGCGGCCGGCATACATGACATTGACCCGGTTGGCGTAGCGCGCGACGACGCCGAGATTGTGGGTGATGATGATCAGTGCCACATCGAGCCGGCGCGTCAGATCCTTCATCAATTCGAGAATTTGCGCCTGGATCGTGACATCGAGCGCCGTCGTCGGCTCGTCGGCGATGATCAGCTTTGGGTCGCACGCCAACGCGATCGCAATCATGATCCGTTGGCGCATACCGCCCGACAATTGATGCGGATACTGCTTGAGCCGGCGCTGCGGATCGGCGATGCCAACCAACCGCAACAAGTCGAGCGCGCGCGCCTGCGCCGCCGCGCGACCGGCGCCGCGATGCTGTTCGAGGGTTTCGGTGATCTGCCGGCCGATCGTCAATACCGGGTTTAGTGAGGTCATCGGCTCCTGAAAGATCATGCCGATATCACCGCCCCTTACTTGACGCATCTCGGCGTCGGAGAGCTGCAGCAGATCGCGCCCACCAAACAGGATGCGGCCGCCGGTGATGCGGCCGGGCGGGTCAGGGATCAGCCGTAACAGCGACAGCGCGCCGGCGGTCTTGCCCGACCCGCTCTCGCCGACGATCGCCACGGTTTCGCCGCGATCGACCGTATAGGAGATGCCGTCCACCGCCGGCACCGCGCCGAGCCCGGTGCGGAATTCGGTGTGCAGATCCCTGACTTCGAGCAGCGGCGGCAAAACCCGACTCTCCTCCCCATGGTGACGCTAAGCCGTTTCGTCTTCTTAGGGGTGTCGTATCGGCCGCCGCTTTCCCTGTCAACCGCCGCTCAGGACCGAGCGCATGGAAGCTGATGAAAAGTCAGAGACAGTTAACGGCCACTCGGTTCATCTTGCTGAAAGTCGTTAAGTTTTTATCCCGCTTCATCTTGACCCAGGCGAGCGCACCTCCGCGGCATGACCTGCGTGGATTTGGTCAGCGCGCCGCGAACAGCTTGGCCAGGTGACCGGGCAGGTAGCGGGTAATGTCGTTCAGGGCGCAGCGAAATCCGACATAGCCGTCCGGTCGGATCAAATAAGCGGTGCCTGCCGATCCGTAACGCTTAGCGACCTCGCCGTCGCGGTCGATCAAATCGCCGCCGGAGCCACCCGGAGCGGTGACATGCAGAACGGCGACCGGATGCCGCGTCAATTCCGGCAGATCCGAGGTCTGCACCCTAGCCTCCCCTACTGCCAGCAACACGTGGCGATGCTGCGCGAAAATGTTGTAGAGGTTCGTCGAACCCCCGCGCTCGTGATCTTCGACTAGCGCATCCGGCGCGCGATCGCCGGCATGCGGCCCGGGCGCGCCGACCGCGTGATCCTCGACGATCGGACTATGCCGATAGTCGATCGCAATCCCTGATATCGCTTCGCCGAGCTTTTCCACGACTGTGGGGAGCCGCGTCATCAGGGCCATCAGGTGATCGCGCAAAAAGCGCGTGACCGCGCCGTGCACTGCGACCAGCCGCGTCGCCCGGTCGGTCTGGCGCAACACCGCCTCGTCGATCGGCCTCCGCTCCGGCTCGTAGCTGTCGAGCAATGCCGGGTTGCCGCCCTGGCCAATCACGAGACCGAGTTTCCAGGCGAGATTGAATGCGTCCTGCATGCCCATATTCATGCCCTGGCCGCCGACCGGGCTGTGGATATGCGCGGCGTCGCCAAGTAGAAACGCGCGGCCCTGGCGGAAATGGCCGGCTTCGCGGCGATGAATACGAAACATCGCGGTCCACAGCGGGTCGGCCAGACGCAGATGACCGAGGCCACGCTGCTCGATCAGCGCCTGGCATTGTGCGAGGCTGGGCTCGCCTTTCCAATCGGCCGGCGAGTTGGCGACGATCAGCCGCCAGCGATCCCCGGGCAGCGGGAAGAACGCGGTAGCGCCATCGGCCGGCAGCCAGACCGCCGCCTCGTTGTGATCGAGACCTCCACCTTCGACCTTGACATCGGCCAATACGAAAAGCTCGGGATAAGTGCTTCCTTCAAACGAAATGCCGAGCTTCTCGCGCACTGCGCTGTGCGCGCCGTCGCAGCCGAGGACCCAATCGGCCTTGACCTCCTCGATCCGGTCGCTCTTTTGCAGCCGAGCCGTGATCCCGGAGCCATACACTGACAGCCCGACCAGTTCGGTATCGCGCTCGACCGCCAGGCCCAATTTGCCGACATGTTCTTCGAGGATGCGCTCGGTCTCGTCCTGCGGCACGCCCAAAACAAACGGATAGCGCGTGTCCAACGACCCGAAACCGACATGCGCAATGCGGCTGCTGTCGCCATAGGTGTTGACGCCGGTAATCCGCTGCCCGGCGGCGAGAAAATCGTCGGCGAGCCCCATTAACTCGAACGTCTCGACGGTACGCGGGTGGATCGCGATGGCCCGTGATTGCATCGCCCGATGCGGATCTTTGGAGATCAGGCGGCAGTTGACGCCGGCCCGTGCGAGTTCGAGCGCCGCGACCAATCCGGTCGGCCCCGCCCCGACAATAAGCACGCTCGGTTTGTCATTCATGGCCGGCTCCACGGAATAATTTGACTGACTGGACAATCAGATCGAGCCGCTCCACATTTGTTCAAGACCCCCAGCTAGCGGAAAATGCTTAATGAGCGAACAACCGCCCGACCCGATCGCAACGCCCAACGCCACGAACCACCGCGAGCCGACGCGCCGCCGCCGCGATCGCGATATCCGCGAAGGCGAAATCCTCGAAGCAGCCTTTGCCGAGTTCGCCGGCCACGGCTACGCCGCCACCCGGCTCGAGGATGTCGCGCGTCGCGCCGGCGTCGCCAAAGGCCTGCCGAATTTTTACTTCACCAGCAAGGAGGGGCTGTTCAAAGCCGTATTGCGCCGGCTGGTGTTGCCCGATTGGGACGCGCTCGAAGCCGAGTTCGCGCAATCCGATCGGCCGACCCCGCAATTGCTGCGCGACCTGATTGCGGTGGTCTATCAGCGGCTGGTCGGGAATCCCCGCGCCCACCAATTGCTGCGGCTATTAATCGCCGAGGGGCCGAGACTGCCGGAACTGACCGAATTCTATCATGCCGAGGTCATCGCGCGCGGGGTCGCGCTGTTACGCATGCTGCTGGCGCGGGGCGTCGAGCGTGGCGAGTTCCGCGCCGGCGCGGTCGCCGATTATCCGCAGGTCATCATGGCGCCGGCACTGATGGCGGTGCTGTGGCAATTGCTGTTCGCCGAGCGTCACCCACTCGACCTGGCCGATTTTTTCAACGCCCATCTCGACCTCATCCTGGACGGCCTCATCGCCCGCTGAGAAGCCGGCGAGTATCGGAGCTTCGCGTTCGGCGGGATCGATGTGAGCCATCCACCGGACTTTCCCGGCTTTAGAGTGTGTGAAAAATTGCCCGTTGGTGATCGGATGGAGTGAAACGGTCGCCGCCTGTTCTTGGGGAGCGCACGTGCTACAGTGACAAGGGATCCGGCATGCGGAGTTAGTTATGATCCAGAGTTACGAAGGGAGCTGCCATTGCCGGCGAGTACGGTTTCGCGTTCGCGCCGATTTGGCGGATTTGCTCGAATGCAATTGTTCCGTATGCACGAAGAAAGGAATACTGCACCTGATCGTGCCACCGCAGGATTTTGAGCTGTTGCAGGGTGGCGACGACCTCGCGATCTACCAGTTCAACACCAATACCGCAAAGCACACCTTTTGCCGCCATTGCGGGATACACCCTTTTTATGTGCCCCGCTCGGATCCCGACAAGATCGACGTCAACGCCCGCTGTCTTGACGGCATCGATCCCGCGACGTTGCGGCCCGTAAAGTTCTTCGACGGACGCAATTGGGAAACAGCACAGGAGGCCCGTCGCGCCGCCGAACAGGGATAGCAATCCCCATAACCGACACCCCAAGGCGCTAACTTAAGCGGGCTCGTCTTTTTAATATCCGCGGCGGTGCGTTTTGGTGGTCGCCTTCGCCCGTACGCGGCGATCACCCTCAAAGATCCAGCGCATTGGGAGAGATGCCGCATCGGAATCGGCTGCCTCGCGCTGCAACTCGCGTTTGGTCCTCGACACGGGAGGAGCGCTCGGCGTCAATGCCTTCTCTCCGGGCACGCTGCGAAGAGAGGCATGCGCTTCGGGTTCTGCGCTATAATCGCCGCAAAATCTGATGAAGGCGACCGCGCCGAAAAGCGCAAAGGAGACAGGGAATGAAAAACGGTTTTAAGGTATTCGACACCGACACGCACGTGATGCCGGCGGCCGAAGTCATCGAGCGGTATGTCGATCCCGACTTCCGCCCGCGCCTGAAGGAACTAGAGCCCTACCGCACGCCGATGCGGCAATCGGCCGAATACCAAGGCGCCTTGCACGGTTACCGCATTCACCCGCAATTCTATCGCCGGGTGCTCGGCGAGGCGGCGCCGCGGCCCGATCATAGCGGCCGCGACACGGTATGGATGGGCGCCAAGGTGCCGCGTCCCGGCGTGCAGGACGACAACGCCGCCAACCGCGTCGCCGACATGGACGACGAGGGCACCGACGTGCATTTTCTCGTGCCCGGCGGCTGGTCGAGCCTGATCGGCGTCGACGACGTCTCGCTCGAGACCGGCATGATCCGCGCCTTCCATCGCCACATGGCGGATTTCTGCGGGCGGTATCCCGACCGGCTGAAGGGACCGATCGTCGCCTCGACGCGCGATGTCGACAGCGCGGTCGAAGAAATTAACAGATGGGGGAAATCGAACTGGGCCGTCGCGGTCAAGCCGCAGATCTACAAAGTCCCGGTCGATCACCCGAGCCTCGACCCGATCTGGCGCACCGCCGCCGAATACGACCTGCCGATCGTGCACCACAGCTCGACCTGGAACCCGCCCTATTACCCGGGCCACGACGACATGTGGGACAACATCTTCCTGGGACGGCTGGCGTCGCACCCCTGGGGCGCCATGCGGTTTGTCGCGGCGTTTATCGGCGGCGGCATTTTGGACCGTCATCCGTCACTGCGCTTTGGCACGCTCGAATGCGGCTTTGGCTGGCTGCCGTTTTGGGGTAAGCGCATGGACGAGCAGTACGACTATGTCGGCTCGACCGCCGAATTGAAGATGAGGCCAAGCGAATATTTGCAGAGCGGGCGCTATTTCTGCAGCATCGAGCGGCAGGAAGGGGAGGAAATGTACCGGGTGGTGAGCGGCTTCCTCGGCGAGGACGTGCTGATGTACGCCTCTGACTACCCGCATTCGGAATGCCAGTTCCCAAATTCGATCGACAACATTCTCGCCTGGCAGAGCCTCAAGCCGCAAACGCAGCAGAAACTCTTCTGGGACAACGCCAACCGCTTCTACCGCCAGACGTGACGCCACCGCGTCTTAACGTCGGCTTTGTTCCGCAACTACTTTCGAAGCGGTGTGCGGTCAAAGTAACGGCGCCGTCGCGATAAGTCCTGTTTTGGCGGCAACCGTTCTCGCGCGGCGCGCTCTACCTGCTGTCAAATGCGAGGAGGTCAGCGATCGTTATGTCAGCAGCCGGTTGCCGCTCGCCTTCCTGGCGCCGCAGATCGTCGATGCGATCGTTTCCGGGAACCACCCGCCAGAGCTGACGGCTCACCGGCTGATCCGCCAGTTCAAATTACGGACCGATTGGAACGCGCAAAAGCACTTGATGGGCTTTGCTTGTACGGCATCTGTGCGAAGCAGGAGTCGTGCCGCAGGTCTTCGCTGTAGCGAAGCAGAACGCGGTTCGGCAAACCAGGCAAGCCGGTAATGAGAGGCAGCTTGAGTGATCAAGATCCACGTAGAACTGCATTCAATACTCGCACCGGGTTTGCCTTTACTGTGAACACAATTGGAGTCAGGCATGGTGACGTCAAAAGGTTTGTGTCAGCAGGAGAGGGGTGCTGACGCCTTGGTTTTGGTTTTCGTGGTTGAACACGGCGAAGAGGATGCGATCCATCGAGGTTCGGTCGGAGAAGACGCCCATTGGCCTGGTTCGCCGGCGAACTTCGCGGAAACGGCGTTCGATTGCATTGGTGGTCCTGACCCGCTTGCGCTCGGCCAAGGATTTGTAGCACCAGCAGGTCAACAGCTCGTCGAGATCGTCGCGCAGGCAGGCGACCGCTTTGGGATAGTCCACTTGCCAGCGGTCGGCAAAACGCCGGGCGGCGGATCGAGCCTGAGGCACGGTCTTAGCCTTCATGATGGCATGCAGATCGGCCTTGACCGCCGGCTGGTCGGCAACCCGCACCTTATTGAGGACATTGCGGATTTTGTGCGCCCAGCAGCGCTGCACCGGGACCCTTGGATAAGCGGTGGGCAGGGCCGCCAACAGACCGCTACCGCCATCGACGCAGATCATCTCGAGCAAGTCGCCGGTGAGGCCGCGGCGGATCAGGTCGCCGAGAAAGCGCTCCCATTCGGCGCCGCTCTCGCTCTGTGCCAGGCGGAAGTCGATAACCTCCTTCTTGCCGTCGGGGCGCAGGCCGAGGGCGACCAGCACCGGCCGCCGGATCGCGCCAGCGCCGGTCTTGCGCGCCAGCACGACGCCATCAAGCATCAGCACCCGGTAGCGGTCCTTGAGCGGCCGGGCATGAAAGGCGGCCACGACCGCATCGAGCTGCTTGGCAACCAGGCTCACGGTGGCCGGGCTGATCGGCCGCCCGAGGATCGGCAGCAATGCTTCGCTGACTTTGCGCACCGACAGTCCGAGGACAAAGCACGACAGGATCATGCGATCGACTTGCTCGGGCCGTCGGGCATAGGCGCGCACCACGGCTATCGGCGTGAACCGCCGGGTACGCGGCACCGCCAGCTCGATGTCGCCGAGCTCGGTCAGCAGATGGCGCCGATAACAGCCATTGCGCCGGTCGACCAGGTCGAGCGCGGCCATCCGATCGAGATGGTCCTCGATCGCATGGCCCATTTGCTCCCGGAGAATCCCGGCAAGCGCCTGCCGGCCCAGCGACCGATACCCGGCGCCCCACTCCAGTCCCTGCGCTTGCATGCCCTTCACCAACTCAAACGCCCTCGGTAAGCTGCGGATCGTCACAGACGGTGGCATTGGGGGTGCTCCTGCTTGCGGAAGTCAGCACTCCGCGGAGTACCCCCTCTCATTCGACTGACACAAATCTCCGTACATCACCGTCAGGCATGCCATACTTGACATGTGGTTACCCGCAGGTTCAAATAGCTACGTATGGATTTTATCTACGCCCGGTTGAGAGCAACTCTGGTGGCGGGAAAGATCCCAGTCACCGACGAAGCGCTTGCCATCTTGCGCGCCGGGCTCAGCACGATCGCTTATCGCTACCGGATCGACAAAGCGATGAGGAATGCCAAAACTGATATCGAGCTCAAAAAAGAACTGTCCCGGCTAAATGCGGCGTGCCGTACGGTTGTCGATGTTCTCGATGCCGATCTGAGTGGATCGGGCCAAATCGAAGCGACGTTATTAGATCCCTGGCGCGCGGCTCGTCGATGAGCTGCGCTCGCTGTTGTCTCGCTCGGAGATGGCTTTGGCCATGGCGACGCAGAGCGGAACGGCAAAAAAGCGCTAGCAAGACCCAGAGACCGTTTTCTTTCTGGGGGCGCACGATCTCTTTAGCGAGATAACTGGCGACCAGGAACCTGGAATTGCTGGCCCCCTACACCGGTTTACCCAGCATTGCGCAGCCTTGATCGACGCTCGCATTGTCGTTCCCGAACGGGAGAACTCATTCCAAAAGCGCCTGACCACGGCTTTGGCTCGGAGAACCGGAAAAATAAGCGTCCTTCCCAAGGTGATTTTTCCGGTAAAATAGTTCCTCGGAAACAATACTGTTTTTCGGCTCGATTTAGGGCTCTGAGATCATTGTCTTCTTGATATTGCATCGTGTCGCGCAACCTTCTCGGTGACCGGAATAGGCACAGAAACGAAGCTTGACGCGAGGCATCATCGTCGAGCGGGGAACTGCCATCCAGTCACCCGCCCATAAGGGCACGATGAACAGTATCAGGAATATTTGAATGCAAAAAAGTGCCACGCGACGATCAGGCATAGCGTCTCACGGACCCGCAGATAAGTCGCTTCCAAATTTGACGATTATTTATCGTCGGGTAGACGAGCTGAAGCCCGACCCGGCGAACCCGCGGCGGCACAGTAAAAAGCAGATCGGGCAGATCGCACGCAGCATCGAAACCTTTGGCTTTAACGTGCCGATCCTGATCGATGCCGAAAATAAGGTTATCGCCGGGCACGGCCGGCTGTTGGCGTGCACCGAGCTTGGCTGGAGTGAGGTGCCGACCTTGTGTCTCGAGCATCTGAGCCCGGCCCAGGCGCGCGCCTTTATGATCGCCGACAACCGGCTCAGCGAAATCGCCAGCTGGGACGACCGGCTATTAGCCGAACAGCTCAAGGACCTCTCGCTGCTCGGTCTCGATTTTAGCATCGAGATTACGGGTTTCGAGATTGGCGATATCGATCTGCGGATTGCTTCGCTCGACGATCCGCCCGAACAGGACGCCGACAACTCGGCCGATGCAGTGCCGGATCAGCCGTCGGGGCCGGCGGTCAGCAAGCCCGGCGATCTGTGGCTGTTGGGCCGGCATCGGGTGCTGTGCGGCAATGCACTCGACATCGCGGCCTTCCGTACGCTGATGGAAGACGAGCGCGCCGCGATGGTGTTCACCGACCCGCCTTACAATGTACCGATTGACGGACATGCCACTGGGCTTGGTGCGATCCGGCATCGCTCGTTTGCAATGGCCGCGGGCGAGATGAGCCGGCCGGCTTTCGCGGCGTTCTCGCCACCAGTTTGCGCCATCTCGCAGCTTTCAGCGCCAATGGCGCTCCGCTCTATGTGTGCATCGATTGGCGCCATATTAGCGAATTGCTCGCCGCCGGCCGTGACGCCGAGACCCGGCTCCAAAATGTCTGCGTCTGAGTCAAGGACAATGGCGGGATGGGTTCGCTCTATCGTTCTCAGCACGAGCTGGTCTTTGTCTTTAGGACTGGACGCGGCCGGCACCGCAACAATGTCCAGCTCGGCCGGTTTGGCCGCAACCGCAGCAATGTGTGGAGCTATCCCGGGGTCAACTCATTCTCGCGCAAAACCGAGGAGGGTAATCTTCTGGCCTTGCACCCGACCGTAAAACCGGTGGCGTTGGTCGCCGATGCGATCCTCGACTGCACGGCGCGCGGTGACATTGTGCTCGATGGCTTTCTCGGCAGCGGCACCACATTGATCGCCGCCGAGCGCACCGGCCGTGTTTGCTATGGGGTGGAGCTCGATCCCGGCTATGTCGACACGATCGTCCGCCGCTGGCAGGCCTTGACCGGCGGGATTGCCCGTCACGCGCTTGGCGATCGCAGCTTTGATGATCTCGCCGGCGAGGCGGAGATCGGCGATGCCGCATGATCACACCGCGGAACCGGGATACGAGGTCGGCTATGGCAAGCCGCCGCGTTTCACCCGGTTCAAGCCTGGGACTTCGGGCAATCCGCGGGGCCGGCCAAAGCACGCCAAGAACCTGTCGACCCTGGTCCACGAGGCGCTCAACGAGCTGGTCGTCGTCACCGAAAACGGCGGGCGCCGAAAGGTCAAAAAGCGGGAAGCGATCATTAAGCAATTGGTCAACCGCTCCGCCCAGGGCGACCTCAAGGCGCTGCAAATGTTGCTTGGTATCATGCAGCAGATCGAGCAGCGCAGCGCGGCAGCGGCGGTCGAACCCACCTTTGATGCCGCCGACGAGAAGGTCCTCGAACAGCTCAAGAGCCGGCTCGGGACGGGACCAGGTTTTTAATGATCGAAAGCCTGACCCAAGCCGAGTATGACACCCTGCTGCACCAGGACTTTGTCAGCTTTGCCGCGCGCTGCTTTCACGATCTCAATCCACAAGCTGAGCTGGCGATCGACTGGCATATCGAAGTGATCGCCGCCAAACTCGCGGCGGTGCGCCAGGGCAAGATCCGGCGGCTGATCATCAACCTGCCGCCGCGCCATCTCAAATCATTGCTGGCATCGATCGCGTTTCCGGCGTGGTGTTTGGGTCACGATCCCTCGGCGCAGATCCTCTGCGTCAGCTACGCCCAGGACCTTGCCGACAAGCTCGCTCGGGATTGCCGGAATATCATGACCAGCCCGTGGTATCGCCGGATCTTCCCGACCCGGCTCGCCGCCCAGCGCCAAGCGGTGCAAGAGTTTGTCACCACCCGCCAAGGATACCGCCTTGCGACTTCCAACGGCGGGGTGCTGACCGGGCGCGGCGCCGATATCATCCTGATCGACGATCCGCTAAAGCCGGAGGAGGCATTGTCGGCCACCCAGCGGCAGGCCGCCAATGATTGGTTTGACCATACCCTCTACAGCCGGCAAAACGACAAGCAGCATGGCGTCATTGTCATTGTCATGCAGCGCCTCCACGAAGACGATCTCATCGGTCATGTGCTAGGCCAAGAGCCGTGGGAGGTCGTCTCGTTTCCGGCGATCGCCGGAAACGAGATGCACGAGATCGACACGATCTGGGGGCATAAATGCTTCACCCGTCGGGACGGCGAGGCATTGCATCCGCGCGAGCCGCTTCTCACCCTCGATCATATCCGCCGAACGATTGGCGAATACAATTTTGCCGGCCAGTACCAACAGTCTCCGGCCCCGCTTGGCGGCGTCTGGTCAAGGCCGACTGGTTCAAACGTTATAGCGAAAGGGATAAGCCGGAACGCTTTGAGCGCATCGTGCAGAGCTGGGACACCGCCAACAAAGCCACCGAGCTCAGCGATTACAGTGTGTGCACGACCTGGGGAATCAATGGCAAAAACCTCTATCTGCTCGGCCTGTTACGCCGCCGGCTCGAATACCCCGCATTGAAGCGAGCAGTGCGCGAGCAGCAGAGCCTTTACAACGCCACTGTCATACTGATCGAGGACAAGGCCTCAGGCACCCAGCTAATCCAGGAATTGATTGCCGAGGGCTGCTCCGCCGTCGCGCGCTACAAGCCCGACGGCGATAAGATCATGCGGCTGCACGCGCAGACCGCGCTGATCGAAAACGGTTTTGTCCATCTCCCCGAGACCGCCCCCTGGCTTCCCGAATATCTGCACGAGATGACCACCTTCCCCAAGGGCAAGCACGACGACCAGGTCGATTCCACGGCTCAGTTCCTCGACTGGTTCAAAACTCCAATGCCGCATTGGGGAATCTACGAATATTATCGCCGGCGGGCCGAGCAACTGAACCCGCCCGAGGCGCTTCATGACTAGCTCAAGGTGCTATCGGGATCGGTTCGGTTTAGACCCGGTAGGCCGACGCATCACGATCGAACCCGATGGCATTGTCGAACTGTCGGCCCAGGTGAGTTGCCCGCCTGATCGCCAACGGCCGGACCAAGCTCGGGATTGGTAAGCGCAATGCGGGTTGAGTGCAGCCATCCGCACGTTGTGGACCCCAATCAAGCCAAGTGCTCTGCTCGGAGAGCCATGGATGGTTCGAATCCCACCCCCCGCCAATTGGCGATCACATCCTGCTGATCAGCTCCGGTCCGGCCTGGACCGCTTTGAACGCTATGATGCCGACGATCTGACCGGCCGGTAAAAGAAGATGCGGTGCACCTCGGTATCGCCAAGAAGGAGTCGGTCGATATCGGCTTGAAGCCAATGGCCGGGCCACCGCGTAGGATCGCATCGTTCGCCGTCAGGTATATACCCTGGGTCGATTTGAACAGGCCCGAGAGGCTAGACCAGAGCCCCAGCTTAGCCATCCGGTCTGCATCAAAGACCCGGGAACCGAGGTGAGAGGAACGGCCAACCGCTTCAGCAGGAGTTAATTCATATCAACCGAACACCCTGCATAAAGACATTGCTCACGTAAATCAAATTACCGAGCAGAGCAGGCCAGCACAGCGCGACATGCTTCAGCGCGGTAGCGGTCGTGTGGCTCGCTGTCGCGCCTCGCCATAAGGAGGGCGCTTGTACTCGAACGCCGCACCCTCCTTTAGCACGCGCGGCGCACTCTCCTCCGCGAGCGATCGGCCCTCGACATCGATGAGATAGTCGACGGGATTTAGGATCACAATCTCGACGTAGGGATATTTGAAATGCCGCTCCCGGCGCAAAAACCGCTACAAATTTTGGGCTGTCCGGGACCCTACGGCGCGAGACCCTAATCCTCCGCGCGGACCAGTCGCTGTGCGATGTCCAAAATCAGCGGTCGCTCCGGCTCCCCAGCCATGTACTCGTCTTGTTCAGCACGCCGACTGTCTTGAGCGCCCTCACATTACCTTGCCGCTGTCGGGATAGGCGCGGATCTCGTTTGGACTGTTGGCGCCGATGCCGAGATAAACCAGATCCTCACTTCCGGTATTCGCGATCTGATGCTCTCCGCCGGACAGGAGATTCCCGCAGCGCATTTTGTCATTTGCTATATTGCTGGCATTCTGAGCATGGCGCAGCAGCAATGGCATCGGTGATGGTCCCCTCCCCAGCACCTGCAGGTAGTACACATCGATGTCGTGCAGCTTGACTTTGAATTGGGGATAGGCGTTCAGCGCGGCTTCCTGCGCACGCTTGTCGAAACTGTAGCGAGGCCACACGTAGCCATAGGCATGATAGACGCGCTTCGGCGTCCGATCGTCGCCGATCGAGAAATGGACGAGGCTCCGCTGCGTCTGCGCGGCCCAATAGCGGTCAAAGGTCTGAACTGGGTCCGCGATCCGGGTTTGCGTGCGAACTCGGTTCGGTGCCTCTTTTGTCCGCGAACCGCCACGCCTCGGGGCTTCAGTGCTACCTTCAGCTTACCGGAAAAATGGGTGCCTGCATCCACGGCGCACATGGCGCCCTTAGACCCGTCAGTGGCGGCAAGGATCTGCTGCATCCTTCAGCCCTCTTCATTTCCAAGCCGCCAGTCAGCGGAGAAGTTACGATCAAGCCGGCGACCTGTTCCAAGTTGCGCTGCCTGCTCATGCTTGGTGGCGATCATCTGCCAGATGCGGGCCAATGCATTGTTGAACAGTGCAGGGCCGGTTTTTACTTCCGACGGAGCTTCACCAGCCATTTGTCTCCCATTTTAAAGATTCATGCGGTTTGCCGGCGTGCGTAGGTTCTTTAACCACAGTGCCACAGACGGCCATAACGCAGCAGCCGCAATAAAGAAGATGATCAGCAGCAGTGACACTGCCATCTGGATCACGCCGAAATTGCCAGCATCGCGCGCCACAAACCAAGCGGTTACAATGCCTGCAAAAAACATCACGATCCGAATGATCCAATTGATCATGATTGACTCCTGACGTTGACAGGCACGGCTCCGGAGCAGCAGAGGGGGAGCGTCGCGCGGCGCCAGACCTCTACTCGCACCATCATGCCCTGCCGGGGATTTGTTGCCAGCTCGAATGTGGGGGCCTTCCTGTCATCTGAGCACCTTGCGGAAACGCCACAGCGCCACGGCAAACAGCGCCGACCCGATCGCAAAAAGAGCCAACAACTGCGGCCATACAATGTCCAATCCGGCACCGCGGAACAGGACCGCTTGCGCCAGTTCGACAAAATGGGTGTCTGGCGCGCCCAACATGATCGTCTGAACCACCTGCGGCATGCTTTCGCGTGGCGTCAACGCGCCGGAGAGCACCTGCAATGGCAGCAGGATCAAAATCACCAATAATGCGAATTGCGGCATCGAGGTGGCAAGAGTGGCCAAGGCAATGCCCATTGCGGTGGTCGCGTAAAGGTGCAGGGCGGTTCCGAACATGAATAGCGGTACGGATCCTTGGAAGGGTACCGACAAGAGCCCGTGGACCATGAAAAGGAGCGACAGAAATGAAACCAGGAACACGACGACTTCCATCGACCAGATCTTGCTCAGCATGATCTCGGCTGGGGTCACCGGCATAACCAGCAGATGTTCGATCGTGCCATGCTCTCGCTCGCGGATCAGCGCAGCGCCGGTCAGCACGATCGACAGCAACGTGATCTGCGCCATCAGGCTTGTCACTGCACCAAACCAGATCCTATCCATGTTCGGGTTGAAGACTGTGCGCAGGGCAAGATCGACCGGCTGCGGTGCTGCCGATCGATAGTGGCGGAGGAACTCATCGATCTCGCCCGACACAATGCTTTGTACATACCCGCCTCCGGCGAACGCCTGCGATACCCGGGTCGCGTCTATGTTGAGCTGAACTCGGCTGGCGCGGCCATTAAGCAAGTCACGTTGGAAATGCGGGGGAATATCGAGAGCGAAGGTATCGAGCCCCTCATCCATGCGCCGGTCCATCTCGCTTATCGTTACCGAGTGCGCCGGCATGAAGCGGGGCGGATAGAATGCGTCGACAAGGCGTTCGGACAGCGGCGAGCGATCTTCATCGACGACGGAAATCGGCGCCTTGTTGAGCAACTCGGGCGCCACCGTCGCCTGCGTGTAGACCGTGACGGTTAGGCAATAGACAATCAAAAAAAGCATGATGCTGTCGCGCCGGAGACCGCGCAGTTCCTTGACGCCGAGCTGGAATACGTTGGCGATATCCATCTCAGGTTTCCTGCTTCTTCAAGAACAGCATGGTCAACCCGGCCAGCACCGGAATGGTGATCGCCAAGGGGACCAAATCGCGCTGCAGATCGGCAAAGCCGAGCGACTTTGAAAACGTGCCGCGGGCAATCGTGATGAAGAACGTCGTCGGGAAAACCTGCCCGATCAGATAACCAGCGCCGGCGAGAGAGGAGACCGGATCGAGAAGCCCCGAATAGTGCACGGCCGGTACCATGCTTATGATCGTCGTCGCGGTGATCGCCGCCACCTGGCTGCGAATAAAGGTCGATATAAACAGACCGATGCCGGTTGCTACGGTGACGTAGAGCAGCGCAGCGAGGGTGAAGGTGCCAAGGCTGCCGGTGAACGGCACTCGAAAAATGAAGACCCCGAACGCCGTCAAGACGAAGAAATTCAGCAGGGACAGGACAACGTATGGGATCTGCTTGCCGAGCAGGAACTCAAGTCGTGTAACGGGTGTCACGTAGAAATTGGTGATCGACCCAAGCTCCTTTTCGCGCACGATCGAGAGCGTCGCTAGGATCGAAGGAATCATCAGAAGCAGCAACGGGATGATCGCCGGGACCATGGCAATCAGGCTCTCGAACCCCGGGTTATAGCGATAGCGGATCTCGATCTGAGCTTGCGGCGGCGATTTCAGTTTGCCGAACAGGCGATCCATCTGTTGGAGCCACTCGCCGTGCAAAAGCTCCGCATAGCCGCGAATGGTCTCGGCCCGTATCGGCATGGCCGCGTCGATCCACATGCCAATCAGCACGGTCCGCCCATGCTCGAAGTCGCGCTCAAAATGGGGCGGAATCTCTATCGCGAGGCTGATCTCGCCGCTGCGCATTCGCCGGTCGAGTTCCTCATTGGTGGTTATCGGGGGGTGCTGGATGAAATAGCGCGAGCCGGAAAGGTCGTTGATATAGCGCTCGCTCAGTGTGGAGTTGTCGCGGTCGAGTACCGCGAATGACAGGTTATCGACATCGAGGTTGATGCCGTAGGCGATGACGAACATCAGGATCAGACTGCCGATCGCACCCAGCGTCAGGCGTAGCGGATCGCGGCTCAGTTGCAGGGTTTCCCGCCGCATATAGGCCCCCATGCGCCGCGGATCGAAAAACCTGCTGGTCCGCGGCGGCGGTCGAACTTGTGGCATTGCGGTCGCGGGCGCCGGAGCGGCGTGCGATTGGACTAACTCGCCGGTTGCTTCCTCAAGATAGCTGATAAACGCATCTTCAAGCGTCGATGCTTCGCGCTTCGCGGTGATATTGCGTGGCGTGTCGCTGACCAGCACCCTGCCCGCATGCATCAGCGAAATGCGATCGCAGCGCTCTGCCTCGTTCATGAAATGCGTCGTAATGAAAATCGTAACGCCGTCCTGCCTGGACAGCTCAATAAGGTTTCGCCAGAACACGTCGCGATTGACCGGATCGACCCCTGAGGTCGGTTCATCGAGGATCAGTATCTCGGGGGCGTGGATCAGCGCCACCGCCAATTGGAGGCGCTGGCGAACCCCGAGCGGCAGCGTGTCGGGTAGTGCGTCCATGACGCCGGTGAGGTCGAAGCGCCCCGCCATCTCCTCGACGCGGGCGGGGGTCGCTTCGGGCGCCAGATGGTACAAGCGGGCGTGGAGGTAGAGGTTCTGCTCGACGGTCAGCTCGCCATAGAGCGAGAAGGCCTGAGACATATAGCCGACGCGACGGCGAAGCTGAATGTCATAGGCGTTCATCACTTCGCCAAATAGCTTGGCCGTTCCCTCGGTCGGGGGGAGCAGGCCGGTCATCATCTTCATCGTGGTGCTCTTGCCGCAGCCGTTCGAGCCGAGAAAGCCAAAGATTTCGCCGCGTGCGATGCGGAAGCTCACGTGATCGACAGCGACGAAATCGCCAAAGCGCTGCGTGAGGCCCTCTGCGTCAATGGCGATGTCGCCTTCCGCCGTCGCCGGGCGCGGGGTAATTTCCACCGCAACATGGCCCCTGCGCTTTTCCTCGGGCAGCAGCTGGATGAATGCCGCATCAAGGTTCGTGGCACCGGTCCGCGACAACAATTCTTTCGGGCTTCCCGTCGCCAGCACGTGGCCCGCATCCATCGCCATCAGCCAGTCGAACCGAGCCGCCTCTTCCATGTAGGCGGTCGCAACCATGACACTCATGCCGGGCCGCCCGGCGCGGATCTCGTCGATCAGATTCCAGAACTGGCGGCGTGACAGCGGGTCGACGCCCGTTGTCGGCTCGTCGAGGATCAGCAGGTCCGGATCATGGATCAGCGAACAGCACAGTCCAAGTTTCTGCTTCATGCCGCCGGAGAGCTTGCCGGCAGGCCGGCCGGCGAAACGCTCGAGGGCTGTGGCGCGCAGCAACAGAGCGATGCGGCGTTCGCGTTCCTCCCTAGTATGGCCAAAAAGCCGGCCGAAAAAGTCAACATTCTCCTGAACCGACAGTGTGGGGTCGAGATTTTTGCCAAGCCCCTGCGGCATGTAAGCGATGCGTGGACAGCTCACCTGGCGGTGACGGGCATCGCGCATGTCGCCGCCGAGTACCTCCAGATTCCCGGTTTGCATGGCGTGTGCGCCGGCGATCAGCGACAGGAGACTGGACTTGCCGACGCCGTCCGGGCCGATGAGCCCGATCATGCAGCCAGCCGGCATGTCGAGACTGATAGCGTCGAGTGCCAGTGTCCTGCCGTAAGAAAGACTGACGTTGCGGAGGGTTGCGACCGGGCTCGCAGCGGCATCCGGAGTATGGTGGGGGGCCGGGACGCTCATTGAACGAGCGTTCCCTTAAAAGCCGGCCATTCGGCTTTTGGATCCATCTTCACATAGACCATTCCCGGCAGACCGGTTTTCACCAGCTTTATGTATTTACGCAGCAATTCTGCCGGGATCTGTGCTTTGATGCGGAACATCAGTTTTTCCCGTTCAACCGCCGTCTCAACGGTCTTCGGCGTAAACTGCGCCACATCAGCGACGTAACTGATATACGCGGGGATCACGTCCTGCGGGAGGGCGTCCAGAAGGATGCGGACCTCGGCACCCATCTTGATGCGCCCAGCCTGGTCCGTGGGCAGGTAGGCGGTCATATAAACGTCGCTCAGATCCACGAGGTTGAGCACCCGGCCACCGGCGGGAAGCACCTCGCCCTGCTGAGACACCTTGTATTGCACCCGGCCGTCCCGCGGAGTTCGCAGAGTGCTGTCATCGATATCGGCATCAATCCGTTGGATTGTCGCCTTCACCGCCTCAACCTTCGCCTTGGCATCCACGACCTGAGCTTTCGCTGCGCTGAGGGCTGCGTCTGCCGCCGCGACATCCGCCTTGGAGGCTTGGTTGGCCGCGGTTGCTGCGTTCATGGTCGCGCGGTCGTTGTCGTAGGTTTGCCAAGTAGCCCAGCCCTCTTTCGCCAACGGCGTACTGCGGGCAAATCGGCGGGTGGCCGCGTCGAGCGCCCAATCGGTCACGCCGACTTTGGCGATTGCCGCCGCCCGTTGTGCCTCGCGCTCTTTGACGACGCTTCCAGCGGTCTCGATCCCGATCGTTGCGCGCTCTAAATCCGCCATGGCTTCACGTCGCTGAGCCTCGAGCGTTTTGACATCCATGTGGACCAGTACCTGTCCCGCTTGGACGGGGTCTCCCTCGTCCACCAGAATATCCTTGATTTTACCCGCGATTTTGGCGTCGACGTCGATTTCGGTCGCCTCGATGCGGCCGTTCGCGGCGGCGATGCCCGCGGGGAGGCCGGTCGGCCTCAGGTACCACCACGCGCTAAAGCCGCCCGCCAATAGGATCAGGATGAGGATTGGTACGAGCCATGAGCGCTTCACCAAGCTGCGCTTCTTGGCGGGAGAGGATGGAGTAACGCGCTGCTGCTGCGCGGCGCGTGCGCTGGGGGCTTCGGGGACCGGCGCCCGGGCGGCCGGCTCGGCAACTAGGCTGTGGGAATCGGGGTTGGGCATCTTTCGGCCTCGAAGCAAAATCGTGGTCGGAACAGAAGGCTACCTTCAGTGCCTGCGACCGCTTTGATCTAGGTCAAGACCTAGCGCCGGCTCCCCATCGGTGTCTCCTGTTCGTGGTTACGTGCGGCGATGGGATGAGCACCCGCATCAAGATTCATAAAGCGGCAGGACAATGAGAGGCGTCATAAGTCTGCCTTGCTCGAGGCGAGGGCGCGCAAAAGATCGTGATACGCGACTATGCCCGTGACGCCGCCATCTCAGACGACCGGCACGCACTTGATCCGGTAAGTCATGAGCACGCGAGCTACCTCGCCGAGCTCCGTATCCTCGCTCACCTGCTTCATCGGTGCTTTGTTCCTCGACTTACCGGGAGGACGACGGGGCTCCCGCTCCGACCGCGGCGGGCGCAGCGGACGTGCCGGCCGCGGCATCGGGTTCGGGCGGCTCCGTAAAATTCCAGATGTCGCTGTCGCGTTGCCAGCCGCCGCCGATCTTGCGCCACACGATGACATACTTGCCCTCGAGGGGGACCGTTCGGTCCCGCCCCGGCGCCTCGGCGCTGAACCGCCCGATCTCGCGCGCCACCTCATCGCCGTATTCGTCGATCCGGATGCTCCTTGCCGACAGGTTCTTGAGCCCTGCCCTGATCACCTTGCGCCAGTAGTTCTGGATCGCCTCGCGCCCTTCGATCATTTCGGCGTTGGGCGGCAGGACCACGGCGCGCTCGGTGTACATCCGCGCGATCATGTCGGCATCGCCCATGCTGAGCGCTTGCTGGAAGTCCTGCCTCGCCTTCTCGATCTCGCCGGCCGCGCTCTGCGCGACGCTCGGCGAGGCCATGACGGCGAATAGCGCCGCCACGACGGCCATCTTCATGGCACACGCAGCGGCGACGGCCGGTTGCGGCCGCCGTTTCAAGCTATCCAAGGGTGTGGTATCCGGCGTCAACATAGACCGTTTCCCTTGCAGTCAGTGGGGCGCCCGCATCAAATGCGCAGGGCGCGATGCGCCAATGAGAGGGGTCACAAGTCTGCCTTGCTTGAGGCGAGGGCACGCAAAAGATCGTCGCGCGCAACAATCCCCGTGACGCGGCCATCTCGGACCACCGGCACGCGCTTGATCCGGTGAGCGACGAGCACGCGCGCTATTTCGCCAAGCTCCGTATCCTCGCTCACCGTGGTAACAGGCGCTGACATAATGGCGCGGGCGCTGTGGTTTTGAGACTGCAGCCAAGCAGCAAGCTCGGGGGGCGAGTGGCTCGCCTTCAGCGAAGATTTCCAGCCAGGATTGGCGCCACGCTTCGCGCGCGGCCCGGTCAGGACGGATCAGATCGTCCTCACTGACCATTCCTATCGGCGCCCCCTTCTCATCGACTACCGGCACAGCGCTGATTCCCTTGTCTAACAGCAGCCGAGCGATTTCGCCTAATGGCGTGTCAGGGTGCACTGAGATAACAGGTTTGCTCATGACATCACGTGCATTCATCGTGCTTTGTTCCTCGACTTCATTAGGGGCGCATCGTCGCCTCCGAACGATATCTGGAATATCGTTCGGCATCGCGCCCCTCTCTGTACGGCTCTGACTGGTCAATCGAGCATGAACAAACAGACCGCACATTGATTCAGGTCAAAACCAGGACCCCTTTCGAGTCGGTAGTGGGCATTCGGTGGTTTGCTATTGCGGTGGCGCTCGGGATCGCGCGCGGCATGATCGCCGACCTCACCAAGCTCGCGATGAAAACGTGCTGCGCGGCGCTGCCAGCGGATGTGCAAGAACCAGGTGATCCAGTCGCAACGGGGCACGGGCCGAGGCGCGGCTAGCCAGCTGAATAGCACATCGCTGCTTCGAACGACTTGATAGGACCAATTTATCATTGATAGGAACATTTACCGCTCGGCCGCCAGCCTCGCTGAAGCTGAATGACTTACGCTGCGGTCGGTTTCTGCCGGAGCCTTCAACACCTGATCAGGTTGTCTCAAGGTAATGGTGCCCGATCGGGCGGAGCGTACCATCCAGCTCGTAGAGCAGTGGGACGCCAGTGGGGATCTCAAGGCCGGGTATGTCGTTGTCGGGGATTCGATCGAGATACTTCACCAGAGCACGTAGGCTATTGCCGTGCGCGGAAACGAGTACCGTCCGGCCTGAACGCAACTGCGGCGCCAGGAACTCGGTCCCAGTACGGCAGGAAGCGTGCGACGGTGTCCTTCAGGCTCTCCGCCCTCGGCAGTTCCTCGTCCGACAGGGCCGCGTACCGCTGATCGTGTCCGGGGAAACGTTCGTCGCGGTATTCGAGCGCCGGCGGCCGAGCCTCATAGCTGCGGCGCCACGCGTGCACCTGCGCTTCTCCGATTCTTTGGGCCGTCTCGGCTTTGTTCAATCCCTGCAGGGCCCCATAGTGACGCTCGTTCAGCCGCCAGCTCGTATGGATTGGCAGCCACATCCGATCGAGATCATCGAGAACGATCCACAAGGTGTGGATGGCGCGCTTGAGATACGACGTACAGCACCAGTCCGGCACAATCCCGTTCGCCTCGAGCAGGGCCGCCGCCCGATGGGCTTCGCCGACACCCTTGTCGGAAAGATAGACGTCCGTCCAGCCGGTGAACCGATTGTCGCGGTTCCAGATGCTCTCGCCATGCCGTAGAAGGATGAGTTGGACCATGATTCTCCCCCGTGCAGTCGTCAAAGAGTGCGGAGTGCGGAGGGATCACCCGCTATGCGGGAGACCCGGCGGAACGCGCTCATTGCCCAAATGACGGATGCGCTGTTCAGTCCGACCTAGCGATCGTGACGAAAGCAATCCAATTGTCGCACAGCGCACACCCCCGGCTAACAGCGCTTGCAGATTGCGTTCCTTATCGTCATGACGGGGCTCGGCTCGATACTGGCGCCGATCACACCACTGCATACTGCGTTTGCCGGCAACTCGACAGGTTGTGGTCACTGGGCTTTTACGGGAATTCCGGTAATCTCTAGGAAGCATCGAAAATCACGAAGGCTTAGGGACCTTTTCGATAGGCACCTCCACCTCGACTAACAGCGGCATCCCGCCATGCCCTTTGCCCGCGGAGATGGGCCGTGCCGGTCGCCTTGTAGACCAGCTCGCGAGAGGCGGCGGCACGCTCGCCGAGCAGCGCCACGTCATGATGGTCGAAGCCCGACAACAGCCGGCGCAGCTCGCCCTCGATCCCGGCCTCGGCGAGCGCATCACGATAGGCCTGCGCCGTCAACGCAAAGCCCTCAGGCACCCGCCCACCCAGCAGCGAATGAAGTTCCCCAAGCGACGCAGTCTTGCCGCCTACTAAAGGGACGTCCTTCAGCCTTAGATCGCTGAACCAGCGGACATAAGATTGAGCCGACATTGGATCCACTCCATCGTGAGTGGGTATGGTGCGCCGCGATAAAGTCATCCGCATTGATCTGGAACAAATCTTTCCGCGGCAGCGACGGCTTGCTTCCCTGCTCCGCAGGTCAGTGGGATGCCAGCGTCACGCGTAATTTCTTATTTGCGGTACAATGGCGAAATAAGCGAAGCGGTACCGATGAGCGGGGATGACAATGCCGCAGAGCCTCTCGCCAAGCGGCCTGCAGCAATTGGCTGCTCATTGCTACGCAGCAACCAGACCGAGCGCCCCGCCTACTCGCCTCAATCGAGTTCGATGCTTTCGAGCCGGAGGTGTTGGGCGTTCGGATCATGCGGGTCGTCGGAAATTTCGATCTCGAGCGCTGCGGCCGCGGCGGGGGTACCGGCCGCGGCGATCGCGAAGTGATCGCGAAAATGTTTGGCTGATAGGTGGCTCAGCGCGCCCAACCAGACCTTCGCCGCCACAATACGGTGCACGCTAGCGGCGTTCGCCAGCTGATTTATCCGTCCGACGACATCCCGGACTAGGGCGGTCTCATGCATCGATCACGCCTTATGCTATTGATGTGTCCGCGAGAAGGCAGTGAGATCCGCCAGGATCAGTTCCGCGACTTGATTGACAGCGTCGGCGACCGCCGGCGACAGCGGCGCGCCGGTTTCAAAGCTTTTGCTCTCGACCAGGTAGAGCACGAGATTGGCGGGCAACCGCCCCAGATTGCGGGCGAGCTCGACTGTTTCGGCGAGACCGAAGGCATGGCTCGAGGTTTGCGGCCAACCGAGCGGGAGGGAACCCGCCGCGAGATCGAGCCGGTGGACGCGACCGGGCTCATTGATCGCCATCGCGGCGTCGACGAGGATAACGGCGCCGCACCCATCCCACTCGTCGATCTGCGCGAGCGGATCGCCGTTGCGCGCGAGCAGGCGCACTCCATCAGGTATGCGCCCGCGTAGCCGTCCAATCACCGCTGCGGAGAGGCCGTCATCGCCGCGGTCGGGGTTGCCGATCCCGACCACCAGCACCTGCGTTCGGCCTTGCGCCCTCATTTCCGGTGCACCCGCAATGTCAGAAAATGCGCCGCGCACGAAATGCACGGATCGTGGTTGCGGATGCTCTGCTCGCAATGAGCCTTCAGTGTGTCTTCGTCGCAATCGAGATTGGCAGCCGCTACCGCACGCAGATCCTCTTCGATAATCCCTTGATTTTGCGAGGTTGGCGGCACGAGCCGGGCATCGAGAACCGTCCCTGCCGGATCGAGCCGATAAAAATGATAGAGCAGCCCGCGAGGCGCTTCGGTGCAAGCATGGCCGACTGCAGCGCGCGGCTCGGCGGCGACAAAGGGCTGTGCCGGGGGTTCGTATTCCGCGATCAGATCAAGCGCGTCGCCACAAGCATAAACGATCTCGATGGCGCGCACGAGGACGCTGCGGAACGGGTTACGACAGATAGGTTCGAGACCGGCCTCCTGTGCGAGGGCGCGTATCTCGGCTGGCACCCGATCGTGGTTTAATGCATACCGCGCCATTGGTCCGACAAGATAAGCGCCACGGCGCTTCAATTCCGAATGAAGTGCCGTCGAATGCGGCACCTGTCGCTCCAAGAATTCGGTTTCGTAGTCGGCGGCGGCGATGTCGAGACCGGCGGAAGAGACAATTCTGCCAGCGTTCATCGGGTACTCGTCGGGATGCCGCAGCGCGACGAATTCGTAATCGCGGGTGACATCGGGGAACGGGAAGCTCGCCGCCCAGCGCAATGTGTCTATTGCAAAGTCGCGGGCGCGTTTCAGGGATTCGACAATCGGAGCGAATTCGCCGCGGCTGGGAATTCGATAGAAACCGCCGACCCGGACGTTTATCGGATGTATTTCGCGGCCACCCAATAAGCGCAATAATTCGTTGCCTGCCTTTTTCAGCGCCAGTCCACGCTCTACTGCCCCTTGATGGTCTTTCGCCATCGCAATCGCATCGGGATAGCCTAGGAAATCGGGCGCGTGCAGCATGACGATGTGCAATGCATGGCTCTCAATCCATTCGCCGCAATAGAGCAGCCGGCGCAAAGCGCGGATCGGCGCTTCGACCTCGATACCCAATGCGTTCTCGATCGCGTGCACCGCGCTCATCTGGTACGCGATCGGGCAAATTCCGCAAACCCGCGCGACGATGTCGAGGACCTCGCTAAATCCGCGACCGCGCAGCAGGGCTTCGAAAAACCGCGGCGGCTCGAAGATGCTGAGGCGAGCAGCCTCAACTCTCCCGTCTCGGATCTCGAGGTCGAGCGAGCTTTCGCCCTCGACCCGGGCGATATAGTCGACTCGCAATGTTTTAGTCGCCATGAGCCTCCGCTTCCTTACGAAACGCCTCGGCGCCCGCGTTGAAGGTTTGGAACAACCGGGCGATATCGCGCGGCGCCATAGCGAGTTCGGCGAATTCGCAGGCGAGCGGGGCCGTATTGGCGCCGTCGACCGGTCCAAAGCAGCCATAGCAGCCGCGATGATCGCGACCTCGCCGAGACCGAAAGCATACAGCATATTGAACTGGCCGGCGGCAAAGGAGAAAGCCGCCGGGGGCGCCAGCTCGATCGTCACTATCGCAAGGGTCGATGCCGAACGGCGGCGCCAAGTGTCGATCGCGGCAAGCTCTGCTTCCGGCATATGAACGACAATTTTTTGTTGGCCGAGCGCGACTTCGCCGGTTTCGTCGTTGAGCGAAATCCAATCCCCTTCTTTGATCGGGTGTCCGCCGATCTCTGCGCCAGATCCGTTGGCATGGATCTTCAATTCGCGGCAACCGACCAGACAGACTTTGCCGAGTTGACGGGCCACAACTGCGGCATGCGCGGTGCGTCCGCCGCTGGTGGTGGATCTCGGAGGCCACAGCAAATCCGGCAACGTCCTCAGTAGACGTATCACGCCGCACCAGAATGACAGGTTCCTTGTCGGCCCCTAACTCCTTGGCGCGCGCGCTGTCGAACGCGATCCGGCCAGTGGCCACACCGGGCGAGGCCGATGTGGCTCTGGCTATCGCCGGTGCGTTGTCCGCAAATCGCGTGATACCGACGCGGTTGAGGTCAATTTCCTTCGCGCGTGCCAGGGCCGTCGCGGGATCGAGGAGGCCCTCGTGCACGAGGTCGACAAAATCCGCAAAAGCGGCTCGTGGCGTGCGTTTGGCGGAACGCGTCTGCAAGAAAAAGAGCCGGCCCTCCTCCACAGTAAACTCAATGTCCTGCACATCGCGAAATTCCCGTTCTAGGTGCGATGCGCCATCGGCAAGTTCCTGAGCCACCTCGGGCGGCCGAGCAGCCAGCATTGCCGCATCCTAACCGCCATTAGCACAGTGCGAATACATCCGCCGCCGGCAATATTCACATCTGCCACAGGCGGTGATGCAGGAGATCAGGACGCGGTCACCCGGATGGAAGACGGTCACGCCGGGACCGATCTTTTTGACCACTCCAACGCCCTCGAGACCCAAAATCCGACCGTAAACACAACTCGGGACGTCGCCCTTGAGAATGTGCAGATCGGTGCCGCAGATCGTCGTCTTGACGATCTTTACGATGGCATCTGTGGGCGACTTAATTTCCGGGACGGGCCGTTCCTCGAGCGCCTTATTGCCCGGGCCTTGATAGACGAGTGCCCTCATCATGTCCTCCAATGGGTCCACAACAGGCCGCGATACTCCGCGTCAATCCTGCTCAGTCCCCGCCAGCGTCGCCAATACTCGTTGTGTTTGGCAATGAACGCTCTAGCCAGCTCGGTTTGGGTCATTGCCTTTTTCTACGAATGACAATGGACCAACGCCACATTGGTGGGGCATAAACTAGCTGATGGGATGACGCTTAAGCCTTGACATAGATCAAAGCGGCCGACGACTTCGCCCGGTATCGCGGTTCGAACTTCGCGTGATCAAAAGGCAGGCCCGCACTTTCCTGCGAAATGCCCGCGCGGCAGGGGAACGAGTAGCGGCGTCCCAGCAGTCCTGCTCTCACAAGCGAGGGCTATGCTCTAAGTGCCAGGGAGAAACGTGACGAAGAAGTACCCGGCGATCGAGACCGCAGATCGAGCGTAATCTAGATTTGCGAGAGGACCGAGCCATGCCACGTACAGCGATCGTCACAGGAGGTGTAACCGGTATTGGTGCAGCGACCTCCACAGCCCTGAAGAAGGCTGGATATCAGGTTGCTGCGACCTATTTCGCGAACCGCGACGACGCCGGTAGATTTCGTGACGAAACCGGCATTCCGACATACGAATGGAATGTCGGTGACTTCGATGCCTGCCAACGCGGCGTCGCAGAGGTTACCAAAGCCATCGCGCCGATCGACATATTGATCAACAACGCAGGCATCACGCAGGACGCAACCCTGCACAAGATGACCTACGAGCAGTGGCGCTCGGTAATCGACGTCGACCTCGGCGGCTGCTTCAACATGTGTCGATCCGTGATCGAGACAATGCGCGAACGACGGTTCGGGCGCATCGTGAATGTCAGCTCGATCAATGCACTGGCCGGCCAATTTGGGCAAACCAATTACGCCGCGGCAAAGGCCGGGATCATCGGCTTTACCAAGTCGCTCGCGCTGGAGGGAGCCGCGCGAGGCATCACGGTTAATGCGATCGCTCCCGGGTACACCGACACTGCGATGGTTAGGGCAGTGCCTCCGGACGTCCTGACCAAGATCGTTGCGACGGTGCCGGTCGCACGCCTTGGCGAACCGGAAGAGATCGCTCGGGGCATCCTTTTCCTCGTCAGCGACGACGCGGGTTTCATCACCGGTCAGACACTGTCGATCAACGGCGGCAAGTACATGCCATAGGCGAAGGGTCTGCCGCAATTTCAGTAGTCGTCGCTTCGGCCAATAGAGGACACCACAATGCCAGAAAAAGCAATAACGACAGCCCGCTCTGCGCTGGGGTCCGCCCTTCAGGCTCCTGCAGCAGCGGAAGTCTCAGCAACAGATAGAGGCTGGGGAGCCCAGTGTCATCGGAATCGCCACTGGCCTGGCTCAATGACACGACATCCGAGCTATGGCGTGCCTGGTTCCGTATTCCGCAATTCGAGACGCGTGAGGCCGTAGCTAGCGAGGTGAGGTCGACCACCGCCAAACGATCACAGCCGCCGGATGTCCAGGTCCGCGTCAATTCCTCCAGCACTATTGACCGGTTGCTCCACGCGACCATCGGACGCTTTATTCTGGGCGTGGCGCCGGCGGCACTTTGGCTTGCCTATGCCGATTGGGCGATCCATCTTTGGTCGTCTCCAGGAAAGTGCCAGCAACTCGTGAAAAAGGGCGGGCGCGAGGCAGTCCGGTTTCTGACATTTCTTTCACACCTCGCCTCTGACCCGGCTTGTCCGCGCTGCATTGAGCCTTTGCCACAGGATAATCGGTTCAGAAGCGGCGAGTGGCAACAGCTGCCGTTCAAGCTGATCTACCAGGCATTTCTGCTGAACCAGGAATGGTGGCACAGCGCCATGACCGGTGTCGGCGGCGTGTCGCATCACCACGAGCAAGTCGTCGCTTTCGTGACGCGGCAACTGCTCGACACAATTTCACCGGTTAATTTCGTGCTGACAAATCCCGAGGTCCTCGCGGCGACGCTTCGTGAAGGCGGGCAAAATCTTGCCCGCGGCGCAAGGAACTTTTGCGAGGATTGGGAGCGGGCTGTTGGCGGTAAGCCCCCGATCGGCGCCGAGGCTTTTCAACCCGGCGAAGATGTCGCTGTGACAAAGGGTAGCGTGGTCTACCGCAATAAGCTCATTGAGCTAATTCAATATGCACCGACCACCTGCGAGGTCTATGCCGAGCCGATCCTGATCGTGCCGGCATGGATCATGAAGTATTACATTCTTGATTTGTCTCCCGAAAACTCCCTCGTTAAATACCTGGTCGATGGCGGGCACATTGTATTTATGATTTCGTGGCACAACCCCGAAAGCCGTGATCGTGATCTGGGGCTCGACGACTATCTTCGGCTGGGCCTCCTCGACGCACTCAATGCCGTCCGGACGATCGTCCCGGATCGCAAGGTCAATGCCGTTGGCTACTGTCTCGGCGGCACGCTTCTGTCAATCGCTGCCGCATATTTGGCGCGTGAAAAGGACTCCATTCTGAACTCGGTCACGCTGATGGCAGCTCAGACGGATTTCACCGAGGCCGGCGAGCTGATGTTGTTCATCGACGACAGCCAGCTGAATTTCTTAGAAGATATCATGTGGGACCAAGGGTATCTCGGTAGCCGACAAATGGCTGGCGCGTTCCAGCTCCTGCGATCCAACGATCTGATCTGGTCTCGTCTGGCGCATGAATATCTGATGGGGCGGCGCTCGCCGGTGATCGATCTGATGGCCTGGAACGCCGACGCCACCCGCATGCCCTATCGCATGCACAGCGAGTATCTGCGTCATCTGTTCCTCGACAATGATCTTTTGGAAGGCCGCTATGAAGTTGACGGCAAGCCAGTTGCGCTCAGCGACGTCCGCAGCCCAATCTTTGTCGTTTCGACCGAACGAGACCACGTCGCGCCCTGGCGCTCAGTTTATAAGCTCAATCTCGTCACTGACAGCGACGCGACCTTTGTCCTGACCAGCGGCGGCCATAACGCCGGCATTGTCAGCGAGCCGGGGCATAAGGGCAGGCACTATCGAATTTCGCATCGTCCGGCGGCCGCCGAATATGTTGACCCGGAGATGTGGTACGCGAAAACAAAGGTCAAAGAGGGGTCGTGGTGGCCAGCTTGGTTGTCCTGGCTTGACCATCACTCACGGGGCCGCATGTCTCCCCCCACCCTCGGTGCCCCCGAGAAAGGGTATCCGCCGCTTGAAGCCGCCCCAGGTCGATATGTCCTGGAGCGCTGACATCGTTGCTGCTGAGCAAAAGGGTAGTTCTTCTATACCGATGAGGAGAACGAAATTGATTTGGATTACTGCGCTTATGCCAAGATGAGTAATACGTTCTGACGATTGGCGAGAGTGCAGCCGATGCCGTGCGTATCGGGATGTTGCTGCCTACCTCGGAGAGCCGCGCAGGTAAGTTCGCGATCCGGCAGTTTAGTGCTGAACCTGAGCGTGCGCTGAGACAGGGTCGGTTGCAGTCGTCACATCCGTTCCCAGAGGCCAGTTTTTTCGTCGAGGCGGTCGAGTTTGAGACCGCTGAAATCGAAGCGCGATACGATGCCGACAACCTTCCCGTCATCGACGATCGGGACGTGGCGGCTGCGCCCGTCTTGCACCAGACGCAGCGCCTCGATTGCGGTCTTTCCCGGCGGCATCGAGGTAGGGTTGCGGGTCATGACCTCGGACAGCTTGGTCCGGGCCCCACTCTTACCTTCCGCCAACACCCGGTAGACGGCGTCACGTCCGGTGAAGATGCCGGCCAGATGGCGATCCGCATCAGTCACCAGCACGGCGCCGACGCGGCGATCGCGCGTGTGACGGCAGGCCTCCTTGACCGTCGCGTCGGGCAGCAAACTCAGCGGGTTCTGATGACGCACGATGTCCGATATCTTTCTCACGACCATACCCCCGGGCTGCAGTTATTGGTTTCTGCGACGGCAGTTCGGGTTCGATGGCTTCGATCTCGATCGAGCCGGCGTGGATTTTCCAATCGCGGATGCCCTCCAGCCGGGCAAACCGCTTTTTTGCTGCTTCGATCGCTCTCTCTGGTGTACGCGCTGAGCGGATCACGATCGAGCGCTGACAACACCGATATAGCCGCTCGTTGCGCGGGATCTCGTTAAAGAAGCAAATCCGATAGCTGGTCATTCCGCAGTTCTCCCCGCCGAGGAAGGGGATCAGGATGTCGTCACGGCTGCTCGCCACGCATGATCTGGATCAATAGGGCCTCTTGTTGTCTAGCGAGTTCGCCTGTTTTCAGGCCGTCGTGCCGAAATCTGTTGAAGGGGTAGAATGATAGTCGGGACCAAGAGGTCATCGAACACTGCCGGGTCGCGCTTGCGGCCACGTGGCAAAAGGTGCCACTTGCCGGTCGATTTTTCGACAGCGGGCATTGGCAAAGGTCAGGTCTCGCTGAGCGAACCGATCAGTGGTTCGACCGTAAGATGGTCCTCGACTATGGTGACGCCCGGCGCCGACCATGCCGCCCGTTCGGCGAGATCGCGCTCATACCAGGCCCGCACCTTGCCCCGCAGCACCACCTTGCCGCCATCGGTTTGGACCGTAATGCCCAACGCTTCGAGTTCGGCGCTGCGCTGCAAGGCCTCTTGGATCTTCTCCCTGACCTCATGAGCGTGAGCCGGTGTGGCGAGCCTGATCTGATTGATGACGTCGACAACCCCGGTCAGCTTGTGCACCGCAATCTCGGCATCGGTCTTCTGGAACCGCCATTCGACCTCGCCGGTCAGCGTCACGATGCCGCGTTCGACCTTGACAGTGATCCGATCCGCCGGCAGCCCGACCTGCCATTTCAAAATATTGATTGCCCGGGCGGCGATCTCGTCATCCGCGTGCTTGGTGTCGGATGGCAGCCGCACCTCGATTTCTTCGGCAATCGCCTTGACCCCCTTGACCCGCCGCGCGGCGCGCTCGGCCGCGAGCTTTTCGCCGTAGCTCGTCACAAAGCCGGTCAGCGTCACGACCCCTTTGTTGGCGGTGATGCCGATATGCGCAGCATTGACGCTGGGCTCGAACTCAAGCTCGTCGAGAACATCGCGTTGCAATTCCAAATCGCTGATCATGCCAAACCTCCGTCAGCAAATGAGATCCGTATTCTCGGTTTCAGCGACGGTGCCGGCATTGACCTAGATCAGTAGCGAGATCTCTCGTTTGCTGCCGGTGGAACCACCAGCCGGAACGGATGCAACGCGTCAATACTGCCAGCAAAAGCTGACAATGTAGCTGTCGAGATGGCTTGGCCGACCCGGCGTTCAAACGCTGTGCAACTGACACCGCTAATTGTTGATCCAGGTCATGGCGCTGCCCTCCTTAATTGGTCCTTAAATGAATCTTTACTCGGCGGGAGGCGGGGATGCGGCGTTTGGAGATGGGACTGGTGGCTTCATGCTGATGACCTGCGGTGGCGTCTTATGACGTGCCGGATGCCACGGTCGAATTCTCTGGCGGATCTGTCGCGGCCGGTATCGGCTATACCTGGGGTGCGGGCATGCTAGTCTACCAAGGCCGGCTATTTCGGGTGCAAGTCAGCGGTCTCTCGGATCGCCGATGTCGGTATCACCAGTTATGCCGCCTCCGGTGAGGTGTATAATTTGCCAAAACCGTCGGATATCGTCGGCAAGTATGCGGCCGTCACAACTGGGGCAACAATCGGCAGCGGCTTTAGCGGCACGTCGATGCAGAACGAGCATGGCGTCGTATCCGCATGACTGCAACCCGTGTCGGTCTCAGCCTGATAATGGCGCCAGGCGGTATGACGATCAGCGGCATCAGGGCAGACGAGTAGTCCGCCACGCAATACGAAATCCAATAGACGATAGGTTGGCCAAGCTTTTCGAGCAATCCAGCTCGGGCTCGGCAGCGGACGCACCGTACCGGGCTGACGGGGAATTAGCTCTTATCGCCCGGCATGGGCGGCGATAATCGCGTCGGCAAGCAGCCTGGACGAGTCGAGGTGCCGGATATTCTGAGGCAGCCTTCCCTCGCTGGCCGCGACGGAATTGACCGTGTCGGCAACAGTTATTTCCTCAAATATTGGATCCCCGAGAACAGTCGGCGCCTCGCCCATAAATAGGCCGTGGGTCGCTGCCGCGAAAATTCGCGTCGCGCTGGCCTCGCGGCAACGGCGGGCAGCGCGCAGCAAAGTGCCGCCGGTGCTGATAAGATCGTCGAAAATCACGACTGCGCGATCGCGCACGTCGCCGACCAGCATTTCGCCGCTGACCACACCGCCGCTGCGGCGCTTTTCGACAAAGGCGGCAGTCGGCTCTTCGTGCAACTCCGCGGCGAGGGCCCGCCGGAACTGCTCGGCGCGCTTGGCGCCGCCGGTGTCGGGTGAAACCACGGCGACGTGGTCATGGCGGAGCAGCGAGGCGAAATGATCGACAAACAGCGGAATGGCTTCGAGATTGGTCGCGGGACACCGAAACGCGTTCTCGAAGGCTGCGAGGTTGTGGACATCGAAGGTGATCACCCCGTCCAGTCCGCTCACCTCGAAGAGCCTCGCCACGTACTTTGTCGTGATCGGGTCACGTGGCTGCGTGCGCCGGTCCTTGCGCGCATAGCAAAGGTAGGGCACCACGGCGGTCACCCGCTCGGCGCCGGCATCCTTTAATGCCCCGATAAAAAACAGCAGCCGGCAGAGCTTGTCGTTTGGGCTTTGCTCGGCGTCGCCGTAGAGCGAGTGGATGACAAAGACGTCCTGCCGGCGCACCTCGACAAGCGGCCGGATCTTGTGCTCGCCATCCTCGAACGCGCGCTCCTCATGCTCGCCGAGCACCAGATCGAGATGCTGCGCCACCCGCGCACCGTATTCGCGCGTTGCTCCGACCGCGAACAACGTCAATTCGGGATCCCACGCCATGTCGCCTCCTCCGAAACTTCGATAAACCTCAACCGCAATTGTCTGCTTCCGCGTTGATCCAGCGCAAAGCCGATCGCAATTCTGTTCACCGTTACCATGAAGCGGGTAGGAAACGAGGGGACCTGATCGGCCCGGCTGATCCAGATCAAGGTGACAGAATTGCGGCGCAGGAAAATGGCCGCAGAGTAGGCGCAAATTGGCCGGTGTTCGATCGGTGGCGCCGGAGGAGTTGTGGAACATCACGCCGAGGTGTTGACCGAAGATACTTGGTATCGGCGGGTGCCCGATTGGCGCGATTTTTGCGCCATCATTTTGGTATTGGCATTGTTGCTCCTGGTCGCCTCGGGCGCTCATGAGATGGTCACGCCATTTGCCGTAGAGCACCAGCCTGAGATTTCGCTGGCGCCCACAGCCCTACCGTATTACGCGCTGAGGACGACGATGCGGATGCTCGCCGCGCTCGTCGCCTCGCTGATTTTCACATTTACTTACGCGACATTGGCGGCCAAGAGCCGGCGCGCCAAGATGGTCCTGATCCCGCTCCTCGATGTCCTGCAATCAGTGCCGATTCTCGGCTATTTGTCCTTCACGGTGGTGTTTTTCGTGTCGCTGGATCAAGCCGATCAGCGGCGAGGTGTTGTATTGCGGGGCGCGGCTCGCTGGCCCCGCCGTCGCGTTCCAGACTTTTGCCTTGTTTTCCCTGGCTCGCCGTATTACAGAACGTCGAAACTGGCCTTGACGCGCTGGGTTTAAATCGCGATGAAGGGCACCGTCGGGCGCAGGCGGCCATCGACCTGATCGGTCTCGACGGCTCCAGTCGGCGTATCCGTGGGAACTGTCGGGCGGGATGCGGCAGCGGGTCGGGTTGCCCGCGCGATCGTGACCCACCCCTTGGTGCCGCTCAAGGACGAACCGTTCTGAGCGCTAGACGTCCTAACGGCAGAAACATTGCGCACCGATTTTCTCGATCTGTGGACCGCTCTTCCGTTGCCGACCAAATCGCTGCTGTTGGTCACCCAAAATATCGAAGAGGTGGTGCTGATGTGCGACCGCGTTCTGGTGCTCGCGTCCGGCCCTGGCCGTATTGCGCAGAGATCGCGGTGCCGCTGCCCCACCCTCGCAACCGATTGGAGATGGATTTTCGCATGTGGTCGATGAGATTTACCAGATTGACCTCACGCGCGATCACGTCCATTCGCGCCCAAGGCCAAATTCGCAGTGGATTGGCGCAAGCGCTGCCGCGCGTATCGGTAAATCAACTCATCGGTCTCGTCGAGAACTCTGGCGGCACCGCCTTATTCGGGTCGTGTCAAGCTGGCCGCCCTCGCGCGATCGCATATTCTCGCCGTCGATGACTTGTTTCGAAGTGCTGAAGCGCTGCACGTTATGGAATTTGCCGAGCTCGGCGACGGCAACCTAAAGCTGACGGCCGCAGGGCGGGTTTTTGCTGAGAGCGGGACCGAAGACCGCAAACGACTATTCCGCGAACATTTGATCCGATTTGTGCAATTAGCCGCCCACATCAGTCGTATCGCTCGACGAGCGCGGGACCCATCGCGCGCCCCGGACCCGCTTCGAGACCAACTCGAGGATTGCCTGCCCCGGTGCGAGGCCGAACGGACCTTGCGCACCGTCATCTCGTGGGGCCGCTATGCCGAGCTGTTCGCCTATGACGACCGGAAACGGAGTTTTGTCGCCCACGACGCGCCGGGCTGAACCGCCAACCGACACGGCCCGTTCATTCATGCCCTGTCTCGTATGCGACGCACCAACTGCGCCCCGGGGGGCACACCCGGATTTCAGAGCTGACGCTACCGAGAATGCTGCGGCAGTTTGAACAGAACAGCGGCGGGCGATCGGGATACCTATGCTCATTAAATCGAGATTATCGATCGCCAGGCCCGCAAAATACCGGCGGACCACTGATGAGATGCTGCTGCGGGAAGTTATGGCTGCCGATGACCGGCTGAGGAGCTAAGCTAATGAAAGCACGCGATATTATGAGCGCCAACGTGGTGACAGTGGGTCCGGGCATTGCTGTCCGCGAAATCGCGCGGCTGCTGCTCGACAACCAAATCACCGCCATGCCGGTTGTCGATCAGAACGGGGCACCGATCGGGATGATCAGCGAAGGAGACCTTATCGCGCCTGACAATGCGGCACGCGAGGCGCGCCGCGATTGGTGGTTGTCTCTACTCGCTGAAGGCGAACCACTCAGTTCGGCCTTTCTTGAGTGGCTCGGTTCACAGAAACGCAACGCCGGCTACCTCATGTCGAAGCCTGTGATCAGCGTCGATGAAGACGCGGACGTTCGCAATATAACATAGCACAACTCCTCGGCGCTCATCATATAAAACGGGTGCCGGTCGTCCGAAATGGCCGTGTGGTCGGTATTGTGTCGCGCGGAGATACTTTACGCGCTTTATTCCCGTGGCAATCCGCATGCCTGAGTATCGCCTGGTGGCCGCAGAGCAGAACAATTCCGATTGCCGCTCCCGACTAGTTAAGTGGCGAACAACGAATTTTCGGCGGGCTTAGCGTGCTGCAGCGTTGCTATTCAAACTTGATAATATACGTGGCTTCCGAGAAGCACCGGCCGAGCCAACGTCAGCGAATATGGAACGACGTTTGGATTATTTGATCCACGGTCCACAGCGAAGTGGGGCGCATTGGTTTAGCCCCCAAGGACCGGTACAGCGGCGTCTCCAAATTTTGTCTGGCGGCTCGTCGGCGAGGCCCCGGTTTGCCGCTGGCGACATCGCCAATAGGCGCTGATTTCGTGATCATCCGGTCACCGAAGGGTCGCGATACAGCGAGGGACCGGCAACAGGCGCTGCCCGGATACCGGTTATGCAACAGTGCCCGTTCCTCGTCCCGCATCTTGATCAAGGCGGAAGCCAGTCCGAGGGGATCGCCGGTCAGCTCCGCGGCCTCGAGATCGGCCTCGGTCTCGCGCGTCCGCGCCAAGGCGAGCTGCAGCAGATTGACGCCGAGCGGCGCCAATGCCAGCACTATCAATGGCAAAAGCGGAAAGGCGCTGGCCGAAACCGCGCGCAACACCAGCCCGAGAAAGACGAGCAGGAATGCGATCTGCGACAGAACCCGCGTCAGCCGTCCGACCGCAACCGTAAGCTGCATTAAGGTGAGGTCGCTGTTACGCAGATGAATGATCTCATGGGCGAGAATGCCGCGCATTTGACGCGCGCTCATCGTCTCCGGAGCAGTGACATCCGACAGCACGACCGCTGCCGCATCGCCACTGCCAATCGTGAAAGCGACCGGGGCCGGTCCGGTGACAGCAGCATAGAAGCGGCGAGGGCTTAACACCGGCAGTTCGACAGAGATCGTCGAGCATCCGGTAAAGCGCTGGCGCTTCCCACCACGCCAGCGTGCGAGCGTTCAATGCCTGCAGAAAGACACCAGCTGGCATAAGCCGAAAACAACCAGCATCACCGCGCTGGCGGCGAGACTCCACAAGACCCCCTGCCAGCCGGCGACAACCCAGCCGCAATAGGCCAGCAGCACTGGCATCACAGCAAGAGCAGAACGGAATGCAGCCGGCTGCGCCGCCGCCGACGCACGCTCTCCGCATTCCCTGGTGTGGAACAGGCGTTCCCATGTTTTTCTCGGCCCGCTGGTCAGCCCTTCGGGCCATCGAGCCGCTGCCGATAGCTGCATATTCGGCTTCGGCGATCCCGGCGCGGCCTTGATCCGGATCAATTGCCGCTGTCTTGGTCGGGGATAGCATTTGCATCGAACCGCGGAGAATGCCGACAAGGGCAATTTCCGAGAGCGAGAGGACGAAAGCGGATCATGTGGAAGACCGGCGGCCCGCTGCTCACCGATCTCTATCAGCTGAACATGATGGCGGCCTATCTTGATAACGGCCTTACCGACACAGCTGTGTTTGAGCTCTTCTTTCGCAAGCTGCCGCCGCGCCGCGGGTTTTTAATGACAGCCGGTCTCGCTCAAGCATTGGATTTTCTCGAAACTATTGCCTTCAGTCCGGAAGACCTCGCCTCCATCCAAGGGCTCGGGCAATTCACCGAGCGTTTCACGACGTATCTCGGGTCATTTCGCTTCACTGGCGATATCGATGCGATGCCCGAGGGCACGATCTTCTATGCCGACGAGCCGATCATTCGCGTCGCCGCCCCGTTGCCGGAGGCTCAGTTTGTCGAAACCCGGCTCGTCAATCTGCTTCACTTCCAAACCGTGATCGCGTCCAAAGCCGCGCGAATGGTGCTCGCCGCACCCGGCAAGGGGCTTGTCGATTACGGCTTGCGGCGGGCGCATGGCGCCGAAGCCGGTTTATTGGCGGCGCGGGCGAGCTATATCGCCGGGTTCAGCGGAACCGCGACGGTCGCGGCCGGGATCGAGTTCGGCATCCCGGTCTATGGCACAATGGCGCATTCGTTTATCCAGGCGCATGATGACGAAATTTTGGCCTTCGAGCATTTCGCCCGCGCCCATCCGCACGACCTCGTCCTGCTGATCGACACCTTTGATACCGAGCGCGGGGCCAAGCGGGTCGTCGCTTTAGCGCCGCGGCTGATGGCGCAAGGGATCACGATTTCGGGGGTGCGCATCGACAGCGGCGATCTTGCCGAGCATGCGAGTCAAGGTTCGCCAGATCCTCGACGAGGGCGGGCTGCGCGGAGGTCAAGATTGTCGCCAGCGGCGGCTTGGACGAGGATGCGCTCCTGGCATTGTCGCATGCCGGTGCGCCGATCAACTCTTACGGGATCGGCACCAGCCTGACCACCGCCTCGGATGCGCCGGCGCTCGATTGCGCCTACAAGCTTCAGGAATATGCCGGAGAGCCGCGACGCAAGCGCTCGGAAGGCAAGGCGACATGGCCGGGCCGCAAGCAGGTCTGGCGCCGCTATGACGAGCAGAGGTCATATGATCGGCGACGTCGTTTCGCTTGCCGACGATCGCCAGCAGGGAAAGCGCTGCTTTATCCGGTCATGCGCGGCGGACGGCGGCTTTCCGGGCTCCCGGACCTCACCGCCAGCCGCCGTCACGCCCGGGAGCAACTGACGCGGCTACCCGAGGCATTGGCGTGGCTCGAATTGTTCTCGTACCCGGTCGAAATCAGCGCGCGGCTGCGCGGGCTGGCAGCCGAGCTCGATCGTCGAACGGGATATGGGCGACTGATCGTGGCAAGAGACAGCCATGATGGCTCCGCACCGCCGGATATCGCGATTGGCAGCAAGGTAGAATTTCTCGGCTCGGCCGGCACCTACGCCGAGCGACCGTCTCGGGTCGAGCGGATCGAGACCCATTTCTCGTGGGTGTTCCTGACCGACAGGTACGTCTACAAGCTCAAAAAACCGCTACGTAACGGCGGAGTAGATTTCTCGATACTCGAGGCGCGCCGGGCCGCAACGCTAAGCAGGAAGCTGCGCCTCAATCGTCGCCTTGCTCGCGATGTCTATATCGGCGTTCTGCCGCTGACCTTCGGCGCAGGCGGTCTTGCGATTGCCGGAACCGGCGCCGTCGTCGATTGGCTTGTCAAAATGCGACGATTGCCGGCGGAAAAGATGCTCGATTTCCGTCTCGTCCGTGGAGATTGGTGTCATGCCGATATCCAGGCGCTGGCGGCCACTCTTGCCGGCTTCTTTGCCGGAGCGCAACGCGTCAATGTCGAGCCGACAGTCCATCTCGACCGCTTTCGCGCCGAATGCCGATCGAGCCGCCGGGCCTTTCAGGACCTCGGCGGCCCCGCATTGGGTCATGCTGCCAAAAAGATCGTCCGGCGACTCGAAGCCTTTATGTTTCGCCACCATAAACTCTTGTTGCGGCGTACTGAGCTAGGACAGGTCGTCGAGGGCCACGGCGATCTGCGCCCCGAACATGTCATTCTGGGACCTTCGCCGCTCGTCATAGACTGCCTCGAATTCCGCACCGATCTCCGCTGTCTCGACCCGGTCGACGAGCTCGCCTTTCTTGCCTGGAATGCGAAAGGCTGGGCGCTTCCGGTATCGGGCGGATCTTGTTCGATCGCTATCGCCGGCGCACTGGCGATAATCCGCCAGCCGCGCTGATCAACTTCTACAAAGCGGTCAACGCATTGATACGGGCGCGGATCGCCATCCTCCATCTCGAGAAGAAATCACCAGTCCGGGATCCGGCAAAATGGCCGCAGCGCGCCGCCGAATACCTCGCGATCGCCAGCCGTGCGGTTCGACATCTCGACACGACGGGCGAGCGCTGATTGGCACTTAAAAACCAGCTCACTCGGTCTCGATGTTCTTGGCCGCAGAAGACGCCCCGCAAGGGCAACGTAGACGCCGCTGGACATTGAGGCACATCAATGTCCGAAACCTCCGGCGCTGGTAGTTAAACCGTCCTGACATGGGGCTCGGCGTGCCTCCGCGTCGGATTTCGGTGACGAGGGGATTATGGCGGCCAAGACGGAAATCGTCGATTTCTTGGGGGATAAAGCACTCGTCCTGCCCGCTTTGTTGGACGATGCGATTGTCGGCAACGAGCGCGCCAAGTATGTGCTGAGCGTGCTGCAGTTGGCCACCAGCAATGCCGATAATCCGCAAGAGACACCCGCGCCGACATTGAAAGGAGAGCGTGAGGTCGTGCGGGCTTGCCGATGCCGACTTCGACCGCAGTGTGGCGGAAAATATCAGCGACGGGCGCGGCAATTACCATATTCCCGGCGCCCAGCGCCTGGTTGCCGTTCTCGATGATGCGATGGCGGCGATGCTTGCGCCGCTGACTTTGATCGCGAGCAGTTCGGAGGCCGCGGCAGCGATATACGAGCGCTATCACCAGCGTCTCGAGCAGCTTGTTCGCGCGCGGCCTACGATCGCCGATGACATGATGAGCCGAGAAACCATTGCGGCGATGACGTCCGGCCGGCCGGCTGCGGGTGACGGCTTTCACCTGCTGATCATGGATCTGCACAAGGAACTGAACCGGCTGCAGGCGGACATATCGACCGAAGAGGTCGACGGCGCCCGGGCTTATGGCATCTCGGAAGCGGATCGGCCGCTGATCACCGCGTTTATGCGAGGCGTCAAAAAAACCGCTCCGCTTAAGTTCGACCATCCCGGTCTGGCGACAATAGCGGCACGCTCTGGCGGCACCCTGCTTATTCAGAACGATCTCGGCACGACCGCAGCACACGTATTGGTAATCCGGGTGTCGCAGATGGAGGTGGTGTTCACCCACACCGACATCCACGCGCAACGGCTGCGCTTCTTTCAGAGCTTGTTTGATGGGATCGGGAACGCAGTGGGACGAAGTGCAGTCGCACCAAGCGTCGGCGATATCCAAGGGCGATCTGTTCTATGTCGCGCGCGGCCGCTTCGCCGCGCAAGACGCCGCCGCCTTGTCCGGCTTTCTCGAACGGCTCGGATCGCGTCTGGTGTTTCTGATCGACTGGAACCGCGCCCGCAAGCGACTGCGATTGCTCGTGCCCAACGAAACCGCGGTAAAAATTCTGCGCTGGGCCGCCGATCATGAGTTTGGCCATCGCGGTTTTTTGATCATGGGTGGTGAGCGGCTCGTCTACGATGCGCTCGAGCAGGCGGTCAAAACGCCATTGCGCTATGGCGAGCCGCTCCATCAAATGATCGGAAGCGAGGTCGCACAAGACTATCTGTGTTTTGTATTGCAAACCACCGCGCGCGGTCTGCTCAAACATCAATCGGCAGAACTGATCCGCGACCAGGTGCGGGCCGAGTTGTTCAATCATTTTCGCTCCGCCGAACAGCGCCTGCTGAGCGATATCGGGCGCCATGCGGCGATCATCCTTCAGCTTGCCGGCAGATTGCGCGGCGTGTTGCGTCAGGGTTTGGCCGCAGCGGGCGACGCGCTCGCGCAAAATGCGGCACAGGCCAAACTGGCGGAGACGCGGGCAGACGAGATCGTCAGGCAGACACGGCTAACGGTGCGGCGGATACCCGGCACGGACGTCTTTAGTCAGATTTTGCAGGTTGCCGATGACGCGGCAGGTGACCTTGAAGAATCTGCTTTCCTCGCCGGATTGCTGTCGGGGTGCGCCGGTCCAGCGCTGCCGGAGCCGCTACTCGCGCTGTCAAATTGTCTGGTCGAAGCCGCGCAAATATTCCAGCGGGTCGTCGCGGCAGCGCAATACGTTCATCGCGGCGGCGAACGCGAGAAGATGCAGCAATTTCTCGAGGCGGTCGACCGAATGGTAACGCTCGAGCATCAGACCGACGAGCAGGAGCGTGCGGTTACCGCAGCCTTGGTCGGCTCGAACATCGATTGCCGTCATCTTCACCTCGTCAGCGGGATCGCCAGTCACTTCGAATCAGCGGCCGATGCGCTGCTGCGGGCCAGCTTGATATTGCGCGATCACGTCCTCGGTGAGGTCATGTTCGCTTGACTGCGGCGCGATGATGTCGCGAGCGGCCAGATCGGCAATCGAGATCGCAGGCTTCTACGGGATTGCATTATTAATCGGGCTTACATCGCACAAGCCTGTCCGTTGCAATCGAGCAAGCCGCGCTTGATGCAGATCAAGGCGTCCGCGGCAATGGTCAATAGGCTTTTGCTGCACCCATCGTGGGTGGAGGTTCAGCCCTGGTATTAACCCGATCAGTGCTTGGCTGTGAAAAGGCATGAGAAGAAAGCTCCTGCGCCGGACCAAAATCCATCGGGTTTGTCCGGCGATTGCTGCGATCGCGATGTTGGCGATCGTCGTCGCATGTGTTCAAGCGCCGGCGCGCCCGACCATGGCGCCAAAGGCCGCCGTCGCTGTAATTTATGCGCCAGCCGCGATTGATGTCGACAGCGAGACCGCGAGGCTGCAAGCGGCCTTGCACCGCGAAGTTCCGAATTTGACTCTCGACACGGCCGAGGCAAGCCGGCAATGGATCGCCCGCGCCCAATCCGCGATCGCCAAGAGCGATTTTAAGATCGATCATGCACAGCTGGTCGTGGTCGTCGATCGCAATCCTCAGACCCAGCAAATGCGAATTCTAGCGGCTCGCTCAGAGGGACCCTGGAGAGACCTCGGCGGCGCCAAAGTCTCGACTGGCCAAACCGGACGGCATGACTACTACATTACACCGACCGGCGTGTTCTTGCACACCGACGCGATCTTGGATTGGCGCGCCGAAGGTACGTTCAACGAAAATCATATCCGCGGTCTCGGGGTAAAAGGCATGCGCGTGTGGGATTTCGGCTGGCAGACGGCGGCGAAAGGGTGGGGAACAGGTGAGTCAGGCGACATTCGCCTGCTGCTGCACGCAACCGACCCGGATTATCTCGAGCGCCGCATCGGTCATCCCGCTTCAAAAGGGTGCGTGCGTATTCCGGCCGCGATGAACCGGTTCCTCGACCGCCATGGCGTTCTCGACGCCGATTACGAGCGCGCCGCCAAGAGTGACATCCGCTTTGCTGATTTGCTGCTTCCCGATCGGAAGCCGACGCCGCTAGCCGGCGAAGCCCTCGTCATCGTCAACTCGTCGGAGACTCTACCCGCTGCCGCGCATGCAGCGCCTCCGGCCAATTCCGAATATCGATCATCGGGTGCGAGCCGCTCCATCAGCCATCGTAAGCTCACCGAACTCGGCGGACATGTCGGTTGCTCGTAATCGTCGAGCAGTGAAAGCCGGTCGGCTCGATCACTCGGAAGGCTGCCGATGAAATCGGCGAGCGATAATTTTCCGCAGCAACGGCAATCGGTCGCAAGCATTGTCGGTAGCGAAGCCGTGTGCTGGAGCGTCGGCGCTTTAATGCGTGCGTTGGCGCAGCGTCAACATGATCCGGCCGTCATCGCGTTCGGTGACAGCGGCCTAGAGACATGGGACGGCGCGACACTTGCGGATCACGTTCGGCTTTTGGCTTGTGGACTGCAGCAGAGTGGGATTGGCCGCGGCAGTCCGGTCGCACTTTGCGCGCCCAACTCGCCGGCCTGGATCATCTCTGCCTTGGCCGTTCTGGCCGCGGGCGAGATGTTGGTGCCGATTGATGAGCTTGCGGAGCCGGATGCGCTCGCGGCCTCGCTGAAATCATGCGATGTCCGGCTGATGATCACGACGCGCCGGCACCTCGAAGCGAGCGGCGCTCGCTGGCGCACCGAAGGCATCCGCGTGATCCTAATTGACGAAGGTCAGCAATCTGTCGGCGACGCGACACAATGGCGCTCGTTATTGTGTCAGCCGAGCGAGGATCTGCCTGATGCGGCGGGCGACGAACCGGCGCTACTTTCGTGGACGTCGGGAACGACCGGCACACCCAAAGCTTTTGTGCTGAACCATCGCAACATCGCGACCAATGTCGCGGCATTGCAGAAATTGGCGGTTGTCGGCCCGCGAGACCGCGTGCTGATGCCATTGCCATTGCACCATGCCTATCCGTTTGTCGTCGGCATGCTGACGCCACTGACCAGCGGTGCGGCGGTTGTGCTGCCCGCCGGCACGACCGGCCCATCATTGATGCAGGCGTTGCGCGAAGGCGACGTCACGGCGCTCGTCGGGGTGCCGCGTCTCTATGAAGCGCTGATGGCGGCAATCGCATTGCGCCTCAACGCACATTGGCAGGGTACGCGGCTTGCTTGGCGGGCTATGCTGAGATCAGCCATTCTGCTCCAGCAATGGACCGGGCTTGGCATCGGGCGGCTGGTCTTCACTCCGGTTCGACAGCGCATCGCGCCAAAACTTCGGCTGCTGGTTTCGGGTGGTGCGCCGCTTGAGAGAAAAACCGAGGAGGAACTCGAAGCTCTGGGCTGGACAGTCTTGACCGGCTACGGACTTGCGGAAACCGCTTCGCTGTTCACCGGCAATCGGCCAGGCGAACGCCGCGCCGGCAGTGCCGGTCGGCCGCTCGCCGACGGCGAAATCCGTATTGCGGGGCCCGATGACGACGGTATTGGCGAGGTCGAGCTGTGCGGCAGCTCAATTACCAAAGGTTATCTAAATAATCTCGAAGCCAACAGCACCGCTTTTACTGCGGACGGGTGGTTCCGAACCGGGGATCTCGGTTTTGTCGATCGGGACGGGTTTTTGTTTGTCACCGGGCGGGTAAAAGAAACATTAGTGTTGGGCGGCGGCAAAAAGGTCAGCCCCGAGGAATTGGAACGCACTTATGGCGATGCTCCGGAGATCGCCGAGATTGCGATGCTCGAGGAAAAAGGCGCGCTTGTGGCTCTGGTGCGCCCCGATCCGGCAAAGCTCTACAAACGCGGCGCCACCAATTTGCGCGACGGCATCCGCGTAATCCTTGGGGAGCGGGCGCAGCGGCTGCCCTCTCACCAACGCTTGTCCGGGTTTGCCCTGACCAGTCAGCCGTTGCCGCGGACCCGACTCGGCAAGTATCGCCGCTTTCTGCTGCCGCAGCTTTACGCCGAGGCGCTCGCCGGAGGGTCCGCCCGTACGCCGCAACCGCCTACCCCCGAGGATGAAGCCCTGCTGCAAAACCCGGTCGCCGCGTCGGTCTGGCATATCCTGCGACAGCGCTTTCCGCACCAGCCGCTCGACTTCGACACCGTTCTCAGCCTCGATCTGAATTTGGATTCGTTCGGCTGGATGGAGCTTGCGATAAAATTGCAAGAAACCGCCGGCGTTTCCTTGTCTGACGCAGATCTCGGTCAAATCCAAACAATCCGCGATTTGTTGCGTCTTTCGATCGAGCGGCAGATTGGCGACGATCGAGAATTACAAAGGAGGGCGCCGGCTATCACGCCAGACAGCGAAAATTGGCTGATGCCGACCGGCCCGTCGCTGACGGTGTTTGGGTTTGCTCTTTACTCGCTTAATCGGCTGCTTGTGCGGGGTCTGTTCCGGCTGCGCGTGCTGGGCATCGAACGGTTGCCCAAGACCGGGCCGTTCGCGATCACCCCCAACCACGTCAGCTATCTTGATGTCCTGGTCGTCGCCGCGGCATTGAGTTGGTGGCGTTTGCGGCAGACCTATTGGGCTGGCGACGCGCAGCGGTTTTTCCCGCATCGGCTCGGGCGGGTTTTTTGCCGCGCCGTCCATCTCTTTCCGGTGGACGCGATGCACCCCGGCGCCGCACTCGACACCGCATGCCGGGTCCTGCAGGCCGGCGACATTCTCGTCTCGTTTCCGGAAGGATGGCGCTCACCCGACGGGCGGCTACAGCATTTTCTGCCGGGGATCGGCCAGATCCTGCTTCGAAGCCAAGCGCCGGCAGTTCCCGCCCATATCAGCGGCACATTCGCGGCATTGCCGCGCGGCCGGAATATTCCACGCTTCAGCCGGCTGACCGTAACGTTCGGCGAGCCGGCGCCGGTGACATCCCTGCGCATCGCCGGCACCGGTTCAACAGATGAGCAACGGGTGACCGACGGGCTTCGCCAGCGCCTGGCTGCCCTGACCGAGCCTTCGGCCGAGCCGGTCTCCGACAGTGCTCCAGGCAGCCGATCGAACGAAGTCGTTAATTAGAGGCGTAGGTCGCGTACCTGACCGATGATCGCGATGCCCAAGCATTTCGGCATCTTCGAGGTGCCTAGGCGCTTTGAGATGGAACGCCATTCCGTCGTCGCGGCGCATAGCGACGAACTCGGTGATCTCCTGCAGCGTCTCGACATCAAGCAGGAGCAGCTGACGACGCGCCAGGCGAGATATTCGCCCCGGGACCGTCGCCAGAGCACGGTTTGACGTGCGCGGCGGTCAGGCTGAGCATCTTGGTGCGATTATTGCGGGAGCTCGGTTTCGCATTTGAGAATCGACGTCGGGTCGGTCGACCGATGGGGATCAGACGGTCGCTGCGTAGGAGGACGAACCGGCGCAGGGAATCAGTATTCCTGGGTGTGGCGTCTCTCCGCGACCCTACACTGGCACGCCCGAGATCGGGCCGGGGTGGAGATTGTTTTTAAGCGACTTGACGCCAGGCAGCGCCCTTGCCGCGATTTCGGCCGCCGCGGCCTGGTCGGCGTTTTCGACCATGCCCCAAAGCCGGACATTGCCGTGGCTCACCGTGACATTGACGAGAGCGGCGTCCAACCCATGGTTCGCCAGGAAGGCTTTTATCAGCTCATCCCGAAGTTGCCGGTCCTTCGCAGCGCCAGGTTCGCGATGTTCAACTATCGTATCGGCGAGCCCATGCAGCAGGTTAGCGCGGCTGACGATACCCGCGAGCCTGCCGTTGCTGAGCACCGGAACGCGCTTGATGTGGTGGCGCTCCAACAATTCGGCGATTTCGTTGAGGGGAGTGTCCTCAGCCACCGCGATTACGTTGGGTGTCATGACCGCGCCGGCGGTCCGACCGTGCGCCTTTTCATAAGAAATGTCCTCGCCGGCAAAGAATGCCTTAAGCCACCACGGGCTCTGCATCGCGCCGCGGCTTGTTCCCTCCGGGCGCAGCAGATCACCCTCGCTGACGATACCAACGACCTCCTGCTTACCATTGACGACCGGTACTGCGCTGATGCGGTACTTCAGCAACAGGCGCACGATTTCATGGACTGGGGTATCTTCGGAAACCGAAATGACGTTTACCGTCATGACATCCTTGGCCTGCATGAGGAACCCTCCCTTTGAAAATTTGGTACAACGAGCCCACCCAACGCGATGAGGCTCAGAATATCGGCGGCGATTGGGATGCCCATTGATTTGGATCAGATTGGATAGAGCAGAGCGGCTTAAATGGCGTGACCGGTTGAAACATTCTGACGCTTCTTCCGAACACCACAGAGATTAACAGACCTTGAAACTCGGCTCGCCGCAAACCGGAATTATCCCGGTGCCGAGGTGAAGGGCTGTCGCCAGCGGGCTTGGACGCGGCCTGCTTTTGGCATTTTCGCACGCCGGCGCTCGATTGCGCCTACAAACTTCAGGAATATGTCGGAAAGCCGTGACATAAGCGCTCGGGGCAACTCGACTTGGCCAGGCCGCAAGCGGGTCGGGCACCGTCATGACGAACAAGGACGGATGAGGGGCGACGCCGTTTCTGGCGTCGTAAAGCCGCGTGGACCTACTCCGGCCTATCTATTCGCGCTTGATCCAGCTCAATTCCTGCTGCCGCCAAACCGGTTATCAAGCTGGTTCAATCGCTGAGAGGAGGGCAATGAACCGCTTGTCGCGCATTGTGCTAGCCGGCGGCATCGTTGCCCTCGCGGCTTTGGCCGCCTGCTCACTGCTGAGCGAAAAGAACGCGCCCGAACGCGTGCCCTACAGCAGCTTTCAAAAATACCTAGAGACCAACCAAGTCAAAGAAGCAAGCGTTGGCCCCGATCAAATCGAGGCAACGCTGAGCAGCGGCCGGACCATCGTCACCACGCGCGTGCCCGCCGATATCGCCGCGGAACTGGGGCGGCGCGGAGTGCAGTTCTCCGGCAAAGCCGGCTTGGAGAATGGCTCGCTGGGTTGGCTGGTCTGGCTGATGCCGATAATGCTGATGATGCCGGTTCTGTTGCTGATGCGCGGCGGCGCCGGTTCTGGGCTGGGTCCCGCCGCCGCGATGACCAAAAGCAAGGCGCGAGTTTTCGCCGAAACCGACACAAAAACAACTTTTGCCGATATCGCCGGGGTCGACGAGGCCAAGGAAGAGCTGAACGAAATCGTCGCGTTCCTCAAGGACCCAACGACCTATGGCCGGCTCGGCGCGCATGTTCCGCGCGGTGTCCTACTCGTCGGCCCACCCGGAACCGGCAAGACCCTGTTGGCCCGCGCGGTTGCCGGCGAGGCCGGCGTCCCATTTTTGTCGATCAACGGCTCGGAATTTGTCGAACTCTATGTCGGGGTCGGCGCCGCACGGGTGCGCGACCTGTTTGAGCAAGGCCGGCAGATGGCGCCCGCTATTATCTTTATCGACGAACTCGATGCCCTTGGGCGCGCCCGCGGCGCCGCTTCTCAAATCGGCGGCAATGAAGAAAAGGAACAAATCCTCAACCAGCTCCTTTCCGAGGTCGACGGCTTCGACCCGACCGTCGGCCTGGTATTGCTCGCAGCGACCAACCGGCCCGAGATCCTCGATTCGGCTTTGTTGCGCTCCGGACGCTTCGATCGCCAGGTTCTGGTCGATCGCCCCGACAAGACCGGGCGGATCCAGATCTTAAACATTTATCTGAAGAAAATTCGGCTCGGTCGGGACGTCTCGGATGAAGAGGTGGCGGCGATGACCCCCGGCTTTAACGGCGCGGATCTCGCCACGCTGGTCAATGAGGCGGCGCTGCTGGCAACTCGGCGCCATTCGGAGAGTGTCGTTGCCGGCGATTTCACGGCGGCGATCGAGCGAATTGTCGCCGGGCTCGAAAAAAAGAACCGACTGCTCAGCGTCGATGAGCGCAGGATCGTCGCCTATCACGAGATGGGCCACGCGCTCGCCTCCTTTCTTTTGCCCGGGGTCGATCGCGCCGAGAAAGTCTCGATCATTCCGCGCGGGGTCGGCGCTCTCGGCTACACGATCCAACGCCCGACCGAGGATCGCTTTCTGCTGACCGAGGACGAGCTGCACAACAAAATCGCCGTCCTGCTCGCCGGCCGCGCCGCCGAGCGGCTGATCCTTGGCAAGGTGTCGACCGGGGCTGCCGACGATCTCGCCAAAGCCTCCGAGATCGCCCGCAGTGCCGCCGCGCAATACGGCAAGGTGCCGGCGTTGGGCGATGTCGCTTATGACCGGCGTCCCAGTCAATTTCTGCAAGGCGCGCATTCACCGACCTGGATCGAGCGCAGCTATGCCGAGGAGACCGCCCGCGAGATCGATTGCGCGGTCCGCGACATCATCGCGCGCGCGGCAGAGCGCGCCGGCAGCCTGCTCGCCACGCGTCGCGACCTCTTGGAGCGTGGCGCCGCAGCACTGCTCGAAAAAGAAACCCTGACCTCGCCGATCTGCAGGCGCTGCTCGCAGCACCCGCTACCAAACCCCAATTAGCCCTGGCTACCGGTTCAGGTCAGTAAGCATCAGACGAGGGGATTACGCCGGCCAAAACGCAAATCATCGATTTTTGCGGGATAACTCGGTGAGCCCCGCTCTCGGCTGAATATCAAGCCGACAGCTGCAACACTTGCGAACACAACGCCGCCAGCAAATGTCGCGCTTTTTAGCGAGGGGGCAAATCTTGCCGCTGACCAGACGGAATTTTGTCACCGCTAGCCAATACGTAGATTCCCTAAGGAGAAAACTGGATTTCAGCGGACCCGGTGATTAGGGATCATCGCCGCCTCACAACTGAATTGTGAGCAGGAATGGAGGAGGAAAATGTCCCAGAGCGAATACCAGAACGCTGTCGCCGAATTCATTCGCAGCAGGGGCGTGACCCGCTGCGCAACGGTCTGCCTGGCGCCGACCCAAGGATCCGTGGACGTCGGCGACCGGATCGCCTTGCGGCGGCGTGCAGAGCAGCTTGAAGAGCTTCGGCAACAGAAGCGCGGCAACAACGACGCGTATCTGCATGAGCTGAGCGGCGGTGCGCGAGGCCTCCGATGAAACAGCATCTGATCCGCTTTGACCGCGTCGCAAGTGAGATGAACGTTTGGCTGCTCGCAATAGCGATGGGCTTGGGCATGCTCGACTTCACCGTCCTCGTCGCTAAATATGCGCCGCCCTTGTCAACAGCGTCGACCCCCCCCTGTGCCGAGGGTTTGGCAGGTCGTCATGCGACCGCTCCCACCAAAAATTGACCAATCCCGGAGTTGATCTGGGATCAGTAGGGAGGACACCCGTGCCGAGCATTATCGGCCCCATCATCGCGACAGGGGATGCGGCTTTGGCTTTGATTTGTGGACACCTGAAGAAGGGTCGAGCGCCAGCTTCTCCTATGGCCGCATCGAAGATGCGCATTATGCGCGCAAATTCGAGATCAGATCTCGCACAAAGAGTGTCGCTGATGCGATCGTGGCCTGCGACACCCTTGACGAATTTGCTTCGGCGCTGGCCGAATGAAGATTGCGTTTCCTAGCTCTGTCATATTAACCGCCAGTGCCCATCAGGCTGGAGGCAGCTACTGAGTGTGTAGTGCTCCGGCCCGGCCGCTTTGCGCTTTGTTGTCAGCCTATAGTCGAGGGTTTCACAGTGCTGGCCCTTTCGCGTGAATTTTTGGAGGAGGGCGATCTTGCCGGAATTCTGCGATTCTGGATTGCTCCACTTCGCGGTAGTACCAACTGGTTTGCCGTGCACCTGTTCGCGCACGGTTTGACGGATGATGGCGAGATCCTGCTTTGTCAGCTCGATGTTGGTCTCGAGCCCCAGCAGATATTGCGCCTGGGCCGGTAGGCAGGCGACAAGGGCGGCAAACAAAATTGCGGCTCTGATCGGCGTCGACATTGCAGCGCTCCGCAAAGATTGACAGTAAGGCGATGCTGACCCGCGAATCTGCCGCACCGCATTGACCGAGATCAACAAAAAAGCGAGCCAAAGGCTGGATTGGCCGCAAAGGCGTTTGACAATTCTCTCGAACACGGGCGCTGGCCAGCTCCAGTTAAAGTCACAGGACGAACCGCTGCAATTGTTTTTGAGCTGACGGCGCGGAACCAATGGGTGTCCAGCGCAAGTTCCGCTCTCTTGATGTAGATCAAGGCTGTCGCATAGACGCGAAGAGAGCATGAGACACTTGCTGGGAAGCTGCAATAGGTTGCCCTGGCCAGCTCCTTGGCTACGGGAGGATTGATGATCGGGACAAATCGTGAGCTCATGTCGATCCAACGCATTTTGGATTGCCGGATTTTGGCGCTGAGGCAGTCTATCAACGGCGTTCCCGATCCGGATTGTATTGCTGCCCGGCTCACCGCCCTCGGGCGCGAACGCATTGCGGTTTCGGCCATCCCTGCAAACCGGCGGATCGAGGCCGCGAAGAAAGTCGTCGACCTGACGCGCTGGTTTACCGAAAACAGCGCATTCTCTGATGGGCCCACAAACCGTGGCCCCTTCGAGGGCAAGCGGTGGCTGACAAATCAGCGCCAGATCGAAGCTAGCGACCTCGCTGGCATAGGTCGCGCAGGCCTTGCGGTAGTGGCAATCGCTGGCCAAGCCTCTGCCGCGGACGCACGATACCGGCGGCCGCCTCATCGCTCGCAGCGATCGCCTCGCCACAAAGCCCTGCCGACCCTGCTGAGGCCGATAATAGCAGTCCGCCATTTCATAAAGCGCTCTCAAGCATTAGCGCACAGAGTGCTTATTGACCCAGGTCAATGGATCAACCCGGTCTGGATCGCATAATGCCTCTATCGAAAATGCCGGAGAGATCTTGTCAACTATTGAGGCGTCGACTCACTATGAAGCAGTCAAATATCAGACAGAGGCTGAGAACCACACGCCGTATCGCGGGACATGCGCAACAGGACCATATTCTCGACCCGTACCAAGCACAGGAAAAGCTGCATGAAGGCACAGTCTGCCGACAATGCGGCGCCGCCTATCACGACGGGCGCTGGCAATGGATAGCGCCGGCTGCGGCGGAAGGTGCTCACGAAGAGCTTTGTGCAGCCTGCCGCCGGATCAACGATAATTTTCCTGCCGGCATCGTGACGCTGCGAGGCGATTTCGCCAAGGAACACAAAGAGGAGATGGTCCACCTCGCGCGCCATCAGGAGGAAGCGGAAAAGAACGAGCATCCGCTCAATCGGATCATCAGCATCGAGGAGGATGCGCACGGCGTCGTCATCAACACGACAGACATCCATCTGCCGCGGCGCATTGGCGAGGCGGTCAAGCGGGCTTTTCACGGCGAGATCGAGGCAAAGTTCGAGGAAGATGGGTATTTCGTCCGCGTGGATTGGACCCCTGGGAGCTGAATGTCCCTCGCGCCAAGTCTCGAGGGTGGTCACACCGTTGCGTCAAAATCGGCAGCATCGGGCCTATTCTCGTCAGGCAGGCTGCAGCCCTCGGGCGATGGAGCGCGGGCGGCGCGCGGGTCAACCGGCGCATCGAAGCGCGATGGCGCGACATCCGTGCCGAGATCCTCGCGGTCGGCAGCGGCCGGCTCATCCAATTCCATCTCGGGGCGACCGCACCGGGCGACTGTTCCCTGCCTCGAATCCTTGGCCGAAAGTGCCATTGCTGGGCTGCGCAGCAGCGACACCGTCGTCTTGGCGCACACAGTGGACCTCTGGTCTCTGGCGCGGGACAGATGCGGCCGCGGATTTCGGATGGCCAGTAGCGATCGGGATGATCGGTGCGTAAGACGGCGGAATGCCGAGTTCCGCCTTGGTTTCGGCCAAACCGAGCCAAGGGCGAGCAAAGCCGACGCAGTAGGTCCCGAGACCCATAGTCCGTGCCGCGAGCATCAGGTTTTGCGCGGCGAGGCAGCAATCCTCGGCGGATTGCGGCGCATTGGATGTAGCGGCGATAACAATCAGCAAAGGTGCGCCGTAAAGGATGTTGAATGCTGGGTTGGAGAGTTGGTCGCGATACCGGAAGTGCGGCGAACCGTGTTGCATGGTGTCGAGAAGATACTGCTTGGATCCATCTGCGTCTCCTGCTCTGATTGCGAAGCTAACTAGTCATGTATTGGGCGCTGACCGCGTTGATCTGCATCATGCTCGCGACCGGTCTCGAATGAGAAAGTTGTCGCGTGAACCTCACCTTTCTCGGCACGCGCGGCGACATCGAGAAGAAAACACGACGGCACCGTCGGCGTAGTGCATCATTCATAGTTGAGGCGAATGCGCGGATTCTGGTCGATTGTGGCCGTGATTGGCTCGGCCGGATTGCCGGATTGCAGCCGATGGCGTCATCCTGACGCATGGACACCCGGATCATGCGGGCGGGCTCGTAGCCGGAGCGCCCTGTCCGGTCTACGCCACAGCTGAAACTTGGCCGTTACCCGCGGCCTATCCGATTGCAGATCGCCGGATCATGCCGGAACGCGAGCCGATAGATTTTAGCAGCATCTCATTCGAGGCCTTTTCGGTCGAGCATTCGCTTGTCGCTCCTGCCGTCGGCTATCGCATTTCACTAAGCGGCGAGCCGTCTTCTATGTGCCGGACGTCGTTGCTATCTGCGATCCGGCCGCGGCGCTGCATGCAATCAGCCTTTATATTGGTGACGGCGATGTCAATCGGCGGCGAAGTTTGACCCTGGATAGGCGTTCAAAATTGACCCCGACGGGCATGGGTTCAGGGTTGTCCCGGTAGCGAACAGGAGGGCCCCGCGCGCGTCGCGTAGTGCCCTTACGAGCGACGGAGCGACGCGCGTGGGAGGTAGCCTGTTTGCCCACCGGGGCAAGCCCGGGGTGGTACAGCGGTTCAGGCGCGGTGTTTGAACCGCCAGCTCTCGTTCCCGGTTTCGATGATTTCGCAGTGATGGGTCAATCGGTCCAGCAGCGCCGTCGTCATCTTGGCGTCGCTGAAGACACTCGGCCATTCGCCGAAAGCAAGGTTGGTTGTGACGACGATCGAGGTGCGCTCGTAGAGCCGGCTGATCAGATGAAAGAGGAGCTGGCCGCCGGCCTGGGCGAAGGGCAGATAGCCGAGTTCGTCGAGGACAATAAAGTCCATGCGAGTGAGATATTCGGCGAGGCGGTCCTGGCGCCCGGCGCGGGCTTCGCCCTCCAGCCGGTTGACGAGGTCGACGACGGTGTAGAAGCGGCCTCTGGCGCCCCGGCGGATGCAAGCCCGGGCAATGGCTATCGCCAGATGGCTTTTGCCCGTACCAGTTCCACCAATCAGCACGGCATTGCGCTGCTCGGCGAGAAAGGCGCCACTGGCCAAGTCGCGGATTTGCGCCTCGTTGACCGGCGTGCCAGTAAAGTCGAAGTCATTGATGTCCTTAGCCAGCGGCAATTTGGCAATGGTCAGCTGGTACTTGATCGAGCGTGCCTGCTTCTCGGCGATCTCGGCACTGAGCAAATCGCCGACAATGCGCGGCGGCTCGTGCCGGCGCTTGATGGCGGTCGCCATCACCTCGTCGTAGGCCGCACGCATGCCGTAGAGCTTCAGCTTTGACATCGGCTCGAGAACGTCGGTCCGCTCCATCACAATGCTCGGCGCAGGCGGTCGTAGCGGGCACAATCGGCAATCGGCGCGTGTCGTAGCCGCAGCGCCTCTGGGGTCAAGATCGTTGCCGACGGTCCAGGATCGCGCTGGCGCGCCAGGATATTGAGGACGACGTCAGCGGAATTGACACCCTCGGCGAGCGCCTCGGCACAAGCCGCCTCGACCGCAGCGAGGCCGTCGGTCAGCACCGCCGATAAAACCTTGACCATTTGGCGATCGCCATCGTCGGAGCCCTTCAGCCGGCGCCGTACCCGCTCCAATCCAGCCGGCAAGAGCCAGTCCTTGAACGGGGCGCCGTTTCTGAGCGCGCCGGGCTTTCTGGCCAGTACCGGCACGTAATGCCAGGGGTCGTAGATCGTCTCGCCGCGACCGAAGCGGCGCCCATGTTGGCCGGCGATCGCGCCGTCCTGGCGGATCACGATGCGATCGGCATAGGCTTGGATCTCGACCGGCCGGCCGACGGCGCACGAAGCGACCGAGTACTTGTTGTTGTCGAACCGGATGAGGCAAGTCTTCGAGACCGCGGCTTGCGTTGCGTGGAACCCGTCGAACGGGCCGGCAATCGGCACCAGCTGCGGCCGCTCCGCCTCAAAGGCTTGCCAGATCGTGCAGTCGGCCAGCTCGGGATGCCGATGTGCCTTGGCGTAAGCAACGCAGCGGTCGAGCAGCCAGGCGTTCAGCTCCTCGTAGCTCGCCACCCGCAGTCGCGGCGTAAAAAAACGCTCGCGCACCAGCCCGACCTGGTTCTCGACCTGGCCCTTCTCCCAGCCCGCCGCCGGGGTACAGGCAGTCGGCTCAACCAGGTAATGCCCGCACATCCGCAGAAAGCGGCGGTTGAACTGGCGGTCCTTGCCGATAAACACGGCCTCGACCGCGGTTTTCATGTTGTCATAGATGCCGCGCGTGCAGGTGCCCCTGAAAAAGGCGAAGGCGCGGTTGTGCGCGTCGAACACCATCTCTTGGGTCTCGCGCGGATAGGCTCGCACGAACAACATGCGGCTGTGGCACAGCCGGACATGCGCCAGCTTGACCGTCACCGTCACCCCGTTGATCAGTACGACCTCGTGGCTCCAGTCAAATTGGTAGGCCTCGCCCGGCGCAAGGCTCAGCGGCACATAGGCCTCTGCCGTCACCGCCCCGCGCGCAATACGCCATCGCTTCGCATAGCGGCGGACCGCATCGTAGCTGCCGCGATAGCCAAGGCCACGCAGCTCCTCGTAAACCCAAATCAGCGTCAGCCGCTCGCGCCCCGGCTTCGCCTCGTTCGCCGCCAGCATCTGGTCGAGATCGTCGCGCCATGGTCCCAACCTCGGCTGTGGCTGCAGTTGGCGACCGTACTCAAAAGCCGTCGCGCCCGAACGCAACACCTTGCGCACCGTGTTCCGCGACACCTTCAGCTCGCGGACGATCGCCTTGATCGACTTGCCTTTGACAAAATGCTCCCGCCGGATCCGGCCGATCGTCTCCACAACCAGCATCCCCCGCCACCCGCTCGCCATCCCCCGGCGGGCAGCCTGCGCATCACATCGCAAAGGGGGTCAAAATTGGACGCCGATCACCCCCATACCGGGGTCAATCTTCCACGCCGAAACACAACGGCGCAACCGTCATCCGGCCGATCATTCGCCGCCGCGACATTACACGGATCGGCCACAGCGCTATCCGCACTCACCCCGATTGGTGCAGTCGGCATTTCGTCAAGCGCGCGATCTTCACGCACTGCGGCTCGCAGATCGTCGGCGGTGACGGACGGGTCCTCGCCGCACTTGTTCGCCGCCTTGGCCGAGAGCGCGGCGTCGAGGCGCGGATCGCCTGTTACGGCATGAAAATAGCTCTTGAGGTGACAACCGCACTCGGTTCATGACCCCTGCCCCCGCCCGGAGGACACGCATGGACAGCTGCGGTCTCAATAATTCTGATAACAAACCGCATCAAGGGTGTCGGTGATAAATTCCCGGCTGCCCGGCGATTAGGCCAAACTCGCCTGGATCGCCCGGCCGGAGCCGTTCCCGCAGTTGATCCGACATACGGCGCTACAGTGCGTCGTCGAAATAGGTGAAGACGAGATTGCGGCAGAGGATCAGATCGAACGGGCCCTCAGGCATCGACTGTCGGATGTCTTGCATAACAAATTCCACCCCTTGGCGAAAGTCTGCAGTGAGGCAAAACAGTGGGCCGCGGCGGATGAAGGCCCGCTCGATCCACTCTTGCGGCAAATCTTTGATCGAGCTGCGGCTATAGCAGGCCACCTTGGCTCGTTCGGTCATTGTATTCTCAGCATCGGTGGCGATCACAGCTAACCCGACCCCAGGCCAGTCGCCTGCGACACGCAGGCGCCACCCGATCGATATCGTATAGGGCTCCTCGCCCGAAGCGCACCCCCCACTCCAGCATCTGACCACCGCGTCACTTCTGACGCTCGCCATTGCTGCGAGTTGCGGCAGCAGCTGCCGGAGGATGACATCAAATGTGCCGCGATCGCGGTAAAAGCGCGAGATCGGGATATGGCACATTGCGTCGAGAAGCGCCCATTCGGCAGGAGTGTTCAGCAGATAACTGCGGTATGCGGCGAGGTCGGAAAATCCGAGCTCGGCAAGCCGCCGGTTGAGACGCTTGCCGACAGGGCGACGCACTTTACGATAGCCGGGCCAGCGCAGTCCGAGCTGGGGCAAGCCCTACTGTAAAAAGGCGATACGGGCTTGGTCGTCCATGGTCCCGGTTCGGGACGCGACTACATTCAATGCGCGGCGCGCTGCTGCCCGTGCGGTCGATGGAGGAGCCAATAACTCAGAGCGAAGAACACCAGCGCCACGACAATTGCCGCTGAAGAAAAGGCAGCTCCGGTCCACATCAGATGGCCGAGCCACGATTGCATCGCCTGATCCAGTGCGTGTTCATAAACGTGATCCGTCGGCCAGATCAGTTGTCCGAAACTTCGGAGGCTCGCCACGGCAAGGGCAATGGTAACAATGCCGTTGCTCAAACACAGTCTCCCCCACGCTGCCCGAGCCGTAGTCGAGAGGGCCACGATCAACACGGTTGCGATCGCAGCCACTGGCACAATCAGCTGAACTAGAGGCTGGCCAATTCCTGCCGATCCCGGCGGTACGACGGTCGCCGTAAGCCCGATCAAAATTAGTGTTAGGCTGGCCATAACCAGACCGGCAGTGACGCGAGAGAAGATCGAGGGCTTGGTGGCTTTCCTCATTGCTGCACCGTTCCGAGCGTGATGGTTGTCGAGCGCGTCCACCGGTCGTTGCGAGGGTGGGCTATAAGCGCCATCACCTCGATTTTCGCCTGCTCGTCGATTACCAACAATCACGCTTCATCGCGTTGATCCAGGTCAACGTGCTGCCGGTTCGAGCGTTTCAGCAGCAAAACCGGTTGCCAGCGGCTACTGGCCGATGCCGCTCCGCCCGGCACCTGGTTTGGTTTGATGTGGATCAAGTTGCGCGGACGAGCGGCAACGCAATATTGGCCAAACTCGATAGGAGAGAGCCATGGCCGGTGAGCCCGCAGCAAATCAGGATAGATTAAAAAAGAAAAGGCCTCACGTGCCGCCCGCCTGCGGGGAAAGAAGGCAAAGACCCTGGCGGACGAGGAGTTCGGTCCCGAGCGCCGTGAGGAGCTCGCTCAGCAGATCGAGGCAAAGCAGTTCCGCGGGAAGCCGCCATCGATCTGATCGCCACCCCCTGTCTCCGGCGGCGACCGATTGCGCCAGATCAATGTTTCGCGCGCGGATCGCTGCAAGGATTTGTCCGGGTCAAGAGAAACCCGTTTCCTACACTGATGTGGAGAGCGTAATGGCAGACGTACCGGTTGAGGTGAAAAAGCGACACCGCGGAGACGGCAGCTCCCGATGTATGGCGCTCGTTTCGCGGTGAAATGGACCGGCTGTTTGACCGGTTTGGTTTTCCTTCGTTGCGCCGCATGTTTGACGTCGAGCCGGCATGGCGCCCGCTGAGCACGTTTAGCTTTTCGGCGCCGGCGATCGATATGAACGAGGACGAAAAGGCGTACAAGATCACGGCCGAACTGCCCGGCCTCGACACCAAGGATGTCGATGTGTCGGTGTCTGGCAACACCCTCGTCGTGAAAGGCGAGAAGCGGCAGGAGAAGGAAGAAAAGGACAAGCACTATTACTTTTCCGAGCGAGCTTACGGATCATTCCGGCGCGCATTCGAACTGCCGGCACGTGTCGATCGCGACAAGGTCACCGCTGACTATTCCAAAGGGGTGCTGACGATCACCCTGCCGAAGACGGCAGATGCGCAAAAGCAAGCAAAGAAGATTGAGGTCAAGTCGACCTGAAATGGAACACTGCAGTGGCGGCACTTTAAACCAGTGCCGCCGCCGCATCAGTGCTAATCGCGCAGAGATCAATCAGGGGCGAGAGAGAGAGAGTTTTCCCGAGCTGGCAGCTGGCCCACATGGATCCGCCGAGGCTGCCGACGATTAACGATATCAAGGAGCAGACCAATGGCAACAGGATTTCATGTGACAAACACGACGGGCTCGTTAGCCGGCAAACCAGTTCCGAGCGTCCACGCGATGCGGGACGAAGGAAACGGTAATGCTGAAATGGTCCGCATTCCCTGTGCCGATGCCGCCGAGCAGGCTCGGATCGCCGCAAAGTTGACCGAGCTCTTAAACGAGCTTCGCCCCAGGACCTGACCCGCTGATCGCGGTCATCGAGTGTAGCCGGGAGCAGCGGTTCTTCACCAACATGGGTGAACGGGGTAGCCCAGGCCGGCCATCTCAAATTCTCACTATAGGAGTAAATGTGCTATCGATCGGAAGAGGTCAAGCGACCCCGGCCGTTTGCGGTGTCTCAGAACTTAGCGGATCACATACCTTTTTTGTGCCTCCCACTGTCTCCGAATGGCTGCAACGCGATCTGGAATATGCGTTTCATGATGGACGACGAGTGCGATTAAATCGGTGTCGATCGGGTTGGTACCAATCCGGCAACGGTCGGCTACCGGCTTCCGTCTGACGCCGCGGCGGACCCGCGGCGGCGGCAGACGCCACAGCCGCCGGAACAGCGGTCCCTCGATAATCTCGGCCGCCGCGAGCCCCATTTCGAGCGCCGTAACCGGGCACAAATCGGTCTGGCCCGCGGTAGCCATACCGTAGTGCCCCGCGCCTCCTGGTCGTTCTTGCGCCATGGTAGTAGCAGGGCAATGCAGTAGCAGGGCAATGCCACCTGCGTACCGGCTCAGGTGCTCGATCGTCAATGCCCGAGTTCGCTCGGCCGCAACGCTGCGGCAAAGCCGACGAGGAGCAGCGCGCGGTCCCGCAGTCCAGGCAAGGTGGCGGGGATTGCCCGCACAGAGGTGCCCGGCAATTGAAGTGCAATTGTAGTGTCAAACGCCAGCCCGCTGCAAGCAATTCTGTGCTCAGAAAGCAGCGAAAGTAGTCCTGGAATTACTCGTAAACGACTGGCCTTGGGCGGCGAAGAGAGCGTCAGTGTCGGTCGGGCATCCCCGCCCGACAAGAGAAAAACACAATGACGCTTTACATTATTCGCGGCGAAACCGTCAGCGCCCATGCGGCAGCGCCTGCAGCAAGTTCGGAAGGCGAGCTGTTGGTCCAGTCGCCCGAGGACATCGAAGCAAGCGCACTCTCGAAATCCCAGCTGGCGGCAATCTGGAATGCGCTGCCCGGGGTTGCTTCGATCGCCAAGTTCAAAGACCGCAAGACCGGCGCGCAGCGGCTGTGGGCGGGCTTTTCGCAGTTGCCAGTCGATTCCACGGGTGTGGACCCAACCCGTGCCGGCTCCAAGCAGGCGCAGGTCATCGGCCTGCTCGAGCGGCCCGAAGGTGCAACGGTCACCGAGATTGCAGTGGCAACGGGATGGCAGCCACACACAGTGCGCGGCATGTTTTCCGGAGCGCTGAAGAAAAAGCTGAGACTGAGGGTGGTGAGCACGGTGGAAGAGCGGGGCCGGGTCTACCGCATCGACGCCGCCTCGTCGCAGCTATGAAATCAATGGCATCTCGGGATCGCGCTCGCCGGGGTTCCGGCGAGCCTCCCTCGTGCCCGCTTCACCATGACGATCTCGCACTGGTCATCGCCGCGCTGCAAACAAAGGCCACCAAAGAGCTGCGGGTTGAATGGCGCAAGCTCCACCGCACCGCACCGCCGAGCCGGCTAAGCCGTGACCTGATGCTTCGGGCGATCGCGTACACTCTGCAAGAGCAGACCCATGGCAGTCTGGGCCAGGCGACGCAGCGGCGGTTGAACGATTTGGTTAGGATTCTTAGTACCAAGGGTGCTGCGCAGTTTGATCCGGGATTGACCCTCAAGCCGGGCAGTAGGCTGGTGCGCGAGTGGCATGGGCATGCCCATACCGTGATCGTGCTCGAGGATGGGTTTGATTACGACGGGCAGCGCTATCGCTCGCTCAGCAAAGTGGCCCAGCAAATCACCGGTGTACACTGGTCGGGCGCCGCCCTTTTTGGCCTTAAGCGCCGGGCCGCGGCGGTTTTGGGAACCGCACCGTGAGCACAGGCAGCGATGGATCGGTGGGGCATCGACGGCGGCGCTGTGCGGTTTACACCCGCAAATCCTCCGAGGAGGGGTTGGAGCAGGAATTCAACTCATTGCATGCCCAGCGCGAGGCCTGCGAGGCGTTTATCAAAAGCCAGCGCCACGAGGGCTGGGTGTGTTTGGCCCAGGCCTATGATGATGGGGGCATCTCTGGCGCCACGATGGACCGCCCGGCCTTGCAGCAGCTGCTAACCGACATTCGCAGTGGCAGGATTGACGCGGTGGTCGTCTACAAGATCGATCGATTGACGCGGTCGCTCGCCGACTTCGCCAAGATCACCGAGATCCTCGATGCCAAGGCGGTATCCTTTGTCTCGGTCACCCAGCAGTTCAACACCACGACCTCGATGGGGCGGCTGACGCTCAATGTGCTGTTGTCGTTCGCCCAGTTCGAGCGCGAGGTCACCGGTGAACGCATACGCGACAAGATCGCCGCCTCGAAACAGAAGGGCATGTGGATGGGCGGGATGCCGCCGCTCGGGTATCAGGTGTGCGTGCGCAAACTCACGGTGGTCGCCAGCGAAGGCGACATCGTACGTCACATCTTCCGCCGCTATATTACTCTGCGCTCGGTACGCCTGTTGCGGGAAGAGCTCGAAGCCGACGGTATTGTCAGCAAGCGTTGGACCAGTGCCATTGGCCGGAGCTGGGGCGGCAAGCCACTCTCGCGGGGCGCCCTCTACCTGATCTTGCAGAACCGGATCTACCGCGGGCAGATCGTCCACAAGCGCCAATATTACCCAGGAGAGCATCAGCCAATCATTGACCCAGCGCTGTGGGAGGCGGTTCAGGCCCGGCTTGCCGAAAACGCCATCGAGCGGCGCGTCGGCGGAGCCGTCAAGAGCGTGAGCCTGCTGGCCGGGTTGATCTTTGATGGCGATGGCAATCGCATGACCCCGAGCCACGCGGTCAAGAACGGTACGCGCTACCGCTACTACATCTCCCATTGGCTGATCACCGGAACCCGCGCCCGGTCGCCCGGCGGGCTGCGCATTCCGGCAGCTGAAATCGAGCAGGTGGTGGTGAAACGGATCCACCGCCTGCTGTCCGATCCCGGCAGGCTCACCGCGCTCGCCGAGCCGCACCGGCTGGAACCCGCTCGACAGCAGCAGCTAATCGATCGCGCCGCAGAAATCGCCGCCTCTTGGCCGACCCTGTCGCCGGCACAGATGCGGATTTTTCTGACGACCGTGATCCGCCGGATCGATATCCATCCGCATCAGGTCGACATCAACATCGACCCCGCGCGGCTCACGACCGCTCTCGGATTGGACGTCCCAGCGTTCCCCGCCAATCCTCACTCGGACGACGCGACCGTGACACTCTCGGTCGCGGCGCAGCTCCGCCGCGCCGGCAAGGAAATGATCCTGCGCAGCGAGCCTAGCGAGGCCTCACCGGCGAGACCGAACCCAAGCCTGATCAAGCTCATCGTCCGAGCGCTGTTCAAAACAACCTTGATGCAGCACGGGGCAAACAGCAAATTCGCCGAGCTTGCCCGCCGCGAAAAGCTCAATCGATCCTACTTTTCGCGGGTTCTGCGGCTTGCCTATCTCGCCCCCGACATCACCCGCGCTATCCTTGATGGTCGCCAGCCGTCAGGCTTGACCGTGGCAATGCTGGTCGACTGCCCAGATCTCCCTCTCGCCTGGCCCGAGCAGCGCAAAGCGTTCGGGTTCGCCTAGGCCGGCCCGCCGCGGAGCCGATCCGGCCGCGCGGCGCGCTCCGCTATCCCCGACGTTAACTTCCCGGATTCTTAACCTAGCCCAACCCGCGCCGCAATTTGCGTCGGTGACTAGATCAACGGCTTCCAGAGATAACCTGGCGGTTTGACCCGCTTCGGCCTCGCCCGCCGGCCTCTCTCCTCACCCGTCTTCACTCGGCCCCGCAACGGCCGGCCAACCGGGCCGCTCCCGACGTCCACCTCCGGGAAAATACCCAAGTCAAAACAGTACCTTCTCGTTGGCTGGGGCGCCAGGATTCGAACCTGGGAATGGCGGAATCAAAATCCGCTGCCTTACCACTTGGCTACGCCCCAACGACGCGCTCAGAACTTATCGGGAAATATGGTGGGCGGCAATAAGAGCACCGGGCGCGGCCCACCAGCGGGGTATCTCGGCAACAAACTCGTCACGCCCGCGTTCGGCGGCCGCTCGATCGGCAAACAATGCAAAGCAGGTGGCGCCGCTGCCGCTCATCCGGGCAATTAACGCTCCCGAAAGCCGGCCCAGCACCGTCAGTACCTGATCGATTTCGGGGACCAGCTCGATCGCCGGGTCGGTCAGGTCGTTGCGCAGCGGCGCGAGCGCTTCCGCGAGTGGGGCCGCCTCCTGCGGCATCGCGGCAAATCGCATTGCTTTGCCGCCAAACGAGCCGCGGCGAGCATTGAACACCGCGGCGGTTGCGAGCCCGCGCCGCGGATTAACAAGAAGAACGCCCGCCGCCGGCAGGTCGGGGGCAAACTCGATGTGCTCGCCGATGCCCGCGACCCATGCCGCGCGCCCGTAGACACAGACAGGGACATCGGCGCCGAGCTGCTCGCCCAGCCGAGCTAAGGCGGCATCGTCGAGCGCGAGCCGCCAAAGATCCCGCAATGCGCGCAAAGCCGCCGCTGCATCCGCCGACCCGCCGCCGATCCCGGCCGCGACAGGAAGGTTTTTTTCAAGCAACAGGGCGGCGCCGGGGTTAACCCCGGCGTGATCGGCGAGCAGCCGGGCGGCGCGCAGCACCAGATTGTCACGCTCGCCGGCGAGGCCCTTTGCCTCCGGCCCAACCACCTCCAGCGACAGCGTGTTCGCGGGCCGCACCGTCAGGCGATCGCCGATGTCGGCGAAGGCGACGAGGCTATCAACCAAATGGTAGCCGTCCGGTCGCCGCCCGGTCAGGTGAAGGTAAAGATTTATTTTTGCCGGAGCAAAGATCGTGGCCGGTGTCAAATTCGACAAACTCAGCCGTCAATCTCAGCTGCCGAACTCAGCCGCCGCCGGCTTTCGTCGTGATAGGCAGACCACGGTCGAGCTTGGCTTCGATCGGTTTGATCTCTTCCTTGTCGGGTTTGAATTGCAGAGCCCGGCGCCACTGATAGCGCGCCTCGGTTACCCGCCCGCTCTTCCAGTAGGCGTCACCCAGATGATCGTTGATCGTCGGATCCTCGGGCACCAGTTCCAGCGCTTTTTCCAAATACTGGACCGCGCTGGCGTAGTCCCCCAGCCGATAATGCGCCCAGCCGAGGCTGTCGACGATATAGCCGTCGTCGGGCCGCAACTCGACCGCCTTCTCGATCATCTTTAATCCGCTTTTGAGTTTCTGGCCGCGATCGATCCAGGAATAGCCAAGATAATTAAGTACCAGCGGCTGGTCCGGCTTAAGCTCCAAAGCATGCTCGAGGTCGGCCTCAGCAAGATTCCATTGGTTCGAGCGTTCGTATGCAATTCCCCGGCTGTAATAGAGCGACCAGCGCGGCGGCATTTCCTCGGCCTTGAGACGCTTGATCGCCTCGTTATAGGCATCAGCCGCTTCTGCAAACCGTTTTTGCCCACGCAGCAGATCCCCAAGCTGGATCTCGGCGGAAGCCCATTTCGGCTCCTTTGCCGCCATAGCCTGGAGCTGAGCAATTGCTTGATCGGTACGATCGAGCGCCTCCAGGTTGGCAGCGGCGCGCAACTGGGCCGACCATGAATAGCGCGAACTCGTCGGAATCTCGGTCAGTACGGCGAGGCTCTGCTCCGGCTTGTTTTGGTCGGTCAAGATGTCCGCCAACAGAAGCTGAGCAACGGTAAGATTAGGCTCGAGTTGCAGCGCGCAACGGTCATAGAGCAGCGCCAGATCGATGGTCTCCGGCCGATTGACGACGCTCGCCAAATCAAACAGAGCCTCCGCCAATCCATCTGTCGCGGACCGAACAAGTGGCGCGGGCGTTGCCGCCGGCTTGAACGATTGCACCGCTTCGGCGAGTTCGCTGCCGGGGTTCTCCTTCACAAACCGGGCGTAGATGGCGGCAGCTTCATCGGGGCGCCCGTGACGCTGATAAAAGTTTGCCATCGCATCGGCGAGCCGCCAATTGAGCTGCCCGGTCGCTGCCAACGTCTTTTTGTAAAGCTCCTCCGCCTTTATCGCATTTCCGGCGAAATCGTAAATCAACCCGAGCTGGAAGTATTCGAGCGGCGCGAAGCCGTCGAATTTGTCGAGGTCGTGCAGCGCCGCCTCGGCCCCCGGCAAATTACCCATCGCCATACGGGTCCAGGCGCGCGCCAGCGGGCCGACATAGCGGTGCAACCCATCATCGGGCAGCGCCTCGGCGCTCGCCAGCGCGCCGGCCTTGTCGCCGGACTTGGCCTTGTCGATTAGTAGGACAAGCTCAGCTGCCGCATCCGAACTGTCAAGCTTCAGCGCCTTTTCCGCGAGCGGCACGGCACGGTCGAAATGCCCGTTATTGGCCTCCATCTGAAAGGTGCGGCTGATCAGCTCCGGCGACTGGGGATCGGCGCGCAACGCCTGTTCGTACCATGATGCTGCGGCGCCAAACGCCTCCTGTTCCTGCGCGTGGCGGCCTGCCAAATAGGCGCCGTAGGGCGAAGGGGCCGGCCCGACCTGCGCGTCCTCACCGACAGCCAACGCCCCGGCCGCAGTAACGGCCGTCAGCGTCCCAAACACAACTCCGGCCACAGGCCCAAGCTTAAGCCAACTGCTCACCGCAATCCTCATCTGTCTCTGCCTGTCCGCTCTTGTCCCAGATTAAGCATCACATGTTCGGATAATTCGGGCCGCCGCCTCCCTCCGGCACGACCCAGTCAATGTTCTGTTTCGGATCTTTGATGTCGCATGTCTTACAGTGCACGCAGTTTTGCGCGTTGATCTGCAGATACGGACCGGCCGGCTCTTCCCGGTGTACGATCTCGTACACTCCCGCCGGACAATACCGCTGTTCGGGCGAATCGTAGAGGCGATAATTGACCGCGATCGCCGTGGCCGGATCCCGCAAGCGCAGATGTGGCGGCTGGTCTTCCTCATGATTGGTGTTCGAGATAAAAACCGACGACAGCCGGTCGAACGTGATCCTGCCATCGGGCCGCGGGTACTCGATCTTTGGTGCCTCGGACGCTGGGATCAGCTGAGTATGATCGGGGTGATTGTGAAAGGTCCAAGGTGCCGCACCGCGCAGGACGTAGGTGTCGAATGCCGAATAGGCGAGCCCGGCCCACAGACCCCGGTGGAAGCTCGGCCGGATATTGCGCACCGCACGCAACTCGTCCCAAACCCAGCTTTTCTCGAGCGCGTCGCGCACCAGGGCAGCACCGTCGCCCGCCAAGCGCCGGAATACCGTTTCGGCCGCGATCATGCCCGATTTCATCGCGGTGTGGCTACCCTTGATCTTCGGAACGTTGACAAAACCCGCGGCACAGCCGATCAGCGCGCCGCCCGGGAAATCAAGCCGCGGGATCGACTGGAACCCGCCCTCGTTCAAAGCCCGCGCACCATAGCTAATCCGCCGGCCGCCCTCGAAAAACGCGCGAATCGCGGGATGCGTCTTGAAGCGCTGGAACTCCTCAAAAGGGTTGAAATAGGGATTGCGGTAGTCAAGCCCGATGACAAACCCGACCGCCACCTGCCGTTCTTCGAGATGGTAGAGAAATGATCCGCCATAGGTCGCGGTGTCGAGCGGCCAGCCAATCGTGTGGATAACGAGACCGGGTTGGTGTCGCTTCGCAGCGACCTCCCACAATTCCTTGATGCCGATCGCATAGGTCTGGGGATCGATCCCGTCGCGCAGGTGAAACCGCTCGATCAGGGTCTTGGTCAGCGAACCGCGGCAACCTTCGGCGAATAATGTTTCCTTTGCCACCAGCTCGACACCGGGCTGAAACCGCTCGGTCGGCTCACCGGACTTGCCGATGCCCATATCGCCGGTCGCGACACCGCGCACCCGGCCATCGGTGTCATAAAGCACCTCGGCGGCGGCGAAACCGGGGTAGATCTCAACCCCTAGTTCCTCGGCTTGACTTCGCGAGCCAACGGCACAAATTGCCGAGACTGATGATGTAGTTGCCGTGATTGTGCATCTGCGGCGGCGTCGGCAGCCGAAACGCGCGCGATTGCGTCAACAGCAGAAAGCGGTCCTCGCCGGCAGGCGTTGTCAACGGCGCGCCGCGCTCGCGCCAATCGGGGATCAACTCGTTCAGCGCCCGAGGCTCGAACACCGCGCCCGATAGGATATGCGCGCCGACCTCCGATCCTTTTTCGACAACACACACGCCGATCTCTCGTCCCGCGGCCGCAGCGAGCTGTTTTAAACGGATCGCGGCGGCAAGACCCGATGGCCCCGCTCCAACCACGACCACATCATATTCCATCTGCTCGCGCGCCAACCGCTCCTCGCCCATCCTTTCCTCCGCCGGTCGAATGCAGGACTATAGGGGATTGCGGCGAAAAGGGTTGTCTTTCAGTCTTGGGAGTCTGGGGCTCGCTTCCGAGCACCGGTCGGGCTATTTTCGCCGCAATCGACCACCGACCAAGCCATGCCCCGACTGCTCCTGTGATCCGCGTCGTTCGACACCCCGGCCCCCACTCCCATCACCCGCGTGGCGCGGTGTTGGCGATCGGCAATTTCGACGGACTGCATCGAGGTCACGCCTTGCTGATCGAACGCGCCCAGGAGGTGGCACAAATGGCGGGTCGACCGGTCGGTGTCCTGACCTTCGAGCCGCATCCGCGCAGCGTTTTGATGCCAGGAGCCGAGCCCTTTCGGCTGACGCCGTTCCGTGTCAAAGAGCGCGAACTCGCGTCTCTCGGTGTCGATCTGTTGTTTGTTCAGCATTTCGATCGCGCCTTTGCCGGCAAAAGCGCCGAGGATTTCCTGTCCGACATCATCGTCGATGCGATCGGCGCGTCGCACGTCGTCGTCGGCTGGGATTGCACGTTTGGCAAAGGCCGGCGCGGCAGCCCCGAGATGCTGCATGCCGCGGGCCCGGCCGCGGGCTTTGGCGTTACCGTGCTCGAGCCAATTCGCGGCGACAATCAGGTTGTCTATTCTTCGACCCGAATCCGGGAGCTGTTAAAGGCAGGGAAGCCGCGCGACGCGGCGGCATTGCTCGGCCGGTTCTGGGAGATCGACGGCCGCGTCGCGGTTGGGGATCGCCGTGGGCGCACGATCGGGTTTCCGACTGTCAATCTCGGTCTGGGCGAATACATCCGACCCGCCTTCGGAGTCTATGCGGTCCGGGTGTCGGGTGATGGCGCCGATGATCCGTTTGACGGACGCACGATTTCCGGGGTCGCCAATATTGGCCTGCGTCCGACAGTCGGCACGCCGGAGCCGCGGCTCGAAGCACATTTGTTCGATATCGATGCCGATCTGTACGGCCGCCATTTGCGAGTGGCGCTGATTGATTTCATCCGGCCGGAGATGAAATTCACCGGGCTCGACGCGCTGAAGGCGCAGATCGCCGAGGACGCCGAGCGCGCCCGTGAACTCCTCGCCGCCGCCCCGGTCTAGCGTCGACCAGCCAGCGAGCTCTACGCTGAAAATGGTGGCGTTCGTGGCAGTCGTCTTCGCGATTGCCTCGGGTACATTGTCCTGGGTCGGATTTCACGGGATCTACGGTGAAGCGCAAGGATCGGTGCAAACACCGAGCAACTTCACCGAGCTTTGGCCGATGGCAGCACTGCTCGGTTTGTCGTGTTTGGCGGCCCCAGCAGTAATCTGGGCCGGAGGAGGGGCGGCGTTGCCCGGGCAAGCGATGATCTGGCTAACCAGACATTATCGGGCCGGTCTGTTGGTGCTGGTCGTCATTGTGGGGCTCGGGCTGGCCGCTGGGGTCGCAGCGCTCCGAGCCTTTCCAAACTCTGGGGACGAGTACGACTACCTGTTCCAGGCTGCAACATTCCGCGCCGGCCGATTGTGGAACCCGCTCCCGCCGGTCGATTATGTGTTCTCGGTTTTTCATATCGCCGAGAAGGACGGCAAGTGGGTGTCGCTGTTCTTTCCCGGCTGGCCGCTGATCCTGGCGGGCGTGACCAGCCTCCACCTTCCCAGCTTTGTCGCCTCACCCGCGTTGGCGTTGTTGTTGGTGGTGGTTTTCAGTCGCCTGACTTACCTGCTAGTGGGACCGGCGGCAGCATTGCTTGGCGCCGCGCTGCTGGCCTTTAGCCCGTTCTTTCTGCTCAACGGCGCGTCCTATTTCAGCCACGTGCCGACCGCGCTGTTCGCCGTGCTTTTTGTCCTCTGCGGCGTCCGATTTCTCAGAACGGGCTCGTCCGCCTGGGCATTATCGGCCGGCGCGGCCCTGGGCGCGGTCGGGGTGATTCGACCGTTTACGGTATTTCCGTTGCTGATATCCTGCGGTGTCGAACTTTTGCTGCGAGGCGAGCGGCGTCACTATTTGCGGATGCCGATGGTGATACTGGGCGGCTTGCCGTTTTTGGCGGCTTTGCTGCTTTACGACAATGCAGTCACCGGGAGTCCGTGGCTGACGGTCGAGAGCTGGACTCTGCCGCAGCTGCATCTCGGCCTGCACCCGACAGATGAAGACGGCTCACCCGTTTCCTTGCTGACCACCGGCCGCCACGTCGTGCGGCAGCTATTTGAGCTCGCGCAATGGACCTCGCCCCTGCTTTTTCTCCTTTATCTCATCGCTGGGCTATGGAAGTGCTACAGGCGGCAGATCGCTTTCTACGACTTGATCTTTCCGCTGTTGGTTCTGGGTTATCTTCTTTTCCCCAACCTTGGCGGCAACCGGTACGGTCCGCGATACTATTTTGATGCGTACCCGTTCCTCGTCTTGACCGTTCTCTCGGCCGCGGCAGCTTATTTCACCGAGCAGCGTAATCCGCTACTCCAGGCCGGCGTCGCCGCTGCAGTTGCCGGCGCGGTCATTATGGGAGTCGGCGCCTATCCGGCACTCGCCTATCAGTTCCACCGTATCGTGACCGAGCGCATGGAGCCCTTCACGCTGGTTGCTCGCGCCCATTTGTCGAATGCGATCGTCATAATCGGAAGCCCGACAGGACCGTCCTTTCCGAGCCGGATGCAATCGCCGGACCTTACCCGGAACGGCATCCATTTTTCGGGCAATGTCCTCTACGCCAATGAGGTTCCGGACGGGACCTGTGACCTCGCCGGGGTTTTTCCCGGGCGGTCGTTCTATCGCTACGAACGCGTTGATCAGGGCTCTCCCGGCATGCTGCAGCCGATCTCGCCCTGCCCGTCCGCCCGAGCAAACTAATCGAAGACGGGAAATTCCACCGGGCATAAACGGGAACTCCGCAGGCCATAACTGCCAGAGCGGCTCAAATTCCAACTAAGACGGGTTTAGGAACCGAACTTGGCCGGGCCGGGCGCCCGGCCCGACGATGTGTCTGGCGGGGAAATATCACGATCGGGCGACGTGTGCTTCACTTGCACGGCAAGCGAGCCAACGGGTCGCATTTTGCGACGGGTGACCTCGTCGGAACGTTTGCGTGATGGACATATCACCACTAACCGCAGTTTTCTGAACGGCCGTATCGTCACCTTGAACCGTCAAAAGGACTGAGAGCGGCAACAGAGCCGAACCGGCTCGATTGGCCGCCGGCGCGCCTCGCAACCCTTAGCGCAGCGTTCACGAGCCCCTCGAATTTGTCCAGAGCGGCTGTTATATGACCCTTATGAAACGGCGGCGCGGCTGGATTTTGCGAATTACCGGCCCGATCCTCGGCTGAGGATCGGGAATCGTCTGTTTATTCGCAGTCCTTCCAGAGGTTAACGATGCCGACGGATTATCGCCCCACCGTCTTTTTGCCTAAAACCGACTTCCCAATGCGCGGTGATCTACCGAAGCGCGAGCCGCTGCTTCTCGCGCGCTGGGCGGAAATGGATCTCTACCAGCGGCTGCGCGAATCGGCTGCCGGCCGCGAAAAATTCGTGCTGCATGACGGCCCGCCCTACGCTAACGGCCATCTCCATATCGGCCATGCGCTGAACAAGATCCTGAAGGACGTCGTCAACCGCTCGCAACAAATGCTCGGCAAGGACGCGCCCTATGTGCCGGGCTGGGACTGCCACGGCCTGCCAATCGAGTGGATGATCGAAGAAAAATACCGGGCGCGGAAATTGTCGAAAGACAGCGTTCCGGTCGACCAGTTCCGCCGCGAATGCCGCGAGTTCGCGGCGCAATGGATCGAGGTGCAAAAAGCCGAGTTCGAACGGCTCGGTGTGATCGGTGATTGGGCCAATCCGTACACGACGATGGCCTACTCGGCGGAGGCGCAGATCGTCCGCGAACTCGGCAAATTTCTGGTCAATGGCGGACTCTATCGCGGCTCCAAGCCCGTCCTGTGGTCGGTGGTCGAGCAGACGGCGCTCGCCGAGGCCGAGGTCGAATATCACGACCACCGCTCGACGACGGTCTGGGTGCGGTTTCCGATTGTCACGACGGGACTGCCGGAACTCGTCGGCGCGGCGGCATTGATCTGGACAACGACGCCATGGACCTTGCCCGGCAACCGCGCCATCGCCTTCAGCGCGGCGCTCGACTATGTCGCGATGCAGGTCGACCGGGCGGGCGAAGGTAGCCGCGCGCATCCCGGCGAGACGCTGTTGGTTGCGGGACCGCTGACCGACGAGGTCGCCGCGACAGGCGGCATCGAGGGCTATTCGGTAATCGCGCGCTTTCCCGGCTCGGCTCTGGCCGGGACGGTGGCGCGCCATCCATTAGCCGGACAAGGCTATGAGTTCGACGTGCCGCTGCTGGCGGCCACCTTTGTCGAGGCCGATCAAGGGACTGGTCTCGTCCATATCGCCCCGGGTCACGGCGCCGACGATTTTGAGCTGGGTCGAGAAAACGGACTGCCGGTCCCCGACACGGTCGGGCCGGATGGGGTTTACTTGCCGGGGGTGCCGCTGTTCGCCGGACGCGCCGTCTACCGGCCCGACGGCAAGCCGGGTGATGCCAACGAGGCGGTGATCGCCGCGATCGCCGCCGCTGGCGGCCTGTTGGCGCGGGGCGTATCGGTTCACTCCTATCCGCATTCGTGGCGGTCGAAAGCGCCGCTGATCTTCCGCAACACGCCGCAATGGTTCATCAGCATGGCGGCCAATGGGTTGCGCGAGAAGGCGCTCGCAGCGATTGCTGAAACCCGCTGGGTCCCGGCGCAGGCGCGCAATCGCATCGAGGCGATGATCGAGAGCAAGCCCGACTGGTGCGTGTCGCGGCAGCGCGTCTGGGGTGTGCCAATCCCGGTCTTCACCCATCGCGACACCGGCGAGCCGTTGCGCGACCCCGCCGTCATCGAGCGCGTCGCCGCTGCGGTCGAGCAAGAGGGCTCGGACGTTTGGCTCCGCACCAACGCCTCGCAGTTTCTTGGCAACGCCTACGACCCGGCAGAATGGGAGAAAGTTACCGATATTGCGGAGGTATGGTTCGATTCGGGATCGACGCACGCCTTTGTGCTCGAAGAACGGCCGGAGTTGCGCTGGCCGGCTTCGCTCTATCTCGAGGGCTCAGACCAGCATCGCGGCTGGTTCCAATCATCGCTGGTTGAAGCGTGCGGCACCCGCGGCCGCGCTCCCTACGAGGCCGTGCTGACGCACGGCTTCGTGCTCGACGAGCAAGGCCGCAAGATGTCGAAGTCGCTCGGCAACGTCGTCGCGCCGCAGGATATCATGCAGCAGAGCGGCGCCGACATCCTAAGGCTGTGGGTGGTCGGATCCGATTATTCCGAGGATCTGCGCATCGGTCCCGATATCCTAAAGCATCAGAGCGATGTTTATCGCCGATTGCGGAACACTTTACGCTATCTCTTGGGAGCGCTCGCCGGGTTTGAACCGCGCGAGGCAGTCGGCGTCGAGATGATGCCGGAGCTCGAACGCTGGGTTCTGCATCGGCTGACGGAACTCGACCGGGTCGTACGGGGTGCGATCGAGCGCTTCGATTTCCACGACATGTTCACCGCACTTCACAATTTTTGCGCGGTCGATCTGTCGGCCTTTTACTTCGACATCCGCAAAGACCGGCTTTATTGCGACAGTCCCGACGATAGTGGCCGGCGGGCATTGCGTACCGTGCTCGACCGCACCTTTGACGCGCTGGTGCGCTGGCTCGCCCCGGTTATCTGTTTCACCGCCGAGGAGGCCTGGCTTGCGCGCTATGGCAATACGCCTGGGCGCAGTGTCCATCTCGAACTATTCGCGGACATCCCCGCCGAGTGGTGCGATCCGGCACTGGGCGAGCGCTGGACGCAGCTGCGCGATTTGCGCCGCGTCGTTACCGGTGCGTTGGAACTCGAACGCGGGGCCAAGCGGCTGGGATCGAGCCTGCAGGCCGCTGTCGAGGTCTACATCCCGGAACGGTTGGGCGACCTCGTCCGCAATGTCGACTTGGCCGAATTGTGCATCACTTCGGCCGCTACAGTGCATCTCGGAGCGCCGCCGGAAATCGCCTTCACGCTGCCGGACGTGCCGGAGATCGGGGTTCGCGTGTCGCCGGCTGCGGGCGAGCGATGCGAGCGCTGCTGGCGGGTATTGCCCGAGGTCGGCCAAGTGCCGGGTCATCCCGATTTGTGCCGCCGCTGCGCCGATGTAATCGACTCGCAAGGGGCTGCCGCACAAATGGCGAGCACCGGGTGATGCTGAAGCTGGGACTCTCCACGGCGATCGTCGTCGCGATCCTCGATCAACTAAGTAAGGCGCTCGTACTGGCTCATTTTGCCGGCCGCGCATTTGAAACCGACACGCTCACTTCGTTTTTTAACCTGGTCCTTACGCTCAACCGCGGCATGAGCTTTGGCATGTTCAATGCACGGGCCGGCAACGGGACCGGGCTCAACGCCGTCCTGTTCTCGCTTGCCGCGGTGGTGATTATTGCCGGACTGATTTATTGGCTCAGCCGGGTTAGTACGCCGCTCCTCGCGGTGGCCATCGGGCTAATTGTCGGCGGCGCCGTCGGCAACGTCGTCGATCGGATTCGCTATGGCGCGGTCGTCGATTTCCTTGACTTTCATATCGGGAATTATCATTGGCCCGCATTCAACTTGGCCGATAGTGCGATTTGTGTTGGCGTCGCGGCGATGTTGTTTGAAAGCTTGCTTCTCCGTCGCGAAGCACATTAAAAAAACAAACGGGAGGGATTATCGGCATGAGCAAATATCACCCGCTTTGGGGCGCGGGCCGCAATCATCTTACGCTTTGCATTGCTTGCCTGGCCGCGGCGGCATCGCTTTCCGCATGCAGCGACTTCAAGCAGATGATCGGGCTAGACCAGACCATCCCCGACGAATTTGCGGTGGAGTTGCGCGCGCCGCTGACGATCCCGCCCGACTTCAATCTGCGGCCCCCCGAACCAGGCGCGCCGCGGCCTCAGGAGGAGAGCACCCAAAAACAGGCGGAACAGATCATCGAACAGGCCGGTCCGGGTGTTCCCGGAAAGCAGGCCGCCGATCTTCGCCTGCGCGCCAGCGAAAACGGCCTCCCCAACATCGGCGGCAACAGCCAGACGCCGGATCCGTCGGGAATGGTCGGCTCGCAGACCCTGTCAAACAGGCTGCTCGACTACAGCGATACCGGCAATGCCGGCGCTAAGGTCGACCAACGCAACACGACGCCGCTCAAGGGCGTCTACTAAGAGCCCGCGCGCAATTACGTATACGCAAGCGCGAACCGCATGACCCTGTTCGATCTAACCGGCCGGGTGGCGGTCGTCACCGGCGGCAATGGCGGGATCGGGCTTGGCATGGCGCGCGGCCTTGCCGCGGCCGGCGCACGAATCGTCATCGCCGCGCGCGACGCCGAAAAGTCGGAGAAGGCGCTCGCCGAACTGGGGCCGGAGAGCTGTTTTATCGCGTTCGATGCGGCCGACGAGAGTTCATGTCGAGCTGTTGTCGCGGCAAGTCTCGATCGCTTTGGCCGCGTCGACATCCTCGTCAACAACGCCGGGATGTCGATCCGCAGACCCGCGGAAGAATACACCGCAGCCGAATGGCAATCGGTTCTCGATACCAATCTGAACGGCGCTTTTTTCTGCTCGCAACAGGCATACCCGGTGATGAAGCGGGCCGGCGGCGGCAAGATCATCAATATCGGGTCGATGTTTTCGCTATTTGGCGCTGCCTATGCAGTACCGTATTCGGTCAGCAAGGGCGGCTTAATACAGCTGACCAAATCACTGGCCGCAGCCTGGGCGCCGGACAACATCCAGGTCAACGCGGTATTGCCCGGCTGGATCGACACCGATCTGACCCGCGATGCACGGCAGCAGGTCGCCGGCTTGCACGAGCGCGTTTTGGCGCGCACCCCGGCTGGCCGTTGGGGCACTCCAGAAGACCTCGCTGGGGTCGCCGTGTTCCTCGCCTCCGCCGCCTCGGATTTCATCACTGGCGCCGCGATCCCGGTTGACGGCGGGTTCTCATCCTCGGGCTAAAGTAAAGAAACCGCATTGCCGCCTTAGGCAAGGTCGACCAGTGCAGCGGGAGCGGCGCTGCGCAGCAGTGTCTTGCGCGCCCGCCACTGGCCGGCGGTATCCAGGGTTTCGAGGAACTGCACCTCGCCGCCCGACTGAACCGCGAGCGGCAGGCCATCGCGATACAAGACGCGGTTGGCCGCAAACGCGGCAAGTTTTGGACCGGGGGTCAGGATGCCGACGAGGTTGAGCGGATCGGCGCCGGATAATGACACCCAGACATCCGCGGCGGGCTTGCGCCGGACCTCGCGCAACAGGCCGATCGCATCGGGCAGTGCGAACTGCTCGCCGGCAAACCCGGCGACAAAGCGGCCGCCGCGGATTTCACCCCGCGCCTCGAGCCGACGATAGACGCGCAACAGGTCGCGCCATGGCGGCAGCCACGAAGCCTCACGCTCGAGCATTCGCCAGAAGACGACGCCGTAGCGGCGCAACAGCGCACGGGCGATGTGCTCGACGATCTCGCTGACGGGCCGTGGGTTGCCCCGCCGCGCCAAGGCCCAGCGACCCGCATCAGCCATGCCGAAAATTGGTCGGCGCCGCCGCCGGGATCGCTTTTCGGACGGCAACAGCAAGGCGCGCAATCCGGCAAAGCTGTCCGAATTGACGATGCCGAGGGCCACCAATTCAGCCAGCGCCTCCTCGACTTGCGGGCCGAGCAGATGTGAGCCCTCGACCAATTCGTCAAAGAACGACGCACCGTGCTCGCGGATGTAGTCGGCCACGGCTCTCGCCTTTGCACTGGGCTGCGCCGTGTCGGGAGTTGGCGACAGTGACGCCCAGATCGGCGCGTAGCGCCGCGGCAGTAATGCGATCGGGGTGGCGCGCACTGGCGAGGCGCCGCGTTCGTTATTTCGCCCCGTGGGCGGGCGCAGCCGCGCCCAGGCGACACGGCCGGCAAGGCATTGATCATCGAGCCAGGCGGGCTCGTAATCGGCAACCCGCGCCGGCAGGATCTCGGTCTCCCACGCTCCGGCCGCGGCCTGAAAGCCTTCGAACTGGCCGATGACCGCTTCGAGCGCGTCCGGGCCCTCCATCCGGGCCTCCGGAGCGACGCGCTGCCACTCAAACAGAAAACGCAGGAAGTCGCGTGCCGCGACCGGTTCGATCTCGGCGCGCAGGCGGCCAATCGTGTAGCGGTGGATGCGAGCGAGCAGCCGCCGCTCACACCATTCCTCCTCGTCCGCATCGGGCGTGAACCGTCCGCGCAACGCGAAGCCCTCGGTTTCCAGCGCGGTGAGCGCGGCGGCAATCTCGCTTTCGTCGAGCCCGAGGGTTGCGGCGAACACCGACTTGGGGGTCGGCCCCTGCCCTTCCAACCGGCCGCGCACAATTTCGACCAGCGCCTCTTCGCGCGGCCATTCCTTTTCGTAAATGGCCGGCGCAGCGATCGGCGGATCGAGAGATCCGTCCGGCCACAATGCCCGCAACAAGGGCAAGCGTTCCGCTGTGATCAACAGTCGCCCATCGAGACTTGTTACCCGGCGATCGCGCGCGAGCTCGTCGAGCCAGGCGCGCCAGCCAGGCTCGGCTTCGGCCTCTTCTGCGGTGATAAACCCGAGCCAGTCGAGCGCATCGTGGAGTTCGTCGACGTTGGCCGGCTCGGGCCAGGCTTCCTGACGAACCCGCTCGATTGCCTGCGGATCGAGCCGCCCGAGTTCTTCGGCTTCTTCGGGCGCCAGCCAACGACGCGCCATGACGGCTTGGGTGCGGCGCTCTTCAAGCGGCGCGTCGTCGAGATAGGCATAGGGCCGCGCCGCCAACACTTCGAGCGCCAGCGGGGACGGCTCGACCAGGTCGCGCCCGACGACGCGGATATCACCGGCTTCGAGGGCGGTCAGCAACCGTTCGAGCCCGGTTGCGTCCATCGCTTCGTCGAGGCAATCGGCGATGGTCTGACGGACCAGCGGGTGATCGGGAATCTCCCGGGCGCCGGCCAGATTTTCGGCGCAGGCGATCTGGTCGGGGAAGATCGCAGCCAGCAGATCCTCGGCGTCCATGCGCGCCAAGGCCGGCGGCACTTTTTTGCCGCCGCGAAACCGCGGCAAAGACAACGCGACGCCGGCGACCCAGCGCCAGCGGGTCATGAACATCGGCGCGTCGAGCACCGCTTCGGTCAAGAGTTTGCGCAGACTGGCTGAATGCAGGTAGCGCCGGACCTCGCCGAGATCGAAGCTGTGCGCCGTGGTCAGGGACAACACGATGTTGTCTTCGGTCGCGGCCGCTTGAATCTCGAAGTTGAATTTGCGGCAAAACCGCTTGCGCAACGCCAAGCCCCAAGCGCGATTGATCCGGCTGCCGTAGGGCGAATGCACGACTAGTTGCATCCCGCCAACGGCGTCAAAAAACCGCTCGATGACGATCGTGTCGTGGATTGGCAGGACCCCGAGCGCCGCCCGCGCTGTCGCGAGATAATCGACGAGCTGATCGGCCGCCGGCTCGGCAATGCCGACTTCCGAGACTAGCCAATTCTTTACGCCCCTCTCCCCGCCGACGGGCGGAAAGGGGACCCCCATGCCCTCCCCTGCGTGCGGTAGTGGGTCAGAGTCGGGGTCGCCAGCGAAGATTGATGTCCGTACGCTTGTCTCCGGTAATCGAGCGGCAACCTCCTGGCGCAGGCGTGAAACCGAGGCTGACAGCTCGTCGCTGCGCCCGGGCGCCTCGCCCAGCCAGAATGGGATATTTGGCGCCATGCCTTCGGCGTCGGCGACGCGAACCGTGCCGCGCTCGACCCGCAGAATGCGATAAGACTTGTTGCCGAGCTGAAAGATGTCGCCGGCCAGGCTCTCGACCGCGAAATCCTCGTTCACAGTGCCGATCGCCTGGTTTTCCGGCTCCAGCATGACTTGGTAATCGGCATTGTCGGGGATCGTGCCGCCCGAGGTCAGCGCCGTCAGCCGCGCGCCGCGACGACCGCGCAGCCGGCCGTTGACCGCATCGTGGTGGATCAAAGAACCACGGCGGCCGCGCCTGGTGGTAAAGCCTCCGGCCAACATCGCCACCACGGCGTCAAAGTCCGCACGCGATAAATCACGGAACGGCCACGACCGGCAGAACAGCGCGTAGAGCGCATCCTCGCTCCATTCCTGTGCCGCGACCTCGGCCACGATCTGCTGCCCCAATACGTCGAGCGGACCCTCGGAGATCGTCAGCCGATCGAGTTCGCCACGCCGGACCGCATCGAGCAACGCCGCGCATTCGACGAGTTCGTCGCGCGACAATGGGAAGAGCCGCCCCTTGGGGGTGCCGTCGACCGCGTGACCGGACCGGCCGACGCGCTGCAGAAAGGTGGCGATCGCGCGCGGCGAGCCGAGTTGGCAGACAAGATCGACGTCGCCGATATCGATGCCGAGTTCGAGCGAGGCGGTCGCGACCAATGCTTTCAGCGCGCCGTTCTTTAACCGCTGCTCGGCCTCGAGGCGCAATTCCTTGGCGAGACTGCCGTGATGTGCCGTCACCTGATCGGCGCCGACGCGCTCGGACAGATGCCGCGTCACCCGCTCAACCATCCGGCGGGTGTTCACAAAAACCAAAGTGGTGCGGTGCTCGCGTACCAATTCGGCGAGGCGGTCATAGTTTTCGCGCCAGACATCACCCGACATCACCGGTTCAAGCGGCGAGGACGGCACCTCGATCGCCAGATCGCGGGCGCGGCGATGACCAGTGTCGATGATCGTGCAGTCACCGCCGGCCGCACCCACCAGAAAGCGCGCGACGAGTTCGATAGGCTTCTGCGTCGCCGAGAGGCCGATCCGCAACACCCGGTCGCTGGCGAGTGCGGCGAGCCGCTCAAGCGACACCGCAAGGTGACTGCCGCGCTTGTTCCCGGCGACGGCATGAATTTCATCGACGATGACGGTCCGGGTTGTCTTCAGCATCGCCCGGCCGGAATCGGAGCCGAGCAGGATGTAGAGCGATTCGGGCGTGGTGACGACGATATGCGGCGGGCGCCGGCCCATCTGCTGTCGCTCACCGGCGGGCGTATCGCCGGTACGCACCCAGCTGCGGACCTCGACATCCGGCAGGCCCTGCTCGCGCAGTGCCTCTCGGATGCCCAGGAGCGGCGCTTCGAGATTCTTGCGAATGTCGTTCGATAGTGCCTTTAGCGGCGAGACATAGACGACCTGAGTCTCGTCGGTGAGTTCGCCGGCCACCCCTTGTCGGACCAGCCCATCAATCGCCGCCAGAAAAGCCGCGAGCGTCTTGCCGGAGCCGGTGGGCGCGGCAATCAGCACGTCCCGCCCGGCCTGGATCGCCGGCCAAGCCGCCGTCTGCGCCGCCGTCGGTGCGGCAAAGCTGCGGTCGAACCAAGCGGCGACGGCGGGATGAAATGAAAGGGCTTGCGACATGTCAGAAGAATAAAGCGGGAACTAATCCTGGCTCAAGCGCGCGAGCTCGAGGGTATGCTTAAAGATGGGATTTCGACGACCGAACCCAAGCCCGCCCACGGCCCGGGGCCATGCCTCGAGAGTTCCACCGCCGCCAAGCGCCTCGCTAATATCGGCGGGACGTGGGCCTCACGATCACGACCCTGACGATCTCGTGCTAAGGCGACAGCTTCTGCAAGCGGCGGACAAATTCGGGAGTGCTGATCCGGTATTCCCAGTAATCAATCAGAGCCTGTTGGTTCAGCGCAATCCATTGACCGACCACCTGCAGATCGGCAGTCGCTAATTGCCCGGTGACCAGCCGTGGCGATGGACGCACCGCGACCGTCGCAAGGTTGCCCGGCAACATCCGCGTACCATGCGATTGGTTGACCTTGATCCGCACATCGTGGCGGGCATGGCCGCGCTCCGACGCCCAGATTACCATCGGCAACCCGGTATCGGCCGGGAACAGGTTCGCCATCTCGAACAGCACGTCGTTATCGATCTCGCTGGTCATGATGGCGTTCCGCAAATGTTTCGCCGATAGTCAAAAATCATTTACCCACAGGTTACGTCATTTGTTCACCGGCTTTCACTGGTTTATCCACAGCCGTTTGCGGCCTTGCGAGCATCGGATGTCGCCTTCGTGCCCCAGCATGTGCGCGGCCTTGCGCAGTGGGGCGATCGTGTCTGCGAGTTCCGCCTCGCCGTGGGTGCCAGCTGCGATGTCGGCCTGACGATTGCCGGTCAGGGCCGCGGTCGGCAGCTGATGCGGCTTGTGCCGAAGGGCATCGGTTATCGTTGTGTGCTGGTGGACCGGCAGCGGCTAAGCGTGAAGCCAGTGCGGACCCGAAAATGAAGAAGGGCCGCCCCGTGGACGGCCCTTCCGCCGAAACGGCGGCCTTCGCGGCCGCAAACCGTCGCGCCCTAGATCAGGCGCCGATCTCCACAGAAGAGATCCTGGTCACGGCAGCGATGGACCGCAGTTTAAGGCTAGACACAGGATCACCTCCTTTCAGTTGTTGCGCCAATGCCTGCAATCTAAGAGCCTAGGGTCTCGGACGCAAGCGAGTTGTTCGCACTAGCGCCGGACGGGGACCGGGCCTTGTTGCGCTAAGCCGCGCAATTCGCTGAATTATCGGGAGGAAAGCGACCATGCGCCGCAGCGAAGACCGTATCCTGACCAGCCACACCGGCAGCCTGCCGCGCCCGCCGGAGCTGACCCGGCTGCATATCCGCCGGGCGCGCGGCGAATCGATCGATCCGGCCGAACTAGACCGCTTGGGCAAGGAGGCGTTGCGCTGGGTCGTCAAAAAGCAGGCCGAATCCGGTGTCGATATCGGCAACAACGGCGAGCAGCAGCGCGAGGGGTTTTTCCTGCACATCCGCCACCGGATGAGCGGGTTTGGCGGATCCTGGCAGCGCCGCACCCGCGCTGATGCGATGCGCTATCCGGTGTTCCGCCGCATCATGGAGGAGCAGCTCGCTTCCCGCGAGGCGGTCAGCAATATGGGGCCGCCAAAGGCGATCGGCCCGGTGCGCTATCTCGGCCGTGAGGCGGTCGAGGCCGAAATCGCCGATTTCCGCGCCGCGCTTGCGGACACCGGCACACATTTTGTCGAGCCGTTTCTGACCGCTCCCTCCCCCGGGATAATTGCCGGCGCAATGAAGAACGAGCATTACCCGACCGAGGCTGCCTATCTCGAAGATCTCGGCACGGCCTTGCGCGAGGAGTACGAGGCGATCGTCGATGCCGGCTTTTTGCTGCAGCTCGATTGCCCCGATCTCGCGCTCGAACGCCATCTCTCCTACCAGGACCGGCCGCTCTCCGATTTTCTCGGGTTTGTCGAGCGCGTCGTCGCGACGATCAACACCGCACTCGTCAATATCCCACGCGACGCCGTGCGGCTGCATGTCTGCTGGGGCAATTACGAAGGCCCGCACGATAGCGACGTGCCGTTATCCGATATCCTGCCGATCCTTTACCAGGCCAAGGTCGGCGCGTTCTTCCTGCCGTTCGCCAATTCGCGCCACGCCCACGAATACAAGCTCTTTGAAAAGATGCCGCTGTCGGGTGATCAGATCCTGATCGCCGGCGTCATCGACAGCCTGACCAATTTTGTCGAGCATCCCGAAGCCGTCGCCGACCGCCTCGAACGCATCGCGCAAGTGGTGGGCGACCCGCACCGCGTGATCGCCGGCACAGATTGCGGCTTTGACACCTCGGCCGGCATGGGCCGCGTCGCCGAGGACGTCGTCTGGGCCAAGCTCAAATCATTGGCCGAAGGCGCCCGCCTCGCCTCCCACAGACTGGGGATGGGATAGCCCCGAGGGCCGCGGCAAGGCTGCGTGCGCTTCCTGTTACGCCGCATCCGAGCGGCCAGACGCGGCGTTGATTGCCCAGAAACGGGTAACCCGCCTTTTCGAAAAATACGTCAGACCATCCGGGCGGGAATTGCTGGAAAAGAGGTTTCATTTTTCGCAGTCCATTTGACGAAGTGTTCTTAGTGAACATCGGCCACCTGTTCAACGGCGACCGGCGAGCCTTCGTGAAGGGACATCACCTCAATGGGTCGCAACCGGAATTGCCACTGCTACCGCCTGCGCGACCGGGACGCCGCCGAATAGCTCTGCGGGCCTAGTCGCAAACAAAGGCAATGCAATTGCATTGCACAGAATTTGTCCTAAAGATTGCCTCTGACATTCTTTGTTTTCGTTATTTTCGAATACTGGTGGTTCATTATAAGCTAAGTGGTACAAATCATTTACATGATTTGTTGAATATTAGCATATGGTTTATTTAACAATATGGGCTCAAAAAATATACTATCAATCCTGCGTAGGGAATATGCTGTTGACACGATTTTCCAAGAATAAGTTTTCCCATACTCAAACATTTTTCTAGGGTAGGCTATCGCGTGCTTTAAGTGTATCCACTTATAATCAGTATAAATGTAATTTATAAAGCGTTGTACTTCCTCGGGCTTGTATGCATGCGAATATTTTTGCTCGTATTGGGAGTCTGACAACAACGGTATTGAGAAGTGCGTCGATGTCTTGTCTCAGCTGCGCTGTCCCATTACCCTGCACAACTGCTTGAAGTCAAGAGTTAAAAAAAGCTGTCTCTCGCCAGGTAATTGCCTTTCGTTTGCTCGCTCGCAGCCGAAAAATTTACAGGCGTTTTTCGCACGGATAACGGACACGAAATTAGTTTGTGCGCCAAGAGGCCCCGAATTCCCCCGGTCAATCGGCGACGAGCAGGGCACCCTACAGAGGCGAGGTTCGCTCGCGAGAATTGAATAGGAGAGGGAATCTTGCCATGACGACACCGTCCAAGGTCTGAGGCTCTGAAGTCATCGCTGCGCAAACCTCTGCGTTCGACCTGCTAGGTCAGTTCTGAGCATCGTGCGCAACTTTAATCCACCTCATCGTGGCAGAGATAAAAATCCAGGATATAGGGTCCGATCGGGTGCTGCCGGCGAAAGCGTAAGCCCGCCAGCCGTCCTTTCCGCAGAGCCTGCCACAGAACGATCTCCGGCAAGCTCATATGGCGGCGCAACTCGCGTGCACGGCTGAATGTTTTGTCCGGTGCTCTCATGCCCGGATGCCCCCTCCGGCTCGCTTCGCTCGCCACCTCCCCCGCTCCGCGGAGGAGGAGCAACGTCAATACAATCAGAACCTCATCGAGACTAGAGGGGGCGTTTCAGCAGTGGCACCACGAACTCCGCCAGGTCGCCGCCGGGGAATAGACGGGTAGTGATGCCGGCTGCGGCGGCGCTTAGATCATTGGGCCGATCGCCGACAAATAGGCAGCGCGCGGGATTGATCTGCCAGCGTCCCAAGACTTCGAGCAGCATTTCCGGTCCCGCTTCGCACGAGATACTGTGGCGTCTGGAGGTCTCGGCTAGACCTGCCGGCCGATAGAGGCAGCACAGCAGATCGTCGATCGTTCCCCCCTCGGCACGGACTGCGGCGGTTATCCGAGCGCAAAGGAATGCGAAGTGCGGTTCGTCAGCTGGGCCATCTGTCATCCCGGATTGGTCTGTTACGACAAAGACGTGCCAGCCGGCATCCGATGCCGCGCGGATCGCCGTCAGAGCGCCCGGCGTGAAGGGGAATCTCTCACGCGTGCCGACCGATCCGCGGTCGAATTTGGCGACCATATCGCCGCTCAGAAAAAGGGCGCGGCGACGCAGCCGGGCCGGCAATTCGGTCTGCGCACGGGTCAAATCCACTGGAATGCCGATATCGATAAAATACCCGTCGGCCACGGTGCCACGCAGTGCGCCGCGGGCGGCGAGCGCCGGCATCACGTCACGCTCCAATGAGCACACCGGGGTCACCGCGTCCAGTACGCGGTGGTCGAACAGATACACGCCAGCGTTGATGATACCGGGTTGGCTCCGGTCATCGCGTTCGCGAAACGTAGTGATGCGGTCGCCGTCGGTCTCGACCACGCCATAGCGGGTCGCATCATCGAGGCGCCGCAACGCGATCCGACCAATCGTTTCTTCTGGATCACGGAAAGCGTCAGCCAATAGGCGGGCGAGATTGAAGTCGAACCAGGAATCGCCGTTGCAGACCAAGAACCGCTCTGCCAGATGCTTACGAGCGTGGTATAGGGCGCCGCCAGTGCCGGCCGGCTGGTCCTCGCGACTGCAGATAATGCGCAGGGGCTTGGGAAGGTTGGCTTCGATCGACGGCAATATTGCTTCGACTGCGTCGGCTAGATGACCGGTCAGGAGGATCACTTCCTCGACGCCAAAGCGGGTCAGTTCGCGCAAAAGCCAGGCCAGGAACGGTCGGTCGCCGCAGGGCAGCAGAGGCTTGGGCGTCGTTGCCGTCAACTCGCCCAGCCGAGTGCCCAGTCCCCCGATCAGAATGGCAGCCTGGCGGACTGTCGCTGAGCGCATCGCGGTGTCCCGGCCTGGATCCGGCTTTTAGTGCTAGCTCTCGACGCTGCGAGAACTCTGGCCGGCGGATGTTGCCATCGGGCGGCGTCCCTGAGTTTGCAGAATGGCCATCTCGGCGATGGCGGAGACACGTTCGGCGTTGCGGTTCCAGGTGAACGATCTCTCGACGATCGTTTGGCGGGCCGCTTCCCCGAGGCAGGTGCGCAATGATGGATCGACGCACAGTCGGTAGAGCGCGGCTTCAAGAGCTCCGTCCGCGGTTGGATCGAACAGCAGCGCGTCCTTGCCATCGGTTAGCACTTCCCGGATGTTTTCGGCATTGGGCGCCACAATCGCGCGGCCGAGCTGAAGATACTCGAACAACTTAAGCGGTGAAGAGTACGGCGTCATATTTGGCACGACGGCGATGTCAAAGGCGGCGATATGGCGGGCGACATCGTCGCGCTCGATGATGCCGGTGATGGTCAGCCGATCCGATACGCCCCGTTCTTCTGCGTATTTCTCGAGGAAATTGCGGGCCGGGCCGTCGCCCACGACAAGGACGTGCAGGCCGAGTTCGGCGCGGTGCTGCGCCACAAAATCCATCAGCCGGTGAACCGCGTTCCAGCCGCGGATGAACCCAGTAAATCCGAGAACAATACGCGGTGGCAGGCCGAGGCTGGTTTTGGCGGATTGGGTATTGGGGATCATCCCAAAGCGCTCGAGGTTGACGCCATTCGGGATCACAGTGATCCGCGACGGCGCGACGCCATACTCGGCCACCATTCGGGCCAATACGCCGGTTACCGGCAGGACATGGTCGACTCCATTCCACAGCAGGCGCTGCGCCCAGCGACCGAGTCGATGCAAACGCAGCCCGTCATTCTCCGCCCGTTCTTCGTAGAGCGGCGAGTTGACTTCAAGCAGCATTGGCAGTCGGTACAGGCGATGGACCCAGATTCCAGCGAAGAGGAATAGACTGAAGCGCTCGTAAATCACGTCCGGATGGTGGGTCCGCACGGCCGCCCGCAAGCGCAGAAACGCCTTCAGATTGTAGGCGACCTCTAGCAATTCATAGAGCGCCTGTGGGATTGACCGTTTAATGCGGTCTACCACTGGATTGGAGCCGCCAAAGCCGGTCTGCATCAGGCTCGGAGGCCCAACCAAAATCGTCTCGTGGCCTTGGCGTTGCAGGGCGGCCATCAATTCCTCGATATGGACAGCCTGGCCATCGCGCGAGGCAATGCGGTGGTGGAACAGGATCCGCATTGCCTAAAGGATCTTCCAGCCCTCGGTGCCATGGCGCGTGAAGTGGCAAACCATGACATGACCATCCTGGCGCGATAAGGCGCGGATGACATCCATGCGCCGTTCCGGGGCCACGAGAAAGGTCACAAAGCCGCCGCCACCAGCGCCCGACACTTTCCCCGCCCGCGCCCCCGCCGCGAGCGCTGTTTCGATGACTTGGTCGATATGGCTATTGCTGACATTGTCGGCGAGTCGCTTTTTCGCGTCCCAGGATTTGCGCATGCAAACCGCGAAGTTATCAAAGTCGCCTTTCAGCAAACATTCCTTCATGTGAAAAGCATCGTCCTTGATCGCGTGCATCGCCTCCAATGTGGTGCCGCTATTGTTTGTCAGATTGTCGGTCTGCTCCTTGATGATGCGGGCCGAGGAACGGGAAACGCCGCTGTCGAACAGGACCAGCGAGGTTTCCATCTCCGAGATGATCCAATTTTTGATGCGCAGCGGGTTCACGATGACCCGATCTTCGGGATAAAACTCGATAAAGTTTACGCCGCCAAAGGTTGCCGCGTATTGATCCTGCCGCCCGCCACCGAGATTGGCGTCGAGGCGCTCGATTTCGAAAGCCAGATGCGCAATCTCGTACTCGCCGAGCGGCAGGTTCAGCCACTCGACAAAGGCTTTGATCATCGAGACGACCATGGTCGAAGAGGTTCCCAACCCCGAGCCAGGCGGTGCGTCGCAAAAGGTGGTGATCTGGCATGGCAGGGGGCGGCCGTTATTGAATTGAGTGACGATGCGCCGGTAGACGGCCCGATGCAGTATCAGTGGGTCGGCGATCTCGATCGCGTCGTCGGCTGCGGCCTCGAAGTGTGCGCCGATATCGGTTGCCGTAAAGCACACCCGGTTGTCCTCGGTGGGCTCAATGATCGTGTAGGCATATTGGTCGATAGTGACGTTCAGCACCGCGCCGCCATACTGGTCGCAATAAGGCGACACGTCGGTGCCGCCACCAGCCAAACCCAAACGCAGTGGCGCGCGGGAGCGAATGATCATCGTACGGGCACACCTATGTCGATATCGGGTCTGAGCCCAATGCCCTCATTCGGTCGGTCGAGGGATTGGAGGGGGCAAGGGGCGGGCAACAGCTCGTCGAGGGTGCGCAGCCTCGCATTCCAGCTAAAATGCTCAAGCACAAAGGGGCGGGCGCGCGCCGCCAAAGCGGCAGCAGCGGCGGGTTCGTTGAGGATTTGCAGGCAGGCGGCCGCCCATTCGTCGGCGCTATCGGCGGTAATAACCGGCGTCGTGTCGGGCGTGCCGATCCCGGTCAGCGCGTGAACACTGACAATGGTTGGGCGGCTCATGGCCAAGGCCTCCAATACTTTGTTCTGAATGCCGCGCGCAATTTGCAATGGCGCCACCACTGCCGCGGCATATGCCAGATAGGGCTGTACATCCGGTACACGGCCAGTAACGATCACGTTGCGACGGTTCGCCAGCGCCCTTACCGCCGGCGCCGGGTTCGACCCGACAATCGCAAACTGAACGTCATCGCGCACAGCGAGCAGCCTGGGAAGAACGGTCTCTGCAAACCAGATAACGGCGTCGATATTGGGCTGATAATCCATAGCGCCGGTGAACACAAAGGTCGGACCATTTCCCCAGGACGGCCGTGACCACGATTTGCCAGGCTCGAAGGCCTCGGCGTCAACGCCATTGGCGATGGTAACGATCCGAGCGGCGCGGGTCCCGACGACACTGCGGAACAATGCCGCCTCCTCGTCGGAAACAAAAGCGATCGCATCGGCATCAGCCGTCAGCCGCGCCTCTGCGGCCCGCACCCGCCGCGCTTCAAGCGCGAACAGCCAGCGCCTCCATCCCTTGTTCCGCTCGGCATAAGCCGCAAATTTCTCAGAATCGACATCGGCAAAATGCAGCACGCGCACGATCCGCCGTGGCGTCGGCGTCACGGCATAATCCGAAATGTTGCTGCTGTGGGTGACGATCGCGACCGGCTGATATTGCTCGATTACCGTGCGGATATAGGCCTCCAGCCCTGCCGCCCGGAATAATGCGAAGCTTAGCGGCAAACCTCCCAGCCAGCGCAAAGCCGCTGGCCCCCACGCCCAGGGCTTGACGATGCGTTCGACGTGCAGGCTCGCACAAAAGGGGCGGAGTTTTTCAATCTCGGGCACATCCTCCCGAGTGTCGACGAACGTGCCGACGTGGACGTCGAAGCGTTGACCCAAATGCCGCACTAAATTGAACGAAGTGATCTTCTCCCCCTTGTTGGGGGGAAACGGCAGCCGCTGGCACAGAAAGAGCACCGCCGGCCGGCTATTCATGGCGGATCAACCTGCGAACTGACTTGAGGTGCCGCGACCTGGAGTGCGCTCAACTGGCATAGGTCGCCGTCAAATAAACGAGCATGAATAGGCGTTTTTACAGTCTCCGGTTCTGCTAACAAGCTTGTATCAGTCGGCCATTAATCAATTCGAAAAATGCGATCAGATGACGAGAACAATCGAGGGCGCCGTTAGCAACCTACGTCAGTGGTCAACCGGATTGAAAGCGGTAATCGGCGACGACGGCGTGATAAGTGACGCGGATCAATTCATCGACGAGCGGCGGCGGCGGCTCGCGGCGACGCAGATGTTGGCGCACCGCGGCGACCGGCACCTCGGCGAGCAGGAATTGGGCGCGGCGCAATTCGCCCGGGCCTTCCCGGCCGAAGACCAGATGCGCGAATTTCGCGATGCCGGTTTCGATTTGCCGGGTCTGGGCGGCGACCCCGTCGCGCAGATGCTGCGGCCACCCGCCCTCTCCGAAATCATCGCGATGATAAAGCAGCAGCAAACGCGCCTCGTCGAGGTGCTCGCGCACCCAGGCGGGGGTGTGCAAAGCCGCCGCGAGCCCGTCGCCGGCATCGAGCGCTGCGGTTATCCCCTCTTGGAAGGCGAGCACGGTCTGCAGCCACAACTCGCCGAGCAGCAGGTCTCGCGACGGAAAACGGTAATAGAACGATCCGACCGGCGCGTTTAGGCGCTCGGTGATCGAAGCGACGGTGGCGGCGGCAGGCCCGTGTTCGGCGGCGATCGCCAATGCCGCGGCGAAAAAATCGACATCTTCGAATCTGGGTCGAGGCATATCTAGAGTGTTTGTTCTAGAATTTGAATTCTACAAGCTTTACCTTCGTGGGCGCGCAGAGGAGAAAAGCAATGCCGGTGATCGGATCAGCGGATAGGAGCGAGGCGGTGGCGGTCGAGCGCTTGCTGTCTGCGGCTCAGGCGGCGATTGCGGAGGTGCCCTATTGCTGGGTCGTCACATCGGCCAAAGACGGCAATGCGCATGCGCGTGTGGTCAAAGCCTTTCCTAATGAACGCGGCGAAAATTGGTGGACGCGTTGGTTCCTGACCCGGCGCTTGGCCCGCAAAACCTCGGAAATCCGCGATAGCGGGCATGTCACGCTCGCCTTTCAGCACGCATCGGGCAATGCCTATGTCAGTCTGGCGGGATCGGCCGATCTGATCGAGGCGCCCGCAGCGGTCGATAGCCGACTATTACAAGTCGACGACCCGAAAGGCACCCTCGCCGGGCAGCTGATCGCCGTCCGCGTCGATGCCGACCGGATCGAGGTGCATATCCGTGGCGTCACCGCCGAGCCATGGGGTCACGGCCGCACCTTACTCGAGCGCGGCCGGGATGGCGTCTGGCGCTTGTCACCCTCCTGACGCCCCTGACGCTGTTGCGCTGTCCCGGTTGCGCCGAGCCGGGGTTTAGACGACCCCGTCCGTGCGCAGCCCGTCGACTTCCCGGGCGCTCATGCCGAGCCAGTCAGCAAAGACTTCGCCCGTGTGCTCGCCCAATAAGGGCGACGGTTTGACCGGGGCCGGGGCGCCATCAAAACGCACCGGGAAGGAAGGCATCCGCAGCTCCCCGGCCGGGTGCCGCATCGTCTGGATGATCCCGCGTTCGGCAAAGCTCGGCTCCGCCAACAGGTCGCCGGTGTCGAGCACGGCCCCGGCCGGCACGCCGGCCGCGCCGACGAGCCGCATCGCCTCGTGCTTGTCATGCCGGCGGGTCCATTCGGAGACCATCGCGTCGATTTCGGCTTCGTGCTGGGCGCGCGCCTCGCGCGTGGCAAAGCGCGGGTCCTGGATCAAATCTTCGTGGCCAATCACCGTCAGCAGCCGGCGCCAATGCTCTTCATTGCCCGGGCTGGTGAAGACATAGACGTAGTCGTTAGGACCGCCCGGTTTGCACGGGTAGATGTCCGCCGGGGCCATACCCCCGGCGAGCGATTTGGCGCCGTTGCGCATCGCCGGCTGGCCGGTGCGGGCGTGCTGGATAAAGGCGCCGCGGGTGTATTGCAATTGCGCATCCTGCATCGCGACCTGGACTCGCCGCCCCTTGCCGGTTCTCTCGCGCTGGAACAGGGCGCCGAGAACGCCGATCGCCAGCAGCATGCCGGTGCCGGTGTCGCCGAGGGTCGGGCCGGGTTTGGCGGGGCGACCGTTGCGCTCGCCGGTGATCGCCATGTTGCCGCCGCAGGCCTGCGCGATCATGTCAAAGGCGAGGTTGTTTTCGTAGGGCGTGCCGCTGCCAAACCCCTTGACCTGGGCGTAGACGAGACGCGGGTTTAGCGCGTGCAATTCGTCCCAGCCGAGCCCGAGGCGCTCGATCGCGCCGGGGGCGAAATTCTCGGCAAAGATATCCGCCTTCTTGGCCATTTCTCTGACCAACGCCAAACCGCGCTCGGATTTGAGGTTGACTGTGACCGATTTCTTGTTGGCGTTGTAGATCATGAAATAATAGGAGTCGGCACCCGGAGCGGGACCGCTGCCGAGGGTGCGCCCGGCCTCGCCGCCTTTCGGATTTTCGACCTTGACGACCTCGGCGCCGAGCCAGGCCAGCGTCTCGGTGCAGGACGTCCCCGCTTCGAATTGCGTCAAATCGAGGACCCGAATTCCGTCGAGACAATTCGGCTCTATTCCATCCATCACGCGATCCTTGTGGCCAAGCGAGAGCGGTTACAGTAGAGCAACCGCTAACATGGTTGAACCGCAATCGGGTGCACGATAGCCCGGGCGCGCAGGGAGGTCGGCGCATGAAAGTCTTCGTTTTTGATCTGTTAGCGTATGGCGAGCAGCTCGACCATCTGAAAGTCGGCGCAGAGCTGCCCTATCCTCTCGGAAAGGAGCATTTCAAGCCCGAGGTCGCGGCGCGCACCTATGCCGAGCATCTCGCCGCGTGGGAGGAGCTCGATCGCCTCGGCTATGACGGCGTCGGGTTCAACGAGCATCACTGTTCGCCCTATGGGCTGATGAACTCGCCGAATTTGCTCGCGGCCACCGCCGCCCAGCGCACCAAGAACCTCAAATTGCTGATCTACGGTAATCTCTTGCCGTTGCACGAGCCGTTGCGGCTCGCCGAAGAGCTGGCGATGCTCGACTGCATGTCGAACGGGCGCCTGATCTCGGGTTTTGCCCGCGGCATCCCGCGCGAATACCAGGTCCACAATGTGCCGCTCGCCCAATCACGCGCCCGCTTCGAGGAGGCGTTCGACATCATCACCCGCGCCTGGAGCGACGACGTGTTTTCCTATCGCGGCCAGTTCTGGAATTACGAGGATGTGGCGTTGTGGCCGCGGCCGTTGCAGCAGCCGCGCCCGCCGATCTGGATGCCGGTGGTCGGGAGCAAGGAATTGATCGAGTTCGCCGCCCGGCATGATCTGCCGATCACTCCCGGGCTCGGCCGCTCGCGCGGGTTGCGCGACGACATCATCCGCTATTACGCGCGCCGTCTCGACGAGGCCGGGCATCGGATCACGCCCGACCATCTGTCGCTCGGCATCAGCGCCTACGTCGCGCCGAGCAAGGCCGAGGCAGTGCGCGAGATGGGCCCCTACCATCTCTACTTCAACCGGACCTTGTTCAGCCACGGCAACTTCACCGAGACCGAGCGCCAGCGCGAGACCGGCTATGCGACGGCGTCATCGACCGATTATATCAGCCCGGAAAACCGGCGCGCGGCGCAATTCTCGCGCGAGGATTTCCGCGGGCTGACGATGGCCGATGTCGAGCGCCAAGCCGAAGACATGCCGTGGGGCACGGCGGAAGAAGTGACGCGGCGGATCATCGACGCCGCCGACAGCGCCGGCGCCGACAATGTCCAAATCAGCTTGAATCGTGGGGTGTTGCCGCACGAATTGTTTATCGAGCAGATCCGCCGCTTCGCCCGCGACGTATTGCCGGCATTGCAGGCCCATAAGGTGACGCGCGTCCCGCTCGCCGAACCGGTCCCCGCCTGAGCTGACTGGTTTCCGCGCGGGTCAGCCAGGGTCCGCGACGCCACGGACGGTTTCGCCGATCAGCCAATCGACGACGGCTGTAAGGGCGTCCGCGCGGGTGGCGCCGGCGGCGAGAGCCGCGTCGAAGATAGCGATTTGTCGGTGGGCGCTGGTGCCGCGCGCGAGGATCTCGCGGGCATGCGCGACCTCGGCCTCGCAGCCGAAATGGCGCGCATCCGGTTCGGTCAAGCTCAGGATTTCCTCGAGCAATTCGGCATAGGACACGACCCGGCCGCGGCCGAAATCGACGAGCCCGCGATCGAAGCCGTAGCGCTGCGCAAGCCAGCGGTTTTCGTCGATCAGCATCCGGGCGTAAATGCGCCAGCGCTGGTTTTCCCGCTTCAGCCGCCACAGCATCCGCAACAGGCAGCGAAATAGCGCGGCGATCGACAGCGAGTCCTCCAATGTCGTGCAACTGTCGGCAATGCGCATCTCCAGGGTCGGAAAGCGCTCGCTCGGGCGCAGATCCCACCACAATTTGGTCGCGTCCTCGATCAGCCCGGCATCGGTCAATACCGCAACATGGCGACGGTACTCGCCCCAACTGTCAAAGCGCTCGGGCATGCCGGTGCGCGGCAATTCATCGAACACAGCGAGGCGGTAGGATTTGAGCCCGGTATTGTCGCCGCGCCAGAACGGCGACGAGGTCGACAACGCCAATAGATGCGGCAGGAAATAGGACGCTTGGTTCATCAAATCGATGCGCAATTCGTCGTCGGGCAGCCCGATATGGACGTGCAGGCCGCAGATCGCGAGCCGGCGACCGACCCCTTGCAGATCGTCCTGCAGATCGGCATAGCGGCGGCGCTCGGTGGTTTTCTGCGCATCCCAGCGGGCAAAGGGATGGGTGGCAGCCGCGACCGGCGCCATGCCGTGACGGGCCGCGACCGCGGCGACGGTGCGGCGCAGATGGCGCAAATCGGCGCGTGCCTCGGCGAGGTTAGCGCATACCCGGGTGCCGATTTCGATCTGCGAACGCAGGAATTCGGGGCTGACCTGGCCAGCGAGCAACGCCTCGCAATCGGCCAGCATTTCGGATGGCGGGTCGTCGACGACGTCGCGCGTGGCACGATCGACGAGGAAATATTCCTCTTCGATGCCAAGCGTGAACTCCGGTTCGGCGGGGGCCATCCGCAACTCCGCTCAGTGCCCCCCAAGCCTAGCCGATCGGCGGCGCGGTCACCAGATGGGCCAACGACGGGTGTTCTGGGCCGACCTCGTCTTCGGCCAGGGGAACGGCAGCCCTGGGCTCTGAACTCAGCCCATCAATTTAATTTTAATCGGATCGTTGATAGTCATGCTTGCTTCCAAAGAGAGATTACTGTCGGTCACTCTCATCTCGTAGTATCCGATTTCCGTCATTCCGTCGCCGTTTAGTTCACTTTTGTGTATCTCAATTTCGGAGCCTTTGATCGGCAAAGCACGGATTCGCTCGATGCATGCGCGGGTGGCCATGCGGCGTGAGTTGATAAAACAGTCGCTCACGATATCGTATTTCTTGAAGTTGTATACTTTAACGTAGGAGTTGCGAGGCGCAACATGATTCCTCTCCTAGCCACAGACGCATATCTGTGAGGCCATGGAGCGTTGAGTTGAAGTGCTTGTCAACTTAATTGTATGAAACCGGACAAAATGCAATGCAACCTCCTCGCGGCGGTTTAAATTAGGCCCACCCACCGGCTATAAGTATCCGTTAAGGACGCGATAGTTTCATTCAATAGACCTGGTTGAATCTCGTCATGATATTTTTCGTTGTATCTTTCGAAAATGATACAGCCGTTGCAAACTCTCTGATCCGCTTGGCAAACTTTGCATTGGCGCATCAGCCTCGGCCATGAAATACATTTCCCGCTTGAAATCATTGTCAATTTCAAGCGATGATTCGATTAGAGTGTAGCGACTTTTGTTGAGCAGGTGTTATTATGCTTTGATAGTTCGATACAGGGATACAGACCGCACTACGGGAGCAAACGTTTACATTCTTCATTGAGTCTACCGTAGCACTCGCAACAGGCAGTCTCCAAGCCGGACCGGTCGATGATCGTGATCTGTCCATGGCCATTGTGGATCCATTTGGCGGCTCGTAGCGCACCCAGTGCGACGGTGATGCCAGGCCGCCGCACCCCGAGCATCATCGAGAGAAATTCGTGGTTCAGCCGAAGCCGGTCGCTCTCCGACCGATCCCGAGCCATTAGCAACCAGCGAGCAAGCCGCTCCGGCAGATTATGTCGGAGATTGCAGGCCGCGGTGAATGAGACCTGAATATGGAACGCCTGGACATAGCGGAGCAGCAATTCGGAAAGCGCGGCGCTTCGGCCCACTTCGTCTCGGAACGCGCGCACCTCCATTCGCAAAGCGGAGCCGGGAAGCTGAACCATTCCTTCAAGGGGGGAGCTGTTCGCCCCAAGCAGAACGGGTGCGCCGAGGAATCCTTCATTACCGATGACCCCGACTTCGGTCTCCGCCTTGCTACTCAACACCTGCAAAACGGACACCATCCCCTCCTGCACGAAATAGACATGCTCGATCGGTGCATTTGGGGGCGACAAAATACTTTTTTGGACGAGCCTAATCGGCTCAAGATGGGGTCGAAGACGATTAAGATCTTCGGGCGCCAGCGCGAGCAACAGCCAATTCGAGATCGAAAGAGACGGGGTCATAGCTCCTCCCGAATACCGGGCAAGAGCACAGGCCTCTCTTAGCCGTCCGCGCCCAACACTTAAATCGCAGACGATATCGATAATGTGGATCTTTGCCGCACAATTACCAAGCGGGATAAACAGACCCGCATACCCCCGACGCACTCGCTCGCAGTGTAGGCTCTGATTCGTCTGGCCGGTCGGGTGTCCTTCCCGGCACGCCTTCAGCGCATGCCGAGGATCGAGCCGGTGACGGCGCGCGGGTCACGGTTGGGCCAGCGCCCGCGTTCGATCTGGTGAAAAAACTCGTCGAGCGTGCGGTTAAACAGGTCGGGCTCTTCGAGATTGAGCGCGTGGCCGGTGTTCGGAAAGACAACGAAGGCTGCGCTCGGGATCGTCCGCTTCATCAAGATGCCGGGTTCGAGGCAGGGATGATCCTCGTCGCCGGTCATGATCAGGGTCGGCACCTCCAGCCGCGCCATTTGATCAGTCAAATCCCACAAGGACGGGCGCTGCGCCTGGACGCCGCGCATTGTCAACGCCGAACCGTTGGTCGAATGCCCGGCAAGGTTGGCCGCGAATTCGCCCCAGCCGCGCGGGTCCTTGTTTTGAAACTGCACCCGGCTCGGGCCTTGCGCATAAACTTTGCTCGCCTCGCCCATCCCCTGCCCTTCGATCAACGCGATCGTCTTGGCGGTCTCGTCATGGAATTGCTGACGCTTTCCGGGCTCCGCCCCATAGCCGCAACCGGCAACGACCAGCGACAATGCCCGCCCCGGATAACCAAAGCCGAAATGCAGTGTGGCAAACCCGCCCATCGAGATGCCGACCACGTGCGCCTTGTCGATCGCCAGCGCGTCAAGCACGGCGCGAATATCGTCGCGGGCCCGGTCTTGCGAATAGCGCTCCGGCTCGTCCGGGACATCGGATGGCGGATAGCCGCGCGCATTGTAGGCAACGCAGCGGTACCGCCGCCCGAAATAGCGCATTTGCCCTTCATAGCCGCGGTAATCGTCGGCAAATTCATGGACAAAGACGATCGGCATCCCGGACCCGGTCTCTTCGTAGTAAAGCCGGACGCCGTCATCGGTCGACAAATGTGGCATCGCTGTTCCCTTTGTGCACGAGCCGACGATCCTACGGGCGGCAACGGTGCAGCGGCAAGCGGCGCCTTCGGCGGCGTTGGCACGATCTTTGAAGCGAGAGGCCCAGGTCCGGGCCTCTGCGCACGCAGCTAAAGGCCGATCCGGGCCGGGATCGCCGGATCACATCCGGACCTCATTCCCGGACCAGCACCCTGTCCTGCCCAGCCGATGCGCATCTGCCAGAACCGTGCGCAACCTCTCTCCCGGGGTCAGCTTGCTGGCCCTTTATGCTTTAACCAAAAACGATTGCCGAGTTGAGCCTCGACCCTCTACTTCTATCACTGGTCGATCGCCTCGCGGCTCACCGGTCGCGTTGACGCCGGGCGGGCTCGGATCCGGAAGGCACGGCCAGAGTTGCATTTCTAGCAGGGTTATTTCGTTGAGGAGTAACAAACGTGCGTAACCCGGACCTCGATAAATACATCGCTTCACTTGATTACGACCCACGCGTCATCTTGGCGGTGGTCCCGGACGGCAGCACCTCGGCAATCCCGGTCAAAGACCGCCAGCACAACAGCAACGGGGTAATCATCTGCACCAAGACCCAGCGGTCGCTGAGCAAGACCCTCAGCGAAGTCGCGATATTGAGCCCTACCGCCGGCGTCATCTTTCCCGGCGCGCTGGTTCTCGCCGACCAAAATCTCAGCGAAGGGCGTCCGACCCCGATCTCGCTGGCAAGAGGCTCGACGACGCTTACGGTCGATCTGCCAGGACTGGAAAATCCGAGCGGAACCTTGGTCCCCTCCGGGTCTAACGTGCAACATTTCTTGAATGCCAAGCTCGAGGAATGGAACAAGCAGGCGGCGAGCCAAGGTTACATCAACGCCGCGCGCTCGTTTGTCCAAACCACTCAGGCGTTCTCGTCACAACAAGTGTCGCTTGATCTCGGATTCAATTCGAAATGGGCCTCGGGCAATGCCAGCGCGCAAATCAGTTCGAGCAGCACGACGGAGACCTCGGTTGTCGTCGCTTATTTCAAGCAAGTGTTCTACACGGTTTGGATGGACGCGCCCTCGTCTCCGGCGGACGTGTTCGACAGCAGTATCATGCTCAGCGATGCCCAACGCGTGTTTAATGCGACCCGCCCGCCAGGTTATGTCCGCAGTGTCGATTACGGCCGAATTCTGATGGTCAAGATGGAGACCTCCGCAGTCGATACATCATTCAACTTGAAGGGAGCATTCGAGCAGGCGACCCAGGGCGGCGTTACGGCGGGCGGCAATACCGACGCCAAATACAAAAACATCATCAATAACGCTTCTTTTACCGCGCTGGCGCTCGGCGGCGGAGCGGAGACCCCGGTCAGCATATTCGCCGGCGGCGCCGAATCGGGGCTGAAGGGTTTACAAGACTACATCAAGAAAGATGCTCGATATCGCCGCGAAAATCCCGGGTTTCCAATCGCCTATACCGTCGCGTTTCTCAAGGATAATGAGTTCGCGCGGATGGGATTTACCACCGACTACACCGATACCGAGTGCGTCAAGTATCCCAACGGCTTTGTGAAATTACAGCATTCCGGGGCGTATGTCGCGAAATTCGAAGTGGACTGGGTCGAGCCCGACGCCCAAGGGAATTACAACCAAAACAAAGTTTGGGAATCCGGCGAGAAAACCGCTGGCTATACACACCAGGTCGACTTGCCCGGCGATGCTCAAGGGGTGAGAATAAAAGCTTGGGCGGCGACGGGTTTGATATGGGATCCGTGGGGCGAAATCATGAATGTTGCTCTCAACGGACCGGACAACAAATGCTATCGGGTTACCGGCACAACGCTCAACCGCAGCTGGGATAATAATTGCTAAGCGGCGGACGCGATGGGCCCCGGCGGTGCGGACACAAAGAAGCCGGGAGAAGTGTGAGGCTCCCGGCTTCTTTCGAGGACGATCGTGATGGCAGCGCTCAGAGCCGCTCGAGTTGGTAGATTTCGTCCTTGATGCGAAGCTTCTGACGCTTCAGATCGGAGATCATGTCGTCGTTTGGCAAGGGTCGGCTGTTCTCCTCATCGATAGCACGTTCGAGTGCTGCATGCTTTTCCTTGAGCGCCTCGATACGATCTCTCTGCGACATGCATTCCCTCCTCGGAGGCCGGAATTATCGGCCGCAAGCAACCCTGGAGCAGGACGCTCAAAGAAGCACCGCTCCGATGACGAAAATATGTCAATAGCCAGAAGTTTCACAGGGTCGCGATGAACGAGTTGACTGCAAAGCCGCGCCTGATCGTCGGGATCAGCGGCGCCTCCGGCACGATCTACGGAGCGAGGCTCCTTGAACTGCTGCAGCTTTTGCCGGTCGAGACTCACCTCGTGATCAGCCGTACGGCCGAACTCACGCTTGCGCTTGAAACCAATCGGAAGCCGGCGGCATTGCGCGCCTGCGCCGATGTCACCCATGCGATCGGCGACATGGCGGCGCCGATCTCCTCGGGGTCGTTTAAGACGATCGGCATGGTCGTGGCGCCATGCTCGATCCGCAGCATGTCGGAAATTGCTAGCGGGGTGACGACGACACTGTTGACCCGCGCCGCCGACGTCGTGCTGAAAGAACGGCGCCGGCTCGTGCTGATGGTGCGTGAAACCCCGCTTCACCTTGGACACTTGCGCACGATGACTGCTTTGTCGGAAATGGGCGCCATCATCGCGCCCCCGGTTCCGGCGTTTTACGCCAAGCCGACTACGATCACAGAAATGATTGATCAGAGTTTGGGCCGGGTACTCGACTTGTTCGGGCTCGAAACTGGAACCGTCAAGCGTTGGGGTGAGCCGGCGGAGCCGGCTTAACCGCTCGGGCGAGCCGTTTCATGCAGCCGCCGCAGCTCACGGCGAATGATCGCGGCGTGCGGAGTGCCGGTATTTGCGCTCCCGAGATAGAAGTCGAGATTGGCCTCGGCATCGGTCAAACTCTGTTCGGGCTCGATGGCGAAACCGGGCCCGACGATGCCGGCAAGCCGCAATTGTGCCGCCTCTTCCGCTTCGATCTCGACCGCCTTGAGGCGCTCGCGCAGGCGTTGGATGTCGTCATCGACAAGCGACCTCAGTCTACGGCGGAACCCCCGTAACGGCTCGATCACCTCCGCACGCATTGAGTGGACCGCCCGCTCAGCCGTCTTAAGCTTCCGCTTAGTTAGAAGGCCGCGACCCGACACCCCAAGCCAGACCGCGAAGAGGACAAGGTTGACGTCCAGACCGGCTTCGTCCTGCAGGGTAATCAGGGCCGTCGCGACACCGGGCCGCTCGTAGAAGTTTCGTGAAAACGACCACAATTCCCGGACGGCTGTCTGGGCATCGCACCCGATGTTCATTTTCCGTTGCCGGATTGCTGCAGCATCGCCCATCTATCAATGATAGGATAGTGACGACCCAAATTTCCATCTGCCATGGACCTCCACGCTGAAGCGCTAAGGGCGAAGCTTGCCGCGTTGAAATCCGAGCACCGCGATCTCGACGAAGTTATCGCGCGCCTTTCGGATCACGCCCTGATCAACCAGCTGCAGCTGCAGCGCCTAAAGAAGAGAAAACTTCTGCTGAAAGACCGCATCTCCAAGATCGAAAGCGAGCTGTTGCCCGACATCATTGCCTGATCATCATTCCGGGCGCTTCTTGTACGGCTGGGGTCGGCACCTATAATGAGCCGATGTCATTTCGCGGTCCGGGAGAAAAATGCGAATGGGCGAGGCCGGTGCGGCGGTAGGGATCATCATGGGCAGCCAATCCGATTGGCGGACCATGGGCCACGCCGCGGCAACCCTCGACCGTCTGGCAATTGGCCATGAGGCCCGTATCGTATCGGCGCACCGCACGCCCGATCGGTTATACGATTACGCTCGAACCGCGCGCGAACGCGGCCTCAAAGTCATTATCGCCGGGGCCGGCGGGGCCGCGCACTTGCCCGGCATGGCTGCAGCGTTGACATCGCTGCCGGTGCTTGGCGTCCCGATCGAAAGCCGCGTGCTGAAGGGCGTCGACAGTTTGTTGTCGATCGTCCAGATGCCGGCCGGAATCCCGGTTGCGACCTTCGCGATCGGCGAGGCGGGGGCGATCAACGCGGCATTGTTCGCCGCGGCGATCCTCGGCCTTTCCGATAGCGCTGCGGCGGCGAGCATTGAATCGTGGCGGCAGGCGCAGACCGAGCGTGTCGCCGAGCGACCGGATCCGGCCTGATGCCGGCGGAAGTGCTGGCCCCGGGAGCCACGATCGGGATATTGGGGGGCGGTCAGCTCGGGCGGATGACAGCGCTCGCGGCCGCCCGGCTAGGGTTCCGCTGCCAGGTCTTTGCGACCGAGGCAGACAGCCCTACGGAGCAGGTCTGCGGCAACGCGACGGTCGCCGAATACGAGAATTGCGAAGCGCTCGATCGGTTCGCGGCCACCATCGATATTGCGACGTTCGAGTTTGAAAACATCCCGGCCGAAGCGGTGCGCCGGGTAGCAGCCTCAAAGCCAGTGCTACCGCGACCCGAGATCCTTGAAATTAGCCAGGATCGGTTACGCGAAAAGGATTTTTTGCGGTCGATCGACATCCCGACGACGGCCTACCGGGAAATTTCCGATGCGACGGCGCTGGCGCGGGCAATGCACGATTTCGGCTATCCCGCAGTGCTGAAGAGCGTGCGCATGGGGTATGACGGCAAAGGCCAGGTGACCTTGACCCCCGAGACAAAACCGCCCGAGGCGTGGAGACAAATGGGCGGCGAAATCGGCATTCTCGAAGCCTTTGTCGATTTCGCCTGTGAGATTTCGGTCATCGTCGCGCGCGGGCGCAACGGCGCCTGGGCGACCTATCCGCCGGTCGAAAACCAGCACAGCCATCACATTCTCGACACGACGATTGCGCCGGCCCGGATCGCGATCGAGACCGCGATGCGCGCCGAGGCAATCGCCCGCCACGTCGCCGAAAAGCTGGACCTCGTCGGCGTGCTGGCTGTCGAGATGTTCGTGACGCAATCGGGTGAGGTACTCGTCAACGAGCTGGCGCCGCGGCCGCACAATTCGGGGCACTGGACGATCGACGCCTGCGTCACAAGCCAGTTCGAGCAGCTGGTGCGGGCATTATGCGGACTGCCGCTCGGTTCGGTCGAGCATCATTCTGACGCGGTGATGAAGAATTTGCTCGGCAACGACGTCGGGAAATGGCGCGAGGCGCTCGCCGATCCGTTCGCCAAACTGCATCTCTACGGCAAGCACGAGATCCAGCCCGGCCGCAAGATGGGCCACGTCACCCGACTGGTTCCGCGGCGTTAGGCTCTTTTCTTCGCCGCTTAGCGAAGCGGGCGCAACAAACGTAGCGGGTTCGGCAGTCGCTCGGCGATGGTTTCGAGGTCGCGGCGAAGGCGGCCGACGCGGGCGACACCAGCAAGACGGCGGTCGACAAAAGCGCGAGTATCGGCAAACCCCTCGGACCGGTCTTCGATCCAATACATTACCGCCGCGGTGTAGATGCCCGCCAATGTTGCGCGCTTTGTGTAAAAACTGAAGTCGGTGGCGGTATCGCCGGCGGCATACCACATCGCGTCGACAGTGTCGTAGACGAGACGGGCAGCGAGCGGGGTATTATGCGGCATGGCAAGTACAGTCAGCGCCCGGCGGACCAATTCCCGCCATGGTTCGATGACATCGAAGCGGGTCGCGATGGCGCCGGCAATCCGGTCAGCGACGCGCGCATGCGGCGACGGTACGGCTTCTAATCGGTCGAGCATCTGCTGGTCGGCCCAGTGACTAAAGGCGGCGATCAGATCAGCGGCGCCGCCCGGAAATAGCGCGAACGCCTCTTCCGCGCCGATGCCGCAGCGGCGCGCCGCCGCGCGCAACGCCAAACGCGACCAGCCGTCAAACGGCACCTCAGGCAACATCGCCTCGATCAGCGAGGCACGCTGTTTTTCGGCGAGCGGGCTTTTCATGCCGGTTGGGTCTCGTTCAGAAACGCGGCGAGATCGATTGGATGGCGCTGCAACTCTTCAACAAAGAACAGATGCCTCTGATCGACGAGCCGCTGCGGATAAAGAATGCCGTCGAGATGGTCGCATTCGTGTTGCACCACGCGGGCGTGAAAGCCCTCGACCTCCTGCTCGATCAATTCGCCCTCCATCCCGGTTGCACGATAGCGAATCCGCAGATGACGCGGGACGACGCCGCGCAGGCCAGGCACCGACAAACACCCCTCCCAGCCAAAGGCACGCTCGTTACCGAGCAATTCCACTTCAGGATTGATCAACACTGTCAGATCCTGGGCCACATCGTTCGGCAGACCGCTCAGCCTCTCGCCGGAGACAAAGAAGACGACGATACGCCAAGGCTGATGGATCTGCGGTGCGGCGAGACCGGTACCGTTCGCGTCCTCCATCGTCTCGATCATGTCGTCGACGAGCCGCCGCACCCACAGGGCAGTTGGATGATCGACTTTCGCGGCCGCGCGACGCAGCACCGGATTGCCCATACGGGCGATTTTGAATAGAGCCATTTAATAGATATGGAGCCCGCGGCGGCGCTGGTAAAGCGCTCGTCGATCGTCATCCGACCAACCTTCACAGCGTGCCGGTCAGGTGCTAAATAAATTTCGCAGCTGCGACAGCCGTCGCCGCATATTGCGCTTTGATGGAGAAGAGCCCCCGTGCAAGTCCTCGTTCGCGACAACAATGTCGATCAGGCCCTTAGGGCCCTAAAGAAAAAAATGCAGCGAGAGGGCGTATTCCGGGAAATGAAATTGCGGCGCAGCTACGAGAAGCCCTCGGAGCGGCGGGCGCGCGAGAAGGCGGAGGCGGTCCGCCGCTATCGCAAGCTATTGCGCAAGCGCATGGAGCGCGAAGGCTACTGATCCGTCCGTCCTCTCAGGTTGGAGGGGCACCCAGCAGGACGGAACTGGTCATTCCATTGCCTTGACGATTTCTTCGCACATCTTCTTGGCGTCGCCGAACAGCATCATCGTGTTGTCGCGATAGAACAGTTCGTTTTCGACCCCGGCATAACCCGAGGCCATCGAGCGCTTAACAAACAGCACGGTCTTGGCGCGTTCGACATCGAGGATCGGCATGCCGTAGATTGGCGAATTGGGGTCGGTTTTTGCCGCCGGATTGGTCACATCATTGGCGCCGATCACAAAGGCGACGTCGGTGGACGGGAAATCGCGATTGATCTCGTCGAGTTCAAAGACTTCGTCATAGGGCACATTGGCCTCAGCCAACAGCACGTTCATGTGACCCGGCATGCGCCCGGCCACCGGGTGGATTGCGTAACGAACCTCGACCCCGTCCTTCTTTAACAAATCGGCCATTTCGCGCAGCGCGTGCTGGGCTTGCGCCACCGCCATGCCGTAACCGGGGACGATGATGACCGAGCCGGCATTCTTTAGGATAAAGGCCGCGTCGTCGGCGCTGCCTGATCTGACCGAGCGGTCGCCGACCCCGGCCCCGGACGCGACCACACCGCCCTCGGTGCCAAACCCGCCCAGGATGACGTTGACAATCGAGCGGTTCATCCCCTTGCACATGATGTAGCTGAGGATCGCACCCGAAGAGCCGACGAGCGCTCCAGTGACGATCAACAGGCTGTTCGACAACGTGAAGCCGATGCCGCTGGCGGCCCATCCCGAATAGGAATTCAGCATCGAGATCACGACCGGCATGTCGGCGCCGCCGATCGGCATGATCAGCAAAAAGCCGAGCGACAGCGACAGCAGCAGCGACAGCCAGAAGATCCCTGCCGCACCGGTCGCGACAAACGCCGCAATCAGCAAAACCAGCAGAACGCCAAGCCCGGCATTCAGCAGATGCTGGCCGGGAAACATCAGGGGGCGGCCGCTGACCAATCCCTGCAACTTGGCGAAGGCGACGATCGAACCGGTAAAGGTAATGGCGCCGATCGCCATACCGATCGACATCTCAACCAGACTGGCGCGCTCGATGGCGCCGGGCACACCGATGCCGAAATCCTGAGGCGCGCGGAACGCGGCCACCGCGACGCAGACCGCGGCGAGGCCAACCAGACTGTGAAACGCCGCCACCAGCTGCGGCAGCGCCGTCATCTGAATTTCCAACGCGATGTATGTCCCGACGGCGCCGCCGATAATTATGCCGGCAATGATCAGCCAATAGCTGACCACATTGGGAACCAGCAGCGTCGTTACGACGGCAATCACCATGCCGGCGATGCCGTAGAGATTGCCGGCCCGCGCCGTCCGCGGCGAGGACAGCCCGCGCAGCGCCAGAATGAAACAGACGGACGCGATTAGATAAAAGAAGGCAGCGAGGTTTCCGCTCACGAGCTACCCCGTTATCTTTTGCGCTGGAACATCTGCAGCATGCGCTGGGTCACGATAAAGCCGCCGAAGATGTTCACCGCGGCGAGCGTGACGGCGACAAACCCCATGATCTTGGCGAAACTGAAGCCGAACGGCCCCGCAGCGATCAGCGCGCCGACGATGATCACGCTCGAAATCGCGTTGGTCACGCTCATCAGCGGCGAGTGCAAGGCCGGCGTCACCCGCCAGACGACGTGATACCCGACAAAGACCGCCAGCACAAAAACCGTCAGCTCATAAACAAACGGCGTAACGCCGACCGCACTCGTCGCTCCGGTAGTCGCCTGCAAGCTGAACTGATGGGCCAAGGCGTCGAGATCGCGCGCCAGCGCTCCGGCATGGTCGGCCAGCTCACTCGCCCGTCCAGCAATCGATCCGGGATCTGCCATCGTGTTCTCCGTCAATTATCGGCGGCGGGAGCTGCCGCGGCAGCAGGCGTCGGCGCCGGCGTCAAGGCCGGATTGACGACCGCCCCGTCGCGGGTCAAGAGGCTCGCCTTGACAATCTCGTCATTCGCATCGATCGCCAGCTTGCCCTCTTTGTCGACGATCAAGCTCAGAAAGGACAACAAGTTGCGGGCATAGAGCTGGCTCGCATCGGCGGCAATCCGCGACGGATAGTTGAGGTGTCCGATGATCTTGACCCGATTGGCGGTTGTCACGATGTCGCCTGGCCGGCTGCCCTCGACGTTGCCGCCCGCCTCGACCGCGAGGTCGACGATCACCGATCCCGGCGCCATCTCGGCGATCATCGCTTCGGTCAACAACACCGGCGCCGGCCTTCCGGGGATCAACGCCGTGCAAATGACGACATCGGTGCGCCGCAGCGCCTCGGTGATCCTCTCGCGCTGCCGCCGCTGATAGTCCTCACCCATCTCGCGGGCATAGCCGCCGGCAGTCTCAGCGGACCGAGCGGCTTCGTCATCGACCGTGATAAAGCTAGCACCCAGGCTCTCGACCTGCTCTTTGGCGGCGGCGCGCACATCGGTCGCGGAGACGATCGCGCCAAGGCGGCGGGCCGTGGCGATCGCCTGCAATCCGGCGACGCCCGCACCCATCACCAGCACGCGCGCTGCCTTGATCGTGCCGGCCGCCGTCATCATCATCGGGAAAGCACGATTGAATTCGTCGGCGGCGTCGATCGCGGCCTTGTAGCCGGCGAGGTTGGCCTGCGACGATAGGACATCCATCGCCTGGGCACGGGTAATGCGCGGCACCAGTTCCATGGCAAAGGCGCTGATACCGGCCTCGGCATAAGCCTCGATGTCGGCCGGGTTTTGCATCGGTTGCAGCAACCCGATCAACACCGCGCCGCGCTTCAAGAGGTGCAGCTCGTCGAGTTCCCCGGCAATACCCCGCATCGGGCGCTGCACTTTGAGCAGGATGTCGGCATCGCTCAGCGCCGCGGCTTCGTCGCCGACGATTGCAGCTCCAGCGGCGGCAAGGATCGAATCGGTAAAACCGGCAGCCTCGCCCGCCCCGCTTTCGGCGACGACATCCAACCCGAGCCCGGCCATTCGCTTGACGCTATCGGGCGAGACTGCCACGCGGCGTTCATCCGCCCGCCTTTCTCTTACGACGGCAACCTTCATCGCAAAACGGTTCCTGAATGGACGGGCGATGCGGCGCACAATGCCGTGACAGCGGGGGTTTGTGAAGCAAGAACCCTGGCAACAGCCGCCGCAAGCGCAGACCTAGCTCGCGGCTGGCCGAGTTCTTGGCATTGCGCCGAGTGGCGGCGAGAAGCACAATTGATCAAGCTCTCGTCTCTTTCGGTCTACGTGTTACCCTGACTTTGTCGGTGTTCGCGCACCCATTTCGCATCGGATCGCGACGAAGGCGAACGAGGGTGCGGCGGCGGCTTGATGCCTGGGAATAATCCTTTGGGAGGCGCGTTGTCACTGATGCGGAGATCGGTCGAGTTGCCGGAACGGCTCACCGCGGAAAAGAGTGCGGCCGGGGGTCGGTTTGGCGATCAGTTGATCGCCGTACTGCCTCGTTTGCGCCGATTTGCGCGGGGACTGACGGGCTCGCTGGTCGAAGCCGATGATCTCGTGCAGGCGGCGTGCGAACGCGCGCTTGCTCGCCGCCACCAGTTTCAGGAGGGCACCCGCTTCGACAGCTGGATGTTCCGAATCGTGCAAACGATATGGATCGATCAAATCCGCTCACGCAAGGTACGCAAGGAAGAGTCCGAGATCCCTGAAGGGCGATTGGGTTCCGACGAGCCGGTGCGGCGAGTTGAAGCGCGGTTGGCTCTAGACGAGGTGCGGCGTGCGGTTGAACGCCTCCCCCCGGATCAGCGGACGGCACTTCTTTTGGTCACGGTCGATGGCCTCAGCTACAAGGAGGCTGCCGAGGTGGTGGAGGTTCCGGTCGGGACCATTATGAGCCGCTTGGCGCGCGCCCGACTGGCGTTACAAGCCCAACTCGAGGCCGGCGGAGCCGCAGATAGGAGTAGAAAAAATGTCGAGGCACAGTGACGATCGCCTCGTCGCTTATCTCGACGGCGAGATCGAGGCACAGGATCGACAAGAGATCGAAGCTTGGCTTGATAGCGATCCGTCGGCGCGCGCAAGGCTGGCGGCTCTTGTCGAATCGACCGAGTTGGTGCGGCAGGCCTATGACGAGATCCTGCGCGAGCCCCTGCCCGATCGGCTAATCGCGGCAGTTCGCGGCGAGACTGCAGCCCCGTTGCTCGGTCGCGTGGTCCAGTTTACGCCTCGCGCTGAAAAGGACGCGGCGGCAGGTCGCCTGCCGCGGTGGATCGCGCTTCCGATTGCCGCGTCGCTACTGGGCTTTCTGATCGGCGGCGGGGCCGTATATCTCGGTGGGGAGAAGATGTTCTCCACCGCCGCCAACTCCACAACTCCGGCCGTCGAGGCGGCGGTCGCCAGCAATCTTTGGCTCGATAATGCCGCCGGCGCTTTCAAACTTTTCGTCGGGACAGGCGAGAATGCCCTGATCGATGTTCCAGCGACCGGCGACACCCGGGAGGCGTTGCAAAAGATCAGCCAAAGCCTGACGCAGCAGGTGCGGCTTCCCGATCTCAAACCGTGGGGATTGAACTTCCGCGGGGCGCGGCTTGTGGTGGTCGACGGCCAGCCGGCGGCACAGCTGGTTTACACGACCGATAACAAGGCGATTGGCCCGCTGGCGCTGATCATTGGCTCGACGAAACAATCCGATGTTCCTCCCACGGTCCAGCGCCGCCAGGACGTCAACATGGTTTATTGGCGGCATCAGGGCCGCGCCTATGTCCTCGCCGGCCGCGCCGATGTTGGCTATTTATGGGGGATCGGCAACGATGTAGCGTGGCAGCTCGATGCGATTTGAGCGTCGTGGGGTTTCGCTGTCGCCTAGAAATTAGGGATATGGTCGCGGTTTCTCGGCAAGTTCGCCTATAAAGAGACGTGATCGTGCCCATACGGTTGAGTGTCGATGCGCTTGCTCTTGATCGAAGACAACGAACGCTTCGCCGAGTTGCTCAAGCGGGGTCTCACCGCGGCCGGATTTGTCGTCGACGTCATAGGGACCGCAGCTGACGCCATCGAGGTCCTGGAGACCAATCGGTTCGAAGTGGTCGTGCTCGACCTCGGTCTGCCCGATGCCGACGGGCTTGATGTGCTGACCGAAATGCGTCGGCGACGCGATGCGACACCGGTTTTGATCCTAACAGCTCGCGGCAGTCTTAAGGACCGGGTCAACGGGTTGGGTAGCGGCGCCGACGATTATCTAATCAAACCTTTCGCGCTTGAGGAATTGATTGCTCGGCTGCGCGCCTTGCTGCGACGCCCCGGAAATTTGCTCGGTGTTCCTTTGGAGCTCGGGAATGTTACCCTCGATACCGTGGCGCGGCAGGTTTTCGTAGGAGAGGAGCCGATTTTCTTTTCGCCGCGGGAGATCGCGGTCCTGGAACATCTGCTGCGGCGCAGCGGCCGCGTTGTCGGAAAGAACCTGCTCGAGGGCAACCTTTATGGATTGTCCCAGGAGATCGGCTCCAACGCAGTCGAAGTCTATATCCATCGCCTGCGCAGGCGGCTGGCAGAAGTCGACGCCTCGGTTCAAATCCACACGTTGCGCGGCGTGGGGTATCTGATCTCCGAGAGAAAGTGAGTGGTTCGGTTTCGCTCGGTTACCTCGCGCATCATTGCACTGCATGTGGCGGCAGTCGTCGCTACATCGATTTGTATCCCGCTCGCGTTGTTCATGATGTTACGGCAAGCGGTCGAAATGCTGCACCATCAGGCGCTCCGCGATCAGGCGCGAGAAATCGTCAATTATCTTTCGATTGCGCCCGACGGGACGCTGCGACTGAGTCTGCCCTCCGGTCTTGCCGAGTTTTACTCGCAGGGCTACGGACGAGCCGCTTATGCCGTGATCAATGCAAAAGGTCGGGTTCTGTTCTCGTCTTTGCCTGGAAATGCTGCGATTGCGCGCCTTCCGCCAAACGGAGAATCGGTCGTATTTTTCCAGCAAGACCCGGTCGGGGCGATCGCGCCGGTCCGGTCAAACGGCACCCCCGTCGCCTTCTTCGGTGACGACCGGAACAGGGGCGCGCTTTACGGCGCAACAGTAAGGGTCGATTTCCACGATCACCCTGTCCTCGTTCAAGTTGTCGAGGACGTTCTTCATCGCGACGTGCTTATCGATGATATCCTTGCTCAGTTCCTGACGCATGTCGGCTGGGTTACTGCCCCTATCTTGCTGGCCCTTCTTCTTATCGATGTCGCGATTTTCCGGCGCGCAATGCAGCCTGTCGTCGCAGCGTCCAGCCTGGCCGGTGAGATTGGTCCGGACCGTATCGAACTGCGGCTGCCGGAAAGAGCGATGCCGCTCGAGGTGCTACCGCTGGTTCGGGCGGTTAACCGCGCGCTCGATCGCCTTGATGCCGGCTTTCGCGCACAACGCGAGTTCACTGCGGACGCCGCCCATGAGTTGCGCACGCCGCTCGCTATTCTGCGTACACAGATCGACATGATCGAGGACGGTGAGATTGCCGAACCGTTGCGTCATGACGTCGAAAGCATGAGCCGGCTGGTAAACCAACTCTTGGAGATATCTGAACTCGACAGCTTCTTTATCTCCGAGGGAGAGATCGCCGACCTCGTCGCGATCGCGGCCGAAGTCGCAGCGTTTCTGGCGCCGCTTGCAGTGTCGCAAGGCAAGACCTTTGCGGTGACCGGCGCTCGCCGTCCGGTCCGAGTGCGCGGCAATAGCGACGCCATCGCCCGAGCGGTGCGCAACCTCGCGGAAAATGCCCTAGCGCATACCGCCCCCAGCACTACGGTCGAGCTTGCTGTCCACTCACAAGGGACAATTCGCGTGCTCGATCGTGGTCCCGGGGTACCAAAAACCGAGCGCGAACATATATTTGACAGGTTCTGGCGGCGCGACCGCCGGCGCAGTGGCCATGCGGGCCTGGGTCTGGCGATTGTCGCGCGCATTGTCGAAATGCACGGCGCCAGCATCGCCGTCGAAGACCGGCTTGGTGGGGGAGCGGTGTTTACGATCCGCTTTCCGGTAGTGCTGCCGGAAACGGCGGCGCCGGCAGAGTTCGCAGTTGTGTGCTAACGCCAGCCTGAGGCCGGCATCGGAAGCAGGTCGAACCCAATACTTTGGTCGCGCCGGATTCCCTGGACGGTTGCGGCGCCATCCGGCATCATTCCGAGCGTCTTTCGCCTGCTATCCTCTTTGTGGATTGTGGTTTTCTTTCCGGGTGTACACGAGTTGCAACTCGTCAGGACGCCTGCAGTTCGGCAAGAAAGGTCAGATAATGGTTTCGATAGAATCGACCCCGGAAATGGCAGCCAAGGTCTACGAGACGATGGCGCGCAATCTCGCTGTTGTCCGACGTCGGCTTGGCAAGCCGTTGACGTTGGCGGACAAGATCCTGCTGGGCCATCTCGATGATCCCGAGCATCAGGAGATGGAGCCGGGCAAGAGCTATCTGATGCTGCGTCCCGACCGGGTCGTGTTCCAGGACGTGCTCGGCCAGACCGGTCTGTTGCAATTCATGCAAACCCGGCGCGACAAGGTCGCGGTCGCGGCGACGATCCATTGTGATCACCTGATCCAGGCGCGGGTCGAGGGCGGCGAGGATCTGCGTGAGTCGCTCGAAGAAAACAAGGAAGTCTACGACTTCTTGCGCTCGGCGGCGGCCAAATTCGGCCTCGGTTTCTGGGGGCCGGGGGCCGGTATCATTCATCAGGTGGTGCTGGAGAATTACGCTTTTCCCGGCGAGCTGATCATCGGCACCAACTCGCACACGCCGAATGCCGGCGGTCTCGGCGCCTGCGCGGTCGGCGTCGGCGGCGCGGATGCAGTCGAGGTCATCGCGGGCCTGCCGTGGGAAGTGCTTTATCCGCGTCATATCGCGGTCTATTTGACCGGCGAGTTGGACGGCTGGACCGCACCCAAAGACGTGATCCTTTATGTCGCCGGCGCATTGACGGTCTCGGGCGGCACCAACGCGATCGTCGAATATATCGGTCCCGGCGCGCGCACGATCAGCGCCACCGGCAAGGCCACGATCACCAACATGGGTGCCGAACTTGGGGCGACGACCTCGCTCTTCCCGGCCGACGAGCATATGGCGCGCTATCTGCGAGCCACCGGCAAGCCCGATCTGGTGCCGTTGTTTCATAAAAATCAACACCTGCTCGAACCCGACAAGGAAGTCGAGGCCGATCCCGCAAAGTATTACGACCGCGTCGTCGAGCTAGATCTCTCAAAGCTCGAACCCTATATCGTCGGCCCGCATTCGCCGGACCGCGCGCGGCCGATCTCCAAGCTCGCCGCCGAGGTGGCGGATCCGAAGAACGGGTTTATCGACCATATCTCGACGGCGCTGATCGGCAGCTGCACCAATTCCTCCTACGAGGATATGAGCCGTTCGGCGGATGTCGCGGAGCAGGCCAAAGCGCACGGCCTAAAAGCGGCGACACCGTTCCTGGTAACGCCTGGCTCGGAAGCGGTGCGCGCGACAATCGAACGCGACGGCCAGATGAAATCGCTAAAGGACATCAACGGCACCGTGCTCGCCAATGCCTGTGGGCCGTGCATCGGCCAATGGCGGCGGGCGGCGTCGGAAGGTGCCGTGCCGAACACAATCGTCACCTCCTACAATCGCAATTTCCCGCGGCGCAATGACGGGCAGCCGACCACGATGAACTTTATCGGCAGCCCGGAGGTGGTGACCGCGATGGCGTTAGCCGGTCGGCTGTCGTTCAACCCGATGACCGACGCCCTGAGCGATGCGCAAGGCAAGCCGTTCCGGCTCGATCCGCCAAAACCCGCGCCCGAGGTTCCGGCGCACGGCTTCGATGCCGGCCATGCGACATACATCTCCCCGCCCGAGGATGGCAGCGCGGTCAAATTGAGCGTCTCCCCGAACAGCGAGCGGCTGCAAATCATGGAGCCGTGGGCCGCATGGGACCACAAGGACTTTGTCGACTGCCCGGTGCTGATCAAAACTCAGGGCAAGACCACGACTGACCACATCTCGCCCGCCGGCCCGTGGCTGCGCTATCGCGGTCATCTCGACAAGTTCAGCGATAACATGTTCATGGGCGCCACCAACGCCTTTACCGGCGAGGCTGGCACCGGCATCGATGTGCTGACCGGCGAGAAGGGGGTCATGATCTCAAAGATCGCGCGCGACTATAAAGCGCACGGGATCAAATGGGTGGCGATCGGCGACCACAATTACGGCGAAGGTTCGAGCCGTGAGCACGCCGCGTTGTCGCCGCGGCTGCTCGGCGGCTGTGCCGTCATCGCCCGCAGCTTTGCCCGCATCCACGAGTCGAACCTGAAAAAGCAAGGCCTGTTGGCGCTGACCTTTCAGGATCCGGCCGATTACGACCGGATTCGCGCCGACGATCGGCTCGATCTCGTCGGGCTCGAAGAGATGGCGCCCGGGCAGTCGGTCGAATGCCGCGTCAGGCATGCGGACGGCAGCACCGAGACCTTGAAGCTCAATCACACCTTCAGCGCTTCGCAACTCGAATGGTTCCGCAAAGGCTCGGCGCTCAACGTATTTCACAGCTGATCACCGCCGCCGGTCGACGCTGCGGGGTCGGCGACTAGCGCAAGATTACACCCGCTGAGAGCGCGGGCTTCGGTTTAGGCCCGGCGTTCTTGGCGCCGCGGGGCAGTTGGCGAAACCCGGCGAAAGATCAGGATTACATCGCCCGGCCTGGGCCGAGGGGACCAACATGGACATCCGGCATGTCGTCGTTCTGATGCTGGAAAACCGATCGTTCGATTGCATGCTGGGGAGGCTCTACCCAAAAAGCGGGGGTCTCGACGGGCTGAGCGGCGACGAAAACAACCTTTGGCATAAGCCGGACGGCAGCCCGCAGCAGATCGCGGTCTGGAACGACCCGACCGCCTCGGCGCGGGCGCTGACCATCCCGGACCCCGATCCGGGTGAGCTTTTCGCCGACATTCACGTGCAGATCTTCGGACTGAATGACGGCGGCACGCTCAACTCCGGCCCACCGGATATGGGCGGCTTTGTCGACAACTATATGCGTCAGCCGGTCACGACACGGGCGCCCAATCCCTATTCGGTCATGCATTATTTCACGCCAGAGCAGGTGCCGGTCATCAGCACTTTGGCGCGGGCGTTTGCCGTATCCGACCGCTGGCATGCCTCGGCCCCGTGCCAGACCTGGCCAAACCGGTTTTTCGCACATACCGGCACCGCTGACGGCTACGTCAACAATTCCCCGACGCATTTCCCCTACCTGATGGAGACCGTCTTCAATCGTCTCGACGGGGTCGGTCAGAGCTGGCGCCTCTATTTTCACGATGCGCCGCAGGCGGCCACCTTGACCAAACTGTGGGCCAAGGCCCCGACCCATTTCCGGCCATTCGACCCCGAGTTTGCCCATGATGCCGCTGCCGGCACTCTGCCCGGCTACAGCTTCATCGAGCCGCGCTATTTTGCCGACGTGCTGACGCACACGATGCCCAGCGACGAGCATCCGCCGCACAATGTGGCCTATGGCGAGGCGCTGATCGCCGCTGTCTACAATGCAGTGCGCGCCGGCCCGGACTGGAGCCACACGTTGCTGTTGATCACCTACGACGAGCATGGCGGGATTTACGACCATGTCGCTCCGCCGCCGGCGACCCCACCGGGCGGGAAGACGCCCGACGGCTTTGATTTCGGCATGTTCGGCGTGCGGGTGCCGGCGGTCATCGTCTCGCCCTATGTTCGGGCGGGGTCGGTCGTCCGCCCACCCGGACCGACACCGTTTGATCACACCACGATCATCGCCACCTTGCGCAAATTGCACGGGTTCCAGCCATTGACGGCGCGCGATGCGGCGGCCCCCGACCTGCTTTCGATACTCGACCCCGAGCCGGTCAATTCAGGGCCGATGTCAGTCACCGCGCCGGCGGTGCCGCCCGCGCACGAACAGGTCGCGAGGGTTGCCGCCGAACCGCCCAACGATTTGCAAAAGAGCCTCGCGGTGATGGCGTCGGTATTGCCGACATCAGGCGCCGACATCGCTGCCCATGCCCAAAGACTAAACGCGGTTCGCGACCCGATCCCGCTGCATCCAACAGCCGAGGCCGCGGCAGCCGACGCGGCGGCGCACATAAAGGCATTCCTCGGCCGCTAAGACGGTTCCGCCGCGCCTGTTTCCGACCCTCGTCCCGCGGGAGAACGCGAAATGCACGACTTTGCCGGCAAGGCGGTTCTTGTCACCGGGGCGCAGCAAGGGATCGGCCGCGCCATTGCCCTCGCCTTTGCCGCTGCCGGGGCGGATGTCGGGATCAACTGGCTCGACGACCGCGATGCCGCGGCGCGGATCAGGGATGAGGCCGCGAGCGGCGGCGGCAAGGCGGTTGCGGTTCAGGCCGACATCGGCGATCCGGCGCAAGCGCGCAACATGGTCGCGTTTGTCGCGCGTGAGCTCGGCCATCTCGATATTCTCGTCAACAATGCCGGCGTGTTTCCGCGCGTGCCCTTCCTCGAGATGAGCGAAAGCGATTGGGACTTTGTCCTCGGCGTTAATCTCAAGGGCGCGTGTTTTTGCGCTCAAGCTGCGGCGCGGGCGATGGTCGAGAGCGGCCGGCCGGGGGCGATTGTCAACTTGACCTCTTCCGCGGCGTTCCGCAGTTCGCCGCGCGGCGTGCATTATGTCGCGAGCAAGGGCGGCGTGTTGTCGATGACCCGGGCGATGGCGCTGGAATTGGCGCCTCACCGGATCCGGGTCAATGCGATTGCACCCGGCCTCACCGACACCGCCCAGCCGCGTTATGGCAGCAGCGAAGCCGAACTCGCTCAATCGGCCCGCGCTATCCCGCTCGGCCGCATGGCGCAGCCCGAGGAAATCGCAAAGGCAGCGCTGTTTCTGGCGTCGGACGATGCCGCGTTCATCACCGGCCAAACCGTGCACGTCAATGGCGGCTCTTATCTCGGTTGACCGCCCGCAAGCTTGTCATCGTCCACCCGCCGGACGCGGCCCGACAAGATGGGGTCGCTTAGTCCGCGCGAACGTCGGGCGCTCGAAAGGGGGCGTAGGGACAAGTCAATAAAGCGATAGCCGAGGGCCCAGGGCCCGAACGGCCGAACCGCATCGCACCCGTTCGCTGCGCCGGCTCAAAGTGCACAGGCTTCGGCGACCTCCGAGGGCAGAACCTCGATCTTCTTCGCGGCCCAACTTCTCGAGGTCGTACCCCGCGATCGCGGAACCATAAAGGCGGACGCGGCGAGTAACAGCGCCGCACTGCGCGCGGAACGCGGTTCGCTCCGACGCTGTTGAACTGCAGAGGCGGTGCTTTGCCGCCCTGCGTGTTCGAGGAGATGACGATGCCGACCAGGCTCAAGACTTTTGCGATCGCCGTCGCGCTGGCAGCGGGGACGTCGACCGCCGCGATGGCGCAATATACCTGCCCGGCGGGCTACACCTATGTTGGCGGCGTCTGCCAGCCGATCGCGGCGCCCGTGCCGGCGCCAGCGCCCGCGTATCCGGCATACCCGGCGTATCAGGCTCCAACAGGTCCGGTGTCAGGCGCGGCGGCCGGAGGTCAGGCCGGCGCGGCAAGTGGTGCGGCCGCGGCCGGTCCGGTGGGTGCGATCGTCGGCGGCGCGCTCGGGACGGCGACGGGTGCGGTTGCCGGCACCGCCAACGCGCTCACCGGGGGCCCGCGCCCAGTTGCGGCTGTCCCAGCAAGCCCCTGCGGGCCGGGCTACAATTTTTATAACGGCGCCTGCTATCCGATCCCCTGAACCGGTTAGCGCTGAGTGTAGCGAAGCCCATGTTAGCGATGTGGCGGTGGGTTTCGCTTTCCGCTCAACCCAAACTACGAGTGCTCGGGTCAGTAGGGTTCGCGGACAAAGATAAAGGTCGTGCCCGTCACGATCGGGGCGCTGGCGCCGACAAACGAGACGTTGGCGTCGTTGACCTGGCGCGAGCCGGCGCGGCCCGAGGCCTGCAAGGCGCCTTCGATGATGTGCCACAGCCCGTGGATGCGGCCGGTGCCGAGGCTGCCGCCAAACGTATTGAGCGGCAAGTCGCCGTCCAATTCGATGCGGCCGTCCTGGATGAAGTCGAGCGCCTCGCCCTCGCCGCAAAACCCGTAGGATTCGAGGCCGTAGATCACCGAGGCCGAAAAGCCGTCATAGATCTGCGCCACGTCGACATCCTTTGGGCCGAAGCCGGATCGCTCCCAGGTCAATTTCGCCGAGCTGCTGCCCCCCGCCATGTAGCTCGAAAGGCTGCCGATGCGGCCCGCTACTTCGAAGTGCAGCCGCTGGCCATAGCCCGCCAGATAAGCCGGCCGAGGTTTTAGATCGCGCGCCCGGTCGGCTGTCGTCAATACGATCGCGACTGCCCCCTGCACCGGGATGTCGCAATCAAACAGGCAAAACGGATAGGCGACCATGCGCGAGTTCAAATAGTCCTCGCGGGTCAACTCGGTGCCGTAGAAATAGGCGTGCGGATTGTGCTGGGTATGATGGCGCTGGGTGACGGCGAGGGTCGCCATCTTCTCGCGGTTCTGGTTGTGGTGCTCGAGCCAGCGGGTATAGGCGACCGCCATGCCCTGCCCCGGACCGCCAAAGCCATAGGGGGCGGTAAACTGGGCCGCACCCTGCGCATAAGCGCCAGGCAGGTTCTGGTAGGTGCCGCGGGGATTGTGCATTGCCCGCCACACCACCGCGTATTTGCATACCCCGGCGAGCAAGGCGTTGACCGCCTGCTGCACCGCACCGCCGATATTGGTCGTGCCGACCTGGATGTGCCAGCTAAGGTCGGGCAATTTCAGCATCGTCATCATGCAGTTGACCGACACGATCGAGATGCCGTCGACCTCGGCATGGCCAGTCGCAGGCAGTTCGGGATAGGTCGCGAGACCGTCGATGTCGGACAGCTGCAACCCGGAATCGGCGACCGCGTCCTTGACCGCGGTCAGGGCGTGCGCGGCGAGCGGAATGTCGGCCGAGCGCGTGACTTCAGAAAAGCCGACGCCGCTGACGGCCACCTTGCACCGGTTCTCCCACATACCGCCTCTCCCGCTCAGAACTTGCGAAAAGATCTACCGCCCGGAATAAAGCTAGCAAATCCCTCTAATCGTTTTTCCCGGCGAAAGCCGGGAGCCATCGCTCCGCCGCTTCAGGCTTTTGAGGCGTGACATTACGGCAGCAACAATCACGGCCTCGTCCTGCACCACGGTGGGCCCCGGCTTCCGCCGGGGAGACGAATAAAAGGCGCCGGTGGAATACATCCACAGGCCCTTACTCGGCCACAGGCTCTCCCTCAGCTCGTCGCGCGGGCGAGCCGGAACTGCGGCAGGGTAATGTCGTCATTCAATTTTTCGAACACGACTTCGACCCGGCGGCCGACCTTGGCCTCGGTATATTCCGCTTCCAAGAGGTTGCCGGCGAGCAATGCCCCGGGCGCATCATCGAGTTCGACGATGATGCTGGCGTAAGGCACCGCCGACGCGAAGCGCTTGTCGCCGGTGTGATACATGATCGTGTAGGCGTAGATCGCGCCAGCGCCCCCTTCCCCATTGTGGCGCACCGGCTCGAATTTCAAATCGGTCGAGATGCATTCGACGCAGGTCGCATAGGGCGGGTGCTGGAAGTGACCGCAACTCTGGCAGCGCTGCAATTCCAAAACGCCGCGGTTGGCAGCGTCCCAAAACGGCTTTGTCCATTCGTTTGGAACGGGTATTGGCCGCGTAACCTTGCTCCAGTCACTCATCGTTTTCCTCGCGCTGCCCTAAAGCGCCTGTTTCGACCAGATTGCTTCTTCGCTGCATTTCTCGCAATAACGGTTACGGGTGTAATAGCCACCGGCCGTCGACAAGGGCGGCGCTCGGCTCGCCATCCCTGTAGCCCAGCACCCTATGGGGACTTTGGCGCGAGCGAAGGGCGCCGTTATTCGACCGGCACGAAAATCGAGTGGCGGATTTTGCCCTCGACGTGCTGCGACAAATGACCTTTGCCGCTGGTATCCTCGACGAGGATGACTTCGCCGATGCCGATGACCCGGCTCTCGCCGTCGCTGGCGGTGATCCTTACCCCGGCGTCGAGATTGATGATGTATTGCCGGCGCGGCGCGGGGTGCCAATCGACATCGTGCTCGGCCTGGGTTTCGCGAAAGATGATGCCGTTGGCAGGGAGACGCTTCGTTAATTTGCTGCCCCGCCGTTCCTCGGCCCATTCGACCTCGATATCGCGGAAATGCGACTGGCCGTTGGCGTCGGTATAAAGGTTATGAATACGCATTGCGGCTTTCCTCCACCAAAACAACCTTGGATTTATAACACGATTGCCTGAAGTTGGGTGCGCGGCGCGGGTCCTGATCACGGAGCGCAGCTGACATGAACTCTCGGCATTTGCCTCGCCGCAATCTATTCTTTATCGCCACGTCCGTCTGCCGGATTCCGGCACGCTGGAGGGAGCGCCATGGTTCGCACGGTCGAGCAATCGGCCATGCGCAAAGTCTATTTGCGCATATTGCCGTTCGCGGTACTGACCTATTTCTTTTGCTATCTCGACCGGATCAATGTCGGCTTTGCCGCGCTGACGATGAACAAGGATATCGGCCTCGATCCGGCGATCTACGGGATGGCCGCCGGCGCGTTTTTCTGGGGCTATGTGCTGTTCGAGGTGCCGAGCAACATCATCCTCGAAAAGCTCGGCGCGCGGATATGGATCGCCCGCATCATGGTCACCTGGGGCCTGGTCTCCGCCGCCACGGCACTTGCCACCGGCCCGTACAGTTTTATGGCGATCCGCTTTTTGCTGGGGTTGGCCGAAGCCGGGCTGTTCCCAGGCTTTGTGTTGTATTTCACCTACTGGTTCCCGGATGCCCATCGCGCCCGGATCAATTCCGGTTTCACCTTGGCGTTGCCGATCGCGGTCGCGAGCGGCGCCCCGGTGTCGACTGCGCTCCTCGGGCTCAATGGCCTGTTTGGCCTGCGCGGCTGGCAAGTCATGTATATTTTCGAGGCAATCCCGACCGTGCTGATCGGCATTGTCGCGTTCTTTTATCTGACCGATCGGCCCAGCAAGGCGCATTGGCTTAGCAGCGAGGAGAAAGACTGGCTCGATCACACGATTGGGCATGAGCAGCGCAGCATTCACGCCCATCACGGGATCGGTTTGCTGCGTTCGTTCTTTGATCCCAAGGTCTTGCTGTTATCGCTGAATTATATCGGCATTGTCACCGCCAGCCTTGGGCTGTTGTTGTTCTTGCCGCAGATCATCAAGCAGCTCGGCGTCTCCAACATGCAGGTCGGCTGGTTGACGATGATCCCGTACATTTTTGGCGCGATCAGCATGGTCGTGTGCGGCTGGATCTCCGACCATATCGGCGACCGGCGCTGGAGCCTGTTCACGACCTGCGTGATTTCGACACTCGGCCTGATTTTTGCCGGGATGATGGTCGGGACGTGGTGGTCGTTGGTTGGCATCGTGATCGCCGCGATCGGGTTTTACGGCACCAAGGGGCCGTTCTGGTCGATGCCGACGATGTTCCTGACCGGCCCAGCGGCAGCTGCGGGCATTGCCTGGATCAACTCGCTCGGCAATCTCGGCGGCTTCTTCGGACCGTCGATCGTCGGCTGGGCGAAGCAGCTGACCGGCAGCTTTGCCGGCGGGCTCTACGCGCTGGCGCTGTGCGCGCTGGTCTCGGCCGTCGTGTCACTGTTCGGATTAAAGATCCGCAGCGCGGTCACCGCCGCCCCAAAAGGCGCGGCTTTTGTCGCCGAGTAAATGCCCATCTGGGATGGGCTGAGCCGCGCAACGCCGATCGCCGACCCAACCAACGGGGTAGGCATCGCCCATCCTGCACGCCATTGAGAGTGCGGTGGGGCGGCGTAGGGAGGCCGGGATAGCCGGATTGCGCGTTCTGTTCAGCGCCGCGGAGATTTCCGCACGGGTCGACACCCTTGCTGTCGAGATCGCGCGCACGATTTCGGACGAGTTTGTCGTCGTCGGGCTGCTCAAGGGCGCGGTGGTGTTTGTCGCCGACCTGATGCGGGCACTCGACCGAGTGGAACGGCATCCCGAACTCGAATTCATGCGGCTGAGCAGCTACGGTCTTGCCGATCAGAGCAGCGGGGTGGTGCAGCTTGTCGGCGAGTTGCCGGCCGGCCTCGCCGGGCGCTCGGTGCTGCTGGTCGACGACATCGTCGATACCGGACGGTCGATCGCCTACGCCGCCGCCAAATTGCGCCAATGCGGCATCGGCCGGCTGTGGACATGCGCATTGCTCGACAAGCCGCAGCGGCGGGAAATCGATGTCACGATCGACTTTGTCGGCTTCTCGATCGGCGATCACTTCGTTGTCGGCTACGGCACCGACTATGCCGAGAAGCACCGCCACCTCCCGTATATCGCCGCCCTGGAGCGACCGGGTATTACGAGGCGGTAGGAATTTCGGCCAGGCGGCTGCCCTGCATCTTGCGAAAGACGAGAAAGCCGACGACCACCAGATTGCCGAGGTTGAAGAGCGCGCCGGCGGCAAAGGCTGGCGCGTAGAAGCCGAAATAGTCGTAGAGCGCGCCGGCGAACCAGCTGCCGAACGCCATCCCGGACATACCCGAAAACAACAGGGTCGGAACCCGCCAAGAAGCGTCGCTTGACGGGAAAAGTTCGCGGATCGCGACGACATAAGCGGGAATTATGCCGCTAAAGCCGAGCCCGTACGCGGCGGAAATCGCGAACAGCCCGGCCTCGTTTCGGGTCACCGCGAAGGCCGCGATCGCCAATGCCTGGCAGGCCGAGCCGGCAAAAACGGTGCCGAGACCGCCGATCCGATCAGCTGCCCAGCCCCAGAATTGGCGGCTGACAAAAGCGCAGCCGAGCAATACCGAGAGCATCGCCGCGCCTTGCGCCGGCGCGATGCCGAGATCGCTGCAAAAGGCGACGAGATGGCTTGAGGGCATCGCCATCGGCACGCAGCACAGGAACGAAGCCGCGCACAGCAACAGCTGCACGCTATTCGCGCTAAGGCCCAGAGCCTTTGTGCCGCGAAACCCGATCGCGGCGGAGCCCAGACCGCGAGCGGGCTGTGGCGCCGGCCGCAAGAAGGCGGCCAACGGTGCGATCAGCAGGACGACGAGGCTGAACCCCACCATCAACCCGCGCCAGCCAACCCAGACCAGCGCGCGCTCGAAAACGGAAGGCCAGATCACGCCGGCGATGTATTGCCCGGACGATATTAGGGCCAGCGCCGTGCCGCGGCGCCGGTCGAACCAGCGGCTGATGTAGATTAGAAGGGGCGGATAAAGCGCACCGCCGCCGAGAAATCCGATCAGCAGCGCGTGTCCTAGATAAAGCGTCCCGACGGTGCCGCCTGCGGACAGGGCGAGGCCGAGCGCCGTCATGATCGCTCCGAAAACCACGGTTCGCCGCACCCCGACGCGGTCCGCCACCCACCCCATCAGGATTCCGCCCGTCCCGGTCCCGACCCAGACGAGGGCGGCGGCGAGCGCCACGACCGAGCGATCGCTTTCGAGCGCCCCCGCGATCGGTTTCAACCCGATCACAACGATCAGCGGCGCCCCATAAGAAATCGACAGGATGGCAATCGCCAACGTCGCGGCGATCCAGGAACTGCGCGTCTCGACGCTGTCCGGAAAGCGGCGGCCGGACGCGCGGGCGCGTGTTCCGACCGCTCGTAAGTCCGTCATATCGCCGCCTTCCTTGTGGGCGTTCATTCACCCACTACGCGTAGTTACTAGTACGAAGTCGACGAGGCGGGCAATTCGAGTTCGCCGCGGCCGATCAGCGAGTACACCCGCATTGCCCTCGCCGATGCGGTGCAAAATATGATCACACTGGCGACCGCGATGCCGGACGCCTAGACTTGGTTCGGATAAGCCCGTGACAGCGAGATGTGCAATGGCGAAGTTCGCGTACGACCATATCCACCTGCGCAGTCCCAATGCCGAGGAAACCGCTCAATGGTATGAGCGCATCTTTGGCGCCGAGGTGATCCGCTCGATCCAGTCCGATGGGAGGCCGAGGATCGATCTCAATCTCGGCGGGGTCGCGGTATTTATCGCCCAGGTGCCGCAGGAGCAGGAGGTTGGCGAACCGCCACACCCCCCTATCTCGGCCTCGAACACATCGGGCTTCGGGTCGAGGGCATCGACGCGGTCGTCGCCGACCTAAAGCAAAAGGGTGTCGAGTTTACAATCGAGCCCAAGACGATCCGGCCCGGCGTGCGCATTGCCTTCTTGCGCGGTCCGCAAAACGTCCACATCGAACTGCTCGATCGCAACGCCGCTTAGCCCTGACGCGGCGGCTCGCGTCGGCCGAGACACGGTTGGTCCCCGCTCCGACCTGCTCACATTGAGCGGGCTGCGCGACGCCGCCACGGCGACTGTTTAAATGAAATGACCTGACTAGGCCGCTTGCCGGATCAGTTCAGCCCAGCGGTCGAGCACGGGCAGGATCTCCCCCGCTTTGGCGGAAGGCAGGCTAACCACGGCGCGCGCGACGCCACGGTCGCGATACCGCTTCAGCCGGTCGAGATCCTCGGGGGCGCCAAATATCGTGATCGGGACCTCAGCGAGGCTGCGGCCGGCTGCGGCCGCCATGTCTCGGAACTTTGGCAGGAAATCGGTCACATCCGAATATTGCGGCCGGCCGGCATGCGGAACCCAGCCGTCCCCGTAGCGAAGCGCGCGCCGCGCCGCATGCGGGAAGGCGCCGCCGACGATAACCGGCGGGTGCGGCTTTTGCGCCGGCTTCGGCCAACTTTTCATTTTCCGAAACTCGACCAGTTCGCCGTGATACTCGGGCTCGTCCTCGGTCCATATCGCCTTCATCGCCTCGACCCGCTCACGCAGCAGCTTGAAGCGAGTTCGAAAGGCGGCGCCGTGATCGGCCATCTCTTCAGCGTTCCAGCCGCCACCGACGCCGAACAGAAGCCTGCCGCCGGAGATTTGGTCGATTGACGCGACCAGCTTTGCTGTCTGGATCGGATCGCGCTGGGCGACGAGACACACGCCCGTGCCGATCCGCAATGTATTCGTAGCCATGGCCGCCGCCGTCAGGGTTACGAACGGGTCCATAACGTCGTAATATTTCTGCGGGAGTTCGCCCCCTTGCGGGAATGGCGTCGCCCGGGAACTCGGTATGTGAGAATGCTCGGGCGCCCAAGCCGAACTCGAAGCCGCGCGCCTCTAGCGCCCGGCCGAGATCGGCCGGGGTCATCGAATAATCGGTGAAGAACATCGCCGCGCCGAAATCCATTTGTCCCCCGTCGGCGCCGGCGGCGCTCTGTCGTCTGCTAGGCGAGGCGTACCCGGACGGCTTCCGGACCCTTACGACCCTCGGCAATGTCGATCAGCACGCGTTGGCCTTCGTTCAAGGTGTCGATGCCCGAGCGTTCGAGCACCGAAGCGTGGACAAAGGCGTCTTTGCCGCCACCCTCCCGAACGATGAAGCCAAAACCCTTCTGGGCGTTGAACCACTTCACCGTGCCGGTCTCCTCGACCGAAGCGCCTTCGTAAGTCGGCGGCCGTGCCGTTCCACCCGGGTAGGGTGCCCGCCGGGCCGCCGGCGGCGTTGCCGTGCTGCTGTCAACGCTGACGATTTCGGTGACCTGCGGCCCTTTTTGGCCAGGCGCTACCCGAATTTCCAGGGTCTCGCCGGGCTGCACCGCGGGAATGCCGTTACGCTCCAAAACACTGGCATGGAGAAAAGCATCGCCCGAGCCGTCAGACAGTTCGACAAACCCGAATCCCCTTTCGGGCTTGAACCATTTCACGACGGCGCGGACCGCCGGTCCTGAGGGTACATCAAACCGCGGCGGAGTAAATCGCGGCGCGCCGCCGAATTCCCGCATATGCGGATCGTAACTATCATCGTCAAAGTCGCGGCGGCGCGGCTGACGAAAATTCCTATCTCTGATCAAGTCGGTTTCCTGTCGAGTTGGTTCGCGGCCCGGTCGCGACCGCGGAACTCGATTGTTCCAAAAAATCGCCGCGGACGCGAGTGCTTAATTTTGGCCGCGCATCCAACCGGAGCGCCACCACCTCCGCCACCGAGCGGGGGTGCTGATGACCCGTGGAGCAAGCTCGCGCCCCGCCTCGCTCTCGCTGTCGCCGCCCCTTTTTGCCAGTCATTTGGATCGGATTGCCAGATGCCATCCGAACACCTCCGGTTTGCCCGAAGTTCAATTGCCGAGTAGTCTGACGTCAACCCGCTGGGCGCGGGCCCCATCTTTTGATGATCTCACCTGCCGAATAAATCATAGCGCAAGGGAGCAGGAACCAACCTATACCGTAGGATGTTTGGGCCGCGATGCCCGACGTTCAGGTCAGCTCCGTCCACCAGGAGGTACATCGAATGTGTAGAAGGCTATGGGTTGCGATTAGCACCCTTACTCTCGTATTGGGTGCTTTCATTCTAGCGGCGCCTGCTCACGCGCAAGGGGCCAGAATAGGCGTGCTGACCTGCAACGTCTCCAGCGGCTTCGGTTTCATCTTCGGCTCGTCGCGATCGCTGAATTGCACCTTCTCGGGGGCGAGTGGTCATTACGAGCATTATACCGGCACAATCAATCGGTTCGGCGTCGATATCGGCTACATTCGCGGCGGCGTTCTCGTTTGGTCGGTGTTGGCGCCGACAGTCACTCCGGCGCCTTGCGCGCTCGCCGGCAATTACGGAGGCGCCACAGCGCAAGCCACCGTCGGCGTCGGGGCTGGCGCGAATGTCCTGGTGGGCGGCAGCGCCAACTCGATTTCGCTGCAGCCACTGAGTATTGAGGGTACTACCGGTCTTAACGTCGCTGCTGGGATTGCCTCGATAACGCTGCAATGCGTACCGGGGCCTTAGAAAAACACATGCTGAGCGAACCGAGGGCGCTTAGCGCCCTCGGTTTTGGTGGTAGAGCCGGTTAAGGGGCTCAATTGCAGCCGCCCACCGGCGGATTCACGTTGCAATGCAGATCGCAGGTCTCTTTCGGAGCGCAGCGCCACGCCACCGGCCGGCTGCTGCTCGGGAAATAGCAAATTCCGTTACATTCGGTCTCGGACCCGAGCGGGCGGATAACTTGTGTAACGACCCCCAGCGCCTGATCGTATTTCTGAATTCGGGTTTCGACCCTCCCGATATCGCGCTGCTCGGCGGAGAGCCGTCCCGACTGCTGCGCCGAGGCGGCGACATCAGCCAAAAGCACACTCGCAGCCGCAATTATTATGCTGACCGAGCTTGGAAAAAACCGCATTCGGCTGGCTCCGCAGATGGCTCGTGCTTTCTGTCGGAAGTAATGGCCGTTCCGGGGCTCACTATTGGGTGAGCCGGCGCTAGACGCAAGCGATGATCCATGGATCCGGCAAAAGGATAGCTAGTTGTCAGTCCGGCTCGACGGCGTACAATCCATGCCCGTCAATCGGCCGTCACTCCGTGGAGATCTGAGATGATTACAAAATTCGACAGCCTGTTTGCTGGCCATGTCGACATGGACGAGGTCGGCTATGGCGGGGTCCCGGTGAACGATCGCCGTTTTCCCAACGAGCATCTCGCCACGGTCTTCGACAAGGCGGAGGCGATGGCGCGGCTGATGGACCGATTGGGCTACGATACGTTCTGGATGGCCGAGCACCATTTCCAGCGCGAAGGCTATGAATGTATCCCGAACGTCCTAATGACGGCTCTGCATCTCACGCATCTCACCCAGCGCCTGAGGCTCGGCTGCGGCTTCAATATCACCCCAATGTGGCACCCGTTGCGGTTAGCCGAAGATTACGCAACCACCGACATTCTGAGCGGCGGTCGCATCACCTTTGGGGTCGGGCGCGGTTATCATACCCGGGAGGTCGAGACCTTTGGTTCGCCATTGCTCGATCAGCCGGCTAATCGCGAACTCTTTGAGGAACAAGTCGATATTATCTTCAAGGCCTTCAATAACGACTCCTTTTCGCACAACGGCAAGCACTACAATTTGCCGCCGCAAGTCCCCTACCGCGGCTACACGCTGGAAGAATTAACGCTGGTCCCGCGGCCGTTGCGGTTGCCGGTCGAATGCTGGCAGCCGATCCAGGGCGGCAGCGAGCGGGCGCTCGATTTTATGGCAAAGCATGGGATCAGAGGATTGATCGGGGGCGGTTCGGCCGAAGGCGGGGCGATGCACAAGACGGTGCTGGCCTGGCAGGAAGCGCATGCGCGGATCGGCAAGCATCTCGAATTGGGCGAGCGCCTGTGCTTCGGGTTTCATTTCTTTATTGCCGACAGTCGCGAAGAAGGAATTCGCGAAGCCGGAAAGTATTATGAAGAAAACATGAAGATGTTTGGCGAATTGCGATTGGTCCGCGCCTTGAACGACGAACAGATTGAGATCATGCGCCATCCCAAACATGCACCGAGCGCGAAGTTGCCCCGCATCGAGGATGCAATCGCAAACGGCGGCGTATTGTGCGGTTCGCCTGCCGAGATCATCGAGCATTTGAAGGGCCTCGAAAAACGCTACCCGGGACTCGATCGCGTCTCGGTCAGCCTCAGTGTCGGCGTGCCGAAATCGGTCTGCCTCGAACAACTCGAGCGCTTTGGCAAGGAGGTCATGCCGGCCTTCACCCAAGCGAAGACAGCAGAACTGGTGCCGGCGAAATAGTCAGAGGGCGTGAAACAGGCGCCCGCCGGTCAGCGGCCGCGGGACGCCCGTCGTCGAGGGCAGGCTGAGCGGCAAGCCCGCCGCCGAGCGCACCGCGAGATAGGCGAAAGCCTGGGCTTCGAGCGCATCGCCGTTCCAGCCGATCCTCTCGACGGTGCGAACCGGTGCCTTGAGACGGCGGGCGAGCGCGGCAAGCAGCGCCGGGTTATGCCGGCCGCCCCCGCAGACCAGCCATTCGCGGGCCGGTGTCGGGAAATATCGCGTTGCGATGGCGACGGCAGCGGCGGTCATCTCCGTCAAGGTTGCCGCACCGTCTTCGACCGATAATCCCAACGGGAGAACCGCCTGAAAATCGTCGCGGTCGAGCGATTTAGGCGGCAGCCGCGCGAAATACGGGTTTTCGAGAAACCTCGCGATATGCGGTTCCGAAGCCCGGCCGAGGCTGGCCAGCGCGCCGTCAAAGTCGGCCAAAGCGCCGGTATGCCGCCGCACCCAATCATCGATCAGCGCATTGCCGGGACCGGTGTCGAAAGCGAGGATCGACCCGGGCTCACCAAACCCGGCGCCGCCGATCCACGTGACATTTGCGACCCCGCCGAGATTCAGGACGGCGAGCGGCTTGGGCAGCGCCGCCGCGAGGGCTGCGTGATACAACGGCGCCAAGGGCGCACCCTCGCCGCCAGCGGCGACGTCGGCCGAACGAAAATCTGCGACCACATCAATGCCGAGCCGCTTCGCGAGCGCCGCGCCGTCGCCCAATTGCCAGGTGCGCCGTTCGGCTGGGCGATGCAGGATCGTGTGGCCGTGCATGCCGACGATGTCGGCCGTAATACCTTTGTGGGCATCGAGAAACAGCTCGACCGCCGCGGCGTGCAATTGCGTCAGCTCGGCTTCGACCGTAGCGATGGCGCCGACCCCTCCCAGCACGCCGCGAAGCTTTTCGCGAAAGGCATTGGGATAGGGGATTGTCATCGCCGGTCCGGGCAAGACATGCTGAACACCGTCGGTCTCGATCATCGCGACATCGATGCCGTCGAGCGAGGTGCCGCTCATCAGCCCGATTGCGCACCGCCTCGCTTCCCTGGTCTCGGGCCGCATGACCGGCCGATCCGCGCCCCAGATCGGATGGTGGTGACCCGCTTGGTCCTGTCGTGCTAGACGATGCTGTTATGTTCACCCCCCGCTCCCGATTTCTCGAGGCCGCGATCGAACGCGGCTTTGTCCATCAATGCACCGATTTGGAGGCGCTCGACCAACGGCTCAATGAAGCTCGCGTCACCGCTTATGTCGGCTATGACTGCACCGCCGACAGTCTGCATGTCGGCAGTCTCGTGTCGATCATGCTGTTGCGTCTATGGCAGCGCTACGGGCACAAGCCGATCGTGCTGATGGGCGGCGGCACCACCAGGATCGGCGATCCGTCATTCCGCGACGCGGCGCGGCCGTTGCTCGATGACGCCGAGATCGCGCGCAACATGGACGGCATCCGCAAAGTCTTCACTAAATTCATCGCATTCGGCGACGGTCCGACCGACGCGGTCATGGTCAACAACGCCGATTGGCTCGACGAACTGCGCTATATCCCATTGCTCCGCGAAGTCGGCCGCCATTTCTCGGTCAATCGCATGCTGACCCAGGACAGTATTCGCTTGCGGCTGGAACGGGAACAGCCGCTCTCGTTTCTCGAATTCAACTATCCGATATTGCAAGCCTACGACTTTGTCGAGCTCGGGAGGCGCTATGATTGCGAGGTGCAAATCGGCGGTTCCGACCAGTGGGGCAATATTGTCGGCGGCGTCGAACTCGGGCGGCGGTTGGACGGGCGCGCGCTCTATGGGTTGACGACACCGCTATTGACGACCGCCTCGGGCGAAAAAATGGGCAAGACCGCGCAGGGCGCGGTGTGGCTGAACGCCGAGCGGCTGTCACCCTACGAATACTGGCAATTCTGGCGCAATACGGAAGACGCCGACGTCGGTCGCTTTCTGCGCCTGTTCACCGAATTGCCGATGGAGGTGATATCGCGTCTCGAGGCGCTGAGTGGCGGTGAGATCAACGAGGCGAAAAAAGTCCTTGCCACCGAGGCGACAGCACTGGCTCACGGCCGCGAGGCGGCCGAAGCCGCCGCAGACACCGCTCGCGCCGTTTTCGAGGAAGGCGGCAGCGGCGAAGACCTGCCGCAAACCGCATTGCCGCGCGATTTGTTCGAACGCGGCATCGCCATCTTTGAATTATTCAGCCGCGCCGGGCTTGCGGCATCGAATGGCGAGGCGAGGCGGCTGATCCGCGGTGGCGGCGCCCGCATCAACGATACCGTGGTCAAGGATGAGACGCGAATCGTCGGGCTCGCCGATCTCGGCCGCGACGGCGCCGTAAAGCTTAGCGCCGGCCGCAAGCGTCACGCCTTGGTCCGCCCGCTTTAGAAATATCCTCTATCGCGGCTGCTCGTCGCGGTCCCTTCGGATTTTGATCCGGGCATCCGCGCCTTTGACGCGGGTTAAACATGGGTGGCCGGGACGAGCCCGGCCACGGGTCACCTGTTCTGCGCGGATCGCAGGCTGTCGCAATCAGGTAAGATCAGGATGGCATCTGGCCCATGAAATCGCGCTTGCCGATCTCGATGCCGAGCGAGCGGAGAATGTTGTAGGCGGTCGTTGTGTGAAAATAGAAGTTCGGCATCGCGAAATGATAGAGGTAGACCTGCGCCTTGAATTGACGCTGCTGGCCGCCGGCAGGGATCGTGACCGTCGAATCCTCCTTGCCGTCGAGCTGGTCGGCGCGCAGACCCTTTAAGAAGTCGATCGTTTTGTCGAGCCGCGACTGCATGTCGGCCCAGGAATTGTCGAGATCCGGGAGTTGCGGCGGCGTCACTCCGGCGACCGTTGCGGCGCCGAGTGCATGAACGCAGGCCTGGCGCACTTGCCGGGCCAGCGTGAACATGTCGGGATAAAGCCGCCAATTCAGAGCCGTGGCCTCGTCCCATTTTTTTTCGGTCGCGTGCTTTTCCGCCTTTTGCAGCGTTCCCTTGATGCCACCGAGCAATTGCAGAAATACCGGCACCGAGGCGTGATACATGCTGATTGCCATGATGTCGTCGCTCCTAGTTTTGGTGAAGGTTAAGGAACGCCATCTTAGCCGCCTCGATTGCCGGCGCAAAGCCGCATCTCCTGCGGCAGATGCCAGGGTGCTCGACGACCGCGGTCGGGCGTTCTAGTGTAGGGCGATCGGAGCGAGAGGAGGTGCCGGGCATGGCCAAAGAACGGCGTCTCGAAGCGCGTCAAGTCGAAGAAATTTTTCTCGCCTTTGCCGAGGCGATGCGCGAATTGCCGCCCGATATCGAAGCCGGCTGGCTCGATGCGCAGGGTGATCTGCGGCTCGCCCCCGACATCGCCCGCAAATTACGGACTGCGCGTCGAGTGCGGCAACTGCTGGTGGAGTTGCGGCAAAGCCAAAGCGAAACCTGATCAGCGGGCTTAACGCCCGTCGGGGCCGGCGATGATCCGGTCATCATGCAAGCGCCCGATTTCGGTCGAAGACAGGCCGAGGATCTCGGACAGCACGACATCGCTATGTTCGCCCAAGAGCGGCGCTGGGCGCGGCGGCAGCCGCGGCGCCGCACCAAAATCGAGCGGCAGCCCCGGCAGCAGGTAAGCGCCAATTCCCGGCTGTTCGACATTCGTAAATAACGGGTTGGCCTCCGAGCAGCGCGGGTCCTCGCCGACTAGTTGACGAAAATCCTGAAAATGCCCCCACAACACGCCGGTGCCGGCGAAAGTCCGCCGGATCTCGTCAAGGCTGCGCGCCGCACACCAGCGGCCGAGCAGCGCGGCAATCATGTCGCGAGCCTCGTAACGGCCGGCTTCGGTATCGAGATCGACGTCCATTATCGGCGCGATCATCGCGAGCCGATCGGCGAGACCCGTCGCCTGACCCAGCACCCGCCACTGCCGCGGGGTCAGCGCGATGATCATCACCCTGCGCCCATCAGAGGTGGCAAAGTCGCGGCCAAAGCTGCCATAGAGATCGTTGCCGATCGCCGGCCGGGCGTGGCCATTGATCTGCACGTCGCCGATATATCCAAGATTGCCGACGGTCGCGAGCATCACATCGGCCAAAGCCGCGACCACCTCCTGGCCTTCGCCGGTTCGGCTGCGATGGCGCTCCGCCGCCAGCAGACCGGTGGCGAGATAAAGTCCGGCGGCGATATCCCAGGCCGGCAGGACATGGTTGACCGGCGACCCGCCCACCCCGGTGACCAGCGGGAACCCGCTTGCGGCGTTGACCGTGTAGTCGACCGCGGCCGAGCCGTCGCGGTTGCCGACGAGACGCAGCACGATCATGTCGTTGCGCATCGCCCTGAGGCTCGGGTAGTCGGGACCGCGCAACGGCGGCAGGTTGGTCAGGAGGATGCCGCCGCCAGGGCCCGGTGCCGCGGCGAGCGCCCGAGCGATGTCGCGGCCCTCCGGCTTGTCGAGCGCCAATGCCAGCGAGCGCTTGCCTTTATTGAGCCCCGCCCAATAGAGGCTCGCACCTTCTTTTGTCACCGGCCAGCGGGCGAAATCGAGCCCGCCGCCAATCGGGTCGATGCGGATGACGTCGGCGCCCATCTGCGCCATCGTCATACCGCCAAGCGGTGCCGCGACAAACGCCGAGATCTCGACGATCCGCAAATCCTCCAGCAAGCGTTTCATCGGATCATCCTTTGCGCCGGCATCGTCTGCTACGACCGCTAAGAGTAGGGCTTTTGCCGGCTTGCGACGAGGCGAGTGCAGCGATAGGTTCGCCTCGCCTCAACGGGATTATTTTTTGTGCGATACCTCAGCACCCGCGACCCTCGACCGCAACCGCGGACTGTATCGTTCGAGGAGGTCCTGTTGGCGGGGCTTGCCGAGGATGGCGGACTCTATGTGCCGGACGATGTGCCGGCGCTTGACCCTGAAACGCTCGGTGACTTGGCCCAAGCGCCTTATGCGAAAATGGCGGCTCACATCGTCGGCCTATTCGCCGAAGATGCATTCACGAAGCATGAGCTTTCCCGGTTCGCGCAGGCGGCCTATGGCGGCTTTCGCCACGCCGCGGTGACGCCGTTAGTCCAGCTTGATCACGGCTTGTGGCTGTTGGAGCTGTTTCACGGGCCAACCTTAGCGTTCAAAGACCTGGCATTACAGCTCCTGGGCTTACTGTTCGATGCGGCGCTCGCCCGCAGGGATGAACACCTCACGATCATCGGCGCCACTTCGGGCGATACCGGGTCGGCGGCATTGGAGGCGTGCCGCGATCGCGAGGCGATCGACATCTTCATCCTGTATCCGTATGGCAGGGTCTCGGAGGTACAGCGGCGGCAGATGACGACGATCGCTTCGGCAAACGCCCATCCGATCGCGATCGAGGGAACCTTTGACGATTGCCAGGATCTGGTAAAGGCCCTGTTCGCCGAAGCACAACTGCGCCAGGCGCTTAATCTCGCGGCGATCAATTCAATCAACTGGGCCCGCATTGCCGCGCAAACCGTCTATTACTTCGCTGCCGCAACCGCTCTCGGAGCGCCCGGCCGTAGCGTGGCGTTCAGCGTGCCGACCGGAAACTTCGGCAACGTCTACGCGGCTCACCTTGCTCGCCGGATGGGACTGCCGATCGAGCGTCTGGTCATCGGGACCAATCGTAACGATATCCTGGCACGCTACATTGCCACCGGAGACATGGCGATCGCCCCAGTCGAGCCAAGCCTGAGCCCAAGCATGGATATCCAAGTCTCGAGCAATTTCGAGCGCTTACTGTTCGAGCTGAAGGGGCGTAGCGGGGCCGGGGTCAGTGAGGCGATAGCCGAGTTTCGCCGGACCGGCATTCTGCCGCGCGCGGATGGGGAATGGCGCGCGGCGCAGCGGCTGTTCTCCGCTCATACAATCGACGACGCCACGACCATGCAAATCATCGCCGACACCTACCAGCGCTCTGGGATGCTGATCGATCCGCACACGGCGGTTGCCGTCGGCGCGGCCCGCGCCGAATTGGCCGAGAAAAGAAGCGCTGCACCGATGGTGGCTCTGGCGTCAGCGCATCCGGCGAAATTCCCGGATGCGGTCGAACGGGCGACCGGAGTTCGGCCGGCATTGCCAATGGCACTCGCCGATTTATTCGAACGGCGCGAGCGCATTACCATTTTGCCCAACGATCAGGGCGCCGTGACCAGCTATATTCGCGCCCATGCTCGGCGCAGCGAGAGGATCGCATGACAATCGAGTTATCGCGTTTGGAAAATGGCCTTCGGATCGCTACCGACCGGATTGACACGGTCGATACCGTTTCGGTTGGCATCTGGGTCGACATCGGCACCCGCAACGAGCCGGCTGAGATCAATGGCGTTGCCCATTTCCTTGAGCATATGGCGTTCAAGGGCACCGAGCGGCGCAGCGCCCTGGCAATCGCCGAGGAGATCGAGGCCGTCGGCGGCCATCTCAACGCTTACACCTCGCGCGAGAGCACGGCTTACTACGCCAAAGTCCTGAAGGAGGATGTGCCGCTGGCGCTCGACATCCTCGCCGACATTCTGCAGCACTCGACCTTCGAGCCCGAAGAGCTGGAGCGTGAGCGCACCGTCATCCTGCAGGAGATTGGGCAGGCGAACGATACGCCCGACGACATCATCTTCGACCATTTTCAGGAATGCGCTTTTCCCGACCAGGCGATGGGACGGCCGGTGCTCGGGCGGCCCGAAATCATTCGTCGCCTCGGTCGCGACGAGGTCACATCCTATCTGCGCAATAACTACGGAGCGCGGGGGATGGTTCTGGCCGCGGCGGGGAATCTCGACCACGGCCGGATTGTCGAACTCGCCGAGAAATTTCTCGCCGACATGCCGGCCGAGCGTCCGGTCACGACCGAACCTGCGCGTTACACCGGGGGCGAACGGCGCGAACAACGCGACCTCGAACAGCTCCATCTGGTACTGGGTTTTCCAGGCCTGACACTCGAAGACCCGGATTTTTATGCCGGATCGGTGCTGACCACCGCGTTTGGCGGCGGTATGTCGTCGCGTCTGTTCCAGGAAATCCGGGAGAAGCGCGGGCTTGTCTATACGATCCACTGTTTTGGCCACAGCTACCGCGATGGCGGATTATTCGGCATTTACGCGGGCACCGGCGAGGAAGAGGCTGCCGAATTGGTGCCGGCGCTGTGCGACGAGGCGCGAAAACTCGAAGACGGCTTGAGCCCAGTCGAATTGGCTCGCGCCAAGACCCAGCTCAAGGCGGGGCTCTTGATGTCGCTGGAAAGCACCTCTACGCGCTGCGAACAGCTGGCGCAGCATCTGCTGATCCATGGCACGCCGTTCGATCCCGCTGATACTGTGCGCCGCATCGAGGCTGTCGATGATGCCGCCATCCGCCGCGTCGTCGAACGCTGGCGTTCTGCGCCGCCCACCTTAACTGCATTGGGTCCGCTCAGCCGGCTCGAAGATTTCGACCGCGTTCGGGCGCGGCTTGCCGCGTGACGCTGCGGTAGTATGGCGCCGCAGCGCAAATCCTTTCCTCGCCTGTTTCTGGCGCGCGCCGACCCGTTCCGCCTGTCCGGAGAGCGCGTTTATCTGCGTATCCCCGAACGCGGCGATTGGGAGGTATGGGCGAGCTTGCGCGCACGGTCCCGGAACTTTCTCGAGCCGTGGGAGCCAAGCTGGCCGGTCGACGCTCTCTCCCGGCTCAGCTTTCGTTCGCGGGTGGCTCGATATGCCGAGGATTGGCGCTGCGATCAGGCCTACAATTTCTTTATTTTTTCGCACGAGGGTATGCTGGTCGGCGGCATCGGCCTGACCAATGTTCGCCGCGGCGTTTCCGAAACCGCGAGCCTCGGTTATTGGATGGGCGAACCCTTCGCCCGCCAGGGACTGATGACCGCCGCACTGCCGCTGGTTCTCGATTTTTCGTTTGACCGGCTTCGTCTCCATCGTGTCGAGGCCGCTTGCTTGCCAAGCAATATCCCGAGCCGTGCGCTCCTGGCCCGCACAGGTTTCCAACAGGAAGGCTACGCCCGCCAATATCTATGCATAGCCGGTAAATGGCAGGATCACCTGCTCTTTGCCATGCTGCGTCACGATTGGCGCGGTTGAGGGTCGGCTTCCAGAAAGCGGCCGAAATCTCAAGCGGTCGTTTCCGCGAATGGCTCTAGCGGGGCCCCGTCGCGGGAAGGTTTCGACTACGGCAGATAATACGCGAAGACCACCGGAGAGACAAAAGCCCAGGTCTCGATAAAGGTCGAGCGTCGCGGCTGCCGGCGGCCGAGTTCCTCCATCGCACCCAACAGGCAGAACCAATTCAAGACCTCGTGCTGGCCGCTATCCTCGATCTGGTCGGTCGTATAGCGATGCCAGCTCGCATAATCGCCCCGTTCCAACGCTTCGTACAGGCGGCGGTCGGCGGGCACATCAGGCCATAGCTGATAGTTCTTCTCGGTCAGGAACGAATGCGACCAGCTCGACGACGCGACGATCGCGGTGCGCCACGGGCTCGCCGCCATAACCCTCGCTGTCGCAGCCCCAACTTCCATGCACCGCGCCGGATTGGGCGAGGGCGGATCGAGGTTGCGGATGTCGTCGCGCATCGCCAGTGGCAGCCGTAAACCGCGCGCCGCATTGACGCGGCGGCCGTAACAATTGACCGAAAACGGGATCAACGGGTAGTCGAAGCCGCGGCGGTCGTCATCGAGCAACAGTATCGTATTTTCGAAGGCGTGGCCGAGCGTGTGATGCAGCGGCTTATACGCGTAGGCGACGTCGATCCCGCTCTCGATCAACCCAGTTGCGAGATATTTGCCAGCCTCGCGGTGACCCTTCAGGCGGAAGGTCTTGTCGGCCGGCTCGCCCCACGGGTTGTCGGGTGTGCGGCGATGGGCCCATGGCTGAATGTCGCGGTCCTCATAGGCGAGCACCGCAAAGGGCGGAACAATGTCCTCCTTAAAATTTTCGTATTGGTCGTCGCCGAACATGATGATGACATCGGGATTGAATTCATCGAGTGCCCGGCGCGCCTCGGCGAAATGGCGGCGGTAAACCTCGCGCGCCCGCCCGGCCGCGGCAGCGTCCCAATCGTTGCCCAACTCCTGGCGGAGCTCGACTGGCCAGTTCGACGGATCCTTATACGCCTCGGGCATATCCGGGTCGGCGAGCGCCGTCCGCATCATAAAGGTCCAGTCCTCGTCGCGGCGCAGCATCAGGGGCCGATGCGTGCACCCCAATCCCAGGATTTCGGCCATCACTTACCTCCCTACGCTTTATTTACCCGATATTGTGCTTTTGATCGGCGACAGAACTCAGCTTGATTACCGCCCGGGATGCCTCGCAAGGGGCAGGCGCGGAACCCATCGCCACGACGTCACACCTGGTAATTCCGCAGGCGGTGTTCACGGGTTCCGGGCTCGCGGCGATGTCCGCGCACCCGAAACCATGAAAGCCTTTCCTATTCGAAACAGCTACCCGCGCTTTTCAATCGGGACATAATGACGTTCGTCGGGCCCGATGAACAGCTGCCGCGGGCGCATCAACTTGGCGTCGGTGTCCTCGAGCATCTCCTGCCACTGCGCCACCCAGCCGACGGTTCGGGCGATCGCGAACAGTGCCGTAAACATCGAGGTTGGGAAGCCGATCGCTTTCAGGATGATGCCGGAATAAAAATCGACGTTCGGATACAACCTTCTTGAAATAAAATAGTCATCATTTAGGGAAATATTTTCGAGCTCCATCGCCAGTTCGAGCAGCGGCTCATTTTTGATACCGAGCTCGTCGAGAACTTCGTGGCAACTGTCGCGCAGGACGCGGGCGCGGGGATCGTAGTTCTTGTAGACGCGATGACCGAAGCCGTATTGGATCTCGTGCTCGTTCTTGTTTTTGACGTGGCTGATAAATTCAGGAATTTTTGACTTATCGCCGATGCGACCCAGCATCTTCAAGACCGCCTCGTTGGCGCCGCCATGCGCCGGGCCCCAAAGCGAGGCGATGCCGGCCGCAATGCAGGCAAACGGATTGGCGCCGCTCGACCCGGCGTTGCGCACGGTTGCGGTCGACGCGTTCTGCTCGTGGTCAGCGTGCAGGATGAAGATGCGGTCAAGCGCCCGTGCTACGACCGGGTTGACCTTGTACTCCTCGCACGGCACCGCAAAGGTCATGTGCAGGAAATTCTCGGTATAGCCGAGCGAATTCTGCGGATAGATGAACGGCTGGCCGTGCGCATACTTATAAGCCATTGCCGCGATCGTTGGCATCTTGGCAATCAGCCGATGGGTCGCGACCATCCGCTGGTAGGGGTCGTTGATGTCGGTCGAGTCATGATAGAATGCGGATAGCGCGCCGACGACCCCGCACATCACCGCCATCGGATGCGCATCGCGGCGGAAGCCGTGGAAAAAGCTCGACAGCTGTTCGTGCACCATCGTGTGATGGGTGATGTCGGAAACGAACTGCGCCTTTTCCTTGGCATTCGGCAGTTCGCCGTTCAGCAGCAGGTAGGCGACTTCGAGAAAATCGCTGTGCGCGGCCAGCTCCTGGATCGGGTAACCGCGGTACATCAGGATCCCTTCGTCACCGTCGATATAGGTGATGCTCGACCGGCAGGCGGCGGTCGCCATAAACCCGGGATCGTAGGTAAAGCAGCCGCTCTCCGCATAAAGCTTGCGGATGTCGATGACCCGCGGACCGATCGTCCCGTGCATGACGGGCAGCTCGACCGAATTTCCGGTTTCATTATCGGTAAGCGTCATCGTTCCGGTCGAAAGATTGTTGCCGGCCATTGCTTCACCTCACTCTGCCAAGCTGCGGGTCATTCCCGTATTTCGATAAGAAAATAGACACCGCAGGGCGGCTTGGCAAACCTTCGCAGGTGCGAAATGAGTTGTAGGAAATGGTCCGGGATTTAGCCGGCTCCCGCAGCGGCATCAGCGATGCGGCCCAAACTCTCATCGCGGCCCAGCACCTCCATCACAAAAAAGATGCCGGGCGAGGCCGCCGAACCGGTCAGTGCCGCCCGCAGTGGCTGCGCGATCGCGCCGAGCGGCACATCGTCTTCGTCGGCAAACGCGCGCACCCGTTCTTCGAGCGCGGCGGCGTGCCACTCGCCCTGCCCCAGCACCGGCCCGATCTCGCCCAGCAGCCGCCGTGCCTCCGGGCTCAGCAGCCGCGCCGCCTTCGCATCGGGGGCAATCGGCCGCCGCGCCACCAGAAAGCGTGCGTTGGCGGCGAGTTCGACCAGAGTTTTTGGCCGCAATTTGAGTTCGGGCATGGCGCGGCGCAGCCGCTCGCGGTCGCTGTCGTCGAGCGGGCGGCCAAGCGCTTTTTCCAGCTCTTGCGCTACCAGTGCGGTCAGTCGGTCGTCATCGGCATTACGGATATAGTGGCCGTTCAGGTTGCCGAGCTTGGCGAAATCGAAGCGGGCCGGAGCGCGACCGATCGCATCGAGGTCGAACCATCGGATCGCTTCTTCGGTCGAGATGATCTCATCGTCGCCGTGGCTCCAACCGAGCCGCAACAAATAATTGCGCAACGCCTCGGGTAGATAGCCCATGTCGCGATAGGCATCGACGCCCAGCGCGCCGTGGCGCTTTGATAGTTTCGCACCATCAGGGCCGTGGATTAGCGGCACATGGGCGAATTCGGGGACAGGCCAATCGAGCGCGCGGTAGATTTGCGCCTGCCGAAAGGCATTGTTCAGGTGATCGTCACCACGGATTACGTGGGTGATTTCCATGTCGTGATCGTCGACCACGACCGACAGGTTATAGGTCGGCGTGCCGTCCGCGCGCAGGATGATCAGATCGTCGAGTTCGGCGTTCGACACCGTGACCTCGCCCTGCACGTGATCGCGGATTGTTGTCGCTCCCTGCTGCGGGGCTTTGAGACGGATTGCCGGCGCCACACCCGGCGGCGCCTCGGCCGGGTCGCGGTCGCGCCAGGTGCCGTCATAGCGGACCGAACGCTTTTCCGACCGCGCCTTCTCGCGCATTGCCTCCAACTCGGCCGGAGCGGAGTAGCAATAATAGGCCCGGCCTGCCGCCAGCAACTGTCTCGCGACCTCGGCGTGGCGTTCGGCCCGCGCGAATTGATGCACGACCTCGCCGTCCCATTCGAGGCCGAGCCATTCGAGGCCATCGATGATGGCTGAGACCGCCTCGGGGGTCGAGCGCTTGCGGTCGGTATCCTCGATCCGCAGCCGGAAGAGACCCCCCTCGCCATGTCGCTGGTGATGGCGGGCGAAGAGCCAATTGAACAGTGCGGTGCGCGCCCCGCCGATATGCAGAAAGCCTGTCGGGGAAGGCGCGAAGCGGACGGTGACGGTCATCCCCGAAGGATGGGGAAGCAGACAACCAATATCAACGAGCTGGCAATATCAACGAGCCCCAGCCTCGCGCTCTCCGAACATCTCGCGCAGCCGGGTTTTCATGACTTTGCCGGTCGCAGTGTGCGGCAACTCGTCGATGCAGACGACTTCGTCGGGCAGCATCCATTTTGGGAATTGGCCGGCGAGGAACTCGATCAACGCTTCGCGCTCAGGGCGGCGGCCAGGGCGCGGCGCGACAATCAGCAACGGGCGCTCGCCCCAACGCGGATCTGACACGGCAATGACCGCAGCTTCGGCGACGTCGTCATGGGCAATCGCGGCGTTTTCGAGATCGATCGAACTGATCCATTCGCCGCCCGATTTGATCACATCCTTGCGCCGGTCGGTGATCTGCATATAGCCGTCGGCGTCAATGGTCGCCATGTCGCCGGTGTGGAACCAGCCATCGGGTTCGACCGCGGCTGAGCTTGCCGCCTCGTCGGCGAAATAACCACTGACGATCCATGGGCCGCGCACCAGGAGTTCGCCCATCGATTTGCCGTCATGCGGCTGAGTGCGCCCGGCATCGTCGACGATCTTCATTTCGACACCAAAGACCGGTCTTCCCTGCTTGATCTTCACCGCGAGGTGCTGTTGCGGATCGAGAGCGCGGTGTTTGGCCTTCAGAGCCGAGGTCGTGCCGAGCGGGCTCATTTCGGTCATCCCCCAGCCCTGGCGCATATCGATGCCATGCCGGGCAAAAGCCTCGACCATCGAAGGAGGCACCGCCGAACCGCCCGACAACACCCGCTGCAAGCTCGAACAGCGCGCGCCCGATGTCGAAAGGTGGCTTTCGAAGCCGAGCCACACGGTCGGCACTCCGAGGGCATAGGTGACGCCCTCGCTCTCAAACAATTCGCAGAGGCTAGCCCCGTCGAGACGCGGGCCGGGGAGCACCAGTTTCGCACCGTTCATCGGCGCTGCATAAGGAATGCCCCAGCCGCAGGCATGAAATAATGGCACCACCGGGCAGACCACGTCAGCCGCCGAGATCGAGATTGCGTCGGGAAGCGATATCGCGAAGGCGTGCAATATCGTCGAGCGGTGACTGTAGAGAGCGCCTTTGGGATGGCCGGTGGTGCCCGAAGTGTAGCACAATGAGGCGGCGCTGCGCTCATCGAATTCGGGCCAGTCGAAGTCGTCGTCCTCGCCCGCGAGCAAAGCTTCGTAGCAGGCGAGGATGGGCAGGTTGGTTTGCGGCGCCGCTTCCGCATCGCACAACATCACGATATGGCAGTTCGCCGGAAAGCGCGGCGCCAGGCGCTCGACGATTGGCAGGAAGGTGGTATCGACAAAGATCAGCCGGTCGGCGGCATGGTTGACAATGTAAGCGATTTGATCGTCGAAGAGCCGCGGATTGATCGTGTGACAAATAGCGCCAATACCCGAAATCGCGTAATATAGTTCGAGGTGCCGATAGGTGTTCCAGGCCAAGGTCGCAACCCGATCCCCCGGCTCGATGCCGAGCCGCAGGAGTGCCTTTGCCAGCAATTTCGCGCGGCGCGCAGCGGCTCTATAGGTGTAGCGATGAATCGGGCCTTCGACGCTGCGCGAGACGATTTCGACATCACCGTGATAGGTCGCGGCATGCGTGATAATCGACGAGATCAGCAACGACCGCTCCGACATCAATCCCAGCATTGCTTCCTCCCGAGCTAGCAAGGCGATTCGTTACTGCCTCTTTAGTATGACAGAACTGCGCGCGGGTAAACGGGAGATTCGTCAAGGCCAAACGTCTGCCGAGACAGAATGGGCGATAACAAAAGCCAATAACCGGGCCCAGCGAACGCGGCAACTCGGTATGCTGGCCATTCAGCATGTCCGGTCACAGTAGGGCCATAAATACAGTAATCGCTCCGAATTGGGACTTGAACTTCCGGTCCGTCTACGGAACCTGCAATGGGCCGCACTGCGCGCTTAGAGTTCAATCCGCCAAGGCCGAGGCAACCGCAGACGGATGCCGCAGCGACCTCGCCAGCCGGCCTTCGGCTGCAAGAACCAACTGGGGCCGCTCGCCAGGAACGACGATGCAGGGCGCCGAACCAGAAAATTCCCCGGCGATCACGCGCTCACCGATGTCGCGGGCTCGTCCCGTTCTGACCAGCGCCACGCAGCAGCCGCCAAACCCCGCTCCAGTGAGGCGCGCGCCAAACACATCCGGCTCGCTTTGCAAAGCAGCGACAATAGCGTCGATCACCGCCACCGACACGGCATAGTCGTCCCGCAGACTGGCGTGCGACGCGTTCATTAATGCCCCGAACTGCCCCGCGTCAGCGCTGACCGCCGCAAGCACGCGCGCGTTTTCGGTTACCACATGGCGGGCGCGTTCCCTCAATGGCGAGGGAAGCCGCTCCACGACAGCCGGGTCGGTAATGAAGCGCAGAGTATCGACTCCCAGCATTGCAGCGGCCAGCTCGCATTCCGCACGACGCTGATTGTATTGCGTTGCGCCCAATGCGCGCGATATCCCGCTGTCGACGACCAGGAGTTCGGCATTCTCGGGCAGAGGTTCGAGACGCCGCTCCAGTGTCATCGTGTCCAAAAGCAGCATCAGGCCAAGATGCCCCAGGCTGCACGCCATCTGGTCCATGATCCCGCATGAGACACCGGCATACTCCACCTCCGCTTTGTGCGCGAGAAGCGCCGTTTCCTCGGCTCCGAGAGTGAGCTTGAGCAACGCAGCGATCGCCCGGATCGTGGCGACTTCGAGCGCCGCACTGCTCGAAAGACCCGAACCGACTGGAACATCGGACGCAATTCGCAGCTGCAGCGGCGGCACTTCAATTCCGCGTGACTGCAGGACGCGCACACAGCCCCCGACATACCTTCCGAAATCGCTGAGTTCACCGCCGTCAAAATAGACAATGCGGTCAAGTGTGGCACTGTAGACCGCGTGCCGACCACTGCCAATAGCCGCTTCGACCGTGGTCTGTTGGGGAATGACGGTCGGCAGTACGTAACCCTGATTGTAGTCAGTGTGGTCGCCAATCAGATTGACCCGCCCGGGGGCGGCAGCTGAGATGGTAGGATCGTTGCCAAAGACTTCGCGAAAACCTCGCACGGTATTCACAGATGCACACTCCGCAGTGCCGCCGCCGCCGCTTCGGGTGTGACATCATTGGCGAAGACGCCTGCTCCGAGCTCGGTTCCGGCAAGAAATTTTAGCTTGTCGGCGGCGCGGCGGATCGGACAGATCTCGATCCATAGGGTCCACTCGGGATGCGCTTGCCCATCAGACGGAGCTTGGTTGACGGTCATCAGATAAGGCATTGGGCGATCCCATAATCGGTCGAGCCGGCGCAGGACTTGCGACAGGACGAATGCCATATCGATGCGCTCGGGCTCTGTGAGTTCGGCCAGATAGGAAGCCGGACGCGTCGGCACGACCCATGTCTCGTAAGGAAAACGGCCAAACGGTGAGGTAAACCCGGCAGCACCGCCCTGTTCGGCAATAAGCCGGATGCCCAGATCGCGCTCCGAGCTCGCCAGATCGGCGACCAGATCACGGCCAGTACGGTGGTAATGACCGCGCAGTCTCTGCATTATGTTGGCTTGGCGCTGGGGCAGGAACCCGTAGGCGTAAATCTGGCCATGCGGATGCTGCAGTGTCGCACCGATCTCGATTCCGCGATTCTCGAACGGCAGTACATAGGCAAGACCAGCCTGCTGCAGATACTGCGTGCGGTCGGCCCAGACCTCAAATATCAACGAAATGTGATCGAGCGGCAGCTCGCCGAGGCTGGCCGACCCGTCCTTCGAGAAGACGATCACCTCGCAGCTACCGAGGCCAGGCGCGGTTTCGACCCCCACTATTGGCGGCGGGGGACCGGCGTTCAGCGAGAGGCTCGGGAAACGATTGTCGAAGACCGCAACCTCGTAGTCGCCGGACGGCAATTCGGTTGGGTGTTGCGGATCGGTTGTCGGAGCAAGCGGGTCCTCCGCCGCCGCGGGCAAAAAGGTTCGATTCTGCCGGTGCGTGGCATAAATCACCCACTCATCCCGAATCGGATCGCGGCGAAGATGGGTTTGGACGGTGACGGGTTCTGAGGAGGGGCTTGGCACCGCTCCGATCCACGGCGGCGACCGGCCGTAGAGCCACAGCCGGCGGCCATCCGGCTTGAGGTATTCGGCCCGATGCATCATTTGATCGGCATCTCTATGTTAACAACCTGGGCACCGAAACGCTGGCGGTCGACGCACGTTCCTGCTTGGCGATGGTAGAGCAACTTTTGGAAAGCCGGGTAGGGGCATTTGCAGCAGGTTAACGTCAAGTTTCAGCCGTATTTTTCGATTGCTTTACTTCCCGGAGGCGATTTCGTCTCGCATAGCAAGATATCTCAAGCTTAGCCCTCCTCATTTACAGGACCTCGCGTCCTTTTTCGGAGTTACCCGATCGACATGCCTCAGGACGTTTTGCCCGCCGCCCCCTCGCTTGAGGCGCTCGAAGCGCCCCAGTCACTTAAACGCGGGGAACCCGGCACGAACCGTATCTCGCTCGACGGCAGCTGGGAATTTTTACACTTAGTCGAGGATTATCGCTCAAACCCAGTGGGCTGGCGATGCATCCAGGTTCCCGGCGTCTGGCAAGCCCAATTCCCCGACTTGCGGATGCGAGGCGGCACTGGAATCTATCGCCGGAATATCGACATCCCGGCGGGCTGGATTGGCGAGCACGTTTTTCTTCGGTTTGGCGCCGTGTTCCACATTACGCGGGCTTGGGTGAACGGCGAACTGGTCGGAGCGCATGTCGAGGGGGTTCTCCCATTCTCGTTCGATGTGACCGAGCAGCTCCTCGAGGGCAACAACGAGATCAAGATTCAAGTCGACAGCCCAACCGACGATCCGATGGTTTCCCCAGAGGCGCCGCTGGCCGAGATGCCATTGGGCAAGCAGAGCTGGTACGGCCCGCTGTCCGGGATTTGGCAGTCGGTATGGCTCGAACGGCGCACCATCGATCACATTGAGCGCGCCCGCATCGTGCCCGAACTGGCGACAGGGCGCGTCGCTGTCGGCCTGTTCCTCGCAAATCCGCTGATTGCCGAAACTCGCGCAACCTTGGCAATCAAAGCGCCGAGCGGCCAAACCGTCGCGAGCGCCTCGGCGGTGCTCGAACGCAGTGCTGAGAAAGCCGATTTCACGCTTGTCGTGAGGGAGGTAGAGGCATGGTCGCCGACCGCGCCCACTCTTTACACGCTTCACCTGACGCTCCAACGCGATCGTCAGGTCGTGGACGAATTTGAGGATCAGTTTGGGTTTCGGACCATCGAAGCACGCGACGGCCATTTTTATCTGAACGGCGAGCCGCTCTATATCAGGGCGGCGCTTGATCAGGATTATTATCCGGACACAATTTGCACGACGCCCTCAATCGAATTTCTCGAGGACGAGTTTCGCAAAGCCAAGCAACTCGGGCTCAATTGTCTGCGCTGCCATATCAAGGCGCCCGATCCGCGCTATTACCAGGTTGCCGACCGCGTCGGCCTACTCGTGTGGACCGAATTGCCGACGATGGGAATGTCGACCGAGCGCTCGCGGGCACGCAAGCGGGAGATACTAAGAGGAATCGTTGACCGCGACGGCAACCACCCCTCGATTATCTGCTGGACCATTATCAACGAGAACTGGGGGGTCGATCTGGTCAACGACCCGCTTGATCGCGATTGGCTCAAAGGGACTTACCAGTGGCTCAAATCCTATGATCCGGGGCGGCTTGTCGTCGACAACTCGCCATTGGCGCCGAGCTCCCATATCGAAACCGACATCGCCGATTATCACTACTATGCCGCTTTCCCAGACAATCGGCTCGGCTGGGATCGCTTTGTAAAGCAACTGGCGACGCGCGCCTCGTGGCTCTTTGCGTCGGCAAACGAGACAGTGCAGACCGGTCACGAGCCGCTGATGTGCTCCGAATTCGGAAATTGGGGGCTGCCCGATCCCAAACTTCTCGCCGACGCCTCGGGGAATGAGCCTTGGTGGTTTGAGACAGGCCATGACTGGGGCGAAGGGGTAATGTACCCGCACGGCGTGCAGCACCGTTTTGCCGATTGGAGCCTCGGAAGGGTATTCGGAAATTTGCAAGACTTTGTCGAAGCAGCGCAATGGCAGCAGTTTCGGGCGTTGAAATACGAGATCGAAGCGCTGCGCCGGAAAAAGAGTATTGCCGGGTATGTCATCACCGAGCTGAGCGACGCGCATTGGGAATGCAACGGGCTGCTCGACATGCGCCGCAACCCGCGCACGTTTCACAATGTCTTCCCGACGATCAGCGCCGACATTGTGATTGTGCCGCGCTGGACGCGGTTGTCTTATTGGGCGGGTGAAACCGCTGTGATCGAGCTATCGATCGCGCACGGCGCCGGGCCGGTGTTACGCGGGGCCGAGCTGGAGATCACCTTTGGGGCAAAGACATCAGTCGCGGTGCCGGATCAAGAGCCGCAAACGGTTCGCACCCTCGATCCGCTCGCCCTCCCGATCCCCGACGAGCAGCGGTCGTGCATAAAGAGGGCAGAGTTCGTGTTGCGGGCGGCCAATGGCTCGATCGTCGCCACCAACTATCTCGATATCGCGGTTCACCCGCGCGATTTTCGCAGCTCCGATATCCCCGCAATCTGGTCGCCTCGGCCCGACCTGCGCGCCCGCTTCGAAGCGCTGGGGTACCAAGTCACCGCCGAGCCGCAAGCGGCAACGCTGTGGGTAACGAACAGCCTTGATCGCACCGTCGCGGCGCATGTGCGCGAAGGCGGTCGGCTGCTGCTATTTCCGAGCGGTGAATTTCGCCTCAGCCCGCTATTCCCGCATTGGCAAAACGTCAGAGTGCGCAAGCGCGCCGGCACCGCGTGGCGTGGCGATTGGGCGTCGAGTTTTAGCTGGCTGCACCGCCCGTGCGGCTTTTCGCGGGTTCCGGGAGGGCCGCTGCTCGACGAGACCTTTGATCGGGTTCTGCCGGATTACGTCATCTCCGGTTGCAACCTGCTCGACTTCCAGGCGCGCGTTCACGCCGGGCTGGTGGTCGGGTGGATTCACAAACCGGTCGCGCTCGCGGTCGAGCGCGGCTACGGCACCGGGCGCTTTGTCGCCTCAACGTTTCGGCTGTTCCGCGACGAGCCAGGGGCGGATCCAACCGCCACAATTCTGCTCGACAGCTTGCTCGCCTTGGCCTCGGCGCAAGGCTCGGCCGCAGCACGCGATACCGACGCGGTGATCACGAGCCTGGTCGGTCGCTCTCAGGGCGCCACGCCACCTCACTCTCCTTGAAGAACCGGTCGAGCGCCGAATCGAGGGGCGGCAACATTTCGCCGCGCAAACTCGCCATCGCCGTGCTGGCCGGCGGGTCATCACCGCGGGTAAGCATCACTCGATCGGCGTCGAAACCGGCGCGCGCCGCCACCAACCTCGCCAGCTCACCCCAGGAAACCGCACCGCGGTTGGCGAGGTGCCAGATCCCGGTCTCGCCGTCGATCAACAGGTCGAGCGACGCGTTGACGAGATCCGGTACGTAGGTTGGCGAAATCACGATGTCCGCAACGGTGCTGACTTCGCGGCCGGCGGTTAAGGCGCAGAGCGTGTGGTAAACGAAATTATATCGGTCCCACGGCCCGAAAAAGGCGCTGGTACGTGCGATCAGCGCGTCGGGATGAATTTCCAGCACCTGCCGTTCAGCTTCTGCCTTGCTCGCGCCGTAGACGCAGACTGGACACGGCACATCGGTTTCGACATACGCTCGCCCGAGTCGCCCATCGAATACCAAGTCCGAGGAAAACGTGACGAATGGGATCCCGAGCCTAGCGCAGACCCTCGCTAGAGCCGCTGCCCCCTCCGTGTTTTCGCGAAAGCAGCGATCGGGTTCCTTCTCGGCATCGGCGACGCGAACATACCCCGCAGTATTGATGACCGCCCAAGGCCGATGCCGATCGAGCGCCGCTTCAATCGAATTCGGCTCGGCGATGTCGAGTTCCGACCGGCTGGTGATGTGGTGCTGCAGCCCGCGCAAGGCACAAATGCGGGTCAGCGCGCGTCCGAGGGTGCCAGTAGAGCCGGTAATCAATAACTCGCGAGCCATGGTTCTCCTCTCCGGAGCCGAGTGTCGAGACTGGCGAAAAAAGCGCATATCGCGGCGCCACCAGCCCGGGGTGTCCAGCACGGGGTGATCATGCCGGCGGCCTGATGCCAGCGAGACGATCGCGTTGGCGAGCGCGGTTGGACGCGGGCGGCTGCCATGTCGGGCGTGAAAGGCCCCGCTTTCGTAATGTCCTTCCCGGCGGGTCAGGAGGGAATTCCAATCGACCGCTCCAATCAGCGCCCAGACGGTCACGGCGCGTACGCCGATCCCCTCGCTGCGCAACCTGACGGCGCCGTCATAGCCATCCAACAGCCACCGCAATTGCTCCTCGCGGGTGCAGCCAGCGTGTACTTCTGTGACTGCCACCGGCAACCGGTATCGCTCCCAGACCTCCCGCAGACGCGCGGCGCTGCCGGTCTGGATATCCTTGCGGGCGATGCGCACCGCCTCGACATCGGCATAAGCTTGCCGCCCGTTCCCGCCCCAGGTGGTGCGCGGGTAGCGGTTCAGCCGCTGATCGAGAAACCGGTCGGTCGTAAGATAATAATTCAGTCCAATAACATCCGGCTCACAGGGGAATTCGGCCAAATCGTCGAGAATTCTCTCGGGGATCCCGGCATCTATAAATTCCCGATACCAGGGGTGATGGGGATCGAGCCGCCCACATAACAGATCGAGGCTGAGCCAGCGCCGGTCGTTCTCATAATCTGCCTGAGTACGCAGCAGCGGCGTACTGTAGGTTTTTCCGATGTCTTCGGTTTGGATCAGCCGCGCTTGCGGCGTGATTTTTCGAACGGCCCGCATCGCCAATGCGGTGCCGTAGCACTCGTTCACCAGGGCGCGCAGAAAATCCCCGGTGTTCTTGTGGTGCGGATACCAGTGCCCGTAAAGGCAACTGAAGCGCGCCGTGGTCAGCGGCTCGTTGACCGGGGTAAACATCTCGATGCCGGAATAGCGGCGGGCAACCGTTGCGGCGTACTGGGCCAGCAGGCCGGGGAATTCGGGGTCGAGCAGGTTGGTGTAGTGCGGGCCGCCGCCATGATGTACGAGGCCAGCGATCGGGGTAATCCCCAGGTCAGCAAGCCGCCGCAGCCGGGCATCGTGCCAGTCCCAATTGCGGCAGTCAGGATGATCCGGAGCCACCTGCTCCCAGAGTACCGGATAGCGCAAAACGTGAAGACCGAGTTCGGCGATTGCGTCAAGGTCTTCAGGGCGGTGACTGTGGCCGGTCTCCAAAATCTGGTCGCGAAATGTGTTATGGACCCGGGTAATCGTGCACTCAATGCCGCCCCAGATTTCGATCGGAGGAGCGGGCGCGGCGGCTTCTAGGGTTACATCGCCGACATCACGCCGCGCCGCGTCGCTGACCCAGCTCAAACAGCGAGCTCCAAGTCGCCGCCGCTTGCCGCCTTCTGAAGGGGCGGCGACCGCTTGCCGAGGCTCTCATCAATCCGGCGGAAGGTGGCCAATGCCTGGCCGACTACCTGGTCCATATTGTAATAGCGATAGGTAGCTAGGCGCCCAACAAACCACACGCCTTTGGTCGCCAGCGCCAAGGTCTCGTAGCGTTTGAAGAGCTCGGCGTTTTCGGGACGCGGGATCGGATAATAGGGATCGCCTTTGTCGGACGGGTATTCGTAGGTCAGAACTCGTCTGCGCGTGCTGCTGACCGGTAAGGTGTTTGTACTCAGTCACCCGAGTATAATCATTGGTCAGCGGGTAGTTCACGACTGCGACCGATTGGTGCCACGGTTTGTTCAGCGTCACATGCTTGAATGACAGCGACCGGTAGGGCAGCTTCCCATAACAATAACCGAAATACTCATCGATCGGCCCGGTAAAGATTACCTGCCGGTAGCGGACGCTTGGGGTTAGGTCGCTATAATCGGTGTCCAGCATAATCTCGATATTGGGGTGGTCGACAACCCGTTCGAACATCCGGGTAAACCCGGCGGCCGGCATGAATTGGTACTTGTCACCGAAATAACGGTCATCGGTATTGGTTCGCGTCGGCACCCGGGCCGTCACCGATTTGTCGAGCTCCGAGGGATCGACCCCCCACTGTTTTCTTGTGTAGCCACGGAAAAACTTTTCATAAAGCTCGCGGCCGACGGTGCTGAGGACAACGTCCTCGGCAGTGCGGATCACCTCGATCGGTTCGGCACGGGCGGCGAGCCAACCCTCGAGCTCGATCGAGGTCAGGGAAAGCCCGTAAAGCCGATTGATGGTGTCGAGATTGATCGGGATCGGCAACTGCATGCCGTCCACCTCGGCCAGCACGCGGTGCTTGTAGGTCCGCCAAGCAGTGAAATTCGACAGATAATCAAAAACGGTTTTGCTGTTGGTGTGGAAGATGTGCGGACCGTATTGATGGATCAGGATCCCAGCCTTGTTGTGACGATCATAGGCATTGCCGCCGATATGCGGCCGCCGATCGATCAAGAGCACCTTTTCATCACGCTGGCTTGCCAGCCGCTCGGCAATGACGCTTCCGGCAAAGCCGGCGCCGACCACCAGCCAATCAAACACTGTCCGCTCCGTTAGGGGCTAGCAAAATGGTTTCCTTTCGACTTATCAGGAGTGGTCGGCGATATGGGCCGCCAAGCTGCGCCGGCTGTTGCTGTTGATCAAAACAGTCTAGGCCGGCTTACAGAAACATTGCACAGGAGAACGCGTTCCAATGTCCGCATATAAATTGCTCAATAAAATAAGTGATGGTCTTTGGATCGATCTGCTATAGATCGCAGCAGTTGAAGTGCTGCACTGCAACAGCGCTCCGCGTCGCTGGGCGGCTGCCGCTAATCTTAGAGTTAATTTATCGTCGGGATCACAACTCGTCGCGCGAGCCAATCACGCCGGGTTGGATACCGCGACTTTCACTTCGGTGGGGTCGATTTTCCGATCACCTCGCTTTACGGCCGCTTCGACCAACGCCGCCATTTGCGCCCAGCTGCGATCCCACGAGATTTCGGCCAGCTCGCGATCGACCTTTTCGAGCCAGGCGCCGCCGTTCTTGACTAGGTCCAGTGCCGCGGCCGCCGCGTCAATAAATTCCATCGGCGTTTTGGCGATATGCACCCCCTCAAGACCGCCCCAGCGGCGCACGACATCGGTGATCGGCGTCGAGACCACCGGCTTTCCGGCTGCCAAATATTCAGGCGTTTTGGTCGGGCTGATAAATCGCGTCGCCTCGTTCATCGCGAACGGCATCAGAGCCACATGCCAATTCGCGATATAGGCGGGCAATTCGTCATAAGCTTTGCCGCCAAGGTAATGGATATTGGCGGCGCGTGGCAGGCTGGCGGGGTCGATTTTAACCACCGGCCCAACAAAAATCAGCTGCCATTCGGGGCGCAGGCGAGCCAGCGAAGCGACCAGATCGCAATCGAGCCGCTCGTCGATCACGCCGCAAAAGCCGAGCCGGGGGCGTCCGATCGTTGCCTGATCCGCAGGGTCGGATAGCCTCCCGCGCGCTTTGCCGAAATGCTCGGCATCGACAGCGCTTGGGAACGCATGGACGTTCGGATGCCGAGGCCGTTTTGCCTCATAAAGGCTGATACCGCCGGTGAATACGACATCGGCGCGCCGCAGCAGTTCGGTTTCGAGGCGATGCAGCTCTGTGGGAGCGTCCTTGAATGCCGACAGCTCGTCCATGCAGTCATAAACAGCAGCCGCCGGCGTGATTGCGTCGGCATATTGCAATGCCATTGGCGTGTAAAACCATAAGATTGGGCGCTCAATCTGCTGCTCGCGAATAAGATTCATCAGGAGCCGCCGCTGTTCCGCGAGCGCCATAGCTTCCGGCATGTTCTCAGGCATATGCGGAACGAAGACGTCGAGGTTTTCGCCGACGTAATAGCGCTCGAGATGCGGAGCCTTGCGCTCGGCGAAGACCGGCTCCTCAATATACAGAACCGGCATTGAGCGCGCGAACCGGGTCATCAGATGCTGCGGCCGCTGAAAAACCAGACCCCAGCGCAAGTGTGAAAGACAGACGAGGCTATGCCCGCCCAGGCCGAAGCCCGAAGCCCGAAGCCCGAAGCCCGAAGCCCGAAGCCTTCGAATGAAGGACGCTCGGTCGATCAAGATTCAGCAAGGTCAAATGTTATCTCCGGACTGATCGAGGATTACCGGAACGCTGGGCGCAAATCGTGAGTTCCAGGTAGGGTATATGAATCCACGGTTGAGCCGCGAAGCGTCACTAATTCGCGCTGGCGGAACCTCACTCGCTCCGGCACCAGATGCCGGGACGTTTGGACCAGGCCTGCGTTTTACTAAGCAGGAGAAGGCCGGGTCTGTCCAAGCGGCGACGTTGTGAAGCGACCGGCTTCGGCCACGGCTCCGCGGACCATTTTGGAATGGCCAGAAGCGGCCGGCGAAGCCATCCACGTTCACTCAAGCGGGAGTAATCAGCCAATGTCGAAAAAAGACCTGCCACCGGTGCCGCCGGCCGGGCGCTCCGACAAGGGCCCGGGGGGCCAAGCCGCCGACGAGAAACCGTCCGACCTCGCCACCGATGCCGCTGAGGCGCGCCACCGCAACATCGATAAGCAGGGGCGCCAAGGCAATATCGCAGCGAATACGCGAAATCAGGGCTACCAGCAGGACCGCTGAAATGTCGAGCAGCACCAAGACGCCGGCGGCCGACCGCTCGCATGGCGGGCCGGGCAGCAGCCGCCAGGACGCCACCAAACCCGAGCCGCCGCATCATTCCGGGCCAGAGCCGGGACAGCCGACCAATACCCGCCACAGCCGGGTGTCCGGCGGCGGTGGCGAGCGCGACCGCCATCACACGCATAACCCGCCCGAAAAAGGCAAAGGCAAGTCGACCACTCCGGGCCGCGGCTAACGCCAGACATGATCGGCGCGTGGCGCCGCCGGCCCCGATCAGCTCCGGATTACAGTCGGGTCGGAAAACGGCAAAAACGCCGAAAGGGTCCCTGAGCGCGCGGAAGTGGAAAGTCGATCTGATTTACGCGATTGGCTTTACCCTTATTCAAGCGGGAATTGGTAAAGTCATGTATGAACGGATGGCAATCGCGAGATCGCCAAAAATCGGCGGCGGGCGGAAGGTCAGAGGTCCTTCCTGGTCATGCCAGCACTGCTCTTCGCCGCAGATGCAGCCCTTTCCGGTATCCCAATAGACAATGCGATAATTTCCAGACACTAGCCCCGGCACCGACACAGTCACCAGGGCCGGAGACGCGCGGTCGAGCCGACCGTCCCTCCCGATCGGCGCGGTGCGCATCAGCCAGATGATAGCTTGGTTGTCGTCACCACAGGAAAACGCCGCGACCGCGTGATCGCTAATGATCAAATCACCGTAAAGATTGCGTCGGCGAAATCGTTTCCAATCGATTAGCGGCAGAAATCCCGCCAGCGAGTGCTGCGCCTTGCGCATTCCCGGCGTCAGCTTATGGGGCTCGCGATTGGGCCAGCGCATTCCGCCGCCGGCAGCGCCCGAAGCCAGATGCGCCCACTGCATGTGACGAAAATACTCGTCGTCAAATGCCTCCGGCAAGGTCAGCCCGTGATCTTTGAAGGTATGGATCGGGCCGTGCTCGCTGTCGAAAATCGGGCGGTAGTCGCGAATTTCGCGCAGCGCCTCGCGGATAAGCCGTCCTGTGCTGATCGCCGGGGCGGCGGTATCCAGCGGAAAATCGATGGTGCCTTCCTCGTGCAAATGGATCGTCGCGAAATCCAGCATTGGGTGGCGATAAATCGGTTCATTGAGCCATGGCTTCCATTGCAATTCGGGGCCAAAGATCGAGACCGTCTGCAAATGGCTGCGGCCGTGGAGCTGGAGCTCTAAATTGCGCAGAAAAGGGCCGACATCCTCGATGAAATCCTCAAAGCAATGCGACCGGTCGAGGCCCTGCACCGGATGCATTTCGTTCCACAAATCCCAGGCGAAGATGACCCCAGTTCCACCCCAGCGGCGGGTCGCAAAAGCCAGCCGCACCTTGATCAGTTCGCGCGTCTCAGGGCATGACAACAGCTCGGTTCGGTCGCGGCACGGCCCGCCATTCGCCCGGTTGTACGGGTGGTCGCTCCAGTTGTTCCAGGTAAAGAATGTATCAAACGGCGTCAATAACAGCCGCAGGCCAAGGCCCTCGCAGAGCCGCACCAGATCGTCCCATAGGGTGATCATCTGCGGCTCGATGTGCCCGGCCGGGCATTCGAAATAACAATCCCCGTCTTCACAATATTCCAGCATCAGGCGCAGACAGGTCACGCCGCTTTCTTGCAGCCAAGCGAGATGGCGCTCAACGCCGGCAAGGTCGCGGCGGCCGATCAGGCCTCTGAGCTCGGGCCAGGTTATTGCGTCGTTTTGACCGATCGGGGTCCAGGCGACCCCGCTCCCGGTCATAAAATAAGGCGCTCCCGGCGCCACGGATATCCACGGCAGCTCTTCGCGCGTGCCCGATCCAGCGGCAAGCGCGGTCTGTGAATTATCGCAACCCGCCGCTTTCGGCACCAGCTTCACCCCAATAGTGGTATTCGCTCGTTATCAATTGCCATAAGCAGATCGTGTGTTCCTGCCCGGCTTACAATGCCGCGAGCCGATCCACTACCCGATCCCCGCAGTGACGGGGAGCTTAAGGTTTGCGCGAGCCGCGAAGCATTGTAATCGGATTCTCGACCCGAGCCGTCTGCATTGCGAAGGCTTCAGAACACCTCGTCTGCAATCCAGGTCGGCCTACCTGGTACAGTGCAAAAGAATGGCACACCCTGGGAAAACTCTGCGGCTTCGATGCGTGGCATCGTCCGATTAGGCGGGCTATGATCGACCTGATTGGAAAGATAAAATGCGGGAGGTTGAGATGAGCACCGTGTCTGGTCCGCCGTTTCGCGCCGACCACGTCGGAAGTTTGCTGCGGCCGCCGGAACTGCTGCGCGCGCGTGCCGAGCATCAGCAGGAGCGCCTTTCGGCTGGGGAGTTGCGGCGAGTCGAGGATGCCGCGATCCGCGATGTCGCGCAAATGCAGCAACAGATCGGGCTCCAGGGCATCACTGACGGCGAATTTCGCCGCCGCTCGTGGCATATGGATTTTCTCTATCAGATCGGCGGGGTCGGCAAGATCGACCAAAGCGTGCGCCTGCAGTTCAGGAATGAGGCCGGCTCTGTCGAAGCGGCGCTCGGGGGCTTTCGCATCGGTGGCAAATTGCGGCTGGAGGAGACGATTTTCGGCGAGGATTTCGTTTACCTCAAATCGGTCACGCCGCCGGGGACGACGCCGAAGCTGACGATCCCATCGCCTTCGATGCTGCATTATCGCGGCGGGCGGGCGGCGATCGACAGCGCGCTTTATCCCGATATGGATCAATTCTGGGATGACCTCGCCCTGGTCTACGCCGATGAAGTTGCCGCCTTGCACCGGCTCGGCTGCACCTATTTGCAGCTCGACGACACCAGTCTCGCTTATCTGAACGACCCGGCGCAGCGCGCCTATGTCAACAGCATTGGCGGCGACGGCGACACGCAGCACCTGACCAACATCAAAATCATCAATGCCGCGCTGGCCGGCAAGCCGGACGGAATGACCGTGTGCACCCATATGTGCCGCGGCAATTTCCGATCGTCATGGATGGCCGAAGGCGGGTACGACCATGTCGCCGAGGCATTGTTCGGCGAATTGGCGGTTGACGGCTTTTTCCTCGAATACGACGACGCGCGCTCCGGCGGGTTCGAACCCTTGCGGTTTGTGCCGCGCGGGTCAACGCGGGTAGTGCTGGGGCTCGTGACCAGTAAACGCGCCACCCTCGAGACCAAGGACGAGCTCAAGCGGCGGATCGACGAAGCGGCGAAATACGTGCCGCTAGAACAGCTGTGTCTCAGTCCGCAATGCGGCTTTTCGTCGACTGTCGACGGCAATGCACTGTCGATCGAGGAACAAAATGCGAAGCTCCGCCTCGTTGTCGAAACCGCCCGCGAAGTCTGGGGCTGAGAAGAGCCGGACCGCGGGTTTCAAGCCACGAAAGTCGCATCTCGGCGTAATGCTGGCCTCCCTCGCCGCCGGCAGTGCGGCAACGGTGACGGCGCTCGATTTCGTGGGACAAGGTCCTGGTCGACCTCGGCTTCAAGAAAAGCGAAGCCGTTGTGCTGGCCGAACAAGGGCAGGAAGGCGATCTGCTGCGCCATATGATCCATATGATCTCCCAGCGCGTTTTCTGGACGGAACGGTACAGCGGCGAATTGGCGGACGGGTTTCCGCAACCCGATCTGGACGAAACCTGGCGGCGCTATAACGACAGCGTCGTCACTTGGAACGAGAGCTATTTGCTGAACGCGCTGCTGACCGAGAAATTCTTCACAGCGGAAAGCAAGAAACAACTCGCTGACCTGAACTGGCTTCTGCGGCAGGTCAACACCTGCATTAGCAAGATCCACTACGCGCAGCTTTACAAAAGCAAGGATGCCGCGTGCTATTTCACCAGCGCAAAGGGGGGCTCGGATCAAGACAATATTCGCGTGCTGCAAGACACGCTAAAGCAGGTCGACGCCAAAATCGCCTCGCTTGTGGTTCTGCTCAATAGATGAAAGGGCAGAGCACCGGGTACCGAAACAGCGGCTCGCGCCGCGGCCGGCGAGCTTGCCGGCCCCAGCGCGAGTTCTCCGAAACCAGTGGCTAAGCCATGGGCCGCGGGGGCGGAGCTGTAACGCTGTTCTGGTACGGCACATTGCGTAAGCTCCAAATGTTCCAAGCCGCGATCAAGAACACCAGCGCTCCGACAATCCAGTGATCCCAGCTCGCCCGCCCGAGCAGGACAAAACCGAGAACCCAGGGCGCGACGAAAGTCCACGCTCCCAACACCAGCGCAAACCATTCCTGACTTGCCGCCACTCGGCCAACCGCCGACAGCATGAACAGGAAAAGTATTACGCCGATCACCCAAGCGTTCCAGGCGGCCCGGCTGACTTCCGCGGCGGGGTTGACCGCGCCGTTTGCACCGGCAATCGGGTGCGGCGCCAAGCCTCCGCCAAACTGTAGCACCCACGGCGAGATGAACAACCAGATTGCGAGTGTCACGAGCGCCCAATCCTGGATGCGATTGCTGCCGACCGAGGCCGGACGGCGGCGGATATAGACATTAGCCATGTCCCTTGCTCCTCTGTGTTTTGCTCAAGAAAATGCCGACCGCTCGTTCACTAGATAGCGTCGATGGTTTCGCTAACCGCCCGGCGGCGTTCTTCGGCCGCCCGAACGCTAGTGCCGGATCGTACCGGCACCGAGACCGGATTGTCGGCAAACGAGTAAGGCACCGGGCTGTCCTTCGAGACCGAAAGTAAGCCTTCGATCTTCTGCAGTAACTTGAGGTACCAGGCCCGCGGTTCATTGGCTTCGGCGATCTCCGATAGGATAATCAGCCGAGCGCGGTTGAGCACCCTCATCACATCCCAGTGGTTCGTGCCCGGATCGTCGTTGAACGATTCGATACGCCAGTAATGCTTGCCGCTGATCTCCTTGATGGCGCGGATGATCGGTCGCGTCAGCTCCTGCCGGCCATTGACTTCAGTGATCGCCCCGACCAGGCAATGCCGGCCCTTGCGATCGTGCAGCCGGCCCTTGCACCATTGATCCTCGATAGCAAGCATGCACTCTACTTGCCAGAGTTTACCGAGCGCAGGGTTTCCAAACATTTCAGTGCCGTCCAGGGGCATTTCTACTCTCCAATTCAAATCAGCCCACAGATCTCCCTAAAGAGGGCTTTCAATCGAGATAACCGCGCGCAGCGGCGAGCATTCTCAAACTGACGCCTTGGTTGTGGGAGGGCGAAAAGGCTCGCCGGTTGGGAGCTGGCTTTAGCGGTGGCGCCTATCGACGCCCACTATCCACGTCCGAAGACCGCCGATCGTGGCCGATGGGAGATATTGATCGAACTCTAATCCCCATGCGCAACGAAGGAGGGATTACCGGGTTATGGCAGTAAATCGGAAAGTCTGCGGATGATGCGGTCGGGGCGCACCGGGCAGTCCGGCGGCAGCCCGACACCGTAGCCGTCGTGCCAGATCGCATGAATGCCGAGGCGTTGCGGCGCCGCGATCTCCCACTCGAGATTGTCACCGACCATCCAGGTGTCGCGCGCGGTCACGCCAAGCACCTCCATCGCGTGGGTGTAGGCGCGCTCCTCGGGTTTGCCGAAACCGTGTTCACCCTCGATCTGGATGTGCTCGAAGCGATGCTCGAGCACGAAACGCACGACCTTAGCCCGTTGCGCCTCAGCGGCGCCGTTGGTGATCAGCGCCAGCTTCACTCCTCGATCCTTCAGCTGGTCGAGGGTGTCGTGCGCGCCGGGGAAGCATTCCAGCTCGGCGTCATGCAATGCGTTATAGCGGTCGGCGATCTCATCGCATAACGCGCGCTCGGGGGGCATGTGCCCGTTCGCCGCCAGTGTAGAGAAGGCGTCAGCGACAATGCGGCGGCGGGCATCGATGATGCGATGGCGCCAATGTTTATGGCTCGCCGGATCGGCCCATAACTCGCGCGAGCTGTCCATGATCGCGGCCAGCGCCGCGGCCGCTGTCAGCGGCGCCAAGTGCTCGGTGTAAGCGCCGAGCACGCGCTGCCACTGCGACTCGGCCGGGCCGAAGGCGACAAGGATCGTGTCGTCGAGATCGAACAGGATCGCGCGCGGCAGGGCAGCCATAGTGCCGCTCGCCTTAAAAATCGGGGCGTTGATTACGCGAAACGTCAGGCCGCAGCCAAGTTACGGTTTGCTTCCTCGAACAACAGACGGTTGCGATCGAGGTCAAAGCGCCGCTCGGTCAGGGTCTCGGGGTCCCATTCGCTGCGCGTAACCGCGTAGAAATCGCCGCCATAGACGTGGATCGCCCCGGTCATTCGCGGCAGCGGGTTGGTGACGGTGTGGATGATGTCGCGGCCGAGCGGCTCGACATCGCGCACCCCGATCGAGCGGGCGCCAGCCGCCTCGATCTGCCCCGCATCGGCATCCGGCAGGCGGCGCCAAAAGATGTTGTCCTCACGCCCGGTATAGACGCCGATCACCGCCCACATCAGATGGTTGTGCGGCATGATCGTCATTCGCGGCCCCCAAATCACGTTCAGGATTGTCAGGGTCTCGGAGCGATAAAGCGGCTCGACGCCGGCGCGTTGCGGCTCGCCAAGCCCGGCGAGGACGCAGGCAGGGTCGGATACCGCGCGCGCCACGAGCTCCCTGGCAGCCTTGTGGCTGGAATCTTGCGCCACCGCGGCGCGGCAATCCTCGATAAAGCGATCAAGATCAAACATGCTGTGCCTCCTGTTTTGGCCTATTGGGCCGCACGGGCCGCGGCGTCGGAGCGGTGGCCCTTCTGGTGGAAATAATTCGCCCGATAAAACTCGAGCACAAGATCGCGGTAGACTGCCGGCGGATAATGCGGCGGGTTATCGGCGCCGGTACAGGACGGCAGGCATTCGATGATGCGGTCCGGGTTCGGGCTATGGAAATAGGCGATCGAATAGCGATCGGTGCCCGAATCGTTCAGCACGCCGTGCGGCGTGGATAAAAAGCGATCGTTCGACCAGCGACGCATGATATTGCCGAGATTGATCAGAAACGTTCCCGGTATGACCGGCGGCGGAAACCACTCGCCCGAGGGCAGCCTGACAGCGAGGCCGGGCACATCGGTGCGCGCCAGCGCGGTCATAAAGCTGTTATCGGTGTGCGGGCCCTGACCAAAGACATTGTCCTCGGTCGTTTGCTGCGGCGGATAGTGCAGAAAGCGCGCTGTGGCATGCGCTTCGTCGGCGAAATACGGCGCGAAGAAATCGGCCGGCATGCCGAGGGCGACGGCAAACGCCGGCAGCATGCGGTCGCACATCGCGCCGAGCGCGCTGAAAAGTAGCTCGTTCATGTCGGCGCGCAAGCCCGCCATATCCGCCGGCCATTGGTTTTGACCACGCAGCGGTTTGCCCGCGACCACATCGGGATGATCGGGGCCGCGGTCGTGACTGATAAAGAAGCTTTCGTTCTGATTGGGCTTGGTGGCTTTGTGCACGGTCGAGGCGCCCTGCACCGAAGCATTGATCGGCAAATAGCCGATATTGTTCTCGTTGAGCTTTAGCGCGAGCTTTTGCTCGATCGGCAATGCGAAGAACCGGCGCGAGGCGGCAAAAGCACGGTCGATCAGTTCATCCGGCACACCGTGGTTCAGGGCATAGAAAAACCCGATATTCTCGCTGGCATGCGCGACGTCTTTCCGCCAACCGGTCGAGCGCGCCCTTCTCCCCCGCGAAATAGGGCCCGTAATCGATCACCGGGATCGCTTTCGCCGCTGCCGCGTAATCCCGGACCGCTTGTTCCTTGAAGAGGTGCATTCATTTCCTCCGCGCTGCTAGCCGGGATTATAGCCATCAACAACGGTCTTGCGCCACGGATTGCCCGAACTAGAGGTCGAGCGAACATCGCGGAAACTTGCTGGACGCTGGGCAATGGCGGGTGCCCCGCGATGCCGCCGCAAGCTGCCGGATTGAGAATGTGCCATCCGCCAGGCTTAATTACCGATCATCCGAAAAATCGGAGCCGGGTTAGGAAAATCGAAATGAACGGGGACTTCAAGAGACGCGATAAGCGCCTGCGATCTGACGCTAACTGAACTGGTGGAGGATCCACTGATTGGCCTGATGATGAAAAGCGACGGTGTCGAACGCAAGCAACATCGAGGCCTTGTTCGCGCGGATCGCGCAGCAGCGGTCGCGCGTGATCCCGAGCGCAGGCCTGGCGGTTTTGGCTCTCGACGCAGTGACAGCCTATGGGTCAGGCAGGCGGGGTGGTGAAGAACCAGGGATGGCCGTCGAGATCGCGCGCCGTATAGGTGCGGCCCCATTCCTCATCGTGGGGCGGCTGAACAATTTCGGCCCCGGCAGCGCGAGCCCGCTCGTAATGCGCGTCAGCATCGGCTAGGTAGACAAAGATGCCCATCGTCGCGACTTTAGTCTCGCTCGGGCTCTGCATCCGCCAGTCATGGCTGCCTTGCCCCATCATGATGCGCTGCCCATCCAACGTCATTTGCGCGTGCATCCCGGATAGGGTCGGTTCTCGCAGCTCTTCGGTGAACCCAAAGGCCTGGGCGAGGAATTCGAGCGCAGCGGGCACGTTACGATAGAAAATGTAAGGAATAATTTCGCTCTTTACTTCTGCGCCGGCCATTTCGTTCTCCTCTGTCCGAGCTACCTCGTTAAACGATGGCGAAGCGCGATTGCGCATCGAAAATTAAATCTTAGCGGGCGGCCGAAAGTCGCGAATATCCGGGGGCTAACCCTCGACTAGGCGATCGCGCGGCGACGTGACCCTTGCCCCGATGCGGCGGGTGCGCGATATCACCGCGAGCAACATGCCCATTCTGTTCCTCATCGTCTTGATTGACCTGATCGGGTTCGGTCTCGTCATCCCGCTATTGCCGTTTTATGCGGTGCGGTTCGGCGGTTCCGCACCCGAGGTCACGTGGCTGCTCGCCACCTATTCCCTGATGCAACTGATCGCCGCACCTTTATGGGGCCGGCTCAGCGATCGCATCGGCCGCCGCCCGGTGCTGATGGCGAGCATGGCGGCCTCGGCACTCGCCTATGTGTGGCTTGGCGCCGCCGATGCGCTGTGGATGCTGTTCGCCGCGCGCGCACTCGCGGGCGCTTGCGCCGGCAACATCGCCGCGGCTCAAGCCTACATCGCCGACATCACCAAGCCCGAGGAGCGCGCCCACGGCATGGGGATGATCGGCGCCGCCTTTGGTCTCGGTTTCATTTTTGGCCCGCGCTCGGCGGGTTTCTCGCCGGCAACAATCCGGCGACCGCCAACCTCGAAACCCCGGCCTGGGTCGCCGCCGGACTGTCGTTTGTCGCGCTATGCGGCGTGCTCTTCGTGCTGCGCGAGAGCCACCCCCTTGAACGGCGCGGGCTGGCGCAGCCGCAGGGCCGCATCGGCCTGATCCTCGGATCGCTGCGCCGTCCGGTCTTGTCGCGGCTGATCGTGATCTTTTTTCTGGTGATCCTCGCCTTTGCCGCGATGGAGAGCATCTTCGCGCTATGGGCATTGCGCCAATTGGATTGGGGACCGGAGACCGTCGGCTACGTCTTTGCCTATCTCGGCCTGTTATCGGCGATCATGCAAGGCGGGCTGACCCGGCGTTTGACCAAGCGTTACGGCGAGGAAAAATTGCTGCTCGCCGGCCTTGTGGTGCTGGCGATCGGCCTCGTTATCGTCCCGTTTGCCCGGGGTCTCGCAGTGCTGGGCGGCGCTTTCGCGGCGCTCGCGATCGGTCTCGGCCTGGTCCAGCCGGCATTGAACAGCTTGATCTCGCGCCGCGCCGGTGGCGGCGAGCAGGGCCAAGTGCTGGGCGTCACCCAATCAGTCGGTAGCCTGGCGAGGGTCATCGGGCCGCCCGTGGCCGGGTATCTGTTCGCCGATCTCGGGCGCGGCAGCCCGTTTCTCGGCGGTGCGGTGATCGTGGCACTGGCGTTCTTTTTGGCGCTGAACTTGTTTGGTGGGTTTGGCGCCGCCCCGCTTGCCGAAGCTGAGCCGCCGCTCGGTCCAGCGCGGATGAGCCGGCGCGGCCGGCCGATTACGCCGGGTCCGCCGCAACAGACCGGGCGGCTGCAAAGAAGAGCTGCGCGCGCTGCGTTCGCTCGCGCCTTACCTGTGGCCGCGAAATTCTTTTGAATTACGCGCCCGCGTGGTGGCTGCGGTCGGCTTTCTGGTGGCCGGCCGGCTCCTCAACCTTCGGTGCCGTTTCTCTACAAGCATGCGGTGGACGTCCTGGCGCCGGGCCGGGCGATCGTCGCGGTGCCGGTGGCATTGATCGTCGCCTATGGCTTGGCCCGGGTCATGGCGCAGGGCTTCAACGAACTGCGCAACGCCGCCTTTGCCAAGGTGACGCAGCGCGCGGTGCGCCAGCTCGCTCTATCCGCCTTCCGCCATGTTCATCGGCTGGCATTGCGCTTTCATCTCGAGCGGCGCACCGGCGGGCTGTCGCGAGCGATCGAGCGCGGCACTGCCGGCATCGAGTTTCTGCTGACCTTTCTGCTGTTCAACATCGTTCCGACCCTGTTCGAGATCCTGATCGCCTGCGCGATCTGTGGCGGCTCTACAACTGGACATTTGCCGCCGTCACATTCGCAACGATCGTGCTTTACATCGCGATTCACCTTTCTGGTGACCGATTGGCGAGTGCGGTTTCGCCGCGACATGAACGAGCGCAACAGCGAGGCGAATACCAAGGCGATCGACAGCCTGCTGAATTTCGAGACCGTCAAGTATTTTGCCAATGAGGAGCATGAAGCTCGCCGCTACGACGCCTCGCTGCAAGCCTATGAGCGGGCCGCCGTCAAGAGCGAGACGACTTTAGCGACACTCAACCTCGGGCAAGGGATGATCATCGCGACCGGCCTCGTCGGGGTCATGATCCTTGCCGGCAATGGGGTTGCGGCCCGCGTCATGACGATCGGCGACTTTGTGCTGGTCAACGCCTATCTGATCCAGCTCTACACGCCGCTCAATTTCCTTGGCGTCGTCTATCGCAACATCAAGCAGTCGCTGGCCGATCTCGAACAGATGACGGCGTTGATGCAGGTCGTGCCCGAAATCGTCGACCGGCCGGGCGCTCCGGCTTTGTCGGTCGATGCCGGGAGGGTGGCGTTTCGCCATGTCGATTTTGGCTATGACAGCCGCCGCCCAATCCTGGTCGATGTCGATTTCCGGGTGGCGCGCCGGGGCCAAGGTCGCGATCGTCGGACCGAGCGGCGCCGGCAAATCGACGATTGCGCGGCTGTTGTTCCGGTTTTGGGATGTCGGGCGCGGTGCGATCGAAATCGACGGCCAGGATATTCGCGACGTCACACAGGACAGCCTGAGGCGCGCCATCGGGGTCGTGCCGCAGGACACGGTGCTGTTCAACGACACGATCTTTTACAACATTGCCTATGGGAGCCCGGGAGCATCGCGCACCGCGGTCGAAGAGGCGGCACGCCTCGCCCATATTCACGACTTTGTCGCCTCCCTGCCGGACGGCTACGACACGATGGTCGGCGAGCGCGGGCTGAAATTATCGGGCGGCGAAAAGCAGCGCGTCGCAATCGCCCGCGTTATTCTGAAGGATGCCAAGATCTTCGTCTTCGACGAGGCGACCTCGGCGCTCGACACCCGCACCGAGCGCGAGATCCAGGCGAACCTTGCCGAACTGTCCGCAGACCGCACCACCCTCGTGATTGCTCATCGGCTATCGACAATCGTCGATGCCGACGAGATTTTAGTGCTTGATCATGGGCGTATAATCGAGCGCGGCGATCACGCCGAACTGTTGCGGCGCGACGGCGTTTATGCCGCGATGTGGATGCGCCAGCAGGAAGCAGCGCGGCGTGAGGCAGCTCTGGCGCCAGCGTAAACCGTTCGAAAGATACGATCAAAAGAATAGGCAAGATAATGGCTCGGATTTGTAAGGTCCTAATCGTCGAAAATGACGAATATATAAGCGAATTGTTGGGCGAAGCATTTGACGAGGAAGGCTTTAACTTTACGATCGTCAAAACCGGCCCGGAGATGGAGGACAAACTCGACGAAGACGATTTCGAGATCGTCATGATCGATGTCACCCAGCCCGGCGAAAAGGATGGGTTTGCGCTCGCAGAGATGGCGCATGCGCAAGGCTGCGGCGTGATATTGACGACGGGCGATCATCGCCATTCGGAACGGCTCGAGAAAAGCGGACGCTTTTACCTGTTAAAGCCGTTCCGGCTCCGTGAATTGATGACCGTGGTCGATCAGATCTTGACGATGGCATCGATGGAATGCGTGCGCCGCAAGCGGCGCGACGGCTCGTATTTCTCCGAACGGAGCGCGTGACGGTATCGCCGTCATTAGCGGACGCGCTGCGGGGCGGCGACCGGCGCGCCCTTGCGCGCGCGATCACGCTGGTCGAATTGAGCCGCCCCGACCACCGCGCCGAAGCCGAAAACCTGCTCACCGCGATCCTGCCATACACCGGCGGCAGTACCCGTATCGGCATATCGGGCCCGCCGGGTGCCGGTAAGTCGACCTTTATCGAGCGCTTCGGCCTAACGGGCGTCAGCCGCGGCCATCGGGTGGCCGTGCTGGCGATCGATCCCAGCTCAAAACGCGGCGGCGGCGCGATCCTCGCCGATAAGACGCGCATGGCCGAACTTGGCCGCTGCGCGAACGCCTTTATCCGTCCGTCCTCGGCGGGGACCAGCCGCGGTGGTGCTGCACGCCGCACCCGCGAGGCAATCCTGTTGTGCGAGGCCGCGGGATTTGATGCGGTGATCGTGGAGAGTCTCGGCGTCGGGCAGTCCGAGACCGCGGTTTCCGAGATGACCGACATCTTCGTGTTGATCCTGCCGCCCGCAGCGGGCGACGAATTGCAAGGGATCAAGCGCGGCATCGTCGAACTCGCCGATCTCGTTCTCGTCAACAAGGCCGATGGCGAACTCGCCGAAGCGGCGCAGCGCACCGCCGCCGACTATGCCAGTGCGATACGGCTGATCCGCCCGCCGAGCCCAGAATGGACCGTGCCGGTGCGCGCGATTTCCGCACTCGAGGGCCGCGGCATCGCCGAGACCTGGGACGATATCGCGCAATTCCGTGCAGCGCTCGAAGCAAGCGGTGCTTGGGCACGGCGGCGGCGCGATCAGGCGCGGGCGGCGCTGTGGTCGGAAATCGAAGCCGGCCTGCTCGAAAATTTCCGCGCCGCGCCTGGCACCGCCGATCGGCTTGCGGCACTCGAAGCGGATGTCGTCGCCGGTACCCGAACCCCCGCCGAAGCGGCGCGCGAGGCGCTGGCGGCGGTTATGCACGAGCCCGAAGGTGTGGGGTCAGAAATTCACAGTAACCCGAACGCCGACGACTAGCGCATTCTTTAGCGGCGTTGGGCTTTGCGGGGTCGGAATCCCGGCGCCGGGATTGATGAAATATTGCAGATCGGGCTGCAGGCTCGACCACGAGTTAAGCTGGACAAGATAGGTAGCCTCAACCACCGTCTCGCTCTGCGCATAGGGCGTTCCGAGGCCAGTGTAAAAAATCAGGTCCTGGCTGTATTTTTGCGCGGCCGAGCCGAGCCCAGCATAGGTGACAGCGACGCCGGCGATGTCGTTTGGTCGGCCATGAAGCGGCCCCTTCCAATTCACCCCGCCAGTGATGAAAAGGCTGATCAGATTGCGATCGGCGGGAGCGTCCATGACCTGCATGAACACGCCAATACCTTGTGCGTCAGTCTTTGGCTTGTGCCACAGCATCTGGTTTGCGATCGCATAAAACGCGTGATCCCCAGAGCGCATTAGAGGGATGCCGCGGCTCTCAGGGCTGGCCAAGGACAATCCCCGGGTGTCGTGAAGCTGATCGGCGAAGGGGCCGGTTGCGATCCACATGCCGAGTTTGTAGGTGCCGGGAAGCATATGATCCGCCAAGGTCGCTGGTGAGTATGAAAGCTCAGTGATCGACAACGCGTGATCGTTGAGCCGGAACGCCGTGCCATGCCGGTCGCGCAATTGCGGGTTACCCTTACCCGCCGGCGCCGGGTCCTGGGTAAAAATACCGGACATCAGCGAGGCTTCTTTTGTCGGGGCAAATAGGACCCGTGCGAATGGAGCGGCAAGTGGGTAGGCGGGTCCGCCTGAAGGCAGATCGACGGCCGCCAATCCCGGAAAAGTGAAGCTCGAATTCAGGAACAACGTGTCATAGGCTGCCACCATGAATTCGTCGTCCAGACCCTCCTGACCGAAGCGAACCACGAGCTTCTTGTCGAACAGCTGCTGCTCGAACCAAAGGTCGTAGAGTTTTGTGCTGGGCGTGGCCTCGATGCTGCTGACCAATTGCAGTGCTCCGACATAGTCGCGCGTCGGTCCGGGCCCCCAAATCTGAAACCCATACGCGTAGATCGTCGCACCGCTCCAATGCACCGCCTTATCGAGGTCGATGCAGAGGTTCGCGGTCGTCAGTCCGTCATATGACGCTCCTTGCTTGATGCCGCCCGTAAGATTGCTCCAAAACTCTGTTTGTTCCTGCAGCCCAAAGCCGATGCCGTAACCCCCGAGAAGCGTGCGCATGCCGCCCCAAGTCCCAAGCATGCGATCGGAAGCACAGGCGTTGTTTGGACCAAGCCACTGTTGCGCCCAAGACGCTGTGGGTAAGCTGAAGACCAGTCCCGTCAGCATCACCAACGCTGCGCCGAGGTGCGTGCAGAGGTTCGATTGCAGCTCCGAGAAGACAGCGCCAACTACCCGAACGGTTCCCAGCCGTCTCGCTGCGGCCGGTGAGAAAATCCGACGTATTTTCACTGCAAACAGCGAATACAAGTAAGAGCACGGAGACCGCTATGGGCTCGGCCGCGCGATGGTTTAGCTTCGCCCTTCACTGAAGCGGGTCCTAAACCGCGTTGACAACCCCTCATACTCCCGGACCCCGGGTCGCCGACAATCAAGAATCGTGCTAATGGGTTTTGTTATTCCATGACCCGTAATAAACACATCATTGAAACCTTGCTGTAACCCCGAGCCGACAAGCCTACGGCTTGGCTGCCGCCCTACCCTGTGGCGAATTTCCAAGCGATAACGGTGCACCACGCGTTTCGGCCCAAGATGTCACAGTGGACGATATCAGGCGCTTCGATGTAAAGGACCGTATGGAATTGTTGCCGTCCCGGACGTCAAACAGAATGATCGAAACAAAGACCGGAGCGCCTGGCGGCAAATCCGGCGCATCGCAATCAGCACGCCGTCCCCGTACCGCAACGGCATCGTGCCAATCCCCTTGACCGACATCGCCGACGTCTGTCGGATCGCCCAACGCGACGTGCGTGGGCATAGGACGGCAGGATGCGAGGGCTAGTCGGACTTTATCTCGCGATCGGGATCATAATGTTGGCGATCGGATTTCTGCTCCCGGGGCCGTGCGAGAACCGGAACACCGACGTTGTCAGCAACCTTGTCTTTGTTTTGACTTGGCCGGTCGGCCTCTATGCGGAAGTATACAAGGGACCTCATTCCATAAACGATTGGCTTCGCGCGCAAGCCTGCGCTGGTGGCGACGGCCTCGGCAGCAAGAAGATCTGAAACGACACCGCACAATCACCGCTGTGACGCCATGAGGGTCAGCCGATCCCAAATTCGGGGCCGGCGCGGCCACGCAACTCTTCGCCGAGCGCGCCGCCAATCGTCGCTGCATCAGCCACCATTCCTGTTCGCTGTCCGCGCACCTCACTGAGGCCGTCGGGCGTCAGCAGCAATCCTTCGATCGTCAACTCGCCGTGCGCGATCTCGGCGAGGGCGGCGATCGGCGTATGGCATGACCCGTCGAGGGCGGCCAGCATTGCCCGCTCCGCTACGGCACAAGCGGCGCTGTCGTGATCGTGCAGCGGCGCGAGCAATTCGCGGATTTGTTGTTCCCCGGTGCGGCATTCGACGGCGAGCGCGCCCTGCCCGACCGCCGGCAGCATGATCGCGCGGGACAGAATTTCGTTGGCGAGATGTGCGAGCCCGATACGCTGCAATCCGCACAGCGCCAGCAGTGTGGCATCGACTTCGCCCGCCTCGAGCTTGCGAATGCGGGTATTGGCGTTGCCGCGCAACGGTACGATTTTCAGATCGGGACGCCGCCGCAACAATTGCGCCTGGCGTCGCAACGAGGCGGTGCCGACAACCGCACCCTCCGGCAGATGCCAAAAACCCTGCCCCGCTGCATGACAAAAATGCATCGCGTGGGTCGTCGCGCGGCAGGATGCAGCCGATCTCGACCCCGTCCGGCAGCCAGGTTTCGAGATCCTTGAGCGAATGCACGGCTATATCGATGCGGCGGTCGAGCAACGCCTCATCGATCTCCTTGGCGAACAAGCCCTTGCCGCCGATCTCGGCAAGCGGCCGGTCCTGCACCCGGTCGCCGGTCGTGCGGATGGTCACGATCTCAATGGCGCCGGCGTGTTGCGAGTCCGGGATGCGCGGCCAGCAGGCGGTCGCGCACCAACTCGGTCTGGCGCAGCGCCATCGGGCTGCCGCGGGTCCCGATGCGCAGAGGGCAGCTGAGCCGGAGCATCGGCATGTTCATGTTGGTCCTTCCCGCATTTCGCGGCCTCATCCGAGCCCAGCGATGTCGGCGCCAATTTGTACGATGTGTGAAATAAGTCATAGCATAGATCGCCGCAGTTCGTGCTGCGTCTATCCCGACCTACCGCAGGCGACCCGGGGTCCGGGCCTCCGGCCGAAGGAGGGCATATGCGTTTTCTGTCCTCGCTGTCGCCGTTCACAGATCCTGCGACAGCTGCGCCAAGGAGAAGAATCCTCCACCTTTGAGCGGCTGAACGTTTCGCGACATGTCGCCGATCTGCGTCTGATATTTTCGGTCACGGTCATCATAATGATCGTGGCTTCGGTCTTCGCACTCGCTCTTCTGTTTTGAGCACGAGAGCAATTGGAAGGCCCAACAGTCAGTCGGCTGGATCTGGCGCTTTTCTCGCGCGATCGCCGACAGCGGCGCGTTTATCGGCGCGATAGGTGCGGTCGGCTGTGGCGTTCTCGCCTGGACTTATCAGACCGGCAGCGCCCGTCTCGGCGTAGTCGATCTGTTCGCCTGCGAAATCGCGACCTTGTGCAGGGTGGCCGCGGTTGTCGATATGGTGCCGAGGTATATCGCGCTGTTCCACGGCGGACCGGCAGGCGATGCGGGAGCACGAGATCAACGGCGAGATGCCGGTCGGTGATACGCGGATTTACCTCCCAGGAGAGCTATTTCCCGGTGTTCGAATTTTCGGTCAAGGATTTGCAGCAATTGGAGGCCGAGGTCGTCGACAATGTCACGGCCTTCTACACCTACATGAAGGTGATGCGCGATAGCCTGCGCAAACTTGCGGACCTTCGGCCGTCGGTTGAGACGGGCCTCGCTCACGACACTTGGCACAACGCGATTGCCAATGTGATCTACATGCAATTTCTTGCCCTCGAAAGCGCCCACAAAGCGATCAACGAGCTTGTCGAATTTGAACCGACGCGAGCCGAAAACACATTCACCATCCTGCTGAGCGAATTGGTGGCGTACGGATTCCTGCGCGAGCAGTTCAAAGGCGACCTGCGGCACCGGCTGCTGGAGGTGCGCGACCACCGCTATCGGCATGAAATCCCCGGCCTTTGCCATTCCATCGCGCACAAGACCGGGCACCGGTGGATAAGGGCGAAGGAAGTGGCGGCCGAGGTCATGAAGCGCCATTCGGAAATATTTTCGGCACAGGATCCGGTCCCCGAGCCGACACCGGTACGGCAACAGCCTGCAACGGCCGTTCTTGCGTAGTCTGCAGCTGCGATTCGCCGCGTCAGCGCGGCGCGGAGTTGTTTTTGTTCGTAGGTCCGCTCGACCTCACATTCTTGATCCGCAATCACACCGCGTCGCAGCCGGCCCGCTTACGGGTGCAGACTTGATATTTGAGGGTCGGCGCGACCGGGCGATGACGGGCGGCGCTGCATCGCAGCACCCGTCTTGCTATATTCTGAGGACATGAATGACTCCGTGATCCTTGCATCGCCGCCCGCCGAGACCGCGACCCCGTATGTCGCGTTACTCAACGGCGCGCAGCGCCGTGCGGTTGAGGCGATCGACGGTCCGGTGCTGGTGCTGGCCGGCGCCGGCACCGGCAAGACGCGGGTGCTGACGACCCGATTGGCGCACATTCTCGCGACCCGCCGCGCGTTTCCTTCTGAACTGCTCGCCGTCACGTTTACCAACAAGGCCGCGCGCGAGATGCGCGAGCGCCTCGAAAGGATGATCGGCCGCGCCGCCGACGGGCTGTGGCTCGGCACCTTTCACGCGATTGCGGCGCGGATTCTGCGCCGCCATGCCGAGGCGGTCGGGCTGAAATCGAGCTTCACGATTCTCGACACCGATGACCAGATCCGCCTGCTGAAGCAGATCCTGCAAGCCGAGAACATCGACGAACGGCGCTGGCCGGCCCGGGTGCTGATGTCGGTCATTCAGCGCTGGAAGGACCGCGGGCTCGGCCCCGAGAAGGTTCCGCGCGGCGACGCCGACGGTCTCGCCGATGGCCGCCTGATCAACCTTTACCAGCACTATCAGGAGCGGCTCGCGACCGTCAACGCGGTCGATTTTGGCGATCTGTTGTTGCACAACCTCGCTTTATTTACCGGCCATCCCGACATTCTCGCCGAATATCACCGCCGCTTTCGCTATCTGCTCGTCGACGAATACCAGGACACCAACGTCGCGCAATATCTGTGGCTGCGCTTGCTGGCCCAGGCGCGGCGCAACCTGTGCTGCGTCGGCGACGACGACCAGTCGATCTATAGCTGGCGGGGTGCGGAGGTCGGCAACATCCTGCGCTTCGAAAGCGATTTTCCCGGCGCGGCAGTGATCCGCCTCGAGGAGAATTATCGTTCGACATCGCGCATCCTCGGCGCCGCCGCCGGCATGATCGCGCACAACAGCGGCCGGCTCGGCAAGACCTTGTGGACGCAGGGCGATGAGGGCGAAAAGGTCGTCATCCGCGGTGTCTGGGATGCCGAGGAGGAGGCGCGCTGGGTCGGTGACGAGATCGAAGCATTGCAGCGCGCCGGTCATGCGCTGAGCGAGATCGCGATCCTGGTGCGCGCCGGGTTTCAAACACGCGAATTCGAAGAGCGGTTTCTGGCATTGGCCCTGCCCTACCGCGTCATCGGCGGCCCACGCTTTTACGAGCGTCAGGAAATCCGCGACGCGCTCGCCTATCTGCGGCTGATCGCCCAACCCGCCGACGATCTCGCTTTCGAGCGCATCCTGAACACGCCGCGCCGCGGCATCGGCAGCTCGACCTTGCAGCAGCTCCACACGCTGGCGCGCGAACAGCGCTTGCCGTTGATCGAGGCAGCGCGGGAATTGATCACCGGTGATCGGCTGCGGCCCGCCGCGCGCAATGCGCTCGCTGCCTTTGTCGCCAGTCTCGACCGCTGGCGCGCTGAGGCCGACCGCACCTCGCATACCGATCTCGTCCAGATCGTGCTCGACGAATCCGGCTACACCGCGATGTGGCAGGCAGACCGCTCGCCCGATGCCGCCGGGCGGCTCGAAAACTTGAAAGAACTGGTCGTGGCGATGGCCGAGTTCGAAAATCTCGGCGGCTTTTTGGAGCATGTCAGCCTGATCATGGACAATGCCGCCGATGCCGGCGGTGACATGGTCAATCTGATGACCTTGCACAGCGCCAAGGGGCTCGAATTCGAGAGCGTCTTCTTGCCGGGCTGGGAGGATGGGCTTTTCCCGAGCCAGCGGGCGATGGAAGAAGGCGGGCTTGCCTCGCTCGAAGAAGAGCGCCGCCTCGCCTATGTCGGGCTGACCCGCGCGCGGAGCCGCGCCTACGTGTCGTTCGCCGCGAACCGGCGCATTCATGGGCAATGGCAGAGTGCTATCCGGTCGCGCTTTGTCGATGAATTGCCGGCCGAGCATGTCGAATTTGTTGCCGAGCCCGGGCTCGACATGCGCGCCGCAGGCTTTGGCGCCAGCACTTGGGGCGGCGGGATCGACTTGCCGCAAGCGCCGCCGGCACGTCCTTGGGCGGAACGCCGGCCACCGTTACTGATCGAAAGCGCCCCGGCGCCGCGGCGCGGCACGGAAGTTCGGCGGGTTGGCGGGTTTGCGGTCGGCGATCGTGTCTTTCACCAGAAATTCGGCTACGGCGCCGTCACCGCGGTCGAAGACAACAAACTCGCGATCTATTTCGAGCACGCCGGCGACAAGAACGTGCTCGACGCCTACGTCGAGCACGCCTGACCCCGGTTGCCTCACTCGGCTCCCTTCCCCAGTTTACACCGTTGACGGCCAGCGCCCATGCCCGCCGTGGACCCCGAGCTCCTCCCGCTTTCGCTGGGAACACGACGCCGAAGGGCTAGGGTGTATCACCCCCCAACGCCCCTTCCCCGCTACTATCATGACTGAAGATTAGACTTGTCTTCGTGCTTATCGACTTATGGACACTTGGGAAACGCTTTCCATAATGGGGCTTATCGGATTTCGCGGCGGGCGAGCGCGAGCGCCGGGACACAATAGGTTGATCAGCTACGCGGCTTCAGAACGGAAGACTGACCGGGAAGACGATTCTTTGGGGCACAGCAGCTTCTATCTCTGCGGAAAACGTTTCGAATGAAGCCGCGCAGCACAGTGGTGGTGACGGCGAGGTTCCGATAGGCAATTGCTCGCTAAGCTGACACTGACACGATGGGTGAATGGGTGTCGTCCCGGAGATAAGCTGATCCGGTAGGTGAACCGCCCCGGCGATGACCCTGTCCATTTGGTCGTTGGTAAGCGGCTGACCTGCCAAGGCGATGCTCGCCAGAAACGGCAGGGCGGCGAGACTGAAGAGAAGCTTTCGCATCATGACATCACCCGAATGATCCGGGCGCGAATGATCGCTCGGATAGCGTTTCTGCGCAAGCGCCGCCGCATGCGTCCGTCCTCGCGGTGGAACCCCCAGTCGTGTTTCGAATTCAAGAATTTCGAGAGTGCGCGCGCGAGAGACACGCTGTGTTCCGCGAGACCGTGCTGGCGATTGTGCGCGAGCGCTATCCCGCCGTGCGGCATCACGCAGCGGGAGCAATCGCGAAGACATGCGCCGGATCAGCAATGTTCTTCAGCCGTTGCTCGCCGAGATCGACAAACTCGGCGGCGACCGCTCCCCGCACATGGCCCCACGCATCGGCGGAGATGCAGATGCCGCCTGGTGGGGCGAGGCCCTCGAGCCGCGCCGCGACATTGACGCCGTGGCCGTAGATGTCGTCGGGCGCCACGATGACGTCGCCGACATTGACGCCGATGCGGAACTCGATGCGGCGGTCCTGCGGCAGCCCGGCGTTGCGCGCCCGGATGATCCGCTGCACATCGAGCGCGCAGCGTACCGCATCGACGACGCTGCCGAACTCCACGAGAGCGCCGTCGCCGGTATGCTTGACGATGCGGCCGCGGTGCTCGCGGACCTTCGGTGCGATCACCTCGCGGCGATAGGCCAACAGGCGGAAATGGGTGCCCTCCTCGTCGGCGCTCATCAGGCCGGAATAGCCAACGACGTCGGCAACGAGGATTGCCGCCAACCTGCGCTCCAGCCGCGGATTGTCAGCCGCGCGTAATCGCTTCAGCAGCCGGGCGGCCCCGGGTGCCAGCCAATGGACGAGCACGGAACCACCCCCGGCCAGCACTCCGGAGACCCAAGCGTTGCCTATTACAGGCCAGACTTCCTCCAACATGACCCTACGTCCTTGATCGCAGGGTCCCGCCGGACACCATCGGGCAGAAAAGAAAAAGGCCCCGTCCGTGTCCGGCGGGGCCCTGGAAACCGTCTATCTGCGCAGACTACTCAGCGCACACGTATCCCTTCAGCCCCGCTTGATGCGAGCGGTAGTTCGCCATAATGAAGGCCCTAGCCGGTAGAATCTGCGCACAGTGGTTCATGCGCGGCTCTCTACGCGCGGTTGGGCGCGGATGTCAAGCCCAGATTTAACCAAGCTCGCCGAGCGGCGCTTTTGAGGTTCAGCGCGTCAAAGCCTTCGGTGAGATTGCATTACTACACTACATCCACGATGACGCTCTGGGCGGCGCAAACGTCCTCTCCAATGCCTCTGGCATGGTTGCAGAGGTGATAGAATACTATTCTTTCGGCGGCATTCGCGCATGTCGCTTCTTAAACCGAGGCAGCTATGGAGCGTATTTGCCCGCCTACTGGGCACTTATTGCAGCGATTGCGTCTGTGCATTTAAAGCTGGCAAATGGGTACACTGAACTACATCACCGCTTTGCTCCTCGGCGCGACGTTGCGAAAGTTAAGACTTTCGAGCATTTTTCCTGAGCCAGCGGGATCAAAAAGTTACGCGATTTGTAAGACATCGCCGAAACTCACCCGGAAAATCATCGTTCGGGATAGGCTCGCGTCAGTGTCAGCGGACGGACGCTGGATGGGCAGCGCCCTCGCCATGCTCTGCTTTGTCAGGCGCCCGTTTGGCTTGTGAAGGCAGGAGTTCGGGGGAACCCAATGCTTTCGCCGCAGGCGTTGTTAGGGCAAACCCGGGCTGCTATGGCAGGTTGTAGCCGACCTTGCTCTCGATCTCGATCGTCTTTTGCACGGCGGGGCGCGCCATCATGCGGGCGAAATGGGCGTCGAGGTTCGGGTATTCACCTCCAGCCGGCGAGGTCGCGGTCTTAAAGCGCCAATAGAGCCGGAACAGGTGGATGTCGGCGATCGAATAGCGGCCGCCGACCGCCCATTCGTTCGAGCCTAGCCGAGGATCGGCGATTTTGAACACTTCCTTCCAGCGCTCGAGCCCGATGCGGCGGGCCGGATGAATCGTCGCGGCGATAAACGACATCCACGAAATCGCCTGCGCCTCTTCCTCAAGACCACCTTGCGGCCACAGCTTCGCTTCGGGATAGCGCTTGGCGAGGTAATAGAGTGTTGCGGCGACCTCGGTCAGGGGCCGGCCGTCGATCATCAGGGTCGGGACTTTGGCCTCGGGATTGATCTCCAGGTATTCGGGTAAATGTTGCTCGCCTTTGGCCAAGGAAACGAGTTTCGTTTCGAATGGCACGCCGATCTCGTGCAAGGCGATGTGGGTCGCCATCGCGCTCGAGCCCGGCGAGAAATACAAGGTCAGCATTACAGCCCCCTCTGTTTCGATTTCAGGCGGCGGCCTCGGCCGGTGCGCGGGCCGCCGCGAATTGGGGCATGACCTCTTCGCACAACAGCCGCATCGCGTTGACGACATCGCGATGGGGGATCAAGCCGCCGCAATTCAGCTCCGCGAGGATGCCGCTTAATCCGAACTCGGCCTGCAATCTCTTCAGCTTGTCCGCGACCGAGTCGGGCGTGCCGATCAGCAAATTGGCTTCCAGCGCCTCTTCATAGGTGCGGCGGCGCAATTCGTGAACCCGATTCATCCGCCGTTCGGCGGTGACGGGATCGACCAGCCGCGCGGCGCCCTCAAGCAGATTGGCCTGCTCGTGATAGAAATGGATGATGCTGGATCTGGGCTCGTCGCGGGCGCGCGCCTCGGTTTCGGCGAGATAGGTCGGGGCCGAGACATAGACCTGGCCGCGGCCCGGGTGCCCGCGGCTTCCCAGGCGTGGTGGTAGCTGCGGATCTGCTGGGCGAGATCGGCCCAGCGGGTGTGGCGAACCGAGGCAAATACCGGCAACCCGCGCCGCCCGATCGCCGGGAAGGTGTCGGGCGTGCTGGCGGCGATGCGGATCGGCGGCGTCGGCTTTTGGTAGGGTTTTGGCACGAGGCTGACGTCTTTGAATTGGTGGTAGACGCCCTCATACGAAAAATTCGGCTCGGTCCACGCCTTTTGAATGACGTCCAGGATCTCGCGAAAGCGCGCCTGGCTTTCGGCATAGGGGACGCCATAGGCCGCATAGGTCTGCGCGACACCGCTGCGCCCAACACCAAAGATCAGCCTGCCGTGGCTCAATTGGTCGACGGTGGCCGCTTCCTCGGCGAGCCGCAGCGGATGGCACAATGGCAAGACCTGTACGGCGATGCCGATCTTGATCCGCTTGGTGCGGGCTGCAATCGCGCTGGCGATGCTCAGCGGCGCCGACAATACCGATCGGCGCGGCTCGAAATGGAGTTCGGCGAGCCACATCACATCGAGTCCGAGCCGTTCGGCGGCATCGACCTGCTCCATGGCTTCGTCAAAGGCTTCGGTCTCGGACCGGCCCGGGAGTGACGGAAACTCGTGGAACATACCGAATTCCATGACCTAACCTCGCTCCGCTGCACCGTAATCCGGAGGGCAGCCTAGCCACGCAAACCCGGCAAAGCCAAGCGCGATCATGGCGGGGCCGGGTTGCTTGCCGGTCGGGCCAAATTTCCCGATTATGGGGCTAATGTTTCCCGATTATCGGGCCGATTTTTCCCGGTTAATTGCAAGACTGAACTGGCATTGCAGGTCGGATCGGGGCCGCGGGAACCTCCGCCGGCGCTTACGCGGCTTTCCGGGGGATTGCCGAACCGCGCGAAAATACGCGATGCTAGGCGAGTTTAGGGCTGGAGACCGCACCAAGATGAACATCGACAAAGCCGTCAATATCGAAGACCTGCACCGCATGGCAAAGCGGCGGCTGCCAAAGATCGCGTTCGATTTTATTGAAGGCGGGCTCGAAGACGAGCGCGGTCTCGAAACCAACACTTCAGCATTTCACAAGCATCAGCTGTTGCCGCGCTACCTCGTCGATGTGTCAACGCGCGATCAGTCGAAGACGATATTTGGGCAGACATTTTCCAGCCCATTTGGCATTTCCCCAACCGGCGGGGCGGGGCTGTTCCGCTATCATGCCGATTTGATGCTGGCCGAGGCCGCCCGCGACGCGAATATCCCTTATATCATGTCGGGTGCCAGCAATGACACCATCGAGGCAGCCGCCAAGATCGCGCCCAAAAACCACTGGTATCAGCTCTATGCCGCGCGCGATCCCCAGATCAACGCCGATCTGATCCGGCGCACCGCCGATGCCGGGCTCGGCGCACTGGTTCTGACGGTCGACACGCCGGTCGGCTCAAAGCGTGAGCGTAACATCAGGAATGGTTTTGCGAATATTCGCGGCGGCCTGTTTCAGGCGCTGAGCCTCAAACCCTCGATCCTCGCCGAGGCGCTGACCCACCCCGGCTGGATTGTCGAATATTTGAAACGAGGCGGCGGCACGCCGATGCTCGGCAACTGGCAACCCTATGCGCCGGCCGGTGCTGACGCCGAAGGGGTCTACAAACACGCCTCCTCGGTGCGCCCGTTCAATGCTCAGACCTGGCGCGACCTTGAGACGTATCGAAAGCTGTTTCCGCGGCCCCTCGTGGTCAAAGGCATCATGAGCCCGGCCGATGCTTTGCGCTGTGTCGATATCGGTTGCGACGGCATCCTGGTGTCAAACCACGGCGGACGCCAGCTCGACCAGGCGCCGGGTTCGCTCGACGTATTGCCGGCGATCAAGGCCGCGGTCGGCGACAAACTGACCTTGCTGCTCGACAGCGGGGTTCGGCGTGGCGCCGACATCTTGATCGCTTTGTGCCTCGGCGCCGATTTCTGCTTTATGGGCCGGCCGACCCTTTATGGCGCCGCGGCTGGCGGATTGCCGGGGGTCAAAAAGGCGATCGACATCTTTGTCAACGAGATCGACCTGGTCATGGGCCAGATCGGGTGCCCAAGCCTCGACCAGCTCGGCCCCGATTTTCTGTGGACCGACGATTGGCCGCGCAACCGCTGAGCCTGCCACGTGCAGCTGCTTCATCCCGGGTACGCCAAGTCGCGGCCTCAGCCAGATGATCGCCAAATTGGATGCCGTTATTCCAAAAGAAATTAGAATCCTTCCAATTAATCTTGACAGGGCGCCCACTTCCGGCTGATCCAGTACTTTGCTGGGCTGGTGCTAACAAAAGTTTCGGCACTGGGCCGGTGCTAACAAAAGTTTCGGCACCCTTGCCCTGTGCCGGACGATCGGCGCCATAGCCTGCGAACCCGGCGCTTCGATCGGCTTTATTCAGCGCGGAGGGGCCCATGCTGAGAAATGCGATCGAAGGACTGGGCGAACTTGATGCGGCGCAGCAGGATGCGGGTCTACCAACAATCTTGGCCGCCGGCAGCGCGCCCGGTGAAAGCGGCGTCTCCGTCCTCAGCGTGCGGTTTCACGGTGGCATGCATTTCACAGCGATCCCGCAACGCCACTGCATCTGCTTTCAAATGCCCCAATTGCGCATTGAACGCCGCATGGCTGGTCGAGCGCTTCGGTACGAGGCGCCGGCGGGTTCGCTGGCGATCTGTCCTGCCGGCTTCGACTGCGCTGCCGATGTCGAAGAAAGCGTCGATGCGCTTGTCGTCGCGATCGATCCCGGCTGGTTTTCACTCGCCGCCGCCGATAACGAGGCCCTCGAAGCTCGGTTGATCGGATGCTTATTTGCCTATGATCAAGCGCTTTTCGGTCTTGCCCGCACCTTGGCGCTGGAAAGCGCAGCTGACTACCCGAATGGACCACTCTTCTGGAGTGGAGTTGCGCGCGGCTTCATCGACAATTTGCTTGCTCGTCACGCCTCAAAGGTCGAAAGCCGGTCACGAGGTATGCTGGGCGAAACCGCCCTCAAGCGGCTCCGAGATTATATTGCTGCTCATCTCGACGAGCCGATCGAGATCGCTGCACTCGCGAACATAGCGGGGCGCAGCCCATTCCACTTCTCCCGTGTATTTACCCGATCTGTTGGTCTGACTCCGCACCGTTACGTCGTACATCTACGGCTGCAGCGTGCCATAGAACTTATTCGCGCCGGGCAGTCTGGCCTAGCTGAGATCGCGGCACGCACCGGCTTTGCCGATCAGAGTCACTTGTCGCGCTGGGTTCGCCGCGTTCATGGCGTCCCTCTCACCCGGCTGGTCGTCTGATCCAGACCGAAACCGCACGAATCTTCATGATCAACCGCTCCTTACTTCTTAAGTCGCAGGTCACGGCGCGCCAAACTCTCGCGTTCGCGCCCGAGACCAGAGGAGCGAAAATGATCGACGTGATGGAAAAATACAGTCTCACCCCCGACCAGCAGGCCATGTTGGCCATTTGGCAGCAGCACACCTATGCCGAATTCGTGCTCAAAGATGCAGATGCGGCGCTCGCGACAATGACCGAGAACCCGTATGTACTCCTCGTTTCGTCCGGGATCGCGCGGGTGGGTCGAGCAGCTGTGCATGAGTTTTATGCCAATAAATTCTTGCCGCAGATCCCGCCGGATCTGGAAATCTTGTCTCTGTCACAGACCTTTGGCAACGATCGCATCGTTGAAGAGATGGTGGTGCGCTTTACGCACTCGATCCAGATGGATTGGATACTTCCGGGAGTGCAACCGACAAATCGGAGAGCCGAATTCGTCTTAGCCGGCGTAATCCAGTTTCAAGACGGCAAAGTGGCTAACGAGCATCTTTATTGGGATCAGGCGACCTTGCTCTCGCAGATCGGCATTCTCGATCATCCCCTGGCGGCGGCTGGCATTGCCAGCGCAACACAGATCCTCAAACTTCAATGCCGATGAGCGTTGCGGGGACGGCTCGAGCTCATCACCAGCCTCAATCTTGACGCGCTGCGCTTGGCGGGTGGCTGCTAGGCGCAGCGCGCTTGCGCGTTGTCTAGCCAACACGAAATGCGTCATTCTCCGTGGGCTTGGGTATCCAACCGCCGGAGAATCACACCGCGATGAGACTGAACGACGCGATCAATATCGAAGACCTGCACCGCATGGCGAAGCGGCGGCTGCCGAAGATCGCCTTCGATTTCATCGAGGGTGGTCTTGAAGACGAGCGCGGGCTCGAACGCAATACTTCTGCGTTTCACAAGCATCAGCTGCTGCCGCGCTACCTCGTGGACGTATCCACGCGCGATCAGAGCCGGAATTTGTTCGGCCGCACTTATGCGAGCCCGTTCGGCATCTCGCCAACCGGCGGCGCCGGCCTGTTCCGCCGCGGCGCGGATTTGATGCTGGCGGAGGCCGCGGCCAAGGCGAACATCCCCTACATTATGTCGGGCGCCAGCAACGATTTCATCGAAGCGGCGGCGAAAATAGCACCTGGCCACGCATGGTATCAGCTCTATGCGGCGCGCGATGCTGGGGTGCGCGAGGATATGATCCGTCGTGCCGCCGATGCCGGCATGGCTTCACTGGTGTTGACCGTCGACGTGCCGGTCAGCTCGAAGCGCGAGCGCAACATCAGAAACGGCTTCGCCAATATTCGCGGCGGATTGTTCCAAGCGCTGAGCCTGAAGCCGTCGATCTTGGCCGAAGCGCTGTCGCATCCGGGCTGGATCGTCGAGTATCTGCGCCATGGCGGAGGCACGCCGATGCTGCAGAACTGGCAACCCTATGCGCCGTCCGGCGCCAATTCCGAACAAGTCTATAACTTCGCTCGCTCACTGCAGCCTTATAACGCCCAGACTTGGCGTGACCTCGAGCGCTATCGCCGGCTGTTCCCGCGCCACCTCGTCGTCAAGGGCGTCATGAGCCCGGCGGACGCACTGCGCTCAGCAGAGATCGGCTGCGATGGCATCATCGTCTCGAACCACGGCGGGCGACAGCTCGACCAGGCGCCGGCCTCGCTCGACGTGTTGCCGGCGATCAAGGAAGCGGTCGGCGACAAACTCACGGTCATGCTCGACAGCGGCGTGCGGCGCGGTGCTGACATCCTGATCGCGCTGTGCCTCGGCGCGCAGTTTGTGTTTATGGGCCGGCCGACGCTCTATGGCGCGGCCGCTGGCGGCATCCCGGGGGTCCACAAGGCAGTTTCGATATTGCACGAGGAGATCGACCTCGTCATGGGCCAGATCGGCTGCCCTAGCCTCGACCAACTCGGACCCGATTTTCTATGGCGCGACGACTGGCAACGGAACGAGTGATCGGTTTGGCGATTTTATTAAACGCGGTAGATATCGATGGCCCCGCAATAAGCACTGCTCGATCTCCGATTGCCGCTTTTGCGGGAATGACGGTAACTGGAGAGACGCAATCCGGGCGGAGGAGAGAATGAAACTGGATCAGGCAATCAACATCGAAGACCTGCACCAGATGGCAAAGCGCAAATTGCCAAAGATCATGTTCGACTATATTGAAGGGGGCGTCGAGGATGAACTCGGCTTGGAGCGGAACCGCGCCGCCTTTCACAAGCATCAGCTATTACCGCGCTATCTGGTAGATGTGTCGGTGCGCGATCAGTCGGCAACCGTGTTCGGGCATACCTATTCGAGCCCGTTCGGCATCTCGCCGACCGGCGGCGTCGGCCTCTATCAGCGGCGCGGCGGTGAAATGCTGCTGGCGCAGGCAGCGGCCGACGCCAACATCCCCTACATCATGTCGGGCGGCAGCAACGCCTCCATGGAAGAGGCCGTGCGAGTGGCGCCCAACAACACGTGGTTCCAGCTCTATGCGGCGAAGGACCCGAACCTGACCGACGCGCTGATCGGCCGGGCACGCGATTGCGGCGTCGGCGCGCTGGTATTGACCGTCGATGTGCCGGTGCATCCCAAGCGCGAACGCAACTGGCGCAACGGCTTTGCCACGGTGCGTAATGGCGGGATCTTGGAAGCGCTCAAATTGAAGCCGTCGATCCTGCTGGAGGCGATGACGCATCCCGGCTGGGTCGCGGATTACGTCCGTCACGGCGGTGCGCCGGCTCTCGGAAACTGGGCGCCGCACGCCGGCAATGGCGCTACCGTCGCCGATTCGATCCGGCTCGGGCGGGCCCAGACGCCGGCGTCGGCGCAGACTTGGCGCGATCTCGAACGCTATCGCCGGCTGTTCCCGCGCCCGCTCGTCGTCAAGGGGATCCTAAACCCGGCCGACGCGATCCGCGCCGCCGAGATTGGCGTCGACGGAATTATCGTGTCGAACCATGGCGCCCGCCAACTCGATCAGGCCCCGGCGTCGCTCGATGCCTTGCCCGCAATCAAGGCGGCGGTCGGTGACAAATTGACGGTCATGCTCGACAGCGGCGTGCGGCGCGGCGCCGATGTCCTGATTGCGCTGTGCCTGGGTGCGCAATTCGTGTTTTTCGGCAGGCCTACCCTTTATGGCGCGGTCGCTGGCGGTTTGCCCGGGGTCAAAAAGGCAGTCGACATCTTCCGCACCGAGATCGACCTCGTGATGGGGCAGATCGGATGTCCGAGCCTCGACCAGCTCGGCCCCGATTTCCTATGGCGCGAAGACTGGGCGCGCAACCGCTGAGCGGGGGTTCTGCCCCCCGAAGTAAGCAGCGCCGGTGTCGCTCCGGCGCCGCAGTCCCGCTCGGTGTCGGGCCTATTTCACAACCGCGCGCCGGCCCGTCAAGTGACGGGAACACGCTCGGAGGATGCTCGCGGCTTATTCAGCTCGGTTTCGATTTCGTCGATCGTCCGGCCGCGGGTTTCCATTCCGATGAACGCAAACGCCACCGCGCCGAGGATGTACCAAAAAGCGAAATAGTTAAAGCCGGGTACCAATGCTGCAAGCGTGGCTTCTGGCTTGACAAAATTGGACGATCCGGCGATCAGCGCCAGCCCGGCCGGACCAATGAACTTGCCGAGATTTCCGACGCCGTAGACAAACCCCATGCCGCTGCCGCGCAACCGGGCCGGCCACATTTCTCCCATATAGGGTCCGACGATTGAATAATTGCCGCTGCCGAAGAAGTTCTGGAACAAAATCATCAAGAAGAACATCGAGACGCCGCCGACGAAATAGTCGTGCAAATAGCCGGCCAGCGACATCAATACCCCGGCCGTGAGGCAGCTGAAAATGCCCGATGCGCGACGGCCCCAGGCGTCCGAGATCCAGGAGCAGAAGAACCGGCCCGCGATCGCGGAAATGCTCACCCAGATTACCAGCTTCGAAGCTTCGGGGGCGCTGATCTTGAGAACCATGATGAACAGCGTCACGAGCCACAGCGCCAGCGCGACGCCGCCCGTTTGGGTCAGCCCGGTCATGCAACCGGCGATGATGCTGCGCGGGTATTTGAAGATTTCGATCCAGCGCGCCTTTTCAACCGGCGGCGGTAGAGTCGGGATCGGGATTGTTTCTGGATCCACCTGAAGCGCCCAAGCGAGCGAGCGCCGCGCCTCTTCGGGCCGACCCTGGCGCAGCAGCCAATGCGGCGATTTGGGGACGTAGGCCCGGATGTAAAGGCATAAAAACGCCGGCAGCAAACCGACCGCCACCATCCCGCGCCATCCAATGTACGGAGCGGCATACGCGCCGAGGAGCGCCGCCAACAGGGAGCCCGCCGGCAGCATCGTTGTCGTTATGCCGGTAAACCAGCCGCGCTTATGCGCCGGCGAAAACTCCTGAATCAGGGTAATGTCAACGGAATAGAGCCCGGTAACCGCGAAGCCGACAAAAAAGCGGCATATCACCAGATAAATCCACCCCCAATGGCTCTCGGGGGTCAGCGCCATGGCGCCGGTTGCGATCGAGACATTCAGTACCGCGGTAATCAGCGCGGTACGTCGCCCGACTTTGTCGGCCATCCAGCCGTAGAGCAACGAACCGAAGGGTGCGGTGATGCCCGAAGCGAGCAGGATTGCCGCCGATTGGCCATAAGTCAGATGCCAAGCTTTGACGACAAAACCCAAAACAAAGCTGATCAAGAAGAAATCGAAGAAATCGAGCATATCGCCAAGCGTGGCGGCGCCGGCAATCTTCCACTGATTTGCCGTCAGCTTGGTCTGCCGTTCCAACAATTCGAGCATCGCGTATCTCCCCCTAACCGGCTCTGGCCGTGCAATGTTCTCGGTCTGCAACTGATACCGGGCAACCTCTATTGGAAGCCGCCCTTAACGGGATCGCCTTTAGCGATTCATGACCGCAAACTTACATGCGCCACATGCATCCTGACAATAATCAAGTTGCATGCCGGGAGAGCATGCCGCTGTCAGTAGTTACCGGCGCTACAGAAATGCCATGTTGAGCCGTCCAGCCCATAAAGCAGCGCCAAACGCTCTTTGGCATCGTGCGCCAGAACAACCTTGAATTGCTGACCCGTGCAGGGCGACGTCCCGGCCCCGGTCGGCTTTGGCAATTGCTTCTTCTCCGCACAGGTCCCGGCCCAATCAGGCAGGCTTGCGGGTGCGGCGTTTAGCTTTTTGCCGTCGGCGAGCACAAAATAATCCGTTGGCTGACCGCCTTTGACATCGGCGTGCAGTGCTAGCGAACCATAGCGCGAGCGGTAATACCCGGCCTGCTGGTCGCCATCGCCCGCACCCGAAGCCACGGCGCGGAAAGTCAGCGCTGAGCATGCCGGCGGCCCCTTTTCGGCCGTGTGTTTTGTCGCGGCAAGGGCGCCGACAGCGAGCGTGGCGAGTACCAACCCGGCGCACGCCGAGATCGTCCGCTTCATTTCATCCCCCGTCTGTTGTCTTCTTCGCTTATAGCGCTGCAGAAGCGCTGGTAGTAGGTGTCGCATGTGTGCACCCCCACCCGCGAGGCAATCCCGCGCCGTTTGTATCGGGAAGGGTGCTGCCTGCGCAGCTCGCTAATCGCCGCGGCGGCGCTGTTACTAATCGCCGGCACCGCGCATGCGGCCGCGGTGGCGATCGTTATGGCGATCGATGTCTCCACCAGTGTCACGGCCGATTCCTATGTTCTGCAGCGCGATGGTATCGCGCATGCGTTCGAGAATCCGCGGCTGATCGACGCTGTCTCCGCCACTCCAGGCGGCATCGAGGCGCTGCTGCTGGAATGGTCCGACCCGGATAGCATCTCAGTGGCCGTCGGATGGACCCACGTCGCCGACAAAACCAGCGCCGCCGCCTTCGCCGTGAGCGTTCACGTGGCAGCGCGCAGTTCGCGCGGCTTGACCGCGATTGGTCCGGCACTTGCCGCAGCCGCCGCCCAATTCGACCGCCTCCCGCAACCGGCGTCGCGTCGTGTTATCGATATCTCTGGAGATGGGATTGCTAATCTCGGCGCACCGCCGCAGGAAGTGCGCGATCGCATCGTAAAAGCCGGGATCACCATCAACGGGCTCGCGATCCTGACCGAGCAACCGTGGCTCGGGGAATATTATCGACACAATGTGGTTGGCGGCCCTGGATCGTTTGTCCTCGCCGCGCGAGACTTCCACAGCTTCGCCGAGGCGATGCTCAAAAAACTGGCGGCCGAGATCGCGGGCGCCAAAGCGCCCGCGATCTTAGTTCAGATGCAGTAGGTCCGGATCGGCGCGAAGCCGTTAAACCCGACCGAGGCATAGCTCGCGGTGTAGGCGCCAGCGGCCAGGATCTCGACCTTGTCGCCGACTGCGAGCCCGAGCGGCAGCCGATAATCGGTCTTTTCATACAGGATATCGGCGCTGTCGCAAGTTGGCCCGGCCAGGATCACCGGGCCGCGCTTTCCGCCGCGGCCGGGGGTCGCGATGCGGTATTTAATGCTCTCGTCCATCGTCTCGGCGAGACCATTGAATTTGCCGACATCAAGATAGACCCAGCGCCGCTCGTCGCCGCCGCCCTTTTCGGAAATCAGCACGACTTCGCTCTGGATCACGCCCGCGTCGCCGACCAGCGAACGCCCCGGCTCGATAATGATCTCGGGCAGATGATTGCCAAAATGCCGGGTCACCGCCGCCATCACCGCTTGGGCATAGCGCTCGATAGCCGGCACCTCGCCGGTGTAATGCGCCGGAAAGCCGCCGCCGATATTGACCATGCGCAGATCGATGTCGGCCTCGGCAAGCAATGAAAACATTCGCGCCGCGGCGCCGACCGCACCATCCCATTGACCGAGATCGGTCTGCTGCGAACCGACATGAAACGACACGCCGTAAGGATCGAGGCCGACATCACGCGCCCGGCGCAACAGATCGATCGCCATCTCCGGGGCGCAGCCGAATTTGCGCGACAACGGCCACTCCGCCCCGTGGCAATCGACGAGGATGCGGCAGAAAACCTTTGCTCCCGGCGCCGACCGAGCCAATTTTTCCAGTTCCTGGGCGCTGTCGAAAGCGAATAATCGCAGCCCGGCGTCAAAGGCAAATGCGATGTCCTTTTCTTTTTTGATCGTGTTGCCAAAGGAGAGCCGCTCGGCGGTGACCCCGTTTTGCAGACACAGTTCGACTTCGCCGCGGCTCGCCACGTCGAAATTGGCGCCCTTGCTTTCAAGCATGGCGACGATCGCCGATGCGGGATTGGCCTTAACTGCATAAAACACGCGCGCCAGCGGCAAATGCCGGCGCAAGCAATCGTAGGAGTTGGCGATTACGTCGAGGTCGACGACGAGGCACGGTGTCTCGGGCGAGTTGTCGGCGAGGAAGCGTGCAATCCTCTCATTCATTCCTGGGGGTCATCCCTTCCCGCAAGCGGCTTTAGCGAAGCAGATGCGCGGGGCCGAAATCGGGATCGCGCCGGCGCGGGTTGCGCAAGCGCGTTCTCGGACTTGACCGAGCGCGAATTAAACGAAACCGAGCCGCCCGTCGGGACGGCCCGGCTGATTTAGCTGCTTAGCTTAAACTACTTGGGTCGATGACCCGGTTGCCCCGCCCACGAAGGCGCGTCCCGCGGAGGTTCGCGTCAGGGCAGGGCACCACGCCCCTCAGTCGGAAAGCAACCATATCGACCTCCCTCTCGGGACCGGCCATGCAGCCGGACGACCAAAAAGGACGCGTTACGTCGTTGCATAACCACCATGGGCCATAGGCACGTGCGAGTGCGTCAAGTGGGGGATAGATACGCTGATTTGCCGGCGACGCAAGACGCATTTCCCAAAAATCTGTCGCTTAACCAACTATCACTCTGCTCGGTCGAGAGCTGCTTCCGGCGCGTCGATTTCCCGGGTCGCCGCAGGCCAGGGCGGGGCCGGCGGCGCATCGTCAAGCCACTATGCTAACTCGCCGGCACCGGCTGCCATTGAGTGTAGCACTGGCTCACATAAGGGTAATACCCAGCCGGGTTGGAGCAATAATACCAAGTCTGGGTAGCCGCGTAGGGTGCGGTATATCCGTAATAGCTGGCCCCTGGGTCCGGACCGTAATACCCCCACCCCCATGGGTAAGCTGCCCCGAACGCCAATCCGAGACCTAAACCTGGATAGAACCCGCCACCCGATCCGCCGTAATAATGGCCGCCATGATATCCATGGCCATGAAATCCGCCGTGAAAACCACCGGCATGGGCAAATCCGCCATGGTAGCCGCCGCCGTGGAACCCGCCGCCATGAAAGCCGCCGCCGTGACCGCCCCCACCACCGTGACCGCCGCCTCCGCCGCCATGCGCGGCCAGCGCACTACCGGAGGCGCCAAGCACGGCCGAAAACAATATCGCTGCGGCGGCTTTTCCAAGCCGTCTTCGTGCCGGCACCCGCCCCTTTTCTCTGTCCACCTGGTGCATAAGAAACTCCTGTAAGCTCCGCGCCGAACTCATCACGCAATCAGCAAGTTCGCCGTCAGCCAGTTCGCATGCTCCAGATGTGTTGCAGCCTGCTAGTGTCCTGAGTCAGAAATTCGTGTAATAAATTGATAAGGAAGCCGTAACGGCGGGGATGGGGGATGCGGACGGGTCGGCCGGTAGCGAAGATCGAATTGTCGGCTGAGCTCGCCGGCATTCTTGAAGGCTATACGCAGCGCCGCAAGACGGCGCAGGCATTGGCGCTGCGGGCGCGCATCGTCCTCGGCTGCGCGGCAGGTCTGAGCAACAAGGCGGTGGCGGCCCGCGAGCGGGTGACGGCGCAGACCGTCGGCAAGTGGCGCCAGCGTTTTGTCGAGCATGGCCTCGACGGGTTGCTCGACGAGCCCCGACCCGGTGTCCCGCGCACGATCGACGACGCCAAAGTCGAGAGCGTGATCGTCCGGACGCTGGAGAGCCAGCCGTCCGGCGCGACGCATTGGAGCACGCGCAGCATGGCGCGGCACAGCGGCATCTCGACCGCGAGCGTCGGACGCATCTGGCGGGCCTTTGGGTTGCAGCCGCACCGTCTTGAAACCTTCAAGCTGTCCAGCGATCCGCTGTTTGTCGACAAGGTGCGTGACATCGTCGGGCTCTACCTCAATCCGCCCGACCATGCGCTGGTCCTGTGCGTCGATGAAAAGTCGCAAATCCAAGCTCTCGATCGCACCCAGCCGCTGTTGCCGATGCGGCCGGGGCAGATCGAGCGGCGCACCCATGACTACCAGCGCCACGGCACGACCTCGTTGTTCGCCGCCCTCGACATCCTCACCGGCCGGGTCATTGGCCGTTGCTACCAACGGCACCGCGCGGTCGAATTCCGCCGGTTCCTGGCGACCGTCGAACAAGCCGTGCCAACCGATCTCGACATCCACCTGGTGCTCGACAATTATGCCACCCACAAGGCCCCGCCGGTCAAAGCCTGGCTCGCCCGCCACCCGCGCTATCACCTGCACTTCACACCGACCAGCACGTCCTGGCTCAACCAGGTCGAGCGCTGGTTTGCGCTGCTCGCCGACAAGCAGATCAAGCGCGGTGTCCATCGCAGCGTGCACCAACTGAAGGACGCCATCACCGCCTTCATCCAGGCCCACAACGACGACCCAAAGCCCTTCATCTGGACCAAGTCCGCCGATGCCATCCTCCAAACCATCGCCCGATACTGCTCCGACACTCTCGCCGTCCATGCCACAACTTATTCAACGAATTTCTCAATTCAGGACACTAGCGCTACCAGTCTATTTTCGTAAAATTTGGTAACTGAGGTAAGCTCAATAGATAATACCTATCCTATCCTGCAATGGCGCAGGTGATTACTTCAGCTTTCCGCGAATAGAACGGCGGCCCGATCCGCGACCTCTTAATCGTCGGCTCAGCCGAGCGCTTTTTCTAGCAAGTCCAGCGCGGCGATCGAAAACGTCCGCATATTGTCGAGGCGATCGCTTTTCCCGGTCTCGACGGTCATCGAACGCTCGCCATTGGGCCCGATCACGCCGATGCACGAATGCCCGGCGGCATGCCCATAGCGGCTGCCGGTCGGCCCGGCGGTGCCGGTCTCGCCGAGCGACCATGTTGTCGCCAGCTTGCCGCGAATTTTGCGCGCGAATAACAGCGCATAGGCCTCGGTCGACGGCGTAATTCCGGTCAACTCCTGCTCGGTTACGCCGAGCAATTCGGCCCGCGACTGCCGCGTATAGACAACCCCACCACCCATGAAATAGGCCGATGCGCCGGGGACCGCCAAGAGCGCCGCCGACAGCAGCCCGGCGGTCGAGGATTCGGCGACCGAGATCGTCTCGTTGCGCGCCTTGAGCTTTGCCGCGATCCGTTCCGCTTGGGGCAGCAGATCCTGTAACATCGCTAAACCTCCGTTCCTGAGCCGAGATTGACGCCGCGAGAGGAGCCCCGCGATGACCTACGAAACGATCCTCTATACCGAGGACGGCCCGATTGGGACGCTGACCCTGAACCGCCCCGACGACGGCAATATGTTCACTCCCACCATGTGCCATGAGATCCGCGATTGCATCAACCTCGTACGCCGCGAGACCCGCACCCGGGTTTTGGTCGTCACCGGCGCCGGTGACCGCTTTTTCTGCATCGGCGGGCGCAAGGAAGGAATGGAGGACACCTTGCTTTACGCCGGCGTGCTGCCGACGCTCGACATGTATGAAAGCATCGAGCGCCTGCAAAAGCCGGTCATCGCCTCGGTCAACGGCTATGCGGTCGGCGGCGGCAACGTATTGCAGGTCATGTGCGACATCACGATCGCCAAGGAGAGCGCCGTCTTTCGCCAGGTCGGGCCGATGATGGGCAGCTTCGACGCCGGCTTTGGCACCTGGTATCTCGAAGACCTGGTCGGCAAGAAAAAAGCGAAGGAGATCTGGTTTCGCAACCCCCGCATGACGGCGCGCGAGGCGCTCGAGCTCGGCATGATCAACCAGGTCGTCCCGGATGATCAGCTTGCCGCGGCGACCCGCGAGATGGCGCTCGAGATTGCCGAGCGCGGCGCCTTTGCACTGGCCGCGATCAAGACCGCGTTCGGCGCACGCCATGGCGGGGTCGGCGGCCTCGCCCGCATGGCCCACGACCTCGTATTGCGCGAGTATCTCGGAACCGAGGAATCGCACGAGCTCGGCCGCGCTTTTGCCGAACGCCGCAAACCCGACCCCAAAAAATTTGGCCATTGAGTTGATATCGGCGCCTAGCCATGCAAATGGCCGTGAGTCCGCTCGTGAAGTGTTGACCGGGAAGCGTGCAGGCCGCGAGCGCAACTAGTTGGCGTCGCGGAGCAGCCATCCCGGCAGATTGTGCGAGAGGCGCGCGTTCGGGCCGCCCTCGCGCGGCGAGGTGGTGGTGCAAATAACCCCGATCGCCGTCCCGGCCTCGGCGACGATCGGCGAGCCCGACATCCCGCCGTGAACGCGCTCGGCGGCATGGGTGATCCATAGCGGCCCGCCGTAGTGGCGAATGGTGCAGGAGAACCAGTGGCCGTCGAGGGATAGCAGCCGTGCGGGCGCCCAGAAATTCACCGGGCGCCGAACGGCGTCGCCGAATGACAATGCTGTCGCCGTCCCCATCAGAGCTTGGTAATCATCGGCGTGTTGGTTGCCGGGTTCCCCGAGCACCGCGATGTCGGCGATCGGATCGACAAAGCGGCACACCGCCCATGCGCGAGGCTCCTCCCCGCGGACGGCGAGCAGCGGCCCATAGGTGCGCGCCTCGATTCCGAAAGAGGGCAGAGCCTGCGGGAGCGAAGGCAGGCAGTGCGCGGCGGTGATGACGAGGCTCTCGCCCGCACCCTGGACGACAAAGCCGCGTCCGAGTCCAACCGTGATGACCCCTGATGTCAGGCTCTCGAAGATCATGGTTTTCTCTCCTCCCGCGCGAGGTAAGCCCCCGAATGCCCTCCCCGAGTACGTCGCCGCGACTCTCAGCTGGCGATCGGCGAGCGCGTCGAAAGCCCTGATGATTGTGACTTTGCTGACCCTCAATGTGGCGCTAGGCGCATTCTAGGAGAATCTTGCCACTGCCGCACTGCGCCGCTCAAGTAGCAGCTCGCGTGGAAGGCACGCGGTCCGGCGCGATGCGGTCGGACCGACAACCGAACAGCCGATCTCGTCCCGGGTGATTACGTAGTTCGGTGCGAGAACGGCCGCCACTGATTTGGATCAATGCCCGCTCAGAATTGTGAGCGAACGTCGGACGCGGTCGTCGGAGCCGTTCACACAGCCGCGGAACTCGATACCCCCGTGCAGCGCTTCCCGATAGCCACGCGTCCCTGATATCGCGAAGAAAAAGAGAGATTTGCTCGATCGCGGCAAGGCCGAGAACGTGAACCAGCCCGTACTTCGCCGAGCCGAAAGTTGCGGATCACCGTCCACCACAGCGCCATCGCTGAATTTCGCGTCGATTTATTGGATCAGCCGTTTACGAATGACGCCGGGCGCCTCGATCGATAGGTGGGTCCGGCGATGCCATAATACTTCTGTTCGAGGAGAATTCGACGTGCGGAACAAGATTTGGTTAGCAGTGATCACCACCGCGTTTATCGCCCGAAACTCGATGATCGCGTCTGCTCAGAGTGGCGGAGCGGGAGCCATAGGCGGCACGGCCGGGACAGCGGGAATGGCCAGCGGCTCAGCGGCAAGTGGCGCCGCAGCGACGGGTAGCGCCGGCTACGGCGCCAACGGCGCCGCAACGATGGGTACTGCCGGATACGTTAGCGCCGGGGCCGGTTCCGGGAGCAGCACCGGACCCGGAACCAGAGAACCCGGTCTGCCCAACAATATTAGCGGTGCCGGTCTCGGGGGCGGCGCGGGTGGTGGCGATCTCGGCGGTGGTTCTGGTGGGGCTGCTGGTAGGGCAGGCGCGGGCATGACTGGTCAATGACCGATCCGAAGCAGCATGGCGCCCTCAGCTCCCGGATAATTCCAGCGGTCACATTATTCGCAGATGCTGCCGCGTGATCCAGATCGCCCCGCGAGTGAATGCTAAGTTTTCTTCGGCGACCAGCCATAAGCCTTGGCGCAGGCGCCGCCCATCAGCATTGCCCGCTCACTGGCGCTCAGGCGGTCGGTTTTGAGAAAGGGCTCGACAGCCTGTTCGTAGTTGACGACGGCGAACGCGCGCGTCCAGTCGGTGCCCCACAAGCAACGATCAAAGCCCCAGGCGCCGAACACGCGGGCAAGCGGGTCCCAGATGTCCGGGAAAGGGTACGGCTCGCGGGACAGCGTGCAGGCGCCGCTGACCTTGATCACCGCGTTCGAGCGCTTGGCCAGTTCCAGCAGCTTTGGGAGGTCGGCCCAGGGCTGCGGCGGCGCCGGCGGCACGCGCGGCTGCATGATGCCGAGATGGTCGATGATAAATCGCGTGTCCGGATGGCGATCGATCAGCGCGGCGCCCGCGTCCAAATTACCCCAGAACAGGACATTGACCGGAAAGTCGTGGCGGGCGGCAGCGCGCGCGATGCGATCGAGGCCCGGGTCGTCCGGCGCGCGGTTAGCCTCTTTGGTCAGCATAATGCGAATGCCGACCGCACCCGGCGTCTTCTTCCACTCGGCGATGACATCGGCCACTGCTTGATCATCCGGGTTGACCGGCTTGACGATCGCGAACCGGCCGGGATGGGCCCGCTGGACTTCCACCGCGTAGCTGGCGTCGTACGGATACATCGAAAAGGCGGAGATAAAGATCGCGCCGTCGACGCCGACCTTGTCCATCGCCGCCACCATTTCGTCACCGGTGACGTGATCGGGCCAGTTCGGCACGCTGTGCCAGGGTCGCTTCGGCGTGTTCGCCTCATAGGCATGGACCTGGGAATCGATAATCGTCATCAGCAAGCTCCTCTGTGGAGCGCGAGTTTGGCGATCACGGCGGCTTGGTGTCCAGAGCCGACGCTCCGTATGTTGCTGAAGTCACGACGATCAGCAGCAGCGCCCGAGGACGGCAGTCACAGACTCAGCTCGGCGGGCGCGGTGATCCAAGTCTTTCCGGTAATGTACCTGTCAGGCTGAGGCCGATCAAAACGGATGTTTTGTCGAGCCCGGCATCACCGCACTGAAAGCCTGCGCGCCACGATCCGGCCCAGGCGATACCTAGAATCTCAGCACGATCGACCGACACCTTTGAGATATCGAGCATGGCCAAGATATCGATTTATGGCGTCCCCGGCGTGACTTGAACACGCGACCCACAGTTTAGGAAACTGTTGCTCTATCCGGCTGAGCTACGGGGACCCGGGTCGGATAGTACTGCGCGGGGAATGCCCACGCCAGTGGGCTCGGCATGCTCCCCGGAGCGCCTACTTGTGACGCCGCGAAGGCGCCCAACAGCTTCGATCACCCGGGTAAGCCGATTGGCGCAGGCGGCCGATACCGGCGAAACTTCGGCGGATCATTCGGCGGCATCACTCGGCCGCGTTCGAATAAGTGGGCGCGGGACGCAGTCTAGCCCGGCAGGCGCTCGACGACGGCGGCCGTCCCGTAGGCGACAATCTCGCTCATAGTGTCGCCGATCTCGCTGGAATCAAAACGCATCGTCAAAACCGCGTTAGCGCCCATCGCGGTAGCGTTCTCGACCAGCCGGTCGATCGCATGGCGGCGCGCCTCTTCCAGCAGCTGCGTGTATTCGTGGATCTCGCCGCCGACGATCGAGCGCAGCCCGGCCATCAGATTGCCGGCGAGCCCGCGGCTGCGAACGACCACGCCAAAGCATTCGCCTTTCACCTCTGTCACCCGATGAAGTGGGATATTCTCGGTCGTCACCACCAGCACGATCTGTCCTCCTCCGGCTTCAGATGGATCAACTGGCTCACTTTCAAAGGTCGCTGGTAAGCATGCTGATCATCACGCTTGCTTAGCAATCTGCAACCCAGCGATGATCAAACGGTTGGTTGCGGCCCCGACGGCGAAGGCATTAGTCTAAACTCGGGTGGGCATCGGAAGAGGGGCCGTCATGGACTGGGCCGAGCGTCAGATCGAAATTGCCGGGATCAAAACTGCATCTGTCGCGCGCCGGCAGCGGGCGCCCGGTTCTGGTCTTGCACCATGATATCGGCAGTCCCGAGCGGCTCGAATTCTACGATAGGCTGGCGAGCCGCTTTGACGTCCTGGTGCCGCATCACCCGGGTTACGGCAAGTCGGAGCGGCCGCAATGGTTGCGCGGCGTGCGCGACGTCGCGGTGATGTATCAATGGCTGCTGTCCGATCTCGGGATCGAGCGGCCGTCGCTCGTCGGCCTCGGTTTTGGCGGCTGGATCGCTGCCGAGATGGCGACGATGGCGCCCGACGCGCCTGCATCGGCTGGCGCTTGGTCGGCGCGATGGGGGTGAAACCGCCCGAAGGCGACATCTTTGACCAGGCGATCGTCAGCTATCTCGACTACGCCCGCGCCGGGTTTCACGACCAGGCGGCCTTTGCCCGCGTCTATGGCGACGTGTCGACCGATCAGCTGGTCGATTGGGACATCTGCCGCGAGATGTGCTTTCGCATCGCCTGGAAGCCGTACATGTACAGCCAGACCCTGCCGCATCTGCTGGGCGGGGTGAAGGCGCCGGCGCTGGTCGTTTGGGGCGACGACGACAAGATCGTGCCGCGCAGCGCCGGCGAGCTTTATGCCGCGGCGTTGCCCAAGGCGCGGTTCGAGATCGTGCGCGGCGCCGGGCATTGCGCCGAGATGGAGCAGCCCGAGACGGTGGCGCGGCTGATCGGCGGCGTTTATTGCGGAGAACTGAACCGCGGCCGGTCGCGCAGCCGGCGGGTCGCAGGCGTCAGGGAACAGGAGGAAATCATGCATGTGATGTATTTCACCGAGCAACCGATGTCCGCCTATCCGGCCGATATCGGCCTCGAATTCGGCGCCACCGCGCTGATGTTCTCGAACAAGTATTTCGATCCGGTTGCCGGCAGCCGGCTCTATAACGAATATCTCGAGCAATACATTTACGCCGAAGAGATGGGCGTCGAAGGCTTCATGCTGAACGAGCACCACAACGCGCCGTTCTGCATGCAGGCCAAGTGCAACATCTTTGCCGCGATCCTCGCCGCGGTGACCAAAAAGGCGAAGATCGTGCTGCTCGGCAACCCGCTGCCTTTGGCCGAGAACCCGGTGCGGCTCGCCGAAGAGCTGGCGATGATCGACATGATCTCGAAGGGACGGCTCGTCTCCGGCTTTGTCCGCGGCGGCGGCCAGGAGCAGCTCGCCAACGGCGTCAGCCCGGCCTACAACCGCGAGCGTTTCGAAGAGGCGCACGATCTGGTCGTCGCCGCGTGGACGCGCCAGGGCCCGTTCCGCTGGGAAGGCACGCATTACCAGCACCGCGTCGTCAATCCCGTGGGCGGTGCCGCTGCAAAAGCCCTATCCGCGCGTCTGGATCCCCGGCGTGATCAGCAAGGAGACGATCATCTGGGCGGCGAAGCAGCGCTATCCCTATATCGCGCTCAACACCTCGATCGAGGCGACCAAGAAGATCTGGAAGCTTTACGACGAAGTCGCGCGCGAGGTCGGCTACGAGGCGGGGCCGGAAAACCGCGGCTACCTGCAGCAGGTCCATGTCTCCGACAGCGAAGAAAAAGCCGAAAAGAACGCGCGCCAATTCCTGTGGATGCAGGGCGAATTTACCGGCTTGGCGCATCCGGTATGGTCGAGCCCATCGGGATATTCGTCGCCCGAGCATCGCCGCCAGTTTGTCGAATTCGCGGTCGGACGGGCCGAAAGCCCGCGTGGACGCCCAACCTTTGAAAAACAGGTCGCCGACGGCCGGGTGATCTATGGCACGCCAAAAACCGTCATCCCGAAATTGCGCCGCGTGCTCGAAGAAACCCGGCCCAGCATCTACGGCCTATGGGGCAATGACGGCACCGTCAGCCACGAAGACGCGCAAGACTTGCATCCGGCTATTGGGCCAGGAAGTGATGCCGGCGATGCGCGAGATCGGCAAGGAACTGGGCCTAAAGGATCCGTTCGAGCTTAACTCGCCGGTGCATTTACGCTACTCGACCGACCTTAAGCAGATGCCACGAGCCGCCGAATAATTACGGGTCCTTTAGCCAAAAACGACAATGCCGTGTCTCGACCCGGCATTGCCACCGGGAAGAAAAGCGATCAGCAGCCGAGCTTGGCGGCAAGATCGATAAAGCTGTCGGCGATCACATCGAAATCGTGCTCGGCCCGGAGATCACGGGTCTTGTTTGGCCCATGCTCCAACGGCCGGCTGACAAACGCGGTATGGAAGCCGCGCCCGCGCGCCGCCATCAGGTCGCCGTTGTGCGCGGCTACCATCATGCATTGCTGCGGCTTCAGATCGAGAAAGGCGGCGGTCCGGTCATAGGCTTCGGGCTGAGGCTTGTAGGCGTGTGCCACTTCGGCGCCGAGGATCGCGTCCCACGGCAACCCAGCATATTTCGCCATGTTGACCATCAACGCGACATTGCCGTTGGACAAGGTCACGATAATGTATTTCCGCTTGAGCCGAGTCAGCCCTTCAACAGTATCGGGCCACGGGTCGAGCCGATGCCAGGCGCGGTTCAGATGGTCGATTTCCGCTTCGCTGAGCCCTGAAATGCCGAATTCCGGCAATAATTCCGCCAGGTTCTCGCGATGCAAATCGTCGAGCCGGGTCCATGGCCGCTCGCCGTTACGCACCTTGGCCATCGCCGGCTGGTAACGTGCCCGCCATTTGTCGGCGAAGTCATGCCAATCCTTGTCGTATCCCTTCGATCCGAGAATGGCCTTGGCCTCGCGCGCAATGCTGTCGCGCCAATTCACTACGGTGCCAAACACGTCAAAAGTCAGCGCCTTCACTTCGGAAATCGCCATCGAATAGCTCCTTTTATGGGTTTATACTTTTGCACGTTGCACATCAGACCAAGTGAGCGCTTGCTCTTTTTTAAACTATTCGGCTGCGAACCGCGTTGCATCAATGCCGACGATCGCGTACAACTGACCAAAATCATAGTCAGGACGATGAGAAAAGTCAATCTTGCCGAGGCCAAGGCTCATCTCAGTGAATTGGTATCCGCCGCCGCCGCCGGCGAGGCGATCTGCATCACGCGGCGGGGCAAGGCGGTGGCGCAACTCATTCCAGCCATCAGCGAGCGCCGCCGCGTCGATCCTTCAAAGCTGCGAGCCATAACTGATGCGATGCCGCTACAGGGAGAGAGTGCGAGCGAGTTTTTTCGTCGCATTCGCGACGACGAACGGTTCTGAATGCTTTATCTCGATACGTCCGTGCTTGTCGCGGCGTTGACCAACGAACCGCATACCTCGCGGATGCAGGAATGGCTCGGCGGCCAAGTCCCTGACGAGCTCATGGTGAGTGACTGGGTCGCCGCAGAATTCTCCTCAGCGCTCGCAATCAAGCTGAGAACCAGTCAAATCGGGCCCGAAGATCGGGCTCACTCGCTGGCGGCGTTCAGCCACCTTTGCGACAGCAGTTTCCAAATCTTGCCGGTGGAGAGGCCGCATTTTCGCTTGGCCGCGCGCTTCGCCGATCAATTCGCACTCGGGCTCCGTGCCGGCGATGCCCTGCACCTCGCCATATGCTCAGAGTATGCGGCAACCATGTGCACCCTCGACAGACGGCTGGCCCAAGGCGCCACTGCTCTGGGCGTGAAAACGATCGTTCCCTGACCGGATCGTCGAGATCACGATGGGATCGTCAGCGAGATCAGTTTTTGGGCGGCATCGTCAAGCGCGTCGAGGTGGCGGCAGGCATCGATCAGCTCGTTGAATTGTGTCTCTGATATCGCCAGGCCGGGCGCGACCGGGCGGATGCGGCGTGCCTCTTCTTCAAAATCCCAGATGAATTCGCGGCCGGTGCCCTCCTTCGTGAAGCTGCCGCCGTCCTTTGTGAAAATTGTGATCCGCGGGCCGAACAGGGTGCGGCGCACGGTCGGGATCAGGGTCACCCGCCGCATCAGGTCGAGCACCGCCGGCGGATCGCTTTCGCCGGGGCCGGGCCGGTCGCCGCGCAACAACGGATAGCCGCGTTCGGCCGCACCCCAGGCGGTGAAATATTGGGTGCTGCCGATCTGGGGCGGGTTTTCGATCCCACGGCTCGGGAAAGCCGGGCTCGGATATTCGGTCTCGAACCAGTTGACCAATGCTTCGATGCGGTCGATGTCCTCGGCGCGGATGTTGTGTTCTTCACAGAGCCGCGCGGTGACTTCGATATGAGCGATGTTGTATCCGGCGGTCGAATAGATCCGATACAGGGTTTCGAGAAAGATCCAGTCGTGGCCAAGACCTTGGGTGATCCTGGTGAGATCGGTGCGGTTGTCGCCGGTAAAGCTGTAGCGCAGTTCGCCGCGGTTATTTCCGGCATAGGCATGGTAAAAACCCGCCTCGCCCTCCAACGTCGTCTCGCCGCCGGGCGTGCCATGCCGCGCCAAAGCCACCGCGAGCAGCGCGTTGCGCACCGCTCCCCCTTCACGCAACGACCGCCCGCCGCTGCGCGCGCCTTCGAGATTGCCCGAAGCGAGATTGACGCATTGCGCGATCGTGCCGTGGATCTGCTCCGCGTCAAGGCCGCCGAATTTGGCGGCAGCAATCGCGGCGCCAAATATGCCGAACACCGGCCCGGCGTGAAAACCGCGCGACATCACCGTCGGGATGAACTCGGCCGCCATCCGCTCCATGACCTCATAGCCGGCAGCGACCGCGACGAGAAACTCGCGGCCCGAGGCGCCGGCAACTTCCGCCGCCACCAGGGCCGCCGGCAGGATCGCGGTGCCGGGATGAGTCAGCATGCGGAACGTGTCCCATTTGCCGCCGGCAAAGATCGTCTCGGTATTGACAAAGGCGGCACCCGCCTTGGTCAGCTTGGCGCCGTTGCACAGCACCGTCGCGGCCCCGCCGCCGCCCGTCTCCTCCTCCCGCATCATCGCGAGCGCCTGTTTGCTCGCCGGCATGTCGTGCGCGACCAATGCCGAGGCGAGCGCCTGCAACGTGACCCCCTTCGCTCGGTCGACGACCGCCGCGGGCAAATCCTCGTATTTGAGGGCGGCGACAAACCGCGCGAATTCCCGGCTCAGCGACATGACCCCCCTCCCGCTTTGCGGCACTACTCCAATAAGCTTAATCGAATTCAGCTACCACCAAGCTCGCCGCTTTGCCTGTCCGAAAGGAGCTGAGAGGCGATCCGGTAGCGATAACGACGGATCGTCGCCACTCCAAAAGACCGGGGCGCTATCTGAGTTCGGGGAAGTCTTCTTCCCAGAACTCCGCGGCGGCGCGGGGGGCATTGGTGCTGCGTCGGTCGGCTTCGGATGTGCGCAATTCGACGCGGCGGATTTTGCCGGAGATGGTTTTCGGCAGGTCAGAGAATTCGAGACGGCGCACCCGCTTGAACGGGGCGAGATGGGCGCGGCAGTGGCGGAAGATCGCCAAGGCCGTGTCGCGGGTCGGCGGATGGTTACCGGCGAGCGTGATAAAGGCCTTGGGGACCGCGAGGCGCAGCGGATCGGGCGACGGCACGATCGCCGCCTCGGCCACCGCCGGGTGTTCGATCAGCGCACTCTCCAACTCGAACGGGCTGATTCGGTAATCCGAGGCTTTGAAGACATCGTCGGCGCGGCCGACATAGGTGAAATAGCCGTCCTCATCGACCATCGCGACGTCGCCGGTGCGGAAGACCGCGCCGGCCAAGGGCCGCAACGCGCCGTCCTCGCCCTGATAGCCCTGCATCAGCCCGAGTGGCGGCGGGTCGAGCGCCAAACACACCTCGGCTTCCTGCCGTTCGGCGCCGTCGGCATCGACCAATCGCACGCGGTAGCCCGGCGCCGCTCGGCCCATCGAACCCGGCTTGACTTTCTGGCCCGGGAAATTGCCGATCTGCAATGTTGTCTCGGTCTGACCATAGCCGTCGCGCACGGTGACACCCCAGGCAGCCCTGACCTGCTCGATGATCTCGGGGTTGAGCGGCTCGCCGGCGCCTAGCGCCTCGCGCAAGCTGACCTTCCAGGCCTTCAAATCCTCCTGGATCAGCATGCGCCACACCGTCGGCGGCGCGCAGAACGTCGTCACACCGCAGCGCGCCAACGCATCAAGCAGTCCTTTGGCATTAAACCGCGGCTGGTTCAGCATAAACACCGTTGCACCGGCGTTCCACGGTGCAAAAACGCAGCTATAGGCGTGCTTGGCCCATCCCGGCGACGAAATATTCAGGTGAATGTCGCCCGGTTTGACGCCGAGATAGTACATCGTGGACAGATGGCCGACCGGATAGCTCTGTTGGCTGTGCAAGACGAGCTTTGGCTTGGCTGTGGTCCCCGAAGTGAAATAAAGCAGCAACGGATCGGTGGCGCGGGTCTCGCCATCCGGGACGAACTCGGCTGGAGCGTCGTAGCCGGCCTCCCAACTGGCCCAGCTGGGAGCGCTCCCTCCGACCGCAATCCGGGTGTAGTCGCCGGGCAGATCGGTAAATTTGCCGGTATTGTCGATGCCGGCGACGACATGGCGGACGCGGCCGCGGGCAAAGCGGTCGAGAAGATCGTCGCGGGTCAGGAGCGTCGTCGCCGGAATGACGACCGCACCCAGTTTCATCGCCGCCAGCATGCATTCCCACAGCGGCGCGATATTGCCGAGCATCATCAGCAATCGGTCGCCGCGGCATACCCCGAGCGAGCGCAAATGATTGGCGAGCCTACTCGACCGCTCGGCCAATTCGGCAAAGCTGAGCCGGGTTTCGCCGCCGCCCTCATCGACGATCCACAGACCGGGGCGGTTGTTGCCCGCCGCCATCGCGTCGAAATAATCGAGCGCCCAGTTGAACCGATCGAGCACCGGCCAGCGGAACTCGCGATACGCCGTGTCGTAATCCTCGCGGCGGGCAAGCAGAAAATCCCGCGCCTCAAGAAAAGCCGCCGCCGACATGTGCTCCCTCCCAGATGGACGAACTAAGTTCGTCTTTGGTGTCCGTCAGACGCCACTGCTGACGCCGAAATGGTCGGCAAGCTGCGCGCCGGTGAAGCCGCCGGTAAAGCTGTCCGGGTCGAGCGGCAGCATGCTCGCATTCCACGCGTTCCAATCCGCGACGAGACGCTCGTAAACGTCCCTGTGCCGGTCCTTCAAATTCGCCCGCTCCATTGGATCGCGGACAACATCGAACAGGAATGTATTGTCGAGGATTTTGAGGTATTTCCAGTCGCCGTCGCGCGCTGCTTGCTGGTTGTTATATTTATACCGCCAGAACAGTTTGCGTGGCATCGGCGCCCCTCCTTGGCGGAGCATCGCCGACAAATCAATGCCATCCGAAGCGAAACCCGGATCAATTGCGAGCCCGGCGGCGGCGAGCAGGGTCGGGAGCCAATCCATGGTAATCGTCACTTGGTGCGACACGCTCGCCGGTTTGATCTGGCCCGGCCAGCGCATTACCGCCGGGATGCGCAACCCCCCTTCCAGCAATTCGGTTTTCCTGCCGGTGAAAGGCCAAGTATCGGAATAGCGCTCGCCGCCATTATCGCTGGTAAAGACGACGATTGTGTTATCGGCCACGCCGGCGCCGTCGAGGGCCTGCAATAAGCGCCCGACCTGCAGATCCATCTGCTGGATCATTCGCTGATAGGTGCGCTGGGTCCCGCCGTCATAATGAAACAGGTTTGTCAGCCGCCGTGCTTCTTGCTGATCGCCCGGCGCCTCCCACGGCCAATGCGGGGCATTAAAGTGCAAACTGATCAAAAAGGGGTGCCCCGCCTCGGCATATTTCGCAATCGCCGCGCACGCCCGGTCCCCGAGCAGATCGGTCAGATAACCGTCTTGCCTGATCCTGGTATCGTCATCCCACAAATCCTCGGTGTCGGTGTCGGGCGGTCCGGATTTATGGGTGAAATAATCGAGCGCGCCGCCGCGAAATCCCCAAAAGTGATCGTAGCCGCTCCGCAGCGGACCGAAATCGGGCAGCATTCCGAGATGCCATTTGCCGATCAGCGCCGTCCGATAGCCGCCGGTTTTGAAGATCGAGGGTAAAGTCGGGTGATCGGGAGGAAGACCGAGTTTTCTCGGTCGGCGGCTGCTCAGCGGCTCTTCCAGTCCCACCGGCAGCCGATATTGATAGCGTCCGGTCATCAGCGCCACGCGCGTCGCGGTGCAAACCGCGGAGTTGGCGTAGGCTTGGGTGAACCGCACGCCTTCTGCGGCAATGCGGTCGATGTTCGGGGTAATAAATCGCGACGACCGCAGCAGGAGATATCGGCATAACCGAGATCGTCGGCGAGGATGAACAGGATATTGGGCGGGGTTCGTGCCATCGACCGGTGCGCGCTTTAGAACTGACCCATGCGCCCATTCCTAGCACATCGGCCTAACCCTCGCGCAGTGCAATCCAGCGTTGCCGGCACAAATGCCCTCCGGGTTCGCGGGCATAGGCCCGCGCCCCCGAGTGACGAGTTTTGTAACTTCTTGTGTGGCTCGGCGGCGGCCGAGGCTGTCGGCGCGCTCAGCTCTTGAGGTGTTTGTTAAAAAAAGCGACGACATCGCCCCACAGCTCGGCTGCCGGGCCTTCGCGATAGCTCGGCCGGTAATCGGCGAGAAAGGCGTGGCCGGCGTTTTTGTAGACCTTGATCGTGACGTCCTTGCCGGCGGCCTCGGCGCGCTTTTTGAGCTCCTCCGATAGCGCGACGCTCGGGTTCTGGTCTTCCTCGCCAAACACCGCAAAGAGCGGGCAATGGAGTTGGGAGATAAAGTTCAAAATCGCAGTGGGCCGCTCCGGGGTGTGCGCGACATCGGGAGTGGCGCGATCGATAAACCCGCCCCAGCAATCGACCGCGGCATCGACCTTGTTGCTGCTGCACGCGAAGAGCAGGGTCTGGCGGCCGCCCGAGCAAAAGCCGATCGCGCCGATCTTTCCGGTGGCGCCCGGCAACGCGCGCAGATGTGCGGCTGCAGCTTCGAGATCCTGCACCGCCTCGGTATCCGGCTTGCCGAACATGACCGGCATCACCGTGGTCATGTCATTCGGGTTCGAAGGCCCGCCTTTGCGGGCGTAGAGATCGGGTGCCACCGCATTGTAGCCGATGTTGGCAAAGCGCCGGGCAATGTCGCGGATGTGCTCCACCAGCCCAAAGGCTTCGTGGATCACGACGATGCCGGGATAATTGCCCGACTGGCTCGGGCGCGCGAGATAGCCCGTAATCGTGTCGCCGCCGCTCTTTAGTTCGATGTTCTCAGCGCGTACGCGGCTGGGGTCGGTTACCGCACCGGGTATGTTCGCCATTCCGATCCTCCTCGACAGACGAAGGTGTTGAAGATAGCACCGGATGGCGAAGCGCTGCTATGATGACGCCGGTCCTGTTCACGGGAGGAAGTCATGTCAGGTGCAGCGACATTAGAGAAACCGGCGACGACCCAGCAACAGATGAAGGTCGCGGTAACCAGCGCCAAAGCTCCGGACTATGTCGAAGGCCGGCGCGATTTCTTCAAATACCGCGACCTCGGCGTAACCCATGCCAGCGACGGCTGGATGCGGGCCCAGGTCATGAAGGCGGTTACCGGCATGACGCAGCCGACCGGCTGGCATTACCATGTCTGCGACGGTCAGTTCGTCTATGCGCTTAAGGGCTTTGTCGAGCTCGAATTCGAAGACGGCACTCAGTGCCGGCTCGAAGCCGGAGATTCTTGCTTTATCCCGGGCGGCCTGAAACACAACGAGTTGCGCACCTCGGACGATGTCGAGATCCTCGAAGTGTGTCTGCCGGCGAATATGGGCACGGTCCCTTGCGAGGCCCCGGTAAAAGGCGCCTGATCCCGAAAGTCGCTTGAAGCAAGCCGCCGATCCTCTAAAATCGGCGGCAAGGCGGGTGTAGCTCAATGGTAGAGCAGGAGCTTCCCAAGCTTCTGACGAGGGTTCGATTCCCTTCACCCGCTCCAATATTTATATCGGTAACGGAACTGCCGGGACCCGCGATTAGACACATCATTTTGCAGGCTAATTCTGTGCATCTCAGTTTGGGATCGTCATTCACTAAAATCACGGACGCGAATACGCGGCGGAAATTGTCTGGTAAGCCAACAAATGTGTGCGTGTCTAGCTGCGGTTCGACTTCTTTCACATTGTCCGCTTTGAATAGAGCTATGTCTCGGAGCAATCTCGCCTCAGCGCCCCCTAATTCGGAGAGTATTTGGACAAATCGCGGATGTGCACTTTCAGGATGCATAGAAGATGATGTCAAAAGATCGGCCCAACGGTCGATCAAATAGCCGTCTTTGTCTTCTAGAGACGCCTTTTCGAGAAATGGTATCAAAAATTTAGTGGGCACAGGTGATGGTGTTGCGTTTTCGATTTTCAGACGATGATGTACCTTCTTTGCGATTTCAATAAGCACATCTTCGCGCTGCAATCTGATCAGGTCAGCCTTCAATCCTTGTCGTTCTGCGAATGGTCGGAATAGGTCGGTGACAGCGTCCACGAATCGGCCCGTGGACTGAGGCGGGATTTCGGTAGAGACCTTAGCTTCGAGACTGGCTCGGGCGCTTAATCCAAGATCAAGGTCAACCTTGCTCCGGTTATCGTCGCCACTCATTGCATCTCTCTCATCGGGTCAGGTGTCCGGCGCTTCCGGGCCCAAATAGCACATTTCGGCAACGCTCCGTAGCGCGGACGTGCTGTGCTACCCTGCCGCGTCGTAATCAATTCGGATGATGCTAGGCGATGCCACCACGAACGCTCTCTGAGAAGTGGGAAGCCACCCGACTACACCTGAACCGCGTTCGAATTTGGCTAGGGACGACTGAGCGCACTCATTGCCTGCTCCCGCTACTCTGGCCGCTCGTCGCTCTCGTCATCGCCATTCTGGTCATTCACTTGGTCTCCACCGCTAGGGAATTGGCGGAGTTGCTCTCGGCATTGGCATCTCTGACGTGGCCGTTTGTAGCGCTACCGGCTCGCGCCGCAGCTAGCATAGGTCGGGCTATTCGGCGGCCATTAGCGGCTCGAGGACGCTGCCGGATTTTTGCAATTCCTCGAAGCGGCCCTGCTGGACCAGCCGGCCTTGATCCATGACGAGGATCCGGTCAAAGGCCGAGGCGAGGCGCGGCCGGTGCAGGCTGCACACCAGACTGCGGCCGTCGAGCTCGTGCTGCAACCGGTCGATGATCGTGGTTTCGGTGGCGCCGTCGAGGACCGCGGTGGCGTCGTTGAGCACCACGAGATCCGGCCGTTTTAACAGGGCGATCGGCAATCGCGATCTTCTGCCGCTGGGCTTCGGACAGGCGCAGGCCGCCGGTCCCGACCGGGTAATCGAGGCCGACCGAAGTCAGCGTGTCGCGCAGCCCGAGTTCGTCCAACACCTCGCTCATCGCGGCATTGACACGCTCGCGGCTGCCGGCCTCGCCACGGAGGATCGTGCCAAAAAGCACGTTCTCCTGGATCGAGGCGGCGGCGTTGTAGCGCTCCGGATCGAAAAACTCGACCGAACCGCGCAGTTCGTCGGGTAATCCTGCCGCAAAATTTCGGCGCGCTTCGAGGATGCGCTGCTGCAAGGGCTCGCTGAGGAGACCAAGCGGATCGCGCGCCGCGACCAGCTTCAATCCCAAACCGAGCAGCCGGGCGCGCTCTTCGGGCAAAAGACTGCCGGCGCCCATTTTGTCGATGCGCGCCGAGAATCCGTTCGAAGGTTGGCAACTCGTCGGCGCCGATGCAAACTAAACTCCTCGAATATTTGATGCTCCGGGTGCATGCCAGCGAACAATTCAACACTCGTTCGCGCCAGTTTTTCGCCGATCGTTGATCAGCTCCGACTGCAAGCCGAGTTCGCCGAGGATCCCCTGCACGTAATCGTGGCGGGCAAGATCATCGCCTTCAAAAACCGGGCCGATCGAGGTGCCAAACAACAGATTGGCGCCGATCGACGAGTTGAGGTTGTAGCGATCGGGATGAAAGCGCTCGACCGCTTGGTCAAGATCGCTGGCAGCGAGCCGCTCGGCCAGGACATGACGCGCCTTGACAATGCTGGCGGCGACCTCCGGCTGCTTTTCCGGGTCGATCCGGCCGCGCAGTCCCAAATGATAAATGTCGTCATCGAGATCGACCAGCCGGAGAACGTCGAGGATGCGGGCCTCGAGCTCTCGCATATCCGCGACGCCGGCTTGCTCATAGTCAATCCAGTCATCGGCGATGTCGTATTCGCTGTTCCCCGACTGACGCGCCTCCTCGAGCAGCCGCTTGCGTTCAGCGCGCGCCGCGGCATTGGGATCATCGGCGTCGGCGACACGATGGGGGCGATGACGCAGGCCGATCAGCAAATTGTCGCGCACGCTTGCCGACAACAAATAAGTGGTCGGACCGACATAGCCGATGCGCCGGCCGGTAACCGCGAAAGGCAGGGTGGAAAGGTCGGCGCCGCCGATCGTCAAACGGCCGCCGGTCGGGTTCTCCAATCGCGCCATGACCTGCGGCAGCGTATTGCGGCCGCTATTGCTGTGACCGACGATGCCAATATCCGCACCAAGCGGGAAATTGAAATCCACGCCCTCGAGTAGATGGATCCCGTCGTCGTCGACGACTTCGAGGTTCGCCGCGGCAACATCGCCGGTGAACCGCTCGACGCGCTCCGGAATTTCGAGCAGCAGGCGCTTGTCGAGCATATCGGCGACCTGGAATTGCTCGACGACTTGCTCGTATTTGATCGCGACATCTTGCTGGTTTTGATAATAGTCAAGCAGTTCCTTCCACGGCGACGACATATCCTTGTAAGCGGCAAGCACCGCCACCAGGGCGCCAAACGACAAACTCCCCTTGATGACAAAATATCCGCCGATGACAAAAAAGAAAAACGGCGTCAGGTTACCGATCAAATTGTTCAGAAACTTAACAAAGAACTTCCGATTATAGATCTCCAGGCGGATGTCATAAATCTCGCCGAGCCGCTGAGAAATCTCGGCAAGCTGGTATTGCGCGCCGTCATTGACGCGGATCTCGGTACGGGCGGCGATGGTCTCTCCGATGCGGTCGGAGAGGCTGCGGATTTTACGCACCCTGGCGCGGCCGAGAGCACGAATAACGCGCTGCATCTTGGGGATCAGGTAACCTTGCAGCGGGTAAAACGCCAATGCCGCCGCGCCCAAAACCGGGTTTTGCATAAACATAAAGACGAGGATCGTCAGCAGAGTGCCGGCCTGGGAGATCGGCACCGCGAACGCCTCGCCGACAAAACCCCCGACCGGCTCGAATTCGGCGGTGATCATCGCGACGATTTGGCCCGAGGCGACGCGATCGAAATGGTGCAATGGAAAGCGCAGAACACGCTGATAGAGTTCGTAGCGCAGCCGGCGCAGTATGCGCTCGCCAAGCTGCCCCTTTTTGACGTTTACGTGCAGCTTGAACCAGCCGTTAACCAGTATCAGAACCAAGAAAACCGTACACAGTACTAACAAATAAGGAATTTGGTTAAGCTCAAGCCCGAAATACGACTGCGGAAAATGCTTGCCGGAAATAGCGCGGTTGATGATCTGCTTCGGCAGATCGAGCGACCAATAAAGAAACGGGAACGACGCCAAGGTCATGACGACGACGTAGATCTGCTCGCGCCAGCTGAACCGCACGATAAAACCATAGACCGAGGGCTCGAGCCCCTCGCCCTCGGACTCGCGGCAACAATCGACGCGTCAGCGAGGCCAAAGACAGTTTGGCGGCCAAATCCGAGACGACGCCCGGCAAAGATCGCATCTAGCTCTCTCCTCCTCCTCGACCACTCGCCTGTGCCAGATCTGGCCCCGATGAACGCCAATTTCGCGGTCACTTCGGCATGCCGCATGGCACATCCTTCGCGCCGGAACTTTTGCCACCGCGGCACGCTTACTCCAACAGAGCAGGCGCGAGCGAACATCGCCCGCCCGACAAATTTAGCAAGGTCGGCCGAGATGATGGAAAGCACAATTCGCCGCGCTTTGGCCGGGACCGCCTGCGCTGCGCTGATTTTCACCCCGCTTCTCGCGCGGTGCGGCAGAGCGGTCCGCCGGCGCCCGAAACCTGACCAAGACGCAGCAACAGGCGGGCGCCATCCCGCTGCCGAGCCTCGCGCCACTGGCGCAGCGCGTCCTGCCCGCTGTCGTCAACGTCTCGGTACAGCTCAACCAACAAGCTGCGCTCGCAGACCAAAGCAGCGATGAGGGCCAGAGCGATGGCGGCAATAACGGCGCACTCCCCGGGAGTGGCGGCGACACGCCGTTTGATCAATTCTTTCGTCACTTTTTTCAGCAGCCCGTTCTCTAGCCCACAACCAGGGGAAAAGATACTGGCACTCGGCTCCGGTTTTATCATCGATCCGCATGGTTACATTGTGACCAACAACCACGTCGTCGCCAACGCCGAAAAGGTCACGGTGATCGTTTCAAGATCAGAGCCAGTATCCCGCCAAGGTCGTCGGCCGCGACGAGAGAACCGATCTGGCGCTGTTGAAAATCAAGTCGGACAAACCGCTATCGTATGTGAGCTGGGGCAACAGCGACAAAATGAAGGTCGGCGATTGGGTCGTCGCGGTTGGCAACCCATTCGGGCTCGGCGGCACGGTGACCGCCGGCATCGTGTCGGCGTTCGGGCCGCAATATCCACGAAGGTCCCTACGACGACTTTCTTGCAGATCGACGCCCCGATCAACCGCGGCAATTCCGGCGGGCCGACGTTCGACCTATCCGGGCAGGTGATCGGCATCAACACGGCGATCTACTCTCCCTCGGGCGGCTCGGTCGGGATCGGTTTCGCGATCCCCTCGAACCTCGCCAAGTATGTGGTCGGCGAACTCGAACAGCACGGGTCGGTCACTTGGGGATGGCTCGGGGTTTCGATCCAGAACCTTTCGCCCTCGATCGCCAAGAGTCTCGGGCTTTCTTCCGACCATCCCGAAGGAGCGCTGGTTGCCTCGGTAATCGGCGATAGCCCGGCGGCGAAGGCTGGTCTCAAATCGGGTGATGTGATCGTGTCGGCCGACAACCACCCGATCCGAACCGCGCACGATCTGCCGCGACTGGTGGCGGAAACCCCAGTTGGCAGCAAGCTCGATCTGACGGTAAGGCGCGGCGACAAGGACCAGAATATCGACGTAACGATCGGCAAAATGCCGGCCCAGCTCGCTTCGGCTGTCGAAAGCGCGACGCCACAGTCGAGTGCTGCGACCGGAAGCGCCCTAGGCCTGCAATTGGCGCCGCTACGACCGGAGCTGCGCAAGCAACTTAAAATTCCACGTGACGTGAACGGCGTCGTCGTCCTGCGCGTCAAGGGCAACAGTCCGGTCGCCGAAATGGGCGTGCAGGCCGGGGATGTCATCCAATCGATCGACCAAAAGCCCGCGACAAGCCCCGAAGAAGCCGCGGCGGCATTGGAAACGGCAGCAAAACGCGGCAACATCCTGCTGTTGATCAATCGGCACGGCGCCAGCGAATTCGTCGGGCTGTCGATAAACAGGAACGGCTCGCCGGGAGGAGCCGGCTGACCTTGAGATCACGTTCACGAGGATTCGCCTTCGACGCTTGGCCGCAATCCGAAAGTACGATCTACCGGCGAGAACCCTGCACGATTATGATCCCCGTTGAATTTGCGGGGGAGCGCAATGGTCGATTTCGCGGGCAGTCACGTTGTCGTCACCGGTGGAACCGGTGCGCTCGGTCGCGCGGTCATCGCGGAATTGCGTGCGAGCGGTGCGGTGTGTCACGTCCCCAATCTAATAGCGGCGGAGCTTGCGGATTTTCCGTTTCCAAGCGATCCGGGCGTGCATATCGGACGTGATATCGATGTTGCCGATGAAGCGGCGGTTCGCCGGTTTTTCGACGGATTGCCACCGCTATGGGCATCGATCCATCTCGCCGGCGGCTTTGCGATCGCGCCGATCGCCGAGACTTCGGCCGCCGATTTCACCGCCCAATTTCGGATGAATGCGCTCTCCTGTTTTCTGTGCTCGGCCGCAGCGGTGAACGCATTCCGCGCGCGCCCTGAGCCGGGACCCGGCGGCGCCAAAGGCGGACGCATTGTCAACGTTTCGGCCCGTCCGGCGCTTGAGCCGCGGCTTGGCGCCGGGATGATCGCCTATACCGCGTCAAAATCGGCTGTCGCGGCGCTGACCCAGGCTCTGGCACAGGAGACCGCCGGCGAGGAAATCTGGGTCAACGCGGTGGCGCCATCGATACTCGACACCCCGGCGAACCGCGCCGCGATGCCGGGCGCACAATACGATAAATGGGTGTCCCCGGCAGATCTTGGCCGCATGATCGTCTTCCTCGCCTCGCCCGATAATCAAGTGACGCGGGGGGCGGTGATCCCGGTTTACGGCGGCTCGTGAGCGGGTGCGCCCCTCGGATTAACGAGTTTCACGCCTGGTTTTTGACGACGACCTTGATCGCATCGTCGATGCGTTCGCGCGCGTACTTAAGGGCCGTCGGCAAATCGTCGAGCGGAAACGTGTGGGTGTGGATCAGCTTCGCGTCAAAGCGCTTTTGTTTCATTAGCGCCATCGCGCGATGCGTCGCACTCTGGCCCTCGCCGCGAATGCCATAGACGTAAATGTTGTTGCGCACGAGATAGGCGAGATCGACCGGCACCTTTTCGTGCGAAAACGCGGCAAGGCAGATCCGGCCGCCGCGATCGACCATCTGCGCTGCTTCGTCGAGCGCATTGGGGGCACCCGAGCACTCGACGACGAACTGAACCCCCTTGCCGCCGGTAATCCGCTTGACCGCCTCGACCGCGTCCTCCTGGCGGGCATTGACGACATAATCGGCGCCGAGTTTTTTGCCGAGTTCGAGCCGGCGGTCGCGGGTGCCGGTCAGGATTACCGGGTCGGCGCCGAGCGCCTTGGCGACCGCGACGCCGAGAAGGCCGATCGGACCCGGTCCGGTTACGACGACGCCCTCGCCGGCAATCAGCCCGCCGAGCACGTCGAGTCCGTACATCGAGGTACCCGCAGTGACGACGAGCGTCGCCTCTTCGTCGGTCATGTCCTCCGGGACATGCACCAGCGTGTTGACATTGTTGACCGCGTATTGCGCAAAGCCGCCATCGGTCGTGAAGCCATTGGCGCGATGGCCCTTGGCGAGATCGCCGTAATTCAGGCACGAGGTGTACATGCCCTGCCGGCAGCGCGCGCACCGCCCGCAGCCGGCATGGACCTCAACGGTAATGCGGTCGCCGACTGAGAACTCATCGACAGCGGGCCCGAGCTTGACCACGGTCCCCATATATTCGTGGCCAATCGTGAAGTTCTTATTGAACGGCAAACCGCCATCGACCATCGCCGGCAGTCCGTGGCGCATGATTTCGAGATCGGTCGCGCAAATCGCGACCGCGTCGATCCGCACCAGCACCTCAGCTTGGCCGGGCTGCGGCACCGGCTTTTCGGTCGGCAGGATCTCACTCGGGCCCCCCAGCACCCACGCCTTCATTCGCTCGGGTACCGGATACTCGTTAGTCAACCGGGCATGTTCCGCCATCGATCATTTCTCCCAGATGCACAAAACCTGCACCAATGTAGCCTCGAAGCCGCCAAAGGAAAGGTGCGGCACTTCCGACAACGCCCCGGCTGGTTTAATAGAAGAGTGCTCCGAGTAATCGATCGGGGTGGTGTGCATAGTGCGCAGGGGGATGTATGAGAAGTCGCCGAACCGCGGTGCTCGGCGGGTCGGGGTTTATCGGCCGCTATGTCGTCCAGCGGCTCGCCGCTCGCGGCGACGTGGTTGTGGTCGGCGGGCGTCATGCCGAGGATGCCAAATTCTTGATGACGGCGGGCCTCGTCGGGCAGATCGCCGCCGTCAACGTGACGATCGACGACGATCAGGTGCTGCCGGCGTTTCTGGCCGGCAGTGGTGCGGTGGTCAATTGCGTCGGCATCCTCGCCGAGAGCGGTCGTCAAACCTTCGAGCGGGTGCATTATCTTGGGCCGGCGCGGCTGGCGCGGCTGGCGCGCGATGCCGGGGTGGAGCGCCTCGTGCATATCTCGGCGATCGGCGCCGACCCGCGCTCACGCTCGGCTTATGCGCGGAGCAAAGCGCAGGGCGAAGCTGCGGTGCGCGACGCGTTTCCGACCGCGACGATCCTGCGACCGTCGATCGTCTTCGGCCCGGAGGACCAATTCTTCAACCGGTTCGCGGCAATGGCGATGATTTCGCCGGTTCTGCCGTTGATCGGTGGCGGCCGTACCCGGTTTCAGCCGGTCTATGTCGGCGATGTCGCTGACGCGGTGCTGAAATGCCTTGAGGAGCCGGCCGCGGCGGGCCGCACTTACGAACTCGGCGGGCCGAAAATATACAATTTCCGCGAACTGGTCGAATTGCTGCTCGGCGAGATTCGCCGCAAGCGGCTGCTGATCGATCTGCCGTTTGGAGCCGCCGAGTTTCAGGCACGGATCATGTCGGTGCTGCCGAGCCCGCCTCTGACCGCCGATCAAGTCGAGCTCTTGCGGAACGACAATGTCGTTTCGTCAGGCGCGCTAACCCTGGCGACGCTCGGCATCACCCCGACGGCGGTCGAGGCGATCTTGCCGACTTATCTCGATCGCTTTCGCCGCGGCGGCTGGTACGAACGGCACGCCTGAAGCGCTTTAACCCGGCCCGGGCTTCGGATAAGGTCGCCGCCCTCGCGATTGTTCAGGACCAAGGGTGATGGCAAGGTTGGCCCGGCTCGTCCTGCTGCTCATCGCGCTCGCATTCGGAGGAAGGGCGATGGCGGCAGATCTCGAAAACACGATTTACCTCGACGTGCCCGCAGGCCGCGTCGTGATCGAAATGCGCCCCGATCTGGCGCCCGCCACGGTCGCCCAAATCAAGACCTTGGTGCGCCAAGGGTTTTACAACGGGCTGACCTTTCATCGGGTCATCGATGGTTTTATGGCGCAGACCGGCGATCCGCACGGCGACGGCACCGGCGGTTCCGGCCATCCGCTCAAAGCCGAATTTTCGAACGAGCACTTTGTCCGCGGCGTGGTTGCGATGGCACGCACTTCCGATCCCAACAGCGCCGACAGCCAGTTCTTCATTATGTTCGGACCGGCCCCGTCGCTGGACGGCAAATATACGATTTGGGGCGACGTCGTTTCCGGCATGGAATATGTCGACCAGATCAAGAAGGGCAGCCCCGCCGATAACGGCGCGGTCTCGAATCCCGACAAGATCATCAAGATGCAGGTCGCGGCCGACGCGCAAAAGGCGCCGGCAAAACCTTAGCCCTCATACTCGGGAAGGCGACTTGCTTGGCCGGCGTCCCTCACCCCGGCCCTGTCCCCACTCACTTGGAGAGCGCGGGGCCCCCGCAACGGGAGGGTAAGGGGCGGACCCCATTTGCAGCGGGTAGGCCGGCGTGGCTCGCCTCGCTCGCGATCTACTGCCGGCCGCGGTTGATCGCGGTCTTGCTGATGGGATTTTCCAGCGGCCTGCCGCTGGCATTGACCTTCGCGACATTGTCGTTCCGCCTCGCTGAGATCGGCGTCTCGCGCACCGCGATCGGGCTTTTCGCGCTGGTCGGGGTTCCCTACAGCATCAAGTTTCTGTGGTCGCCGCTGATCGACCGGCTGCCGATCCCGCTTTTGACCGCGCATCTCGGGCGGCGGCGCGGCTGGGCATTGGCGATCCAACCCTTGCTCGCCCTGGCGATCTTGGGGCTGGGCATCGTCAATCCGCGCTCGGCGGCGGGATTGACCGCGATCCTGGCGCTCGCGGTCGCCTTTTTGTCGGCGAGCCAGGACATCGTCATCGATGCGTATCGCATCGAACTGCTGCGGCCCGAGGAGCAGGGTGCGGGTGCGGCGGCAACGCAATGGGGCTATCGCTTTGGCATGCTGGCGGCATCGGCCGGCGCTCTATACGCCGCCAGTTTTGGCGGCTGGCGGTTTGCCTACGGGCTGATGGCGGCCTTGATGCTGATCGGCATGGCCACCGTCTGGTTTACGCCCGAACCCGGCGGCGCGGCGCTGCTCGAGAGGCTGCCCGGCCAAACAGCTATGGCGCGAGTTTCCGCGTGGTTGCGGCGGGCGGTGGCGGCGCCGTTCAACGACATGCTGAAACGCGAGGGCGCGCTGACCATTCTGGTATTTGTGGTGCTCTACAAATTCGGCGACGCGCTCGCCGCCACGATGTCAAACCCGCTTTACGTGTCGCTCGGCTTTACCAAGGTCGAGCTCGCCAATATCGCCAAGGTGTACGGGTTTGCCGCGAGCCTCGCCGGCTTGGCCGTGGGCGGCATCGTGGTATTACGGCTCGGCGTCATGCGCGCGCTCTTGGTCTGCGGCGTGCTGCAGATGCTGTCGAACCTGATGTACGCCGTGCAGGTCGAGGCCGGGCACAGTTTAGTGGTGTTGGCGCTGACGATCGGGGTCGAAAACCTGACCGGCGGGATGGGATCGGCGGCCTTCGTCGCCTATCTCTCTGGCCTCTGCAACATCGAGTTCACCGCCACCCAATACGCGCTGTTGTCGTCATTGGCGGCGGTCGGCCGCACCACATTGTCGGCTTCGGGCGGGGCGCTCGCCGACGCCCTCGGCTGGGTTCCCTTTTTCGTGCTGGCCACCGCTGCTTGTCTGCCCGGGCTGATGCTGCTGGGGTCGATCATGCGGAGCGAAGCGAGGCGCCAACCATAGCGGGCTGATGCCGATCAGCCGTAAGCCAGCAATTCGGCTCGGTGGCGATCGAGCCACGCGCGCGCCCGGGAATTTCCGGGAGCAAGGCTGTCGACCAGCCGCCAGAAGCGCGGTCCGTGGTTCATCTCGGCGAGATGCGCCACCTCATGCGCCACGACGTAGTCGACGACCTCCTCGGGTGCAAAGATCAGCCGCCAGCTAAACGACAAATTTCCCGATGCCGAACAGCTGCCCCAGCGGCTTCTGGTGTCTCTTACGCTGACCCGCACGACCTTGCGGCCAATGCTGGCGGCAAGCGGCCGTGCCCGCCGCGCCAATTCGTCGTGGGCGAGCATCGCAAGATAGTCGCGCACCCGACGTGGCAGATGCGCGGGGTCGCCACACACCCGAATCTCGCCATCCGAAATCGTCACCGGCGCCGCCCCGACATCGAGCGAACGGCGGATGCGATGCAGAACCCCCAGCACCGGGACGACGGCGCCGTCGTCAAACGGGACGGGCCGCGGCAACGCGGCAAGCCGGCCCTGAACCCAACCGCGCTTGTCACGCAGAAACCGTAGGCCAATCTCGGGCGGCACACCGTGCGGCAGCACCAGTTCGACCTGGCGCGAAGCCGCGTCGATGCGCAGCCCGACCCGGCGCGCCCGCGAGCTGACCCGGATCGCCAATGGGGCGCCGAGATCGAGTGCCAGCGCCTGCCGGCTAATTGCTGCGATCGCCGATTCGCTCGGTGCCCGTAATCTCGCTCCCGGGGTTCCGCGAAAACCCGCCATTTCCCTCACTCCAGCAGAGACGCCGGCATCGCGGCGTCAAACCGTCACAAAAGCTTTTCGGACTTCGTCTTGATTCCGCAAGCGGCTTGACGCTAGCTCGCTGCAAAGGCCAATCGGGCCGGATTGGGGGGACAATGCACCGAGTGATGCTGACCGCTGCAGCGGCGGCGACGTGGCTATTGATGTCAGGCGTTGCATCGGCCAAGCCGGCCGAGCTGCAGTGGTGGCACGCGATGACCTCCGCCAACGCCGCGGTGGTCAACCAGATAGCCGCCGACTTCAATTCCGCGCAGAACGCCTACAAGATAACCCCGGTGTTCAAGGGCTCCTATGCCGAGACGATGAACGCCGGGATCGCCGCCTTCCGCGCCGGCAAGGCGCCGGCCATCCTGCAAATATTCGAAGTTGGAACCGCGACGATGATGGCCGCCAAGGGGGCGGTCGTGCCGGTCTATCAACTGATGAAAGACGCCGGCGAGGCGTTCGATCCGAAAGCCTTTCTGCCGGCGGTAACCGGGTATTACAGCACTGCTGACGGGAAAATGTTGTCGATGCCGTTCAACAGCTCGACGGCGGTCGTGTTCTGGAACAAGGACCTGTTCAAAAAAGCCGGGCTCGACTCCGCCAAGGCGCCCACAACCTGGCCCGAGACATTTGCGGTTGCCAAAAAGCTGCGATCGGCGGGAATCCCATGCGGCTTTACTGCAGGTTGGATCAGCTGGACCCAGCTCGAGCAGTTCAGCGCCTGGCACAATATCGCCTTCGCCAGCAAGGCCGACGGGTTCGCGGGTCCGGATGCCCGGCTCGAATTCAACAATCCGACGGTCGTCCGCCACATCGCCAACCTTGCCGCGGCGGAAAAGGACAAGAGTTTCGACTATGGCGGGCGAACCACCGAACCCGAAGGCAAGTTCGCAAACGGCGAATGCGGGATGATCCAAACCTCGTCCGCGGCCTACGGCATTTTCAAGAAGGGCGCCAAGTTCGAATTCGGCGTGGCCGAACTGCCCTATTACCCCGATGTCCCCGGCGCGCCGCAGAATTCGATCATCGGCGGCGCCAGTCTCTGGGTTATGGCCGGCAAAACCCCGCAGGAATATAAAGGGGTGGCCGAGTTCTTCACATTTCTGTCCCACACCGATTTGCAACAGAAATTGCACGAAGTAACGGGCTATCTGCCGATCACCGAGGCGGCTTATCAAGCCACCAAGGCATCGGGGTTTTATCAAAAGAACCCGGGGCGCGAGATCCCCGTCCTCCAGCTGACGCGCAAACCGCCGACCGAGAACTCGCGTGGGCTGCGGCTCGGCAATCTGGTGCAGATCCGCGACATCATTGCTCAGGATTTGGAAGCCATCTTCGCCGGGAAGGAGGACGCGCAAGCCGGCCTCGACGACGCGGTCAAGCGCGGCAACGCGCTGCTTGCCCAGTTTCAGCAGAATACCGAATAGCGGATCGGCGACTGCGGCGCGCAATTGGGGGCCGCGCAGTGGAACGCCGCGTCGTCTTTTCCGGCCGGCTGCTCCCGGCTTTGCTGCTGTTGCCGCAATTGGCGGTGACAATCGTCTTTTTCTTCTGGCCGGCGGCGCAGGCACTGCTACAGTCGGTGCAGCGCCAGGATGCGTTCGGCTTGTCTCGCCGTTTTGTCGGCTGGAAGAATTTTGCCGCGATCTTCTCCGATCCGTCCTATCTCGCTTCCGTCGAGGTGAGCTTTGTCTTCGGTTTTGCTGTCGCGGTGCTGGCGCTGTCGGCGGGGCTGCTGTTTGCGGTGATGGCAGACTGGGTGGTTCGCGGCGCCGCATTCTACAAGGCGGTGCTGATGCTGCCTTACGCAATCGCCCCGGCAATTGCTGGCGTGTTGTGGCTGTTCCTGTTCAATCCGAGCTTCGGAATCATCGGCGCGGCATTGCGGCAAGTCGGCGTCGATTGGGATTATTTGCTGAACCGGCGGCAAGCCTTGCTGCTGGTCATCCTCGCCGCCGCATGGAAGCAGATCGGCTACAATTTCTTGTTTTTTCTTGCCGGATTGCAGGCGATCCCGAAATCGCTGATCGAGGCCGCAGCCCTCGACGGCGCCAATGCCGGCCGCCGGTTTTGGCACATCATCTTCCCATTACTAGCGCCGATCGGCTTCTTTTTGCTGGTCGTCAATATCGTCTACGCCTTCTTCGATACCTTTGGCATCATCCAGAACGTAACCCAAGGCGGACCGGGTCAGGCGACGCAAATCCTGGTCTACAAGGTCTGGTATGACGGCGTTGTCGGGCTCGATCTCGGCGGCTCGGCGGCGCAATCGGTGATGCTGATGGCGATTGTCATCGCGCTGACCGCAATCCAGTTTCGCTTTGTCGAGCGCCGGGTGCATTACGCGTGAGATCCGAGATGGCGGGCTCGGGCCGCCGCGGCTGGATCCCACATCTGGTTTTGCTGGCCGGCCTCGGAGTGGTGCTGTTTCCGATTTACGTCGCGTTTGTCGCGTCGAGCCTAACCCTGCGCGACATTCTCGCCGCCCCGATGACATTGATCCCGGGGCCGCAATTGATCGCCAATTACCGCGAAGCGCTGACCTCGGGGACAATGGCTACCAGCGGCCAGAGTGTCGCCGCGATGATGGTCAACAGCCTCGTCATGGCATTGTTGATCGCGGTGGGAAAGATTGCGATCTCGCTGCCCTCGGCCTATGCGGTCGTGTTCTTTCGCTTTCCACTGCGCCGGCTATGCTTTTGGGCGATCTTTGTAACATTGATGCTGCCGGTCGAGGTGCGGATCATCCCAACCTACAAGGTCGCGGCCGATCTGCGCCTCGTCGACACCCATGCCGGGCTCGCCTTGCCATTGATCGCCTCGGCCACCGCGACCTTATTGTTCCGCCAGTTTTTCTTGACGATCCCCGACGAGCTAACCGAGGCGGCCAAGCTCGACGGCGCCGGACCGTGGCGATTTTTTGTGTGGATCGCGATTCCATTGTCGCGCACCAACATTGCGGCCTTGTTCGTGATCCTATTCATCTATGGCTGGAACCAATATTTGTGGCCGTTGCTGGTCACCGACAGCCCGGGCATGACGACAATCGTCATCGGCATTCGGCAGATGATCGGCAATGGTGACGCGCAGACCGCCTGGCAAATCGTGATGGCGACGGCATTGCTTGCGATCCTGCCGCCGGTCGCGATTGTGCTCGCGATGCAGCGCTGGTTTGTCGTCGGCCTGATCGAACCCGAAAAATAAAGCCGCGCGTCCGACAAACCTGGGCGGCTTTGCGATCAGCTCGAACAGGCATCCGTCTATCGCTGGTTTCCCACGGTATCGGGTGCGGCACTAATTTGGTTGCTGCAGACCGACTGGCCAGGTGACAAATAACCGGCAAAAGAAGTCGATGCACCGAGACGTAACTTGCCGGCCCGGCGGCCGGGCCATCAACCTATAGGGGCCGCTACGATGACCGATGAGCGCAAGCGCGCGCAATACGAGTTGCGCGCTTTTTTCGCGCAATTTGACCCATGGAGGACAATCATGGTGGCGCTCACGCTCGGTGCGGCGGCTGTCGCCGTCGTGGTTGCCTTGGCGATGCTGATCCCTTCACGTTATTAAGCTTATCGCCGATGACAAATTTGATCGGCCGGGGCTAATTCAGGGCGGCGTAGACCGCTTTTTCGAAGCGGTCGAACAGCGCCAGGGCCTTGGCATCGGCGAATGGCAACAATTGCATCAGGATGACGCCCGCGACACTCTTAGCCGGATCGATCCAGAAATAGGTGTTGCCGAGCCCGGCCCAGGCGAGGCTGCCGGCGTCACGCCCACCCGGCACCGCCTCGGTCGAGATCATAAACCCGAGACTCCACTTTTTGACGATGCCCGGAAAGAACTCGGCATCGTTGGACGAAGCCGGCAATGCTGTTTTCAGCGGCTGCACGTTCAGCTCGCCGATCGCATTTTGCGCCATCAGCCGCACCGTTTCGGGCTTAAGCACCGGTATGCCGTCGGCAGCGCGCCCTTCGTTCAGGAACAGCCGCGCGAAGGCAAGATAATCCGCTGCGGTGCTGTAGAGCCCGCCGCCGCCCATCTCGAACTCGGGCTCCGGCACCATCTCGAACGGGATCGGTGCCAGCGAGCCGTCTTCGCCGCGCGCATGCATCCCCGCCAGCCGCGAGCGGTGATCCGGGGTCAGCTTGAACGCGGTATCCTTCATGCCGAGCGGCGCAAACAAATGCTCAGCGAAATATTGGCCGAGCCGCTGGCCGCTGACCCGCTCCACCGCCTTGCCGACCCAGTCGATATTGATGCCGTAATCCCAGCGCTCGCCGGGATCGAAAACGAGCGGTAATTCCAGCGCCTTATTTTGGCAGGTGATGATCCCCGGAACCCCGCTTTTCTCCATGTAGCGAGCCATTTCCGGGTTCCAGATGTCATAGACGAAACCGGCGGTGTGGGTGATCAGGTGCCGCAATGTGATCGGGCGCCGCGCCGGGCGCAGCCGCGGCTCCCCGGCGGCGTCAAAGCCTTCGAGAACCTGGGGCGCGCGGAGTTCCGGCAACACTTCGGCGATCGGATCATCCAGCGACAATTTCCCGCGTTCGACCAGTTGCATCGCCGCCGCCGAGGTGATCGCCTTGGTCATCGAGGCGATCCAGAACACCGTGTCCGCAGTCAGCGCGGTATCGTCTGCTGATGATCGCTTACCGAAAGCGCCCTGATAGATTTGGCCGTCACGCGTCGCCGCCATCGCGACGACACCCGGCACATCGCCGCGGTCCGTCGGTTCGCGCAGCACGCGATCGATCTGCTCCTCTTGGGCCATGACCTCCCTCCCGTAAGACGAACTTCCTGTCGGCAGTATCCGGCAAAGGATCGATATCCGGAACGTGCTCTCTCAGCCTTACCTTTAGCTATTACAGCAATCGATCAGGTGGATGAACGAACCGAAGACCGAGCCGCTGCGCAATCCGCAGTGGCCTAGATCGGCGCCAGCGGCGTCCGAAATTGACCACAGCGGTTTGGCATCGGCCTCGCGCAGCACTGTCGCGTAATGGAACTCATGGCCGCGAAAGCCGCTGCCAGCGGGGCCGAAGGGCGTAGCGCCGAGGAGCGTCGCGCTGCGATATCCGAGATGCAAACGGCACTCGGCGAAGCTCGTCTGCAGCGGCAACAGGGCCGCCATCGGGTGCCGCTGGCCTTGGGCATCGGTTAGGGCTTCACCGAGAACCATATGGCCGCCGCATTCGCCGTAGACGGGTTTTCCGTCGCGGGCGGCCTGCCGCACCCCGTTGAGAAAGCGATCCGCTTCGGCAAGGCGCGCGGCCCACAGCTCGGGATAGCCGCCGGGCAGATAAACCGCATCGGATGAGGCGCCTGGAGCTTCGTTGGCGAGCGGCGAGAAGAAGTCGAGTTCGGCGCCGCTCCGGCGCCATTTCTCAAGCAGGTGCGGATAGACAAAGCAGAAGGCGTCGTCGCGGGCGATCGCAACCCGCTGACCGAGCGGCGGAATGCCGGGGGCGCTGTCGCCGGCGAGTGTCGAAGAGCTGCCGAGGCCAACCAGTCGGTCAATGTCGATATGGGCCCCTATCAGATCGGCGGCGCGCTCGATCACCGCCTCGGCATCGCGCGACTCCGCTGCCGGCACGAGCCCGAGATGCCGCGACGGCAGGCTCAGCGCCGATTCGGCCGGCAATCCGCCGAGGATCGCGAGACCGGGCAAGTGCCGCGCCACGGCACGCGTCAGCAAGGCCCGATGGCGCTCGCTCGCGACCCGATTAAAGATGACCCCCGCAATCGATATATCCGACCAATGCCCGCTGAACCCGCGCAATACAGCCGCGACCGAGGCACCCTGGCCGCGGACGTCCATGACCAAGATCACCGGCCAGCCCGTAATCCGCGCCAGTTCGGCGGTGGACCCGCTCTCGCCATCGGCGCCGGTCCCATCGAACAGGCCCATTACCCCTTCACAAAGAACAAATTCAGCTGAAGCGCCAAGCCGCGCGACAATGCCAGCAAGCGTCGCCGGCCGCATCGCCCAGGCGTCGAGGTTCACGCAGGTGCCACCCGCCGCCAATGCGTGAAAGGTCGGATCGATGAAATCGGGACCGGCCTTGGCCGCGACCGCCCGCACGCCCCGGCGGCGCATCTGCCGGAGCAGGCCGGCGGTCACCAGCGTCTTGCCGCTGCCCGAGGCCGGAGCGGCAAGGATCAATCCGCGCGCGCCCACGCCGCCGCGGAAAGCCGCCGGCTAAGTCGGGAGTTTGTCGCCGTCGGGCGGCGCCGGGATGTCGAATGCGTTGACCATTCCCGACAGGAACGCAAAGTAGTTCGCAGCCGCGGTCAGTTCGACAAGCCACTGCACGCCGTGCCGTTCCTTCAGCCGGTCCTGCACGGCCTCGTCGGCGCGGTTGGTGCGGATCAGCTGACGGGTATAGGTGACGATGTCGCTCTCGTCAGGCGGCAGGTCTCGTACGTCGCCCTTGGCTCGCAGCAGAGCAATTGTTGATTCGGGCACCCCAGCGCGGCGCGCGGCGCCGACCTGGGCCGACCAGACATAAGCCGCTTCCTTTTCGCGCACTGCGGCGAGAATCGCATGCGAGCGCAATTTGGCCTCGACAATGCTGTCCTCCCGGAAAAACGTGACGAGCGGCAATACCCGATGGGCGAGTTCCGGACTGTGCAGCATGACGCTGAACGGCCCGCGCACCTGACCGAAGACTTTGAGGACCTCGTCGACGACCGCGTGATACTGGGCCGGGACGTCATCCTTGCCCGAGACCGGTGTTATTCTCGGCATTTGTCTACTCCACTATTTCAAACCCGGATAGGGTTTGCCCCAGTCGTCGAGATAGACCACTTCCGATAGAGGCCCGCGCCCAACCGGCCCGAACCGCCCCATCGGATAACCGATCGGCAGAATGGCATAGGAATGATAGCCGGGCGGGATGCCCATCGCGGCGTCGACCTCTTTCTCGTAGGCGGTGTGCCGCGTCGTCAGAGTCGAGCCAAGCCCCAGCGCCCGCGCCGCGAGCAGCATGTTCTGCACCGCCGGATAGATCGACGAGCCGGCAGTGCGCCCGGGATTGGCGCCGCCCTCAAGACAAGCCACGATCCACACCGGCGCTTCATGATAATGGTCGGTCAGGTACTCAACGGCCGCGTGCTGGCGCTTGTAGCGGGCCGGATCCGAACCTGGCGGCGGCGGGCTCGACGCGTAACGCGGTCCGACAACTTCGTCGAACGCCTTTTTGTAGTAGACCTGCACCGCCTTCTTTTTCGCTGGGTCCTTTAGGACCAGAAACCGCCAGCGCTGGGTGTTGCCGCCGCTCGCCGCCGCCTGCCCCGCGGCCAGGATTTTAAAGATCAGCTCGTCGGGCACCGGGTCGGGTTTAAGCCGCCGCATCGCCCGCATCGTGTGCATGATCTCAAAGACATCGGTGCCCCCTGCTTGTCCCTGTCCTTCAGGCATCCCTTCCTCCATGACCAGTCGCGGCCAACTCTATAGCAATTGATCAAGCGTCACGCGGTAGATGCGCTCTCAGTGTGCGCCGAGCGCGGCCAGCCGCTTCTGGGCGTCGAGCACGGTAGCAGCACCGGAGGCGGGCTTCAGGTGAAAGTCGAATTCCGTTGTGTAATAGGGTGGTTCGATGCCGAGTCGGCGGGCGTCGCCTTCGGCGCTATCGTGCCGCGCGAAATCGCAGATCAACGAATCCTTAACGGCGAAGACCGCATCGCTCGCAAGGTATTCGTCGGCGCTATCGAAAATGTGAGTCGTGACCGGCTCGTAACCCTCAGCTGACACGACGAAATGGACATGCGCCGGGCGCCAGGGATGGCGGCCGGTGGCGCGCAGCATCGCCCCGACGGGCCCATCCGACGGGATCGGGTAGTGCACCGGACGCACCGTGCGCACCAGATAGCGGCCCTCGGCGTCGGTATGGAATTTGCCGCGCATATGCATCTCGTGCAGACTGGCATCCTGTGAGTCGTAGAGGCCGCTGGTCTGCGCCTGCCAGACGTCAAGCAAAGCGCCGGCGACCGGCCGGCCATCGAGGTCGAGGACCCGGCCGCTGACCAGGGTCGGCGGTCCCACTTTATCGAGATGGGCGATGTCGCCGCCAGCGGGCATTTCGGGCGCGTTCAGCCGGTGGAACGGGCCGAACACGGTCAATTCGGTGGCGCCGTCGGGTTTGCGGTGGCTCAAGAGATCGACCACCATCGACACGCCCAGCGTATCCGAAAACAGGATGAATTCCTGGCGCTTGTCGTCCGAGATGTGGCCGGCCTTGGTTAGGATCTCGATCGCCTGGAACCACTCGGCCTCGGTCAGATCGACCTCTTTGACAAAGGCGTGCAGGTGCCCGATCAGGCTCAACATGATTTTCCGCAGCCGCGGGTCGGGGGTCTGGGCAAACCGCTCCAACACCTCTCTCGTGATGTCGTCTTCGGTCGTGCTGCGATGTTCTGGCATGGTCGACCTCCTGCGCTCGGCCCTCGAAGGCGGCCCTCGCACATCCTTCTTGCGCGCCGGCGCAATCGAAAATCGCCGCTTCTCTACACCTTCCGGCGCCTCATGACAAAGCGCCGCGACCTTAGGCGTTCTTATGGATTTGGGTATTGCGTGACCTGCCGGCCGTAAAACCAAAAAACCGGCCGGTAGGTTTGGCAGCGTACCTGATCCGCCAGGATCTCGCCCGGCACGGCTTCCAAAGCCCTGACCGCCTCGGTTTGGAACGGGGTCGCGCACATCTGATCGGCGAGCAAGGGGTTAATGCGCCAATCATAACGGTTGAAATCGGCAAATTCGGGTGGGATCTCCTCTGTAGTCCGGAGCGCGCTGACGCCAAATTCATCCTTGATAGGGATTGTAGGCGTGCAGCCGGCCGCCAACAGACACAGCGCGGCAAGGGCGGAGACAATGCGCATTATCAATCCGAAACTCGAGGGCGGCACAGTGTGCCGGGCGAATGCACCGAGCGCAACCATCGCGATATGCTAGGCATCTGTCGATTTCAGATCCCATTCAGCTGATACTAGCGGGTCGGGCTCGATTTCCCGACGGCGCTCTCGTTCCGCCTGAAAGGCCGATGGCGAAAGCCGTGAAAGAGCCCACACCGCACTGCCGCGCACCAGCGGCGACTTATCGTCGAGACAACGGCGCGCAGTGGCGACCAGATCGGGGTGATCGGGGCCGGCATTGCCGATCGCGATCAGGACGTTGCGCAAAAACCGATTTCGGCCGCTGCGCTTGATCGGCGATCCCGAAAACATCCGGCGGAAATCGGCGTCGTCGAGCGCCGCGAGCTCTGCAAGGCGGGGCGCGGTGAGCGCGGCTCGCGGCAAGAAATCGGGTTCGTGCGCGGCATGCGCGAATTTGTTCCACGGGCAGACCGCGAGGCAATCGTCGCAGCCATAGATGCGGTTGCCGATCAGCGGCCGCAGCTCGACCGGAATCATACCCTTGTGCTCGATCGTCAGATACGAAATGCAGCGTCGCGCATCGAGCCTGTGAGGAGTCGGGAAAGCCGCGGTCGGGCAGGCATCGAGGCATCGTCGGCACGAGCCGCAATGGTCAGGGGTCGACGGATCGGGTTCGAGCTCGAGACTGAGATAGATCTCACCGAGAAACAGCCACGACCCGAATTCGCGCGAGACGAGGTTGGTGTGCTTGCCTTGCCAGCCGATCCCGGCCTGCTGCGCCAGTGGCTTTTCCATGACCGGGGCGGTGTCGACAAACAGCTTCAAGGCACCCGGCCATTCGCCGTCGATCCACCGCGCCAAAGCCCGTAGCCGCCGCTTCAATGTATCGTGGTAGTCGCGACCGCGAGCGTAGACCGAGACGATCCCTTTTTCACGCTGATTGGCGAGCGCCCGCGGATCGTCTTGGGGGGCATAATTGACCCCGAGCACAACCACGGACCGCGCCTCGGGCCAGAGGGCTTGTGGGGTTCCGCGGCGCTCGGCAGTGCCGGCGAGCCAGCCCATATCGCCATGATAGCCGCGGGCAATAAACTCATGCAGGTCACTGCGCGCCCGCTGGTCGAGGTGGGCGGCGGCAAACCCAACGGCGTCAAAGCCCTCGGCCAAAGCGCGATCGCGGATCGCCTCGCGGATCGCGGCGTTCGCGCCCGCCATATCTCAACCGCGGCCGCGGTAGCTCGCCACCCCCGGATCGGGCAGCCACAGACCGACTGGCGGTTCATCGGTCTGATAGAACACGTCGATCGGAATCCCGCCGCGCGGATACCAAAACCCCCCGATGCGCAGCCAGCGCGGCTCCAGCGCGTCAACGAGCCGGCGGGCGATCGCAAGGGTACAGTCTTCGTGAAATGCCTGGTGATTGCGGAACGAGCCGAGATAGAGCTTTAGCGACTTGCTCTCGACAATGGCGCCTTCGGGTGCGTAATCGATGACGAAATGGGCAAAATCCGGCTGGCCAGTTACCGGACACAACGAGGTGAATTCGGGGCAGGTGAACCGAACCAGATAGAGCAGCCCCGGATGTGGGTTCGGTACGGTTTCGAGCACCGCTTCGTCGGGCGATTGCGGCAGTGGCGCCGGCCGCCCGAGCAGCGAGAGCCGTTGTCTTTCAGTCATTGGTCGGCTCGGCACCGGTCGGCATTTGCGCTGCTGCAAAAGCGTCGGCGAAATCGGCAAGCGTGCCGCTTTCGATCGCGCCGCGCAGATCAGCCATCAAATCGGCGTAATATTGCAAATTGTGGGCGGTCAGCAGCATCGCACTCAGGATCTCGCCGCTACGGCAGAGATGGTGCAGATAGGCCCGGCTGTAACCGGTGCAAGCGGGGCATCCGCATTCGGGATCGAGCGGGGCCGGGTCGTCGGCATGCCGCGCGTTGCGCAGGTTTAATGGGCCGCGGCGCGTGAAGGCCTGCGCGGTGCGCCCCGAGCGCGTCGGCAATACGCAGTCGAACATGTCGATGCCGCGCATCACCGCACCGACAAGATCGGCCGGCTTGCCAACCCCCATCAGATAGCGTGGCCGATCCTCCGGCAATGCCGGCACGGTTGCGTCGAGAACCGCAAACGTTGTCGGCTGACCCTCGCCGATCGCGAGCCCGCCGACCGCGTAGCCGTCAAAGCCGATGTCGATCAATTTGGCCGCCGAGCGCAACCGTAGATCGGCATGAATACCGCCCTGGACAATCCCGAAGATCCCGTACCCCGACTTATCGGAAAAGGCGTAGCGAGACCGTTCGGCCCAGCGCATCGACAATTCCATCGATTGTTCGACCGCCTCGGGCGGCGATGGGTAGGGCGTGCATTCGTCGAATGCCATCGTGATGTCGGATCCGAGCAGCCCTTGGATCTCGATCGAGCGCTCCGGCGTCAGCAGGTGAGCGCTGCCGTCGAGATGCGAGCGAAACTTGACGCCGTTCTCGCCGATCTTGCGCAATTCGGCGAGCGACATGACCTGAAACCCGCCCGAATCGGTCAGGATCGCATAGGGCCAGTTCATAAACCGGTGCAATCCGCCGAGCGCTGCAATGCGCTCGGCTCCCGGTCGCAGCATCAGGTGATAGGTGTTGCCGAGAACGAGCCGGGCGCCGGTAGCGGCAACGCCCTCGGCGGTCATCGCCTTGACAGTGGCGGCGGTGCCAACCGGCATGAAGATCGGGGTTTCGACGAGCCCACGCGCGGTCGTGAGCCGGCCGCGCCGCGCCGCGCCGTTGCGCGCCAGAACCTCAAAGCCGATCGTCAACGGTTGCTGCTCAAAGTCTCGGCGTCATCGCATTAGCGTCCCCGGCCATTTCGCGCCGGCGTTCAGCTCCAGTGACATATCGAGCCGAGAATACCTGCCTCGGAGCAACCGGGTTAATGCCTCGAGCCAGGCGCACACCCTTTTTGCCGTGCTCATAATGGCGTCTAACGGCCGTGACGAATAGACTGCGCGTCTGAATATCTGAATAAGGAGATACGCCATGCTGCTGCCGCTCGCCGGGCGCCGTCTTTATTACGATCTCACCGGCCCCGAGAATGGGCAGGTTGTGTGTATCACCCATTCGCTCGCCTCCGACGGCGGGAGCTGGGCCGAGCAGGTGCCGGCATTGTTGGCGGCCGGATTTCGCGTCTTGCGACTCGATATGCGCGGGCACGGCGGCAGCGATCCCGTCGCCGGTGACTACACAATGAGCCAGCTCGCGAGCGATGTCGCCAGCGTACTCGATGCGCTCGGCTTCGAACGGGTTCACTACATCGGGCTATCGATCGGCGGGATGATCGGCCAAGCCTTTGCCCTCGAGCACGGACATCGGCTGATCTCGGCATTGTGGTGCGACACCCTGCCGGCGAGCCCGCCGGGCTCTACCGAAATCTGGGGGCCGCGGATCACGGCGGTGCGCGCAGCGAATTCGCTCGAGCCGATCGCCGAGGCCAGCATGGACCGCTATCTGAGCCCGGCCTTTCGGGCGAAAAATCCCGGTCGTTGGAAGCAGTTGCGCGACACCGTCATCGGCACGACGCCGCAAGGTTATCTCGGCTGCTCAGCAGCGATCCTTGATTTTAATTTCGTGCCGCAGCTGCCATCGCTGAAATTGCCGGTGCTGGTCGTGTGCGGCGAGGAGGACGCCGGCACCCCGGCCAGCGAAAACCGCCGTCTCGCCGGCCTGGTGCCTGGCGCACGTTACGAGGAAATTCCGCGTATGCGCCATTTCCCCAATGTCGAAGCGCCCGACGCCTTCAACCGGATAATGCTTGGCTGGCTCAACACCCACCACTGAATATAGCCGAGCTACGGCGAAGAGCAGTCAGCCAGCAAGAATCCAAAGTCTATTTGCGCTTTGTCCGGCTCGAAAACACGCCACTGATGACGTCCCGCTTCCGGTCACTAGAGGGGTTCTTGCTTCCGTCGGACACACTATTCTGCCGCTCCCCGGCAAATTGCGAGGCTCGAATTCGAAGATCAGGCCGATGCGTCAGCTCGCTTCGAGCTGACGCGAATTGGCGCTCCAACCAACCTTCTTTAGGCAACTGCCCCTCCCTCAGGCTGAAAGGTGGAATCTTCACCCAACCCGAACTCATCTCTGTGTTCCAAGAGAAAAACGCGAATCGTCTTTTCCAGTTCAATGTAGGTAGCTGTATATCTATCAAGTCTCGGGTTTGCGTGCGCCCTATCCCAGACCAACGCGACGCCTCGGGCATCTTTACGCTTAGGCATTTCGAAGAGATCGGCATACCGCCTAGGAGCAACTCCCACGAAGGAGTCAAAGACCACAGCGTTGTTATCTGCCAAATCTTCATCGACCCTAACGCCTCTACGATAAAGGTCTTTGGTCATGCTTTTTGGATAAGGTTCGATATAAACTACTCGCTTTATACCGGCAGAAATCAGATGGCGCGCGCACATATGACACGGAAAAGTAGTGCAGAATAGCGTCCCACCCCTTACAGGAACTCCTCGTCTCACAGCGTCCATTAGGGCGGACATTTCAGCATGAACTATTCTGCCAAACTCTATTATGTTGGAGATTCGCGTGTTTTCGAACAGCGCTTCATTACCGTATAATGCCTCATCAACAAGCTGGCTGACTGGAAGTTTTTCCCTCTCGTCGCGAAGCCATTTCGCATCCGAAAGTCTCTTCAAGACCTCTGCTACAATCTCACGCTTCATAGTAGCGCTTTTATCTGCGCCAACGCGGAAGTCGCGGTAATCGCCAGGCTCTCCCGGCCACACTGCGCCGCCTCCAGATCGAGGAACCTCGTTGCATCCGACGGCCAGAACATCCCCGTCCTCATTTGTGATGGCAGCGCCCACCTGACGGGATAAATCCGCAGATCGCAAGGCTACAGCTCGCGCGATGTATAAACCGTACTCATCTCGCGTCGGCGTATGAAATGGATGGTTAAAAAGCAATTCGACAAAACGTTTTAGTTCAGCCTGCATGTCAGCTCGATCGGAACTGCGTAGAAAGAAATCGGCCAAAGGAAATACATCACGAACATCTTGCCCAAACTCGCCGTCGCCGGCAGACATATCTTTCTCGATTAGTCGTTCGGCAGCATCCCTAAATCTGTCCCTATCGAAGCCGTGATGTGATTTGGCAATCGCTTCTGCCAAGAATCCGCCCGTTCTGCCCGTGGCGCGTATACTGCGACCAAGCAAAACGCTCGACCATATAGACGGCGGAGAGTTTCTACTTCTGATGGGTGTTTAAGCGAGTTTAGGATATACGTATGTCGGTTTAGTGGAACGTCAGAGTTACCATTTTTCTCTTGTCGGTAATCCTGGATCGCCATGACCGAAAGCAACGATAGCGCGTCGCCGGATTGCATATCGCTTCGCAGTCTGTCTCCGGCATCCATATAAGCGTTAATTCGTTCATCCTCAGGACCACCATCGAGACCGACAAGATGGCTGAATTTGGGGATATCCCTGATCAACCCACTCAGCCGGATTTCGTGCGGTTCATAGGCGACTTCTCGTAGTTCATCGCAGAGCGTGTCCGTCAGCAAACGAAGATTGGTCCCTACCGCGCCGACGAGCCCAATAAATAATTCTGGGCCTTCAATTTGACCGAGGACACTCGTCCGAGTCTGCATGACACGTCCCGTTAGCACCGGGGCAGATACGCTTCTCAATAGAGAAGTTTGCGGAGGAGAGGTCCTTCCGGCAAGCTCTAATATTCGTGATTCCGGCAGAGTCGCACGTCGGCGTGGCCGGCGCAAAAATCCGGCCTCTGTGTTGGAGCCTTCCTACACCAGCACTCCCATCTACCTGGCTGAAGTTCGCCAATTTCTGTCGAATCGCTACCAATCGCGGCGGGCGGCGAGGCGGAGGCGCAGCGCGTTCAGTTTGATAAAGCCTTCGGCGTCGCGCTGGTCATAGACCGCGTCTTCTTCGAAGGTGACATGGGCTTGGCTGTAGAGGCTGTTTGGCGATTTGCGACCAACGACGCCAACCGAGCCCTTGTACAGCTTGAGCCGCACGATGCCTTCGACGTTTTCCTGGCTCTGATCGATCAGCGCTTGCAGCATGCGGCGTTCGGGCGAAAACCAGAACCCGTTGTAGATCAGCTCGGCATAGCGCGGCATCAGCTCGTCCTTGAGGTGCGCCGCACCGCGGTCGAGCGTCAGGCTTTCGATGCCGCGATGGGCTGCCAGCAGGATCGTGCCCCCCGGGGTCTCGTAGACACCGCGCGATTTCATGCCGACAAACCGATTTTCGACGAGGTCGAGCCGGCCGATACCGTGTTTGCCGCCGAGTTCGTTCAGTCGGGTCAGCAATACGGCAGGCGACAGACGCCGACCGTCAATCGCCACCGCGTCGCCGCGCTCAAATCCGATTTCGATATATTCGGGCGTATCGGGCGCGGCTTCGGGAGCGACGGTGCGGCTGAAGACGAATTCCTCGGGTTCGGTCCACGGGTCCTCGAGGACTTTCCCTTCGGCCGAAATGTGCAGCAGATTGGCGTCAACCGAAAACGGCGCCTCGCCGCGCTTGTCGCGCGCGATCGGGATCTGGTGCTGGTCGGCATAGTCGAGGAGCCGGGTGCGCGAGGTCAGGTCCCATTCGCGCCACGGGGCAATGACTTTGATATCGGGGGCGAGCGCGTAATAGCCGAGTTCGAAGCGGACCTGGTCATTGCCCTTGCCGGTGGCGCCATGCGCGACTGCGTCGGCGCCGACCAGGCGGGCGATTTCGATTTGGCGTTTCGCGATCAGCGGCCGGGCGATCGATGTGCCGAGCAGATAAGCGCCTTCATAGAGCGCGTTGGCGCGAAACATCGGAAAGACAAAGTCGCTGACGAACTCTTCGCGCAAATCGTCGACAAAGATTTGCGCGGCGCCGAGCAGTTCGGCCTTCCGGCGCGCCGGCTCCAATTCCTCGCCTTGACCGAGATCGGCGGTAAAGGTGACGACCTCGCAGCGGTAGGTTTGCTGCAGCCAGCGCAGGATCACCGAGGTATCGAGCCCGCCGGAATAGGCAAGCACCACTTTGTTGACTGCAGCCGCCATGAACCGTCCCTCGCCCGTGCGAATACGTGGCTAGTCGAAATTGGCCACCGCGGCAACGGGTTCACGGGTGCGCTGGCTGACCCGGCGCTCGATGAACGAAATCGCCGCCTCGATCGCGCCGAATTGAGCAAGGTTCTCATGGCTGCCCGTGGGCGAAAACCATCCTTCTTTTGGCGCGTTTGCTGCGGCAAGCAGTTTGCGGCCGTGGCGCACCGGCACGACCCTGTCGCGCTTGCCATGCAGGATCAGCAAAGGTGCGGTGATCTTGGGGATACGCGACAGCGAGTTCAAAGCGGTCATGCAGCAGCCAAGCCGCGGGGATAAAGGGATAACGGCGCTGGGCCACGGCGGCGACGCTGGTGAATGGGGCTTCGAGGATCAGCGCACCAATTTCACGCATCGCAGCGAGGTAAACGGCCACGCCCGAGCCCAGCGACTCGCCCCAGAGGACAATTTGGGAAGGCCCGATCGCGCGGCCGGCTAGGAAATCGAGCGCCGCCTCGCCATCGGCAAATAAACCGGTCTCGGTGGGTGCCCCGGGATTGCCGCCATAGCCACGATACTCGGCGAGCAGCACACCGTAGCCCTCGCGAGCGAAACGGCGCAGGCGCTCGGCGCGATAGCCGATATTGCCGCCATTGCCGTGAAAATAGGCCACGACCGGCCGACCGGTGCGGGGCGGCAAATACCATGAGAATAGTCTGAGACCGTCGCGGGTCGTCAGCTCGACTTCATGCACCCCCAAAGTGGCCAGATCATCGAGCGGCGGCCGCGTTACGCGCGGATGATAAAGCAGCCGGCGCTGAAACGCGTAGAGGCCGCCCATAATGCCGCCATAGACGACGAATGCCGAGCCGAGCAGCGGATCCAACATCGCACCGGGTCTAAGAGAGGGACGCGCCGGCTCGTTCGCGCCCGCTGCTGCGCGCTTTAACGCTGGCCGATTTGAGCTGGCCGCAGGCGGCAAAAATATCGCGACCGCGCGGTGTGCGCACCGGCGCCGAATAACCGGCTGCAAAGACAATGTCAGAGAAAGCCTCGATCGCGGCGTCCGTCGAGCATTCGTAAGGCGCACCGGGCCACGGATTGAACGGGATCAGGTTTACCTTGGCCGGAATGCCTGATATCAGCCGCACCAGCTCGCGCGCGTCGGCTGGGCTGTCATTGACGCCTTTCAGCATCACATATTCGAATGTGATACGGCGCGCATTGCTGGCGCCGGGATAATTGCGGCAGGCGTCGAGCAATTCGGCAATCGGGTATTTGCGGTTGAGCGGCACCAGGCCATCGCGAATATCGTCGCGGACCGCATGCAATGAAATCGCCAGGTTGACCGCCAGCTCGGCGCCGCAGCGCCGTATCATCGGAACTACCCCGGCGGTCGACAGCGTGATCTTGCGCCGCGATATCGACAGCCCCTCCGGGTCCATCACGATCTTGACCGCCGCCGCGACGTTATCGAAATTGTAAAGCGGCTCGCCCATTCCCATCAGCACAATGTTCGTCAACTGGCGGTCTTCTTGCGGTGACGGCCATTCCCCCAACGCATCGCGCGCCAGCATGACTTGCCCAACGATTTCACTCGGGCCGAGGTTCCGCACCAGCAGCTGTGTCCCGGTGTGGCAGAAGGTGCAATTCAGCGTGCAGCCGACCTGCGAGGATACGCACAGGGTGCCGCGATCCTCCTCGGGGATGTGGACGGTCTCGGCCTCCTGCCCATCGGCAAAGCGCAGCAGCCATTTTCGCGTCCCATCGAGCGAGCAAAGACTGCGCGCGACGGCGGGACGGCGAATTTCGTAGTGTTCGGCAAGACGCTCGCGAAACGCCTTCGATAGCGAACTCATCTGCGCGAAGTCGGTCGCACCTCGATGATATATCCAATGCCATAGCTGACGGGTGCGGAACGGCTCGGCGCCGATCGCTGCCATTTCGCCGGCAAGCGCGTCGCGGCCGAGCCCGACCAGATTGCGGCGCTCATCGGGGGCAGGAGTTTCGATCGACATTAGGTCGAGATAAGGACACGAGCGGCACCCGGCAACATGACCGGGACTATCGTTTGATGCCGCACGCTTTGTCGATCAAGGCTAATGTCTGGGCGAACCCGGACAGGGAATACGTATCGGTCGTCGACGGGCCTTTTTGCGGCATGGCTTTCACTACTGCCTGCTTGCCCTTGGCCAGCGCTCCGACGATCGTCTTGTCGAGATCGGCGGTCCGCGACCAGGCGGTGTCGCCCTTGGTGAATAGGTCAAAATGGGTCCCGCTGACGTCGAGCGAGACATCACTTCCCTCTTTCAGCGGATAGCCCACGTCAAAGCTGACGACATTGGCGACGCCTTCCTCAGGCCGGTGCGTCACCATCGCGGCCGGCAGCTTGCGCTTGAATTTCGCCGGCTCGGTTTTTTGCGGACCGCCGGCCATGTAACAAACGCGCCCGGATTTCTCCTTGTAGAGATAGGCACTCCATGATCCGGCGCCGCCGAGCCGCTGTACATTAGGCGCTGCCGCGGAATGTTTGGCGGTGTTGTGCTTGACTTCCTTTGCCGCCGGCTTTTCCGCCGCCCGGACCGGCGATACCGTCGCCGCGATCGTGAGCATTAGCAAAGTACTGAGCCACCTGAACCCAAATCTATTCATGACTTTTCCGACAAAATGCAGGCGAAATCCGATCCGTCACCGGCCAGCAATGGCTTCGGTTTCACTAAGCAAGCCGATCGGATCGAGGGTGGGCACCCTCGCTCCGGCTTGCGGTGCGGCAGCCGAGAGCGTCGCCGCGGCAAACGGGATTGACCACATTGGAGCGCTCCAGCGTGATGGGGAACCCACCTATATACTAGCAGATCGCCGAGTTCAGCGCATGGCCCTCCCCTCGGCAGCCGAAACCGGGCAGAATAGGGATGATGGACGGGTTCACGATACGCCCGGCGAGGCCGGCTGACGCGCGCTCGATTGCGCCGCTTGAGGTCGAAACATGGCGCGCAACTTATGCTGGCGTGCTGTCCACGGACTATCTGGTTGGCCTGTCAGCGCCGCGCCGGGAATTCGGGTGGCGGATGGCGATCCTGCGCGAGCCCCGCGACGTTCGCGTGGCGATCGACCAGGAAGGCGTGCTTCGGGGTTTTGGTAGCTGCGGGCCGAGCCGCAGCGCGCGGCACTTCCCGGGCGAAGTGTTCACGCTCTATGTTGCTCCCGATTTCCAAAACCAAGGCAACGGGCGGCGCTTGTTGATCGCGTTATTTCGGCGGCTTGCGGCCTCGGGTCTTGATGCTGCGATCGTGTGGGTGTTGCGCGATAATCCGTCCCGTTTCTTTTACGAGCGCTTGGGCGGGCGGTTGGTCAGCCACAAACCGATACCGATCGGCGGCGCTCAGGTTGAGGCGCTCGCCTATGGCTGGCCCGATCTGCCGGCCTATCTATCTGCGGCCTCGAGCGAGGATCGCGGGTCCGAGAACTGAGCGCCGAGTTACCAAACCGAACCGCTTGGCCAGTTGCGGTGTTCTCGATCGATGTCTGACAAACTGAAACCCGGCGACCGGATGGCCTGGAACCCTTCGCGTGGCGAGACCCGCGGCAAAGTCGTGCGTAAGCTCACCTCGCAAACTCGGATCAAGGGGCACCTCGCGAAACCTGATCCGGAACACCCGCAATACTTGGTGGAGAGCGACAAAACAGGAGCCCGCGCCGCGCACAAGCCCGACGAGTTGAAGAAGCGGTAGCGTTGCGCAATCTGATTATCGTCCTCGGAGACCAACTCGACGCAGCCAGCGCCGCCTTCGACGGCTTCGATGCCGACCACGACGCCGTACTGATGATGGAGGTTCGCGAGGAGGCGAGCTACATCCCGCAACATAAGCGCCGGATCGCGTTCTTCCTCGCCGCGATGCGGCATTTTCGAGACGCCCAGCGGGCGCTGCGGCATCGGGTCCTTTATAGCGAGCTCGACAATCCGGCAAACCGGGGCTCATTCGCGGGCGAGATCGCTCGGCAAGTCGAGGCCGAGCGACCCGAAACGCTGGTTGTGCTCGAACCCGGCGATTACCGGGTGCGCCACTCGATAGAAGCAACAGCGCGCGCCCTTGGCCTGACGCTGGAAGTGCGCCGCGACCGGCATTTCCTGTTTCCGGCCGAGGCGTTCGCGGAGTTTGCCGAGCGCTCCTCATTATTGCTGGAAAATTTTTATCGCTTTATGCGCCGCCGACTCGGGATCCTCATCGATGAAGACGGGAGGCCGACGGGTGGCCTTTGGAATTTTGATAAACAGAACCGCAAACCGCTCGGCAAAGCGTCGCCCCCGGTTCCGACTTTGCCGCAATTCACCCCCGACCGTACCACCCGCGAAGTACTGCAGCTCGTCGAACGCGAGTTCTCGGAAAATCCGGGCCGCATCGAGAATTTCGCGTTGCCGGTCACAAGGGAGCAGTCGCTCGCGGCACTGGATGATTTTGTTGAATGTCGGCTGCAAAATTTCGGGCGCTATCAAGACGCCATGCACAACGGCGAGCCTTTCCTGTTCCATTCGCACTTATCGGGACTGCTGAACCTGCACCTGCTGCAGCCGCGCGAGGTCGTTGACCGGGTGCTCGGTGCGATCGGTCGGGCGCAATTGCCGGCAATCGAGGGGTTCATTCGGCAAATCATCGGCTGGCGCGAATTTGTCCGCGGCATTTATTGGCATCTCATGCCCGACTACGCGGAGCGCAATGCGCTCGCCGCCGATCTGCCGGCTCCTCGGTTGTTGTGGACCGGCGCTACCGATATGCACTGTCTAGCTGAGGCGATCGGCCATACCATCAGCCACGCTTACGCGCATCATATCGAGAGGCTGATGGTGCTCGGGCAGTTTTGCCTGTTGCTTGGCGTCCGCCCTTACGAGGTGCACCGCTGGCACATGTCGATGTTCTGGGATGCAGTCGATTGGGTATCGCTGCCGAACGCTCTCGGCATGTCGCAGTACGGTGATGGCGGGGTTATTGGGACAAAGCCCTATTGTGCCTCGGGCAACTACATTTCGCGGATGAGCGATTATTGCCAGGCCTGCCGCTATGATCCGCACCGGGCGACCGGTGACGATGCCTGCCCGTTCACGACACTCTACTGGGATTTTTTAGACAGGAACCGCGGCCGGTTCGAGCGCAATGCGCGCATGCGGTATGCTTATGTAAATCTCGACCGCAAGGACGCGCCTGAACGCAGTTCGATCCGCCGCCGTGCCGATCAATTGAAGACCCGTTTCACTGCCGAGACCTTTCTGTGATCGAGACGCAGCGTGTCGTGCTGCTTGGCGAGCAGCCGGAGCAATCGGGCGACTACGTGCTCTATTGGATGCAGAATTCGCAGCGCGCCACGTTTAACCCAGCCCTCGAAACCGCAATCGAGGAGGCGAACAGGCGGCGGCTTCCAGTTCTGGTGGGCTTTGGACTGACTGAAGTTTATCCCGAGGCAAATGCGCGCCACTACGCCTTCATGCTCGAGGGGCTTGCCGAAACCGAACAGACGCTGCGAGCACGAGGGCTCGGCTTTGTCATACGCCGGGGCAGTCCCGCTGACGTCGCGATCGAACTCGCGCAGCGCGCTGCACTCGTGGTCTGCGACCGGGGCTATTTGCGGCCACAAAAGCAATGGCGCGATGAGGTTGCCCGTAAGGCGGGACGTCGCGTGCTGCAGGTCGAGGGCGATGTCGTCGTTCCGGTCGAGCTGGTCTCGACCAAGCCGGAGGTTGGCGCGCGAACGTTGCGCCCAAAGCTGTTGCGGCTGCGCGACGAATACCTGCGTCCACTACCTTTCAATCGGCCGCATGTCCCCGCCACCCAGCTCGGCATTGTCAGCGACGTCGATCTTATCGACGTTCCGGCTCTCCTAGCCAATTTGCGCATTGACCATAGCGTTGCCCCCGTCGGGCAATTTCGCGGCGGCTATTCCGAGGCAAGACGGCGCCTCGATGAATTCATCGCACAACGGCTCGGGCAATATGTCGCTGAGCGGGCGCATCCTGCGGCGGCGCAGGTTTCCACGTTATCGCCCTATCTGCATTTCGGGCAAATCTCACCGGTCGAAATCGCGCTCACTGTGCGCGACGCGACGACGGCAAGCGAAAACCGTCTTACTTACCTCGAGGAGTTGATCGTTCGGCGGGAGCTGGCAATGAACTTTGTCAATACGACGCCCGACTACGATCGATACGAGTGCGTGCCGCAATGGGCCCGGCGGACTCTCGCCGACCACCGCCGCGACCATCGTCCACAAGTTTATAGATACGAACAACTGGCTGCGGCGGACACCCACGATCCTTACTGGAATGCGGCGATGCGTGAGATGCTGGTCACCGGCTACATGCAAAACTACATGCGCATGTATTGGGGTAAAAAGGTATTGGAGTGGTCGGCAACACCCGAAGAGGGCTACGCGTCACTGGTGCGTCTCAATAATACGTTCTTTATTGATGGCCGTGATGCTAATTCCTACGCGAACGTCGGATGGATCTTTGGGTTGCACGATCGGCCGTGGCCGGAGCGGCCGATCTTTGGGAAGGTGCGCTCGATGACCGCGGCCGGCCTCGAACGAAAGACCGACATCGCGGCCTACGTTCGCAAAATGCGAGCGTTGAACTAGCCGTGACTGAGGCGGCAGACTTCAATCCATGCGCGCCAATACCTGATCAAGCTTCGTAAAGAACTGCTGCCACCCGCCTTTGGCGCCCTGGTAGTATTGCGGCTGATCCGGCCGGAAGCCCGACTGCTCCATGCGCAGGTGGGTCCCCGTGCTCGTCGGGGTGAGAGTCCAAGTCACGACACTCTTAAGATCGTAGGCATTCCACGTGTAAGACAGCGTTTTGTTCGGCTCCACTGCCAAGACCTGACAGTCGACAATGCCCCAGTCTGCGCGAAGACTGAAACGGTGGTCCACGGCAGGCGTGAAATCGTTCTTCATCAGCCACTCCTCGAGCAGGTGTGGTTGAGTGAGAGCGCGCCAGATCTTTTCCGGCGGATAAGGCATCTCACGCTCGACAACGACGGACAGCGCTTCACTGCCGGTGCCGGTATCAGTCATTGGTCCATCCTTTTCAGCAAGTTTTCGAGCTGGTCGAAATCGGCTCTGCCAGAACCCGGCCATTTGGCTTGTCCAGTCGATCAGGGGAGCAAGCGCGCCGAGCTGCGCGCTATAATGCGTCTGGCGACCTTCGTGGCGGTCGCGCACCAACCCGGCCTGCTTCAGAACCCCAAGATGCTTTGAGACGGCGGGTTGCGAGACCCCGGCGCGAGCCGTCAGGGCCCCGACGGTTTGCTCTCCTTTGCGGCAAAGCCGTTCGAAGAGAGCCCGCCTAGTCGGATCGGCCAACGCCCTAAAAATGATGTCATGGGGGTCCGGCATCTCGATCAGCGGTTGGCTTTGGCCGTGGACTTGTTCAGGCTCACGGCGGCGCGCACGAGATCCTTCAATGCCTCTTCGTCTATTTTCGCGCCCTCGCAGAAGTCGATGGCGCGTCTCGTGTTCCCGTCAAGACCGGAGTTGAAGAGGCCCGAAGGATCCTTGAGCGCCGCCCCTTTGGCGAAGGTCATCTTGACGACCTTCTTGTACGTCTCGCCGGTGCAGATCAATCCGTCGTGCGACCACACCGGAACGCCTCGCCACTTCCATTCCTCGACCACTTCGGGATCAGCCTCCTTGACCAAGGTGCGGAGCCGGCTGAGCATCACGCCCCGCCAGTCGCCTAGCTCCTTGATTCTCGCGTCTATCAGCTGAGAAGGAGACTTGCTTTCCTGGAAGCCGTTCTTTTCCACGCCCGTTCTCCTCCTTAGTCCCGACGCTTTGATACAGGGGGGTCATCGCCACGAGCCGCCGAACCGGATCGGCGGGAGCCTTTGCAATTGATAACCAATTGGCTATCAATCTACTCATAACCGTTCAGCTAGTGTAAGTCAAGGGGAAACGCTGATGGGCACAATCCGGGGCGCGATGCTTTAAAGGACAGCCCCGGATACCGATACCTCGTTGGTTATGTAACATCGCTGTTCGATCATACGCGATCGCGGCAGCGTGATGACGCGGGTTTGTCTTACCGCGATCTGCAGATGCCGACGCTGTGCAACGTTATAAAACCAGGGCCTAAAGTTTTACGCCGATCCCTCGGAGGAAAGCCTGGTCTGATAAACTCAGGGTCAGCGCAACCGAAAATAGTGGACGCTGAACAGCTCGGCGGGATCGGTCCAGGTGTCGACCGGGCGAAACCCGGCACCTGCCGCCAAGCTGCGAAACTCGCCGACCGAGTATTTGTAGGAATATTCGGTGTGGATCAGCTCGCCGGCGGCGAAATCAAACCGCTGCCCGGCGATGCTCGCGTGCTGGTCGGCAAGGCTGCGGATATAGATTTCGACCCGGCCGTTGGTCTCGCTGTAAAACGCATAATGTTCAAACGCGTCGAGGTCGAGGTCGCCATTGAGTTCGCGATTGATCCGCTCAAACAAATTCAGATTAAAAGCGGCGGTAACCCCCGTCCGGTCATTGTAGGCGGCGTCGAGGATCGACGTATCCTTTTTAAGATCGACGCCGATCAGCATTTCGCCGCCGGGGCCGAGTATTTGAGCGCAGTTGGCGAGGAACCGCGCGGCGGCTTCGGGTTCGAAGTTGCCGATCGTCGAGCCTGGGAAAAACCCGATACGCTTCCCGGCGGGCCCGGGCAAAGCTGGCAGCGCAAACGGACCGGTGTAATCGGCGCACACGGCAATGATCGCCAGCTCGGGAAAGTCCTCTGCCAAAGAAGCCGCCGCCTCACGCAAGTGTTCGCGCGAAATATCGACCGGCACATAGGCTACGGGCCGGTCTAGCGCCTGCAGCAGAATACGGGCCTTATGGCTGGCACCGCTGCCGAATTCGACGATCCGAGAATATACGCCCATTTGGGCTGCGATATCTTCGGCATTCTCCTCGAGAATGCCGATCTCGGTGCGGGTCGGGTAATATTCAGGGAGCCGGCAGATTTCTTCGAACAGCGCCGAGCCGCGTTCATCGTAAAAGAATTTACAAGGGAGGGCTTTCCGCCGACGGGAAAGACCGTTCAGGACAGCGTCACGGAAACTCTCCTCACCGGGCGCCAAATCATGAAAGGCGAAGCGTGCTTCATCCCGCATCAACTGTCCTCCGCAAGCCGCAGCCCGGCGAAAGCCCAGCGCGCCGAGGGCGGAAAGAAATTACGATAAGTCGCTCGCGTGTGCCCCGCCGGGGTGACGGCAGCGCCGCCCCGCAATACCATCTGGCTACACATAAATTTCCCGTTGTATTCGCCGATTGCACCCGTGGGGGCGCGAAAACGCGGATAGGGGATATAGGAACTCGCCGTCCATTCCCAAACATCGCCGAACATCTGCCGCGGCCGCGCGGTGGCGTCAGCCTCAGTGTGCGCCGCAAGCTCCGCCGCCGGATGGAAATAGCCGCGGTCGGCGAAGTTGCCTACTATAGGAATGCCCTCGGCCGCAAACTCCCATTCCGCCTCGGTCGGCAGCCGCTTGCCGGCCCATTTGGCATAGGCTTCGGCTTCGAAATAGCTGACGTGACAGATGGGTTCGGCCGGGTTCAGGCGGCGCAGACCGCTAAGGGTAAAAATCGACCAAACACCATCCACGCGTCGCCAATAAAGCGGCGCCTCCCATGCTTCGGCACGTATGGTCGCCCACCCGTCCGAAAGCCAGAATTCGGGCCGCTGATAGCCGCCGGCTTCGATAAAATCGAGGTATTCGCCGCAGGTCACTGGACGGGTTGCCAGGCGGAACGGCTCAAGCCAGACCTTATGGCGCGGGGTCTCGTTATCAAAGGCGAAACCATTTCCGCGGTGGCCAATCTCGACCAGCCCGCCGGCGAAATCGATCCAGTCCAGCGCTGCGGCAGGCGCCGCGATCTGCGGCTGCGGCGCCTGATAGGCGGGGAGCAGTGGGTTGATCGAAAAGACATGTTTGATGTCCATCAAGATCAGCTCTTGATGCTGCTGCTCGTGGTGCAGCCCTAGTTCGATCAGCGGCGCCGCCTCTTCCCACACCGGTTCGGGAGTGTGCTCGACAAAGCGCGCTATTGCCGCACCGACATGGTCGCGATAAGCGCCGATGACATCAACGGTCGGCCGTGACAGCAACCCGCGCTCCGGCCGCGGATGACGCGGACCGGCCGCCTCATAGTACGAATTGAACAAATAGGCGAAGGCCGGGTCGAAAACTCGATAGCTGGGATCGAACCGGTTCAGGATAAACGTTTCGAAGAACCATGTCGTGTGCGCCAGATGCCACTTGGTCGGACTGACATCCGGCATCGATTGGACCGATTGATCCTCGGCCGTCAGGTTTGCGGCAAGCGCTTCACTGTCATGGCGGACAGCTTCAAACCTCTCGAGCGCGATATGGCGATCGGGATTATCTTTTTGTTGGAGCAGGCTACGATCAGACACAGGGTCCCCCAGGGCATCTTGTTGTTGCTATGAACGCTCCCTATCCGGGTTCGTTTCGACCGTCGAGATAGCGGAGCCGCAAGTGGCGTTCAAAGCTCGCCACATCCAACGGCCGGCCAGTCGCGCTCTCGACCAACTCGGCCGTCGACATCAGCGATCCTTGACTATGCACCCGCTCGCGCAGCCAGGCGAAGAGCGGCTGAAACTCGCCACCCGCGATCAATTCGGGCAAGTCGGGAATGGCTTCACGGACGGCTTCGAACAATTGCGCGGCGATCATCGCGCCAAGCGTGTAGGTAGGAAAATAGCCCCACGAGCCGTCAAACCAATGGATATCCTGCAGGCAGCCGTCACGGTCGGTGTCGGGTGCGATGCCGAGCAGTTTGCGCAATTCTTCGGCCCAGGCGCCCGGCAGATCTCGCACCTCCAGATCGCCCGCCAACATCGCCTGTTCGAGACGGTAGCGCAGGATGACGTGGGTGGGGTACGTGACCTCGTCGGCATCAACCCGGATCAGGCTGCGGCGAACCCGGATCTGGCGGCTGTACAATGCCTCCGGAGTCCAAGCGGGGCTGTCACCGCCAAAGACTTCGCGCAGCACAGGTGCGGCAAACCTGGCAAAAGCGAGGCTGCGGCAGACTTGCATTTCGAGCAGCAGGGATTGGCTTTCATGGATCGCCATACCGCGAGCCGCGCCGACCGGCTGCAACCGCCACTCGGCCGGCAGGTTGCGCTTGTAAAGCGCGTGTCCGGTCTCGTGCAGGACGCCCATCAGCGCCTTTGAAAAATCGCGCACGTCATAGCGGGTTGTGATGCGCACATCGTCCGGCGCGCCGCTGCAAAACGGGTGGGCGCTGATATCGAGCCGGCCGTGCGCGAAGTCGAACCCGACCGCCGTCATCAGCCGCTCGGCGGCCCGCCGTTGCGCCGCGACCGGGAACGGGCCCGGGGGATCGGCCGGCGCCGTCATTGCGGCCTGGCGCTCGATGATTGCTTCGATCAGATTGGGCAGAAAGGCAGCGAGTTGATCAAACAAGCGGTCGATGATTGCTACCGAACCGCCCGGCTCGTAGCGGTCGAGGAGTGCCTCGAAGGGCTCGACGCGCAGGGTCTCGGCCTTGGCTTGGGCGACTTCGCGCTGCAGCCGCAGCATTTCTTCGAGCGAGGGTCGCACCGCGGCGAAATCGTTGGCCGGCCGTGCCTTGCGCCAAACCGATTCGCATTCGGCGGAGATGCGCGCAACCGCCTCAACGAGATCGCCCGGAACGGCAACCGCATGATTGCGGCGGCGCCGCATCTCGCGAAGATTGCCTAATTGCCAGCTGTCGAGCGTGTCGCGTTCACCCTCGGCGGCGTCGAGCAAATCACCGAGCCCGGCGCCGGTCAGCTGCTGGTGCGCGAGCAGGCTCAAGGTCGCCAGCTGTTCCGCTCGGGTGGTGGCCCCACCAGCCGGCATCATCGTGGCGCTGTCCCAATTGAGGACGCCGATCGCCTCTTCGAGCGCGCCCACTTGGCGAAATCGACTTTCCAACTCGTGATAAGCGGTCACCGAGACCCCGCGCTGCGACGTTGAGAGACGACATAGATGACGATCATTGCAATCGCTAGGGAAAACCACGTGATGGCGTATTCCAGATGGTCGTTGGGAAGCGCCAGCCGGGTGACGCCGCCTTTTGGCCAGCCGCCGGGATTGGGGGTCGCGTCGGCATCAATATAAAAGGCCGCAACGTGATCGAGCTTGTCGGCCGCCGCCATCGCCGGCAGATCGGGCCAGAACCAGTAATTCAGATCGGGGCGGTTGTCGGGCAGAAACAAGTTCGGCCGTGCTTTGGGCGGCAGCCGCAGCAGACCCTCAATGCGTACGGGTCCTGTTGGCTCACCCGCTTGCCGCTTGGCGCGGTCCCTGAGTTCGGCGGGAATAAAGCCGCGATTGACAAATACGATACGACCGCTCGCCTCGCGCAGCGGGGTCAGAATCTGGTAACCGTTGATCCCGCCCTCCGAGGTCGCGCCCAGAAAGATTTCCTTGTCGTTGAGAAAGACGCCTTGGGCGGTGACATGGCGGAATTCCATTCCGCGCGCCACGGCCTCGTCCTGCGGCGCCGGGACGGCGGGTGCAGCGACCCCAGCGGCGCGTTCGGCGATCAGACCTTCTTTCCAGTGCAGCCGCTGGATTTGCCATACCCCGAGACCAAGGCACAACGCCACGATCGAAGCCGCGAAGACGGATGGCCAGAATTGCGGACGGAACCCAATCATGGCCGCAAAGCGCTCAGGGCTGGGATGATATGCCTAACAGCCGATGGCGGTATTGGAGCGCGATCAAACCTGCTTTGAACGGCCGCAGCATCGCGATCGAGCCGCACAGAATGAATGGTGTCCACAACACCAGATGGACACAGATCGGCGGCGAGAATTCGATTTCGACGATCGCCGCCAAGGCGACGACGATCAGACCGAGCAGCAGGATCACGAACACCGCCGGGCCGTCGCCGGCGTCCTGCGCGGATAGGTCGAGCCCGCAGACCTCACACGCCGCCTGTACCCTCAGCAAGCCATCAAATAGATGTCCGCGGCCGCAGCGCGGGCAGCGACACAGCAGCGCCGCCCGCAGCCATGGAACGCTAGGATAACCGGCGACGCTGTCGCGCTCTGCAATCAAAACCGAAAGCAATCCTCGTCAGCCGCCCGCTGGCCCCTCAAGCGCGGAGGCGCCCGCACCACCCCACCAATAGATGCAGATAAACAGGAAAAGCCAGACGACGTCGACAAAATGCCAGTACCACGCCGCCGCCTCGAAGCCGAAATGATGATCGGGCTTGAAGTGGCCGAGCCAGGCGCGCACTAGGCAGACGATCAGGAACGTCGTCCCGATGATGACGTGGAAACCGTGAAAACCGGTAGCCATAAAGAATGTCGACGGGAAAATCCCGCCGGTAAACGGGAACGCGGCGTGGCTGTATTCGTAGGCTTGGACCGAGGTAAAGCACAGGCCAAGAAAAACCGTCACTGCCAGTCCGCGCAGCAGGCCGCTGCGATCGCCCTCGAGCAGCGAATGATGCGCCCAAGTGACCGTGGTCCCCGACAACAGCAAAATCAGCGTGTTCAAAAACGGGAATTCAAACGGATCGAATGGATGAATCCCTTTGGGCGGCCAGACCCCGCCGACCGGAAACAGGCTCGACGAAAAGAAAGCCCAGAAAAAGGCGACGAAGAACATCACCTCGGAGGCAATAAACAACGCCATGCCGTAACGCATGCCGAGTTGCACGACCGGCGTGTGATAGCCCTGGAAGGTTGCTTCGCGGATCACATCGCGCCACCACACCGCCATCACCCCTAGCACCGCCAGGAGGCCCACGATCAACAGCGCCCAGCCATGGCCGTGCATATAGAGGACAGCGCCGCCGAACAGCACCCCGGCGGCGACCGCGCCGAGGATCGGCCACGGGCTGGGATCGACAAGATGATAGGGATGCTTGGGGGCATGCGCGGCGTCGATCGCATGCGGGGTCGCAGCCAAGGGGGGCACACCGTGTGCCGCGTGGGTTTCGCTCATGGGCTGGGGCCTCGAATGATCAATTCACCGAACCGGCAGAAGCTGGAAGCCGGGCCGGGGCGGCCGCGGCGCTGGCCGGCGCGTCGGCCGCTCGAAACATCGTGTAGGAGAGCGTGATTGCTCGGACTTCGCGCGTGTCCGGATCTTTCAGCATGTCGGGATCGACAAAAAATACGACATCCATGTCCGCCTTTTCACCCGGCCGCAGGGTCTGACTGTTGAAGCAGAAACACTGCAACTTGTCGAAGTAGATCCCGATCTTGGCGGGGGTCACGTTATACACTGCCCGCGCTGTCACTGGGGCCGCGTTATAATTGACCGCACGAAAGACGACCCGGGTTCGCGCGCCCGGATGGACGGTCACCGCCGGCGTCAATGGTTGGAACGCCCAGTTCAAGCCCGGTGCGGTCTGCGCGTCGAAGCTGACCTTGATGAGAGCGGTCGAAACCTTTTCGGGAGCCGCCTGCGCCCGCTGGGTTGTTCCGCCCAGGCCGGTAGCGCCGCAAAACGCCCGGTAAAGCGGCGGCGAAGCCAACGTTAACCCGGTCATGCCGGCCAGCACCGCGACGAGGATCAGAACCGTCGTCATCTGTCGCCGCTTTGGCGCCCCGCTTCGATCCGGCACCGCTATACCCCAACCCGGACCATCGCGATCGCGTAGAACAGCGCCACCAACCCCAGCAGCACAACAAGAAGCGCGCGATTGCGCGCGCGGATCAGCCGCTGCCGTTCCTGTTGCGGCTCGATCATCGACGTCACAGCCAGCTCTTCCCTGCCAGATTTACGGCTTCGTGATCGACCAGCAACAGGCTGAAGATCAGCATCAGGTAAAGCAGCGAGAAGCCGAACATCTGCCGCGCGGCGCTGTCGCCGTGCTCGCGCCAGACGCGAACCGCGCAAGCCGTGAACAACGCGCTCAGCACGAGCGAGCCGACTCCGTAAACCGCGCCGGCAATCCCGAGAAACCACGGCGCCGCGCTCACCGGCCACAGCACAAGTGTATAAAGCAGCATTTGGCGCTTGGTTTCGCGGGCCCCGGCAACAACCGGCAGCATCGGCACGCCCGCCGCAGTGTAATCATCGGCGCGGTTCAGCGCCAGCGCCCAAAAATGCGGCGGGGTCCAGAAGAAGATGATCGCGAAGAGTGCAATGCCGCCCCAGGCGATATCGCCGCTAACTGCCGCCCAGCCGATAACCGGAGGAAATGCGCCGGCAGCACCGCCGATGACGATGTTCTGCGGGGTGCGCCGCTTGAGCCAGATCGTGTAGACAAAGACGTAAAAGGCGATCGTCAGCGCCAGCAGCCCCGCCGCCGCTAAATTGACGGCCAGCGCCATGACCAGCACCGAACCAACCGCCAGCACCAGGCCGAAGCCCAGCGCTTCGCCCGGCATCATCCGGCCCGCCGGCAGCGGCCGGGAAGCGGTGCGGCGCATGATCGCGTCGATATCCCGGTCGTACCACATATTGATCGCGCCCGCAGCGCCAGCGCCGACCGCGATGCACAGCACCGCGACCACGGCGAGCACCGGATGGAGATGGCCCGGCGCCACAAACAACCCGACAAAGCCGGTGAACACCACCAGCGACATCACGCGAGGTTTCAGGATTTCGATGTAATCGCCGACCGCCGCCGTCGACCCGCCGCTCAGCGGGTATCCGAGTGACGGCGAGGTTTCGGACAAGTCGGACACGAAGGCTTGATCTCCAGAGCGGGTTTACCGGTCAGACAATGGCTGGCCCCGTCGCCTAGGGCAGTCATGGCCCGGGCCATGACTGCCCTAGGCGACGACCGGCAGTTCGTCATAGCTGTGGAACGGTGGCGGCGATGGCAGCTTCCACTCGAGGGTCGTGGCGCCCTCGCCCCAGTAATTCGCTCCGACCCGTTTACCCGCGATCAAGGTCTGCAGCACGATGAACACAAACAGCAGGGTCGAGCCATATGAAATGAAAGCTCCGATCGACGCGACAAAGTTCCAGCCGGCAAAGGCATCAGGATAGTCGGCGATCCGCCGCGGCATGCCGGCGAGTCCGAGGAAATGCATCGGGAAAAACGTCAAGTTGACGCCGATAAAGGTGGTCCAGAAATGGATCTTTCCTAGCGTCTCATTGTACTGGCGACCCGACATCTTGCCGATCCAATAGTAGAAACCGGCAAAGATTGAGAACACAGCACCCAACGACAGCACGTAATGAAAGTGTGCGACGACGTAATAGGTATTATGAAGGGCAAAATCGACACCGGCATTGGCCAAGACGACCCCGGTCACGCCGCCGATCGTAAACAGGAAGATAAACCCCATCGCGAACAGCATCGGCGTTTTGAAGTCGATAGAGCCGCCCCAGGTGGTCGCAATCCACGAGAAGATCTTCACGCCGGTCGGCACCGCGATCACCATCGTCGCCGCGGTGAAATATGCGCGTGCGTCGATCGAGATGCCGGTCGTGAACATGTGGTGGGCCCACACGACAAAACCGACCACCCCGATCGCAACCATCGCGTAGACCATCCCGAGATAGCCAAAAATCGGCTTCTTCGAAAAGGTCGAGACGATCTGCGAAATCATGCCGAAGCCGGGCAGGATCAGGATGTAGACCTCCGGATGGCCAAAGAACCAGAACAGATTCAAGAACAGGATCGGATCGCCACCGCCCGCCGGGTTGAAGAACGAGGTGCCAAAATTGCGGTCGGTCAGCAACATCGTGATCGCGCCCGCCAGCACCGGCAGGGATAGCAGCAACAGGAACGCCGTCACCAGTATCGACCACACAAACAGCGGCATCTTATGCAGGGTCATCCCTGGTGCGCGCATGTTGAAGATCGTCGTGATGAAGTTGATCGCACCCATGATCGACGACGCGCCGGCGAGATGCAGCGAGAAGATCGCCATGTCGACGGCTGGGCCGGGACTGCCGACCGGTCCCGACAGCGGCGGATACATCGTCCAGCCGACACCCGGCCCCTCGCCGACAAAGGCCGACCCGAGCAACAGCGCAAACGACGGCACCAGCAGCCAAAAGCTGATGTTGTTCATCCGCGGAAACGCCATGTCGGGCGAGCCGATCATCAGCGGCACAAACCAATTGCCAAAGCCGCCGATCATCGCCGGCATGACCGTGAAAAAGATCATGATCAGGCCGTGCGCGGTGATCAACACGTTGTAGAACTGATGGTCGGAGATGAAGTGGTTATCGGGATGCATCAATTGGATGCGCATCAACACCGAAAACGCCCCGCCGATCACCCCGGCGCAGATCGCAAATATCAGATAGAGGGTGCCGATATCTTTATGATTGGTCGAGAACAGCCAGCGGGTGAAGAACCCCGGATGGTGACCGGCGTGACCATCGCCGCCGTAACCGTGGACCTCGACCGCGTGCGCTTCCCGCTCGTAAGAAGTCATCGGACCCTCTTAGACTTTAGTTGCCGGCGGGCGCGGCGGCTGCGACATGCAGCGCGGCGTCGTCGGTTTGGTTGCGCGCGAATTTCTTGCCGGCGCTGACCAGCCAGCGTTGGAACTCTTCCTTGGACACCGCCACGATCTTGATCGGCATGAAGGCGTGGTTGATGCCGCAAATCTGGTTGCACTGGCCGTAGTAAGTGCCTTCGCGATCGACATTGAACCAGCTCTCGTTGAGACGGCCGATCACCGCGTATTCTTGGACGCCAAACGGCGGGATAAACCAGCTGTGAATGACATCGGTGCTGGTTACCAGAACACGGACATTCGTGTGTATCGGGACAACCAGCGGATTATCGACATCGAGAAGCCGCTTTTGCCCCGGCTTCAGATCGGCGTCTTGGATGACGTTGCTGTCGAATGCCAGGTTCTTCTGGTCGGGATAGGCATACGACCAGTACCACTGATGAGCGGTAACCTTGATCGTCATGTCCGGATTTGGCACTCGGTCCATGTAATACATCAGTTTGAATGATGGGATCGCTATGATCACCAGGATCAGCACCGGAACCACGGTCCAGAGGATCTCGATAACCGGATTGTGCGAGGTGTGCGCGGGGACCGGATTGCGGCGATGATTGAAGCGGACGATGACATAGAGCAGCAGCCCCATGACAAACGCGGCGATCAGAAAGATGATTACCAACAGTTCGTTGTGAAACGCATTCAGCCGGTCCTTGACCGGGGTCGCCGGCGGCTGCATGCCAATTTCCCAAGGCCGCGGCGCTTCGGCCCACGCCACCGCCGCCAATGACACGATGACAAGCATCGCTAGGGTCAGCACAAGCGCGGCGCGCGCCAGCGATTTCTTTGTCTGCAATTTCGTCAACCGCATCATCTTCCGGATCTTCCGGCCACCCCCGGCCCGCTTGTCCCAGCCGATCGATCGGCCCTTTCGCAACCGGCTCGTTGAGCGCCATCGGCTCTCCTCCGGCTCGACCCGCCTCGCAATGCGGTGCTTCGGCCCCGCTTCTGCCCAGCAAAGCAGCGGCGAGCCTACACCATCGGCGATGTATGTCACAACCGGCTGAACCTATTGCGTCAAGCGGCCGCATCCGTTTGCCGATCTGCCCGTATCTGCTTTGGCAAAGCGCAATCGCGGCTTTTGCTCGCGGTTTTGCGCGACCATATTGACGCTGTCAGTAGTGGAGTTGTGGATGACCGATCTCGCCGTCACCGACGAATTGTTTTTTGAGCGCACCGGAATGGAGCCGAGCCGGGTCGAGAGCATCGTCGCCGAGGCATTGGCGGGAATGGATGACGGCGAGCTGTTCCTCGAATACAGCCAATCCGAGAGTCTGACGCTCGATGACGGGCAAATCAAAAGCGCCAGCTTCGATACGACGCAGGGTTTTGGTTTGCGAGCCGTCGCCGGCGAAGCGGCCGGCTACGCACACGCCTCCGATCTCTCGGAAGCGGCGATCCGCCGCGCCGCTGCTACGGTGCGCGCGGTGGCGCACGGTTATGAGGGGGTCATGGCAGGGCCGCCGCCCGGCACCAATCGCTGCCTCTATACCGATGTGAACCCGTTGGGTCTCGTCGATCTCGGCGTCAAGACCCGCCTCCTGGCGGAGATCGACGCGTATGCCCGCAGCCGCGATCCGCGGGTTAAGCAGGTCATGGCGTCGTTGAGCGGCCTCTGGCAGGCGGTGCAGATCGTCCGCGCCGATGGCCGCCGGGTGGCCGACATTCGGCCGCTGGTGCGGCTCGGCGTCTCGGTGGTGGTCGGCGAGGGTGACCGCATGGAAACCGGGTCTTCCGGTTCAGGCGGCCGCATGGCCTATGACCGTTATCTCGATCCCTCACATTGGAAGAAGGAGGTCGACGAGGCGCTGCGTCAGGCTCTTGTCAATCTCGGCGCGGTGCCGGCGCCAGCCGGCGAGATGATTGTCGTCCTCGGGCCCGGCTGGCCGGGTGTCATGCTGCACGAAGCGGTTGGGCATGGGCTGGAAGGCGATTTCAACCGCAAAAAGACCTCGGCTTTCTCCGGGATGATCGGCGAGCGGGTGGCGAGCAAAGGTGTGACTGTTGTCGATGACGGCACCTTACCCGACCGACGGGGATCGCTGACCGTCGACGATGAGGGCACACCGACCAACTACACCGTGCTGATCGAAGACGGCATTCTGAAAGGGTACATGCAAGACCGCATGAATGCCCGCCTGCTCGGGGCCAAACCAACCGGTAATGGGCGGCGGCAGAGTTTCGGGCACGCGCCGATGCCGCGCATGACCAACACCTACATGCTCGCCGGCGACCGCGACCCGCAGGAAATCATCGCCTCGGTCGATCGCGGTCTTTACGCGGTCAATTTCGGCGGCGGCCAGGTCGACATCACCTCCGGCAAATTCGTGTTCTCAGCCTCGGAAGCGTATCTGATCGAGGGCGGTAAAGTCGGCCCCGCCGTCAAGGGCGCGACGTTGATCGGTAACGGCCCAGACGCGATGACCAAGGTCACGATGATCGGCAACGACCTCGCCCTCGATCACGGTATCGGCACCTGCGGCAAGGATGGTCAAAGCGTGCCGGTCGGTGTCGGTCAGCCAACCCTGCGGATGGATGGGCTGACCGTCGGCGGCACCAGCGCATGAACGAGCCGCCCAAGGCGAGGCGATCGATGAAGTAATTTGCGGCGGGCGAGGGATTTTTTGAGTCTCCTCGCGCATCCACAGGGAAGTACGATTCGCCCGCGGCCGAAGGGAAGATTTGGTCGGACGCACGCACCGGCGGCATCCGGATTGGTGTAGCGAGAATTACCGTGTTTTCTGATGTAGTGCAGCAAAGCACGCCACCTGCAGAGCCCGGGCGGCGATCTCTACCGCGGCCGCTTATTGTGTGGGCGCCTGTTTCAGGCTTATCGCTCTGCGATGTAAGTCGCGCCTCCGGTCTCGTCGTTTGCGAGGAGCCTCAAACGATATTTCCTCTCGATCAGATATTGAATTACCCAATCCGCGCCCGAGTACAATATGAACTTCTGATGTGCAGCTTGAAACCCAACAAGATCTTCGATGCGTAAGGAAATAAACTTGGCTAGAAGGCGATTTGTTTTGTCGGGCGTATCCGATCCGACTAGGCGCGTGGCGATATCCGCATCGACCACCATCACCAACTGGTTGTGCACCTCCGCCGGCGCGTATTCGGCCGCCTCCAGGTATGCCGCGGGATTGCCGATCACGACGGGCATATCTGGCGGTTCGCTACGGCTGAGTTCCGCGAGCCTGGTCCAACGCAAATCTGCCCTGCTGCCGCCCGTGCTGTTTAACATCAGAAAATCATTAGAGTCTTGCACGACCAGAGCCGCCAGCAATGCCGCTATGAGATAGGTGGAAGCTGGTTCGAGCCAAATGGCCTTAATCAAATACATTGAGCCAAAGACAAGGCCCAGGATCCCGGGCCATCCGTAGCGAGGTGTATAACCGGAGCCCAGAAGCTTTGTGAGCACCACCAGCAAAGCAGGATAGAACAGAAACCCGCTGACAAGGACGATTTCGGGCAGAGTGAAATCACCCTCGCGCATTCCTCTTTGGGGTTGCCGTTTCATGCGCAGGAACAATTCACAGACGACTAATACGAACAAGAGTATCAGAACAAAGGCGAGCTTAGGATCGAGTCCAAAATAATCCCCATATGTCAACCGCACCATGCTCCAGCTTGGTTGCGCCCAAAAATTCTTTCCGAACAATTCCCGGTAATGAATAAGACAGGGAAGAGTTATAAAAAATGGAGAAGTCGCTAAAAGACAACCAGCCCAAACCCCCCATCTGATGCGACGGGAGAGAAAAGTCGAGGCAAGTTCGGCAGCACCGAAGGACAAAACTGCCACCACCGCGAGATGGTGACAGGACACACTCAATGTTAAAAAGAGGGCGAACAGAACCGTCATAAAGCGCTGGCGATCGATCCTCTGCCAGCACGCGGCGGAGGCAGCGAGAAAGCCCACCACCAATGTGTAGGATCGCGCTTCCAAGGCATACTCGCGGAATGGCGATAGGGTGATCAGAACCACGGCCGCGAAAGCGGCGGATACCGGGAAGCTTTTGCGGACAAACCAGTATGCTCCCAGTAATGTCATCAGGTATCCAACAATTGACGGCAATCGAAGCGTGACGAGTGGATCGCCGGGCAGCATGCGCCCCAGTTGGGCTATTGCATAATAGCCTGGGGGCATCCCATCCACGCCTGCCTGGAGGGCTCTCCAAACTTGGGAAAATGGATGCAGGTTTGAAACATGAAATGTAAGAAGCTCATCGTACCCAAATAATGTTCTGCTCGCCTTGAGAGACAGGAGACTGAATTCCGTAACAAGGACTGCTGCGAGCAGGGCTGCGGCGCATCGGGCTGATGTCATCGCGCGAGCGTAGGCATATCCAGCGCCCCACACAGAGGCGGGCAGCTTCCGCTCCACTTTCGCGTTATTCACTATTCCCACCACACGTGTTCCGAACTGTCGCAACCTACTCGTGTTGCGATTATTGGCGGCCGGCGCACGCATGGCATGCTATGCGTCAAAAAGGCCGATGAGCGTGCATTGTCGGCAACCGCATTTTTGTTGACGGTTGCCAGCTTTTCTATGTGTTTACTGAAACCTGTAGCGCGGAACTGTCTGCAACCTTGTTGATCAGATACCCCGGAGCGCTCGAGAAAGCTAGTCCTTTCGGGTTACGAAGGGTTAATTGACACGTGTACGAACCAGCGCAAGCAGAAGAACAAAAAGGCTCACGAGATGGCTGGCGATTTCAACGGACGCGGCGATTTGTGTTTGAGCTGCGCCGCGGGCCAGGGGCGGTAATGCGGTTTCGGGTGCGTTGGTATGCGGCGGCGATTGCTGCGCTGGCCACAGCAATGCCGTTGACCCGTGCCGCGGCGTGCACCGATTTTGGGCAAGCGCTAACAACGCGGTGGTCTCTCGAAACGGTTGGCGGCGCTTCCTGGCTGGTCACGCCCTGCGGCCAGCGCTTTCTGAGCCTAGGCGTCAATGCTCTCGACGGCGGCTACCCGTTTCGTGAGAAGGCCGGCAAGATCTACTATAGCTGGACGGCGTTCACACCGACCCAAACCGCCTGGGTGGATGTCATGCGGGATCGGTTTGCGAGCTGGGGCTTTAACAGTGCTGGCGGCTGGTCTCTCGCGCCGCAGGTATTGCGCCTACCAACCATCGTCAACCTTGAACTCGGGCGCAACGCCAAGTTTCATTGGTTCGACCCGTTCGCGCCTGAGACCGAGCAGCGGATGATGACGCTGGCGCGCAAGCTGGTCGCGCCATACCGGGATTCGCCCTATCGAATAGGCTATTTCTCCGACAACGAAGTCGGCTGGTGGGCCGGCGCATTGTTTGTGTTTTATTCGATGAAGCCGGCCAATTCGGCGACCAAGCAGCGCTGGGTCGAGACGCTGCGCCGGCATTATTCCGACGATTGGACGCGCTTCGCGTCCGACTTTCTGCCGCCAGCGGGGGTCAATTCGTGGGCCGCGTTGCTCGCCACGACCGAGATGACGCGGATGCGCCCAGGCGGGGCCGGCATCCATGTTGTGCGCGAATGGTGCGGGATTGTCGCCCATCATTACTACGCAGTGGCCTCGCGTGCGATTCGGGCGGCCGACCCAAACGCGCTCTATTTCGGCGATCGGCTTCCGATTTACTACGACCCGGCTGCAGTCCGGGCAATGGCCCCCTATGTCGACGCAATCGCGACAAACTATAACGTCGACGCCAGCGATGGCTGGATCGCTGATTATTACTTCGACGGTCTGCGGAAATTGTCGGGCGGCAAGCCGGTATTGGTCTCCGAATGGTTTTTTGCAGCCCGGCAAAACCGCACCGGCAACCGCAACAACGGCCACCTAATGACGGTCGATACCCAGGCCGAGCGGGCGGCCGGCGCGGCCGCTGCGACCGAGAACTTTGCGGCGATCCCGGAGGTCGTCGGCATGCACTGGTTTCAATATTACGACCACCCGAAAGGCGGGCGCCCCGATGGCGAGGACTATGATTTTGGCTTGGTCGATATCAACGACCAGCCCTACCGCCAGCTGACCTCGGCGCTCGCCATCGCCAACCGCCGCGCCTACGAGATCCATGGGGAGGCTACGGCGCCGACGCGCTCCGGCGGGAATGTCATTCCCTATGCCGAAATCGATCTCGGCCATCACTCACTGGCGGACTGGCCAAAACCGGCGAGCCTATTGCCGCGCCTGACCGCATCGCCCGGGGCCGTCGAATTCGGCGAGGTTTATCTGTCTTGGAGCGAACGCGGCCTGCAATTGGCGACGATCGGGCAGGATTACTTCGATATCGATCTGCTGGCCCATGATGGACCTTTCCCGCTCGTCGATGCCTATCGGGTCGAACTGGGGATCGATTTCGGGAACGGTCCGCGACGGTTCACGATGTTCTTTCTCCCGCCGATCACAAATGTTCGCCACGACTACCCGGAAATGGTGGCCAAGTTGTGCGCCGGTCGGGCGCAGGAGGCGATCGAGCACGGCTGCACGTCAATCAGCGGCGCCGAGGCCGTCTATTTCGGCGCCGATCAGCCGCGCATCACCGCCGAAGCGCTGATCCCATGGTCGGCATTCGGCATCGAAGCACCAGCCGCCGGTACACCGGTCCGTATCGAGACTGCGGTAACCGCGTGGGAGCGCGATCGCTGGATGTCGTTGTCGGGGCGTCCTCCCGATACCGCGATGCGGCATCCCGGCATCTGGCGCCGTATGCGGCTCGGCGATGGGGTACGCGTCATCGAGGGCGCGCCACCGCTTCCCTTCCGAATTCACGGCTGATCCCGCACAGGGAGCCGGAGACTTATCCGGCTTGGTCTTGATTAAGCCGTACTCGCCGGCATGATGGGCCGCGCGAACCAAGCAAGGCGGCAGTATGGCGACCAGCTTTCCGGATGGTTTTTTGTGGGGGGCCTCGACTGCGGCCTACCAGATCGAGGGGGCCGTCCGAGAAGATGGCCGCGGCCCGTCGATCTGGGATATTTTCTCCCACCTGCCGGGCAAAATTACTCATGACGACACCGGCGACATCGCCTGCGATCACTATCATCGCTGGCCGGAAGACGTCGCCCTGATGCGCGAACTCGGAATCGGCGCCTACCGGCTGTCGACCAGCTGGTCGCGAATCCTGCCGGAGGGCCGCGGCGAGGCGAACCTAAAGGGCCTCGAATTCTACGACCGGCTGATCGACGGCATTCTCGAAGCCGGAATTGAGCCGTGGCTCTGCCTCTACCATTGGGATTTGCCGCAAGCGCTTGAATACCGCGGCGGCTGGCAGCACCGCGACACGGCCCACTGGTATGCCGAATATGCGCTATTGACGGTGCGGCGGCTTGGCGATCGCGTCAAACATTGGGCGACCTTCAACGAGCCGAATTGCGCCTGCGTCAAGGGCTACGGCGATGGCGAGCACGCGCCCGGCATCCGCGGCCGGCTGAGCGCGCTCAAGGCAATCCACGTCATGAACTTGGCGCACGGCTTTGGGATCGAGGCGATGCGCTCGGAACGCGCCGACCTGCTGCTCGGCAACATCTTCAATTTCCACCCCTACGAACCGGGCGACGACCGCGAAGAAGACGAGCTGGCGACGATTATGTTCGACGCCTTGTGGAACCGCTCGTTCCCCGATCCGCAGATGCTGGGGCGATATCCTGAGCCGCTCGCCGGCGAGATCGATGCTCTGATAGAGCCGGGCGATCTCGATCGAATTCGCCAACCGCTCGATTATTTCGCGTTCAACCACTACACCCGCAGCCGGGTGCGCCGCGACCCCGATCACCCGTTCGAGGTCGGCGCCTTGCCGCCGCCCTCTGGTGCGCGAGTGACCGATATGGGCTGGGAGATCGCGCCCGATGCCTTTCGCTCGGTGATGATCGAGGCCAAGGAACGCTATGCCGGCGACCTGCCGATCTACATCCTGGAAAACGGCGCCGCCTTTCCCGATCGGGTCGACCCTGACGGCCGGATTCGCGACGAAGACCGCATCAGCTATCTGCGCGCCTATCTTGGTGCGGTGCAGGACGCGATCGCGGCTGGCGTGCCGGTGCGGGGTTACTTCGTCTGGTCCTTGCTCGACAATTTTGAGTGGACGCTGGGCTACAGCAAGCGGTTCGGTCTGGTCCACGTCGATTACGAAACGCAGCAGCGCCGCCCCAAGGACTCGTTCAACTTCTACGCCGAACTCGCCCACGGCGGCGCGCTCGATCGCGATTAGTGATCACGAATTCATCCTCGCCCGGTGCCGTCGCCTCGGATGCCGTAGTCGCTCACAGCAGATCGCAAGCGCTGGGTAGCGAAAGCCAACTTCAACCCGAGGCAGCTGTCGATCCCAGCGATATCCGCGCCGGCGACTGGGTCGAGCGCTGGCTACCGGCCTGGCTGCGGCCCTATGCCCGACTGGCGCGGCTCGACAGGCCGATCGGCACCTGGCTGTTGTTGTTCCCGGGATGGTGGGGGATCGCCCTGGCCAGCCGACATTCGCCCGATCCGGTCCTGATCGCGCTGTTCGCGATCGGGGCTGTCGTCATGCGCGGCGCCGGCTGTACGCTAAATGACATCGCCGATCGTCATTACGACGGCCAGGTCGCGCGTACCCGGCTGCGTCCGCTGCCGAGCGGCGCGGTCGCCGTGCGGCAGGCAATCGCGTTTCTGATTGCACAACTGACCGTGGGTGCGGCGGTATTGTTCAGCCTCAACCGCACCAGCATCCTGCTAGGATTGGCGGTGCTCATCCTGATCGCGACTTATCCGTTTATGAAGCGGGTCACTTATTGGCCGCAGGTTTTTCTCGGCCTCAATTTCAATTGGGGGGCGCTGGTTGGCTGGACCGCGGTCACCGGAGCGCTCGCTTGGCCCCCGGTCCTTCTTTATGTGGGCGGCGTGTTCTGGACGATCGGCTACGACACGATCTACGCGCACCAGGACAAGGCCGATGATGCCCTGATTGGGGTCAAATCCTCGGCTTTGGCGCTCGGGGCGCAGACCCGCCCTTGGCTGTTCGTGTTTTTTGGGGCGGCCGTGGCGCTATGGGCGGCGGCCGGTCAGAAGGCCGGTCTGGGCGCATTGTTTTGGGTTGGACTGGTGTTGGCTGCGGTACACCTCGTTTGGCAGGCGACGCGCGTCGACATCGATAACTCGACCGATTGTCTCGCCAAATTTCGCTCCAATCGGTTTGTCGGCTGGCTATTGTTAGCCGCTATCATTGGCGGACACCTGACCTGATCGGCGATGGACTGGGCGGATTTCGTGCGCCGCAATACCGCGGTCACCGCACCACCGCTGGTCCCTGAGATCCGGCTGCACCTCGCGACCGAGGTGACACCGATCTGGCAAGCGACCGAGGACAGTCTGGCGCGCGGCGGGGTGCCGCCGCCGTTCTGGGCCTTTGCCTGGGCCGGCGGGCAGGCGCTCGCCCGCTATCTGCTCGACGACCCGGCGATCGTGGCCGGACGCACCGTGCTCGATTTCGGATCGGGCTCGGGGCTGGTCGCGATCGCCGCCGCCAAAGCCGGCGCGCGACGGGTGGTTGCTGCCGATATCGATTACTTCGCCGCCGCGGCAATCGCCCTCAACGCTGCCCTTAATGATGTCGATGTCGAGGTCGCGGTAGCCGACATCGTCGGCAGCGTGGACGCGGATTGGGAAATAATCACCGCAGGCGACGTTTGTTACGAGCGCGAAATGGCCGAGCGGGCGGTGGTTTGGTTGCGCGAGTTGGCCGGCAACGGGGCGCTGGTGCTGCTTGCCGACCCGGGGCGCACCTATTTGCCCACCGCCGGGCTCGTCGAGCGCGCGCGCTATCTGGTTCCGACGAGCCGCGAACTTGAAGATCGCGACAGCCGCGAAACCGTGGTCTGGGAGGTGTTGCCGGGCTGAGCAGGCAATGCAGCGGCAGCGCGAAGGTGGAACGCCAACGGTGTGCGAGCGTTGGCCGGGCATCCTTCCACCTATTGGAGCCGTCGCATGAAACAGCTACTCGCCGCCGCTTCGGTTTGTGCGCTGATGATCGCCGCCCCGGCATGGGCTCAGACTTCCGGTAACCGGACCACGACCGGAAACGAAACCACGACGACGAGCCAAAGCGCCGCCGGGACCCAGGGCGCGACTGGAGCCCAGACCCTGAGCCAGCAGGACAAAACCTTTGTCGAAAAGGCGGGCGCCGGCAGCCTCGCGGAAGCCGATCTCGGCAGCCTCGCCGTGCAAAAGGGCGCCACGCCGGCGGTCAGGGAATTTGGCCGCTGGATGTACACCGATCATGGATTAGTCGCGAACAATTGGCTCAAGGCAATCGTCAGCGCCCAGGGAGAGACGATGCAGCCGTCCTTGACCGCCGAGCAAAAGCAAATGCGTCAGAAACTCGAAGGCCTGAGCGGTCATCAGTTTGATCGGGAATACATCCAAGCCCAGGTCACCGACCACGAGAAGACGATCCCGATATTTGAGACCGAGGCGAACCAGGGCCAGAATACAATGATCAAGAATTTTGCGCAGAGCATGGTGCCGGTTCTGCAGCAGCATCTCGCCGAAGCAAAAGCGCTTGCGGGCGGGACCGCCACCGCGGAACGCGAGCGATCCGGCGCGACCGAGCGGTCGGGGAGTTCGACCCAACACTGAACCAAGGGTCTCTCTAAGAAGGGCGTTCGCGGACAAGCTGACGCCAGTCGGCGGCGCCGCTCGCCAAGAGCCGGCGCCGTTCCCATATAGCGCGCCATGCCCTATGCCAGCTTGCGCGAGTTTATCGACCGGCTCGAAGCAAGCGGGCGCATGGTGCGGGTCAAGGCGCCAGTCTCGCCTTTTCTCGAAATGACCGAGATCCAGACCCGGCTGTTGGCCGAGGCCGGCCCGGCAGCGATGTTTGAGAACGTCACTGATCAAAGCGGCGCCGGCTGTCAAATGCCGGTCCTCGTCAATCTGTTCGGCACGGTCGAGCGCGTCGCCTGGGGCATGGACCGCGAGCCGCACCAGTTGCGCGAAGTCGGCGAAACCCTCGCCTTTCTAAAGCAGCCTGAACCGCCCGGCGGCTGGCGCGAGGCGCTGGACATGCTGCCGTTACTCCGTACCGTCATGGCGATGCGGCCGCGCACGGTCGGCACCGCACCGTGCCAGGAGATCGTGCTGCGCGGCGCCGAGATCGACCTCGGGACGCTGCCGATACAGACCTGCTGGCCGGATGAGCCGGCGCCCCTGATTACCTGGCCGCTAGTCGTGACCAAGGGGCCGAGTGAGCGCCGCGAGGACGGCTTCAATCTCGGCATCTACCGCATGCAGGTGACCGGCCGCGACACGACCTTGATGCGCTGGCTGGCGCATCGCGGCGGCGCGCAGCATCATCGCCGCTGGAGCGCCGAGCGCCGCGAGCCATTGCCGGCGGCGGCGGTCATCGGCGCCGATCCCGGGACCATTCTCGCGGCTGTCACGCCGGTTCCGGATACGTTGTCGGAGTATCAGTTCGCCGGCTTGCTGCGGGGCCGCCGGGTCGAATTGGTCGACTGCAAGACGGTGCCGCTAAAGGTGCCGGCGCAGGCCGAAATCGTGCTCGAAGGCCATGTCTCGCTCGACGAGTTTGGCGACGAGGGGCCTTATGGCGACCACACCGGCTATTACAACGCGGTCGAGCGGTTTCCGGTCTTTCGGCTGTCAGCGATTACGATGCGGCAGCGGCCGATCTACCTCTCGACCTTTACCGGGCGCCCGCCGGATGAGCCGTCGATCCTTGGCGAGGCCTTGAACGAAGTCTTCATTCCACTGCTGCAGCAGCAATTCCCCGAGATTCTCGATTTCTGGCTGCCGCCGGAGGGTTGCTCCTATCGCATCGCTGTCGTTTCGATCCGCAAAGCCTACCCGGGACACGCCAAGCGCGTGATGATGGGCATCTGGTCGTTTCTGCGCCAATTTATGTACACAAAATTCGTTATCGTCGTCGACGACGATATCGACGCGCGCGACTGGAAGTCGGTGATGTGGGCGATTTCGACCCGCACGGACCCGGTGCGCGACATCACCCTGATCGATCATACGCCGATCGATTATCTCGACTTTGCCTCACCCAAATCGGGGCTCGGCGGCAAGATCGGGCTCGATGCGACCGGGAAAATACCACCCGAGACGCATCGCGATTGGGGCCGGCCGATCCGTATGACCGAAGCAGTCGTCGCCGAAGTTACGCAAAAATGGGCGGATTACGGTCTGCCCGGATCAGGCAATCCCATCTGGAAATGATCACTCTTTCACAACGAGACAGTGAGGTTTGACGTGTCCGCGCAGCGGAATCTTAATCGGCGCGGGATCGAGGGGTTGGCAGGCACCCACGCCCCGAGGATAGACCCTTCTCACCGTCTCTGTGCCTCGTTGTGAACTGTTCGGAGGTAGAATGGGCGAAAATTCTGGAAACGCGATCGACCTGCTGCAGGATTTGATTGGCCGCGCGCGCCGCGCCGGCGCCGATGCCGCCGATGCCGTATTCTTCGAGGGCGTTTCGCTGTCGCATGGCCGGCGGCTCGGCAAGACCGAAAAGCTTGAGCGCTCCGAGGGTCAAGATCTCGGGCTGCGAGTGTTTGTCGGCCGCCAGCAGTCGGTGGTGTCGTCGAGCGATCGCTCGCCAAAGGCGCTTGACGAGCTTGTCGAGCGCGCCGTCGCGATGGCCCGCACCGTTCCCGAAGATCCATATTGCGGCATCGCCGACCCCAGCGAGATCGCGCATGATTGGCCGGCTCTCGACATGACCGATCCCGAGGAGCCGAGTGCCGAGGTGCTGATCGATCGCGCCCGCGCCGCCGAAGAGGCCGCCCTCGCAGTTCCCGGCGTCACCAATTCCGAAGGGGCGGAAGCCGGCTGGGGGCGCTCGCAGGTGGCGCTGGTCGCCTCGAACGGATTTGCCGGTGGTTTTTCGGGCACCAGCCAGGGCATCAGCGCGTCGGTCATCGGCGGCCAGGGCACCGGCATGGAGCGTGACTACGATTACGCCACCGCCGTCTACGCCGCCGATCTGCGCGACCCGGCTGAAATCGGCAAATCGGCCGGCGAGCGCGCGGTCAGGAGGCTCGGCGCCAAGAAGATGCCGACCTGCCGGTGCCCGGTAGTGTTCGACCCGCGCGTCGCGCGCGGCTTTATCTCGGCCTTACTGGGTTCCATTTCTGGGCCCTCAATCGCGCGCGGCACCAGCTTTTTGAAGGACAAGCTCGGCGAGCGCATCTTTCCCGAGGCGATCACGATCATCGATGATCCGCACCGGCGTCGCGGACTGCGCTCAAAACCATTCGATGGTGAGGGGCTAGCCAATCGCCGCCGCGCGATTATCGACAAGGGCGTACTGACGACCTGGCTCCTCGATCTGCGCTCGGCGCGACAATTGCACTTGAAATCGACCGGGCACGCTGCGCGCGGCACCTCTTCCCCGCCCGGACCGGCACCGACAAACGTCTGGATCGAGCCCGGCTCGGTCAGCCCGCAAGAACTGATGTCGGACATTGAGAGCGGCTTTTACGTGACCGAGATGATGGGAATGGGGGTCAACGGCGTCACCGGCGACTATAGCCGCGGCGCCGCCGGTTTCTGGATCGACAAGGGCGAGATCGCGTTTCCGGTCAGTGAGATGACGGTTGCCGGCAATCTGAAGGACATGTTCCTTCGGCTCATCGCGGCCAACGACCTGGAATTCAAAGCCGGCATGGACGCGCCCACCCTGCGCATCGATGACCTGACCGTCGCCGGCGCCTAGCCTAAATAAAAGGACACGCGAGCAGTGTGCAACTCAATGGCTCAGCGGACGCCTCATCGGATTGTCCTCACGGGCGCGCTTAAAATCGGGTAGGATCGCCCCGGTTTCACGTCGCCGCTCCCGCGGGGCGCGGCGCGCTCTTGAGGGAGGAGCAGAGAAAATGGGCGACATTCTTGGTCTTGGCTGCACGCATTATCCGGGCCTGACGGTTCCCGACGAGCAATTGCCGTCGTTGTTTCACCGGCTGTTAACCGCCCCCAATGTTCCCGAGCACTACAAGAACCCGGCAAACTGGCCGGCCGAACTCGTCGCCGAACTGGGCAACGACGAGGGTTTTTCATCGGCGCAGCGCTATAGCGCGCGGCTCGCCGACGGTTTTCGGGCGGTCCGCAAATCGCTCGACGAATTCAATCCCGACGTCGTGGTGGTGTGGGGCGACGACCAGTACGAAAATTTCCGCGAGGACATCATCCCGGCGTTTTGCCTGCTCGGCTACGACGATGATTTCCAGGTCCAGCCGTGGAAGAACGGCAATGGCGGGCGCACCAATCGCTGGGGCGAGCCCGGCGACTGGGCGTTAAAGCTGCACGGCCATCGCGAGGCTGCCAAATATCTCGCGACCGGTTTGATCGAGCGCGGCATCGACTTGGCCTATGCCTACAAGCCGCTACATCATCCGCTGGCGCACGCCTTTACCAACACGTTCCTTTATCTCGACTGGGACCGCAAAGGCTTCCCCTATCCGACTATTCCGTTCGCGATCAATTGCTATGGCAGCAACTTGCTGCATGCCAAGGGCGGCACCGCGGCGTTGTTCATACCGCCGCGCGACCCGTCAATTGCCGGCGACCCACCATCGCCGCATCCGTGGCGCTGCATGGAAGTCGGGAAAGCGGTCGCCGAGACTTTTGCGGATTCGCCGTGGCGCGTGGCAGTCATCGCGTCATCGAGCTGGTCGCACTGCTTCCTGTCGCCGACCAATGGCTATTTGTGGCCCGACCACAAGGCCGACCGGCTGCTGTTCGACGCGCTGAAGGAGCGTGACTACGACACTTGGCGCAAGCGCCCGCTTCAAGAGATGGAGCAGGCCGGCCAGCATGAGATGCTCAATTGGTGCGCGCTGATGGGGGCGATGGAAAAGCTCGACCGCCGCCCGATCGTGCACGATTACGTCGAGACCCACATCTTTGCGTCGGAGAAGTGTTTCGTCACCTATCCGGTGTAGGGTTGGACACAGCGCGACGCGGCCGCTGCATCGGCTGACCGCCGCCGCGCTTGCCAAGTTGGGTCCTCGCCCGTAACACTGGCGGCGGGGACCCATGTTCAAAAAGCCGCCGATCCTGGAAGAGGGCGCGCGGACCGCCATCCTGGTGTGGCGTCTGGCGCGCGAGTTCATGCGACCGCATGCCGGGCGGATCGCGCTCGCGTTTCTGCTGATGGGGGCTGCCGCCGGTAGCACCGCATTGCGCGCATGGCTAATGCAGCCCGTGCTCGATCGCGTCTTTGTCGGCCGCGACCCGTCCTGGCTATTGCCGATTGCCGGCGGAGCGCTCGCCATCGCGCTGATCAAAGGCATCGCCGATTACGGCGAAGCGGTGATGATGAATTTGGTCGGCCAGCGCGTTATTGCCGATGTGCAGATCGCGCTGTTCGGCCGGTTGATGCGGGCTGATCTCGCCTATTTCCACGCCCATCCCAGCGGCACGCTGATCTCTCGGTTCACCAGCGACGCGGCGCTGCTGCGTAACACCGCCGCAAACATTCTTGCCGCGATCGGTAAGGATGTGCTGACCGTCATCTTTCTGGTCGGGGTGATGTTCTACCAGGATTGGCTGCTGGCGCTCGTCTCGTTCTTTATTTTTCCGATAGCGATACATCCGATCGTCGGCATCGGCCGGCGAATGCGCCGCGTTACCGCAAATACCCAGACCGAAGTCGGACAATTGACGACGTTACTGAGCCAGACCTTTCAGGGCGCACGCCTGGTCAAAGCCTATGGCATGGAGGCATATGAGGAAAGCCGCGCCGCAGCACTGTTCGAGCGCATCTTCAGACTGATCGACCGGGCGACCCGCACCCGCGCGCGGGCCTCGCCGTTGATGGAGACGCTGGGGGGTGCGGCGATCGCGATCGTCATTCTTTACGGCGGTCACCAGGTTATCGGCGGCGCCCGCACCCCTGGTGCGTTCTTCTCGTTTGTGACGGCGTTGCTGTTGGCCTACCAGCCGCTGAAGAGCCTTGCCAATCTGAACGCCTCGCTGCAGGAAGGCTTGGCCGCAGCCGAACGAATCTTCCAGGTGTTCGATGTCGAGCCGACCATCCGCGATATGCGCGGCGCCCGGCCACTGGACATAGCCGGCGGCGAAATTCACTTCGACCATGTCCGTTTTGGCTACGCGCCCGGCGCCGTCGCGCTCGACGATATTACCTTGACGATCCCGGCGGGACGGACGGTGGCGCTGGTCGGTGCCTCGGGCGCCGGCAAGTCGACGATCCTCAACCTTATTCCGCGCTTTTTTGACGTCGAAGAAGGCGGTATCGCGATCGACGGGCAGGACATTCGTTCGGTCAGCTTGGCTTCGCTGCGCGCCGCGATCGCGATCGTCTCGCAGGAAGTGACACTGTTCGACGACACCTTGCGCGCCAATATCGCCTATGGCCGATTTGGCGCGTCGACAGCGGATATCGACGCTGCGGCGCGCGCCGCAGGGATCGACGGGTTTATCCGCGAGTTGCCCGACGGCTACGACACCCAAGTCGGCGAGCATGGGGTGCGACTATCGGGCGGTCAGCGCCAGCGGATTGCGATCGCCCGCGCAATGCTCAAGGATGCGCCGATCCTGCTGCTTGACGAGGCAACTTCGGCGCTCGACAGCGCTTCCGAGCGCCAGGTGCAGTCCGCGTTGCGCACCCTGATCAGCGGCCGCACGACATTGGTCATAGCCCACCGGCTGTCGACCGTGCAGGGTGCCGACCTGATTTGCGTTATCGATCGCGGGCGTCTTGTCGAGAGCGGGCGCCACGCCGAACTGCTCGCCCGCAATGGGTTCTATGCGCGGCTTTACGCGATGCAGTTCGCCGATGACCGCGACCTTGTCACCGCCGGTTCGGCGTCATAAGCGCGTGGTGTCGCGATCGACCGCGCCCCGGCTGTGGCGCCGCATGCTGCGCAACCCACGAGTGCGGCATGCAGCATGCTGGGCGATCCATTGTTATATCAGGCTGGTTTATCGGACCAATCGCTGGGCTGTCGAGCACGAGGAATTTCCGCAGCGGTTGCTGGCTGCCGGTCGGCCATTTATCGGCGCTTTTTGGCACGGCCGCATGATGATGATCCCGTTGGGCTGGCGGCGGATGTCGCGCATGCACATGCTGATCTCGGCGCATCGCGATGGCCGCATAATCGCGGACGCGGTCGCCTATTTTGGGATCGATGCGATTGCCGGTTCGACGCGGCGAGGCGGCTCGGCGGCGCTGCGTATAATGCTGAAACGGCTGAAGGAGGGAGATTGCGTTGCGATTACGCCGGACGGGCCGCGGGGCCCAGCGATGAAGGCCAGCATCGGCGTCGTCAATGTCGCGCGGCTGGCGCAGGTGCCGATCGTGCCGATCACCTATGCGACGAGCCGGCGCCACATCGCGGCCACCTGGGATCGGTTTCACATCGCCCTGCCGTTCGGCCGCGGTGTGTTCCTCTGGGGAGAGCCGATTGAAATTGCCCCCGATCTCGACGAAGCCGGTGCCGAGGATGCGCGCCGGCTGGTCGAGCAGCGTATGAGCGAGATGGTACGCGAGGCCGATCGCCGGGTCGGTCACCCAATTCCTCGGCTTGCCAACGGCGCGGCGGTGCCGGCGCCCAGGTGTGATGTCGCGGCTCCCGCGCCTTCGTCTTCGGAAGACCCGCCCAAACAGGTGGCGGCTCGATGACCTTGCCTTTTGTTTATCGCGCGCTGACCTGGCCTCTGCCGCCGCTGGTGAGGCTGTACCTGAGGCGGCGGTGCCGGCGCGGCAAGGAGGACCGGCTCCGCCTTGGCGAACGCCGAGGGATTGCCGGCATCGCCCGCCCGCCAGGGCCGCTGATCTGGATCCACAGCGCCAGCGTCGGTGAGGCGACAGCCGTGCTGCAGCTGATCGAGCGGCTGCTTGAAACCCGCCCCGAACTCGAAGTCCTGGCGACCACGGGCACGATCGCTTCGGCGCAACTCTTGGCAAAGCGCTTGCCGGCGCGCGCGCGCCACCAGTTCGTGCCGGTCGATTTGTCCGGTTGGGTTGAGCGTTTCCTCGACTTTTGGCGGCCCGACATGGCGATTTGGGTTGAGTCGGAGTTGTGGCCCAATCTGGTCCTGTCGACGCACGCCCGCAGCATTCCGATGATGTTGATCAATGCCCGCTTGTCGGCGCGCTCGGTTCGGCGCTGGCAGCGATGGCCCCGGTTGATCCAGCCGGTGCTCGGCGCCTTTGCCCAATGTTTGGCGCAGGATGATCAGCAGGCTCGCCGCCTGCGCCGGCTCGGAGCTGAGAATGTGGTTGCGATTGGCGATCTGAAGGCCGCGGGGGACCCGCTGCCCTTCGATCAGGCGGAGCTGCGGCGATTGCGCCGAGAGGTCGGGGCGCGGCCGCTGTGGCTCGCTGCCAGCACCCACCAGGGTGAGGAGGAATCCGCCGCCGCGGTCCACGCCACACTCGCCGCAAAGTATCCGGGTCTGTTGACGATCATCGCGCCACGCCACCCGATCCGCGGAGACGCCGTCGCCACGATGCTGTCACGGAGCGGGTTGCGGGTAGCACGACGCAGCCGCGGTGAGCCGATTACCGACCAGATCGACATCTATCTCGCCGATACGATGGGCGAACTCGGCTTGTTGTATCGCGTCGCGGAGATCGCGTTTATCGGCGGTTCGCTCGTCCGGCACGGGGGTCACAATCCGTTCGAGGCCGCCCGGCTCGACTGTGCGATCCTGTACGGACCGGATATCAGCAACTGCGCCGCAATGGCGGCCGCACTCGCCGAAGCCGGGGCGGCGCAGATGGTGGCCGATGCTGAAGAACTCGCTCGTATGGTGTCGCTGCTGCTGTCCGATCTCCGGCTTCGTGCTGCCCGTCGTGCTGCGGCACTGCGCGTTGCAGCGGAGGGAGAGGCGGTGTTGGCTGCGGTTTTGATGCGGCTGGCGCCTTGGCTCGACCGGATCGCGCCGCGGCGCGGCGCGCCAGCCCGAGGCGGACTGATCGCAGCTGGGGAGCGAGCGCCGCACGTCGTGCGCGCATGAATCGTGTCGCCCCGGGTTTTTGGGGGAGCGAACCAGGGCTCGCCGCTGATCTGCTGTTGCCATTTTCCGCCGCCTGGGATGCTGCTGGCAGAGTGCGCCGAGCATTGACGCGCGCTTACCGCGCGCCGGTGCCGGTTATTTGTGTCGGGAACCTCGTCGCAGGCGGCGCGGGCAAGACGCCGGTGACATTGGCGCTCGCCGCCTGGTTTGCCGCGCGCGGCGTTGCTGCGCATGTGGTGACGCGCGGTTACGGCGGACGGCTCGAGGGCCCGTGCAAGGTCGATCTCCGGCGGCATCATTTCGGTGAGGTCGGCGACGAGGCGCAGCTGTTGGCCGCTCGCGCGCCGTCATGGATCGCTCGCGACCGTGCTGCCGGCATCGCGGCCGCGGTGGCGGCAGGCGCCGAGATCATCCTGCTCGATGACGGTTTTCAGAACCCGACAATTCAAAAGACGCTATCGATGATTGTGGTCGATGCCGCTTATGGCTTTGGCAATGGGCGGGTGATGCCCGCGGGTCCGCTGCGCGAAGATCTCGGTCGCGGTCTCGACCGCGCCGACGCGTTGATCATGCTCACGGCAGAGGGAGAGCAACGCTCGGCCTCCCTCGCGAAAATCGACGGAAGGCGACCGGTCGTGCGGGCAATCTTGGCGCCGGTTGCCGGTGAGCGGTTTGCCGGTCAACGCGTATTGCCCTTTGCCGGAATCGGCCGGCCGGCAAAATTTTTCGCGACCCTCCGCACGCTTGGGGCAGATATTGTCGCCGAGCACGGCTACCCCGATCACTATGCCTTCAACGACCGCGACATCGCGGCGCTGCGGCAAACAGCCAATGGCTTGCATGCGCAATTGGTGACGACCGCAAAGGATTTTGTCCGGCTGCCTCCCGCGGCTCGCGCCGACATCGAGGTGCTCGAGGTTGAGGTCCAATGGCCCGACCCCGACGCCTTGGCTGGGCTTCTCGGCCAGCTCGTGCTATCCGCCCGCGCAAATGCCAACCCGGAGCACGCCATCCGCTGACCCCGTCCGAGTTTGGGATCGCATCGAGTGGTGCGGGGCGGCCCTATTGTTTGGCGGCTTGCGATTGCTGCCGATCGACTGGGCGTCGGCGTTCGGCGGCGCCGTGGCGCGCTGTATAGGGCCATTCCTGGGGATCACGAAACGCGCCCGAATCAATCTGCGACTGGCCTTTCCAGAGCTGCCCGAGCGCGAGATCGAGCGGATCGTCAGCGGGATGTGGGACAATCTCGGACGCGTCGCCGCCGAATACCCGCATCTGCGCGACATTCGGATTTTTGCCCCGGGCGGGCGGGTCGAGACCCACGGTATCGAGCACATGGACAACGCCGTCGCGGCCGGACGGCGGATGATCATCTTCTCCGGTCATGTCGGAAATTGGGAGATCGCGGCGCTGGCCGCGGTCCAGTATGGGTTTACCGCGGCACAAAGCTATCAAGTGACGCAGATCTACCGCGCGCCAAACAACCCGCTGATCGATCGGATGATCGCGTGGTTTCGCGGAGATCGCGGCGAATACATTGCAAAGGGGGTGACGGCAGCGCGCCGCGCCTATGCGGCGCTCTATCGCGGCGAGCATTTGACGATGCTCGCCGACCAGAAGCTGAACGAAGGCATCCCGGTCCTGTTCTTTGGCCGTCCGGCGATGACCGCCACGGCTTTGGCGCTGCTGGCGCTGCGTTTTGATTGCGATGTGCTGCCAGCTCGGGTCGAGCGCTTGCCTGGTGCGCGTTTTCGCCTGACGGTTTTTCCGCCATTGCCATTGCCGCGCAGCGGAAACCACGCCGAGGATGTCGCAGCGCTGACGGCCGATGTCACCGCCATTCTCGAGGCCTGGATTCGCGACCGGCCGGAAGAATGGCTCTGGGTTCACCGCCGCTGGCCGGATTAGCGGAAAGGATTTCGCGGACGAACCAATAAGTTATTCAACGCCTTCTCGGCACAACCATCGCGCATTGCTTAATCATGAAAACGTTGGTTGCGCTCGACTACTTTTTGTGCAGCATTTTGCAGCGCACTCTCTTGACTAAACCGTCACCTTTAGACGAGACGGTGAGTTTTGGTCGTCGGATCTAAGTGGAGGGACAATCATGGATATGACGCGCCGCGCGGCTGCTGAGTTTTTCGGTACCTTATGGCTGGTCTTGGGAGGTTGCGGATCCGCTGTACTGGCGGCTGCCTTTTTGACCGACAAGGGCATATTGCTGGGCATCGGTTTCCTCGGTGTGGCACTCGCCTTCGGCTTGACCGTGCTCACAATGGCCTATGCCGTCGGACACATTTCCGGCGGCCACTTCAATCCCGCCGTCACCATCGGGTTGTGGGCAAGTGGCCGCTTTAAAAGCGCCGACGTGCTGCCCTACATCGTCGCCCAGGTGATTGGCGCGATCGTGGCTGCCGCCATTCTGTACTGGATCGCCTCGGGCAAACCGGGCTGGGTTATGGGCGGTTTCGCCTCGAACGGCTACGGCGATCTGAGCCCCGGTAAGTATGGGCTCGGCAGCTGCTTTATCGGCGAAGTAGTGGCGACGTTCTTCTTTCTGTTTGTGATCATCGGCTCGACGTCGAAAGGTGCTGCGGTCGGCTTTGCTGGCATCCCGATCGGGCTGTGCCTGACCTTGATCCACCTCGTCATGATCCCGGTGACCAACACCTCGGTCAATCCAGCGCGCAGCACGGGGCCGGCCTTGTTCGCCGGGGGCGCTTATATCAGCCAACTCTGGCTGTTTTGGCTGGCGCCAATCATCGGCGCGGCGCTTGCCGGTTTCTTGACCCGGTGGCTCTATCGCGAAGAGATTGTTACCGTGGATACGTTAGTGGTCGAGCAGCAGCGCGTCGGATAAGGCGGGCGCCGGCGCTACTCATCGTCGCGAAATCGCGACCAGGGCGCCGGCTTCTCGAGCTTACGGTCGATCAGCAGCACGATCAGAGTAACGAACAGCGGCAGGGCAAAGATCAGAAACGCGATCGAATACAACAGCGTATCGTTGCGGATCTCGGCAAACGGTTTTTCGATCTCGTTGACCGGCACGGCGATCGCCAGCAGTTGATCGCGGCCGTATCGTGCCGGGATTTCGACGACACGGCCGATGTAAGCTCGCCCGGAGACATCGTAGACCCGCGTGCCCGCCATCGGTTGATCCCGATAGGCGGCGACCAGACCGCTGATCACCGGATCGTGCAGATCGGCGATCTTCGGCAACATGGCTTTGACTTGGCCATCAGCGACAATCGCCCTAGGCATCCGGGTCCGGTCCGGCACAGCGACGATTTCGCCCGCTTTCGTAAATATGAATGCAATGCTTCCGGGCGTAATTTGTTGCGCGCCCAAAAAACTTGCTAAATCGACCGCCGCCAAATCAGCGCCCATCACTCCGGGCGTCGGCCCGTCGAAGCTGCGGCTAAGCGTAAAGCCCGGCTCGCCGTTCGAAGCGAATATATAGAGGTCGCTGTGCTCGACCACATCGGTTTGCTTCGCCGCAACATACCACGGGCGCTTACGCGGATCGTAGGGTGGCGCTCGGTCGCGGCGCCCGACGACAGCCCCATCATTGTCGAGAAAAATCCAGCGTACATCAGGCTGACCGCCGGCATTGGGGGTAACGATCTCGTTGGCAAACACCGCATCGGACGGCGCCTGCAGCTCTTTGCGGAGGGTTCCGGACTTATCGCCGACAATGTGGGTCGTCATCACAAAGTCGCCGCTGTCAAACCCGACATAAAGCGACAGGATCTGATGGTAAGCGCGCAACGCGCGCAGCATCGTGGCCTTGGTGCTCGCATTCTCGGCGGATGCCGGCCCGGTGAAAATCGGCCCGGCGGAGGCGATCCCGACAATTGCATACATCGGGTCGTAGAGCAGTCTGATCCGGTCGACGATCTTTTCGTCGGCATCCTCTATCAGCCGCTGAGCAGAGGTGATCGCAAGTTCGTTCGATTTCTTGGAATTGTACCAGATGATGCCACCGGCCAACGCGACGATAATAAACAGCAGGACCGCTGTGATCCCGGCATAGGCTGGCCAGAGACTCTTCTGTCGAGCACCGCCGCGCCCTGCTGCGGCGCTCCGCTGGTAGCGTTGCGGGTCGGTCACTTCATCACCCTCTTGCGCGAGTGCCGGCGCGATGTTCGGGCAACCATCATAAGAGGCTGTGCCCGGCGCTGTCCAGGCAAGGACCGGCCTAACCTCTGCGAGCGATCAGGCGGAGGCTTGCGTAAGGCGCTCGGGCGGGACATCCGCTTCGGCGGCGGCGGCTTCCTCCGTGACCTCGACCTCGACCGTCATACCAAGATGGTCCGATGGAAAGCCGGTCCAGGTTCCCGACACCGGCACGGCTTGGCGCGGATCGCGCACGACTGCAACCCGGATCAGATCGGCGCTGCCGACGATGCCATTGGTCGGGTCGAATTCGACCCAACCGGCACCCGGCAGATAGACCTCCATCCAGGCATGGGTGGCGCCGCCCCCGACCCGGCTGGCGCGGCGTGTTTCGGGAACAATCAGATAGCCGCTGACAAAGCGGGCGGCGAGACCGAGCGAGCGCACCGCCTCCATCATCAGCACAGCGAAGTCGCGGCAGCTGCCACTGGCCAGCTTTAGAGTCTTGATCGGATCCTGGATGCCGGTTTCTTCGCGCGCCACATATTTCATGTCGCGGCGGATCGCGTGAGTAATCGCCGCCAGCATCTCGGTCGTATCGCTGCGCCCGTCATGCCGCAGGAATTGACGCGCCCAGCCGTCGATCTCGTGGTCGGGGTCGAGGTACTGCCGCTCAATAAGCCGCAGCAGGTCGGGCATGTCCTCGGCGCCGTAACTGAACGGATAGCGCGTCGCATGCTCTTCGATCTGAAAATCGAGCGCATTGCTGGCGGAATGATCGAGCCGGATCATGCTGTCGAAGCGTAATTCCGCAGCGCGGCCGGCAAACCGCGCGATCGCGACGCAATTACCGAAGACATCGTGTACCCAGCGCAAATCGGCCGGTTGAGGCGTAATCGTCAAACTCGAACCAAGTAGTTTTTGATCATAGCTGTCGCGCGGGCGCAGCATCATCCGGTGCTCGCCAAAGCCAACCGGCTGCTTGTAGCGATAGGTCGTGACGTGTCGCACGCGAATTACAGACATGGCACCTGCTACTAGGCCGCCACTTGAGATTGCGAGGCGGCGCCATCATAGCCGAAAAACGCGATCGAGAGATCACGGCTGACGGCGATCAGCTGCTGCTGAATAACGTCAAGAAATTCGTGTAATCCCTCGCTGATGATTTCTCTGATCGTCAATGTGCCGAGCACCGCGCGCAACCGGTCGAGCTCCTCGGCAGCATCATTCGCCCCGCGCAACGAATAGCGCGATTTGACTTCGCCCAACAGGCGCCCGGCTTCCCGGACGCAATGATGCACCGAACGCGGGAAGGCTTGGTTGAATAGCAGGAAACCGGCAACCCGGGCCGGCGTCGTGCTTGCCGCGTGCAGCCGGCGATAAGCGTGATAACCGGCGGCCGAGCGCAACAATGCATTCCACTGGCTCACATCGGTCGGTGAGCCGACATCCGCGGTGTCGGGCAACAGCAAATGATATTTGATGTCGAGCAGCCGCGTCGTCTGGTCGGCACGCTCGATGTACCGGCCGAGCTGGTAGAAGTACCATCCCTGATCGCGGAAAAATGTTCCTTCGGTGATGCCGGTATGGGTCTGGCACGCCTCCTTGATCGTCGCAAACAGCGCCGACAGCCGGCCGGGGGCCAGATCCTCACTGTCGAGAGCCGCGAGGCGATTATAAAAGATGTTTAGCTGCGCCCACATTTCGGTCGAGATCAACGGCCGCAAGGTGCGCGCGTTCTCACGCGCCGATCGGACAGCGTTGACGATCGAATTCGGGTTCTCGGCATCGATCACGTAGAATTTCAGCACGCTCGCCGCTGAGACTTCGCGGCCGTCGGCGAAAAAGCGCTCCTCGTCCGAATTGAGCTGGATAATCGAGCGCCAATTCTGGGCGCCGCGGCTGTCGCGCGAAAAAGTCTCGTTGACATCAAGAATGCGCGCGAGATTTTCGGCGCGCTCGACATAGCGGGCGAGCCAGAAAATGCAATCCGCATAGCGGGCCAGCAGAACGTCAACCAAGGACCCAGGTATCCTTTGATCCGCCACCCTGCGAGGAATTGACGACCAGTGACCCGCGGCGTAATGCCACCCGCGTCAGTCCGCCGGGCAGTACCCAGGTACTCGATCCGGTTACAGCAAACGGCCGCAAATCGACATGGCGCGGCTCGATCGCGCCGTCGATCAGGGTCGGCGCCACCGATAAATTGATGCAGGGCTGGCTGATGTAGTTGGCGGGATCGGCGAGCAGCTTTTCGCGGCACTCGTCGAGTTCGGCCTGGCTCGCCTTTGGGCCAACGGTGATGCCGTAGCCGCCGGCCTCGCCGACCGGTTTCACGACCAGTTCGCTAAGATGGTCGAGTGTGTAGCGCAAAGCCTCCGGCTCGCGGCAGATGTGGGTCAATACATTCGGTAGAATCGGCTCCTCGGCGAGATAATAGCGAATGATCCGAGGCATATACGCATAGACGGCCTTGTCGTCGGCGACGCCGGTGCCGATCGCGTTGGCGAGTGCCACCGTGCCCGCGCGATAGGCGCGCATCAGCCCGGGCACCCCCAATAGGCTCTTGGGATGAAAAGCCTCGGGATCGAGAAAATCGTCGTTCAGACGCCGATAGATAACGTCGACGCGCCCGAGCCCGCCGGTCGTCCGCATCCACACGCGGTCGTCTTCGACGACCAAGTCCTGACCCTCGACCAACGGCACGCCCATTTCGCGAGCAAGAAAAACGTGTTCGAAATAAGCCGAGTTGTAGGTGCCGGGGGACAACAACACGACCTGCGGGTCCGCGACGCCGGCCGGCGCCATCTCTTGCAAAGCCGCGATCAGGCGCGCGCCGTAATTGTCGATCGGGCGCAGGCTGATATCGTCGAGCAAATCGGGAAAGGCGCGCAGCATCATGTGCCGATTTTCGACGACATAGCTGACCCCCGACGGAGTCCGCGCATTGTCTTCGAGAACCAGGAACGTGCCTTTTTCGTCGCGCACGATGTCGGTGCCGCAGATGTTGACATAGGCCTTGTGTGGCAGGTCGACGCCGCGCATCTCGGGGCGGTAGTTGTTGTTGCCGAGGATCAAATCGGGCGGGACGATGCCGTCCTGCAGCACCTTCTGATCGTGATAGATGTCGTCAAGCAGCAAATTGATTGCGGTGATCCGCTGGGTGATGCCGGTTTCGAGATGGCGCCATTCCTCCGCCGACAGCACCCGCGGCAGCACATCGAACGGCAGAATCCGGTCAATCGTCTTCGCGTCGGAGTAGACGGTAAAAGTGATGCCGAGATTGTAGAGCTCGGCATTCGCGTCAGCCGCACGTTGCTTCAACGCCTTGATCGATAGCCGTGCGAGGCGTTCGCGGACGGCGGCGCTCGCCGGACTGCCCAGCATCTCGCAATAAAAGCCGAGCGGGTCATAACCGTCGAGGATCGAGCGATCCATTTTGCTGGCCCAATGGCTTCTGCTGGCCGAACTCTACGCATATTTCATGCCAAGAACCAATCTCGCGCACTCGGCAGGCCAGCGATCCCGATGTGATTAAACATCAGGCAGTAGCCGCGATCGCCCTCACTATTGCTCATGCTGGTTGCATTCGCGCCAATTTGCGGAGATCGCACCGGATCACTTTTCCGGCATACCGGCCCGGCGGAGGCCGACATCCAGCGTGTTGCCGCGGAGCGCCGCGAACTGAGGATTGTTCATCCACGGTTGGGCAGCGCTCCATCGCGCCAAGGAGTTGGCCTTAGGATTGAGCCGGAAGGCCGCCGCCAGCGCCGTTCGCGCCTCGTCTATGTCGCCGCGAAGACCGAGGGCGCCGGCGAGATAGATCTGAAAAAAGTAGATTCGCGGGTTTTCGGCGCGGGCCGTTCGCAGCCGATCGGCAGCTTCGTCCGTATGACCGAGCAATAATTGGCAGGTGCCCAGCGCCCATTCGCCGAAAGCGGCGTTAGGGTCGCGCGGATCGAGGCGCATGGCACTTTTGATCGCCGGGATCGCATCTGCCGGACGGCCAAGGAACATCAGTGTCTCGCCCAGCCCCAGTAGAGCATGAGCGTTGTTGCGGTCGAGCGCGACTGCAGTCTCGAATTCGATCCGCGATTCGGCGAGCCGGTTCTGGATCCGCCGCAGCGTCCCCAGCACCTCGTGGGCACGTGAGCTGTTGGCGTCCCCCTCAATCGCTTCCACCAGCAACCGTTCGGCGCGCAGGCCATCCTCTACCGGAGAGCGGCTCGATCCGACGCCGACATTCGACACCAGAATCGTCGCGAGGCCGATCTTCGCATCCGCGGATCGGGGGTCGATCTTCAGCGCCTGTTCGAACAACAGCATCGCTTCTTGCCGCGTGGCGAGGGAGAACGGCCGAAACCACAAGCTCCACCCGCGCATCGCCAGGTCGCTCGCATCGGGATCGATGTTCTTTTCCTGCCCGATCCGGCGACCAGCCGCCTCCACCAGCTCGACATTGAGAGTCCGCGCGAGGCGGCCGGTGATCTCGCTCTGCGCTGTTGCAAGATTCCGGCGATCGGTCTCGAACCGCTCTGCCCAGATGTGGGCGCCGGATTCCGCGTCGAGCAATTGGGCGTTCACCTGTACCTGATCGCCCATTCGGCGCACGCTACCTTCGAACACATAGCGCACGTCGAGGTCGCGCCCGATTTGTCTCACGTCTACTGGTTTCTCCCGGTAACTCATGGCTGTGCTGTGGGCGATCACAACGCTGCCGGAGATGCGCGACAGATCGGTCGTTAGGTCGCCGGTGATCGCATCTGCGAAATATTCCTGCTCGGGGTCAGTGCCGAGGTTGGCAAAGGGAAGCACCACAATCGACAAGCGCGAGGGAGCGGCTTCCTTGCGAAACCACCCATAGCCATCCGACCGGGCGGCCGACCATCCCAATGCGGCGAAACCGGCCAGGAGCAGGGCGGCCACAACACCGCGCAGAGGGCCGTGACGCCGGGGGGCGGCGGTAGCGATTACCCCCGGGTTGGGCGGTGAGTTCTCGGCCGCGGGTGCTTTGGGCTCGTGCGAACCCGCGGCAACCCGCCTCACGGCCCCGATGAAGCGATAGCCGCGACCGGGCACGGTCTGAATACAGCTCGCGTCCGACCGCCCCAGATCAAGAAGACGGCGCAAAGCCGATATCTGAACCGTGAGATTGGCTTCCTCCACCACGGTCTCCGGCCAGACAGCCGCCATGATCTCGTCCTTCGAGACGAGATCGCCGTTTCGCTTGAGCAGGATGCCGAGCACATCGAGCGCACGGGAGCCTGTGCTGACCGGAACCAGACGGCCGCCTTCGCCATATCGGAACAACCCGCCGCCGCGCTGATCGAGGCGAAAATCGCCGAAATCGAAGATATCAGACGAGGCGGGTGCGTCCATATTTAGGTTTCTAGCGATGCCAAAATACGACCATCGAAGTCAGAGCGAGTGTAGCGCTGGCCTCCCGGTTCCGCTTACAAATTCAGCTGGACTGGCAACGATGCGTTAACCGACTGAAAGTCCGTATTTTTGGAATATTTTAGTTAAATTTGGATGGTTTTAGAGCGGCCGCATCGCGGCATGCGCATCGTGAGCGCTTGGGGATGTTGCGGACGGCACTGTCGCCGTTTCTCAAATCGCCAAAGGGAAAATGCCATGTGCCTTAAGCCCGCTTTGTTTGCATCTGCCATCGGTCTGGCCCTGGTCGCGGCGCAGCTCGCCCAGGGTGAGGTGATCTACACGGTCTTCAATCCGGCCAGGGACTTCACCTTACTCGTCTATCCCTCACCCGATTTCATCACGACAGATACTTCGATTGGGGCCGCGCAGCTCACGGTCAATCCGGAGAGCATCTCCACTGTCGACTTCATCGTCTCTTCGCTCACGGAGCCGGGGAACTCCGAGATCAATGTGAGCTTCGAACCCTCCACAGGGATGGCCGAGCAGTTCCGATATCTACCGGAAGGCGATCTCGGCACGGTTGGAACCTACCAGTTCAATAGCTCCAGCTTCGGATATCCGAACTCTTTTCTTGACGTGGCGGTACCGGAGCCTTGCTCGATCGCAATAATGGGAGCCGCGCTATTCGCCTTTATCGGATTCCGCCGCAGGACGTGATCGCTGACTTCGCGGGAGCTCGAGCGACACCATCCCGTGCGCACATATCGCGCCACCGCGAGAATTCGATCATCCGTAGGCGGAATCGTGAAATCGCTCTGAGATTTTTCGCGAGCCGGGAAAGAATGCCTATTTCGCAGGCATTCGTTTACCGCGATTGCCCACCCGATTCTCGTGCGCGGTGCGGCGGCATTCGAGCCAAATTAGCCCAATCACGATGAAGTCAAACAAGCTCAACGGGATCAATAGGGCCGCATGCGTAACCGTAAAGCGGTGGAGCTGATAGACGACGAAGGCGGCGAACACGACCATTGCGGTCGGATAGGCCCATCGCTGATCCTTTAGCAAAGCGGCGACGAGGCCGATTTTGACGATCCCATGGGCGATCAGATAGATCGCGGCGAAACGCTCGCTGCCCGCCGAGATGTGCTGCGCTGAATTGTAGAGATGGTTTGCAACAGCTGCGTGGGGGTGGGCGACCAGCAAATGCCAGGTCAACACGCTCGCAATGTGCACAATCCAAGCCGGGCTGGTCGCTAGCAAGATCACGCCCCCCGCGGTTTCCAGCACGCCATCAAGCCCTTTCAAGACGACGGCGATGCGAAAGAGCAGTTCTCTAAACCTGGAATAACGCTCGTTTTCACCCGGCACATGGGGTCAACAACGCGGCGCGCGCGGGCACTCCCTTATCGCCCCCGGTCGATGCCGCGGGCAGCGGCGACCTCGCCGTCCTTGATCACCAGCGCGATCTGCTCGGACTTTTGCAAAACAGTGACATCGGCGAGCGGGTCGCCGGCGATAACGACGATGTCGGCAAGCTTGCCTTTTTCGACGGTGCCGAGATCATCGCTGCGGCCGATGCATTCGGCGGCCCAGCCGGTCGCCGCGCGCAATGCCTGCAAAGGTGTCATGCCGGCCCGAACCAGGCAGGCGATTTCGATCGCATTGTTCGGATGACCGTGACCGCCGGCGTCGGTGCCCGCGGCGATCTTGACGCCGGCCGTGAGCGCCCGGCGCAGGCTCGCGATATGATGCTCCTCCAATTCCTTGGCCCGCTCGCGGACGTGCGGCTGCGGCGATTTGCGATGGAAATCGTAGACTGCGAAAGTGGGCACGAAAAAGATGCCCCGCCGGGCCATCGCATCGAGCAAATCGGGCTCCTGGTCGAGAAAGCAGCCATGATCGATCGAATCGACCCCGGCCTCGACCGCAATCCGCAGTCCGCGCCCGCCGAGCGCGTGACAGATCACCCGGCGGTCGAGCGCATGCGCCTCCTCGACCAAGGCTTGCATCTCGTCAAGGTTAAAAGCGCCATCGTGCGGCCCATGCCCCGGCCGCGAGCTGGCGCCGCCGGTTGTCGCGCATTTGATAACGTCGGCGCCGGCGCGCACGACCCGGCGCACCACCGGGCGGACGTCGGCGAGCGTGTTGACGACACCGTCGGGAAGCAGCGGGTCATTGGGCACGCAGCACGGGAAGCCCGACGGACTGACTCGGTCGCCGATGCCGCCGATCGGGGAGATGATGCATAACGACAGGATCAGCCGGGGGCCGGCAATCAACCCTTCGTCGATCGCGCGTTTGAACCCGGCATCGAGGCCGGCGGCGTCGCGAATTGTCGTATAGCCGGAGGCGAGCGTGTCGGCCAGCACCTTGGCGGTACGCAGGGTGCGCGTTGTCTGCGGCTCGTCGATGCCCCAGCGCCGCGCCAGATCATAGCCGTGCATCGCGAGATGGTCGTGGCAGTCGATCAGTCCGGGCAGAACCGTCATGCCGGAGACGTCGACAATATCCGCATCCGCCGGCCAATCGGCATAGGCGCGGGTTTCGACCGCCGCGATCCGCTGATCCTTGATCACGATTGTGGCCTCGACCGGCCCGGCGCCGGTCCCGTCGATCAGCTTCCCGCCCTGGAGCACCCGCATCACCGCCGCCCTCCCATATCGAACGGCTCATTAAAGCCTGGGGCCCGCGTGCTCGCAATTTGCGTCCGCTTCGCGTGCGTTCACGACAAGGCCGCAACCGGCTGCGCCGCTTGCGGAGCCGCGTCTTCTTGCGAGATGTCTCTGTTGGTGAAGTCGGGCAGGAACGCCGTCGCGGTGATGCTGACAACCGCGGTGAACAGAACATAGAGCGCCACTGCGTAGCCCGATCCGGTTGCCGCAAACAGCGCCGTGGCGATTAATGGCGCAGGGCCGCCGGCAATGACCGAGGACAGGTGATAGCCCAGCGAGGCACCGCTGTAGCGCAACCGAGCGGGAAAACACTCGGCGATCAACGCCGCCTGCGGGCCGTACATCAGGTCATGGGGAATAAACGACAGCACGATTGCGAGGAAGATCAGCCCCGGCACCATTGTGTTCATCATCGTGAAGTAGACGAAGGTGAACAGCCCGGTCGCGACCGCGCCGATCAGATACATTCGCTTGCGGCCGATGCGGTCCGAGAGGTGTCCTGCCAATGGAGTCGTCACCGCCGATAGCGCGGTGGCGGTCAAAAGGGCGGTCAGCAGAAAGTCGCGCGACGCGCCCGAGACCTTTGTTCCATACACAAACACAAAAGCCGCGTAGACGTAGAACGGGCCTTGCTCGGCCATCCGCGCCAAAGCCGTCAAAATGATGTTTTTGGGCTGGCGTTTGATGACTTCGAGCACCGGCGTGCGCTCGACCCGACGTTCCTCTAGAAGCCGTGTGAAAACCGGGGTTTCAAGAATACCGAGGCGGATATAAAGCCCAATCCCGACCATCACGATCGACAGCCAGAACGGCACGCGCCAGCCCCAGTTGAGAAACTGGTCACCGGAAATTGCGCTAAAACCCAGCACCGCGACATTGGCAAAGAACAACCCGGCCGGACCGCCCCATTGCGGCCAAGCGGTGATGAAGCCGCGATGGGCGTTGGTTCTGGCCCATTCCATCGCCATCAGGGTGGCGCCGCCCCATTCGCCTCCGATCCCAAGGCCCTGAATAAAGCGCACAACGGTCAGGATCACGGCTCCCCAGATTCCGATCGATGCGTAGCCCGGAACAAACCCGACCGCAAAAGTCGAGAACCCAGTTAACAGCAAGGTCGAGATCAACGTCACCTTGCGCCCGATGCGATCGCCGTAATGCCCGAACAACGCCGCACCGACCGGCCGCGCGATAAAGCCGACGGCATAGATGCCAAAGGCTTGCAACACCCCGACCAGCGGATCGGAAGCCGGAAAATACAGTTTCGCGAAGACGAGCGGCGCAACCAGCACGTAGAGCAGGAAATCGTAGGCCTCGATGATCGTGCCGACGGTGCTGGCGACCATCGCGCGGCGCAACTGCCGGCCATGTTCGGCCGCGGAAAGCGGAGTCCCAGCGATCCCGATTGCTGTCATCGACATTCCTCCCATGTTCCGGCGCGCACGCCCAGTTTTTGTCCCGGCGCGATAAGCGCCTGGGCTTGTTCTGGTGCGATGTTAACTACGGTGGCGGAAGAAGAAAAGTGCCGCGATCAACCGAGTAGGTATGAGAGGCCGCGACTTGCTGGCTCCTTGCCCGAGCTATAGCGCCTACCAGCCGCCGTCGATCCCGACCGCCTGGCCGGTGACAAAGGCGGCAGCGTCCGAGGCGAGAAACGCGATCACCGCCGCCACCTCGTCCGGGCTGCCAAACCGGCCCATCGGGATCGCCTTTGATCGTTCAGCAAAGCCGATTTCGAGGTCATCACCATATTCGCGGCGATTGGTGCTAATCGCGCGCGAAGTGCGGATCGGGCCGGGGCAAACCGCATTGACGGTGATCCCGACCGGCGCCAGATCGAAGGCCAGCGATTTGGTGAAACCGACGATCGCCGCTTTCGAGGCGGCATAGGTCGCGCGATGCCGCCCGGGCCGAAACGCCGCCTTCGAGGACACATTGACGATCCGGCCCCACCCCGCCTTGCGCATTTCAGGCACCGCGGCGCGCGACATCAAAAAGCAACCCCGGGCATTGACGCCGAAAGTGAGGTCCCATGCTTCGACCGGCACATCCTCGATCTCGTTACGGTCGGCTCCCTGCGGCGCGCCGGCGTTATTGACGAGGATGTCGAGCCGGCCATAACGGCTCATTACTTCCTCGACCATGCGTCCGGCATCGGATTCGCGACTGACATCACCCAGGGTCGAGGACGCGATGCCGCCGGTTTTGACGATCGCCTCGGCCAAGCTCTCGACCCCGCGCCAAGTCGGGTCCATGTCGCCCTGAACGTTGTGCTCGTTGGCGACCCCGGTCGGCAGCACATCCGACACCACGACGGTTACGCCCGCCGCCGAAAGAGCGTGCGCGGTCGAATTGCCGATCCCGACAGGTTTGCCACACCCGGTAATCAGTGCTACCCGCGCCGAACTCGGCATCGCCTCCTCCCCGATTGACCAGCCGCGACAACTTTGCGGCGCGGGGAGTATTTCATTCTTTGCCGGCCTATGTAACGAGCAAAGCCTCATTTGATCGCGAGCGAGGGCACGGTGACGAGGATTGCGACGACCGCCATCGTGCTATTGGTCATGCTCGGCGCAGGCGCGCGCGCCGATGACAAGCCGCAGAACGCACTCCCGCCGCGCGCCGTAACGCACCACAACATCGTCCTCAACGGCCGTCATATCGATTACGACGCGATCGCCGAGCCGCTGGACCTGACCGATCGGCAGGGCAAAACGACCGCCCAGATCTTTACGATTTCCTACCTCGCGCAGCCCGCGGCAGGTGCCATTCGCCCGGTCAGCTTCGTGTTCAATGGCGGACCCGGCGCCGCCTCGGTGTTTTTGCATCTCGGCGCGCTCGGACCCAAGATCATGGAGACCCCGGCCAATGGCGATGCGCCGAGCCCACCGGTGCGTCTCGTCGACAACGGGTCGAGTTGGCTGCCCTTCACCGACCTCGTCTTTGTCGATCCGGTCGGCACCGGCTACAGCCGTGGCGAGGGCAGTGAAAAAAATCCCGATCAGCCGTTTTGGGATGTCGAAAGCGACCTCTCCTCACTCGACACGGCGATCAGGCTGTGGCTGACCCGCCATCAGCGCTGGGGCGCGCCGGTCTATTTGGTCGGCGAGAGTTACGGCGGGTTTCGCGCCGCTGCAATGGCGCAGCGCTTGCCGCGCGATGCCGATGTTACGGTAAGCGGACTAGTGCTGATCTCGCCAGCGCTCGACATGTCGATCCTGCACGCGAACGAGCGCGATCTGCTCGCCGCCGCCTTCTACCTCCCGACCTATGCCGCCACCGCCGCCGCCCTCGGGGTTGTACCGCCCCAGCCCGACCTCGGTGCGGTCGAACGATTTGCGCTTGTCCGATTACCTGGTCGGTCTTGCCGGCCTGCCCGGCCGCCCGACGCCTCGGGACCCGACCATCGACCGCGTCGCCGGCTATACCGGATTGCCGGCGGAATTTGTCGCGCGTCATCGTGCGCGCGTCGCGAACCACGAATTCGCGAGCGAAATCCTGCGCCCCCGCGGCGAGATCGTCAGTCTCTATGACGGCACAATTGCTCGGCCGGCTGCCGTCGGATCAGCATGAACATGCCGGCGACCCGCTGCTGCGGCCGATCGCCGCCGATTTCGGGACAGCGTTCAACGCCTATGTCAACGACGCGCTCGGCTATCACACCGACCGGCCGTATGAGGTGTTGTCGGGCGACGTCTCTCGCCATTGGGACTGGCATGGCGAGGGCCATCAAGAGAGCCCGGGGTTGGCGCTGACCTCGCTCGAAGCGGCGATGCTGACGCGTCCCGGAACCAGGGTGCTGATCGTCAACGGCCGCTACGATCTGGTGACGCCGTATTTGTCGTCACGCTGGTTCGTCGACCAGCTGCAGGTCCCATCCAAGGTGCGCGCACAAATCGAGGTGCGGGTCTATCCCGGCGGTCATATGGTCTATCTTCGTCCGGCGTCGCGCGCCGCGCTTGCCGATGACGCCGCCCGGCTCTATGCCGCCCCCGGTGTAACACCCTCGCAGTGACGATTGCGCGCGGCCGCAATCGTTTCGCCCGTTACGGCAACGCCGATCCGGGGCCGCACGAGCGCGCGCTGGTTCGGATCTGCGGGCTCGCCGCCGTCGCGGCATTGTTCGAGCGCGATCCGGAGCGGGTCGAGCGGCTGTTTTTCGAGCCGCGGCTGCGCGGCGCCACGGGCGGGTTTCTGCGCGCAACTGGCCCGCCTTCACAAACCTTATCGCGAGGTTGAGGCAACCGAACTGGCGCGGGTTGCCGGCACCGTATTGCATGGCGGCATTGCCGCGATTGCCCGACCGCGGCCGCTCGCCGCGTTCGATCCATCGCTCGTGCCGAGTTGGGCAGCGCGACAGCAAACCGATCCTGGTTCTCGACGGCATCGGCAACCCGCACAATCTCGGCGCGATCGCGCGCACGGCGGCGTTCTTCGGCATCGAGCGCATCGTACTTGCCGACCGGCCGGAACAGGCGCTGCCGTCCGATGCGAGCTATCGCGTGGCCGAGGGCGGCGCTCGAATACATCACGCTCTACCGGGCATCGCTGCCAAAATCATTGCGCGATCTTGCGGCGGGGTATCGCGTTATTGGCACGGCGCTCGGCCGCGGCACAGACCTCGCGAGGCTAGACAAAGGCAAGCCCGCGGCGATTGTTCTTGGCAATGAGGAGATCGGGCTGGATCGCGCGAGCCTCGCAGCGTGTGACGCGGTCGTAACCATTCCCGGCAGCGGCAATGTGCAGTCGCTGAACGTTGCCGCTGCGGCTGCGATCCTGATCTACGCGCTGACCCGCTCGTGATTGCGCCTGGGCCGCGGGCGCGTTTCGGCGATCACCCGGTCGAGCGCTGCGTTCAGCGACTGTTTCGATTTCCGGTCGACCCTCAATCCGGCTCAACAGCAATCCCGCAGCTTCGACCGTCGACAACGCCTCCCGGCGCGGCTCATGGCGCAACCGGTTGTAGTGCGACGGCCGCTGGGGATTGAGCACCAGGCGCTGCAATTTGAGAAGCCATGGGTTGCGCCACCACAAGGCCTTGGCTTCGCTCCAGCTGCCGTCGAGCAGAACCGCGCCTTCGAGATCGCGCAGCATCGCCGCTTGGTCGGCTTCGGGTTCGCCGTTACGGTTGACGGCGATGACCTCGCGGCTCAGCCCGAATGCTCGCGGCCGCGCCGAGCCGAGATATAAGCACCGCCCAGCGCCTCGGATCGGCGGGCCGTCCCAGCGCATGAGACAAATTTGCCCAGGACAATCCCGCCGCCAGTGACGCATGCTGCAATGCAGCGACGGTTAGGGCCGCGGTAGCCAGCGGCTCCTTTTTCTCGCGTGGATGCTGTAGGATCAGGATGAATAGCCGATTGCTCGATCGGCTCGGGACTGTTCACGCCACCTCCGCAGGTCGAATTAAGGGATAATCCAGCTTTCTACACGTTTGTAGGCGCGACCACCTCCAAGGTTCAGTGGGTCGCGCGCGGTATTGAGCGATAGCAACGCAGCAGACAAGCCACGTCACCCGAGGATTCCATGCATCAACGTATCCGCAAAGCCGTATTCCCGGTCGCCGGATTAGGCACCCGGTTTCTGCCGGCGACCAAGGCGATGCCAAAGGAAATGCTGCCCGTGGTCGACAAGCCGCTAATCCATTACGCGGTCGAGGAGGCCAAGGCGGCAGGCATCGAACAATTCTTTTTTGTCACCAGCCGCGCCAAGGGTGCGATCGACGATTATTTCGACCGCGCCTTCGAGCTCGAAGCGACACTGAATGAGCGCGGCAAGAACGACCTCGTTGCGGAACTCGAGTTACGCCTGCCCGAGCCCGGGCAAATCGCCTATACTCGCCAGCAAACACCGCTCGGGTTGGGCCACGCGGTGTGGTGCGCGCGCGGCCTTGTCGGCGACGAGCCTTTTGCCGTTCTGCTCGCCGACGATTTGATGGTCTGCGACACGCCGTGCCTAGCGCAGATGGTCGATGCCTATGAGGAGGTCGGCGGCAACATCGTCGCCATAATCGACGTGCCGCGCGAGCACACGCGGCGCTACGGCGTGCTCGATGTCGTGTCCGACGATGGCCGCCTGGTGCAAGCGCGCGGGGTCGTCGAAAAACCCGAGCCGGCGGAAGCGCCGTCCACCTCAACGATCATCGGCCGCTACATCATCCAGCCCGAGGTTTTTGGTCATCTCGCTCGCGGCGAGGCCGGCAGCGGCGGCGAGATCCAACTGACCGATGCGCTCGAGCAGCTGATCAGAGAGGGCCAAGACTTCCACGGGCTGCGGTTTTCCGGCCGTCGTTACGATTGCGGCGACAAGCTTGGCTTTCTCGAGGCGACCATCGCGCTGGGGCTCGCCCATCCCGAGCTGGGACCGGGGCTGCGCCAAATCCTGAGCTCGCATCTTTAGTTCGGAGCGCCGATGTCCCACCGTTTCGACCCGACAATCCTGCGCGAGTACGATATCCGCGGCATTGTCGGGCAAACCCTGTCGGCGGCCGACGCCCAGGCGATCGGCCGCGCTTACGCATTGACGCTAAAGGCCGGCGGCGGGCGCCGCGTCGCGGTCGGCTATGACGGCCGGCTGACCTCGCCGGAACTCGAAAGTGCGTTGGTCGAAGGTCTCGTCAGCGAGGGCGCCGGTGTGGTGCGCGTTGGCCGCGGTCCGACGCCGATGCTGTATTACGCCGCCGCCACTCTTGGCGTCGATGGCGGCGTCATGGTGACCGGCTCGCATAATCCGCCCGAATATAACGGGTTCAAATTCGTCCTCGCCGGCAAGGCATTTTACGGGGAGGCGATCCGCGCTCTTGCCGAAACCGCGCTCGCGCTCGGCACTCCGCAGGCGGCGCGCGGCCGGGTTGAAGATCGTGAAATCCGCGAATCCTACATCGAGCGGCTGGCGCGCGATTATCACGGGTCGCGGGCGCTGACCGTCGGCTGGGATCCGGGCAACGGCGCCACCGGCGAGATCGTGCAGCGGCTGACCGCTCTGCTGCCCGGCCGGCACATCCTGATCAATGCGGCGATTGACGGCCGCTTTCCGGCGCATCACCCCGATCCGACAATCCCGGAGAACCTCGTCCAATTGCAAGAAGTGGTGGCGCGCGAACATTGCGATCTCGGCATCGCCTTTGACGGCGACGGGGATCGCATCGGTGTTGTCGACGCGCAGGGCGAGATTTGGTGGGGCGACCAGCTGATGGTCATCCTATCGCGCGACGTGCTGATCCGGCATCCCGGGGCGCCAATCCTCGCCGACGTAAAGGCGAGCCAGGTTTTGTTCGACGAGATCGCCAAGGCCGGCGGACGACCGATTATGACCGCATCAGGGCATTCGCCAATCAAGGCTAAGCTTGCCGAAACCGGGGCGCCGCTCGCGGGCGAGATGAGCGGCCACATCTTTTTCGCCGACGGTTATTATGGATTTGACGACGCGGTTTATGTCGCGGTTCGGTTGCTCGACATTCTCGCGCGCACCCCACAAACCCTGGCGGAGATGCGGCAAGCGCTGCCGGTTGTCGTCAATACCCCGGAATTGCGCTTCCCGTGCGCCGACAGCCGCAAATTCGCGGTGGTGCGTGAGGTTGCCGCAGCGCCTCAGGCAGACCGGCGCCGAGATTAGCGAGATCGATGGGGTACGAGTGCGCACCGCCGACGGATGGTGGCTGCTGCGAGCTTCTAATACGCAGGACGTGCTGGTCGCGCGGGCCGAATCGGCGAACCAGGACGGTCTAGGTAGGCTGAAGACGGAACTCGCCACCGAGCTTGCCAAATCGGGCGTCGCGCTGCCGGACGCCTGATTTCGTCCAAATCGGCGGAAGCGCGCCGGGCGGGCCCTAGCTCGCCCTGCCTCAGCGCGCCGCAACCTTTGGAGTTGACGGCGAAACCACCGAGCATTCGATCTTTTTCTTACGCAGCTGGGCGCAAGCGATCTGCGCCTCCCGCGGTGTGAAATTTAGAAGGCGCGCGCGATAAAGCGGCTTCCGGCTCCCCTTGCCGGGTTCGAGAATCTGCATCGGCTTGCCCTTGGCGACCGTCAGATTGGCGGCATCTCGCGCCGCCTGCGCGGCGGCTGCCGGGGCATGAAACGCGCCCAGCTGAATGCCCCAGCGCTCAGAGCCGAGTACTGGGCGCGACTCGAACGGTAAAGTCGCGGCTTCCGCCTTGGCGACCGGCGACAGATGCAGCGCAAGCCGCGACGCCGCTTTGCTAAACAGCCCGGGTTTGGTGTGCGTCGTCTGCGGTGGCATAGACGGCGGCGGATCGGCGGCTGCCACGACCGGACTTTGCATCGGAGCCGCTAGCATCGGGGCCGGACGCGGGTTGGCGGGCGGACGATAGCCGACGGTCATAGCGGGAGCGACGCCCACCGAGGCAAACCCCTGATCAAGCAAAGCTGCCATTTGCCGGTCGCGCGATCCTCCCGACGAGCCGCCGAGCACGACACCGACCAGCCGGTGCCCACCGCGCATCGCGGAGGTCGCGAGATTGAACCCGGAAGCGCGGATGTAGCCGGTCTTGATGCCGTCGGCGCCGGGGTACCAGTCGAGCAGGTGGTCGTGGCCGTTGATCGTCACACCGCGAAAGACAAACGAGCGGGTGGCGAAATAGCGGTATTCGCGCGGGAAATCGTGATAGAGGGCCAGCGCCAGCTGCGCTGTGTCGCGCGCCGTTGTGTGCTGGGCCGGATCGGGCAAGCCTGAGGCGTTGCGGTAATAGGTGTTCCGCATCCCTAGTTGTGCTGCCTTGCGGTTCATCATCTCGGCAAACGCGGGCTCGCTGCCGCCCAACCCTTCGGCCAGAACTGCCGCCGCATCGTTGGCGGAGCGCGTCACGATCCCAAAAATCAAGTCTTGCACAGCGACCACATCGCCCGGCCGCAAGCCAAGCTTGGTCGGCGATTTGCTGGCCGCTTCGGCGCTGACCGGAAGAAGTTGGTCAATCCGCAGCCGCCCCGTGTTGAGTGCCTCAAAGGTCAGATAGAGAGTCATCATTTTCGTCAGCGACGCGGGATAGGTAACCGCGTCGGCATTCGACTCGCTCAACACCCTTCCGGTATCGGCATCGAGCACGATCGATTCGCCGATTGGAGAGGGTGAAAAGCCGATGATGCCCGTCCGGAAATGATGCTTTGCTCTGTATGCTGCCTGGGCTCCCTCGGAGCCGGCAATGCACAGCGCCGTAGCGGCAATCGTGATGGCGACAATTTTTAGCAAGCGGAACCCGCCCCCACGGGACCCGCCGCGTTGCTGCGGCACGACGTTCACTGCAACCCCCAATTCCCCCAAACCGCGGATAATCAGCGACAACGCGCATTAGTCGCAGACAAAGCTGAAAAAAGCCAGCGAAACCGTTCAGGTTGGCTGACTTTCGGTTATCGGCTGGTCTGCGGCGACGGCGGACCCCGTCCGACTTCTCTACCGAACCTTTAACGGCGGTCAAAGACGCACGTCTTTGACCGATTGCGAGCACATTGTGCACCGCACAAATGGGTGTTGCAAAAGCGTGCACTCAAGGTCTAAATGCTGACCACGCAGCGCAACCGGCGCAGCGTCCGACCGAGGATCTTTCGATGGAAAGCAAGGGCAGGCGGGTAGCGCGAACAGCCGCCCCAGCGGTAAACCCTGCTTCGGCAGCCCCAGCCCAACCTCGCGCGCCGGTTTCAGCCAACAAGTCGGCAAAACCGGCCGCTGCGCCGACTTCCACGCGCCCACCCGAACCACCGCCGCCCGCCGCAAGCGAACGGCTGGTGGAGCCCGTCGCGGCGCAAACCCGGCCTGCCGAATTGCCGGGTTCCGCCCCGCCCGCTTCCGCCCCATTCGCTTCCTTCCCGCTGGCGCAACCCGTCCTGCCGCCGACTTTGGCCCGGGCGACCGAAGCGCCTGTCGACAGCGAAAAGTCACCTGAGGCAGCCGCCGCTATCTCCGAGGTCGTGGTGCAGCGGATCGCGCCAGCCGTTTCTGCTGTTGCACCGCCGCCGATCGCCGCACCGGCCAGCATTGCCGGCCCAGGGGGCGATACTTACGCGATGCTCACCGAGTCTCAGGCGGCCGTGAGCCGCGCTCTGCAGGCGCTCGGCGACGAGTTGGCGTGCTATGCCCGGCAAAGCATGGAGACTTTGGCGCGCACGGCGATCGACACGCTGAGCGTCAAAACCTGGTCCGACGCGGTCGCGGTGCACTCGCGCCTAGCCCGCGCCAGCTTCGACCAATGGGTCGATAGTGCCGCCAAGGTGTCCGAAATCGGGATCAAAGTCACGACCGAGGCGGCGAAGCCCTTTCTGGCGAAAATGGGTGTGGCGTGGAGGCCGGTGCCTCCCGGCTGAGGGCCTGCGGTTGTGTGCTCGCACCTCAGCCCCCGCATCATCCATCAAATAGCTGGAACTCCATAGCCAAGCCCGGCTGGCAAATTTCCTCTCATTTGCGAGCCGGTTTGGAGGGCTGTCGCAGGACCAGGGTCTTGCCTTCAACGCGGGTAAGTGCACAAATTCTCAAGCATAGGAGCGGTTGCGGGCGAGACGGGCGGGGCCGCCGCCGCGATTGATTACGAGGCAAAGATGAAGGCGCTAGTCGCGGTCAAGCGGGTCATCGACTACAACGTCAAGATCCGCGTCAAAGCAGATCACACCGGCGTCGAGACCGCCAACGTCAAGATGTCGATGAACCCGTTTGACGAAATCGGTATCGAAGAGGCGCTGCGGCTGCGCGAGGCCGGGATCGTCAGCGAGGTCGTCGCGGTTTCGCTCGGCGCCGCACAATGCCAGGAAACCATCCGAACCGCACTGGCGATGGGTGCGGATCGCGGCATCCTGGTGCAGACCGACGCCGAACTGCAGCCTCTCGCCGTCGCCAAATTGCTCAAGGCCGTCATTCAGGACGAAAAGCCCGAGATCGTGATCCTCGGCAAGCAGGCGATCGACGACGACTGCAATCAGACCGGCCAGATGCTGTCGGCACTGTTGGGCTGGCCGCAAGCGACCTTCGCATCAAAGCTCAAGATCAGCGACGGGCATGCCGAGGTCACGCGCGAAGTCGATGGCGGGCTAGAAACCGTGGCAATCAAATTGCCCGCAGTCGTCACGACCGATCTTCGCCTCAACGAACCGCGCTATGCCTCACTGCCAAACATCATGCGAGCAAAGAAAAAACCGATTGTGACGATAACGCCCGAGGCGCTCGGGGTCGATGTGACGCCGCGCCTTGCCGTCCTCAAAGTCGAGGAGCCGCCAAAACGCCAGGGTGGGCGAAAGGTCGGCTCGGTCGCCGAACTCGTCGATAAACTCAAAACCGAGGCGCGGGTGATCTGATGGCCGCTCTCGTCGTCGCCGAACACGACAACCGCACGCTCAAATCCGCGACTCTGAACGCCTTAGCGGCCGCCAAAGAAATTGCCGGCAATGATGTCGACGTGATCATCGCCGGCAAGGATTGCCGCGGTGTCGCCGAGGCCGCCGCGCAAATCCCTGGTATCAGGCGCGTTTTGCTGGCCGAGGATGCGGCTTACGAGCATGGCCTCGCCGAAAATGTGGCGCCGCTGCTGGTAAACTTGGCCGAGCACTACAGCCACTTGGTAGCACCGGCCACAACCGCGGGCAAAAATCTGATGCCCCGGGTCGCGGCTTTGCTCGACGTGATGCAGATTTCCGACATCAGCGCCGTCGTCTCGCCCGATACATTTGTTCGCCCGATCTACGCCGGTAACGCGCTGGCGACAGTGCAGTCAAAGGACCCGATCAAGGTCATCACCGTGCGCGGCACCGCGTTCCCTCCGGGCGAGGCGACCGGGGGATCGGCGCCGATCGAAACGCTGGCGTCGACCGGCGAGACCGGACTCTCGCAATTCGTCGGCGCCGAATTGTCGAAATCCGAGCGGCCGGAGCTGACCAGCGCCCGGGTCATCATCTCCGGAGGGCGCGGCATGCAATCGGGCGACAATTTTTACCTGCTCGAAAAAGTCGCCGACAAGCTGGGTGCTGCGGTCGGCGCCTCCCGCGCCGCGGTGGATGCCGGGTTTGTGCCAAACGACTACCAGGTGGGCCAGACCGGCAAGATCGTCGCCCCCGAGCTTTACGTTGCGGTCGGGATTTCGGGCGCGATCCAGCATCTCGCCGGCATGAAGGACTTCGAAGGTGATCGTCGCCATCAACAAGGACGAGGAGGCGCCGATTTTCCAGGTCGCGGATTACGGGCTGGTGGGTGATCTGTTCAAGATCCTGCCGGAGCTCGCCGATGAGCTCGATCGTCGCCAGTGAGCGCCGCCCCGCTGCCGGCAAGTGAGGCTGGCGCTCCCCCAGCGGCGCCACGCATCGAGAGCCTGCACCGCATCGGTGTGATCGGCGCCGGCCAGATGGGCGGCGGCATCGCCCATGTCTGCGCCTTGGCCGGGCTCGATGTCGTCATGACCGACATCAGCGAAGAGGCGGCGCGGCGTGGGCGCGAGGCGATCGAGCGCAACCTCGCGCGTCAGGTCGCGCGCGGCCGGATCCGCGAGGAGGAAAAAGACGCGGCGATGGCCCGCATCGCCACCGGGCTCGATTATGAGCTGTTCGGCGACTGCGACATGGTGATCGAGGCCGCGACCGAAAAGGAGGACATCAAGCGCGAGATATTTAAGCGCTTGACCCCAAAATTGCGGCGCAACGCGCTGATCGCGACCAACACCTCGTCGATTTCGATCACCCGGCTTGCCGCTTCGACCGACCGGCCGGAAAAATTCATCGGCATGCACTTTATGAACCCGGTGCCGGTGATGACCTTGGTGGAATTGATTCGCGGCATCGCCACCGACGAGGAAACCTTTGGCCTGACCCGCGATCTCGCGGTCAAACTCGGCAAAACGCCGGTCGCGGCCGAGGATTATCCGGCCTTTATCGTCAACCGCATACTGTTGCCGATGATCAACGAGGCGGTTTACGTGCTGTATGAGGGGGTGGGTTCGGTCGAAGCGATTGACACCGCAATGAAGCTCGGCGCCAACCATCCGATGGGGCCGCTGGAGCTCGCCGATTTTATCGGGCTCGACACCTGCCTCTCGGTCATGCAGGTGCTTTACGAGGGCCTCGCCGATAGCAAGTACCGGCCGTGTCCGTTGCTCGTAAAATATGTTGAGGCCGGCTGGCTGGGCCGCAAAGCCGACCGCGGCTTTTACGATTATCGCGGCGACAAGCCGGTCCCGACCCGCTGACCTGCGAAAATGTGTCCCGGCTCCTTGTTCGCTGCCGGCCAATTCGTTATCAAGCTGTCACAAACGCGTGCTATGCCGCCTCGCGATTAATGACGAGCAGAACGGGTTATCGGTGACGGCCTGCTTGGACAATTGCCCGGCCTTGGTTCTCAATGCGGACTTCCGCCCGCTGAGCTATTTCCCGCTCTCACTGTGGTCGTGGCAGGACGCGATCAAGGCGGTATTTCTCGATCGGGTAAACATCATCGATCATTACGATGTCTCTGTGCGCAGCCCGTCGCTCGAAATCCGGCTGCCGAGCGTCGTGTCGCTCAAGGAATATGTGCCGGCGGCGCGCCACCCGGCCTTCACCCGATTCAATGTGTTTTTGCGCGACCGGTTTACCTGCCAGTATTGCGCCGAGCCTTACCCGTCGCACGAATTGACCTTTGATCATCTGGTGCCGCGTTCGCGCGGCGGGCGCACGACCTGGAACAACGTCGTCACCGCCTGCGGCAGCTGCAATCTGTTGAAGGGCAACCGCTTGCCGCGCGAAAGCGGTATGTATCCGCGCCACCGCCCGGTGCAGCCAACCACCTACATGCTGCAGGAAAACGGGCGCGCCTTCCCGCCCAATTACCTGCATCACAGCTGGCGCGATTACCTCTACTGGGATACCGAGCTCGACCCGAATTGAGCCGCATCAGCAAGCGTGGGGCGGAAAGCGCTAGCGCCTCCCCCCTCCATCGGGCACCGTCGCACTACTCTTCGCCCTCATCACTGCTTAGCGCCAAGCGCCGCCTCTACGAGAGTGTCCGAAGAGCGACACCGTGCCGAGCCAAATCGAAAAGCTGAGCACGGTTCTATGAGGTGGCGGAATGCGCCGGCGCTTTTCCACTCTACGCGCCCTTAGGTCAATGTCTTACACCGGCCAACCCGCAACAGCGTCACAATTACCATTGATCCAAAAACCAAGCTCAACGTCGATGGTTCTGGGACTGATTGAATTTCGATATCTTGAATTTCGAAAGTTGCGGTCCCGTTTGCGAGCGAAATGTCCGAGATTCTTCCCCATCCAAAAGCTGGTAGCGAGGCGTCGAAAATTGATTAAGTCGTTAGAAATGCATCCCCGAGCAATAACACCGATAGATCTGCGGGATCGACTGCGACCGTCGTAACCAGATCATAAAAATTGTAACTTAGACCCGGAACATCGATATAATATCCTGTAGCAGAGCCACTCACCACGGAAACCGGCGGGTCAACTCTGCCGGTTGCCAGCCACTTTAAGAAACTAACCGCATTACTGGCGATGCTCGTCAGTTGTCCGGTGAAGCCGGCAATTAAAAGGTCCGGCACCGTAATATCCGGCGGCGTCGAAAGCACGAAGTTAATTGACCCGGACCCCGCATTATGTATTACGCTCAAATTGTTTTCGAATTGTTGTGTAGCACTTTGATTTAACGCATCAACGTCGCAATTGGTAATTGTTCCTGACGCGCAATCGAGAGCTTCCTGATAGGTGTTTTGATATCGTTGTGCATTTCCATCCTCATAAACGTATTGATAAGCTCCACCGACTGCTGTGACAACGTTCGCGGCTTGTGATGCTGGTGAGACCTGCTGGGGAAATGCTAAGTCAAGGACGATTTGTTGTTGCCCGGCATGAAGTTGAAGAGCTTGGAGGTTAACTGACACAGAGGTTGGGGTAAAGGATAGATCTGAACGCGTAAATCCGGCCAAGTTAGTTGAGCCATCAATATTAATGCCCATTATATTTGGAGACGAGGGACTGCTAATAATTTCACCGTTAAACGGTGCCACAAAGAAGTGAGCGTTATCAGGAGACACAACGTATATTGAGATCTGGTTCGATGTAACCGTGGTATTTACTCTCGCGACGCCAATTTGGAAGCTATAGTTCGCCAATGGTGAAACGACTTCATTCCCACCATTACGAATTTGTGTGCTTAAGTCTGGATAATAATAACTGTCATTAACGACATCGCCAATCAGGGTCGCACTTACCGGTGAAGGCAACATTCCGAAAATAAGCATGATGAGGCCGAACACGGCTGCACGCCATATAACCAAAGTCCCCGTGCGCGGTGCGACTACGCGCGTCGTTTTCATAGGTGCCCCCCAACGTTCTGCGTACTTAGGTTTTGACGGGATAGTAGCATCGGAAAAAGGAACCGTCCAGGCGTCACCCTGGCGGGTGATGTACGGAGATTTGTGTCAGTCGAATGAGAGGGGGTACTCCGCGGAGTGCTGACTTCCGCAAGCAGGAGCACCCCCAATGCCACCGTCTGTGACGATCCGCAGCTTACCGAGGGCGTTTGAGTTGGTGAAGGGCATGCAAGCGCAGGGACTGGAGTGGGGCGCCGGGTATCGGTCGCTGGGCCGGCAGGCGCTTGCCGGGATTCTCCGGGAGCAAATGGGCCATGCGATCGAGGACCATCTCGATCGGATGGCCGCGCTCGACCTGGTCGACCGGCGCAATGGCTGTTATCGGCGCCATCTGCTGACCGAGCTCGGCGACATCGAGCTGGCGGTGCCGCGTACCCGGCGGTTCACGCCGATAGCCGTGGTGCGCGCCTATGCCCGACGGCCCGAGCAAGTCGATCGCATGATCCTGTCGTGCTTTGTCCTCGGACTGTCGGTGCGCAAAGTCAGCGAAGCATTGCTGCCGATCCTCGGGCGGCCGATCAGCCCGGCCACCGTGAGCCTGGTTGCCAAGCAGCTCGATGCGGTCGTGGCCGCCTTTCATGCCCGGCCGCTCAAGGACCGCTACCGGGTGCTGATGCTTGATGGCGTCGTGCTGGCGCGCAAGACCGGCGCTGGCGCGATCCGGCGGCCGGTGCTGGTCGCCCTCGGCCTGCGCCCCGACGGCAAGAAGGAGGTTATCGACTTCCGCCTGGCACAGAGCGAGAGCGGCGCCGAATGGGAGCGCTTTCTCGGCGACCTGATCCGCCGCGGCCTCACCGGCGACTCGCTCGAGATGATCTGCGTCGATGGCGGTAGCGGTCTGTTGGCGGCCCTGCCCACCGCTTATCCAAGGGTCCCGGTGCAGCGCTGCTGGGCGCACAAAATCCGCAATGTCCTCAATAAGGTGCGGGTTGCCGACCAGCCGGCGGTCAAGGCCGATCTGCATGCCATCATGAAGGCTAAGACCGTGCCTCAGGCTCGATCCGCCGCCCGGCGTTTTGCCGACCGCTGGCAAGTGGACTATCCCAAAGCGGTCGCCTGCCTGCGCGACGATCTCGACGAGCTGTTGACCTGCTGGTGCTACAAATCCTTGGCCGAGCGCAAGCGGGTCAGGACCACCAATGCAATCGAACGCCGTTTCCGCGAAGTTCGCCGGCGAACCAGGCCAATGGGCGTCTTCTCCGACCGAACCTCGATGGATCGCATCCTCTTCGCCGTGTTCAACCACGAAAACCAAAACCAAGGCGTCAGCACCCCTCTCCTGCTGACACAAACCTTTTGACGTCATCCCTGGCTAGGGCTTGTATTCGCCCAATTTCGAATAGAAGTTGCTTGTTGACGCACTTCGACGCCCTGTCCCGCCTAGCGAGGCGGGCATTTATCCGAGTGGCCGGAGGGCCGTGCAATGACGAGGCGGGTCCAGACACCGCGGAATGGTGCGACCAGAGCGACGGGAGCGCTCGGCTTCTCTGCCCACGGGTTTGCGGATGTTGCTCCCCGCGGGCGTTGTAACGCTCTTGTCACATGGCGGCGCTTCGGTCTTAACTTTACGGGTCGGCATCGCCGGACGCGCGCGGCTGGCGGGGCGTTAACGGCCCAAGGCAAGGAGGATCGGCAACGATGCGGGCGGATCTGCCGGCCAAAAGACAACGCCTGCGCGACATCATTCGCAACCGGTCACTTTTGCAGGACCGTGGCTTTGTGCTGGTCTCCGGGCGGCCGAGCAATTTTTTCTTTGATATGAAGCGAACCCTGCTCGACCCCGAGGGCGCCGGGCTTGTCGCCGATCTGCTATTCGAGATGATCCGCGGCGATGATGTCAATGCGGTCGGCGGGCTCGAAACCGGCGCCATCCCGATTGTCGCCCTCTTATGCGCACGCAGCTGGCCGGAGAAGCCGATCACCGGTTTCTTTGTGCGTAAGGAGGCGAAAGGCCACGGCACCGACCAGCGAATCGACGGCCTGCTCGAACCCGGCGCGTGCGTCATTTTATTCGAGGATGTCACGACCACCGGCGGCTCGGTCATGCAGGCGGCGGAACAAGTGCTGCGTCTCGACTGCAAAATCGTCAGGATCATCAGCATCGTTGATCGCCTTGAAGGTGCGGCCGACAATTTCAAAACCGCCGGTATCGCCTTCGCATCGCTTTTCACTTGGCGTGACTTTAGTTGAGCGAGCCGATCCGATACCTGGCCGCGGCCCATCTGAAGCGTCAGTTTCTCAACCAGACGCAGCGCAATCGTTTCGGCAATCTCGAAGCCCTGCTCGAACTGGCGATCTACGCCCGCGGCTGTATCGAACCATCGCAGGCATCGGGCCGGGTCATGGTTGCCTTTGTGCTCGAGCGCGTCCTCAACAAATGCGCCCGAGATCTCGATGGAAGGCCGGTGCGCATCTCGGAAATCGCCGAACTCGGCGATCGCTTGTTTCCGCCGGTCGAGCGTGCCGTCGAGTTCTTGGCGGGCGTCGATGACGATCCGGTCGAAATTGCCGCCGCTTTGATCCGAGCCGATCCGGCGACCCCGTCATAGGCGCGGGTCATCCAGCCCTGCCCTCTGCAGCGCGGGCTCGCAAAGAGTAAAACTCCGGTGCAGGATCGGAACTGACCGGCCCGCCCGCCGCTTTCGGAGGGATGTTGTGAACCCGAACAATCGCGCAATGCATTTCCGCTCCGACGGGCTCGGGCTGTCGACAGGCGAATACGCCCGGCTGCTCGCACAGCTTGCCGAGAACGATCGTATTGATGCCGACGAATTTTCATTGGGCGGCGCCGTCGAATGTCTCGAAAACCGAATGGCCGAGTTGCTGGGCAAAGAGGCGGCGGTGTTTATGCCGTCGGGGACGCTTGCCAATCACCTCGCGGTCCGTCTTTTGGCGCGGCGCGGGCGGCGGGTCCTGGTGCAGCGCGAGAGCCACCTTTACCGCGACACCGGTGACTGCGTGCCGGACCTGAGCGGGCTTACCCTGGTGCCGCTTGCACCCGACGAGACCAGTTTCACGCTGGAAGAGGTCGCCGCCGAGATCGCCCGCGAGGAGGAAGGCCGAGTCCGCACACCGATCGGCGCGATCTCGATCGAGTTGCCAGTGCGGCGCCGGCACGGAGAGGTCTTCGACTTTGGCGAAATCCAGTGCATCACGAGCTTCGCACGCGAGCGCGGCATTGGATTGCATCTCGACGGCGCACGAGTTTTTCTCGCCGTTCCCTATACCGGCATCGAGCCGGCGGTCTATGCCGCCCCTTTCGATACGGTCTATGTGTCGCTCTACAAATACTTCAATGCTGCAGGGGGCGCGATCCTGGCCGGTCCGCGGCAGCTGCTCGACGGACTCTACCATCAGCGCCGGATGTTTGGCGGCGGATTGCGCCAGGCTTGGCCCTATGCCGCCGTGGCATTGCATTATCTCGATGGTTTCGCCGAGCGCTTTGCCGAAGCCGCCGCAATGGCTGACGAACTGTTTGACGCTTTAGCCGAGTATCCGCAGGTTGAAATCCGGCGGACGCGGGCTTCGACCAATGTCACACGACTGCTGATCCGCAGCGGCGATGCCGCGGCTCTGCCCCAACGGCTCGCCAGACGCGGCATTTCGATAAGGCCGCCGCGTTCCCAATCCGGCGACGTCGCCGAATTCGAGCTGATCGTCAACGAAACGATCCGGCATCGCCCGATCGGCCAGACAATCTCCGATTTTTTCGACGCAATTCGAAGCGGCTGAATCCGACCGCCCGTTGGGCGACTGATTGACGGTCCGGCGCCAATTCCTTATCTAAATTTCCGTATCATGGCTGAGCTTTCGATCATTACCGCCCCCGATCCGCGCCTCAAAATCAAGGCGCGTCCGGTTGCCGCCGTCGACGACGAAATCCGTCGCCTGATGGACGACATGCTCGAAACGATGCGTAAAGCGATCGGCATCGGGTTGGCGGCGCCGCAGGTTGGCGTCGCAAAACGAGTGATCGTGCTCGATGTCGCCCGCCAGGGCGAACCGCCGCAACCGATGATGCTCGCCAACCCCGAGATCCTGTGGCGTTCGGAAGAGCTGGCGACATTCAGCGAGGGCTGTCTGTCCTTGCCCGAGCATTACGCCGACGTGACCCGCCCCGTCCAGATCCGTCTGCGTTACCTTGATTACCAAAACGAGATCCGCGAAATCGACGCATCCGGGCTGCTGGCGACCTGCATCCAGCACGAGATGGACCATTTGGACGGCGTGCTGTTTGTCGACCATATCTCGATGGTCAAGCGCGGGATGATCCTGCGCAAACTTGCGAAAGCCAAGCGCAGCCGGACCCCGGTTGCGGCCTAACCCCCGGACGCCGGCACTTTCGCGGCTGCGACGGAGGGTGCGCTGGATCTCATCTTTATGGGGACGCCGCCGTTTGCGGCGACGATCCTGGATGCACTGATTGCCGCAGGGCACCGCCTGCTCGCAGTTTACACCCAGCCGCCGCGGCCGGCCGGGCGCGGCCATCGCCCCCAGCCCTCGGCCGTCCAGCTGCTGGCCGAACAGCATGAGCTGCAAGTACGGGTTCCGGCGCGGCTGCGCGACGAGAGGGTGCAAGCAGAATTTGCGGCCTTCCAGGCGGATGCGGCGGTAGTCGCGGCCTACGGGCTGATCCTGCCGCGCCAAATATTGGCGGCCCCGCGGCTCGGTTGCCTGAATATCCATGCATCGCTGTTGCCGCGCTGGCGTGGCGCTGCCCCGATCCAGCGCGCTTTGCTCGCCGGCGATTCGGTGACCGGGATCACGATCATGCAGATGGAGGAAGGGCTCGACACCGGCCCAATCCTGCTGCAGCAACAGCTGCCGATCGCCCCCGAGACGACCGCCATGAGCCTGACCGAGGCGCTGGCGCGGCTTGGCGGCGAATTGATCGTCAACGCTCTTGATGAGGCGCGACAGGGCCGGTTGACGCCGCGGCCGCAGCCCGTCGAGGGGGTCACCTATGCGCCCAAGATCACCCGTGAAGAAGGCCGGCTCGATTGGCGCCAACCGGCTGTCGAGTTGGAGCAGCGAGTACGCGCGCTGGACCCGTGGCCGGCCGCCTTTTTCGACTATCACGGCGAACAGATCCGGGTGCTGGCCGCTGCGGTGTTGCCGGATGCCACCGGACTGCCGCCGGGGACGGTTATCGACGGCCAATTGTCGGTGGCCTGCGGCGCCGGGGCATTGCGGCCGTTGCACCTGCAGCGGCCAGGGCGCGGGCCGGTTAACGCCGATGCATTTTTGCGGGGCTATTCGATCGCGGCCGGAACCTTGCTGCCGTGACGCGCTACAAGCTGACGATCGAATACGACGGCGCCGGGCTCGTCGGCTGGCAGCGTCAGCCGCAAGGATTGTCGGTGCAGGAGGCGCTCGAAGCCGCAGTCGCGAAGTTCTGCGGCGAGGTGGTTATCGTCCATGGCGCCGGCCGCACCGATGCCGGGGTCCACGCCCTTGGACAGGTGGCGCATCTCGACCTAGCGAGAGAGGCGGCGGCCGATGTCATACGCGGGGCGCTGAACCATTACCTGCGGCACACTGCGATCAGCGTGCTCGCCGTCGATCCGGCGCCACCGCATTTCGATGCCCGATTGTCTGCGGTTCAGCGCACCTATCTCTACCGCATTTTGAACCGGCGGGCGCCGGCAGCGTTGGACCGCGGCCGGGTGTGGCGTGTCACCCCGCCGCTTGACGCCGAGGCGATGCAAGAAGCAGCCCAGTGTCTCGTCGGGCATCACGATTTCACAACGTTTCGTGATCGGCTGTGCCAGGCGCGGTCGCCGTTGCGCACACTCGATGCGCTCGAGGTCAGGCGCTTTGGCGAGGAGATTCGCATCGAGGCGCGCGCCCGGTCGTTCCTGCATCGCCAGGTGCGTAACATGGCGGGTACCCTCGAATTGGTCGGCGTCGGCCGTTGGCGGCCCGAGGACGTAGCAGCAGCTCTTGCCGCCCGCGACCGCCGCGCCGGCGGGCCGACCGCGCCGGCGGACGGTCTTTATCTCGTCAACGTCCACTATCCTGCCTTTATTCGGGTCTACCAGGGGCGACAGCCGCATTGTCAAGGGACGGACCAAAATGAGGGGCGAGAGATGGGGAGTGATCGGCTGAGAAACCTCCCGTTTGTCTCGCGGCGGCCCGAAGCCGCTCGCGAGCGCGCGGAGCCTCGGCTGGTCGGTTCGAATGCGCCATCGATGTCTCGCCGACCCGCCGAGGTAAAGACCGAACCGGTAGCAGCGCTCCGCATTGACGGGCCAAAATTGGGGGTGGCGCCGGTCGTGTCTGCGGCCGACCGCCAGCCGGTCAGTTTCGGCAAGCGGGAAACCGGGCCGCGCCGCTTTGCCACGCTCGCGGGGGTCGGCCTCGTTATCCTTGCGATCGGAGCCGCTGCCGGCGCCGGTCTCCTGACCTCGGCGCCATCGGAGAAAAAGACTACCGCCTCAGCCGGGCCGGCCGATGACTTAAATCCGTCGGGGGTGGACCGTGGCGCCGCACCCATCCCGGCGCCAGCCCCGACGTCCCGGCCGATGGCGGCATCAGGCGGTAAGGGCGAGCCCAGCGAACAACCCAGACCAACGGCAATGGCGTCAAAGGCACCGTCTGACGCGTCCAAACCGACTCCGCCGGCCGCGGCAGCCAAGCCGGCAACGCCCGCATCCAGCCCACCTCCCGAGAAGCCCGTCCATCTTGTTAAATCGACCGCCGTCCCGGAGATTGCTCCATCTTCGGCCGCGACGAGAAGAGAACCCAAGCCTGAATCCGTTGCAGCCCGGGTTCCGGCGGAGACGGGCCGCGCTGCGCACCCGCAGGCCGCGGCCCGGCACTCCCATTCTCGGCCCGCTCGCGAGCCTCGAGCGGTGAACTCGGCGACGATCCCGGAACATGCTTCGACGACCCGGCATTCGGAGCGGGTATCGCACACCGCCGAGACTTTGACGCCGCCGTCCGAGGTGGGGTCGGGACCAACCGCGCCAGAACCGCATTCGCCGCGGGCAACGCGCATTGCCGAGACCTCGGCTTCATCGGCGGGGCCGGATTTAGCCACGCGGCACTCGCAACGGTCTTCGCGCTCTGGCGGAAATTCGGCCGAAACCAAGGCAGCCAGGCCAGCGGATCAGACGGCGGAATTCGACCAGCTCCTGGCGCACCTAACCGGACAGGCAAAACCCGCCGCCGAGCCCAGAGCCGGTGCGCCGGTGAAGCCCGCCGCTGAGACGCCCCCGCCACGCTCAGTTTCAGGCGATGCATTGACCCCGCCGGGACCGGGAGCCCCTGACCCGTTTGCCTTGCGTTCTCCGGACAGACCCTCGGCCCAGTAAGGCTCTCGGCTCAGTAAAGTCCCCCGGCGGCGCGGGTAACCACGACGCCGAGCACGAGATCGACCAGCACGATCAAAGTTGCGGCAGCACCGCTCGTCTCCAGCGCCACGCGCGCGATGTACCACTCATAGACAAGCACGGCGATCGCAGCGGCGAACTCGAGTGCCTGCGAGACCGCGCTGCCGAACGCTGCGCTCTCGGATTGGAGCCCAATCACGACGAACAGAATGCTTTGCGGCAGCTGACACCAATTATAGGGGACCATAAAGTCAAAGAATCGATGCTCGCGCCCGATCCAACGCAAGACCGAGAGCATAATCAGCGGAAACGCCACCCAGGATATGACGTAGCCGATCGTCTCGATCAGAATGATCGGTAAGCCGCCCGTAGCTTTCCAGTCGGCAAGGCTGACCCGCATCGTCAGCAAAATCAGAAAAAACGGGTAGCTGAGAAAGGCGGACATAAACGACCGCCAAAACCCGTCGACGGACCGGTCGAAGTATTCAAGACCATGGCGGTCGCCGCGCGCGAGGCGCAGGCAGCCCACCATCGCCCAGCGCACCTCGGCCCATGTCGTCACCGGCATAAGCTGCTCGCTGCCCGGGTCAGGGCTTTGCGAAAAACAGGTCGAGGAAAGTGCGATAGATTTCGGTCAATGCGGTGAGATCGGCGAGATCGACACGCTCGTCGATCTTATGCATGGTCTGGCTAAGGAGTCCAAACTCGGCGACCGGGCAATAAGCGTGGATAAAACGCGCATCGGAAGTGCCACCGGTAGTGCTGAACTCGGGCGTGAGCCCCGTGACGCGCCGGATCGCCTCGGCTAGCGGGCCGCTGACACTGTCCGAGGCCGCCAGAAACGATTCGCCGCTGACCGTAACGTCGAGCGTATAGCGGCCGCCATCCGCCGCTTGATCGAGACGCTGGCGCAGCCAATCCTCAAGGCTACGGCCGGTCCAGCGATCGTTGAAGCGGAGGTTAAAGACGGCCCGCGCCTCGGCCGGGATCACGTTGGCCGTGGGGTTGTCGATGTCGATCGTCGAGACCTGCAGGGTCGATGGCTGAAAATGCGCCGAGCCGCGATCGAGTTCGGCAGTGGTCAGCGCGTGCAACAGCTCGACCATCCGGTGGGCGGCGTTGTCGGCGAGATGCGGATAGGCGGTGTGGCCTTGCATGCCGTGAACCGCCAGCCGGCCGGTCAGGCTGCCGCGCCGGCCGATCTTGATCATGTCGCCGAGCATTGTGGCGGAGGTCGGCTCGCCGACTACGCAGGCGTCGAGTGTCTCGCCGCGCGTCGCCAGCCATTCCAGAACCCGCTTGGTGCCGTTGACGCCGGCTCCTTCCTCGTCACCTGTTATCAGCAGGCTGATTGACCCGCCGAAATCAGGCCCGCGCTCGCTGAGCCAGCGCTGCGCCGCCGCGATAAAGGCGGCGATCGCGCCCTTCATGTCGACCGCACCGCGGCCCCATAATGCCCCGTCATGCTGGTCGGCGGCAAACGGGTCGACCGACCACGCCTCCGATATTCCCGGCGGCACGACATCGGTATGCCCGGCAAAGCACAGGTTGGGTCGGCCGTCGCCGTAGCGGGCGTAGAGATTGGCGATCGGGTCGCTGCCGTCATCACCGCCAAACACCAGCCGGTGACAGGTGAAGCCGAGATCTTCGAGATGCCCCGCGACAATGTCGAGCGCGCCCTCGTCACGCGGCGTTACACTCGGCCGGCGGATCAGTTCGGCCGCGAGCGCTGCCGGATCGACGGCGGTGTTTCTCATTCGCGCAGGAGATCGTTGATCGCGGTCTTGGCGCGGGTCTGCTCGTCGACGGTCTTGACGATGACGGCACAATAAAGGTTCGGGCCCGGGCTGCCATCGGGCAACGGCTTGCCCGGCAACGAACCCGGCACCACGACCGAATAGGCCGGCACCCGGCCGATATGGATTTGACCGGTATTGCGGTCGACGATCTTGGTTGTGGCGCTGATAAAGGTGCCCATTGCCAGCACCGAGCCTTTTTCGACGATGACGCCTTCGACGACCTCGCTGCGCGCGCCGATGAAGCAATTATCCTCGATGATGACCGGCTCGGCCTGCAACGGTTCGAGCACGCCGCCAATGCCTACCCCGCCGGAGAGGTGGCAGTTCTCGCCGATCTGCGCGCACGACCCGACCGTCGCCCAGGTGTCGACCATCGTACCCTTGTCGACATAGGCGCCGACATTAACAAAGCTCGGCATCAAGACGACGTTGGGGGCGATATAGGCCGAATGGCGGACGACCGATCCTGGGACCGCGCGAAACCCGGCCTCGCGAAACCGGTTCGACGACCAGCCGGCGAATTTGGAGGGGACCTTGTCCCACCATTTCGCCGCCCCGCGCTCGGGATCGACCGGGCCGCCCGGGATCTCGACCATGTCGTTGAGGCGAAACGACAGCAGCACGGCTTTTTTGAGCCATTGATGGACTTGCCAGCCCCGCCCGGTCTTCTCCGCGACGCGCAGCCTGCCACCATCAAGCCCTTCGAGTGCTGCTTCGACCGCATCGCGCCAAGCACCCTTGGTCGCGGGCGAGATGCGGTCGCGGTCCTCCCAGGCAGCGTCGACGGTGGCGGCGAGATCGGCGTCGGTCATTTTGTCTCCCGCAGTTTGGGCCGACGATATCGGTTGGAAGCGCACCATGATCGACCCCGCCCCGCGGTGTCAACCGAACGGGGTGGTCTCCCGCCGGCCGGTCCAGCAAATTCCCGTAGAACCGGGAAAATATCGCGAATTTGCGGCTTCGAGCCTGCGGCACGGCGAAAACCGGCTTGTGCATCAACCCTTTCCGAATCAATTCCCGCGGTTCGCCAACCGGGAAATTTCCCCTCGTTAACCGGGAAACAACTCAGCCGAACCGGGAATTGACGGGAAAGCCCGACGACCGTGCAGAGCGCCCCCGGCGATGCCACCGCTATCGCCCGCTGCGACGCTAGTCACCGCCCGATCCGTCGCGGCAATTACCACAACATTGAGGCGGCGTGTGGATGCTGAGGCCGATTTTGCCAAAGCGACCGGCTCGACGCAGCAGCCCGACCCGCATTACGCTCCCGTAAAACGGGAGGAAAACGATGCCGTATTCGCGAACCATAACCATGATGGCCGGCATTCTCGCGGCAGCCTGCACGCCGCAAGTGGTGGCGCAAGAGACGGTTGTACCCTCGCCCGCCAATCCATCGATCAGCGCAGCAATGACCTGCGGCGAGTTGTTACCGCTAATTCGATCCAAGGATAAGATCGGCGGCTTGGCGATTTTTTGGCTCGACGGATATTACTCCGGCCGCGCGAACCTGCCGGCATTGTCTTCCGGTTGGACACGCACAGTCAGTCAAGGCGTCGGCGGCACCTGTGCGATCACTGTCAACGCCCCTCGCCCGGTCCTGGACGTTATCGCGCAATTACATCGGGAATATGGCGGCTGACGCCTACTTAGCGCCGCACCGCTGATCCTGCTGGCGCGGACGCGGCAGGCCGATTGCGACAAGGGCTACGGCGTTGGCCGACGCGCAGCATCGCGGGGATCTGCACCAGACCAGCAAAGAGCGTCAGCGCATTGCGACTGAGCAAACCGCTCTTGGTGCGCATGCTGGAGCAGAACACTAACTGACCGAGGCCGCCAAGACGATATCCCAGCGCATCGAGACCTACCGCCGAACAGCGCAAGCACATCCTTCAGCTGCAGACTGAGGCTAGGAAGCAGGGCAGATCGCAGGCGCCCGCCGTCCTGAAATAGGTTACGCGGATGAACTGAGGCGCGAACGAATTCCCGTGAAAATGCCGAGTGCGGCAAGGAGCACACAGAGGTTGCTCGGCTCCGGAACCGAGGCGGGCGGCGCGCTGACGATGGAAAGGTTGCTGAGGAGCGAGTTACAATCGCTCTGGCAATCCGAGAAAAATGTGACCTCGGCAATCGGGATCGTCGAGACGACGCCGAAAAAGCCCGAGGCTTCCGTTACCGTCGTCTGGCCGATCAGGGTGCTGCCCGAAAAAACTTCTTCGGTGATCGGCGCGGATTGCGCTGGGGGTGCGCCGGTCTCGGCGAGCGCATTGACGATGTCCGTCCCCATCGCTGTCACACCAGATCCAAAGCTAAGGGCCAGCGTGTCGCCAAAGAAGTTGTTTCCGAGCATCCCGTTAAAGACGATCAGCCCGCCCCCTGGCGCGGCGCTGAACGTCACCCCCTGCAACGTAAAGCCATTCGGCCGGGTACCGTCGGTCAGGCCGCTGAAGCTTACGGGTGTAGCACTGGGTTCGGCAGCATTGAACGCGGTCTGGTCGGTATAAAACACTGGCGCTGCTTGCGATGCCGCGGCCACCAGCATCACGGCGGCCAAGACAGCGGCCCCGAGCCAAAAGTGCCGCGCGAACGGCCGCTGACATGTAACAATTCGGTAATTTTCCAGATTCCGCGGTGGCCGGCAGCAACATACCGGTTCTTCGGTGGTCCCAGCAATGCGCGCCGCCGCCTCACCGCATTGGCGCCCGCGCGGTTCCGGACGCGCCCCGCTTCACATCGCTGACAGTCGCTCACCCTGAGGTAAGCCTTGGATGGCAGTGATAAGCCCTTATCCTGAGGCGCGCCTCGGAGCGAGGCCTCGAAGGACGCACAGCATCAATGGTTGCCGTCGTCACCAACCGGCCGCGCCCGGCCGAAGCGGTCGGCGCGTCGGCACTCAGTATCGGCTTCCGCGGCGCCCCGCAACATGAGCCCGGTTCAGATCAACCGAACCGAAAACTCACCTGCTTTCCTGGCCGACCATTACAGTCGACAAGCGGTATCAATCGCCCCTAGTTCAGACAATTAATACCGCACGCTCATGTCGTCCTGCCACGGAAACGGGCACTGGAAGTCGCCTTTGCTTAGACAGGGATGGCCAATGGCGTTTGCCGCCCTGTTCGAGCCGGGCAGAGGCACGCACCCCCGCTTTCGCGGGGGGCGGACGAAGCAAGAAAGTCCGATACCTTGTGTCTGGCTCGTACCGCCTAGTGGGTGTAAGGCGTCAAGCCGGGTCCGCCGGTGTTTGGACCGGGCAGCCCCATGCTGTTTCCGCCACTCGCGGCGGGCGGCGGCGGCATCGGCCCACCGGGCATCGGCGCAGGGCCGCCTGACCCAGCCCCAGGGGGCGGCGCGGGCGGACCACCCGATTGAATGCGGGCCAGCTCTTCGCGGTTAAGCTGCGCAGTCGTATCGCCGGTCAGAGCGGCTTTGCGCGACATCTCCATATGATGGGCGTGCATCGCTCTGGCGTGCCGGACGGCATGGTGATGATGAATTGGCGGCGTCGCTGAAGTCGCCCCTGGAGCAGGCTCGGGAGCCGGCGCAGGAGCCGCATTTTGCGCCCAAACAGGTCCGGCGATAGCGACTGCGGCGCCAATCGCGACGCCACTCAAAAGGTGTTTGATCTTCATCTGCTTGTCTCTCCGTTGTCCAAAAGCAATATCGTCGGCGGCTTGTTCCTCATCGGCATTGATGCAGATCAATCGCCAGTTCGGTTTCGACCGCCATCGCATCGTCAGCGATGACCGACATTGGTCATCGTCGGGCAGATATGATTGACCGTCCGCCAGCAACACCCCTGCGTTAGAGCCCGTAATGGGCCCGCTCTTTTGAGATGTGGTCTTGTCCTGCGCTCCGCCAGCTTTGACGTGCAAGTAATTTCGGCTCAGCGGAGTGTGAAAGCAATCGGTTCGGCAGGATGCACCCACGGCCGCAACCAATTCTCGCCGAGTTTTCGGGCGCCGTTCGCCTGCTTGCTGTGCACTCAGCCGGGTGCGGCAAATAAAGGACCCGACTGGGCGCGGAAGGTGCTGCACTCGAAGCCACCCGAAGCTATAACGGCCAGATACCTGCCGTTTACCTTACCGCGCGATGGATATGTGCGCAGTAGGAAGGGACATGGACATGCGTTCTCTCGCCACGATGCTCGCGCTTGTGATAGGCGCCGCCGCGATTACCCCGATGGCGGGGTGCGCGCCGCTACCCACAGCTCAGACGAACGCGTGCCCGCCGGGAGTGCCCTGGGTCCCCGACGGGTACGGGAACGGCAAATTTATCCCCGGCCACTGCCAGGGAGAAGCAGCGCAATAGCCCCAATAGATGCACATAGCTTCCTAAGCCCTGTCAATTTTCCCTTCCTAAGCCCTGTCAATTTTCGCTTAGAGCACGATTTGTGGAAGCTCAGCTGGGCCATTTAGCTGTTCTATCAAATGTAATTGTAATAAAAGTGGCCATATGATTAATATAGATCAATATTTTGAGCATTGTAATCAAATTATTTAGAAGGCATAACTAAGAGTATTGACCAGGATCTGTGAATATGTCCCCCCTGAAAAGATGATTGGCAAAGGAACCGGGGACCGCAGCCGAAGTTTGCTTCCGTCAGTCGGCAGTCTGACATTTGAAGGAGGCAAAATCCATGACTCCACTTAACATGCTCTTAAAATCGTCGCGGGCTCATATTGTCTGGAGGCGTGCTTCTAGCGGCAAGCAGTGCGACCCGCGCTTTCGCGCAGCAAAACCGCTCCGAGCCAAACGTCGAGGGAAACAATACCGGCGCGGCGGGCGCGGCGAGCAAATCCGGCTCCAATCAGCTCCCTGTTAGCGCGATGGAACGCGCTTTGAGCGCCGAGGGACCGATGCGACACGGCGTTTTCATGACTGAGATCGGCCGCAAGGACATCGGCAATGTTCAGGGTCCCATGGACGTCGTGTTCACGCCTGATTTCGAAATCCATTACGAGTTCTATTTTCAGGCGCTCAATAACGGTGGCGCCATGGGTGATGGCGAATTGGCGGTGCTGCCGAATGAGATCGACGGAGTCGTGCAGGAAATCCTTACGCAGGGCTTGGTATTTCAGGCCTTGCACCAGCACTTCGTCGGCGAGAATCCGCAGATCTTTCATATCCATCTACGCGGCAAGGACAACGACCCGGTGCATCTCGCCGCCAAATTTCGCAACGTCGTCGCCAAGACAGGCACGCCATTGCCGCAGCAAAAGCCAAAGAACCCAACATCACAGCTCGATCACCAGCGGCTTGCGCAGATTATTGGCGGCGATGCCCATATCGGCGGCGGCGGGATTGTGCACGCGATGGTGCCGCGCCGCAATTCGGTGAAGCTCGGCGGCGAAATCGTCAATCCCTATCTCGAAATCATGAGCCACATCGCCTTCAAGCCATTGGACGGGGCAGGAGGGCTGCCGTAGCCCCGGATTTTTCGATGGTGGCGAACAACATTGACCCGCTGATGGAGGTCATGCTGGGCAACGGCTTCCACATAAACTGCCTCTACAATCAGGAGACAGACGAGTATCCGCAGCTATTCTTTTCACATCAGCTGAACGTCGGCGATCCCGAGACACTCGCGCATGCCGTACGCGCGGGGCTCGAGAAGACCGATGCCAATTTCTCCTCAGGGATGGCAGCACGTTGACATAGACAGGGATGTAGAGTGCTGCGAGGTCGTCAGCTTTGATCGGGCTCACCCGAGCCCGAGTTTGGCGATCTAGAGGGCGAGGAATTCGCGGAGCACGGGGGACCATTTGGCGTGCTCGGGACCGCTTGCCGAATGGCCGAGATCGCTGTCGATTTCGAAATAGCGGGCCTCGACCCCGGCGGCGGCCAAGTCGCTCATGACCCCGGGCATCAGGCTCGGCGGAAACAGCGCGTCGCTGCGGCACAGGACGTACAGCACCTTGGCGCGGATCTTGGCGAAATCCTTGACCGTGTCGAAGCCGATCGTGGCGCGGCGCAGGATCACCATCGAGTTCGCATCCCAGTTGCGCGCCCAATCGGCGGCGAGCTGACGGATCGCCTGCTCGCGCTCGGCCTTGTCGGGATAGCGGACGGCAAGCTGTTCGTTGTAGCCGTAACGCATCAGCGTTTCGAAGCGCATCTGCGTCAGCACCGATTTGGCGCCGCCATATTCGTAATAGTCGCCGCCGTGCCATTCCGGATCGGTGGCGAGCCGTGCCTCGAGTTCGGCGAGGCTTCTCTCGGCATTTTGCGAGCGGGGTGCGGTGACCACCCCGGCGATCGCATCCATCATCTCGGGATAGGCGACGGCCCATTGGAACGCCTGGTAGCCGCCATAGGACGGGCCGGCCACTGCTACGAGATGATGCACGCCGAGACTGTCGAGCAACGCCTTTTGCGCAGCGACGATGTCGCGCACCGCGATCGCCGGGAAGTTCGATCCGAAAGGTCTACCCGTGCTCGCGTTGATACTGGCGGCGTTGGTCGAGCCATAAGAGGAGCCCAGCATGTTCGAGGCGATGACGTAGAGCCGTTCGGTGTCGATCGCCTTGCCCGGGCCGATCAGCCCGTCCCACCAGCCCGGCTGATTGCTGTTGGCCGGGTTGCGGCCGGCGGCGTGGTGGCTGCTGGTATAGCCGTGCGTCACCAGCACCGCGTTTCTGCCGTCGGCGGCCAGCCGGCCGTAGGTCTCGTAGGCGATGTTGACATCAGGCATAGTCGCGCCGTTCTGGAGGCGAAAATCGCGGATCCGGAAATTCCGGTCCTCGACAATCCCGATATCGGCGGTGCTTGGTATCGCTGGCATAAGATTGTTCCTCCCTGATAACCCGAAATCACAAGATTTTGCCACGCGGGCGCCGGCGATGTCACGACCGCGCTTCCCGCGCCGATTTCTCGACATCAGGATTGGTAGCGGCGTTAGGATCGGTGTCGTGAAAGTCATCACGCGTCTTTTCGCAGTTCTGCTCACCGCTGTGGTCGCCGCCTGCGCCGGCTCCGGCCCGGCGCCGGGTCCCGACGATCAGATCCGCGCCAGTTTCCCACCGGGCGGCATTGCCAATCAGATCGAGATCAATGCGATCGATCGCTTGGCCTTACGCGGCGCTGAGCTGGTCGCCCCCGATGGTCACGTCACGCCGGCATTATCGGTCAATGCCAAACCGGCGCCGACCGAGACCTTTTCGCAGCAAGCCTGGGCCGCGCCGATTTCGTCGGCCAATTACGGGGTCAGCAGCATCGGATCAAACGCGTTGACGCCCAATGTCGTCGGCGCCGCGCCGCAGAGCCAGACGACGGTCCTCGCGATCGTCTCGACCGCATCGATCCAACTGCCCGACCCGGCCGCTTACCAGCGCGACTGGCAACAGTACAAATTCGGTTGCGTCTAGGCGATCCGCCGCAGACGGTGACCCGCGAGATCGCCGCCCCGGCCCCGCCGCCTGCAGCGCCCGTGACACCGCCCGCTCCAGTGCCCGCGGTGGCGCTGCCTCCAGCGCCACCGTCACCTACACCTCCGGCGCTCTTGGCGCCGCTCTCTCCGGCCCGGTAGCGGTGCGGCAAATCACGCCGCGGCGAGCTGACGCGGCCGATAAATCGCGGTGTGGGCAATGCGCGCGATCGGCGTTGCGCGATTGGCATAGACCAGCGCGTCGAGCGCCACAAAGCGGTGGCCCTTATGCCCGTAATTATCGGTGATCAGCGCCCGGGCCGACAACTCATCGCCGATCCGCGCAGCGGCGAAATGCTCGATCTTGCTGCCGACATGCATCCACGGCCCCAACACGACGTTGTGGCGCAATACCCAATTGCCGATATGCAATAATGTGCCGGGATGGACCAGCTGCTCATCGGCGTAAAGCGGCAGGCTTTCGCGGATATCGCGCAAATATTGCAGCCCCTCGTCGCGGGTGACGCGGAACGGGCGCATCGCCAGCCAGCGGCCGACCGGCAGGGTCGGCTCGTCGGCCGGCGGCCGATTGGCGGGCGGTTCAGGCGGCATCGGCGCCGCAGTGAAAGCCGAGGGGATCGTCACCGGCGCGGAGGGCAATGCGGCACGGCCGGTCGCGCACAATTCGCCATGGCTTTCGAGCCGCAGATCGAGCCCGTCGCCGGTCTCGCCGGCGGTCACGGTGACCATGTCGCCGTCATAAACCGGCTTTAACAGCCGGCACTCGGCGGTCCCGTGTTCGAGCCAGTCGCGGCCCCAGCGTGCGACCGGCAGATGCGTCATATAGGCGTAGACTTCGACCCCCGGCACCAGCCCGCCTTTGAAGCCAAAGCGGCGCGCGACATCATCGTCGTGGATTTTGTTTTCGGATTCCTTGGCGGTGTTAAAGGCTTCGATCTGGTAAGGGCCGAGAAATGATTGCGGCATGGCTGGGGTTCCGGCGGTCGGCTATAAACGCTTGATCTAGGCTTGCACCGCCGCCGCCACAGCGCAATCCCCTTCGCGAGGAAGCCGCCATATGGACAACCTTCCCGAATACGAAGTTTACGCGATCCGCTATGCCGAGCGCGACGCCCGCCGCAGCGATCATTTTATCGGCGGCGACCCGCATGACGGCCCGATGCCGATGGATTACTTCGTCTGGGCCGCGATCGGACGCGAATGCAGCTTTGTGATCGATAGCGGCTTTACCGCCGAGGTCGCGGCGGCGCGCGGACGGCGGCATCTGCGCTGCCCGGCCGAGTCGCTGTCGTTGGTCGGACTCGACCGCAACGCCGTCGCCAACGTAATCCTGACCCATTTGCATTACGATCATGTCGGGACGTTTCACCGCTTCCCGAAGGCCGAGTTTCACCTGCAGGAGACCGAACTGCACTACACGACCGGCCATCACATGCGCCATCCATTCCTCGCCCGCTCTTTCGAGGTCGAGGATGTCGTGGGCATCGTGCGGCTCAATTTCGCCGGCCGTGTTCGGCTGTATAACGGACCGGTCGAGTTGGCGCCGGGGATCTCATTGCACCCGGTCGGCGGTCATACGCCCGGCATGCAGTTCGTCCGCGTCCATACCAGCCGCGGCTGGGTCGTGCTCGCTTCGGACGTGACCCCATTATTACGAAAACATGGAGGCGGGCCGGCCGTTTACTGCCGCCTTCAACATCGGCGACATGCTCGACGCCTACGACGCATTGCGCGCGCAGGCGACAAGCCCGCAGCACATCATCCCGGGCCATGATCCGCTGGTCATGCGCCGCTACCCACCGCCCAAGCCCGAACTCGAAGGCCTCGTCGTCCGTCTCGACGTCATGCCAAAGGGCTAAGAAGCGTAGGGCGGACGGATGGAACCGCCGATTAGGCACGTTCCGGTCAGCTCGAGGCACCTCCTCACCCAGCTCCAAGCAAGCCTCCGCTAGCCCTCGCCAACTCTATTAATCCTCTCCCCAGGGGCGCATGGGGTGATGCAGCGCGGTCGAAACCGCTCTAGCCTTCGGCGCCAGCATTCGTGGGGCGAGTGCGAAATAGAAGCGGACCCGCCGATCGCGCCCCGCGAACACCGTAACCAACGCGCTGACTGGATACGGCCGACGCCCTGCTGTAGATCAGCGCTTGTTGCGGTATTCTGGCCTCAGATAATCCCGTTCGGGAGGCGGTTGATCATGGAGATCGATACCGAGCGCGTGGACGAGGCGGATCTCGCACTGCTTTTGCTCGGCCGGCGCAATGGCTGCCGCGCCTGGAAGGGCCTTGACTGGCACGCGAGGGAGCGGCTGCACAACAAGGGCTTCATCTCCGATCACGCGGGCAAGGCGAGCTCGGTCGTACCGGCCGAGGAGGGACAGCGCGAGGCCGGGCACCTCTTCGCCCCGCAACGCGGTGTCGCCTGAGGTGGCGATGGCGATGATAACGACGACGTCGCGGCCCTCGCGGCGCCGCGCAATCGTATTCGCGGCGACCTTCCTGCCAGCGGTTATCGCCAGTCTGGTCTACGTCTATACCCGTCCGCCGGAGTACCGCGCGGTCGCGAGATTACAGATCTCGCCGGCATCAGTGGTAACCCAGCCCACCGAGGCTATCGATACGCCAACCTTGGCGCCCGATCCTCAAGCTTTTTTGTCGGAAGTGCAGGCGCTGACGAGCCGCCCGGTGCTGCAGGACGCCATCCAGCACCTAAGAAATGATGGCGCTCTGCCGGAGTTGGGGTCCGATCCGGTCGCTTCCGTCCAGCAAATGCTGCGCGCCGATCCGGTCGAGGGCACCGAGATCGTGCGCCTGTCGGCGGTGAGCCGTCAGCGCGAGTTTGTCCCGCTGCTGGTCAGCACCGTTGTCGAGACATATGAGCAGCACGTCGCCGATGCCTACAAAAAGTTGGCCGCCGCAAATTCGGGGGAGGTCAAGGATGAAATCGCTAAGCTCGACAACGAGGTGACAGCAAAGCGGCAGCAGGTCGAGGCGTTTCGTCAGCGATACGACATTGTGTCGATCGAGCACAAAGAGAACGACGTTCTTGCCAACATCGAAGGTCTAAGCCGCTCCTACACTCTCGCCAACGAAAAGCTGGCCCAGGCGCAAGGCCATTTGCAGGCCTTGAGAGCTTCGGTCATGGCCGGAAAGGCGGTGTTCCGCGCCAAAGATGATCCAACACTTTCGGGTCTCGAGCAGCGCGCCTCGATGCTGCGCGAACAATGGCACGATCTGCAGCGCCGTTTTACACCCGATTATCTGGCGTTGGACGGGGACGCGAAGTCACTCAAAGCGCGGCTCGATGATCTCGACGCACAGTTGCAATCGCGCCACGGACAGAGCGAACGGGCCGCGCTCGTCGAGGCGCAACAGGATTTATCCTCCGCCCAAACCGAAGTTGAAAGGCTACGCCAGGACGTCGCGGATAATCGAAAGGAGGCCGAGCAGTTCTCAACTCACCTCAATGAATACAAAGCGATGCGCGAGGATCTCGATCATCTCGAGGGAATGCGGCGCGGCGCGCTCGACCATCTGACGAAACTGCAGGCGAGCGCCCGCGAGCGAGCCCCTCGGGTCCAGCTGGTCGAGGCCGCCGCCCCAAGCCAGGAACCATGGCGACCGAACTACGGGCTCGACGCGCTGCTCGGCGTCGCCGGCTCGCTCGGCTTGGGTCTTTTTGCCGCCTGGTTTGCTGACTTTATCGCGGGTCCTACGCCGGTCGTGCCGGCCCCGTTTCTGCAATACGCGTGGACTCCGGCCTTGGCAGCGCACGAGGCTATGCGGCCGCCATTGCTCGCTGCGCCGGATCTCGCTCGGCTCCCCGCCCCCGACCCGCTGCCTCGGGAGCTGGCGAATTCGGAAATCGCCGAGCTCGTCAAGGCGGTGACCGACGACGCACGGCTGATGGTAGTCGGGCTCCTGATGGGAATGACGGTCCAGGAACTCGTTGCCCTGGATTGGAACAAGGTCGATTTCTCAGCCGGCGCAATCCACGTCGGCGGCGGAGCGCCCCGCATCATTCCATTGGAGGGACCATTACGAGGGCTGCTTGCCGCCCGACAAGAACACTCAGATAGCGGCGGCACCGTTGTTCATGGCGCGGATGGCAGACCTCTGACACCCGACGAGGTTTCCCGAACCGTTCTCTTCGGGGCCTATGATGCCGGCCTCGAACGTCCACAAGAAGTAACGGCGGAGGCGCTCCGCTACACTTACCTAAGCTTTCTGCTTCGCCAGGGAATTCGCGCTGCGGATATCGGCCGGATCGCCGGCGACATCCCCCAGAACGAGCTGATTAGCTACATGCAACTGCATTCGCCCACGGCGCGGCGTGCGCTCGACCAGATCGAGCGCGTTCACCCAGGATTGCGCGAGCTGGTGGGGATCGGCTAGAGCGTCCCAGCGTCGCTTTTGGGGAGGCCGCAGCGCCGCTAATGTGTCCACAATCGCTTTGAGGCAATCTCAGCGCCTTGGGCCATCGCCGCAAGTTTCTTGAACGAAATATCCGGGTCGAGCTTGCCGTAGCCGGCAAAGGTGCCAAAGCCGCAATCGCTGCCGGCGATCACGCGCTCGCGGCCGACGATATCGGCAAATCGGCAGATCCGCTCGGCGACGAGTTCGGGATGCTCGACATAGTTCGTCGAGGTGTCGAGCACGCCTGGGATCAGAATTTTGTCGTCGGGCAATTTGCTCTTCTGCCACACAACCCATTCATGGGCGTGGCGCGGATTGGCGGCCTCGATGACCAGCGCCTGCGGTTTTGCCTTGACGAGGATCGGCGCCACCTTGGCGAACGGAATGTCGTGGTCGTGCGGGCCTTCGTAATTGCCCCAGCAGATATGGATGCGGGCGCGGTCGGCCGGCACGTTGCGCAACGCGTGGTTCAATACCTCGACATGGAAGGCGGCGCGCTTCAGGAAATCCGTTTCGCTCAGATCCTGAAAGCTAGTGTGGTGCGCCATCGCCAGATCCGGGCAATCGAGCTGGAGCACAAACCCGGCACCGACGATCGCCTCGTACTCCTCCTGCATCGCCGCCGCGATCGCTTCGACATAGGCCTCGTGCGACGGATAGTAGGAATTATTCTGGAATACCGGCACGAGACCTGGGGACGCCGCGGTCATAAAGCCCTCGGTGACCTGGACCTCTGCGAGCGCGGCCTTGAGGTTGGCGATGTCTTGTTTCAGCGGTTCGCGGTCTCGCCATGCGATCGGGCCGATGCAGACGGCGCGGCGCGCGGTGTTGCCGCCGGTCATCCGCTCGTAGGCGGCGACAAAGTTCGGGTGCTCGCGGGTGTCGAGACGCGGCTTGGCCGGCTCGTGCCCGGCAAAACCGGTCAATCGATCGGCGATATAGGTCGAATAGCCGGGTTTGGACATCTCGCCGTCGTTGACGATGTCGACGCCGACCGCAACCTGATGGCGGACAACGTCGATCACTGCCTGACGCACCAGACGGTCGAGTCCGGCCTTGTCGTAGGTCTCACCTTGGTCCTTGCGCACCAGTAGTTGCTTCAATTCGGGTGGACGCGGCAGGCTGCCGACATGCGTGGTCAGAATCCGGTCCTGGCTCGTCTTCATCGCTTCCCCCTAATTTGGAATTGGCAGCATGCGCTGGGCCAGCGCGGCCGGCAAGATCCCGCCCGTGCGCGGCCGGCAAAGCAGTGCGGCGTTTGTGCAAAATTGACGAATGCAACCGATATCTATAGTTCATGTTTAAGAAAGGTGAACGCCGCGTTAGGCGGTTCTTTGCCGACTAAAGCTCGCGGTAGACGGAAGGGAGGAACACCATGCCGAGCGCTTATCGAGCTGACACCACGTCGACCACTGCCCCTGTCGCTGCCACCGCGGCGAACCGCTGGTTGCAGCTGATAGTAGGGGTCGTCTGCATGGTGATGATCGCCAACTTGCAATATGGCTGGACCCTATTCGTCCATCCGATGAGCGTGGCGCACGGTTGGGCGGTCGCGGACATCCAGATCGCGTTCAGCTTGTTTGTCGCGCTCGAGACCTGGTTGACCCCGGTCCAGGGGTGGATCGTCGACCGGATCGGACCAAAGAACGGGCCGCGGCTGATGGTGGCGTTTGGCGGGATCACGATTGCGATCGGCTGGATTATCAACTCGGCTGCGGCGACGCTGGCAACCCTGTATTTCGGCGCGGCGCTGACCGGTATCGGCGCCGGCGCGATTTATGCGACCTGCGTCGGTAATGCGGTTAGGTGGTTCCCCGATCGCCGTGGACTGGCCGTCGGATTGACCGCTGCCGGCTTCGGCGCCGGCGCCGCGCTGACGGTCGTGCCGATCCGCGAGGTTATCGCCGCGCATGGTTACGGCACCGCGTTCTTCTGGTTCGGCTTGATTCAGGGGGCGATCGTCTTTGTCTTGGCATGGCTGATGCGCGGGCCTTTTGCAGGCGAGACGCCGATTGTTGTGGCGCCCAAAGTCATCCAAACGACCGAGAGTTTTTCGCCGCGGGCGATGCTCGCGACGCCGGTGTTCTGGGTGCTTTACGTGATGTTCGTGCTGGTGTCCGCCAGTGGCCTCATGGCGACGGCACAGATTGCGCTGATTGCGCGCTCTTTTCATGTCGCGGATATCTTGATCCTCGGCGGCATCACCACGCTGACCTTGGCGTTGCTCGTCGACAATGTCGCCAACGGCGCCGCACGGCCGCTATTTGGCTGGATCTCGGATAATATCGGCCGCGAAAACACGATGGCGATCGCGTTTGGTCTCGGGGGGATCAGTTATTGGCTGCTCGGCTCGCTCGGCACCGCACCTTGGGCCTTCGTCTTGTTTGCCGGGCTGATTTTCCTGACCTGGGGCGAAATCTTTAGCTTGTTCCCGTCGACCTGCACCGACAGCTTTGGCCCCAAATACGCAACGACCAATCTGAGCTTGCTTTATACCGCGAAAGGCGCCTCGGCCTTTCTCGTACCGCTGGCGAATGTGATCGTTGCCGCGACCGGCAGCTGGCATATCGTGTTCGTGGTTACGGCAGTGATGAACTTTGTTGTCGTGGGGTTGGCCCTGTTGGTGCTGCGCCCGTTGCGCTCACGCTCGCTGGCGCGGCACGCCTATCATCCGCTCGGAGCGGAATAGCCGCTCCGCAGATCCGCAGTTAGCGGCACAGGAAAGGGCGCCCGCAGGCGCCCTTTCTCGCAGCGTAGCGACGATTTGGAAGACGATTTTAGTAATCGTCCATGCCGTCCATGCCGTGATCGTGCGGCATGCTCGGCATAGCCTTTTTCTCGGGCTTTTCGGCGATCATCGCCTCGGTCGTCACCAGCAGGCCGGCCACCGATGCCGCGTTTTGCAAGGCCAGCCGCACGACTTTGGTCGGATCGATAATGCCGGCCTTGACCATGTCGACATATTGGCCTGATTGCGCGTCGAAACCGTAATTGGGGTCGCTGCTATCGAGCAGTTTGCCGACCACCACCGAACCTTCGCTGCCGGCGTTTTCGGCGACCTGGCGCACCGGGCTCTGCAGTGCGCGCCGTACGATGTCGATGCCGACTTTCTGGTCGCTGTTCTCCGGGGTCAGCCGATCGAGCGCCTTGATCGAATAGAGCAGGGCCACGCCGCCACCGGGAACGATGCCTTCCTCGACCGCGGCGCGGGTCGCATGGGTCGCATCATCGACGCGATCCTTGCGCTCCTTGACCTCGATCTCGGTGGCGCCGCCGACCCGGATCACCGCAACGCCGCCAGCCAACTTGGCCAACCGCTCCTGCAATTTTTCGCGGTCGTAGTCCGAGGTGGTCTCTTCGATCTGCTGGCGGATCTGGGCGATGCGGCCCTGGATGTCCTCCTTCTTGCCTGATCCGTCGATGACCGTCGTGTTTTCCTTCTCGATCCGCACCCGCTTCGCGCGTCCGAGCATGTCGAGGGTCACGTTTTCGAGCTTGATCCCGAGGTCCTCGCTGATGACCTGACCGCCGGTCAGCACCGCGATGTCCTCAAGCATCGCCTTGCGCCGGTCGCCAAAGCCCGGGGCCTTGACCGCCGCGACTTTCAGCCCGCCGCGCAATTTGTTGACCACCAAGGTCGCCAGCGCCTCGCCCTCGACATCCTCGGCGACGATCAGCAACGGCTTGCCCGACTGAACCACCGCTTCGAGCAATGGCAGCAACGACTGCAGGCTCGATAATTTTTTCTCGTTCAAGAGGATGTACGGCTCGTCGAGCTCGGCCACCATCTTCTCGGCGTTGGTGATGAAATACGGGCTGACATAACCCCGGTCGAATTGCATGCCCTCGACGACGTCGAGCTCGGTCTCGAGCGACTTTGCCTCTTCGACCGTGATCACGCCCTCATTGCCGACCTTTTGCATCGCCTCGGCAATCATCTTGCCGATTTCACGGTCGTTATTGGCTGAAATCGTGCCGACCTGGGCGATTTCGTCGTTGGTCGAGACTTTTTTCGAGCGTGTTTCGATGTCCTTCACGACAGCTTCGACCGCCCGGTCGATGCCGCGCTTGAGGTCCATCGGGTTCATGCCGGCAGCTACCGCCTTGGCGCCCTCGCGGACGATCGCCTGCGCCAGCACGGTCGCGGTCGTGGTGCCGTCGCCGGCGAGATCGCTGGTCTTCGAAGCGACTTCGCGCACCATCTGTGCGCCCATGTTCTCGAACTTGTCGGCAAGTTCGATTTCTTTGGCGACAGTCACGCCGTCTTTGCTGATTCGCGGTGCGCCAAACGATTTGTCGAGGACGACGTTACGGCCTTTTGGGCCTAGCGTGACCTTGACAGCATTAGCTAGAATATCGACACCGCGCAGCATGCGGTCGCGGGCGTCTGTGTGAAAACGGACTTCTTTCGCAGCCATGTTTTTATCCCCCGGTTAGCGTTCAACAATACCCATGATGTCGGTTTCCTTCATGACGACGAGATCCTCGCCATTCATCTTGATCTCGGTGCCGGACCACTTGCCAAACAGCACCCGGTCCCCGACTTTTACATCGAGCGGATGCAATTTTCCGTCCTCGCCACGCGCACCGGGACCGGCGGCGAGAATCTCGCCCTCCATCGGCTTTTCTCTGGCGGTGTCGGGGATGATGATCCCTCCTTTGCTCTTTTCCTCTTCCTCGATGCGGCGGACCAGCACGCGGTCCTGCAACGGTCGAAACTGCACGGAGTCCCTCCTTAAATTGGCAAACTGACGCACGAAGCGTAGCACTCGGCGCTCGTGAGTGCTAACAGAACTAGCGCCATTCCGCGCAAATTTCAAGCGCCATGCGGGTTCGCACCTCTTGAAGCCATTCGCGATGAAACCAAGTTCTAAATGTCGTCAACAAAGAGGAGGATGTCCGATCGACATGCTTCCACCGGGACAGCCGGAGTTGCCGACCGCTTGGCATCGGCAACCGAGCAGTAAGTCCAAGATTTAGCCCGGGTTGATAGCTCGGGCGCGAAGTAGGCCTTCGCAGACCCGACCCCCGCTTGCGCTGGAACGCGCGCGGGGGTCTTTGCAATTCGCTCAATGCTGCTTTTCGCCCGAGCAACTGAGGTTTAGGGTCGCGCTCGCTCAGGCGACGACGAGATCCGCGGATGCCCCTCGACAGTTCCGGACCAACCTCCCGCATCTACTTTTCACAGCGGCTGCGGCTGCACTACGTCGATTGGGGAAACCCGGAGGCGCCGCCACTCCTGCTGGTTCATGGCGGGCGCGACCACTGCCGCAACTGGGATTGGGTTGCGAACGCATTGCGGAAGGATTGGCATATCCTGGCGCCGGATCTGCGCGGGCATGGCGACAGTCAATGGTCACCCGACGGCAATTATACGATTGCCGGGTATGTCTACGACCTCGCCCAGCTCATTCATCAACAGCAGCTGGCGCCGGTGACGATCATCGCGCACTCGCTGGGTGGCGTCATCGCGTTGCGATATGCTGGTATTTACCCGAGTGTCGTTCGCCGGTTGGTCGCAATCGAGGGGTTAGGGGCGTCGCCTCGCCGCATTCGTGAACGCCGGCGCCGCCCTATCGCAGAGCGGATGCAGAGGTGGATTGACGAACAGCGCGGGCTGTCGGGACGCATGCCGCGGCGTTACGCGTCGCTCGAGGACGCTTTCCACCGCATGCAAGAGGAAAACCGGCATCTATCGCCCGAACAGGCGCTCCATCTAACCCAGCACGGCGTCAACCAGAATGAGGACGGCACCTATAGCTGGAAGTTCGATAATTACGTCCGCGCCGATCAGCCCTACGAAATGACCCAGGGCGACGTACAGGAGTTGTGGGGGCGGATCGAGTGTCCGACCCTGCTCGTCTATGGCAAGGAAAGCTGGGCCTCCAACCCGCTCGACGACGGACGCGTCAATCATTTTCAGAATGCGCGCGTCGTGACATTCGAAAACGCGGGGCACTGGGTTCACCACGACAGGCTGGAGGCTTTTCTCGACTTGGTCCGCGGATTTCTTTGACTATTCCGGGCGGCGCGGGCCCCAAGACGAGACTCGGAGAGTGCTTGAGCCCGAGATCGATTAAATGGGCACCGCGGTCTGCCCCGATAGGGCAGTCATGAGCCCTGATTGAATATCGGATAAATCACCCGATCCCCGGGCTTGATCCCGAGAAGCGCCGCGGTGCCACCATTCAGTTCGATGACCGCGCGCACCGGGGCAGCGGCGGCGATAATGGCATCCGATTGCGGCACCGCCCGCTCGTGAATGTTGACGATACGGCCCCTCGCGTCGACGAACAGCATATCGAGTGGGATCAGTGTATTGCGCATCCACATCGTCGCCATCGTCGGCTGCTTGAAGTCGAACAGCATCCCGGCATCTGGCGCGAGTTCCTGACGGAACATCAGGCCTTGCTCCATCTGAGCGGGCGTTGCGGCAAGCTCGACGGTGAAGCGATGGGGACCGCCGCTGCTCTCGATCGTCAACGAAGCTGTAGCATAATTTTGAGAATGGGCCCCGTGTGCGCCCGCAAGAATGCTCGTCAAAACCAAAAGCGGCAGCAACAAGGCGATACGGCGAGTGTAGATGACGGCCAATTTTGGGATATCCTTTTGAAGCGCGGATCAATTGGGACAGTACTGATCTGATAAATAGCCGAGACTGTTATTTCCGGCCGCCGAAATCTTTCCGTTGGTCCCGACTTGTGAAGCAAACCTGCCGCGGCTAGGTTGCAGTGGCGAGCCGATCATGCATGAAACCGTTCTGACCGTCTTTACCGTTACGGCGCTGCTCGGGCTGGTCAGTTTCTTGCCGCCGCTCGCCGAGCGGTTTTCGATCCCCTATACCGTACTGCTCGCCGTGGTCGGGATCGCGATCGGTGCGGCGACCCACATCCCCGAGCACTATCTACACGGCGGCGCCGTCCGCGACATCATTAGCACGCTTCATGATTTTGGGCTGAGCGCCGAGTCCCTTCTTTACATCTTCTTGCCGGCTCTGCTGTTCGAAGCGGCACTAAACGTTGATGTCCGACAGCTGGGCGATGAAGTGGCGCCGGTGCTGCTGCTCGCCGTTATCGGCGTTGTCGTCTGCACCATGGTGGTCGGTTTTGCGCTGTGGCCGATTGCCCCAGTCGGGGTCCTCGCTTGCGTCATTCTCGGCGCGATTATCGCAACCACTGATCCCTCGGCGGTGGTCGGTATTTTCCGCGACATCGGCGCACCCCGCCGACTGTCGACCCTGGTTCAAGGCGAGAGCCTATTCAACGATGCCGCGGCGATCGCGATCTATTCGCTGACCGTCGCCATATTGACCGGTGAGCGCCCGACTCACCCAGCTGACGGAGTGCTGATTTTTGCGCGCCAGTTCGGCGGCGGCCTCATCGTCGGTTACACCGCCGGCTGGCTCGTTGCACTCGCAATGCCGGTACTTCGGTCTAGCCGACTTGCCGAAGCGACGCTGACGATCGGCTTCGCCTACGCGATCTATATCATTTGCGATCATTACCTCGAGGTCTCCGGTGTCGTCGCGGTCGCCGCCGCGGCACTTGCGGTCGGCGGCGAGGGACGCCGTCGCCTCGCGCCGTCGAATTTCGAGAGCCTCGTCACAACCTGGGAACAGCTGGGGTTTTGGGCGAGCTCACTGATCTTCCTGTTCGCCGCGATGCACACACCCGAATTGCTGGTGCATGCGACGTGGCGCGATTTGGCGCTGCTCGGCGCGCTAATCGCGGCGGCATTGGCGGCGCGCGCGCTGACGCTCTACGGGCTGATCCCGGTCCTGAGCTTTGCCCGCATCGCGCAACCGATCGGCTCCGGTTACAAGCTGTTCATGCTGTGGGGTGGTATGCGCGGGGCCGTATCGCTGGCGCTGGCGCTGGCGGTGACCCAGGAGCCGTCGATACCCGCCGATATCCGCCAGTTTGTCGGGGTACTGGCAACCGGCTTTGTGTTGTTCACGCTGCTCGTGACCGGTCCGACGATGCGGCCATTGATGCGGCTGTTAAAGCTGAACAACCCACCGCCGGCCGAGGTCGCGCTACGCGAGAGGGTGATCGGCCTGTCGTTGGATGCGATTCAAAAGCAGATCGACGATGTCGCGCGCGAGCACGAAATCCCGGCAGAAGTTGTTTCCGAGGTCACTGCGGTCTATGGCATGCGCCGCCGCAGCCCCGCTGACATCGCCGAAGAGAACGCACAACTGCCGGCGGAGCTTCGCACCAGAGCAGCGCTGACCGTGCTTGCCGACCGCGAGCAGGAATTCTGCCTCGAATATTTTGAAGGGCGTACCGTGTCGCGGCGGGTTGCAGCCGTATTGCTGGCGCATACGTCACGGCTGCGCGACGGCGCCCGGACCCACGGCATCGAAGGATATCAGCTGGTAGCGGCTCGGCTGCGCCATTTCGGCCTGAGTTTTCGCTTGGCGCTGGCGCTGCACCGGCGGATCGGGATCGCCAAGCCTTTGGCACGGGAGCTCTCCGACCGCTTCGAGGTCCAACTCGCGGCCCGCATCATTCTGAAGAACTTGACTTCGTTCAACCGTGACCAGATAGGCCCGCTTTTTGGCAGCGGGCCCAGTGCGGTGCTGGCGGAACAAATCGAGCTTCGATTGACCGAGATCGATCGCGCGATCGCCGCGCTGCAGCTTCAATATCCGAATTATGTTCGCCAACTCGGAACCCAGTACCTGGCTCGCGCCGCAGCGCGCTTCGAGGAAGAAAGCTACCGTCGCCTGCGCGCCGAAACGATAATCAATCAGGATGTTTATGAGGATTTGCAGCGCGAATTACGCCGCCGTCGGCGTACGGTCGAGGCGCGCACGTTGCTTGACCTCGGATTAAAGAGCGATGATCTCGTCGCGCGTGTGCCGATGTTTGCAGCCCTCGACGAGAGCGCTCGCCGCGCGGTCGCACGGCTATTGCGGGCGCGCCTGGCGGTGCCGGGCGAGGTCATCGTGCGCCGCGGTGAACGCGGCGACGCGATGTACTTTATTTCATCGGGCGCGGTCGAGGTTCGCATCGTGCCGCATCCGGTCCGGCTCGGCAGCGGTGATTTTTTCGGTGAGTTGGCGCTGCTGGTCGCCGATCGTCGCACAGCGGATGTCGTGGCGCTCGGCTATTGCCAGCTGCTGACGCTTGGCGCACGCGACCTCAATCGGCTATTCGGCACCGAGCCGGCCCTACGCGATCACATCCGCGCGGTTGCGGAAGCCCGCACAGCGGCAACGGCAACAGCAGAAGCCGGCTGAAACGGAGCGGCTGAGATGGCGCTCAAAGCGATCGGCAGCAGCGGAAGTCTGCCGGCACCAGCGGCTTGACGGGCTGAGTTCTCTTGCCCTTCCCTTGATTTCGTCGGGTGACCGCCCGCGGTCCATCGGCTAGGATTCACCGGGTGGGAGGGAACGATGCGAGTGTCGGTCTACAAGAGTGGTGCAGCCTGCGGCGCCGAAATCGATTTCAACCTGGCGGCCGGTCTCGACGACGCGACATTCCGCGAGATCGAAGCGGCATTCCACGACAACATCGTTGTCGTATTTCGCGGCCAACAACTGTCGAACGAACAGCACATCGAGTTTAGCCGCCGGTTTGGCGAACCTGAAATCCACATCGTCAAGAAGTACCTGCTTCCCGGCTATCCCGAGATTCTACTGATCTCCAACATTCGCAATGACCAGGGCGAGCATATCGGACTGGCCGATGCCGGCTTTACCTGGCACAGCGACGTCTCCTACCGACTTCGGCCGAGCCGCTGTTCGCTGCTTTATGCCAAGGAGGTGCCGCACCGCGACGGCCAAGCTCTTGGCGATACCGTCTTTGCGAATACCATCGCCGCGTACGAGGCGCTGCCGGAAACCATGAAACGCCGCCTTACCCGGCTCAAAGCGATTCACCGCTACTCTGAGCGGCGGCGCGTCGCCGACAGCCCGCGACCAAAGCTGACCCGCGAACAGCTCGACGAGACACCGGACGTCGCTCATCCGATTGTCCGCACCCACCCTTATACCGGCCGAAAATCACTGTTTGTTACCGCTGGCGAGTGCATCGGAATCGAGGGAATGCCGACCGATGAAGCGGTCGATCTGATCGCCGAACTCGACGCCGATTGCGTTAAACCGGATTTTTGTTACCGCCACAAATGGCGGGTCGGCGACTTGCTGATGTGGGACAATGGGAGTTCGATGCATCTCGCGATCTGCGATTACGCATTGCCCGAGCGACGCTTGATGCATCGCACGACGATCATCGGTTCAGTCCCGTTCTGACCAGCTCGCCGCGATTGACTTTAGAAGTCCATCAGCTCGTCAGGAATAGCCGCTGGGCGTCGGCTTGGGTCATCGCCGGATTGAGCGCGTCAAATCGGCCGGTCGTTCGCAACTGTTCAGCGATCTGGCGCATTGTAGTCGCCGCCATCAGCGCGATCTGGCTCGCGGTGCTGGCGCGAGCAACTCCGAGTGCCTCGAGTTCGGCTACGTTTGGGGATCCAGCGCGCACATTGATATTCATGGGTGCTGCCACGGCAGTGACCATCCGGCGGATCGTGTCGCGATCGCTCAAGGTGATCGGATAAAAGCAATCGGCACCGGCGGCAAGATAGGCTTTGGCGCGTTCGACTGCCTCTTCGAAACGGGTTGCCGGATCTCCGATATTACGCAAATAAAGATCGGTACGGGCATTGATCACGATCGGTACGCCGGCTTCGCGTGCAGCGTGACGGGCGGCGCGAATGCGATCGGCAGCCTCGGCGATGGGCCGAATTGGCGCGGTTCCGCGCGGCGTACCGTCCTCCAGATTCACCCCGATTGCCCCGATGCGGATGATCTCACCAACGGACTTGCCGACCGCATCGGGGGTGTCTCCAAAACCGGCCTCGATGTCGGCGGTCACCGGGACTTGCACCGCCCGAACGATGCGGCGTGTGGCCGCCACCACCTCCTCCCAAGGAGCGGCCTCCCCATCGGCATACCCGATCGCCCAGGAAACGCCGCCGCTGGTTGTCGCGATCGCCGCAAACCCAGCGGTGGCAAAAATTCGCGCGCTTAGCGCGTCCCACGCATTGGGCAGCAGGAGCAGCGACGGCCCCCGATGCATGTTGCGAAAAAGCTCTGCCTTTTGGGCTTGTTCGCTGGCGTCCATCGAACACTCCTGCACATCGTCGTGGGCGGTCTGCCACCCTCCTGCGATCGCTAGAGCACGTCAAGCGAACCCATTTGCCACCGCACAGTGGCGGGAATCTTGTGTCAAGTTGCCGATGATCGATTCTGCAAGTTCCCGTCGCGTTTCCTGTTGCGGGGTCCGAAAATGAGTTATTCTGAGACAGAGACGATCGGCATTCGGGAATGAGGCGATGTCTGCGGCTTACAGCACGATCAAATCGCCCCAGCGGGTGGTTGCGAGATTCCTGCTGAATTACTACGAGATTTGGGGAAAGTACTTTCCTGGTTTGAACAAACGCGCGCATTGGCACGTCATTTTTATGGCCAGAACTTGCGACGAGGGAGGTGTTTCGAGTAGGGCGGTGCACCGCAAACTCTATGGTTCATACGGAACCGACATCAGAACTTGTATTGAGCGGATCAAGGATTGCGAGCGAGACGGCTTTATCCGGGTCTTTGACCCCGCGAACCAGACCTGCGTCGCGTCGGCCGGATCTCTGATCGGACCCACCGAGCGATTGTTCGAGAGTTTTGATGCACATTGTCGCGACACGATAGTGGAGGTCTGCGCCACGATTGGCGAGGCCGGGGTCGGGGTTGACGACGAGATCACGTGCGACGACCATCTGATTTCCGAGATTTATCAGTTTTTCGGCTCTTGCGACCAGAAGTGGCGCGAAACGAGCGAGCGAGTCGTTAAGGGGAAAGGTTTGACCCCGGCGCACGTCGAAGACGCGATGGACCACTTGGTGACCTATCAGTACTGGGCCATCGTCATGTTGCTGTGGTCGGCAAGCGCGTTCGGCGGTGACCGGGTCGGCGCCGAGGCGCTAGTCATCGACGAAATCATCAGTCGGATGTGGGATCGGCTGCAGCTGGGCCACCTCGCGATCAAGGAGCGCGTCGCCAACTTGATCCGTTGGGGTTTCTTCGATGAGCGGACAATAAAGAAACATAAGGCAGTGTCGCTGACGCCGGTTGCCGGAGACGCCATCAGCGCCGGGCTAGCCGCAACGCAGCCGCTGCTGCTTGATCTGTACGACAGATTGATCAATGAGGGCAGGAAAACGACCATTGGTGAGGTCGTCTGATCTGCTTTGCGCCGTAAGCGGCGGGCGCTCGTCCGCTTGGTTCGACGGTGTTGAGGCCGAGTTCGATGCGGCGCCCCTTTGGCGTAACAGCATTCGCGATATTCCTGATTGCGGCAGTCGGCGTAGGCGGGACCGTGCGATCCGGGAACCCAGCCGATCAACCAATCGCGCTGACGCGCTCGCTGACCGAGTTGGAGCAGCGTTTCGGATCGATGTCGCCACAGCTCCTGCCCATCCTTGGCTCGTTGGCGGATTTACAATTTAGTCAAGGTCAATTCGCGCAGGCGACAGCGCAGCGGCAACGCTCGTTAAAGATCGCGATAGCCGCTTATGGCAACACATCGGTCCAGGCCGCGAAGGCTATGGAGGCGCTCGCCACTCTCTATGTCGAGCGGCGCCAATATCTTGACGCCGAGCCGCTGGCAATCATTGCGACCAATCTGCTTCCCGACCGGCTCGGGGAAACAAATCCGGCGGTGGCGCCGGCATTAGCCGACCGAGCTCTGATCGCCCTTGCCAGGGGTGAACAAGCCGAAGCTCGTAAATGGGCTGAGGAAGCAGTCGAGATCGATCGGAAGAACGGAACGCGCCAGAGTTCTCGCCTTCGGGTGCTCGGCCTGGTTTTGGCTGCGCAAGAGCAGTTTGAGAAAAGCGAAAGCGTCCTGCGCCAAGCTCTGGCGCTCGCTCGCGCCAATGGGAGCCAGTTTGAAATCGCGCGATCCCTCGCCGCGCTCGGCAACGTCGAGCTGAAGCAGAAGCGGTTTGCCGAGGCGTTACCGCTGATCGAAGAAGCGGCGCTGATCGACCAAACGAACCTCGGTCCGACACACCCACTGATTGCCGAAGATTTTAGTGAGCTCGGGCTGATCTATCTTGCAACCAATCGTCCCGAGCTTGCGGCCAAGACTTTTCAGTCGGCGATTGCCCTGCTCGAACGCGGCGCCGGACGGAACACCCCTACCCTCGCCTATATTCAGCTCGATCTCGCCCGCGCCGAGCATGTTTTGGGCCATGGTGAAAAATCTCGGTCTCTATTCACAGCGGCCCGGCGGATTCTGAACGCAGCCGAGGACGACGAACGCGAACGCCAGCGGAGCGCGTAAAACCGCTCTCCGATATTCCAGACCTAGCCGGACGAGCAGGGAAGCCTTTCGCGACGCTCAGGCGTTAGCGCCTATGTGCAGCGCCGCCACGGCGCATCCGACAACCCTGACAGGCGGCGTCCCCGGTAACGGCATGTCTTGGATGACCAGCGACAGCATCGGCGGACGAACGTCCTTATCCGATTGGACGCTCCGCACCGCGCGCGATGTCCTCAACGGCCGTCGGCGCGGGTGGCGTGGCTATCTGGCATTTGCCGGCCCGGCACTGGTAGCCTCGATCGCTTACATGGACCCGGGCAATTTCGCGACGAATATCGAGGCCGGCGCGAAGTATGGATACCGGCTGCTTTGGGTAGTGCTGCTCGCGAATGTGATCGCGATGCTGTTTCAGGCGCTCTCCGCCAAGCTCGGCATTGTCACCGGCCAAAATCTTGCGGAGCTCTGCCGCGCGCAGCTGCCGCGCCCGGTCGCGCTGGCGATGTGGGTAGTCAGCGAGATCGCGGCGATGGCAACTGACCTCGCCGAATTTCTCGGCGGCGCCATCGGACTGTCCTTGTTGTTCAAAATACCACTGCTGCCAGGGATGATCGTCACCGCGATCGTTGTCTATGGCCTGCTGCAGTTTCAGAGAAACGGCTTCCGGCCGATCGAACTTCTGATCGGCAGCTTGGTGGCAACCATCGGAGTTTGCTATCTCATCGAGCTCTTTCTAGTGCCGATCGAGTGGCCTTCTGTGGCGTTCCATTCGGTGGTGCCGCAACTTGGCGGGCCCGAGGCGCTGGCGCTCGCGGTCGGCATTATCGGCGCAACCGTGATGCCGCACGCCGTCTATCTCCATTCCGGATTGACGCAAGCACGCATCCCGCCCCGCAGCCTGAGTGAAACGCGCCAGATCGTTCGGGCTTCTAACCGGGAGGTGGTGGTCGCGTTGGCGCTCGCCGGGCTCGTCAACATGGCGATGGTGATCATGGCAGCCGGCGCGTTTCACGCCGGGCACAGCGACGTAGCGGAGATTGCAACAGCTTATCACACTTTGGCGCCGCTGTTCGGCCCGGCTGCGGCTGGCCTGTTCCTCGTAGCACTCCTCGCCTCCGGGGTCTCGAGTTCGGCCGTCGGGACGATGGCCGGGCAAATGATCATGCAGGGGTTTGTCGGCTTCACGATCCCGGTTTGGGTCCGACGGCTGGTGACCATGCTGCCGGCAATCGTCGTTGTCGCCCTTGGCGTCAATGCAACCTGGGCACTGGTGATGAGCCAAATCGTGCTGAGCATCGCCTTGCCGCTGCCGATGATCGCATTGCTGATGTTCACGCGACGCCCCGACATTATGGGTCCCTTCGCGAACGGCCGCCGAATGCAGGCTGCCGCCCTAACCGGCGCTGGTGTCGTCCTGGTGCTTAACTTGCTGCTGATTGGCTTGGCATTTGGCGTCCCGATGCCTGGCGCCTGACGGACCGGTCTCGATCCACGAGGTTGCGAAATGGCGGGGAAGGCTGCATCCTCCGCCAGACGCAGGTTTTGGAGAAGCCATGCCCGAATTGTCCGTTCCGAACCGGCCAATCGAGGGGCCAAGCGCCTGGGTGCGGGCCCATGTGCGCCCCGAGGATTGGCGCGTCGAACTCTCGGCCGGCTGTCTCGATGAAATCCGTCGCGTGGTTGATGAATTGCGGGCTTATCCGCTTCCGACCGTCGTCCTTAGCCCGCGGGATTTCGCGATGACCGCCTGTCAGGCGGCAATGGCGCGGGCGCGCGCAATGCTGAAATCAGGCGTGCGGTTTGCGATCGTCGACCGGTTGCCGGTCAATGAAATGACCACAAGCGAGGCGACGGCGATCTATTGGCTGCTGTCGAGCATGATCGCCCGACCGGTCGCGCAAAAGCTCGACGGGACTCTAATCTACGATGTGCTCGATACCGGACAGGAGGCGCTGCCGGGTTCCGGGGTGCGTCCCGACAAAACCAACATCGAGATCCGCTTTCATATCGACAACGCCTACAACGACACCCCGCCGGAATACGTTGGGTTACTCTGCCTTCGCCAGGCGATGAGCGGCGGACACAGCCGGGTCATCAGCTTTCACACGGCTCACAATCAGATGCTGATGCGCTGCCCCGAGCGGCTGGAGCGGCTCTACGAGCCGTTTTGGTTCGACCGCCAGCGCGAATTCCATGCGGGCGAAAGCCCGATCTTTGCTGCACCGGTGTTCGAGAACGATGCCGAGCTCAAAGCGCGGTTCAGCGTCCACCAAATCAACAGCGGTTATGCCCTGAGGGGCGAGTCGGTGGATCCGGCCGGAAAAGCTTCGTTAGCCGCGATGCTCGACATCTTTGAGGACGAGGCGCTGTCGATTGATTTCGACCTCGAGCCCGGGCAGATGCAGTTCGTCGACAATCGCGCGCTAGGACACAGCCGCACCGCCTTCGACGATTACCCAGACCCGGAGAACAAACGTCACCTCGTCCGGCTGTGGCTGCGCGACCACGGCCGGCGCGCCTATCCGGGGTAATTCACCAAGCCGCATCAACGCGGGCGTCTGGCGATATAGCCCGCGCTCCGCATCTCGATTAAGCGCGACACCGTCCGCTGGAATTCGAAGGTTCCATCGCCGGCGACGTAGATTTCCGCGGGCGGCGCCTCGGCCGAAACGATCAGCAGTGCGCGCGCCTCGTAGAGCGTGTCGATCAGGATATTGAACCGGCGCGCCTCGTTGCGCTGATCAGGCGCCAGGCGCGGGATACCCTCAATGATGATCGCGGCAAAGCGCTCGGCGATCGCTAGATAGTCGGGTGCGCCCAGTGGCTTCGCGCAGAGATCGGCAAAGCCAAACCACGCCACATTGCGGGCCGCGCGGGGGATGGTAAATTGCCGGCCCTTGATAATCAGGCTTATGCGACCGCCCGGCTCGCCATCGGTCAACTCGGCGAAGGCGGTCTCCAATGCGTCGCGAGCGTCCTGGTCCAAGGGCGTGTGATAGACCGACTTGCCGACCAGCCGAGCCAGGCGATAGTCGCGGCCGCTGTCGAGTTCGAGCACATAGAGCTGCTGTTTCAGCAGCTCGATAAACGGCAAAAACCGATCGCGATGCAGCCCGTGCTCATAGAGTTGGTCGGGGGCTCGGTTCGAGGTCGCGACCACGACCACGCCTCGATCGAACAATGCCGTAAACAGGCGGTCGAGGATCATCGCGTCGGCGATATTGTCGACCTGGAATTCGTCGAAGCACAAAAGCGTGGCCTCTCGCGCGATGTCTGTCGCGACCTTCGCGATCGGCTCACGGGTTCCGTCCCGCCTTTCTTGTTCGATGCGGTCGTGGATTTCGAGCATGAAGGCGTGGAAATGCACCCGCCGCTTGCGCTCGACAGGTGCCGTCGCAAAGAAAAGATCCATCAGCATCGATTTGCCGCGTCCAACCGGACCGCAGAGATAAAGGCCCATCGGCGCATGCGCGGACGGGTCCTCGCCGAGTCCGAAACGCGCGAGCCAACCGCGAAACCCGTGCTCTGGATGGTAGTCAAGCAGGGCACGATGCAAGCTTTGCAGCCGCTCGATCGCCAGCTGCTGCGCGGGATCGGGCGCTAATCGCCCTTGCTGGCGCAACGCGCGATAGGCCACCATTGGCTCTTGCGGCGAAGGCGCTCCGCCCGCGTCGGGCGGCGTCATCTAAAGTCAACAAGGGGCATGGGCGAAAGACAAGTTCGGCACAGACATCGGCGTTGCGGATGGCGGCCCGGCGGTCTACTTCACGGCGGGTTGTTGCGCAACCGCGCTAATAGCGGAGACCGAACAATGGATGAAGACCGTTTCAATTTGGAAGTCCGGCAATTCCTCAAGGTTGTTGGCGTGACTTCGCAACGCGAGATCGAAAAGGCGGTGCGCGACGCTCTGACTCAGGGCGGGCTTGTCGATGGTGCCGTATTGACACCGCGCATCACTCTGACCATCCCCGAAATCGGGCTTGAACATGTCGTCGAGGGAGAAATCAACGTCGCCTGACCCACAATCGCAACAGGCGGTCTGGGCATGACTTACAGCGAAATCTCCGCTGCGCAATCAGCCGTCGGGAACACTAAGCGAACATAAATTGACGTGCACCGATGTTCCAAGTATGTTCGCTGCTCGCGGAACACGCGAGATGGCGAGCACAAATGGACGCTTTATATCTGTCCTTGATCATTGCTGCGGTTGCTGGCGGCGCAGGTGTGGCATGGCTGGTCCTGTCCGCCAAACTGCGCGCCGCAGCCGCTGAGGCAAGGCTGCTGCGCGATCATATTCTCAAGACCGAGGATGATCTCAAAGCAGCGCGGCACGAAGCGAATCTGTGGCGTACCCAGGCGGAGAATGACTCGAAGAACCGAGCCGTGGCGGAAGCATCGGCATTACGCGTCGATAGTCTCGAAGCCGAATGCGCCGGCTTGCGAAATCGTTTGATGGATTTGAACGCGGCGCTTGCCGGTTACCAGGCAAAGCAAACCGAACAAGAGGAAGCGCACCGCGAGAAGCTGGAAGCGGTGTCCTCGATTCGTCAAGAAATCGAAACCAGCCTCAAGAACATCACCAGCGAGAGCCTCCGCGGCAATCAGGCCAGCTTCCTCGAACTGGCAAACGAGGTGTTCACCAAACACAAGCAGGGAGCATCAGCGGAATTAAATTCCCTGGTCTTGCCGATTCGTGAGACGCTCCAAGCCTATCAGCAAAATCTCACGGAACTCGAAAGAGAACGGGTCCAGAGCAAAGGCGCGCTTTCTGCCGAGATCAGAACTATCGTCGATATCGGCACTTCCGTCCGTAATGAGACATCGAAACTCGTGAACGCGCTGCGTGCTTCGCCCAAGACACGCGGCCGATGGGGCGAAAATACCCTTCGCAATGTGCTGGAACTCGCCGGTCTCACTCAATACGCCGATTTCGTCACAGAGCAGAGCTACCTACAAGACGGGGCGCTTTCGCGCCCGGACGTCGTGATTCGCTTGCCGGGTGGTCACAGCATTGTCGTAGACGCAAAAGCATCAATGACCGCTTACTTAGACGCGATCGATGCGACCGAAGAAGCCGAACGGGAACGTCACCTTTTGCTGCACGCGCAGCAACTTCGTTCCCAGGTTAAGCTTCTTGCTGGAAAGGCTTACTGGGAGGCGCTAACCCAAACCCCGGATTTTGTCGTCATGTTCGTCCCCGGTGAGAACTTTTACTCCGCGGCGGTCGAGCGCGATCCCGAGTTGTTTGAGTTTGCGTTCAAGCAACACGTTATCATCGCTACTCCGGTGACCCTTATCGGGCTCGCGCGAGTCATTGCATATAACTGGCGACAGGAGAAAGTCGCCGAAAACGCCGCCAAAGTTCATCAAATGGGGCGGGAGTTATACAAGCGGCTCACGACAATGGGTAGTCACATCTGCGGACTAGGCGCCAGCCTAACTTCGAGTATTCGCAAATATAACGACTTCATTGGAAGCCTGGAAAGTTCGGTGATGCCTCAAGCGAGGCGGTTCAGTGAGTTGGAGGTCGAGGGAACCGCCACTGAGATACCTCCTCTCATGACGGTTGACCTAGGACTCAGGCAGTTGCGGCCAGACCGGGACATCTCGCTGTTAACACTTAGTCCGGCCCAGGAAGCCGCCGAATAGGCACGCTCACCTCGAGAGGCGGTCCCGGCCGCATAAGAGTTTATTTTGCGGCGGTCACCATTATTTCGACCAACACCTCGGGGCGCGCCATCTCGGCCTTGACGCAAGCGCGCGCCGGCGGGTTTTCGGGATCGACCCAAGCGTTCCACACGGAGTTCATATCGGCGAACAGCGCCATGTCCCTGATCCACAGATTCGCCGACAGCAGGTTCGATTTGCTGGTCCCGGCCTGCGACAGATACAAGTCGATTTTATCGAGGATCTGCTTGGTCTGGCCCTTGATGTCCTGCGTGGTATCGCCGGCGGTCAGCCCGGCGAGATAGACGGTGTCGCCGCGCACCACAGCACGGCTCATGCGCGGTCCCGGCGGCTGGGTCGTATCGATTCGGCGGATATCCATAATCTTCCCCTTATCGCTGCTTGGGTTGGCGGGATGTCAGCCGGCCGCAGCCGGCGGTTCGCGGTAGTTGACGATCCGCTTGTCGGCGGTATGGATGCCGAAAGTGACAAGCAGCCGGTCGCCAATAGTGCGAAAGCTGTGCACACGATTGGCCGGCAGCGCAATCGTCACGCCGGGCTCCATCTTGATCATCTGGTCCTCGCCATCGACCCATGCTTCCCCCTCGCCTTCGAGCACGGTCAGCATCTCGACATAGGGGTGCGAATGCGGCCGCGTCTCATAGCCTGGGGGCGAGGTTTGAATCCCGGTTCGCACCGGCACCCCGACGCCGTTGTCGTCGCCGATCACCGGGCAGTAGCCGGCGCCACCTGGGAAGGTGACACTCGGCCGCTCGTCATGGCGGATCAGGATCGGCATCTCGCTCATTTGCGCCTCGCGACGGCAGTTCGACCGAACAACTCTAGCACGCGGGATTGGGGTAATACACGCTGATGCCGCCAATCCAACTCGCCGAACGGTTGGCCCTGCTCCTGGCGCTCGCCTCCTTTCTCGGCCTCGCCTTCGAGGAAGTCTACAAGCGCGACGAGCCTGAGGTCCCCGGCGGGGTACGAACCTTCCCGTTGCTCGCGCTTGCCGGCGCGCTGCTTTACCTCGTCGAGCCCACGCATGCGTTCGCTTTCTGTGCCGGGCTTGCTGCCTTGGGGGCGTGGCTGTTCGTCTTTTTACGGATCGAATTACCCCAGCCCGGGACCGGGCGGACTATGGTCGTCCCGGCGGCGAACCTCGTTGTCTATGCTCTCGGTCCGACTGTCCTGACGCAGCCGCCTTGGGTTGCGATCGGCGCGACCGTCGCGGCGGTGCTATTGATCGGCTGGCGCGAGCGCATGCACGGCTTTGTCCGGCTCATACCGCAGGACGAGATCCTGACCGCCGGCAAATTCCTGATCCTCGCGGGCATTATTTTGCCGCTCCTCCCCGATACGAGGCTGATTGCCGCAGCACCGCTCACGCCCTACCGCATTTGGCTCGCGGTGGTGGCGATTTCAGGCCTGTCCTATCTGAGCTACCTGGTCCAGCGTTACCTTCCGGTCGAAGACGCGGCGGCCGGTGGCCGGGCCCTGTTGCCGGCTCTGCTCGGCGGCGCCTATTCCTCGACAGCCACCACCGTCGTGCTCGCTCGGCGTCAGCGCGAAGCATCGGCGCCGAGAGCCGAACTCTCCGCCGGCATCGTTGCGGCGACGACAGTCATGTATTTGCGGCTGGCGATTGTCGTTGGGTTGTTCAGCCTACCGTTAGCTGCGAGCCTGATGCCGGCGCTTTTCCTACTGTTTGTCATCGCCGGGCTGTTTGCCTGGCGGGAATGGCGCCGCGCCGATCGCGGCCCGGCCCCGCATCTCGCGATCCCGGCCGCAAACCCACTGCAGTTGACGACCGCGCTGGTGTTTGCAGCCATCTTTGTCGTGATCTCGTTGGCGACGGTCTGGGTCGAAAGGACATTCGGCCACGCCGGCATCTTCACGCTCGCCGCCATTGTCGGGGCCAGCGACATCGACCCGTTCGTCCTCAATCTCGCCCAGGGCGGCGTGCCGGGAATGAGCCTTTCCGCCGCGGCGGTTGCGATATTGATCGCGGTCTCCGCTAACAACCTTGCCAAGGCCGGCTATGCAGTCGCGTTCGGCGGGTTCGCACAAATGCGGCGTCCCGCCCTGATGCTCGTCATCCTCGCCGTGCTCGGCCTTGTCGTTGCCGCAGCCTATATCGCTTAACCGGACTTGCGCCTCTCCTGGAAGAAGTTTTGGAGCAGGGCGGCGGCGCGGCGCTCCTCGATACCGCCGTAAACTTCCGGCCGATGGTGGATCGTCGGCTGGTCGAATAGGTGCGGGCCGTGGTCGACAGCACCGCCCTTCGGGTCCGAGGCGCCGAAATAGAGCCGTCTGATACGGGCGAGCGCGATTGCGGCGGCACACATCGCGCAAGGTTCGAGGGTGACCCACAGATCGCATTGAGGGAGCCGCGCTGCACCGAGCTTGGCGGCCCCAGCGCGCAATACCAGCATTTCGGCGTGTGCGGTCGGATCGTGATCGTGCTCGACGCGGTTGCCGGCGGCGGCAATCACCTTCCCGCCATCGTCGACCAGCACCGCGCCGACCGGCACCTCGCCGCGCGCCGCGGCCGCCTCGGCTTCGGCCAATGCGAAAAGCATTGGCGAGTTGCACCCGCTCATCCCAGGTGCCGGCGCCGGATCGGCTCTGGAATGGCAATCGGCCGCCGCGTCGAGAGCCGCATAAACAGCCCTTCCTGCTCGGCCTCGACATGGACCGCGCCGGCGACAGTGAATTCAGCGGCCAACCGCCAGCGCACCCGGCCGAGCCCGGCAACGCGCACCCGCCCTAACAACTTGTCGGCGATCGTCACCGGCCGGCGATAGGCGATGCGCGTCGCGGTCAGGATTGGAGCCACGTCGTCCGCCAGTGCCTGGACCAGCGGATAGGCCTGATCCATCAGCCCAAGCCGCAGATCCTCTAGCCAACGGATGAACACGATATTGCTGACGATGCCAGCGAAGTCTATGTCGTAAGTCTGGACGCGCAGCGGCAGTTCGTAGAATTCGTCCATCGGCTCACACTTGAATAAATCGGACCCAGCATGGCACAGCCGATCATCGGTCTCACCCTCGATCACGAACCTGCCGGCGGCTGGTCGAAGTTTCCGTGGTATGCGATCCGCGAAAACTACTGTAACGCGGTGCGCCATGCCGGCGGGCTGCCGGTGCTGCTGCCGCACGAGCCCGATGCCGCCGAGCTCTATCTCGACCGGATCGACGGCCTGATCGTCACCGGCGGCGGGTTTGACGTCGACCCCGCCCTGTTCGGAGCGACAAACCGCCATCCGACGGTAACGACCAAGGACCGCCGCACCGCGTTCGAGCTGGCGGCGACCCGCGGCGCGCTTGCCAGAGAACTTCCGATACTCGGTATCTGCGGCGGCCAGCAATTGCTGAACGTCGCGCTGGGCGGCACGTTGATTCAGCATATCCCGGATGAAGTGTCGGACGCGCTGGCGCACCGCCAGCCAAACCCGCGCAACGAGCCGGGTCATCAAATCCGCATCGTTGCCGGAACGCTGCTGCACCGGATCGCCGACGCCGATCGCTTGGCCGTGAACAGCGCTCATCACCAAGCGGTCAAGGATGCCGGTCCCGGAGTGGTGATCGATGCGGTGGCTGAAGATGGCGTGGTCGAGGGCATCGAAGACCCGCGGCGGCGCTTTTGTCTCGGCGTGCAATGGCACCCCGAATTCGAGATCAACGAGGCCGACCGGCATGTCTTCCGCGCGTTTGTCGCGGCGGCGGCGAGCTGATGCCTGCGCTCCGGGAGTCGCGTACCGAGGCTTCGTTAACGCCGGCTGTGGAGAGCGGCAGCGGCGAACGCCTGGCAAAGATGCTGGCCCGCGCTGGGCTGTGTTCCCGCCGCGAGGCCGAGCGCTGGATTGCGGAAGGGCGGGTTTCGGTCGATGGCGCGGTGCAGACGAGCCCAGCGCTCAACGTCACCGCCGCGAACGATATCCGCGTCGACGGCAAGCCGATCCCGCAGCCCGAGCGGGCGCGGCTGTGGCGCTATCACAAATCTGCGGGGCTGGTCACGACGCATCGCGACGAACGGGGCCGTCCGACGGTATTCGACGCGCTGCCCAAGGATTTGCCGCGGCTGATTTCGGTCGGCCGCCTCGACCTCAATTCCGAGGGGCTGCTGCTGCTGACCAATGACGGCGCGCTCGCCCGGCGGCTCGAACTGCCGGCGACCGGCTGGGCCCGACGCTACAAGGTGCGGGTGCATGGCGCGGTCGATCCAGCGCGGCTTGCCGCTCTCGCAAATGGGATCACGATCGACGGCATCGCCTACGGCCCGATCCGCGCCGAGCTGGAGCGCACTCAAGGCAGTAATGCTTGGATCGCGATGACATTGACCGAGGGCAAGAACCGCGAGGTGCGCCGCGTGTTGGAATATCTTGGATTACAGGTAACGCGGCTGATCCGGCTGTCCTATGGCCCGTTCCAGCTCGGCAATCTCGAGCGCGGTGTGATCGCCGAGGTGCCGCGAAAGGCGCTCGCCGAGCAGCTCGGGGCGGAGATGCCGAAATGGGCGGCGCATGCGGATCGTCGGCGGTAGCCACCGCGGCCGCCGCCTCGTCGCACCGCTCGGGGAAATCGTCCGCCCGACCAGCGATCGGGCTCGCGAGGCATTATTCAACATCCTCTCGCACGGCACATTCGCGGCGGAGGGCATGCCGTTCGCGGGGAAGCCGGTGCTGGATGCCTTTGCCGGCACCGGCGCGCTCGGTCTCGAAGCGCTGTCGCGCGGCGCTGCCGAAGCTATCTTTATCGAAAACGAGCGTGAGGCGCTGATCGGGTTACGCCGCAATATCGCCGAACTCGGCGAGACCGCACGGGCTCGGGTCATTGCCGGCGACGCGACCCGGCCGCCGCGTGCGCGGGTCGCCTGTGCCGTCGCCTTTCTCGACCCGCCCTATGCGAGCGGGCTCGCAGCGCCAGCCTTATTGGCGCTCCCTGGGGCCGGCTGGCTGACGCCCGAGGCACTCGCGGTCGTCGAGGTCGGGGCGCGCGAGCCATTCACGGCGCCATCGGGTTTCGTGATTCTCGACGAGCGCGTCTATGGCGCCGCACGCCTCGTGTTCCTGCGCCGCAACCCAGGTTAACCCCATCGGACCGATCCCCGTTCACTCCACTCGGATCGTTAGCAATTGCGAGCTAAGCCAGATACGATCTCCGCCGGACCAGCAAATCACTTTGGGGGTCGATTGCGATGCTCACCAGCTTCACCGTCAACGACATGACTGTCCATCGTTTGATCGAGCAAGAGGCCGGGTTCACGCCGATTCTGGAATTTCTGCCGAGCCTGAACCGGGAATTGCTGGATGAAAATCGGTCATGGCTGCAGCCGGCCGCACTCGACCCCGCAACCGACCATGCCGTCCTGTGCTTTCAGTCATACGTCGTCAAAACCCCGCATCACACGATTCTCGTCGACAGCTGCATCGGCAACGACAAGACGTTCCTGCACCGCCCGACATGGCACCGCAAAAGCGACAGCAATTGGATGCAGGCGTTAAAGGCTGCCGGCATCGGGGTGGACGACATCGATTTCGTTATGTGCACGCACCTGCATGGTGACCATGTCGGCTGGAACACCCGAATGGAGAACGGTCGCTGGGTCCCGACCTTTCCAAAGGCCAAGTATCTGTTTTCGAAAAAGGAATACGAGTACTGGGAGGAAATTGATCGCGAAACGCCGCTCGATCCGATGCGCGACAGCGTGTTGCCGATTATCGAAGCCAATAAGGCCGAGCTGGTGACGAGCGATTATCAGCTCAATGACCATATCCGGCTGACACCGACACCGGGTCACACACCCGATCACTTCGCGGTCTGTGCCGGCCGCGGCGGGGACCAGGCGGTGTTCACTGGCGATCTAATCCATTCGCCGATTCAGGGGCGCTATCCGGAATTGGTCATGCGCGTCGATTACGACCCGCAGCAGGCGGTTGCCACCCGCCGTGCCTTTCTCGAGCGCTACTGCGACACGCCGACCCTATGTTGCACGATGCATTTCCCCTCGCCTTCGGTCGGCCACATCAAGCGCTGGGGCGACGGCTTCCGCCACGAGCCCGTTGGCGTCTGAAGTCGGGGGCTGCTGATAGCAGCGATTGCTGGCTACCACAGCGGGTAAATATTTTTGGTGTCTTTTTCCGCGTTTGCCCGCCGCGATTTCCGTAAGCGGGTAAACGCGGCGGTTGCCGACAGGGCGAGAACTACACCGGCTAAAATCCACCATTCCATCGGCTAGCCTCTTGTGCTGATGCGCCGCCCCCGGCTGCGACGACGCTCGCCACGGTGGGCAGCATTGCAGCGGCCACCGCCGCATTGCCAGTTTCCGAAAGATGATAAAGGTCGATGTATACGGGGGCGCTCCAGTCGTCAAACAGCGCCGACAAATCGATTGCATCACCCGCCTCGGTCAACCCTCGGCAAAGGCGGCGTTCCTCGATAATGGCCTGGTAAAGATGCGACCGCGCGGTGGGATTGTAGGTGTAGTCTCGCTCCCAGCGCTGCTCGTCCGCGGTTTTCAACTTTTTTGTGGTGATCACAGGCTGCCAGAAGAAAATTGGCCTGAACCCATATTCACGCGCCAGCGCTCGAATCAGCCTAAGATTTTCCCGATAGGTCGCGATAACCTGCCGAGCTAAATCTGCCAAATCGATTTGCGACAAATCGGCCGGAAGCGCCGGCGCCGGTCCGCGCAATGGGAGCCCGGTCACTTGGCGCAGCCGCCGCAACGTGCGCGGTGCCGCCGCCATCAATGCCGCCACCAACAGATCGCGCCGTCGCTCGGGAAGCAGCAAATTGAATTCGGCGCGTCGCCTTGCCTCGTTGAACAGGCCATCGGCCCGGCCGGTCTGCTCGGCGCCCGCCATCTCGTTAATGCCATCGTAAAACAGCGCTATGTCGAGCCGCTCGCCGTCTTTCAGCAGTTGCTGAAGCGTGATTGTCTCTTGCGTGCTGTTGTGACCGAGCTGGCCGTAATTGGACACTGCGACAGAGTGGCCGAGTTCTGTCAGCTGCCGTGCTAAAATCGCCGGTATCGTGTGTTCGTCGCGCGCCCCCATGCCCATCATCGTCGATCCGCCAAAGCACAGGATTCTGGACCGCATCGCCCCAGCAAGAGTGCTCGCCCGGTGTCGGGCGCAAGCCGCGTTCATCAATCGTGACATAAGCGCCGCGGAACGGCTGCTGCCACCACTCGACATAGGGTTTCCACTGGACGCGCACGGCGCGGCGAAATTCGTCGAAATAAGCTCCCGACCAATCGGCGCCGGCGTATGCGTCGGCGCCGGCAGTGCGATCGGGCCGGGTCGGGCGGCGGTAACGCAACCAGCGGCTTAAGCTACGCCAGCCCTCGACACCGAACTCCGTCACCAGGACGATAATCAGCAGGATGCCGAACACGTGCCAAATCGCAAGGGTTAGGCGCAGCATCATCTTCGAAGCGCTCGCGGCCAATGGTGATAACTGGAGCAGCTCAGGATCATTTGCGGCTCGCCATCAGCGGCGGAAATGGTGATGATCCCGCTATCCGGGTTGGCTGAAAAGGGCGCGAGCGATGAGCGGGATCGACGAAACCCATGATCCGAGGCGCAAGAGCTGGGTCTCCTCGGCCAATGGTCACAGTGAGTTTCCAATACAGAATCTGCCATTCGGCGTCTTCAGCCCGGCTGGCGGCGCGCTGCGCGGCGGTGTCGCGATCGGCGACATGATTCTCGACCTCGCCGCGGCACTCGAGGCCGGGTTGTTTTCGGGTGAAGCCGGCAAAGCCGCCGAGGCGGCGGCGGGCCCCGCGCTCAACCCGCTGATGGCGCTCGGCACCCCGCCGCGGCTGGCACTGCGTAAACGGGTTTCCAAATTGCTCGCGGCCGACACCACCGAGCGCGCCAAAGTTGAAGCAATGGCCGGGCGGCTGTTGCATCCCGCCGGCCAATGCGCGATGCATCTGCCCGCCGCGATCGGCGAATTCACCGATTTTTTTGCCGGCATTCATCACGCGCGCAATGGCGGTCGCCGGCGTGACCCGAACAATCCGCTGAGCCCCAATTACAAATACGTGCCGGTTGCCTATCACAGCCGTGCCTCTTCGGTTCGGCCGTCGAATGTGCCGATCCGGCGGCCGAATGGCCAGCGCAAGGCGCCGGACGAGCCAGCCCCGACTTACGGCCCGTGCCGGAAGCTCGATTATGAGCTCGAACTCGCGGTGTGGATCGGCCCCGGAAATGCTCAGGGCGAACCGATCCCGATCGGCCAGGCGGCCGAGCATATTTTTGGGCTGGGTCTGGTCAACGATTGGTCGGCGCGCGATGTCCAAGGCTGGGAATCGCAGCCGCTAGGCCCCTTTCTCGGCAAGAATTTCGGCTCCACGGTGTCACCCTGGATTGTCACGACGGAGGCTCTGGCGCCGTTTCGCGTACCGCAGCCGGCGCGGCCCGATGGCGACCCGAAGCCCTTGCCGCACCTGTGGGCAGCGATAGATCAGCAGGAGGGCGCCTTCAACATCGCGCTCGAAGCTTTTCTGTTGAGCGAAGGCCTGCGGGCGAAGCGACTGCCGCCGCACCGGATGTCCGCGAGCAACACGACCGACCTCTATTGGACCTTGGCGCAGCTGGTCACGCATCACACCAGTGGCGGGTGCAATCTCCGCCCCGGCGATTTGTTCGGCACCGGCACGATCTCCGGTCCCACGCGCGACGGCTACGGCAGCTTGATGGAGCTCAGCGAAGACGGGACGCGCTCGACGTCGCTGGAGTCAGGCGAAACCCGCACCTTTCTCGAAGAGGGCGACGAGGTGATCTTTCGCGCGCACTGCCACAAGCCCGGCTTTGTTTCGATCGGCTTTGGCGAGTGCCGCGGCCGAATCGCGTAGTCTCGGGCGGGCGCTAGCAAGGGAGCCGGCCATGACCGACGCGCTTGGTTGGCGGATGAAGTTCGGGGTTATCGCGCCCAGCACCAATACGGTGGTGCAGCCCGAATTCGACATGATGCGGCCGCGCGGTGTCACCAACCACTTCGCGCGCATTCACATTCCAAACGATCCACTTCGGAGCGATGCCGATTTTGAGAAATTGATCGAGACGGTAGACCGCGAATTGCTGGCCGCGGTCGACCGGGTGATGACCTGCGAGCCAGGTCATTTGATCATGGGCATGTCGTCCGAAACCTTCTGGGGCGGGCTCGACGGCAGCGAAAGGCTGCGCGAACGTATCGAAGCCCGCGCCGGAGTAGCCGTCACGATGGGTTCGGACGCCGCGCGCCGGGCATTGCGGCGTTATGGCGACGTCCGACGGATCGCGGTCGTCACCCCCTATATGCCGGTCGCCGATCGCCAGGTGCAGCGGTTCTTTACCGATTGCGGGTTTGAGGTGATCAATCTGATCGGGCTCAAATGCACGAGCCCGGTGTTGATCGCACATGTCGGGGAGCGGGAACTGCGCCAAGCTGTCCTGTCGGTGGACGGACCCGATGTCGAAGCGATCGTTCAAGTCGGCACCAATTTGGCGATGGCACAACTCGCCGCGGCGGCCGAGATATGGCTCGGCAAACCGGTGCTGGCGATCAATACCGCCACTTATTGGTGGGCGTTGCGCAATAACGGCATCGCCGACCAGATCGACGGCTTCGGCCGGCTGCTGCGTGAGTTCTGACCTGGGCGTGGCCGTGGGCGCGGCCCTCGACGCGCAGGCCTGATCTTGTTTGCGAAAATTTTGATCGCGAATCGCGGCGAGATCGCCTGCCGCATCGCTCGCACCGCGCGGCGGATGGGGATCGCCACGGCGGCGGTGTATTCGGAGGCCGATCGGGGTGCCTTGCATGTCGAACTCGCCGGTGAGGCGTGGCCGATCGGCCCGGCGCCGGCGCGCGACAGCTATCTCAACATCGAAGCAATCGTCAATGCGGCGCGCGCCAGCGGAGCGCAAGCGGTACATCCGGGTTACGGCTTTTTATCCGAAAATCCCAATTTCGCCGAGGCTTGCGAGCGGGCTGGGCTGCTTTTTGTCGGCCCGCCGGCAGCGGCGATGCGCGCGATGGGCTCGAAGGCGGCGGCGAAGTCGTTGATGGTTGGCGCCGGCGTACCCGTTGTCCCGGGTTATCACGGCGAGGATCAAGGTTCCGACCGTCTCGCCGACGAAGCACGACGAATTGGGTTTCCGGTGTTGATCAAGGCCTCGGCCGGCGGCGGCGGCCGTGGCATGCGGATGGTCATGAAGCCCGAGGATTTTGCGGCGGCGCTGGCTTCAGCGCGGCGCGAGGCGGTAAGCGCCTTTGGCGATGACCAGAATTCTCCTCGAGAAGTACCTCGACCAGCCGCGCCATATCGAAGTGCAAGTCTTTGCCGACAGGCACGGAAATATTCTCCACATCTTTGATCGCGACTGCTCGATCCAACGCCGCCATCAAAAGGTGATCGAGGAGGCGCCAGCCCCTGGTATCGAGCAAGAAATGTGGCGGGCAATGGGGGAGGCTGCGGTCGCGGCAGCGCGCGCGGTCGGCTATGTCGGAGCAGGAACGGTCGAGTTTATCGCGCAAAGAGGCTCGCACGGGGCCTTTTACTTTATCGAGATGAATACCCGGTTGCAGGTCGAACATGCTGTGACCGAAGCGATCACCGGGCTCGATCTTGTCGAATGGCAGTTGCGCGTCGCGGCGGGCCAGCATTTGCCGCTGTGCCAGCACGATCTGTCGATCAATGGACACGCGATCGAGGCCCGGCTCTACGCGGAGGACCCCGAACGGCAATTTCTACCGCAGACCGGCGCACTTCATCGCCTCTATTTGCCGCCGCCCGAAATTGCTCGGGTCGATACCGGCGTACGCGAGGGCGATGTCGTGACCTCGTTCTACGATCCGATGATCGCCAAGATCATCGTCTTTGGTGAGGACCGTCCCGCTGCGATCGGCCGACTGCAGCGGGCGCTCTCCGAGACAGCGGTTCTTGGCGTGCGCACAAATCTGGGATTTCTGGCGCGAGTAGCGGCCCATTCTGATTTCGCGGGGGCCGCAATCGACACCGGATTTATCGAGCGTCACCAGGCCGCACTGCTGCCTGCCGAACGGGCGGTTCCGCAAGAGGCACTGGCCGCGGCGGTGATCAATCGGCTGATGGCTCGCAAAACGGTCGCTGACGCCACCGCCACGTCGTCAGCTGATCCGTTCTGTCCATGGGCGAGCAGCGGCGGCTGGCGCCTCGGCTGTCGAGCCGAGCAGGACGTCACATTGCGGCACGCCGGCAAAGACAACCGCATCGCGGCGACCGCGATGAACCGCGGATGGGTGCTGCGTTTTGACGATCGACAGGCCGCTGTTTCCTCCGAAACAGGTTCGGACGGCCTTTATTGTTTCACGTTTGACGGGGTCAAAAAGCGCGTACACGTCCTCGATTACGGAAGCGCAGTTGCCGTCTTCATCGAGGGAGGAAGCTGGCAATTTGAAGAAATCGATCGCCTGGCCGCCGCCGCGAGCGAAGATCCGGCGGCAGGGAAACTGACCGCGCCGATGCCGGGCCGGGTGACCCGGCTGTTAGTCGAAGTGGGCGCTAAAGTTCGGCGGGGCGAGCCGTTGATGGCGATCGAGGCGATGAAGATGGAGCACACGATCACCGCGCCTGCCGATGGAGTGATCGAGTCCGTGCGCTTTGCGGTCGGCGATCTCGTCGAGGAGGGGGCGGAACTGATCGCGCTGGCAGCACCCGAGACCGAGCACCCCTGAATCGGTGTTCCGCGGATGGCGCTGCATCTGTTGAAGCTCGCGGTCGGCATCGACGATATCGACCAGCTCCGCCGAGTTCGCACACTCCGCGCTGCCGAGCGTGGCGGCGACTGGGTCTATACCCGAAATTGCCCTCGGCGCGCGGCCGAAGTGCTCGACAATGGCTCAATCTACTGGGTCATCCGAGGCCAAATCGCGGTGCGGCAACGGGTAAACGGCTTTCGCACGGACCGCGACGCAACCGGCCGTCGCTACTGCCTGATCGAGGTTGATCCGATGTTGGTCCCGACCTTTCCTCGCTCGTGCCGCGCCTTTCAAGGCTGGCGGTACCTGCCGGCTGACGTTGCGCCGCCCGACCGTGCGCTTGCCGCCGCTCCGCCCCCGGAGCAGATGTTGGCGCAGTTGCGGGGCTTGGGTCTGCTCTAAAGCTCGAGATGAAAGAATTGTTGCGGCGAGTCTGGACAAGGCTGTTTGAGGTACCTATTTTGGCGTTCCGCGCTGACCTGATGCCGGTCGCCGGGTTGACGCCGATCGCGGACGATCCGCAAAGCGCGTCGGACAGATTGGGTTGACTTGGGGTTGGGGGCGGGGTTATAAGCGCGGCCCCTTTGTTGGGGCGGTCTGATGGATGTCAGCCAGATGTCCGCGATCGGGCCGGAAGATTTGGCTGTGACGGTTGGGTTTGTCGGCTTGTGGCTGAATAGGCTTTGAGCTGATGGGTCTGGGTCTGCGGCCGGTGTTGTTTGAGATTGTGAGATTAAGGGAAGGGATGCGCGGACGGCGGCCGCGCCGGCGCGATGCCTGCGAGCAAGCGGGTATCATGTCGGTGGGGCTGTTCTGAAGTTCGCGCATCGATGCGAACGTTTTAGAGGCCCTAATGATCGGGCCGGCGGTCTGGCGGCATTCCCGTTTGGGGTGCGGTTTGGGCTGGCGGCCCTGGGTTAAACTTGAGAGTTTGATCCTGGCTCAGAACGAACGCTGGCGGCATGCCTAACACATGCAAGTCGAACGCTGTAGCAATACGGAGTCGAGTGGCGCACGGGTGAGTAACGCGTGGGAACCTGCCCTGGAGTGGGGGATAACCGAGGGAAACTTCGGCTAATACCGCATACGCCCGTGGAAGCCCGGGGAAAGATTTATCGCTCTAGGAGGGGCCCGCGTCGGATTAGCTAGTTGGTGGGGTAACGGCCTACCAAGGCGATGATCCGTAGCTGGTCTGAGAGGATGATCAGCCACACTGGGACTGAGACACGGCCCAAACTCCTACGGGAGGCAGCAGTGGGGAATATTGGACAATGGGCGCAAGCCTGATCCAGCAATGCCGCGTGAGTGATGAAGGCCTTAGGGTTGTAAAGCTCTTTCGGCGGGGACGATGATGACGGTACCCGCAGAAGAAGCCCCGGCTAACTTCGTGCCAGCAGCCGCGGTAATACGAAGGGGGCGAGCGTTGTTCGGAATTACTGGGCGTAAAGGGCGCGTAGGCGGCGCTGAGAAGTCAGGCGTGAAAGCCCCGGGCTCAACCTGGGAATTGCGCTTGATACTCTGGTGCTTGAGTTCGGGAGAGGAGAGTGGAATTCCCAGTGTAGAGGTGAAATTCGTAGATATTGGGAAGAACACCGGTGGCGAAGGCGGCTCTCTGGACCGATACTGACGCTGAGGCGCGAAAGCGTGGGGAGCAAACAGGATTAGATACCCTGGTAGTCCACGCCGTAAACGATGTGTGCTAGACGTTGGGGGGCCTAGCTCTTCGGTGTCGCAGCTAACGCTTTAAGCACACCGCCTGGGGAGTACGGCCGCAAGGTTAAAACTCAAAGGAATTGACGGGGGCCCGCACAAGCGGTGGAGCATGTGGTTCAATTCGACGCAACGCGAAGAACCTTACCAGCCCTTGACATGTCCCGTATGGGGCCGAGAGATCGGCTTCTTCAGTTCGGCTGGCGGGAACACAGGTGCTGCATGGCTGTCGTCAGCTCGTGTCGTGAGATGTTGGGTTAAGTCCCGCAACGAGCGCAACCCTCATCTTCAGTTGCCATCGGGTTATGCCGGGCACTCTGAAGGAACTGCCGGTGACAAGCCGGAGGAAGGCGGGGATGACGTCAAGTCCTCATGGCCCTTATGGGCTGGGCTACACACGTGCTACAATGGCGGTGACAGAGGGATGCGAAGGGGCGACCCTTGGCCAATCTCGAAAAGCCGTCTCAGTTCGGATTGTTCTCTGCAACTCGAGAGCATGAAGCTGGAATCGCTAGTAATCGCGGATCAGCATGCCGCGGTGAATACGTTCCCGGGCCTTGTACACACCGCCCGTCACACCATGGGAGTTGGTTTTACCCGAAGGCGGTGCGCCAACCGCAAGGAGGCAGCCGACCACGGTAAGGTCAGCGACTGGGGTGAAGTCGTAACAAGGTAGCCGTAGGGGAACCTGCGGCTGGATCACCTCCTTTCTGGATGCCTGAGGCAGATCAGAGTCGGGATCGGAATCGTCGCCGGGCTTTCTCCGATCACAGCAGACGGCATCGGTCTGATTCTGATCCTGGCTCTGTCATCTGATCGCGACGCCGCCGTCTGCGCATCCCTTCCCCGATCCGAGCCGATCGGCGAGCGCCGTCGGCTGTCGGCCTGATCGGCTAGGGCTAGTAGCTCAGTTGGTTAGAGCGCGCGCTTGATAAGCGTGAGGTCGGAGGTTCAAATCCTCCCTGGCCCACCATTCACACAGACGCCGTGCGGCAGCGAGTCCTGATGCTGCGCCTGGTCCTGGCCCTGAGCGGGGGTGTAGCTCAGTTGGGAGAGCGCCTGCTTTGCAAGCAGGAGGTCATCGGTTCGATTCCGTTCACCTCCACCACCGGCGCAGCGCTGCGGCGCCGATTGTCGCCAAGCGCTGCAGGGCATGGCGACTGCGCGAGCCTGCGGCTTCGGAGGCAGGTCGACGGCGAGTCGATCGATCGGGAGAATGCGATGTTCGCCGGCTGGCGATGGCTGTCGGGCGCGTGATCTTTGACAGGTGAAGAGGGAGTGACCGAGGGGACGTGCTGCCGTACGGTGTGAGCTGCCGGCCGAAGTGTCTTCGATGGCGCTGAGCAGCTGTCTGGGAGACGAGTGTCCGAGGTTCATGCGAGAGCTTCTGTGGCTTGTCTGCGGGGCTTGTCCCTGCAAGCGACGGGTTTTGCGATCAAGCGTCAAGTAAGGGCATTTGGTGGATGCCTTGGCACTGAGAGGCGATGAAGGACGTGGCACGCTGCGATAAGCCAGGGGGAGATGCGAGCGATCGTTGATCCCTGGATTTCCGAATGGGGCAACCCACCCGCAATGGGTATCCTCGACTGAATCCATAGGTCGAGGAGGCAAACCCGGCGAACTGAAACATCTCAGTAG
>CAVZQT010000003.1:2335000-2363286 GCA_963777435.1 uncultured Alphaproteobacteria bacterium
GGTAGGGTGGCGGTATATCAGCAGCTAAAATAGTCGCGCGGCGTTTTGCCGAGCGAGTGGCGGAACATGGCGGTAAAGGCGCTGGCGCTGTCATAGCCGACCGCCCGCGCTACGGCGGCGATGTTCTGCCCTTGCGCCAGGCGCACCAGCGCTTGCGCCAGCCGGACCTGGTGGCGCCAATCGACAAAGCGCGACCCGGTTTCGCGCACGAACAACCGCGCCAAGGTTCGGCTGCTCGCGCCGGCGAGCGTTGACCATTCCTCTAACGTTTCGCGCCGGCCGGGATCGTGCAGCAACGCCTCGCAAACCCGCTGCAGCCGCTTGTCCGATGGCTTCGGTATGTACAGTGGCTGCGCATCGAGAACGCGGATCTCATCGAGAAAGAGGGCCGCGACGTGGCCGACCCGTCCCGCTTTCGTCGTAGTCGAGGGGTGCTGCGACGAGTTCCAGCATCAATGCCCGCAGCAATGGCGAGACCAGAATGACTTTGCACTCGGCAGCGACTGTTGCCGCCACCGCCGGGTCGACATAGATCGCGCGCATCGCCACGGCACCCGACATTCGGATCTCGTGCTCGGTCCCGGCGGGAATCCACAGCGCACGGTTTGGCGGCACGACCCAGGTGCCGCACGCCGCCGTCACCGTCATCACGCCCGAGAGCGCCCAGCTCAGCTGCGCTCGCGGATGGCAATGCGGCTCGATCCAAAAGCCATCGGCGAAATCCTTTGCCATGCCGGCGAGTGGCCGCGGGGTGGTCTGGTAATCGTCGCGGTCGATGCTCTTCATAATGTCGGTTTCGCGACGATCATTGGCTGCCCGGATTAGATCGGACGCGATATTTATGCTGATTTTAGCATGCTGTCGATCGGAGGATTTATGGCGGCGCGGCCCCCTGTCATCGGCTTTATCAACATCGGCCACTTGATCGACCACATGGTGATGCTGATCTTCCCGACCGCGGTGCTCGGCATGCAGACCGATTTCGCCCGGCCATACAGCGAGCTGATCACGCTTGGCATTGGGCGGGTTCATCATGTTTGGCGCCGGGATCATTGCCGGCCGGCTGGCTCGGCGATCGCTGGAGCCGCCGCAACATGCTGGCCGTGTTCTTTCTCGGCCTCGGGGTTGCGACGATCGTCGACCGGCTTTACCCAGACGCGCTGGCAGCTCGCCCTGGGATTGGCGGCGATGGGCCTGTTCGCCGCGATCTACCACCCGGTCGGCACCGCGATGCTGGTCGGGCATGCCGAACGGGTCGGGCGCGCGATCGGCGTCAACGGCGTCTGGGGCAATTTCGGGGTCGCCTCGGCGGCGCTTGCGACGGGGGCCGTCACGCAGTGGCTCGGCTGGCGCTGGGCCTTTATTCTGCCCGGGGCGGCGGCATTCGGGATCGGTCTCGCCTATCTGGCGCTGGTTCCGCCCGAAGCCAATCAGCATAGCAGACCCGGCGGTGCGCTCCGCCACGTCACTTTCCCGCGCGCGGTGATTGTGCGCGCCTTTCTGGTACTGGTTCTCGTCACTCTTGCGGGCGGGGTCGTGTTCAACGCGACGACGGTGGCTTTGCCAAAGATGGTCGACGAGCGCCTGCCGCAACTCGCGGGCTCGACTTTCGTCGTTGGCGTGCTGGTCAGTGCGGTCTATCTCGTCGGAGCGATGTCACAGTTGGTCATGGGCCGCCTGATAGACCGCCATCCGCTCAAGGTCGGGTTTTTGGCGATCGCCTTGTTGCAGGCGCCATTGCTGCTGGTCGCTTCGCACGCTGGCGGATGGGGGATGATCCTGGTGCTGGCCGGTCTGGTATTTGTGGTCTTCGGCCAGATCACGTTCAACGACGCGATGGTGGCGCGTTATACCGATGCCGAATGGCGATCGCGCGTCTACGCGGTCCGCTATTTGCTGTCGTTCGGTGTCGCTGCCACGGCGATCCCGCTCGTCGCAGTGATGCACGCACATGGTGGTTTCACCGCACTCTTCCAGGTCCTGGCGATCGCCGGGGCATTGGTGACGCTCGGTGCGGTTTTCTTCCCATACCGCCCGGACGAGCTCACGCTCGCCCAAGCCCTCCGAGCAGCAACTGCCGCCGAATAGCCCGGGTCGTCTAGGCTCCAGAACTCAATCACAACCACCAGTTGATGACGGCGGCGAGGGCGACGGCAGCGGCGAAGTTGGCGGCGAGCTTGTCGTAGCGGGTGGCGATGCGGCGCCAGTCTTTGAGGCGGCCAAACATTCGTTCGATCAAGTTGCGCAGCTTGTAGGCCTGGGGATCGAATGGATGAAGATGCTTGCGGGCGGGGTTATTGGGAATGACCGGGCGGGTGCCGCGCTCGATCAGAAACAACCGGAGCCGATCGCTGTCATAGGCGCCATCGGCGGCGCACAGACGGCCTGGCGGCAATGGTTCGAGCAGGCCGCGAGCGATAGGCGCATCGCCGCGCTGCCCGGGGGTTATGGCGAAGGCGACGGGACGACCGCGACCATCGACAACAGCATGGATTTTTGTCGTTCGCCCGCCGCGCGAGCGGCCGATCGCCTGGAACTCAGCCCCCCTTTTCCGCCGGCCGCCGAGCGATGCGCCTTGGTGGTGGTGCTGTCGATCATCTCGATGCCGCCGGGTTCGACGGTGACCAGCGCGGTGAACAATTGTCGCCAGATACCGCGCCGCGCCCAGCGGTGAAAGCGATTGTAGATCGTCGTCGGCGGACCGTAGACCGCCGGGCAATCCTGCCACCGGCACCCGACCTTGAGCACATGGATAATGCCGCTAATGATCCGGCGATCGTCCTTGCGATGCGCCCCCGGTTGGTTCCTTGGCAACAGCGCGGCGATCGCCGCCCATTGCCGATCGTCAAGCCAGAATTCCCCCGCCATGATCCAAGCCCACGAAGTTTCCAGCTTAAATCACGGCCACCGTGATATGTCAATAACTTGATTGAGTTTGGAGCCTAGAGCTACCCGACAGTGCCATCGGCGGCTCGGCGCAGCACCGTTCCCGGCAGGGCGCCGGTGTGGCGGCGCGTTTTCGACTACGATCGTGCCGTTGACCAGCACGGTTGTCCGAGCGCCGGTCGGGTATTGGTGCGGCTCGGCATAGGTCGCGCGATCCCGGAAATCGGCGGGATCGAAGATCGCGATATCGGCGCGATAGCCTTCTCGCAACAGTCCGCGGTCGCGCAGACGCAAAGCCGCGGCGGTCGCTCCGGTCATCTTGCGCACTGCGGCTTCGAGCGGCAGCAAATGCTCGTCACGCACGTAATGGTCTAAGATCCGCGGGAACGTGCCGTAGAAGCGCGGATGCGGCATTCCCTGGCTGACAATTCCGTAATCGGCGACGCAATTGCCGTCGGACCCGACCAGGGCCAATGGTGAGCGCACGATTTCGCGAATGTCGTCCTCGGCGATCGAGGTAATCAGCACCCGCGTCGCACCCTTGTCCTCGACCAGGTAATCGCAAACCGCGTCGATCGGGTCGACGCCGCGGCTTGCGGCAATGCCGCCAAAGGTCTCGCCGGCATGTTGCGGCAGGTGCGGCGAGATCGAGACCCGCACGCAATCCCAGGACGGGATGCGTCCCCAATTGTTCAGCCCGTCGCGATCGATGTCGCTGCGGATCCGGGCGCGGGTCTCGGGCATCGCGAGCCGGACCAGCATCGCCTCCATGCCGTCCTCTTGGACCCAGGCGGGCAGCAAATTCTTCAGCGGATTGCTGCCGGCCGCATAGGGGTAGGCGTCGCAATCGATCGCCAGCCCCTCGGCCTTGGCTGCTTCGATCATCGCCAGGATGCGCGCGGCCTTGCCCCAATTGTCGAGCCCGGAGCATTTCAAATGCACGATCTCGACATGCACGCCCGATGTACGCGCGATGTCGATCGCTTCCTCGACGGCTTCGACGACCTTGTTCAATTCGTCGCGAAGATGGGTGAAATAGGCGGCGTTATGGCGCTTCAACACCGCGCACAATGCCAGGAGTTCGTCACGCTCGGCGTAGCTGCTCGGTGGCGTGAACAACCCGGTCGACAAGCCCAGCGCACCCGCCGCAAGCCCTTCCTCCAGTAATTCCGCCATCTGCGCCAACTCGGCCGCGGTCGGCGCCCGCGGTGCCATCCCCATGACATTCAGCCGCAATGTGTGGTGGCCAACCAGCATGCCGGGATTGACCGCGGTCGCGGGAAAAGTGTCGAGGTATTCGGGAAACCGCAGCTCGCGAAACGGCAACCACGGCGCGCTGGCGCTCAAATAATCGCGGATCAATTCGAGCTTGCCGGGCAGCACCGGCGCCACCGAAAACCCGCAATGGCCGATGATCTCGGTCGTTACTCCCTGCCGCACCTTGCTTTCGGCCTTGGGGTTGATCGGCAAGGTGAAGTCGGAGTGGGTTTTGATGTCGATAAAGCCGGGGGTGACCGCCAGCCCCGCGGCATCGATCACTTTGGCCGCGGGGTTGGACAATGACGGGCCGAGCGCGGCGATCCGGCCGTCGCGCACCAGTACGTCAGCCTGCTGGCCCGGGCGGCCGCTGCCGTCGATGACGAGGCCGCCGGTTATCAGGACGTCGTCGCTCATCGGTTGCGCGCCATGTGCGCCTTCAAATCGTAGCTCTCGTCTGCAGCCTGGGGTGGGGACAGGCGCGGGCCGGCGGCGAGCAGCCGGCGGGCGACAATATGGTCGGCCGGCCGGTTCACCGAACTCGACGCCGATCAGCCGTTCGCCGGAAAAGCAGAAAACCGAAAAGCTGCGGCTCTCGGGCTCGCCGCGCACGACCGCCAAATCGTGTCCGACAGTGATGCCGGCGATCTGCAGTTTGAGGTCGCGCTGATCGCTCCAGAACCACGGCACCTTGTCGTAGGGCGCCACGCGCTTCCCGGTAATCCGGGCGGCGACCTCGCGCGCCTGGTCGACACCGTTCTGCACCAATTCAAGCCGCACTCGGCCGCTGGCGAAACGGGTTGGGAAATTGGCGCAATCGCCGATCGCCGAAAGTACCGGAACACCGGTTTGCAGATATTCGTCCACGACGATCCCGTTATCAGTCGCGAGACCGGCATCGCGGGCGAGTTCGGCATTGGGCACAACCCCGATGCAGATCAAAACCAGATCCGCCGGTAATATCCGGCCGTCGCTGGTTTCGACTCCGGTGGCGCTGCGGCCATCCCCAACTATGCGGGCGACCCCGGTCCCGAGCGAGATCGTCGCCCCCCAAGCGCGGTGCGCTTCGGTAAAGAAATGCGAGGTTTCCGCCGAGACCACGCGGCCCATCGGTTGGTGGGTGAGTTCGACGATATGCACCGACGCGCCGGCGCTGATCGCGACCGCGGCGAATTCGAGACCGATAAAACCGGCGCCGACGACCACGACTTCGCGCGCCTCCTTGAGGCGCTCGCGCAAAATGTCGGCATCAACGAGAGTACGCAACGGCATGACGCCGTCGAGTTCGGCGCCTGGCACCGGCAATGCGCGGCATCGCGCCCCCGTCGCCAGCACGATGTGATCGCACTCGATCGCGCCGCCCGAGGCCAATCGCACGGCGTGTCCCGGGCGGTCGATCGCCGTCGCGGTCTCGCCGGTAAAAAGATCGATTTTCTGATTTTGGTAGAACGCCTCGGGGCGCAGCCACAATTCTTCAAGGCCGCTCTCGCCCGACAAATAGGATTTCGACAAGGGAGGCCGCTGATATGGCAGACCCGGCTCGTCGCCGATCAGCACGATGCGGCCGGCAAACCCCTCCTGCCGCAGCGAAGAAGCCGCCTGGAAACCGGACTGGCCGGCGCCGACAACGGCGACGACCGGCTCCGGCATCAGACTTGGCTCTCGGGTAGGTAAACTACGAGCCCGTCCATCTCCGGGGTGACCACCAGCTGACAGCTGAGGCGGCTGTTTGGCTTGCGCTCGCTCGCGGTGAATTCGAGCATCGCCTTTTCGTCATCCGATTGCTGCGGCATGCGATCGAGATACGGCTCGTCGACATAAACATGGCAGGTTGCGCACATCATCTCGCCGCCGCATTCGGCGACAATTCCCTCGACGCTGTTCAAGATCGCGCCGCGCATGATGCTGGTGCCCACCGGGACGTCGAGAACCTGACGTGACCCGTCGGAATGGACGTAGGTGATGCTTGGCATTTTCTTCCCATCGGTTGGATTGGCGGCCCAGGGCAGCTCGTCCTACATCCGCCAGCCGCTGGGCGAGGTCAAGCATTGAGCTTGACGACTGCCTCGTCGCCATCGGCCGCGAGTTCGGCGCCAAGCGCTTTGCTCTCCTGCGCGACTTGGTCGAATGCCGCTGCCTCATCTGCGAGGCTGCGCAAGATCGTCCGGTTCTGCGCGTCGTGGCGCACGAACTGGAATGTCAGGCGGCTGATCCGCTGCCGATCGCACTGCGCCCGCACCATCATGCCGAGCCAGTCGCCATGACGGTGCCCGCCGTGTCCAGTATGGAACGAAAAGCTGCCCAGCCCATAAAAGATCGGTTTGCCGCGGTAAATTTCGACCGGGAGCGAGAAATGCGGGCCGTGCCCGATCACGATGTCGGCCCCGGCATCGATTGCCGTGTGGCCGATCTCGGTCATGTATTGCAGCACGTCGCGGCCGACACCCCAATGGCATGAGGCGACGACGATATCGGCCTCAGCGCGCAATGCCGCGACGTCTTCCGCGAACCATTGCAGATAGTGCTCGTCGGCCCAGGTGATGATTTGCGGCGGGATGCCCGGCCGATTGGCCGGTGGGCGGCTGCCGTGCATCGGGGCTTGATAGGCGGTATGTCCGCGATCACCGCAATGCCGGCCGCGTTCTCGCCCGCTTCGTGATTGGTCGGCCAGTAGACCGAACTGCGCTGCAAAAAGCCAACGCGGAAGCCGCCGCGTTCGAGGATGATCGGCTGGCGAGCCGCGGCGCGATTGGCGCCGGCGCCGGTGTGCGGGATGCCGATTTGATCGAGCCGGGCGATCGACGCGGTGATCGCGGCCTCGCCGTAATTGACGTTGTTGGCGATTCCGACCACCTGGATACCCGCCGATTTCAAGGCTTCACCAGCGATTGCCGGGTCGGCAAAAAAGCCTTCGTTGTCGAGCGAATGGCTGGCGGACGGGGCGCACAGGCAACATTCGAGGTTGGAGAATACGAGATCCGCCCCGCGGAACTCGTCGCGGACCAGTGAAAACGGAACCAGCGGATCGGTGACGTTCATCAGATTGATGTCGCCGCTCAGGATCAATTTGGCCGTCATCTCGCCCGCCTTTGCGATTTGCCCGCTTGGTCTAGCGACGATAATCGCGCGAGCCGCCACGCGCTATGGGGAAGCGCGCAGGCCGCTCGGTGCAGCGGTTACAGTTGGCGGCGTTGATTGCGGGTGCGCAGCACGCGATACCACACCGCCAAGGCCAACAGCCCGATAAGGGCGCCGATCACAACGACGGGAGGGATGCGGCTTTCTTGCTGCTGAGCCGGACCACCGACGCGGATCATTACGCGCGCGACTTCGGTTTTGGTTCGCGCCTCGGCGCTCCAGATGCCGTCACGATCGGCAGGAAAAACAAACTTGCCGTCGGCGTTCGTACGCCCGGTTTGGACCGGCGTCTGCGGCTCGCCCTGCGCAAAGACCTTCACTTCAGCATTCGCCATCGGCTTGCCGTCGGCGGTCGCGAATTGCGCTGTCACCTCATGGGTGGCGAAAAGATCGAAGGCGCGAGCCGGCGATTCGAGCAGCAGAGAGCACGATAGCGCCAGGAACGCAGCCAACGCCACGCGCGTGAGCTGGGTGATACGGTGGTGCAAAGCGAGCATTTCCTCAAGATAGCGATCAAGCGCGCGCAAATCATCGGTGCCGACTAGGCCTGCCTTGCTTGGCCGCTCGCGAACATGGCAAAAGCCGGCGCGAGGAGGACCAATGCCGAATTTCGCGATCGAGCGGCGCTGTGCGGGGATCGTCTGCGGCATCGACGAAGTCGGGCGCGGGCCGCTCGCGGGGCCGGTGGTCGCCGCCGCGGTCATCCTCGACCAAAAGCGATTTCCGCGATCGTTGCGCGAGCGGCTCGACGATTCGAAGGTGCTGACGCCAGACGAGCGCGAGGCGTGCTGGAGGGCGCTTGGGCGGTGCGTCCATCGGGGTACGGCTCATATCGGCCTTGGGGCGGCGAGTGTGTGCGAAATCGACACGATAAACATCCTGCGCGCTGCCTTGCTGGCGATGGCGCGCGCCGTCGCGGCGCTGAAAGTGTCGCCTGAAATCGCGTTAGTCGACGGCAACATGCCGCCGCCGATTACTTGCGCCGTAAAGACCGTGATCGGTGGCGACGGGCTCAGTTTTTCGATCGCCGCGGCCTCGGTCGTCGCCAAGGTCACCCGCGACCGCTTGATGCGCGCCTTGGCGCCGCGCTACCCGGGTTATGGCTGGGAAACCAATGTCGGCTACGCGACCCGCGAACACGGGGAAGCGATCGCGCGGCTCGGCCCGACGCCGCATCACCGCCGCTCGTTTGCCCCGGTGCGTCTGGCCCTCGCCGGTGCATTGCCGTTGTTCGAAGCAGCCTCGTTGGCGCCCGACGCCAGCGCCGAGATCGCGTGACGCGCGAGCTTTTTCATCAGGGTCGGCAGCGCGTGGTCACTAAGCTTGTCGATCGGGCTCCATAACCCATCGATATCCGGTTGGCCTTGGATACCCGGACCGCTATGCGCGGCGACGATCCCGAGTTCGAGCTGGAAATGAGTAAAACCATGACGGACCGTGCCGGGCAACGGCGACGAGCACGCTGGCGCGACCGGCATCGGTGCGACACCGACCGCTTCGGCGAACGTCCACGGTTCCGCCCGCCACGGGGTCGACGGGATCTCGATCATGCCGCCGAGCAGCCCGTTTTCCGCGCGACGACGCAGCAACACCGCGCCATCGGGCCGGGTGATCCAAAACGCGATGCCATAGCGCACCGCACGCTCCGGCTTTTCGGCGCGCGCCGGCAAATCCTCGGCGATCCCCTGTGCAGCCGCGGCGCAGGCGGTGCGCCACGGGCACAGCACGCAGCGCGGCCGGCGTGGCGTGCATATCGTAGCGCCGAGATCCATCATTGCTTGCGCGAAATCGCCGGAGCGGCGTTCGGGCACCAGCCCGGCCGCGAGCATCTGCAGCCGCGCTTTCGCAGCCGGCATCGGTTCACCAACGGCATAAAGCCGGGCGACGACCCGTTCGACATTGCCGTCGACTGCGGCCACCCTTTGATCAAACGCGATCGCCGCGATTGCGGCGGCTGTGTAGTCGCCGATCCCCGGCAAGGCGCGCAAAGTCGACAGCTCCGCCGGAAAGATCCCGCCGTGGCGCTCGGTAACGACCCGGGCGCAAGCGTGCAGATTGCGGGCGCGGGCGTAATAGCCGAGCCCCTGCCATTGATGCAGCACTTCATCGAGTGCCGCGGCCGCGAGCGCGCTGACATCCGGCCAGCGCCTCACAAATCGGGCGAAGTAGGGTGCTACGGTCGCCACTGTCGTCTGTTGCAGCATGATCTCGCTGAGCCACACGCGGTAGGGGTCCGCGGGATGGCCGGGTGACGCGCGCCACGGCAGATCGCGATGGTGCCGATCGTACCAGGCGAGCAGCAGCACCGGGTCGGGGACCGCCCGAGGTGATGATGATTTGGATCGGATTGAGGCCATGAAGGCAGCGAAGGCGCGGCGGCTAGGCGGCCCCGCCGATTTGGGCGACCGCCATCCAGGTTTTCGCGCGGTCGGAATCGCGGTCTCGAAACTCGCCGCTCCGATCGCGATCAAGCGCGGCGGCGGCCTTCTGGTGCGCCTTAAAGCCGATTGGTCGGCAATCGCCGGTCCGGAATGGGCGCTGACTGCCTGGCCAGTGGGTTATGGCCGCGACGGGGTACTGAAGCTCCGCACCGCACCCGCTGCGGCGCTCGAATTGCAACACCGCGCGCCATTGCTGATCGAACGGGTCAACCTTTATCTCGGGCGCCCCGCGGTAACGCGATTGGTACTGATCCAAGCAACTCTTCCCCTCGTACCAAAGCCTCGCCGCATTGCCGCCGAGGCGCCCGAGAGCGGCGCCGGGGCAGCGGAGGACCCACGACTTTCCGACATCGGCGATCCCGGATTGCGAGCGGCACTCCAGCGCCTTGCTCGCGTAGTCAACGACACCAGGTGATGCGCCGATCGCGTTATCGTTGCGTTTCGGCAATGAGAGCGATATCTTCAACATGTTGTATCGGAGAGGCAAATGGTGCGGCAAATCTGGCTCTCTTTGATCTGTGCGCTCGGCATTGCACTGCAATGGTCGGCTCCCTCGATGGCGGCTGATACCCCGGCAAACCCAGCCGAAGCTCAGAAGCTGCTGACGATCGGGAAAGACGACCGCATTCTCGGCAACCCGGATGCCCCAATCACGATCGTCGAATATGCCTCGATGACCTGCCCGCATTGTGCGCATTTTGCCGACGACGTACTCCCCGAACTCAAAAAGAAATGGATCGATACCGGCAAGGCCAAGCTTGTGCTCCGTGACTTTCCGTTGGACGGCGAGGCGGTACACGCATCGATGATCGCCCGCTGCGCGCCACCCGACCGCTTTTATGCATTTGTCGATACCTTTTTCGCCGACCAGGACAAATGGGTAACAGCGCCCGATCATCAGGCGGCGCTGACCCGGCTCGCCGAACTCGGCGGCATGAGCAAGCCGCAAGTCGATAAATGCCTCGCCGATAATGCGCTTGAAAACCAAATTCTAAACAGCCGTCTCGTCGCCTCGAAGGATCTCGACGTCAATTCGACGCCGACCTTTTTTGTCAACGGCACCAAATATACCGGGGAACCCACGGTCGAGGCGTTCAACAAGCTGCTTTCCGACCTCTCGCAAAAATCATAACCGCCCAAAAAAGATCGTATCCGCGCCAAAAATCATAACCACAGCACCCCTGCCGTATGCAGATCGATCGGCTGCGCCTGGTCGGCTTTAAGTCCTTCGCCGATGCGGCCGAGGTGGCGATCGGCCCGGGGCTGACCGGCATCATCGGGCCGAATGGCTGCGGCAAGTCAAATCTCGCCGAAGCACTGCGCTGGGTCATGGGCGAGAATTCGGCCCGTCGATTGCGCGGCGGTGCGATGGACGACGTCATCTTTGGCGGCACTACCAGCCGCGCGGCGCGCAATCTCGCTGAGGTCGCGCTGACGATCGACAATAGTGCGCGCGATGCGCCCTTCGCCTTCAACGACCGCGGGGACCTCGAAATTGTACGCCGTATCGAGCGCGGCGGTGGGTCGAGCTGGCGCGTCAATGGCCGCGAGGTGCGCGCCCGCGATGTGCAATTGCTGTTTGCCGATGCCGCGAGCGGCAGTTCTTCAGGTGCAATCGTTAGTCAGGGGCGAGTCAGCGCGCTGATTGAGGCGAGACCGGCCGAACGCCGCTTTCTTCTCGAGGAAGCCGCCGGCACTGCGGGGGTCCAGGCGCGTCGCCGTGAGACCGAGCTCAAGCTAGCCGCCGCCGAGGAGAACCTGACGCGGCTTGATGACGTTCTCGGGACGATGGGCTCGCAGCTCGCCGGATTGAAAAAGCAGGCGCGGCAGGCGCAGCGCTATCGCCGGCTCGGCGAGCAGATCCGAGAGCAGGAAGCGCTACTGTTCTATGCCCGCTGGCTCACCGCCGAAAGCGAGTGCGAAACCCGCGTCGTCGAGCTTGCCGCCGCGGAGCAGGCTGTTGCCGATGCCACACAGTGCGCCGAGACCGAAGGCGCTGCCCGCAACCAAGCGGAAGCAGCGTTGCCGGCTCTGCGGCTTGCCGAAGCCGAAAGCACAGCCGATCTGCAGCGCTTGACGCAAGCGCGTGCAGCTCTCGAACAGGAATTGACGCGCTCGGTTGCCGCGCGCCGCGAGGCGGAGCGCCGGCTTGCCGAACTCGGGCGCGACCGCGAGCGCGAGGAAACGCTTTTTACCGAAGCCGAGGCGGCGTTGTCACGGATGGCAAAGGAGCGCGAAACGCTTGCCGGGACGGAAGTCGAGCGCGGGGCGATTGCCGCCTCCGAGCAACAATTACAGCGAGCGGTGACGCGCCTCACCGAGGTCGAGGCGGGCTTGCAGCGCGCCATCGAAGCGGTCGCCGAGATCGCGGCCCAGCGCGCCGCGTTCGAGCGCCGGCGCGGCGAAATCGAGGACCGTCGGCGTCGTCTCGAAATGCGTTTCGCGGAGGCCGAGCGCCAGCGCGCGACCCTCATTGCAGCGCTGGTGTCCGAGGAGGCAAAAGCGGAGGCGGCCGCCTGCCTCGCTCAGGCGGAAGCAGAGGTCGAGGAGTGCCGCATCGCGATCGATGTGGCGCAAAGCCAAATGGCGACGTGTCAGCAGCACGAAGCTGCCGCCCTCGATATCGCCCGCCGGGCGGCGGCGGCGTTCACCCGGATCGAGGCCGAGCAGGCGGCGCTGGAGGGCGTGCTGGGATCGCAGCCGCGGGCTGGCGGCGGCACGCCGATGCTCGCCGCGATGCGCGTCGAACGAGGTTTTGAGGCGGCGATCGGCGCCTTGTTCGAGGAGGAGCTTTCCGCCGCGCACGATGATATCGATGACGCGAGCCGTTTCTGGCTCGCCTTGCCCGAGATCGAGGCGCCGGTCTTGCCGATAGGCGCGCATTCGGTCGGCTCAGCGGTTTCGGCGCCGCCGGCCCTGGGACGCAGCCTCGCCTTTGCCGGGTGGGTCGATGGCGAGAGCGAAGGGCGCCGCCTGCAGCCATATCTGATGCCGGGACAGCGCCTTGTCGACCGCGACGGCCGGCTGTGGCGGTGGGACGGGTTCACCTGCCGCACCCCCGGCGGATCGGCCATCGCCCAACAACTGCGTCACCAGAACCGGCTGGAAATCCTTGGTCACGAGATTTTGGCCGCCGAGACCGAAGCGCGGATTGCGGAAGCCGCGGCTGCGTCCGCGACCGCCGCCCGAAAGGCCGCCGCTGAATCCGATCGTCTCGCCCGCATACGATTGCGCGAGGCCGAAACCGGGCTGGCTAGCGCCCGTACCGCCGCCGCCGAACTCACCGGCCGCGCATTGGCAATTGAGACCCGCTTGAACGGTGCGGCCGAGACGGTCGCCAAGCTCGCGGCCGATCTCGCCGAGGCGCGCATGCAGGGAATTGAGATCGAGCGCGATCTCGCAGGCTTACCGGAAACGAGCTCGGCCTCTGCAAGCTTGGCCGCGGCGCGGGACGCGGTGACCATGGCGCGACGCGAGGAAGCTGATGAGCGTGCAACGATCGACCGGCTGAGGCGCGAAACTCAGTCGCGCAACGAACGGCTGCGATCGATCGATTTCGAGGAACGAGCTTGGCGTAAGCGCGCCGAGAGTGCGGCAGCCCAAAAAGCGACGCTCGATCAAAGACGGCATGAGCTGGAGCAGGAAATCGCGGCCCTCGCCGGGCGCCCGGCCGCGATCGCCATCGACAGCGAAAAGCTCGGTTCAGAAATCGCCACTGCGGCGCGCAATGCCGGCGAGGCAACCGATCGGCTGGCCTTGGGGGAAAGCCGGCTGCGGGAGGCGACCCAGCGCTCGCGCCTCAGCGATCAGGCTCTGGCCGAAGCGCGTGAATGCCGGGCACGGCTCGAAGTGCAAGCCGCCGGCGCGAAAGAGGCGGTGTCGGTACTGGCGCGCGAGATCGCCGAGCGCCTCGGGGCCGGTCCAGCAGAATTGCAGCAACTCGCCGGCCTCGCCGAGGGCCAAACTCCACCCGAGGCCAATGCGAGCGCCGATCGTCTCGACCGCCTGACCCACGAGCGCGCCGGCATTGGAGCAGTCAATCTGATGGCCGAAGGCGAGGCGGCGGAGATCGGCGGCCAAGTCGAAGCCCTCGAAGGCGAACGCGCCGACTTGACCGAAGCGATCGCAAAACTGCGCCGCGGCGCGCACGAGCTCGACCAACAAGGCCGCGAATTGCTCGCTGCGGCGTTCGAGCGGGTCAGCGCGCATTTCGCAGGCCTCTTCATGCGGCTATTTGGCGGCGGCAAGGCCGAGCTGGCATTGACCGATGATGGCGACCCGTTAACCGCCGGTCTGGAGATCATGGCGAGCCCCACCGGAAAGCGGCTGCAGAGCTTGTCGTTGCTGTCGGGTGGCGAGCAGGCGTTAACGGCTCTGGCGCTGCTGTTTGCGGTGTTCCTGACCAAGCCCGCGCCGGTCTGCGTGCTCGACGAAGTGGACGCGCCACTCGACGACGCCAATGTCGACCGCCTGTGTAGTCTCGTGGCGGAAATTGCCGACACGACCGGCACGCGGTTTTTGCTGATCACTCATCATCGCATTACGATGGCGCGCGCCGACCGGTTGTTTGGAGTGACGATGGCCGAGCGCGGGGTCTCGCAGCTGGTCTCGGTCGATCTATCCCGCGCCGTTCGGCTGCGACAGACTGCCTGACCCGATCGGTCCCATCACAAGGCTATCCCATTGATTGCTCTCATCTTAGATCCTGCTAAGGACAGGGTGTTCGTGTTGACAGGTTAATGACACCTCAATATGGTACGCCAGGTTCCGGCAACGTGCGGCCGGGACGGGTATCAGGTGGTTGCGCTTCCCAGAATGAGCGAAGATCCGCCATCGGACCCCCTGGCGCGGCTTGCCGAGCGGCTCGACAAAGCGCAGGCGGGGCGCGGACCGGTGCGGAAAACGGGCGGCAACCCCGGGCTCCAGCAAGGTCTCGCCCTCGGTTTTCGCATCGGGATCGAGCTGGTCACGGCGGTTGTCGTTTCGGTCGGGTTGGGATGGGCGATCGATCACTGGCTTGGGACAAAGCCTTGGGTGATGCTGGGAATGTTTTTTCTCGGGATCGCGGCGGGGATGCTCAATGTCTATCGCGCGGTGACCGGAACCAGCGGCGCGGTCGGTTTCCGGCCTCCCAAATCAGATCCCGGCGCCGCTGCGCCGGCACCGGGCAAATGGGACGACGAGGATTGCTGAGTTGGCGATAGAGCTTCATCCCCTCGAAGTTTTCATGGTGCATCGCGTTCTGCCAATACGCATCGGCGGGCTCGACGTTTCGTACACGAACGCGGCGATCGCGATGACCGTCATCGTGCTGCTGATCACGGGGTTAATTGTATACGGCACCAGGCGAGCCTCGCTGGTTCCGGGACGGCTCCAGTCTATGGCTGAGGTGAGCTACGAATTTGTCGCCGACATGGTCGAAAGCAATGTCGGGCATGAGGGGATGCCGTATTTCCCGTTCATCTTCAGCTTATTCATGTTCATTTTATTCGCCAATTTGCTCGGCCTGATACCCTACAGCTTCACCGTTACCGGACAGATAATCGTCACCTTCGCCTTGGCGATCGTCGTATTCATCGGCGTGACGATAATCGGCTTCATTCGTCACGGCCTGCACTTCCTGCGATTTTTTGTTCCTGAAGGCGTGCCTAAGCTGTTGCTGGTGATACTGGTCCCGATCGAAGTGCTGTCCTATTTCATCCGCCCGTTCACGCTGTCGATCCGGCTGTTTGCGAACATGCTGGCGGGGCACACGATGCTCGGCATCTTTGCCGGGTTCGCGGCGCTTGTCGGCATCTTCGCGATCTTTCCGCTAGCGATCGACGTTCTGCTGCTCGCTCTCGAATTATTGGTTGCCGTGCTGCAGGCTTACGTATTCGCGATTCTGAGCTGCCTATACCTGAACGACGCGATTCACATGCATTGAGCGCGTCGCGCAGCCCTCTCCTCCAAACTCAACTCCGCCACAACCCAAAAAAGACAGGAAGACAAGATGGACCTCGCTGCGGCCAAGATGATCGGCGCTGGCCTTGCCTGCATCGCACTCGTCGGCGCCGGCATCGGCATCGGCAATGTCTTTGCCTCGCTGATCAACGCGCTCGCGCGCAACCCTGCCGCGCAAGGACAAGTACAGCCCTTCGCATTTCTCGGCTTTGCGTTAGCCGAGGCGACCGGTTTGTTTGGCTTGGCGATCGCGTTCTTGATCCTCTTCGTGTTCTGACGCCGAGCGCCAAAGGTCGCGAACGATGCCGCAGCTCGACGTATCGACGTTTACACCGCAGCTCGTTTGGCTGGCGATCACCTTTGTTCTTCTCTATTTCCTGATGGCGAAGATCGGATTGCCGCGCGTCGGCGCTGCGATCGAGGCGCGCCGCCGGCGCCGCGAGGAAGATTTGGAGCGTGCGGCGCAGCTCCGCCGGGAAGCGGAAGCGGCCGTTGCGGCCTACGAAAGCACCCGCGCCGGCGCCCGCGAACAGGCGCAGGCGACCATTCGCCAGACAACAGAACGGCTGGCGGCCGCCGCCGCGGAGCGACAGCGCGAACTGACCGCAGTGTTGGCCGAGCGCACCACCGCCGCCGAGCGTGATATCGCCGCTGCCAAGGAGCGCGCGCTCGCGGAGATACGCGGGATCGCCGCGGATGTCGCGACATCGATCAGCAACCGGCTGATCGGGACAGCCCCGGCGGCCGGTAACATTACAGCCGCCGTCGATCGCGTGATCGCGGAGCGCGCGACCTGATGAGTTTTCTTCACGAAGCAGAATTCTGGTTTACGATCGCGGTGTTGATCTTTGTCGCGATCCTGTGGCGGCCGGCAAAGCGGTTTTTGATCGGCGAACTCGATGCCCGTGCCGAACGGATCCGCGAAGAACTCGCCGCGGCAAGCGATCTACGGCAGGAAGCCGAACGCACGCTGGCGCAGCTTCGCGCCCGCGAGCGCGACGCGGCCGCCGAGGCCGAGCAGATCGTCGCGCACGCGAAAGCCGAGGCCGAACGCATCGCAGCGGAATCGGCGCGCGCGATGGAGGAAGCGGTGCAACGACGCCAGCGCCTCGCCGAAGAACGGATCGCGCAGGAACAGGCGAGAGCCGTCGCCGAAATCCGCGCGGTCACTGTCGACGTTGCGATCTCGGCGGCGCGCCGGTTGATCGCCGCCGAGCTCGATGAACCGCACGGGGCGGCGTTGATCGACGCTGCGATTGCCGAGTTGCCGAGCCAGCTGCACGCATAAATCGGCCCAAGTAGAGCCCGCTTGCGCTCGTTCAAAGCGGCCCGTCACCGGTAAGCACCTCAAATCCATCCGTCTTCCCCATTGGCGGAAACTGTTTCCCGCGCGCCCCCATCGTTACGCCACCTCCGCCATACCGATAGCTCGGGAAACCCCTTTGCCCGGACTTGACCCGGGCATCCATGTCTTAATTTCTCTAGGAGCCCCCGACTCATCGGGGGCGGTCAGCGCGCAACGGCTCGCGAGTAACCACCACGCCCGCGGTGGTCAGGCGTACGAGGTTTACGGTTTTCGCCAATTCCGGCGAGCCCGAATAATAGGCCGGGACCGTGCCGTCACCGACCTTGACCGGCCGGTCCCAATGGCCGAGCGCCAGATAATCGGCTGCGGTCGCGGCAATCTCTTGGTCGCCGAATACCCAGGACGGGCGCAGCGGATTGGCGCGGGTGGCGGGCGGTTCGTAATGACCGTGGCCGATTGCGACCTGCCATCTGGCTGAGCGCGGACGCGGCCCGCGCAATGGCGGCGTGTCAAAATAATCGCGATGCGCATGCCCCCAGACCTCCAGATCGAGCCCGTCGAACATCACCGCCTCGTCATGGGTCACGCCGAGGATCGCGAGGTTTGGTATCTGCGCGTAACCGCCTTTGACGTATACCGAATCCGGCAATGCCGGATCATGGTTGCCGGGCAGGATCACGATCGGCATGACAGCGCCGGAGAGGAGCCCGCCGGCATGGTCGATCACTGCCTTGCTCAGCTGATGAGTCTCGAAGGTGTCGCCCGCCAACAGCACGATATCGGCCCGCAGCGTCTCGGCGGCCGCCAAGACAATCGCCAGTCCAGCCGCGCCATCGAGGCGATATTCTGCGGCGGTGCGCCGTTCGTCGACATGTAGGTCCGAACTGTGGACCAGTCTGATCTCGCTCATCGCTCTGATTACACCTGATTGTCACGATTTACTAACTCCGCTCCCCGAGCCGCTATAAGACGAATTGTCGAGTCCCTGCGGTGCCGGTCAAGCTGCGCTTTTGGCGGCGATCCGCTGTAACAGCGCGTCCTCAATCATGCTCGGCAGAATAACTTGGAGCTATTGTCGCAACCTAGCCAGGATCGATCTCGGTCAACCGACGACTTGATGTTGCGACCGGCCGACAAGCGACAATCCGGCGTGGCATCGAAAAGGCCCGCAACGGCACCCCCACACTGCTCGAATTCATCACAGAGAAAGCCGTCGACGTCTCGCTTCGGCTAAGTAACGCCGTGTCCATCACGGAGCCTTTTATCCCGCGAAGGGCTCCCGCGGGCGACCAGAAGAGCGCAATCCGCGGGATCCCTAACCGGAACCCTTTGCGCCTGGGAGGCTCCGGTTACTTTCCGTCATATCTTATGCAAAGTACCAACCGATTGAGTTGGCGGGCTAAAGGGAAGCTCCCGAAAGTCTTGATTTATGCGAAGCCTTGGCGTTCGTCATCCGTTAGCCGGTCTATGCGCCAGATACCTGCTTCCTCAAGAACGGATACACCTTAAAGAGCAAAGCTCGACAAACCTCCAGCGAACAAGCTGCCATATCAGCAGTGGTTGTTCCTCCACGATGTATTAGCTGATCCCTGCATTTTTTTATTTCTTCCATTTCCACCCAAATGCTCTTTGTGCTTCCCGATCTGGGTATCGTTTTCAAGTCGATGCCATAGCCCTCCAAAACCTTAAACAACAGCTTCGTGAAATGGATGTTTCCGGTTACGAGTTCAGCGATTAAAGGAGCCGCTTCATCGTCATGCAGCATCCCAAAGGCGACGGGTTTCAACATGACATCTCTCAGGGTGATCTCTATGGCTATCCGAGAGAATATGACGCACGCTTCTGGACTGATAGGTAGCAATTTCTCCGCTTGTTCGATTGCGGCCTTTGCCGACTCTGTAAGATCGGGATTGCTATTATAGTATGCTACCAGCTTCTCTGAGATAAACTCACCTATTATTTCGTCTTTATGGTTCTCCAGAACCTCCGTGACCATGTTGTCATAGGCTTCTTCCTGCCACGCATCCTCCGGCGTCATCCCCATAATATGTTCCTTCCTATATTTCCCCGGATCAACCCCGATGCGCAAAGTGGTTCATTCTGCACATTTCTTGATTTATGGAACGGCGGAATGATGCTTGGTCTAATCCTCCTTATCCCTGCGCGGCGTGCGCAAAGTCACGTCAGCAAGCATTTTCTCCGTTCGTACAAGCAATGATTGTGCCTTTTCGACAGGTAGCTCCCACGCGTTAAGACTGTACCTCGCGCCAGCGCGCATTGACTTAAGCTCATTGAGCAGAGTAGCAAAGTCTGGCTCGATGTTCCCTAGGTTGCTCCATTGATTGAAACTGCTCTTGATGATCCCGTGCGTCTTGCTGCTGAGAAATTTTTTATCTGGCAACTGCAAAAGTACCGCTTTAGCCAACAATTCCACAGCACTGAATAGATTTTCAGTAAAAGGCCGGAATCGGGGCGGAGCGGCCTTCAGATTATCCTCCGCAGACTCTACAAACTCCGTTGCCGTAGCAATGGCCGTGGCGATCCTCTGTGCGTTATATCTTGTATCCCATGTCAGATACCATGTACCCTGATGAGCAATTATAGTAATGTGCCCAGCGTTTGGATCATTTTCCGTCAACTCAATAGAAACTATCTCAGAGAAATCGCTCATATCGACGGCTTCGCCCTTCGCGACTGCGCGCGTCGCGCGGACTTTCATCATAGTCCGCACTTCCTTGTTCAGCCGTACCTTTACCGGGGCGTCAACTTCAAATACGACTTGGGCACTCCAAAGCTGAAAAGTGGGCGGAAGCTCACCGGCACTCTGGCGTCGCTGAACTTCGGGCATAACCCAGAGTTCAAACACCTGCTGTAGGGTTCGATCCGGCCCCTCCAAGACGGGAATGAATTCCGACTCCTTGGTCATCCTTCACTCGCTCCGAAGGTCGAAACCATATCTTGTGCGGGTCTCGCCTCTGCGCAACCGTGGCATGTGTCTTCCAAATAGAGATGTCACCGGTTCTGCCATTTAGAAATGTCCCTGTGGTTGGGGTCGGGCGGCGGGCGGGCGCGGAGCCCCTGGCGTAGCGCAGCGCCCGACCGGCGCCCGCAGCGCGGACGGGTGCAACCGCTCCAGCTGTTTTACTGAGCGGGCGTCGGCGAGCGGCTTGCGTTTTGCGAGGGAACGCTAGGTGGATCGGCGCGGTTTCGCGTATAGAGATAGTGCCGATTCTTCGAGGTTGAACGTAATGCGCTCCTTCCCTCGCCCGCGTCCGGTTGTGTTGTGCATCCTTGATGGCTGGGGAGAACGCCGCGCTGCCCCTGACAATGCGATCGAGACCGCCCGGATGCCGGTGTGGCACCGGTTGATGGCATTGTGGCCGCATTCGCATCTGGAGGCGAGCGAGCATTACGTCGGGCTCCCCGACGGGCAGATGGGGAATTCCGAGGTCGGGCATACCAATCTCGGCGCGGGGCGGCTTGTCTTGCAGGATTTGCCGCGGATCGACGCGGCGATTGCCTCGGGCGAGCTCGCGAAAATGCCCGATTTGCGCGACTTTATCGACCGGTTGAAGAAGAGCGATGGCACGGCTCATCTGATGGGGTTGCTGTCGCCGGGCGGGGTCCATTCGCACCAGCACCAGATCGCCGCACTCGCCCGCATCGTCGCCGAGGCCGGCGTGCCGGTCGCGGTGCACGCGTTTCTCGACGGCCGCGATACGCCGCCGCAAGCCGCCCTCACCTATCTGCAGAAATTCGAAGCCGATGTCGCGGGGCTCGGAAACCTTCGGATCGCGACCGTGACCGGCCGCTATTACGCAATGGACCGCGACAAACGCTGGGACCGGGTCGAACGCGCTTATCGGGTCATCGTCGACGCCGAGGGCGAGACCGCGGCCAACGCGGGACAGGCAGTCGAGGCGGCCTATCAGCGCGGCGAAACCGATGAATTCGTCCAGCCGACCGCGATCGGTGATTACCGCGGAATAAAGGACGGCGACGGTCTCTTGATCGGCAATTTCCGCGCCGACCGGGTGCGGGAGATCGCGGCCGCCCTGCTCGATCCCGAGTTCTCGGGGTTTGCCCGCGCCCGGCAGGTCAATTTCGCCGCGGCACTCGGCCTCGTGGAATATTCAGACGAGCTCAACCGCTTTCTCGGCGTGCTGTTCCCGCCCGAAAATCTCGACGACACCTTTGGCGAGGTCATCTCGCGGGCCGGGTTGAAGCAATTGCGCATCGCCGAGACCGAAAAATACGCGCATGTCACATTTTTCTTTAATAGCGGGCGCGAGACTGTCTTTCCCGGCGAGGAGCGGATCCTGGTGCCGTCGCCAAAAGTCGCGACCTACGACCTGCAGCCCGAGATGTCGGCGCCCGAGGTCACCGACAAGGTCGTCGAGGCGATCGACTCCGGCCATTTTGATGTGATCGTGCTGAACTACGCCAATGCGGACATGGTCGGGCACACCGGCCGGCTCGACGCCGCGGTCAAGGCGGTCGAGACGATCGATTCCTGCCTCGGGCGGGTCGCGGCCGCGGTCGAAAAGGCCGGCGGCACACTCGTCGTCACCGCCGACCACGGCAATGCCGAAATGATGCGCGACCCGGAAACGGGCGGCCCGCACACCTCCCATACCTTGAACCCGGTGCCGTTTCTCGTCGTCAACCCGCCGGCAACGGTCGCCGATCTCCAGGCCGGGCGCCTGGCCGATGTGGCGCCGACCCTGCTCGATATTCTCGGCCTCGACAAGCCCGCGGCGATGACCGGCCATTCGTTGATTCGGCTTCAGGAAAACCGGCTCAGCGCCAACTAGCCCCAGCCTCGTCGCAGTCTTCAGCCGTTCTTGATCAAAATGCGCCGAAGCGAGTATTGTCGGCGGCGATCGCGGTCGGTTCAACGTTAGGGTGAATATATGAGACGGGTGGGGCTGATTACGGCAGCTACCGCAACAGTATTTGCGTTTTCATTAAGCCATGACATCGGCGCTGCAACCCCAAATTCTAATTCATCGGAGACTTACAAAGAACTCAACCTGTTCGGCGAAGTTTTCGAGGATGTTCGGGCCGATTACGCCGGCAAGGTCGATGATGATTCGCTGATGGAAGGGGCCATCAACGGTATGCTGACCTCGCTCGATCCGCATTCGAATTACCTGAACACAAAAAATTTCGACGACATGAAGGTCCAGACCCGCGGCGAGTTCGGCGGGCTCGGCATCGAAGTGTCGATGGAGAACGGTCTCGTCAAAGTCGTCTCGCCGATCGACGACACGCCGGCGGCGCGCGCCGGGCTGAAACCCGGCGACATGATCACCCAGCTCGATGGCCAGGCGGTCCAGGGAATGAGCTTGCCGCAGGCTGTCGAAAAGATGCGCGGCCCGATCAACAGCGAAATCAAGCTGACGATCCAGCGCAAGGGGCGCGATCCCTTCGATGTCAAATTGACCCGTGCGACGATCCGGATCCAGTCGGTGCGCTCGCATATGGTGGGCGACGACATCGGCTATGTCCGGATCACGTCGTTCAACGAGCAGACCGATGTCGGGCTCAACAACGCGATGAAGAACATCAAGCAGCAGGCCGGCAATAAACTGCGCGGCATCGTCCTCGATCTGCGCAACAATCCCGGCGGTCTGCTCGACCAGGCGGTCGCGGTCTCCGACGCGTTTCTCGACAAGGGCGAGATTGTATCGACCCGCGGGCGGCGCGCCGATGATGCGCAACGCTATGACGCCCGGCCGGGCGACATCGCCGCCGGGCTGCCGATCGCGGTGCTGATCAATGGCGGATCGGCTTCGGCGAGCGAGATCGTCGCCGGCGCGCTGCAGGACCATCACCGCGCGATCCTGCTGGGTACGCGCTCCTTTGGAAAGGGTTCGGTGCAGACCATCATCCCGTTGCCCGGACACGGCGCGATGCGGCTGACGACAGCGCGCTATTACACACCCTCGGGACGCTCGATCCAGGCCAAGGGGATCGAGCCGGACATCGTGGTCGAGGCCGCCAAGATCGAGGCCGACAAGAAAGTCGCGAAGAACAACGCCACCGACGCAAAAGCCGACAATTCCGGCGATGAGGCCGACATTTCGAGTTCGGTCGACCCGACGATCATGGGGACCGACGCCGATTACCAGATGGCGCGGGCGGTTGTCATGCTGCGCGGGATGGCGATGTACAACAGCCGCCTGGTCAACTGAGCAGGGTCAACCGAGCGGCGTCGAACCGGATCGGGGAGCGGGCAATGCCGCCGCCTGACGCGAATTTGGGCCCCCCGGCGGGTCGCTATCGCGAATGCGTCGGCATCATGTTGCTTAATCCGCGGGGTCATGTCCTGGTCGCCCGTCGCGCCGATATGCCGACCGCACCGGCCTGGCAGATGCCGCAGGGCGGGATCGATTGGGGCGAAACCCCGCGTCAGGCGGCATTGCGCGAGCTCGAAGAGGAAATCGGCACCGCCAAAGCCGAGATTATTGCCGAAAGCCGCGACTGGCTGACTTACGACTTTCCATCCGAGCTGGCGGCCCGGGTTTGGCGCGGCCGCTACCGTGGCCAGCGGCAAAAATGGTTTTTGATGCGATTTACCGGGTGCGATGACGATATCGATCTGGGGTCGAAACATGCGGAATTTGACGCCTTCCGCTGGGTCGATCCCGAAGAGCTGCCGCGGCTGATCGTGGCCTTCAAACGCCACGTCTACGTCGCGGTCCTCGGCGAATTTCGCGATCATTGCCGCGCTGCCGCCGCCGTCAGCGGAGAGCGCCGGGTCTGACCGGCCGGGCCTAGCCGCCGGGCAGCCGCGCCACTGCCGCGTCGATCGCCGCCCGATCGGGCATCGCATTCTGCGCCCCGCGCGCGAGGCAAGCGAGACCCGCCGCCGCACTCGCCCGCCGCAATCCCACTTCAAGCGATGTCCCGACCTCGCGCACACTGGGATCGAGGGCCGCCGCCAATACGCCGACAAAGGTGTCGCCCGCGCCGGTGGTGTCGACCGGCACAATCGGCAATGCCGGCACCGAAATGGTGGCGCCCGTCGACAGATGGGCGACGGAGCCGGCAGAGCCGCGGGTGACGATCAGAGCCTGCCGCAATCCTCGGGCAATCTGTGCCGGGTCGGCGCCGAGGGTGGCCGCTTCTCTGTCGTTCGCGACGACAAGATCGACCTCGCGCAGCAGATCGGGGCTGATCGTCAATGCCGGCGCCAGATTGAGCAATACCAAACCGCCGGCCGCCCGCACGCGGCGGATGACAGCGGCGGTCTCGGCTGGCGGCACCTCCATCTGGGCGACCAGCAGCGTATCCCGGCCGAGCATCGCGTCGGGCACTTGGTCGCTGCGCACCGCAGCATTGGCGCCCGAGGCGACCGCGATGATGTTCTCGCCATTCTCGGCGACCATAATCGCGGCGCAGCCCGTCGGCTGATCAACCGCGCGCACCAGCCGCGTGTCGATGCCGGCCCGGGATAGCGGGTCGAGCGCCGCCGCGGCAAAGCCGTCGCGGCCGACCGCGCCCACCATGATCACCTCGGCGCCGGCCCGACGCGCCGCCATCGCCTGATTGGCGCCCTTGCCGCCCGGTAATACCGCGTAATCACCGCCGAGCACGGTCTCGCCCGGCTGCGGCAGGTATGGCACCGGCACGATCACATCGACATTGATCGAGCCAAAGACCAGGATCATCTCAGCCACCTTTTCTTCGCGGTGGGGTTGCGGCAGTTATAATGCGGTCTCCCAAGGTGGAAGCGACAGGACGGACCAGCAAGCAGGGACAGCCATGAAACTCAACGGTGCCACCATACCCGACGCCATCGTCGAGCGCGTCGTCGCCCGCCGTGGCGGTGAGCATTGTTTTGCCGATCTCGACCCGGCGCATACCGCACTCGTCGTGATCGACCTGCAGCACGCCTTTATGACCGAAGGCGTCGGGCACGCGGTGTGCCCGGCCGCGATCGACATCGTTCCGGCGGTGAACCGCCTCGCCGCGGCTGTGCGCCAAACCGGCGGCGGCGTCTTCTGGGTGCAGATGACGCATGACCAGCGCTGCCTCGACGAGTGGTCGGTGGCGCACGAGATGGCCTCGCCCGAAATGCGCGAAAAGCGGATCGCCGCCCTCTCCGAAGGCACCAAGGGCCATCAGCTGTGGCCCGGCCTCGACGTGCAGCCGCAAGACGAGATCGTCAAAAAATACCGCTACAGCGGCTTTATGCCGGGCACCTCGGACTTGCCCGAGCGGCTGCGGGCGCGCGGCTTTGACACCGTGCTGATCACCGGCACCGTCACCAATGTGTGCTGCGAAAGCTCGGCGCGCGACGCCAACATGACCAATTTCCGCACGATCATGGTCAGCGACGGCAACGCCGCCGGCACCCAGGAGGAGCACGACGCGTCGCTCACCGCCTTCTACAACACCTTCGGCGATGTGATGGACACCGACATGATCATCGAGTGGCTGCAGCGGGCCCGGCCAGCGCGCGCCGCCTGACCGAACCCAGTTCGCAACAACCCGCGGCTAAGGGAGGAGAGCATGAGAGAAAATCGCGTAAAGCGCATCCTGCGCGAGGGCGGCTTGGCGCTCGGCACGCATGTCGGCGGCATTCCCGATCCGCAGATTGTCGAGATCATCGGGCTTGCCGGCTTTGACGCCGCCTTTATCGACATGGAGCATACCAGCTTCGACCTGCACGATGTCCAGGCGATGGTGATGGCGGCCGAGCATGTCGGCATCACCCCGATCGTGCGCACCCCGGGCTTTGACCCGGCCTTTATCCTGCGGCTCCTCGATATGGGCGTGCAGGGCATCCAGGTGCCGCATGTCCAAAATGCCGAGATCGCGCGCGCCGCGGTCAAGGCGGTGCGCTATCCGCCACTGGGCGAGCGCGGCATGGCGGCCGGCAGCCGCGCCGCCGAGTTCGGCCGTATTCCGCTGGTCGAGCACATGGCGCAGTCGAACCGCGAAATCCTGCTCGCCTGCATGATCGAGGACATGGAGGCGGTCGAGCGCATCGACGAGATCGCCGCGGTCGAGGGGGTCGATCTGCTGGCGGTCGGCCCGTCGGATTTGTCGCGCTCGCTCGGCGTCAGCGGCCAGCCCGATCATCCGCGGCTGGTGGCGGCGATCGACCGGGTGCGCGACGCCGCCAAAAAGAGCGCCGGCGCCCGCCTGGCCTTGCCGCTCAACCACGCCGCCTTCCCGCGCAACGCGGCGCAATTAAAGGCGCTCGGCGCCGGCTACACCAATTGCGCCCCGACCCCGGAAGCCCGCCTCCTGAAATCGATGCGCGACCAAGCCGAAGAAGCCCGCAAACAACTCGGCTGAGTGCGCCGCCCCATTGTTGGCAGAGTTGGCCCAGTCGTTGCGAGTTCTCCACCGGCCGGCGGCCGACCCGCCGCCTGTTCGAGCCAGGGGCAAGCTCCATATGAACCACCGCAGAGCGCTTTCCCGGCGAAGGCCGGGATCCACCGATCCACCTGCTGAGCGCTGCGAGAGTGGACCCCGGCTTTCGCCGGGGCAGCGCTTTACCGTATCGAATTCCTGAACCAACTTTTCTTGTGAGGAGCGGAGCGACGAAGCAATCTCGTTCTGACGACAATGGTGACAATCTCGGCCAGCAGCGCGAATTCTTCCGGAACACCGCACGATAATATCCCCACCAGCCTTTAGCGGACTGGGTTAGGATGCCCGATCGGGTTCCTGCTCGCTCGAAGAGCGGCCCCTACAGGGAGGAAATGATGATGGCAGTCCGGATCGCGTTGGTGGCATTGGCGCTCGCCCTCGGTTACAGCTGGGTCACCCCATCCCTCGCCCAGACACTGCCCGGAACCGGCGGCATCCCGGGTAATGTGATCCCCGGTCAGCCCGGGCTTCGCTTGCCCAATATCCCCGGGATGAACCAGGGGACTGGGGTACCAGGGTCGCAGCCGTTTTCCGGGACCAAGGGCACTGCCGCAACCGGCGCCACAACAGCCAATGGTCAATCCGCCCAATGGGCCGGCATGAAATGCTTGAATAGAGGCGCCAATAGCCTGGGCAGTTGCCAGGACGTCTGTCGCAACCTCGGCGTCACCCACGCCAGCGGCGCCACCGAATACTCCGGCATCTGCAACTACTGAAATTTCGGCCACGTTTCTTCAATGAGCTAAGGCGGGTTTCGCGGTCGAGACTGGACAGGAACTACGTTCGCATCGAAGCCGTGCGCAGTTCGAGACGTGCCCCCGTTTAGCAGGGACGCTCCTATCCATGATGTAAGCCTTTGATGGCGACAGTCCGGCAGAGGATCACTAAGGCGCTTCCACAGAAAGGCGGAATGCGCTCACGCTTTTCAGCCTAAGCTGCTGAAATTTGCTCGCGTTTTATTCAGCGCCTCGGGGCCGTTAGAGCGCGAGAGGCGGAAGGCGCTACGCTGTTCCGCCCTGGTCTTGCCCGGTTGTGCTTTACCCCTGGCAAAATATTTCCCGTGGGTCGCGAATAAACTGGCCTCGCTGCCGGTCGGGTAAGAGGGACGAGGGACGCTTCTTGATCAGCGGGACGCCATGGGCCCGATGCGAGGAGTTCCGCCCGGTTTCGCCCGTGAGGATTCAGAGGAGATTTCATAGTGAGACAGCAGCTCAGACCGGTCGCTCGGATCGCATCACCCTCGCCCTCTGTGGGTCGAGCCTCGTCGGGGAGCTAAGGCCGCCCTGGATGCAGTCGTCGCCCGATGCGGCTCCGATAACATAAACGTTGGCGGCGAAATTTATCGCGATTTTCGTCGCTAAGGCTGCGAGGCTAACCTCCTTCCAATTCGCCCCGTTTTCAATCGGCTAGGTCTATAGGACAGACAGCCTTGCATCTGATCCTGACAAAAGGTGAGGACGATGAAGAAGTCACTGCTAATATTGGCCCTATTAGGGATATTCGCGAGCGGACCAGCCGGCGCCCAAACATTCCAAAATGGCCCCTATTACGCGAAACCATCCTGGGATCAACAAATCCCGGACGCTCAGCGCTTTATCGTCTTATCGAACTGGAACAACGAGGCGGTGCTCGACCGAGAGACGGGCTTGGTATGGGAGCGTACCCCATCTCAGTTCACAACCGATTGGATTAACGCACTACAATTATGTCATTTAAGGCACACTACCGGCAACCGCTCAGGCTGGCGGCTGCCGAGCGTCGAGGAGTTGACAAGTTTACTTGAGTTCAGTTCTTCCGGCGCGGTCTGGCCATGGGTTTCTGGGCCTCAATCACGCTGTGTCTGAGTTTTGGACGTCGAGCACTGTCGAGGATGTTGCGACCCAGGCGTACACGGGGCCCCAAGCGTCGGCGGCGGCACGGCAAAT
>CAVZQT010000004.1:0-1044928 GCA_963777435.1 uncultured Alphaproteobacteria bacterium
CTAAATTCGCGGCTTTGCGGGTTTCAGAGAGCCTTCGAGTTCGAATTGGCGGCTTGGTCCCCTCGACACTCGCGCACGGTGCGAATTATACTGGCCGCGCCCTAAAGCCGGCGCCGCCCGTCTACGATCCGCAACGCGTCGCCGACGATGGTCCGGCTCGCAATTGCGACCGCGGCCGGCGACGATGATCTACATCCCGGTTTTCTTTGTGAAACTCGCGCCCGGTCTGTCGGGCCGCATCGCCGCAGGATTGCTCAGTCCATATTTCGCCCAGGCCGCAACCGCACCAACCACTGACGGCAACCTATTCGAGCCGTCAAAAGACAGCGCTACATCTCGCGGCGGGTGGCAGAGGCAAAACAGCACTTGATCGCCGGTTCGGCTGCCGCATCCGGGATAGCTCTGGCCTCAGTTGGGCAGTCTGGGCCGCTAACCCGGGAACCACAGCCCGGCTCGGCTGAACCTTGACGCGCGATGAAATACGCCGGCGGATCAGCCCGTCGGCGTATATTTTGGGTTAGATTGAGGCTGCAGGTAATTTTGCGGCCATGTCACTGTCGTGCAATTCGCGCTGCCGGTCACCGAGGTCGCGCTGGACACCCCAAGGCCGCAGCGCGTCCGGGATGCGCATGTCGCGCTGCGGCTCAAAATCGCGGGCGGCTCCTTTTGCGGCCGACACCCCCTTTGGGAACCCGCTGCGGCTGCTGTAATCGGTGCGCGCGGTCTTCACGTTGCCTTTTTCGCCGGTAAGGCTGCTCGCACAGAAGATATCGAGCGCAGTGACTGCGGCCAGCATGCCAAGTGATATTAACGTGTTCGTTTTTGTGAGTTTTTTCGCACCGGCGGCGACGGTCGCAATATCGATAGCATCGCCAGCGACGCGGCCCCAGATCCAAGGAGTGGCGTCGTGGCTGGCCAATATGGCGAGACCTGTAGCAACTTCCCGGGTGCCGTAAGCGCGGACCAGTCCGCGATATCCCTCAAGTCCGGCGGCACGGCTGATCGCGCCTGCAGCGATCAATTCGGCCGCCCCGAGTGCGAGCGAGAAATACCCCAGCCCTTTCGCCACCCGATCATTTGCCGATTGGGAACAGCCGGGCAATGCAGTTCGTGGCACGCTAGACATAGTTGCATTCCTCAGGGCTTGAGCATGACTTTGACACAGCCGTCCTGCTTGTCGCGGAACGTCTTGTACATTTCAGGTCCTTGATCGAGATCGACTTTGTGGGTGATCACAAAGGACGGGTCGATTTGATCATCGAGGATCCGATGCAAGAGATCGTCGGTCCAACGGTTCACATGAGTTTGGCCGGTGCGAAGCGTGAGGCCCTTGTTCATCAGGGCGCCAAACGGAATTTTATCGAGAAGCCCGCCGTAAACACCGGGGACCGATAGCGTGCCAGCCGGCCTGCAGACGTAAATCATCTCGCGCAGAACATGCGGCCGATCGGTTTCGAGCATCATCGCCTGCTTGACCCGGTCATACATCGAATCGATCGAACCCATCGAGTGCGCCTCGAGTCCCACCGCATCGATGCACTTTTCCGGACCCTTGCCGTCGGTCAGCTCGTTGAGGCGCTCGACCGTGCTTTCCTCCTCGAAGTTGATCGTTGTGGCGCCTGCCGCTTCGGCCATCGACAGCCGTTCAGGCAGGCGGTCGATCGCGATCACCTGCTCGGCGCCAAGAAGGATCGCGCTGCGGATCGCCATCTGCCCGACCGGACCGCAGCCCCAAATAGCGACTGTGTCGGTCGGCTCGATGTCGCACTGCACCGCGGCTTGCCAGCCAGTCGGGAAGATGTCGCTCAGAAACAGGAGCTTTTCGTCGGGGATGCCGTCCGGCACCTTGATGTGGGTGGCATCGGCAAAGGGTACACGCAGATATTCTGCCTGACCGCCTGGATAGCCGCCGGTCAGATGGGTGTAGCCGAACAGCCCGGCGGTGGTATGACCAAACACCGTGTCGGCCAGCTTTTTGTTGCGATTGGTGCGCTCGCATACCGAAAAATTTCCGCGGCGGCATTGCTCGCATTCGCCGCAGATGATTGTGAACGGTACGACGATGCGATCGCCGACCTTTAACTTGCCCTTCACGCCGGGGCCGACCTCGACAACTTCACCCATGGTCTCGTGGCCCATGATGTCGCCTTCCTTCATGCCAGGCATGAAGTGGTCGAACAGGTGCAGATCCGAGCCGCAAATCGCGCAACTGGTCACTTTGATAATTGCGTCGCGATCATTCTCGATTTTCGGGTCCGGAACCCTGTCGCATCTGATGTCGGTGGTGCCGTGCCAGACTAGAGCCCTCATCGGAGCCCTCCATGTTGAGTTGTATCACGCCGCGGCGTCGCACCCTCGCCGGACGGTCACCAATTCGCCGGCTGGTCTGGCTTCGCTCGCAGATGACGCTTTCAACGGAATCTGAGAAGGCCGGTTCCGACTGCGGAATGAAAAGGACGTAAACGACGCGACCGGCGTGATTATTGATAATTGTCAATTTTCGGCGCTGGGTGACCTGTGCAACCACAGGCGAAGTACTGTCCGAATTCATCTAGCGAAAGGGATGAGCATGAAGCGCCGCGACTTCCTTTGGTTCACGACAGCACCCGCCTTGCTGCCGGTCGGCCGCGCTGCGCACGCGCTCATGACGGAGGATTCGCCGAAGCGGCTGATCGTGATTTTATTGCGTGGCGCTGTCGACGGCCTCAATGTCGTCGTGCCCTATGCCGACAGGGCGTATCACGATGCGCGTCAAACGATCGCGATCGGCCCACCGGGTTCTGAGGGGGGCGTGCTGCCGCTGGACGGCTATTTTGGTCTTCACCCGGCACTCCTGCCGCTTCTTCCATTATGGGGCCACAAGAGGCTCGCTTTTGTTCATGCGGCCGGCTCTGCCGATCCGACGCGGTCGCATTTCGACGCCCAATTGGTTATCGAGAATGGCACCCCGGGGCATAAGTCGACCCCGGATGGGTGGATGAACCGCCTGCTCGCACAGTTGCCGGCGCCACACGGTCCGACAGACGCGGTTAGTATCGGCGAAACCCTGCCGCAAATCCTCAAGGGCAGGGTGCCGGTCGCCAATTTGCCGCTCGGACCGCAGGCGTCGCGAGCAATGCCGCTCGACCGCGCTGAGATCGGCCACGCGTTTGATCGCCTCTATTCAAGAGACGACGCGATATCCGAAGCCTATCGCGAAGGGCGGGCGGCGCGCGCCGAACTGATCGGCGACCTGCCGAGCGAGATGCGACAAGCCGATAACGGCGCCGCGCCGCCGAACGGCTTTCCCGCCCAGGCGGCGCGGCTCGCCTATCTGCTTGTGAAGGATCGGCGCATCCGGCTGGCTTTCGCGGACCTTGGTGGCTGGGACACCCACGTCAATCAAGGCAGCAATAAGGGCCAGCTTGCCCGTCATCTGGGACTGCTGGGCGACGGCCTCGCCGCCCTTGCCAAGGGCCTTGGTAAGGATTTCGACGATACAGTGCTGATCGTACTGTCCGAGTTTGGCCGCACCGTGCACGAAAATGGCAATGGCGGGACCGATCACGGCCACGGCAATGTGGTCTGGGTGCTCGGCGGGCGTGTGCGTGGCGGCCAGGTTTACGGCGATTGGCCCGGGTTGGCGACAAAGCAGCTCTATCAGGGGCGCGATCTTGCCGTTACGACCGATTTCAGGCTGGTCATTGCGGCCATTCTCGAACGGCATTTGGGCCTAAGTAGCCAACAACTCGATCGGATATTTCCAGGCCTGCCATCGACGCAACCGGGCATCGAGCAGATACTCGCGGTTTGACGGATCGCTAATGTGGTCCGCATCGAGACCGCCCGCGGTTGACAGGTAGGCGCCGGGCGCGCCTGGTAAAGCGGCCTATGAGCTAAATCACGCGAGAGCTTTCGATGCGACCGACCCCTGCATGTGTGGACCGCGTAGAGGCCGGCGCCCGCCCGTCCGCTCCCGATTTTGTGTTGGGCCGGCCACTACCGGCAGGCTTGCTTTACCGGAGCTGCGATCCCTCCGAATTGCCGTTCGAGTTGTGCAGCGAACTTGAAGAAGCCGCGGGGCTGATCGGACAGGAACGCGCGGTCGAGGCAATCCAATTCGCCATGCGCATCCGGCGCAAGGGATACAACGTCTATGCCCTTGGCCCCAGCGGCACCGGCCGGCACGGCATGGTCGAGGACCTGCTCCGCACCCGGGCGCAGAGCGAGCCCACGCCTCCCGATTGGTGTTACGTCAACAATTTCACCGATCCGCAGCAGCCTCGTTGTCTGAAACTCCCGTCCGGGCGCGCCGTCGGATTTGCCGCCGCGATGAAGCGGCTGATCGAGGAGTTGCGTGCGGCGCTACCCGCTGCCTTCGAGCGGGATGAATATCGGGTCCGCCGTGACGCGCTCGATCAACAATTCAAGCAGCGCAGCGAGCGGTCATTCGGCGCCCTGCAGGAACAGGCCGAGGCACAAAAGATCGCGTTGATCCGTACCCCGGCCGGTTTGGGACTCGCCCCTCGCCGCGACGGAAAAGTGCTTACACCCGATCTGTTCGAAGCGCTGCCAGCTGACGAGCGCGAGCGTATCCGCCACGATATCGAGGGAATCCAGAACCAGCTCGAAGCGATCATGCAGCAGGTGCCGCAGTGGGAGCGAGAGCATCGCGATGCATTACAGGCGCTTAATCGAGAGACCACCGGCTTCGCGATCTCCCATCTGATGGGCGAGCTGCGGGCGGGCTTTGCCGATCTCCCGGAGGTCGGGCGCTATCTCGACGCGGTCGAAAGCGACGTGAAAGAGAACGCCGACGATTTCCTGCCTTCGCCGGCGATCGAAGCCCCAGCGCCAATACCGGTGCCGCAAGCAGCGGTCCCAGCGCTCGATGACGCCCGTTTTCGCCGCTATCAGGTCAATGTCATCGTCGATAACGCGGCGCAGCAAGGCGCACCGGTTGTCTATGAAGATAACCCGACCCATCAAAATTTGGTTGGCCGCGTCGAGCATTTGGCGCGTTTCGGGGCATTGGTTACCGATTTCAATCTGCTGACCCCGGGGGCGCTCCATCGCGCCAATGGCGGCTACCTCATTCTTGACGCACAAAGGCTGTTGACCGGAAATCTTGGCTGGGCATCGCTGAAGCGCGCACTCAACGCCAGCCAAATCCGGATCGAAAGCTTGGAGCAGCTGCTCAGCATGGCGAGCACCGTCTCGCTTGCTCCAAAACCGATTCCGCTTGATGTGAAGATCGTGCTGATCGGGCCGCCCAACCTCTATTACGCGCTCAGCGCCTATGATGATGAATTTCCGGATCTGTTCAAGATCGCGGCCGATTTCGACGATCGGATTGAGCGCGCGCCGCCAACGACGTTGCTTTACGCCCAGCTGATCTGCGCGGTGGCCCGCCATGAGCGGTTGCGCCCGCTCGAGCGCGATGCTGTCGCCCGCGTCATCGAGCAGGCCGCACGCCTTGCCGGCGACGCCGGCAAATTGTCGACCAGCATGCGCGCCATCAACGCCCTACTGCGCGAATCCGACCAGCTCGCCGCAGACTCCGGCAGGGATGTGATCTCGGTAACCGAAGTGCAGGCGGTGATCGACGCTCAGTTCCGCCGCGGTGATCGAATTTACCAGCGGCTGCAGGAGGAAATCGGCCGCGGCACGATCCGCATCGAAACCGACGGCGACGCGATAGGCCAGGTCAACGGATTGTCGGTGATCAGTCTCGGCGCTCTTTCGTTCGGGACCCCGAGCCGCATCACGGCTCAGGTGCGGCTCGGCCGTGGCGAGGTCGTGGATATCGAGCGGGAGGTGGCGCTCGGGGGCCCGCTGCACTCTAAGGGCGTCTTGATTTTATCGGGCTTTGTCGGCGGTCGCTTTGGCAAGAGCCGGCCCCTGTCATTGAATGCGAGCTTGGTCTTTGAGCAGTCTTACGGCGGGGTGGAAGGCGACAGCGCTTCCGCCGCAGAGCTGTTCGCGCTGCTCTCGGCTTTGGCAGAGGCGCCGATCAAACAATGCTTTGCGGTCACCGGCTCGGTCGATCAGCGCGGCCACATCCAGGCGATTGGCGGCGTCAACGAAAAGATCGAGGGATTTTTCGACAGCTGCCGGCTGACCGGCTTTACCGGCCGCCAGGGCGTCATTATTCCGGCAAGCAATGTGCGCCATTTAATGCTGCGCCGCGAAATCGTCGCCGCTGCGGCGGAGGGCCGCTTCACGGTTTTTCCGATTGATACGGTCGATCAAGGTCTCGAGCTGCTGACCGGGGTCTCTGCCGGGGAGCCCGGCTCTAAAGGAGAGTACCCGGCCGATACATTGAACCACCGAATAGCCGCACGGCTCGACGCATTCGCGGCGAGGGCCGCGGAGCTTGCTCGCAGCGTCTTCGGCCAGGGCGAACGGCGTTGAGCAAAGCGGTCGAGAGTCGTCGTCGCCCTCGACGCCACCGCCGAGACGCGTGCGGCGATTGATCTCGCGGCGCGGCTCGCGGTGGGCGCGGGGGTGCCGCTGCATGCGGTCTTTGTTGAAGACGAGGATTTATTGAATCTGGCTGGTTTGGATGTTGCTCGAGAAGTTGTAGCGGGTGCCGGCGGCGGACCGCTGACTGCCGACCAACTCGAACTTCAGCTGCACGCCGCTGTCGTCCGTGCCCGCGAAGACGTCCTCGCTGCAGCCCAAATCCACGCGCTCGAATATTCGTTCGAGATGGTGCGCGGCGACGCGCAAACCGCCCTCTCGGCAGCGGCCTCCGAGCGCGACCTTGTCGTTGCCGGCGCGCTGGCGCGGCCGGTAGCAGGGTGTCTCCGGGTCGAATCGCGCTGGCTCGCGGCGCTCAAATCAGCACCGGGACCGATGCTGCTTGCGCGCAAAGACCGCAAAAGAGCCGGCGCAATTGTCGCATTGTTGCGAGAGCAGACCACCGCGGCGAGCCGGCTGCTGCAAGCCGCGGCGCGGATCGCGGAATTCACAGGCGGTACGCTAACTGTGATCTGTCCATCAGCGCTCGCCGCCGCGGAAGGGTTCGCCGAATGGGCGAACGAGCAAATCGCACCCTCTAACACACGACCGCGGATAGAGCCGGCACCGGTGGAGGCGGCGGAATTGCATGCCCGCATCGCTCAACTCGGTTGTGGATTGGTGGCGATAGGCTCCGGAGCTACCGATGGCGATCCCAAACAGCTTCGCGAGCTGGGCGAACGCCTCGATTGCGATCTGCTAATTGTGCCGTGACGCCTGGGGTGTACTCGTCCCGGGTTCGGGATTCCCGGTCGGCGGATCAATCTGCACCGTGGCAGTCATTCCGGCCACCAAATGCACGCCATCGGGCACTTGGTCGATATGGATCCGCACCGGGATGCGCTGCGCGAGCCGCACCCAGGTGAAGATCGGGTTGACCGTGGCGAGACCCAAATCATTCGGTTGGGCGTTGGCGACACTGATGGCGCGGGCGATGCTGTTGACATGGCCGCGCACGATCTGCGGGTAGCCCATCAACTTTATCGTAGCCGGGTCGCCGACCCGGATCCGGTCCAGGTTGGTTTCCTCGAAATAGCCGTCGATCCAAAATAAATCGGCGTCGACCAGCGAGATCAGATTTTTCCCGACTGTCGCGTAATCGCCAAGCTGCACCAAAAGATTGGTCACGTAGCCGTTTACCGGCGAGTGGATTTCGGTACGTCGTAGATTGACGCGCACCTGATCCAATCGTGCGACCGCCTGCTGATAAGTGGCCTCCGCCGCGATGGCGTTGCTCTCGTAAGTCTGCTTTTCCTCCTTTGTCACCGCCAGCTGGGTCAGCTCCTGGCGGCGCTGCGCCTCGCGCTGAATGTTTTGCGCGTTGACCCGCGCCTGCTGTACCGCAGCTTCGGCGAGATCGACAGCGATTTTGTAATCGGTTGGATCGATCACGATCAGCAGGTCGCCCTTATGGACAAATTGGTTATCGGCGACCGGTAGCTTCACGATGCGTCCGGCGACCTCCGGCGCCATCGTCACAACATAGACCCGCACCGTGCCGTCGCGCGTCCAGGGTGCTTCCATATAGACGCGCCACATTTCCCGGCCGAGCACACCGGCGGCCGTGATCGCGATCAGCGTTAGGAGCAACGGCAGTATCCGGATGCGCGGTCGTCGGCGCGCAGCCAAATCCGGTGTGGGAGGCAGATCTCGGGCCGCGGCGGGCGCGTCCGGCCCAACAGCCCGGCGCGATTTCAGCTCGGCGTCTGCCATCTCGCGACCAATAACACAATCGACGAGAGCACGATCATGTAGACAGCGAACACAAACAGCGAGGCGTGCCAGACGTAGCGCAACAGGCCGAAACGGGCCGCGAACCGGCGCAGGCCGATCGTGACAAACCAGGCGGCGGCCATAATCACCGAGATCGGCGCCACATAGACGCCGAGCAAGTTGATCTCGGTGAATCTCACCCGGGTGCTCCTGCGTCGAAGTAAGCAAAATGTTGGGAGAGCACCTCGGACAATGCAAGGATGCTGGCGCGGGCCCGAAGGGCGGCGACGCCCGGACGAGCTGCCAGCACCGCGTCGAGCCGGGCAAGGTGGGCGGTCGCGATCGTGATGTCGCCTCGCGCCAGCGTGTCGAGCGCGGCATCTAGCTCGGACCCCAGCTCCAACTGGCGAGCGATGTTACGAAGCTGGATGATCTCGGTGCCGACTGACAATGCTGCCAATAACTGGGCGCGCTGCAACGGGTCAGCCTCGTCCGGGAGTACTGAGAGCCGGCCAAACACATGGCTCTCCCAATCGTCGGGTGTTTGTGGGATCGGACCCAAAGCGAGGCGGCGCAGATCGCGCAGGGTCAGCGCCAGCAGCCGGCGCGTTCGAAACGCGGGCGACAGTGGAGGCAGTAGGCGAAACGACACTGTCGCGGCCCCGATGCCCGCGACGATTGCCAACGCGGCGTTGTAGAATTGCTCGGTGTAGTAGCTCATCGGGTTCGCGGGTGCCAGGAGCGGCACAAAGTTTGCCGCCATGGCGCTGAACATTGCTGTCTGCCACGGCTGGGCCATGCCGGCGCCAGCAGGAACGAGAATAAGACCAATCGCCAGGCTGAAGGCAAAAAAGGTCTCGGTCTCCAGCTCCGGCAGCACGGCGAATGCGATTATCGCGGCAAAAGCTGCGGTGAGGGCGGTCCCGATCATAAACCCGATGGCCGTCGCGTATGCCTGGTCGGCGCGCGGCGCGAACAGGATCACGCCGATCGCGGCAAAGGTGATGGCGCCAGCGCCGTTCGGCCACGCGGTGATAATCCAGAACAGCGCAGCGGCGCCGATCACGACGAACGCGCGCCCGGCATTGACCAGAGAGGGAAGCCAATCAGGAACGCGAAGCTGGACGACCCCGCGTCGAGGGACGGGCCCAGCAGGATCGGCAAGAAGTAGCGCGAGCCCGTTGAGCGCGTGCGAAATCCCGGCCAGGACCTCGGCCGTTTGATCTGCAAGCAGCCGCAGAGATGGCGTGCCGGCCGGTAAGGCGATCAGCCTGCGGACCGCCTCTGCGCAGATCCGGCGCAGACCAACAGGATCGGCCATCCATCGCACAGGCTTGCCTTGCACGGGAGCCGATCGCAACTGCTGTGGCACCGCTCGCAATACGGCGCTCGCCTCCTGCCGTGCCTGGTCATGAGGCAACCCGATGAGGTGGACCGCTACCGCGCGCCAGCCGGCGAGAGCGGCGAGCAGGCCGTCCACCGCACTCTGCAAAACCGGCGAGTGATAGCGGAGCTGGGATGATTCGCCGAGCGCCTGGTCGATTACGGGATCGAGCGCGATGACACGCCGGACGAGCTCGCGCCGGACCGACTGTGTTTCTGGGAGTTCGGGTCCGGCCAGCACCATTGTGCCGGTAAACCGGTCCGTTATTTCGGCGGAAATGGCGGCAAACAGCGTCGCCAGCCGGCGCCGAGCGCCGCCGAGATCGGTCAGGGCGAGAACGAGGCCGGCGCAGACGATACCGATGCAGATTTCGCTCGCGCGGGTGACGGCGAGCGTGAAGGCTTGCCCGTTCAACCCCCCGACGGAGCCAAGTTGGTCGCTCGCAATGATCGTCGCGGTATAACCGGCCAGTGCCGCGGCGTAGGCCGCGAAGTTGCGCAGAAGCGTTGCCACGAGCGCGCATGCGGCGCCCCACAGCGCCAAGCTCACGAGAAAGGCGGCGCGATCTTGCGGGAAGCAAGCGGTCATCACGACGATCGCCACCGCGCCCACCACGGTGCCGATCAGGCGGAACCAGCCCTTGCGCAGCGAAGCGCCGAGTTGCGGCTGACAGACGATCGCCGCAGTCGTCCCGGCCCAATATGCGTTGTCGAGCTCGAGCCAGAACGCGACGTACAGCGCGAGACAGACCGAAGCCCACAGCCGCAATCCAAACAGCAGCGGCGGCGTTATGGCGCTGATCCCGTCAGCCGCAATTTCCGTCCAGCTGGCGGGCGGACTAGGCGGCGGCGCCGTTGGTTCCACGCCGCTCATCAGCGTCGGCCCGGCGCTATTCTATATCAGCCGAGGCCGATGTCGCTTCGGCAGAAGCCCTGCGGCCAATCGATATGTTCGATCGCCGCGTATGCGCGGGCGCGCGCCTGCCCGAAATCGCCGCCGAGCGCCGCAATCCCGAGCACCCGTCCACCATCCGCGATCACGCGCTCACCCTCACGGCGCGTAGCCGCATGGAAGATTTTGACGGCAGGATCGCCGCTTGGCTGATCAAGGCCGCGGATCTCGCTGCCGCGTTCCGGCTCCTCGGGATAACCCTTTGCCGCCATCACAACGCACACCGCCCGATCGGCCCGCCAGCGCAGATCGACTTGGCGCAGCACGCCGTCGCGCGCCGCGATCATTGCCGGCAAGGGGTCGCTGATCAGCCGCATCATCAGCACCTGCGCTTCCGGATCACCAAAGCGGGCATTGAATTCGAGCAGCATCGGCCCCTCTTCGGTCAGCATCAGCCCAGCGAAAAGGACTCCCTTGAAGGGGCGGCCGTGCTTACTCATTGCGGCAACCGCCGGGAGCATGATGCGGTCAATGATCTGGCCTTCGAGCACCGGATTGAGAGCAGGCGCCGGCGACAACGCGCCCATGCCGCCGGTATTGGCCCCACTGTCGCCGTCACCGAGGCGCTTGAAATCCCGCGCGGTGGCGAGCGGCAGCGCGTCCTTGCCATCGACCAGCGCGAAAAAGCTCACCTCCTTGCCGGTGAGGAAATCCTCGATGACGATTTCCCGGCCCGCCTGCCCGAAGCGGCCTTCAACGAGGGCGGCATCGACCGCTCGGCATGCCGCATCGAAATCGGCGGCAATCGTGACCCCCTTGCCAGCGGCAAGGCCATCGACCTTGACGACAATCGGCGCGTTGCGCTCGGCGATGAAGGCTTTGGCGGCGACCGGGTCGCGAAAGCTCCGGGATCCGGGGGTCGGTATGCCGGCTTCGGCGCAAAGCTGCTTCATGAAGGTCTTGGAGCCTTCGAGCGCGGCCGCCGCAGCGGTCGGACCAAACGCGGCAATACCGTCCGCTTCGAGCGCGTCCACGAGTCCCAGCACGAGCGGCGCTTCTGGTCCGACGACAACAAAATCAATTCGCTCGCGCCGGCAAAAACCGACAATCCCCGGGACGTCACTGGAACCGATCGGGACGCATTCGGCTTCCTCGGCGATACCGGCGTTCCCCGGCGCGCAATACAGCCGATCGACAAGCGGCGAGGCCGCAATCGCCCAGGCGAGGGCATGCTCGCGTCCGCCGGAACCCACGATCAGCACCCGCATCACTGTCCCCCACTCATACTGAGCCGAGCGATGATAAGCCTGCCCGATCGCGCTCGCCCTCGGGCTCGGCTATCATATGGCGATGAATGATCTTCTGACCGCAGCCCCGGCGCGGCCCAACATCGTCGAATATACCGTTTCCGAACTGTCTCAGGCACTGCGGCGGTCGATCGAGGACGGGTTCAGCTATGTCCGTGTCCGCGGCGAGATCTCGGGCTTCAAGCGTCATGGCTCCGGCCACTGCTATTTCGCTCTAAAGGATGCCGACGCGGTGCTCGACGCAGTCTGCTGGCGGATGACGGCGATCCGGCTCGGCATCAAGCCCGAGGACGGCATGGAGGTGGTGTGCACCGGCCGGCTGACCACCTTTCCCGGCCGGTCGAAATACCAGCTCGTTGTCGACGCGGTCGAACTGGCCGGGATCGGCGCGCTCCTCAAGGTGCTCGAAGAGCGGCGTCAGCGCCTTGCCGCCGAAGGCGTATTCGCGATGGAGCGAAAGAAGCCGCTGCCGTTTTTGCCGGAAATTATCGGAGTTGTGACCTCCCCGACCGGGGCGGTCATCTGCGATATCTTGCACCGCCTCGCGGATCGCTTTCCGCGCCGGGTACTGATCTGGCCAGTGTCCGTGCAGGGCGAAGGTGCAGCAAGCCAGGTCGCGGCGGCAATCGCGGGCTTCAATAGTCTGCCCCAGTCGAGCGTGTCACTGCACGGTGTGCCGCGGCCCGATTTGATCATCGTCGCGCGGGGTGGCGGCAGCATCGAAGATTTGATGGCCTTCAACGAGGAAATTGTCGTGCGCGCTGCAGCCGCCTCGACAATCCCGCTGATATCGGCGGTCGGGCACGAGACCGACACCACCCTGATCGATCATGCAAGCGACCGCCGCGCGCCAACCCCGACCGCCGCGGCCGAGATAGCAGTGCCGGTGCGTCTCGATTTACTGGCCGATCTTGCCGGCAAGGCGTCACGGCTGTCGGCCGGGCTGGCGCGGCTATTTACCGAACGGCGGCTGCATCTCGCCGGCCTCGCGCGCGGCTTGCCGCTGCCGCAGGACCTGATCGGCAATATGGCGCAGCGGCTCGATGACCGCGCCGAGCGATTGCGGCTGTCCGCCGAGCGTCACCTGCGTGCGGCGCGCCATAATCTCGCGCTCGCCGGCGTGCGATTGCGCCCCGAAGTGCTGATCGCGGACCTTGACCGTGCCGGCGACAGGCTCAGCGAGACGTATGCGCGCCTTCATGCGGCGATGGTGCGCCTGATCGACGCCAAACGCGACGGCGTCGATAATTTTTCGGGCCGCCTCGCCACTCACTCGGAGCGGCACGAAAGCCTGTTGGCGCGCGGCTATGTCGTGGTCCGCGACGGCGAGGCGCGGGTTGTGACCGAGGCGGCCAAGGTCAGGCTTGCGGAGGCACTCGACCTCGAATTCTATGACGGCAAGGTCGGTGCTATCGCCGGCCGTACCCCGCGCCGTCCGGTTCGCCGCACGCCGCCGCGTCCGGAACAGGGAAACCTGTTCTAGTGCCCTCTTCGACGCGGGCAAAAGCGGACGACCAGCGCGCAGTGATCGCGTTTCTCGGACGGCCAAACTCATACGGCTCAGGCATCGATCGGGTCGACAGGATCGAAACCCACGTCTCGATTATCTTTCTCGCCGGTGACCGCGCCTATAAGCTGAAACGCGCGGTGAAACTCCCCTACCTTGATTTTTCGACTGCCGAGCAGCGACACGCCGCCTGTGCGGCCGAGCTGGCGCTTAACCGCCGGACCGCGCCGTCGATCTATCTGAATTTGCGCCGAGTGGGGCGCGATGCAGCCGGCAAAATAGGGTTTGTCGATCAAGGGCCGGCCCTCGATTGGGTCGTTGTCATGCAGCGATTCGATCAGGCATTGCTGTTCGACGCGCTCGCGCAGAACGGCGAGCTCGACGGTCTGTTGATCGACGCGCTCGCCGACCATATCGCACACTTCCACGACCGGGCTGAGACGCGCCTGGATCGCGCCGGTGCGGCCGCGCTCTTGGACATCGCGGAGACCAATCACCGAGTCCTCGCCGGGATTTCCGGCAGCATTTTTTCTCCGGAGCGCGTCGGAGCCATCCTCCACAAGTGGCGCACCGAATTAGCGGCGATCGGCGCTTTACTCGAGGCTCGTCGCGCGGCAGGCAAGGTGCGGCATTGCCACGGCGACCTGCATTTGCGGAACATATGTCTTATCGGCGACAGGCCGACCCTGTTCGACTGTCTCGAGTTTTCCGATGCGCTCGCCAGCATCGACGTCCTTTATGACTTCGCCTTTTTGCTGATGGACCTGGAGCATCGTGGGCTGCCGGCCTTGGCCAATCGGCTGCTGAACCGCTATCTCGACCGGACCGAAGAGGATGATGGCCTGAAGGCGTTGCCGCTATTCCTGTCGCTGCGCGCCGGGATCCGCGCGCACGTCACCGCGACAGCGTTGGCGAGCCCGGCAAACCAGGGCAAGAAAGCCGAAATGGCAGAGGAGGCCCGGCGCTATCTCGATTTGGCGCTGATGTTTTTAGAGCCGCCGACGCCCTGCCAATTGATTGCAATTGGCGGCTTAAGCGGCAGCGGCAAATCGACCCTCGCCGCTTCGATCGCCCCCGAATTGGGGTTGCGCCCTGGTGCGCGGGTGCTGCGCAGCGATGTGACCCGCAAGCTGATCCTTGGGGCCGACCCTGAAACCCGATTGCCGGCGGAGGCCTATACGGCCGAAATCACCCGCCGGGTTTACGACACGCTTCAGGCAAAAGCGGCGACCACCCTTGCCGCGGGCTACACGGCGATTATTGATGCCGTCTCGTTGCTCCCTGAAGAGCGGCGAGCTTTTGCTGAAGTCGCAGCGAAGGCGGGCGTAGCTTTTACCGGAATCTGGCTCCAAGCCGATGTCGACGCCATGGCGGAACGGATCCGCGAGCGCCGCCGCGACGCCTCGGATGCCACTGCGGAGGTGCTGGCGCGGCAACTGCAGCAAGACCCGGGACCGATCAACTGGACCCGGATCGATGCTCGCGGAAGCGTAGAGCAGTGTCTCGCCGACGTGCGCCGCGCAGTCGCGCGAAGCTGACAATTACTCCATCGGGAGCCCGGCATGCACGCCGCGGGCATCAAGCGGGGTAAATTGCGGCGCCAAGGCCGGGATCGCAACCTCAGCCAAGGTTTCGGGGGTCCAGCCGCCTTGGCGGTGCACCATCCGCACCGGGCGCATATGGCCGTACAGCGACAATTCGCCGGCTCGCTGATGGAAAACCTGGCCGTTGACATTGGCCGCCTGCTCGGAGGCGAGAAATACGCAAAGCGGGGCGATGGCATCGGCCCGGCTGCGCCGCAGCCGCTCCTCGCGCAACGCCGCCGCCGCCGGGTCTTTTGGTGTCGGCACCGAGCGGGTCATGCGAGTGTCGGCAGAGGGGGCAATGACATTCACCGTAATACCGCGCGCGGTATTCTCCATTGCGACAATGCGCGCCAATGCGACAATTCCAAGCTTGGCCGCGCCGTAATTGCATTGTCCGATATTGCCGAGCAGACCCGAGGTCGACGAGACCATGATGATCCGGCCATAATTCTGCTCGCGGAACAGGTTGATCGCCGCGCGACTGACGTTGAAATGCCCGGTCAGATGCACATCGATGACCGTCTGCCAATCCTCAGGAAACATGTTGTGAAACATCTTGTCGCGGAGAATGCCGGCGGCGTTGAACACGATGTGGAGCCCACCGAACGTCTCGCGCGCTTGGCTCACCATCGCGAGGCAGTCGTCGAATTTGGCAACCGAACCGTAATTGGCGATCGCATCGCCGCCGGCAGCCTTGATCCGATCGACGATTTCCTGCGCCGGCGTTTGGTCGGACCCCTCACCGGTGCCGCTTGTGCCGGGATCGTTCACTACCACTTTCGCGCCATTCGCGGCCATCAGCTTGGCGACCTCGGCGCCAACCCCACGCCCCGAGCCGGTGCAGATTGCGACCCGTCCGTCGAGCATGCCCATCCCTCGGCCCTTTCCCTTATTGTTTCGGCGCTCGGGTTGTCGGGGCGCGTGACGGTTTTGTCAATCGGCGGTCGGCGGACGCGGGCCCGAGCGAGCCGATGCGGGAGGTATCGCAATGCGCTTTGAAACCAGGCGGGCGTCATCGGCACCCGACGTAATCGCACCCGACGGATCGGAGGTTCGCATACTGTGCGGCTTGGATCGCGGTGGCTTGGCCCTGTTCTCGCTACCGCCAGGTGCCATTTCAAAAGCGGTCGCCCACAGGACTATCGAGGAGCTGTGGTATGTTATCGCTGGCCGTGGGCGGATTTGGCGCAAAGGCGATGACGTCGAGGGGGTTGTTGACCTCGAACCCGGCCTGTCTTTGACCATTCCGACCGGCTCACATTTTCAGTTCCGCTGCGACGGCCAGGACACGCTTGCTGTTCTCGGGGCGACGATGCCGCCTTGGCCCGGCGCCGATGAAGCCTACGGCGTCGAAGGGATTTGGCCGCCCACGCCGTGAGCCGACTAGAGAAGATGTCCGCTGCGGGTGGCCTTGGTGCGCAGATAGCGCTCGTTGTGGCCATTCGCCGGGAAGACGTGCGCCATCCGCTCGGCAACGCGAATACCGTAGCGTTCGAGAGCGGCGACCTTCTCCGGGTTGTTCGTCAGCAACCGGATCGTCCCAATGCCCAGCTGCCGGAGCATTTCCGCAGCCGGTAGGTAGACCCGCTCGTCCGCGTCAAACCCCAGCTGCTCGTTAGCATCGAGCGTGTCGAAACCCAAATCCTGCAATTGATAGGCGCGCAATTTGTTGACCAGGCCGATGCCGCGACCCTCTTGCGCGAGATAGAGCAGCACACCGCCGCCATCCTGCGCGATCGCCGCAATAGCGCCACGCAGTTGGTCGCCGCAGTCGCAGCGCAGGCTCGCCAGCAGATCGCCGGTAAAGCATTCGGAGTGAAGCCGCACCAAGACCGGGGCTGACGGATCGGGGGCGCCGATCACGATTGCCAGGTGCTCGATCCCGCCATCACCGGGCCGGAATGCGATCAGACGCGCTTCTTCCGCGTCAGCCAGCGGCACCCGCGCTTCCGCAACCCGAGTAAGACCGGCATTCTCGGCATGGCGCTTGAACACGTCCGCGGCGTCGATTGCGACGAGATCATCGCGGCGCGCCATCAGCGCAGCCTCCGCAGCGCCAACCCGCACAACTAGCGCCGCCGGCAGCAGCGAGGCCAGCTTCGCCAGCGTGACCGCAGCTAGTCCCCCGCTCTTGGCGGCGACGGGCTCGGGTCCGAATCCGGGAGGCTCTGCCCCCAGCGATGCCGCCGGATCCGCCAGATTGCGAATGACGGAGGCCGGCATCTCGGGCGAAACCGAAATCGTCAGAGCACCTGAGAGGTCCTGCCGCGGCGCGAGCCCTAGCGCCACGGCCCGCCGACGAGTTCAACACGATTCGCGGCGCAGCGGTTGAGACGCGACGCAACCAATCGAGCTTTGCTTCGGTGACGAGTTCTGCGGCGAGCGCCAGCACGTTAAGCGTTGCGTCACGGATCAAGATTGGCTGGCCGCGCCGCAAGGCCGTGATCGCCGCACCCAGATGATTGGCGCGCGGTCGCGCGGTCGCGGGCGGCTCGGTGGCCGGCATCGGGGTCGAAATCGCTCTCAACTCGGGCACCCGCATCTCCTCGCCGGCATCGACGCATCATATGAGCGACAAGCGGGGCGCCAGCAAACTTATTTGTGCATCGGTGCTCGTACCGAAGCCGAGCCTGAAATCGCGCTGACGCCGCGCCTCGATATCGGTCTGTTCACCATCCTGCCGCCCGTGTCTATGCCGCTGGAGCGAAGTCTCCATGCCGTGGAGGCGGCTGATGCCGCAAAACCTAGGCCATTTGGGGACGAAATGGTGCCGGGCATGGTATAACTGCTGCGGTGACGCGCCGCGCTGGGGCTAAGTTAACAGGTCTGCAAATCTGATTTTCGGACCGGCGGGGGAGTTATGAGAGCTGGCCGTAGAATTCTGATCGTCGACGACGATACCGCGCTTCGCAAGTCGCTCGCCGAGCAACTAGAGCTGAACGACGAGTTCATGGCGGTCGAATGCGATACCGGGGCGCAGGCGTTGCAGGCGATCGAGCAGCACCGGTTCGATGCAATATTGCTCGATATCGGCCTCCCCGATATGGACGGGCGAGACGTCTGCCGGGCGCTTCGCCGTAAGGAGATACACGTTCCGATCATGATGCTGACCGCCTCGGACACGGACGCCGACACGGTAATGGGGCTCGATTCGGGAGCCGATGACTACGTAACAAAGCCGTTCCGGCTAAGTGTGCTGTTGGCCCGGCTCCGGGCTCACTTGCGCCAAAGCGAACACAGCGACGATGCCGAGTTTACGATCGGCCCCTATTGCTTTCGGCCGAGTGCAAAGCTGCTGAGCGACCCGAGCACGCGCAAGAAGGTGCGGCTGACGGAAAAAGAAACGGCGATCTTGAAGTATTTATACCGTGCGGGAGATCGTGTGATCGGACGCGAAACTTTGCTGGGTGAGGTTTGGGGATACAACGCTGGGGTCACCACTCATACCCTCGAAACCCATGTCTACCGGTTGCGGCAGAAAATCGAACGCGATCCAACGGCTGCCGAAATCCTGGTCACCGAACCCGGCGGTTACCGTCTGGTACCCTGACGTATCCGACCCGGGCGGTAATGCCAGCCCGATTGCGGACGTATTTTTGTCCGGCGCCAGGTGAACGACTTACTGATCGTCAGCGGCGCGGACAGCGCCTATTTTCCGCTGCTGCAAGACACGGTGCTCTCGGTTCAAGCTCTCCGCGCTGGCGCGGCGATCGGCATCCTCGATTGCGGGCTCGATCCCGACCAGCGCCGGTGGCTCTCCGAGCGTGTCACTCACCTCATCAAGCCGGGTTGGGACATAGATTTCCCGGGACAGGCGGCGGCCGTCGAAACGCGCAAGGCGCAATTTGCCCGACCGTTCTTGCCACGCCACTTTCCGGGATACGAAATCTATTTGTGGATAGACGCAGATGCTTGGGTGCAGGACTGGCGAGTCGTGGACATTTATTGTGAAGCGGCGCGCCGCGGTAAGCTCGCCATCGTTCCGGAGATCGACCGCGCCTATAAACGCCACTACAAGCGACCCAAATGGTTCGGCTGGACCTTGTCATGGAAGAATTACCGGGAGGCGTTCGGCTGGCGCGTCGCCGATCGGCTCGGCCGCAACCCAATGGTCAATTGTGGTGTCTTTGCGTTGCGCGCCGATGCCCCGCATTGGCAAGTCTGGAGCCGGATTATGGCGCGGGTCGCGCAGCGGACGCGCTTCTTTTTTGTCGAACAGACCGCGCTTAACTACGCCATCTTTGCTGAAAATCTAGTGGTCGATTTTCTACCGGCCTATTGTAATTGGATGCCAGGTGACGCTGCTCCTGCTTTCGACTCGGAGCGCGGCCTCTTTGTCGAGCCTCATTCGCCGCACGAGGTGATCGGAATCATGCACTTGGCAGGCCGGGAGCAAAAAACGCACACGTTCCGTCTCAACCGGCTCGACGGCGGGGAAGTCGAGACTTCGCTCCGATACCGCGATAGCAGAGCGCTATGCGACCGGATCGATGTTCAGCAACCGAATTTACCGCCGACACTTCACACAAGCATCATATAACAAGCGTCCTGGTCGCCGCTCCCGCAATAGGTTCTGCAAGAGAGCGGCGAACACTGGAGCCGAGTAATTCGAGAGCTTAGGTGGATCTCAGCTCGATCTTTCGTGCCTTGGCGGGAGCCGCCTTGGGCAGGACGAGGTGCAAGACGCCGTCCTTTGCGGTCGCTTCGATGCGATCACGGTCGATGTCTTCGGACAGCGTAAAGACGCGCTCGAAATCGCCATCGGCGTATTCGGTATAGACCCGCTGATAGCCGGTATGCTGCTGATGGGCGGAGCGCGCCCGGATTGTCAAGACCCGACGTTCCAAGGTGATATCGACACCGTCAGAGCCGACCCCCGGCATCTCGCACATCACCATCAGGCTGTCGCCGCTTTCCAAAATATCAGCAGCCGGCACGAAAACCGGGCGGGAGCTATTGCGATCCGAACCGCCTTGGGTTTGCGCGACCTGATGACCTTGCGCTTGCGGCGTCCGCTGCTCGTGACCTTGGGTCTGCGGGGTACGCTGCTCCATCGCGCCTACTTCTTGGGGCATTTCTCAATCCTCCGATTGGGTTCAAGCCGCACGGATCTGGATTTTCTTCGGCCGATCCGCTTCCAGCCGCTCGAGTTCGATCTCGAGGACGCCGTTGCTGTAGCGGGCTTGGACTTTTTCGGGATCGACACGAAACGGCAACTGAATGGTTCGGGCAAAGGTGCCGTAGGCACGCTCGCGCCGATGCCATTTGACATCCTGATGCTGTACTTGTGGCTCGCGCTTGCCTTCTAACGTTAGCACTTCGTCCTGAAGGCTGATGTTCACATCCTCACGTTTCATGCCCGGCAATTCGGCGGTGACGACGACACTGTTCTCGCCGAGCCAGATGTTGACCGGTGGGAACTCACGGGCAGCCGCCGAGATGAACCCCGAAAACACGCGGTTCATCTCACTTTGCATGCGGCGCAGTTCGAGGAAAGGGTCGAGTCCCAGGCGAGGAAATTCCGACAACGCCATTTTCTCACTCCTCTAAATTCGCCAGAAGCGGCGCCCCAGGCGATGACAGGCGAAGACGGAGCGGTCGGCCCGATAGGATCCGATAGCGATGCCGCAATGGCCCGGATAGCGTCCGGGGAGGAGTGGCTAACAGTCGATCACATCCTCACCAAGAAGCGACATGACCTCGGCCGGCCGATGCTTGCCCGACCTTCATTCCTGCCGAGACCCAGCTGAGCGGCATCCGGCACGCCCCTCGATCTAGGCATCCTTCCCCGGCGTTCAAGCGGTAAAAGGCCGGAACCTTGCGGCGCGTCGGCGGTTAATCTGAGTGCGATGCGGGCAAGCACGTCCTCGATCCCCGACAGGATTGCCACCGGGTGGCAACAACAATCAACGAGACCCAAGGGAGAATAGAGCCATGCGAATAGCGCAGGTTGCGCCTTTGTTTGAAAGCTGCCCGCCGCAACTTTACGGCGGAACCGAGCGGGTCGTCTCCCAACTGACTGAGGAGCTGGTTCGCCAAGGTCACGAAGTTACGTTGTTTGCGAGTGGCAATTCGCGGACTAGCGCCGTACTGGAAGCACCGTGCGAACGAGCGCTGCGGCTCAATCCCGACTGCCGCGATCCGTTGGCACATCATATGGTGCTAATCAATCGCGTGGCTCGGAGCGCGCACCTTTACGATATCATCCATTTTCACACAGATTATCTTCATTTTCCGCTGTTTGCGTCGCGCTGGCGTAAGACCTTGACAACTCTGCACGGCCGACTGGACTTGCCAGATCTGCCGCCGCTGATGCGTGAATTCCCGATGATGCCGCTGGTGTCGATATCAGACGCGCAGCGTGCCCCCCTTTCCTGGGCCAACTGGTGTGGCACCGTGCATCACGGACTGCCGCCTAATCTTTTCACTTTCGGTCGCGGGGAGGGTGGGTATCTTGCTTTTCTCGGCCGCATTAGTCCCGAAAAAGGGCCGGAGCGGGCAATCGCGATCGCGCGCCAAGTCGGGATGACTTTGGTCATTGCGGCAAAGGTCGATAAGGCCGACCAAGATTACTACGAAACCGAGATCCGTCCTTTGCTGAATGATCCGTTGATCGAATATATTGGCGAGGTCAGCGATGACGAGAAGGGTGCCCTACTAGGCGATGCTGCAGCGTTGCTGTTCCCGATCGACTGGCCGGAGCCGTTCGGGCTCGTGCAGATAGAAGCGATGGCCTGCGGCACACCAGTCGTGGCGTTTCGACGCGGCGCGGTTGCGGAGATCATCGACCCTGGGGTTACCGGCTTTATCGTCGACAACATTGGTGAAGCAGTTGCAGCAGTCCCAAAAGCGCTGATGCTCGATCGTCAGATGATCCGCCAACGCTTCGACGAGCGCTTCGGGGTCGAGCGCATGACGCGCGACTATGTCAACCTTTACGATAAAATCTTAAAGCGCGGTGCTGTCACCGGCCAGAAACCTGCTACCGCAGCCGACGCCGGGGACGTATAGGGCTCCTCGTCGCGGGTTACGCTGATGTCCGAAGCAGGCTCGGAAGGCGGTGAGGCTTCCCGCTTTTACATTAAATCGGCCACCTCGTTACAGGAGCGCCGGCCGCGCGCGTTGAAAAGCGGTCATACTTTTGCGGTTTTCGATCCGCGGGGCGACATTGTCGCTGCTGCCGGCAGTCCGGATGGCATCTATCATCGCGATACCCGATATTTGTCTCGTCTCGAATTACGGCTGAACGACGCGCCACTTCTGCTGCTCAGTTCGAATGTCCAAGAGGACAACGTGGTCCTGACAGTGGACCTGACCAACCCAGATCTCGGCCCCAGCAATCAGGGTGAGCTGCGTGGCGAACGTATTCACGTCAACCGCCGACGATATATCACACCGAATTGCTGCTACGAACGCTTGCTCGTTCACAACTTCGATGTTGTCCCGCATCACCTGAGCTTACGCCTCGATTACGCTTCGGATTTCGCCGATCTGTTCGAGGTCCGCGGTCAACGACGCGAGCGGCGCGGGCGGGATTCCATCGAGCAGCGCTCCGATGCCTCCGTAGCTCTGCGCTATCTCGGCTTGGACGGGTTCGAGCGGATCACCGCGCTGACTTTCGATCCGCCTCCGACCCGGCTCGACGGCACCAGCGCGCAGTACGAGCTGAGGCTCGAGCCGGGCGAAGCGATGCGGGCCGTTCTCGAAATCGCTTGCGATAAAAAAGTCGCGGACGGCGACTTGGCCCGTCAATTTTATAGCGGGCTGCGTTTGGCGCGGCGGGCGATACGGACCTCAAGCGGGCGCGCTACGGCAGTCGAAAGTTCCAACCCCGTCTTTAATGAGATGGCGCGGCGTTCCGTCGCCGATCTCTACATGCTCGTCACCGAAACCGAGCATGGCCCCTACCCGTTTGCCGGAATTCCCTGGTTCAGCACCGTATTTGGCCGCGATGGGATTATCACCGCACTGTTCGCGCTGTGGCTCGATCCGACGATCGCCAAAGGTGTTTTGAAATTTCTCGCGGCGACCCAAGCAACCGAAATCGATCCTTCGCGCGATGCCGAGCCGGGTAAAATTCTGCATGAAATGCGTCACGGTGAGATGGCCGCGCTCGGGGAAGTGCCATTCTCGCGCTACTACGGTAGCGTCGACGCGACGCCGCTCTTTGTCATGCTCGCCGGTAAATATTATGAACGCACCGGCGATCTCGATACAATTCGCGCATTGTGGCCGAATCTTGAAGCAGCGCTTCGCTGGTGCGACAGCTATGGCGATGCCGACGGCGACGGGTTTGTCGAATACCACCGCAAAAACGCCAACGGGCTGGTGAATCAAGGCTGGAAGGATTCGCATGACGCGATCTTTCATGCCAACGGCCAACTTGCCGAGGGTCCGATCGCCCTCTGCGAGGTGCAGGGCTATGTCTACGCCGCAAAACACCAGGCAGCAAACCTGGCGGCCGCGCTCGGTCACAGCGCGGCGGCATCCCGCCTGCGGCAAAAGGCCGAGACCCTGCGCGAAAGTTTCGAGGCCGCATTCTGGTGCGAGGAGCTCTCGACCTACGGGCTGGCGCTCGACGGCGACAAGAACCTTTGCCGGGTCGTCTCCTCCAATGCCGGGCACGCGTTGCTAACCGGTATCGCCGAACCGGAGCGCGCCCATCGTGTCGCGGACACTTTGCTGGGACTGTCGTGCTATTCGGGCTGGGGAGTACGCACGATCGCGGTATCAGCGGCCCGCTACAACCCAATGTCCTACCATAACGGTTCGGTTTGGCCGCATGACAATGGGCTTATCGCCCTTGGACTGGCGCGCTATGGGTTGAAGCAGGGGGTGCTGAAGATTTTTCGCGGCTTGTTCGAGGCCGCGGGGTATATGGATTTGCGGCGGCTCCCCGAGCTATTTTGCGGGTTCCCATGGCGCCAGCTTAGCGCACCAACCCTGTACCCGGTCGCCTGCAGTCCGCAAGCCTGGGCTGCCGCGACCGTGTTTGCCTTGGTGCAAGCCAGCCTCGGGCTGAGTTTTGCCGAACAGGCCGGCGAAATTCGGTTTGACCGTCCGGTACTGCCTCGCTTCATCAACGAACTGCACCTGCGGGGGTTGCAGGTGGCGGGTGGCTCGGCCGATGTCGTGTTGCGGCGTCACGAGCGGGATGTTGCGCTTAACATCACGCGCCGCGAGGGCGTCGTGCCGATAATCGTGACCCGCTAAAACAAAAAATTAAAACCCGGCCGCGAGACCTTCTGCCGAAACACCAAAATAGGCCTGCGGATCGGAGGGTGTCTCGCCGAGCCTGCGCTCTTCGCGTCCAACGCAGTGCCGAGTCGCCTGAAATACCGATTGCCAATTCGATCGGCCCGGCAGGGCGTTCAGAAAGCATTCATCAAAAAAGCTGTAGGTACGTTCGACCTGGCAGCCAAAGGACGGCCGGTCGCGGCGCGAGGCGGTTAGGACTATACGGTTAGGCTTGATCATAGGTCCAGCAGCAAAGCCGCCGCTATAACAGCTTGAGACCACGACAACCGTAGGTACGCTAGCGCAGCCCCGCGAAAGCGCCTGCGCCAGTTCTTCAGGATGCAGCGCGCGCTGCGACAGCTCCAGCCACAAGCCGGCATTGTGCTGGCCATGCGATGTCAAAAAGACAAAGCAGCGATCGGTCAGCCCCGCCGGCAGGCCGGCGATGCGATGCAGCAGGTTTTCGGCAGTCGCCGCCTCCACCCCATCATGCAGCTCGGCAATGTTGGCGCTCAGCCGGTGAATATTCGCCGCGGGAACCTTGGCCGCGAGCAAGCGCTTCTCGAGCGCACGTGTGGCGTCGTCAAACACCGGTTGTTCATCGTCGCCCGCCGCCAAGACGACTTGCCAACTGCCGTTGGGAACCGCAGTAGCCTGGGCGGCTGCGACCGTTCCTAATAAAACCACGGCAAGCCAGCACGCAACGTATCTCATTTGGCCGGTCTCCATGCCCGCATTGGTTTCATGCTAGCGTCACCCGCTATTGAGGGAGGAGGCATGATTACCACTGCATCCGCCGAAAAGAACTGCACACCGTGCGGGGCGGCATTCCGCCGCTAACCGCCGAGGAGGCCGAGGGGCTTCACGCCCAAGCGCCCGAATGGGCATTGGTTCGACGACGCTAAGGGGATCGAGCGGAGCTATCGTTTTCACAATTTCCGCGAGGCATTCAACTTTATCGAGCGTGCGGCGGCGCTGGTAGGAGAGGAAGCTCATCATCCCGAAAATCCGCTTCGGCTGGGGTTTCGCCACCATCTCGCTGCAGACCAAGAAAATCATAGGTCTCCATGAGAACGACTTTATCATGGCAGCTACGCTGGATCGCTTAGCGGGCGCGTAAGCTGCCGGACGTCATCTTGCCACCCAGGAGCGGAGTTTTTTTGTACCCAGGGTCGAACGCCAATTTGCGAAATCGGGAGGGTAAGCCATGTCCACGTATATCATGCTCGCCAATTGGACCGAGCAAGGCGCACAAAAGGTCAAGGAATCACCGCGCCGGCTCGAACTCGGCAAAGAAGGCGCTTGCCGATATGGGCGGTGAATTCAAGGGGTTTTACATGACCATGGGGGATTACGACCTGGTCATGATCTATGACGCACCGGACGATGCCGTGTCGGCGCGGTTCACGCTCGTCCTCGGGATGCTGGGAACCGTCCGCACCCGGACTTTGAAGGCTTTTCCCGAGGCGGCGTATCGGGAAATCGTCGCCTCGCTCGGCTAGCCATACCAGGGGGCGCTATGCCGGGTCCGGCACTTGACGTGCTTCTCGGGGCCGACAGCCTTCCCCATCATAGGGAGGGCTTGCCACAGCGAAAAAGACCTTTGGGTTATGAACCAAGATCCTCCGTTCGCCGGTGCACGCCTAAAGCTAAGCCGAGCGAATTGAGGCGGTCGCACTGCTGAAGTCGATCGGGCCCCTACCCGGGAGGACCACGCCCTTCCTGCTCACCGACCAACTCGATCGGACAATTTTTTTCATAGTTTCGAAATTCCGGTTCCCGAAAGCAAGTCCTTTCCAAAGAGAGCCAGTTGCTGCAGCGCTTTGCATGTTGTGCAAAAATGCCCGTGCGGTGGTCGAAGAATTCGGCGCGCTCTATCCAAGATCACAATGAGGGCGGTCAGTCGGCCACCACAGCGCTGCCGGCGGTGCCGCGCCGCGGCCGCCGTAACAGCAGCAGCAAGGGCAGCCCGATTACGACGAGGATCATCATCAACATAAAATCATCGAGATAGGCAACCATGGCCGCCTGCCGTGTCGCCTCGGCGTTCAGCGCGGCAATCCCCGAGGGATCGGTCAGGCTATAGGGCGCCTTCAGTGCACTCCAGGCGACCGGATTGTCCCTCCGAAGGTGCTCGACCAACTGCGAATGGACGATCTGGGTGTTCTGCGCTAAGAGCGTTTCGACAATCGAGATGCCGATACTGCCGCCGATATTGCGCATCAGGCTGAAAATCGCGGTACCCTGGGTCAGCATGTGCCTCGGCAAAGTAGAAAAGGTAATGATGCTCAGCGGGGTAAAGACAAACCCAAGCCCGAAACCCTGCAACAGACCGGTTACGACGATCGGGCTCATGCCCATGTAAAGTGAGAAACCGGTCATCTGCCACATCGCTACCGCGGTGACCATCAGCCCCGTCATAATGATGAGCCTGGTGTCGATACGCCCGGCTATCCGGGCGACCAGGATCATGGCGATCATCGTGCCGACCCCGCGGGGCGCTGTCACAAAGCCGGTGGTAACCACCGGGTAGTTTAGCAAATCCTGCAGCATCGTCGGAAGCAGGGTCATCGTGCCGTAAAGCGGAATGCCGACCAAAAACATCAAAACGGTGCCAACCATGCAGTTGGCGTCCTTCAAAAGGTCGCGGTTCAGAAAAGATCGCTCGGTCGCCGTCGCGGTATGGACAACAAATAAATAAAAGGCGAGCGCTGAAATCGTCGCCTCGATCCAAATCTCGGTCGAACCGAACCAATCCTTGAGCTGGCCGCGATCGAGCAGCATTTGCAATGCCCCAATCGCCAGGCTCAAGGTGGCAAAGCCGAACCAATCGAAGGCCTCACGCCGGCCATGCCGGGTCTCGCGGATAAAGATCAAAATCCCGATGGCAGACAGAATCCCGAATGGGACATTGATGTAGAATACCGACCGCCAGCTGTAATTATCGGTCAGCCAGCCGCCCAGCGCCGGCCCGATGATCGGGCCGAGGATGACCCCCATTCCCCAAACTGCCATTGCTCGGGCGTGGCGCTCGGGCGGGTTGATCTGCAGCAACACCGCCTGCGAAAGCGGCACCAGCGCCGCACCGCATACGCCCTGCAGGAGCCGATATATAACCAATTGGGCGAGGCTCGTGGCGGCGCCGCACAACGCCGACGTCAGGGTAAAGCCGCCGACCGAGATGAAGAACACATACTTGACGCCAAAACGTCCGGCGAGCCAGCCGGTCAGCGGCGTCATGATCGCGGCGGCAACGATATACGACGTGACGACCCAGGCGATCTGATCCTGCGACGCCGACATGCTGCCTTGCATATGGGGCAGCGCGACATTGGCGATCGTCGTGTCGACCCCCTGCATGAAGGTCGCCATCATGATCGACGCGGTGATCCAACCCCGGTTTGCTATTCCCGGGGCCGGGGTCTCCGATCTCACCGTTCCGCCGCTCGGCTCGTTCCGTTTCCGGCTAGCCATCCCACCAAATTATCGACGCGGTCGAGCCACGGCCGGCGATATTGGGTATCGACCTCGACGGTGGCACTGAGCCCCGCGTGGAGCGGAGCGGCCGGATCCGACTTTTGGATCGAAAGCCGGACAGGCAGTCGTTGAACGACTTTAACCCAGTTGCCAGTGGCATTCTCCGCCGGCAACAATGAAAACGTCAGCCCCGTTCCGGGGCTCAAGCTCTGCACCTTTGCCGGGAAGATGGTGTCCGGATAGGTATCAACACTGACGGTGGCCAACTGCCCCGGCCGCATATGCGTCAGCTCGGTCTCCTTGAAATTTGCCTCGACCCAGATCCGGTCGCTCGATAGCAAAGAGAACAGCGGCGTCGAGGCGTTCACATAGTCGCCGGGCTGTAGCTGCTCGACCTTGGTCACGATGCCGTTTTCCGGCGCATGTACAACCGTGTACGACAGGTTGAGCTCGGCGCGATCGAGCGCCGCCTGGGCGTGCTCGACCATCGGGTGCTTGTGCACCGGAAGATCGGGATCGCCGCCAAGGCTGGCGAGCGTGTTGGCGACATCCTGCTGCTTCGACACGAGTTGGGCGCTGTCCGTGTAAAAGGCCTGTCTCGCCCGGTCAAATTGCTGCCTCGAGGCGGCGCCTGACGCGAGCAACTGTTGTTGCCGCTCAAACTCGCCCTTTTCGTAAGCAACCGTCGCCTCTGTCGCCTGTGCCTCGGCGAGCTTCTGCCGGTATGTTGCTTTCATCGCCTGGACCTGAAGCTTCACCGCGGCTAGTTGCGCTCTGGCCTCCTCGACCGCGATCGTAAACGGCCGCTGATCGAGGCTGAATAAAACCTCGCCCGCCTTCACCGGCTGGTTGTCGTGAACGTACACCTTGTCGACTCGGCCGGAGACGTCCGTGCTGACCGAAACTTTCGCGGCTTGCACATAGGCGTCGTCGGTCGAAACGTAACGTCCCGTCGTCAGATACCAATAGCCGCCGCCGAGCAGCACGACCACCGGGCCGAGCAGCATCAGCGGCAGCCGCAGCCGCTGCCGCCATGAACGCTTTGGGAGGATCCCAACGCGGGGTTCTATGCCGGCGCGCCGTGCGCCTCGTGCCGGCGCCTCGTCTTGGGCGGAAGTCGTCACCGTGCACCTCCCGCCGCCGACATTCCGCTACCGTCGCGCGGTTGATGGCGCGGATGTTCAGACGGCGGGGCCGACCGCGGCGGCTGAGTGAGTGCGGCGAATGCGGGATGTCGGGAGAGATCGGCATGCACGCGCCGCAACAACCCAACCAACTGACATCCTTCGGCATCGGACAGAGAAGCAAAGGCCTCCTGTCGGACTTCGGTCGAGAGATCGCCGATGCGGGAAAGGATCGGGCGCGCCTTTTCGGTCAGCACCAACCTGCGCGCGCGCCGGTCGGTTGGGTCGGGACGCCGCTCGATCCAGCCATCGGCCTCCATTCGGTCGAGCTGCCGAACCAGCGTCATCGGTTTGATCTCGAGAAGTTCGGCCAAGCCGGCCTGATTGATGCCCTCATAGCGGGTGAGATAGCCGAGGATCCGGCATTGCGATCGATTGAGGCCGAGAAACAAGACCGCCTGCTGGTTAAACCGTCGCGCGAATAAACGGGCTACGTCCTGAACGAGGTAACCAAAACTGGATTCGAGATGCATTGGCACGACCGCGAAAGAAGCACCCAAAGGTGATAATAAGCTATGATACGAAATTCGAAAGTCCGCTAGTCGGCAGATTGCGCGGCTGATAGACGCAGATTCGATGGCTCGGCGCCGCAAACGCCGGCTGTTATTCCAAACGCTCGCGCCAATCGGCCGCAGGCTGCGCCGATGCGGGCCGGATACCCACAGCTCTTGTTTCCGAGGCCCGGAGCTTCCAGGATTTATAGCGGGCAGACATGCGTCTGCTCGCGCATTAGGGGGTAAAGTGGCTGGGCCGGTCACGGATTCCGGGTTAACGCTGATCGAGGCGTTGATTGCGACCGCCGATCAGTCGTTATGGCAACGCTACTGCCGGCTCGCCGCCGGACTGACTGGCGATGTCAGCGTTCCCGCCGAACCAACATTCGCGATCGGTTCGGTCGAATGGCAGCGACAGCAGGATCAGCTGCCAACTTCGGCGACAGATCCGCCGAGCGCCCATCAACAAGCCGCGGGACGGCGACGGCTGGGCACTCGTGGCGCTCAGCCGAGCTATGCCAGAGCGCCTTCCCCATTCGGCGCCGCCGGGGGCGCAGCCTTTGACGAGTTTATCGCAGGCCTTCGCGGACAAGAGCGGTTGCTTGCCGAAATGGAATCCCTCGAACACCAACTTGTGAGCGCTTTTGAAAATGCCGGCCGCGCCGGACATTACCGCGCCGTCGGAATTTTCGATGCGGAAAAAAAGGAGGTCGATCCGGATTGGTACGGCCGCATGCGCCTCGATTTCGCGAGCAATCGGTTTGAATTGTCTGACGGCTCGGTCATCGCGGGGGTCGAGGTGACGTTCGTCCCTGCGGATGCTTGCCGCTCAGGTAAACGAGAGCGGCCGGCTCAAGCGATGCTGCGCGAAACCCTGATCGCGTTGTGGGAGCGTGGTGCGTTCACCGCCGGTACCGGCAATGAGCGGGTGCTCGGTTTGGTTCTGCAAGAGCTGCGCTTATCGGCCTCCGACCCGCCCTACGGTTTCAAGAGTGCTGAAACCATTCGCAAGCTTCGCAAAACGCTGAAGATGTCGCTGTAGCCGGTTACAAGGTCAAATTTCCAGACTTCCCAACTCGAAAGCTCGGTGCTGCCGGCCGCTGATGATGACGGTATCGTCCCTCGGGGTTGGGATGCCTGACTGGCGACATCGAAGGGAAGTCTGTGAATGGCTGATTTGACCGAACGCGCCCCCGAAATCGCGCGCCCTGGGGAGAGCGGGGCGCGCCCACCAGTGCGGGCGCGCCTTGCCGCCGCGATCGAGGCGTTGTCCGTCAGAGCGGCCGAATTATCGGCAGCGCAGCAGCCGGCAACGAGACTCAGCACCGTCATTGCCGAGGTCTCTCGCCTTGAAGCCGAGCTGGCGAGATTGCGGGTGATGCGGCCGCCGCGCGAAAGGCGCTTCCCGATGCCGAACAGGCGTTTCAGCGGTGCGCCGGACATGTCCGGGAATTGCAGCGCAGCCGCGATGAGGCAGTCTGCGCAGCCGCGATCGAAGCGGCCAATCAATTTGCCGGGGACTACCGAGAGGCACTCACCGTAGCTCTCGAACATGAAGCCGTGCTGCACGGCTTGCGCGACGAACTTTTGCTAAGCGGCAATCGCGCCGATGCTTTGCCCGGCGCGATGGAGGCCGCCGCACGGATCAGCGAATTGATCGCGAAAACAAAATGCTCTGCCGCGGTGAGCCACAATCCGCGGGCCGGCCGGCAGCTGCTGGCGGCGCTCGTCACCGATCCCGATGCCCGGCTGCAAAAGGACGCCAGCTGATGATTTACTATCGACTGATCGCGCCTGAAGGGCTCGCGCCGACCACGATCGAACTCGCGGACGGTTTTCAGCTGGAAATACCGCCGGATGGCATCATCGAAATACCGCACGCACTGACTATGCCCGGCAATTCCGGGGTGTTTGAGCCGGTGGAGCTCATTGTCGAGACCGGGTGGCTGCGGCAATTGCTCAATCTCGGTTTTCGCCAATTGCCGCGCACCGGCACAACGGCAGACAGACCGTCCGTCGGACGATATGCGGGCGAAATGATCTTCGACGAAACCCTGGGGCGGCCGTTGTGGTGGTCGAAGGACGGCTGGCGCGGCGCGGACGGCCGCAAGGCCTAGGGCTAACCCTTCGAGGCCATCGCCTGCGCGATGACTTCAGCCGGGCGCATGCCCGCCGAGCGCATCGCGCGGACTGTCAGCGCGTGGTCACGCTTGGCGAGGCGGCGGCCCGCCGCGTCGGTCAATAGCGGGTGGTGACGATACCGCGGGGTCGGCAGACCGAGCAAAGCCTGCAACAAGCGGTGGGTGTGCGTCGGGATCGCCAAATCCTCGCCGCGGGTCACCAACGTAACGCCCTGGATCGCGTCATCGACGGTGACCGCGAGATGATAGCTCGCCGGAGTATCTCTCCGCGCCAGTACAACGTCCCCGAGCACGGTGGGATCGGCGGTAACGCAATGAGGCCCACGATCCGCCTCTTCGATCCATTCGAGAGGACCGGCCAGCTCGACCGCGCGGCTGACATCGAGGCGCAGCGCGAAATCGAGGCCCGCGTGTTGTCTTGCCGCCCGACGCGCGAAATCGAGTTGCCGGCAGGTGCCGGGATAAGCCAGCCCGACCTCCCCTTGCGGGGCACCGCCCGCCCGAGCGATCTCCACCAGGATTTCGCGCCGCGTGCAAAAGCAGGGATAGAGCACGCCTAGCGCATGAAGCCGGTCGAGAGCCCGACGGTAATCATCGAAATGCTCGGATTGCCGCCGCACCGGCCCATCCCAGTCTAGTCCGAGCCAGGTTAAGTCTTCAACGATCGCCTCCGCGTATTCGTCACGGCAGCGCTCGCGATCGATGTCCTCGATCCGCAGCAGAAACCGCCCGCCGCTTTCTCGCGCCGCGCGCCAGCCTTCGAGCGCCGACCGAACGTGACCGAGATGCAAAAATCCGGTCGGGCTCGGCGCAAACCGGGTGACGATCTCGCCGCCGATCATCCCGAATATCGCCGCGGGTGACAGGGAGGGCGACTTTCGGTTATCTCTGCGGGGTTGCGCCGGGTTTGTGAAAGACCGCACCGATGCTGTCGAACTTGTCTGGACCGTCGCGCCCGCCCGCCTCGGGCGGCAAGCCGAAGCAACTTGTCATCCTGCTGCACGGCTTGGGCGCCGACGGCAACGATCTGATCGGGCTCGCCCCATATTGGGCGCCGCTCCTGCCCGAGGCCGAGTTTGTTTCGCCGAACGCCCCATTTCCCTGCGACATGGGACCCTACGGGTATCAGTGGTTCAGCGCGCAGGATCGCAGCCCGGCAGCGGTTCTGGCGGGGGTTCGCGCCGCCGCCCCGATCCTCGACGCTTTTATCGACGAAACACTGGCCGAGCGCGGGCTTAGCGATACCGAGATGGCGCTGGTCGGCTTTTCGCAGGGCACAATGATGTCGCTGTTCGTCGGATTGCGGCGGCCTCAGCCTGCGGCCGGCATCCTGGGATTTTCGGGGCGGCTGCTCGCCCCCGATTTGCTGGCAAGCGAGCTGCGGTCGCGGCCGAGAATTCTGCTGGTTCACGGCACCGAGGATCCGCTCGTTCCCTACGCCTCGCTGGCGGCGGCGGAGACCGCCCTCAGGGAAGCGGGCCTTCCGGTCGAAACTCTGACCTGTCCTGGGATCGGGCATTCGATTGACGAGAACGCGCTGCGGCGAGGAGGCCAATTCCTCAAGGACGTGCTTGTGGGAACGACGTTTTGACAATGTCGTCCGGCGACAGAAGAGGTTCGATAACGGAAAGCATTTTCGGCGAGTCCCACTCTGCCTCGCCCTCGACACGTCCGAGCACACGCCCGCGCTGGTCGATCAAAAAGCTGGTCGGCAGACCATCGACCCTGAAAGCTTGCGTGAGCGTACTTTTGGGATCGAGATAGGTCTTGACCGCTTTGAGCCCGAGCTTGGCGATAAATGGCGCCACCGCCTTCTCGCCGCCGATATCCTCCGATACCGCGAGCACCGTGATCCTGTCGTTAAGCCGGGTCTGCAAGCGCTCGAGAGAAGGCATTTCACGCCGGCACGGCGAACACCACGTCGCCCAAAGGTTCAACAGGACCGGTTTGCCGGCGAAATCGGAAAGACTGACGAGGGCGCCAGCAGCGTCGGTGAAGCTGACTTGCGGCGCCGGTCGTGGCGGCGAGGCGGGTATGAACTGCCCGAGTGGGGCTTGGTCGGCGCCGATCGGTACGGTCTGGCCAGTCGGAGCGGCACCGGTCGGTGGGGTCCGCAGCAGAATGGCCCCGGCGGCCAAACCGATCAGCAGCGACATCGCAAGCCCCAGGAGAACAGAGCGGACCATTTTCATGCCTCACTCCTTTCTCGCAAGTCCTTCAGGCAGAGAATGACCGGCGTCGAAAAGGCGGCTCGCGCCGACACGAATCCGCAATGGGGCGGCCGCTTTGCGGCGGGCCCGGCGGAGATCATGCGCCGCATAAACGCCTCGATCGATTTCGACAAGCGGCTATGGGCGGAGGACATTGCCGGTTCGCAGGCCCACTGTGCGATGCTGATGGCGCAGAACATCTTGTCGCCCGAAGATGGTGCAGCGATCACGGCCGGTCTAGACCAAATCAAACAGGAAATCGAAGCCGGCCGCTTTGCCTTCAGCGAGGCGCAGGAAGATATTCACATGAATGTCGAAGCGCGGCTGGCCGAGCTGATCGGGCCGGTTGCCGGCCGTCTGCACACGGCGCGTTCGCGCAACGACCAGGTCGCGACCGATCTGCGGCTGTGGCTGCGCGCGGCGATCGACCGGATCGATCTGGCAATGCGCGAACTGCAGGGCGCGTTGATCGACCGCGCCGAGGCCGAGGCCGATACCGTGATGCCCGGCTTCACCCATTTGCAAATCGCTCAGCCGGTCACCTTCGGCCACCACCTGATGGCCTATGTCGAGATGATCGGTCGCGACCGCGGGCGCTTCCAAGACTGTCGGCGGCGACTGAACAAGTCGCCGCTCGGTGCGGCAGCGCTTGCCGGCACTTCGTTCCCGATTGACCGCGCCGCGACCGCTGCGGCACTTGGCTTCACTCGACCCATGGCGAACTCGCTCGATGCGGTTTCGGACCGCGATTTTGCCGTCGAATTCCTCGCCGCCGCCGCTCTCGCAGGGACGCACCTCTCCCGTTTTGCCGAGGAGATCGTGCTGTGGTGCAGCGACGGGTTCGGATTTATCGCATTGAGCGACGCCTTTACCACCGGCAGCTCGATAATGCCGCAAAAGCGCAATCCCGACGCCGCCGAATTGGTCCGCGCCAAGACTGGCCGGTTGAGCGGGTCGCTCCTGTCGCTGTTGATGGTCATGAAAGCGTTGCCGCTGGCCTATGGCAAGGACATGCAGGAGGACAAGCTACCGGTGTTCGAGGCAACGGATGCGCTTGAGTTGTGCCTCGCCGCGACCACGGGAATGGTCCGCGACATGCGGCCCGATCGCGATCGCATGCGGGCGGCCGCCGGCCGAGGCTTCGCCACCGCGACCGATCTCGCCGATTGGCTGGTGCGGGTGGTTGGGCTGCCGTTTCGGCGTGCGCATCAGATAACGGGTGAGATTGTAAAGCGCGCCGAGGCGCAGGAATGCTCGCTCGCCGAGCTGCCGCTCCCCGAATTGCAAGCAGTTGAAACGGCGATCACCGCGGAAATCTACGATGTGCTGAGCCCCGAGCGCTCGGTCGCCAGCCGTACCAGCTTTGGCGGGACGGCGCCCGAGCGGGTCCGCGCTGCAATTGCTGTGGCAAGGCTGAGCCTCTCAAGGTGAGATGCGACAGGCGGGGTTATCAAAATTGCCCTTCTCGGGGGCGTCCGCTCGCCGGGAGGTTAGCCTTGCGCACCTGCAGCGCCGCCGCCCTGTTATTGCTGGCGTTGACCGTTGCCGACTGCGGCAAGAAGGGGCCACCCGAACCGCCGCCTGGCGTACCCAATGTTTATCCCCGGTCTTACCCGCGTGAGTGAATTCTTCGCGTATCGCGGCGGCGAATTGTTTGCCGAGCACATCCCGGTGCGGCAGATCGCCGCTGCGGTCGACACCCCCGCCTACATTTATTCGTCCGCCGCCTTTGCCCGACAGTACCGCCGCTTCGCCGCCGCTTTCGCCGACGAGAGACCCCTAATTTGCTATGCCGTGAAGGCCAACTCGAACCTCGCCGTCTTGCGCCTGTTTGCATCCCTCGGCACTGGCGCCGATGTCGTTTCCGAAGGTGAGCTGCGGCGCGCGCTAGCGGCCGGCATCCCACCCGAGAGGATTGTCTTCTCCGGCGTCGGTAAAACGGGAAAGGAAATGTCGGCGGCGCTTGCCGCAGGCATTCATCAGATCAATGTCGAGTCGGGTCCAGAGCTGCATCAGCTCAGCGCCATCGCCGGCAATCTCGGGCGACCGGCGTCGGTCGTGTTGCGCGTTAACCCGGATGTTGACGCACTGACCCATGCAAAAATCGCGACCGGGAAAAAAGAAAACAAGTTCGGCATCGATTTCGATGAGGCGGTCGCGACCTACCGTCTCGCCAATTCGCTGCCTGGCATTGAGCCGGTCGGTCTCGCGGTGCATATCGGCTCGCAGCTCGTCAATCTCGAACCGTACCGGCTCGCCTTCGAGCGGTTGGCGGCGTTAGTGCGGGAATTGCGCGGCACCGGATTTGCGGTCGACCGCGTTGATCTCGGCGGTGGGCTCGGCATCCGTTACCATTGCGAGCGCGCGCCTGACATTACCGAGTACGGGCGCCTGGTGCATTCGATCTTCGGCGGGATGGGTCTCTCCCTCGAATTCGAGCCGGGGCGCTTCTTGGCCGCGGAAGCCGGCATCCTCCTATCCCGAGTGCTGTATATCAAAGAACAGAAGATGCAGCGGTTTGTGATTATCGATGCTGCAATGAACGACCTGATCCGTCCGGCGATGTATGAGGCCTGGCACGACATCGTCCCGGTCAACCTCCCATCGCCCAACGCCGCCCGCACGCCTGCCGATGTCGTCGGCCCGATCTGTGAAACCGGTGACACCTTCGCGGTCAATCGCTATCTCCCGCCGCTGTCGCCGGGCGATCTGGTCGCACTTACCAATGCCGGCGCTTATGGCGCGGTGATGAGCTCGACGTACAACAGTCGTCTTCTCGTTCCGGAGGTGATGGTCGCCGGCGATCGGTTCGCGGTCATCCGCGCTAGACCCACCTATGACGCGCTGTTGTCGCTCGATACGATACCCGATTGGCTCGATAGTGGCGCCCTCAACGCGCCGCGACAGCGAGGTGCCGCATGACCGACCGGCCGGCCCGTCCGCAGCGGTTTGCAAACCGGCTGCGACTCGCCCGTGGCGCCCTGTTTTGGGAGCGGGTTTGGCCGGCTTGCTGGCCGGCGGTGGCTATCCTCTGCGTATTCTTGATTCTTGCGTTGTTCGGATTTTTGCCGCGGCTGCCGGGGGTCATTCACGGGGCGGCGTTGCTGGTTTTGAGCGCCGCCTTCCTGCTGACACTCGCCGCAGCGTTTCGCGGCCTCGGGCTGCCGGACGGCAATGCCGCCCGCCGGCGCATCGAGCGAGAGAGCGGGGTCCAGCATCGTCCGCTGCAGACCCTCGCCGACCAGCCGAGCTCGTCGCTCGACCCGCTCGCAGCGAGGCTGTGGGAAGCCCACCAACAGCGCATGGCGGACGCAGCCCGCCGATTGCGCATCGGTTTCCCGGCCGCCGGGTTCGCCGTCCGCGATCCGAAGGGATTGCGCGTCATACTCGCGATATTGTTGTTGCTCGCCGCGATCGATGCCGGCGGCGATTGGCGCGACCGGCTGGTGCGGGCGGCCACGCCCAGCCTTGCGATCGGCGCCCCGGCGGTGGCTGCCAGTCTCGACATTTGGTTGACGCCGCCGGAATACACTGGGCTGCCGCCGCAATTCCTTAAGGCGGCGAGCACCAAAACGATCAGCGTTCCTGTGGGAAGCACCCTCTTAGCCCAAGTGCATGGTGGCGAGGGGGTACCAGAGCTCGCGATCGACGGGAAACCAGCCAGCTTTGATAGGATGGACAAGGAGGATTTCCGTACCCAGGCGACACTGAAATCCGGGCGGCATATCGAAGTCTCGCAAGCGGGGACCGTGCTCGGCAACTGGCCGATCGAGATTGTTCCCGACCACCCGCCAACCATCGTGTTCGCCAAGCCGCCTGAGCCAACTGTCCGGCAGGCACTGCGGGTCGATTACACCGCGAGCGACGATTACGGGGTTGAGAATGTCAAAGCCGTTATTCGCCAAAAAGGCAGCAAATCCGCTGAAAAGATCGAGATTGAGTTGCCGCTGCCGGGGCTGCACCTAAAACAAGCTCAGGCGACGAGCTATCACGATTTGACGGCGCACCCGTGGGCTGGCCTGCCGGTTGAAATCCGCCTCGTCGCCGCCGACGCGCTCGGCCAAACCGGGGAGAGCCCGCCGGCGCTGATCAAGCTGCCCGAGCGCGATTTTCACAACCCGATCGCGCGGGCGATCATCGATCAGCGCAAGGAGCTGGCCAAAGACCCCAATTCACGCCAGCCGGTTGCGGAGATCCTCGGGGATCTGCAATCGCAGCGGAACTTATACCATGACGACACGGTGGTGTTTCTCGCTTTGCGTGTTGCGCAGCAACGATTGCGCCTGCGGAGTGATGCAAAATCAATCACAGAGGTCGAGCAATTGCTCTGGGATACGGCTTTGCGGATTGAAGATGCCGGCGCCTCGCAAGCCGAGAGCGAGTTGCGCCGCCTGCAGCGCCAGCTGCAAGATGCTCTGGCAAAGAACGCGCCGGATCGGCAGATCGAAAAGTTGATGAGCGAACTGCGGCAGGCGCTCGACCGCTATCTGCAAGCACTGGCCGAGAGCGAGGCGCGTAACCCGCAGCAAAATCAGCAGATGGTTGACCCCTCGCAACAGGTCATGACCAGCCACGATCTTGAGAGAATGCTTGACCGGGCGCGCGAATTGGCGCGAAACGGGCAGCGCGATAAGGCGCGCGAGTTGCTTTCCGAACTTCAGAACATGATCGAGAACCTGCGCACAGCGCGCCCGAGCCAGCAAGCGCAGCAGCAGGCAAATCAGGCGCAGCAGATGATGCGGGGGATGCGCGAACTGATGCAGCGACAGCAGCAGCTCCTCGATCGCAGCTTCCGCGCCCAGCAGCAAGCCGAACAAGGGCAGATGACCAAGCCCGGAGATCAGGGCGGCGCGCAGCAGGGCGTCAACGAGGATATGGGAAATGCCGCTGCCCAGCAGGAAGCCTTGCGTCACGCGCTCGGTGAGATGATGCGGCGGATGGGTGATGGTCTGGGTGAAATTCCTGATCCGCTGGGCCGCGCCGAACGTGCGATGAATGATGCCGCTGGTTCATTGCGCCAGGGCCAGCCGGGCCAGGCGATCGGCCCCCAGACCGAAGCCCTCGACCAATTGCAGCAGGCTGCGCGCGAGTTCGCGCAACAAATGCAACAGCGGCTGGGCAACGCGCTTGGCCGAGGAGACGCTCGCGATGAACCCGGAGCTGGCGAGCGCCGCGACGGCCAGCGCGATCCCCTCGGCCGGCCATTGACCAATGGCGGGGCTTATGAACAGGGCGATGTGAAAATTCCCGATAACAATGTGATGCAGCGAGCGCGGGATATTCTTGAGGAATTGCGCCGCCGCGCGGGCGAGCGCGATCGCCCCCAGATAGAGCTCGACTATATCGATCGATTGCTGCAGCGGTTTTGAGACTGACTAAACTTCTCCTTGCTAGTGGGCCCTTGCTTGCAGAGCAATGATCCAAGCTCGGCTGATTCTTGTGGAGGTCGCCAGCATCTGGTGATTAAATTATTCTTGGTCCGGAGACATTCCTGATCAATTATGACTGCCCCGCGCAACCTGGCGCCTCTAACCATTGCCACTATACCGGCCGGGAAGCATGAACAGGCGCCAAATCCTCTCCATTATCGCGGGTTGTGCTGTTTGGCCGGTTGCGGGGGCGCGCGCCGTCCCGCGCCCGCCCGTATCCCGGCGCTTGCGGCTCGTCAATGCCCATACCGGCGAGACCTTCGACGGCGCCTATCGCAACGACAATGGCCCGATCCAAAGCGTGGTTGAAGAGCTCTGCGTCTTCCTAAGGGACTTCCACTGTGGTGCGGTGGCGCAGATGGATATCGCGGTATTCGACTTTCTCGCCAACGTGCTCGACGCGGTCGGCGAAAGCAAGGCGACGGTCCTTTCCGCTTACCGGACACCGGAAACCAACGCGATGTTGGCGCGCACGATGTTCGGTGTGGCCGAGAACAGCCAACACATCTATGGCCGAGCACTCGACATAACACTGGGCTCAAAGCTGCCGGAGGCGATGGAAGCGGCTCGGGCAATGCGCCGTGGCGGGGTCGGCTGGTACCCGCGTTCAAGCTTTATCCATATCGACACCGGTCCGGTGCGCAATTGGACTCTCGACGACAGCGGACTTGGCAATCTGCTGCTGTTTGACGGCAGTAATTGGGTGCCGTTCTCAGGCGCGCATTACCCACTCAAAGTGGCCGACCGCCTCGGCCTCCAGCGCCAGCTAGCCCGCGCCGAATTTCTCGCCCGCACCAAGCTCTTAACCCAGGGCCGTTAGGGCCGCTGGCTCTGCGGCCCGATTATCCGGTCACGGCGACGCCGATGAGGCGGCCGATCCCGAAGGTCACGGCAGCGGCGGCTAGACCGACGAGCAACTGCCGCACGCCGGAGAACAAGACGTTGCGTCCGGTGAACAACGATGTGCCGGCTCCGATCAGAAACAGCGCAACGCCACTTGCCGCGAGGCTGGCGATCAGCGCCGAAATGCCGGCGAGCGCAAAATACGGCGCTACCGGAAAGATCGCACCCACCGCAAACAGCAGAAATGAGGTGCCTCCAGCAACCCAAGCGGAGCCGCCGAGTTCAGTGGGGTCAATCCCCAACTCTTCGCGAACTAAGGTATCGAGCGCCGTCTTTTTATTAGAGATCAGTTGTTTGGCCAAGGTCTTAGCCAACTCCTCGGGCAGCCCCTTAGCCTGATAGATCAGCGCCAGCTCCTCTTCCTCCTCCTCGGGGACCTGCTCCAATTCGTCGGCTTCGGTGTCGATTTGGCGTTGCGCCGATTCACGCGCGGTGTTGACCGAAAGCCACTCGCCGAGCGCCATCGAGCACGAACCGGCCAACAATCCCGCGAGTCCGGTGACGAGGATCGCGTGCGCAGCCATGTCGGCGCCGGCGACCCCCATGACCAGGCTCAGATTTGAAACCAGCCCATCGTTGGCGCCAAGCACCGCCGCCCGAAGCGCGTTCCCGCCCATCCCACGATGCCGGCCTTCGAGCCGCGCCAATGTTGCGCCGGAGAACGCGACCGGCGACGGACCAGCCAGCGCCTCGATGATCCGCGCATGCGAGCGTTCCGCGGCGGGTAACCCCCCCGCCACCGCCTCCGGTTGCGACGAGTAGGAGCCGCTGTCGATCTGCTCTAGGGTATTGACTGTCGGCAATACGAAGGCCGGACCAAACCGCCGCGCCAGCCATTCCAACGCCCGTGTTCGGAACCCCGGACGCAATTGCGGCACGCGCTGCCCGAGCGCTGTGATCTGACGCTTCCAGAACTCGGCATGCGCCGACTCGACCGCCGCAAGACGCCCATAGACCTGCGCCAGCTGCGGATTTTTCTCGGTCTCGGACAAGGTCTTGTATAGCGCCGCACTGTCAACTTCGCCCTGAAGATTGGCGGTGAAGCGTTGTTGCGAGCCAGGCTCGGCCATCAGCTATCTCCGCTGTTCCTCGGTCACGGCGAGACAAACGTTACCGCGACGCCGGTCGCGGCATCGGATGGGTTGATGAACGGCGCTTCGAAATGCTCGACCTCGCCCGGCGCGAGCTTGGGTTTCGGCGGATCGACGGTTTTGGACCCCACCTCCTTTTCGGCTGAATCCTGCAGCACCAGCCGGAGGCGCGGGACTTGACGAGGCGCATCGGCGAGGTTCGCGATCTCGCCGTCGACGACCAGCCCATCGGTGGTGCGCGCCGGCGTCACTTTTCGGATGATCAGCCCATTCCCACCTGCGGCTGGAGATTGAGCGATGGCACGATTTGGCTGCGCCGCGCGCGGACCTTCCACACCGGGTTCGTGATGGAAAAAGGAAGTGGCGAAGATCACCACCACAACCAGTACGAACCCTACGACAGCCCATCTGCCCAAGATTGTTCCGGGGCGATTTTGCTGAAGCCGCGAGCCCGTAGGATGTGACGGAACGTTTAGCCGCGGGTTCGGCGCCGCGGCATCGGGAGAAGCCCGCTCCTCCGGCGGGGCTACCAGACTTTGTATTGGTCTTGTGGCGGGTTCGCCAACATCCGATGGCTGGCGCGGCCCGGTGGTCTCATGCCAGAGATGGCCGCAATTGCCGCAGCGCACAGTCCGTCCGGCCAATCCCTCGACCTCGTGCTCGGCGACCCGGTAACGCGTGGCGCATGCCGGACAGGTCAGGACAATCGAGGTTGCGGCGTCGGTGCTCACCGAGATCGGCGACGCTCAAGGGGGATCATGCCGCGACCAGCGATCCACCGCGCCGGGCCAGACCCCGCAGATGATGGTCGGCATCGCCAAAACTCGCATCGATCATCGTCATGCGTTTGAAGTAGTGGCCGACTTTGTACTCCATCGTCATACCGATCCCGCCATGCAGCTGGATCGCCTGCTGGCCGACAAATTTGCCCGACCGGCCGATCTGCACCTTTGCCGCCGATATCGCGTTGCGGCGTTCGACCGCGTTTTCTTCAGATGCCATCATCGTCGCAAACATCGCCATGCTGCGCGCTTGTTCCAACGCCACGAGCATGTCGACCGCGCGATGCTGCAATACCTGAAAGCTGCCGATCTCGCGGCCGAATTGGCGGCGGGTCTTGAGGTATTCGACGGTGAGCTCCTGCATGACCGCCATCGCGCCGACAGCCTCGGCGCAAAGCGCCGCGATCGCCTCGTCAACAACGCGCTCGATAAGCGGCAAGCCGGCGCCGGGCTCGCCGAGCACCGCTTCCAGCCCGACCCTGACACCGGCGAGCGTCACCTCCGCAGCGCGCAGGCCGTCCTGGGTCGGATATCCCCGCCGCGACACGCCGGGCGCGTTGGCGTCCACGACATAGACGCCGATCCCATCACGCTCGCGCTGCCCGCCCCCGATCCGCGCGGTCACGACCAGCTTATCCGCCGTGTCGCCGTGCAGCACCACGCCTTTCTCGCCGTCGAGCCGCCAACCGGCGCCGTCGCGCGTTGCGGTGGTGGCAATGTCGGCAAGATTCCAGCGCGAATGCCGCTCGGTCTGGGCAAAGGCGAGGGTCAGGCTGCCCTCCGCGATCTTCGGAAGAAGATCGGCCAAGAGCGCGTCGTTGCCGCCATGGCGCAGAAAGCCGCCGCCTAGCACGACGGTCCCAACATAGGGCTCGAGCGCCAGAGCTCGGCCGAACGCCTCCATTACCAACATTGTCTCGACGGGACCGCCACCCGAGCCGCCCTGGCTCTCGGCGAAAGGCAGGCCCAGCAGACCGAGATCGGCATATTGCGCCCACAATTCGCGGCTCCATCCCTCGGCGGCTTGCGAATAAGCCTTGCGCTGCTCAAACGCGTAGCGGTCGCCGATCAGCCGATCGAGGCTCTCTTTTAGAAGCCGCTGTTCTTCGCTCAGATCGAAATCCATCGCTCCCGTCCCACCCTGCCTTTATTCGTCATAGCCGGACTTGATCCGGCCATCCCCGGCCGGGTCGAACCCGGCGATGACGAAATTGATTATAGGTGCTTTTTTCATGCGCTAGGCCGTCGAGGGTCACAACCCCAGAATAGCCTTGGCGACGATGTTCTTTTGGATCTCGTTGGTGCCGCCGTAAATCGAGGTCTTGCGCCAGTTGAAGTAAGTCGGCGCGATCGGCCCAGCCCATTCGGGACCGATCGGCGGTTCGTTCCACCGATCGTCGTCGCGTTCGGGCTGATAGGGCAGGGCGTAGGGGCCGACCACTTCCATCAACAGCTCGGTCGTGGCCTGCTGGATTTCCGAGCCTTTGATCTTCAAGATCGAGGACGCTGGATCAGGTCTATTGTCGGTACGCCGGCGTTCGGCCGCGACGACGCGCAGCTGCGTCATTTCCAGCGCCTTGAGTTCGACTTCGACCGCAGTGAGTTTTTCACGGAACCGCTCGTCCTCGATCAGCGGCCGTTCACCGTCGATCTCGGCCGTCGCGAGTTCCTTGATCCGACGGATGCGTTCCTTCGACAGGCCGACGCGGGCAATTCCAGTGCGCTCGCGGCCAAGCAAATACTTGGCGTAATCCCAGCCCTTATTCTCCTGTCCGACCAGGTTTTCCGCCGGGACTTTGACATCGTCGAAAAAGACCTCGTTGACCTCATGGCCGCCCTCGATCGTGATGATTGGGCGCACGGTAATTCCCGGCGTGTTCATGTCGATCAGCAGGAACGAAATCCCCTCCTGCTTTTTCGCCTGCGGGTCGGTGCGCACCAGGCAAAAGATCCAATCAGCGTGCTGCGCCAACGTCGTCCAGGTTTTTTGCCCATTGACGATATAATGATCGCCCTCGCGCTTGGCCGCGGTGCGCAGCGAAGCGAGGTCGGAGCCCGAACCCGGCTCGGAAAACCCCTGGCACCACCAATCGTCGAGATTGGCGATGCGCGGCAGAAAATGCTTTTTTTGGGTGTCCGATCCGAATGCGATCATGACCGGGCCGACCATCGTCACGCCAAAACCCAAAGGCTGCGGCGCCGGGGTCAGCTGCAACTCCTCCTGAAAGATATATTGCTGGACCGGCGTCCACCCGGTGCCGCCCCATTCGACTGGCCAGTTGGCGACCGCCCAACCCTTTTTATTCAGGGTGCGCTGCCAAGTGATAATGTCGTGTTTGGCGAGATGCTTGCCCTCAACCAACTTGCTGCGGATCGAGGACGGCAGGTTTTCCCGGAAAAAGCTTCGCACCTCGTCCCGAAAGGCCAGTTCCTCAGGTGTGAAACGCAGATCCATGGCGTCAGTCTCCCTTTAATTCGTGCTTCGTCCTGTATCTCGCACTAACAGCTCTTGGGTTCGGTAGGCGTCTTTGTTGTCATATAGAGGAGGCCGGTAGCTGCCGCTGAAACGGATCTCGACCGACGTCGGGATGATGATGCTGCAGATGCGCAATTCCGGTTCACAACCTTACTCTGCACTTGAGAATCCGCGTCCCTCGGTGGCGAGGCGCGCGATCAGCGCGGCGGGGCGCAGGCTCTCATCGCCCGACCGCTCGGCGTAAAATGCTAGCCGATCGCGGACATGCCCGAGCCCGAGGTGGTCGGCATAGTACATCGGACCGCCGCGCCACGCTGGCCAACCGTAGCCATAGACCCAAACGACGTCGATATCGCCGGGCCGCGAGGCGATACCCTCTTCGAGGATGCGGGCGCCCTCGTTGATCATCGGGAAGACAGTGCGCTCGACGATCTCTTCAGGCCCGATCTGCCGGCGCGAGATCCCGAGCCGGGTCGAGGCGTCCAAGATGATGCGCTCGATCTCGGGGTCTGGGATTGGTGTCCGCGATCCCGTCTCATAGCGGAAATAACCTTTGCCGGTCTTCTGACCGAAATGGCCGGCATCGCACAACGCGTCTTCGATCACCGCCTGCTCGCCGCGCGATTTGCGGATCAGCCAACCGACATCAAGGCCGGCCAAATCCATCATCGCGAACGGTCCCATCGGCAGGCCGAATTTGACGAGTGCGGCCTCGATGTGCTGCGGCAAAGCGCCTTCGAGAAGCAACCGCTCGGCCTCGACCGCGCGCCGCGCAAGCATCCGGTTGCCGACAAAGCCGTAGCATACGCCGACCACCACCGGCGCTTTGCCGAGCCGTCGAGCGAGGTGTAGCGCGGTGACGACCGCGTCTGGAGCGCTCTTCGCCCCGCGAACGATTTCCAACAGCCGCATCACGTTGGCCGGGCTAAAGAAATGCGCCCCAACCACATCCTGCGCCCGCCGGGTTGCGCCGGCGATCTCGTCGACATCGAGTGTCGAAGTATTGGTCGCGAGCACGGCCCCGGGCTTGGCCACCTGGTCGAGCTCGGCGAAAACCCGTTTCTTCAGCGCCATGTCTTCAAACACGGCCTCGATCACGACATCGGCTTTAGCCGCGGCGTCGAGACCGACGGCACCGGTAATCAGTCCGAGGCGGCGCTCCATCTCCTCCGCGCTAAACCCGCCGCGCGCCATCGTCGTACGATAGTTGGCGGTGACCCGGTCGCGCCCCTTTTGCAGCAGGTCCGGGCCGGTCTCGATCACCGTTACCGGGATGCCGGCATTCGCAAAGCACATCGCAATGCCGCCACCCATCGTGCCGGCGCCCAACACCGCGGCCCGCGCGATCGAACGCGGCCGGGTACCCTCGGGCAGGTTCGGCACCTTCGCCGCCTCGCGCTCGGCAAAGAAGATGTGGCGCTGCGCCTTTGACTGGTCTCCCGCAACGAGCTTGCGGAACAGCTCGCCTTCGCGCCGCAGGCCCTCTTCGAACGGCAGGGTGAAGGCGTTGCGCACCGCCTCGACGCAAGCCGCGGGCGCATCGCGGCCGCGCAGCCGTCGGGTCAGCGATGCGGCGGTCTCGTCAAAGGCTTTCGAATCGGCGCGCGCCGGCGCGAGCTTGTCGTCGCGGTCGCGGACTTTTTGCAGCGGCCGCTTCTCTGCAATTACCCGCCGGGCGAAAGGGACGGCCGCGGCAATCAGATCGCCCTCGACGATTTCGTCGATGATGCCGTCGCCGGCCGCTTCGGCGGCGCCAACCGGCTCGCCGGCGACGATCATCCACAACGCCTTTTCGGGACCGACGAGGCGCGGCAGCCGCTGGGTCCCGCCGGCGCCGGGCAACAGGCCGAGCTTAACTTCGGGCAGGCCGACACGCGCCGTGGGCGTCGCTACACGGAAATGACAGGCCAGCGCCACCTCGAAACCACCGCCAAGCGCGGTGCCATGCAACGCCGCGACGACCGGTTTCGGCATCGCTTCGATGTCGGCAATGACCTCGCCGAGACCTGGCGGCTGCGGCGGTTTGTCAAATTCAGTGATGTCCGCCCCAGCAAAAAAAGTGCGCCCGGCACAGGCGATGACGACGCCCCAGACCGACGGGTCGTCGCGCACCTGCCGCAGCGCTTCAGCGAGCCCGGCGCGGACCTCGTGCTTCAATGCGTTGACCGGCGGGTTATCTACCGTGATCACGGCAATGCCCGCCGTGGACTCCGCTGAACCGGCTTCGCGGCGCAGATCGACGCTGGCGTTGATATTGCCCATTCCGGGCCTCACACCTTGCTTCAGCCGCGAGATTACGCGCAAGCAACCCGCTGATGAAGGGGCAAGGTGAACCCGAGCTAACCTGGGGTGTGCAGTGACATCGCAGCGATCAGATTTGTCACGATCGCCTGTGCATCGTCGGCGCGCATAATCTCGCCCATGACCGCGATGCCGGCTGCACCGGCGGCGCGGCACAGCGCAGCATTTGCTGCATTGAGGCCGCCCAACGCCAGTACCGGGCCAGGCGCGCCAGCCACAATTCGGGCTAGACCGTCGAGGCCGAGCGTCGGGCCATAGCCGGGTTTGCTCGCGGTCAGAAAGATCGGGCTGACGGTAACGTAATCCGCCCCAGCGCCCAACTGAGCGGCGGCGTCGGCAGCGGAATGAGCTGAGGCGCCGACGAGGCCTTGCGGCAGGCGCGCCCGCGCGGCGGGCGGATCGCCGCCACTCGGCAAGTGCACGCCATCGGCGCCGACCGCGATCACCGCTTCGATATCCTCGTGGGCGGTGACCACGGCCCGGTGACGATGCCCGAGCTCGACCAGCCTCGCGAGCAACATCCGCCGCTCACCCGGTGGTAAATCCTTTTCGCGCAGGCTGAACCAGCGAGCGCCGCCGGCAAACACTGCCTCCGCCACCTCGATCAGCGGCCGGCGGGCCTGACCGCGATCGGAAATTACCAGCAATGGCGGATCGGGCAGCGGCATCGTCACTTGGCCTAGTGCTGCTGTGGGCCGAGCAGCAGATCGGCCGAGACCGTAACGCGGATCACCGCTTCCCCGGGTGCGGCGACCGGTGCCGCCATTGCCATTGCGGCAAAGCGCGGCATCGGCTGGTTTCCGGTCTCGGCGTTGCCGATGCGCAAATCGCGGTAACCCAGCACTGAAAGATGCACCCGCTCGGCGATCTCTGAAGCGCGCTGCGCCAACCCCGCCAGCGCCTCCGCCGTCAGATCCTCTTCGGCGCCGCGCACGGTCTCGGGCGAGGCCTCGTAGGACATCGACGACATCAGCAGCCCGTCGGACTGCAATGTTCCGGCCAGTTTGAGCAGGGCGCCGGCGGCCTTGCTGGCAAGGATCAGCGATTGGGTTGCGCGCCATCGCGACGGGCCATTCTGTGGCCGCTCTTCATCGACGGCGTAGCTACCGGTCTCGACTTCAACACCTTGCACTTGACGGGCACGATCGAGTACCGCCGACATCCGCCGGTTGACCGCCGCCTGAAGGGCAAGCGGATCGGCGCCGGTCTCTTCCACCCTTAATTCGACTCGCAGCAGATCGCGCACAACCTTGCGCTCGGCGGTGCGGCTGAGATGCAGCACTGTCGCCGATAGTTCAGCCGGCTGAGCCATCGCCGCTATTGGGGCGAGCAGCAGCAGCCCCGCGAACGACAGCGCCGTCGCTACATCCCGTAGCGAGATCAGCTGGAGGGAACGGAAGTGACAGTTACGGGAGTGCACCGGGTTAGGTCTCGATGTTTAAAAGATCAGCGGGTCACTGGTCGCGCCACGCCTGCCACCAAAACAAGAAGATCGCGAGTTCGGCCTTCCGTGGCGTTAGCCACCCCATCCCCGAGTGAGCAACCTAATTCCGTTCCTAGTCAAAGTCACCCTGCGCTTCTCGTTCGCCGTGCTTGTAGCAATCGCCGCGACTAAGCTCGCCATACTTGCGACCGTGGCGGGTTTAGGCGATGAAACCCGATGGCTTCGATCGAAGGGCGGCAAGGCCTGATAGCGCTGGTGACGCGGCCTCATGAGGAAGCGGGCGGCTTGACGCAGGCGCTCAGGTCACGCGGCATCAAGACCCTGGTCGAGCCTATGTTGCAGATCCATTTCCGCGAGGCCACGCCAAACCTCACCGGCGTTCGCGCTGTGCTATGCACGAGCGCTAATGGTGCGCGCGCCCTCGCACGGGTCAGCAGCGAGCGAGGCATTCCGGTCTTTGCGGTCGGCGACGCGACTGCGGCACGCGCCCGTGCGGAAGGGTTTACCGCCGTCGAAAGTGCTGCGGGCGATGTCGGGAACTTGATCCGCCTGGTCGCGGATCGGTTGCCGTCGCGAGATGGGCTGCTGCTGCATGTCTCTGGCAGAGACGTTGCCGGCGACCTTGTCGGCGAGCTTCGGGTCCGCGGATTCACCGTCGAACGCAGCGTTCTGTACGAAGCACGACCGGTCAGTGCATTGAGCCCTGCCGCCATTCGGGCCCTCGGCGAGGGGGCAATCGATTTTGCTCTATTCTTTTCGCCGCGAACGGCGGCCATCTTTGTTCGTCTTGTCGAGGCCGTCGCCATCGAGCGAGTCTGTGAAACGGTCAGCGCCTTATCGATCAGCGCCGCAACCGACGCCGCTCTCGGTGGGCTGACCTGGCGCGAGCGCCGGATTCCAGCGCATCCCGACCAACAGGCACTGCTAGATTTGCTCGACCAACTTCTTTTCGAGCGGCGCCAAGGGACAGTGGGTTAGGAACCAGGATGTCGGAAGAACGCGACGCGGCACTGCGCACGGACCGTGATCCGCCGGCTGAGCCGATTGCTATTGATCAGGTCTCTCCGTCTACGGCGGCGGAGCCTTTCGCTCCCCCGCCTTCGTCTCGCGGTTCGCGGCCCTGGGCCGCGACTTCACTGGCCGCCGTGCTGCTTTTGGTGATCGCCGGGGTGTTGCTGTCGCCGTTTTGGGCGCCCGCGGTCACGCCGCTGTTGCCCTGGGGCGAGAAAGCGGCTGGGCGCAAATACGAAGCTCTTGCCGAACAGGTCGCGGCGCTAGAGCAGCGACCGATCGTCTCACCGCTTGATTTAAATGCTCTCAAATCGGCGCAGGGAGCGATCGGGCAGCGAGTGTCGGCGTTGGCGTCCGCCCTCGACACGCTGCGCCAAAATCAGGAAGCGGCAACTGCAACGAACGCCAAAAAAGCTAATGTGGCGCAGGTAACTCAGCGCGTCGACCAAATCGCGGCGAAATTGGCGGCTGGCGATTCTGCGCAGGCGGACCAAATCGGAAAGATGCAGCAGGAATTGGCGCAACGCGCTGCTGCCGAGGGAGGGGTGGCGAACCGGCTCGATGCGCTTGAGCGCCAGGTTCACGCACAAGCTACCGCCGATCGCAGCGGCTCGGCGATGCTGCTGGCGCTGCTCCAATTGCGCGAGGCAGTCCGGCAGGCACGGCGTTTCACGGACGAATATGCGGCTTTCAAGCAGGCTGCGGCGCACGATCCCGACCTGATCGCTGCCGCCCAACCTCTGGCGGATGCCGCGCGCAGTGGCGTGGCGAGCCGCTTAGTCTTGCAACAACAATTGGCGGGACTCGACGACAAAATCGCAGCACCTGCGGTGCCCACCGGCAAACGCAAATGGTGGAGTGAAGCAGTCGACCGGCTTCGCGGACTGGTGACGGTCCGTCATCTCAACGGCGCCGCGAAGACCGGCCCTGATGCAGCTGTCGTGCTCGCGCGCAACGATCTGGCGCAAGGCGACCTCGCCGGTGCAGTGGATGAGATCGGAAAGCTGACCGGCGCCAATGCCGCGGCGGCGCAGCCCTGGCTGCATATGGCGCGCCAGCGGCTCGCCGCCGAGACCGCGCTGAGCCATCTTCAGGAGTTGGTGACCGCGCGTCTTGCCTCTCCGCCCGCGGCCTCGCCAGCCGCCACGGTTCCATCGGCAACCCCGAATGCTGCGCCGGGGCAGCCTGTGAATGCACCAAAGACCCCCTCCTGATGCGCGCAATCATCACCATTCTCGTCACTCTCGGCTTTGCGGCGGCGGCGGTATTCCTCGTCGACAACCCGGGACGGGTCGACATCGTCTGGCAAGGATGGCAAATCGACACCTCTGTCGGGATGCTAGTGGCAGCTGCGGTGCTCGCCGCACTTGCCGTTGCCCTGGTGCTGTGGCTGCTGTCGCTGATCCTCAAAAGCCCGCGCGCATATCTGAGGCGGCGGCGCGAGCGGCGGCGGCACGCCGGTTACCAGGCATTGACCCGCGGCATGGTCGCGGTAGCCGCCGGCGATCCGCAGGAAGCGCGACGCTATGCGCGGCGGGCCGAAGTGTTACTCGCCGACCCGCCGTTGACGCTGCTGCTGTCGGCGCAGGCGGCGCATATCGGCGGCGACGAACTGGCGGCGAAGAAGTTCTTCAACGCCATGCTTGACCGGCCTGAAACCGAATTCTTGGGGTTGCGTGGTCTGCTCAACCAGGCGCTGCGCGCGGGCGATCGCAGCACGGCGCGGCAACTGGCCGAGCGCGCCGTGGCCAGGCGTCCCGATGCCGCTTGGGCACTATCGACGCTGTTCGACCTCGAGGCGCGCGAACGGCGCTGGGACGACGCTTGGGCCGCATTAGAGCGAGCCGCAGCCAAGCGGGTTATCGCGCCGGATACAGCGCGCCATCACCGCGGCGTCATCCAATACGAGCTGAGCCGCGGCGCGGCCGCAGCCGGCGAGCGCCAACGCGCGCTGACGCTCGCCGCCGAAGCGCGGTCTTTGACGCCGGACCTCGCCACTCCGGCGGCATATCACGCGAGGCTGTTGCTGGCGGAGGGCAAAGTCGGTCGCGCGACGAGAGCGGTCGAGCGCGCCTGGCGAACAGCACCCCATCCCGAACTCGCGCAGGTCTATGGTGAGATCAAGCACACCGAAGCGCCGCTCACCCGCGTCGCGCGTTTTGAGCACCTGGCCGCACAGAACCCAGCCGCGAGGGAAAGTCATCTGGCCGTGGCGGAGGCGGCGCTGCAAGCAGAGCTGTGGGGCGAAGCACGCCGCCATCTCGAACGCGCCTTAGAAACTGATCCGCCGCCTTTAGCCGCCCCACCGGCGAACTCGGGGGAATTCGCCCAACCCTTGGCGGTTGTTGAGGACCTCGGCGACATCTTCTCCCGCGCAACGCCGCGCCTGTGTCGGATGATGGCGCGGGTTGTGGAAGCCGAACACGGCGACCTTTCGGACGCCCGGGAATGGCTCGACCGCGCCGTCCGGGCGCTCCCCGATCCGCGCTATGTCTGCTCGGTTTGCGGGGGCGAGAGCAGCGCCTGGCACTCGCTGTGTCCACGTTGTGGGGCTTTCGATACGCTCGCCTGGCGAACCCCGGCCTGGAATGCTGCGAGCGAGCCATTGCCGGTGACGGTTGAGGAAGCCCCGCCGGTCGAGCTGATCAGTGCTCCACCGGCATCGGCATTGCCCGCCGCCACCACGCCAAGCGCCTGACTATCGGCGCCTCGGTAAACGGCTTGGCGCAGCGACCGGAAAGCGCTATCTCTGCTAACAACGCCCTGGTAGCTCAGTGGTAGAGCAACCGCTTCGTAAGCGGTAGGCCGTTGGTTCAAATCCGACCCGGGGCACCACCACCTTAAGCGGAGAACCCGGCGGCCATTTGGCAGATGGGCGTTGACGCACGTCCATTACCCTAGCCAGCGCGAAGCGAGCAAGCATCGAGTGCCGTCTCTCCAGACGCCAACGATCGGCGCGCGGTATGCCAGCGTCCGGTGACTCCTTGCGGTTGAGGAACCCCTCGCCGCGTTAAGGGCGAGTCCGAGCGGTCGGCCTCGGCAAGAGCTTGGTAGACCCCGGGCTGATAGGCGCCAAGCGCGCCGCCGCGCTCAAAATCAGGACGATCAGTTCGAACGACGGTCGTGGCATCGCGCGGTGGGTTTTTCGGCTCGACTGTTGTGGAGCAGACATGACAAATGTTCCCACGATCCGCGAGCTTTATGAATAAGCCATCATAGCCGGGCGTTGTGCCAAGCGCATGTGTTCGGGAGTTAGGGGTTCGATGAAAGACAAATCGCTTCATCCGGCGACGATCGCTGCGCAGGCGCTTGGCTGGACCGATCCCGAGACCGGTGCCGTGGTTCAGCCGGTGCACGTCGCGACCACCTTTCAGCGCGATCCCGACAACCAATATCGGCGCGGGCGCTGCTATGGGCGCGACGACAACCCAACCTACGACCAGCCACAGGCGCTGTTGACCGCACTTGAAGGCGGTGCCGATACGTTACTGTTTGCGTCCGGGATGGCGGCTGCAGCCGCGGTATTTCAAAGCCTGCCGCGCGGTGCGCATGTCGTCGCCCCCCAAATCATGTATTGGGGGTTGCGCAGCTGGCTCCTGAATTTTGCCGAAGCGTGGGGGCTGGAGGTCGATTTTGTCGATGGTGCCTCACTCGAGGCCCTGAAAGGAGCGGCGCTGCCGGGCCAGACCCGGCTGGTTTGGATCGAAACGCCGGCCAACCCGCTGTGGTCGGTGACCGACATCGCGGGCGCCGCCGCAATCGCCCATAAGGCGGGGGCGGTGTTGGCGGTGGACAGCACCACGGCGACACCGGTCCTGACCCGCCCCTTGGCGCTCGGCGCCGATCTCGTTATGCACTCGGCGACCAAATATCTTAACGGCCACAGCGACGTGATCGCCGGCAGCTTGACGGCCGCGCGCAAGGATGCGTTTTGGGAGCGGATCGCGAAGGTGCGGAGCGGCGGCGGCGCCATCCTCGGAAGCTTTGAGGCTTTTTTGCTATTGCGCGGCATGCGCACCTTGTTTCCAAGGGTCGAGCGCGCCTGCCGCTCGGCGCAGCAAATCGCCGAGGCACTGTCGACGCATCCGCACATAGCGCAGGTGCTCTATCCCGGACTGGCAACCCACCCGGGACATGTGGTCGCCGCTCGCCAGATGACGGGCGGCTTTGGCGGCATGCTCAGCATTCGCGTCAAGGGAGGCGGCGCGGCGGCAATCGCTGCCGCCGCAAAGGTCGAGGTCTGGCAGCGCGCAACTTCGCTCGGCGGGGTGGAAAGCCTGATCGAGCATCGCGCCTCGATCGAGGGCGCCGACAGCCCGGTTCCGCCCGACTTGCTGCGCCTTTCGGTTGGGATCGAAGACCCGGCCGATTTGATCGCCGATCTGAAGGCCGCGCTGGTCGCATAATCTCCCGGGTCGCGCAGAGCGCTCAGCCATAGAGAGCGCTCAGCCATAGAGAGCGCTCAAACCAAAGGTGACGGTCGCCCTACGACCTCCCTCAGGCCGCGGCGAGCATCTCGGTGCCGGCACACACCGCGGCAAATTCGTCGAGTGTCTGGCAGACGGTCGCGGCCGGACGGCAACCACGCGCCGAGGCCCTGATTTCGGCATTCCGCGCGTAATAGGCATCCTCGACCCGGTGGTAAGCGTAACCGCGGGATCACCCCTTCTTCCGCGCTCAAAGTGTCAAATCGATATCCGTCTGCGTACCGCAAGACTGGTCCAATGACGATCTCCATTTCCGTGTTCTCCGCGACCATGTGCACCGTTGTTAACCCCACATACCTGGAAGCCGCGGCTTGCGGGTCATAATTAAATCGGGTGAATTGCCGTAAATTGTCGTTAGGCGCCGATCCTAATGCCCGCCCCTAAGGGATAAGTGTTCTGCTCGATGGCTTGTTAATGAAAGGTCAATCTAAAATTAGGACAAATTTTCGCATATTCTCTTGTTCATCTTATAGAATAATCAAATAAACCTCAATTAGCAGACGCAGTCGTTACGACGCGAGAATACCGCAATGATCTTAAAGCTGTTCCGGTTGGATTTTGCCAGGGCTGCTGGGCTTAGCGGTAGAGACGCCCGAATTGTCGCAGTCAGTGAACGAGTTCGCCTTAACCGCACTCAATTGGGGCCGGCCGCCTCGAGCGCTTAGGATCAACGTTCCGGTCAGAGCATCCCAAGTTCGAGTCGGGCCTCCTCGCTCATCTTCTCCGGCGTCCAGGGCGGCGTCCAGACCAGCTTGACCCGTACGTCATTCACACCGGTAACGCCGCGGATTGCGGTTTCGACCTCACCCGGCATGCTGGCCGCCACGGGGCAGGCGGGCGTCGTTAATGTCATTTCGACAAAGACAATTCCGCCCTTTTTGACCATCAGTTCGTAGATCAGCCCGAGCTCAACTAGATCCATCGGGATTTCCGGGTCACGAACGGTCTTTAGCGCTTCGAGCACCGGACCCATCAGTGCCGGGTCGTCCTCACCCTCCGGGCGTTCGATCTCGTCACCCGCGTCTGATACCGCCGGTTCTTCATCAAAATCGAACGGGTCGCGCTCGGTCATGCCGTCACTCCGTCTTCACCGTTGCGCTATCGCCCTTTAACGCGGATTCGAGCGCGTGCCATGACAAGGTGGCGCATTTAACCCGAGCGGGGTAGGCCTTGACCCCGGTTAATGGTTCGAGCCGTTCCATCTCCTCAGCCAAGGGCTCGGAAAGCGGGCTTTCCTCGCCGCCCGTAACCCGAGCGTGAAAATGCCCGAACAATTCGCGCGCCTCATCGACCGACTTGCCCTTCAGCACTTCGGTCATCAGTGAGGCGGCGGCGGTCGAAATGGCGCAACCCCGTCCCTGAAACGCGACATCGGCGATCCTGTCCCCATCCAATGTCAGGTAGACCGTGACGCGGTCGCCGCACAGCGGATTGTAGCCCTGCGCAGTATGGGTTGGGTGCTCGATCGTCCGGAAATTGCGCGGATGGCGACCGTGATCGAGGATGATGTCCTGATAGAGTTCGCGCAGATCCATCATCGAAACATTTCCTTTGCGGCCTCGATCCCTTCCACCAGCGCATCGATATCGCGCTCGTCATTGTAGACGCCGAGCGATGCCCGGGTGGTCGAGCTGAGACCGAGCTTGTCGAGCAATGGTTGGGCGCAATGATGCCCGGCGCGCACCGCGACATGATGGCGGTCGAGCACTGTCGCCAGATCGTGCGGGTGCACCCCTTCGAGATCAAAGGACAGGATGCCGAGCCGCCGCTGGCCGGCGCCGACCAGGTTCAACCCGGCGATGCGCGACAGACGATCGACCCCGTAGCCGGTCAGCGCCTCTTCGTGTTCGAGAATGGCGTCGCGGCCCAGCCCCTCAATGAAATCGAGTGCAGTTGCGAGCCCGATAGCCCCCGAAATGTCGGGCGTGCCGGCCTCGAAGCGATGCGGCGGATCCTGAAACACGGTCTTCTCAAAGGTGACGTTCAGGATCATGTCGCCGCCACCCTGCCACGGGGGCATCGTGGCCAGCAATTCGTGGCGGCCCCATAGAACGCCGATCCCGGTCGGGCCATAGGTTTTGTGCCCCGAGAAGGCATAAAAATCACAGCCAAGCGCCTGTACGTCGACAGGCAAACGGGGGGCAGCTTGACAGCCATCGACCAGCACGCGGGCACCGACACGATGCGCCAATTCAACGATTGTCTCGATCGGCACCAGCGCTCCGGTGGCGTTGGCGATGTGGGTGATAGCGACAAGCCGGGTGCGCGGCGACAGCCTTGCGGCAAAAGCCGCGAGATCAAGCCCGCCCGTCGCATCGATCGGCGTGACGACGATGCGGATACCGATCCGGTCGCGTAATAACTGCCACGGCACGATGTTCGAGTGGTGTTCGAGCTCGCTGATGACGACCTCGTCGCCCAATTCGAGAAAAGCCCCACCCCAGCTCTGGGCAACGAGATTGATGGCTTCGGTAGCGCCGCGGACAAACACGATCTCACGCGGATCGGAGGCGTTCAGAAACCGCTGCGCCTTAACCCGCGCTTCCTCGAACAAGTCGGTCGAGCGGGCATGCTCAGCCGATAGACGCCGCGATGCACGTTGGCATAGTCAGTGCGATAGTAATCGGCGATCCGGTCAATGACCGAAGCCGGTTTCTGCGCACTCGCTCCCGTATCGAGAAAGACGAGATCCGGGTTGTTCTGAAAGATCGGGAACTTCTGCTTCAGCTGCTGCGGGTCAAAGCCGCCCGGCAACCGCTCGCTATTGAAATCGACAGCCCTTGAGCTTGCCGTCGCCATGCCTATTCCTCCAACACCGCAAGGCGGCGGCCAAGCCGGCTCAGCAGATGCTCACGCAACGCAATTGGCTCGACGATTTCGACCGCCTCACGCATGAACGCCTCGATCAGCATATACCGCGCCTCCTCGCGCGGGATGCCGCGGGCCAACAGATAAAACAACGCCGCCTCGTCGAGATCGCCGACTGCAGCGCCATGGCTGCACTTGACGTCGTCGGCGAAGATTTCGAGCTCCGGCTTGGTGTCGATCGCAGCGTGTGCGCCGAGCAGCAAATTGCGGCTCAGCATATGCGCGTCGACCTTTTGCGCGCCCGATCGGACCGTAATCCGGCCTTGGAAGGCGCCGTGGGCGCGACCCGCCGCGACACCTTTGAAGACTTCGCGGGTTTCGCCGCGCTCAGCCGCGTGATCTACCGTTGTGACGATATTGGCTTGCTGATGCCGCGACGCAACAAAGCCGCCGTAGAGCCCACAATGCGCTCCCTCGCCCTCATTGCGCACAACCGCTTCGTGGCGAACCGTGCCGCCGCCGAGCAGCATCGCGAAATTGGTGAGGCGCGAGCCGGCATCGAGTGCTGCGTCAAATACTGCCGTATGCAACGCCTCGTCTGCCTCTTCAACCAGCGCTGTGCGCTCCAGCACCGCGCCAGCGGCGAGCCGGATCGCGAGCACCTCGTTGCGCCAATAGCGTCCGTTGCCCGCAAAACTCTCGATAAGGCGGACCTGGCTGTTTGCGCCGAGTGTCACCGCGCTTCGGGTGTGGAACGAGGCCGTGTTCCGCCCCGAGGCGAGATGCAGGATGTCGAATGGCTCCTCGACGACAACGCCAGGCGCGATATCGAGAACAAAGCCGTCGGTGAAAACTCCGGCGTTCAGCGCCACAAAGGGTTGATCACGAACATCAGCCAGCGCTTTAAGTGCTGTTCCGACCAAATGTGGCCGTACCTCGATCGCCTGCTGCGTAGAGCCGAACCAAACCCCGGAGGATAGCCCACTCATGTCCGACAGCTCAGGGACGAAATACCCGTCCACGAACACCAGACGATGGGCCGTTCCGGGAAATCCGACAACGAATGGAAGGCCCCGGAGCGTTTTGGCAGGACCGCCGGCGGGTAACAGCGGCCCCTGTTGCAACGGACGCAGATCGAGGTAGCGCCATGCTTCGCTGCGGCGGCTCGGGAAACCGAGTTCGGCGAACCGGGCGAGCGCGCGGCGGCGATGCTGGGTGAGCCAGTCCGGCTCGCGCGACTGCTCCCGAACCGCATCAAGATACGGCCGCGCCTCGGGCTTCACGGGAAAGTCAACGACGGCATTCATCGAAATTTCGCCGGGCTCAGGCTGCGTCGCCAAGTGCGCCGTAACCGCGCCGTTCAAGCTCGGCGGCGAGCGTCTTGTCACCGGATTCGACAATCCGTCCGCCCTGCAAGACATGCACCTGGTCGGGCTCAACGTAATTGAGCAAGCGCTGATAATGGGTGATCATCACAATTGCGCGTTCGGGCGCGCGCTGCCGGTTGACGCCGTTGGCGACGGTCCGCAAAGCATCGATGTCGAGCCCGCTATCGGTCTCGTCAAGGATCGCAAGCCGCGGCTCCAGCATCGCCATTTGGAAAATCTCGTTGCGTTTCTTTTCGCCGCCGGAAAACCCGACATTGACGGCGCGCTGCAGCAAATCTTCGCGGATATCGAGTTCCTTGAGCTTGGCTCTAACCGTGCGCAGAAACTGCCCAGCATCGAGTTCGGGCTCGCCGCGGTGGCGGCGCTGCGCGTTCAGCGCGGTGCGCAGAAAGTACATATTGTTCACGCCGGGGATTTCGACCGGGTACTGAAAGGCGAGAAACAACCCTTCGCGCGCCCGCTCGTCGGCCGGCATCGCCAGCAAGTCGCGGCCCAGATAGGTGATGCTGCCGGCCGTGACCTCATAGCCCTCGCGCCCTGCCAGCACCGCCGCCAGCGTGATTTGCCCGAGCCATTCGGCCCCATGATCGCATGTACCTCGCCGGCCCCGACCGCCAGATCGATCCCTTTAAGGATCTCGCGCCCGTCTTCGAGCCGCGCATGCAGATTACGAATTTCGAGCATCAAGCGATGCTTCCTTTTTCGATGTTAGTGCCGCTTTGCCCGGACTTGTTCCGGGCATCCACGTCTTTGATGACCATGACCGCCATAGAAGGCGATGGATGGCCGGCTCAAGCCCGGCCAAGGCGAAGAAGGGTCGGAGATCATCGAACCTGTTACCCAACGCTGCCTTCGAGGCTGACGGCGAGCAGCTTTTGCGCCTCAACCGCGAATTCCATCGGCAGTTCTTTCAGCACTTCCTTGCAAAAGCCGTTGACGATCAGCGACACCGCATCCTCTGTCGAGAGGCCGCGTTGGCGGCAATAGAACAATTGGTCGTCGCTGATTTTCGACGTCGTGGCTTCGTGCTCGACCCGCGCTGTCGGGTTGCGGATTTCGATATAGGGCACCGTATGCGCGCCGCAGCGGTCGCCGATCAGCAGTGAATCGCATTGCGTGTGATTGCGCGCGCCCAGTGCCCGCGGCTGTACTCGCACCAGGCCGCGATAGGTGTTCTGGCCGCGCCCCGCCGAGATGCCTTTGGAGACGATCGTCGAGCGCGTATCCTTGCCGATATGGATCATCTTGGTCCCGGTATCGGCCTGCTGACGGTTATTGGTGATCGCAACCGAATAGAACTCACCAACCGAATGGTCGCCTTCCAGAATGCAGCTGGGATATTTCCAGGTGATCGCCGAGCCGGTCTCGACTTGCGTCCACGAGATCTTAGCGCGGGCGCCACGGCAGGCGCCGCGCTTGGTCACGAAATTGTAGATGCCGCCCTTGCCCTCGGCGTCGCCCGGATACCAGTTCTGAACGGTCGAATATTTGATCTGCGCATCTTCATGCGCGATCAGCTCGACGACCGCGGCATGCAATTGGTTTTCGTCGCGCTGCGGCGCGGTGCAGCCTTCGAGATAGCTAACATAGCTGCCCTTGTCGGCGATCAGCAACGTGCGCTCGAACTGCCCGGTTTTGGCCGCATTGATGCGGAAATAGGTCGACAGCTCCATCGGGCAGCGCACGTCCGGCGGGACATAGGCGAAGGAGCCGTCGCTGAAGACCGCCGAATTGAGCGCCGCAAAGAAATTGTCGTTCTGCGGCACGACGGTGCCGAGATATTTGCGAACCAGTTCGGGGTGCTCGCGCACCGCTTCGCCAAACGAGCAGAAGATGATGCCTAATTTGCCGAGCTGTTCCTTGAACGTCGTCGCCACCGAAATGCTGTCAAACACGGCGTCAACGGCGACCCCCGCCAGGGCCTCGCGTTCGCGCAGCGGAATGCCGAGCTTTTCGTAGGTGCGCAGCAGCTCAGGATCGACTTCGTCCAGCGATTTCGGTCCGGCGTTCTGCTTTGGCGCGGAATAGTAGGTCGCGGCCTGATAGTCGATCGGCGCGAGGTTCAGCTTGGCCCAATTGGGCGGCGTCATCTTTTGCCAGGCGCGAAACGCCGCCAGCCGCCACTCGAGCAGCCATTCCGGTTCGTCCTTTTTGGCCGAGATGAAGCGGATCGTCTCCTCGGTTAGGCCCGGCGGCGCTTCGTCGACTTCGATATCGGTGACAAAGCCGTACTTGTAGCCCTCCTGCGACAGCGCGCGGACGGTATCGAGAGTATCGATTGAAGCAGTCATGCGATTGTTCTTGGCTTTCAGTTCGCAGCGGGATGAGCGGCCGCAGTTGGCCGGCGCGGCGCAAAGGCAGCCGGCGTAAGCATCGCGTCGAGCGACACCGCCGCCAACGCTTGCTCGACCGCACGGTTGATCGCGGTCCAATGCGGGCGCGTCGGGCAGTAATCTGTTCGCGTGCACTCGGCGACATGGACCGAGCACTGGGTCAGCCCGATATCGCCGTCGATCGCCGCGACCACCTCGGCGACTGAAATCGAGTTCGCGCCGCGGGCCAGGCGATAGCCGCCTGTAGCACCCCGCGTCGCCATGACCAGCCCGGCATGCGCCAAGGATTTCAGGACTTTGGCAACCGTTGCACGCGGCAGACGGACCTCCTCGGCCAATGCCGCGGCGGTCAGCTGACGCTCGGGTTTAGCGGCCAAATGGGTCGCAATAATGACGCCATAATCGGCGAGCTTGCTGAGGATGATCATTGCTCAGGCGGCTTGGGCTCAATTCGTACCAGATTGGTACGCTATAGATTGGCCCACCACCGCTGGAGTCAAGCGTTAAGATAGATGCCCGCTAAGTGCGGCGTTAGGTCAAGCCGTGATCACCTCGCGCATCAGCTGGGTGAAGCGGTCAGCGCCCTTTTTAGGGGCAGCGGACCGGTGGACCCGTAACGCACCTCGGTGACCGATGATCTCGTGGTGGGTATAACCCACATCGTCGCGGCGAAAATGCACCCCGATTTGTCCGCCGCCGACCTTAATGTTGGTGAGCGTCAACTCGGGCAACCACTCCGGCAGGTCGGGATCGACAATCAGTGTGTCAAGCACCGCAAGCGGCAGCAGTCCCAGCATCGATTGCACCAGCAGGATCACAGCGCCGGCCGACCAGGCTTGTGGAGAATTGGCGCCCGGATAGATGCCCGGATGTGGATGTTGCCAGTCCCTTGGATGGCCGCCAAAGACCTCCGGAAGGCGGTCATATTCGAAAAGCTGGGAGGCATCGAAGACGGCCTCGGCCAATCGATGCAGGTGCGCGTTGAAGCCGTAGCGTTTTAGCCCGAACCCAATCAACGAATTTGACGCCGGCCATACCGATCCCAGATGGTAGGCGAACGGGTTAAAGGCCGGATGGCAGGCCGACAAGGTGCGTAGCCCCCAACCGCTGAACAGATCGCCCAGCATCAGCCGATCCGCCACGGCTTCGGCCTTGTCGTCGCCGACGATTCCGTAGGCGAGGCATTGCCCGGCGTCGGAGGCAATCGTCTTGACCTGCTTTTTCTCTGAGTCCAGAGCCAACGCGAAATAACGTTCCTCCGGCATCCAAAACGCTTGGTTGAAGCGGCGCTTCAGTTGGTCCGCTTCCGACAGCAGCGCGTCCCCGAGATGTTGCTCGCCTATTGCTGAAAAGGCGAGGCCGAGCATCTGTTTTGCGGCGTAATAACAGCCTTGGACTTCGACGAGAGCTATCGGGTCGGCAACCATCCGCCCGTCCTCGTACAAGATCGCTTCGCCCGAATCCTTCCATCCCTGGTTTTTCTCGCCCCACGATCCGGCTCGGGTCGAATATTCGTAAAGACCGTCATGGTCGCGATCGGCGTCGCGATCCATCCATTCCAGAGTCGCCAAGATTTTGTCCCGCATCGACAAGAAAAAGTCGCAGTCACCGGTCACCGCCAAGTGCCAAGCCATATCGATAAGAAATAGCCCAGGTGCCGAGTAATCACCGTAGTAATGCAGAAACGGGTTCTTTTCGAGCAACGCGAGCGGCGAGAGCTGATGCTGATGGATGACGCGCCCGGGCTCTTCATCAAAGCGCTCGTCGTACTTGTTGGCATTCCACTTCGCGATCAGGCTCAATGTGCCCCGTAACATTGCCGGGGCCAACAAACCCGACTGGAAGGCCGTGATCAGCGTGTCTCGACCAAATAGCGCCACATAGTTCGGCACGCCCGCTGCCGGCATGCGTCGCTCGTCGCCTAAGCCCTCAAGCAACGCCAGCGACACGAGATCAGAAACCGCCCGATCCCAGGCCCGCTGCACGATGCCACTCTGCGCGGTGAGCCGAGGATAGTCGGCGCTTGCCGCTCTATCTGGGTCGGGTGACAGCTTGCTCGATCCACCCACAACCGGCTGACCGCAAAAAATCGGAATGACTTCGATACCCATGCATCCTGGCCGTTGCGGCGCGAGGTGCAATAGCGACATGACTTCGCCGTCTTCCTCGATCAACCCGACCGATCCCGAAAAACGGACTTCGGTGGCATGCCGCAATTCCGGGTGTTGATAGCGCAGCAGCAGCACAGCCCCGCCCTTAGTCAGTCTCCATTCCCGCTCGACCGGCGCCTGTTGCTGGCGACGACCTCCCTGCTCGGCTTCGCTGCGGTCGGCAAAATCGCCGTCAATTTCCCAGGAAAGCAGCACCGTCGCCGGCACCAGCGCATGATTCGTTACAAAGATATCGTGGCGCAGCGCGTCACCAAGGACTCGGTTGATCTGGATTTCGATCCCGTGATGCACGATTTCTCCGCCGTTCCCCGGCTGCTCCGGTCGCGGACCGGCCCGGTCACCTGCCGGCGATGGCGCGAGATAGTAAGCAGTCGATGAGTGGTTCGTGACCGCAACTGCACACACACTCTGGGAAGCGTCACCGTCGACCATAAAACGCATCTTTGAGAGAAAGCGTGTCTGGCGAAAGTAAAAGCCGTCCATCCCGTCGTGGATCAGCCCGGCGAGGTTGCCAACGACAAACGCTTGACCGCGATGCAGGATCAAATCCGACGACCTCGGCCGAAGCCGGTTCAGGTCGATCATAGTAACTGGCTTCCGCAAACCACAGGATCGCTGACATTAACAGCGAGAGGACGCTGAGGTTGCTGAGCGGTGTATGGGCGGTGTCGTTGGGATAAAGCCGCCCCTCACATTATGCAGCTTCGCCTCCATGCGCCGGTGGCGGTCTACTCAGCGGATGCAGCTTGAGAACTAGCGATGCCGATCGAAGGCGGCCACGGCTGATGCCGGAAAGCGATGGCGCTCCTCGTGTTGCAGATGACGTCGCCTCTGCTTGTTGCTGCTAAGTCCGAACACCACCTTTGCGGGAGGCGGGGACCGCATGCCCCGCCGATTAGCGGCAAACGGACCCAATGAAGCTGCTCGTGGTCGAAGACGATCGTGAAACCGCTTCTTACCTCAACAAAGGTCTGAGTGAGAGCGGCTATGTTGTCGATCGCGCCGGTGACGGCCGCGAGGGGTTGTTCCTCGCAAGTTCCGGGGGCTACGACGCGATCATTCTTGACCGCATGCTCCCCGGCATGGATGGTTTGGCCGTGCTCGGCGCGTTGCGCGCCGCTGGCATTAGCACACCGGCTTTGATACTCAGTGCTCTCGGCAGCGTGGACGACCGGGTTAAGGGGCTGCGCGCCGGCAGCGATGACTATTTAGTCAAGCCATTTGCGTTTAGTGAGTTGCTGGCTCGCATTGAGGTGCTATTGCGCCGCGGAACCGTGGCGCCCGCGGCCACGACCCTGCGTGTCGCCGATCTCGAACTGGATCTCCTGACCCGTACTGTCAAACGAGCCGGCAAGCCGCTCGATCTGCTCCCGCGGGAATTTCGCCTCCTCGAGTATTTGATGCGCAACGCCGGTCATGTCGTCACCCGCACGATGCTGCTTGAACATGTTTGGGATTACCATTTCGACCCTCAGACCAATGTCATCGACGTGCATGTGAGCCGGTTGCGTCAAAAGATCGACAAGAATTTTGAACGGCCATTGCTGCATACAGTGCGCGGCGCCGGGTATTGTCTGCGGATGGCGGAGTAGCAAGACCCGGCAATCACGAAACGTCCACTTCAAAACTTCCACTTAATGACAGCCGAAAAGCTCTCGGTCCCCGCGGTCCGGTCGCCATCCTTACGGCCACCGCGCCTGTTTGAGCATTCGCGCCGGCTGGTGCGGACCCACGCTTTTCGACTGGCTGCTCTCTACTTTTTCGTTTTTGCCGCGTCGGTGCTGGGGGTGCTGTTTTTCGTCTATTGGACGAGCGCCGACTTTGTTGAACGGCAGACCGAAGCCACCCTCGATGCCGAGATTACCGGGCTTGCCGAGCAGTATGCGCAGCGCGGTTTGAGCGGCCTTGTCCAGATTGTGGCCGCGCGGAGCGCCGGCAACCCTGGCGACGCGATGCTGTATCTGGTGACCGACCCCGACGGCCAACCTCTGGCCGGAAATCTTTCAGGCTGGCCGCTTGGGCTACCCCCGCGCGTTGGCTGGCTATCGTTCACAGTCGAGGTCAAAGTTCACGGGCGTGAGCTAACTCATGCGGCGAGCGGCCGCCTAATTATCATCCCTGGCGGCTACCGCCTGCTTATCGGTCGCGACATCAGCGATGCCGCTGCATTTCGCGACAGGGTCAGACTGACGCTGATGTGGGCGGGTCTGTTGGCACTTGGCGTCGGGCTGCTCGGCGGCGCAGCCATGAGCCGCAACTTGCTGCGACGAGTCGAGCTGGTTAATCGAACCAGCGAACGGGTCATGGCGGGAAACCTTTCCGATCGCGTTCCGCTCGACGGCACCAGTGACGAGTTCGATCTTCTCGCTGCCAACCTCAACCGCATGCTCGATCAGATAGAGCGCTTGATGACGGCCATGCGCGAGGTTACCGACGACGTTGCCCATGATTTGAAGACGCCATTATCCCGGCTGCGCGCGCGGCTCGAGTTGGCGCTGATCGGCCCGGCCGATGTCGGCGCACAGAGCGAGGCGATTCGCGCCGCGATCGATGAAGCCGACCGCATGCTCGGGACCTTCAACGCGCTGCTGCGGATCGCCGAGGCCGAGGCAGGCCCCGCGCGGGAACAGGCCGAGCCTCTGGACCTCGGAGCAATAGCGCGCGAGGCCGCCGAATTTTACGAACCAGTAACAGAGGAAAAGGGGTTTTCGTTAACAGTAGTGGCGGAGCCAGACTTGAAAATTCGCGCCGACCGGCACCTACTGTCCCAGGCCCTCGCCAATCTTCTCGACAATTCGCTGAAATATGCGCCTGGCGGACGAGCTGGAAATCCGGGCTTTTCGACTGGGCGATCATGCGGTCCTGGAAGTTGCCGATCGCGGGCCGGGTATTCCGGAACCTGACCGAGAAATTGTCTTCAATCGCTTTGTCCGGCTCGAACCCAGCCGCAGCACACCCGGCAATGGGCTGGGGCTCAGCCTTGTACGCGCAGTGGCGCATCGCCATCACGGCACCGTGACGCTTCTCGACAATCAACCTGGTTTGCGGGTCCGACTGGAGTTCCCGGTATGCGCAGATTGACTATTCGTCCGTGGCGGCAGCGATGACCCCGCGGTCACGATCTTCAATCCGACGCGCAGTTTCGACCATCATTTCTCGCAATTCGTGCTGGTCCAGCCCGGCGCTGCGCAAAACAGGCTCCATGACCTCGTCGGCGAGCAGGTCGTCGAGGCTCGGCTGATATCGACAGCAATCAAAACGCCCGTCCATGTCCATCCTCCATGGCCTATTCTATGCAGCATCAACGGAAAGCGTGACCGCTTTATGTCCTGGGCTCGGAAATTTCGCGGCATCAGTCCTCAACAGCCGCCTTATTCCCGTCCCAATGGATAAACGTCGGATGCAAAACATCAAAAATCGGCGGCGAGGTTTTTTGAAAATCGCGGGTTTGCGAAGGCCGGATCGGTTTACCGTTGCCGGGACCGACGCCGGCGTTACACATTGCGCCGGATAAAAATTGACAAACTGTAAATCCGACCGCCGACAACAACCGAATGCGCTATCGCGAAAGCGCGCTATAATTTGACAAGCTCGATCTCGAACTCGACGATGCGTGATTGAACCGTCGCACTCGTCAGCGCCGTCGAGTTCCTCGACATGGTGGTAGTCGGGCATCGCCGCAATCAAAGCCGGGCTACGCTCGGCCGCCGGGTGGAAATACATTTCGCTGACGCCTTCAGGGAGGTACGGCAACAACCGCAAGACCCGTGGCTCGACCATGTTACCGCTCCAAGCGAGGCCAAAGATGTGGTCGTTGACCACCAGCCCGGCGCGGCGCAGACGCCGACGCAGGCGCTCGATCCAGGGTCGAAAAAACGGCATCGGCGCACGCTCCTCAGGAAACGCACCGCGTAGAGCATCGACCGGTTCGGCGGGTACCCGCACCGCCCGTAAGCCGTAGTCGCGGCCAATCTCGATGATCAGGCGGGCGACGGTCGGATGCAGATGCATGTGCTTGTGGGCGTTGACATGATCGAGCTTTAACCCGGTCGCGCGAAAAGCCTCGAACTGGGCGCGTATCTCCTGCGCCAGTTGCCGCCTGACATCCGTGCCGAAAGAAAAAGCGAAAGCCGGCGCCAGGCCATATTTGGATGGAATTTTCCGTCGGCTCCGATCAGCCCGGTAACCTCCTCGAGCGGCGACACCGGGCGTCCATCGACTAGCACGAGGTGCAAGCCGACATGCAACTCGGGAAAACGCCGGGCACGAGCCACGGCATCCGCCGCCGCAGACGCGCCAACCATCAGGCTCGCCGTCGACAAAATGCCGTGACGATGCCCCTCCTCAACCGCCTCGTTGACCGCCGGGTCGAGGCCAAAATCATCGGCGCAAACAATGAGGCGTTTCACGAAACGATCTTTCGCCTAAAACGCGCGTTGGCGGCCGTGACGCCGCTCCTGCCAAAGTTGACGAAAAATGACCCTAGAGCTTGATCTGAGCGAGCGCCGATTTCAAGGTCTCGGCACTACGCATGCAGCGCCTGCCGCTCGTCCTCGGACATTTGGGGGTTAAGAATTTCGACCACTCCGTCGCGCCCGAGGACAGTCGGTAATGAAAGCGTCACGCCATATTCAGGGTTGTGCGAACCGATCGGAATCACCGCCCGCTCATCACGCAAGATGATCTCCGCGATGCGTGCCGACGCCATGCCGATACCGTGTTGGCTGGCGCCGATGCCCTCGATGATGGCGATGTTCGCATAGCGGACATCTTGTTCGATCTGCTCGCGAAACTCCGCCGGGTTTTGATCAGACCGGGCCAGCAGATCGAGTACGGGCGCCCCAGCGACCCGGGCAGCGGACCACAAAAACACCTCGGTGGTGCCGTGTTCGCCGATAATCAGCGAATCGACGCTGGCCGGGCTGACTCTCAGCTTCTGCGCCAGGTGAAAGCGAAATCGCAGGCTGTCGAGAAATGTCCCGGTGCTGAGGACACGCGTGTGACCCAGATTTCGGACCGCGTCCGCCAGCGGATCCGGCGGATCGGTAACGACCAGCACGAGTGCATCCGGGGCTGCTGAGTGAACTCGGGGAACGATATCACGGTAGATATCGACATTCGCCGCAAGCAGACGCAGTCGGCCGGCGGGATCGCTGCGATCGGTAGCACCGCCCGCTCTTTTCGTTGAGACCGGCGGTGATCATCACCAGTTCGCAGCCTTTGAGATCGTCGTAGTCGCCGGCGCGCAGATCAACCGCAGGGAACAAAACCGCGCCATACCGGGTGTCGGCGACAAGCCCCTCCGATCGCTTTCGATTACGATTAACGACGACGATTTCGCGCGCGCAGCCTCGTGAGACGAGAGCCGTCAGGCACGCCGCGCCGACGCGCCGGCGCCGATAATTCCCACCTTCATCCGCCGTTCCTCCTACCGCTGAGCCAGGCCGGCCCTCGACCCGCTTGAACAAACAGCAGGCGGTCGGCGATCCGCTCGCCCTGCAAGATTGCTCTTTGACGAAAATCGCGCGGTGTCAGGAGTTCGCGGCTTGCGGAACTGCTACGCTCAGCCTGCCATCTCGCGACTCCGGAGAAAGTGGAAGAATTCAACACCTTCGCGGAGGCGGCGGCGCATCATGTGCGGACTTTTCACCATTTCAGCGACGAGGGCCGCAATTTTCTCGCGGCGAAAATAAAACCGTTTGTAGAAGGTTTCGAGCGATTCGAAAATCTCGGTATGCGATAGGTGCGGATAATGGAGCGGCGCGATCTGCACCCCGCGATCATCGATCAGTTCGGCGTGAGAAGTGTCCAGCCAGCCATTCTCGACAGCTTGGCGGTAAAGATAAGTGCCGGGATAGGGTGCCGCGAGCGAAACCTGAATCGTGTGCGGGTTGATTTCGCCGGCAAACCGGATCGTCTCCTCGATGGTTTCTTTGGTCTCGCCAGGTAGCCCGAGGATGAAAGTGCCGTGAATGGTAATACCAAGCTCATGGCAATCCTTGGTAAAACGGCGGGCAATGTCGATGCGCATCCCCTTCTTGATGTTGTTTAGGATCTTCTGGTTGCCGGTTTCGTAACCGACCAGCAGCAAACGCAATCCATTGTCGCGCAAAATCTCGAGTGTGGCGCGCGGCACATTCGCCTTGGCATTGCACGACCAGGTGACGCCCAGCTTTCCTAGTTCGCGGGCGATCGCTTCGGCGCGCGGGCGGTCGTCGGTAAAAGTGTCGTCATCGAAAAAGAACTCCCTTACTTGCGGGAACCAGCTCTTCGCGAGCCGTATCTCTTCGATAACATGGTCGACACTGCGCACTCGGTAGCGATGGCCGCCGACTGTCTGCGGCCACAGGCAGAACGTGCATTTGGAGCGGCAACCGCGTCCCGTGTAGAGTGATAGATAAGGGTGCAGCAAGTACCCAATGAAATAATCTTCAACCCTCAGGTCACGCTTGTAGACTTCGCTGACAAAGGGCAGCTGATCCATGTCTTCGAGGATCGCGCGGTCGCGATTGTGGCAGATCGAGCCGTTCGCCGTACGATAGCTGAGGCCGTCGATCGCATCGAAACCGTGACCTTCCGCCACTTCCTTGATCGTGAAATCGAATTCTTCGCGAGCGACAAAATCGAGGGCGGACGATGCCTTCAGGCTGTCTTCGGGCTCAACCGCTACCTTGGCGCCGACCATGCCGATCTTGAGGCGAGGGTTGGCATCCTTTAACGCTTCGGCGACCTTGATGTCGGAGGCGAAGGATGGGGTCGAGGTGTGCAGCACGACGAGTTCGTAATCAGCGGCAAGCGGCAATGCGTCGCCGAGTTTGAGCCGAGCCGGCGGGGCATCGACCAAACGGCTCCCAGGCACCAGCGCGGCCGGCTGAGCGAGCCAAGTCGGAAACCAGAAAGAACGGATCTCGCGTCGTGCCTGATAACGCGAGCCCGCGCCGCCGTCGAAGCCGTCGAAGGACGGAGGATGCAGAAACAGGGTTCTGATCATACGGCCTTCTCTCCATCGACGACGGTCATCCGGCCACTCGGGTCGACATCGAAACTCTGGTCTCGCCAAGACACCCGCCGGCCAAAGAAGCTGGCGACGAACACGGCAAAGGACAAGGCATCGCGTAGCGGCAGCAGCCAGAGTCTGTCGGTTCGGCAACCGAAAGTCCGCGCAATCACACCCGCACCAGCCCATCTCAGCATACAGGTAATTCCGAGGAGTAGAGCAGTATCCGGCCGAAATCCACTGCCAGCCGCGGCGAGTAGCGCCAGCGCCAGCGGATGCGTCACGAAGGTCCCGGCAAATCCGGCCGGGGCGAGCCCCTTGACGGTGCGCGCCCAGCGCAGCTCGTGCCGCCACAGCGCCAGAAACGACGGTTCGTACACTTGAGCTTCAACGACATAGCGCGACAGCACGACCCTTAGCCCTTGCGTACGAACGGCGTCGCCGATCCGGCGATCATCAGCAAGCTCGTTGCGCAGCGGCGAAAAGCCACCGATTCGGTCTAGGGTTGCCCGGCGGAGGCCGATCGTAGCGCCAAAGCACCCCCCGCCAATCCCGAGCGCATCCGCAAGGAGCGCATTTGGTAGAAAACCAAAACTGATTTGTAGCGCTCCCAGATACGACCAAAATCCGCCGGTGGATGTACCTTTGTATAGGCAGGTGACGATCCCTGTACCCGGATCTTGAAGCGGGGCTGTGACCGCGGCGAGGTAGCGAGGATCGACCCGCATGTCGCTGTCAGCCAGGATCAGAATATCGTGGCGCGCCGCCGGCAGCATGTTTTCGAGGTTGGAGACCTTTTGATTGCTGCCGCGCATATGAGGGTCGATAACTAACGCGATATCCTCGCAGGGCAAATCGTGGATTAGCGCGCGGACATCGGCAATCGCGCTGTCTTCCGGGTTGTTGACGCCGAGCACAACCTGCAGCATCGAATAGTCTTGCTCGACGAAACTACGCAGGTTGTCATACAGGCCCGGTTCGGCGCCGTGCAACGGCTTCAGAATTGAAACCGGCGGTTGCTCCGCCGTTACCGGTAATCGGTCGGAGGGCAAATCGTAGGGCTGCCCAGGCTTGGCCGGCAAGGCACAGCCAACCTACCAGCAGCACGGCGGCGATCGGCAGCATCAGGCTCATCTAGTCCGCTCCACGCCAATGCGCGGTAACGGATGTTGCTTCAGGGCGTTCCCAATGAGGATCGGATCGGGTTGAGGATGCGGGCGAGCGCAATTTGTGGCAGCGAATTAGCGCCTACATATAATCCTTCGCGTTCGCAGGCTGGACCTGCCGCTGCAGAATAACGAGGCAAGATCATGCGGGTTGTGTTAGCTCAGCCGCGAGGTTTCTGCGCCGGGGTCGAACGGGCGATCGAGATCGTCGAGCGCGCGCTCGAAAAGTTCGGGCCGCCGATCTACGTACGCCATGAGATTGTGCACAATCGTCATGTTGTCGAGCGTCTGCGCGCCAAGGGGGCGCATTTCGTCGATGAGATCGACGAGATACCGCCCGGCAGTGTCACGATTTTCAGCGCTCACGGGGTCGCGAGCACGATCGAGGAGCGAGCCGGAATCCGTGGATTGCCAGTCATCGACGCCACCTGTCCTCTCGTCTCGAAAGTGCATATCGAGGGCCAGAGGTACGCCAATCAGGGACGCGAGATCATTCTGATCGGGCATGCAGGCCATCCCGAGATTGTCGGAACGATGGGCCGAATTGTCGGTCGGGTGCATCTGATTTCGACACCCGAAGAGGTGGCCGGGCTCCAGGTCTCCGACCCGACCAAGCTCGCCTTTATCACTCAAACGACACTAAGCGTCGACGATACCCGCGCTGTAATCGAGGCACTCCGATTGCGCTTTCCGACAATCGTCGGACCCGACACCAAGGATATCTGCTATGCAACGCAAAATCGCCAGAGGGCGGCGCGTGATCTCGCCAGGGTGGTCGATGTTGTGTTGGTCGTCGGTGCGCCGAATAGCTCGAATTCCAACCGCCTGCGTGAAATCGCCGCTGAGAGCGGAGTGTCCAGCTATTTGATCGAAGATGCCGATGCGCTTGATCGAAAATGGCTCGACGGCGCCTCGGCTGTCGGCATTACAGCCGGCGCCTCGGCCCCGGCCGAATTGGTCGTGGCATTGATCGACCGCCTGCGCAGCCTGACCGAGATCGAGGTCGAGGAATTGCCCGGAGTCCTGGAAAATGTCCGTTTTCGCATGCCGGCTCAGCTGATCGAGGACGCGACTGGCTGAGTTCTCCTAGTTTCAATTTTATTGAGGCTTTCTCGTGGCCATTCCACTGCGCCAAACCATTCGGGTCGGGGCCTACGTGCTCCGGCAGCATTTGCGCGGCATCCGACGCTATCCGCTGGTGCTGATGCTCGAACCGCTGTTCCGCTGTAATCTTGCTTGCGCCGGATGCGGTAAAATCGACTACCCGGACGCGATCCTAAACCAGCGTCTCAGTCCCGCTGACTGCCTGGACGCGGTCGACGAATGCGGCGCCCCGATCGTGGTGCTTGCCGGTGGCGAACCGCTGTTACATCGCGATATCGGCGAAATTGTCCGCGGGATTCTCGGGCGCAGAAAATTCGTCTACCTGTGCACCAACGCCCTGCTGCTCGAAAAAAGGCTCGATCAGATAGCGCCGCACCCGGACTTTGCGTGGACCGTGCATCTCGACGGGGATCGCGAAGAACACGATCGATCGGTCTGCCAGGATGGGGTCTACGAGCGCGCGGTGGCGGCAATCGTCGCAGCGAAAAATCGTGGATTTCGCGTCAATATCAACGCGACATTGTTCGATACTGCCGAGCCCGAGCGGGTTGCCCGCTTTTTCGACGAAGTGACCGAGATCGGGATCGACGGCATTACGGTGTCGCCGGGCTATGCGTATGAACGCGCACCGGATCAGGAGCATTTCCTGAACCGCCGCCGTACAAAAGAGCTGTTCCGCGACATTTTTGTACACCGCCGTCGCCGTTGGTCCTTCAACCAGTCGAGCCTGTTTCTCGATTTTCTCGCCGGCAATCAGGCGTACCACTGTACGCCTTGGGGCAATCCGACGCGCAATGTCTTCGGATGGCAGCGGCCGTGCTACCTGCTCGGCGAGGGATACGCCAAAAGCTTCAAGGAATTGATGGAAGAAACCGACTGGGACTCTTACGGCACCGGGAACTACGAAAAGTGCGCCGATTGCATGGTTCATAGCGGCTACGAAGCCACTGCTGTGCTCGACTCGGTGCGGCACCCGTTAAAAGCGCTGGGAGTGGCGGTACGCGGGGTTCGCACCGAAGGTGAGATGGCTCCAGAGATCCCGCTCGATCGGCAACGGCCGGCCGAATTCGTGCTCTCAAAACATGTCGAGGAAGCAATGGCGCGGTTAGGCCGCGCCGACAAGACCCTGCAGGGCGCGGGCGGGCAAGACTAAAGCTGCGAGGGCGGCTTGCGTTTCGCGCGCCAACCCACATAACGCGCCCACTTGCCGCGGCCGGCGAAGCACCGAAGCCAGGACATGGGCGAGCTTTGGCGTTCCGTTTTTGGCGAGCGGGATCAAAGCCGCCGGGGGTAGGGCTCGATAAGCGCTATCGGCTATGGTCCGCACGACGAGAAACGGTATGCCCGTCGAGGCTGCGATCCGCGCCACGACGTCACTTTCGAGATCAACGGCGAGCGCGCCGGTCTCCACCCAGGTGCGGCGCTTTTCTTCCGTGCTCGCCATGATTCGCGAGGTGCCCAGCACCAGGCCCTCGGTAGCGCCAATTCCAGCGGCTAATTCAGCAACACGCGCGCGAAATGATTCTTCTGCCTGCCAGCGTCCGTCATCGGACAACACTTCGGTAGAAATCACGACATCTCCCGCGCGGAGATGCGGCGCCAGACCGCCAGCAATGCCGAAACTGACAAGGCAATTCGTTTCCCGCGCGGCGCTCTCCACAAGGAGCGCGGTGCGGTCGCGGTCGCCGGCTCCGACGATCGCAAGAAACCCTGCGGCGCGCGCAATCCGGGCTTCTGCCGCGAGTCCGGTGGTGCACAGCACCGTTGTCGGAAAGTTCAACATAACGGTTTTCCCCGCATACGAGTGGGCGGGGGAAGCTGTTACTGTCGCGAACCATTTTTCGCCGAAAGCGAGCGGTCCGCGTCCCTGCCTGCGCAGGCTTGTACCCGGTTTTGCCAGGTTCTGCCACCATCTAAAAGCGCCGGCGGTAACTCGGGCTCACAGACCAAACGGAACGCGCTGCACATTGGCGGTCGTGAATTGGCGATAACGGGCGAGAGCCCATAACGGGAAATAAGCCCGGTAACCATGATAGCGCAAAAAGAAGACGCGCGGAAAACCGACCGCCGTGAACCACGGCTCGTCCCAGCTGCCATCGTCTTTCTGAGTATCAATCAGATAGCCAACGCCGCGAGCGATCACCGGGTTGTGCACTTCTCCGGCTGCGATCAGTCCTAGTAAGGCCCAGGCAGTCTGCGAGGCAGTGCTGTACGGTGCCTCGCCATGCGGCCTATCAGGCCAGTATGATTTTTCATTCTCCCCCCACCCGCCGTCATCATGCTGATGAGCGCACAGCCAAGCGACGGCGCGGCGAATTTCCGGTGCGGCCAGATCGACGTCTGCCGAATTTAGCGCGGCAAGCGCCGACCATGTGCCGTAGATGTAATTTGTACCCCAACGCCCGAACCAACTGCCGTCAGACTCCTGCTCGCGCCTCAGATAGGCGAGCGCTGCCGCGGTAGCGCGGTCATTTGCCGCATCGCCGAGCTGGGCGAGCATTCCGAGGCAGCGAGCGCTGACATCCGCAGTCGGCGGATCAAGCAGCGCTCCGTGATCGGCGAACGGGATGTGGTTCAGATAGTAATGCGTATTGTCGGCATCGAACGAGCCCCAACCGCCGTTGCGGCTTTGCATACCGACGACCCACTCTGCCGCCCGGTCAAGTGCAGGGCGCCAACGTTCCCGGTCGAAGCGATCGAGCGCCATCGCGGCGACCGCCGTATCGTCGACATCGGGGTAGTACGGATTTTCATATTGGAAGGCCCAGCCGCCCGGCCGCAAGCCGGGCCGCACCGCCGCCCAATCGCCGACAACCTGCAACACCTGCTTACCCGCGAGCCAGTCGAGCCCATGCTCAATAGCGGGCCCGAGTCGCCGGTCGTTGATTTCCATAAGCGCATGACAGGCGAGCGCCGTATCCCAGACCGGCGATAGGCAAGGCTGGCAATAGCTCCGTTCGGGATCTAGAACGAGAAGCTTGCGCAGCGCCGCGTCCACTGTCTGGCAGGCCGGGTGATCAGGTGCATATCCAAGGCAATCGAACATCATCCGCGCGTTGGCAATCGCGGGGAAAATGCCGCCAAGGCCATCCTCGCCGTTTAGGCGTTGGGTGACAAAAGCAACTGCGGCATCGATCGCTCGCTGCCGCGAATGCTTCGGAAATACTCGCTCGGTCCCCCGCAATATACGATCGAATAGGCCAAAACCAGCGGCTAGCGGCGACTGGGTAGGTCCGGTAATCCCATCGCGCATCGATTGCGGGTCCGCGACAAACAGTTCGCGAATCGTAACGGCCCGCGGATTTCGCGCGCGCGGGCGCACCGCCATCAATACCAGCAACGGGACCAGAACGGTCCGGGACCAGTAAGAGACTTTGGTGATGTGAAATGGCGACCACTGCGGCAGAAGCATGATTTCAACCGGCATCATCGGCACCGCGCGCCATGGCACTTCGCCAAACAACGCCAGCAAGATGCGGGTAAAAACATTGCAATGCCGCACCCCGCCTTGGGCGAGGATCGCGGCGCGGGCGCGCGCCATGTGCGGAGCGTCAATCGAATCGCCGGCCGCCTTCAGCGCGAAGTATGTTTTGACCGAACAGCTGAGATCGAGGGGACCACCAGGGAACAACGGCCAGCCGCCGTCGCCGCCTTGGCCAGCGCGCAGAAAGGCAGCGATGCGCGCCTGAAGCTCGGGTTCGATACGGCCGAGGTAGTGCTGCAGCAGGATATATTCGGCCGGGATCGTCGCGTCCGCTTCGAGTTCAAAGACCCAATGGCCATCGCCATGCTGCAAGGACAGCAAATGCTCGGCGGCGCGGCTGATCGCATTGGTCAGCGCCCCATTTCGACCGGTGATGCTCGGCCGCACATCGCGTCCAGTAGCAATCGCTTCGGCTATATCGTCCTTCATTGAAAGTTGGGCTGTTCTTTCTGGCGATCCCTGAGGTTGAGAGCGGCCGGAAGTCGGGCTTGCGGTGTCCTCAACTGATGCACTCTACGATTTTCGGGGGTCAGCGCGTGCTGCGCGGCAGTGAACCCAGAGGCAATCGCCCCTTCGATTGTTGCCGGCAGTCCGGTATCAGTGTAATCGCCTGCGAGTACGAGGTTTCTCCAGGGTGTTGCCGCGGCGGGTCGACGCAATAATTGCTCCGGGCTGGCAAGAAACGTGGCGCGCCGCTCTTTGACGATCCGCCGGGGCGGAACCGGGATCTGCGCGATATCGTAAGCAGTCGCAGCATCATGCCACAAAACCTCAGCTAGCTCCTCGGCCGAACGGTCGACGATTCTCTTGGCCGCGCTGACTGTGACTGACAACACTTGCCGCTTGCGAAAAATCCACTCTGCGGTACCACCGATCATCCCGACAAACAACGGCGCTTCTGAGGATAGGCTGCAGCGAAAATGCGCGTTGACGATCGGCGAGTACGCTTCGGGCACTTCGATACCGGGCACGAGCTTGGCGGCGACCGGAGCGGAGGTCGCCAGGATCACCCGATCCTCGGGGGCAAGCTCGACCGCCGCATTTTCGAATCGTAGGACACCGACGCGGTCGCCTACCGTGTCGAGCGCGCGCAATCTAATCCCGCAATGCACCGCGGTTCCGTGTTTCCGCAGAGTTGCCAGCCCGGGATCGACAAAGGTTTCGGACAGCCCGTCGCGCGGCACAAGCGGCTGGCAGGCGGCACCGCCTCGCCCCAACGTCTCGGCAAGAATCCGCCAAAACAACCGCGCCGATCCTTCTTGGACACCGGTATTCAGCGCGGCGACGGCCAACGGCTCCCAAAGCCGCTCGAAAAGAGTCCCGCCGGGATCGAGCACTTCGGCGACTGTCGCCGCCGCATTGGCGCGGCGCAGCTGAAGCGCCTCGAGATAATCAGCAGCGCGCGATTGCGGGACGCGCCTTCCTTGCCGAAAGATCCACCACGGAAACCGCCCACTGTTAGGACGCAACACCCAGCGTTGACCGGTGCGGAGGTCGACGAACGGGAACTCCGCTGCTTTCGGTCCTTCGAGAGTCCCCCTAGCGCCGATCCGATCGAGGTAGATCGCGGCATTGCGATTTCCCGCGAGCAGGAGATGGTTGCCGTTGTCGACGCGGCAACCGAGTTCGGCGTCGAAATAAGAGCGGCAACGGCCGCCGGCGTGATTGCTCGCCTCATAAAGGCGCACCTGCCGTCCCGCAGTGGCGAGCGCCACGGCCGCGGCAAGCCCGGCGAGCCCCGCGCCGACAATATGCACCAAGCCCGTCGTCGCTATTTGGCTCATGGCAGCCCGTGACGCAGAACCAGCCAGAGCTTTGATGTCGTCGACAAGGTCACGCGCAATGTCGGGTCGCGCCAGTCGCGGCGCGACAATTCTCGCAAGGTTGCGTGGTAGACCGCGCTCATCAACGCAGCCGGTCGCATAGCTCGACGGCGGCACTGCGCCATCGCCAAATCGGCGTCATGGAAATGCCGCTCGGCAATCCCCGCCACCTCGCGGCAGACCGCCGGCAATGCCGGATGCCGAAGCACGGCCATTGGTTCACTAATACTAATCCCGTGGCGCTCGAGAATTTCGCGTGGCAGATACAGCCGCCCGCGCTGCGCATCTTCGTCGAGATCGCGCAGAATATTGGTCAGCTGCAATGCGCGACCGAGTGAGTCCGCGACATGATGGGCGGCGGGGCTAGCATCGCCGAATACATGGACGGAGAGGTGCCCGACGGCACTCGCCACTCTGGCGCAATAGAGGTCGAGCATGGCGGCATCGGGGGCGCGGATATCGTCGCGCGCATCCATCTCCATGCCATCGATCACAGCGAGGAAATCCTCCCGGCGCAATTCGTATCGCCGCGTAGGTTCGTGTAATGCTTGAGCGATAAATTGGCGCGGATGCCCGGCGTAGAGTGCGGCGATCTCACCGCGCCAAGCATCGAGTGCAGCGAGCTTTAACGCCACCGGCTGGTCGCCATCGGCGATGTCGTCGACCTCGCGGCACCACGCGTAGACAGCGTACATGCCGTTGCGCCGCTCGGGCGGTAGGAGACGCATGGCCCAATAGAACGAGGTGCCCGCCGCCTCCACCCGCTGACGGATCGCTTCGCGCAGTGCCGCATTATCATTCGGCGCGGCGATCGCTTCAAAGGCGGCCTCGCTCACCTTCGAACCCCGCGCCTTTGGACCCTGCAAACAACACCCTTCGCGAAGGCCGCAAGAAAATCGCGTTTGCCGAGGCCTACCCGTCCGGCTAGTGGATCACCGAGACGCAGCCGATCGAGCAGCCGCGCCGCCAACTCGACAATCACGGCACACTCGCAGCGAAGCCCTGGTGCGGCGACTCCCGGGGCCAAGTCGTGGGCGGTCTCGAGGAGTGCGGCAGCGCGATCGAGAAAAACATCGAGCACCCGGCGTAAGGCTGGGCTAACCGCCGGAGCGTCGAGCGCCTTTACCCCGATCCCGGCAGCGGCGAGATCGTCAAGCGGCAGATAGACGCGATCGAGCCGCCGGTAATCCGCGGCGCAATCCTGAATATGGTTGAGCACCTGTAATGCGGCGCATAGCGCATCCGAGGCGGCCCAGGTCGAGCGGCTCTCGCCATGCAAATCGAGCAATTGCCTTCCGACTGGTGCCGCCGAGTAGCGGCAGTAAAGCATCAGCTCGTCCCAGTCGCGGTAACGGCGCTGTTCGGCGTCCTGACGAAAGGCACGCAGGACATCATGACAGTGCTGAGACGTCATTCCGGTCACCAGCAGGCTGCGCCGCATCGCAAGCGCAGCCGGCGCGTCATTCCCCGCCGCGCCGTCAAGCACCGCTGCCATTCGGTTGAGCCGATGGATCTTGTCGGATGCGGTCAGCGCCGGATTGTCGGCGATGTCATCGGCGATGCGCGCAAAGCGATAGAAAGCATGCACATGAGCCCGAAGATCCCGCCGGATCAGCCAGGATCCGACAGGAAAATTCTCGCCGTCCCGCCATTTCCCGGACGGCGTTTCGATGTCGCCCGCAACGCGCGCGACGGGCTCCGACGCTGCTGCGGTCATCTCCGTGCCGGCTGATATTTGCACAACTCGTAAACGTCTCCCGCGCTCGGCGGATGCATCATCACCGAGCGATAGCGCATGACGGAGAGTAGCGCGAGCGTCAAGCAACTATTACGTTTTGGTTGACGGCTTCGGTACATAAACGGTTCGCAGTCACCATCAAGAAATCGCTAAATAGTCGCAAGATTCCTGAGATCAATGCGTATCCTGGCGGTCGAAGACCTGCTTAAGGTCGAGAAAAACAATGACGCCGCTGGCAACAAAAAGGGCGATGCCGCCGGCGTGAAGGCTGCCGGAGGGCCACGCGCTGCCGATGAACAAACCCGCCAGACCGATGACCACAAACAGCGGTATTACGATCACCAGGCTTGCCATGCTGTCGACAAACAGAAAATTGCCAAATCCCGGAGAGCCCTCGTCGAAACGCTGCTTTAGGCGGAGAAACGCGAGCGCCAACGCAGCCAGGATCAGCACCATCCCCGCGATGTAATTACCCGGTTCCTCGCCGCGGCTGGCGGCAAAGGCGCCGAGCACGACACACAATCCGAGGACAAAAAGCAGAATCCAAAAGCCGAGCCACGACCAGAATGCTGGTTCCGCCGCTTCAGGCCCGCGGCTCGTCTCAGCCATTCCCGCTACTCCCCTTGTCGCTACTCAACGTGTGCGCGACAATGCACGCCTAGCGGGCGGTCCCGCAACCGTCATACCGGCGCGGCTGCGGGTTTACGCGAGCCGCCAGTAACAGGTGAGCGTAGCGCTTTCGATGAACGCCTATGCGCGGCCCGGGAGAGGGGCCGCGATCGGCGGGCGCTGCCGATGAAATTCGGTGGACTGCTCGAAGGCATGACCAACGCGCATGACCCCGGCTTCGTCGAATGGCTTGCCGGCAATCTGAAACGCGAGCGGCAATCCATCCTCGAATCCGATCGGCACAGATAATGCCGGAGAGCCGGTCAGGTTGTAGGGACCCGTGTACGAAGCGCGCTCAAAGGTCGTGTAGGTCGGGATCGCATCGATCCGCGGCGCCGGACCGGTTGAATTGGCCGACACCACAACGTCGACGCCGTCCAGCGCGCGGGCAAATTCGAGGCACAGCTCACGCCGCTGGCGCGTCGCCTCGACGTAATCGGCGGCAGTCAGGAACGCGCCGAGGCCGATCCGCGCAAACATGTGATGCCCGAAATCCTGCGGCCGCTCGCGAAAATCCTTTTCATTCAACGTATAAGCCTCGGCCAGCATGATTAGCCGGTTGGCGTCGAGATAGTCGATCAATGGCGACAGCTTGATCTCGGACAGACGCGCGCCGAGGCTCTCCAGGGTCCGGCAGGCGGCATCGAAGACGGCCACGTAAGCCTCGCTCGGCGCGCTCTCAGGGCCGAAATCGGCGACGGCATCGTGCTCATGGAAATGGCGGACGACGCCGATCCTGACGCCATCGAGCTGTGATGTCAGCGCCGCGCGATAGTCCGGCACAGGCACATCGGCGGAGGCCGGATCGAGCGGATCGTAGCCGGCGAGCGCCTGCATCATGATCGCGCAATCCTCGACGGTGCGGGTCAGCGGCCCGCAATGATCGAGCGTATAGGACAGCGGGAAGACGCCGCGCCGGCTGACCCGGCCATAGGTCGGCTTTAACCCGACGATGCCGCAATAAGCCGCCGGCCCGCGGATCGAACCGCCGGTATCCGAACCCATCGCCCCGGCGCACAAACCGGCCGTGACCGCCGCCGCGGAACCGCTTGACGAGCCAGCCGGGTAATGGGCCGTGTTCCACGGATTGCGCGCGGGCTCGAACGGCAGGGTAAAATCGGGACCGCCGATCGCGAATTCGTGGGTCTCCTGTTTGCCGAGCAGGATTGCGCCCGCATCACGTAATCGCACCCAGGTCTCGGCATCCTCATCGGGGATGTGGTCGAGATAGCGTCGCGAGCCGGCGGTAGTGCGAATACCCGAAGTCTTGTAGATATCCTTGAGCCCAATCGGGATGCCATGCAACACGCCGCGAGAGCCGCCAGCGGCGGCAGCGGCGGCAGCGGCGCGTGCAGCCTCGATCGCCTGATCGCGCAACACCAGCACATAGCTGTGCAATTCGCCATCGAGCGCCGCGATGCGGCCAAGATAGGCCTCGGTCAAGGCGACCGGCGACAGGCTCCCCGCGGCGATGGCGCGGCTCGCCTCGGCAATCGTCAGCTGGGCCGGGTCCATCACTTCGCACCTGCTCGCGGCTGGACAAAAATATGCGCCGGCTCGGCGGCGCGGTCGCGCGGCCGCCGCACTACCCGCTGCATGCGTTGGATAAATCGATAACCGTGGTGCAGTTCGTCGAATTGCTCGCGGGTCAGCTTAAGCCCCGCCTGCTCGACAAGCATCGCAAACCGCTCGGATGAAATCGGCTGGTCGGCCACAATCAGCTCCCTGGGAGAATCAGAATAGATCTCGACGGCGTGTCAGACGTCGCGAGCTCGCGCTACTCGGCGGCCTGTGCGGTCGGCATCGAGTGGAAGTTCTTCGGCAGACCGGCCTTGGCGATAGCACCGTATTGCACGACATTCGGCAGCGCGCCGTGGACCAGCTTTCGTACTTCAACCAGCCGGTCGAGATCGATGCCGGTGTCGAAACCCATCGCTTCGAGCATGAACACCAAATCTTCAATGACAATGTTGCCGGTGGCGCCCGGCGCATAGGGGCAGCCGCCGAGGCCGCCAAGCGAAGCGTCGAACGATCGCGCGCCGGCATTGAGCGCCGCCAATACATTGGCCAAACCGAGCCCGCGGGTGTCGTGAAAATGACCGCTGACCGGCAACGGCGCCACATCCGCCATAACGCGGCGGAAAACGCGCTCGATCGCCGCCGGCTGGCCATAGCCGACCGTGTCGGCCAGCATGATCTCGTCGGCCCCGGCTTCGGCGACTTCAACGGCGATCCGGCGCACGCGCTCCTCCTCGACCGCCCCTTCGATCGTGCAGCCAAAGGCGGTGGCGAGCCCGCAAGTCAGGCGCGCGCGCTTGTCTTCCGGAGCGGTTTGGCACAGGGCCACGACGCGGCGGAAATCCTCGATCGACTCGGCGGTGCTGCGGCGCACATTGGCGCGGTTGTGCCCTTCGCTGACCGACAGCACGAAGTTCATCTCATGCACGCCAAGCGCCAGGCCGCGCTCCGCGCCCTTAAGGTTTGGGATCAGCGCCGAGACGGTCAGCCCCGGCAAAGTCAGCGCGTGGCGAACTACGGCTTCGGCATCGGCGAGTTGCGGCAACAGCTTTGGCGGGACAAACGAGCTGACCTCGATTTCGCGCACGCCGGCGGCGTATTCGGCATCGAGCCAGGCGATCTTCTGTTCGGTCGGCATAATCTCGGCGAGGCTCTGCAGCCCGTCGCGCATCCCAACCTCGCGCACAAATGCCCGTTCGCTCATACTCACCTCCAGATAATGCTCTGCGTGAAAGCTAGCCTCGGGCCGCGACCGAGGCAACCGATCAGACAGACGCCTTTAGACGACGTGTTCGGGGGTCAGAGCGCAGATTTCACTGCTGTCGGCGAGCTCGATCTGGATCGTGGCGTGGGCGATGCCAAATCGCGTGTGCAGCTCCTGCGACAGGGCATTGAGCGAGGCGTCGCCAGGATGGCCCGCCGGCATGACGAGGTGACAGGTCATCGCCGTCTCGGTCGTGCTCATGCCCCAAATATGAAGATCGTGCAGGGCCACCACCCCAGGCTGGGCGGCGAGATAGATACGCACCGCGGACGCGTCAATACCTTCGGGCACGGCGTCGAGAGCAAGTCCGATGGCACTCCTCAGCAAGCCCCAGGTACCGATCACGATGACCACCGAAACCACCAGGCTGATTGCCGGGTCGAGGCGCAGCCATCCTGTCAGCCCGATGATGATCCCGGCGAAAACAACGCCTGCCGTGACCAACGCATCCGCGGCCATGTGCAAAAACGCGCTCTTGATGTTGAGGTCCCCGCCGCGTCCCGAAGCGAACAGCAACGCCGTCCCGCCGTTCACCGCTATTCCGACCGCCGCGACCCACACCATGATGCCGCTGTTGACCGGCGCTGGTTCGGCAAAGCGCAACAGCGACTCCCAGGCGATGCCGCCGGTTACGACCAGCAGGATTACGGCGTTGGCGAGGGCGGCGAGGATCGAACTCGACTTCAGCCCGTAAGTGAAACGGCCGCTGGGGCCGCGGCGGCTCAACACCGCCGCCCCCCAGGATAGCCCGAGCCCAAGTACATCACTCAAATTGTGGCCGGCATCCGCAAGCAATGCCAGCGAGTGAGACAGCACCCCGGCGGCTGCTTCACCTGCAACATAGGCGAGGTTCAGCGTGATCCCTATCGCGAAGACGCGCCCGTAATCGGTCGGGCCATGGCTATGCCCCGCGTGCCCTCGTGTTTCGTGACCTTGGTGGCCGGAATGGTCGTGAGCGGAATGATCGTCCGCCATACAAAGTCTCTCGGTCAGTGCACGCCGCTACTATAATCGAACGTTGCGGTTTGACGAAAAGTTGAACCGCCGGATCGTCCCCGACTGCGGGTCTTGACAGCGCCGCCCGGGCGCGCGGAGATGCGGCGGCCTAGGAGGAAACCAGCCATGCTCGACGCTTATATCTACAACGGATTGCGCACACCTTTCGGCCGGCATGCCGGCGCGCTCGCCCGCATGCGGCCCGACGACATGCTGGCCTCGGTAATTTCCGCTGTTGTCGAGCAAAGCAACTTCGATCCGGCTAAAATCGAGGACGTCGTCGTCGGCTGCGCCAATCAGGCGGGCGAAGACAGCCGCTGCGTCGGGCGTCATGCCGGGCTTCTCGCCGGGTTGCCGATCGAAGTCGCCGGCTCGGTGTTGCAGCGCAATTGCGGCAGCGGGCTTAACGCCATCGTTATGACGGCGCAGGCCGTGACCTGCGGCGAAGGTGATTTGTTTGTCGCCGGTGGCGTCGAGAGCATGAGCCGCGCGCCGTTTGTCATGAACAAGGCCGAAACCCCGTTCAGCCGCGACGGCCGCGTGTTTGACTCGACGATCGGCGCGCGCTTTCCCAACCCGAAGATCGAGCGTCAGTTCGGCGCCGACACGATGCCCGAGACCGCCGACAATCTGGCGCGCGACTATCAGATCACCCGAGAGGCATGCGATGTTTTCGCTGCAGCGTCTCAGAGGAAATACGCCGCCGGCAAAGCCGCTGGCTTTTTCGAAGGCGAGATCTTCGCCGTCGAAGTGCCGGGCGGCCGCGCCGGCCCGGTCAAGGTCGCCGAGGACGAGCATCCGCGGCCGCAGACCGACCTCGCCGCGCTCGCAAAATTGCGCCCGCTGCAGGACGGCGGGGTCACCACCGCCGGCAATGCTTCCGGCATCAATGACGGGGCGGTCGCAATGATCGTGGCGAGCCGCAAGGCCGGCGACGCCGCCGGAGCTAAGCCGCTGGCCCGCGTCGTTTCGAGTGGCGTCGCCGGGGTGCCGCCGCGCGTCATGGGCATCGGCCCGGTCGAGGCGTCGAAAAAGGCGCTGGCGCGAGCCGGCCTGAGCCTTTCCGACATCGATGTGATCGAGATCAACGAGGCTTTCGCCGCCCAAGTGCTGTCATGCCTGCGCGGGCTCGAACTGCCGTTCGACGATAGCCGGGTCAACATGAACGGCGGCGCCATCGCAGTCGGCCACCCGCTCGGCGCGTCTGGGCCGCGCATCGCGCTGACCGCGGCGCGCCAGCTCGAACGCAGCGGCGGCCGTTATGCGCTCGTTACGATGTGCGTCGGCGTCGGCCAAGGCATCGCCGCAGTGCTCGAACGTGTCTGAGCGCCTCAAGTGGTGAAGCGGATCGTCGTTCTCGGCGCCGGTTTTGCCGGGCTGTGGGCGGCGATCGGCGCTGCCCGCAAGCTTGACGATCTCGGTATCGGCCCGGATCGGGTGGCGATTACGCTGGTCGACCGCAGCGCGTTTCACTCGATCCGGGTGCGCAATTACGAGGCCGAGCTGAGCGACACCCGCGTCCCGCTCGACGATGTCTTGCGCCCGATTGGTATTCGACGCGTCGAAGCTGAAATCAGCGATATCGATCTGGCGCTGCGCCGCGTCGTGTTATCCGGCGGCAACGAGCCTTTGGCCTATGACCGGCTAGTGTTTGCGCTCGGCAGCCGGCTGGTGCGTCCGGCGATCCCCGGCCTCGCGGAGCACACCTTCGATGTCGATACCTACGGCGCTGGTGTGCGGCTCAACCAGCACATTGCCGCGCTGCCGGCTCGCGATCCCTCTTCGGGACAATGGACCGCGCTGGTCATCGGCGGCGGCCTGACCGGTATCGAGGTCGCGACCGAGATGCCCGGGAAATTGGGCGCCGCGCTCGGCAATGGGGCGGGCACGCCTCGCGTGATCATTGCGGATCGGCAGCCCTGGATCGGCTCCGATATGGGCGAGGAAGCTCGCGCCATTATCGACGAGGCGTTATCGGGATTGGGTGTCGAAAAGCGGCCCGGCGTCTCGGTTGTGGCAATCGACAAGAATGGCGCCATGCTATCAACGGGCGAGCGCATCGATGCCGCGACGATCGTCTGGTGCGCCGGCATGCAGGCGCACCCCTTGACTGCGCACTTTCCGGTCGAACGCGACCGGTTCGGGCGCGTGCCGGTCGACGAGTATCTTAAGATAAAGGGCATGCCTGCGGAATTCGCCGCCGGCGACGTCGCCTGGTTCCCGATCGACGGCAACCGCTCTTGCGTTATGTCGTGCCAGCACGGGCGGCCGATGGGCCGCTTTGCCGGCCACAACGTCGTTTGCGACTTGCTTGGGCTGCCGATGTTGCCGCTCAGGATCGATTGGTACACGACGATCCTCGATCTTGGGCCGTGGGGGGCGGTCTGCACCGCCGGTTGGGACCGCCACGTTGCGACAACCGGAGAAGCGGCTAAGCGCACCAAAACGACTATAAACCGCGAGCGGATTTATCCGCCGCGTTCGGGCAATCGCCGTGAGATCCTCGATGCCGCCGCGCCGGTGGTGCAGGCGCCGCCAGCCTTCTTCCGCTGACGTTCGGCGACACCATTCGAGGCTTCTGCGAATTTTTCGAACTTTTCCAGTGTATTGATAATGAACCCGATTTGCTTAGATCGCGGTTATGATCGACGTTCCGACTTTCGCGATTCCGCCGACATTTCTTGGCGTCGCACGCACCGACCCGAACGCCGCTATCTGCATTGCGGGCATGCCCTATGACCTCGGCACCTCGAACCGACCGGGCGCTCGCTTTGGACCGGCGGCGATCCGCCAGGCGAGCCGGATGCTGGTCGATGGCGATCACCCCGCCAACGGCATCGATCCGGCAAAACTTGACCTTGCCGATATCGGCGATTTCCGCCTCGCTCACGGCGATATTTTGGCGAGCCTCGCCAAGATCGAGGCGCAGGCCGCCCCAATAAAACACCTCGTGGCATTGGGCGGGGATCACACCGTAACCCTGGGGCTGCTACGCGCGCTGGCGAAGCGGCGAGGGCCAGTAGGCCTCGTACATTTCGACGCGCATGTCGACACCTGGCCGGACAGTTTCGGCCTGGTGTGGGGGCACGGCTCGCCATTTTACCACGCGATCGAAGAAGGACTGATCGATCCCCACCGTACGGCGCAGATCGGGATTCGCTCGCCGATGAGCCGCGAGGTCCAGGACTGGACCGTTGGCAAAGGCGTGACGATTCTTTTTGCCGAAGACGTGCACGAGGCCGGCCCCGCCGCCGCGGCCGAGCGGATCCGTGCCGTGGTTGGCGAAAAGCCGGCCTATCTGACCTTTGATGTCGACGCGCTCGACCCGGCCTTCGCACCCGGCACCGGCACGCCCGAGGTTGGCGGGCTCGCCACCTGGCAGGCCCGGGCAATTCTGCGCCGCCTGTCCGGGCTCGATTTTGTCGGAATGGATGTGGTCGAGGTGTCACCACCCTACGACACCGCCGAGATCACCGCGCTCGCCGCGGCGACGATCGTCTGGGATTACATCGCGCTGCTGGCGCCGCACGGCTGAGCAGCGGGCGGTATCTGCCCTTGCATTGTCGGAGAAAAACGCCATTTTAGCGAGCTGACGCAAATCGCACGTGCCTAGGACCCCGTGCGTCGGGGTGCTGCTACGACGGAACGCGTCTCTTTCGGTCGAGCCGGCCACCCGTGGGCCGGTGTCCTTAAGGGAACGGATATGGTCCGGCACGCAATGCGAAGTCCTCGCACGGTCTCCCGCATCTGATCGGGAGGCCTGCCGTCACGGGCATCTGAACCGGTAAGCCGGCGTCCGCCGCGGCCCCTCACCCAAATCGGTCATTCCGCTTTTGCCGCTTGTTGTGGCGGTCGGAGCGAATGTCGCCTCCTCACCGATGGAGGGCTGTGCGATGGCAAAAATCCGCCATGGCTTCAATCGTCCGCTCGCAGACCCGGTCTGCCGGATGTCGATTCGCTGGTCGCCGAGCTGAGGCCGAGCGAACCTTTGCTGTGCCTGCGCCCGGCCGCTATCGCCGAGACGGCGCGGCGCTTTGTTGGCGCCTTTCCGGGCGATGTTCTCTACGCTGTCAAATGCAACCCGGAGCCCAGTGTGTTGCGTGCGCTGTGGGCGGGCGGGGTTCGCCACTTCGACTGCGCCTCGCTCGCTGAGGTAAGGATCGTGCGGGCGCTGCTGCCCGGGGCCGAAATCCACTTCATGCACCCGGTCAAGGCGCGGCCGGCGATCGCCGAGGCGTTCGACCGCTAGGAGGTGACCGATTTCGCGCTCGACAGCCTCGACGAGCTGGCGAAGATCGTGCAGGAAACCGTGCAGCTCGGGCTGGTCGGCGATCCGCCCACACTGGGGCTGTTCGTACGGCTGGCTTTGCCCAAGGGTAATGCCGTCTACGATCTCTCCGGTAAATTCGGCGCGTCGCCGGACGAAGCCGCCGATCTATTGCGTGCCGCCCGGCCGCACGCCGCACGCCTCGGCCTGACCTTTCATGTCGGCTCGCAGTGCCTCGACCCCGAGGCTTATGAGCGGGCAATGGTATTGGCCGCCCAAATCATCGCCGCAGCCGAGATCCCGGTCGAGATCGTCGATATTGGCGGCGGCTTTCCGGTCAGCTACCCGGATATGACCCCGCCGCCGCTCGACGACTTTATCGACGCGATCGAGCGCGGAGCGTCGGTGTTGCCGGCAGGTGTTCGGCTGTGGGCCGAGCCCGGCCGTGCCTTGGTCGCCGGCGGCGGATCGGTTTTGGCGCAAGTGCAGTTGCGCCGCGGCAACGCGCTCTACGTCAATGACGGCGTGTACGGCAATCTAAGCGACGCCGGGTCATTGGGTTTCCGCTTTCCGGCGCGGCGCATCCGTCTCGGCGAAATCGATGGCACCGAGGCGGAGACCGCCGAGTTCATCCTATTCGGCCCGACCTGCGACAGCGCCGACCGAATGAACGGGCCGTTTCGCCTGCCCGCCGATATGCGCGAGGGCGACTGGATCGAGTTGGGCCAGCTTGGCGCCTATGGCGGCTGCCTCAGCAGCCGGTTTAACGGCTTTGGCGGGGCGCAACTGACCGAAGTCGCCGACCCGCCGATGCTGCTCACCCCGTAACGGCGGCGCAGTCCCCAGACCCGCTGAACAACAGAAGACCGCGCGTCTGGGCCTGCCCAGCCCCGGGACATGGGGCTGGTCGGCTTGCGATCAACTCCGATGATTATTCGGCCGCTTGGGCGGCCGGGGCCGGGGGCCGCTGGGCCATCAAATCATCCCAGCTATCGGCTTCCATGAATTGAGCCCAGCGGCGGTAGAGGTTTCTCAAATTGTGCTCGCTCGACTTGGCCTTTGTCAGATCGGTCACAACTCCCGGCAGCCGCAAACCCTCCCATTCGTAATTCTCGACCTCGGTCCCCGCACCCTGCTCGTAATTATAAGGAAAACGGCGCGCGATCACGCTGCGGCTCGCGGCGTGGGCGTAGTTCCAGTTTTCCATATCGTCTTGCTCGGTCATACCGGCCGGACCCGAATAGCGGATGTAGTAGTCGCGCAGGAAATCCTTGACCTCCTGCGGAGCAGTCTTATCGACGAGGAACCAGCGCCACACCTCGGTCTCGTGCGGGCCCCGCGGATGCCACACCGCGATCGTGCGCGGCTGGCGTGAGAGAAACGCCATGCTCGGAAACACCTCGCCAACCAAGGTGATCAGCCGGCCCCAATCGCCGCGCCGGCGCCGGCGCTGTTCTTCGCAATGCGCGAAATAGTCGGCGACGACCGAGCAGTGCTGATAGCCGGGAGGTGCCGAACTCGTCGGCGGCAGCAAATAGGCCGTCGTCTGATGGCCGCGATCGGGGATTGCGATGTGCAGCTTCTGCGCGAGGTTCAATTCCGGCATGTCGCGCCGGCCACTGCCCGACGGGCCGACACCGACCAGATCGACCGAGCGGTGGCTGATATTGTGATAACTGTCACCGCTGAAATTCTCGGCCGGGAATTTCCAATTGCACGGCACCCGCCATTTCTGGATGCCGCCCAAGATCTCGGCGCCCCCGTCGCTGCCATCCCAACCGTCAAACGTCTGGTCCAGATATGATGCGAAATCGCCTAGATACTCGGTAAAGGAAGGTGCCGCGGGGTCCCAATTCGCCCAGATGCCGCCCTTGTAATTGGCCATCTGCGCCACCTCGACGAGACCCCATTGCGAGCGGTCGAGCTTTGAATGATAGGCCTCGCGGAAATACGGCACGCCGGCGAGCTTGCCGTCGGTCGAATAGCTCCAACCATGATAGGGGCAGGTGAAAACCGGTGTATTGCCCTCGTCATAGCGGCACACCTTCATGCCGCGATGTCGGCATGAATTGAGGAACACGTGGACAGCGCCGCCGCGGTCGCGGCACAGGATCACCAACTCCTCACCCATCGACGAGACAAAGAAATCGCCGGGATTGGGGATCTGGCTCTCGTGGCCGACAAACAGCCAGGCGCGGGCAAACAGCCGCTCCTGCTCCTGCGCGTAGATCGCGTCATTGACAAAGATCTCGCGGCTGATCTGGCCGTTCGCCAAATCGACGAGACCCTCGCGATACCCTATTCCCGATGCGGCCGCCATTATTGCCTCCTATCCAACCAACGCCCCGTTTTCGCGCTACTTGCGGGCGGGGATGCGTCGCGGATCGTCCGCCTGGTAGTTTACTGCATTCTGCGCGGTCTGGGAGCGCAGCTCGTGACCAGCCCTCGCTTCGAGGATGCGGGCGGCGACCGGGAAACCTTCTTTGCCCCAGCCCTGGGCCTGTGCGCGATACAACACGTCGTGGGCAAGCAGACCCAGGCTCGCCGGGGAAGCAACCTCGCGGGCGAGTTCGCAGGCCAGATGGAGATCCTTGGCGACGATGTCGAGCGTGCCGCCGGAGGTAAACGCCCCGGTTAGTACCGAGCGCGGGATATTGTCGAAAGTGCGGCTGGCGCCGGCGCTGAACGGCACGATCTGTGCCAGGACGCTGGGATCGACGCCGGCCTTGGCGCCGATCAATAGGCCTTCGAGCGCCGCGACGAAATTGGTATAGCCGAGATATTGCGTGACGAGCTTGGCGGTGCACCCGGTACCCGTTTCACCGACATAAAAGATGTTGCTGGCGATGGCCTCGAATAGCGGCCGATGGCGCGCAAAGACCGCCTCGTCGCCGCCGACCATCACCGTCATGCCGGGTGGCCGGCCACTGACCGGCGCATCGAGCATTGTAACTCCCTTACCGGTGCAGGCGGCGGCGACCTCACGCGCCACCGGCGGGGCATTGGTCGTCAGGTCGATATAGCAGCCGCCCGACCGCAGCCCAACGAGGATGCCGTTTGTCGGGTCGAGCACTGTGGCGCGCATCTCGTCGGGGCCAGGCAACGAAGTGAACACGATCTCGCTCTTTTCAGCGACCGCCTGCGGGCTCGTCGCCGCCTCGGCGCCGCGCCCGGCAAGAGTTCGGATTGCCTCCGGCTTGATGTCGTAAACCGTAAGCGTGTGGCCGGCATCGATCAGACACCCGGCGATCGGCGTACCCATCGTCCCGGTGCCGATAAAACCGATCTGCATGCGACGCTCCTTCCATTTCCCGGCTTTACTGATCACGGATGCGCGATCGACACGATCATAGCAGGCGGGGAGCCGGGTGCACGACCCGCCCGCGCCCCGACCCGGTGGATCATAGTGCGACCGCGCCAAGTCCCGGCGGTGAGCAATTTTGATAGCTGAAACGCATCAGATCTGGTTTGCCGCTTGTGCCGATTTTGCCGGTGCCGCCATGATGGCGGCAGCTGCCTCCTTGCGCGAGACGATGCCATGGCCGCCAAGCCCGCGCCGATCCTTAACGCCGACAGCATCACCCGCATCGGCCCCGAAGCGAAAGGCGCGGTCGTCGTCAACGGCTCGCATGGCGGCGTTTACGCCGCCTATGTTGCGGCCAAACTCGGGGTTGCCGCGGTGATCTTCAACGATGCCGGAATCGGGCGCGACGAAGCCGGGATTGCCGGGCTCGAGTGTCTAGCGAAACTCGGCGTCCCCGCCGCCGCAGTCGGCCGCCTGACTGCGCGGATCGGCGACGGCGCCGATATGATGGCCCGCGGTATCGTCACCTTTGCCAATTCCCCGGCGGCCGCACTCGGCTGCCGCGCGGGCCTCACCTGCCGCGACGCCGCCACTGCGCTGACGTACGCGTCCATCAGCGGGCGAACGCCGCCGCCCGCGCTGGAATCCGCATTTCTGCTAATTGCCGAGCCGCCGGCGGTTTGGGCGCTCGACTCGGCTTCTGCGGTTGGGCCCGAGCATGTCGGTACGATCGTCGTAACCGGCTCGCATGGGGGGCTGCTCGGCGGCAAGCCCGAGACCGCGCTCAAATACGACGCCCGCGCGGCACTCTTCAATGACGCCGCGATCGGCGTCGACGACGCCGGCGTGACCCGGCTGCCGGCGCTTGACGCCCGCGGGATCGCCGCCGCCACCGTTTCCGCAGCCGGCGCCCGCATCGGCGACGCGCGCTCGACCTACGAGGATGGTATCTTATCGCGTGTCAATTCGCACGCTGCGGCTTTGGGCATCCCACCGGGCGTCAGTGCCCGCGAGTTTGTCGCGATTGTCCGCCGCAGCACCGTCACCGACCGGGAGAAGCACGCATGAGCGAAGCGAACCGCGCCAGCAACCGCCCGTCGGGCCGGATGAAAGGCGGCCGGGCCATGGCCGAGATGCTGCGGCTGGCCGAGGTCGGGCCGATGTTCGGCATGGGCGGCTTTCAGCTATTGCCGTTTTATGATGCGCTGTCGCAGCTTGGCATGCGCCATTTCCTGATCAACGACGAGCGCTGCGGCGCATTTGCCGCCGAAGCCTATGCGCGGGTCACCAATCGGCCGGGTGTGTGCGACGGCACACTCGGGCCTGGCGCCACCAACCTCGTCACCGGCCTGATCGAGGCATTGAACGCTGGGACCCCGATCGTCGCATTTGCCGGCGACACCAACCGCGGCCATTCCTGGAAAAACATGACTCAGGAATGCCGACAGGTCGAAATCCTGCGGCCGGCGGTCAAGGAACTGATCCGCGTCGAGCAGACCGCTCGCGTCCCGGAATTGTTGGCGCGCGCCTTTGCGATCGCGACCTCGGGCCGGCCCGGGCCGGTATTGCTCGACGTGCCCGAGGATGTCTGCCACGGCGAGTACGACTTCACCGCCGACGATTTCGCCATCGACCCGACGACGTTGCGCGCCCCGGCACGACGCATCCGCCCCGACCGCGCCGATATCGATGGCGCCGCGGCCTTGCTTGCGCGCGCCAAGCGGCCGTTGATCCTGGTCGGCGGCGGCATCCATGTCTCACAGGGCTATGATGCCTTGCTCGCCTTTGCCGAGACGCAGTCGATCCCGGTCGCACACACGATGAGCGGCAAAGGCGGCATCGCCTGCACCCACCCGCTGTCGGCCGGCCTCTTCGGCCGCTATTCGCGGATCGCCAACGAGCTGATCGAGGCTTCGGATTGTCTCCTCGTGATCGGCTGCAAGCTGGGCGAGATCGCGACCAAGCGCTATGCATTGCCGAAGCACTCGATCCCCCTCATTCATCTCGAAATCGTCGCCGAGGAAATCGGGCGCTGTATGCCGGCCGCGGTGGCCTTGTGGGGCGATGCGCGGGCCGGGCTCGAGGACCTGACCGCAGCCCTTGCCGACAACGCGCATCAGGCCCGCGCCGCGCGCGCCGACTATGTCGCTGAAATACCCAAGCGGATGGGTGCGTGGCGCGAGGACGCCGCAGCCCGGCTCGATTCCGACGAGCGGCCGGTCCACATGGCGCGGCTCTGCCGTGAGTTGAACCGCGCCCTTCCCGCCGACAGCATTCTCGTCGCCGATGGCGGGTTTGCCGGGCACTGGACCGGGCTCCTCTACGACACCAAGAGCGCCGGACGACATTTCATTCCGGACCGCGGTTTGGCCTCGATCGGCTACGGATTGCCGGGCGGGATTGGCGCCGCACTTGCGGCCCCCACCACCCCGGTGGTGGCGATCGGAGGCGACGGTGGGTTCAATATGACCTTGGGCGAGCTCGAGACCGCGCGCCGCGCCGGCATCGGGCTGACCATTGTCGTCGTCAATAATGCCGCCTCGGGCTATGTCAAAGCGTTGCAGCACGCGATGTTTCGCGGCCGCTATCAATCCTCCGACCTCGTCGAGATGGATTACGCCGCGATCTCCCGCGCAATGGGGTGCAACGGCATCCGGGTCGAGGACCCCGACCAACTCCCCGCCGCACTGGCAACCGGCCTCGCCGAGCGCACCCGTCCGACGGTACTCGACGTGATCGTGACCCGCGACCCCGCGCGCATGCTCCCCGCCGTCGACAATCGCACCGTCGAGATCCGCCAAGGCGATCGCGTCGCGTAACGGATTACGTTCCCTTGAAGAAGCGGGTGGCGTTGCCCCAAAAGAGTTTTTGCTTGGTGTCGGGGTTCAGGCTTTGCCAGGCGAGGATGTTGTCGATCGAGTTCGGGTCCCGCCGGATTGACACGGGTATCGGCATCGAAAACGCGATGACCATTTCTCATTCGCTCCTCCCTTCAGTTTACCGCTGCCGGTTGTTTTCCGGCCACCAATTGTTAGCTAGTTCAACGCGTATCTCCGACAGTACTACCGACAAAATCGTCACTCCCGCGAACTGTGCGGCAAAGACGACAAAAATGCCGTGCAAGCGTCTGGAGCTCGGGCTTAGGGCCCGCGCTATGGGTGCGAGCTCTCCGCCGGTACCGCGAGGCAAGCAGCCATTCGTCCGGGGGCCGGAATGCGCGGCTCGGGGACCGCGCGCCGGCACTCTGCGGAGCGACGGGGGCAACGCGGCGCAAAGCTGCAGCCCTGCGGCAGGCGGCGGAGATCGGGTGGGCTGCCGGGAATCGCGGCGATGTCACGATCGCCGAGTTGGCCATGGACGGTCGAAGCCAGCAACCCCGCGGTGTAGGGATGCGCCGGCGCACTGAGGACCTGCGCCACGGGTCCGCTCTCGACGATGCGGCCGGCATACATGACGGCGATCGTGTCGGCGATTTCGGCGGCGACGCCGAGATCGTGGGTGACAAAGATCATCCCCATGCCGAGTTCGCGCTGTAGCCGGCGCAACAGGATCAATACCTGGACCTGAACCGTGGCGTCGAGCGCCGTTGTCGGCTCGTCCGCCAATAACAGCCGTGGCTTGCAGGACAGCGCCATTGCGATCATTGCCCGCTGGCGCAACCCCCCGGACAATTCATGCGGGTAGGCGTCGAGCCGGCGCTCGGCTGATGGGATCCGCACCAATTCCAACAATTCCAATGCACGCCGGCGCGCCGCCAACCGATCGCAGCCGGTATGGCGGCGCACGGTCTCGCAGATCTGCCGGCCGATCGTATAGACCGGATCGAGCGCGGTCATCGGCTCCTGAAAAATCATCGACACCAGGCCGCCGCGCAGATCGCGCAATGCCCGCGGGCGCATCGCCAGGACGTCTTGCCCCTCGACACGGATGGCCCCCTCGATCCGGGTGCGCCGTGACGGCAATAGCCGCATCAATGCCCGCAAGGTGACACTCTTCCCGGAACCCGACTCCCCCAAGATGCACAAGACCTCTCCGGCTTGCACCGTAAAGCTGACGCCGTTCACCGCATGCACGGTGGCCTCACGGGTGACAAAGCGCACATTCAGATCGTCGACCTCGGCCAATGCCGCAGTGCCGTTCCCCGCCATCCCGTTCCCCGCCATCCTAAAAACTTCCGAACCGGCTATGGCCCGAGGCCGGGTCGCGCATGTGACAGGCTGCGACATGCGATGCCGCGTCCAGGTAATGGGCGAGCGCCGGGTCGGCGGTCTCGCAGACGGTCTCGGCGAACGGGCAGCGCGTGTGGAACCGGCAGCCGGAGGGCGGGTCGATCGGGTTCGGCGGATCGCCGGTAATCGGCGGCTCCTCGATGCGCCGGGCCGGGTCCATCGAGGGCCGGGATGCGAGGAGTGCGCGGGTATAGGGGTGCTGTGGCTGCTCGAAGACCGCGTCCGCCGGGCCGAGCTCGACGACGCGGCCGAGATACATTACCAGGACCCGCTCGCTGATAAATCGAACGACATTCAAATCGTGGCTGATAAAGACGAAAGTAAGGTTGAACTGCCGCTTCAACGCTCGCAGCAAATTGAGCACTTGCGCCTCGACGGATTTATCGAGCGCCGACACGGGTTCGTCGAGGATCACCATGCGTGGCCCGGTCGCCAACGCGCGGGCAATGTTGACGCGCTGCTTCTGCCCACCGGAAAGCTCGTGCGGATAACGCGGGCCAAAGAGGTCGGGATCGAGACCTACCCTGCCGAGGATGTCGCGCGCAATGCCTCGCGCCTCCTGCTTTTTTTTGCCTTGGACAAAGGGTCCGAACGCCACCGAGTCTCGGATCGGCATGCGCGGGTTCAGTGACGAGTAAGAATCCTGAAACACCATCTGCACCTGACGACGCAGCGCGTCGACCGCGATGCCGTCCTGGGCACCGACCTTCTCGCCGTCGAACACCAGCTCCCCCGCATCCGGCAACAGCAAATGGAGCAGCAGCCGGGCAAGGGTTGACTTGCCGCAGCCGGATTCGCCGACGATCCCCAGGGTCTCACCCTTGGCGACGGTGAATGACACGCCGTCCACTGCTTGCACCGACTTACCGCGGCTGCCCTTGACCACGAAATGCTTGCGCAAGCCGCGCGCGATCAGCAATGGCTGCGCCGGGCCGCCGCGATCGCGCCTGTCGGGTGTGCTACTCAACGCCGATTGCAGCAAAACCATTGCCTACATCCGTACATCCATCGCCGCGCGCAGCCCGTCGCTGACCAGATTAAAGCAGATCGAGGTGATGAAAATCGCCACTCCCGGCAATGCGCAGACAAACGGCACGACATAGATCGACTGGCGCAGAGTGCTCAACATCAGTCCCCAATCCGGTATTGGCGGGCGCACGCCGAGGCCCAGAAACGACAAGCCCGACGCCAACAGGATGCTGACGCTGACCAATGACGAAGCATAAACAAACACGGGGCCCAGCACATTGCCAAGCACGTGGTAGCGGATGATCGTTCCGGTCTTCGCGCCACTGGCGCGCGCCGCCTCAATAAAGTCTAGCGCGCGGATCTGAGTGGTGGCGGTCTCGGCGACGCGGCACATCGGCGGGATAAACACCAGCGTCAACGCCAGCATGCCATTGCCGATGCCGCCGCCCATCGCGCCGGCAATCGCCACCGCGAGCAGCACCGACGGGAAAGCGTAAAAGATGTCCATCGTCCGCATGATCACAGTATTGGTGCGGCCGCCGAGAAATCCGCCGACGACGCCCAGCATGCCGCCGATCAGTGCCGCGATCAGCACCGGCACCACGCCCATCAATAGCGAGACGCGGCCGCCAAAAATCAGCCGGGACAGCATGTCGCGGCCCAGTTCATCGGTGCCGAGCAGATGCCCGCGCCAGCCGAATGGCTTTAGCCGGCCGATGATGCTTTCCTGGTAGGGATTGAACGGTGCGATCAGCGGCGCGAATACCGCCGCCAATACGATCAGCAGCACGATCGCGCCAAACGCCAATGTCACCGGATCATGCCGTAGCCGATCGAACACCAACTCCCAGTAGCCGCGGACCTTGGTCGCCGGCGCGGCTTGTTCTTCGAATGTTTCAAGGGGGTCGGCGAGGGTAAGAACGTCAGTCATGATCTATTCAATGTCGAAGTTTCAGCCGCGACGGATGCGCGGATCGACCACGGACTGCAGCAGATCGACGACCAAATTCACCGCCACAAAGATCAATGCCAATGTCAGGATGGTTCCCTGCAACACCGGAACGTCTCGGTTGATGATCGCCTTGCTGAGCAGAAATCCGCTTCCGGGCCAGGTAAACACGGTCTCGACCAGGATCGAGCCGCCGAGCAGATAACCGAACTGCAGCCCCATCACAGCCATTACTTGCGGCAGCGCGTTTTTGAGCACATGCCGGGTCACGGCCCACTCCGATAGGCCTTTGGCGCGCAGGGTCTGGACGAAATCCTGATTGCGGACCTCGGCGACCGCGGCGCGCGTCGTGCGCGCGAGAATGCCGATCGGGATCATCGCCAGCGTGATTACCGGCAACACCAGAAACTTGGCGTTGCTCCATTGCAGAATGTGAAACGCAGTCGAGCCATTAGGACCCATCCCGGTCGCCGGGAGCAGCATGTACTGAACCGAGAAGAAGATGACGAGAACGATCCCAAGCCAATAGTTCGGCAGGCTGACCCCCACGACGGCGGCGCCGGTCACGACCCGATCGATCCACCGGCCCGGGAAGCAGCCGGCGGCGGCACCCATTACAAATCCGATCGAGAACGACAATGGCACCGCGAACAGCGCCAACAACGCGGTGTTGGAGAGCGCATCGGTCACTTCAAGGATCACCGGCCGGCGGGTCGAGATCGATACCCCGAAATCGCCGGTCAGCACGTGACCGAGCCAGATCAGGAACTGCACCGGCAACGGTTTGTCAAAGCCGTAGGCGTGCTTGACGATCGCGATCGTCTCGGCCGTTGCATCCGGCGGCATCACGGTCTGCAGCGGATCGCCAGGGGCAATGTACACCAGCGAGAAACAGACGACGCTTACCCCGAACGCGATCGGGATCGCGTAAAGAATCCGGCGCAGGATGTAGCGGATCATGGACCGACGCTGACAGGGGTGAGATCCTGAAACCAGCTCTGCGCCTGGACAAAGCCATGGACCTTGGGCGACATCGCACGCGGATTGAGGTCGTGTGCGACAAATATCAGCAGCGCGTCTTCGTTGATTTTCTCATTGAGCTTGGTCAGCAGAACCAGCCGTTTTGCCGGGTTGAATTCGCCGTAAATCTGCTCGACCAGCTTGTCGACATCGGGATTCGAATAGTGTCCCCAATTGCTGCCCTTTGGCGCCCATTGCTTGGTCCACACGTGGCGGATCAACGCGTTGAACGGGTCCTGGGTCTGGCGACTGACATTGATCGCATTGATGTCAGGGTACTTGTCGACGCCAGCTCGCGTCACGTCGAGCAACGCGTTCCAATCCATCGTATCGAGCGTGACCTGGAACCCCACTGCCTCCATTTGCGACTTGACGAGTTCGTTCATTGGCAGGGGTTGCATCTGGCCCGAGCCCGAAGTCGAGATCGCGAAGGTAACCTTGCAGGGAACGCAGCCAGCTTCCTTTAACAAGGCTTTGGCCTTGTCTGGGTCGTATTTGTAGATCAGCGGATGACCATAATACGGGGTCGACGGCGGCACCGTCGAATAACCTTCGAGCATAAGCCCGTTGAGTAACTCTTTGAAGTCAGGTCGATTGAGCGAATAATTCGCCGCCTGCCGGACGCGCTTGTCGGTAAACGGACCTTTGACGAAATTGAGCTGATAAGTCCAGTTGTGCGGATACGGATTGGTCACGATCTGCATGCCGGCGGCCTTGAGCCGGTCGATCGCATCGGGTGACGGCGCCTCGATCCAGTTCACCTGCCCCGCCAATAGGGCGGCGGTACGGGTCGACGCCTCCGGCATCGGGATCAGCACCAGGCGGTCTTGCTTGGGAATGCGGGTCTTGTCCCAATAGGCCGAGTTGGGAACCAATTCGAGCCGCTGGTGCGGTACACTTTTATCAAAGCGGTAGGGACCGGTCCCCGACGGGTGCAGCGCGTAGTCAGCCCAGTTGTACTTGACCTCTTTGGCGCGGCACGGGCTGATCATCAGCACGTAGCTGATCTCGTACGGAAACAGCGAGTCCGGCACCTTAGTGTCAAACGCGACAGTGTGATCGTCGATCTTGGTTACGCCGGCGAAATTGCCGAGATACGAGCGCGATTGAGCAAATTGCGCCGGGTTGAATTGCGCCGACTTCTGATCGGCCGAATAGCCGAGGTTCCACACCACGTCATCGGCGGTAAAATCACATCCGTCGTGCCATTTGACGCCCTCACGCAGCTTGAAAATCCAGCGCTTGGGATTGCCTTCATCGACCTGCCACTCCGTGGCGAGACCGGGTTTGATGTCGGTCGCCTTGTCCGATTTCGACAAATCCCACAGCACCAGCAAGTCGTAGAGATTGTAGCCGACAAAGCGGTAGCCCTCGAACCCTTGATCGGGATTCCCGGTGGTCGCCGGCAGATCGCCTGCGGTCATGCCGACAGTCACTGTCCCCGCCGCCCATGCGCCGGCGTTGGCCAGAGCGATTCCTCCGCTCAATGCCAGCGCTGAAATTATGCGTCGGATCGTTGTTGCACGTCCTTCGAGACGGCCGCCGAGCGGCCTCTTCAGGATAAGGAAATTGCTTAATGCCATCAAATCATACCTCATGCTGAGGGGCGAGCGAAAGGAGCGTCTCGAAGCACGCACAATGTCGATGCAGCCGTTCAGGGCGCCACGGTCACCGGCGTCAAATCCTGAAACCAGCTTTGCGCCTGAACAAATCCCTGCACCTTTGGCGACATCGCTCGCGGGTTCAAATCATGCACGACAAAGATCATGACCGCCTGGCGACCTTCCAATTCATGCAGCTGGGTCAATAGGCTGAGCCGCTTTTCTTCATCGAACTCGTTAAAGATCTTGCTGATCAGAGCCTCGGCCTCGGGATTTTCGTAATGCCCCCAGTTGGACCCGGCGGGCGCCCAATAGGCCTTTGCGACCAGTTTGATGATCGCATTGACCGGGTCGAGCAAACCGCGCGAAAAGTTGATACCGTCATAATTCGGATTTTTGTCAACGCCACCGCGGTAGAGATCGAGCAGCGCGTTCCAGTCCATCGTCTTCAGATCGACTTCGAAACCGGCGGCTTCGAGCTGCGATTTGACCAATTCGTTCATCGGCAAGGGCTGCATCTGTCCCGATCCCGATGTCGAAATGCCAAAGGTCACCTTGCACGGCAGACAGCCTGCTTCTTTCAGCAATGCTCGGGCCTTTGCCGGATCGTAATCCCAGCTCGGCGGATGACCGTAATAGGGAAGTGTTGGCGGCACGACATCCTGTTCCGGGATTGCAGTGCCGCCGAGCAGATCGACCACGTCCTTCCGATTGATCGCGTGATTCGCCGCCTGCCTGACGCGCAAGTCCTTGAACGGTCCGCGGACGAAATTGAGCATGTACGGCCAATCGTGCGGATAGACATTGGTGACGATCTTCATGCCCGAGGATTTGAGCCGGGGAATGGCGTCCGGCGATGGCGCCTCGATCCAGTCGACCTGGCCGGACAATAACGCCGCGGTGCGCGTCGACGCCTCCGGCATCGGGATCAGTACCAGCCGGTCCTGTTTCGGGATGCGCGCCTTGTCCCAATAATCCGCGTTCGGCACGAACTCGAGCCGCTGATGCGGAACAAACCGGTCAAAGCGGTAAGGACCGGTCCCCGATGGATGCAGTGCATATTGCGCCCAGTCGTAATGCAATGCCTGGGCGCGGCAGCGGCTGATCATCATCACGTAACTGAGGCTGTACGGAAACAGCGACTCGACGAAATTGGTTTCGAAGGCGACGGTGTGGTCGTCGATTTTGCTGACCGATTTGACGTTTACGAGAAAGGAGCGGCTATAGGCGAATTGCTGCGCGAAAAAGTACGGCGCTTTCTTGTCGGTGCGGTATTGGATGTTCCACACGACATCGTCGGCGGTGAACGGGCAGCCATCATGCCATTTGACCCCCTCGCGCAAATGCACGATCCAGCGCTTGTGGTCATTGGGGTCGATTTCCCAGGAGGTGGCGAGGCCGGGTCTGATCTCGGACGGCTTGTCGGCTCTTGAAAGATCCCACAACGCCAGCGTGTCGTAGAGGTTGTAGCCAACAAAGCGGTAGCCTTCGAAACCCTGGTCGGGGTTGCCGGTGGTCACCGGGATGTCACCGGCAGTCATAGCCACCGTCAGAGTGCCGCCGCTGGCATCAGCCCGCGGGGCGGATAGACCCGACAGGATTAAAACAAAGGCGGCAAGACCGAACGCCTGTGCCGCCATGCGCGGCAACCAAGCCGTCGGGAGAAAAGCCGGCATCCGTTTTTCCCGGCCGTTGACGGTGGCTGGGCTTTTCCGACGCATAGGATTGACGCTCCTGTGGGGCCAAATCACAGGAACCAGAGAGGCAAGAAGCGTACCAAGCTCCACGCAGGTCCGGTGCGGGTTGGCCCCCGCAGCAACCTTCAGCCAGTCTTTCTACGGGCGAGGAGGTCGATCTCGATCAGCGCGCCGCGAGCGAGGGCGGTGACGCCGATGCAAGTGCGCGCCGGCAGCTTTCTCGGAGCAAAATAGGTCTCGTATACCGCGTTCATCGCCGCGTAATCGCGCTCGAAATCGGTCAGGTAGACGCGGGCGAATACGATTTGATCGAGCGCGCTGTCGGCGCCGGCGAGCACCAACCCCAGGTTTTTGATTACCCGACGCGTTTGTGCCTCGATGCCTTCGGGTAAGGCGGCATTGTCGTTGTCGGGATCGGTCGGCATTTGACCCGTCACGAACAACCAGCCGCCGACCGTGGTGGCGTGGCTGAACGGCGCCACCGGCGTCGGCGCACCGGATATCATCAAGAATTCGATCATCTGCTCTTCCTCGCTGCGGATCTTAAGCTAGCCGCCCGATACGGGACCAAGATCGGTTAGCCTGCGCTGGCCAAGACAGTCCTTGGGGCACGGAATCTGCAATGCACGGACCAACTATCGATCTTGGGCGAAGCGCTGATGCCTGGAACCAACATGATCGCGACCGAGGACCACGATGCGCCGCTGCGCGAGGATATCCGATTGCTCGGCCGCATTCTCGGCGACACGGTGCGCGAGCAGAGCGGCCCGGAAACATTCGAGACGGTCGAATACATACGGCAAAACTCTGTCCGCTTCCGCCGCGATGAGGATGTTACCGCACGCCATAATCTCGAAGCGACGCTGAAAAATCTGCCGCCGCAACAGGCGCTGCAGATCATCCGCGCCTTTGGCTTTTTCTCCCATCTTGCCAATATCGCAGAGGATCAGCATCAGCTCCGCGACGCTAGCACCAACGGCTTGGGCGAAGATAGCGCCGCGCTGCCGGCCGAAGGCACAATGGCATATGTGCTGATGCGCGCCCGCGAGACCGGCATCGAACCGACCCGCCTGGCCGACTTCTTTGCCTCGGCGATGGTTGTCCCGGTGTTGACCGCCCACCCCACCGAAGTCCGGCGCAAAAGCACAATCGACCGCGAGATGGAAATCGCCGGATTAATGGCGAAGCGCGACCGCGGTGGGCTCAGCTCCGTGGAACTCGCGGCCAACGAGCTGGCGTTGCGCCGCGCGGTGCTGACCTTGTGGCAGACAAACCTGGTGCGCAAGACGCGGCTGCGGGTTATCGATGAGATCGCGAACGGCCTGTCCTATTACGACTATACGTTTCTGTCGGAACTACCGCGTTTCTATGCCGATCTCGAAGAAGCCCTGACCGGATTGGGCGTTGAGCTGCCCAATGGCCTCCCGTCGTTTCTTCGAATGGGCAGCTGGATCGGCAGCGACCGCGACGGCAACCCGTTCGTGACCGAGGCGGTGTTGCGCGGGGCATTGCAGGCGCAGAGCGGCCGCGCTCTCCGGCACTATCTCGACGAATTGCATCTGCTCGGCGGCGAGCTGTCGCTCGACAGAAATCTGGTTGGCGTCTCGGGGGCGCTCGAAGCGCTCGCGGCGCGCTCACCCGATCGCTCTCTCAATCGTCAGGATGAGCCCTATCGGCGGGCGATCACCGGGATCTATGCGCGGCTGGCGGCAACCGCGTCCGCGCTGGGCCATGTCGATGCCTCGCAACGAGCGGTCGGCGATGCCCCGCCCTATGGCGATCCCGCCGAGCTGTTGGCCGATCTTGCGAACATTGACGAATCCCTGGTCGCCAATGGCTGCGCGATCCTCGCCAACGGACGCCTGCAATGGCTGCGACGCGCCGTCGATGTTTTCGGGTTTCATCTGGCGTCGCTAGATCTGCGTCAGAATTCTGAGGTGCACGAGCGCGTCGTCGGCGAAATGCTCGGCCTCGTCGAGCCAGGCCCCAATTACAACGCCCTCCCCGAACCAAAGCGCATCCCGCTGCTGCTTGCGGAGCTGAGCACGGTGCGGCCGCTGGCCTCACCCTTCCTCCGCTATTCGGACGTGACTGCGAGCGAACTGGCGATCCTGAGCGCGACCGCCGAGGCGCACCGCCGCTACGGCCCGAACTCGGTGCCGCATTACGTGATCTCGAAAACGACCGGCATCTCCGACATTCTCGAAACCGCGGTGCTGGCCAAGGAAGCGGGCCTGCTGCGGCCATCAGAGGGCGCGCTAGCCATCGATATCGTGCCGCTGTTCGAAACCATCGAAGATCTGCGCAATTGCGGACCGGTCATGGACGAGCTTTTGGGCCTCGACGCGTACCGGCGGTTGCTCGATAGCCGCGGCGGCGTGCAGGAAGTCATGCTCGGCTATTCGGACAGCAACAAGGATGGAGGCTTCCTGACCTCCGGCTGGGAGCTCTACAAGGCGGAGGTGGCGCTCGTCGAGTTGTTCCAGCGTCACGACGTGGGGTTGCGGCTATTTCATGGCCGCGGCGGCTCGGTTGGCCGCGGCGGCGGACCGAGCTACCAGGCGATCCTTGCTCAACCGGCCGGAGCGGTGCAGGGTGCCATCCGCGTCACCGAACAGGGCGAGGTCATCGCCAGCAAATATTCGCATCCGGAATTTGGCCGGCGCAATCTCGAAACCCTCGCCGCGGCGACGCTCGAAGCGACGCTGATGCACCCGGAAATTGAGCCGCCGCCGCCCGAATACGTGGCGGCGATGAACTATTTATCGGCCGAGGCATACCGCGCCTACCGCGAACTTGTTTACCAAACCGATGGGTTCGACCGCTTCTTTCGCGACTCAACGGTGATCAGCGAGATCGCCAAGCTCAACATTGGCAGCCGGCCTGCCTCGCGCACCGTTTCGGCGCGGATCGAAGATTTGCGGGCGATCCCCTGGGTGTTCAGCTGGGCGCAATGCCGGCTGATGCTGCCGGGCTGGTACGGCTTTGGCAGCGCCGTCAAATCTTGGCTCCAAACCGAGCCGGCAAGCGGCATGGTAACCCTACAGCGGATGTACCGCGACTGGCCGTTCGTCCAGATGCTGCTGTCGAATATGGAGATGGTGCTGGCGAAGAGCGATATCGCCATCGCCTCCCGCTATGCCGAGCTCGTCGCCGATGTCGGGCTCCGCGATCGGATTTTTCCGCGGTTGCGCGCCGAATGGCAGAGCACGATCGAGGCCTTATTGGCGATGACCGGCCAGGACACCCTGCTTGAACGCAACCCGCCGCTCGCCCGTTCGATCCGCAACCGTTTTCCCTATATCGACCCGCTCAATCACATGCAGGTCGAGCTGTTGCACCGCTACCGGGCGGGCGATGCCGACGATGATGTCGTTACCGGCATTCACCTGACCATCAACGGCATTGCCGCCGGCCTGCGCAACAGCGGGTAGCCCGCTTTCAGCGACAGCGCAACCGAGCTGACTACGATTTGGGCAGATCGCGCGTGGCCTGGACTGTTTTTAGCCGTTCATCACGGCTCAGATTCTCGCCCGCAATCAACCGGTATTGGCTCGCGGTTTGCTTGACAGTCGGGAACTCCGGGGAGGCGGCAGGGGCGACAACCGGCCGTGAATACAGAATTGGGTGAGAGGAATGGCACTGATCGACGCTCAGCCTTACCCTTTTGATCTCGACCCGGCGCATGCCGCACTCCTGATCATCGATATGCAGCGTGATTTTCTCGAGCCGGGCGGCTTTGGCGCCGCACTCGGCAACAACGTCTCGCTGTTGCGTCGGACGATTGCACCTTCACGACAGCTCCTTGACAAAGCTCGCGCCGCCGGGCTGACCGTGATCCATACCCGTGAGGGCCACCGCCCTGATCTCGCTGATTTGCCACCGACAAAAAAGGCCCGCGGGCGACTGCCGGCCGGGATCGGCGATCCGGGGCCGATGGGCCGCATCCTAGTGCGCGGCGAGGAAGGCCACGACATTATTCCCGAACTCTACCCGGCGCCCGGCGAGCCGATTGTTGACAAGCCCGGCAAGGGTGCTTTTCACGCCACCGATCTCGACGCAATCCTGAAAAACCGCAACATTGCCCAGCTGATTGTCTGCGGGGTGACGACCGAGGTCTGCGTCCACACGACAGTGCGCGAGGCCAATGACCGCGGCTATGAATGCGTCGTCGTGTCGGACTGCGTCGGCTCGTACTTCCCCGAATTCCACGAAATGGGGTTGCGCATGATCGCCGCGCAAGGCGGGCTTTTCGGCTGGGTTGCCTCATGCGAGGCTGTCGTTGCTGCCCTCTCGGCATCCGACCGATTGGGAGATTGGCGATGAATGCCACAGCGGCCGAGGTGCCGCGCTGGTGGGTGCCGGGTGATTGGAACGGGTTTTTCGGACTGTTTACCAATGTTGTGCTGAACGTAATTGTATTGACCGGACTGTGTCTGCACGTCGTAAATCTGCCGGCCGACATCGTTTACGGCCGCATTTTGCCGGCCCTCGGCATCGCCTTGCCGCTTGGCAATCTTTATTACGCATGGCTGGCCTGGAACCTCGCCAAGAGCGAGGGCCGCGATAACGTCACCGCGATGCCGTATGGGCCATCGGTGCCGCACATGTTCATCGTCGTCTTCCTGATCATGCTGCCGACCTACCTGAAGACGCATGATCCGTTGCTGGCGTGGCGCGCCGGGCTGGTGTGGTGCATCGTCATTGGCGCCATCGTCCTGCTCGGTGCCTTTGTCGGGCCGACGGTGCGCAAGCACACACCGCGGGCAGCGATGCTCGGCACCCTAGCGGGGATTTCAATCGCCTTTATCTCGATGCGCCCGGCCTTTCTCGGCTGGGAAGAGCCGTGGCTGTTCTTGTTGTCGCTGGCAATTATCCTGATCAGCTGGATGGCCGGCGTGCGGCTGCCGTTCGGGTTGCCGGGCGGTCTTGCGGCGGTGGTCGTCGGCACCATCCTCGCCTGGCTCGCGCAGCTCGTTCATGTCGATAATTTGATGCAGCCAACCGAGGTCGTGGCGGCGCTCGGCCAGTTCGGGTTGCACTTGCCTTATCCGACAACCGATTTTGCCAAGGCGATCGGCAATATCGGCCCGCTTCTCGTCACTGCTGTGCCACTCGGCATCTACAACTTTACCGAGGGCATGAACAACGTCGAAAGTGCCGCTGCCGCCGGCGACGAATACAGCCTGCGCAAGATCCTGTTGGCCGACGGCACCGGCGCCATTGTCGGGGCATTGCTCGGCAGCCCGTTTCCGCCGGCGGTCTATATTGGCCACCCGGGCTGGAAAGCGGTCGGCGGCCGGATCGGTTATTCGCTGGCGACCGGCATCGTGATTGGCATTGTGTGCTTCCTCGGGCTCACCGCATTGCTCCTTGCCGTGATCCCACTGGTCACAATCCTGCCGATCCTGCTCTATATCGGGCTGGTGATCGGCGCACAGGCCTTTCAAACCTCGCCGGCCCGACACGCCCCGGCGATCGTATTGGCGATGCTGCCCAATATCGCCGCCTGGGCGCAGACCCAGATCGACGGTGCGCTTGGCGCTGCCGGATCGTCCGCGGACACGCTCGGCCTCGCCAAGCTCGGCGCGGTCGGCGTCGTCTATCACGGCATGGCATTGCTCGGCGGTGGCGCCGTACTTGCCGGACTGATCCTTGGCGCCGTCGCCGTCTTCATCATCGACCGGCAATTTGACCGCGCCGCGCTGTTTGCGGGCGCCGGCGCCGTGTTGTCGTATTTCGGCTTTATTCACGGCACCGCACTCGGCATCGGCAGCTCGACCCCGGTCGCGGTCGGCTATCTGATCATCGCCGGCGTCTGTCTCGCGGTTGGCCGCCAGCACCTGCCGCAAACTATCGCCTCAATCGAGCCCGCCGCAGCCGAGGGCGAGGATTAAGTCGCCGCCGGCCAGCCCACTTTAGCGTCGAACGCCAATCAGCTTGATCTAGTCTCGGCCAGACAGCGGCCGTACGCTTCGCTTCATGGCAAGTAGTCTCATGCCCGTTTCGAGACCTCACCCTAGTCCGGTCGGTAGGTCAATTCAGGGTGGCGAGCGGTCCTTCGCCGAGATCTCCAGGCTCCGACAGGCAAACGTCTCGCCGATAGCGGTCATGTGCCGGGCTGCACCGCCCAAGGCTCGCGGTTATGTGTCGGCGTTCCTTACGCAGCCGTACGAAGCCGCCGGGCTGCACCAAAGATCAACCAGCTGATGCCCAAAAGAGACAGCGTCGACGGTTCAGGTACAGCGGTTACGCCCGTCAATTGGGGTATCAGGATCGCGGGCTGGGGGGCAGTACTGCTGTTTGGGTTGACTGCCGTGGCCCACAAGTATTGATAATGATCTGGATCCACGCCGAGCGCTGAAAAGTTGAATAGGCAGCTGCCATTAGCGCCCATACCGCCGACGCATACGTTAGAACCCAGCTGCAAAATGGTATCATCGTGTTTGTCGCTTACAGAGGCAGACTGGGTAGCATCATTGTTAAACCAAAACTCAACCTGTTCGTTTGGAGTCATCATGACGTCGCCAAACGTGATCGACTGCAAAGACCAGCCCGCGTGACTCCCCAAGGCGAGGGTTAGATACTCGGTATCGCCGAGGGTCGAGAGGGCACCCGTGCAATTATTTTCACAAGCACCCAAGCCGGTGATATGGACCGACTGACTATTGATAGTGGTCGCGTAATTATTAGATTGTGTGACCTTTTCCTGGGAATTGTTAACCTGACCCCACGCATATGCGCCAACGGTAAAGCCGCCGCTCGTGAAGAGGGCGTCCTGACCATTCGCGGTAATCGTCGCGATGCTGCCAGAAGTGGTTGCGGCAAAGGGTCCGGAAGTGGCGCTCAAGCTCGGCGCTGTCGCAAGCGAGTAACCGCTGGTCCCGAAATTCCAGGTTATTTGCGTCGCGTTCGCCGCACTCGTGGCTAGAGCGAGACCACCTGCAGCGACCACAATTTGCAGAAGCCGCTTTCCTTGATGCCTCTGATTCATTTCGCACACCATTTTGATAGACACCCACCCATCAGAGTGCACGCAATGCGTGTGCCAATCTATGCGATCGAAGAAAATTCAAGGCTTTGCGGGTATACGCCTTATTTATAAGAGCAAGGGTTGTAAGACATACCTTACACGGGGTCTCCTCGTCGAACACTCACCCAGGTATCTCGGGCAAAACGCAGCGATGGGTGGCTCTCGCGTTTGAACGCGCAGGTACGCAAAGGCCGCCATCGGGCGCTGGTGCAGCCGTCGACCGCAAGAATTGCGATATGGTCGAAGACCGGACAGGACCTCGCGAACCGCTTTAGCCTGGGGTTGGCAGATTTGTAGAAGAAGTCGTTTGGCCGCCACGACTAGAAACATTAGGAGGCAGCAAGGCGATTATTCCGGCTGGTTGCTGAAATCTATCCCCAATACGCAACTAATTTTTTGCCTGTTTACCCCATCGGGAGTTTTGAACAAAACCTGCCCTTAGCGAACCTCGGCCATATGAAGGGGATTGGCTCAGTTGGGGTGCTACTAATCTGTCGGAATGCTTTACGAAATCGGGCGGCCGCGCCGCCGGATCAGACTAAAGCCCATAAGTGTGGAGCCGAGGTAAGGCGGCAGATGTCGATTATGCGACAGGCGCGGGAGGACTTTCGGTGTCTCGATCCCTGGCAAATGTATCTCGGGAAGCCGTGGCGGCACCGCCGGCAATTGGTCGCGCTGCTGCGCTGGTATGGCCGCAGGTGACGAGGTTTGGGCTGCGCGGTCACGCTCCCGGCGGCTACCGGCGCATGAACTTCTCGAGACGTGTGCCGAGGTCGAGGAGGGCTTGGTCGGCAAAAGCCGGGGCTAGCAGTGAGATCCCGAAGGGGAGACCGTTGCGCCGAAAACCGGCCGGCAACGCCAACGCCGACAGATCGAGCAAATTGGCGAAATTGGTGTAGAGGCCGAGATTGCTGTTGAGCCGCACCGGCTCGGCCGCGACAGCGGTGACCTCGTAAATCGTGCCGGTCGTCGGCAACAGCAGGCAGTCGATTTTTCGCAACTCTCGCTCGGCTTCGCGCCGCAATACCGCGAGGTCGTATTGCGCGCGGAAGGCATCGATCGCGCTGTACGAGCGGCCGCGTTCGATGATCGCTCGGGTGACCGGCAACAGCGCCTCGGGATTTATATCCAATAACTGCTCGATGGCGTGCAGCCGTTCGGCCACCCACGGGCCTTCGTAGAGCAGCCGGCCGGCGTCGCGAAACGGCGCAAAGCGTATCTCCACGGCGGTGCCTCCAGCGTTCTCGATTGCCTCGATCGCGGAGGCGAATAACGCCGCGGCCTCATCGTCTCCGAAGAATTCGAGATCGCGTGCGACCGGGACGCCAAACCCAAACTGCGGAGCAAACTGTGTCGGCGCCTTGGCCGGCGATGGCCGGCTCAGCGGATCGCCGGGATCGAAAGCGGCAACGACGTCGAGCACGGCGGCTGCATCCCCGGCGGTAAGCGCGAACACCGAGACGCAGTCGAGCGAGCGGCAAGCGGGCACCACCCCGCGGGTGCTCAATAGGCCGCGAGTCGGCTTGAGCCCGACGATATTATTGAAAGCAGCCGGCACCCGGCCCGATCCCGCCGTGTCGGTGCCGAGCGCGAAGCTAACCAGGCCGGCCGACACCGCAACCGCCGACCCCGAACTCGACCCGCCGGGAATGTAGCGGGCATCGAACGGATTGCGCGGCACACCAAAGGGCGAGCGGGTGCCGACGAGACCCGTGGCAAACTGATCGAGATTGGTCTTGCCGATCAGCACCGCACCGGCATCCAGGAGCCGCTCGACCACCGGAGCGGATTGGCTGGGCGTATAACTGAAAGCCGGGCAGGCAGCGGTGGTCGGCATTCCCGCAACGTCGATATTGTCCTTGACCGCAAACGGGATTCCGTAGAGCGGGAGACGCGCGATAGAGCCCGGATCGGCTTTAGCGGCGGCAGCAAGGGCAGCAGATCGTTGCCGGATCGCCGTCTCATCAACACGGGAGATCCACAAGGCCGGATCGTTCCACCCACCGACAACGTCCAACACGCGGTCGGCCAATTCGGCTACCGAGAGCGAGCCGTCGAGATAGGCGCAGCGCAGGACGCCGATTCCAAGGCCGACGGCGCCAGGATTGCTAGAGTAGCTGCGCATCGGCTGGTTCATCTGGCACGCGATTGGACAAAAGCGGGCGGGCGGCAAACTGACCCAATAAACGGTTCCCGGCAAGAGAGCCGTCTCGCCGCACGGCGCGGGATAGCGGGCGATGCATCGCGGGACCTATACGCGGAGTTGACTCAGAATTTACCGCTCTTGTCTGACGACTGGGCCGCAGGAAGCTCGATCGATGAGTTGGCGGCGTAGCGCGACCGTCTGCTGGTCGAGATCCTGGCGTTGAAACGACGCGGTTTAGGGTCGGCTAATGTGCCGTCGGCTGCCCGCTCAGCTGCTCGAGCAACGGCCGCAATGCGTCGAGTTCGGCGCCAAAGCCGGCCCAGTCCCCCGCCTTCAGGCGTTCAAGTGCTTTATCATAATGTCCCAATGCCTGACGGGCGCGCTCGTCCGCTGGCCCCGCCGATGATAGCCCGACCGAGGCCGGAGACGCCGCCGGAAGAACGCCATTCGGAGCGGGTTCTTCGAACAGCGCGGCCAGCGCCGCAGGCAGGGTCTCCTCCATGACCACCCGGTCGCCGTACGCCGCGATGACCCGCTTGAGTTCCGGCAACTGGCCGGTCTCCGCGCGCAGATAAAGCGGCGTTACATAAAGGATCGAATTCTCGATCGGCACGACCAGCAGGTTTCCGCGGATGACGCGCGACCCCATCTGGTTCCACAGCGAGAGCTGCTGTGAGATCTTGGTGTTCTGGTTTATCCGCGCCTCGATCTGAAACGGCCCGTAGACGAGCTTTTCCTTTGGGAACTCGTAGACGATCAGCTTGCCGTAGTCGGGCGGATCACAGCGCGCCGCCAGCCAGGCAATCATGTTTTCCCGCTGGCTCGGCACCATCGGCAGCATCAGAAAGAACTCGGCATGTGGATCGCCGGGCAGCCGCATCATGATGTAATACGGCGCCATCCTAGCCGGCTCGTAGCGGGCGTTGTTGGCGTCGGTCGGCTCGCGCGGAAACTGCCACAGATCCTCGCGATTATAAAAGACCTCGGGCGCTTCCATGTGGTAGGCGCGATATTCCAATGCCTGCATGTAGAATAGGTCTTCCGGATAGCGGATGTGCTGTTGCAGATCCGCTGGCATCGCAGCGAGCGGTTTGAGCAGTGTCGGGAAAATGCGCCGATAGGTGGCGAGGATCGGGTCGGTCGCATCGGCCACATAGAACGAGACCGTCCCGTTATAGGCGTCGACGACCGCCTTGACCGAATTGCGGATGTAGTTAATCTCGCCATTCGCCTGCGGCTGGGCATAAGGAAACCAGTTGCTGGTTGTGTAGGCGTCCTGGATCCAATAGAGCCGGCCGTCGCTGATGACGATGTAGGGATCGTGATCCAGCTGCAGAAATGGCGCTATTGTGCGCACGCGCTCCTGGATCTCGCGATGCAGCATGATCCTGCTTGCGCCGGTGATGTAGCGGCTCAGCAAGATGTTGAGATCGTCCAAATACCAGGCGAATAGCGTTCGCCAGCGGCCAGCACCAAGCGGGATCCCATCCTTGCCGCTCGTAAGTGGTGTAGGCGTTGTCTTTCCCCTTGGGGTAATCGAACTCCGGCGTACTGCTTTTGACGATTACGTAGTCCTCGATACCCTCGCCAAAATAGATGCGCGGTTCGGTGATGCGCGGACCATCCGAAGCGACCGGCGGAATGTCCTTCAGGTAAAAGATTGGCAAACCCTCGGTGGATTTCTGGGTGACTGGGGACATGACGACCCCATTCCCGTGAGTAAACAGCAGGTGGAGGTTGACCCAGGTCTGAGCGTTCGCCGAAAGCAATGACGGCGCCAACTCGCGGGCGGCGAGCGTAACCTGTTGGTATGAGCCGCCGAGATGGTAGCGATCGACGTCGACATCGAAGAATTTGTAATAGGTTCGGATCTCCTGCAATTGCGCGTAAGTATCCATCAGCGGCCGCCAGTCCCATAGCCGAATGTTGTCGATGGTGCCGCGATTGCGTTGCAGCGACTGGAACGTCAAACCTTGCTCGGCGGGGAACGGCTTAACCGTGATTTGCCGAAGATTGTAAGCCTCTCGGGTCAGCTCGATGTTCCGCTTGATAAACGGCGCCTCCAACTGGAGTTCGCTCGGTTTCACATAAAAGCGTTCGAACAGCCCGGGGATCAGCGTTGTAAAGATGAACGAGCCGCCAAACACCGCCGCCGTCGCGATGATGACGAGCCCGTATCCACGACGCCACACATTACCCCAGGCGACAAATGCGGCCACAGCGGCAAGGCCGACAAGCAACCACAGCGCCGGCAGCCCGATGTTGACATCGGCATAGCCGGCCCCAACCACGACACCGTTATCGCCGTAGAGCAGCAGATAGCGGTCTAGAAAATAGGACCCCGCCTTCACCGCGAAATAGAGGCCCAAAAGGGCGGAGCCGTGCGCGACTGCGGCGGCCGAGATGGCCCACGGCCGACGGTCGAGATTGATTTGGCCGTGCGCGAAATACACTGCCCCCGCCATCAGCGCGCTGAGGAACAGGAGCCAGATCAGCCAATTCTTTAGTGCGACATAGGCCGGCAATGAAAACAGATAAAAACCGATGTCCTTGTCGAATAACGGGTCGTTCTGGCCGTAAGGCGATTGGTAAAGGAACCGAAGCAAGAGCCCCCAATTTCCTGCCTCCCCGATCGCCACCAAGAATCCGAGGACGAGAGCGGCGCCGATGATCATCAAGCGCCACGGCAATTGCGCGGCGGGCGGCCGCAATGGCTGGGTCGCCGAGCCGGACGCTGCCCGAATGCCTGACAAGTCGAGATTGAACACTGCCGGCAGTCGACTGCGACGCTGCGACGCGAAGCGCAGAGCCAGCCCTCCATTGACCCCGAGAAGCACGGCCGAGGCAACAAAGATCACCCCGAAAACCGCGGCCCGAGCGGCGTACACCGTCCAGAAGACATCGGCATAGCCGATACTCGAGAACCATGCCCAGTCGACCACCAACCCGCTGGCGCGGCCCAACGCAATGAAAAGGACCACGATAATGGCGACGCCCACGCCGATACTTTTCCAGGGCATGTTGTCCCCCCGTCCTGCATGCTTGTCGCAAGACCGATGATAATCGATGCTTTCGCAAGCCTCGCGGATTTTCGGGCTGCAGGCTACGCCCCGTCACGGGTCACGCCAAGCACGTGGCGGCTCAACCCGGCTTTTGACGGCTAGGGCGCTACCCGCGCTGCGCGCTGTGTCACCGCTCGCTTCCCTGTTTCGGGCCGCCCGCGTCGTCAGTCTGCGAGCGGGTCCGGGCGCAGCTGGAATTCGACAACGAGAGGGCTGGACCGCGTTTCAGGTGTCGCACCCGGAGCCCCGGGCGCCGGCGCATCGATCCCCTCGATGTGGAACGGCGTGCGGTTCCCCGAAGTCACCCACAGTTCGCGGCCCTTCCAGCCGGCATTGGAATCGTCGATGCGGCCCTCGAGGCCCTTGGCGAAAAAGCCCATCGGATATGAACGCGCATTTCGATGATCCGACCCCCCACCAGCGCATGCAATGAATCCGACTGGTTGCCGGTTTCGATCGGCACATTGGCGCCCAGCCCCAAAATGTCGTGCTGGTCGACCCAAACAAAATACGGGTTCTCTTCCGCACCCGGGTCGCCCTGAAAGCCCGGCCCAGGCAGCGCGTGGAATGAAAACCCCTCGGGGCATTTCTCGCCCTTTTCCGCCCCCGGCCCGTTGAGCGGCCCCTTGCATTTGCGGCGGTCGAAGCTAGCGATATGGCCGCTGTCGAGCGGCAGCCACGCGACACCGTTGCGATCGACATCCATGCCACGGATGCCAAAGCCGGGCAGCGGGATCTTGTAAATTTCGGCCAGTGCTGTATCGGGCGGGTTCGAACCCGGCGCGAGTCTGATAACGTAGCCGGGATGGGCAAGGTTGGAGCCCCAGATCGAACCGTCGGCCGGCGACCACGAGATCGCGTACATGCCAAACGGGATGCGGGTGTCCTTGGCCGGGTCGATCGGCTGGCCGGGCTCGTTCCAAGTGGGAGTGCGCTTGCCGTTGCCGACGGTATCGACAATCAGCGGCGTCCAGCCCTGCGAAGTCGCGGCATCGCCGGTTCGCCAGAAGAGGTTTGTGTTGATCCAGCCGACAACAGCCAAATCACCCTGCAGATTGTCGCTTAGCCAGAGAGTGTTGTTGGCGTCCTCGGCAAAGTTCAGATGATGCGTGCCGAAACAGGTATCGATAGTCGTGAACTTCTTGGTCTTCGGATCGTAGACCGTGACCTGCCGCGAATTCTGGAAAAAGCCATCATGGGTGAACGCGAGCGGGTAGAGCTGGGCCGACCGGAGCGGCGATCCCTTTTTGCAATAGGCCGGGATGTCGTTTGGCGCGCGGCTTTGCGCCGCCCAATAGACGCGTCCGTCCTGATCCATGACCGAGGTATGGGCATTGACCTTGCTGTCCCAGGTCTGCTCCATCCCCCAATAAACCGACGGGCTGACCACCTTGTTGGCAAGCGCCGAACTCGGCGTATCCGGCGTGAAAGGCGGCTGGATTGTCGTCTTTGTGTTGTTGACCGGGTCGAGCACCGGCTGCGCATTGCTGCTGAGCTCGGTGTCGCCATAGATCGGCCCATAGGCGTTGACCGTCGGATTGCGCCGATCGGTCGAAGTCAAATCGTGCAGATAGTGCTTGGGGTCGAGCCAATCGCGCACGGTCACGACGAGGTTGCGCTCGACGCCGACCGGCCGCGGCGGGCTGCGGCTTGGCAATTCGCCGGCCTTGACGCGGTCGGTCCAATCGGCGAGCGCCGCCAGATGGCCGCCCTCCGGCGTCATCACCTGACCGATAAAGTTGATCATGTCGTGGCCCGCCGGCCCGACCGAGAGGCGAGCCGCCCAAGCGTCGCGCGACGAATCAAAGTGGCCGAGCTTTGGCGACAGGTATCGCGTCGCATAATTGCCGATCTGATGACAGTTACCACAGCCGTTGGTCTTCACAAAGTTGATCCATTGCTGCTGTGTTTTGAAATTTTCCGGAATGCCATTGCCCTTGTCGCCGGTGCCGGGAAATCGGCTCTGGTCTGGTATTTTGATCATCGAAGCCCAATACATGGCGGGGTAGTATGCGCCGCCGCGGCCAGGCTTGGCGCCACGACAGCGGTCAGGTTCAAGATCTTTCCCGGGTCGCTGGCAATCTTGTCCGAATCAACGAGGCCGTAGCCGCGCACCCAGACGCGCTAATGGGCCTTCGGCAAGTCGGGGATCACGTACCGGCCACGCTCATCGGTCACCACCATCTTCGCGAAACGGGTGCCGAGGTCTCTCGTCTCGGCGATGACCCAGACGCCGGCCTCGGGTCCAAAACGGCTGGTTACGACCCCGCCGATCGATTTGTTATCAATGGAGACCGACAGTGTGTTGGCGGGAGGCAGTGTGTTGGCGACAGGTAGTGCGTTGACCGCAGGTGGTGTGTTGGCCGGCTGGCCGCGCGCCATGCCAGACGCCACGAAACAAGCGATAATGACAAGGGCCGACAGGGCCGTTGACGCGGTTCGGGCACGCATGTTGTTTCCCCCCAATTAGTCCGTATTCTCTAGGCAGCCCATCCAGCATAGTCCGCGAAACGGCGAGCCGGGAGTGCGATTTTTGCTCCGCCAATCCGAGATGGGCCGCGATCCCATCCGTGTTCCGGATCCGCTCCAGCGAAGCTCCGCGAGCCTGCAGCGATCGCGCCGAGCCTAGAGTTAGGCGAGCGACGCGGTATCCCCAGCCGTGCAATCTCCCGCCGGCCGGTTCCCCTCGGTGTGAGGCTGTTACGGAAAGATCAGCATACGAACCCGCAGGACAGCAGCAATCAGAGGATCATCTATCGGGATCTCTTCTTCGGGGTTATACATCTTGAACTTGAGCGGCCCGAGGCCCTCACCAATCACGATTGCCGCTTCCGCAGTTCCGCCGTGGCGTGAGACAAACGCGATATCGCCCATGGCAACCGGGGTGCGCGAATCGACATAGGCGAGTGCCCCAGGCTTTAACAAAAAGCCGAGGCGGCGCGAAAAGTTTCGAACGATGAACGAATGCGGATCGGGACAGACGAGTTCGGCGATCGATATCTGGTCTACCATGACGCTGCGATCGATGACAAAGCTGGCGCGGCCATCATCGCCATTGGCCACTTTTCCGTAGACAGGCAACATTGTCGTCTCGAGCGGCGGGGCAACGACACGGATGCTGCGTCGCATTGCACAGCGTTCGAGCGCCCCAAGCCGACCCCATTTGGCATCGTCCTTCAGCAGGGAACGAGGGGCGCGCGGCAACAATTGCTCGGCAGCCACACCTGTTGCTAGCTGAGTCCTATTATCCAGCGTTCGCCGTTCCAACATTCCAATCAGCTTAGTCGTAGCAAACCCATAAAATCTCGCGATGGCCTCAACCTCGTTGGACTGAATGCTGCGACTGGCCATCTCCAGCCGGTGATACACCGATAATGTCATGCCAATGGCTGTCGCCACCTGCTGCATCGTCGCGCCTGATTTCTTGCGCAGAACCGCCAGCACGTAACCAACAGCGGCGGCGCCGCTTTCAATCGTGTGCCGGACCGCTTTCTCTTGCACACTCTGCCATTGCCGCACACCGGGCGACGGGTCACGGCTACCGACAACGGGGATTGCTTCGGGCGGACATCCCAATAGGGCGGCGAGATTTGCCAGCTGGAGGTTGGTCAAGCGCCGCTCACCGCTCTCCATTTTTGAAATCGTCGACCCGCCCAGCGGCGGATCCAGCTGCCGGCCAAGCTGCGCCTGCGTTAGGCGCTTGCGAAGCCGCAGCTGCCTAATATTGTTCGGGAAAACAATTTCGCCCTTAAGACGCATTCACTGCTCCAAGCGAGGACACGCGCAGAGCGTCGCCGCCGCCTCTCGGCGCAGCGGCTCAGATGACGCTGCTTTGCTCTAATCGAGGAGCGCCCGCCCGTATTTCAGCGGACCCGATCCGCCCGCATCACGATTACTCCCACTCCGGCGTGGCGATCTCGAATTAGTAAACCTCCTCTATTTATCGACGAGTCGAGAAACGAATTTACGCCGGTCGATGATGTCGCGGCGGCGCCAAGAACCAGCGGCTCGTCGCCTACATCGCCGAGGTCGCCAGGAGTAATTCTGTTAAAATTCGAAACTATAGTGGGTTTCCGGCGCTCGATTGTGACATCGCATTGACGTTTGTGCGCTAGCAAGGCGCTGTCAACCGGGTCAGACGGCGCCGGCGCAGCTGCTCCTGACCCTCGTGTGACGAAATGCTCTGGGGGATTTTTTGACTTTCCATCGGATTTTGAGTTTGTGTCCACATATTGAAGACGATCGCGTTCCGGCTCCGGCTTTGCGGTCTTTTTCTGCGACAAGGACGGAATGCCTTGGGCAGATCCTCGATGCTTTCCGCGATATTGCGGATCGTGACGATATTCATCAAGCAGCCGAGCGGCTGGCATTGGTGCAACAGTGGATCGAGAGCGAAGCGGCTCGCGCCGCTGCGGACCCGGTCTTTACCGATCTGCCGCCTCGATGAAGGGCAAAGGTTTATACTAACCACCTAGGCCATCGACTGATTTGCCGGCTGCAATCTGGTGCGGAAACCGTGGCGCATGCCGGGTTTACCCCGCACTGCTTCGGGCGGATAATAGGCTTTCAATCTCGATCATTTTCTCCGCAATAAGCTGCGGATTTGCCTGATAGGCGCCGGAATTAATCGCTTGCTGCAGCTCTGCAACGCGCGTCCGATCAACTGATGGAACGGCTGCAGCGGTCTGCGAGATCGTCGCCAGCAGCGCTTGCGCTCTGCTCAGGTCAGCCGAGTCGAGTGGCGCAGCCGCCACGGCTTGATCCGCCGTAGGCGCCGGTTGTGAGCCGGGCTGGTTAGCCGATGCGACGCCCAATACATCGATCGGGTTCACGCCTCGAATCGGATCGGGCATTTCTTTCTCCAGATCAGCCAGTCGCTTGTTCCGCAGCCTGCGCGGAATCCCTGTCTGGGAAGGCCCGGCGCCAAACCCCGGCAAATTGTTCGACGACAACCCGGCCGGCAGCAACCGCTTCGGCATCATCGGCGGCATTGCCGCGGAGGATCGCCGCAAGAATATAGCGATATACCTGGGCCAAGGATTCGCTCAGTGGACCCGGTTCGCTGCCGCTTAGCCCCAGCATAAATTCGATCACCTTGGCGGCGGCGTCGAGCGCCTTAGCCTTCCCCGGCCGGTCGCCGGTCGCGATCCCGGCCTCCGCTTGCAGCAAAAACACCCGGACTGCGTCGGTTGCCATCTTCATGAATTCCTGGGGATCCGCGTCGATGCCCGCAATCGCCCGATAGGCCGCGAGCGCGCCGAGCCCTTCGTTCGCCATATCCATTTAGCCCCCGGACGATCCCGACCCAGAGGAGCCGGTACCCTGGTTGAAGTAGGTCGAGAGGAAATTGCTTACGGTCGTAAGCTGTGAAAGCGTTGCTTGCGCGTTGCTGAACTGCTGGGTCAGCGCTGCGGTCTGTTGCTGCGCTTCCTGCTGTAACTGCGCGATTTGCTGGTTCATCGAGCTAATCGTGCTGTTGAGGGTGTTGATTTCTCCGGTGACGCCACCGCTGCTGCTGCCGAGCGCGGCGCTTACGAGACCGCCCAATACGCCATATAGACCCTGGCTGACAGTCACATTTCCGAGCGGACCAGTCAGGCTCCCGGGGATTTGCAATGACAAGCCCTGAGCCGGCCCGCCGCCGGTCACTGCCAACACCCCGTCGCTGCCACTCGCCGCCTGCGCGTTCACCGTGCCGGTGATCGATCCCGCAGCGTTTGCGGCGATGTCGATGGCGTAAGTTCCGGGCTGCGCCCCGCCGGTGTCCTGAACCACGACATTTGGATTGTCGGCGACCGCGATCGTGCCCAGCAGCCCCGCCACGGCGGCATAGTTTGACTGGGCGGCGGTTTGAAACGTCTGGTCGTTAAGCGAGACCGTGCCGTCGCTGTTGATCGTAAACCCGACGGCGCTGAGCGAACCATAGGGCGTGTTTGGTGCCGCGCCGTTTGCCGGGCTCGTGATCGCGTTGAGAAGATTGTTGCGCAGGACCTGCAACCCGACATCGCCGAGCAATGGACCGGCACCGCTGGTCGGGCTGTAAGAAGAATACTGATTGATCGTTTGGAGCACGTTGGTGAGAGCAGACGCCACCCCGTTTGCCGCCTGGTCTAGCGCCGAAACACTTTGACTGACAGTCACGGTGGCGGCGCCAGCGCCGGTCAGATTTAGCGTCAGTCCCGGGACGACGCCGGACACCGTGTTAGAGCTGCTGGTGATCGGGATGCCATTGAGCGAGAAGCTTGCATCGCTAGCGGCTTGCAGCTCGGTCAACCCGGTCGTCGATGTCGCTCCGGGAGCATAGCTGAACCCGGCGAGGCCGCCCGACCCGGTGACCGTGAAGGCCCCTGCGCTCCCGGTGCTGTCGCCGGTCAGCGACAGGTGATATGAACTGCCGTCATAGATGACGGTCGCCTGCACTCCCGCGTTGGCCTGATTGATCGCGCTGGCGATCCCGGTTAGATTGTCCTGGCCGCTGGCCATGTTGACTGTCACTGCCGGCCCGCTGCCCACTTGGATGGCTAGTGATCCAGCGCCCAGGCTTGAGCTGGCGCTGGCGCTGGCGCTGGCGAAGCCCGAGGAAATCAGGCTCTGCGCTAGCGCAAGCTGAATATTCGACAGATTGTACGTCCCGGGGTTCGCATTATTGGTGACGGTGGCACTGGCCGCGCCGCTGGGCGTTGTCGTCACCGAACGTTGCGCGAGGTTCTGCACATCGGCCAAGCCGCCAAGCGCCGACTGCAAACTCGATAACGCGCTCTGAACTTTTCCCAAAGCCGAAATCTGGGTCTGGATCGGCTGCTCCTGAGACTGCAGGGCCGTGGCCGGCGCTTGGTAGGCGGCGCTCGCCTGCTGGATCAGCGATGTGATCTGGGCGGAGCTGAGTAAGCTCGTTACTCCCGACATGCGCGCGCATCCTTAATTGCGTAACACCCCGCTCCCGGAGATCGGCTCCCGAAGCGGGTCACTTTCCCTATCCGTCGCGCCTTTATTGCAGCAATTTTAGGAAAGATTGCTGCAGGGCGCTCGACTGCGATAACGCCGAAACACCTGCCTGCTGCAAGATCTCCTGTTGTGTCAACTGGGTGGTGACTTGCGGGATGCTTGCGTCCTGGATGACCGATCGTGCCGTCGGTTAAGTTGGTGTTTGTCGTTTGCAGGTTTGACGCGGTCGCCTGCAGGCGCTGCTGCAGCGCGCCGAGTTGAGCGCCGACGTTTTCCAGTTGCGTCAGCGCAGAACTAACAACGTTGAGCGCCGAATTTGCGCCGGATATCGTGCTTACGTTGACGCCGGCAAGGCTTGAGAGCGAAGCAGCGGTATTGAGACCGATGTCGGATGCCGCCGCGGACAGAGCAAAAGCTTGATTTGACTGCACCGTGACCAGGCCTTGAACCGTCGCCGAGGCCTTGTCGCCGCTGGCCGTGCCGAGCGTAATCGCGCTGGTTCCACCGGATGCCAGCGTCCCGGTGCCGGCAAATCCGGTGATCGAGATATTGTTGCCTTGCGATTCGGTCAGCACCAGCTGGTTGTTCGAATTGACCGTGGCCGCCACACCGGTGGTTCCGGTCTGCTGGTTGATCGCGTCGACCAGTGGTTGCAACCCGCTCTGCGAGACGCTCGAAACGGTCGCCGCGATATTGGCGCCATTCGTCTGTCCTCCCGTTCCGTCATTCCCGTTGCCGAGGACAAACGAGAACGAACCGGTCGTGACGGTAAGCGCGATGCTGGTGTCGGCGCTTGCAGTTACATTCGTCTGCGATGTGAGGGCATTTATTGATGCGGCGACGTCATGCGCCGACTCGGTTGTGGCCGATACCGTAAGATTGGCGTTTCCCGCTGAACCGTATATGACGATCGGGGTGGAGCCAGTGGCGGTGTAGGCGCCGGTGGCGGCGCCGGAGGCGGCCGTCGTGATCGCGTAGGAATTGCCCGACACGTCACCAACTCCGCCCGTTCCGCTGCCATTGGCAACATAAATAGAGCTGCTAGTGGTGGCCGCCGAGGATTGATTGGTGCCGAGCTGGGTGGCGTCGGTACTGGTCAGCGACAATCCGATGGTCTGCCCCTCGGACGCGCCCACCTGGAACTGCACGCCGTTGAACGACCCGTCGAGCAGATTTTGTCCGTTGAAGACGGTTTGCTGCGCGATCGTCGATACTTGGGTCTGCAATTGCGAGACCACTTGCTGTAACGATTGCAGCTGCTGCGGGTTGTTGATGCCGTTTGCCGCCTGGTTGGCGACGTTTTGGATCTGCTGCAGCAGATTGACCTGCTGGGTCAGCGCGCCATCCGCAGTCTGAACCAATGAGATGGCCTGATTGACGTTGGATATGGCCTGCTCGTTGCCGCCGATCTGGGCGGTGAACCCCTGGGCCGCAATATATCCGGCGGGGTTGTCGGCGGGACTGTTGATCGACTGTCCCGACGACAGCTGCTGCTCAAGTGAACTCGTTTTATTCGCGGTGTTTGTCAGAGCATTCAACGCGTAAAGTGCGTTGACGTTGGTATTGATCGCTCCTGCCAGCATGGCTTGCTCCTGGGCCGGTGGTGCCGGGCATTCCCGGCGCATCGAAGAGGTCCGCGGCGCTCGCGACAGCGTTGGCGGGCGCCTCAATCTCTAAGACGGACGCTCACGGGATTTGTTGCAGCATTTTTTTTTGCAAGTGCGCAACTAGCTGCGAGATGTCGAGAACCTCAGTGGCAAGGGCTTTTAATTCCGAGCTGAGGTTTTATCAGCTTCGCGGCTTCTCATCGGGCTTTTGAGATAAATGCACCAGACGAGGCAAGCCGCAACCGCAGCTTACCGGGATGTCGCGGACTACTGGATCACCAAAAACAGTGATAAATTCTGGATCTTGGAAAATGCCAATTCGGCCGCCTGCAGTGCGGTGACGCTTTCGCTGTAATTTGCCAACACCTGCGGCAGATTGGCAGATTGCAGGTTCGACAGCTGGGCCTGGTCGCTTGTGCTTTGGGTGGTATCGACCGCTTGGACGCCTTGGATTTGCACAAGACTCGAGCCGAGGGTTGCCTCGGCCGATAGGATGTTGGTTTGCGCGCCGTTCAGATTGGCGATCGCGTTCTCGATCTGCTGAGGATTCGACGAACCCGATCCGAGCGCCGAAATCAAGCCTTGAACCGTCTGGAATATGGTCGATGTGCCGGCGGGTTGAATAGCGAACTGATCCCCAGCAGCGGGAGTTCCGGTAATACGAACGTCCAATCCGCCGAACTGCAGATTTGAGCCGCTCGTGTAACTCCCTGACGCCACCACCGTGCTGCTCGCTGAAAAGCCGGCACTCCCCGGACTGCCGGTCCCGCTCGTCACCGTATAATCGAGGCTGCCGTCGGCGGCGGATGAGAAGGCGATTTGATACTGCGTGCCGGCGAGTTGTTCCGCAGTCACCTGGCTGACATCGGTGACACCTTGCGCCACCACATAGGCGATGCCGCTATTAGTCGCGGCAGCGGTGACCGCTACCCCGTTCTCGCCCGTTCGGATGTTGAAAAAAATATTCTGGCCCGAAATCGAGATCGGCACCGTCAGCGTCGGCGCCACTTCAAGCACGTTCGTGCCGCCATCACCAGCAAACGTGACCTGCCCGTTTGACGAGGTTGCAAACGGCGCCGTCCCTGTTTGGCCGCCCGCGAAGATGTAGCGGCCATTCGCATCCTGTGAATTCGCCAATTGTAGGAGTTGCTGCAACCCGCTTTGCGCGGAGCCGATCAGAGCCTGACTGGTTGCGGTCGAGTTCCCGGAATTGGCTCCTTGCAATGCGGTCTGTCGCAGCTGAGCGAGGACGGTGCTGATCTGCTGCAACACGCTCAACCCACTCTGAATCTGCTGCGTCGCAGCCTCGGCGTTGCCGGCATCGTAGGTCAGCCGCTTAATCCCGCTCGCCAGCCGGACGGCTTCGCCCGCACCGGCCGGGTCAGCGGTGGCGTCGAGCATCGTCTGGCCGGTCGCGATTTCTTGATTGAGCTTATTAACGTTGCCCTGCTGCGCCAGCATGTCGTTGACCGAGCCGAGCAGAAATTCATTTGTACTGATCTGCATGAGTTGGCACCTAGGCCACAGCAGCGAGTAGGCTTTGGAACAGAGCCTGGGCCGTCGCGATTACCTTTGCCGCGGCCTGATACGCCTGTTGATAACTGACCAAATCCGCCGCCTGCTGATCGAGGTTAACGCCCGAAGTGGATTGCTGGCTATTCTGGGTTTGACTGAGCACCGCCTGCGTCGCCTGCGCGGCCACTTGAGCCGCTTGACCGCGGCTTCCGATATTCGCCACCAGTCCGCTGTAATAATTCCCGAATGTCTGTCCTGACAAAAGGCTCTGATTGGCGAGATCGGCGAGCGCGGCAATGTTGCCATTGCTGCCGGGTCCGCCCGGGGTCAAGCTGAAACTGTCACCGGTCGCGGCTGTTCCCGCCGAAAGGGAAATAGTCGTGACCTCGCCGGGCGGCCCCGAGGCCGGATACGCGATCGCGATCTCGGCCCCCGAGGTCGGGCTTAGGCTCCCCGAAGCAATAACCGAATTGCCGCTCGATAACACGTTGAAGTTGGCACTCGAGGTGAACTGCACTGTAAGCGGCTGCCCAAACTGGCTCGCGGGCACCGAAACCGCACCCGCCGGCAATCCCGTGGCCGCGATCGGGATGCCGGTTGTCGCTTGCACATTGCCGGTGTTGTTCCCGGGGGTGGCAACATAGGGTGACGCCGCCGCAATCGCCGAGGGGTCGCTGATCGCCGTCGTCAGCGTTTGAGCGGCGGCGGCTGTGGGATCGATCTTGAAACTGTCGCCGGTCTGAACGGCACCCGAAACCGCGATCGTGACACCATTGAAGGTGAGGGTCGGGCCGTTGCCGAGGCCGCTGATCTGCCCGTTCGCCGGGTTGCTCGCCTCAAACCCGGTGGCGGTCTTGGTCACGATAAAATCGCCGGGCGTGAAATTGTTGGGATCGGTGATCGCTGCGGTCAGGGCGCCGTTGCCCGCGTTTGATTGCGAAGCATAGACGATGGGCCCGGAGAATGAAAAGAGCGGCCCCCCGAGGTTGCCGTTCTGGTCCAATCCCAATGATAGTTGCTGGTTGATCGCAGCAGCAATCCCTACCGCAAGCGCACCCACCGAATCTTGGGCGCTGACCAACTGACTGCGCGCGGCGAATAATCCGCCGAGCTGCCCGCCCGAAAGGCTTGCCGTGACATCTTGCCCAGTGGGTACGTAGGTGATGGAGACCTCGCCATCACCGTATTGGCTTTGGCCGACGGCAAGCTGATAGGCCGACGCGCCATTGACCAAAACAGCTCCCGCCGCTGAATAGACATTCAAGACTCCGTTGGCGCCGGGCACGATCGCTATGCCGAGTTGCTGGCCGAGCTGTTGTACAAGTTGGTCTCGTTGGTCGAGCAGGCTGTTCGGGGCTCCTCCGGCCGCGGTGGCCTGCGCCGGGATTGCCTGGTTCAGTTGAGCAATCTGCTCGGTCAATGTGTTGATCTGCTGAACCACGGTCGCCGTCTGGCTGTCGATATTGCCGAGGTTTGTCGATATCTGGCCGCTGACGGACTGGAAAGCGGATGCGAGAGATTGTGCTTGGCCCAAGAAGGCCTGGCGGTTCGCCGCGCTGGTTGGGTCCTGAGCCACCTGGTTTGCAGCCGAAAAGAAGCTGTCGAGGGCCGAGCCGAGGCCTCCGGCGCCGCCCGAGGCGACCGGAAAGATTGCCGCGAGATTTTGCGCGTTGCTCTCGACGATTTGAGCCGCCTGGTTGGCCGAGCTGGCCTGCACCCCTTGCTGGAACAGGAATTGGCTGAAGGCGCGCTGGATCGAGGTTACTTCGGCCCCGGATCCCGGACCGCCAGCCGTCCCCGGCAATTCGGTCTGATTGACGGATTGGACATTGTAGCCGGGCGTGTTGACGTTGGCCGTGTTGTTGGCGACGGTCTGCATCGCTTCGGTTGCTGCCGAGACGCCCGTCAAGCCGGTTTGCAGGAGCTGCGACAGACCGTTCATGTCAAATTGTTCCCAAAGTGTGTCCGGTGGTGCCGGCGCGCATGCCGGTAGCCAAACCTTCGCCCCGACTTAGCCGCAAATCCTTACCGATCTGTTCAAGCTGCTTGTGCGCGTGATCCAGCGCGCGTTCGGTCTCACGGGACAAATCCGTCAGCGCAGCATCCAGCTCTTCCGATGAAAGAGCGGCGCCCGAGCGCCGCTTTCTATCGATCGCTGTCAGCGCCTCTACCAGCGCGCCGCGGCGTTCGAGCACCTTTCTTACGATTGCGAATGGCCGCCGCTTGAACCCGCCGTTGCGTTCGATCCTGAAGAGGCGCGAGAGGCGGCGCGCGATACGGCTCTCGCATCGGACCAACGCGCGCCCGCGCTCACTCACTCGATCGACCCAGCCGTCGTGAACAGATCGAGCCGTGCTGGCCCGCTTAGGGTCCCAAACGCCGCGGCAGCATCGGCGGCAACCGCTTCGAGTTTGCGGCCGTAATCGATATCGGTGGCGTAACCTCCGGCGACGAGGCCGCGCGCGTAAGCCCCGACGTCATCGCCGAGCCCAATCAGGCCCTGATATCGAGAGCTTCCACCGATCAGGGCCACGTAATCCTGCACCGAGGCGTCGAGGCTGGGATAGGCCCGGAACGCAGCCATGCGCGCCACCCGCTCGCCGTCTTCCCGCTCATGGGTCAATGTCGTGACCTCGGGCCCCTGCCACGATGCGCCGGCCTTGATGCCAAACAAATTATTGCCGACCACCGAACGGCCCCAGCCAGTTTCGAGTGCGGCATGCGCCAGCAAGATCCTCGGCGACACCCCGAGTTGGCGTCCCGCTTCGACCAAAGCCGGGCGGAGCTGGCGGGCAAAGGACTGGGCATTGCCCGCCGGCGCCAATGGCCGAGACGAAGCGTCAGCCGTCAGCGATGCCGCCAGAGGCGAACCGTTTATCGGCATTGGCGCCTTACTCGATACTGCCGCCGCCCACCGGCCAGCGACAGGGGCTTGGCTTGCCTCGATACCCGCGCTGCTCGCCGCAACCGACTTTTTGCTGATCGCAGCCGAAGCGAATGGGCGCAATCCGTTGACCTGCCAGTAGGGGCTCAACGAAAAGCCGCGTGCTGCCTCGCTCCCGCGATGCGCTTGCTGATCTGTGCGCACCGCGAAACTGTTCTTGCCCGACGTTTGATTGCCATCATTGCCGGCGACCGTCGCCCGCTCTCTCGCCTCAATCGAGCGGAAAAGCATATTCGCCAATCCGAGCTTATCGCCGGACGCCGCTGTCCGACTGATAGCGCTAGCGAACAGTCCGCTGACGATGTTGCCGCCAACCCCGCCGCCGGCGACCGGCATGGCGCCGTCGCTGCCCTGCATCACGTTTTGCATTAAGAGAGCCGCGAACTGGCCAGCAACGGCTTTTGCCGCAACGGGATCGTTGCCGCGATTCTTGAGAGTGGATAGCGCCTTGGGATCGGAGGCCGAAGCCAGCCGCTCAGCGGTCGTCAGGTCCAACTCACAGCACCTTGATCCGCGCCCGCAGCGCGCCCGCTTGCTGCAAAGCCTGTAGAATCGCCATTAAATCCGACGATGTCGCGCCGATGGCATTGAGGTTGCGCACGATATCGGATACTCGCGGTGCATTGCGCAATTCGACGACCTTCGCCTTCTTTTCACTACTCTGTATCTGGGTCTGCGGCACGACCACCGTGCGGCCCCGGCTATATGGCGCTGGCTGCGACACCTGCGGGTACTCGTTTACCGTCACCGACAGCGTACCGTAGGCCACCGCGGCCGGCCCGATACGGACGTCTTCGCCCATGACCACGGTACCGCTCTGCGCATCGATGGCCACCTCGGCGCTCGGTTCCTCCGGAATAATGGGAATCTCCAGGAGGTCTGCGACAAATTCGACGCGCGCGCCCTCCGCCTGCGGCCCGCGAACACCAACCTGAGCCGGCCCCAGCGGGGTGGCGATGCGACCAAAACGTGTATTGATTGCGTCGGCGATCCGCGCCGCGTTGCCAAAAGAGCGGTTATCCAGATCGAGCAGGATGGTGTCCGCTGCGGCGAAACCTGCCTTTGGCGTCTTCTCGATCGTGGCGCCGCGCGGGATATGCGCCACTGTCGGGATATTGACGGTCGTCGATGCCGCCTGCCCGCTGGCCTCGTATCCGCTGACCAGCAGCGAGCCCTGCCCGATGGCGTAAACTTGGCCGTCGGCGCCGCGCAATTCGGTCATCAGCAGCACCCCGCCACGCAAGCTCTTGGCGTTGCCCAATGCCGACACGGTCACGTCGAGCTTTTGCCCGATTTGCATGAATGCCGGCAGCTCGGCGGTGACGATGACCGACGCCACCGCTGTCGGCTGGATGAACGCATTGGGGTTGAGCGTTAAACCCAGCTGCCGCAACATGTTCTGAATCGACTGGACGCTATAAGGTACTTGCGTGGTCTGATCACCGGTTCCGGGAAGGCCGGCAACGAGGCCGTAGCCAATCAGCTGATTATCGCGCGCACCCTCGACCTGAACGAGGTCCATTAGCCGTTCGCTGGCCGCCGGCATCGCGGCCGCTGCCCAGAAAATGGCGGCCGACGCGGCTATTTGAACCAGTCGCCCGGCCATAATGTGCTCACGGTCAGGAACAGACGCTGCGCCAGTCCCATTTTCGGCGCCAGGTAGGTTTCGCCATCGCCACTGAACTCGATATGCGCCTCCGCCATTTGCTGCGACTGGACGATGTTGGTATTGAGTATATCTTCGGGACGCACGACGCCGGCGAGCCGGATAAATTCTTTGCCGCCAACCAGCTGAACCTGCTCCTCCCCAGCGACGACGAGATCACCGTTGGGCCGAATACGCTGCACCATCGTGGACATCGTGGCGACAAAGCTGTCGCTCTGCGCGGTAGCGCCATTTCCTTGGAGACCGTTCGCGGTCGTGTTGCTCAAATTCGCCGTATAGCTGGTGGCCGAGCCACTGGCGCTGAGCGGCCATCCCAGCTGCGCGTTGACGGTACCGGCATTGTTGTCGTTGCGATTGATATTCTGACTGACATTCTTGGTGGCTGTCGCAGCCTGGGTGATCTGGACAGTGACGATGTCGCCGACTTGCCACGGACGATGGTCGCGAAACAGCGACAGCTCGGGGACCCCGCGAGAGTCGCTTTGAAAGATCGCGCCGTTGGTCGCCAGCAACTCGGTTGCAGCGTCGCCCGGCAAGTGCTGAAGGCTCGCAAGCATGTCTTCCTTTGCCGTCGGCGCATGCTGGCAGCCAGCGAGGCCGATAGTGAGCAGCAGCCGGACCGCGGCGGGCGCAATTGACCAGCGGCCGCTCACTGCGCAACTTGGGTCAGATAGCTGAGCATCTGATCGACATTCTTGGCGGCCTGCGTGTTCAGCTCGTACGCCCGTTGGGTTGCGATCATATCGATCATCTCGTCAACCACGGAGACGTTCGAGCCTTCGAGATAACCTTGGGCGACGGTGCCGAGCCCGTTCTGCGACGGCTGGCCGGTAATCGGAGCCCCCGACGCTTGGGTCTGGATCGCCAGATTGTCGCCGGTATATTGGAGCCCTTCGGGATTGATAAATGTCGCGAGCTGGACGACCCCGACTTGCGATGGTTGGGACTGACCCTGGATCTGGACACTGATGGTCCCGTCGGTGCCGATTGTGACGCTCTGCGCGTTTCGTGGAATCGTAATCGACGGCTGCAGCTGGTAGCCTTTGGCAGTCACCAACTGTCCTTGGGCGCTGACCTGGAAACTGCCGTCGCGCGTGTAGGCGATCTGACCCGAGGGCAGCAAGATTTGAAAATAACCCTGACCATTAATTGCCAGATCAAGCGCATTACCGGTCTGTTCGAGGCTTCCTTGGGTCACGACCGGCTCGGTCGCGACCACATTAGCGCCAGTCCCCTGTTGCAAACCCGATGGAGAATTGGTCGCCTGCGAGGTAAAGCCGCCGGCTTGGCTCTGATTCTCGTACAGCAGATCGGCGAATACCGGCCGCATCTTCTTGAAGCCGGTTGTATTGAGGTTGGCCAGATTATTGGAGATCACATCCATCTTGGTTTGTTCGCCTTCGAGACCAGTGCGAACGACGGCGAGAGACTGCATCATTTCCGGGTCCTCCCAGCGGCACCTTACCGCTCACGACAATGTCAATGGGCTGCTCTGGCCCTGAGCAGTGGCGAATATCATTCGCATCATTTCGGTCTGCATCTGAAAGGTACGAGAGGTCTCGATCATGTTCATCATCATCGCAACGGTGTCGGCGTTGCTTTCCTCCAGCGCACCGACCTGCAGCTTAACATTGGCGTCAGCCTGCAGTGGAGCAGTCGTGTCCTGAAACAGTCCGTCGGATTGCCGCTGCAATGAGGCGTTTGGCGGGTTTGCGAGCATAATCCGCGCCAAAGTTGCGACCTGATCAGGGGTCTGTCCGACCAACGCACCAGAAATCGTGCCGTCCTCGCCAATGGTCACCGATTGCAGCGGCGGCAGCACGATCGGCGCAAAGCCCTCCCCGAGCACGATGTGACCCGCGCCATCCTGAAGCATGCCCGTGGCCGAGATCGACAGCGACCCGTTGCGCGTCAAGGCCGGACCGCCATCGGACGCCTGAATCACGATCCAACCCGATCCCTTCACCGCGACGTCGAGGTTGCGGCCTGTCCTTTGAATGGGCCCCGGTCGGAAATCGGCGCTGTCTTCACTGGTTGCCACCATTACCCGGTTGGGCTGGCCCTGGCCGTAAAGTGGCATCGCCTGAAATACCGGGTTTTGCGCCTTAAAGGCGGTGGTACCGCGATTGGCGATATTGTTGGAAGCGGCCGTGGCGCGATCCATAGCGGCGTCGAGACCCGCCATCGCGAGGTAGAAAAGCTGCTGGCTCATCGATAAAGCTCGTCGGACTTTATTGAATTGTCAGCAGTCGCTGGAAATTCTGCTGCTCAATATTGATGCTCTGGACATTAGCTTGATAGGCCTGCTGGGCCGTGATTAGGTTGACGAGCTGGGTCGACAAATCAACGTTGGAGCCCTCGAGTGCACCTGATTCGAGTTGCCCTAGCGCCGCTGTGCCGGGAGCCCCGGTCGCCGGCGGGCCGGAACCGGTGGAAGCCGCCCAAACGTTGCCCGACATTAGAACCAGCCCCTGAGGATTGACAAAATTTGCCAAGGCGACGGTTCCGAAAACCTGCGTGCCGCCATCCGAGTATTGACCGGTTACAACACCGTCGGAAGCGATTTGCACGCCGGTGAGTTGGCCCCCGCCACTGCCGTTGCCGCTAACCGAATTGACCCCGAACGATAGGCCGGAAACGCTGGTCCCGGTGAAATTCTCGGTAATGCTCAGTGGTGCAGCGCCATCCGGCAAGCTGCCGGTCGTCACTGAACCGCTGCCGGAGACGAGCTGACCACTGCTGTTGAAACTCAAAGTCGGACCGGCACCTGAAGCAATCGAAGTGCCGCTCGGCGTGGTCAACTGCCAGTTGGTCTGCCACTGATTTGGCGAACCCGAACCAGCTACTTGGGTGAAATACGTGGTCAGCGAAAGGTTGGTTCCGAGGCTGTCGTAAACCGTTATTGTCGTGCTCTCGTTGTAACTTTGCGGGTTAGAGGGACTGAACGGGTTAGTGGCGGTGTTGATCGCGGCGTCGGATGCCGGCAGGTTGACACCCAAGGTCAGATTACTGGTCGCTGCTGGCGCGATATTGGCCTGATTGATCTGGATCGGCTGCAACGATCCGGCGCTGCTCGCCGCAGTGCCGTTAGCGGTCGGCGCGAAACCCAAGACCCGCGCTCCGCTCGCATTGACCAATTGCCCCGAACTACTGATTTGAAACGACCCGTCTCGGCTGTAGACGATCCCGGATCCGCTCTGCAGCTGGAAAAAGCCGTTACCGGTGATCGCGGCGTCGAGCGGATTGCCCGTCTGCGAAACTGTGCCTTCTTTGTACGATTGGGAAAGGTCTGCGGTGTTCACGCCTTGGCCCGGCGCGTTCGATAGCGCGGTACCATAGAGAGCTGAGAACTGCGCGTCGGAAACTTTAAACCCTGTCGTATTGACGTTGGCGATATTGTTACCAACCGTGTCGATGTCGGTCTGCGCGGCGTTGACGCCTGACAAATCCGTTAAAAGCGACATCGGATAATCTCCTCAAAGTTAGCTGATTATCAGAATACCTGCTGGACTGCGCTGAGCGGTACGGGTGCGAGACCGCCGCCAATATCGAGCGTCGGCCCGCTCTGACCGCCAAGCCCGACACCGGTGACCGGGACAACAGCATAAGGGGTTGCGGCAATGGCGGCGCCTGTGGCGCCCACCGCCGTCACACTGAAGCGATAGGTTCCTGGCGTAAGCGCGACGCCATTGGAGCCGCCGCCAGTCCATGAGAATGTCTGGGTTCCGGCCGGCATCGCTCCGAGATTGAGCTGCGCCACCGTATTGCCGGCTGGATCGGTGATCGCGACCGCGACATTGCTCGCAGCAGAGGGCAGATTGAACGCGCCGGTGGCGCCGCCGCTCTGCCCGAGGGCCGCAGAATTCCCGCTGACCGCGACATTCTGACCGACGAGCCCGACCGCCTGTTGTCCGCTCGAACTGGTCTCGAGGTTTTGCACGCCGGTGGCGGTCGAAAATTCGGCGAGTTCGGAGGCGAACTGATCGGCGCTTGTCGGATTGAGCGGATCCTGATGCTCGAGCTGCGCCGTAAGCAATTGCAAAAAGTCGTTTTGATTCAGCGTCTGGCCTGAACTGGTCAGACCATTTGCATTGGTGGGAAGCTGCGTGCCGGTGGGCAATGCCATTACCGTCACCGGCATCGCGCTTGCTGCCGTCGTCATCGTGCCCTCTGGGTTAGATCGTCAGCGTGCGTAATGCCAATGTCTTGGCAACGTTGAATGCCTCCAGATTGGCCTGGTAATCCTGCTGCGCCGAGATCATGTTGACCATTTCCTCGACCGGATTTACATTTGGCATCGTTACATAACCGTTAGCATCGGCGAGGTTATTGCCGGGCTCAAAGGAGGTCCGCAGCGGCGCCGCGCTTCCAACGATCGCGGCGACTTTGACGCCCGCCATGCCGACTCCGGATGGATCGTCGCTGGCGCCCTCGGGCGCAACTGCCTGGAAAACCACTTCGCGGGCGCGGTAGGCAGCGCCGGGAGACGCGCCGACACTATTGGCGTTGGAAATATTGCTGGCAACGGTGGTCAATCGCTCGGCTTCGGCGGCCATGCCGGAACCAGCGATCGCGAGGGTGGTGAGCAGCGGCACGCTCAGCCTCCGCTTGACGCTTGCGAACCGGACCCGCTTATTGCGACCGCCAACATTTTGATAATCTGTGACGTGAAGCTGGCGGCGGCTTCGTATTGGATGGCGTTTTCGCCTGCCGCAACTTTCTCCTGATTGAGATCCACACTGTTCCCGTCCAACGTCAGCGGTGCGCCAATTTGGTATTTGATCGCGTCCGCAGCGGCCCCGACACCAGCGTTCATGGGTCTGTTCAGATGCTGCGGATCATCGACCAACCACGACAACCCCGATGGTTTGCCGCCCAACTCAGCGGCTGCTAGGGCTTCCCCGAAATCGAGATCGAGCGCCTTGAAACCGGGCGTGCTGGCGTTGGCAATATCGGCGGTGAGCAACTGCTGGCGATCCGCACGCAAATTCAGCACCTGTCGGAAGAAGTCTAGACCCGTATCGAGAGACCCTAACACGTGCGAACCTGCATTCATTCTTCCTGCTTGCGAAATTTTCTCGTTTCTGCATAATACGTATAAATAGGCTCAATGCAAGAGAGAAAAATGATCCAATGTAGATTCGAAAGGCGGCGCCGACCGCGGTGCTAGCGGGCGTGCTCGCTATATCCCTTGCCATGCCGATTTCCGGCGCAACAGGAGACACCGAAAATGCAGACTCGATACGCTCGGCGATTACGACAACCATCGCGCCGCGGCTGGGCACGTTCAACGGCGCCACCGTCGATGTAGCGATGGGCGTAATCGACACCCGCCTCCGGCTGCCCGCCTGTCCGGCTCTCGAGGTAGCCCTTCCGCCGGTCAATGCGGCGATTATGACGGCGAAAGTCGAGTGCCGGATGCCGAGTTGGACCCTCTACGTTCCGGTCCGGCTGCATGCGTGGGTCGAGGCGCTGGTAGCGGCGATCAATCTGACGCCCAACACCAAGCTCGCGGCTGGCGATCTGACCCACGGCCGTATTGACATATTCGCTAACAGCGCCGGCGTGTTGACCGAAGCGGCGCAAGCTGAGGGCAAAATATTGCGTGTCGGGTTGCTTGCCGGGTCGCCGATACTGTCGTCGTTCCTAGAATTTCCGATTGTCGTGCATCACGGGCAAAAGGTGCTGCTAACCCTTTCCGCCAGCACAATGACGATCAAAACGCCGGCACTCGCCCTGGAAGACGGCCGAACGGGTGACAGCATCGAAGTCGAAAACCCCGATAGCAAGAAAACCATGCGGGCAATTGTGCTCGACGACGGAAGCGTCGAAATGAAATTCTAGACGGCGCAGAAACGGAATCACGATGTCGCATTCGACCGACCAGGTTTCGGCACTGATCGCCGAACTGCAGCAGGTTTTGGAGGTGGAACGCAGCATTCTCCTGTCGGGCAATCCTGAGCAAATCTCCGGAGTTGTCGCGCGGAAGTTATTCATCGCCGAAAAGATCGAGAAGGAGTGCCAAAAATCGGGATCAGCGGGCCCATGCGCAGAAGCCCTCGCCGCATTGGAATGCTACAACCGGGGCAACTCGATCATCTGCTCGGCAATGGTCCGCCACTTGACCCAGACGATCGACAGGTTGCGTCAGCAGGAATATCATCGGTCTTACACACCCGATGGCGCCGACCGCACGCCGCCCACGCCGAACCCGCTCGGCGCCGCCTGACTGGAGCTCTCGACTTCAGGCGGCAAACTCGGTTGGAGGTTCAAACCGCCGATCCACAGGCGTCGGCGGCAACGGTCTTCCCGATGCGCCCGCCGCCCGCAGCCGATAGACATAGGCTAGCACTTCGGCAACAGGAGGATAGAGGCCGGCCGGTATCTCGTCTTCGAGCTCCACAAATCGGCATATCGCGCGGGCCAATGGCGGCGCTTCGATGACCGGGACATTGTGCTCCGCGGCGATCTCGCGGATGCGTTGAGCGACGAGCCCGGTCCCTTTGCCGACGAGACGCGGCGCCCGCATGCCGTCGCGGTACTGCAATGCCGCAGCATAATGTTCGGGGTTGGTCACGATGACATCGGCTTTGGGAATTTCTGCCGCCATCCGCATTCGCGCCAGTCTGCGCCGCAATAGCCTTATCCGACGCTTGGTCTGCGGACTGCCGTCGAGTTCGCGGAGTTCATCCCTCACCTCTTGCCGTGTCATTTTGAGCCGATCACGGTGTTCCCAAACCTGATATGGCACTTCCAGCACTGCGATGCCGGCCAGCGCCGCCGCCAGCACCAGGAAGAGGCGGTTCCACAGCGATGTCGCGTGATAGACTGCGCGTGGCCAGGTTTCGATCGCTCCCTGGACAAAATCGGGGGCCCAGCTCCGGATCAGGCTAAAGGCGAGAATGCCGACAACACCGAATTTGAGCAATGCCTTGATAATTTCGACCAAGGCCGCGCGCGAGAACAATCGCTGGAGCCCCGCAATCGGATTGATGCGGGTAAAGTCGGGGCTCAATGGCTGCGCAGAAAAACTAAAGCCGCCGATCATGATCTCGGCGAGAAGTGCGACCGCTGCCATCGTGATCAGAAAGATCGCGGCGACTTGCAGCCCCGGCATTACGATCGAACTTACCGCCGAAAGCAGGTGAGCCGGCTCCTCTAACCCCTCCATCCGGGAGCTCAAGCCGCGTCGGAGCGATAGATCGAGCAATCCAACGAGTTTCCCGCCGGCTAAGCTTAAGACGACCGCCCCGGCCGCGAGAACCGCTGCTGCCGCCACCCCGTGCGCGCGCAGCACCGAGCCTTCTTCGCGCGCTTTCTCAAGGCGTCGTGGTGTCGGTTGCTCCGTGCGGTCGCCGCGGCCGGAGTTATCGCTCATGGCAGATGGACGCTAATGGCGGCGCGGCCCACCTTTAATCCGGCCGCGATCATATGCTCGACCGCTGGCACAAAAAACGGCAGCACCGCGATCGTCGCTGTTATCCCGACCCACATGAACACGGAAAATCCGACCGACATCAGATTGATCTGCGGAGCGACGCGCGACAATAGTGCCATTGCCAACTGCGCCGCCAGCAGGATCGCGATCACCGGCAAGGCCAGCCATACGCCCATTTGGAAGAGCAGGGCGCCAGCGCTCGCCAACGCGTGCCATCCCTCTACCGTTACCCCGGCTTCGGGTGAAATCGGGACCACGTCAAAGCTCTTCACCAGAACACCCAGCAGGATCAGGTGCCCGTTCAGCGACAAAAACAGCAGCAAGCCGACAAGGCCAAAAAAATCCGACATCACCGGCACCTCAAACCGGTTCTGTGCATCGAGAAGGCCAGCAAAACCGAAGCCCATCTGAACGCCGATAAAATCACCGGCGAAAGCCATGGCGGCGAGGGTCAACTGCATCCCAAAGCCGAGGGCGACACCGACCGCAATTTGCTCGATGACGAGGACAACTGCCGTAAACGACAACGTCAGCGGGGCCGAGTGCTGGATTACCGGAGCGAGAACGGCCGCGATAACGAAGGCGAGTGCTACTTTTACCCGAGTTGGAACAGCCATCGAGCTGAAACCGGGTGCGGCTGCAAAGAGTGCCAGCGTACGCAGAAACGGCCAGAAGAACTCGCCCAGCCAGCGGACCAGGTCGGTATCGTTGATCGACAGCACGGCTAACCGGAAAATATCCGCATTGCCGTCGCCGAGCGTTCGAAGTAGCTGGTCATCTGAGCGAAGGCCCATGCTGCAGTAAAGTAGGCGACCAGCAACACCGCCAAAAACCGCGGGACAAAGCTCAATGTCAAATCGTTGATACGGGTGCCTGCCTGCAAAACACCCACAACAAAGCTGGACAATATCGCGGTCAACAAAAACGGGCTGGCGAGCGCCAGCACGACAACCAACATTTCGCGTACTGACACCATGACCGCGATCGTGTTCATCGCACAAATCCCTGTGCCAGCGACCCGACGACTAACGTCCAACCGTTGACGAGGACAAACAAGGCAAGCTTCAGTGGCAATGAAACGCTGATCGGCGAGAGCAACATCATCCCGAGCGACATCATGACCGCTGCCACGACGATATCGATCACCAGAAACGGCAGGAATATCATAAACCCGATCTGAAAACCGCTCTTGAGCTCGGAGGTGACGAATGCCGGTAATAGGATGCGGAACGGAACATCGCTTGCGCTGCTATAGGTTTCACCGCCCGCCAGTTTGAGGAACAAACCCAAATCCTCGCGCCGCGTCTGCTTGATCATAAACTCGCGTAATGGCGCTTCGGCTTTCTCGATCGCGTCGGTCGAGGAAATGCTGTTGTTTAAGAGTGGTTGCAGCGCGTCGCTGTTGATGCGGGAGAAAACCGGACCCATGACAAACATCGTCAAAAACAGCGCCAGCCCGATCAGCACCTGATTGGGTGGGGTTTGGGTCAATCCCAACGCCTGGCGAAGCAGCGACAGCACGATAATGATCCGGGTGAATGCCGTCGTCGTCAGGAGGATGGCAGGCAGAAACGTCAAACCCGCCATCAGCAACATTATCTGGATCGGTACGGTATAGGTTTGGCCGCCGTGACCATCGGGTTGCGCGTCGAGCATGCCGATCCCGGCGGCGTGCGCTGCCGCAATAGGCGCGATGCCGGCCGCGACTACGAGCGCAATGCCCCACGCCCATCCCGCGTGCCCTCATCCCGCGCGCCATCGTTCCCTCGCCTTGCGCATGACTTCACCAAAACCGACACTCGCCGGCGCAATCGGCGATAACGGTTCGTTCAGCTCATGCAGCAGAGAGATCGCGCCACTGCCAACCCCGAGCACGAACTGTTTTGGACCGATTGAAACGACCAGCAGCCGCTCCCTCGGCCCCAAGGCCAGCGCACGAAGAATCTTGCAGTCCTCGTTGCGCGCCGCGAGCCCGTTCGGTCGCGCCCGACGGATTGCCCACAGCGCGACCCACAATAGAACGACAATCACGCCCGTCGCCGCCGAGAGTGAGCCAAGACCGCCAGCTTCAAAAGGCACGCTCGGCTCCTTATTCGACGATCAGAGTGGAGAAGTAGATGTTCTGAACCACTCGGCCATTCGGCTGAGCACCACCAAGGCGCTTTACCTCTTCGGCGCCGAGCCGCTGAGCGAGAAGCCGGTTCGCTGCCGAGAGCATCGCCTGGCGCAATTTATCGACCCCAGCCGGGGTGACAATGTCCTCTACTTTATAGGCGAGAGCGGTTTGTCGCAGCGCGTCCTGAATTTCGGGCAATATGCCGGTAATGGCGTTCCCTGCATCCTTGCCGGGAACGGCGAGGTTGATGCCGAGTTGGACAAAATGCGGCGAGCCGGCATCATTGGCGATGCTGACGACAAAGGGCTTGATCTCGAGGTATAATGGAAGCTCCGGCACATGATTACTGGCGATCGGTGCCGCCTGTCGCGGTGCGATGAACCAATATGCCCCGCCCGCAGATGCGGCGGTGGTTCCGATCACCAGAACAGCGATCATCTTCCATGACCGAAGTACGGACCAATGCCGTCCGGTCTTGGCGGCGACCGCAACCACCCCATCAGCGTCAGTCATCATCTGATCCCGCGTCTGATCCTGCTCCGAACGAGCTTCGGCGCCGAGCTCCGGCCGCTACGTTGCAGCAACTCGTCGAAATCCGATTGCAGACGCCGCGATGCAGTTACTGCCTCTCGCGCTGCCGCACGCTCGGATAAGATCTCACAAATGCGCTTTTCGCGCCGGGCATCGAGCAGCTCCTGCCATCGTCGCGCGCAGGCGTCTTGGAGGCGACCGAGCTCGCTCTGTTGGCCGGCGACAACCGCTTCGACCTGGCCGATAAAGCCGATATAAGTCGCGGTCGAGGCTGCGGGCATTCCTTGCCGCAGGTTGCGTGCGAATCGCGTCGCGGTATTTCTCCATATGCGCTTGCAAAAGCATCAATCTCTGGCGTGTATCGTCGCATTGCGCGCAAAGACGCCGCCACGACAAGACCGCCTCTTCAACGCGATGCTCAGCCAGACGGATCATTGCAGTCACCGACACGCCCCCTTAATCACCGAGTAGCTCGCCGAGAGCCGCCACGCTGTCGGCAAAGCAAACCGGGCTCGTCATGTCCTGGCGCAAGAAGTCTTCGATTGCGGGGCGAAGTGCTACCGCTCGATCGAGCTCGGCGTCGTTACCGGATCGATAACCGCCAAGCGCAATGATGTCGCGGCTCTCTTCAAGCCGGCTCCAAAGCTGTTTGAAGCGTCGGGCGAGAGCGATCTGCTCGCTCGAAACAATCGAGGACATCACTCGGCTGATCGACGATCCGACATCAAGTGCGGGAAAAAGGCCGGCTTCGGCAAGTCGGCGCGACAGCACGAGATGACCATCGAGGATTGCCCGGGTTGAATCCCCGATCGGATCATTGAGATCGTCACCTTCGACCAGAACGGTGTACAGAGCGGTAATGCTGCCGCCAGCCTCTTCGTCACTGACGAATTCGCCATTGCCGGCGCGCTCGCACAATGCCGCGATCCGCTGGAACACTGAGGGGGGATAGCCCCGGCTCGCGGGGATCTCGCCGATCGCCAGACCGATTTCACGTTGAGCCATCGCGAACCGTGTCAATGAATCGATCAGCAGCAGGACATGCTTCCCCTGATCACGAAAGTATTCAGCGATTGCCATTGCTCGGTAGGCGCCGTGGACGCGCTCCAATGCAGAGGCATCGGCGGGCGCCGCGACAACAACCGCTTTGGCCAGTCCGCCGGGCCCGAGGATGCGCTCGATAAATTCCTTAACCTCGCGGCCGCGTTCGCCGACCAGCCCGACAACCACCACATCAGCGCTCGTATACCGCGCCATCATTCCAAGCAGGACACTTTTGCCGACGCCGCTTCCGGCAAAAAGACCTAATCGAGCGCCCCGTCCGACCGAGAACAGGGCATTGATCGCCCGCACGCCGACATCGAGCGGCATATCGACCAGCGTTCGCCGCATCGGGTTTATTGGCCGGCCAAACAAAGGCATCCGCTCGGCACAGCGCAGTTTACCCTTACCGTCCAATGCCAGACCGCCGCCATCGACAACCCGACCGAGAAGTTGCGGACCCACCGCTATTTCGACCGAGCGCCCGGCCGGAATAACCCGCGCGCCCGGCGCTAGTCCGGTACTGTGGCCCTCAGCCATCAGCAATACCCGTTCGCCGTCGAACCCGACTGCCTCTGCCGATACCAGCCGGCCCGACTCGCTCTCGACAAAGCAGCGTTCGCCGATCGCCACCCGAACCCCGCGTGCCTCCATTACCAGCCCGACCGTTCGCACGAGGCTGCCATGGACCACTAGCCTATTTTCGCTATCGCCCAACCGCGCTCGATAGCGGTCGAGCCGTTCGATCAACCGCAGATTTGCTGCTCCGCCGATCGACCTTTCCATCGGCTCTGCCAAAGCTGCCATTGCGCTCGATGAAGCCGGTTTCATTTGTCTTCGCCTTCGAACATGGCGAGCATTACGGCACGCCATCGCGATGCCAAACACAACTCGACCTGCGACACACTCTCGCCGGGGCGCGGGCGCCAGCGCATGTCCTTGATCGGGGCGTTTTGGCCATCGGCGACGACCCGACAGTCGCCCGGCTCAATCAACTCGTCGCTGACCAGCACGGCGCCATCCTCTGCGATCCGCGGCGCCAATCGACGAACGATCTCCAGGTCTGCAGGGTTCAAGACGACCTTTACCGCGCCCGTTTCGATCGGCACTTTTGCAATAGCCTCGCGAATTAGGCGCACGAGGTAGTCGCGTGATCGCGAGGTCTCACTGCCGATCACGCAGCGCGCCACCTCGAGTGCCAAAGCGGCAACCGCCTCTTCGACCGCCGCGTCCAGAACAGAGACCGGGCTGCCGAGCTGGGCGATAATCGCCTGCAGCCGCTGCGCCCCAAATTGGAGCTCCGCCTGGGCTGTGTCGGCGCCCGCCGCGACACCTTCGGCGTAACCTTTTTGTCGTCCTTCCGAAAGACCGCGCTCCCAGCCTTCGGCATACCCGGTTGCGATCTGCTCCTGAACAAGGTCGGCCATCGATTGTGGTTCGGGTTCGTCTTCCTCCGGTTCAGTAGCGGCGCCATCGTCGCCAATGCCTTCTTCCCGGATAAATCCGGGAGCCGACACCGCATCGAGGCCGTCGTCGAGTTGCGGAATTTGCCAGAGGAGCAGAGGAATAGTGGATGAGATCATTCTAATGTTGGTCATATTCAGCGCAGTGAGGTCCGCGCCGATATCCAGCCTAAACGAACCATTGCGAACACCAGGCGAAGCATCGATATGGCAAGCCAGACACCGACCAGATCCGCCAAGAAGCGGGCTCCGGCGACCGCTGCAACGCCGACCGCCGGCACGTCCCCCTCGACGGCCAAGTCCTGAAATTGCGCAAACCACATCAAGGCGAGCCCTGCCGATAGCAGAAATGGTCGCATTGGGCGATTTCCGTATCATTGCACCGGCGCTCAGCAGCGGTCTCGACCGGATTGCGCACTGCACGTCGTCGACTCGCGATCATCGCGTCGCGCGGGGCCGGCCACATCGCCGGTGACCGAGGCGCCGCCTAGTGCAGCAGGATTGCGCTGCTGCGGCTCTTCGATCAGCGGTGTTTTCAATATGTCTTGGCCTTCAAACGGCGAAACCACAACAATCGACACGCGCCGGTTCATGGCCTTCCCCTCGGGGATATCGTTGGAAGCGACAGGGTGGTATTCGCCATAACCGGCGCCAACCAGCAATGCCGGATCAATGCCGTCCAGGACAAACCGCTTGACCACCGATATGGCGCGAGCTGCCGATAAATCCCAGTTGGAGTCGAATTGCGCGGTATGGATCTGAGCATTATCAGTAAAACCGTTTATTTGAATCCGATAATTCAGGCTTTTCAATACACTGGATACTTGTTCGATCAGCCCCAGAGCTTTGATGGTTAAATCGGCTTGGGCGCTCTCAAACAACACCACCGCGTTGACATCGATTACCACCCCGACTGACTGCAACGACACCCGGACTTCACCTTTGCGGATCATGCCGGAAAGCAATGCCGTCAGCTTTTCATAAGCCTCGTTCAGTCTCTCCGCCTGGCGCTCGACATGTTGCCGAAGGGCTGGCGGCAGGTTCTTTACCTGAACATCCCGGGTGATCACCGGAGTGTGAACCGGCGAGGGCATATTATCGAATGGCGCCTTATGCGCGGCCGCCATTCCGGCGGACTGAATCTTGACCTCTTTGCCCATAAAGGCGGTTGAGAACGCCTCAGCCATCATCTGGAATTTCGACGAATTGATGGTGGACACCGCGTACATGACGACAAAGGTCGCCAATAGAAGCGTCGTAAAATCAGCATAGGAAATGATCCAGCGCTCGTGGTTTTGCGGCTTTTGCTCGGGTGAACGGCGCATTCGCTTCTCCGCATAGGTGCTCGGCGCAGATTCACTCAGCAGCGCTCAGTTCGTTTGGATTCAATGGCGAGGGCGGAGTGTCTTGTGTCTCAGGTTCCGCCGCCGCGTCGTTGGGCGACACGTCGACGAGGCTGCGCAGCCGCATTTCGAACTGCATTGGCTGCTCCATGATAGCGATCCCTACCATGCCTTCGGTGATCATCTCCAACCGCCGCATACGACGCCGTACCAGCGTTTTGAGCTTGTTGCCGATCGGCAGGCAGATCAGGTTTGCGGCACCGACGCCGTAAACGGTCGCCACAAAGGCGGTCGCAATACCGCTGCCAAGCTTGGTGGGATCCTCGAGATGCGACATCACGGTGATCAATCCCATCACCGCCCCGAGTATGCCGACTGTCGGCGCATAGCCGCCCATTGCTTCGAACATCTCGCTGGCCAGCAACTCTTCGTGTTCCTGGGTTGTGATCATCGCTTCGAGGACAACCCGGATCTGTGCGGCGTCGATCCCGTCAACCACCAATCGCAAACCTTGCCGGACAAAAGGGTCCGGCTGCTGCTCAGCCACCGGATCGAGTGCGAGAATGAACTGGCGTCGCGCGATACGCAGCCATTCGACGAAATTCTTGACCAGGTCTTCACGATCATCCTTGGGCGGCAAGAACACCCAAACGAGCATTCTGCAGCCACGCATAAAAACCGGGAACGGCGTTTGCACCAATACGGCGCCGATCGTACCGCCGCCGACAATTATCAGTGCCGACAGCTGGAGCAAAGAGCCCAGATTCCCGCCATCGATCGTCATCGTCAGCACGATGGCGCCAAAGCCCATCATGAAGCCGATTAGCGAGAGAATATCCACCCTATACTCCCACCGGACGGCACGATGGGTTGGCGCTCCAATCGGCGAGGGCGTTCCGCAGCATTAACAACGCCCGACCATGCGTGCGGCTGATGGTCGATTTGTCGAGGCCGAGCACTTCCCCGACCTCCTCCATATTCAGCTCATGCTCGTAATACAGCGAGACCACCAGCCGTTCACGGGTCGGCAGCGACGCGATCGATTTGGCGAGGGACTCGGTAATTCGGGACAGACGCAGCGTCTCTTCCTGGTTGCCGGCAATTTGCAACGCCGGTTCGCGGGCATCGTCGAAAGCGTCGACATCCAACAGCGATATGCCCGCGATCTCGACAAGTATTTTGTGGTACTGATCGACCGTAATCGCTAACTCGGCGGCGATATCCTCGTCATTGCCATCTTGTCCAAGTCGTTGCCTGACCGCGCGCATCGCCTTCGCGGCGGATCTGGCCAGCCGTACGGTTCGGGTCGGCGCCCATGTCGTGCGTCTTGCCTCGTCGATCATCGCATTGACGATCGCTCGGTGCCCAATGCCCTGGTCAAGTTCACGGCAACCAGTTCGGCGAGCTATTCGCAAGACCGCGATCAGCCCGGCCTGGACCAGATCGTCGAGCTGAACCGTCTGCGGTAGACGTCCTTGCAAATGGCGGGCAAGGCGTTTGACGGTTGGCACATAGCACCTGACCAGCTCACTTTCATCGAAATCTATGCGGTATGCCGCTGCGCCGCCCGCCGGTGCGGCGGGCGTAATCGACCCGACGGCTATCGCCGGAGAGCAAAGCGGTAAGCGTGAGCGATCGTCAGGCATGGTTCAGTGTCGGCCGACCCAGCAATTCCATGACTTTAATTTGCTTTTCGGATGGGATCTCCTGATATGAAAACACCCAAATCCGGGGCCGAACCATTCGCAATAATTGGGCAACAAGCTCGCGCAGCTCTGCACTGGTAATCAGTGCCGCAATCGGCGCTATCGCGACGAGACGGCCGGCCATCAGCGCAGCCGCGGCGCGAAGCTCACCCGCGAGGGCAGGTTCGATCGCAAACACCCCGCTGCCGGCGGCGAGCCGCAGGACCTCTTGCAACAACCTCTCGAGATCGGGTTCCAATGCCGCCATTTTTAATTCGGCAACGGCGCCGAACAGGTTTTGTATAATGAAACCAGCCAGACGCAGACGGAGCGCCGCCAATAAGCCGGGTGCCTCTTGCGTCACCGCAGCACTTTCTATCAGCGACGCGATAATATTCCTTAAATCACTGATCGGCACGCGCTCCGCGAGCAAGCCGCACAGCACGCTATGCACTGTCGTTAGCGGCAGCAGCTTTGGCGTCAGCTCCTCGACCAGCTTGGGTACTTGCTTCCCAAAATAAGCCAGTAATGCGTCGAGCTCACTGCGCCCGAACAAGCTTTCGATATTATCCTCGCAGATGCGTTCAAAATGCGTGGCGACGACAACCGCGGCGTCGAACACTGTGTAACCGGCGGCGCGGGCCTGCTCGGCCATCGTCGGCATGATCCATTTGGCGGGCCGGCCAAATACTGGATCGCGCGCCGAGATACCCGTGATCTCTTCGGTCTTGTCTCCCGCGGGCATTGCCAGGAGCTTATCCGCATGCACCTCTCCGGCCGCTTTTTCGACCCCATGCACCAGGATACGATAACCGGAGGGTTGCAGATCGGGGTTGTCACGAACATGGACGACCGGCACGAGGAAGCCGAATTCACGCGATACCTGGCGCCGCACGGCGCGCAGCCGCCGCAGCAATCCGCCGTCGCGCTCCTGGCTCACGAGCCCGACCAGCCGGTATCCGACCTGAACTTCCAATGGTTGGATTAGCTCGACAACGCCGATATCGATTTCACCGGTTTCCGCCGCTGGAGGCGGCGGTGCCGCCTGAAGCCGGGCTTCGCGCGCCCGCTCGCGTCCGAGCCACCATCCGCCGGCACCGAGCAATGGCGCAAACAACAGAAACGGCAGATGCGGCATGCCCGGAATAATTCCGAACAATCCGACGATACCGGAGGCGAGCCACCAAGCTTTCGGAAACGCGGCAAGCTGGCTGATGACCTGATTGCCGACATCGTGCCCGGTCGAAACCCGGCTGACGATTACGCCGGCTGCTGAAGAAATTACCAGCGCCGGTATCTGGGCGACGAGGCCATCGCCCATCGTCAGCAGAGTATAGGTTTGCCCGGCTTCGGCGAAGCTGAGGCCGTGCTGCCATATCGCAATGACAAAGCCGCCGACCAGATTAATGAATAAGATCAACACCGCCGCCACGGCATCGCCGCGCACGAATTTGCTGGCGCCGTCCATCGCGCCGAAGAAATCGGCTTCCTGCGAAACCTCTCGGCGACGGCGTGTCGCTTCCTCCTGATTGATCAGACCGGCATTCAGATCGGCGTCGATCGCCATCTGCTTGCCGGGCATCCTGTCGAGCACAAAGCGCGCGGCGACTTCGGCTATGCGACCCGCGCCCTTCGTAATCACGACAAAATTGATAATGACGAGGATGGCGAAAACAGCAATGCCGACCGCGTAATTGCCGCCGACGACAAAGCTGCCGAAAGCTTCGATAACCCGGCCGGCAGCACCCGCTCCCAAGTAGCCGTCGAGCAAAATGACCCGCGCGGCGGCAATATTCAGTGATAGCCGCAGCAATGTCGTCAGCAAAAGCAGGGTCGGGAATGCAGAAAATTCGGTCGCTTTTGTCGTGTACAGCGACGCCAGCAAGATCATCAACGCAAATGAAATATTGAAGGTAAACAGGATATCGAGAGCAAGGGGCGGCAATGGCACGACCACCATCGCCAAGACCAGTACAAACGCACACGGCCCTGCCAGAGACGGCAGATGCCGTCCCAATGCAAACACGTTCTGCGCGACTGCCGCTTGCGCCGGAGTTGTCACTGCAGCATCCGAGGCAGTCCCGCCAATATAGATATCGTGAAAGTTTCGAGCTGCCGAAGCAACCAAGGGCCGAGCACGACGAGAGCTATGCCGGTGCCCAAGAACTTCGGGACAAAGCTGACGGTCGGCTCGTTTATCTGCGTTGCGGCGAGAAAGACGCCGACCAAGATGCCAATCACCATGATGACGGCCAATATTGGGCCGGCCACATAAAATATGGTTAACAGCGCCACCTGTCCCGATTGCGATAGCGCTGCCATGACCGCCGCCCTCTACCGAAGCCGACTGACGCGTTCTGTCTGGCTGACGACTTCGACGAAGCGCAGTCCAAGCTGCTCTTCATTGATGACGACAATCTCGCCGCGGCCAATCAGGATGCCGTTAACGCAGACATCCAATGGCATGCCGGGTGAACCATTGAGCTCGATCACCGATCCGCGGCCGAGATTGACAATATCGCGTATCGGGAGTTCGGCTCGGCCGAGTTCTACCGAGAGACGTACGGGTATGTCGAGCACCAGATCGAGACTTGTCGCAGGGGGAGCATCAACCTCCGCCAGGGCGGTTTCCGCCCCCGGCTCCGGCTCGAGACGCGGAAGCGGGTGCGGAGCTCCGCCAAAGGGCACGGGCGTCCTGTCGGCCGCGCCGAGCGGCGGCGGTTCAGTGCTCATCGCTACGCGCCTGCTGTTCGTCCCGCCGCGCCGACGGGAGGATTTCAGTCGCGGCCTCTAACCGCTCCTCAATTCTCACACCGATTTTCCGGCCGTGTTTTCCCCAGCGGCCACGAAACAGTGCTATCCCATTCGCTTCGAGCGTGACCCTTTCCGGCCGATCGATGGCAAAAATGGCGCCCGGACGCAATGCCAATAGTTCGCCTACCGTCACCTGCAGCTTGGTGAGCTCGACGCGCAACGTCATCGTCGCCTGCCCAATGCGGAGCTTCAATGTCTCTTGCCAATGGGGATCCAGATCAACGGCTTGGTTTTCGACCTCGCTGAGTAAGCGGTCGCGCAACGGTTCGAGCATGGCATAGGGAATGCCAATTGACAGCTTGCCACCGCTGCCGGCGACTTGCACATCGAAGACGTTGAAGATGATCTGATCGCCTGAGTTCCCAATAGTAGCCAACTGCGAACTGGATTCGTGGCGCGCGATGCGCGGCTCCAAACTGGCGATCGGCCGCCACGCAAGGGCGAGCTGCTCGACGACGATTTGCATGACCCGGCACGCAGCCTTGTGCTCGAACGGCGAAAAATCCCGACCGTCAATGACGATCGGAAATCGCCCATCGCCGCCGAAACGGGTTTCGACAATCCAGCTGACCAGAGCAGCGTCGAAGACGACCACGATCATTCCGCGTAATGGCTTTAATTCAACCAGTGTCAGGTGGCTTGGCCGGGCCAGGTTGTCGGTAAGCTCGCTGTTCTTGATCAGCTGAATCGCCAAGGGTGGGATAACATCGACCCCGGGCCGCAGATGTTGGAGCGCCGTGCGAAGGTATTGACAAAAGCGCTCATTGATCATTTCGAGCTTTGGCATCCAGGCCCGTGAGGGCCGATGCTCATCGTAAAAAACGTAGCGCCGGACGGATCGCCCATCGCTCAATAGATCAGACATAGATACTTACGCCCATATTGGACGAGGAGATCGGCATTGCGGGCGCCAATTCGCGAGCGGCGCTGTCGGCCTGTCGTGACGGAGGGAGTGCTGGCGGCCGCTCGCGCCGGTCGCTCTGACTTGTCCCGTCGTTCCCAACCCACGCCCCGACGAGGGTGTAGCCGGCATTGCCGAGGTTACCTTGCAGTTGGCCAATGGCTTCGCCGATTACCTGTTGCGCTTGTGCTTGCTGGGTAGCAAACCATGCCGACACCTCGTGACCGGTCACCGCCAGGCGAACCGTCAAATCGCCCAATTCGGACGGACGAAGTCGCAAAACAATTTCGTGAATGCCATTTTCGATCGATCGCATGACATGGCGTGCGAGCTGCTGGCTGATCTCGATCGATGCAGGTGTTGCCACTGTCGCGCTTGAAGAACCCCCCGCCGCGGGCCCGCCGGGGAGGGCCGTGTTAGCCGCTGCGCTCGGCGCTGCGAGAGCGTGAACCGAACTAATAGGAGTAGGGTTGCCGTTGTCCGCTGACGATCCGGAATGAAGCGTCTGCGGATCGAGGACTATGTTTTCGATTTGCGGGCTGCTGCCGGGTGTCAGCGCCGGGTGCCCCGGGTCGAGGTTGTTCGGCGATTTGCTCGAAAATGTCGGATCGAGAGACGATCGGGACCCCGAGGCGTCGGGGGTCCGCGTTGCCACCATGGCCGTCGGCTCGTCCTTGGCTCCTCCGGACGCATGCCCTGCAGAATCGGCTCCCGCAGTTTGTGCTGGCGCAGTGCGCGAGCTGCCCGGTTTCATTCCAATCGGAGCTGGCTCTGTTTGTCGATCGGTCCTGGCTGCGACCGCGGATATCCCGGGACTATGCGAGTCCGCGACCGCTGGAACTGAAAGCGCGTTCGTTCCGGCATCGGGTATTGGATTTATAAAATTCATGGTCGCGACCGCGAGAGCAGGATTGAGCGCCCCGGGCTCGATCCACAAATCCCGGCGGGACGACCGATCCGCCGGCGCAGAGGGTGCACCGGGTGGGGTTGTTCTCCTCCCATTCGCATATCCGCCAAAAGATTGCGTGAAGACTTGTCGTGGATCTTCCGCCGTCGGTTTGTCGTAATCCGAGCTTGAATTATCGGTGTTTCGGCTGACTGGACCGGGAGAGCCGCTGGCTTTGCCATCGATTCCGAGCGAGGGCGCCGCGCCTCGAAATGGCGACTGTCGAGCCGGGTGCGTGGAATGCGCCTCAACTCGCCGATTTACGGGGCGATTCTGGCGGGCTTTGGGTGTGTCAGGCCCCAGCGACCGACCTTCCCCAACGCCCCCCTTCACCGGCAAATCCAGCCCGGCACCAGACTGCGGCAATGGGGCAGGAATTGTGCCAACATCCGGCGCGAGTGCCGCAGCCGGCGCTATGTCTTTAACATCTCCGACTGGCGTCTTCGGGTCGACCAGCAATCGCAGAGAAGCGCCATTCGCGCCGTAACCCGGTTGACCGGCGCTGAGCATCACTGCCGCGCCTTCGCTTTGGGGCGGAGCGCTGTGGTCTCTCCCAGGTGGTTCGCGGGTGCCGCCGCGGACAGCCTCCGCGGCATTGCCCGCATTGTCGAGAGCTTCGACAAAATCTCCGGCCGGTGCGGGACGGCCAGCCGCCGCAATCGCGGCGGCATCTCGCGGTTCCGCGCCGCGGTTAACGGATGCAGCGCGCAGCAAAGACACCCTCCCGGCCTCAGGAAACGATGCTTTCTTGCGCCCGGACGATAATTTTTCCTTCAGCCTCCATCGCTTGCGCTATCGCCAGGATTTCTTTGCGTGCTTCGTCGATTTCAGCCTGACGCATGGGTCCGCGCGCTTCGATCTCCTCGCGCAGCATTTGGGCCGCTCGTTGCGATAGATTGCGTAACACCTTGTCTTGCAATCGTGCATGCGCTCCTTTCAAAGCCGAAACGAGGAGCTTTTGATCCACGGCTCGCAGCAGAATCTGAAAGCTTCGATCGTCAATTTCGACGAGATCTTCAAAGATGAACATCCGCTCGGCGAGCAGTCGCGCGAGCTCGGGATCGATCGCTTCAATCGAGCCCAAAACACGCCCTGATCTCGGACCTCCGATACGGTTGAGGATTTTGGCTGCAACATCTACTCCGCCGACCGACACACGGGCTTGCTGGGGCTCCTCAGCGAGCAATTGTTCGAGCGATTCGCTCAATTCCTGAATGGCACTGGGTGGCAAGGCGTCGAGCCTAGCCAATCGGGGAATAACTTGCTCGACCAGCTGGTCGGGAAGCTGCGCCATCAATGTCTGCGCTTGTTCCGGCTCGAGATAAGCCGAAATCATCGCCACGATCTGCGGATGCTCGCCCTTGATCATATCGGCAAGGTCGCGCGGATCTTGCCATTTCACCGCGTCCAGTCCGGCTCCGTAAACCCCCTGCTTTAATCGTCCCAATAAATAATCGGCCTTTTCCGCGCCGAGCGCCTTTTCTAGGACGCCACGAAGATATCCGTCACCGCCGCCGCCGATGTTGAGCGGGTCATCGTCGTGCATTAACTCAATGAATTCGCGTAAGACGGTTACGGCCGTGTTTTTCGGGACGGCGGAAACCCGGCTCATCGCCATTGACAGTCTATTGATCTCCGGCTGCGACAAGAATTTGACGACTTGCGCCGCCGTCTCTTGACCAACCAGCATCATAACCATGGCCGACTTTTCGATATCGGTAAGATCAGCTGGCTCGCCGAACGCTGCTTCTATCACGCGCGATCCACTCCTTGATCACTTGAGCTGTTCGTTCCGGATCATTGGCCACCAAATTGCGCACGGTATCGGCGGCGTCGACCGCCGGATGTCGTGCGCCCGCCAATGAAGTCATTGCCGGTTCGGTCTTGCCTTGCAGACCGGTACTGGAAGCAGCCGTCGGCAAGCCAATAAAAGAAGGATTTGCCCCGATCCGGCGGATCAATGGCAACACACCGCCGAACAATACCAGCATTCCAGCCAGCATCAACAACGCGTTCTGTTCCACCGCGGTCATCCATCGTTGCCGCCACCAGGGCGGATTGGCCCCCCCCTCATTGCTCCCTTCCTCGGCAAACGGCAGGTCCACGACGGTGATGTGTCGGTTTTCACCGGCGCCGATCGCAGAATTAACGAGCTTGTTGATCGATTGGATGCGCGCGGCCGGAATTGGGTTGCGCGAGGGGTTGTTGATCAAAACGTCGATATTGATGGCGCGCATTCGCCATAGAGGATGATCCAATGATTGGACCGTCCGATCGATATCGTAATTGGTTACCCGGTGGCTGTCGGGGAGCGGCGGCGGCTTATCTGCCTCGCTTGGGACAGTGCTCGCGGCGGGTGGCGGGGGAACGGCCCCCGGAGCGGGAACAGGGCGCGTTGGGGCCAGCGCCGTCGTCGGCGTTTCGGGCGGGCGGTTCGACAACGCCCCGGGAATACCGATTGCTTGCTCGGCATTGGCGGCCCGCGAATGGATTGCCTCGTCTTGGCTCAGGACATGGCTATCGCCATACCGCAAAGAGCTCTCCTGCGTGTGCGAAAAGTCAATATCCGCATCCGCCGAGACCCGGAAATTGCCTTGCCCCAACACTGGCAGCAGCAGATCGGTGATCGCCGCTTCATAGCGCTTGGCGACTTGCCGTGCGACTTCGAGCTGCTGCGGCACTTGCTGCAGAGCATCCTTGCCGTTTGAGTTCAACACCCGGCCGCTCTGATCGACCAGGGTGACATTATCGTGATTGAGCCCGGGCACACCTGCGGCAACGAGCCCAACCAGGCCGTCGATCTGCGCTGTCGTAAGCTGCACCCCGGGGCGGAGCCTGACCATCACGGCCGCGCTCGGCTTTGGAGAGTCTGCCAGAAAATCGGTCTCTTTTGGCAATGCCAGCTTCACTGTCGCCGAAATGACCCCGTCAATTTCCCTAACTGTGTGCGCCAGCGCGGTCTCGATCGCTCGCGCGTAATGGACCTGCTCGACAAACGGACTGACACCCAGACTTTCATTGTCGAGCAATGCCCATTGATCACCATCTTGCTTTGGTATGCCGCGAGCCGCCAGTTGCAGCCGGGCAAAGCCCACATCCGTGGCCGCCACCAGAATCACTCTGCCACCCTCGATGATCTGATACGGGATGTTGAGTTTCTGCAATTCGGCGATGGTGCGCCCCCCCCTCTTCTCCGGACAATCCGGCGAACAGCACCGAATAGCGCGTCCCCGACGACCATAGGATCGTAACAGCGGCTATACTTGCCAGGAGAGCGACCGCGGCAATCAGCGCGACGCGCTCCTTGCCGTTCAGGAGCGACCGCAGCCGGTCCAAGATGCTCCGCGGCAAGCCTCCTGCCAGGTCAAGAAAAGCCACGACGCCCCCGCCGAGCCGATCAGACCGGCATGTTCATGACGTTGGAATAGGCGGCGACCACCTTGTCGCGCACGGCGGAGGCCGCCTGCAATGCCAAGTTCGCCTGCTCGAGCGAGATCATGACATCGCTCAACGAGACCGTCTGGTCGCCCGAAGCAAACGCCTTTGCCTTTTGGTTGGCCGTATTGATCGCATTGTCGGCGCGACTGACAGCTGACTGCAGAGCATCGGCAAAGTTGCCGGAAACGGCTCCCGGCGCGCTTGATTGCGAAACGTCGGATACAGGTGCGCTCGGCGCGCTTGACAGATTGGAGATTGAGGAGAGTGCCGAGAGCACGCCGGCTACTGCGGTGATGATCGGAATCATTTTTCGATCACTGCCGGGGTCAACGGGTGTTGCCGCGCCTGCTGTCGCCGGCGGGTCAGAAGCGCCACCCTCGCCAGTCTCTCGCTTGAAATCCCCGGTGTCTCGCTCAGGGTTGCTTCAATTCGCCAGCGATGGTCGCAGTTTTGTTCGCGGCAGTTCGTCACCTCGGCGAACAGACGGACCGGCTCACGGAAGGTCGGGTGAAAGTAGAGCGATATTAGGGCCCACTCCCCGCGCTCCCAATGCCGCTTCGAGCCCCAAGCGATGCGCGTCCGGCCCAACTCCACCTCGCACACCGGCGGCAGGACAATGTCGCGATAGGAAAGTCTTGCTGTCATATCGATCAGCATGTCGAGCTTTATTCGAAGCGGCGCCAACGCCGCCGCCAGCCGCTCGTCTGCGGCGCGCGGCAATGCTTCCAAATCGACCTCTTGCAGCAGAAACCCGAGAACGCTGGTGTTCGACTGCTCGGTGGCCTCGCATGCCTGGCGCGATGGCGGCTGGCCAAGCCGATCGCTGGACAATGCGACCATAAGCGAGCCGACAACGCAATCCCGTTCGGACCCGATTGCCGATGGCTGCAGGAACGCTCTCACAGCGAGGTCCGCACGACTTTGACTGACTGCTTGGGCAAACGCGCCTCGACGAAAAGCGAAAATTACGCAAGTGGGCGGGCATGGCTGAGAGCAGATCGTCTGGAGTCCCTCGTCGGCCTACCCATCCCGTCGGCGCGGAGACTGACAGACAAATCTCAAGAGATGGTTAAACCGAGACCGCCAAGGCGACGCGTTCGGCGGAACTCGCGTGTAAGCCGGCAGGCCGGCACAGCGTCGGTATCGGTTCCCCGCAGCCGACCGTTTCTGGCGAGAACCCATCTTTTGGCCTGGAAATGCCCCGAGATCAGCGTGGCTAGTATTGTTTCGCTGGACAACAAGGCATAGTAAACCACCGGAGATTAGGGCATGGCTGCGCAGCCGGAATTTAAGTCCGGTCAATTGCCGATCGCGGTAAGATGCCGCCGATTCAGTGAGGAATTGGGGTCATGCGCCTGTTGATCGCAATGATGAAGCACGAGACCAACACTTTCTCGCCAGTGCCGACGCCGCTAGCGCGGTTTGGCAACGGCCCTGGGCCGCTTTATGGCGAGGCGGCGGCGCGTGCTTACCGCGGCACCGGCACCGGGCTCGGAGCCTATCTTGATCTCGCTGAGCAGGAGGGCGCCGAGATCGTATTGCCGATTGCCGCTTCAGCCCCGCCGAGCGGCCGGGTCGAGGACATGGCCTACGTCGAAATTAGCAATTGCATCTGCGCCGCCGCCGCCGAGGGCGGCTTTGACGGCATCCTGCTCGACCTGCACGGGGCGATGGTGACGCAGAGCCTGGAGGACGGCGAGGGGCAGTTTCTAAAGCGGCTGCGCACCATCGCGCCGACGACGCCGATTGCCGTGTCGCTCGATATGCACGCCAATCTTTATGACGAGATTATTACCAATGCGACGGTTGTGACCGGGTATCGTACCTACCCACATATCGACACCTACGAGACCGCGCGGCTTGCCGGCGAGATTCTATTGCGGACCATCCGCGGTGAGGTTCGCCCGGTCATGGCGTGGGGTAATGTGCCAATGCTGCCGCATGTGATGCGCCAGGGCACCGACGACCACCCGAACAAGGAGTTGCAGCATCGCTGTGCTGTGATGAACGCGGAAGGGGCGTTGGCGGCGAGCCTGTTTACTGGGTTTCCGCACGCCGACATCACCAATGCCGGACTGAGCGCCGTCGTCGTAACCGATGGTGACCGGGAGCTTGCGGAACGGCTGCGCGACGAATTATTGGACCGCGCTTGGGTCGAGCGCGAAGCCTTTGTCTACAAGATCGAGCCGCTGACGGAAGCGGTTGCCCGCGCGAAGGCATTGCCCGCCCCGGCTCCTGACGACGGGCCGATTGTCCTCCTCGATCACTATGACAATTGCGCCTCCGGCGGCACGATGGACACGATCGCGGTATTAGCCGAAATCTTGCGGCAAGGGCTTCAGGATGTCGCGGTGTTTGCGATCTACGATCCCGACGCGGTGCAGCAAGCGATCGCCGCCGGGATCGGAACCGCAGTGACGTTATCGATCGGTGGCAAGATCGCGATACCGGCGATCCCCGTCGAGAGCCCGCCACTGACCGTGACCGGCGTGGTCAAGACGATCTCGAACGGCCGCTACCGCAACCGCGGGCCGATGGCGCGTGGTGTCGCGATGGATATGGGTCCCGCCGTCGTGCTCGATACCGGCGCTGTCGAGATCGTTCTGATCTCGCGCCACGTTGAGCCGTCGGATCTGAACTGCCTGCTCGCTCTCGGCATCGATCCGATGCAAAAGCGGTTTCTGATGCTGAAGAGCCGCATTCATTGGCGCGCCGGGGTCGGCAAACTGGCGCGCGCGACCATCGACTGCGCTGGGGTCGGGGTATGCACCTCTGACTATGGCCAGCTTACCTTTAAGAAGGTGCGCCGGCCAATCTATCCACTTGACCTGCCAAACCGCTGAGAATCCACCAATGGGCGGCCTTGTCCCAGCCAAGCCTATCGTTGCCGCACCGGCAGATAGCGGCGGCCGACACCCAATCCGGGCAGTTCGCCTTTATCCGGACGGGCGCGTCCTTCGGCATTTCTTGTCATTCTCGGCTTATCGGCGCCGCCGACGGAACCCGATGCATCCTGTTTGGCGGCCATCTCGCGCTCACGGCGCAGTTCCGCAAGGCGAGCTGATATCGTTGCAAAGTCATCGGCAGCGCGGGGTCGGCTCACGTTTCCTCCGGAGGGTTGCCGGCCATCCGCAGGGTGACCGGCTTATTGAAAGGCGGGCGAATGCTTGCCCCCGACCGCGTCATTAAGCAAGCAGAAATCACGGGACCGACTGCAACAGGTTCTGGCCTAAGTCGACCTGCACTTGCGCGGCGATGTCGTTAAACGGCACCCCGCCAAACGCAGACGCTTCCAGCATCTGGCTCATATGACCAGCGATCGAGTTCCGCTGGTTGGTGAAAGCCTTTAGCTGTGCCTGAAACCCGATATAGGCGCTGTCGCTGCCTTCGATCGCAGCGGTTGCGTCCTGCAGGCTCTTCATCCCGACCGGCCCGAGCGGCGCGTTGACCGCCTTATAGACGCTGGCGAGTCGGCCAAATGTGGCTCGATGTTGCTGCAATGCTGGGGGAACGGCGCCATCAGTCATGACCTCAATCAGTACGCGCCCGTCGTGAGCATAGTCGTCGGTCAGTCCGGTAAGGCTGATCAGCGTTGGCCGAATATCCGTGTGATCGGAAAAGAATGCACCGGTCACGCCCATGTGCTCGACCCCAGGACCGGCCATTCCGAGCCAGGTATTGGTGATATCGGGCTGGAAATCGCCATGATTCCAGGCAAACCCGGGGCCTTCCTGCGAGCACCTCGAAAGCGGCACGCAATGCTTCGTGTTGCCTGTGGCCGACAGGAAATAGTCGGGATTGGCGAACATGATGAAGTTTGGGGTTCGGTTCGGATCGGCCGTGACCATGTGGAGGAGCGTTTGCTCCTGCTGATCGGCGATGGCCTGCGTCAACTCATCGGTGCCGCCCGTGATCGGATTAAACGCCTGTAGGGCCGCAGCTTCATGCTCGAATTTGCGAGTAAGCGGGCTCAGTTGACCGAGGTTGCCATTAATGTAAAACGTCGGTGCGTCGTCACTGTGCACGAAGAAGGGTGCCCCTTCACCAAATTCGGTCGCCATCAGCTGGCTCAGATCGATATCGATCTCTCCAATTTTGGGATAGGTGCACGGGACATTCACGCCATCGCAGTTCGCGGGCGTTGGCGGGCCGCCGGCAAAGTGATCATTTTCGTCGGCCGTGACAATGAACAATGTATTACTCGCATTGATGCCGTGGCTCGCCAGTCGCGTAAAGAATTGACCGAACGCCTTATTGTACGCTGCCAGCTGGGCGACATAACCGGCCTCACCGGGACCGTAGGTTCCGCTTCCGGTGAAATGGTTATCATGCGCATCCGAAATGTATCCATAGACAACCGGGATATTGTTCTCGAGCATAGTCGCGAGATACCCCAGGCTTTGTGACGCGGATGGGTTGAACGAATTCGGAAATCCGGGATTGCCTTTGGCGTCCTGGATTATATTGCCGTCGAGATCCTTGACAGGCCCACCCGCCGAGATCTGCGGCTGAACATTGGCGTTGCCGAACAGCGCGCTAAAGCCGACATACCCACCGGGTTCATCAGGCAGGAGGTCCGCCCGGCTGTGAGCGGCGCAAACCGGGCTATTTTGGGTGCAATGTACCGCGATCCCTTCAAAATCGGTAGCGGCCTTGCTCGGGTCGGATTTTGCTTCAGCTGCCTCGGGCGAATTGGCGCCGAACACGGTGGTGATGTCGAGCCCGGTATTTTCGAGTTCGATATTGGCGATCGAGAACGCGCCGACATCGCAGCCGGCTCGGGTAAACGGCACCCATGGCGCGGGATGTATCTTTCCTTGAGGGTCGATCAACTCCGGCTTTGTATCAGTGGGAACCGCATCGAATAAATCGAGGGGATCGGTCCAATACGCGAATGATCCCGCGCCACTACTCGACCCGTTTGGGTTGAAGTAGCGCAGGCTATTCCCAATCGGAATACCGAATTTGTCGCCGTACACACCCGTAAGGGAGGTCAGAATATCAACTGAGGTATGCGAGATCAGCAGCGTCCAATGATTGGTCAGAAACGCCCCATTACCCTCGATGAAGTTGAGCAAATTTGGGATCTGCTCGAGGTCGGAAGGCACATTGGGTTGTCACGCGTGAAATGGACGTTGTCGAATTGAAGATATACGACATGCTTGATGCCGTTGCCGAGATTGCAGCTTGGCGGTGCGGCCGCATGTCCGGGCCGGACGACCGCTGTCGCTGCCGCGAGGAGCGCGGCAACCAAGAAAATTCGTTTCACTTTGGCGTTTCCTCAGGTCGATCTTGGGGCAAGGCGCCGGGCGCGCCGCAGCCCACGCTATCCGTAAAGGATTACCGATCCGGGACAGGTTTATTGCGATTTGATTAAGCGTGCCAACTAGCCGGCCGCGCTGACGTGATTGTTGTCCTGAGCCGGTCCCGCCGGTTAGGTTGCGTTTAGAGGCCGCGTGTTAGGAGAAGATTATGGACGGCACCGCGCAATTGATCGAGGCCGATCGGCGCTACCTGGTTCACCCACTGCATCACCCCGACGACCACCGGGAGCCGCTGGTCGTCACCGAGGGCCGGGGGGCGATGCTTTACGATGCCGACGGCCGAGAGTACATCGACAGCCTGTCGGGGCTGTGGAATGTCAATGTCGGGCATGGCAGGGGCGAGCTGGCCGATGCCGCGGCGGCACAAATGCGCCGCATTGCCTTTGCCTCGGCCTATATCGGCGCCACCAACGAGCCTGCGGTGCGGCTCAGTGAAAAAATCGTGCGCCACGCCTATTCGAACTCGGCGGCAGTGTATTTTACCACCGCGGGGGCGGAGTCGAACAAGTCCGCCTTCAAATTCGCTCGCTATTATTGGAAGATCAAAGACAAGCCCAACAAAACTAAAATCATTTCACGCACTCACGCCTATCACGGGGTGACCATGGCGGCGATGAGCGCGACCGGCATGGCTGCGTACCATAAGATGTTCGGACCGCTGGTGCCGGGATTTATCCAGGTGGCGGCACCGTACGCCTATCGCTGGGCCGGCAACGAAGAGCCCGGCATTGGCGCCGCCGAAGCAGTCGAGAAAGCCATCCTAGCCGAAGGACCCGACACGATCGCTGCGGTCATCGCCGAGCCGGTTCAGGGAGCCGGGGGGGTGATCGTGCCACCGCCCTCTTATTTCCCAAAACTGCGCGAGATCTGCGATCGCCATAATGTGTTGCTGATCGCCGACGAAGTCATTACCGGGTTTGGCCGCACCGGCGAGTGGTTTGCGCTCGGGCATTGGGGGGTAGAGCCTGATCTCGTCTCTTTTGCGAAAGGGGTAACGAGCGGCTATCTGCCATTGGGCGGCGTGATTGCCTCCAAACAGGTGCATGATGCGATCGAAAGCGCGCCGGCCGACCGAAAATTCATGCACGCCGCGACCTATTCGGGCCACCCGGTATGCTGCGCCGTCGGTCTGCGCAATGTCGAGATCATCGAGGGCGAGGGGCTGGTCGAGCGCGCAGCGGTTGTCGGTAAACGGCTGCTGGCCGGGCTCGAAACCTTGCGCGATCTTCCGGCAGTTGGCGATGTGCGCGGGCTCGGCATGATGTGCGGTGTCGAGCTCGTTGTTGATCGCGGCTCCAAGGTGCCGGCGACCGGGCTCGGCGCGCGGATTACCCGCGAGGCAATGGCGCGCGGATTATTGCCGCGCATCCGCGCCGGCGGCGCCGATCCGGCGATCGGCGACACGATTTGTGTCGCGCCACCGCTGATGACGCCGGAGGGGACCCTCGACCGGGTCCCGGAGATCCTCCGCGAGGTTATCATCGCGGTAACCCAATAAGGGCCGCCGCAACTCCGCCGCCCGTTGTCGGCGGGTGGCTCAGATCCCGACAAGCCGGTAGCCAGACTGTTTCACGTGAAACCTCGACACTCAGCGGGCGGCTTCATACATTCCGCGGCCATGAGCGTTTCTTCGAGCCGTTGGGATGTGATCGTCGTTGGCGGCGGGCATGCCGGATGCGAGGCGGCCGCGGCCGCGGCTCGCATCGGCGCCCGCACGCTGCTGTTGACGCACAAGCGCGCGACGATCGGCGAAATGTCCTGCAACCCGGCGATCGGCGGGCTCGGCAAGGGGCATCTGGTGCGCGAGATTGATGCGCTCGACGGCATCATGGGCCGTGCCATCGACCGTGCCGGGATTCAATTTCGGATCCTCAACCGCAGCAAGGGGCCGGCTGTACACGGCCCGCGCGCCCAAGCCGATCGCAATTTGTACCGCCGCGCCATCGCCGAATTGCTGGCCGAGACACCAAACCTCGACATCGCCGAGGGCGCTGCGGAAGACCTGATGCTGGACGACGCCGGAGGTGCAGCAGGCGTCATCCTGGCCGATGGAGGGTTCATCACCGCCGGGCGGGTGGTGCTGACGACCGGCACATTCTTGAACGGCCTGATCCATATTGGCGAGGAAAAAATTCCGGCCGGGCGGGTCGGGGAGGCGCCGTCGCATGGCTTGGCGGCGACCCTGGCCCGCGCCGGCTTCGCGCTCGGACGGCTTAAGACCGGCACTCCGCCCCGCCTCGACGGCAAGACGATCGACTGGGAGGGGCTCGACCGCCAGCCGGGCGACGATCCGCCGCCGCCATTTTCCTTTGTCACCGACCGGATTACGACGCCACAGGTCGCCTGCCACATCACGACCACGACTGCGGCGACGCATGCTGTGATCCGCGCCAATTTGCACCGCTCGCCGATGTATTCGGGGGACATCACCGGGACCGGGCCGCGCTATTGCCCGTCGATCGAGGACAAAATCGTGCGCTTTGCCGAGCGCGATCGCCATCAGATCTTTCTCGAACCGGAAGGGCTCGACGACGACACGGTTTATCCGAACGGCATTTCGACCTCATTGCCGCGCGAGGTGCAAGAGGCGTTCCTGCGCACCATCCCGGGCCTCGAACATACTGTGATGCGCCGACCGGGCTATGCGATCGAATACGATTTTGTCGATCCGCGCGAACTCTATCCGAGCCTTGAGACCCGCCGCGTCCCGGGCCTCTATTTTGCCGGCCAAATCAACGGCACGACCGGCTACGAAGAAGCCGCGGCGCAGGGCATCGTTGCTGGGCTCAACGCGGCATTGGCGGCGGCGGGCTCGCAGCCGCTGACGCTCGACCGCGCCGACGCGTATATTGGCGTCCTGATTGACGATCTGGTGACGCGCGGTACCAGCGAGCCGTACCGCATGTTTACCTCGCGCGCCGAATATCGGCTGACCTTGCGCGCCGACAACGCCGATCAACGACTGACCCCCATCGCAATGCGGCTTGGCTGCGCCGGCAGCGAGCGCGCCGCTCGATTTACCGCAAAGATCGAGGCGTTGGCTGCCGCCCGCCAGCGGCTCGCCAAGTTGCGGATGACCCCGCCAGCCTTGCAGCGCCACGGCATCGCGGTCAACGAAGACGGCATCACCCGCAATGCCGCGGAACTGCTTGCCTACCCCGGCGTCGATCTCAAGCGGCTCGCGGCGATCTGGCCCGAACTATCAGCGCTCGCGACGGGCATTGCCGAGCAGCTCGAAATTGATGCGCGCTACGCCGGCTATCTCGAGCGGCAGGAGCGCGACATCGCCGCCTTCCGCCGCGACGAAGCGTTGTTGTTGCCTGAAGATCTCGACTATGGCGGCGTCGGCAGCCTGTCGCGCGAAATCACCGACAAACTTGCCGCTGCCCGGCCGGCGACGCTGGGTGCGGCGGCGCGTATTTCCGGAGTCACCCCGGCGGCGCTCGTCGCCTTACTGAGACATGTCCGGCGGCAGGCGGCCTGAGCCGCCGCTCGATGCGCGAAGGTTCGCCGAGCTCTTCCCGGTTTCACGTGAAACACTGGCGCGGCTCGAAGCCTATGCCGAGCTGCTGACCCGCTGGTCGGCGCGCATCAACCTCGTCGGCCGCGACACGCTTCCCGATTTGTGGCGTCGCCACCTGCTCGAATTCGGCGCAATTGCAGCCGCTGGTCCCCGATGGCGCACAGAGCCTGATCGATCTCGGCAGTGGCGCCGGGTTTCCCGGACTGGTGCTGGCGATCCTTGGCGTGGCCGGGGTCGAACTGGTCGAGAGTGATTCGCGCAAAGCCGTCTTTCTCCGCGAGGCGGCCCGCGTCACCGCCGCAAACGTAGCGATTCGGCCGTGCCGCATCGCTGCCGTGCCGCCGCATCAAGTCGATGTGGTGACCGCCCGCGCGCTGGCGCCGCTCGACCGCTTGCTCGATCTGGCATACCCGTTTATCGCCCCCGCCACGATCTGCCTGTTTCCAAAAGGCGAGCACGCCGAGCAAGAATTGACCCATGCGCGCGAACGCTGGACAATGACGGCGTCGATGCACAAAAGCATCGCCGATCCGCGGGGGGTCGTTCTGCGTTTGCAAGGGGTCGGTCGTGAGCCTCACGAACGGTGAGGCTTATCCAGAGGCGCGTGCCGTTACGCATCGGGCGCGCATCGTCGCGGTCGCGAACCAGAAGGGCGGGGTTGGCAAGACCACGACCGCCATCAATCTGGCGACCGCACTCGCTGCCGCCGGACATCCGGCCCTCGTCATCGATCTCGATCCTCAAGGCAACGCCAGCACCGGGCTTGGCATCGATCGCAAACAGCGCCGGCTGACCAGCTACGAACTCATTCTGGGCGATGCCGAACTCGCCGACGCCGCATTGCCGACCGAGGTGCCGGGGCTGTCGCTCGTCCCCGCCTCGCCGGATCTGAGCGGCGCCGAACTCGAATTGATGAACCGCGAGCGCCGCGAATTTTTTCTGAGCCGAGCGATCCGCAGTCGCGTGCGAGACTGGGCCGAGGTGCTGATCGATTGCCCGCCGTCGCTGAATTTATTGACAATAAATGCTCTGGTCGCAGCCGACGCCGTATTGGTGCCATTGCAGTGCGAATTTTATGCGCTCGAAGGATTGAGCCAGCTGATGCGGACGATTGAACGGGTGCAGCGCGCGCTGAACCCACGGCTCGAACTGCAGGGTGTCCTGCTGACGATGTATGACGGGCGCAATAACCTAAGCGAGTCGGTGGCGCTCGATGTTCGCGGGCACCTGGGCGCGAAAGTCTTCGACACGATGATCCCGCGCAATGTCCGCGTGTCAGAAGCGCCCTCCTATGGCAAGCCGGTGCTGATCTACGACCACCGCTGCGCCGGCGCGCAGGCCTATATCGAGCTTGCCGGCGAAATATTGCGCCGCACCAACTCGGGCGCGTCGGCGCAATGAGCGAGCGCCTGAGGCGGCGCCCGTTGGGCCGCGGCTTGGCAGCATTGCTCGGCGAGAACGAGGCCGATGCTTCGTTCGATCCGGCGAGCCAGCGCCGGGTGGCGATAGAGATGATCCGGCCCAGCGCATTGCAGCCGCGACGCCGCTTTGCCGAAGCCGAGCTCGACGCGCTGGCCCAGTCGATCCGCGAGAAGGGCGTATTGCAGCCTCTGCTGGTTCGCCCGGTTATCGACGATGACGCTGCATTCGAGCTCGTCGCCGGCGAGCGCCGCTGGCGCGCGGCGCAGCGGGTCGGCATCCACGAAATCCCGGTCATCATTCGCACGCTTTCGGATTCGGAAGCGCTCGAAATCGCGCTCGTCGAAAATCTGCAGCGCGAGGAGCTATCGACGCTCGAAGAGGCCGAAGCCTATAAGCGGCTGACGACCGAGTTTGGCCGCACCCAGGCGAGCTTGGCCGAAGCCGTCGGCAAGAGCCGCAGCCATGTCGCCAATACGTTGCGGCTGTTGTCATTGCCGGCGCCGGTGCGCCATCGTCTCGACGAGGGCGAGTTATCCGCTGGTCATGCCAGAGCGTTGCTCGCCGCAGCCGATCCGGCCCGGATCGCGGAGGAGGTCGTGCGCCGTGGGCTCAATGTCCGCGCCACCGAACGCTTGGTGCAGCGCCGCGCGCAGCTGCCGCAAAAACCGCGCCAGCCGTTGCGCGACGCCGACACTTCGGCATTGGAACGCGATCTTGGCAATCGGCTCGGGCTGCGCGTCAGGCTCGAACCAAAAACCCGCGGCGGCGCGCTGACCCTTCATTACCAAAATCTCGATCAGCTCGACCGCGTCCTGCGCCTGCTTCGCGCCGGGTGATCAGCCGCCTCAGCCGGCAAGGCCGTTGAATGCCGTGGCCAACCGGTGCGGTTCATAGGCGCGCGCCGCGGCAGGATCAGAGCCGCCGCCGGCTGCGCCGGGATTTGCTGGCTGCAAATGGGCGAGCGAACCGGCCCGATCCGCTGACGCCAACCACACCACACGCCAACCGTCGTCAGCCAGGCGGCGCGCACGGTCGATCGAAACGGCTGGCAATTGTGCCGGATCGCTGCCGCGGACCTGCTCGATAAACGCGCGGGGAGCGGCACATGCCAGGCTACCCGCATCGGCGCTTTGCTCGCAAAAGATCACGTCAGCGCTAGCGAGAATATCTCGCTCGTTCGGGCTGATGCCGCTCACATCCGGAGCGAGCAGCCGAGGCGCCCGCCATTCGCCACCGGTAGCGCCGGGCGAACCGGAAAACGGAATTAGTGTCGATCGCATCACTATGCTCCTCGCGTCAGCCGAGGGATTTTTACATCATCATGAAAGATGATTTGCACGATAAATGCGGTAACAAGATGTGACAACAAATAATATACATGATAGAACTGTCTTAACAAAACGCGTTTTTGCGCCGCCGCCAGGGTGCGGTAAGCTTGCCGGATGTCGGGCTTAAAACCGCGGTTTGCTAACGTCTTGCGCTGGCTGATGCTGGCTGCCGGGCGATCAACCAGACATACCGGCGCCGCACTGATGCTGCCGTTGGCCACTTCCGCCGCCGCGGCGCCCCCGCAAAACGCCGATCCCGCCTTGGCGCCGTGGTATCGAAGCCTGCTGCAGCCGGGAACGACGGTATCGTGCTGCTCGCTCGCGGATTGCCGCCCGACCGAATACCGGACCAAGGTGGACCATTACGAGGCGCTGGTCGGCGGCAACTGGGTCGCCGTGCCACCCGACAAAATTCTCCAGCGCACCGACAATCCGACGGGTCACGCCATCGTCTGCTGGACGCCGCAGCGCGGGATCATGTGCTTTGTCCGCGGCACCGAATCCTGAATACCTGCGGGCGTGTCGACAAAATTTCGGCGGCCTGCTCGCGTCAGATCTCCAAAAACACCGTCTCGTTTTCACCTTGCATAACGATATCGAGATGCCAGGTTCCCGCATCAGAACCGAGGGGGGTGGCGAGCAGGGTTCGCCGGCGCGCCGGATCGTCGATCGCCAGCAGCACCGGATCGGTTTCGTTGAGCGGATGGCCGGCAAAATAGATCCGGGTGAACAATTGCTTCAACAAACCGCGCGCAAACAATGCTACCGCGATGTGCGGCGCCTGCAAGGCGTTGCCGCGTCCAGGCACCGGTCCCGGCCGGATCGTCGTAAAGCGAAACTTACCATCGGCATCGGTCGCAACCCGGCCAAAGCCGCGGAAATTGGGGTCCAGCGGTTTGTCGGTGCGAGTATCGTCGGGGTGGGCATAGCGTCCGGCGGCGTTGGCCTGCCACAATTCGAGACAGGCGTCGGGGACCGCAACGCCATCGCCGTCGATCACCCGGCCTTCGATCACGACGCGCTCGCCCTGTGGACCGCCACTGTTCAGATCGGCCCAGTCCGGCCGGTCGAGGCTAATATGAAAAAACGGACCGACCGTCTGCGATGGAGTCGGGACGAGCTTGTCGGCCATTTCAGCCATCCTCCATCGGCGTCGCCTCGCGCCCGCGCAAGACGATGTCCCAATGGTAGCCAAGCGCCCATTCCGCCTCGCTGAGGTTCGGATCGTAATCCGCGATCAAGCGCTCGCGCGCCCGCTGATCAGCGGTGCCGAGATAGATCGGGTCAAACGCCAGCAGCGGATCGCCGGGGAAATACATCTGCGTGATCAGCCGAGTGGCGAAGGCGGGACCAAAGACACCGAAGTGAATATGCGCCGGACGCCATGAATTGTAGGTGTTGCGCCAGGGATAGGCGCCGGGCTTGATCGTCAGAAAGCGGTATTCGCCTCGCGCGTTCGTCACTGTCTGACCGACGCCGTCGAAGTTGGGGTCGAGCGGCGCGTCATGCTGATCGACCGGATGACGATAGCGCCCCGTCGAGTTGCATTGCCACAGCTCGACCAACGTGCCGGCGACCGGCCGCGCATCCTCGTCAAGCACCCGGCCGGCGACAATGATCCGCTCGCCGAGCGGCGGGCCGCCATGCCCTTGTGTCAGATCGACCAGATCGGCGCCGGCCCAGCCGCCGGCGAACACAGGTCCCGTGATTTCGGTCAAGGTTTGTTCGAGGCGGATCGGCGCATATTTAGGCGCGCGCTTGACCGTGCTGCCGTAATCGGGATGCAGATAGGGTGGTTGGCCACCCTGGAGCGGACGCGCAAACGGCCGGATTGTCTCGCTCATTATTCTCATCCTCCCAGAGTCGTTGCCAGCTCGGTCCGCGACCGCAGCCTGCTCAGCCCCGCTGTTGGCGTCAAGCTGCACTCGGTCCGTGCATCTGAACAATACGGGAAACTGCGCCGCCATGAAGCATCCGACCTGGCGCCAACCCCTCGGCCAAACTGCCGAATTAGTCAGAATGTTTAATCGAAATTGAAACCACCGGGCGCCCAGCTTAGGTGCTGTAGTGGAAAACGCGGGGAAGACGAGCTTTAAGAGAGGTCGTTATGTGGCGCAGGCAACATGAATATTCGGTCGCGGAACTGCTCGACCACCCGGTTCTGGGCCTGCTGATGACGGGCCGCGGTATCGAACGCCGCGCGGTCGCGTTGCTGGTCGAAACCGCTGAGCAGGTCAGGGAAGCGAAACCGGAAAGCCGCGACGGACACTCTTTCGCAATCGCCGCCGAGACGGTTAGCTTCCAATTTTGACGCCGGCATCGCCGTCGCGTGAGTTCAAAAGAGACCCGTCAGTTCATCCTGGGCAAGTTTTGGCATCGGTGCAGACCCGATCGAGCTGAATGACCAGCGGGAGATAGAACACCCGCACCGACACCGATAGCGGTAGCAGCCTCGCATCGTCTGTCAGAGTGAGTGCAACCGGGCGCGGCGCGTTATCGGGGTCGCCGTCATCGCTCGATTCACCCTTGAACCCAGCGATCGGCCGCAGGTTCAGCGCCACTCGTAATGTGCCAGAGGTTTGTTCCGCCTTTGGCAAAATATGCCCGACGATGTCGAATCGGCGCGTCCCGTCATAGACCGGGACAACAAAAGCCTTTTCGGGAACGGTCTTATGCGCCGCCACCGCAGCGCGCATGCATTCGAGAGCGGTCAACGGATCGACGATATCTCGGCGGTATTTCTCGGCGAGCGGCGGTTTGCGGCTGGTATCGTCGGCGGTGCGCTCGGCGATCACCGCAGCGTCGCGCGTAACGAACTGGATGCCGATATGGCGATCGCGATACTTGCGAAGATCGTACAGCGCGCTGTACCGCGACGGTTCGGCCGCAGCATCTGGAGCGAGGCGGCCGCCGGCCTCGGCGACCGCGCGAAAATGAGTGACGAGGCGCGGCAGCCCCTCGGTGCGTATCTCGATTTGATCGCGATAGACAGGGGCGGCATTGCTCAGCTTCAGGCGGATTTGCGCCGCCGGCAATCCGGCCCAGTAGGCGGTGTAGTCGGCGACCAGTTGACCGGCCTTGGCAGAACCGGCTGCCAACCCCAGCAGCGCCACAAAGGCGACGAAGGCAACTTCGGTTCGCCAAGGACAAAAGGAGCTCCTCGAGCCCAGGGCGCCAGCCTTCACGATGGCAGATAGCTCCAGGCGGCGCCGTCCCACACAATCTTTTCGCCGCTCGGAAAACGCAATTCGATGCCGCCGGTCTTCGAACGGGTGCGGCGCACCTCTCCGGCGGTGTCCAACTGTTCGGCCTCCCAACGATCGGTCAATGCCAATCCGATGCGGCCGGGGCTCAACCCATCCTTCTGCAACGCAACCGCATCGTCGAGAAGCTCGCGCACAGCACTCATGACACGACCTCGCTCTTGTCTCCGAGTGCCTCAGTTTACCACGCGCGCTTTGCCCCTTCCGGAAAATCGCAATCGTGCGCCGCTCGGCAGTATCCGAAGCAGCGCCTTTACGGACCTCGACAAATCACGTTCAGCAATGCTTGGCGCCGCTCGACGGTGACGGCGTGCAATGCCCGCCCGACGGCCGCCGGCAATGCCGCCGGGTCCTCGACGCGCTCGCCATAACCACCGGCCGCGGCGCAGACCTGCTCGAAGGCCGGCAATTCGTCGAGATCGATCAACGGCGGCTTGTTGCTGCGCATCGCCTCGCCTCGCGGATACATGCCCTGTGTGGCTCGCCGCACGGCACCCCACATCGAATTGTTCATGATCACGAACAACACCGGCAAATCATGCGCCGCCGCGGCGTGATGCACCGCGACCGGGTTCCCGAACAAGTGCGAGCCGTCGCCCAAGGTGGCGATCACCAACCGGTCAGGCATGGCGAGCTTTGCGCCCAATGCCGCACCACCGCCCCAGCCAAGGCCCGAGGCCGGGCTCGACCCGAAATAGGTTCCGGGCAGGTTCGAGCCGCAATATTCCGGCATCAGCGTGTATTCGTTGACCAGGATCGCATCCTCGGGCTTGGCGTCGGCGATGCAGGCGCTGGCCCAGGCCATGTGGATCGGGCGCATCCCCGCCACCGTCTCACGGGTTTTGCGCCAACTCGCCTGCTGCGCTTCTCGCAGCGTCGCTACTCGCTGACGCCGCGCCGCGATCGCGTCCGGCGTCGCATACCGCTCTAGTGCTGCCGCGAGCGCCGGCAATGCCGCGGCCGGTGCGCCGGTCACCGCGAGATCGCACGGGAAGCCGCGAATCGGGTAGCGCTGGAACAGCGGATCGACACCCAGATGAACCACTCGGCATTGCTGCCGCGGCGCCTTCAGGCTGGGGACCCAAGGCACGTCGCATTCCAGCACCAGGATCGCGTCGGCATCCTCAAGATAAGGCCCGGCGTCATAACCGAGATGGCAAGGGTGGTTGGCCGGCAATGATAAATGGCGCGGCCGATGCTGCACCACCGGTAATGCGAAGCGCTCGGCGAGATTGGCGAGGGCGGCGACCGCGCCCGGATCGCGGCCGGCGCTGGCAGTGATAATTAACGGATGGTTGGCTCCGGCCAGAATGCGGGACGCCTCGTCGATCGCATTCGCATCGGGGCCGGGCGGCGCCGCCGCCACCCGCCGCGAGGGCGTGTCGTAGGCAAAGCCAGGCAGCGGCTCGGCCAGCACCTCGCGCGGCAACGACAGGTAGACGGGGCCTTTCGGCTCGCTGGTGGCGACGGCGAGAGCGCGATCGACAACGGTTTCGAGCTGCTCGCCGTTTCTCAGCTCGTAATCCCATTTGACGAGCTCGCGGACCATGCCGGCCTGGTCGAACATCTCCTGCGCCCAGTGGATGTAGACGTCGCGCGCCCCGGGCAAACCCGCTTCGGTTAGTGGCGAGCGGCCGGCGGTGAACAGCATCGGCACGTTGTCGCGCGCAGCGTTAAACACCCCGCACACGCCGTTTGCGGTGCCAACGCTGACATGGACCATGACCGCCGGCACCCGGCCGGTGGCAATCGCCCAGCCATGCGCCATCGACAACGCCAGGTTTTCATGCGTCGCGAGCACCGGCTTTGGCGCCGGCGTGCCGGTGCGCGCCGCCTTGGCGAAGGCTTCGACCAATGGCGCGAAATCGGTGCCGGCATTGGCGAACAAATATTCGACACCGCGCTCGGCCAACAGGGTCAGATATGCCTCGGCGACGCTGTCGACCGTCATTTCCTTCCGCGCCATCCTTCACCTCCGGGACATGTCCATGATTCTTTGCGGACGCTAGGCTTGTGAATTGGGCTGCACGCTTGCGGCAAAATTTCGAGGTAGGGGGTGGCCGTCGAAGCCGTCGACGGAGAGACCGAGATGGCGCAGCACGGTCGGCGCGATGTCGACGAGCGAGGTGCGCCCGCGACGAGGGCCGGCGCTAAATCCGCCTCCAGAGACGAATAGAAACGGGCGCTGTTCGTTAATGCCGAGCCCGCCATGCTGGCCAAAGCCAGTGATGTCCTGCCCGGACGAGTCGCGTACGATGTGGCTGTGGCCCAAGACGCCATGCGGGTTCACCCGATCATCCGCTTTCATCGTGATCGCGATGCGCGCCCGCGACCCGGTCGGCAGGCCCGTCTCGGCAAGCCCGTCGCCGGTGAATACCCATCCGACCCAATCCTGGACTTCGAGCAAGCGCACGACGTCCGCAACACCCGCGCTTTCCGGCTCTGTAAAATAAATCAATGCCGCCGTACCATTGGGCGCAACCACGACATCCGAGGAGCCCGGCCCGCCCTTCAGACCGGCATCGATCAGAAGCCCGTCGAGATCGATCGTCTCGGCGACGGTCTCCATGCCGTGATCGGAGCCGACGACGAATAGGATATCCTCGCCGCCGGGGTCTAGCCGGGCCACGGTCTCGGCAACACGGCGTACGTTCGCGTCGGCCGCAGCGATTGCGCGACGATGCTCGGGCGAACCCAAGGGCGTATGGTGGCCGGTGTAATCGGGTTCGGACAGCCACAACATCGCCAGTGCCGGCGTGCGATCTTGCAACACCTCGGCGCAAAAGCGCTCGGTAACGGCATTGTCGCCGGCCGCGCCTTTGCCAACCGCCAACCCCTCCGCGGCGGGCAACGGACGCCGGCCGGGACCGAAACTGCCGGCGGCGTTGTAAACCCACCCGTAACCATCGGGGTCGAGGAAATAGGCGGCACCCGGCGACACGTTGGAGAACGCGATCGCGGTGTCGCCCGCGCGCGTCACTCGCTCGGCCATGGTCGGCACGTGCAAGGTGCGCCCGGTCGCGCGATGCAGCCGATCACGAAAATCGGGGGCTCCGACCGACAGGCAAACGAGCCCGTTGCCTTCATCGATCGCCATCGTGTTGCCGAGCAGACCGTGGCGCGCTGGCCGGCAGCCGGTGGCGATCGAGGCGGCACTCGCCCGCGTGGTCGATGGAAACACACTGGTGTGATTGACAAATTGCGCCGAATTGCGCCCCAACTCGGTCAGGAATGGCGCATCTTCGGAGGTGATTAAGTCGCGGCGCAGGCTGTCGCAGATGACGATAACGGCGCGCTTCATGACGATGTCCTTTCGTTACCGCCGGTCTCGCGAGCGTCGGGGTCACGCGCCAGCATAGCGCGGCGCAGCGGATCGGGCAGCGGCGTCTTTTCACCGGTGGCGTTAACGACAAGGATCAGCACCGCGCGGCCTTGCGCGCACAGACCCTGCCGCCACACCGCATACTCCATTTCAAAGCTGGTGCGCCCCAGCCTTACCGTACGTGCGCTGACCAGAACTTCATCTCCATAGACGAGCGGCCGGTGATAGCGGATGCCGGTCTCGGCGATAACCGGCCCCGGTGTACCGGCTAACAGCTCGGGCAGTTCGGCGGTTTCGAGATAGCGATTGCGCGCCTCCTCAAACCACTCGAAATAAGCGCGATGGTTGGCATGACCGAACGGGTCGCATTCGCTCCACCGCACGCGATGATGGATCGCAAACCGCCACCCCGGCTCCACCCCAAACCGCGCCAATACCGCCGCGTCCACCTCCGCCATTGCAAACTTCACTCGCAATGCAACCACGCTCGAACATCTTAAGTGCCGCCGGCCCGACCGCAAACAGCACGCTCGTCTCCGCACCAGTAACATGCGAGAGAAAGGGATGACTGCGGCGATCGATAAGCGTGCACGACCGGCGGGCGGCGGGGGAACCTTGGCGCTGCTCGGTTCGCGGCGGTTCGGGCCGCTGTTCGCGGCGCAGTTCCTGTCGGCCTTTAACGACAATGCGGTGAAAAACGCGCTGGTGCTGATGATTGCTTACAGCACCGATGCCGCCTCGCAGAAATCGGCGGAGATCTTGATCCCGCTCGCCGGCGGGCTCTTTATTCTGCCGTTCTTTTTGTGCTCGGCGACCGCCGGCCAACTCGCCGACCAGCACGACAAGGCATGGCTGATCCGGGTGATCAAGCTTTCCGAAATCGCGTTGATGATGGCCGCGGCGGGAGCCGTGCTGCTCGGCAGCGGTGCGGGCTTGCTGGTCATACTATGCTTGATGGGGATCGAGGCGGCGTTTCTGGGGCCGCTCAAATACGCGATCCTCCCCGATCTGCTGGCACCGCACGAGCTCCTCCTCGGCAACGCGCTGGTCGAGGCCGGCACGTTTATCGCGATCTTGCTCGGGACGATCGCCGGCGTGCTGATTGCCGGGCATCACGGGGCGGTCGTGGTCGCGGCGCTGATTACCATTGTGGCGCTCGCTGCTTGGGCATCGAGCCTGGCGATACCGGGCACCAGCCCGGCGGCGGCGCCCAGCCCTTTGGAATGGAACCTGTTTGCCGCGACCGCGCGCGTGATCCGCGAAGCCACACGCGAAAAGATCCCGTTCTGGTCGATGCTCGGGATTTCGTGGTTCTGGCTCGCCGGCGCGATTTACCTGTCGCAATTCCCGGCCTATGTCCGATTTTCGCTCGGCGGTGAACAGGTCGTCGTGACCCTCTTCCTGACCGTCTTTACGATCGGGATTGCGATCGGTTCGCTGCTGTGCAGCCGCATCCTCGGCGGCCGGATCAGCGGGCGCACCGTGCCGTGGGGCGCTCTTGGCATCGCTCTATTCTCGATCGATCTATGGTGGGCGAGCCCGCAGGCCGCAGCGGGAGCGGGCAGCCTGGCCGGTCTGCGCGACTTCCTCGCATTCTCCGCGCATTGGCGGATACTCATCGATCTCCTGGGGATCGCGGTTTCGGGTGGCATCTTTATCGTGCCGCTTTACGTCTTGCTGCAAGCCGCGAGCGCACGCGCCCAGCGTGCCCGGGCAATCGCTGCCAACAATGTGATCAACGCCGCGGCGATGGTGATTGCCGCGGTCGCGACGATGGCGCTAATCGCGCTCGGGGTCAGCGTTCCCGGGCTGTTTCTGCTGACCGGGGGCGCCACCCTGATCGTCGCCGCCTGTTTCTGGCGGCTGCAATCGAGATTGATACTGCGGCCGATCGAATTCGAGGGAGATAGACCATGACCGCAGCCGCCGCCGGTCTTTTCGCCTTTCACCTCGACGGCAAAGTGCCTCTCATTACCGGACGCACCCTCGCGGTGGAGGGCGGTTTTCGGTAATGAGCGCGCGCATCAGGCTCGGCAAAAACGCCAGCGTCTCCCGCAGCGCCTGCACGGTGTCAAGCATTGCGGATGACGAGCTGACGCCCGAGCAGCCGACCACCTCGACACCGGCAATGCAGAACAGCAGCGCCGCACGCGGCAAATGGGCCTTATCGCTGACCAGGATCACCGTCCGCCAGCCGCGGCCGCGCAATAATCGCGCGGTCTCGCGGGCATTGCCGAGGGTATCGCGCGAATATGGCTCGATCAGCAGTGCTGCCTCCGGAACGCCGGCCGTCACCGCCAACCGGCGCATGATCTCGGCCTCGGCCGTCGCTCCGCGGCCGCCGCCCGACAAAACCAGCGCCGGCGCCAGGCCTTGCCGCAACAGCTCGACCGCGCGATCGACGCGTCGGCGTAGCCGCGATGATGACGGGCAGCCCAAGACGACAATGGCTTGAGCCTGCTCCGCCCGAGCCTTCGCCGATCCCGGCATTCTCGGAATCGGCGAGCGGGCCTATTCGGAAGTAAAGCCCCGGGAACGAAGGTAAGCCGGGAAAGTTTCACCTTCCGGCTGTGCGGCGGCTTGGCGGGATTTGTCTTCGGACCACCCGTAAAAATCGGCGTAGCCGAAGATGTCCGCGGCGCGTTGCTGCTCGCGCGGCGGCGAATAACGGGCGGCGCGTCGCCGGTCGTAAGCCGCCACGTCTTCGGCAAGACCGGCGTCGTCATAGCGGTCGGTGTGCACCGTCACTGCAAGTGGCAGCCGCATGCTGACAAATCCCTCGGCGGCGGGGTAACCGACGCACAAACCGGCGACCGGGAAGACCTTGTTCGGCAATTCCAGAATATGGGCGACCGCATCCGCATGGTTGCGCAATGCGCTGATCGGACAGCAGCCGAGGCCGGCGGTTTCCGCCGCCAGAATAAAGGTTTGCATAACGAGGGCCACATCGACCGCGGCGTTGAAAAAGCCTTCAAGCCGGCTGTTGTCGATCGGGTGCCCGCGCTGCTCGCCAATTTGCTCAAGCCGCCGCGCATCGCCGCAAAACACCAAAAACACCGGCGCCGTGCCGATCCACAGCATATCCGGGATCAATGCTGCAAGCCGCTCGCGCCGCTCTGGCTCGGCGACACGGATCACCGAAGCCTGCTGAAAGTCGGATTTTGACGACGCCGAAAATGCCGCCCCAAGGAGCAGCCTCAGCAAACCCTCTGGCACCAGGCGCGGCGCATAGCGGCGGTGGGTGCGGCGCAACATGACTTGCCGCAGCCAAGCGATATCGGGGCCGCCTTCCGAAAGCTCAGCCGGCATCCCAAATCGGGCATGCCATTCGGCGTCATAATCTGCAGTCATCGGCGCACTCAAAGGCTGTTAATGCACCCCAAGTCGCTATGGCCGGGATCCGCGCGACCATGCTCGTTTGTCGAGAGGGGGCCTTCGGTTTTAAAGGCTTGGATGCCCGTATCAGGTCCGGGCACAGCGTGTCCCAGGCCTCGTCGGTCTACTATGCCGGGACGAGGCGACCGATCTCGTCCGCCTCGAAAGTATAACGGCGGCTGCAGAACTCGCAGGTAACGGTGGTGACCCGCTCCTTTTGCATGTCGTCGAGTTCGTCGGCGGGAAAGGCGCGCAGGATCGTTTCGATCCGCTCGCGCGAGCAGCGGCAGCGCGCTTCGAGCGGGTGGGTGTCATAGACGCGCACGCCGTCTTCGTGAAACAAGCGGAACAGCAGCCGATGCGGAGTGAGTTCGGGATCGATCAGCTCATCGGATGTCGCCGAGCTCATCAGCACCATCGAGCGCCGCCAGCCGTCTTCGACATCATCGGCGATGACGCCATAGCCGCCCTCGGGCGGCACCCGCTGCAGCATCAATCCGCCGGCGCGCCAGGTATGTCCGGCGCCGGTCTGGCCGACCGCCAGTTTGATGCCGGCCTGGATCTGCTCCGATTGCCGGAAATAATGCTGCGCGCAATCCGCCAAAGTGGCGCCGGCCAGCTCGACGATGCCTTGATAACGGTCGGTCTCCTCGCCCTGATCGACGGTGAATGCGATATAGCCGCCGCCGAGCAGCCGCGGCACCGACAGGCCCGCGCCTGCGCCTTCCGCCGCCGCGCTGACAGCATCGAGCTTGGCCTGATCGTACTGGGCATAGCCGCGCACCGCACCATCGGTCGACACATCCGCGACCATCAGCCGGATCGGCCCGTCGCCTTTGGTCTGCAGGGTAAAGATGCCGTCATATTTGAGCGCACCGGCGAGGACGACCGCCAACGTGATTGCCTCGCCCAGCATCGCCGCCACCAGCGCGGGATAGGCGTGCTGCGACAGGATACGATCGATCGCCGGGCCGAGCCGGACCAGCCTTCCGCGCAATGCAAACGGGTCGATGCGGAAAGGCTGCACAAGATCGTCGGGGACCGATTGGGTAGGCGCACTCACGATTGGCTATCCTCTTTCGTCGCTGCGAGGCGCAATGCCGCGACATGGTGGACGCAGATGGCTCAGCCAAGACACCAGGTCAAGATCCCCTTTTGCGCGTGCAAGCGGTTTTCCGCCTCGTCCCAGACCACCGATTGCGGCCCGTCGACAACCGCGGCGGTGACCTCCTCGCCGCGCTTGACCGGCAGGCAATGCATAAAGATGGCGTCGGGCTTCGCGAATGCCATCAGCACCTCGTCGACCCGATACGGGGCGAGCAGATTGTGGCGTGTTCCTGCAGCCTTGTCGCCCATCGACACCCAAGTGTCGGTGACCACGCAATCCGCCCCGGCGACCGCGTCGCGCGGCTCGGTCGTCAGGCTGACACGCCCACCCTCGCGCGCCGCCCATTCGAGCAGAGCCGGGTTTGGCGACAGGGCCTCGGGACAGGCAAGCCGCAGTTCAAGGCCGAACCGTACCGCGGCGTGCACCCAGCTCGCCGCGACATTGTTCCCGTCCCCGCTCCAGGCGACGACCTTGCCGGAGAGCGGCCCCTTCTTTTCCTGCAAGGTCATCACGTCAGCCATGATCTGGCAGGGATGCGACGCATCGGTCAGGCCATTGATCACGGGTACGGTGGCGTGCTTGGCCAGTTCCTTGAGCTTATCCGCCAGATTGGTGCGGATCATGATCGCGTCGACATAGCGCGACAACACTCGCGCGGTATCGGCGACGGTCTCGCCGCGGCCGAGCTGGCTGTCGGCCGTATTCAAAAAGATCGTGTCGCCCCCAAGCTGGCGCATCGCGACCTCGAACGAGACGCGCGTTCGGGTCGACGGTTTCTCAAAGATCATCGCCAAGGTCTTGCCGGCGAGCGGGCGATCGCGCCGACCGTTTTTGTAGGCATTCGCGACATCGAGAATGCCGCGCAGATCGGCGACCTCGAGCTGATCAATGTCGAGGAAATGGCGCGGCGAGAGCCCGCCCTCGACCAGCGCCGGCTCGCGCGCGATCCGCCTTACGCCGACCATTCCCGCGCGACCTTGTGCAGGATGTCCATCGCCTGACCGATCTCAGCCTCGCTGACGACCAATGGCGGCAATAGCCGCAACACGTTATCGCCAGCGGTCAACGCCAACAGGCCGTTCTCCCGCAGCCGGGTCACGATATCGCCGGCCGGGACCACACAGCGGATCCCGAGCAGCAGCCCCGCGCCTCGCAATTCGGCAAACAGCTTCGGATAGGATTTGACCAGCTCATCGAGACGGCCGCGAAACATCTTCGCCGTCGTATCGACGCGATCGAGAAAGCCAGGTTCGAGCATGACGTCGAGCACCGCATTCCCAGCGGCCACCGCCAGCGGGTTGCCGCCAAAGGTCGAGCCATGGGTTCCCGGCACCATCCCGACTGCAGCCCGCTCGGTCGCCAAGCAGGCGCCGATCGGGAAACCGCCGCCCAACGCCTTGGCGACCGCCATCACATCGGGAGCCACACCCGACCACTCATACGCGAACAGCTTGCCGGTCCGGCCCATGCCGCACTGGACCTCGTCATAGATCAGCAGCAACCCGAACTCGTCGGCGATCGCCCGCAATCCGCGCAGATATTCGTCCGAACCCGGGCGCACACCGCCTTCACCCTGTACCGGCTCAACGATGATCGCTGCGGTTTCGCCGCCGACCGCGGCGCGCATCTCGTTCAGATTGCCAAAGGCGACGTGGTCAAAGCCATCCATCGGCGGGCCGAACCCTTCAAGGTACCGCTCGTTACCGGCGGCGGCCAAGGTCGCAAAGGTGCGGCCGTGAAACGAGCCCTCGCAGCCGATGATGCGGTAGCGCTCGGGATGCCCGGTGTCGTGCTGGTACTTGCGGGCCACCTTCAGCGCCAATTCGCACGCCTCGGCACCCGAATTGCCAAAGAAAGCGGTATCGGCGAATGAGTTGTCGACCAGCCGCTTCGCCAGCCGCTCCTGGCCCGGAATGCGGAACAGGTTCGAGCTATGCCAGAGCCGCCCGGCCTGCTCCCGGATGGCCTCAACCAGATGCGGATGGCAGTGGCCGAGCCCGGTCACCGCGATTCCGCTGGTGAAATCGAGAAATTTGCCGCCGTCTTCGGAATAGAGCCAGCAGCCTTCGCCGTGGTCAACGGCAACGTCCCACCGCCCGTAGGTCGGCATCACGGGTGTAATCACGAATTGTCTCCTGCGCGAAAGATTGGAAAGTCGAGTGCTGCAGACGCTCTGACTATCGTCGTCGCCGCAGGTCAGCCGGGCCGTTCCTGAGGAGCCGTTCGCCCCGCCGGCATATCTCGCCGGGTTCCCGCGCCATCGCCACTCTCCTCAACGCGCGAACCGCCGTCAGCCGGTCCGCGATCAGGCAGGAAAGCGCCGGAGTATGGTGATCGTGAACATGCCTGTCAATTCGCCGGGAAGCGAGTTGTGTCTCGGTTCGATTTTCGACTTCCGACTCGAAGCCGACCCTCAGCCCTCGCGGAGGAACTGCTCTTCATGCCCCGAAGCGGCCGCTGCCACTCGTCACGCACATCCTCCAGGATCGAGCATATATCCGCGACGAGCTCTGGATTGTAGCGGCAGATGACATCTCGGCTCCGTGCGGCAGCGTCATCACGGCTTCCCGAGCGTTGCGGCGAAGAGCGTGAGGGCAGCGTCGATCGCGGCGGCATGCGTGGCCTTCTGCGGCACCGCGGTCGGGCACACGGGAACAATTCTCCGGCCGGCGTCCGTGCAATCGGCTAGGAAGTCGTAGTGGCCGACGCCCGGTAGCTGCGTCAGATGCGCCCCGGAAATGAGTGCGACGGCCACGAACCCATTCGTCGCAGGGGGTGCGACGGTATCGGCATCGCCGAGCACGATCGAAACGGGGACGCCGATATGGCGGAGACTGTCGGGATCGAGCGCCTGCATCAGTACGGGCGCGATCGCGAAGACCGCACGAACGCCCGGGATCGCGTAGTGATCGCCGGCACGGGCAATGTCGGCCGCGATATCAGGCTCGCGTTCGGCCGCTTCGACACCCTTTTGAGAGAGGGGGAGTTCCCGCTGCGGCCGACAGACGCCATCCTCGGGATGCGCCGCACAGAACTGGAAGAAGTGCGCGCGATCTACCCGCGCGCCCGCCGCGACGAACACGGTGAAACCGCCTGCGGAGAAACCGGCGAGGCCAACATCGTCGGGGTCGAGATGCGGCGCGATTGCCGGGTCCCGTCGCACCGCGTCGAGCGCCGTACGTAAGTCCTCGGCGCGATCCCACCACAGGATCGCGCCCGCCACGGTCATCGGATCGATGCCATTGTTGCCGGGATGATCCACCGCGATCACAACGTACCCGGCCCGAGCCAGCGGGATGCCGAGCCAGCCCATGATCCTGGCCGACCCGCCGAAGCCGTGCGACAGCAGGATCGCGGGACGTCGCGCGTCTCCCGCGACGAACGGCGCATTGGGGGCGTCTTGGCCGACGTCCCGCAATGGTTGCTCCGGCGGCCCGATGGTGACCGCCCGTTCCTCGCTGCCTGCCGCCGCGGGATACCAGATTGTGATCCGAAGTACGTCGCGATGCTTTGCGTCGCGGAGTGCCGCGGTGGGTTCGGCCGCCATCAAGTGCATCTCGCCGACCGGATTGGCGGCCGAGGCGGCGTGGAACCCCGTGGCTGCGGTGATCAGGAGGGCGAAGATCACACGTTTCATTTAGAAACGTTCCTGGCCAAAAATTCGCCTCGATAGCTGAGTGATCATCACGAACGAAACCAATACCTCAATCCAGGGCCCATCTCCCAGGATCGGTTGCAGCGGTGCCGTCTGATCAACGGCCGCTTTCGGCGGATTTTGTTAAAGAAGTCCGGCAGTCCGTGCCGAGCCCCGCGTGGGGCGGCGAGCGGCTTCCTGGCTGCGCAGGCGATTGGTTCGGCGTTGGCGCAACAACCGCGGCGCGTCGCTTTTTCAAGTCTAGGCGGCGATCATTTTCTGCGTTGCTGCTCCAACCAGCTTCGCGAGCTTGCGCAGGTTCTGGGCGACCGCGGCGAGCAGGAGCTCGTCCTGCACACCAGAGGGGCCACGCAACCGAAGTCGATTAGCCTGAGGATGCGCTTGAGATGGGCGAACAGCATCTCGACCTTCTTCCGCTCGCGGCGTGACTGAAGATATTCGGGCGTGCCGGCGTGGCCTCTGGCGACGTCACGTGCGGCCTCATGCACGCTTCTCGGCACCTTGCGGTGCGGCTGTCCAGGACAGCATTTCTCCTTGAGAGCGCAGGCCTCACAGTCGGATTGACGGGCTCGGTAGAGCCTCATGTTGTCCTTGGTGACGCCGGTCCGCGGGATGGTGTAGGGCCGGCGGTACTGCTGCAGGATTTTGCCGCCCGGGCAGGTATAGATGTTTGCGATCGGGTCGAAGACAAAATCGGAGCGACTGAAGGTGCCGTCGGTGCGCGCGCCTTTGTCCCACACCGGGTACATGCGGTGCGATGTTCTTTTCTTCTACCATCCGGGCGAGGATCTCCGGCGATCCGTATGCGCTGTCAGCGTTGAGTCGCTGGGGCTTCAAGCCAAAGCAGGCTTCGGTGCGGTCGAGCATGGTCTGGGCGGCGCCGACCTCGGCTCGCCGGCTGGCGCGTGTCGCCTCGAAATCCATGATGATCGCCGCTTTGAGGTCGATCAGATAGTTGTCGGAGTAGGCGAAGAAGGCGTGGCCTTTGTGTGCGCCGGTCCACTGCGCGGCAGGGTCCGCGGGCGAGATAAACTTCGGAACAACCTCGCTCGCTGCACCCCAGGCGGCTTCATCGAGCGTATCGAGATATTCCCGTACAGCGCGCCGCGTGGTCGCCAGCTCCTGCCAACTGATCGCCTCCGTGCCCGCCACAGAGCGCTGCTTGTTGGCGTCTGCCGCGATCAGGCATCGACAGCAAAGCCTTCACCCCCGACCAGACCCTCAGCTATCGCGCGCTGCACCACCATCTCGAACAGCTGACGAAAGGCGTCGCTGTCGCGAAAGCGACCATGGCGGGTCTTGGAGAAAGTCGAGTGGTCGGGAACACGGCCTTCCAACCCCAGGCGGCAGAACCATCGATAGGCAAGGTTGAGGTCGACCTCCTCGCACAGCCGTCGTTCCGAGCGAATGCCGAAGCAATAGCCCACGACGAGCATGCGCATCATCAGTTCCGGATCGATCGAGGGCCGCCCCTTCGCACTATAGAACGGCGCCAATTTCTGACGCAGACCACTGAGATCGAGAAACCGGTCGATCTTCCGCAGCAAGTGCTCGACCGGAACCCGATCCTCTAGGCAAAATTCGGAGAACAGCTTCGCCTGATCCTGATTTGTCGCCCCATCATTGCGATTGGCCGCCCCCGACCCCCATTGCCAGAGAATCACGAGCCGCTCGCGCCTACAAGCCCACTTTTTCAACAAAATCGGCGCTGCCTCGCCCTTTGCACATGCGCCAGCGTAGGACCGGTTTCCACCGATTGTGTTGAAAAACTCGGCGGCAGATGCCTGACGGGTGTGGCGCCGGGGCGCGAGTTAGCGTGAGCGTGCTCGGTGTTTCTCCCTCAGGCTGCTGGGATCAGCTGTGGTCCGGGGATGAGCTTGGCCAGCTTACGGAGGTTCTGGGCGATTGCCGCGAGGTGGAATTCGTCGCGGGCGCCGCAAGGCCCGCGCAGCCTTAACCGGTCAAGCTTTAGGATGCGTTTGAGGTGGGCGAACAGCATCTCGACCTTTTTCCGCTGATAGCGCGAGGTCTGGTAGGCCTCGGTCTTGGCGATCTCGCGGGCCAGGTCACGTGCGCCTTCGTAGATTGAGCGCGGGACCTTGCGTGCTGGAGTGTTTGGGCAGCAGCGCGGCTTGAGCGGACATGGCTCGCAGTCATGCTTACTGGCGCGGTAGCGCAGCGAGTTGTCCTTCATCACGCCAATCCGCGGCACCGTGAACTGCCTGCGGTAGCGCCGAAGGGTCTTTTCGGCGGGACAGCGGTAGGTGTCACTGGCGTGGTCGTAGACAAAATCGTCGCGCGAGAAGGTATCGTCGGTGCGCTTGGACTTGTCGAACACCGGGATGTGCGGCTCGATCCCGCGGTCATTCACCAGTCAGTTCAGCATCTCGGCCGAGCCGTAGCCGGTATCGGCGATCAACCGTTCCGGCCACAGGTCGAAGCGGTCGTGAATGCGCTCGATCATGGTCTTGGCGGCGGCCACCTCGGCTTGACGCACTGCCGTCGAGGCCTCCACGTCGACAATAACCGCGTGTTCCACATCGATGAGATAATTGGTGCAATAGGCGTAGACCGCCGGTCCGCCCCAGGAGGCGGTCCAGCGCGCTGCCGGATCAACGGGCGAGATGAACTTCGGCTCGACTGGTGTCGCGCCGCCGAAAGCAGCATCGTCGAGGGCAGCGAAGTACTCCGCGACCGCCCGGTTGGCCTCAGGGTCGAGGTGATCAGGCGTATTGACCCCGCGCTGGCGATGAGCGTCCGCGACGATCATACTGGCATCGACGGCGAAGCCCTCGCCGCCGACCAGACCTTCGATCATGCACCGCCGAACCACCGTCTCGAACAGCTCGCGCAACAGATCAGCGTCGCGGAACCGGCCGTGGCGCGTCTTGGAGAAAGTCGAATGGTCTGGCACGGCACCGTCTAGGCCGAGGCGACAGAACCAGCGGTAGGCCAGGTTCAAATGGACCTCTTCGCACAGCCGCCGTTCCGAGCGAATGCCGAAGCAGTAGCCTACGATCAGCATTCGGATCAGCAGCTCAGGATCGATCGAAGGCCGTCCTGTCTCACTGTAGAACGACGCCAGATGTGCCCGAACCCCGCCCAAATCAACGAAGCGGTCGATCGCCCGCAGCAGATGCGTCTCGGGCACGTGACGTTCGAACGAGAACTCGTAGAACAAGGCATCCTGTTGGACTTGCCGTTCCCCCATCATCGACTGCCCCCCGGCCATCGCGACTTGAGAAAGTCTTAAATCATACCACGATCTCAAAGAGTTTTTCAACACAATCCACCCGTTGAAGAAATTCAAGCTGAGGCAGCACCGGAGCGTGCGCGAGCTCGACCCCACAAGGAGGGTGGCAGGCCTGATCGGCGCGGATGCTCACCCAGACAGCGTCGGGTGCAGAGGAAAGCGCGGGCTGGTGCCGTGTTGCGGGTCGGGTTATGTCATCGCCCGAACATTGATCGGATCGGGATTGCATGAAACGTTTCGAGGGCACCGAGAGTTACGTGGCGACACCCGATCTGCAGGTCGCGGTCAATGCCGCGATCGCGCTCGAACGGCCGCTGCTGGTCAAGGGCGAGCCGGGCACCGGCAAGACCATCCTTGCCCACGAGATCGCTCGCGGCATCGGCAAAGACCTGATCACCTGGCACATCAAATCGACCACCAAGGCGCAGCAGGGGCTCTACGAATACGACGCGGTGTCGCGGCTGCGCGATGGCCAGCTCGGCGATATCAGAGTCCACGATATCGGCAATTACATCGTGCCCGGCAAATTGTGGGAAGCGTTCACGGCCGAAGAAGCGCGGGTGCTGCTGATCGACGAGATCGACAAGGGCGACATCGAATTCCCTAATGATTTGCTGCTCGAACTCGATCGCATGGAGTTTTTTGTTTACGAAACCCGGCAGACGATCCGCGCCCAGCACCGCCCGATCGTCATTATCACCTCCAATAACGAAAAAGAGCTGCCCGACGCGTTTCTGCGGCGCTGCTTTTTTCATTACATCCGGTTTCCCGACCGCGAGACGATGCAAAAGATCATCGACGTCCATTTCCCCGATTTGAAGCATGACCTCGTGCACGAGGCATTGACGATCTTTTTCGACATCCGCGATGTTCCGGGATTGAAAAAGAAGCCGTCGACCTCGGAATTGCTCGACTGGCTCAAACTTCTGCTGGTGGAGGACATCTCGCCCGAGACATTGCGCGCCCGCGAGCCGGCGAAACTGATCCCGCCCTTGCACGGCGCGTTATTAAAGAACGAGGAGGATGTGCATCTGTTCGAGCGCCTCGCCTTTCTGCACCGCCGCGGCGAACGCCGGTGAGCCTGGTGCGCGCCGACAGCCAGAAACCACTGACAGGATGCCGATCATGAAATCGAGCAATCTTGTTTCGGAAGACGCCTCGGATACCGACGATCTTTTCGAGATGGCGAACTTGTTTCCACGCACGACCGGCCTGCCGATGACGGTCTGGGTCAGCCTTCGGGGGAATGCGCGTCATGACGTCCGCGTCAAAGTGAATATGGCGCACGGGAACCAGATGAGCCCCGCCAATACCGCCGTCATCGGCGTTCGGCCTTCGCCGCATCTTGTTGCCGGCCCCCTGTCACCTGATGACGAGCGCGCCGTCTACGCCTGGATCAGTTTAAATTCGGCCGCACTTGTCGCTTATTGGGATGGCGACATCGATACGGTGCAGTTGGCTCAGGCTTTCCGGCCTTTGCCGTAATTGAAATGTTCTTTTCTTTCTTTACCGAATTGCGCGGCGCCAAGATCCCGGTGTCGTTGCGCGAATATCTGAGCCTGATGGAGGCGATGCAGCAACGCGTCGCGACGTTTTCGATCGAAGACTTCTATTTCGTCTCGCGCACCGCGCTGGTTAAAGACGAACGTCATCTCGACCGCTTCGACCGGGTGTTTGGCCAGTGCTTCAAGGGCATCGAAACCTTGGCCGACCCAAGGGCCGAGATCCCCGAGGAGTGGCTGAAAAAACTCGCCGAGCGTTTTTTGACCGAGGAGGAAAAGAAGCTCGTCGAAGCGCTGGGTGGCTGGGAGAAGCTGATGGAAACCCTGCGCCAGCGGCTTGCCGAACAAAAGGCGCGGCATCAGGGCGGCAGCAAATGGATCGGCACCGCCGGGACCTCGCCTTTCGGCGCGCACGGCTACAATCCGGAAGGGGTGCGGATCGGCCAGGAGGAGGGCAAGAACCGCAGCGCCGTCAAGGTGTGGGACCGGCGCGAATACCGCAATCTCGACGACACGGTCGAACTCGGCACCCGCAACATCAAGCTCGCGCTGCGGCGGTTGCGACAATTCGCGCGCGAGGGTGCGGCCGAAGAGCTCGATCTCGACCGCACCGTCAAATCGACCGCGCACAATGCCGGCTGGCTCGACCTACAATTGGTGCCAGAGCGGCACAACGCGATCAAGTTATTGCTGTTTCTCGATGTCGGCGGCTCGATGGAGGATCACGTCCGGGTCTGCGAGGAATTGTTTTCGGCGGCGCGCTCCGAATTCAAGCACCTGATCCACTTCTACTTTCACAACTGCATTTACGATGCGGTGTGGCGCGATTCGCGCCGCCGCCAGGTCGAGCAATTGTCGTTGTTCGAGCTGATCCGCACCTACGACCGCAATTATAAAGTCGTACTGGTCGGCGATGCCAGCATGAGCCCCTACGAAATCGAAAAAGAAGGCGGCAGCGTCGAGCGCTGGAACGACGAGCCGGGCGAAACCTGGCTGCGCCGCTTGTTCGAAGCCTATCCGCACGCCGTCTGGCTGAACCCGGTGCCGGAGAAATACTGGACCGGCACCGCCAGCATCGGGATGATCCGCCGGATCGCCGAGGATCGCATGTTCCCGCTGACCCTCGACGGTCTCGACCGCGCGATGCGCCGCCTCAAGCGGCGCGGCTGATCAGGCGGCGTTCTGGTCCTTTGGCCGGATATAGGCGAGGGCCGAATGCTCGGCGCAATACGGCCTGCCGGGCTTCGGGACGAGCGCCGCAAAAATGAAAATTGGCGTCGTTCGGGTGGCCATAAGGCCACAGGCAGCACGGCCCGGCGAATTCGAAGACGTTGCGCCGCGGCGGCTCTTTGAACGTCGGCTCGCGCCGCGTCATCGCACTGCGATAAAGCCGCCCGATGACAGCATTTTTTGTCAACCCGAGACGGCGGCCGATTTCGGCGGTCGGCAACCCCTCCTCGAACAATTGCGTCAGCCGCTCGACTCGTTCTGGAGTCCAGGTGATATCCATCGATTCCCCCGCATTCTGTGGATCAGCGATCCACCCCCACAAAATAGAGTACCCAGATTGTGGCTGCGCCGCAACTGGTATCTATTAGTAGTAGCCGCTTGGTGTTGGCCGCGATCACCTTGCGCCCCCCCGGCGCGATCCTCGGCCGGCTCCCAAACCGGCGACAATTTTGCATGACACCAAATAAAGGCAAAAAGTTGGCGATATAGCCGCGTCTACCGCTCCGATTCGGCAAAGGCGTCGTCTTCCGACGCACGACGATAACTCAATATTTTCGAGAAATAGGCGGGAGAATGCTCAAGTGGAACAAACGCGGGAGTTAATAGATCATCTAGATCTTCGCGCAAATAGCTAGCGTAATAGGGTTCGTGGAAGGCGATTGGAAACGAATCGAGCAATCGCGTCGTAATCCGGCTCGTCCCCGGTCTGCAGCGAGTCGACCAGGATCAGGGTCCCGCCGGGCCGCAATACGCGGCGCATTTCGGCGACGACCGCGCGGCGCACCCGCGGCGGCAATTCGTGAAACAGATAAATACAGGTGAGGATGTCGAATTCGCCATCGGCGAACGGCATCGCCTCGGCGGCACCTTCGACCAGCCGGGCCCGCGACCACGAGACCAGCGTGCGGCGGGCCACCGCGAGGTAATGCGGCGACAAATCGAGACCGGTGACATAAAGCCGCGGCCAGTTCGCTTTGACCTCGCGCAAGAAGCTGCCTGTGCCGCAGGCGAGGTCGAGCAGCCGTGGCATGCCACGACGACGCCCATCTTGCTCCACGAGTGCTGCTCGCAGCGGCACCAGCGCCTGGCGCCGCATCGCCGCTGCTCCGCCGCCGAACAATACCTCGACCTGGTGGTCATAGCGCTCGGCGGAGGCCTCGCTCAGATAGCCATCACTCTGAAAGTGAAACTTCTGCAAATAGTAGGGCGGATAGTCCCCCTCAGGCGGATCGTCGAGCAGCCGCTTCTTGTGCTCGCCGTGGCGCCGCTCTTCGACGGCGGCGTGATCGGTAAAAAAGTCGATCGCGCGCCGCAATGCCGTGACCGGACTGCCAAACTCGTCCGCCGGCGGCATATAGAGGCCGGCCTCGATGTTGCGCCAGTCCTGCTCGAATAGCGCTCTCAGATCGGCCAGGATCCGGCGGCGGTCCGGCATCGGACGTTCGCGCAGTCGGTCGGGGATCGGCATCGGGCGGCTCAGCCGAGCCGCGAGCAGCTTTTGGCCAAAGAACCAGCTGACCCGCGCGGTCTGCGCCGCCTCAAAGGTGAGTTTATCGAATGAAGTGGTCATAGCGTTCAAAGACTTATCCCGCCCATAACGGTTGACAAGAGGGCCGGCACAGCCGCCAAGGCAACACCGCAGTCCGAAGCGAAGAGGCCTGCAGATGTGGAGATCAATAATCGCATCGGACCGCGAAATCGCCCGCAATATTCGGAATGCCGGCGCAGAAACCGTCCTGTTGCTTACCCGAAACGCCACCCGGTCGAGAATGACTGTTTCATACGCTCGGTTGCCAAGACGAGCTGCTCGCGTATACCGGGCTCCATCGCCGAGTGACCGGCATCGGGTACAATAACAAACTCCGCCGACGGCCAGGCGCGGGCGAGTTCGTCGGCGCTGGCCATCGGGCACACCATGTCGTACCGGCCTTGAACGATGACACCCGGCAGGTGACGAATTTGCCCGATCCGCGCGATCAGGTCGCGCTCAGCGCTGAACAAATGATTGCGGAAGAAATGCGCCTCGATCCGTGCCAGCCCCAAGGCAAGACGGTCTTCGCCAAACGCAGCGACGGTTTCGGGGTTGGGCAGCAAAGTCGAGCAGGCGCCTTCGTAACTGCCCCAGGCGCGCGCCGCGGGGAGGTGTACAGCCGGATCCGGATCAATTAGCCGGCGATAAAACGCCGACAGAATATCGCCCCGCTCGGCCTCAGGCAGAAAACCGGCGAAGGCGCGCCAGGCCTCCGGGAAAATTCGCCGGGCGCCATACAGGAACCACTCGATTTCCACGGCCCGGCACAGAAAGATCCCTCGTAAAACCAGCCCCGCGCAGCGCCCCGGATGGGTTTCGGCATAATCGAGCGCCAGGGTCGAACCCCAGGAACCACCAAACACCAGCCATTTTTCGATACCGAGCTCGGTCCGCAGCCGTTCGATATCGGCAACCAGATGCTTGCGGCGAATTGTCCTGGACCTCCCCCAACGGCGCTGAGCGGCCAGCTCCGCGCTGGTCGAAAATTACGATGCGCCAATAATCAGGATCGAAAAAACGGCGGTGCACCGGGGTGGCGCCGGCGCCCGGGCCCCCGTGCAGAAATAGCGCCGGCACGCCGCGGGGATTTCCCGAAGTCTCCCAATACATCATGTGGCGGGTGTCGAGGCGCAGCGTGCCGGTGCGATAGGGTTCGATTGGCGGAAAAAGATCGCGGCGAATGGTCATCGTCAGGAGTTTAAGCGGCCCGACGCCCCTCAGGTAGACCGTTGTTGCTCAACACCGCGCTCGAGCCTTCCGTCCCCGCTCGCGGCACTTACGCGTCATTGCCGGCGAAAGCGCTTGCCGTGGCCGATCAGCCTTTGCGCCGGCAGGTGGACCGACTTGCTGTCATCGGCAACGACGTGGCCGATCACCCGTGCATCGCGGCCGTGGCGCTCCAGTATCCCCATTATCGCCGCGCAGTCGCGCTCCGCGGCGAGCACGCAGAACCCGACCCCCATGTTAAAGACCTCGTACATCTCCGGGTCCTCGACGCCTGCTGATTGCTGGATCAGGCGAAAGATCGGCGGGATCGGCGGCAGATCGTCGAGTTCGAACCCGACTTTGGCGGCGACCCGCGGCAGATTGAGCAGACCGTCGCCGGTGATGTTGATTAGTGCCTTGACGGTCGGAACTTCTTTGAGGATGTCGAGCGCCTCGGGCACGTAAATCGGCGTCGGACGCAGCAACTCCTGCCCCAGCGGCATACCCAGCTCGGGAAAAGCGTGGCCTATGCCAAACCCTCCCTGCTCGAAAAGCGCCCGGCGCGCCAATGTCAGCCCGTTGCTGTGGATGCCATTGCTGGCGATGCCGATTACCACGTCGCGCGGCATCAGGTCGCGCCCGGTGATGATCCGGTCGAGCGGCACCAACCCGACCGCCATCCCAACCAAATCAAAACCGGTGACGACATCCTTCAGCTGCGCGATCTCGCCGCCCGAAATAGAAATTGCCGCCTGCCGCGCGCCCTCGGCGAGCCCGATCGCGATCGTCCCCAGCATCTCGGCATCAGCCGCGCCGACCGCGATATAGTCGACCATCGACAATGGCCGCGCCCCGACGCAGATCAGATCGTTGACGTTCATCGCGACGCAGTCGATGCCGATCGTGTCGTATTGCTTCAGCATGTCGGCGATGACCGATTTCGAGCCGACGCCGTCGGTGCAGATCGCCAGCCCCATGCCGCCGCCGATATCGATCACATTGGCGAAATAGCCGATGTCGAGCGCCACCCAGCCAAGCTGTCCCGCCGCCGGCCAGGTACCCTTCATCGCCGCGATGATCTTGCCGAGCCCAGCATCGGCCGCGGCAATGTCGACCCCAGCTTCGCGATAGCGCTCGTGCTCAGTCATGACGCCTCCAACAGCCACAGGGGTTTCGTAATCGGCGGCAGCGCCGGCGGCAATAACTGCCGGTCGGTTCAGCCATGCCCGATTGGGGCTGGCCGTTTTTGCCCGATCGGCTGATCATCGAATGGATCGAACGCGAGAGGAAAACGCGCATGCCGACCGCCACCATGACCAGAGAACTCCGCCCGCTTGGTGAACATCTTGGGAGCGAGGCGCTCGGCATCGATTTGTCAAAGCTCGACGACGCCACCTTTGCCTGGATCGCAGACGCTTTTGCCCAACACCCGGTGTTGGTTTTCCGCGATCAGCGTTTGAACGCCAACGATATCGCCGCGTTCGGCCGGCGCTTTGGCACGCCGCGCAAGCATTCGCTCGTCAACTATCGCCACGCCGACAATCCGGACGTGTCGTGGATCCGCAATGTCGATGATGCCGCCAATATCGACTGGTTTGGCGTTAAGCGCGCCATCGACTGGCATACCGACTCGACCTATGAGGACGTTCTGCCGTTGCTGGCGATGTTGCATGCGGTCGAGGTGCCGTCGCAAAAGGGTGGCACGATCTTTGCGGATATGTGCGCCGCCTATGACGCGTTGCCCGAGGAGACCAAGCAGCGTCTGTCAGGCCTCGTCGGCTTGCACGGCCGCACCGACGGCCCTGCCGGCGCCCGGCTGTACGATATGCAGGAACACCAGAACCGCACCGACAAGAAATACGACGAGCAGCGCCGCCCGGCGGTCGTCAACCACCCGGTCACCGGCCGCCCGATCCTGTTTGTTAACCCGATGCACACCCACGGCTTTGACGGCATGGAGCGCGAGGCCGCCTGGCAATTGATCGAGGAATTGGCGGCGCACGCCACCCAGGACCGCTTCACCTATTACCATTCCTGGCAGGTTGGCGATCTGTTGATGTGGGACGAGCGTGCCACGATGCATCGCGGCGCCGGCGACTCCGACCCCAGCCAGCGCCGCGTTATGCTCCGCACCATCGTCTACCCGAACTAGCGCAAATCCAAGAGCGCAACCAGGCCGGGGCTCCGCGGTGCAGCGCAGGCTGTCGATGGCAGCGAAAACACTCCTTCTCCCGTCCTGAGCAGCCCGCGCCACTAGCTCTCGAAGGACGCGGCGCGGCGACCCGAAGGCGGTCGCCACAACATGCCGGGACCGCGACGCCCCGGCAGGGACAGGCGAGCTAACCCGCGCGCTTCATCGTTGACCAATTGTGAACCGACATCTCGCGCTTGTTGGTCGAGCAGCCGGCAGCGGCATCTTCAAGGGCGCCGCACTCGTCGGCGCTTTTGCCATAATCGCCGCGTGTTGGTGGTGGAACGCCTCGCTTCTGACCGCGGCTGCGGACGAAAATCTTCGAACTCATAAAAATCGTTACCGGCGCGTTGCCGTTTGACTGGGGGAGCAAAGCCGAAAGCGCATTGCGCATCTTCGGTGCAGATCGCGCTCTATTGCTGGTCGAGGCTGTCGCCATCGCCAAACTCGTCATGCTTGGAATGGCTCGCGCTCTCCGCCGCCCCCGGCCGTGAAGGACAAAGCTCCATCTGCAAGTTTATGGAGAGCCGGACTGGGCAGAATAGTTTAAAAGCCCCAATGCTTAGGAGTTATCGGGAATGATCAGCTTGCCCCGGTCAGTCTTCACCATTGCGCTCCTGCTCGTCTTGCTGATGCCTGACCCCGGCGCCGCCCAGCAGCCCATGCACATGACCGAAACCAAATCCGCGGCGCCCTATCATCCCGGGCTCGGCGAGCTGATGACCGCGTTTGTCCAGCCGCGGCACATCAAACTGGGCCTCGCCGGTGACGCTCACAACTGGCCCTATGCCGCCTACGAGCTGGACGAACTGGCCGAGACCTTTGATGACGTCGCCACTCTCGTGCCGACACACGACAATATGCCGATCCCGGCAATGATTGCCTCGACCGTAAAGCAGTCGATGGCGACACTCGACGCCGCGATAAGGGCCAAGGACGCCGCCGCTTTCACCAAGGCCTACGCCGACCTCACCGCCGCCTGCAACACCTGCCATCAGAGCGCCAACCACCCGATGATCGTGATCCGGGTCCCGACCACCTCGCCCTTCCCCGACCAAGATTTCCGCCCGCAAAGGCTAGCCAAATGACCGCTGCGCGCGACATCCTGTCATCTGCGGCACGGTCCGCGCGCGCATGCATTGCCGCCGATCGCGCGCGCAGAGGGCGCTGATGCGGGGTGATTTGTGGTAACGTCCCGCGTCGTCCCAGCAAATCGTCGGGAGAAGCCGAATGCGTGCCGCGAAACGCTCTCGGAGCGCGTCCTGGGTCCTTGCCGCGCGCGGAATTTTCGCGATTACAACCACCGCGCTGGCGCTCTCCCCGGCAATCGCCAGGGCCGGTTTTATCACGATCGACCCGGCGGAGATGGACGTGATCTTCTCGCAGCCGAGCTTTGGCGGCACCCCGATCGATATTCGGTTCAATCCGCCGCAGCTGATCGCCGACCCGGCGCTGCTGGAGATCAGCTGCTGGAGATCAAGAGTGCCGCCGATTTGACCGCGCTCGTCAACCTGGCGCCGGACCCGGCACCGACAGTGGACGCGTTCTTTGTCGATCAAATCAATTATTGCGGTTTCGAAGACGAGCCGGTCATCAACGGCGTGGTCTATGGCTGCGCGCAACTGCCCGGTCACGTCTTTGTCGAGGAGTCGGACGCCGCCACCCTTGCCTCCGCGACATTGATGGGCCACGAGTTGGACCACAACCTCGACTTGCAGCACACACTCGCCGATCCCGGCAATTTTGATTGAATTTCCTGTTCCCGCATGGAACCGGACTGACCGAAGACCAGGTCTAACAATCCTCGAGAGCCCGCTGGTGCAGACCGATCCCACGGGCCAGAAATTCATCACGATTACCCCGATCGCGATTGTGGTGGCCGAGCCTGCGACATTTGCGCTCCTCGCCGGCGGCCTCGGTCTATTTCTGAGCGTCGCCGCCATCAATCAGACGCGCAAACCGGCAAGCTAACGGCACTCCCCGCCGCCGGCCAATTTCAACGACAGAGACAAAGCAATCGCAATCTGACCTAGACCGCGCGACGGCAAACGTGGAGTGGATGTAATCCGCCAGTCACTCCACAAAGAGAGATCAACTTGCGACATAAATCGAAAGGTTGCTTCGCCGCGTCGGCGGTAACGAGATCTAAATCAATGCAATTAGGGTGGGCGATGGCCGCCGCCGCTTGACGGCCAAACCCAATAAGAGGAGTATTCCAAAATGAAACACACCGCTAAACACAAAACCTTCGCGCTCGTTATTGCGGTTGGCGCAATGGCGGTCTTTCAGCAAAGCCACGCCGCATCTTGTGTCAATGGCGTCTACCGAGCGGGGTGCACCGGGCCCAATGGGGCGGCGGTGGTCCATAAGACGACCCCGACCTACCACGCCAAACCCGCGGTCGCTTGCGTCAATGGCGTCCACCGGGCGGGATGCGTCGGATCCAATGGCCGCACCGCAGCCGTCCGCAAGACCTATTAGGCTAATGGCCTCTTAGCCCCAGACCGCACCGGCGGACGGCGCGGGATTGGCGGGGCGCGACTTACGCCGTGACGAATGCTTACCGCGCTGCTTATTCCGCGTTAAAGCAATAAGCGGCGAGTTTGTTGCCGTCGAGGTCTCGGACGTAAGCGGCATAGGCATTAGGCGCCCAACTCCGCGGTCCGACGGCACCCTCGTCCTTACCACCCGCAGCAAGAGCGGCTCGGTGAAAAGCGGCAACCGCCGCACGGCTCGGCGCCGCAAAGCTGATGGTTCCGCCATTGGCAAACGTCGCCGCTTGCCCATTGGCCGGCTTCAACACAAAAAATTCCGGGGCTGACACCCCCCAGATCGATCCATTCTCGCCAAGATCCGACAGCCGCTTGTAGCCGAGCGGCGCCAATACGCCGTCGTAGAAACCGCGCGCCTTCGCGAGGTCATTCGTACCGACGGTGACGTGGGTGAACATGGCCATCTGATTTCCTCCCTCTATCGCGCCAGCTTTTAACATTCCGGCTCGCGCTGCGCTCGTCTGGGCCGAAACACGCCCGCGCCCTGGACAAATCACCGAACTTGACGCGCGAGAGGAACACTTATCAGGATTGAACTAACCTACCAAGAGGAAGATCGCCTTTAAGCAGAAACCGCTCGATGGCCTCAGCCGCTCCGTTAAGGATGCGGATTGACAGGGTTTGGCAGCGGACGTAGCGTCGCATGCTCTAATCGAGCAGTTGGAGGAACAGCGATGAAATGGAAGACGCCGGTTATTATCGAGATCGCGGTAGGAATGGAGATCAACTGCTACGCGTGCGCGGAGATCTAAGTCCGCGATTTTGACGTTAACGCCGGCCGGTGCGGTGGGGCGATCCGATGCTGCATGCGGTCGTTCTCGGCGCCGCGGCAGGCGGCGGTTTTCCACAGTGGAATTCTAACGCTCCGGCCTGCCGTGAAGCCCGCCGTGGCGTGGGCAAGGCGCAGGCGCGCTCACAGGCCTCGGTCGCGGTTTCGGCCAACGAGCGCGATTGGTTTTTGCTGAATGCGTCGCCCGATCTGCGTCTGCAGATCGAGGCGACACCGCTCCTCCATCCCCGCGAGGGGCTGCGCTCATCGCCGATCGCCGGGGTTGTGGTGACCGGTGGCGATATCGACGCGCTCGCCGGACTTCTCCACTTGCGAGAACGCCATCGGTTTACGGTCTACGCGCCGCGGCCAGTGCTCGAGGTGATCGCCGCAAACCCGATCTTTGGGGTGCTGTCGCCCGAGTTTGTCGAGCGGGCCGAATTGCCGCTCGACACAAGCCTCAATCTCGCCGGCGCGTCCGGTGATGCGGGCCTCTCGGTCCATGCTTTCGCAGTACCGGGCAAGGTAGCGCTCCATCTGGAAGAACACGGGCGCGATCCGGGGCTGAGCGAAGCCGGAGACGCGGTCGGTCTCGAACTGGTCGACACGGTTGGGGGCGCCCGCTTTTTCTTTATTCCGGGCTGCGCGATAGTGACCGAGTCGCTACGGCGGCGGCTCGCTGGCAGTTCGCTCGTATTCTTCGACGGGACCTTGTGGCGGGACGACGAGATGATCCGGATGGGCGTCGGCGACAAGACCGGGCGGCGAATGGGCCATATCAGTATGTCCGGCCCGGAAGGGGTGATCGCCGGGCTTGCCGACCTCGGCGTGCGGCGGCGGATTTTTATCCATATCAACAATTCGAACCCGGTCTTGTTTGAGGATTCGCCCGAGCGCCGCGCCGCCGAGGCTGCAGGTTGGGAAATTGCCTATGACGGGATGGAGGTGAGGCTGTGAGCTCGAACCCCGCTAAACTGCTAACACCCGACCAGCTCGAAGCCGAATTGCGCGCGATCGGCGCCCAGCGCTATCACGACCGCCATCCATTTCATCATTTGATGCGCGACGGCAAACTCACCCGGGGGCAGCTCCAGGCCTGGGCATTGAACCGGTACTATTACCAAGCGCGGATCCCAGCCAAGGACGCCTACCTTGTTGCCCGCTTGCCGACCCCGGCGCTGCGGCGCGAATGGCGCCGGCGCATCCTCGATCATGACGGCGACGACGAGAACACCGGCGGCATCGCCCGCTGGCTGAAATTGACCGAGGGGCTCGGTCTCGACCGCGATTATGTGATCTCGACCCGCGGTCTATTGCCGGCGACGCGCTTTGCCGTCGATGCCTATGTCAATTTTGTGCGCGACCGGTCGTTGCTGGAAGCGGTTGCCTCATGCCTGACCGAGATGTTCTCACCGGAGATCATCGCCGAGCGGGTCGAGGGTATGCTGCGAAATTACGATTTTGTCAGCCGCGATACGCTGGCTTATTTCACGCCACGGCTAACCCAGGCGCCGACCGATGTCGCCTTTGCGCTGTCCTATGTAAAGACGCACGCGGACACGCCGGAAAAGCAGGGACAAGTTCTCGACACTTTGCGCTTCAAATGCGATGTGCTGTGGGTGCAGCTCGACGCGCTGTATTTCGCCTATGTCGAGCCGGCAATGACCCCACCCGGCGCGTTTGTGCCCGAGCCGCGCCGGTGAGCACCTCAACCACTGTGATTGCGGGCGGCACCGTGCTGGGCTTTGCCGCGCACGCCAAATTCCGCTTTGACGAGATAAGGCAGGCATGGGTGGTATTGGCGCCCGAGCGGCTGCTGCTGCCCGATGAACAGGCGGTTGCAGTGCTCACGCTTGTCGACGGCGAGCGCGACGCCGATGCCATCATCGAGGCGCTGAGCCAGCAATATGAAGCGCCGTGCGAGGTGATCGCCGCCGATGTTTTGCCGATGCTGCAGGACCTCGTCGACAAGAAGATATTGCGCGGATGACCGCTGCGGCCGCTGCGCTCGAGCCGCCTTTGGCACTGCTTGCCGAGCTGACCCATCGCTGCCCGCTGCGCTGCCCTTATTGCTCGAACCCGTTGGCATTGGAGCGCGCCGCGGCCGAGCTTGATACGGCCACTTGGGAAAGGGTGCTGAGCGAGGCAGCGGCATTAGGCGTATTGCAGGTGCATTTCTCGGGCGGCGAGCCGCTCGCCCGCCGCGATCTGGTTAGGCTCGTGGGGCACGCGGCAAGTTTCGGCATATACAGCAATCTGATCACTTCGGGGATCGGGCTCGAGGCCGGACGCATGACGGCCCTCGTTGAGGCCGGCCTCGAGCATGTCCAGCTCAGCCTGCAGGATTCCGACATGGCTGCAGGCGACCGCGTTGCCGGCCTCGCCGCGGCGCAGGCGCGAAAGCATCGGGCGGCGGAACTGGTGCGCAATGCAGGACTGCCGCTGACCATCAATGCCGTGGTTCACCGTCACAATCTCGGGCGGCTCGAAGCGATCATCGAACTGGCGCTGACACTGGGCGCTGATCGGCTCGAAATCGCCCATGTTCAATATTATGGTTGGGCATTGGCGAACCGCGCAGCATTGCTGCCGAGCCGCGAGCAGCTCGAGCGGGCGACCACGCTTGTCGAGGCATCCCGCGCCCGGCTCAAAGGCGTGCTGGCGATCGATTATGTCGTTCCCGATTACTACGCCCGCCGTCCAAAGGCGTGCATGGGCGGCTGGGGCCGTAGATTTGTGAACGTGACGCCGGCAGGCACGGTATTGCCGTGCCACGCGGCCGAGACCTTACCAGGACTGAGCTTTCCCAATGTTGCCACAGCGAGTCTCGGCCAAATCTGGCGCGACGACCCGGCTTTCGCGCACTTTCGCGGCACTCAGTGGATGCCCGAACTCTGCCGCTCCTGTGAGCGCCGGGAAATCGATTGGGGCGGCTGCCGGTGTCAGGCTTTTGCCCTGACCGGCAACGCGGCGCGCACCGACCCCGCCTGCGCCCTCTCTCCCGACCACGATCTGCTGCTTTCAGCCCGCGCCGACGCCGCCCAACCCGCACCCGATTTCGTCTATCGCCAGCATTCGGCGATGACCCGACGCCCGACGCAAAGGGTGACTTTAGCATCGTGAATGCCTTTGTCGCGGTGATCCTGATCTGCCTCAACACCGTCCCGCCCAATTCCTGCAACGAAACAACCGCCGCCGACGTGTTGTCGAACGGTGTTGAAAACGAGCTGCGATGCGTCATGGGCTGGCAGGATGTCGTTGCTCACTCGGCCCTGGCGCACGAGATCGGCAAGACGGCATATGTAAAAACGTTATGTCGACACCGCCGCGCGGAAGCGGCCCAGCCCGCGCCATCGCGCTAGCGGAACCCGCCCGGCGCGTTCCCGTTCTTGTCAGCATCCCTCGACAACACTTACGGGAGAAAACGCATGATCGGAAAGGCGCTCGCAATCACGGCGACATTGCTTCTTTCGACCCAGGTCTATGCCCAGACCAATACCAACAGCAGCAACCCGGCTCCGGGTGTGACCTCGGGGCCCGCGGTCGGCACTCCGGCGGGTATGCGCTCGCCGCAAGCCGGACCGGTGGCGACAAAGCATCAACGACAAGTTCTGCGCAATCGCAGCCGATCGGTTGGCAACGCCAGTCAACAGGCTGCGAGGCGACACAATAATGAAACCGGAGTCACGGGATCGAGTTCGCCTGGCTACGCCTCGCCGCCGCGATAAGACGGCAACGATCGCGGATAGCGCTCGCCAAACGTTCCTTCAGCCGATTGCATTCCAGGACGCGCAAGATTGCCGAGGTTTGGGACGGTCATAGACAGTAAGCTCAGAGTTTCGATATAGTTGCGGCGCAATATTGCGTCGCACCCCGATAGTGTGTCGGCGAGGACGGCTCAGCGATATCTATTCGTCTGATAATGCGCGCGGCGATTGTAGCCGCCGGCCTATTCCTTGCGACGGCGGCTAGCCCGGTCACGATGGCGCCGTTGCCAGTGACGGAGATCGCGCCCGGAATTTTTGTCCACAATGGGGTGCAACAGGACGCCTCGCCGGCAAACGACGACGAAATCGCCAATGTCGGGTTCATCATCGGCGACAACTCGGTCGCGGTAATCGACCCCGGCGGCAGCTACCGCGAGGGAACCGAGCTTCGCGCGGCGATCCGCGCCCGCACCGGATTGCCGATCCGCTATGTGATCATGACCCATGTTCATCCGGACCATATCTTCGGCGCGGCCGCCTTCCGTGAAGACCACCCCGATTTTGTCGGCCACGCGAAATTGCCGGGGGCTCTTGCCCAGCGCGGCGCATATTACCTGAGACGACTGCGCGAAACCCTCGGCCCAGAAGCCAATGGCAGTGAGGTCGTGCCGCCGACCGTTTTAGTGTCAAGCCGGCTCGACCTCGATCTCGGCGGCAGGCGCCTGGTCGTATGGGCGCACGGGCCAGCTCATACCGACAGTGATCTGACAATTTTCGATCAGAAGACGAGCACCTTCTGGCTCGCCGACCTGTTGTTCGTCGATCGCATTCCGGTCATTGACGGCAGCCTGATCGGCTGGCTCGACGAGCTTCGTCAGGTAACCGCAATCCCGGCCGCGCGGGCTGTTCCCGGTCATGGCCCGGTCTCGGTGCCGTGGCCGCAGGCAGCAGCCCCCGAGCAGCGTTACCTGGCAGCAGTCGCGCGCGACACCCGCGCTGCGATCAAGGCGGGGATCGATATTGCCGACGCGTATCGTCATGTCGCACAGTCGGAGCGCGGACACTGGCTGCTGTTTGACGATTATCATGCGCGCAACGTGACGGCGGCCTACAAGGAGCTCGAATGGGAGTGACCCTAACCATGTTCGGCCGCGCTGTTCCTTTAGCCTTGTTGATCTTGGGCATGTTGGGGGGCAGTGCGCTGGCCGCACCGACCGAAGCGGAACGCGCCGCGCGCTGGGCGGAATTGCGCCATGCGATTTTCGGCGAGCGCATCGTCGAGGACGCAGGCAGTCTGGTCGCAATCAATGCGCCGGACCGCGCCGAGGACGCGGCCATCGTGCCGGTAGCGATCAAGGTGGCGGACAAACTGGCGCCCGATGTCCGCGGCCTCTATCTCGTCATCGACTACAATCCGTCGCCGCTTGCCGCGCATTTTCTGCTGGGTCCGCTGATCGATGCGAGCCGGATCGAGACCCGGGTGCGGATTGATGATTACACTTACATGCATGCGATCGCCGAAACCGCAGACGGTCGGCTTTACGCGACGGCGCGCTTCATCAAGGCAGCAGGCGGCTGCTCGGCGCCGGCCGGCAAGGACCAGGCGCTAGCGTTGAAACGGCTCGGCAAAATGAAGCTGGTGCTGGGCGAACGCCAGAAATCCGACATGCCGCTGGACGTGAAGCTTCTGGTCAGCCACCCCAATAATTCCGGGCTGCAGATGGACCAGCTGACGCACTACTACATCCCGGCGGACTTTATGCAGACACTGAAGGTCACGTATAATGGACAATTGGTGTTTAAGCTCGAATCCGATATCGCAATCAGTGAGGATCCGACCTTCAATTTCAAATTTCGACCGCCGAATGGGGCGGGCGCCGGGGTATTGACAGCGGTAGTCCTCGACAGCAGCCAGCGTCATTTTACGCAGGACTGGCCGGTGCCGGCACCGCCGCAGATGTGAGCTGTCGCGACAGGCTCATCGGCACTGCAAATTCGCTTCAGCCTGGGCGCGACGCAGCTCTTCGATCACGGCTTTGATTTGCGGCGGATCGCGGAATAGGCCAACGCGCCCCCCAACCCCGCCGCCGAGCTGCAGGCTGAGTGCGGTCTCCGCTCGCTCATAATCCGAATAGGGCATCAGTCCGGCGATCGTGTCGATCGCGCAGGAGCATTTTAACAGCGCCTCGCGGGTGTTGCCGTTCGCCGCCATGCAGCCGAGTACGTAATCGGCGCGTTCCGAAGTGGGATAATCGTTTTCGCGGGGCCGACCCGGCTCGGCGGCGCCCGGAGTCAGTTGGGCCGCTGAATGCGGCGAATTTGGAGGAGCGCCGGGAGCGGTTGCGGCCGATGCTCCTCCGGGAGTGTTTTCGGCTCGCGAGCTCGTCATCTGCCCAATCAGGCTAAGCGCGGCCGCCGCCGCGATGTTCGCAATTGCCGCCCGGCTTGATCTTGTCATCTCCCCCCTCCGCCGAACGATTGTCGTAAATGATTGATTAGGCGCTTCTGGCGTTCTGTAGCGGCGCGATTTTTGCTGCGGCCCTCGCGAAAGGATCAAAGATGACCGCGCTCGTGCTCGTCTTCTGCCTCCAGGCCTCACCAAGCTCTTGCGTCGAGCAGCGGCCGATCGATGATATGGCCCCGCTCGCCTGCCTTATCTCGGCTCAAGAATATGCGGCGAACTGGTTGACCGATCACCCGAAATGGATGCTGTCGCGGTGGCGGTGCGAGCATAATATTCCGCGCCAACGGCCGGCATAGCCTGATCTTCGCCGGGACGCGGCGCCCAGCAGATGTGATCGCAAGCATGCGCTTGTCGAGCAACCAGAAGTGACATAGCATCATTTACCAAAGATACGGTCCGGCTCGCTTCGCCGGAAAGACCATCCGCTTTTCCGGATTGGAGACGCGGCCCGATCACACGAAGAAGCTAGGGAGGGGTGCAAGCGATGAAGTCATCTCGTTTGTGGTTGCCGGCTCTCGCGCTCGTTTTGGCCACGGGCGCGGCGAGCGCCGATGACCAGCTGATCCAGCTGTCAAAAGACCCTAACCAATGGGTGATGCCGGCGGGTGATTACGCCAATACCCGTTACAGCGCGCTCAATCAGATCAACAAGGAAAACGTCAAGAACCTTCGCCCGGTCTGGACATTCTCGACCGGCGTGTTGCGCGGGCACGAAGGCGGTCCGCTGGTTATCGGCGACATCATGTATTTGAGCTCGCCGTTCCCCAACAACGTCTTCGCACTCGACCTGAACAACAACGGCCGGATCTTGTGGAAATACGAGCCGAAGCAGGACCCGACCGTCATTCCGGTGATGTGCTGTGACACGGTCAATCGCGGTGTTGCCTATGGCGATGGCAAAGTTTTCGTGCATCAGGCCGACACCGCTCTGGTGGCGCTCGACGCCAAGACCGGCAACGTCGTGTGGAGCGTCAAAGACGGCGATCCACAAAAGGGCGAAACCGGGACGAGTGCACCGCTGATCGTCAAGGACAAGGTGCTGGTCGGCAACAGCGGCGGTGAGTTTGGCGTCCTCGGGCACGTCACGGCATACAATATCAAGGACGGCTCAAAAGCCTGGCGGGCTTACTCGGCGGGGCCCGATGACCAGATCTTATTCGATGCTAACACCACCTCGCTAGGCAAGCCGGTCGGCAAAGATTCCTCATTGAAGACCTGGCAAGGCGATCAATGGAAGATCGGCGGCGGCGACACCTGGGGCTGGCTCTCGTACGACCCTCAGTTGAACTTGATCTACTACGGCTCCGGCAATCCCAGCACTTGGAACCCAGTGCAGCGCCCGGGCGACAACAAATGGTCGATGACGATCTTCGCCCGCGACCCCGATACCGGCGTCGCCAAATGGGTCTATCAGATGACGCCGCACGACCAGTGGGATTATGACGGCGTCAATGAAATGATCCTCGCCGACATTCCTGTGAACGGCAAGCCGACCAAGGCGCTCGTGCATTTCGATCGCAACGGGTTTGCCTACACGCTCGATCGCCAGACGGGTGAGCTGCTCGTCGCGCAGAAGTATGACCCAAAGGTCAATTGGGCGACCCATGTCGACATGCAAACCGGCCGGCCACAGGTGGTCGCTCAATACGCCCCAGGCTCGCGCGGTGAGGACGTGAATTACAAGAATGTCTGCCCGGCAGCACTCGGCTCAAAAGACCAGCAGCCGGCGGCGTTCTCGCCAAAGACCGGGATCTTCTATGTCCCGACCAACCACGTCTGCATGGATTACGAGCCGTTCAAGGTGTCCTACACAGCCGGACAACCCTATGTCGGCGCCACTCTTGAGATGTATCCGCCGCAGGGCGACAACAACCTTGGCAATTTCATCGCATGGGACGCTAGTGCCGGAAAGATCGTGTGGTCGGATCCCGAGCCGTTCTCGGTCTGGTCGGGTGCGCTCGCGACGGCAGGCGATGTGGTGTTCTACGGCACGCTCGAGGGCTATCTGAAAGCCGTCGACATGCAGACCGGAAAGGAACTCTACCGCTTCAAGACGCCGTCCGGGATCATCGGCAATGTCAACACCTTCACCCACGGCGGCAAGCAATACATCGCGGTATTGTCGGGTGTCGGAGGCTGGGCCGGCATCGGCATGGCGGCCGGCCTGACCAAGAGCAACGAGGGGCTGGGTGCGGTCGGGGCATATAAAGCTCTGTCCAACTACACGCAATTGGGCGGTGTGCTGACCGTCTTCGCACTTCCCGATTGATATTCAGGCTCCCCTGAGCGGGCCGGCGCCCTCCCGGCGTCGGCCTTTCTTTAATCGAACCGCGTGTCGATGAACCTCCGCTACAGTATTGCCGGGCTGCTGCTCGCCACCATTGCTGCGCTTCTCGAAGCGAACGTGACGCCAGCAGCGCAAAGCGACCAAGTGGCGCAAAAGCCCTATACTGTCGAAAACGGCAAGGTCGACAAAAAGACCTATAACGGCTGGCGCCGCTATACGGAATCGTGCATGCGCTGCCACGGACCCGACGGTTCCGGGAGTTCCTACGGCCCAAATCTCGTCAAACGGGTGAGGGAGGGGGTGACCCAGGACCAATTCAACGAAATCGTCGTCAACGGCAAGACCAACGTCAACACCGCAAGCCAGAACGTGATGCCGCCGTTTGGCACGGTCGAGGACGTGATGAACTATCTCGACGACATCTGGGCCTATCTAAAGGCTCGCGCTGATGGCGCTGTGGGCCGCGGCCGGCCGCCGCGGATCGGTGATTGAGCGAATGCGGCGCTACCGGTTTGCGGTACTGCTCGGCGCCGGGATTGTGTGCGGCGAGCCGCCGGTTGCGGCCCAGACCGCCGACATCGCTGATCGCAGCGCGCTTAAGGTCTGCGCCGACCCCAATAATCTTCCCTTCTCCGACGAAAAGAAACAGGGCTTCGAGAACAAGATAGCCGATCTAATGGGCGGCGCGCTCGGCGTGAAAGTCGAGTATACTTGGTTCCCGCAGATCATTGGGTTTGTCCGCAATACACTGCAGACCTATCGCTGTGATTTGGTGATCGGCACGGTCGCCGGCGACGACATCATGCAGACCACGAACCCGTATTACTTCACGACCTATGTCATGTTGTATCGCTCCGACAAAGGGCTCGCGCTCGATGGCGTAGAGGACCCACGGCTGGCCGGCTTGCGCCTCGGCGTGATCAGCGCGACCCCTCCATCCGATCTGCTCGTGCATCACGATCTGATGGCGCACACCAAACCCTACCCGCTTACGGTCGATACGCGCGTCGAAGCGCCGACCCATCAGATGATCCTGGATCTGATGAACGGGACGATCGATGTCGGCTTTTTGTGGGGGCCGATCGCCGGTTACTACAAAAAGCACGATAAGCTTCCGCTGGCGCTGGTGCCGCTCGCCGACGAACCGGGGGCGGCGCGCATGAGATACCACATTGCAATGGGCGTGCGTGCCAACGAGCCCGAATGGCGGCGCAGAATAAACGCCGTGATCCTAAAGCAGCAGCCGCAGATAACATCCATTCTGCGCGACTATGGCGTTCCGTTGCTCAACGAGCAGGGCCAGCTGATCGACCCGTGAGCACAAGTCCGGCCAAACGGGCAATCGCGATCCTCGCGCTGGGATTGCTGGGGTTGCTGCCGGTCGTGGGCCCTGAAGTCCGCGCGGAGCGGCCGGAGCTAGAGGGTTATCGGACCGACGATTACCGAGCGCCAACGCCGGCGACAGTCGCGGGCGGCACAGTGCTCGATACCCCCGCAGCGCAGCTTCTGTGGAAAGCCGGCGGGGCGGTGTGGATCGACGTCCTCCCGGCCCCGCATCGGCCGGCAAACCTGCCGGCTGCGGCCGTGTGGCTGCCGGTCCCCCATCGCAACATCCCCGGAAGCGTGTGGCTGCCCGGTGTCGGACGCGGCGTTCTCAACCCCGAGCTCGAAGCCTATTTCCGCACCAACCTCGAGCAGAGCACCAACCACCGAAAAGACGCGGCCATTGTCCTTTATTGCCTCGCCAATTGCTGGATGAGCTGGAACGCGGCCAAACGGGCGGCAAGTTGGGGCTATACACACATTTATTGGTATCGTGACGGCCTCGACGGGTGGCAGGCGGCAAAACTTCCCTTGGCGCCGGCAGCGCCAGTCCTCGGATATCGATGAAATCCGCGTTCGCTCTCCTGTTGCTGGTGGCAATCTGCGTGGCTGCCCCGGTGTCTGGCGCCGATCTCACCCGCGACCAAATCCGCCAGCTCCTCGATGCGGCGTCGCCCGATCGGCCGGCCGATCTGTCGGGAAAATCGCTCCAGAAACTCGATTTGAGCAATTTCGACTTCAGCCGGGCAAATCTCTCTCGAGCGAACCTGTTCGGCGCGAAATTGGTCGGCGTCAATTTCACTGGCGCCAATCTGTCGGGTGCAACGCTCGATCTCGCTTGGATCATGCGCGCCAATTTCACCGATGCGAACCTGTCGAACGCGAGCCTCCTTGGCCTCGTTGTCGCCTCGGGGTTTGACTACTCCGCTGCCGAAGCCCCGACATTCGAACGCGCCAATTTCTCGGGGGCCCGCATTCTCGCCCACCTGGCACGGTTCGACCTGCGCCGCGCTAATTTCTCCGGCGCGAAATTGGGGGCTGACTTGAAGAACCAATCCATGGGGCTGCTGCGCACAGACCTTTCTGGTGCGAATTTGACGGATGCCGATTTTTCGCGGGCGGATCTCACCCTGGCGCTGATGCGCTTCGCCCATCTGTCGGGTGCCAACCTGACAGGCGCCAATTTATCAGACGCCGATCTGTCCGGAGCCGATCTGAGCGGAGCCGATCTGACCGGCGTCAATGGGACCGACGCCGATTTTGACGGCGCGATCCTGACAAACGCACGCGGTCTCGACACGATAAAGGGATGGAAGCCTCCCGGCCGGTGATTGACGAGAGCCTACGTCAAGGCGAGGCGGCGTCCTGCAAGGCACGCGCCCACGCGCCGAGCCGGGCATCGAGCTCGACCGGGGTCTCGCAGGCATAGCGGATCGTATGTTGGATCTCTTGAAAATTGCGCACAGTAAAATCGTGCCTTTGCTCGAGGTCAAGGCGTCTGGCGGCGGCCTCACCGGTAGCGTCCGCCGGGATGGCGGTGAGCTGGGTCGCCAGTTCGGTAACGAGTTCGGCAAGCTCGCGTTGGCGTCGCCCGATTTCTTTGAGCTTCTCGATCAAAGCCGCACGCTCACGGTCGCTCTCGTCGAGCAGCCCGCAAAAGGCCAGTGCCAGGCGATGCCGACGATCGCTCGACAGGGTCCGGGCGAACGCGGCAATTTCGGTCAGCCCCTCTGCGCTCGAACTCGCCGAGGCGCCAGCCGCCGAACCAGGTCGGCAACCACGGGATCGGCGTGCCAGTCGCCGATCTTGTCCAGCGATGGTCCGTTCCAGTACGCCGCAGCGGATAGCTTTGGAACGAGCCGTTGCTGACACGGCCAATCCGGGTCCTCCGCTCGCGGCGGCGCCGAGTGCGCGGCAACAACACCGAGCAGCACCGCCGTCGACAGCGCCATCGTTGCAACAGCAGGGAAGCGCGTTCCCCAGCCCGGGCCGGTCCGCCCACCTTGTGCCCACCCGCCCCCGCTGAAGTAGCCATTCAGGCGCTTTCCCGGCGAAAGCCGGGACCCACCGATTGACCTGTCGAGTGCTGGAGCAGTGGACCCCGGCTTCCGCCGGGGCAGCGGCTTCTTCTCAGGATAAACCACCGGTTAATCCGCGGCGCGGCGCGCCATAAGGCCTTTGGCGGGATCGTACCCGTAGACCGCCAATGCCAGAAAAATCGCAGTCGCGGCAATCAGCACCGCGGCCGACACCGGTTCCACTTGGCCGTAGAGCGCAAACCGGATCAGCTCGACGGCATGGGTGAACGGGTTCAGCAAGCAGATCCGGTAGAGTAGCAGGCTCGCTTCCTTGACATGCCACAAGGGATAGAGCGCCGAAGACGCGAAAAACATCGGAAAGATTACGAAATTCATCACACTGGCAAAATTCTCGAGCTGCCGGATCGCCGACGACAGCAATAGGCCGAGCGCTCCGAGCATCAGTCCCGAAAGGATCAGAGCCGGCAGCACCGCGATATAGCCGTACCACGGCGGCGCGATCTCCCAGAACAACGCGATCGCCAGAAAAGCGTAGGCCTGCAAAACCGAGACAATGACCCCGGCGAACAATTTCGCAGTCAACAAAAACCAGCGCGGCAATGGGCTGATCATCAGCACCCGCATGCTGCCCATCTCGCGATCGTAGACCATCGATAGCGAGCTCAGCATGCCGTTGAACATCAGGATCATCGCGATCAGACCGGGCGCGATGTAGATCGAATACGGGATGTAGGTGTCGTAGGGCGGGATGATCGAAACCCCGAGCACGAACTGGAACCCGGTCGCAAAGATCGCGAGCCAAACAAGCGGCCGCACCAATGCCGAGAAAAACCGGCCGCGCTGATTCAGAAAGCGCAGCCACTCCCGGATCGAAATGCCGATCAGGCAGCGCAGGTAATGGATCGGCCTCATGCCGCCGCGCGCTCCTGCACCAGGGTTTCGAACGCAGCGCGCAAAGACGGGGTCCGCGTCTCGCCGAGAATTGCGGCCGTACCGCCATCGGCGCGCACCTCGCCCTTGTGAAGAACAATCACCCGGGCGCCGTCTCCGGCCTCGTCGATCAGATGCGTGGCCCACAATGCCGCGAGCCCCTCCTCGCTGCAAAGCCTGCGGACGTGATCGAGAAGGAATTGCCGGCTCGATATGTCGAGCCCGACCGTCGGCTCGTCGAGCAACAACAGGCGTGGCTGGTGCAACAAAGCGCGCGCGATCTCGACGCGCCGCCGCTGGCCGCCGCTCAACTGGCGGCATTTGTCGCGGCGCCGCTCGCTCAACCCGACCCGTTCGACCTCCGCTGCAATCCGCCGCCCTGCCTCGCGGCGCGACAAACCATGCAACGCGCAGTGGTAGAACAGGTTCTGCTCGAGCGTCAGATCGAGGTCGAGGGTCGGTTGCTGGAACACGACCCCCATCTGCTGCAGACACTCCAAGGCGCGTCTTTGGAGATCCATCCCAAAGATGCGGATCGTTCCCTCGCGCTGGGCGTAGAGGCGGGTCGCCAATGAAAAGAGAGTGGTCTTGCCGGCGCCGTTCAGCCCGAGCAAGACCGTGAACTCGCCGGGTTCGATCGCGAACGTGACCCCGCTCAGGACTTGCCGCTGACCAAACCGATGCCCGAGACGTTCGACGGCGAATGCGGGTACAGTCACTGGCAAAGCCTCACGGCCGCGAAACAACACCCCAGGGCGACTGGCCGACCGGAATCGATTTAATCACTTTTTGCGCTCCCACGTCGATTACCGAGATGTCGTTGCTGACCCCGTTTGTCGTATAGAGCCGGCTCTGATCCGGGTTGAAGGCGAGGCTCCACACCCGCTGCCCGACCAGAAGGTAGCGCTGCACGTCATAGGTCTGGGCATCGACGACCGCGACCCGATTGGCCGGTCCGAGGGCGACAAAGGCAAGTTTGCGGTCCTTGGTAATCGCGATTCCGACCGGCTGGATCGCCTCGGTCGGCACCCCCGGAACTGCAAAACTGATCCGTTTGACGATCTGATGTCTTGGCGGCGTCGATCACGCTGACCGTGCCGCCGACTTCGGCCGACACCCAAAACTGGGCGCCGTCGGCGGTCCAGACCGCGCGCCGCGGGCGGCTATCGACGAGAATATTGGCAACCACCTTGCGCTCGGCGGTGTCGATCACATGCGCCATGTTTGTCGTTTCGGAAGTATTGACGAGGTACTTCCCGTCCGGGCTGACGCCCATGCCTTCCGGCTCGACCCCGACCGGGATCTCGGTCAGCACCGCCCCTTGCGCGATGTCGACAATGGTAACAAGGTTATCGTCTTCGTTGGCGACATAGAGCAGCTTGCCGCTCGGATCCGACGCGAAGAATTCGGGATCGGTGCCGCTCGGCAAAGTCCGCACCACTTTGTCCGTGGCGAGATCGAGCACTTCGATGTGGTCGCTGTCGCTGGCACAGATGTAAAGCAATTTCGCATCCTTCGACAACAGGATGCCGCGTGGGCGCTGGCCGACCGGGATGGTCTTGACCGGCTCCAGCTTGACGCCGTCAACGACGGTAATCGTATTGTCCTTTTCATTCGAGACATAGATCGTGTCGGCGGCCGCGATCGGCATGGCGAAGACCACTGCCAGCCCGATGATGGCCGCCGCCCAATATGGCTTCATTGCATTCGGCATTTGCTCTCGGGCTGGTCGATCCCGAGGGTGTCGAGCTCGGAAAACTCGTGCAGAAAACCTGGTTGCGGCGATACCGAAACCAGCGATCGGGCATCCGCGAGCAGCACCGGTTGGCGCAATTGACCGTCCCAGCGGCGGAAGGTGAGCCGCGCCCCCTTATAGGCAGCGAGCTCAAAACGATTGCTGCGGATAAAGGCGGAGATGACGGCGGGATCGGTGGATCGGGTACGGCTCGCCGCCTCGCCGATCGCCCTGACCGCCATCCAGGCGGCATAATCGCGATCGGTCATCCAGCGCTTTGCCTGGCGCAAAAACCGGTCCTGCAGCTGCGTCGCCCCCCATTGTTCGTGAGGGCGCGCCCAGGCGGTCGGCGCTAAACCCTGGGTGCCGGCGACCAGCCGCGGATCAAAGGTGCGATAGGGAAGATCGTCGCCAAATTCATCCTCCTCGTCGGCGACGACAAGCACATCATAGCTGATTCCCTGGGTAAAACGCGCGACCTCGGCCTGGATCGCGAAATGGCCGGTATCGGTCCGCCGCGCGCCCGGGACAAAGGTCCAGGGTTTCTCTTCGACGATGTGCGCCTGGAACTTCAATGCCGCGTGCTTGATGTCGCCGGCAAATTCGCGATCGCCGTCGCTGTGGCCGACGACCAGCAACAGATTGGTCCAGCGCTTGACAACAAGGTACTGGACGAGCGCATCGGCCAACATCGCGCGGCTCGGCAATAGATGCAGGATGTTGGCGCGGCAGTCCTCGGCGCGCAGTCGGTCGTCGGTGGCGCCGCTGTCAAAGATCGTGTCGTGGGCGGCATCCGGCAGTGCTGCGACACCGAGAAGTTGGCGCGCATCGAGGTCGGTTACGATCAGCTGCACGCCCTTTTGCGCGAGGTCGTGAAACGCGGCTTCGATATCGCCGTCGGCGGGCGCGACACCCTTGATGAGCTCAAAGGACTGGCCGGTGAACTGGCCGGTCGTATTGTTATCGGCAATGCCGAGACGCGCCCCCTGCACACCCTCGTCTTCGGGCGGCTGATCGAGGTCGGTAAGCGGCAAGGTCCGCTTCACGGTTTGCGACAACCAGCCGATTTTTACGGTCGATCCGCCCGCTTGCACTCCGGCTGCCGGCAGCGTCAGTGCAAAGATCAGAGCGGCGAGCAGCAGTGGAAGCAGACGGCAACCGCCGGTCATCATTGCGTCTGATCGTCTACTTCAGTGTTTCGAGATAAGCGATCAAGTTTTCGCGCTCGGTTTTGTCCTTGATCCCGGGAAAAATCATCTTTGTTTCCGGTACCATCGCGCGCGGGTCGGTCAAATATTGGTCGAGGGTCTTAGGGTCCCAAGTATGGTGAAAATTCTTCATGGCATCGGAATAATTATAGTCGGGGAGGCTCGCTGATTTGCGGCCGACGATCCCGAACAAGCTCGGACCGATTTTGTTCTTGCCGGGCTCGTTGGTATGGCACAGAGCGCATTTTTTGAAGATCGTCTTACCGGCCTCGATATCGGCAGCGGCGGCGGCTTCGAGGGTAATCGGCAGCAAACAAGCGAAAACGGCAACCTTGACCCCAAACCCCATTCTTCCTCCCCATCGCCGCCGCCGGACCCGTCGAGCGGTTAGCAGTCAACGATCCACGGGCCAAGAGCCTTGTCGATCGCGCACCGTAGTGCCACGATTACAGCCTCCAGCCCGGGTGCCGCAGCGCAGCCTATGAACCAGAATACCGTGGGTGACGCAATGGCGGCTTTCCGCGGCATACATGCGGACCAGGTAGCGGAGGCCACCGAGCTCGGCGCTCATTGGGTGAATAAGGGAGGGACCCGTGGAGACACGCGCAGCTGTTGCCCATAAAGCCGGAGAGCCGCTAACGATAGAGACGGTCCAGCTCGAGGGCCCGAAGCACGGTGAGGTGCTGGTTGAAATCAAGGCGACCGGGATTTGTCACACCGACGCGTTCACCTTGTCGGGGGCCGATCCGGAAGGTCTTTTCCCGGCGATCCTCGGTCACGAAGGAGCGGGCATTGTGGTCGATGTCGGGAGCGGGGTCACGAGCCTCAAAAAGGGCGATCACGTAATCCCGCTCTACACGCCGGAATGCCGCCAGTGCGAGTATTGCCTGTCGGGCAAGACCAATCTGTGTGTCGCGATCCGCGCAACTCAAGGCCAAGGGGTAATGCCGGACGGCACCAGCCGCTTCTCGCTCGGCAGCAATAAGATCTTTCATTACATGGGGACGTCGACCTTTTCGAATTTCACCGTCCTGCCCGAGATCGCGGCGGCGAAAATCCGCGAGGACGCCCCGTTCGACAAGGTCTGCTATATCGGTTGCGGCGTCACCACCGGTGTAGGCGCGGTAATCAATACAGCGAAAGTCGAACCGGGCGCCAATGTCGTGATCTTCGGCCTGGGTGGCATCGGACTGAACGTCATCCAAGGTTGCCACATTGCCGGCGCCGACATGATCGTCGGGGTCGATATCAATCCGAGCCGCCGGGCGCTCGCCGAGAAATTCGGGATGACGCATTTTGTCAACCCGAAGGAGGTGGAGGGCGATCTCGTCCCTTATCTTGTCAATCTGACCAAGGGCGGCGCCGATTACAGCTTCGAGTGCATTGGCAACGTGCAGACCATGCGCCAAGCGCTCGAATGTAGCCATCGCGGCTGGGGAACGAGCGTCATCATCGGTGTCGCCGGCGCCGGTCAGGAAATCTCGACGCGACCGTTTCAGCTAGTCACTGGCCGCGTATGGAAGGGCACCGCGTTTGGCGGCGCCAAGGGCCGCACCGATGTCCCAAAAATTGTCGATTGGTACATGAACGGAAAGATCAATATCGACGATCTGATCACCCACACATTGGCGCTCGACGAAATCAACAAAGGCTTCGATCTAATGCACGCTGGCGAATCGATCCGCAGCGTGGTCGTTTATTAAATCCCGATGGATCTCCTGATGAACGGCAAAACGGCGCTCGTAACCGGAGCGAGTGCCGGTATCGGCAAGGCGATCGCCTTCGCCTTGGCTCGCGAGGGTGTCGACGTCGCGATCTGCGCGCGCCGGAAGGAGCCGTTGGATGCCGCTGCGGCTCAAATCGCGCGCGAGACAAATCGTAAGATCGTTGCGATACCGGCCGATCTGACACAGCCGGCCGATGCGGAGAATTTTGTCGAAAAGGCTCACAATGCGCTCGGACGCGTCGATATTCTGGTCAACAACGCCGGTTCGTCCCCGGGCGGGGTTCTCGAGTTTCTGACCGAAGAGCATTGGGCGCAGTCGCTGCAGCTCAAATTTATGGGTTATGTGCGTTGCCTGAAGCATGTGTTGCCGATCATGCAACAGCAGGGGCGCGGCCGCGTCATCAACCTGATCGGCAATGATGGGGTCAAACCGTCTTACTGGGAGATCGCGCCCGGCGCCGCGAATGCTGCCGGGCAAAACCTGACGGTTGCGCTCGCCGGCCAGTACGGTAAGGACAATATCAGCTTTGTGGCGGTCAATCCGGGGCCGGTCCGCACCGAGCGCTGGGCCGGTTTGGTTGACGCCATGGCCCGAGACATGAAGATCCCGCGCGAAGAAGCCGATATGCTCGCGCCGCGCAGCATTCCGCTCGGGCGCATTGCCGAATGCGAGGAGGTCGCCAGTCTAGTCACCTATCTCGCCTCCGATTTGGCGCATTTCGTCAACGGCACGATGATCGAAATCGACGGCGGCCAGCAAAAGCCGCTGATGGACCGCTTTCGCGACCGATAAACCGAGCGTGTCAGCGTTAGCCGGGGGTAGCTCGGCGATTTGCTCATTGGAGCGGAATAATGAGCTGTTATGCAAAAATCTTAGAAAAGTTGCCGGCAACAGCCGTGCTGGTCTTAGCGGCGGTCCTGCTGCTGACGACGGAACGGCCTTACGCGCAAACAAACCATGAGCCAGCAGCCGCCGGCCAGAGCGCCTGCGCCGGCGACAATAACGGCGGCATTACGCTGTCCCCAGGCTTTTGCGCCACCGTCTTCGCCGACAAGCTGGGCCATGCCCGTCATATGGCGGTGGCGCCAAACGGGGTCGTCTATGTCAACACATGGAGCGGTCGCTACTACCACAACGCCCCGCCCCCGCCCGGCGGATTTCTGATCGCCTTGCAGGACACCAAGGGCGACGGCAAGGCCGACAAAATCGTCCGCTTTGGTCCAACCGCCGCCGAGGGCAACAAGGGCGGTACCGGCATCGTGATCTACAAAGGTTATGTGTACGCCGAAACCAATGATCGCATTGTGCGCTACGCGCTGCCGACAAATGGAATTGCGCCGACCGCCGCGCCGCAGACCATTGTCTCGGGGTTGCCGCTAACCGGCGATCATCCGATGCATCCCATTGCGATCGATCCCCAAGGCAACCTTTATGTCGATTTGGGATCTGCCACGAATTCGTGTCAGAGCGAGAACCGCATGCCGAATGTTCCGGGCAACAATCCCTGCACCGAACTCGAGACCCGGGCCGGTACCTGGCGCTATGATGCCAACCGGCTGGATCAGCATTTCTCACCGGCAGAGCGCTTTGTCACGGGTCTGCGCAATGGCGAGGGGATTTCCTTTGATTCCGCGGGCAGGATTTTCGCGACCCAGCATGGCCGCGATCAACTGGGCCAGAACTGGCCGAAGCTGTACACGTTGGAGCAGAACGCGCATCAGCCCGCCGAGGAATTGGTCGAAGAGCGGCAGGGCAGCGATTTCGGCTGGCCCGAATGCTATTACGACGGCTTTCAGAAAAAGCTCGTCTCGGCGCCCGAATATGGCGGCGATGGCGGCAAGGCTGTCGGCGTCTGCGCGCAGAAGGTTGCACCTGTAGCGGCGTTCCCGGCCCATTGGGCGCCCAACGACATGCTGATCTACGAGGGTGGCCAGTTCCCGTCCGCCTATAAAGACGGTGCCTTTATTGCGTTCCACGGATCGTGGAACCGCGCGCCGGAACCGCAGGGCGGCTACAATGTCGTCTTCCAGCCCTTGGCCGACGGCAAGGCGTCCGGGCCGTTCGTGGTTTTCGCGGACGGTTTTGCCGGCGCGATCAAGCAGCCGGGCCAGGCGGCGCATCGCCCGACGGGGCTCGCCGTCGGCCCCGACGGCGCACTGTACATCGCGGACGATCAGGGCGGCCGGATTTGGCGCGTCACCTACCAGGGTGGCAACAAGGCGGGAGGAGTTGCGGCCGCCGCGCCCGCGCCTGCCGCGGTACAGGCTTCGACCTCCAACAACGCGTTGCCGCCCGAGGGTATTCACCCGAATGCCGGTCTCGGTCCACTCCCGATAGCCCCGGGGGCATCGCCGGATCAGGTCGCTCTGGGTGAACGCATTTTTGAGGGACAGGCCGACGGGAGGGACATGCGCGGGATGCCACGGCACAAACGCCAAAGGTACGGCCATGGGATCGAATTTGACGAGCGGCAAGTGGCTATGGAGCAATGGCAGCGTCGAGGGGATTACCCAGACGATCGCCCACGGCGTGCCGAAGCCCAAGCAGCACACCGGTGTGATGCCGCCGATGGGCGGCGCCCAGCTCTCGCAAGCTGATCTCGCCGCGGTCGCAGACTACGTGTGGGCGATCGGTCACCAGAAGCAGCATTCTTCCTCGCGGTAGGGGTGTTTCCGCGACCGGCCAGGCGAGCGGTGTCAGCAGCATTCCGCCAGCGGAACTCCGGCTAGGATCGCGTGCAGGCGGTTTGGGGTGATCGGCAACTGCTGAACCGCGCCGGTGCGACCGAGCGCATCATCGACCGCGGCGGCAATCGCGGCGCCAGCGGCGCTGATCCCGGCTTCGCCGGCGCCTTTGACACCGAGCGGGTTAAGCGGCGTCGGCGCGTCCTCGAATAGGCTCACATCGATTTTTGGGATCTCGGCAATCGTCGGCATCAGGTAATCTGCCAATGTAACCGATAGCGGCTGGCCGGAAGGGTCGTACACAAATTCCTCGAAGAGTGCGGCGCCGATGCCCTGAGCGGCCCCGCCGGCGATCTGGCCCTCGACCAGCATCGGGTTCACCGCGCGACCGACATCGTAGCCGACAAAGAAGCGCTCGACCGCGATCGCGCAACTGCCGCGCTCGATACGCACCTGCGCGAGATGCACGCCATAGGGGTAGGTCATGTGGTCGGCGGTGAAGGTCGCCTCTGCCGCCAGCTCGCCGCCGGCGCTGCGCGCAATTGCCGCCGGGTCGAGCGAGGGCCCGCCGGGCATATCGGCAACCACGACCCGATCGTCGCTGAGGGTGAGACGGTCGGGTGCCGTCTGCAATAATCGCCCGGCCGCAGTCAGCAACTCGCTACGCAGCTTGGCAGCGGCGATCGACACAGCCGCGCCGGTCATTACGGTGACCCGCGACGCGAAGGCGCCCATTCCCCGCGCAATTCGGTCGGTCTGTCCATGGATCACTCGGATTCGGTCCATACCGGTGCCAAGCCCGTCGGCGCAGATTTGCGCCAGCACCGTCTCGACCCCTTGCCCGATCGAGGCGGCGCCGGTGATCACCTCGATCGTCCCATCGCCACTAAGCGTGATGCGGACATCGTCAAATGGGCCGAGCCCGCTTTTCTCGACAAAAAAACCGAGGCCCAGGCCGACCATTTCCCCCGCTTGCCGCCGCCGGGCGACATCGGCGCGCAGTATCTCCCATCCCACGCGGTCGAGAAACTTGTCGAGGAGCCCCGCATAATCGCCGGTGTCATAGACGATGTCGGTGCCAAGGGCAGAGAATTCGCGGCGGAACGGCATCGCCGCTTTTGCGATGAAGTTTCGACGCCGAACCACGATCGAATCGAGCCCGAACCGGTCGGCGATCACGTCGAGAAGCCGCTCGCGGACAAAGCTCGCCTCAAAACGTCCGGGCGCACGATAGGTGCCGCACGGAGTCTTGTTTGTCAGGCGCACATGTCCGATCGAACGGTAGGCGGGTATCACATAAGGGCCCGGCAGCATCGCGCAGGTCAGATCGCTGACGGTGACGCCGTGGGTACGGAGGTAGGCCCCCTGGTCGAACCAGAATTCATCGTCGAGGCCCAGAATGAACCCATCTTCATTCACCGCCGCGCGCACGCGATGGACCGATCCTCGCGACTGGTTCGCCGCAACCAGATGTTCGTAACGGTCCTCGATCCACTTGACCGGGCGCCCGAGCCGCAGCGCCCCGGCGCAGGCCAAAACATCCTCGGGATAAAGCTCGCCGCGGATGCCAAATCCGCCGCCGACATGCCCTTCATTCAGATGAATCCGATCGAGCGGCAACCCTAGCATCGCGGCCAGCGCCTGGCGGTTGTAGTGCGGCACCTTGGCAGCACCGTATAACCGGAGGATGCCGCTGGAATGATCTGGCACGGCGATCGCGCCGCGGGTCTCGAGCGGGACCCCGCTGTGCCGGCCGATGGTCAACTCCAGCGCTATCACCTCATGCGCCGCAGCAAAGGCCGCATCGAGATTGCCATACGCCTTGGTGAGCAGAGCGGCCTCGGTACTGTGCCCGGGCGCAAATTCGCCCGGCAAGGCGACTGGATCGAGGCACGGCGCCAACGGCTCAATCTCCGGTTTGACGAGGTCGGCGATGTCCTCGGCCATGTACGGGTCGGTCGCGAACACCGTGGCGATCGGCTCACCGACATAGCGAACGTGCCCAGTCGCCAGAACCGGCTGGCGGTAAGTCTCCAATCCCGGCACCGGCGACATGCGGAAGCCGATCGGGGGAATATCGGCGACGTCTGCCGCGGTCCAGATCGCGACAGTGCCGGGATCTGCCAGCGCCTCCGCGATCCGAAGGCCGGTCAGACAGCCGAACGCGATCGGCGACCGCACCATTCTCATGTAAAGCATGTCCGGCACGGTAACATCGGCGGCGAAGCGGCCGCTGCCGGTCAGCAGCGGGCCGTCTTCAAGGCGTTTGACCGAGCGGCCGATCAGGCTCATTTGCGCATTTCTGCGGCCGCAGCGAGCACCGATTTGAGGATGTTCTGATACCCGGTACAGCGGCATAAATTCGACGACAACGCTTCGCGCAGTTCGGGTTCGCCGATGTCGGGGTCGCGCTCGAGGAGGTGGACGGCCAGCATCAAAAACCCCGGCGTGCAAAAGCCGCATTGCAACCCGTGATGGTCCCAGAACGCCTGTTGCAATGGGTGCAGCTCGCCGCCACTGGCGAGCCCCTCGACCGTGCGCACGACAACACCCTCGGCTTGCACCGCGAACATCAGGCAGGAGCGCACCGGTTGGTCGTCGACCAATACGGTGCACGCACCGCACACACCGTGCTCGCAGCCGAGATGCGTCCCGGTCAAGCCGCAGTCCTCACGCAGCGCATCGGCCAAACTGCGCCGCGGCTCGACGCGGATCATGCGCTTGTCACCGTTCACCGTGAAGGTGACGTCGTGTTTCTCGCTCATTGCGCTTTGCACCCCGCCTCGCGCAGCAACCGCAAGATCCGTTGCGGCGTGATCGGCATTTCGAAGATGCCAACGCCAAACGGCGCCAGCGCGTCGGAAACCGCGTTGAGTATTGCCGCCGGGGCACCGATCGTGCCGCCTTCGCCGACCCCCTTGGCGCCAGTGACGGTCGCCTCGCTCAGGGTCTCGAGATGATGAATTTCGAGCCCCGGGATTTCCGCCATCGTCGGCACGAGATAGTCGGCAAGCGACCCGGTCAGGATGTTGCCGCCATCGTCATAAACCACCTGTTCATAGAGCGCGTTGGCGATGCCCTGGGCGACGCCGCCCTGGATTTGCCCCTCGACGATCATCGGATTTATCAGAACGCCGGCGTCCTCGACGACAACGAACCGCTCGATCTTGACCTGGCCGGTCGCGATATCGACCGCGACGATCGCTACATGGCAGGCGTTCGAGAAGGTGCCGTAGGGGTCGTAGGTCGCGACCGCCGCCAACCCGGTTTGGGCGATCGCCGGAAAGCGGTGGCTCTGGTGATAGGCGGCGCGCGCCAACTGCCGCATCTCGACGCCAAGATCGGTGCCGCGCACGCTGGCGCGACCGTCGGTAATTTCGATGTCGGCGGCGGCCGCCTCCAATATCTGGCCGGCAACAGCCTGCAGGCGCTCGCGCAGCTTTGCCGCCGCGAGTTTGCAGGCGCCGCCGGCGATCACCAACGAGCGGCTGGCGAAAGTACCCCAGCCGTAGGGGGTGCGGTCGGTATCCCCGGCCACGACTCGGATCGCTTCGGGGGCGACGCCGATCTCGTCGGCGATCAGCTGCGCCAGGGTGGTCTTCAACCCCTGACCGTGCGGCGAGCTGCCGATCCGGGCTTCAAGAAACCCCGAGGGATCCATCACTAGCTCGACCCGCTCGAAACCCGGTGTCATTACCATCCGCCGCGCCGCAAAGGCAGGAGTGCCGGGGCCGGTGCGCTCGGCGAAGACGGATATCCCAAGGCCAAGCCAACGCCCATCGGCGCGAGCCGCTTGCTGTTGCGCCCGGAACTGGGCGAAGTCGACGACCCGCGCCGCCGCTTCCATCGCGCCGCGATAGCTGCCGGGGTCGTGCACGACGCCGGTCACCGAAGTATAGGGGAACTCGGCGGTCAGGTTGCGGCGGCGGATTTCGAGCGCGTCAAGCCCAAGCCGGGCAGCCGCGCAATCCATCAATCGCTCCATCGCCGCGGTGATGACCGGCCGCGAGACGCCACGATAGGGCGCCATCGGGCAGGTGTTGCTGGCAATTGCGCGGGCCCGCGCACGGTACTGACGGACTTGATAGGGCCCGGGCATGTCCGCCAACGCCATCAGCGGCTCGACCCCGCAGGTCGCCGGAAAATTCGAATAGGCGCCGACATTGCACAGAACATCGGCGTCGATGGCCAGCAGTTTGCCGCCGGAACCGAAGGCGCCGCGCAGATGGACACGCTGGTCGCGCGCGTGAAACGAGGCGGTCAGGTTCTCGAGCCGATCCTCAATCCAGGCGATCGTGCGAGCGAAATGCCGCGCCGCCCAGACCGCAACGATATATTCCGGGATCACCGCCATCTTCTGGCCGAAGCCGCCACCGACGTCCGGCGCCACGACGCGGAGATCGGATTCCGGGATCATCAGCGCGTCGGCCACTCCGGTGCGCAACAAATGCGGCATTTGCGTCGAGGCCGATAGGTTTACGCGGCCCGTCGCCCCATCGAAAGCAGCGACCGCGCCGCGCGGTTCCATCGGCGCTGCCGACTGTCGGCCTGACGTGAACGTAAATTCGACCACTTGGTCGGACATTGCGACGGCCGCAGCGAAATCGGCGGTTTCGAAACGCGCGTCGAGCAATGTGTTCTGCGCCGCCATGTCATGGACCAGCGGCGCGCCGGGCTCTAGCGCCTGATCGAGCGTCACCACCGGGGTCTCGGCGGTGATTTCGACCATGACCTGTTCGGCGAAATCTTCGGCTTCGGCAGCGGTGTCGGCGATCACCGCGGCGATCGGCTCGCCGACATAGGTGACGCGTTCATTGGCGAGGATCGGCTGCTCCACTGGGACATAATCGGAGCGATCGAGGCGCGGACAGATCGGATTGACACCGCCAAGATCAGCCGCGGTTATGATCGCCATCCCCGGCGGTGCCTTCACCGCAAGGATGCGGCCGCGCGCTACCCGGCTGCGCACAAAGCGCAATATGCGGGCGCCCTGCGCCAGATCCGCGGCGTAGCGGCCGCGCCCTTGCAGCAGCACCGGGTCTTCGTAGCGCGGTAGTGAGCGGCCAACCCACTTCACGGCGCAATCGCCTTGTTCAATGCGCGCCCGACCATCGCCCGCACCAGGTCGCGGCGATACTCGGCGTTCACCTGGATGTCCACCAGCGGGTCGATCGTCTCGGCAGCGATGTTGCCGGCCTCGCGGAAGATCTCCGGCCCGCCATCCGTGCCGGTCAGCAGGGCCTCGGCCGCGATAATGCGTAAAGGCCGGTCGCTGGCTCCGCCGACCCCGATCCGCGCCTCGATGATGCGGCGTCCTTCGAGGCGCAAAAACGCGGCGCACATTGCGAGCGCGTAATCGCCCGCCCGCCGGCTGAACTCGGCAAAGCCGGTCCGCCAGCCGTCATCAAGTAAGGGTAGGCGGATTTCGACCAGAAGCTCGTCCGGTTCAAGCGTGGTCGTGAGAGCGGTGACAAAAAAATCGTTGGCTCCCTCGCTGCGCTGCCCGCGGCGACTGGCGATGACCAGCTCCGCATCGAGCGTCGCGGCCAGCAAACACCATTCGGAGGCCGGATCGGCATGAGCAAGACTGCCGCAGAACGTGCCGCGCGAGCGGATCGGAAGGTGTCCGATGTGCCGCGCCACCCGCGGGAGAAAGGCCGACAGCGCACCACCGCTGACCGGCGCCTCAAAATGAGCGTGCCGGGCAAGCGCGCCAATGCACAACTCGCCGTCATCCTCGCGGACATAATCGAGCCCGTCGATGCGATTGATGTCGATCAGGCTGGCGGGACGGGCGAGCCGGAAATTCATTGCCGGCACGAGGCTCTGTCCGCCCGCAAGGATCTTTCCTTCCTCGCCATCGGTGGCGAGGAGATCGAGCGCCTCGTCAACCGTGCGCGGCGCAGAATATCTAAACGAGACGGGTTTCATCAGCGCCTAAAAGCGCCCAAGGAGATATTGGTGTCAAACGCCGCCGCGGTTGGGGTTGGGGCGGCTGTCCTCATCCACACACTAAGGCACCGACGATGGCAAAAGCAGCTCGACATCGTCATTCTGGATGCTGTTCACGCGCTCCCCGATCGGCGTAATGGTAAGCCCGCTGGTATACGGCGGAAGCAGTTTCTTTGCCGTTCCCGGCGACGCGGTCAGCCAGAGCTGGTAATCGGCAGGCGCGATGATCACCGGCATGCGATCGTGCACCTGACTCACCAGCTTGCTCGCCGCCGTGGTGATGATCGTGAACGTCTCGACCGGTTCGCCGCTCTCAGGGGTCCATTTTTCCCAAAGTCCGGCAAAGGCGATCAGCCCTCCATTGCGAAGGGCAATCTTGTACGGCTGTTTTTTAGCCCCGCGCGACTGCCATTCATAAAACCCGTTTGCCGGTACGAGGCATCGCTGAGACTGAAAAAGTTTGCTGTATGGAGCCCGTTCCTCGAGCGTCTCGGCAAGGGCATTGATCATGCTGGACCCGAGCGAGAGATCGCGAGAATAGGACGGTACGAGACCCCAGCGAGCAAGGTGCAGCGCTCTGCCCTTCCCGTCGGCTATGACGATCGGCGCGGCCTGGGTCGGCGCGATATTGTAGCGCGGCGTCAACGACGGCACCGTCTGAAGCTTGAACTGTCTGCGGATCTGAGCCGGTGTCGCCGTCAGGTAATAGCGTCCGCACATCGCCGAATGGAACTCAGTTGGACCTTGACCGCATGCTTGCGAAGTAGCTCAGGCTGCGCGCAAACGCCCCGCGAGACAACCCCGATCGGCTCCGCAAATACCATTGTCAGCGCCACCGAATGCGCCTGAGGATCGGCGAGAGATCGGTCGATCGGCACCTGGTGGCCGGCGATCGGGAACATAGGCAAATCAGGCGACGTTGTGCCGGCGCAGCAGCGAGTAGGGCGCGCGGTGCCAGTCATCTTCGTATTCGGGTCGATCCATCGCAATCCATCCGGGTCCAGCCGCCACCATTCCCGGCAAAAATCCGAAATGCGCAAACCCGGAAATTCTGTTTGCGTGCGGTTCGCCTCCACCGCAACCCGAGCCGGGGCAGGGGAGGAAGGAGGTGCATTCCCGCGCTGCCATGCTCAATCTACTGATCGGTGCATTCGGCTAAGCGGGTGATGACCCAACTAACGCAAACCGCCACGCTTCATCTGTCGCGACGCGAAATCGTTTCGGTCCTGTCGGGGCTGATGCTGGCGATGTTTCTGGCAAGCCTCGACCAGACGATCGTCGCGACCTCGCTATCGACAATGGCGCAAGACCTGAACGGCTGGTCGCTGATGTCGTGGGTGGTGTCGGCCTATCTCGTCGCCTCGACAGTGACGACGCCGATCTACGGCCGGCTCAGCGACCTTTACGGGCGGCGGCCGATCCTTTTGGTGTCGATCGCGCTGTTCGTGGTCGCCTCGGTGTTTTGCGCATTGTCGCAGACAATGCTGCAGCTAATCGGCGCTCGCGTCATCCAGGGAATCGGCGGCGGCGGTCTGCGCTCGGTGTCGCAGGCGGCAGTGGCGGACGTGATCCCACCGCGCGAGCGCGGCAAGTACCAGGGTTATTTTTCGAGCGTGATGGCGATCTCCAACCTGCTCGGGCCGGTGCTGGGCGGGTTCTTTGCCGACTATCTGTCGTGGCATTGGATTTTCTGGATCAACCTTCCGTTTGGCGCGCTGGCGCTAATTTTGTGCAACCGCAACCTGCGGCGTCTGCCAAAGCCGCGGCGTAAACCCATCATCGATTGGCTTGGTGCGGCATTGATCATTGTCTCGACCACCCCAATCCTGCTCGGCGTCAGCCGTGTCGAGTCGGCGGGCGGCTGGGCCCGGCTCGATGTGTTGGCGCCGGTCGCGATCGGCCTTGTTTTTCTCGGGTGGCTGATCGTGCACGAACGCGAGACGCGCTCGCCGATGATCCCGCTGCGGCTCTTTTTGAACCGCATCTTCGCAGTCGGCAGTACAATTGCGTTTACCAATGCGATGGTTATGATCGCGCTGATCATCCTGGTCCCGCTCGATTTCGAGCTGGTCTCGGGAATGGCGGCGAACGAGGCCGGCATCCGCCTGATCCCGATGACCGGCGGCACCGTGCTGGGCTCGTTTATCGCCGGGCAACTAGTGACCCGGACCGGCCGTTACCGCATCTACCCGATATCAGGTGCGGTGGCGATGACCGGCCTATGTGCGGCGCTCGCGTTTTACGGGCTGGGCCGGTCGGTATGGACAGACACATTGCTGACCGGCGGCCTCGGCCTGTCGTTCGGATTTCAGCTCTCGCCGGTTGTCGTTTCGGTGCAGAACGCGCTCGAACTCGCCGATACCGGGATCGGCTTGTCAGTGTTGATGTTTTTTCGGCTGATCGGGGGCGCATTTGGGGTGGCGTTGCTGACCGCGTTGCTGGTCGGCGAACTCAACGCCGGCGCATTGAATGTTCCCGGACATGCGATGCTCGGCGCCAATCCCGGGATCGCGCTCCTCCATCTCGACCAGTCGGAAGGGATCAATCCCGCGTTGATGCGAGGGCTGGAGCGCGTCCTGTATAACGCCTTTAAGGATGTGTTCCTCTATGCCACAGCAATCTCGGCGGTAACCGCGATCGGATCATTCTGGCTCAAGGAAATCCCATTACGTACCAGCTGAATTCAGCCGTCGAAGACTTCCAACTCGGGGGCGAATGCGGCTGCAAACTCTGGGACGGCACCATCCTGGCCGAGACAGCGTAGGTCGATCGCGACGGCTTTGATCACCGCAAAGACCGCGCACCCCGGTGCGAGCTCCAAGGCTGTTTGCGAGCGTCGGGTAATCCGCGCTAGCAAACGGTCCGGCCCGAGTCGGAGCTGCACCTCGACCATTTCCTCGCCGGTCGCGACTATCGCCTCGACAGTTGCGGGCAGCACGTTGAGCGCGCTGATTCCGTTCGGCCGGGTCGTCGCCAGCATCACGTCGCGGGCGCGGACCCGCACCCGCAGTCGGCTGCCGACGGGTAGACCGAGCCGGGCCACGACCAGCCGGCCAAAGCCGCCGGAAAGTTCGGTCAACTCCCAACCCGGGTCGTGCGCCGCTACGGTCGCGGTCAGCACTGCTCCCGCCTCAAAGCCCCCCGCGAGCGGATATTGCCCAGCCCGGCCCATGATCTCGGCGGCGGGCCCAACCGCTTGCACCCGGCCATCGGCGACCAACACGATTGTCGTGGCGAGCCGCGCGACCTCGGCGGCGGCATGGCTGACATAGACGATCGGTACCCTGCCATGGTCGCGCAGACGCTCGAGATAGGGCAGGATCTCGTCTTTGCGGGCGTTGTCGAGCGAGGCCAGCGGCTCGTCCATCAGCAACAGCCGCGGTTGCGCCAACAATGCGCGGCCGATCGCGACCCGCTGTTTTTCGCCCCCCGAGAGCCCGCCCGGCCGCCGTGTCAACAGCGGCCCGATCCCGAGTAACTCGACAACCTCGTCGAGCTGCGCTCGGCGAGGGTCGCCGCGGCGCGGTGCGAACCACGCCCCGAACAGCAGGTTCTGGCGCACCGTCATATGCGGGAACAGGCGGTCTTCCTGAAAGATATAGCCGAGGCGACGGCGATGGGTCGGCACAAAGACGCCGTCCGCGGTGTCGAGCAGCACCGCGCCATCGACCGCGATGTACCCGCGCTGCGGCCGGAGCAGCCCGGCAATCGCATTGACGATCGAGGTCTTACCGGAACCAGAGCGGCCGAATAAGGCCGTCAGGCCCCTCCCGCTCGTAAAGCGGATGTCGAGCGCGAAGTTGCCGAGGCGATGTTCGATTACGACCTCGAGCATGGCTCTCACGCCCCGGCGAGGCGTCGGCCGACCTGCCGCGCCAACAATTCGGAGGTGATCAGCGCCAGTAAGCTGAGGCCTACTGCTACCGCGGTCAGGCGCAATGCAGCCGGATCGCCGCCCGGAGTCTGGGTCAAGGTGTAAATCGCCAACGAAATCGTTCGTGTCTCACCCGGAATGTTCGAGACAAAGGTGATCGTTGCTCCGAACTCGCCAAGGCTGCGGGCAAAGGATAAAACCATACCGGCGATGACCCCCGGCATCATCAATGGCAACGTCACGAGCAAAAAGCTAAAGACGCGGTTGGCGCCGAGCGTGCCGGCAGCTTCTTCGAGCCGGCGGTCGACGGCTTCGAGCGACAATCGCATCGCCCGCACCATCAGCGGAAACGCGGTGACCGCAGCTGCCAATGCCGCACCCGTCCAACGAAACGCGAAGGTAATGCCAAAGCTAGCGAAAAACCGCCCGAGCGGGCCGTTATGGCCAAATAGCAGAAGGAGCAAATAGCCGGTGACCACGGGTGGCATGACCAATGGCAGATGGACAAAGCCGTCGAACAGGCTCTTGCCCCAAAAGCGCGCGCGGGCGAGCGCAATCGCCGTCGCGAGGCCGAACGGCAGGCTCCACAGCATAGCCCAGAACGCGACCCGGAGACTGAGCCCGATTGCTTCGGCCGCCTCGGGCCCCAATTCGAGGGTTGGCATCACCGCGAGAGAAGCGCGGCGAGCGGTGGTCGTCTTTGGATCATGTCGCTTTTGCCCGGGTTCATCGCCTTGGCGTTATATATAAACGAAGCGATCGATAGAGGGCACTAACCGGGGTTGCGCAACTGTGATAGCGTGTAGCGGTCGTTTTTTAGAAAGGCTGCGACGATGAAGGTCAGGATCGAATACTGCGTTCCTTGAAACTACCTTCCTAGAGCCCTCCGTGCGAGGGAACGGCTTGAACAGAAGTACGGCGCCGAAGTCGAGCTCGTTAAAGGCGTCAGCGGTGTGTTTGAGATTACCGTTGACGGAAAGCTCGCCTTTTCCAAAAAACAGCTCGGGCGTTTTCCCGAAGATGCCGAAATCGACGCTCTCGGTGCGGGTCAGGCGGGCGGCGACTAGCGGTTCGCTGGTGGATCAGTACGGCGGTGCGTCACCTGACAGCCGCCGTGCTCCCATAAATGCGCACCATTCGCGCTCACGCCTTGACGATGTGATCGCCCGAGAGGCCGCGTTGGCCGCAGGCGTTTCGCGTATCGATGATCAGTGGCGCTCGCTCGACCAACAATCGGAAATCGATCGAATCGTGGTCGGTGCAGATCAGCGCCAAGTCGATCTCGCCCAAGATCCCCCGCGTCAACGGCAATGAGCGGCGGCCGGTCAACTCGGCATGCTCGCGGGTCGGCGGGATTTCCGGGAAGTAGGGGTCATGAAAGCCGACCAAGGCACCGCCCTTCTCGAGAACCTCGATGATCTTTAACGCCGGGCTCTCGCGGAGATCGTGAACATTTTTTTTATAGGCGAGCCCGATCACCAAGATATTGGCGCCGCGCAACGCCCGACCCTGGCGCTCACTCAACGCCGAGATCGCCTTTTCGGCGACCCAGCGCGGCATGGCGGTGTTGATTTCGCCAGCCAGCTCGATAAACCGCGTCGGACGGTCGTATTCGCGCGCTTTCCAGGTCAAATAAAAGGGGTCGATCGGAATGCAGTGTCCACCTAATCCCGGGCCGGGATAGAAAGGCATATAGCCAAACGGCTTCGTCTTGGCCGCTTCAATGACTTCCCAAATGTCGATGCCCATCGCCTCGTAAACGATCTTTAGTTCATTGACGAGGGCGATGTTGACTGAACGAAAGATATTCTCAGTTAGCTTCACTGCTTCGGCCGTCTCCAGCGAGGTTACCGGAATTGCCCGTTCCACAACCTGGTCATAGAGGGCGCAAGCGAGGCGCAACGCATCGGGGCCATCGCCGCCAACCACCTTGGGAATGTTCTTGGTGCCGAAGGAGGAGTTGCCCGGGTCCTCGCGTTCGGGCGAATAGGCAAGAAAAAAATCGCGGCCGGAGACGAGACCGGTGCGCTCCAAAATGGGCCGCATGACCTCGCGCGTCGTTCCCGGATAGGTCGTCGATTCGAGTACGACGAGCTGGCCGGGCCGCAATCGGGTCGCGATCGCCTCGGTCGTGCGAACAATGTAGGTGAGATCGGGCTCGCGCTGCCGCGTCAGCGGCGTCGGCACGCACAGAATGACCGCATCGACCTCGTCGAGCTGCGAAAAGTCGCTGGTAGCCGCAATCCGGCCTTCCGAACGCATCCGGGAGATGTTGTCCGCCGCGATGTGGGAGATGTACGAGCCGCCGGCATTCAGAGTCTCAATTTTCGCTTGATCGATATCAAACCCGAGCGCGACAAAGCCGCGCTCGGCAGCCGCGCACAACAGCGGCAGCCCAACGTAGCCGAGCCCGATGACACCGATCCGCGCATGGCGCTCGCGGAACAGCGAATGGAGAGCCGCAACATCGGCGGCCTCCTTAGGAGACATCGCCGCAGATGCAGAATTGGCGGCGGTCAGACGCGTTCGTGCGGCCGGTCGGCGGCAGTGCTGGCCGCCGCAGTCGTTGTCGTCGGGGCTGTTACCTGGGCAGGCGGAACAGCCGCAGCTCCAGCTTCGTCGTCCTGCATACCCGCCTTAAATGCCTTGATGCCCTTGGCAAAATCGCCCATCACTCGGGGCAGCTTTCCGGCGCCGAACAGGATCAGGATTATGGCCAAAACCACCATCCAGTGCATCAGGCTGAAAGAACCCATATCTACGACCCCGATAGACTGACGGCCTTCTCTTAGCAGGCAAGTCCGCCGAATTGCAAGCCGGCCCACCCGCCGTGGACCGCATCTCTCCCTTCACGAGGTCGTAGCGGCCGCCCGAAAATCAAGTCCAACTATCCCGCCGCGGAGCCCCAAACATGACTTCCTTCCCGCCACCACACCCGGCCGAATGGCCGACGCGTTCACCCGCCGCTGCCGGGGCCAACCCTGCCGCCATCGCTGCCGCCGCCCGGCACGCAGCTGAATGTGAGACGCCGTGGAAGCGCGATCTTGCCGAGATGGTGGCGAGTGATTTCGGCGAGCGCCCGCCATGGAACGAGACCTTGGGTCCGGTACGGCCGCGAGGCGGCCCGAACGGGCTGCTGCTGCGCGGCGGCGAGATCGTCGCTGAGTGGGGTGAGACGACGCGGGTCGATATGACCTTCAGCGTCGCCAAAAGCTATTTGTCAATCCTCGCCGGATTGGCCTGGGATCGGGGGCTGATCGCCGATCCGCACGAGCCGGTATGCCGCACCGCCGACGATGGCGGTTTCGAGCCGCCGCACAACACCGCGATCACTTGGCACCATTTGCTGCAGCAAACCTCGGAATGGGAGGGGACGCTGTGGGACAAGCCGGACCTTATCGACCGCAACCGCGCGTCCGGCGGGCGGCCGAGCGGCGCCCCCAAGGGCACCCACCGCGATCTGCAAGCCCCGGGCGGCTTCTGGGAATACAATGACGTGCGCGTCAACCGGCTCGCCCTTGCCTTGCTGCGGGTGTGGCGCCGGCCATTGCCCGATGTGTTTCGCGAACTGGTCATGGAGCCGCTCGGCGCCTCTTCCGATTGGGAATGGCACGGCTACCGCAACTCCTGGGTCGAGATTGATGGCCGCCCTGTGCAATCGGTGTCGGGCGGCGGACATTGGGGTGGCGGCGTTTTTATCCACGCCCGCGATCAGGCGCGGATCGGCTTGATGCTGTTACATCGGGGCGTGTGGGACGGTCGGCACATTCTGTCGAAAGCGTGGATTGACCGGATGCTCGAGCCCTGCGCGCTGTTCCCGCAATATGGCTATCTGTGGTGGCTCAATACCGATCGGGGGCTGTTCCCCAGCGCTTCGGCCAGCAGCTATTTCGCGCGTGGCGCCGGCGGAAATCTGACCTGGATCGATCCCGAAAACGATTTGGTCGCGGTATTGCGCTGGACCGACCCGGCGGCGATGGACGGGTTCATGAAACTGGCGACGCAGGCGGTCCTCAAATAGAGAGCGCTCGCCACTACGCCTCCGACGGATTCGCCAAACTCTTGGTCATCAGATACCGGGTCGGAGCGGGCGGCTCGCCATCGAGCTGGGCGAGCACCTCCCAGCCGTGACGCTTATAAAAGCCGGGCGCCTGGAACGACAGGGTCGTCAGCAATGCCCGGCTGCAGGCGCGCCGCCTTCCCTCCTCCTCGGCCGCCTTGATGATCTTGCTGCCGAGCCCATGCTTGCGCAGGTTCTCAGGCAGGAAGAAGCGATCGATGCGCAGAAGGCCAAACGATGTTCCACCGAGCAGCCCGCCGACGACTTCGCCGGTCTCGGGATCGGAGACCAGGATCGCCAGCGGCCGCTGATCGCGATACCCCGCCTTCTCGAGATTGTAGGCGCTGAGCCCGTCGCGGATCACCGCCTCCTCCTCAGGGTCCGGGGCGTCGGTGACCACAAACCGCGCCTCGCCTGTCGTCGGTGTCATCGCGCAGGCCTCCCCAGATTTGCCATATCAGCTATCGCCCGAAACTGTCTCAATCGGCATTGAGGGCCTCTCAGCGACCGGTTCGATCAACGATGCGTCGTTGTTTTTGACATTGCCGACACGTGGGCTCACCGGCCAGATGATCAAATCGTTCGCCGGATACGGAACCAGCAATTCCTTGAGCCGCTCGGGATGGGCCGGCGCCTCCCCGAGCCATAGCGGCCAGCTTTCCGGCGCGAGAATGACCGGCATGCGGTCGTGCAGCGGCGCCAAGAGCTCGTTTGGTTCGGTCGTGATGATTGTAAAGCTGCGCACGCGCTCGCCTTCGGGGGACCGCCAGCTGTCCCACAATCCCGCCATCGCCATCAGCCGGCGGTCGGAGAGGGCCACCGCATAGGGCTGCCGCTCTTTGCCGAACTTTTTCCACTCGTAAAAGCTGTCGAGCGGAACCAGACAACGGCGGCGCTGAAACGGCTCGCGGAAGGCCGGCCTAGTGTCGATGCCCTCGGCTTTGGCGTTGAAGGTCGAATAGCCGATCTTGATGTCCTTCGCCCAATACGGAACGAGCCCCCAGCGCATGACGTCGAGACTGCGCTCTCCGGCTCTCGGGTCAAAGCGGACCACCGGCAGCGGGTCGGTCGGCGCCAGGTTCCAGGTAGGCGGGAATTGGGCGTCGGACGCTCGGAGGGGATCGAAAACACGAGCTTGATTTCGCTGACATCAGAAGAAAGACGCGCCCGCCCGCACATGGCGACAATTTGCGCCGCGCCGTCAATCGCCGCAAGACACCCGCTCGGTGCTGGGGTTTAGCAGGCCGGCCGAAGCGACCTAGCCGAAGCCGACCAAGCTAACCGGTTCGGCGCTGGCCTGCGGCTGCGAGACCAAGTAGTTTGACATTCGAGAGCCGGCGCAATCCGCCGATATCGGTTGGGTGCGGCCAGGGGAGACCACGATGCGCTTCTGCCGAGTGATGGCTTCGGTGGCATTCGCCGCCGGGCTCGCCTCGTTGCCGCTCGCGACCGCCACGGCGCAATACTATCCTACGCCGTGCTCACCCTTTCCGCTTTTCTGGCCGTTCTGCATGGTGGGTGCCGTCGTCGGCGTCGCCGCGACGATTGTCACCGCTCCGATCCGGGCATTGGTGGGGCCGCCCTACGGTTATTACGGACCACCCCCTTATCCGCCGCCGTCCTATTACCCACCACAGTACCCGCCAACAAATAACGCGCCGTACTACGGCCGGCGCTAAGCAATCCCGGCTGCGCACGATGTCGTAAGCCGCGCCGCGCCGCCGCGCGAGCCTTGGACTTCACCCGCGGTACCGGGTCCGCTATCGTTGTCTTACAGTGTCGGGGGAGGTGCGATGACAACGGCGGAAGAGACCTACGACTTTATCGTCACCGGAGCCGGCTCGGCGGGCTGCGCTGTTGCCGGGCGCCTCAGCGAATCCGGAAAATATCGCGTGCTGTTGCTCGAAGCGGGCGGGCGCGACACCAATCCGTGGATACACATCCCGCTCGGCTACACCAAAACCTTTACCAATCCGCAAGTGAACTGGATGTTCGAGAGCGAGCCCGAACAACAGCTCAATGGCCGCACCCTTTACCAGCCGCGCGGCAAAGTTCTGGGCGGCACCAGTTCTATCAACGGCATGGTGTACATGCGCGGCACCGCGACCGATTACGATGGCTGGCGCCAGCGTGGCTGTGAGGGTTGGGACTGGGACTCGGTCTTGCCGTTTTTCAAAAAGGCCGAAGACCAGGAACGCGGCCCCGACGAGTTCCACGGCGTCGGCGGCCCTTTGCACGTCTCAAACCCGGTGCGCTCGCCGCTCGGCGATGCAATGGTGCAAGCCGCGATCGAGGCCGGCATCGCGGCAAACGATGATTTCAACGGCGCCCGGCAGGAAGGTGTCGGCTATTACCAGACGACGACCAGCAACCGGCGGCGGTGGAGTTCGGCGAGGGCTTATCTCGGCGCGGCACGGGGCCGACAGAATTTGACGGTGGCGACCAATGCGCACGCGACCCGTATCTTGTTCGAGAACGGCCGCGCTGTGGGGGTCGAATACCAAACGCCGGACGGACGCAAGACCGCCCGGGCGCGCGGCGAAATCGTCGTCTCTGGCGGGGTTTACGGCTCGCCCCAACTGCTGCAGCTTTCCGGACTAGGCCCGGCCGATCTGTTGGCTGGGTTTGGCATTCCGGTCGTGCGCGATATGCCCGGGGTCGGCGCACGCCTGCATGACCATTTCAACACCTACCTGGTGTTCCGCTGCCCACAGAAGGTCACGGTCAACGACATGGCGCGCAGCCCGATGCTCAAGGTCATGGCCGCTGCACAATACGCGGTCAGCCGCTCCGGCCATCTATCGAACGCCGGAATTTATGCCGGCGCCTTGGTCCGCACCGACCCGCGCCTCGAGCAGCCCGATCTGCAGATCAACATGTCCGGCTGGAGCGCGATCGAGCGGCTGCGCACCGGCATCAAGCCGCACCCGTTCTCGGCTTTCACTTTTAGCCCGGTGCATCTGCGCCCGGACGGACGCGGCACGGTGCGGATCAAGAGCCCGGATCCGTTGATGCCGCCGGCCATTCAGTTCAATTTTCTGGCGAGCGACAGCGATTTCCAGGCGCTGATCTACGGCATGCGGCTCAGCCGCAAGATCGCCGCGCAGCCGGCGCTAAAGCCATTCGTTGCCGAGGAAGTTCTGCCCGGCCCGCAATGCGAGAGCGAGGCCGACATGATCGAGGAGATCCGCATACGCGGCGTCTCCAACCTGCATCCGGTCGGCACCTGCCGAATGGGCCGCGAGGTTGATGCGGTCGTCGACCCGCGGCTGCGGGTCTACGGGGTCGCGGGGCTGCGCGTCGCGGACGCCTCAATCATGCCGCAGGTGCCCGGCGGCAACACCAACGCCCCCTCGATTATGATCGGCGAAAAGTGCGCCGCGATGGTTCTCGAAGACGCGATGGCGGCGTGAGCGCGCCTCAGGGCTGCGTGTCGCGCCCGTTTCGCACCGGGACGTCCCATATATCGTGGGCGTAGCCGGCGATCGTGCGGTCGGAAGAGAACCAACCCATGCCGGCGATGTTCATGATAGCCATCCGGCCCCAGCGGTCGCCGTCGCGCCACAAATCGTCGATTTCAAGCTGAGCGGCGCGATACTCCGCAAAATCCTCGGCCACCATAAACCGATCGCCATATCTGAGCCGGTTGGCGAGCGCGCTGAAGCGGTAATGATCGTCGGGGGACAATGCCCCCGCGTCCAATGCTTGAATAACCGCGGCCAGTTCAGGTGAAGCTGCGATCGCCGCAGTCGCATCGAGGCCGTTGCGGCTGCGCTCGGCGACCTCTTCGGCGCGCAAACCAAAGATGACGATATTCTCGGCGCCGACCCGATCGTGGATTTCGACATTGGCGCCGTCAAGCGTGCCGATCGTCAAAGCTCCGTTCAGCGCCAGTTTCATGTTGCCGGTGCCGGACGCCTCCATCCCGGCGGTCGAGATCTGCTCGGACAGATCCGCTGCCGGGATGATGACTTCGGCAAGGCTCACATTGTAATTCGGAATGAAAACGAGCTTCAGCCGGTCCTCGACCACCGGGTCGTTGTTGATGATCTGCGCTGCATCATTCGCGAGCTTGATGATTAGTTTGGCCTGGACATAGCTTGGCGCTGCTTTGCCAGCGAATATTTTGACGCGCGGCACCCAATCGGCGTTCGGCTCTGCCAAGATTGCGTAATATCGGGCGATCGTCTCCAGTAGATTAAGCAGTTGCCGCTTGTACTCATGGATGCGTTTTATCTGTACGTCGAATAATGCGGCAGGATCGAGCCGCAGCCCGAGCCGATCGCGGATCAGCCGGACCAGAGTTCGCTTGTTGGCGTGCTTGACCGCAGCGAGCCTTTGACGCAACGAGGCGTCGTCGGCGTGCTTGGAGAGGCCTTGCAGACTGGTCGGATCGTCGAGAATTTCCGGGCCGCATGCCTCTCGCAGAAGAGCCGTCAGGGTGGGGTTCGCCTGATGCAACCAGCGCCGGAAGGTGATGCCGTTCGTCTTGTCGACAATGCGGTCGGGATAGAGCTGATGAAATTCACGAAACACGCTGCTGCGCATCAATTCGGTATGAAGCACCGACACGCCATTGACCCGGTGCGAGCCCAGGAATGCAAGGTTGCCCATGCGCACCCGGCCACTATCGGCATTATCGATCAGGGCTGTCGCGGCGAGGTCCTTGCAGCCGGTGCAGTCCCGCCGCTGCATCTCGGTTTGGTGTTCGCGGTCCAGGGCCTTGATGATATCGAGGTGCCGCGGCAGCAGACGTTCGAACAACACAACTGGCCAGCTCTCCAATGCCTCGGGCAACAATGAATGGTTGGTGTAGGAGCAACAGGCCTGGGTGATGTGCCACGCCGCACTCCATGAAACGTTATAGAGATCGACGAGCACGCGCATCAGTTCGGCGACCGCGATTGCTGGATGCGTGTCGTTTAGCTGGATCGCCGCCTGTTGCGGCAATGTAGCGATGTTGCCAAACGACCTGACGTGGCTATGCACGAGGTCCTGAATTGAAGCCGCGCCAAAGAAATACTCCTGCCGCAGCCGGAGCTCCTGCCCCGCCGGCGTATCGTCGCTGGGGTACAAGATCTTGGAGATGGCTTCGGCGCGTGCCTGCTGTTCGAGCGCCGCGACATGGTCGCCGTCGTTAAAGACATCGAGCCGTAGTGGATCGACGGCTCGCGCCGACCACAGCCGCAGCAGATTGACGTGCCGTCCGCGCCAGCCGACGATCGGGGTGTCGTAGGCCACAGCCTGGATCGTTTCATCGGGGAGCCAGACAGCACGCCTGCGGCCGTTGACATCCGGGTGATCGACCCGCCCGCCATATTGAATGTCGTAAACGATCTCCGGCCGCTCGAACTCCCACGGGTTGCCGAACGACAGCCAATGTTCCGGGAATTCCTGTTGCCAGCCATCCTTGATCACCTGGCGAAACAACCCGTGGTCATAGCGGATTCCGTACCCGCAGGCCGGAATCCCGAGCGCCGACATGCTGTCCATAAAGCAGGCCGCGAGCCGCCCAAGACCGCCATTTCCCAGGGCCGCGTCAGGCTCGGCCAACCGCATACGATCAAGATCGACGCCGAGATCACCCAACGCCACACGGACTGTATCGGTCAGGCGCAAATTCTCGACCACGTCGCTGAACAGCCGGCCGATTAGAAATTCCAATGACAAATAATAAACCCGCTTGCGCCCTTTCGCCTGGCTCGCACGCTCGGCCGCAAGCCACCGGTGAATGACCCGGTCGCGAAGCGCAAGAGCAGTGGCGACAAACCAGTCGCGCTCGGTCGCGGCGGGCGCATGCTTGCCGACCGCCAAAGTCAGCTTTGCCAGCACCGTCGATGAGAATTCCCGGACATCTTCCTCGCACGGTGGCATGTCGAGGATGCCTGGCAATAGCCCGTTTTCGGACATTTCCTGTTCACTTCTGTTCGATGCCATTTTGGGAACTCTGATCTGTCCAATTTGCGTGTCGCAAGCTTCGCCTTCCGGATGACGCTCGTTAGAGGATGTCAACCGACAGTTACGCCAGCAATGCGGGAGGCGCAACGGCGCCGGACAGCGCCAACCCGGTTCATCGACCTGGTCTGTGCCAATGGCGTCCCGCAGTGATGGGCCTCTGTGCGGGGGTGTCGGTTTGGTCGGGGGCAAGTTCGTGCCGCGACCTGATCAGGCTGAAACCCAGCGAGTATTGGCGCCGGCAGTGTCGCGCCACTTTCCAATACGACCGGATCGGCGCCAAGCTCGTCGAGGATATCGGCGTCGAGACGCTGATGTGGGGCTCGGACTACCCCCATCCCGACGGCGTGTGGCCCGAATCGTCGAAATATATCGACGAGCAGTTCGCAGGTTGGTCCGCCGAAATCGTGCACAAGATCACCTGCGAGAACGCGGGCAAATTCTACGGGCTGATCAACTAACCCGGGCCTCCGTTTCCTTCTCCCCGCTTTGGGGAGAAGGAGCACACCTGAGACTGCTTCATCGGTATTTCCGGCGTCACAGGCGTAAACGGTTGCCGCCCGCTCGTGCGATTGCCGAGCGCGACCTCTACTCTGGCCCATACCTGGCGAGTAACCGTGCCGAACAGCGGCTAATCACAACCGAATGCGTTCGTCGGAAGGTAGCGCCGGACCGCGCAGATGCGGCGCCGGCTGCTCAGTGCGCGCGACAATCCGGTTCCGGCCAGTCGATTTCGCTTCATAGAGGGCATTGTCTGCGCGTCTGAGGAACTGGTCGCGATCTTCATAACCACCGTTTGCGGTCGTTACCCCGATGCTGATCGTTACCGCCAGCGGCTCGCTTACAGCCGGCAGCGCGAACGGCTGGTTCGCGACACCAAGCCGCAGCCGGTCCGCCACTGCGGCGGCGATTGCAAGACTTGTCTCAGGCATCACGACGGCAAATTCCTCACCGCCAAGACGGGCGACAAGGTCGACACTGCGCACATTGTTGCGAGCTCGGCAGGCGATCTGCCGCAGAACCTCATCCCCGGCGGCGTGGCCGTAGGTATCGTTGACCCGCTTGAAATGATCGATGTCGAACATCAGCAGCGCGGCGCCGATACCGTCATCATTCACCCGCGCCATCAGCTCGTCCAGGTGAGCGAACAAGTAACGCCGGTTGTGTAGGCCCGTCAGTTCGTCGGTCAGCGCTAATGATAGGCTGCGACGGTAATTCTCGTTCAGCCGGTTCTGCAAGCGCTGGCGGCGGATTTGGGTATTGGTGCGCGCCAGCAGCTCATTGCGGTCCACCGGGCGCACCAAGTAATCATTGGCCCCGAGATCCAGTCCTTTGGCGAGACGCGGCAGGTCGCGACTCGCAGCAACGAGCAGAATAGGCAATTGCCGTAACACGTCGCTCGAACGGCATTGTGAGACAAAACGCAACGTATCGAGGTTGGGCGCGGTCAGGCTGGCAATCATCAAGTCGGTCTCTTCTTCGAGACATGATTGAGCCTCGGAGCAGCTGGCGACCGACGTCACGTGATGCGCAGCGGCCAAGGCTTCCGTCATCTTGGCGCCGGCGAGTGGATCTTCTTCGATGATCAGGATCCTCGCGGGCCCTCGGTCAAGATCCGCTCGCGTTTCGCTCCCGCCCAACCGCCCGCAAATCTCGTCGCGCAAACGCCATTCGTGCATCATGCGTCTAAGCCGCACCAGCGAACGCACCCGGGCAAAGAGAGCGATGTCCGCAACCGGTTTCGTCAGGAAATCATCAGCGCCGGCTTCAAGGCCGCGGACGCGGTTCGCGGCATCCGACAAGGCCGTGACCATGACCACCGGCAGATCCGCGGTTCGCGGGTTGGACTTCAATTGCCGGCAAACCTCGAACCCGTCCATCCGCGGCATCATGACATCGAGTAATATGACATCGGGCATTTCCGCGGCGGCGATATCCAGGGCCGAAGGTCCACTGGACGCAGTAAGCACGTCGAAATATTCTGACGTAAGCTTTGCCTCGAGGAGCTTGACGTTGAGGTCCAGGTCGTCGACAACCAGCACTCGACCAGTCATGACGGGCCCTCTTGTTCAGAGATATTGCTGACAGGCACGAGTCACGGAAGAAAACGTTGAACGGTCTGCAGAAATCCGGCAATCGATATTGGCTTCGCGATGTAATCCTCACAGCCGCCACCGCGAATTCTTTCCCGGTCCCCCTTCATTGCGAAAGCAGTAATGGCGATAACCGGGATCAGCTGCAGATCTTTGTCCTTCTTTAATAATCTGGTTACCTCCAGGCCGGAGATCTGCGGCAGCTGAATGTCCATCAGGATCAAATCCGGGCGGTGGCGCCGAGCCAGTTCAAGCGCCTGGTTACCGTCCTTGGTTTGCAGGGTGTCGTAACCATGCGCCGTTAACAAGTCGTTAAACAACTTCATATTGAGTTCGTTGTCTTCAACGATCAATACCTTCTGCCGGCGCGGCTCCGGACCCGGTTCGCTACTGGGAGTTTCGGCCGTCATGCTCCTCGGGCCTGTAAAAACCTGGATTGAGACCTCGGGGTCATAAAGCACCGAGGGCGAGCGGCAACATCCACTCCACAACTGCTCGGGGATCAGGCTTAATCGTAGCGGTTTAAAATTTGATGAGTACTTTGGCGCGTATGCCGCTCTGGACCTAAATAGGGACCAATGACAGGCCTTCGTATCGGCATCGATCTGGGGGGCAGCAAAATTGAGGGGGCCGCGATCGGCGCTCAGGGCAACGTGCGCGTCCGCCGCAGGGTCTCCACCCCTGCAGGCGATTATCCGGGCACGATCGCCGCAATCGTCGCCACAATTCAGGCGATCGAACGAGAAATTGGCGAGCGGGCCTCTGTTGGTGTCGCCATGCCCGGCGCTATTTCGCCCGCCACGGGTCTCGTCAAGAACGCCAATTCGACCTGTCTGAATGGGCGCCCACTTCATCGCGATCTCGAAGCGGCGCTGGGGCGGCCGGTGCGCGTGGCGAACGACGCCAATTGTTTTGCCCTTTCTGAGGCGACCGATGGTGCCGCGGCGGGGTATTGTACCGTGTTCGGCGTCATTCTCGGGACCGGGGTCGGGGGTGGGATCGCGATCGATCGTCATATCCTCGTGGGCGCCAATGCGATTTGCGGCGAATGGGGCCACAACCCACTGCCATGGCCAACGAGAGACGAACGGCCTGGCCCCGACTGTTATTGCGGCCGGTCGGGCTGTATCGAGAGTTTTTTGTCGGGGCCGGCGATGGCGGCCGATCATCGCCGCCATTTTGGAGCGGACGCGAACCCTGCCGAGATCGTCAGAGCCGCTGAGCACGGTGACGCGCGTTGCCGCGCGACATTGGCGCGATATATCGACCGGCTGGCGCGCGGCTTGGCTATGGTGATCAATCTGATCGATCCCGATGCGATCGTTCTCGGTGGCGGTTTGTCGCAGATCGATTTGCTCTACCGCGAAGTGCCGCGGATTTGGGGCCGTTACATCTTTTCAGACCGGGTCGAGACCCGGCTGCTCGCGCCCGCCTATGGCGATGCGAGCGGGGTGCGCGGGGCGGCTTGGCTGTGGCCGCCGGAGGTTGCGCCCTGACAACGCTGTGCCGCGACTGCAGCGTTCTGTTCGCGCGGCCACCGCCCGACGGACGCTGCGGGCGCTGCGCATCGCCGCGTCTCGTCAGCCATCCGGCGCTCGCCGAACTTACGATCGCCCACATCGATTGCGACGCCTTTTACGCCTCTGTCGAAAAGCGAGACCAGCCACAACTCGCCGATCGGCCGGTAATTGTCGGCGGCGGCAAGCGCGGGGTTGTGCTCGCCTGCTGTTATGTCGCCCGGCTCTACGGGGTGCGCTCGGCAATGCCGATGTTCAAAGCCTTGGCCGCATGTCCCGATGCCGAAGTGATCCGCCCCAATATGGCGAAGTATCGCGAGGTCGGACGGGCAGTGCGCGCGGAAATGCGCAAACTCACCCCGTCGGTTGAGCCGATCTCGATCGATGAGGCCTTTCTTGATCTATCGGGAACCGAGGCGCTTCACGGTTCTGCCCCGGCGCAAACACTCGCAAGCCTCGCCCGCCAAATCGAGGCGACATTCGGCATCAGCCTTTCGATCGGGCTTAGCAACAACAAGTTTCTCGCCAAAATCGCTTCGGATCTCGATAAGCCGCGCGGCTTCGCGGTGTTGAGCCGTGGCGATGCGCCGGCATTCCTCGCCAACAAACCGGTCTCGTTACTGTGGGGGGTCGGGGCGGCGCTGCAGCGCCGGCTTGCCGCCGATGGGATTGCGCAGATCGGCCAGTTGGCGGCGCTGGGTGAACATGAGCTGGCAACGCGGTACGGCCGGTTGGGGGCGCACCTCGCCTGCCTCGCCCTCGGTATCGACAGCCGTGCGGTCCTCGCTGATGCCGCGGCGAAATCAATTTCGGCGGAAACTACCTTGCCGCAGGACGAGGCGGACGCTGCAGCACTTGCTCAAATCCTTTGGCCGCTTTGCGAGCGGGTTTCGGCGCATTTGAAAACGGCATCGCTCGCGGCTGGCGCCGTGACTCTAAAGCTCAAGACCGCTGACTTTCGGCTGCGGACGCGCTCCCGCCGTCTCGCCGAACCGACGCAACTCGCCGAAATCTTGTTTAGCGTCGCTTCGCCGCTTCTCACTGTCGAAGCCGATGGTCGTGTGCTGTTTCGCTTAATCGGCATCGGCGCCGACATGCTCGCCGAACAGAGCCAAGCCGACCGCCCGACCCTGTTCGAGCGCGAACTAGGCAAGCCACGCCGGCTTGAACGCGCGATTGACAATATTCGTGACAAGCTGGGCGAGGGAGCAGTGCGCCGCGGGCGAGCGCTCGATGTCGGCGTCGGTACGACCGCAGATAGCGCCTCACGCACCGAGCGGCGCAACCGCGAGTAATCGCCGCCGAGCGGCCAAAGCGTCAGCAGTTCGGCTTGCCCAGCGATTCAATGTCCTCGAGCTTGGCGCGGATCGAATAATCGCCGTAGTCGATCACCATGTTCCGCGAAACTCCGTTGTCGAGAAGGTCCATGCCGAGTTCGTAATCCGGCTCCTCGGCTTTGGCATCGACCGGAAAGAAGGCGAGCCGAACTCGCCAGCCCGGCCGATCAACCAGCGGTCCAAGTTTCACCGAGACCGGATCGGTACTTATCTTAACTCCGATCACGGCCGAGACCTGAACGGCGTTTTCGTCGGTGGCGCCATCGAATACTTGGCGAGTCACAAAAGTCGCGCCCGCTTTGGCTTTGTCGATCAGCAATATCGTGTGGGCGCTCGGGAACAAGACCCCCGGGGCTAATTTTAATGTTTGGGTCTGGGGTTTGGTAAATACGGCGACGCCTCCCTTTCCGGGTCCGTCGAGCTTTGCCTCTCCTCGAACTTCCTGGTCAACTTCGCCGTTCCGCGTTTGTCGCTGATTGAAGCGATAGTGCAATCCGTCCTTTGACTCCCAAGTCACGAATGTCGAAGTGACGTCGACATCGCGGCTCTCGGCATAGCGCATCTTTAGCCGATAACGCTGTTCGATGGTCCAGCCGTCGCAGGTTTCGCCCCATTCGTAATCCATTGCTCCGGTCGCTGCGACGACACCCAAATCGGCCAAAGTCGATCCCAGGGTCATCGTGTAGAGTGCGCGATGCGGCATTATCTCGGCCGCCGCCACCGGTAACAACGGCGATAGAGCAGCGCCTACCACGATGGCGATCAGGGCCAAGCAACGCCGGATCACCGCAAACTCCTCCCCGTTCCGACGAAATGCTGCGGTGCGGACCGCTCTCCATTCATTTCCGTGCAATCCTCATTAAGACGTCAGCATCTCGGCCACGGAAGCGAGCGCTCGCGGGCGCCTGAGAAGCTACACAGCCACCCGGACCGCTGTCCGCCTAGCATTGGTAATCGCACCGGTGAAGGCAAGATTTAGGAAGCGGCTGCGGCAATCTCGGTTGTTGATTTGCGATGGCCAGCCGATGCCACCTATCACAAACGTCGAATTTTGTCAGAAATCAACCACTGCTGGTGGCGATCAACGACCAATTGGGATCGGAGGACCGAGTATCGCGAGCAAACGTCCAATAGTCGGTCTTCTCGACCGGGTGATCAGGGTCGCCATCGACGATGCTGCCATCCATCGCGCGCGTTACACTGATCTGATGGGACACCAGCTTGACGGTCACACGCGCGGTGCGGCCGGACATGCCTGCCTCGACGATTTCTGCTTCATCGAGTTTGAGATCGCGAGTCTCGACGGTTTCCTTGGCCGCGGCCCGCTCATCGATCGTTTGGGCAAACGGTCCGTAGACTTCATCGCTCAAAAGCGGCCGCAATGCCGGCTTGTCGCCCTTGGCGAAGGCGGTGACGATCATCTCGAAGGCGAGCTTGGCACCCTCCAGAAAGTTTGCTGGGTCAAAGGCAGGATCGGCACGGCGAACCCGCGCCAGCCCCTCGTCCAACGTATTGGAGGATACAGCCGACACCGGGATCGGGGTGAGCTTGTCCACGCTCTCGGGGATGGCCGCCTTGTCAGCGCTGGGCTTTTCCGCAATCGGCGCCGGTCGGCGCGGAAAGAGGTCGCGGCGACGCTCATTTCCGGTGCGTTTCCCGAGCACGCTGCGCAGCCGCAAAACCAGAAACGCGGCGATCATCGCGAAAAGGATGATGTCAAAATATTGAAAATCACCCATCTCTCACGCGTGCCCCGCGGCTACTCAGCGACCGGCGGTCGCGACCATCGCATCCGATCTTAGTCAAATAGGGGTCCAGTGAAGGCTGGGCAAGCACGCCGGGCGCGCGCCTGGTGAAGCGGAACTGCCGATTCGCGTTTATGGCGTATTTCGGGCTCGAGGCCACTGCCTCCCGACATAGTGGGATCCTCCTCAGCTGGGCCGACGACCATAGGAGGCCATTCTCGCCGGGTCGAGGACGCAGCGCCCCCGGATACAAGGCAGTGATGCTACCCGCGAGCGCATGATACCTCAGCAGTAACCGGCCGGCAGGTTGCCGCCCGATCGCGATCCGTGTTAGCCACAGACGAAGCATTGCGGGCGAGGAGAGGGAAATGCCGGGAGAGGCGAGAGGCAATGGTGAAACCGATGCGTTGCCGCCGCCGGCAGATGGCCCACAGCTCTTTGTCAACATTCAATATGTTAAAGATCTATCGTTTGAAAATCCTCGGGCTCCGCAGAGCCTGATACAGCCGGCAACCCAGCCCGAAGTCGGGATCAACGTCGATGTCAAGGCACGCAGCCTCAACGCTGAGGCCTATGAGGTCGTCCTAACGATAAACGTCAACGCCAATGCCCAAGGCGAGCCCGTGTTTCTTGTCGAGCTCGTCTATGCGGCGGTAGTGACCGTGAGAAACGCGCCTGAGCCGCTGCTCGCAAATTTGATTCTTGTCGAGACGCCGAGAATCATTTTCCCGTTTGCTCGGTCTATAATCGCTAATGCGACGCGGGATGGCGGCTTTCCGCCTTTGCTGATCAATCCGATTGACTTCGCCGAACTGATGCGCCAGCAGCAACAACAACAGCAGCCGGGTGCTGAGAGCGGTATTATCGCCTGACCGTCAGGCCTCGGCACGCCACAAGGGCGAAGCGAGCAAGGCCAGCATCGCTTCATGGGCAGCGAGTTCCTCGGCCGAAGCAGCATGGGGGCGCGGCGGCCGGGCGATCCGAATAGCCGTAACAATCCCCGCTTCCGGCGCGGCAAAGTCCAACCCGGGCTGCCGGCCGCCAATCAATTCAAGGTAAACCGCGGCGAGCAGACCACAATCGATTCGCGCTCCGTGGCTTACTCGCCCCGAGTTATCGATTTCGAAACGCCGGCATAGCGCGTCGAGGCTAGCTGGCGCGCCGGGATAGCGTTGGCGGGCCATGGTCAGCGTATCGACATGCACTGGCATCAGCATCGGCCGGCCAATCCGGGCCAGCTCGGCATTCAGAAATGCCAGATCGAACTCGGCATTGTGGATAACCAGCGGATCCGATCCGATAAACGCCAAGAGCTCGTCAACGATTGCTTCGAATGGCGGATGAGAGGCGAGGAATTCTTCTGTCAGGCCATGAACGGCGTGAGCATCGTCCGGAATGTCTCGGCCGGGGTTTACATAGCGATGAAAATCGCGGCCGCTCGGAATATGGTGCAGCAACTCAACGCAGGCGATTTCGATGATGCGATGCCCGGTCGTCGGATCAAGACCGGTCGTCTCGGTATCGAGCACGATTTCGCGCATCACGCTCCTCGCCGAAATCCGCTGATCGTCTTGCCCACCCGATGCCGTCGGGACCGCTTTTGCTGGCGAAGAGCGGCAACAATTTCCCGCAATCGCCGCAGGCTGACACCTCGGTCGAGCCCAGTAGGCACGACAAAATCCGCCCGCCGGCGCTTTTCGGCGTCCGGCATCTGCTGCTTTAAGATCGCGGCAAGCCGTCCCTCGGTCATTCCAGGCCGACGCAGGACGCGTTGGCGTTGTAACATCGCCGGGGCAGACACGACGATCACGTAGTCGCAGCGAGCCGCACCACGGCTTTCGTACAAGAGAGGGATATCAAGCACGGCAAGCGGCTCGCGCCGGGCCCGCGCTTGCGCCAAGAACCGCTTCTCGGCCTCGGCAACCATCGGGTGCAGAATTCGCTCAAGCCGGACCAACGCTTCACGATCGGCAAATACCCGTTCGCCGAGCCGTTTACGGTCGATCCCACCCTTCTCATCGCGCGTCCCTGGAAACTCCGCTTCGACCCGGGCGACGGCGGCTCCCCCGGCGCCAGCAAGCGGTGAACCACCCGATCGGCGTCGAACAGTGGCACGCCCATACGCCTCAGCATTGCCGCGGCGGTGCTTTTTCCCATCCCGATCGAGCCGGTCAGACCGACGACAATCATCGTCAAGGCCACAACGTCTTAACGATCGCTGCCCGCAGCGCGGGGGTGACCTCAACCTTGACGCCGAACCAGGCCTCGAAGCCCGGCCGGCCTTGGTGCAGCAACATGCCGAGGCCGTCGACCACGGGATGGCCGCGTTGACGGGCGGCAGCCAGCAGCCTCGTTTCGAGCGGCACGTAGACGATATCAACCACCGGTGCCGATAACTGCAATGGTGTCAATTCGAGGTCGAGTGGCGGCTCGCCGGTCATGCCGAGGCTCGTCGTGTTGACCAGCAGCCCCGCACCTTCCAGCGCCGTGCTAATCCTGTCCCAAGGACAAACCGTGATCCGGGTGGCGGCGGTCATCAGATCGGCGGCAACCGTTTCGGCCCGGCTCAGCGTCCGATTTACGATTCGGATCTCGTCAACCTCGGCATCTACCAGTGCCGCGACGACGGCGCGTGACGAACCGCCGGCGCCGAGGACCACCGCCGCTCCGGCCGAGGGGTCCCAACTCGGCGCCCACTCGCGCAGATTCTCGCGAAAACCATAAATGTCGGTATTGCTGGCCTCAAGAGAGCCGTCTTCCGCGACAACGACCGTGTTTACCGCACCAATTCGGCGCGCCAGCGGGTCAACGCGGTCGACGACACCCAAGGCAGCCTGCTTGTGCGGAATTGTTAGATTGCAGCCGCGAAACCCAAGGGTCGGCAATGCCCGAAGCGCCTGTTCGATGTCGCCGGGCCGCACCGGCAAAGGCACATAGGCCCCGTCGATTCCACTCTGATCGAGCCAGAAACCATGCAGCAGCGGCGAGCGCGAATGCGCCACCGGCCATCCCATGATACCCGCCAGCCGTGCTGCACCGGTGATTTTCATCTGACTACATTTAGCATGAACTCGCCGCAGAAGCCCAACAATTGGGGCGGATCGCTAGCGAATGAGTTGCCCGCGTTCACGCAAAAACGCATCAGAGGAACCATCGGCGAAGCAGTCGCCCTCGATTCGCTCGCACAATTGGAGGCCTCGGCCTTCGAGCACGGACTGACGACGGCGCCCCCGGATAGTCGAGCGGCAGGCTCAAGCAAAAGGTGCGGTCTTCGCGGACCTCAGCGACGCCTTGAGCACCTTATCCGATGTCAATAGGTTGAGCCCCGATCGCCCCAGATCGACCCCGGCGGGCGGCGTTCCCAGTGCGGAGTTTCGGGCGTCGTCAATCGACCCTGACGAGCTTCTGCAGCGCGCGCAGGCCCGGCGGGATCTGTTCGCCTTTGGCGCGCACGCGGCGGCCCCAATTGGTGAACGAGACTTCACCGACATAGATGTCGCCATGACTGTCGACCGCGAGCCCGTGCGGCGAAATAAACTGGCCGGGTTCGAGCCCGGCATGGGCTTGGCCGAGGCGCGCCAGCAACTCACCGTTTTGGGTGTATATGCTGACCCTGGGCCCGCAATTCGGCAGGTCGATATTGACCGCCATGTCCGGTCCGATCTCACCGACAAAAAAGCGCGGTGTCTTTGTGCCGGTCTCCATGTAGAGACCCGATGGCCGGTGCATGTTGTTCCACTGGGCCTCGTATTTGCCGTTGCCGTCGAACACCTGAATGCGGTGGTTTTCGCGGTCGGCGACGTAGACCCAGCCGTCGGGATCGCAGCATATGTTGTGGGCGATGTTGAACTGGCCGGGATCGGTGCCGGGCTCGCCCCACGACATCAGCAATTTGCCGTCGGGCGAATATTTGTGGACGCGCGAATTGCCGTAACCGTCGGAGACGTAGATATCGCCCTGCGGCGACAAGGCGGTGTGGGTGCAGCGGTGAAACGGCTCGCCGCTCATATAAGGTGCGGGTTTGCCGGCGATCCCCAGGGTTAGCAGCACCCGGCCCTCAAGCGTGCACTTGCGCACCGTGTGGTCGCCGTCATCGGTCAGGAAGACGGTTCCGTCGGGCGCCATGTGCACGCCATGCGGGCGGGTGAAGACGCCTTCGCCCCAGGAGCGCAGAAAATTGCCGTTGCGATCGAACACGATCATCGGGTGGGCGCCGCGGCTGAAAGCATAGACATTATCGTGGGCATCGACGCCGACCGCGGCGACGTCGGCATCCCATTTCCAGCCCTCCGGCAATTTCGCCCAATCCTCGGCAACCCGATAGCGATAGCCGTCCGTTCCAAGCATGACCGACATGGCGTTCCTCTCCTTTACGGGAATGGCTCGGACTTGCGGGCCAGCCGCGTACGCCGATTAGGCCGATTATAGGTGGAGGACGCTCTAACTCAACGCGCTCGAGCGAAGAGCGCGGCCAGCTCCGTGAGCCTCGGCAGGGTGCGCTTTCGCCCGGCAGAATTTCAACCTAATTGTTCTTTTTTTTCTGGTACATACCGAGAACATTATCTATAAATACCCTCAGTCAGGGTAAACACCTTGCAAATACCCCTTATGGGAGCGGCGCACCTTTTGTTGCGAAAGGAGATAGAATGATCGGCTTCTCGCGTCTTATGCCAGCATTGATCGCGTTCGTGGCCACCGCCCCGGCCCCTGCCACGGCAGCGAGCAGTCCCGCGAATGTTGAGCCGAGCGCTTCCGCATGTTCGGCGAATTCCTGGGTCGACATACGCTGCTACGGCGCCACCGGAAACGGGACAACAGACGACACCGCTGCGATCCAGCGCGCCGTTGCGATCGCCCTCGAAAAGGATCAGCCCCTGTTTTTGTCCCCCGGCACGTTCAGGATCACCCGTCCCTTGGTGATCGACTATACGACCCGGGCAGACACCGGCTTTCGCCTGATTTCGATGGGCGCGATAATCAATGGCAAATCGATATCCGCCCAGCCTGTGCTCGAGATACGGTGCTCTGGCGGAAATCCGCGCTCGCCCAAAGGTTGCTTTTATTTCAACGAACAGGGCACGCTGTTCGTTAACGCTAGCACCAGCGGCTACGCTGTGATTATCGGACAACCCAATTTTTCAGATGCGCATAACTCGATCAAAATCGACCATCTGATTGTCAACAATGCGAATGCCGGCCCACGCGCCGGCGGATTGCAGCTCAACTATGTACTAAATTCGCACATTTTCGCTGTCGCCGACTCTGCTGGCGGCGCGGCGGGAATAGCGCTCGAACAGACGCAGATCTCGCATATAGGCGGGGCCGGGATCGGCAAGCGGCAAAGGCGGGGCTGGTCTGCTAATTGAAAATGGCTACACCTTTGCCAACACGATCGATGCGATGGACCTTGAAGTGGCGCCGACCTGCCTGGTGATCGCGTCGCAGAACGCGGCCCACAACACGTTCATTTCACCCTACATGGCCTGTCCAACAGCGATCGATGCGGTTTCCGGCTATACGACAAAACTTGTTAACCCGTTGTTTGCGGGCAACGTCCAAAAAGAATTCGCCGCTGCGGTCGGGGTGACGATGAGCCCATAGCCTCTCGGCGAAAGATGCCGGGTGGCTCTGCCCAAATCTTTGACAATTATGCCGCGCTTGCCCATATCGGGATCGCCAGACGGCCGGGCGGCCGCTCTCGGCCTCGTGCCGGGAGAGGAAAGTCCGGGCTCCACGGAGATACGGTGCCGGGTAACACCCGGCGGGGGCGACCCCAGGGACAGTGCCACAGAAAACATACCGCCAAGCCCGTTCGGTCGACCGGATGGGCGGTAAGGGTGAAATGGTGCGGTAAAAGCGCACCGCGCTGCCGGTAACGGTGGCGGCACGGAAAACCCCACCGGGAGCAAGACCAAGTAGGGGCAGCGGGCGCCATGGCCGCGGAGTAAATCCGTAAGCACGGCGCCGGGCGCATCTCCGCGCCGCTGCCTGGGTCGGTCGCAAGAGGCGCTCGGTGACGAGCGTCCCAGAGGAATGGCCGCCACTGTTTCGGAGCCCATTCGGGTTTCGCGACGGGACAGAACCCGGCTTACACGCCGTCTGGCTTTCTCTTCCGCAAATAAACCCAGCGGCGGCTTCTGCCCGCCGGCGGCGACGCTGACGCGTCAGGCCTGGAGCAGTGGATGCTTCGGCGGATCAATCCGGGATAATAGCAGATTCCAGGGGAGAACCCTGTGAATCGCGTCCTCTGCGATTGCCTGGCGCGCTGCGCCGAGTAGGGTCGATCCGTGTGGTCGAGATGCTGGGTTGCTGCGGTCGTGGCGGCCGTTTGGCGCAAAGATCTACGGGCGGGCTCTGGGCCTGCCAGCCACACCGGGGGAGGAGACGGGCGATCCGGGGGGATCGCCCGTTTCATTTGCAACGAAAACGCCGCCAGACGTCGCGGTCGACAGTGCACAATTTTTGCTCTCGCCGTGGGCCGCGCCAATCGAACGATGAACCAGAGCGCCGCATCGGCTCCCAGCCTCGCGTTGGGTGTACCGATAAGCCTTGTGCCCGGCCAGGGATCGCGTCGGCGCTCGGTAGAGACCTGGGCGCCCCAAGCGACAAACGGGCAAGATCATGTCCCGACGATGGCCGGATTCCGACAAAAATTTGCTCGCCACGATTGGATTCTTATGGCAATGTTTTGCCATTGTTATCGTATGGGTCACGGCGGATGGCGAGAGACGCGAACCCGTTGAAGTCCGAGCAAATCACTCTGTCGATCAATGCTCAGACGGTCTGGTATCTCGATCGGCTGGTCGAGACCGGCCTTTACGGTAATAACCGGACCGAGGCGGCAAGGGTAGCGATCTACGACCACTGCAAGATGCTCATCAGTCAGCGCACGTTGGAAATGGCGCCGCGCTTACCAAACCAGGATGTGACCCCACTCCGCTGACATCCTCGACTGAGGGAGACTTCCGCCGATGGCCTCTATGGTGGCGCCGCTCCTCAACAGCGGGGAATCGCTTCTCTGGTCATCCATGACACAGTGTTCGAATTGCCAATCTTTTACCGACCGCAGCCGACTATATGCTGTGGGCGATAAACGAGTAAGCACAAACCATAAAATTGCAAGTTTTATTTTTAGAACTGCATTGACACCCAAAATTTCCCATGCTATCCCAAGATTACCCATGGACGGGTGTGGCCGATGGGGGGAACTTCGGCAGCACCTATCGGGCGCCCCTTGCCGAGCGTCTGTGGGTGAGCGTTGGGGGAAGAAGTGGCATGTTTCTGTCCACTTATGTGAACAAGGTCGACCGCAAGGGGCGAGTTTCTGTGCCGGCGACCTTTCGCACCACGCTATCGACCCAGCGCTTTCCAGGCATCGTCGTCTTCCCGTCCCACAAATACCCGGCCCTCGAGGCCAACAGCATCGAATGGATGGAGGAGTTGGCGAACCGCCTCGATATGCTCGACAAGTTCTCCGACGAGCACGAAAACCTGGAAATGCTGTTTGCCTCGTCCCGCGAACTTCCGTTCGACACCGAAGGGCGGATCATGTTGCCACCGGATTTGGCGGAGCATGCCGCGATTACCGAAAGCGTGGCGTTTGTCGGCGTCGGCAGGAACTTTCAGCTTTGGGAGCCGACGCGGTTTGCCGAGCATGCGGCGACTTTGCGCGAGCGGATGCGTCAGCAAGGCACGCGGATGCCGTCACTCTCGAATCCGCGCCGGGAATGAGACGACAGCCTCACTCGCCTGGGCATCGTCGCCTGCCGGAGGCGTCGGCGCCGACCGCAACCGGGAGTCCGGCCGAGCATGTGCCGGTGATGGTTGATGCTGTTATCGAGGTTTTAGCGCCGGAGGACGGGGCGCCTCTACATTGACGGGACGTTTGGCGCCGGCGGCTATAGCAGGGCTCTGCTTGCGGCGGCGGATTGTCGGGTTCTCGCCATCGACCGCGATCCCGAGGCGGTGCGGCGCGGCCGCGAGTTTGCGGCGTCTCACGGCCAACGCCTGCAAATCATCGAGGGAAATTTCGGCGACATGGAGCGGCTCCCGAGAACCGCAACCGGACCGATCACCGGCATCGTCCTCGATCTCGGCGTGTCCTCATTGCAACTCGACACGCCCGGGCGCGGGTTTTCTTTTCGGTTCGACGGACCCCTCGACATGCGCATGAGCGGGGTTGGGCAAACTGCCGCCGATCTGGTGGCGGCCTTGTCCGAGGGCGAACTCGCAGAACTGATCCGCGAATTTGGCGAGGATCGTCACGCGCGACGGATTGCGCGCGCGATCGTCGCCGCCCGGCAGCACAACCCGATGCAGCGAACGTTAGAGCTCGCCGATATCGTGCGCGCTGCGGTGCCTGCAGCCGAACTCGGGCTGGACCCGGCCACCCGCACCTTTCAGGCGCTGCGTATCGCCGTAAACGATGAACTCGGCGAACTCGATCGTGCACTTGAGGCCGCGGAGCGCCTGCTGACATCAGGCGGCCGCCTCGCGGTGGTGTCGTTTCATTCGCTCGAGGATCGCAGGGTCAAGGAGTTCTTGCGGCAGCGCAGCGACATGGCGCCGCGCGCCTCGCGGCACGAGCCGGTCCCGAGCGAGACCCTGGCGCCAAGCTTTCGGCTGATTAACCGGCGGCCAATTAAACCGAGCGCCGAAGAGGTCGCTCGCAACCCGCGGGCGCGTTCCGCTCGGCTGCGCGCGGCCGAGCGGAGTTCGGCACCGCCATGGCCGCTCGGACGCGACCGTGGCAAAGCGAGGGCGGCATGACCAGGCTCCCGACCCTGTTTTGGCTGCTGATCGTTTCGACCGCCGGCTTTGCCATGTTCGCCGTCAAGTATGAAGTGCAAAGCGTCGCGGACCAAGTAGCCCGCACGCTGAGACAGGCCGACGACACCGAGCGCGAAATTCGCGTCCTCGATGCCGAATGGGCCTATCTCAATCGGCCGGATGCCTTGGCGCAAATGAACCAGCATTTGTTGTCGCTTGGTCCGATCGCGACCAAGCAGTTGCGCACCAATATCGTCGATATTCCGATGCGCCCGGTTCCGTTGCCGGCGCCGCCACCGTTATCCCCGCCGCCACCGCCTGTCGAAAATATTGTCGCCGATGGGTCCGCCGCGATCGCGCGGGCGGCCCCGACACCGGAATTGGCACAATCGAGTGCGCCGCCAGCCGCGGCCGCCCAAGCCCAGCCCGAGATCCCCAAACCTATCCTCACCGCGGCCCTCGAAACGCAGACCCCATCCCGGCCGCTCAGGACCGCAGTTGCCAAGGTCTCCTTCCGTCCCGCCCCGTCGCACCGGGCGGCATCGCTCAATGAGCTGATCGCCCAAATCGCGGAGAGCCATTGATGAGCGCCGCCTACCAGTTCGACGATAATCCCTGTCGGCCGCGGCATTTCAAGCCGCCGCCATGCACGCCGGTGGTGCCGGACGGTCCCGCAAAGCGCGCCCTCGACGGCACCCGCCCGCGGCTGTTTATCGCCAGTCTCGCGTTCGTAATCGCCTTTGCGGTGATCGCCGGCCGGCTTGCTCAAGTCACCTTGTTGCCAAGCGGTGTCACCGTGCCACGGATCGCGCGGTTCGACCTGACACCGCCGCCCCCGCTCGGGCGCGCCGACATCGTCGACAGCAACGGCAAGCTGCTCGCCGCGACACTTGACACTCCGTCGCTTTATGCCAATCCGCGGCAGATTACCGATCCCGCCGACACCGCGCAAAAGCTCGTCGCCACACTGCCCGGCCTCGATCGAGAGGCGGTGTTGTCCAAGCTGACCTCGGGAAAAGGGTTTGTTTGGATCAAGCGGCATCTGACCCCGGATCAGGCTTACGCCGTCAACCAATTGGGTCTGCCCGGCTTGCAATTCCAACATGAAGAGCGGCGCGTCTACCCGTATGGCGCATTGCTGTCGCATGTCGTCGGGTTTACCGGAGTCGACGATAACGGCGAAGCAGGCATAGAGCGCGGTCTCGACGGCAGCTTGCGCGGGCGCCAGGAGCCGCTGCAGCTGTCGATTGACATGCGGCTGCAATACATCCTGCACGAGGAATTGCAGCGAGTCGTCGACGACTTCACCGCCAAGGGCGGCGCCGGCCTCATCATGAACGTCAATACCGGCGAAGTCTTGGCAATGGTGTCGTTGCCTGATTTCGATCCGGCTCATCCGGGGACTATCGATCCCTCGCATCCGGAACGAACGATCGCGGAGCGCATGTTCAACCGCGTGACGCTCGGGGATTACGAGATCGGTTCAGTCTTCAAAATCTTTACGACGGCGATGGGGCTGGATTCGGGCGCTACCTCGATGAGCGGCCGATTTGACGCGACCAATCCCATCCATATCGGGCGCTTCACGATTTCCGATTACCACGGCAAGCACCGCTGGGAATCGGTTCCCGAAATCTTGATGTATTCCTCCAATATCGGCGAAGCCAAAATCGCGCTCGCTGTTGGCGCCGATCGCCAGCAGGAATATTTGCGCCGCTTTGGGCTGCTGTCGCCGCCGAGTTTTGAGCTCAAAGAGATTGGTAAGCCGCACTACCCGGCAAAGTGGCGCGAGGTCAGCGTCATGACGATCGGCTTTGGCCACGGCATCTCCGAAACCCCGCTGCAGGTTGCGTCGGCCGGAGCAGCCTTGGTCAATGGCGGCATCCTGCGTCCGGCTACGCTGCTCAAATTGCCGCCGGGGGGTGCACCGGAAGGCACGCAGGTGATTTCGCCTGAGACCTCCGACCGCATGCGCAAACTATTGCGCATGGTCGTGCTCTACGGTACCGGCGAAATGGTCAACGCGCCGGGCTATGTCGTTGGCGGCAAGACCGGCACCGCCGACAAGGTCGAAGGGCGGCACTATGCCGAGCGCAAATTGCTGTCGAGCTTTCTCGGCGTGTTCCCGATGACCGCCCCAAAATACCTGTTGCTGGTCATGGTCGACGAGCCGCATCCAAATAAAGCGAGCCATGGCTATGCGACCGCCGGCTGGACGGCGGCGCCAGCGGTCGGACGCACGATCGTCCGCATCGCGCCCCTACTTGGGGTGCAGCCGGTGGACGAATCTTCTCCCGAAGTTGTTCATGCATTGACACCCGAGAGCCTGCAGGGCAAGCGGATTGAAACTTACTGAACTGATCGGCGGCGCCGCTCCGCCGCCCAACGGTCATTCGCCACATGATCCCGACATTGGCGGCATCACCGCCGATTCGCGGGCCGTTCAGCCGGGCTTTATGTTCGCCGCCCTGCCCGGCCTGCGCCTCGACGGGCGCCGATTTGCCGGGGACGCGTTGGAGCGGGGGGCGGCCGCAATTCTCACCGACGATCCGGCCGCCCTCGATCTTTCATCTGAAGCGCGTGAGCGCATCGCGATTGTCGCAGATGCCAATCCACGCCGCCGTTTGGCATTATTGGCAGCGCGGTTTTATGGCGCCCAGCCGCGGACCATCGCCGCCGTCACCGGCACCAACGGCAAGACCTCGGTTGCCCATTTCACACGCGAGATCTGGACCGCAACCGGCCGCATCGCCGCCAGCCTCGGCACCCTGGGATTGGTCACCGCGTCGCATCGCTTTCCCGGCGCCCCGACCACCCCCGACCCGGCAATGCTCCACGAACAGTTGGCCGCGCTGGTGGACCAGGGCGTTAGCCACTTGGCTATCGAGGCATCGAGCCACGGATTGGCACAGTTCCGACTCGACGGCCTGGCAGTTGCCGCCGCTGCCTTTACCAACCTCACCCGCGATCACCTGGACTTTCACGACAGCATGGCGGCGTACCGGACCGCCAAGGAACGGCTGTTCACTGCGCTTTTGCTACCGGGACGGCCAGCGGTACTAAACCGCAACAGCCCCGAATTTCCGCGATTGGCGGCGTTATGTGGTGAGCGCGGCAATCCGGTTATCGGTTACGGCGCCGACGCCGCATCCGATCTGCATTTGGTGTCGGCCCGACCACGCGCCCGCGGCCAGGATATCGTGATCCAGGTCTTCGGCGCCCGCCATCGGCTATTCCTGCCGTTGCTCGGCCAATTTCAGGCGATGAACGCCCTTGCCGCTCTCGGATTGGCGATTGCTAGCGAGGTGCCGGCAGGGGCGGCGATTGCGGCGCTGACCAAATTGACCGGGGTTCCGGGGCGCCTGCAGTTCGTCGCCGAGGGCGAGGCCGGGGGTGGCGTTGTTGTCGATTACGCTCATACGCCGGATGCGCTGGCGACCGTGTTGGCCGCTCTGCGCCCGCACGTGCCGGGACGGCTCGTCGTCTTGTTTGGCGCCGGCGGCGACCGTGATCCCGGCAAGCGGCCGCTGATGGGCAATGTCGCCGGGGAGGGCGCGGATCGCGTCTATGTGACCGACGACAATCCGCGCGGCGAGGAACCCGCCGCTATTCGGCGCGCGATTCTCGCTGGCGTCCCTGGGGCGATCGAGATCGGCGATCGCCGGTGCGCGATCGCAACCGCGATTGGCGAGCTTTGTCCCGGCGATTTGCTGGTCATTGCCGGCAAGGGTCATGAAACCGGCCAGATCGTTGGTGACGAGACATTTCCATTCAACGATGCCGAGATCGCGCGCGAGATCGTCGGACAGCGGTTCGACATTAAACGGCAGGCGCGCGCGTGAGTCCGCTATGGACAGCCGCCGACACCGCCCGTGCGACCGGCGGAACGGGTTCTGTCGGTTGGACCGCGACCGGCGTGTCGATCGACACTCGCAGCCTCTCTCCCGGCGATCTGTTCATCGCACTGCGCGGACCCAATCACGACGCTCACGAATTTGTCGCAAACGCATTTGAGCGCGGCGCCGCAGCGGCAATGGTTGATCGCGAAATCGCGCTCGGCGTGACCGGGCAGCCCTTGCTGCGGGTTGGCGACACGCTGGCAGGTCTGACGGCGCTTGGCGCTTTCGCCCGAGCCCGCAGCACCGCAAAGATAGTCGGCGTTACCGGCAGCGTCGGCAAAACCGGGACGAAAGAAGCGCTTCGCTTGGCGCTCGGCGCCTGTGGCGCAACTTTCGCCGCGGCGGGCAGCCTGAACAACCAATGGGGCCTACCGTTGTCGCTTGCACGCTTGCCGCCCGACGCGGTCTTTGGCGTGTTCGAATTAGGGATGAATTACGCCGGCGAAATCGCCGCCCTGACCCGTCTGGTTCGGCCCCATGTCGCGGTGATCACCACCGTCGAACCGGCGCATCTCGGGTTTTTTCGCTCGGTGGAAGAAATCGCCGACGCCAAGGCCGAAATTTTCTTGGGCCTCGAACCGGGCGGATCCGTCATTCTCAACCGTGACAACCCGCATTACCAGCGCCTCGCCAGTGCAGCGGCAGCCGCCGGGGCCACTGAAATCTTGAGCTTTGGCGCCGATCGGGAAGCTACAATCCATCTCGCCGATTGTTTGTTGGAGCCGGACGGCAGCACTGTTGAGGCGGTGATCGCCGGCGACAGGGTGCGCTTTCGGTTGAATGTGCCGGGCCGGCATTGGGTCATGAACGCGCTCGCCGTCTTGGGTGCGGTCTTTGCGGCGGGCTACGATCTGGACCAGGCAGCGGCGGCGCTCTCCGACCTGCAGGCGCCGGCCGGACGTGGGCGCCGTTACGAATTGCCGTGGCGTGGGGGGAATCTGACCCTGATCGACGAAAGCTACAACGCCAGCCCCGCGGCGATGGCGGCGGCGATTGCAGTTCTCGGCGCGACCTCCCCAGGCATGGGCGGGCGGAGGCTAGCCGTGCTAGGCGACATGCTCGAACTCGGCGAGGCCGCTCCGCGCCTCCATCGCGAACTTGCCGAGCCGCTTGTCGCCGCCAAAATCGATCGGGTTATCCTCGTGGGCCAAGAGATGGCGGCATTGCACAAAGCTCTGCCGGAAGAGCGTCGCGGCGGGTTGTGGCCCACGGCAGAAGCCGCTATCCCTGATCTGTTAAACTTTCTTGAACCGGGCGACGTCGTCACCGTCAAGGGCTCTTACGGCGTGCGCATCAGCCGCATTGTCGAGCGTTTACTCGCCGAAACGGCGCAATTCGAGACGTGACGCGATGCTGTATGCGCTGCTGTTTCCGCTCGCCGATCACTTTGGGGCATTCAACCTGTTTCGCTACATCACCTTTCGCTCGGGTGGTGCGGTTGTTACGGCTCTATTGATCAGCTTCGCCTTTGGCCGCCCGCTGATCACCTGGCTGCGCTCAAAGCAGACCAATGGTCAACCGATCCGAATAGACGGTCCCGCCGGCCATTTGGTCCGCAAGAAGGGGACGCCGACGATGGGCGGCTTCCTGATCCTGCTGGCGCTGACCGTCGCCACTCTGCTGTGGGCAGATTTGGCCAATCCCTATGTCTGGATCGTGCTGCTGGTCACGGTCGGTTTCGGGCTGATCGGCTTCTTTGACGACTACCAGAAATTAACGAGCAATTCGCATCGCGGTCTCGCCGGCACGACCAAGATTCTGCTTGAAATCAGCGTCGGTGCAATTGCCTGCGTCGCGATCCATCACGTCAGCCCGACGCCGCTCGCCAATACCTTAGCGGTACCGTTTTTTAAATCCCTCCTGATCCCGCTGGACGGCCTCTTTGTCCCGTTTGCGATCTTTGTAATCATCGGCGCCTCAAACGCGGTCAATCTGACCGATGGCCTCGACGGGCTCGCGATCGTTCCCGGGATGATCGCCGCAGGGTGTTTTGGGTTTATTGCCTATTTGGTCGGCAATTCGATCTTCGCCAATTATCTGCAGATCCACCACGTTCCCGGCGCCGGGGAATTAACTGTATTTTGCGGCGCCATGGTCGGGGCGAGCCTTGGATTTCTGTGGTTCAACGCGCCGCCCGCAATGGTCTTTATGGGCGACACCGGGTCGCTGGCAATCGGCGGCGCGCTCGGCGCGATCAGCGTCGTCACCAAGCATGAGTTGGTGCTGGCAATTATCGGCGGTTTGTTCGTGCTCGAAGCTGTCTCGGTCATCGTTCAAGTCGCCAGCTTTAAGATAACCGGGCGTCGTGTCTTCCGGATGGCGCCGCTGCACCATCATTTCGAGCAGAAGGGCTGGGAGGAGCCGACCATCGTCATCCGCTTTTGGATCATCGCTTCGATCCTCGCGATCGCCGGGCTGGCCACATTGAAGCTGCGGTGATGGCCAATGCCCTCTCGGAGTATCCCACAATTAGTAGCTAGGCCTGATCGCCACACCAATATACACTATTTTATCTTAATTTGGGGAGGCGCCGGAATGGCGCCCCTACGCGGCAAGGACCAAACCGCATGAGGTTCGCCCGCATCGACCAGAGCCCGGTGGCGCGCTGGTGGTGGACCATCGACCGATGGAGCCTCGCGGCGCTTTGTCTGCTGATGGGCTTTGGGGTGATTATGTGTTTGGCGGCGAGCCCCGCCGTGGCGCAACGCATCGGTTACGACGGCGGGCATTTTATTCGCCGCTATCTCAGCTTACTGCCGTTCACGATCGGGCTGATGTGGCTGATCTCGCTGCAAACTCCGCGCACCGTGCTCCGTATTGCTCTTATTGTCTTCGCGGTAGGGCTGGTTTTACTGGCGATGACGCTTGTCGTCGGCGCCGAGATCAAAGGCGCACGCCGGTGGATCAACCTGCCGCTGTTGTCGTTGCAGCCTTCGGAGTTTGTAAAACCATGCTTTGCCGTCGTCACCGCCTGGCTGTTCTCGGAGCAAAAGCTGAGGCGAGGGTTTCCCGGCAATCTGATCGCGTTGGCGCTCCTGTTGCTGATTGTCGCGATGCTGATCGCGCAACCCGATATCGGCATGGCGGCAGTCGTCGTCGTCGTATGGGTCGGGCAGTTCTATATGGCGGGATTACGCCTTTACTGGGTAATTGCTATTTGGCTTAAGCGGTATTGGGGCGCTGGTCAGCGCCTATACATTCGTGCCGCACGTCAGAGTACGGGTCGATCATTTCCTGAACCCGGCTGCCGGTGACAGCTACCAAGTCAATCGTTCGCTCGAAGCCTTTGCCAATGGCGGCCTTTGGGGGCGCGGTCCGGGCGAAGGTACGATTAAATACGTGTTGCCCGATGCGCATGCCGATTTTGTATTTGCCGTCGCCGGCGAAGAGTTCGGGCTTATTGTCTGCCTGGCCGTCGTTGGCCTGTTTGCTTTTGTCGTGATGCGCGGTTTCTCGCGGCTTTCCCAAGAGGGCAGCCTGTTCGTGCTGCTGTCAGCGTCCGGCCTATTGGTGCAGTTCGGATTGCAGGCGGTCATAAACATGGCCTCGACATTGCACATGATGCCGACCAAAGGGATGACCTTGCCATTTTTGTCCTATGGCGGCTCCTCGATGCTGGCGCTTGGCATGGGAATGGGAATGATGCTGGCATTGACCCGCCGGCGGCTTGCTGGCAGTGCGTTGTGAACGGGCCCTTCGTCCTCGCTGCCGGCGGAACCGGTGGCCATTTGTTTCCGGCCGAGGCATTGGCGGCCGAGCTGGTCGGGCATGGTCGCGAAGTGCGCCTCTTGACCAATTCGCGCGTTGAGGCTTTCGCCGCTGACCTACCCGGCATTCAGGTCACTCAGCTCACAGTTGGGCGGTTGGAAGGGGGGCCGGTGCGCGCGGTGCGAGGGCTGGCCGATCTGGCCGCCGGGACCTTGCAAGCCCGCCGGTTGCTGCGCCGGATCAGGCCCGCAGCGGTCATCGGTTTTGGCGGTTATCCCTCGTTGCCGACGATGCTCGCGGCAGTCTCGCTTGGGTTGCCGACGCTGATCCACGAGCAGAATGCCGTGCTCGGGCGCGCCAATCGGCTACTGGCGCCGCTCGTCCGGTGTATTGCGACCGGGTTTCCCGACACGAACAGGCTTCGACAGGTCGATCGTGCCCGCGCGGTCCATACCGGGAATCCGGTCCGGGGGGCAATCCTCGCCCTCGGCGCTGTTCCCTATTCTCCGCCCGCACCCGGCCAGCCAATCGAATTGTTGATCCTCGGCGGCAGCCAAGGAGCTCATATCCTGGGCGAAGTAGTGCCTGCCGCCCTCGCCATGTTGCCGCAATCATTGCGCGAGCGGCTGCGCGTAAGCCAGCAAGCCCGGCCCGAGGATCACGCGGCAGTCGTTGAAACCTACGCAAAAGCCGGGATTGCGGCGCAAGTCGAGCGGTTCTTTTCCGATGTCCCGCGGCGCCTCGCGCGCGCTCATCTCGCCATATGCCGTGCCGGCGCTTCAACAATAGCCGAGTTGGCCGCGATCGGCCGGCCGGCAGTGCTGATTCCCTATCCGTTTGCCACGGACGATCACCAGACCGCCAACGCCCGCGCCATTGCCGCAAGCGGTGGCGCTCGAGTGATTGCGCAATCCCAATTGCGTGCCGAAGGGTTGGCGGCCGATCTCGAAAGATTATTTGCCGATGGTTCGGCACTGAGCCAGATGGCGCAGCAGGCGGCGGCGTTCAGCCGGCGCGACGCAGCCCACCAACTGGCATCCTTGGCATTGGGCCTAGGACCCCGCGCCGCGTTGCAGGAGTGCGCAGCGTGAGGGCGTTGCCGCTCAATATCGGTCCGCTGCATTTCGTCGGGATCGGCGGCATCGGCATGAGCGGGATCGCCGAGGTATTGCACAATCTCGGCTATAGGGTGCAGGGGAGCGATCTTGCAGACGGCGCCAATGTCCGCCGCCTGGTTGATCTCGGGATCCCGGTCGCGGTCGGCCACGATTCGGACAATCTCGGCGCCGCCGAAGTGGTGGTGATCTCCTCCGCCGTCCACGCCGACAATCCCGAAATCGTTGCCGCCCGCACCCGCCGGTTACCGGTCGTGCGCCGCGCCGAGATGCTGGGCGAGTTGATGCGTCTCAGATGGTCGGTCGCGATCGCCGGCACCCACGGCAAGACAACGACGACATCGATGATCGGGGCATTGCTCGAAAGCGCGCAGCTCGATCCAACCGTCATCAACGGTGGCATAATCAACGCCTACGGGACCAATACACGGCTTGGCGCCGGCGATTGGATGGTGGTCGAAGCCGATGAGAGCGACGGCACTTTCACCCGCCTGCCGGCGACGGGCGCGGTCGTCACCAACATCGATCCCGAGCATCTCGATTTCTACGGCAGTTTCGAAGCACTGCGGCAGGCTTTCGAGACCTTTATCGGCAATATCCCGTTCTACGGATTTGCGGCATTGTGCATCGATCATCCGATCGTGCAGGGAATGATCCCGCGATTGTCGGACCGCCGCGTCTTGACCTATGGGATGAGCCCGCAAGCCGATATTCGCGCCGTCGATCTGCGGCTCGGCCGCGATGGGGCACGCTTTGACATCGTCATCGCCGATGCCCCGTCCGATCGCGGACGCACGATCGCCGATCTGTATCTGCCGATGTTCGGCCACCACAATGTACAAAATTCGCTGGCGGCGGCCGCGGTTTCGGAAGCCCTCGGACTCGGCGACGAGGCGCTGCGCTCGGCATTGCGCAATTTCAAAGGCGTCAAGCGCCGCTTTACCAAGACCGGCGAGTGGAAGGGGGTCCCGATCATCGATGATTATGGGCATCATCCGGTCGAGATCGCAGCGGTGCTGAAAGCTGCCCGCGCGATCGTGTCGGGAAAGGTGATCGCGGTGGTGCAACCGCATCGTTACACCCGGGTCTCGCATCTATTCGATGATTTTTGCACCTGCTTCAACGACGCCGATATCGTCTTCGTCGCCGACATCTACGCCGCCGGCGAAGAGCCGATCGAAGGTGTGACACGCGAGGCAATCGTCGCCGGGCTGATCGAGCACGGGCATCGCAACGCGCGCCCCCTTGTCCAATCTGGTGATTTGGGGCCCCTCATCGCCGAACTGGCGCAAGCCTGGCGACATGGTCGTGTGCCTCGGCGCCGGGTCGATCACCACTTGGGCGAACAACTTGCCGGGCGATCTTGCCGCCTTGCAGCGCCGGAGAGCGGCCGGATGAGCCCGTCGCCGGGCGTCTCGCTGTTAACACCGACCTCAAACTTGCCGCCGGTGCGCGGCAAATTGACCGCGGCGGCGCCGGTCGGCCGGCATACCTGGTTCGGCGCCGGCGGCGCTGCCGACATGCTGTTCGAGCCCGCGGACGGCGATGATCTCGCCGGCTTTCTCGCCGCCTGCCCGGAGGACGTACCGGTCACAGTGATCGGCGGCGGCGCCAACACGCTGGTGCGTGACGGCGGGATCTCCGGGGTGACGATCCGCCTCGGTCACGGTTTTCGCAGCTTGGCAGCCGAGGGAGACGAGATCGTAGCTGGCGCCGCGATGCTGCATCTCAACATTGCATTGTTCGCTGCCCGATCCGGCATTGCCGGTCTTGAGTTTTTTTCCGGCATTCCCGGCACGGTCGGGGGCGGGCTGCGGATGAACGCCGGTGCCTATGGCCGCGAAGTGAAAGACGTCTTGGTCTCGGCAACCGCGCTCGACCGCGCCGGATGCGAGCATGTGATAAAGGCGGCCGCGATGCGATTCTCTTACAGGCATTGCGCTGTCGATCCCGGCTGGATCTTTGTCGCCGCCCGGCTGCGCGGAGAACCCGACGACCGCGAAATAATCGCGCGACGAATGGCCGAGATCCGCGCCGCACGCGAGGCGAGCCAGCCGATCCGTTCCCGCACCGGCGGCTCGACATTCCGCAATCCCCTCGGCGATTCGGCGTGGCGGCTGATAGATGCCGCCGGTTGCCGCGGCTTGCGACGCGGTGGCGCCTTGGTTTCTCTCAAACACACGAATTTTTTGATCAATACCGGCAATGCTACTGCCGCCGATCTCGAAGGCCTCGGCGAGGAGGTGAGGCGCCGCGTTTTCGAGACCTCGGGCATCGTACTTGAATGGGAAATCCGCCGCCTCGGACTCCCCGCGCGGGCTGCGAGCCGGTTCACCTCTGGGCGAGGGCATGCCATGAAAAAAACTGTCGCCTTGCTGATGGGAGGCTGGTCGCCCGAGCGCGAGGTGTCGTTGTCGAGCGGACGAGAATGCGCCAAAGCGCTCGTCGACCTCGGTTATCGGGTAAAGGCGATCGATGTTGAGCGCGATCTTTCGGCGCTGCTGCGGGCGCTCGATCCACGCCCCGACGTGATCTTTAACGCATTGCATGGGATTGGCGGCGAGGACGGCACATTGCAGGCCGTCTTTGAGATGCTGTGCATTCCCTATACCCATTCCGGCGTCCTGGCCTCCGCGCTTGCAATGCACAAGCCGACCGCCAAGACCGTCTTTCGCGCCGCCGGCCTGGCGGTTGTCGAAGGAATGCTGGCCTGCCGGGAGGGACTCGCCCAGGAAGATCCGATGCCGGCGCCGTTTGTGGTCAAGCCGACCAATCAGGGATCGAGCGTCGGTGTTCGCATCGTCCGCTCGGTGATAATTCCTGGCGAGAGGACTTGGCGGGCTGGGATTTCGGCGCTGAAATCATGGTCGAGCGCTTTATCCCTGGCCGCGAGCTGACGGTCGCGGTGATGGGCGATAGCGCCCTCGGGGTATGCGAGATTGTCCCGCGCGGCAGCTTTTACGATTACACGGCTAAATACGCCGAGGGCGGCTCGGACCATCTGGTCCCGGCGCCGATACCGCCGCGGATTTACGACGAGGCGCTCGAGATCGGTTTGCGGGCGCACATCGCACTCGGCTGCCGCGGCATCAGTCGCGCGGATTTACGCTATGACGATACCCCTGGCGGGGATGGCCGGATCTATTTGCTGGAGGTCAATACCCAGCCTGGCATGACACCGACATCCCTGGTGCCCGACATCGCCCGCAACGCCGGGATCAGCTTTGACAAATTGGTCGCGTGGATGGTTGAGAACGCCGCATGCGAGGGATGAGCGCCCGAGTGCGGCGGCAGCCCCGCCCTTGGCTGGCGCGGCTGCGCCGTGGCCTCGTCTGGGCCGCGGTTCCATTGGTTTTCGCGGCGGCAGCCTTTCTGGCGGCACGGATCCACGGGGTCCCAAACGGCGGGACCATATTCGCTACCGCTTCGGCGCGACTGCTCGACGCCAGCGCCGCATTCGGCCTGCGGGTCAACGACATTCGCGTCGAAGGCCGCGCGACCACCGACCGCGAGACGATACTTGAGGCACTCGGCGCTCGGCCCGGCATGCCGATCTTTGCGGTCGATCCGACGCACGCCAAACAGCAGCTCGAGAGCCTGCCCTGGGTGAGCTCGGCGGCGATCGAGCGTCGCCTGCCGGACACCATCTACGTCCGTCTCGTCGAGCGCGAGCCGATGGCGCTTTGGCAGCACGCCGGCAAGATCAATCTGATCGACCGCAGTGGAGCGGTTATTCCGGTAACCCGCCTCGACCGGTTCGCGAAACTGCCAATGGTGGTCGGCGAGGACGCTGCCGGTCACGCAGCCGGATTATTGAACATGCTGGCCACCCAGCCGGATATCGCCGCGCGCGTAACCGCGGCGATCGATGTCGATGGGCGACGCTGGAATTTGCGTCTCGACAATGCGATCGACGTATTGCTGCCGTCGGACGATCCGGCCGCGGCCTGGGCTGATCTCGCCCGGCTGCAGCGCACGAACGCGATCCTCCAGCGCGACGTGCAGGCGATCGACATGCGGCTGCCGGATCGGCTCGTGGTCCGCGTCGCACCCGAGCCACCAAAGGAAGCCGCGCCAGCCAAGAAAAGCCCAAAAATCATACCCTATGAACAGGCGCGGCTCTGAGAAAGACAAAACCCGCCCGGAAAGCGGCCGGTCGCCACAAGCCGGCAAAGGCCCGGCCGCGACGCCCGGTCAAATCGCTGCCTCGGGCACGAGGCACGCTGATCGCGGCCCTCGATATCGGCACGACCAAGGTCTGCTGCTTTATCGCCCGCGTCCAACCCGAACGGCCCCAAATCATCGGGATTGGTCATCAGGTCTCGCGCGGCGTGCGCAACGGCACCATCGTCGATCTCGAAGCGGCCGGCATTTCGATAGCAGCCGCGGTGCATGCCGCCGAAGAGATGGCTGGCGATATGATCCAGCATATCGTCGCGAACCTGTCGGGCGGATCGATCGCATCGCGCATCATCAAGGCCGAGATCGGCGTCGCCGGGCGCGAAATCGGCGACAGCGAATTGCAGCGAGTGCTTGAACACGGCTATCGGCTGCGCGAGCCGGGTGACCGCCAGATCATTCATTCGGTGCCGGTCGGTTTCTCGATCGATGACAGCCGCGGCATCCGCGACCCGCGCGGCATGTATGGCGAACGCCTCGGCGTCAATATGAATGTTGTTACCGCAAGTGCCGCCGCCGTGCGTAACCACAGCGCGGCAATCGGACGATCGCACCTCGAGGTCGAGGCGCTGGTCGTGAGCCCCTACGCTGCCGGTCTGTCCTGCCTGGTGGAGGACGAGATCGGCCTCGGCGTAACCGTCATCGACATGGGCGGCGGCACAACGACAATCGGCGTATTCTTCGACGGAAACCTGATTTTTGCCGATTCGGTGCCGGTCGGCGGCGCTCACGTCACAAACGACATTGCCCGCGGGCTCTCAACGCCTGTGGCGCACGCCGAGCGGATGAAGACATTGTTTGGCACGGCGGTTTCGGCGAGCACCGATGAACGCGAGATGATTGCGGTTCCGCAGATTGGCGAGGAGGAGGACGGCCACGTCAATCACGTCCCGAAATCACTGCTCGTTGGCATCATCGCGCCGCGGATCGAGGAAACATTCGAACTGGTGCGCGACCGGCTCGAGGCCAGCGGGTTTGACAAAATGGCGGGTCGGCGTGTTGTCCTGACCGGCGGGGCGGCGCAGTTGCAGGGAGTGCGCGAGTTCGCCGGGTTGATTCTCGATAAGCAGATCCGCATCGGTCGCCCTTTGCGGGTGGCCGGCTTGGCCGAGGCAACCGCTGGCCCGGCGTTCTCGACCGCCGCCGGACTGCTGCACTTCGCCCAATCGGAGCGCGCCGAGTTGCCCCACGCAAGACAGGTCACGGCGGGCCCCCAAAACGGGATACTAGGCCGGCTGGGTCATTGGTTGAAAGAAAACATCTAACAGTCCAACGGTCCGGGTCGGTTCAGCGCCGGCGCCGCTATCGGGATAGGTGAAAAACGTCTAGATCGTTGCTGGCTAACGAGGGGAAAGCTCGGACCTGTCCGGGCATGATCGAGGGCTGCGTAGCAGTGGAGGACGCATGATCAATCTTAGTATTCCCAAAGACGAGCAGGAAATGAAACCCCGCATTACGGTTGTCGGGGTCGGCGGCGCCGGGGGGAACGCCGTCAATAATATGATCCGCTCGAATCTGATCGGCTGTGAATTCGTCGTCTGCAACACCGATGCGCAGGCGATGCAGCAATCCTCGGCTCATCGAAAGATCCAGATGGGGATCGGCGTCACCCGTGGATTGGGCGCGGGTTCGCGGCCGGATGTCGGCAGAGCAGCCGCCGAAGAGGCCCTCGACGAGCTTCTCGAAGCAATGCAGGGCTCCAACATGGTGTTCATCACCGCCGGCATGGGCGGCGGCACCGGCACCGGCGCGGCACCGGTGATTGCGCGCGTCGCCCGCGAATCGGGCATTCTAACAATTGGCGTTGTGACCAAGCCCTTTCATTTCGAGGGCAGCCATCGAATGAAGATCGCCGATGCCGGCATCGAAGAGCTGCAGAAATTCGTCGACACCCTGATCATCATCCCAAATCAGAATTTATTTCGGGTTGCCAACGAGCGAACGACCTTTGCCGACGCTTTTAAGATGGCGGACGATGTCTTGCATTCGGGGGTCCGCGGCGTCACCGACCTAATGGTGATGCCGGGATTGATCAACCTCGACTTCGCCGACATACGTACGGTGATGAGCGAGATGGGCAAGGCGATGATGGGCACCGGCGAGGCCGACGGCGACCGCCGCGCCATCGACGCAGCTGAGGCGGCGATCTCGAACCCGTTGCTCGAAGACGTGTCGATGAAGGGCGCCAGGGGCGTGCTGATCAACATCACCGGCGGACCCGACATGACCTTGTTTGAGGTCGACGAGGCCGCGAATCGGATTCGCGAAGAAGTCGATTCGGAAGCAAACATCATATTCGGCTCGACGTTTGACGAAACTCTGTCAGGAAAAATGCGAATTTCAGTTGTCGCCACCGGCATCGATGCCGAAGCCCTGACCCAATCTCGCCCAACCATCAGCTTGGTAAGCAATCGCGAGGCTGCGGCCGCCCCGGCGCTTCGTGAGGCAGCCACCGGCGGCTACACGCAGCCGGTGCTGATGCAGAATGCTGCACCCGGCGCAACCGGAACCGGGGCCGAAAACGAGGCGACGCCACCCGTGGCGGCGACGGCCGAGACAGCAGCGCTCCGCAACGGCGCCTTTATCGCGCCAAAGCCGGCGGACGCCGGGTCAACTCGTCCGGTACCGCTGACCCAACCGGCGGTGCCGATTACGGCTTCGGCCAGCGACGCGGTGACGAAGCCGAGAGGACGAGTACCGAGCCTGATCGAACGGGTTACCGGCGTCGGCCGCGCCAGGCCGGCGCCCCCGGAACCGCCTCGTCAGCCAATTCCACCGGCCTTGAAGCCGACGCAGCCGCGCCTCGCTTCGCTCGAGCCCGACGACCGACCCGGGTCGAAAGAGGAAGATCTGCTCGACATTCCGGCCTTCCTTCGGCGCCAGGCCAACTAACCAATCCCGCAGAGCCCGGCGACCTTTTTGGACGCGCTGCGGCAATCGCCGCCGCAGCCGTTCGATTGCCATGGGCGCTCTAAGCCGTCGATCCCCCGTAGTTGTTTGCAAGCGCGGTGCAACAATCTGACACAAAGAGTGATTTGGCGCGCTGCGGCGCTACCGCTAGGTTTTTCCCCGGTGGGGGAAATTATCGAGACTTATTCAGATGTTGGGGGAAATCGCGACACCGCTGCAGCGGACGCTCAAATCGGTGATTGGCTGCCGGGGGGTTGGCCTTCATTCGGGGCGGCGCATTTCGATGAAATTGATCCCGGCGCCGGCGGCGACCGGGATCGTTTTTCGCCGAACCGACAATGGGGCGGAAATTCCGGCGTCGTGGGAAAACACGATCGATTCGGCTGGCTGCACCATGCTGTCGGACAGCGCCGGGAGAATGGTCGGGACGATTGAACATTTAATGGCCGCCTTTGCCGGGGCCGCGGTTGACAATTTGATTGTCGAGCTTGATGGGCCCGAGGTGCCGATTATGGACGGGAGTGCGGCACCGTTCCTGTTCCTGATCGAATGCGCCGGCATTGTCGAACAGGACGCGCCGCGCAAGATGATTGAAGTGCTGAAACCGGTCAGCATCGCGGAGGGAGACGCGATGGTCGGGCTGTATCCCGATCCGGAGTTCTCTATGAGCTTCGAAATCGATTATGACAGCCCGCTCATTCGCCAGCAAAGACGAACCCTCGCCCCCATCGACACCGCGGCATTCAAGGCAGAACTTAGCCGGGCCCGTACCTTTGGCTTTCTCCGCGACGTCGACCGGTTGCGCGCGCTCGGTTTGGCGCGCGGCGGTTCGCTCGACAATGCAATCGTTGTCGACGGCGACCATATCTTGAATAGAGAAGGACTGCGCTACGACGACGAGTTTGTCCGCCACAAAATTCTCGATGCGGTCGGCGATCTTTACCTCGCAGGAGCGCCGATAATCGGCCGCTTTCCAGGGTGTGTGTTCGGGGCACTCGCACAACCGTCGGCTGCTGGCGGCGCTGTTCGCCGACGAAGACGCCTGGACCTATACGTCATCGGCCTGCCTCCCCTATGTAGCAACACTCGCGAGACACGACGAGCCGTTGTTGGTCGAAGCGTAAGCCTTGCCGGTTTGTCCGGTCTTGCACCGGCATCTTCCGCTAGGCATAAACTGATACGGGGATATGCCGGGACGGACGATGCACTTAGTCGCCTGCTTTGAAGTGGTCATCCGCGTTCGCGCTGATCATAGCGCTTGCCGGTTGCGGTGGCGGGAAGAAAGACGCGTATATCGAAAAGCCAGTGGACGACCTCTATAATCAAGCCATGGATCAAATGGTGGAGGAGCGTTACCCGCAGGCCGCCTCGGGCTTCGAACAGGTCGAAAGCCAACATCCTTATTCTATCTGGGCGACAAAAGCCCAATTAATGGCAGCCTACGCGCAATACGAATCCGGTAATTATGACGGAGCAATTATCTCGGCGGATCGGTTTATTCAACTTCATCCGGGAAATCGCGACGTCGCTTACGCTTATTACCTCAAAGCAATCTCTTATTACGTGCAGATCGTCGATGTCGGCCGTGATCAAAAAACGACTGAACTCGCTTTGAAAGCGCTGGATGATGTCGTGCGCCGTTTTCCGGATACAAAATACGCTCGCGATGCCAAACTAAAGCTCGATTTTACCCGTGACCATCTGGCCGGTAAGGAGATGGAGATCGGGCGATATTATCTTAAGCGCGGGCAATATTTGGCCGCGATGAACCGGTTCAAACGCGTTATCGACAAGTATCAGACGACAACGCACGTTCCCGAAGCGCTTGAACGCTTGGTCGAATGCGACTTGGCACTCGGACTCAACGCAGAGGCAAAACAAAACGCGGCGGTGCTCGGATACAACTATCCGGGCAGCGCTTGGTACGGCGACGCCTATGCCCTGCTGAAAGGTACCCAGCAACCGGATGCTCAAGCGCAAAGCTGGTTCGGCCGCACCTTCGGCAGCATGTTCTGACGCATAAAGCAGCTTATGCCGGGACTTCGTCAACGATACAGCGGGTAACAGCGGCCCGCGCTGTCAATCGGCCGAGCTATCAGTCACCTCTCCGATGCGTTCTCGAATACCCGCATCACGGCAACTTTCCTTCGCTTGGCGCTGTTCGCGTCTGAAGGTTCGCGGAGAGAAGCAATGCCGAGTGAAAGACTAGCGCTCGCCTTATTTCTGATAGGGATGAGTTTTCCGATCCTAACTTTGGCTCAGCCGGCGGCCAATTCCGGCGCCGCACAGTCTTACGGCCCTCATATCACCCAAGAAGAACAGAAATTCTTCGATTACGCAGCCCAGGATAATCAGGGCGAAATTCAGATTGCGATCCTTGCCGAGAAGAATGCCAATAACCTGGCGGTCAAGGCGTTTTCAAGGCTGATGATCGATGATCATGCCCAAGTCGAGAGCCGGCTTGCAGCACTGGTCAACCAACTCGATGTTAAGGTACCCATCGGCATCGGGCACGAAAATGAACAAATAATGCGGCGCCTCGAACCGCTATCGGGATCTGCGTTTGTTCGTGAATTCATGCAAGCACAGATCAAAGACCATTCCGATGATATAAAGCGTTTCACAAGAGAGGCGTCTGCCGCCGAAAGTTCCCGGCTTAAAGAATTCGTGGGGCAGACAATGCCGATCCTGAAGCAACACCTCGCTCTCGCAAAGGCGATTGACAGCACACTGCGTTTCGAGAATGCAGGGGCGGCGTCAGAACCGACGAACCAAGGTTCAACCGGATCAAGCACGCAACGTTAGGTGGGCCGCGCCCACGACACCGAGCCAACGACTGCACGGCCTGGCAGATGCGGATGATTAAGTGCTGAGCGCGTTGCGAAAAAGCGACCATCTCGGACGCCATCTTTGAAGTCGTCTTGGTTCGCAGGAGGCTGAACTTACTTAGGCACGCCGTCGCTGCGAGTTCTGATCGCCCGGATGCTCAGCCTGGAACCGTAGCGCTGCTGGTTTGCCCTTGAACGCGCCTATATTATCGGGGGAATGCTGCTCGGGCTCACCATACGCGAAATTGTCCTGATCGATCGGCTCGATTTGGCGTTTCGCCCGGGACTCTGTGTGCTGACCGGTGAGACCGGGGCGGGGAAATCGATCTTGCTCGATGCGCTCGGGCTGGCGCTCGGCCGGCGCGCCGATGGCGGACTTGTGCGCGACGGGGCCGGAGAAGCGGCGGTGACTGCCGAGTTTACCGTCGGTCGCAACCATCCCGCGCATGCACTCCTGCGCGAGGCCGGGCTCGACGGCGACAGCGACACGATCGTGCTGCGCCGGCTGTTGCGTGGCGACGGCCGCAGCCGAGCCTTTGTCAACGATGAGCCGGCAAGTGTCGGCATCCTGCGTCAGCTTGGCGACAGTCTTGTCGAAATTCAGGGGCAATTCGAGCAGCGCGGCCTGCTCGACCCGGCTAACCACCGCACCATGCTGGATGCCTTCGCGGAACTCGCAGGCGGCACTGCGGTATTGGCGCAGGCGTGGCACAACTGGCGTGCGGCGCGGGTGGCCGAGGAAACGGCGGCGCGGCTTGTCGCCGCCAGTCGCGAGGAAGAGGATCTGCTCCGGCATCATCTGACCGAACTCGACGCGCTGGCGCCCGAACCGGGCGAAGAAGATCGCCTCTCGGCGCGCCGGACCTTGTTGCAAAATGCTGAGCGGCTGGCCGAAACATTGAATGAGGCGATCGGCGAACTCTCCGGCGCGGCGGGTGCGCAACCCGCTCTTGCCCGCGCCGCTCGCCGCCTCGAACGCGCCCGCGACCGGGCTCAGGGATTGCTTGACCAAGCGGCGGCCGCCGCCGAACGCGCGGCGAGCGAGACCGCGGAGGCGGTGGATGTGCTCGAAACCGCGATGCGTAACCTCGAACTCGACCCGCGCGAACTCGAAACCGTCGAGGAGCGGCTCTTCACATTGCGCGCCGCCGCGCGCAAGCATCAGGTAGCGGTAGCTGATCTGCCTGATTTGCGCCAGGCAATCGCCGCCCGGCTGGCGAATATCGAGGCCGGGAGTGACAACGCCGAGGCGTTGGCGAGGGCGACTGCCGAGGCTCGAGACGATTACGTCGCTGCGGCCGAGCGGATTTCGCGGGTGCGCAGAGCCGCCGCTGAGCGTCTCGACGCAGGTGTCGCGGCCGAGCTGAAGCCCTTGCGGCTCGACAAGGCTCAGTTCCGCACGGTGATCACATCGCTCGACGAACCCGACTGGGGCGAGCATGGCTGCGAACGCGTGCATTTCGAGATTTCCACGATCCCGGGAGCGCCGTTCGGTCCGCTGGCGCGAATCGCTTCGGGCGGCGAGCTGTCGCGTTTTATGCTTGCCTTAAAACTGGTGCTCGCCGGCACCTCTTCGGTGCCGACGCTGATCTTTGACGAGGTCGACAGCGGCATCGGTGGCGCCGTCGCCGCCGCCGTCGGCGAGCGGTTGCAGCGCCTCGGCACCAATCTGCAGGTGCTCGTCGTAACCCATTCGCCGCAAGTAGCGGCGCGTGGCGCGCATCATTGGCGTGTGGCCAAACGCCTCAACCAGCGCAGGACCGTGACCCTGGTCGAGGAATTGGATCCCGACAACAGGCAGGAGGAGATCGCCCGGATGCTGTCGGGCCAAACGATCACCGCCGAGGCGCGGGCCGCGGCGGCAAGCCTGATCGCCGGAGGCCAGGCGTGAGCGCAGTGCGACGACGCCGCGGCGCAACCGCCGAGCCACCGGTCGACACTCTGACCGAGGAAGAAGCCAGCGAGGAATTGGCGGCGCTCGCCGACGAAATCCGCCATCACGACCGGCTTTATTACACCGAGGCGGCGCCGGAAATTTCGGATGCCGAATACGACGCATTGCGTCAGCGCAATGCCGCTCTCGAAGCGCGCTTCCCGGAACTGATCCGCAGCGACAGCCCGTCGCGTCGCGTCGGCGCCACCCCGGCCACCGGCTTCGCCAAGGTCACCCATACCCGGCCGATGCTGTCGCTCGAGAATGCCTTCGAGGAAGCCGATGTTCGCGGCTTTTTTGCCGGCATCCGCAATTTTTTCAGCAGGCCGGCCGATCAGGCCCTCGTCGCCGAAGACGCGATCGAAATCATGGCCGAGCCCAAGATCGACGGATTGTCGCTCGGGCTGCGTTACGAAAATGGCCGCCTGGTGCAGGGCGCCACCCGCGGCGACGGTGTCACCGGGGAGGATGTGACCGCGAACATCCGTACATTGCCGAGCGTACCGGAGCGGCTGAAGGGCTCCGGCTGGCCGGAAATCATCGAAATTCGCGGTGAAGTCTATATGGAGCGCCCCGGTTTTTTTGCCCTGAATGAGGAACGCGCCGCCGCCGGCAAGTCGGTGTTTGCCAATCCGCGCAATGCTGCCGCCGGCTCATTGCGCCAGCTCGATCCCGCGATTACCGCGCGACGGCCGCTCAAATTCTTTGCCTATGCGTGGGGCGAGGCGACTGCACAATTTGCCCGCACCCATGCCGAGGCGTTGGCGCAATTCAGCGCCTGGGGTCTGACCGTCAACGATCGCTCGCGCCTCTGCCGCAGCATCGAGCAGGTGCTTGCTTACTACCGCGACATCGCGGCCGATCGCGCGGCGTTACCCTATGACATCGACGGCGTCGTCTACAAGGTTAATGATCTGTCGTTGCAAGAGCGGCTCGGCATGCTCAGCCGCGCCCCGCGCTGGGCATTGGCGCACAAATTCCCCGCTCAGCAGGCGCAGACGGTGTTGCGCGATATCCTGATCTCGGTCGGCCGGCAGGGCGCCTTGACCCCGGTCGCAGCGCTCGAACCGATCACCGTCGGCGGGGTCGTCGTGCAGCGCGCTACCCTGCACAACGAAGACGAGATTGCGCGCAAGGATGTGCGCATCGGCGACACCGTCATCGTCCAGCGCGCCGGTGACGTGATCCCGCAAATTGTCGGAGTCGTTACCGAGCGCCGCCCGCCTGACGCGCAGCCCTATCGAATTCCCGGATCACTGCCCGGTTTGCGGCAGCCTCGCGGTGCGCGAGCCCGGAATGGTGGCGCGGCGCTGCACCGGCGGGCTGATCTGCGCCGCACAGGCGGTCGAACGGTTGAAGCATTTCGTCGCCCGCGACTCGTTCGATATCGAGGGGCTCGGCACCAAGCACATCCAGGCGTTTTGGGAGGATGGGCTTATCCGTCAGCCGGGCGACATCTTTCGGCTCGATCCCGAAATCATCGCCAAGCGCGAGGGTTGGGGCGAAGTCAGCGCCCGTAAGCTCGTCGCGGCGATCGACGAACGCCGACGTATTTCGCTCGAACGATTTATCAACGCGCTCGGCATACCCCAGGTCGGGCAAGCCACGGCGCGACTGCTCGCCCGGCATTATCGCTCGCTCGCGCGGTGGCGGGCGGAAATGGAAATGGCGCACGACCCGGACAGCGCGGCGCGGGCCGATCTTGTCGATGTTCACGGAATCGGCGAGGACATGGCGGCGGATATCATCGGCTTTTTTGCCGAACCGCATAACCGCGACGTGCTCGACGATCTCGCCCGCGAAGTGACCGTGCTCGATTATGAGCCGCCGCCACAGCGGGCCGCGTCCCCGATCGCCGGCAAGACGATTGTGTTCACCGGCTCGCTCGACAACATGAGCCGGTCGGAGGCGAAGGCGCGCGCCGAAGCGCTGGGCGCCAATGTCACAAGCTCGGTGTCGGCAAAAACCGATTACGTTGTTGCCGGCGCCGATCCCGGCTCGAAAGCGACAAAGGCCGCGGAACTCGGCGTCACCCTGCTCGACGAAGCCGCCTGGCTGGCGCTCGCCAACGGGGCCGGTGCTGCCGGGTAATCACCGGCGGTGTTCCGCATCGACGCCCAAACTGACGAGGCTCGCTGCGAGCCTCTTTTGTTGCTGCGGCCAGGGGTAGCGCTGCCTCCACGATTGTCGCCGACCCCGCCGGCCGATCTCACCGCGGCCGATCAATTCGAGCCGGCGGTCCGGCTGCGGCGGCCATTACCGGGATCGGCGGAGCCTGACGTTGGCGAGCAGCCGATCGCTTCGCAAGAACGGCGCTGGCGATTTGGGCCGGTTGTCTCTCTCATTCTGCACCTCTTGCCATTATTGCTGTTGCTCAGCTGGCCGATGCATCGCCCCGCGGAAGTCGCGCCGATCCCGGTACAGCTGGTGTTTCAGCCGCCACCACCGCCTCCGCCGGCACCAAAACCGATACCCAAGCCGAAACCGAAGCCCGAAACGCGACCGCCCCCCGGACGAATCGCGTCGGAAAACCTCGGCGACACTCAGAAGAAAGGCCCCGACCAATCGAAAACCGACGAGCCCACGCCTAAGAAGGAACCGGCGGCGACACTCGAATCGCCGCTCGAAGCGCCCCAAAAGACTGCCTTTCTGCCGCCACCGCCGCCTTTGCCCGATCCCCCCAAGCTCGAATTGCCCAAGCCGCCGGAGCCCCGGCCGCTCCCCGCACCAAAGCCGCTGCCCAAACCCTCCCTCGCCGCGCGTCAACCGGTTCGGCCGGTGCCGCAACGGGCGCATCTGCTGCCGCGCTTTGCGAAATTTCCGGGCCCCGCAGCAACCCGCGACGAATACCTTGCCTACCTTGCTTACCTGGCGCGTCAACATATCGGGCTCTTGTCGCCGTCGCTGGTCGGCGGTCGCCGCGGTGAAACAATTGTTAATGTGCTCGTCCTCGATGACGGTACGGTGGCGATGCTCAGTATCGGCCTGAGCTCGGGCTATCCCGAAATCGACCAGAGAGTTGAGCAGATGATCCGCGCCGTCGGCCGCTTTCCGCCACTGCCGCAATGGTACCAGGGGCCGAGCATGCGGCTCGAATTCCGGCTAAAATTTCCTGAGGCGCTCGAAGATTGAGTCCCACACCGCACATCCGGCGCCGCCCGGCTCATTCCCATCTGCGGCATCTGACCCTTGCAGGGCGGATCGCGCATCGTTGGAAGCCGCGCCGGCCCCGCAAACGCGGCCTATTGGCCATTCTGGGCCCGGGGCTGATCACCGGCGCCTCCGACGACGATCCGAGCGGCATCGCCACCTATTCACAGGCTGGCGCCCAGTTTGGCTATCGCATGGCCTGGGTCATGCTGTTCGTCTGGCCGCTGATGGCAGCGATCCAGGAGGTCAGCGCCCGCATCGGGCGGGTGACCGGCGCCGGCATTGCCGGCAATATCCGCGAGCATTACCCGCGCCCGCTGTTGCTGGTCATCGTGACGTTGTTGCTCGTCGCCAACACGATCAATCTCGGCGCTGATCTCGGCGCGATGGGGGCCGCATTACAGCTGCTGCTGCACGGCTCGAACCATCTCTACGTTGTCGCGCTTGCCGCAGTTTGCGTGCTGCTCGAAGTGTTCGTGCGTTATGAAAATTACGTCCACATCCTCAAATGGACCGCAGTATCGCTGTTCGCTTACGTTGCGACGGCTTTGGCGGTCAAGGTGCCATGGGGCCAGGTCGTCTACCACACGCTGGTCCCGGACCTGACCTGGAGTAAGGACTATCTCGTAACGATCGTCGCCGTTCTCGGCACGACGATCACGCCCTACTGCTTTTTCTGGCAATCGTTGGAAGAGGCCGAGGACGAAGCAATCGACCCCGCAGCCCACCGGCTGATCGATGCCCCCGACGAGGCGCCGGCGCAAATCGGCCGGATCCGCGCCGACACCTATTTGGGCATGGGTTTTTCCAACCTGATCAGCCTGTTCATCATCATCACCACGGCCGCGACGCTAAACGCCCACGGCGTCACCGACATCCAGACCTCGTCACAGGCGGCCGAGGCGTTGCGCCCAATCGCCGGCGAGTTCACCTTCGCCGTCTTTGCTTTCGGCATCATCGGGATCGGGCTGTTGGCGGTGCCGGTGTTGGCTGGCTCCGCGGCTTACGCGCTTGGTGAAGCGCTCGGCTGGCCGACCGGACTGCGCCGCCAGCCTAAAGACGCCAAGGCGTTCTATGGCACGATCGCGGTCGCGACATTGGTCGGCGTCTTTATCAACTTTGTCCATCTCGACCCGATCAGGGCATTGTTTTGGGCGGCGGTGATCAATGGCGTGGTGGCGGTGCCGCTGATGGCGGTGATCATGGTCATGGGCCGGCAGCAGCGGGTCATGGGAGCGTTTCGGATTCCGCTGGGATTGTCGGCTATGGGCTGGCTTTCGACCGGCATCATGGCTGCCGCGGTCGCCGCGATGTTTGCGACTTGGTGAGCCGCGGCCCTCAAGGGTTTTCCGGCTCCTCTTCGGTCGGGGCGTCGTCGGGATTGGCCTTGCGCAACGCCGCGCGCTCCTGCTGCTGCTTGATCTTTTCTTCTTTCTTCGCCTTCTTGGCGCGGTCGCGCTCGGCGCGCTCGATCCGGTAGTTGGGTCTGTACGGCATTAGCGTTAGCTCCTATCGGCTCGCCGGCAGGGATCAGGGGACCGCGGTGACCAGCTTGAGAAATCTCGTCGATCCGATCGTCGTTTCAGTCATCCGGCATCGTCTGTTGGCGATTGTCGAAGAGATGGGTGAAGCGATGCTGCGCACATCTTATTCGCAAATCCTCAATTCAAGCCGTGATTTCTCGACCGCGATCTGCGATCTCGACGGCAGGCTGATCGCCCAGGCCGAGCATGTTCCGATCCATGTCGGCGCGCTGCCCTACGCGGCCCAGGCGGTGTCCGAGTTCTTCGCCGGCAACATCCATCCGGGCGACGCCTTTCTGCTCAACGACCCCTATCACGGCGGCAATCATCTGCCCGATTTGACCGTGTTTGTGCCGGTGTTTGAGGGCGCCGATGACGATGGGCGGCCGCGCTTCTGGTCGATCAACCGCGCCCATCAGAGCGATATCGGCGGCGCCACGCACGGCGCCTACAACGCCGCCGCAACCGATATCTGGCAAGAAGGGATCCGCATCACCCCCTTGCGGCTCTACGATCGCGGCGAGGTGCGGCGCGACCTGCTCGAAATGATCGCGACCAATGTCCGCCACCCGCGCGATTTTCGCGGCGACCTCGCGGCGATGATCGGCTCGGCTCATACGGGCGAGCGGCGGCTGTTGGCGTTAGCGGCGGAGTTTGGCTGGCCCGTCACCGACGCCGCGATCGAGGCGGTGCTGGACGGTGCCGAGCGGCAGACGCGGGCGGTCATCGCGCAATGGCGGGACGGCGTCTATCACGGGGAGGCGGTGCTCGACGATGACGGCCGCGGCCATGACGACATTTACATCCGCGCCACGGTCGAAAAGCGCGGCAGCGATCTCGTCATCGATCTGTCGGATTCGCATGCGGAGGTCGCGAGTTTTATCAACTCTTCCTACCCGAACATGCGCTCGGCGGTGGTCGTCGCCCTCTCCTATCTGATCGACCCGGACACGCCCAAGAACGACGGCACCTTTCGCCCGATCACGGTGATCGCCAAGCCGGGCACGGTGGTGTGGGCCAATCCCGGCATGCCGGTGACCCTCGCCACCAATCATTGCGGCCAGGAGATCATCGAGGCGATCGTCAAGGCTTTGGCGCCGGCCTGCCCCGACCGCGCGATGGCCGGGTGGGGCCGCCGTTTCCGCATCGCAATCCAAGGCCACGATCCGCGGACCGGGGTATCCGCAAGATCAGATTTTGATCCGGTCAAATCGGAGGCAGGGCAACCCCCTCACCCTTCCCTCTCCCCCCACTGGGGGGAGAGGGTTGAGAAGGGTCGGCGAGGTGCCACCGAGCCCTACCCGAAGCTGGGTGAGGGGGGCAACTCGGTCCGAAGCCGCTCCGATGTCCCCGGCAGTAACTTGCCCCAAGGCAAGCCGTTCATCTGGCATTTCTTTCAGGCGCGCCCCGGCGGCGGCGCGTCGCCCGTGGGCGATGGCTGGCCTGGTGCCGGCGAATGGCAGGCGGCCGGCGGCATCAAGTTCGGCAGCCTCGAAGTGACCGAGGTGCGCTTTCCGTTGTTCTTTCGCCGCCACGAATTCCGCCCGGATTCGGGAGGCACCGGCAAATATCGCGGCGGCCCCGGCGGAATTGTCGAGATGGTTGTCGAAACCGCCGAGCCGACGATCGCCAACACCGCCGGTGACGGGGTGCGCCATGGCGCCTGCGGCATCCTCGGCGGCGAGGACGGCCAGCCGCATCGCTACACGCTTTATTCCGAAGGCCAGCCGCCGCGCCCGATCAAGACCAAGGAAACCGGCATCACGATCCAACCCGGCGACGTCCTGATCCTCGAATCCGGCGGAGGCGGCGGCTGGGGCAACCCCGCCGACCGCGACCCCGCCGTAATCGCCGCCGACTGCGAAAACGGCTTCGTGCGAAATAACTTTTAGGCTTGAACAAGCCGAAGGGGCAGACCAAACGTGACACCCATGGCGCGCACCGCCTAAAGAAACTTCTTCATCGTCGAGCCATCGCCAAACGGTCCTCGGCGTAGGCCGCGTCTTCGCCATCATTTTTTCGTTTAATGAATATGGCTTTCCGGCGCTAGCTGTCGCGGCTAGACGGCTGCCGGGGCCGTCGGGGCCAAGTTAGACCCGTGACGTTCCTAAAACACGGCACATGCGTGCCGTCCTCCCACGTCTTTACGGTTGATTGAAAGCCGGCTTAATGTTAACGTAATATATAATCAAGTTACATTCAGATAAAAAGCGGCTTTTTAATGGGGGGAAACAATGAAACATACGAACTCCGCGTGCCTCGCCGTTGCGATTATCTTTGGGCTCGGGATGCCGGCCATGTCGGCATCCGCGGATTCCGGTGCCGTGCCGCCGGGGCAGTTGCCGGCGCTTACCGCTGAGTGGCGGCAGTGGTCTTACTCGATACCGACCTCGGTTAATCCCACGTTGGATACGACCGGTAAAAACTGCATGGTTGGTCAGCGGGGTCCGATATGGTTCCTGGCAGGAGTCTTTCTCGGTGGAACAGCGATGCGCGCCTGCTCCGTTCCCGAAGGTGTGACGCTTTTCTTCCCGGTCATCAATTCCGATTTTATAAACACTCCGAATGTTTGTGGCCAAGATTCTCAAAATGTCAGCGTCAAAGCTGCACGAGCAATGGTAACACCTTTCATCGATTCGACTCAAAACCCGTCCGTCACAGTCGATGGCAAGGATATTAAGAAGACTTTGTTGCGACGTGTCCAGTCCGAAGTCTACGAAGTTACACTCCCAGAGGATAACGTGTTCGACAAGCCATGCATCGACGCTGGTTTGGGAAACGTCCCAGCAGGGGTATATTCGCCCGCGGTCGACGACGGATACTATGCATCCGTGCCGCCGTTGCCACCTGGACCACATACTATTCACTTCCATGCCAATTCGGGGGACACGTTCGTTGAGGACGTGACCTACGAACTCACCGTCGTACCGGTGTCACTGAAGTAGTAAGTCCGTAATATTGGTTCATCGATCTCGTCGATCTAAAGAACCTCAGTTTAATTATTGACGGCAAAAGGGTTCAGAAGCTAGAAGAATATCGCGCGAGCCAGTTTTTGTCGTTTACCGGAGTAACGGCAAACCCATTCGGTTGCTGCGAAGGTTTTGTTGAGACCGCATTTTCCGACGGCTTCTGGGTAATGCTAAGGCCACTTTCGCCCGGCCAGCACACCATCTCCTTCCGCGGAGAAATCCCGGCTTACAGTTTTGCGGTGGACGTTACCTAGAAGCTCAACGCGGCCCCACAATAGGAACTTTATGCTGACTACGCCTTGCGTCATCCCGGACTGCACCGGCCGCTCGCACCCCGCCCAAACCAGTGCGAGCTCGGGCCCCGACTGTTAATGTCTTTGGCGAATTGAGTCTCGGGCCTTGCCGGGCAATCGAGGCTATTGAAGGTATCTACTCCGCCGCCTGTGCGAGGGGGCGGATGGCGGTGCGGGATTGCAGGTCGTACGCGTCGCGCCAGCTGATCTTTTCGTCGGCCAAGAAGTCGCCGCTGCGGACATTGGTGTAGACATCGGGGTTGTCGACGCCGGGCGGCGTCACCTCGTCTTTTTTGAAGGCGCGGGCGGCGCGCAACAGGCGGCGCCGGGTGCGGGCGATCATGATGTCGCTCGGGCCCAGATTCTCAAAATCATGGTCGGTGATCGGGCCCATGCTTTCGGTGACCGCCTGGTCCTGCGCCTGAATGCCGACGATCCCGGTATAGATCCCGCCGTTCTTCTGCGCCTCGCGGTCGATCATCCAATCGTTGCCCTCGACCCCGGCGAGCCGCCAGCGGCCATACCAATCGGTCGTATTGGGCACAAAATCCATCGCCAGTTTCGAACCGGGCAACACCCGGCTGTTGCTGAGGCCGGCGCGATCAGCCGGCAGCCCCTTCCACGAGAGGCTGACAAACATCGTATGCCCGTCGTCCATCGGGACCCAGGCGCGGCTGTTGACCCGGTCAAAGGCGCCCTGCGGCGTCTGGGTCCAGAACGGAAACAGGAAATTGGCAAACCGCCAATAGGTCCGGCCCGCCTCGGCCGGGCGATAGGCGGCGTACATCGTGCCCCAATCGGTATCGGTCACGTGGTAATCGGGGGCACGGTTGGCGACCGTCCAGCGGATCAGATTATCGGCCGGCACATTCGCCGGATCGACCGAGCCGGCATGCAAAAAGCCAAAATGCGAGGTGTCGATGTCGCCTTCGAGCGCCTGCAGCCAATTGCACTCGCGCTGGGCAAAGGTGATCTGCAGATCGTCCGCCGGCAACAATGACGCCTCGATCCCGGGCAAGGGCGGCGCTTCCTTGCGGTTGCCCATGTAGACCCAGACGAGACCGTTGCGCTCGGCGACCTTGTAGGCCTTGGCCTTGACCTTTGCCTTGTAGTCGTGTTTTGGCGGTGTGTTGGGCATGTCGACGCAATTGCCCGCCACATCGTATTTCCAGCCGTGATAGACGCAGCGGATGCCGTCCTCCTCGTTGCGGCCGAGAAATAAGGAGGCGCAGCGATGCGGGCAGCGATGGTCCATGACCCCGACCCGGCCCGAGCTATCGCGAAACGCGATCAGCCGCTCGCCCAGCAGCATCAGCCGCATCGGCGCTGCGTTGCGCTCAAGCTCGGAGGACATCGCCGCCGGCAGCCAGTATTGCCGCATCATCTCGCCCATGACCGTCCCCGGGCCGACGCGAACCAGATCCTCGCTGTCCTTTTGCTTGCTCATGTTTTCCTCGCTATCGTGGCGGTACGGTTTATAACGACGCCCGCTTATCTCTACCGGCGACTTTGCGGATCGCGCGAGCCTCAGGTCAAGAACCTTGGCGAAAATCGCGCGTTGCGATGCAGCCGGCCCAATGCAATCCTCGACCGCTGACGCTCTAAACGGTTGAACGTTCTTTAAGGCATTGCTGGGTCGGGGGGCGGATGACATCGGAAAATAGTAAAGGTTTTGGCGTCGGCGCCTCGGTTCTGCGCAAGGAGGACGCGCGGCATTTGCGCGGCCGCGGCGAATTTGTCTCGGATGTCCGCCTTCCCGACACTGCCGAAATCGTCTTTCTGCGCAGCCCGCACGCGCATGCGCGCATTCGCTCGATCACCGCCCCGCCCGCTGCCCGCAAACAGGTCTTCACCGCCGCCGATCTGCCGCGCATGCAGCCGATCCGGATCGTGTCGCACGCGACCGGCGCCAAATCGCCGGCGTGGCCGCCGCTCGCCACCGACAAGGTGCGCTATGTCGGCGAGGCGATTGCCGCCTGCGTCGCCCCGACCCATGCCGAGGCGGAAGACCTCGCCGCGGCGGTAATGGTCGATTTCGAGCCGCTCGACGCGGTCGTCGACGCGCCGGCGTGGACTCGACCCCGGCTCGGCATTGGTGCACGATTACTGGGGCGACAATCTTTATATCGAGCGCACAGTCGAGGGCGGCGACATCGAGGCCGCGGCGCGCGCCGCCGACATCGTCGTCACCCGCGAATACCGGATGAATCGGCAATCGGGCTCGCCGCTCGAAGGGCGCGCGGTCCTCGCCTATCGCGACCACCGGCTCGACGAAGTGGTGGTCTACGCCTCGACCCAGACGCCGCACACGGTGCGCGTCGCGATTGCCGAGACGCTCGGCGTTGACGAACGCCAATTGCGGGTCGTTGCGCCGGATGTCGGCGGCGGGTTTGGCCCCAAGGCGCGGCTCTATCCGGAAGAAATCATCCTGGCAGCATTGGCGTTTGAGCTTGACCATCCCGTGCGCTGGGTCGAGAGCCGCAACGAGCATCTGCTGACCGCCGCCCATTGCCGCGACCATCATTACAAGCTGACCGCCTACGCCGACCGGCAGGGCCGGATTCTCGGCATCGATACCGAGATCGTGGTCGATGCCGGCGCCTATGGGCTGTGGCCGCAGGGTCCCTACCAGGAAGCCAATATGGCGGCGCGCACATTGCCCGGGCCATACACGATCGCCAACTACCGCGCCCGCACCCTGACCGTCGCGACCAATAAGGCGCCGCTCGGCCCCTATCGCGGGGTCGGCCGCCCCGGCGCGTGCTTTGCGATCGAGCGGACGATCGACGAGGTGGCGCGCGCGGTTGGCCGCGATCCGGTCGCGGTGCGCACCATGAACATGATCCCGTCGGCCGAGATACCGTTCACCTCGATCACCGGCATGCGCTACGACACCGGGGATTATGCGGCGAGCGTCAATCTTTGTGCCGAGCTGTTGCAGATCGATGCGATCCGCGCGCGGCAAAAGCGCGCCGAGGCCGATGGCCGGCTAATCGGCATCGGCTTTGCCAGCTTTACCGAGCAGACGGCGCATGGCGCCGCTGAATTCGCCTCGCGCGGCGCCTCGATCATCCCGGGATACGAGAGCTGCACCGCGCGCATTCTGACCGATGGCAGTCTGGTGTTGATGGTCGGCATTCAGTCGCACGGCCAAGGGCTCGAAACGACATTGTCGCAAATCGCCTACCAGGAACTCGGCATCGAGCCGGCGCGCATTTCAGTCCGCCACGGCGACACCGAAAGCAGCGCCTTTGGTTTTGGCACCTTTGCCTCGCGCAGCATGGTGATGTCAGGGGGCGCTGTGGCGCGCGCCAGCCGGATGCTGCGCGACAAGATCGAGCGGATCGGCGCCCACCTGTTGCAGTGTGATATCAGCGAGGCGCGTTGCGTCGACGGCCGGGTCTTGGGTCCGCGAGGCTCGGTTACGATCGCGGAAGTGGCAAAGGTCGCTCACCTTCGCATGGACGGATTGCCGGCAGGGGTCGAACCATTGCTCGAGGCGGTCGCGACCTATGAGCCCAGCATCAGCACCGGCGTCTTTTCCTATGCGACGCACGGCGCCGTGGTGGCGGTCGACCCGGAGACCGGCCATGTCGAGCTGGTCGACTTCGCGGTTGCCGAGGATTGCGGGACGATGGTCAACCCGATGATTGTCGAGGGCCAGATCCGCGGCGGTGTGGTGCAGGGGATCGGCACCGCGATGTTCGAGGAAATCCCCTATGACGCTTATGGGCAGCCGCTGGCCGCGAGCCTGCTCGACTACCACCTTCCCGCCGCGTTCGAGGTGCCGCCGATCCGGATCGGGCATATCCACAACCCGGCGACCGCGACCGAATACGGCATGAAGGGCATGGGCGAGGGCGGTGCGGTGGCGCCGCCAGCGGCGATCGCCAATGCGGTGCGCGATGCGCTCGCACCCCTCGGAGCCGAAATCAACGAGACCCCGATTACGTCTGAGCGCGTGCTCGCGGCGATCCGGCGCGCCAAGGGAGAGCGCGGGTAATCCGCGCTCACAAACGCAATTCGAACGGCAGCAGCTCGCTCAGGAGAACAGGGCGAAGCCGAGCCCGGTACCCGACCCGGCCGGGGTCCGGTAACCGGGGACATAATGCGACCAGGTGCAATCGAGATGCTCGACGGCGCCGCCGACCGTGATCCACATGCGGATCTCGGAGCTGCCGGAATTGAGTTTCTTGCGCGGCAATGACTGCAACGCCTCGCCATCTTTGCGCTTAAGCGCGTCGATGACCCCGCGGTCGAGTTCCTCATCGACGACAAAATGGCTGAGCCCGCCCGAGCCGGCGATGCCGACGCGCAAATCGCCGGGGTAGCTTTCAACCGCCTCGCGCAGCGCCTGACCCAATTTGTAGCAGCGCCGCGGGGTCGGCTGGTTCGGCGGGTAATAGGTGTTGAGGAATACCGGCACCACCGGCAGCGCTTGATCTTCCATCAGCCGCTTGCGCACAAAGGCGTGAGCGTGGCCTTCGCCGTGCCCCGGCGCCAATCCGTTCGACGACGCGATGTCGAACTCGCGGTCGATCAACTCGTTCGATCAGGTGCAATGCCAAGGGCGCGTTCACCGGATAGTCGCGCGGTTCCTTCTCCTCGTAATAGCGCGCGGTGGCGAGGCGCGACCATTCCGGGCCCTTAAAATTGGGCGAGAGCGGCACATTGCGGATCGTGTCGCCGTAATAGACCAGGATGGAGGGTAGGTGATCTTCGTAAAACAATTCCTTCTGGTCGTCGCCGACGATGATCAGCGCGTCGAGCTCGGCGCGGCGCACACTCTGCTTCAGATGTTCGATCGCGGCCTGGGCCTCGTCGTGGCGGGCGGCAAAGCGCTCGGGTGTCAATTCCGGTGCGGCTCTCGGGTCGGCGCGGGTCAGCAACTCCTGATAGCTGGCGGGGTCGCCCTCTTTATCGAGAAAATCGCGCACCCCGTCGCGATCGAGAAAGCTCGGCCAGTCCTTGGCCGGGGTATTCAGCATCGGCGTGTGAGACGTCGCAATTCCGAGGACGATTTTAGCCATCCTGCTCCTCCTTGCGTGCTAGGGGCACGTGTTCCGGAGAACCGTATCGCTCGAAACGCGAACCGGTCAACCATCGCGGCTGCGGCATGCCGGAAACCGCGCCGATCGCCTTTATCTCGACGCGATTACCCCTATAAATTTGTCCACGAGAATGGATTGATCGGAAGCTTTGCTATGTTCGACATCGCTAGCGCAAAAAGAAGTATCGAACAGCGCTGGGGCGACGAGATCGTCCCTACGCTCGTCGAATACATTAAAATCCCGAATAAATCTCCGGCTTTCGATGCCGATTGGATGGCGCACGGCTATATGGACGAGGCAGTCGCCTTGTTCGAGCGCTGGGCCCGAGCAAAGCTCTCGTCGCTGCCCGGCGCCACGCTCGAAACCGTCAGGCTGTCGGGCCGCACGCCTGTCATCCTGATCGAGGTGCCGGGTGATGGCGCCGACACCGTGCTGCTCTACGGTCACCTCGACAAGCAGCCGGAGATGACCGGCTGGGCCGAGGGCTTTGGCCCGTGGAGCCCACGCATCGACGGCGACAAGCTCTATGGCCGCGGCGGTGCCGATGACGGCTATGCGATGTTTGGCGCGCTCACCGCGTTGTTGGCATTGCAGGAACAGGGGGTGCCGCACGCTCGCTGCGTGATCCTGATCGAAGCATGCGAGGAATCCGGCAGTTACGACCTGCCGTATTGCGTCGATCATCTGGCGGCGCGCCTCGGCCAGCCGTCGCTCGTCGTGTGTCTCGATTCAGGATGCGGCAATTACGACCAGCTGTGGCTGACGACATCGTTGCGCGGCATGGTGTCGGGCAGCCTCAAGGTGCGGGTGCTGACCGAGGGCGTGCATTCGGGTCATGCCTCGGGCGTCGTGCCGTCGAGCTTCCGCATCCTGCGCCAGTTATTGTCGCGGCTCGAGGACGAGGCGACGGGTGCGGTGCGTCCGCCAGAGTTATACGCCCAAATCCCGGCCGAGCGGGTGGCGCAGGCGCGCCAGGCTGCGGCGGCTTTGGACGACACGGTCTTTACCGAATACCCGTTCGCTCCGGGCGTCAGGCCTATGGGCGACGATCTCACGGAATTGGTGCTGAACCGCACCTGGCGCCCGCAACTGGCGGTGACCGGGATCGCCGGGCTGCCTTTGCCCGCCGACGCGGGCAATGTCTTGCTGCCGTTTACCGAGGCGAAATTGAGCCTGCGGCTGCCGCCGACCTTGGATGCCGCGGGCGCCGAGCGGCTGCTTTGTTCACTGCTGCAAAAAGAGCTCCCCTACAACGCCCAGGTCGAGCTCGATCTAGGCTCCAGCGCTACGGGTTGGAACGCGCCGGCCTTGGCATCGTGGCTCGAACAATCGCTGGCGCGGGCCTCGCAAGCCGCGTTCGGGGCGCCGCCCGCTTATATGGGCGAGGGCGGCAGCATCCCGTTTATGGCGATGCTCGGCGAAAAATATCCGCAGGCGCAGTTTGTTGTCACGGGGGTGCTCGGGCCGCATTCGAACGCCCACGGCCCAAACGAATTTCTGCACATCCCGACCGGGCAGCGCGTGACCACCGTCATCGCCCAGGTGTTAGCCGACCACCACGCCCACCCGAACCAGCAGTAGCTACATGATATCGGCGGGGGCGCACACACAGCCCCCAAGGCCCCGCTTTCGCAGGGCAATGAGAGTTCAGATTGTTAGTGGATTTCAACTTGGCGCGGCTTGTGATGCCGCTTATCCAGGAGGACTTAGGCGGCGACGAGGCGGCGCTCGATCGCGGCGGCTTTGATTGCTTTTTGCAGTTTCTCGAAGGCGCGCACTTCGATCTGCCGCACCCGCTCGCGCGAGATCCCGTATTGCTGCGATAGATCCTCGAGCGTCGTCGGGTTGTCGCGCAACCGGCGCTCGGACAGGATGTGGCGTTCGCGATCATTGAGATGCGTCATCGCCTTTTCGAGCAAATCGCGGCGCAGTCCCAACTCCTGACGGTCGGCGAGCTTGGTTTCCTGGCTCTCGCTTTCATCAACGAGCCAATCCTGCCATTCGCCCTCGCTATCGCTGCGCAACGGCGCATTCAACGAATGGTCCGGGCTCGCCAGACGCCAATTCATGCTGACAACATCGGCTTCCGGGACATCGAGCTCGGTCGCGATCTTTTTCAGATTTTCGGGCGACAGATCGCCCTCTTCCATCGCCTGCAGCTGGCCTTTCAATTTGCGCAGATTGAAAAACAACTTTTTCTGCGCCGCGGTAGTGCCCATTTTTACAAGCGACCACGAATGCAGGATGTATTCCTGGATCGCCGCCCGGATCCACCACATTGCGTAAGTTGCCAAGCGAAAGCCGCGGTCGGGATCAAAGCGTTTGACAGCCTGCATCATCCCGACATTACCTTCGGAAATCAGCTCGGAGAGCGGCAGTCCGTAACCGCGATAACCCATCGCGATCTTGGCGACAAGCCGCAGATGGCTCGTCACCAGGCGGTGGGCGGCCTGCGGGTCCTCGTGCTCTTTCCAGCGCTTGGCGAGCATGTACTCCTCTTCCGGTTCCAGCATCGGAAACTTCCGGATCTCCTGGAGATACCGGGTCAGGTTTCCTTCAGCCGAAATGGAAGGGACCGAGAGGGTGGCCATTTTGAGGTTCGTTGCTCCTAGTTAGGGGCTCTGTGGTTCGTAAACGTCGGACATGCACGGTCGTCCCGCCCCTGAGGGACTTCTCGCATACCCTAGTAATATAGTAAGGTTTTGTCCAGTTTAAAATGACTCTAAATCGATAAACAGGTCGTGAAGGTCGGCCGGAAGCGCGCTGTCGAACGTCAGGAGACGACCCTCGACGGGGTGCGTGAAGCCAAGCCGCCGAGCGTGCAAAGCCTGCCGTGGAAACGCCGCGATCCGCGCCCCGACCTCGCCGGACCGGGCAATCGCGCGGCCGGCGCGTGTTCCGTAGACCGGGTCGCCGATCAGCGGGTGGCCGCTATGCGCGAGGTGCACCCGGATTTGATGGGTGCGCCCCGTCGCGAGCCGGCATTCGACTAAGGCAGCGACATTGTTGAATGCCCGTTCGACATGATAGCGGGTCAGTGCCGGCCGGCCCCGACCTTCAGCGACGACCGCCATTTTTTTGCGGTTGATGGCGCTGCGGCCGATATTGCCGGCGATCTCGCCGGTCATCGGGGTTGGCGTACCCCAGACAAAGGCGGCATAAGCGCGATCGATCCGGCGCGCTGCGAAATCACGTGACAAGGCCTGGTGAGCGGCCTCGGTCTTGGCGACGACCATCAGCCCGCTGGTATTCTTGTCGAGCCGGTGAACGATGCCCGGCCTCCGCACCCCGCCGATACCGGAAAGGCTGGTCCCGCCCAGGCTCGTCCCACAATGCGCGATTAGTGCATTGACGAGGGTGCCGTCGAGATTGCCGGGTGCGGGATGGACAACAAGCCCCGCGGGCTTGTCGATCACAATCAAATGTGCATCCTCGAACCGGATGTCGAGCGCCAGCGGCTGCGCAACCGGCGTCGGATCTTCCATATCAGGGAAGAACACGACGAAATCTTGGTCCGGCCGCACCTTTTGCGAGGGATCGCGGGTCGCGGCGCCGTCCTGCACGACCCGGCCTTCTTCGATCAGCCGCTTCAGCCGCGTTCGCGACAACTCAGGAAAGTGATTTGCTAGCATGCGATCGAGGCGAGCCCCCGCCTCTGCCGGCTCCGGCCGGATCAAGGCCGAACCGCCGGCTGCCGCGTTGTCCGTGATCACGCACCAAGTCCTTCAATCATGCCGCTGCGAGCGTTGAAGATAGTCGTCGTCGTGATGGGCATTATGCTCGTCGTCGGCTTCGCCGCTTTAATCTTTGTTATAGCTGGCCGCATGTCGCATCGCGGGGCAAGCCCGTTACCCGCGCGCACCACCGCCAGGACAATGATCGACATACCGCGCGGGGCGCGCGTCGAGGCGATGACGACGGCCCCCGACCGTCTGTTCCTCGATCTCGTGCTGCCGGACGGCAACCGTCAGATCGTGATTATCAATCTGGCGACGGGCGCGCGCGCCGGCTCGATCGAGCTACGCCCGGCGCCGTGATCATCCTGTCGACCGAGGCCTGCGATGCCGTCGTCCTTACACAGCCGGTCCACCAATCGGTCGAGAAATGCCGCCCCGGCAGCGAGCTGGCCGTGGCTGATATACTCGTTGGGCTTGTGCGCGACCTCGATCGAGCCGGGACCGCAAATCACCGCCGCAATGCCGGCCGCCTGAAACAGCCCGGCCTCGGTGGCAAAGGCGATCGTCGTCGTTTCGTTGATGCCGGTCAATTCGCGGGCGAGCGCTTCCGCCGCCGAGCCGGGATCGGGAACCAGCGGCGGGACCATTGCGGCGGTTTCGGTGAAGACATTGGTGCCCGGATACATCGACCGCATTCGCGGCAATAATTCGTTTTCGACAAAGTGTTCGATCCGCCGGCGCGGGGCAGTGTCGTCCTCGCCCGGGATCGTGCGGAATTCCCATTCAAAGACACAGTAGCGGGCGATGATGTTAACCGCGGTCCCGCCCTCGATCCGGCCGATATTAAAGCTGGTATAGGGTGGGTCAAAGCGGCTCTCGGGCTTAGCTGCGGCCCGGCATTCGGCGGCGAGCCGGCCGATCTCGGCGATAATCTCGGCCGCCGCGGTGATCGCGTTGACCCCGTGCTCGGGCGCGCTCGAATGCGCCTCATGCCCGGTCACCGCGGTGCGCAGGAACTGGATGCCCTTATGCGCATTGGCGACCCGCATCTCGCTGGGCTCGCCGATGATCGCGAGAACCGGGCGGGCTGGCCCCTGCGGCAATGCCCGGATCAATGCCGGGACGCCGAGGCACCCAACTTCCTCGTCATAGCTGAATGCCAGATGCAATGGCGTTCGGAGCGGCCGCGAGACCGCCTGCGACGCCACCACCAGCGCCAACGCGATAAAGCCCTTCATATCGGCGGTGCCGCGGCCAAACAGGCGGCCATCGCGCTCGGTCAGCCGAAAGGGATCGCTGTCCCAGGCCTGCCCGGCGACCGGCACGACGTCGGTATGCCCGGAAAGAATGACCCCACCGCGATTATCGGGTCCGATCGTCGCAAACAAATTCGCTTTGCCGCCGCTGCCGTCGCAGGTCAGCACGCTTTTGACGCCATGCCCGTCGAGATAATCGGCGACCCACTCGATCAATGCCAAATTCGAGTTGGCGGAGACCGTGTCGAAACCGACCAGCTTGTCGAGGATAGCGACCGCGTCGAGGGCCATCGCTCGGGGCCGCGCGTCCGCTATTCGGCTTACACGTTGTCGAGCTTGGAGCTGCCCGGCGTTCCGATCATTGCCAACACCTCCCGCCGGCTCGTCGGATCGGTCCGGAATTCGCCGAGCATCCGGCTCGTCACCAGCATCGTGCCGGGCTTGTGGGTGCCGCGGGTCGTCATGCATTGGTGTGCGGCTTCGATGACGACCCCAACCCCCTTTGGCTGCAACACTTCGTCGAGTGTGTTGGCAATCTGTGCCGTCATCTTTTCCTGGATTTGCAGCCGCTTGGCGTAAACGTCGACCAGCCGCGACAGTTTTGAAATGCCGACGACGCGATTTTTTGGCAGATAGGCGACATGCACCTTGCCGATGATCGGAGCGAGGTGGTGCTCGCAATGCGACTCAAAGCGGATGTCCTTCAGCATGACGATCTCGTCATAGCCGTCGGTCTCCTCAAAGGTGCGCTGCAACAATGCCACCGGATCTTCTTCATACCCGGTGAAATATTCGCGAAACGCACGGATGACACGATCGGGGGTGCCGAGCAGCCCTTCGCGCTCGGGGTCGTCACCGGCCCAACGGATCAAGGTGCGGACCGCCTCTTCGGCCTCGGCCCGGCTCGGCCGCCCGGTGGCGGTTGAACGGAGGCGAGGCTGGGACGCGGATAATGGCGAAGCGACTGCAGGCGGCATCAATCAATCTCTTTTTTTGTTAGATAGGTTTCGATCGGACGGATTTCGCGCGGCTCGGCTTTCAGTTCAGGCGCACCGGCTGATGCGGGCTGTCGAGCGAAAACGCGGGGATGCGGACCGAAAAACACTCGCCGCTGCGCGTTTCCATTTCGTAGCTGCCGACCATGATGCCCGACGGCGTCGGCAACGGCGTGCCGCTGGTATATTCAAAGCTTTCTCCCGGCCCGAGCACCGGCTGCTCGCCGACCACCCCCGGCCCGCGCACTTCCTGAACCTGGCCGCGGCCGTCGGTGATCTTCCAGTGGCGGCGGCGCAGCTGAACCGTCTCCTCGCCGCGGTTTTCGATGCGCACGTGATAGGCCCACACGAAATGACCCTCGGCCGGTGAGGATTGATCCTCCAGATAGATCGGCTTGACCGTGACGCTGATCCCTCGGGTGGTTTCAGAGTACATATGCCCGTTTCCTCGCCTACGAGACCAACGCTCGCCGACGTGTTCGCCGCCGAGACCGGCGAAAACAATGTCGGGCGGGTGCACCAAACGTCAAGATCGCCGCGTCGGCGCCAGCAGCTCGAGCACCCGCTCGTCAACCTCGCGGCCGCCTTGGCTGCTGATCGGCTGGATGCAGACATGATCGGCGCCGGCATCCCAATGCTCCTGGATGCGCTTGCGGATCGCCCCCTCGTCGCCCCAGCCGACGATTACATCGATAAACCGATCGGTGCCGCCACCGGCCATGTCGGCATCGGAAAATCCCTGGCCCCGCCAGGCGTTTACGTAATTCTCGAGCTGCAGATAGTGCGACAACGCCTCGCGTGCCGCCCGCCGCGCCTTCGACCGGTCGGTTTCGAGCAATACCCACACTTCGGGCGCCAGGATTTTGCCCGGCCCCAGGATCTTTCGCGCCTCGGCGGTGTGCGCCGGGATCGAGTTGTAGGGATGCGCCCCATCGGCCATCTCGCCCGATAACGCCATCATCCGCGGCCCGAGTGCTGCGACGACGGTTGGCGGCGCCTCGCGCGGGGTCGCCGCCACGGCATAGGGCGCCTCGCGCATCGCCTTCAGATAGGCGCGCATCGTCGCCACCGGCTTGTTGTAGGTGTGGCCGCGCAGTCCTTCGACCATCGGCCGGTGCGACACGCCGACCCCGAGCAGAAACCGCCCATCCGATTGCTCGGCGAGCGCCCGTTGGCCATTCGCCATCGCCATCGGATCGCGGGCATAGATGTTGGCGATCCCGGTCGCGACAATCAGCTTTTGCGTATTGGCGAGCAGCCACGACGAATGCACCAGCGCGTTGCGCCCGCGGCTTTCCGGCAGCCATAAGGCGCTGTAGCCCCAAGCCTCGACGCGCTTGACAAACGCCGCCCCCGCCGCCGCGCTCATCCGATCCATCCCCACCCAAACACCCAGCCTACCCAATTCCATCACCCACCACTCCTCTGATCCGATCTCGGTGAATGTGAAACACCAACCGGGCCCCGTTCAACGCGCTTGCGTTACAGTCGCCACCGCGGCTGCAATGACCGCAGGCGCGAGAAAAGGAGCGCCGCCCTTTCTGAAATTGTGCACGTCACCCGTGGCGAACTGACGAAGCGCATCTTTGGCGCCGCGGGGTCGTGGAACCATGACGAGCCTGAACGCCACTTACGACGGCAATACACGACAAGCGACTCGATCGCGTAACCCGTACCAATTTCGCGTCTAGTAACGCTTCAGCTCGACAATTTGCAACGCAACGGCAAGATCGGCAAGATCAGCTGACGCCTTGCGATGCAGAGCTGGTCAATCGAGATCTATACGGCCGCAGCGTCCCTTAACTCGCCGACCCGCTCGGATTCAAATAAAATAAGGGTTGTAGATATTCGAAAGATCGCCCTCACGCACTGTCTTACGCCGACCCGAATTGCTAACGCGAGTAAACCAACGACCATGGCCGGGAAAAACACGAAAGCCATTAACAAGGGCGATTTTACGGCCATCATTATTGCGGCAGCTCGCACGGCCTCATTCACGAGTTTCCTTGTCCGTTCCCGAACTTCTTGATCTTGGAGGCGATCTATAGCGAGCTGCAGTGCTGGTTTGTTATGGAAATCACTATTTCGCAGACAAAACCAGAAATAGACGAGGCTAGGTAGCGTTAGTTCATGGGCGAACCTAATTAATCCTTCTAGACCAGAACGAATTATTCTGTACTCCCGACTATCGAATGACAACTCGCCTTTGTCGGCCATATCGAATATTGCGTCTCGTTTTTCGAAGATGACCTGACGAACGAAGTCCGTGCAGACCATCTGCCAGGGGCCGTAAATAAAGACCCCCAATAAGACCAAAACGCACAAGGTCACGATCGCGTTTGTATCTGTCATTTCTATTTCCGCCGATCTTTGGGGTTGGTCTGTCCTGTCGTCGTCAGTCCAGAGGACGAACGCTGCGGATCGCGCCGAGTCTCCAAATCTCGAATACGCTCCTGTAAGTAGTCCACTTTCTTATGCCGAAGTTTCCGTTCGATGAATGCCCATAACCCGGCCCCGCCAGCGAGAGTAAGCGTCGCCGTAAACTTCAAATCAGATATGAACGATAGCGCGGCTGAAACAGTGACTGAGGTCACTTGTCCCGCAAATTGGCTTGCAGCTTGTTCCATAAGCCACGCGATGCCAAAGAGGCACAGGGCCCGAATACCGGTACGAGCAAGTGCGTACCGCTCGACAATACGCGTCCGAAGCAATCGCTCTTGAGCACCCTTGCTGAGAGCTGTCGCGCTGCCTACTGCCATGATCGCGGGAGTTACCACGTTCCTCCGAAGCTGACCAGGAGTCCGGCCCTACGTTGCGCCCGGATTGCGGCTATTTGCCGATACAGAAGTCGCGGAAGATTACGTCGAGCAGGTCTTCGACATCGACGCTGCCGGTGATCCGGCCGAGGCTGCGCAGAGCCAGGCGCAAATCTTCGGCGCGCAGTTCGGGGAGGTCGGCTTTGAGCGCGCGGTCGAGCGAGGCGGCGGCGTCTTCGAGCGCTTGACGGTGGCGGGCGCGGGTCAGAACCGGCGCCTCGATGTGGTAGGCCGCGGCCATGCGGGCGGCGAGTGCTGTCAGCAATGTGTCGAAGCCGTCGCCGGTCAGCGCCGAGACTTGGATGGGCGCTGGGGTGAGGTCACCCACTGCGGGTTCTTCCTCCCTCTCTGCCCCTGGGGGCGGAGAGGGTTGGGGTGAGGTGGGGCATCGTGGAGGGGGCGGGCCGGTCCCCTTCCGCGCCGAGGGAATGAGGTCGATTTTGTTGGCGATGAGGATCGTGGCGGGGCCGGGCCAGGCTGTGGCGCCGGCGGCATCCGAAGGGTCGCGCGCGTCGAACACAAAAAGCCGGATTTCGGCGTCGGCGGCGCGATGGCGGGCGCGGCGCAGCCCCTCCTGCTCGATCGGATCGTCGCTGTCACGCAGGCCGGCGGTGTCGGCAAGGATCACCGGGTAGCCGGCGAGATCGATCGCGACCTCGATGATGTCGCGGGTCGTGCCGGGGATTGGCGAGGTGATCGCCGCCTCGCGGCGGGCGATGCGGTTCAGCAGGCTCGATTTGCCGGCGTTGGGCGGACCGACGATCGCGACCGCGATGCCGTCGCGCAACCGCTCGCCGCGATGGCCGTCGGCGAGATGATCGCCGATTTCGTCGCCGAGACCGCGAATGTCATCGCCGATCGCTTCCTCGAGCGCCGCGGGCAATTCCTCGTCGGGAAAATCAATCGCCGCTTCGAGATGGGCGAGAATTCGCGTTAAACGGCGCGACCATTCCCGATAAAGGCTTCCCAAATTCCCGTCAAGCTGACGCAGCGCCTGGCGCCGCTGCGCTTCGGTTTCGGCGGCAGCGAGATCGGCGATCGCCTCGGCCTGGGTCAGGTCGAGTTTGCCGTTTTCGAAAGCGCGGCGGGTGAATTCACCGGGGTCGGCAAGCCTGAGCCCGAAACCGCGCAGCGCATCGGTGACCGCGGCCAGCACCGCCCGGCTGCCATGCAGATGCAGTTCGGCGACGTCCTCGCCGGTGAAGCTGGCGGGTTCGGGAAACCACAGCACCAGCGCGTCGTCGAGCACTTCGCCGGTGTGCGGGTGAACGAGGCGGCAATGATGCGCGGTTCGCGGTGGCGGGAGACGCCCGGCTAACGCCGTCACGGCGGCTGCCGCATCCGGGCCGGAGAGCCGGATCACGGCAACGGCAGCGCGTCCGGCCGCCGTCGCGGGTGCGAAAATCGTATCGTTTGAAGAGGAGCGAACCGTCAGTGGGCCGGCGGCTTCTGGTCGGGCTGCAACATCAGCCGTTCGACGCGGCCGCCCTCGACCAGGTGCTTCTGGACGATCTCGTCGATGTCCTCGGTGGTTTCGTAATGGTACCACACCCCCTCGGGGTAGATGACCATGTTCGGGCCGAACTCGCAGCGGTCGAGGCAACCCGCGGCGTTCGGTCGGATGTTCTGGACGCCGGCGGCGCGGGCCTTCTCACGCATGTAGGCGCGCAATTTGTCCACCCCGCCGGCTTCCGCAGCGCGGGCGGCGCAACAGCCGCGCGGATGACCTTCGGGCCGCACATTGGTGCACATGAAAATGTGCCGGTCGTAAAACAGCGGCGGGTCAGCATCGGCCATGGCGGTTTCTCCTTGTTGGGGAGTGCGGCGGAGCAAACGATGCGGGCCGCCGTTCTGGGAAAGGAGCCCGAAACCTAATCGGTCGCGGCGGCGAGAGCAATGCATGCTACTGCTCGTCATCCCCGACAAATCCGCACGGCAGGAGCCAAAATGGATAAGAACCGCCTGGGCGACGAGACCAGCCCCTATCTCCTCCAGCACCGCGACAATCCGGTCCACTGGCAGCCCTGGAATGAGGCGACCCTCGCCGCCGCCAAGGCCGCGGACAAGCCGATCCTGTTGTCGATCGGCTATGCCGCCTGCCACTGGTGCCATGTTATGGCGCATGAGAGCTTTGAAGATCAGCAAATCGCGGCGCGGATGAACGAGCTGTTTGTCAACATCAAGGTCGATCGCGAAGAGCGCCCGGATCTCGACCAAGTCTACCAGCACGCGCTCGCTTTGATGGGCGAACAGGGCGGCTGGCCATTGACAATGTTTCTGACACCCGATGGCGAGCCGTTCTGGGGCGGGACCTACTTTCCGCCCGAGCAGCGCTGGGGCCGGCCTGGGTTTGCGCAGGTGGTGGAGGCGCTGAGCGAAGCCTATCGCGGCAAGCGCGAGGATGTCGCCAAAAACGTCACGGCATTGCGCGATGCGTTGCAGCGTCTCGGCCAGCCGCAGCCGGGGGGTAGTGTCACCCGTCAGCAGCTCGACCCGATAGCCGAGCGGCTGTTACGCGAGACCGACCAGATCAACGGCGGCATTGGCACCGCGCCGAAATTCCCGCAATCAGGCATCTTCGAGCTGCTGTGGCGGGCCTGGAAGCGGACCGGCCAGCCAGCCTATCGCGATGCCGTAATCAAGGCGCTCGACGCGATGTGCCAGGGCGGCATCTACGATCATCTCGGCGGCGGGTTTGCACGCTATTCGACCGATGCCCGCTGGCTGGTGCCGCATTTCGAGAAGATGCTGTACGACAATGCCGAGCTGGTCGACCTCTTGACCCTGGTCTGGCAGGACAGCAAGAACCCGCTCTACCACCAGCGGATCGAAGAGACGATCGGCTGGGTCGAGCGCGAGATGCTGACCCCAGGCGGCGGTTTTGCCAGCAGCCTCGATGCCGACAGCGAGCACGAGGAGGGCAAGTTCTATGTCTGGTCCGAGGCCGAAATCGACGCGGTATTGGGCGACCGGGCCGCCCCGTTCAAGCGCTTTTACGACGTGACCCCCGAGGGTAATTGGGAAGGCCAAACGATCCTCAACCGCAGCAACGCGCCCGCCCTGGCCGATGCCGCGACCGAAGCCGAGCTCGCCGCGTGCCGCCAGGTCCTACTGCAGGCGCGCGCATCGCGGGTGCGCCCGGGCTGGGACGACAAGGTGCTGGCCGATTGGAACGGGCTGATGATCGCGGCGATGGCCGAAGCCGGCATTGTTTTCGAACGGCCGGATTGGGTCGCGACCGCGCGCCGCGCCTTCGACTTCATCCGCCGCGAGATGACCGCCGCAGATGGGCGATTGCTTCACAGCTGGCGCGAGGGCCGGGCGCAGCATCCCGCCAGCGTCGATGATTACGCCAATCTCAGCCGCGCAACGCTGGCGCTTTACGAGGCGACCGGCGAGGGCGAGCTGATCACTCAGGCGCGGCAATGGATCGACGTGCTCGACCGTCATTACGGCGATGCTTCGGGCGGCGGTTATTTCTTCTCGGCGGACGACACGCCGGCCTTGATCACCCGCGCCAAAACCGCCGGCGACGCAGCAACCCCGGCCGGGAATGGCACTCTCGTCGGTGTTTTGACCCGCCTGGCCATCTTAACCGGCGAGGACGCATACCGCAGCCGCGCCGAAGCGATTGTCGAAACTTTTTCCGGCGAATTAGGGCGCAACTTTTTCCCGCTCGCGACCCTACTCAACAATGTTGAATTGCTGGCCGAACCGGTGCAAATCGTCGTCGTTGGCGAGGATGATGACCCGGCTTTTGTCGGGTTGCGCCGTGCCGCTTATTCGCTTTCACTGCCGAACCGGATAGTCCTGGCGTTGCCGCCGGGAACCGATTTGCCAGCCGGTCACCCCGCCAATGGCAAAGGCTTGGTCGAGGGCCGGCCCGCCGCCTATGTCTGCATCGGCCCGGTCTGCTCTTTACCGATAACCGAACCGGATGAACTTATCGCGAATCTCGCCGAAATCCGGTAATGTTCTTTATATGTACTAGACAGGAGGAACTGGACATGCTCTCCTCGATTGCGATTGACGGCCCGGTGGGGCGTCTCAGGGTCACTGCAAGCAACGACGCCATTGTGGGAGTCGTCTGGTCTGACAGTGCCGAAGGTGAGCCGAACGATCTGCTCATTGAAGCGCGGCGTCAGCTCGAGGCCTATTTCGAGCGCCGGTTGACCACCTTCGATTTGCCGCTGTTGGTGGAGGGATCGAATTTCGACAGGCGGGTGTGGGCGGCGATGAGGCAAATCCCGCATGGACAGACCCGCAGCTATGGCGAGCTGGCGATAGAGATCGGCTCGGGGCCGCGGGCGATCGGCGGCGCCTGTGGCCGCAATCGGATCCCGATCATCATCCCGTGTCATCGCGTCCTCGGCCGCAACGGGCTCGGCGGCTTTAGCGGCGGTAGCGGGCTGCCGACCAAGCGCCTGCTTTTGGAACTGGAACGCTCCGATCACCAGGGCTTATCGTTGCCCTTCACCGCCGCACGGCGAAAGCCCGCCGCTTCGGCGGCTTCCATTTTCTGAAAGCAGGGAGGGAAAGCCTATGGTTCACGCGATCCGTTTCGAGAAAGCCGGCGGCCCCGAGGTATTGGCCTGGCAGGAAGTCCCGGTCGGCAAGCCGGGGCAGGGCGAGGTACGGCTGCGGCATACCGCGGTCGGGCTCAACTACATCGACACCTACCAGCGCAGCGGTCTCTATTCGCTGCCGATGCCGAGCGGGCTCGGGTCGGAAGCAGCGGGCGTGGTCGAAGAGGTTGGACCCGGGGTCAGCGACCTGAAGCCGGGCGATCGCGTCGCCTATGCCGGTGGCCCGATCGGAGCCTATACCGAAGCGCGGGTAATGCCAGCCGATCGCCTGGTGCCGGTCCCCGCCGGGATCACCGATCAACAAGCGGCCGCAATGATGCTGAAAGGCATGACCGCCTGGTACCTGATCCGCCGCACCCATCAGGTGAAGCCTGGCGAGACGATCCTGATCCATGCCGCAGCCGGGGGTGTCGGGCTGATCGTGTGCCAATGGGCAAAGCATCTCGGCGCCACCGTGATCGGCACCGTCGGCGACGATGAAAAGGCAGCACTCGTCAAGCGAAACGGCTGCGACTACCCGATCGTCTATCGCCGCGAAGATTTTGTCGCCCGAGTTGTCGAGATCACCGGGGGCAAAAAGTTGCCCGTGGTCTACGATTCAGTCGGCAAAGATACCTTCTACAAATCTCTCGACTGTTTAGCGCCGCTCGGTTTGATGGCCTCTTTCGGCCAGTCATCGGGAGCGATCGGGCCGGTCGATATCGGCATTCTCGCGGCCAAAGGCTCGCTATTCTTGACGCGCCCGACCTTGAACACTTATGTCGCTACCCGCGAAGCTCTGCTGACCGCGGCCCGCGAGCTGTTCGAGGTTGTCCAGAGCGGCGCGGTAAAAATCACCGTCAACCAAACCTACCCGCTGCGCGAAGCGGCGCAGGCGCACCGCGACCTCGAAGGCCGCAAAACCACCGGGCAGACGGTGCTAACAGTGTAGGAGATAAAAATAGGGCGGATCGATGTCCGCCCTATATCACTATGCTCTCAGCTCAGCCGAAACCCAAGGTCAAACTTAGGTATTCATCGCATCGAAGAATTCGGTATTGCTCTTCGATTCCTTGAGCTTGTTGATCAGGAATTCGAGCCCGTCAACCGTCCCCATCGGGGTCAGCACGCGGCGCAACACCCACATCTTTGACAACACGCCGCGATCCACCAGCAGCTCTTCCTTGCGGGTGCCCGATTTGGTGATGTCGATCGAAGGGAAGGTACGCTTGTCGGCGACCTTGCGGTCGAGCACGATTTCCGAATTGCCGGTGCCTTTGAACTCTTCGAAGATCACCTCGTCCATGCGCGAGCCGGTGTCGATCAGCGCAGTCGCGATAATCGTCAGCGAGCCGCCTTCTTCGATGTTACGCGCCGCCCCGAAAAACCGTTTTGGCCGCTGCAAGGCGTTGGCATCGACACCGCCGGTCAGCACCTTGCCCGAAGATGGCACGACGGTGTTGTAGGCGCGCGCGAGCCGGGTGATCGAATCGAGCAGGATCACGACATCGCGCTTGTGCTCGACCAGCCGTTTGGCCTTTTCGATCACCATCTCGGCAATCTGAACATGACGCTGCGCCGGCTCGTCGAAGGTCGAACTGATGACCTCGCCCCGGACCGAGCGGGCCATATCGGTAACCTCCTCGGGCCGCTCATCGATCAGCAGCACGATCAGGTAAACCTCAGGATGATTGGCCGCGATCGCGTGCGCGATATTCTGCAGCATCACGGTCTTGCCGGTGCGCGGCGGTGACACGATCAGCGCACGCTGGCCTTTGCCGAGCGGTGTGATCAGATCGATGACCCGCGTCGTCAGATCGCGCCGGGACGGGTCCTCGAATTCGAGCCCCAACTTTTCTTCGGGATAGAGCGGGGTTAGATTGTCGAAATTGATCCGCTGGCGCAGCCGGTCCGGTTCATCGAAATTGATGCCATTGACCTTGAGCAAGGCGAAATAGCGCTCGCCATCGCGCGGCGAGCGGATCTCGCCCTCGACAGTATCACCGGTGCGCAGACCAAAGCGTCGCACCTGGCTCGGGCTCACATAAATGTCGTCGGGGCCGGCGAGGTAATTAGCTTCAGGTGACCGTAAAAACCCAAAGCCATCCGGCAAGACTTCGAGAACGCCGTCGCCTGAAATCGGTACGTCGTTCTCGGCCAGCTGCTTAAGGATTGCAAATAACATGTCCTGCTTGCGTAGCGAGGACGCGTTTTCGATTTCAAGCTCTTCAGCAAATGCTAAGAGCTCTGCGGGAGTTTTGCGTTTGAGTTCCTGGAGATTCATGGAGCGTCGCGGAAATGATGGGCCAAGCTCGCCGGGCCAGGCGGGTAACTGCGGAACGTTTCGCAGTCTCTAAGGTTCAGGCGAGAGATAGCGGGGAGTTTCGGGACCAGGCGGGATTAATCGAGCCGTTTCCCTTGACCTCGAAGATAGGAATGTCGGACCCGATATCAAGCCCTTCTAATCAACCAAATACTCGCAATGCAAATCAAAATGGTTTTACGACAACGAGCACGACAATCGCGATCAACATCAGAGTGGGTAATTCGTTAACGATGCGAAAAAAGCGCGCGGTGTGGCGGTTGCGGTCGTCCGCGAATGCCCGCCGCCAGTAGGTCAGCGCGCCATGATAGGCAAGCAGACCGATGACAAGCGCGAGTTTCGCCCAGATCCAACCCTTACGCCAATCAACGAGACCCGGTATTCCGGCGAGCAGCAGACCGAACAGCAAAGTCGCGATCATCGCCGGGGTCATGATGCCGCGCTGCAGACGCCGCTCCATTACCTTGAAGGTTTCGGATAGCTGTGAGCCCAGCGGCGCCTCCGCATGGTAGACGAACAGCCGCGGCAGATACAGCAGGCCCGCCATCCACGCGATCACCGCGAGAATATGGACCGACTTGAGCCATGGATACGCGTCGACGAGCCCCGAGCTCACGCGGCGGCCTTGATAGACGTACAGGGACCACCGCTAAGAATTGGGCAGGATTCAACCTGCGCCGGGCCACGAGTGACTAAGCTCGCGAGCCCCTCAATAAAGGCCGGCGCGATGCCGACGGTCGGGAACCCGGTAATAGCCCGGGACACCGCATTTAGCGGCGATTTCCCCATAATCGAGATCAAGCTCGACCAACGTTTCCGAATGCTCGGACACAAAGGAGATCGGCGCCACGACGAGCGGCACTCCCTCGGCGCCGGCACGACGAATCTCGGCATCGGTCGCGGGACTAATCCATTCGAGCGGCCCCACCCGGCTCTGATAACAGACCTGCCAATCGAGATTTGGCCGCGCGAGGGCCTGGACAACGGCCCGAGCGGTGCATTCGACCTGGCCGGGATAGGGATCGCCAGCATTGACGATCTTTTTTGGAAGTCCGTGCGCCGTCAACAGCAACCGCGGCGGTTTGGAAAATTCGGAAGCCCGGTCCAGCATGGGCCGGATCAAACCCGCTAGCGCTTCAATCAACCCGCTTAGAGCGGGGTAGCAGCAAACAACCCGGGTCGGCCGATCGAGCCGTTCGCGACGCGCGGCTTGCCGCCACGCGGCGAGCGACGAGTTCGTTGTCGTCGTCGACAATTGGGGATAAAGTGGTAAACAGACGATCTGATCGGGCCCCCACGCCGCGACCGCCCGCGCCGCGTCATCGTTCGTCGGCTGCCAATAGCGCATTGCGATAAACGAGCGATAATTGGGACCCAGCGCTAGGTCGAGTGCTCGCGCCTGAGCTTCCGTGTTGGCCAGGAGCGGCGATGCGCCGCCGAGCTTAGCGTAAATCTGCCGCGCGGTGCGAGCACGTCCGCGCGCAATCAGCCGCGCCAGCGGCATTCGCAGCAGCCACGGCAGTCTGATTATCGCCCGATCGTTGAATAGGTTGAACAGAAACGGCTGGACCGCGTCGAGCGAGTCCGGCCCCCCGAGATTCATCAACACGACGGCAGTGCGTGGCATATCGACGGGCAACCTAACCGCTCAACAGCTCGGCGAGCCGGGCAACATGCTCCGGCGGCGTGTCGGGCAGCACCCCGTGACCGAGATTGAAAACCCAGGGCTCGTTCCCGAAGGAACGACGCAGATCACCAACCGCCTGCTCGAGTGCGGCGCCGCCGGTGAGCAGCGCCACTGGATCGAGATTGCCTTGCAGCGATACATGCGGGGCAAGCCTGATGCTGGCAAACCCCCGAGGCAGGGCGGTATCGAGCCCGACGGCATCGACCCCGGTTTCGGTGACATAGCGCTCATACAACACGCCGGCGCCGCGTGGAAACCCGATCACCGGGCTATCGGGATACTGCTGTTTCAAGGCTCGGACAATACGGGTCGTCGGTTCGATGACCCAACGCGCGAATTCCGCTTCGGGAAGTACCCCGGCCCAGCTATCGAATAGCTGTACCACCTCCGCACCCGCCGCGATCTGCGCTATCAGCAGTGAGGTGGTTGCCGATGTAAGCAAGTCGATCAACCGGCCGAATTCCAGCGGGTCACGGTAAGCCCAGCTCTTGATCCGCTTGAAATCGCGGCTGCCACCGCCCTCAACCATGTAGGTGGCGACGGTCCATGGCGCACCGGCAAATCCGATCAGCGCCGTTTTTGGCCCGAGCGCTGCGCGAACGCGTCGCACCGCCTCGAAGACGGGCTCGAGGCGTGTCATCGCGTCGACGGTCTGAAGCCGATCAATACCGGCGCTGTCGGTGAGCGGATCCAGGACCGGGCCTTCTCCCTCACGATAGGCGAGGCCTTGTCCAAGCGCGTAGGGCAAAAGCAAGATGTCGGAGAACAGGATCGCAGCGTCCATGCCAAACCGCCGCAGCGGTTGCAACGTCAGCTCGGCCGCCAATGCCGGCGTGAGACAAAGCTCGACAAAATTCTGCGCGCGGCCGCGAACCTCACGATATTCCAGCAGATAGCGGCCGGCTTGCCGCATCAGCCACCACGGCGGTGGCGATACCACCTCACCATCGAGTGCACGCAAAACCGGTTTGGCCGAACTGCTTGCCATAAGGATTATCCTCCCCTCACTCATATAGATTTTTCTAAGTTGTAGATAATTGATGGGGACGTGGATAACGGGGATTCAGTGACGTCGTTGGCAAGTCCACAACTGCCTGAGCTTGAGCCCGCACCTGGCAGGACTGTGCAGGAATCGGCGGCTTCAACCCGAACAGCAAGCAAACTCGCGCCACTGTATGAGTCGAAATACGAGGATAACGGGGGGCGCGTTCTCGTTCATGCACAATTCCACCGATCTGCACCGCTGCCGGGCGGCTTACATCGAGAGATGCTGCTGAAGATGGCAAATCGGGGACAAAAGCCGCACGATGCGGCATGCGGGCTGCGAGTTGTGGGTAACTCTAGAGTTGTCCACACGACCACGGCCTGCGATTGAGACCACCTGAAACTGAGACATGGGGGCAGTACGACGGTGACCCGGTTTCACCTTCATCTCGTTTCCGATTCCACCGGTGAAACCGTGCACTCGGTTGCACGAGCTTGCCTCGTGCAATTCGATGAAGTGCATGCGGTCGAACATGTGTGGAGCATGGTCCGCACCCGCAATCAGATCGAGCGGGTCGTCGCCGGCGTAGAAGCCAACCCTGGCGTCGTCTTATTTACGTTGGTGAGCGAGCAGCTTCGCCAATTGCTGCAGCAGGAGTGCCGCCGGTTGCAGGTCCCGGCCATTCCCATTCTTGATCCGGTGATTGCCGCGCTCGGTTCCTACCTTCATCGCGAAAGTCGGGGCGTGCCCGGCAAACAGCACTTGCTCGACAACGAGTATTTCGCGCGCATCGACGCCATGAGTTTTGCCCTCACTCACGACGATGGGCAGTCACCGTGGGGACTCGACGAGGCGGATGTAGTCCTCGTCGGGGTGTCCCGGACATCGAAGACGCCAACCTGTCTCTATCTGGCCAACCGTGGGATCAAGGCAGCGAATGTGCCGTATGTGCCCGGCGTCCCACTACCGCCGGAACTGATTAGTGCGAAGCATCCGCTGATTGTGGGACTGACGAATGACCCCGAGCGCTTGATCCAAATCCGCCGCAACCGGCTTAGCATGCTGCACCATGACGAAAGCACAGAATATACCGATCTGGACGCGGTTCGAGCGGAGGTGCGTGAAGCTCGCCGGGTTTTTGCCGAGCATCATTGGCAGGTCATCGATGTCACTCGCCGGTCGATCGAGGAGACCGCGGCGGCGATCATGAAGTTGCTGGCTCGACGTCACGGCTTCGTCGAATGAGGAGGTTGGTTCTTGCTTCGGCAAGTTCGGCGAGCGCACATTTTGTGCGGCCTGCCGGGATCGTTGCGGCAATCGAATCGGCTGAAGTCGATCAGGCCTTAATCACACAAGGATGCCGCGATTGTGATCGTGCCGACCGCATCCCGAGAACAGGGTCGATAGGCCAAGACCCGGCGCCCGGCGAAGCTATCCCCGATCGTTCCGCAAGCCTCGCTGCGACAATTGGCGTTTCGGCAAAGCGCCTCCCTTGACTTAGTCGTATATACTACAATTATAGGGGACATATATCGTATTCACTACTAAACTGATGGAGGAGCAGGGATGGATGCGGTCAGTTGGAGCGTCGCTGCGCCGGCCTTAAGCTCGGCCTTTCTCGCCTCGCTAGTCGAGGTTGTCGAAGCTTTTACGATTGTGCTGGCGGTTGGAACACTAAGCGGCTGGCGGCCGGCGACCTTTGGCACGGCCGCTGCGCTCGGCGTGCTGGCACTGATCATTGCGGTGTTCGGCCCGCTTTTTGGCCATATTCCTCTCCATCCGCTCCAAATGGTAATCGGGGTTCTGCTGCTGCTGTTCGGTACGGGGTGGCTGCGCAAGGCGATCCTGCGCGCGGCGGGGATCATCCCGCTCCACGACGAGGCGGCGATTTTTGCCGACGAGACCGCCGAACTGGCGCGAGCCGGGAACCGCGCAGGCAGCCGACAGGATTGGTTCGCCGGCCTGACCGCCTTCAAGGCCGTGCTGCTCGAAGGGCTCGAAGTCGTGTTTATCGTCATCGCGGTGGGCGCCGGGCGCGGCCTGCTGTGGCCCGCTGGCCTCGGTGCGCTGGCCGCCTGCCTGGCTGTCCTGACGCTCGGTGTCGCGATCCATAAGCCCTTGGCGAAAGTACCGGAGAACGCGTTGAAATTTGGGGTCGGCGTCATGCTGTCGGCGTTTGGCGTGTTCTGGACCGGCGAGGGGCTCGGCATTGCCTGGCCGGGTCAGGATCTCGGCTTGGCCGGATTTGTCCTGCTGTTTCTTTCGGTCGGTCTCGCTACAGCGTCTGCGCTGCGGCGGCCGACAGCGGAGGTGCTGCAATGAGCATCATCATCGACGTTCTGAAGGAACTGCTCAGCATGTTTGTCGCCGATGCCAGGCTAAGCTTGGCGATCCTGCTCCTGGTGGCGGTCGTCGCCATCATTGTCTCCGGGTTCCCCGGCCAGCCGGCCCTTGGCGGCGGCCTTCTCCTCTTCGGCTGCATCGCCATTTTGATCGAGGCGGTCAGGCGGGAAGCGAGAGCACGGACGCAGAACTAAACCGGTCTGGCTGAGGGCGGCGAGCATTCCCTATGGCACCGTTCGAGCGAATTTGATCGTCCTGCTGATCCCCTCACCCTTCCCTTTCCCGATGGCGGGTGACAACGCCCCGCCGAGCTTTACGCGAGGTTGGATGAGACGCGCCTCAGCCCAACTTGCGCTAGACGTCAAGGTTGGCGACGGTCAGCGCATTGGCTTGGATGAAATCGCGGCGTGGTTCGACGAGATCGCCCATCAGCGTGGAAAAAGTCTCTTCGGCGAGATCGGCGTGACTGACCCTCACCTGTAATAGCGCGCGGACTTCGGGGTCGAGCGTGGTTTCCCACAATTGCTCGGGGTTCATTTCGCCGAGCCCTTTGTAGCGCTGCACCTCAATGCCGCGGCGGCCGAGATCCATGACCGCGTCGACCAGGCTCACCGGACCATTGATCGGCCAGGTCTTGTCGCGCGCCGCCAATGCGCCGGGCCGGTCGTAAGTCTGGCGCAGTGCCTCACGTTCGCCATCAAGCCGCCGCGCTTCGCTGGAACGCAGCAATCCTGCCTCGATCAATCGCCGCTCCTCGACACCCTGTCGCGAGCGCGCCAAGACCAGGCCCTCGATGCCCGATGAGCCAATGACGATCTCGCCCGACCAGGTACGCTCGATCTCGGGCGCCAACCGATTGAGGCGCTCGGCAATGCGGCGGGCGGCGGCCAATGCCTGCGCCTCGTCAGACATTAAATCGGCCGACAAGGCCCCGGCAATTGCCGCCTGCTCGACCACTTCGACACTGCCGACCTTGGCGGCGAGCGCCTGCAGCGAGCGACGTTGGCTGCGGGCTTCGTCGAGCAGCGCACGCAAATCATTGGCGGCGCGCTCGACCCCGTCGAACTGGGTGAAAACCGCATCGCGCAGCGCGGTTTCAACGCAATAAGCCTCCAGCGCGGCATCGTCCTTCAGATAGACCGCTTTGGCGTTGCCACGCTGCAGCCGGTAGAGCGGCGGTTGCGCGATATAAAGGAACCCCTTGTCGATCAGATCTGACATCTGGCGGAAGAAGAAGGTCAGCAACAATGTCCGGATATGGCTGCCGTCGACATCGGCGTCGGTCATGATGATGATGCGGTGATAGCGCGCCTTTTGCGCGTCGAAATCCTCGGGGCCGATGCCGGTGCCGAGAGCCGCGATCAAAGTCCCGATCTCCGCCGAGCCGAGCATCTTGTCAAACCGGGCGCGCTCGACATTCAGGATCTTGCCTTTGAGCGGTAGGATCGCCTGGAAACGCCGGTCGCGGCCCTGCTTGGCCGAGCCGCCGGCGCTGTCACCCTCGACGATGAAGAGCTCGCTCTTGGCGGGGTCGCGCTCCTGACAGTCGGCGAGCTTGCCCGGCAGATTGGCGACGTCGAGCGCCCCCTTGCGCCGGGTCAAGTCGCGCGCCTTACGCGCCGCCTCGCGCGCCGCCGCGGCCTCGACGACCTTGGCGACGATCTTGCGGGCGTCGGGAGGATGCTCCTCGAACCACTGGGCGAGTTTATCGGCAACAATGCCCTCGATTGCCGGGCGGACTTCGGACGAGACGAGCTTGTCCTTGGTCTGGGAGGAAAATTTCGGATCGGGCACCTTGACTGACAACACGCAGGTGAGGCCTTCGCGCATATCCTCGCCGGTCAGCGTCACCTTTTCCTTTTTCGCAATGCCGCTGTCATTGGCGTATGCGTTGACCGTGCGCGTCAATGCCGCGCGGAAACCGGCGAGATGGGTTCCGCCGTCGCGCTGCGGAATGTTGTTGGTGAAGCACAGCATCGTCTCGTGATAGCTGTCGGTCCACTCCATCGCGATCTCGAGGAGGATGTCGTCGCGCTCGCCGCGGATCGCGATCGGCGGTGAATGGAGCGCCTGTTTGGATCGATCGAGATAGCGGGCGAAGGCTTCGAGACCGCCCTCGAAATGCAGGGTGACGAATTTCGGCTCGACCCCACGGAGGTCGCTCAGCACCAACGTGACGCCGCTGTTCAGGAAGGCGAGTTCGCGCAGCCGGTGTTCGAGCGTGGTGAAATCGAAATCGGTGTTGGTGAACGTGTTACGGCTCGGCAAAAACGTGATCTCGGTGCCGGTCGCCGGTCCATGGCGGCCCGATCCCTCGGGCCAAGGCGGCGCTGGGCCCACCTCGGCAAGCGGCGCCTCGGGCACCCCGTCGCGAAACCGGATGAACCATTCGGAGCCGCCGCGAAATACATGCAAGTCGAGCCGGCTCGATAGGCCATTGACGACCGAAACGCCGACCCCGTGTAGTCCGCCCGATACCTTGTACGCGTTTTGGTTGAATTTACCGCCGGCGTGAAGATGGGTCATGATCACTTCGGCGGCAGAGACGCCTTCCTCGTCATGGATGCCGACGGGGATGCCGCGGCCATTGTCCGTTATTGTGGCCGAGCCATCGGCGTTGAGGGTGACCGTGACCGTGTCGCAATACCCGGCGAGCGCCTCGTCGATCGCGTTGTCGACGACCTCGTAAACCATGTGGTGCAACCCCGACCCGTCGTCGGTGTCGCCGATATACATGCCGGGCCGCTTGCGCACGGCTTCCAGCCCGCGCAGCACCTCGATCGACTGCTCGTTATAGCTCGAATCCTCACCATCAGGGATGGTCGCGTCGCGCGGCACCGCCGGGGCAATGGCAGCGCCGTTAGCGGAAGAAACAGTTTCGGGCGCGACGCGACCGGTGCGGTGACCAGTCGAGGGGCGTGGTTCAGACGAAGAAGTATTTTGCATATCTCTCAGGTTCGAGCGTTCTTTAATTAAAAGAGGGTGTGTTGACAGTTCCGTCGGAAATCGACAGGAACTGTGCTTGGTGACGCAGTGCGGCGAATACCGCCTCGTCGGTCCCGGTCAGCCAGGTTTGACTTTCCAACTGGCCCAAAGCTTCGAACAGCGCTGCGCGCCGGCCGGGGTCGAGATGAGCGGCGATTTCGTCGAGAAGCAGCAGCGGGGGTTCACCCCGCAAAGCACGCTGCAGCTTTGCATGCGCGAGCACGATCGAGATCAGCAGCGCTTTTTGCTCACCGGTCGAGGTGAATGCAGCGGCTATCCCAGTTGGCGGCAGGCTGACGCGAAAATCGGAGCGGTGCGGGCCCGATCTCAGTCATACCGCTGAGCGCGTCATTGCGCCGTGCATCGCCGAGGGCTGCGGCAAATTTCACCTCTGCGTCGAGCGCGGGCATCTCGTCGAGCCAATTCTCGATCGTACCGAGCAGCGCTAGGCGGGCGCGCGGGAACGACCCTTCGGCATCCTGGCAAACGGCGTCGAGCCGTTGCACCATGTCGCGACGCGCCGCGGCGATTGCCACTCCTTGCGCGGCCATTACGCCTTCAACGGCGGCGAGCCAGGCTGGATCGGCGGGCCCATCGCGCAACAGGCGAGCGCGCTCGCGCATCGCCTGTTCATATGCTAGCGATCCGCGTCGCGTGCGCTGGGTCGAGCGCCAGCACAAGCCGATCGAGAAATCGCCGTCGCCCACTCGCACCCTCGACAAACAAGCGGTCCATCTGCGGTGTAAGCCACACCACGCCGAGTTGCTCGCCGAGCGCCGCCTGGTTGCGAGCCGGTTCGCCGTCGATGCGAACGATCCGCCGTTCGCCTTCCTCCGGATCACGTCCGGTGCCAATCCGCACCATACCGGCGCGGGTAGCTATTGCGGCCGCGACCGCCCAGCCCGGTGCTTCAAGCGGTATTTCGTTGCCGCTGACCGGTGATGGCCGGCGGTCGACCTCGCTCAGCCTCGCGCCGCGCAAACCTCGCCCTGGGGCGAGAAATGAGAGAGCTTCGAGCAGGTTGGTTTTTCCCGCGCCATTGGGTCCGATCAGCACGACAAGGCGCGCGCCAAGCGCCAGCTTTGCCTCGTGATAATTTCGAAAATTGGTCAACGCCAGGCGGGCCACGCCGGTCCAACGCTCGGACACCGCAGCTGCCGCGGCACGGGCGCTCCAGCGGGCTTCCTGCGCCTCGGTAAGCATGGAGAATATATGGGGTTGCCGTCCCCTTTTATCCACTTGCGCGTGGCTGGGCTGCTCAAACCCGCATCGGCATCAGCACATAGAGAGCGCTGGGGTCGGCACGGTCGCGGACGATCGTCGGGGAAGCCGAGTCGGACATGACAAACTGAGCGCCTTCGCCTTCGATCTGGGCGGCAATGTCGAGCAAATATCGAGAGTTGAACCCGATTTCGAGCGCATCGCTGAGATAGCGGACCTCGAGTCTCCTCGATCGCGGTCCCGTTTTCCGGGCTCGTTGCCGATATCGCGAGGCTGCCGCCATTGGCGCCAGGAGCGATCGCGAGCTTAACCGCTCGGCTCTTCTCGGTGGAGATCGTCGACACGCGATCCACCGCTTCGGAAAAGTCCTTGCATTTGACTTCGAGGACCTTGTCGTTGGCGGTCGGGATTACCCGGTCGTAATCGGGGAAGGTCCCGTCGATCAGCTTAGAGGTGAGGGTGGCTTCGCCCGTCACAAAGCGAATTTTCGTTTCGCTCAACGCCAGCTGGATGTCTTGATCGGTCTCCTCGATCAGCTTCCGGATTTCGAGCACCGTCTTGCGCGGAACGATAATTCCCGGGATTCCCGCCGCCCCCTCCGGCAGCACCATCTCGACGCGCGCGAGACGGTGACCGTCAGTCGCCACCGCGCGGATAACCGGGACCTCGTCGTTCTTGGTGGCGTGCAGATAAATGCCGTTCAGATAATAGCGAGTCTCCTCGGTCGAAATCGCAAAGCGGGTGCGGTCGATAAGGCTCTTCAGCTCTGCCGCAGTCAGGGTGAAGTTATGCGGCAGCTCGCCGCTCGCCATGATCGGGTAATCCTCGGGTGGCAGGCAGGCGAGGGTGAAAGTCGAGCGGCCGCAGCGCAACACCATCGAACTTCGTTCGCCGCTGGCGTCGAGTTCAATCTGGGCGCCGTCCGGCAATTTGCGAACAATGTCGTAGAGGGTATGCGCCGGGGCGGTCGTGCGCCCTGTTCGTTCGACCCGAGCCGACACCTGCTCAATGATTTCGAGATCCATGTCGGTGGCGCTGAGCGCCAGCGTACCGCCCCGTTGTCCGTCATTATCGGCGCGCAACAGGACATTTGATAGAATCGGGATCGTGTTGCGGCGTTCGACGACGCTTTGGACATGCCCCAGAGCCTTGAGAAGAGCGACCCGTTCGATAGTGAACTTCATTTGCATGCACGCTATTTGGCGACGCGGATAATGCGGGCTCCACCGGAAACCAGCATCCCATCGCGCCGCACCTTAGCGGCCGGCGGACGGGCAGGGATGCTACCACAAACACGCGTGCCTGTGCTCGCTATCAGCTGATTGGCGCTGTCCCTCTTGGCTCGGGTCGATTGCCGTCCCGGTTAGCCCTGCAGCATTCGGCTCAGCAGTTCGATATCTTCGGCCAGAACCGGGTCGGTATCCTTCAATTCCTCGAATTCGCCGGACCGCATGCATGACCGTCGTGTGATCGCGGCCGCCGAATTTGCGCCCTATCTCCGGCAGCGAGCGGCTCGTCAGCTGTTTTGACAGAAACATGGCCACCTGACGCGGCCGGGCGAAGGCGCGGGCACGCCGTGCCGACGTCATTTCGGCAAGCCGAAGGTTGAAGTGTTCGGCAACGCGCCGTTGAATTTCGTCGATCGTGACCCGCCGCTCTCGCAGGCGCAACAGATCGTGCAATTCCTCCTGCGCGCTTTCGAGCGTAATCTCCCGCCCGACAAGCTGCATGTTTGCAACGATGCGGTTAAGGGCCCCCTCGAGCTCGCGGACATTGGAAGTAATGCGGTGGGCGAGCAGCTCCAATACTTTGCGGGGTATTTGCATATTCGCCTGCTCTGCCTTCGACTGCAGAATGCCGAGGCGCAATTCGTAAGTGGTCGGATGCAGGTCGGCGACCAGCCCCCAGCCGAGCCGCGAGCGCATCCGCTCCTCCAGCCCTTCGAGGTCCGACGGCGATTTGTCAGCGGAAATCACAATTTGCCGGTTCTGGTCGACCAGGGCGTTGAAGGTATGAAAAAATTCTTCCTGGGTAAATTCTTTTCCACTGATGAATTGCACGTCGTCAATCATCAGCAGATCCACCGAGCGAAACTCATCCTTAAAATCCATAATCGATTTAAAGCGCAGCGCTCGAATGAACTGATGCATAAATTTCTCAGCGGACAGGTAAATTACTTTGCGGGCGCAGCCACTATTGTGAACGTGCCACGCGATCGCGTGCATCAGATGGGTCTTACCAAGCCCTACCCCGCCGTAGAGATAAAGAGGGTTGAACGGTACCATTCGCACCGGACCCGAGCACGCCTCAGCAACGCGCCGCGCTGCTGCGTGGGCGAGCTCGTTAGGCTTGCCGACGACAAAGTTCTCAAAGCTGAACCGCGGATCGAGACCAGCCGGCCGTGGTCGCTCTCCGCCGACTTCAATTGCGGCAACGTGGTCGGCGACCGCCGTGAGCATTCCCTGGGATGATTCCTCCCCATCCTCATCTTCGGCCGATTGCAAGGATTGCGGCTCGTGCGTCGGCACGGCAACGACAACCGATATCCGCTTTACCTGTCGATTCTCCGCTCGCCACAGTGCCAGGATTCGATCGGCGTAATGCGAGGCCACCCAATCCCGATACAGCCGAGCGGGCGCAGCAATCACCGCTTCTCCGCCGTCGATCCGTTGTACATTGACCGGGGCGAGCCAGCTCCGATAGGCAGTATCGCCTATCTCTTCTTTGAGCTGCTCCAGAACCCGACCCCACTCGAATTGCGGGGTCTTCGCCGCGGTTCCGCTACGCTTTTCTTGAGCTGTTTCTGCCACAACCTCACCCCCCCGATCAAGACAGCAGCGCCACCCGGTAGATCGCCGGTCGATTAACTCCTCAATATGGTAAATATTGACGCGATGCGACATCGCGTTGGAGGTAGATCCGATCCCCCTATACCAACACTTTTATTGTGAGCGACTCTAAGAAAAACAATGGGCTCTTCGCCCTGACAAGCATTTACAGGGCGCCAGCGTGTTTCCCGTCGGCGCTATACGTGAATACTATCTTGGAAGCCGAAAGGGTGGCAACACGTCCGAAAAGAGAACGTTAAAAGTTTTTTGGACACAAAATTGACACGCTAATTTAACAAGCATGGCCCGTGCAATATCATTGCGAGACGCCAGGCACGGTTCTTCGAGCGGGTTTTCGGAAGAAGTCAGCCCGGGCTAGAGCGCGTTAATCCGCAACGCCAGCCGCGACAGTTTGCGAGACGCGGTATTTTTGTGCATGACACCTTTGGTGATCGCACTGTGCAGCTCGGGCTGAGCGAGCTGCAGCGCTGACTGCGCCGCAGCTTTATCGCCAGTCGCGATCGCCGTCTCGACTTTTTTGACAAAAGTGCGCACGCGGCTCATCCGCGAACGGTTGATCGCCGCGCGCTTCTCGGTTTGACGGATCCGTTTCTCTGCTGATTTGTGGTTAGCCATCTATCATTGTCACTTACCAAAACCCGCCTTCTATCTGCGGCCGGCCGGCGCGTCAATCAAGAACATCCGACTTCGCGCACTGTAGGACTGTGAGAGTTGACGATGGTCGCGCCGACGGTGCTTTGGCGATAACAACCCACCGCACACCCGTGCGAAATTGCTCTCTTGGTTCAGTCATTCTCGTCTTAACAAATTCTCGCTGTCTATGTTGGATGGGGATATCTTGACTCGCCGCACCGACGGCCGACTCAACAAACTGCGGCGAACGCCCAACCGAGAGGAGTCCGATTATGGCGTCGATCCAACATGTGCATGTGAAAACGAGTGACCCCAAGCAAACCGCACAGTTCTACGTCGACAATTTCGGTGCCACCATGAAGGCCGAAATTCCCGGCCGCGGTTTTCGTCTTGATCTACATGGATTGCAGCTCAACATCACCGGGCTGATCGCCAGCCAGAACCACGAGCAGCATTACGGCATCGAACACATCGCGGTTGATACCGAGGACTATGATGGGATGTTGGCCCGCATGCGCCAGAACGGCGTCAAGATCCTCGAAGAGATGGCCCCCAATAACGGCCGGCGGGTATGCTTTATCGAGGCGCCCGACGGCGCGCAGATGGAGTTGATCGAGAAGGTTTGATCTTCCCCATTCCATAATCTTCTAGAAAGGCAGCGAGCATGGCCTTGAAAGACAAGATCGCTCTCGGCGTCTCGCTGCCGCACCGCTCGCCCGAGCCGATCAGTCCCGAGATCGTGCGAAACGTGGGGCAACGGGCCGAGGCGTTGGGGTTTCGCGATCTATGGGTGACCGAAAACACTCTCGATCACGTATTCTGCTTTGATCCGGTAGCCGTGCTGACTTATGTGGCCGCCGTCACCACAAAAATCCGCCTTGGCGTGTCGGTCGTCGTCTTGCCGGCGCACCACCCGGCCCACGTAGCGCACCAATGGGCTTGCCTCGATCATCTGAGCGGCGGCCGCGCGATACTTGGATTGGGGCTCGGCCGCGAACACCATTACGCCCAGTTCGAAATCCCGCGTGAGCGCCGGGTGCGGCGCTTCCGCGAGGGCGTCGAACTAATCCGCTCGTTATGGAGTATGCCGAGCATCGACTACCACGGCGAAATCTACCACCTGGACGGCGGCACGATGATGCCCAAACCGGCGCAGGACCCGCTGCCGATCTGGTTTGGCGTCGGTCATCCAAATGCGATTAGGCGCGCCGGGGCCATCGCCGATGGCTGGATGGGTTCGGGCGGTTCGAGCATCGCCGCGTTTCGAGAATCCGTACCGGTCCTAAAAGCGGCGTTGGAAAAGGCAGGGCGCGATCCGACGACGTTCCCGATTTCGAAACGGTTGTTTATGGCGGTTGACGAACGTCCGGACGTCGCTCGCGCCGAACTGCACCGCTGGTTTACCGAGGTCTATCACAATCCCGAGGGAACCGACGCGTCGGGCATTCACGGCACACCGGAACTGGTCCGCGAGCGGCTCGAAGAGGTGGTCGCGATGGGCGCCAATCATCTGCTGTTGAACCCGGTCTCGCGCTATCGCGAGCAGGTCGAAGCATTGGCCGCGGTCACCAGGCTGGCCTGACTACTCGAAACAAGGACACCTGCCATGTCTTCACTCCATTCAGATCCGGTCAAAGAGCAGGTGGCCGCTCATTGGGACCGGCGTGCGGCGCATTTCGACGAGGATTTTGGGCATAGCATCCGCACCCCCGACGAGCATATGGCGTGGGATCGGATCTTTGGTCTTGTCCTGCCGCCGGGACGTATGCTCGAGGCACTCGACGCCGGTTCCGGCACCGGTTTCTTGAGCCTAGAACTCGCGGCGCGCGGACACTGCGTCACCGGTGTCGATTTCGCCCCGGCGATGATCGCGCGGGCCGAGCGCAAAGCCGCTGAGCGCGGTCTTGCGGTGCGTTTCGAGCAGGCCGATGCCGAGCAGCTCCCATTTGCGCCGGGGAGTTTCGACCTGGTGATCAGCCGGCATGTGTTGTGGACTTTGCCGCACCCCGAAGCGGCGATCGACGAGTGGATTCGCGTACTGCGCCCGGGCGGGCGGCTCGTCGTTGTCGACGGTGCCGTGCTCGATGGCAGCGACCGCGTCGCTGCTGCCCAGCCGGGATGCCAGGAAAACGCTCGGACAAGCCCGGAATATGCCGCGATTGGCGACCGGCTGCCGTTTCTCGGCGGCCGCCCACGCGAGGAGATCGAAACTCTGCTCCGCGCCCACGGTCTCGCCTGGGTTGCGAGCGACCCGCTCGACGATCTCGTCGAGGCGCAGGTGCAACGGATGATCGAAGAAGGGCTCGAGCCGCGGCGCCGCAACCGCTACGTTGTCTGGGGCGACAAATGGCGCTGAGCCCAGTCTAAAAAGGAGCAAGACGGTGCAGCAGGGCCGGGGCGGCATAGGCAGCCATAAGCATGGCGTTTCCGGCCATGCCTCGCAAAGTCCACGTCTGCGTCTCGCCAAAAAAATCGCTGCCGAACGCGGCGAATACGAAGCCCGGCCGTCCAGTCGCCCGCTGCGCCCCTTTTTCGAAAACGTCCGCGACGCGTTCCAAGCCGGCCGTAAGCCGCGCCGATCTTGATTTTAGCAAACCTGACGCCACGCTACCGGTCAGCGGTTGCGGAAGGCGGGTTTGCGCTTTTCGATAAACGCGGCCATCCCTTCGCGGCGGTCTTCGGTCGCAAAAGTCGCGTGAAAAACCCGGCGCTCGAACCGAACGCCCTCGGTCAATGTCGTTTCATAGGCGCGGTTGACAAACTCCTTGACCATCATCGCGATCGGGCGCGACATCTCGCTGATCCGCTCGGCGACCTTGACCGCTTCGGTCAACAGATCGGCGGCCGGTACGATCCGGCTGACGAGCCCGGCGCGTTCCGCCTCCGCGGCGTCCATCATTCGCCCGGTCAGGCATAGATCCATCGCCTTGGCCTTGCCGATAAAGCGCGTTAGGCGCTGCGTGCCGCCCGCTCCCGGGATCGTGCCGAGGTTGATCTCGGGCTGGCCGAAGCGGGCGGTATCGGCGGCGATCACAATATCGCACATCATCGCGATCTCGCAGCCGCCGCCGAGCGCAAACCCCGCCACCGCGGCGATGACCGGCTTACGGCATTGCGCTACCCGTTCCCAGCCAACGGTGATGAAGTCGTCAAGATATGTCTCGGGATAGGTCTTGCCGAGCATCTCCTTGACGTCGGCCCCGGCCGCGAAAGCCTTATCGCTGCCGGTTAAAACCACGGCGCCGATCAAATCGTCATGCTCAAAATCGTCGATTGCCCCGGCCAACTCGCCGATCAAGGCCGCATTAAGAGCGTTGAGTGCTTGCGGCCGGTTCAGCGTGATGATGCCGACCGCGCCGCGGCGTTCGACCAAAATGTTCTGGTACTCGGGCTTTTCGCTCATGTCTGCTTTCCTCTAGCGCTGCCGCTTGGCGCAAAAAAAAGTCGAGCGGCCGGCCTGCACGATGCGACGCACGCTCTGGGTGCATGTGCAACCGGGGCACGGCTCGCCCTCGCGGCCATAGACCGCCCAGCGGTGCTGGAAATAACCGAGTTCGCCATTGGTCTGGACATAGTCGCGCAATGACGACCCGCCGGCTTCGATCGCCTCTTCGAGCACGCTGCGGATCGCCGCCACCAGCCGCTCGGCCCTGCCGCGGCCAATTGTGCCAGCCAACCGTCGCGGCGACAATCGGGCGCGGTAAAGCGCCTCGCACACATAGATGTTGCCAAGCCCGGCGACGATCCGCTGATCGAGCAATGCCGATTTGATCGGGGTCATCTTGCCGGCGAGCTTGCCGGCGAGATAGGGGCCGTCGAAATCGGGGCCGAGCGGCTCGGGGCCAAGCCCCGCCAACAGCGGGTGCCCGGCCGCCTCGCTGCGCCTGACGTAATCCAGCAAGCCAAAGCGGCGTGGGTCGTTAAAGGTCACGATCGTGCCATCATCGAGCGTCAGCACGACGTGATCATGCAGCGCTGCCGGTGCTTCGCCATCGGCGGTCGTGATCCGGCCGGACATGCCGAGATGCAGGAGTAGCAACCCATCTTTGCCGAGCTCGATCAGGATATATTTGCCGCGGCGGCCGAGCGCGCCAATTGCAGCGCCGCCCAGCCGATCGGCAAGTTCGGGCGGAAAGGGCCGCCGCAGGTCGGGGCGGCGCAATTCGGCATGCACGATCCGCCGGCCGGTCATTTTGAGCGCCAGCCCCCGCCGTACGGTCTCGACCTCAGGCAGCTCAGGCATTCTCCCCGCCAACATTGCTGCGGAATTTCGTGGCAGGCGCTCTCTCATTCAGAGGCTTTGGACCTCAGCCTGCGCCGGGCGACGATATCCCACTCGCGCGGGTGTTTGTATCGGAATACCGGCTGTCACGGCATGGCGCCGGCGATCCGATCGGACTATGTTCGGCTCCAATGAGCGAGGAAAAAGCAGGCGGGATCGGGACGCGCGACTACCGCCATCTGCCCGAAGACGAGAAGCCCCCGATTGTCAGGGCAATCTTCGACAGTGTCGCACCGCGCTATGATTTGATGAATGATTTGATGAGCGGCGGTATCCACCGATTGTGGAAAGCCGAAATGGTTGCCGCCCTAAAGCCGCGTCCGGGCCAGCTTCTGCTCGATGTTGCGGGCGGCACCGGCGATATCGCCTTGCGGGCATTGCCGCGCTTGGTGCCCGTCGCCGGGGGCACGCCCGCTGAGCCCGGCACGTCCCCTGAGCCCGGCATGTCTCCCGAGCCCGGCATTGCCGCCGAGGGCGGCGCCGTCATCTGCGACGTCAATCAGCGGATGCTTGAGATTGGCCGGGCGCGGGCGCTAGACCGGGGGATACTCTTCGGCCTTCAATGGCTGGCCGCCGATGCCGAGCGGCTGCCCTTTCCCGACCGCAGTTTCGATCTTTATACGATCGCCTTCGGGCTGCGCAACGTGACCCATTTCGGGGCGGCCCTCGCCGAGGCGCGGCGTGTGCTGAAGCCGGGCGGCCGATTTCTGTGTCTCGAGTTTACGCCAGCAGTGGTGCCCTTCCTGCAACCGCTTTACGATCTCTACAGCTTCCGGATTGTCCCGCTATTGGGGCAGATCGTCACCGGCGACCGCGACGCCTATAAATACCTCGTCGAAAGCATCCGCGGTTTTCCGCGCCAGAGCGAACTCGCCGAAATGATGGCCGGCGCCGGGCTAGAGCAGGTTCGGTTTCGCAACCTAACGGGGGGGATTGCTGCGCTCCACTCCGCTTGGCGCCTTTGACGCCGCGCAGGGCAAACTCGGGCTGCTGCGCAGCCTGCGCAACCTTGTCCGCCTCGCCCAAATCGGCCTGACATTAGCGCGTCATGACGCGCTGTTCCTGTTTACCGGCGTTCCGGTTGTCGGCTTCTATGTGCGGTGTGCCGGGTTGTTCGCCCGGCGGCGCGGACGGGTGCCGGCCCGCCCCGGCCAGCGCCTCGCTGCGGCGCTCGACGAACTGGGGCCGGGGTCTATCAAACTCGGCCAGCTGCTGTCCACGCGGGCCGATTTATTTGGCGAGGAAGTCGCGGCCGACCTAGCGCGCCTGCAGGATAGCCTGCCCGCCGTCCCCGGTTCGGTGGCGCGTGCCGCGATCGAATTGGAGTTCGGTCAGCCGCTCGCCATGTTGTTCGAAGCGTTTGATGAAACCGCGGTCGCGGCGGCATCGATCGCGCAGGTTCATTTCGCGCGGACCACAGACGGGCAGGATGTTGCGGTCAAGGTGTTGCGCCCCGGAGTGGCGGATGCTTTTGCTCGCGACCTTGATCTCTTTGCCTGGCTCGCCACCCTGATTGAGCGCGTTTACCCGCCGGCGCGACGGCTTAAACCGGTCGAAATCGTTCGCACCCTCGCCGAAGTGGTGACTTTCGAGATGGATTTGCGGTTGGAGGCTGCCGCGGCCTCCGAACTCGCCGAGAATTTCGCCGGCGATCTGAGCTTTCAGGTGCCCAACATCGATTGGTCGCGCACAGGGCGCGGTGTGCTGACCTTGGAGCGGGTCGAGGGCGTGCGCATCGACGACAGGGCTGGGCTGATCGCTGCCGGGCACCGCGTCCAGGATGTCTTGACCAAGGCGGCGTGCGCCTTTTTTAACCAAGTGTTCCGCGACGGCTTTTTTCATGCCGACTTGCATCCGGGGAACATGTTTGTCGACGCCTCGGGGGCGCTTGTCGTTATCGATTTCGGGATCATGGGGCGTCTCGACGTTGCGACCCGCAAATACCTCGCCGACATGCTGATCGGGTTTCTGATCGGTGACTACCGCCGCGTCGCCCAAGTTCATTTTGATGCCGGCTATGTCCCGGCGACCCGTTCGATCGATGCTTTCACCCAGGCCTGCCGCGCCATCGGGGAGCCGATTTTGGGCCGGCCGTTACAGGAGATTTCGGTTGCCCGGTTGCTCGCGCAATTGTTTCAGGTGACCGAGCAGTTCGATATGGAGACCCAGCCCCAGCTGCTGCTATTGCAAAAGACAATGGTGCTGGTGGAAGGGATAGGTCGCCGGCTCGATCCCGAGATCAATATCTGGGCCTTGTCGCAGCCGCTTATCGAGAGCTGGATGCGCGATAATCGCGGTCCCGAGGCGCGATTGCGTGAGCGGCTCGACACAATCGTCGACATGCTCGACCGCCTGCCGCGGGTGCTGGAAAAGCTTGAGAACTTTGTCGAGGATGTTGCCCGCGACGGCGTCTTGCTGCATGCGCAATCGATCGTCTCGCATGCCACGGAACAAGCTAAGCGCGCCTATCTCGTAGTGCTGCCGTTCTACATCGCGGCGGCAGCATTGGTCGCGATCGCCGCCGATCTCATTTTTTGGCACTAGCATGTTATCCTCGTTCGACGCCGCCGAGGGGAGGACAATGCCGTGAAGATATCGAGCATTCGCTCGCAGATCCTGGTTCTACCCGAGGCTGATCCGTTGGCGGACACGCCGGAAAATCCGAACGCGGCGCGGCCGATCGTGATTGTCAGGATCGGCACCGGTGACGGCGTGGAGGGGATCGCCGTCACCTTTTATGGCGGGGCGATAACCAATGCATTAAAGCGCGCTGTTGATGATCTCGGCGCACTGTTGATCGGCGAAGACCCGCACCAGGTCGAAGCGATCGCCGACAAATTGCGCGCCGCGGCCGGCGGCTCCGGCCCGGCCGGAATGTTCACCCTCGCATTGTCCGCGATTGACATCGCGCTGTGGGATATTCGCGGCAAGGCGCTGGGCCAGCCCTTGTGGAAACTGCTCGGCGGCGCCCGGCAGCGGGTCGCGACCTATGCCAGTGGCGCCTTACGCCGCAACCTGACCTTGGATCAGGCGGTGACCGCGGCTGGCAAACTCAAAGACAAGGGCTTTCGCGAAGCCAAGATGCAATTGGCGTTGCCCGGCGACACGACCCCGGCGAAAGAAGTCGAGCGCGCGGTCGAGATCCGCGCCGCACTCGGCCCCGACATCAAACTGATGTGCGACATCAACCAGCGCTGGCGGCCGGAGCAAGCGATCGATATCGGCAGACGGGTCGAGGATGCCGGGGTCGGGCTGTTCTGGCTCGAAGACGTTACGGCCCATGACGATTACGCCGGGTTGGCCCGGGTCAACGCGGCGCTCGCGACGCCGATCTGCGGCGGCGAATTGGTCTGGGGCATCGTCCCGTTCCGTCACATGATCGAACGGCGCTCGGTCGATTATGTGATGATCGATCTCGCCCGGGTCGGCGGTGTGACGCCGTGGCTGAAGGTCGCCGGAACGGCCGAGGCCTTCAACCTGCCGGTGGTCAGCCATGTGATCCCAGAGATCCACGCCCATCTTGTCGCCGCCGCACCCAACGGGCTGACTGTCGAATATATGGGCTGGATGCTGAAATTGTTTGACGGCGTCGCCGAATTCGACCCCGGCACCGGCGAACTCGTCTTGCCGGACCGCCCCGGCCTCGGTCTCGAATTCAACGAAAAGGCAATCGAGAAGTATCGCGCCTGATCCTCATCACAACTCGGGGAAGTGCCGGCTGAACCTCGAGCCTTCGCTCGGTAAAATCACACCCGCAGCGTCTCGACGTGCGCCGAGGTATAATGCTAATGCGCCACGAGCGGGAGGTGACGAGTTGGACCACCGAGGATTGATCGCAGGCTTCCTCACCGCCGCTCTCACTTCCGTTGCGGAAGCCGGAGCGGCCTCAGGTAACGGATCGACCTATATTTATATACCAACAGCGGCGGATCGTGCAGCGATACAGACCTGCATTTCCAATCTCAACGAAGATAATACACTTTCTTATTGTAGATTAAAAAGAACGACACAACTCGTCGCCGGAGCAAAAGATCTTATCGAACACTACTTCGCCAATGATACCACGTACGCACCAAGATCATTGCAAATCGGGAACATGGTTCTGAACGCTCTTTCGTACTGTGGAATGGATAAAATGGTATCAGGGAAGCGGTATCCGGCGCGTACAGTAGATGCAGGGAATGAATGCATGCATAGCGAAGGTGAAAAGATAGGATACGCCGTCATGAAAGGACTAAGGAATGACTGAACTCGCCATTTCTATGGCTTTTAAGGCGGATCAAGTTGCAGCCGATCTTCTTAGCGCAGCTTGCAAGCAAGAAGGCGGTTCAGAAGCGAGTTTGGATATTGGCGATTGGCCCGAAGGGATGGTGGCGCAGACAGTCGATGCTGTACTCGCGGGGCTTGCTGGGCATAAATTATGCCTTCGAGGGATTCGGACAGATACCGCCGGTTTCGCCAAGCTCGGTATCAAATATGATATACCAAATAATGCCGGGCGCTATCGAGACGTCCCCGTTGTGCTGTCGAACGTGCCCTTCGACACAATCCAGTTCGTGTTAGAACCACAGCGGACCTGAATCCTAGCGACTCTCGTGGGGGTGGCGGGTTGGGCTCGATGTCTGGGAGACGTCATGAAAATTACCAAGGTCGAGACCGGCATTGTCGCGTTGCCGAATGACGAGCCGCTCGCCGGCTTTTCGGAAAACCCGAACGCCAAGAACCCGATTGTCTGGCTGCGGCTCGGCACCGATGACGGTGTGGAGGGGCTGGGCGTCACCTATTTTGGCGGCGCCCTGACCCGCACCTTGCGCCACGCCGTCGACGAGTTGGGTGCGCTGGCGATTGGCGAGGACCCGATGCGGGTCGAGGCGGTCGCTGCCAAATTGCGCGCCGCGGCGATCAGCGCCGGCCCCGCCGGCATCTTTATGATGGCGTTGTCGGCGATCGATGTCGCGCTGTGGGATATCAAGGGCAAGGCCCTAGGCCTGCCGTTGTGGAAATTGCTCGGCGGCGGGCGCGACCAGATCGCGACTTACGCGAGTGGCGCGTTGCGCCGCGGCCTCAAGCTCGAGGAGGCGCTGACCGCCGCCCAGCGGCTGCGCGAAAAGGGTCATCGCCAGACCAAGATGCAGCTCGGTCTGCCGGGCGTTACCTCGCCCGCGCGCGAGGTCGAGCAGGCGCGGCTGATCCGCCAGGCAGTCGGCCCCGATATGGATCTGATGTGCGACATCAACCAGCGCTGGCGGCCCGAGCAGGCGATCGACATCGGCAAGCGGGTCGAGGATGCCGGGGTCGGCCTCTTTTGGCTCGAAGACGTGACTGCGCATGACGACTACGCCGGGTTGGCGCGGGTCAGCGCGGCGTTGGCGACACCGGTCGCCGGCGGCGAATATCTTTACGGGATCGTGCCGTTCCGCCACATGCTCGAAACCCGCTCGGTCGACATCGTGATGATCGACCAGGTGCGCTCGGGCGGGATCACGCCCTGGCTAAAGATCGCCGGCATGGCCGAGGCCTTTAACCTGTCGGTCGTCAGCCACGGTGTGCCCGAGATCCATGTGCATTTGGTCGGCGCTGTGCCCAATGGACTGACCGTCGAATACATGCCGCGACTGTTCCATCTGTGGGAGGAAGTCCCGGTCCCGCAAAACGGCCTATTGGCGATGCCGACCACCCCCGGCCTCGGCCTAAAATTCGATAACGACGCAATCCGCCGCTTCGCCGTCGGGTGAATGTCGTCCCCTTTGCCCTGGCCGCGAGCCACGCCCCCGCGGACGGCAAGGTAGGGCGGATGCAATCCGCCTCCTCCCCGCGTGCGGTGCGCTGCTCGATCACCGAGCGCCAGCGTTGCCGCCGCGTCCTCAATCAGATGACTCGGCACCGGCAGCTGCCGGGATGGCGGATATGCACCGGCTAAAGCCGGTGTCCGACCGGCTAAATCCGGTGTCCGACTTGGCCAAGAAGAAACAAGGCGCTAAAGCGTTCGCGAGCGCCAGGACGAGCGCGAAACTCGAATAGGCTGCCGCTTGCCGGTTTCACCTGCGTGCGCACCCCCAGCATTTCGCCCCGACTTTGCTGGGCTTTCCGGAATGGAGCTTACGCGGCTTGGCCATCCTTGCACAGAGCAATGCAGGAACACAATATCTGGTAGCAGCGCGAACTGGCATGGGGATATCGTTCGTGTCGTGGGTTGCCTGCGCTTAGGCATGGACCAGTGATCATGCAACTGTTCTAGCTACTGTGGTTACCGCAGCGGGAACCGTCGTCATCGCTCTGTTCACATGGGTACTCAGCACGACGACCAAACTGGCTCGCGATGAGTTTATCTCGACCCATCGACCGAAAATTACGGTGCGCGCCTTCAGACCTCATTTAGAGGATATCACCGCAGATCACCATTGTAGGATTGAGTTCATCTACCTTAATGAGGGAGAGACTGCCGCCCATATTGTACAAATTCGCAGTAGGATTATTAATGGCGAAAATCCGTGGACCTATGGAAATAGGAAAATTCACTTCGATGATGTGACGCCATCGACCGATAAATTGGTTACGGGCGAGGAGCGAATGTACCTCACCAAGCGCGATTTTAATTGGGACGCCAGGGATACCAATTGGTTTTGTGTTGGAGATATCGAATATCGAGATGACCGCGGGCTTAAACGGAAAACCGGTTTTTGCCGGAGATGGAAACCTAAAACTGCGAATTGGGATCGCGAAGAGAATGATGAGCTCGAATACTCCTATTAAAAATCTGAAGAGTTAAACGAACATGCCAAATATATTGATCGACCATAATAAAAACCAACAGTTTTTAGACGAATTCGGATCATGGAAGCGGAGCTTTAAAAGAAGTGACGAATTAATATATTCCTACCCAATTCCCAGAGGGGAGCCGGCGGGAAATCGACTTTTGTTTAGCGATATTCCAGAACCATTTTTAGAGATTTTGGAAGGTAAAGGTATACCGTTCGAGGTGGTGGCTTGACATTTGTACCTTAGCCGGTGATTCGCACCCGACTTTCCGTAATCGGGCATTATCCGCCATTTTGCCTTGGTCACCGGGCGAGGCGGAAGGTTGGACCGTCGGGGACGACGTGGCCCGCGGTGCGGCCGGCGAAATCGGTGCCCATGACCAACACGGAGGTGTCGGCGAGCCCGGTCAGCATCGTTTGCGGGTGTTTCGTGCGAGATCGGGATCGGCAGTCAACGACCAATCGGGCCGCGCGATCTGGCAGGGGATGGTGCATGAAATCGCCTGATATCAATGCCTCTTCGCCTCCCGAGGCGACCCCGATGCTGACATGACCGGGCGTATGGCCGGGGGGTCGGCACGAGCCGACTTTACTGTAACAGCTCAGTGGCGCAACAGCATAAAGAACACGCCCACTGTCGGGGCGAGATTTAAGCCGACCATCCAGGTCACCAGCTTGAGCTCACCCTCGATCTTGGCGAAGCGCTGATTGAAATTGCCCCCCATCTTGGTCAGCCGCTGATCGATTGTAGTGAACGGGTTCTCGTAGCCGGCGACCGCTTCGGCGGCTTTTCGCGCCTTATCCTCCGGAGATCCCGCGGCAAGCAGCGCGTCATAGATCTCGGCGATCATCCTGGTCATGGTCGGGATTTCGGGTTCGAGGACGCGCGGTGCAAGGCATAGCTCCGTTTTGGCAGCCAATTAGGAGCTGAGCCGGGACGGGCTGGCGCTTAGGGGGCGAGGCGGAAGGCGGGGCCGTCGGGGACGACGTGGCCGGCGGTGCGGCCAGCGAAATGGGTGCCGATGACCAACACGGAGGTGTCGGCGAGGCTCGCCAGCATTTGTTCGCGGGTGGTGCGGGCGAGATCGGGGTCTGAGTCGGCGGTCGATGACCACTCGGGCCGCGCGATCTGGCAGGGATGGTGCATGAAGTCGCCGGTTATAAGTGCCTCTTCGCCATCTGAGGCGATCCGGACGCTGACATGGCCCGGCGTATGCCCGGGGGTCGGGACGAGGCTGACTTCGTCGCAGATTTGGTGATCGGTTTCGACGAGATCGACCAGCCCGGCATCCCACACCGGCGTCACTGAATCGGCGAGGACGGCGTTCATGTCTTCGCGCTCGTGCTGCGCTGTCCAATGCCGGTATTCGAGCCGGCCCATCAGGTAGCGCGCCTGGGGAAAGGTTGGAACCCAGCTTCCCTCGACCAGTATCGTGTTCCACCCGACATGATCGACATGAAGATGGGTGCAAACGACTGTATCGATCGTCTCGCGACGATAACCGGCGGCGGCCAGATCAGTGAGGAAACTCGTCTGCAGCCGGTTCCAGCTTGGGATGCGCCGGTTTTCCTTGTCATTGCCGAGGCAGGTATCGACGACGATCCGGCGATCGGGGGTTTCGACGACGAGCGCGTGTATGCTCATCTTGAGCCGGCCATGATCGTCGGCGAAATCAGGGCATAGCCAGGCGATCGGCCGGATCTCGTCATAAGTCGCCTGCGGCAACAGAAAGCGGCTGCCGCCCGTGACTTCGAGTTCGACGATCTTGGTGATCTTTACCTGGCCGACATGCCAGTTCACGCTATCTCCTCACCGTTCAGTAGGGCTTGCCACGTACGGCGCTAATTGCAACGCCATTCTCGCCCAGCCTCAGGGCTCACCTCGCGCTACTGCACTTTGAGCAGCTGCACGTCGAACATTAGGGTCGCGTTGGGCGGGATCACGCCGCCGGCGCCGCGCGCGCCGTAGCCGAGTTCGGGTGGGATGATCAGCGTCCGTTCGCCGCCGACCTTCATGCCGGCGACACCTTCGTCCCAACCTTGGATGACCTGATGCGCGCCGAGGGTGAAATCGAACGGCTGACCACGGTCGAGCGAGCTGTCGAACTTGGCGCCCTTGGCGCCATCCTTGTAGAGCCAGCCGGTGTAGTGGACCGAGACTTTGGAGCCGGAGGTGGCGGTGGCGCCGTCACCGACTTTGTTGTCGGTATATTTCAGACCGTCGGGCATTTCGATCACCTTGGCTTCCGCCGCGACGGCATGCGCCAAGGGCGTGCCGGCGGCTGTCAGAGCGAGCGCCACGGCGGCGCCGGCGATGCGAACTCGTATCATGATCGGGAGGCGTTCGGTAGCGGACATGCGTTTCCCCCTGCTATGGTGCCGGCGTATGTAAGCCATTCCCCGGCGCATTCGTAATTCATGCATCGTCGCAGGGGCGACGCGACGCGGCAAGCAAGCACCGGCGGAGGCGAATGAATCAATTGCATATAATTAATGAAATTACTGCATGAATATTACGCCGCCGCCCCGTGATTATGCGAAAATGTTGCTGGTGTAGACGCCAAGGCGTAGCATCTTGTCGCAGCTTACGAAGGCTGAAAAGCGGGTCCGCCGTTTGATCGTAGCGGGCTCGCGTCGAGGCCCCGGGCTCTTGGGGAGCGGGGCGACGAGGAGAAACGACCATGGCATATGATCTGCTCATTAAAAACGGGCGCGTCGTCGACGGCTCGGGCGAGCCGGCCTTTATCGCCGATGTCGCGGTACAGGACGGCAAGATCGTCGGGGTCGGCAAGTATGCCGGCGCCGCCGCCAAGCAAACTATCGACGCCGAAGGGCGCGTCGTGGCGCCCGGCTTTATCGATCATCACACCCATTTCGACCCGCAGGCCGTGTGGGACCCATATTGCGGTTCGTGGGTGCACAACGGCCACACCACGGTTGTCGTCGGCCAGTGCGGCCAGGTCATCGCTCCGGTGCGGCCGGGCGATGGCGAGTGGTATCTCGAATTCTTCTCGGACGCAGAACAGATTCCGCTTCCGGTCATGAAGGCCGGGGTCGACGTGACCTGGGAATCGGTCGGTGACTATCTGAATGCGCTCGGCAAGAGGCGCGGCATCAATGTCGGCACCTTGGTCGGCCATTCCGGCATCCGCCGCTATGTCATGGGCGAGGCAGCCTCCGAGCGGCAGGCGACCCCCGAGGAGATGGCCGCGATGCAGCGGCTGATCCGCGAGGCGATGCATGACGGGGCACTCGGCTTCTCGACCGCACCAAAGGATCGCGGCGACCCGGCCGGGGTTGGCGATGACGCCGAGCGCTGGGCGCTCGCCAGCGTGCTCGGCGAACTCGGCACCGGCGTATTCCAAGTCGCGGGCGGCGCCCCCGGCGGCACCAAGCAAACCCGGCAGGTCGCCCGCGAACTCGCGGCGCGCACTGGGCGGCCCTCGATCTACAACTTGATGTCGGATCCGATCGGCAACCCCGATGAATGGGTCGAGCACCTGAAGTGGCTCGAGGACGGGTTCAAGAGCGGCGCCCGCTGCTACGGCTCGTGCCTGTCGACCGTTGCCGGCGCGATCTTCGACCTGCAGCGCGGTCTCAATGTGCCGCAGGACGAGGACATCACCAACCCCGAAGGCGTCTTCCGCGGCATGCCGACCTGGGACAAGGTCATGGCCTTGCCCTATCAGGAACGTATGCGCGCCTTCCGTGACCCCGAACTGCGCAAGGCGCTTTCGGCCGAAGCGGTCGAGGGTACGGCTGAGCAACAAGGCGGCATGACCGACCGGCGCGGCCGCACCCGCGGCGTCTTCAATCGGCGCTGGGACCTCGTCCAGGTGTTCATGACGACGAAGGGGCAGAATCGCCATCTCGAGGGCAAGAGCGTCGAGCAGATCGCCACGGAGCAGAATAAGGGCATCATGGACGCCTTCCTCGATCTGTCGCTCGATGAGGATTTGCAGACCTGCTTCCAGGCGATCGACCGCAACCATGATCCGAAGACGCAGAAGCACATCCTTGGCTCGCAGTTTACCGTCATCGGCACCAGCGACGGCGGTGGCCGGCCGCACACTGCCGACCGGCATGAGACCAGCACGAATCTGCTGGGTCATTGGGTGCGCGAAGAGCAGGTGATGACGCTCGAAGAGGCGGTCTATCGGCTGACCGGTAGGACCGCGCTGATGCACGACATTACCGATCGCGGCTTTATCGCCGCCGGCAAGGTCGCCGACATCACCATCTTCGATCCCGACACGATCGCGTCGAAGCCGCGCGAGCCGGTTGCGAACATGCCCGCGGGTGGCGTTCAGGTGAAGCGCGACGCGGTCGGCATCGACCACGTCATCGTCAATGGTACGGTGCTGTTGGAGAACGGCAATCTGACCGATGCGTTGCCCGGTCAGATTATCCGCGGGCCGCTTTATCAGGGTGCGCAGGCGTAACGGACCCGACCCAGAAGCGGGATGTCTGGGCTTACCTGCAGGCATCCCGCTTACAGCATAAACACTTCCTGTTCCCCTTGCCCGGGCTTGACCCGGGCATCCACGGGGTCAGCGCTCGACATGGCAAAAGTCGTGGATGGCCGGATTAAGTCCGGCCACGGGGTATAAAGCGGCTGCGATGTTAAATTTGAAATGGAGGGACGAGATGGCCGAAGGGGCGAAACGCATCGAGCAACTGACGCCGGAACTCGACCGGATCATCGAAATCTCGCAGCCGATCCAGGAACTCGCCGACGGTTTTGGCGGCCCGCAAGGACCGGCCGAGGGGCCATTATGGTGGCACGAAGGCGGCTATCTCGTCTTCAGCGACATCCACAATAACCGTCGCATGAAATACGGGCCCGGCAAAGGCGTGTCATTGCTGTTGGAGCCGACCAACCGCGCCAACGGGCTGACCCGCGATTTGCGAGGGCGGCTCGTCGCCTGCGAGCACGACTCTCGGCGCGTCACCCGGCAGGAGGCGGATGGTAGCATCACCGTCATCGCCAATAGCTTCCAAGGCCGCCAGTTGAACCGGCCCAATGACGTTGTCGTCAAATCCGACGGCTGTATCTATTTCACCGATCCGTGGACCAGCCCCAATGCGCCGCAGCAATGGGATCTGACCTTTTCGGGTGTTTATCGCGTCACCCCCGATCTCGGCACACTGAGCCTATTGGTCGATGATTTTATTGTGCCCAATGGCCTCGCTTTCTCGCCCGATGAGAGCGTGCTTTACATCAACAACTCGCGTCGCGGTCATATCCGCGCGTTCGACGTCAATCCCAATGGCACACTTGCCAAACACAGTGACCGGGTTTTCGCCGATCTGCGCGGCGCCGAGTCCGGCGTGCCCGACGGCATGAAGGTCGATGTCGAAGGCAATGTCTATTGCGGCGGCGCCGGCGGGTTGTGGATCATGGATCGCAACGGCAAAAAGCTCGGCCGCATTGTTCATGGCGCGCCCGCCACGACCAATCTCGCCTTTGGCGGCAGCGACTGGAAGACTCTCTACTTCACCAGCCGCAACCATCTGGGCGCGGTCAATGTGAACATCCCCGGCATCCCCGTTCCGGTCGGTAAAAAATAGCATCCGTGGGACGCAGGCCAAGTTAACGGTCATTGCGAGCCCACGGATCCGCGCTTGGCGCGGTTCGAGGATGAACTCCGGGAAAGCAATCCCGCAGACGCCGACTCTCCCCTCTCGGGATTGATTCGCCGCTCCTTGCAATGAGCAATACCGTGTCTATGCGAATGGTTGCGGCAATGGTCTGGATCGGAATCGGGCCGCTTCAATGACCAAGTAGCGGCCCATCAGTTTCGCGCCGAATTTATCGATCGCAGCTTCGAGCTGTGTCCATTTGAGCAGGCGTTGGGCGGGGGCAATGCGAATAAGGACAACTCCGGGAGCCGGCTGCCGCGATCGGAAAACAAGTTCGCCGAAATCCTTATCCTCGGTCAGCAGCAGGCGGCCTTCTGCGCTCACCCGCTGCAACACTTGCGCATCCATGGCGCCCGTCTCAAGTTCAGCCATGTACAGGACATCGTGACCGCCGGCATGCAGCCGGCTGACGAGGCCCGCATCGACGCATTCATCGGCGAGCCAGCGCACTACGGCTGAGCCTCAGCGAAATACGAGTTCCTCGTCAGCAAGGTAATCAGCAGCGAACGCCTGCGCGGCACGAATATCCTCTAAGGTGAGCCGCGGATGATCGGCGAGGATCTCAGCCGAGGCTACGCCCGCGCCGAGCTTGCGCAAAATCAATTCCACCGGAATGCGCGTCCCGCGGATCACGGGCTTGCCGACCATAATCTTTGGGTTGATTTCGATCCGTTCGTGGGTCATTGGCGGTGAGTTTAAGCGCAAGCGGCGACGGCGCGGCGGGCCATCACGCCGACGAGATGGGCGCGGTATTCGCCTGACGCGTGGATGTCGGAGTTGAGACCTGTGTCGGGGATCGTGATGTCCTTGATCGCGTCCGGGGTGAAGGATTTCGCGAGCGCCGCTTCCATTTCGGGCACGCGGAACACGCTGGGCCCGGCGCCGGTCACAGCCACGCGAACGCCCGATGGGGTGCGGGCGACAAACACCCCGACGATGGCATAGCGCGAGGCCGGGTTGCGGAACTTCTGGTAGTTGGCAGACGGGGTTTTCGGGAACCGCACCGAGGTGACGATTTCGGTTGGCTCGAGCGCCGTCTCGAACATCCCGGTGAAGAAGCTTTCGGCCGGTATCTCGCGCTTGGTCGTGTGGACCGTGGCGTTGAGGGCAACCAGCGCCGCCGGATAATCCGCCGCAGGATCATTGTTGGAAATCGAGCCGCCGATCGTGCCGCGGTTGCGCACCGCCGGGTCGCCAATCAGACCCGCCATCGCCGCCAAGGCCGGGATGCCCTGCTTGACGACCGGCGAATTGTGAACTTCGCCGTGCCGGGTCATCGCCCCGATCACGACTGCGTCGCCGGCATCGGTAATGCCGCGCAATGACGGAATCGCTGCGAGATCGACCAGGTCCGAGGGCTTGGCGAGCCGCAATTTCAACGTCGGAACGAGGGTCATGCCCCCGGCGACGAGCTTTGCCTCCTCATTAGCACCGAGCAAATTGGCGATCTCGTCGAGGCTCGTCGGCTTGTGGTAATTGAATTCGTACATCGGGGCTCTCTCTAGTTCGCGGCGAGCGGGTGGCGGTGCTGCTGGATGGTGCGCCACAGCCTCTCGGGGGTGGCGGGCATATCGAGATGCCGCACACCGAGCGGCTTTAGCGCATCGATAACGGCATTGGTCAATGCGGCCGGCGCGCCGATCGCCCCGGCCTCGCCGCAACCCTTGACGCCGAGCGGGTTGTGCGTGCAAGGCGTGACATTCGTCGACAGTGAAAACCACGGAAAATCGGCGGCGCGCGGCATCGCGTAGTCATTGTACGAGCCGGTCAACAGCTGCCCGGTCTCCTTGTCGTAGACGCAGCCCTCGAGCAAGGCCTGGCCGATCCCCTGGGCAAGCCCGCCATGCACCTGGCCGGCAACGATCATCGGGTTGATGATACGCCCAAAATCATCCGACGCGGTAAAGTTTACGATCGTCAGATGCCCGGTTTCGGGGTCGATCTCGATCTCGGCGATGTGCGCACCCGACGGATAGGTGAAATTTTTCGGGTCGTAGAACGCGGTCTCGTCGAGACCCGGCTCAAGATCCTCGGGGTAGTTGTGCGGCACATAGGCGGTCAGCGCCACCTCGCCAAAGCTCTTCGAGCGATCGGTGCCGGCGACGGTGAATTTGCCGTCGGCAAACTCGACATCGGCCTCGGCGGCTTCGAGCAGATGCGCGGCGATCTTGCGGCCTTTGGCGATGACCTTGTCCATCGCCTTGACGATCGCCGAGCCGCCGACGGCGAGCGACCGCGAGCCGTACGTCCCCATGCCATAGGGGATCTTGTCGGTGTCGCCATGGACGATCTCGATGCTTTCGATCGGGATGCCGAGCCGGTCGGCAACGACTTGCGAGAACGTCGTTTCGTGTCCCTGGCCATGGGCATGCGAGCCGGTCAGGATCGAAACGCTGCCGGTCGGATGCACCCGGACCGCGGCGCTTTCATAGAGGCCGGCGCGCGCGCCGAGTGATCCGACAACGGCCGAGGGTGCTATGCCGCAGGCCTCGATATAGGTGGCGATGCCGATGCCGCGCAATTTGCCCGACGCCAGCGCCTCGCGGCGGCGCGCCTCAAAACCAGCGTAATCGGCGGCCTTGAGCGCCAGTTCCAGTGTCGTCTGATAGTCGCCGCTATCGTATTGCAGAGCAACCGGCGTCTGATACGGGAACGCATCGGCCGGGATGAAATTGCGGCGGCGCAATTCAGCCGGATCGATGCCGAGCTCATCGGCGGCAACATCGACGATGCGCTCCAACAGAAACGTCGCCTCCGGCCGACCGGCGCCGCGATAGGCATCGACCGGAACGGTGTGGGTGAAAACCGCCTTGGTCTCGACATAGATCGCCGGGGTCGTGTAGGTGCCGGCGAGCAAGGTGCCGTACAGATAGGTCGGGATGCACGGCGCGAAGGTGGACAGATACGCGCCCATATTGGCGATCGTTGACACCTTGAGCGCCAGGAATTTGGCGTCGGCATCGAGCGCCAGCTCGACATGGGTCAAGTGGTCGCGGCCATGCGCATCGGACATAAAGCTTTCCGAGCGCTCGGCGGTCCATTTGACCGGGCGGCGGCATCTTGCCGGCGGCCCAGGTCACGATCGCCTCTTCGGCGTAATGGTAGATTTTGGAGCCGAAGCCGCCCCCGACATCGGGCGCGACGACGCGCAGTTTCGCCTCCGGGATGTGCAATACAAAGGCGCCCATCAACAGGCGGATCACATGCGGATTTTGGCTGGTCGTGAACAGCGTGTATTCGCCGGTCGCCCGGTCGAATTCGCCAATCGCCGCGCGCGGCTCCATCGCATTCGGGACGAGGCGGTTGTTGGTGAGGTCGAGCTTGACGACCCGCGCCGCCTTCGCGATAGCGGCATCGACCGCGGCCAGATCGCCGAGGCTCCAATCGTAGCAAAGGTTGCCCGGGACATCGGCAAAGACCTGCGGCGCACCCGGTTTCAACGCCTCGCCGGGATCGACGACCGCCGGCTTCCTCGGCATAGTCGATCTGAATTTGATCAGCCGCTTCGCGCGCCTGCTCGAGGGTTTCGGCGATCGACCACAGCGACCGGATCGCCGACATGGCGGACGCGATCGGTGGCGAGCGGCGGATGCGGCGGCTCGGCCATCGGCGAGCCGTCTTTCGAATGGACCTGCCAGCCGCAGGGCAGCCCACCGACGCCGTCGGCGATCATGTCCTTGGCGGTGAAGACCGCGGCCACGCCGGGAGCCTGCGCCGCCGCCGCGGTGTCGATATTGGTGATCCGCGCATTCGCGTAGGGGCTGCGCAGGATGTATGCGTAAAGCTGATTGGGGCGGTTGATGTCGTCGGTGTAGGTCCCTTGTCCGGTCAGAAAGCGGTAATCCTCGCGCCGCCTGACCGGCGTTCCGACCGTGGTCATCGCCCTACTCCGCGGCCGCTCCGTGCACATTGGCCGGCGGGGTCTCGCCGCGCATCACCGCGGCACCCTCGGCGATCGCCAACACGATGTTGTGGTAGCCGGTGCAGCGGCAGAGATTGCCTTCGAGATATTCGCGGATTTCGCGCTCGGTCGGGTTCGGGTTGTTTTTGACGAGGTCGAGCGCGCTCATGACCATGCCCGGCGTGCAAAACCCGCATTGCAATGCGTGGTTGTTGCGAAACGCCTCCTGCATCGGGTGCAAGGTATCGCCGGTCGCGACCCCCTCGATCGTCAATACCGAGCGGCCTTCGGCCTGCAATGCCAACAGGGTGCAGGATTTGACCGCCTCGCCATCGACATGGACGACGCAGGCGCCGCATTGGCTGGTGTCGCAGCCGACATGGGTGCCGGTCAATCCCAACTGCTCGCGCAGCAGCTGCACCAAGAGGGTGCGCCCTTCAACCGTCGCCGACACCGGCTTGCCGTTCACGGTGAGGCTCACCGTCTTCTGCATCGCAATCTCCCTTGCTTCGGGCATGACGGCCGTCCCCGTACGGCCGCAACCGGGCGGAGTTTCGTGCGACCCGCCCTTCGGGTCAAGGCGTTCGCAAAGCTAGCGGTGCTGACTAACCCCCCCTCTCCCCCGCCCTTTCGGCCCCCCCCCCCCGCCGTCCCCCCTAGCGGCTCTCGCCCTTGCGGGTGAAGTAATAGAGTATGCCGGCGACGATCGCCGTCAGGCCGGTGACCCATACAGCCGGCGGCAAGCGGCGCGACGGCGCTTCTGTTGTCGAAGACGCTTCCGACGATTGGAGCTGCGGCAGTTCCTCGGGAAGTCCGGGCGGCTGGGGCGCGGTTGGCGGAACAGCTTGGGTCTCCGGAGCCCTTGGCGCCGGTGCTGCCGACGGCTCGCTTGCCGCGGCGCCGTTTGCTCCCGCTGGCGGCGACATCGCCTCGACAAAGCGGCGGAAGAAATCATCAGCCATCTTGCGCGAAGTGGCGTCAATCAGGCGCGAGCCGATCTGCGCCAGCTTGCCGCCGACATGCGCCTGCACCTCGTAGTGCAAGCGCGTGGCCTCGCCGCCCTCGTCATCAAGCCTGACTTTGGCGCTGCCCTTGGCAAAGCCGGCAACCCCGCCGGTACCCTCGCCGGAGATCGTGTATGCCTTTGGCGGGTCGAGGTCGGTCAGATTGACTTTGCCGCCAAAGGTGGCGCTGACCGGCCCGACTTTGGCGACGACCTTGGCGGTGAATTCGGTGTCCGTGACCTTTTCGATTTCACGGCAGCCGGGGATTGCGCGTTTCAGGGTCTCGGGATCGTTCAGGGCTTCCCAAACGCGTTCGCGCGGCGCCGGAATGTGGTATTCGCCGGTCATTTCCATCGGCACAATCCTTTCTTGCGTAGCCGGAATTTGTAGTCCGCTGACGCTGATTGCAACCATTCTCACCGACTGGCGACCGGACTGGGCGAGATGGCGCAGGAATAAACTCCGATCTTTGCCGGTCGGGACGGGGTGAGGACGAAGCCGCAATATGGGTTGGATCGCGGAGCGGAAGCGGCGCAGCCGGTTCGAGCAAGTGGCAATGCCGCATCTCGACGCCGCCTACTCGCTCGCGCGGTGGCTGACGCGCAACGACGCCGATGCGGCCGATGTCGTGCAGGAAGCCTATCTGCGGGCGTTTCGCTATTTCGACAGCTATCGCGAGGGCGATCCCAAGAGCTGGCTGCTGCGGATCGTGCGCCGCACCTGTTACAGCTGGCTCGAACGCAACCGACCGGCGGAGGTGGTGGCCCTCGAAGCCGTCGACGATGCCGGCGATCTCCACGCGATCGAGCCGGCGCAGAGCCGGCGGGGCCGACACCGAAGCGTTGCTGATGAGCCGGTCCGACCTGCGGCGTCTCGACCGGCTGATCGAAAGGCTGCCGGCGCCGCTGCGCGAAGTCATCGTGTTGCGCGAGTTGCAGGAACTCGACTATCGCCAGATCGCCGCGGTAACGGGCGTGCCGATCGGCACCGTGATGTCGCGGTTGCACCGCGCGCGGGCGGCGTTGCGCCGGGATTGGGAAGGGAAGGATATTGGGTGATGGAGTGCGATGAGGCTCATGGGCGCCTCGACGCGTATTTAGACGGCGAGCTGGGCGAGGCCGACAGGGCCGACCTGAGCGACCACATCAAGGGCTGCGCCGAGTGCGGACCCGAATTGGCGGCGCTCGAACAGCTCCGCCAGGGCATCCGTCAGGAGGCGCCGGTTTATCGCGCGCCGCCGGCATTGCGCTCGCAGATCCGCGCTGCTCTGCGTCGCGAGGGCGACGGCGCGCCGGCATTCGCGCGCGGTCCCGGCTGGCTCGCCTTCGCCGCCTCGATGCTGATCGCGGTCGCGGTCGGCTCCGGTGGCACTTGGCTGATATCAGGCGAGCATCAGCAGGATGCGATTGCGAACGAGGTCATTGACAGCCATCTGCGCTCGCTGCTCGCCAATCATCTGACCGATGTCGCCTCCTCCGACAAACACACGGTCAAGCCGTGGTTTGCCGGCCGCACCGAATTGTCGCCGCCCGGCATCGACCTCGCTTCGCAAGGCTTTCCGTTGATCGGGGGGCGGCTCGACCTGATCGAAGGCAAGCCCGTCCCGGCGCTCGTGTATCGCGCCGGCAAGCACGTCATCAACGTGTTTGTATTGCCGGCGCAACATGGCGACTTTGCCGAGAAGCGTCACCCGCCGCGGCTACACTTTGCGCCACTGGACCAATGGAGACCTTGGCTATTGGGCGGTGTCGGACGCCTCCGCCGACGAATTCTCCAAGTTCGAACGCGCCTTTCGCGCTGCTGCTGGCGGCTGACCCCCGTCGAGGCGGTACTCCTGCAATTGCGCTTCCCGCGGCGACCCTTTATCGGACTTGGCAGAGGGTAGCGCAGGAAAATAGATGGCTCAGACCCGCGAGGTTCCCGATCGCATCGAAGACCGGCTGATCGTCGCACTCGATGTGCCGACAATTGCCGACGCGCGGCGGATGGTGGAACGGCTCGACGGTGTGGCGTCGTTCTTCAAGCTCGGGTTATGGCTGATATTTGCCCCGGGGTTTGAGCGGCTGCTCGACGAGCTTGTCGAGAGCGGCAAGAAAGTCTTTCTCGACGCTAAGATGTTCGACATCGGCGAGACCGTCAGGCAAGGGGTCGCCCGCGCCGCCGAGCGCGGCGCCGACCTTTGTCACGGTCCACGGCGACAATGACATCATCGAGGCTGCGGCCGAGGGCAAGGCGGGCAGCGAGCTCAAGATCCTGGCCGTGCCGGTATTGACCAGCCTCGACACGGCGGGCCTGCGCGAACTCGGTTACGGCGGCAGCCTTTCCGAGTTGATCGTCGACCGCGCCCGAGCTGCCTGGAACGCCGGCTGCGATGGGATCATCGCCGCACCTCGGGACAATCCCAATCGCATCCGCCATGCAGCGGGGGCGGAGGGATTGCTTGTCGTGACACCTGGCGTTCGCTTGGCAGGAAGTGCGCTCGACGACCACAAGCGTTCGGGAACCCCGGCGCAGGCGATTTCCGAGGGCGCCGACTATCTCGTCGTCGGTCGGCCGATCATCAAAGCTTCGGACCCCGCCGCCGCTGCCTCCGAAATCATCGCCGATATGCGCCGCGCCTCGTGAAGCAGGCCATTTTATTTTCCGATCCATCGGGCGCGCAGCGTCGGCGCGGTGGCGAACGAGCCAATAGAGCGCGATCAGCGGTGTGGCCATTCTCGATTGCGCCGACGTCGAGCAAGGTTTCGATCTCGGCGATTGTCTTAACAACCGTGCGGATGTCTTCGCCTTCATCTTGCGAGCCGTGCACGCCGCCGGCGGTGTTCGAATCGATGCGAGCGCAGAACAAGTAGACGCTCTCGTCCGAAGCGCCGCACGAAGGCAGATAGCGCTGGATCGGGATCAGTTCGCCATCGAGCGCCAAGCTGGTCTCCTCGCGCGTCTCGCGGATCGCGACCATCTCCGGCGTTTCGTCGGTGTCGACCAAACCCGCGACCACCTCGAGTTGTCGAGGCGAACTCCCCGCCAGTAGAGCCGGCAGCCGGAATTGCTCGATCAGGACGACCGCGTCGCAATCAGGATCGTAGAGTACGACCGCCACCGCCGCACCCTGCCGCAGGACGTCATAGGTATTGGCAGAGCTCCACTCGCCGGAGAACAGGCGATGGCGGAAACGGATCGTGTCGATCCGCAAAAAACGGTCGAACGGGGTGGTTGCCTCGATAACTTCGACATCGGGGTGCGAGACGCTGTCTGACGCGGCGGGCTCGGTCATGCGAGGGCTCCCGTCGTCGCGGCGGCGGACGCCGAAGTCACAACCGGCGGGTTGCGCGGCAGCACGATGGTAAATTCGGTAAATTCGCCCTCGCGGCTGTCAACCGTGATAGTGCCGCCGTGTTGCTGGACGACGATGTCGTAGCTGATCGACAGGCCGAGACCGGTGCCCTCGCCGGTGGGCTTGGTCGTGAAGAACGGGGTGAAGGCGTGGTCGCGGACCTCGGGCGGCATCCCGATGCCGTTGTCGTGAATCCGGATCTCGACTGCGTTGCCGGCATCCCGCGACCAAACTGTTACGACCGGTGTAAAGCCCACCTCGCCGCCCTCGCGGCGGCGCTTGTCGACCGCGTAAAAGGCGTTGCCGAACAGATTCAAAAAAACGCGAGTGAGGTCCTGCGGGACGATTTCGATCGGTTCGAGATGGTCCTCAAGATCCCGCCGCAAGGTAACGTTGAAGCCCTGGCTGCGGGCCCTAGCACCGTGAAATGCCAGGTTCAACGCTTCTTCGATCAATGCGTTGAGATCGCTCTTTCGGCGCTCGCCGCTGCCGCCGCGCGAATGCAACAGCATGCTGGTGACGATGCCGTCGGCGCGGCGGCCATGTTCGGCGATTTTCTCCAAATTCGCGTCCAAAGTGGTTACCAACTCGCTCACATCATCATTCGCCTTAACGTCAGGCGCCGCCATGGCCGGATCCACCGCCTCTTTGAGCTCGTCGAGCAGCTCGCGCGACAACTCGGCGAAGTTATTGACGAAATTCAGCGGGTTCTTGATTTCATGCGCGATACCCGCGGTTAGCTGGCCCAAGGACGCCATCTTTTCCGACTGGATCAGACTTGCCTGGGCCGCTTTCAGCTGTTCGTGGGCGGCCCGTAAATCGGCTTCGCGGCGGCGTTGTGCTTCGAACAGTTTGGCGTTCCGTACGGCGAGGGCCGATTGGATCGCGAACGCCTCGACCAGCCGAACCGTCTCATCGGAAAAATGCCCTGCCTCGCGCCGGAAGACGATCAGCCCGCCGAGGATCGTCTGCTCGTGCAATAATGGCGCTGCGAGCAGCGAGCGATATCCGAGCCGATCCAGTTGTTCCACGATACCGGAAACACCAGGGTTGCCCGGCTCGCGCAGGTCGGGGATCTGGAGCGGCGCAGTGCTGATCGCCGCGCGGCCGACGGCGCCCTCGCCAAATCGTATCGGCCGCGCCTTGAGCCGCTCGGCCAGCTCGGGCTCGGCGCCGTGGCTCATGCGGAAGTGAAATTCGCTCGATGCCTCGTCGTATTCATAGATGACGCCCGCCGCTGCCCCCGAAAATTCGACCGCGCGGGCAACGACAAGGCTCAGAACGGCCTGAAGATCGAGCATCGACCCGACCGCACGACCGACTGCGCGCAATGCCTCGAACTGCGCCAAGGTTCGCCGCAGCTCTTCGAGGGTGTCGCGGAACGCGGCGAGCGTGCGCGCCATGGCGCCGATTTCGTCAGGTCCAGCGGGCGGAATCGAAACCTCGAGGTCACCGGCATTCAGACCGTTCATGGCGACAACCAATTGCCGCAATGGCACGGCAATCGAACGCAGGACCAGCAGGGTCAAGAACGCGCCGACAACGACCGCAGCCCCGAAGACGATGCGGGAAATGTTGGTCGCCGATCTTGCTTCAGTCACCGCTTTTTCGCGCGCCGCCAATGCTTCGTGCGTCAGTTGTGCAACAATTGCGGCGAGCAGTTTATCGGCCGCGACGCTGTGCCGGCTGGCTTGCGCCAGAAACGAATTGCCGACAACCCGACGGTCGTTGGTGTATTCATCGACCGCCTTGTGGGCAAACTCCTCATATTGAGCCAATTCGGCGCGGATCTCTGCTATCGCGCCCGGCCGGCGCCTGGCTAGCGCGTCTAGATGGTGTTCCATCTGCTTGCGGGCCGCATCAGCATGCCGCTCCGACAGGGTCAGCATGCTGACGGCAAGATCGGTGAGCCAATAACGCATTTCGCCAAATGCGATTTGTGCGCCATTGGCTTCCTCGATCTCGCCCAAGAGATCGGCGGCCTTGACCATGCCCGCCGCAACCTCGTTCAGCTTTTGATTAAGATAAAAATTGCTGACCAGAAGAAAAAACAGCAGGGCTCCGGATAGTATAATGAGCCGGGTGCGTATCGACAGCCGCGCCATTACACCGGGCTCTTCATACCGGGATCAGCGGAGCAGGGTTATGCTGATAACCCCACCGAGGTCACCGAGCTTTCCCCTTCCTTTGGGTATCCCGTAATGTCAAGCTCGCCTTTCGGGCTGCCGTGGCAAGCAAGACACGACTCTTTGTAATATTCAGGAACAGCGATGCGGTACGCGGCGTGGCCCTTGATCGAGACATCGGCTGCAAAAGGCTGGCCTTTCGGCCAATTTGCGCGCAGCAACTTGCCCTCGATCACCTGCTTTTCCCAAGCATCGGGGAGCGCCTTGCGGTTGCGGACAAGCTCCGGCGGCGCCGTTATTTTGATAACCGCTTCATTCTCGGCCAGGCCGTTGAAGGTTTCGCTGACGAGCCGCCCAAACACTGCTGGAATAAAGCCTTTGAACCCCGTTCCCTTCTCGTTGATCGTTGCTTGGTTGTCATCCACAACTTGCACGATTGCGTTCATCATCGCTCGAAGCAGGCGCCCTTCGAGTGTATCTTTGTCGAACGAATTGGGGTCGACACCGGTATTTTTGCGATAAAGCGCGATTGCCTCATCCTTTACTTTGCTACCCGTCAGTTGTTTGTCACCTATCGCCGGGTCGTTGATCAAATCCTCATTATTCGAAATGATCGTGCGGGCGTCGCGCAGCATTTCGGCGAGGCTTGCGGCGATGGCCTCATCCTTACTGCTCGCCGCGCTCTCGGCGACGGCGCCGCGGTGCGGGCACCAGGGCAATATCAAGCCAAGCATCACAGCCGCTATTAGTCGCGGCCTCACCACTTTCCTCGCTGCTGAGCGCTTGTGGAAATTTGCCATTACTAAGGAGCGACAGTGCACCTCAGCGGTGGCGGAAGCAACGGAATCACTCCGTCTCGAGCGCATGGCTCAGCCTCTATCAGCCGCCCGATGGCGGCGGCACCAGTTTCGCGAGCTGCTGCTTTAGGCGCTCGAAATCGACTGGCTTGGGCAGAAAAGCCGCGGCCCCGAGCTGCTCGGCAGTGCGGAGCCGCTCGTCGTCGCCATAAGCGGTGACCATGACGACCGCGAGCTCTGGGCGGCGTTGCTTGATTTCGCGAAGCAAAGTCAGCCCATCCATGCCCGGCATGTTTATATCGGACAAGATCACGATCAATTCAGGACCGAGTTCGGCGACGCGGCGGAGGCCTTCCTCGCCCGAAGCGGCGAAATGCAACTGATAGCGGCCTTCACGTACTTCGCGGCGAAAGCGCTGGCGGAAGAGCTCAGCCACGTCAGCCTCGTCATCGACAATCAGAATGCTGAAAGCCATTGATCAAACCTCTAATGCCGCCGGATCTAATGGTCAGACGATGCGTGCGTCGAGGACGGCGTCAGGCAAACCGGTCTCGATCTCGACAACCCACAAATCGGGGTCGCGCCGCCGTTGCCGGGCGATGTATTCGTCGGCCTCAGTTCTCGGCGACAGGCGCGGGCCCGGTGGCGCGCATCCACACGAGCTCGCCCGCTGGGCCGCGTATTTGGGCCAACACCGAACAGCCCTCCTCGCGAGCATTGAGCTTAAGCAGGACCGCGCCGGAATCGCCATCGCCGCGGGCCGCGACCGCTACTCCGATCGCGGCGAGATCACACCGCCGGATCAGCGCCTTGACCCACAGGCTTGTCTTGAGCCGCGGTTCCATCTGCAGTGCCGGGCAGCGCTCGCTTTAGCCGCGGCTGGGGGCCAATGGCAAGCGAACATGAACTTGCAGACCGTGAGGCGTTCGGTTGTCGGCGGCGACGGTTCCGCCCATGACCTCGACATTACGCCGCGCAATCCATAATCCGATGCCGAAATAACTGCCCGGTGTTTCTCCCGCCGCGTCGTCGCGGCGCTCAGAGTAGTAACGGTCGAAAATCCGCTCAAGCTGGCCGTCGGGAACGCCGGGCCCGCGATCGGAGACGATGAGATCGGCAAATTGTCCATCATGCGACAGATGGACGACGACTTCGCCTCCCGCCGGCGAAAACGAGACTGCATTATCGATCAAATTATCGAATATCGTTTCGATCATCGCCTCGCTGCCCAGAACATGGACGCCGGGTAGGAGGTCGCTGCCGATCATCAAGTCGTGGCTTGCCAGCACGATCGTCACGTCGCGCTCGTTGGAAATCGCCGACCGATTCTGGACCAACCGGCCGACGATCCGGCCGAGATCAACCGGCATCAGCGGTTCGTCGATCAAATCTGCGGTCGCTTCATCGAGTTCACGGGCTGAGGCGACGAGCCCGTCCAGGCGGTCAAGAGCGTGCTCCACAACCCCCACCGCCCGCTGCACCCGACGGTTGTCCTCGGGCAGGCTGCGCCGCAACGGCTCGAGCGACTGCCGGATCACCGCGATCGGGGTTTTAAAGGCGTGGGCATTGTCCTCTGCAGCCTGCCGAATTTCAGCCGCCGAGCGGTGGATTGCCTCGACCATGCGGTCGAACTCGGCCGCGACCTCGCCGAGTTCGGGCAGGTCGGCCCGTGCGCCGAATGACCCGGCATCCGGGCCCTGTTCGCGAATTCGCCGCGCCCGCCGGGCAAACCGGCGCAACCCGCTGCGCAGGCTCAGCAATGTCGAAAACGTAATCACCGCCATCGCCAAATAGATTACCGCCGCCACCCGGATCGCGGGCGTCGCCCAATAAGGCTGGCCGAGATGCGCGGATGGGAAAGCGTCCTGGGAGAACGATGAGACGACCGCCCAACAACCCGCCGCTGTGGCAAGGGGTGTCACCGCGGTAACGATCTCGGCGCCCCCAGTGGGCCGGTGATAGATCAGCGAAAACGGCATTTCGCCACGGCAATTTTGGGCGAGCCGGTCAAGAACGCCCTGTTGCGCCAAGGTATTTCGCTCGGCCTGGAGGTTGGCGGGCGACACGGTCGGCCACGACGCGACATAATAGAAGCCATCGCTGCCGGCGCCAGCGGGAGCGAGCAGCAATTTGATGGTCGTGACCTCGCCCGCAAAGCGGGAAAGGCTGGTGCCAAGCTCGGGCAACGTTTCGATGGTTGCGTTCTGCAGCATCGGCAGCAGCGATTGGCTGATCACCCGCCCTTCATCGCGCACGCTGCGCAGCAACAATTCCTGGCCTTCTTGGTAGGCCTTGCTGAATTGCATGTAGAGAAATACCGGCACCAGCACAAAAATGACCGCAAGCAGAACTGTCTTGCCGGTTAGCGACCACGCCCAACGCAGGCCGCGTGGCCACTCAAAGCTGTGCTGTCCAACGATAGCCAAAGCCGGCGTAGTTTTGGATGTGGTCGAAGTTTGGGTCGACGTCGCGGAACTTCCGGCGGATGCGCTTGATAAAGGTACGGACATTGGCGCGGTACCCCTCTGCTCCGTGCCCGGCGACGAAATCTTTGCCGTGGACTAGATCATAAATATCGCGGTAGCCGACATCTTGCCCTGCTTTTTCCGCGAGGAGCACAAGGATCTTGAATTCCGTCAATGTCAGATCGATCGATTGACCCGCCCATGTCGCCCGGCTGGTGTCGAAACGCAGCTCAAGGCGACCCAGCGTGGTTTTGTCCGATCGCGCTGGCTCGGGATCGCTGACCGGGCGCATTCCCTCGGTGATCAACTGTAGGCGCTTGACCAGGATCGGTAGCCGCCGCGATTTATCGATGAAATCAACCGCGCCGCCGGCCAATGCCGCCTCTTCGTAGATGTCGTCGGAGAGCACCGTCAAAAAAATCACCGGGATTGCGATCCCGTGGGCGCGCATACGGCGCAGGACTTCGATGCCGGTCAGTTCCGGCATGCGCCAGTCGAGCAGCATGACGTCGGCGCCGCCGCCCTCTTCGAGGTAAAGAAGAGCGTCTTTGCCGTTGTCAAAGCTTGTGACCTCATAGCCTTCATCGATCAGGTTGAGGCCAAGCGACTCGCGAAATAGGCCGTCGTCATCGACCAGAAGCAGATGCGGCATAGTTCGACTAGGCCTAGGTGCGGCGGGCGGCGACGAGAGAACGCAGGCAATCCTCACTTCCGCCCGGATTATCTTTGAACGTGTAATGCAGTGTTCGCATCTTTCCGCTGCGTAGATCGAGATAAAAGAACAGCTCCAGCTCGCAGGTGGGGCTGCGGTAATGCCACACGGTTGCCGGGGGCGCCTCGGTCTGTTCGGTTGCGGCCCCGAACAGGCGCGTCGCTCCGGGCTGGTCGAGCCCGATCAGCTGATTGGCGCTGGGAGGGTGAGGGATTCGCGGTGGCGTTGTGGCGAACGCCATCGCCTGGGTGTCGGATTGGGCGAGGCCCGGGAGGTTCTCGGGCGGCGGTGTCGGCTTATGCGCCGGAAGCGGAAATACCCGGCGTCGCGGCAACGCGGGCGGTGGCGGCGCCGGTGGTGGTTCGATCGCGACCGTCTGCGGCGGTGGCGGCGGCGGTTTCTCGGCGCAGGAAGCGAGCACGCCGAACCCGAGGCTGATCAGCGCTGGATAGACCGGCGACCGCCGCCGCGCAGGCCGATTTGCTGCCGCCAACACTCGGCTCACACCTGCTCCTTTGTGGTGAGGATTGGATATACCACAAGTTAGCGCCGCGCGAGACGCTCGACGACGCCGATGTCGCCATCGCGATAAATTGCAACCAGTTCGCGATCGTTGAGCAGCACATAGGTGTGATCGCCCTGATCGCAGCGCAGCGTGGCGACAGGGTAGTTCGGTGCGACCAACAACGTCGACAAATTCTGGGTGAGGTTGGGTTGCCGCGGCAGCAGTCCGGTCAACGTTTCCCGGCTCCGCTGGTAATAACCAAAGCTGAAGGCGCCGTTGCAGGTCTGACTGTCGAGCGCTGTCGTCTGGCCATTCGGCTGTTTCTCTACAACCGTATCCTGGCGAATTGTTATTGTGTCGTTATCCTGGTTGGCCCAGGTTCCGACAAACGGGTTGGACGGGCTCAACTGCGGCGTGGCGCAAGCGAACAGCGTGGAGGGAATTAGGATAAGGACGCCGCGCGTCAACCACCCTCGATCCCGCAAGCTGGTCACTTTGAGCCTCTATGTTGATACAGCTGACGCATCCTATCGCTGATCAAGACACTGTTACAGCGACAGCGCACGTATGCGCCGCCCAAGGGTGGGTTTCGGAAGGAGGGTGAGTATCGGAGGCTCGGCGCTCGACTGCATCAGATGGGGCCCAGCTTGACGAATGGCCGGGCCAGGGCCACGCTGCCTTCATAAACGCCTCTGTGGAGGAATCCGATGAAGTTGTTGTGGTTTCACCTTATGCCCTACACCGAACTGCCGGACGACTTCCGCGAGAGAAATCCGTCGGTGTGGGTCGATATTCACTCGTCGCTGTTCGATCCGCGGCGCGCGCATCACATGTACAACGACTTTATGGATGAGCTCGAATTTGCCGCCGAATGCGGCTTTGACGCGGTCTGCGTCAACGAGCACCACTCAAATGGCTATGGGCTGATGCCCTCGCCCAATTTGATCGCCTCCTCGCTCGCGCGCCGCACATCGGACGCCGCCCTCTGTGTGCTTGGGAATTCGTTGGCGCTCTACAACCCACCGACGCGGGTCGCCGAAGAGTTCGCGATGATCGACGTGATCTCGGGCGGCCGGCTGATCGCCGGGTTCCCGGTCGGCTCGCCGATGGACACCTGCTTTGCCTATGGCCAGAACCCGAGCCAATTGCGCGAGCGCTATCACGAGGCCCACGATCTCGTGCTGCGCGCTTGGGCCGAGCAGGACACCTTCGCCTTTAACGGCCGCTTCAACCAGCAGCGCTATGTCAACATCTGGCCGCGGCCGGTGCAAAAGCCGCACCCGCCGATCTGGATCCCGGGCGGCGGCTCGGTGGAGACCTGGCAGTGGTGCGCGCAAATGGACTACGTCTACTGCTATCTGTCGTATTACGGCTACAAGGCCGGCCAGTCGACGATGGATGGGTTCTGGGCCGAAATGGCGCGGCTCGGCAAGGACCGAAATCCATACCAAGCCGGCTTTCTGCAATTTGTCGGTGTCGCCGAAACCCGCGAAGAGGCCTATCGGCTCTATCGCGAGCCGGCCGAATATTTCTATGGCCGCTGCCTGCACATCGACCCTCGTTTTGCCGGGCCGCCGGGCTACACCACCGAGGCGACCCAGCGCCGCGGCATCCTCGGGCAGGTGCAGCAGGCCGCGGCGCAGACCCAGCGGTACGAGACGAAGTTCCAGATGCTGGCGCGCGAAATGGATGCGATCGTCGAGAAGGGCTATGTAATCATCGGCTCACCCGACGAGGTTGCCGCCCAATTGAAGGAAGTCGCGGTAAATCTCAACGTCGGCCACTTGATGATGCTATTGCAGTTCGGCAACATGGGGAAAGACCTTGCCAAGTATAACACCCAGCTGTTTGCCGAAAAAGTGCTGCCGCAGCTCGGCAACGTCTTTGCCGAGTGGGAGGACCGCTGGTGGCCAAACCCGATGACCGACGCCGCCCGAGCTTCGCTGTCGCGGTTTCAACCCGCGTCGATCGCGGCTGAGTAGCCCATCTGCCGGCCTAAAGGTACCGCCGCGGCCGGGCGTCGGCCAATCGGCCAATCGGCCAAAATCGGGGAGCGGATAATGCCTTCGATGTTCAATGCGCGCGATGCCGCCAATTACGAGCGGCTGATGGGCCGCTGGAGCCGCCGGTTGGCTCCGCTCTTTATCGAGCACGCCGGCATCGCCGATGGCGAAAACATCCTCGAGGTCGGCTGCGGCACCGGCAGCCTGACTTTTGCGCTGCCCGCGGCAGCAAACGTCGCCGGCCTCACCGCGATCGACCATTCCGAGATTTATCTCGCCGCCGCCCAGGCGAAAAACCGCGACCATCGGATCCACATCGAACACGGCGATGGCAGTGCGTTGCGCTTTGCTGATGCGAGTTTCGATCGGGCGGTGTCGATGTTGGTTCTGCCCTCGGTATTGCCGCGACCGGAGCAGGCTGTTGCCGAGATGAGGCGGGTCACGCGGCCGGGCGGTGTTGTCTGCGCGGCATTCTGGGATTCGCCGGGTGGTGCGGTCGCGAACCGGATGTTCTGGGATACCGCCGCGGCGCTCGACGATGCCGCCGCTTCAGCGCGCGACCGCACGATGGGCCGGCCGATTTATATGCCCGGCGCCTTGCCGCGGATCTGGGCCGAGGCGGGTCTAACCGAGATCGACCTGCGCTCGCTGACGATCCGCATGGATTTCGCCAATTTCGACGATTATTGGAGCCCGTATGCCAGTGGCGAAGGCATGCTGGGGGATTACGTCGCTAGCCTCGACCCTGCTCGCCGCGACCGGCTCCAGCAGCATTTGCGCTCGGCTTACCTGTGCGGCCGTCCCGATGGCGAGCGGTCGTTTGTCGCCGTCGCGTTGTCGTGCCGCGGCGTTGTACCGAACCGATAACGCGCAGGCGTCTCCCGCCCGGGTGCTGCTCGCGGCGCTGAGACTACTCGCGGCGGTAGCGGCGGGCGACGATGCGCAGATGATCGCGAAAGTGCGGGCGCATGCGCTCGGTCCATGGCGTACTGGCGGCCGCCTTCCACGCCGGCGAAGCCTGCACCTCGGGTGTGGCGAGGTGATATAGCGCGACATAGCGCTGCACCGCGCCGGCACCGCGATACCGGCGGGCGCACAAGGTGCCGGGTACCGCGGCAAGCGCCGGGATATGCTCGGTATCGTACCATTCGTTGAATTCGGCTTCGTGCTCGGGCGCCACATTCATCGCGTTGACCAGCAAGCCTCCCGCAGCTTCGGGCGCCGCCGCACTACCCGGCAGGATCTGCTGGCCTTCGTAACGCATCAGCATCTTGACCCGCCCGGTCACCCGCTTTGACCATACCGAGAGATTGTCGCCGCCGATTGCGCGATAAGCCGCGTCCTTCAGTAGGCCGATATCCTCAAGATCATAGGTGGCCACCGAAAGCTTTGGGTTCGCGATGCCGATCCAGCGCTCGCAGGCGCCAAATCCCGGCACTCGCTGCCGCTCGGGGATGTGTTCGAGATCGTACCAATCGTGGAACTCGTCTTCGGCCACGTTGGTGAAATCCATCGCCGCCAGCAAAATGCCCTTAGCCATGCTCGCTCCTTCCGGTTTCGGAGAGTATCATTGAGGCCGGTCCTCGTTTCCAGTCAAGGAACGCCGCAAAATCGCGCGATGATCGTCTACCGAAAGTGATTAACTACGATAATTGGTAGAAACGATCACAATATCGTGATAGACGATGCGCCCCCGACAAATCACAAATCCTCGGACTTCGATTTCATTACTTAAGGAAAATCCCGTGAGGAGAAGTGTCGGCTTCGCTGCTGTGCTCTTGGCAGCGGCGGTGCTCAGTCGCGCGAGCAGCGCGCAGACCGCGGCGCCGAGTAGTTACCCCCATCTCAACTTGTTTCTCCAGGTGCTGCGACCGGCGACAGCTGGGTTGACGCCACCGCTCTCGTCGACCAGGCTCGAACAGATTTTGCGCATCCTGCCCGCGGTCAATGTCGGCCATGGCAGCGGGCCTGCCCTTTCGCAAAGCGCCGCTGGTGCTGCCGCACCCGCGCAAGACCCATCGATTTATGGATTCTGCTACGAAAGCTGCCGCACCGAGCGCGCTGAGGGCAGCTGCGGGACCGCCGCGTTCGGTGAAAATAGCCCGCCGCAGCAGCTCTGCGACCCGATCGAGGATACCGCCACCCTGCGGGCGATCATCGGCCCGCCACTCGGTACCGGTGTGAGCCCGTTTGTTGATGACAACACCGGCCCGGATGGGGCGCAGCCCGCCGGCTACACCTTTCTCGGCCAGTTTATCGACCACGACGTCACGCGAACAACGGCGGCGTTGTCGGCGTTGGGGGCGCTCGATCAAGCGGCGCAAAGCGATCCTTCGGTTCAAGCATCGCTCACCGCCGCCGGCGTGACTCCCAATTTATTGCGCCAAGCGATCGCCGATGCCGCCGCACCCGGCTCGGCGCTTAGCGCCAATAGTGGCAAACTCGATCTCGACAGCGTCTACGGCGTACCAAATTTCTCGACATTGATCAGCATAAACGCGCTGTGGTTTGAACAGCAAAACGGCGTCTACACCGGCCGTTTTGCGATGCGCGAAGTGGCCGCCCCGTCTGCCAGCGGTGCGGCGGGCGTCATCGACGGCTTTGATTACGAACGCACCGCCGCCGGAGCGGCGGAGATCCCGGACCCGCGCAATAGCGAGCACAAGATGCTCTCGCAATTGCAGAACCTGTTTGAACTGGCGCACAACGATTGCGTCGATCGCACGCTCGCCGGGGTCGCGGCGCCGAGCCAACCACAGACCGCCGCCGCCTTCGACGCGTGTCATAAAAAGGTGCTGTGGACCTACGAGACGATCGTCGCCACCGATTTCCTGCCCCGGATATCCGTCGAAGCGAGTTTGGAGCGGGTGGCGCCCGGATCGTTCCACGCCTATGACCGCGGTGCTACACCGAACTCGACCCTACCGAACCCGACCGGCATTCACACTTTTCTTTACGCCTGCGCGCCGGGGCTTGGGGCCAATGCGACGATCCGCATCCCGCACGAATTCGCGGTGGCCGCTTTCCGCCTCGGTCATTCCTTGGTACGCGACGATTATCAGCTGCACGACATCGTGCGTGACGCGTCTGGTAACATCCTGACCGGTCAGCCGCGGCCGATCTTCGCCGTCGCCAGCCAGCCCGAAACCGTCGGGCTTGTCGGCGACAACCCGCTGCAGCCGGGCGATGTCATCGATTGGAGATATTTTTTCGACTTTGGTGGTGGCACCGCACAAGCAACCCGGCCGCTCGACACGTTGATCTCGGACAAGCTGTTCTCGCTGCCGATTGCGGCGCTTCCCCCCGGCCCCGCCTCCGACCGCCAGGACACGCCGTCCGAGCGCAATCTGCCGCGGCGCAACCTGCTGCGCGCAGCGGAGCCGACATCCGTATTGACCGGTGCGGTTGGTCTCGCAACCGGCGAAGAGACCGAGCGATACGCGCAATTGCGTATTCGCGACCTCCATGACTCGACGGCCGAGGTCAAATCTCTATTGGGAGCGCGCTTGGCGAGTGCCGGCTTTAAGCCCGATGCCTTTGGGGGACGCACGCCGCTTTGGCTTTTTATCCTCGCCGAGGCCGAAGCCACACAAAAGAGCCAGCGGCTCGGCGAGCTCGGGAGCCATATCGTCGATGAATTCCTGCTCGGCTCGCTCCGCTGCGACATGGGCTCGGTGTTGTACGCAAAACCGGCCGACCTGTCTGGCTGGGGCCCGAGCGAAGCGGTCGCGCACAACCGGCACTATTCGATGCCAGACCTGATCATTTATCTGCAGGCAAACGCGAAATTCGCCGGCCAGCCGGTCCGCCTTTACAATCACTAATCGATCGCCTGGCCTCATTCCGCCGGCGCCGGGAGCGGCAGGCCTTCTCGCCCGGAGCGCCCGATCAGCAAGACCAGAAATGCCGCGCCCATGCACATCAGGCCGGCAGCCATAAAGGCTTCGAGATAAGTGCCAAGCGCGGTCCGCAACGCACCGGCGGCGAAAGCAGCTATCGCCGCGCCCATTTGATGCGCCGCGGCAATCCAGCCAAACATGACCGGCCCGCGGGCGGCGCCAAAGATCTGCGCGGTCAGCCGCACCGTCGGCGGGATCGTCGCGATCCAATCGAGGCCGTAAAACACCGCGAACACCGGCAACCCGTAAAATGACATGCCGAAAGCAAAAGGGAGATACATCAGCGACAACCCGCGCAGCCCGTAATACCAGGCGAGAAGACCGCGATTGCTCCAGCGGTCGCTTAACCAACCCGACATGGTGGTCCCGATCATATCGAAAACGCCCATCGCGGCGAGCAGGGTCGCCCCCTGCACTTCAGAGATGCCGTGATCGACGCAGGCCGGGATCAAATGCGTGCCGATCAATCCGTTTGTCGAGGCGCCGCAAATAAAAAAGCTGCCGGCGAGCAGCCAGAAATCGCGTGAACGCATCCCATCGCCAAGCGCGAAAAGCGCCGTCGCGACCGGGTTGCCGCGGCTGGATGCGGCAAGCGCCGCGCCGGGTTGGGCGCCATAGGGCGCAAGCCCGACATCGCTCGGGACGATCGCGCATCAAAAATGCCACGAGCGGGATCAGCGCTGCCGCGACTGCGGCCACGGTCAACGAGGCGAATCGCCAGCCATGATTGACAGCCAGGCTCGCGAGTACCGGCAAAAAGATCAGCTGACCCGTCGCCGTGCTCGCGGTCAGCACGCCCATTACCAGACCCCGCCGCACCGCAAACCAACGTGCGGCAACAGTCGCGCCGAGCACCAGGCCGGTCGATCCGCTGCCGATACCAACGACCACACCCCACAGCAACACCAGTTGCCAGGGCCGGGTCATCAACGGGGTCAGCGCGACGCCAATCGCGATCAGCGCCAATGCCGTCATCATCGTGCGGCGCAGCCCGAAACGCTCCATGACCGCGGCGGCGAACGGGCCGATCAACCCATAGAGAAAAATGTTGATCCCGACGGCCAGAGAGATCGTGCTGCGCGACCAGCCAAATTCGTTTTCGAGGGGCACGATCAGCACGCCGGGGGTCGCGCGCATCCCGGCTGCCCCAAGCAAAGTCAAAAAGGTGATCGCGGCGACCACCCAGGCGTAATGCAGCTTTGTCAGTCTTGCCAACCCGCCGCGCTCCTGTTATCAAGCGAGAGAATGTGATAGACAGGTCTGTCTCTTGTCAACAAGTACGGTGCGGGGCAGGAATGCGGAATTGATTGGGACCGACACTAAAAAGCCAGCGCGCGAGCGAATCCTCGAAGCAGCCTCCGAGATGTTTTATCGCGACGGCATTCGCGCGGTCGGCGTCGACGCGATTATCGCCCGCTCGGGCGTCGCCAAAATGAGCCTTTACCGCAACTTTCCCTCGAAAGATGCGCTGGTTATCGCCTGGCTCGAAGACCGCAATCAAGCCTTCTGGCAACGCTGGGAATGCGCCGAGGCGAGCGCCACCGGCGATCCGCTGGCGCAACTGGATGCGATTTTGGAAATGGTGGCCGCCAGGGTCACCCACCCGCGCTGGCGCGGTTGCCCGTTCTTGAACACGGCCACCGAATTTCCCGAGGCTGATCATCCCGCGCGCGCCGTAATCCTGGCGAACAAGCGAGCGGTTTACGACCGGTTGCGCTCCCTCGGCGCGGCTGCGGGGGCTCGTGATCCCGACGTCTTGGCCGAGCAGTTACAATTGCTGATCGACGGCGCTTACGCAATCGGCCAGAGTCTCGGTACCGATGGCCCAGCCAGAACCGTCGCCAGCGCCGGCCGGGCATTGATCAAGGCGCAATTCGCGGCCTAAGCGGTTTCGTGCCGCAGGTGTCTTTTTCCGAAAGAACTACAATGGAGAGAGAGCGCCGATGCCGCCGAGGGTTGGGTCGGATGAGGGGCGTCGCTCCAGCTTGAAAGCGTCGCTCGATTTCTGGCGTGAGGTGCAGTTGAGATGCGCCTAACGCCAGACGCATGCAGCCAGGACGGCGGAAAGGATGTATGAAGGGCTGACGCGAGCACACGGGAGCTATCGCGATGGCGCGCCTGCCGTATCTCGATAAATCGGATCTGTTGCCGGAACACCAGGATCTGCTGGCGCGCAACATCAACCTTTACCGCTTGCTGGCGCATAGCCCGCGTGCGGCGCGCAGCTTGAATACGATGGCGCGGTACATTCGCGACGGCAGCCGGCTCGACCCGCGGCTACGGGAATTAGCCATTCTGCAGGTCGGTTATTTGGCTCGGTCGGCCTATGAATACTCGCATCATATCCGGATCAGCCGCGACTTCGAAGTGTCCGACGACGACATTCGTGCTATCGCCGACGAAACCGCCGGCCGGCCGAGTTCTCTCGATCCGCTGGCACGGGCAGTGTTGCGAGCCGCCCGCGAGCTTACCGGCGAGCTCCAGGTTTCCGATCAGACATTCGCTGCATTGCGTCAGGGCCTTGATGACGAGCGGCTGACCGACCTCTTCATCACGATCGCCTACTACAATGGCCTCGTACGGCTGATAGCCGCGCTGCAGATCGACGTCGAGGACGAGTATCTCGCCTATCTCGACGAGTTTCCGTTGCCGAAGGCTTAAGCGACCATCGGCCCGCGGTCACCGGCTCGCCAAGGCCCGGGCGAGTTGACTGACAGCTTCCTGATGCTTCTCGTTGCGGATTTCGGCGAAGTTGCGCGCGATCTCGAGCAGCATTCGCTGATGAGGCGTAATCTGCCGGGGACCTTCCTGGCCGATGCCTTCGTAAAAGTAAGTAATCGGTGCGCTTAGAGCGCGGGCGATCTCGAACAGCCTGCCGGCTGAAACTCGATTTATGCCGCGCTCGTACTTGTGCGCCTGTTGATAGGTCACGCCGATCATCTCGGCCAATTGCTGCTGGGTCAGCCCCAGCATAATACGCCGCTCCCGAATGCGGCCACCGACATGGTCGTCAATGACTGCGGTTGAGCGTCCTCTCTTTGGCTTTGCCATGCCTTCACCCGTGTCAATCTGCTCATACGCTGATCTTGGCCTACGCCGCCTATATCAACACGATAGCCAACTTTTCATTCCAGCGGCACACCCCAGCGGCCAAGTTTATCTGGTGGGGCCGACCGAAGTCTTTTCGGCCATCAACGAACGCGGCAGTCAGGCGTCCATTTAATCTCCAAATGGTGTTCGCTTACCCGGCCGACAAGGGCGGCCCCGAAACCCCGAAAGCAAAGCCAGCTCACCCCTTGTCCGGCTCGCCAATGAGGTAAAAGAAGGCGACGCACGAAGGAGCCCAGCGAGGTGACTACGACGGTTGGAGGTGACGGCGCAACAAAGGCGGAGCTTAGGCGCGGGCTGCTGCTGGCAGTGCTGCTGGCGAGCCTCGCCGGCATGGTGGATGTGATCGGCTTTATTCGTCTCGGAAATTTGTTTGTTTCGTTTATGAGCGGCAACAGCACGCAGTTGGCTCTCAATCTCGGTCGCGGCCACTTGGCTGAAGCCCTTCCGATCCTGGTTCTGATCGTGCTGTTTGTTGTCGGAGCGGCCGGCGGTCAGCTGCTCGCCCACTTCACCGGGCGCTGGCACCTAACGACCGTCCTCGCGGCGGTATCGGCGCTGCTAACGATCACGGCATTATTTGATACCGCGCCGATGCCGATGGTGCTTGCGATGGGCGCCTTAAACGCGGCAATGCACCGCGCCGGCAACGTCCGGGTGAGTTTAACGTTTGTCACCGGCACTTTGGTCAGATTCGGCGAAGGTCTGGGCGATCTGTTGGTTGCAGGGCCGAAAGATTGGGGATGGGCCGAGCAAGCACTCCCCTGGCTGGGGATCACGTCCGGCGGCATCCTCGCCGGCGCGGTGCAGATGCGGTTCGGGGCGGCGGTCGACTGGATGCCAGTGGCGGCGGCGGTTGTGCTTTTCTTATGGTCGCTCTCTATCCCAGCCCCGGAGTAACCGACCGGACGAGACAGGCGGCGAGCTGTGCCTTCAACTCTTCGGGATTTAGATTTCGGCCGATCAGCACCAATCGGTTGTGCCCGCTCAGACCAGCAGGCGCTTCGTCAAGGGTGAAACGCCGGCCGACAAGGTGAAAGAGGTGCCGCCGGTCGCTGCCGTCGATCGTCAAAACGCCCTTTGCCCGGAATAGATTCGCCGGCAAGCGTTCGAGAAACGCCTGGAAACGGTCGGCGCAGAACGCCTGCTCGGTCGCGAACGCGACTGTCTCGAACGCATCCGCGGCAAGATGATCATGGCCGTGGTCGTCGAGCGGCTGATCAGCATGCGCCGTCCCGATCCCGAGGATCAGCGGCAATGCCACCTCGGCGCGGGTGGCGGGAAGGATCCGCACAGTTTCGCCGATCGCAGTGCGGATTTCCGCTTCAAGCGCCTCGACCCGTTCACGATTTACAAGGTCGCATTTATTCAGCACGACAAAATCGGCATAGCGCAGTTGGTTGCGCGCCGCCTTGCTGTCCAACAGGTCGAGACTGAAGTTCTCGGCGTCGGCGAGCGCCACGATCCCATCGACGCGAACCGCATCGCGGAATTCGGAACGCAGAAAAGTCAGCATAACGGGGAGCGGATCGGCAATGCCGGTGGTCTCGACAATCAGCTGGTCGACCGATGGCTCGCGTTGCAGCACGCGAAAGATCCCGTCGATCAGATCGCTGTTGATCGAACAGCAGATGCAGCCGTTCGCGAGCTCGACCATGTCATCGGTGGCGGCGATGATCAGATCGTTGTCGATCGCGATCTCACCAATCTCGTTGACCATGACCGCGATGCGAAGGCCGTTCTGCCGGCTCAGGATATGGTTGACGAGCGTGGTCTTCCCGCTGCCGAGAAAGCCGGTGATGATCGTCACCGGCAGGCGCGGTTCGACGCCTTCAAGCGCCATCGGCAGCGACGTCAGGCGGCAAAGGTATAGGTGGTCCCGACCGCCGACTGGCTGACCGCATCGCCAAACGCGTTGGCAAGCGCATGCAACGCGCGCCAGCCGGTGCAGTGGCCGGTAATGATGTGCCGGATCGCAAAGGGCCGCAAACCTTCGACCGTATCGGGGATGATCCGTTCCATGACCCCGCCGAGATGCAGGCCGCCCATCACGCAATGGATCGGGATTTCGGGAAACAGACGCCTGACTTCGGTGCAGACGTTGACGATGCCGGCGTGTGAGCATGAGCTCAATACGATCAGCCCCAAATCCTCGACATGCGCCACCACCATGCGCTCGTCGAGCAATAGCGGATCGGGTTCCCAGGGGGCATTCCGACCGGTGCGGCTCAAATGATCGGTGCGGCCCTTTTCAAAGGCGCTCAGCCGTGGAATTTCGCCGCTGTAGTAGAAGTGATTGTCGAGCAGCAGGCGCGCGGCCGGGTCGTTGACGACCTCAGCGCCCCGAGCCGCCATTTCTTCGGGGGAGGGCACCTTGGCGGCCGGCACAATCGTTCCGCTGGCGAGCCTGACGGCCCGCTCGTTGAACATGCCGGGATTGACGTGCACGGTCGCCTTTCCGCCTTGCTCGTGGATCGCGTCCAAGGTCGCCGGAAGTGCGGCCATATGGTCCCAATGCCCGTGGCTGACCGCAATGCACTCGATCTCGCCCATTGCGATGCCGAGATTGGCGCAATTGCGAAGAAAGATCGCCCCTTCGGGACCGGTGTCGAACAGCATGGCGTGGCGCACGCCGGCGGCGGTCGATGTCAGCCGGCAGCCAAAACCGAGATTGGCGCATAGCAGCGCCTCGCCTGACAGCGTTTTGGCGCCGGCGCGGACGATGTTGGCGAATTCGGATACCGCGAACAACGTCTTCGATACGTAATTGTCGCTGACATCGTCGGTGACGATGTCGACCGTCAGCCGGTCGAGCGGGCGAGGCGCGCCGCTGACATCATTCATTGCTTGCCTGTAAACGACTAAATTCCGAACGCATCATCTCTGTTCCGCGCGCGAATTCAATACTATGCCACTGATCCCGAAGCCTTGACGATTTTCTGACTGAGAGGCTGCAACCTGCCCCGGTGAAGGTCTGCGGGGCAGTCGATCATGAACAAGGTTCTGTTTTTGTTGGCGGCCGCGGTCTCGCTCTCGGCCTGCGGTGTCGCTATGCGGATGAATGCCCATAGCGACATGGAAGGTTCAAAAGCCGCCTACAAAACCTGTCTGGCAGAAAATCCGCAACGGGTCTCCGCCTGCGACGCTTTGCGACTGTCGTACGAAGCCGACCTCAAAGCCTACCAGGCAACAGGCGGCGGGATATTATCCAGCCGTGAACCGTAGAAGACGCAGCCGATCCGGCGGATGACCTCCAGTTACCCGGCGTTGGCCACTGGCTGCTGGAACCTAAGCAGAGGCTCGAGAGAATGGAATTGATCGAATCATAAGCGATCCCACCTGACGCGCTTCAAAAGAATACCCGTAGTGATCGGGGCTTGACGAAGCGCCGAGTGCTAGGTAGGAACCAGGGGTCGTGGTGATTTGAGCCGGCCGGCTTGCGCCCACGTTAAAAAGCGCTAAAAGGTCGGGTGTTCGAAGGAGCCCTGGCCCGCTCGGGACTGGGGTTTTTTGTTGCCCGGGGCTCGTCGCTGGCTCGACTGGAGAAAGTTGCCGATGACCAAGCCCGTTCTGCCTGCCGACCTCGCCGACACCGTCTCGCCCGCCACCCTGTTGGTGCGCGGCGGCTCCGCCCGCAGTTCGTATGACGAGACCTGTGAGGCATTGTTCATGACGTCCGGCTTTGTCTACGACGATGCCGCCGCCGCCGAAGCCGCCTTCGCGCAAGACGGGTCGCGCTATGTCTATTCACGCTACCGCAACCCGACGGTCGCGATGTTCGAGGAGCGGTTGCGGCTGATCGAGGGTGCGGAGGCGTGCCGGGCAACCGGCAGCGGGATGGCGGCGGTCTTCGCGGCATTATTGTGCCGGCTGCGCGCCGGGCAACGCGTGGTATCGAGCCGCGCGTTGTTCGGTTCGTGCCATTACATCGTCTCGGAATTATTGCCGCGCTGGGGTATCGAGACCGTGCTGGTCGACGGCCGCGATCTCAACGCCTGGGAGACCGCGTTGGCCGGCGGTGCGGCGGCGGCGTTTTGCGAAAGCCCCTCCAACCCGGCGATGGAGATCGTCGATCTTGCCGAGGTGGCGCGGCTGACCCATCGCGCCGGCGGGCTGTTGATCGTAGATAATGTGTTCGCCACGCCGCTGTTGCAAAGGCCGATGGCCCTCGGCGCCGATGTCGTCGTTTATTCTGCGACCAAGCACATTGATGGCCAGGGGCGCTGTTTGGGTGGTGCCATCCTGGCATCCGAAAAATTCATCAAGGACGATCTCGGGTTATTCTACCGCCACACCGGACCGTCCTTGAGCCCGTTCAACGCCTGGCTGTTGCTAAAGGGTCTCGAAACCCTCGAATTGCGGGTCGAACGGCAATGCCGCTCCGCCGCCGCGATCGCCGATTTTCTCGAGTCGCATCCGAAAATTACTCGGGTTATCTACCCGGGACTACCGAGCCACCCGCAGTACGAACTGGCGCGGCGTCAGATGAAAGCCGGCGGCAGCCTGGTGTCGTTCGACATCGCCGGCGACAAGGACAGCTGCTTTCGCTTTCTGAATGCTCTGCGGCTCGTCGATATCTCGAACAATCTCGGCGACTCGAAAAGTCTGATCACCCATCCCGCGACGACAACACATTCGAGGCTCAAGCCCCAGGCGCGCGCCGAGCGCGGCATCAGCGATATGCTGGTGCGGCTTTCGGCGGGGCTCGAAGGTGAGACCGACCTGATCGCCGATCTCGGCCAGGCGCTCGATCAGGTATGAAGGGGCTATTCCGCCGGCCGGCCCGGCAGGACACCGGGCCGGGGCGGGGCAGGTGCTTAGTTCGGGTGGAAGACGAGGGTGCGCAACTCGATGCTTTCGCGCGGGAACGCGTCGGGCGGGGTTGTCGGGTCGGTAAATGAGGTATGCGGCATAAAGCGTGCGCGCCCGTCGGTCTTGGTGTCGGCAATCTTTAGCAACAGCGCTTCGTCGCGCTGCATCTCCGGCACGTAGTACCATTGATGCGCCGGGTTCCAAGTGACCGAATAGGTCTCGCCGACCCGATCGCGATAGACGAGGTCGGAGGACACCAGATCCTCGAAAGCCACGGTGCGCGCATCGCAGACCGCGAGCGGCGCATCCTGCAGCGGCCCGCGGATCGGGCGCCAGAGATTGATCACCTGGACACGGCCCTTCAGCAATTCCTCGGCCTCGTCCGGCAATAAGTCGCGGACCCGTTGCGGGCCGGAGCGGGCCGTGTGGTCGACATGGACGCGAGTTGCCGGCTGTCGCGGTCCGCCGGCCGCACGGTCGATATGTCCCGGCACGCGGCGGCGCTGCAGATGGTCAAAGATGTAGACGCGGCTGGCGCCGGTGGCCTCGGCGATAAACCGCTCGGCTTCGGGATAATAGACCCGCCGCACCTCGTCATCGTCCCAGAAGTCCTTGACCGCGCTTTTTTGCTCGACCAAGGCAAAGCCTTGCCGGTCGAGTTCGATTTCCGAAGTGATCGGCCGCAGGCTGTGGATATGCACCTTGTGCGGATCGGCCGTCATGTTTGAGCGGAATTCGCCCGGTTCGGCCTCATAGGCGTAATAGCGCGGCCGCTCGGCCATCGGCTTCAAGTAATTGAGCTCGGCCTCGACATACGGAAGTTCGGCGATCGTCATGGTCTTTCCTCCTGGTTGGGTCGATGATGGCTTGCTTCTCAGAAAATAGGAAATCGGAGTTCCGGTGGCAGCCCCGGGTCGACGCGGGGCGCCTGTGCCGGCACGGCGCGCTCCAATAAGTTCGCGAGGGCGCCGCCGACGCGATGCAATCCCCGCCGCAGCCGCGATTTCTGGCGTGACTTTTTGAGGATTTGCTCGAGTTCGACGACCACCTCTCCGGCCTGCGAACCGTAGAGCGGCGTTTCCGCCTGTCGGCTCGACGCTGGTGTTCGCGTTAGTTCTTTGCTAATCATTATTCCCTCCAAAATGGTTTGTTGGCGAGAAACTCGGCCTCGGCGCGGCTGATGCCGATATCGGCCAGCATGCGATCATCGAGCTGAGCGAGCTGAGCGCGATCCCTGCTGCGCCGGCGCCATCGACCGAAGTTTGCGATCGCTCGGGCCGCGATATTGGTCGCCTGATGTCGGGCGAAGGCCCGTCGAGGCTCGGCGGAATGCGCCCGCGCGTCCTCGAACCGAATTGCCGTCATATGAAAACCTCTAAACCGCTAAGCGCTTCGGCACAGTTGCTGAGCACTCTGTCACGTCTTAAATGCTAGGCTTCTCTTCGCTCTGCAAACGAGAGTTTCTCAGCACTTACTTTAGAAATCCTCATGCTATGAACGATCACTTGCCGGCTCTCAGCGCGTTGCGCGCGTTCGAATCCGCCGCCCGCCATATGAGCTTTTCAAAAGCTGCCGAAGAGCTGTTTGTAACCCCGGCCGCGATCAGCCATCAGATCCACGCATTGGAGCAGGACCTCGGGGTCCGATTGTTTCACCGGCTCAACCGGTCGATCGAATTGACCGCGTCGGCGCGGGTTTTATTGCCGGGGCTGACCGACGCCTTTGCCGAGATCCGCGCTTCGGTCCGGCGATTGCGCGCCCACAACGACACCGGCAGTCTGACGGTAACGGCGTCGCCGTCGTTTGCGGCGAAATGGCTGGTGTTGCGGTTGCACCGCTTTCAATCGCGCTGCGCCGAAGTCGATGTGCGGATCTCGGCGACTGACGAGGTCGTCGATCTGACCAAGGGCGATTTCGACATCGCGATCCGCTACGGAAGCGGGCATTACCCCGGCCTCGATGTCGAATTACTATTCACCAACGAGGTGTTTCCGGCGTGTAGCCCGCAATTGCTGGCGGCCGGACGTCCTTTGCGCGTGCCCGACGATCTGCGCCACCACGCGCTGATCCATGATCAGGCGGTCGAGCGCGACCCGCTGGTGCCGACCTGGCCGATGTGGCTGAAAGCCGCCGGCGTCAAGGATGTCCCGCCCACCGCGGGTCTCAGCTTTAACAATATGAGCTTAGCGCTCGATGCGGCGATCGCCGGTCACGGCGTGGTGCTGGCCTACAGCACAATCGCCGCCGCCGACATTGCCGCCGGGCGGCTGGTGCGGCTGTTCTCGTTGGCGCTGCCCGACCAGTTTGCTTATTACATCGTCACCGCACCCGGTGCGCTCGAACGACCCAAAATCCGCGCCTTTCGCGACTGGCTGCGCGAGGAAGCCGCAGCGGATCGCCAGCCGGAAGCAATCGCCCCAGACCTCTCGAGGAACGGTGAATCTTCCGCGGTTAGCCCATTGTCGAATTGAAGGCGCCGCCGTCGAGCAGCAAGTTTTGCCCGACGATAAAGCCGGCGGAGGCGGAGCACAAAAAGGCGCAGGCATCGCCGAACTCGGCGGGGTCGCCGACCCGGCCAGTCGGGTTTGACTGACCGCGTTTGCCGAGCATCTCCTCGAACGAGATGTTCTGCCGGCGCGCCTCATATTCGATCCCGGAGCGCAGCCGATCGGTCAAAAACGGGCCGGGCAACAGGCCATTGATCGTAACATTATATTTCGCGACCTGCCGCGCGAGCCCGGCGCAGAACGCTGTCAGCCCGGTGCGGGCGCCGTTGCTCATACCGAGATTGGGGATCGGCGACTTCACCGAGCCCGAGGTTATGTTGACGATGCGGCCGAATTTGCGCTCGCACATGCCATCGACTGTCGCCTTAATTAGCATGATCGGCGTCAGCATGTTGGCGTTGATCGCCTTCTGCCAATCCTCGATCGACCACTCGCGGAAATCGCCATGCGGCGGGCCGCCGCAATTGTTGACGAGAATGTCGGGGTTGGGGCAAGCGGCGAGCGCCGCGGCGCGGCCGGCTTCGGTGGAGATGTCGCCGGCTACGGCCGTCACCTTGGCGCCGGTCTCCTCGCGGATCTCTCTGGCGGTCTGCTCGAGGGTCTCGGCGGTGCGCGCGGTGATCGTCAGCTCGACCCCAGCGCGCCCGAGCGACATCGCACAGGCGCGCCCTAACCCCTTGCTTGCCGCGCAAACCAGCGCCTTGCGCCCGCGAATGCGTAGATCCAGCATCTCGTCCCTCCGCTTCTGTAGAATGCCGCTCCGGCAACGGTGTACTCTGCCGGAGTGGTGTACCCTGATCGAGCGTTGCCGGCGATTGGAAAGAATGGCGTGAAAGGCGGCGGCGATGAAGCTGACCCTATTTCTCGACCCCGCACCAACCGGGGTGCAGGCGAGCCTGATCGAAGAATGGGAGGACATCGGCGGAACCGCGCGCATGGACCCGATGATCCGCCATTTCGATAGCGATGAGGACGCGATCGTCTGGGGCCGCGCAATGGCGCGGCGGCGCGGGCTCGCTCAGATTTTTCTGACCGACAACCGCAAGGCCGGCCCGCCTTGAGCGCCGCGCAACCGGCCGCGTCCCCAGCAATGTCGTCGTTAATACTGCCGGTAATACCCCGGCGGCGGCGCATTGTAACCTGGCGGCGGCCCGTAACCCGCTGGTGGCGAGTTATATCCGGGCGGTGGGCCGTAGCCCGCACCTGAGTATGGTGGCGCACCTGGCGGCGGCGCGAACCCTGGCACCTGATTGCCATGCGCCTGCATGCATGCGCCGTACATGACGTCGTATTGTTGCTGCAGCGACATTTGGGCGTAGGCCGATTGGCTGCCGCCTATCGCGGTGCCGACGACCGCCCCGGAAGCCGCACCAACTCCGGCGCCGTAGCCGGCCCCGCGCCAGCTGCCGGCGCCAACGGCAGCGCCGAGCCCGGCGCCAAGCGCGGTGCCGATGAGCGCGCTGCCGACGGCTTGGTTGTTGGCGGCAGCCGCGGCCGGAGCGGTTTGCGAGGCGGCGTATTGCGCGCAGTAGTTCTGGTCGGCGGCGAAGGCGTCGAACGACTTGCCCGGGCCCGGAGCGACCGGGATCGTCGGGCCAGGCGGGGTCTGAACGCATGCCGCCAAGCCGGCGACCAGCGCGAGGGCGCCGACGGCACGGGGATCGATACGCTTCATATGATGTCCTGTTCGATTGACGCAGCGCGATCTTGCGGTCCCGGAATAGTGCCGATCAAAGGATAAGAAAAGTCTCGCGGATTGCGAACCGTCTTGTAGGCTACGGATCGGCAGCCGCCTCAATCGGCAGCCGTTCAGTCGGCAAATTCCGGCATCACTTCGCGGGCGAAGGTACGCAGCGCCGATAGCGATCCGCCGACATCGATCACCATGACATATTCGACACCGCCCGCCTGCAGCCGCTTCAGCCGGTCGACAATCTCGTCGGGCGGGCCGATTAGCGCATCGGTTTCGGTCGCGCGGCGCATCTCTTCGGGCGACATCGCCCGCCGCGGCCGGCCGAGAACCAACAAATCACCGGTCGGCGACAATGATAATTGCTGGACGTTGCGCATAAAGGTTGCGCGCAGTTCGTGCGCGGCTTCTCGTTCGGCCGGTGTCGTCGCGATGTGCAAGGCGCGGGTCAGGCCGACGCTCATCGGGTCGAAAGTGCGGCCCTGGGCTTCGACCGCCTTGCGGTAAATCCCGATATTTTCCGCGACCAGTTCGGGGCTGCCGGCTTGGCCCAACAGCAGGTTGAACCCGCCCTCGGCGGCCTTGCGGATCGAGGGTGCGCTTTGCGCGCCGATCCATAACGGGGGATGCGGCTTTTGCACCGGCGCCGGCTCGATGATGATGTCTTCGTAATGCCAGCGCCTGCCCTGATGTGAAAAGCGCCCCTTCGAGGTCCAGGCCGTGCGCAGGAAATCGACCCCCTCGTCATAGCGCTCGGCCGCTTCTTCCATCGGAATGCAGAAGCCGTGGAATTCGCCCCAGCGATAGCCCTTGCCGATGCCGAGATCGAGCCGCCCGTTCGATAACAGGTCCAATGTCGCCGCCTGTTCGGCGAGCAGAGCCGGGTTGTGCCATGGCAGCACCAGGACCGCCGTGCCAAGCCGGATGCGCGTCGTCTTGGCTGCGAGATAGGTTAGAAAATTTAACGTCGCCGAAATTTGCCCGAACCCGGTGAAATGGTGTTCGACCAGAAACACGCTGTGAAAACCCAGCGCTTCGGCTTCGCAGATATAATCGACATAATCGGTATAGATCTGGCTGTCGCTCGCCTGCTCGCCGATTTCGGTCCGCGCTCCGCCGAACAATCCGAAACGCATTGTTTGGTCCTTTCAGATCTTGCGCCGTTATCGCGTCGGGGCCGACGCTCAAATCCCCAGGGTGCGCGCATAGGCTTCGGGATAGCGCGGGCCCGCGGCCGCACCCGGCCGGAAGATCTCGTCGAGCGCCTCTAATGTTGCCGCCGAAAGCGCGATGTCGGCTGCGGCGGCGTTTTCGTCGAGCCGGTGGCGGTGGCTCGTTCCAGGGATCGGCACGATGAAATCGCCGCGGGACAATACCCAGGCGATCGCCAGCTGCGCCGGCGTGCAGCGCTCGGCTGCCGCCAACCGCCGCAACTCGCCGACGAGGTCGAGGTTGCGCCGCAAATTCTCGCCGGCAAAGCGCGGCATGTTGCGCCGCGCGTCGCTGACCCCGAGATCGTCGGCGGCGTTGACCATCCCGGTCAGAAAGCCGCGCCCAAGCGGGCTGTAGGCGACAAAGCCGATGCCGAGCTGTCGGCACAATGGCAGGATCGTCTCCTCGACATCGCGCGACCACAGCGAATATTCGATTTGGACGGCACTCATCGGATGGACCGCATGAGCGCGTCGGATCGTGTCTGCCCCGGCTTCCGAGATACCCAGAAACCGGACCTTGCCGGCGCTCACCAAATCGCTCATGGCGCCGACCGTCTCCTCGATCGGCACCCGAGGATCGACCCGGTGGATATAATAGAGGTCGATCACATCGGTCCCGAGCCGCGCCAGGCTCTCGTCGCAGGCCCGCCGCACATAGTCGGGGTTGCCCTCGCCAGCGGCCGAGCCGTCGGGATTGCGCCCAATATTGCCGAACTTGGTGGCGACCACGTAGCGGTCGCGCCGCCCCTTGAGCACGCGCGCGATCAGTTCTTCGTTGCGGCCCTTGCCATAGGCGTCGGAGGTGTCGAGCATATCGACGCCGAGTTCGGCGGCGCGCTCGAGGGTTGCGATTGCCTCGGCGGGATCGGGCTCGGCGTAGAACGGCGTCATTGTGGCGCAGCCGAGGCCGATCGCGGCCACGTCCAAATCTCCGAGCTTCCGGCGCTGCATCTGCTTCCTTCCAATGGGGCCATCGCTGACAAGAGCGCGTCATCCTAACGCGCCCCGTCGCCGTTCTAACAACAATGCATGGAGCAATCAGCAGCATTCCCGACGATGACAGTTTTGCTGCGGCACATTAATCTTCCGCCGATGGATGGCGAGATCGCCTGCGGGATACTCGAAATACAACGGCCGACAGCGAACCGGCTGCCGTTAATTCTCGCCTCGCCGCACAGCGGGTCGGTCTACCCCGCTGATTTTGTTGCTGCTTCGCGGCTCGACCCGCTGGCATTGCGGCGCTCCGAAGACAGTTTTGTCGATGAATTGTTCGGCGCAGCACCAAGTCTCGGTGCGCCGCTATTGTCGGCGCGGTTTCCGCGCGCCTATCTCGATGTCAATCGCGAAGCCTATGAGCTCGACCCGGCAATGTTTGCTGACGCGTTGCCAGGCTTTGTCAATACCGCTTCGCCGCGGGTGCGGATGGGTCTCGGCACGATCGCCCGCATCGTCGCCAGCGGCGAAGAGATCTACGCCGGCAAATTGCGCTTTACCGAGGCGCAGCGGCGGATCGACGAGCTCTATCATCCCTACCACCAGGCGCTCCGTCGGTTAATTGACGAGGCCGAGGCATTGTTTGGCGGCTATCTGTTGGTCGATTGTCATTCGATGCCGTCGGCCGCCGGCTCGATGTGCGGCTCAGGGGGTGCTGACATTGTTCTTGGCGATTGCCACGGCACCGCCTGCGCGCCGGCGATCCTGCAAGCCGCCCGCCGCTTTTTTGCCTGCCGCGGGTTCTCGGTCGCGATCAACACGCCCTATGCCGGCGGGTTTACGACCGAGCATTACGGCGATCCCCGCAGCCGCCGGCACGCCTTGCAGGTCGAGATCAACCGCGCGCTTTACATGGACGAGCGCCATTATCAGCGAAAGCCGCGCTTTGCCAGGCTGGCGGCGGAACTGACGGAACTTGTGCGCGAGCTTGGCCAAATCGCCGAAGAATGTCTTTTCGATCGGCTGAACCCGGGAGATTGACCCGCCGCTCCGCCATCCTCACCTAGAGAACAGAACGGGTGCGGAGCGGTCGATGGGCGCGGTTGGGCTGAAGGCGGCCCCGGATTTTACTATCGAGCAGAACTGGGAGGCTTACGCCGAGGAGGAGCATGCGGTCTGGCGGTTGTTGTTCGAACGCCAGCAGAAATTACTGAAGAACCGCGCCTGCCGCGAATACCTCGTTGGGCTCGCAACCCTCGGAGTGGCGGCGGCCGGAATTCCCGATTTCCGCCGCCTCAGCAATATTCTCGACCGCACCACCCGATGGCGTATCGTCGCCGTGCCAGGGCTGGTCCCGGACGAGGTGTTTTTTGACCATTTGGCGCACCGGCGGTTCCCGTCGACCTGCTTTATCCGTGGCCGCGACCAGCTCGACTATCTGCAGGAACCGGATGTTTTTCACGACATTTGCGGCCATGTGCCGTTGCTGATGAACCCGGTCTTTGCCGATTACATGCAGGCCTATGGCAAGGGTGGGCTCAAGGCGCAAAGCCTGGGTCATCTAGAGCGGCTAGCGCGGCTTTACTGGTACACGGTCGAGTTCGGGCTGATCGCGACCCCGGAGGGCTTGCGGATTTACGGGTCCGGAATTCTATCCTCCGCCGGAGAGTCGGTTTATTGCCTCGAGGATCCCCGGCCGCGCCGGTTGTGGTTCGATTTGCGCCGGATCATGCGCACCCGGTACCGCATCGACCGGTTTCAAGACACTTATTTTGTGATCGATGATTTCGAACAGCTGTTCGATGCGACGCGGTCCGACTTCACGGGTATCTATCGCGACGTCTCGGCACTGCCCGACCTTGATCCCGATCAGCTGATTGCCTTCGACCGGCCGTGCGGCCCGCTCGCATAGGCAAAAAAATGGGCCGAAGCAATCGCTCGGCCCAAGTTTAGGGAGGAAACGCCTAGAAGACGTACGGCAAGACCACAACCGGCGATCGTTACCGCACTGCACAATTTAAGGCGTCGGGCTCATATGTCAAGCCGGTTTTTTCGAAGCGCCTGTTGTAATTGATAATTTGCGTTTAGATCAGTGATTTACAGCAAAACGCGGGCTACGCGTCCAGTGCGACGCACAACTGACAAAATTTGGACGCCCGCCCTAAATCCGCTTCTCATCGCGGCGGCAGTCGAACCGCTCTGGGCCGTCAGCCGTTGATGGGCAGCCGGGCGAACCGAGACACGCGTTCAGAATCAAGCCTCTGCGGAACAATCGCGATCCACACATCGTTGGCGGGAAGCTAATAATCGAGGGTAAAGACGATGGAGGAGGCGATCACCTCAACCGGCAAACGCGCCTTTAAGCCGCGCCGGTCGGAGACCAAGGCCAACCCTCGACACGCGCGGAACGATAGCCGTCGGTTGGTGGTCGCCTCGAATCGGGTTGCGGTTGACGCCGGCAAACACGATTCGGGCGGTTTGGCGGTGGCGATGCGTGCGGCACTCGAGACTGCCGGCGGCATTTGGTTTGGCTGGAGCGGCAAAGTCGCCGAGGAGTCAGCGCCAGGCGAACTGAACACAATCGAGCGAGGGCCGCTAACCTACGCCACCGTTGATTTGTCGCGGCAAGATTTTGACGAATACTACCTCGGCTTTGCCAACCGTGTCCTGTGGCCGCTGTTTCATCTGCGGGCCGGCCTCGTCGGCTATTCGCGCCAGGACTTTGCCGGATATATGCGGGTGAACCGCGGTTTTGCCCATTCGTTGGCGCCGCTGCTGCTGCCCGATGATCTGGTCTGGGTCCACGACTATCACATGATCCCGCTCGGCCGGGAGTTGCGCCGGCTCAACCAGAACCAGCCTCTCGGCTTTTTCCTGCATACGCCCTTCCCGCCGGCGGAATTCCTGCGCGTGCTGCCAAATCATCGCGAGCTGGTCGAGGCGATGTGTGCCTATGATCTGGTCGGGTTTCAGACCCAGTCCGATCTGCACGGTTTTTCCGATTACCTGCTGCGTTGGGCCCGCGCCGAAGATCTCGGGCGTGGCGCGTTGCGGGCGTTCGGCCGCCTTGTCCACGCGCAGGTCTTTCCGATCGGGATCGACGCCGCCGCTGTTTCTCGGCAAGCCGCCGCGGCTGACGCGAGCCGCCACATGCAACGGCTGCAGCAGAGTCTCGGCGACCGGACATTGATGATCGGGGTCGACCGGCTCGATTATTCGAAAGGTCTGCCGGCGCGGTTTGCCGCCTTCGAGCAACTGCTGAAATCGTATCCGGAGACCCACCGCCGCATCGTTTTCATGCAGATAGCGCCACCATCGCGCTCCGAAGTCCCGGAATATAAGGAGATCCGCCGAACTCTCGCGACCTCGGCCGGCAATATCAACGGGCGTTACAGCGAATTCGACTGGACGCCGCTGCGCTATATCAATAAGAGCTTTGGCCATCAAATCCTGACCGGGTTTTTCCGGGCGGCGCGTATTGGGCTCGTCACGCCGTTGCGGGACGGCATGAATCTTGTGGCGAAAGAATACGTCGCCTCGCAGCCAGCCGAAGATCCTGGCGCCCTGGTGTTGTCTTGCTTTGCCGGGGCGGCGCAGGAATTGGGTGAAGCGGTATTGGTCAACCCGTACGACGTCGAAGGGATGGCCGAGGGCATCCGGCAGGGGCTGAACATGTCGCTCGGCGAACGCAAGGAGCGGTGGATGGCGATGACGGGGACCATCGAGCGCAATGACATAACCCACTGGCGTGAGAACTTTATCGCCGCGCTGGCAGCGATCGGCGACGTGTAATGGCCGCCGAGGGGGGTGACGGGAACCTGTCTGAAACCCGACTCGTCGGTGATATCGGCGCTACCAATGCGCGATTTGGTCTGGTCTCTCGTGACGGCGCCATCTTGAACTGGCGCACCTACGCCTGCGAGCACTATCCGACGATCGATGATGCGCTTAACGAATACTTGCGCGATCGCGGCGGCTTTGCGATGCCGCGCCAGGGGGCGATTGCGATCGCCTCGGCGATCACCGGCGACCGGGTCGCGATGACCAACCACCCCTGGAGCTTTTCGATCACGGCATTACGGCAGCATTTTGGCTTTGAGCGGCTTGAAGTAATCAACGATTTTACGGCTCAAGCATTGGCATTGCCCCGGCTCGGCGCGGCGGACCGGATTTCGGTCGGCAGCGGAACCGCGGTTTTAGGCACCCCGTTGGGCGTGCTAGGCCCGGGATCGGGGCTCGGCGTTTCCGGCCTGGTTCCCAACGGCGCCAAATGGTTGGCGCTGACCGGTGAGGGTGGCCACGCGACGATGGCGCCGGCAAACGATCGAGAAAGCGCGGTTCTCGCCCATTTGCGCCGTCGTTTGGACCATGTATCGGCCGAGCGGGTGCTTTCCGGGCCGGGGCTCGTGAACCTCTACAACACGCTGACGGTGATCGACCGGGTTCCGTCAAAGGGGTACACCGCGGCCCAAATTACCGACCTCGGCATGCGTGGGGAGGACCCGGTCTGTGTCGAGGCGACCGCAATGTTCTGCGCGATGTTAGGGACAGTCGCCGGAAACCTGGCATTGACGTTGGGAGCCCGCGGCGGTGTTTTTATTGCGGGCGGAATTGTGCCGCGGCTTGGCCGATACTTTGTCAATTCGGCGTTTCGCGAGCGCTTCTCGGCAAAAGGCAGGTTCGAGCCCTACCTCGCGGCGATTCCGACTTATGTCGTGACGCATCCGCTGGCCGCGTTTCTCGGCTGCGCCGCGCTGCTGGCGGACTGACGAAGCCTCCGACGATGCCATCGCTGGGATCCAATATCGCTAATGAGCGCGTCGCGCAGAGCCCGACGCCCCCGCCGCCGCCGGGAACGCCGCCGCTTCCGCCGCTCGACCCCGATCGCCCACCGCCAATTCAGGAGCCGCCAAATCCGGTGCCGGTCCCGCCGACCGAACCTCCGCCACCGCCGGTCAACGATCCGCCGCAGCACTCGGTCATGAGCCGCCGGCAAGATGCAGCCCCGCCACCCCGGCGATGATCAACGCCAGCGACAACAGTTTCCACATGCCAGCCGGCTCGCCAAACCACACAATCCCGATCACCGCGACGAGCGCTGTCCCCACACCCGACCAAATCGCATAGGCGGTAGACAGGTCAATTCCGCGCAACGCCCGAGACAGCACCACAAAACTCGACAAGTAGCAGAGGACTACCACGGTCGCAGGAATCGGCCGCGTAAACCCGTCGGAGAGCTTCAGCGCCGTGGTCCCGCTGATTTCCAACAAAATGGCGGCAGCGAGCAGAAAAGCACTCATAAGAAAACCTCGAACGGCCCCGTCACCGGCCGCTGTTTTGACGACAGTCGTCGATCGGCGGTATGATTTTTGATCCGAAACGGGATCGTGTCATGAGTGCCACAACTGACCGCAGCATCGAAGCCGGCACGCGCGAGCGCCGACAGAATCCGCGCTGAAGAATTCACCGGCTCAACGGCCGGGATCGCGGCCGGCAATGTGCAGGCCAATCTGGTGATTCTGCCAAAGGCCTTGGCGCATGATTTCCTGCGGTTTGCCCAGGCCAACCCAAAGCCGTGCCCGGTTTTGGCGGTCTCGGAGCCCGGCGACCCGCGCCTGCCGTCGCTCGGCGAGGACCTCGATATCCGGACCGATCTACCGAAATACCGCGTGTGGCGCTACGGCGAGCTGGTCGAAGAGCCGGCCGATATCAGCCACGTCTGGCGCGATGATCTTGTCAGCTTCGCGCTCGGCTGTTCGTTTTCCTTCGAGCAGGCGATGGTCGAGGAAGGGATCGAACTGCGCCACATGACCTGCGGCTCGAATGTGCCGATGTACCGCACCAATATCCGCTGTGTGCCGGCCGGGTCGTTTGCCGGTCCGCTTGTCGTCTCGATGCGGCCGCTGAGCCCGGGCGACGCGATTCGAGCGATCCAGATCACCTCGCGTTTTCCGTCGGTGCACGGCGCGCCGGTTCATCTCGGGTTGCCCGAGGCGATCGGCATCGGCAATCTCGACCGGCCGGATTATGGCGACGCGGTTCCGGTCAATGCCGGCGAATTGCCGGTATTCTGGGCCTGCGGCGTCACTCCGCAAGCGGTCATCGCCGAAGCCGAGCCCGAGTTCTGCATCACCCATGCGCCGGGCTCGATGCTGATCACCGACCTGCTCAACGCCAAGCTCGCCAGTCTTTAGCGCTGCGGGCATGTCAACGCCGGCTCGGGCCCAGGCGCTCGTCGACCACATCGAACGGGTCGTGCAGACCGAGGTCGGGCGGAATATTAGCGCTCTATGCGAGGCGGCGCGCGGCGGGTTGTGGCGAGCCGCATCCGCATTGGCCGCCACCCCTTTATGCCATGTCGGACTCGTCACCGGATTTTTCGTGCCGCTCGGCACGCCGCCGGCGGCTGAAACCGATGGTCCGGTCGGCGCAGCGCTACTGGCTCGCGGCCTTGTCGAGATCGGAATCCGCTGCCGGCTCGCCACCGATCAGCCGTGCCACAATGCCTGTGCGGTGGCGTTGCGCGCGGCTGGCGTTCCCGCAGCGCCAATCGACGCCGTGGCGGTAGGCGCCCCGCTAGCGCCCTTGATCGAGACTTGGCGCACCGCCCGGATCACCCACGCCCTGTCAATCGAACGCTGCGGACGCAGCCCTGACGGCAGTCCGCGCAACATGCGCGGCGAGGATATCAGCGCTCACACCGCACCTCTCGACGACTTCTTCACCGCCGGACCATGGGACACAATTGCGATCGGCGACGGCGGCAATGAAATCGGCATGGGCGCCTTGCCGCGCGAACTGATCGCACGCCATGTCGAGCATGGCCAGACGATCGGATGTGTCACGCCGGCGCGTCACCTGATTGTGGCTGGCGTGTCGCATTGGGGCGCCTATGCGCTGATCGGTGCCCTCGCGGTGGTTCGAGAGGATTGGCGGGACAGGCTATTGCACTGCCTCAATGAGAGCCTCGACCGCCATATCCTTGAGACCATGCTGCGCGATGGGCCGGCGGTCGACGGCGTCTCCCGGCAGCAGGCGCCAACAATCGACAATTTCGAGCTTGCCTTTCATCACGATAAATTGCGGCAGGTGCGCCGGCTTGCCGAGGGCGCATGACTTTTAAGGAATTCATCTTCGAAGACTACCGCTACGATCCGGCCAGCAATGTATTGGCGTTGGTTTACCGATTTCTCGACGGGCCGCGATTTGAGGAGAGGCTGACCTTTGATTTTCCGCCGCAGCCCTTGTCGCGGCAAGCCGAGGCGGTGCTCGACCGGATCTTCAGGCTTGTTTTCCTGATGTCGGGGGTCAGCTATTACAAAGCGTTTGTCCCGGATAGTCTGCGCTGTGCGGCATTTCCGCTAGACCTCGACACAGCCGATTTTCTGCAGCGGTTTTACGAAAAGGGTTTGGCGGAGTTCGCATGGAAAAACCGAATTTCGCTCAATGGCCGTTGCCGCTTCGGCTCGGAGCCCGTGCGCCACGCTGAGCCATTGGCAATCGATCTGCCGCGCCGTACCTGCGTGCCGATCGGCGGTGGCAAGGATTCGATCGTCACTCTCGAATGCTTGCGGCGGGCGGGCGAGGATCTCGTTCTGTTTTCGCTTGGCGACGCCAAGCCGATCGCGGCCTGCATCGAGACCGCGGGTCTGCCGTTTATCCGGGTATATCGGCGGCTCGACCCGACCTTATTGAAGCTTAACGAGCAGGGCGCACTCAACGGCCACGTGCCGATCACCGGCATTTTGAGCGCGATCGCACTGGCCTGCGGGGTATTGGCTGGTTTTGACACGGTCGCGATGTCGAACGAGCATTCCGCCAGTGCACCAAACCTGATTGTCGATGGGTTTGGCGTCAATCACCAATACAGCAAGTCGCTCGAATTCGAAGTCGATCTCGCGGAGTACGTTGCCCGCCGCATAACCCCGAGCATTGCCTATTTTTCGCTATTGCGGCCATTGGCCGAAGTAGAGATTGCCCGGCGCTTCGCGCAATACCCCAAATATTTCGATATTTTCCGCAGCTGCAATACCGCATTCCGCCAGTCGCCGGCCGCGCGCGGTCACCACTGGTGCGGCAATTGCCCCAAATGCCGGTTTGTGTTCCTGGCCCTCGCCCCGTTTGTCGATAGGGATCGGCTGATCGCGATTTTCGGGCGTAACCTGCTCGATGACGAAACGCAGGCCAAGGGTTTCGCCGAATTGTGCGGCTTGCGCGAACACAAGCCGTTCGAGTGCGTCGGCGAAATCGATGAGAGCGCGGCGGTAATGGCTCACCTCGGCAGCGATCCCGGCTGGCATGGCAACGCGGTCGTACGACGCCTGCACGCGGCATTTCCGTCTCTCCGCCAGTTGGATCCGGGCGAACTTCGCACCTTGCTCGCGGCCCCGCATCCGCACCGGGTTCCGGATTCGTTTTTGGCCATGCTCAATGCGTGCGGCTGAACTCGGCTCAGTGCGCGTGGCGATCTGGGGGCTCGGCCGCGAGGGCCGCGCCGCAATCCATTTCCTGCGAGCAAGCCACCCAAACCTGCCGCTGCTGCTAGTGGACGATGATGAAAGCGCGCGTCCACCGCCGGAATTCGACGATATTCGCTGCGCCTTTGGCGAAGACGCCGTCCGCAGCGCGCTCACTCACATCGATGTGCTGGTAAAGTCTCCCGGTGTCAGCCTCTACCGCCCCGAAATCGAAGCTGCGCGCCGCAACGGGATGGCGATCACCTCGCTATTGAATTTTTGGTTTGCCGAGGAGCTCGGCATCAAGACGATCTGCGTCACCGGGACCAAGGGCAAGAGCACGACCGCATCGTTGATCGCGCATATCCTTGGAGGGCTCGGCTATAAGGTGGCCCTCGCTGGCAATATCGGCGTGCCGGTGACCAAAATCGACCCGGCGGTCACCGAGTTTGCGGTCATCGAGGTCTCAAGCTACCAGGCCGCTGATTTCGCCGGTATTTGCGATGTCGCGGTGCTGACCTCGCTGTTTCCCGAGCATCTCGATTGGCACCTGACCCTCGACGCCTATTACCGCGACAAGCTCAACCTACTGCGTCACAGCCGATGCGCTGTCGTCAATCGCGAGTCGACGCCGGCGGCCCGGTACGCCCGCTGTTTCTTCAATGACCCGGGCACACTCCACAGCCGTGGGACCGCGATATTCGATGGTTGCGAGCGGATCGGCGATGTAGAAAACCCGTATCTGGCTCGCCCCCACAATCTTTCGAATGTTTGCGCTGCACTGACGGTGGCAAAGGTGGTCGGCTTCGACCCTCGCTCGGCGCTCGCCGCCATTCGCGAGTTTCGCGCCTTGCCGCATCGCCAGCAGGAGATTGGCGAGATCGCTGGCGTGCTGTACGTCGACGACAGCATTTCGACGGCGCCTGAAATCGACGCTCGCGGCGCTCGAAGTTTATGCCGGACGAGACATAACACTGATCGCCGGCGGCTATGACCGCGGCATCGATTACGGCAACCTTGTCGCCAAGCTCGCGGGCGGCGCCGCCCGCGCGGTGGTTTGCCTCGGCATCAGCGGCGAGCGGCTTTATAGGACGTTGCGCGCGGCCTCCGGTCCGGCCCAGATCGCGCTCGTGCGTTCGATGGAGGCGGCCGTGTCGTGGGCAAAGCAGAAGACCACAAAAGGTGGCGTCGTGCTGCTATCGCCGGCCGCACCCAGTTACGGCGAATATCGCGATTTCGCCGAGCGCGGCCGTGATTTTGCGGCAAAGGCGGGTTTTACGGCTGGGCGGAGGGAAGACCATTGACCGGCGCGCGCCGATGGCGATTGGCGCCCCGGCTGCTGCTGCCGATGTTGGTCGGCGCGATCGGATACGGGTGCGCGGAAAAGCCGTTTTTGTCGGCCGGCGACGCCAGTTCCGCCCAAGTTGGCTACAGCCACGACCTCACCGCAGCGACCGAGGTCGCAAAAGAGCATTGCGCCCGTTACGACCGGGTGCCGCGGTATCTTGACTCGTCAGATAACATCGCCTTTTTCGCCTGCGAGCCTCATTGATCCTGCTGACAAAAGGGAGCCGATTCATGGCTGAGCAAGCGATTGCCAACACCACCCAGCGTGACTACTGGAACACCGTGGCGGGGCCGCGCTGGGTTGGGCTCGAAGGTCTAGTCGAGCGCCGGGTCCGTGCGGTCAATGATCTGCTGCTGGCGCAGTCGGGGGCGAAAGCCGGCGAGCGCGTGCTCGAAATCGGCTGCGGCACCGGTGCTTTTACGGTGCCGCTTGCCGCAGCGGTCGGCGATATCGGGGCCGTGGTCGGCGCCGATATCTCGTCGGCGATGTTGGCGGCAGCACGCAAGCGCCTGGCCGATCTGGATTTGCGCAATGTCGCGCTGATCGAGGCCGACGCCCAGACGCATCAGTTCGAGCCCGGCGCGTTCGATCTGATCACTTCGCGCTTTGGCGTTATGTTTTTTGCCGACCCGGGTGCGGCCTTTACCAATCTCTTTGCCGCGGCGCGGCCCGGCGGGCGGTTGTGCTTCGCGTGCTGGGGCGGGCTCGACGAGAATGAGCACTGGCTTGTTCCCTACCAAGTGGCCCTGCGCCATCTCGGTCCACCCGAGCCCAGGCCACCGCGCGCCCCCGGTCCAATGGCGTTCGCCGAGCCCGATTATGTGCGCGAGTTTCTGGGAAGAGCCGGGTTTGCCGAGATCACGATCGCCGGCGAGCACCCTGATATGCTCGCCAGCAGCCCAGAGGAGGAGGCCAAGGCCGCGTGCATCATGGGGCCGTCGGGCCGGCTGATCGATGAGAAAAAGCCGGACGAGGCAACCCTCGAAACAATCCGGCGCGACATCCAAGATGCGCTGGCTATCCACGCGCGGGACGGGGAAGTACGGCTTTCCTCGACTGTGCTGATCGTTACCGCGCGCCGATCCGACTAGAATCATGCTGCGATTGCGCCCGGTCGGCTTGATCGCCGCCACTATCTTTGTCCTTTGTTATTCGATTGGCGGAGCGCAGCAATACGTGCGTTTCCCATCGCTAGACGATAACGGGGCAGGCCAGCCGCCGACGATGCTCGAGGGCTATCTTGTCCGGCCGGCGGAAGAGGGTAGACATCCCGCGGTTGTGTTTTTGCACGGCTGCGGTGGTTTGTTCAGCCACGCAGCAGGAGGCGTTCAGGCGCGCGAACTCGCTTGGGCCGCGGAGCTAAACCGACGCGGCTACGTCGTGCTGATGGTCGACAGTTTTGGCCCGCGGCATCAAGGTTCTATGTGTGCGCATGTAGATTTTAATCCCGAGATATATTTGCGGCGACCAAAAGACGCCTACGGCGCGCTGCTGTTTCTGCAAACGCAACCCTATGTCAGGCCGGACCGTGTCGGCGTCATCGGCTGGTCGCAGGGCGGCGGGGTTGTGCTGTTTGCGATCCGCAGCCAGAGTCTTGGCCGACCGGCGCAATTGCCGCAGGGTGATTTTCGCGCCGCAGTCGCTTTTTACCAGGGCTCGTGTGACGAGCGAAAACACAAAGTAGCATGGACGAGCGCGATCCCGCTGTTGGTCCTGGTCGGGTCTGGCGATGTTTGGACACCCGCGGCACCGTGCAAGCAGCTTGTCGACGGCGCCCTAGCGCGCGGGTCGCCGGTCGAAATGCAGATCTATCCCGGCGCCTATCACGATTTCGACTGGCCCGACATGCCGGTCCACGAGTCGGCAAAATTCCGCACCGCCGATGGGGTTGTGCCAATCCAAGGCACCAATCTCGCTGCGCGCCAAGATGCGCTGAAACGCGTGCCGGATTTCCTGGACCGCTATTTGATGAAGTGATCACCCGCCGTGGCCGCTGGGAGCGATTTCTGCAAGCAGAGCATCGGTCGAGCGCTGACGGCAGTAGCCGCGGATACCGATCAGCGATTGTTCATGGCGTTCGGCGGTGCTGGTCGTGCAGGCGTCGGTGACGAGGGTTACGAGATAGCCGAGATCGCAGGCGTCACGAACCGCGCTCTCGACGCATTGCTCGGTCATGATCCCGGTGACGATCAGCGAACGGACGCCGAGATTGCGCAATACGTAGTCAATGTTGGTCGAGACAAAGACGTTGCTCGAGGTCTTGCGAAAGATCATCTCGTCTTGCGCCGGGGCGATCTCGTCCAACACCTGCGCGTCCCACGACCCGGGCGCCACGTCGATACCGGAGATCCGGTAATCGAGGCTACGGTCGCGCCCGTTCTTGGTCATGTTCTCGATTACCGAATGCAGGATTTCGATCTCGGCTCGCCGGCAGGCGGCTGCAAGCCACCAGCCGCCTTCGCGGTCGGCGCAATAATTCTGCACGTCGATTATCAGCAACGCGGCATGCGCGGGATCGACGGGCACCTCGCGAGAGAGCGGGGTCATTGCCGCTCAAAGGCTGCGTGCGCGGCCGGCAATAGCCGCGCTAGCCGATCGGCCCAGGCGGCCTGCCCCGCCGGCTCGGTGATCAAATCCTGGCGGATCTCGATCTCGACATGCGGCAGCCCGCGCCGCTCGCCATGCACCGGAACGGTGTAGTCAGTCAGATCGGTGACGCGGTAGGGCTCGTTTTCGCCGACCACGAGATCGCCCTCGGCGCGCAGGAGCTCGAGCAAGGGGTAAGCAAGGCGGGCGTCGCGATTGAACAGCACGCCGATATGCCAGGGACGCGACACGCCTCTGAACACCGGCGTAAAGCTGTGCAGCGCTACCAGCACCGATGCGCGGCGAGCGGCGTCGCGCTCGTCGAGCGCGGCGGCAATCCGATCGTGATAAGGGCGAAAGATTGCGTCGCGGCGGGCGGCCCGCTGACCCTCGGCGAGGTTGCGGTTGCCGGGGATCTCGGTGTCCTCGCTGGTCTCGGGGATCGAACTCGGCACCGAGGGGTCGCGGTTGCAGTCGATCACCAGCCGCGAATAGGTCTGCACGATCAATGCCGCATCCAGTGCCGTGGACAGCCGGCGCCCGACCTCGGCGATGCCGATGTCCCAGGCGATGTGGCGGAAGCTGTCGGACTCACTGAGGCCGAGCTGACCGAGCCGCCGCGGAAACGCCCGGCCGCCATGATCGCACGCCAGGAAAAAGACCGATGCGCCGGTCTCGCTGGTCAGGATAGCCGGGTTGGGCTCGTCTGGATCGAGCAGCGCTTCAACATCCACCGGCGGCACTCAATAAATCTCGGCGTAATGGGCGCAGAGTTCGGACTGGGAGAGGTCGGCGACCTTTTCCATCTCGACCCGTTTGAAGCGCAGATAGGCGTCGAGATGAGTGGCGCCGAACCAATGCAGCGCAGCCTCACTGGCGGCGAGATGGTCGAGGGCGGCGCCCAAAGTGGACGGCAATGATGGCGGCGCGGCGGCAGGGCCGGGCAACGGCAACGACCGGCGGATGCCGTCGGCGCCGGCGAAGATGACCGCGCCCAACGCCAGATAGGGGCTCGCCGCGGCATCGCAGGCGCGGAACTCGAGATTGAACTGCCGTGCAGTCTCCCCGGGTGTTTCGGCGGCAAAAACCGGGCAGACCCGCAAGCACGCGCCGCGGTCCTGGCGCACCAGATCGATCGCGGTCGGCGCCCAACGGTTTGGCACCAGCCGCAGATACGAGACTGGCGAGGGTGCTGTCACCGCGCAGATCGCCGGCATGTGATGCAGGATGCCGGCGCAAAAATGCTGCGCCGGTTTGCTCAGATCCATGGTCTCGCCGGCATGATAAGTCGCCGGCCGCCCGGCGCCATCCCACAAGCTCATATGAATGTGAACGCCGCTGCCGACACCTTCGGGGTCGGGTTTGGGCGAGAATACCGCGCGATGCCCGAGGCGATGGGCCGCCGCGCGCGCCATCTCGCGGGTGATCACCGCATGGTCGGCCGCGGTCATAGCCGGTTGCGGCGCGACCGTGACCTCGAACTGGCGGGCGCCGTATTCGGGCAGAAAACTGTCCGGGACCGGACCGGCGGCGCGCAACGCGGCGATAAAGGCTTCACCGAAATTGCCCTGGCGGCGGAAGGCGCCGAGCGCGTAGGCGTCGCCCGGCCGATCATCGGTGCCGGTATAGAGGAATTCCTGCTCGAACGCGGCGATGAGGCGCAGCCCCGACACCTCTTCGAACGCCACCACCGCGCGGCGCAGAAAGTCGCGCGGGCAGCACTCCCACGGCTTGCCGTCGGTCGTGCGGAGGTCGCCGAGAAAAAAATGTTCGACCGCCGAGCCGTCGGCAAAATCGACCCGCACCTCGGCCGCGGGGTCGGGGACGATCATAAAATCGCCGGCGGTGCCAAAAGGCGTGTCCCAGATCGGCCCGGCCGGCGACATCATCAGATTGCTGCCGGTCCAGCCGATGCCCTTCTTTAGCCGCCCCGGCAGTTCGCGCGCCGGAAATCCCTTGCCGCGGACATGCCCCGAAATGTCGCAGGTCGCGACAAAAATCAGCTCCTCGCGGATCATCGACGGGCCTCTTTAACGCCTGGGTCAGCGGCGCGTATTGGTCGAGCAGCCGCAGGATCTCGTCGCGGCCGAGATCGGGGATTTCGAACAGTGCCGCGTCGATGCCGGCGGCGCGGTAATCGTCGAGTGCGGCCTTGTCGGGCGGGGCGCGGAACACGGTGATCGACAATTCGGCCGGGTTGCGGCCCTTCGACTCGGCCATGCGGGCTAGTCGCGCCTTGGCGTCGCGCGGCGTGAAGCCGGCGACCGGCCGCGGGATCCAGCCATCGCAATATTCGACGATGCGCCGCAAGGTGTAATCGGTCTCGCCGCCGAGCAGGATCGGCGGGTGCGGCCGCTGCTTTGGTTTTGGATAGGACCAGACCGGGTCGAAATTGACAAACTTGCCGTGATAGGCGGCTTCCTCCTCTTTCCACAACGCCTTCATTGCAAGGATGCGCTCGCGCATCAGCCGGAAGCGCGTCTCGTATTGGGCGCCGTGATTTTCCATCTCCTCGACATTCCAGCCGCCGCCGATGCCAAAGATAAACCGGCCGCCTGACAACTGGTCGAGGCTGGCGACCGATTTCGCGGTCACGATCGGGTCGTGCTCGGGAATGAGGCAGATGCCGGTGCCGAGCAGTAGCTTTTTGGTGGCCGCGGCGGCAAAGGACAACGCCACAAACGGATCGTGGGTATGGGCGTATTTCTTGGGCAACTCGCCGCCGCCCGGGAACGGGGTGCGCCGGCTGACCGGGATATGCGTGTGCTCGGGCACATAGAGCGAGGCAAAACCGCGCGCTTCGAGCGCTGCCGCCAATTCGCCCGGATCGATCCCATAATCCACGGGGAAGTAGAAGACGCCGACCTGCATGTCATTTCCTCTGCGCGTCGAGGGCGATATCGGCTAGGATGGCAGAAATCCAAATCTTCGGCCATCGGGGGAAAGCCATGCCGATTGCATCAATTCGCGGCGTCGACATCAATTACCAGGTCCTCGGCGATCACGGTCCGTGGCTGGCGTTGCAGCCGGGCGGCACGGCGCGCGCTGTCGGGCGTCAAATCGCTCGCCGAAAAGCTCGCCGAGGCCGGCAACCGGGTCTTGATCTACGACCGGCGCAATACCGGCGCCTCCGGGCGTGGCGTTCGAGGGCAATTCGGAAAACGAAGTCTGGGTCGAGGATTTGCGCGAGCTCTTGACCCAGCTCGACGCGTTGCCCGCGTTTATCGGCGGCAGCTCGTCGGGGTGCCGCCTGGCCCTGCTGTTTGCCTTGCGCTATCCGTCGGCGGTGCGCGGGTTGCTATTGTGGCGGGTCACTGGGGGCCCCTATGCCGCCCAGCGCCTGGTGCAGAATTACTATAGCCAATACATCGACTTGGCGCGGCAGGGAGGTATCGCCGCGGTGTGCGACAGCGAGCATTTCCGCGAGGTTATCGCCGCCAACCCGGCCAACCGCGACCGCTTAATGGGGCTCGACACCAAGGAGTTCGTCGCGCTGATGGAGCGCTGGCGGCAGAGCTTTAACGAGGGTGCGGATCACCCGGTGATCGGCCTCAGCCCGGCGGAACTGCGCTCGATGATGATGCCGGCCTGCATCATCCCGGGCAACGACCGGGTCCATCCGCGCGGTCCCGGCCAAGCCGCGCACCGGCTGTTGCCCAACGCCGAATACCACGAAGTCCTGACCGAAGACCGCCCCGACCAGGACGTCGCGATCGAAGACTGGGAGAAAAAGGAAGGATTACTGGCGGCGATCTTTATCGACTTCATCCGCCGCCAGCAGCGCGGCACCTGATCCCCGCGGAGGGTGCGGCCTGCCGACAAGTCCCGGAGCGATGCATCCGAAAATTCCCGTACAACCGGGAATTAACCGGGATTTTTGCGGAATACACCTTCGTCGCCGCCGAATCTTCCCTTTGTATCATTCGGTTGCCGGGCAATTCCCGTGGCAGGCTAATCGGGAATTTTTTGCGACCTAAGCGGGAATTGAATTCGTCGAACCGGGAATTCACAGGAATTAACGGAGCCGCTGCATCCCACCGACACAGCACCGGTCATATCGTCATTGCGCCGCCACGCCGTGTGCCCCGCCTGTTTGACCCTTTGCGCCGCCTCTGCTGAAAATCAGCCGCAACAAATTGCTCCCTCGCCGCACCACACCGCAGCTCCGTACCCCCAACTCCGCACCGCTCACAGCAAAATCATGCGATGTGAATATGGCTACTTTATCGTCGCCACGTCTGGCGGTGCGAGAAGCAGCCAAGCATTCGACCTGATCAGCCGCCCCACCCGCGCCAAACACCGCCGCAAAATCGCGCGGGTACCGCTTCAACCAGCCCGCCGGTAACATCCGACCGAGCGCCTACACTCTTTTGTCGCAGAACAGCGATTCTGAAAAATGGAGCGGCCTCTTGGCGCCATCGCGTTCACGTCGGATGACCGCAAGCAGGGAGTAAGGCGTGACGCGAGTATTGCTAATCGGCCTACTGCCCGAAACGGTCGACTATTCCGATCCCGCCCTCCCTCCAGGTATGAACGCACAGAAAATTCAGGCCGGAATTGAGCTGGGTTTGAAGCAGATGACGGAACGCGGATGGCAGGCCGACGCATGCCTGATCCGACCCGATGCAACCGCAGGCCCTACTGTAGCGCAGAAGCTGGCCACCACGACATACGACTGCATCGTTATCGGAGGCGGGGTTCGGCTCCCACCCAAGAACCTTCTGTTGTTCGAGACTGTGGTCAATGCCGTGAAGAAGGCCGCGCCTAATGCGTCAATCGCGTTCAACACAATGCCAGAGGACAGCGCGGATGCCGCGGCTCGCTGGTTGTCGAGATGATTGGCATGGGCGCCGCTGAAATCTAGATGTCCTGTTTCTGCGCCGGTCGCGCGGTGAAGTAAAAGGCGTATAAAGGCACATTCTGGAAATTGACAGGTCGCGGCGGGAGAGAGTGCAGCCGCGGTACGGGATGGCGCCGGACGACAGTAGCGGCGGAATGCGCTGCGCTATTCCGCCCTACACTTGCTGATGGCGGCGAGCTTACATCAATTACATTGCCCCTGCTTGCGCGCGGCGGTATTGCCTCCGCCCATCATCAGCATAGAGTTGTTCACGCACTGTAAATTGTTGATGACGGTGTTACCGACGACATCGAGGGGGCCGGTGTTGTAGTTCACGGCTGCATTGACGCCGACCGAATTGTCGAAAATCAATACTGAGTTGGTGTTGCTGGTGGCGACGAGATTGCCGCCGATCTTGTTGCCGGCGCAGATCAGCGATGCATTCGAGCCGATCTGGACAGCGGCGGCATTGTTGTTGAGCGTCATGTTGTTGAACACCGTCGTGCCGCATACCGAATTGCTCGCATTGCTCGACAGGAGGTCCGCGATTGTCAGGTTGACGCCAATCGTCGCCGCGGGCCCGAGGGTAAAGGTTCCACCCCCATAGACGTTTAAATTGCCGCCGACTGTTCCTCCGTTGAGCACAAAGTTGCCGCCAAGCTCGGTGACGTTGCCGGTGACCGCGCCGCCGTTGATGAACGCGCAATTCTGACCGGCATACACCGTGATGTTGCCATTGAAGGTGCCACCATACACCCCGTTGCAAGTCGTTCCCGAGGCGGGCGCGGATTGCACCGAGGCCGGCATGATAAAGATGCCGAAGGCCAAAGGCTCGATGCCGACGCCAATCGGCGAGCCGATCACGGTGTTGGTCGCGGTGTCGATCACCGAGACGGTGTTGGAGAGGGCGTTCGCGACATAGACCTTGCTGCCGTCCGGGGTCACCGCCACGCCCCATGGGTGGCTGCCGACCGTGATCGGTGAGCCGATCACGGTGTTGGTCGCGGTGGAGATCACCGAGACCGTGCCGGAGAGCAAGTTCGTAATAAAGGCGTTTTGCCCGAGGCTTTGAGCGCTGTCAAAAAGTCCGGTAAGAGCAAAGGCGACGATTGCGAGCAGCCCGGAAATGCGAAGGTACATGCCATCCCTCCCTAAAGGCGGATCGCAGTCTGCCGTCAGGGCAGAACCCGATCTGCTCGATTTTGTGCGATATTACCCCCTTGGGGGTGCGTCAATCGTTTTAAGATCAGATCATGATGGGAAATTCATTCTCGCGGCGGCGGTGCTGGCGAGGGCAGCGTCACGCCGAGTGCCGGTTCTACATTGCGCGTACACCGCAAAAAGACGCGGAACGAGGATTATGACAACTCGATCCCTTCGGCACGGATACGCTACGGTTGTGTGGCGAGCGTCCCGAGGCAATTTGAAATTGTGCGTTAGAAGCGTGCCAGCGACGTATAGGCCACCCCTCCCAGAAAAACAGTAGCCCCAGCGACCATTCCAATCGCCGACAAGGGGTGTTTATTACCTTGATCAAGAAACCATTGAGCCCATCTGATCGCGCGGAATACGGCAAAAAATATGGACATTCCGAAACTGCCAACCACAAAAAGCACAAGCCATACATGTACTAAAAGACCTGGAACATTTCCTAGTAATGTTCCTAAGGGGTCAGATAATTCGATATTAAGGTACATCTTTGTAAATTGATTGACTGAAAGTAACGGTAGTACTGATAAGTTGATGACATAACTTTTTAGGAAACCAATGATAAATGATAATATGATGACCATTGCACAACCACCGATAAACGCCAATGACAAAGTAAAAACCACCCGGCGCGACGACACCATCAAACAACGTCGTACAAAGAACAGTGAAAGATAATCAGACAGCACAAATTGGCCAATTATTACAATAGTGTGCGAAAATGTTCCGAGCGTGCGGTCAAAAGCGAGATGACCATAGTACAACCACACGTAAATTAAAAACAGCACGTTACAAACAACGGTCCAAATAAATGATCTAAATAATGCTCGGATTCGCAACAGCGGATAGGTATAAAAGGTATCGAAACTACCAACTATTGCGGTCCTGATATCGAGTGGTGAGCTAAGAGCATCGTTCACCCATCGCGAGATCGCGTTTTTAATCTCAGGTTTCGCTTTGGCATCTAGCCAGAAGAAGACCCAAACGGTGACCGCTGCCCAATATAACGGCGGGAAATTTATTGCTTCTAGAATGCCCGTTATTCTCATCCTTCGCTTCCCCTCTGGCGAATTAGAGCATTGCGGTCCTAGCGTTGCGACGAGCGGCCGGGCAGCAAGCGTAGGGCGGAAAAGCGTAGCGCCTTCCGCCGCTAAATGTCGTCTGCGTATTGGGCTGTGCCTAACAATGATGGTCTGGAATGATGCACGTGCTGCCTGCGCCTGCTTTGGCGTTTGATTCATCGCCGCTCACCCGTCTCCGGAGGCTCGCCGCTGCCGCCCATCCACCCCGCCGGGTACAGCCCGCCATCGACACAGCGACGAAAGGAGGAATGCGGCCACTCGGCCGGGTGCTCCACGAAACCGTGCTTTACCGGGTTGAAATGCGTGTAGTCCATGTGCGCCGCGAAGTCGCGGTCGTCGCGGATCGTGTGCCTAGAGTATCGTCGCTGCCAGATGCCGCGTTCGCCCCGGCGAGTCATGACCGGTGATCGAGGCTCGCCGATATGTATGGATTTCGAAAATCGTTTCTTGATCGCGCGCCAACGGCCGGGGAAGTCGGCGTCCCCTTCCGGCAGGGTCCACAGGCAGTGCATGTGGTCGGGAAGCACGACCCAGGCATCGATGTGGAACGGCGTGCGGGTGCGCACCCGCCGAACCGCCTCCCGCAAGGCGTCGATTTGTGTCACCAACAAGTCCGACCGGCGGTCGAGCAGGTTCGCCGTGAAGAAGAACGTTCCGCCCGGAACCCGATTGCGACGATAATCCGGCACCGTGGGAGTATGCCTGGTGATAGGGAAAGGCGGAAGGCGCTGCCCCCCGCCTTCGCGGGGGCTAAAGGCTTTTGCGCCCTACGCGTGCTGAACGGCGCGCTTACTTGCTCGGAGCCGTCCACACGACGGTGTCGTCGACGGCGTAGAGCCGGCATTGCTGTTGGGCGCGCTCGGTGCATCGGGTCAGCGCCCGCCACACGGCATCCGGGACCAGCGACGAATTCCAGGCCCAAGCGCCGCCCGAAGGCGCGATCGCAAAGGCGCGCGGCGAGGGTGCGGCAAGGAAGCGGCGATATTGCTCCCGGCCGGCCTCGCCGAGGCCGGGCAGCTTTGTGTCGTCGGTAATCGCCGTATAGCCGGATGGCGGCGGGGTGGGCAGGATCGTTTGGCGGACCTGTTGCTGGTCGCTGCTGTGGACCAAGGTCGTCGAGGTCGCGACGCCGAGGTCGAGCGCGGTCTTGGGGATGCGTTCGCAATCGAAAATCCGCGGATGACCGGGCTCGGTGCCCTGGCACATAAAGGTCGAATATCCGCCGATATTGACCAGCGCCGGGTTGTAGAAATGAATGAGCCCGGTTCCGCGCGGGATGTTGATCCAGCGCTCGACCAATGCTGGGTCGGCCTTGCCGTCGGAATAGCGGATGATCCAGTCCTTAAGGTGCAGTTCTGCGACATAGGCGGCGTTCAAATCGCCGTCGCGGTCATAATGGCCGTGAAACCCGATCTGCGTGTATTCGGGTGGGTAGTCGTCGGTGAAATAGCGCTCCTTGCCGCCGAGGTACAGCCTTGAGCAGGATGAATAGCAATAGCCGGAGACCGCGGTCTGCAGCGACTTCCGCCGAAACAGTTCGCCCAAATGATAGCCAGTCGGCGCATCGCCACCCGGCGAGTTGCGCAGGATCACGATCTTGATTTGCGGTTTTGCCGCGAGCGTGCCGGCGACCTCATCATAGTCGCGCGCGACGACAGGACCGCTCAAGATCAACTGACCGCCAGCGACCGTTATTTCCATTGCCAGCGCCAATGATGGTAGAAAAAGGCAAGCAAATGTCGCGATAACGAGCGCCCGCCAAAGATATTGTGGAACAGAACGACAGTATCGCTGTTCAGTTAGATCGAGCACATCGACAAACGCGTCAATCACTCGCACCGGATTGTTCTTGTCGACCCAGTCGTCCAGAGATTCAGGAAACAGCATCAGCAGTCCGCAATTCGCCCCCTCAAGGAAACGCTTCATTGCATCCCCCGCAATCGCCAGTGGATCATACCATGCGAGGCGTTTTCACACAGCGAGGATGGAAAGCCGCGAAAATCTTAAGTTCTGCGAAGCGCGACCCCGGTGCTCGTAACACCCGGTAGAAATGCGTCTCCTGTCGGAGACCTCGGGATCGAGGCAATTGAATCCTTAATTCTGAACCGATGGTTCCGAGTGCGCGCAATGGTTGCTTTCGATGCTCGACGTGTTCAAATGCCTGCGATGACAGGGAGCGACAATGATGAAACCACGATACTATATGGCGGTGATCTGGTGTCTGGGTATGCTTGTCACAGCGCCGGCTTTGCCGCAGACAACAGCACCAGTCAAATCGCCGAGTGCGGCCACCGCTCCGGCGGCAAAATCGGCTGCTCCGGCGCAGGGTAGCCTGGTCGACATCAACTCGGCCACCGCCGTCGAGCTGGATAAGCTGCCGGGCGTCGGGCCCGCACGCGCGCAGGCAATCATTTCCCATCGGCCATACAGCGGAAAGGACGATCTGGCGCGTCGCAAGGTCGTTCCGCAAAACCTTTACGAGCAGATCAAGGACAAGATTATTGCGCGACAGGGAACCGCTGGGGCGCCGTCCGGTTCTGCCAAATCGCCTGCCGCCGCTACAAAAAGCAAATGAGCGCGTAATCGTCCGTCAGCGCAATTTAGGGAGTGGAGTAAAAACGTCCGACTGAATTGCCGACGCCTACTGATCCGGCGGCGAATACGGGACTCGATGCGTGTTAAATTGCAGGACTTTAAGAAGCCAACGAGGCGGGATTTTCGTTAACTTGTGTACAATCTGGGATACTGTTAAATTAACGCTGGTCACGCATTCCGCGTGCCCTGCAAGCTACTCGAGAGCGCCAGATGAAGGGAGCTCGACATGTGGGGCGGAATCGTCGGTCTGATTATCCAACTGATCGCGGGTGGTGTCGGCGGCAACGTCGCCGGAGCGGCGTTGAAGCAATATGATTTGGGAACGATCGGCAACACCATCGCCGGCGTGATCGGCGGCGGCGTGGGGGCGCAAATCATCGGCGCGCTTGTTGGCGGTGGTGCCGGAGCCGGTGCTGCCGGCGCGGGTGGTCTCGATATTGGTTCGATTATCGGTCAGATCGCTTCCGGCGGGGTCGGCGGCGGCATCCTGATGGTGATCGTCGGGCTGATCAAGCAAGCCATGGGCGGTCAAAAAATCACCTGAGCAAGCCAAGTCCAGCAACAAGCGGTCGTCATTCCCGCGGCAGCGGAAACCCAGGGCCGCAGCAGCGACGGTTCCCCCTGTTCAGGCTACTAGCAGGCTCTGGGCCCTCCCCGGGCTCGACCCGGGGATCACGCGGCGGGGACAAACACTGCTGCGTAGTCGGGAATTATTCCGCGGGGACGGGTTGTTTGCCGAAGCTGGGGGTGTCGGTGCGGTCGACGAGGGCTTGGGGGCCTTCGTTCGGCAGGTTTTCGAGCCAGTTGATGCCGGCGTCGATGTCGTTTTCCCACATGTCGCGCGGCAGCTCCTACAGCAAGCTACGCTGTTGCTTCATATTCGGTCAAAGTGCCGCACGGAGATGGCGGCCCGGGAGCCGGCGTGGTACTCGCAGCGCACCGCATGTGTCTGCGACGGGAGGCCCCTGTGAACGCGACCACGAACCCCGCACAGATTTGTCTTGCCCGGCGGTCGCCGGCTTATTGGCGGGTCACGATCGACAACCCACCGATCAACGCTATGGGCCCGGAAATGGTCCGGGAGTTCCAGGAGGCCATCAACGCCATCGAGGCCGACGAACATGTCCGGGTTGTGGTCTTCGACAGCGCGATCGACGGCTACTTCCTAAATCACTCCGATTTCGAGGCCAAGCTCGAGGACCTGACCGCTCTGCCGCCTGGGCCCACCGGCTTGCCGCCGTGGCCGGACTTCCTCGTGCGCCTGACGCGCGCGCCTGTCGCCTCGATCGCCCTGATCCGCGGGCGGGCGACGGGGAACGGAAGCGAGATCGTGCTCGCCTGCGACATGTGTTTCGCCAGCCGCGAAAAGGCCATCCTTTCGCAATGGGAAGTGGGCGTCGGGATGGTCGCCGGCGGCGGCCCGATGGCCCGACTGCCCCAGCTGATCGGCCGAAATCGCGCCCTGGAGGTGCTGTTGAGCTCGGAAGACATCCGCGCTGACCAGGCCGAGGCCTATGGCTACGTGAACCGTGCCCTACCCGACGCCGACCTCGACTCGTTCGTGGACGCGCTCGCGACCCGGATCTCCGGGTTCGACAAATGGGCAATCGCCAACACCAAGCGCCTCGTCAACACCAGCCTGCCGCCGGACGTCGAGCTCGCCGCCGGGTGGGATGCGTGCATCGCTTCGCTCGGGCGGTCCGCCGCGAAGGACGCGCTCAAGGCCCTGTTCGCGCTGGGTTTCCACAAACCGGGCGATGTCGAAGATCGGCTGGGATACTACCTGGGCCAACTCCCGCGCTAGGCACGCACCCGACGCTGTTCCTCGCCCTTTCAGGAAAGGACGAAGCTCATGGATCTGCTGGCGACAGCCAAGGCGGTGGCCGAACGTGTGGAGGCCGAGGCGACGCAAGCCAAGGTCCCGGTTGCGATCTGCGTCATCGACATCCACGGCAATCTCGTGCTCCAGCACCGCATGAATGGCGCGCCGCTGTTCTCACTCGAGCTCTCCGAGCGCAAGGCGTACACGTCGGCGCTCGTACGCGTGCGCACGGCCGAACTCGTCCCGCTGGTACACCGCTGGTACAGCCGCTCTACCCGCTGATCATGGTCGCCGGGGGCCGCTATTCCGCAATGGGCGGCGGCGTCCCGCTGATCCGCGACGGCGAGGTGGTCGGCGGCGTCGGCGTCAGCGGCGGTACAACCGAGCAGGACATCGCCATCGTCGAGGCGGCGCTCCGATAAGAGCTCGGCCCGGCGTCTGATTACGAGGCCGCCTCGACACAGGGATCAAGCGGGCGACGAAAAATACCTTAGTGCCGTCGACCCTTACTCGGCGGGGACGGGTTGTTTGCCGAAGCTGGGGGTGTCGGTGCGGTCGACGAGGGCTTCGGGGCCTTCGCTCGGCAGGTTTTCGAGCCAGTTGATGCCGGCGTCGATGTCGTTTTCCCACATCTCGCGCGGCATTTCGTAAAGGAACTCGACCCCGTAGCCGTTCGGGTCATTGATGTAGACGCTATGGGTGACGCCGTGATTGACCCGCCAGTTGAACTTGACGCCGCGGCTCTGCAGGAATTTGAGCTGCTTTAGCCAGGCCTCGCGGTTGGGCATCGTCAATGCGACATGGTTGATCGCGCACTGGCCGTTCGACAGGACCCAATCGCTCGGCGGCGGCAGGTTCGGGCTTTCGACTAGGGCCACCGTGTGATGGGTCAGCTGGCCGTCATTGACGGCACTGTAAAACTGCATGTTGGGCGGGGTCGGCCGGCCGGGCTTCGGGTGCAGTTTGCCTACCTGCTTGAAGCCGACGATCTCGGTCCAGAATTTGTGCGACTCGTCCATGTTGCGGACGTTGAGCACCAAATGGTTGATGCCGGACGGGCTGACCGCCTCGGCCGGGGTTTCGATATCTGCCATGTCATACCTCCCAAAATGCGGGTGCAAAACAGGTACGCCGCTTCGCGCGCCGGTTCAAGCGCCAAACCCGCTGTCCTATCCGGCCGCAAAGCGGTGGCGCCGAGGGCGGGCGGCCGATAGATTGCGCGCCTCGTAACAAAACAAGGGGAACGAGGAAATGGCTATCGGCGCAGGATTGTTGACGGGCGCGCTCGCGGGGCTCGCTTTTGTCGGCTGCAACATGATGCGGGCGCGGCCGGCATATGCCGCGCAGGGAACCGCACAACCCGGCCGGCGGCGCGAGGTCGTGGTCAACGGCAAGCGGGTCAAGACCGTCGATGTCCACGCTCACACGATCGTTCCCGAGGCGGCGGCGGTGATCAACCACCCGCTCGAAGCGCCGGGGCTGTTGTGGTCCAACGTCTCCGACCGCATCGCCGAAATGGATGCCGAGGGGGTCGATGTCGAAGCGCTCAGCATCAACCCCTATTGGTATCGCGCCGAGCGCGACGCCGCGGCGGAATTGATCAAGATCCAGAACGAGAAATTGGCCGAATTCTGCGCCGGCATGCCGGATCGCTTTGTCGCGTTTGCGACCGTCGCGTTGCAGCACCCGCAACTCGCCGTCGAGCAGCTCGAATACGCGATCAAGACCTTGGGATTGCGTGGCCTCTCGGTCGGCGGCAGCGTTGCCGGCCAGGAATTGGCCGACCCCAAATTCCACCCGGTCTGGGCCAAAGCCGAAGAACTCGGCATCCTGATCTTTATGCACCCGCTCGGCACCCGCGAATTGGAGCCGAGCGGCCGGCTCGGCGGCAGCGGCTTGCTCACCAACACGATCGGCAACCCGCTCGAAACCACGATCGCATTGTCCCATCTGATCTTTGAGGGGACGCTCGACCGCTTTCCGGGACTCAAGATCTGCGCCGCGCATGGCGGCGGCTTTTTGCCTTCCTACGCCAACCGCTCGGACGCGGTGATCACGACGTTCCCGAACCGCGTCGGGCCATTGCCCAAGAAAAAGCCGACCCAATACTTGAAAGACGGTCAGCTTTACTTCGACTCGATCATGTTCACCGGCGAGGCGATGCGCCATCTGATCGCCGAGAGCGGCGTCGGCCAGGTCGTCCTCGGAACCGATTACCCCTTCCCGTGGAACAAGGTCCCGGTAGATCACATCCTATCGACCCCGGGCTTGAGCGACGACGACAAGATCGCAATCCTCGGCGGCACCGCGGCAAAGCTGCTCGGCATCAACTGAAGAAATAACGCACCGGCGGCGCATGACCGGCAATCACGGGAGCCTTGATCCAAGGCGCGCCCGTGGACGGGCTACCGCCTGGGTCGCACCTTATTTCCGAAGAGTACGCGCCGGCTTCAGAATTTCGCTCAGGGTGATCGGGCGGAAGTCCCAGACGTCGGCGCCGACATCGACCTGCCGCGGCTGCGGCTTTAGGCGGCCGTGGCAATGACCGTGCAGATTGATCGAGCCCTTGTCCATCCGCCGCCAACTGCGGAACGGATAATGGCACAACACCAGCAAGACGCCGTCGAGCGTCAACTCGAAATAAGGCTGCACGCTCGCCCAGCCGGGTTGAGCGGCGGTCTCCGGCGGGTCGTTGTTGCCGGTGACGAGATATTTCTTGCCGTGCAGCCGGGTTAGCCATCCGGTGATTGCCGCCGCCGGCTGGCGGATCGCGAAGTCGCCGAGATGCCAGACTTCGTCCTCCGGCCCGACAGTCTCGTTCCACCGCATGACCAGCACCTCGTTCATCGCCGGCACCGAGGCGAACGGCCGGCGATAAAGCCCCAGCGCGCCGCCATGCCCAAAATGGGTATCGCTGGTGAAGAAGATTGCCATCTTTAGCGCGCTATCCGGGCATCGCGGAGGTCAGTTCCGAGAACGGCTACCTGAAACTATAGCTCCCTATCCGCCGCGGGCGGAGAGGGGACCATGGTCGGCCAGCGGCAACGCGACACCTTCTTCAAACCGAAAGACCGCCGCCGCTGTCTCACAGTTCGGCGGCGACGGCGGCGTGGTATCGGCGCAGTGCGGCGAGGTGGTCGGAGAGGGTGTGGCCGGGGAGGCGCTGGTGATGGCGGCGATTGAAGGTTGTCGTCAGGCAGATATGCGAGGCGCCGGCTGATTTCCAAAACCGCGTCTCGCGCGCCCAGTCGGCCTCGCTGCCGGTTCCCATCGACACCCAGGCTTCGATTCCGATCTGGGCGGGGTCGCGGCCGGCGGCTGCGGTCAATCGGCGCAGCCGGTCCAGCACCTCGGTTGCCTCATTCCCCGGCGGATAGGCGTTCGGCATCCATCCGTCGCCGAATTTGGCGATGCGCTCCAAGGTGCGGTCGTGATGGCCGCCAAACCACACCGGCACCTTGCCCGAGGCCGGCCGCGGGTTGATCCCGGCATCCTCGATCGTGTGCCAGCGTCCCTTGAAGGTGACGTGGGGCTCAGCCCACAATTTCTGCATGACCTCGACCTGCTCCTCCGAGCGGCGGCCGCGATTGTGAAAATTCTCGTTGAGAGCGGTGAATTCGACCTCGTTCCAGCCGACCCCGATGCCGAGCCGGAAGCGACCGCCCGACAATACATCGAGGCAAGCCGCCTGTTTGGCGACAAGCACGGTCTGGCGCTGCGGCAGAATCAGCACACCTGTCGAAAAGCCGAGCTTCGTCGTGCAACTCGCGAGATAGCCGAACAACACAAACGGGTCGTGGTACAGCCCGGCGCCGGTACGGTCACCCTCGCGCGCCCCGAGCACATGATCGGGCGCCTCGACAAAATGATAACCGATCAATTCAGCCGTCTGCGCGTATTCGCGCACGACCGCCGGCTCGCCGCCAATATCGCTCCACGGCAACAACGTCCCGAGTTCCATGTTGATTGACTCCGTTTATCGGCTCAAGCGGAGGGTATACCACTCTCCGCCATGCCGATATCGCCGAAGCAAACCCGTCGCCGAAGTCGGCCCGTGTCGCGCCGGCGGGCGCTGCCCAACCAGTTATGCGGCGGTCAAGTTATGCGGCGGTCACTGGGGCGCGGCCGACCACGGCGATCATTGGGTCGCTGACATCCTCAACCCATTCGGCGAGGCGGTGAGTTGCGACATCGGCAAGGCCGGCATGGCGGAGGTATTGCTCGACGAGCCGAGCATGACCGTCATCGTCGAGCGCCCGCCAGACCGCCACTGCCTTGGTCCAGAAGCAGCGGTTCGAGAAACTGATGACGACGGGTCCGCCCGGGCGCAGCACCCGCGCGACCTCGCGCAGCAATTCGACGGGGTGCTGCAGGTACTGAATCGATACGCAGATCATCGCGGCATCGACACTGCCGTCCGCGAGCGGCAGGACCGGTTCGCGGTTGAAGTTCTGCACAAACCAGCGGCTGAGGCGCGGGTTGGCGGCGAGTTCCTCGGCGTTCATGCCGTGGCCGATGACCTCGGCGTATTCGATCTCGGATGGCAGATGGCTGACCCAGCTCGACATCAGATCGAGCAAGACACCGCCCGCGGGTAAGATCGCGCGATAGAATTCGGTCAGAGCAGCGATCGCACCATCGTCGATATGGCAGACGAGCCGCGCCGGCTCGTAAAAGAATTCGTCGTCCTCGGCATCGAGCTTGGCAAAGGCCCCGGGCGGCAGGCCGAGCGTATCGTGGTCCATCGGTTCTCGCCTTTGCGTGCCGGGCGTTTGCGTGCGGGGTCGACGCCGTCGATAATGACACGCGCAAGCGGCCGAGGCGAGCCGGGCGGGGTTCACCCGCCCGGTCATCTCACTAATAGAAAAAAAGTAGAAAAGGGCAGCGCCGCCCTTATCAGGCGTGGGGGCGCTCGCAGTTGACCATCCACGGTATGCCAAACCGGTCGACAAGCATACCAAAGCGGCGCGCCCAAAAGGTCTCCTCGATCGGCATCGTGATCGTGCCGCCTTCGGACAACGCCTTGAATACCCGCTCGGCCTCTGCGGGCTCGTCGATACCGAGTGTCACTGTGATCCCTTTGGGCAGCTCGTAGCGGCCCGGAGGCGCGTCGCCGCCCATCAGAACTTCGTCGCCGACGGTCAGCCGGGCATGGACGATCTTGCCATGTTGTTCCGCCGGCACCTGCTCCTTCATCGGCGTATCGGCGTAAGTCATCATCGCTATAATTTTGCCCCCGAGCGCCTTTTCATAAAATTTGAAGGCGGCTTCGCAGCGGCCATCAAAACTCAAATAGGGATTCAACTGCATCCTTCGCTCCTGCTGTAGAGATATCGGCTTGGGTCGCGTCGCTATCGACAAAATTTAGGAAACGTTCTTCTCCGCGAGTTTGGCCCGCATGCGATCTTCGGCTTCGCGCATCTCGGGGGTCAGCGTGGGACCAAAATCATCCATTTCGAAGATTTGGCGAATCTCGACCACGCCATCGATGAACGGCGCGCGTTTCGCCCACTCCACTGCTTCTTGTTTTGACCCGACATTGATCATCCAGTGGCCGGCGATCAGTTCGTCGGCATCGAACGGGCCGTCGATGACGCTGCGCTTGCTTCCCGAATACGAGATACGAGCGCCGTTTGCGCTTGATTGCAGGCCTTCGGCGGCGAGCATCACACCGGCATTCGCCATCTCCTCGTTGTATTTGAACATCGCTTCGATCAGTTCCTGGCTCGGCATCACGCCCGCCTCGCTGTCGCGATTGGCTCTGACCAGCAGCATGAAACGCATTTTCCACTCCGTCCGTTTTTGGATCCGCGGTCAGGCCGAGGTCGCCGACTTCCACAGCCCGATCATCCGGCCCTCGGGATCGGTAAAAAGCGCAAACGAGCCCATGCCCGGCACCGGCTGCTCCTCAATGTGGATTTTGCCGCCGGCGGCAACGATTTTCTCGCGGTAGGCGGCAAGATCATCGACGGCGATGTAGAAGAGCATATTGCCGGGCCACGGTCCGTCGCGGTCGGGTTTTACGATGCCGCCGTTGATCCCGCCCTCGGCGCCGGTTTCGACGATGCGATAGTTCAGCTCGGGGCGGTGTTGAATCTTCCACCCAAAGATCTCTTCGTAGAAGGCCGCCACTTTTTCCGGCTCTTTTGACATCAACTCCCAATGCACCACTGGGTTGCCCATACGATTTCCTTTTCCTGCGTCTCCCGTCGGCGGCGCCATGATCCGCGGCAGGTAGGCGGCTAGCCTCCCGCCGCATCGCTACTTCCGCTGTCCGCCATCGATTACATACGTTGATACCAACGTAGTGTCACGGATGTCAAGCAGCAGCGGCCGCTTCAAGCGCCGCTATGTCCACCTTCGTCATCGTCATCATGGCGCGCATCACGCTCTCGGCCTTTGTCGGATCGCCCGCCATCAGGTCCGGTAGGCCGGCATAATTGATCTGCCAGGTCAGGCCGAACCTGTCTTTCAGCCACCCGCAAACATTGTATGACCCGTCTCGGCCAAGCGCCTCCCAAAGCCGGTCGATATCGGCCTGCTCGGTGCAGCTGACCAGCAAAGAAAAGGCTTCGCTGAGCTTGTAGGCGGGTCCGCCATTGAGCGCCATAAATGGCCGGCCCTCTAGCTCGAACCCGACGACCATGACGCTGCCCTTTGGCCCGGGTCCGGTTTCGCCGTAGCGCGAGACGTGGGTAATGCGCGAGTTCTCGAAGAGCGAGACGTAGCAATCGGCAGCCTGTTCAGCGCTTCGCTCGTACCAGAGAAAGGGGGTGATGCCGCGAATAGCCATAAGCTGAGATCCTCATTTTTCGGAGCTACGTTTGCCTCAGTAGTCGCGGGCCGCGTGATTAAGCCGGCGGCTCTCGGCCGGCCTTGCCGAGCGTGTAGGATCGCGGGGCCGAGCCGCCCCGTGTTTCTCTGCAAGGATTGACATTACGTTGATAACAACACATTATGCGGCATGTCAAGCAGCGAAGAACCTTGCTACGAGATCACCCTCCTGGTTCGCGATAGTTGTCTGTGTCTGCATTTGCAGCGGGCGGCGCGCGCCATCGGGCGGCGGTTTGACCAGGCGCTTCGACCGCTTGACCTGACCAATGGTCAGTTTTCGCTGCTGATGTCGCTCAATCGGCCGCAGCCGCCCAAGATCGGCGATGTCGCGCGGCTGCTGGCGATGGACCGCACCACCCTGACCGCCAACCTGAAGCCGCTCGAACGCCGCGGACTGGTTGTGGTCGCGGTTGACGAAGCCGACAAGCGCACCCGGCGCCTTAGCCTGACCCCCTCGGGCCGAGAATTGCTCGCGGCCGCCGTCCCGGTTTGGCGCGACACGCACGCCGCGATCGAGCAGGTTATCGAGGCCGGCGCCGACGAGTTGCGCGCTCAACTGCGCGCTTTGTCGTGAACCGGATTTAGCTTATCAAGACCGACACTTGCGGCCGGCGGACACTGGACTTAATTTCCGCCGCACCTTGTTTTTACCCGAACAGGAGGGCGCCTTGATCAAATTGAACGGCATTGGCCATGTGTTGCTGCGCGTCGCCGACGAGGAGGCCTCGAAGCGGTTTTATCGCGACATCCTCGGTTTCGCCGTTTCCGAAGAAGACCCTGAACATGGCGGCGTGTTCATGACTTTGGGCGACCACTTCCACACTCTCGACCTCGTCCAGCACGCCACTCCGGACGGGGCGCCCCGGCCGCGACGTGACCAAATCGGGCTGGGCCACATCGCCTTTCAGGTCGGCAGCTACGCCGCCCTGCGGGACGCCTACCAGCATCTCGTCGACAACGGGGTCGAGATCCTGCGCGCGACCGATCACATCAGCCAGCGCAGCGTTTATTTCGCCGATCCGGATGGCAACTCCCTCGAAATCTATTACGAGATGCCTTACGCGCTGCAATCGTTCGCCGACGGCCGCGGCGACGAGGACGCGGCCTTGCCGATCAGCGGTAAGCAGGACCCGCTGCCCGCGTGGCTGCTCGAAGACTGGCCCGGACCTGAGATGACGGCGCGGGTCGAACAGCTGCGCGCCAGCCGCAGAGAGCCGGCACGGGCGTAAAGCCAGCCGGGAAAACTCGCTCCTCAGGCTCTTCCCGCCGCGGGCGGAGTTCGGCGGAGCGGGGATCAGTGAACAGAGTCTTCCTCTGTGGCCTTGGTCCCCGCCTCGTAGAACACGGGTCGGCAGCACCGGGAGCTTCGGTCCCGAGCCTCTGGGCGCAAATCCGTTGACATGTTGAGGACTTCGCAAAGAATGCGCCGCCGCGAAGGCTTAGGCGCGGAACATTGGACGGGGAGTGACGATGCGAAGACGGAGTTTGCTGGTCGGCGCCGCGGCGGGGCTGGCAGCTGGTGCAATGCCGCTGGCGCGGGTTTTCGCCCAGGAAAAGACGATCCGTATCGGCTTATTGCACGACCTTTCCGGGCCGTTTGCCGGGGCCGGTTCGGTGCCGCTGTCGATTGGGGCGCGGCTCGCGATCGATTATGTCAACGGCCAAGGCGGTGTCCTCGGAAAGTATAAAATCGAGCCGGTCAGCGCCGACTCGCAGAGCAAGGTCGATGTCGCGATTAACGAGACCGAACGCCTGATCGCTCAGGAAAAGGTCGACATAATCCTTGGCGTGTATTCGAGTGCGCAGGCGGTGCCGCTCGCCGCCAAGGTCGACGAGGCAAAGAAAATCCTGTGGATCAATAGTGCGATCGCCACTGCGGTCCTTAAAAACCGACATCTGCGCTACGTTTTTCGGCCGACGACGCAATCGGACGCTTATGGCCAGGCGGCGATCTCGTTTCTTGCCGAGACCAGCAAGCCAAAGCTCGGGATCGAACCAGCCGATCTCAAAATCGCGCTGATCGACGAGGACGGCCCGTACGGCACCGGGGTGCAGCAGGCCGACCAGCGCTTTTCCGACGAAAAGCATGTCGGCAAGATCGTGCTGAAGGAATCCTATTCGGCGAGCGCTCCCGACCTGTCTTCCCTTGGTCACAAAGCTCAAACGCGCGCATCCCGACGTGATCATCCACGCCGGCTACAACCCTGATATCACCCTGTTCCTGCGCCAGTCGCGCGAGGCCGGGCTGCATTTCAAAACCTTGATCGGCAACGGCGCCGGGTACAGCCAGCTTGACAAATTGCGCGCGACCTTTGGCCCCGATGTCGACGGCTTCTTCAACATCGACCCGGCGCCGGCGCAAATTCTCGATCCGAAAAAATTGGCCTCGGGGATCGGCGAACTGATCACGACCATGGTCAATGGGTACAAGGCGAAGACGCAGGCGACCGAAGTCCCAACCCATGTGTCGATGGGCTTCAACAACACCTGGATTCTGCTCGCGAAAGTGTTGCCGATCGCAGTCGGCAAATATGGCGGCGCCGATCCCGACGCGGTGCGCCAGGCCGCCCTTGAGGTCGATGTCCCGCTGGGTGGCACCTTGCAGGGCTACGGGGTCAAATTCGCGCCGCCCGAGGATGTTATGGCCGGGCAGAATATTCGGGCGTTGCCGGTCGTCATGCAAAACCGCGGCAAGGACATCACCGTCGTGTGGCCGAGTCAGATCAGCACCGCCCAGCCGGTCATGCCGTTGCCCGCCTCTTCCCCTTACGCGATGGGTTGAGGTGCTCGAAGTCGCCGGTCTGACCAAGCGGTTCGGTGGGTTTGTCGCGGTCAACGGCGTCGATTTTGCCGTCCAGAAGGGCGAGATTTTGGGGCTGATCGGGCCCAACGGCTCGGGCAAGACGACGACCTTCAACCTTGTCGCCGGTTCGCTGCCACCCTCGGCCGGTTCGATCCGCTTCGAGGGGCGCGAGATCGCCGGGTTGCCGGCGCATCGCGTGTGCCGGCTCGGGCTTGCCCGGACGTTCCAGATCCCGCGCCCGTTCCGCAAGCTCAGCCTGCGTGAGAATGTGGCATTGCCGGCGTATTACGCCCAGGGCGGCCACATCGCCCGCACCGAGGCCGAGCGCCGCGCCATCAGAGCCCTCGATCTCGTCGGATTACCAGCGGAAGAGGGAGCGACAACGCAAGGGCTCGGCGCCGCCGCGCTCAAAAAGCTCGAACTTGCGCGCGCACTTGCGACCGAGCCGCGCCTGCTGCTCGCCGATGAGAGCCTGGGCGGGCTCGATGCCACCGAGATGGAGCGCGCCGCCGGGATGCTCGAAGAGATCCGCAAACGGCTGGGCATCACGATCATTTGGGTCGAGCACATCATGGGTGTTTTGATGCGCATCGTCGACCGGGTCATCGTGCTCGACCACGGCGAAAAGATATTTGACGGGCGGCCCGACGCCGCGGCGCGCGACGAGCGCGTCACAGAAGTCTATCTCGGCCGCGGCCATGGCCATCGCTGAAGCGATGCCGGCGGCGAGGGCCGCGCCGTTATTGGCGTTATCCGGGGTTTCGGCCGGCTATGGTTCGTTTCAGGCGTTGTTCGCGGTGTCGCTGTCTGTCGACGCCGGCGAAGCGGTTGCGGTCATCGGGCCCAACGGCGCCGGGAAAACCACTCTGATGCGCGTAATCTCCGGGCTGTTGCCGGCGCAAGCCGGTGCCGTGACGCTCGATAGCCGCGCGCTGAGTGACCTGCCCGCGCATCAAATCGTTGCCGCCGGCATCGCCCATGTCCCCGAAAATCGCCGGCTGTTCGCGCGGCTGACGGTCGAAGAAAACCTGCGCATGGGCGCTTTTATCGCCTCGGCGCGGTCGCATTTCGCCGAGCGCCTCGCCTGGGTCTACGATCTGTTCCCGCGCTTGGCCGAGCGGCGGCATCAACTCGCCGGCACGATGTCGGGCGGCGAGCAGCAGATGTGCGCGATCGGCCGCGCCCTGATGTCCAAACCCAAACTGCTGCTGATGGACGAGCCCTCGGCGGGTCTGGCGCCGCTCGCCGTCGAGCAGGTGTTTGATCTCGTCCGCCGCATCCGCGGGGAGGGGTTCACCGTCCTGATTGTCGAGCAGAATGTTCAGCAGGTGCTGGCGCTCGTCGATCGCGCGTATCTGATCGAAGCCGGGCACATCCGTCTGTCGGGGAGCGCCGCCGAGTTGTGCAGCAACGACGCCATTCGCCGCGCCTATATGGGTTTGTAGCCGCTAAATGGACATTTTTCTGCTTGATGCGATTGTCGACGGGATTTTGCTCGGCGGCGTTTTGGCATTGTTGGCGCTCGGCCTCAACCTGATCTTTGGCGTGATTGACGTCGTTTGGATCGCTTATGCCGAACTCGTCATGTGCGGCATGTACGCGATCTATTGGCTGTTTTCCTTTTTTCATTGGCCATTAGTGCTCGCTTGTCTCGTCGCGATCCTGGGTGTCGCGCTGCTCGGCGTGTTGGTTCACTTGCTGATCATCGAGCCGGTGCTGGGCTCGCCGCCGATCAACCAGCTGCTGGCGACCGGCGGATTGCTGTTCTTTCTCCAGAGCCTCGCCACTCTGTTGTTCGGCACCGATTTTCGCAATCTCGGATTGCGCCTTCCATTGCTCGAATGGGGCGATTTTTCGATTAGTTTTGCGCGGTTACTGGCCTTTGGGGCCGCCCTGATCGGCGCCGGCGCGCTCTATTTGTTTTTGAGCCGCAGCTATCTCGGGACGGCGATCCGGGCTATTGCCCAAGATCGCGAGATCATGGGGCTGATGGGCGTCAGCCAACGGCGGATTTATTTCATCACCTCAGCGATTGGCGGCGGACTGGCTGGTTTCGCCTCGTGCCTCTTGGTGTTGCAGTACGACGTGCACCCGTTTATCGGCAATTCCTTTGGCCCGATCACCTTTATGATTTGTGTGTTGGGCGGTCTCGGCAACATGATCGGCGGATTTATTGCCGCCTTTATCATGAGCCAGATTATCTCGATCGGCGGCTATTATTTCTCGATCGAGTTTTCCTACGTGCTGGCGTTTTTGTTGTTCATCGTCATGATCTTTGTCCGCCCGCAGGGATTGTTCGGCCGATGAATGCGGCCCGCTTCGCGGCGGCAATCGCGCTGGTCTTGCTGGCGCTGCTGCCGCTCGTTGCTTCCGACTACATGCTGCACATCGCCATCCAGATCCTGATCTGGGGTTTTGTCTACACCGCCTGGTCGATGATGGGGCGGTTCGGTCTGACCTCGTTTGGTCATGGCGCATTTCTCGGCGTCGGCGCCTACTTGCCGGCGTTGCTGTGGAATTTTTATGGAGTGACCCCGTGGCTCGGCATCCCCGCGGGCATGCTGCTTGCCGTGTTGCTGGCATTGGTGATTGGTTATCCGTCGTTTCGCTTGCGTGTCGTCGGTCATTACTTCGCGCTGGTGACATTGGCGTTAAGTCAGGTCGTCCTGTTGAGCCTGATCGCGGCGCGTGATGTGACCGGTGGCTCGCTCGGCATGACCTTGAAGACCGTCGGCCACTCTTGGTTCGCGCTGCAATTCACGCAAAAGAGCTATTTTTATCTGGTTGCGCTCGTCGTTTGGATCGGCGGCCTCGCCGTTTGGCAGTGGATCGACCACGGCATTTCGCGCGTCGCGCTCGAAGCGATCTCCGAGGACGAAACCGCCGCCGCCGCAGGCGGGATCGACGTGATGCGCGAAAAGCTGCGGGTGACAGTGATCAGCGCCGCGCTGACCGCTCTCGGCGGCAGCCTGCTGACCCAATACATTCAATACGTAAACCCGGAGACGGTTTCGGGGGTCGCGGTGTCGCTGCAGATCGTTTTTGCCGCGATCGCCGGTGGTATGCATGTGCTGCTGGGGCCGACGGTCGGAGCGTTGTTTACGATCTCGTTGAATGAGGGGTTGCGCGTTGCCTTTGGCATCCACTTTATCGGCGCTGCCAACACGATCTACGGCATTCTGCTGATCTTGTTCATCATCTTCATGCCGCGCGGCATCGTTGGGCTGATCGAGGAAGTGGTGGCGCGCACTCGCAGCCGGCCGCGTGCCGCAGCCAATCTGCCGGTAACTCGGGCATGACGCGCCAAAAAGCCGGTTAACCCTGTTGCCGATCGCCATTTTCGGTCGTTTGCGCTAATTTCAGCGGGTAAATCGGAGGAAACGCATATGCTGCAGATGGCCGCGCGCATGGGCGTGCTCGGCACCGAGACTGCCTTTGAAGTGTTGGCCCGCGCCAACGCGCTCGCCGCCCAAGGGCGTTCGATCATCAATCTCGGGATTGGTCAGCCTGATTTCCCGACCCCGCCGCACATCGTCGAGGCCGGCCGCAAGGCGCTCGCCGATGGCCATCACGGCTACACCCCGGCAAACGGCATCCCGCAATTGCGCGAAGCTGTGGCCGCCGATCTCTATCGCCGCCACCGTGTCGAGGTGTCGCCGGCGCAGGTGCTGGTCGTGCCCGGCGGCAAGGTCACGATGTTCTTTGCGATCTTGATGTTTGGCGAGCCGGGGGCGGAGATCCTGTATCCGAACCCGGGCTTCCCGATCTATGAGAGCGTGATCCGCTTTTCCGGTGCCGTGCCGGTGCCGATCCCGCTTTATGAAAGCGCCGGGTTTTCGTTCAGCGCGGCCGAGGTTCTCGACAAGATCACGCCACGCACCCGGCTGATTATCATCAACAGCCCAGCCAATCCGACCGGTGGCGTCGTGCCGCGCGCCGAATTCGACCGGCTCGTCGCCGGGCTCGAGCGCCATTCGCAAGTCGCGATTTTGAGCGACGAGATCTATGGCGAAATCCTCTATGACGGCGCCGAGCATGTCAGCTTGCTCGACTACCCCTCGATCCGCGATCGGCTGATCCTGCTTGACGGGTGGAGCAAAACCTATGCGATGACCGGCTGGCGGATGGGCTATGGGGTGTGGCCGCAAGCATTGCTCGCGGCGGCCGAGCGGCTTGCGATCAACTGCCATTCCTGCGTCAACGCTGCCGCCCAATTCGCCGGGATCGCGGCATTGACCGGTCCGCGCGAGCCGGTCGAACGCATGGTCGCCGCCTTTGCCGAGCGCCGCCAATTCATCGTTGAGGCGTTGAATGGACTGCCCGGTTTTCGTTGCGCCCGTCCGGGCGGCGCCTTCTACACCTTCCCAAACGTGAGCGGGACCGGGCTCGATGCGCGCACCTTGCAAAACCGCATGCTCGAAGAGGTGGGTGTCGCAACCATTGCCGGCACCAGCTTTGGCGAATTTGGCGAGGGGTATCTGCGGTTTTCCTATGCCAACAGCCGCGAGGCGATTGCCGATGCGGTCGAGCGGATCCGCAAGCTCCTCGGAAATCTCTCCGGCTGAGCGTTGCGCTGTTTGTGATAATTGACTAGAAAAGAGGCATACTGTGCGTCTCATTCGGCATTGGGCCGACATGCCTGCACAGAATGATGCAACTCCCGCGTCGCCGAAGCCGCTTGGCATGGGTTATGCTCAGTTTTTAGCGGCCGATGGGCTGTCGTCAGGGAGAGATTGACCAGCGATGAAAAAGATCGAGGCCATCATCAAGCCGTTCAAGCTCGACGAGGTGAAGGACGCCCTTCATGCCGTCGGGATCCAAGGCATTACGGTTACCGAGGCCAAGGGCTTTGGACGCCAGAAAGGCCACACCGAGTTGTATCGGGGCGCGGAATACGTGGTCGACTTCCTGCCCAAGGTGAAGATCGAAGTCGTCATGGAGGACTCGCTGGTCGAGCGCGCTGTCGAGGCGATTCAGCAGGCCGCCCACACCGGCCGGATCGGCGATGGCAAGATCTTTGTCGCGAACATCGACGAGGCGATCCGCATCCGCACCGGCGAACGCGGCCCGGATGCGATTTGACGAGCGGCAGGGGCTAAAATTGCGACCGATCGCGGTCCCGGAGTGCCGGTAAAGGTAGCGGCGATATGCCGGGTGGTATGACGCCCTTTCCAAGTCGATGTGAAGCATGGGTTCGCCGCGGGACCGGCTTCGGATCACGGTGCATTTGTCGTTAACTCAAGCGATGGAACAGAGCGATGTCGGATAGCGGCGATGTGATGGCGCTGATCAAGGAGCACGAGGTCAAATATGTCGACTTCCGGTTTACCGATCCGCGCGGCAAGTGGCAGCATCTGGCGCATCATCTGCGCACGATCAACGAGGATTTTCTGAACGAGGGGATCATGTTCGACGGCTCGTCGATCGCCGGGTGGAAGGCGATCAACGAGAGCGACATGATGCTGGTGCCGGATTGCCGGACCGCGGTCCTCGACCCGTTTGCCGCCCAGACCTCGCTGATCATCTTTTGCGATGTGCACGAGCCGCTGACCGGTCAGCCCTATGCCCGCGACCCGCGCTCGACCGCCAAGAAGGCGCAGCAATACCTGATTTCGACCGGCATCGGCGACACCGCCTATTTTGGCCCCGAGGCCGAGTTCTTCATCTTTGACGATGTCCGCTATGCGACCGGCATGAACGGCGCGATGTACGCGATCAACTCGTCCGAAGGGCCCTATGTCTCGGGCAAGGAATTCCCCGACGGCAATAGCGGCCACCGCCCGCCGGTGAAAGGCGGCTATTTCCCGGTGCCGCCGGTCGACAGCCAGGCCGATTTGCGCGCCGAGATGCTGTCGGTGATGGCCGATATGGGGCTCAAGGTCGAAAAGCACCATCACGAGGTGGCGCCCTCCCAGGCCGAATTGGGGTTCGAGTTTTCGACCCTGGTGTCGACCGCCGACAACATGCAGATCTACAAATACGTCGTCCACAATGTCGCCCAGCAATACGGCAAGACCGCGACCTTTATGCCCAAGCCTGTCATGGGCGACAACGGCTCGGGCATGCATGTCCACCAATCCTTGTGGAAAAACGAGAACACCCTGTTCGCCGGCAATCTTTACGCCGATTTGAGCGAGACCGCGCTTTACTACATCGGCGGGATCATCCGGCATGCGAAGGCGATCAACGCCTTCACCAATCCCACCACCAACAGCTACAAGCGGCTCATTCCCGGGTTTGAGGCGCCGGTGTTGTTGGCCTATTCGTCGCGCAACCGCTCGGCCTCATGCCGCATCCCGTTTGTCGCGAGCCCCAAGGCCAAGCGCGTCGAGGTGCGCTATCCCGACCCCGCCGCCAACCCCTATCTCGGTTTTGCCGCGATGCTGATGGCGGGCTTGGACGGCATCCAGAACAAGATCCACCCCGGCGACCCGATCGACAAAAACCTCTACGATCTGCCGCCCGAGGAATTGAAGGACATCCCTGTCGTGTGCGGCTCGTTGCGCGAGGCGTTGGGCGAACTCGCGCGCGACCACGCCTTTTTGTTAAAGGGCGATGTCTTCACCACGGACCAGATCGAGGCCTATATCGAGTTGAAATGGGAGGAGGTGTACAATTTCGAGCACACCCCCCACCCAATCGAATACCAAATGTACTACTCCGTCTAACCCCGGAGTGGCGTCCGATTTGTTTTCGAGCGGCGGCCATACAGGTACCGCCGCTCGCCCAGGTGAGCGGGTGCGCGGAGCACTCGTCTCGGCCAACGCTATCGGAAATCGGCAATAAAGCGGGCGGCAACGAGCAGTAGAAACAAACCGAAGGAAATCTCGAGAGCACGCCTCGGCAGCCGATGCGCGAGGCGCGCCCCAACGGGTGCGATATAGCTGGAAAGAGGCGCGATCGCGACGACCCCAACAATCGAAACAAAACCGATCGAGAGCGGTGGCAGCTGCTCTAGATGCGGCAGGCCGGCAAGGCAATAGCCGATCGTCCCGGCAATCGCGATCGGAACTCCGATGCCTGAGGCGGTCGCAACCGAGTTGTGAATTGGTGTTCTATAAAGCGTCAGAATCATCGTCACCAATGACCCGCCGCTGATCCCCATCAACGAGGCGCCGAGCCCGATCAGAAACCCATAGCCGCTCATCGCCAGCCGGCCCGGCAACTCTGCGGCGATGACCCAACGCTCACCGCCAAACAGCAATTTTGCCGCGATCGTCACGGCGATTAGCGAAAATGCGAGCTTGAACACCTCGGCCGGGGCGAAGGCGGCAGCCGTGGCCCCAACCGCCACTCCGAATACCGACGGGATCGTCCACACCCGAACGACCTCGCGCAGCACAAAACCCCGCTGCAAATGCGCGCGATAGGAGCGCACCGCCGTTGGCACGATGATCGCCAATGACGTACCAATGCAGAGCTGCATTCTGACCGTGTCGGAGACGCCCTGCAGCCTGAACGCCTCGAACAGCACCGGCACGATAACCGCACCACCACCGATCCCGAACAGACCGGCGAGCAAACCGGTGGCCACGCCGGCGCCGATAGCTGCCGCCGCCAACCAGCCGATCTCGGCAAATGGAATTTGCACGGCGGCGCGGCCCGTAACCCGTCAAGGCCAAAGCGGTCGAGACGATCGCGGCGATGCCGTCGATTTTGCTAGGTTGTCCGATTGTATTGGCGACCCGACGCTTGTTCTTTTGTCAGCACAGATTCGGCAAGCCGCACCCAATAGCTCGCTCCAACAGGCAGGATCGCATCGTTGAAATCGTAATGCGGGCTGTGCAGCATGCCGCCGGTCTCGGCAGTGCCGTTGCCGATCCAGATATAGGCGCCGGGCTTTCTTTCGAGGAAAAAGGCGAAATCCTCCGCCCCCATGCTCGGCAACACATCGCGCCGTACATTGCCGTCGCCGACGATCGCGGCGGCGGCCGCGGCGGCAATCTCGGTCTCGGCCGCGGCGTTCAATGTCGGCGGATAGCGCCGTTCGTAGCGCAATTCCATTGCGGCGCCGACACTGCCGCAGGCTCCCTCGGCAACACGGCGGATCGCCGGCTCCATCCGGTCGCGCACTTCGGGGCTGAACGAGCGGGTCGTGCCGCGCAAAACAACGGTTTCGGGAATGACGTTCCAGGTATCGCCGCCATGGATCTGCGTGACGCTGACGACCGCACTTTCGAGCGGGTGGGTGTTGCGGCTCGCGATCGTCTGCAGGCCGTTGATCACCTGCGCCGCGGCGACAACGGGGTCAACGGCGAGATGCGGCATCGCTGCGTGCCCGCCAAGGCCCTTGATCGTGATCTCGAAAATATCGAACGCAGCCATCATCGGCCCAGGCTGAACGGCAAACTGCCCGACCGGCAATTCTGGCCAGTTGTGCATGCCAAAAATCGCCTCGATCGGGTACTTGTCGAGCACACCCTCTTCGATCATGACCCGCGCGCCGCCTTCATTCTCTTCGGCCGGCTGAAAGATAAAGTGGATCGTGCCGGCAAAGTTGCGGGTCTCGGCGAGGTGCTTGGCTGCACCCAGCAGCATCGCGGTGTGGCCGTCATGGCCGCAGGCGTGCATTCGCCCATGCTGTTGCGAAGCGTGGGCAAACCCGTTCTGCTCGTCGATATGCAACGCATCCATATCGGCGCGCAAAGCGATCGCGCGCGGGGCGGATACCGATCCTCGCAAGGTGCCGACGACACCCGTTCCGGCAATGCCGCGCTCGACCTTGATGCCAAATGATTGCAGCCGCTCGGCGACAAACTCGGCGGTTGTATATTCCTCGAACGCGGTTTCCGGATGGGCGTGAATTTGATGACGCCACTCGGTCATCTCGCCGTGAAAATCGGCGACGCGATTGATGATCGGCATTGCCTAAGCCTCCTGCAGCTGCCAAGAGCTTGACGATGAGCTCGCTCGCCTGTCAACGCTCGGTCTGGCACGCGGCCTGCCTAGCAATCAGGCTCGTTAGGGAACTCCAGAGCGTTTCGACCGTTTCCGCGCGTTCTGAGCGTTTGTTGCGAAATCTCTGAATTTCGCCGAGGGACGAAGATTCGCAAACGCAAAAACATAAAACGGGCGAACCGAGGGAGAACCGATTCAAAGCCTACCAGCGTATAAGGAGGGAGATCATGTCCGAGCCAGAACAGGTTGAAGTTTTGGTCCTGGGCAGCGGATTTGGCGGGAAGCTGCTCGCTTGGCATCTGGCCAGATCGGGGCGGCGGACCGTCGTCGTCGAGCGCCGGTGGATCGGCGGCTCCTGTCCCAACATCGCCTGCCTTCCGAGCAAGAATGAGATTTGGAGCGCCCGGATCGCGCATTTGGCGCGTCATGCATCCGAGTTCGGTACGGAAACGGGCCCTGTTACGACCGACATGGCGAAAGTGCGCCAGCGCAAGCGCGACATGGTTGACGGCGAGATCGCGCTGCATTTGCGAAACTACAAAGAAAGCGGCGCCGAGTTGATCATGGGGACCGGCCGCTTCGTCGCCCCCAAAACCCTCGAGGTGCATTTGAATGATGGGGGGCGTGCGCCTGTTGTCGGGCGATCAAGTATTCCTCAACCTCGGAACGCATGCGGCGATCCCAAATATTCCTGGGCTCGGGGCGTCGCGGCCGTTGACCCACATCGAAGCTCTCGAGCTCGATTATGTGCCCTCGCATTTGGTCGTGCTCGGGGGCGGCTATGTCGGTCTCGAATTGGCCCAGGCTTGTCGTCATTTCGGCAGCGATGTGACGATTATCGAGACCGGGCGTCAGCTGATGAGCCGCGAGGACGCTGATGTGGCGGCGGAAATGCAGCGCATCCTCAGTGACGAAGGCATTCAAATATTGTTGGGCGCCGAAACCCTCGACGTCCATGGCCGCTCCGGAGAAGAGGTCGGCCTTGATGTGCGCACCTCCACCGGCGAGCAACAGATCGTAGGCAGCGACATACTGGTGGCGGCGGGCCGTATTCCGAACACCGCCGGGATCGGACTTGAGGAGACCGGCGTCGAGCTGGATGGACACGGCTATGTTCGCGTCAATGAACGCCTGGAGACGACCGCGTCTAATGTCTGGGCGATTGGGGAATGCGCCGGCAGCCCGCAGTTTACCCATGTCTCGATCGACGACTTTCGCATCATCCGGGACAATTTGGCCGGCGGCCAGCGCAGCACGCGCGATCGGCTGGTTCCGTACTGCATGTTCACCGAGCCTCCACTGGCTCACGTCGGACTGAGCGAAGGCGAAGCGCAGCGTCGAGGCATCGCTGTGCGGGTTGCGAGATTGCCGATGAATGCCGTACGGCGAACCGCGACGACAGGCGAAACGCAGGGCTTTATGAAGGTTCTCGTCGGCGGGAGCGATGATCGCATCGTCGGCTTTACGATGATCGGCGCCGAGGCCGGAGAAGTCACGGCGACGGTGCAAACGGCGATGCTGGCTGATCTGCCCTATCCGAGGCTGCGCGACGCCATTCTCGCGCACCCGACGATGGCCGAAGGTTTAGGCTCGCTGTTCGAGAATGTGCCGCCGCGACCTACTCAATAAGCTGCAAGAAAATCACGTTAGCGGGGATAGAAACGCCGACTATTCCGCACCGAACTATGCGGGCGTTGCGACGGGATGCGAGTAAAATCAGGTCGTCGCCGGTCGGAGACGGCTTCTCAGACATGAAGCTCAAAGGATTAGAGCCGCGCCCTCAGGACGCTCAAATTTGGAGCTCGTCGGCCTTTTTGTTTAGGGAGGTGATCAGGCCGTCGATGCCGCCGCTGCGCAGGATCCCCGCGAACTCCGAGCGCCGCGTCGCCAGTTCGCTGATCGCTTCACCGACATAGATGTCGCGGATCTGCCACGCGATGTCGTTGTCGTGGAGCACGTAATTGATCAACACCGGTTCGCCGTTCGCTTTGATGATTTGGGTTTTGACTAGAATTCCATGCTTTATCTTCTGCTCTCCGAGAAGCTCGAACTTTTGCCCGGAATAGCCGTCAAAGCGGGCGGCGTAGACGGCGCCGATATAGCGGCCATAGGCGGCGGCGGCACTCCGTTTCTGTTCGGGCGTCAAGCTGTGCCAGGTCGGCCCAATCGACAGCCGCGCCATAAACGGTATATCGAACGTGCTGAGCACGGCCGCTTCGAGTTTCTGATAGCGGCCCTTCGGTCCCAATGCTGCGGCATGCTGCATCGCATCGAGCAGCTGAGCGTAAAAGCGCTGTACCACCTCGGTGGGCCCGGGCGTCGTCGCCGGGCTGGGTGAGGAGAAGAGCAGGCCGACGGCCCATACGATGCAAAAACCGATCGCCTTCCAAGACACAGATTGCTGCCGTTTCAGCACCGTTCCCCCCAATTTTCCTCATGTCTACGGTACCCCATATCCGCCGCTCGCCCGATAGTCGAGGGGTAAGGCTGGCGGAGGGAGTTGCGCGCCCCGGTTTGTTCCTTTTTTGAGCTTTCCGGCAGCGACGCGAAGGCCGGGCGCCGCAATATGGTCAGGACGTCAGCGGTAGGCGGCTATGCGACGATCCGAGCGTGGGCGATTTCGTTCGAGCGCACCGCGCGCACCGCGCTCGTCGGCACGGTCACAACCGACATCGTTTCACCTGCCAAGGTCAAAAATTCGACCTCATAGCCGGCTCCGCCATCGTGGACCATGACGACCCACCCGACATCGCCAGCCTGCAGCCCGCACTCGGGACGGCTCTCGGTCAAAATCACCGGATCAAGTTCTTTGATCACTCTTCGACCCTTGCATTGGATAAACCGTAACAAGCCTCGGGTAGATCTCGCCCACCGTTACGAACCAGATCGCCCTGACCTGAGGCATCCGACCGTCAGGTGATCGCAACGGACCATCGACAATATATTTCCGCCCAAACGCCGTCTCGTTGAGTGCGACAACCGTTGCGGTAAGTGCGTGTTCCAGCAGCGCCTTTTCGAGCTCCCTCCATTCCGATCTGCGAAATCCAAACCCGCGGAAGAAGCCGGCCTTAGCGCGACCCGCCGGATGCTCGCTCGCCAACAGATAATGCGTAATCTTGCGCTGGTCTATGATGGCGAGATGCGCATTGGCCAGCCGATCCATTCTAACCGGCGGGCAGGGGGCCGAAGGCGGGGGGTGGGATGCGGCGCTTTGAGGCGGCTTCGTAGGCGGAGGCGATTTCGAGCAGCAGATCTTCCTTGCCGGGCTCGGCGCGGAACACCAGCGAAAACGGCAGCCCTGGGGGCGGCAGTTCGGCCGATGTCGCGGCGGCGGCCGGGACATAGCGGGTGTGGTCGGGGCTCAGGGCAATGACCGGGTCGTAGACCGTCGTCACGTAGCCGGCCGGGATTAGCACTTCGGTCAGACCGGCATTGGGGCCGTAAAAGGTTTCGGCGCGCAGATTGGACGGGCCACCAAGCGGATCGTGGGCGCCGCCGATCTTGCCGGGCGGCAACGGCGTGTGCAGCCGCACGAGCGCGTCGAGCCGGTTTTCGAGGATCACCATCATGTCGACCCGGCGCAGCAACTCGCGCAGCATGATGCGTTCGTCGACGCCCTGGCGGCCGCCCAAGGGATTGCGCGGGTCGGCAACTTCCTCCCAATTCTTGAACGCGGCGCGGCCGTCATCGCCCCAGAATTTCGAGCGCGCGTTGAGCGCCGCGAAGTCGGTCAAGCTCTCGGTAAAGCCGAGGGCGCGCCAATCCGCCGCCCGCCGCGAAAGATATTGCGGGATGTGAAAGCGAAACGACATCGCCAGCTCCTGGTTCTGGATCGTCGCGATGTCGAGATTTAGGGGCGGATCGATCCGGCCCTCGGCCAGTTCGACCAAGTAATCGATCGGCGCCATTTTGCCGGTGCCAAAGACTTTGCCGGGCTGAAACTCGGTCGGGCGGATTGCCGCGGCGAATTCCTTGAACACCGCTGTGCCGTCGGCGCCGAGCCGGAACAACAGATCGGGCATGAACACCGGCACCAGCTTTGCCAGGGCGCGCCGGAAGTCGGGCTTCATCTGTTCGAGATCGGGGTCGCGCTCCCATAGCGGATCGCCCGACTCGACCAAGGTTGCGCCGAGTTTGTCGCCGAGCACCGATTTGATCTCGGCCGCCGCGGCGGTGGTGATCGGCACCGTCGCCTTTTCGCCGGGGCGGACCAGCATAGACTCGCGGATGACTCCGACCCGTCGGCCGTTTAGCGCACCGGGCGCGCCCGAGCCGCGGGCGTGCCGGGCATAGCCGCCAGCCACGACCGAGGAGCGCGGCACGGTCGTATAGGGGTCGCGCGGGTCGTAATAGCCGCGCTCCGGGTCTTTGAGCGCGTCCAAAATTTTTGCGCAATCCCCGATCGTGCGCGCCAGGATGCCACTGCGGTCACAATAAATGTCGGCGCCGATGGCACCGCCATTGAAGCCGAGCATCGCCTTGTGCGGCAGGATCAATGCTACCGCGTTGTGATTGGCGGGGCCGCGGGTCGAGGCGCGGGTTTCCTCGCCAAGGCTCGCCATAACGAGGTTGGCGCTGACCGATACGCCCGACCCCGATGACGAGCCGAGCGAAGCCGCCCGCGTCGTGTCGTAGGGATTGGCGGGGTTGCCGGCCCAGCTCGAACGCTGATAGCCGAGGGTCGACGGCAACACCTTTTCCGGCTGGTGCCGGCCGCCTGGGTTGCCGGCGCGGCCGTTATATTCGGTGTTGACCGCCTTGGCGAAAATGATCGCGCCCTTATTGCGCAATTGCTCGACCAGGACATGGTCACGCGCCGGGAAGTCGATGTCATAGGCCGCATCGCCGCCGGCGGTCGTGCGCATGTCCTTGGTGTCGAACGGGTCCTTGAACGAAAACACGACACCGTACATCGGCATCTCGTCGAGCGGGGGGTTGCGGCCATAGCGCGCGTCGAGGGCCGCGGCGTGTTCGAGCGCGTCGGGCATTTGCCGAAAATGCTCGCAGACCGGCGGCGCATTCGGGGGCAAGGGCCCTAGCGATGGATGGCGGTCGAAATCGCCGCGGCAGGTCACCGAGCGCTCGCCGCGGCTGTTTAGTGTGGCGAGCGCATTCAGCTGCGTGCCGTTCGCGATGCCGGTGATCATACCGTATTGCTGCTGCACGTCAGGATCGGAGGCGGTCGGCTCCATGCGCCCGAATTCGAGCGGCGGGCCGCGATATTTGTCGAGATCGGGCAGGATCGTGGCGGCTTCGGCCGTTGCGGTCGGGAACTCGAGCGCCGAGCCGGCGCGGACCGTGCCTTCGGCTGCGGGGATCGGCTCGCCGTCCTCGGTCACCAGCACACTGGCGACGCCGTTAAAAGCGCGGGCACGGTCGATATAATGCTGGACGACGGCAACCAGCGTGGTTTCGCCGGCGCGGATCGCCCGGTGCAAATCGTCGATCGTCGCTTCTTCGAGCCGAAACGACTTTCCCCACCCCGCCGCCTTTGTCGCTCATGACCCGGTTTCCTCCATTGGCAACGCTAGATGACGGACATTCGGACGGATGGTCAATCATCAGGGCCATTCAGGAAATCGTTCGGCCGAAACCGGTTGACCCTGAAGATTCCTCGCGGGCATGGTAGGTGCATATACAGCGATTAAAGGGAGATGAGCCGGTGCGGTTGACCGACCTTCCTGCGGCGAACGCCAAGCGTCTCGCCGAGTTAGAGTGCCCGGACTTTAAGACCCGACCTTGGGTCGAAGGCCCGCCGCTGTCGCAGCGCCGCGTCGCTGTGGTCTCCTCGGCTGGGCTCGTGGTGCGCGGCGAAAAGGTGTTTCGCGGCCGCGATCCCGATTATCGCGCGATACCCTCCGCGACCCGGGCCGACCAGCTGCTGATGAGCCACATCTCGATCAATTACGATCGCAACGGCTTTCAAGAAGACTGGAACGTCGTCTTTCCATTGGACCGGCTCAACGAAATGGCGGCCGACGGCGAGATCGGCTCGGTCGCCGCGACCCATTACTCGTTTATGGGCGCCACCGACCCGGTGCAGATGGAAGGTTACGCCCGCGAGGTCGCCGGCCATCTGAAACAGGACAGGGTCGACGCCGTCATCCTCTCCCCGGTTTGACCGCTCTGCACGCGCGCCGTGAGCGCGCTGGGGCATTACATCGAGGAAGAGGGGATTGCGACGGTCGCGATCAGTCTGATCCGGCCGCAAAGCGAAAACACCAAGCCGCCGCGCGCACTGTGGGTGCCGTTTGAGTTGGGGCGTCCATTTGGTCCGCCTAGCGACCCTGCATTTCAGAAAAGCGTGATCCGGGCGGCCTTGCGCATGCTCGAAGATGGCGGCGGTCCGGTGCGGATCGAGGATTTCCCGCAGGACGATCCGCGGGAGCAGCCTGATCCGGGCTGGACGCCGCCGCTCGCTGCCGCTGCTGTCGGCGATGGGTCGCCGGCGGCACTCGGCGATGCGTTCGAGACCGAGATCACCAAGCTGTCCGAGGCTTATGACCGTTCGGTCAGGGCGCGCGGGCGCACCACGGTGGGGCTCAGCGGATTGCCGATCGGCGAGGCCGGCCGTTACGTCGCGGCTTGGCTGCGTGGCGAGAGCCCGGAGAGTCCGGTTGCCGACATGTCGGCGCCGCTCGCTCTCAGGTTCGCGGTCGACGACGTCAAGGCGTATTTTCTGGAGGCGGGCCTCACCCCCGGCAGCAAGCCGTCAAGCCGCCAACTCGGCGACTGGTTTTACAACGAGACGGCCGCGGGCAAGGTCTTGTTTGCCCTTCGCCGCGCCAATCTCGACGCCGCCGACGAACGCCTCAAGCTGATCGCCAGCAACTTTATCGTCCCCGGCATCCGCGCCCTCGCCGCCGGCTGACCCCTTAAGACGCGGCGAGAGCTTCGCGCCTGCCGGTTTTCATGCCTTAATCACCGCCTCGATCGGAGGCGGTGAATTATGGCAAACGAGACGGTTCAGCTGGCGCGGTATGCGGCGGCGCTGCGCTATGAAGATATTCCGGCGGAGATCATCGGGCGCGCCAAGGAATGCATTGCCGACACGGTCGCGGCGATCATCTGCGGCGCCGCCTTGCCGTGGAGCCGCATCATCATCGGCTATGCCGAACGCACCGGTCCCGGCGGTAAGAGCCGGATTCTCGGGACGAATGGCGCGCCGGTGACCGCCCCCGCGGCGGCGCTCGCCAACGGTGCGCTCGCCCATGCCTTCGAGCTCGACAGCCTGACGCGGCCCGGCGCCGGGGTCCATCCGGGCGCGACTTTGCTGCCCGCGGCACTGGCGATCGCCCAGCAGCAAGGGCTTGGCGGGCGGGCGCTGATTGCGGCGTTTGTCGCCGGTTGCGAGGTCATGGTGCGGATCGGCCGCGCCACCGGCCATACCAACGAACAGCGTGGCTTTCACGCGCCGGGCAATACCGGACCGTTTGGTGGTGCGGTCGCCGGCGGGCACCCGTTGCGGCTCGATCCCGAGAGGATGGCAAACGCGCTTGGCATCGCCGGTTCGCTGGCTTCGGGGCTGCTCGAATTTGCCCGCGCCGGCAAGGGCGGCATGGTCAAACGGCTGCATCTCGGCCGCGCCTCGGAGGGGGGCGTGTTGGCGGCGAGCCTTGCGCATGACGGCTTCACCGCGCCCGACACGGTGCTCGAGGGCCCGTTCGGATTTCTCGCGGTGTTCTGCCGTGAATGGGATATTGGCGAGCTGACCAAGGGTCTTGGCGAGCATTGGGAGACGACCAGCATCGCGCTGAAGCGCTACCCGTGCCACATCAACGCCCACGCTGCGGTCAAGGCGCTCTCGCAACTACGGGCCGAGCATGGCTTCACCGGCCGTGAGGTCGAGACGGTTACAATCTCCGGCAGCGAACGAATGGCCGGATTGCACAACATCCCTGAGCCCGCCGATCTGATGATGGCGCAGTACAGCGTGCCGTTTTGTGCGGCACTGGCGCTCTATCGCGACCCGCGCAACCCTGAATTGTTTGCCGAAGGTGCGCTCGGTGACCCGGATATTCGCGCCCTCGCCCGCCGGGTGACGGTCACGGCGTCGCCGCACGGCCCGGGCCACAGCCAGCCGGCGACTACCGTTTCGGTCTCGCTGAAGGGTGGGCGGCAGTTTTCCGCGACGGTAGCCGACGGCACGCTCGACCCTGCCGATCTCGGCGACAAATTCCTGCGGCTGACCCGCGCCGCCCTCGGCGAGCAGCGCTCTGCCACGTTGTTCGGGCGTCTGCAGCATCTCGAAAACGAACCCACCCTCGATTGGCTCGGCGCCGAAAGCTGAAGCGTCGCGAGGAACTGGGGGGCCGGGACCTCCGCGAAAGCGGTGCGTGCTTGCCTCGGCGATGCGTTGCGCTAGGCTGTACCCGAAGATTGCGAGACCGGAGCGGCGGGCATGATGGGTGATGCGGGGGCAGAATATTTGAACGAGTTTCGCGCGCGAGGCGAGGCGATCGCCGATGCCTGCACCCGTTGCGGCGATTGTTTTCGCGCCTGCCCGATGGTCGAGCCCGCCGGGATTGGCATGGCGGACCCGGTCGAGACCACTGCGGCGATTGTCGACCTCGTCACCGGCGGTCCCGGCAATGACGAGGCCGTGCGCTGGGCCTCGGTGTGCGGCGGGAGTGGCAATTGCATCCCGGCCTGCACCCACGGCATCAACCCGCGTTTCATGGTGCAGCTCGCCCGCGGCTTCGCGCGTGCGCAAAAGGCCGGCGCGCCACTCAATACCCGCTGGCGTCAGCCTTTTCAGACGATGAGCCGCGGGGTGCGCATCCTGTCCCGACTGCAGATGCCGCCCGAAACCTTGGCCCGGTTGCGCGGCCAAGGCCAGCTGCCGCGACAGAGCCCTCCCGAAATCGTCTTCTATACCGGCTGCAACATTATTAAGACGCCGCATATCGCACTCCTCTGCCTCGACGTGCTGGACATGCTCGGCGTCGATTACGAGGTCATGGGCGGCCCCGGCCAATGCTGCGGCGTCTATCAGTTTCGCGAAGGCGATTTCGCCAGCACCGCGCGCGTCGGGTTCGCGACGGTCGACGGGCTCGCCGCGTCGGGTACGTCGACCGTGCTGTCATGGTGCCCGAGCTGCCAATTGCAGATCGGCGAGGTGGCGCTGCCGAGCTACGAGCGGCAATTCGGCGACAAGCCGTTCGACCTAAACCCATTTCTGGTTTACCTCGCCGGACGCGCCGACGAGCTGGCGGCGCTGATGAAACACCGCGTCGAAAAGCGCGTGGCATTGCACGAGCGCCCGGTGCTGCCCGAGGTCATGGCGGCTGTTAAAAAGTTGCTGTCGATCGTGCCCGGTGTCGACCTCATCGACATCGACGTGCCGCGGGTCGGGACCCAGGCCAACAGCCTTGCGGTGTTGCCGGCGTTCAAGCGTGAGTTGGTGCGGCGCGAATTGGCGGCGGTTGCCGATGCCGAGGTCACGACCTTGGCCACGGTCTATCACGCCTGCCACCGCGAATTGTGCGACGCCGGCGACGGCCGCAGTTTCGAGATCGTCAATTTCATGGAGATCCTCGGCGCCGGGCTCGGCCTCCACGCCGAGGACCTCTACAAGCGTCTTAAATTGATGGGCGACATCGACGACATCATCGTCGAGACCACTCCGCTAATCGCCGAACACAGGCTCGACCTCGACACCGTCCGCGACGCGCTAATCGCTGAATTCGCGGCTCCAGCTCAGTCCGCCACCAGCGCCTTGAGGCGGTAGAGGAGATCGAGGGCGTCGCGCGGGGTCAGTTCATCGGGGCGGGTGTCGCGCAACAGGGCCTCGGCGGCCGGATTCGCGGGCGGCTGCGGCCGGGGTATGCGCGCGGCGGGCAGCACTGAACAACGGAAGGTCATCGGCGAGGCGGGCGAGCGCGCCACCCTGTTCGCCTTTTTCCAAAACCTCGAGCACCTCCTCGGCGCGGGCGGTGACCGATTTCGGCAGGCCGGCGAGCTTCGCGACATGGATTCCGTAGCTGCGGTCGGCGGTGCCGGGGCCGACCTCGTGCAAAAACACGACATCGCCTTTCCACTCCTTTACCCGCATCGTGTGGCAGGCGAGCGCCGGCAATTTGGCCGCGAGTGCGGTCAGCTCGTGGTAGTGGGTCGCAAATAACGCGCGGCAGCGATTGACGCCGTGCAGATGCTCGATCGTTGCCCAGGCGATCGACAGCCCGTCAAAGGTCGCCGTACCGCGGCCGATTTCGTCGAGGATTACAAAGGCCGAGGGGCCGGCCTGGTTGAGGATCGCGGCGGTTTCGACCATCTCGACCATAAAGGTCGAGCGGCCCCGCGCCAGATCGTCGGCGGCTCCGACCCGGCTGAACAGCCGGTCGACGATGCCGATCCGCGCCGCACGCGCCGGCACATACGAGCCGATCTGCGCCAGGATCGCGATCAGCGCATTCTGCCGCAAAAACGTGCTCTTCCCGGCCATGTTGGGGCCGGTAATGAGCCAGATCCGCGCCTCGGCAAGAGCGCAGTCATTGGCGACAAAGCTGCCGCCGCTGCCGGTCGCCGCCAGCCCGGCTTCGACAGTGGGATGCCGCCCGCCCGATATTTCGAATGCGGTCCCGTCTTCGACGACCGGCCGCACCCAGCCACCTTCGAGCGCGCGCTCGGCCAGTGCCGCCGCGACATCGAGGCTGGCCAACGCCGCCGCCGCCTCGGCGATTTCGGCGCGCCGCGCCATAACCTCGCCGACGAGATCGTCGTACAGCCGCAATTCCAGAGCGAGGGCGCGCTCGGCGGCGCTGGCAATCTTGGTTTCGAGCTGGGCTAGCTCGGCCGTTGTATAGCGCTGAGCGCCGGCCATGGTTTGGCGGTGGATGAATTCCGCCCCGAGCTTGCCGGCATGGTTGGCCGACACCTCAATGTAGTAGCCGATCACGTTGTTGTGGCGGATCTTCAATGCGGCAACGCCGGTCTCGGAGGCGTATTGCGCCTGAAGCGCGGCGATCATGCGGCGGCTCTCGTCGCGCAGTCGCCGCCATTCGTCGAGTTCGTCGGAATAGCCGGCGGCGATAAAACCGCCGTCGCGCGCGAAGAGCGGCAATTCCTCGGCAAGCGCCCGCCCGAGCCGGTCGACCAGCACCCCGTGTTCGCCAAGCCCGCGCCGTGCGGTGGCCAACAGCGCAGGGAGCGGTACGAGGCCGGATTGTGCCAGCGTGTCGCGAATTACTGCAGTCTCGCCAAGCGACTGGCGCAGTGCCGCGAGATCGCGCGGGCCGCCGCGGCCGAGACTAAGCCGCGTCAGGGCGCGCTCGACATCCGGGCAATGCCGCAAGCGTTCGCGCAATCGGTTACGGATGTCCACCGCGTCGAGAAAAAAGCCGACCGCGTCGAGACGGTCGGCAATCGCCTGCTGGCTCGGTCAAGGGTGCGGCCAGGTGATCCGCCAGCAGCCGCGCCCCGGCGGCGCTCAAGGTGCGGTCGACAGTCGCCAACAGGCTGCCGCGGCGTTCGCCGGATGTCGTTGTCACCAATTCGAGATTGCGCCGCGTCGCGGCGTCGATCTGCATGACCGAGCCCGGCGTCACCCGATGCGGGGTCCCGAGATGCGGCGCCTTGCCCTGCTGGGTAAGGCCGACATAATCGACCAATGCGCCGGCGGCGGCGATTTCGGCCCGGCTGAAACTGCCAAACCCGTCGAGCGCGCCGACGCCGTAAAAGCTTTCGAGCCGGCGGCGCGCCGAGTCGCTGTCGAACCGCGGGTTGGGGAGCGGTGTTAGCGCCGGCTTCCATTCACCAAGCAGCTCGTAGAGTGCCGGGCGGGCAAGCATCCGCTCCGGCAACAAAATTTCTCCGGGGGCGATGCGCGCGAGGTCGCCCGGCAATGCCGGCTCGCTTGTCGGGGTCAGCGCAAACGCGCCGGTCGACAGATCGAGCCAGGCGAGGCCGATTTCGCCGGCGGCTTCGGCAAGCCCGGCGAGGTAATTATGCCGGCGGGCATCGAGCAGCCCCTCTTCGGTCAAGGTCCCGGCGGTGACGACGCGGACCACGGCGCGCCGCACCGGGCCCTTGCCGCCGCGCTTTTTTACGTCTGCTGGATCCTCGATCTGCTCGCAGATCGCGACCTTGAAGCCGGCCCGGATAAGGCGGGCGAGATAGGTCTCGGCGGTGTGTACCGGCACCCCGCACATCGGGATGTCGGCGCCGTCGTGGCGGCCGCGCTTGGTTAGCGCGATGTCGAGCGCCTGCGCCGCGGCGACAGCGTCGTCAAAAAACAACTCGAAAAAATCGCCCATCCGAAAGAACAGCAGGCAACCCGGGTTGGCCGCCTTGATCTCAAAATACTGCGCCATGACCGGCGAAACGCCGGCGGCGGCGATGCCGGAATCGAGGCGGGCGGGTGCAGTCATCAGCGGCGGACGGGATGGCGGACAAAGGCGATGTTTGACGGTAGCATGTGAAACGGGCGAGCGCGAAAGAGAGGATCGGATGGCCCAAGCTGCGGCGTCGTTTCCGGTAGTGCGCGAGGCGGTGGCCTCGTTTCCGGACCGCGCGCATTTTCATCGCGCGGTGTCGAACTTGCTCGCTGCAGGCTTTGCGACGAGCGATCTATCGGTGCTCGCCTCGCATGATTCGCTGACCGTCGCGGGCGAACCCGACTCCGGCCGGCATAGCCTGCTGCCCGCCGGGCTCGCCGATGAGATCAAATATATCGGCCCGCTGACCGTAGCCGGGATCGTCGTCTTGTCGGGCGGGCCGATCACGGCTGGGATCGCGGCCTTGGTCGGGGCCGGGCTCGGCGGTGCGGCACTGAAGGAATTGTTCGATGACTATACCGCGCCGCGGCACCGCGACGATTTCAATGCGGCATTGCGGGCGGGTGCGGCGCTGCTGTGGGTCCGCTGCGAGGATGCCGACCGCGAATTGACCGCCACTCGCATTCTCGAAGAAGCCGGCGGCCGCCATGTCCACATCCACGGCCGCCCCGCGGGCAGCACGAAAACCGCAAGTTGACGGCCGCCCTCAACTCGGCGACGAAGGCAACCAGTCGCCGAGCACCTGCTCTGTCGTGAACCCGCCCCCTTCAAGCCGCGCTTTGATGGTAACACCAACTTCGCCGTGCCCTTCGAGGTCGTCGGCTGCGAGCTTTGCCGCTGCCACGCGCTGTTTTCTGATCACTCCTTCGACCTCGCGCCGAAGGCTAGGGCTGGTTTCCAACAGTTCCTCGACTTCCGCGCGGGCGTCGCGGATGGTTGCTCGCCATCCGCCACGCGGATCTGCAGTGGGAGAGGCCTCAAGCTTAAAGAGGTGTCGCAAGATGCGCCTGATTTGAGAGGTCAACTCGCGCCGGTCCGATCTGCCCAAACTTTCGATCTCCTCGGCGAGGTTTTCCCAATCGAGCGGCAGGTTCGAAATCCTTGGCGCGGCGCAAGGCGGCGGCCTGTTGTTCGGTCCACAGCACAAAATCTTGATCGTAGAGTTCGCTGAGCTTGGTCAATACGGACCTCGGGGCTGTTAGGCGAATGATGGGGCCTCCGGCCAAGGCGCGCAACCGGCGCTCACCGCCTCGGCCGTATCAAGTCAGCAGCTTTTCGAGAGTTTCGAGGGTGTCGGCCTCCTGGAAAGGCTTGTCCCAGCGGATGCGATGAATGCGCGGAAAGCGCATCGCCACACCCGAGCGGTGGCGGGTTGAGCGGTGCACGCTGTCGAATGCGACTTCGAGAACGATGCCGGGCGTCACCTCGCGCACTGGGCCATAGCGCTGCACCGTGTTGTTGCGCACCCAGCGGTCGAGCCGGCGCAACTCGTCATCGGTAAAGCCCGAATAGGCCTTGCCGACCGGCACCAGGGTATCGCCGGCCCACGCGCCGAAGGTGTAGTCCGAGTAGAACGACGATCGTTTGCCATGGCCGCGCTGGGCGTACATCAGTACGGTATCGAGGGTTAAGGCGCCGCGCTTCCATTTGAACCACGGACCTTTCGGCCGGCCGGCGAGATAAGTCGAATCCGTGCGCTTGAGCATTAATCCCTCGATGCCACGATCGCGGGCGCCGTCACGCAGTTCGCGCAACTCGTCCCAGGTGGCAAACGGCACCATTGGCGACAGATCGAGCGCCGCCCGGGATGCGTTCGCATACCACGCTTCGAGCCGGCGACGGCGCTCGACGAATGGCAGGCCTCGGAGATCCTCGGCGCTCTCGCGAAGGATGTCGTAGACCATGACCGCCGCCGGATAATCGCGCAGCATTTTCTCGCTCGCGACCTTCCGGTTGAGCCGCTGCTGCAGATCATTGAACAGAGCCGCCTCGCCACCGCGCATGACCAAGAGCTCGCCGTCGAGGGTTATTTCATCCGGCATCGCCGCCAGAATATCGGGAAAAGCAGCGCCGATATCATCGCCCGAACGGGAATATAATCGTCGCTCGCCAGCGCGGGCGACGAGCTGAACGCGGATGCCGTCCCATTTCCACTCGGCCAAGTAATCGGCCGGGTCAAGGCCCGCGAGATCCTCGTCTTCGAGCGGCTGAGCCAACATCAACGGTGAAAAAGTCGGCAGGTTGCCGATATCAGGCGGCGGCTGCCGGCCCTCCAGCCAATCGAACAAATGCTGATAGGGAGCCGACAGCCCGTGCCAGACCTCTTCGATATGATCGACCGAGACCCCGCCCCATTCGGCGAGCGCGGTCTTGGCGAGCCGCGCCGAGACGCCGATCCGCAGGCTGCCGGTGACGAGTTTCAACAATGCCCAGCGCCCGGTTGCATCGAGCGCGTCGAGCCACGGTTCGAGCAGTCGCGCCACCTCGGCGCGATTGGCGCGGTGCAAGGTCTCGACGATCTCGGTCAGGCTCAATGTCGTCATCACCGCCGTTTCAGTCGGCGGCGCGGGCCAGATCAGCGACACGGTTTCGGCGAGGTCGCCGACAAAATCATAGGACCAACCGAGCAATTCGGGATCGACCCGCTCGGCGGCGAGTGCGCGCACCTGACCGGGTTTGGCTTCGGCAAACGACAATTCGCCGGTCAATGCCGCCAACGCCCAACCGCGCTCCGGGTCCGCCTGGCTCGCGAAATATTCCTGCATCAGCCGCAACTTGCCGTTGCGCGACGGGGTCAGCAGCAAGGCTTCCAGAAGCGCTGCAAAGCGGTTCACTCGTCTTCCTCAAAACCGGTCAAGGCCAGCGCGCGGGCGCGATATCCCTTCTTTGTCGAGTAATACACGAGCGCTTCCTCGCGTCCATGCGTAACCCAGACCTCCTCGGCGGCGACATCGGCCAAGGTTTGCGTCAGCTCATCCCAATCGGCGTGGTCGGAAATCACGAGCGGCAATTCGACACCGCTCGCCTTGGCGCGCTGGCGCACCCGCATCCAGCCCGAAGCTTGCACGACCAGCGGGTCGGGTAAACGGCGCGACCATGGTTCTGCCGGCGCACTCGGCGGGGCGAGCACGATCCGGCCCTTCAGCTGATCTCGCGGCACGCCGGTAGCCGGCAATACCGGGCCAAGCGGCACGTCCAGCCGCTCGTAAAGCTCGGTCATCGCGATTAGGGCGCCGTGTAGATAAACCGGCTCCTCGTAGCCGGCGCGCCGCAACAAGGCTAGCACGCGCTGACATTTCCCGAGCACATAGACCCCGACGAGATGGCAGCGCTCGGGAAACAAGCCGACTGAATGCAACAGCTTGTCGATTTCTTCGTTGTCGGGCGGGTGTCGGAAAACCGGTAAGCCGAACGTCGCCTCGGTGATAAACAGATCGCAGTTGACCGGCTCGAATGGCGGGCAGGTCGGGTCGGGGCGGCGCTTGTAATCACCCGAGACGACAACCCGGCTGCCGCGATAATCAAGCACGATTTGGGCGCTGCCCAGCACATGACCGGCCGGTATCAGCCGAACCTCGACCTCCCCGATCGTTAAACTCTCATTATAGGACAGCGGCTGCGTCGTCGCGCCGGCGTCTTCGCCATAGCGCGCCCGCATGATTGCCAGCGTCTGTGGGGTTGCCAGCACCTGGCCGTTTCCTGGGCGGGCATGGTCGCCATGCCCGTGCGTTATCACGGCGCGCGGCGCTGGGCGCGACGGGTCGATATGGAATTCGCCGGGTTCGCAGTAGAGCCCGGCCGGCGTTGTCCTGATCCAGGTTTCGGGCCGCGGCACAGCGATCGGCATCGGCTATTCCATGACGGAAATCGACGACGCGGATATGGGGCGGCGAATGATGCCGGGCAAACTGTTGCCGGGATTTCGCCGGCCGCCGGTTTTGGTGATTTAGATCAGCTCTTCGAGCTTTTGGCGGTTGAGCACAAGGATCAACTCCTTCGCGAGATGGACGTAGCCCTCGCGTTCCCAATGTTTGAGCTGTTTGTTTACGCTCTCTCGGGTGATCCCGATGATGTTTCCAAGCTCTGTTTGCGACAAGTGCAACTCACGACTTCCGACCCTCCGCGTCCGGCCGGCCAAACCGCTCAGACAGCTGCAACAAAGCCTTGGCGATGCGCGCCTCGGCGTGGCGGAATAAGAGGTCCTCAACCTGCTCGCTGGTCTTGCGGAGGCGGTCGCACAAGATATTGATCAGCGTAAGACAGATGTCGGGACGTTTTTCAAGCAACGGAATGAAATCGCGGCGCTGCAACACCAGCAATTCGCAATCCGTCATTGCGAAGGCGTCGCCGCTGCGGTTGCCGCCATCAAGCGCCGCAATTTCTCCGACGACCTCACCCGCTTGCATAATCCTGAATACGATTTCTTTGCCATCTATCGAAATCGAGCTGGTACGCACGCTTCCGCGCAGCACCAGCATCATGCAGCTGCCTAGGGAGCCTTTCTCAAATAGTTGTTCCCCAGCGGGGTAATGCTCGACGCGGGAATATGTGACCAGCCTTTCGATTTCGTCTTCACTCAATTTACCGAGCAGGACATGCTGGGCAAAGATCTGACGCTTTTCCTGATGGGTGGATCCGATCATGACAGCCCCCATGCGTGTAACCGAGCCGAGGAGGCATCATCCTCGGCCCGTCCGTGTCGCCGGGACGAGCGCGATCGTTGGCTAAAGCCGAAATCGCGACCGTCATGTCTGGCGATAGAAGCGGCTGACGGTCAGGATAACCCGCTTCGCCCGTCACCGTCTCTTGTTTTCCGCGGGCTCCGCCCAACCCGACCACAACCACCTGAAAAGCATCGCCGAAAAGAGTGAGGACTCAGCGGCCATTTGGGTCGGGCGAGCGGCAGCGCTCTCCACTTCCGGTTCGAGCATAGCCAGTGTGCATACCTGCTCCGCCTCGGCTTCTTCAGCCCAGCGAACCGGCGTCGGCATCCTCGCGGCCATTGACGATCTCCTGACGGTTTGCAACCGCAGGCCGCGAATATCACCAACGTTTGGTTAGCGGTGTGAAGCAGGTCACACGGTGAGAAGAATTTCGCCGGGCCGACCGGCATTGATCGCGTGCCACCCCGCCTCAAACGACCTCGACCGTGCCTGCCAACCCCGCCTTTGTGGGCGTGGTGGTGTCCTAGCCGAGCAAGCGCTCTGCTTAGCCCGCAGTGGCGCGCCGGCGGGGCTTGCTGCGGCCGTTGGCGAAACTGTCAAGCAGCCGTGTGGCGACCCGCGGGCTGACAAAATGCGAAACATCGCCACCTAGCGCGCCGATCTCCCTGGCTTGACGCCCGCACTCCCCGGTATCCTAGCTCACCCTTACCAATCTGAAGCTTCCGGGGCTTCATTGCCCGCGATCGAACAGCGGTTCGGTGGGGACCGCGAGACGACGGTGTTATTGTTCACTGTTATTATACCTGCTCGGAGAGACACCCGGTGTCCCAGGAACGATTAACTCATTAGTTCGTCCGACATTTCTGGCTGTTAAAGGAATTGACAAGAGGCGATCCCTCGAATCTGTCATGTGCGGTCAGCCAACACCCGGAACTCGCCATCACTCTCAAGCGATTGGGCGAGATTATCGGGATGATCGACCGATACCGAGGAAACGTGCGAGGTACCGGGAATTCCCGGCGCATCCGCAGTTTGCGAAGGCGCGGAGCGATTTCGAAAGGCGCTGGGCGTGCGACTACGGTGAGTACGGGGACCGCGTGTACCTCCAGGCGCTCTCCCGAATGGGAAAAAGGTTCCTGACTGCATACCGTCTGTTGCGAGATCGGACTGGCAATGATCCGAGCGCCGTCGCTCGCGCGCGCGAGATGTTCACAGAGCTTGATCACACCATGGACGAGCTCTGGCAAATTTACGGCACCGTACACGACCGCCGCCGGGGATTCAGCTTGCTTATGGGCCAGGTGCCGTGGGAGTTTCGCGTAACGGTTGCTGCCGTCGAGCAGCGATGGGCCAGCATCCTTCAGAAAGTTCACTCTAACCTCCTTTGCGACGGTATCCTTGAGGAGAGACCTCGAACCCGCCATGCCGCTGGAGCGCTAGACCACAAATGGCTTGATGACCTGCTCGAGAGCCTGCCGCCCGCACAAGAGGAGCCGCCTGACAACGATGACGACTGGTGGCGCTTTGACGAGCGTCTACACAGCATTGCCAGCATCATCAATGAGCTAGAGGAAAAAGGCCTATCGAGCGGGAGCGAATTCACGAACGACTGGGAAGGTTGGGTAGCCGGCGCGCTCAAGTGGTTGCAAGATACGGCAGGACTAGATTTTTCTGAACTGCAAAAACGGTGGAAAGAAGTTGCACAACTGATCCCTGTCCCAGACCACGTGGCGGAGAAGGAACAGCGCGCCGGGCCGCGAGGATTGTTTCGCTATCTGAATCAGATAAGGCTTGCCTACATAACGCGGGCAGATTTACCCGCGCTCGCTTTGTGCCGGTCGACCACGGAACTTTTGATTCGCCGACATTATGCCAGCGACGTTGCTGACCCTGATGATAGTATTAACAATCCGCTCATCCCGCTTATCAAGAAGCTGCAGGGTCGTCTGAGGGATCCATCCCGCGTAATTAAATATGTAACCGTAGCCAACGATATCCTGCACAGCCACCCTGTGCTCGACGGTAACGGACACGACCCCGAGCCCGATCGTCAGCTCGTGCGCGACTGGGTCACACTACTGAAGGACATGATCGATCATGTCCCTGAAGCTCTGCCCGGCGCGCCAGAGATGTCATCTTCGCTTATCTCTCGCCTTACTCATATGATCGAGGCAATTCAGCGCATACGCAGCGAGACGACTGGCGTTTCGATGGAAGCCTTTGAAGCCGATTGGCGCAAGCGTTGGCTGGTTGAGCGCGGCCTTCTAATGATCTCCGAGGCCAGCCGGCACCTGAGCGAGGAGATTAAATCCCGGCACTCAACAATTCCTTGGCGCGATGTTATTGGCTTGAGGAGAACCGTCCTGTCGGGGGCGGTGCTCCCAAGCGCACGCCGAATCTCGGCCCGCTTCGCGCCGGTCGCTGTTCGAGTAGCTAGTCGATACTGTAATGCACGCCGGCTCCGTGGTCGTCCGTGAACAACGAGTAAGCGGTTGAGCGGGCGTGGCCAATCGAGCCCGGTAAAGTAATCGAATTTGCAAGAAGCTGGGGCTTTGGGGCGGGATTTCTGGCGATTTGGGATTCCGGTTTTTGGGCAAATCATGGCAGGGGGTGGCGGGTCATCAGCGTTGGGGGCGCGGTGGCAAAGCCACGGGACGATCGTCAAAAGGAGCTGCTGCGGCCGGGCTTGGAGGACATCCTCGACTTGCGTCATCCGCTGGTGCGGCGGGGACGCGAGATCGACTGGCAATTCCTCAATGCCCGATTTTCCAGCGTGTGCCGGGCGGGCGATGGGCGACCGCGATTGCCGCCGCGGCTGGTGGCGGGGCGGTTCATTATCAAGCACATGCACAATTTGTCGGACGAGGCCACAATTTGTCGGACGAGGCCACAATTTGTCGGACGAGGCCACAATTTGTCGGACGAGGCCACAATTTGTCGGACGAGGCATTGTGCGCGCGCTGGCTGGAGAACCCGTATTACCAGTTCTTCTGCGGTGAGCTGAGCTTCTGCCACGCGCGGCCGTTTGACCGCTCGTCCTTGACCCATTGGCGCCAGCGCTTGGGCGAAGAACCGCTCGCCGCCTTGGTTGAGGAGAGCCTGGCGGTGGCGCACAAAACCGGGGCATTGGCGACGCGTGATCTCGAGCGAGTGGTGGTCGACACCACGGTGCAGCCCAAAGCGATCGCCCACCCGACCGCCGCCCGACTGTGTCATCGGGCGCTGGAGAAGCTGGTTGATCTGGCGCGCCGCCACGGCGTGCCGTTGCGGCAAAGCTATACCCGGGTGGCCAAACAGGCGGCGATCATGGTCGGGCGCTACAGCCACGCCCATCAGTTCAAGCGAGCCCGGCGCGCGCGCAAATTCTTGCGCACCCGGTTGGGCCGGGTGATCCGCGACATTCGCCGCAAGATCGCCGGCAATCTGGCACTGGCCGAGCATTTCACCAAATCGCGCGGCCTGGCGGTACGGGTTCGTTTCCAGGACCATCGCCAGCGTGGGCGGAAGGTCTAGGCGCTACATGCGCCGGAGGTCGAGTGCATTGGCAAAGGCAAAGCCCGAGCGCCCTACGAGTTTGGCTGCAAGAGCCTGCCCCTGCGAAAGCAGGGGTGTCGGTGGTGACCCCGGCCACCCAGCCCCAAAGCCTGCCCTCGCGAAGGCGGGGGGCCAATTTGTGCTGCACGCCAAGGCTTTGCACGGCAACCCGTTTGACGGCCACACCCGGGGGGCCGGTGGTGGCCGAATTGGAACAGCTCACCGGGGTCGAAACCCGCCGCATCCACGTCGATCGCGGCTATCGCGGCCACAATCACCCGCACAAGTTCCGGGTCTGGATCACCGGCCAAGCGCGGCGCGTGACCCGACCCATCCGCCGCGAGATGAAGCGCCGCGCCGCGGTCGAGCCGGTCATCGGCCATCTGAAGCCCGCGCATCGTCTCGGCCGCAATTGTCTCAAGGGCCGCAACGGCGACCGCGCCAACGCCGTGCTCGCCGCCGCCGGCGACAACTTCGCCCTCCTCCTTGCTGGCTAAGGCGACTTTTGCGCCCCCTTCTCCAGGCGCTCTTCTCGCCGCCGACTGGTCTTCAATATTCCTAAAAGCCGCCGCTCAACCGTTCTTCACGGCCGACTAACCCACTCCGCAGTATTACGACCATCACGCCCACCGCCTACGCGCTTACTGCAAAGCAGTAATTCGTAACGGATTTGCGATATCACCTCCCTATATTGTTATCAGCGAAAGCTCCTATCCGCGGAATGGTGGGGTTCCGGCTTTTACACCCTTAACAGAGAACAGGCACCTCAGGGTCACCGATGGCTGATATCGACGGCGCAAGCTTTCTCTCCGGCGCCAACGCCGAATTCATTGCCGATCTCTATGCCCGATACCTCGACGACCCCGGCTCTATAGACGAAAGCTGGCGCCGGTTTTTCTCCGAAATCGGCGAGGATGGGTCAGCGGCGCTCGCCGAACTGCGTCCACCCTCCTGGGAAAAACCGGCGGCGCGGCGACCAAGCAATGGCGCAATTGCGTCGGCGGCGCCCCATATGGCCGCGCTGCGCCACGCGACCGCCGACTCGATCCGCGCGCTACAATTGATTCGTGCTTATCGGGTGCGCGGGCATCTCGAAGCCGATCTCGACCCGCTTGGCCTCGATAAGCGCGGGCCCTATCCCGAGCTTGATTACCATAGCTACGGCTTTAGCGAGGCCGATCTCGACCGCGAAATCTTTCTCAATGGAATCTTCGATCGCGAGCGCGCCAGTCTGCGCGAGATCATCGCAATACTGCGCCAGACCTATTGCGGCAAAATCGGCGTCGAATACATGCACATCCAGGTGCCCGCCGAGCGCATTTGGATCCAGGAGAAGTTCGAGCGCAGCCAGGGCCGGCCCGGCCTTTCACCAGCCGAAAAGAAGAATGTCCTAGAGATCCTGACCACGACCGAGACGTTCGAGCGGTTTCTCGACCGTCGCTATACCGGCACCAAGCGCTTTGGCATCGAGGGTGCGGAATCGCTGATGCCGGCGCTCGAGGCGATCCTGCGGCGCGGCAGTGAGCTCGGCGTTGAGGAATTTGTTATCGGCATGCCGCATCGCGGCCGGCTCAATGTCCTCGCCAATTTTGTCGGCAAGCCCTATGCCGCGATCTTTTCCGAATTTCAGGGAAATTCGACCAACCCCGAACACGTCCACGGCTCGGGTGATGTCAAATACCATCTCGGCACCTCGGCCGATCGCGAGGTCGGCGGCAAGACAGTGCATCTGTCGCTGGCGGCCAACCCGTCGCATCTCGAAGCGGTCAACCCGGTCGTGCTCGGCAAGGTGCGGGCCAAGCAACAGCAGCGCGGTGACGAGGCGCGGCGCGAAGTCGCCGGGATCCTGATGCACGGCGATGCGGCTTTTGCGGGTCAAGGGCTCGTTGCCGAGTCGCTGGAGCTGTCGGAGCTGACCGGCTTTTGCACCGGCGGCACGGTCCACATCATTGTCAACAACCAGATCGGGTTCACCACGGCGCCTTCGGCGGCGCGGTCGAGCCCCTATCCGTCGGATGTCGCCAAGGGCGTGCAGGCGCCGATCTTTCACGTCAACGGCGACGATCCCGAGGCGGTCGTCGCAGTCGCCAATGCCGCGGCCGACTACCGTCATCAATTCGGCAAGGACATCGTTATCGATCTGTTTTGCTATCGCCGGCATGGTCACAACGAAGGCGACGAGCCGGCCTTTACCCAGCCATTGATGTACCGCACAATTGCGCGCCATCCGACGACCCGCCAGCTCTACGCTCAGCGCTTGGTCGCGGAAGGAGTGATCGCCGACGGCGAGGCGGAGGCGATGGCGGCCCGGTTTGTCGCCCGGCTCGAAAGCGAATTCGAGGCCGCGAAGAGCTATCGTCCAAACAAAGCCGATTGGCTCGAAGGCGCCTGGGCCGGGCTTGCCGAAGCCCCCGACGATGACCGCCGCGGCGATACCGGGGTCGAAACCGAGTCGCTGCGGCAGCTCGGGCGGGGCCTGGTCACCGTACCCGAGGGTTTTCGCCTGAACCCCAAGATCGCGCGCCAGCTCGAGGCCAAGGGCGTTGCTCTCGAGAGCGGCGACGGCATCGATTGGGCCACGGCCGAGGCGCTGGCGATCGCCTCGCTCTGCGCCGAGGGAACCCATGTCCGGATGTCGGGCCAGGACAGCGGGCGGGGCACATTCTCGCACCGGCACGCGGTATTGATCGATCAGGAGAGCGAGCAACGCTATGTCCCGATCAATCATGTGAAGCCGGGCCAGGCGCCGTTTGACATCATCGATAGCCCACTGTCGGAAGCGGGGGTCGTCGGGTTCGAATACGGCTACAGTCTCGCCGACCCGTCGACCTTGGTGCTGTGGGAAGCGCAATTCGGCGATTTCGCCAACGGCGCCCAAGTCATTATCGACCAGTTCCTGAGTGCCGGTGAGGCAAAATGGCTGCGTATGAGCGGCCTCGTGTTACTGCTGCCGCATGGCTATGAAGGGCAGGGTCCGGAGCATTCCTCGGCTCGCATCGAGCGCTATTTGCAGCTATGTGGCGAAGACAATATCCAGGTCTGCAACCTGACGAGTGCCGCTAATTATTTCCACGCGTTGCGGCGCCAGGTGCGGCGCAACTTTAGAAAGCCGCTCGTCGTGTTCACGCCCAAATCCTTGCTGCGCGCCAAAGAGGTGGCCTCGCCGCTCGACGCGATGGGATTGGGGAGCTCGTTTCACCGGGTAATCGGCGAAACCGGCGCAATCGCGGCCGACGATCGGATACGCCGCGTCGTGTTGTGCTCCGGCAAGGTCTACTTGGACCTGTTGAAAGCGCGCGCGGCGAGCGATGACAACCGGGTGGCGTTGGTTAGGGTCGAGCAGCTCTACCCGTTTCCGTTCAATAGCCTTGCTCGAGTGTTGGCGCGCTGGCCAAATGCCGAGATCGTATGGTGCCAGGAAGAGCCGCAGAATATGGGTGCGTGGACTTTTGTCGACCGACGCATCGAGCGGGTTTTGGCGGGTCTCGATGGCGGCGCCAAGCGGCCGCGCTTTGTCGGACGCGCCGAGGCGGCTTCGCCCGCCACCGGGCTGTTCAAGCGCCATATCGAGGAGCAGGCGCAGCTCGTAACCGCTGCCCTCGCCGCTTGAGCGGAGGGTTCGGCGCGATGGCGATCGAGATCAAGGTGCCGAGCCTCGGTGAATCGGTCACCGACGCCACGGTTGCCAAATGGCTGAAACGGCCCGGCGAGCCGGTGGCGCTTGATGAGCCGGTGGTCGAACTCGAGACCGACAAGGTCAATGTCGAGGTGCCGGCGCCGGCGGCCGGGACGCTCGCCGAAATTGTCGCCGAAGAGGGCTCCACCTTACCAGTCGGCAGTGTGCTCGGCATGATTGGCGACGAAGCGGCGGCGACGGTGCCGGCGGCGCACCCAACCCCGCTCGAAGCCACCCTGCCATTACCCGGTGAACAACAGCCGGCGATTGCCAAAGCTAAGCCCGCGAGTGAAGGAAATATCGCGGCGCTCGACCGTTCCGGTCCTGTGGTCCGTAAACTGGTCGCCGAGAGCGAACTTGACGCAACGGCAATCACGCCGACGGGGCCCGGTCATCGGCTCACCAAGGCTGATGTGATGGCTGCGGTGGCGCGCTCGAGGGAGACGCCGGCGCCTACGGCCCTGTCCTCGCCGACGGTCCGGCCCTTGCCGGTCGCACCTCGCCCGGCGGCCGAGGTGCCCCCAACCGAGCCGCCATCGTCGCCAGCGCTGGGGACGGCCGGCGAGCGCGAAGTGCGGGTGCGGATGACTCGGCTGCGTCAGCGCATCGCGGAGCGGCTAAAGGCGGCGCAAAACGCCGCCGCGATGCTGACCACGTTCAACGAAATCGACATGAGCCGCACGATCGCGCTACGCGAGCAATGGCGCGATGCGTTCGAGAAGAAACACGGTGTCCGGCTCGGGTTTATGTCGGTCTTTGTCAAGGCGTCGATTGCCGCATTGATCGAGTTCCCGGGCGTCAACGCCGAGATCGACGGCTCCGACATCGTGTATAAAAATCGCTACGACATCGGTGTCGCGGTCGGGACCGAGCATGGCCTTGTCGTGCCGGTCGTGCGCGACGCCGACGCCAAGAGTTTTGCCGAAATCGAAAAGGAGATCGCCGCCCTCGGCCGTAAGGCGCGCGACGGCAAATTGTCGATCGACGACCTGTCCGGCGGCACGTTTACAATCTCGAATGGCGGGATCTATGGCTCGCTATTGTCGACGCCGATCCTGAACCCGCCACAATCCGGCATCCTCGGCATGCACAAGATCGAGCGCCGCCCGGTTGTCGTCACCGGCCCGGGTCATGACGAAAAGATCGAGATCCGGCCGATGATGTACGTGGCACTATCCTATGACCACCGCCTGGTCGACGGCCGCGAGGCGGTCGGCTTTCTCGTGCGGATCAAGGAACTGGTTGAAGATCCATCGCGGCTGCTGTTCGATATCTGACGGCTACTCGGCGGATCGCGGTGGCTTTGCCGAGCTTGCCCCGATGCGCGCTATTAGCGGCAGGATCTTGCGGTCGACATCCTGTTCGCTGAGCGGCCCGACATGGCGGTAGCGGATATGACCGGCCGGGTCGACGACATAGGTCTCGGGCACGCCGTAAACCCCGAAATTGATCGCGGTCGCGCCGTCCTGATCGACGCCGATATGGCGATAGGGATCGCCGAGATCGTCGAGGAAGTGGCGCGACGCCTCGGGTTTGTCTTTGTAAGCGATGCCGTCGAGGATGACGCCGGGCTGGCGCGCGAGCTCGATCAATGCCGGCTGTTCTTCGCGGCACGGCGCGCACCATGACGCAAAGAAATTGACGAGGGTGACGCCGCCGCCGAGATCCTTGCGCGCCAAGCCTTTTGCCGGATCGTAGAGACCGGGAAGATCAAAATTCGGGGCCGGGCGGTTGATCATCGCCGAGGGCAACAGGCTCGGATCGTGATTCAGCCCCATCGCAAACGCCACCAGCAGCACCGCGAACAGCGCCAGCGGCAGCAGAAACAGCAGCTTACGTCCCACGCCGTCTTGCCCTTGGAGGCATGATGCCTAGCGTATCGGCGCCGGTGAGGGCTTTAGCGGCGCCGCAGCGGCTTCGGCTGCAGCACCTTCTTGCCAATGTCCACTCTTTTTGAGCGCGTCGACGACCTCGCGCGGCATGTAGCGCTCATCATGCTTGGCGAGGATCGTCGAAGCATCGAAAACTCCGCCGCGCTCCAGCTTGCCTTCGGCGACGACCCCTTGCCCCTCGCGAAACAGATCCGGGAGGATGCCGTGATACGATACCGGGATGTCTGTCTTGCCGTCGGTGATGCGGAAAGCAACATGGCTGTCGGCGCTGCGCTTGACGCTGCCGTCTTCGACCAAGCCGCCGAGGCGCACCCGCCGCTCGGCCGAAATCGCCTGGGTTTTCAGATCGCTCGGGCTGTAGAAAAAGACGAGATTGCTGCTGAACGCGCTCAGCACCAATGCCGTGGCGCCGCCGAGCGCCGCCATGCCGAGCGCCAATAAACCCAGGCGCTGCTGTTTGCGGGTCATCGCCGCGGCCTCGCCTGCTGCTGCAGCCTTTCGACGCTTCGGGTGCCATCGCGGTAGCGCCGCCAGGATTGAAACGCGAGCCCGCCGAGGACCACAGCCGTCAGCGCGTAGGCGGGCCACACGTAAGCGGCGTAGCCGCCCATCGCGAGATAGTTGGTGATCGCGCTCACGACTGGCGCCTCAGTGCAGCGCGGGTCGCGCCGACGTCGGCGTCGTTACCTCGGGCCGCGATCGCGCCGGCGCTGACGCCGCAGCGCTGTTGAGGCGCAACGCGCGCGTTTTGTGCTCGTTGAGCTCGGTTCGCATGCGCAATAACAGCAGCGTGACGAACAGCAGCGTAAATCCCAGCGCCATTACCAATAATGGCGTCAGCATCGACAAGGCGATCGTCGGCTTACCGAACCGCAACACGCTCGCCGGCTGATGCAGCGTATTCCACCAATCGACCGAGAATTTGATGATCGGAAGATTGACGACCCCGACGAGGGCCAAGACCGATCCGGCCCGGCCACCGCGGCCAGGATCGTCGAACGCGTTCACCAGCGCGATATAACCGAGATACAGAAAGAACAGCACCAGAACCGAGGTCAGCCGCGCGTCCCACACCCACCAGGTGCCCCACATCGGCCGCCCCCACAGCGATCCGGTCGTCAGGCAGACAAAGGTGAAGGCCGCGCCGATCGGGGCGGCGGAGCGCGCCGCGATCTCAGCCAGTGGATGGCGCCAGACAAGGGCGACGCCGCTCGCCACCGCGACAAACAAATAGACGTTGAGCGCCAGCCACGCCGCCGGGACATGGACATACATGATGCGGACGGCTTCGCCCTGCTGGTAATCGGGCGGTGCTGCGATCAAGGCGAGATAAAGCCCGACCGCAATTATCGCAATCGTTGCCCAAGCGCACCACGGCAATGCCTTGCCGCTGATCCGCATAAAACGGGCTGGGTTGGCAAAACGGCTCAGCATCGGCGGAAGTACTTGTTCACCTCGATTGTTATAGCGCAAAAACGGCGCTTTGCGAGTAGCGCCGCCGCTCGCCGCCGCGGGGCAAGGCCTCATTCGAGCGCCTGCCGCAACGCCGCCGCCGCCGCCCACGGACACAGCGGCAACGCAAACAAGCTCAAGGCGCCGAGCAGTAACAGATCGGCGCGCGATCCGGTTCCGATCGCTTCGGCCTCGACCGCGCCGGCGCCAAATATCAGCGGCGGAATATAGAGCGGCAGGACCAGCAGCGACAACAGGACGCCCTGCCGGCGGGCGCCGAGGGTCAAGGCGGCAGCGACCCCGCCGATCAGGCTCAGCGCCGGGGTGCCGATCAACAGGCTTACGAACAATGTTCCCGTGGCGCGCGGGTCGAGATCGACGATAAACGCCAATGCCGGGCTGATCAATGCCAACGGCACCCCGGTCGACACCCAGTGCGCGGCGCATTTCGCCAATGCCGCCAAACCGAGCGGCAGCGGCGACAAGCCGATCAAATCGAGACCGCCATCCTCGTAATCCGGCGCAAACAGCCGATCGAGCGACAACAGCGCTGCAAGCAACGCCGCGACCCACAGAATCCCCGGTGCGACGCGCGCCAGAACTTCCGGCTCGGGGCCGACGCCAAATGGAAACAGCACAACCGTCAGCACAAAAAATGCGATGACGAGACCGGTATCGCCACCCTGGCGCATTGCCAATCGCAGGTCGCGGCGGAATAGGCCGAGAAACGCCGCCATCTCACTCGGCGAAGACGGGATCGAGCTCGTCAGAGTGGGGGGCATAGCCGTCGAGTGTCAAAGTTGCCGCGGTGTCGAGCGCGATCGGCGAGTGGGTCGCGATCATGACCATGCCCCCGGCATTGCGATGCGCGGTGATCGCCTGTTCGAGCCGGGCTTGGCTGCCGGTGTCGAGGGCGGTCGCCGGCTCGTCGAGCAGCCACAATGGCGCCGGAGCCGCCAAGACGCGCGCCAGTGCCACGCGGCGGCGCTGCCCGGCCGAGAGCCAGCGGCATGGCCAATCGGCGATTGCTTCGATATCGAAGGCAGCGAGCGCCTCCGAGATAGCCGCCGTGTGTGATCGGCGCGCGCCGCGGAGCGCCGCCCAGAACGCCAAACTTTCGCGCGGTGTCATCGCCGGCTTTAGCGCATCAAGGTGGCCGACATAATGCAGCCGCGCATGATGAGACGCGATGTCGTCGGCGACCCTTGCTGCCCCCCACCAGAGGCAGCCTGCGGCTGGCATAAGAAGGCCGGCGACCAGCCGCAACAGGCTCGATTTGCCGCTGCCATTGGCGCCGGTCAGGACCAGCGCGCCGCCGGGCGGAAGCCGAAAAGACAGACCGGCGAAAACCAGCCGCCCGCCGCGGCGGCAGGCCAAGTCTTCACCGATAAGCTCAGCTGAAGTGGTGGCGGATGCCGCCACCGCTGATCGCGCGGTGAAATCGGTCAGATGCGGTGACATAAAAAGGCGGCTCCGGAGGGGGAATCCGGAGCCGCTTGGCCATCGGCCGTCGCCGGCCGAGTACGAGGTTTGGGGGACAAACCTGTAAGGATAAACCTTACGCCTATCATATGAGACTCGGATTGGGACTTTGGTTTGAAGGAAGTATGACCTTTTGATGAATAATGGCGGCTTGATGAATAATTGCGGCTTGCCCTTTAGTCGAGCGGTCGGCGGTCCTCGATCAGCTTGCCATCCTCCGGCAGGCGCCCGTTCGGCACCGGCTTGATCGTGCAGCGGAGCCGCGTCAGTGCTTGCACGGTCGCGGCGATCCGGGCCGGATCTTCGGATTCAGGGGCCTCGACAAGCAATGTCATCGCGTCGGCGCCATTGACCCGCTCGACGACAAGCCGCGCCCGGCTGATCGAGGGGTGCCGGCGCAGGATATCCGTGATTTGCTGCGGATGCACAAACATGCCGCGAATTTTGGTGGTTTGATCGACGCGGCCGAGCCAGCCCTTGATGCGGTAATTTGTCCGTACGCTGCGAACCGGTTCGGGCAATAAAGCTGACAGGTCACCGGTGGCAAAGCGGATCAGCGGGTATTCCGGGGTCGATGTGGTCACCACGACTTCGCCGGTGTCGCCAGGTGCGACGGGCTCCCCGGTCCCAGGACGGACGATCTCGACGATGATGTCCTCATCGAGGACCATCCCCGCCTCGAGTTCGCGATCGGTGCCGGTGGTTTCGTAGGCGATAACGCCGATATCGGCCGTCCCGTAGCATTGCAGCACGCTGATGCCGCGTTCCCGAAACTCGCGGCGGAGCGCTGCCGGCAATGCCTCGGCGCCAACCAGCGCTTTTTTCAGAGATGATATGTCGATGCCTTCGCTTGCCGCCCGGTCGAGCAGGATTTTCAAAAACGACGGAGTGCCGACATACCCGGCGGGTTTGAGGTCGGCGATCGCCTGCAGCTGCTGTTCGGGCTGACCGGTTCCGGCTGGAATTGCCGGACAGCCCAAAGCCTCGGCGGCGCTCTCGACCATCGCTCCGGCTGGGGTCAGGTGGTAGGAGAAGGTGTTGTGGACGAGATCGCCGGCGCGGAAACCGGCGGCAAACAACGCCCGCGCGAAACGCCCATAATCCGGCCGGCGCCCCTCCGGCTCGTAGATCGGACCGGGTGAGACAAAAATCCGGCGCAATGCCGAAATCGGCACCGCGGCCAGCCCGCCAAAGGGTGGTTCACGGCGCTGCAATTCGATCAGTTCGGATTTTCGCGTCAGCGGCAATTGCGCGAGCGCGGCGCGATCGACCACCGCGGCCGGCTCGATCTCGCTAAACAGCTTGCGATATGCCGGACAATGCTGCTTTGCCGTCGCAATTATCGACGGCAGCCGCGACATCAGTGCTGTTTCGCGCTCGGCGGGATCGCGAGCCTCGCGTTCGTCAAAAAGATCGCTCGCCACAACGGCTTTCCTTCGTCCGCTCGGTCCGGCACCCGACCCGCAGCGATCTCGCCGGCGGGTAACTACTGCGCCCTGCCCCGAGCCGCGTCAACAAAGCTTCAAGCATGTCGATGCCAGTAGCTCGCCTCTCGGCGCGGCGGCACACAAAAATTGCCGATTAATTGACGAAGCGCGGCGGTCGCAAGACTTGCAGTCGAACAAACGGCTATCTTAAACTCGCGCAAGTTGGACGCCTCCGCCGAGGCGCGTCCCGCGGTCGGGGGAGAAGAAGCCGTTGGGTGCTTGGCGAGGAAAGCATGGCAGTCCCTCTCGGTTCGCCGAAATGTTTGGGTATTTCTGGGCCATCGTTTTTCTTGCGTTAGTCGTCGCAACCGTGCAAGCGGCGGCGCAAACGCTTTCCAGCAGCGAACAGTCGCGACTTGAAGCAAAGAAATCGGCCCTGTTTCAACAGATGTTGCGCAACCCAGGCGATCTCGACGCTACTTTTGCCTATGCTGATGTTTCCGCCCGCTTGGGCGATTACGAGGCCGCGGTGTCGGCGCTCGACCGGATGTTGCTGTTCAATCCGAATTTACCGCGGGTTCAGCTCGAGATCGGGGCGCTTTACTTTCGTATGGGATCCTACGATCTCGCCCGCGACTATTTTCAAAGAGCCGCCGCCGCCAATCCCCCGCCCGCGGTGCGCGAGCGCATTGACGAGTACATGGCACAGATCGACAAAGCGACCTCGCGCCATCACCTGTCGGGTTATGTCTTTCTTGGCGGCCAATACCAGAGCGACGCGAATGTTGCTCCCGGCTCGCCGCTGATCTTGTCCCCGATCGGCCCGGTTCTGCTCAACAGCCAATTTTTGAAGCAACCCTCCGGCAGCGTATTCGCGAGCGGTTCGCTGTTGTACAGTTATGACCTCGAAGATCAGCGCCGCGATTCCATCGATGTCACCGCAGTCGGTTATATCAACCATTACTTCAATTCCAATGTAAGTCGGCTTGACCTCGCGTTGCTGGAAGTAACCGGGGGTCCCCGCATCAACTTTCCAAATGGCGGATTGCTCGGCAGCGTCGCCGCCTCGGTCAAGCCTTACCTGATCGGTGACGAAGTTGGATTGGGCGAGGCACAATATTTTGCCGCTGGCGGCGTCGGCCTCGAGTATGACGAGACCGTCTGGAACGACATGCTGCTCAAGACGGTGTTCGAGTTCCGGCGAAAGAATTTTACCAATATACCCGACCGGCCGCTATCGACCGGGCTCAACGGCAACGACAAGCTCGTCAGCTTTTCGGCGACAAAACCGATCGCCGAGAATGCCGTCTTGAATTTGGAGTTTGACTATCTCAAACAGTCGACCGATTTTGATTATTACACGAACTCGACCTATGCGGTGATCGGCGCCTACCGCATCCATTATGATGCACCATTCAAGGCCACGCCCTACCCGTGGGAGACGTCGCTATTTCTTGGCCGCGCGTGGAGCATTTATGCAGCGCCCGATCCGTGTTGCAACACGAGCAGCAACCCGGATGAGTTCTTTTCGGCGAGCAGTCAGCTGACCCAGCGTTGGCGCTTTGGCGTCACCGAGGCGGTGCCGGTAAGTCGTCGGATCGCGATCGTGCTGCAATTGGAGCGCGATATCGTCTCCTCGAACCTGCCGATCTACGGCTATACCAGCAATTCGGTCTTGCTCGGCCCGCAAATCCGTTTTTAAGACAGGCATGCTGCAGAAGAGGTCGAGATGACAGGGACGGTCTGCCGGCTGCGACGCACTTTGGCGCTGGGCTGCCTGGTGTTGCTGGGGTTCGGGTTTGCGAGCCCGATTCTCTTCGCGCAACAACGTGTTGGGGTCAACAGCGCCGTCAATCCTGACGCGATGGGTATCCCGCCCGGCGGGGTGCCAAAGCGCCTGGTGTTGGGGCAAGACGTCGTCTTCAACGAACGGATCACGACTGAGGCTCAGGGACAGACGCAAGTCCTGTTCGTGGATGAGTTGACGCTGTCGATCGGTCCTAACGCCAATATGGTGATCGACCAGTTCGTCTACGACCCGAACGCGGGGACCGGCAAATTGGCGGCGAGCCTGACGCGCGGCGTATTTCGCTTTGTCGGCGGCAAGATCAGCAAACTGGATAACGCCGTCACACTGCACACCCCGTCCGGGACCATAGGCATTCGCGGCGGCGTCATGCTCATCAGGGTGAGAAGCGATTGTGGCGGAGGCGCCGCATCAGTTGAAGCCGGCGGCTGCAATGCGCTCCGGGTGGTGTTTGTCTATGGCAAGGGTGTCACGATCACCGGGTTGAACGGCGTCACGCAGACGATCTATCGGCCCGGTTTCGAGGTCACGGTCGCCAAGCCGGGTGCGGCGCCGTCTGACCCCGGCCCGGCGCCGCCCAGCGCCACGACGACGATGCTGGCCCAACTCGATGGCCGCGCCGGCAGCAACGGCGGAGCGCCGAAGGTTCCGACCGAGGTGACTGTCGCGAACAGCGGCATCGCCAATGTGATTTCGGCCAATGTGCAAGCCAGCCTCCAGGCTGCGGCCAAGACGCAGCCGCAACAGTCGCAGCCCGAGAGCGTCACTCCGGTGATCACTCAGGCCCAGCTCAACAACCAGAACGTGCAGGTCTCGGGGGCGAGCGCCACCGCCATCGGTGGTGGGACGGTGTCATTCAACCGGTTCTTGGCACATCCGACGCCGCAAGGGACGCCAATCCTATCGGCGACGGCCACGACTAGCCCGGCGACGCCAACGCCGCCGATCGTTCCGGCAACACCGATGATGCCCACCACCCGGGTGACGCCGCCATCGCCGGTGGTGGTCTCTGTCGCCGGTTTGGCCAAGGTCTCGACCACTCCACCCAATACCGCGGGCTTTAACGTGCAAACCGCGGATTACCGCATCCCGTACACCAGCGGCACCATCACCTACCCGGCGGGAAGCGTGCCGCAAAACGGCGTTTTCTCAACGGTCATCAATGGCGCACAGGTGAGCTTGTCACCACTGACCCCTGGAACCACGACCGCGGTAACCGCCAACGCATTGAGCTTGGGGGCGGCGTCAGGCACGGCGACGACAACCGCGGACGGCAAATTCTTTTTTGCCAACCTAACCTCAACCACGCCCGGCAGCCAAGGCACGCGCCTGTTCATTTTCGGCGGTGTTCCGGTCGATCAAAGTTTCTATGCACCGACCGCAACCAAGCAGTTCTACGCATTCACAGTCAACCCCGACGGCGCGCTCGCCTCGTCGACGAGTCCGCAGACGATCCCATTCCTGCCGAGCAATTACGGCGGTACGATGCCCAACGCCACCGTGTCGCCGCTCTATCTGGCTACTATTGCGAACCAATCATTTGGCAATTTCAACCAGATCACAAACCCCAACGGGACGGCACCGCACTATCTACAGGCGAGTCTCCGCGGTCAACGGCCAGGGCGCGAACCAAAGTTCCGCTCTCGTCGTGATGACCGGGGGTTTCGACACGTCGAACACCGGTTCGGTTTATGGGACAGGCGCGGTGCGTGGCGTTGTCTTCACTAGCGCGACCGCGCCCTTGGTGCGAATTGGGGCTGCTCGGCCACAGTGCCGGACGGCAACGGCAACAATCTGTTCGGCGGCAACACCATCAGCGGCTTCGTGCTTGATCAAAATTCATACAACGGTGGCACCTTGAGCCTGAATTTGGCGAACGCTTTTCCCGACAGTCCAGCGGGATATGCGTCGTTGGGCACCAACTACGCCTTCAACCAGCCCGTTACCACGATCCCCTTGCCGGCAAATGCCGGCGTCACCCGCTCGGCGTTGAACGAAACTGGGTATTTCGGCGGCATCATGCAGCTAGGCGGACAGATCCAAGCTCCCACTTTTTATGCATTGACGGGCGCCACGTCGGTTCAAACCTTCCCCTCCGATAATCGCGTCGCAGCGACTCTTGGCGGCACCGACCCGTTTACGGGATCGCAGAGCCGGCTCAGCTCGATGATGCTCCAATTCGGTAACAATGCGACGGGACTCAGTAACTCCCGAACCACCTTTATCGATAACAATATTTATGCCGCCCAGGAGAACCCTAACATCGCCTCGCAAATCACCACGACCAACGGCGTAACCACGACGCTACCAACCGAAAGCAGCGGGTCCACTCTGTACCCTCGGCTCACTATGGTAACCTCGGCCACGGTCCCGAATACCAGCTGGATGCCGACGGGTGTGACACCATGCTCGTGCCAGTACCTGCAATGGGGCTATTGGACCGGTCAAGTGGGAATTCCGAACCCGCCCGGGACCTCCCCCTCCTACTCCCGCCTGGATAGCGGGGCCATCAACACGTGGGTCGCCGGCATGCCGACGGTAAACATGCCGACATCAGGGGTGGGCACCTATAACGGGGCCGCGGTCGGCACCGTCTACAATGGCGGAGCGTCCTATTTGGCCGCGGGAGGGTTCAACCAGACCTACAATTTCGGCGCGCATACCGGCACAATCAATATCACCAATTTCGACAATGCGAATTACGCTGCGAACCTCAGCGGTTCGGGTGCGGCATTTGCCGGACCCTTGACTGGCCCACTCAATCGCAACGGCGCCATTGTTGGCAATTTCTACGGCCCGTCGGCGAACGAGACCGGCGGCAGCTTCAATATTTACAATAGCCAAACCGCCCCAGCTTTAAAGTATCTCGCCTCGGGCATTTTCGCCGGGCGCTGACCCGCGCCGCAGCCGTTTAGATCCGCGCTGCAGGCGCCACATGGCGCCCACCTGCCCGATTGCGCCTTGCTCTCGCCGCAAATCCGCTTTTAAACCGTAATGAGTTAGAAAGAGGTTTTGATGACCGGCACCTTCCGTCGTCTGCGGCAGGTCGGGCTGCTTTGCTGCCTGACAGTTCTGGGGCTCAGGGCGATTAGCCTCGGCTCGGTCGCGCAACAACGCGTCGGGGTCAACAGTGCAGTAAACCCGCAAGCAATGGGCATCCCGCCCGGCGGGATGCCACGCAAGCTGGTGCTGGGGCAAGATGTCGTCTTTAACGAACGGATCACGACCGAGACCAGTGGTCAGACGCAGGTCTTGTTCGTCGACGAGTTGACGCTGTCGGTCGGCCCAAACGCCAATATGGTCATCGACCAATTCGTTTATGATCCGAATGCTGGGACTGGTAAACTGGCGGCGAGCCTCAGCCGCGGGATATTTCGCTTTGTCGGCGGCAAAATCAGCAAACAAGACAATGCCGTGACGATGCGCACGCCCGCTGCGACAATCGGCATCCGCGGCGGCGTCATGCTGCTCCACCAGGCGGTGAACGGCAGCCTCGAAGCGATTTTTGTGTTTGGCAAAGGTCTGACGGTAACCGGGCTCAACGGAGTCTCGAAGACGATCTTCCGCCCGGGCTTTGAGGTCACCGTAGCCAAACCCGGGGACTCGCCATCCGATCCCGCACCCGCGCCGCGCGGCCGTATCGCCGCCCTGCTTGCTGCACTCGACGGCCGCGCCGGCGGCAATGGCGGCGCCCCGATCGTACCGACCGATGTCATGGTCGCGAACAGCGGCATAGACAACTCGATTTCGGCGACGGTCCGTCTGAATGCGTTCGAAGTGGCGCGGCTGCGGTCCCTGGAACCCGTCCCGCCGACGACTTTGCAAGCCACCGCAGACACTTCTCACCCCCTTCTTTTGCCAACGACAGTGCAGCGAGCGGCACTGAAGGTCGCGCCGACCACAGGCAGTCCGGAGCCACAGGTCGCAGCTTCGGCACCCTCGACAATTGTACCGGCCGCGACAAACGCGCAAATCGCGACGGCAGCCAACCCGGGTCTTGCCAATAGCGGCAGCAACTTGCGCAGCCCCGTTACAGACAGCGGTTCGACCGGAGGAACCGGCGGCCCGACCGGAGGCACCGGTGGCTCGACCGGAGGCACCGGCGGCTCGACCGGAGGCACCGGCGGCTCGACCGGAGGCACCGGCGGCTCGACCGGAGGCACCGGCGGCTCGACCGGAGGCACCGGCGGCTCGACCGGAGGCACCGGCGGCTCGACCGGAGGCACCGGCGGCTCGACCGGAGGCACCGGCGGCTCAACCGGAGGCACCGGGGGCACCGGGACGCCAGTCACGCTAACAAGCGTCGCCGGCGGCTACCTAGATACCGGTAATCAGGGAAGCGCGAAGGGTTTCACCAGCGCACTCTTGCCCTATAGCGGTGGCAAAGCTGTCAACGGCACCTTCGTTGCGACATTATCTCCAGGAAAAACAATCCAGTTTCCGCTCGTTGCAGGAACAGCGGCGCTTGACGCGGCTGGCGCGGGAACCTCGAGCCCGCTAGGACCCGTTACCGGCACGACCTATGTCGCGGCCGATAACAGCTTTTTCTACGCCAATTTGACGCCGGTCAACCAGCCATTGCAGCGCGAATTCATTTATGGTGGCACGCCGGTCAACCCGCAATTCTACCGGGCGACCGCAAACACCCCCGGTTATCTCGCATTCAATGTTCAGCCCGACGCGGCGCTGCAGTCGAGCATTCCGTTCATTCGGCTGCCAACAGGCGGTTCGCTCGGCGGCTCGGCAAGCGTCTCTCCGCTGATCCTCGCAACACCGCTGAACACGAATTTTTCGACGATTTACGGCGACACCAAAGCGCTGCAGGCGAGCCTCGCAATAATCGGGTCGGGGACCATCCAGCAATCGGTGATCGTGGTACTGGTCGGCAACGCCTTTGGCAGCCCCGCCGACCTCGCGGGTGTCGTTCACGGCAGCTACTTGGCTAATGCCGCCAGTCAGCCGGTGAGGATCAACACCTATTTTGAGCCGCCGCTCGATGGCGCAAACAACAGATTTTATGGCGGCAACAGCATTTCCGGGTTCGTGCTCGCACCCGGCGCCTCGGCGGCCAACGCGATCGAGGTCAACACCGCTACTCAGGCAACCGCTGCCACCTACCAGTTCGCACAGCCGGTCACCCCGACACCCGTCCCGCAATCGGTCGCGAGCGCGCCGCAAACCTCGCAGACCCTAGGCGGATATTTCGGCGGGATCATGACGAAGCAAGCGCCCGGAGGTTCCGGTCAAGCCTTGCCCTACGCTGTCGCCGGCAATGCGTCGATAACGACCAACGCCAGCACGTTGCAGCTGTCGGCGACCCTGACCGGCGGTGACCCTTTTACCTCAAGGGTCAGCGGCGTTCCGGCGCAAAATGGCATCGTGCTGCAATTTGGGTCGCCCTATCACGGTGATACCTTTGCCCGCCAAGCCTTTATCAACGATCATTTATTTGCGGCCTTTGAGAGCCCGGCCGCCAATTCCAGCGTAAATGGCGCGCAAGCCAGTTTAAGCACCGATTTCGCCGGCGGCACCAATCCGAATATCTATCTGGTGACGCAGACCGCGGCGCCGCCGCCAACCTCGCTATTGCAAAACGGGCTGTGCAGCGCCTGTCAGTACCTGCAATGGGGCTATTGGGGCGGCGAAATCGACACGCCCGCGCCAGGAGGAGGAAATTTGCCGCGGACCGATGTCGGCCACATCAACTTCTGGGTCGCCGGTCAGCCAACCGTCAACATGCCGACGACCGGAGTTGGCACCTTCAGCGGCGCCGCGGTCGGCAGTGTCAACGCTAATGGCGCGAGCTATCTTGCGGCCGGAAACTTCGCACAGAGCTACGATTTCGGCAAACAGACCGGGGCTGTCAGCATCACGCATTTTGATGGTGCAAATTACACCGGAACCGTCGGCCGTGGCGCCACCGGCAACCAGTTTACCGGAACCTTGAGCGGCTCAGGCACCTTCGGAAACCGCAGCGGTCCGGTGAACGGCGGCTTTTACGGTCCAGGGGCGGCTGAAACCGGCGGCGCCTTCAGCATTCAGGCGAATTCGGGGCCCAAATATCTCGCCTCGGGCATTTTTGCCGGAAAACAACTGCCCTAAGCGTAAAAAAACCGCCGGGTATTCGCACAGACGCCAATCACGCGCAGTTAACCTGCGCGTGGTTGGTCGGCTTATAGATCGTGCAAGTCAGCGTGTAACTTGCTTAGGCTGGTCCCGTTTCAGAGAGCCGAAAGAACGGACCCGGTCAGTTCGGTCGTAGACCGAGACCGCCCGAATACGTGCCGGGGGCCGGCTTCGCGGCGGTCGGTTGACTGGTCGGAACCGCATTCTGGTTGCCGGCATACACCGGAGAAGGCTGTTCCGTGATGACCTGGCTGCCGCCCGGCTTCGGGAAAACGCCCTGGGTCGATCCGAACGGCATCGTGCGGGCAGTCTGACCTTGAGGCGCTGCGTCAGGCCCTGGCGGCAAAGCGGATACCGATTGAGCCTGCGCGCTAAACGCGGCTCCGGCGACAAGCCCGAGACCAAGAATGGTCGCATGTAAGATCTTCGTCATCCCGACTTCCTCAGCTAGAAACCTTCAAAAGTAGATGCAGAGTGACCATGAGGCGCGTTGCATGCAAATGATTTTTCCGCATCGCAAACATGAATCCTGTTCACGTCGGACCTCTGTCCCAACCTGCTCGTACCGCTATCGCCCGATGAGCTGTAAAATGATTACGGTCATTCTCGCGGAAGTCCCAGTCCCAGTTTCCGCGCATACAAGAAATGTTGCGTTGCAGAAATGAACAATCTTCATTTCCATGCGCTCGATCTAAATCTTCTCCGGGTTTTCGATGCCCTGATCGAAGAACGCAGTGTGACGCGCGCGGGCGAGCGGTTGGGCCTCACCCAATCGGCGATTAGCCACGCGTTGAGCCGATTGCGCTATGTCCTCGATGACGACTTGTTTGTGCGCGGTCCAGAGGGGATGCAGCCGACACGGCGCGCATCCGAAATTGCCCCGCGGCTGCGCCAGGGTTTATTGCAATTGCAGCTGGCGCTGACACCAGCCGATTTCGTCCCGGAGCAAACGGCTCGGCGGTTTACCGTGATCTGCGGCGAATATGTCGGCGCGATCTTTGTTCCGCCGCTCGTCGCCCGGTTGCGAGAGGCCGCACCTCAGGCTGAAATCAGGATCCGGCCTAGCAATAGGGGGGTGGCCGAACCATTGCTCGCAGGCCGAGCCGATCTGGCGATAGGCAGTTTCCGCCGCATTCCCGAATGGTTTACCGCCGAGCGCCTATTCGAGGAGACTCGCGTATGGGTGCTCAGCGATCGTCATCCCGCCGCCTGGCAGGAACTGACGGTCGAACGGCTGGCCGAGCTGCCGCATATCATCATTTCGGCAACCGGAGAAGACGAGCAGGCGGTTGCCGGATATGTCGTCGATCACGGTCTCGAGCGGCTGGTCACCCGCAGCGAGGTCGGTTTGTTGCAGGGCGCCCTCGCGGCGCGTGGATTGTCCCGTGTGATCGGCCTGACGACACCGCATTTCTTGGCGGCTTTGGCGGTCGTCAGTCATTCGGATATGACGGCGCCGCTGCCGCGACGGCTCGCTGCCGCTTTTGCCAGCGCCTACCGGCTCAAATTGTTCGAGCCGCCCTATGTTTCGCCGCCGTTTGAGATCATGGCGTTGTCGCACCGCGAACACGGCAACGAGCCTGCGATTTTGTGGCTGCGCGATATCGTCCGCCGCGTCGCCGCCGAGTTGTGAATGCCGGGGGTAGTGCGCGCTCGGCCAATCAGGCGGCCTGCAGCGGGCTAAGCAGACCGGGTAACTCCGCAAGCGAGGGGATTTCGTGATCGGGTGCGCCGGGGAGCCGCTCGCGGGTCAATCCCTGGCGGTTGCACCAGATAACTTTGAATCCGAATGCCGAAGCGGCCCAGGCGTCCCAGCCATTCGAGGACATAAAGGCGATCGCATTGGGGGCGAGGCCGAGCCGATCGCAGGCTAGTTGGTACACTTTTGGGTGCGGCTTGTAGATTCCAACTTCTTCGACCGACAGCACCTGGTCGAGCAAATCGGTGAGCCCGGCATGATCGACCGCTGCAGACAGCATCTTGGGTGTGCCGTTCGACAGGATTGCCGTCGTCAAGCCACGATCGCGCAGTTGGCGTAAGACCTCCGGCACCTCAGGATAGGCGTCGAGCGTTTGATAGAGCTGCATCAGCCGCTCGCGCAGGTCGGATCCCGCAGTCTTTAGCGCGTCGAGTGCAAAATCGAGTGCGTCGCCGGTGACCTGCCAAAAGTCGGCGTGGCGTCCCTGGACCGCCCGCAGCCAAGTGTATTGCAGTTGTTTGTCGCGCCACAATGTCGCGAGCCGGGCGGCGGGTGCGAAGCCGAGCGCATCGGCGCAGTGCTGCGCCGCCGACGCGGTGTCGAACAAGGTGCCGTAGGCGTCAAAGACGCAGGCACTGATGCCAGTGATCTTCTGCTCGGGCATGGCCTCTCCAACGCACCCGGCCGGCGATTGTTCCGGCGTCGCCGGTGCCGCGCACCCGGCCGGTTATGCGAGCCGAACTTTGCTCATTCGGCCGCGAGCCGCTTTCTTGATTTCGGCCAACGCGCGGCGACCAGTGGCAATACCTCTTCGATCAGCCGGCGGGTCTGCGCCAGGATCTCGGTATCACCGCGCGCCGCCGGCCGCAGAATGAATTTCGAAATACCGCCGGCGACGTAGGCGGCGATGCGCTCAACGATCGCCTCGGCGTCGCCGATCGCGAAATGCCGGGCGGGGTCGCGGCCGGTCCGCCGGCGATAAGCCTCGAACAGCCGTTCGAGCGCCGGATCGTCGGGCCGGCCAAAGCGGAACGCAATTCCGGCGCCGTAATGGTCATCGTCGATCGGCCGGCCCTCGCCCATGGCAGCATCGCGGATCGCCGCGACCACGGCGCCGATATTCTCGGGGGTCTCGCCGCCGGCCTGCCAGCCGGTGCCAAACCGCGCCGTGCGCCGGATTGCCGCCTCGCTCGATCCGCCAATCCACATCGGCAGGTCAGGCTGCACCGGTTTCGGGCTGATCGAGGCGCCCGACAGGCGGTAATGCACGCCCTCGAAATCGACTTCTTCCTCGGCCCACAGCCGGCGGATGATTTCGAGCCCCTCGTCGGTCTTGCGCCCGCGGGTCTTGGTGTTGAGGTTCAAGGTGCGCCATTCCGGGGCGAGCGGGCTGCCGATGCCAAAGGCGGGCAACAGCCTCCCCTCGGAAAGCACATCGATCGTGGCGCATTGCTTTGCCAACAAGACTGGGTCGCGAAACGCCAGCGACAATACATTGACGCCGAATTTGATCCGGCGGGTACGGCCGGCAAGCGCCGCCATTACGCTCATGCATTCGAGGACCGGCTCGCGGCTGACAATCCGGTCGGTCTGCCACAACGAGTTGACGCCGCCGGATTCGCACAAATCGACCCAGCGCCAAAAACCGGTAACCGTGTCGAACGGAAACTCCATAAGGCCTAGACCGATCGCGACGTTCCTGATCATCGCACTCTCCTGACGCGTGTTTGCCGGCCTCGGCATCGAGTTTCCATGCGGTGGGCCGTCGCTCACAATGTCTCTACAGTAGCCTAGTCGCCGCCGGCGCGGGAGTATCGTCCGTAAAACCCGTTCTCGCAGCTTGTGAGCGGATTGATTTGTGTCAGCGCGCGGCGATAGATTGGAATGTTAAGTCAAGAAAAGCTTGTAGGAGGCTACCAATGCGCGCCATGGACGTCATGACCACACCGGTAATTACCGTTACTCCAGATACGACGGTGCAGGAGCTGGCAAAGCTGCTCTCCGAAAAGGGCATCAGCGGGGTCCCGGTGGTCGAAGCCGGCGACCGCCTCGTCGGGATCGTCAGCGAAGGCGATCTGCTGCACCGCGCCGAGACCGGCACCGAGCGGCGGCTGCAAAAACGGCGCTCATGGTGGCTCGACTCGCTCGCCGCCGAGGAAGAGGCGGCCCGCGACTACGTCAAGGCGCACGGCCAGCGGGTGGCCGACATCATGAGCCGTGATGTCATCAGCGTCGCTGACACGACTGATCTCGCCGATGTCGCGATGATGCTCGAAACCAAGCTGATCAAGCGGGTTCCGGTGGTGCGCGACGGCAAACTCGTCGGCATCATCAGCCGCGCCAATTTGGTCCGCGCCCTGGCCACGACCAGCAGCGCGCCGGCGATCGTCGCCGATGCCGACGACCGCTCGATCCGCGAACAGTTGTTGCGAGAGCTGCGCGGCCAACGCTGGGCCAATATCTGGGCCGCCGACATCATGGTCCGCGACAAGGTCGTGCATGTCTGGATGTCGGACGATCAGCCCGAGGCCGAAAAGCAGGCATTACGGATCGCCGCCGAAAACATCCCGGGCGTGCGCCGCGTCGAAGAACATATCGTCCCGGCGCCGGTCATCCCAGCGTTCTAGATCTGCAAAACCGCCATTGCCGCGGAAGGAAGCGGAATTTTAAGCGAGCGTGCTCCGGTCACTAAGGCCGCTGCTTTAGCGGGATGACGAGCAGCGAATTGTTTGATCGGGTTTTGAGGTAAGCTCCAGGCCGCGTTACGAACCGGAGACTAGCATGGCCTGGACGATCCTGCGCGGCGGCCGCGTGCTCGACATTGCTGCGGGCACAGCCGAGTTCGCGGACATCCTGATCGATGGCGACACGATCCGCGAGATCGGGCCGCCCGGCCTACCGGCGCCGGCCGACGCGACCGAGATTTCGGCCGCGAGACGGCTGCTGCATCCCGGCCTGGTTAACGCCCATACCCATGGTCACGGCAATCTCGGCAAGGGCATGGGCGATCGCTGGACCTTCGAGTTGCTGCTGACTGCGGCACCCTGGATCACCGGCAACCGCACCCTCGAGGACCGCTATCTGTCGACCCAGCTGGGTGCGGTCGAGATGATCATGAAGGGCTGCACCGCCTGCTATGATCTGTCATTCGAATGGCCGTTGCCGACTCCCGAAGGCCTCGCTTTGGCGGCGCAGGCCTATGCCGATCTCGGCATGCGCGCGGTGGTGGCGCCGATGGTCGCCGACCGCAGCTTTTTCGAAGCCATCCCGGGATTGATGGATGCCTTGCCGCCGGGATTACAAGCAAGGGCCGCCGAATTGCGGCTGCCGCCGGGCGAGGCGACGATATCAGGTATACGCGCGGCCCTGTCCGGCTGGTCGTTTGACCGCGACCAGGTGCGCCCGGCGGTGGCGCCGACGATCCCGCATCATTGCTCGGACGACTTCATCCGGGGCTGCGCCGATCTCGCCCGCGAATTCGATGTCGCCTTGCACAGCCACGTCGCCGAGTTGAAGGTGCAGGCGGTGACCGGCATCCGCGTCTACGGCATGACGCAGACTGCCCATCTCGACGCGCTGGGCGTGCTCGGGCCGCATTTCACGGTCGCGCATGGCGTGTGGCTCGACAATGACGATATGGCTCGGCTCGGCGATCACGGCGCCTCAGTCGCACACAATCCGGGCAGCAATATGCGGCTCGGCGGCGGCATCGCCGATGCGAGAGGCATGATCGAGCGGCGGGTAAATCTCGCCATCGGCACCGATGGCGCCAATTGTTCCGACAATCAGAACATGTACGAGGCGATGCGGCTGGCTTCGCTCGCCTCAAAGGTGCGCGGGCCCGAATGGCAACGCTGGCTGACGACGCGTGAGGTGGCATTGGCGGCGACCGAAGGCGGCGCCAAGGCGCTCGGCTTCGCGGGCCGCATCGGGCGGCTTACCCCCGGCTACAAGGCCGACATCGTGATGCTCGACCTCGATCATCCGAACTGGCTGCCATTGAACGACCCGGTCAACCAGCTCGTCCACACCGAGGACGGCAGTGCTGTCGCGAGCGTCATGGTCGGCGGCCGCATGATTGTCGACAACCGGCGGATGGTAACGGTCGATCTGCCCCGCCTCGTTCAGCGTGTCGAGGCCGCGCGTGAGCGGCTTGCCGCCGCCAACGCCGATAACCGCCGGCTTTACGAGGCGCTCGAACCTGTGGTCGGCAGCCACTGCCCGGGAATGGCGCGCCTGCCCTATCACATCAACCGCTATGGCGCGCCGCTCGATTAGTGCAGAGGAGGGAGAAGGGCACCGCTGTTTTGGCGATAGGCCCTGAAACTCCTAGCGGTTATCCTATTCGCTGATGAGCGGCTGACCTCTGGGCGCTAGCCCCGAAGGTCATCAAATGGAGGGCGAGGCGTGCTGACGATCCTCGATACGAAGGCCGAATTAGCCAAGCTGAAAATGTTGCGCGGGCGCACGCCGGAGACGCCGGAAGCCGATCGGGAGGGTGCTTTCGCCCGGTTGGCGCCGTATCGCGACAGCGCCATCAACCTCGCCAAATTTTCCGGCGAAGGTCCGTGGGAGCGCCACGTCAATGGCGACGAGATCGTGCAAATCGTCGACGGCGCTGTGACCTTTCACATCATGTTTGACGACGGCCCGCAATCGTTTGAGCTGAAAGCCGGGATGGTGGTGATCGTCCCGCAAGGCAAATGGCACCGCTTTGAAGCGCCGGACGGGGTCAGCCTGATGACCACGACACCGCAGCCGACCCAACACCTGACCTTTGCGATCGACGACCCGCGCACCCTCGACTAAGCGCGTTGCCCGGAAATCAGGCGCTTGGCTTGCCAAGGGTGGCGGGGCTGTAAAAGCGGCGATCACTCGCTGATTGGCGTCTCGTTGAGATCGGTGCTGGCGGCGGGATCGGTGGTCTCGGTGTGATCGGCAGCGTCGTCCTGGCGGCTGGGGTGCGGTGGCGGGTTGTTAGCCGGATCGGCTTGCTGGGCGCGGGCGAGGCGAGCGAGGCGCTCTTTTAATCGGGTCAGCGCGTCCTGACCAAGCGGTGCCGCCTCCTCAGGGTTGGGGCTGATCGCGCTCGGATCGGCCTTGCCCAACAATTCCAACAGCAGCTTGGTCGCCGCGAGGTCGGCGCCAGCGGAGCGCTCGACGAGGCCGCGGATCATCAACTCGCGCTTGGTGAGCCGGCGGCCGCCTCGGCGGCCGTTCTCGTTGTTGACGGCGGCCGGCGCGTCGAGCGCGCGCTTTAATATTTTTGCGAGGCTCTCGGAGCCGCGCGGCCGGCCGCGGGCGTTGGCCCGATTGCCCTTTCTGAATTGCGTCCCAACCGGTGGCTTGGCATAGCCGATTTCGTAGTCCTTGGGTTCATCAGCCGGCAATCGCCCGCCTCATCAATTTTACTGAAATCAATTTTGCCGCTCATAAATAATGTTGCTGCTATCAATTTGGCTAATCGCGAATTGGCCGCGAAAGTAGCTGAAATCGCATAAATTGTCAATATCTCAACGGAAGGCTGTCCGGGGCGATCGGCGCAGCTTTTGGACGGCTCTTTCAGACCGGGCGGGTGCCTTTGAGCTGAGTGCGGTGCATCAGCCGGCGCGCCGATGGATCAAAGGCGTCACGGCGGTGCATCGCACAGCGATTGTCCCACCATACAAGATCGCCGGCCCGCCAATCCTGGCGCCAGGTGAATTTGTCCTGCGTCGTGTGGTCCCATAGATGATCGAGCAGCGCCTCGCTGTCCTCGACCGAAAGCCCCAGCACATAGGCATTGATCCGCCGTCCGAGAAACAGCGCCTTGCGCCCGGTCTCGGGATGCGTTCGGACCAACGGCTGGTGCGCGCCCGGCACTTTTGAAACGTCGGTCACGCTCTCGAAACCCTTTATGGGCCTTGCCGCCGCTCGAATGGGTGGCGGCATGGATCGCCGTCAATCCGGCAATGCGGCCTTTGATGTCGTCGGGCAGGGTTTCATAGGCCGAGTACATATTCAGGAAGTAGGTCGAGCCGCCCGCGCTCGGCGGCGGTACTTCGAGCGAGCGCAACAGGCTCGCTGCCGGCGGCACATCGACAAACGAGCTGTCGGTGTGCCAGAACGCCTCACCGTCGCCGAGGCCGCCGATCGCCTTGCCGTTCTCGATGATGTTGGAGATCACCGAGATCTCGGGCGGGATTTCCCGCCGGCGGCCATCGCTCTGGGTCTCGACCCAATATTGTTTTTGAATGAGAGCCGCCGGGTTGAATTCGAGCTCGCCGAACTGCCGGGTAAACGCCATGTGCTGCGCGTCGGTCATTGGCTGGTCGCGAAAGCGCAATACCAGATGATCGAGCCATGCGGCGCGGATCGCATCGCGATCGTCGGACGAAAGCGGCTCGCGGATGTCGACGCCGCGAATGTCGGCGCCGAGCCCGGCTTCGAACGGGACGACTTCAATGCTCATCGATCTTACTCCGCCGCCAGCGCCTGGACGCCAAAATCGTTGATCGACACCCGCCAATGGATGCGGTCCTCCTCGGGCGGATAGTCGCCGGCCGCCTTGTGGTACGAGCAGCGATTGTCCCAGATCACGATGTCGCCCTTGCGCCAGACATGGTGGTATTCGGCGTCGGCAACGATCATCCGCTCCTTCAACTCGGCAATCAGCTCGTCGCCCTCGCGGTCGTCGATGCCGACAAAGCCGACAATCTTGCCGGGGTCGAAATACAGCGATTTGCGGCCGGTTTCCGGGTGGGTGCGGATCACAGGGTGATAAACCGGGGTCCAGTCCTGGTCCTCGGGATTGAGCAATCGCGACTTGCCGCGCCGGCCGCCATAGGAAAACACGCCGATCACCCCGTCGAGGCGATCCTTTAAGCGCTGCGGCAGGGCGTCATACGCGGCATAGCCATTGGCGAACAACGTATTGCCGCCGCGGCTCGGCACCGCCAATGCGTAAAGCTGCGTCGCCTTGAACGGGGCCTGGTTGTAGGCGCCGTCGGTATGCCAGCCCTCGGCGCCGCGGCGATAGATCTCGTCGCGCAGCTTGCCGTCGGCATCGAATTTGTTGACGCCGAGCATTGTAATCTCGGGGTATTCCGGATGCCGCGTCGATTTGGACGGGTGCGGCACGACCGGCCCAAAGCGGCGGCTGTAATGCACGAAATCGGGGATCGTCAGCTGCTGGTCGCGCACGCACATGACGTTGTAATCGAGCCATGCCTGATAGATCGGTGCAAAGCCGCGGTCATCGAGCATCTTGACATCGACCCCGGTAACTTCGACGCCGATCTGCGGCCCCAACAGGCGAATTTCCATCGCTTATTCCTCCCGAACCCGATCAAGCAAGCCTCGGCCCCGGCGTCGCCGCATGTCAACCGAGAGAATGCGATGGTTGCCATGCGCCGGACCCGGTAATCTCGCCCCGTAATTTGGGGAGGCGGATCATGAAATTGGTGATGTACGAGACAGCGGGGCAAAGCGAGCCGATCCCGGGCTTGCTGACCGATCGCGGGGTCGTCAGCCTCGCCGGCGTCGTCGAGCGCGGCTACACCCCGCAACTGACGATGCAGAATTTGATCGACGGGTTCGATCAGCTGCGGCCGTCGCTCGAAAAGCTCGCTGCCGATGGCGAAGCATTGCCGATGGATCGCGTGCGGCTGCGGCCGCCCTTGCCGCGGCCCGGTAAGATCCTGTGCTGCATCGCCAATTATTGGGAACACGCGCAACGCGAGCCGCGGCCTCTCAACATGTTCCTAAAGAACCCCGAGGCGGTGGTCGGGCCCGGCGACACGATCCAATTGCCCGAATTTACCGAGCCGTGGATCTTTATGCACGAGGCCGAGCTGGCATTGGTCATCAAAGGGCCGGCGAAAAAGGTCAGCCAGGCGAACTGGCGCAGCGCCGTCTTCGGCTATACCGGCTTGATCGACGTCTCGGCGCGCGGCGAAGGCCGCCGCACCTGGAAAGCCGGCAGTTGGCTAGGCAAGTCGTTCGACACCTTTGCGCCAATCGGGCCTTGCATTGCCACAGCAGACGAGATCCCCGAGCCCAATGACGTGATCGTGCGTTTCTGGAACGACGGTCAACTGCGCCACAACTACAACACCGACGATATGGAGCACCGCGTTCCCGAGCTGATCGAGTTCGCCTCGACGGTGATGACATTAAACACGCGGCGATCTGATCGCTTGCGGCACCAATCACGAGGGCCTCGGCGCGTTGCAGGATGGCGAGACCGTTGAGATCGAGGTGCAGCATGTCGGCCGCATGTCGCTGAAGGTGGTCGACCCGCTAAAGCGCCAATGGGAACGCGGGATCTATATGGGCGCCGACTCGACCAACCCCGAGGCCGTCAAACGCCACCGCCCGCACACCAGCAGTTGAGGCGTTGTCGGACTATTTACGCGATCTCACGGCGGAACTCGCCGCCGCGCAAATCTGTTCCCGGCACGTCCGCAACTCATCAGCGAGCGGCAAGATGACATCACCAACAAATGTCGGCGAAAACGGAACTGAGGAAACCCAACGGCTTATTGCCTCCGATAAGGTCGAGGGGACCGCGGTGTTTGATCCGAACGGCCAGCATATTGGCCATATTCATCACTTGATGATTGATAAAGACAGCGGCCAGGTCGTGTATGTTGTCGCATCGTTTGGCGGCTTTTTAGGGCTCGGCGAACACCGGATACCACTGCCCTGGAAGGCGCTGAATTACGAGCGCCGCGTCGACGGTTATGTGGTCGATGTCCATCGTGACAGATTGCGGAGCGCGCCGAGTTGCGGCTCGACCGAGCCGGATTGGTCCGATCACGCTTTCAACCAGGAAATCGAGCAGTACTGGTATACGGGGGTCTAATGCGGCGCATTGGGCCAGCTATCTAAGCCCTAGCTTGCTCCGCTCACCGGAGCGGTTGGTTGGCCAGCCGCTGCGCCAAGATTAGCGTCGGCAATAGACGGTGTCGGCCGCGACGACGACCTCGTAGGCGGGCACATCGGTCGATATCGGCCCGTCGAGCAATTTGCCGGTGCGCACGTCAAACCGCGCGAAATGCAGCGGGCATTCGATCGTGTAGCCGTCGAGCTTGCCGCGCGACAATGGCGCATTACGGTGGCCGCAAACATCCTTGAGCACAAAAAACGCGCCATCGACATTGGCCAGAACCCGGCGCTCACCATCGACCGCAACAAATTTCATCTCGCCGGGCGCTAAATCGCCAGCCTCGGCAACGGCGACAAAGCCTTCTGGAATGCCGTAAATGCGCCAGTTTCCTTTAACGCCAGATTGCTTCGTCGCCTCACGGCTCCTCGCAATGACACGGTTTCCCGTCAGTGCGGGGAGCAGTGAAGCAGTTCATTCCGTTTTGTTGCGGCGCGTCAGTTCAGTTCGAAACCGAACATCTTCGCCGCATTTTCGGAAGTGATCTTGCGCAGCTCGTTTTCGGGCACGCCCTCGAACATCCGCGCCAGGAATTGCTGCGAGCGCGGGAATGTCGCTTCGGCATGCGGGTAGTCGCTGCCCCACAGCATGTTTTCGACGCCGATATAGTCGCGCAATTTGATGCCGATTTCATCTTCCATGAACTCGACGAACATGTTGCGTTTCCAGTAATCGCTTGGCATCAACCCGTCTTTCGAGCGCCAGCCCTTGGTAAAGACCGGGCGTTCGAGATAGGTAAAGTCCATCTGCTTCAGCCAATGCGGGATCCACGACGCCTCGTGCTCGACCGAGCCGATCTTGAGCCCCGGGAACTTATCGAATACACCGGCGAACAGCATCGAGCCCAGCGCGTAACGAACCCAATAATCGGTGGTCGAGCGGCCGGCGCCGGTCATTTCGGTTACGTCCGTGGTGAACTCGTTGGCCGGCACACCGTTGCGCGGTGTCGCAATATGCAGCAACAACGGGTGCTTAAGCGCTTCGGCCGTTGCCCAAAAACGGTCGTAGACCGGGCTGCTGTACGGCTTGTCCGGCCGCGGCGCCACCGGGATAAACGAGCCGACCAGACCCAATTTGACAACGCGCTCGAGTTCCTTTGCGGCGACATCGGGATCGTCGACGTTTAGCATCGCGATACCCTTGAGCCGGCGCGGATGCGGCTTGCAGAAGTCAGCCATCCAGTCGTTGTAGACGCGGCAGATTTCGGTCAGGAGCTCGCTGTCCGGAATGCGGTACCAGAATAGCCCCTGGCTCGGCTGCAACACCGAACCCCAAATACCGTCCTCCTCGTTCTCGGTGATCATTGCGTCGGCGTCATAAGCGCCCTTGCGGACATCCTCCCACAGACCGAGAAAATCGATCTGCGACGGGTCCTCAAAGCGCTGCCCGGCCTGCATTACCGCGCCCAAGGTGCCGACCTGCATGTCGCCGAGCATCCAGGCATCGTATTCGCGGCCGGTCGGCGTCCTGCGACGCTCCATCCGCGGCGCCCGGTCGCGGAGTTTGGGGTCAAACCGCGATGTGTACATATCCGGCGGCTCGACGATGTGGGAATCCGCCGAGATCATCTGGTACGTCGCCATTATGCCCTCCTGTTGCTATCGGTTTTCGCCACCCGTCCCGGCAAAAAGGCCTGGGCCGGACCATCGCGCAAGTGCAAACGGTATGCCGCCGCTGCAAGACAAGTCAAGCGAGCGCCGTCGTTGCGATCTGAGGTGCTAAGTCCCAGGTTTAATGCGGCCGATGCTGGCGATGCCGGCGTCGGTCAGAGCCACGCGGCGCGGCGGAAGCGGTAATAAAGATAGCCGCAGATCCCGCCCATCAACGCCATGATCAGCGGATAGCCAAACCCCCAGTCGAGTTCAGGCATAAACTTGAAGTTCATGCCGTAAATGCCGGCGATCATTGTAGGCACGGCAAGGATAGCGGCCCATGAAGCAAGCTTTTTGACAATCTCGTTTTGTCGGGCCGAAGCGAGCAGCAGACTGGCCTCAAACGCCGCTGTTAGCCGCTCGCGCAGATCGGTAATCGCATCACTGACAAACAAGACGTGATCGTGGACATCGCGCAGATACGGGCGGATCTTCGGAGCCTTGATTGCAAAATCGTGCCGCCGCAGCTGGTTGCAGATCTCGACCATGGGCGAGACTGCGTGGCGCATGTCCAGCAATCCGGCGCGCAGGCGGTAGATGCGCTCGATTTTTTCGGTCGCCGGCATCGTCGAAAAAATGTCGTCCTCGATCGTCCCTAGTTCTTCGGTGATCTTGTCGACGATCGGCAAGTAATTGTCGCCGACAAAGTCGAGAATGGCGTAAACAATGGCGCTTTCACCAAGCCGCAATAGTTCCGGATTGCGCTCGCAGCGCTGCCTCACTTCGGCATAGGAGGCGGAGGCGCCGTGCCGGATCGACACGACAAATCCTTTGCCGACGATCAGGTGGGTCTCGCCGTACTGGATCTTGCCGGAAATCAGCTGAGCGGTACGTAAAATGATAAATAAAACGTCACCATAAATATCCATCTTCGGGCGCTGATGCGCCTGGTTGGCGTCTTCGATGATCAGCTCGTGAACGCCGAACTGCTGGCGAACCGTCTCAAGAAGATCGGCGTCGGGTTCGTGGAGACCAAGCCACACGACGGCCCCTTCGCAGCCAGAAGACGCACCGCATTCCTCGACGGCAAGATCTTTAACCCGCCGCCCGTCTTGATACAGCGCGCAATTAACGACCCCACTTCGCCGCGGATTAGTTGGGGCGGTACCCGCGTGGGCGAGGTCGGTCGGGGCGACCGCAAGGTCAGTCATCGCCGATCCGCAGGCGCTGCGAGCGCCCATTCGGCCGGTGCAATGCACTGCCCCTTCCGGAGAGGCTGGGGTTGGTCATGAAATAAACGTGTGCGCTCTGCGGCTCGGCAGCTGGAGTTTCACGAACAAATGTGCCGTCCGGCTGTAATAGCCAGCTTTGCGCGTCGTCGCGCAGGTTTTCGACCATGATCTGGTCGAGGATCTGCTGATGCACGGTCGGGTTCTCGATCGGCACCAATATCTCGACCCGGCTGTCGAGGTTGCGCGGCATCCAATCCGCCGACGAGATGTACACCGCAGCCTCCGGTGACGGCAGTCCATGACCGGCGCCAAAGCAAACGATACGGGCATGTTCCAGAAAGCGCCCGATGATGCTCTTGACCGTGATGTTGTCGGAGAGGCCGGGAACGCCGGGGCGCAGGCAGCAGATCCCGCGTATGACGAGCGTAATCGACACCCCGGCGTCGGAAGCGCGATAGAGAGCGTCGATCATCTCGCGGTCGACCAGCGCATTCAGCTTTGCCCAGATCATTGCCGGCCGCCCGGCATCGGCGTGCGCGATTTCGGCCTCGATCATCTCCAGAAGTTTCGCCCTGATACCGCCGGGCGAGATCGCCAACTTTTCGAGCTCGGCCGGCCGCGCATATCCGGTGATGAAATTAAACACGCGGGCAGCGTCGCGGCACAATGCCGGATCGGAGGTAAAGAACGACAGGTCGGTGTATATCTTGGCGGTGATCGGATGATAGTTGCCGGTGCCGAAATGCACATATGATCGCAGCGCGTCGCCTTCGCGGCGGGCGATCAGCGATATCTTGGCGTGGGTCTTCAAATCGACAAAACCGTACACCACTTGCGCGCCCGCCCGTTCCAGCCGCCGCGCCCAATGGATGTTGCGCTCTTCGTCAAAGCGGGCCTTGAGTTCGACCAGCGCCGTCACCGATTTCCCGGCTTCCGCAGCATCGACAAGCGCGGCGACGATCGGTGAATTCACCGATGTCCGGTACAGCGTCTGCTTGATGGCGATGACGTTGGGGTCGTGGGCTGCTTGGCGCACGAACTGGACGACGACGTCAAATGATTCGTACGGGTGATGGACGACGATGTCCTTGGCCCGGATCGCCGCAAAGCAATCGCCGCCGAAGTCGCGGATGCGCTCGGGAAAGCGCGGCGTATACGGCGGGAACAACAAATCCGGCCGCTCGGGGGTAATCAGCTGGCTGGTGTCCGCCAGGCCCACCATTCCTTCCACCACCGCGACATCAGCGGGCCGCGCGCCGGTCTCTCGGCTAACAAAATCGCACAGCCTCTGCGGTGTGCCACCGGCAAACATCAGGCGGATGATGCGGCCCTGCCGCCGCCGCTTCAACGCTGATTCAAACATCAGCACGAGGTCGTGGGCTTCTTCCTCGATTTCGATGTCGCTGTCGCGCAGCACCCGGAAGGTGCCGTGACCCAACGGGGTCATGCCCGGGAACAATTCTGTCAGCCCGACCGCAACGATCTCCGCCTCGATCGAGGTAAAGCGGATCGCCTCCCCCGGCAATCTGATAAACCGTTCGATCTGCTCGGGGATCATCACCAGCGCATTGATCTGCGAATTGTCGTCGCGGAGCAACTCCACGACCATGACGAGGCCACGGTTCGGGACAAACGGGAACGGATGCGCCGGATCGATCGCGATTGGCGTCAATACCGGCAGCAACCGTTCGACAAAACGCTGTCGCAACCACGCGCGATCGGCGGCGGTCAGGGCGTCGTGGCCGAGGATTGAAATGCCTTCCTTGGCCAGAAGCTGCTGCAGCTCGGCCCAGCATCGCTGCTGGCGATGCACGAGACGGTCGGTGACTTCGGCGATCGCGGCAAGCTCCTGCTCGGGGCTGAGCCCGTCGTCGCTCTTAACCGGGATCTTGCTCTCCGCCAACTCCTTCAGACCGGCAACCCGGACCATGTAGAATTCGTCGAGGTTGCTGTCGGAGATTGACAGAAATCGCACCCGTTCGAGCAGCGGGTGGGCCGGGTTCGCCGCCTCGTCGAGCACGCGCTCGTTGAATGCCAGCCAGGACAGTTCGCGGTTGATGTAACGCTGCTTCGGCGCCAAGGGAACCGGAGCAGGCGCCGCCGCCTTCTCCGATGGTCGCCGCTCGATCGCCAATTCCGCCATTGCCTCAGCGCCTTTTCTGCGGGAGTAGAGCGTGCGTCGTGGCGGGCTCAGTAGGCGGCGATCATCTCGTCCCAGACCCGCTCGACGCCCGGGACGCCTTCGGCCAAGGCCATCAGGGCCTTGTGCTCGGCGGGCGACCCGACCAGCCCCCACATATGCACGACACGGTCGCTGACTGTAACATTGCGGCTGCCAAAATCAGTCCACGATTGCTGCTTTAGCCGTGACAGCAATTCAAGCCGGATCTGGTGGTCGGTGTCGTCATGGTGATCCATGCGTCCGACAACCGATGCCAGAGCCTGAACCAGGTTAGCCCGGCTGACGATGCCAACCAACTTGCCGTCGCGGGTTACCGGCACGCGCTTGATGCGCTTGCGTTCGAGCAGTGCCGCGACCTCGGCAAGCGGCGTTTCCTCGGTGACCGACACCACCTCGGGGGTCATGATCTCGCCGACCTTTTTGCCATGCGACTTGGCGAACTCTTCGGCCAATACGCCGGCGCCGGTCACCGCCTCCATCCACCACGGCCGCTTTCTTGCGGTGCCGATTTCAAAACGGTGGATCAAATCGGCTTCGCTTAGAATGCCGACCACCCGGTTTTCGGCATCGACTACCGGCAGCGCACTGACATCGCGCTCGCTCAGCAGTTTAACGGCTTCGGCAAAGTCCGTCTCGGGACGGACGGTGACGACGTCGTGCACCATGACATCCATCGCTCGCATGCCGCCCTCCCCTGATGGCGAATGATCGCTGTCGCGACTGTCCCGGAGCCGGTCCCCCGTCTCAGAACAGGTTTGCGAAGACAAAATACAGAAAACCCGACAGCATCATCGCCGCTGGCAGGGTCAAGATCCAGGCCAGCGCGATATTTCGGATCGTCGACACCTGCAAGCCCGAGCCATTGGCCGCCATCGTGCCGGCGACGCCGGACGACAGCACATGGGTCGTCGACACCGGCAAGCCATACATGTCGGCGCCTGCAATCGTCGCGGCGGCGACGAGTTCGGCGGCGGCACCTTGGCCATAGGTCAAGTGAGTCTTGCCAATTTTCTCGCCGACGGTAACAACGATGCGCTTCCACCCGACCATCGTCCCAAGACCGAGCGCGATCGCGACTGCAACCTTGACCCAGATCGGGATAAATTTTGTCGCGCTGTCGAGCGCCTTTTTGTAGTCGTTCAATTTCGCAATGTCGTCGGCCGAGAGTTCAGCCCCCTTATCCTTGACTAGGAGCCGTATGGCTTCGGAGGCGAGGTACATGTCGTTGCGGGTGTTGCCGACGGCCGCGGCCGGGATTTTCCTCAGCGACCCGTATTGCGTCACTTCCTTGGCGATCTCGCGCACCAGCACCGCCAGCGACGGGAAAGTACCTTCGTTGATGTGATGATGCGCGACATATTCGGTGACCGCCGGGCGCGGATTGCCGAGCACGTCATACCCGGCCGCCTTCGCCTCGATGACCTTGGCCGCCGCGTGTGAGGCTACCGAGAACTGGGCGACCTGGCTGTCGGGAAGGGCTCGGTTCAGGGCGAAGGCGGTTGGCACGGTGCCGATCAAGATCAGCATGATCAGGCCCATGCCCTTTTGGCCGTCATTCGAGCCGTGGGCAAAGCTGACGCTGGTGCAGGTAAAGATCAGAAGACCGCGGATCCACCATGCCGGCGGCTTGTTGCTCTCCGGCGCCTTGTAGAGTTCCGGCTGTCGCACCAGCACTTTCATCACGAGTAGCAGGAGTGCCGCGCCAACAAAGCCGACAATTGGCGAAAACAGCAGGGCCTTGCCGATATTCGTCGCTTGGCCCCAATCGACACCCGAAGTGCCGTCCTGGCCGCGCATCAGCGCGTTGGCGATGCCGACGCCGATGATCGAGCCGATCAAGGTATGCGAACTCGACGCCGGCAGACCGAGATACCAAGTGCCGACATTCCAGATGATTGCCGCGATCAGCAGCGCGAACACCATCGCAAACCCGGCGGCGCTACCGACCTGCAAAATCAATTCGACGGGGAGCAGCGAGATGATGCCAAAGGCGACGGCGCCGCTCGATAACAAGACGCCGAGGAAGTTGAACGACCCGGACCAGATGACGGCGACCTGCGCCGGCAGTGAGTGCGTATAGATTACCGTCGCTACGGCATTGGCCGTATCGTGAAAGCCGTTCACAAACTCAAAACCGAGCGCAATCAGCAATGCCACGAACAACAGAAGATAGGGTAGAATTGTCGTGACTTTGGTGCCGCTGGCGGACACGTCGGAATAGAGGCTGTAGGCGACAAACAGCAGTCCGGCCCCGAGCAGGCCGAAAAATATAAACGCTTGGCGCGGGTCGAACCCGCTGTCGAGCGCCGGCCGGACCGGGCCCGCGACGGCCCCCGTCCGCGGCTGGATCGCAGCATCGGTCATGATTATCCCCTCTGACCAGGAATTGATGCGAACTATGGCGGATATATTTTACAGTTTTACGACAATTTCATTCAAAAGGGGTGTCACCGTACTCGCAACTACCGCTCTAGCTTCGGCGGGCGATGTTTTGCGCAAGGACTGAGAGCAGCAATCCGAGCGTGGTGTAGCCAAGGACCACCTCGCTGGAAACAACAAGTTCGCCGACGATAGTCTTTGGTCGAACATCGCCAAAGACAAGCGTTGTATAGGTGACGATTGAGAAGTAATACGGTGTAAACCACGTGTTCGCGCTTTCTTTAAAGTCCAAGATCTGTGGGAACAGCCGATATATCACGCCGTAAAGTCCGGCCAAACCAAACGACAGCAACGCAACCCGCAGCAAACTGCGGCCATAGTCGATTACGCCCCAAGCACGAAACAGCGCCATCCCGCGGGTTCCCTGCAAATGGGCCTCGAGTGTGTCGAGAAAATCCTGATCCGCCGCGGCGCGCTTGAACAGCGCATTGCCGTAACAGGAATTGAGCCCGCGCACGCCAAGATAGCGGCCGCGCATTTCGTGCAGCCGCCACCCGACATTGGTCAGCTCGGCATTGCTAAGATTTGCCAGCGTGAGATTGGCGCCTCGCAAATTGACGTTGGTCAGGTCGGCGCCGCTGAGGTCGGCCAGAGTCAGATTGCCGCCGCTGAGATCGGCCAGGCTGAGGTTAGCCTCGCGCAGATCGGCGCCCCGCAAGTTCGCCCCGCGGAAATCGGCGCTGCGGAGGTTTGCTGCGGAAAAAGCGGCGTCGCCGAGATAGGCACGCGCCAGATCCGCGCCGCTCAAATCCGCGGAACTGAAATCGGCGCCGCCCAGCGTCGTCTGCCGGAGCAACGCACCGGCCAGTACCGCCTTGCCAAAATTTGCGCCGCTGCCGGACGCGTTGGTCAGGTTCGTGAGACTGAGCATCGCGCCGCGCAGATCGGCCCCTTTGAAAACCGTCTCGGCGAGGTTCGCACGGCTCAGATTTGCTCTCGCCAGGATCGCATTCTGAAGGTTGGCCCGGCTGAGGTTCGCGCCGCTTAGATCGGCATCGGAGAGATCGGCTGCATCGAGAACGGCATCGCTGAGGTTGGTTCGGTTAAGGTTGGCGCCGGTGAGATTGACGCCGCTGAGCGATGCCCCGCGAAGATTGGCCCCACTGAGATTGATCCCGGCAAGGTCTAGCTGCACCGCCGGGTTTTGGCTGCGCCAGGCATTCCACGGCTCGGCACCCTGGCGCAAGACGGCCAGATGCTCCGCAATATCCATAACCCGTTACCTCTTCGCGGTCGAATTTGCGCGTTACCGTGGCCGGGATGACCCGGACGCGACACGGTCGGCTGACTCGTAGCAGATGAACCGAACCCGCGATTTTAGCAAATCAGCCTCGCGCCGAATGGAAGGCCTGGCAAAAGTTTCCGCTCGACCGCCGGCGGCGTTTATCGCAGCATCCGGAGATGCTCAAATTTCCAGCATTTAACCGGGAAACACGGGTAAACCTGCTGCTCGGCACCGGCCACTTCCTGTCGCACTATTATCAACTCTGCCTGCCGCCGGTATTTATCGCTTGGCATAAGACCTTTGACGTGTCGTTTGCCGAGCTCGGTCTGGTAATGGCGGTCATGTCGGGTGCGACCGCCATCCTGCAGACGCCGCTGGGGTTCCTGGTCGACCGTTACGGGGCGCGGCCGTTTCTCGTCGCCGGCACTGCGACGATGGCGTTGTCGGTGGCGGCGATGTCGTTTGCCACCTCCTACTGGCAGATCGTGGCATTGGCATTGCTCTCGGGTTGCGGCAATTCGGTCATCCACCCGGCCGATTACTCGATCCTAAGCGGGTCGATCGACCGGGCGCGGCTCGGCCGCTCCTTCGCGTTTCACACTTTTGTCGGGAATATTGGCTTTGCCGCCGCGCCTCCGGCGACCGCCGCGCTGACATTGTTGCTCGGCTGGCGCGGCGCGTTGCTGCTGGTCGGCCTGGTAGGCGTCCCGGTAGTCCTGACAATCCTGTGGCAGAGCCGCATTCTGGTCGAGCAGCGCCGCGAGCCGCGCGAGCACGCTTCGACCGCGCCGTCGGGCGTCAAAATGCTGCTGAGCCACTCGGTCGTCATGTTCTTCGCGTTTTTCATGATCTCCGCCGCGGCTGGCGCCGGCATCCAGTCATGGCTGATCACGATCCTGCATCGCACCTATGGGACGCCGCTCGCCGCCGCCTCTTCGGCATTGACCGGCTGGATGGTTGGCTCGATCTGCGGGGTGTTGCTCGGCGGCTGGGTTGCCGACCGCACCGAGCATCATCTGCCGTTTGTCGTGGCGCTAACGACGGGCGCCGCCGCCGTTCTGCTGTGGGTCGGGATCGTCCCAATGGCCGATCTGGCAACGGTCGGCGTGCTGTTTGTCGGCGGCATCATGATGGGCGCCAGCCGCACGCCGCGCGATGTCATGGTCAAGGACGCCGCGCCCCCGGGCCAAATCGGCAAGGTGTTCGGCTTTGTCAGCTCGGGCATGTCGTTGGGCGGGGCAATCATGCCGGTGCCCTATGGCATGATCATCGACTCGGGGAGGCCGCGGCTGGTGCTGGTTGTCGTCGCAGCATTGCTGATGGCGAGCCTGTTGTGCGCCGGGGGTGCGCGCATCCGCTTCCGCCGGCCGGTCGTGCCCGCCCCCGCCGAGTGACCGCGGTCGCCGCCCCTCACATTATGACCGGCTCGGCTGGACGACAACGCAGGGCAGCTGCTTGCGATTGAGCTTGGTGCAGGCGTTTGCCGCGCCGCTCGCCGAGAGATTGACCAGCCGCGCGCGATAAAGCATGGCGCCGCCGTTCGCGACCGGCGGCAACGAAATCGCCGCGGCGTGCAATTGACCCGGCGCTTGGGCCCGGGCGCCCTCCGCCACCGCGCGGGCGAGTGTCGGACTTGCAAAGGCCCCGACCTGGATCGCCCAGTCGCGGTCGGGAATCCCGAGTTGATGCGGAGTTGCGCTGTACCGGGAGGAGGCCGCGATCGGCCGGCTCGGCGCTGCCTCGGCAGCGGGAAAGCCGAGGAGAGTGGCGGCGGCGGAAGCCGCCCGCGACGGTCGCGGCGACGACTCGGGAGCGGTCGCAGCCGCCACCGCCTGATGGCAGGGGTTGGCCGGGTCGTAGGCGGCCCCAGCGTCGCATCCCTCGGCCGAGGCGAGCTGAACGCGCCGCATCGACAGCACCGGATGGCATGGGTGGTCGGGATCATAAGCCGCGTCCGGATCGCACCCCCCATTGCGCGCTACGCGGACCGGGGTTGGCATCGGCGGCGGTCCCTCCGACGCCGCAACGACGGCTTGCCCGGCGCTGGTGCAGGGTCGGCTCGGGTCGAAGGCGGCGCTCAGATCGCAACCTGCCGTTGGTTGAATTGAGGCCTGCTCGGCAGGAGCGGCTGGCGCAACCGGGACCGCGGCCGGCTCCGCCGTCGCGACCACCTGCCCGGCCGAGGTACAGGGATGGCTCGGATCATAGGCGGCGCTGAGGTCGCATCCGCCCGCCCCGGTTTGCGGCAGATAAGCTTGCTGCACCGGCGCCGGCGCTGTTGACGCTCGCATCAGCGAAGTGCAGGGGTGGTTGGGGTCGTAGGCGGCGCTGAGGTCGCAGCCAGCGGCGAGGCTCTGGACGTCCGGCCCTGCTCCGCGACCGCCATGGCGGCCGGTGCCGGCTGAGGCGTACATCGCCAATGGCCCGGACAGCGGGACCGCGTTGCCGAGGTTCGGGGTGACCGAGGCGAGATAGTTTACGGTCTCGTCCGGCAGATTGCCGGCGCCGGCGAGATACGCTTGCACCCGGTCCGGGCCGGCATTGTAGGCGGCAAGAAACGCCGGGGCGCCAAACTGGTCGTACATCTCGCGAATATACGCAGCGCCCGCGAGGATGTTGTTGTGCGGGTCGTAAGGATCGGCGCCGAGCCCATAACGCGCCCGCAGACCTTCATAGGTTGCGGGCATGACCTGCATCAGGCCCATCGCCCCGACCGGGGACACCGCTTGTTCCTGGCCCCCCGATTCCTGCTGCATGACCGCGCGAATCCATTGCTCGGGCACGCCGTATCGGCCGGCGGCTTCACGGATGTACGGACCCCAGGGATCCCCGGGTGGTCCCGGCGGTGGGTAGTAATGCGACGGCGCAAACGAGCGCTCGCCGATGGTCGGCGCGCCATATTCGACATAGCCGCGCGGTTGGCTACAAGCGGCGAACAGCAGCGCCGGCAGCAGCCCTAAGAGGAGGCGCGCGGCGCTCGCTGCAACGCGATAGTTCAACTCAGGTGTCCGTGCGAACAGCATCCGTCAAAACCGATCGTCTCTCTTAAAGCAGGCTCGTCTTGCACCGGTGTTGTTAAAGCTTGGCGAATAACACGGTTGAAAGCCGACGCCCACCTGTTCAAGCGCTGGTTTTGTGTGAAGACTGCAGAAATCCTCGGCGGCATTTGTCCCAGCGGGGTATCTTTGGCCGCGGCCGCATTCAATTCGTGGTGTGGCTCGGGTCTTTCACCGCGGATATTGCAGCGAACGGGCGAATTGGCAGCCTTCACCCCGCTTGTGCCCTCGGGACAGTTCAGGGAAAATCATCTCCTTTCGCGAAGGGAGGCGGAGATGCGCAGGGTCGGTCCCCACAGCTTTACCGAAGTCTATTTTGCCGGGTGCAACCCGAGCTTTGTCGAGACCAGCGACGGCTATGTCATGATCGACTCGCCGCAGCAGCCGATCGACGCGGTGCGCTGGCGCGAGGGGATGGAAGACAAGGCGCCGATCCGTTACCTGATCAACACCGAGCCGCATGGCGACCACATTTCCGGCAACGCCTACTTCACCAACACCCAGGTGGTCGGCCAGGTCAAACTGCAGGAATGCTTTGAGCGCTATTTGTGGGCGTTTGGCTCGCTCGATGAAAAGCGCGAGCGCTTCAAGCAATCCGACCCCGACAGCGTGTGGCTGGTCGGCCATCCGGATTATCCACCCGCCAACCCGCCGACCCTAACGTTCGATGACACGCTGACCCTCAATGTCGGCAACCACACCTTCACGATCATCCATATGCCGGGCCATACCGCGCCGCAGACTTCGGTGCTGGTGCCGGAGGAGGGGGTGGTCTTTACCGGTGACAACGTCTTTCACAAATGCCGCAGTTGGCTGCAGGAATGCGATCCCTGGGAGTGGCTGGCGGCGCTAAAAAGCATCGAGGCGCTCGACGTCGAAACCATCGTGCCGGGGCACGGTGAGCCGTGCGGCAAGGCCTATCTGAAGGAGCAGGGCCAGATCGTCGAAAACTGGGTCGGCTATGTCGAGCGGTTTGTCGATCGCGGCGTCAGCCCCGACGAAATCCTCAAGGGCCCCATCCCGGTCACCGAACAAGACCCCTATCCGATCGGCCAACGCCTGTTCCCGCTGAACGAGCGGCTGACCGACATGATCGTCCGCAATCTGCACAAGCGCATCTTGGACAAAAGGGTGCAACCCGCCGCGAAATAACCCTCTCACTGCGGAGAGCGCGACGGGTCGCGTCCACAGCGTATCCTCGGCGAACTCTGCGGTAACCTGGATAGGTGTGGCTTATGGCTGACCAGAATTGGACGATGCGCGGCGAATACATGGAAAGCTGCAATTGCGACTATCTTTGTCCATGCATCTATACAAACCCGCAGGGGCCGGCGACTCACGACCACTGCACCGCGGTGATGGTGTTTCGGATTGACGATGGCAACAGCGGCGCCACTCCGCTCGCCGGCCTCAAATTCGCGCTGGTAATCCGCTCGCACGAGGTTATGGCGGATGGCGACTGGATCTTTGCCGGTGTTGTCGACGAGGCCGCGGATCCGGCGCAGCGCCAGGTATTGGCGGCGATCATCGCGGGCGATGCCGGCGGCCCGCCTGGCTTTATCCGGCAAAATCTGGTTGGTGATTTCCGCGGCGTCGAATTCAAACCGATTGAATTCGCGGCCGAGGGGCACAAGCGCCGAGCCGCTATTCCCGATGTCGCCGCCTTCGAGATCGAGGGGGTGCTGTCGCGCAACCGCAGCGGCGAGCCGCTCTATATCGACAATACCGGCCACCCGGCGAACCGCCGCCTCGCCTTGGCGCGCTCGGCATCAACCCGTGTCACCGATTTTGGCCTCGATCTCGATCTTGCCGGAAAGGGCAATAACGGCCATTTCGCCTCGTTCGCGTGGTCGGCGTAAAGTTCTCGTCCGCGGGTAAGGCTCATCCGCACGGCAGTGCGCGGCGAACGTGCTCGGCGCCGCTTGTTGGAGTGGTTTTCCTTAAACTCCGTTGTAGCCATCCCGGCGCAGGCTTGGACCCAATGCCGCCCTGGGCACCGGCCGTCGCCTGTGTGGCGAGCTGAGTAGGTTTGGACAGTTGCCCGAGCAAGGCAGGCAGGTATATGCTCGCTCTCCGGGCGCAGCTCCCGGGGGCGCCGCACCGCGGCGGCGCGATCGCGCCGTCATCCTCGCCGCGCTTGCCGCGATCACCGCGCTGTCATGGCTCTACATGTATTGGCAGATGCAGCCGATGGCGGACATGGCCGACATGATGCCGGCCGCGTTCTCGCCGTGGAGTACGGCCGACTTTGGGCTGAACTTCCTGTTCTGGTGGGCGATGATGCCCGGCATGATGCTGCCCTCGACGGCGCCTATGATCATGATGTTCGCCACGATCAACCGCAAAAAGCGCGAACGCGAAGAGCCCTATGTGCCGACCGCCGTCTTTACATCAGGCTATCTGGCGGCCTGGGGCGTGTTTGGCGCCGCCGCCACATTGGCCGATTGGGGCCTCGAGCGCGCGGCGCTGATTTCGCCGGCAACCGGGGCATTGGAACCGTGGCTGGCGGCTGCGGTACTCGTCGCAGCCGGGGTCTATCAGTTGACGCCGCTAAAGATGGCCTGCCTCGCGCATTGCCGCTCGCCGCTCGACTTTGTTTTAAACCACTGGCGCAACGGCCCCGCCGGCGCGCTCCGGATGGGCTTTGAGCACGGGCTCTACTGTCTCGGCTGCTGCTGGTTCTTGATGGCGCTGATGTTCGTCGCCGGCATCATGAGCCTCGTCTGGATGGCGGCGATCGCCGCGTTTGTGCTGGTCGAAAAGCTGTTCCCGGCCGGGCAGTGGATCGCCCGCGCCGGCGGCCTCGCGATGCTCGTCACGGCGCTCTACCTGGTCGTCCAGCACTAGCATTGCGACGCGCGCTGTCTCAAATAGCTGCGCCGCTTACCGATTTCAGGGCGACCCGTTTTCAGCGCGACGATTTGGCGGGTTCGGTCGGGCGCAGCCTCGGCCCGATCGGCTGCCTGCAGGCGGCTACTTAACTGAACGCCTAGGCTAGCTCAGCGCCACCTCGAACCCGCGCTTGGTGCCGGGGCGCGCCATCATCGTCTCGTACCAGCGCTTCACATTCGGGAAATCGGCGAGATCGACGAGGTGCCGTTCATGCCGCCAGGCCCAGCCGAGGATCGCGAAATCGGCGATCGAGACCTCGCCGCCGCCGGCGAATTCGGCCTCGCCAAGCCGTTTGTCGAGCACCCCATAGAGCCGCCGGGTCTCCTTTGTGTAGCGCTCGAGCCCATAGCGGCGGTCGTTCTCGTCCTTGACCTGCAGAAAGTGGTGGACCTGTCCCGGCATCGGACCGAACCCGCCCATCTGCCACATCAGCCACTCGAGCACCGGCACCTGGCGGCGCAAATCGCCTTTCGGCCAAAACTTGCCGGTCTTCTCGCCGAGATAAATCAGGATTGCTCCCGACTCGAAAATGCTGATCGGGGACCCGCCCGGCCCCTCGGGATCGACGATCGCCGGGATGCGGTTATTCGGGCTGATCTTGAGGAAAGCGGGAGCGAATTGCTCCCCCTTTGAAATGTTGATCGGGTGGACGCTGTAGGGCAGTCCCATTTCCTCGAGCGCCACGCTGATCTTGCGCCCGTTCGGGGTGTTCCAGGTGTGCAGTTCAATGGGCATCGCTGGCTCGCCTTTCCTGTTGTGAGACGCCGCGGCGCCGGCCCGCGGGAAGACGGCGCCACATGTAGCGGATCGCGCCGGGTGTCGGCAATCGCCGGGATCGCAGATTGGAGGCTGGCCGGCTAGGCGGGGAGCGGAGGGCCAGCGCCGGTGGCTGGACCGTCGGTTGTAGCGGGCATCGACGTTTTGCGGGGCCTTAACGCCGCGGCAGCTCGCGCCACGGCTCACCACCGGGGTCGAGAGATCCCGTTCAATCCGCGCCGGTCGTCTTGGAGCGGCTCAGACACCCGCAAGGCGTCCCGCTCGCGGGTCAGACCCTAGCGGCAGAAGCGGATCGGGAGGGTGACGGAGCGGCCGAGTAGGAGGACTGCGCCAAGGCGGTGGGCGCCATTCCAGACGATGCGGCCGGCGCGGTTTGGCCGCGCATGCACCACGACAGGGTCATCGTCGCCGCGATCCTCCCACGCGCCCCGTTGCATGATCGCGGCATAACGGGCGGAGATTTCCAAGAGGATCGCCCCTGCCTGCGGTGTCGGGAAATGCGGTCGAAGCCAGGCCTCGGCGGTCGCCGGCCGGATGGCGCAGCGGATCAGTTCGGGATCGTGCTGATGATAGCCGCGAATGCCAGCATCGGGCGGCAGCCAGGGGTGGCGGCGCCGGTAGTCCTCGAGCGCATCAGCCGCATCGATCATTATCGATACTCCCGCACTGCTTTATCCTTATTGTCGGAAACGTCGCGCGCAGGAACAAGAGCCAAGGTGGCTTTCGCCGCGGGTAAGATGCATCGAGGTAGGTGTCCCCTCCGCCCCAGGACCCAGAAAGTGCGACGAACCCGATGGGACTGCGTCGGCACCGCGAACGCAGCATGACGGGGATGATCAGCCTGATACCCAGGCTTCACCCGCCGAAGGTTGTCTTCCCCGGTCGCGCGTGAAACACTCGCACCAACGCGACGATGCGGAGGAAGGCCATGGATGTCGGCATGATGATGGTGTTCGCCAGCTATGGCTGGGAGAACGTCGGGGACGACCAAGTCTGGGACGAGGAGATCCGCCTGGCGCGGCTCGCCGCCGATCTGGGGTTTGACGCGCTGTGGTCGGCCGAGCATCACTTTAACGACTACTCCTTTGTCCCCGACAACCTACAATTGATGAGCTACCTGACCGGGCTGTGCCCGAATGTCGATCTCGGCACAGCAGCGGTCATCGTGCCCTGGCACGACCCGCTGCGCGTCGCGGAGCAGGCGGCGGTGCTCGACCTGTTGAGCAAGGGACGGCTCCGGCTGGGGCTCGGACGCGGCCTAGCCCGGCGTGAGTTCGCGGCCTTCCGCTTGAGCATGGACGAGTCGCGCGAGCGGTTTGACGAAGCCGCGCCGATGATCGTCAACGCTCTGAAGACTGGTTTTATCGAAGGCAATGGCAAGTTCTACCCGCAGCCGCGCATCGAGATCCGGCCGCGCCCGCAATATTCGTTCGACGGGCGCATCTATGCGGTCGCCTCAAGCGAAGACTTCGATCGATTCCGCCGCCAAACTCGGCGCCCATATCGTCATGTTTGCCGACCGCCCGTGGGAGATGCGGCTGCCGGTGATCGAACGCGGCCGCGAACTGCACCGCAAATATCACGGTACCGAGCCGCCGCAGATTATGCTGACCGAGTTTTGCGTGTGCGGCCCGAACCTCGCCAAAACCGAGGAGGAGGCGCGCAAGTACCAGGGCAAGTTTGTCGAAAGCAATTTCTACCACTACGAATTTCTGGGAGACCATTTTAAGACAGTCAAAGGCTATGACGCTTACCAGCAAAAGGCCGAGATCGCCCGCCAGGGCGGGCTCGACGGGGCGGTCAAGGGCTTTATGCAGGCGGCGAGCTGGGGCACGCCCGACAAGATCCTGCGCGGGTTTGAAGAGCGCCGCAGGGTCGTCGGTGATTTCGAACTCAATGTGGCTTTCCGCTTTGGCGGGATACCTTATGAGATCGCCGAGCGCGGGCTCAAAATGTTCGCCAAGGAAATCTTGCCGGTCCTCAAGACCTGGCAGGCGGAAAACGCCGCACTCGCGGCAGAATAGAGGAACCTCCGATGATCACGAAATTCGACAGCTCCTATTACGGCACCGCCGACATGGAGAACCTTGGCTATAGCGGCACGCCGATCAACGAGCGCTGCTACAGCAAGCAGCAGCTGGCGCAGGCGATGCACAAGGTGGTGAAGTACGCCCAATGCATGGACGAGCGCGGCTTCGACACCTTCTGGATGGCCGAGCATCATTTCCAGCCCGAAGGCACGGAACTGATCCCGAACCTCCTGATGATGGCGATGCATTTGTGCGGCGTCACCAAAAACATCAACATTGGTTGCGGCTTTAATGTCGTGCCGATGTGGCATCCGCTGCGCCTTGCCGAAGACTATGCGATGGCCGACATCCTGACCGGCGGACGGGTTATCTTTGGCGTCGCGCGCGGCTATCACACCCGCGAAGTCGAGACCTTTGGCTCGCCGCTGATGGACCAGGACGCCAACCGCGAATTGTTTGAGGAAGGCGTCGACATCTTATTCAGGGCGTTCGAGGGCAAGCCGTTTTCGCACAAGGGCAAATTCTACACAATCCCGCCAGAGGTGCCGTATCGCGGCTACACCCTGAAGGAGATCACCTTGGTGCCGGCGCCGGAGCGCTTGCCGGTCGAATGCTGGCAGCCGATCCAGAGCGGCTCGGAGCGCGCCTTCGATTTTATGGCCAAGTACGGCATCCGCGGCGTCATTGGCGGCGGCTCGGCCGAGGGGGGTGCTGTCGAGCGGCATATGGTCGGCTTTCAGGCCGCTTATGCCCGGCGCGGCGTCAAGCTCGAACTCGGCGAGCGGCTCGCGCTCGGCTACCAGTTCCACATGGCGCCCTCCCGCGAGCAGGCGATCCGCGAGGCCGCCCCGCATTACGAAGAAAACATGAAGATGTTTGGCGAATTGCGGCTGGTGCGCGCCCTGACCGACGAGCAGATCGCGGCGATGCGCGATCCCCGGCTGGCCGGTTCGACCAAACTGCCGCGCATCGAGGACGCGGTCAAAGCCGGCGGCTTCCTTGCCGGCCGGCCGGAAGACATCGTCGAGCAGCTCAAGGCGGTCGAGAAGCGCTATCCCGGCATCGATCGAGTTCATCTGCGCCACCCCGCTCGGCACGCCGCTCGACGTCCAGCTCGAAGACCTCGACCGCTTCGCCAAGGAAGTAATTCCGGCCTTTCGTAACGAAAAGGCCGCGGTACGGGCAGCCGCAGAATAACCTGTCGGTGCGAGCTTCGAGGGGGGAGAAGCGAACATGGCTCAGATCGGAGACGCTAAAGGCGAGTACCCGGGGCTCGCCTACCGCAACGAGACCGAGCTGGCGACCTGGTTGGCCAAGCGGCCGCGCGAGGCGGCGCTGGAGCCGGAATTGCCGATCATCGATCCGCACCATCATTTCTGGGATACGCCGGAGCGTGGCCGCTATCTGCTCCCCGAATTGCTGAACGATATCGGCCCGGGTGTCGCGGACGCCGGCTCCGTCTCCTCCCAAAGCCACAACATCGTTGCTACCGTTTTCCTCGAATGCCGCTCGATGTACCGCAAGGCCGGCCCGCCGGAGATGGCGCCCGTCGGCGAGGTCGAGTTTGTCAACGGCATCGCCGCGATGAGCGCCTCGGGTGGCTATGGGTCATGCCGGGTCGCGGAAGGGATTGTCGGTCACGCCGATTTGACGCTCGGCGCCCGCGTGCGTGAGGTGCTCGAGGCCGAGATCGCGGCCGGCGGCGGCCGGTTCCGCGGTATTCGGCACGGTGTCTCATGGGACGAAAACCAGGCCGTCCAGAAATTTGCGACCCGCGTGGTGCCGCCGCATCTGGTGCGTGACCCGAAGTTCCGCGAGGGTTTCGCGCAGCTGGCGCCGCTCGGTCTCAGTTTCGAGTCACTGGCAATACCATCCGCAATTGCCGGACGTGATCGATCTCGCCCGCGCATTCCCTGAAACCACGATCATTCTCAATCATGTCGGCGGCGTGCTCGGGGTGAGGCCTTATACTGGCCACCGTCAGGAGATCCTCGCCACCTGGAACAAAGACATCGCCGAACTGGCCAAATGCCCGAATGTCCACGTCAAGCTCGGCGGCATCGGCATGACCTCGTTTGGCTTTGAGTTTCACGAACGTGATATGCCGCCGTCTTCCGAAGATCTCGCCACTGCCTGGCGGCAATATATCGAGCCTTGCATCGAGGCCTTTGGTGTCGATCGCTCGATGTTCGAAAGCAATTTTCCGCCGGACAAGCAATCGGGCGGTTACGCCGAGCTGTGGAACGCGTTCAAGCGGATCACGGCAGGCGCCTCGGCAGCCGAGAAAAGGGCGCTCTATAGCGGCACCGCGGCGCGCGTTTACCGCCTGACGGTTCCCTGATAACTTTCTTAACGATACCTGCTAAGGACTTTGTAAGAACGGAATGGGCAAAAGACGCGGTCGATGGAAGCGTTTGAAACCCGCCGGATTGGGCATACCCCGATTGAGGTCACGACCTTGGGCCTCGGCTGTGCGACGCTCGGGGGCACTCGCTTAGGGGTCAGTCGCGCGGAAGGCGAAGCTATCGTCGCCGCGGCCTGGGCGGCCGGGGTGCGCTATATCGATACCGCACCCTTTTACGGCTTTGGTCAGGCCGAGCGCTGCGTCGGCGATGCGATGCGCGGCGTGCCGCGCGACGACTGGGTGCTGTCGACGAAAGTTGGTCGACTGTTACGCCCGCGCTCAAGACCGGCCCAGCCGGGCGATCATCCGATGCCGTTCGAAGTCGTGTACGACTATTCCTATGACGGCATCATGCGCTCGTTCGAGGACAGTTTGCAGCGCCTCGGCCTCGCGCGGATCGACATCCTTTATGTCCACGATATCGGTGCGAGAACCCACGGCAGCGCGGCGCATCCGGGGTTGATGCGCACCTTGCGCGACAGCGGATACCGGGCGCTGGAGACGCTGCGCGCAGCCGGCACGGTGCGAGCGATCGGGATCGGGGTCAACGAGCGCGAGGTCCTGCTCGAGGCGCTGGAATGGGGCGCCTGGGACGTTTTTCTATTGGCCGGGCGATATACCCTGCTCGAACAAGCGCCGATCGAGGATTTGCTGCCAAAATGCCTCGCGGCGGGCGTCTCGATCGTGGTGGGCGGGCCGCTCAACTCTGGCATTTTGGCCGGCCGCGAGACCTGGAACTACGCGCCCGCACCCCCCGAAATCATCGCCCGTGTCGAGGCGATCCGCGCGGTTTGCGATAGCCATGGCGTGCCGCTTGCCGCCGCCGCGTTGCAGTTCCCGCTCGCCCATCCGGCGGTTGCGGCGATCATCCCCGGGCCGCGCAATGTCGCCGAGTTCGCCGCCAACCTTGAATTATGGCATCGTCCGATCCCCGCGGCGTTGTGGGCGGATCTGCGCCAAGCGGGCTTGCTCCATCCGCAGGCGCCGATACCGAGCTGACGCCAGTCGGCGTAGCTTCCTCGGTCAGATGACACCCTCCTCGGCCAGCCGCTCGACCTCGCTCTGGGTTTTGCCGAGCAACTCGGTCAACACCGACATATTATCCTCTCCATAGCACGGCGCCCCCCGATTGGTCGGACCGCCGATATAGGCCGGGGTGGCGCTGAGCTTCATCGGCAATTCATAGATCGGCCAGGTGCCGATCTTGGTGCCGGTGACCTCGGTCAGCCATTTGAGATGGCTCAGCTGCGGATCGGCATCGACCCGGTCCTCGGCGTTCTGGCAAACCCCGGCCGGCACTCCGGCGCGCTGCAGCCGCATCATGCACGCATAGCGATCCTGGGTGCGGGTCCAAGATTTGACCGTCTGATCGAGCGCATCTTGATGCTGCAACCGGTGCTCGATCGTGTCGAAGCGCCGGTCATCGAGCCACTCGCGGTGCCCGGCAATCTCGGCCAAGGCATGCCATTCGGCATCGGTAAAACACGCGATCGCGACCCAGCAGTCCTTCCCCTGACAGCGATAAGCGCCGTGCGGCGCGGCCGGCTTGTAGGGCGAGCGGTTGCCGTAGCGCCGCCATTCGCGGTCATTGGCCGACCAGTCGAGGATCGTCGCACCAGTCAGGAATATCCCGGACTCTGCATTGCGAGGCGTCGATCCACTGGCCTTCGCCGGTGCGCTCGCGATGGTAGATCGCGCCGAGCAGCGCCAGCGCGTAGCCATAGGCGCCCATCCAGTCGAGATACGAATAGCCCCACCCGACCGGCATCGCCGGCTCCGGCAGCCCCGACATATCGCCTTGCCCGCCAAAAGCGGCGGCGACCGGGCCGACCGTGCGCATCCGACCATAGGTGCCGTGCGCGCCCATGCCCGATTGCTGGATATAGATGATGTCGGGCCGGATACTCTTCAGCACGTCGTAGCCGAGCCCAAGGCGTTGCAATACGCCAGGCGAAAACCCCTCGGCCACGACATCGCAGACGCGCACCAAATCCTTGGCGATCTGCAGCCCTTTGGGATGGCGGATATTGAGCGAGATGCCGCGCTTGCCGGCGTTCTTGTTGTTGAATTGGCCGCCCATATCCGAGTCTCTCACACCGGGCAATGGGCCAGCTGCGGCGTCGCGTGCGGTTCGGCCGCCGACCGGCGCCATCGCCGCAAGCCTGGTGTCGGGATTGTCCTTCCACTCGACCTTAAAGCTTTCCGCACCCATCGCCGCCAAAAACCGCGTGCCGCCGGCCGAGGCGAGAAACCACGCGAAGTCGAGAATTTTGACGCCTTGCAACGGAAAAGGCTTGTTGTGCAGGGCCGAGAGCCGCGGGTTCGCCACCCGGCGCGGGTCGGCCGGCACGCTCGGCCGCCGCTTTACTCCGCCGAGAACGGCGGTCGTGTCCTCGCCAAGCAATGGCGCGCGTCTGCCGACCTGCCAGCTTGTCTTGTTGCTGAGCCATTTGCTGGTCGGATAGCGAAAGCTGCGGCCCAACTCGGGATGCGGCACGTCGGCAAAGGTGCCGCGCGTCAGCCAATGCTCGTCGAGCGCATTCTCGTGCGGCTTGCGCAATGGGGCCCACAACAGCCCGGCATCCTGCGCCTCGCGCCATGGCATGTCCTTATAGGTCCAGGCGCGGACAAAGCGCTGCACGACATCGAGCATATGCGCCCGCCTCTCGTCACTGCCGGCCGTGCCGGGCACTTGGCGCCCGCGCAAATCGGCATCCGGTGGCGGGGGCTCCAGATCGGCCTCAGCGCCGTATTTCGCCAGCAGCGGCACCAGGTTCTTGAGGTCGCGCGCGCCCATGCCGTGGGTGATGAACCAGCGCCCATCCTTGGTGTGACAAATACCCGGCGAGTGGTTGGGAAATTCGGCGGCATGCCGGTTGGTCAGCCGCCACAGCGGCACGCGCCGCATGACCCAATACATGATGTCCTGCTCGGGGTTCTTTGACACCGCCTCGTGGATCGCGACCGAGACATCCTGGCCCTCGCCGCTGCGTTCGCGGTGAATCAGTGCGGCGATGATGCCGGTCGCTAATTGCTCACCGGCGATGTGATAGGCATGCCAGATTTGCGGTGCGATCGGCGGGGTGTCGTATTCAAAGTTGGGGTCGGGGTCGTAGCCGCAATTCATCATGACACCGCCGAGCGCCAGATGGATCAAATCCGAAGACTTGAAATCCGCCCACGGCCCATCGTCGCCAAAAGGCGTCATCCGCGCCGTCACCAATTGGGGAAAGCGGTGGTTCAGGCCGGCACGGTCGTGCCCCAGCGTCTGGTTCAACGCGCCGCAACTGGCGTCGAGCAGGACATCAGCGCCTTCCAGCAGACCCAGCAGCCGCTCGCGCGCTTCCGGATCCGCCAGGTCGAGAACCACCGATTTTTTGTTGCGATTGTAATTCCAGAAGAACAGCGAACGCTCGATACCCGGCTGATCATCGAGAAAAGGGCCGATCCGCCGCGTCGCATTGCCTTCGCGGGGCTCGATTTTGACCACCTCGGCGCCGAGCCCGGCGAGCAGCAACCCGGTATATTCGGCGCGTTCCTCAGCAATCTCGATCACGCGGATGCCGGCCAGCATCCCGGGACCGGCATTACCCATCATCTCGCCCGGACCCCGCGAGATCTTGACTTCATCGGACACGGCGTTCTTCTCCCCCGATTTGATACCGAGACTTAACTGGGCTCTGGCAAACCAATGGCGGCCGATTGTGGTCCAGGGCGCGGTGATGTCAACTTGATGGCTGCCGGCGGCAATGCACAACAGCGCGATGGGCATGGCAACTGATTTGGTAGAACGCGCGATCGCCCGGACAAAGCGATCGTGGGGCAAGTACCGCTTTGATCGCGTTGCCGCGCGCGTGCTCGCGACTGCGCCGCTGCATCTGCGAGGCGATTCCCCGCTTTTCCTCAGTATGGTGTGCCACCGCGACGTGCCCGCGTATCTGCTGGCGATCAAGTCGCTCTATTCAGGGGTTGGCTGCGGGCGGGTGACAATCATCAACGACGGCTCCCTGACATCGAGTGATCTGGCGATCCTGCACAACCACATTCAGAATATCGAAGTATTCGACATTGCTGCGATTTCGACCGGATCTTGTCCGCGCGGCGGCACCTGGGAACGGTTGGTCAAGATCCTGGAACTCACTGCCAACAACTACGTCATCCAGGTTGACGCCGATATCATGGTGTCCGCTTCGGTTGCAGAAGTCGTTCACTGTTGGGAGGAGAACCGGCCATTTCTGCTGGGCACGCGCGCCGGGCAACAGGTCTCACCCGCTGCCGCCACCGCTCGCATGGTCCAAGGCTGGATCAACGCTTATTATTGGGATCGCCTGCCCGTGGGTGTCGCGGCCGAGGCCGCGCTCGACAAACTACTCGACGGCAAATCGTACGTTCATGCGTCTTCGGGTTTTGCCGGTTTTGCTCAGGGCGCATTCTCGCTAGCCGACTTGCAAGAATTTTCGGCGTTGATGAGCCGAACTTTGCGAGAGAAACAGTGGAATGAATGGGGAAGCGAACAAATCGCTTCAAATTACATGTTGGCGAATGCCCCAGGCGCAACTGTATTGCCTTTTCCCCGCTACGCCTGTTTCGAGCCTGATTTAGAGAAGTGCGATCACGCTTTGCTGCATTTTATCGGGGAACATCGTTACAATGACGGCATATACCGACGGACTGCCGCCAAATTCATTGCGCGATATAAGGATATGCGACCTGTTCCGATAGGAACTCGTTAACAACCCGATCAGCAGCTGACGCACCTCCGTTCGGATCAACGAGTGACGATACTCGGTCCCGCTTCTTGACGGAACGGGGACGATAGCGTAAATGACCCGCCCGTCGCCCGGATGAGCTGGTGCGGTATTGGGTTTCGGTTTTGTCGAGGGCGAGAGATGGCGCGGCGATGCGCATTAACCGGCAAGGGCGTTCAGGTCGGCAACAATGTCAGCCACGCCAACAACAAGACAAAGCGGCGCTTTTTGCCCAACTTGCAGCAAATCTCGGTGTTATCCGACGTGCTCGGCCCGGTCCGGTTGCGGATCAGCACCGCGGCGATCCGCACGATCGAGCATAAAGGCGGTATCGACGCGCTGCTGCGCACGACCCCTGATCGCCAATTGACGCCGGAAATTCGCCGATTGAAACGCCGGGTCGAGGCCGCCGCGGCTCGACGCGACGCATAGACCTGGCCCGGCGCGGCGCCCCTTAGGGGACATCGCCCGGGAACGATGCGGTTTCGGCCCGTTGCATTCGCAGTAGCGCTTATCGCGGCGTTGGCCCCGATCGCTGCGGGGCGCGCCGAAATCCCCTATCGAACGACGATTGAGGGGGCATCCGAAAGCGATCTTTCCGATCTCCTCGACCAGGTCTCGCAGCTCAAGGCGCTCGAAAACCGGCCGCCCCCTTCCGAAGAAGCGCTGCGACGGCGCGCCGAGAGCGATCTTGGCCGGCTCGCTGACGCCGCGCGCAGCCTCGGCTACTGGGACGCAAAGCTCTCCTATAAGATCGACACCAACGACCGTCCCGCCCAGGTTGCTGTAACCGTCGCACCGGGGCCGCTCTATCATGTCGCCAAGGTGGTCGTCCTCGGGCCCGATGGAAAGCCGCTGCCGCTTCCCCCCAGCTCCGCACCGCTGCCGCTAAAGCCTGGTGATGTGGCGCGCACCGCGCCCGTGATCGCCGCTCAAAACGCGCTGCTTACGACGTTTGGCAACAACGGCCATCCGTTTGCCAAAGCCGAAAAGCGCGAGGTTGTGATCGACCACGCCGCCCATACGATGACGGTGACCTACAAAATCGCGCCCGGGCCGGCAACGCGCTTTGGCGCGGTCAAGATAGCCGGTCTCAAAAACCTCAACCCCGACTATGTCGAACGCCGGCTGCGTTGGCAGCGCGGCGCAGTCTATGATGCCGCGAAGGTCGAAGAAACCCGCCGGGCCTTGATCGAAAGCGGCCTCTTCAGCACCGTGCGGATCACCCCTGAACCTGATGCTGCTAACCCCGGCAGCGCGCTGATGAATGTTGAGGCGGCCGAACGGGCGCACCGCACGGTTGGCGCGGGCGTTGGCTACAACACCAGCCAGGGTGCGGCCGCCAAGGTGTTCTGGGAGAATCGCAATCTGTTCGGCAACGCCGAATATCTCCGCCTCTCGGCGACAGGGGGCCAGCAGGTTTACGGGGTTAACGCCAATTTCCGGCGGCCGGATTTTCTTGTCACCGATCAGGATTTCCTGGCGACAGCGGAGATCGCCGACTACACGCCGACCGCCTATCACAGCCGCCGAGCGCTGACCACTTTCGGGGTCGAGCGACGCTTTGACCCGCTCGTCACCGGCGGGCTCGGACTACAGCTTGAAAAAGCGAATGTCCAGGAGTTCGCCGATGTATCCTCGATCATCACTTCGGCGCAGCGCACTCAGCAATACACGCTGATCGCCCTTCCGACCTATTTGAAGCTCGACACCACCGACAGTCTCTTGAGCCCTACCCGGGGGTATCGAGCCCAGCTTTCGGTGACGCCATCGCACATCTTCTCCGCGGCGGATCTCAATTATGTCTCGAATCAGGTGTCGGCGAGCACCTACTGGCCGCTTGGCGCCAATGGCCGCGCAGTGCTCGCCGGCCGCGCGGCTCTAGCTTCGCTCGATGGCGCACCCTTGCTGCAACTCCCGGCTGACCAACGCATCTACGTTGGCGGCGGCGGCACGATTCGCGCTTATGCCTATCAAACCGCGGGGCCGCTGGCGCCGAATAATGATCCGATCGGCGGCAAATCGAGCCTGGTGTTAAATGGCGAAGCGCGGGTAAAGATTACGCAGTCAATCGGCATCGTGCCGTTCATCGACGCCGGCAGCTATTACGAGAAGAGCGTGCCGCAGCTAAGTAATCGGCTGTTTTATGGGGTTGGCCTCGGCCTGCGCTATTACACGGCGTTTGGGCCGCTGCGGCTCGATTTGGCGACACCGCTCTATCGGCGCCACAGCGATTCGCCGATTCAAGTTTATATCAGCCTGGGTGAGGCGTTTTGATGCGCGATTTCTTGCGCTGGGTCGGCATCGCTGTTGCCGTCACTCTTGGCTTGCTCGCAATTTCATTTGGATTGCTGCAGACGCAACCGGGCAAGAATTTCCTGGCCGGGCAGATATCTCGGCTGGTTAGCAGCGCGCGATACACCTGGCGGGTCGACGGGCTGGGCGGAACCGTGCCGTTCAATTTGACCGTCCGCAGCATCACCATCGCCGACAATGAGGGGACTTGGCTCAGCCTGCGCAATGTCGCGGTCGACATCGATCCGGCGAGGCTGCTCTCAGGAAAGCTGCGCCTTCGGCTCCTGCGCGCCGGCGAATGGGATCAGGCGCGGCCGCCCTCCGGGCCATCATTGCCGCTTGCCGACTATCTTCACCCGCCGCACCTGCCGTTCGAGCTCTCGATCGATCGGCTGGTGATCGACCGGCTGATGTTGGCGCCGCCGGTTTTAGGAAGGCGCGTCGTCGCGACGCTCGCGGGTGACGCCGCACTGCAAAGGGGAGCCGCGCACGCCGATCTTGACATTCACCGCATCGATGGCTCGCCCGGCAATATTGGACTGGCCCTGACGCTGGCCGGCGAGACGCCGACGCTCAAGCTGCAATTGCACGCAGTCGACCCGACCGGAATTGTTGTCGACCGCGTATTCGCGCGGGCCGATCATCTGCCGCTGCTCTTATCGCTCGACGGAGATGGATTTGTTTCCGATTGGCATGCCCGGTTCGCCGCCTCGGCTGGCGCTTTGGCGCGCGCCGATGCCGATCTAGCGCTGGCGATTTCGGCCGAAACCGCGCTCGGTTTATCGGCGCGGGCGACCGTGGCGGCCCTGCTGCCTGCTAATCTCGCTCCGCTCATCGGTGATCGGACGGCATTGTCGCTGCATGCCGTCTTCGGCGAGCGAACCGTTTTCGACCGGCTGTCATTCGTAACCGCCGCCGGCACGGTAACGGGCAACGGCGCATTCGGCGGGCCGGGCGAAGGTGTCGCCGCCCATTTGCGCGCCGAGCTCCCTGATTTATCCAAATTCGGAGCGATTGCCGGGGCGAATGTTGGCGGATCGGCGGCGTTATCCGCCGAGATTGGCGGAACAAAGCAGAGGCCCTTAATCACGGCCGATCTCGCGGCGTCCGACGTCGAGGTTTCGGGTACGGGGGCAAAGACCGCCTCGGCACATGTCTCACTCACGCCAAGCGGCGCGCTCGATAATCCGCAAACCAAGATCGCGGTCGCCGGCCAAGGCCGGCTGAAGCAGTTCGCATTTCCCCAAGGCGGCGCGGTTGCCGCGCGGTTAGGCCAAGAGCTCGACTGGTCGGTGGCAGCGGATATCGATCGCGAGACGCGTTCGCTCGATCTGACGCGGCTCGAACTGTCGAGCGCCGGCATCGATTTGACCGCCGCCGGCCATCTCGTCGCGGCCGATCGCGGCGTTGTCGGGAGTGTCAATGTCGCTGGTTCGGCGACCGGCCTGCGGACCGGCGTCGCTGCCGCGGATGATCTGCTCGGCGCCGCTCCGTCACTGGCCGGGGTTGTCCGCCGCGACGAGGCCGGTATCGTCTCGGCAGAGAACCTCTCGCTGACCGGCGCCGCCGGCAGGCTCGGCGGGAACGCCCGGTTCGATCCAGCAACGAGCCGGGTGACCGCAGCACTCGCTTTCGACATCCCGCGTCTTGAGAGACTAGGCCCGGCAATCGGCGCCGATATTTCCGGCTCGGTTTCGGGCAAGGCGGTGGCGGAAGGTCCCCTCGATCGGCTGCAACTGCGCACCGAACTCGACGGGCGCAGCATCGCCGCTGCCGGCGCGGCCCTCGATCGGGTACGGCTTTCGGGCAATGTCGCCGATCTGTCGCAACCCAAGGCGATGATCGACGGCAGCTTTAGCGCCGGACGGCTCGATGGCCGGCTGGCGCTCGCCGCCGCCCCGATCGCGAATGCCGGTCTCGCGGTCAGCAACCTGCGCCTGACAGCGGCGGACAGTACGATCGCCGGCGATCTGCGGATCGCTTTTGCCACCGGTCTTGTCCAGGGATCGCTGACCGGGCGTTTCGGCGACCTGTCGCGCTGGTCCGCGCTCGCCGGCAAGCCTCTTGGCGGCAGTCTTGATCTAACCGCCGGTTTGGTGGCGGCGGCTGGCGGCCAAGGGCTCGACTTCACGGTCAACGGATCGCGGCTTGCTGTCGGCGCCGGCGCGTCGCGGAGCGCAATCGACCATCTCGCCGCGACCGCCCGGCTAAGCGGCCTGCGGCGGGCGCCGACCGGGTCGGGGCGGCTCAGCTTGAGCGGCGTTCGTGCGGGCCCGTTCGACTTTACCAGCGCTGTCGCGGCATTCGACAGCCACGGCTCGGGCCGGTTCGCGTTTCAAGCCAACGCCGCGGGCCATCCCTTGAGCATCGCCGCGGCCGGCGAGGGTGCGCTGGCGACCGGCGGTGCGGATCTGCAACTGACGCGGCTAATGGGCTCGGTCGATAACGAGAATTTCGCGCTCGAACAACCGCTCGATATGTCCCGCCACGGGTCCGACCTGTCGCTTTCGCGGCTGGCAATGCGGTTTGGGCCGGGCCGGATCGCCGGCAGCGGCTCACTCAAGGGGCAAGCGCTGGCCTTTACCCTCGATGCCTCGGAGTTGCCGCTTGCCGCCGGCGCCCGGTTGCTGGGCCACCCTAATGTGCACGGTAAGGTGTCCTTGGCCGCGACCCTCCGCGGCACTTTGCGGGCTCCGCAAGGGCATATAACCGTTCGCGCTGCCGGATTGGCGCTCGCCGTCTCACACCAGGGGCAAACGCCGCGCCTCGGGCTCGCCGCGGAAGGCGACTGGAACGGCCGTACCATCGACATTCGGGGGCAGGTAACCGGTCTCCACGGAGACAGAATGGCGTTGACCGGCTCGGCGCCGTTGCTATTGACCCCGGCGCCGTTCGGCGTTTCGTTGCCTTCACAAGGAAGGCTCGCCATCAACCTGCAAGGCGGCGGCGAGATCGGCCACCTTGCGGACCTGCTGCCGCTCGGCGAGGATCGGTTGAGCGGGAAATTTGCGATCGACGCCTCGGTCGGCGGCACAATCGGAGCGCCCGCCGCCGCCGGCCAGTTACGGCTGACCGATGCCCGCTACGAAAATTTCGCGAGCGGCGCGGTGCTGGCCAATTTGCAAGCCGAACTGATCGGCAATGGCGATCGCTTTCGGCTTGCCTCGCTGTCGGCGGACGATGGGGTCGGAGGCACGGTAAAGGCCCAAGGCAGTCTTGTGCTAGGCGGAACCGACGGCCCGACGACGCACCTCTCGGCCGCTCTCGCTAATTTCCGGATCGCCGCACGCGACGAAGTATTGGCAACCGCGAGCGGCAACATCTCAGTTACCGGCCGGTTGGCGGCGCCAACGGTGACGGCGCCGCTGACCATCAACCGTGGTCAGATTACATTGCCTAACAGCCTGCCGCCAAACGTCGTGGTGTTAAAGGTCACCGAGGTGAATGGGCGGCAACCAACCGCTCAGCCGCCCGTCCCCTCCGCGCCGGCGATCCCGGCAAAGCTCGACATCACTCTCGGGCTTGCCGGACCGGTGCTGGTGCAGGGTCACGGGCTCGACAGTCAGTGGAGCGGACGTCTCAAGATCAGCGGAACGACCCTCGCGCCGCAAATTTCCGGCACCTTGGTCGCCAACCGCGGCAGCTATACGCTCCTGGGAAAGAATTTCCAGCTGACCCGCGGCACGATCGCTTTTGACGGCAGCGCCAAGATCGACCCGGCATTGGACATCGTCGCCGAGGCGAATGCTGCCGATGTCACCGCGCAAATCGTGATCACCGGATACGCGTCGGCTCCGGTCATAACCCTGAGTTCAACCCCACCTTTGCCGCAGGACGAAATTTTGGCGCGTGTCCTGTTTGGCAACGGGGTCAGGCAGATGACTGCGGGTCAAGGGCTGCAGTTGGCGCAGGCGGCGGCGGCGCTTTCCGGCAAAGATCCCGGGGTGCTCGATCGGCTGCGCGGCGGCCTTGGCCTCGACTGGCTGCGGCTGGGGCAAGGCCCGGGCGGGGCGGCGAGCAGTATCCTCAACCCGAGCGTCGTTACGCCGACAACGCAAAGTGCGGCCGCACTCAGCGCCGGAAAGTACATCGCTCCCGGGGTCTCGGTCGGGGTTACGCAAGGTGTTTCGCCGCCGACCAGCAAAGTGACAGTCGAAGTCGATCTCGGCCATCACCTGACGGTCGACACCGAAGCCGGCCAGAACAGCGGCACAGGCGTCGGCATCAACTACAATTTCGACTATTGAGGAGTCTGGGAAGTGGGGTGACCGAGGCCCTTCGGTGCAAGATCACAGCCTGGTCCATCAGCGCTAGCCAGCATGGCGGGTTGACGGACGGACGCGGATTGTCTGTCCGTTGTCAAACCAAGGCCTCGTGCACATAGCACCATCGCCAATCCTCCCCCGGTTCGAAGGACTGGATTATCGGATGCTCGGTCGCGTGAAAGTGCTGTCGGGCGTGTTTATTGGGCGAGGAATTGCAGCAGCCGACATGCCCGCAACTCAGGCATAGGCGCAAGTGCACCCAAGAGCTGCCCGTCCGCAAGCAATCCTCGCAGCCCTCCGCACTTGGCGTGACGTCGTGCACAAACTTGAGATGCGGATCAGCCATCTTTCTCCTCCGAGTTTAGTTTAGATGCTCAAGTCGTATATCACTCGCTCTGCGGCGCGGAGTTTTCGCCTAAGCGAACACCCCATCACCCCTCGGGCGCCGGCTTAACCGGCGATTAATGTAGGATCTTGGAGTTTCGAGAAGGGACGAGGAGCAAAGAGGAGCCCCGTGAAAGAACCGGACAGCCGCGGCCCGAGCTGATCGAGACCATGGCTCGCGCGCCGCCGCCCGTCTTCTAAAACGGGAAGCCAGTGATCGCGTAGTGGCAATTGGGTTACCCGATTCATTGCTTGGCGATTTCTATCATCACCTGCTGACATTGCAGTGGTGGGCTTTTCTGTCGGGCTTGGCCGCGGTCTATCTCACGCTGAACGTCCTGTTCGCGGCGCTTTATCTGCTCGGCGACCGCTCGATTGCGAGCGCGCGGCCGGGATCTTTCGCCGATGCGTTCTTTTTCAGCGTGGAGACAATCTCGACCATCGGCTACGGGCAGATGTCGCCGGCGACGCTCTACGGCAATCTCGTTATGACTGTCGAGGCAATGGTCGGATTGACCTTGCTGGCAGTATCCGCTGGTCTGGTGCTGGCGCGGTTCACACGGCCAACGGCGCGGGTCACGTTCAGCAAGGTCGCCGTCGTAACGCCCTTTAACGGTCTCCCGACTTTATCGTTTCGTATCGCCAATCAGCGCCGCAATCAAATTCTCGAGGCGCAGGTCTCGGTCACCCTAGTGCGCGACGAGCACACCGCCGAGGGCGAATGGATGCGCCGTTTCTACGATCTGCAGCTGGGACGCGAGCGGAGCCCAATTTTCGCGATGAGCTTCACAGTGATGCACCCAATCGATTCGGCGAGCCCGTTGATAGATGCGACACCAGCATCTTTTGAATCTGAGGCCGCCGAAATCGTTGTGACCGTCACCGGTATCGACGAAACGACGTCGCAATCAATCCATGCCCGCACCTCGTATCTCGCGCACGAGGTGTTGTGGGGCCGCCGTTTTGTCGATGTCTTCACCCGAACCGAGGATGGCCGCTTGGCCATCGACTACCGCCGGTTCCATGATACGGAATCCTTGCAGCCGGCTCAGCCCTAATTTCTTCCGCGCCTCGACCGCGTGCCCTCGGGCCGAGCTCCGTTCCTCTAACTGCACTGGACTGGCGCGGCTCGCTGCACAAGGAAAATACTTGGGCTGGCGTTGCGGGCCGGTCAAGTTCGCGCGGTGCTTACTCGGCTGCTTGCCTGATGTTTACCGCACTGCGATTGCTCCCGCTCGGCAGATCGAACAGGCCAGCGGGGAGCCCTGTGATGTAATCCAGGATTTCGGCAGTTGCGACGACGTCGGCGTATTTGGCGTGTATGTCGCACAGACTGATCGCGTGACTCGCTTGGCTGCGGTCGAAGCAGCCTTCCTCAGCCAGCATCACGCGATAATTCAGGCTGAACGCGTCGACCGCGGTGGCGCGCACACAGCCCGATGTCGTGGTGCCGACCACGATGATACTGTCGCAGCCAAGCAGCGTTAGATACGAGGCGAGGTTCGTCCCGAAAAACCCTGAGGGCTTCTGCTTGCGGATCACGATGTCTCGCGGGCCAGGTGCGATCATCGCGACGATCTCGTTGCCGTCTACCCTATCACTGCCCGTGCCGCTGGCTTCGTCGCCGCGTGTGCTCTTCCAGCGCCAGCTGCCGGCATCCCATTTATCCGGCCGCCGCTCGCCGGTAGTGTAGATGACCGGTAGCGCCTTGGCTCGCGCCGCATCGATCAGCGACTTGATGTAATTGAGTGCGATCCAGGCGTCCTCGCCGCAGGAGGTGCGCCAACGCTTGATCGATTCGAGGATCGGTTCCGGCCGCTCGCCGCAAAACGCCCAATTGACGTCGATCACCAGCAATGCCGGCCGCTTGCCAAACCCGGCGCGGGCGCCGAACCCGCCAGCCGCAAATACTGCCTTATCGCGTTCGGTCAGAAACTTGTCCCAAATCCGTTCGATCATAGACGTCTTCCTTCTCCTCGGTTAGCATGACTCATCCCAAACGTCGTCGGGTCGTTGCGGGCCAACCAGAACCATTTCAGCCCTGCTCTCAGAAGCGCCTTGGCCTTCCATAACTCCCACGGCCGGCCGATCTGCGCGGCATTGGTCTCGGCCGCCGCTTTCGCCTCCTCTTCGTTGAGGAACGCGACCTGCCCTCCTCCCAGCCGCAATGCCTCGCTTGCGAGCCGGGCGTTGACCTCGGTGTAGACGGCGCGGAACACAGCCTCCGGGATCGATCGACCAACGACCACGTTGCCATGGCCGCGCATCAAAGCCACCGGCGCATCCCCGAGGGTCCGGGCCAGTGCCGCGCCGAGCATCGGATTGCGGATCAGCATGTCGGTGGCTGGCCCTCCCGCATCGCGGATCTCGAACACCGGCACCCCGGCGCCGAGAAATCCCGCCGAGATGAAAGATCGGCCGCAATGCCACGCCGACAACGCCAAACGGGATCACCGCCGGCGAGTGGCTGTGCACGACGGCTTGCACCTCCGGCTGCGCCCGGTAGATCTCGCCGTGGATGAAGCGCTCAAGGTAACCAGTGCGGCCGCGCGCATCGATAGCGTTGCTGTCGAGGTCGAACTCCATGATATCGGCAGCGGTGACCAGCGCCGGCGCCATGCTGTGCGCCAACAAGAAGCGACCCAGATCCTTGTCGTGCCGGGCGCTGACATGGCCGAAGCCGTCGAGCACGCCTTGATCCGCGAGGATGCGATTGGCGGCGACAAGATCCTCGATCAGCTCCGGATCCGCCGAGCTTGCCGATTGCGTTGAGCCCGTCAGCATCGCCCCGCTCCCCGCCTAAACATGTGAGTTACGCGGTTTGGGAAAGACTAGTCGCTGGCACTGGGCAGTGCCAGCGAGTAGCGCGGGTCGGCGGCGAGGCACTCGGCCTCGGGCAGCCCGAGTTCCTTGCGAACGATGTTGGTGCCTAGAACTATTGCGACCATCTTGTACTGCGCGTGGCGCCGGCTCATTCCTTCACGGCCCATGCCGCAGTCGGAAGAGATGACCAGGCGCTCGGGCGGGATATGGCGCAACGCCTCGCGGATCAAATCGGCAACCTGGTCGGGGCGCTCGATCTGCAATGTATGATGATCGATCACACCAATAACGACTTTCTTGTCGGTGATGATCTTGCCGATTGCCGGAAGATCGCCGGTCCCCGACGAGCAGGTCTCGAAGGTGATTACATCGGCATCGACTTCGTTCAATGCCGAAAGCGTCGGCTGATAACTTTGCACGTCGCGAAAAATCCGCTGCTGCGCCGGGTTACCCCAACACGTGTGGCACCACACCTCGGTCTTGCCGCGCAGCCCCTTGACCGTATTGTTAAACAGTTTGACGAGGTCGGCGGTCTCGAGCCGGCCAAACGGTTTGCCGCGGGCCGGCACCATATGAATTTGCGGTTCTTCGAGCTGGATCACCGGGCACCCGGCATCGGCCAGCGAATTGAGTTCGATATTGAGCGCTTCGCTAAACGCCCAGCATCGCTCGACGGGATCTTTGTAATAGTCATCAGCCACCGCCGCCGCCAGAAGCTCTGGCAAGATCGTGCCGAATTTGACGGGTCTCCTGGTTAGTCGCTGCGCCGACTTCCACATTGCCGCGTATTGCAGATTGCCGGGCCCCAAGGGCCCGACGATGCGGGGCAGAACCCGCGCCTCGAGTTGATCGTGCAGGATGTGTCCGCGCGGCGGCGAGGCGGCTGCCACCGCCGGCGGCGTCAATTGAGCTTCTTGTGAAAAGCCGGCCATGTGGGTGAGGGGATAGCTCTGCCAACTGAAGCCGCCGACTTCTTCGTCATAATGGGCATCGCCGTCGGTGCAGATATCGAGCCCGGCGATTTCCTGCGCGCGCAGGTGTGTCGACACCGCGTCCTCGTATTGCTCCCGCCAGCGCGCATTGACCATCGCTTCGAGAAAGCTCCTGGTCCCAAGCGCGGCGCTATGCCAGGCCGGCCGCGGCAAAGAGCCGATGATTGAGGTTGGCAGCAGGATATCGGCTGACGCCTTGTACATTTGTCCCTCTCTTGACTGGTTGTCGGTGGGCGTCCAAGAGCGCAGGTAGGTTTGGCAGCAATGATGCAGCAGCGGACGGAGCTGGCTTTCAACGGGTCATCTCGGCTGTCGGCAAGCGAGGGTTGAGCGTGAGGTGGCCCGTCTTGACCCAGAGCTTGCACCCGTCCCGTCCAGCGGCGGCGTGCAATCGCGAACTTGGCGGGAGCCTCAGCCACGAATGCCGCGTGAATTCCTCTCCACCCTCGCTAAAGCTGCCGTCTAGAACGAGCAGCTCGAGCCCACCTTCAACCGGAAAGTCGATAACGGTCCTGGGGGTCCAGCGCTCGATGCGGACCCGCTCCGATGCGTTCTCGAATAAAGTAGCCAGCTCGACACCCTGAAGCTCGGACGCAGGGACAAAAGTTAGAGCAAGGGTATCGGTGCTCAGCTGCGTGTGGTCCTCTGGATCGAATTGCCAAAGCTTGACAAAGACCGTGCAGCCCGGCTCTGAGCGAGGCGTGTGGTGGCTGGTCGGCGGGTTGCGGACATAAGTTCCCGCAGGATAGTCGCCATCCTCGTCCTGGAAAACGCCGTCGAGCACCAGGAACTCCTCGCCGCCACCATGGACGTGCGCCGAGAAATGGCTGAGCGGGGCGTAACGTACGATGGAGGTCGCGCGCGCCACCTCATCCCCGATTCGATCGAGCATTCGCCGATCGACCCCCGGGAGAGGTGACGGCGTCCAGTCCAGTTTGGCGGCGTGGACTGCCGCACGTGCCCCGAAATCTGCGTTGAGGTTCATCGTTCGTGCCCCCTATTCGAGCGCTCTCCGAGCATTTCCAGTCCTGGAGAGGTGGTCAACCTCGATCACGACGGCGTCGCAATGATGGCAGACGAGACTCGATGTTACCGACTTCGGTATATTCGCGTAGGCGGGCCGAAGATACTCTCCCAAAAATCACCACTGTTTTTGCTTTCCGCGGGGATGTATGCCTGCTGCCGCCGAGCCGAAGCCGACCGTCATCCGTCTCGCCCAAGATCTTGCGGCCGGTCGTACCACCAGCCGTGAATTAATCGAGCGGGCACTGGCCCGGATTGCCGATCCGGCGGGCGAGGGTGCCCGCACCTTCACCAAGGTCTATGCCGACACCGCCCGCGCCGCTGCCGATGCCCAGGACCGCTTGCGCGCGGCCGGTTATGTCGTTTCGCCGCTTGCCGGGTTGCCGGTGTCGGTCAAGGATCTGTTCGATGTCGCGGGCGAACCCACCCTGGCCGGTTCAAAGGCGCTCGACGATACGCCGCCGGCCCCCCGCGACGCGCCGATCGTCGCTCGTCTGCGTGCGGCCGGCGCCGTCCTGATCGGCCGCACCAACATGACCGAGTTCGCCTTTTCCGGCGTCGGCATCAACCCGCATTACGGCACGCCCGGCAACCCTGCCGACCGGCGCTGCATCCCCGGCGGGTCGTCGTCGGGTGCGGCGGTCTCGGTGGCCGATAGCGAAGCCATCGTTGCGATCGGCACCGACACCGGCGGCTCGGTGCGGATCCCGGCGGCGCTGTGCGGTATCATCGGGTTCAAGCCGACCCAGAAACGGGTTTCACGCGCCGGTGCGACGCCGCTGTCGACGACCCTCGATTCGATTGGGCCATTGGCTAACAGCATTGCTTGCTGCGCCATTGCCGACGCTGTGATGGCGGGCGAGGAGCCGGTCGTACCGGCACAGATCGCGGTCGAGCTGTTGCGCCTCGCTGTGCCGCAAACTTTCGTTCTGGACGACCTCTCACCGGAGGTGGCAACAGCTTTCACCGAGGCTTGTCGGACATTATCGCGGGCCGGCGCGCGGATCGTCGATCTGCCGCTGACCGAATTTGGCGAATACCGCGCGTTAAACGCTCGTGGCGGCTTTACGCCGATCGAGGCCTTTGCCTGGCACAAGCCGCTGTTGGCCAGGCGTGGCAATGATTATGATCCTCGGGTGAGATCGCGCATCGAGCGCAGCGGCGGCATGACCGCCGTCGAATACATCGAGCTTTGCGCCGCGCGCGCCGATTTGATTGCTCGGGTCGCCGCTCGCACCGCAGAGTTCGACGCGCTGCTGATGCCGACCGTGGCGATTACCGCGCCGCCAATCTCCGCCTTCGCCCGTGACGAGGATTATTTCCGGATCAACGCACTGATCCTGCGCAACCCTTCGATCATCAACTTTCTCGATCGCTGCGCCGTGACCCTGCCGATCCAGCAACCGGGTGCTATGCCGGTCGGCTTGATGGTGGTCGGCGAGCACGGCGGCGACCATCGTCTTCTCGCCATCGCGCAAGGCATCGAGGAAGCTATCCTCGCGCCGAGGTGATCGGCGCGTTCTTCGAACTTCGCTCGTTAGCATCGGAGGAAGCCCATGGCGTCAACAGTAACGGCAATGCCCGCGCGAATGTCCACCGAGGAATGGCAGACCCGATGCGACCTTGCGGCGTGCTATCGCCTCGTCGATCTGTTCGACTGGTCGGACCTGATCAACACGCGGATTACGGCGCGGGTGCCGGGGCAACCCGATCATTTCCTGATCAACCCCTATGGTTTGCTGTTCGACGAGGTTACCGCGTCGTCGCTGGTCAAGATCGATGCCGAGGGCAACAAGGTCGAGCCTTCGGAACACGAGGTCAACAGCGGCGGTTTTGCGATCCCCAGTGCTGTGCATCGGGCGCGGCCCGATGTGGCTTGCGTGCTCCACACCCACTCGGTCGCCGGCTGCGCCGTATCGATGCAAAAGAGCGGGCTATTGCCGCTCAATCAGCATGCGTTGCAGATCATCGGCGATGTCGCCTATCACGACTACGAGGGGACGGGACGAAGCCCACACGAACTTACGCGCTTTCTTGCCGATTTTGGCGACCGCCACATCATGGTCCTGCGCAATCACGGTTTGTTGGTCGTCGGGGAGAGCATCGCGGCGGCCTTTCTCGCGACCTATCGCATGGAGCGGGCCTGCGCGATGCAACTCGCGTTTCAGCAATCGGGCGCCGAGTTCCACCCGATACCGGACGCTGTCGTCAGCGCCGCTTGCGATAACGCCAGGGTCCGCCCGGCCGCTGGGCGCAATGATCCGGCCAAATTCGAATGGCCGGCGCTGTTGCGCAAGCTCGACCGCCTCGACCCGTCCTACAAGCAGTGACGGTGCCTTGCTGAAACGGATGGACCTAATCCGAGAAGACCGATGATCGATCCGCGGCCGACGCTCGAAGCACCTGACGACGACCCCTATCTGTGGCTCGAAGAGGTCGATGGCGAGCGGGCAATGGCTTGGGTCGAGGCGCAAAATGCGCGGACCTTGACCCAGTTTGGCGATGGACGCTTTGCCGCCGATCGCGACATGCTCGCAGCGATCTTCGATCGGCCCGACAACCTCCCGCTGATCGCACGGCGCGGCCCCCGAGTCTTCAATTTCTGGAAGGATGCGGAACATCCACGCGGCCTGTGGCGGGCGACCACACTCGACAGCTATCGCAGCGAGCAACCCGAATGGGACATCCTGCTCGATCTCGACGCGCTGGCGACGCGCGAAAGTGAGGATTGGATCTGGGGCGGGGCGACGACCCTCCCCGGCAGCCATGACCGCGCCATCCTGATGCTGTCGCGCGGCGGCGCCGACGCTCACGTATTGCGCGAATTCGACCTGGTGTTGCGCGATTTTGTTCCGGACGGTTTTACGCTGCCGGAGGCCAAGGGCGCCGCGGCCTGGTTCGATCGCGACACGTTGCTGCTGTCCTCGGCCTTTGGCGAGGGAATGGCGACCAATTCGGGTTACGCCCGCACCGTACGGCTGTGGTCGCGCGGAACCGACCCGGTCGCCGCCCCGGTCATTTTTGAAACCGATGCCGGCAACATGTCGGTGTGGGCGGATGTCGATCGCGATGCTGGGCATGTCTGGTTCGCGGAGCGGCTAGGTTTCTTTGACCAGATCGTCTGGATCGGCGACGAAACCGGCCCCAAAACCCGGATCGACATACCGACCGACGCGCGGGTCACCTGGCATCGCGGCTGGCTTGCGGTCAGGCCCCGCACGCCGTGGCATGTCGGTGGCGAGACCTACCCGCCGGACACCGTGCTCGGCCTTTCCTTTGCGGCTTTCCTTGCCGGTGACCGTCATTTCACAAAACTTTTCGAGCCGGCCGAGCGGCGCGCATTGCAGGCCTTCTTCTGGTGCGGCACTCGGCTCGTTCTCTCAATCCTCGACGATTTGAAGCCGGTATTTGAAGCCCTGACACCGTCTGCTACCGGCTGGCGGCGCGAACGCATTAGCGGCCTGCCCGAATTCGGGGTTGCCAACACGTGGCCATTGGATGTCCGAGGCGACGAGTTCGAATGGCGATTTGCTCGCCAGCGCGCAGGACCCGCTGACCCCGGCCTCACTGTTTCTGGTGCGCCTTGAGGCTGCGCCCGAACTCCTGAAGCGGGCGCCGCAGGCCTTTGACCCGACCGGCCTTGTTGTGACCCGGCACGAGGCCATCTCCATCGACGGCGCTCGCATCCCCTACACCCAGGTCGGCCCGCCCGAAGCCACCGGTGAGGCGCCGGTTCATCTTTCCGGCTATGGCGGGTTCGGCATCTCGCAGCTGCCCTACTACAATTCCGCCCTGGGCAAACTCTGCCTTGAACGCGGTGGCACCGGCGTCGTCGCCAACATCAGGGGCGGCGGCGAGTTCGGCACTGCTTGGCACGAGGCCGGGCGTCGCGAAGGCAAGCGCCTGTCGCATGACGATTTCGCCGCGGTCGCGGCTGATCTCGTCCGGCGGGGCGTGACCCGCCCCGGCCGTATCGCCGCCGAGGGTGGATCGAATGGCGGCATCCTGATCACCAATATGCTGACCCGCTATCCCGAGCGTTTCGGCGCACTGTTTTGCACGATCCCGCTGATCGACATGCGTCGCTATGCGAAATTGCATGCCGGCGCCAGCTGGATTGCCGAATACGGCGACCCCGACAATCCCGATGACTGGGAGTTCCTGAAAGAGATTTCGGCCTATCACCAGGTGGCCCCGGGACGGAGTTACCCGCCGATCCTGATCGCGACAAGCCGGCGCGACGATCGCGTGCATCCCGGCCACGCCCGCAAAATGGCGGCGAAATTGCAGGCGATGGGTTACGAGGCGTATTTCTACGAACCAGCTGCCGGCGGCCACGGCTATGGCAAGGACAATCGCGAGCGCGCCTCGTTTACCGCGCTCGGCTACAATTTCCTGCGCCGCGCCATCGGCTGGAACCCGACCGGCACCGAATGACGGCACCCGCAGCCGGCGATGCTGATGACCGACTTGGTTGCTTGCTGAATGTCCGCTGCAGTAGCGCGATCGTAATCTAAAGCCGCAGACTCACGATCAGTTGTTTGCGTTCGTTCGACTCCTCGAACATTTGAGAGCTGTTGGATTGATTGACATCTCAAGAACCACCAGAGTTGTGCAGCGACGGTCCATTGGGCGGCACGGACCCCCAGCATTCTTGATCCGTCGGCCGATGTTCGCATTTCACATCCTGGCTGCCGCCATGATATCATGCGGTAGACTGCAAAAACTGATTATAGCAAACCATGAACAATATGAGAGACGCTTTTATCTATCTCGCCCACAAGCCGCGAATACATCAAAGCGGATCGTACGCGTTAATCATTCGTTAAAAACATCTCTACCCAACATGGATCTTCACGTTGTAACATTTGACACGATATCGGAGCAAGGGAAAACTAAAGCTGCATTTGGCGATGTGGTCGTACCTCATACTATTTATAATGTTGATTCCCTGCATTCATTAGATTACCCAAACAGGTCCGCCAAAGGTAAATTTAGCCTTACCGCGAGAGGGTATGTTGATCTTCCAATAATATTGTTTTGGCTGGACAATCAACATTACCGTAACTTTTGGGTGATGGAGGATGATGTAGAATATACTGGAGATTTCGGAAATCTTATAAAAGAAATCGATGAGACAAACTCGAATGCCGGGCTGGCCTGCACTCACCTGCGCAAGCTGCCGGATGACTGGGACTATATTAATATGTTCTCGTCGGGAGCTGATATCGTACCAGCAGACATGCCAAAACGGGTGTGTTTTTAATTTTTTTTGTATATCCGGCACTGCTCTGTCGAAAATCCATTCCGCCTATATGAGAGGCTGGGCAGGATACAACGAAATGAGCTGGCCGATGATCTTGGATTTTTCTGGTATTCCCATTCGTGACATCGGGGGTAATGGACCTTATGTCGCGGCAGAGGATCGAAACCGCCGTTATATCGATAAATCGAGAGATGATTTTGATAAATTAGGTAGTTTTGGCACCCTAAATATCCGTCTCTTCCCCGGAAAAGAGAAGAATATTCTCTGGCATCCGGTTAAACCACCGAGAGCTTTTGCAAGAATGAAGCTCAGAAGAACCATTTCAATTTACCAATGGTATAAGCACCAAATAGTGCCCCGAAACATCAATTTATCAAGATAAAAGCGCCGGTTCAAAAAACTTTTCATGTAACTAGAGGTATATTACGGTCCATTCGACTTCTCAGGTCTTGTGGCACACAAAAAGGCAATTCCAGGCATAGCGTCCTATCGCCGGCGACTGCAGGACGACATCATCGATCGCCTTGGTGAAACGGAATGGCGGAGCCGCGCGACCTAACAGCACGGTTAGCAAAGTAAACATGCCGTGAAAATTGGTATCAATTCTCGAAAAATAGCGGCGGGCGAGGGCGAAATCTTCCATGCGCAGCGGATGCTCATCCACCGTGCGCATAGTGGGCGTCCGCTTGCGATAGAGGTTAATCAGGGGATTGTGTCCCATTGGCTCGGAAAATATGGCGATGCCATCTTTACGAAGAACGCGCGCCGCCTCGGCAAAGCATTTTTCGATGTTGAGATGGTGAACGATGGCGCGGCCGAAAACGACGTCAAAACTCTCGTCGGGGAAACTCATTGCCTCGGCATTCATTTGGCGAAACGACGCGTTCCGATATCCCAATTCGGAAGCGCGCGCGGCGGCTTTTCCGATCGCCACATCGGAGATATCGATGCCGATCAGCGAGCCACTGATCTCGGGGAGTTCTGAGGGCGACCAAGGAAAACGAGCCGTCGCCGCAACCATATTCCAGCACGTCCTTCCCGCGCGCGCTGGTGCGCAGCATCTGCTTTTGCAACTCGGTTTCGTGCCAGATCGCCCCCCACCAATCCCTTCCGCCTGATCGCAATTCCGTATCGCGGGAGAAGCGCTCGTTGTGAAATGCCCTTTCTCGCTCGACAATCGCGGTTTCATCCTCGGTCATGCCGAACCCTCCATAACAACTGATGATAACGGGAGCAGCCGAAATGACATCGTGGGCCCTCCCTTCCGTTCGCACTCGGTTGGGGGCTGCCCGAACCGAGTGAGGCGCGGTGGTCTTGGCGGTCGCCGCTGATGCACCCGGGTGATCCACCGGACCGACCGCGCGGCCGCAATTGGAGCATTCGCCGGAGGTCAATATCAAGCTTCAGCCCGCCGTTATCCGCTTCACCCGTCGGATCCCACACAGCGCTCCGGCTGTTCCCCTAAAATGCTGAATTCAAAAGTGCTATTTCACCGGCGCACCCAAAATTCTGGCTTTATCCGGGAATGCAGGTTAGCCTACGTCTCGTGTTTTTATCGTGACATGCTGACTCCAGCAAGCAATTTGGTGGCCTCTAGGGCGGCGGACGGTTCTGCGGGATGGTTCATCAACTTCTGTTTCTTGCCCTATATCTGGGGCTAATGCCGATGGTTCTGATATCGCCTTTTGTCGGCGTACTGATCTACGATTGGATCGATTATCTGCCGCCAGGCGACATATATTCGGCGAGCTTGCTGTCCAATTATTTGGCATTGACCGTCGGTGCGCTGACGTTTTTCGTGTGGCTCATTCGGGAGGAGAAAACGGTTCCGCGGCCACTGACATTGATGCTGTTGATGGTGGCCCTCCTCATATGGATGAACATCGCCTGGCTTCACGCGCTGGCGCCGTGGGCGGGGGAGGGCAAATGGGACCGCACAATCAAGGTGGTTGGATTCGCCATCCTGACCGCGCAAATGCTGTCGACGCGAGTGCGTATCGAAGCGTTTGTCTGGGCCTTTGTGCTCGCGGCAACCTATTTCGCGGTGCCGAGCGCCATCAAGGTGATTGTCGGCGGCGGTTCAGGCGGAATCGCGGACGGGGAAGTGGTCACCGGCGGCTACGGCAGCTTTTTCGGGGACCGCGTTACCTTATCCGTCGTGCTGGCGATGACCTTGCCATTTGCACTCTATCTCGCGCGATGGCCGACGCTGTTTCCGCCACGTTGGCTCAGATTTGCAAAGCCGGTAATGCTGGGCGTCGCCGCCTCCTGTCTGCTCGCTTCGATTGGAACCTTTGCGCGCACCGCGCTTCTCTCAATGGGTGCGACGCTGTTTATGCTGGGCATCCGCGCTCGGCGGAAAGTCGTCGGTCCGTTGGCCGTTGCCGCCACGGCGCTGGCAATTTACCTGATCGCGCCGGAAAACTGGTTTGGTCGCATGGATACCCTCGCCGACTATCAGCAGGATGCATCGGCGATGGGCCGGATCGATGCCTGGAAATGGGCATGGTCGATGGGGCTCCAGCACCCGGTCCTCGGCGGCGGGTTCGGTGTTTTCGTCCTAGACGCGGGAAGCATTAGAGGCAAATCCGGTTGGCTCGAGGCCCACAATATTTTTTTCGAAATATTGGCAGAGCAAGGATTTGTCGGCCTCGGTCTGTTTTGTGGTCTGATCATAGCGATCTATCGCAGTTGCGCCGTGGTGCAAAAGCGCGTGCGCGGAAACGAGGAACTTGCTTGGACGGCTGATCTGGCGCGGGCGACGCAGATCGCCCTTGTCGCGTTCGTCGTCGGCGGCAGCTTTGTGAGCATCGCCTCCAACCCGTTCCTCTATATGCTGGCGGGGATCGCGATCGGGACGCGCGCTCTTGTCGAACGCGAATTGGGCAGTCCCGCGCGGAGCAGGCTCGGCGTGGCGCCGCGCACGGTCGCACAGCCGGCGGCGTAATACGTTCCGCCCCGCCGCGACACAGCGCCTCTACTATTCAGATCGTCACGCTGTCCAGACGGACCCAAGACCTCCAAATCATGGGCTGGCTACGCGCCGAAAAGAAGGAACGGCGACGCCATGTCATATGAGCTGGATTGGAATGTGGCGGTCTACTGTCAGAACGAAGAAAAGCGCCTGCGCGGGTGCCTCGAGCGCGTGATCGCCGCGTTAGCCGGGCGTCGGGCCCTAATCACGGTCATTTTGAATGGCAGCCGGGATCGCAGCCTCGACATCGCGCGAGAGATCGCGATGCCCGGAGGTCCGATCGAGATTTTTCAAATCAAATCTGGCGACAAGTCGAACGCGATTAATCAGTTCATCTATGCGCTGCGATCGCCGGCACACGCCTACGGCGCCGTAGATGGCTACGCGTATATCGCCCCCGCCTCGTTTCGGGCGATGGAGGAGCGGCTGGGCGGTGACCTCTGCGCGGTGGCGGTCACCGGCATATGCGCAAACGGCCGGACGATGAACCTGGCAACGCACAACACGCTGACGGTGGGCGGACAACTGCATGCCTTCCGCCCGGATTTTTTTGATCGGATGGTGGCCCGCCGCATCAAGCTGCCGATCGGTACGTATTGGGGGGACGGCCTGTTGGGAAGCATGGCGGCGCATAATCTCGATGCGCTGTCAGAGCCATGGAATAACAGTCGCATTGCCGGGGTCGCCGGAGCGACCTACGAGATTCCGATGCTTTCGCCTCTCAAATTCGACGATTTGCGGCGTCAAATTCGTCGCAAAATCCGCCAGATGCGGGGGCAAATCCAGAATGCCGCGATCTCCGAACTGATCTACCGGGTCGGCTATGAGGGTCTGCCGGAAGACGCCGATGAAATGGTTGAGAGCTTCCTTGCCAATCATGCCCCGCCAAGGGTCGGGTGGCCGGATCGGATGTTCCGCATGTTTGCGATCCGCGAAATGCGGCGAGCGCCGAGACCCGAAGCGGCTAGTCTTGCACCACATCGTTTGCTGCTGGCCTGATCTCGGGCGGCTGATTTAGAATGGCGCGACCCGTGATCGGCAAAAGGTCGCCGCTTCGACGCTAACGAACCCTGACTTTGCATCGCCAAGGAAATCGACAGAGAACAAATCTGATCGTTTGATCGTGCCGCGGCCGTACGCCTTCGTCTTGCAAAACCGGACCCCATATGATCTAACACCGCGCCTTGACGAAGGGCCGCCCGCGGCTAGGGTGTGGCTAGCCGCCGATGAAGGATGAGTAAGGCTTTATTGCGCCCGTAGCTCAATTGGATAGAGCACCAGACTACGGATCTGGGGGTTAGGGGTTCGACTCCTCTCGGGCGCGCCAAACCTTTACAAGTCCTACGAGAATTCTGGAGCAAGTAACCGCCGATCAAATGAGCGATAAATAACCGGAACGGGCGAGCGGTTAACGAGTTGGGCAACAGTCGTTGTCCGCGCCCGAGTTGGCGGGCCCGCTGTCTTTGAAAGAGCGCCGTTAAACGCAATGCGCCGCGCACGGTCAATTCCGTCGCTGCCACTAAAAGGAAGGCTGCCTGAGAAGGTCTGGCACCTCCCCATCCAGGCTACTTGGGGACGCAAATCATTGCCGCCCCCGCCGGGCGATATGAGCTAATCCCCGGTCAGCCTGGTGCGGTGCGTCAGCGACAAGCCCGCGCTGGATTGCGCAAAGCCTGAGCAACAGACTGGGCCGTCGCCTATTTTCACAAGGACAGGACGTGAAACTGCCTGTTCTCCGATGATCTCAAGTTCGCGCTCGCGAGCGTGACGATCGCCGGCTCGTGTTGCAAAATCCGTTGTCGCGACACAGAAAGGGTGGGGAGATCGAGTGTGACCAACACCCTGCTGACATTGCACGACCCCGAAATGGCCCGCCGCTACTATCAAGCAGGCTTGTGGCGCCGGGATACGCTCTATTCGCTCCTCTGCCGGCATGCGGAGCGGCGGCCCGAGGCTTTCGCGGTGCGCGATGGCACCCGGCGGCTGACCTGGCGCGGGCTCCAGGAAATGGTCGATGCCGTCGCCGCCGATCTGCACCAGGCCGGCCTCAAACGCGGCGAGCGGGTCTCGATCTGGCTTCCGAACCGGATCGAGTCGGTGGCCGTATTGCTCGCCTGCTCGCGCCAGGGCTATGTCTGCAACCCGTCGCTGCATCAGAATTACCGGGTCGGCGAGATCATCGAATTGCTGTCGCGCATCCGGGCGGCGGCGTTGTTCGCACAGCCCCGCTACGGCGCCGATGCGCGCGCCGCCGATATCTTCGGCGCTGCGCAGGCGCTGCCCTGGTTGCGCCGGATCTATTCGCTCGGCGACGGCCCGAGCGGTGCGGCTCCGTTCCCAACCAAACCGGGTCCCCTGCCCTCGCCCGATCCCGATCCGGACAAGATCGTCTATCTCGCCTTTACTTCGGGCACGACCGGCATGCCCAAAGGCGTCATGCATTCGGACAACACCCTGCTGGCAAACGGCCGCGCGATGGTTGCCGATTGGGGCCATGACGAGCGCTCGGTATTGTTGAGTCTGAGCCCGATGAGCCACCATATCGGCGCGGTCGCTATCGAGCAGATGATGGCGGCAGGGCTTGAGCTCGTCGTCAATGCACCACCTGATGGTCTGAGCCCGCTCGATTGGATTATCGAAACCGGCGCCACCTACGTGATGGGTGTGCCGACGCATGCGATGGACATTCTGTCGGAGCTGCGTCAGCGGCGGCTCGACCGGCTGGGCCGGGTCAAGGCGTTTTACATGGCCGGTTCGCCGATCCCGCGCGAAACCGCGCAAGCCTTTCTCGACCGCGATGTGCTGCCGCAGAACGTTTACGGCATGACTGAGAACGGATCGCACCAATACACGTTGCCGAGCGACGACCCGCAGACCATCGTCGAGACTTGCGGGCGCGCCTGCGCCGCGTATGAAATCCGGATTTGGGACCAGGACAATCCCGATGTCGAGGCGGCGCCGAGTGCGGTTGGCGAGATCGGCGGGCGCGGCGCCTGTTTGACGCTCGGCTATTTTGACAATCAGCAGGCAACCGAGGAATCGTTTAATCGCGATGGCTGGTTTATGAGCGGCGATCTTGGCCGGCTGAATGAAAAGGGCTGCCTCGAAATCGTCGGCCGCAAAAAGGATCTGATCATCCGCGGCGGACACAATATCCATCCCGCGCGGATCGAAGACCTGGCGATGCGGCACGCCGCGGTCGCCCGCTGCGCCGCCTTTGCGATCGCCGATGCGCGGCTCGGCGAAAAAGTGTGCCTCGCGGTGATCGCATATGATGGCGAGACCGTCGAGGCCGATGAGCTGCTGGCCCATCTCGATCGCGCCGGCTTGTCGCGTTACGACATGCCCGAATACTTTATCGCGATGGATGCCTTTCCATTGACCGCGAGCGGCAAGATTCTGAAGCGCGAATTGGTGGAATGGGCCAAGGACGGCCATATCTCGCCAACGCCGATCCGGTGGCTGGGGAGCTGATCTGGTGAGCCTTCAGCTGGCGCGCCTCGATGAACTGGCGCTGATTACCCTCGACCGCCCGGCGGCATTGAATGCGTTGAGCTTTGCTCTGCTGCGCGATCTCGCCGCCGCCTTCGACGAAGTCGTGGCATCCGATGCTCGCAGCCTGTTGATCATGGGTGCGGGCGACCGCGCGTTTTGCGCCGGCGCCGACATCACCGAACTGAGGGGCCGCTCGCAGGCCGCGATCCGCGAGGGTGCGGCTTCGGGTCAGATGATTTTTGCCAAGCTCGATGCGTTGCCGATCCCGTCGATCGCGCTGGTGAACGGCTACGCCTTTGGCGGCGGGCTCGAATTGGCGCTCGCATGCACCTTCCGTATCGCCGCCCCCAACGCCCGGCTCGGCTTGCCCGAAATCAAGCTCGGTCTGATACCCGGTTACGGCGGAACCCAGCGCCTGCCGCGACTGATCGGCGAAGCCCGCGCGCTCGATATGATCCTGACCGGCCGCGCCGTCGCCGCCGAGGAGGGATTGGCAATCGGTCTCGTCAACCGCATCGCCGATGGCGATTTGATCGAAGCCGGCAGGAGTTACGCGCGGGAGATGACCGGCTACAGCCTGCGCGCCCTCGCTCTCGCCCGCGACGCGGTCCATCGCGGCCTGCAGACGACATTGCGGGAGGGGCTGGCGATCGAGGCCGACCTCAACACTCTCGCTTTCGAGACCGAAGACGCCGTCGAGGGCATGGCCGCGTTTCTCGAAAAGCGCAAAGCCAATTTCCGCGACCGCTGAGCACCCTCAAAACCCGCGCTGCAGATGGAGCCGGCGGTAACTGGCGCCGTTATCGACGTCTTCAAGTATCTCGACAAAACCGACCGTCGCATCGCGCGGCAGCGCTTCGAGCGTGTCGGCAAGCGCATAAGGGCTCGACCAGCGGACCTTGCCAAACAGCGGCGGAAGTCGCGGCCGCCGCCGGGCGCCGACCAGCCAGAACCCGCCATCCTGAGCCGGGCCGAAAACCAGGTCATGCCGGCTGAGGCATTGGAAAGCAGCGGCGATGTGCCGGGGCGAGATCGCGGGAATGTCGCTGCCGATCAAAACCACCGGGCCGGGCGGGGCCGCCGCAATGGCGCGGCGCATACGGCTGCCGAGATCGCCGCCTCCTTGCGGCAAGATGTTGATCCCATGACGCCAACTCCGGGCCTCGTGACACGACCAATTCGGTGTGACCACCAGCCGCAACCGCCAGCGCGCATCGCCAGCGAGCCGCCGCAGCAGGCGCGCGATCATCAGCCGCTCGAAGCGCAATGCCGCGACGTCGCCGATCTCGCGCGCCAAGCGCCGCTTGCCGCGGCCCAGCGCCGGGGCGCGCACGAACAGAATGAGATGACGCCGCATCAGCCGTAAATCCGGGCGATGCGCGCCGGTGCGACGCCGGCAAAATAGAGTGCCAGGCAAAACAGGTTGCGCAGTGGCCGCGCCCAATACCCGTCGCGCCGATAGCGCGCGGCCGAAGCGACGGCGCGGGATCCGATGCGCGCCAGCCGGCGCCGGCCGAGGCGAAGCGTCAGATCGACATCCTCCATCAACGGCAGCGGCGCGAACCCGCCAATCGCGTCGTAAAGGCTCCGGCTGATCAGCAAGCCCTGGTCGCCATATGGCAGGCCCAACATCCGGCAGCGCCAGGCAACGAGCCGTTCGACGCGCCTTGCCGCCGGGTTCATGTCGTCGAGCGCGAAGTCGAAATAGCCGGCGCAGCCCGCTGCCTGCGGCTGCCCGATGAACGCCGCGACCGAGGCCGCCCACCCCGGCTCCAGCCGGCAATCGGCGTGCAGAAACAGCAACCACTCGCCGGCAGCAGCCCCGGCGCCGGCGGCGAGCTGGGTCCCGCGCCCGCGTTTCGCGGCGATCACCATCGCCCCCACCGAATTGGCGAGCGCCGCGGTCGCGTCGATCGAACCGCCATCGGCTAGGACAATCTCCCGAAGCGTTTGCGAACCCAACGCCGCCAAGGTCGCGGGTAGCGTGCCAGCCGCATTCAGAGTCGGGATGATCACCGATATTTGAGATCGTTCTTGATTCGTTCTGTGCGCTCCGGCAAGATGGCGGCATGGATATGCCGGGGGTCATCACGACCCGCAAGGGACGGGGTGCTGCAAGCAACGTCAGCGGCCGCTGCGAGGCCGAACAGCGGGTTGCCTTCGACGATGGTTGGGGCTCCGCTGATGCCGAGCCTCTGCCAGTAAATACGACGCTTTCGATCGACACGACACGCACGATCATCGCCCGCAACAACTCGCCCGATATCGGATTTGACCGGTCGATCAATCCTTATCGCGGCTGCGAGCATGGTTGCATCTACTGCTATGCGCGGCCGAGCCACGCCTATCTCGGTTTGTCGCCAGGGTTGGATTTCGAAAGCCGCCTCTTTTACAAGCCGCAAGCGGCGACGCTTCTCGCCGCCGAGCTGCGCAAGAAAGGCTATCTTTGCCGGCCAATCGCGCTCGGCAGCAACACCGATCCCTATCAGCCCGTTGAGCGCCGGCTCGGCATCACCCGGTCGATCCTCGAAGTGCTGCGCGATTTCCGCCATCCGGTCACGATCGTCAGCAAATCGGCGCTGATCCGGCGCGACATCGACATCCTTTCCGAAATGGCAAAGCAGAAACTGGCGATTGTCACGATATCGGTGACGACGCTCGACCGCAATTTGGCGCGGGTGATGGAGCCGCGCGCGGCCACCCCCGAAAGACGGCTCGAAACTATCGCCGCGCTTGCCGACGCCGGCATTCCGACAGGCGTGCTCAGCGCCCCGATGATCCCGGCGCTCAACGACAGCGAAATGGAGGCGATCCTCGAACGGGCGCGCGGCGCCGGGGCCACCGCGGCCGGCTACACCTTGCTGCGGCTGCCGCTCGAATTGAAAGCGCTGTTCCGCGAGTGGCTCGAAACTCATTTCCCGGACAGGGCGGCGCACGTCTTGTCGTTGGTCGCGCAGGCGCATGGCGGCCGCCTTTACGATTCCGCTTGGTCGAAAAGGATGACCGGCGCCGGGCCCTATGCCGACATGCTCCGGGTTCGGTTCGATCGCGCCTGTCGGAAGCTGGGCTTCAATCAGCGCACGACCGATCCACTCGACACAACCCGCTTTCGGCCGCCGCCGCAATCAGGAGATCAACTCAGCCTATTCTGATTGCGCACGCTGATAGACTTGCATTCGTGAATATGGCTTGCCGGCTCAAAGATACCGGGCCTAGGGTCGCGCCGGCGACAGCTGAAGCGAGGGTAAGGCCGGATTATGTTCGGTCGATGTCCAGACCGGTTGCCCGCGCAAAGTCCTGCAAACTGGCGGGAAGTTGCGATTGCGTCAGGGTTGCGCGTCGACGCGAAATGGTCCCGCTGGCGCTGCTCGCGGCGATCGCTCCCGATATAGTGCTGCCGGGGAGGGTCCAATGACCGAGACAGATGCTGATCTCAACTTCGCCGCCGATTACGACGCACCGATCCCGTATTTGCAGCGCATCCGTGACTATTATCAGGGACTGGGTTACGGAACTCCGTATCGCTGGGCCCATTACGCCGAGGTTCCGTTTCAGCCGCTCACGAAACCACTTGCCGCGTGCCGCGTGGCGCTGATCACCACCGCCTCACCCTACCAGCCCGACAAAGGCGACCAGGGTCCTGGCGCGCCTTACAATGCCGCTGCCAAATTTTACCAGGTGTACTCGGGCGACAGCGCAGTCGACCACGATTTGCGCATCTCGCATGTCGCCTATGACCGCGCACACACGAGCGCCGAGGACAGCAACACCTGGTTCCCGTTGCGACAGTTGCGACGGCGGGCGGCAGCTGGCCGGATTGGCGCCGTGACAAAGAATTTCCACGGCGCGCCGACCAACCGCAGCCAGCGCACGACATTGAGCCAGGACTGCCCGGAACTGCTTGCACGTTGCCGCGCCGACGGCGCCGACGCGGCCATCCTGGTCCCCAACTGCCCGGTCTGCCACCAGACCGTCAGCCTCGCAGCGCGCCATCTCGAAGCGAACGGCATTGCGACTGTGGTCATGGGCTGCGCCAAAGATATTGTCGAATTTGTCGGCGTGCCGCGCCTTTTATTCAGCGATTTTCCGTTGGGAAACTCGGCGGGACGACCCAACGACCCGGCCTCGCAATCGCTCACCCTCGAATTGGCATTGCGCGTCCTCGAATCGGCGCCGGCGGCGCGGACGACCGTGCAATCGCCGCTGCGTTGGGCCGAGGATCCGTCGTGGAAGCTCGATTACTCCAACATCGACCGGTTGTCGGCGGAGGAGATCCGCCGGCGGCGCACCGAGTTCGACCGGCAAAAAGAGATCGCCAGGACAGTTCGAAGCGATGTTGCGGCCGACTGAGCGCGCGGGTTGTGACGGAGTACGAAGGTGCCGGAGGCCGCATCGCAGACCGCCGTGTTCACCCGCTAATCGTCAAGACATTCATCAAATTGTCAGCTTTGGTATGGTTTCTTTGTTTCCCTATTAGAAATAAATTTACATTAGATGACGACACCCCGTCGTCGCTCGCAGCGGCACGGCTCGACTGATTTTCCTTTGTACGCTTGACCGATCGAGTTCTAGGGTCGCTGAATTCAGCGATCGACGGCTACCAAGCGAGGGGACTGGATATGGCCGAACGAGCGATCGGCGCGCGGGCAAAGCGATGGGCCCGCAGTGCTGCGATTTGGTGTGTTGCTGCGGCGGGTCTCGCGGGTCTGGCGCCCCTGTCGCAAGCGGCCACACCGATGCAGCTGACCTACCGCGTCACCCATTCGACGTTTGGGAACATCGGAACTTACATCAATACGATCGAGCCCAGCGCGGGCGGCGCAACCACGGTGCAGACCCGGGCGCATTTTGAGGTCAAAATGCTGGGCGTGACCCTTCACCGCGAAGATGCGCAGCGCACCGAACGATGGCAGGGCAACCGCTTGATTTCGTTCAACGGGGTCACCACCAAAGGCAACGACGCGACGGTCCTGAGAGGCGAGGCGCGCGGCAACAACTTTGTCATCAGCTCGCCAACCGGAACGATTACCGCGCCGGCAACGGTTCATCCCGCCAATCCGTGGTCGGCCAATTTTCTAAACTCGAACACAATGATGCGGCCCGATAACGGTAAGCTGGAAAGGGTTAATGTCAGCGGCGGCCAGGAAGCCGTCGTCACGATCGACGGCAAGCCCTTGCGCGCGAGAAAATACGAGGTCAGCGGCGACGGCCGCTACACCGTATGGCTCAATGCACAAGGTGTACCGGTCGAATTTGTTGCGGATGACGATGGCGGCAAGGTGACCTTTACGCTAACCAGCTGTATCCGGTGTGATGTCCCCGCGCTCCAGCAGCAAGCAGCCGAGTTGAAATAACCCATTTTGCCAATCAGCCGACGCCTGGATGAGCGCGGTTCTTGTCGCAGCAGCCCGCGACCCGAACTGTCCCGCTGCCGATAAACGGCGCAACCAGCCGGCATGACGGTCCCTGGGATCGATGTAACGATCGCCGATAGGGCGATCCGCGATGGCGCTGCTCGATGGATCGCCCGTTGCGGGATCAGGCTGCCGACGTTCGCCGAACTCGCCGACCCTCAACGATTCGCCGCGACTCAACCAGAGCCTTCGGTCGACCCCGATCTGCCGGATGCAGCGAATTTGGCGCGCGTCCATTGGCACAATGATCGTCGGCGGATCGGTCTTGTTCCGGTGCCCGCTCATCTGGTGTTTCCGACGTCGCTGACCGGGGTGCGCGCGCCGATCGCGATGGCGCTCGGCTGCTTTTTTCCAATGATCGGAGCGCACAAGGTGTTGGCGGCCTATGGCTGCCTAATTCCTCGCCTGGTTACCGGCCGCTTCGACCCTGAGCATCACAAAGCGGTTTGGCCTTCTACCGGGAATTATTGCCGCGGCGGCGTGGCGATCTCGCACATCCTCGGTTGCCGTGGCATCGCGGTGTTGCCGGAAGGCATGAGCGCGGAACGTTTCGAATGGCTGCAAAGCTGGGTCACGCGACCTGAAGACATTGTTCGCACGCCCGGCACTGAGAGCAATGTCAAGGAAATCTACGACAAATGCGCCGAATTGGCGCGCGATCCGGCCAATGTCGTCTTCAATCAATTTGCCGAGTTCGGCAACTACCTGGCGCATTGGGCCTGTACTGGACCGGCGCTGGCGCGGATCTACGAAGCGGTGCGCGCAAACCGACCGGGTCTGCGGCTCGCGGCGTTTGTCGCGGCGTCGGGATCGACCGGCACGCTAGCTGCCGGCGATCGTCTGAAATCAGAACATGGCGCGATGATCGTTGCGGTCGAGGCCAGCGAATGCCCGACCTTGCTGCGCAACGGGTTTGGCGACCACAACATCCAGGGCATCGGCGACAAACACGTCCCGCTGATCCACAACGTCATGAATAACGACATTGTCGTCGGCGTCTCCGACCGGTGCACTGGAGCACTCGACCTGTTGTTCAACAGCGAAGCCGGTCTCGCCTATCTGAGCGGCCGCCGGCAAATCGACGAGACCATCGCGGGCGATCTCAAGCTGATCGGGCTTTCCGGGATCGCCAACCTTGTCGCCGCGATCAAGGTCGCCAAGCGCCTCGATCTCGGTGAGAACGACCTTGTAGTGACCCTCGCGACCGACAGTGCTGCTCTTTACGGCAGCGAACGCGATAAATTCCGCGCCACGCACTACCCCGCCGGTTTCGACGAAGTGAATGCCGGCGAAGTATTCGGTCAGCACCTGCTGGGGGCGACCGATAATGATGTGCTGGAATTGACCCATCACGAGCGGTTACGGATCTTCAATCTCGGCTACTACACCTGGGTCGAGCAGCAGGGTGTGGCGCTCGATGCGTTCGAGCAGCGCCGTTCGCAGGACTTCTGGACCGCTGTGCAGCGCGGCCTTCCCGACCTCGACGCTCTAATCGACGAGTTCAACGACAGAGCCGCGGCGACCCAAGTCGATTAAAGACGCGCCGTCTCTACGATCGACACCAAACGATCGATCCCAACCTGACCTTTCAAAGCAGTTTGGTTCACCGAAAAGTCACGGTATTCCGTACAAGTCTGTGCAAAAAGAGCGACGGCTACGCTCTAATCGATCCCTGTGCCCTGCGAGCGATCGGTCCACATTGGGCCACAATTGACGCGCCACTCTGAATAGCAGATGCAAATTCTCACGATGTTTTCCTTGTAACATGGAGTTGGTGACTTGGCCCAAGGAAGGAGCAGCCGCGATGGTCGCGTGCCTGGGCGCCGGCAATCGCCGTCGCGATCGGTTCGGCAAATACTGGCCGCCCTAATTATTGCCGGTCTCGGCAGCGTAATCGCCGCCGGTTGCTCGGTTGCAGCTCCGCTTCAGCTCGTTTACCGGGTGTCGCATCCGATGGTCGGCGACCTCGGCTCGTATACTTGTACGCTCCAGCCGCTCGGTGATGGCGGCAGCGAGATCCAGTCGCGCGAACACATCGACGCCAGGATGCTCGGCATCCCAGTCTACCGAATGGACGCCACCGGAACGGAGCGCTGGCAGGGAAGCCGTCTGATGTCGTTTGACGCCGTCACCGAAAAGGCGGGCGGCAGGACCGAGATCAAAGGTGAGGCGAGAGGCGACCGCTTTGTCATCACCTCGCCGCAGGGCACTTTTACGACAGCGGCGAACTGTCCATCCGGCGGGGCCCTGCGCTCCCGACTTTCATCAAATCGACGACGATCATGCGTCCCGACACCGGCGATCTCGAACAGGTGCGGGTCAGCGGCGGCGCGCCGACCACGACCATGATCGCAGGGACGGCGATCGCCACGCGCAAATACATTCTCGATGGCAAGACCCAGTATACGGTGTGGCTCGAACTCGCGTAACGTGCCGGTCAGGTTTGTCATCGACGACAACACCGGGCAGGCGACCTTTACTCTGGCAAGATGTGTTTCGTGCGATCCCGCGATCTCGCGACTGGGCATGAACTGAGACTGCTCGCCGGCCGGCCGCCCATTTTGGCGGCGGAGATGCACTGCGGCGTGATCCCGCTCGGTCGGTTGCCCGGAGAAACGGATTGAATCTCGCCTACGACGAACTTTGCCGCCGCACCCGTGAGCGCGACCGCAGCCTGCGCGAAAAGGTGATGTCGCTCGAGGCGGCAGCGGCGCTGGTGCCAGATGGGGCCTCGGTCGGGATCGGCGGCAGCACCCTGTCGCGCACCCCACTGGCGATGATTTGGGCATTAATCCGAGCCGGCCGCCGCGATCTCGTCTGCGCCCGCAGCATCAGTTCGAGCGAGGGGGAATTGCTGTTCGCCTCGGGGACCAGTCGTCACTTGATGACGAGCTGGTTCAGCCTTGGCATCGTCTGGGGCGTGTCGCGCATCATGCGCGCTTATACTGAGAGCAACCGCGCCCGCTTTGAGGAATGGAGCCATCTGGCGATGGGCCTGCGGTTTCGCGCCGGCGCCATGGGCGTGCCGTTTTTGCCGATGCGCTCGATGCTGGGCTCGGACGTGATCGCACAATTGCCCGATGTCAGGATAATCGACTGCCCGTTCACCGGCGAGAAATTGGTTTTGGTGCCGGCATTGAACCCGGATTTCGCCCTGATCCATGTCCAGCGCTGCGACACCTATGGCAATGCCCAGATCGACGGCTTGCCGTTTATGGATCTCGACCTCGCATTGGCGGCCAACCAGGTGATCCTGACGACCGAGCGCATCGTCTCGAACGACCAGATCCGCCGCCTCCCCGATCACACAAAAATTCCGTTTTTCGCGGTCGATGCGGTCGTCGAAGTCCCGTTCGGCTGCGCGCCGCACGAATGCTACGGCGCCTACGAGCCGCTGTTCGATCATCTCGATCGTTACGCCGCGTCGCTCAAACCCGACGCCGAGCAGGGTATGCGCGACTATCTCGACCATTATTTCTTCGAACCGAAATCCTGGACCGATTACCTCGACCGCATCGGCCTCGCCGACTTGCTCGACGCCGCCCGCCGCGGAAAGAGCATTTATGACGACTGACGCCCTGCCCTACACCGCCAGCGAATTGCTGGCGGTAATGAGCGCGCGGCTGTTACGCGATGGCCAAATCGTCTTTGCCGGGGTCGGCATTCCGTTGTTGGCCGCGACCTTGGCGCAGCGGCTGCACGGGCCGGGGCTGACGATTTTGTTCGAGGGTGGCACGATCGGCGCCTATGTCGAGCCCGGCCAATTGCCGCCTTCGACCAACGAGCAGCGCTGCACCCGCCGCGCCAACATGGTATTGGGCAGCACCGATGTATTGCTGCTGTTGCAGCGCGGCTATGTCGATGTCGGGTTTATGGGCGGCGCCCAGATCGACCAATACGGCAATCTCAACAGTTCGTTTATCGGCCCGCCGGACCGGCCCGCGACCCGTCTGCCGGGAACCGGCGGCGGCAACGACATCGCCAGCCTGACCCAGATGATCGTCGCGATGAAGCATGAAAAGCGGCGATTTGTCGAACGGGTCGACTTTGTCACCAGCCCCGGTTTTCTTGTCCGGCGGAGCAGCCGGCGCGATGCCGGACTGATCGCCGGCGGCATGTTCCGCGTCGTAACCGATCTCGGATTGCTCGGTTTTGACGCAGCAGTCGAAACGGATGACCTTACTCGCACTGCATCCGGGCGTCACCGCCGCCGAGGTGCAGGCCAATACCGGCTTCGAATTGCTGGTGAGCGCCGGTCTGCCGGTGACCGAGCCGCCGGGCAGAAAGAACTCGCGGTATTGCGCCATCTCGACCCCGATCGCCTCTACACCGCTTAAGGCCTTTGCGATGACGATCTTTACCAACACCTTTGGCCTGGCGCTGCGCAATTTCACGATCTGGCCGGAATTGCCCGACCCGCAGGGCTTGATCGACTACGCCGCAAGGGCCGAGGCATTGGGTTTCGACTCGGTCTGGGTGTGGGACCACATCCTGCTCGGCGTCGATCCGCCATTCCCGGTGATCGACTCGCTGACCCTCCTCGCCGCGATCGCCGCGCGCACGACCAAGATCAAGCTCGGCACCGGCGTCCTCGTATTGCCGTTGCGCAACCCGGTGGTGCTGGCAAAGGAATTGTCGAGCCTCGACCTGATCGCCGGCGGCCGGCTGCTGCTTGGCATGGCATCCGGCTGGTACAAGCGCGAGTTTGACGCGGTCGGCATCCCATTCCACGAGCGCGGGCGGATCATGGACCGCAACCTCGAAATCCTGCGCCGGTTGTGGACCGAGGACCAGGTCAACGCCGAATACCCGCCGCACGTCTTGCGCGGCTCGAACATGTCGCCCAAGCCGTCGCCATTGCCGCCGATCGTGATTGGCGGTTATGTCGACCGGGTCCTGAAACGCGCCGCGCTGAATGGCGGCTGGCTGACCTATTTCTACACGCCGGAGGGCTTCATCCAATCCTGGGACAAGGTGCAGGGTTTCGCACGGGCCGCCGGAAAGGACCCAGAAACCCTGCTCAACGCCAACCAATTGCCGATCTATGTCGGGCCGTCGCGCGCCGCGGTCGAGCCGGCGATGATGGAATGGCTCGGCCAGGAATGGGATTACGCCGCCTGGAGCCAGTCCACCAAGGACTCGGCTGTTATCGGCACGGTCGACGAATGCGTCGCGCAATTGCGCGCGCAGCTCGCCGTCGGCGTGCAAAAGCTGATCTTCATCCCCTACCGCTATCAGCCCGAACAAGTCGAAATCATCGCCCGCGAAATCATCCCCCGCCTGCGCAATTAGTTCCTAAGCAGCCAGATCGTCGCCCGCTCCTCTCCGGTCTGGCGAATTTGGAACGATCCGGCGTGTCGACGCCGGAGGGCTGGGTCACTTTCGCCGCGATATTAGCGCCGAGGAAAGTAGCCACAGGGCTCAAGCCGGATTATCATTGCTCCTAAATCGAATTGGGAGACGCCAGCTCCGCTGGAGCGGCGACAAAATGATCAGCGCCGCGGCAGGCATTCCGAGCGGGGTAGGCTCCCGTTACCGGACTAGTCCGGTATGACGACCACCGTTATGCCCTTGATCGCGCGGTCGCAGTCCGCCACGGCGGAAATTCTCGTGGTCAATCATCTGGCGAAATCGGTGGGCGAAGGATCGGCAATGCTGAAGATCATTGCCGACGTCCACTTTGCGGTTCGTGAGGGCGAGTTCGTCTCGATGGTGGGGCCGTCCGGCTGCGGCAAGACCACACTCTTGATGTGCCTCGCCGGACTTTTTCCGGTGAGCGGCGGGTCGATCGAGTTCCATGGCGCAGCGCTCACCGGACCCGCAACCGGGATTTCGGTCGTCTTCCAGGACTACAGCCGATCTTTATTGCCGTGGAAGAGCAACCTCGAGAACGTCGTCTTCGGCATGCGGCGGATCGCGGATGCGAACCGTCGAGAAAAACGTGATCGCGGCCGCGAGCTGCTGGCGAGCCTTGGTCTTGCCGGCTTTGATAGGCATTATCCTTGGCAGCTTTCGGGCGGCATGCAGCAGCGGGTCGCAATCGCGCGGGCATTGGCGTCGCGCTCGCGCCTCTTGTTGCTCGACGAACCGCTCGCCGCGGTCGATGCGCAGACCCGGGCCGAGATGCAGGATCTGCTGCTTGAACTCGCCGCTCGCTATCGGCAAACCTGCTTGCTCGTCACCCATGACGTGGACGAGGCGGCCTACGTCGCCGACCGCGTTCTGGTGTTAGCCCGGCGGCCGACCCGCGTCGTGGCCGACCTGCCGGTGCCGCTTTCAAAGCCGCGCGACCAGATCGAGACGCGGGAAGAACGCGTCTACCTCGACATCAGGCACGATGTGCTGTCGCGCATCCGCGCGATGAAAACCGCCACGACGTGAACCCACCCTTTTTCGAACGGAGCACGCCATGACCCAACTCGTCCGTCTGTCACGGTTCGCCGCCGTCCTTGCCGGATTGGTCGCGGTTGTCGCTGTGGTTCGGCCGGCGGCCGCGGAAGAGACAGTGAGGCTGGCCTTCCTCAAGACCTTGGGCATCGTCCCGGTGATCGACGCGCAGCAGATGGGCTATTTCAGCAAAGAGGGGATCAAGGTCGAGATGATCACGCTGAACAACGGCCCAGCCGTCGTTTCGGCAGTGGTCGGCGGCTCGGCCGACATCGGCTCCGCGGCGACGTTGCCGGTCATCAGCGCCGTTGCCGAGCACCAGCCGATACGCGAGTTCATGATTTCCACTGTCGAGCACTGGCCGTTGGAGGCCGGTGTCGGCGAGTCCCTGATCGCGTCGACGCGCTCGGGAATCAAAACCTTGCAAGATCTGAAGGGCAAGACCGTAGCGTCGAACGCGACCAACGGCGGCTGCGATTTGATGATCCGCGATCACATCCGCGCCGCCGGGATTCCGGCGAGTGAGATGAAAATGGTCGTGATCCCGTTTCCCCAGATGAAGGCGGCGCTCGAACTGGGCACCGTCGATGCCCTATGCGCGATCGACCCCTTCTCGTCGGCGATCATGGCCTCGCCGCAGATAAAACCCACTCTCCTCGCAAGAGGCATTATCGCGGATTTACCGCAGGTCGGCTCCTTCGCCGTCGCTGGTTATTTCGGGCGGTCGGATTGGCTCGCCAAGAACACGACCGCAGCAGCCGGCTTCATGCGGGCAATGGTGACAGCCAACCAAGACCTGGCCGCCCACCCCGACAAGTATCATCAGATCATCGTCAGCGAATTCAAGATGCCGGCCGAGCTTGCCGAGAAGATCGGGTTCGCGCCGAACACGGGCAGTGTCGTTGCTGAGCCTAAGCAATTGGAGACGCCGATCGCGGCGCTAGTGCGCACCGGGCTGCTTAAGGGCGCGATCCCGGCGGCCGACGTCGTCTTCACCATTCAGCCGTAGCCGCCCGTGAACCTGCGCCCCCGCAGCCAAACGCGCGCTGGGCATAGCGCTGGCAATACTTTGCTGGCAGGCGCTGGCGTGGTCCAGGGCTGTCCCAGCCGAATATTTCCCAGGTCTGGCGCCAGTTGCCGCGGCGGGCTGGGGTTTGTTGGGTTCGTCGGATTTCCTGCTCCATCTCAGCACGACAGGACTGCGCGCCGTAACCGGGTTAATGATCGCGATCGTGGTCGGTCTGTCGGCGGCGATCATGACGGGCCGCTATGGCACATTGCGCCGAATGCTGGAACCGGTAGTCGGCATGCTGCGGGTGCTGCCCCCGCCGGCGATCGTGCCAATCTCGGTTTTTGTCCTCGGCATTGGTACGCAGCTGTTCTTGTTTATCGTCAGCTTTGCCGCGATATGGCCGATTTACATCAACGCGGCAAACGCGCTTGCCGCGGCCGAGCCGATGCAGATGCTGACCGCGCGCTGCTTCGGCTATTCCGATTGGGAAACCCTGGTGCGGCTGCGGCTGCCGGCTGCGCTGCCCGAGATCATGACGGGCGTCCGGATCGGCGCGGGGGTCGCGCTGCTCGCTACGATCGCCGCCGAGATGCTCGCTGGCCAAAGCGGTCTCGGCTTCCTCTTATACGACGCGGCGTTCTCGCTGCGCACGGCCGACATGTTCGCTATTATGGCCATGATCGGTCTGCTGGGTCTGTTCTTTAATGTGCTCGTCCAGCAGGCCAGCCGGTTGGTCGTCGGCTGGCATCTTGAGATGACCGCGCTGGCGGAACCTGCGTGATCCGGCGTCTTAACCTGCCGGGCCTTGCATTTCTCATCACGCTCGCCGCGCTATGGCAGGCTCGCGGCCTTTCTGAAGCATTCGCCGACTTTCCCTGGCTTCACCACAGTTGTCGGCGCCTTGTATGCCGATCGCGGCCAATTGTTCGGAGAACTCGCCCACACATTGCTACGGGCGGGGGCCGGTTTCGCGCTCGCTCTTGGCGCCATGCTGCCCCTGGGAGTGCTGCTCGGCCGGGTGCGGCCGCTCGGCGAGATCGTCGAGCCGGTCGTCGAACTCGTGCGCCCGCTGCCGCCGATCGCGCTCATTCCGGTTTGGATGATCTTCCTCGGGATCGGCGATGCCTCGAAGATCGCGGTCGTCGCCTATGGCGCGTCGTTCCCGATCTTGATCAATGCCATCGACGCGGTGCGTTCGCTCGACCCGATGCTGTCGCATGTCGCGCGCTCGTTGCGCCTCGGCCGCGCCGAGCGGATGCGTCTGGTGGATTTTCCAGCCGCCCTGCCGCGCATCGTCGCCGGCATCCGACTGAGCGTTACGGTCTCGCTATTGCTTGCCGTCGTCGCCGAGATGCTGCTCTCCACCAATGGTATTGGCGCGTTCCTGGTCAGAGCGCAGGAGAGCTTTCGGATCGCCGATGTCCTGGCAGCACTGCTGCTGGTCGTGCTCGTGGCGCTGCTCGTCAACCTCGCCACCCATTTGATCGAGCGCAGCGCGCTGGCGTGGCATTACAATCGCGGCGGTCTCCAATGATCGCGGGGGTGCCGAAAAACTCGGACGCATCCAGCAGGCGTAGGGCGGAACAGCGCCAGCGCATGCCGCCATTATCGTGCTGGCAAAACTCTCTTCGCGCGCGCAGCACCAGATCCCGCGTACCCCTCGGAAATCAGACCCGCTCACCGGTCTGTTGCGGCTGGTCGCCGCCGTCCCTCCACCCATCAGGATAAAGCCCGCGTTCCACGCATCGACGAAACGAGGAGTATGGCCAATCGGCCGGGTGGCTTACCAGACCGTGTTTCACCGGGTTGAAATGCGTGTAATCCATCTGTGTCGCAAAGTCCCGATCGTCGCGGATAGGGTGTTCCCAATACCGGCGCTGCCAAATGCCGCGTTCCCCACGGCGGGTCATCACCGGTGATCGCGACTCGACGGCGGGCGAGCTTTTTTTCGAATTCGGTCTTAATCGCGCGCCAGCGACCCGGAAAATCGCCATCGCCCTGCGGCAGTGTCCACAGGCAGTGCAGATGATCGGGAAGCACGACCCAAGCGTCGATGCGAAAGGGGGCGCGAGTTCGCACTCGGCGAACCGCGGCGCGCAATTGACCGATCTGGGCGACCAAAAGATTGGAGCTGCGGTCAAGCAGGTTCACGATGAAGAAGAAGGCTCCGCCCGGAACCCGATTGCGGCGATAATCCGGCATCGCGCGAGTATGCCGCCGCCTTATGAAAGGCGGAATACGCTGCGCTGTTCCGCCCTACGCTTGCTACAATGTTAGTCAGGCGACGATTTCCACAGTAGGCGCCTTGTGATTTGGGACAGTGAACCGTGGCGGAACCATCTTCTTGGCAGTGCGCGCGCTCTAGCTAAGCACGCCAAGACGACAACCGTAACGGAACATACATTAGTGCTCGTCGAACGGGCGGTGTTCTTCGGGGCCTATGTAATGCGGAAGCTCGACGATTTATATAAGCTGTCCACGTCGTGGCGCGGAACAGCACTCAAATGCGAGCGCTTCCCCCCAACGAGCAGACGTCGCCCGAGTATTATGGATTGGCACCACATCGACCGGCATTTCGATTTATCGAAGCCACAATCCGATACTGTAAGCGCTCGCGATTATTGTGACCTGGTTATTCATAGCTTCGTTTTCTTGGAACTGACGAACGACGATGGTAGCATCGAGGGGTTTTACACCACATCGGACAAGCTAAGGGGAAAGGGAATTTGGCAATTCGGACTTAATACAGTGATCGAATTGATGAAGAAAACTGCGAAGGATTGGCCAGCCTTTGCCCGTACGATCCGCGATCCTCAAACCGGAGAAACGATGGTTTGGGCAGGTAACACAGAACCTCCTGAGGAGTGGACAAGAAAGGCCGACAAACTCGTTCATGAAATAGCTTCCAGATGGCCGTCGAAGACCAGATGATTAAAGGGGGTGGCATCTCCCTCATCACGGACGGTCACTTTCCCTAAAACGGATTCACGACTGCTTTTAGCGCAGTTAAACCGGTTATTTTTTTCTAAAGGCCCCACGCCCGAAAAGCTTCACATCTTGGTCCATCATGCGCCTAAAGTCCGACCGCGCAGCCCTATCGAGATTAGCTCTATATGTATCAGCGATTTTCGCGGTCTGCTTCTCCGAAATTCGCTCTTGCAGTGTGGCCGCTCTGTCGGCCTGTCCAGAAATGTATTCCCAAAATTCCTTGGGCATCGTGTATTCGCGCGGCCCTATCGTTCCCCCGTGCGTGTTCACCCTTGTTCCAACCCACTGTTTCGGGCGCGGCATGGCAATGAAGCCCAGAATTAGAAACGGCCCTAGCTTCGCATAGGTGAAAGCATCGCGGTCATTGCTCGCAACAGACATATCGGTCGTGCGAAAGAGATACCTATTGATATTGGTCGGCATCTTGGAATGCGTGTAGCTTTCCAAAAGACTCCCTGCCAAGGGCCAAATATGCTGCTCGTGTGGCTGCGGTCGCGCGCGATTACCGAGCAAAAATTCGCGCCATGCCAGTTCAGCGCGCTCGACGCTAGGCAAAAGGGCCTCGACCATGTGGGTGAGGTGGTTGCCGTCAACGTGATACACCAATACCCGCCACGAAACTGACGCACAGAACAACAACAGCCACGGCCCATGGCAGGCGCGCGCGGCCTTGCCTTGCGTCATGGGGTGGAAAATCCGATTGGCAAACTCCGTTTCCCAGTTGTTGAAACGCTGCTCACAATCCCGGCACAATAAATGAAGCTTCACGCCATCCTGAACACGGAGATTGGGCTGTTGCCCGAAGCGGAGATAGCCGGTCGCGGAAGTCTCCTTTTTCCAGCGGAAAACAAAACCCGGCAGGATATGGCTCTCCTGCAACTCTTTTGTCGCGCCGCAAAGGCAGCAGGGGCTAATCGGCATCATCGTTGGCTGACCATCCCCCAGAAAAGAAAAGAGCCGGTGAACGTATCAGCACGTAGGGCGGGTGCAGCGCAGCGTAACCCGCGATGGTTGTGCGATGGCTACGTTGGGGCGGCGGGTTGCACCCCCCCTACATTCGCTGACTTGCGCCGCCGGAGCCCGCGTTCGCCGGATCAGCTGAGCCGCATCTCTGGCAATGTGACGATGTCGATACCGGCGGCTTCGAGGCCTTGGCGCACGGCGCGGGCGGCGATCACCGCCGAGGGTTCGTCGCCGTGCAGGCACAATGTGTCGAGCCGCACCTTTAGCCGCTTGCCGGTGCGCGAGATGATTTCGTCGTTGACCACCATGTTGACGACGCGGTCGCGGATCTCGTTCGGGTCGTGCAACACCGCCCCCGGTATCTTGCGCGAGGTCAGATTGCCGTCGTCGTCATAAAGGCGGTCGCAAAAGCCCTCACGCGCGAGCGGCAGACCCAATTCGAGCGCGGCTTTCTCCATCTGCGAACCGGCCAGCGCCACATAGATCAGGTCGCGGTCGACGGTCTTCATCGCCCGGCCGACCGCCAATGCCAGCTCGATATCTTCGGCCGCCATGTTGTTCAATGCGCCATGCGTTTTGACATGCGTGACCTTGTGGCCGACATAGGCCGCCATCGCCTGCAACGCGCCGATCTGATAGGCGATCATGTATTCGAGGTCGCGCGGGTTGGTGTCGACGCGGCGGCGGCCAAACCCCCACAAATCGTTAAACCCGGGATGCGCGCCGATGCTGACGCCATTCTCGGCCGCGAGGCTGACCAGCCGGTGCATCGTCACCGGGTCGCCGGCGTGAAAGCCGCAGGCGATGCTCGCCGAGCGGATAATCTTCATCAACGAGGCGTCGTCGCCCATCTCCCAGGCGCCAAAACCCTCGCCCATATCGGCATTGAGATTGATCGCTTTTGCCATGCCCGGCTCCTCACGCTTATTCTCGTCAACTAGGTGCGAGGGCCGATTGTAGCAAGGAATTGGAGTGAATGTGCGCTTCCTGTCGGTCGGCGACCGCGCATTGACGGTCGAATTCGGCGACACGATCGACCGCGCGCTGAGCCGCGAAGTCCTGCGCCTCGACCGCGTTATCCGCGCCGAGCGCCTGCCGGGGGTGGTCGAGACCGTGCCGACCTTTCGCTCGCTGACCTTGCATTACGATCCGATGATGACCTCACGGGCCGATCTCGAACGCGCCATCACTGGGCTGCTCGACCAGCGCGAGGCGGCCGCGGTCGCGGCGCGGCTGTGGCGTATCCCGGTTTGCTATGCGGGCGAATATGCCCCTGATCTTGACGAGGTCGCACGCCGGACCGGGCTCGCTGCGGGCGATGTTGTCGCGCTGCACAGCGGGGTGCGGTATCACGTTTACATGCTCGGCTTTTTGCCGGGGTTTCCGTATATGGGCGATCTGCCGCCTCCGCTGGCCTTGCCGCGGCGCGCCGATCCACGCGTCCGGGTCCCGGCCGGATCGATCGCGATCGCCACCACATTGAGCGCGGTCTATCCTTATGACAGCCCCGGGGGTTGGCATCTGATCGGGGCAACCCCGATTCGTTTTTTCGATCCCGCGCGTGATCCGCCGTCATTGCTCGCCGCCGGCGACACAGTCGAGTTCGAGCCGATCGACCCGGACATGTTCACCGCGATGCAGCGCGCGGTCGAGAGTGGCGATTACACTGTCGAAAGCGCGCCGGTCACGGCATGAGTGCCGGCTTGCGCGTGTTGAGCCCGGGTCTGCATACCACAGTGCAGGATCTCGGCCGGATTGGCTATCAAGCGCTGGGCGTCCCGGTTTCAGGCGCGCTCGACAGCCTTGCCTTGCGGCTCGGGAACGCGCTCGTCGGCAATCCCGAGGGTGCCGCTGCTCTCGAAATCCTCGGCGGCGGCCCCACTCTGGAAATCGTCGCCGACAGCGCGAGGATCGCGGTCACCGGGCCCGGCGCCGGCCTCCTCCTAATCGATGGCGGGCGGGTTGTTCCTGCCTGGCAGAGCGCCACGCTCTGCCGCCGCGAGACGTTCCGGATCGTCCTTGGCGGCGAGTCGGTCTGCGCCTATCTCGCCGTCACGGGCGGATTGGCCATCGCACCGGTGCTCGGCAGCGCCTCGACCTATGTGCGTGCGGCGCTCGGCGGTTTTCACGGGCGGGCATTGCAGCGCGGCGACGAGGTGCCGCTGATGTTCGATCACGCCGGTGAGCGGGCGGAGCGGCACCTCCCCTCCCCACCCCCGGCTTCGGCCGACGATGCGATCCGCGTCGTCATCGGGCCGCAACAGGAGTGCTTCACCGACGAGGCAGTGTCGATTTTGCTCAATGCCGAGTTTCGCATCTCGAAAGATGCCGACCGCATGGGCATGCGGCTCGACGGCCCGGCGTTACGCCACCGCGAAGGTTGGGACATTGTCTCCGACGCAATTGCCACCGGCGCCATCCAGGTGCCCGGCTCGGGCCACCCGATCGTTCTGCTGGCAGATCATCAGACGACCGGCGGCTACCCCAAGATTGCGACTGTGATCTCGGCCGACCTCCCGATCATCGGCCGCCGCCGGCCCGGCGACGCAATCCGCTTTGCCGCGGTCTCGGTGGAGGAAGCGGGACGCCTCGCCCGCGACGCCGAGCATCGTCTGACGGCTTTGCTCGCGGCGATCGAACCCGTGCCCGACGGCGAGCGGCTCGACCTCGCCTCGCTCTATGCCGGCAACCTGATCAGCGGCGTCGTCACCGCCGTGGAGTAAGCGCAAGACAGCCCCGACCGAGTGGCCGGGGCTTTACATCGGATCGGCCGCTCAGTACGGCGGCTGTGCCGCTCGCGTGGCTGAGGGCGAGACATATTGGTTTGCGGTCGGCGGATAGCCGCCATACGGGTTGTAGGGGTAAGGCCCATAGCCGTTGTAGGCCGGGGCGGCGTAACTCTGGCTCGGCACCGGCGGAGGTGTCACAGGATAAGCGCCGGTCGCCATCGGCTGCGGCCCGGTCCCAAATGCGCCGTAGCTGGGACGCTGCTCAGCCGGGGCGGCGTAAGTGCTGCCCGACGAGCTGCCGTAATTCTCGGGCGCGGTGGTCGAACCGACCTGCGACGGCCCGCAAAATAGTTCGCCGCCGGCATTCTGTATGCCACCGGGGCAGCTGTCGGCATGCTGCAATTGGGTCGTTTGCCAGGTGCCGTCGCCTCTGGGGCAGAACGCGGTCAGCGTGTCCCCAAGCATTCGGACGTCCTTGCATTCGGCCAAGTAAGGCCCTTGCGGTGTTGTAGCTCCGCTCGTTTGCTGCGGCCCTTCCGTTGGCTTGGGGATACCGGGCGGCACGGCGATCGGGTTGTTTTCATAGGGCATCAGCATGGTTTGCGCCGATGCCGGGACCGCCAACAGCGCGCCGGCGAGCAGAAGTACTGGAGACGCAGCGAGTATCGGTCTCATGTCTATTCCTTTCGAGTTTCATCTCGCCAAACAGCCGTCCGATTTGATTTGATCCGTGATGCCGCCGCCGCTTCTGGCTTCCGGCGCCGCATCACGCTAATTTCACCGATCAAATTCCCGGTTTCTGTCGCTGGAGTTCCCGTTAAATGGTGCAGTTGAGCTATGTTCATGGCGCCAACGAAACGCCGCTGATCGGCGAGACGATCGGCAATTACTTCGACCGTGCGGCCGAGCAATATGGCGCGCGCGACGCCCTGATCGTGCGGCATCAGGACATCCGCTGGAGCTGGCGCGAGCTGAAGCAGAGGGTCGATGATTTTGCCGCCGGACTATTGGCGCTCGGCCTCAAGCGTGGCGAGCGGATCGGGATCTGGTCGCCGAATAATGCCGAATGGGTCGTGACCCAATTCGCGACTGCGAAGGCCGGCCTTATCCTGGTCAACATCAATCCCGCCTACCGCGTCACCGAGCTCGAATACGCGCTGAACAAGGCGGGCTGCAGTGCCTTGATTACGGCGGCGCGCTTTAAAACCAGCGATTACTTGGCAATGCTGGGCGAACTGGCGCCCGAACTGGCCGCGGCGTCACCCGGCGAATTGCGGGCGGCGCGCCTGCCGGCATTGCGCCTCCTGATCACGATCGGCGAGGACAAGGTAGCGGGGGCGGTTCGGTTCGACGCGGTCTATGATCTCGCCGGCAAACCCGAGCAGGACCGGCTCGCAGCACTTGCCGGCGATTTGCAGTTCGACGATCCGATCAACATCCAATTCACCTCAGGCACAACCGGCTTTCCAAAGGGAGCCACTCTCACCCATCACAACATCTTAAATAACGGCTTCTTTATCGGCGAGGCGATGCGGCTTGGTCCTGAGGACCGGCTGTGCATTCCGGTACCGCTTTATCATTGTTTTGGCATGGTGCTCGGCAATCTCGCTTGTCTGACCCATGGCGCGGCAATGGTGTATCCCGGCGAAGGGTTTGATCCGCTCGCAACGCTCGAAACCGTCGAGGCCGAGCGCTGCTCCGCCTTGCACGGCGTGCCGACGATGTTTATCGCCGAGATGGACCATCACGACTTCGCCAAATTCGATTTGTCGTCGCTGCGCACCGGCATCATGGCCGGCAGCCCTTGTCCGATCGAAGTCATGAAGCGCGCCATCGATCGCATGCATCTGAAAGAGATCACGATCGCTTACGGCATGACCGAGACCAGTCCGGTCAGCTTTCAATCCTCGACCGATGATCCGATCGAACGCCGCGTCTCGACGGTCGGCCGCATTCAGCCGCATCTCGAAGTCAAGATTGTCGACTCCGAGGGCCGGATCGTGCCGCGCGGCGTCCCGGGCGAATTGTGGACCCGCGGCTACTCGGTCATGCTCGGCTATTGGGATGACGAGGAAAAAACTCGCGAGGCAATTGACCCGGCGCGCTGGATGAAAACCGGCGATCTCGCCACGATCGACGATCAAGGCTATTGCAATATTGTCGGCCGCATCAAGGACATGGTTATCCGCGGTGGGGAAAACGTCTACCCGCGCGAGATCGAGGAGTTCCTCTACCGGCATCCGAAAATCCAGGATGTACAGGTAATCGGCGTCCCCGACCCACGCTATGGCGAGGAATTGTGCGCTTGGGTGCGATTGCATGACGGCGAGACCGCGACCTCGGAGGAGATCCGCGCCTTCTGCCAGGGCCAGATCGCGCACTACAAAATTCCGCGCTACGTTAAATTTGTCGACGGCTTCCCGATGACGGTCACCGGCAAGATCCAGAAATTCATCATGCGCGAGCAGATGATCGGCGAACTCGGTCTCCAGCCCGAACCAACCGCCTAAGCTAAAGCTCGATGCCGCCCGGAGCGGCAATCGAAGCTGGTGCGGAACAACCCCGGCGCTATTGCCGTTTTGCGTCACTGGCGGCTGTCGCCAACCCATTGGGCGGCGAGTTGGCTATCGGAACTGGAGAAGGATCTCAGGGTGAGAATGCGATCGATTGCGACCGGCGTCGTCGGCGCCGGGATGATTTTGGCTTTGGCGAGCTGTACAAACCCGTACGATCCAGGGCAGCGCGCTCTCGGAGGCGCTGCGATCGGCGCCGGCACCGGGGCCGCGATCGGCGGTATTGCCGGAGGCGGCACGGGTGCTGCAATCGGCGCCGCGACTGGCGGTGCGGTAGGGGCCATTACCGGCGCTGCGACAACCCCTCCGCCGCCGGGCTATTATGCGCCGCCGCCTCCGCCGCCGCGTTACTAGCTCCAGCCGTACCCGGCAGTCGCGAGCCTGCCGGGCTCTGATGGCTGACTAAAGGATTTGTAGGAGATCAGCCCGGTGGCGCCGATTTTATAACGTCAGCGATTTGCTGCACCGCCGCCCGCTCGGCCGGCGAACCGGTTTGCGCCGGAACCGCCGCCTCGATTACACGTCGGGCTGATGGCCGAGCAGGAGGCGTGGAGGTCTCGATCAATCGCGGAGCGTTTCGCCGTAACGCGGGCGGAGGCGGCGCCACAATCGAATTTGCTCCCGGGCCGATCGGCCGCGGCCCGAATAGCGAGCCGGACGGGCAGGCATTCCCGGACTTGCTGACCGAAACCTTTGGCGGCCCACCGTTCCCCGAATAGGAGTAGACCATCCGCTCGCTGCAGGTGCCAGCGCCGGTGCTGGTCGAGGTCACGACCACACCCGACACCTGTCCTGGTTCGCCCGGCGGCATCGCAGCCATCGCCGCCTCGATCGCCGGATTTGATCCGACCAGCCAGACCGGCGCGTTCGCGAGCGCTTGTGCCTGCGCGATCAGACGCGCCGACGCGGCCTGCTGATCGGCGGCCAATCGATAAAGCTCCACCGGCGTCGGCGTAATTACGTCGAACCCCTGGTCGGCCCACAGCTGCGGGCTGGCGGTCACCACATCCCCGGGTCCAGGCAACATGACAACAATAGCGGCGGGAGCGTTCGGCCCGATGGCATAGACCCGCGCAGTCCCGTTAGCGGTCGGCTGTACCTCGACTGGCGCGGCTGGTATATACGCCTGTGGTGGCGAATGCACCGCGGGCGCATAGCCAGGGCCGGGTGCGTAGGCCTGCGGCGGTCCATCCCCACCGTATGCGCAGCCCACCACCGGAGAGAGAATAGCCAGGCAGCGGCAGAGGGTTACGGTTCGCTGCTTCCACATCGATACGCCTCCTCTGAAATCGATTTCAGCTCGATAAATCGCTCCCGATTTGGGCAATTTCTTGGCCACTGAAGCCCGGCCTCTCTTCTCATTGGCACGCGAGGATCGGCCGAGTAGGCCGGCCCGGGCAGACGCCTCCTCGTCGTCTATGTTAAAGTGCCGTACTTAATCGAGATTGCTTCGCTGCGCTCGCAATGACGGCGAAATTGTCGTCATTGCGAGTTCGCCAAGGGCCGACGGCCGACCCGCCCTATGTCAACCACCACAGAAGCGCTTTCCCGGCGAAGGCCGGGATCACTGATCCGCCTGCTGAGCGCTGCAAGAGTGGGCCCCGGTTTTCGCCGGGGCAGCGTTCCACCCTGACCATCTTGTTTCTTGGTGGGAGCCGGATGACTAAGCAATCCGCTATGACGACCCACGGCGGGAAGCGTCTGTCTATTCCGGACCAATCGCTTAAAAGCTCGAGGTTTCAGAGCGCTTCGCCCTGCCGACCTCTCCGGGTTATTGGTGGCATGGAACGAACACCCATGGCCCGACCGCGCGCTCGCATATTGTGGAGCAATCCTGGGAACCCGCCGGACCCAGTTGCGCGGGCGCTCGGTATCGAGCCCCGACGTTTCAGCCGCGCGCTCCATAAGATCAACGCAGCCAACGATCTTTCGGGGGCTGATCGCGTGATAATAAAGAGCGATGGATCGGTCACCGATGAGCAAGGCGAACCGTCACCCATGAGCAAGGCGAACCGCTTGGCAACCTCCACGACGAAGACTGAGGTCGAAGCCGACCGCAAAGCATTTGTGACATTGCGGTTCTCGGGCGACAATCTCGACCCCGATGAAATTTCGGCTGTTCTGCCCATAGAGCCGACCCGCGCGCATCGCAAAGGCGAGACATTTTTCGCCGGGCCCCGAGCCGGGAAGCTGCGCGGCCGCACTGGAATGTGGTTCCTCGCCACCGACAAACTCGTATCCAGTGACGATCTTCAGGATCATTTGGCTTTCGTGGAAAACCTGCTTTATCCGGAGCCAGGCGATCATCACCAAATTATGGCGCTGCGCGAGATACTCGCCCGCACGCATTCCCGCGCCCACGTGACCTGCTTTTGGCGCGACGATCCCGGGGAACCTTCCCCGCAAATCCCAGCGCAATTCAAATCCGCCATCGCACCTCTGGCCGCCGATATCGAAACCGATTTCGTGGCGCGAGCAACGGGGATGCCTTAATCGTCATTCGCCAGGGTTGCCGATTAGACCTTCAGCGCGCGGCATAGTAGATGAAGGCTCGGCTAATCGCCGGAGCTCCGGTCAAATATTCTGGTTCAATTGGACCGCAGCAGTCCTGAGTTCTGCCGTGATATCGCGCACGTCGGGGAGCGACCAGACTGAGTCATTGAGGTAAAATATCGAACTGTTTGTGTGTTCGTTAAACCTTGCGCGCTGCCTAATAAGTTGGTGGGGAACAATGGCTGCTCTCATCACCGAGTAATCGGCGTTGAATAAAATCCCGGCAACAAAGTCGAAAGGCATGCGGTCCATATTTCGCAAAGCGCTCAGCTGCCTCGGAGTTTTGACATTGATGATACGTCGGCTTTTCACCTGATATTTGAAATTGTTACGGTCAATAGCATCGTAGCCGGAACAAGACTTCCCGGCTAGCTTCCAACCAAACGCTCGAACACAAAGGAATTCCGCATAATCTCCGCCCGGCCCGTTTGCGCTCCTGACGATCCTGCGCCGGCGAAGCTCATCGAGGGTTGACGCATGTAGTGCGAGAAGCTCCGATACGCTACTGCTATGGATGATGTTAGGTGTGCGGTCGTCTGTAGTCTTGATCAGCCGCTCACGACCTTCGTCACTCTTCGATCCCGGGAGGATGGACGCTTGTAACGAGTTGGGCGATTTGGGGTAGTGCTTCCCTTCAGAAGTTTGCGTGCTCCTTCGGCTATTGCCGGAGCCACTCGGAGCGCCTGAGAGATCATCTTTAAAGCGTCTCGATCGCGGCCCGCACGGATTATCTCTCGGGATTTGACAACCCTAGTGGTGCTTGCTGTAGGGATATAACCCGCCATCTCGACGAGAAGAGGGACCAACATATCCTTTGGGAACGAGAAGTCGGCGAATTTGTCATGATATGCGACATAGCAGGCCATTCCTACGGATCGCAGGTTTCTCAGCAACTTATCGTCATTCATCGGAGATCTCCCGTGCTGCGGGCGACCAGCGTGTTCAACCAGCGGAGACCTGGGTGGAGCAGCTGCAGACGCCAACCTGCAGCTGTGAGCGTAAGTCGAAAGTGTAGCGCCCGAGTTAATAGCGGCGGGGATCACCCCAGTTCGACGATTCGCGGCAGGACCTCCTTTGAGAACATCGTCAGGTTGTCGACGGTCTCTTCGTGGCTGATCGTGCCGCCCTGCCCCATCATCAGCAAATGGCCGAAACCGCCGACATGGTCGTAAAACGCCATTAGCTGGTCGTAGACGTCGTCGGGGGTGCCGGCGAACGAAAGGCCGGCGTCGATCGCCTCGTCGACCGACATCGTGCGCGGGTTGATCGGGTGCCCGTCCTTGGTCTGGACCCGGGTTGCCCGCGCCGCCATGGCACCGCCTGATTTCAGCATCTGGGCGGCCGTGCGCGGCGCAACATAGCCGGGCGGGTTGGCGAATTGCGGCGCGACAATCCCCGAGGTGCGGCTGTAATCGAGGATCTGGTCGGCGCGCCGCATGCCCTCCTCGCGGGTGTGTCCGACTCCGATCAATGCCATGTAGGCGAGCCGCTCGGGTGTCGGCTCGTGGCCGACCTCACGGGCTTTCTTGCGATAGGCCTCGAAGATCGCCGGGGTGCGGACCCAACCGGTGTTGAGAACGCCGATCACCATGCCGCGCGCCGCCGCCTCGGTCGCGCTGTCGGTGCTGCCGACCGGCGTCCATACCGGCGGGTGCGGCTGCTGGTATGGGCGCGGCCAGACATTGACCGAACGGTACTGAAAATGCCGGCCCTCCCAGTTGAACGGGCCATCATGGCTAGTCATCGCCTTCAGGATCAGATCGTGCGCTTCCCAGAAGCGCTCGGTCAGCTCGGCCGGGTTGGTGTTGGCGGGCGAGATCTCGAACGGTACGCCTTTGACAAACCCCATTTCCAGCCGGCCGCGCGAGATCACATCGATGATCGAATACTCCTCGGCGACGCGGATCGGGTCGTTGCGGTTGCCGATCGGCATGCCGAGCGCCAGCAGCCGCACCTTTTTCGTCTCGCGCGCCAGGATCGCCATCGGGATCGTGCACACCGAGTCGGCGCAGGTCGCTGTGGCATGGTGCTCGTTGGTCATGATGTTGATGCCGAGCTCGTCGCACAACGCCCACTCGTCGAGATAGCGGTGGTAAAGATCAGCCCCAATTTTCGGGTCGAACAGCCGGCTCGGGACGACCACACGGTACGAGTTGCGGAGATGCGGCCATGCCGGGTGATAGGCCATCTCGCTGAAATGCCAGACCTTCATCGCCTCACCTCCGTGGCTGCGAATTGTTCGATTGCGGCGGCGACCGCGTCGGGACGCTCGATCTGCGGATAATGCCCAGCCTGCCCGATGCGCGCGAATGTGGCGCGGGGCAAGGCGGCGGCGAGCTTTTCGCCAAATGCAGGGGTGACGATGCCGTCACTGTCGCCCCACGCCACCAGGCTCGGCGCCCGCACCCGGTGCAGCCATTGCTTGAGACCGGGATTGTGCATGTAGGGCCGCCAGCCATAGAGCACGGCGGCCTGCCGGTCGCACGCAATCGCGGTCAGCTCGTCATCGCTGAGCGAGCTGTAATCGGGCACTGCGCGCGCCGGATCGTAGAAGGTGCGCCGCCGCACCTCGTCTTCCGGCAAGGCGTAAACATCGGCGATGTCGCGCTCTTCGCGCCCACCAAATTTGACACCGAGCAAGTCGATCAGAACCAATGCCGCGATCTTGTCGGTCGAGCGCACCGCGATTTCGAGCGCCACCCACCCGCCGAACGACGAGCCGACGACGAGCGCCGGGCTCCGCTGGCGGTCGAGCCAGTCGAGATAAAGATAGGCAAGGTCACTGACGCTGCGAAAGCTGTCCGGCCGCGCGGAGTGGCCGAATCCGGGGTGGCGGGGCGCGGTGACTTGCCAATTGCGCCTGACGATCTCGAGGAAGCCGGCGTTCTGCGCGACGTAATCGCCGCCGTGAAGGAAGAGCAATGGCGGACCCGCGCCGGCGATCGAGCCATCGAGCGCGTAGTTTCCGATTTCGATCAGCGTCATTCGCTCTCCTCCCGGCGCTGTGGATGCTTCCGTTTGTCCGACGAGTATCGCGGTCCTTGGCGGTTTGGTCCACCCGCGCTGAACGCAAGCGACAGTGCTTGCTTTCGCCCGCCGGTCGCGCGAACTAGAGCAAGGCAAAATGCCCGGTGAGCGGAAAGGCGGCGCCAATGAACCAGACAGCGCAGCCGCGAGCGGCGGGGACGGCGCCGGTCGGGATCGAGGAGGTGGCGGAGGTGCTGGCGTTGAACCCGACCTTTGCCCATTTCGATCGAGCAGCATTGCACGCGGTCGCAGCCCATTGCGGCTTTGCCAGCTTCGCTGCCGGCGAAACAATCATGCGCCAAGGCGATCCCGGCAATTTCGCCTATCTGATCCTGGAGGGTGAGGTCGACGTCTTTGTCGAAATCCCGGCCGGCCGCATCCCGATGGCGACGCTCGGCCGACATAAGACGATCGGTGAACTTGGCGCCTTTACCGACATGCCCCGGACCGCAACCGTCGTCGCCCGCAGCGAGCTCGCGACATTGCGCGTCGACCGCGAAACATTGATGAGCCTTGCCGCGGACTTCCCGGCGATCCCCGTCGCGGTGATCGCCGAGCTGGGGCGGCGGCTGCACAGCATGAACACGCCGCTCGCCTATCTAACCTATGCGGCCGGCGCCTTGGCGCGCGACGAATACGACGCCGAAATCCTGAATGAATTGACCAATCAGCAGGGCGAGCTCGCCAATTTCGCCCGCGTCTTTGCCAATATGGCGGCGGAGATCCGCGACAAGCAGCAGCGCCGGCATGAGATTGAGGCTGCCGCCGATCTGCAAAGATCGATTTTGCCGGGGCCGCTTACTCGCGAGGGAATGGCTCGTGCTGTCGACCTGCACGCGGAAATGCATCCGGCGCGCGAAGTCGGCGGCGATTTTTACGACTACTTTTTGATCGGCGAAAAACGGCTCGTCGTTACCGTCGCCGACGTTTCCGGTAAGGGGATTCCGGCGGCTTTGTTTATGGCCGTTTCACGCACCGTCTTACGATCGATCGCCGGTATCGATGACATGGCGGCGGCAATGCGCGATGCCAATCGCCTGCTGTCCGCCGAAAATGAAGCCTGCATGTTCGTCACCGTGTTTTACGGCGTGCTGGATCTCGCGAACGGCCTTTTGCGCTGGTGCAACGCCGGCCACAACCCGCCCTATCTGCTGCGCGCCGGAGGGGGCCGCGAGATGCTGCACGCCACCGGCGTCCCGTTTGGCATTGATCCCGCCGGGTTCCACCGCATCGGCGAAAGCGTGCTGATGCCCGGCGACGGGCTGTTCCTCTACAGCGACGGCATCACCGAAGCCTTCAATCCCGCGGGCGAGCTTTACGGCAACAATCGGCTCGAAGGCGTGCTCGACAGAGAGCGCGGGCGCGGTGCCGCCGAGATCATCAGCGATGTCCTTGCCGAGACGAACCGCTTTGCGGCCGGCGCCGAGCAGGCAGACGACATCACTTGCCTGGCGCTGCGTTATCAGCCCTGAACCACAGGTAACGGCGGCCTCTCGGGTCGTCGAAATCTCCTCCCGTGATGCGACATTTTGTCATATGCTTCCAAGAGCCGGCGTTTCCGGTCACTAGCGAAGCTGGGAGGATCCCATGAATGTCGAGGCGATCCTGCGTGACAAGGGGCGGGCTGTCGTCACCATTCGCCCGGGCGAATCTATCGCGACCGCATCAGCGATATTGCGGGACCGCAATGTCGGCGCGCTCGTCGTCAGCGGCGACGGCGAGACCGTCGACGGTATCATTTCGGAACGCGACATAGTCCAAGGGCTTGCCGATCACGGCAGCGCGCTGTTGTCGCTGCACGTTGCCGCAGCAATGAGCAACCCGGTCATCACTTGCGATCCCGCCGACACGGTCGCCGATCTGATGGCTGAGATGACAAGTCACCGGATCCGACACTTGCCGGTCGTCCGCAACGGGCGGCTCGTCGGGATCGTCAGCATCGGCGATCTCGTCAAAAACCGACTCGATGAAATCGAACAGGAGTCGCGTTCGCTGCGCTCGTTCATCGCGGGCGGGTGAGCCGCTGCGACAAGCGCCAGACCGGACTGGCGGCAGGCAGTCGACGATAATGGGCGGGCTTGCGCTATCGTCGGGTGATCGCTGCGGTCCCAGCCTTGCCAAGCTCCGGGCCGGTTCGTACGTATCGTAAAGCTGCAAGGGAGGTGTGCGCGATGAAGCTTTCCGATCCAAAGCTGTTCCGCCAGCAATGCTATATCGATGGCGAATGGGTCGACGCCTTGAACCGCGGGACGATCCCGGTGACCGATCCGGCGACCGGCGAAACCCTCGGCACGGTTCCGAGGATGGGCGCCGAGGAAACCCGCCAGGCGATCGAGGCCGCCGACCGCGCACTCCCCGCCTGGCGCGCCAAGACCGCCAAGGAGCGCGCCCACATCCTGCGCCGCTGGTACGATCTGATGATGGCGAACCAGGAAGATCTCGCGACCCTGATGACCGCCGAGCAGGGCAAGCCGCTCGCCGAGTCGAAGGGCGAGATCGCTTATGCCGCCTCGTTCATCGAATGGTTTGGCGAGGAGGGCAAGCGCATCTACGGCGACACGATCCCGGCGCATATGGCCGACAAGCGCATCGTCGTTACCAAGGAGCCGATTGGTGTGTGCGCCGCGATCACGCCGTGGAATTTTCCGGCGGCGATGATCACCCGCAAATGCGGCCCTGCACTCGCCGCCGGCTGCACGATGGTGTTGAAACCGGCCTCCGCCACCCCTTTTTCGGCGCTCGCGCTGTGCGAACTGGCCGAGCGCGCCGGGGTGCCGCGCGGCGTTTTTTCGTGCGTGACCGGGGGCGCCAAGGAGATCGGCGGCGAGATGACCTCAAACCCGACCGTGCGCAAATTGACCTTCACCGGCTCGACCGAGATCGGCAAATTGCTGATGGAGCAGTGCGCCGCGACCGTCAAGAAAACCTCGATGGAATTGGGCGGCAACGCCCCGTTTATCGTGTTTGACGATGCCGATATCGAGATGGCGGTCAAGGGCGCCATCGCCTCGAAATACCGCAATGCCGGTCAGACCTGCGTCTGTGCCAACCGCATCCTGGTGCAGGACGGCGTCTACGATGCCTTCACCAGGCGGCTCGCCGAAACCGCCGGCGCCATGAAGGTCGCGAGCGGGTTTGAGCCGGGCGCGGTGATCGGCCCGCTGATCGACATGAAAGCGGTCGAAAAGGTCGAGGCGCACATCGCCGACGCGGTCAAGAAAGGGGCGAAGGTCGTGATCGGCGGCAAACGCGCCGCACAGGGCGGCAGCTTTTTCGAGCCGACGGTGCTGACCGATGTGACGACCGACATGGTTATCACCAAGGAAGAGACCTTTGGCCCTGTGGCGCCGCTCTACCGCTTCAAGACCGAGGCGGAAGCGATCAAAATGGCCAACGACACCGAATTCGGGCTCGCCGCCTATTTCTACAGCCGCGACATCGGCCGCATCTGGCGCGTCGCCGAAGCGCTCGAATACGGCATCGTCGGCATCAACGAGGGCATCATCTCGACCGAGATCGCCCCCTTTGGCGGCATGAAGGAAAGCGGCATCGGCCGCGAAGGCTCGAAATACGGCATCGAGGACTACCTCGAAATCAAATACCTCTGCATGGGCGGCATCGACCGCTAACCACCATCCGATGCCGAGTTTAGGTGACGAGCCGGACCTGCTGTCGGAAATCAGCGACTTCGATCTGGTTCGCCACGTGTTAGCTGATCTGCACGACGATTTATCGGGAAAAATCGCTCGCTTTCGCCAACTCGTTGATCTGTCGGACGCGCTTGGATCATCCGGCACGATGCTCTTTGGCGGCGAAATCACCGACGCCGCATGGCGGGAGGCCCGCTGGAGCTTCATTCACGGGAATTTCGCAGCAACAGTTCTGCTTTGCCAGGGGCTAGCCGAGCATCTGCTAGGATCGTTTCTCCACGGCGCCCTAATGATCGATGACTTCCCAAAGCGCGTTTCCTTCGCTGAAACCCTCCGGCGCTGCCAGGAGCGCAAAGTGATCTCCGACCGCGACGCGACGGACCTGCGGCGCCTGATGGATCTACGGAACCCCCTCTCCCACTTTCGCGACCTAAATGACCCGGCGAGCCTCTCAGGGCGAGTGCTGTCGACCATGGAGCCCGCAGAGGAGCATTTGCGGTGCGACGCAACCTTCGCAATCAGCCTTGCCGTGCGGATCCTCGCGCTGCCGGCCTTCAGACTCGGAAAATAGCCGGGTCCGGCAGCTTTTACGAGAACGGCAGCGGTTGGGCGGACGCCGACCCTCGAACGCACCCAAGTCCGTTTTTGACGAGCCGACTTGCGCAAAGCGCTCCGGTCGTGCTGGCTCCATTAGACAGCAATGGAGCGCGGCGCTTGCGGATAGAACACACTACATTGCCGCTTAATCCGACGGTGTAGGAGGCGACGACGACTACTTCACCGGCCCCGTTCGAAGCCAAGCAATTGCCTCAATTGCAGGCTGGGCCGCTGCACTTGTTCGATTACTACCATCAGGCAATCTTCGCTTACCTTGGCAAGACTTACCGTGATCGAATCTCCAAATCGCTGCACCGGAAGCCTCTTGAGATCCGCCGTAATAACTTTCTGGATCAGCTCCCGAGCGATCAAATCCTATCAGGTGAACCGGCCTGGGACGTCTGCCATAAATACATGGGCCAACTCGAGGCGATCATTGCGTCCATACTGCGACGCCATTCAATGTTCTTCTGGATTCACTTATACCGCCGCATCGGGGTCCAGCTCAGCCCGGCTCACGAGGATAAGACTGATGCTAACACCCTCGGTCTGGTTCGGCACATTGTTGAGTTGTCTATTATCAAATACGGCGATTTCGAGCCGCGCCGACGATGTCGCGTTGTCCGCGACCATCAGGCTCAAAGACGTTCTGGGAGGGCATTATCAACGCATCCTCGGGAGACTGGGAGCGTCTCCCGCCGATACGGCCGCTCGGTTTAGGGCGCTGGCGTCATCCAACCAGTGGGTGCTGACCAAATTCGAGCAGCGGGACTACTTCGATATCTTTCTAGTCGAAGGCCTAGCCTACGAGTATTGGCGCACAACTGCTCTGATGCGAGCCATTGGAAAGGGCTCTACCTTCCGGCGGGGAATAGGAAGCTCGGTTGAAAGGGTTGAAAGCCGGAATTGACCTCGCTGATACTGTCCTACGATCAACGTATTGAGCATATGCCTTTTAGCACCGCGCTCATCGGTTCCTGGTTCGGACAGTCGTTTGACGAAACTTCGATCGGCACCCGGATGGTTGTGCCATACTACAATGTGGAGCAGCGAGACGGCTTTGGTCCTCTACGAGCCTTTGGATTTCGAGCACCCCCGGGAGGGGTATTCGTTAGTAATTTCCTAATTGGCTTCTTCGACCTCTCGCGGTTCCGCGAGGCTCACCAGTTTCTCGCTGAAGCTTTCAGAAACGCGATTGGCACAACACTCGATGCGTACCTCACCTGCCTATGGGCGTTCTCGAACATAGCAATGCTGCCGGCGCGAATCCTGTTCCAAAACCACGGGGCGGGAGAAGACCTTTCCACGCCGTTGGGCATGAACATGATGAATATTATTCAACGTGGCTATACGTTGTTTGAGAATGATCGCGCCGGCATTGTCAGTGAGATCATGTTTCGCGCTAAGCACTTTGGGTGCAGCTTCTCTGATTGCACGGAGTCCGACATCGCGGCTGCAGTGGAGCATCTGTCTCTCACACCAGCTAAGAAACGTGAGATCGCCCTTTGGAGCGGCGGCCGCCGTTTTCTGTTGATCCCGTTCGGTGAATTTGTGGTGATCGATCTGCAGGCCGTCCCCGCGATCTTGATGACCCTTTTCTATCGCGTCCAGCACGTTCAGACGCAACGGGGTTCCGTTTTCGAGGAGGCTTTTCGGGCGGCGCTGGTCGCCGGAGGCTTCGAGATCCCGAAGACCGGAGATATTTATGGACCCAATGGCGAGCACCGTGAGATCGACGCGAGCGTCCGTGTCGGGGATCATTTGATCCTGTTCGAATGCCGGTCGATTGAGCGGCCCCTTGATTACGAAATAGGCCGGCTTCAAACACTCGCTCGTCGGCGAGGACTGTTGGAACAGAAGGTTGAGCAGGCACTGACGTTACGGGAGTTTGTGCTCATGTTCCCGGTCGGACGAAACTACGACTTCGGCTGGGCTGCGACAGTGAGCACCTTCGTCGTCTCGCCCTTCATAGAGTGGATTTGGGAGCGTTCTGACCGGCTCTGGCACGATACGATTACGCCTCGAATTCTTCAGGCAGACGAAGCACTCACCTACCTGCGGGAGCTGTCTGAAAGTCTCAATTGATCTCGGCGGCAACGCCCCGTTTATCGTGTTTGACGATGCCGATATCGAAATGGCGGTCAAGGGCGCCATCGCCTCGAAATACCGCAATGCCGGCCAGACCTGCGTCTGTGCCAACCGCATCCTGGTGCAGGACGGCGTCTACGACGCCTTTACCAAGCGGCTCGCCGAGACCGCCGGCGCGATGAAAGTTGCGAGCGGGTTTGAGCCGGGTGCGGTGATCGGCCCGCTGATCGACATGAAAGCGGTCGAAAAGGTCGAGGCGCACATCGCCGACGCGGTCAAGAAAGGGGCAAAGGTTGTGACCGGCGGCAATATCACTGAGCTCCACAAGGCGGTTTTGAGCGGTAAGTTGTTTTGGTCATTACTGTCTACCGCTTGACAAATCACGAGCTCAGGCAAGATGCACTGCCATTACCGCGGCAGGCCGCTGACCCACGGCATAGGTCGATAACGGCGCCAGAGCGCCCGTCTCGTCATTAACGCGATAAGACGCCAGGCGGCCGGTCGCGGTTCCCGCCGCAAAGAGGAACCGTCCGGTAGGATCGAGACTAAACGCACCTGGAACCGCTTCGGTGGATGCTCGCCCGATGGCAGTCAACCGCCCGCTGGCGGGATCCACAGCGAACCCTGCGATACTGTTGTGGCCGCGATTGCCGACATACAAGAATTTGCCCGAGGGCGTCAGATGGATCTGGGAGCAGGTGTTTCGCGCGGTATATCCGTCAGGCAGGGTGGTTATCGTTTGCACCGCGGAAAGGCTGCCCGCCGCAGGGTCCAATTGATAGGCTGTGACGCTGCATCCCTGCTCATTAGAGAAGTAGACGACGTCTAACGTGGGATGTAAGCAATAGTGACGCGGGCCAAGGCGTTCCGCCAGTTCGATACGAAAGGGCGAATTCGGCGTCAGGTGCCCGGTTTGGGCGTCGAACCTAAGCTGAATGATCATATTGGGTCCCGGATTGTCCTTCGGTGGTTCCAGCACATTGTCGTTAAGGCGGGCAATGTGTGGCACAAAGGCGAACCGGTTCGAGCGGTCGGTCGCGATGGCGTGGGCACCGCTCCCCGTTGCCACCCAGCCGAGCGATGGTGCGACCACCGCGCCATCCTCGCCGAGAGGATGAACTGCCGCGCCGCCACCCTGATAATAAGCGCACAGCAAGAACTTGCCGGTGCGGTCGGCGGCAAGGAAGGTCGGCGCGTGCTCCTGTGGGACCGCTCCCAGCATGCTCAGCCCGCCATTGCCTCGATCTATCCGGAAGCTCGAGATCGCCGGCTTGACGCGATGCCCGACATAAAGCGTCCGCCGATCGGCGCTGCTCGCCATCACCGACGGGCCGCCCGCGGACGGCATATCAGCCCCCGGCGTGAGCTGTCCGCTGCCCTCATCGATAGAGAACGTCGCGATCTTGTCGTCGTCTTGCAGACAAACATACAAAGCGTGCGGCATTTATCCTCGCCTCGGGTTCTTGTCTCGGGAACGATTATCCCGCATTCGGTGCCGGCGAGCGACTGTCAAATCGCGATTTCGATCCGTCTCGACCTCGCCGGCCGGCGCATATCTTCTGTGCGAGGTCGGCGTCCTCAACCAGCATGGTTGAGGGGTTATCCTTGCGCTCGGACGCGGCGCTCGGCGAAACTCATGCCATGGCGGCAGGCGATCGACGGAGGGGAAAATGCGCGTAGGATTTATCGGGCTCGGGATGATGGGCAAGGGCATGGCCGCCAATCTGCAGAAGGCCGGGCACGATCTGGTCGTGCACGATTTGAGCCGGGCCGCGGCCGAACCGTTTCTGGCGAAGGGGGCCGTCTGGGCCAATTCGCCAAAGCAGGTCGCCGAACAGACTGAGGTGATCTTTACCTCGCTCCCGGTGCCGGCGGATGTCGAGTCGGTGGCGCTCGGGACAAACGGACTGATTGAGGGCATGCGCCCCGACACCGCCTTCTTTGACATGTCGACCAACTCGGTAGCGGTCGTGCGCAAAATCCATGCGATTTTCGCCGAGAAGAACCTCTATATGCTCGACTCGCCAGTCAGCGGCGGCCCGGGTGGCGCCGCCAGCGGCAAAATGGCGATCTGGGTCGGCGGCGACGAACAGATCTTCAACCGCCACAAACCTGTTCTCGACGCAATGGGCGACCAGGCGGCCTATATCGGCCCGATCGGCGCCGGGTCGATCGCCAAGCTCGTACACAATTGCACCAGTGCCGTTTTGGGGGTGGCGTTGGCCGAGGTCTTCACCATGGGTATCAAGGCCGGAGTCGATCCGCTCGAGTTGTGGGAGGCGGTGCGCCAGGGGGCGACCGGCCGGCAGCGCACTTTCGACCGGCTCGGAAGATTCCTTAGCGGTCAGCATGACCCGGCCGATTTTGCGCTGCGCCTGTTGCACAAGGATGTCGGGCTCGCGGTTGGCCTCGGTCGCGAGGTCGGGGTCCCGATGCGTCTCGCCAACATGGCATATGAGGAATTGACGGAAGCGATGAACCGCGGCTGGGGCACGCGTAACAGCACGGTCGGTCAGCTACTGCAGGTCGAGCGCGCCGCAATCCCGCCGCTTGCGGTGGATCCCAAGCTGATCGCTGAGGTGCTGGAGGCAGACAAGCCTAAGTAAGCCGCGGGTCGTGCGGGTACGATCAACGACCATGTCGGACCTGTCGGAGTTGGTCAGCGCTCCAGTTGACCGGCCATAGAATAACAAAGGAGTCGGGGATGACCGTTGCTCGCGAATTGGCGCGGTTCTTGACCGAAACCTCGTCGGCCGATCTTCCCGCTCAAGCGGTCGAGCATTCGGCTATGCTGATCGCCAGCACGATCGCCGGCGCGGCGATGGGCAGCGAACTGGAGTCCTCGGCGATTATTCGTTCGCTCGCGCAGGAGCGGGGCGGGATATCAGAGGCGTCGGTGTGGTTTGACCGGGGCCCGCGATTGCCCGTCGCCGATGCGGCGCAGGTCAACGCGGTCATGAGCGACGCCGCTGCCTCTGACGACAGCGACTTGCGCAACATCGTCCATGCCGGCACGACCTTGGTCGCCACCGCGTTTGCGATCGCCGAGCGGACCGGTGCTGGCGGTGAGGATATCCTGACAGCCATTGTCCTTGGCTACGAGGCGGCAGGGCGTATCGGCGAAGCGATCACACCCGGATTTCGCACGCGTGGGTTTCACGGCTGTCTCGTCGCGATCTTTGCCGGTGCGGTCGCCGCTGGGCGACTGCTGCAGCTTGGGGCGCCGCATTTGGCTCATGCCATCGCGCTGTCGGCAACATCGATCGGTGGCCTGATGGCGGCTGCCAATACCAGCGTCGCCCGCGAATATCACGCCGGGCTGGCGGCGATGCTGGGTGTCCAGGCGGCGCTCGCGGCCCAGCGGGGATACCGGGCTGAGGAGAAGATCCTGGAAGCCCGAGGGGGCTTCTTTCAGGTTTATGGCGGGACAGACGCCGGGGCGGGTGTGGCGAGCGTGATGCGCGGGCTTGGCCAGTCCTGGGACATCATCACCGATATGGCGATCAAACTGGTTCCCGGCGGCCATCCATATCACGCTCTTGCCGAAGCCGCCGCTAGTGCGGCGAGCGCCGCCGATATCACGCCCGATGAGGTCGAGAGTATCACCGTATCGCGTCCCGGTTTCACCGCACTGACCGGGCCATTGCATCCGACCGATCTGATCGGCATGGCCCACAGCCCAGCCTATTTTCTAGCAGCCGGGGTAGCTGACCGCGATTTCTCGTGGCTGAATGCAACGCACGCGAAGATCACGGATCCGGTGATTCATCAACTAATCGATAAGATCCGAGTCGGCCCCGCGCCCACCGCGGAGGTCGCGCGTTATCGACAGGGTGCTACCGTGACGATCCGGACGAATGATGGCCGTGCCAGCACGAACACCGTGTTTGAGCCGAAGGGATCAGGCAGCCGCGGGATCGCCTGGGCTGATATCGACAGCAAATACCGAGCCCTGTTGCCTCAGGCGCGGATTCCCGATCGGCATATTGAAACGAGCCTCGCGATGGTCCACGAATTTCGCGACATTCGCCACGTTTCGGTGCTGCTCGATCTACTACGGGTTTAAGCTGCGCCGCGGCATGCTTGTTTCTCCTGACCAGTCGCTTGCCGGAATAGGTCCATCGGTTTGTTAGTTAATGACGGGCTGATCGCCTGCCCGATTTCGCTGCGCCGACCAGTAAGCGATGGAAGCCATCGATCATCGGTGGTACCGAGAAACTCTGTTCAACCTTGACCCGATTGGCCAGCCCTAGGCGGCGGCGAAGGTCTCGATGCTCACAAAGTCGCCGAAGGGCGGTCACCAGCGAACGCTGATCGTCTCGGGCAACAATAAATGGCCGGTTTTCCTCCGCGACAATAAGTGCGATATCGCCGACCGCGGTGGCTACCACCGGCAAACGTGCTGCCATCGCCTCGATAACCGCATAGGGCATCTGTTCCGTATCGGAAGTCATGGCAAGGAGGTCGAAAGCTCCCATAACAGCCTCGGGTCGATGAACATTGCCCGTAAAGGTAGTCAAGTGAGCGACCCCCAAACGCTGCGCCAGCTTCTCGAGCCCGGGCCGCTCCGACCCATCCCCGCAGATGACTAACCGGATCGGACGAGAGGCGGTGGCAGCGACCTCGGCGAAGGCCGACAGCAGCCGTCCGATGTTCTTTTCCGGCCGCAACGGGGAAAAAGAGCCGATGACACAGTCGCCGACCCGCCGTTCAAAGAACGGAGAGCCGTCGACAGTGACGCCATCAAACCTCAGAGGATCGATCCCATTCGGAATGTAGATTACGCGATGGGGATCCAGGCTCCAGTCTCGGACAGCAATTTCCGCAAGATTACGCGACGGCACAACGACCATCGATTTCGACAATGTAAGACGTCGCGCAACAACTCGCCGCTTCTTCTGAGATTCGGCTTCATCCGGGCCAAATCCGTCTTCGAGGTGAATGTGCGGTCGGCCAAACCGGAGGCGATTGATAATTGCCCATTCGATTGCGCCCCAACTATAGGTAACCAGCAGGTCCGCGCCTATCCACACCTCCGCCGCGGCTAGCCGCCAAAAGCGCGCGACAGGATTCGCGGCGTAAGCTGGGGCGCTTACCAATGTGTAATCGACTGAGGGATCGAGGAGAGCGCGGGTGTCACTTCGCCCGTCAAGGCTGATCAGCCGATGACGATACGCAGCGCCGAGGTGGTTCGCGATCGTCGCGAACCGCGTCTGTTGACCTCCGACGGCGAAACTGGGAAACACATGGAGCAGAAGCGGCGGCATCAGCGATCAGCATCCCGGAGCGGGGCGGTGAATTGCTTTAGCCGAAGAGAGCCCCGCCCGGCAGCAGCGGAGAGGTTTGTCAGCAATCGACACAGCCTTTCATCAAGCGTTAGATCCTTTGGTGGCTTATGCGACACGCAAGCGGAAGACGGCTAGCTTGGGGGTACCCGTTCGCTATCTTGACGGTGCACATTAATGTTCCGAAACGAGACGTGCCGCCGGATCATCTGATAGACAAGGGAGAGCGGGATGGTCGATCAATTTCAGGCGTTTCTGCTTCTCGGACTGACCGCTTTTTTTGTGTACCTCGTGGTCCGCGTGGTCAGGGACGATCAGGGGCGGGCTAAAGACGCACGCAGAATGAGGATCGTGCCACACCGCTCGCAACCGCCGCAGTGACCTGCGCGGTATTCACAAATCCGGTTGAGAAGCCTTTATAGAGCTGAAGATTCGGTCGGTCGGCGCCAGCCGACTGGGTGAACGCTATCGCGACCTTAACTCAACTCAGAGCGCCCAACGCGTGAGCTCAGCCCCACCGACGCTTCCATTCCTGAAACATTAGCACGCTCCATAAAGCTGACTGCCAATTACGGCGGCCCGATTGGTGTTCGCGCCATTTCTCCTGTATCGGGTCTGGGTTCAGCAAGCCGTCGGCGCGCATCGCGATCGGATCAAGAAGATCTTCGGCCCAGTCCCGCAGGCCATCGCGCAGCCAATCAGCGATTGGGGACTCGAACCCCTGCTTTGGACGTTCGAAGAGCGGTCGCGGCACATGGCGGGCGAGCACGTTCTTCAGCACGATCTTGGTCCTGGCCCCAGAGATCTTTTGATCGCGCGGAAGTCCCAGCGCGAACTCGATGACGCGATGATCAAGGATTGGACAACGCCCCTCGAGGCTGACCGCCATCGTTGCTCGATCTACCTTGGTCAAGATGTCATCTGGTAGATACGTAAGAAGATCGATCACCGCCATGCGGTCAAGGAAGTCGGGGACCTCGTCGGCCGCCGCACCTTCCCAGATCGGGTCTACCGGCTCGGCCGCGCCCGGAACCAGGAATTCCGGCTCGGACCATAGACTGCGGATCTCCCGAAACAGCAGGTCCTGGCTGGGCAGGCTGATCCAGGCGGCGAGTTTGTGCGCTCGATCACCAAGCCGCTCCGGCCGGGCGGCTCCCGGCGCCAAGCGCGCCAGCAAATCCCAGGCGGCCGGGCTCGGCACCGTCAACAGCGCGGCCAATCCTCGACGGGCAGCCAGCGGCAGGGCGCCAGCGACACCGCCGAGCCGCGCCCCAAATTGATACCAGGGGTAACCGTGAAACAACTCGTCCCCGCCGTCACCGGATAATGCCACTGTGACGTGGCGACGCGCCAATTCGGAGACCAGCAAAGTCGGGATCTGCGAGGCATCTGCGAACGGTTCATCAAACCATTCGGGCAGCTTGGGGATCAGATCGAGCGCCGTTTCAGCCGGCACATAGATTTCGGTGTGATCCGTGCCGAGGTGTTCGGCTACTGCTTTTGCGTAAGGCGCCTCGTTGTAGCGCGGCTCATTGAAACCGACCGAAAAGGTTTTAACCGGCCGCGCGCTGTGCTTCTGCATCAGCGCGACGACGATGGAGCTGTCGATGCCGCCCGAAAGAAACGCGCCGAGCGGGACATCGGCTATCATCCGACGCCGCACCGCATCGCTGAGCAAGTCTTCGAGTACATCGGTCGGATCGTTCCCGTTCGCCGGTGCGCGTGGTCGAGCGGCGATTTCGCGGACATCCCAGTAGACATGTTCCGCGGGCTCGCCGGAGCGATGACCGTCGGCCGGGATCGCTACCGCGGTGCCAGGTCTGAGTTGCCGGATCCCCCGCAAAACCGAGCGCGCCGAGGAGTAGCAACCAAATCGCAAATAGCCGGAGAGCGCGTCGCGGTCGATTGTGCGCTGGCAGGCAGGATGCGCCATCAACGCCTTGAGTTCGGAGCCGAACAAGACGGTACCATTGAAGTGGCCGTAATATAGTGGCTTTTTCCCGATCCGATCGCGCAGCAGCCAGAGGGTTCGCGTTCGGGAATCCCACCATGCCAGCGCGAACATTCCGATAAGGCGCTTTGCGGTCGCGGTGACACCCCAGGCTTCGAATGCTTCGAGGATCACCTCGCTGTCGGAGTGCCCACGCCAACGGATGCCCCGTTGCTCCAGCTCGGGCTTCAGTTCCTCGGGATTGTAAACCTCGCCGTTATAGGCCAGCACCGAACGGCCGCTAGCCGACACCATCGGCTGGGCCCCGGCCGAGCTCAGATCAATGATTGAGAGCCGCCGAAACCCGAGCGCGATCCCGGCTGCTGGGTCAGCCCAACTGCCGCTCGCATCCGGACCGCGATGAGCTAGGCGGTCGGCCATCGTGAGGGCCAGTTCCGCCGCTTCCGACTGATTGAAACGGCGTTTCAGATCGAGAAAACCCGCAATCCCGCACATCCCCAGGCCCCGCCTCAGGCTTTCACTGCTGGGAACGCCAGATCAAATACTTGCTTTGAAAAAAACAATTGCAAAGCACTTCACCATATTTTTGTAATCATACTATCTCTTAAGCCGCATCGAATCACGGCGGAATTCTGACTACCAGTCAGTAACCGGGTAGCCGGCGCGCGTCAATTTGACATCGCTCTCGTTATAGAGATCGAAAAATGAAAATGTATGAATGCGGATCTGGCGAGGTTGTCCTAACTTTCAGTCATATTGACACCCTCGTCTCGTAGCAGCGGGGTTTCAGGCTTGGCGCAGACGAATGGTTTGATCGAATGCGACGATAGCTCGCACCCAGAGCCAGCAAAACCAGCCAAATCGGCCCGCAGACTTCGTGTGCTCGTATTCACGCTCGTATTTCCAAATTCCGGGCAGCCCTTACACGGCACCTTTGTATTGGAACGCGTCCGACATCTCGCGGCCGTGGCCGACATCCATGTCGTCGCGCCGATCCCGTGGTTCCGCCCGTATCAGGGAAGCAACCCGCCCCGGATCGCGCCGATCCTATCCGTCAGGCATCCTCGATTTTGGTACATTCCGAAACTGTTACCGGCGTTGCGGGCATTCTTCTTGTTCCTTTCGAGCGCCCGGGATGTCCGGCGACTACGGGCGAGCTTCGATTTCGATCTGATCGATGCTCATTTCGCGTATCCGGACGGGTTCGCAGCCATCCTCCTCGGCCGCTGGTTTAATCGCCCGGTTTGCATCACCCTTCGAGGAACCATCGTTCAGTGGTCGCGCCGTCCTCTTGGACGATTGCTCTGCGATTGGGCGCTTCAGCACGCGCAACAGGTAATCGCGGTTGCGCAGAGCCTCGCGGAGCGCGCGCGGAAAGGGGGCGTTCCCGAATACCGCATCGAAACGATTGCGAACGGTGTTGACATCGAGCGCTTCCGGCTGCGCGAGCGGGCCGCGGCGAGAAAGTCGCTGGGCCTGCCCGAGGACGGGCAACTTCTGGTTTCGGTCGGGCACATATCGCCGCGTAAGGGCTTTCAACGCGTGATCCGCAGCCTGCCGCGCGTCGTCGAAACCTGTCCGGAAGTGCGGTTGGCGATCGTCGGCGGCAAGGGAGCCGAGCAGGACAACAGCGCCGAGCTCAAAGCCCTCGCGCAGGACCTGGGCTTGACGGATCGTATCCTATTCCCTGGTGCTGAGGTGCCGGATCGGGTCGCTTTGTGGCTGGCGGCTGCAGATGTCTTCGTTCTCGCCAGCGATTACGAGGGTTGTCCAAACGTCGTCCTTGAAGCAATGGCTTGCGGTAGGCCGGTTGTCGCGACCAAGGTTGGCGATATCGCGCGCATGGTACCGGAATTCGCGGGAGTTCTGTTCAATGATCCGGAAGATCGAATGGCGCTGGCCCAGAGCCTAATCTCCGCCTTGTCGCAGAACTGGGACGCGCAACAAATTCATCACCATGTGGCGGCACGATCCTGGGACGATGTCGCCCAGCGAGTACTAGCCCGATGGCATCTCGCGGTTGCAGGCTTCGACGCACAGAGGACACCCGGACCTGCCGTATCAACGCGGGCTGTGGTCGCTGATGCGGTCCAGAGCCGAAAGGCATAAAGAAAGCGCGCGGTGACGGCGGGCCCAAGTGGCGGCGGTCTGACAAATGAAGCGTTGCGGTGGTTGTTTCGGGCGCCGGTGTATCTTTACCGCTGGCGCTGCGGATGGCTCCTTGGGCACCGGTTCCTGTTACTCGTCCATATCGGCCGCCATACCGGTCTTCGCCACGAAACCGTGTTGGAAGTCGTCGAGTACCGCAGAGAACGGTGCGAGGCGGTCGTAATCAGCGGATTCGGACCGACCGCTGATTGGTTGCGCAATATCGGGGCGACGCCCAGCCTGGAGGTGGTTATAGGATCGCGTCGGTTCGCCGCTAGCTATAGGATCCTCGGCCCCGAGGAAGCGGTGACCGTGATCGAGAGCTACGAGCGTCGTCACCCACTCACTGCGCCGATCATTCGCGCCGTCTTGAGCCGGCTTGTCGGCTGGAGCTATGCGGGCAACCCGGGAGACCGTCGCAAAGTCGCGGCGCAGCTGCCGTTTATCGCCTTTCGCCCGCGGGCATAGCGGCTGATCGACCAACTTCCGCAACATACCGGCCTGCTCGGCGTCCGCCGGGAAAACCCATCCCTCCCGGGTTCAGGCTTCGCCATAATGGACTCGGCGGAAGTTGCGCGACGGGATTAGATCGTCGATATGCACATCCCACAAGGTGCTGCCCGGCGATTGCTGATGATCGCGGAACAGGCGTTCTAATTGGCCCATCTTGGTCACCGTGACGGCGTTGAGACCAAAGCCGCGGGCGATCGCGGCAATGTCGCCGCGCCCGTGGGTCGCGTGCTGCGGGTCGCCGCCGGTAGCACGGAATTTATGAGTTTCGGCGCCGTAACCGCCATCGTTCAGGATACAGATCAACATTTTAAGGCCGTGGCGGCGCACCGTCTCCAACTCTTGGATGTGCTGATAGAGACTGCCGTCGCCATCAATCAGCATGATCTTGTCGCTGCCGCGGGCGACAGCGACGCCGATCGTCGCCGACAAGCCCGATCCGATTGCGCCAAAATCGAGCGGAGTGTGGTATTTGCCGGCCGACCGGTCCTTCAGGTGGGTCATCGCAAAGCTAAAGCAGTGACCTCCGGCGACGATTACGTCCCAATCCTTTGGCACTGCCGCGTCGAGCTCGCGCACGACCTTGCGCGGGTCGAGGGTTCCCGGCGTCACCGCGAATTCCTTAGGGTCGGGGGTTTCGGCCGCAGCGGCGATCCGTGTCGCGACCGTGTTGCTGCGCCAGCCAGGCCGGCGGATGCCGCGCTCCTGCAGGCGGCGAGCGATCGCCTCGGCGGTGGCGCGAGCATCGGCGCGTATGTGCAGATCGGCGGTCTTGACCCCCTGCCATAGCCCGCGCGGGTTGGTGTCGATCTGCACCACCTTGGCGTTGGGATAAAGATACCCGCCCTCTGTTGTGTAGTGGCCAAGTCCGGCGCCGGCGCCGATCACAAGGTCGGCCTCGGCAAAGAATTCGCGGCCAAGATCGGTGGCAAACGTGCCGGCAATGTCGAGCGCGAACGGGTTGCCGTTGAAAAGACCCTTGCCGAGCAGGGTCGTCGCCAACAACGCGCCGCTCTCGTCGGCCAGGCTTTCGAGCGCCTGCCGCGCGCCTGACCAGACGGCACCCCGCCCGCCGATCACGATCGGGCGCTCGGCTTCGGCGATCATCGAGGCAACTTCGTCGACCAATGCCGGATCGGGCGGGATCACTTGCGCGCGCGGCATCAAATCGGTCGATGGCGTGTAGTCCGGCAGGTACGGAAACGCTTCTTTCTGCAGGTCGAGCGGCACGCTCAGCACGACCGGGCGGCGCTCGGCGCGGGCGACATAGAACGCCTCTCGGACGCAATCGAGCGCGCGGTCGATGGTACGGATCGGCACGAAATGAGCGCCGGTCGCCAACGCTAACGGCGCCTGGTCGATCTGCTGCATATACCACGAGGCGTTGATTGGCGCATCGCCCGAGAACACGACGACCGGCGCATTGCCGCGCGCCGCCATGACAAGTGCGGTCATGATCTGAGTGTAGCCGGGCCCACAGGTGACCGAGGCGACGCCGACTTTGCCGGACGCGCGAGCGTAGCCGTCGGCCATCGCAACCGCGCAATGCTCGTGGCGGGCATGGATCAGCCGAGTGTTCTGGTTGTCGGCCATCGACGCCGACCAATACATGTTGGCGTCACCCATCAGGGTGAACAGCGTGTCGACTCCTTCGGTCGCGAAGGCCTGCGCCAGGACGTCCGAGACCTGGTTGTCGCTCATCCGGTTTTTCCTTTGACTGAAAAGAGTTGTTTGAGCCACCCGAGCAAGGCTCGCCACAACAGTGAGCCGCCATGCAGCGGGGCTGTGGCGACCGGCGGACCGGCTATTCGCGCGTTGGCATTGCTCGGTTCATCCGCGATTGCCGAGGGTGGTTGCGAGGAATTAGCCGGCTCCGCTTCTTCGGGCATAGGGGCCGGGCCCTCCTGTGCGAGCTTGGCCATGTTGCCGGCGAATTCAGCCAAAATTGCACGGGCGAGATGCACGCCGCCGGCATTGGCGAAGGTTTCGAGCGGCCCAGTGACATTGAAGCTGCCCTCGACCTTGAGCACGGTCGCCGCACCACCGCTCGCCGTAACCACTCCCGAGGCCAATGCCCGCGAGGCGCCGCGTCCATCAATGCCGCGCCCCTCGATCGTGCAGCGTCGAGCCGCATCGTCATAGGCAAGCTTGGCCTCGCCGCGAAAGATCGCGATCGTCGGACCGAACTTGACCCGCATCGTGCCTTGATAGGCGTCGCCCTCGTTCGACTGGGTCAAGGTCGCGCCGGGGATGCAAGAGGCGACAAGGGCGGGATCGCGCAACATCGGCCACACTGCGGCCGGCGGCGATGGTATCGTCACCTCTTCTCTGATCGAAATCATGACCCAAGGCTAATGGCAATCCCCCGAGTTTGTCGATGAATGACTTGATCCCCGATCCGCTTTCGCCCGATCTCCTCTCAACTGAGCGCGGCGTGCCGCACAGCTGCCATTGGGGCGCCTTTTCGGTGCGAAGCTACCGCGGCGATATCAAAATCGTACCGCACCCACGCGACCCCGACCCCTCGCCACTGCTCGAAAACATTCCGGCCGCGATCGCTCATCGCGCGCGCATCGCTCGACCGGTGGTCCGGCGCGGCTGGCTCGACCATGGTCCCGGACCGGATCGCCAACGGGGTCGAGACGAATTCGTCGAGGTTTCTTGGCCGCGCGCACTCGATCTCGCTTCGGCGGAAATACGGCGGGTGTATGCGCAGTCCGGACCGCGGGGCGTGTTTGGCGGTTCGTATGGCTGGGCCAGCGCCGGGAGGTTTCATGACGCCCAGCATCAGATCCATCGATTTCTGAACCTCGCCGGCGGATATGTCCGCTCGGTCAACAGCTACAGCTCGGGAGCGGCGACGGTGATCCTGCCGCACATCGTCGGATCGCAAGGAATCGTGGCCGGCAACAATGTCAGCTGGGATGAGATGGTCGCCGAGAGTGCGTTGGTGCTGGCCTTTGGCGGCATGGCGCTCAAAAACAACGATGTCGGTGGCGGCGGCTCAAGCCAGCACATCGCCCGCGACCGGCTGCGCGCGGCGGGTCAACACGGGGTCGAATTCCACCTGATCGGTCCGTTGCGCGACGATCTCCCGGCTGAGGCAAACGCGGTATGGCACTCTATCCGTCCCGGCAGCGATGTCGCGCTGATGCTCGGCATCGCGCACACGCTGGTGGCCGACGGCCGCCACGACCGGGCCTTTCTCGACCGCTATTGCGTCGGCTGGGACGAATTTGAAGCATATCTGATGGGCCGCGAGGACGGGCAGCCCAAGGGTGCGAGTTGGGCTGCCAATATTTGCGGCATGCCGGCAGGAGAAATTGCGGCACTGGCGCGGCGAGCGGCCGGCCGCCGTACCTTGATCACCTGCTCGCAGTCGCTGCAGCGCGCCGAACATGGCGAGCAACCAGTGTGGATGGGGCTGGTGTTGGCGGCAATACTGGCCCAGATCGGTTTGCCTGGCGGTGGATTTGCCTATGCGCTGGGATCGACCTCAAATACCGGCAAGCCCCCCTTGGCGGTGCCGCTGCCGACCCCGCCGATCGGCCGCAACAGCATCGACGATTTTATTCCGGTCGCCCGCATCGCCGACATGCTGCTCAGCCCCGGCGAACCCTTCGACTACAACGGCCGGCAGCTGACCTATCCCGACATCCGGCTGCTCTATTGGGCCGGCGGCAACCCATTTCACCATCACCAGGATCTGAACCGGTTACGCCACGCCTTCGCGCGCCCCGACACTGTCATCGTGCATGATTTGGTGTGGACTGCGACAGCCCGGCACGCCGACATCGTCTTTCCGGCGACAATTACTCTCGAGCGCGAGGACATCGGCGCCTCGGCTGGCGACCCGCTGTTGGTGGCAATGCACAAGGCCGTAGAGCCCTTTGCCGAGGCGCGTGACGACCACACCATCTTTGCCGGGCTGGCCGAGCGGCTCGGCTTTGCCCAAGCATTTACCGAGGGCCGTTCACCGCGCGAGTGGCTGGCTTATATTTACGAGCCGAACTCGGCGCGCGTTGCTCGATCGCGGGTTTGATGCACCCACCTTCGAAGAATTTTGGCGGGCCGGCGAGTTAACCTTGCCCACGCTGGACTGGGACGGCGGTCCGCTCCGCGACTTCCGCCGCAATCCCGATAAATCCCCGTTGCCGACGCCGAGCGGCAAGATCGAGATAAGTTCGGCGGCGATCGCCGGGTTTAACTATCCCGATTGCCCCAGCCATCCGGTCTGGCTACCGTCGAGCGAGGGACCCGGCTCTCCTCCCGCGGCGAGGTATCCGGTGTGGTTGATCGCCAACCAGCCGGCGACCCGATTGCACAGCCAGCTCGATTTCGGCGCCGTCAGTCAGGCCGCCAAAGTCAGAGGCCGAGAGCCGGTCCGCATCAACCCGCAAGACGCAGCGGCGCGCGGCATTCGCGACGGCGATATCGTTCGCCTCTTCAATGGTAGGGGCGCGTGCCTCGCCGGCGCGGTCGTGAGCGACGCGCTGCGACTAGGCGTCGTGCAATTATCGACCGGCGCCTGGTACGACCCTGAGAATCCGGCCGCCGAGGCGCCGCTCTGCGTCCATGGCAACCCGAACGTGCTGACAGCGGATGTCGGCACCTCGCGGCTCGCGCAAGGCTGCACCGGTCAACTCACTCGGGTGGAAATCGAACGCTTTGAGGGCCCATTGCCGCCGATCAAATGCTTTGACCCGCCGATTAGGCCTGGCGGCGGAGGAAATCTAGAAGAAGAGAGCTAACCCGTTCGGGCTGTTCCTGCTGCACCCAATGCCCGGCGCCGTCGATCAGATGGCAGCCGCGCATCTGGGTACAGCCGGTGCCTTGCATGCGCTCGAAACTACCCGGCCGCTGGTAAGTGCCCCAGTCGCTTTTGCCGGTGATAAACATCGACGGCACGTCGATCGCGCGCCCCGAAAACAAGCGCAATTCGGCATCGGATAGCCCCGTGGTGCGGCTGCGATACCAGTTGAGGCCGCCCTGAAAACCATTGCGCTGGTATTCGCCGGCATAGACTGCCAACTCGTCTTCGGGCAGCCAATGGCAGGATGCGATCTCGGCCGGTGACGGCATCACCGGGATCACGGTCTCCGCCATATTGCGGTCTCGGTCCATGATGTAGTAGGTCGGCATCTTCGCCAGCTCTTCAGCACTCCATGATTTGAGCGGATAGGGCCGGTTCCCTTGCCAGTCCGCACTCTTGTAATGGAAATATCCGCGCATAAGAGCGTGTACGCCTTGCGGGCAATGCCACATGTCGTCATTGGCGGGGCGCGTCGAGTAATACCATTGGTAATGCTTGCGCGGCTGGTCGAGTGATGCCAGTGCCCTGTGGATGTCGGGTTCCGGGACTGCGGCATCCGAAGCCGCGCGATCTGCGGTGTCGAACAGAAACGAGGGCGGTCCGGCGAATGGTGCGCTCATCAATGTGACGGAGCGAAAGACATCGGGTCGGATCAGTGCACACCAGGCCGCGACTGAGGCGCCGAAATCGTGGCCGACGACCGCCGCAACCGAACGATGGCCGAATGCCAGCACCAATGCCAATGCGTCTCTAACCGCATTCAATATGCTGAACGGATGCAAATCGGCATCGTAATCCGCACTCCAGCCGGTAGTGCGGCCATAGCCTCGCTGATCAGGAGCAATAACGTGAAACCCCGCCTCCGCCAATGGCAATATCAGCTTGCGCCACGAATAGGCGAGTTCCGGAAAGCCGTGCAGCAATAGCACACAAGGCCGGTCGCTGCCTGCAAAACCGGCCTCCAGCACATGCATGCGCAGCCCGTTAACATTGTCGACAAAGCGCGCGCGCACTCCGAGCGGCAATACGGCGCTGTCGAGCGGAGGCAATTCAGCCATTTGTCTCTCCTGACGCGATACTTCAGACACTGATCTTCGCCCCTGCATCATTGCACTGGGCGCGCACCGCTATGATTTCGGCTTGCCGCGGCTAGAGCAGGTCGGCGACCGCGTTCCAGTATCGCTTTATCGCGGCAATATGATCACCGATCGATTGGCCGGCGATACGATGAAGGTGACCGCTTTCGTAATAATTGGCCAAGGTCAGATGAGTCACACCGATCGATTTCCAAAATCGCACCTGCTCGCGCCATTCGGTCTCGGTCCCGGCGCCTGCCGAGACCCGCGTGTCGATCCCGATCGTCGCCGGATCGCGACCTGCCTCCTCGGCGTAGCGTTGCAGGGTGGCGAAGGCGGCTTTGGCTTCTTCGCCCGGCGGATAAGCGAGCGGCATCCAACCGTCACCCCATTTGGCGCAGCGGCGCAGGGTCACGTCCGCATGCCCGCCGTACCACAACGGGATCTTGCGGCCTCCGGGTAGCGGGTTGATGCCGGCGTCCTCAATCGTGTGCCAACGGCCCTTAAAGCTGACATGCGGCTGCGACCACAGCGCTTTCATAACCTCGACCTGCTCCTCCGAGCGGCGGCCACGATTGTGAAAATTCTCGTTGAGGCCGGTGAATTCGACTTCGTTCCAACCGACCCCGATGCCGAGGCGAAAGCGGCCACCCGACAATACGTCGAGACAGGCCGCCTGCTTGGCGACGAGCACGGTTTGGCGCTGCGCCAGGATCAGCACCTGTGTTGAAAAATCCGCAATTCCGGTGCATCCGGCGAGAAAGCCGAACAGAACGAATGGGTCATGATAGTAGTCGGTGGAACGGGCGCGACCCTGGGTCCAATTGGGCCGGCTCGCGACATTGACGCCCAGCACGTGATCGGGAGCGGCGATGCCATGATAGCCGATCGCCTCGGCGGCTTGGGCAAATTCCCTGAGCGCCGCTGGCTCGCCGCCGATATCGACGATCGGAAGGGCTACGCCGAGCTTCATCCCCGCCTCCGCTAGTTGCGCTTTGGAGCCTAGCATGTCACTGCGAGGCTCGTGAGCATGTTCCTCGCGTCAGAGGCACCTGAAGGGGCGACTTCGGCCCCAGCTAGGGCGAGCGCGCAGCCCTCTTGCCGCGATGAATCTGCCGCGGTGTCAAGCTTTTCTGCGGCGTTTTGTGGCGCTGACCGAGGGCTCGGCTGCGGGTTGGTGTTTTCGCTTTTGATTGCCCGATATCGGCAGCAGCAATGCCGCCTGACGCCGGTCGGTCGCCGTTTTGAGGCGTTTTGCTTCGGAGGAGGTCTTTCGGCTCGATGCCGGGGATTCCTTCTCAAGGCTGCGCTTCAAGGCGGTCATCAGGTCGACGACCGGCGCCGGGGTCGGAACCTCCTGCGCTTTGACTGTGCGACCCTTCATCTTGGCTTCGATCAGCTGCCGCAACGCCTCCTGGTAGCGGTCATGGTGCGTGCTCGGGTCGAATTGGCCGAGCCGCTGCCTAATGATCGCGCCGGCTATTGCCACCATCTCGGGATCGAGATCGCCCTTGGCTTCGGCGAATTGCGCCGGGCGAACTTCCTCGGCGGCGCGCAGTGTGAACAATGTCATGCCGGTCCCGCGAGGGTCGACCATGATCACGCGTTCGCGGCGGCTGAGTGTCAGATGTCCGATTCCGACCACGCCCGCCTCCGCCATCGCAGCGCTGATGACCCGCAGGGTGTCGACCGCGATCGCGCCATCGGGATACAGATAATAGGCGCTGTCGAGATAGACCGGATCGATGCCGGTGCGCGGTGTGAACTGCCCCAGATCAATGATCTTGGAGCTTTCGACATCGAGCGACTTCAGCTCCTCCTTTGTCAGCGTGACGAACTGCCCGCGTTCGTATTCGTAGCCTTTGAAGATTTCTGCCTTGTTGACCTCTGCGCCGGTTTCTGGGTCGTGTGGCCGGATCGTTATCCGACTGACCGATCCAACGTCATCGTCGCGCTGGGTCGGCTCCTCGTCATGCTCGACTTCCTCGGAGCGCATCGCTGGTCGTGCGGCCCCGTTGTCGTCGCGCCCGCGATCGGCTTGGTCCCCTTCTGGCGTCTCGACCCGCAGCCGCCGCCACACCTGATGCAGACGAAGGGGCTTCGAGCGGGTCGTTGCGGGCGACAGGTAAACCGGGCAGGACACCAGAGAAAGGCGCAAAAAGCCTCGCCAACTCGCCCGTGACATTCCGCCTCTCCCGCTGCAACTCAAGCTTTCAACGGGCGCCGTTCAAGAAACGATCCGGCTTCGGCGCGAGCCTTCACGGCTGTGGCGACGGCCCCTCGCCTCTCCCTGTGTTGGACTAACTATGCTAATCGAATATGACCTCGCGCCCGCTGTCCGAGGCTTGTTTCATGGCGTCGACCAGATGGTGCAGCTCGACCGCTGTCGCGAAATCGGGTGGGCGATTCACCCCGTTGCCAGTCGCCCGATTTCGGATGGCCTGAGCGAACGCCGTATACATCTGACCGACATTGAAGGCTTCGCCTGAGGGCGTACCCGGTGCGGTAAACGAAAAGCGCTCCGGGACCGAGATCGGCAGCAGCGTGCTGCCACTTTTCGCTCCGTGCAGCGAGACCTTGCTCAATTGCGGTAAATCCTCGCCGGCTACCACCAATGTCCCGTCCCGGCCGTAGATTTCCATCCGATAACCGCTGCCGGCAAAGGGTATCGCGCCGATATGGACCGAGGCGACTGCGCCATTCGCCAGCCTGCCGGAAACCAAGACATTGTCGGGCGAAGTCACATCGAGCCAGGTATTCGTGCCGGTGTCGAGCCACTGCTTTGCCTGGGTCGCGACCAATGCGGAGAGCTGCCGGAAGTCACCGGCGACAAAGCGCATCGCATCGACCGTGTGGCCGTTGGCAATGGTCAAGGTGTTGGCGCCGAGTTCTGCGTCGCGCTGCCAGGTTCTGTTCGATGGCCGGCTCAACACACCATCGCGCATCAGGCTGACATGGATCGCCATGATCTCGCCCACATATCCGGCCGCGATCAGCTCCTTCATATGCAGAATCGCCGGGTTGACCCGGGCCTGCAGGCCGACCGCGGTCACCAGCCCATTGGCTTTGGCCGAGGCGGCCAATTCTTCGGCCTCGGGGGTCGTGCGCCCGAGCGGCCATTCGCAATAAACATGCTTGCCGGCCTCCAGCGCCGCCTTGGTCGGCGCATAATGCGACGGCACGCGCACGACCACAGCGACTGCGTCGATTTCCGGCGAAGCGATCATCTTGCGGTAATCGTCAAACGCCAGCCTAGCTCCCCAGGCTTGGCGTGCTGCCTCGGCGCTGTCAGCTCGAGTGGTGCAGACCGCAGCGAGTTCCACATCGGAACTCGACTGCAATGCCGGCAAATGGGAGCGCGCCGACCAGGTACCCCTGACACTCGCGCCGATCAGACCGACGCGAACCTTGTCCGTCATATCGCCTTCTCCCCGCAAAATCTGTATCCGTCGTCGATTGTCCTAAGTCGCGCCCAGCGGTGCCGCGAGCGAATTGTTCAATGTCTCGCTGAGTACCTCGCGGCACTAGCGCCACTCCTCGCGCCGGCGTGCACTCATGCGGTGCGTTGGGCGTCGCGGATCGCCTGCCACACGCGAGCACTCGTCGCCGGCATATCGAGCTCGGTGACGCCGAGTGGCGCGAGCGCGCTAAGGATCGCCAGCATGACTGCCGGCAACGCCCCGACTGTGCCCGCCTCACCCGCACCCTTGGCGCCGAGGGGATTGGTCTTGGTCGGAACCGGATTGCTCTCGATTGTCATGGCGCACATCGTGTCGGCTCGCGGCATCGCGTAATCCATAAAGCTCGCCGTCAAGAGCTGCCCAGAACCCGGATCGTAAGCCACCTGCTCCATCAGGATCTGGCCAACTCCCTGAACGACGCCGCCATGGATCTGCCCATGCAGTGTCAAGGGGTTGATCACCGTCCCGACATCGTCGACGACGACATAGGAGACGAGTTCGACCTCACCGGTTTCCGGGTCGATCTCGACCTCGCAGACATGGCAGCCATTGGGATAGGTGGCCCGTTCCGGGGCGTAGGTCGCATGCTCGATCAAACCCGGCTCCATACCGGACGGCAGACGCGGCGGCTGGAACGAGGCGCGCGCGACCTCCTTCAAGGCCAAGCTGCGGTCGGTGCCGGCGACCGTGAACTTGCCATTGGCAAACTCGATGTCGGCGACCGCGGTTTCCATCAAATGCGCCGCGAGCTGCTTACCCTTGTCGATGACCTTGTCAGCCGCGAGGGTCAATGCGCCGCCACCTGCCACCATCGAGCGCGAGCCGTTCGAGCCCATGCCAAAGGCGACGCGGTCGGTATCGCCGTCGATGAAGACGACCTCGTTAGGATCGATCTGCAGCTTTTCGTGCAGGATCTGTTTGAAAACGGTCTCGTGGCCCTGACCGTGGGTCTTGGTGCCCATTAGCAACAAGGCGCTGCCGCTCGGCTGAAAACGGATCTCGGCATATTCCGGCACCGGCCCCGCCGCCTGCTCGATCGGGTTGGCCAGCCCGATACCGCGTAATTTCCCGCGGGCTGCGGCGGCCTCGCGTCTCGCCGGAAACCCGCCATACTCGGAGGCTGCGAGCGCCATGTCCATGTTTGTTTCGAACGCTCCGCAATCGTAGATCGGGCCGAGCGGCGATTTGAACGGCATCGACTCGGGCTTGATGATGTTACGGCGACGCAATTCGACCGGATCGATGCCGAGTTCCGCGGCGGCGGCGTTGAGCGCGCGCTCGATCAAATACGTTGCCTCGGGGCGGCCGGCGCCGCGATAGGGTGCGGTCGGACTGGTGTTCGACAGTACCGCGTCGATCCGAACATATGCGGCCGGGATGTCGTAGATGCCGACCACCGTGCCGATCTGGCCGAACGGTGTCAGGAATTGCCGGTCAGAGCCGACATAGGCGCCAATATTGGCGATCATCGAGAGGCGCAGCCCGAGGATCTTGCCAGTTTCGTCAAACGCCAGCTCGATCGTGCCGGCATTGTCGCGGGCATGCTCGTCGGCGAGCAGAGCTTCGGAACGTTCACATCGCCATTTGACCGGCCGGCCGAGCTTTTTCGCCGCCCACAAGACGAGGCGGTGATCGACATATTGCCACCCTTTGGTCCCAAACCCGCCGCCGACATCGCGGACGATCACTCGCACCTGACTCTCCGGCACGCGAAACACCATGCCTGCAAGCATGTTGCGCACCCGGTGTGGGTAGTTGACGTCGGCATAAAGAGTGTAGCGGTCCTCGGCGGCGTCGTAGACGCCCAGCGATCCGCGCGGCTCCATGTATTGGGCGTGGACGCGGCTGACGACATAGTGCCGCTTGACGACCCGGGCCGCGCTGGCAAAGGCCGCCTCAGTCGCTTGGCGGTCGCCACGCTCATAGGTATGCGAGATGTTGTCAGGATTATTGTCCCACAGTCGTGGCGCGTCCGGCCTCGCTGCTTCTTCGACCGAGGTCACTGCCGGCAAAGGCTCGTAGTCGACCTCGACGAGTTCGGCGGCGTCCCTCGCCGCATCCATGGTTTCGGCGATCACCATCGCCACGGTGTCGCCGACATAGCGGGCTCGATCGGCAACGATCGCCGGCCGCTGCGGCGCGAAGGCCGCCGAGCCGTCGGCCTTTTTGCGGGGCATCGCCGCCTTTGGCATGGCGAGCCCGTCACTCTGGTAGTCGATCCCGGTATAGGCCGCGAGAACGCCCGGTGCGACGGCCGCGGCGGCGGTATCGATCGCGCGGATTCTCGCATGAGCGTGCGGCGAGCGGACAAAAACTGCATAGGCCTGCCGCGGCAGGATCACGTCATCCTGAAACCGGCCGTTGCCGGTCAACAGCCGCCGATCCTCGAACCGCCGCAAGGGCTGCCCGACGCCGAATTTGATGAGGTTGCCATCACTACTCATGAAATCTTCAACTTCCAGACCTATTCGATGCGTAATCTTCCGTGACAGGCCGGAACACCCTCAAAGCGCCGGCCTTGTTTCCGAGTTGGCCTGGCGGCGCGATTGCACTGCACCCTCCTGGCGTGTGCGCCGAGTCCCGCCCCACGGGCGCCGCGCAGCTTCCGTTCATGTCAGCTCACGCCCGCAGGTCACGGGATCGGCGGGAAATCTAGTCGACTGCAAGGGTCTCCAGTTGCGGGATTGATCGTCCCGCCGCTAAGGCGCTTCCTGTCATCTAAGCCCAAGAGTCAGCGGCATCGCAGTACCCGCGCTGCAAGACCTCCTTTGGCCGATCTCACGGTGGCTCGCCGTTATGTCAGTCAAGCGATCTTGCGATACTTCTGGTACCAGGAGACGAAGCGCGGAATCCCCTCCTCGATCGATGTCTTCGGCGCGAATCCCAAATCTCGGCGGGCGGGCCCGATATCGGCGAAGCTCTCCAGCACATCACCGGGCTGCATCGGCAGCAGCTCCTTCTTTGCGGTGCGGCCGAGCGCCCGTTCGAGGACGGCGATGAAATCCAACAGCTTTTCCGGCTTGTGATTGCCGAGATTGTAAAGCCGATAGGGTGTCTGGCCGCCGGTGTGGCCGAGTTCCGAGGCGCGATCATGGGCAGCAATCGTACCGGCGACGATGTCATCTATATAGGTGAAATCGCGCGCCATCCGTCCATCGTTGAAAACTGTGATCGGCCGGCCGGCTAGGATGGCCTCGGTAAACAGCCAGGTCGCCATATCTGGACGCCCCCAAGGGCCGTAGGTTGTGAAATAGCGCAGGCCGGTCACCGGTAACCTGTAGAGATGGGAATAGCTGTGGGCAATCAGCTCGCAGCTTCGCTTCGATGCCGCATAAAGCGAAACCGGCTGATCAACCGGATCGTCGACGCTCGATGGCTGCTTACGGTTGCCACCATAGACCGATGAGGACGAGGCGTAGATAACCGCGCTAAGCCGGTCGAGTCGTCGCGCCGCTTCGAGCACCACAACCGTGCCCATCAGGTTCGAGTCGACGTAGGCAAAAGGGTTTTCGAGCGAATAGCGCACGCCGGGCTGGGCCGCCAAGTGAATGATGCCGGTGACATCCTTATTCGCCGCTATCAGCGTAAAGATCCCGTCGCGATCCGCGATGTCGAGTCGCGAAAAGGCGAAATTCCGTGCCGGGAGCAGTTCAGCGAGGCGCGCTTCCTTTAGCGCTGGGTCGTAATAGCTGTTAATATTGTCGATCCCGACAACGCGTTCTCCCCGCGCCAGCAGCGCCTTAGCCACATGGAAGCCGATGAACCCGGCAACTCCGGTCACGAGTACTGGCATGATACTCCTCTGGGTGGCGATTACCGGCGCAGGTAAATGAGCGGAATCGTGGCTTGAGGATAGCGGGTGATTTGCTGTCCCGGCATCCTACAGCGATCGGTTTCCCCACTCCCAGCGGCTACAAACGCGCTCGCGCGAATAACACATTATGACTTTAAACGCGATCGGTTCATTACGGATTAATCAGCCGCGCACGACGAAACCCTCGATAGCCCGAGACCAACATTGATGATGATCTAGCTTGCCCGCACCCTAGTGATGTTCGCCGAACGCGGTCTGGGGTCCGCTGCCCAAGGGTGCGAGTAAGAGCCGGGGGGGAGACGAGGCGGGCTTCGGGGCCGGCTCGCTAGGTGCCGACCAGGCCGAGTTGCGGGCTCGAGGGCTCGGCAAAACGCCGCTTTGGAATCCGACCGGCAAGCCGGGCCAGCCGTCCGGCCTCGACACCGGCGCGCATCGCCGCCGCCATCCGGTGCGGGTCGTGTGATTTGGCAATCGCGGTGTTCACCAGGACTGCGTCGCACCCAAGCTCCATCGCCAGCGCGGCATCCGAAGCGGTTCCAATGCCGGCATCGAGCACGACCGGGACCGGACTGCGCGAGCAAATGAGCTCGATCGCCGCCGGATTTGCGATCCCCCCACCTGAGCCGATCAAGGATCCCAAGGGCATCACCGCGGCGCACCCGACATCCGCCAGCTTCTGGCAGGCGACCGGGTCCTCATTGCAATAGGGGAGCACGGTAAAGCCGCCGCGCACCAACTCGTCGGCGGCACGGACAAGCTGTTCGACGTCAGGGTACAAAGTCTCCCGGTCGCCGATCAGCTCCAGCTTAACCCAATCGGTTTCGAGCGCCTCGCGCGCCAGCTGGGCCGTCAGTATCGCGTCGCGGGCGGTGACGCATCCGGCGGTATTCGGCAGCAGCCGGTAACGGCCGCCAAGCAGATCGACGAGGCTTTCGGCATAGCCTTCGAGGCTGATACGCCGGATTGAGACCGTAACGAGCTCGGCGCCGCTCGCTTCGAGGCAGTCGAGTAGGATCTGTTGGTTCGGATAACCGGCGGTGCCGACGAAAAGCCGCGAGGAAAGGGTGGTGCCGGCAATCGTCAACGGGTCTGTCATCGCTTCATTCCTGATGCTGGGGAATCAGCCGCCGGAAAACGGACGAACGATTTCAACATCGTCATCCGGTGAGAGTGGACGGGTCGGCCATTCGGCACGGCGCACAACGGCGCCGTTGATTGCGACAGCAAGAAAGCGGGCTTTCGTGTTGATGCCGCGCGCGGCCAACAATTCGGCCAGGGTCCTCGCCTGGACTTGGTCTTCAACACCATTGACCCGCACACGGATCATCGAACGGTTCTCGGAGCTTGATCCCCGGCGCGGACCGAGGGTGCAAAGCGTTCCGGCGAGAACGGGCGCAGGCTGTCGGACAACCGGCCTGTGAGCACATAGCTGCTGATGGTGTCTGCCGTCACCGGCGTAAGCAGAATGCCGTTGCGGTGATGCCCGGTCGCGACCACCAGGCCATCGATCGCGCTGGGTCCCAGCAGCGGCGCGTCGTCGCGCGAGCCCGGCCGAAACCCTGCCCAAGTCTCGTCCACCGGCAGCTCCTCGATCGCTGGCACCGCGCGCCAAGCACCTTCGATTAGCGCTAACAGGCCGCCGGCAGTCACGTTGCTGTCAAAGCCGCGTTCTTCTACTGTGGCGCCGATTACCAATCTCCCGTCAAGCCGCGGCACCAGATAGCCGTGAGGCAGCCACAACACATGCCTTAGTAATGGCGCTGCCGCATCCATACGAAGCGCCAGCATTTGGCCTTTGATCGGACGGACCGGCGCCACGCAATCCGGCGGAATGCCGCCGATCTCACGCGACCAAGCGCCAGCCGCCAGCACCACGACATCGGCGCGCTCTTGACCGCGGGCAGTGATGACGCCGCGTAATCGGGTTCCGGCGAGGTCCAACGCCTTGACCTCGCAACCTTCGTGAACAGTGACGCCGGCCGCCCTGACTGCCGCTGCGAGCGCTCCAACGAGCGCCCGGTTCTCGACCTGATGGTCTCGCGGACTCAAAACGCCTGCGGGGATGCCCGGCCGCAGATGCGGCTCAAGGTCCCGCGCCGCGGCGCCGGATAACCACTCGATCTCGAGCCCGAGACCCTTCTGGAACTCATAGGTAAATCGCAGATGCTCGGCATCGTCACGGGTCAAGGCGACGACGATCGTGCCTTCGTCGCGGTATCCGACCGAGAAGCCGGAAACGGCTTCGAGTTCACGAGCAAACGCAGGCCACTGCCGCTGGCTTTCGAGCGTCAGCGTGAGGAGGGTTTCTTCGCCGGGTTCGGTCTCGACCGCGGCAGCAAGCATCCCCGCAGCAGCCCAGCTGGCGCCGCGCCCGACTTCGCCGCGATCATAGACGGTAACGGCGCATCCGGCTTGCGCCAGCCGCCAAGCGATCGCTAAGCCGATAACGCCGGCGCCGACCACAACGGTTTTGGGCAGCGATGGTGATGAAGATATGGACGCGCTGATGCCGGACTCCCTTCGCCGGGCGAATCCCGACCAGGTTCATTGGGTCTGATCTCAGCCGATCCGCCCCGCCTTAAAGGCGACCGTCCGGCACCCCAGCCTCGCAGCAAATGTCGGCTGCGAACCTTGTCGATGCAAGAAATTTTTCATCTGAGTGATCATCGGCGGCATCCAGCAGCCGCGTGCGTGTCACAATCGAAAGGGTCTCGGCTAAAAGGGTTTCGGCCGACGCTTCGATATTGTGCGAGGCAAGCTCACACAATCGCCCGCCGACCCGTTGCAACCCGGAGCGGTACGTAGCGCGCCAGGTCAGCGAGCCGAGGGCGGTCAAGCAGCACCAGAACCCCGTCTTGAATTGTCGCAAGCCGTTGTTCCCGCAGCCGCTCGAGGGTTCGCGCAACATGAACCCGAGACATTCCGGCAGCGTCGGCAATGTCGCGCCGCTGGAGCGGGAAGGGACATGTTGAGACGCCGTTGACCATGCCCCGCTGGCGCAGCCGATCGAAGGTTTCGAGCATCAGATAGCCGATCCGCTGCTCGGCATTGCTCCTGCCTAACAAAGACAGCCGCACATCCGCGCGTTGTTCCTCCTCCACCCGCGTCTGCAGGATATTGAGCGCGAACCCGGGATGTTCATGGAACAACTCGCTGACAGTGTGCCCGGACAGCATGCATAACGTTGCGGGGGTCAATGCCTGGACGGAGTGTCTAACCGTTCCGAGCAACGCAGAAGCGAGCCCGATCATGTCTCCGGGAAGGACGATGTCGAGGATCTGGCGAGAGCCTTGCGGCAATCTATGATAGCGAAAGGCCCAGCCCTCAAACAGAGTATAAGCGGGGCCGCCGACCTCGTCTTCTTGGATGATATCGACCCGCGGCGCCACAACAATGTGGTCGGTCTTGAACTCCGAAACGAACTTCAGTTCCGCCGCCGAAAACGGCCGGAAAAACGGCTTAACTCGGAGCGGGCATCGCGCGCACTGGACGAACATCGGCGCATTTACCCCCGGACGCCGTTATTACTCCGGTGATATCCGGTGAACTCTCACTGCGCCAGCTAAATTCCAAAATCAAATCAATGCTGTTGGGATCGTAAACAGGTTTTCCACGATTCCTTGAAAACAGCGCTCACCGTGTACCAGCCAGGTACAAATGTTACCGCCTATGCAGGCGTTCGTTTACATTTGTGGTCTGCTCAACGAACTGTTCGGGGCCTCAATCCGGGTACTCGTGCGAAAACTTTACTGCAAACTTCGGGGAGACGGGGAGGATAGAACGGATAAGCGCCAACAATCGGCGGCGGTGTGGCCATCGATTTCCCCGCCGGGGTGATTAGCGTGGGCATGGCGGGGTTGAGCTTTGTATGATAGCGGCCCGCAGCTGCGCAGGAGCACACGATGAACAAGGTTTTCCCCGACGCCAATACCGCTTTGAGCGGGTTGCTTCGGGACGGGATGGTGATCATGGCGGGTGGTTTCGGCCTGTGCGGAATCCCCGAAAAGCTGATCGCCTCGATCCGTCAAGCGGGGGTGCGGCAGTTAACCGTCGTCTCGAACAATGCCGGAATAGATGGGGTTGGTCTCGGCGTGTTGCTTGAAAGTGGGCAGATCCGCAAAATGATCTCATCCTATGTCGGCGAGAATAAACTGTTTGCCGATCTGTACCTGAAGGGCGAACTCGAACTCGAATTTAATCCGCAGGGAACTCTGGCCGAGCGGATCCGAGCCGGCGGGGCAGGAATTCCTGCCTTTTTCACAAAAACTGGTGTTGGGACTCTGATCGCCGAAGGCAAGGAAACCCGCGAGTTCGATGGGCAGACCTATGTTATGGAGCGTGGTCTTGTTGCGGATCTCGCTCTTGTCCATGCCTGGAAAGGGGATCGCGAAGGTAATCTTGTCTATCGCAAAACCGCGCGAAACTTCAATCCGGTGATGGCGACGGCCGGACGGGTCACGGTAGCCGAAGTCGAGCATCTGGTCGAACCCGGCGAGATCGATCCCGACCACATCCATACACCCGGAATCTTCGTCCAGCGGATCGTCCATCCGACATCGTTTGAAAAACGCATTGAGCAGCGCACCGTGCGCAAACGCACGGCGTAGCAAAAGGAGTTGCGACATGGCCTGGACACGCGATGAAATGGCGCGGCGCGCCGCCGCTGAACTGAAGGACGGCTTTTATGTCAACCTCGGGATCGGGATCCCGACGCTCGTCTCCAATTTCATCCCGCCGGGGATTACGGTCCAGTTGCAGAGCGAAAATGGGATGCTGGGTATGGGACCGTTTCCCTATGAGGGCGAAGAGGACCCCGATCTGATCAATGCTGGGAAGCAGACGATCACCGAGCTGCCGACTACCAGCTATTTCGATAGCGCTCAGTCATTTGGCATGATCCGCGGCGGCCATATCGACTTATCAATCCTTGGCGCCATGCAGGTGTCGCAAACCGGCGATCTTGCCAACTGGATGATTCCGGGACGTATGGTAAAGGGGATGGGCGGTGCGATGGACCTTGTCGCTGGGGTCAAACGGGTGATTGTGCTGATGGAGCATACCGCCCGCGACGAACCAAAATTATTGCCCCGCTGCACCTTGCCGCTTACCGGCCAGGGGGTGGTCGACATGGTCATCACCGATCTCGGCGTGTTCGCGATCGATGACACCGGCATGACGTTGACCGAATTGGCTCCCGGGGTCGCTCTGGATGAAGTACAGGCTAAGACAGAGGCGACTTACCGGGTCGGCCATGGCATAGTCTGAGGGAGCGCCGCCGCCCCGTTGCCCAGCGCGCATTCTGGCGAGCCGCCGGGCTTGGTGGCAGTGGCCAACCTCGGCTGCCGACCTGTCGTAGGCGGAGATGGCTAGACCGCCTCAAACGGGGGACGATGTCGCCTGGGTCAAGAATCCCTCGCACGACCTTCTTATCCCACCTCGTCTTACGCTCTGTGGAAGACTCGGCCTCTGTATCGAGCCGGTTAAGATGACTCAGTTATTGGCGCCTCACCTCACAAGGGTCGGAAAGCAGCCGACAACCGTCGAAATAGCGCGGTCGGACCGCGATATTCGTCTCGATTTCTTTCGCGGCCTATCGTTGATATTCATATTCATCGACCACATACCACAAAACATCCTAGGTTATTTCACATTTCAGTCGATACAATTTTTTGATGCTGCCGAGGTATTTATATTTATCTCAGGCTATACCGCCACGATTGTGTATGGCCGAGCCTTCGCCTTGCATGGTGCATTGTTTGCCACTGCTCAAATTTTGCGACGTGCTTGGCAGCTATACGTTGCGCACATTTTTCTGTTCATGATATTTCTCGCTGAAGTTTCATATACGGTATTGTCTTTCAACAATCCGATGTATAATGAAGAGATGCGCGTCGGCGAGTTTCTGATCGAACCCCATATCGCGGTAATCAAGGCCCTTCTGCTGCAGTTTCAGCCAACCTTTCTTGACATACTGCCCCTATACATCGTGCTTTTGGTTGCTTTTCCGGTAGTATTGATCGGCCTTCGACTGCAGCCAATGGTTGTTATGCTCGCTTCGCTGGCCCTCTATGTCGTCGTCCAATTTACAGATTTGTCGCTGCCCGCCTATCCAGCAGGTCGCGAATGGTATTTCAACCCGCTGGCCTGGCAGCTTTTGTTCGTCGCCGGCGCAGCGCTCAGTCTCCAAAAGGATTGGGTAACACGCCGGTTTCGCGGCCAGCCCTGGCCCTTGGCGCTGGCTGCGGTCATTGTCGCTGCCGCCGGTATTGCCAGGCTGAGTTGGACGATCCACGGCCTCTGGGATCCATTCCCGGACCTGCTGCTGGCGAAATTGTGGCCGGTTGACAAGACCGACTTATCGCCGATACGGCTCGTCCCGTTCTTTGCCGCGGTTGCGCTCACCGCTTCCTGGATACCTCCTGATGCGCGGGGTCTACGCTCCCCGATTGCCAGGCCGCTGGTTCTTTGCGGTCGGCATTCGCTCGAAATCTTCTGTCTCGGAATCCTGCTCTCTGTGCTGGGTCATTTCCTACTTTCGGAATACAGTATCGGCGTTATCGGTCAGCTCGCGGTCAACGCCGTCGGAATCACGGCAATGTGTCTGACCGCGAAAGTAATCGATTGGTACCGGAGAATGAGCCGAATGCCGGGATCTGCGGTGACGGCGACGGGGAGGAGCAGCACATGACCGGGCGTCGCCCACGAGACGGCATATCGCGCCCGGCTTGGCTCATTATTCTCGGGTTCGCGATCATGGTTGCGCCGCCGGTCACGAGCCGCGCCGCCGGACCCGTGTGCGACGTCCCCGGTGACCTGATGGAGGTCGATGGCAAGCTGCCTCATCTTGCCAAACGGCTGCGGGTGCATGAACCGGTAAAGATTGTCGCGGTCGGTGGCGCGTCGACCATCGGTCTGGCTGCTGGCTCACCCGACTTGTCTTATCCTCGGCGCATGCAGCAGGCGCTTGCCCGCTCGTTTCCGGGGGTGCCAATCACGGTTGTCAATAAGAGCGTCGCGCATCAAACCGCGGCGCAGATGCTGGAGCGCTTTGCGCGCGACGTGTTCCCAGAAGATCCGGTCTTGGTAATCTGGGAGACCGGCACCACCGACGCGGTTCAGGGCGTCGATATTGACGCATTCGCCGCAACTTTGCAGGACGGGATCGACGCATTGGCCGCACACGGGATCGATGTGATCCTCGTCGATATGCAGTTCTCGCATAAAACTCAGGCGATCATCGATCTCGAAAGCTATCTGAAGGCGATGCACCGCACCGGTGACGTTAAGAACGTTTATGTTTTCCCTCGCTTCGCAATCATGCGCTATTGGAGCGAGCAGGAAATATTTGACTTGGACTCAATTCAGAAGGGTTACCGTGCCACCCTAGCCATAAATGTGTACCAATGCTTGGGCCGGAAATTGGCCGATGCTATCCGGGTGGCACTGCAATGAAGCGCCGCAAAGGCGCATGGATCTATAGCGCGGTCGCCCTCGGCCTGTTGTGGCCGGGGATTGCAAGCTTCGGCGAAGAGCCCCCTGAAAATGTGCGGAGCTGCGCTGTCTCATCCGATCTGATTGCCTTGGGAGCACCGCTGATCCGGTCGGCCGGGGCGATTGCTGATGGCAAAGGATTGACCATCCTTGCGACTGGATCATCCTCGACGCAAGGCATTGGCGCAAGCAGCCCCGAGATGAGTTACCCGAGTCGCCTCGATCGCGAACTGCACGACATGTTCCCAAACATGAAGATTGAGGTGATCAACCGCGGTCGCAAGGGCCAGGACGTCGGCGAAGAGCTCGCTCGCCTCAGACAGGATCTGAACGAGCAGCATCCGGACTTGGTAATATGGCAGGTTGGAACCAATGCTTTGCTCCGTCGAGAAAGCCCCGCTACCGATGAGCGGTTTATCGCCCAGGGCGTCGATGAAATGAAACAGCAGGGTCTCGATGTCGTGTTGATGGACATCCAGTACGCTCCCCGAGTGCTGGCGCGAGCTTGGGGCGAAATGGAGGAGATCATCGCAAGGGTGGCCCGGCGCGAACACGTCGGCTATTTCCGCCGCTTTGAAATCATGCGCGAATGGTCTCAGAGCGGCGCACTGGAGCCCTCTGCGCTCATCGGTCAGGACGGATTGCATATGACCGATATCAGCTACGCATGCCTCGCCCGGCAGCTTGCCAATGCTCTGAATGCGCAATGGCAAAGCCAGAACAAACTCGTAGCGTCGCCGAACCGAAACCCATCGACTATAGCTCATCGCGCCCACCAAGGGATCGCAACCATGCACTGATCGTCCCGGTCGGGACGCCTTGACGATGACAGCCGTTGGCTCCTGGCGCAATTTGCGACAATTACCCCATGCGGCAGAACGCCGCGGTTGTGATGGCCGCCACGACCGCAAAAGCGCGGCACTTTGATGAACGGGGGTGACAAAGATCGCAGTTAACCTACATTTTTATTGGGATTTGTCGATTGCCAACATATCCTGACGGCGTTGGGGAGTTGATCGCAACGTGTAGTCTGCAGCTTTCAGCCGATGGGCTTAAGGTCAGAGCTTGGGGGAGAGATGGCGGTGACGGGGAATTAGAAAGAGAGCCCGTTTTCTCGCCACAAAGGCTTGGCATAGTGATTGCGTTCATACTGCTCGGGAAGAATGTGGGTTGAATAGCCGAACCGCGAGGTTGGTGCGCGTTGCACCTTTCCTGATTAGGGGTGGTCGTGGGTTGCCGAGCCGCGGTCGCCGCCAGTGTAATTTCGGCGATGCTTTTCGTCGTGCGGCGTTCACTCACTTGCAGCGCTATGAAGCGGCTGAGTTGAGCGTTGGCGTCGGTCGAGGTGAGAGATGAGATTCGACGACGGGATTTTCGAACTGTATTCGCGGTTGTACGATAACCGGCGGGAAGTTGAGCTGTCCCTCGAGGACTATCTTGGGAAATGCTCAGATGACCCGTCCTTCTATGCCGGCGCGGCCGAGCGCATGCTAAAAGCGATTGGCGAGCCGACGATGATCGACACGAGCCAGGACGGACGTCTTGGCCGGATCTTCATGAACCGGACAATCAAGGTCTATCCCGAGTTCGCGGATTTTTTCGGGATGGAAGAGACGATCGAACGGATCGTCGGATTTTTCCGCCACGCCGCGCAGGGCTTGGAGGAGCGCAAGCAGATACTCTATCTGCTGGGTCCGGTAGGCGGCGGCAAATCTTCTCTGGCAGAGCGGCTGAAGCAGCTCATGGAGAAGGAGCCGGTCTACGTGCTGAAGGCCGGCAAGGAGATCAGCCCCGTATTCGAAAGCCCGCTTGGGCTATTCGACCCGGTAACGTTCGGCTCCGAATTGGAAAGCCGCTACGGGATTCCGCTGCGCCGGTTGACCGGCACGCTGTCGCCCTGGGCGGTGAAGCGGCTCGAAGAGTTTGGTGGCGACATAACAAAGTTCACCGTGGTGCGCATGCAGCCCTCGCGGCTGAAGCAAATCTGCATCTCCAAGACCGAACCCGGCGATGAGAATAACCAAGACGTTTCGAGCCTCGTCGGCAAGGTCGATATCCGTAAGCTGGAGTTCTTCAGCCAGAACGACCCTGACGCGTATTCCTATTCGGGTGGGCTTAATCGCACGACCCAGGGGCTGCTCGAATTTGTCGAAATGTTCAAGGCCCCGATCAAAATGCTGCACCCACTGCTGACCTCGACGCAGGAAGGCAATTATGTCGGGTCAGAAAACATCGGCGGCATACCCTATCAGGGAATTGTGTTGGCGCACTCGAACGAGGCCGAGTGGCAGAGCTTTAAAAATAACAAGAATAACGAGGCGTTTATCGACCGTATTTCGGTGATTAAGGTTCCATATTGTCTGCGGGCCACCGAAGAGCGCAAGATCTACGAGAAGCTACTGCAAAATAGTGAGCTGGCGAGCTCGCCTTGCGCGCCATCGACCTTGGATATTTTGTCGAGGTTTAGTGTGCTGTCGCGGCTCAAGCCGCACGAGAATTCAAACCTGTACTCGAAGATGCGGGTCTACGACGGCGAGAGCCTCAAGGACACCGATCCGCGCGCGAAGTCGGGTCAAGAATACCGTGATGCTGCTGGCGTCGACGAAGGTATGGATGGGATATCGACCCGATTCGCGTTCAAAGTGCTGTCGAGCACCTTTAACTTCGACACGCAGGAGGTCGCGGCCGATCCGGTTCATCTGATGTATGTCCTGGAGCAGGCGATCTGGCGCGAGCAATTCCCTGATGATGTTGAGAAGAAGTATCTCAATTTCATCAAAGCTGAACTTGCGCCGCGTTATGCCGAGTTTATTGGGCATGAGATCCAAAAGGCCTATTTGGAATCGTATTCCGATTATGGTCAGAACTTGTTTGATCGCTACGTCGCCTACGCCGACGCGTGGATTGAAGATCAGGACTACAAAGACGCCGATACCGGCCAGCTGATGAATCGCGAGTTGCTGAACCAAGAGCTCTCGAAGATCGAAAAGCCGGCCGGGATTGCCAACCCCAAGGATTTCCGCAACGAGGTCGTCAAGTTTGCACTGCGCGCCCGCGCTAACAATTCGGGGCGTAACCCGGCCTGGACGTCCTACGAGAAGTTGCGCGAGGTGATTGAGCGGCGCATGTTCTCTCAGGTGGAGGACTTGCTGCCGGTGATCAGCTTCGGCTCTAAGAAGGATAGCGAGACCGAAAAGAAGCACGCCGACTTCCTCGAAAGAATGGTTGCGCGCGGCTACACTGAACGCCAGGTGCGTCGTCTCGTTGAATGGTACATGCGCGTAAACAAGGCCGGTTAAGCGCAAAATCCGCGCACGGTTTGGAGGGAAGACGATGAATATTGTCGACCGCCGGCCCAACCCGAAGGGCAAGAGCCTCAGCAACCGCCAGCGTTTCTTGACGCGCGCCAGGGCCGAGGTTAAATCCGCGGTACAGAATGCGTTGCGCAAGCGCAAAGTCGCTGACGTCGAGCATGGTGAGAAAGTGGCGATCCCGATGCGCGGGATTGTCGAGCCGGTATTTCATCACAGCCGGCGCACCGGCCGCGCCGAGCATGTCGTTCCCGGCAACAAGGAATATGTTCGCGGCGACGAAATTCCGCGCCCGACCGGCGGCGAGGGACGTGGCGGTTCGGAGGGGAGCCCGGACGGTTCGGGTGAGGATGCATTCGAGTTCACATTGTCGAAGGACGAGTTCCTCGACATGTTTTTTGAGGATCTCGAACTCCCCGATCTGGTCAAGAAAAGCCTGCGCGAGACCTTCGCCTTCGACTTGCAGCGGGCTGGTTATACCGTCACCGGATCGCCATCGAACTTGAGCGTGCGGCGGACGATGCGAAACAGCATGGCGCGGCGCATCTCGCTACGCCGTCCGAAGCAATCGGAAGTCGACGCACTGCGCGAGGCGGTGGAGGAAGCACGCTTGCGCGGCGACGAGGACGAGGCGCAAAAACTCAGTCTAGAGCTGGATCGCGCCGAGCACCGCAGCAAGATAATACCCTACATCGATCCGCTTGATGTCCGCTACAACCGCTTCGAACGCATCCCGCGACCCAACACCGAAGCGGTAATGTTCTGCCTGATGGACGTGTCCGGTTCGATGACCGAGGCGATGAAAGATCTCGCCAAGCGGTTCTTCATGTTGCTGCACGTCTTTTTGATCCGGCGCTATCGGCACGTCGACGTGGTCTTCATCCGTCACACCAGCACGGCTGAGGAGGTCGACGAGGAGACGTTTTTCTACAGCCGCGAAACTGGCGGCACGGTCGTGTCGACTGCGCTCGAAAAGATGCTCGAAGTAGCGCGGGCCCGTTACCCGACCGATCGTTGGAACATCTACGCCGCGCAAGCCTCGGACGGCGACAATTACGGTGCCGATAGCGGCCGCTGCGTGTCGCTGCTCGGTGGCGAAGTATTGCCGATCTGCCAGTATTTCGCTTACGTCGAAGTCGGCGACGGGATGGGTGGAAGCCTCACCGGGCTCGCCCGAGATAGTGATCTGTGGCGTGCCTATAGCGAAGTCGCCCCGGCGCATGCGCATTTTGCTATGCGGCGCGTTGGGGATCCGTCGCAAATCTTCTCGGTCTTCCACGAATTGTTTGCAAAGGGGGGCGTTCGTGCCTGACACACGCTCCGTGCCGATGGCGCGGCTGGAAACGTCGGCGCCGCTGTTCAGCGGCCCCAATTGGGACTATGGCTCGCTGCGTCACACCTTTGACGCGATCGAGAGGATTGCGCTCGACGAACTCGGGCTGGATGTTTACCCGGTACAGGTCGAGGTCATCACCTCGGAGCAGATGCTCGACGCCTATGCGTCGGTTGGGCTCCCGCTGATGTACCGGCACTGGAGCTTTGGCAAGCGTTTCGCTTTTCACGAGACCCTGTACCGCAAGGGCTTGCAGGGTCTTGCTTATGAGATCGTAATCAATTCCAACCCATGCATTTGCTACATCATGGAGGAAAACTCCATGACGATGCAGACATTGGTTATGGCGCACGCCGCGTTTGGGCATAATCACTTTTTCAAGAATAACTACTTGTTCCGGCAGTGGACAGATGCCAACGGTATTCTCGATTACCTAAGTTTTGCCCGCGATTATGTGGCGAAGTGCGAGGAGCGGTACGGTGCTGAGGCGGTCGAGCGGGTGCTCGATGCGGCGCATGCGCTCAAGGATCACGGCGTCAACCGCTATGCCCACCGGACAAAGCCTAACCTCGCGGAAGAGCGCCGGCGTGCCGAGGAATGGCAGGCGCATGCCGAGGCGACCTACAATGATTTATGGCGCACCGTTCCAGGGCTTGGCAGAGACAAGGAAGATCCGGACACCGCCGAGGCGCGGTTGCAAGAGATAAAGCGGGAGCTCGGGCTCCCTGAGGAAAATCTGCTTTACCTGATCGAGAAACGCGCGCCGCGGTTGGAGGATTGGCAGCGCGAGCTGATCCGGATCGTTCGCCTCGTTGCGCAGTATTTCTATCCGCAAAAGCAAACTCAGATGATGAACGAGGGTTGTGCGACCTTTGTCCATTATGAGATCATGCGGCGTCTACACGACAAGGGGCTCATCACCGAAGGATCGATGCTTGAATTCCTGCATTCGCATTCGAGTGTCGTGTTTCAGCCCGATTTCGATGATCCGCGGTTTAGCGGTATCAATCCTTATGCGCTCGGCTTCGCGATGATGTCGGATGTGCGCCGTATTTGCGAAGAGCCGACCGAAGAGGACTTGGCGTGGTTTCCTGAGATCGCCGGACGCGGCAACGGTTATGGGGTGTTGCGCCACGCCTGGGCCAACTACCGCGATGAGAGTTTTGTGCTGCAGCATCTTAGCCCGGCAGTCATGCGCAAATTCCGCATGTTTGCGGTATCGGACGACAGTAGCAAGCCGGCGTTGCGGGTCGAAGCGATCCACGACGAGATCGGGTACCGCAAGATACGAAGCTCGTTGGCGCGGCAATACGATCTGTCGCGTCGCGAGCCCGATATCCAAGTCGTCGATGTCGATCTGCGCGGCGACCGCTGCCTAGTTCTTGCGCACTACGTCCATGACGGGGTCTTGCTAGCGGAGAAGAGTTGCCGGGCGGTCATGCGCCATGCGGCCGTGCTATGGGGTTATGCGGTCAAATTGCTCGAAATCGACGCAGCGACCGATAAGACCTTGAAGACTTATGAGGTCGCCCAGCCCGGCTAATTACCGGGCTACCGCCCCGAATAGGCGGAGGCGCGCCTTGGTCTCCCATTGATCGTTCTAGGTATAGAAACAAGCTGCGACGAGACCGCTGCGGCGGTAGTCGAGTGTGCTGCATCGAATCCGCGAATCCGCTCCAACCTAGTTCGTTCCCAACTTACTGAACATATTCGGTTTGGCGGGGTTGTGCCCGAGATCGCTGCTCGCGCGCATCTCGACCATCTTGAGCCTTTGGTAAGGAAGGCGCTCGGCGATGCCGGGGTCAGCTTGATAGAAATCGACGGTGTCGCCGCCGCCGCGGGACCCGGACTGATTGGCGGACTGATCGTCGGCACGATGATGGCGAAGGGTATCGCCTGGGCGGCCGGAAAATCGTTCATTGCGGTAAATCATCTCGAAGCCCATGCCCTCAGTGTGAGACTGAGCGCGGCTGTCGATTTCCCCTATCTGCTGCTGCTCGTATCGGGCGGACACTGTCAGTTGCTGGCTTGCGTCGGGGTCGGAGGCTTTATCCGCCTTGGCACGACACTCGACGATGCTGCCGGCGAGGCCTTTGACAAAACGGCCAAGCTGATCGGCCTTGGATATCCTGGTGGTCCGGCTATCGCACGGGCCGCACAAGAGGGTGATCCGCGACGCTTCGTACTGCCGCGGCCGCTGGTCGGACGGCCGGGCTGCGATTTCTCGTTTTCAGGGCTTAAGACTGCGGTGCGGCGGGTGGCGAGCGAATCCGCCCCACTCAATCCACAAGACAGATGCGATATTGCGGCCGCGGTCGAAAAAGCGATTTGCGACGCGCTCTGTGATCGCACGGCGAATGCGATTGCCTGGTTTTGCGGCAATTGCCCAGAGGGAAGGATGCTTGTCGCGGCCGGCGGGGTCGCGGCGAACGTTTGTCTTCGGAGCCGTCTCAAAGACCTGGCGGCCTCGGCCGGGCTGGAATTCCTTGCGCCGCCGCCGGCACTTTGCACCGACAACGCGGCAATGATTGCTTGGGCCGGTCTGGAGCGGCTGCGCCTAGGCTTGGTCGATGATCTGGCCGCCGCGCCGCGGCCGCGCTGGCCTCTTGACATTTCGGCTTCGTCACACGCGGGTGCCGGGGTCAAAGCATGATGGAATGACGCGGCTCGCGGTCATCGGCGCGGGGGCTTGGGGGACGGCTTTGTCGATTGTCGCCCGGCGCGCGGGATCGACCGTATCGATGTGGGCCCGCGACCCCGAGATCGTCATCGCGGTCAATAAAGATCGCGAGAACCCGATCTATCTACCGGGTGTCAGGCTCGACCCGGACATCGCGTGCACCGGCGATATGGGTGCTGCCATTGCGACAGCCGATGCGGCGTTGCTGGTGGTTCCCGCCCAATTTTTGCGCGCCGTTCTCCAGAGGTTGCGCTACCACATACCATGCGGGCTTCCGCTCCTGCACTGCGCCAAGGGCATCGAGACCGGCTCGCTGGCGATGATGTCGCAGATCGGGGCGGAAATCCTTCCGGCATCTCCCTACGCTGTGCTGTCCGGACCAAGTTTTGCGGCCGAGGTTGCGCGCGATCTACCTACGGCGGTCACGATCGCCAGCATCGATCCCCAACTTGGTCAGGGCCTTATGGCGGCGCTTGGCAGCAATCGGTTTCGCCCCTACTTATCGAGGGACCCGCTGGGCGTGGAGATCGGCGGCGCGGTCAAGAACGTTCTGGCGATCGCGTGCGGGATCGTCGTTGGGTGCGGTCTTGGCGACAATGCGCGAGCGGCGCTGATCACCCGCGGGCTTGCTGAGATGGTCCGGCTCGGGATTTCGCAAGGGGCGCAGGCCGAAACGTTTCGCGGCTTGTCGGGCCTTGGGGATCTGGTCCTTAGCTGCACGGCAACTCAATCCCGCAATCATGTTCTAGGTTTGGAACTTGGTCGCGGGCAGAGTCTCGATGCCATACTGGCCGGTCGGCGCACCGTGGTTGAAGGCGTGGCGACCGCAACGGCGATTGTCGAGTTGGCGATGCTGCGTGGGATCGAAATGCCAATTTGTGCCGCGGTTGATGCAGTGCTGCACCATGGCGTTTCAATCGACGAGACCGTTGATCGGCTACTGCGCCGACCCTACCGTTCGGAGTGAGCGCATCTGGTCGGTCGCGTGTGCATGGGTCCTGGCTAAGAAAAATGGTTTTCCGCACCGTCGGAAAGCCAATATCATTGGGTAGCAAGCAAGGCGATGAGCCCGGGTCGATATGAGCGACAACGGAAAGCGGGGCGAGGAAGGACCGGGGACGGGTGTCGTCGTCAAGGCCAAGCCAAAGACGAAGAAACCGTCGATGTACAAGGTTTTGATGCTTAACGACGACTACACTCCGATGGAGTTCGTCGTTCACATCCTGGAGCGGTTTTTCGCCAAAAACCGGCAGGAAGCAACCCGGATAATGCTCCACGTGCATCGTCGCGGGGTCGGCATATGCGGTGTCTATACGTATGAAGTCGCTGAAACCAAGGTCACCCAGGTAATGGATTTCGCCCGGCAGCACCAGCACCCGCTGCAGTGCACGCTGGAAAAGGATTAGGCAAGGAAGGAAGGCCGGGAGTGCTGTCACGCAATCTCGAAAAATCTCTGCACCGGGCTCTCGCCTACGCCAATGATCGGCGGCATGAATACGCCACTCTCGAGCACCTGCTCTTGGCGTTGACCGAGGACCAGGACGCCGTGGCGGTGCTGCGGGCCTGCAGCGTCGATCTCGAGCGCTTGCGCCGCGAGGTGCTGACCTATGTCGACAACGAGCTTGGCAGCCTCGTTTCGGCCCATAAGGACGACGCGAAGCCAACGGCCAGCTTTCAGCGTGTCCTACAACGCGCCGCGATCCACGTGCAATCATCCGGTCGCGAAGAGGTGACCGGGGCAAACGTGCTAGTCGCGATGTTCGCGGAACGCGAGAGCCACGCCGTCTATTTCCTGCAGGAACAGGACATGACACGGTTCGACGCGGTTAATTACATCTCGCACGGGATTGCCAAGGCGCCCGGCCGCTCCGAGACGCGGCGCGTCCAAGGCGCGGAGGAAGAAGAACGCGGCGAGAAATCGCAAAAGCGCGGCCACGACGCGCTCGATGCATATTGCGTCAACTTGAACAAAAAAGCGAAGGGCGGTCGCATCGATCCGCTGATCGGCCGAGAGGCAGAGGTCGACCGCACAATCCAGATTTTGTGCCGGCGCTCAAAGAACAACCCGCTCTATGTAGGTGATCCTGGCGTGGGCAAGACAGCCATCGCTGAGGGGCTGGCGCGCCGAATTGTTCAGCGTGAGGTCCCCGAAGTCCTATCCAACGCGACAATCTACGCTCTCGACATGGGATCGCTGCTGGCTGGAACCCGTTACCGTGGCGACTTTGAAGAGCGGCTCAAGGCAGTATTGTCTGAGCTTGAAGCCCAGCCCGGCGCGATCCTCTTTATCGACGAAATCCATACGGTGATTGGTGCGGGTGCGACGAGCGGTGGAGCGATGGATGCCTCGAACTTGTTGAAGCCGGCGCTTGCCGGGGGTGCAATACGCTGCATCGGCTCGACGACGTACAAAGAATATCGCAACTATTTCGAAAAGGACCGCGCTCTCGTTCGCCGCTTCCAAAAGATCGATGTCAACGAACCGACCGTCGAAGATTCGATCAAAATTCTGCGTGGGCTAAAACCCTATTACGAGCGGCACCACAAGGTCCGCTATACCGTTGACGCCCTGCGTGCGGCGGTCGAACTGTCACATCGCTACATCGGTGACCGCAAATTGCCGGACAAAGCGATCGATGTGATCGACGAAACCGGCGCGGCGCAGATGCTTGTCCCGGAAAATCGGCGGCGCAAGACGATCACCGCGCGAGAGGTCGAGGCGGTGATCGCGACAATGGCGCGGATCCCGCCGAAAAGCGTGTCGCGCGACGACCGCGAGGTGCTGAGAAATCTAGACCGCGACCTGAAGACGATGGTGTTTGGGCAGGACAGCGCGATCGAGGCGTTGGTCTCGGCGATTAAGCTGGCGCGCGCCGGGTTGCGCGATCCGGAGAAGCCGATCGGCTCCTACCTGTTTTCGGGTCCGACCGGGGTCGGCAAAACCGAGGTTGCGCGTCAATTGGCTCGGACTCTCGGCATCGAGATCACCCGCTTCGACATGTCGGAATATATGGAGCGGCACACCGTATCCCGGCTGATTGGCGCGCCGCCGGGATATGTCGGCTTTGACCAGGGTGGTTTGCTGACGGATGCGATCGATCAGCACCCCCATTCGGTGCTGTTGCTCGACGAAATCGAGAAGGCGCATCCGGACCTGTTCAACATCCTGCTGCAAGTCATGGACTACGGCAAGCTGACCGACCACAACGGCAAAAACGTCGATTTCCGTAACGTCATTCTAATCATGACGACCAATGCGGGCGCCTCGGATCTAGCCAAGCCGGCGATCGGCTTTGGCAGCGGTATTCGCGAGGGCGATGACCATGAGGCGATCAATCGCATGTTCACGCCGGAATTCCGCAACCGGCTTGATGCGGTCATTTCGTTTGCGGCGCTCTCGACCGAGACAATCGGCCGAGTTGTCGACAAATTCGTGCTGCAATTGGAAGAGCAGCTCGCCGATCGAAACGTGACGATCGAACTCGACGAAGCCAGCCGCGCTTGGCTCGCGCAAAAGGGCTATGATCCGCTCTTCGGCGCGCGCCCGTTGGCCCGGGTGATACAGGAGCACATCAAAAAACCGCTTGCGGAAGAGTTGCTGTTCGGGTGCTTAGCCAAGGGCGGGATCGTGCGCGTCACCAAAAAGCCGGACGAAGACGCTCTCGACTTTGCCTTTGAGGAACGACCCGTCGCTCCCGTCGAACCAAAGGAACCGGAACTGGTTGAGTGATATCCGCCCGCCGGCTTTTTGGGAGTACCGTTGACCACGGGCTAAACCCTTACCTCGTCATGGGGTGTGCCCCTCGACCGCCGGCTGCAGGCGCTGCACCAGTTTGGTGAGCCCGCTGCTGCTCTGCCTGCTGAATGAGCCGGCGATGAGACGGCTCATCCCACCGGCAGGTGAGATAGCGATACAGCCAGTGGCGTCGAGTCCTTAACCGCTCATAGGCCCTGCTAATATCGAGAACAAGGGTGATGCGACGGCTTCGGCAGTTCAGTTCGCCCACCTCATGTGTTGCCACGGGACAAAACCCGATAACTCTCGTATGAAAGCCATAGGGCGTGTGGGGATCGTCTTCGAATACGTCAGTAACGAGATGGGTGTATTCCCGAGCGATAACCGCGTCGGTTGCCGCGCGCATCAACGCAGCCGCGACGATGAACTGACCGCGGAACTCAGGCCTGACGGCAAACCGGCCGACTTCGGCGATGCGGTGTGATTGGATGAACTCCTCGACGCGCAACGTTGGGTCGATTAGCTTCAGCTCATAGCTCAGGTATTGCGCGTATGGCGGGTCATAGCGAACGCGCAATGCTCCCGCCCCGCGATCGGCGAACGTCACCAAGAACCAGGCAAGGTCGCTACGTTCAAGGTCGCCTGGCGGAAACTGCGTCTCGGGATCGTTCACCCACTGCTTTTCTCGATGATAGATATCCGCCAGCAGCTCGACGACTCGGCGACGATCTTCATCCTGTGTCACTTGATGTGCAGCTACGCGGCTCTCGTCGTACATTGCTCCGCTCCTGCTCCTGAGATCCATGCCTTACCCGACAACAGGCTGATTTCGTTCATAATCGTGGTGTGCCAAGCACGCAGATCGGCGAGGGACATTCGGGCAGATTTCGTGTTTGGCGGCCGGAGCGGATGTCCGATACAGACTTCCAACGGACCGCGCGGAGGAGCGCACCCGGGAAACGCGTCGGGCAAGCGGATGCCGGCCGGTATGATCGGCACCCCAGTTTCGAGGGACAGGTACGCAGCTCCCATTCGACCCTTTAGCAATTGGGTGCGGTTCCGATTGATCGTTCCCTCGGGAAAGATGCCGATTGACCTGCCCGAAAGCAGCAAAGAGGTGGCGCGCGCCAGAACCGTCGAGTTTTCGAGATAAAACGGCCTTAGCAGATTGAATATTCTGGGACGCGCGGGTTTGCGGGTTACGGTGATGGTTTGCGCCCGCCGATAGATCAATCCGATCCCTGGGATAAGTCGATAATTCCAATCTGCCATAAAATAAATCAGCCGGCCGCGGCGGAATAGTATTACAATAGCTGGCACCAATAGCGCTTCCCGCCGAGTGCTGTGATTGAGTACGAGAATGAATGGATCGTTCGCTGGCGTGACGTGCTCCAGCCCACAAACCGCTTTGATCTGTCCGCGTCCGATCAGGCCGAGGGTGAGGAGCAAAAAACGGTCGCCGAACGCGCTGTCGGAAATCGGCCGACGCAGGAGATCGTGGATCGCCCCGGTGCTCCGAGACAGTGAGTTCATCTGCGGCGGCACTACATCGTCACCGCAGGGTCAGAGGTCTGCTAGCAATACGACCGCTTGTGCGATTTCTTAAAGTCAGCGTGCATCTCTGCGCGCGGTCGTTAGATGAAAGCGAGGCTCGCTACCGGGTCCGCGCGTTCGGCACCAGCCGAACCGTCAGCGATCGGATAATGAATAACTAAGTAATTGGTCTGTTTTGTCTCAGTTTTCGGCGGCCAACTCGGAGCTCTGCCTAAACGGGGAATATTCCTCGGCCAGGTACTCTATTTTTCGCTCGACCATTTCGCGTTCCCGGGCAAGAAACTGAGCGACAGCTCTTCGAAAATTCGAATCGGGAATCCAATGCGCACTGTAGGTGGGCACCGGGAGGTAACCGCGCTGCAGTTTGTGCGGTCCTTGTGCGCCGGCCTCGACCCGCTTCAGGCCGTGCGTAATCGCGAATTCGATGGCGCTGTAGTAGCAACATTCAAAGTGCAGGAATTTGTAATCGCCGTAGCTGCCCCAGTTGCGGCCATAAATCGTATCCTTGCCGAGTAAGTTAAGCGCACCAGCGACGTATTTGTTGTTTCGTCTGGCCATGACGAGCACAACGTTGCCCGGCATTCGGTCGCCAATCATCTCGAAGAATTTGCGATTTAGATATGCCTGACCCCACTTCCGATCTGACGTTGCCAAATAAAAGCGATAAAATGCGTCCCAATGCTGGGTCTTAAGATCACTGCCTGTCAGAACATCGATTTCGAGCCCGTCGACGAGGGCCTCGCGTCTTTCCTTCTTGACGGCTTTGCGTTTCCGGGAATTCAAAGCGGCGAGATAATCATCGAAGTCACGATATCCATTATTGGTCCAATGAAATTGCTGGCCCACTCGCTGCAGAAATCCGGCCTCAGTCAGCGCCTCGGCATCGCGCTGCTCGGGGAAGGTGACATGCACGGACGAGATCCGCCGGCGATTGCAGAGTTCGACCATTGCGGCAATCAGGTGATCACGCGTCTGGCTCGGCGCATCCGGGTGCAGCAACAAGCGCGGGCCCGGCACCGGGGTGAACGGAACCGCGGAAATCAGCTTGGGATAGTAGCGTCCGCCGGCGCGCTCGTAAGCGTCTGCCCAGCCATAGTCAAACACGTACTCCCCATAGGAATGGGTCTTGGCATAGAGCGGCACGATGCCAAGGATCGTGCCGTCCGAAGCGGCGATTGACAGATGCTGTGGGGTCCAACCGGTACGTGGCGTGGTTGAGCCGCTATCCTCGAGTGCGCTCAGAAAGGCGTATGAAACACTCGGGTTGATGTCGCCGGCGCAGGCGTCCCATGCCGATTTCGGGATTTCGGCTATCGCCGTGTGGACCTCGACCGCTACCGGATCGCCGGCGTCATTCATGGCCGCCCCAGCATTCGGTCTAAAAGGTATCGCCAATGGCTACCCTGTCTCATGCCGAGTCCCAGTTGAACCGCTAAGTTTCGCAGTGCAGAATAGGCCTTGTAATGCCCCTGTCCAGTGCCGCGAAACTGCCGCATTCCGAGGCTAAAGGCGGCAAAGCGTCCCTCACCCCGGCACATCAGACAAATGCGAGTTTCGTCGATCAGTTCAATTGCGTTGCCGATACTGTTGATCTTTGCGGCGCAGGCTCCGGCCGAGACCCTGGGAGATCCGCAAGTCGGCTTTACCGCGGAACGGCTGCTGGTGTTCGATGGGCACAGCTATGTGGGCCGAATGTGGAACATGCCGGGCGAACAACGGCATGAGCAGGAACTGGCGGCGACAAAACCCGTCTTCATCTTGCGCGCGAACAGCTCGATCGGCGACGTGCTGCTGCCGCAATTGCATACGGCCGTCGAGTTCGATCTGCCAAGGGCGTTGGCGGTGCTTGGTCAGCCAAACCTTCTCGGAAGGGCGATCGGGCAGGAAACCGTGAACGGCATCGCAACCACGAAATACGAGGTAGACAAAGCTATTCCTGACGGACACCTGTCCGGAACACTTTGGCTGAGCAGTGATGGCATTCCGATGCGCTGTAAGGGCAGCTACACCAGCCGCAAAGGCAAGGTGTCGACGGTTCTCTGGGAATTGCGTCATGTTCAGATTGGCGAGCAGAATGCGCAACTGTTCGAAGTACCGACAGGCTATTCAAAGTTGCCGCCGGAAGCAGCCGCCACGTTGTTGGGGCTACGTATCGCCTCCCACCCAAAACATTAGTGCAGTATTTGCGTCACCTTCTGTCGTCGGGTCAGCCACGCCAGCCGCCATCAAGCCAGCGGCCATCAAAGTGCGCTGAGCATGGCGCCGAGGTATCTTGAAGGCATCGCGCGAAGGGTTAGATAGACTGCAGCTTCGATCGATTCGTGCGGCCTTCGCCGAAGCGCTTAGGAGGCTCGGGGATTCAAGGGTTTTCGCCGTGATGAAGCGGATCTTGGCGGTTTTCGTCCTCCTATCAGGTGGAACGTTCGCGGCAGCGTTAAACGGCGGCTCGGCCTTTGGCGGCGCACCCATCCCGCTGGCCAACGGAGCACCAGTGACAAGCGTCGCCAGTGTGGTCAGCCGGATTACTCCAGGCGTCGTTGGCATATCGGTGCGTGGCGAAGTACGCGAAGTCAACCCGCTGGCGCAGGATCCACTCTTTCGTCAATTCTTCAACCTGCGCGATCAGCCGGTCGAGCGAGAGACAGAGGCGGTCGGGTCGGGCGTTATCGTCGACGCCGAACACGGATATGTGCTGACCAACAACCACGTCGTTGAAAACGCCTCTCGGATCGAGGTCACAACGAAAGACAACCGGCGCTTTACCGCGACGCTGATTGGTCGCGATCCGGGAACCGACATCGCGCTGCTGCGGATACCGGCGGAGGGCTTGACGGCAGTGCCGATCGGCGATTCCAGCCGCTTGCAGGTCGGCGATTTTGTCCTTGCAATCGGCAATCCGTTTGGGCTCGGCCAGACGGTGACGTCGGGCATTGTAAGCGCCCTCGGTCGTAAGGGGCTCGGCATCGAAGGGTATGAAGACTTCATCCAGACCGACGCCTCGATAAATCCCGGTAACTCGGGTGGTGCGCTGGTCGATCTGCAAGGCCGACTTGTCGGGATCAACACTGCTATTCTGGCGCCCGGCGGCGGCAATGTCGGGATCGGCTTTGCTGTGCCGATCAATATGGCGCGTGAAGTGATGGATCAGTTGACCCGATATGGCCAGGTGAGACATGGCCATATCGGGGTCGCGATCCAGGATTTGACCCCAGATCTTGCCCATGCGCTCGGGACGGCCCATACCCAGGGTGCTTTGGTTGCCAAGGTCGAGCCGGGCTCCGCCGCACAACGGGCCGGCCTTCGATCGAGCGATCTGGTCGTGGCGGTCGATGGCGCGCCCACCACCAACGCGGATGAATTACGCAATCGCGTCGGATTGGCCCAGATTGGCGACGTCGTTCGATTGACGGTGGATCGCAACGGCGCCGATCGTGTGGTGAGTGTCCGGATCGAACAGGCGACCGCCGAGCGCCAATCCCTGAGACATCGCTGACGCTTTATGGCCGCGCAGAGCCCATACGAGGTTCTCGGCGTCAAGCCGACGGCAACCGCAGACGAGATCCGCAAGGCGTACCGCAAGCTCGCCAAGCAATTGCACCCTGACTTGAACCCGGGCAAACCCGAAGCCGAAGCGAGATTCAAGTCGGTCTCCGCGGCCTATGACCTGTTGTCCGATCCGGAAAAGCGCGGACGTTATGACCGCGGCGAAATCGACGAGGGCGGCGCCGAGCGGCCGCGCTACTCCTATCGGCCTCACGCCGAGGGGGCGGAGGGCTGGCGTTATCAGCCCGAGGGTGAGATGGATCTCGGTGACCTCGAGGATCTGTTCGCCGCGTTCGGTTCGGGGGGCGGCACGCGAAGAGGTCGGGCGGGGAGCGGCTTTGGTCAGAATTTACGGATGCGGGGTCCCGATCGTCACTTCACATTGACCATCGATCTTGTTGCCGCGGCAAACGGCGAGAAACAACGCCTCTCCCTAGCGCAGGATGAGTGGCTCGACGTGACGATCCCGGCTGGTATCGAGGATGGGCAAGTCTTGCGCTTACGCGGCAAGGGCAGCCCCGGGATCGGGGGCGGTGAGACCGGCGACGCGCTGATTGAAGTGCACGTGGCTCCCCACCCGTTGTTCAAGCGCGATGGCGACGATATTCGTATCGAATTGCCGGTTAGTCTTGCCGAGGCGGTGTCGGGTGCACGGATTGCCGTGCCGACCGTTACCGGTTCGGTCACAATGACGGTCCCCAAGGGATCAGATACCGGCGCCGTGCTGCGGCTGCGCGGCAAGGGCATTCAACGGCCCCGCAATCCCGGTGACCAGTACGTGACCCTTAAGGTTGTTATCGGTCATCCAAAAGACCCGCAATTGGCCGAGTTTATTCAAAAATGGGGGCCGGAGCATCCGTTTGATGCGAGGCGCGAGTTGCCGCCCGTATGATCGCGCTTGACGAACTTCTCGCGCGCGTCGGCGGGCTCGACCGCACCGAACTCAGCCTCTGGGTAGAGAATCGCTGGGTCTTGCCTGAACAACATGGCGGAACCCTGTTCTTTCGCGAGGTTGATGTGGCGCGGGTTGAGCTGATCAGGGAGATTCGCCACGACTTTGCGGTTGATGACGAGGCGGTACCGCTCGTGTTGAGCCTGCTTGATCAAGTCTACGAGCTGCGCCGCCATCTGCGGCGGCTTTGCACGGCACTGGCCTCTCAGCCTGAGGACGTGCAGGAAGCGATCCGGCTCGCGTTGCCTGGTCGGAACGAAAACGCCTAAATCCTGCGGGCTCTCTTAACCACTGCTTAGAGAGTCTGGAACCGGGCGCGGGCGGCACGCTCGATCGCTGCTGCGGTCAACCGTTCAATCTTGAGACGGTGACGCAGCAATTCGAGGATGCGCAGTTCTTCTTGCGTCGCCTCACCGTCTGTGGCGACGAGATCGCATGCGATCGCGTAGGCGGTCTCGCGCAGTTTCGGTGGAAGTCCGGTCTTGATCGCCTGCAACGTCTCTTCAAGCCCGTTCTCTCGGCTGATCAATTCGACGCAGTCGTTGAACAGTCCGGGCAACTCGGTCCGATCAAAATCTTCAAAGATTGGCAAATGACCGACGATCTCGGCAAAGGCGTGAAGCTCGGAATCGGGCATGTTGCGGTCGGCCGCCGACACGATGACCATCGTGTAGATCAGCGCGCGGTGGTGGTCGAGCATGCGAAATCCTTTCGGGAATGGCCCGGCTACAGACCAAACCCGCCCCGTATCTGTCAAGGCCGATCCGCCGAACCGACAAACCGCGCGGTTTCTGCGGCGACTTCGACAAGCGGCATGCGCGCCGCCTCGACCCCCGCAGGAAAAGCGGCGAGCAGGCGAGAGGGCAAGGCTCGGTCCAGCAACACAAACACCCCGCGATCGTCGGCGCGGCGGATCAGGCGTCCGTATGCCTGCCGCAGGCGCAGCCGAGCGACCTGGTCGGAATATTGCGCCCCGCCGAAAGCCGACCGCCGCGCGCGGTGCAGGATGTCCGGGCGAGGCCACGGCACCCGGTCGAACACGATCAGCCGCAGCGAGCGGCCCGGCACATCGACGCCGTCGCGGATCGCATCGGTGCCGAGAAGGCATGAATTCTCCTCAGCGCGAAATATCTCGACAAGCGTTGCCGTCGACATCGCCTCGAGATGCTGGGCAAGAAGCAGGATGCCGCGGGCTTCGAGCGCCGCCGCGATGCGCTGGTGGACTGCCCGCAAACGCGCGATTGCCGTAAAAAGACCGAGCGCGCCGCCACCAGCTGCGACGAACAGGGCCGCATAAGCCGTCGCGACCTGCGCCAAATCATCGCGCGGGACATCGGTCACGATGAACACCCGCGTCTGAGCCGGGTAATGGAAGGGTGAAGCAATTCGTGCGGACGTCGGGCGGGCCGGCAGGTGCCGCAGCCCTGTGGCCGCCTCGGCTGCGCGCCAAGCCTGCTCGGGGTCGGGTTCGCCGTCAGTGAGAGTGGCCGAAGTGACGACGAGGCCATGCGCCGGCTGCGCCACCAATTCCGCGAACGGGATACCGGGATCGACCCAACTTCGGGTAATCGCGACGTCGGTTTCGAGCCTGTCGATGCGGTCGAGCGACAACCATTCGACGGTCTCGGGCCGAGCGGGTTCAGCGAGGTCGCGCAGCAGGCGGCTCCACCCTGCAAGCTGTTGATCAGCGCGCCGCTCCAGGCCGCGAATGGTGGCGTCGAGCCGTTGACGCAAGCTTGGCTCGGGCGGATTCTCTGGATCTTCGAGCGGGGCGCGCAGCACTGCCGCAAGCCGCCGCAGGGCCGCGGCAAGCCGATCGAGGCCTTGCGCCAATGGCAGCGCCAGGTCAACCAGACCTGCGACCGGCGGGCGCGCTTCGGCTTGCAGGCCATAACCGGTATCGGTGAGTGCCGCCCGCGCCAACACCTGCTGCCGCACGAGCGCAAGAAGTCCTTCAAAGGCCTGCAACCCGCGGCCCTCCGCAACGCGCTGTGCCCAACCATCGCCGGGAAGAATGCGTGCGGCGCCGAGGACCTCAACCAGTGCGCGCATGCCGTCGTCGCTCTGCTCTACGAGATCGCCGATGCGCCGCCGCAACCCGCGCGCCCGCGAGCCGCCCGATCCCTCCGCGCCGACGATCCACCGCCGCAACTCCCGCCCTTCTCGACCTGACAGCCGAACCGAAAAGGCGTTATCGGCCGCCTCCAACAGGTGATGGCCTTCGTCAAACACATAGCGGGTCGGCACCGTGGCGTCGTCGAGCCCGCCTAAGGCGGCCTGAGCCATGACCAGCGCGTGATTGGCGATGACGATCCGGGCGTTGCGTGCGCGGCGGATGTTCTTCTCGACAAAGCAGCGACGAAAATGTTGGCAAGCGGAATGGACGCACTCGCCACGGCGGTCGGCAAGTCCGTTGACCCGGCCGTGGCCGATCAGCTCCGCGAGCCAACCGGGGAAGTCTCCCGCCACCAGATCTCCCGATTCGGTTGCGAGGATCCATCGCGCCACCAGTCCCAATTGCGCACCACCGCGACCAATTCGAGTGATAGAAGCGATCGCTGCCTCTTCATAATTCAACAAGCAGAGAAAATTCTCACGGCCTTTGCGCACCACAACGCGTCGGCGCTTGACCTGTGGATCGGGATAGAGCCGATCGAGTTCGGCGGCAATCTGGGTCTGCAAATTGCGGGTAAAGGTCGAAATCCATACCGCGCCGCGATTCCTTTCGGCCCAGAGGCTCGCCGCCGCAACGTATCCCAGGGTCTTACCGACACCGGTGCCGGCTTCAGCGAGGACGGCATGCGGGTAGTCCGGCATCTCCCGTGGCGCAAAGGCGGCGGCGACCGTGGCCGCATAATCGGATTGCTGCGGACGCGGTTCAGATTTGTCGCCGAGCAATCGCGCAAGGCGAGCCCGCGCCTCCTCGGGCAACACCGGCGCGTTGCCGGGCGGGGGCGGCGGGGCGGTATCGGACCACTCGGCCAGCTTCGTCCATACTCGCAGACCTGCCGATTGCCGGCGAGAGTCAAATCCGGCCGGTGGTAATGCAGCGATGACTGCTGGGCCCCATAGCCAACCACCGCGCTCCATTGCCGCGGCGATGGCACGGATTTCTGCGTCACTCTGCTGGCCGAGGGCTTCGAGGAGGGCCCGGGTTGCGGCCGCGAGCGTGGCGCACGCTTCGGAGGGAGCCCGTGGTGTCGGCAGACCCAGCGCCTCGGCGAGGCCGCGCGGCGTGGGCACGCAGAACCGCGCCGGATAGACAAAAGCGAACAACTCAAGGAGATCGAGCGCAACGAAATCGAGCGAATCGAGCCGGCGCGCAGACGCGACGGCATGGCATAATATTGGCGGATCGACCTGGGCGCGCCGCGCCGCCTCGGCCGGGGACAGCGCTTCGATTTCCCCTTCCGGACTGAGCCAGACAACCTCGCGAAAACCCGCTACGAGTACCGGCGCCCGCGGCACCACCACAGCGGCCGGGTTTCGGGTGGGCTTGCCGTCGTGCGCGGACATGCATCGACGTCTAGCACAAGTGGCGCAAACCTTCCCTGCTGGTATTGTGCTTGCTGCGATGCCCGATTTTTATCCGCTGATACGGCCCTTGCTGTCGCGACTTCCTCCGGAAACCGCAAACGCCTTAAGTCTACGCGCACTGCAGCACGGTTTAGGTCCCTTGTTCCTCCAACGGAGAACGCAAGCGCCTGATCCCGGAATCTTGGAGCAGCGGTTGTGGGGGTTGGATTTTCCCAACCCGATCGGTCTTGCCGCAGGCTGCGACAAGGATGCCCGCGTGCCCGACGCGATGCTCAATTTGGGCTTCGGGTTTGTCGAGATCGGCACCGTGACGCCGCGCCCGCAACCGGGCAATCCGAAACCGCGTGTTTTTCGGCTCGACGAGGATCGGGCGATCATCAACCGCATGGGGTTCAACAGCGCGGGTCTAGATACCGTCATCCACCGTTTGTCGCGGCGCGCCCGCTGGGGCATCGTCGGTGTGAATATCGGGAAGAACCGCGATTCCGATGAAGCAGCAAACGATTACGAAAACGGTATTGTTCGTGCGGCTGAAGTCGCCGATTACCTTGTCGTTAACGTGTCCTCGCCAAACACCCCTGGTTTGCGCGAGCTTCAAGCCCGCGCGGCGCTCGACGCGTTGTTGCAGCGGCTTGTCGATGCCCGCGGCAAAACCAATTTTGAAGTCCCGCTGCTGCTGAAGATCGCTCCCGACCTCACCAGCGATCAGCGACGCGATATCGCCGAGGTTGCGCTCGCTACCCGCATCGACGGGCTCATTGTCTCAAACACCACGATAGACCGCCCGGCCAGTCTGCGGAGCCGCAATGCCGGTGAAGCCGGGGGTCTCAGCGGTCGCCCGCTCTTTTCTGCATCGACGGCTTTGCTAGCCGACATGTATCGGCTGACCGAAAGAAAACTGCCGCTAATCGGGGTGGGTGGGGTCGGTAGCGCTGCCGATGCTTATGCGAAGATCCGCGCTGGAGCCAGCCTCGTGCAGCTCTATACCGCGTTAGGGTTCGAGGGGCCGGCGCTCGTCGCCCGCATCAAAATGGGACTGGCCGATTTGTTACGCCGCGACGGTTTCGCATCGGTCGGCGAGGCCATCGGGTCGGCACATCCTGGGCCATTCATTTCTGCTGCCTCTGCACTCCCCACCGCGGAGCCGCCGCACTAAAACGGCCGGTGTGTGTCGGGTAGAGAAATCGTCATGCAGTCTAATCCACCGCACCTTGGACGTCTTGGTGTTGTTGCTGACCGTGACGCTCGTCGGGAAGTTGGTGTTCGAATTCCGCCAGGGTTTCGCACACATGAATATTTACGCGCGGGTCGAGGCGCAATTCCGAGATCATCGCGCGCCGGTCATAGCGCGCCTGTTCGATCCGCGGGTATCGGAATGAGCTCCGCAAACCGTCCGCCTGCGAAAAAATGTCATAGGCAAATTTGCCGCTGCGCTCGATCAGCGGCCCGATATAAAGGTCGATCTTCATAACCTCTCCTGATCTCGGCATGTCCGAGATGGACGTATGTTTAACAGACTTCGTAACGGCGTGTTCCGGGTTTCATAGAAACACTTGGTAAATATCTTTGTCATTTGAAACGACTTTCTCACACTATGGTGTCTATTTGATGACCGAGATCACGGTGTCGTGTAACTCCAAAAGAGTTCGCGCGCATGGAGTTCGACGAAGCTGACGAGTCATCGAGGCTGTCCTGTATGAAAGTTCCCTACCTTCCGGGCATTGGCCCGTTGGCGCGGCGCTATGATGGCTTCATCCTCGACCTATGGGGTGTCGTCCACGACGGCATAGCGCCAATCCCGGGCGCCATCGCTTGTATGGGTGCCCTAATCGGCGCTGGGAAACAAATCGCGCTGCTGTCGAACGCACCACGGCGCGCAGACGATGTCGTCCGGCGGATTTCTCAGATCGGAGTTCCGCGAGATTGCTATCACTATGTGATGTCGTCGGGGGAGGAGGCTTGGCAGTACCTGCATCGCCGCGACGACCCGTTTTATCGAGCGCTGGGTCGCCGCTGCCTACACATCTGCTCGGACCGCGATCTTGAGATCCGGGAGGGGCTGGACCTCGAATTCGTCGATAGCGCCGACGATGCGGACTTCATTCTGAATACCGGTCCGGCTGGATGGGACGATCGGATCGAAGACTACGCCGCGGTGCTGGAGCGGTCATTGAGGCGCGATCTGGCAATGGTTTGCGCCAATCCCGACCTCGTTGTCATGCACGGCGCAAAGCTGGCGCTGTGTGCGGGGGCGCTGGCAGCCTGGTATGAAGATCGCGGCGGCAAAGTGCGCTGGCACGGCAAGCCCTACCGTTCGGTATACGATAGCTGCCTCGCTTTGCTTGGCGCCTCCGATCGATCGCGCATCCTGGCAATCGGAGACAGTCTGCGTACCGATATCGCTGGCGCCGATGCGGCCGGTCTCGACAGCGTGTTTGTTGTCGGCGGTATTCACGCCGCCGAGTTTGGCGTGGTGCCGGACCAGGAACCGGACCTCTTCCGCATCGAGCAGGCGCTCGCTACCGGACACTATCATCCGGTCGCAATTACTCGCCGCTTGGCCTGGTAAACCGTCAGGGAAAAGCTTTCCCGCGCGATCAGCCGTGATCCGCGCTATGAAGGATAGTGCGGCTCAAACCGGTGTCGTAGTCGAGGCCGAGCGCGGTAATAAGAGCCGTTGGCGGTGTCGACCGGACCAAGCCTTTTCGCTCCAGCGCGGCCCAAACCGACGGATTGTGCAACCCGGTCGCGTCTCGCGACGAGACAACCACCTCGCCGATATGAAAATGGTCTCCATGCGGGCGAGGCAGACGGGTCAGCACAACGGTTGCCAGTTCTTCACCTGGCTTCGAATATTCCGGGAGCCGCGCCAGCTGCTGCAGCAAGGTCAAGGTTTTCAACTGGAGCGCGTTCAGCCCGAGCGGGTTGCGTTTTGAGGCCATGGATGATGATTAATCCTAGCCTCGGATCGACGCAAACGCGGCGAAGTCTCGAAAGCGTTAAACCGCGCCGGGTCGCTGCTGCACTGCGACACCGGTGCGCGGCCGGGCATGGCGGATCTCAGCCCAGTGCGTGGCCGAACTTGGTAACTCCGGGCCCAACTGGGCGGCGTCCCACGATAACGTCCCGACCAGCGGCAGGTGGTCGGATGCTACGCGAGCCAAGGGCGAGCGATAAACCTGAAGGTCGCGAAGCACCAACGGCCCGACGGCGTAGATCCGATCAAGCGGCAACACCGGCATCCATGAAGGGAATGTGCGCGGGATACCACTCGGGCCGAGGCAGCGGTCGAGTGCGCGGACACCGCCCGCCCGGCCCCGCCACTCGTTGAGATCACCGACCAAAAGCACTGCATCCGCCGCCGCGCCGGTCGCCCCCGGATTATCTAGAGCAGCGATCAGGCGATTGGCTTGAAGGCGCCGCTCTCCGGCGTGCAGTCCAAAGTGAGTTGCCATCACCCGCAAAATCAGGCCATCGATCATCAAGTCGACGTCGAGTGCGCCGCGTGGTTCATACCCCGGGACTTCGAGGTCGATCGCGCGCGTCGCCAGCGATGGGAAGCGCGTCAAAATGGCGTTGGCGAATCGGCCGCGTCCTGCTGCGGCCGCGCGCACAATGATCTTGCTCTCTGTGGCCCTGGCGAGAAATGCAGCTTGGTCGCCGCCCCGATCGCGGGCGCGGCGAGCATCAACCTCCTGAAGACAGACGATATCTGCGTCAATCTCACGCAACACCGCAGCAATTCGCGCCGGATCGTAGCGCAAGTCGAGCCCGAGGCAGCCGTGAATGTTATATGTGACGACGCGTAGCGTCGTTCGGGCGGACGCAGCTGAAACGTCTGGTGCTGCCGTAGGTAATTCCAACATCAATCCCCTAACTCAACGAAACAACATCAATCGGTCTCGGGTCCGTTAATCACGACCGCGATTTGGTAGGCGCACCTCGCGATACGCAGCAATATGGCTCGTTTCTGCGACAAGTTGTGGTCACCCGAACAAAATCACAGATTTATTTTGCCGCACCGCAAAAAAAGCACCGCAATGTATTACCATGGAGGATATTCAGGCATCCCGGCGGTCGGTATCAGGAGCAAGATCATGCTGAAGGGTAAAGCCGCGATCGTGACCGGGTCGACCAGCGGGATTGGGCTTGGCATCGCGACCGCCCTTGCAGCCGATGGTTGCGCGGTGATGCTGAACGGGTTCGGCGACGCCGAGGCGATCGAGGCATTACGTGCAAGGCTCGCGAACGATCATGGCGTTGACGTCGCCTATTCCGCAGCGGATATGTCGAAATCGCTAGAAATCCGCAATCTGGTTCCGTAACTGCCGCACACTTTGGCAGCGTCGACATCCTGGTCAACAACGCCGGAATTCAGCATGTCGATAAGGTCGTCGATTTTCCTGAGGAGCACAGGGACGCCATCATTGCGATCAATATGAGCGCGGCGTTTCACGCGGCCAAAGCGGCCTTGCCGCACATGCTGGCAAAGAAGTGGGGACGAATCATTAATATCGCGTCAGCGCATGGACTGGTCGCGAGCGAGGAAAAGGCGGCCTATGTAACCGCCAAGCATGGGCTGGTCGGTTTCACGAAAGTGGTTGCGATCGAGGCTGCCAACGACGGCATCACTTGCAATGCGATCTGCCCCGGCTGGGTTCTGACCCCGCTCGTTCAACGGCAGATCGAGGCTCGCGCGGCCGCTGAAGGGTTTCCGGTTCAAGAGGCGAAAGACGAGCTGCTCCGCGAAAAACAGCCGATGCTCGAATTTTCCACCCCTGAGCAGATTGGGTCGCTCGCTGTATTTTTGTGAAGTGAGGCAGCCAGAACCATAACCGGGGCAGCACTGTCAATCGACGGCGGCTGGGTTGCGCAATAATCGGATTGTTCCGGCCGGCGCGATCGGACGGCGCTTGAAATGGCGGCAGAGTGGACCAGTTCACGATTTCTCAGATTGAGGTTCACCTAGATGCTCGACAAGAAGCATGCCGTCTTCCGCGGACGCCTCGTAATCATCGGCTTTGGCAGTATTGGACAAGGCGTTCTGCCGCTGTTGCTGCGTCATCTCGAAATCGACCCGGTGCGGATCGCGATCCTAACTGCCGAGCCGCGGGGTGGGGAAATAGCGGCGGAGTGCGGCATCGCCTTCGAGGAAGCTCCGCTGACGCGCGACAACTATCGCGCCAAGCTCGATGCGATGATCGGCGGCGGCGATTTCCTCCTTAATCTGTCGGTCGATGTGTCGAGTACAGCGCTGATCGAGCTGTGCCAAGAGAAAGGTGCCCTATATCTCGACACCTGCATCGAGCCATGGCCGGGTGGATACACCGATCCGAATCTGCCGCCTTCCGCGCGTTCAAATTATGCGTTGCGGGAAAGCGCATTAGCGCTTCGCCAGCGCTTCCCGGGCGGGCCCACTGCTGTCTTGACGCACGGGGCAAACCCAGGGCTGGTCTCGCACTTTGTCAAGCAAGCGCTGGTCGATCTCGCGCGCGATGCGGTAATGGAAATGTCGCTCCCGCAAAGCCGTGACGAGTGGGCCCAGCTCGCGCGGCAACTCGGGATCAAAACCATTCATATCGCTGAGCGCGACACCCAGGTGGGGAGGGCACCAAAGGAGCCGGGCGAATTTGTAAATACCTGGTCAATCGATGGTTTTGTCAGCGAGGGCTCACAGCCGGCGGAACTCGGATGGGGCACGCATGAGCGACATTTCCCAAAAGATGGACGCCGCCACGATTTTGGCAGCGGTGCCGCGATATACTTGCTGCGCCCAGGCGCGGCGACACGGGTGCGGAGTTGGACACCGCTCGAGGGGCCATATCACGGGTTTCTGATCACTCACGGGGAATCGATCTCGATCGCGGATTTCTTAACAGTGACTGAGGGCGGCGAAGCCCGTTATCGACCGACTTGCCACTATGCCTATCATCCGTGCGACGACGCAGTGTTGAGTCTGCATGAATTTGCCGGCAAGAACTGGCGCCTGCAGCCCCGTAAGCGGCTGATGGTGGATGAGATCAGCAGAGGCACCGACGAGCTTGGCGTGTTGCTGATGGGCGCCCAAAAAGGAATTTACTGGTACGGATCGCGGCTGACGATTGAAGAGGCGCGGCGAGTGGCGCCGCACAACAATGCCACCTCGCTGCAAGTGACAGCCGCGGTTTTGGGTGGTGTTGTTTGGGCGCTCGAACACCCGCAGGCTGGAATTGTCGAGCCCGAAGAGCTTGATTTTCCGCGCGTCCTGGAAGTCGCCCGCCCCTATCTCGGGGAGGTCGTCGGCACCTACGGCGACTGGACCCCGCTCGACGACCGGGGCCGCCTGTTCCCCGAAGACCTTGACCGCGACGATCCCTGGCAGTTCAAAAACATACGCGTGACCTGAAAAAGGCCGCATCACTCGCGAACTCAATGCCGGAAGCGACGGATGCCGGTGAACACCATAGCCATACCCGCGGCATCGGCGGCGGCGATCACTTCGGGGTCGCGCACCGAGCCGCCGGGCTGAATGACAGCCGTCGCCCCGGCGGCGATCGCAGCCTCCAGGCCATCGGCGAACGGAAAGAACGCATCGGATGCCAGGACCACGCCACGGGTGGGCGGCACCACGGAGCCGGTGGTGCGGCTGATCTCCGCCGCTTTCTCGGCAGCTAACCGGACGCTGTCGACGCGGCTCATCTGGCCGGCGCCGACACCGACCGTGGCGCCATTGCGCGCGAAGACAATCGCGTTCGACTTGACGTGTTTGACGACCCGATCTGCAAAAAGCAGGTCGGCGATCTCGGCATCGGTCGGGGCACGCCGAGTCACCACCCGTAACGCATCAGCGTCGATCACCGCCTGGTCACGCTCCTGCACTAGGAGCCCGCCGGCAACCGAACGAATGGAAGGGCCGGCCGCAGCCGGGTCCGGCAAAGTACCGGTGGCGAGCAGCCGCAGCGCGCTGCGGGAAGCGAGCCGGGTCGCCGCCTCAGTGTCGACAGCCGGCGCTATCACCACCTCGACAAAGAGCCCGGCGATAGCCTCGGCGGTGGCGAGATCGAGCCTACGATTGAGCGCTACAACTCCGCCAAAAGCACTGACCGGGTCGCACGCCAGGGCCTTGTCCCACGCCTCGTGCAATGACGCACCGATCGCGACACCACAGGGATTGGCGTGTTTGACGATCGCGACCGCCGGCTGATCAAACTCGGCGACCAGCTCGAAAGCTGCGTCCGCATCGGAATAGTTGTTGTAAGAGAGTTGTTTGCCTTGCAGCTGGCGCGCCGTCGCCACTCCGGGTCGGATTTCGCTGGTGCGGTAGAAAGCCGCCGCCTGGTGCGGGTTCTCGCCATAGCGAAGCCGCTGCAGCAAATTGCCGACAGTCACGAACTGGTCGGGTAGGATTTCTTCCTCTTCGCGCGCCATCCAAGCCGCGATCGCTGCATCATATGCAGCAGTCATCGCGTACGCCTTTCGCGCCAGCGCGCGCCGGAATGAGGCTCCTATCGATCCGTCGCCCGCAGCGAGTTCAGCGAGCACACGGTCGTAGTCGCCGGGCTCAGTCACGACCGTGACTGCGTCGTGGTTCTTCGCCGCCGCTCTGATCAGGGCGACCCCGCCGATATCGATATTTTCGATACACTCCTCGCGGGTCGCGCCGCGGGCGACCGTTTCAGCGAATAGATACAGATTGCAGACGAGCAAGTCGATCGGATCGATTGATCGCTCAGCCAAAGCGGCCATATGATCCGGCCGGCCGCGGCGCGCCAGCAGGCCGCCGTGGATCGCGGGATGCAGGGTCTTGACACGCCCGTCGAGAAATTCCGGCATTCCGGTGACAGCCGCTACCTCGGTGGCTGGTACGCCAGCGGCAGCGAGTGCCTGCGCGGAACCGCCGGTCGAGATTAGCGCGATGCCCCGTTCGGAGAGCGCTTTCGCAAATGGCGCAAGCCCGGATTTATCGGCGACCGAGATCAGGGCGCGGCGGACTATGAGGGGGAAGGCATCCATCGCTGCGGTATAAGTAAGATCGTCCGGAGGTGGTCAATAAGCACGGTCAGGGAATCATCTCCCATAAGCGAGATCGGTCAGCAACGCCGCCGTGATCACGGCGGCGGCCGGCAAGGCGAGCAGTCCCCAGCCATTTTCCGCCGCCCAGCCGCAAGCAATCAGCAGCAGATTGGCCGCGATCACGCGGCGTACGACAGCGGCGTGGCCCAATCCCCGAATGATCGCCGTCTGATAATAATGTTGGCGGTGAGCCTTCCATACCCTCTCACCACGGAACAAGCGGCGACCCAAGGTAATCGTCGCGTCGGCGAGGAAGTAAAGCGGCAGAATTACTGCGATCTTCCAGCGGCCCGCCCCGGCAAGCCCGATCAGCAAAAATCCACTTAGGTAACCCAAGGGTACGCTACCGACATCCCCGAGAAATATCCGGGCCGGCGACCAATTCCAAACCAGAAAGCCTAGCGAAGCGCCCAGTACTGCTGCGGCAAGCAGAGCCACGCTGAAATCGGCGCCCTTCCCGAAGATGGCCAGCAGCAAAAGACCACAGCCAATCGCCGCCGCCTCGCTGCCGGCGATGCCGTCGATCCCGTCCATGAAATTGAACAGATTTATCCACCACAACCAGATAAATCCAACCGCGACGAAGTAAATGGCTGGCCCCAGCCACGCCAACAAAGGGTTGGCGGGTTCGGGCAGGGCGAGGAGCCCAACCGCAGCGGCGGCGGCCTGCGCTATTAGCCGGGTTGCCGGTGCGAGCCCGTGGAGATCGTCGATCCAACACACAAGAGCAAGGAGCGCGGCGGCTATGGTAACCCCTATGATCGCGTGACTGACCCAGCCCGTAACCAAAACCCCGAGCCAAGCCAACAATATCGTCCCGATAACGGCGATGCCGCCGCCTCGAGGCGTGGGAACCGCATGTGAGGAGCGTTCATTGGGTCGGTCGAGTACGTTCCGCCGTCGCAGGATCGGGATCAGGGAACCCGTCGCAGCGCAGCTAATAAGTGCCGTTGCAACCGCTACCGCACCAACTGCTCCGGCCGAGCCAAGATGACCTCCCCACACCGGCTAATCGAAGCCGTTGGAGTGGGGCTCACGTCGCATCGCCCAGCGCACAGTCGTACCGCCCGGGGCAGCGGTCCCGCTCAACACAACCTGCTGGGTTTTTCTGGCTTCTCCTGATCCCAGATAGATGCTCTCGCCGAAACTCATTTCGGCGCCGGCGGCACGCAGCCTCCAGCGGCTGCCGCTGGGCAGACGCAACAAAGCGACACTTCCTCCTTCGGCGAGCGAGGCTTCAACCGAGGGATGCAGATGAAATCGTACAGCAAAGGTCGCTCCCGGGCGTCCGACAAGGCGATCCTCGCCACGTAAATCGTCGCCGTCGGGGGTCAAAAACAACTCTCGCGTGTAGATTATGCCGAACCGTTCGCGATATCCATCATGGGTTGCAGATATCCATTGCTGGCCCTCGTGTTCGGCTCGCTCGCAACTGACCGTCATTGGCGCGCGATTAGTCGCGTTATCTTCACGAACTTCGGTCGCATTGGTATCCGCGACGACGAGCACCGAGTGTGCTGCACTGGCGCGTCCGACCCTCGTCCAATTTGATCGTGGCCCACGATAGGCGCCGCAGTTGACAATTATTCGCTCGCGACCATGGCTCAACTCAAATGAAAGCGCACCTGCATGCGCGTGCATGTCGAAACCGGGCGGTGGACGGGTCCCGGCGTCGACGATGATCAGGCTCTTGTTCGCCTGCAATCGCTCGAAACCCAAATCGGGCGCATGGGCGAGAGCGCGCCCTCTGGTCTCCGATTGCGTGAGCACCAAATCGATTAGAACTCCGTCCTCCTCAACCGAATCATTGAAGAGGGCCAACCGGCGATCACCGTGTCGGAACAGCCGCAACATCGGCGCTAGACGTTCGATCGCGTCGGCTAATGCCGCCGGGGGCTGAATCTTCGCTGCACGTAGGACCGACCGAATATCGACGAGGTCCTGAAGTGCGCGAAGTTGCAGCGAGGGGCTCCGCGAGCGATGACCGCCATCGGGGAGGATTTGCGCCGACATCTCGCGTTCGAGCAGGGACAGAGCCTTCATTACCCGCGCCCCTGATCCGCCCAGTGCAATGGCTGCCGCCACCAAACCTTTGAGCGCCCTCAGCCGGTGTGGTCCTTCCACCTCCCGCAGCGCTGTTCGATTGAGATGGCGATACTGTTTCGCAATGCTGGCCACAACCGCGCGTTTCAAAACAGGGTCTTTTTCGCCAGCGGTGATCTCATTGAGATGCGTGATCCAGGCGAACAGACGGGTACCCATAACATCGGAGCGCCATGCCACCGACTGACGGAAGCCGGCTTGCTCGGCCAGCCAACTTTGAACCAACTGCCCCACTTGGTCGCGGGCGGCAGGACCTGCCGCTACGACATCCGATATCCAATCAAAACCATGCCAAGCGGCGCACCATTCGTCGGTTGCCGCCGGTGGAGACCAGCGTGGTGACGGGTCGCGCACCAAGATGCCGCAAAGCTCGATCTCGCCCGCGGCGAGCGCCATTCCGCGCTTTGGATCGGTCGGCCAGACCCTGTTGATTTTTAGCTCTTCCATGCATGACGCGCGCCCAACCAAGCCCTTGCCGGAAAAGATCATCCGCGCAACGATCTTTTTGCGTAAGCGGGTTAGAGCACTCGGGGCGTCACGACCGCGGCGCTCTGTCTGTGGTTTGCTGAGGCGATCGCGGGTCGCTTTTCTCATCCGCGCTGAGGTTGAGCAGGGCCGTCAGAATAAGTACCAGCCCGACCCCGGGAGACCTGGAGAACAAGCGAGCGCATATTGCTTGGTATCAAGTCACAGCCGAACCTGCAAGCTGCGGCATTCGGCAAGGGTTATCAGGCGGCATCCTCCGATTTGATCAGCCTAGCGCAAAAGAAACCGTCTAACCCATCGTACTCGCCCAGATGGCAGGGCAACGTCCGCAAGTCTCCATCGGCAGTAATCCAGTCGGGGTGGCCGCCGATCTCCTCTGCGCGGATCTTGCGCCGGGCGATCGGCGTCTCTGAGCGCAACAGCGCCTCGATCCGCAGCGGCCCTTCTTGTGCCTCCAGCGAGCAGGTGCAGTAAACAAGGGTGCCGCCTGGAATTAGCATTTCCACCGCTGCTCTCAGCAGATTTTCCTGGACCACGGACAGGCGGGCGACGTCGTCCGGCGATTTGAGGTGGGGTACGTCGGGATGACGACGGATTGCCCCAGTTGTCGTGCACGGCGCGTCGAGCAGGACAGCTTCGACCCGTCGAGTTGGGCGCCACGTCAAAGCATCTGCGGCCACCGCCTCGATTGGCAGACCGAGCCGCTGAAAATTTGCCACGAGGCGTTCGAGACGGCGGGTCGAGCGATCGATCGCAATCACCCGAGCGCCCGCGGATGCGAGTTGCGCGCTCTTGCCACCCGGTGCCGCGCAGAGGTCGACGACCTCGCGGCCGGCGACATCGCCCAACAGCCGGGCCGGGAGTGCGGCTGCCGCATCCTGGACCCACCATGCGCCCTCAGCGTATCCGGGAAGAGACGTAACGGCGCCTCCGGCCTGCCGCCGCAACGTGCCGGTTGGGAGGAAAATTCCTTGGAGCTTCTCGCACCAAATTTCGGGATCGCTCCGCAATGTTAGATCAAGCGGCGCTTCTTTCAGGTGCGCGTTTGCGATCGCACGCGCGGTTTCCGGGCCATAGGCCCGGCTCCATGATTGCCAGAGCCAGTCCGGAGTGTTGAGCCTCGCGGCATCTTGCCCGTGGGCCAGTTCGGGACCCTCGACGCTCAGCCGTCGAAGCACGGCATTGACGAGCCCCTTATGGGACAAAAAACCACGACCATGTGCGAGATCGACACTTGTGGCGACGGCCGCGTGTGGCGGCGTGCGAAGAAACAGGAGTTGTGCGACCCCGAGCCTCAGAATGTCATGGATCGGTGCTGCTCGCGGCGCGAGAGGCGTGCTGAGACATAGAGCAATCAGCGCGTCGATCTGACCGAGCCGCCGCAACGCGGTTGCCACCAACAGACGCGCAAAAGCCCGATCGCGGCCCGACAATAGCTGCATCGCCGTGTTATCATCGATTGCATCATCGAGAGGCCGCTTACGGCGCAGAACCGCGCCGAGCAATTCAAGCGCAACGTCGCGGGCAGTCGGCAGCTGAGCCATCAAAGTTCTTTTGCAAGCTTGTAAAACATGAAGGCGTCCGCCTCGCCCCAAGGAGCATCAGGGGGAACATCCGACGTTTCACCCGGTTCCCTCTTGCCGTTTCTGGATATGGCTTCCTCCGTTGGGACCTTGCGGTTAAGTCCTGCGTTGCCACATTTTGCTCATGAACAGTGCATCTCCTAAGAAGCAGATCGTATCTCCGACAGCGTCGGCTGCCGCCAAGCCGCCAACTCCGAATCCGCAACCAAAGCCTCCGCACTCCGAAATCGGCGGCCCAACGGGACCGGAACCGACGCGCTACGGCGATTGGGAGGTCGGCGGTCGCTGCACCGATTTCTAACCAGCATCTGTTTCAGATCGCACGGTAAGGCTGAGCGAGCAACCCCCCTAATCGTGGCAAACGCACAATTCTCGAAATCGGCTATCTAGCCTCAAACGCCACAACGTCTGCGGCAAGTGAGAGGCATATCCTTAACGCTGGCATACCACAAATCGTGCCCGCGACCCTGCCCGCCAGCGTTATCTTAGCGTTAAATGAATGACCGCGCTTCGAATTTGCAACTCGGAATAGGTCGCGCATTGTGCCTGAGGAGCTCGACAGCTTAGCCTTACCCCTTGTCGCTTGCGATAGCAGGCCGCATCCTGATCCCTTGTCATCGCAGAGAATGGATCGTCCGGATGGTCGAAGGTTTGTCACGGGGCCGCGGCGAACCGGCTCCGTGCCCTGACCAGGCCGCTGAAATGCCATTCATCGGGCCGCGGCTGTCGCCGGCCGGTGGCGTTGTTATTAGCGGCATCGATGTGTCTCAGCCGATTTCTCCGACCCAGAGCGCGGGGATCCTAGATGCCTTTCTGAAGCACCACATCGTTGTTTTTCGCGAACAAGCGCTGAGCCGCGAACGGCAATTTGCTTTTGGCGCCAATTTTGGCGAAATCGAACACAGCACCGGGCGCCAGTCGCAGCACAAACGGTACGGGGTTGCCCACGTGATCTCGAATATCGACGAGAACGGCAACCCTGTCGACAGATCGTCTTCGCCTGTCAGCAATTACAACTGGCATACGGATAAGCCTTACTATCGGGCGCCGCCGATGATGACGACGCTTTATGCGGTCGAGATCCCGAGCGAGGGAGGCGATACCGAGTTCGCCAATACCGGGATGGCCTATTCCGCTCTATCGGCCGAAATGAAGCAGCGGATCGCTGCTCTGAGCGTCGCGTTTTGCTGGGGCGCCCGCCGCCCTGAAAGCGGTCAGCGGCTTGCGCTGTCTAATAGCCAGGAAGTCGTTAATCATCCGCTCGTCCGCACCCATCCCGAAACCGGTATCAAAGCACTCTATCTCGGCAATCACGCGTCGCACATTGTGAGATGGCCGCTTGTCGAGGGTAGAGCCTTGCTGGATGAACTCTTGGCGTACGCAACGCAGAGCCAGTTCGTTTACACCCACCGCTGGCGGCTCGGCGACCTCGTTATGTGGGACAATCGCTGCCTGCTCCACCGAGTCGTCGCCAATTTCCAAATGGACAAGGAGCGTCGTGTTCTGCATCGCACGGTGGTCCGGGGCACAGTGCCGTTCTGACGCCAACGCTTCGACGATCTTCGTACGGGTTCCACCTTTCCGGTTGGGCCATCCACGTGACCGAACCGTCAGCGGAGCGGGTATTCCTTGGGCTTCCGAAAACTTCACGGAGGGCGTTGAGGAGACGATGAAAGCGGTTCCGATCATCGCGGCGCTCGCCGGCTTGGCGGTAATAGCTGGGCTCGTCGCGGGGTTCGGCGCGAACGCCGTCATTCATTCGTTTCTCGCTCTTGGCTGGAAAGGATTTGGCGCGATCTGTCTGATCCATCTGGCGCTGATCGGAATCATGGGTGTCGCTTGGCGCGCCCTTGTACCAGGAGCACCGAACAGGACGTTCATGGCAGCCCGAATTGTGCGGGAGGCGGGTTCGGAAGTTTTGCCTCTATCCCCAATCGGCGGCTGCGTCCTCGGAGCACGCGTGTTAACACTTGCCGGTATATCCGGCCCGATCGCGGCAGCCAGCACCATCGTCGACCTGACTTTGGAGTTTTTTGCGAAGCTCGCTTACACTGCGGTCGGCTTGGCCTTGTTGATCAGCCTGCGGCCCGGTTCGGCGATTGCCGGACCGTTGACCGCAGGGCTCGTGGTAGCGTGCCTCGCGGGGCTTGGCCTGATCGCGGCGCAACGGCATGGGTTCGGCCTTTTCGATCGTATGGCGCATGCACTCGGACGCGGCTGGGCAGAGCGAACCGCCGCCGGTGCCGCCGCTTTGCGGCACACATTAGAGCGCATTTATGAGCGAAAGGGTGGGCTGTGGATTGGCTTTACTCTGCATCTGTTCTGCTGGATAGCGGCCACAGTTGAGGCTTGGCTTGCCCTACGGCTGGTCGGAAGCGGTCTTTCGTTCAAGACCGTCCTGGTGATCGAAAGCCTGGTCTATGCCATCCGCACCTTTGCTATCGTCATCCCAAACGCGGTCGGACTCCAGGAAGGGGCATATGTACTGATTGGCGCAGGGTTTGGCCTGACGCCGCCGGTGGCGCTAATGTTGTCCTTGCTAAAGCGCGCGCGCGATCTGGCGATCGGAGTGCCCGCTCTCGGCGTTTGGCAATTCATCGAAGCCGCTCGGGTTTGGCGGCGGCGCGGAAGAGGCGGCGACATGCCCGTTCTGAACCGCCGATCCGCGGAAATCCTCGACAGGAGCAAATTATGACCGATGCGCTTCCCCTGGTCTTTCTCGCGCGTCATGGCGAGACCGCGTGGACCCTTTCCGGCCAGCATACCGGCCGTACCGATCTGCCGCTCACCGAGAATGGCGAGCGCCAAGCCTACAAGCTCGGCCAGCGTCTGCGCGGACATACCTTTGCCAAAGTCCTGACCAGCCCGTCGCAACGGGCGATAAGGACCTGCGAACTTGCCGGCTTCGCCGACGGGGCCGAAATCGACCCCGACTTGGCCGAGTGGGATTACGGCGAATACGAGGGGCGCCGCACTGCCGACATCCTAAGCGAGAACCCGGATTGGCAATTGTTTCGTGACGGTGCGCCCGGCGGCGAGTCACCGGCCGAGATCGAGGCCCGGGCAAACCGGGCCGTTAGCCGCATCCGAGCGGTTGGCCAGAATGTACTCCTGTTCTCGAGCGCGCACATCTCGCGCGTACTCGCCGCGAGCTGGCTCGGACTGCCCGCGGCGTGCCGCTATTTTTATCTCAACACCGCAAGCCTCAGCATTCTCGGCTATGAACACAATTTGACCGAGCCGATCATCCGGCTATGGAACGACACCAGCCACCTCGGCGGCTGATGGTCCTCCCCCGGGACGGGGTTCAGGCAGGTGGCGATACCGCGCTTGACAATAGCTAGTCGGCGGTGCCGGTCCGGACCGGCGCCAAAACTTTAGGCTGCTTGCGCGCCTTGCGCGACTTCGTCGAAGCGTTGCAGCACGGTGAAGAACGAGGGGACAAACAGCACCGCGAGGCAGGTCGAGGCGATGATCCCGCTCAATACGCTAATGCCAAGAGATTTATCCGCGTTAGCGCCGGCTCCCCTCGCCAATACTAAAGGCAAGACCCCCATCCCAAACGCGAACGAGGTCATCAGGATCGGACGGAACCGAGAGCGTGAGGCTTCAACAGCCGCTTCCAGGATCGGAAGACCCCGGACCAACCGGCCTTCGCGCGCCATCTCGACAATCAGAATGCCGTTCTTGGCCGACAACGCGATCATCAGAATAAGGCCGATCTGGGTGTAGAGATTGTTGGCGACACCGAGGCTGGTCAGTGCGATGACCGGCCCCAACAATGCCAACGGCACCGCCGACAATACCGCCAATGGCAGGATCCAGCTCTCGTATTGCCCGGCAAGGACTAGGTAAACCAGCAGGACCGACAAGCCGAACAAATAATAGAGCTGGTTTCCGGTCAATTTCTCCTGATAGGCCATCGTCGTCCATTGATAGCCGACATCACTCGGCAATGTCTTCTTCGCGATACCTTCCATAATGGTCAGCGCCTGACCCGAGCTGACGCCGCGCGCGGGACTGCCGACGATGGTCGCAGACGGGAACAGATTGTAGAAGGTGATCAACGGCGGGGCCACGCTGGAGCTGAGATGCGCCACCGCCCCGATCGGCACCATCTGGTTATCTTGGCTCTTAACATAGAGGTTCAACAGATCGTCCGGCTTAAGCCGATACTTCGAATCAGCCTGAACATAGACTTGGAATAGTTGACCGAATTTGTTGAATTGGTTGACATAAGTCGAGCCGAGATAAGACGATAGCACCTGAAATACATCGCCGACCGAGACGCGCAAGGTCTCCGCCCGGTCACGGTCGACCGTTACCGTGACCTGTGGCGCGCCGGGACGGAACGTCGTTAGAACGTGCTGCAGCCGCAGATCGGCGGTCGCCGCCTTGACAACCTGCTGCGTGACATCGTTCAGCTTGTTGTAGTCGAAGCTGCCACCCAGCAACTCAAGCTGCATCTGGAAGCCGCCGGCATTGCCAATCCCTTGGATCGGCGGCGGCGCCAGCACAAAAAGCCTGCCGTCGGGTGCCGAGTTCAGCCCCTTCTGCAGATTTTCGGCAATGGTCAGGAGGTCCGTTCCTTTTGCTTTGCTGCGTTCGTCCCAAGGTTTAAGAACGACAAAGCTGACGCCGGCATTGGCAAGATTGGCGAAGTTATCGAGCGCCGACAATCCGGTAATCGCGATGACGTGGTCGACCCCCGGCGTCGCCAGCGCCAGCTTGGTCGCCCGGTCGAGCGCGGCTGTTGTGCGCCCGAGAGCCGCCCCGTCGGGCAGTTGCGCCGCCATCATCAAATAGCCCTGGTCTTCGGGCGGGATAAAAGCGGTCGGCAGACGCGCGATGCCCCACATCGCAAGTACCGCCAGCGCCCCTCCGATCAGCACGATCAGCCCGGCGTGCCGCACCATATGGCCGATCAACCCCGCGTAGCCGTGCTCCGCTCGCGAATAGATCCCTTCGAAGCCGCGAAAGAAAAAGTTGCGTTGCGCGACCGGCTTGGGCGTGCGCAGCCACAGCGCGCATTGCGTCGGTTTCAGGGTCGCCGCATTGACAGCACTGATCAGCGCGGTTACCGCAATTACCAACGCGAATTGCGCGAACATTTGTCCGCTTAGACCGGGCACAAAGGATGACGGCAAAAACACCGCCATCAAAACCAGAGTGATGCCCATGATCGGACCGAACAACTCGTTCATCGCCCGGATCGCGGCGTCGTGTCCGGACATTCCTTGCTCGATATATTTCGACACGCCTTCGACGATGACGATCGCATCATCGACGACGATGCCGATCGCCAGCACTAGCGCAAACAGAGTGGACAGGTTGACGGTGTAACCGAGCGCCGCCATACCGACAAAGGCGCCAATGATCGTGACCGGCACCGTCGTCGCCGGTACCAACACTGCCCGAAAATTTTGCAGAAATAGCAAGATCACAATTAGCACCAGGACACCGGCCTGCCATAGAGTGGTGTACACACCATTGATTGAATCCTGGATAAAGACCGTAGTATTGTACGGAATGCTGTACTGCAGGCCGGGTGGGAAGCGACGGGAAAGCTCCTCCATCTTTGCAGCGACCGCTTTCGCGACCTTTAGCGAATTGGCGTCAGGGGTCTGGTAGATGGCGATGCCGGCAGCCGGTTTGCCGTTGAGCTTGAAATCCTGGGAATAGGTCTGCGCGCCCAGATCGACCCGCCCGACGTCTTTAACCCGGACGAGGCGGCCACCCTCCGCCGTTTGGTCCTTGACGATAATCTCGGCAAACTGGGCCGGATCGATCAGCCGGGATTGGGGAACAACCACCGTATATTGGAAGGCTTGGTCTGGCGGCGCCGGCGGCATGCCTACCTGCCCCGCCGTGACCTCCTGGCTCTGCTGCCTGACAACCCGGATCACATCCTCGGGCACCAGCCCGAACGAATAAAGCTTGTTCGGGTCCAGCCAGAGCCGCATCGAATATTGGCCGGCCCCCATGACCGTGACGTTGCCGACCCCGGGCAGACGTGCCAGCTCGTTGACGAGATTGATCGTCGCGTAGTTCCACATGAACAGGGCGTCACGCGACTTGTCTGGTGAATTGAGCGTGACAAATTCTAGGATCGATGCGGATTTGGCGCGGATCGCGACGCCTTGGGACTGCGCCGACTGCGGCAGCTGCGCCATCGCGTTCTGCACGCGGTTCTGCACCAGCACCTGATCCATGTTCGGGTCGCTGCCGATGTCGAAACTGACCGTCAGGTTGTAGGTGCCGTCGTAGGCGCTGGTCGATTCCATGTAGAGCATGCCCGGCACCCCGTTGACCTGCAATTCGATCGGCAGGGCAACGGTGTCGATGACGGTCTGAGCGCTGGCGCCGGGATAGCGCGTGGACACCGACACGGTGGGCGGAACGATGTTGGGATATTGCGCGACCGGCAGGCGGAATATGCAAATGAGGCCGATCAGCACCAGCACGATCGCCAGAACGTTGGCGAGAACCGGATGCTCGATAAAGTATTTCGAGATCATTGCTGCGATCCTGCACCTGCCGACCCCATGACGGCCTCGATCGTGGTCGGTTGCGGCGTGACTTTAGTCCCTGGCGTCGCCCGCCACAAATCGCCGACAACGACCCGGTCCTCTGGCATCAAGCCGGAGGTGACTACCTGCAATCCGCCCGTCGTCGACCCGAGCTGCACATAGCGCTGCTGCACGACATCGTTTTCATTAAGGACCAGCAGATAGGTCCCACCCTGATCGGTCTGCAGCGCCTTTTGCGGAACAAGCAGGGCGTTGCGGTCGACCTTGCCCATAGGGAGGCGCATCCGAACAAAAAACCCTGGCAGGATCAGGTAGTCGGGGTTGGGCAGGATACCGCGCACCAACAACGTTCCGGTCGCCGGATCAAGCGCCGGAGCAACATACTGGATCGCGCCGCGATGCGGGAAACCCTGCTCGTCGGACAGACCGACGTCGACTGGGATCTTGTGCAGATCGGCAAGGGTCAGCCGATGCTGCGCGAGATTTTGCCTAATCTTGAGCACTGTCTGCTCGCTCAGATTAGCGACGACATAGATCGGGTCGAGTTGGGTAATTTCGGCCAGTGCCCCTTGTTGCCCGTTCCCGCCGACGACATTGCCGGGATCGACCAGATGCTTGCCGACAACGCCGTCAAAGGGTGCGCGGACCTCGGTATAGCCGAGATTGACCTCGTCGATCGACACCTGGGCCTGCGCGCTCAATAAACTCGCCGCCGCACTTGCCCGCTCGAAATTCCAGTGATCGACTTCGGTCTGGGTCGCCGCATCCTGTTTGACGAGTTTCGTGTAGCGGACAAGTTCGGTCTTGGCGTAAAGCAGGGAAGCCTGAGCGGTCAAAACCTGGGCGTGGGCCTGCTCGAGTTGCTGTTGGTAGGGCGCCTTTTGGATCGTAAATAAAAGATCCCCTTTTTTTGCGAACTGGCCGTCCTGATAGTGAATTCCGTCAAGATAGCCGCTAACGCGGGCGAGCAGTTTGACGTCGTTTACCGCGGCGGCGTTGCCGGTGATCTCGACGTAATTGGTGACCGATTGCAGTTTGGGCAGCACCACCGGGACCGGCGTCGAGGCGCTCGGCCCCGGCAACTGCGCCTCTGCGGTCCAGAATTTCGTGGCGCCCACCGCAGCGACAGCGGTGAGCGCCGCCATGACAACAGCCGCCGACAGATAGCGGCTAATTGGAAAACGTCTCATCTCGCCCTCACCATTCCGGCAATCGGGGTTTGGCGCTGACATTGGCGGGGGTCGGCAGCCCCGGCGCTGCTTGCGGAGGAGCCCCGCCGGGCGGCGGCAGCAGGCCACCCCAATTGGTGCGGTTGCGCATTTCCTCGACGGTGCGTGCTGGCACGAATTCGTGGTTATCGCGAATTTGCCATCCTCCCCCGAGCGCCTTGTAAACCGCGGCAAGCCCAGTCGAGACATTCCCCTCGGCGGTGGCGAGATCGGTCTGCGCTGTGTACAGGTTCTGTTCCGCCAGTAGCACGGTGTTGAAGTCGCGCGTTCCCAACTGATACTGTAAGAAAGCAAGCCCCAATGCCGCGTTGGCGGCGGCCACACTTGCTCGCAAATCGTCGACCGCTTTACGCGATTGCAGGAATTGCGCGAGCCCGTTTTCAACCTGCTGTTGCGCGGTCAGTACCGAGTTTTGATAATCGACGAGTAATTCCTGCAGTTTCGCATCCTGGACCCGTACCTGATTGGTGATCTGGCCGTAATTGAGGATGTTCCAGGTAAAAGTCGGTCCAAAGAAAAAGGTGATCCCCTTTCCTTGGTATACTTGACCCAGCGAATGGCCGTTGATATCGCTGGCAACCGTTCCGAAATTGCCGAGCAGGCTGAACGCCGGGAAGAGGTCCGCCTCGGTGATGCCGATTTGTGCGCTCTGCGCCATCGCCGCCAGTTCAGCGGCGCGAATATCGGGGCGGCGGCGGACGAGATCGGCGGGTATCCCCACGGCGACATCAGCGGGCGGCACCGGGATTGTCTGCGGTCCGCGCAACAACGCGTCGAGCGATTGCGGCGCCATGCCGAGCAATACCAGCAGCGCGTTCTGCCCTTGGCTCAGCTGCGCCGTCAGTTGCGGCACCGAGGCTTCGGTTTGGCCGAGCACATTTTCCGCCTGATAGACGTCGAGTTCGGTCGCGACACCGCCGTGATAGCGGTATTCGGCGATGGCAAGCGCCTTCTTTTGCTTGATGATATTGTCGTTGGCGATCGCGATCTGCGTCTGCAGGGTGCGGATCCCGATGTAGGAGGTTGCCACATCGCCGATCAGCGTGACGAGCGCGTCATCATAAGATGCGATCGAGCCGAGATAAGCGGCGTCGGCCGATTGGATGGCGCGGCGGAACTTGCCCCAGAAGTCTACTTCCCAGGCTACCGTCAAGCCCAGCGAGTTGCGCCAGAAATTCCTCAGTTGGCTTTGGGGCGGGACAGTCGGGTCGGCGGCACTCTCCCGGGTGTAGATCCACGAGCCGTTGCCGTGCTGGGTTTGCGGATAAAACTCGCCGATCGCTACGCCCAATTCGGCGCGGGCCTGTAAGATCCGAGTGCCGGCCGCGACTAAGCTTAGATTTTGGTTGTAGGCGATTTGGATCAGCCGATCGAGGACCGGGTCGTTAAACACCCGCCACCACGCTTCGTACAGTTGCTTTTTAGTGTCGACCGAAGGTTGGTTCGCTTCGAGAAACTTGTTGGCGACTGTGACGGCAGGGGACTTGTAGTCGGGCCCGACCATGCAGCCGCCGCAGAACAATGTGACGGCTACGGCGGCGACCCGGCTGAAGCCCGCAATGCCTCTGCTCGCCGCAGCCGCCATCCGTGCAGCCGCGAACGGGCCGACCGTCGCCAGACGCGTCACGCTTTTATCCCGCCCCCATTGGCAGTGCGTCCGAAACGCATCGGACGCCACAGCCATGTCCCCGAACGCCGCCCGACTGATTACCAGATCGATCTACGACGCACAATGTATCGATCTGTAACAGCAGGTGTCGGTCGGTAAAAGCGCCAAGGAGGACGCCATACCGCCATCGCTCCGAACCGTCGGCCGCTCCGATCCTTGTCGCGATGTTCCGGTCTGATGTCTTCACGAGCTTTGGTTCCGCTAGACATCGATCGGCTCTCGCGCGACTCTATGCCGACCGCGGCTCTTTGCGGGGACTGTTACCCCGAGTGTGTGCCAATCTTAAGCAGGGAGGACTGCAAATGATCCAAACCAACGGGATCGATCACGTCGTATTGCATTGCGGCAATGTCGAACGCGCCAAGAAATTCTATACCGAAATTCTCGGGATGACGGTGTATCGCGAAGACGGCGGACACGTCTTTATGCATGCGGGCGCGCAGGGCGTAGCGCTGTTCAAGAGGGAGGACGACGCGGCGATTGGCGCGGGCAGCGACCTCAATCATCTCGCGCTCAGCGCCGAAGGCACCTACGAAAGCCTAAAGGCCGAATTGGAGCACCACGGGGTGGCGGTCGGTGGCCGCCCTGGCGAAGACCGTTGCATCTATTTTCGCGATCCTGACGGCCACCGCTTGCAGCTGATGTTCCGCCGCTGAGCCGACCGCTTAGCTGCCAAGTTGCTTGCGCAACTCGGCGGTCATTTCGAGGTGCCGCTCGTGGTCGCCGGTAAAGCGCACGATCAGATCGGTAGCGCCGGCCTCGGCAAAGCCGTTTAGCCAAGCGATAGCCTCCGCGGGCGGCCCGCCAAAACACGCCTGGCGCTTGCGCATCACGGCGGCTGGCTGGCCGTAGTAGCTTTCCAGAAACCGGTCGATCTGCTGCTCGGCACGAGCCCTGTCCTCGTCAAGCGCCAAGGTCACATAATTCGCCGCCGCGAATTGATCGGGGTCGCGTCCGACCTCGCGAACAATCTGTCGTACTTCGTCCCACTGCGCGGTCCAGCGGGCAAGGTCGGGCTCGTTGGCAAACCAGCCGTCGAAATGCCTGGCGGCGCGCTCGAATGCCGGCCGCACCGACCCCGCAAGCCAGATCGGTGGCCCGCCGGGACGGTGCGGCGTCGGGCCAAGCACCCCCGATTTGACCGACCAGCGGCCCTCCCAATCGACCGGCGTTCCGCTCCACAAGGCGCGCGCCAGCCGCAGCCCCTCCATCATCCGGCCGACACGACCCTCGAACGGCACACCGGCGGCGGTAAATTCCGCCCGGATATTCTCGACGTCAGTGGCGATGCCGGCCCCGAGCACGAGACGACCCTCACTGATCCGGTCGAGGGTCGCGAGCTGATGTGCCAGCACGACCGGGTTGCGCAATGCCGGCAGGAATACGGCGGTGCCGACCATCACCCGGCGGGTACGCGCCGCGACCGCCGCAAGCAAGGTCAAAGGATCGTGGCGCGGCCGCGCCAGCAATGAGTCGCCGACCCACACCGCGTCATAGCCCAGCGCCTCGGCGCGCTCGGCGAGGGCGAGCAAGGGGGCCGTCTCCGGCCGGCCCTGCATGACTGCTTCCCGGGTTGGCAGCAAATATCCGATGCGCGGCGCCATTTCCCACTCCTGCTAGCCTTCGATCAAGGGTGACGCAACAACACCCCCAAGATGGCGATTGTAGCCGCGGCGTTAATACCGATGGCCCAGATCATTACCGTAAGCCTGCCTTCGACCCCGGCCAGTCGGTTGTCAATCGAAGCGAGTTGATTCCCGTAATCTGCCAGCTCCTCGGCAGCTTCCCGCGCTTTGTCCTCGGGCGCACCCGCGCTTACGAGAGCATCGTAAGTTTTGGAAAGCATAATCGCCATATGACGGTGTACCGCCGAGGATGCAAACCGGGTTTGCGCTCTACTCGGCGGCGCCGCGGCGGTGCGAGAAGCTCTGCTCCTGGCTGGTGACGAATTCGAGCAGTGCGGCGCGGCCGTCTTCGTTCTGCCGGCGGGCGCGCAGGATCGCGTCGCCGATCTGAGCGGGATCTTCCACCCGCTCGCTCCAGCCGCCGAGATCGCGAGCGATATTGGCGTAGTTGCCGCCGAGATCGCGGGCGCGATAGCGATCATGCGACAATTGCATCGCGTGCGTCTCGATCGCCATCGTCGAATTGTTCAACACGATCGTGGTGATCGGAATGCCGCAGCGCGCCGCGGTCTCGAAATCGAGCCCAGTCATGCCAAAAGCCGCGTCGCCCATAAAGTTGACGCAGAACTTGTCGGGGGCGGCGATCTTGGCGCCGATTACCAGTCCGAGCCCGGTGCCGAGCTGATGCGACTTGCCCCAGCCGAGATAACCGCGCGGCCGGGTCGCGCGATAGAACGGGTTGAGCTGCTCGCGCGGACTGCCGGAATCGTGGGTGACGATGGCTTCGGCGGGATCGACGACGCGCATGAATTCCGAGATGACCCGATAAGGCGTGATCGGACTCTCGTTCGAATGAAGCTTTCCGCGCCAGCGGGCCAGCCACTCCTCACGCTTGGCCGCGATCTCCTGAGCGACGCCGTTTACGCGTTCCTTGCCGCCTAGCCGATCGCGCACCGCCTCGATCAATTGGCCGAGCGCCAATTTGGCATCGCCGAGGATCCCGAGATCGGCGGCGAAGGCCTTATGCAGGTCACGCGAGTCGTTGGTCAGATGGATGTACTTTTTGCCGGGCGGCAATCCTGGGGTGGCGATGCCGTGGCGGGTAAAGCTGCAGCCGACGCCCAGGACCAGGTCGGATTTGTGCAGGAAGTGCCGCCCCTGCCCGGTAAAAGTGCCGCCGCCTGAGCCCAGCGATAGCGCGTGGTCTTCGGGAAAAGCGCTCTTGCCGTCGAACGTCGTCATGACGGGAGCCTGCAGTAATTCGGCCAACCGCCGCAGTTCCTCGGTCGCTTCGGCATAGAAGATGCCTTGCCCTACCAAGATCATCGGACAGGAGGCGTCGAGCAGCATCTTTGCCGCCTCGTCGATGTCTTGCGGATCGCCAGCCGAGCGGCTGGCGCGCACCGGACGATACTGCGCCGGATCGGCCTCAACCTTGATTCCGGTAACGTCCGCCGGGACTTCGACCATGACCGGGCCGGGCCGTCCGTTTTTCGCCTGGGAGAATGCTCGCCGCATGATGTTGGCGATCTCATGCGGCAACTGCACTTCCTCGACCGATTTGGTGATCGAGGCATAGGTGCGGGACGATTTGAACATCGGGAACAGTTGCGCGGTATCGCGCGGATGCCCGAGCGGCAGGAACAGGACCGGCGTCGAGTTCGGAAAAAGCGGTGGCGACGCCGGCAAAGGCGTTCTCCGCTCCCGGCCCGTATTGCATCGCGAAGACCCCCGGAGGACGGCCGTTCGAGACGCGCGCGAAACCATCGGCCATGTGCACGCCGACCCGTTCCTGGCGGCAGATCACCGGCCGGATGCCGACCGCCGCCGCGGCCTCGATGATCGGCGTCGTCGGAAAGCAGAATAGGGTCGAGATGCTTTCGCGCTTCAAGATCTCGGCTATGACTTGCATAACTTGCATTGGTCGTTCCTCCCGCTAGCTACAGCTGAATTGGTGTTATCGCGACCACGCGCGAACGCGATGGCCGATCGGTGTCCTCGGTGCACACCCGGTCAGCGGATGACCCCGCCGGCGGCGGCGCCCCCTAAATCGCTTTCCGGCTGATGACAGATCTTAACGCAAGGCCTGACATCGCCCGGGTTCTCGAGCAAGCAGGCGCTGCACCCGGGGCCGGGCGGCTGGGTCGTGGCCGTTGTCGTTTGCGGCGCCGGTCCGGCGCACGCGGCAAGAACCGCAGCCGACGCGATCAGCAAGAATGGAGAACCAAGCATTTGGCGAGCATGGCGAGCGCCGCGCTGCCTTGTCAAGGCAACCCCGCCGAGCCGGCAAAGCCCTAGCGGGCGAACGGGTGAAAGGCGTGGGTTGAATGGAGCGCACGATGTTGGGTTCTCTGCGTAGGTTCGGCCGACGGCATTGTGTCACATTGGATGGGCCGGGGGCATTCGAGAAGTCACGCCGGAGTTAGGCGAGAACGACCCCGGTGAGGATCGCCGCATAGTGACAGGCCGCTCCGGCAAGCACGAAACAATGCCAGATCGCCAGGCGATAAGGCAGCCGGCGCCACCACAGCAGGAACGGGATACCAGCCGAATAAAGCGCACCGCCGATGACAATCAATCCAATCGTTTTGCCCGAGAGCATCGAACTGATCGCAAACGGAGTGAGCCACCCCAGCAACAAGTAAATCATGGCCGAACGTCGAACGCTGCCAATCGCGAAGCGGAGTTTGACAGCGATCCCGAGCGCCGCGAATGTCCAAAGACCTGCGGCCACAACCGCGCCACGGCTGTCGCCCGGAGCAAGCGCGAACGGAGTCGCTGACCCGGCGATCATTGCGAAAATCGCGGCATGATCGAGGCGCCGGAAGAATTGCCGGCGTATTGGCTCGGTTGCGGATCGGTACAGCAGCGAGCATCCGAGCATGGCCACCAGCCCGATCGCGTAAACGCTGACACCGGCTAAGAGACGGGGTTCGCCGCGGGCAAGCGCTGCCGTCAGCAACACGCCCGAGGCAGCGATAGCGCAAACCAAGCCCGATGCGAGAATTGCGAGATCGGCGATCCGCTCGGCGTCGTAGGTCACGGATTTGGGGAGCGCCCACCCGCTCAAGGATTTGCTCCGGCTCCTGAGCCGCCGCGCCTTGCCGGCCGACAATTCCCCGGGCTTACGCCATCTCGCTTAATGGAAAGCATCGCTAAGCCCGGCCTGACGTAGGGATGTCGTAGCATCGCGGCCAATAATATCGGCGGAGAGGAGACCACTCGGACTGAGCGATTTTTATTTATTGCCGTTGGGTTCCAGTGACCAATAATATCCAAGCGTTGGCGCATGCGCCATCGAACTTACCCCAACCGTCGGTCCAGTGTAGGTGGTAATTGGCGGTGCTTCGACAACGCTCGTCTTCGGCTTTTGCTCTGCGGGTTCTTCGCTGACAATCTGTCGAGAAATGTCGGGGACCGCGCTGAAATTGAGCGTGGCGGGAGCATCGAAGCAGTTCCGGTTTTTCTTTACCCGGCATGATGCCGCATCAGCGGACGCCGCGGCAAACACGGTATATATCGTCAAGCAAAGAGCGAGGTGTATCTGCAGCCTCATTTGAGCTGACCGCAACAGGCATTAACGTGGAACTATTGCTCGATCGCGAAAGGCGAGTCCATGGTTGATTGTTTGGCTCTTTGGCCTTTGGCCCTTTAGGGTCATCAAAATCGGACCAGCGGCTGTTGCGCGTTTGTCGAGGGGTTGCTGCTCTATGCACGTACTGATTTGTGGCGGCGGAGTCATTGGCGCCTCGATTGCCTATTTTCTTAGCGGCCGCGGGATCAAGGTCACCGTTGTCGAGCGGACCGGGGAAGCCTGCGCGGCATCCGGCAGGTCGGGCGGGTTTCTGGCGCGAGATTGGTGCGACGGCACATCGCTTGGCCCGCTGGCGCGGCGCAGCTTCGCATTGCATGCGGAGCTGGCGGCAAACATCGGAGGCGATTGGGGCTATCGCCGCCTGCAGACTTACGGCGGCATCGCCGGGCGTCGGAGCCGGTTCGGTCAGCGCCGCGGGGCCTACGACCTCCCGTGGTTATCGGCCGACGCGGTGGTGACGCAACAGCTCGGCACCCCCGACACCACCGCGCAAGTTCACCCGGCGCGATTTACCCAAGCGATAATGCAAGCGGCGCAAGCGCGGGGCGTCGAGTTGCGCATCGGTAAGGTCGAGGACCTTGTCGGGCAGAACGATCGCGCGGTGGGCGTTATTGTCGATGGCGAAACCATCGAGGGCGACGCCGTCGTGATCGCGATGGGCCCTTGGTCAATCTTGGCTGCCGCCTGGCTGCCATTGCCCGCGATCTTTGGGCTGAAGGGGCATAGTCTTGTATTCGAGACCGGGACGGAGATGCCCGCCGAAGCGCTATTTTGCGAATATCGCGAGGCGACCGGCGCCGTGCAGGCGCCCGAGCTGTTCCCGCGGACCGACGGCACCACCTATGTCTGCGCTATATCGAGCGAAACGCCTCTGCCGCTCGACCCGTCTGCGGTGATGCCTGATCCCGGCGCGATCGAGCGCCTCGAAGCGATTTGCGCCGATTTATCACCCGAATTGACCGCGGCGAAGATCATTGCGCGGCAGGCCTGCTTTCGGCCGATTACGAGCGACGGGCTGCCTGTGATTGGCCGGGTCCCCGGCGTTGCTGGCGCCTATATCGCGACGGGTCATAGCGCATGGGGCATTTTGAACGCACCGGCCACCGGCGAAGCGATGGCCGAATTGATCGTCGATGGCTCGGCGCGGACCGTCGATCTCGCGCCGTTTGACCCCGCTCGGCTGCCGCCGCTCGATCCCGCAAGGCTGCGCAAATCTACCAACCCGTGACGGCCAGTCGCGCGCGTGGCATGAATTATACGCCAGCTTCGGAGCGGACAGCCGTCATGCGAGAGATCAATATCCTAAGCATTCAGCGCATCAGCGCGACAGACCGGGCCCGCATCGAGGCTGTCGATCCGGCGGTGCGCGTCACCGACGCCGGCGGCTGGTTCGATGGCGAGATCCGCGACACTTGGCCCGCCTATACCGCGGCGCGGTATCTGACGACCGGATCGACCGGGCAGGGTACTCGCGAGCAACGCGACCGATTATTAGCCGACGCGGAGATCATTCTCGGCGGCTGGCCATACCCGCTCGATCTTCGCGCCCGCGCGCCGCGGCTCAAATGGTTTCATCAGCGTCCCGCCGGCGCCAGCAATCTGCGACTGGGCGATCTGTGGGGCAGCGATGTGACTGTAACCACATCGCGTGGCGCCGGCAGCACCTTGGCGATCGCGGAGTACGCCGTGGCTGCCATTCTGTACTTTGCGAAATGCTTTAACCGCATCGCGCTCGATCGCGAGGCCGGCGCCTTTGACCATCGCCCGTATCGATCGCTGTTGCTCGACGGCAAGACGGTCTGTGTCGTAGGCGCCGGCGGCATCGGTCAGGATGTCGGGCGGCTCTGTGCCGGCCTTGGCATGCGGGTGGTTGGCACTCGGCGGGCCCCATTAGCCGGTGAGCCTTTGCCGGCTGGATTCGCCGAGATCGGCGGCCCGGCTGATCTCGACCGATTGCTCGCAGTCAGCGATTTTGTCGTGATCTGTTGCCAATGGACGCCGGAAACCGACCGGCTGTTCAATGCCGAGCGCTTTGCCTTGATGAAGCCCGGCAGCGTGCTGGTCAATGTCGCGCGCGGCGAAATCGTTGACGAAGAAGCGCTGGCTGACGCGCTTCGGCGCGACCATCTGCGCGGCGTCGCACTCGATGTTTATGTCGGCGAGTTCGAGCACCCTCCGCCCCAACAGCTATGGGCCGACCCGAGAGTGTTGGTGACGCCGCACGTCTCGGGTTCGAGCGATGAAAACCGGCACGGCGCCATCGACATTTTCTGTGACAATCTGCGCGCCTATCTCGACGGCCGCCCGTTGCGCAATGTCATCGACTGGCAGCGCGGGTACTGAATACGGCGATCGGCATACGAGCAATCGTGAGTGTTCGTATTAGGACGATCGCCCGACAGGGCCGCGCGCGAGCCCGCAGAAGATTGCGCCGCGCGATAGCGAGCTCATGGCTCCTGTCGCGCCCCTACTACCGCCTGCGCGGCGCCCGGCTCGTCGGCCGGCCGTCGGACGAGGTGTGGTATTTCGCTTATGGCGCCAACATGCATGAGGACACGTTTCGCCGACGCCGCGGCATCGAGCCGCGCGAATTCCGCCGCGGCCGGCTCGATGGCTACCGGCTGCGCTTCAATCTCGAAGGTCGGCCAAAGGGCAGGGCGGCACCGGCCAATTTATGCCCCGATCCGGCAGCACAAGTCTGGGGTGTGGTCTACCGCATTTCGCGGCGCGACTTGATGCGGCTCGACTTGACCGAAGGCGTACCGGGCCGCGGCTACCGTCATACGATCGTCTCAGTGGAGGCCGATGACGGCCGGCTGCTCGACGCCGTCGCCTATATTGCCGAGGGCAAGGATCAAGACGGCAAACCGTCCTTGCGCTACCTCACCTTGCTGCGGGAAGGGGCAAAGGCGCATGGCCTACCGGCGCATTACATCCGCTTTTTGGAAAGTGTCGAGCACGCCGCGTGACCGCCAATTCCGCTCGGGCGTGGGACGCATTACTGGCGTCAATCCGAAAGCAACTTTTTATAGCCCTGACGCAACGCCTTGCCGAGCCGGCGGGCATTGTCGGTCCAATCGCCCCTGGGGGAGGCGGGCAATATTGATCCTTGTACCTTGCTGGCCCACTTGCCGAGCCTAAAGGCGGTATCGGTCCAGTCTCCTTTCGGGGTTCCCGCCTCGCTGAGGCGGCGTTGCAAACGGGCCTTCAATGCTTGCGCGTTGGCCCGCTCATGTTCGGTCGCCGCGGGATCCGCGAGAACCGCGGTTACCGCCCGCAGCTTGCGGCGGAGGCTTTCGACCGAACCCGTGAAGGAATAGATGCTCATCGACGACCAATTTATGCCGTTCCGGCTGCCGCCCCAAGATCGTTGAAGGGCACCACCCTAGGTCGCTCCCGCTTGTCGTGAAGCAAACCCGCTCGGCCTGCTATGCTCGGCAGCGGCACTAACGGAGCGGCGGTTGTGCATATTGGAACGCAAGTCACGCCTCGGGATGATTCCGACTATCGCGTCTGGGCCCAGCTCGGGGTCACCCATGTCTGCGTCGATCCCCCGGGAAACCCGCATCACTGGAGCCTCGACGATCTGTGCCGCCATCGCGAGCATGTTGCATCGTTCGGTTTGTCGCTCGACATGGTGCAGTTGCCGATGTCGTCGGCGCCAATCGAAAAGCAGGAAAGCCCGCACATCCTGCTCGGCAAGGAGCCCGAACGCCAGCGCGAACTCGACAGCATCTGTGGCTTGATCGAGCGCCTCGCCGCCGCCGGCATTCCGGCAGCAAAATACAATCTGACGATCCTCGGCATTCCGCGCACTGAGCGGGAGCCTGGGCGCGGCGGTTCGAGCAATGCCGCCTTCCGCTGGAGCCGTGTCGATCAGAGCGCTCCGCCGACGCCGGCCGGCATCGTCTCCGAGGACGAGTACTGGGCGCGGATCGATCACTTCCTTGCCGCGGTGGTGCCGGTCGCGACCGCGGCCAGGGTCCGCCTCGCCTGTCATCCCCAGGACCCGTACACGCCGCCCGGTTATCGCGGCGTCACCAGCGTGCTCGGCACCGTAGATGGGCTAAAGCGCTTTGTGTCAATGCACAAAAGCCCTTATCACGGCCTCAATTTCTGCCAGGGTACGATCGCCGAAATGCTTGACGACCCGGCGCGCGAAATCTTCGACGTGATCCGCTGGTTTGGCGAGCGCGGCAAGTTGTTCAACGTCCACTTCCGCAACATCAGGGGCTGCCGCCTCGATTTCGTGGAGGCGTTTCCCGACGAGGGTGACATCGACATGGCGCGAGCGATCGCGGCGTATCGCGATGTCGGCTATCAATACATGTTGATGCCCGATCACGTGCCGCGGATCGACGGCCGCGACCCGTCCGGCGTCGCCTTCGCGTATTGCTACGGCTACATCCAGGCTCTGCTCGACGCACTGGCGCCCCATCCTCCGTCAATTCCCGTCGCGGCTTCATGGCCCCAAAATTACCGTGTAAACGGGAAATAATCGGTATTATGGCGCAAATGGGACCAACCACCATTCATCTATTGATTGGTTTTCTTGACATGTTTTGATCGTTATGATACGTAAAACCACGCGACTTTTCATCCGGGAAGGCAGGAATGGTATGCCTCTTACCGGTGTTGACGAATCGCTGGGGGAGTGCACCTTATAGAAGTCAGAATAGGAGAGTAGGTGATAGGAATGACCGCCGCGATGACGATGAGGCCCCGCATTGTCCACGTGGAGAGGGACCAGGGAAAGGCGGGATTATTTTACGCGACGAGTTCAGATCTAAAAGGATTTATCGTCGCCGAGAAAACGCGTGAGGCTCTTGAGGCAGCTATCCCACAAGCGATTAAGAGGCTTTATGCAGCCCATGGGGTTGAGGTGATCGTAAGTCCTGCAGAGGAGCTGCAAGAGGATCGAGAAATGTGGGTTGCGTTCCCGACCGAGATTGCTAGAAGAGCTCTTAACTGCCAAGATTAAGCGTCTTCTTCACGCTGCCGGCGTATACGAGCGATAGTTTCTTCTCGCTGATCAGGGGTCATATTGTAAGGGGATGGTACATTCTGTGTCATTCCCTCGCGATCAATATACACATTCTCCACGTTGCTTGGTCGTAGACCCATTCTTCCGATCGCGGCATAATACCCTTCGGGCGTCACTTATTTCCTCGCTTGGCTAGTTTAACCTTTAGTCAGGTCGTTCGACTTTGATGTCGACCGTAATCTTGCCTTTAAGCTTGTACGCGAACCGAAGATTGTAGGCTGCTGCATGAAGCCAATCCGCCGCTTCATCAAGGGTCCACGGTTGCCCGTTTGACGGCAGGCTCTGAAACATCCCCTCGATCAATGGGTGACGGGGCGGGATATCGTCGCCGCCTCCGCCATTGTTGCCACTCCGACGATTGCGGTCCGGTTCTTCTGACTTTGGAGGGTCTCTCCGACTATCTGGCGCAACTCCCGGCATAACCAGCCGGTCTTTGCCATGTTCGCAGAATCCAGCGTATTGTGCCGAACGCTCCATAACCAGTCGCGCCGTATGTTTCTGCTTTTCGGCGACCCCGATCTGAACCATCTCTCGTTCTAGGGCCGAAGCCGGTGGCACCACACCACCTTTGTATTTCTCGAAAACGGCGTTGTAGAGCGGCACCGCTAAAAAGGCTTTAGCCTTAGCTTCACGGGCCTGAGTCGGATCAACGGCCATTCGGCCTAGTGGTGTCAGCTTGGAATTTCCCGCCCCGTCCGTCTCGATCAGACCGAACAGCCTCGCCGTGGATAGCAGGATACGAAACCCGCTGCTCTTTTGGCTCTTGTTCAGCCACGCCGACAACTGATGTTCGTCGCATTCCCCGCTGCCAACGTGGTCATGAATGGCCGTGGCCACCCCCATTACATCTTGGAGATCGACATAGGCAAACGAAACAGACGATCGTTGACGCGTCTGTTTCGGCTTGGTTTGCGGTTCGGCTACCTTCTCTAAGTTCTTGTTATGTTCGTCGCCCATCTGGTTATCCTCATTCAGCCCGTTGGCTGATCTCGTGGAGATCGTAACAGGCTCTATCCAAAATCGCAATATATATCTGGATAGGCGTTGACAGTATATTGCCGCCAACGCATACTCGGCGAATTGGAGGATAGGCAGATGGTATCAGCATCAAAGCCCGGCCGTGCGCCGATCCGGATGCGGGTGAGGATGCACAAAGAGCTGCTCCTTTTTGGCGAAATTAGACGGTTGCTCCGGCGAACCGTCGCTCGTATCTCTTATTCCCCTCGGGGGACGCGTGCTGTCGACCCGCTAACCGGCTCATGACGGTCCAGGGAGATCGGGTTGCCTTATTTTATTCGTCGCCCGTATCTTGAAACCAAGACGCAACGGCAAACGGAAAGTCGAGCCGACGAGGTCGATGTACTCGACCTTGCGAAAAATGTTTTGTCTGTGGAAACGGGCGCGGCCGCCGAGGGCCCGTTCCACTTGCGTCGCCCGCTTGAGCCCGGCGGCAGCGGTACGATGGTTCTGGAGCTGGCATTCGACGCGGATACGCCTTCCGTAACCATCAGCCTTACGGCGAGCGATCTCGTCGGACCGGGATCACGGATCGCCGCGGAGCGCGTTCGGGTAAACCCCTCGACATTCATTCTCTCTAATGGCGCTTCTGCCGAGGTCACGGTAACGGTAATGGCGCCGCTCGATGCCCGTCCGGGCCTCTATACCGGGACCCTTTCAGCGACCGGCGATGAGGCATTCGACATAACTATTCAGGCAGAAGTCCGCTGACGCGACAGCCCAACCCGCTATCCTTCAAGCGTCCCGTTCGGTCATAAAGTCGAGGCAGTGCGCAATGAACTCATAGTCTTCGCCGGACGCGCCGGAAAATGCGGACGGAAAGGCTGCGCGGGCGCCATCGACCAACCTTGCGGCAGCCTTGCGTGCGTAAGCGACGCAGTCATGTCGTTCCATCGCGTCGAACACCCACGCGACTTCGGCTTCGCGCCGTTGGCTCCGCGGCAGGCCTAGAAAGCGAGATAGCCTTACTTGCTCCAATGGATCGACCAGGCCGGCGAGGCGACTGAGCATCAATGTTCGCTTGCCTTCGTATATGTCGCCGAAGATCTCTTTGCCGTAGCGATCGCGCGAGCCAATCAGATTGAGCACATCGTCCTGAATTTGAAAGGCAGCGCCGAGAAAGAAACCGAAGGCATTAAACGCGTCCAGGTTGGTGCTGTCGGGGCGGGCAATCAGGGCGCCGATGCGGCACGGGTGAATAAAACTGTACCAACAGGTCTTTTTTAAGGTCATCCGCAAATAGTCCGATGGACCGATCGAGAGATTGTTGTCCCGAATCCACCCGAGTTCTATCGCCTGCCCTTCGAGCGACTGCGAAACGAGATGGTCGAACTCGTCGAATACCCGCCAAGCAGTCCCAGGGCCTAGATCAGCCACGTTGGCCCGAAGCAGGCGAAACGCGCTCGCCATCATTGCATCACCGGCGTTGATCGCCAGCGGCGTCCCTAACTCGGTATAGAGGCACGGGAAACCGCGCCGGCTTTCACTTTGGTCCTGGATGTCGTCATGGATCAAAAAGGCGTTATGGAGAAGCTCAAGGGCAGCCGCAGAGGTCAGCGCATCATCTAGCTGCCCGCCGAACGCGCGGCACGTCGCGATAAGAAGCGCCGGGCGGAGGCCCTTGCCGGCACGGGCACAAAAATCGCGTATCGGTTGATAAAGATACGCGCGGGGTTCGCCATCCGGCAGCCGCTCAAGTAATGCATCGCGTGCAAGGCCGCCATATTGCGCAAGTCGATCAAGGAAAGCGGCGCGTTCCATCCGCCCAGTCAGGCTTTCTGGGTGATGCGGATGCGCCGCCGTGGTGGGAGCGTCATTGTCGCCCCTGAACTTGCTGCCGCAGCGAAGGGCTGACCCATCGGGCTATTCATGAGCGCGACAGCTGTGGCTGCGGCAGCGGCCGAGACTGCGTTGAGGCCCGGAGCAGGCGCCCCCAGACCGGGAACATACTCGCCGAGACCGCCCATGACGCCCGGGGGCAGACCGACCATCGAGAGCGCGCCTGCTGAAAGTGGATCTGAGATCGGCACCACCAGGCACCGAGAGTGCGTCGGCGAAGGGCGCCACCGCCTCGAGCGGTCCGGTAGCGCCCGTCCGAACCCCGACTACGCCTTGGCCGAACGCGAGCACGGCCTCGACCGCCTTTGAGAAGCGGTCGTCCCACGGCAGGCCGGCGTGATAGCGGGCGCTGTCATAAGCGCGGAACGGCGCCAGCGCGTCGGGCTCGTGGAGATTCCATACACCGCACCGCGGCCGGTCCGAGCCGCTCCGTTCTAGAATGGCGTTGACGGCGCGACGGGCCGCTTCGTTTGCGCCCTCCATCGTCGCGAGGTCGGTGTAGGTGCGGACGTAATCTGAGGCCAAAACGAAATTGGGGATCGCTGTCGCCGCCTCCGGCCGCAGCTGCCACGTGTTCGCGTTGTTGACGAGGAGAGGCTCGACATCGGTGTCCCGGCCGGGATGGATCGGGTCATCCATGATGTCCGGGTCAAGAAACCAGTAATGCAAATCCTCGTCGCGGAGGAGTTCGGCGTCGCCGACATTCAAGCTGCGCTTCACCTGCAACCAGACCTCATCGGCAACCTCCTGGCGCGTGCAGTCAAACGCGGATTTGCCGTTGAAGCCTGGCGTGTCCCATTGCGAGATATCGACTGAAAGGATCCCGCGAGTCCGGCCGTCGCCCCACTCGGCGAAGTCGATTCCGGTCCAGAACTGTCGTTGCGAGACGGCGGTCAGTGCCCAAGGGCTGTCGACGAAGATGATGTGTCCATGGGTGATCGGCACATCGCGCGTCAGGTAGAATTGTATGCCGTTCATCCATTGCACGTTGTCCGAAAGCGGCGCCAGGTTCGTGAGCGACGGATCGAGCGCCTTCATCGCTGGCGTGACAAGTGGCGCCATCCGTTCAACGGGCAGCGCGCCGATGAACCAGTCGCCTGTCGCGACAAGCGTTCGGCCGCCCACACGCACCGTTGCGCCAGCGATTTGGTCGCGGGCAACGTGGATCTCTGTCACCTCTGCATCGAGATGATAGGTGAGGCCCATCGCCGTCAGGTGCTTGAGCCAGGGCTGGATCCAGACGTCGTTGGTCGGACCGTTGAGCAGCCGGTCCGATGCGGTTCCCGGCATCAACATCCCGAAGAGCAGCTGCACGAAGATGTCGCCGATGGTCTTGACGCTCGCGACCCGTGCCTTTGCCGCGACGAGCGACCGCGTGATGCCGATCGCGAGCAGCCTCTGATAGGCTACCGAGCGCTCCTCCGCGCCGACAAAATCCCACCAATCGATCTTCTCGTACTGCTCGAGGCGCCGCTCCTCGCATGACGTAATGACCCGCCAAATGCAGCCGGCGAAATGCTCGATTTCGGCATACGGGATGTCATTGCGCGGGCAGATCGTCCACAAGAACGTCTTCAGTACCGTCGCCAGCTCGTAGACATTCTCGGGAAAACGCGAGGGCAGTTCGACCCCCGGCTTATTGTAGCTCGCAACCAGAACTTGCGTAGTATCGACCAGGTTGTCGAAGACCGTTCCGTCTCCAAAGGGGATGCGCCGAAGCGTGTCGGTAATGTGGCGGTAAAAGTTTGGGAAAAAGCGAAAGCCGTGCTCCCCAGGTAGCCACAGCCGTTTCTGCCCGAGCGGGTCGGCCGCTGCCGCCGCGCGGACGGCATTGACTTGCGCCGACTTGGCCCCGCGGTCTCCGAGGCCCGCGAGAACCGGTATGCTGCGCGCCTTTCCCCCGGGTATATTCAGTTTCTCGAACACCTCGACGATAAAGCCGCGCTCGATCAGTTCATGCGCCGCGCTAAGACCGGCCACGCCACCGCCGAGTATCACGACCTTGTGCGGCATGACGCCTTCCCCTACACGATGTCGGGAGCGCGGGAGCGCATGGCATAAAGGTCGTATTCGACCAGATACCGTTCGAGGTTGACTTCTCCGACAGCGAAGCACTGCAACCGGTTCAGCCAACGCAGGCGCGGCTCCGCCGTCAAATAGCGTGGCGCGAAGCGGATTGGCGCGCGCTTCGGGCCACCGCCGGCGGCGAGCATCCGATAGCCGTCAGGGCCGAAATCGACAATCCCGCTGTATTCCGTCAGGACGACTCCGCCATCGACCGGCTTGATCAGGGCGTCGATCGCCGCGATCCCTACCCCATCCGGTCGGATGCGCATCCAATCGCCGCCGCGGTGCAGGATCTCGCCCGTGAGCGCGGGTCCGTCCACATGGCCCCCGGCTCGCAGCGCGAAGAGCATCCGGAGCCCGTCCGGGGTTTCGCCGACGGGGTTCTCATCGCGGTCGACTGGTGCCGTGACTCGGAACAGGAACTCCGGCTCGAACGCGAAGCGCGCGGTGTGCAAAGGTGCGACACGCCCGCCCGGAGGTGCTTCAACCGGGGCGGAAGCAAGCGGCGGCTGTATCAGCGGCGTAAACGGCAACCCTCCCCGGCGCGGATCGGCCTCACGGCCCGAACAGGACAGAATCGGCATGAACGCGAGCGACGTGCCGTCAGGCTGGGGCGGCAGGTCTACGGCGAACAATTCCTCCTCACCAGCGCGGGCGGCTGCGCGCAGCCGATAACCGCGCGCAATCCGCGCTGCACCGCCGTTCACGCTGTAGATTGCCTTGATTACATTTGAGGGATGCGCAGGGCGGACCCCGACGACAACCTCTCTGGCTAACCCCAGTGCAGCCGCGACCAGGTCGGGCACGCCCCAACGCAGCGTGAGCCCATTCGCGGTATATTCGGCCATCTGTGGCGTTAGCCCACTTGCTTAGACTGCGTTTCCATTTTCGGATCCCCGTTGAGTTCCGGCTTGGGCTCCCCTCCGAGTTCCCGTTTGGCTTCCCGTTTGAGCCCCGGTTTGGGGTCGTTCAATCAGTACTATTGCGGAGGGTTCCTTCACCCGAAGCACAAGCCGTTCGGCCACACGGAACGCATGCATACCGTCCAGCGTGCCTTGCAGATAGCGGACCGAAATGTCGCTTGCCACGACGATCTCTGCCGGATTGCCCTGCAACGAAATCACCAGACCCTGCCCGTCCTGAAGGCTACTCGCGCGCAGCAGTGGCCCGTCCAGCAGTGCCGGCATGCTGTCGGCGGGCAGAACCATCGAGTTCGGGATTGGCCGATTGATCGCGGTGAATAAATCTGTTGCCAGCACGCAGGCATAGGACTTGTAGTGGCCGCGGCGCTCAAGCCGGCCGATCGCCTCGACAACAGCGGTGAATACCGCGGGCCCGGCGTCGCTCTGGTTCGCATAAGTAATTGGAACTGGAGCACCGGCCTGCTCACGACCATAATCAACGAGGCCACGGTAGTCATCGGCGCCGCCGACCTCAAAGACGCTTTGTAAATCACTGGTGCCTACGATCCCGTCGGTCCCCATTTTGCCATTGAAGATCAGCGAGTCTTCGACCCTGGCGATGATCTTGGCGGCTCGCGTAAACATGGTGGTGGCGGCTGCCAGTTCGGGGTCAGCGAGCATATGGTTCTTGAGATATACATTGACCGACACGCTCGCCAAGCGAAGCGTGTCGTAGTCGTTGACGACCATGCGCTGGTTAGGCACGGGTCGACCGGGCTCGCTCGGGGGCTCATAAGAGAGGGTGTCCACTGGGACGGCCACCGTGGCCCCCGGCATCGGCCCGTAGAGCGGCAGAAACGACGCTGCCACGCGAGCGCGCAGAGCCTCGTCATGGACGATTTGGCGGATTTTTTCCCACTGATCGGCGGTCAAAGCCGGTCCGAAATCACTCATGTTCTATCTTCCTCGGCCAAGCTCTGCGGAATTCGATTGGCAACCAATCGCCGGCTGAGACGGCGCGCTGGGTTGCCTCGGCGCGGCGGATCAGGGGCACGGCACCCTGCGCGGTTGCGATCGCGATCGCCGTACGCACGTCCCGCGCGGCAAGCTCCAGATCGCCGACAGCTTTGCGAGCAACCGCTCGGACACGATAGAGTTCGGGCAAATAGGTGCGCTCGACGCGCCGCTCCGCATCCGCAATACTTTCTGAAAGGCGCCCTACAGCCTGCGCCGGGTCGCCGGACTCGATCAGCAGTTCGCCCAGCCTAGGTTCGAACTGGCTCATCACGATGGACGAACCCGTCCTCTTGAACTCGCTTATGTTCTCGATGATGCGTCGGATCGCGCCGTCCCGATCGCCTCCCTCCGCTTCGACAAAGGCGAGACTTATCCGTGCCATTGGCGTCCAGAAGCGGAAGCCCTGTTCTACCGAAACTTTAACCGCCCTCTCAGCGATCGGCGCGAGCCGCGCCCATTGCGCCGAGAAAACAAGGAAGTATGACGACACACAGAGGCAGTGCACCAATGCCGGCGGGTGTTGCAGCGCCTCCGCCATCGCGTGGGCACGCGCGAGAGCTGCGTCCGCTTCGGCATCATCACCAAGAAACCAGAAGACGTTCGCAAGTTGCGTGGGGAGTGCCAAGCTTGGCGAAAGCTGAAACGTCCGGAGCGCTCGCAGATCACTCTCCGGGTCGTAACGCGCTATGCCCGCGCGTCCGGTATTCAAGGCCTCGCGGTACTCGCCGCGGGAGTAGTGGCTGTAGGAGAGGGCATGCGCGGCCGCGAGAGCGAGAAACGCACTTCCCGTCTCATCCGCCATGGCCGCAACGGTACGCGCTGTTTGCAGCGCGGGCTCCATCTCGCCGCGGATGAAAAGGTGCGTCCACAGCCCCCAGGTCGCGCCGCACAGAGCCTCTCTGTCGTCAACGGCTATCGCGAGCTCTCTCGCACGCCGACAAGCCGCTTCGACTTCCGCGGCCGCCCAGCCATGGATGGCCATCGATGCTGGTGCGAGGGCCATTTGGACGGCGAGCTCGGTCTTGGAACGCGCCGAGGACGTCGGCACCTCTCGGAGATCTTCCAGCGCCGCGCGCAGATGGGCCAAGGCCGGGAGGGGCGCCGCTCGATCGAGAGCATGGAGCCCAGCGGCAAGCCAATGCGACACCGCAGGCTCGGCGAGCCCGCCCCTTGAGCAGTGATGCGCGATCACTTCGGGCTCGGCGCCGGCGAAGGCTGGTTGCTGGGCCAGCATCGCCTCGGCAACCGCCCGGTGGAGCTCGCGCCGCCGTCGCCTAAGGAGCGACTCGTAGGCGGTATCCTGTACGAGAGCGTGGTGGAAGGTGATCACGCGAGAGCCTTCCCGCCAAGCCTCATCGGCGAGCCCGGAATCTCGCAGGTGGCGCAGGCCGCGTTCGATTTCCGGGTGATGCGGCGCAATGACCCTAATCATCGAGTCGCTGAAATCGCGCCCGATGACGCTGCCGATCTGCGCTAGCTCCTTGGCAGGCCCTAGCTGATCGAGGCGCGCCATCAGTGAATCATGCAACGTCGCGGGAATTGTCAGCGCCGCGAACGCATCCGCTCCGCTGCGGTCCCCCGCGGCTTCGAGCACTGTCTTGGCAAGTTCCTCGACAAACAGCGGCACCCCGCCCGCCCTTTCAAGGATTTTCTGCGCTACGGCTGCAGGTAGCCTGCGTTCGCCCAGCACCGTTTCCAAGAGTTGGGCGCCGGCCGCAGCATCGAGAGGGTTCACGCTAATCGTCGTGCTACCCGGGGCATCGGCCCAAGGTGGTGGCGAGTTCGGGCCGATGCGTCACGAGCAACATAATCGGGAGCCGCGAAATGCGGTCGATCAGGATCGTCAAAAAATCGAGAGTCGCTGCATCGGCCCAATGCGCGTCCTCGATCAGGATCAGGACCGGTCCATTGCGCGACAGGCCCTCCACCGCTCGGGCGAGGATATCGTATGTGCGCCGTGCGCGGGTGGCGGCATCCAACTCGGCCCGCCTGCCGTGGTCGATTCCGAGGAGATCGGCGAGGAAGGTTACATCCTCGGCGCCAACCGTCTTGGACGTGGCGACAAGAGCCTGAAGCCCCGCCCACCGCGCGTCTGCCGAGGCGGTACGCGAGAGGCCAGCCCTTCTCTCGATCTCCTGTACGATTGGATGCAGTGCACGGTTCGCCAGGTGCGCAGCGCAGTTCAGTCTCAGGATCTCTGGGCTCGGTTGGCCCGGTTGATCAATGCCAAGTTGATCAATGAATGCGCGCGTGAGGCGCGACTTGCCGATACCGGCTTCACCACATACGAGCACCACTTGTCCAGCGCCGGCCAGCGCGGCGTTCCACCGCGTTCTGAGCGCCTCGAGTTCTTCCTCGCGGCCCACAAAAGGATTGAGACCCCCGCTGACACGCGCATCGAACCTGCTCTGGGCGACGCGTTCGCCCAGCACCCGATAGATCGTAATCGGCTCGGGAAATCCCTTTAATACGATGTCACCCCGCCGTTCATACTCGAACAGCGCGCCACAGAGCCGCCGCGTCTCTTCCGAGATCACGATCTCGCCTGACCCCGCGGCGGCTTGCAGCCGGGCCGCGAGGTTTGGGGTCTGGCCAACGACGGATTGTTCCAGCGCCCTCCCGCCGCCGGCGCTCTCGCCGACCACAACCACCAGCCCCGTGGCAATGCCGACCCGAACGTTTAGCGCCTCGCCGTCGGGCATATGCAGCCGCCCCACCTCGGCGACGATCTCCAACGCCGCGCGCACCGCGCTCTGCGCATCATCCTCGCGCGCCTGAGGATAGCCGAAATAGGCCAGGATGCCGTCGCCCATATAGCGGGCGATGTAGCCGGACCCGCGGCCGATGACGCCGGAGCAGGTTTCCTGGAAATCGTGGATGACGTCGCTGAGATCCTCGGGATCGAGCCGGTGGGACATCGGTGTCGAGTCGACAAGATCGCAGAACATCGTGGTCAAATGGCGGCGCTCACCTGCCGCAGACAGGCCAGGCTCGACCGTCTCGGGCGGTCCCGCCAAGGACGGCTGAGCCGATCCCGCAAGTCGCCTGCGCAGAAATCGCTTTCTTTGCCCGATCGTTAGGCCCAGCTCGCGGAGCTCAGCCTCAGTTAGGTCGAAGATCGTTATGGCATCGATGTCGTTAGCGGCGAGCACATCGTAGAAATCGCCGAGACCAAGCCGGTCCAGCGTGGCGCGGAGTGGGTCTGTCATAGGTGTCCGCGTCGCATGGGAGGTCCCGGGCCGCCTCTAACTCCTCGAACTTTTTTATATGCCCCCATGGGATCGGGCGTCCCAATTCGAGCGTCCAAGTCAGGGCGGCAGCGGCGATCACGAGTTCCGTGGCTGCTGTCTGGTCAGCCAGAAATCGAGGAGAATCGCCGATCACCCGCGTCTAAATTCCCCGGATGCCCGGTGGTTAAGAATTTAGGATCACTCTTTTGGGCGTCTTTGGCAACGCTTATCCCCGATTGCTGGGTACGAGCAGGTCGAAACCGTCGATTGCGTCTTCGAGCACGTGGCCAAGCTGTCTTTGTTTGCGCTCAGCGATTGGCGCGATTTCGACCCTCGCCGTCAGCCAATACGGGACCGGTATTTATTGGTTGTTCGGCTGATCTCGGGCACGCGGGGTCGATTTTTCCCCCGCTGCGAAAGCCCGGTCTCTGGGTCCGTTAGGCTTCGCGACCTGTTATAGGTCGGCGTAGATGTGGGTTTCGGCTCGCGCGCCCGGGTGGGTCACTGCACCTTTTTCCGCGTCGCCGACGATCTGGGCGTATTTCCACAAGGTCCCCGATTGGTAATCGTTGCGGCGGGCGGTCCAGACACGGCGTCGCTCGGCCAACTCGGTCTCGCTCAAGGCGACATCGATCGTTCCGGCGATGGCGTCGATCGTGATCATGTCGCCGTCGCGAATGAGGCCGATCGGGCCGCCAACCGCCGCCTCAGGCCCGACATGGCCGATGCAGAAGCCGCGGGTCGCGCCCGAGAAACGGCCATCGGTGATCAAAGCCACTTTTTCGCCAACGCCCTGGCCGTAGAGCGCCGCTGTCGTCGACAACATCTCGCGCATGCCCGGCCCGCCGCGCGGCCCCTCATAGCGGATAATGATCACATGGCCCTCGTTGTAGCGGCGGGCTTCGACCGCGGCGAATGCTTCTTCCTCGCTGTCGAAGCATCGCGCCGGGCCGGTAAAGCGCAGCTGGTGCATGCCAGCGACCTTAACGATCGCCCCTTGCGGCGCAAGATTGCCGCGCAAGGTGACGACGCCGCCGGTCGGCGACAACGGCCGCGAGGTCGGCACCACAACATCCTGGCCGGCCGGGAAGACAACATCGCGCAAGTCCTCGGCGATCGTCTTGCCGGTTACTGTGATGCAATCGCCGTGGAGATAACCGCCGTCGAGCAACGCTTTCATCAAGACCGGCACCCCGCCGACGTCATAAAGGTCCTTCGCGACATACCGCCCGCCCGGCTTCAGATCGGCGATATAAGGTGTGCGTTTGAAGATCTCACCGACATCGTGCAGGTCGAAATCGATGCCTATCTCGTTGGCGATTGCCGGCAAGTGCAAGCCGGCGTTGGTCGAGCCGCCCGAGGCGGCGACCACGGTCGCGGCGTTTTCGAGCGCCTTGCGGGTGACGATGTCACGCGGACGCAAATTCAGCCGCAGCAATTCCATCACCGCGCGGCCCAACTCTTGGGCATAGGCGTCCCGGGAGTCATAAGGCGCCGGCGTGCCCGCCGAACCCGGCAACGCGAGACCCATCGCCTCCGAAACGCAGGCCATCGTGTTGGCGGTGAATTGCCCGCCGCACGATCCGGCCGAGGGGCACGCGGCGCATTCGAGTTCGTGAAGATCCTCATCGCTCATTCTGCCGACGCTGTGAGCGCCGACGGCCTCATAGACGTCGCCAATCGTCACGTCCTTACCCTTGAAGCGGCCGGGCATGATCGAACCGCCATACATAAATACCGACGGGACGTTAAGCCGGACCATCGCCATCATCAGGCCGGGCAAGGATTTGTCGCAGCCGGCCAGCCCGACGAGGGCGTCATAGCAATGGCCGCGCATCGTCAGCTCCACCGAGTCAGCAATAATTTCGCGGCTGACCAGCGAGGATTTCATCCCCGCATGGCCCATCGCGATGCCGTCGGTCACGGTGATCGTGGTGAATTCACGCGGCGTGCCGCCCGCCGCCGCGACGCCTTTTTTGGCTGCTTGAGCCTGTCGCGACAAGGTGATGTTGCAGGGTGCTGCCTCGTTCCAGGTCGTCGCGACGCCGACCAGCGGCTGGTTGATCTGGTCCTCGGTCAGCCCCATTGCGTATAGAAAAGCACGGTGCGGCGCCCGCTCTGGCCCGATCGTCACATGCCGGCTCGGCATGCGCGATTTGTCGAAACTCGGTCTGCGGGCGTCGTCCGGCATTTCAGCATCTCCCGTGGGGTTCGGCTTTGGCAAGAAGCACCGTAGCGGCGGGATCAAAGCTGATCAATCCTTCGGGAGGACGGCGGGCATGCCCGGGGGCGATCGCCAGCAAAGAAAAACAGCCCACGGCAAACGCAAGACAAGCAATCCAGGCGCCGATCACATCCCGGATTCCCGCGCCGAAGCCGGCCAGATCCTCACTCATCGCCCACTCCGCTCATGATCCTGCGGCGGCAGGTTTGACCGTTATTTCGCCTTTCATGTACGGGTGGATTGAGCAGATGTATTTGTAAACGCCGGGGGCTGCGAAGGTGTGAAAATAGCTGTCCTCAGTGTCCAACGCCTCCGAGGTGAAGGCCCCGTTCAGATCCGCGACACGGTGCGGGCTGTCGTCCGCGTTTTTCCAGGTCACCGTTGTGCCGGCGGTCACGGTCAGGTTCTGCGGCGTGAACGCGAAATTGTCGATCTGCACCGTTGCGGAATGAATCACTGCGGCACCCGGCGCAGTATTCGCGCCGACCGCCGGAATGACTGCCGCAAGCAACCCCGCCAAACCGACCCCCGCGAGAGCGACGCCGGCGCGCAGCCGGAGCGGTTGCGCGATTTTGATGTAGCGCATCGTTACACCTCATCCGGCGAGGGAATTATCGGTAAGCGCCGGGGCACCCTTGCTGCGGGTATAATCCACGGTGCGGACGCCAAGATACTTGCGCAAATCGCCCGCCTGGACCTGCTTCATCGGGCCGGGAGCGGGAGCGGTTCCGGGGGCCGGTTGCGGGAACGCGGTCGAGTCCGCGGTGTGGAACGTGACGTTGCCCTCGACCTTTTGAATGATTTGATGAATGTGACCGTTTAGAACCGTCACCGAGCCAAAGCGTTTCAAATAGCCGAGAGCGCGGCCGGCATCAGCGGTGCCCCAGCCCCATTGCTCGTAGATCGTCCACAACGGCAGGTGAGCGAGAACGACGACCGGCGTGCTCGTCGAACGCCCCGCGACGTCCTTCTCCAGCCATTCGAGCTGGTCGTCGCCCAATTTGGCGAGGCCGGCCGATTTAAACCCAGGCTGGAAATCGAAGACATTGATCAGGGCGATAAAATGCACCCCGGCCATATCAAAGCTGTACCAGCCCTTGCCTTGCGTGTTCTTGCCAAACCGCTCCAAGTACGCCTTGCCATTCCCGGCGTCGGCCACGTCGTGTTCACCGGGGATGTAAAAGACCTGCTTGTTGGCGCCTTTGATTACCTGCTCGGCCGTGTCCCATTGCTCCGGCTTTGACAAATGGCTGATATCGCCGGTGTGAACCATAAAGGCGGGCTGCGCCGGCATTGCTTTGATCTTGGCAATAGCCTCGCCGAGGGTGGCGGTCGGATCGGGATTTGGCGGCAGGTGGAATCCGATGTGATTATCGCTGATCTGGACAAAAATCAGCTCGCCCGGCGCGGTTTCCGCCGCTGCGGCCGAGCCGATCAACCCAATCGTGCGCGGCACCCCGCCGCTCAAGCTCCAGACAACGCCGGTTCCGGCCCACGTCAGGCACTTCAACAAGCCGCGACGATCGATACCCGCCGTGCCTAACAATTCCTGTTTTTTACGATTGGCCATCTCGCTCTCCCTTAATGGCGTGTGTGTGGCGCCGATCCAGACCGGCGCGATGGCCGCTTTATTCCGGCGGATAGAGGCGTTTCGCGCTTGCGCAAGGGCGGGATGCGCCCCTATCTGCTGCTCGCTTGATGGGGAGGGCGATGCGTTATTCGGCGTTGATCGCGGTATTGCTGGCCACGTCCGGGTGTTCTTCGGGATCGGACCATTCCGCGACATTGATCCTCAACAACCCAACCTGGGATCGGGTCAATGTCGAGGCGGTAATCACCAAAAGCGAAGACTGTAGCGAGCGGTCAAATGGCTATGTCGCGACCAAAGACTTCGTGATGTCCAAGGGCCAGTCGCATCGTGTCGAGGCGCCAAATGCCGAAACCATTTGCTGGCGGCATGATCGCGACCCAAACAACCCGGTTCCCGGGGATTGGTCCGAATGGAGCCGGGCAACCTTGTTCCCCGGACAGTCGACCGAGACCGATCTATGACCCGCGGCTTTGCCGCTGGCGGCTGACAGCCAAAGAGCGGCGCGACGGGACCAGTTGCTCGGCGGCCACCAGTAACAGCGCCATGCCGATCATGGCGATCGCGGCGAAATCGTTCGGGTGCAGAGTCTCGCCGGCGAGCCAGACGCTCGATATGACAGCGATGCACGGCGTGATCAACGTACCGATCCCGGCGGCGCCGGCCGGCAGCAGGGCGACAACGCGAAACCAGGCGAAATAGGCAAATCCGTTCCCGACCAACCCGAGGAACATCGCCGCCAGCCATTGGCTTAAATGAGCCTCGGCCAAATCGGGCGGGAAGCGGAGGACGAGCCAAATCAAAAGGATCGGAACGGTCTCGATCACCAACTGCCAAAAGACCAGAACCGCGGCATCGGCCCGCCACACCCGGCGCTTCAGCCAGACGGTGCCGAGGCCATACGACATCGCCGATAATAGTGTGACCGCACCACCGAGCGGCGCGTTGCGCAGCTCCGGTAAATTTTGCGACATCAGCGCTACCACTGCGCCGGCGCCAAAGGCCAGCGCTATGGTACGTGTGATCGTCAGTCGCTCCCCGAGAATGATCCGGGCGAATAGGGTCGCCCAGATCGGCATCGTATAGACCAGTACCGAAGTCCGGCCCGGGCCCAGCAGATAAACTCCCACAGTAAAGCTGATCGGTAGGATCGTCATATTCAGGAGCGCCGCGATGACGAGGTCGGGCCAGGCTTCCCGCTCAACAGCAAGCGGCCGGCGCAGCGCGAGCGTTTGCAGCAGCATCGCGCCCGCCCCGAAAGTCTGGATAACGCAGCGTAGGGTCAAGACGTCGAACCCCTGCAGCGCCTCCGCGGTGATCGGGTAGGAGATCCCCCAGATCAGACCGATACAAGACAGCAGGATAAACGGCATGCGCTCAGCTTTTCGGTCAGCGGCGCGAGTGTTGTCCTCCTGCCGAGCCCGGCGCAACCTTGCCGGCGGAAGACACGGGCCGCGGTGACACCGTACCTGTGAGCCGCTATGTTCTGCTCTCTCCGGGGTTAGCTAGTCCCGGTCTCTGTTGTTTTCTCATGACAACCGACCAGAAAGGATGCGGCAATGCTCGATCTGCATTTTTGGCCGACGCCGAATGGCAAGAAAGTAACCATTCTGCTCGAGGAGTTGGGGCTTAAGTACAATCTCGTACCGTGCAACATCGGCCGGGGCGACCAATTCAAGCCCGAATTTCTGAAGATCAACCCGAACCACCGGATGCCGGTGCTGGTCGACCACGAGCCCAAAGGCGGCGGGGCGCCGATCAGCATCTTCGAATCAGGCGCGATCATGATGTATCTGGCGGAGAAGGAAGGCCGCTTTTTCCCGCAAGATCTTCGGGGCAAGTACGAAGTCACCCAGTGGGTGATCTGGCAAATGGCAAACCAGGGGCCCAAACTCGGCGAATGCGGGCATTTCCGCCGCGCCGGCCCGAAGGCGGGCGATCTGAGCTACGCTATCAGGCGTTTTACCGATGAGGCCAATCGCCTCTATGGGGTGATGAACAACCGGCTTTACGATCGCCGATATCTATGCGGCGACGAGTACACGATCGCCGACATGATCTCCTATCCGTGGACAGTAAATTGGGACGCTCAAGGGCAGGACATCAACGAGTTCAAGTATTTCAAACGCTGGTTCGAGGAAATCGGCACCCGGCCCGCAGTCAAGCGCGGCATGGAAACCGGCAATAATTTGCGGGTCGATCCCGCAACCTTGACCCAGCAGGAGCGCGACCAGATGCGCAAAATTATGTACAACCAGCGCGCCATTCCGGCGCCGGCGTAAAGCAGTCCGGTCCCGTAGCTCTCTACCCAGCAATCACAGGCAGCTGCGCAGCGTGTTCGCGCGCGCGGCTGCCGCAGTCTGCATAAAACCGAGATCGGCTCCGCCGAGCACCAGGCGCACCCCCATCCCGATATACCTCCGCAGCAAGGCGTCGTCGTAAATACCGCCAATACCGGCGAATTTGTCGTGGGCACGGCAAGCGTCGACGACAGTTCGATAAGCGTTGACGATGCGCTCATCCTCGAACTGGCCGGGAATACCCAATTCGATCGACAGATCACTGGTGCCGATCAGCAATGCGTCGATACCCGGCACTGCGGCGATTGCGGCGGCATTTTCGATTGCTCGCGGAGTTTCGAGCATCATGACGACCAAGGTTGCCGCGTCGATTGCTTCGGTTGCCTCGGCGGTGCTGACCGGCGCGTAGCCGAAATGAGGCAGCCCACCGGCGATCGAGCGGTGACCGCGCGGCGGATAGCGCAGCCGATCCGCAATCTCGCGCGCCTCCTCGACCGTGTCGACATGCGGCATGACGATGCCGAGACCTCCGCCGTCGAGAATGCGGGTCGCGAGCCAATGCTGCCCGGCCGGAACCCGCGCGATGGGTGCAATCCCGACCGCCAGCGCAGCGACCGAAATCTGCACCGCGGTGTCGAGGTCCATCGAATTGTGTTCGAGGTCGAGAAACAGCCAATCGTAACCGCACGCTTTCATGATTGACGCGATGTCGACGGTGCGGCTTTGGCGAATGCCGACGCCAAGCGCCAGTTCTCCAGCAACAAGGCGGTCGCGGGCGGCGTTGCGCAGAATGGGTGGCATCCAAGTTCCTCGCTGTGTGGCGCGATCCTAAGCGACCTGGGGCTGCACGTCATCGGGCAAAGGAGTATCGGCTTGGAGCGGCGTTGGGTTAGTTCATCCCAGCTGCATACCCGACAGCGCGCCCGCGGAACCTCTTTAGCCCTGTCAGGGTTTTGCCCGCAGAGGCGCTACCCGATAGCTCCTCCCAGGCCCGAGCGCACAGCGCATTTTCAGCAACCTGCTTTCCGAGCATCCCATGTATTTTATCGCGCTCGCGACCGATTATGACGGAACCCTTGCCGAGGACGGCAAGGTCTCCCCTCCGACAATCAGCGCGCTCCGAGCGCTCCGCGAATCCGGCCGCAAATTAATATTGGTGACCGGGCGAGAACTGCCCGATCTCAGGCGGGTTTTCCCCGAACTTGGGCAGTTCAATCTGGTGGTCGCTGAAAATGGCGCGCTTCTGTTCGACCCTTCGACGCAAACCGAAACGCCTCTGGGACCGGCACCGCCGCCCGCCTTCCTCGAATGGCTAAAACAACACCGAGTGAGCCCGCTTTCGGTTGGCCGCAGCATCGTTGCAACCTGGGAACCGAACGAAGAGCTTGTCCTGCAGGCAATCCGCGAACTTGGTCTCGAATTGCAGATCATCTTCAACAAAGGCGCGGTGATGGTGTTGCCATCCGGCGTGAACAAGGCGAGCGGTTTGGCCGCAGCACTGGAGCAGCTAAAGCTTTCGCCGCTGAATGTCGTCGGCGTTGGTGACGCTGAGAACGATCACGCCTTTCTGCGCGCGTGCGGCTGTGCGGTCGCCGTCGCGAATGCGCTGCCGATGGTCAAGGAAGACGCCGAAATTGTAACTACGGCTGCACGTGGCGCCGGCGTCACTGAGTTGATCCGGCGCCTGCTCGACGACGATCTGGCTGAGACGGTGTCGGCCATTGGCCGTCAACGTGTGCCGCTGGTCGAGAATCGAGAAGGTTTCACGATCGATCTTCATCCGCAGGCCGGCAGCTTGTTGATCGCGGGAACCTCGGGCGGCGGCAAATCGACGATTGCCACTGGAATTCTCGAACGTCTCGCCGAACACGGCTTCCAATATTGCGTCGTCGATCCGGAAGGAGATTATGCCGGATTTGACGGCGCCGTTACCATCGGTGACCCGAAGACCGCACCGCAACAGAGCCAGGTTCTCGATCTGCTAGCGCAGCCCGAGCAGAACGTCGTGGTCAGCCTGACCGGGGTCGATATTTCGGAGCGGCCGCGCTTTTTTGCCGAGATGCTGCCGGATTTGTCAAAACTGCGCGCGCAAACAGCCCATCCGCATTGGCTATTGATCGACGAAGCGCATCACATGTTGCCGCCGGCGCTGGCAACGGCTCCAGTTACGCTGCCGCGCGAGCTCGATGCGAGCATCCTCGTCACCGTCCACCCTGATCATATGGCACAGTCCGCGCTGGACGCGGTACGGTTGGTGCTGACGGTGGGTTCTGAAGCCGGCAATGCGCTGCGCAGCTTTTGCCGGCGGGTCGGCGAAGCGGCGCCGCGAATAGATGACCGCGCGCTCGAACGTGGCGAGGCTTTGTTTTGGCGACGCGGCGCCGAGGCGGCGGAGCACGTCCATACGATTCAGCCGCAAGCCGAGCGCCTGCGGCATCGCCGTAAATACGCGGAGGGAGAACTCGGCGCCGACAAAAGCTTCTATTTCCGGGGGCCTGAAGGAAGCCTCAATCTGCGCGCCCAAAACCTTAACTTATTTACGCAGATCGCCGACGGAGTGGACGACCGGACCTGGCTGCATCACCTTCATGCGGGCGACTACTCGCGGTGGCTCAGCGATTCGGTCAGGGACGACGAGCTTGCCGCCGAGGTGGCCGAAATCGAGAGCGACCGGGCGCTCGAACCTCGCGACAGCCGGGCGCGGATCAAGGACGCGATCACCCGGCGTTACACCGCGCCCGCCTAGCGCTCCCGCACCGTTTCTCCCGGTGCGTATGGCGCCGGAATGCCGAACAGCGATAGTGTGCGCCGGCCTCGTGCGATGGAGGGCGGCGGATGGCGGTTCAGGCGATCGGGCAGGCGGTGCGGCGCGAGGAAGATCAGCGGCTGCTGCGCGGGAGAGGCCGTTATGTCGATGATGCAGGGGCCAGCACGGACGCCCGCGGCTATGTGCTGCGATCGCCGCATGCCCATGCGCTGATCCGCGCGATCGATGTCAGAAAAGCCAAGACCGCACCGGGCGTAGTCGCGGTCTTGACCGGTGAAGATCTGCGCCGCCGCGGTCTCGGCACCCTCACCCCCGGTGTGCGCCGTCGGCGCAGCGACGGGCGTCCGGCGTTTGTTTGTCCGCAGCCGCTCCTTGCCCAAGACCGGGTGCGCTATGTCGGCGAACCAGTCGCGTTCATCGTCGCCGACAGCTTGAACCAGGCGAAAGATGCGGGCGAGCTTATCGACCTCGACTACGAAATACTGCCTGCCGTCGTGACTGCCGAGGCGGCCCTGAGGCCGGGGGCACCGTTGGTATGGGACGACAATCCCGGCAACGAAGCCTTTTATCACAAGGTAGGCGACAAGGCTGCGGTCGATGCCGCTTTTGCCCGCGCCGATCGGATCGTCCGCGACGAGATACATGTCAACCGCGTGACGGCGAATTCGATGGAGCCGCGCGGCTGCATTGCTGAATACGATCCCGGTCAAGAGCGCTACACGATCCGCTGCACGATCCAATCGGTCCACGCGACCCGGGCAGCGCTGGCTGATCACATCTTTAAACTGCCGCAACATCAAATCCGTGTGATTTGCGACAATATGGGCGGCGGTTTTGGCATGAAGGGCGGCTGCTACCCGGAGTATGCCCTTGCCTTGTGGGCGGCGGAGATCACCGGTCGACGTGTGCGCTGGATATCCGAGCGCAGCGAGGGGCTAGCGAGTGACGAGCAAGGCCGCGGCAGTGTCATCGATACCGAACTGGCGGTCGACAAAGACGGTCGGTTTCTGGCGTTGCGCGCGCAATGGCAAGCGGCGATCGGCGCTTATTATTCGAACGACCGGCCGACGATCCCGCTGACCATCGGGCTCGGCTGCCTTGTCAACACTTACGGCATCCCGGCGGTCCACGCGCGGGTAGTGGCGGCGTTGACCAACACGATGTCGATCGCTCCGTATCGCGGCGGCAGCCGACCCGAGCCGATCTATGTAACCGAAAGAATAATCGACAAGGCGGCCCGCGAAATGGGTGTCGAGCCTGCTGAATTGCGGCGTCGCAATACGATCCCGGCGAGCGCCATGCCGTTCACCACGGCACTTCAGCAGACTTATGATTCGGGTGATTTCGTCAAGAACCTTGACGATTGTTTGACGCTTGCTGACTACCCTAGGTTTGCAGCGCGGCGCGAGGCCGCCAGAAAGCGCGGCAGGCTGTTGGGGATTGGGGTCGCAACTGCGGTCGCCGCTACTGGCGGGCGCGATTATGAGCATGCCGAAATCCGTTTTGATCCGTCGGGCAGCGTAGTGCTGATGACCGGCAGCATGGATCATGGCCAAGGCCATGGCACGACATTCAAACAGGTATTGTCGGAAAGGCTCGGAATCGACGCCGATCCGATCCGCTATCGCTATGGCGACAGCGATCTGGTGACGATGGGCATCGGCACCTTCGGGTCGCGTTCGGCGCAACTCGCCGGCTCGGCGATTGTGGTTGCCGCCGATCGGTTGATCGAGAAGGGTAGGCGGATAGCGGGCCAGATCATGGAAGCGGCGACCGGCGACATCGCGTTCGAGAATGGGCGCTTTACAATCGCCGGCACCGACCGCTCCGTCACCCTAGCAGAGGTCGCGCGCCGGTCCTTCGACACGGCGTTTTTGCCGAACGACATTGAACCCGGTTTTACCGAGCGGGCAAATTTCGGTCCCGCCGGCTCAGCGACCTTTCCCAGCGGCGCTCACATATGCGAGGTCGAGATCGACCAAGAAACTGGCGCGGTCGAGCTAACCCGCTACACCGCTGTCGACGATGTCGGACGGGTCTTGAACCCGTTGCTCTGCGAGGGGCAGATCCACGGCGGCATCGTCCAGGGATTGGGGCAGGCGCTGATGGAGGATTTGGTTTACGAACCCGCCACCGGACAATTGCTGACCGGCTCGTTTCAAGATTACTCAATGCCGCGCGCCGGTGATTTCTGCAATTTCGAGCTGGCCAGCAATTCGACCCCGACGAGCCGCAACCCGCTCGGTGTCAAGGGCGTCGGCGAAGCCGGCACGCTGGGGGCGATTCCTGCGGCCGTAAACGCCGTCAACGATGCGCTGGCCCAGATCGGTGCATCGGCGATTGCTCCGCCGGCGGCCCCCGAAAAGGTATGGCGGGCCATCTCCAAGGCGCGAAGCCGTGCCGGCAACGCGTAAATTTTTGCCGGGGAATTACCAATGATCGGCCCATCGCGGTTTTTCCGATGGGGCCGATTTTCGATCAGCCGGGCCCTGCAGGCGCTTGCACTTATCGTTGTGATCCTGATCGGGGCCGCAACGTTCCATCAGCTGATGAATGGCCGCGCGCTGATCATTTCTGATACCGAACGGCAGATGGCGCGGCTCGACATGGTTTTCGCCGAGCAGACGGGGCGGGCGGTCGAGACGGTTGATTTCATTCTGCGCAACACGATCGAGAACCTTGAGGCGCTTCGTGCCAAGCCGCCAGTCGATGCCACCGCCTATCAGGAGCTGTTGGCGCGGCGGACTGCCGGTGTGCGCCAACTCACCGAAGTGGCGATCACCGATGCTAACGGGAACGTGCTCTATGCGTCGCGGCCCGGGCCGCCGCACCAGCTGCCCCCAGCCGCTGCCGCGTTTGTTGCCGCCCTGCGTCCGCACCCGCATCCCGGATTGGAATTCAGCGAGCCGTTTCGGGGCCCCGAAGGCAAATGGACGGCATTGATGCTACGTCCGATCTTGACCCCCGACGGGAAATTTGACGGTGCCGCGCTCGCATTTCTGAACCTTTCCTACTTCGAGGATTTCTACCGCGCCGTCGAACTCACCGAGAACGGGGCTATCCTGTTGCATCTGCGCGATGGGACGGTTCTGGCCCGCTATCCGCATAATGATGCTGTGGTCGGGCGGAGCTATGCCGATTTACCGCCCTTCAAAGACATCCTGGCCCATAGCATGGCCGGCACCGTCGTCATGGACAGCCCGATCGACGGGAGCCGGCGAGTATTAGCCATACGCGCGCTGAAGGCTTTTCCATTGGCGGTCAATGTGTCGGTCGCCCAAAGCCGAGTTCTCGCATCCTGGCGGCAGCAAGTTACAACATTTTCTTTGGCTGCGTTTGCGGCGGCGGTAGTTGTCGTTGGCCTGTTGCTGCTTTTGGCGCAGCGTACGCGTCAGGTGGAAGCGCTGATCGGCGAGTATCGCGCCGCCAGAGACACTGCCGAGGAAGCACAACACCGGCTAGTCGAACAAATGGCCGAGCGCGAACGCGCCGAGGCCGCGCTTAATCAAGCGCAGAGGATTGAGGCCGTGGGTCAGCTGACCGGTGGCGTTGCACATGATTTCAACAATCTGCTGACCGTACTAATCGGCAATATAGAATTGATCCGCAAGAACGCTGTTCTGGATCCGGCGACGATCAATTATCTAGACGCAATGCGGGTGGCCGCCGAGCGCGGCGCAATGTTGACCGGCGGCCTCTTGGCATTTGCGAGACGACAGCCGCTATCACCACGGCCAGTCGATTTAAATGCCGCGATCGATGGCATGCAGGGATTGTTGCACAGCGCGCTAGGTCCCCGGATGCGCATCGAAATCCGACCACAGGCCGAGCTGTGGCCGGCAATGATCGACCCCACCCAATTCGAGCTGGTAATCCTGAACCTGGTGATCAATGCCCGCGACGCGATGCCGAAGGGCGGTGTCGTGACGATCGAAACCACCAATACCTATCGCGGTCCGCCCCGGCACGCCGAGGAGCCCGCGGAAGGCGACTACGTCGTTGTCACAGTGCAAGATACGGGCACTGGAATGCCGCCGGAGGTCCTGGAGAGGGCGTTCGAGCCGTTTTTTACGACGAAACCCCCAGGCGCCGGTTCGGGTCTTGGTCTCTCGCAAGTTTTCGGAACGGCGCGTCAATCGGGTGGAGGCGTGCAGACCGACAGTACGCCAAGCAAGGGAACGGCGGTCAGCGTGTATCTGCCCCGGGCAACGGCGCAGGCTGCACCAATGTCTGGTCATCGAGAGGAGGCGATCGAGCCCGAGACCGGCGAGGCAGTCGTTCTGGTTGTCGACGACGACCCTGGAGTACTCGCCACCACCGCTGCGATCCTGAAAGATATCGGTTATTCGGTGCTGCAGGCCGACAGCGGAGGCGCCGCGCTGGAAACGCTCGCGAATAATCCCGCTGTCGATTTGCTGTTGACTGACGTGGTCATGAACCCGATGAGCGGTCCGGAACTGGCGGATCATGTGGAGGGTCTCTACCCTGACCTGCCGATAATCTTCTTTACGGGATATACCGGCTCGGCCGGGCTCACTAATGGGGGGAGGGGGCGTCGGCTGATTCGAAAGCCGTTCACGCCGGGTGAGCTCAGACGGCAAATCGAGGCCGCGCTCGCCGAGCAGCGGGCGCGTGCGACCGCGGCTTGACGAGCGCGACCCCAACTTTGAAGAGCAGTGCGCGCGGAGCAACCCGCGAGCTGAGCGATAGGTGGGCTCCGTTACAAAGCCCGCCGCGAGTGCTCGCGCGCGAAACTGCTTACGCGATCGTTACAACGTTGCCGGCGCGATGAAACTCTTTGCCAATATGCGTCGCAAACGCGGTTGAAGCGGCGCTGACACTGCCGATCTCGCCCCCCGAGTTGAAGTCGTGTGCTCCCTGCATGACGATGTTTTGCGGCGGCAATTGCGGGGTGAAGAATACTTCGAGGGTCAACATCGCGGTATTCTGCGCGTCGGTTGCTCCGAAAACCACGCGTTTGGTGCTGGCGTAGTGTCCGACGAGCCGCTTGTTCTCAAAGACCGTACCGCCTTCGTACTGCCAGCGGCCGGCGGCATCGTCGAAATTGTTGAGAACCGTGCGCTCGAGCATTAGGGTGAGTGCCAAATCAACCTCCTTTTTACGCGGCTGCTTGTCTCCGCGAAGAATTGATACCTGGAAAGCTTTGCTGGCCCATGTGAAATGCTTCACACCGGATCAATAATCGTTTTCGTATTTACATGAATGTGTGGAGAAATTCCCTTTTGTCAGAACGAAATCTTTTTAACCTCTTGGGGTGCTGTGCTGTTGGATTCAAATGGATTGAACTTCAATCGTAGCGCCTTTGGCCCGTGACGAATTGCCGGCGGGTGACGACGCTCAAGGCGGAAACTGCGGCGGCAGTCAAGTAAGCAGAAATTAGTCGATTGGTCCGGTGCCGGTTGGCGGCTGTCAAACCGGGTCAAACTCGTGATCTTTGCTGGGAATCAGCTCGTAAGGGCGAAGCCCGGCATTGCCTTCGGGCGATCGGCCCAAGCCGCGAGAGATATATTCCGGTGTCTTCTGCGCTAGACTGATGGTGAAACAGCTCGCGTCAGACATCGATGTGATCCCGGCCCGATCGGAGATCGACCGATGCCGACTGTTTACTGTTAGTCACTGTTGGGGCTTTGTACATGCCAGATCCGATCGTGGTGACGATCTCGCACCAGCTTGGCCGTGAAGAGGCGAAGCGTCGGCTCGATAACGCGCTCGGATACATCCGCGGCCAGCTGGCTGCGTTCGTCAGCTCGATCGAGTACGGCTGGACGGATTACCGGCTCGACTTCGGCCTCACTGCGATGCGGCAGAGCATCGTCGGGCGCATCGATGTAGAGGACCATGTCGTGCGGGTCGAACTTGGCTTGCCGCTGCTGCTGAGATTGCTCTCAGGGAGAATTATCAACCGCATCCGCCGCGACGGCGTCTTACTGCTCGACAAACCCGGTAGCTAGCGCTGGGCGCCGGAGCACGCGCACGTTTGTGGTTGCGTCATCGTGGGCGGCGTTCGCGGGTATCGCTGCAGGCGCGATATTGTCCGGCAGCGGCACCCTTTGGGCTCGTCCTTTGGGCGTTCCGCTCGCCTCGTTTCGGCTCTGCGATTGGCCGCGGCAGGACCGTTTGCATCAAGCTAGCGGGCAAGGTTAGCTCAGAACTCGAGCCGCCGTGTGTTGCGCCCTCGACAAGCGCGCGTGCGGTTCAGCCGGACGCGTGGGAATTGAACACGGCAAGGCCGCGCAACACGTCCAGCGCTTGGGTCAGCTGCTCGTCGTTGGCGCCGCCCATATCTTCATTGGCCACCGTTGGCGCCGTCTTGTTGGCGGCCGCTGGCGCCGGTTTGGCAGTGCCATTGGTAGACGGCCCGGCCGGTCCGGTCTTCGCCGGAGGAGCGGCGGCGGCGCCCGGAGCAGCGGCGGGTGCGGGCTGGTCGGGGTTCTTTAAGGCCCCCGGCAAGTCGGCTTCGTGCAGCCCCTCCTCCCTCGCCAGTTTTTCAAGCTTGATCGGTGTCACGACCAGGTCGGGGGCAATGCCTTTACCGTCGATTTCCTTCCCGTCAGGGGTCGTGAAGCGGGCGGTGGTGAGCCGGATCGCACCACCGCTCGCGAGCGGGATCAGGCTTTCGATTGCGCTCTCCCCAAAGGTCTTGGTGCCGATCAGAAGCGCGCGGTGGTTGTCCTGCAGCGCTGCCGCGACCAATTCGGCTTCGTTGGCGGTCCCGCCATTGACCAGAACGACGATCGGCAGACCCTTGACCAAATCGTTTGGCGTGGCGGCGATGTGTTTAGTCTTGCCGGGATCGCGGCTCTTGACGGCCGCGACGTCGCCCTTGTCGAGAAAGTCATTGGCGGCCGCGACCGCGTCCTCAAACTTGCCGCCTGGGTTGTTGCGCAGGTCGAGCACAAGGCCGAGCAGCCGGCCGGCGGTTTCCTGCCGCAGGTTCTGCGTCGCTGCAGCCAGTGCCGATGCCGTTCCGCTGTCGAACCCGGCCACCCGCACATAGCCAACATCCCCCTCCGCTACTCGCGCCGTGACGGTCTGCGCCCGTTCTGGCGCCCGCTTGACCGTGAGCTTTAGCGGGGTGGGCTGACTACCGCGTTGCAAGGTCAGTTTGATGCTGCTGCCAGCAGGGCCGCGCAATTTCTGCTCGACCTCCGGCAGGGTCATCTCATAGGTCGGTTCCTTATCGATCGCCACGATCAGATCGCCGGGCTTGATGCCGGCTTCGGCCGCTGCCGAGCCGTCGCGCGGGGAGATCACCTTAACTTCGCCCTTTTCCGCGGTCAGGGCTGCGCCGATCCCGACATCGCCGGCCGCGGCGGGTTCCTTCAACGCCTTCAGCGTCGCCGGATCGATATAGGAGGCGTGCGGATCGAGGCCTGTTAACATGCCGGTGATCGCCGCGCCGACGAGTTTTTCGTCCCCGACAGGGTCGACCAAATCCTGTCGGATGCGCTCAAACGCCTCATCGAAAAGATTCAGCTCTTCGTAAACGGCGTCCTTGCTGCCCGCCTGCTGAGATTGCTCGGCCAACACCGCGACCGGGGAAACCGACGCCATCACCACGACCGCCATCACGAGTTTGCGCACGCGTGCTATCCTCCACACGGGCCGTTGCCCGCGGAAACGCCCCTTTGGCATTTCTTTTCTCCGAGCCCGTCCGGCCAAATCTCCAAGTCTGGAGCCTACCGCACCAATGATGGCATTACCATGGTGGTGATCGGACGCGCCGATCACCATTAGAGGTGCGTTATATGGAAATGCTCGAGAGGATCGCCCGGGAGCGGTTACCCTTCGCCGAACTGCTCGGGATCGAGTTTGTCAGCGCCGCGGCCGATCGGATCGTCGGACGAATGACGGTGCGCGACGACCTCTGCACCCGCCCGGCGGTGCTTCATGGCGGCGCGATCATGGCCTTCGCCGACACCCTCGGCGCGGTCGGCACAATCATCAATTTGCCGGAGGGCGCCGGTACGACGACAATCGAAAGCAAGACCAACTTTATCGCCCCGGCGCCGGCCGGCACGCAAATCCTCGGCGAAGCGACCGCTGTCCATCGTGGCAGGCGGACAATGATCTGGCAGACCCGCATTACCAGCACCGAGGGCCGGCTGATCGCGCTCGTAACCCAGACGCAACTGGTTCTGTAGCGTTCGTTACAGGTAGTCGCGGACCCGCTCGATCTCGTCGATCTTGCCGGCCGGCGAGATTGCTAGAACCTCGTCAAAGCCGATCTGCTCGATCCGTTTCAGCCGCTGCCGGGCCTCGTCGGGGCCGCAAACCAGCGAGACCTTGGCGCGCTCGGCGAGACTGCCGGGCTCCGGCCGATTGCTCAGGTCGACAATCACATTGGCAAGCACCGCGTTCGCGCCACCCGCCTCGCGGTAGATCCGCATGCCGTTCTCAAGATCCTCCCAGCTGCTGTAGAGCCCCGAAGCAATCCAGCCCTGGCATTGTCGGGCGGCGTATATAATCCAGCGCGGATTGCGCCACGCGCCAAGCAAAACCGGCGGGCCGCCCTCGCTGCCCGGCCAGGGCGTCAAAACGCCGCCATTCACCGGCTCGCCGCGCCAAGTCTGCCGCATAACATCGAGCGAACTCATCAAAGTGCGAAAGCGCTGGGCATAATCGGCGCCGAACAGATCAAAATCCGCCTGGGTCGAGCCGCTGCCGACGCCAAGCCGCAGCCGGTTGCCCGAAACCGCCTGCAGCGATTGCACCCGATGCGCGAGGTCAACCGGATGCCGCAGCGATACCTGCAAAACAGCGGTGCCCAGCTCGACCCGCTTAACCACGGCGGCGAGAGCGCTGAGCGCCACGAGCGGATCCAGCGTCGCCCGACCGCGTCCAAGCGAATCGGTCACCCAGATTCCGGGAAACCCGGCGGCTTCGATCCGGCGCGCATAGTTTGTAATCCGCTCGAGCGACTGACCGCGCGCCTCCGCGCCGGGATGCATAAACGTCACGACGCTCAATCTCATGCTCGATTGTCCCCAGAGTTGTCTCAGCACCATCCTGCCGCTGCGCTAAAATAACCACAGCGAGCGGCTCAGCGCCATGAAGCGCGCCAATCGGCAAATGGGCTCAGTCGGCTTGTGCGCGGAATATAATGGTTCCGCCGACCGAAGGCGGCAGATTCACCGCAATGGCTTGAGCCAGTGGTCGAAGCATCATGCCGGCCGCCCGCGCGATGCCGTGGACGCGATCTAGAGCGGTGACATCGATCTCATAGGCTGCCAGATAGGGGAGCGGTGGGCCGGGAACGATGCCGAATTCGCGCTCAAGAAATCGCGGCGAAGCAAAGCGCAAGAAGCCGCGGTCAAGCCTAATCGCCGCGACGGCACCATCGAACGATGTTGCGCGGCCGGTAAATCGGGCGAAGCGCTGTGCCGGTTCGGCGGGGTGGTCGGCGGCGATCCACAACGCACTCAGCGCTCGCGCGCCGTTCGGATGATCGAGATAAGGCTCGCGCCAGACCAGGTGTTGGGTGTGGTGGGTCAAAAACTGCATCCGGCCCTCCGGCATAGCGCCCGGGGCGATGCGAGCGATCGTAAAGCGGGCGTCCTCTTCGCCGTTTTCGGTGGCGACCGGTCGCCGCATGTCAACGAGCGGCGAGACCGAGAAGCCGGCAGCGGCCAACCGGCGACGTTCGCCGGCCGCATCGGCGCTGCTAAAGGCCGCGAGATGGATGCCGATGTGTCGCGTCAGGCGTTCCTCGAGTTGCCGGGCGAGCGGGGTTTCCTCGGTGGCGGCGAGGATTTCGAGGTAGCCGCGCCGGAACATGGCGCAGCGATTGCCAGTGCCAGCCGGCGCCATCGTGCCATCGATCCGGTTGATTTGGGCGGTGAATGGCGTCAAGCGGAAACCGCAACGCTCGAGCGCTTCGGCGGCTGGCTGCATCGCCGGCACGAAATGCGCGATATGGTCTAGAAAGATTTCGGCTTCTTCGGGCAATTGTGCGGGCATAGCTCTCCTCGTCCGATTTGAGCGGCATCAAAACTATCGGCTCAGGTGTTGGCACAGAAGGTACTAAGATCGAGAAGCCGCTTGCTGGCGCCAACCGGCGGACCGGCACTTTTTTGATCGAGACGCCCTATAGCAAATCGCTCCGTCCATTATTTGGCGTCCTGATGAAGCTCCTCAACTTCCGGCAAATATCGATTTCGACGCGCAGGAAATTGGTCTCCATCCTGCTGGCGGTCGCGATTTTTGCCCTGCTCGCTGGTCTGACGACGCTGGCGCAAGGCCGGCCTCCCGCCTTCGGCATCCTGAATGCGGTTTTGGTCGGCACCGGAGTAGGTCTGTTCGAGCAATTCTATGTCCAAAGCCTGCGCGGCCGCTGGCTACGCAATATGCATCCACTGCTGTCGATCGGGATTTACACCGCTGTCGTCGCGATCCTGTTCGTGATCGCCGTCAACATTACCCATGTGATCCTACACCCGATATATCCGACGCCAGTCCCCTATAGTCGCCTGCCCTTTATTCTACCGGTCGTAATTGCGTTTTCCGTGATCGGGATCGTGGTCATGCGGGCGGTGCATTTCATTGGCATCGAGACCCTGTTTCACTTGATGATCGGCACCTATCATCGCCCGGTCGTGCAACAAAAGGTGCTGGTCTTTATTGACATCAATAATTCGACGGCGCTCGCCGAACGGCTTGGTGACCTCAAAATAAAGGCCTTGGTCGGAAAGTTTCTGTTCGATATTTCGAAGCCGATTACCGATTTCGGCGGCGAAATCTATCTCTACAAGGGCGACGGACTGATCGCGATCTGGGATTGGCGGGAAGCGGTGCACGCCGACAAAATATTGCGCGCGCTCGACGCGGTTTTCGCCGCCGTCCGGCGAGAGCACGGCGGCTATATGGCGCAGTTTGGCGTAGTCCCGACTTTTCGGGTCGGTGTACACGGTGGCGATGTCGTCGTCAGCGAACAGGGCGATACCAAGCGGTCAATCGGGATCTATGGCAGCACGATCAACATCGCCTCGCGCATGGAGGAGGCGGCAAAGGCCCATCGCGTCCCCTGTGCGATTTCCGGCGATGTGGCGCAGGCCCTGTCCGGCGCCACGGGCCACCTCCACCCGATCGGTTTCGAAAAGGTCAAGGGCATCTCGAGCGAAATCCCGATCTTCGAGTATCGCAATTCCGGGACGGTCAAGACTTCGCTTCGAAACCGCTGGTTCGCACGCTATCGCCGCAACGCACAGCCGGCAGCGTAATGTAGGTCGCTTGCGAGGTTAGAGAGCCCTTCGGAACGTCAGATTGATCCGGCTGCGCCCGGTCAGTGGATGCTCACCGTCGGCGAGCGGGGCGATGCCATGATAGACAAGACGCGCGCGCCCGCCCCACACGACGACATCGCCGTTCTCTAACCGTATGCGGGATGGCCGGTCCTTGCGGTTGAGGCCGCCCCAGAGAAAAGTGGCCGGCAAGCCGAGCGATACCGACACCACCGGCGCCGACAAATCGCGCTCGTCCTCGTCGCGGTGCAGCGAAAGCTTGGTCTCGGGCTCGTAGCGGTTGATCAGGCAGGCATCTGCTGCGAACCCCGCAAAACCACCGGCCGCTGCAGCCCGTGCCGCTAACGACCGGAAGATTGTGGGCATTCGCGGCCATGATTTTCCGGTCGCCGGGTCGATAGGCGAATAGCGATAGCCGCCGCAATCGGTTATCCAGCCGGCTTCGCCACAGTTCGTCATCGCTACCGACATCTGGAACCCGCCCGGCGTGACCATGTGGCGAAACGGCGAAATAGCGGCGATCTGATCGACAGCGGCAACCAGGGCCGCGGTTTCGTCCTGCGCAAACCCGCGCAGCAGCAACGCGCCCTCGCCCAATGGCTGGTAACTATCGCCCGGCCCGGCTTCCCCAGTCTCCCCGAAAAGATCACCGATCGCGGCGGAACCTCCCATAGTTACCCGAGCGGTATCGCGCGCAGTGCCGTGGTGTCCTGGCGCGCGCCGGCGAGCACGTAATTCACGTCGGTGCCGGCGATGACAAAGCGGGCGCCGAGCCGCACCAACTCGCCTTGCAGCTGGACATTGTGGCGGATGCCGCCGACCCCGAGCACCTTTCCGTGATTATGGCAGGCTCGCGCCACCCGTTCATAGGCTTCGCGCAGCCGCGGATGATCGACCTGGCCCGGAATACCGTAATCGGTCGTCAGATCGCCCGAGCCGATCAGCAGCACGTCGATCCCCGGCACCGCGGCGATCGCCTTGGCATTATCGATGCCGCGGGCGGTCTCGAGCATCACGATCACTGCGGTATCGGCATTGAGCCGCTCGCTGAGCTCGCCCAAGGGCATCGCACGGTAGCCGAGCGCCGGTCCCAGCCCCATGACCGAGCGCCGGCCCACCGGTGGGAACCGGCAATGGCGCACCACCGCCTCAGCCTGCGCGCGGTCCTCAACGTCGGGAACGATCACCCCTTGTGCCCCGCCGTCGAGCACTCGGCTCATCCAGTGTCCGTCATGGCTGGGCACCCGCACCAGCGGCGTAATGCCGATCCCGAGTGCCGCAGCGCAGATCGTCGCGGTGGTGTCGATCGAATAGGGCGCGTGCTGCATATCGACATAGAGCGCGTCATAGCCGCCAGCCTTGGCCACCATTGCGATATCGACGCTGCGCGCCAGCCGCAAATTCATGCACAGCACCAACTCGCCGGCCGCGAGCTTCTGCTTTATCAGATTGCGGTTTGCGTCCTCGGCCATCGACATCCTCCCATTCTCGTCTTGGCTGCCCCATAAGCTCGCTCTGCCCGGACTTGATCCGGGCATCCACGTCTTTTCGAGCTTCAGCGCATCATAAGTCGTGGGTGGCCGGAACAAGTCCGGCCACGGGGAACCCGACGGCTGCTTTTCCTAGGGGCGCCGGAGCAGATCAGCAGCTTACCCGCAGGCGACGGCGTAAACGTCGCGGACACCTTCGGGCAGCCGCGTCTCACTCCAGCTCTTGCCGCCATCCTGCGTGCCAAACACCTGGCCAAACCGCGAGACGCCGTAAACCTGGTTCGGGTCCTTGGGATGAACCGTTACCCCCATCATTGTCGCTTCGGCTTTGATGCCGTGGTCGAAACGCTTCCAGGTCTGGCCGACATCGTCGCTGCGGTAGATCGCCCCATCGGTGCTGCGCGCCGCCGGGCTTAGGGCGGCGTAGAGCACTTTCGGATCATGCGGCGAGACGCGAACGTCGCGGCCATAGGTCAATGGCGAAAACCGGTTGATCTCCATGTCCTGCCAGCTCTGGCCGCGATCATTGCTGCGGAACAGGCCCATGCGATTGGCGAGAAACACGGTGCCGGGGGCGGCGGCGCTGCACGCCAGCGCGTGACCATCGAGCATACCCTCGACCTCGGTCTGGCTGCCGATGCGGCTGCGATATTTCGGCTGTTCGCAAAACCGGATCAGATCGGCGGTGCAATCCTCCCAGCTCTCGCCGCGGTTGCGGCTGCGCATTGCTCCGTTCGCTTCGAGCGTCGCGTAGACATCGTCCGGCGAGTTCGGATCGACATCGAGTCGCATTACGCGGCAGGCGAAACCCATGATGACGCGGTCCGGTAGGCCGGGGTCGGCAGTTTTGCGCCAGGTGTTCCCGCCATCGTCGCTGCGATAGACCGCAGGCGGAGTGGCGCCGGCATAAACCACGTTCGGGTTTGTCGGGTGGATGCAGATCGACCAGATATCGGCCTCGCCGGGCAGGTTCAGCTGCTGCCAGGTGTCGCCGCGATTGGTGCTGCGAAAGGCGCCCTTGGTGGTGCCGATGTAGACTGTGTCGGGATGGTCGGGATGGACTGTGATCGCGTGAACCTCGGCACCCTCGGGCAGGCCATTGGTCAGGTGCTGCCAGCCGCCATTGCCGATTGTCTGACGGAAGACACCGCCCAGGGTGCCGCCCATCGACTTCGCCGCGCCCGCGTAAACATTGGTTGCCGCCATAATCTCCTCCCTCGGATGAATTCCGGGTGGATCATACGCCGCCGCTGCGGCCTGCGGGAAAAACTTTAGCGTCCGCTTCACCCGCGATACGGGAAACTTGAGAGCCGTCAATGCCAACGAAGGGAACGATCGGGAACCAAGCTGGTTGATTAACGACGCCGCGGCTAAGCGCAAGCGAGCCGGCGGCAAGAATAGGGAGGTGAATAATGAATAGCTTGAGCAGGCGTTCGCTGTTGCGCACCTCGGCGGGATTGCTGGCGGCCGGAGCGCTGGCGCGGCCATATATCGCCAACGCCGCAGCGACGACCATCACCGCATGGTGGACGCAAGGGTTTATTCCCGAGGAGGACGCTGGCTTCAAGAGAATGGTCACGGACTACGAGAAGACGAGCGGCAACACGGTCAACTACACGATCGTGCCGTTCGGCCCGCTTGGCCAGAAAGTCATCTCGGCATTGACGACCGGGGATGTTCCCGACGTCATCTCTTACGACGCGGCCGACGCGACCATCCTGCCGCAGAACTCCTGGGACGACAAAATCATCGAGGTCAGCGACGTCGTCGACACCCAGAAATCGTCATATCTTCCCAACGCATTACTTGCGTCCCGATTTTACAACAACGTCAAAAAAGAGCGGGGCTTCTATCAGGTTCCGTACAAGACTACTGTGGTGCCGTTCCATATCTGGGAAAACCTGGTCGAGGAAGCAGGGTACAAGATCGCGGACGCGCCAAAAACCTGGGATGCCTATTTCGATTTCTTCAAGCCGGTGCAGAAGGCGCTGCGCGCGAAAGGCCATCGCAGCGTCTACGCTTGCGGACTGCAACTGACGACGACCGGCCCCGCCGACGGAAACAATTTGTTCTATGCCTTTCTGATCGCCAATGGCGGCAAGAATATGGTGACCGCCGATGGCAAAGGGCACCTTGACGATCCACAGGTCAAGGTAGCGGTGGCTAAAGCGCTAAGCTTTGTGACGAACTGTTACAAAGAAGGAAACACACCGACCGGTGTTCTCGACTGGAACGACGCCGATGACAATAACGCCTTCCACGCCAAAGAAATCGTAATGGATTTCGACGGGACGATCTCGACCGAGGTCGCGCTCTATCACGACAAGGAAGCCTATAACGCTATCGTGACCCAAGGGCTGCCGCAGGACAACGCCGGCAAACCGGTTCCCGCGGTGATTGCAGCACTTGGCGGCTTTATCCCGAAAGGGGCAAAGAACGTCAAAGCCGCCAAAGAGTTCTTGACCTACGTGATCCAGCCGAAGGTCACCGACGCCTATTTAAAAGAGGGATTGGGCCGCTGGCTGCCGGCCATGCCGGAACTGGTCATAAACGACCCGTTCTGGCTCGATCCGAAGGACCCGCATCGGCCGGTCTACGTGCGGGAAGGATTGATGGACCCGACCATTCCGGCGTTCCATGTTTTCAATCCGGGGTTTGGCGTCGTCAATGCCGAGCAGATTTGGGGCCAAGCGGAGGCTGATGTGATCCGCAACGGAATGACCCCGCAGGCGGCAACCGAAAAGGCGTTCAAACGGATCGACGCGATCCTCGCCAATTATCCGATCGCCCAGGCCTGAACGAAATCGACCCCCGCTCTTGGCGGGCGGGCGGGCCGGAGCCGGGAAGAGTGATGCCGGTGCGGCAATAGCCGAGTCGGCATCGGCGTCGCTTTCAGTTCCGACGATTCCTATGCGCCGGGTTTCGCTGCGCTTGCGACAGCGGCGGGCTCGGCCTAGCCTTCCTCGCGCCAGCAACAGCTGACGAGGCAGGCGCCAATGGACTTTGCCGACAGCCCGGAACATGCCGCTTTTCGCGCCGAGTTCCGGGCGTGGCTCGAGGCCAACCTTCCCGACGAAATTAAAGTCGACGATGCCGCCGACCAGCGCGTGGCACCCGATCGCGAGACATTGGAAAAGCGCATTGCCTGGCAAAAGAAGATGCATGCCGCCGGCTGGGTCGGGATTTCCTGGCCCAAGGAATATGGCGGGCGCGGCGCCAATTTTATGCAGCAGGTCATTTTCGACGAGGAGTATTTCCGCGCCCGCGCCCCGATCCTGCCGGGGGCCAGCGCCATCAACCTCTTGGGTCCGACGCTGATCCAATGCGGCACCGAAGCTCAGAAAAAGCGCCATCTGCCGCGCATCCTTGCCGGCGAGGAGCGGTGGTGTCAGGGCTTTTCCGAACCTGGCGCCGGCGGGGATCTCGCCAGCCTCAGGACGCGCGCGGTCGATCGCGGTGACCATTTCCTCGTCAATGGGCAGAAGGTGTGGACCTCGGGCGCGCATTTCGCCGATTGGTGCTTTTTGCTGGTGCGCACCGATCCCGACGCCCCCAAGCATCACGGCATCAGCTATCTCCTCGTCGATATGAAGACGCCGGGCATTACCGTGCGCCCACTGGTGCTGCTCAACGGCCATCGGCATTTCAACGAGGTGTTTTTTGAGGACGTGGTCGTCCCAAAGGAGAACCTGGTCGGCGAGCTCAACGAAGGTTGGAAGGTTGCGATCACGACATTGATGTTCGAGCGCAGCGGCGCCGGCGGCCGCGACCACGCGGCGCAAATCGCCCGCCTCGCCGAATTGGCCAAGCAATTCCCAAACCGGCAGGAGCCAGCCTGGAACGAGAGCCATATCCGCCAGCAGCTTGCCCAGCTGATGATCGACGTCAAGGCATTGCAGGTTACGCGCCTGCGTGGGCTGACCCGGCGCTTGCGTGGCGAGCCGCCGGGCCCCGAGGGCTCGATCCTCAAATTGTTTGGCTCGGAACTGGCGTTGCGGATCGCCGATTTCTCGTCGACCCTGCTCGGCCCTTACGCCACCGTCGATGCGCCGACCGAGGCCGTGCCCGACGCCGCGCGCTGGCACCACCGGGTGCTCGGCGCCCGCCAATACACGATCGCCGGCGGCACCAGCGAAATCCAGCGCAACATCATCGGCGAACGCGTTCTCGGCCTGCCAAAAGGCTGAGCAATGGATATCGGGTTTAGCGAGGAGCAGGAATTGCTGCGCGAGACCGCGCGCAAATTCCTCGAGAGCGAATGCGACAGCCGCTTTGTCCGCGAGCGCATGGCCACCGCAGAGGCGGTGACCGAGACATTCTGGCGACAGCTGGCGGAGCAGGGCTGGCTCGGGATCGTGTATCCCGAGGACGATGGCGGCAGCGGGCTCGGGCTCGTCGATCTCGTCGTCCTGATGGAGGAAATGGGGCGGCGGGTCATGCCCGGCCCGTTTCTGTCGACGGTGTTGCTCGGCGGCGCGGCGATCGCCGAGGCCGGCTCGCCGGCGCAGCGCCGCGAATGGCTGCCGCGGATCGCCGCCGGCAAGGCGAAGGCGGCGCTCGCCTGGACCGAGCCGTCGTTGCGCTGGGACGCCGCCGGGATCGCGATGCCGGCGCGGGAAACGCGCGGCGGCTTCACCCTCTCCGGCAGCAAGCTGTTTGTCGGCGACGCGCATCTCGCGGATGTCCTGGTGGTCGCAGCGCGCACCCGCGACGGCAGCACGATGGAGGACGGGGTCAGCCTGTTCCTGGTGCCGAAGGACACCCCGGGCCTCACCGTCGCGCTGATGCCGACAATCGACGAGACCCGCAAATTGTGCGAGGTGCGGCTCGATAACGTCGCACTGCCGGCCTCAGCGTTGCTCGGCGAGAAGCACGAGGGCTGGGGGCCGTTGTCACGGGTCTATCACGCGCGCGACCGTGGCGTTCTGTGCCGAGATGTGCGGCTGCAGCACAGCAGGTGCTCGACATGACCGTCGACTACGCCAAATTGCGCGTGGCCTTTGGCAAGCCGATCGGCAGCTATCAGGGGGTCAAGCACCAGGCCGCCGACATGCTGGTGGCGATCGAAAACGCGAAGTCGCTGACCTATTACGCCGCTTGGGCATTCGATCAGGGTGAAAACGACGCGCCGCTCGCGGTGGCGATGGCCAAGGCCGCCGCCTCCGACATGGCGCGCAAGGTCGCCGGCGCCGGAATCCAATTGCACGGCGGCATCGGCATGACCTGGGAGCACGACCTGCAGCTCTATTTCAAGCGCGCCAAGGCCTCGGAAGTCGCGTTCGGCGACGCCACCTGGCACCGCGAGCGCGTCGCCCGACTGTTCAACCCATGACCGGCCGATGACCGGCGCGGACGCCGCGGCAAATCAGCCATCGAGACCCAACAATTTTGACGCGCTGCGCCTGGTGGCGGCGGCATCGGTGATGTTTTCGCATGCTTTTCTTATCGCCGACGGCACCCAGAAGAACGAGTGGCTGATCCGGTTGACCGGCAACCAATCGATCCTCGGGCTGACCGGGGTATTCACATTCTTTGCGGTCAGCGGCTTTCTCGTGACCCAAAGCTACGAGCAGACCGGCAACCCGCTGCGCTTTGTCGCAAAGCGCGCTTTGCGGATTTTCCCGGGCCTGTTTGTCGCGACCGTCATGTCGGCCTTTGTGCTGGCGCCTGTCGTGACGACCCTGCGGCCCGGCGCCTATTTCAGCCAACCGGCGCCTTACCTCTATGTGCTCGGCAACACCTTGCTTAACCAGACCGTGCACGAATTGCCGGGTGTCATGTTTGTCAACAACCCGGTCGGGCTCGAAATCAACGGATCGCTGTGGACGTTGCGCTTTGAGGTCATGATGTACGTCATGGTCCTCGGCCTCGGCATACTGCGCTTGTTGCGACTGCCGGTGATGTTGGGATTGCTGGCGCTTGGACTGGCCTGCTTGCAGCTTCAAGACGCGCTCGATTTCCTCGGCGGCTGGGGCTGGCTGCTCGCTTTTTTTGCCGCCGGCATGATCCTGTACAAATTGCGCGGCACCCGCATTTTCGACGGCCGCATCGCGGCGCTAGCCTTTGCCGGGCTGGTGCTGAGCGTGCCGTTGCGCCAGTTCATCCCGCTATTTCCTCTATTTGGCTGCTATCTCGCCCTTTGGCTGGCGTTGAACCCGTCTCTGCCGGTGATCCCGGCGGCGCGGTTCGGCGATCTGTCTTACGGGCTTTACATCTATGGCTGGCCGGTCGAGGAGGGGGTGATCTGGGCCCTTGGCGGCCACGCTTTATGGTGGCAGGTGCTGGCGATCGCGCTGCCCGCGGCCGCCGCAATCGCCTTTCTGTCATGGCATCTGGTCGAAAGCCCGGCTTTGCGGCTGAAACCGGGCATCCGGCGGGCAGTCCCACCCGCCGCGGCGATCCCTGCGGCGGCGCAGCGCGCCTGAGTTCGCCATACGCTCCGTCGAGGGGGCTGGCGCCGGGATCGGCTCCGCCATTAGTATGCGCGGCACAAGGCAATCGCGAGGGGAGGAGCGCTGTGCGGATCCACAATCTTTATGCCGACGCGAACGGCCAGTCGCACTGGCGAGACATCGAAGTCGAATGGGTCGAGCAAACGCCGGGCGGCAAATTGTCGAAGCGGCTCCCGGCGAACGGCATCATCTTTCGCGAGGTGCCGCCGACCTACGATCTCGATTGGCATCCGGCGCCGCGGCGGCAATACATCATCAATCTCGATGCTGGAGTTCAGATCACCGCCAGCGATGGCGAAGCTCGCGAGATCGGCGCCGGCGAGGTCGTGCTCGTCGAAGACACCACCGGCAAAGGGCATTTGTCGAAAGCGCTCGATGGCAAGATCCGCAACTGCATCTTTGTCCCGGTCGAATAACGGAGGATCAAATGAAGCTGGCCTATTTTGACGACTATAAGCTTGGCGTGGTGAAGGGCGACAACATCGTCGACGTGTCGTCGGTGGTCCGCGATATCCCGCATACCGGTCCCGGCGATTTGATGAACAACCTGATCGCGCGTTTCGACCAATACAAGGGCAAGCTGGAAGACGCCGCGGCGAGCGGCCAGGGCAAGCCGCTGTCATCGGTCAGGCTGAGAGCGCCGCTGCCAAAGCCGGACAATATCGACTGCATGGCGGTCAATTACATGGAAGACGGCACCCGCAGCGCGCCGGCGCCGATCAATGCGTTCCAAAAGACTGCGAACGCGATCTGCGGACCGGGCGACACGATGGTAGTGCCCGATGCGCCGGCGACGATCTTTGAGGGCGAGGCCGAATTGGCGCTCGTGATCGGCAAAAGGGCGAGCAACGTCAAAGCCGCCGACGCGATGGACTACATTTTCGGCTATACCTGCTTTATCGACGGCTCGGCACGCGGCCTGCCGGCTCCCGGCTTTTTTGCGATGAAATCGCGCGACACCTTTGCGCCGATCGGGCCGTGGATCGTGACCAAAGACGAAGTTCCGGACCCGCAGAAATTGCAGATCCGGCTCTCCAACAACGGCACCTTGATGCAGAACTTCAACACCAGCGACATGGCGCACAAGATCCCGCGCTGCATCGAATGGTTGTCCTCGATCCACGCGCTGGAGCCGGGCGATATCGTCGCCACCGGCACCAATCACCGCGGGCTCAACCCGTTTATGGACGGCGACAAGATCGAGCTCGACATCGAGGGCGTCGGCAAGCTCGCCTTCAATGTCAAAGACGAACTCGGGCGGAAATGGGAGCGCGTCACGCGTCTGCAGATGCACGAACGCGCGGCACAAAAAACGCCGGGCGCCTACCCGGACATCACGCCGCAAGTCTCCGGCAAGTACGCGCCCGCGCGCTGACGCGAGAGACCCGCCCCGACTTTACAGCACACCGTGGCCGGGCTCGACCCGGCCACCGACGTCTTCCGGCGTCCGTAGCGCGCAAGGCGTGGATGCCCGGGTCAAGCCCGGGCAAGGCGATCTATCCAAGACCTGAAAGATGGGAAAACATCATGGCCGCTACCGGTTTTGCTTACAGCCATTTGTTCGCCGAGGGTCTGCCGGCTGCGGCGCCGCGCTGGACCGGCTTTCCGAAGTACAATTTTATCGGCGGCCATAACGATCCGGAGCATGTGCCGGCAGCGGAACTGGCGGCGGCGGCCGAGGCCGTGCTGCGCCGTGACGGCGCCGATCTGGCGCTCTACAACCCGCACGGCCCGCAGGGCTTCCGGGGCATCCGCGAATTTGTCGTGGCCAAGGTCAAGGGCCGCGGCATCGCCTGCACACCCGAGGACGTGCTGATCACCTCGGGCTCGGGACAGGGGCTCGACCTCGTCAACCGCGTCATGCTCAATCGCGGCGACACAGTGATCCTCGAGGAATTCACCTATGGCGGCGCACTGACCAAATTGCAGCGGCTCGGCGTCAATGTCGTCGGCGCGCCGCTCGACGATGACGGGCTGCGCATCGACGCGCTCGACCGGATCCTCAGCGATCTCGGCAGCAAAGGGATCGTGCCCAAATTCATCTACACGATCCCGACCGTGCAAAACCCGACCGGCTCGATCCTGCCGGTCGATCGGCGCGAGGCGTTGCTCGGTCTCGCCAAAAAACACGGCGTCGCGATCTTCGAGGACGAATGCTACGCCGATCTGACGTGGAGCCCCGACGCGCCGCCGGCGATCTACTCGATGGACCCGAGCCGAGTGATCCATGTCGGCTCGTTCTCGAAGACTTTGTCGCCGGCATTGCGCCTGGGCTATGTCGTCGCCGACTGGGCGGTGATGAGCCGGCTCGTCGGTCTGAAGCGCGAGACCGATAGCGGCACCGGCGCGCTTGAGCAAATGGTCGTCGCCGAATATTTTTCGCGCAGCTTCAACCAGCATGTCGGCGAGCTGAGCGGCGTCTTGAAAGAAAAGCTCGACACGATGGTCGATGCGCTCGAGCGTGAATTTGGCACCGCGGTCGAAAAGATGTGGCGGCCAAAGGGCGGCATCTTCCTGTGGATCAAATTGCCGGACGAGGTCGATGTGACGACGCTTGGTGGCACCTGCCGCCAAGGAAGGGCTTGGTCTTTAATCCCGGCCCCGAATGGTCATGCAACCCGGCCGAAACCAAATCGATGATGCGGCTGTGCTTCGCGTTGCCGTCGAAGGACGTGATCCGCGAGGGTGTCGCGACCCTGGCGCGCGTCTGCTACGAAGTGACCGGCATCCCCGAACTGAGCGCCAACGTCCGCCGGTCTTCCGCCTCCGCCGGCTGAGCCCTTCTCTTCCCACCCATATTATATTCGGCCGGAGCCGGGTGGGTTCACGGCGCGTAGCGAGCCCCCCGGCTCGACCTGGCACGGCTTTCGGATGTACTGTCCCGCCCGATCATGACGGCGAGGAGCAGTATGCGTTTCGGTATCGGACAACCCGTCACCCGCAAGGAAGATCCGCGCTTTCTAACCGGCCGCGGGCGCTATGTCGCGGACATCGATCTGCCGCGCCAGACCTACGCGGTCGTCGTCTACTCGCCACATGCCCATGCGGGCATCCGCTCGATCGATAAGAGCGCAGCAGAACAGCTGCCCGGCGTCGAGGCGGTGCTGACCGGCGCGGATTGGGCGGCGGATGGCCTTGGCACGCTCGATCCCGAAGGCATGCCTGAAGACATGGGCGGACCGCCGGGCTTTCGCACCAAGCGCCCGCCATTGGCCCAGGACCGCGTCCGTCATGTCGGTGAGCGCGTCGCCGTCGTGATCGCCGCCACCGAGGCGTTGGCGCGCGATGCGGCCGAACTCGTCTCGGTCGATTACGAGCCTCTGCCCGCCGTGACAACGATAGAGGAGGCGCAGCAGCCGAACGCGCCGTTGGTCCATGACGGCGCCGCCAACAACATCTCGTTTACGATGCGGCTGGGCAATGCGGGCGCGGTCGATGGCGCCTTTGCACGAGCGCAACATGTGACGAACCTGTCGCTCTACAATAACCGTGTCACCGCGGTCACGATGGAGCCGCGCGGTTGTCTTGCCGATTACGACCCCGGCACCCGCCGCTTCACGCTTTATTCGAGCACGCAGAACGTTCACGGCGTCCGCCAGACATTGGCGCACCATATCCTGCATGTGCCGGAAAGCCGCATCCGCGTCGTTGCCCGCGATGTCGGCGGCGGTTTTGGCATGAAGGGGAATGTCTACCCCGAAGAGGCGATCATGGTCTGGGCTGCGCGCCGCGTCGGCCGGCCGGTCAAATGGATCCCGTCGCGCTCCGAAGCATTGCTCGGCGACTATGACGGACGCGACCAGAAAGTCAGCGCCGAACTGGCGCTCGACGCCGATGGCCGGTTCCTCGCCCTGCGCTGGACCGGTGCCCACAATGTCGGCGCTTATATCGAGGGTGCGGGTGCGATCCCGATCATCTTTTCGCTAAAGCTCGCCTCGACCGTCTACGACATCCCGGCGGTGTCGGTGACCAGCAGCCTCGTTTTTACCAATACGGCACCGACCGTGCCCTATCGCGGCGCCGGCCGGCCCGAGGCCGTCTATATCATGGAGAGGCTCGTCGATCGGGCAGCGCGCGAGATGGCGATCGACCCGGCCGAACTGCGCCGCAAGAACTTTATCCGTCGCGATAGCTTTCCCTACGAGACGCGGACCGGCTGGACCTACGACACCGGGAACTACGCCGGCGCATTGGCGAAGTGCCAGTCTTTGGCCGATTGGGACGGCTACGCTGCACGCCAGGCGCAAAGCGGGGCCGCCAGCAAATATCGCGGCCGCAGCATCGTCTATTACGTCGACAACACCGGCGTCTTTAACGAGCGTATGGAGTTGCGTTTCGACCCCTCGGGTGAAGTGACGATTCTTGCCGGCACGCTGTCGCACGGGCAAGGGCACGAGACCACCTATGCCCAGATGGCCGCCGACTGGCTCGGCGTGCCCGAAGACAAAATTCATTTGGCCCAGGCCGACACCGACGAAATCGCGATCGGCCGCGGCACTTATGCCTCGCGCAGCATGATGATCGGCGGCAGCGCGCTGCGCGCCGCGGCCGACGATTTGATCGAGCGCGGCAAGCGTTTTGCCGCTCATTTTATGGAGGCGAATGCCGCCGACATCGCGTTTGCCGATGGCGCCTATACGATTTCGGGCACCGACCGCTCGATGCCGATCGAGCAAGTGGCGCAGATGTCGTTTATCCCGGTCGGCCTACCCTCGGAACTCGGCATGGGGCTGCAGGGTGCCGGCGCCTTCAACTCGGATCTGCCGAGCTTCCCCAATGGCTGCCATATCTGCGAGGTCGAGATCGACCCCGAAACCGGCCTGGTCGAGATCGACCGCTACACTGTCGTCGACGATTGCGGCACGGTGATCAACCCGTTGCTGGCGAAAGGGCAAATCCAGGGCGGCGTTGCCCAGGGCGCGGGCCAGGCTTTGCTCGAAGACGTCGTCTACGATAGTGACGGTCAGTTACTGACCGGCACACTGACCGACTACGCTCTCCCGCACGCCGACACATTACCGACGATCACGATCGATTTCAGCCCTGTCCCGAGCACGACCAACCCGCTCGGCGCCAAAGGTGTTGGCGAAGGCGGCACGGTCGCCTCGACCCCGACGGTGATGAACGCGATTGTCGACGCGCTTGCCCCGCTCGGCGTTACCGACGTACCGATGCCCGCCACCGCCGAGCGCGTCTGGCGCGCCATCCACCGCGCACCGGACAGCGCTGGGAGTGATCCGTCTTGAAGATGCGCCAGAGCCGACGCTGCCAATAGGCTTTAGCCTGTCGAGACGAGCAACAGGGCCGCCTAAGCCGTCCGCCCGCGAGGTCCTCGCGAAGGGTTCACCCCGGCCACTTGAGATGGCAGCCGGTTTCAGGCACCGGCAATGCCGCGTCGACACCTTTCACCAGAAGGTCGACATGGAAAAGGTCCTCTGCCGTCTCGCCTTTTTCGATCGCATGACCGACATAGAGCGTCGGCATCAGCTGATGATCGCCGGCGCGGTAAAATGGCTTATAGGGCTGCAATGCGATCTCCGGCGGTAATTCGAAACCTTCCAGCGCCCTTGCCAGCTTGAGGGGATCGAGGGTTTTTTCCTGGTTGGCGATCAGCGCGTATGTCCAGGCGGCGGCATAGCCGAACCAGTGGCGCGCTGTCGGCGCCTTGCCACTGTTCACTTTGCGGATCGCCGCGACGAATTCCTCGACATGAGGCACCCCCGGCTGCTTCCAGTACCATTCGAACACCCAGGTGCCGATGCGCGCCTCTGGCGGCAGGCCTGCGAGGACTTCTAATTCCTGCTGCGCACCGGCGATATGAAAGCGTTTGTCGAGGCCGAACTGCACCGCCTGTTTCAGGCAGTTGACGCCATCCTGGCCGACCTCCAGCATAATGATCACGTCGGGGTTCGCCGCTTGCGCCTTGATCAGATATGAGGAGAAATCGGTGGTGCCGAGCGGGGTCAGCGACGCACCCACCTCGGTGCCGCCGAACTTCTTTAGGCTCGCCTCAAAACCTTGTTGCAGGGTGTGGCCAAAAGCATAGTCAGGGGTCAGGAAATACCAGTTTTTTCCATATTTGCTAAACAGGGTCTGCGACACCGCGTTGGTTTGCATCCGCGTCGTATTGCAAACACGGAACACGTTCCAATGGCAATCCGTACCGGTCACTGGGTCGGTATGGCCACCCGGCACGATGTGCAGCACGCCGGCTTGGTTCGACACTTCGCCGAGTGCTATGGCCATCGCCGAATTGACATTGCCGAGCAGGAAATCGACCTTGTCTCGTTCGATCAGCTTGCGCGCCTTCTGGACCGCGACGCCGGTGTCTGTGCTCGTCGAATCCTCGACCAGTAATTCCACCTGGCGACCGAGGATGCCGCCTTTCGCGTTGACTTGGTCAACCGCCAATTGGGCGCCAATCTGCTCGTGCAAACCGTCCTCGGCAAATGTGCCGGTCAGCGGATCGTCGAGGCCGATCTTGACGATTTCGAGGGCACGGGCGGCGTTGACGAAGGGCGCGGCCAAGGGCATCGCGCCGACGGCTACACCAGCTTTTAAGATCGTGCGTCGGGCGATATGCGTGGATACGCGACCATCGGGCACTGCGTCTTCTCCATTTGGGCGGTTCTCGCGCCCGAACCTGCAATGGTGGGCGGTCCATCTATTCCGAGCAAAGCACGTGCCACCCCTACGGATCAGTGCTGGGTTGAGCTCATTCGGCATTCGGCTGGCGTGGTCTACGCGCGATGGCTGACGCACCGACCGGATGATTGGGACAAACCCGGCTGAGACGCAAAAGGCGGGCGCCTACGCGACTGTGACCGGGTAGCCGACGATCGCGCTGAAGTTTTTGCGCATGTTGTTGTAGCGCGGCTCGTGCGACTGCACGCGGCCAACTTCGTCGGTCGCCCGCGACATCAGTGTGTAATTGCCCTTATACCGAGCGTCCCAGCGATATGACCAGCGCACCCACATAAAGCGCTCGCGCGGCGGCTCGATATGGGCGGCATGCCAGCTCTCGCCGCCATCGACGCTGACCTCGACCTGAGTAATGGCGCCGGCGCCGCTCCAGGCATAGCCCCGGATCATGTGCACGCCGGGAGGCATTTCTTCGGTGTCGTCATTGGGCTGGGTGATCAGCGACTTGACGCCGATCGTCGTGATCAGCTCCTTGTCCGGGTCGTCGGGCGAATTCCCGTAATAATAGAATTGATAGTGGTACCAGCAGTCCGGCTGGCACTCCATCAGCTCCAGCCTGGTTAGCCACTTGACCGACCAATTGCCCGACCAGCCGGGTACCAACAGACGCACCGGCGCGCCGTGCAGATGCTCCAATAACTGGCCGTTTTGCGCCCAGGCGAGGATAGTGTCGGGGTGGAGCGCTTTTTCGATTGGCAGGCCCTTATCGTAGTAAAACGGCTTGGTCCCCGCGGCGGCGGTCGGCGGCACGCCCTGATCATTGCCCTCGGCGCGCACATAAAGCGATTTGGCGGTCAGTCCGGCCTCGTGCAATACCGCAGCCAGTGGCACCCCGGTCCACTCGCTGGCGCTGAGGATCATTCCCTCCTTGGTGCGCGACGGTCTCGGTCCCTCGCCCTTGAAATACTCGAAGTAGGTGGCGTCGCTGCCCGAACACTCCATCACGGTGCGCACGGTGCGGGCCGGAAATCGCCGCAATTGGTCGAAGTTAAGGGTGAGGGACGACTTGACCTCACCGGTAACCCGCAATGCCCAAGTGTCAGTTTCGACCACCGGCGGCACCGCGAAATGCTGCACCGTGTAATGCAGGTGGGTGGGCGTGATCAGCCCCTCCAAATCCATGACCGGCGCGCGGATCCGAACCGTGCGGCCTTCATTGTCGGTCAAGGTGACCGGGGTGAGGTCCCTGGTCGGCCAGCCATGCCAATTGCCGGTCTTTTTGGCGTTGGCCGGATCGGAACTGACGGGCTGATCCATGCGCAAAAAATCAGGTACGGCGCCTTCATCTTTTGGCATCGCCAAATTCCTTCTTTCGCGCTTAGGCGTGGACAATGCCGCGCGCCTACATTGCGCGGTCGCCGAGCGGCAGCGGGCTTTTGCGCCGGCGACCGCTCTTACAGCGCGTTCACCAAAACAGTTCGGGAGCCCGATGGGTGCGGGTCAGCTGCCGTTCAGGTAGCAACCGGCTCCGCCGCCTTGCCAAAGGTCGGATATTGCGTGTCGTCGAGGAGCGCCTCGCCGCCTTCGGTCGGCAACGCCTCGGCGTAGTCGAGCGCCCCCTGGATGTTGTCTTCCCAGACCTCGCGCGGCAATTCGTAGAGGATCTCGACGCCATAGCCGTTCGGGTCGGCGATATAGAGGCTGTGGGTCATGCCGTGGTTGACGCGGCGATGAAATTTGACGCCCTTTTCCTGCAAATACGCCAATTGCTGCAGCCAGGCCTCGCGGCTCGGCATTGCAATCGCGATGTGATTGATCGCCACCGACATCCCGAACATGTCCCAATCCTTGGGCGGCGCCGGGAGATTGGGGTTTTCGACCAAGGCGATGTCGTGATGGTTCATCCGGCCGCCGTGATCGCCGCTGTAAAAGCGCATCTTGCGGCCGGGCCGGCGTGACACGCCGACCTGCTTGAAGCCGAGCATCTCGGTCCAGAACCGGTGCGACTCCTCGATGTCGCGTACATTTATCACCAGGTGGTTGAGCCCCGCCGGGGTTCGCGCTTCCGCCGGCACTGTTGGTGCGATTGCCGATGTCCCGTCTGCCATAGCCATGCTCCGCAATCCCGGGCACGCTGCCCGCCCGCCAATATTAGGCTCACAACCGCCGATATGCTATCGCCGTCGTTGGCAGGCGGCATTGCAAATTGCGGTCGTGAGCTCGGCGCCGTTCAGCGCTGGTGGCCAGTTCGGACTGACAGCAAAGCCGGCGTTTTCCCGCCGCTCTGATGCGCCGATGGGCGGCTCCGACGCCGCACCACCGGCGCGCGGCCCTATCCATCGGGAACGGTTTACTGGGGTTGTGTTGACACGGCCAACTCAGCCGGGGAGCTTTCTAGCTCCAGGGATTATGGCTGGTGATCGGGGGGCTTCCGACCGAGTTGGTCCGATCGATCCCCTTGCGCATTTCCGCCGCCAGGATGTAGGGATAGCCGATCTTCAGCATGTGCGAATAAAACAGCTGGGATTGTTCGGCGGTCTCCTGATTGTACAGGCAACCGATATCCCAGTTGCAGGATGGCGCCGCGCGAGACCCGCTGGGGTCAGCCGGAAGGCCGGATTTCGGCGATGTCCTGGGCAAAGATCATCTCTTCACTGCCGATGACCGAGGGGTCAGCGGGCGAGCTGAGATAGCGGCCGAACACCCAGACCCCGTCGAGCGGGTTCGACACCACTTCGGCAACGGCGCCATCGACCAGCACGATTTGCATTCCGGGAGTCAGCTCGCGGGTATTGACGAGGTCACTCATTCGGCGGCCCGCACGAGCCCGGGATCGGCCCGGCGCCAGGTGGCGAGCTCGTCCCAGCTTTCGGCCTCCATAAACTCGGCCCAGCGGCGGTAAAGATTGCGCAGATTGTGTTCGCTCGATTTGGCCTCGGTAATGTCCATGACCGTGCCGGGGATTCGCAGCCCCTGATATTCGTAATCAGCGACCTCGAACCCTTGCCCCTGCTCATAGGTATAGGGATAGCGGCGGGCAATCACGCCGCGGCTCGCGGCATGCGCGTAATTCCAGTTTTCCATGTCGTCCTGCTCGGTCATGCCGGCCGGACCCGAGTAACGGATGTAGTAGTCGCGCAGGAAATCTTTGACCTGTTGCGGCGCGGCCTTATCGACAAAATACCAGCGCCAGCACTCGGTCTGATGCGCCCCGCGCGGGTGCCATACCGCGATCGTGCGCGGCTGGCGCGGATGCAGCGCGGTGTTTGGAAAAAGCTCGCCGGGACTGCCGATGACCCGGCCCCACTCGCCGTATTTGCGCCGCCGTTGCTGCTCGCAATGCGCGAAATATTCGGAGACGATCGGTGAATTGGCATAGGCCGGCGGGGTCGGCTGGCCCTGCGGTAGTACATAGACGCCGGTCTGATGGCCGCGCTCGTAAAACGACACCTGCAGCCGGCGCGCCATCTCGCGCTCGCGTATGTCGCGCCTTCCGCTCCCCGACGGCCCAATGCCGGCCAAATCGACCGAGCGGTGGCTGATGTTGTGATAGCTGTCGCCGCAGAAATTCTCGGCCGGGAATTTCCAATTGCACGGGATCAGCCATTTCTGCACGCCGCCGAGGACTTCGACACCGCTCTCGCCGCCCTCCCAGGTTTCCAATGTCAGATCGAGATAGCGCGCGAAATCGCCAAGGTATTCGCTGAAAGACGGCGCCGCCGCGTCCCAGGTGGCGAAGATCGCGCCTTTGTAGTTGCACAATTGCGCCACCTCGACGAGACCCCATTGCGAGCGGTCGAGCTTTGAATGATAGGCTTCGCGGAAATACGGCACGCCGGCGAGCTTTCCATCAGTCGAATAGCTCCAACCGTGGTACGGGCAGGTGAAAACGGGTGTGTTGCCCTCGTCATAGCGGCACACCTTCATGCCACGATGCCGGCATGAATTGAGGAACACGTGGATCGCATTGGCGCGGTCGCGGCACAGGATCACCGATTCCTCGCCCATGCCGGAGACAAAGAAATCGCCAAGATTGGGGACCTGGCTTTCGTGGCCGACAAACAGCCAGGCGCGGGCAAACAGCCGCTCCTGCTCCTGCGCATAGATCGCGTCATTGACAAAGATCTCGCGGCTGATCTGGCCTTTGGCTAGGTCAACTAGACCGGGGTGATATCCCTGGATGTCCGTCGCCGCCATCGCCGCACCTCCCTTTACAAATCCACCAGTGAGCCACTGAGGCAATGAGTTTGAGCTGTGAGAACCGTATTCAAACCAGCTGCACCGAGCCCGATCGATTCCGGATCCTGGCGCTGTGTCTCACCGCCTCATTTTGCGTCTTAGAAGAAAAAGGTCAGGTTTTTGGTCAGCAATACGTTTTGGTCGAGGATGATCTTGCGGCGCGCGATCTGCCAGCCGGGGCCGGCGCGGCGCAGTTGGTCCTCGCGTTTGCCGACGAGGATATCGGTCTCGGTCTCGACCCGATTGCGGTAGATCAGAAACCGGCATTTGACCGCGACCTCGGCGGCCTCGCTGACCGAGGGCGTCGCCTCGAGCAATTGCACATTCGTGACGATGTGAGTAATGCGCGAGACCGGCTCCTCCGCCCAGTGGATGCCGGTCATGATTTGCTTGACCCGGCGCTCCAAAGTCTCGCGGCCCTCGTCGAACCAGTTGATGTCGTGGTCGGCGCGGGTGAATTCGCGCTGCTGCTGTCCGACCTTGACATTGCGCCGCATCGGCATCCAGTAACGGATGTCGTCGGCGATCAGTGTGAGCCAATCTTCGTAGCGCCGCTCGTCGAGGAGTTCCGCCTCGTGATAGAGGAACTCCTCGATTTCCTGCTTCAGCAGCAAGCGGGCGAGCTGGTCAGATTGGCTACTCATCCATTCTCCTCGGCATCGATCACGTCGTCCCCGCGAAAGCGGGGACCCAGGGTGTCACTCTACGGTTCCGATCACTGGCTCCTGGATTCCCGCTTTCGCGGGAATGACGGGTGAAAGCGCCACCGAGTTCAAAGAGCCTAATTACTGCGCGGCGACGGGCTGCGGCGCCGGCGCCTGCTGCCGCATAAACGCTGCGTCATTGTCCCACGGGCCGGGGAAACGGCCATTGCCGGTCTTTTCGCGGGTGAACACGTGATAATCGACCGGCCATTCGGCGCGCGGCATTTCATAAAACACCTCGACGCCGTTGCCGTCGGGATCGCGCAGATAGATGCCGAGCGAGATGCCGTGATCGGCAATGCGGTCGATCGGCTGTCCCTTTTCTTTGCAGCGCTGATAGAACTCCTTCAAATCGTCGAGCGATTCGAGCCGCCAGGCGAGATGGTTGAGGCCGACTTGGCCCTTCGGCTGCAACGGCGCATCCGGCCCCAATTGCATCAATGCCACCTCATGCGATTGCTCGGTGTCGGCCGACATAAAGGCGGCCCAGCCCGGCCGGTATTCGTAAGTGTGCAGCCCGAGCAAATCCTCATACCACTGTTTCGAGCGCTCGGCGTCGCGCACATAGAGATTGACGTGTTGCAGATACATCGGCTTTTTCATCTTTCGCTCCTTTTACAAATCGTCGTCGTCTTGCCCAAGGAATTCGAGAACACGTTCCATTACTTCGTTTTTCGGGTAGATCGAGGCGAGTGCGCGCGCCCGGGTCAACGGGTCGCTGGCAAAAAAGCGCTCGTACAATACTTGCCGGCTGCCAAAAGCGTTGCCGGCGAGGTCCCAGGCGAGCCGGAACAGTTTGACGCGATCGCGCGCCGGGGTCGTGTCGGTCGCCAGGTATTGCTCGATATGGGCCTTTAACGGCCCGTTAAAATCCGCCTCGCTCGGGGTCAGCATGAAGCTGCTCGACCCCAACAATTGCAGGATCTCGATCATCCGCGGATAGGCGTTCATAAATAAATTGCGCGGGCTTTCCGCCATCAGCGGATCGGGGCACATCACCCCCCAGTCGTCGAGCTTGGCGTCGGCTTCGGCGGCGCGGATGCAGGCGCGCGTCAGTTGCGTCGTCAGCATCAATTCGCCGATCCGCTCCTCGACCTGCGGCAGATGGCCGTTGCCGAGAGTTCTGAGTCATCAGCAGCGCGGTGCCGAGGACGAATTCGCATTTGGCGAGGTTCTTCGCCGCCCCCTGATGCGCCGAATGCACCGAGGAATGAGTGGCTTGCGCGGTCGCGTTGAGCCGGTCGACATCGCCCAACAGAAAAACGCGCTCCCACGGCACCATCACATCGTCGAAGAAGACGATGCAATCCATCTCCTCAAAGCGCGAACCCAGGGGCTGATCGAAATGCGAGCGGCCCTGGTCAAAGCTGTCGCGGCACAGAAATTTGAGCCCGGGCGCGCCGCACGGGATCGCAAAACTCAGCGCGAACGGGCTGTGGCTTTCGGTATGGCGGCCCATGCGCGGCGAATAGACCCCGATCTCGTCGGCGAGTGGGCCGAGGGTCGCGAGAATGCGCGCACCGCGTACGACTATCCCAGCATCGGTCTCGCGCACAACTTCGAGTGCGGTACCCTGCTGCAGGTTGAAGACGCCCGTCGCCGTGCGGCTGCGCTGCAGATTGATCAGCGAATGGGTCAGGGTCAGGTCGTTTTCGCGGATGTATTCGTAATACCGCACCATGTTCTCGCCGAATTCCTGGCGGCCTTGCGTAAAGAATTCGGCGGCACCGGCCCAGGCGGCGTAGGTCACGTTCATAAAATCGGGCGAGCGCCCCATCATCCCACAAGTCGCGCGCGCCCAGTTCAGCATCATCGCGCTGCGGCGTTCGAGGTCCTCGCGGGTGCGCGGGATGATGAACGAGAGGCCGACCGGCTCGCCCGAACTCGGCGACACATAGGTCATCTGGTCGCGCAACTCGGGATCGCACTGCATGTCGTAGAGCGAAGCGATCGCGCGGGCGCCGCCCCGGAGCCGGGGATCGGTTGTCACGTCGCGAACCCGCTCGCCACCGAGCCAGACTTCGCGCTCTTGTTCGCGCAAGCCCGCGAGATACTGCCTTCCGCTACGCACTCCCATTACGCCTCTCCCAGCCGGCGAATTTGCGGCAAGAGTACGACAACCCCGCTCGTAAAACCAAGCGGCTTGGTGGCGTCGAGGGCGATCCGGCCGGCGCAAAGCTGCGGCTGATCTTCACGCTCGCCTGGTAGAGCCGCACAATTTGCTCGTCGAGCAGCAGCACCACTGAGATAATCAGACATCCGACCGTCGCGCCCACTCTCGCCCCGGCGGCGATGGGCAGGTCCTTTGCTCAACTCTAAAGAAGTGAAAAAGGGGAAATGCATGCAGATCGTCGATGCCCAAATTCACCTCTGGGGATCGGGCTTGCCGAGCAATCTCTCGCATCGCCAGGTGACGTCTTTTACCCCGGAGGAGGCGATCAGTTTGATGGACGAGGGCGGTGTCGATGCCGCCGTCATTCATCCGCCAGGCTGGGACCCGAATTCGACCGAGATGGCGTTCGCCGCGGTTAAAAAATACCCCGGCCGTTTTGCGATCATGGGCGCCTTACCTTTGGATCGCCCGGAGGAATTGCGCGCCCGTATCACAAGCTGGCGCCAACAACCGGGAATGCTGGGGATGCGCTACGGCTTCCTCAACGATCCAGCGCGGCAATGGCTGCGTGACGGCACGCTCGAGTGGCTGTGGGTGGCGGCCGAGGCGGCTGGAGTGCCGATCGCGATGCTGGCGACCGACTCGTTGCACGAAATCGGCCGGATCGCCGAGCGGCATCCGGGCCTGCGCCTGACGATCGATCATTTGGGTGGACGAGGCGGCACCAGCACAGTGAAAGACGCCGCCGCGATGACCCACATGCCGCAGCTTTTGGCATTGGCCAAGTACCCCAATGTCGCGGTCAAGGCGACCGGGGTGCCACATTATTCGAGCGAGGCCTATCCATTCCCGGCATTGCGCCCGTTTCTGCGGCAAGTCTTCGATGCGTTTGGCCCCAATCGCATGTTCTGGGGCACCGACATCAGCAAGATGCCGTGCTCATGGCGGCAATGCGTGACGATGTTCACCGAGGAATTGCCGTGGCTGAGGGGCCGTGACCTCGAACTCGTCATGGGCGAAGCGGTCTGCGCCTGGTGGGGCTGGGACCGCGCAACCTGACCACTCCACCACCACCCAACTGGTTTTGAGAGCTGTAATCCGAGAAGGTTGTCGAGATGACTAGCGATGGAAACGCTCCGCCACAGGCAGGTTGGGCGAAAATCGTAACGGAGCTTCATGTCACCGACCTCAACGTCAGCCTCGGCTTCTGGAAGAAAATTCTCGGCTTTGAAATTGCCTTTCGACGTGAGGAAGAGAAGTTCGTCTATCTCGAGCATCCGCAAGGGCAGCAACTTATGCTTTGCCAGCGACACGGTCGATTTGAGACAGGGCCGATGCAGCGACCCTTTGGGCAAGGCGCGATGTTCCAGATTTATTTCGAGGAAATTGGGTCGATACTGACTAAGCTCGCTGCCCAAAATTGGCCGATCTACCTTGGCCCCCGCGAAGTCTGGCGTAGAACGGGTGACCGCCAGTCTGGCCAGAAAGAGGTGTTTGTACAAGATCCTGATGGTTATCTGCTGATGCTGGCCCAAAGCATTGGTGAGCGGTTGTAGTTCCGCCGGACCTGCCGGATTACGCTTTGCGCATTAGTGTCGCCGGCGCACCATCTGCTTGAACGCCACACACCAAGAAGGGAGATTCGAATGAGCGAAAATCGCAAAGCCAACAGACGGGGCAAGCAAGTTGCGGTGGTGATCGGCGCGACGTCCAAATGGCAGGCCGATGGCCGCAATACCTTGCTGGCGCACGGGCATCCGGTCGACGACAGCGATGTCGAGGTCGGTGTGCGCTGGGGTGTCGGCGGCGCCGTAGCGCAGAAATTTGCGCAAGAAGGCTTTTTCACCGTATTGACGACGCGAAACGAGGCCAACGCGTCGGGATTGGCGGCGGCGATCCGCGACCAGGGCGGTGAGTGCATGATCGTCGAACTTGATCTCGTCTCGCAGGACTCGATCGCCTCCGCCTTCGCCACGATCCGGCGCGAGGCGGGCGACCCCGAGGTGCTGGTCTACAATGCGGGTTACCTCGAAGGCCGTGATCTGCCGCCGGAAAAGGAATTGCTCGAATACGTTCCGGTCGAAATGCTCGATACCGGACTGCACATCTCCGCCCGCGGGCCTTTCCTTGTCGCCCAGGAAGTGTTGCCGGCGATGCGCAAGAACGGCCACGGCTCGTTCTTCTTTTCGAACAATTCGAGCTCGCTGCGCGGCAAGAAGCGGCAGACGGGGCAGTCGCTCTACTATCCCCGGGTGCTGATGCGCACCTTGGCGCAGGTATTGACCGAGGAATATTCCGAGCACGGCGTGCATGTCGCCAACATCATCATCGACGGTTCGATCAACTCGCCGGGCAGCCGCAAACTGCCGCGCAACCAGAACCGCACCGATCTGATCATCAACCCGGTCAAGATCGCCGAGGCCTACTGGTACCTGCACACTCAGAACAAATCGTGCTGGACCCACGAATTGCAGCTGACACCGTTTGCGGCGAAACCCAGCTACTGATTACGTGGCCACCGTTTCTTTGGATGGCGCGACCGAAGAGATCTTGCGCGACAGTACCGGCTTTAGCGCGCTATGCCGTCCACGAAGGCGGCAGGGGTAAGGATCGGGATTCCTCGGAAAGGGTTGAGTGCGAGGAGGTCGGCGTCGCCCGAGACGATAAGATCGGCGTGGCCACTGACAGCGACCGCCAAAAATTTGTCGTCCTTCGGATCGCGACAGGCAGTGATCCGGTCGTTTATCGTGACTAGCTCGGCCCCCGCCAGCACTGCGCTAAGCCACTCTCGAAAGCGCGGCGGAATGAGCGGCGCGAGATGCGGGCGGGTTAACGTCACGAACAACTCTCGTTCGGGATCCTCGATTTTGAGGATTATCCCGGTCTTCGTCACCATACGGGCGGCCATGCTTGGTACCGATTGTTGCTTTAGCCCCGCACTGACAAAGACATTCGTGTCGATCACGACCCGCATTCGAGCAGCTGTTGCGCCTCGGTGCGAGCCTCGCTGATCAGCCGGTCGAGATCCCCATCGGTTAGTCCCGCAGCGACGACGCGCGCGCGTGCTTCTCGCCGGCCGGGGATCAACTCATCGGGCTCAATCGTAATTGTGACGCGATCATCGGGATCGAGGCCGCGCCGCACCAGTTCGGCCGCAACCTTGGCCACGGTGGTTTCGATGACTTCGCTTTGGGACGACATCGCCTTGCTCCTTAGCTCGGAAATCTAGGCCCGCGCAGACGTACCGTCAAACCGGCGCATGCCACCTCATTGGCCCGAGCGCGGTGGACACCGCAATCGGCGATGTGCAGCGAGCCGCTCCTGCCTTAGTGTGTGCCGCCGCCATTTCAGCGATTAAAGGCCCAAATCGGAAAGGCCCGTGTGATCGTCGGGCCGCCGCCCCAGCGGCCAATGGTACTTCCGATCGGCTTCACTGATCGGCAGATCATTGATCGAAGCATAGCGTCGCAGCATCACGCCAGCCGCATCGAACTCCCAGTTCTCGTTTCCGTAAGCGCGGAACCAGTTGCCGCTGTCATCGTGCCATTCGTAAGCAAAGCGGACGGCGATTCTGTTGTCCGAGAAGGCCCAGAGCTCCTTTATTAGGCGGTAGTCGAGTTCTCTGTTCCATTTACGGGTCAAAAAAGCGATAATCTCGGCACGGCCGGTGATGAATTCCGCCCGGTTTCGCCACAGGCTGTCCTCGGTGTAAGCCAGTGAAACCCGATGCGGGTCGCGGCTATTCCAGGCGTCTTCCGCCATCCTGACTTTGAGGATCGCAGTCTCGCGTGTAAACGGCGGGATCGGAACAGCCATAAGGGCGTCCTTTAGCTTTGTTGTACATCAATAACGCGCGTTGCCGGGGGTGCGCGGGAAGGGGATCGCGTCGCGGACGTTGGCGAGGCCGGTGACGTAGGCGAGAGTCCGCTCAAAGCCGAGGCCAAAGCCGGCGTGCGGCACCGTACCGTAGCGGCGCAGATCGCGGTACCACGTGTAGTGTTCGGGGTCCACGTGGCACTCGGCCATGCGCGCGTCGAGCATGTCGAGCCGCTCCTCGCGCTGACTGCCGCCGATGATCTCGCCGATCCCCGGCGCCAGCACATCCATCGCCGCGACGGTGCGGCCGTCATCGTTGACCCGCATGTAGAAGGCTTTGATGGCCTTCGGGTAGTTCATCACGATGACCGGCTTTTTTGCGTATTTCTCGGTCAGATAGCGCTCGTGCTCCGATTGCAAATCGATGCCCCATTTCACCGGGAATTCGAATTTCTGGTTCGACCGCTCGAGCACTCCGATCGCCTCGCTGTAATCCATATGCACGAATTCCGAGCCGACGATCCCCTCGAGTTTCGCCAGCAGTCCTTTTTCGATGCGCTGATCGAAAAAGGCGAGATCCTCCTGCCGTTCGTTTAGCAGCGCCGTTAAGGTGTATTTTAGCAGCCCCTCCGCCAGTCCCGCATTGTCCGCGAGGTCGGCGAACGCGATCTCCGGCTCGATCATCCAGAACTCGGCGAGGTGGCGGCTGGTGTTCGAGTTCTCGGCGCGGAAGGTCGGCCCGAAGGTATAGACTTTAGTCAACGCCAGACAGTAAGCCTCGACATTGAGCTGGCCGGAAACGGTCAGGAAAGCCTCACGGCCAAAAAAATCCTGGCCGAAGTCGACCTTGCCCTCCGGGGTGCGCGGCAGGTTGGCGAAGTCCAGGGTCGAGACCCGGAATAAGGCGCCGGCTCCCTCCGCATCCGACGCGGTGATGATCGGCGTGTTGACCCAGAAAAACCCGTTCTCGTCGAAAAAGCGGTGGATCGCCTTTGCCAGACTGTGCCGCACCCGCGTCGCGGCGCCAATCACATTGGTGCGCGGCCGCAGATGCGCCACCTCGCGCAGAAACTCGAGCGTGTGCGGCTTTGGCTGGATCGGATAGGTGTCCGGATCATCGACCCAGCCGATCACCTTGACGCCGCTCGCCTGCATCTCGAAAGGCTGGCCCTTGGCCGGTGACGGCACGATCATGCCGGTCGCCTCAACGGCACAGCCGGCGGTCAGCCGCAAGACCTCCTCGGTGTAATTCGGCAAGGTGTTGGGGACGACCACCTGCACCGGATGAAAGGTCGATCCGTCCGACAGGTGGACAAACGAAATGCCCGCCTTCGAATCCCGGCGGGTACGCACCCAGCCCTTGACCGTGACTGGCGCATCGTCGGGCGCCTCGCCGGCCAGGATCGCGCGGACGCTGAATTGTCTATTGTCCATCGCGAAAACTTACGCTCTGCGGCGCCCTTGTCCAGCACCTCCCAAAACAAACCCGTGGGCCGCTGGCCAAAGTATGGAATGCCGGAGAACGCGACCGCGCAATTGATTGGCGGTAACCTTTCGTGCGGATTCCAATCTCGGGAGGGCAGGATGGCAGGCGATGTGATTGATCGTTCGACAAACGGCTATCTTGCTGTTCCCGAGGCCGGGAGGGGGCCCGGGGTCGCGCTTGTCATCGACAACGTAAACGGCGGCAACGATCCGGTCGCGCGGCAGCTGACGCATCTTTACGCCGCCGAGGGATATGTCGCGCTATGCACAGCGACTGATGCGTCGGACGATGATCTGGCCGCAGCGATTGCGGGGTTGCGCGGTCGTAGCGAATGCAGCGGCAAGGTCGCGGCAATCGGTTTGGGGTCAGGCGGTATCGCCGCGTTGCAAGCCGCCGCCGACAAGCGCGTCGAGTGCGCGATCTGCTATTCCCGCCACGGCATCGAACAAGTGCTCGACCTGATGCCCCGGGTCGACTGCCCGGTCTTGCTGCACCTCGCTGGAGATTACCCGTCGGCCGCGGTCGAAAAGCTCAAAACCGCGCTGGCCGCCCGGCCGGAGGCGAGCGTCTATTTCTATCCGGGGACCGCGGGCGGGTTCGAACTCAAGCGTGGCGGCCAATCCGACAAGGCGGCAGCCGGCCTCGCGCATTCGCGGTCGATCGCCCTGCTGCGGCGCGTCATGGGCCCGCATTACGACCTCGAAGCGCTGTGGGAGGCGCATACTCGCTACGAATTCGAAACCCGTGATGTCGACGCGACGATGGCGACGATGGTCGACGAGCCTTATGTCAACCACGTCCCGGTCATGACCGGCGGGGTCGGCCAGCGTGATCTCGCGCGGTTCTATGCCAACCACTTTATCCCGAAATGCCCCGCCGACATTGCGATGGTGCCGGTGTCGCGTACGATCGGCGCCGACCGCGTCGTTGATGAGATGGTTGTCTCGTTCACCCATGATCGCGAGATCGACTGGATGCTGCCGGGCGTTGCCCCGACCGGGCGCAGGGTCGAAGTGCCGCTTGTCGCGATCGTCGGGTTCCGCGGCAACAAGCTCTACCACGAGCACATCTATTGGGATCAGGCGAGCGTCTTGGCGCAGATCGGTCTGCTGGATCCAAAAGGGCTTCCAATCGCCGGCATCGAGACCGCCCGCAAGCTTCTCGACGAAACCCTGCCCTCGAATACGTTGATGACCCGCTGGGCCGATAGCGCCAACGGCTCGTAAATGAGTGAGTTGCGCGACGATCTATCGCTCCCACCCGGAACAGCGGCTGCGGCGTGTCGTTAAGAACGGAACTCCGGCGCGGTGGATTTGCCGATGCGCCGCGGCATCTCGAAAGGAGATCCTCCGAATGGCATCGATACCCGATAAATATCTCGACTTGGTTCAGCAGAAAAAGGCGTTCGCCGAACTCGCAACGTTGATGCCTGACGGCACCCCGCAGGTGACGCCGGTCTGGTTCGACTATGTAGGCGGCAAGGTGCGGGTGAATACCGCCAAGGGCCGGGTCAAGGCGCGCAATTTGAAGCCCGGTGCGCCGGTCGCCATGGCGATCATGGATCCCGACAACCCCTATCGCTATCTCCAGATCCGCGGCCGTGTTGTCTCGGAAACCGAAAACGGCGCCGATGCACATATCGACCAGCTTGCCAAGAAATACCTCGACAAGGATACCTACCCGTTCCGCCAGCCCGGCGAAGTTCGCGTCATGTACGAGATCGAGCCCTCCTCGGTGTCCGGCATGGGCTGAGCCGGCCTGCCGTCAGCCGACCCCGTTCAGCGCCGCGGCGTGGGAAGACGTCAGGCGCGCGCACCGATCATTGCGCCCACAATTCCCGTGCTTTGGCATTGCGCGGATTAGGGCAAGCAAGCAATCTGCTTGGAGACCGTGCTGCGCCCCCTCCGACAGCCGGTAGCGGAGCGCCGTGCCGATGACCGATAGCCGTACGCCCAATATCGATTTGGCGGCCGCCCTCGCCGAAGCCGAGGAGCACTATCGGGCAGAAAACCCGAAAAGCCTCGCGCAGCATCGCGAGGCGTGCGCAGCGATGCCCGGCGGCAACACCCGCGCTTCGATCCACGTCGATCCGTTCCCGCTGACGATCGCGCATGGCGAGGGGGCACGACTGTCGGATCTCGACGGCCACGAATATTCGGATTTTCTCAGCGAGTTCACCGCCGGCATTTATGGCCACTCGCATCCTGCGATCATCAAGGCGATCACCGAGGCGCTCGCGGGCGGGATGAATTTCGGCGCCCAGAGCCAGGCCGAGGCGCGCTTTGCCGCCGCGGTGTGCGCCCGCTTTCCGTCGATCGAACTGGTGCGGTTCACCAATTCCGGCACCGAAGCCAATCTGATGGCGGTGAGTGCGGCTTGTGCGATCACTGGCCGGCGCAAAATCCTGGTGTTTGCCGGCGGTTATCACGGCGGCGTGTTTTATTTTCGCGGTCATGGCAGCGTGATCAACGCGCCGTTCGACTACCTGATCGGCGGTTACAACGATCTCGGCGCGGTCCACGACTTGGTGCGGCCATACCGAGGCGAACTCGCTGCGATCCTGGTCGAGCCGATGCAGGGAACGACCGGGTGTATTCCGGCCGACCGCGAATTTCTCGCCGGGTTGCGCGCCTTGGCGGACGACACAGGAGCGCTGCTGATCTTTGACGAGGTCATGACCTCGCGGCTGGCGCCGGGCGGGTTGCAGGAAGCGCACGGCATTCGCCCCGACATGACCACATTGGGCAAATATCTTGGCGGCGGCATGAGCTTTGGCGCGTTTGGCGGCCGCGCCGAGATCATGGAGCGCTTCGACCCACGCCGGCCGGACGCCTTTCAGCATGCCGGCACCTTTAACAACAATGTGCTGACGATGAACGCCGGCTATGTCGGCCTGACCGAAATCTACACGCCCGAGCGCGCTCTTGCCTTGACCGAATGGGGCGATGGATTGCGCGAGCGGCTAAACCGGATCGTGCGGCGGCACGGGCTTGCGATGCAATTCACTGGCCGCGGCTCGATGATGTCGGTCCATATGACCGATGCACCGATCCGTTCGGAAGAGGACGCGGCTCGCGGCAATGGCGCGTTACGCGACCTGTTCTGGTTCGATCTCACAGCATCCGGGATCTGGTTCGCCAAGCGCGGCATGTTTGCGCTGTCGATCGCCCTCGATGACACTGATGCCGACAAGCTCGCCGCCGCCGTCGAAGAGTTCGCGCAAACCCGCGCCCCACTCTTTGCGGCCGCCGGCACCCCGTCCGTCACCTGATCCGAGAGCGCGTCACGTCGTAGACCATCGCCGGGGTCACCCGGGTGGCGGCGTCAGTGGGCGTGGTAGCCCATCGTCTCGTCAACATCACCGCCCACCCGCACCGAGGTGTCGGTTCCCGGGATCAAAAACGAGCGCGGAAAACTGCCGCCGTCGTTGGGGACGGTTGTTAGTGGCGCATCGCTGGGCCGATCGCCGGGTTGCCCCTCCGCCGGGTCGCGCAAGCTGATCGATCCTCGACTGGATTTGCGATTTGCTGCTGTGGAGATCGTTCAATTTGTCGGCTGCCGCCGCTGATAGACAGGCAGAGACTGCGGCGGCGACGAAGCCCGCGGTTATGACCAACTTTACGGCTCGCGGCTTTTTCATCGGCCCTACCCCTCGAAACGATCGAGTCAATATAAGGCTGGCGGTGGCCGCAATCAGGTACGGATCCGGCGGTAGATGGCATCGATCGCCGGCGGGCCGTCGCGGCAACGAGGCCGCGGGCGACAAGATCGAGCAGGTGGGCATGCACCGATCGACCGGCGGCGCGATGCAATCCCGGACCGAGCCCGATGTAGAGCTTGTCGACGATCGCCTCGATCCGCTGCGGCCCGGCCGCGAGACAATCGAGGATCCCGGCCTCGCGTTCGCGGCGATGCGCGATAAAGGCGCGGACATGCGGATGCGGCTCGGTGATCGCCGGGCCGTGGGTCGGCCAATAGGTTGCGTCGGCGCGGGCGAGCAATTTGTCGAGCGAGGCCATATAGGCGCTCATATCGCCGTCGGGTGGCGCTATGACGCTGGTCGACCAGCCCATGACATGATCGCCGCTAAACAGGATGCCCTGCTCGGGCAGGGCAAAGCACAGATGGTTCGAGGTGTGCCCCGGCGTGTGCACCGCCTCAAAACGCCAGCCCTTGCCGGCGATCTCGTCGCTGTCGCTTACCGTCACATCGGGGACGAAATCCCAGTCGCCGCCTTCCTCGATCCCGGCCTCGCCGCGCCGCCCGCCGGCATGCGGGCCAAAACCATAGGTCTTGGCGCCGGTTGCCTCTTTCACCGCTTTCGCCGCCGGCGAGTGATCGCGATGCGTATGGGTGATCAGGATGTGGGTCACCTGTTCGCCGGCAAGCCCCTCCAGCAGTGCCGCGACGTGCTCTTCGAGATCGGGGCCGGGGTCGATCACCGCGACCTCGCCGTCGCCGACGACATAGGTGCCGGTGCCGCGAAAGGTGAACGGGCTCGGGTTGCGCGCAACGATGCGGCGGATGCCGGGTGCGACCGGTTCGAGCCGGCCGTACTCGAACGAAAACTCACGGCGGAATGGGATATCGACAGGCATACTCGGAAGGGTACACGAGATCGGCTGCGTTGTCCCATTTACGGGATCTGAGCGAGGAGAGCGCCGCGATGAAAATCAAGCTCGACATCGACTGCACCGCGGAGGAAGCGCGCCGGTTTTTCGGCCTGCCCGATGTGCAGCCGCTTCAGGAAGCGGTGTTGAAGGACGTGCAAGAGCGGATGAGCGCCAACATCAAAGCAATGGACGCCAAGGCGCTGATCGAGACTTGGCTGCCCGCGACCCTGAAGGGTTTTGAGCAATTACAGCAGGCGTTTATGTCGAACCTCGCGGGCCGCGGCGACCAAAAGAAATAACGAACGACAATCTCGTTAGGCACCGCGCAGGCTGTGGGCGCCGCAGCGTTATTTGCCAAAGATGCCCTTGAGCACGTCGACGGCGCCTCGACCGACGCCTTCGAGACCTTTGCCGACGCTGCCGCCGGCGGATTTGAGAGTATCGAGCACATTGCGCGGCGTTTGCATCAGCATGGCCCCCACATCGGCTCGATAGTTCAGATTATTCAGGGTGCCACTGACCTGGATCGGCACGGCGACGCCCTCCCCGACCCGCACATTGACCCTGTAATCCACCACGCTCGTCCGCAGATCGACGGTCCCGGCGCCGATCATCGGCACACCGCCCAATTTCACTTGCAGATCATTGTTGCGCACCAGGCCGTTGGTGATTGTGCCGGTGGCCGTCAGTGTGGCGAAACTGCTGGTGTTAGCGCCGCCAACCAGGCTCTTGGCCGCGTTCTCGACCAGCGCCAATGGACCGATCTTGGTGATCTGGCCGTGGGCGAGAAGGCTGAGCGTATCGGTGATGTCGAGCGTGCGAATGATATCCCGCTCGATCTTGGCCGCGCTCGCGGCGAGAGCCGGAAGATTGACCCCCTTGATCTGGCCGTTGGCGAGGCTGAGCGCGGCATTACCCGAGAGCGTGCTGATCAACTCGCGCTGGCTTCTACCGCGGGCGGAGACGGCGATGTTGAGATTGCCGGCGCCGGTCAGCCGGCTGTCACCAATCACGGCTTGCGCCAACGGGTCGATTTGCACTTGGGCCACGGTCATGTTGAGCCCGATGCTCGGCACGGCGCCGCTGGCGTTCACCGTGACCGTCCCGCGGCCGGTGCCTCCGTAGAGCGCCATACGGCTCAGATCGGCGGTGAGCCGGCCGTCCTTGACCCGGATCCCGACCGTGCTCGGACCGATCTGGACCTTGCGATAGGTGATGCCGCCGACGTTGAGGCCGAGGTCGAGATCGGCAAGCTCGAGCGGCGACGCGTCGAACGCGAGATCATTTCCGTTAGTTTGCGGCACTGACGAAGGCGCCGGCGCGGGGCTGCTCGGCGATGCGGGCCGTTGAACGCTTGGCGCCGTCCCCGGCGACAGGTACGGATTGAGGTCGAGTTTCCCCACCTCAAGCTTGCCCGTCACCACAGGCCGCGCGCCAGCATGGTCGATCGCAATCGAGCCTTTGGCATTGATGGCGTCGAGCGAGAGATCGGCATCGCTGATGCTGATCTTTGGCCCGGACGTCGCGATTGCGCCCTTGATCGCGAGCGGACCGAAGCCGCCGCCGCTATAAGTGACCGGCGATCCCAGCCATTTTGCGAGCTGGCGTGCCGAATGGGTCCTGAGATCGACGTGGCCGGCGAGCATGGCCGACGGCGGACCGGCGATCCGGCCGGAAAAGTCGAGCGTTGCTAAGGCGGCGGCGAAATTGATGCCGGCTTGGCTTTCGGCTCCGCTGAGGAGTGCCCGCGGCTGATCGATGCGAAGAGCGAACGCTACCTTTTCGCCGCGCCAAACGGCTGAGCCGTCGGCGGCGAGGGGGCTCGCGAGGTCGTGCAATGACAGCATCACGTTGATGTCATCTAGCTGCTGCGCTTTCCCGGCTCGCTGGTCGATGTAGGTGATCTTGCCGTCGACGAGCCTAACCTCCCCGAGCGTCAGGCTTGTAATATCCAGACCACCACCCGCACTGGAGGTTTTCTCCGCAGCGTGCGGCGGGGCGGCGGGGGGCGCTGCCGACGTTCCGAACACCCAGTTGGGGTGCCCTGCCCGGTCCACCTCCAGCGCGATCAACGGCTGAACCAGAACCAAGCGGCTCACCACAACCGAGCCATGGAGCAAGGGCAAGATCTGCAGCCGCATTTGCAGCTGCTTCAACTTGACCATGTCAGGCGAGCGCGCGTCAGGCATATTGGCGAAGGAGACGTCGCTCGCGTCGATCTCCAGCGCCGGGAACACCGACAATTTAACCGGTCCGGCGATCTTGAGGTCGCGGCCTGTCGCTTGTTTGACCAAGGCGATCAGCCGGCCCTCATAGACTGTGACCGGAACGGCAAATGGGATGACGACGACCGCGGCGATGATCAGGACGACGAGGACCACCCCGCCGATCAGCAGCTTTCTCATGCCGATCCCCTCCGGTGGCGCGCATCGACTGCGGAGCGCGGCGCATCCGACAAGAAGATTGAGCCCTTATCCCAAAAGGAGCTTTCGTTAAGCCGGCTTTAACTAGAACGTGCAGATGGAATGCACAACGGCTCGAGCACGCGCGCCGGCAAGCATGGGAACTTGCCAGCTTGCTGATTTCCGATTCACCGCGGTTGCCGGAATACAGTCCGCGATCTATCGGTAGGAGCTGCGCCGGCCGTGACAGCCGGAGGAGAATTCTCGTAACTGTATCATTACGCACCGAGCGCCTGCTGTTGCGGGAATGGCGCGACAATGACATCGCGGCGTTTGCGGCGATGTCAGCCGATCCGGCCGTCATGGAATTTCTGCGTCCCTTCCCGGATGCGGCCGCATGCGAAGCTTGGGTGACGACGCGTGCAGGCGCATTGGGACGAGCACGGGTTTGGGCAATGGGTCGTTGAAATTCCCGGCGAGGCGGCCTTTGTCGGTGTCGTCGGGCTTGCCCGGATACCTTACGAGGCGCATTTCACGCCGGCGGTCGAGATCGCCTGGCGAGTGGCGCGACGCCATTGGGGTCGTGGCTACGCCACCGAGGCCGCCGAGGCCGCGCTCGATTACGGGTTCCGCGAACTCGGTCTGGAACAGATCGTCGCTGTCACCGTGCCTGCGAATCAACGTTCGCGTCGCGTCATGGAGCGGCTCGGCATGACCCGCGACCCAGCGGACGATTTCGATCACCCAAACCTGCCCGAAGGCCCGCTGCGGCGGCACGTCCTTTACCGGATAGCGCAATCCCCGGATCATGCCGTGACAATCCTGCTCGTTCGGCATGGCGAGACCGGATGGAACCGGGATAGGCGATTTCAGGGCTGGCTCGATTCACCACTGACCGAGAACGGTATTGCGCAAGCGAGCGCGATCGGACGGCTGTTGGCGAGCCTCCCGGAAGCCGCCGATGCGGCGATCGTTGCCAGCCCGCTGGGCCGGGCGCGGCGCACCGCCGAGATTATCCGCGATCAGATGCGCGGCACGGTCGCCCTTCGCGTCGACCAACGTTTGCGGGAATTGACGATCGGGTCCTGGGACGGTCTGACCTTCAACGAGATCGAAGCGCTTTCGCCGGGGATTTTCGATCGCGAAGGTGCCGAATGGTGCTTCAATTCGCCGGGCGGGGAGAGTTATGCCGCGTTCGCCGGGCGCGTCGGCGAGTGGCTCGGCGAACAGGACGAGGCTTCAACAACGATCGTTGTCGCGCACGGGCTGGTCAGCCGCGTGCTTCGGGGTCTTTATGCCCGCCTGCCGAGCGCTACCGCACTCGCGCTGCCCGTCCCGCAGGACCGGATATACCGTCTTTCCGGCGGCGCCATCGAAACCATTGCTGTTTAGCTGGAGCCTGCGGCTTTTGCCGGGCGCGGGTAGACCTCGTGGATAACATCGTCGAGCCAATGCTGGCGCAGGCCCGGCACCTCGGCGATCTCGGCGGTAAATGTCGGATTGCCGAGCTGATACACGACCGCGCCGAGCCGTTTCTCGCCAGGCATGTCCGGCTGGGTCGGAGCGCCGACCAGAAAACTCGACGCCGGCGACCAGATATAACGGGTTCCATCGTGAGCGAAGTCGCGGGCCTTGTGGAGATGGCCGCTGGCGACAAATGCCACGCGATAGCGCCCCACCAGCTCGATCAATGGCGCGCGCGATTGCGGCTTGACCGACCAATAGCCGGTATCGCCTTCCTCAGGACTGTCGACAAACAGCGGGCGATGCAGGAACCAGCCGATCCGCCGCTCTCCCGCCGTCGACAGGACCTGTTCGAGCCATGCGGTTTGCTCGGCCTCCTCCGGTTCGCCGCTGGCGATTAGCATCGCATCGAGCCCGACCAGCCGCCAGCCTCCGGCGCCCTCACCGAAATCCTCGACCCACCGGTCGGGTCCGAAATAACGCCGCCAAATCGCAAGCCTTTCGGCGTTGACCGGCTGCCGCGCGTGCTTGGCATCGCCGACATCGTGGTTGCCGGGCACCGCAAGCCAGCGCACGCCGAACGCGTTCATCGATTGCGCGCAATACGCTAGGTCGTCTTCGACATCGGCGCCGTCGACCGTGACATCACCGGTATGGATCACGAGATCCGGGCGTTGCGCCGCGATCCAATCAGCCAGCGGCGGCCAGTTGTCGGCAAAATGCGGCTTGTTTCGGCTCAAATGCGTGTCGGAAATTTGGACTATGCGCATTACTTCGCTTCGCAAAGAAAACCCGCGAGATCGGTCATGTGGTTAAAGACCAGGATACAGCCGGCGGCAATCAGCTGATCGGCATGATCGTCAGGGCAATGACTGCCGCCGCAAAAACCGACGACCGGCATGCCGGCGGCAACCGCGGCCGTAACACCCACAACACTGTCCTCGACGACGGTGCACCCGGCGGGTGGCACGCCGAGCTGACGGGCCGCGAGCAAGAACAAGTCGGGAGCGGGCTTGCCGGCGGCAACTTGGATCGCGCTGAAGACATGCGGATCGAAGAAACCCAACAGCCCGGTCAAAGCCAGGCGCTCACGCACCCGCTGCAGATGCCCGTTCGAGGCAACGCAGCGCGCTCTCCGCAATGCGGCCAGCAATTCGGTGACCCCGGGTATCGGCTTTAACTCGCGTTCGAGGACGACCGCGGTGCGCGCCCGCATCGCCTCGAAGAATTCGTCCGATAGAGAGCGACCATAGCGCGCCTCCACCGCCGCGCCGAGCGTGTCCCGGTTTTTGCCAAACCCAAGCAGCAACGCCTCTTCGGCCGTCGCCGGACAATCCAGTTCGGTCAGACACTCGCCGAGCACGCGTGCAAAAATCGCTTCGCTGTCGACGAGGACGCCGTCGCAGTCGAAGATGACGAGATCCAGTTCGGGCACCCCAACGCGTTCCGCTGCGGCGCCGGAATTGACGCCGATCACCTATATAGCGGGCCCGCCGCTGCCGCGAAAGGTAAGCGCCCTACCCGATCGGCGCGCCGAGGGCTCCCTTTCGCACCTTGACTTGAGGCCGCGCCACCAGCTCAGAACAGGATGCCGGTCTCGACCAAAAGCCTCGTTTGGCTCGTGGCGGTGCCGTTGGTGCCGAACGCAAGCCCCTCGGTAATGGCGCCCGCCTTGACCCATGAAACTTCACCGCGGGCAAAGAAGTACTTGTACTGATAGGTGGGCGTGAAGGTGAGGGAGAATGCATGGCTCCCCGCGCCGTAGAGCAGATTGTTGCTGCCGGTCGTGCCGATATATTCGACGCGTCCACCAAGATTTACGCCGGCAAGATTAAGGACGGCGCCGATATCGTAATTGACCAACAGTGCACCGCCAAACGTCGCGGCACCCGGGCCGTACACAGCGTCGTTGCCCTGGACATGGGTCGCCTGGAAATAGGGCTGAATAATCCACGGGTCGGAATTGTAGGTGTAGATCAGATTATAGATCTGAGAATTGTTCTGCAAAATCGGGGCACGCAATGTATTTGTCTTGGTAAGCCCCAAGTTTCCGCCGCCAACAAATCCAAAAGAATTGGACGGGTTCAACGTATATGTGACGGACCCCGTGAGCCAGTTCCACACACCGGAATCGAAACCGTCGGTGAACGACAGCGAGAACGCGGCCGGACCCAAAGTGTAATTGACTTGGCCGCCCTTGCTGATCGCGGGTTCCTGGTTCCACAGCAGGCCGCGCTCGATGTTGATGTTCTCGAACGAGAAGGTGTATTCGGCCCCGATCAGAGTCGGCAATTTGCCGGCTTCGAACGACAAGCTGTCATTCGGGACGATCTTGGCGAAGCCTTGCGGGAACCAGCCCCACAAATTACCCGAGGGCGAGTTGGCGCCCCAGGTCGCAAGCGGGGTCGAGATGTACGGCGACCCCAGCGAAGTGATCGAATAGGCGCCGGCTTGCGCGTAGAATTGGAACAGGCCATCGGTCTTTTGTACAAAGATTTGGCCGTTATTGATCCCGCCGACATTGCGCATGTTGCCCGGCAAGACGTTGGGGACGGGATTGCTTTGCCATTGATATAGGCCGCTGCCGATACCATCGACATAAATGTCGCCAAGCGGGCCAATCGTGTATTTGGGCGGCGGCAATTGGATCGCGAGCGGGCCGGTTATCGAGGGAGCGATCAGCGGCGAGGTCGGCGCAGCGGGTGCCGGCGCCGGTGCCGCCGCCGCGGGTGGCGGTGCGCCCGCAGCGGGTGCTCCCGGCGGTGGTGGCGGTGCCGGCGGCGAGCTTGCGGATGGCAACTGCGCGAGTTGGTCGGCCCATGCGCATGCTCCGCCGAGGCTCAGCAGCGCCGAGAGAAGAGCCGCGCCCGATATGCTGCCTTTCTTGCTTTTGTTCATCTGCACAGAGCCTTTCGAGTTAGCCTTCAATAAGAGCCAGCACGGCACCCGATGGCCGGCAGCCCTTTCCCCAGCCCAACCGCGACGCAAGCGCCATACCAATCGCTAAGCCCATTATGAAACCGTTAGGTGAGGCAGAGATTAACGAAACAGTTGCATACCAGAGCCTTAGATCACCTTGTGCTCTGGCCCGCGCAAAACTGTCAAGCCGTATGGCAGCAATCGCCTCTGCTGCCTAACTAATGGGCAAACATGAGTAATTTTTTTGCAATGCCGAATGTCAGAAACAGTCTTACACGCCTAATCGGTCGATCAGGCGCGCGATTTCCTCGACCAGCTGAGTGCCACCTCAGCGCTCTTGCTTTCGCGATTCGCGTTCAGCCGCGGCCGATATAGGGCATCTTTGTCGCCATAACCGTCATGAACTGCACATTCGCCTCGAGCGGCAAGTGTCGCCATGTAGACGACACCGCGCGCGACATGCTCGACATCGATGCGCGGCTCGGCCTCGACCCGGCCGGTCGCTTGCAGCCGTCCGCGCGCGGTGTCCTCGTTGCGGGTCGTGGTGGCATTGCCGATATCGATCTGGCCGCACGCGATATTGTAATCGCGGCCATCGAGCGACAGTGAGCGGGTAAGCCCGGTCAGCGCGTGCTTGGTCGCTACATAGGGCGTCGAGTGGCGCCGCGGCACATGCGCCGAAACTGAACCGTTATTGATGATCCGGCCACCCTGCGGGTCCTGCGCCTTCATCATGCGGAAGGCGTGCTGCGCGCACAGGAACGAGCCGGTCAGATTGACCGCGACGACATTCGTCCATTGCTCGTAGGTCAGATCCTCGAACGGGATGCCGCGGGTGCTGATCCCGGCGTTGTTGAACAACAAATCGATCCGGCCAAAGGTATCCTTTACTTTGTCGAACAGTGCCGTGATCTGCGCCGGGTCCGAGATGTCGGTCGGCACAACCAGAGTGTGAGCGGCTTTCGCCATCGCGGCGGTTTCTTCGAGCATTTGAGGGCGGCGGCCCGCCAATACCGCGGTGAAGCCGGCCTCAATCAGAGCCAGCGCCGAGGCGCGCCCGATCCCGCTCCCCGCCCCGGTAATTACCGCGATCTTGCCCGGCGTCTCCATGTCTCTTTCCTTTCATTTACAATTTCTGCGGAATTAATCTGCGGCTTGGCTCGACGAGTTCGTCCTGAGCGGCAATCAGGGCGAGTTCGCCGCCGCCTGCTTTAACAGTTGCTTCGACCGCACCGCAGATCGCGGCGACCGCAAGCGCCAACGCCTCTGCTACCGGTTTGCCTTTAAGCATCCAACCGAGAAACAGCGCGGCGAGCGCGTCGCCGCAGCCGGTGGCTTCGATCGCAAGCCGCGGGGTTTCCACCGCCCACACGCCTTCACCAGCCGCGGCGAGAACCGCGATCCGATCCGGCGCGGGCTCGAGGCTGGTGACGAGCACGGTTGCCGGACCCCGTCGGTGCAGCGCTGTGGCTGCAGCCGCGGCCTCGGCGAGGGTGTCGATGCGGGTCCCAGTCAGCCATTCGAGTTCGAAGCGGTTCGGTGTGGCAATGTCCGCTACCGCGAGCGCTTGGTCGCGATACCATTCGGGGATGCCGTCCCGCACATACCACCCCGGTCCGACATCGCCCATGACCGGGTCGCAGCAATAAAGCGCGTTCGGATTGGCCTGTTTGACGCGGGCAACGATGTCGAGCAACACCGGGCCGACCTCGGGCTCGCCGAGATAGCCCGACAACACCGCGTCGCAGCGCGGCAAGACGCCGAGCTCGGCGATGCCCTCGAACAACGACGCGATGTTTTGCGATGGCACCGTGGCGCCGCGCCATTTGCCATATCCGGTGTGGTTCGAAAACGCGACGGTGTTGAGCGACCAGGTCTCGATCCCCAGCCGCTGCAGTGGGAACAAGGCCGCGCAATTGCCGACGACGCCGGCAGCAACCCAGGATTGTATCGAAAGCACGGTCGCCATATCGAGGGCGAGGCCTCTGTTGTCCGGGCCGTGTCAGCTAAGCAACCGCACGCCGCACCGAAGCTGCTATATCACTTTGAATGATCCCAAAGCCATCCTCGGCCCGGCGAAAAGAGCGGCCGGTTGTGCCCGGTCGCGATCAGTCGTGCGAAGCGGATCGCTAGCAGGACGGGGCCTCCGAAGGTTCGTGTCCCGCTAGCGGGGCGCAAGCGACTGGCGGCGACCCATCTCTGGTCGCCGCCGCCAGAAAAGCTGGCCGCGGTTAAAAGCTGGCGGCGGCTACTGTAACGAAATCGGTACCGACACCGGATACTGGGCACAGAAGCTTCGTTTGCCCTGACCCGCTTGGGTTGCGAACGGCGTGGTTGGCGCAACCGGTGTGCCGGCAAACAACTCCCCCTCCGCACAGTGGCAGGTCACGACCGGGACATTGTTAGTCCAGTTCTCGTGATCGCAAGCGAAGCTAAAGCAATTAGAGAGATGGTTTCCGCCCCTCGGGCATACCTGCGGCGGGGCATCGGCTTCCGGACCGGTCGGAACCCAATTATTGATCTCCTGTGCAATGTGCGGTTTCGGAGAAAAGAGCGACCAGATTTGACCATCCCCTGGCGGTTTGCAAGAACCCCGCATATTGCCGCCGTTCAGATCGCCTAATCCTCGACCGGAAAAGACCGGACAGGTGCACTCGACCTCCGGAAACCGCGCGAAGCCGCCACTCGTGACCCGGACCGTGATCATTTTACCCGTCGGGGTGCAGGTGGAGGCGGCGCATAGAGCGTAATATCCGCTACAGAACTGGTAATCGTGACCTGTCGTCGCGCTGCTGGTTTGCGCAAGCGCTGGCCCCGTTGGCGGTGCGAATGCAAGGAGTATGACAACTACGCCGAATACAGCTTTTGCGAGCGGATTGCTGTATACTGCCCGTGACCATGCGTCCATCTTCTTTCCTCCGTTTTAAAAGAAGCAAACTCGGCGACTTTTTTTTTGCTTGTTGTTGGACAGAGTGTCGCAGTTTACTGGTTTTTCAGCAAGCGGCGCTGCGCATTCAGTAGCGGCCCGCCCTGGCGAGCGTCCGGAACCGGCGCGCAAAAGGGCCGGTCCCCAAATCGCTGTGCACGTCTATTTCCCGGAAATCGGCGCATCAAATCCGGTTTATATCGAACGATCAAGAGTCGGCTTAGCCGAGCTCCGCGAGGACTAGCGGATGCGGCTCAGGATTTTAGATATCCGTTGGCGGCGAACCAGGCGACCGCGTCGGCGATTGCTTCGCGTGCCGGCCGCGTTTTATAGCCCAACTCACGCTCGGCTTTGGCCGAGGAGAAATACATCTTTTTGCGCGACATGCGCACCCCGTCGAGCGTCGTAAACGGCTCGCGTCCGGTGACCCTCGCGACATACGGTGCCGATCGCCGCGGCCGACAATGCGACCGGGTAAGGCACTTTGAGCCGCGGCGGATTTCGGCCCACAGCTCGCGCGACTTCACCCAGAATTTCGGCCAAGGACAGGTTTTCGCCACCGAGGATGTAACGCTCGCCGATTTTGCCCTGTTGGGCCGCCATCAGTTCGCCGGCCGCGACATCGTCGACATGCACGACATTGAGGCCGGTATCGACATAGCCCGGCATACGGCCGCGCGCCGCTTCGAGGATCAGCCGCCCGGTTGGCGTCGGCTTCAAATCGCCGGGGCCGATCGGGGTAGAGGGATTGACGATCACCGCCGGCAGCCCGCTTTCGGCAATCATGCCCCGCATCACTTCCTCGGCGAGGAATTTCGAGCGCTTGTAGGGCCCGATCATATCCTCGAGCCGGCTCGGCGTATCCTCGTCGGCGATGCCGTTGGGGACGATGCCAAGGGTGGCAACGCTGCTCGTATAGACGATGCGCTCGACGCCTGCGGCCGACGCCGCCCGCATCAGCTCGCGGGTGCCATCGACATTGGCGCGGTACATCGCTGCAGGATCAGGCACCCACAATCGGTAATCGGCGGCGACATGAAACAGGTGAGCGGCAGCCGGTGACGGCGCGGGCGAGCGAAGCGGCATCCTCCATTGCGCCGATGGCGATCTCGACTGGCAGATCCGCAAGGTTACGGCGGTCGCTGGTGGGCCGCGCTAGTACTCGCACCGCTTGATCGGCCCGCAATAGCGCGCGCGCGACCGCCGAGCCGAGGAAGCCCGTCGCTCCGGTAACAAGGCACAGCCCCGGCGGAAGCCCCATTCCACCCTCTCGAACCGCGGCTCGTTTACATCTGCCGCAGGAATTTTCGGCTCAGCGCAAAGGGGCCGGCGCCCCCGGCGCTGCCGCGGCCGGCGCTGGCGACGACGCTGCCGCGGGGGCGCCATTCGCACTCGCGGCGGCCCGGGCATGCGCCGTCTTTGCTTTATCGGGCTCGCCGAGCACCTCATAGGCATGGGCGAGCCGTTCCCAGCCGGCTTTGTCGTCGGGGTGCTGTTCGAGCCGTTGCGCCAGCCCCTCCACCATCCCGCGGATCATCCGCTGCCGCTGTTCGGGGGTCATCGATTGCGCGGCGGCGACATCCTGCGCGGTGGGGCCGGTGGCGGGTGTAGTCCCGCCCGGAGCGGCCGCGGCGGCTCCGCCTGCGGTCGCGCCGCCTTTCGACGATAGCTCGGCAAGGCGATCTTCGACGGTCTGCCGCCACGGCGCGTCGGCAGGCGCGCTCGCCAATAATGCCTGCAATTTCTGCTTGGCCCCGGCGGGATCGCCCCGCTGCAATGCCGCTTCCGCCCCGTAGTAGCGCGAGCGCGGATCATCGGGCGCCTTTGCAAATTCAGCCTCGGCGCCGGGCGTCACCTTGCCTTGGGCTTCGAGCACCAGGACTTCGCCGAACTCGGCATGTAACGAAGCATTCTCCGGCGCCAACGCTATCGCGTGACTGTAGGCGTCGCGCGCTTCGGCAAAGCGGCCGAGCGACGCCAGGGTGCGCCCGAGCAAGGTCCAGCCTTTAAGGTCGTCGGGCGCTGTCTTGAGATGCGCTTTGATCTGATCGGCGGCAGCGGCGAGATCGGCAGCGCTGTGCGGGTCGGCGGCATTGGCCGCAGTGGGTCCTTGGATGGCCGCGGGCGTACCAACAGCGAAATAGACCGCCATCGCCGTTGCCGGAAGCATCCCGGCGATCGCGATCGCAGCGCCGAACCGCCATGATGCTTCCGCTCCGCGGCCGGCGGGCGCAATCGATCCCGCCGGTTCACGATCGGTTGCGGCGAGCAGCCTTCGGGTGATCTCGGTGCGCGAAGTTTCGGCCTCCTCGGGGGTGATGCGGCCCTCGGCCAGTTCCTCGTCGATGGCGGCCAGTTGGCGTCGGAACAGCTCGGCAGCGGGCTCTTCATCTTCGCGCGGCCGCCGGCGCATCATCGGCCCCAGCAGCACGGTCAGCACCGCTACCGTTAAGAGCCCGGCAGCGAGCAGAAACCAGATCACGCGCGGTCGCCGAGTAAAGCCGCTGCGCGAGCGGTCTCGTCAGGGGTCAGCGCCGGGGGGGGCGAATCAGGTTTGCGCTGCCGCGCCCGCATCAGCAGGACCGCAGCCGCGCCGAGGACGAGGATCGGCGGACCCAGCCACAACACCCAGGTCAGCGGCTCGAATGGCGGATCGAGCAAAACAAAGACGCCGTAGCGGGTAACGATATAATTCAGCACCTGCTGATCGCTGTCGCCGTCGAGCAGCCGCTTGCGCACCAGAAGCCGCAGATCGTGCGCGAGCGGCGCGTTTGAACTCGTCGATCAATTCGTTTTGGCAGACGAGGCAGCGCAATTCCTGACTGATGGTCCGGGCACGGGCCTCAAGCGCGGGGTTGGCAAGACGCTCCGAAGGTTCGACCGCCCAGGCGAGCCGCGGCCCGATCGCCGCCAAGAGACCGAGCACCAGTAGCAGTCGCCAGATCATGCCGGTCCCGCGGGCCGCGCTGCTGCTCCCGGAACGGCGCGGGTGGCGAAGGCGCGCACCCGGCGGCGCCGGTCGCTGAGCGAGACGACCCCGCCCAATGCCGCCAACACCGCGCCAAACCAGACCCACGGCACCAGGGGGTTGTAATACGCGCGCAACACCCATCCGCCTTTGCCGTCACCTTCGCCGAGCGCCAGATACAAATCGCCAAACCCGTTGGTGGTGATCGAGGTGTTGGTCGTCGAGCTGCCGGCTATCGGATAATACCGGCGCTCCGGAAAGACTGGAAAGGGCGCATGGTCCGGCCGCTCGACGACAATCTCTGCGCGCTGCACCTGATAATTTTCGACCACACCCTGGGTTACCCCGACAAAGTGCAGGGTGCGGCCGGCGATCTGGACATTGTCGCCGGGATGCACCGTCTCGATGCGTTCGCTGCGCCACGCGGTCGATACAGTGACCCCGGCGATCAATACGCCAACGCCGAAATGGGCGATTGCATAGCCCCAAGTGCCGCGCGGCAGATGAACGAGGCGGCGCAGCACGGTCGTGAGGGGGAGTTTGCCGAGCCCGGTGCGGTCGCCGAGGTCGGCCAAGACTCCCAGCATCGCCCAGACCGCGAGGGCGACACCGGCGAGTGCCGGCAGCGAGGCGGAGCGGTCGAAACCGAAGACGATCGCGGCCACCATGAGGGCGCCGACCAGGGCCGGTAGCAGGCGGCGGGCTGCTCCGGCGAGATCGCCGCGCCGCCAGGCGAGCACTGGGCCGATCGCCATCGCGATCAGGCCGGGAACGACGATTGGAACAAAGGTGGCGTCGAAATATTGCGGGCCGACCGACAATTTGACGCCGCTCCAGACTTCGGCAAAGAGCGGGTAAAAGGTCCCGAGAAATACCGTCGCCATGCCGCCCGCCAGCAGCAGATTATTGAGGACAAGGGCACCCTCGCGGCTGACCGGCGCGAATTGGTTGCCGGCGGCGAGGCTGGGCGCCCGCCAGGCGTATAGGATCAGGCCACCGCCGATCACCACCCCGATCAGGATCAATATAAAGACGCCGCGGGTCGGGTCGAGCGCGAAGGAATGGACCGAGGTCAAGACGCCGGAGCGCACCAGGAACGTGCCGATCAGGCTCATGCCAAAGGTCATGATCGCGAGCAGCAACGTCCAGCGCTGCAAGGCCTCGCGCTTTTCGACGACAGCGGCGGAATGCAACAGTGCCGTACCCAGCAGCCATGGCATGAAGGAGGCGTTCTCGACCGGGTCCCAGGCCCACCAGCCGCCCCAACCGAGCACGTAATAGGCCCACCAACTGCCCATCGCGACGCCGATCGTCAGCCCGCACCATGCGGTCAATGCCCAGGGCCGCACCCAACGCGCCCACACCGCGTCGACCCGGCCCTCGATCAAGGCTGCGATCGCGAACGAATAACAGATCGAAAAGCCGACATAGCCGAAATAGAGAAACGGCGGGTGAAAGGCGAGGCCGGGGTCCTGCAATAGCGGGTTGAGGTCGCGGCCGTCGGCCGGCGCCGGAAACAGCCGCGCGAACGGGTTCGAGGTGGCGATGATGAACAACAACGTGCCACAGCCAAGCAGGCCTTGGATTGCCAAGGTCCGCGCCCGCAGGCTTGCCGGCAGCGCGTGGCCAAAAAACGCGACCAGCCCGCCAAACAAGGCCAGCATAAACACCCACAGCATCATCGAGCCTTCGTGACTGCCCCAGGCGCCGCTGACCTTGTAGAGCATCGGCTTTGACAGGCTCGAATTCTGGAAAACGTTGAGGACCGAGAAATCGGAAGTGATGTGCGCGTGAACAAAGACCGCAAAGGCGGTCGCCACCAGCGCGAATTGCAACAGCGCCGCCGGCCGGGCGATGTCCATCAGCCCGTGGCTGCGCGCCGCCGCACCGATAAGCGGCACTATCCCCTGCACCGCCGCCACCAACAGCGCCAATACCAGCGCGAAATGGCCGATCTCTACGAGCACGTTGCTGCTCCCCAGGGAGTGCGGATCGTCATCTTGGCACAATTGGCTTTTGCGGGCTATGTATTACCGGTTAGGCATCAGGTATTACGAGTGCAAAGATGACCAAGATGACAGCCAAAGGTCAGGTGACAATCCCAAAGCGGCTGCGCGATCATCTCGGTCTGAAGCCAGGGTCGTTCGTCGATTTCGAATTGGCCGATGGCGGCGAGGTCGTCGTAAGAACCAAGGAAAAACAGCGAAAGGGGCGATTCGACGCGCTGCTGGGCAGCGCAAAGTTCGGAATGACGACAGATGAGTTAATGCGGTTGCTGCGCGGCGATGACGAGTGATCATCATCGACACCAACGTGCTGCTGGATGTCGTCGGAAGCGATCCCGTTTGGTCCGACTGGTCGCGGCGACAACTGAACGCCGCCGCTGCGACCGACGATATGGCCATCAACGATGTCGTTTACGCCGAGCTATCGGTCGGCTACCAGCGGATGGAGGACCTCGACGAGATGCTCGCCAGCACCGGCATCAGCCTAGCGCCGATCCCGCGCTCCGCGCTGTTCCTTGCCGGGAAGGCCTTTCGCAGATATCGCGAAGCAGGTGGCGGCAGGACCGGAGTGCTGGCTGACTTCTTTATCGGCGCTCACGCGGTGATAACCGATGCGGCGCTGATCACCCGTGACACCCGGCGCTATCGCGCCTATTTCCCCCGAATAAATCTGATAGCTCCAAACTGACCCGAGGTTTGGTCTGCCCCGGCTCCATCCCGTTTACTTGGCAGCGTGATCGGTTAGCAGCATACGGCCGTAGGGGGCCATCGCGGCGGAGCGGCTGGCGGCGTGGTGGGTCAGGATCGTCATGATGTCGCGGCGGATCGCACCCAGCCGGTCGCTGTCATAGACCCAGCGGGCGCCGTCCATTTCGCACAACCGGTCGACCGCCCAGCTTACCTGATGCTGCGCATAGACCATGTCGCGGCGCGCGCGCAACGCCTCGGCTTCGGTGATGCGGCGGCCCGACGACACCTCGTCGGTGCTTGAGTTCGCGCCCGGTATGGAGCAGCAGGGTTGCGGTGTCGATCGCGGCGGCGGCCTCGCCGATCGCCATCTGCACGATTTCGGATTGGGCGACCTTGCTCGTCCCGCGCGACACCCGCCCGGCGAGGGCGGCGCAAGAAATGTCGAGCGCGCGTTGGCCGAGCGCGATGCACACCGGCGGCAATGAATACGACACGAGGAAACCGCGCGGCGCCCGCAACACCGGATAGTCGGGATGCACCAATGCCCCCGGCGGCGTGCCGGCAAACAAGTCGGCGACCATCACGATGCGGTGCTCGGGGACGAACACATCATCCAATACCAGCGACTTGCTGCCGGTGCCGGCAAGCCCCAGAGTTTGCCAATCGTCGACGATGTCGATCTCGGCGAGCGGCGCCAATGCATAGGCGATCGTCCGCGGGTCGCCGGCCTCGCCGAGAAACGCCCCGAGGATCGCCCATTGCGCATAGTCGCAGCCGCTCGAAAACGGATAGCGCCCGCTCAGCCGCCAGCCGCCCGGCACGCGTTTCGCGGCGGCGCGCGGCGCCAGCGAAGACGAGGCGACCGCCTCCGGATCGTTGCTCCAGACATCGATCTGCGCTTGTTCGGGATATTGCGCGATGATCCATTGATGCTCGGCCAGGACCGCGTAGACCCAGGCCGAGGACGCGCAGCCATAGGTCAACTCCTCGACAATCCGCGAGAACAGGCTGAACCGGCCCTGCATGCCGCCAAACCGCCGCGGCTGCAGAATGCGCATGATGCCCGCGGCACGGTACTCGGCGATCGTCTCCGCCGGTACTTTGCGCGCCGCCGCCGCAGCCGATGCCCGCTCAGCCAGACGCGGGATCAACCCCCGCGCCCGGCCTAGCACAGCGCGTTCATCATCCGGCAAACGGCTGTCATCGCCGGAAAGCGAAGTCGCACCAAACCGCGTTGTTATTTGGCCGTCAGGCATAGCCGCCGCCGCCTTGACATTGATCTGGCGTCAGCGTGCATCGCCGGTGGCGCGGAGACAAGGGGAGTCCGCGGGTATGCCATCCAACCACAGTTGTGCCGGCCGCAGCATGCACCCTGGCGCTAAAAACTCGCGCAGGAGTCGCGGGTGATCAGGCCGACCGATTGCTGGTGGAATTTGGTCTTGTAAGCATCGATTACCGCTGATAGCCGGTGCGCGAGATCGGGGGTTGGCTTGACCGCGACGAGCAGGATCTTGGTCGGGTCGCGGGCGATGTGGCCGGTTCGCGGATTGCGCCACTGGCCCTCGCCGTCAAAGACGGTGAAGCCGTCGGGGAAGTTGGGGGTAATGGTTTGCGCCGTGAAATCGGCCCATTCGGAATCGGTCAGCGGAGCGCGGCTCTTAATGGCGCGGCCAAAGAACAGCTCAGCAACCAGCATCCGCTGTTGCGATGGCAGCGGACAGGCGTAGGGCGCGATTGACTCCGAAGCCGCACATCCAAAAAGCAGTATCGACAACAACCCTGCCGCCAGCCTCGCCGTGAGCTTCTCCAATCCAACCCTTTGCACCGACTTGTTCCGGCAAGGAGTAACCAACGCCCGCTCGCTCCGAACAGCTTGCCCATAGTTCGCGACGTCGGGAAGATTGGCGGCTGCTTAGCTCGGCATGTAGGTGTCGAACAGGCGGTGGTGCTCGTCGAGCGCGTAGCGGTCGGTCATGCCGGCGAGATAATCCGCCGCGACGCGCGCGGTTTTCGCGTCGCCGGGACCGGCGGCAAGACCACGCCACTCGCCGGGCAGGCATTCGGGCTCGGCGAGATAGAGCCCAAACAGGTCGCGGATCACCCGCCGCGCCTTTGAGCTCATTCGGTTGACGCGGTAATGCCGGTACATGCGCTCGAACAAAAAATCCTTCAGCGCGCGGTCGTTGTTGCGCATTTCGAGTGAAAAGGCGGCAACCGGCTCCTTCAGCGCGCGCACCTCCGCCGCCGACCGAACCGCACTATCCGCAATCCGGGCGCGGGTCTCGGTGATCAGATCGCCGACCATACGATCGATCACCCGCCGGATCGCTTCATGGATTAGCTGCGGCTCCTCAATCGCGGGATAACGTTCCGCGACCGACCGGAAGATCGGGCCGACCATTGGCACATCGGCGAGATCGGCGACCGAGAACAGCCCGGCCCGCAGCCCGTCGTCGATGTCATGGTTGTTGTACGCGATGTCGTCGGCGAGGGCGGCGACCTGCGCTTCGGGACCCGCGAAAGTATCGAGTTCCAGCGGGTGGCGCCGGTCGTATTCGGCGATCGTCGGCGGCACCGGCCGAGCGCTGCCGGGGCCACTGAGCGGGCCATTGTGTTTGACCGTGCCCTCGAGCGCTTCCCAGGTCAGATTGAGGCCGTCGAACTCGGCGTAGCGGCGTTCGAGCCGGGTCAGAATGCGCAGCGTCTGGTCATTGTGCGAAAAGCCGCCAAAGCCCGCCATTTCGGCATTCAATGCCTCCTCGCCGGCATGACCGAACGGCGTGTGCCCGAGATCATGCGCGAGCGCCACGGTTTCCGCGAGGTCTTCGTCGAGCCCGAGCGCGCGTGCGACAGTGCGGGCGATCTGCGCCACTTCGAGGCTGTGAGTCAGCCGGGTGCGGTAATGGTCGCCCTCATGATAGACAAACACCTGGGTCTTGTGGGTCAACCGGCGAAACGCCGTCGAGTGAATGATGCGGTCGCGATCGCGCTGAAACGGCGAGCGCATCGCGTGCTCGGCCTCGGGATTGAGCCGGCCGCAACTCTCTTCAGGCTTTGACGCGTAGGGTGCCAAACCTGGAAGCCGGTGCATAAGTTGACCTTGATCCGCGCCGCAATCCTCGTCCATTTGCGCATCAGGCAATCATCGATCAACGCCTTTATTTCTGTTGCGAGCGTTTTCCGTTAGCATTGGCTCAACTTATCGGGGGAAAGCGCCATGGAATACATCCGCGTGTCGTTTGATCCGAACGATGTCCGCGACGTGATTGCGAGCGGAAACGTGATCGGCGAGACCGAGACCGAACTCGCGGTGCAACCCAATTATTATGTCATTTCGCTGTCCGGCTCAGGCTACGCGCCGCCCTATTGGTACGGTGTCGTCAGCGGCACGACTGTACGACATCCGCTGACCATCTCTTTCACCCCGGCATAAGGCCCAGCATCATGCGCGGGCGATTTTGGTTCGTCCTCAGCGCGTTGCTGGCCAGCGGATGCGCCGCCGGCATGCATTTCGAGAACACGCCGTTGCCGGTGGGCGAGACCAATCCCGATTTGCGCACGATCGCGCCGGCGAGCCCGGACCGGCCGGTGATCCTGATGACTTTCTCGGGCGGAGGGTCCCGCGCCGCCGCCCTCGCCGAAGCTGTGTTGCGGGAACTGTCGCAAACCAGTTACGCCGCTCCCGACGGCCCGCACATCCTGACCGAAGACGTTAAATATATTTCGTCGGTGTCGGGCGGCAGCGTCACCGCCGCATGGTTTGGGTTACGCCGTGGGCCTGGTCATTGGGACGGTGATCTCGACGGTCTGCGCAATGATTTTCTGGCGCAAGACAATATGCGGACGCTCGAACTCGACGCCGCCAATCCGATCACCTTGTTTGGGCTCGTCACCGGCCAGATCACCCACATCGAGGCCGAGGAGGCGCTGTTCAACGCGCGCCTTTACCACGACGCCCCGCTTGCCGCGCTGAACCAGCCGGGCAAGCCCTTCATCGTGCTGAACGCGACCGACATGGCGGGCGGCGAGACCTTCGCCGTGGACCCGCGGCGGTTCGATGACATCTGTTCGAAATACGACGCGCTGCCGATCGCGACCGCAGTGTCAGCCTCCGCCGCCTTTCCGATTCTGCTGACCCCGGTCGCGTTCCAAGACTATTCCAGCGGATGCCCGGGAAAGTTGCGCAACGGCCAATGGATCACAGTCGATCTATCGAACCCGTACACGCCCTACCTGAACCTCGCCGAATACAAAGATGCCCGCTACTCCAACGATTTGCGGCATGGGCCCAACCCGTATCGCCGCATCGACTATCTTTATTTTCTCGATGGTGGGCTCGCCGACAATCTCGGGACCCGGTCGTTACGCACGGCGCTGATCGCGCCCTACGATGACGCCCAAGTCTTGCGGGCCATAAACGACGGCAAGATCCGCAAGCTCGTGGTCGTCGTCGTTAACGCCCGCGGCGATCCGCCTAACAAACTTTACCAGCAAGCGCAGCAACCGGGCCTTGTCGGCCAGATCCAGGCGGTGACTTCGGTACCGCTCGACGCCAACACCGCAAATTCAGAGACGGCAATGTCCGCCCTGCTCGGCGAATTGGCGCAGGCTGCCGCCGACGCCAGCAACCGAGCGAAATTTGGCGGCATGCGGATTTACGGCATTACGGTCGATTACGATCAGATCCCGGCCGACACGCCGGCGCATATCATGCTGCGCGACATGGCGAAAGACGTGCCGACAAGCTGGAGCCTGACGCCGCAGCAACTGCAGGTCACCGAGGAAGCCGGCCGTTTTCTGCTGCGCCGCCACCCCTGCTATCGCGTATTGCTCGGCGACCTCAACGCCGCACAGACCGCGATGCCCAGCGAAGACCAGCCGCCGATGATCCCGTGCACCACCAAGATCGACATCCAAAAACGCGCCGGGGCACCATCGAGCTGACCCCTCGATCGAGGCCGTGGCTTGACGCATGTCAGCGGACGGGGCACCTATTAGCTAGCTTAGCTAGCGGCGATTCGATGACAGAAATAGTCAACATGCATCTGGCGAAAAGCTCGTTGTCGCGCCTTGTCGAGCGTGCGCTCGCCGGCGAGGAGATCGTCATCGCGCGCGACGGTGAGCCGCTCGTAAAGCTCGTGCCGGTGCCCAAGGAACGCAAGCCGCGCGTACCGGGCCGGTACAAGGGCAAGATCTGGATTGGGCCCGATTTTGAATTCGCCGATGAGGAGATTACCGAACTGTTTGAAGGGCCCTTGTGAGGCTCTTGCTCGACAGCCACGCCTTCCTTTGGTGGTCGGAAGGCTCGTCGCAACTTGGCACCGGTGCCCGCCATGCAATCGCCGATCCCGCAAATGAAGTCCTGATTAGCATCGCCTCGCTTTGGGAACTGATTCTCAAGGTGTCGCTGGGAAAGCTCGCCTTGCCTGACGATATTGAGACGATGGTCTTGAGCCAAGGCTTGTCGGTTCTCGCGGTCAGCTTCGACCACCTACGTCGCTTTGGGACTTTGACGCTTATCCACAAAGACCCGTTCGATCGGATGATCATCGCACAAGCGCTCGCGGAGGGTATCCCTATCGCCACCGCCGACCGGCGTTTCGCCTCTTATGGCGTGCAGATCGTCTGGTAACAGCCCACGCAGGAATCCAATTCAACTCGCGCGCAGTTGCGTGGTTGCAGCCTGGTCGAGGGTGCCGTCGGCGGCGATCGCGACGCGGTAGTCGCGCAGCGCGATCTCGGGCGAGATCAGGCCGTCGGCGACATCGAGCGCGACCTGTTCGGGGCTGCGGTCGGCAGGATCGCCAAATCCGCCGCCGCCCGGCAATTCGAGCCGGATAAAATCGCCGCCGGGGACGCTCTGCCGCCCTTTCGGACCGATCGGCCGGCCTGAAGCCAGCGTAACCCGGCCCGGCGCTCCGGTCCCGCCGCCATCGCGGCCGCGCGCCGGGTTCGAGATGCGCTCGAAATTGCACAGCATCGCGATCGGCGTGCCTTCCGCACCGCCCAATTCGATGATTTGGCCGAGCCCGCCACGGTATTGCCCGACGCCGCCTGACCCCTCGCGGAATTCACGGCGGCGGAACAATACCGGCGCCACCGAACTCGGTGGCTTCGACCGGGATCGTGCGCACGCCGGACGGAAAGGCGGTCACGTCGAGCCCGTCCTTGCCGGGCCGCGCGCCGGTGCCGCCGCAGTGAAAGATCGCGGTGCTGAACGGGCTGATGTCGGGCGGCGCGCTGCCCTCCGCCGCCCCCAATTCGTCGAGCACATCGGCGCCGCCATAGATCTGCGGGATCCACAAGGACGAGGCGCCTTCCGCCGGCACCCCGCTAGCCATGACCTGGTGCAGGCAGCCGAACACGAGATCGGGAAGCATATGGCCGACCGTGTGCCGGGCGGCGACAGCGCGCGGCCGCGGGGCATTCAACAGGCTGCCTTCCGGGGCGCTGACCGTGATCGGCGCCAGTGAGCCGGCATTGTTCGGCACGTCGGGCGCCACCAGGCATTTGACGCCGAACGCGGTATAGGCGGTCGTGTAATTCAAAACAACGTTGATGCCAAAAGCGCTGGCCGGCGAGGTGCCGGTGAAATCGACATGAATCCCCTCGCCGCCGATCGTCATCTCGGCGGCAAGGGTCAGCGGGCGATCATAGCCGTCCATCGTCAGGCTGTTCGAGTATTTGCCGGGTTTGAGCTTGCCGATTTGGTCGATTGTCGCCTGGCGCGAAGTCTCGATGATGTGCTCGGCCAGGCGGTCGAGATTGGCTATCCCGAACTCCTCCATCATCTCGATCAGCCGCCGGCTGCCCTCGTCGTTGCACGCCGCCAACGCGTAAACATCGCCCTCGACCTGTAACGGCTCGCGGACATTGGCGCGGATCACCCGCAGCAGGTCTTCGTTCATCTGGCCTTCGCGGGCCAACGCCATCAGCGGGATCGACAGCCCCTCCTCGAACACCTGGCGGCCATCCGGCCCCATGCCGAGCCCGCCGATATCGACGACGTGGACCGTGCTGGCGAACAGCCCGACCGCCTCGCCCCGCAAAAATGTCGGGCTGACGACGGTCAGATCGTGCAAATGGCCGCAGGTGAGCCACGGATCATTGGTGATGTAATGATCCCCCGGCCGCATCGTCCTCAAGGGAAAGGCATCGAGAAAATGCCGGACCGCCGCCGCCATCGAATTGACATGGCCAGGGGTGCCGGTCACCGCTTGCGCCAGCATGTTGCCCTCACGGTCGAAGACCCCGGCCGAGAGGTCGCCGGCCTCGCGCACGGTTGTCGAAAACGCGGTCCGCACCAGCGTCTGCGCCTGCTCCTCGACGACCGCGATCAGCCGGCTCCACATGATCTGCATATGGATTTGCGACAGGGCGGCATTGGGTCTCGACAGCATTTCTACTCTCTTCGGGTTCTTCGGCTGAACCAGGGTATCTTCGGCTAGGCAGCACGCGCAATCATTCAGCACCGGATTACTCGTAACAAGGGACGATCCGTCGATGCGCCACCTTCCCTTCGTCGAGATGTTTGAGCGTTACGCGCAGAAATGCCGCCCGTAAGATATCTAAACGGCTAAAGTCGCACCGGCTGAAAACTCCTGCGATCGCTTCCTGGATAGCCTCTGAAGAGCAACCTGCTGGGCTCCACGATCAACCAGCGGAATGCACTGGCGGTCGATTACGGTTTGGTCGATGCGTTGGCTTCTTGAAGTGGTCCGGCGGCTCGCAACGCGGACAGGAATATTTAGGCTACTGCTGTTGAAAGACCTTAAAACAACAGCGGTTCGGTTTGACAATGTGCTGGAGTAGATGTTTGAGGGCTCAGGGTTGATAGAGATTCGGGCGAAAATTCTTGATGCGCTTGGTTCCGACACCGGCGTCAGCGGGTTGGCTTGCGCCGGTAAATCACCGCGTAGCGATCGGAATAAATGCGCCGCCATCCTGGCAAATGATCGAGCAGGGACACCGCCGGGACTGAAGGCTCGAGCAGGGTCCAATTGACATTGTAGCGGTCGAGGAGCTCGGGCAGCCAGCCGTCGATCGCATTTGACGCGGCGACATAGCGCTCCAAGAATGCATCTCCATAGAGGTCGGCGCGGCCGTCAACAAAGGCGGGGATCTTCGTAAACAGCAGATATCCGCCAAAGCGGACGGAATTGAAGACGTGGCCGTCAAGTCCGGCCCGTTGCGCTATTTCGAGCGCAGCTGCCGGGGCAAGATCCGAGCGTGGGGCGAGACCTTGCCGATCGAGCACCCAAACCGTTGCAACAAGCCCAAGCGCGATTACCACTGCTCCCGATAATACGAACCCGGTAAACGCGGCGGCGCCGGCACGGCGATTGGGTCCCCGCAAGGCGGTGCCGGAGATCGGAACCGTTGGCCGAAGCTGTACCGCCAGCGGCGTCGCGACCAAGAGTGGTCCGATGATCCCGAGCAGCTCTTCATTGCGGACATGGGTCAGCGCCATCCACAGCAGCAACAACAGCATTAAGGTGCGCGACAGCGGAAGCCTTATCCCGAAGACCAATCCGCCGAGGACAGCAAGCGCTATCCATGCCTCGAGCGGATCGGGATGAGCGAAGTCGACTGGCCGCCACTCGGAGATCGAATTGATTGCAAAACTCATCTTCATTAGCTGGAACGGCAGCAGCAGAGAGTCGACACCGTTCGGCGAACAGAGGGCGCAGAGTCCGGCCAATCCCAAAAATATGCCCCATCCTCTGATCTGTCGGACGCGGGTCGCCGCAGTGGCATCCAACACCGCCTCGGCGGCGATCAGCCCGGCAAATCCGAGACCGATCACAAAACCGCCGTGCAGGTTGCACCACAGGATCATAATCGGCAGCAATGCCAGAGAGGGCCGCTGGCCCTTGTCCCGAGCGGCGACGATGCTGGCCGTCCAGATGACCAGAAGCGGCCATGCCAGCGCATGCGGGCGGGCGAGAAGGTGCGCCTCGGTCAGCGAGAACGCCGCAAGCGCCCCGATTGTGGCGGGGCCCGGTCCTAGGGTTCGCTGCAGCGCCAGCGCAAGGAGCGCGAACGCCGCCGCGGCAGCGGCAGCGGTGAGGGTAACGACGCCGCCCCAGCCAAGCCAGTCGTAGAGGCCTGCGAAGACCGCCTCGGCCAACCATTCGTGCGGCACCCAGCTGTGACCGCTTGCCGTGAAGCTGAAATCGTCGACAAACGGGATTGCGCGATGGGCGATAATCCATCGGCCAATCGCGATATGCGACAGGGTGTCGCCGTCGTTGAGCAATGCCTGGGCGCCGACGACCGCGACACAATAAACGCCAATCCCGACGAGCGAGGGCGCTACCCAACCACTGCTCGGGTCGAGTACGCGCTGCTGCGAGCTAAGGCAGGGTCCCGCCCCGATAGGTGGCGGCGCGCGCCAGCGGCGATCCGAAAGGCCTGTCATGCATCGAGACGGCTGCCCTTTCCGTAGCCGCGCCACGTCTCCGATAGACCAGTCGGGTCCGGGGTGGAGGTGACCGTGCCCCGAGACTACCCCTCTTAATCTTGTTAAAGCGTTTCCGATGGGTAGCCGGACCCGATTAAGCCCGAACCAGATGCAGATCGACTGCCCTCGCGGCGAGTCAATCGCGCTTGGCGCCAATGCGGCCGCAATCCGAGCAACACGAGACGAGCGCGGCAGATCATCGCTTTACCGTGACATTTAAGTCGGCGGCTTCATTGCGACGTCGAGCATCACATTCGGCAAAATTTCGCGGATGACGCTGCGCAGCGTGGCTTCATCCTGCGCGATGGCGCTCGCCAGCAACCGGCGCGAGCCGCGCCGCAAGACTCTTGCCGTGGCGCGGCCATCACTTCCCGGACGGATCGTGGCAAAGGCGTCGGCTGGCTCGATGCGTTTTAGAACGCGCCTCAGCGCTTGCAGCCCCTCCGCGGTTTCGACATCGTGGGCGGGAGAGTCGGGGCTTACTGGCTCGGCCTCTTCCTCGACGGTGGCGTCGATCGCTTCGACCGCTCGATAACGCGACAATGATTGATAGATCGCCCGGCCTGGCTCGGTGTCGATGCGCGACTGCAACTCCCAACTTTCGCCGCGCGCCGATAGTTCGGTAATCAGCGCAAACAAATCGTCGCTATCCTCTTCGTGCGAGCAGGTCAGAAATGCCAGGCGGCCGTCGTGCTCGACCACCCGGTCATCATCTTCGGGAAACCCCAGTTCGGCGAGCGCATTATCCAGCGCGCGACGCGACGCAACCAACAGGGTCGTCACATGCAAGCGCCGTCCACTTTCTGCCGGGTCCTTTTCCGCCATCATCTCCCTCCGAAGCGGCGCATTCAGCCGATCGCAATCCTAGGCGGCCCCCAGCGGGGGCGCGACCAAAAACCGCCTGCTGCCGCCCCTATTCGCGCTGCGGCTCGCCGACCCGGTTCAGCCGCACATCCCGGTCGAGATACACGCTGATCATCAGGCCAATCCCGAACATCACCGTGAGCATTGCCGTTCCCCCGTAGGAAATGAGCGGTAACGGGATGCCGACGACCGGTATCAGACCCGTCACCATCGCGATGTTGATGAATATGTACAAAGAGAGATTGGCAACGATCCCGAGGCACAACAGCCTTCCGAAATGGTTTCGGCATCGCAAAGCGATCGCAAATCCATAGGCTATGACACCCGTATAAAGGGTCAACAACACAAGCCCGCCGATCAAACCGAACTCTTCCGCCAAGGTGGTAAAAATGAAATCGGTTTGCTTTTCGGGTAGGAAGCTCAAATGACTTTGAGTGCCAAGCAAAAACCCTTTTCCAAACAAGCCGCCCGACCCGAGCGCGATTTTTGACTGCAGGATATGATAGCCTGCGCCAAGCGGGTCGCTGTCCGGATCGAGAAAAGTATAGATTCGGTTCTTCTGGTAGTCGCGCAGCAGTCGCCATACGAACGGCAGAGAGACGCCTACTGATAAAATGCCGAACCCGAACATAATCAAGCGAACACCGGCGATAAACAGCATAGTCACGCCAATCAACAGCAAGACAACTGCGGTACCAAGATCCGGTTGTTTCAATACAAGAGCCATCGGCAGCAGTGTCATTAACATTGGTAAGAGTAGGTAGCGAATTTTATCGATTTTATCTTCAGCGAGACTATGAAAATATCGGCTCAGAGCCAGCACCAATGTCACGCTCATCAATTCGGACGGCTGGAGCTGGATAACGCCAAGGTCGATCCAACGCTGCGCCCCCATTCCCACGAAGCCGCGAAGATCGACCGCGATGATCAGTAATAGAGCGAGCACGTACGCCCAATAGGCTGCCCGAAACCATTTGCGTATTCCGAGCAGCGCGGCACCCAGCATCGGGACAAGGGCGATTGCGAACCGGGACATCTGCTTTGTGGCCCAGGGCTGCATGCTGCCGTCGGCGGCGGAATACAATGCCGCGACACCGATCCCTGCGATGATCGTGACCAACAGCAGCAGGTCCCAACGAATGCCCAAGATCCTCGCAGCAGACCCGGTTCGCGGGCGCTCGAGATCAGCAGAAAGCCCGGTCAATCGGTTCACCCGCGAACAGCGGCGGACGGGGTGAACGGGACTGATGTCACCGGAGCAGAGTGCGCGACGGTGTTCCTCTGTGGAACCCGCCGCACCGGGTCGCGCAGTTGCGCCTCGCGCAGCACATCGCGGCAGATCGGCGCGGCAACAGCCGAGCCGCCACCACCGTGCTCGACGACGGTGGCGCAGACATAACGCGGCGCACTAACTGGTGCAAATCCGACAAAAAGGGCGTGATCGCGCTGCTGCCACGGAATTTCATCGATTTTGCGCAAACCGTGATCACGCTCATACTGGGTGATGCGACGAACTTGGGATGTGCCGGATTTGCCGCCCATGGCAAAATTGGGCTCGGTAATGCGCGCGGCGTAGGCGGTGCCGCCCTGCTCGTTGACGACGGCCTTCATCCCGTCGAGAACCAGTGCAAGCGCCTCCTCATCAAGCCCCAACATCGGAAACTCGGGCTGGGCGGCATCGCCGCCGGGCGGCATCAGCCCGCCGGGGCGGACAAAATGCGGCACCACCGCCCGGCCCGAGACAAGTCGGGCAACCATTGTCGCCACTTGCATCGGCGTGGCGAGGACCGACCCCTGGCCGATGCCGGCGATCAACGTTTCACCCTGCTGCCAGGCGGTTCCGGTGGTCGCGAGCTTCCACTCGCGCGTCGGTATCAGTCCCCCCTTTTCGCCGGGGATATCGACGCCGAGCGGTGAGCCGAAGCCGAGCCGATGCGCCATCGCCGCCAGCCGATCGATGCCCAGGCGACGCGCCGTCTCGTAAAAAAAGACGTCGCAGGATTTTTTGATTGCGTCGCGCAGACGCAGTGTCCCATGTCCGCCATGCCGCCAACAATGGAATACTGCGTTGCCAAGCTGAAGCTGTCCGCTGCAAGTGATCGAAGTTTCGGGGGTCAGTACGCCCGCGGCCAAGGCGCCTAGCGCGACAACAGGTTTGAAGGTCGAGCCCGGCGGGTAAATGCCGGCAATGACTTTGTTCGACAATGGGTGGCGGGGATCGGTCGAAAGCTGCCGCCAAAGCGAGGCGGTAAGCCCATCGGCGAAAGACGCGGGGTCGAAACCGGGGATCGACACCAAAGCGAGGGTGTCACCGCTGATCGCATCGAGCAACACACTCGAGACGCTCTGCTCGCCGGCGCAGCGCTGCGTGACAAACTCTTGCATCGCCATGTCGAGCCCGATGACAATGTCTTGCCCGGGTTGCCCATTGACATGGGCAAGTTCCCGCACGACCCGGCCAAAGGCGTTTATTTCGACCTGGCGGGTGCCGGCGGTGCCGCGCAATGCGATGTCTCCGGTTTTTTCGACGCCGGCTTTGCCAATCCGGAAGTCGGGCAGCTCGAGTAGAGGGTCGCCGGTGAGTTCCTGTTCGGAAACCGCAGCAACGTAGCCGATGACATGAGCTGCCGTTTCCCCAAACGGGTAGTTCCGACTCAGCCCTTGTTCAACGGAGAGCCCTGGCAACTCGGGTACCGTCACCTCGACTTTAGCCATCTCGTCCCAGTTGAGATTGTCGCGGACCACCACCGGAACAAAGGAATGTTTACGGCGCACTTCTCGCATAACGCGAATGCGATCTGTCGCGTCGAGCTTGATCAAACGACCCAAGGAGTTGAGCGTCGCCGAAATATCGACTGCCTGCTCCGCGACGATAACGAGATGATAGTCCTGTTTGTTGTCGGCGAGCGGGGTGCCGAAGCGATCAAGGATCCGGCCGCGCGGCGGCGCGATTAATCGCAGGTTTACGCGATTTTCGTCCGAGAGCACCTTGTAGCGATCGGAATCGACAACCTGAAGCTGATACAACCGGCCGCCGAGCGCGGCAAACAGCAGCCCCTGGAAACCCGCAAGAGCCGCGGCCCGTCTGGTGAATAGGCGGTACCGGTGGATTTCGCGCTGAAGACCGCTGCCGGCGAGGGCGTCTTTCGAGCGCATGATCAGCCAGGGCCCATCAGCGCGTGCTGGGTTCGCCCCAACACGAAACTTGAGAGCGGAAACAGCGCAATCGTCAGCACCGTACGGAAGACGCTGCCGCTAATGCCGAAGAGTTGCCACGCCAAGATCGAGTGAACTGCCCATAAGCCGCCGATTGCGAGACCCGCCAGCAACGTGAATCCGGCCCATACAAACGGGAATTCACGGTTGAAAAACCACCGCCGGCAGCGCAACACCGCAGCCCGCGAAAGCAGCAATAAGAGTGGGGTCGCGCCCGGAGGGCCGCCGGATAGAAGATCGTATGCCAAGCCGATCGCGAAAAGAGCCGTGGGCGGCAGCAGGTCCGGGCGATAGATCGTCCAATGATAGACGGTCATCAGTGCAAAAGCCGGCGTCAAAGCTGCGTATCCGGCGAGCGGCACCGGCAGCAGCGCCAAAAGCGCGGCGAATGCGGTGGACATGCCGGGCAGCAGGCGAAATGCCAAGCCCCCGATCTGAGACCTAGCCGGGGCTGTGTCGACGGGCCACGGCATTGATCGTCACCGCCGGGATTTGGAGGCGGCCGCAGCTGCGGTGCGAGGACCGGCTCGCGATGGCGTTAACGGTGGCGGCAATTCCTGGGCAAGCCCGTAATCCACGATACGGACATATTCGACCTGGCCAAGATGTACATAAGGCTGAACCCGGGGCGACCCGGAATTGGCCGCTTCGACGATCCCGACCGGCAGCCCTGAGGGGAATACCCCGCCTTCACCTGAAGTGACAATCCGGTCCCCGACTTTCAGCGGCGCAGCCGGATCGAGATACCACAAGGACGGCAATTCCGAATTGTCTCCCGCCAGGATTGCCCTCTGTCGGGACCGTTCGATAATGACAGGTACACGCGAGTTCAGATCGGTAATCAACAGGATCCGCGCTGCTCGCGCGCCGACCTCGTAGACGCGCCCAACCAGCCCCTCGCCAACAACGGCCGCCTGGCCACGCGCGACACCGTTTTCGGTACCCGCGTCAATCATCAAATTGCGCAGAAAGGCGCCCCCCGAACTGGCGATGACCCTCGCCGACACAAACGAAACAGCTGATTGCGGGATCAGCTTTAAGAGCCCGCGCAGCTGCGCATTTTCGTCGGCCAAAGCGATCGCCGCTTGTTGCCAGTGCAGCAATCGCTTGTTTTCCTCGGTCAAGCGAGCGTTATCCTGATAAAGATCGACCACTGATTGGATACGCGCGGACAGAGCAGCGACCGCGGTCATCGGCCTTGAAAATGCGTCGAGAAAGGGCGCGGCGTAGTCGGCGACCGAACTGCGGACGGACTGGAGCATTACCTCGTCAACTTTTCCGAGGATGATCAGGATCACGGATAAGACGACGAGTAGCGGAGCGACGATGCGCTGCGCGCCAGACCGTCGCAGGGTCAGTGCGCGGAACATATCGCCTCCGTCGCCCGCTCGCTGAGCGGGCCGGCCTGCCGGCATAAACTATGCGGCCAAAGCCGCTGCAGGCAGTTTGACAACGCTCGCATCTATCGCACTGACCCGCTCCCGACAATTGTTAGCGAAAACTATTACCAGGCATTGATCAATACGGATTTGAGGGTCTTCATTTCTTCTAGGGTCCTGCCGGTGCCGAGAGCGACGCAACTAAGCGGATCGTCCGCAATCGATACCGGGAGCCCGGTAGCATGTCGCAGCACCAAGTCGAGATTTCCGAGCAGAGCCCCGCCGCCGGTTAAGACGATCCCTTTGTCAACGATATCGGCAGCAAGCTCGGGCGCGGTATGTTCGAGGGCCACTTTGACCGCTTCGACAATCGAGCCGACCGGCTCAGCAAGGCTCTCGGAGACCTGGCGTTCGCTGATGACGATCTCTTTCGGCACCCCGTTCATGAGATCGCGCCCTTTGATTTCCATGATCCGCCCTTCGCCGTCATCGGGCATGCACGCCGAGCCGATCTCCTTTTTGATCCGCTCGGCGCTGCTCTCGCCGACCAAAAGATTATGATTGCGGCGGATATAGGCGATGATCGCCTCGTCCATTTTGTCGCCGCCGACCCGCACCGACCGGCAATAGACGATTCCGCCCAAGCACAGCACGGCGACTTCGGTGGTGCCTCCCCCGACATCGACGACCATCGACCCGGTCGGCTCGGTGACTGGAAGACCGGCTCCGATCGCCGCGGCCATCGGTTCTTCGATCAAGAACACACGCCGCGCGCCGGCGCTTTCCGCCGACTTCTTGAATCGCGCGACGTTCGACCGCGGTCGAACCCGATGGCACGCACACTACGATCTGGGGCGTCGCGAAACTGCGGCGATTGTGCACCTTGCGAATAAAATGCTTGATCATCTCTTCGGTCACCTCGAAATCGGCGATCACGCCGTCCCGGAGCGGCCGAATGGCCTGGATATAGCCAGGAGTGCGGCCGAGCATCAGCTTGGCTTCTTCGCCGACGGCCAGAACCTGCTTGCGCCCTTTGACGCTGGCGATCGCGACAACGGAGGGCTCATTGAGCACAATCCCCCGCCCCTTGACGTAGACCAAGGTGTTGGCGGTGCCGAGATCGATCGCCATATCGGCGGACAATAAGCCCAACATTCTTCCGAGCATGCCACTCTGGACCCAAAATTCCGCAAACCAGGAGGGTCGTCAGGGCGCCGTTGCCGACAACCGCCCCGCGCGCCTATACGCGCGAGTTTCCGAGCCGTTCTCGATCTACGAGAGCGCGTCTGCGGCGCCGACCAGCACTATTGTCGCCGTTTTCCCCCAGGTTGACCTGCATCCTTGCGGATCGCGGGCTCGTTTGCAAGGCGCAGCTTTTGCGTTTGGTCTTCGCAACGCCGGGCGTCAGCATGCGGTGATGGCCATAGGACGGACGGTAACCGCCCTATTCGATTTGCGCCGTGGTGAGAACAAGGATTGGTTGCGTTTGGAAGCCGGTTTCGCCGCGGGGGGTGGGTGTGACAATCGGAAACGACCCAGGTCGGGGCAGGAGCAGATAAAAAAAGCCGGCGTCGGCTGTACCGACCCCGGCTAGGTTGCGGGTGGCAGACCCGCGACAGGGAGACTTTGCCAAGCCGGGCTAGAAAGTGAGGCGGCGCCCGGCGCCCGCCTGAGCCATCAACGCAGCGATATGTTATTGGTTCCAGGATCACGCCGCTCAACCCGGCGCTTTGTTGCATTCTCGATTTTGGCCGCCGAGCCTTTGGGCGAGACGGGGGCGGCCTGCGGCCAGGTTTTGGCTGTGCCGATCGCCGCCCGGTTGAGACTGCGGCTGAGGTTGGCGCGGTTGGTGAATGTCGCGGACCCGGCTATGGCCACTTGCCGCCTTCGCCGTCGAGGCACTGACCTCGTCATCCTCCGGCTCGATGCCGACGAGCTTGCGGAGGGCTTCTCGTCCGCGAGAGAGGCGCGAGCGCACAGTTCCGACCGGCACATCGAGAACGGCCGCGACCTCTTCGTAGCGCATTCCCTCCAAGCCGACGAGCAGGATTGCAGATTGCTGCTCCTCGGGCAGCTTGGCGATTGCCCGCTCAAGATCGCGCAACTCAAGCCGCTGTCCCTGCTGGGGCGCTCGGGTCAGTAAAGGCTCATTCTCGCTCAACCCGACCGAAGCACCCTCTCGCACCGACCGTCTAACATAGTTAACGTATTGATTGTGTAATATCGTAAACAGCCAAGCTCTCAGATCTGTCCCCTCTTGCCACAGATGCAGTTTCCCGAGCGCGCGGGTCAAACAATCCTGAACAAGATCGTCGGCAGCGGCGACATCTCGAGTTAATGCCCGAGCGTAGCGACGAAGGCGTGGAATTTCTGCTTCGATCTCCCTATAAGTATCTATCATGAAAGGCTCCCACTGCTCGGTTAATTGGTGGTGATGTCCGAGGGGGAGTCGTATAGAGGCGCTGTAATCCGAAAATGTCAGCGCCTGTAGGTTTATGTAAGAAATTGTAACCATATGTATAATGCATCGGATGGCATCGCTCCCTGATCGAGGGTAGGGTCGATCTGAGTAACTCGACGAACGCGGACCGCTATGAGTGACATCGGCCATATCCTGGTCGTCGACGATCAAAAAGAGATCTGCGACATGGTCCAGGACTATCTGTCCAGTGAGGGTTACCGGGTGTCGACGGCGCATGACGGCAGCAGTATGCGCCGGGTCATTGCGCAGTCTGCGGTCGACCTCGTGATCCTTGATCTAATGCTTCCGGGGGAGGACGGATTGACGCTCGCGCGTTCGCTGCGCGAGGAGTTGAATGTCGGGATCATCATTCTGACCGGCCGCGGCGAAACCGTCGACCGCATCATCGGCCTCGAGATGGGCGCCGACGACTATTTGCCAAAGCCGTTTCACCTTCGTGAGCTTTTGGCCCGGGTCAAAAGCGTGTTGCGGCGAGTGTCGAGCCGGACGGTCGAGAAGACCCCTGCGCACCGGTTGCAAGCGCGTTTCGCCGGCTGGCACCTTGACCTGTCGAGCCGGGAGCTGTTTTCGCCCGCCGGCCAGGAGGTCCGGCTGACCACCGGCGAATTCGATCTGCTCGCCGCATTTGTCAACAACGCCAATCAAGTGCTGACCCGTGACCGGCTGCTCGATCTAGCCCGCAACCGCGAAGCCGGGCCGTTCGACCGAACCATCGACGTGCAGGTCGGACGGTTGCGCCGCAAGCTCGAAGACGATCCGCAGAAACCTTCGATGATCAAAACGGTGCGCGGCACCGGCTACATATTTACGCCGCCGGTCGAAACCGGCTGACGCGCCGCAGTTCACACCGTTAGATAGCTGCGCACCGCTACTTCGTCCATTTCCTCGCGCCGACCGGAAAGAACCACCTCGCCGCGCTCGATCACGACGTAGGCAGCGGCAAGGTCGCGGGCAAATTCGAAATACTGCTCGACCAGCAGGATCGCCATGTCACCCCGTGCGGCGAGGCCACGGATCACCCTTTCGATATCCTTGATGATCGAGGGTTGAATCCCTTCGGTTGGCTCGTCCAGGATCAAGAGCTGTGGACGCGTCACCAGCGCGCGTGCGATCGCCAATTGCTGCTGTTGCCCGCCGGAAAGATCCCCGCCGCGGCGGGTCAGCATGTTCCTTAACACCGGAAAGAGCGCGAAGATCTCCTCGGGGATCTGGCGCATGCCGCGCGCCAGAGGCGCAAAGCCGGTTTCCAGGTTTTCGCGAACAGTCAAACGCGCGAAAATCTCGCGCCCCTGCGGGACCAGCGCCAAGCCGGCGCGGGCGCGCTTATAGGCAGGCAATCCGTTCAGGTCATGATCTTCCCAGGAGATCCGGCCGCCGCGGATCGGCTGAAGTCCAAAGATTGCCCGCAACAGGCTGGTTTTGCCCACGCCGTTGCGACCGAGGATGCAGGTCACCTCGCCCTTTTTTGCCGTCAGGCTGACATGCCGCAGCGCATGGCTGGCGCCATAAAATAGATTGACGCCCTCGACGCTCAGCATCGGTCAGCGACCGAGATAGACTTCGATGACGCGCGGATCGTTCTGCACGTGGTCGATCGAGCCTTCGGCGATGACCGAACCCTCGTGCAGCACCGTTACCTTCACCCCAAGCGCGCGGACAAACGCCATGTCGTGTTCGACCACCATGACGCTGCGTGTGCGGTTGATCTCACGCAGCAGATCGGCTGTCGCAGCCGTCTCCGCGTCGGTCATACCCGCGACCGGCTCGTCAACCAGCAGCAGCCTGGGCTCCTGAGCGAGCAGCATGCCGATCTCCAGCCACTGCTTTTGACCATGCGACAGCTCGCCCGCGCGCCGGTCGCTTTCATGGGCGAGGCGGATCGTTGTCAGGATCTCTTCGATCCGCCGGCGCTCGTCGGGCGTCTCGCGCGCCCATAATGTGAAACCGGGGGAGCGGTCGCCGTTGAGCGCCAGCAGCACGTTGTCGCGAACCGACAGCGGTTCGAAAACCGTCGGTCGCTGAAATTTCCGGCCGATGCCGAGCCGAGCGATCGCCGGCTCGTCGAGTAGCGTCAGATCGGTATTATCGCCAAACACGATGCGTCCTGAATCCGGCTTTGTCTTGCCGGTAACCACGTCCATCATGGTGGTCTTCCCGGCGCCGTTGGGCCCGATCACGGCCCGCATTTCGCCCGCATCCAGCACCAGGGACAGTTCGTTGAGCGCCTTGAACCCATCGAAGGATACGTTGACGCCATCGAGATAGAGAAGGGTTGCTTCGCTCACCCGGTGACCTCGCGCGCCGCCGCCTCCGCCGCTGCCTCGTTCGCCGTTCCCTCGCGCTCGGCCGCGGCGCGCGGCCGGCCGAGTGCAAACAATCCAATGATGCCGCGAGGCAGAAACAGGGTAACGAAGATAAACAAAGCGCCAAACGCGAACAGCCAGATTTCCGGCATCGCGCTCGTCAGCCAAGTCTTGCCGAGATTGACGACAACCGCCCCCAGGATTGCGCCGGCAAGTGTGCCGCGTCCGCCGACCGCGACCCAGATAACTGCCTCGATCGAGTTACCGGGGGCGAATTCAGAGGGATTGATGATGCCGACCTGCGGCACATAAAGCGCGCCGCCGATTCCGGCGATCACCGCCGAAACCACCCAGACGGTAAGTTTGTACGATTCCGGGCGGTAACCAAGAAATCGGGTTCGCGCCTCGGCATCGCGCACCGCCACTAGCACCTTTCCGAAGCGCGATCCGGTCATTGCACGCCCCAGCAACAACGCCGCCGCCAGCACGACCGCGGTGATCAACATGAGCCCGACCGAAGTGCTCTCGTGGTTGAGCGGGAAGCCAAGGATGTCCTTGAAGTCGGTCATCCCATTGTTGCCGCCAAAACCCATGTCGTTGCGAAAAAAAGCAAGCAGCAGTGCAAAGGTCAGCGCTTGGGTGATGATCGAGAAATAGACGCCTGAGACCCGGGAGCGAAATGCGAACCAGCCGAACACGCCGGCCAGCACGCCGGGCACCAGCACCACCATGATCATGGCGAACCAGAAATGGTCGAAGCCGTACCAGTACCAAGGCAGCTTGTTCCAGCCGATAAAGATCATGAAGTCAGGCAGAGTGGGATTGGCATAGACGCCGCGCCCGCCGATCTCGCGCATCAGGTACATGCCCATCGCATAGCCGCCCAACGCGAAGAAAGCGGCATGGCCGAGGGTCAGGATGCCGACATAGCCCCACACAAGATCGACCGCCAACGCCAGGATCGCGTAGCAGAGATATTTGCCGGCGAGCGAGATGGCGAAGTTCGGGACGTGCACCGCGCTTGCCGTTGGGGCGAGCAGGTTCAGAGCCGCAAGCAGCGCGGCCCCGCCAAGCACGCAGGCCAGCGTCACCGAGGTGGTGCGGTCGATCTGCATCACGCCTCGGCCGCCCGGCCTTTGAGTGGAAACAGGCCCTGCGGGCGTCGCTGAATGAACAGAATCAGAAACACCAGCACCAGGATCTTGGCGAGCACCGCGCCCTCGAAAGGTTCGACAAACTTGTCGACCACACCCAAGCTCATTGCGGCGACAAGCGTCCCCCAAAGATTGCCGACGCCGCCCAACACGACGACAAGGAAACTGTCGATGATGTAATTCTGGCCGAGATTGGGGCTGACATTGTCGATCTGGCTCAAGGCGACGCCGGCCATGCCGGCGATGCCGGAGCCCAGACCAAAGGTCAGCGCATCGATCACCGGCGTGCGGATGCCCATCACCGCCGCCATGCGCCGATTCTGCATGACGGCCCGGATCGAGCGACCGAGCCCGCCCCAGCGCAATAGCGCCATCAGCGCGCCGAGCACGAGCGCGGCGAACACGATGATCCACAAGCGGTTTACCGTCAGCGTGAGCCCGCCGATCTCGATCGCGCCGCTCATCCAGGGCGGTGAGCTGACGTCCTGGTTGGTCGGACCAAAGATGCTGCGCACCGCCTGCTGCAAAATCAGACTGAGCCCCCAGGTGGCAAGCAGGGTCTCCAGCGGTCTGCCGTAGAGAAAGCGGATCAGGGTGCGCTCAATCACGACTCCAAGTGCCCCCGCCACCAGGAACGCCGCCGGCACGGCGAACAGAAGACCGAAATTCTCAAGCGCCGGGGCAACGGCAAAGATCAGCTGCTGCACGACAAAAGTGGTGTAGGCGCCGATCATCACCATCTCGCCATGAGCCATGTTGATGACGCCCATCACCCCAAAGGTGATGGCGAGCCCAGTCGCCGCCAGCAGCAGCACCGCCCCGAGGCTCAAGCCGTAATAGACATTCTCTAAAAGTCCCCACAGCTTCAGCTTGAAATCGATGTCACGGATTGCCGTGGCGATCACCGCCGCAACCGGTGTCGGCTGACCCTGCAGCGAGGCGAGCAGGCTGCGCGTCGGTAGATCCGCGCGCCCCGCCAATTCGTGGACGGCGGCGAGCCGGTCGGACACCGATCCGGTATTGGACTTGAGCAAGGCTGCGGCATGCGCTTCGCGCAACACGCGGGTGACGTTCGCATCCCGTTCGCTGGCGAGCGCCTTGTCAATCAGTGGCAAGGCGCCGGGATCGGCCGATCGGTACAGTGCCTCCGCCGCCTTCAGTCGCGCCGTGGGACTCTTTGAGGAAAGGTCGAGCGCGCCGGCGGCGGTCTCGATGGCGGCGCGCACCGCGTCGCTGACGACGACGCGTCGCAGGTTCGGCAGCGCCGGGGCTTCGACCGGTGCGCCGCTGCGGGCATCGACAAACCCCTTATCGGTGCGGATGTAAAGCGGCGGATCCGGCCGCGGCCATTTCCAGGCAAACAGCCGGCCGTCGCGTAACGCCTCGACTACAGCCGCGGCGTGTGGGTTGCCGGACACCGCGAGCGCGGTAACACCGCGCGCCTCGACAGCGGCGCTGGTGGCGGCAATGTCGGCAAACGGGTCGGACTGGGCCCGCGCCGTTCCCGCCAGCGCTATCGCGAGGGCAAGCAACGCGCCGATAAGGAAGCTGAGGAGGGCGAACGGGCGGCGATAACCCTCCCGCCGCCTTAGCGCCATGCTGCTTAGGCCTTTTTTGCCCCGACGCATTTGCCGGTGGCGACATCAAAGCTGCCGCACGACATCGGCGGCAGCCAATCGCCCATCAGGTTCTTGCTTTCCGGAAGATAGGGCGACCACGGCTGGGCGACGACCAAGCCCGGCGTCTGCCACACGGTGTTGAATTGCCCGTTGCCCTGAACTTCGCCGATAAGCACCGGTTTCGTCAGGTGATGGTTGGGCATCATCGTCGCGAAGTCGCCGGTCAGGTTCGGATGAGCGACACCAACCATCGCGTCGATCACCGCATCATGATCGGTGGTGCCGGCCTTCTCGACCGCCTTCACCCACATGTTGAAGCCGATGTAATGCGCCTCCATCGGGTCGTTGAACACGCGCTTGTCGTCTTTGGCGAAGTGCTTGAAGGCCGTCACGACTTCTTTGTTGAGCGGGGTGTCGACGCTCATAAAATAGTTCCAGGCCGCCAAGTGGCCGACGAGCGGCTTGGTGTCGATGCCGGCGAGTTCCTGTTCACCGACACTGAAGGCGACCACCGGGATGTCGGTCGCCTTGATGCCTTGGTTACCGAGTTCCTTATAAAACGGAACATTAGCGTCGCCGTTGATTGTCGAGACCACACCGGTCTTTTTGCCGGCCGAGCCAAATGCCTTGATCTTGGCAACCTCCGCCTGCCAGTCGGAATAGCCGAACGGGGTGTAGTTGATCATCATGTCGGCGGGTGCGACACCCTTCGCCGTCAGATAGGCTTCGAGAATCTTGTTGGTCGTGCGCGGATAGACATAATCGGTGCCCTCCAACACCCAACGCTTCACCCCGACTTGGTTCATGAAGTAATCGACTGCCGGAATCGCCTGCTGGTTAGGTGCTGCCCCGGTATAGAACACGTTGCGGCTGCACTCCTGGCCCTCGTACTGAACCGGGTACAAGAGGATGCCGTTCAGCTCTTCAAACACCGGCAATACCGACTTGCGTGACACCGAGGTCCAGCAGCCGAACACCGCCGCCACCTTGTCGACCGAAAGCAGCTGTTTCGCTTTTTCGGCAAAAAGCGGCCAGTTCGAAGCTGGATCGACGACCACCGGCTGAAGCTGCCGCCCCATCACCCCGCCTTTGGCGTTCTGCTGGGCGATCAGCATCAGCATCACGTCTTTTAGCGGGGCTTCGCTGATCGCCATCGTTCCGGAAAGCGAATGCAGGATCCCGACCTTGATCGGTCCGGTTTCAGGTGCGGTCTCCGCCGCCCTGGCTTCCGGGATGAGGTTGGGGAAGGTGCCAAGGCCGGCTGCGGACGCGGCCAACCCGGCGCCAAGCAACCCAAGTCGGCGACGATCAATAGTGAACCCCTCTGACGGCATGTACTGCTCCCCTTTGAACTGCGTTGTTGACGGCTGTTTGATCCGAAAGAGCAAGAAAGAGGCCAAGCGCGGCGGTCGACCCCTTTCGGAAGCGCCATGTCGCTGCGCTGGTTTTCGGCCAACATCGCCTGCGGAAAGTTGGGAAGGGGTTGGCGACCTAAGGTTTATCGGTGAAGTCGTCGGGCCGCAGATGCCGCGTAACGCCTCAATGCCTAATTCTTGATCGTTTTGATGCCGCTTGGTGCGCCATCTGCCGGTCAGGCGACCGCCCGCGTGGCGCGACTGGGCTCGCGCCGGTATGCTCGCCCTAAGCCGTCCGAGTCCAAGCAACAGGAAGCTGCAATGACCGATGCCGACGACGTGCTTGCGGCCAATCTTGAATTTTACCGGGCGTTCACGATGCGCGACGTCGCGGCGATGGACGCCTTATGGGCGCATCATGCGCCGGTCGCCTGCCTCCACCCGGGATGGACGGTGTTGACTGAGCGCGACGCGATCATGTCCAGTTGGAGCGGGATTTTGGCAAATCCGGCGGCGCCGCGAATTGCCTGCTTTGATGAGCGCGTCCTGCTGTTCGGCGATACCGCGCTCGTACTGTGTGAGGAAGAGCTTGACGGCGGCACCCTCGCCGCCAGCAACTTTTTTGTCCGTGAAGACGGTGCCTGGCGCCTGGCGCATCACCATGCCGGGCAGATCATGCGTCGCCAGGCGGAGCGGCGACCGACCCGCCTGAATTGACCCGACCGTCTAAGCTGCTTCCTTACGGGAGCGCGCGTAAGCCGCCTGCACGTCGGCGAGACGGATCGCGGTCTCGCGATCGATAACGCCGTCTATCCGCGCCGGCCGAAAGCGCCGCTGGAAAGCGGCGACAACCGCCGCCTCGGCGTTGCCGGCGACGCAGTAGCCGATATTGCGCAACTCCGCTATCGCGGCCGCCCGATCGACCGCTACTATTGCGGCCCCGCCGCGCGGCTCTGGCCATAACCCGATCCCGGCGCGCGCTAGCCGCGGCCAATCAAACAGTTCGCCTGGGTCGCTCTTGCGTTCGGGCGCGATATCGGAATGGCCGACGATACGATGCGCCGAAATCGGGTGACGCGCGAGAATGTCCCGGCACAGCGTTTCCACAGACCGCATCTGAGCTTCCGGAAACGGCCGATAACCCCATTCGTGACCGGGATTGACGATCTCGACGCCAATTGAGACTTGGTTGAGGTCGCACTCGCCCTCCCAGCACGAAACGCCGGCGTGAAAACCGCGCTCGGCCTCGGGGAGAAGCCGCCAGACCGTCCCGTCCTCCTCGATCACATAATGGGCGCTGACCCGGGCCGCCCGATTGCACAACCGGTCAAGCGCCTCAACGGCGCTGCGCATCCCGGTATAGTGCAACACCAGCATGTCGATGCGCGGCGGATCGCCGCGATCAGCGTGGTTGGGGGAGGGTCGGTCGCGGACCGAGAGGCTGGCCATCCCTAGGCGGCGGCGCGTCCTCGGGCCTTCGCCAAGGAATCGTAGGCGGCGTTGATCCGCGCAATCCGAGCGGTGGCGAGGGCTACACACTCGGGCGGCAGGCCCTTGGCAACGACGAGGTCGGGATGGGTTTCGCGCACCAGCCGATGATAGGCGATGCGGATATCGCTGAACGGCGTTTTGGGATCAACGCCAAGTATCGCGTAGGAATTTTGGCCAGCCGCTTCTTCGGGGTCGACGTGATGCGCGCGGATACGCGCGTAGGCCACGGCATCAAATCCGAAGAGGCGGGCGACCTCGCGCAAATAGGTATCTTCGGCGTCGCAGAGCCGCCCATCGGCGAGCGCGATGTGGAACAGCCCGTCGAGCAGGTGTTCCATCACGACCGGATCGCTGGCGAACAACCGCCTGACCTGGCGGGCATAGCTGTCAAATCCATGCGTGCTCTTGCGGGCGAGATCGAATACCAGCCGGACATGGTCTTCTTCGCCGGGCGGTATTTCAAATACCTCGTGAAACGCCGCCACCTCTTCGCGGGTAACCTTCCCGTCTACACGCGCCATCTTGGCGCCGAGTGCAATTGCCGCGATCGTGAACGCAATCGGCTGCCGTGGGTCGGCCTCCGCCCGATCAGCCCCTGGACTGTGAAGGAATGTCATGTGGCGGCCGACAAGATCGAGCAACGCGCCGAGCGGCCCGCCAAAAGAGAGCTCGACCGCGCCGCAGATCATCCGCCCGATAAAGCTCATCGATCCAAGACCTCGCAATCGTCTAAATAGATCATCGAACGGAACATCCGGTTGGCGGGTTTATATCCACCCGGTCGCTCTATGCTACTCGCCGGCTGCGACCGTAAACAGGGCTGTCAATCTACCGCGGCGGCTTGCCGCGAGGGAGGTCGGTTGGAGCGGTTCGGGGCAATTGTGATTGGCGGCGGGTTGGTCGGGTCGGCGATCGCTTATGGTTTGGCGCGCGCGGGGCTGACAACCGCACTGCTCGATGAAGGCGATGCCGCGTTCCGCGCTTCGCGCGGCAATTTCGGTCTTGTGTGGGTGCAGAGCAAGGGCGAAGGGGCGCCGCATTATCAGCGCTGGACAAGGCGCTCGGCTGATGAATGGCCGGTGCTCGCCGCCGAGCTGATGGATAACACGGAGATTGATGTCGGCTATGATCGGCCCGGCGGGGTTCACCTCTGCCTCGGCGAGGAGGAGTTTGCCGAACGCCATAACAGGATGGAACGGATGCGCCGGGATTCGGGCAATTTCGGCTTTGAATACCGCATGCTCGACCGGTGCGAGGTTGCCGACCTGCTTCCTGGGATCGGCCCCGCGGTGAGTGGCGCGTCATGGACGCCGTATGACGGGCACGTAAACCCGCTCAACCTGCTCAAGGCGCTGCACAAGGGCTTTCTCGACAAGGGTGGGCGTTATATCCCAAACACGACCGTCACCGAGGCTGCCGCCGCACCCGGCGACTTTCGCGTTCGCGTCGTCGTGGACGAAATTGCCGCGCCGCGCGTCGTCATTGCCGCTGGTCTCGGCAATTGCGCGCTGGCGCCGCTGTTTGGGTTGGTCGCCCCGGTCCGACCGCAGCGAGGTCAGATCCTGGTCACCGAGCGCGCGCACCATCTATTGCCGATGCCGACGACGACAATCCGCCAGACCAAGGAAGGCAGCATCATGCTCGGCGACAGCCAGGAGGATGTCGGGTTCGATACCGGTCAGAAAGTGGCGGTCATGCAAGAGATTGCCCGCCGCGCCGCGCTCTCTTTTCCCTGGCTGCGCGATCTGCAAATCGTCCGTGCCTGGGCGGCATTGCGGGTAATGCCGCCCGACGGACTGCCGATCTATGATCAATCCGACGCGTTTCCCGGCGCCTTTACGGCAAACTGCCACAGCGGCGTCACCCTCGCAGCGGTGCACGCCCGCGTGTTGCCGCCGATGATAGCGGAAGGGGCGCTCGACCCATCGCTCGATCTGTTCTCGGCACGACGGTTCGATGTTCCGGCGATCGCGTGATCCATCGCCTGCGACCGTCGCTGTGATCGTTGAGGGCCACTTGGTGCACGTCGCCATCGGAGCTTCCGCAGCGGCGGCGCTGCTCGCCGGTGGTTTCCCTTGGGTCCGCGAGACACCGGTCGGCGACTCTGGACGGTCGCCTTATTGCATGGTGGGCGTCTGCTATGACTGTCTCGCCGAGATCGACGGAATACCCAATCGCCAAAGCTGCCTGGTTGAAGTGCGGGCGGGAATGCATATCCGCCGTCAGATCGGCATGCGCCGGATCGACCCGACAATCTGAAATCGGATGAACAAGGTCGAATTTGCGATTGTCGGCGCGGGTCCCGCCGGCATGGGCGCCGCTATTCTCGCCGTGGAGCTTGGGCTCGACACGATGGTGATCGACGAGCAGGGTTCGCCCGGCGGACAGATTTATCGCGCTGTCGAGCGCGCCGGTCCCGATATCCCGCTCGGTCCGGACTATCTTGCCGGCGCGCGGCTAGTCGGCGCGTTTCGGGCGAGCAGGATTGATTATCGGCCTAATACGGCGCTGTGGAACCTGGAGCCGGAGGGCACCCTCTATTTAGCCCGGGACGACCGCACCGACCGGGTATTTGCTCGCCGCATTCTGCTCGCGACCGGCGCTGTGGAACGCCCGGTTCCGCTTCCGGGATGGACCTTGCCGGGCGTCATGACCGTGGGTGCGGCACAGATCCTGTTGAAAACCGCGGATCTCGTGCCCGGCTGCCGGGTCATTTTGGCGGGGCAAGGCCCGCTGCTCTACTTGTTTGCGGCGCGGCTGATCCGCGCCGGGGCGCCGCCGAGCGCCATTCTCGAAACCGCGCCGGCGGCGAATTACGGCGCGGCGCTCGGAGCGCTGCGCGTGCGACGGCCCGCGCTGAAAGCCGCGTTCAAAGGGCTCTTTCCGATCCTCGCGGTGCAGCGCGCGGGCGTGCCGGTGCGGCGTGGGGTGCGCGGTCTGCAGGCGATCGGCCATGGCGGTTTGGAACGGGTATCCTGGGACGGCGGCGAAGTCGGCGCTGCTCATCTGCTGGTGCATGAAGGCATCATCCCGAATATCCAAATCAGCCGCGCGTTGCAGCTGCAGCACGAATGGGATGACGATCAGCTTTGCTGGAAACCCGTTCTTGATCCGTGGGGCCATAGCAGTCTGCCGTCGATCGCGGTCGCCGGGGATGGCGGCGGGATTATCGGCGCGGAAGCGGCTCGCCTGTCGGGACAGTTGGCAGCCCTCGACGCCGCGATGCTGCTCGGACATATCCACGAGCCGGAGCGTGATCGACGCGCGGCGCCGATCCGCACAGCGCTCGCGGCCGAGCAGGCATTGCGACCGTTCCTGGACCGCCTCCACCGGCCGTGCCGCTCTGTGCTGGTACCGGGTGACGACGAAACCATCGTCTGCCGCTGCGAGGAAGTCACGGCCGGGCAAATCCGACAATCGGTTCGGCTTGGCGCCATCGGTCCGAACCAGCTCAAGGCGTTCACGCGCTGCGGCATGGGGCCGTGTCAAGGCCGGATCTGCGGCCCTATCGTTAGCCCGCTGATTGCCGACACGCTCGGACAACCGATTGGATCGATCGGCAGTTGGCGGCCGCGGGCGCCCTATCAGCCGATCAGCATCGGCGCGCTCGCGGATCTGGATCTGCACGAGTGACCGACCCGCGCGTGTACGGCCGCGGCTGCCTGTGCGGCAAGCATCGGCTTAAGGAAGTCTCAACGTAATTTTAGCAAATTCGTCCGTAGAGGACATCTGGGCGCGCGGTCCAACCGACGCGGCCAGAGCGTGATCGACGGAGAAGCTTGCGTGGGTTGCACGGCGCGTTTGGGGCAGACCGGTCGGCTGCACCGCGGACAGCGACAAACTCGGGTGACGATCGCGGCCTGATGCGCCTCTTGCCGCCAGCTACCCGCGCCGCCGCCGATCGTCGGATACCGATCACGATCGCCTTTGGCACCATCGCTACGGCCTGCTGCGGTCTGTATGTCGGTTGGTCTTCGCGGTTCACGTCGGAGCGGGCTCGTTCGGCGCTTGATTGGGGCGTGCTCTTGGCTTTCATTGCGGGCTGCTCGGGTCTGGCGTGGCTTGCTGGGCGGCTGCATCGGCGTCACTGTCTTGCCGCGGCCTATCTGCGCCGCGATCAGGCGCAACTGCGGCGGCAGAATTCGCTGCTACAAAACACCCTCGACAATATTGGTGAAGGCCTCAGTGTTTTCGATTCACGTGGCCGGCTGATTGCGCGCAATTCACGGTTTTGCGAGCTTTTGAATCTTCCGGAAGGGTTGCCGACCGGGACTTCACTGGGTGAGATTCTGTTGCGCCAGGCGAGCAATGGCGACTTTGGCGATGTCGAGCCTGTGGCGGAGACCGCTCGGCGCCTCGAGCGATTTTATCGAGAGGTGCCGGTCGTCAAGGAGCGTTCGACGCCGACCGGGCGCACGCTGGAGATCCGCCGCACCGCGATGCCGGGCGGATCGGTGCTCTCGGTTTACTCAGACGTTACCGAGATCCGCGCTGCCGAGCGCAGATTGCTGCAAGCGCGCAGCCAAGCCGAGAGCGCAAACCATTCTAAGAGCGAATTTCTGGCCAATATGAGCCATGAACTGCGCACCCCGCTCAACGCCATTATCGGCTTCACCGAGATCATTTCGCAGGAACTGTTTGGGCCAATCGGGAACGACAAATATCTCGAATACATCAAGGATGTTCATTCGAGCAGCCTGCATTTGCTGTCGATCATCAACGACGTGCTCGATATGTCAAAAATCGAGGCTGGCAAGCTCGAACTGGCAAAACAAGCGGTGATTTTGCAGGATGTGATCGGCGACGTCATACGCATTGTTCGCGAGCGGGCCAGCAGCCGCGACATCGAATTAGTCCTTGAGGCGGCAGGAGAACCGGTGGTCGTCTGGGGCGATGACCGCGCGATGAAACAGATTTTCTTAAATCTACTGTCGAACGCGATCAAATTCTCCAAAGAGAATGAAACCGTGCAGATCCGTGTCATCGCCGAAACCGGCGGCAATGCCGCGGTCGAAGTCGAGGACCACGGCATCGGCATGGATGAAGAGGAGCAGGAACGGGCGTTGCAGCCTTTCGGCCAGGCAAAGCCGGCAACAACACGAAATTACGGCGGTACCGGATTGGGGCTGCCAATCACCAAAGGCTTGGTTGAGGCGCATGGTGGGACCCTGACGATCTCCAGCCGGGTGGGCGAGGGCACGATCGTTCGGGTGGACTTGCCCGTCAGCCCCCTGCTACCCCCGCTAAATCCTATGCCTACCCTGAAAGCCGCGGTGTTCGATATCGGGTGAACATGCAGCGTGAGCTGCGCCTCTAAAACCTGCGGCGTCCAGAAGTGGCGTCGATCGCGGCCGGTATTGGGCGAACGATCCGAAACAAAACGACACCCGGGATCATCATCAGCGTGATGATCGCAAGCACCCGGAAACAATCAGTGTACGCTAAGAAAGAGGCAAGCGAATGGGCCTGTGGCGTTGACGTCACAATCCGCTCTGCTATGTGCAAAGTCTTGGAGTGGATTTGGATGCGCGCCTGCAGCACCGCCGTCATCGCCGCGACGCCGGTAGCGCAGCCGAGTTGCCGGGCGAGGTTGTAAAGACCAGCTCCATCGGTTCGCAGCTTCGCGTCAAGCGTCGAAAACGCCGTCGTGCTGAGCGGCGTGAACAACAGGCCGATGCCGATGCCTTGCGCGGCGCTCGTTGCCGCGAGCCAAACGCCGCCTCCGTATGACGGCACCTGGGCCATTAATTCAAGCGCGCCAGCAGTCATCACAAAGCCGATCGTCAGCAGCACGCGATGATCCACTCGGTCGATCACGTAATGCATGGCGAGCATCATCACCATGGTTCCGATGCCGCGCGGCGAGATCGCGAGGCCGGCGTCGGTGGCGCTCCAGGCGAATGGGCCCTCGGCGAGGGCGGGGATAAATACGATTGTGGTGAATAGGATCGCCCCGACGAAAAAGTTGTAGAGTGTCGCGATTGCAAAATTGGCGTCGCGAAACACCTCAAATCGGAAAAGCGCGAAGTGCCCGCGCGAGGCGCGAAGCCAGATCAGCGCTCCGACGAAAACCGCCATTGCCAACGCGCCGAGCGTTTCGGGGAACGGCGGCCAGATCTGGCCGATGCTGCGCTGCAGCGCGAATTGCAGTGAACCGGCGGCAATCACCAGCATCACGACGCCCCAATGGTCGACATGATCGCCGACCATCGCCTCGGCGCTCGAGGGTACGGCTCCCAATCCCAAGAGGGCGACGGCCCCGAGTGGTACATTCAATGCAAAAATCCACCGCCAAGACGCGACGTCGGTGATCACCCCCCCGAGCAACGGGCCCAGCATCGGTCCCGCCATTATCGTTGCTCCCCAAATCGCCAGCATCCGCCCGTGCTGCTGTTTTGGGTAAATGTCGAGGATGATTGCTTGCGACATCGGTTGAATGATCCCGGCGGCGGCGCCCTGAACCAGTCTAAAGGCGATCAATGCCTCGAAGGTGTTTGCCGCCGCGCACAGCACTGAGGCCGCGGCGAACAAGGCGATCGCCCCGGTGAACACGCGGCGTGCTCCCCAGCGCCGACGCAGCCACCCGGTCAGGATCGCGGTCACCGCCGATGCGCACAGAAAACTTGTCATTACCCAGGAGCCGAGATCGATGCCTTGCCCAAGATCGCGCTCGAGCTGCGGCAAGGCTACGTTCGCGACCGTCGCGTCGAAGGCCTGCATCGCGGTCGCGATCATCAGCGCAATCGTCGCCTGCCGCCGACCCACGACCGACGAGCCGCCAGTCTCCGAGGCACCCGGCGCATCGCAACCCAGCTGGCGCGCGGCTTCTTGATCAGACAAAGCGGACTGGATACGCGAAGCCGCAATCAGTCGAACACGGCCTGGGCAATAACTGAGGCAAATCTGGTCTGCGACCGAAGATTTGTATCTCCCCCGGCGTGACGCAGTTCTGTTTCCACATATATTTCAATTACATTTGTGATTTTCTTTATAGAGCCGTCGAAAGGTACGTCTACCATTTGGCCGTCATAATTTCGTCCTCGACTACCCGGCCGGTTTACCTCGTCAGCACGCGCAAAAAGATCAGCCCAGCTTGTCGGCAGTGCCTCCGCGGACGCTTGCGATCACTTAGTACTTGCATGTTATGTGCATGCCAGCTTGGCTGCAGCAGGCATCCAGTGCCGGCCCTGTGCCGTCCGCAATCGAGCGGCTCCGAATGTTGTGATCGAATGGCTCGCGCGGTTAGTGACCCCAAACGAAATAGGGGCTGTCGTATTAAGAAGTCGTTAGCGAGCGCGATCGCCGACTTCCGCAGGTCACGGATCGGGATCGCAACGATATGGGGTCAGCCGCCCCATACGGCGCCGCCTCCAAAAAGCAGAGTTGCCGCCGCCGGCAACAGTGCCGCAATCTGCTCCAGTGGTGAAATCCCGACCGCTCGATCTCGGGAGCACGGCAGACATGGCCGAAAAGGGTTTGACATGGATTTTTCCGATGTGTGAGCGATCTCACACCGCTCGGCCGATCTCTGAGCCATTCTGCAAACTGAGGCGCAATGACCACGCATCCGCGTGCGCCGACCCGATGCGGAGCTCGCTGTGCGCCCTGCTACAGATGCCGCCCACCCTTTAACGGGAGACAGGACATGGCTTGGTCAGGATCGTGGAACAGCAACAAGACGGCTTTCAGGGGGAGATACACTGCACCCGATGGCAGCATCTTCGAGGGGATTTGGACGCCGCGATCGCAAGCCGCGGCTGCTGCCGATCCGGCTGACCCACCCGCGGCCCCACTATCCGATTATGACCCTTATACCCATGGCGTCGGGCCTCGTGTCGACGATGGGGACTCGACCAAGCATACCGGCTAGACGCACCGAACTCGCGACGATCCGCGGACTTCCGACTACATCTCGGTTTCATCCGCCGCGCCGTTATGGGAATTGTCGTAGCGGCGGACCCTCCAACACTCGCTGAGCTGTGTTATCGGGGCTCACCGGCTGACCGAAATGGAGAACTTTATCATGGCGGTATTGAGATTCAACTCAAGGGGTCCCGACGTCGTTGCCCTGCAGCAGGCGCTGCAAGCGCACGGCTTCAGCCCCGGGATCATCGATGGTGATTTCGGGTACGGAACCCAGGCGGCGGTGATCGCCTTTCAAAAGAGCGAAGGCCTCAAGCCCGATGGCGTCGTCGGAGTGCTGACCCGCGACCGACTGGGCATGCTTGCGGCCCCGCCATCCGCACCGCTCGCCGACATCACTGCTAAGGTTACGGCAACGCAGGTATCCCGGATGTTCCCGCAAACCCCGCTCGGCCACATCAAGACGAACCTGCCCTTCGTGCTTAAAGCGATGCATGACGCCAGTCTCGGCGACAAATCGATGCTGCTGATGGCGCTGGGGACGATCCGCGCGGAAACCGCACCCTTTGAGCCGATCAGCGAAGGGGAATCGCGATATAACACCTCTCCGGGCGGCCCTCCATTTGATCTTTACGACAACCGCAAAGATCTCGGTAACCGCGGCGCGCCCGACGGCGCCAATTTCAAGGGCCGCGGCTTTGTCCAGCTGACCGGCCGCGCCAACTACACGATCTTTAGCGCCGAGTTGGAGCTGGGCACCGAACTGGTTACCGATCCGGATAAGGCAAACGACCCAACCATAGCAGCGCAGTTGCTGGCATTGTTCCTGAAAAATCAGGAACAGAGGATCCGCGCTGCGCTCGACAGCGATGATCTGACCGAGGCGCGCAAGCTGGTGAATGGCGGCAGTAATGGTCTTGCCGACTTCATCGACGCGTATCAGATCGGCAACCGTATTCTGCCGGAATCATGAAAATCACTGGCCTTGCTGGTCTGTTGTTGTTTGTAGCCGGTCAAGCGCTGGCGACGCCGCCGAGACACTGCACGGCAAATGAGTGCGTGATTTTTTCCTGCGCCACCGGCAACAAAATCGTCTCGGTCTGCGCCTCGGCAGACCTCGGCCCCCAGACCGGTTCGCTCACCTACCGTTTCGGGCCTCCGGGCCGACCGGAAATCTCCTACCCGCCGCCCGGCGCCTCTCGCGACCTGGTAAAGAGCGGCCGTTGGGTTTTCGCCGGAGGCGGCGGCGCTTGGCTTGCCTTCCATCGGCCGCCTTTCCGCTACATCGTTTATTCCGCGATCGGCGAAGGGTGGCATGAAAAGGCGGGCTTGGCAGTCGAGAGAAACGGCAGGCTGCTGACCAACATAGCCTGCCGCGGCGAGCCTAGCGCCAATGAGCTTGGCCCCGATTTCTTCAACAGCGCCGCAATACCCGAAGACCCGACCCCGTTCGAGCTGCCCTAATTAAACTGCGCGTCCCCGACAGTTTGCTGACGTGATTTGTGTCGCTTTCGAGACGGAATGATGACGATGAATCTGCAAAAGGATAAATCAAGCTGATTTGGATCGATGCGACTGAAGCTTCAGGGATTGCTACTCGTTCAGAATGGGAACGGAAGCGGGAAGGTGATGAGCTCCGAGAGCAGATTAACGGGTAAGTGGTTTGTCGAGCTGGCCGCACTTCGCGAGCAGGCACGTCATGCGTGTGACGAGATGAGAGCCACGATTGCCGAGTTCCAGAACCTTCAGATTGTCGGGCCGGCAATCAGAGAAGAGGTTAGGCATGCCTGCCGACAGCTGCGGCTAGCAGTTAGTCATTCCCAAAACGCCCGCAATGCCCGTCACCTCGACCGGGTCATTTTGTAAGCCCCGGGCCTCGCTGCTTACAGCGATAGATGCAGGAACTGATTGAACGGGCTCGGTTTGTAGTCGGAAAACCGCTCCCCGTTGATAAAACCTCGCTTACGGTAAAGGGTCAGCGCAGGTTCGAATGCTGGACCGCTTTCGGTTTCCAAGCTGAGCCGCTCTAAACCGCGCGCTCTTGCTTCGGCTATTATGTGATCGAGTAAAGCCGTCGCAGCGCCCTGATGGAGGCAATCCGGATGGGTCCGCATCGACTTCAACTCACCAATGCCATTGCCGAGTTCCTTGAGGGCGCCAGTGCACGCGATCTTGCCGTCGCGCCAGACGCTCCAGACCGTTACTTCAGGAGCTTGCAGACCGGATAGATCAAGCGCGAAGACGCTGCCGCGCGGTGAGCTGGCGTGCATCCCGGCAATAACGAGCGCGTCGCGTCACCCGAGAGATCGTCTTCCTTGATGTCGAACATCGGCCTGCCGCGATCGAGCGCCCCAAACACCCACCAACGTATATGGCATCCGAATTTTGCGAAGTCGGCGTCAGGGCCTACCGGCCTTCGGACTTGCTTCGAGGTTCCCGGCTCCAGCTCACGGACAGCGGCGCCCCACGGATCAAACTCCGTGGAGCAAGTCCGACAGCAGGAGTGAATACAGCGGCCGGAGGCCGGGGAAGCGTCAGCCGGCGGTGTGCTTGCGGATAAAGGCTTTCATGCGCTCGATCGCGCGGGCGGCGTAGGGAGCGTCGGGCTTGCCGGTCATAAAGCCGTGATTGGCGCCCTCGTAGAGCTGCAATTCGGCCTCGCCGCCAGCCTTCTGGTAGTCGGCGACAAATTTGCGCATCAGCTCGACCGGGACCCATTCGTCTTTGTCGCCGCCAAACACCAATGCCGGCGGCAATGCGACCTTTTCGCCGCGTTCGAGCATGCGCGGCGGGTTGCCCTCTTCCATCGTCGCTGCGTCGCCCCAGAAATTGTGATGGTTTTCGAGAAGTTCGGCGTTGCCGGCCTTTTTGGCGAGTTCGTAGCGCAGCAGCGGGTCGAGCACGCCCCAGCCGGAGATCACAAAGGCCAGCCGGGCGTCGAGCGCCGGCGCGTCGGGCAGCCACAATTCGCTATAGCGCGGGTCTTCGGGCCGCATCGCCGCCAGCAAGACCTGATGGCCGCCGCTCGACGTGCCAAAGCTGCCGACCCATTCGGCGCGGCTTCTGAAATTCGCGAGCATTCGCCTTGAGCCAGCGGGTGGCGAGATTGATGTCGGCGAGCGAGGCGGGATAGGGCGCCTCGGGCGGCATGCGGAAATCGATCGAGGCGACAAAGATGCCGCTCTCGGCCAACGCCTTGGCGATGAAATCGTTGTCGGTGCGGTCCTTGTTGACCCAGGCGCCGCCATGCACCTGCAGCACGGCCGGGAACGGGCCGCCCCCGCTCGGCCGGTAAAGCCGCGCCAGCAGCGAGCCGGCCGCCTTGGCGCTGGTATTCGACATCCTCGACGCGGACATCATGGCGGGCCTCGGCTTCGAGCGTCGTCGGCATTTGCGGCTCCTCACATACGTGGTTCGCGGGCTATCCTAACGGATCGAGCGTGCACAAATCCACCGCTCAGCGGCGCAGCCGGTCGAGCGCCATCGGCACCATCGGATGATTGCGGTGAAGCTCGAGAACTCGGCGTTCGAGGCCGGCGCGCAGCGCCGGCTGCTTCGCGGAAACTCGCGGTCGGTCCAGAAGCGCTTGGCCGGGATCGAAGAAGCCGACTGTGTCGAGAAAGGCGATCGTGAAATAGTAGCTTTCGGGCAGCGACTTCGCCGGCGGCGCGCGCGACGACCGTGCCGTCAGGCGGGATTGCGGTTTCGAGACACCAGCGCAGCAGCCGATCAAGCTCGTGCCGGGCGCGACCGCGTTGGTCGGGATGCATGTGCGGCCAGCCGAAACTGAACAGCACCGCGACGTCATAATTGTTGTGGCTGGTGATGCCCTCGTCGTCGAGCCAGCCATTCGGATAACGGTCGTCGCGGATTTGCAGCAACGTGTCGATCAGCTGCGGCCAGTGGCCGATATGGCCTTCAAGATAACGGGCCATGTGAAACGTCATGCTGAGGTCGGCGGTGCGCCAGCGCTGCCCGTCGATCTCGTAATCGGCGCCAAAAAAGCCGGTCGCCGGGTCCTGCCAACCGGCGATAAAGTCCCGGATCGACCGTCGCGAGCCGCGCAGTCCCAGGGATAGCCCCACGGGCGGCGGCGCAAAATCAGCCGCACCAGATCGCCGGTGGCGAAATTGAGTTCCTTGCGGCGATCGACGCCGTCTTCGGCAAGGCGGGAGACGACAAGGTCTGTCCAGATAATTCCTCAGCCGGTCGGGGTCATTGACCCGGTCAAGAAAGCGCGGCGGGTTGCCGCCGATCTCGAAATCGTCTGCAAGCATTGGGTCGACCGAGGCGTCGAGCTTGAGAAACCAGACATCGGTGCCGATGCCGAAACTGCCCTGCTCGTCGCGCGATGGGACAGTGCGCGCGGCGGCTCTGCGGCAAGGGTGCGGACCCGCTCGAATGTCTTTGACGCCGCCGCCGCATCGCCGGTGTATTGCAGCCGCCACTGCAACTCCCGGATTGCCTGACGGGGGCGAATGGTGTCGGCGCCGCCGGCTTCGTCGCGGTCGAGCTGCCGCTCGATCGCGCGGATCTCGGGCAGGATCGCCCGGCACAATTTGGCTATCTCCGGGAAATAGGAGGCGAGGACGCTTTGCGGGCTCCAGCCCCGCGGCGCCGGCGGTGATCGCCCTTGGGGCTGGCCGTCCGCGCAAAGCGGGTCGCAATCAGACCGACACACGGACCCGCGCTTCGGCGGTCATCGGCCGGGACTGCGCTAAGGAACCGAAGGCGGTAGCGCAAAACAGCCCGGCGCCGGCGATGATCAGCGCAAGGACAACCGGACTGCCGGCCGGACCCAAGGACAGCGCGGCGGTGGCGCTCGCCGCTCCGGCCATCTGAATAGTGCTGACGAGGCCGGAAGCGGAGCCGGCAATTCCCGGGTTGGCCGAAAGACTGCCGGCGGTGGCATTGGGTGTAACGAGCCCACTGCCGCAACACACAAACATCATCGGGCCGACGATAACAAATGGGCCGGTAACATGCAGCAGCGCGAGCGTCAGCAGGACAGCCCCTGCGGGGATCAGAACCGTAGCGCCGATCGCAATCATGGCGTTGATCCCGAGCCGATTGGCGAGCCGGCTCGACAGAAAGCTGCCAACGATAAAGCCTAACGGTGGCAGCGCCGCGTAGTAGCCGTATTGTTGGGGTGTGAGGCCGAACTTGCCGATCAGCACCGCCGGGGCGCCCGCGGCAAAAATATGAAACCCGGCGTGAGCGCCGGCCGCAGCAAGCGCATAGCCGACAAACCGGCGACCCGTGATCAGGGTGCGGTAGTTTGCCAGCATCCCTTGTCCAGTCGCATCGGCAACCGGGGCGGCACCGCGATTGGGGACAAATCGGACGATGAGCGCCGCCGCCAAGCAGGCAAAAGCCGCTATTACGACAAAATTCGCGCGCCAGCCGAACCACATCTGAAGATACCCGCCCAATACCGGCGCCGAGGCCTGCGTCAGGGTCGCGGCGATCCCCAGCACGGCGATGGCTTGCGCGGCGCCCTCGCGTCCCCAGATCTCGCGAGCCAAGGCGCGGCCGACGACCATGCCGGCACATGCCCCGATCCCCTGGATCACACGCCCGGCGATCAACATTTCGATGCTAGGACTGGCGGCGCAAACAAGGCTCGCCGCGGCGCTCAACATCATTCCGGAAACGAGCGTCCGGCGACGGCCAAAGCGGTCCGAGAGCGGTCCCAGGACCAACATGCCAAGTGCGAATGCAAATAGGTAACCGACAAATGTCAACTGCACGCTTGTGATTGAGGTGAGCAGTCCATGCGCGATCGCCGGTATCGACGGTACGTAAATAGTCGAGGCCGCCAACCCCAGCGATGATGATGTGGTCAGGCTCAGCAACACCACCCTGCGGTTTCGGGTGGTGAAGCGGTGGGAGGCGAGCGAGAAATCTTCAAACTCGGACATCATCAATCCAACGTGCAAGAACGAGCCATCATATCGCGTTTTTCATTTCATGGACCTTAGGGCGGCAGCGCAAAGCGGTGCGCAAGCCTCGCGCACGGCAGCCGCGACGCGGCACACCAGCGAGCCGCACCGGCCGCCGCGCAAGCCAATGGTCGAGGGGAGTGATTGGCAACGCCAACTCGTTCCCCTCGCAGTCCGGCAGCAGGAGAACCGTCACCCGCGGCGTACCTGCCGGCAGGATGATCTGGAGGCGTCGGATCGGCGCCCCGGCGGCGCGCTGATCCCCGGCGTCCGTACAGCGTGGAAGCTCCGATACCGGCCGGCTGTCGCCCGCTTTGCGCCCATGCAGCTGTCGCGGATCGTCGGGCGAAAACGAGCGCGGCGGCGGCGGCCACGACAACGCAAATCGTGCACCGGCCGGCTCCAATATGCGTGCGTCAAACTGGTCGTCGCCAATGCGAAAGCGAGCAAAGGAACCGGTTACCGCGGCAGGTTCCGCGGCGGTATGGGCGGTCCAGGTGATCTCACTGCAAATCCCCGGATCGATCTCGTCTTGGATCACAATTTGGCGGCCGAGCAGCGCGGCTCCGCGCCGGATCGTGCCGGCCGGCTGTCCGTACGCCGGCGACAAATCCAGCACCACCCATTTATTCTCGCCCTCGACGTTGCTGCCGATAACAGTTGCTGGCGAATTTGGAAGCTGGTCGTGGCCGACGATCGTTAGCGTATTATGACCGGCCGCCCGGGAGCGGTAATATCGCCAACGTCGGCCCGGAGCGCCCATTCGCGCCGTGATCGAAATACCCGGGCAGATCGTAATCATCCGAGCCCATATCGACCACCCAGCGGTGCCTGGCGCCATCGACGACGAAAGTTCCGGCATCCGCTTGAGCATGCACAAGGATTTCTTCGGGAGGCGGAACCTTGCCTTGGAGCGGTTAGCGGACACATTACCGCCTTTGATTGCCAGATAGACCGCCCGAGCCGCCGGATCGGATGACCAGGTATTACGAAAGCAGGCGAGATCGGCGCTGCGAAAAACTTTGGCAGTCGGCAGGCCGAGCGCCGTGGGCGAGGCTTTCTCATGGCACGGCCAGATCGCCGTAAACGGCAGATACCAACCCTCGCTCTCGCCGAGAAGCCAACCGTCGACGGGTCTGCCGAAGCGATGCGCGAACCACGCTAGCGGCAAAATGTCGTATTGTTGCTGCGAATCACCAAAATTGAACGCGGCTCCGAACGGGCCGGCGGCATGCAATGCAAAATCGCCAGTCTGGGCGAATCCCGCGCAATCCGAGAGTCCAAAGCTGCAGCCGAGCGTGCTCTCCAGCGCCGCCACCATAAAGCCGGCATAGCGCATCGCCAGTGACCAATAGCTCAGGCCTTCGCGCCATGCGCCATCCGGCGCGAATGCCGAAAAGATGTTCCAACTCGATATTAGGCCGTGGCGGAGGAGTTCGGCCGCCAGTGAGCGGTCACACGGCAACATCGAAAGCGCCGCCACAATGATGCCGGCATTGGAGACCAGCGTGCAGTTGTCGCGTCGCCGGGGCCAGAGCAGCGACTGGTCCCGGTAGGCGTCGAGCGCCGGCAGCAAGACATTGCGGCGGATCGAGGCTTCAATCTCCCGGCGCTCGCATTCGGTAAGCGTATCAAACAGCCAATCATGAGCAAGGGCTACAGCGACGGCGATTTCGGCGCAGTCGAGAAACGAACGGATCACCGGCCGTTCCTTCCAGCTCGGCGCTGCGGCAAATTGTCCGAGCGTGTGTCGCGTTGCCGCCAGTGCCGGTTCCGCGAGCGAAGGTTCGGCCGTGAGGGCGATAAAGGCGGTGTTGATCAGCCGGCGCGCCCGGCGCTTGATCAGCGCGCGCGGTTCTGCCGATGCAAGAGGAGCGGCAATTTCCGATAGCAACTTTGCCGAGTGCTGTTGTAGTCGCCGTTGCTGGAGGCAAGACGGCGCACATCGACCAAGGCTTCTTTGTGGAAGAGCAGATACGGACGAGGCAAATCAAAAGCAGCAACAGCAGTCGCAAGCGCCGCCAGATCCGGCCCCCCAAGCCGTTCGAAGTCGAATGATCGCGCGCTGTCGAACGGCAATCGAATCTCCGAGAATTCAGCGTGGCGTCGGCGAGCGAGCCGCTAACTCTCGTTGTTGGGAATTAATTATAAGTTTCTGTCCAGAGCAGCTCTACCACCCGCAATTGCACCGGTTAGGCTTGGGCGAGAAACTTTACAAGGAAATCATCGCGCCAAGCGGCGAGGTTGAATTTGCCGCGCAACGAAACGTTGGAACGATCTTTATGCATTAGGTTGAGCGCCATGTGGCGGAGTATCGCCAGGTTGTAGGGACTGTTGTCGCGGCGGCTGCGGATTTGGTCCTCGTTCATCACCACGTTGAGCACCCAGTGCAACCGGTTCTCCACCCCCCAATGTGACCGAACGACTTCGCCGAGGCGCTCGGGCGACAGCGGTGCGCTAAGCAGAAAATAGGCGGTCTCGGTTGTGGTTTTTGTGATGCGCCAGTGGGTGATCGGCGAACCCGAACGATGCGGCCGAGTGCGCGTCAATCCCGGCCAGCGGTGGCGTTCCTGCAACCACCTCGATGTCGGTTGATACGAGCGCAAAGCGCGTCTCGAGCCGGCCATGATTGTTGTCATGGGTAGCGTGAGTGTATGGGCCACGATGAGGATCGCGGAAAAAGCGGACGACGTCGGCGTGCAGAGGAGCATGATTACCCTTTAGTGCTAAAGCATAATCGCCACCTCGCTCGATGATTCGCTGGCCGATATCGCGCCGACAATTGAACGCGTCGGTGGTAACAATGGTCCCGTTAAGGTTAAGCATGTCTAAGAGCTTAATCACGGCGGCGCTTTCTTTGTTTTTGGCGGTCGTCGCGATCTGGGCCAGTACGAGACGGGTGTCGCAACACCAGGCGCTGATCATGTGAAGCGCGGACCCGGGGCGCGTCTGGCCGATCGGCGGCCGGAGCGCCTTCCCGTCGATCGCGATAACTCCGCTGCAGGTCTCGCGGAAGCGTGCCATAAAGCGTCTGAAAGCACAGCCGGAACTGATCAGGGTCGAGCTGGCGGAATACGCGGCTGAAGGTATCGTGGCTCGGCACTCCATTCTTTAGACGCAGAAAGCTGCCAAGAAACTCCTGCTTCGCCTCGGCAAAGACCGCCATATCGACGGCCGTCTGGCCTCCTGCTAAAGTCGCGCATAATGCGATCGTCATAATCTCTGGCAGATCGTGACGTTTGGCGTTGGGACCTCGCGGATCCCTCAACTCGGCAAAGCAATGGCCGAGACTTTGCACTGCCTGATCCATGGCACTTTTCGGGGCGTCAGCGAAGGCCGCTCGGCCAACCTGGTGAGGATCTTCGAGGATGTCCAAGGAGGACGCGACGTTGGCAGCGGATCAAGCACAGAGATGTCATGCCGTGCTCTAAGCGATATCCAATTTTAGTCTGGCCTTGACGAAGCCCGGAATATTTCGGCTTTTCGACGAGATTATAAATCATGTTTTTTCCGAGGAAAAAAGTTGCGTGTGCCCGAATTCGAGTACGAATGCTCTAATACAACCCAAGACGTTCGGATCGTAAAGCGTTCGACTATCACATGAGGGGATACACATTGAGGTCCTTCGATGGTTTGTCTTGTCCCTCCGAGCGGAAATTTGCTGCACGCGGTCAGCGAAATGTCGCCAATATCGTCAACCACATGTCAAAAATGCAAGTGATTTAAATTTAATTCAACTCGCGAAACGCGGATTACGATTCAATCCGGCTTCGACGATTGCTGGGTCCGCGTAATGTGTGTCACAATCGGACGCGAAAACTGCATAGCGCCGAGGCAAACGAGTTCGGCGCAACTAAGGATTGAGGCGTAAATCGTCGGTTAGGCTTCTCCGATCAGACTGCACGTGACGCTTCTTTGACGCGGCCTGCGATAGCTTTGCTTAAAAGGAGGTTGCGGGGCGGTGTATTCGGAGCGGTGCTGCTCAGTGCCCGCTGCCCGGACCGAAATGGGGGTGACGGACCGATGCTCATCCAGGATTTTGACTTCGCTATCGACGGGCGTCGGCGGGTATTGTCTGCTAAGGTAATATGGGAGGAATGCGACTTTCCGACCCGGCGACTGACATTCGACATCGACGAACCGCAAGCGGTGCGGCCGCGAACTCGATTCGGTGCCGGGACCGCTGTGTGTCTGAGCATCCTGCCCCGACGCGTTTCTCGCCGCTTGTTTCCCGCTTGCCGCCGTTCACGGTGAAGCCAGGATAAGGATCGAGGGTAGGGCCTGCCCGATGCTGGTCGAAGGCTTGCGCACCGCGCATGCATGGTGGTCGAGTTGGGGCGGCGGGGATGGCGGGTCCTGCCCCTAAAATCGAAACCCGTGGCGGTGCGCCGTCCGGCGCCCCGATGCGCGCCGCGTCGCGCCGTTGCGTTTCTTTCCGGCGGCGTCGACGGCTTGCACATGCTAATGCGTAATCGTCAGCTCTATCGTCCGGGACGATCCGGCATATATTCGCGATGTCTTGTTCATCCATGGGTTCGACATCGGCAAACGCGCGCGCGACCCGGAGAACGCCCGCTATCAAGAGGCATTGCGGCGAGTTGAGCGCCCATGGCTATTGAGACTGGGGTGCGTGCTAATACCGTGCCGGACCAATCTGCGTCATCTCCCATCACAGCCGGATTTCTGGAGCATCGCCATAACGGAGCATCGTTGGCTGCGGTTGGTCACGCGGCAACAGTCGGGCCGGCCTATGTGCTGATTGGCAGCACATACTCGTTGAGCGCGTCCACCCCTGGGGGTCGCACGCCGCCGTCGATGGTTTATTCTCAAGCCAGCGTGTTACAGTCCTTCACGATGGCGCGCGTTTCTCCCGCCTCGAAAAGGTGCGTGATCTCGCGACTTGGCCGGCGGCGCTTGCAGCATTGCGTTCGTGCCCTGGAGAACCGGTCGGGGGCGCGAACTGCGGAAAGTGCGAAAAGTGCTTGCGCACCCGGCTCGAACTGCTGGCGGCCGGTGTCCTGGAAACCGAGGCTTTTGGCCCCAGCCTGACGCCGATCGAGCTTTGGCGAGATATAATTCCCCTCAGATGTCGGCGAACGCGTAGTCATTTACGAGGAATTGCTGCCGGCGCTTAGGAGTCGCGGTTTTGCTAAACTCTGCCGGGTGATCGAAGAAAAGATCGACGCTATCCCGCGTGCGAGAGCAGCCCCAGACTCGCAGTCGCTTGACCGAATTCGTATATTTTCTTTTGCTTGATGGTTAATCTGTTCCGCATCAACATGTAATCTACTGCGATATTAACCGTAACGCTCGTACGAGCACATTGGGACCGTGGTTATGGCATTGCTGATCGGCCTCCTCGGGCCCTTGATGATCGAAAATGACCATCGACGGCTCGGCAAGCTCCCGAGAAAAGCGCGGGCGTTGCTGGCCTATCTGGCGGCTCAGGGCGGGCGGCCTGTAAGTCGCGAGCGGCTTTCGGATCTATTGTGGCCATACCAGGGTTCTGAGCAGGCCCGACACAGCCTGCGCAACTGCCTGTTGGAGTTGCGAAAGGCATTAGCGCAAGGTGCCGAAACGGCATCTAGTTGCGGAATTCGCCAATTGCCGCCTTCAGGATATCGATACCGATGTCGCCCGTTTCGAACAGCTGTCTCGTTCATCAGGAACGGTCCGATTGCTTGCTGCCGCGGAACTTTATCGCGGCGAATTTCTGTCCGATTTCGTGATCGACTCCGAGCCATTCCAAGAGTGGCTTGCGAGCGAGCGCGACCGTGCGCTCGACCTTATCTGCAGCGTCCTACAGAGGTTGACGGGCCTGCAGGATCAGGCCGGAGAGCACGAGGCGGCGATCGTATCCGCACGCCGTTTGGCAGGGCTCGATCCGCTTTCGGAAATCGGCCAGCGGGCATTGATTCGCGCTTACGCCCGGGCAGGGCGGCGTCCCGAGGCCTTAAGGCAATACCGAACATGCGCGGAAATCCTGAAGCGGGAACTCGGCGTCGCGCCCGATGCGGAGACCCAAGCGCTTGCCAACGAGATTGCGCATTCGGGCGGTGTCGTCCAACCGGCGCATCCGCGCCCGCCGGTCCGGCTTAGCGATGACCGGTTGATCCCAGCCGCCGCGGCAACCGCTCGCCATATTGCGGCAGCAAGCTTACCCTTGCCGGAGAACACCCGGCTGCAGTGGCCGTGTCTGCTTCCCAACCTTGCCGTCGCTGTGGCGCCTGTGCGAAATCTAACCGGCGACCACCAGCAGCAATACGTTGTTGAAGCCTTTACCGAGGATCTGGTCACCGATCTTGTGCGCCGCGGTCGGGGCCTGGCACTTGCGGTGCGTTGCGAACGACGCACAGCAGTCAACCGCAGCAGCTCCACCGGGCAGTTCCGGAGTTGAGTACGTCGTCACCGGTAGCGCCCAGCGGAGCGGCCCCACGACTTTGCGGGTCAACATGCAAATCACCAACGCGGCGACCTCGGAATACTGCTGGGCGGACCGGTATGAGCTTGAGCCGGAAGATCTCGGATCAATTCAGGTCAAGATTACCCAACGGATCTCCAGGGAGCTGCACCTCCTCGTTCTGCAGCAAGCGAGCCGCCGCGCCATTGTCACCTCCGACGTCGAATTTGGCGTCAATGAATGCCTTTCGCGCGCGGCGACCGCGATCAAGGGCAGAATTACACCGGAAATGACAGCCGAGGCCCAGCGTTGGCTGCTGGCCGCGCTCGCTCACGATCCGCGCAATGTTGAAGCGCTGTCGGGGTTGGCATTCACTTGCCAGCATGTGGTCAGCAATCCCTGGTGGGGCGACCCGCATGCCATTGCGGCGTCGTCCGACCTCGGTCGCGACGCGGTCGAAATCGCGCTCGACCTTGCCCCGGGACACGCGCTTGCGAAATGTATTCAGGGCATGCTGCACTCCGCGGCGGGGCGATTGGACGAGGCGGAGCGTTCCATCGGCCAGGCGCTGGTGTTGGATCCGGGACTGGGGCTCGCCCACGGTTTTGCCGGCTACAATGCCGCCCTTCTTGGTCGTGCCCAGGAGACGCTCCCCGCGGCAGAGCGAGCGATGGGCCTCGATCCGACGGATCGACGCCACAGCGTTTTCCTTTTTTACGGCGGATTTGCCGAGCTCTTACTCGGACGAGCCGATGCGGCGATCGGCTGGCTCAGGAGATCTCTGGAGCGCAATCCGGCATACGGAACAGCGCAACTGTTTTTGATGGCCGCGCTGTCGCTACTCGGCCGCAAAAGCGAGGCAGCCCGCGCCGCCGTGTCGTTCCGCGAGCAGTACCCCGAATATCCGCCAAACGCATTCGAGCAGCTTTGGCTGGCGCGCTCGACGAGCCCGGTCTATCGCGCGCAGATCGAGCCGATCTTCGAAAAGATCCGCTCGCTTGGCATTGCCGGTTAACTGAAAGGCGCCAGCCCTGATCGGGAGGACGCAAACTTCCGCATAAGACCTCCGGACCGCCGGAACTAACTCCGTGGCGGCGGTGCCCACGGTTCTGGCGCGCGCGGCTCGAGATCGGTGACAACATCAATAACGATCGGCTCGTTCGCGGCGAGCGCCTCGCTGAGGGCGGGCGCAATTTCGGCCGGCCGCTCGACCCGGATGCCGCGCACGCCAAAACTCCTCGCGACTGCCGTAAAGTCGGTTGGGCCGAACCGGACCAGCGCCTCGCCGCGCCCCGGCCGATTGCCGGCGATGCGCCGCACGCCGGTCAGGTTTTGCCCAAAGCCTGAATTGTTATTGACGACGACAGTCACTGGAATGCCGCAGCGCCGCGCCGATTCGAGCTCCGCCAGGTGGTAATAGAAGCCGCCATCACCAGTAAAGCACAGCACCTTACGGCTGGGCGCGGCGCATTGCGCGCCAAGTGATGCCGGAAATGACCAGCCGAGCGATCCGGCTGCGCGCAGATAGGTCTGCCCGGCACCGTTAAAGTCGAGCATGGTGCCGGTCCAAATGCCGGAATAACCGGTGTCCGCGACAATAATGCCGTCGGCCGGCAATGCCTTGGTGATTTCGGCGCACAGCCGCTCGACCCGGATCGGCGCTTTGTCGTCATTGACGAGCGGGCTCATTGTCTGGCGCCAATCGGCAACGATCCGCGCCGCTTCCTCGGCAAAGCCCCGGTCGCGCAGAGGCTTGCCCACCGCCTCCAACAGGCGCGCGAGCGACGCCTTCGTATCCCCGACGACCCCGACCGTGTTCGGGTAACTGCGCCCGATTTCGACAGGGTCGGCGTCGATCTGCACGATCTTTGTCGCGAGCGGCGGGATTGTCCAATTCAGTGTGACCTGGTCGCCGGTGTCGCATCCGACATAGAGCACGAGGTCGGCAGAGTGGACGATGCGATTGGTCGGCGGCGCCGAATAGCTGCCGGGCACGCCGATGTGCAGCGGATGCCGGGTTGAGACGATGCCGCGCGCCCCAAGCGAGGTCGCGATCGGCGCCGCCAATGCCTCGGCCAGGGTCAGTAGTTCGGGCCCGGCTTGCGAGGCCATGGCACCCTCGCCGGCAATGATCACGATGCGGCCGGCAGCCCTGAGCGCCGCGGCGGCGCGCTCGATATCCTGTGGATCGGCGACCGGGCGGTGCGCCGGAATATGCCGCATTTCGGGGTCGATGACAGGCGGCTCGGCGGTCTGGCCGAGTTCGATGACATCGCCCTGCAGGCCATTGAAATCGAGATGGGTCGGTCGCGGCGTATCAGCCAATGCCGCACGCCAGGCATGGCGCAACAGCCGCGGCAATTCGGCAGTCGAGTCGACCGGCGCCGAGAATTTGGTCACTGCGGCGAACAACGGCGCGTGCGGGATTTCCTGATAGCTGTTCCGGTGCTGGAACGAGGGCTCTTTGCGGCCGGTCAGGGCGATGACCGGACTGCGCCCAAGCCAGGCATCCTGCAAGCCGGAGGCGAGATTGGCCGCTCCCACCGACTGCGCCATACACACCGCGGGCTTGCCGGTGATGCGGGCATAGCCATCGGCCATATAAGCCGCGGCCTTCTCGGAATGGGCGAGGATGCGGGTGACGCCGAGATCGTCGAATTCGAGCAAGGTGCGGCGCATCACCAACTCGACAAAAAATACATGCGTCATGCCGGTGCCGGCGAGCGCTCGCGCCAGCCATTGAGCGCCGTTCATCGCTGCTGTTTTCAAATCTCGCTCCCTCCCACTGCTTGCTTCCAGCGCTTTACAAGGTCAGCCCGCCATCGACAATCACAGTCTGGCCGGTAATCATCGCCGCACCCGCGCATAGAAAAAAGATCGTTTCGGCAATGTCCTCGGGTTTGCAAGCGCGCTTCAACGGCGTGCGCTCGATCGAGGTTTGTTTACGATCCGCCGGCCACTCGCGGTTCCACGGGCTGTCGACAAACCCCGGCGCCACCGCGTTGACGCGGATTTCCGGCGCCAGAGTGCGCGCCAGGCTGCGGGTCAGGTTGATCAGCCCGGCCTTGCTCGTCGCGTAGGGAATGCTGCTGCCCGAGCCCTGGACTCCCGCTATCGAGGCGGTGTTGCAGATCGCCCCGCACGCCGCCTTCAGCGCCGGCACCGCCGCATGCGCGCAGCGGAACGGTCCGATCAAATTGGTCGTCAGGATAGTCGACCAAAAATCCTCGGTCAGCGCATCAAGATCGGAAAACGGTATCGGTGTCGGCGTCGCCGGGGTGCCGGCATTGTTGACCAGAAAATCGAGGCGGCCGAGCGCGTTGATCGCATTCTTGACCATGCGCTCGGCGTCGCCCGGCCGCGACACGTCGCCGGGGGCGCTGATTACTTTGCGGCCCTCGCTCTTGAGACGTTCGACCGCAGCCGGCCCACGGCCGTCATCGGGCAAATGGTTGAGCGCCACAGCCGCACCGCAGCGCGCGAAATGCTCGGCTGCGGCGAGCCCGATCCCCGAGGCCGCTCCGGTCACCAGCGCCGCCTTGCCGGTGAGGTCCGCATTGATCATGTCGGGCTCCCTGATGAGATCGAGGCTAGGCAAAGCATGCGCCCGCCGCCCTCGCTGTCAAGCCGCGGACATAGAGTTGCGCGGGTGTGCTCGGGCTTTGCCGCGGACCGCGTTAGAGAAAATCGCGGGCCCGCTCGACGTCTTCGAGCACGCTCGCCGGCGACACCAGCAGCACCTCGTCAAAGCCGAGCTGTTGCATCCGCTTGATCCGCTGGCGGGCTTCGTCGGGGGGGCAGACCAGCGCCACATTGGAGGCTTCGGCCAGGCCCGCGGATTCCGGCCGGTTGGCGAAGTCGACCGCGACATTGGCGAGCACCGCGTTGGTGCCGCCCGCCTCGCGAAAGATGCGCATCCCGGCCTCGAGATCGTCCCAGCTGCTGTAGCGCCCCGAGGGCGTCCACCCTTGGTATTCCTTGGCGCCGAGGGTGATCCAGCGCGGACTGCGCCAAGCGCCGATCAGGATCGGCGGCCCGCCCTCGCAGCCGGGCCAGGTCGACAGGGTGCCGCCATTGACCGGCTCACCACGCCACACCTGACGCATCGTTGCGAGCGAGTTCCGGAGCGTGCGGAAGCGGTGGTCCCAGTCAAGGCCGAGCAATTCGAAATCGTCGCGGGTCGAGCCGCTGCCGACGCCCAGCACCAAACGCCCGTCGGACAATGCCTGCACCGACTGCACGCGATGCGCCAGTTCGACCGGATGGCGCAACGGCACCTGCAATACCCCGATGCCGAGTTCGACGTGCTCGGTCACTGCCGCCAGCACCGCCAGTTCGACGAGCGGATCGAGCGTCGGCCGCCCGCGGCCCATCAAGTCGCCAACCCAGATCCCGGGAAATCCCGCGGCTTCGATGCGGCGGGCATAATCGGCGGTGCGCCCCAGCAGCCGGTCATTCGCCCCGGCGCCGGGGGCGAACCGGATCATCGTACTTACTTTCACAACATCCCCCCATCTTCCTGACGGCTTGGCGGCGAGCATGCGCCACATCGCAATGCGGCGCCAGCACCGGCGGCGGATCACAGCATTGCGCAAGCCGCCGGCATCGGTAACCGACATCCGGCCCGATCTGTTTGGGGTCGGCGCTGCTTATGCTAAGCTACGGGCTTAAGCGGCGTTCTAAATTAGGGAGGGTTGAATGGACACGATCGAGGCAACACCGTCATCAAAGACGGCAAAATTGCTGTCACGGCTGCCGTCGCGCCTGCATCACAATGCCTATGTCGTAAAGGACCACGAGACCAACCGCCGGTTTTTCGAGGACCTGCTCGGGATTCCGCTGGTCGCGACCTGGTGTGAAAAGAACTACAGCGCCGAGATCGGGCGCGATGTCGAATTCTGCCACACCTTTTTCGCCATGGCCGATGGCGGGGCACTCGCGTTTTTCCAGTTCGCCGACCCTGAACTCTACGAGATGACCCAGGCCGAAAAGCCGGCCAAGATCGGGCGCTATGACCACATCGCCTTCAAGGCCGAGCCCGATACCTATGAAGAGCTAAAGCGGCGGCTCGAAGCAGCCGGCGAAAACTACCGCGAGAGCAATCACGGCTATTGCAAATCGATCTATGTCCAATCCCCCGACGGGCTGATTGTCGAGTTCACCCAGGACCCCGACGACGTCGCCGAGATCGATGCGATCCGCCGCGCCGACGCGCACAGCGAACTCGCCCGCTGGCTCTCCGGCGACCGCCACACCAACAACGAACTGCGCGGCCGCCACATCTGATGTTTGGTATCTGATGCCGGCTCTCTAGCGTAACCGGCATCACTGCTCGGGCATGCCGGCCTTGCGCAGCCCGGCGTCATAGGTAGCTTCGTACAAGGCGCGGGTCCTCGGCGCCATGGCAATTCTGTTGGGCCGGCTCCGCAAATCGGCAATAGTCGAAAAGCGATTGGGGTCGCCGCTTAACCTGCGTGCTTCAGCGAGTTCGGCGGCAGCGCGTTCAATTTTACCGTTAATTCCATAGGCCGCGGCAAGCTCGGCTCGGACCCCTGGGTGTGCTGGATTGGCGCTGCGCGCCTTTTCGAGCCACAGGATCGCTTCGTCGGTGTGCGATTGCAGCATATGCACCTGCCCGATCCTCTGGTACCAAGTGTTGAGGACGGGATCACGGGGACTGAGACGGACGGCTTGTTCTACGAGCGGAATCACTTCCTCTAATGACCCCGTGTAGAATTTGCACTGCCCAAGATTGGCATAGGCGCTCGCCGAATTGCGATTGAGCGCGATTACCGCCTCGTATTCGGGAATGGCCTCCGCGTATCGGCTCTGCGCGCGCAGCATCTGCCCTTTGGCAAAATGCGCAAGCGAGGTGTCGGGCGATACCGCCAAGGCTTGTCCAAGCAGGCCTTCGGCGCGGGCGATGTCGGCGGCGGCCGTGCTGCTCATATTATCGAGCACGCGGGCCGTGAGCGCGATCACCAAGACCAGCTGGGTTCGGACAGATCGCGGATCGAGCGCCAAGGCACGTTCAAACAGGTCAATCGCCTCGGCATAGCGGTCACGCGTCCGCGCCGACAATACGGCGCGTGCCCGGAAAATATAGTCCAACGCTTCGGGATTGGCGGTCGATCGAGCCGCCTCTAGCCCGGCCAGCGCGTAATCGAGCGCGATGGCGATGCGGCTGGTGACCTCGTTTTGCAAAGCGAACAGATCGCCGATGTCGCGATCGAACCGCTCGGCCCACAGATGCGCGTTGGTGTCGGCATCAATCAGCTGGGCGTTGACGTGGACCTGCTTGGCCGAGCGCTGGACGCTGCCTTCGAGCACATAGCGCACGCCCAGCTCGCGCCCGATCTGCTTCGAGTCGACCTGCTTGTTCCGATAGGTGAAGGCGGTATTGCGCGAGATCACGAAGCTGCCCGCGATCCGCGACAAATCCGTCGTCAAATCTTCGGTAACGCCGTCCGCGAAATATTGCTGCTCCCGATCATCGCTCAAATTTATGAAGGGCAGGACGACGATCGACAGGCCTGGCGGCGGGCGTGGTTCTCCGGGCCGGGGCGAGTGCCAGTTCAAACCCGCGAACCCGGCTGCGCTGAGGCCCAAAGCGCCGATGACCGCGGCGAAGATGATGCCCCAAAGCCGGGACCGCGCTCGCGAAGCCGGTACCGGCGGCGCGCCGCCGAGTTGGCCGGGCGCGCCTGGATCTTGCAGTGGGCCATCCGCGGCGCTGAGCCCGCCGCTGCCGTTGCCGGCCGGTCGGGCGGATGCCGGCTGGGCCGCGGTCTCGGCCCGCGTCACCGTTGCGACAAAGCGGTAGCCGCGCCCGGGCACCGTCTGGATGCAGCTGCCCTCTACGCGGTCCTGATCGAGGAGTCGGCGCAGCGCCGATATTTGAACCGCCAGGTTATTGTCCTCGACCACCGTTCCCGGCCAGGCGGCGGCCATGATCTCGTCCCGCGAGAGAAGATCGCCGCGCCGGTCGATCAGAACGCTCAGCACATCGAGCGCGCGCGAGCCGATGGCGACCGGGCCGGAGACACCGCTTTCATCTTGCCGGAACAAACCGCCACCGCGCCGGTCGAGGCAAAAGCCCTCAAAGAGGAGCATGTCGACCGGGGCGGGTGTGTCCATGCCCTCAATTCCGCCCGTGCAGGCCGAAAGTGCGATTGTGTACAGTCTAACATCGCAACGCGGCGGAAGTCATTGCCTTCATTATGCTCCCGGTGGGCACATCTAAAGTATTGAAAAACATTGTTTAAAGAATGTTTTAGCACGATTCAGAAGTTTTTAGCCTGCGTAGCAGCGCAACCCTCTCATTGTCGTTCGGGCCGGCGCCGCCCCAGGCGCCTCCTAATGAAAGGGAGAATAGCTATGAGACGCATAGGACTATGGGCGCTCGGTATCGGGATGCTCGTAAGTGTCGCACCAATCGCCGTAGAGCTAGGATACGCCGGCGAAAATGACGGCACGATAAAGTGCAGCTTGAGGACCCTGAAAGGGCGGTATCTGTTCACCTCATCGGGAACGATCTTGCCGCCCGCATTGGGGGTAACAAAGCCGACGTTGTCGACTGCCGCCGGATATCATATTTTTAATGGAGACGGTACGGGGACAGACTACGTGACGGTTCTTTTCGACGGCAAGATCGCGCCGTTGCCTTCCCACGGCTCCGTAAGTTATACTTTGAACTCGGACTGTACTGGAACCTTCACTGGTGTCGGAGGGCCGAACTTCGATATATTTGTCTCGCCCAATGGTGATGAGCTGACGACAATCAACACGGATCCGGGCGTGGCAGGTGTGGAGGGCCCTGATAGGCGTGTGGGGCCAAACTAGGAACGCGCAGACGGTTCAGAGCGGAAGGCCGGCAAGATCGGGCGCTACGAGCATATCGCCTTCAAGGCCGAGCCCGATACCTATGAAGAGCTAAAGCGGCGGCTCGAAGTAGCCGGCCAAAACTACCGCGAGAGCAATCACGGCTATTGCAAATCGATCTATATCCAATCCCCCGACGGGCTGATCGTCGAGTTCACCCAGGACCCCGACGACGTCGCCGAAATCGACGCGATCCGACGCGCCGACGCCCACAGCGAGCTCGCGCGCGGCTTCGGGCGCGGCCGCCACATCTGACGTGCGGGAGCCGTCAAGGCGGCAATACCGCAGCAAGCTTGCTAAGGGGATGGTGGTTTGCGGCTGACCATGCTGGGGCAGGCGCTGATCGGACACGATCTGCGCGCTGATCCGTGGCCTGACTTCGCGGCTTTGGCCGAGATTTGCGGGCGTGCGGATGTCTGCTTTACCGATCTCGAGACCGCGATCGAAATGCCGCTCGCCGAGTCGCCGACGCGCAATGGCGTGTTTCTGCATGCCGCCGAGCCGGCGGTGCTCGACACCCTGCGGTCGTTGTCGGTGTCGCTACTGGCGACCGCCAACAACCATGTCTGGGATCTCGGCACCGGCGGGATCATCGGCAGGTTGCGCGAGCTTGATCAGCGCGGTTTTGCCCACGCTGGCGCCGGCCCGGATTTGGCCGCGGCCACGGCCCCCGCCTATCGCCGCACCGAGAACGGCACGGTGGCGCTGGTGGCGATGGCGAGCGGGTCGATCCGCGAGGGGGCGGCGGCGACCACTGTCCGTGCCGGGGTCAATGAATTTCGGTTCGGCTCGGATGGTGCGCCGGACCCCGCCGACCTTGCCCGCGTCGATATGGCGATCGCCGAGGCTGCGGCGCGGGCCGATGTCGTGCTCGCCTATCACCACAATCATCTCCTCGAAGATGGCGGGCGGCGCACACCGCAATGGCAGCGTGGCTTCGCGCATCATTGCATCGATGCCGGAGCCTCGCTCTATGTCAGTCACGGCGCGCCGCGCCTGCACGGCATCGAAATCTATCGCGGCCGGCCGATCTTTTACGATCTCGGCAACTTCATTTTTCAGACCGCGACCGAACCCGGCCATTACGACGATGAGGTCTGGCACAGCGTCATCGCTGAATGCCATTTCCACGGCAGCCGGTTTGAGAAAATGCGGCTGACCCCGGTTCAGCTAACCCGTCGTCCGTGAACAACGAGTAAGCGGTTGAGCGGGCGTGGCCAATCGAGCCCGGTAAAGTAATCGAATTTGCAAGAAGCTGGGGCTTTGGGGCGGGATTTCTGGCGATTTGGGATTCCGGTTTTTGGGCGAATCATGGCAGGGGGTGGCGGGTCATCAGCGTTGGGGGCGCGGTGGCAAAGCCACGGGACGATCGTCAAAAGGAGCTGCTGCGGCCGGGCTTGGAGGACATCCTCGACTTGCGTCATCCGCTGGTGCGGCGGGGACGCGAGATCGACTGGCAATTCCTCAATGCCCGATTTTCCAGCGTGTGCCGGGCGGGCGATGGGCGACCGCGATTGCCGCCGCGGCTGGTGGCGGGGCGGTTCATTATCAAGCACATGCACAATTTGTCGGACGAGGCCACAATTTGTCGGACGAGGCCACAATTTGTCGGACGAGGCCACAATTTGTCGGACGAGGCCACAATTTGTCGGACGAGGCATTGTGCGCGCGCTGGCTGGAGAACCCGTATTACCAGTTCTTCTGCGGTGAGCTGAGCTTCTGCCACGCGCGGCCGTTTGACCGCTCGTCCTTGACCCATTGGCGCCAGCGCTTGGGCGAAGAACCGCTCGCCGCCTTGGTTGAGGAGAGCCTGGCGGTGGCGCACAAAACCGGGGCATTGGCGACGCGTGATCTCGAGCGAGTGGTGGTCGACACCACGGTGCAGCCCAAAGCGATCGCCCACCCGACCGCCGCCCGACTGTGTCATCGGGCGCTGGAGAAGCTGGTTGATCTGGCGCGCCGCCACGGCGTGCCGTTGCGGCAAAGCTATACCCGGGTGGCCAAACAGGCGGCGATCATGGTCGGGCGCTACAGCCACGCCCATCAGTTCAAGCGAGCCCGGCGCGCGCGCAAATTCTTGCGCACCCGGTTGGGCCGGGTGATCCGCGACATTCGCCGCAAGATCGCCGGCAATCTGGCACTGGCCGAGCATTTCACCAAATCGCGCGGCCTGGCGGTACGGGTTCGTTTCCAGGACCATCGCCAGCGTGGGCGGAAGGTCTAGGCGCTACATGCGCCGGAGGTCGAGTGCATTGGCAAAGGCAAAGCCCGAGCGCCCTACGAGTTTGGCTGCAAGAGCCTGCCCCTGCGAAAGCAGGGGTGTCGGTGGTGACCCCGGCCACCCAGCCCCAAAGCCTGCCCTCGCGAAGGCGGGGGGCCAATTTGTGCTGCACGCCAAGGCTTTGCACGGCAACCCGTTTGACGGCCACACCCGGGGGGCCGGTGGTGGCCGAATTGGAACAGCTCACCGGGGTCGAAACCCGCCGCATCCACGTCGATCGCGGCTATCGCGGCCACAATCACCCGCACAAGTTCCGGGTCTGGATCACCGGCCAAGCGCGGCGCGTGACCCGACCCATCCGCCGCGAGATGAAGCGCCGCGCCGCGGTCGAGCCGGTCATCGGCCATCTGAAGCCCGCGCATCGTCTCGGCCGCAATTGTCTCAAGGGCCGCAACGGCGACCGCGCCAACGCCGTGCTCGCCGCCGCCGGCGACAACTTCGCCCTCCTCCTTGCTGGCTAAGGCGACTTTTGCGCGCCCTTCTCCAGGCGCTCTTCTCGCCGCCGACTGGTCTTCAATATTCCTAAAAGCCGCCGCTCAACCGTTCTTCACGGCCGACAATTTACTCGACGCGTAGGCCACTGCGAACGACGCCGGCGCAAAGGCCCCGAGGGAGAAGTTATTGATTAGCGTACCGCGCTGCTCGGCCAGAAAGTCTGGCAAGACGGCCTGGGCGGCGTTCATTCACCCAATCAGATTGGTTTCGACCACGCGTCGCCGCTCCTCGAGCCGTGGCAGTTTATTCGCATTTCCGCACGACATCATCGGGCAGGTCTTTGCCGCGGCCCGCAAGCGCCAGACGGGCGCCTCGCCGCGCCACGCTTTTGCCGGGACGCGGCCGACGCCGCTCGAAGCGCCGGTTATAACAACGGCGGCACCCTCGAGTTTATGCATCATTCCGCTTCCCGAAGCCGACTTTCGTCGACGCTAATAAACACTGACAGCCAAAATGAAAGCGGAGCAGGTTTCTCTCTGCTCCGCCGCTGGCAATGGGTTTAGCGGGACTTGCGCCGTGACGCGCGTCTACCCCGGGACGATCCGTTTCCTTGCTCCTCCTCGCCTTCTTCGTCCTCCTCGCCTTCCTCTTCTTCTTCCATCATTCGCGGGTTGATTTCTTCCTCAGCGAGTTTTGTCATCTGCTCGTCGAATTGCTTACCCTCGTCGAGTACTTGCTCCATCGTCCTGACCACCTTCTCTTGGCCGAGCATCCGGCCCATCGCGGCGGCCGTTCCCCAGGCTGCGAGGCAGTAGTGTTCGATCTTTTGCACTGAGGCGAGCAGCAGCGGGTCGCGGTACCTCTCGTTGTCGACCTCATCGAGATGATGGCCCATGTCTTCAATCAAGCCTTCAGCTGCGACATTCTTCTGCCGGCCTTTTGAGACACTGAGTTCCTCGAGCGCATCGTCGAGTTGTTCGATCAGCGCGGCGCCTTGCTCGCGTCGCTGGTCGAGCATTTCGCGAAGACGCTCTGAGCCGACCTTTTTTGCGACCCGCGGCAACACCCGCGACAGCTGACGCTCGGCGCTGTAAATGTCCTTGAGCTCGGCAACTAAAAGATCTTGTGGTGAACGGAGAGACGGCATTCAAAGCCTCATCAGTTTGGGTGGGACACGAATGCCGTAACGCCGCGCTCTATTGCCCGTTCCACTTCACTAAGCCCACTGCGGCAAAATCGTCACTCCAGAATTCTTTACAAAGGCGATCGAATCAATGTTCGTTGTCGCTTCAATCCTAAGCTGTTTATAAACACCAATCCATTCAACTATGATTTGTGCGATGGTCGAGATTTGCTAGATCAAAAAACTGAAACTCCAAATCGAAGTCCCTGCAACTGTGTTGTCGAGTTTGTGATAACGCATCAAGCAGAGATGAAGATGATGAACGCTTGTCGGAGTTTTTCGACTCTCTGAACCCCCAATTGTGCCGCGCAGCACTCTTTGTCTTTGACTCGGATCATCGGCGTGACTGGCCCTACATTCCGCGGGAACTCCGAGGAGTGCCGCTGAAATCGATGACCGAGCGAGAACGGCAAGCCGCGCCAACGCTGTTGCGCGCGAGGCTGATCGAGCGCGGTTCTTGCGCGTCGAAGACACTATGTGGCGCGGAAACGTCCTTACCGACATCAAGGAGGACCACGAGACCTATGGATCGCTGAACTATGTCTTCTCGGTATCCGGCGGGACGGATCCCTGGGGGCGGCTGGATGGCCATCATATTTCTGTGATCGGCCTGATGCGTCGCCGCTGCGACCCGAGAAGGGGTCGCCCAATTCGTGCCAAGCGGCCGGCGGCAAAACGGCAATTGGGATGGCACAGTTTGCCGCTCATGGCGTTGTTTATACGCCACAACCAATCCACAGGTGCTGTCATGCCATTTGATGGTGCAAGCTTCGCTTTTTCCGAGCACAAAAGACTGCAATCGGCGATGTTCGCCAGCGGCCTGAAGCCGATCGACCCTGGGTTTCTCGCCCGCCACAAGTCAGAGCAAATTCGCCTCAACCCTGCGGGTTGGGCCTATCGGCACCAGCAGGCGGTCGCGCTTGCCCAAGTTGCGGTGTTGCTCGCCAGCGTCAGTCTGTTTGTCATATTGCTGTCGTTGCACCAAGTCCCATGGGGGTTTGTCGCGGGTGTCGCGATGTTTGCATTGGGGTCGTCCGTTTTATTTTTTCCCGTCAAGGGGCCGGCGGAATGGCGTGAACGGGAGGCTGACGATTTCTCCTCCATGCCACCGGAGATCCGCAAATCCGCCGAGCGATTGCAGAGCCGCCTCCCATCAGTTGGTTTTGTTGTCGGCGAATTGTTTCAAGAGAAGGTTAAGCTCGATCCGTACCTGGTCGCCGAATACGGCAACGCCCGCGTCATCCTCGGCATTTGGGATGGCGACAAGGTGATCGCCTGCGCTTGAGGTGACCGGCACCGCCGTCGAACTGGCCGGGGAGCGCGAACCTAACCTAACTTGTCGGCAGATCGGCACGCCCTGGATCAATCATGAGGTCCTGCGCGCCGAGAAGTTCGATCGGCTGCTGAAATCTCTCGAGTGTCTGCCTTCAAACTCGGAGCCGTTTTGTGGCGGTGCGGCGTTGAGCATTCAGATTGCCCTGTTGTCGACTGCGTCCGCCGGAGCCCATATCGCAGACGCATCGAACCCCGCTCCTTTTGTCCAGTTCGCCGCGGCCCGCATCTAGCGTCCAATCACCTGATGTTCGACTGGCCCCGAGCGCAATCTTCGATCGCCGACTCCCGCGGCCGGTCACATCGCGAAAGCCGCGAAAAACTGTTCGAACGGAGACCTATGAACCGACTGCCCGGATAACCCCCTTTGATTGTTCCATCTCAGCACAATCTGGCCATTCAAAATAGACCATTATTGAGGTATTATGGTGACGGCCTCCTCCCGACCTGCGGTGGCATAGCGCCATGCTCGCGACTCACTAGACCGCCGATCGCAGGCCGCGCCGGGGGCCAGCGGCTCTGCCCGTGGGTGGGTGCGGCGCGCTTGCAGCATTGCCAGTCGGGACGGACAACTGTGCGCGGTCGAACCATAAAACGATACTAAAGTCATTGCCGTAGCGGCGAGTTGATCGCGCACCCGGCCATTCACCGCGGGTACCAGCTTAGGCATGCGGGCTACCAGCGCCACTTTGGCCGGCTTGTCTTTCGCCGATGGCCGGCGATAGAACTCACCGCCACGGCGAACGATAGCGGGAATCCCCTTTCGGTTCTGACCGCTAGCAAACGGCAATCTCTGCAGCATCCGTAGAAGCGGCAAGACAGTGGGGCCTCAACACCCGCAGCCCAACGGAGCAGAAGGCGTTGCGGTGGGGCACGGGAAAGTGCAGGCTGGGCTGGGATTTGCACGCAAGGGAGGAATGAGATGAGCGACAACATCCAGGACTTTAATTTTCTGCAAGGCATCAAGGTGGTGGATTTCACCCAATTCGAGGCCGGCACGACCTGCACCGAGGTATTGGCCTGGTTTGGCGCCGAGGTGGTCAAGATCGAGAACCCGGGGCGCGGTGACCCCGGCCGCCGGCTGCGCCCCGGCAAGCCCGACGACGACCCGTGGTACTTCCATCAGTTCAACGTCAATAAAAAGTCGCTGGCGATTAACCTGAAGTCGCCAAAGGGGCTCGACCTTGTCAAGGAAATGCTGAAAAAGGCCGATGTCACCGCCGAAAACATGGCGCCGGGCACGATCGAGCGCCTCGGCCTCGATTACAACTCGGTTAAAAAGATCAACCCCGGCATAATCTATTGCCAGGTCAAAGGCTTTGGTACGGGCAGCCCGCATGAAAAGGGCTTGGCCTTCGACATGATAGCGCAGGCCGCTGGCGGCCCAATCAGCGTCACCGGCGAGCCCGACCGCCCACCGGTCAAGCCGGGTTTGAGCTTTGGCGACACTGGCACCGGCATGCTAATGGCGGCAACCATCCTCGGCGCGTTGCACGAGCGCAACCGCACCGGCCAGGGCCGCCGGCTGCAATTGGCCATGCAGGATGCGATGATCCATTACATGCGCACTTGCTTTGCTACGATGGCGCGCACCGGCAAGCCAGCGCGCCGCAACGGCGCGAAATCGGGTGGCGGCAACAACGCGCCTTCCGGGCTTTATCCGGCGAAAGGCGGCGGCCCTAACGACTATGTGTATTTGACGACCAGCCGGGCCAATCCCGAGCATTGGGCGCGGCTGATGAAATTGATCGGCCGTGAGGAATTGATCGAAGACCCGCGTTTTGCGACCGGCGATCTCCGCGTCAAGAATGAAAAGGAGCTCGACGCGATCATTGGCGAGTGGACGTGCCAGCACGACAAGCGCGAGGCAATGGAGAAACTGATCGCCGTGGGTGTGCCTTCGGGGGCGGTGTTCGACACCATGGAATTGCAGAATGAGCCGACCTTTGAGGAGCGCGGCTTGATGCAAACCGTCCACCACCACAACGGGGACTACAAGATGGCCACCTGGCCGGTGCGGATCGATGGCAAGACCGTGCGGCTGAAAGGCTCGCCGGCGCTCGGCCAGGACAGCGCCGAGGTACTGCACAACTGGCTCGGCGTCAGCGACAGCGAGATCACGGCACTGCGCCAAGAAGGTGTGCTGTAGGGCGCCGGGATCGGAAGCGGTCGGAAGCGGTCCCAGAAAGGTCGCTGTGGCCGGGCTCGACCCGTGGGCTTTAGCCCACGGGCTGGTTCCGTGGCCACCCACGTTTTGCTGGGTGACTCCTCCGATTTCTAGGACGTGGATGCGCGATCGCGTCCGGGCAAAGTGTGTCTTGGGTTGCGTTGCATGCTAACCAATTGCCGGTCGGACTGAACCGGGCAAAGTAGCGCCTTTGCGAAGAATGGATCGTACGCGCCTTTTTATGCGGCGCATGCGATCGGGGCTTATCAAGCCGAAGGGCTGGAGGTCGAGCTGCTGCCATCGCCCGGCACGGGCAAAGCCGAGCAGGCGCTGATGGACGGCGCGGTCGACGTCATATGGGCCGGCCCAATGCGAGTCATGAAGCACCATGACGACCATCCGGGCTCGCCGCTCGTCTGCTTTGCCGAAATTGTCTGCCGCGACCCGTTCTCGATCGTCGGCCGCTACCCCAATCCCGATTTCCAACTCGCCGATCTGGCAAGGGTCAGGTTCGCCAGCCTCAGCGAGGTGCCCACACCGTGGCTCTGCCTGCAAGAGGATCTGCGGCAGGCCGGCGTCGATCCCGACCAGCTCGATCGCGTCGGTGATCGCAGTATGGTGGCGAACCTTGCCGCATTGCGGGGCGGCGGCCTCGATGCAGCTCAATTCTTTGAACCCGTCGTCGAAGAAGCGCTGGCGACCGGTGCCGGGCATCTGTGGCTAGCGGCGAGTAGTCGCGGACGCACGACCTACACGGCATTTGTGACGACCCGCGATCGAATAGAGCGCGATGCCGAACCGCTGCTGCGCATGGTGCACGCCATTTACCGGACCCAGCAATGGCTTCATGCAAACTCGCCGACCGAGATCGCGGCAGCGATTGGATCGTTCTTTCCCGAACTGGACAACCGAGTGCTGGCAAGAGCGCTGGGCCGCTATCAGAGACAGGAGATTTGGGGCAGGGATCCACTGCTGCCCGAGGACGGCTTTGACCAATTGCGACGCAGCCTTATTTCAGCCGGGTTTATTCGTCAACCGGTCCCCTATCGAGACTGCGTCGACAATCGGCTGGCGCAACAGACGCTCGCAACATTCAATAATCACTAAGGTTAACCCTTTCGCGGCAGATCCTGCCTCCCCCCGGGCCGCGCCAATAGCAGAGGCGTAGAGGCGTCGCCGCCAGCCGGGGCGTCCACTGCCTTGCACATCCCCAAAACTGCCATCAGATTGCAATAATTTTTAACAGGTGGCCTTTTATTGCTGCTGGCGTTCGCCATTTATCGCAGAATATCTGCGCAGCGCGGGATTTTTGCTTGGGCGGATATTGTTGGGCGTATTTGGCGTGAGTGGGGGCGGGAGAGGATAGATGGCGACGTTGGATGAGATCAGTCAAGAAAAGCAGAAATTGGCCGAACGGCTGACGCGCATCGATGCCGACCGGGCGAAGGTGGCGCAACAGCTTGAAGAACTCGAAATAGCCGAGCGGGTATTGTCGCGCTTTGGCGTGCAGCAGACGGCGGAGCCGCGCCGCCGCGGGCGGCCCGCCCGAGCCATGACTTCGGCTGAATCCGGCCGAGCGTCCGACCCGTTCCGCCAAGCAGCCGCAAAGCACACTGTCATTGAGCGACGCGACGCTGAAGGCGATCGAGGCGAATGGCGGTGGCGCCACCGCCGCCGAGGTCATGACCTACCTAACGCGCGAGCTGGGCATGTCGGTGCGGCCCAATCATCTTGGCATTGCATTGCAGCGCCATCGGCGGGCCGGCCGGCTCGAAAACCGTGACCAGCGCTGGTACCTGCCGCAATCGCAAGGAAACACACAATCGGCAATGGCCGGCTGAGCGCCGCAGGCGCACGGGGCTAGGACACCGGCGTCTGCTTCCTCATAGGCCGGGCTGGTTACTGTTGACCGGGATCAGGTGCCGGTCAGTTCGCGGCGGACGATGCGCGCGCCATCGGCCAGCGCCCTGAGCTTTGCGAAGGCAATGTCGCGCGGCAGGTATTTCATGCCGCAATCAGGCGCCGGGATCAAACGCTCTGGCGGGACATGCTCCAGTGCTGCGCGGATGCGTCCGGCGACGATTTCCGGCGTCTCGGGCTGGGGGGCACCCATGCTGATCGCGCCAAAGATCACAATCTTTTCGCCAAGTTCATCGAGATTGCCGAGATCGAGATTGGGCTGGGCCGCCTCAATCGAAATCTGCTCGACCCGCGTACCCCTCAGCTCAGACAAAAACGAGTAGCCGTTCGGCTTGTCGCGCGCGACATAAGCATAGCCGAAGCACAAATGCAGTGCGGTCGGGCCGGGAATAGCTTTAAGCGCTCGCTCGATGGCCGGAAGCGCCAGCCGCCGCGCTTCCTCCGGCCGCGCCTGCAGCCATGGCTCGTCAAGCTGGATAATATCGGCGCCAGCCGCCTTCAGGTCGCGGATTTCGGCATTGACCGCCGCAGCATAATCCATCACCAGCTCTTCTTCGTCTTTATAGTATTCGTTCTTGGCCTGCCGCGACATCGTGAACGGGCCTGGCAACGTGATCTTGATTGTCCGGTCGGTGTGAGCCCGCAGAAACTCGACATCACGCACCTCAACAGGACGCAGCCGGCGGATCGGTCCGACAATCCGCGGCACGACGACCGTGCCGCTCGACCGCCCGCGGACCGTGGCCGGATTGTCGAGATCCACACCGGCGAGCGCCGTCGCAAACCGATTGGAATAGCTTTCGCGGCGGATCTCGCCATCGGTGATGATATCGATGCCGGCAAGCTCCATGTCGCGGATCGCCAATCGCGTGGCATCGTCCTGGGCTTGCTCTAGCCAGGGCTCGGGGACCCGCCACAATTCCTGTGCGCGCACGCGGGCCGGCGGTAAACGGGTCAGCCGGTCGCGGTCAATCAGCCAGTCGGGCTGCGGATAGCTGCCGACAACAGTCGTCGGAAGAAGGCTTTCATTCATTGCGACCTCCGGTATTCAATTATTGGTTTGTCAGCATGCGATCAATTTTGGCCGCCTCTGGGTTGCGGCAGAGGCGGTAACGACGCGAGCCAGCCCGATAGATTGTCCCGGTGAGCCCAGGCATCGCGCAAGGCCTCTCCGACGGCTTGTTCGGGACCCAGTAAACAGATTGCAGCCCCCTGCCCTTCCCTGTGCTCACAGGCGGCGACCCATGCGGCGAATTCCTTTTGGCAGCGGCCGAGCACAAAGCTCACGTCCCCAAGGAAGAACTGCCCGGTGGCGATCGCACTGCGGTAGCAGCGTATCAGATCGACATCGAGCTGAGTCATTTTTGGCGGGGCTGCAACCCGCCCCGGCGTCGGGGTCTGCAGCCAGCCCTCACTGCCGGGAATAGTCTGCGCGCCCGCGGGCGCGATTGCCAGCACCATCGCGGCGACGAGGAACGATGATTTCATCTGTCCCGACCAAGGCGCCAACTCCGGTGGAATATGTTCGTCATCAGAAGAGCTGCGGTCATCGCTGATCCTCGTTTAGCCCGGCTGACAGGCGTTGTCTCCCCAGGCGTTGTCTCCCCAGGCGTGGCGGACCGGTTCCAGAACCGACTGCAACGCGCGGAAGAGAGCCAACCCCGCGACGCGAGAATGCAGGACACATCTCGATCGCGACTGTTCGCGAGGCATGGTCCCTGCCTGGCTTCACATACTGTCGATTGCGTTCGTGCTTTCGGGGGTGGTGTCGGCGGCTATCGTCGTGGCCGACCTCTTCGGTCATCGCCAAAAAATGTGGATAATGGACATCGTCTGGCCGCTGACCGCACTCTATGCTGGACCATTTGGCCTGTGGGCCTATTTTGCGATTGGGCGCAACACGCCGCGCCGGAACGGCGAAGAAAAACCGTTCTGGCAATCGGTGGTGACCGGCGCCACCCATTGCGGCGCAGGCTGCGCCATCGGCGACTTTATGGGCGAATGGATCGTGTTTGCCGCCGCGCTGAGTTTGCTGGGTTCGACCCTGCTTGCGAAATATGCAGTGGCGTTTGGCCTCGCCTATGTGTTCGGAATTTTCTTTCAATATTTCTCGATCGCGCCGATGCGCGGCCTCGGACTGGCCGAGGGCATCTATGCCGCAATCAAGGCGGATACCTTGTCACTGGTCGCCTATGAGATCGGCATGTTCGCATGGATGGGCATCGTTCAGAAGCTGCTATTCCCTGGGCTCGAGCCGCTGAGCTGGGCCTTTTGGTTTATGATGCAGATCGCGATGATGCTGGGCTTGGCGACAACTTTTCCGATGAATTGGTGGCTGATCCGCCGTGGCCTCAAGGAGCCGATTTAGCGACGCAGCGGGAGTCCCGTGCCGGTCCTCCATGGTAACCGGCACTGTGCATTCGGCTGCCACCAGGAATTACTGGGCCACCCCAGGCAGGCGAGCCGGCTCGCTCTCGAGGCTTTCCAGAGTGCGGCCGCGCGTCTCGGGCAAGGTCAACAGCATCACGATCATCAACCCAAAAGCGAGTGCGCTGAATACCGCGATCGCCACGCCGAGTGACATGACCTGGCTCAGATAACCGACCATTGCCGGGAAGAACGAGCCGAGCGCTCGCCCTGCATTGTAGCAAAAGCCTTGTGCTGTGCCCCGCACCGCGGTCGGAAACAGCTCGGTCATGAACGGACCCATTGGCGGGAACTTCATCAGGAACACGACAAAGAGCGGGATGCCGAAGAACAGCAGAGCTGTGTTTCCCATCGGTAGGAAGATAAAGAGCAGAATGCCAATAAAGGAACCGACCGCCGACCAAAAGAAGGTCGATTTCCGGCCGATCATGTCGCTCAAATACGCGCCGAGCAAAAAGCCGAGCAATGCGCCAAAGATCTGCACCAGCAGATAGCCGCCCGTGCTGGTCGCCGAAAGATGGCGGACGGTGCGCAGATAGGTCGGCATCCAGATCCCAAGCGCGTAGCCGCCGCCCTGGGCGCCGGTGACCATCAGCGACACCTTGACCGTCGTCCACAAATAGGGCCCGCGAAACGCCGAAAACAGATGCGCCACATTGACCGCTGGCCGCTCGCGCTGTTTATCACGAAAGATCTCCGGCTCGTCGATGTGCCGGCAAATCCAGAATACGAATACGGCGGGCAACAACCCGACTGCAAACAGCGCGCGCCATGCGATCGCTTCAGGTAGGAACGCGTAGAGGACGGTATAGACGAGGGCCGAAGCTCCCCAGCCAACAGCCCATCCGGTCTGGACAATGCCGACGCCGCGGCCGCGGTACTTGTCGCGGATGACCTCGCCCATTAGCACCGCACCGGCGGCCCATTCGCCGCCAAAACCAAAACCGTGCAGCGCGCGCAGGATGAACAGCTGCTCGAAATTCTGGGCAAAGGCGCAAAGGAAGGTGAAGATCGAGTACCACAGGATCGTGATCTGAAGCATTCGCACGCGGCCATAGCGGTCGGCCAATGTCCCGGAAAACCACCCGCCCGGTGACGAAATCAACAGAGTAACGGTACCGATCAGCCCGGCCTCGCCGCGCGACAGCCCCCACAGCGCGATCACCGTTGGGATCACAAAACTGTACATCTGGACGTCGAATGCGTCCAAGGCCCACCCGCCAAAGCAGGCGCCCATCGTGCGCCGTTCCTTGGCGTTCAATTCACCAAACCAGGCGAGCATCGCGTTTCCCCCAAAATTAGTCCCCTCGAGATTCGGCGACAATGCCCGAACCCCGTTGCCGTTAATCTAAATGAGCACTACCCAGCGCGGCCACTCACCAGCGGCGATAGCTGCCTTGTAGTCGGCGCTTGGACTCGGGGGACCGTGCATTTACGAGGCGCGAGGCCGCGCTCCGCGGCATGTAAGACGGCTCAGTGCTCAAGCCAGGCGTCTTCGAAGCGCCAGCCGTTGAACAGGCTGTTGACCATGATCGTGACCCCGCGCACCCGCGGATAATGGCAGGTCGCCAACCGGTAGTTAAAGATCATCGGCCGCGCCGCATCTTCTTGCAGCCGGCGGTCGATCTCCCAAACCAGCTTTTTGCGCTTATCCTGGTCGCGTTCCTCCGATTGCTGCACGAACATCTTTTCGAGCTCTTGATTGCAGTAACCCGTGTAATTGCGTTCCGAACCGCAGGCATAGTTTTCAAAGAAATAGGCATCGGGGTCGTCGACCCCGCTCCCGGTCAAATTGGCGCCGAGCATATAATCCCTGCGCGCGATCTTGGGAAACCAATTGGCGGTCTCGACCGCGTCGAGTTCGCCGTCGATATAGATCTGCTTCATCTGGTCGATCAGGATCACGGCCGGATCGCGGTATTGCGAGATGTTGCGGGTCGCGACTTTGACCGCCAGGTGATGGTCGGGCCCGTAGCCATGTTTTTCCATAAGTTTGCGCGCTTCCGCGCGGTTTGCGGCGACATCGGGGTCGTAGCCCGGCAATGTCTTCATGATTTCGGGCGGCAGTCCCCACAACCCCGCCGGCGCCGGCTGCATCGCGCCGCCAATGTCGCCCTGCCCCTCCACCATGATTTTCAGAAAGCTGTTGCGGTCGATCGTCAGTTGCATCGCGCGGCGAATATCGGGATCGTTGAACGGTGGCGCATCGCGATTGACGAGCATGTTGATGGCAACCGGCGTCGGCGTCAGCTCGCACAGTGCTTTTGGCGCCTGGCTGGCAATGTCGCGCATCATCTGCACCGTAACCTCGTAGGGAAAGGTCATGTCGAACTTACCGGCGATAAAGGCCAGCGCCTGGGTCGACCGGTTTGGGATAATCGTCCACTCGATCGCATCCAAATAAGGCCGGCCGGGTTTCCAGTAATCCGGGTTCTTTTCGACCCGAATGAACTGGTTGGGCTTGAACGCCGCGAATTTAAAAGGGCCGGTCCCGATCGGGTGCGTGCGCATCTCCTGCGCCGGCACGTGGCACGGGTAAACCGGCGACATGCCCGAGGCCAATAGCATCAGAAACGCCGGCTGCGAGCGCTTCAGCACAAAGGTCGCGGTAAAATCGCCGTCCGTCGTGACTTGATCTAGATTGCGATACCACGCCTTACGCGGGTTGAGTCGCAACTTATCGGCAGATTTGCCAGTCAACAAATCCCAGGTGCATTTGACGTCTTTCGCGGTAAAGGGTTGGCCGTCATGCCATTTGACGCCCCGGCGCAGTCGAAAAGTCAGCCGCGTATAGTCGTTATTCCACGACCAGCTTTCTGCCAGATCGGGTACAATGAATTCAGGGCGGTTCTGCTTTTCATCCTGCTTGAACATAACGAGGTTGTTGAAGACGCCCATAAAGGGCGCAATCGCAGAAATCGTCGCTTCTTCGTGGATCGACGCACTCGCCGGGCTGTCGCGATGATAAAACTTTAAAACCCCGCCGCTCTGCTGCGCCACCGCCGGGCTGGTCGCTGCCACGACGACAGCGGCTATCAATCAAAAGCGCCCGAAAAAAGTTCGGCATCTTCTAACCCTCCCTTTTGTTAGGCGCAACATAGAGGGCGAAAAGACAAGCTTACAAGATGCTTTAACCCGGTCAGTAGCCCACGCGGAGAGCTCGGCCATGGGTCAATCCTCGGCGCGCACCTTTACGTAAGATCCGGGCGCGTCCTCGATCGGCTGCAGCTTGCCGTCACCGGGTTGCCGCGCCGGCACCTCGCCGCCCGAGTATCTCGAAATCCAGCGTTCCCATAACGGCCACCACGAATCCGGATGCTGGTTCGCCGAGGCCAGCCACTCCTCGGGTGTCGGCGGGTTCTTGTCGTTCTCCCAATGCCCGTATTTGGAGCCCGGCGGATTGACGACGCCGGCAATATGGCCCGAGGCCGCCAAGACGAACTTGACCGGCCCTTTGTAAAGCCGAGTTGCGGCATAGGTCGAACGCCAGGGTGCGATGTGATCCTCGCGCGTCGACAGCAAAAACGCCGGCGTCTTGATCTTGCCGAGATCGATCGGCACGCCGTCGAGTGTAATGCCGCCAGCCTTGACCAGCAGGTTCTCCTGGTACATGTTGCGCAAATAAAAGCTGTGCATCGCCGCCGGCATGCGCGTCAAATCGGCATTCCAATACAAGAGATCGAACGGGAACGGCGACTTGCCGAGCAAGTAATTGTTGACGACAAAAGACCAGATCAAATCATTGGCGCGCAGCATGTTGAAGGTCGCCGCCATGTCGTGGCCTTCGAGATAACCTTTGGCGTTCATCCGTTCTTCAAGCGAGGAGAGCTGCTCCTCGTCGATAAAAACCGAAAGCTCGCCGGCTTCGGCAAAATCGACCATTGTGACAAAAAACGTGGCGCTCTTGATCCGGCCGTCGCGCTTTGCCGCCATGTAGGCCAGCGTGCACGCAAGCAATGTGCCACCAAGACAATAGCCGATCACATTGGCCTCGCGCTCGCCGGTCGCCTTTTCGATCGCATGCAACGCGGCAAGCGGGCCCTCGCGCATGTAATCCGCAAAGGTTTTGGCGGCGAGATGCTCGTCCGGGTTTACCCAGGAAATCACAAAAACCGTGTGCCCCTGGCTGACCGCCCAGCGGATAAACGAATTGTTTGGGCGCAGATCAAGGATATAGAATTTGTTGATCCAAGGTGGCATGATTAACAACGGTCGCCGCTTTACTTTTTCAGTCGTCGGGGCGTACTGAATCAATTGAATAAGGTCGTTTTGATAAACCACTTTGCCCGGCGTGACCGCGATATTTTCGCCAATGCGAAACGCCGCCATATCGGTCATCTTGATGGCGAGCCGGCCCTTGCCGCGTTCGAGATCATCAAGCAGATTCTTCAGCCCTTGCAGCAGGTTTTCGCCGCGGCTCTCGATTGTCGCGCGCAATACTTCGGGATTGGTCATCACAAAATTTGACGGGGCGAGCGCGTCGACAAATTGGCGTGTGTAAAAGTCGACTTTGCGCGCAGTGCGGGCGTCGATCCCTTCGACCTCGCGCACGGTATTCTGCAGCCAGCGCGCCGTGAGCAGGTAGCTCTGTTTGATGTAGTCGAACAGGGTATTGTTGTCCCAGGCGGCGTCGCGGAAGCGGCGGTCGCCCGGTACCGGCTCGATCATCGGCTCGGCCGGGCCGCCGAGAAAGCGCTGCGCTGTGCGCTGCCACAAAGTCATGTAATCATTCCATAGCGACAGCTGAGCCTGAACCAGTTGCGATGGATCCGCCATCATCCGCGCCGTCATCTCAAAAAACGCCGCGCCGATGGCCAGCGGGCTGGCCATGCCCAACCCCTCGTCGGACCTGTGCCGCTTCAAAAAATCGGCAACGAGCTCTTGGCTCTTCTCGGCGACTTCGGCGATTTGACACGCCAAATCCTGCGCGTCGGGAAGCCCCAAGTCTGCCGGTGATTTTTTCGAAGCATGCCGCGGCGCGCGGCTGTCGTCGTCCATTGTCGTTTCCTCGCCTTTTACCGGATCTTGCTGGACCGAACCGCAGCAAGTCCCGTACCCGGCCTTTCGACCGACCTCGATGCGATCAAATGTGGTGACGCGCCGGACCCGATCTAATACACCAGCACCGATGCGAAAAGGCAGCAATCGGTGAATTTTCGCCAATGATTAGCAACAGTGTGCCCGGGCAATTGAGTCGTATCTCTTCATGTCGTAGCTCGGAAAGCTCTGCGGCCACCAAAGCGCCGCTGTGATGATCAGGAGAACTGGCGATCGTGGCGGTGCTGGTCGCGCTTACCGGCTGCAATCCGATTGAAACCTATCGCAACTGGGTCGGCATTAGCGCCAACGACCCAAACCCGGAAACCACCCCCAACACCAAAAACCTGGCGGCGGGCGAGGCCCGGAGCTACCCGAACCTGGCGACGGTGCCGCCGCCTCCGGCCCAGGCGCTGACCACCGCCGAACTCAACAAGCTGACGCAAGACCTCATCGCCGACCGCACCAACGCCAAATACACCAGCGAGCATTTGCAGGCTCAGTTCGACGAATCTGCCGCAGCACCGCCGCCACCCCCGGCTGCACCGGCCACTGCGCCCGTCGCGGGCGAGGGACCGCCGGCGCCCCTCCGCCGCGGGCCAGCCGGCGGCCGCACCTTCCGCTGCCACGCTCCCGGTCGCAAAATCTCCCGCGGCTCAGCCTGGCGCTAATCCGGGGACAGCTGGCGCGGGCAGCATCGGCGCTCCTCGGAACTGGCGGCAAAGGGGCGGGGAAAGCGGGGCCGCCGCCTGAGCAGGAGCCGATGGAATCGAGCCTGAAATCGCCGCAAATCGCTTCGCTGCCGCAGCCGCAGACAACCCAACCGGCGCCGCCGCCGCCGCGCGAATTGTTAGCGCCCGGGGCAGCGCAAACCCTTAGCGACAGCGCCCGGCGCGCATCTGCCCGGGCCGCCAGCAGCCCCACCGATGCCGGCCGCGATCGGCTCGGCGACAATCCAGCCCGCCCCGCCCCCGCCCAATCTGCCGCCGCCGATGCCGGTTCGCACGGCCACCACGGGATCCGGCAAGGCTGCTAGGGCGCCCACGCCGGCCCCGGCGTTTACCAAGGTCGCGGATATCGCTTTCTCAAGCAACGCAGCAACCCTCAGCGACGCTGACCGCCAGGCCCTCGACAAGATCCTGCCCCGGTATCGGGCAAAGCCTGGCCTTGTCCGGGTCGTCGGCTATGCCGGGGTCGCCAGCAATGCCGCAGAGCAGCTGAACAGCTACCGCGCCGCCCTCGATCGCGCCCAGGCGGTGGCCGCCGGGCTGACCAAGGCGGGGATCCCGGCCAACAAGATTCAGGTTGAGGCGGCGCCGGCCGGTAGCAATGCGGGTCAGGGCCGAGCCGAGATCCTGTTTGAGCAATAAGCTGCTTCGAGCAACAGGCCAGAGAGCGGATCGAACGCGGCTCCTTCTAAAGGGAAAATTATCGAAAGTTTGATGAACGCAGGCTACAACGCGCGTGGGGGCCGGACCGCAAGGAGCGGCCCCGCGCCCGCCCGAACGCCTTTCGGGCCCGTCGCTGCGGGGATGCCGTTGTGAAGCCGCCGTTAAAGATTGCCGTTGCCGGGCTCGGAACCGTGGGTGCCGGCACACTAAAATTGCTTCAGGACCAGGCCGAAGTACTCGCCGAACGGAGCGGCCGGCGTCTCGTCGTCACGGCGGTGTCGGCCCGCGATCGGCGCCGCGACCGCGGTGTCGAGCTTTCGGCGGTGCGCTGGTATGAGGATGCCTCGGCCATGGCGGCCGATCCCGAGGTCGATGTCGTCGTTGAGTTGATCGGCGGCGCCGATGGTATCGCTGCACGCGTTATCGAGACCGCTCTCACCCACGGCAAGCACGTTGTCACCGCGAACAAGGCACTGATGGCGCATCACGGTACGCGGCTCGCCGCTCACGCCGAGGAAGCCGGGTTGGCACTGTCGTTCGAGGCTTCGGTCGCGGGCGGCATTCCGGTCATCAAGACCTTGCGCGAAGGGCTTGCGGGCAACCGGCTGCGGCGCGTCTATGGCATCCTGAACGGCACGTCGAATTACATCCTGACGACGATGCGCGAGACCGGGCGCGAATTCGCCGAAGTGTTGGCCGAAGCGCAGAAGCTCGGCTATGCCGAAGCCGATCCGAGTTTTGACATCGACGGGGTCGACGCCTCGCACAAACTGGCGATTTTGGCGAGTGTCGGGTTTGGCCGCCCGGTAGATCTCGCCGGGGTCTACACCGAAGGCATTCGGCATGTCTCGCGGCTCGATATCGATTTCGCCGAGGAGCTCGGCTATCGCATCAAACTGCTCGGCATCGCCCGGTTGACCGATGATGGGCTAGAACAGCGCGTTCATCCCTGCATGGTGCCGCGCGCGACGCCGATCGCGGCAGTGGAGGGGGTTTATAATGCGGTCGTTGCGGAGGGTGATTTTGTCGGCCGGGTGGTCCTGGAGGGGCGCGGCGCCGGCGCATTGCCGACCGCTTCGGCGGTAGCCGCCGACCTCGTCGACATAGCCGCCGAACGCCAGGTCTTTCCATTCGGCATTCCAACCGCCGCGTTGCGCCATCTTCCCGGTGTGCCGATCGAGCGGCACCAGAGCGCTTACTATATCAGGTTGATGGTCGTCGATCGGCCGGGCGTCATCGCCGATGTCGCCGCTGCATTGCGCGACGAAGAAGTTTCGCTCGAATCGATGATCCAGCGCGGCCGCGCCCCCGGCGAGGCGGTGCCCGTGGTTCTGACCACCCACACCAACATCGAAGCGGCGATGCGCCGCGCGCTCACCAGAATTGAGAAACTCGACAGCGTGCTCGAACCCCCGCGCATGATCCGCATCGAAGATTTTTAGCGGCAACGCCGTTGGTCAGCCCGTCGGGATTCGAACTCGAGACCTACCGATTAAAAATCAGTTGGCAAATATTTCGTTCGTTGCGGACTTTTTCGAGCTTTGTTCTAGTGCTGGATATTAAGGGTTTGCAGATCGAGTGGTAATGAATTGACATCAATTGCCGCCGCCATGCGCCCTTCGGGCGTTGGCGGCAATCGAGCCAACAATCATCGCTCAAACGTGGAGAGCACATCGTTGGCCGCTCCTCGACTTTGAGTTGATCGCCGAGCAACCCGTCACGAGGTTGCAGCAATGAGTAAGGCCGGTCGCTCATCGCGTCGGGCGGCAAATTGAGCGGGGCTTGCCGGCGCACGATGTCCGATATCTTTCTCATGATCATGCATCCCGGTTGAAGTGGAGATCGCACTCTGCCACTGTGGTTCGGGCGTGATCGCGTCGATGTCAGTTAAGCTGGCGTGGATCTTCCAGTCACGGATCCCCTCACGCCAGGCAGACCGCTTTTCCTCCGCTTCGATCGCCCGTTCCGGCGTGCGCGCCGAGCGGGATCACGATCGAACGCTGACAACCCCGGAAGAGCCGATCGCGGAATCTCTTTAATGCAACAGATCCGATAGCTCGTCATTCGCGGCCCTTCCTACTAGGAAGGAGCCCGGCATGCTTGGGGGCGGCTCGCCAAGACATGATCCGGATCAGTCTCGGCCGCGTAATCCGTCACCCGCGGCCTCGCCTCGGATCTCGGTGACCAACGTGCCCCTTGCTTCAAGTTCGCCGGTTTTGGCCGACCGGCCGCTTGGTCGTCTGACGGCTTGACGAAAGTGTCGTGTGCCGGCAGTTTCGCATCAGAGAAACGGAGCGTTTGGTAGGGGAGGAGCTGGAAGCGTGCACGGCCTGGGCTGCATGTTGGGCGGGGTCGCCCGCGTTTGTGCCTTGAGCCGATGAACTCGCCGGCGCGCCGCCCCAGCCTGCTCGAAGTCAGCGATGTCGTCGTGCGGTTTGGCGGGATCGTGGCGCTCGATGGGGTTTCGTTCGATCTCGATCAAGGACAGATCCTGGGGCTGATCGGACCCAACGGCGCCGGTAAGACGACGCTCTTTAATTGCTTGAGCCGGCTTTATACCCCTGTTAGCGGCGATATCCGCTTCGAGGGCAGGTCATTGCTCGGCCGGCCGGCGCACCGCATCGCCGAGATCGGCATCTCGCGCACCTTTCAAAACCTCGCGCTGTTTGGTCCGCAGTCAGTGTTCGACAACGTCCGCCTCGGCGCCCACGCGACGAGCCGCAGCGACTTCGTCAGCGATACGTTGCGCCTGCCCTGGGCGCGCCGGCAGGAAACGGCGGTTAACAGGACGGCCTGGTCGCTGCTCGATATGCTTGATCTCAAAGACGTGGCTTTCCGGCCAGCCGCCGGTCTGCCGCTCGGCACGCGCAAGCGGGTCGAGTTAGCGCGGGCATTGGCAAGCCGACCCAAGCTCGTGCTGCTCGACGAACCCGCGGGCGGGCTTAATCATGAGGAAGTAGGTGAACTCGGCGCCCTAATTCGCCGAGTCCGCGACGAGCGTCAGGTCACGGTGCTGCTCGTTGAGCATCACATGAACCTCGTCATGTCGGTTTCCGACAAAGTAGTTGCTCTCGATTTTGGCCGCAAGATCGCCGAGGGCACGCCCGCCGAGGTGCAGCAGAATGAAGCGGTCATAGCGGCCTATCTTGGCACCGGGGCTAAATCAGCCAACGTTGTCGCTGCCGCGGCTACCGCCCGATGATGCTGGAGGTCCACGGGCTCGATGCGTTCTACGGCGAGCAACAGGCGCTGTTCGGGGTAGGGTTCACCCTTGATACGGGAGGGGTGCGCACACTGCTCGGCGCCAATGGCGCCGGCAAGACGACGGTGCTGCGTGCGCTCTGCGGTATGATACGAGCAGGCGGTGATATCCGCTTCGACGGAAGATCAATCAACGGTTGGGGAACCGAGGATATTGTCCGGCTTGGCGTTGCGCACGTGCCTGAGGGACGTGGCACCTTCGTGCGCCTGACGGTCGAGGAGAACTTGCAGCTCGGAGCGATGACCCGCCGCGACCACGCCGGAATCGCGGCGGATATCGAGCAAGTCTATGGCCATTTTCCGCGGCTGCAGGAGCGCCGGATGCAGCAAGCGGGCCTGCTCTCCGGCGGCGAGCAGCAGATGCTCGCTGTCGGCCGGGCATTGATGCTGCGGCCGCGTCTGTTGCTGCTCGACGAGCCTTCGTTCGGACTGGCGCCGCTGATCGTCGAGGAATTGTTTGCGATCCTGCGCGAGATCAACCGCGATACTGGGGTCGCGCTATTGATCGTGGAGCAGAACGCCGCGCTGGCGCTCGAACTGGCGGAACACGCCTATCTGCTTGAAACCGGCCGCATCGTAATGGACGGGCCTGCCAAAGCGATCGCCGCCGACGAGGCCGTGCGCCGCGCCTATTTGGGTTACTGAGGCGATGCGCCCTGCCGACGATCGATTTCGAGGCGCGGGCGAGGCGGGCGGGTCGCCCACGGTCCTAAAGGCTGGTCTGTGCGAGAGCGTCGACGATTGGCAGTTTTCTTCGGCATGGCGGGGATGGGGCGGGCGGGACGCCCGCGGTCCCGAGATACAGCTTTAGGTCGGAGTAGCGCCGATGCAATTGCTGCTGCAACAGGTGATGGCCGGCCTTGCCAACGGCGCGATCTATGCGCTCGTGGCGCTCGCCATCGTGATGATTTACCAGGCAATCGACCATCTCAATTTTGCGCAAGGTGAGATGGCGACGTTCTCGGCTTATCTCGCGTGGCAGCTGATCCAGTGGGGAACGCCGTATTGGCTGGCTTTTGCGGCCGTGGTGATTTTATCGTTCATTGGCGGTGTCGCGATCGAGCGGGTGCTGTTCAGGCCGCTGCACAACGCGCCGATCCTCGCCAATCTGGTCGCCTTTATCGCCTTATTCAGCATCTTGAACAGCGCCGACGGCTACCTTTGGGATTACACGATCAAGACCTTCCCGACCCCGTTTGGCACCAAGCCGCTGTTCGGCAGCGCGTTGATCGACACGCATGAAGCCGGGATGATCGGCGTGACCGCGGTAATGCTGGGTCTGATCTATCTGTTCTTCCGCGGTACGCGGCTCGGGTTGGCGATGCGAGCCGCCGCCGCCAATCCGGAATCGGCCCGCCTGGTCGGCATCCGCGTGGGCTGGATGACCGCACTTGGCTGGGGCATTGCGGCGGCAATCGGCGCCGTTGCCGGGATGCTGATCGCACCGGTCGTCTTTCTCGATCCGAACATGATGTTTGGCGTCCTGCTTTACGGGTTTGCCGGCGCCGTGTTGGGCGGGCTGACGAGCCCGGGCGGCGCCGTGCTGGGCGGCTTTGCTGTCGGCGTCATCGAGAACCTGGCGGGCACGTTCATCCCTTATTTCGGCCGCGACCTGAAGCTGACGATAGCGTTGTTGGTGATTGTCGCGGTGCTGATGGTGCGCCCCGCCGGAATTTTTGGCCGCAGCGTGGTGAGCCGGGTATGACGACGCCGCAACAGGAAACCGCCCTTTTCGCGCCCTCGGGCCAGGCGCATGGCGCGCGGCGCGCGGCACTGCTTTTGACCCGCTATTGGGTGTTGGCCGGTGTTGTGGCGATCGCGGTGGTGCTGCCCTTTGTTTTCCAGGGATTTGTCGTCTTCCAGCTGACCGAGGTGATGATCTACGGGCTGGCGATCCTTGGCCTCAATCTGCTGACCGGCTTCAACGGCCAGTTTTCGGTCGGGCATGGCGCGTTTTACGGCCTCGGCGCTTATGTCACCGCAATCCTGATGCATCGTTACGGCATCGCTTATTACTGGACACTGCCGGCCGCCGGCGGGATCTGCTTCGTTGTCGGTTTTCTGTTCGGATTGCCGGCATTGCGGCTGCAGGGCCTCTATCTCGCGCTTGCCACCTTTGCGTTGGCGGTTGCGCTGCCGCAGCTGCTGAAATTTCATGGTCTCGAAGAGTGGACCGGAGGTGTGCAGGGCATCGTTGTCGATCAGCCGGATGTGCCCGGGTTCCTGCCGATCAGCGCCGATCAATGGCTTTACTTTTTCACCCTCGCGGTGGTTCTGGCCATGTTCGCCGGGGCTTCTAACCTCGTGAAAAGTCGCAGTGGCCGTGCCATCATGGCGATCCGTGATCACCCGATCGCCGCCGCCGCGATGGGGATCAACGAGCCGCTCTACAAGACGCTGACCTTTGGCGTCAGCGCACTCTACACCGGTGTCGCCGGTGCCTTGGGCGCGCTTGCAGTGCAGTTTGTCGCCCCCGACAGCTTCAGTCTGTTCCTGTCGATCTATTTTCTCGTCGGTCTCATACTCGGCGGCATGGGGTCGCTGCCGGGATGTCTGTTCGGCGGGTTGTTCGTGCTCTATGTGCCGAACATCGCCGAATCCGTGTCGCGCGGGTTGGCGGGCGCGATCTATGGCGTAATCATGCTGCTGGTCATATTCGTGATGCCGTCGGGCGCCGCCGGCTTTGCACGGTTGGCAGTCGCGCGTTTGTCGCGATGGCGCAATCGATAACGATCGGGCGAGCTGAGCACCAACCCCCAAAGGCTAACAACTTGATGTAATCTTGTGGAGGATGACTAACCGTGACAAAGCTCACCCGTCGTACGATCCTCGCCGCGGTCCCGGCGGCGCTAGCCTCCGGCAGTCCGTTTCTTCGGACGCGACCGGCGCACGCTGCAAAACAGTATGGCCCGGGTGTCACCGACAGCGAAATCAAGGTCGGCAACACCGGTCCCTATAGCGGCCCCGCCTCGTCCTATAGCGCCGTCCCCAAATCGCAGGCCGCTTTTTGGAAAATGGTCAACGACCAAGGCGGGATAAACGGCCGCAAGATCAACTTCATTTCCTATGACGACAGCTATACGCCACCCAAGACCGTCGAAATGGTGCGCAAACTGGTCGAGCAAGACAACGTTCTGTTGATCGCCAGCCCGCTCGGCACCCCAACCAATAGCGCGATCTGGCACTACATGAACCAGAGGAAGGTGCCGCAACTGTTTGTCGCGACCGGCGCTACCAAATGGGACGATCCAAAGGGGCATCCGTGGACGATCGGCTGGCAGCCGAATTATCAGAGCGAGGGCCGTATCTATGCGTCCTACATTCTAAAGGAAAAGCCGGACGGCAAGATCGGGGTGCTCTACCAGAACGACGATTTCGGCAAGGACTATCTCAAGGGAGTGGTCGATGGCCTCGGCCCAAAGGCGGCCTCGATGATCGCCGTCAAGGCGTCCTACGAGACCACCGACCCCACCGTTGACTCGCAAATCATCGGCATGAAGGCTGCGGGCTGCGACGTCTTAGTCAATACCGCGATCCCCAAATTCGCCGCGCAGGCGATCAAGAAGGCCGCCGAGATCAAATGGAAGCCGCTGCACATCCTTAGCAGCGTCGGCAATTCGGTCGGGGCCACGCTCAAACCGGCGGGGCTCGAGAACGCCAAGGACATCGTTTCGGACTTTTATGTCAAGGACCCGACCGATCCGAAATGGAAGGACGATGCCGGCTACAAATGGTGGGTGTCGTTTATGGACAAATATTTCCCGGATGGCGACAAGACCGATGCCGGCGCCGTTGTCGGCCCGTGTCTCGCGGCTACCACGGCGCAAGTCTTGAAGCAATGCGGCGACGACTTGACCCGCGAGAACGTGATGAAACAGGCGGCCAGCCTGCACGGCTTTACGGTCCCGATGCTGCTGCCGGGGATCACCGTCAACACCAGCCCGACCGATTTTGCCCCCGTCAAGCAAGTCCAGCTGGCGCGCTTTGATGGCGAGCGCTGGCAGCTGTTTGGCCCGCTGATGACCGGCGCCGTTACCTGAGCGCCGGTGACAACATGCTGGGCTGCTGCGATCGCCGGCTCACGGCGCGGTAGGGGTTGAGACTTACAACGGCCGGTCTCATCGCCATCGCCGAACCGTTAAATGGGCGGCGAGAAAGCACCGCGGTTCGCGCCGCCAGATAAATTGGCGGCGAAATCGGCGTGCTTCGCGTCAGGATGAAGCACGCTGCAAAAAAACGATTGAACAGCGAGACTTAGAAGAGGGAGATCATCATGAAGAGTTTGACGCGTCGCACGATACTCGCCGCCGCCCCGGCGGCACTGGCCTTCGGCGGTCCGATCCTCGCGCGGCCGGCTCGGGCCGCCAAGCAATACGGGCCGGGCGTCAGCGATACCGAGATCAAGATCGGCAACACCGGCCCCTATAGTGGGCCGCTCTCCAACGCCAACTCGATACCGCTGTCGATGGCCGCCTATTTCAAGATGACCAACGAACAGGGCGGCATCAACGGCCGCAAGATCAGCTTCATCTCCTACGATGACGGCTATTCGCCGCCAAAAACCGTCGAGATGACGCGTAAACTGGTCGAGCAAGACGGTGTGCTGTTTATTGCCGGTGCGGTCGGCACCCCGACCAACAGCGCGGTGTGGCACTACATGAACGAGAATAAGGTGCCGCAACTGTTCCTCAACACCGGCGCCAGCAAATGGAACGACCCAAAGGGTCACCCCTGGACGATGGGCTTTTTCGTAAGTTACCGGGCTGAGGGCCACATCTATGGCGACTACGTCCTGGAGCACAAGCCCGACGCCAAAATCGGCGTGCTTTATCAGAACGACGATTACGGCAAGGACTATCTGACCGGGGTCCTTGACGGCCTCGGCGACAAGAGGGCGTCGCTGATCAAGGTCGAGGCCTCGTACGAAACCACGGACCCGACTGTTGATTCGCAAATCAATTCAGATGAAGACGGCGGGCTGCGATGTCCTTATCACGATCGCGATCCCAAAGTTCGAGGCGCAAGCCATCAGGAAGGTGGCCGAGATCGGATGGAAACCGCTGTTTATCACAAACGGCGTCGCCGCGTCGGTGGGGGCGGCCTTTAAGCCGGCGGGTCTCGAAAACGCCAAGGGTATTATTACGGACAATTCGTTCAAAGACCCGACCGATACCCAATGGAAGGATGACGCCGGGTACAAATCGTGGCTCGCGTTTATGGACAAGTATCGGCCGAACGGTGACAAGAGCGACAATGGGAACGTCTATGGCTCGTCCGTCGCCGCGACGACGGTGCAGGTCCTCAAACAATGCGGCGACGACTTGACCCGCGAGAACGTGATGCGGCAGGCCGCAAATCTACACGATCTCACGCTGCCGATGTTGCAGCCCGGGATCACGATCAATACGAGCCCGACCGACTTTGCGCCGATCAAGCAGGTGCGGATGGAGCAATTCGACGGCGAACGCTTCCGTACATTCGGTCCGGTCTTGACCGCCGCGATCGGTTGACGGTAGGGGTGGCTGGCTCCCCGCTGCAGCTCACCGCGACGAGTTCGGGTGTGTGCTCGCCGCTAATGTCGTGAAAGAAGGGCAAATAAGCAGCCCGTTGAGAAGCAATGCGGCGGGTTTCGATCTTCTCCCCCGCTGGCATCCGCATACCTTCAGCGTAAAGCGTGGGCCGGACGGAATTGGCGGACGAGGCCAACTCCTGAGGCTGCGGCGGTGTTATTCTAGGCTGCGGTTCGGAAATCGGTCTGGCAAGGTTGGATTTGCTGCGCAGGGCATTCGCTCGTGTTTTTCCCAATGGCGCGGGCCAGCCGCCCCGGGGATTGCCCGTGCGCGTCTTTCAGGCCGCCGCGATTGCCGGAGTTGCCGCGGTGGCGCTGGTGCTGGTCGGTTTTGTTCGTTTCGTCATCCCACCCCCGGCCGAAAACGACACGACAGTGACCGATGCGATCGTGGTGCTGACTGGCGGGGACCTCCGCCTGCAGCGCGGGATCGAGCTGATGCGCGCCGGCAAGGGGCGCGTACTCTTTATTTCGGGGGTCAATCGGCGGGTCGGCCTCGATCAATTGCTGCGCTCGGCGGGGGAGAAGTCGTCGGATTGGCTGACCTGCTGCATCGTCCTCGGCCACGAGGCCAGAAATACGACTGGCAATGCGCAGGAGACCGAAGAGTGGATGCGACGGCTGGGCTATCACAGTCTTCGCCTCGTTACCGCCTGGTATCACATGCCGCGCAGCCTGCTCGAATTCAGACGCGCCATGCCGGATCTCGAGATAATTCCGCACCCCGTCTTATCCGAAGAAGCAATTGCTCAAGGTTTGCGGGAATGGCGCGGTCCGGCGCCAGTGCTGATCGGCGAATACGCAAAATACCTGGCTGCATTGTTCTTTCCTTTTGTCGATCGGCCGTCGCTGGCGGGGACGCACGATTTAGGCGCGCAGGCCAAGCAATGAACTGGGCCAGAGCCGTGATCTTTAATATCGCGTTCTATTCCTGGACGGGACTGATCGGGACAGTCGGGTTGCCGTTCCTGCTGGGGCCGCGCCGCGCCGCGATGCGCTTTGGCCGGTTCTGGTCGCAAGGTGTGTTGTTTTTGCTGCGAGCGATCGTCGGGCTCGATCATCGCGTCGTCGGTCTCGACCATATCCCGGCGGGCGGCTGCATCGTCGCGATGAAGCATCAATCAGCCTGGGACGCCATCGCACTTCCTGTGGTGCTCGACGATCCGGCGCCGGTTGTCAAAAAGGAGCTGCTGCTTGTCCCGTTTTACGGCTGGTACATGGCGCGCGCCGGCGCCATCGCGATCGACCGCAAGGCGGGAGCGGCGGCGTTGCGCCGCATGCTCGCCGCGGCGCGCCAGGCCGCAGCCGAGGGACGCCCGATCGTGATCTATCCGCAAGGGACGCGCGTCGCACCGGGCAGGACGGCGCCGTTACCAGCCCGGCGTCTACGGGCTGTACCAGGCATTGTCGTTGCCGTTGGTTCCGGCGGCGGTCAATTCCGGTCTGTTTTGGGGCCGGCGCAGTTTCTGGAAGCGGCCCGGCTGCATCACGCTCGAATTTCTCGAACCGATCCCGCCCGGCTGGCCGCGCCGCCGGCTGATGGAGGAACTCGAACAGCGGATCGAAACCGCGACCACAGCCCTCGAAGCGAGCGGCCGGTGCCTCGCAGCGCGGGATCGCGGCCGCGCGGGCAGTTACGATCGAGGCGGGCGCGGCGTCGGGAACTAGTCCTCCTCGCCGCTGACAATTTGATCGAGGGTGTACGGGACAAGCCTGCGGCACCCGGCTCATCAGCCCGGGGACATCGCGTTCGAGTCGACGCAACAGCCGCAGCGCCGATTTGTAGCGGCAGGGAAGGTCAAGTTTGGCCTCGATACTCCGGGTCAGGGTCTTGTCGAGCTGCAGCCGCCGTTCGACGATCTCGTCGCGCCAATGCTCGGCCGGGTCGTCCAGCCCGGCAAATTCGAGTTTCAGGAAATGCTCGATGATGTGTTCGACAAGCGATTGTGCGGTGCGGAGATCGCTGCGTCCCAGATCCTCGATCTCCTCGGCGACGTGTTCGGCATCGACGCTGTTGCTGGTCAACGGCAGGCGGCGGAGCAGGTCGGCCTGCTGCATGCGTCCAGGCGTAGAAATCTTCGTCGTAGAGCGAATCGGCGGTAGGGGCGTCATGGCCCCACATATCCGAAACGGCCTCGCTTGCGACATCGCGCCGCCACAAGAGTATACTGGCCGGCTATCTTCGTAATCAAGCCAGGAACGTGCTAAAGCGACGCGGCAATGAGGACCCATCGGCCATGGCTCTTGTCGGCGCGATCTCGCAGCGGATCTGGGACATGAAATACCGCCTCAAGGGGAGCCGTCCGGCGAGCCGCTCGACAAGACGATCGAGGACACCTGGCGGCGCGTCGCGACCGCGCTTGCCGCGCCCGAGCGCGAACCGGCCGAATGGGCCGAGCGCTTTTACCGGGCGATGGAGGATTTCAAGTTCCTGCCGGCCGGGCCGGGTCGTCGCCGGCGCCGGCAGCGGCCGCGCCGTCACGCTGTTCAACTGTTTTGTGATGGGCACGATCCCGGACGATATGGGCGGGATCTTTCGCGCATCTGCGCGAGGCGGCGTTGACGATGCAGCAGGGCGGCGGCATCGGCTACGATTTCTCGACCCTTGCGGCCGCGCGGCGCGCCGGTCAAGGGGGTCGGCGCCGACGCGTCGGGGCCGTTGTCGTTTATGGATGTGTGGGACGCGATGTGCCGCACGATCATGAGCGCCGGCTATCGCCGCGGTGCGATGATGGCGACGTTGCGCTGCGACCATCCCGACATCGAAGCCTTTATCGAAGCCAAGCGCGAACCCGGCCGGCTGCGCATGTTCAATCTGTCGGTGCTCGGCGACCGACGCCTTTATGCAGGCGGTCGAGGAAAACGCGCCGTGGGAATTGCCGTTTGCCGGCACCGTCGCCAAGCGTCCTGCCGGCGCGCGAGCTGTGGGACAAGATCATGCGGGCGACCTATGCCTATGCCGAGCCCGGCGTGATCTTTATCGACCGCATCAACCGCCGAAACAATCTCTGGTATTGCGAGACGATCCAATCGACCAACCCGTGCGGCGAGCAGCCATTGCCGCCCTACGGCGCGTGCCTGTTGGGGTCGATCAATCTGGCGCGGCTGGTCACGGCGCCGTTTACGCCTGCACGCGCGGCTCGATCTCGACCAATTGCGGGCATTGGTGCCGGATTGCGTGCGGATGATGGACAATGTCGTCGACATCTCGCAATTCCCGCTGCCCGAGCAAAAGCACGAGGCGCCAGGCCAAGCGGCGGATCGGGCTCGGCGTCACCGGGCTCGCCGATGCGCTGATCCTGTGCGGGTTGCGCTACGGCTCAGCGGCGGCGGTTGCGGCGGCCGAGGAATGGCTTGGGCGTCATCGAGCGCGAGGCCTATCTCGCCTCGGCCGCGTTGGCGGCGGAAAAGGGCGCCTTCCCGCTGTTCGACCGCGACCGCTATCTCGAGGGCGAGACCGTCGCCGGCACTCGACTCCGATGTGCGCGAGGCGATCGCCCGCCACGGCATCCGCAATGCGCTCCTGACCTCGGTGGCGCCGACCGGGACGATTTCGCTGTTCGCCGACAACGTCTCCTCGGGGATCGAGCCGGTGTTCAGCTTTCGCCACACCCGCAACGTGCTGATGCCCGACGGCGCCCGGCGCGAGGAGGAGGTCGAGGACTACGCCCACCGCGTGTTCCGCCGCGTCCGCGGCGAGGCGGCACCCTTGCCCGACTATTTTGTCGACGCCCAGGTGCTGACACCCGAGGACCATCTGGTCATGCAGGCGGCCGTGCAAAGGCACGTCGACAGCTCGATCTCAAAGACGATCAATGTCCCGGCCGACATCCCGTTCGAGCGCTTCAAGGATGTCTACCTGCAGGCCTATGCGCTGGGCTGCAAGGGCTGCACGACCTACCGCCCGAACGAGGTAACGGGTGCGGTGCTGGCGGCCCGGCCCGAGCCGTCATGCCGGTGCCGAGCGCGCGGCCTGCACCGCGCAGACCGGAATTGCCGTTGCCGCCGCCGGCGCCGGCGGTCGTCGCCAAAACCCGCCGACATCTACGAGGCGGGTGGCGTGGTCTACATGACCCAGCCGTTGAGCCGGCCCGAGGCCTTGCCCGGCCAGACCTACAAGCTGCGCTGGCCGGAGAGCGAGCACGCGCTCTACATCACCTTGAACGACATCGTCCAGGACGGCCGCCGGCGGCCCGTTCGAGGTCTTTATCAACTCGAAGAACATGGAGCACTACGCCTGGACCGTGGCCTTGACGCGGATGATCAGCGCCGTCTTTCGCCGCGGCGGCGACGTGTCGTTTGTCGTCGAGGAGATGAAGGCGGTGTTCGACCCGCGCGGCGGCGCCTGGATGGACGGCAAATACGTGCCCTCACTATTGGCGGCGATCGGCGACGTCATCGAGCGCCACATGGTCGAGATCGGCTTTCTGCCGCGCCAGGGCATGGACCGCGCCGCCAATGCCAAAATCGTCAACCTGTCCGGCCGCCGACCGCTCGGCTGCGTCCGCCGCGCAATCGCTGCCGCGCCCGGCGCAATGCCCGAAATGCGGCGAGGCGGCGCTGATCCGCCGCGAAGGCTGCGACCAGTGCACCAGCTGCGACTACTCGAAATGCGGGTAGATCGGAAAGCACCGACGCGATAAGCCAGATCGGGTGGGGAGTTGACGATTCCTATTGCATCGGACGACACCTATGCGCCGAGAGCAGTCATTGCAGTGAAAGTAATATTGCCGGATGCGACTTTTTGGAGAAATTCGCACCCATATCTGGTGAAATTCCGCTTCCAAATTCTTGACGCTGTTCAAACACGATAGCTGCAAAGGCAAATCGCTCGCCACGCAGTTCCTCTATCTGCTCAAACTTGCCGGATAGAAACGCAGCCGGCGAAATAAGTCTTGGTCGTCCAGGGCCCGTATTGCTGGCCGGCGGCCTGGCTCGGGCCGATACATCATTTGCGTCTTAACCCAGGAAATGTTGAATGTGTCAGGTTTGAAGAACCGTCGCGCTTGGGCAAGTTCGGATGTGGCGAGTTCCGTCTTCCCTTGCAGGGCATAGGAAGAGGCGAGAAATAAATGAACGATTTTCAGCATTCCGATTGGCCGCGTTATTAGCTCCTTTTTGAACCAGGCGATAGCCTCGTCGGTGCGAGATTGCAGCAGACGCGCGTGGCCGATCCGGTCGTACAATGTACCGACAAACGGATTACGTGGACTGAGGCGGATGGCCTGCTCTGTCAGAGGTATCATCTCGTCTATCGACCGGGTCAGAAATTTGCACCAACCCAGATTGCCATACGCGGACGCGAAATTCCGGTTGGCGGCGATCGCCCTCTCGAATTCGGGGATCGCCTCCGGGCATCGCCCCTGAATACGGAGAATATTCCCTTTGGCATGATGTGCAGATGCGTTGTTGGGCGATATGGCGAGCGTTTGTTCTACCAACTCATCAGCCCGCGCCGTGTCGGCGCCGGGGGTGTCGGTCTGCAGCCGGAGGACACGGATCACCAGCAAATTGGCGAGCAACGTCCGCGCCTCAACAGAGTGGGGATCAAGCGCCAACGCCCGCTCGTAAAAATCGATCGCACGCGCATAGTTGGCGCCGTCCACCCGTCATTTTTGGCAGCGCACCCCCGGAGAATGTAACCGAGTGCGTCGGGATTACCGGTCGAGCGAGATGCCTCCGCTTTGATCAGGTTTGCATTGAGAGCTCCGACCAGCGAACGGGTAAACTCGTCCTGCACCTCGAAGAAATCGCCGGTGTCGCGATCAAACTATTCCGCCCATAGGTGCATGTTTGTTTCTGCGTCAATCAATTGCGCATTAATTCGGACCTTGTTGCCAAAGTGCTCGACGCTGCCTTCAAGTACGTAACGGATGCTGAGTTCTCGGCCGATCTGCTTCGCACTCGCGGGTTTGTCTTTGTAGGTAACGGCGCTGTCGTGAGAGATCACCAGCATGTCGGCGATCCGCAACAAATCGGTCGTCAAATATTTTGTGATACCATCTGCGAGGTATTGCTGATCGCGCGCGACACTCAGATCGGCGAACGGCAGCACGACAATCGACAGCCGCGGTGCCGTGCGTGTTTCGTCGGACCCCGACGAGCGCAAATTCCATCCTGAAAGCCCGGCGGCGATAAAGAGCAGAGCACCGATGACGCCGGCGATCACGCCGCGCCGAGGCCGCCGTCGCGATGCTTGGGTGGGTAGCTGATTGGGGCGAGCCAGAACGCCGAGAGGAGTTTGAAGTTGCTCGTCCGCGGTAATGTGCTCATCCACTCCATTGTCCGATGGCGGAGGAGCTACCGGCGGGGCCAGAGGGGTGGTCCGCGCTACCGGCGCGACAAAGCGGTAGCCGCGCCCGGGTATCGTCCGGATGCAGCTACCCTCGGCGCGATCGCGATCGAGGATGCGGCGCAGCGCCGAAATCTGTACCGTCAAGTTGCCTTCCTCGACGGCCATTCACGCCACACCCTATTCATGATCTCGTCTTTTGTGACCAGCTGTCCCTGCCGCTCGACAAGGAGGGCGAGCAGCGCAAGCCCACGTGAACCGAGGGCTATCGGCTCGCCCCGGACGCCGTTATCCGATCGATACAGGCACCCCTCGACGGGATCGAGGTGAAACCCTCCGAAGAGCAAGACTTCCGACGAATGAGCGCCTCCATAGACCGTTCCCCCGGCAATCTCGTCAGGTCCGACATTTAGAGTGGCGGCTGCCCCTCGAGATTGGGTGTGAAGACAATCACACTGCCACGAGCTACTCCCTGGTGATCGCGGAACGATCGCGCGCCGCCGCCCTTCAGGAAGATCATATTAACCAAAGCGACGCGATTCATTTGGAGTTTTGTGAAATTTTCTCGGAATTTCTTGGAACGGTCTCATAGCGCCCTCTGCGCCGCCACCCGCATGATTAGTTGCAGGGAGAACTTACCCAGTAGGGGATCTCGGTCGCCGCGATCTTCTGATGATGTCAGCCGTGTGGGCGAGACCGTAATTCTTTAGGGAGGTAGACAATGGCGAATTATGGTTACATCAGGAGCAAGTTGAATGGCAACGTGATCGACATTCAGCAGGCTTCCAAGAAACTGGAGAGGGACTTGACGCATACCCGCAGAAAGCTCCTAATGATAATCAACTCTGGATGCTGGTTCCTGATCCTGCCGGCTCTGGCTTTTACTTTATTAAGAGCAAACTGAATGGCAACGTGATCGATATTGACCAAGCATCCATGCAATCCGGGGCTTTGCTCGACCGCGTGGCCGCAAAAAGCGACCGGCAATGACAATCAGCTCTGGAAAATAGTGACTGATGGTAGCTCAGGATACTCGTTTATCCAGAGCAAGTTGAATGGTAACGTGATCGATATTGTGGAGGCGTCCCCCAAACCGGGGGCTTTGCTCGACGCGTGGCCACAAAGGGCGACCGGCAATGACAATCAGCTCTGGCAACTTATCCGGAAACCCCTCTTTTCCCAGCACTGCCCCTCATCGGCTATTTTTGGATCCAGAGCAAGCTAAATGGCAATGTCATCGACATATTGGGTGGCTCCACAAAACCTGGAGCATCACTTGACGCGTGGCCCAAGCAAGAAAATGAAAATCAGCTGTGGTCATTTAATCTTGATCCCGCGGGCTCTGGCTATTTCTTCATCTCAAGCAAGCTGAATTTCAACGTCCTCGACATCGAGCAGGCATCTACGCAACCCGGGGCTTTGCTGGATGCGTACCCGCCAAAATCTACCGGGAACGACAACCAGCTATGGAAATTCGTCCCGGACGGATCATCGGGCTGGGGATTTTCGAAAGCAAGCTCAATGGCAATGTGATCGATATTCAGCAGGCATCACACAGCGCGGCCTTTGTTGAGCCGTAATAGCAAACGCTATCGGGAAGACAACCAGTCTGGAGCCGGTCGGCGCGAATACTCCGATCTCGAGCCAGCCTGACCTGGAGCTATATCGGAACATTGTCGGGCACTACCAGCAGCGGGGCAACTGAGTGCAGCTACACGCTGAACCTGACGATTTCAGCAGGACGGCACCTGCCGTTTCTGGGGGTCCTACACAAACCGCGGGGATGTGCCTGTCATAACGGCGCCCAGCCAGAATTTATCGTGTCATCCATCGTAGCATTTATCTCCCGGACACCACTATTCCTTTGCGGCAGGCGAGAGAACATCCTTGCGCCCAAGCGAGGCTCCACTACTCTTGGGACCAGACGCAAAAATCTACAGTGATCGCCAACAACTGGAATTCGACCGCAACCCGGAACTATGCAGATTACGAGTATCATAACCAAGCCAGCCTTGGCGACGTCTTGAGCGAAATCGAGGCGGCTGTAAATGCGATTACCCAGACTGTGCAGGCCGTTGCGGCAGCCGTTAAGGCAATCATGGCAATAGGAGCCGGTTGAGTTTTCCACGAGCCGAGCGGGCTGTGGTCGCTCGGTAACATGATGCCGGGTGGAACCCATCTCGCGCGCATTCCATGGCCACGAAGGGAGATCGAGATGAAGAGATGGCTCACCAAAGCAACTTTATTGGCCGCGATTGCTTTTCCGGCGGTCAGCGGTGCGGCATGGGCGGGTGGCGGCGACGATTTCGGATGCTCGAACGCGACACTTAAAGGCGAATACGCCTTCGGTGCCACGGTTTACACGCCTGCACCTCCCCCGTCGCCGCCTCCGACGACGAAGGTTGTGACCGGCATCAAGGTGTTCGACGGCCATGGCAACCTCACGCAGCGCGATTACCAGGGCGACAACCTCGCGGGACCCGACTTCGCGCCGCCGGGGCAAGAACAGGGCACCTACCAGGTCAATTCCGACTGCACCGGCAGCATGGTGATCAACTTGAATGTTCCTAACGTGCCCGCGGGCCTCTCCTCCGGGGTCATAGAGATCAAATTCGTGATCAGTGACGGCGGCCGTCACAGCCACGAGGTTGTCTCACAGTTGACCCCGCCGTTCTCCTCCGGACCCGTGCCTACCCAAACCAGTGCTGACGACTGGAAGGTCGCATCGGACAAGGATTAGGCCGGGCCGACCCCGATCACCAATACAAGTCTCCGCACGACGTCCTTTATTTGTCACCTCCGGCGCTCCGATCCAGCGGGGCGAAGGTCCGCTGTCCACCCAACTGGGCTGTTTCCCGATCTCGCTGGGGAGGTCGGTTAAGGGGCGAGGCTGTGTGAAAACGCTAAATCTGGTATTTTGCTGAGGGGATGTGCGGGACTGGGATGAAGCGTTTCGTTGAGGGGCAGGACCGGGGCCAGCTCATCCTGCTGCCGGAGTGCCTGGACGATTACGTTGGGGATGAGAACCCCGTCCGTATCGTCGACGCCTTCATTGAAGAGTTGGACTTGGCGGTATTGGGTTTTACAGGCATCGTGCCAGAGGCGACCGGCCGCCCCTCGTATCATCGGGCGACGCTATTCAAGATTTACCTCTACGGTTATTTGAACCAGGTTCAGTCGAGCCGGCGGCTGGAACGCGAAACGCGCCGCAACCTGGAGGTGATGTGGCTGACCGGACGGCTGACGCCCGACTTCAAAACGATTGCCGACTTCCGCAAGGACAATGGCGCAGCGATCAGGGCGTTGTGCAGCCAGTTTGTTGCGCTGTGCCGTCGTCTGAACCTGTTCACTCGTGCCGTTTCACGATCGATGGCAGTAAGTTCAAAGCGGTGAACAATCGCGACAAGAACTACACGGTAGCCAAAGTCACCGGGCGGATGGAGCAGGTCGACGCCAGCATTGTGCGTTACCTGAGGGCGCTGGACCGGGCCGACCGCGAAGAGGGCGATGTCGCCGAAGTCAAGTCGGGCCGGCTGAAGGAGAAGATTGCCGGCCTGCGCCAGCAGATGCAGGCCTTGAAGATGATAGAGCAGGCGGTTCAGGACGCACCCGACCAGCAGGTCTCGCTGACCGACCCCGACGCCCGATCGATGGCGACCAGCGGCAAAGGCACCGCCACCGTCGGCTACAACGTACAGATCGCCGTCGACGCCGAGCACCATCTGATCGTAGCCCACGAGGTGATCAACCAGGGGTATGACCGCAGCCAGCTCGCGCCCATGGCACTCAAGGCGCAGCAGGCCACGGGCTGCGAGCAGATCACCGTCCTGGCCGACCGCGGCTACTTCAGCGGCGATCAGGTGCTGTCGTGCGAAGGAACGGGCGTCGCGCCTATCGTGCCCAAGACCCTGACGTCAAGCGGGCCCAAACGCGGCTTGTTCGCCCGGCAGGACTTCATCTACAACGCCGAGCACGACCACTACACCTGCCCCGCGGGCGCAAAACTCACCAAAATCCACCGCCGCGTGGATCACACCGAGGACTTCGACCGCTACCGCCACCTGAGCGCCTGCTTCACCTGCCCGCTCAGACCCCGGTGCACGCCGACCCCGCGGCGGATCATCAAGCGCTGGGAAAATGAGCACGTGCTCGACAGGATGCAGGACCGGCTCGACCGGATGCCAGATGCCATGGGCCTGCGCCGGCAAACTGTCGAGCACCCTTTCGGAACCTTCAAATCGTGGATGGGAAGCACGCACTTCCTGACCAGGACGTTGAAGCGGGTCCGCACCGAGATGAGCCTCCACGTTCTGGCCTACAACCTGAAGCGGGTGATCGCAATCATCGGTGTCGGACCGCTGCTGCAAGCAATCCGGGCCTGAGTGCCTGGATCAGCGCGGAGACCTGCCGCCAACCTGACTGCGCAGTTCGGCCCGCCGTCCTCTGCAAATGCGTTTTTCCACGGCCTCGGGCAGAACCGGCCGCGCGATGATGTCGAAGCCGGTGCTCGAAACAGAATTGTGGCCGGCACCATCCATGAATACGGTAGCTCTTCGCGGGAGAGGATCAGACGGCCGCGGCTTCACCTACCTCAGTGGAACCGGAGCTTTACCTTTTCGCACAATAGCTGCGGCGATTTCATAACCTGGTCGTTGGTGATTTTGTGCCGCAATTCATTTCGGCGAGGATGCCGTCGAGACCGAGTTCTTCCCGTAAGCCCATCAGCCGGTCGGTGACTTATTGGGGGGTTCCGACAATGATTTTGTCGCGCAACGCCTAGTCATAGGTCATCTTCTGCAGACGGCGGCCGCGGGCGGCTCGGTCCTCGATCGCGCGCATCCCGGCGCGGGTCGCCGAGCCCTCTAGCCGCTCGCCGAGAAAGCGGTAGAAATACATGATGCTCTCTTCCGGCTCGGAGCGCGCCTTGTCGGCGGTCTCGGCGACGTAGACCGGGGCGCGCAGAAACACCTTACCCTGGCCCGGATGTCCGGCCGCTTTCCACGCCTCGCGATACGCCTTTATGTTCGGCGCCAGCTCCGACAAGGTGCCGAGCCGCACCGCGACAAACACGCCATGCCCGAGCTTGCCGATCGCCGAAAAGGTGTCGGGGCTGTTGGCGGCGATGCGGATCTCCGGCCAGGTCGATCCCTTGAACAAGGGTTATGGCTCCCTATTTACCATCCATGAGGATGGCAGAGGGATGGCGGCAAGCATGGCCGACAATATACGCGAGCTTCGACCTAAGACGGCCGACAGCGAGAAGATAACGATCAATCTCGGCTATGTTGACCTGGGTCATATCGACCTTCTCGTGCAGGAGGGGTTCTACTCCAATCGTACCGACTTTATCCGCACCGCGATCCGTAACCAACTCGACCGCCACCACGATACAGTCAAGCAGTCGGTGACCCGCCACCAACTTGAGTTAGGGCTGAGACGCTACTCCCGTCAAGACTTGGAGGCTGTTCAGGCCTGTGGTGAGACACTTCACATCCAGGTTCTCGGGTTAGCCACCATCGACAACGACGTGTCGCCGCAGCTGGCGCTGCAAACAATTGCCTCAATACACGTCCTCGGCGCGCTGCACGTAAGCCCCGCGGTTAGATCAGCTCTAGGCAATCGTATTCGATAGCTCTCGGCGGCCGGCTAGCCGGCCTGAAATTGGCCCGTGCGCTCTCCGGTGGGCGGTGGGCTCCTTTTGCTCGGCCTCTTTTCAATACAGGACAAGGCTCATGATTTTGGACCTAACGCGAATGACCGACGCGCTCCGCCTTACACGTGCAGGAAAACTCGCAGAGGCAACCTCGCTCCTGCAAGGACTTCCGCCAAATCCGACACCGCCAGCAAACTCGGAAGAGCTTGAACGCGATCCGGCGAAGACGGCGTTTCGAGACGGGCAACTGCTCGACATGGTGCCGCCGCGCTCGGGCTCAGGTGCTTGGACGACCCCGGGAGTCTCTATACCACAGCATTCCAGCTTGGCTGCGGGCCTAAGGCAACCGGGTATGCCGGAGGCGCTCCGCGGATTTCTGGAGCGCCTCGGAGTGGGCGGCTCCAGCCTAGGCCTGCGCGGGATATCTGGAGGTCGCGTGCAAGATGCGAGAACCTCTTTGCCGGACGGCGCCCGCTACGAGGAGTGCACCTACACGAATGCGGCGGGTAGCCGAAAGTATAAGCTCTTCGTTCCCAGCTGCTACTGTGGGGAACCGCGACCGCTAATCGTAATGCTGCACGGCTGCAAACAGTCGCCCGATGACTTCGCCACCGGAACGCGAATGAACGAATTGGCTGAAGAGCAAGGTTTTCTGGTCGCTTACCCTGGGCAACCATCCTCGGCAAACCCGCTAAAATGTTGGAACTGGTTCAGCGCTGACGACCAACTACGGGGCAAGGGTGAACCGTGTCTGATCGCCGGGATCACTGGACAAATCATGCGTGAATTCGGCGTGGATTCGAACTCGCGTTTACATCGCTGGGCTCTCGGCGGGCGGGGCCGCGGCGGCCATAATGGGCTCGGCGTATCCCGATCTATACGCGGCAATCGGCGTCCATTCCGGGCTTGCTTGCGGGGTCGCAAAGGACCTCAACTCGGCCTTCTCGGCGATGCGGCACGGCGCGTCACTGCCGCTGCCGGAAGGAGCAAGACGAATGCTGCCGACGATCGTGTTTCACGGCGACCGCGATAACATTGTGAGCTCGTTGAACGGGGACCAGGTGATCGCCCAGTCACGGGCGGGACTGGACTTGCACCCGACAACTAGCCATGGGCAGTCTCCAGGAGGGATCAATTACACGCGCACCATTCAGGCTGATCAGAGCGGCCGCCCGATCCTAGAGCAGTGGGTGTTACATGGGGCAGGTCATGCGTGGTCCGGCGGGAGCCCCGTCGGGTCTTACACCGACCCTCGTGGGCCCGATGCAAGTCGTGAAATGCTGCGCTTTTTTTTCCAGCAATCCGAGCCGACAGGATGATCCGAGTGTAGCTGCGATGATGGGCCGCGTGGCAAACTGGGCCGCTCTGAATGCAATCATCGGCCCGCCGTCTCCTCAAGACGCGCAGCCGCTCGAGCCCTCAACAAGCCGGGGCAGCTCCATCCCGGCAACGTCGGCTCTGGGGCGCATAATAAGCCTATTTGTCGGCAGATGCGCGATGATGTCGAAGCCGTTACTGAAAACAGAATTCCGGCGGCCTTTGTACGCCGCCACGCATGAATGTCGTAGCTCTTCGCGGAAGAGGATCAGCCGGACGCGGCCTCAATGGAACCGCGGCTTTACCTTTTCACACAGTAATTGCAGCGATTTCATGACTTGGTCGTTGGGGATTTTGGTCCCGCAATTCATTTCGGCGAGGATGCCGTCGAGACCGAGTTCTTCCCGTAAGCTCATCAGCCGGTCGGTCACCTGCTCGGGTGTGCCGACGATGATCTTGTCGCGCAACGCCTCGTCGTAGGTAATGGTCTGCAGTCGCCGACCGCGGGCGGCGCGGTCCTCGATCGCGCGCACCCCGGCGCGGGTCGCCGAATCCTCAAGCCGCTCGCCGAGAAAGCGATAGAAATACATGATGCTTTCTTCCGGCTCGGCGCGCGCCTTTTCGGCGGTCTCGGCGACGTAGACCGGAGCGCGCAGAAACACCTTGCCCTCGCCCGGGTGGCCTGCCGCCTTCCACGCCTCGCGGTACGCCTTTATGTTGGGGGCGAGTTCCGACAGAGTGCCGAGCCGCACCGCGACAAAAACGCCATGCCCGAGCTTGCCGATCGCCGGAAAAGTGTCGGGGCTGTTGGCGGCGATGCGGATCTCGGGCCACGGCTTTTGAAAGGGCTTTGGCGACAGCCGGATATTGTCGAATTTGTAGAACTGGCCGGCAAAGGAGAATGTGTCTTCGGTCCAGGCGCGCTTTAGGATTTCGAGAGTTTCGGCAAAGCGCTCGCGGCTCTCGCCATAGGGAACCCCGTAAGCCTCATAAGTGCGCGGAAAACCCGACCGGCCGACGCCAAAGATCAGCCGGCCCTGGCTGATCTGATCGACAGTGGCGGCTTCCTCGGCGATGCGCAGCGGGTGACACAACGGCAAAACCTGCACCCCGGTGCCGATCTTGATGTTTTTGGTGCGCGCGGCGATGGCGCTGGCGATCGTCAACGGCGCCGAGCACACCGAGCGGTCAGGAGCAACATGAAGTTCGGCCAGCCACATCGCGTCGAGCCCCCAACGCTCGGCGGCGTCTACCTGGGCGAACGACTCGGCGAAGACCGCCGGGTCGTTGACCGCGCCGGTGCGCTGGAACTCGTGAAACATCCCGAACTCGAACGCCATCCTCTTCTCCTTCGCCCCGCGCGATGACCGCAATACTTCCGGTGCCCGCGGTAGAAGGCCTATGCCGGAATTTCGTAGGTCCGCCGTCAATTCGTCACATGCCGTCAATTCGTAACATTAGGTGCGTTGCAACGCGCTGACTAGCCCGGAAATCTTATCGGCTCCGCTGTGATCTTCGCCCGCCCGATCGGCAGCCCAAGGGTTTCGGCGAATTCGGGGGACGACACGCTGATCCGCCGCCGCCGGAGCGATCCGCGTACGCCAGGCTCACGCTTTGGACGCGGCCCAAGACGAATCGACGACAGGTTTTTGACGAGTCCTCAAGATATTCACCAAGTGTGAATTTTTGGTCTGCGCTCTATTGCCGCCGACCGCCGGCCCACCTGCGCCGCCAGTAAAAAAGCGTGGCGAGGCGGCAACGGAGGCAGCAATGTTGCGCAGGGCGATGGCCGGTGATCGAAAGCGCCACTGGGGTGAGCGAGAACCTTGAGCGATCGACAGCTGTCGGGTGTTTGGAACGCGCGATTGCCGCGGGCGATCTCGCTTTCTGCCGCACGGAATTAGAACGCGAAGCACTTTCCATCGATCAGCGCGCCTCGCTTTATTGCCGGTTGGGCGAGGCGTTTTTTCATCGCGGGCAATACGCCGATGCCGTCGATTGCGCCTGCACTGCGTTCAAACTTGAGCCGCGCTGCGAGGCTGTCGCCGATTGCTGCGCCTGGCTGTTCAGCAATTGCGGGCGGCACCAAGAAGCGGCGGCGGCCTACGAACGGCTGCTCGAACGCCGTCCCGGCTGGGCCGCCGGTCATCGTCATGCCAGCGGCTCGTTTTCGGTTATCGGCGATCTCGACCGCGCGATCCAGCACGCCGCTCGCGCCAGCGAACTCGACCCGCACTCGACGGAATTTGCAGTCCATACTGGGGCGTTGCTGACGAGCGCCGGGCTGCATCGCGACGCGCTCGATTACTTCCGGCGCGCTGCCGCGATCGTACCCGATGATCCCGATGTGCTGCGTTTTCTGTCAGGCTCGACATTCGCCATCGGGGACCAGGAGAGAGCCGTCGAACTGGCATTGCGCGCCCATGCGCTGACGCCGGGCGAGCGCGCCTACGCGCATCACGCGACCGAGCTTTTGCTGCGGGGCAATCGGTTCGATGAAGCGGCGCAGCTAATAGCCTCGACGCTGACCGCCGACGAGCGTGACGCTATCGGCTACCGGCTGCTGTCGGCGGCCGAAATGCTGCGGGGTCGGCCGGAACCGGCGCTCGATGCGATCGAGCGTGCCCTGGAATTCGCTCCTGATCATGCAGAATATCATTTACATCGCGGCAATCTACTGTACCGCCTCGCCCGCTTTGATGAGGCGGCCGATGCTTTTTGCCGCGCTGCCGCACTCGATCCGGATAACCCCGCGGCAAAGCGTTCGCAGCTGACGGTTTACTTTGACGCCGGCAAGTTTCGTGAGGCCGTAACGGTCGGCGGCGAGTTGATCCAGATCGCACCCGACAATGAGGAATATGCCCAGGCGGTTTTGCAGGTCTTGAACCGCCGCTTCGAAACCCTGGAAGGCGACTATATCGTCCTCGCCGATCGGAGCGCTGGGCCGCCTCGGATGCCGCGGCCGCAACCCGGTCTGTGGTCCGCGGCGCAGACCCAATGGCGCGTCATTTGCGCGCTGATCATTCGCGAAACTCGCACCCGGTTTGGCGACTCGACACTTGGCTATGGCTGGGCATTGCTCGAGCCAATTCTGCACATACTGATGCTGTCATCGGTGTTTGCGGTGCTGATGCATGGCCGTCCGCCGATAGGCACGCAATTCTTTATATTTTATTACACTGGCATTGTTCCGTATCACATTTTCGTGCACTCCAGCAGCGCCATGACCTATGCGGTCACGGCCAATGGCCCGCTGTTGCAATTGCCCGATGTCGATCCTTTCGATGCGATTTTGGCGCGCGGGCTCCTCGAACTGGCGACCGACATCATCGTCGCCGTGATCCTGTTGGCTGGGTTTGGCGCCATTGGACTGGCCACCCTGCCAGCAGATCTGAGTGGCGTCGCGGCGGCCGCGGCGGCGGTCTGGCTGCTCGGCTGCGGCTGTGGCTTTGTCAACGCCGTCATCAATGCGTTCTGCAAATCGTGGGACAAGATCTGGGCGCAGCTCACCCGCGTTTTGTATTTCTGCTCGGGAATATTCTACGTACCCGGCATGATGCCGGACTGGATCCGCGACTTGCTCGCATGGAACCCTGTATTGCACGCGGTCGACTGGTTCCGCGCGAGCTTTTTTGTTGACTATATGCCGCACTGGCTGGACCGCTCTTATCTGGTGATGGTCGCCGGAACGGCGTTGCTTGCCGGGTTGGCGCTTGAGCGCGGCCTGCGGCGCCGGCTTTACGAGCCGCTATGATCCGTCTAGAACACGTCTTTAAGGCCTATCGCACCCGCGCCGGTCGCCGCCTCGTGTTGGACAATGCCAATGCAACTTTCGAGGCAGGGCACAATTACGGCATTCTCGGCGTCAATGGCGCCGGCAAGTCGACCTTGATCCGGCTTCTTGCCGGCTCGGAATTACCCGATCGCGGCATCCTGCGCCGTTATGGCCGGGTCTCGTTCCCGCTTGGTTTCGGCGGCACGCTACACGGCGCGCTCTCCGGCCGCGAGAACGCAGCATTTATCGCCCGCATCTACGGCGCTCCCTTGCGCGCGACAATCGATTATATCGAGCAGTTCGCGGATCTTGGCGAATACTTCAGCATGCCGCTTAATACTTATTCGTCCGGGATGCGCGCCCGACTTGCTTTTGCTGCCTGTCTGGCGATCGATTTCGACATCTATCTGATCGATGAAGTCACCGAGGTCGGCGACCACCGCTTTCGCAGAAAATGCGCCGAGGCGTTCCGCGCCCGCATGCCGCATTCCGACATCATCCTCGTCAGCCACAATCCCCAGACCGTGCGCCAGTATTGCGACCGGGGCGCCATTCTCGCCAATGGCGCGCTGTCGATATACGACGATGTCGGCGCGGCGTTGACCCGCCATCACCGCATGCTGCAGGACGCCGCCTGATGCCGACAACCGTCGTGGCAATGCGCGGCACCGCGGCGGAAGCTGCCGCTCCGCCGCATTTGCCGCTCGGGTCGCCTGCCGTCGCGAGGCCACCGGTTCGCGTCGACAATAGCGAACTCGCTCCCGTCGCAACACTGGGGCTGGCCCGTTCTGCCCGGCGAGCCCGCCCTTTCCCGATCGCATTGCTGTCTTTTGTGTTGGTCGTGGCATTGCCGACAATTCTCGCCGGCATCTATTATCTTCTAATCGCGTCCGATCAATATGTCGCGGAATTGCGCTTTGGGTTGCGCTCGTCCGAGCCGGTGCGCACCGATCCTGCGGCGCTGGTCATCGGGAATGCCGCGCCTCTGCAGACAGCGCTCGATTCTTACGCGGTCGCGCAATATATCGAAAGCCGAGCGATCGTCGACGATCTTGGCAAGTCGATCGACTTGAAACGGATGTTTTCGCTGCCCTCGGCAGACTGGCCGGCACGCCTGCATCTGCCGGCCTCGGCCGAGCAGCTCGTCGAGTATTGGCGTCATCAGGTCGATGCCTTTTTCGACCCAACCAATGGCACGATCGCGGTTCGGGTGCGGGCGTTCACACCGGCAGAATCCCTGACTTCTGGCGCAAGGTGTCCTCGCCTCCTCGGAACGGCTGGTAAACGATTTATCAGCACGCGCCCGCCGCGACGCATTGCTCAATTCCGAACAGGACGTCGTCATAGCCGAGCGGCGGCTAACGGTGGCGCAAGCGCGGTTGCGCGACTATCGCGACAAGCAGGGCCTGATCGATCCGCGGAAGGCGGCCGATGCGAACGCAGCTTTGGTCGGGCGGCTCAGCGACGAATTGGTACGCGCCGGCACCGAGTTCTCGACCTTGAAGCAATACATGCAGGATGACGCCCCCGCCCTCAAGCTGCTAAAGGCGCGCATGGAGGCCCTGAAAGCGCAGCGCACCGCGGTCGAAAGTGAAGCGACGCAGCGCGAGCCAACCGGGGCATCTGCGTTGTCGCGCGTGATAGGGTCCTACGAAGAGCTCGAAAGCGAACGGCATTTTGCCGAGACCGCCTATCAGCGCGCGCTTGATGGGGTCGACCGCGCCCGCATCAACGCCGATCGCCAGCAGATCTACGTCGCCGACTTCGTCCCGCCAAGCCTGCCCGAGGAATCGCTTTACCCGCGTCGGTGGCGTTCACTGGGCGTTGTCTTCCTGGCTGCTTTTGTCGCTTGGGCGATCGGCAACCTGACCGTCCGATCGGTCAGGGATCATCTCTAAACCCAAGACGGGATAAGAGCGGCATGGCGAGCGTCGAGTTCGAGTCATCCCGCCCACTTCTCCTTCCCGAGTCAGGCCTCACCGCGACACGGCTGCGTGCCGCGATCTTTGCGCCCCGGCCTCGGCTCGCGATAATTTCAACCTATAGCGAATTGTGCGGGATCGCGGCTTACACCCGTCATCTTGAACGGCAGCTCGCTGAGGTCTTTGACATCCGCGTTTTCGACCTCAACCAGTATCTGCTGCGCAGCACGCACCGCCGCGTGCGTCGCTTTGGGGATCGCCACCTTCAGGAAATCTGCCGCGAGCTCAAGGATTTTGATGCCGTCAATCTGCAGCTCGAACACGGCACCCTGGGGCGCAGCGCCAGCGAGATTTTTCGCCGTTTTAGTTGGATCGTGCGCGCCGCCCCGCAGCTTTCGGTCACCTTTCACACGATGTTCGATCCGGCCCCCTTTGACTACGCTCGGTGGTTCAAGGCGATTTCGCACTTCAACTTTACCGAAGCAGCGGCGATGCGATCGCAATATCACCGCGACCATTTGCTGTCGGCCGGGATCGCCCAGCGTTTGCGCCGAGCGCAGCGGTTCAAGCCGGTGGCGATCATCGTCCATACCCGGCGCGACATGTGGCACATGAAATATGTTCATGGCCTGCGTCACGTATACGACCATCCGCTGTCGTTCCTCGGCGACAGTGAGGCCGATAAAATCCGTCGCGATGCCAGCCGCCACCGATTTCCGATCCTTGATGCTGTGCCTGACGGCGCAAAGCTCGTCGGAGTTTTCGGCTTTATCGGCCGCTACAAAGGGTTCGACACCGTCATTCGCGCGTTGCATCACTTGCCCAATGATCACCATCTGGTTATCTTCGGGGGGGTTCACCCAAACGAGATCAAACCGCACCAGACGATCGATCCAAACGTTACCTCACTATTCGAGGCGGGATTTGTCGACACCAACGTCGCCGAGCGGATCCGGGCGGCCCCGACACCGGGCACGCCGACGGTGTCCGTGGCGGTCGACGGTTCGATGCGCGACTTGCTGATTCACCATCCCAAGGATTTGTCCGGGCGCATTCACTTCCTGGGGGCAACCAGCGACGCCGATTTTGTGACCGGGATGGCGATCTCTGACGCCGTTGTGTTTCCCTACCTCGAAGTCGGTCAGTCCTCATCCGGCCCGATCTCACAAGCGCTTGAACTCGGCTGCCGGGTAATCGCCTCGCGGACCCACACCTTCCTGCAGTTCGGCAAGTACCACAAAGACTTGATCGAATATTTCGACATCGGCAATCATCTCGAACTGGCGGCGCGGCTCCTCGCCCGCCCGCAATACGACATCCGCTCCCGCCGGCTCGACTTCAATGTCAATACCAACCGGGCTGTCTATCTCGCTGCCAACGGTTGCAAACCGCACCGCACCCAGCCTGGCAGCGCTGCCGAATTCTCTCCCTGACAGCCGGCGGCACGCATTCCGCACTCCCGGTGAGCTTCGCCTTCGATCTGTCTGATGGGCCCGTGAACTGGCGGTCGACAGCACTGGCCGCGCGGTCTTATCATGCCTGTTATGAGCATAAGGTGATGAGGCCCCGCGCCTGGCGCGCGGTGAACATGGAGAGGCAGGATGAGAAACGGTTTTCGCGCTTACGATTCTGACACCCACGTCAATCCCTGCGCAGAGGTGCTTGACCGCTACGTCGATCCGAGCTTTCGGGCGCGCTTGCCCGAGCTCGAACCCTACCGACTGCCGAGCGGCCCTGTCGTTGAAGGCGGCGCCCCGATGCACCAATATCGCGTCGGCACCAAACTTTATCGCCGCGTTTTGGGCGAGAAGGCGCCGCGCGACAGCTTTACCGGGCGCGATACGCGCTGGCGCGGCACCAAGATGCCGCGACCCGGGGTCCAGGACGATCAGGCCGCGAACCGAGTCGCCGACATGAACGACGAAGGGGTCGATACGCATTTCCTGATCCCGACCTCGTGGCTCAGCGTTGTCGGGCTCGACGACCCGGCGCTCGAAGTCAACATGATCCGCGCCTACCACCGGCATATGGCCGATTTTACCGCGGAACATCCCGATCGGCTGAAGAGCCTGATCGTCGCCTCGTCCCGCGTGGTGCCCGAGGCGGTTCGGGAAATCCGCGAATGGGGCAAGTCGAAATGGGCAGTCGCAGTGCTCCCGTTGCTCGCCAAAGACATGCCCGCCGACCACCCCGACCTCTACCCGATCTGGGAGGCAGCGGCCGAGCACGATTTGCCGATCGCCAATCACAGCTTTACCTGGAACCCCCCTTACTATCCGGGCTACCTCGATCTGTGGGAGAACATCTTTATCGGCCGGGCCGCGGCCCACCCGTGGGGAGCGATGCGTTTCGTCGCATCGTTTATCGGCGGCGGGCTCTTTGACCGCTACCCGACCCTGCGTATGGGCGTGCTCGAAGGCGGGTTTGGCTGGCTGCCGTTCTGGGCCAAGCGGCTCGACGAGCAGGCGGTCTATGTCGGCGGCACCGCTGACCTCAAACAGAAGCCCAGCGAATACATGCAAAGCGGCCGCTTTTTTTGCAGCATCGAGCACCACGAAGGCGAGGACATGTACAACTACGTCAACCAATTCCTTGGTGACGGAGTACTAATGTACGCCTCCGACTATCCGCATTCGGAATGCCAGTTCCCAAATTCTGTCGACAACATTCTCGCCTGGCAAAGCTTGAGCGGCGAGACCAAAAAGAAACTGTTGTGGGACAACGCCGCCCGCTTTTTTAAGCAGACCTGAGCGTGGTTTAGCCACGCGCAGCGACTGCCCTTACCCCCGCGCAAGCGGGGGCGCGGCGGCTTCTGACGGTATTGCTCCTCTGTCGATGCCCGCGACCGGCTCTAAATCCCGCTTTGCTCGCGGGGAGTGACATCAAACGCGGCCGGGATTTGCTTATGCGCCACGGCCTCTCAGGGTGCGCGCCAGCCCGATCAAGCGGCTCGGCGTTGAAACAGCAAACTTAACGGTTAAAGGACCAATTCGACCCATTCGTAGAGTTTCGTTTTGGGGAGCGCGCCGATCTTGGTCGCGACCGCCTGCCCGGCCTTGAACAGGATCATTGTCGGGATGCTCTGCACGCGATATTTCGACGGCGATTTGGGGTTCTCGTCGATATTGACCTTAGCGACGGTCAGCGCGCCGGCCTTGTCTGCGGCGAGATCTTCGAGAAACGGGCCGATCATCTTGCACGGGCCACACCACTCGGCCCAAAAATCGACGAGCACCGGCCCCTCTGCTTGCAGCACCTGCACCTCAAAATTGTCGTCGGTGACAACAGTCGGCTTCATCTTTGTATTCCTCCTCCGGAGATACCGCGTCGTTCCGGCAACAGCATGAACCAGAGCCGAGCGCCTCGTCATTGCTCCGGATCCCGTATTCGCCGGGGCGACGAACCGACAGGCGGCATGACGAGGTCCTCCAATTAGGGGTGCCGCAAAACCGTCGTTAAGGCGCGTAGCCAGCGAGCTTATCGCCGCTGATCGGCATTAGAAGCGGCTCCTGTGTCCAAAGCAACGCGCAACGGATGTCATGTCCGGGATAAATCCGCGTCAACGCTTCGCGATAAATCGCGAGCTGCCGTAGGTATAGAGGCGCCACCTCGTCCGCGCTCGCCGGCACCGGGCGCATCGTCTTGTAATCGACGATCAGCACTCGATCGTCCTCGACGACCAGCCGGTCGATCTGCCCCGAGAGGGCATGGCCGCCGATCAGCCCGACGAGCGGCACCTCGGCCTGTGAGCGCGGGCCAAAGATCGACGCGAAATCGGGGTGGTTCAGCACTGCCAATGTCTCGCGTCGGATGTCGTCTTGCTCATCGGCGGGAAGCCCATGGGTCGGCAGCGCCAAAAAACGAACGGCGGCGCCGGCGCGCCCCGCTTGCGGCAATTCGGGGAGGCTCTGCAGCAAACGGTGGACGATCAGGCCGCGTTTGAAACGGTCGCGCCCAGCGTTCTTTAGCGGCGACAGTGCCGGCGGCTCGTCGCCGCTAGGGCGCGACGGGAACAATGGCCGCGGTGGGTCGGGCTCGGGCGGTGGTGGGCGGGTCGCCCAATCGGGCAACGCCGCCTCGGCTGTGGCAGCGGCGACCACGGGCTCGCGCTGAGGGAGGACAGTCTGCGCGCAATCGAGGCGCAAACCTTCTCCCGACCAGCCTTCGACTTCCCCGATCAGCGGCGTCGTATCAAACGCGAAAGGCTGGGCGCATTCGCGCAGCCCGGCATGACACAGCGTATGCCAGCACACATCCTGTGGATTTCGTGCGGTTTGCCAGCCACAGATATAGAGCCGGTCCTGCGCCCGGGTCAGAGCGACGTACAACAGCCGGCGGTATTCCTGCATCTGGCGGGAGCGCCAGGCGGATTTTTCCGAAACATAGAAATCCGCGACGTGATCGCCGGGCGGTTTCCATAATGGCAGCTCGTCCGATTTGCTCCACAGGAACGCCAGCCTTTGGTCGGGAACCGCGATCGTATCGGGCAAAAACACGACCGGGGCTTCGAGCCCTTTGGCGCCATGGACGGTCAAGATTCGAACCTCGTCGCGCGGGTGCGCTGCAAAATCGCGTTTGACCTCGGTCTCGGCCGCGGTCAGCCAGCGCAGAAAACCTTGCAAGGACGGCACATGCTCGCGCTCATAGGCGAGGGCGAGACCGAGAAATTCATCGACGGGGTCTTCTGCTTCCGGTCCGAGACGGTAGAGCAATGCCCGCCGGCCGCCCTCGGAGCCGAGGATCTCGGCGTAAAGCTCGTAGGGCGGGACGAAATCGGCGCGGGCGAGCCACGCCGAAAGCCGGTCGGCGGCATGGCGCAATCTCGGGTTGGAATCGGCCCGCTGCCGCACCCGGTTCCACAAGGTCTCCTTGTCGCGTGCGTAGCAGAGATCGAACAGCGCATCTTCGTCGAGGTCGAAGAGCGGACTCTTCAGCACCGCCGCCAAGGTTAGATCGTCCTCGGGCAACAGCAAAAACCGCCCGAGCGCGACCAGGTCCTGGACCGCGAGCTGCTCGGTCAGCACCAAGCGGTCGGCGCCGGCCACCGGGACGCCGTGTCGCTTCAACGCGCGCAGCAATTCGCCGACAAACTCGTTGCGGCGGCGGACTAGCACCATGATGTCGCCGGGGCGCAAGGTGCGGGCGCGCGAGTGCAGCCGCTCACCCGCATCGAGCCATTGCTTGATCCTGCCGGCCATTGCGCGGGCCAGCCGGGCGTGCGGATCGGCCACGCGTTTGTAGGCGACCGGCAGGTCGTCTTCCTTGGTCTCGTCTTCGGGTAGAGGCGCTACCGCCGGCCACAGCTCGACGATCCCTGCATGACCGGTGCGATCGGCAAAGTGACGGATCTCGCCGCCGTCAAGCGCCACCCCCTCATATGCCTCAGGTCGGCGAAAGATTGCATCGACCGCCTGCAGTACTGCTTCCGTCGAGCGGAACGAGACGTCGAGCGGCAGCTCCAGCCAATCCTGGTTGGCGTCGTTGACGCGTTGCCGAAAATGCTGCCGCATCGCAAGAAAAGCGTGCGGGTCGGCGCGCTGAAAGCTGAAGATCGATTGCTTCATGTCGCCGACGGCGAACACCGTGCGGATCGAAGAGCGCGCGCCCTCGCCGGCGAAAAATTCCTCCGCCAAAGCGGCCACGATTTGCCACTGCTCGGGATTGGTGTCCTGCGCCTCGTCGATCAGGATGTGGTCAAGCCCGCCATCGAGTTTGAACAATACCCAGGGCGCCACTCCTGGCCGGCGCAACAGGCCAAGCGACATTGACACCAAATCGTCAAAATCGAGAACGCCCCACAGCCGCTTGGCGGCGTCGTACTCTTGCATCAATGCTTCGCCAAGCCTGGCCAGCCCGCAGGTTGCCTCCCGCACGACCAGCGCGGAGCGCGTTCTGCTAAAGCGATGGACACGCTCCGCCTCGGCCGCCAGCGGCGCGACCACGTCGCAGCCGCCTTCAAGCGCGGCGCGCGCCGTCTTGGTGGTGACCAGCCGCTTTCGGATCTCTCTCTTCTCGGTCAGATACACGCCGAGGTAAGCGTCAAGCAATGATTGGCGCCGCTCGGGGCCCGCGCACCATTGGCCAAGGAGATCGCCCAGCGCGCGATCCGTGACAGGTCCTTTGGCAAGCACCGACGCGCACTTCCTCAGCTCGGCTTCATCGCCGGCATCCGGCGCGCAGAATTGATCCACCAGGGTCTCCGGCGTCAGGCTATCCGGCAATCCGAGTGCGGCCGACAATTTCATGCGCAACGCATGGTGGCCTGCGGACAGGGCGTTGGAGAGCTTCGCGCGCTCTTGAGCGATGGCCTGCATCAATTCGCCGAAGCGCTCTTCGGCGGTGTGGTCGGCGACGATGGCAAGCGCTTCGCTAATTTCGGGATTCCGGCCAAGCCGGGCGGCAAGCAGCACGCGTTGCGCCGCCTCCGCCAGCAATTCGGCAGCGCTCCGCTCCTCGACAACCGCAAACTCGGGCACGACACCAGCTTCTAACGGGAAGCGGCGTAGCAAGGTCTGACAAAAGGCGTGAATTGTTGAAATCTTGATGCCGCCCGGTGTGTCGAGCACCAGCGCAAACAGCCGGCGGGCGCGGGCGATCATCGCTTCGTCGGCAAACTCACCGCTCAGGCCATAGAGTGTCTGCGCCAAGGTGCCGTCGGGTAGCGTCGCCCATTCGGCGAGGACCCCGTCGAGCCGGTTCGCCATCTCGGCCGCCGCTGCCCGGGTGAAGGTCAGACAAAGGATGCGCGACGGGTCGGTGCCGTCGAGCATCAGCCGCAACAAGCGCTCGGTCAGCACAGTCGTCTTGCCGGTCCCGGCCGAGGCCGCAACCCAAACAGAAGCACGCGGATGAGCCGCTCGCGCTGCCGAGCGCCCCCGAGTCGGGGTCACCATTCTTCGGCCTCGTCGCGCGCAACCCGCTCGAGGTGCTCGTAATCGGAAAAGCGGGGACGGCGCGCGGGAACCGGGGACGCGAGGTAGGGCGTCGCGGGGTCGTCGAAACGCTCGATCAACGCCCGCAGCTTTTTAGAGACGCGATCCACCAAGCTCGCGGGGTCACCATTGTCGATCACCCAGCGCTGTCCGGCCGGGGCACGCCCGCCGAGCTTCCAATATTCGAGCGCCGCGGGGGTGCCGCTGATATCGCCAAAGCTGCCCTCGCGCAAGATCGCAGCCTCGAGCGGCAATTGCGGTGCAAACCCGGCACAGATCGCTTTTTTGGTCGGAATCGAACCGGTCTTGTAATCGACGACCAAGAACTCGCCAGTAACGAGGCGGTCGATGCGGTCGGCGGTGGCGGTCAATTCGAAGGAGCCGGCAGGCAGGCCGCGCAACGTCAAGCTGCCCTTCAATTCGCCAAAGCTTTCGACGATCGTGGCGCGATGCGCGGTTTCTTCCGCAGCGAGCCAGCGAGCTATCCGCTCAAAGCGCGGCCACCAGAACGCCCAGGCGCCGGGCCGCGACAGCACGTCGCTGAAGTGCCGTTTTCCGATCGCGATCAGCTCAGAATACGGATCAGCAGGTAGTTGCCGCGGAAAAAGACGGACGAATTCGGCCAATGCCGCGTGGATGCGGATGCCGAGATCGGCCCGGCCAGGGTCGGCATCGAGTTCGTCAAGCGCCTTTAATCGCAGGATATGGCGCGCATAAATCGCGTAGGGGTCGCCGAGCCAGGTCTCGATCTGGGTAACCGATAATTGTCGCGGGCGCGCGGCGAGCGGTGGACGCGGTGCGGCCGGCGGTAGCGGTTCGTATCGCGCTGCATCGAGCCCGCGAACGGCGGCTTCGACGATCGGGTCGGGTCCGAGCGCGCTATCGAGTCCGACCGCTCGCAATACCGCATCCAGCCGTAGCAACCAGCGCGACGGGACTGTCGGCACGCCTTCGCTGCGCGCCGCCCGCGTCAGCACCACCTCAGGCGCCGCCAATGCCTGCACAAAATCGTGGGCGGTGATGCCGATCGCGCGCTCGGGGACGGCGATCTTGAAGTCGCGCCGCATTTGCCGCGACATCCACGGGATCATGCGCCGGCGAGCCAGGCCAGCTCCCTTCGTTGAGACCGCCAAGAACGACGAGATCCGCTTGCTGCAGTCGGGCTTCGACCAAGCCCCAGATCGCCAAGCGCGGATGGCGGCCATAGAGCGGGCGCACCACGGTCCCGGCAGCCAACGCCTCGAATAAGGCGGGGTAGTTCTTGTCCGGACAGGAGCGGGAAATCAACGGCGGCCTCGATCAGCTCGTTGTAAAAGCGAGCCGCGGTTTCGCCTGCCACCTCGCGCCACAGCCGGTTTGCGCCCGCTTCGCCATCGGTCGCGGAGAGCCGCTCGGCAGCTTCGAGATGCGCGATGACGAGCCGGGTCAGCGGCACCGCGGCACCCGCTAAGAGTTCGGGGAGGTCCCCGAGGCAGGCTTGCAAAAGGTTTAAGAAACCGTTCAGCTGCTCGCCTTTCCGGCCGGCAATGGCGGCTCTGAGACCGCCAAAGCCGGGCGCCGGGCGCGGGCCGCGGATTGCCTGTTCGAGCCTGCGGGTCAGGTCGCGAAACACCGGCGTTGCGAGGCCGCCCGCGGCGAGCGGGTGCTTTAGGGCTGCCAGCAACGGCACAGGCGCCAACTCGCTGGCGGCGAGATCGAGCACCAGGCGCAGAAATACGCCGGGGGGCGTGCGATTTAGCGGCAGGCCGGCCGAGTCATCGATAGCGATGCCCCAGCGCGACAACTCGGCAGCGACCTGCCTTGCGAGGGCACGCTCGGGGGTCACGAGAGCGGCGGTGGCGCCGGGGGTTTCGAGCTTGCGGCGCAGCAGCAGCGCGATCGTCAGCGCCTCTTCCTGAACACCAGCGCAGTCGTGGCGGCAGAGACCGGCCAACGCATCGGGCGGGGCGGGGGGGAGTGCCCGCCACGCATCGGTCGTTGCCGCTGGCCGCATCGCCTCGCCGATCAGCTGCAGCCGGCGCGCCCGCGGTGGCCGGGAGGCGTCCAATGGCTGAGTACCCTCGGGCCAGTCGCGAATATCGGGCGGCGTCAGCTCGAATTCTCGCAGCAGGTTCGCCAGCAGATATTGCGGGTGGGCCTCGTCATGTTCGATCGCGGCCCATTCCGAGGTGTCACAGCGGCGATCGAGGCCGGCCAGGATCGCGGCGCCGTTATCGAGATCGGCCACGGCATGGATCAGTTCGGTGATAGCCGGGACGCCGCCGGTCAAGCCGGCGGCAATGACTGGGTCGCGCGGCGGGTTCTGCCGCCACAGCCCGGCCTGGCGAGCCAGTAGGCGACTGCGCCGCTCGGCCGGATCAATCGCGCCCTCCTGCGCGAGCATCTCGGGCCAGGCATTCGGCAGGATTTCGAGTAACTTGCAGACGACCTCCCAATGCTCGGAGAGGTCGGCCGGGGCGAGGTCGCGCAGCCGCGCAAAACTCGCCCCTTCGATGGCAACGGTGTCGAGTAGACGGGCAAGGCTCGCGGCGAGGGCTGCCGCCTGGCCCGGCAGCAACCGATCTCGCCGACCGATTTCGGCCCATTTCATGACCAACCTTGTCAGCAACAGCTGGCGCCGCAACGGCGGTATCGCGGGTGGGATCGAGAGATCGTCGCCATCGGCGCTGTTATCGATCAACGACAGCTCGTCGGAATCAAATTCGCCGATTGGCCGCATCCGTGGCAGCAATAGCGGCCGCCCCGGCTCTTTGCCGTCAGGCGAAATGCGCAGAAAAGCCTCGCGCAGTGCGCGGACTGCGCGGCGGGTCGGCAACAGCACCACGATCCGCGACAGCGCCAACGGGTTGCCGCCCGCCATCGTCATCAAACCTTCGGCCAGGGTCGCCAAAAAAGGGCGCTCGGAAGCGATGGTATAGAGCCTCGGCCGCATTCAGCGATTTTGGGTCGGGTGCGTCAAAATCGGATCAACTTATCCGGACCAAGTGGGACGTTATCGAACCGCGTCCGCTAGCGCTCGATCCGGTGCGATGAAAGCCGGCTGCGGGTGGCGGCAAGACCGGCCGGCGTGCCAATGTGGTACCACTCACCGTCATGCACGATGGCGTGCAGCCGCCCCGCCTCTTCCGCGCGATCGAACAGGCGGACCAGCGAAAAGGCCCGCTCCGTCCAATCGTCAAACAGGCGCCGGTGCAATAGCTGGATGCCGGCAAACAAAAACGGCGCGATCTCCCGCTCGCGCCGTCGGCGTGGCGTCCCCGTCGCATCGAGCAGATAGTCGCCATCGCCGTCGTAGCCGATCGCAGTGACCGTGCGCTGTAGCAACAGCACCGCGTCCATGCGATCGAGATCAAAGGCATGCGCCAAGCGACACAAGGCCCGGTGCCTGCCGTCGAGCCAGAACACATCGGCGTTGACGACAAAAAACATTTCGCCGAGCAAGGGCAACGCGTTAGCGACGCCACCCCCGGTTTCAAGCAACTCGAGCTCTTGCGAAATCTTGATACACGGCGGCACCTTACGGCGGGCTAGTTGGGCGGCCACCTTCGCCGCCATGTAATGAGTGTTGACGACGACGTGATCAACGCCGGCCTCCGCCAGCCGATCGATCGCATAATCGAGCAGGGTGCGCCCGTTCAGCTCGACAAGCGGCTTGGGCAGCGCATCGGTAACTGGGCGCAACCGGGTCCCAAGTCCGGCGGCGAGCACCATGCCCCGCCGTGGCGGCGCGATCACACCGCCCCCTGCATATCGGGCACGCGCCGCGCCTTCGGCGGTAGATGGCGATCGATCCACTTCGCGATACCGGCAAGCGCCGGATTACGCAGATCCCCTTCAAGCAGACGCCAGAGCCGCGGGATATGGCAGAGATAACCGGACTTGCCGTCACGCTTCCAAAGCCGCGTGAAGATGCCGAGGATCTTGCAATTGCGCTGGGCTGCGAAAATTGCAGCCGATCGCTGGAACTCCGCCGGGTCCAAGGCCGGAAAGGCCGCGAGATATCGTCGGGTCATCGCGCGGACCAATTTCTCAGACACGTCGCGGCGCGCATCCTGCAGCAGAGACACGAGGTCATAGGCAGGCGACCCGACGACCGCATCCTGGAAATCGAGAAGCCCACAAGCGCGCACTGCCGGGCGGCCCGGGAGCAGCATCAAATTATCGACGTGAAAGTCACGCAACACGAGGGTCGGCTGGAACAGTTCGCGCGCATCCGCCAGCAGAGCACGCCAAAGCGCCAGATATTCTTCGCGCAACGCGATCGATACCGGTTCATTAAGTACGGCCGGCATGTACCAGTCGACCAACAAGACCGCTTCGGGGAGTAGGCGTACATCGTCATAGGGCGGCAGGTCGCACAAGGCCAGCACCGCTGCTTTCTGCAAGGCGACCAGCGCATCGATTGCGAGTGCGTAGAGAGCGGCCTCATCCGCGCCGCGCTGCAACAGGCGGGTGTAAGTGTCGTCGCCAAAATCCTCAATCAGCAAAAACCCCTGCGCGGGGTCTACGGCCATGACTTCCGGCGCGCTAAGACCCAAGCCGCGCAAGATCCCGGCGACCGCGACGTACGGCCTGACATCTTCATCGGGCGGCGGAGCGTCCATCACGACGGCGCTTTCCAGCCCCCGGTGCAAGCGGTAATAAGTGCGGAACGATGCGTCGCCGGCAAGCGGCATAGGGTCGACACCACCCCACCCACTTGCTTCGAGAAAGTCGGCCATTGCTTGTTTCCGCAAGCGGCAGCTTGGCCGAAGCGCGGGGAAACCCTTGCGCTCGAATGCTGCGGCGATGCCGGGAACAGCCGAGTCAGGCATCTGCGATGATGCCGCTCAGCCGAACATGCCAGTCGGTGTCGCCGTCGATTGACGCGCGACGAGCTTCCGGCCGCTCGTCGAAATCAAGGGTGATCTCCAAGCGGTGCTGCGGTAGCAGCGGGCCGAGGCGATCGGGCCATTCTATCAGCGAAATACCCGATGCAAACGCCTCTTCGATACCGAGTTCCCACGCTTCATCGGCGCCGGTCAGGCGATACAGGTCAAAATGCCAAATTGCCGGTCCGGCCCCCTCATATACTTGGACAAGAGTGAAGGTCGGGCTCGGCACTTCGTCGGCGGCCAGCCGAGCGCGGATGAAAGCACGAGCGAAAGCGGTTTTGCCGGCGCCGAGGTTGCCATTCAGGGTGATCACGTCGCCCGCCCGGGCGATCACCGCAAGCCGCGCCGCCAATGCCGAGGTCGCCGGTTCATCCGGCAGATTTATGACAGCTATCACCTAAGCGTTGTATATCGCCGCCGCGGTTACCCGCAACCATTCGCCTAACGCGAATTTATCAGCCGAACAGGATCTTATGCTTCAGGCACGTGGCTCATGATCTTTGTAGAGGATGGGGGGTGAGTTGCGATCGTAAAGCGCGAATCGTCAGCTTCCGACTTGGTGTTGTCGGCGCCGATTGAGGCGGTGGTGCTGGCCGTGCCGATTGGGAGCCGGCAGGTAATCCGGGTGCCGGTTTCCGGTGCGTTTTCGATCTCGACGGTCCCGCCGTGCAGCTCGACGAGGCTATTGACCAATGACAGACCAAGACCCGACCCCGAGCGGCTTTGCTTTGGGTGGAGCTCACCGAACACCCTTGCCTGTTCCCCCGCGGCGAGCCCGTCCCCGGTATCCGTTACACTCAAACGCAGTTCGCCATCGCTCCGTTTGGCGTCGACGCGAATAGCGCCGCCGGGCAGAGTGAATTTGATCGCGTTCGAAATCAGGTTGAAGAGCGCCTGCTGCAGCCGTCGTTCATCGCCCTCGATCACCCCGATGTCCGGCGGGCAACAGAATTCCAGATCGAGCCCCCGGTCGAGTGCGCGATCCTTGGTAACAGTGATGACCGCATTCAGCATGGCCCGGATGTCGACGCGGTCACGTTCGAGCTCGATATAGCTGGCCTCGATCGACGCCAAATCCACGATGTTGTTGATCAGCGCCGACAGCTGGTGGCCGCTGTCCAGTATGCCGCGGCTGTAGTCGCGCTGGCTCGAATTGAGGGGCCCGAAATATTGGTTGTGCAGTATCTCTGCGAAACCAACGACGGTATTCAGCGGGGTGCGTAACTCATGAGAGACGTTGGCGACGAACTCGGCCTTGAGCCGGGCGGCGGTTTCCAGCGCCTCATTGCGCTCGCGCAGCACCCGCTCGATGCGCGCGCTGTCGCTGATGTCGAGATAGGTCAGCAGCACTTCACCATCGGGAAGGGGAACGCTCGCCACCTGCAGCATCGAACCGTCACGACGGTACAGCGGACCGCTTGCCAGCGTCTGCGACGTGACCTGGGCCACGATTTCCTCACGCATCCTCGCCCAATCGCCGTTGTCGTCGAGAAGGTCGCGGGTCTTGTCGACAATTTCCCTGATATGCGGCTCTCCAGCGACATCGGCCTCGGACAGCCGCCACAGCGCGCGAAAAGCGGGATTGTGCAATTTGAGCCGCCCGTCGCCGCCATAAACCGCGATGCCCTCGAACATATGGTCGAGAGTCGCGCGCTGCACCTGGGCCAATGTGTTGTAGGAGCACTCGAGCGCCAAACGGTCGGTCACATCGTCATAGATGTAAGTCAGGCCGCCGAATGGATGCGGCGATATCGTCAACTGCAATGTGCGGCTATCCGGCAAATGCAACAGCTCGCGCCGCGGTTCAATCAACGAGGTGAACAATGCACAGCGCTCGCGCTTAAACGCGCGAAAATCGGCGTATTCGGGGAAGCGCCGCGTTTCGTGCAGGCGCTCGAGGACGTCGCCGACTGTCGGCTGGGACTCCAGCCAGCCAGCATCGAGGTCCCATAATGCGCTAAAGGCCGAATTGAAAAATTTGAGCCGCTTGTCCGGCCCAAAGATCGCAACTCCGGCCGCAAGCGTCTCAAGAACTGCCGCATGTGCTGCTATGTGCCGGCGCAACTCGCGCTGAGCGCTTTCAACTTCGGTGCGGTCGAGGGCAACCGCGACAAGCTCGCCATCGGAGCCGGTTTGCTCGCAGACCTCGAGCAGCCGGCGGCGGCCGTCGATCACGGCATGAATGCTGGAAGGAGTGGCGCCCTCCGCGGCCCGGCTAGACGCAGCAGTGCGAGCAAGTGGAACGAGTTCCCACCCGTCGGCGAGGATCGTTTCGCGGCTGCCGCCAAGTGCGGCGGCGTACGCTCGATTGCAGTCTATAATCGCGCGGTCGCGGCGGCGCCAAACCGGTACGGGCAACGCATCAAAGGTATCGCGCAGCCGCACCGCCTCTTGCTTAGCCTGCCTCGCATCTGCAGTGACGCGCACGAGGGCGTGCCTGATTTGAGCGAGTGACAACTGACTTTCGCGCGCTCGCCGTTCGGCGCGGAGCCACAGCACCGCGAAGCCAATCGAGACCATCGCGCCACATATCGCCGCTCCCGAAACGAGCATCGGCCTCCCCTCTTCCTCAGCGTCGCAGCTAAGAATTGTGCCAAGGCTGCAGACACCCGGATTATGAGGGGGGTTTCGAGAAAATAAAGACCTTTGTTTCTGCTTTGTACGAAAATGTTTCTGATTTGTCCCAAATGCTACTCAGTACCGATAATGCTCCGGCTTGAATGGACCGGCCTGCTCGAGCCCCAGGTAACTCGCCTGAGCCGCGGTCAGCTGGGTCAGCTTGACGCCGAGCTTTTCCAGGTGCAGCTGCGCCACCTTCTCGTCGAGATGCTTGGGCAGCACATACACCTTGTTGTCGTATTGGCCGTGATTGGTCCAAAGCTCGATCTGCGCCAGGACCTGGTTGGTGAACGACGCGCTCATCACAAAGCTTGGATGGCCGGTGGCGCAGCCGAGGTTGACGAGACGTCCCTTGGCGAGAACGATTAGCCGCTTGCCATCCGGAAAGATGACCTCGTCGACCTGCGGCTTGACCTCCTCCCAAGGATAGTTGCGCAGCCCGTCGATCTGAATCTCGCTGTCGAAATGGCCGATGTTGCAGACGATGGTGCGGTCCTTCATCTGCCGCATGTGGTCGATCGTGATCACATCGACGTCGCCGGTTGCGGTGACGAACACGTCGCCGATCGGCGCCGCCTCCTCCATCGTCGTGACCTGATACCCCTCCATCGCCGCCTGCAGGGCGCAGATCGGGTCGATCTCGGTGACCATTACCCTCGCACCCTGGCTGCGCAGGCTCGCCGCTGACCCCTTGCCGACATTGCCAAAGCCGCAGACGACCGCAAGCTTGCCGGCCAGCATCACGTCGGTAGCACGTTTGATGCCGTCGACCAGGCTCTCGCGGCAGCCGTAAAGATTGTCGAACTTCGATTTGGTGACGCTGTCGTTGACGTTGATCGCCGGAGCTTTCAGCTCGCCCTTCCGCATCATGTCGTACAGCCGATTGACGCCGGTTGTGGTCTCCTCCGAGATACCGCGAATTTCGGCGAGCAGATCCGGGTATTTGTCGTGCAAGATCTTGGTCGCGTCGCCGCCATCGTCGAGCACCATGTTTGGGGTCCAGCCAGCAAACGGGCCGTCAGCAGGACCGCGCAAGGTCTGCTCGATGCACCACTCGTATTCCTCCTCGGTCTCGCCTTTCCAAGCGAAAACCGGAACGCCGCGGGCGGCGATCGCTGCGGCGGCGTGATCCTGGGTCGAAAAGATATTGCACGAGCTCCAGCGCACGGTGGCGCCGAGCTCGATCAGGGTTTCGATCAGCACCGCCGTCTGGATCGTCATATGCAGGCAGCCGACGATCCGCGCCCCTGAAAGCGGCCGCGACGCCCCGAACTCGTCGCGCAACGCCATCAACCCCGGCATCTCGGTCTCGGCGATGGCGATCTCGCGCCGCCCCCAGTCAGCAAGGGAAATATCGGCGACCCTGTAATCGGTGAAGGCGGGCATTCTGGACTCCTAATGACCCAAACGGCAGGACTATCTGATAACCATATCAACATATCTTTATATGGTCAATCGGAGGCGCAGCTCAGATGCTTGGTCGGGACCCGAGAGTCTGATTTCTCTTGCGGGGATTTTCGATCAGAGTAGGCGCCTGGAAGCGGGATTGTGAACCGATGAAAATGATAAACCCCGGCTCTGCGACGCCACTGCGACACACCGAGACTTTTGACGTGATGATCGTCGGCGCAGGAATCTCCGGGATCGGCGCCGCGTACCACCTGAGCAAGCAATGTCCTGGAACAAGCTTTGTCGTCCTCGAAGCGCAGGAAAGCTTTGGCGGCACTTGGCTCACCCATCGCTACCCGGGCATCCGCTCGGATAGCGACCTCTACACCTTTGGCTATCGCTTTAAGCCATGGACCGGGGCCCCGATCGCGACGGCTCGCGAGATCCTTAGCTACATCGGCGAAGTCATCGACGAGAACGATCTCGGCCACCATATCCGATATCGCCACAAGATTTGCGCGGCAAGCTGGTCGAGCCGCGAAAATCGCTGGACATTTGAGGCCGTCCGGACGGACACCGGCGAAAGTCTCCGCTTCACCAGCAATTTCCTCTGGATGTGCCAGGGCTACTACCGGCACTCGCGGGGCTACACACCCGAGTGGAGCGGGCTGACCGACTTCAGGGGCCAAGTCGTTCACCCGCAAAATTGGCCTGATAATCTGGACTACGCCGGCAAGCATGTCGTCGTTATCGGTTCGGGCGCCACCGCGGCGACGCTCATCCCGGCGATCGCGTCAGAATGCGGCCATGTCACGATGCTACAGCGCTCGCCGACCTTTTTCAGGACCGGCCGCAATGCCGTCGCGATTGCGGACGAGTTGCGCGAGCTGGACATTGACAAGACGTGGATCCACGAGATCGTGCGCAAGAAAATCTTGCATGACCAGGCGGTGTTTACCGGCCGATCATTCACCGAACCGGAGGCCGTCAAGCAAGAACTGCTCGCCGGGGTCCGCGCCTATTTGGGACGCGATTACGACATCGAAACGCATTTCACGCCAAGATACCGACCCTGGCGGCAGCGCATCGCGTTTATCCCAGACGGCGATTTGTTGGAAGCCATCCGTGGCGGCAAGGCATCAGTCGTCACCGACGAGATCGAGAAGTTTACCCCGACCGGCATTCTTTTGCGATCCGGCAAGAGCCTACAGGCTGACATTATTGTCACCGCGACCGGATTCAATCTCAGTGTGCTCGGCGACATCGATTTCGTGATCGACGAAAAGCCCCTCGTCTTCTCCGATACGGTGACCTATCGCGGCATGATGTTCACCGGCGTGCCCAACATGGCGTGGGTCTTTGGATACTTTCGCGCCAGTTGGACATTGCGGGCCGACCTTGTCGCGGACTTCGTCTGCCGACTGCTCAATCACATGAAGGAAAAGGGCGCGCAGAAGGTCACCCCGACACTTCGACCCGAAGACAAAGACATGCCGTTGCTGCCTTGGATCGATCCGGAGAACTTCAATCCCGGCTATCTGATACGCGACATGCACCTTCTGCCGAAGCGCGGCGACAAGCCCGAATGGCAACACACTCAGGATTACTGGAGCGAGAAGGACCAATTCCCCGCTATCGACCTCGACGACGTCGCCTTCGCTTATGAGTGAGTCAGACGGCGCGGTCTCAAATCGCAATTGAGTCAGGCCAGCAAACTCACATCGCGGCACTGCCTGAGCGAGTGAGTCACCGGTTCGAGTGAGCCCGCATCTGTTCCTCCAACAAGCTGGCCAGAAGATCAGCCCTCATTCTCGAGAGTGCAAGCAGAGAGCTGTCGGTTCGGGCTGCGGCCAGTGGCAACGACCAATAGAGCGGTCTCGCTGGGCAATCTTGCGTGGATCGCTGTTCGCTGTCCAAGGGGCTGGCCTCGTTCGGACTCTCAAGATGCGGGCGCTTTGATCCACGGTATCGGAGAACCAATGGCAGGGCCAACCGGCAGCACCACCTCATCGACCGAGGTCATTCCCGCCGGACATGCGGCGCCGAGCTCGGACGATGACGCGGAAGGTGCATCGCCCAGAACCGGTCTCGCCGGACTGTCGCTCGCGGCACTCGGCGTTGTGTTCGGGGATATCGGGACGAGCCCGGTCTACACTTTCCGAGAGTGCTTTAATCCCGAGCACGGCCTACCGCTTTCGCCGGAGAACGTGCTCGGCGCCCTATCGCTAATTGTCTGGGCGCTGATCCTCGTCGTTGCCGTCAAATACGTCTCGTTGATCATGCGGGCCGACAATCAGGGCGAGGGCGGGATACTGGCGTTATTGGCGCTGGCCCAAGAGGCGGCGCAAACTCCGCGCGGGCGGAGCATCCTGGTTCTGGTCGCACTCTGCGGGGCCGCGCTATTTTACGGCGACAGCATGATTACCCCGGCGATTTCGGTGTTGAGCGCTATCGAAGGCATCGAGGTCGGAACCCCGGCGTTAAACCGGTTTGTGGTGCCGATTACCGTCGTAGTTCTGGTGCTGCTTTTTCTTGTTCAAAGCCGTGGCACAAAGACTGTTGGTCGCCTTTTTGGCCCTGTCATGCTGTCCTGGTTTGCTGTGATCGGGATCGTCGGGCTGATCCAGATCGTGCACTTCCCGCGGGTTTTGGCGGCATTCAACCCGGTCCATGCGGCTGCCGTGTTCACCGCCTCGCCGCTGCGGGGTTTTATCGTGCTCGGTGCGGTCTCGCTGGCGATCACCGGCGGTGAGGCGCTGTACGCCGATATGGGCCATTTTGGCAGGTTCCCGATCAGGCTTGCCTGGTTCGGGCTGGTGCTGCCCGCTCTCGTGCTGAATTATTTCGGACAAGGCGCCCTGATCCTGGCCGACAAGACCGCGATCGAAAACCCATTCTTTCGCTTGGTGCCGATGTGGGGGCTGATCCCGCTCGTGTTGCTGTCGACCGCAGCGACCGTCATCGCCTCGCAGGCAGTGATCTCCGGCTCTTTCTCGCTGACGCGCCAGGCAATCCAGCTCGGCCTGATGCCGCAACTCGATGTGTTTCAGACTTCCGTCACGGCGCGCGGCCAGATCTACATTCCACAGGTCAATTGGCTGCTGCTGGCGGCTGTGCTCGCATTGGTCGTTAGCTTCAGAAGCTCGAGCAGCTTGACTTCCGCCTATGGCTTTGCCGTCACCGGGACAATGGCGTTGACGACAATTCTCGCGGCCGCCGTCATGCGTGGCATCTGGCAGTGGCGGTGGCCGATTATCGGTATTGTGCTGGCGCCGATCATGATTATCGATCTCGCGCTGTTCGGCTCCAACTCGTTGAAGATCCCAAGCGGCGCCTGGTTCCCGCTGGTGATTGGCCTCGTCATGTTTACGATTATGACGACTTGGCGTACCGGCCGGCGATTGGTGCTCGCAAAACTCGCAGGCGAGTCGGTGCCGCTCGGCGACTTCCTCGGCACTTGCGAGGAGGCCCCTGAGGCTCGCGTCTCGGGCATCGCGGTCTTTCTCAACAATCAGAAAGAGCAGGCGCCGCCGGCCCTCGTACAAAACCTGAAGCATACCAGGGTGCTTCACCGGACGGTTCTGCTCGTCCGCGTCACCACTGACAACATTCCGCGAGTGCCAGGCCCGGATCGGATCAAGTGGCGCGATCTCGGCCACGGCTTCTGGCAGATCGAGGCGCATTTCGGGTTTGCCCAGACCCCGAACGTGCCCCGGGAGTTACAGCGGACCGAGATCCCTGGAGTCGATCTAGCACAGGGCAAGATCTCTTATTTCGTGGGACGCGCCAATGTCAAATCCACAACTCGGCCGGGTATGGCGCGGTGGCGTGAGCATCTCTATGTGTTCCTCAGCCGCCTCGCGACGCGAACCCCCGAGTTTTTCCGAATCCCCGCCGATCAGGTCATCGAACTAGGCACTCAGGTCGAAATCTGAGACGCATTAGGCGAAACTTTTGTCCCGCGGCTAGACTACGTCCGCCTGCGTATAGCCGCTGCGTAGATCTCGGCGGCGTAGAGGGCCAGGCGGCACACTCGGGGGCATCAGCGACGAGCCAAAACCGAAGTTGTCGCCAAATCGCGGCGGAACCCAGCCGGTGCCGTGACACTGGCCGAGGCACAGTACAATTATTTGCTGTACTCTAAGGAGACCCATCGAATAACAGGAACGGGCAGGAGGGGCAGGGGCGAGGCGAGGGGAAAGTCGCGATCGCAGCGTTGGCGTCTCGGGATTGGCGCGGCCTGCCTTATGACTTCGCCCGAAAAGGCTGTTATCGCCGCTCTGGATGATATTGGTCCCAGCCGAGGTCCAACCGGGTGTTTAATCCTGCATCTTTTGTGCTCGCCAAGCCGCAGAGTTCGCTCTAGCGTTGCCACCAATTACGCTCCACCAAGCGGCATCTATTCGTACCTAATCATTTGGGAGTGACCAATGCCCGAGACTGCGATTTGGAATTTCCGCCAGCTGGCGCACCATGAGCTCGATGGCTTTGGCGGCATCGGCGAAGGCATGTCGATCCAGATCGCTAAGGACGGCCGCCGCATTTTGTGGCTTGCGCACGAGAGCGCGCCCAAGAACTTTACCGGCATCGATGTCAGCGACCCACGCGCGCCCAAAATCATCGCCCGCACCGATCTGCCGCAATCGCATATGCGCTCGAACTCATTGGAGACCGTCGGCGACATTCTGGCTGTCGCCTATCAGACAAAGGAGCAGGGTCAGCAACCCGCCGGCTTCGAACTGTTCGACATCTCGACCCCGGAAAACCCGCGCTCGATCACGTTCTTCGATTGCTCGGGGCCGGATTCGCGCGGCGTCCACCAGCTTTGGTTCGCCGATGGCGAGTATATCCACATGAGCTCGAGCGCCCCCGACTTCAAACCGACACATCCGCGCGACGACCAGTTCTATCGGATCATCGACGTCAAAAATCCGACCAAGCCGGTCGAAGTCGGGCGCTGGTGGTTGCCCGGCACCCGCCAAGGCGACAACGTACCGCCGCCGATACGCCATCCCGAAGGCTCCGACACCGGATTTCGCCCACATAACACCAACGTCTATCCCGAGCGGCCGGATCGCGCCTATCTCGGCTACATCGATGGCGGGCTGGTGATCCTCGACATCTCCGACAAGGCCAATCCAAAGATGGTGGCGCGCTGGGACTACCACCCGCCCTATCACGGCTTTACCCACACGGTCGTGCCGTTCTTCGATCGCGGGCTTTACATCGTCAGCGACGAATGCGTGCGCACCGAAGGGGCGGACTGGCCCAAGCTCGTGTGGATCGTCGACGGCCGCGCCGAGGAAAATCCGGTGCCGATCGCGACCTGCCCACTGCCGCCGCTCGAAACCTTTCAACGCCGCGGCGCCCGCTATGGCGCGCACAATCTCTACGAGAACGTGCCAAAGCCCAACGCCTGGAAATCGGATCGAATCGTGCTGGCAACATACTTCAACGGTGGGCTGCGCGCCTACGACACGTCAAATCCGTATCAGCCGGCGGAAATCGGCTATTTTGTTCCGGAGCCGCCGCGGGGCGCCCCGAGCGGTGCCATCCAGATCAACGACGTGTTTGTCGACGAGCGCCAGATCGTCTACACCGTCGACCGCCATGTCGGCGGACTTTACACGCTCGAAATGGATTTTTGACGGTTCGATCGCGTTCGGGGCCGGGTGGCGCTCGCGGGCGGCATTCACGGTCGGCGGCCTCGCGGTGAGATCGCCGGTCCGCTAGGATCGGGCTATGCCTCTCTCAGCTGGATTATCCGAACCCATTTGCGGGTCGCAACCGCAGTCGCTGTTCGCGGGAAAGGACGCGTTGCCGTTTGGCCGGCGGCAGCGGCGGGCACGCGGGCCGCGCCTGCCGGTCATTGCGGTGACGGGTTTTCTCGGCTCGGGCAAGACCACATTGATCCGCGCCCTGCTCGCCCGTCCCGAGGCCGCCAACACGGCCATTATCGTCAACGAGTTCGGTGAAATAGGCATCGACCAGGCGCTGCTGCGGTCGAGCAGCGACGTCACGATGCTGCTCGGCAATGGCTGCTTGTGCTGCAACGTGCGCACCGATCTACAGGAAACCCTGCGCACATTGTTCGCCGATCGCGCCCGCGGTGCTGTGCCGAGTTTCGCGCGGGTGATTATCGAGACCTCGGGGCTTGCTGATCCCGGCCCGGTATTGCAGACCTTTGCCACCGACCGCGCGCTCGGCCGCGAGTTTTACCTGCAGGCGCTGGTCACAATCGTCGACTGCGTCAGCGGCGCCGACAACCTCGCGCGGATGCCCGAGGCGAGAAAGCAGGTGGCGCTCGCCGACCAGATCATCCTGACTAAGAGTGATCTCGCCGACGCGGCGGCGGTGCGCGATCTGACCGCTAAAATCGCCGCGCTGAGCCCGGCGCCAATGGCGATCGCCGATCACGGTGCGGTCGCGCCCGAGTTTATCCTCGATGAGCCGGCGGCGCCGCACCGCACATTCGATCTCGACGACCACGCCCACAGCCACGACCTCGACAGCTTCGCGCTAATCTTCGACCGACCCATCCCCTGGGCGGTGTTCGAGCAGGCAATGGCGGCATTGACGGCATTGCGCGGACCCGACCTATTGCGCGTCAAGGGCGTCCTCGCGATTGCCGAATGCCGCGGGCCGGTCGTCGTCCATGCGGTGCAGCATCTCGCCCATCCACCGGTCGAGCTTGAGGATTGGCCCGACGCCGACCACCGCTCGCGGCTTGTGTTTGTAACCCGCGGCCTGACCCGCGCTTCGGTAATGCAGCTTTTCGCGGCGATCAGCGCCATCAAGGCAGACGCCCCGGGCGGCTGCTAGGATACGTCCTCAAACGCACGAAACACCGTCGGAATTTTTAAAACTCCTCAAAAGCGCTAGGCTCGTCTCGGTCCTGGCCGCAATGAGCGGGCACAAAAAACGGCGCCCGACGAGGACGCCGCTGAGGAGAAATTTTCTCGGTTACGAGGTCTTGCGCCGGCGGCGGAAGACGCCAAAGCCGACGAGGGCCGAACCGAGCAGCGCCATCGAGGCCGGCTCGGGGATGTTTGTAGGCGGGATCCCCAAGGATGTCACAGAAATCGAATATGACGCCGATGACGGGCCCGTGCAGGAGGTACCGTTAGTGGAGGGGCACGAACCGTTAGCCGTATAGATGCCGCGCCACTCGGTATCCTGAAGGCCTGCGCCGGTTACCGTACCGTCGAGCGTCGCCTGAAGCGCGTCAGAGCCCAACCCAGCGCTCACCGCCAGTGGAGTGGTCGACCGCGCATCAGAGCTTTGGTAGAGGAACGTGAAGCCGTCATAGGTAAAGATGGCCGTCCCCGACGGGCTGCTCGGGTTGAAATTATTCGCGCCCGCCGCTCCGAGATTACAGGCCGGTGCGCTGCTGGTGAAGTTACCGCTGCACCCATTTGCCGCGACAGAGCTCGGCATGATGGTACTGTTGATCAGGCCGCTGACAACAGATGTCGAATCCCCCGGGTTGCCGATACCCCCGGAAAACGAAATCGAGCCGTTGATGAATGCCGCATCCGCGCTACCAGCCGCCAAAGCTAGGGCGACGCCCATGCCGCCCAGCAATAACCTAGAAATTTTCACCGCTGCCTCCATAAAGTAAGAGCTAACAGACCGATCTCTGTTATTCCGGCTTTGTCTGGCAACATCCAGGCCAATCCTAGCCTTCCAATGTTTTCAATAGGTTATGATCTAACATTAACCCTTTCGTATGAAATCCGTCAAATTTGCCGGCAGTTCGAGCCAAAAGAAAATCTCGCCCCGTCCCTTCAAGTTCTTGTTTTGACGCGATTTGTAAGCGGGTTACGCAATTTGACGCTGTAAAGAGCGCCGACACGTTTGTTAATGCTTTCTCTTCCATGCCCGGCCCACTCAGTGCCGCCCACCGTTCGCCAACCGACGTTCCCACGGATAAGGAGAAGAATAGCCTCTGTTCGTGTGCTGGCCCGCCGTGACTGAGCCGCCGTGCGGAAAACGCCGCTGACGTGCAACAAAAAAATGGTGCCGAGAGGCGCCAGCGATGGTTGCGGGTTACGGGCACCGGGGATCGAGCGGCTGGCGACCCATTGGCGCCGCGTGCTCCCGCTGCAAATGCTGACGATCGATTACGAAACCCTGGTCGCGGATCTCGAGGGCGAGAGCCGAAGGTTGATCGAGTTCCTGGATCTCGACTGGGAGCCCGGCTGCCTTAAATTTTTATCGGACGGAACGGCCGGTGCTGACCTCAAGCGGATGGCAAGTACGTCAGCCGCTTTCACGAGCTCGGTTGGCCGCTGGCGGAAATAGGAAAAGGACCTCGGCCGCTGCCAGAGGTGCTGGCGGCGGGTGGCGTCCCAAGCTGATCCCGGATCCGGCAAAGTACCAGCGATCGACTTCGAAGTACGGTCGGGGCCAATGCGGGTGACGGATCCGATCGGATTGGTCCTGCGCACTTTCCGTACGCATCAACCTCCCAACGAAGATAAAGTCGGGCCGCACAAAAGGCAAACGGCGCCCTGCGGCGCCGCATTTGGACGAAGGTTGATCGCGTATTACACCTTGCGGCGGCGACGGCGAATGGCGCCAAATCCGACCAGCGCGGAGCCGAGTAATGCCAGAGACGCCGGCTCCGGCACGGTAGCGTCCGGGATCGTCGCGGGTGGGCTCGAGATCGTCTTCACACAGCCGATCGCGGCGCCGGGTGTCACCTGGGTGCAGGCGATCGACATGTTCGCAGCTTGACCAAGCGCGTAAACACCCGCTGAATCACCCGTAAAACTGCCGTCGAGAACCAGATCCAGATCTCCGCTTGTCAGCACATTCGTTAAGATGTGGTTGAAGCTAAATGTAACCGTGTCCGTTCCGTTGCTCGCCGTGACAGTGTCGGAAAACGCCATGGATACATTGACCGGAAAAGTGGCGACAAATTCCGTGATCGTTTGCCCTGATGCTAAGTATCCGGGAGGATTCCCACCCGAGCAGCCATTCCCGGCGCCAGCGCAGAAATTGTCGGGATTGCCGAGGAACGGATCCATAAAGGAGCCGATAGTCTCTGTGCCGCCCAACGTTAGCGTTGTTGTCGATATAGTGATATTTCCAGTGTTTACCGTGTTGGGTCCGCCAATTAACCCGGTAAAAGATCCGTTAGGGTTTACCAAGTCCGCTGTAGCCGATTGCGCCAATGCCATGAGCGCCAACAGGGGTAGCGACCCCAACGTTCTCAAGACCAATGTCCTCATATAAGCCTCCGCAGACCGGATCACCCCAACGCCTGACGCCGGATAATCCCTCCTCGCACGTGGTTAATGCAAGCGCCACGCCAAATACTAGTAGTATGTAAAAACAATGGCTTATCATCATATGCTTCGATCGAAAACAGCTTCTACGAGGATTTATCATAAATGTTGTCAAAAAGACCGACACTTACCGGCACGGCCGGCGCCGCCCGCACCCGCAAATGCATTGTCCACCAACGAGTTATCAACAGTTCAGTGCGCGCGCATGCTGTAAAAAAAACCGACTGCGGTGCGATGGTCCCCCTTCCTGATCGCCGATATAGCTGATCTGGCTTGGGGTGATTCCGGGGAGAAACTTGAAGGTGCCCTGATTGTGATCAAGCACCTTACCCAGCTGAAGCTATCCGATACTTTGGCGTCTCCTCTCCAGGCCGGCTCTCTTGATGCATTCGAGGCAGACCCGTGACTTATAAAATACCACGACATCTTGGCCGCATGCGTCCGGGAATACTCGCTCAACGAATCAAGACCGCCTTGCCGATAACGGCGCGGTCGATCAATGCTTGGATGGCTTCGGCGGCTTGTTCGAGCCGGTAGCGGCGCCAGATCCGCGGCTTGACCTTGCCCTCGGCGGCAAGCCCGATCAGCGTCTTGATATTGGCGACGGCGATGTCGGGATGGGTTTCATTGAGGCCGCCGATCCGCACCCCGATCGCCTCGATCCCCTTGATCAGCAGGTAGTTTGTGCGCGCCGCGGCAGGTGGGCCGCCGAGAAAACCGAGGATCAGTATGCGACCGCTCCAGGCGAGGCAGCGCAATGATTCCTCGAACGTCGGACCGTTGACCGGGTCGTAGATGATATCGACTCCGCGACCCCGGGTCAGCTCCATCACCTTGGCGCGAAAACCCCCATGATACGGGATCGCGTAATCGGCACCCTCTTCGAGACAGACCTGGCGCTTTTCGTCGGTACTGGCGGTGGCGATTACGGTGGCGCCGTAAAGCTTGGCGAGCTGGATCGCCGGCAGGCCGATGCCGCCTGCCGCCCCATGGACCAGCACCCAGTCGCCGGGTTTAAGCCGGCCGCGCTGCAACAGCGCGTGATAGGCGGTGTGATAGACGTTGCGAAACACCGCCGCCTGGTCGAGGCCGAGGGCCGCCGGCACCAGATCGCACTCCTCGGCCTTGACGTTGCCCAATTCGGCAAAGGCGCCGAGCCGCTGCCGGCACATGACCTTGTCGCCGGGTTTGAATCCGCTGACACCAGGGCCGATGGCGTGGATCTCGCCGGCGCCCTCGCTGCCCGGAATAAACGGTGGGTCCGGCCGGAACTGGTACTTTCCGGCCAGCATCAACACGTCGACGTACTGCACCCCACGGGCAGTAATTCTGACTTGCACTTCACCCGGCCCAGGCGGCGGCGGGTCGGGCATGTCGCGCAACGCCAGGACTTCGGGACCGCCAAAGGCCTCGCACACCATCGCTCGCATCACTGATCCTCCGCTCGCCAGCAGGCCGAAAACTTGCCGCGAACGCCTACCCCGCGCCAGCCCGTTTTGCCGGTCGGATGGAATTGAGGCATAGTGTCGCTCGTCTTCGCTGCGGCGCCGGAATGCGGCGCCGGGGAGGAAAGATGATCGACAGTTCCGCAACCGCGATGTTGAAGCGGCCGGTGACCGGCCAAACCGTTCGGTTTTCGGCATCGGACCAGATCGCGGTTTCGCTGCTGTGGTTCGCCTTGTTCGCCAATTGGCTGACTGTCGTGCCGGTCATCGTACCAGACCAGATTGCCGCGATCCTCGGCCACGACGCCGCAGCAAAAGAGGGTATCAGCGGGTCGATCTTGGCGATCGGCGCCTTTATGGCATTGGTTATGGCGCCGGTGGCGGGGGCACTCTCAGATCGGGTACGCAATTCAAGGGGCCGCCGCCGGCCGTTTCTGCTTATCGGCATGATCGGGACCTGCATCGGCTTGGCATTGCTCGTTCCATTCGGCGCCGGCAGCAGCATCCTGCTTTACGCGCTTGCGATATTAAACCTGCAGTTTTGGTGGAACTGGGCCTGCGGGCCCTATGCCGGGCTGATCCCTGACGTCGTGCCGCGCCCCAGCCAGGCCTCGGCCAGCGCTTGGATGAACATCATGAGCATCCTCGGGACCTTCACCGGCAACGGCATCGCGGTCGCGCTATACGTCCACGGTCATCCGGGTCAGGCGATTTCAGGGCTGATTGCGATCAATCTCGTTTGCCTGGCGATCACGATGTTCCGGGTGCGCGAGCCGCCCGCCCCCGGCGGTGGTCACCAATTCCGGCTCGGCGAGTTTGTGCGCTCGTTTTGGCTGCCGCCAACATTGCACCGGAATTTCTACCGTGTATTGGTGACACGCCTTTTCGCCAATCTCGGCGTCTGGTCGGTGCTGACTTTTCTGTTGTTCTACTTGCAGGATGTCGTCGGCGTGGGCGAGCCGGAGCGAGTTCTGCCGATCGTGCTTGGCGTCGGGGCATTGCTCGGCATTCCCGCCAGCCTTATCGCCGCCCGGCTGACGTCCCGCTTTGGCATCGTCGCGATCGTCAAGACGACGAGCTGGATGATGGCGGGCGCGGCGATCGCCTATGTGCTGATTTCGTTACAGCCGCATTGGCTCGCGATGGGGCTGGTCGCGTTAATCTATTTTTCGGGCTGGGGCGCCTATCAGGCGGTCGATTGGGCCTTGGCGTTGCGCGTATTGCCGCGCAGCGAGACGGCGGGCAAGGACATGGGCATCTGGCACGTCGCCCTGGTTCTGCCGCAAATCCTCGGGCCGTTGACGACGGGCTGGATCATCAGCGGCGCCAAATGGGCGGTCTCGGCGCGTTTTGCCTATGTGCTTGCCTTTGCTATTGCCGCGCTGTGGTTCAGCCTTTCGGCCTTTCTAGTTGCACGGGTGCGGCTGACCCTGACCGACTATTCGGCCGCCTCGGCCCCGATTTCCGGCGCCGCCTGAGCGCGAAATTTCTCCAGGGTAGCTCGACACACGAAGCAATGCCGAGAATAGGGGGACCGTAATCGCTGCTGGCGTTCAACGCCGAGCTTTAGCGCCGGCGGCCAGAAGATTTCGGCTTCTGCTGCATTGAGGAAGGATTACTCTTTGGCATCAGGATCGCCCGACCGCTTCCCCGAGCCCGGTCGCCGACTGGCACGACGAGTTGCTCATCCCAGTTGCGCTCAGGTAATCAGAAATTGCATCCCACCGGAGTGGGATGACCTGCGGCCGGCTCCCGCGGAGGAGCGTATCCAGGTAACGGGACGGTCTCGACAGCGCCTGCCTTGATGCCCATCTGGCGAGCGTGCTGATCGACGCCAGTCAACTGAGCGCGCTGCTCTCGGTCGTCATCATCGATGTGGTGCTGGCGGGTGACAACGCGGTTCTTGTCGGCATGGCCGCCTCGGGGTTGGCGGCCGATCAGCGCCGACGCGTAATCGCGCTCGGCATCCTGATTGCAACCGGGTTGCGTCTCGGTTTCGCCCTGATCACCGCACAATTACTCGCCATCATCGGCCTGACCCTGGCCGGCGGCGTGCTGTTGCTGTGGGTCTCGTGGAAAATGTACCGCGAACTGCGCCAGACCCGCAATGCGGCCGGCGCTGATGCCGCATCGCCGTCAAATGATCCAATGCCCCCGCAAAAGACGCCGCGGCAAGCCCTGATCCGCATTGTCTTGGCGGACGTATCGATGTCGCTCGACAATGTGCTGGCGGTCGCGGGGACCGCGCGCAACCATTTCTGGGTCCTCGCGTTCGGGCTCGTCTTGTCGGTGGCGTTGATGGGGGTCGCCTCCAACTATGTCGCCCGCCTGCTGGAGCGCCATTTCTGGATCTCCTGGATCGGGCTTGGCATCATCACATTTGTCGCCTTGCGGATGATCTGGGAGGGCTCGACCCAGGTCATTCATCAAACCGCGGCATTGGCCCTGTAGGCAGCCTTTTCGCTACAGTACCAATTCCCAGGTTTCACCGACGAGATTCTGGCCAAAGCTGTGGTGCGGTTGCGCATCGACCGTCCGGAAGCCGGCATTTTCGTAGATACGACGCGCCGCAACGAGGATGCTGTTGGTCCATAGCCTGACTAATTTGTAGCGGGCTTGGCGGGCAAACCGCAGCGACTCCTGCACCAGGCGGGCGCCGATGCCACAACCTCGCGCGTCGGGCTCGACCAGCAATAAGCGTAACTTCGCGGTCGACTCGTCATCTTCGACAAGCACAACTGAACCGACGTTTTCGCCGTCCTTCTCGGCAATCCAGCAACATTCGCGCTGCGGGTTGAAGTCCCGCAAGAATTTGGCCGCGATCTCGGCCACCAGCGCTTCAAACTCGATATCCCAGCCGTATTCCTGCGCATAGAGCGCGCCATGGCGCGAGATGATCCAGCCGATATCGCCTGGCCGATGCGGGCGTAACAAATAAGCGGCAATGTTTTTGGTCCGTTCCCCGAGCAACCGCTCGATCGCGCCTGTTGCGGCGACAAGGCGTCCCTGGTCTTCCTCCGACAAACGGGATAACAGCCCTGCGATCGCGGCTTGCGAGCGCGAGTTCAGTTCGTCGAAGGCCGATCGGCCTTGCGGCATCAGCCCCACCAGAGTGAGACGCCGGTCCGTCATCGATGGTGTGCGGCAGATCAATCCGCGCCGCTCAAAGCCGCGCAAGATCCGGCTCAGATAGCCACGATCCAAGCCCAATTGCTTGCCCAACCGGGCCGCCGTTTGCTGCTCGGCGTGAGTGGCGATCTCGTAAAGCACGCGCGCCTCGGTCAGCGAAAACCGGCTCTCGAGTAGTCCCTCTTCGAGCACGCCGATCCTTTGCGTGTAGAATCGGTTGAACCGGCGCAATTCCGTTACACGCTGATCGAAAGCCGTATCCGCCATTTCCGATGCCCGATGCGCGAACCGGATGACAGTCAATCAGTTTGTTGCTAAAGTCAACGATATGCTTTCGAACCCTCCTCCAGAGCTGCTCCTCATAGAAGCTACCGGATAGACCTACTCGCGAGGCTTCTTGCCGAGCTTACGCAAACGTCGCCTGAGGAGGCGGTCTAGAGAGACCCGTCGCGCTACCGGTTCGTAGCAGGATCAGCATGCAGGCGCATAAACGCCGCCGTCGCGCTGGACGCCCGGCGCTCGGCTTCCACCGGCTCGGGTCTCGCTGACACGCCCAGTAGCAAACCGACCCTCAGGTCTTCCCAGATAAGCCCCAAAAATTGCGCCGCCATCTCGGCTGGCCCTCCCGCTCCGATCAGCCCAGTCGATTGGGCGCACGCCAAAAAGTCGGCGAGCGCGCCGCGCGTGGCATTACGGCCGGCCGAATCCAGAGCTTTGGCAATCTCTGGCGAGCGCGTCGCCTCGGCGATCGCCAAGCGGAACATTGCGATCACGGATGGGTGCGAACCCTCGAGCACGAGGTTCGTCGCAAAGGTAATCAGCATCGACGAGAGCATTTGCCGGGTGCGGGGTGTGGGCAGGTCCGGAGATAGTTGCATCCGGTCAGCGCGGCTCTTGATGCAGGCGACCAGCACCGCATCCTTGTTGCCAAAATTCGAATAGAGATCACGCTTCGAGACTTTGGCGCCGGTCGCAATATCGAGCGTGCTGGTGCCGGCGTAACCTTTTTCGGTGAATGCCTTGAACGCGGCGACGAGAATGCGCTCGCGCGCATCGCTCTCGCTGTGGCGGGAACGGGGCTGATCGACTGTTTCGTGGTTCCTCAAAGAATCCTCTTGTGCTGGTACCACTGCGTACCCTACATACGGGTACCGATCGGTACCCGTCAATCCTGCCTTAGGAACTCCCATGAGTGTCCAGACGGCTCGGTCCGCAAATGCCCAAATTGAGAACGCCATCCTTCGATTTCGCGAGGTCACCAAGACCGACCACCCGCATACACCCCGGCGCGCCTGGCTGATTGTCGCTCTGCTGTTTACGTTCATGTTGATCAACTTCGCCGACAAGGCGGTGGTTGGTATCGCCGGCGTCCGGATCATGGAGGATTTGCATTTAAGCCCGCGCCAGTTCGGATTGCTGGGCTCAAGTTTTTATCTTTTGTTTTCGGCATCGGCGATCGTCACCGGCTTCATCGTCAATCGCGTTCAGACACGCTGGGCGTTGCTGGTCATGGGGTTGGTCTGGGCACTGACCCAGTTTCCGATGATGGGGACAGTCGGATTTGGCTCGATCATGGCTTGCCGCATCGCGCTCGGCGCGGGCGAAGGACCGGCCTATCCGGTGGCGCTCCATTCGACCTACAAATGGTTTCCTAACGAGCTGCGCACTTTGCCGACTGCGATCGTCGCGCAAGGCGCCGGCATCGGCATCATGGTGGCGCTGCCACTGCTCAATTGGGTGATTGTGCGATATTCCTGGCACTGGGCCTTCGGCGTGCTCGGCTTCGCCGGCCTCGCCTGGAGCGCGGCATGGATAGGGCTCGGGCGCGAGGGCCCGCTGACCGGGGGCGCAGCGTCGACTGCGACCTCCGCACGAGAGAGGATTGGCTACCGGCGGCTGTTGCTCAGCCCGACGATAATCGCGTGTTGGTGTGCCAGTTTCGGCGCCCAATGGGGTTTGTCGCTGGCCCTATCCTGGCAGGGGGCGTTTCTGATTAAAGGTCTCGGCTTTGCCCAGGGCTCGATCGGGTTGTTGGGCGCGCTTCCGGCCGGTGCTAGCGTGATCATGGTCGTCGCTGCCGGATGGGGTTCGCAGCGGCTGCTTGCTCGCGGCGCATCGAGCCGGTTGGCGCGCGGGATCTTCGCCGGCGCCTGCGTCGCACTCGGCGGCGCGGCGCTGGCGATCATACCCTACGTGCCGGGCATTGTCGGCAAGATCGCGTTGACCACGATCGGAGTGGCGGTGCCTTCGGTCATCTACGTGATGGGCAATGCTGTCGTCGCCGAGCTCGCGCCGGTTGCGCAGCGCGGCGCTCTGCTCGCGATCGGCACCGCCTTCAGCACCTCGGCCGGACTTCTCGCCCCGTACATCATGGGGAGCATTGTTCAGACCGCGGCGACACCGCTCGACGGCTTCAACACCGGCTTTATGATCTGTGGCCTCATCATGCTGGTCGGCGGGCTGGTCGGGATCGCGTTGATACAGCCGGAGCGTGAGAGAATCCGGTGGGCGAGCGCCCTCCCGGGGGCGGTAGTCGGGTCCGCTTGAAGTAGCAAATGAGGTCTGCATCGCCCTAGGACTTGGGTTGCGAGCTCTGCTCGCCACCCGCCTTGGAAATCTGAACTGCTATAGACCGAAGGGGCTCAGCTGCGGCTGCAGGCGCCGCCGCCGAGCACGCAGAATTTGGCGCAATGCGGATGGTTTAGCGGCACCGCACGGGTGGACGAGGCGAGAGTTGGCCCGAGTTCAAAGCGTTCGTCATAGGGCAACAAGGTGCAGGCGAGTACGGCCGGACGTGCGGCGCCCTTGCGTTTGACGACCATTCGTGCGGAGGCGCACATCACGCTTTCCGGCGATTTACCGAGGATGCCCCAGCATGCCTCGGTGATTTCGGGCACGTCGGCGGCGGTATCCATCTCTGGGAAGACCATCAGCCGCACCGGATCGGCGGCGTCGATCGCCACACCTAGCTTGTTAAAGAGCCGCGCAAAGCCGGCGCGGATCTCGGCTTCCGTCTCGCCCGACAGCCGGCGGCTGGCGACATGCAAAGTGAACCCGTTGCGCGCCAGCCAGCAGAGCCCGTCGATTGTCGGCTTCCAGCTGCGCCGGCCACGCTCTTCCTCGTGGATCGCTCGGCCGTAATGATCGATCGACACCCGAATGATCAGCCGATCGTCGTAATGATCTTTCAATTCGAGCAAAGCCGGCTTGCATTTCGCCATCGGCTTCATCGCATTGGTCAGCACCAGCGCATCAAAACCGCGGGCAAGCGCGTCTTCCAGCATCACCGGAAATTCGGGGTTCATAAACGGCTCGCCACCAGTGAAGCCGATTAATCTTATTGGCAGCCCGAAAACGACGATCTGGTCGAGAAATTCGGCGACTTCGGTCGCGGTCAGATAGACCAACCGGTCATTCTTGGGAGATGAACTCGATGTAGCAATGGCCGCATGTCAGGTTGCACAATGTCCCCGTGTTAAACCACAGCGTTTCGAGTGCCTTTAGCGCGACCTGGGCGCGAGGCTCCCCAGCGGCGGTGACAAAGGGGTCTTGAAATTTGCGCGGATCCATCGCGGCGAGCCCGTTGCGGCATGCGTGCTCCGCGCAAATCTAGCGTGTTGTCTTAATTCAAGCTATGAGTTCCCAGCGAGTTCTGTAATCAGTTTTGAAACTAGATCTATCGGCCGGAATTGGAATACCCCTGGGTGCCGCCGTTGGTACTGCCCTGCTGTTGCGCCTGGGCTCTCTCACGAGCGTGCTTTGACGCTTCGTGATGACCGATCCAGCATCCGACACCGGCGCCAATTAGGCCATGATGGCCTAGAAAATGTCCGCCGACCCCGCCGATTGCCGCGCCCTTCAAACAACCGGCGGCATTTGCGGGTCCACCGGCGAGGCCGGCTGCAAGCAAGGGTATCGCCAAGACCAGCGCGCGTTTCATTTCGATATTCTCCGTGAGTTGGATCGTGTACCGCTCTGCTCAAACATCGTGGGCAAACCGAAAGTTCGGTTGTTCGCGAAGTTCTCGCCGGGGGCGCATCGCGCAAACTTGGTGAGAGGTGCTGCAGCGTTGCGATGACCAGCTGGGTTCACTAACTTCCTGTTATCGGGTTTAGCCGATGAATGAGCCAGAACAGCACATGGAGTCCGCGATACCGCGTCACATTCGGCTTACCTCTCATCCCGGGAGCGCGGGTCAGCGTCCTGTACCACTGCATTGGGGTGCCGCAGACCCGGCCGAGCGCGGACCGGTAGTCGCGAGTGCGGCCGAACCGAGCCGACGCAATGCAATCGGCGCCTATTCCGGGTCCTATGGAATTTATCGCGCTCTCGCCGTCGCAACCAAGGCGCTGGCGCGCGATCACCGCCCCGATTTTACTGACACCGCCCCGGCGGCATTGATCGCGCCCAGTGCGGCATGGGGCGATCCGTCAAAAATCGTGTCGCTCGATCCCTGGGGTCATCTCGTCGGCGAGGTGTTTGCAGAGGCGATCCGCGACGGCCTGGATGTGCGCCCAACAATCGCGGTTACGACCGCTCGCATCGCAATGCCGGAGATCCGCGAACGGGTCGCCGCGGGCGGTTTGATCGCTGACGGGCGCGTGTTGCTGGATAATTGCGAGATCCGCGTCACCAAGGCGGCGATCGATCCGGTCTGGCACCTGCCGGGCCTTGCCCAGCGCTTTGGCGTCGCCGAAGCCGAATTGCGCCGCAGCCTGTTCGAGGAAACCGGCGGGATGTTTCCGGAGCTGGTGACGCGGCCGGATCTCGAAGTTCTGCTGCCGCCGGTCGGCGGCATCACGGTTTATTTGTTTGGCGATGTCGACTGCATCGCGGCACCGGGGACCGTCGTCGCCTGCCGCGTCCATGACGAATGCAACGGCTCGGACGTGTTCGGCTCCGACATTTGCACCTGCCGGCCCTATCTGGTGCACGGGATCGAGGTCTGTGTCGCCACCGCCCAACAGGGTGGGGTCGGCATAATCGTGTACAACCGCAAAGAGGGCCGGGCACTGGGCGAGGTCACCAAATTCCTCGTCTACAATGCGCGCAAACGGCAACCGGGCGGCGATCGCGCCGACACCTATTTCCGCCGCACCGAATGCGTCGCCGGGGTGCAGGATTTGCGTTTTCAGGAACTGATGCCCGACGTGCTGCACTGGCTCGGTGTGCGACGCATCGACCGCTGGGTGTCGATGTCGAACATGAAGCGGGCCGCCGTCGAGGCGCAGGGGATCGAAATCGTCGAACAGGTGGCGATCCCGGAGTGGCTGGTTCCGCTCGACGCCTCGGTCGAAATCGAGGCAAAAAAGGCGGCCGGATACTTCGCTCCCTCGGGCGCCTCCGAGGTCGAGGATTTGCACAGCGTCAAGGGCCGTGCCCTCGGGGAATAACGATCGGGCCAGGGCGGTGGCGCTGTTGAGCGCTGCCGCGGTGCGCGAACGCAGCGATATCGTTTTTTGGGCCGCCGAGCGGGGAGAAACCCGCTATTTCCGCCTTGACACGGATCGCCTCGACGCCGCCACCGACCTAGTTGCCGCGGTGACGCGCCGGCGCTATCCCGATCTCGCCGTGCCCTACCACAGTCGCTGGCGACACTTTGATGTCGGCGGGATCGACCGCGCGGCACTGGTTGCGGCTGATGCCGATCAAGCCGAGCGAACCCGGGCAGGCATCGACCTCGCGGTCGTATCCGTCTTGCTTGACGCCGGGGTCGGGTCACGATGGTGCTATTGCGAGGCCGAAACCGGCCAGGTATGGGGTCGCTCTGAGGGTCTCGCCGTGGCGAGCCTGTGGGCGATGCAGGGAGGGCTGTTCTCCGCCGACCCGGACGCACCGTGGCGCGCCGATGCGGCGGCGCTGGCGCGGATTACGCCGCAACGCCTGGCGCCATCGTTCCAGCATGGGCCAGGGAACGAACTTCTCGGCCTCGAAATGAGAGCCGCGTTGCTGCGACGGTTGGGTGAGGTGTGCGCAGCGGACGCCGAAAAATTCGGCACTCCGGCACGACCCGGTCATCTCTTCGATTACTGGCGAGCACAAGGCGGGGAATTGCAAGCGCCCGATATCCTGAGCACCTTGCTGTTGGCGCTGGGGCCGATCTGGCCTGATCGGTTAAGCCTGGGTGCGGTGCCACTCGGCGATTGCGGATGGCACAGCGCCGTGCCCGGCGACGGCCTCGTACCGTTTCACAAACTATCGCAATGGCTGACCTATTCGCTGGTCGAGCCGTTGCAGGCCGGAGGATTGCAAGTCAGCAGTCTCGACGGGCTAACAGGGCTCGCCGAATACCGCAACGGTGGATTGCTGCTCGATTGCGGGGTGATCGCGCCACGCGACGACGATCTGCTGACCCATCCGCTCGACCCTCTAAGCGAGCCCGTGGTCGAGTGGCGGGCCCTGACCGTAGCCTTGCTCGACCGCCTTGCGACTGAGGTGCGGGAACGGCTCGGCAAGAGCGCCTCAGAGTTTCCCCTCGCTCGCATGCTCGAAGGCGGCAGTTGGGCGGCGGGCCGCGAAATCGCCTTCGCCCGGCGACCTGACGGCAGCGCCCCGATCAACATCGATAGCGACGGCGCCTTGTTCTAGGAGGAAGTTGATGCAGCAGCCGCGGGCCGGGTTGACGGTCGTCGAGCATCCGCTGGTCCAGCACAAATTGTCGCTGATGCGCGACCGCGATACGTCGACCGCGGAGTTCCGCCGGCTGCTGCGAGAGATCAGCCTGCTGCTCGCCTATGAAGCCACCCGCGATTTACCGGTCGAACCGGCCGAGATCGCAACGCCGCTCGAGAGCGGCAGTTTTCCGCTGCTGGCCGGAAAAAAACTGTGCCTAGTTTCGATCCTGCGCGCCGGCAACGGCATTCTCGACGGCATGCTCGACCTGCTGCCCTCGGCGCGGGTCGGCCACATCGGGATTTATCGCGAGCCGCGCACCCTGCAGGCGGTTGAATACTATTTGAAACTGCCGGAGGATTTGGCCGAGCGCGACGTAATCCTGGTCGATCCGATGCTGGCGACTGGCAATTCCGCGGTGGCGGCGATCTCCCGCCTCGTTGAGCTAAGGGCGCGCTCGATCAAATTTGTCTGCCTGGTGGCCGCCCCCGAAGGGGTGGACACGGTTCTCAGCGTCTACCCTGAAGTCACAATCGTTGTCGCGGCGCTCGACCGCTGCCTAGACGACCACGGCTACATCCTGCCTGGTCTCGGCGACGCCGGCGACCGCCTATTCGGAACAAAGTGAGTGTGATGTTAGCGGGCAGTTCAGGGTGCCGCTATCGCGCCGCGTCGTGACCCGAAGGTGGCGACCAAGGGTGGGGGTGTTGATGGGCCAGCTGGACGAATTTGGCCCGTTGGTCTGGCGACAGAGTTGCCAGAAAGCCTAGTGTCGTCGTCGTCAGGTCTCGCGTGAAGGCGCGCCGCTCCTCCGCAGCTTTATCGAAAAGCTGCATGACCTTGGCTTCGTCCGCCTCCGGCTTGCCGACCTCGGACCAGGCGTTGGCGATCAGTGGCTGCACGGCGCTATGCATCGCGCGTATTCGTCCGCGGATTGTTTGCGAATAGCTCGCAAATGCTTGTTTTTGCTGCGGGTTGAGGTTGAGTTCGCTGGCCATTTGATCGAGCCGGTCCTCGGGAGACAGCATCGTCGGCGGCGCATGGAGGCGGATCCACAATGCCCCGGCAACAAAAAACAGGTTCAGCGCCAGCGACAACGCCAGCAACACCTTCCACCAGTTTTGCCGCGCGCTGCTGCGCGTAACCGGTTCCGCGAGAATCATGATTGCAAGCCACTGCCGAGATCTCGCAAGAACCCCGTCGAAGGATCGAGCAACTCAGGCAGGAAATTTTCGTCGCTGAGCTGGTTCGATTGGCCGGGCTGGGTCAGCGTCTGCGACACGCCGCTACCCATCGCAAAGCCGAGCCAACCCGTCAACGCGATCGCGGCGGCGAGGCTGCCCCATTGCGCCGCCCCATGCAGAATATGACGCCGGTTCGCCGCAGGAGGTGCAGGGATCTTGCGGCTTTGCTCGGAAGCCGGTTCGACGATCGCTATCGCGCGTTCGATGATCGGCTCGATCCCGCTCGGCATCGCGATGCCGCCGGTGCTAAGCGCCCGAGCCGCCGCGACATCCGCCGTGGCGACCCGATCGCTCGCGACACGGGCGGCGATGCGGTCGTGTTCCTCGTCGTCGAGCATCCCATCCGCCAAAGCGGCAAGATCGAGAAAGCGCTCGCTTTCGCTTTCCGAAGTCTCGGTCGCACAGCAGCGCTGCCACAAAGTCCGGCCGGCTTCGAAATTAGCCGGTTGTCCTATCTCGTCGCCAATTCGGGTCATCGCACCGCTCTCTGAGAGTATCTAGGCGATGTGCAACCGCGCCATCCCCGCAACCTCATGGTTTGCATGTTCATTCCACTTTCGCCTTGAAATAGGCGCGCAATTTGATCATCGCCTTATGGTGTGCGCTGCGCACAGTTTGCGGATCGATCCCGAGTTGCTGAGCGATCTCGGCGACCTCCATCTCGTCGTCGTAGAGCATCGCCAGGATCTGGCGTTGACGCGGCGACAGCAAGGCCTCGGGCAGTTTCAGCTTCTGGATGGGCTCAACCGCGTCGACCGAGAGCTGGCCCTCGGGAACCACCTCGATCGGCACAGTAACCGGCCGATGGCGGCGCATCGCGTCGCGAGCGGTGCTGCGGGTGACGATCGTGATCCAGGTCGACAGCCCGGCCCGCGCCGGATCGTAGCTGCGCAGCAGCCGAAAATCATTGCGGCATAGCCGCAAGAAGACCTCCTGAGCCAAATCTTCAACGTCGGCACCCTCGCGCGCAACCCCGCGCACCGCGGCAGCGACAAGCCCCGCATAGCGCCTTACAAACGCTTCCCAGGCGCCGTTTTCACCGCGAATAAGCGAGTCCAGCAGGTCGTCCTCCGGCAATTGCGACGCCCCCGCATCGCGTCCGGCGCGGCCCCGTCTCAAGTCAGCGCGGCAAAGAAATCGTTGCCTTTGTCGTCGACTACGATAAAGGCGGGAAAATCTTCGACTTCAATCCGCCAGACCGCTTCCATGCCGAGCTCGGGATATTCGAGAACTTCGACTTTGCGGATGCAGTCTTGCGCGAGACGCGCTGCCGGGCCGCCGATCGAGCCCAGGTAGAACCCGCCATGCTTACGGCACGCATCCCGCACCTCAGGGCCGCGATTACCCTTCGCCAGCGTCACAAAGCCGCCGCCCGCCGCCATAAAAGCATCCACATAGCTGTCCATGCGCCCGGCCGTAGTCGGCCCAAACGAACCCGAGGCGTACCCCGCCGGCGTTTTCGCCGGGCCGGCGTAGTAGATCGGATGGTTCTTGACGTAGTCGGGCAGCCCTTCGCCGCGATCGAGCCGTTCCTGCAATTTCGCATGGGCGATGTCGCGCGCGACGACAAGCGGGCCGGTCAGGCTGAGCCGGGTCTTGATCGGGTGCTGCGAGAGATGGCGGCGGATTTCCGCCATCGGCCGATTGAGATCGATCGGGACCACCTCGCCGCCCAGTGTCGCATCGTCGGTCTCGGGCAAAAAGCGCGCGGGGTTGGTCTCGAGTTCTTCGAGAAAGACCCCTTCTCCAGTGATCTTGCCGAGGATCTGGCGATCGGCCGAACATGAAACCCCGATCCCGATCGGGAGGCTGGCGCCGTGTCGCGGCAGCCGGATCACCCGCACGTCATGGCAGAAATATTTGCCGCCGAATTGTGCCCCGATCCCAAGTCCACGCGTCAGCTCCAGCACATCCTGCTCAAAGCCGCGGTCACGATAGGCTTGCCCGTACCGGTTGCCCTCCGCCGGGAGGCTGTCGAGATAGCGGCAACTGGCGAGCTTGACCGTCTTCAGAGTCAATTCGGCGGAGGTGCCGCCGATGACGATGGCCAGGTGATAGGGTGGGCAGGCGGCGGTGCCGAGCGTGCGAATCTTCTCGTCAAGAAATTTGACCAGCGATTTCGGGTTCAGCACCGCTTTCGACTGCTGAAATAGAAAGCTTTTATTAGCTGATCCTCCCCCTTTGGCGATGAATAGAAACTTATATTGATCGCCAGGCTCGGCGTAGAGTTCGACCTGCGCCGGCAGATTGTCGCCGGTATTGACTTCCTCATACATCGACAGCGGCGCCAGTTGGCTGTAGCGCAAATTCGTCTCGGTGTAGGTGCGGCGAATGCCGGCCGAGATCGCCGCAGCGTCGTCCCCGTCGGTCCATACCTGCTGTCCCTTCTTGCCCATGACGATCGCGGTGCCGGTGTCCTGGCACATCGGCAGCACTTTGCCGGCGGCGATGTTGGCGTTCTTGAGAAGATCGAAAGCGACAAATTTGTCGTTCGAAGACGCCTCGGGGTCGTCAAGGATGGCGCGCAATGAGGCCAAATGGCCCGGCCGCAGCAGGTGTGCGGAATCGACAAAGGCTTGGGCCGCGAGCAGGGTCAGTGCCTCAGGCTCGATCTTGACGATATGCCGGCCTTCGAAATCGCTGGTAGCCACAAAGTCGCTGGTCAGCCTGCGGTATGGCGCATCGTCCACGCCGAGCGGAAACAGCTCGTGATATGAAAAATCTGTCATCCCTGGCTCCACGGTCCCGTCGGGCCGGAGGATCGCCGTTTGCGGCCTTACGTCAAGCACCGCCTAGCGTTTGCGGAACCGATCGAGGGTAACGACCTCGGCGCCTGGCCGCTCGGCATCCTTACCCACCCCAGCGGATTTCTCCCCGATTGGCAGAGCAGTTGGGGACGCCGTGGGGACGGCTGCTTCCATCGGTGCGTCCCCCGCGACCGCGGGTGCTTGAAATTGCAAACCGAACTTGACCGAAGGGTCGGCGAAGGTAGTGATCGCCGCGAATGGGATCGTCAGACGCTCCATCCGACTATTAAAGCTCAACGTTACAGAAAAGGCGTGGTCGCCGACCTCGAGGCCCCAGAACTGGTGCTGCAGCACGATCGTCATTTCTTCGGGGAATTTTGCCAAAAGCTGCGGCGGCAATTCCACACCGGCAGCGCCGGTGCGAAAGGTGATGTAAAAATGGTGTCCGCCGCGCAAACCGTCCTGTGCCGCGCGTTTCAGCGCGTCGCGCGCCACGCCGCGCAGCGCATCTTCGACCATTTTTTCGTATTGGAAGAAATCCTGGGCCATTTTTCGGCTCGCTAGCTGAACTCGGGTCGGCGGGAAAGAGCGCCTGAGGCGAGTGAGGGGCTTCTGTTGCCCGGTGCCCCTCGAACCGCGATTTGCTCTAAGCTTTCACCCCGCTAAGGGTTAGGCTGCAAGCGCCTCTGTTGCGAAGTTGTCGTTCGCAGTTAGATTGTGACCCGATAACGGCGGTATCATGCCGGGCGACGGATCTTACCTTTACCACGCGCGTCGAGCCTGTTTCGCCCCCGCAGGAGAAGAGGTTTGGTGGAGGCGCCGGGTACTGCCCCCGGGTCCGCAACGCTTATTCCGCAAGCCGTGTATCGCCATAGTCGGTGAACCGACAGGGTGCATATAAGCGGAGCCGCGAGGGAACGCAATCCCGGCGCTCGGGTGTTTGCGTGCCGGCGTACAACCGAACATGCACCCTGTAGCCCTCGGGTAATGGACGACCTCGATCTCGCGTGCCGCGATTGCGGCGAACATTATCGCATTCGCGGCGATTTACCGAGACGGGGCTCACTGCGCTGTCGGCGCTGCGGCGCCACGCTGTGGCGCGCCCCCGCGGCCCGCTTTCCCGATCCTCGTGCATTTGCCGTGACAGCTGCGATCTTGTTGGTTCTTGTCAATACTTTCCCGGTGTTCGACGTCAGCATCATGGGAGACCATCGCAGCGGAGTGGTCGGGAGCGGTGCTGCGGCGCTGATGACCTATGGCAGTGGGATTTCCGCGGTCGGTGCGCTTGTGGCCCTGATCGCCGTCGCAATCCCCGCGATAAATATCGCCCTAATACTGGTTGTACTCTTTTATCTTTGGGCCGGTGCATCCGGCCGAGCGCAGATCCCGCGTGTCGTGAGGCTGACCTGGCGCGCCGCGGTGCATTTGCGCCCGTGGAGCATGCTCGACGTTTTTCTGCTCGCCGCGGTGGTGGCCTATACCCGGCTTGGTCAACTGGCCGACACCGCAATCGGGGTTGGCGGCTACGCCTTGGCGGCATTTGCTGTAATCCAGATCGTGATCGATCAAATGCTGGGCCGCGATCGAGTCTGGAATGCGATCGACGACCCGGTCAAATACGCACCGTCGCCGGGCGCACCCTCTATCCTCTGCCTCGATTGCGATCTGATCGTTGCTGCTCGCACGGAGGATGGCAGCGAGCGCCGCCGCTGCCCTCGATGCCGCGCGCAGCTGGCGCCCCGGCGGCCAGGCAGTCTGGCGACGACAGCCGCGTTCGCTATCGCCGGTCTGATCCTTTATCTACCCGCCAATCTCTTCCCGGTGCTGTCGATCACTCGCTTTGGTCAAACCGAGGCGTACACGATTATGGGCGGCATACGCGACCTCGCCACCGCCGGCCTGTGGCCGTTGGCGTTGTTGGTGCTGCTCGCTTCGATCATCGTGCCGGCATTGAAACTCGCCAGTCTCGGCTGGTGTTTAGTCGCGACCCAATCGCGCTCCCGGCGGCTGCTGCGGCAGCGAACGGCGCTGCATCGTTTCGTCAAATACATCGGACGGTGGTCGAACATCGACGTGTTTGTGGTCGCGCTGGTTGTGGCGTTGGTACAGTTCGGGTTTCTCGCCACGATCGAACCCGGCCCCGGGATCGCCAGCTTCGCTGCGGTTGTGGTGCTGACAATGATCGCCGCGGAGGCGTTTGATCCGCGCCTGATGTGGGATGCGGCGATCGGGGGCCCCGGATGAGCTCCCCCAATCCGCCCAACCCGCCCGCACCTCAGCCAAGTCAATGGTCCGGCTTGCCCTGGGTGTGGGCGGTGCCGATCGTGGCGTTGCTGATTGCCGGCTGGCTCGGTTATCGCCAGCTTACCGAGCGTGGACCATCAATTACGATCAGCTTTGAGACGGCTGACGGCATCGAAGCCGGCAAAACCACGGTCAAGTACAAAAATGTCGATCTCGGTCGCGTAGTCAAAGTCGGTCTGAGCCCCGACCACTCGCACGCGCTCGTCACCGCCAGCATGACCCGCGACGCCGAGGCGCTGCTGCGAACCGATACCCAGTTCTGGGTTGTGCGTCCCCGCATCGGAGCAAGCGGGATCTCGGGGCTGTCAACGGTGGTCTCCGGCCCCTATATCGGTCTGCTGCCAGGCAAAGGAACGGTTGGCGCCCGCAATTTCGCCGGAATTGAAACGCCGCCGCCCAAAGAGGGGCTGGTCAGCGGACAGAACTACACCCTGATTGCCGATCGCTTGTCCGAGGTCAGCGACGGATCGCCGGTTTATTTCCATGGCGTGCAGGTTGGCGAAGTCACCGGTCACGAGTTATCCGATCGCGATGGCCGGGTGGCACTCCACGTCTTTATCTACGCGCCGCATCCCGCGCTGATCCATTCGCAAAGCCGGTTCTGGGTGTCCTCCGGCCTGTCGTTTTCGTTGGGGGCGCAGGGCGTCCAAATCGCGAGCGCCCCGCTAATGGCGATCCTCAGCGGCGGCATCGTTTTCGATACCCCCGATAGCGAATTGAACGGCAAGCTGAGCCCGGCGGGCTCCAGGTTCTTCCTGTTCGCCGACCAAAAGGCAGCGGACGAAGCCGCCGAGCCGGTTCATGTCTATTACCGGCTGCTGTTCCCTGGCGCGCTGAGTGGGATCGCTGTCGGCACTCCGGTCGAACTGCGCGGCCAGCCGGTGGGTCAGGTCACCGCGGTTCGGCTCGAATACGACCCGGCGGCCGACATGATACGCGTGCCGGTGACGATTGAGGTGGCGCCTCACCGGATCAAGGTCGGCGGTCAGCACCTCGACACCACCAGCAAAGGATCCTATCGCCGCCACCAACCGCATGTTTTCGAAGCTGGTCGCGAAGGGCCTCCGTGCTCAACTCGCCGGAGCTAATCTGTTGACCGGTCAGCGGGTCATCACGCTCGATTTTGATGCCGACGCCGCGCCGGCTCAGTTGGTTCGGGCCGAGCCATATCCCGAATTGCCGACGATCGAAGCCAGCGGTCTCGACCAGATCACCGGATCGGCGAGCCGGCTGCTGAACAAGCTCGCGGCGCTGCCATTTGATCAGTTGGTTGGCCAAGTCCGCGGCATGATCGCTCATGCGGACGGCGTTGTTGCCGACCCCGAGATCAAACGCTCGCTTCACAATCTCGACCTCACCTTGGCGAACACGGTGCGGCTTACGCGCACTGCCGATGCGCAGGTCGGACCGTTATTGCAGCAATTGCACGGTGCCGCCGATCAGTTGCGCTCGACATTGATGGTCCTCGGCAACAACCCGACCGCCGGCAACGATCTTGCCCGCACCCTTGTTGAATTGAAAGACGCCGCGCGGTCGATCCGGGTTTTGGCCGACACTCTTGAACGCCACCCCGAAGCGCTGCTCCGCGGCAAGGAGGCCTCGCAATGAAAATCGACCGTTTGGGTGCACTGATCCTGGCCGGGATCGTCTCGGCTTGCGGTTCATCTCCCCCGACCCATTTTTACACGCTGAGTACGCAGCCTACGCCCGCTTCTGCAGATCCGGCGGGATACCCGATGCGCACCGTCGCGCTCGGGGAAGTCAAGCTTCCAGACGCGCTCGACCGGCCACAGATCGCGCGCCAAATTGGACCGAACCAGTTGGAATACGCCGAAGCCGACCGCTGGGCCGGGCCTCTCGACGACATGGTGCGGCGCGTCCTCGCGGCTGATATGCGCCCGTTGCTGCCGGCGGGCACGGCGCTCGTCCCCAACGATACGTCGACCCCGGCGCAGGTGACCGTAGCGGTCGAGGTGTCGCGCTTCGACGCCGACAGATCCGGCCGGGTGACGCTCGACGCGAGTTGGGAAACGCTCGACAAGAATGCCAAGGTGGTTGGCGCCCCACGCCAGGCGAAGATCGTCGAGCCCGGTTCGGGTTCCGATTCCGCTGCGGTCGCGGCGACGATGAGCCGGGCCGTCGGGGGGCTCGCCGACAACATCGCCGGGGGGCTGGGCGGCGGGAGCGTCGCCTCGATGCGTTGATTACCGCGCCCGCCGCCGCCTAAGCTTTGCCAAGGGCAGGAGGGCGGTATGCGGCTCACGTCACAGCAACAAGACGAAATCACGGCGCAGCGCGCTGAACCACAGCCGACCTTGCGAGCTACGGTGCCGGCGTTGGAGGAGATCCTCTACAAGCCGTTCCCGGTGCTCGACCATGGCTTTGTCCGTGTCGTCGATTACATGGGAGATGACGCGGCCGTCGTGCAGGCGGCCCGCGTCTCCTATGGACGGGGCACGCGTCGGGTCAGCGAAGACCAGGGATTGATAAACTATCTGATGCGGCATCGTCATACGACGCCCTTCGAGATGTGCGAGATCAAGTACCATGTCAAACTGCCGATCTTTGTCGCGCGGCAGTGGATTCGCCACCGCACTGCCAATGTCAACGAGTACTCGGCGCGCTATTCGATCCTTGATAACGAATTCTATATCCCGTCGCCCGAGCATTTAGCAGCACAGGCGACGGCGAACCGCCAGGGGCGCGGTGAGGTCTTGGAGGGGGCGGCGGCGCAGCACGTGCTTAATCTCATGCGCGAGCAGGCCGAGCGCACCTATGTCAGCTATGCCGAGCTCCTGAATGAGGATGCAGCTGGCGCACCCCTCGACCCGACCCGCTCCGGTCTCGCCCGCGAACTCGCCCGCCTCAATCTGACGCTCGGCTTCTACACGCAGTGGTATTGGAAGACGGATCTGCACAACCTGATGCATTTCTTGGCCTTGCGCGCCGATCCGCACGCGCAGTACGAGATTCGCGCCTACGCCGAAGTGATGCTCGACACCCTGAAGCGCTGGGTCCCGATGACCCACGCCGCGTTTCTCGAATATCGCATGAATGCGGCTACGATCTCCGCCACCGGCGTAGAGGTGATCCGCCGCCTTCTTGTCGGCGAAGCGGTGACACAGGAGGACAGCCGCCTCTCCCCCCGCGAATGGCGCGAGTTGATGGCGCTCGTCGGCCGCTCCGACTGACAATGATTATTCAATAACGATGCGGGGCGGCGCGCGTAGGGCGCTCTCGCCGGAGACTTTTTCCCAAACGCGGGCGGCCATCTGGCGGAAGATTGCAGCGTGGGGGTTGTCGGGGTCGGAAACCGTGATCGGATGGCCGCTGTCGGAGGTCTCCCGGATCGCGAGATCGAGCGGCACTTCGCCGAGGAATTCGGTGCTGAGCTGTTGCGCCTCGCGGCGGGCGCCGCCGTGCGAAAAGATCTCGCTGCGGCCGCCACAATGCGGGCACAGGAAATAACTCATGTTTTCGATGATGCCGAGCACCGGCACATCGACCTTACGGAACATGTTGAGCCCCTTGCGGGCATCCAATAGCGCGATGTCCTGCGGTGTCGAGACAATGACCGCGCCGGCAAGCGGCACCTGCTGCGCCATCGTCAGCTGCGCGTCGCCGGTTCCGGGCGGCATGTCGACAACCATAATGTCGAGCTCGCCCCATTCGACCTCACGCAGCATCTGCTGCAAGGCGCTCATGACCATCGGCCCGCGCCAGATCATCGGGGTGTCTTCGGGCACCAGAAATCCCATCGACATGACTCGAAGCCCGTAATTCTGCATCGGCAGCAAGGTCTTGCCGTCACGCGATTGCGGCCGGCCCGAAATTCCGAGCATCCGCGGCATAGACGGCCCGTAAATATCAGCGTCGAGCACCCCGACGGTGAGGCCGTTGGCCTTTAAGCCCAACGCCAGGTTAGCAGCAACCGTCGATTTGCCGACTCCGCCTTTGCCGGAAGCGACGGCAACGATCGCGCCCACGCCGGGGATCGCGCCGCGCTGCGGACGGTTCGCCGCAGCCGCGCCCGGACGATCATCCCTGGGCGGCGCCGCTTGGGGTCCCGCGGGTTGCGGTCCGGTCTTGGCGCGAGCCGCAGTCTGAGCAGTCAGCACCGCCGTAACCGACAGCACACCGGGCAAGGCGTCCACCGCCCGTTCGGCAGTCTTACGCAGCGGCTCCAAACGGGGCCCGCGCTCGGGCTCGACCTCGATCGAAAACGCGACATTGCCGTCGCGGATCGCGATCCCCGAGACCATGCCGAGCGACACGATGTCGCCGCCGCGATCGGGGTCCTTAATGCCGGAGAGCGCCTCGATCACTTGCCTTTCAGTGACAGCCATCTATTTCCTCAATTCGGCGAGCGACCCGAAAACGCGCGTGTGATACGATCGGTCAGCCGCATCGCCCTCGCTCCGGCGCAAAACGGCAACCCGGCGTCAGGGTTCAATGCGAGCGCATGGCAGGTTCGCGGACGGCGCGAGCCACTCGAAATCTGGGTCCGCGGCGGGCGCTTGACAACACCCGCGCGCGCCCTCTATCGGGTCCAAGTCTTGCGCGTGGCGCTTTTTTTGAGGGCCGCAGCCGCAGGGGCGGTCGGATCCCGGCCCAGCGCCGCGGAAAGGTTCAGTCTCGATGATCTGGAAAAGTCAAGGGGGCGGTCCGTGGGGCAGCGGTCCTCGCGGCGGTGGCCCATGGGGCGGCGGCCCCGGCAACAATGGCGGCGGCGGGCAAGGACCGCGCGGCCGCAATCCCTATCCTCCGGATTTCGAGGAGTGGCTGCGGCGCGGTCAGGACCGCGTGCGTCGAATTGTTCCGGGCGGATTCGGCACCGGGGCCGGGATCGCCGTTGTCTTGATCGCGATAGTCGTCATCTGGCTGGCGAGCGGGTTCTATCGCGTGCTGCCCGACGAGGTCGGGATTGTGCTGCGCTTTGGCGCCTACAACCGCACAACTCAGCCCGGCCTTAACTACCATCTGCCGGCCCCAATCGAGACCGCGCTGACGCCGAGCGTTACCCGGGTTAACCGCACCGAGATCGGCTATCGCAGCGCCGACAACTCCAGCGGCCGAGGTGTAGTCGCCGCCCAGGTTCCGGAGGAAGCCCTGATGCTGACCGGCGACGAGAATATCGTCGACATCAACTTTGCCGTGTTCTGGGTGATCAAGGACGCGAAGGCTTATCTGTTTAATATTCGCGACCCTGAAATGACCGTCAAGTCAGCCGCCGAAAGTGCGATGCGCGAGGTTATCGGCGAAACGCCGATCGCCTCGGCGCTGGCCGAAGGCCGCGGCAAGATCGAGACCGAGACCCAAAAGCTATTGCAGACACTCTTGAACGATTATAGCTCCGGGATCGAGTTGACCGAGGTGCAGTTGCAGCGGGTCGACCCGCCTGACCCGGTGATTGACGCCTTTCGTGACGTTCAACGCGCGATCGCCGACCGGGCCCGGCTGCGTAACGAGGCCGAGGCCTACGCCAACGACATCATTCCGCGGGCGCGTGGCGATGCCGTCCGGATCACCCAAGAGGCCGAAGCCTATCGCCAGCAGGTAATTGCTCGCGCCCAAGGCGATGCCGGCCGGTTCGATGAGGTCTACAAGGCCTTCCAGGCTGCCCAGGACGTGACCCAAAAGCGTCTTTATCTCGAGACGATGGAGGAAATCCTGCGCAATGCCAACAAGGTCATCATCGACCGATCGGCGCAGGGCAGCAGCGGCGTCTTGCCCTATCTGCCGCTGCCTGGGCTGAGCCCAAAGGGCGAGCCGCCAAAGCCTGCGAGCGCTGCGGCGCCGAGCAGCGGAGGAGCACCGCAGTCAATGCTGTCGCCCTCACAAGTGCCCTCATTATCGGGGACACAACAGTGATGGACCGGCGCATCTTGGCGATAGTCGCGGTGCTGCTGGTCGCCATCGGCATCTTCACCTTGAGCGCGCTGTTTATCGTCGATCAAACCGAGCAGGCGCTGGTGCTGCAATTCGGCCAGCCGCGACGGGTGATCCGCGATCCGGGGCTGCAGATCAAGCGGCCGTTTATCGAGAATGTGATTTACTACGACAAACGCCTGCTCGATTTTGAGCCGCCGCCCGAGGAGGTGATTGCCTCCGACCAAAAGCGGCTGGTGGTCGACACCTATACTCGCTACCGGATCACCGATCCGTTGTTGTTTTATCAAACGGTCAATTCGGAACCGGCAGTGCGCGCCCGGCTCAACGCCCTCGTCAGCGGCAGCCTGCGCCGGGTGATCGGCAACGTCACCCTGTCGGCGCTGTTGTCGGCGCAGCGCGCCGCAATCATGCGGCAGATCCGTGATGAGGTTGCGGTGCAGGCGAAACCCTTTGGCATCAATGTGATCGATGTGCGGATTCGTCGCGCCGATCTGCCGCCAGAAAATAGCCAGGCGATCTTCGCCCGCATGCAGTCCGAGCGTCAGCAGCAAGCGGCGCAGTTTCGCGGCGAGGGGGCGGAGGCCGCGCAGTCGGTTCGTGCCAAAGCCGATCGCGAGCGGACAGTGATCCTCGCCGAAGCCCAGCGCAGCGCGCAAATCACCCGCGGACAAGGCGACGCCATGGCGACCGGCATCTACGCCAAAGCCTATGATCAGGATAAGGATTTCTTTTCATTTTACCGATCGATGCAGGCGTATCGCGAGGCGCTGACTGGCAATACCACGGCGTTCGTGCTGGCGCCGGATGGCAACTTTTTTCGCTATTTTGTAAACCCGAGCGGGGCCTCGACAAGGACAGCGCCGCCAGCAGCCAAGACTGGCGCACAATGAGGCCCGCCGTCCCGACTAATCGGTGATCACCGACTTGTCGGCTGATGCACGATCTGGTCACGGCCCTCGCTCTTGTCTTGGTGATCGAGGGGTGCCTCTACGCCGTGTTTCCGGAGGCGATGAAACGTGCCGCGGCGCAGGCTACCGCCCTGCCGCCGCACATGTTGCGAACGGTCGGGCTCGCCGCCGCATGCATCGGCGTTGCACTTGTCTGGCTGGTCCGCCATTAAGCCCAGCGGTACCGTTTTCGTTCCCTCGGGCGGGTTCCGCGCATCGAGAAAGCGGCTGGCTTGGCATTGCCTTCTCCCGTACTCTTTAGCGACAGTTTATGCAGGGATAGCGCCCCGAACTATGCTCTCGCCGAGCGAATCGGGCCGCCCACGAGGAGTTGACCAGGTGCCGTTTCGCCCATCGATATTGTTGCGCCGCCCCGTGCTGCGCGTGGCGCTTACCGCGATCCTCGCCGTGGTTTCCGCGGCTATCGGCATCGCGCCGGTACCGGCACAGGCCCGGTCGGCGCCGGACAGCTTTGCCGATCTCGCGGCGAAGTTGCTCCCGTCGGTTGTGAACATCTCGACGACCCAGACCCTCAAGACCGCCGGCGGCGATCAAGGCAACCCCGACATGCCGCAGTTTCCACCGGGATCACCCTTCGAAGAATTTTTTCACGACTTTCTCCAGCGCAACCTTCCCAAGGGCGATCACCCCGACATCACCCCGCGCAAGGCAACCTCGCTCGGTTCGGGCTTCATCATCGACCCGTCAGGCTACATCGTCACAAATAACCATGTCATTGCCGATGCGGACGAGATCACGGTCATTTTGCACGACAACACCAATCTGAAGGCTAAGGTGGTCGGGCGCGATACCAAGACCGATATCGCATTGCTCAAAGTGACCACTGAGAAGGCGCTTACGGCCGTCAATTGGGGCGACAGCGACGCCGCGCGCGTCGGCGACTGGGTGCTGGCGATCGGCAATCCGTTTGGGCTCGGGGGCAGTGTCACCGCGGGGATTTTGTCGGCCCGTCAGCGCGACATAAATTCCGGCCCCTACGATGACTTTTTGCAAACCGACGCACCGATCAACCGCGGCAATTCCGGCGGCCCAATGTTTAACATGGACGGCCAGGTGATCGGCATCAACACCGCCATCTACTCACCCTCGGGCGGTTCGATCGGGATCGGCTTTGCGATACCCTCGGCGCTTGCCAAAGAGGTCGTCACCGAACTGAAGGGCGAAAACGATCATACCGTACATCGCGGCTGGCTGGGTGTGCGAATTCAGGCGGTTACCGACGAGATCGCCGAAAGCCTCGGGCTCAGCAAAGCGCGAGGCGCATTGGTCGCGAGCGTCAGTGACAAGGGGCCGGCTCAGGCGGCGGGTATCCAGCCTGGTGACGTTATCCTGGATTTTAACGGCAAGGATGTCACCGACATGCGGCGCTTGCCGCGGCTGGTGGCGGAAACACCCGTTAATCAATCCGTTCCGGTTACACTGTGGCGCAAGCACGCCGAGGCCACCGTGCAGGTCAAAGTCGGCCGTCTCGAAGAAGGCGATCAGCAACTAGCAAGCGCCAAATCGGGGCCGAAGAAACCCGCTCCGGGCACGGGGAGCCTTGTCAAGACTCTGGGGATGACGCTTTCCGGCATCACGCCCGAACTCAAGGACAAGTACTCGCTCGGCGACGATGCGAAAGGCGTTGTTGTTGTCGATGTTGCCAAAGACAGCTCGGCCGGAGACAAGGGTTTTCACCCCGGGGATTTGATCATGGAGGCGGCACAGCAGGAGGTAAAGAACCCCGAGGAACTGGCCGCCAAAATCGACGAAGCAAAAAAGTCGGGCCGCAAATCCATCTTGTTGCTGGTTCAGCGGCAGGGGGATTTGCGATTTATCGCACTTCGCGTCGACCAGAGTTAGCCGTTTCCAGGCTTAGTGAGTTCGGCTCAGCCCGCGAAATCGGCTTTGCGGTATCCCTGGGCGTAGAGTAGCCCGGTCAGGTCTGCATGGTTCAAACGCGCATGCGCAGCAGCGGTGACAGCGGGTTTCGCATGAAAGGCGATCCCAAGCCCGGCGGCACTCAGCATTGGCAGATCGTTGGCGCCGTCGCCAACAGCGAGCGTCGCGGTCGTGGGAATGGCGAGTTCTGTGGCAAACGCCAGCAAGATTGCCCTTTTAGTTTCCCCAGTGACAATCGGCGGCATAACCCGGCCGGTCAGCCTGCCCTGGGCGATCTCCAATCGATTGGCGATGACTCGGTCAAAACCGAGTTCGGCGCCTACTCGGTCGGCGAAGATAGTGAAACCGCCGGTCACGAGCGCGGTCGCAGCACCTGAGCGGCGCATTGTCGCGACCAGGCTGTGGGCACCCGAGCACAGCCGTATCCGGGCGGCGGCTTCGGCCAGCACCTCGCTCTTGGTCCCGGCCAACAAAGCCACCCGAGCTGCAAGCGCCCCGGCGAAATCGATTTCCCCATTCATCGCCCGCCGGGTGATCTCGACAATCTCGTACCCGAGCCCGAGCATTGCTCCCAACTCGTCGAGCATCTCGTTCTCGATGATCGTTGATTCGAGATCGGCGGCGAGCAGCCGTTTGCGCCGACCAGCGAGCGGCTGCAGTACGCAATCGACCGGCATCTCGCCGATCAGCGCGCGCACCGCCTGCTCGATGATTCCAGGCTCGGGTGTGTTGAGCGCAAGATCGCAAGCCTGTTCGGCTGCTAGCCAATCCGGTTCTGCCGTAACCCTCAGGGTCTCGCAGACGGTGGCGGCCAGTTCGGAGAGACGGTGATCGCGATCGGCGGCGATCAAGGTGAGGACAAAGCGCATTGCCCTGCGTCCTACCCTCAGACTGGCGCGCCCGACAAGCGGGAAACCACATCGAGCGTCGTCATAATCGCCGGACCGACCGCAAGCGGCAAATCGGCCCTCGCCCTGGCGTTAGCGGAGCAGTTGTCTGGCGTGGTCATCAACGCCGACGCGCTGCAATGCTACCGCGATCTCGAAATCCTGACGGCGCGGCCGGACGCCGCCGCACAGGCCCGGGCACCGTACAGTCTCTATGGCTTTCTCGACGCGGCGGAGCGCGGCTCGGCCGGCATGTGGCGCGACCGGGCCCTCGGCGAAATTGCGGCCGCTGCCGCGGTCGGCAGGCTGCCGATCGTCGTTGGCGGCACCGGGCTGTATCTTCGCGCATTGCAACACGGGCTGGCGCCGTTTCCGGAGATTCCCGAGCGGGTACGCGACGAGGCAGCGGCGCTTCACCGGGAACTCGGCGGCGCGCTTTTTCGCGAGCGGCTGGCGGTGCTCGACCCAGTGTCGGCGCGGCGGCTGCACAGCGGCGACACGCAGCGGCTGGTGCGCGCCTACGCCGTCGTGCGGGCCACCGGCATCCCGATCTGTGCATGGCAGGACCGCCTGCATTGCACACCGTCTTGCCACTTCGCGACCATCCTGATCATGCCGCCGCGCAATCGATTATACGCCGCTTGCGATGCGCGGTTCGCGGCGATGATCGCCCGCGGCGCCGTCGCGGAAGCCGAGGCGCTTGCCAAGCGCGGCCTCGATCCCGATCTGCCGGCGATGAAGGCAGTGGGGTTGCCGGAGTTGTTGCGCCATTTGCGCGGTGAGATGATCCTCGCCGACGCAATCGTCGCGGCGCAACGCGCGACGCGGCGCTATGCCAAGCGTCAGATGACGTGGTTTCGCCACCAGCTGCAGCCCGATCTGCTGCTCGATGAGCAATTTTCGGAAAGTTTGCTGCACCGCTCACGTCAGTTTATTGACGAGTTCTTGTTGACCAGTCTGTGATAGCTGACTAGGTTGCGCGGCCTTGCGATCCACCAGGTGCCACGGTGCACCAATCGCAACCCTGCTTTCTCTTTGCTCAGGAGCCTGTCATGTCGGCCGAGCCGATCAGTGGAGCGGAAATCGTCATCAAGGCGCTTGTCGACCAGGGCGTTGATGTCGTTTTCGGCTATCCCGGCGGTGCGGTGCTGCCGATTTATGACGCGCTGTTCAAGCAGAACGCCTTGCGCCACATCCTTGTCCGGCAAGAGGGCGGTGCGGTTCATGCCGCCGAGGGCTATGCCCGGTCGACCGGCCGGGTCGGTGTGGTGCTGGTGACGAGCGGACCCGGTGCCACAAATGCGGTGACTGGGCTGACCGATGCGCTGATGGATTCGGTGCCGGTCGTGTGCCTGACTGGCCAGGTGCCGACCCACCTAATCGGCAATGACGCGTTTCAGGAGGCCGATACCACCGGCATCACGCGGCCGTGCACCAAGCACAATTATCTCGTCAAGGACGTCCGCGACCTTGCGCGCATGATGCATGAGGCGTTTTACATCGCGAAAAGCGGGCGGCCGGGGCCGGTGGTGATCGATCTGCCAAAGGACGTGCTGTTCGCGCTCGGCCCCTACAGCAATCCGGAGGATGCCCGCCACAAAAGCTACCGGCCGCAGATGGTGCCGGAACCAGCGCGCATTGCCGAGGCGGTCGAATTGATCGCCGCCGCGAAGCGGCCGTTGTTTTATGGCGGCGGCGGGCTGATCAATTCCGGGGCGGAAGCCTGCGTCGCCTTTACCGAAATTGTACGGCGGGTGGATGCCCCTTGCACCTTGACCTTGATGGGTCTCGGCGCCTTTCCAGCGGCCGACCCGCATTTTCTTGGCATGGTCGGCATGCACGGGACCTACGAAGCGAATTTGGCGATGCATGGCTGCGACCTGCTGGTCGCTGTCGGCGCGCGCTTCGACGACCGGGTGACCGGGCGGCTGAACGCCTTTTCGCCGGGATCGAAAAAGATCCACATCGACATCGACCCGTCCTCAATCAACAAGAATGTGCGGGTCGATTTGCCAATCATTGGCGATGTCGGCCACGCCATGGCGGCCATGATCGATGCCTGGCCGAGTGGCCGACTGGCGTGCGATCGCGGCGAATGGTGGCGACAGATCGAGGCATGGCGGGCGCGCGACTGCCTCTCCTATGACCGCAGCTGCCGCGGCGTGATCAAGCCGCAATATGCCATCGAACGGCTTTATGCGCTGACCCGCGACCGCGACGTCTATGTGACGACCGAGGTTGGCCAGCATCAAATGTGGGCGGCGCAATTTTTTAAATTCGAGCAGCCGCATCATTGGATGACGTCGGGCGGGCTCGGCACGATGGGCTATGGCTTGCCGGCGGCGATCGGCGTCCAGATCGCGCATCCCGACGCACTCGTCGTCGACATCGCCGGCGAAGCTTCGATCCTGATGAACATTCAGGAAATGTCGACCGTGTCGCAGTATCGGCTGCCGGTCAAACTCTTCATCTTGAATAATCAATACATGGGGATGGTGCGCCAGTGGCAGGAATTGCTGCACGGCGGCCGTTATTCCGAAAGCTACACTGCTGCATTGCCGGATTTCGTCAAACTGGCGGATGCCTTCGGCGCCAATGGCCAAAGGGTCGAGGACCCGGCCGAGGTCGATGATGCGATCGCCTGGATGCTGAAGACCCCGGGCGCGGTAATCCTCGATGTTGCGGTTGACCCCAAGGAGAATTGTTTCCCGATGATCCCGTCAGGAGCGGCACATAACGAAATGCTCCTCGGCCCCAAGGATGAGGCCCAACAACCGGTCTCGGAGGAAGGCATGGTGCTCGTCTGACGGAGCGGTGGGGGTGAGCGCGGACAAGGACGGCCAAGAGCGGCACACGATCGCGGTTCTGGTCGACAACGAACCCGGCATCCTGGCGCGCGTCGTCGGATTATTTTCGGGGCGCGGCTACAATATCGAAAGCCTGACGGTCGCCGAGGTCGATCGCCGCAACAGCCTGTCGCGGATCACGATCGTCACCACTGGCACGCGGATGATCATCGAGCAGATCAAGGCGCAGCTGTCGCGTCTCGTGCCGGTGCACAAGGTCTACGATCTGACCGATGAGGGGCCGTTTGTCGAACGCGAGATGATGCTGATAAAGGTCGCTGGCCAAGGCGAGCAGCGTATCGAAGCATTGCGGCTGGCCGACATCTTTCGTGCCCGAGTCGTCGATTCGACGATCGAGAGCTTTGTTTTCGAGATGACCGGTTCGGCTGAGAAATTGAACGCCTTTATCGCGCTGATGGAGCCGTTGGGCTTGGTCGAAATCTCGCGCACCGGTGCCGTCGCAATTTCGCGCGGCGCCACGAGTTTTTGAACCAAGCTGCCAGGGTAGCTTAGTTTCGTCGTTCCCGCCCATGCGGGAACCCAGAGCCTGCCCCTGGCATGAACAGGGGACCGATGCTCCGGCGGACTGCCTTGGGTCCGGGCTAAGGGTGACGGTTATAGGAAGGAAACAGGAAATGCGGGTGTATTACGACCGCGACGCGGATGTGAACCTGGTGAAGTCGAAAAAAGTCGCAGTCATCGGCTATGGTAGCCAAGGCCATGCCCACGCCAACAATCTGCGCGACAGCGGGGTCAAGGATGTCGTCGTCGCGTTGCGGCCGGGCTCGGCCTCGGCGCAGAAGGCCGAGAATGCCGGCTTCAAGGTCATGACCAGCGCGCAGGCGGCCAAATGGGCCGACATCGTCATGGTGCTGGCGCCCGACGAATTGCAGGCGCAGCTCTATGCCAGCGATCTGCGCGACAACATGCGCGAGGGTACGGCACTCGCGGTGGCGCACGGGCTCAGCATCCATTTCCGGCTGATCGAGCCGCGGCCCGACATGGACGTGTTTATGATCGCGCCCAAGGGTCCCGGCCACACCGTGCGTTCGGAGTATCTGCGGGGCGCCGGCGTCCCCTGCCTGCTGGCAGTCGAGCAGAACCCCTCGGGCAACGCGGTCGAAATCGCCCTCTCCTACGCATCGGCGATCGGCGGCGGCCGCGCCGGGGTCATCGAGACGTCCTTCCGCGAGGAATGCGAAACCGATCTGTTTGGTGAGCAATCGGTGCTGTGCGGCGGGTTGACCTCGCTAATCCTCGCCGGGTTCGAGACCCTGGTCGAGGCCGGCTATGCGCCGGAAATGGCCTATTTCGAATGCTGCCACGAGGTCAAGCTGATCGTCGACTTGATCTATGAAGGCGGCATCGCGAATATGCGCTATTCGGTGTCGAACACCGCCGAATATGGCGATTACACACGGGGGCCGCAGGTCATCGATGACCACGTCCGCGCCGAAATGAAGAAGGTGCTCAGCGACATCCAGTCCGGCCATTTCGCGCGCGAGTGGGTATTGGAGAACACCGCCGGCCAGGCGAGCTTCAAGGCGTTGCGCCGGCGCGCCGCCCAGCACCCGATCGAGGAAGTCGGCGAGCGCCTGCGGGCGATGATGCCGTGGATCGGCGAAAACCGCCTCGTCGACAAAACCAAAAACTAAGGAACGCCACCAAATAGCGACGGTGCCGCCCGCCACGGTATCCGAGCCTCCAGCGGGCCCGGCCTGCTCATAGCGGCCCGCCGCTATTGCGGGCTACTGCTGCCATAATCGCGATGCGCCCGTGTTAGCGTCGGTACGGCGCTAACCAGAAATCAAGGTATTGGCCGTTTGCTGCCGGATTGGAGGCGATCCGGCAATGCTGCTCCGCCCGATCAAACGATGCATGTCGCTACGGGCCCTGCTCGTCGTCATGATTGCCGCGCCGATCTTGCCGACGGTCGGCTTCGCCCCTGTGATGCTGATGCGGTTGGGAAAGGATCGGCCGCAACTCGCTCCGTTCGGAGAGCTGGCCTTAATCGGGATCGGCGCGCGCGTACTGGGCGGCTGCATCGCCCTGGCGGCGGCCGGCTGGCTTATCCATTCGGCCCGCGCAGTCTCGCATGCGGCGACAGCTCTGGGCAACGGTCAGATGCCGGCCCGGACCGCCTGCGGGGTCACCGAAATCGATGTCGTCCTGCGCTCGATGGCGATGGCGGCTCGATCGCTTGGGGAGCGCTCAGAAGAGTATCAGAAGGCCGAGGCCGGCCGGCGCGAGAGTGAGGGGCGGTTGCGCGACTTTGTTGAATGCGGCTCGGATTGGTATTGGGAAACTGATGCGAGCCACCGGTTCACTTGGCATTCCGAGCATATCCGGTCCTTTGGCCAAGATCCGGCGACCCGGCTCGGCCGGGCCCGCTGGGAACTCGTATCGCAAGCGGATCATGGTCCCGGCAAGTGGCGTGAGCACATCACGTTACTCGAGCAGCACAAGCCGTTCCGCAATTTCCGATATACGAGAAAGGTGGGGGATCAACCCGAGCAGACGGTCTCGATCAGCGGCCTTCCGTTCTTCGACCCCGCGGGACGTTTTCTCGGCTATCGCGGGACTGCGCGCGACGTCAGCGACGAGGTGGAGGCCGAGCGGACTTTGCGCCAAGCAAAACTTCAGGCGGACGCGGCAAACCTCGCCAAATCGCAATTTCTCGCGAATATGAGCCATGAATTGCGCACGCCGCTTAACGCCATTCTCGGGTTTTCGGAAATGCTGGCACGAGGTCCCGGCATTTCCCTCGATCCCCGCCAACAAGAATATGTAGGCTATATCCGTCAAAGCGGCGCGCATCTGCTCCAAATTATCGACGACGTTCTCGACCTCGCTAGAATCGATGCCGGACGGTTCGAACTGGAGGAAGATTGGGGCATCGATCTATCCGTGCTCGCCGATTGCTGCATCGGTCTGATCGATGGACAGCTCACGGCGGCCGGCCTTAATCTTCGTACCGAGATCGCTGCCGGGCTGCCCCGAATTGTCGCGGACGAAGCCCGATTGAAGCAGATTCTGCTGAACCTGCTCGGTAACGCCGTGAAATTTACCGATCCAGGTGGGCTCGTTTATCTCGCCATCTCCCGCTCCGGCGAGGGCGGCGTCGATCTCGAGGTGAGAGACACCGGCTCGGGGATGACCGCAGCGGAAATCGACCTGGCGGTAGAGCCCTTCGGCCAAGTGGATGGCGGGCTCGCGCGAGAACGGCAGGGCCCCGGGCTCGGTCTGCCGATCGCGAGGCGATTGACTGAGCTGCACGGCGGCTCGTTCTCGATTGTTAGCGGAAAAGGGCTCGGCACTCGAGTATTGGTGGCACTCCCCGCCGATCGCGTCATCGCGCAGGAACCCACCCCACAACGGATGCCTGCTGGTGAGATCGAGCCGGTTCCTCTTGCTGTTGCAGGCTGAAGTGAAAGCGGCTTGAGTTTCTGCGACTTCCCGACGCTGAAGTTAGGATTGTTTTGCCTAAATCTTTCGACCGGTGGCATATCGCTCGCCGATGCGAGTCCTCCATGTCAGCGCCGAGCTTTACCCTTGGGTCAAGTCTGGCGGGCTAGGCGATGTCGCCTCCGCCTTGCCACCGGCTTTGGCGGCGCTCGCAGTAGACACACGACTGCTATTGCCGGGGTTCTCGGGATTTCTCGACGCGTTTGCCGATATCACTGATGTGGTTCGGCTGCTGACGCCGTTCGCGTCCGAGCGGGTCCGAGTGGCGCGTGCGCGGCTGCCCGGCAGCGACCGCTACGTGTATGTCGTCGATCATCCGCCGTTTTACGACCGGCCGGGCAATCCCTACGCGGCGCCGGACGGCAGCGATTGGCCCGACAATCACCGACGATTTGGGCTGTTTAGCTGGGTCGCAGCGGAACTGGCGCGCGGCGCCGACCGAAATTGGCAGCCGCAGATTTTGCATTGCCATGACTGGCACGGCGGTTTGGCGCCGGCGTACCTCGCCGCTTCGCCAGCTCCGGTAGAACCGGTCACGAGCGTACTAACGATTCACAATCTCGCCTATCGCGGGACATTTCCGGCGGGGATTTTCCCGGAGTTGGCACTCCCACCTCAGTTCTTCTCGGTCGATGGTGTCGAGTTTTATGGCGAGGTCTCGTTTCTCAAAGGCGGACTGTTTTTTGCCGATCAACTGACAACGGTCAGCCCAACATATGCGCGCGAAATCCAGACGCCGGATTTTGGCTGGGGGCTCGACGGATTGCTGCGCACCCGCGCCGCCGATTTGACTGGGATATTGAATGGCGTCGACCCGCGGATCTGGGATCCACGCCACGATCCGAATCTGCCGCAACCTTATTGGATCGAAAACGCGGCAGCGGGCAAAGGTGCCGCGAAAGCCGCGTTACGCCACCGCCTCAATCTTGCCGAACGCGCGGAAACACCGCTGTTTGGAGTGGTGAGCCGGCTGACGCCGCAAAAAGGGTTAGATATCCTGCTCGCGATGGTGCCGGAACTGATTGCCGGCGGCGGGCAGCTCGTGTTGCTGGGGTCCGGCGACGTCGATCTCGAGCAAGGCTACGCTGAGGCATCACGCGACAATGTCGGTCAGGTGGCCGCCGAGTTCGGCTATGACGAGCGATTGGCGCACCTGATCATCGGCGGCGCCGACGTCATTCTGGTGCCATCCCGCTTTGAACCCTGTGGGCTGACCCAGCTCTACGCGCTGCGCTATGGCGCCCTGCCGTTGGTGCGGCGGGTCGGCGGGCTCGCCGACACGGTCGTCGACGCCTCGGCAGTGACCCTGGCAGACGGGTCGGCAACCGGCTTTGCCTTTGACGACGAGAGCCCAACAGCGCTGCTCGACGCGATCAGCCGGGCGGCAGATTTAATGCGCCAACCCGGGATCTGGCGGCAGATGATGCGTCACGCAATGACGCGCAATTTTTCCTGGGACGCCGCCGCCCGGCATTATCTCTCGCTTTATCGGAAGATGCTGGGGGAGGTGACAACATAGCGAGAGCTGCTCCCGGAGCCGGAGCCCCCGGGAACATGGAACCCGATCAGTAGAGTGGCTGGCCAGTGGTTGGGTTGAGGAACAGCCGATCGTTGCTGCCCCGACGACTGAAATCGAACATGTTGGTTAGCGGCCCGGCAATCTGATCGAACGACCCGCTGCCGATCTCGCCGGTGCCCCAATTGTCCTCGATAAAGCGCAGGATCGAGCTTTGATCGGTCAGCGTGTTGTCGACAAAGTTTTGTTTGGCATAGGGCGAGATCGTCAACAGTACGAGGCGTGGGCCGTAACCGCACCGGCCTTCGATACCCGCGATAGGCATGCCGTTGCCGCATTTCCCGGGCCCGTTAAGCTGATCGCTATTCTTTGCGCTGCTTGGGTTGTTGACCGCAGATGGATTGACGATCGGGCTCATTTGGTGATCGTACCAGCCGTCTAAATCGTCATAAGCGATGACGATCGCGGTGCTGTTCCAAAATGGCGACTTCATGATCGTGTTGATGGTATTGACCAGAAAAGTTTGTTCGAGCAGCGGGTCGGAATAGCCGGCATGGCCATCCGCATAAGCCAGTGCTTTTAGAATGCTGACAGCGGGCATATTGCCGGCTTTCAGCGCGTCGAAAAAATCATGGATGTCGTACTCGTGATTGGCGGGGCCGTTATGCCCAATCTCAAACAGCGATTTTGGCCGCGTGTGCTGCGGGTTGGCTGTCGATGCATAATATTGGAACCAGGCATGATGCGGAATGTAGTCAGCGGTCGGGCCACCATTGGCGGGAGTCGCGGGGCTCGTTCGACCGCACCCCGATGTACCGTTTATATTCGTGATCGACAGATCGAACCCCCCCATGAACGCACCCCAGCTCACGCCTTTGGCGTTCAACAGGTCGCCAATATTTTGGCCGCCGAGTTGGACAGTCGGGGGGCCGGAGCAGACATCGCCGGTCGGGTCGAGATCGCCGACGAGTGTCCCTGTACCGCCGGCGTTGGTGGCCACGACCTTAGGCGTTGAAGCCGAGGGCGTTGCCGGGTAGGTGTTGCCGGCCACCAGATTAAGCGCGCCCGGAGTCGAAGGTCCAAAAGTCGTGCCGTAGGAATTGTCGCTCATCGCATAATCCTGCGCATAATTCCACAGGGCCGTTACAGTATTACCATCGAAATACCCCAACACCAATCCTTTGCCCTTGCCGTAATCAAAGCCGTTGCAGCTGCCGGAACCGACGCTGGCCGGGAACATGTCCATCAGGCCTTGGTCAAACGCAGCCTGTTCGTCGCCGTAATTATGATCCTGGTCGCAGGTCGAGGCTTGCGAGCGGTCAAGACGAAACGGGTTAATCGCATTTGATCCGTTCGCCGGATTGTTGGCATTCGGGTTATGGGTCAGGAGCACGCCGTCGGGCTGCCCATCGACGAGGCTGCCGAGCCCATTGTCGCGAAGTAGTGATCAAACGATACGTTCTCTTGGAAGATCACGACGAGATGCTGGATTGGGGTGGAAGTCCGGCCGTTGTTGCCGTTACCGCCGGCGTAGGCACTCAACGGCAAGGTAAAGGCGGCGAGCATGCAAAGGCCGGCCGCCCCGAGGGCGAACTCGGCAATAGGCATCGATGTGCGGCAATGTCGCATCGGGCATCCTCTTTTTTGGCAGATTTCGGGCGAGCGCATGTGAGGCGCAGTTCATTACGCGCTCGTTACGCCCCCATGACGATTTCGTTAACGTTGACGAATTATCGTGCGCGAGCCGGACGGCCACGGCAGGCTTACTACTTAGTGCAGGACGAGTTTCTCTTCCGCTAAACGTTGAAGCGGAAATGCATGATGTCACCGTCGCGAACGGTATAATCGGCGCCTTCGAGGCGCACGCGGCCGGCATCCTTCGCGCCCTGCTCGCCGCCATAGGCGACAAAGTCCTCGTATGAGATGGTCTCGGCGCGGATAAAGCCTTTCTCGAAATCGCTATGGATGCGGCCCGCGGCCTGCGGCGCGCGAGTGCCGCGTTCGACCGTCCAGGCGTGCGCTTCCTTTGGGCCGACGGTCAGAAAGGTGATGAGATCGAGCAGCGTATAGCCGGCGCGAATGACGCGATCGAGCCCGGCCTCCTCGAGACCCAGCGAGGCGAGATATTCGGTCCTTTCGCCGGCGTCGGCGAGCTGCGCCAATTCGGCTTCGATTGCCGCCGAGATCGGCACGACGCCGGCACCGTGAGCCGCAGCGTAATCGGCCAACCGACGGCTCTTGGCGTTACCGGCGGCAGCGCTCGCTTCATCAACATTCGCGATATAGAGAACCGGCTTGGCGCTGAGCAGCTGAAGTGTCGCAAGGCTCTTTTGCTGTTCGATGCCGGTGACGGCATTGCGCGCTGGCTCGCCCGCCCGCAAAGCCGCAAGCACCGGATCGATGATGTCGGCCAGGGCTCTCGCTTCCTTGTCGCCGCCGCGCGCCCGCTTTTGCACCGCGACTGCGCGCCGTTCGAGGCTGTCGAGATCGGCCAGCATCAGCTCGGTTTCGACGGTTTCGACATCGCGGATCGGGTCGACCGAGCCCTCGACATGCACGACATTGCCGTCGTCGAAACAGCGCACGACGTGGGCGATCGCATCGACTTCGCGGATGTGCCCGAGGAACTGGTTGCCGAGCCCTTCGCCGCGCGCCGCGCCGCGCACCAGCCCGGCGATGTCGACAAACTCGAGCTGGGTCGGAATGATTTTCGCCGATTTCGCGAGCTGGGCGCAAACAGCCAGTCGCGCGTCGGGTACCGCAACGCGGCCGATGTTGGGCTCGATCGTGCAAAAAGGGTAATTCGCCGCCTCGGCCGCAACGGTTGCAGTCAAGGCGTTGAACAGGGTGGACTTGCCAACATTGGGCAGTCCGATGATGCCGCAGCTGAACCCCATGGCCTTATGTCGAAACTGGTGCCGGCGCCGGTTTTATTTCGGGCGGCATCAGGTGGCGCGCAACCTCGCTCATAAACGCGTCCGGTGCGCCCGACAGGAGCAATCCGATGGTCTCGGCGATTGCCGCAAGCAGCGGTTCGACCCAATCGGTCATCTCTTCGGCACTGAAGTTTTGCAACACATAGGGCTGCACCAACTCCTTGACCCCGGGATGGCCAACCCCGATCCGCAGCCGCCAGTAATCGGGTCCGATCACCGGGTCGATCGAACGCAGACCATTGTGCCCGGCGTTGCCGCCGCCGCGCTTGACCCTAAGTTTCCCTGGACGCAGATCGATTTCGTCATGGATCACAGCGATATCCTCGGGCGCGATTTTGTAAAAGCGCGCCACCTCGGCAACCGATTCCCCCGAAGCATTCATAAAGGTCTGCGGCTTGAGCAACAGCCGGCGCGCCCCGGCGATCGGCGCTTCGGTAAGTTCGCCCTTGAAGCGGCTGCGGAACGCAGGAAAACCATGCCGCCGAGCGATCGCATCGATCGCGAGAAAACCAATATTGTGCCGGTTTCGGGCATAGCGCGAACCGGGATTTCCCAGCCCGACCACAAGGCGCATTGGGGACAAAACCGTCGATGCGGCGAGTTGGTCCGGGCGGGTCAGGAGGCCGCCTGCTCTCCCGAAGGCGGCGTCGCAGCGGTGGTCGCGGCTTCTTCGCGCACGGCGGACGAGGCCGCGATGCTGGCAATCGTAAAGTCCCGTCCCGTAATCGTAGGCCTGCATCCCTCCGGGATTGCGACGGCGCTAATGTGAACGCTGTCGCCGATATCGAGTCCGTCGAGGCTGACCGTCAGGTGGTCGGGGATGCCGTCCACCGGGCAGTTCAGCTCGATTCCGTGGCGGACGATGTTGAGAATGCCACCGCGGCGCAGACCGATCGACTGCTCCTGATTTACGAACGCGACGGGGACAGAGACCGTGACTCGGGTCGTCGGCGCAACGCGCATGAAATCGACGTGCAGCGGCTTGTCTGTCACCGGGTGATATTGCACCTCGCGCGGCAGGGCGCGTTGAACGGCGCCGTCGACGGTGAGATCGACTAGTGTCGCGAAAAATCCCCGGCGGGCGAGCGCGCGCGATAATTCGCGCGGTTCGAGGCTGATCGGCGTTGGCTCGCGGTCGCCGCCATAGACAATGCCGGGGATGCGCCCTCCGCGCCTGGTCGCGCGGGCGGCGCCTTTGCCGGCGCTGGCGCGCACCTCGGCGCTCAGGCTGATGATTTCGGGCATCGAGTCTTGCTCCTTAGCAAAGATGACTGTGTTTCAGCGCAGCATGCCAAACAGCCGATTTGTGCAGTAACGGTATTCGGCAGCTTAATCAAATAGGCTCGAGACCGAGCGCTCCTCGCTGATGCGGCGGATTGCCTCCGCCATCAACGGCGCGATGGACACCTGGCGGATGTTGCTCGCCTCGCGCACCGCTTTGGTCGCCATGATGCTGTCGGTCATGACCAGCGATTCGATCGGCGAGTTCATCGACCCGCGCCACCGCTCCTCCCGACAACACTCCGTGTGTCGACATAAGCCAAACACGGCGGATGCGCCCGCGTCGACCAGGGCCGAACCGGCATTGCACAAGCGTGCCGGCGCTGTCGACGATGTCGTCGATGAGGATACATCGGCGCCCTTCGACATCGCCGATGATGTTGACGACTTCAGAGACGCCGGCGCGCTCACGCCGCTTGTCGATGATCGCGAGGTCGGCGTCGACACGGCGCGCGATATCGCGGGCGCGCACCACCCCACCGACGTCGGGCGAGACGATAATTAGTTCGCGGTTGGCGTGATGATCAAGAATGTCCTTCACCAGCACCGGCGCGGCGAACAGATTGTCGACCGGGATGTCAAAAAAGCCCTGGATTTGAGCTGCGTGCAGGTCGAGCGTCAAGACCCGGTCGGCGCCCGCCGCGGTTATCAGATTGGCGACGAGCTTGGCCGAGATCGGCGAACGCGAGGAGGATTTGCGATCCTGCCGGGCATAACCGTAATAGGGAATGACCGCGGTGATGCGCCGCGCCGAAGCGCGCTTTAGCGCGTCGAGCGCGACGAGTAGCTCCATTAGATGGTCGTTGGCCGGATAAGACGTCGACTGGATCACAAAAACGTCTTCGCCGCGCACGTTCTCGTGAATTTCGACAAACACCTCCATATCGGAAAACCGCCGCACGCTCGCCTTGGTCAGCGGTAGATCCAAATAATCCGCAATGTCTTCGGCCAGCGGCCGATTACTGTTGCAGGCGAGAATCTTCATGAGGCGCCATATAACCAAGGCGGCGAGCCCGGCCCCGCCGCTTCTTGCCAAGATAATGTAACAATCCCCTAGCGCTCTGACAACCTTGCGGCTAGCCCCAGCCAACGACGCTACGGACTCGGCTGAGCTCGTTCCGGCCGCTTGCGGCGCACCCTGGGCGATCAGCTGCAAGATGCCGTCTTGCGCCGCCAGTGCTACCGTATAAGCGACATCGCCCCACGCGCCCTTGAGCAGCCCGGCGGGAACGTCGTTTTCCTGCACCACAGTACCGATCTCCCCACCATTCTTATTTCGGACACGCCAGACGATTTTGACATGCTGCGCGCCGGCCGCGGGCTTGCCCACGGCGACCGCGGCATCGAGCAGCAGATCGGCTTTGTCTTGAGGATCGGAGACGATCGCCAGATCCTGCTTTCGCAGAAGCGACTTGATGGCGCTGGCGAGCGCTGTTCCGCCATCCCCCGGAGCACCCTCGACGCCGGCGATCAACAATCGGGTCTCGCCCGTCTCCGCTGCCTCGACTGTCGGCTTGTCCTGAAGCATCGGGGCGATTTGCTCGGCGCTCGCCTCAGCGAGACGAGCGACTGCTTCATTCTTGCCGGCTTGCCAGTCGCCTGCTCGGGCTTCGATCCGTTCGGCCCGGGTGCCGAGCGATTTGCCGGACGGGTCGCGCAGATCCCACAACACGACGATCGCTGCCCTTTCGCCGGCGGGCGGCATCGCCTGCAAGCGGCCGTGGAGCTGATAGCTGGCGATGCTCGTGGTCCGGTCACTCGCCGGAATGTCGCGCTTCTGCAGGGCTTCGGCCATCGCCGGCGCCAGCTTTTCAGCAGTGGCGCGCGGTCCTCCCCGAAGCGGGGCGACCGCCACCGTGGCGGCGTCGCGCAAGGCCAGCATCGGCGACCCGGGTTTTGGGACATCATTGGCAAAAGGATGCGGTAGCGGCTGGCATGCTGCGATCAGCAGCATCACTACTGCGACAGCCCGCCGATCCGCCCAGCATCGCCTCATTGCACCAGGACAACGCAGGTCGCGAGTGCGCCCAACAGACGAAAACCGAGGAACAAAATCAGATACGGCATCGCGGATCGGGCCTGATCGCGAATGGCGCCACAATTCTAATCGTCGATGGCGATCGCTGAAAGCCCGAGACCAAAAATCGGCTCGCCGCGGAGACGAGCCCGTCGATAGCTAAAAAACAACTCCGGCTCGGCTGCGGTATCGTGAGGCGCGCGTTCGACCGAATGCACGCCGAAGCAATGCAGCCGATGCTCGAGATAGGCTGCGAGGTCGAACATGAAGTGTCCGGCTCTTGCCGCGGGTGCGAAATACGCGTCGGTTGCGCTGTCCTCGGCGACGATTGGCGCGGGAAATTCGGGTCCGACCTCGTAAGAAGCAGGCCCAATGCAGGGGCCGATCCCTACCCGGATGCGATTGCGATCGGCGCCGAGCCCCTCCATCGCCTCGACGGCGGCTTCGGCCACACCCAGGAAAGCGCCCCGCCACCCGCCGTGCGCTGCGCCGATCACGCGCGCAATCGGATCGCACAGCAACAGCGGCGCGCAATCGGCCGCCAGCACCCCGAGCGCGATGCCGGGGCTCCGCGTAGCTATGCCGTCTGCCGTCGGAGCGGCCTCGCGGTGCCAAGGCTGGTCGACACTTACGACCCGGGCGCTATGGATTTGGCGGCAGGTCACCAGTCGATCGGATGACAGCCCCAGCATCTGCATCGCAATCGCCCGGTTTTGCTCGATTCTGCGGGGGTCGTCGCCGGATCCGAAACCACAATTGAGCGAGGCATAGAGCCCGTCGCTGACCCCGCCTTGCCGGGTGAAGAAGGCGTGGCGAATGCCGGCGCCGCCGCCAAATCCGGCGAGCCGGATTAGCACATCGGCCCCTGAGCGTCGAACCCCGCGGGCGCCGGCAACCGTCGCGAGGTAAATGCCAGAACCTTGAACAAATTACCCATCTGCTCCGGATGGACCAAGCGGTCGAGACCGCTTTCGAGCCGGTTCCGCTGCTCGGGCGAGGCGCGCGCGCCCAGCGTTGCCAGGCGGGCTCGGGCACCCAATGCTTGCAAAAAGTCGCCCTGCGGGACCGGCCCATGGATATCGACACCGGCAGCGCTGGCGGCTTCGGCGATAGCCGCAAAATCGACATCGGCGCTGAGGTCGGCGCTGCCGGGCGCTGCCAGCGGATCGGCTGGGTTGTGGCCCGAAACCGCGCGCAAACTGGCTCCAACGGCGCTCGCTATGCGACCATAATCGATGAACAACGCCGCTCCTGGGGCGCGGGTCAGACGCGCGCCGAGGGTCGCAGCCACATTCAGGGCGGCGGGACAAATCTCGAACACCGCTCCGGGCAGGGCGGATTCACGCAGAGCCGGGGGTATGAGGAGCGACAATACCGAATTTTCGGGGCCGCTGGCAAAAATCAGCCGATCTCTCTGGTCCAGGGTAACCATCCGCTCGGCCCAGTCGCGCGCGCCGCGTACCAGCTGGCGGATCGGCAGCGCGTCGAGAAACTCATTGGCGACGACCAGCAGCGGACCCTCGGGCAGTTCCTCCAATCGGGCCAGCCAGGTTGCATCCTTGATCCCGAGACGGCGCTGCTGCTCAGCGCGCAGGATCGGGCTGACCTCGATAAGATGCAGGCGAAGCGCGCGGCGAAATTTCGGGAATGCATTCGCGGCGCGTAACAGATCGGCAAGGAGCGCGCCGCTGCCGGGCCCCAGCTCCGCAAGGATTACCCGATCGGGGCGGCCCATTCCGTCCCATATCAGCGCGCACCACACCCCAATCAGCTCGCCAAAGATCTGACTGATCTCGGGTGCTGTAATGAAATCGCCGACGGCGCCGATCGGCCGCTTCGTTGCGTAATAGCCGAGTTCGAGATCGTAGAGCGCCATCGCCATATAGGCAGCGACCGAAGGCGGCCCCTCGGCGCGGATGCGCCGCGCGATCTTCTCCTTGAGCCCGGCCCGCGTCACGGCATTGACGGGCGGGTATGCCGCGCCCAGACGATGATCACGACACCGGCAATCAGCACCGGAATCGACAGCAGTTGGCCCATTGTCGTCCCAAAGATCAGATAACCGAGCTGCGGGTCGGGTTGGCGAAACAGCTCGCCGGACATTCGAGCAACGGCGTAGCCGGCCAGGAACAGACCGGTTTCAAGCCCGGGCCAGCGCCGGGCGCCGCGCCGCTCGGCGACGAACAACAGCAAGAACAGCAGAATACCCTCGCAGAACGCTTCGTAGAGCTGGCTCGGATGCCGCGGCACCGGACCGCCATTCGGGAAAATCATCGCCCAGGGGACGTCGGTCGGACGGCCGTACAGCTCGCCATTGATGAAATTGGCGATGCGGCCAAAGAAAAGGCCGATCGGGATCGCCTCGATGATGATGTCAGAAAACGCGAACAGCCGGATCCGGCGCGCGCGGGTGAACAGGACGATCGCAACCGTCACGCCGATCGCGCCGCCGTGGAATGACATTCCGCCGTGCCAGACAAACAAGGCTTGGAGCGGGTGCGCGAAATAGTAACCTGGATTGTAGAATAGGACGTAGCCGAGGCGTCCGCCCAGAACGACGCCCAGGGTTGCCGACACCAGAAAGTCATCAATGTCCTGGCGCCGGACGAGGTACGGCGGACGGTTAGCGAGCGCCAGGCAATAACGCCAGCCGATCACCAGCCCAGCGATATAAGCGAGCGCATACCAACGAATCGCAAGAGGGCCGAGCGAGACCGCGACCGGATCGATCGCGGGGAACGGAATCACTAAAAACGGCGGCATCGGCCAATCATCGGGGACAACGGTTTGCGGGCAGCGTCAGCTTTCCGAAAAAATCAGGATCGCGCCATTCGCCTGATCTGCCGCAACGGCGAGGCCGCCCCCGGGCATCTCCGCAAAGGCGATTTTCTGTCCTGCCAAATGGGCCGCCGTGACCTCGCGTTGTTCGACAGCGATTTCCAGCGCGACGATGCCCGGCAGCCGAAGATTGCAAGCGAGATCGAGCGCCGGGTGCATCGTCTGGAAATCATCGGGCGTGCTGAAAACGAGCCGATGGCGGCCGACATGGATCGCCGCTACGGCATCGGTCGTCGTCACCTGCACAATCCCGAACAGCCGGTCATAGGCCGGCAGCAGTGGCGTCGTGCTCTCGACCAATATGTGCACGGCCTCGATTGCCGTTGCCCCGTTCGGATGTCGCAGCCATTCCGGCGTCGCATAAGTTCGGGCGTCAGATGCGCGCACAGAAAGCAGTCGATGCCCGGCGTTTCCTCGGGCGGTAGCGACACCAGCATAAAACGCGGCGACCGTCACTCGCTCGGGGAGCTCGATTTGCCGGGCGAGCGGGCGCGGCTCGGATCGGGTGAAGACCACGATCCAGCAGCACCGTCCTTGCCTCCTCGGCGCTGCCGGCGGGGGCTAACGCGATGCCCATCAACCCTTCTCGCCACGCGAGAAAGCTGTCGAGCCGGTGCGCGGATGAACCGGTATCGACGATCCCCAACAGCTCGACGTAGTCCGACGGGAACATCACACAGTAATTGCCGGTCGGTTGCTCGAAATGACGGCCGCGCGGCGACAAGGCGAACCCCAGCCGGCGCCACGTTTCACGCGCGCTTTCAAGGTCGCGGACACCTACGATGATGTGGTCGATGCCGGTTATCGGCTCCATCGGCGCCCCTCCCTGGATCAGCGGCCTGGTTCAGCGGCGCTCCGGAAACAGCGCTAGCAGACCTTCGCGCGAGGCCGGGCAGATCCCCCGCTCGGTGATCAGCGCGGTCATCAGCCGGGCTGGCGTTACATCAAACGCGTAGTTTTCGGCCGGGCTGTCCACCGGGGTGATTCGCACCGCTACACGCTCGCCGCCCTCGGTCCAGCCCTCGACATGGGTGACCTCGCGGCTGTCGCGGCGCTCGATCGGGATGGCCGCCCCGTCTTCGATCTCCCAGTCGATCGTCGATGACGGTAATGCCGCATAAAACGGGAGATCGTTGTCATGCGCCGCCAGCGCCTTCAGATAGGTCCCGATCTTGTTCGCGACATCGCCGCCGGCGGTGGTGCGGTCGCTGCCGACGAGGCACAGATCGACCAGGCCCTGGCGCATCAGATGGCCGCCGGCATTGTCGACGATGACGGTATGCGGTACGCCGTGCTGGCCCAATTCCCAAGCGGTCAGCCCGGCGCCCTGATTGCGCGGCCGCGTCTCGTCGACCCAGACATGGATCGGGATGCCGTCATCATGGGCCCGATAGGCCGGCGCCAATGCCGTGCCCCAATCTACCGCGGCGAGCCAACCGGCGTTGCAATGGGTCAGCACCTGGACCGGCCGGCTGCTCGCCGTTATGCCGCCACGCCTCGGCGATCAGGGCCGCGCCGTGCACGCCGATGGCGCGGCTGCTCGCGACATCCGCCTCGGCAATCTTGACCGGCATGGGCGACTGGCTGCGGCAAACCGGCTCCTGGCTCGCGATGGCGCAGCACGTCGTCCATTTCGGCGAGCGCCCAGCGGAGGTTGACCGCGGTCGGCCGCGTTGCGGCGAGTGTCGCGATGGCGCGGTCGAGACCGCGATCGGAGGGATCCTGCGCCATCGCCAACGCCACGCCATACGCTGCGGCGACCCCGATCAGCGGCGCGCCGCGAACCTGCATCGTCCGGATTGCTGTTGCCGCGTCCTCAAGAGTGGTTAGCCGGACGATCGCCAATTCATGCGGTGAGCGCGTCTGGTCGATGATCTCGACACAGCGGCCATCGCCGACCGGCCAGATGGTCCGCATCAGCCGGCCCTGAACCTTCACGGCGGACGCCCGCAACACCCGACCGGCGACCGCGTCGAGCCGCGCAAGCAGCGCCGGATCGCGCTTTTCCGGAGCGGTGATCAGCGCGCCGTTCGAGCGCTGCTGGCAGCCCTGCGGGCACCCCCCCGGCTCTGCCGGAAAGCAACGGAACGACCGCCCGGATCAGCGATTTTGCCTTTTTGCATTGGCCAGCAGCACGCCGACGATCATCTCGACCGTGACCGCATCATGTCCGGGGTGCCAGCAATCGTAATCGGTTACCATCGCCACCGTGGCGTAGCAGATCTCCGCCTCGCGGGCGAGTTTCGCTTCGGGCATGTTGGTCATCCCGATCAGGTCGCAGCCCCACGAGCGGTAGAGCCGGCTTTCCGCCAGCGTTGAAAACTGCGGACCTTCCATGACGAGATAGGTGCCGCCGCGTTTCAGCGCCAGTCCGGCCTGCGCGGCAACGCCGCTCGAGCGCGTCGCCGATCGCGAGAGCAGACCGGATATGCCATCGACACATGGGCGACGCAGCCGGTCCCAAAAAAGCTTTTCTCGCGGGCAAAGGTGCGGTCGATGAACTGATCGACGATGACAAAATCGCCCGGGCTCAGATCCTCGCGCAGACTGCCGACCGCGGAGAGCGAGACGATGTCGGTGACGCCGCAGCGTTTCAGCGCATCGATATTGGCGCGAAAATTGATTTCCGACGGCGGCAACAGGTGCCCGCGCCCGTGGCGCGGCACAAACACGACTTGCTGGCCGTCGAGGGCGCCAAAGCAGAATTCGTCCGAGGTCCGCCGAACGGGCTCTCGACCCGCCGCCAAGCGACATCGACCAGGCCGTCGATTTCATAGAGGCCACTGCCGCCGATGATGCCGATCACGGGGGCAATCATCTGCGGATCAGTGCACCGCCGCCCAAATCTTGCGCTTGGCCGCGTAAAAGATGCCGACGCCGACGATCAGAAACAGGAACACCCGAGCCCCGGTGCGATGGCGCGCATCGAGTGTCGGCTCGGAGGCCCAGGCGAGGAAGGTCGCGACGTCGTGCGCCATTTGCGGCACCGTTGCCTTGGTGCCGTCGGCGTAGGTCACGGCGCCATCGCTCAGCGGCGGCGGCATCGAGATTAAATGCCCGGGGAAATACTCGTTGTAGTATTTCCCAGGCGGCACCGTGAAGCCGGCGGGCGGCTGCTTGAAGCCGTTCAGCAGCGCAAACACGTAATCAGGGCCGCCTTCGCGCGCCTTGACGATCATCGACAAATCGGGCGGCAACGCCCCGCCATTTGCCGCTCGCGCCGCCTCTCGTTGGGAAACGGACCGGGGATCGGGTCGGAGGGCGGCAAGCCCGCTGGAACATCTGGCCCTGATCGTTCGGTCCGTCGGTGCACTGTGATGGTCGCGGCGATCGCCTTGACCTGGTCCGGCGTGTAGCCCAGCGCCTCCAAGTCCCGGAAGTAAAGATGGGTTGAGCGGGTGGCAGGCCGAGCAGATCTGCTTGTAGACCTGGAAGCCGCGCTGCATCGCGGCCTTGTCGTAGGTGCCGAAGACACCATCGAACGACCATTGCTGGTGCGGCAATGGCGGCGTCTCCTGAGCGTGGCTGCGCGCAGGCAGCAAACAGCAGCAACCAAACCAGCGCCGCTGTCGACTTGGCGATCCTCGATGTCGAGCCCTGCATCATGTCACGGTTTCCCCATCGGCACGGCAGGCGCGGTCAGCCTCGCACCCGCCGGTCAGCACCGCAGCAGCGATGCTGGTCGGCAACGGCCGCGGCCGCTCGATCTTGCCGATCACCGGCAGCAGGATCAGGAAATGGACGTAATAGTAGAGAGTGGCGATCTGGCCGACGATCACGACAATGCCCTGCGGCGGGTTGGCGCCGACCCAGCCCAGCGCGAACACATCGACGACGAGCACCCAGAACAGCCACTTGTAGATCGGCCGGAATCTCGAACTGCGAACCGGTGAGGTGTCCAGCCACGGTACGATAAACAGCAGGAACAGTGACCCGAACGAGAAGATCACTCCGAGCAGTTTCGCCGGGATACCGAAGAACGAGAACGTGATCGAGCGCAGGATCGCGTAGTAGGGCAGCAAATACCATTCCGGCACAATGTGGTTCGGCGTCTGCATCGGGTTCGCCGGAATGTAATTATCCGGGGTGATAAAGAAATTTGGCGCATAAAAGACAAAGAACGCATAAATCAGCAGAAACACGCACAAGCCGAACAGGTCTTTTACCGTGTAATACGGATGGAACGGGATGAAATCCTGCGGCCCCTTCATGTCGATGCCCAACGGATTGTTGGAGCCGAAGCGATGCAGGGCGACCAAGTGCAGTAGAATGACGGCGAGGATGACAAAGGGCAGCAGATAATGCAGCGCGTAGAAGCGGTGCAAGGTCGGGATCACCGACAGTAAAGCCGCCCCACAGGAAAGTAACGATACCCTGGCCGATCAATGGGATCGCCGAAAATAGGCTGGTGATCACCGTCGCCGCCCAATAGCTCATCTGCCCCCATGGCAGCACATAGCCCATAAAGGCGGTCGCGATCATCAGGATCAGGATGATCACGCCAAGTATCCACAGCAACTCGCGCGGCGCCTTGTATGAGCCGTAATAAAGCCCGCGGAACATGTGGATATAGACAATCGCGAAGAACATCGACGCGCCGTTGGCGTGCGCGTAGCGGATCAGCCAGCCGTAGTTGACGTCGCGCATGATGCGCTCGACCGAATCAAAGGCGAGCAGCGCGCTCGGCGTATATTGCATCGCGAGAAAAATGCCGGTGACGATCATCACCACCAGCATGATCCCGGCAAGCGAGCCGAAATTCCACCAATAGGTCAGATTGCGCGGGGTCGGGTATTCGTAGAGCTCGTGCTGAAAGGCTGCCATAAATGGCAGCCGATAATCGATCCAGCGAATGATCCGGCTTCCCGTGCCGGGACGCGCGTCGGCCATCATGTGCTCCTAGCCGATCTTGATTGTGGTATTGGCGGCGAAATTGTAGGGCGGCACAGCGAGGTTAAGCGGTGCGGGACCCTGGCGGATGCGCCCCGAGGTGTCGTAGACCGACCCGTGGCAGGGGCAGAACCAGCCGCCAAACGGGCCGCGGTCGTCGCCGGTCTTCTGCCCGAGCGGGATACAGCCCAAATGCGTGCAAACCCCGACGATAACCAGCCATTCCGGTTTTCTGACGCGCTCGGCATCTGGCTGCGGATCGCGCAGCTGGGACAAATCGACATCCTGGGCGGCTTTGATCTCGGCCGGTGTCCGATGGTCGATAAACACTGGCTTGCCCCGCCAGGCGACCGTAAGCCGCTGCCCAGCCGCCACCGGGCCGAGATCGACTTCGGTTGTCGCTGCGGCCAAAGTGTCACGCGCCGGGTTCAACGTGTCGACAAAAGGCCAGATCGTGGCGCCGACGGCGACCGCGCCGAGCGCTCCGGCGGTCAACATCAGAAAGTCGCGGCGAGTGTCGCCGGCATGGGCATGGCTAATGTTCTCGTGCGCCAAATCGGCCATTCAATCCTCAACCCCTGAACTCGCCGCAATTTTGCGATCGATCGGTGAAGCTATACTGTCGAAGAAGCGGAACTATGCGACAGACTGCCGCATAATTGGGCGGAGCAGCGCTGCCTTGTCGACTTGTATAGCTCTCCGCCGGCAACCACAAATCGGAGGGTTTGCTTGCGCCTCGCTTTGTTCGAACCGGACATTCCGCAAAATACTGGTGCGCTGTTACGATTGGCGGCGTGTTTCGGCGTGCCGGTCGATTTGATCGAGCCTTGCGGGTTTCTGCTCGACGATCGTCGTTTAAAGCGGGCAGTCCTTGATTACGGTATGCTTTGTGAGGTCAAGCGGCATGCGTCTTGGGAAGCATTTCTCGCCGAGCGCGTCCCGGCTTCGCGGCTGGTGCTGATGACAACCTCGGGGACCGTGCCGTTGCATCGCTTCTTATTTACCGGGCAGGATACGATCCTGCTCGGGCGCGAAAGCGCCGGCGCCCCGGCAGCGGTGCATAACGCCGCAGCAGCGCGGGTCGCGATCCCTTTGCGCACCGCCGCTCGATCGCTCAACGTCGCACTTGCCGGCGCCATAGCGCTCTTCGAAGCGCTCCGGCAAACCGACCTGTTACCCGAGCGATGAACCCGATCTTCGTTTTCCCGCCCGATCGCGAACGCTGCGAACGCGCGGCTGCTTGGTTCGCTGCGCTGCGCGACCGGATTTGCGCCGAATTCGAAGCGATCGAGGACGAGTACGCCTCGGAGCGGCCGGACCGGGATGGCGCCGGCCGATTCGAACGCAAGCCTTGGGAGCGCCTGGGTGGTGGCGGCGGCGTCACCTCCCTCATGCACGGGCGGGTGTTTGAAAAAGTCGGGGTCAACATCTCGACGGTGTCGGGCGAATTCTCGCCGGAGTTTCGCAAGGATATCCCGGGCGCTGCCGAGGATCCGAGATTCTGGGCGAGCGGGATTTCGCTTGTTGCGCATATGTGCTCGCCTTTGGTGCCGGCGGTTCACATGAACACCCGGCATATCGTCACGACAAAAGCCTGGTTGGGCGGCGGTGCTGATCTGACCCCGATCTATCCGGACCCGCCGGCCGAAACTGTGTTTCACGCAGCTCTTCGCCAGGCCTGCGATAGCTACGATCCCGAATGTCACGCCAAGTTCAAAGCATGGTGCGACAAATATTTCTTTCTCGAGCATCGCAACGAACCGCGCGGCGCCGGTGGGATTTTTTTCGATTACCTCGACAGCGGCGATTGGGAGCGGGACTTCGGCTTTGTCCGTGCGGTCGGCGAAGCGTTCCTCGATGTCTATCCGGCGATCGTCCGTCCGCGCATGCGGCTTTCTTGGAACGACGAGCAGCGCCGCCATCAGCTGGTCCGGCGCGGTCGCTATGTCGAATTCAACCTCCTTTACGACCGCGGTACTCGTTTTGGACTCAAAACCGGCGGCAATGTCGAGGCGATCCTGATGTCGCTGCCACCCGAAGTAGCTTGGCCCTAACAACGGAACACCCGGATACGCCGGCCGTTTGCCTGTCGAATGATCAAAGTACAAATCAACGACCGCGCCGCGCTCGAACGCGCTTATCCACCTGATGCCTATGCCGCCGACGCGGCAGCGAACTCGGCTCCGGCAAACGAGGCAATCAGCGGCGTTCGCATTCTCAGCGCCCCCGACAACGCCGGCGAGTTCAGTTTTGAACGCGGCCGCCGGCAAGTCGGCGAAACGGCTTCCGCGGTCTTTCTGGCACCCTATCGTCCCGCCAGCAACGCCGGCGCGCCTCACTCGGCGGCCGCCAACCCGCGCACTGGCTACGATGCTTTCCTCGGCGAGATCATCGAGGCCGCGAGGCGATTTGGTTTCCAGCCTGATGACTCGCCGGGCCAGGGCGATCCGCGCATCCGCGGGTTGCGGCAATAGCGCCGGCGACCACGATCAGACCTGTTGGATTGCCGACAGCAGCCACTCGCCGCCGCGTTGGCGAACAAAGGTCCACACCTCTTCGAACTCGCCCGGTGTCCGCGAATCGCCGCTTACCAAGGCATTGCGGTCCCCCTCGGGCGCGCCGAGACGCTGAACATAATCGATCGCCCGCCAGCGTAAGAAAGCGGTCGCGTATTGCCGATCGCCCTCCTCCCAGGCTTCGGTCAGCTCGCCTTTGACGAGTTGCACGTTGCTGATGATGTTGTGCAGCCCCCGACTGGTATTGCGGCTCAGCTCTTCCGAGAAGTAACTTAGCATTTCGGGCGTCATCAGCCGGCGCATCGCCCCGAGGTCGCCGGCGGTCCAGGCCTGCTGGATTGCTGCGTGGATGCGCTGGAACGCCTGCAAGTCCGGGTCGCCGAGATTGACGTCACGACCGCGGAAGCGGCTTGCCGGGGCTGCCGCAGCTCCAGCCGAGCGCGGCCCAAAACCCGTCGCTCCGGCACCTGGCCATCCGTTCGAGAACGCCCGACGCCGGAACAGCCGCACGGCAAACCAGATCAAGAGGCCGATGAGTGCGATCCACAGCAGGGTCCCAAACATCGAACCGGCAGCACCGCCGGCACCCTCGGCATTAGCCGCGTGTCCGAACAACCACGACCCGAAAAGTCCGCCAGCCAAGCCGGTCAGAAATGGATGCCGCTGGAAAAAACTGCCGCCATAGCCGGGCGCCGGCATGCCCGGGGCAAAGCTGGGCGCGCTCGGTGCCTGCGGCGTAATGCTGCGGTTCAGCGGCTGCGCGCCGTTATTGTCCCAGCTCCGCACGCCGCGGCTGCCAAAACTCGACGGGCGCCCGCCAAAAGAGCTCCCTCCTCGCGCTTCCGCCAAGGCGGGCGCCAGCGCCATAAACGCACAGCAGAAAAGCGCCAGAAGAATGCGCCAATTCAGAATTGCTTTCGACATGTCACCGGCTCGTACGGACGCGGAAAATCCGCGCCGATCAAATATTGGTGCGCCTAGCGGGTTGCAAAAGCGCCGGCCGGCACATTGGCTGCCGCGGTCGCCGAATCCGGCCGAAGCCCTTGTTGATCGCGGGACTCACTCAACCTACTTTATATTCGTTCGCAAGTGATCCGCTTTGGGGCGCCGCATTTGGGCTCGGCAGCGGTTTCTCGCTCGCCAATGAGGAGAAGAGTGAATGTCGCGATTGTCGCTGTTCAACTCGCCTTTGCTGCTCGGTTTTGATCATTTCGAGCGGGCGCTCGACCGGGTCAGCAAGGGATCAAGCGACGGGTACCCCCCCTATAACATTGAACAACTCGGAGAGAATGCACTCCGTATTACGCTCGCCGTCGCCGGGTTCACGATGAATGATCTCAGCATCACCGTCGAAGACAACCAACTGGTGATCCGCGGCAAGCAAACGGAAGACGCGCAGCGGGTTTATCTCCACCGCGGAATAGCGGCTCGACAGTTCCAGCGATCCTTTGTTTTGGCCGAGGGGATCGAGGTCAGCGGGGCTTGGCTCGACAATGGTTTGCTCCACATCGATTTAGTGCGCCCCGAGATTCAAAGCCGGGTCAGAACTGTTGAGATTAAGAGCGGGTCGACCACCGCGCCGAAAACAACGGTTCGCCCGCAGAGCTAGGTGAAAAAAATGAATGGCATCGAACGGATTGAATACATGACGGCAAGCGAGCTGGCCATGCTCGGTGTCCAGGACCTTGCTTACATCAAACAGGTTGTGATCGACGGGACTACGGGCTATGCCGTCCATGCCGCCGACGGGACCGAGATTGTGGTGCTGCCGAATCGAGATGTCGCCTTCGCCACTGTGCGGCAGCACGATCTGGAGCCGCTGAGCGTACACTGACCCCCGGTTTCGCCGCATCGCTGTCTCTCTAGGTCGATCTCACGCCGCGTCGCTCTCCGTCATGTCGGTAAGCAGGGCATAGAGCGCATCCGGATTGTCCGTCCCGCGCAGCTTCTCGCAAACCGCGCGGTCACGCAACAAACGGGATACCCGGGCCAGCGCCTTCAGGTGGTCGGAGCCGGCATTCTCCGGAGCCAGCAGCAGGAAGATCAGATCGACCGGCTGATCGTCGATCGCTTCAAAGGCGATCGGTCGTTCGAGACGTGCGAATATCCCGTAGAATTTGTCGAGCCCCGGAAGCTTTCCGTGTGGGATGCCGATACCCGCACCGATGCCGGTCGAGCCGAGGCGTTCACGCTCGATCAGGACGTCAAAGATCGTGCGGTCGGGGATGCCCGTTATCGCCGCGGCGCGCTTGGCGAGTTCTTGAATTGCCTGTCGCTTGCTCGTCGCGCGCAACTGGGCGATTACGCTGCGAGGCGTGATCAAGTCGCTAATGTCCATGATCTGGCCCGGTTGTGGCTTTGGCAACCTCTACCCGATCCGCGCCCAGGCGCGGCGGCTTCCAAGCCAAATACTCCTCACCAACAACGGATTGCGTATAACACGGGATCAAACAACTGCGCGCCCGGATGATGGTCCAACCCTGTCGCGCAGAGCGGGATCGAGCACCGGATCCACCCAGCCGATATTACCGTCGGCCCGCCGGTAAACAAGGTTCAGCTCGCCATGCGACCGGTTGCGGAACAGCAGCACCGGTGCATCGGCGAGATCGATGCGCATGACCGCCTCGCCAACGGTAAGCCGCGGCACCTCGGTGCTGATTTCCGCGATCACGGTCGGAGCGCCCGAGGATGACTGTTCCTCGGCGTCCTCGTCGGCCACCGGAGCGAGCACATAGTCACGGGCGCTTTCGACCGGCTCTGCCATCTCCGGCGTCTTGGCATGATGGTCGCGCAGGCAGCGCTTGTAACGGCGCAGCTGTTTGGCGACACGTTCGGCCGCCGAGTCAAAGGCGCTAGGCGCGTCGTTGCGCGCCGCGCTCGCATTGACGACGATCCCGCGGCCAATGTGCAGCGAGACCTCGGCGCGGGCGAGGTAGGCCTCCTTCGCGATCACGACATGCGCCTCGATCGCCGTTTTGAAATATTTGGTCAGGATTGATTCGAGGGTTTCCTCGACGCGCGCCCGCAACGCGTGGCCGATACCGATTTGCTTGCCCGTGACCGTCAGCTGCATCGCGAACGCCTTTTCGCTGAAGATCGGGGGTGCTCTGGCGCTGCTCTATAAACGAAATTGGGGTTTTGAATAGACCCGGTCAAGCAGCGGCGCCCCGCCGTTACCGGTTCGGATCAACAACGGCGAGCAAGCATTTCCCGCTTCGCCTCACAAAGCGAGCATTTTTTCCCGACGGCGTTGCACCGATGAAGGAATGCGCATCGCCTCGCGATATTTGGCGACGGTGCGTCGGGCAATGTCGACCCCATCGCGTTGCAGCAATTCAACAATACGCTCGTCGGAGAATGTCGCTCCGGGCGGCTCGCGGTCGATCAAGTTGCGGATCAGATGCCGCACCGCCTCAGCCGAGTGCGCGTCCCCGCCACTCGACGCCGGGATCGAGGAGGTGAAAAAATATTTGAGCTCATAGAGCCCCCGCGGTGTGGCCATGTACTTGTTGCTGGTCACCCGACTTACGGTGCTCTCATGCATCCCAATCGCCTCGGCAATGTCGCGCAGGATCAGCGGACGCAGCGACTGTACACCGCGCCGGAAGAAAGCGTCCTGCTGGCGAACGATTTCGGCAGCCACCTTGAGGATCGTGGTCGCACGCTGATGCAGCGATTTGACAAGCCAATTGGCGGCGTGAAGACGATCGCTCAGGTAATCCTTTTCCGCTTTGCTGCGGGCCGCCTGGCGGATCTTGGCGTGGTATTTGTTGTTAACGAGGACACGCGGCAAAGTTTCGCTGTTTAGTTCGACGATCCACCCGCCATCGGGCTGGGCCCGCATCAGAATGTCGGGCACGACCGGCTGGGCGAGCGGCGGGTCAAAGGCCAGCCCCGGCCGAGGATCGAGCGATTTGATCTCGGCAATCATTTCGGCCATGTCCTCGGCGTCGACCTGGCAGACCCGGATCAGCGCCGGAATGTTGCGCGCGGCGAGCAGCGGCAAATTCTCGAGCAGTGCTCGCATTGCCGGGTCAAGCCGATTGCGGTCGCGCAGTTGGAGTGCGAGGCATTCGGGCAAATCGCGCGCAAAAATGCCGGCGGGGTCGAATTGCTGAAGCCGCCCGAGAACCTCTTCAACCCCTGGCAAATGGCAATCGAGCACCGCCGCGACGGTGTCGAGCGCGCCGCCGAGGTAACCGTTTTCGTCGAGTAGATCGAGCAGGTGCATTGCGATCAGTTGATCGGCTTGATCGGGCAGGTCGGTTCCGATCTGCTCGAGGACGTGCTCGCGTAAGGTGCGCGGGCGTGCTGCCTGTGCTCGAGCCCGTTATGGTCGTCGGTGCCAAGCGTTCCATTTCGGCTCCGCCAAGCCTGAGGCTCCTCGGCGAAATTGAGGGATCCGTCTCCCTCGACCCCGGACGCAGCGTGCCAGTGTTCGCTTGCGTCGGATGCGAGATCGCCAGCCAACCCTTCTGGTAGCGCCGCTGTCGAGGAATGCTCGGCGCCGTTTGCGGTGTCGGCCCCGGAAAGCCCCTCTTCTCGCGCCGGTTCGCGCCGCTCCAGGAGAGGGTTTTGTTGAATCTCGGCGTCAATAAAATTGTTTAGTTCGAGGTTCGAGAGCTGCAGCATTTTGATTGCCTGCTGCAGTTGCGGCGTCATCACCAACGCCTGCGACTGGCGCAATTCAAGCCGCTGCGAAAAACCCATTCTGTTCACATCGCGCTCCGCTCGGAGCGGCTTATAGGCTAAACCGATCGCCGAGGAAAACCCGCCTCACGTCAGCATCGGCGACGATTTCTGCGGGCAAGCCTTCCATTAATACTTGACCTGCGTGCAGTATATACGCTCGGTCCACGATTTCAAGGGTTTCACGCACGTTATGGTCGGTGATCAGGACCCCTATCCCACGATCTTTGAGATGGCCAATTAAGTCACGGATGTCGGCGACCGCGATCGGATCGATCCCAGCGAGGGGCTCGTCGAGTAAGATAAAATGGGGTTGGGTTGCAAGCGCGCGCGCAATCTCGACGCGGCGCCGCTCGCCGCCGGAAAGCGCCATCGCGGGCGCGCGGCGAAGATGGGTAATCGAAAACTCGGCCAGCAGGGAGTCAAGCTTCGTCTCGCGCGCCTCGACTTCGGGTTCGACCACCTCGAGGATCGCGCGGATATTCTGCTCGACGCTCAAGCCTCTGAAAATCGAAGCCTCTTGGGGCAGATAACCGATCCCGCGACGCGCCCGGCGATACATCGGAAGATCGGTGATGTCCTGGCCGTCCAGTGTCACGATGCCGGTATCCGCGGCGATCAATCCGGTGATAATGTAAAAACAGGTGGTCTTGCCCGCTCCGTTTGGGCCCAGCAGTCCAACCACCTCGCCGCGCTGCAGCGAAACGTCTACCGCGCGCAGCACCGGCCGCCGCTTAAAGCTTTTGCCAAGTCCGTGCCCGCAAAGCGCCCGATCGGGCGCGGGGCGCTGCGCTGCGCCGCGCTCCGAGAGGAGGCGATTTTCGGCGATCAGTCGCGGCTTCGCTCCAACCGCGCCGCGTGAGCTTAGGCCGAACGACGCGCCGATTGCCTTCATGATTTGGGCGCCACGCCGCCAGCCGGTTTCGCCGCTGGTTTTTGGGGAGAGCCGGAGCCGGCCGTCGTATCCTGTCGATAAAACAGGCCCTCGACGCGCGGCGGTGGAGCCCCCGGTTGGGCGGCAACCGTCATAATGCGGCTGATATTGGTGTTCAGGTCCACGACCGCATATTGGCCTTTGATGGCGTCCTGCCCCCGTGTGATCGTTACGTTGCCGAGCAGTGTAACTATCCCCGTCTCGGCATTGTACACCCCGTAATCGCCGCGGCCGACATCGGTCGCCGTGACGACGACGACATGGCCCTGGGCATCGACGCGACTGATCTTCGAATTGCCTTGGCCGGGATCGGTCGGACCGCTTCCGGCGCCCGTCTTGGCGTGCGCCCTCTCGCCCTGTTTTGCGGGGCCCGGCGCCGGATTTGTCGAGGATGTTTTGGTCGCCGCTGGTTCGCCCGGTTTCGACCTCGTCCCGGGTTGGGCAGCGCTGGGTCCGCTCTTGTCCTTGACGAAATGGGCGGTCAGCACATCGGCGCGGATGCGGCGGTCGCCACGGATCGCAATAGCATCGCCGCGCGCTACGGCAACCTGCTGCTGATCGTACCATTCGAGGCTGTCGCGCGCGGTCACGACGTCGGTTGGGGTCGTCAATTTCAGATGCTTGCCAGTGATAATACCGATTTGTTGGTCGACATCGTAGATCGCCTGATCGCCAACCACGGTTTGGTTCGGCCCTTTGATTAGGACGTTACCATCGGCGTCGAGCCGGTAGACCTCGTTTCCGCCCTCCGCTGACTTGTTTTTGCTTGGCCGATAATGGGCCGTCAACGTGTCGGCATGCACCTCACTGGCGCCGCGCGCCGCCACGGCGTTACCGCGGGCGATATACACTTGCTTATCCTGCTGCCACTCGATGCCGGATTGCGCCGTTATGTTTATTGGCTGGGCATCGCGGGAAGGACCGAGAGGGTTGAGACCCTGCGCCGCCGCCGGAGCCGGCCGGAGCGCCAAAGCGGGGAGCAATACCGCGAGCGCCAGTCCCAGCCGCGGCTTCGAGCGACGGCCCATTCAGGGCATCCGGCGCAGCGGCACGTCGCACTCACTCGCCAACATTTTCGACTTTGCGCGCCGCGGGCGTACCCGCCGACGCCGAAATATTGGAATCATGCCGAACAAGATGATGAGGTCTCGCCGATTGATGCGTCGTCGAGGTGAAATGTCGGGCCCTTGGCAAGGTGGGTTGGGCAGGACTTAAGGCCACCGGTACGGCCGGCTTTGGGCTGACCGTTGCCGCCGCCGCGACCTCGACAAGGGCCGCGGTTTGCAGCACCTTCGCGGGCGGCTCCGGGGGTTGGGCCACCGCCTTCGCCGGCTTCGTACCGCGCAGAATGGCTCGCAAATCCCCGGTGAAAATTATCGTGTTGCCCTTGTCGAGAAGACGGAACCCTTGCCCCCAGATGTCGCCGGAGGGACCATGTCCCTCGACCGGGACATTCCCTTCGGCGGTGTCGTTCGCCAAATTCGCATGCGCCCGCTGGGTCACGAAGCGGCTGCCGTTCTCGTGGGTCAGGGTAACGTCGTCAAACAGATCGAGCAGCTGTGGCTGCGACTGATACATCGCGGTACGAGCGGTCAGAACGACGGTGGTTCCGGCATGGACGAGCATTTCCGCCCGGGGCTTTTCGAGCGACATCAGGTCGCTGTGGTTGGGTAGTTGGTGGCCGACGGCGGCGGTGATCACATAGGGCCGGTTCAGCCGATCGGTGCCCGCATATCTTGGGTTCAACATGTTAAGCTCGCGGGCCTCGCGCAGATCGATCCCGGAAACCGTCAGGCGTACGGTCTCCAACAGCGGGGCGAGCCGCGGCCAGGCAGCGACGAGCAGCAACAACGCCGCCCCAATCATCGGCAGCAAGCGCTTGAGGAACGCGACGGCGCGGCTGTAGCCGTCCCCGCGCACGCGGCTCATCGGCGCCGGCACCGCGATCGGCGGCAGGGTTGGCTCAAAATTGGCGCGCGGCTCAAAAGCTTCCATAGCCATGTTTGCCTGCTTACGCAATTCCCGCACGCAAACAATCATGCATATGCAAGAAGCCGATCGGACAACCCGTATTATCCGTGACAAACAATGCGGTGATGGCAAACCGATTCATCAGCCCCAGCGCCTCCGCGGCCAGAGCATTGGGGCTGATCGTCTTAGGCGAACGGTGCATGATCTCGGCGACGCGGCGGCTCAGTAGGGAATCGCCCATATGCCGGCGCAGATCGCCATCGGTGACGACCCCGACCAACTGGCCTTCGCCATCGCGGACCCCGACACAACCAAAAGCCTTGGCTGTCATCACCAGAATTGCTTCGGACATCGGAGCGTCGGGCGGGACCATCGGCACGGCGTCACCGCTGTGCATGATTTCGACCACCCGCAACAGCCGCCGCCCCAGCCGGCCGCCGGGATGGAACAAGTGAAAATCGGCTGTCGAAAAGCCTCGACGCTCAAGGAGGGCAATGGCCAAGGCATCGCCCAGCGCCATCATCGCTGTGGTCGACGTGGTCGGGGCCAGTCCCATAGGGCAGGCTTCCGCCGAGGCTGGCAACAGCAGAACCGCGTCGGCCGCCGCAGCAAGGGTCGAGTGCCAACCCGCCGTGACTGCGATCAGCGGGATATCGAACCGCCGCGAATACGCGATGATGTCGGCAAGCTCGGTGGTCTCCCCGGAGTTCGACAGGGCCAGGATTGCGTCTTCGGCGGCGATCATGCCGAGATCGCCGTGGCTCGCCTCGCCGGCATGGACGAATTGCGCCGGCGTCCCCGTTGACGCCAAGGTCGCGGCAATCTTGCGCGCGACATGGCCGCTCTTGCCGATACCGGTGACGATGATCCGTCCGCGAACGGCGGCGCAGAAATCGACCGCTGTTGAAAAAGTCCCGCCGAGCGCCGAGGAGAGCTTTTCGAGCCCGCTGATTTCGGCCTTTAGCACCCGCCTGGCAACGGCGAGATCGGTTTCACGGCGGCAGCTATTCGGGGGTGCCGCCGGGCCGATGTTCGCGGGTGCGACGGCAATCCTGCCGTTCACTGGCGAGGCCTGCACCAAACCGCTCGAAATAATGGCACCGTGACGAAGTCCTCCCCTATGCGCACGATTCAGTGCGCGAAGATGTCTTGCTCCGCCCAGCCGCCGAGATCAAGCAACACGCGGTGAGGCAAAAAAGCGAAAGCCGCGTCAGCCAGGGTTGCCCGCCCCTCGCGCGCCAGTATCGCATCGAGCCGTGCGCGCAAGGCATGCAGGTGCAGCACGTCCGAAGCGGCGTATCGCAATTGTTCCTCAGTCAATGTCGCGGCGCCCCAGTCCGAACTCTGCTGCTGCTTCGACAAGTCGACATTTAGGAGGTCTTTGCACAAATCTCGCAGACCATGACGATCGGTGAAGGTGCGCGCCAAGCGCGAGGCAATCTTGGTGCAGTAGATCGGTAAGGCCATGACCCCAAGGTAATGGTAGATCATAGCAAGATCAAACCGGGCGAAATGAAACAGCTTGGTCACGCACGGATCGCCGAACAGTTCGCGCAACCGCGGCGAATCGTATAGGCCGGGCGCGAATTGAACCAGGTGCGCGTCGCCGTCGCCGCCCGAAAGCTGGACGACGCATAAGCGGTCGCGATGCGGGTTGAGGCCCATCGCTTCGGTGTCCACCGCTACCGCAGCGCCAAAATCGACGCCCTCGGGAAGATCGCCGCGATGAAGCCAATAGGTCATTCGGCGTTAACGCGCAAAATTTCCTCGAAATTTGGTGCCCAGGAGAAGACTCGAACTTCCACGAGCTAATCGCCCACTAGAACCTGAATTTAGCGCGTCTACCAATTCCGCCACCTGGGCGTGTCAGAGCGCTGGGAAATAAGCCTGCACCCCGACGATGTCAACGAAGTTACGTCCGGCGAGCGGCGGCTGATCTTATCATTGTGCCTGGAGCAGCGTCCTGTCATAGGTCCAGCCACGGGCGGTGATTGCCGATCGGTGGGCGAGTATCTGCCGATGTATGTTGGCCGCGCGGCCAACGAAGGCGAACCGGGCCAATCGTCATCAATTATTGTCGGATGTCGAAGCGTTGCTGTCCGCTGCGCGCGGCACTGATCCTGATCACCCTCTGGCTTGGTCCTAATTTCGCATAGGCGCAACCAGCACCGCCTGCCGTGCTTGTGGCGCCAGCGGAAATGCAGGATGTGTCAGGCGCGGCCGAATTTGTCGGACGCGTCAAGGCGATCGAAAAGGTAGATCTGCGGGCCCGCGTCACCGGCTTTCTCGGGCCGTGGCTGTTCCAGGAAGGCGATCGGGTAAAGGCAGATCAGACCGTTTTCACTCTCGATGCGGCGCCATTTGAGGCCACCCTGGCGCAACGCAAGGCCGAGGTCGCATCTGCCGCCGCCACGCTTGCTTATAGCGACCTTCAGACACGGCGCGGCCGCGAGCTGATCAAGACCAAGACGATCCCGCAGCAGGAGCTCGACCAGCGCGAATCGACCTTGCTCAAAGCTCGCGCCAGCCTCGAACAGGCGCAGGCGGCGCAGCGATCCGCCGAGGTCGATTTGTCCTATACGCAGATCAAAAGCCCGATCACGGGCCGCATCGGCCAAGCCGCGTTCTCGCCCGGAAATCTCGTCGGCCCCAACAGCGGGGTGCTCGCGACCGTGATCAAACAGGACCCGATCCAGGTAGTCTTTAATGTAAGCCAGCGTCAGCTGCAGGAGGAACGGCACGTCGCCCCGAAAGAGCAGCTCGACGCGATCGTCGCTCGTTTGCGTCTCGCCGACGGATCGACCTACGGGGAGCCCGGAAAGCTCGATTTTATTGGCCACCTGGCCGATCCCAACACGGATTCGATCCCGCTGCGCGCGGTCTTTCCCAATCCAAAAGGCTTCCTCGCCGACGGGATGAGTGTGCGTGTGCTCCTTGAGATTGGCAAGCCGATGCAGGCGCTGGTGATTCCGCAATCGGCGATCGCCGAAGATCAGGGTGGAACCTACGTCTTCGTCGTGGATGCGCAGAACAAGGCGATCCAGCGACCGGTCAGGGTCGATATGCAGCGCGACGGGACCGCGGTGGTCAAGGATGGCCTCGCCGCCGGCGACCGGGTGATCGTACAGGGCCAGGCGCGGGTGCGTCCCGGGCTTACCGTAGCGCCAAGCAACACGCCGCCGGCCTGAGCGGGTGCAACAGGGGACCCGCCGATGATTTCGGCCATCTTTGTCGATCGTCCGCGGCTCGCGATCGTCATTTCCATCCTGATCACCCTTGCCGGCCTGATCGCGCTAAAGGTAATCCCGATCACGCAGTTTCCCGACATCGTCCCGCCCGAGGTGTTGGTTACGACCACCTATCCCGGCGCCAACGCCGAAGTCGTCGAGCAGACCGTGGCGCAAGTTATCGAGCGCGAGGTCAACGGCGTCTCGAGCATGCTCTATATGCGCTCGACATCGGGCAATGACGGTTCCTACAGCCTGACCGTGTCGTTCGCGGTCGGCACCGATCCTGAGACCAACACGGTCAATGTTCAAAACCGGGTGCAACGGGCGATGTCGCGGTTGCCTTCCGAGGTGCAGGCAAACGGTGTCTGGGTCGAAAAGCAATCCTCGGCGATCCTGCAGGTTGTCGTGCTGCGCTCGCCCAAAGGGACGCGCGACGCCCTGTTCCTGTCCAACTACATGCTGATCAACGTCCGCGACGCGATCACCCGCATCCCGGGCGTTGGCCAGGCCAACATGTTCGGCCAGCAAGACTATGCGATGCGCATCTGGCTCGACATGAACCGATTGACAGCGCTCGGATTAACCCCGCAGGACGTCATTACCGCGGTGCGCGCGCAAAACGTCCAGGCCGCTGTAGGCCGGATCGGCGGCGCGCCGGTTGTCGAAGCGCGACAGCGCATGATCCCGCTTACGACGCAAGGGCGGCTCGAAACCCCCGAGCAATTCGGCGCGATCGTCGTGCGCGCTCAACCGAACGGCTCGCTGATCCGAGTGAGCGACGTGGCGCGGGTCGAACTCGGCGCGCAATCCGCCGATGTGTTCTCGACTTTTAATGGCCAGACCGCGTCGGCGATGGGCGTCTACCTGGCGCCGGGCGCGAATGCCGTCGCCACCGGGCAAAGCGTGCGACGAGCAATGGAGGAAAGGGCCAGCGCTTCCCCCAAGATGTGACTTGGGAAATCCCGTACGACACGACTGTCTTTGTTACCAGCTCGATCCACAAAGTGGTCTCGACCTTGCTCGAGGCCTTTGCGCTGGTGGCGATCGTCGTCTTTGTCTTTCTCGGCAAGCTGCGCGCCACCGTGGTGCCGATCGTTGCGGTGCCGGTAGCCCTAATCGGCGCTTTCGCGGTGATGCTCGCAATCGGCTTTTCCGCTAACACGATCTCGCTGTTGGCGCTGGTATTGGCGATCGGAATTGTCGTCGACGACGCGATCGTCGCCGTCGAAGCGGTCGAGCACATGATGGCCGAGCACCCTGAGATGTCGCCGGCTGACGCGACCAAAGCCGCGATGGGCCTGATCACCGGGCCGATCATTGCAATCACGCTGGTGCTGCTGTCGGTGTTCGTTCCGGTCGCGTTCATCCCCGGCATCGTCGGCCAGCTAGATCAGCAATTCGCGGTCGCGGTGTCGGTTTCGATGCTGATTTCGGCGGTCAACGCGCTGACCCTGTCGCCGGCGCTCTGCGCTTTGCTGCTGCGCCATGGTGGACCGCCCAGCCGGGTCATCCGCGCGATGCAGGGCGGTATCGACGCCATGCAGCGCAGCTATGCTGGCGTTGTCCGGCGGCTGGCGCCGCGAATGCTGCTGAATTTGACACTAATCGGGGCCGCCGTCGTCCTGATCGTCTGGTTTGCCCGCGCCGTCCCTTCGGGCTTTCTACCAGAGGAGGATCAGGGCGCCTTGCTGGTCGAGGCGCAGTTGCCCGAGGGCGCCTCGCTCAACCGCACCAGCCAAGTCGCGTCCGATGTCGAGCGCATCGCCAAGGCGACCCCGGGTGTTGCAGCGGTGACCTCGATCGTCGGCTACAGCATTCTCGACGGCATCGCCCAGTCGAATAAATCGGCGTTTTTTGTCACGCTTGCCCCATTCGACGAGCGCACAGCTTCGGTCGAAAGCGTGTGGGGCGTCCTCGCCCATTTGCGCGCCGAGTTTGCCAAATTGCCGGCGGCGATTGTCGTGCCGTTTAACCTGCCGCCGATCATCGGGCTCGGCACCGGGGCCGGGTTTGAGTACCAGCTGCAATCCTATTCGGGGGCGCCGGCGAACGAGATGGCCGCGGTCGCGCGCGGGCTGGTGCAGGCGGCGAACGCCAACCCGGCATTGGCCGGCGTTTTCACCACCTATGGCGCCTCGACGCCGCTGATCCGGCTCGACATCGACCGCGAGCGGGCCGAGACCTTGGGCATCAGCATCAGCAATATCTTCCCCGCGCTGCAGGCCGCGCTCGGCGGCTATTACGTCAACGACTTCAATAAATTCGGCCGCACCTGGCAGGTCATCCTGCAGGCCGAGGCGCCGCAGCGCATGGATGTCGACGACATCTTCGAGGTGCATGTTCGGGCGGCGAACGGCGCCTTGGTGCCGATCCGCACCCTCGCCACGATCGAGAATGTGCTTGGGCCCGGCTACATCTACCGGTTCAACAATCTGCGCGCGGTCGCGATCCAGGGGCAGCCGGCGCCGGACTATTCCTCGGGTCAGGCATTGGCGGCGATGGAGCAAGTGTCGAAGACCACCCTGCCATCCGGCTTTGGCTATTCATGGAGCGGCACCGCCTACCAGGAAAAGATTGCCGCCGGTCAGACCACAATTATCCTCGCGCTTGCGGTGCTGTTCGCCTATTTGGTGCTCGTCGGCCTCTATGAATCCTGGGCGATGCCGGCCGCAGTCATCGTCTCGATTACCGTTGGCCTGGCGGGCGCGCTCGGCGGGCTGTTGCTGACCGGGCTACCGAACGACGTCTTCGCGCAGATCGGCATTGTCGTGTTGATAGCGCTCGCCGCCAAGAACGCGATCCTGATCGTCGAATTCGCGATGGAGGCGCGGCGCAATGGTCTCGGCGTCGCCGAGGCGGCATTGAACGGCGCTCGCGCCCGCTTCCGCGCGGTCATGATGACTTCCTTCGCCTTTATTCTAGGGCTCGTACCCTTGCTGGTCTCAGGTGGTGCGGGTGCGGTCACCCGGCACGCGGTCGCGACCGCGGTGTTCTTCGGCATGCTCGCCGCTTCGGTGATCGGCATCTTCCTAATCCCCAGCCTCTATGTCGTCTTTCAGCGGCTGCGGGATGCGGTCAAAGGTCTGGCCGGCATCCCGCCGACCGCCGGCCCGATCGAGCACCCGGCCGAAACCAAGACCGCCGCGGAATAGCCGACTTGCGGCCTTTGCTGGGCGCTCCCGATTTGGGAGGCGCAGAACCCCGTCGATTTTGCGCTTGGCTGCGCGCTAATCCCACGCTGGTTCGGCGGCGGCGTGGCGGCCGGAGATGCGGCCAAAGGCGAGACACTCGCCGATGTTGCCGGTGCCCTGATAGAGATAGCTGTAGATTGAGCCGAGTTCGCCGGCGCTGTAGAGCCGCGGGATCGGGGTGCCGTTGGGGCGCACGATCTGGGCCTTTTCGTTGCGCCGCGGGCCGCCCTGGGTGTTGAGCATCGAAGGCGACAATTCGACGGCATAAAACGGTCCGTCGGCGATGGGCTCCATCATCAGGGTTCGGCCGAACTCCGGGTCGTGAGCGGCATCGCAATAGCGGTTCCATCTGCCGACGGTGCTGGTCAGCGCCGTGGGCTCCAATCCCAGGATTGCGGCGAGATCAGCGAGGCTGTCCGCGGTCTTGACCCAGCCTTTGGCCTGTTCGGCGCGGTTGTCCTCGCTCCATTCGTAGCGCTCGATGATCTGCGTCCAGCCATGGCTTGGGTGCTTGTCATAAAGAGGGCCGGCAGAAAACAGCGCGTGATCGAAAATCATGAACATCGGGCACGGCGTCGATAATGGCAGCCAGCGCCCGTTAACCGGAACTTTGCCGTGCCGGGTTTTGTACTTTTCGTCGGTAAAGCGTCGGGCGTCGGGACCGACCACGACCATGCCGCCCGGCAGCACTTTGCTGTAGTGCAAGGCCTGCATTGAAAACGAGGTCCGGATCTCCGGGACTTTTAACGCCATCGAGGGGCCGGCGTAATTATTCATGTGCCAGAGATCGGCGCCGACCGACATCGCCATCGTGATGCCGTCGCCTTCGTTGTAAGGCGAGCCCGAAGTATAGCAGTAAGGCACGCCGGGCAAGTAATCGCGGATCATTTGCTGGTTGTTTTCAAAGCCGCCGCAAGTCAGCACCACCCCTCGCCGCGCTTTGAGATAAATCGGCTTATTTCTCCGCTCGGCGCGAACCCCGAGAATTTCCTTGCTGCAGTCGTGCTGGATCAGTTCTCGGCCCGGCGTTTCGTAAAGAATGCGAATCGGACGCTGTTTAACGAGGCTCTCGAACCGTTTCCAGGTGTAGGAATAGCCATAGGTCGGCCCGTCGTGGAATTTATGCACGCTTCTCGAGCCCGGCAGATCCGGGAACTCGATCCCGACCGGCGGATGCTGATGCTCCTGCGGGTCACCGCCGAGGCTCTCGAGCCACGCATTGTTGCGGCACATCTCCTCCGCCCACACCCGCACCATCGGCTCCGGTACGGTGTAGGCTCCGCACAATGCGGTCAAATAGGCGGCGGCATCCTCGGCGCAGGACGTATTGAGGTATCCCTGACCCGCGACCCGGGTGTTGCCGCCATGCTCGCCTTCGGGCGCCTTTTCGAGTATCACGACATCGGCGCCAAGCTCGTGGGCCGTGACGGCGGCGGCGACACCCGCTGCTCCGAACCCGACGACCACGACATCGGCCTCGAAGTGCCATTTCTCTGGCACTGAAAGTTGCTTCATCGCCGGTTCTGAGCGCATCGGGTTGGCTTACCGGTCCTGGACAATGCTCGTCTCCAGCTTTGGTGGGGTGCGCAATGTTTGCAATACCACGCAATAGCGCTCGGTCAGCTTCAACAGGCTCTGGCGCCGGTCCTCTGGTTCGTCGGTATCGAGCGTAAAGCTGAGCCGGATATCGCGAAAACCGACCGGCGTCGTCCGCTCGACGCCGAGTGTGCCGCGAAAATCGAGATCGCCCTCGGCATGAATTGACCCGCCGCGCAACCGGAAATCAATCGCCGTCGCCACCGCTTTCAAGGTAACTCCGGCACAGGCGACCAGGGCTTCGAGCAGCATGTCTCCGGAGCACGCTTGGATACCAGTCCCACCGGTAGCCGGGTGCAGACCCGCCGCGATCAGCGCCCGCCCGGTCTCGACCTTGCAGACAATAGCCTCATCCGCCAGATCGCCTGCGCCTTCAATGTAACGAGTGCCGCGTTGGGATCGTTGCGGTATTTCTCCTTTAGCGGCCTGCAGTTCGCGCAATGCAGCACTGTCCATCCCTGACCTCGTCTTCAGCATTACAGTTGATCCGGCGCCGCGACGCGCCCGGGTTTTGTGTAGGCAAGACCGAGGGCCCCCGCCGCACTGGATAATTACAGATATTTTGCCGGCCGAATCACCGCCCGCCACATATGGGCGACCGGGCTGTTGTCAAAACCGAGCCCTTCCTTTGGCTGCTTGAAATTGGGGCCGATGACATCGTTAAATTCTTCAAGCTCGATCTTGGCGTTCGGGTCGACGAATAAATGTCGTGCACGGTAATCATCCGCCCCAACATGTACTACTTGTGGTCGCCCATCAGCACGCGCGCGTTGGGATCCTTCGCCATTAGCGCCGCAGCGTTCGGCACCGGGCCCATACCCGCCTTCGGCAATGCTGTAAAGCCGCGACTTGATGACGATATAGTCAAGCTTACGGCTCATTTGTTCCTCGATCGCAGGCGCGCTGCGACAATGTCACCGCGTGGTCATCGATTTTCTCCTCGATGGCGCAATTCCTGGCGCGAACTTACCGGTTGCGCTCGATCGCGTCGACTCCCGCTGACACCGACGGCCGCCCCCCGCTTTGGCAGAGCTCTTCAAGCGCCCCGGCTGCGCAGCGGAGCGTGTGATCCGGCGCTGCCCGCGGAAAAGAAACATCTGCAGCCCTCGGCGGCAAAGGCTTCAGAGGATCGCAATCACTGCCTTCAAATGGTCCCCCTGAAAGGGAGCGTTTGGTAGGCCCGGCAGGACTTCGAACCTGCGACAACACCGTTATGAGCGGCGTGTTCTAACCAGCTGAACTACGGGCCCTTAACGTCGCAACCATAATCGGGCATCCCGCCCTAAGACCGATGTTACGTCGGTACGGGCGCGGCATCAGCCACGCCCGTACCTAGGTAGACCAATCCCGGCGATTATATATCCACTGGATCGAGGCTGTTCCGCTTCGGCGGCGGCGTTTGTGCTGCGCCACGCCGGGTGCAGCAACACGCGCGTTCGCTCAGGTGTCGAGGAAACTGCGCAATTTCCGCGAGCGGCTCGGATGTTTGAGCTTGCGCAATGCCTTGGCTTCGATTTGGCGGATGCGCTCACGGGTGACTGAAAATTGCTGACCGACTTCCTCGAGGGTGTGGTCGGTGTTCATGCCGATGCCAAAGCGCATGCGCAATACGCGCTCCTCCCGCGCCGTCAGCGAAGCCAGCACCCGTGTCGTAGTCTCGCGCAAATTGGCCTGAATCGCCGCATCGAGCGGCAGCACTGCGTTCTTGTCCTCGATGAAATCACCGAGATGCGAATCCTCTTCGTCACCGATCGGGGTTTCGAGGCTGATCGGCTCTTTCGCGATCTTCAAAACCTTGCGTACCTTTTCGAGCGGCATCATCAGCTTGTCGGCGAGCTCCTCCGGGGTTGGCTCGCGGCCAATCTCATGCAGCATTTGGCGCGAGGTGCGCACCAACTTGTTGATCGTCTCGATCATGTGCACCGGAATGCGGATCGTGCGCGCCTGATCGGCAATCGAGCGGGTGATCGCCTGACGTATCCACCAAGTTGCATATGTCGAGAATTTATAGCCGCGGCGGTACTCGAATTTATCGACCGCCTTCATCAGACCGATATTGCCTTCCTGGATCAGGTCGAGAAACTGCAATCCGCGGTTGGTGTATTTCTTGGCGATCGAAATAACCAGCCGCAGATTGGCCTCGACCATCTCCTTCTTGGCGCGGCCGGCCTCGCGTTCACCGCGCTGAACCGTCTGTACAACGCGGCGGAACTCCGAAATCGGCAGTTTTGCCTCGAGGGCGATCTGCGCAACCTGGCCGCGCAGTCGCGCAGCTTCGTCCCGGTGCCGCTCGACCAACCTCGCCCACCCGCGGCCGGGCAAAACGCCGACGCGTTCGAGCCAATCGTTGCACAGTTCGTTGCCAAAATATTCGTGTAGAAATTCGGTCCTTTTGACCCCGGCGTTTTCCGCCAACCGCAGCAGCCGACCTTCTTCGGCGAGAAGCCGCCGGTTGACGTCGTAGAGCTGCTCGACCAGGTGCTCGATGCGGGTGTTGTTCAGTCGAATACGCTTGACCTCTTCGATCACCTTGGCTTTGAGCTTTTCATAGCGGCGCTCGGTGACCTTGGGCAGCGGTTCACCCTTCAGCAGCGCATGAATGCGCTGGTCCTGCAGTCGGTGCAGCTTTTTGTGATATTCGGCGATCGCGTCAAATGTCGCCATCAATCCCGGTTTGAGCTGCGCCTCCATTGCCGCTAGCGAGATCGAACTTTCTTCGCCGTCGCCATCCTCGCCGGCCAGATCGGGTTCGATTGCAGCAAGTTCAGCTTCCGCAGCCGCCTCGTCGGCCGGTTCATCCTCGGCAGCTGTTCCGTTAGCAGGCTCGGCCTCTACTTCCGCCGCCTCCGCGGGAGTCTCGACCGCGACTTGTTCAAACCCGGCGCTGCCATAGGTGGCGTCGAGATCGATAATGTCGCGCAACAACATCTTGCCTTCGACAAGCGCATCGCGCCAACCGACGAGGGCACGGATCGTCAGCGGATTGTCGCAGATTCCGCCGATCATCATCTCGCGCCCGGCCTCGATTCGCTTGGCAATCGCGATCTCGCCTTCGCGCGACAACAGCTCCACAGAACCCATTTCGCGCAAATACATGCGCACCGGGTCATCGGTCCGGCCGACATCGTCATCGTCGAGATTGCCGCGCGCCTCGCCATTACCATCTTCGGTATCCGCGGCGGCCGGCTCCTCGGTCTCTTCGCTTTCGATGACGTTGACGCCGAGTTCGGATAGCATCGTCATCGTGTCCTCGATCTGCTCCGAGGACACCTGATCAGGGGGAAGTGCCGCGTTCAGCTCGTCGTAGGTGACGTATCCTCGCTCTCGGCCCCGGGCCAGCATCTTTTTGATCGCGGCGGCGAGGATATCAAGCAGTGGTGCTTCGGCTGCCTCCTCGCGGGTTTCCGTCGCTTCAGCCGTGTTCGCCGCTTTACTCGCCATTCCACCATCCCTAGACAGGTTTCCACTCGCCCGGCCGCAGCCCGGCGCTACACGACTATTCAGACAGGTTTGCCGACGATCTCACTTCCCGGCGGGCTGCTTTATCAGATTGAATCGTCATTGCCGCCATTCTGCTGCAACGCCCGTTCCCTTGCCGCCAGGAAATGTTCCCAGCTTGCCGCCGACACATCGTCGATCAGGTGATTGCTCGCCTCGGCTAAAACCGACCGCTGACCTCCCATCAGCATTTCGATCACATGCGCCCATTCGTTTCGCACATCGTCTACCGCCGAGCGCCGGATCAAAAAGCCTGAGTTGACCGAAGGCGAGATAAACGCCTCTACGGTCGCCGCAAACCCGTTCGTGTGAAGGTGTTGCCGCAGCGTGGAAGCTTCAAGCCCCGGATGCAAGGCCTCGATCTGTAAAATTTCGCCGCGAAGCTTGTCAAGATCTGCTTCAGGTATGTCGAGTGCGGCGAACTCCTCTGCAACCTCGTCGAGCAATGACGGCGATTGCAGCAGAATGCGAAACAGCAACTCGCGCTGTACACGCTCGGGCGGGCGCGGTGGCGGCAAGGGTCCCTCTCTGACAAATCCGGGAGCTACCTTTTGGGCAAAGCCTTGGGGTGCCGATGAACTGGCCACCACCCGGCGTTTACGCCCTTGCTCGAACAGCCGATCGCGGACATAGCGCCGGTACTCGTTGCGCACCGTCGCATCGGCGATCAGGGCGACGTTTTCCATCAGCCGGTGGTCGAGGTCGGCGCGGCGCTCGGGGGTGTCAGCGGGACTGGCGCCGAGTTCGACTTCCCAGAGCATGTGTGACAATGGCCGAGCGGCCGCGAGGACTTGGTCGAAGACTTCACGGCCAGCGCGCCGAAGCAGCGAGTCCGGATCCTCACCCGAGGGCAGGACGGCAAACCGCAGACTGCGGCCCGGCTGCAGCAGCGGCAATGCCCGCCGCAGCGCCCGCGCAGCCGCACGCTGGCCCGCGACGTCGCCATCGAAGCACAGGATCGGCTCCGGCCCGAGCCGCCATAATTCTTGCAGCTGGTATTCTGTCACTGCTGTGCCGAGCGGGGCTACGGCCGACGCAAAGCCGGCATTATGCAGCGCGATCACGTCCATATAGCCTTCGGTGACGATCGCGTCGCGGCTCTCTGCAGCGGCGGCGCGCGCCGCCGACCAGCCATAGAGAACGCGGCCCTTCTGAAAAACCGGGCTGTCCGGCGAGTTCAGGTATTTGGGCTGGCCGTCCCCCAAAACTCGGCCACCAAAGGCGATGATCCGGCCGGCGCGGTCGCCGATCGGAAACATCACCCGGTTGCGAAAATAGTCGAAGGGCTCGCCGTCATCCGGCTGATGCAACAGCCCGGCCTCCACCAGCAGCGCCTCACCAAAATCGGCAGCCAGCGCCCGCCGCAGCGATTGCCGATCGTCAGATGCCCAGCCGAGACGAAAGCGATGGATCGTGTCGGCATCAAGCCCGCGCACCCCCAAATAATCGCGCGCGACCGCGCCGGCCGGCGACCACAATCGGGTCTCGTAAAATGCCGCAGCGGCTTCGAGGGTTTCGAGTAATGTCTTTTGCCGCTTTGCCTTTTCGCGCTCCTCAGGTGTCGATTGCGGGACGGCAAGACCCGCTTCACCGGCTAGTTTTTCGACCGCTTCCAGGAAGTCGAGATTGTCGGCCCGCATGACAAAGCCGATTGCGTCGCCATGCGCGCCACAGCCGAAGCAGTGGAAGAAGTTCTTGTCCTCGACGACGTAAAAGGACGGCGTTTTTTCGTTGTGGAACGGGCAGAGCCCGGCAAATTCGCGGCCGCGGCGCTCGAGCTTTACCCGCCGGCCTACCAACCCCGGCAGCGAGATGCGGCCGCGCAGTTCGTCGAGAAAACCCGGCGGAAACGCCATTATCGATCGTGTCTCACGATCAGCCGAGGAGCCGTTTGACGATCGGGCCGGCGCGGCTGAAATCCATGGCAGCAGCATGCCGCTCGCGCAAGGCGGCCATAACCTTTCCCATGTCGCGGATACCACCGGCGCCGGTCTCCGCGATGATCGACTGCGCGGCGGCGGTGATCTCGTCCTCGCTCATTTGCTGCGGCAGAAAGCTCTCGATAATCGCGATCTCTTCGTTTTCCTGCAGGGCCAGATCGGGGCGGTTTCCCTGTTGATAGAGGGCCGTAGAATTCGCGGCGCTGCTTGATCATTCCCTGCAGCATTCGGACGATGTCCGGGTCGGTTAGCCCCGTGGTGTTGCCCTCGCCGCGCGCCGCGACATCACGCTCCTTGAGGGCGGCGAGGATCAGCCGCACGGTCGAAACCGTGCGGCTGTCGCGAGCCTTCATCGCGACTTTAAGTCGGTCGGTGAAGGCCTGACGCAACATCGACATCGCCTCGCATGGTGACAAAACTAACCCTAGACTGTTTCAACGCACGCGGCAATTCGGCACGCCCACGACTAAGTATCTGAAACCGTGAGGGGTTGGGGACAAGGGTGGCTTGACCGCTCGGCATCGGCCCGCTACTTGTTCATAATTCCGCTGCGCGACCCTACGAGCGGGCGGATGATGCACGCTTGCCAGCAGGATTTTATTTGAAGCGGGACCCATCGCCGCAACCGCCTGACTGCAACGCCGCTCTCGTGCTGGCGGACGGGACAGCGTTCTGGGGTAGAGGATTTGGCGTCCCGGGCACGGCGGTAGGTGAGGTCTGCTTTAACACCGCGATGACCGGCTACCAGGAAATCCTGACCGATCCATCCTACGCCGCGCAGATTATTACCTTCACCTTTCCGCACATCGGCAATGTCGGGGTCAATTTAGAGGATATCGAGACGACAACCCCTCCGGCCCGGGGATTGCTCATCCACAATCGGATCACCGCTCCCGCCAATTGGCGCGCCACCAAATCGCTCGATCGCTGGGTCGAGGATCATGGCCTCATCGGGATTTCCGGCCTCGACACTCGGCGGCTGACTCGGCTGATCCGCGATGCGGGTCCGCCAAATGGGGTTATCGCCTACGACCCGCGCCGGCCGCTCGATATCGCGGCGTTTGCCGCCGAGGCGACGCAATGGCCGGGTCTCGAAGGCATGGACTTGGCACGCGAGGTTAGCTGCCGCCAGATTTACCAGTGGGACGAAACCGGCTGGCAGCGCGAGCGCGGCTACGGCCGGCAGCGCGCGCCGCGTTATCACGTGGTCGCGATCGATTACGGCGCCAAGCGCAACATTTTGCGCATGCTTGCGGGACACGGCTGCCGAGTGACGGTAGTGCCGGCGACCGCCTCGGCCGAGGATGTGCTGCGGAACGAGCCCGACGGCATCTTTTTATCAAACGGCCCCGGCGATCCGGCGGCGACCGCCGAATATGCGGTACCGGTTTTGCGCGAGCTGATCGCTTCGGGCAAGCCGATCTTCGGCATCTGTCTCGGCCATCAGCTGATGGCGCTGGCGCTTGGCGGCCGCACCCGCAAGATGGCGCGCGGCCATCGCGGCGCCAATCACCCGGTCAAGGATCTGTTGACCGGCAAGGTCGAGATCACGAGCCAGAACCACGGCTTTGTCGTCGACCCCAACAGCCTGCCATCAGGCGTGGTCCCAACTCATTTGTCGCTGTTCGACAATACCAATGAAGGAGTGCGTATCTCGGGCAAGCCGGTGTTCTCGGTGCAACACCATCCTGAAGCCAGCCCCGGCCCGCAGGACAGCCACTATTTGTTCGAGCGTTTTGTTGCGCTGATGGAAGCGCATGCCGCGGCGCTCTGATATCCATTCGATCCTGATTATCGGCGCCGGACCGATTGTCATCGGGCAGGCTTGCGAGTTCGATTATTCCGGCGCCCAGGCGTGCAAGGCGCTAAAGGCGGAAGGCTACCGGATCGTTCTGGTCAATTCGAACCCGGCGACGATCATGACCGATCCGGAACTGGCCGACGCCACGTATATCGAGCCGATCAGGCCGGAGACGGTCGAAAAGATCATCGCGCGCGAGCGGGCAATCGGACACCCCGTCGATGCGCTGTTGCCGACGATGGGCGGCCAGACCGCGCTCAACACAGCAATGGCGCTCGCGCACTCGGGTGTCCTCGAGCGCTTTGGCGTCGAACTGATCGGCGCCAAAGCGGAGGCCATCGCCAAGGCGGAGGACCGCCAGCTCTTTCGCCAGTCGATGGATCGGATCGGCCTTGCTTCGCCGGCGAGCCGGTTGGTTGGTTCGCTCGACGAAGCCTTTGCCGCCCTCGACGCGATCGGGCTGCCGGCGATCATCCGGCCGTCCTTTACTTTGGGTGGCACCGGCGGCGGCATCGCCTATAACGCGGAGGAATTCGAGGACATCGTGCGTGGCGGATTGCGCGCCTCGCCGGCCCGCGCGGTTCTGATCGAGGAATCTGTCCTCGGCTGGAAAGAGTACGAGATGGAGGTCGTGCGCGACCGCGCCGACAATTGCATCATTGTGTGTTCGATCGAGAATATCGATCCGATGGGCATTCACACCGGCGATTCAGTGTGCGTCGCCCCGGCTCTGACCCTAACCGACAAGGAATATCAGCTGATGCGCAACGCCGCGATCGCGGTTTTGCGCGAGATCGGGGTCGATACCGGCGGCTCGAATGTGCAGTTCGCGGTCAACCCCGAAGACGGCCGGCTCGTCGTCATCGAGATGAACCCGCGGGTGTCACGCTCCTCGGCGTTGGCTTCGAAGGCTACCGGGTTTCCGATCGCCAAAGTCGCCGCCAAGCTCGCGGTCGGCTACACGCTCGACGAACTCGCCAACGAAATTACCCGCGTCACCCCGGCCGCGTTCGAGCCCACGATTGACTACATCGTCACCAAGATGCCGCGGTTTACGTTCGAGAAATTCCCAGGAACCGAACCGCTGTTGACGACTTCGATGAAGTCGGTTGGCGAGGCGATGGCTATAGGCCGCAGCTTTGCCGAATCGGTGCACAAGGCGCTGCGCTCAATGGAGACCGGGCTTAGCGGGTTTGACGAAGTCGTGATTGAAGGCGTCGAAAGTGCGGGCAAGGACGCTGTCAAGGCGGCGCTCGCTAGGCCGACACCCGACCGCCTGTTGCTGATTGCTCAGGCCTATCGCCACGGTCTGACGACCGCCGAAATTCATGCCGCCTGCCGCTACGAGCCATGGTTTCTCGAACGCATCCGCGAGATTGTCGAGGTCGAGGAGCAGGTCCGGAGCGGCGACTCCCCGACAATCGGACGGGGTTGTTGCGCCTCAAACAGATGGGGTTTTCCGACGCCCGGCTGGCTAGAATCTGCGGTCTTGACGAGGAGACGGTCGCGGCGCGGCGCCGAAGCCTTGGATTGCGCCCGGTTTACAAGCGCATCGACACCTGCGCCGCCGAGTTCGCCTCGCTGACCCCGTATCTCTACTCTTGCTACGAGGGCGATGGGTGCGGCGAACCAGAATGCGAAGCCGATCCCAGCGAACGGAGAAAGGTGATCATTCTCGGCGGCGGGCCGAACCGGATCGGGCAGGGCATCGAATTCGATTATTGCTGCGTCCATGCCGCCTACAGCCTCTCCGAGGCCGGCATCGAGACGATCATGATCAACTGCAACCCGGAGACCGTCTCGACCGATTACGACACCTCCGACCGGCTTTATTTCGAGCCGTTGACAGCCGAGGACGTGATCGAGATCGTGCGTGTCGAGCAGCGGCGCGGGACCGTGCTGGGTGTCATTGTGCAGTTTGGTGGACAAACTCCGCTAAAGCTCGCTACCGCGCTGGAACGTGCGGAAATCCCGATCCTCGGGACCTCGCCCGACGCGATCGATTTGGCTGAAGACCGTCGCCGCTTCCAGCAGTTATTGACCAAGCTCGGCCTGCGCCAACCGGACAATGGCACCGCCACATCGGCCGAGGAAGCCGAGGGGGTGGCGATCGCGATCGGTTACCCAGTGGTGATCCGTCCCTCCTATGTACTCGGCGGCCGTGCGATGGAGATCGTTCACGATGCCGCCGGGCTCAATCGCTACATGCGGCAGGCAGTCAGCGTCTCGGGAACGAGCCCGGTGCTGATCGACCGCTACCTGCAGGACGCGATCGAGGTCGATGTTGACGCGGTTTCGGACGGCCGGCATATCGAGGTCGCGGGCATCATGGAGCATATCGAGGAAGCCGGGATCCATTCCGGCGACAGCGCCTGCTCATTGCCGCCCTACAGCCTCGATCCCGCGACCATTGCCGAAATCGAGCGCCAAACGGTGGCATTGGCGCGAGCACTCGGCGTCGTTGGGCTGATGAATATTCAATTCGCGGTCAAGGACGGCGACCTCTATGTGCTAGAGGTCAATCCTCGGGCATCGCGCACGGTGCCGTTTGTCGCCAAGGCGACCGGGGTTCCGATCGCCAAGATCGCGGCCAGGGCGATGGTTGGCGAGCCGCTGGGCGATTTCCCGTGGCCGCTCGCAGGAAGCCTTGGACATGTCGCGGTCAAGGAGGCGGTGTTTCCATTCGCACGCTTCCCGGGGGTCGATTTGATCCTTGGCCCGGAAATGAAATCGACCGGCGAGGTCATGGGGCTCGACGCCGATTTTGGCAGGGCCTTTGCGAAATCGCAACTCGCCAGCGGCACGCAATTACCGCTCAAGGGCTGCGTTTTCGTCTCGGTGCGCGATCACGATAAGGCCGCTCTGATCGAGCCGTGCCAGCGGCTGGTCGAAATGGGGTTTACCTTGTTGGCGACAGAGGGCACAGCGGCGGCGTTGTCGCGCGCCGGCCTCCCGGTGAGCTCGGTCAATAAGGTGCGTGAAGGGCGCCCACATATAGTGGATTATATGCTCAGCGGCGGCGTGCAACTCGTCTTCAACACGACAGAGGGCGCCCAAGCAATCGCCGACAGTTTCAGTCTGCGGCGCACCGCGCTGACCCACGCTGTCCCTTATTACACGACGGTCGCCGGAGCGCGCGCGGCGGTGCAGGCCATCGCCGCGCTACGCGCCGGGAGTCTTGAAGTTGCCCCTTTACAATCCTACTTGTGATTGCCGCGCGGCGCTTTGCCGCTTTTCTCCAACCCAGGATAGCGACCCCGTCTTCGATGAACAAAATCCCGATGACGACCGACGGGTATAATCACCTTCGCGAAGAGCTGAAGCAGCTTAAATCGGTCGAACGACCGGCAATCATACGCGCCATTGCCGAGGCGCGCGAGCACGGCGACCTCGCCGAGAACGCCGAATATCATGCGGCCCGCGAACGCCAAAGCTTTGTCGAAGGCCGGGTTATGGAGCTCGAAGACAAGATCGCGCGAGCCGAAGTCATCGATGTGTCTAAACTGTCGGGATCGGTTATCAAATTCGGCGCGCGCGTAACCCTCGCCGACGAGGAGAGCGACGAGGAACAGACCTTTCAGATCGTCGGTGAGGTCGAAGCCGATGTCAGCCACGGCCGGCTGTCCGTCACCTCACCGCTGGCGCGAGCGTTGATCGGTAAAGGTAAGGGCGACAGCGTCGAGGTGACCACACCGCGTGGCGCAAAATCCTATGAGGTGGTCACGGTCGATTTCGGCTGAGCGACAAGTCGCCCGGTCCGCAGCAACAGATAGCCACAAATCCCCGAAAACAACGAACCGATCAACACGCCGATCCGGATGTCGACATTGTAGCCTTCCGCCGGAAAGGCGAGGCCGCCGATAAACAAACTCATCGTAAAACCGATGCCGGTTAGCAGCGCCAACCCGGAAATCTGGCGCCAATCGGCGTCGTCGGGAAGTTTTGCTAGCCCGAAACGCGTTGCCGCCCAAACCGAGGCGGCAACGCCGAGCGGCTTGCCGATAATCAAACCAAAGACGATCCCGAGTTCGACCGGGTGGAGCAGTTCCGCGATCGTGATCCCGGCGAGCGTAACGCCCGCATTGGCGAAGGCGAAGGCGGGCAGGACCCCGAACGCAACCCAGGGGTGGAGATCGTGTTCCAGGCGGATCAGCGGCGACTGGGTTCGTACTGTCCGAAGCGGCACCGCCATGCCAATCACGACGCCGGCCAATGTTGCGTGGATTCCCGATTTGAGGACGCACACCCAGAGAAAGATGCCGGCGAGGATGTATGGCGCGCGATTGGTGACGCCGGTCAGGTTAAACACCGCGAGCGCCAAGATCCCGGCGGCGGCGAGGGCGAGGGCGATCAATGACACCCCGCCGGTGTAAATAAAGGCGATGATCAAAATCGCGCCGAGATCATCGATGATCGCGACCGCCAGCAGAAAGATCCGCAGCGAAGGCGGCACCCGCGACCCGGCGAGTGACAGAACACCGAGCGCAAAAGCGATGTCGGTCGCGGTCGGGATTGCCCATCCGCGTAGGTCTTGGACGTCGCCCCAATTGAGCAGAACGTAAATGGTTGCCGGGACGACCATGCCGCCGAGGGCGGCGATGACAGGCAATACGGCCTTGGACGGCTCGGATAGCCCACCTTCGAGGACTTCGCGCTTGACCTCGAGACCGACGAGCAAGAAGAAGACCGCCATCAGCCCGTCATTGATCCAGAGCAGCACGGGCTTCTTGAGCAAAAAGCCGCCGATCTGGACAGCCATCGGCAGATCCAAGAACCGAGCGTAAAGCGATCCAAGCGGCGAGTTCGCCAGGATCAGCCCCACGGCAGCAGCGGCGCCGAGTACGATTCCTCCTGCGGATTCGAGTGCCAGGAATTGCTGCAGCCGCGAGACGGCCGATTGTCCATTAAGCATTGAAAATAACCCGCCGATCAATTCTCGACGAGTTCGTCGTCATCGACGAGGAGGGGGTGTTCAATGATTGGGATACCCGGCTCGTCCTTGGACACGCGCAAAGTCAGCGCCGACTTTACATGGCTGACATTTGGCGCCGAGGTCAATTTGGCGCTCAGGAAGCGTTGATAGCTGTCCCAATCGGCAGCCACGATCTTTAGCAGAAAGTCGGTTTCTCCGGTTAGCATATGGGCCTCGCGGACTTCAGGCCAGGTCGCGATCAATTGTTCAAAGGCCCTAAGATCGGCCTCCGCCTGGCTCGCCAGCCCGACCTGAGCGAATACCGTCACACCGTAACCCAACGCTTCGGGCGCCAGATCGGCATGATATCCGCGGATGATCCCCGCCTCCTCAAGGGCGCGGACACGGCGCAGGCAAGGGGGCGCCGAAATTCCGGCCCGCCGAGCCAGTTCGACATTGGTGATACGCCCCTCGGCCTGCAGGCTTTTCAGGATTCGACGGTCGATAGGGTCGAGTTTGATCCGCCGCATCCGGTGGGGCCCCTCCAGCTCGCGGGATCATAGAAACGCTGATCGAAGCGCGCAATTTTATTACGCCGTTCCCGCGCCGTGCTCGGGGACACTCATTGGCCGGGTCTGTCAAACCAACTCCTCATTGGTGAAGCGGATCACAGACCCGGCTCACCGGAAGACCGACGACACGCGAGCGCAATTTCGAAGGCCGGCTTTAAGGCTCCAAGATGACTTTGAGCGCCCGGGTGTCCGCTGCGTGAGCAAAGGTTTCGTAGGCGTCCTGGATCTGGTCGAGCTTGAAGCGGTGGGTGATCAGCAGCTTCGGATCGATCTTTCGCGACTGCACGGTCTTCAGCAGCATGGGCGTCGTGACCGTGTCAACTAAACGCGTTCTGATCGTGATGTTCCGGTCCCACAAGCGCTCGAGGTGGAGGTCGACCTTGACGCCGTGCACGCCGATATTGGCGATGGTGCCGCCCGGCGCGACGATGTCCTCGCAGGTAACGAACGATGCCGGCACCCCCACCGCCTCGATGGCGGTGTCGACGCCGCGGCCACCTGTCATCTTCATCACCGCTTCGGCGGCCCCGCCATTGCCAGCGTTGACCGTTGCTGTCGCCCCGAAGCGCTTTGCCACCTCCAAGCAATTTTCGTCAAAGTCGATCATGAAGATCTCGGCCGGCGAATAGAATTGCGCCGTAAGCAAAGCCGCAAGCCCGATCCCCCCGGCGCCGACGATAGCGACCGTGCTGCCCGGCTCGACATTGCCGTTGAGTACGCCGCATTCGAAGCCCGTCGGCAGGATGTCGCTGAGCATGACCAGAGCTTCTTTGTCGGCGCCCTTCGGAACTGGGTAAAGACTGGTATCAGCGTGTGGAATGCGCACGTATTCAGCCTGGGTGCCATCGATCTGATTGCCGAGGATCCAACCGCCGTTGATACAGTGCGAATACGTTCCCCGGCGGCAATATTCACATCTGGCACAGGCGGAGATGCAGGAGATCAGGACGAGGTCGCCCTGGCGAAAGATCGTCACCCCGGAACCGATCTTGTCGACCACGCCAACACCCTCGTGACCCAGGATCCGGCCGGGCGCACAACTCGGGACGTCACCCTTGAGGATATGCAGGTCAGTGCCGCAGATCGTCGTCTTGACAACCTTTACGATGGCGTCAGTAGGTGCCTTAATTTCCGGGACCGGTCGATCCTCGAGCGCTTTCTTTCCCGGACCGTGATAGACGAGTGCCTTCATCATCTTTATCGTCCTTCTACAAGTAAACCTACTCCCCGAGGAGTGATTGCACTCCTCAACAGCCTTCTTCCCCGCCCCTGGACGAGGCTAGGCATGCCGAATTCGTGTGCAACCGTGGGCTTGATCGTGGTCGCCGTGCTCGCGTTTTCTTCCGAGTGCTATTGGAGTCTCGATCAGGACGACCACCGACCGAGGGGCGGCTTTAAGGTAGGTAAGCCGATCTCGAATTTGGTTCTGGTATCAGAATAGGGCGGCGCCGGATTTGATTTAGATCAAAGCCGGATACCGACTTTGCATTTCAAGAATTCAGCCTTTATGCGTGGCTGAGCGCGCGACGCTTACCTTTGAGTCGGGTGGGAAACACTGAACGTCTCTGAAGAAGAGTGTGGGCTTCGCGCTAAACTGGCGGCCCCTCGTGAGGGATCAGCGGCCCAAAAATGGCGGCAAAGATCGGGTCATTCAGCTCCCCTAAAGCGCGTCATGACGCGGCGTGCAGCGAGTTTTGACGCCCATAGCCAACCCTCCCCTCGACCAGCACGCTTCAATGTAAAGCGAACCCATTTACGATGGCGTCAAGATCCGCACCTCGGGCAAGACGGTACCTCCGCCTCGCTCACCCGTCCTGGGATTGCTGGATTGCGCCGCTGCTGAGAGATCTCACCTCAAACCAAAGAGTGGGATGACGACGTATTTGTAAGGCGGGTCAGCCGCTCGGGCAGCGTTCTCAGATCCATTGAGGTGTATGGTGAGCCCGCCGGGATTCGAACCCGGGACCTACTGATTAAAAGACAGCAAAATACTTGTCACGCCGAGTATCAGATAATAGCATCTGCCATCGGAAAGTGTTATTATTTCCGTAAGTAATTATGGTGTTACATCACTTCGGGTAACATTCTCTAACGGCGTAGAACGCCAGCAATTTGTTACCCTGGTGTTACCCGCACGATCGAGGCGTTCTCATGCCGAAGGTACAGCTTACCGCCGCCGCCGTAGAACGGTTCAAGGCCGCACCCGGGATCCGTACCGAGTACTTTGGCAAGCTGCTGCCGGGCTTCGCGCTGCGGGTCTCCGGACCGACCACCAGCAATCCGTCGGGTTCGAAATCTTGGGTCGTCTTCTACCGCTTCGGAGGGAAGCTACGCCGCGACACGAACGGCAAGTGGCCGGTCCTCGAACTCGCCGAAGCACGCGAGAAGGCGCGGAAAATGCTCGCCGCCGTCAGCGAGAACCGGGACCCTCATCCGGAAGTGCAACTGACCCACTCGGTCGAGAGCGCTATCGATGAATTTATGAAGCGGCACATGACCGCGCATCAGCGGAGCGCCTCCTATATCAATGAGACACGCCGAATATTCGACACCATCGTTCTACCCCGGTGGCGGGGGCGAGCTGTCAAAGAAATATCTCGGCGGGATGTGCTTGAGCTGATAGACGAGATCGCCGACGGACGGGCCTCCGTCAGGCAGGGGAACAAGACGGGCAAAGGCGCGCCGATTATGGCAAACCGTGCCCTGGCCACGCTCCGGGTCTTTTTCAAGTGGCTGGTCGGCCGCAGATCCATCGAGACGAGCCCGGTGTCCAACATTCCTCGGCCCGCCGGGGAGAACCCGCGTGACCGCGTTCTCTCGGAAGATGAGATCGTCTGCTTCTGGGAGGGGTGCGAGACCCTCGGCTGGCCGTTTGGTTCGCTGTTTCGAACTCTTGCTCCTGACCGCGCAGCGGCGCGACGAGGTCGGCAGCTTGGCTTGGTCCGAGGTCGATCTTGATGCCGGGATTTGGAGATTGCCGCGCGAGCGCGCCAAGAATGACCGCGCACACGAAGTGCCTTTGTCACAGGCCGCGCTCGGTATCCTGACTGCAACGCCGGGAATAAACGGCAGCCAATTTATATTCACAACGACCGGCGAGCGACCCGCGAGCGGCTTCTCGAAAGCCAAAAAGCGTCTCGATGCTCGGATGACTGAGTTGGCGCAGGAAATGATCAAAGACGGCGCCGTCGAGAAGGCGGCAAGTCGCGTCGCAACCTGGACCCTCCACGATCTTCGGCGCACAGCCGCCACCGGCATGGCAAGGCTCAACACCGCGCCGCACGTGGTCGATCGCATCCTCAATCACGTCTCGGGCACGATCCACGGCGTGGCCGCCGTCTACAACCGACACGCCTATCTCGATGAACGCAAGGCGGCGCTCGAAGCGTGGGGACGCTACGTCGAGGGCCTTGTCCGGCCGGCGACATCGAACGTCCTCCCGCAAACAGGAGGCCGCTGACCCAGCGCATCCGGCGCCCGGGTGGTTCCACCAACGCTCCGGGAGCGGGCGGCGGCTGCCGTTTCGTAACGCCCGACCAAGTCTGGCCCGTTTATGAAGGCGAAAAATAGCCGACAATTCTGAACGGGCTGAAACAGCACCCACGCGCCAGCATAGCGATCTCCTCGGACGCCCCGCGCATCGGCCGCTGCCCCAAAGCATTACTGAAACCGCTACGTCGGTCGAACTCGGCCCGACCGCAGCCTTTGGGCGCAATCGTCTGAGCAAGACCTCGCTCGCGCTGAACTCCAGAACGCGCAGCACGCAGATTTTTAAGTCGTTCCGATAACAGAAGCATCGATGGTTAACTTAGCGCGTTTCCCCTAACGCGGCGGGCCTTCATTTTGTAAGATCCATTCATTCCAAGAGCGCCACCGTTATGGAGTGATACACATGCCGCTGCGTGAAGATTCTCAGCTGCGACAATCTACCCGAGTATGTGTACCCGCAGACGATGAGGCCCTCCTCACCGCCCAACAAATCTGCGCGAAGTTTGGCGGAATCTCGGAGATGACCCTGTGGCGATGGCTGGGCAGCGACGTCGTCCGGTTCCCCAAACCCGCTTCAGACTGGGTTGGGTAGCCAAACGGGACGGCCCAAAAGTGCGTGGACAGACGATCCCACCCAAGACCGTGGCATCTCGCGAATACGCTTTCATTAATCAGGTCGCTACGCCCGGCATCGGGTAGGACATAACAGTCCCTAACAGTACATAACATGAACGCGCTGGAAACAGTTTGCTCTTCCATCGGAGAGATTCCCTCGTTGGATCTTTGCCCCAAGCCTCGCTTAAGCCTGACGGCGGGACCGCGTACTCCTCGGCATCAGTACTTGCCGGGGAGAGATAGACGTGGCGTCTCGAATTTGGTGCACTGGGGGCGGTCGGGCCATAATCTTTTCAATCATGTGGCGAGCCCCTCCGAGCTCCGTTCGGCCATCCAGCGACGGATGCTCTCGGTAGACCAAAAGCATCGCTTGTTGACGCTTTCGCGCAAGTGCCAGCCGCAGTGGCCGCCGAGCTTTACTGGGGAGGCCAATCATGATGAATCCACCAAGCGACTTCCGCAAATAACATCGGCACGCCGTTCGAGCCTTACATCTTACCAATCGTTCCAGCTGGCGCCGAACTCATTGAAGCCAGCAAGCTGACACCCGATCATCTCGGCAAAATCCCTGGCAAGTGGCACAGGGTGAGCAACCCCTGGAGCGGGTTTTACGGATGGCAGGCGAACGTCGCGATGCCGCAGGACCTCGAGCTGTGGCAGAGCTGGCAGGAGCCGGACAAAGCGGGTGTTCCGATCTCGATCGGGATGCAGACGATCGCCGTCACCGCCTGTGATATCGACATCAATGACGACGATGTCGCGGACGAAATCGCCAGCATCATTGCGATCGTACTGGGCCGGCCTGGTGCTATCCGTCGGCGGATCGCAATATGCCTCCGAGCTCTACCGCCAGCTCCTTGCCGATCATGGCCTCGTCGGGTCGATGGGCCGGCGTGGCAATCCATACGATAACGCCAAGGCAGAGAGCTTCATGAAAACATTGAAGGTTGAGGCGGTGTATCTGATGGCCTACGAAACCTTCGAGGACGTCACGGCCGATCTTCCGCGCTTCATCGATGCCGTCTACAACGCACGCAGGCTCCACTCCGCGCTCGGATACCTAAGCCCGATACAGTTCGAGGATCAACACGCCCAGCAGACGGTCAAACCTGCAGCTTGAAAACCGTCCGCCCTCAGGGGCGCACTCCATGGCGCTACAGCACCGACCGCAGTTGGGTGAGGCTGGAGAGCGGCGTGTGGGTAGAGGACAAGACGATCCTCTACCCGATCAGCGAGATCTGCGCCGAGGTGGGCAGGCCGTTCAGGGCGCTGGGCGCGCAGCAGGCGCAGATCGATATCATGCTCAATGGCTCACGCAAGCATCAGACAGTGGAGCTGGCAATGCGGAACGACCCGAACTTCGTCGCTAGGAAGGAAGACTTTGACGCTGACCCATGGAAGCTCAACACGCCGGTGGCATGCTGGACTTGCGGGACTGCACGATCGAGCCACATGGCGCGCTATCCCGCATGCAGACGCTGGTGACGCCCAGTTACCTCGCCTACAACAATTACGACGAGGCGTGCCCCGGCTGGATGAACTATTTGCGCTTCATCGCCGACGGCCGCGACTGGGTGATTCCCTTCCTGCAGCGCTGGGCCGGCTACTGCTTCCTTGGTGCGCTTGTCGGCGTTCACTTCTTGTTCATTCACGGGCTGCCCGGCACCGGCAAAACGGTCTTCGCGGACATCGTGCTGCGCCTTAGCCACACGTACGGCACGCCGGTCAGCAAGACGTTTTTCATAAGAACAACCGACAAGCGCACGTTCGAGCTTTATCAGCTGGACGGCAAGCGCCTTGCTATAGCGGACGAGACGCCCAAAGGCTCGACATGGGATGAGATGATGCTGCTAACGATGCTCAACGGCACCGAACTGCGTGCAGAGGGCAAGAACAAGGACTTCAGGGCATTCCGCAACACTGCGTCGATCATGATCACAGGCAACCACCGGCCCGCGTTCGTCACCAGCTCCGAGGAGAGTGGTGTGGACCGCCGGCTGCTGGTGCTGACGATGAACAAAAAGATCAAGGACCACATGCCGGATGACGAGCTGTTCGCGCAGAAGCTCATCGAGCGCGAGGGGCCGGGCATCATGATGTGGGTGCTGCAGGGAGCCATGGAGGGCCACGACAGCCTGGAAAAGGCCAATTCGTTCTTGGGTGACCTGGTCGAGCCGCTCAAGGCCGAGGCCGAAAACTACCGGCGCGAGGCCAACCCGTTCCTGCAATGGATCGAGGAAGAGATGGCAATCGTGAAGGGTAAGGACACTGAGGCGAAGGATGCCTACGCGGCGTTTTGCCTCTTCATGCGTGACCAGAACCCGCGCTTCCACATGCCCAAAGGGGAGTTCAGGGAGGGCATAACGTCACGCGGCCAAACGAGATTAAGAGTTTGATAGACAGCGCTACGCAGGCGTTAAAGTTGGCGAACGAGATCAAAGCGTCGCAGGTGTCGAAGTCGACCGCCGAGGACGTTGGCGAGGCGATGCGCGCGACACTGGAGCGTGTCGCCGACAAACGTCGTGAGGATGCGCTTGAGCTAGCGATCGAGATCCTGCGCGCCGCCAGTCAGATCGAGCGCCAGTCTGAGATAGATCGAGCGCCAGCCACGCGCGCGCAACCAAGCCTCGGTGAAAACAAATCTAAAGGGTTGAGATTGCTGGCGCTTCCGGTACTACCGACGGTGTCGGCAAGCCCAAAAAACTGCGGAAAACTCGGGAAAATAGCGATGGCGAGTTTAACGTGCCGCTTGGCCTGATTCTTGACAGTTTTCCTGGCGAAAACAGGTTAAGTGCCCCTTACCGGCGAGATGCCTATCGCCGCAACCCGATGGTTAGCTGCGCTGATACCAACATTCGTTAATTATAAGGCCTGCTCAGCGGTTTTGGGAAGATGACATCTGTATGGGAGTGGCCAATTGTAGGCCTGCAACCCGCGAGGTGAGAACCGCGACGGCGGGCTTGTTTGTTCAACATAAACGCTGGTTTGAACTCGGCGGATAAGGGCCTGGTCGCTTGGCCCCAAAACGGCGTTGAAAACATGGCTCGTTATCTTATTAAAAAAAACTGTATATTCGGACTGGCGGCTAGATGGGCACAGAAGGACCGTACTGTGGCGAAGCGGGTGGCGATCTACGCGCGGGTGTCAACCGACGGCAAGGGGCAGGATCCGGAGAACCAGTTGCGACAGTTGCGCGAATGGTGCCGGCATATGGGCCATCCGGTCGTGCACGAATACGTTGAACATGAGAATGGCGGAAAGGGCGTCGAATATCGCAAGCAGCTGGGTGCGATGTTTGCCGGCGCTGCCCGACGTGAGTTCGACCTGCTGCTCGTGTGGTCGCTCGACCGGTTTAGCCGGGAAGGCATGGCGGCAACGATCGGCCATTTGCAGCGGCTGAGCTCGCACGGCGTCGGCTTTCGCAGCTTCACTGAAGAGCATCTGTCGACTGAGAACGAACTCGTCCGCAACATTCTGCTGGCGACCCTCGCCTCGCTGGCCAAGCTCGAGCGCGAAAAGATCAGCCAGCGGACCAAGGCTGGTCTTGAACGAGCACGGGCGATGGGCAAACGTCTTGGGCGGGCGCAATTCAGCGATGGTGATCGACACAAGCTGCGCGCTGCACTCGACATGGGCACGAGCTGGCACGCTGTGAGCCAGGCAACCAAGATCCCCTACAGCACTGTAAAGAAGCACGCCCGCTTGTTGGGCTACGAGCCGCAGCGTGCCGACGTAAAAATAGCAATGGTTGAGGGGTGACCCGCCCGCCTATTCGTCTCCGCTTCTTGCCTATTTAAAATCGGCGGCCCGGCTGACTGCTAGATCGATTGCGGTTTTTTGGAATCCTGGGTCCCATCTTGCGGCCAAATCATGCCCCCGACCCTTCGTGACCCTTGATGGGTCCCCTCGGTACCCTCCTATTCCGCTGTCGGGTCCTCCGACGGCTCGGCTTGTACGGCTACGAGGGCAGGGGACAACGCCAGGGTTGGACGTGCCGGGCTTGAAGTTGGATCCTGGGGAGTGACTTATTGGCGCAAATGTGGTCAGGGTGAGCCCTTTGATACACCTCCAGCCTTCCTCTCGGCAGCGTGACTTGATCACCCTTGCCCGCCGTCTGACCCGCGAGCGCTTGCCACGCGCGCCGACCGCCACGACCGCGACGCGTCCTTTCCCTTCGACGATTATGCCGATCTGCGTACGGAGCGGCTCCTCGGCCTGTGCGTACTCGAACGCTACGATGGGCTCGAGGCCGCCTACGAAACCTACCGCCTAGTGGCGGAGCGGCTGGCATAGGGCGATCAGATGTCGCGGATGTGCGGCAGCACCTTCTTGCCGAAGAGTTCGAGCGCTTTCATCAGCTCGTCAGGATCATCCGAGCCCGGGGTCTGGAACGACAGATCGACGACGCCGGTGCCGATCTGCTCGCGGCACTCTTTCAATTGCGCGACGATCTCATCCGGCCTGCCGCAGAAGTTGATCGGCAATGCCCGGTTGACATTGGCCGGCCGCCGCCCCTCGCCGGCGACGTTGCGCTGGTCGAGTTCCAACAGCCCGGCGGCGACCCCGGCCTTTAGCGGGAACACCGCCTGCCGCGGATACTGCGCCAACGCCTGCTGCGCGTCCTCGTCGGTCTCGGCAATCAGGATGTTCGCCCGGTAGATGATCTGGTGCGGCTCCGGCTGCCAGCCCCATTGCGCGCACTGATCCTTGAAATAGGCGGTCACCTTGCCCATTGCGTCGAACGGGCCGAACGACACGCCGAGACCGACATGGTTACGCGCCGCAAAGTCGCTCGCCTCGCTACTGGTGCCGAGCGCGTAAATCGGCGGTAGCGGCTGCTGCAGCGGCTTTGGCCACACCGACACAGTGCGGTAATGGAAATGCCGTCCCCTGCCAGCCGAAGGGTTCCGGCTCCTTCCAGGCCCGCAGGATCAGCTCCATACCCTCGTCGGTGCGCTCGCGCGATTCCTCGGGGTTGAGGTCATAGGTCAGCATCTCGTTAGTGGTGCCGCGTAGCATGCCGACAATCAGCCGGCCCTCGGCCATTGTGTCGAGCATCGCCATTTCCTCGGCGAGCAGTACCGGGTTGCTCTGCGGCACAATCGGACCGAGCAAAGCGATCTTGATGTTGGGCACGTGCGAGGCGATGTAGGCCGCGGCGATCGGCAATGACGGGGTCAGGATGCGCGGCGAATAATGGTGCTCGGAGACGCTGACCCAGTCGAACCCCAGTTCCTCGACATACCGGCTGCGCTCGACCATGCCGCGAAAGGCGCGCGATCCCGCCTCGCGGTCGTAGGCGCTGGCCGGCATTGGCCATTGCCGCGGCAGGTTCGAGGGTGCGTCGTAGCGGCCTGTTTCGAAATACGAGACTTGCATGTTGGCACTCCGTCTTCAGCGGGTGCGATTGTAGGTATAGTCTTCGCGCTCACCGGCCCCGAGCCGCAGCCCTTCCGGCAAAGGCGGGCGCTGCACCTGCAGTTTGGCGTGGGCGTCAAGTGCCGCCTGGTCCTTCCACAATTCGAGCAGGATTAGCTTATCGGGATTGGCAACGCTCTGAAACACCTCGAACTGTTCGCAGCCAGCATCCTGTCGCGACACCTCGCAGCGCGCCTTCATCGCCTGCGCGAGTTCGGCGCCCTTGCCGGGCACCGCCTGAAACGTAATGACGAGCCGGACCGCCATGACCTCTCCTCCCCCTGACCGAAGCTGTATCAACCAGTATCGTGACCCGCCCGCCGCCGCGTCAAGCGCGCCCAAGAATGACCGTTTTGGGCAAATTGGCCCAACAGTCATTCGCAAGGGTTAGCGGCAGCTCGGAGTGAGTAGCAGCCGTTCGCCATATACCGCGTCCATGACAGAGTAGCGCCGGTTCCGGCCGATCGTGTGAGAACGAGGCGTCTGGGCCGTCAACTTCTGGATGCCGACCTATCTGCGCACGGTGCGCCATCTCTCAGCCTCCAATACTGGGCTCTACGTCGCGGTCCAAGCATTCGGGGCGCTGATCGGCTTCGTGATCGGCGCCTATCTTGCCGACGCGATCGGACGCAAGTGGACATTCATGATCTCGGCCGTGGCGACAATCGTCATGGTGCTTGTCTACTCGTCGGTGCCGGTCGGTAACACCGGTCTCCTGCTGCTCGGGATCCCGCTCAATGCTTCGATCCTGATGAAGTTCGCACCGATGGGGCCGTTTATGACCGAGCTCTATCCGACCAACATCCGCGGCACCGGCCAGGGTTTCTGTTACAACGCCGGCCGCGCGGTCGGCTCGGTGTTTATGACCGCAATCGGCTTTGCCACGGTGCTCATGCCGCTCGGTGCGGCGATCGCGCTGTTCTCGACCTTAGCCCATGTGCTGATGATCGTGATGCTGCTGCTGCTCCCTGAGACGCGCGGCCGCGCCATCGCGAGCCTTGAGGTCGAAGAACCGGGCGCGCCGGCCTATCCTTCCGGATCAGCTGTCGGGCGCGGCTAGCCGGGATTAACGGGGTCTTTCAGGCCGAGCCGCGGCACCGCTTGAAGGACGGCCGCTGCCGCGAAACGTTGGGTGCGCAGCGGTGCCCGCCAAGGCGGCCAGCATCTGCTCGCCAAGGCGGCTGACCCTGAGCGGCGATTTGCACTTACTGGTCGAAGCGGCGATCACAGAGGCGTTCTCGCGGCGACTGTTGAACCCTGGTTAGGCCAGCGCCAGCTTGCGATAGCTGTCTGCCGCTACCCTGTCGCAATGCTCGCGAAAGGCGGGCTGGCCGCCGCTGTAGCGCATGATCTTGCGGGTCTGCTTGCCCTCGACATTGCGGTTGACGCCGGTCATCCACGAGTCGATCTCGTTCATCAGCAGTCCCTCGCCAAGCGCCTTGACGTGGTCGGTCCACTCGGCCACACCCGAAGCGGTGGCCTCGATCCGGGTCAGGCCGCGCTCATGCACGAAGCGGATGAGGCCGGTCACCCACTCGACGCTGTATTCGGCAGCGCGCGGAAAATTGCCGAGCCCGGCATGCGGGCCCATCACCATCAGCATGTTTGGAAAGCCCTCGACCAGGATGCCGAGATAGGTCTGCGGGCCGTCCCGCCACTTGTCCTTTAGCGGCAGCCCGCCCGCGCCCCTGATATCGATCCGGTCGAAACTGCCGGTGATCGCGTCAAAGCCGGTCGCGTAAATGATGATGTCGAATTCGTACTCGGCATCGCTGGTCCTGATGCCGGTCGGGGTAATGCGCTCAATCGGGGTCTCGTTGACGTCAACGAGCTTGACGTTGGGCTGGTTGTAGACCTCGTAGTAATGGGTCTCGAGCAGCACGCGGCGAGTGCCGAAGCCGTGATTCTTGGGGATCAGCTTCTCGGCCACGGCCGGGTCCCTGACGCGCTGCCGGATCTTGCGCGCGATAAAATCCGAGATCAGCGCATTGGCTTCGCGGTCCGTCAGTATATCCCGGAAGTTGCCCTGCCATATGCCGAAACCGGGTTCGGCATAGAGCTTTTCCCAAAAGGCCTCGCGTTCCTCCGGCGTCACCTCGTCGGTGGCGCGCGGGTCGGGAGCGTGAATAAAGCAGCCGGGTGTGTCGTTGCAGCGCGCAAAGATCTCGGGATAGCTCGCCCGGATCCGGCGCATCTCGGCCTCGCCGATCTTGCCGTTGTGCAAGGGCGCGCACCAATTGGGCGTGCGCTGGAACAGGGTCAGTTGCCCGACGGTCTTGGCCACTTCCTGAATTGTCTGCACAGCGGTGGCGCCGGTGCCGATCACCGCGACGCGCTTGCCCTCAAAGTTCACTGGCTCCTTCGGCCAGTAATGAGTATGACAGGACTGGCCCTTGAACGTGCCAACGCCTGGGATGCGCGGCATTGTCGGCGCCGACAGCACGCCAATAGCCGTGACCAGCAGGCGGGTGCAACAGCGCCTGCCATCCTCCAATGTGATGTCCCAGCTGCGCGTTTCCTCCTGGTAATGCGCGGCGGTCACCCGGCTCTTGAACTGGATGTCGCGGCGCAGATCGAACTTGTCGGCGACATAGTTCAGATAACGCTCCGTCTCGGGCTGCGGTGCAAAGCGTTCGGCCCAATTCCATTCCTCAAGCAGTTCGGGAGAAAAGGAGTAGCCGTAGGTATAGCTCTCCGAATCGAAGCGGGCGCCGGGATAGCGGTTCCAGTACCAGGTGCCGCCAACGCCGGTGCCGCTCTCGAACACCCGCACATTGAGGCCGAGCTCGCGCAGCTTGTAGAGCTGGTAGAGGCCGGAAACGCCGGCGCCGATGATGACCGCGTCAAAATCCAGGGCTAGCTCGGGCGCGACACCGCGTGTTGCCGCCTGTGAAGCAATCATACTTCCTGCTCCTGACATCGGAGATGCCCCCCGAAATGCCTCTTAGCGCGCGGTGCGGTGCCCGCTCCGGGCGAGCATCGTTCGGCTCGGTCGATGCTAACGCAGCTCCGAACGGCCGGCCGGACCGAGACTCGGCGCGCGGTCAACGCATCCGAAGCCCGGCCGGGTTCTTGTGCAGATTAGGCGGCGGCTCTTTCGCCTTGTGCGGGCTTTGCGGCACGGGCGAGGAGCGCCGCGGCATTGCGGTGCAGGATCTGCTCGCGCGCTTCTTCGCCGATCTGCGCTTCCGCCAATGCCTTTGAAGTCCAGTCGCAGCCGAACTCGGTGCCGTCGGTGCCGCAGACGATGCGATCGGCGCCGTAGAGGCGCACCGCTGCCTCGATGGCGTGCGGGCCAAACGAGTTGCAGTCCACATACACCTTCGCTTTTCCGATGCGCGACGACGGCAATTCCTCCTCCGGCGTGTCGAGCAGACAGCGGTGGTCCATGCGCTCGACCTCGTAGGGAAGATTGCCGCCCAAATTATGGACGACTACCTTTGCATCGGGGTAATCCGCGAGGCAGTCGGTGAGACACAGGGTTACCATCACCGACGAGAGGCTCGCCTGCATGTCGAGCGTGCCGTTGCGGCGGCGCGCATTGTCCGTGTCGCTCCCGACCTTGGGGAAAGCGTCGCCCGGCCGCGGGCCGTGGTGGATAAAAAGCGTCGCATGGTGGCGGTTCGCGACCTCGAGCAGCGGGCGCATCGCTTCGGCGTCCTTGCTGGTTAGGAAGCCGTTACCGGGTAGCTGCGCGCCGATCACGCCCGGCAATCCGAGCGCCCGCTCGAGCTCGGCCGCGGCGGCGGACATGTCGGTCAAGGGCAGCGCCGCAAAAGCGGCGAAGCGGCCGGGATGCTTCTGGCAGATCGCCGAAAGCCCGTTGTTGATCTTCCGGCACAGCGGCAGCGACTCATCGAGCGGCAAGACCTCGACCCAGCAGAACGAACCGAGGAGCGACAGCACGCTCGTCTCGACACCCTGGCGGTCCATCCGAGCGAGATGGAATTCGATGTCGTCGAACGCTTCGGCGAGCGGCGTTTCGCCCATCCGAGGGGCTTTTAGCACTTCAACCCCGTCGGGATTGCGCAGGATGCGCGGTTCCCGGGTACGGGCGCGCAAGGCGTCGGCGACTTCAGCAGGCCGCCAATGGGCATGCATGTCGATCATCATGGCTGTGTCCTCCATCGGTTCTCGGGCAGCTTAACCCTCGCGGGCTCCGCCGCAAAGCCCGTCAACTCAAGAGCGGTAAGAGGGACCAGCCGATCGGGTGGCTTTTTCAAAATGCCTTGCACGATCCGTCGCATTCGTCGGGGAACAGGCTCCTGCCGCAGGCGCAAGGGCCGCGATGAAAGGCGATACTGGTATCGGCTGTTGGGGCGGGCTGCTCGGGCAGCTTTTCCCGCCGCAACTCCTCCAAGCGAGCGCGGATCGTCTTGAAATCATCAGCTGCTCGGGACCGTGCCATCAAAAACCTCCGAACCCCGCACTATCATGGTCGGCGCTATTCGCCAATTCCATAAGTTCAGTCTCCATCCACCTCGAACCCGGTCGGATTGCAGCTGGTGGAGTTCGGCCTCGCGCCGACATCGTGCGTCCGCTAAAGTTATTCGCCTCGCATAGCTGCGAAAGGAGACGGGTCATGGCTTACGCCTACAACGCCATCGACGCCGATGGCCATATTCTCGAACCGCTCGATCTCTGGGACAAATACATCGATCCCGCCTTCCGCGAGCGCCGGCCGCGATTTGTCATCGACGACAACGGCAAGGAGCGCCTGTCGGTCGAGGGCAAGCTATTGGGCAATCCGCGCGGGATCGGCAGCCTTGGCTCGGTCGGCGTGCGCCAGGGTGCGGTCAAGCTCGACAGCCTCAAATATGCCGAGGGGAAGAAGGGCGGGTTCGACCCGCACGCCCGCATCGTCGACATGGATGCCGATGGGATTGACGCCGCGTTCCTCTACCCGAGCCTCGGGCTGTTCGCCGGTGCCGTCGAGGACCCCGAACTCGCGGCCGCGATGTGCCATGCCTACAACCGCTGGCTCGCCGATTACTGCAAGCCCTACCCCGACCGGCTGTTCGGGGTGGCGATGCTGCCGATGCAATCGGTCGAGCTTGCCATCGAGGAGATGCGCTACGCGCGCCAAACGCTCGGGATGCGCGGGGGCTTTCTGCGGCCGAACCCGTATCACGGCAACAAGATGATCAGCGACCCGATGTACGAGCCGTTCTGGACGATGGCCGAGGAGCTCGATTTCTCAATCGGGTTTCACGAGGGCTCGACCACCGCCATGCCGACGGTCGGGGTCGACCGTTTCGCGGAAGATCGCGCCGCGCGACACATGATCAGCCACACGATGGAGATGATGCTGGCGGCGATGAGCGTGATCTGGGGCGGCGTTGTCGACCGCCACCCGCGATTGCGCGTCGCGTTCCTCGAATTGGGCGGCGGCTGGATCGCACCCTGGCTCGACCGCATGGATCGGCATTTTGACGACCAGGGATTTAACGACACTGCCCCGAAGATGCGGCCGAGCGAACTATTCCAGCGCAATTGCTGGATCTCGTTCGAGCCGGTCGAGAACAGCATCGCTGTATTGGCGGACTATATCGGCCCGCACAAGATCATGTGGGCGACAGATTATCCGCATCAGGACGGCTTTTTCCCGGGCGCGCCTGACATGGTCCGCGAGCGGATTGCGCCATTATCCGCCGAGGCCAAGCACGGGGTAATGGCCGGCGGCGCTATGGGGTTCTACGGCTTGCAGTAAGGATGTCGCGTGCCGGGTTAGCCCCGGCGAAAAATGTTCGTAGCCAGCGATGCAATGAAGGGAGGTGCGTGATGGAACGACCGCGGATGCAGCAGCCGATGCCCGAAGACCGGAATGGCTGGCACCATATCGATGCCGGGCCAAAGCTCGAGATACTGTTCCACCCCGACCGGCGGCTCGCCGGCCGCGAGCCCGACGAGGTCAAGCGGCCCTCTATCGTGGTTGCCGTCGCTGGCAAGCGCGAACAGGCATTGCGCTTCGATCCCTTCAGCATGGGGGCGCATTATCATATCCGGCCGGGTCTCGCCGCCCAGATCCCGCTCCCGGTCGCCGAAGGGCAAAGCCCGCTCGATGCCACCCTGGCATTTTTTGAAAAGCCACTCCGGTTCCGAGGGCTGCTCGCGCTCGCCGAGGAGGACGACGTCGCGTCGGGGCTGCGCGATGAAGAGCTGCGGAACGCCGCCAATCAGATCCGCGCGCTCAGCGCCGCCTTGCATCAGAGCGCCGCGGCCTGACCGCGAGAAATTCGATCCGCCGGAGCCCGTTCCCGTCTCGCGCTGGCCGAGACAGCGATGCCAGGGCGTGTTGTTTCGAGTGCGCTAGCGCCCGCTTGCCAGCGCCGGATTGAGGCCCGACATCAGCGAGCATGATTGCTCAGCCTGATTTGACGCATTTTTTGGTTGTCGGCGCCGGCGCCGCGGGTCTGATGACGGCCTGCGAGCTCGTGCGGGCGAGCAAGCGAGTGACGATCGTCGAGGCGCGAGACCGCTGCGGCGGACGCATCGACCCACTGCCCGTTGAGGAATTTGGCTATCCGGCGGAAGGCGGCGCCGAATTTGTTCATGGCGCCGCACCGGTGACACGCAGCCTGATGCGCGAAGCCGGCCTCTCGCTTCAGCCCCGCGGTGGCACGCGCTGGAGCACCCGCACCGGTGCGTTATCGCCTGATAATTCGTCGCTTCCGGACGCCGGCCGGTTCTATCAGGCATTGCAGGCTGTGGAAGCCGATCTGCCGATTGCCGATTTCCTCGAGATGCATTTTGCCGGCCGGCAATACGACGCCCTGCGTCGGTCGATCACCCGGACGATCGAGGGCTACGACGCCGCCGACCCGCGCCGCATCAGCACCTTCGCAATCCGCGATGAGTGGATGGCGCGTGACGATGGTGAGCACGGGCGCATCGTGCAAGGTTACGGCGCGCTGATCGATTACCTCGCAACCGAATGCCGCCGGCATGGCGCCGCGCTCCATCTCGGCATTTGCGTTACCGCCATCGACGAGACGCGCGCGGGGATTGCCGTCCGCTCTTCGGATGGTGCGATCTTCAAGGCCGATGCCGCGGTCATCACGGTGCCGCTACCGCTCGTGTCGCAAATCGCATTGCCATCGGCGGCGCGCGAGCGGGTCGCGGCCACTGCCGATATCGGCTTCGGCAACGTCGTCAAGATTCTGTTGCGCTTCAAAAGGAAATGGTGGGCCGATCATCGCGGAGTGGATCTCGCGGATCTGTCGTTCCTGATCTCCGACGCAAAAGTTCCGACCTGGTGGACCCAATATCCGGCTCCCAATGCGGTGCTTACGGGCTGGTTCGCAGGACCCAAGGCCGACACCATATCGTCGCTTACAGCGATCGAACTCGTCGATATGGGGATCGTCTCGCTCGCCGAGATTTTCGAACGATCTCCCGACAGCATCAGGAACGACCTCATCGCGTCGCGGGCGATCAACTGGGGCAACGACCCATTCGCGCGCGGCGCTTATTCCTATGCCACGCCCAAGACCCGGGCGGCTCAGTCACTCCTGAGCAAACCGAATGGTGGAAGCATCTTTTTTGCCGGCGAGGCGCTCTATGGCGGCCCGGATATGGGCACGGTTGAGGCGGCACTGGCCAGCGGGCTGGAAACCGCGCAGCTGATCCTGGCCACAGGACAATAGGCGCGCGGCGGCCCCGTCAACGACATCGGCGCTCGGACCCAAACCGAGCGCGCTCTTGGACTCCTTGCTGACCCGTCGATAAAATCGCCCGGGTCCGGGCAAAGACAGCGAAGAAACGGAGCGAGCCGGGCGGATGTCTGTAGGGAGGAGAGGTCATGAAGATCGGGAAAATGCTTTCCGTATTCCTGTTGGCTGCCGCGCTGCTGAGTGTGGCGCCGCTTACGGCTCGGGCGCAGCCGCGGAACGATGCCGCTCAAATTGCGATCGGCGCAAAGGAAATTGGCGGCGTGGTTACGAGCCCGCACGGCCGCGAAGCAGGTATGTGGGTGATCGCCGAGACGACCGAAGTCCCGTCGTCGGCTGGCTCGATACGAAAGATCGCCTTTCATTTCCAATTCCGTCCCAACCCGCTCGCGGATTGACCGGAGCTTGCGGCAGGCGCGCCAGGACGGCGGTTATCATGGCTGAGCGGCGGCCACGGAGGTGAATGTTCGGCGCGGCGTCCGGCGGACTGGGATCGGCTTGGTATTGCTGTGGCTGGTGTTTTGGACGAGCGCCTACATAGTTAGACCACCTGTGTCGGAAAATGCGACATCTCCACCCCCGGCACTGTCGTTGACCACGGACATCGCCGTGATGGCCACAGCGCTTCTCGGGATGCCCTGGATTGTTTCGGGGTTCCGCCCAAAATAGGGCAAAGGCGAACCGCCATTTACTTGGATTCCAAGCCTGAGGTTCGGCACATCCGGCGTGAGCGAGCTGGCGGGATTGCCTCACACGCTTCGGCGCCAGCATGAGATTGTTGTTAGGCGCAATCGGCTCTCTTTTTTCGTTGCGGACGAAAAAACCTGCGCGAGAAAACCGTAATCCTTACAATCATCGGGTGGATCAGCTCAGGGAGATTGCCGATGACGCAGCACCATAGCCTGCACGCCAGCCCCGAGACTGTTCATTGGGGCTTTTTCGATGCCGGCTTGAAGCCGGTTCTTACCGTCGCATCGGGCGACACGGTAACGCTCGATAGCGTTTCGGGTGGGCCCGACATCCTGCCGAGCGATGGCCGCTTTGACATACTGTCCGAGCACAAAGCGATTCACGCCGCGGTCGAACCCCGGATGGGCGCTCATATCCTGACCGGGCCGATTGCGGTCGAGGGCGCCGAGCCCGGCGATGCGATCGGCATCGAAATCATGTCGATCGATTGCCGACAGAATTGGGGCTACACCCGGATTCGCCCCCTCTCTGGCACGCTCCCTGAGGATTTTCCGGTGCGCCGCACCTGGCACACCGCGATCGACCGTCAGCGCGGCATCGCTACCGTGCCCTGGGGCGCCGAGATCGAGCTCGCGCCGTTTTTCGGGGTCATGGGGGTGGCGCCGCCGCCGAATTATGGCGCCGTCACCTCGATCGTGCCGCGCGAGTTCGGCGGCAACATGGATCTGAAGGAGCTGGTCGCCGGCACGACCCTCTTTCTGCCGGTATGGACCGAAGGCGGGTTGTTCTCCGCCGGCGACGGTCACGGGGTGCAGGGCGATGGCGAAGTCTGCGTCACCGCGCTCGAAACCGCTTTGACCGGCACCTTTCGCCTGAGTTTGCACAAGGGCATGAGTATCGACCTTCCCCGCGCGGAAACGCCGACGCATCTGATCACGATGGGCTTTAACGAGGACCTCGACGACGCCGCCAAGACCGCGTTGCGGCAGATGATCACCTTGATCGGGGAGCGCATGGGGCTGGGGCGCGAGGACGCCTACATGTTCTGCAGTCTCGCGGTCGATATGCGCGTGACCCAACTCGTCGACGGCAATAAGGGCATCCACGCGATGCTGCCCAAGCGCTACCTCAACGGTAAGCGGCCCGCGAATTAGAAAGCAATCGCCGGATAGAGCCGGGCTCGCGATCACGCCATCTTCCGCCCATGTCAAGGTTGGGAGGAAAGGGTGATGCTTGATTTTGATGAATGCTGGGCGGTGCTGGAGCAGCGCGATGGCGCGGCGGCAGGCGGGTTCTTTTACGGCGTCTTAACGACCGGCGTCTATTGCCGGCCGGGTTGCACTTCGCGGCTCCCGTTGCGCCGCAATACCGCTTTTTTCGAGACCACCGCGGCCGCGGAAGCAGCCGGGCTGCGGGCATGCAAGCGCTGCCGTCCTGGCGACCCGTCTGGGGCGTCGCGGCATATCGCGGCCGTCGAAAGGGCCTGTGCGCTGCTGCGTAAAAGCGAGAAGATTCCGAGCCTCGCTGAACTCGCCGATGCGGCGGCAATCAGCCGGTTTCATTTTCATCGCGTCTTCAAGCAGGTCACCGGCGCCACCCCGCGGGATTACGCGCGCACTCATCGGCTAGGCGCCTTCGCGCAAAAGCTCGATGCCGGCGAAAATGTCGCGCAAGCGATTTATGGGTCGGGCTTTGGGTCGAGTTCACGCGCCTATGAAGCTGCACCCGCTGCCCTCGGCATGACCCCGGCGGCGCGGCGCAACGGCGGCAAAGGCGAGACGATCCGGTTTGTGACGTTGGCGACGCCACTTGGTTGGGGGCTTATCGCCGCGACCGAGCGGGGCGTGTGCCTGACCGCGCTCGGCGATGACCGCCAACGGCTTGCGGCGATGGTGCCGGAGCGGTTTCCGGCGGCCGAAGTAGCCGCCGAGGATCCGGGGCTGCGCGATTGGGCCGAGCGCATCGTGCGGTTTGTTACGGCACCCTCGCATAATCTCGACCTGCCGCTCGACATCCGCGGCACCGCATTCCAGGCGCGGGTGTGGCGGGCATTACAGAAGATCCCGCTCGGGCGGACCGCGACCTATAGCGAGATCGCCCACGCCCTCGGTCAGCCGACAGCGGTGCGCGCCGTCGCCCGCGCTTGTGCCGCCAACGATCTGGCGTTGCTGGTGCCGTGTCATCGGGTGATCCGCGAGGATGGCGATCTTGCCGGTTATCGCTGGGGCATCGAGCGCAAGCGCGCGTTGCTCGATCGCGAACGTGCCGCGGCGGCGAGCGATGAGGCGGCCTGATGCCGAGGCCGCGGCGGTCGCCAGCGTCCCCGCCGCCCCCCACCCCAATCCTGCGCCGCTTGCAGCGGAGGCGCGGGTGACGGCCGTGGATTGGGCGGCGGTGGCGGCGGCTCTGGAGGAGCAGGGCTACGCTACCTTGCCGCTGCTGAATGCCGAGGAGTGCCGCGCGGTGATCGGGCTGTACGATCACGACGACAATTTTCGCCGCCGCATCGTCATGCAGCGCCACGCATATGGGAGCGGCGAGTACAAGTACTTTCGCTATCCGCTGCCCGATTTGGTGGCACGGTTACGGGTGACGATTTACCCGCGATTGGCGCCGATCGCCAACGCCTGGCACAACAAGCTGCGCGAGGCCGGGGATTTTCCGCCGGCGCTCGACGACTATCTCGCCGAATGCCATAGAGCCGGGCAGGAACGGCCGACCCCGCTAATGCTGAAATACGGTGCCGGCGACTACAACCGGCTGCACCAGGATCTGTACGGCCCGTTGGTCTTCCCGCTGCAATTGACGGTGCTGCTCAGCGAGCCGGGCCACGGATTTTCGGGCGGCGAGTTCCTATTGGTCGAGCAGCGGCCGCGAATGCAGTCGCGTGGCGAAGTCGTACCCCTGCAACAAGGCGAGGCGGTGATCTTCCCGGTCCATCACCGCCCGGTAGCGGGTGCGCGCGGGCCGGCTCGCGCGACAATGCGGCACGGCGTCAGCCGCATCCGCTCCGGCGAACGCTATACGCTCGGCATCATCTTTCACGACGCCGCCTGACAGGGACGAGGCGATCGGGCCCTAGTCGGGTTCGGCGATGGCGGCGGACCACGGCGACATGACGTCGGAGATGCCGTGGTTTATGCCATCGGCCTCGTGGAGCACGAGGTTCGGGCAGGCGAAGCGGGACGGGAACACGGTATGCTCGACCAATGCGGCGCCGGGTTTGGCCAATAGCGGCTCGGCGATCGACGATGGCAGTCGGCGGTCGATGCCAAAGCGCTCGCTGCCATTGACGTCGATCCGCGGATGGTGCGCCGCTGTTGTAGGCTCCATCCCAAAATCAACGATAAAGCTCGCCATCTGCAGGACGGCGGCAAGGATGCGCCGACCTCCTGAGGCGCCGACTCCGAACCATGGCCGGCCGTCGCGCATCGCCACGACCGGGCACATATTGGTCAGGGCACGCTTATTGGGCCCTATCGAGTTCGGCCGGCCCCGTCGCGGGTCGAACCACATGATGCCATTATTCATCAGGATGCCGCTGCCCGGCAGCACATAGCGGCTGCCAAAGCTCGACAACAGGGTCGTCGTCAGGGCGACGATGGTCCCCTCGCGGTCGATCGCGGTAATGTGCGTGGTCGAAGTGGGTGACGAGATCTCGACATCGCCGGCGTGTTCGAGACGATCGGCATAGGCCTCGCGCAGGACTGTGATCAGCGCATTGAAATAGGCGGCGTCGGGTGCCGCGGCAAAGCGTTGCCGCGCAAGCCGTTCGATAACAAAAGCCAGGGTCGGGCCGGCCGTCATCCCGGGCGCCGACTGCAACACCGCATTCCGGTAAGGGATGGCGAGCGCCGGCCCGATGCGGGCGCGGCATTGCGCCAAATCTTCGGCTGACAAGAAACCGTCGGCGGCGCGCACATCAGCCGCGATCGAGCGCGCGATGTCGCCTATATAGAAATCGTCGGGCCCGCCCTGGGCCAGACGCTCGAGGGTATCGGCGAGCCGGCCGAGCGGCAAATGCGCTGCATCGCGCTCGGGCGGGCAAACCGGCGGCAGACCATCGGGCAGCCACACCCGCCGGCTCTCGTCGTAGAGCCGCAATTCGGCCGCCGCGGCCGCCACCTTGATCGTCGTGAACCAATCGACCGGCAGACCCTGGCGAGCCAGCGCGGCGGCCGGCGCCGCCAATTCGCACCATGGCGTGCGGCCAAAGCGCTCGACCGCCGCCGCGTAGCCGCGCACCACACTCGGGACCGCAAAGGCGAGCGGGCCATGAATATTGCGGTCGCCCTCAACCTGCGGCCAAGTAAATAATTCGGTCTTGGTGCCGCCGGTCAATGGGAAGGCAGCGGGATCGACGGCGCGCGGCGAGACTGGGCCGAAATCGATCGCCTCGGCACGGTCAGCGCCGGCGCGATGAACGACCATAAAGCCGATGCCGCCAAGCCCGCTATTCCATGGTTCGAGCGCCGCCAAGGCGAGCGCGGTGGCAACCGCTGCATCGACCGCTGTTCCACCTGCCTTAAGGATGTCGGCGCCGACCGCTGCGGCCCTACCGCTTTGCGAGGCGACGATACCCCCCTTTGCCGAGACCCCGGGTTTGCGGATTTCCCAATTCTGGGTCAGGTGCATGGCGAAAGGCCGCTACTCGACGGTGATCGAGTCGACGCGGTTTGGGTAGAACGCATAGTAGCCGGCGATGCGGGTCACCTCGTCATAGGGTGTCGGGTACCCCCAGACCCCGTTTTCGGCGCGCCGCGCACCCCCGCCGTCGGGGACCTCGATCGTCCAATACGACGCCTCGCCCTTGTACGGGCAGCGCGTGTGATGATCGGTGCGATGCATCAGATCGAGCCGGACATCCTTTTCCGGAAGGTAATGAACCGGGCCGTGGCCGGTTTCCTCGACGCGCAACGCCGCAGTGCTGTCGGCAACTGTCACACCGCCAAAGACGACGCGCACGCGCCGGTTTTCGGGCAAGAGGTCGACGCGATGACCGGGGTTGCTGGCAAATCCCGGCGCCGAGTTTGGCATGCTGGCCTCCCTAGGTTATCGGCTTCCGTGCCTTGAGGGCGCCGGCGAGGCGTAAGCCTCAAACGAGGCGATGCAGCTTTGCCGCAATTGCGGATCAGTGATCGGGCCGCACTCGATTTTTTCGCGCTGCCTGCGAAACCCCGGATTGCTGCGCAGCAGTGCCGAATATTGTTCGCTCTCGCGGACATTTGCCGCCGCTTCGGGGTTGTTCTGCGGCAGCGGCGCCTGCGCGGACGCGGTCCCCGCGAAGCCAATTGTCACCAGCGCGGCGAGCGCCGCCGGTGGGCAGAAATATTTCAGCATGTCTCCCTCCTTGTTGCGATTAGTCCGCCATGGTCAGGCCGCCGCTGACGCTGAGCACCTGCCCGGTGATGTAGTCGGCGCGGCTACTTACAAAGAAATGAACGGCGTGGGCAATCTCGATCGGCTGCGCGATGCGGCGGAATGGTATCGCGCGGGTCAGGGCCTCTTTCATGCGTTCCGGCTGGCGCTGGAACAGCGGGGTATCGGTCGGACCTGGACAGACGCAGTTTACATTGATGCTGTAGCGCGCCATCTCCCGCGCCAGCGACTTTGTAAACGCGATCAGCCCGCCTTTGGCGGCGGCGTAAACGGTCTCGCCGGTGCTGCCGACGCGCCCCGCATCGCTCGAGATATTGACAATCTTGCCGGAGCGGGCCGCGACCATCGGCGACAGCACAGCCCGGGTCAGCCGGATCGCGCCCATCAGATTGATGGCGATCACGCGGTCCCACATTTCCGGAGGATTATCGAGAAACGGCTGGATCGTGTCCCAGCCGGCGGCATTGACCAGCCCGTCGATAGGTTCGACTTTTTCGTGCACCGCAGCGGTGAAACCCTCGATAGACCCGGCGCTAGTCAGGTCTAGGGGTAGAAACTCGACTGCGAGTTCCTGCCGCGATACCTTCGGCGGCGGTCGCCCGGCCGCCTGCTTCATCAATGTCGCCAACAAAGATCCGGGCGCCCTCACGCGCCAGCAACAGCGCCGTCGCCCGGCCAATGCCGGAGGCACCCCCGGTAACGATGACGCTGCGGCCGGTTAGATCCATCGAACCTTCCCCGCGAGGCGACGCCTCGCTTACGCGCAAGGCGCGCATTTCCGCGCGAGTAGCCGCCGCTGTCAAGCCATGCCGAGCGGCTCTACTTGCGTTCGCGCGATCGCGTCTCGCTCCCGCAGCCTCTCGACAATCATCCGCGGCAACATATGGGCCGACAGATCGAGGCGGCGGGGGTGCGAAGTTGCGCCGCCCGTCAGCAGGTAATCGCTGGCTCGGTCGCCAAAGCCAAAGTAAGCGAAAGCATCCGGCAAGCTGGGCTGGTGGTCGCCGTAAAAGCCGAACAGCGCATCGCGAGCGCCGGGCCCAAGTTCTTCCAGCAGGATCGTGAGCATCTCGTCCGATTGGGATAGACCGGCAAGGTAGCGCAGCAGTGCGCGGCCTTGCGGCACACCGGCGGCATCGAAGACTCGCTCCAACACCGGATCGATCGCCGCGCCGTCATCAGGCCACGGGCCGTGATTGCCCATCGTGATCGCGAAGATGAAGGTGCGCGGGCCTTCGGCATCGAGCACACGCACGATCTGACGCGCGAGATCGGGGTCGGATCGGTAGGGCGGCCGCCGCGATCCGCCGAGCGTCTCGCGGCCGAGAAATTCGTCGAAGCCCAGCGCCGGTATTGCCAGATCGCGGCGAAAAAACCGCTTGTCGAACGGATGCAGGCAAATTGTGCGGTAGCCCTCGTCCCGCAGCCGCGACGCCAGCGAGGCGAGCGGAGAACGGCCGAAGGCGTGGTATGGATTGAAGCGGTCGTAACCAAGTTGCTCCTCGGATATGCCTGTCAAGGCCGCGAATTCGGCGCGCATCGTGTTGGCGCCCCAAGCCGAGATCTCGAGCCGACCATAAGTAGCGCCCTTCCCGACGCAGGCGTCGAATCCCGCCAACAAATGTCGAGGCACCCGCGGCGACATCCGCCGCGCATCAAAGAACGATTCGCATTGCACCAAGACGATTGGTGTTGCCGCGCGCGCGTTCCGCAGCACTCTCGGCAATGGCCGATGCGGAACGCGGCGCACGGCGCGTTCGGCGCGGGCAATAAGCCCGTAGACAAAGAGCATCCCGAACGGACCCATGCGTCGGGCATCTGTCAACGGCTCGCCCGTCGGCCGCAAGCGTCGCAGTCGTGCGGCGGCGACGCCCAGCAGCGGCTCGCGGGACAGCAGCCGGCCAGCGCCGAATGTAATGAGAAGCGCGAAAACCGTAAGAAGCGGGTCCGGCTCCCACAAAGCTGGACTGAAGATCAAAACCGCGATGCCGAGCCCGATTGCCGCCGCCGCGCCGCCAATAACGAGCCCCGGTCCGGCGAACGGCAGGTACAGATGGGGGTGGGTGAAAAGGTGCTCGAGTTCGGACATATCGGAAAAAACGACCGGCTCGCGCAGCGCTTGACGCTTGGTGTGATCGGCAAGCGCGAACCCGCCGCCGAGCGCCAATAGGACGATTCCGCTGAACACCGGCCGGCCGGAAGCGATCAGCAATAAGGCGCCGGCGACAAGCACCGGGAGGATGTCGATAATAACCGCCGCGGGCACCAATCGCGCACCAGCGACCCGGCGCGGTATTAACCACGCCGCGAGCGCGGCCGCACCGCCGACCGCCCAGCGAAGCGAATCATCCATTAGCCGAGGCGCCCGGGCGGATGCGAAAGCGATAATGCCGCATGATCGCGTCGCCGACAAAGGCGGGCGCAAAATCACAAAACTGCAGGCCGAGAACAAGCGGCCACGGAAAAGCGACGCGGCGCTGTCCGCGGTCGATGCCGCGTTTGACGGCCCGCGCCGCCGCCTCGACGCTGATCAGAAACGGCGTCGGCCCGTCAAAGCGGTCGGTCATCGGTGAATTGAAAAAGCCGGGACACACAATCGTCACTTTAACGCCATGCGCCGCGAGCCTCGGCCGCAGGGCTTCGGCGTAGGCGCGCAGCCCGGCCTTGCTTGCGCAATAACCGGGACTGTCAGGCAATCCGCGATAGGCGGCGATCGAGGCGACGAATGCGACCCGCCCGCGGCCGCGCCGGCACAACAGCGGCAGCAGCGGCTCGACCGTGTTGATCGAGCCGAGCAGATTGACCTTTATTTGTTTAGTGGCGGACTCGACCCCTTCGGAAGGGCTGCCCGGCTCCGGCCCGGCCGAGGTTCCGGCATTAGCGATGACAAGTTCGGCCGGGTAGTCACGATCGAATTCTGTAAGCCACTCGGCCATCGCCCGCGCATCTGTGACATCGATCGCCGCCATTCTGACGGCTGACCCTTTCGCCTCGCACGCATTGGCCGTTTCCCCCAGCCGGTTGCCGTCGCGTCCGAGCAGACCCAATACCGTCTGCGGGCTGGCATAGGCTGCCGCCAGAGCGGCCCCAAGGCCGCTCGACGCGCCGGTGATGATGATGCCGCCGGAAGATGAGCGCATGCTGCACCCTAGAACCGGGAGTTAAGAAATGGTCGTCCGAAAAGCGTCAGCGCAGTACGCGGCCAGCGGGTTAGATACGAGAGATGGTGGACTGGGCATCCCCTTGAAAAAAGACATTTGCGCCAAAATTGTCACCGCGCGGCTGACTTCTATTATGAATTTGACTTGGTGGCCTTTGCATGCCCTAGCGGTAGACCCTGTCCGGCATTAGTCGCGCTGAGGCAGCCACGCGTCATTAGTCGCGGCCCGTTTTGCTGCAGCGGCACATCCTTCCGCGCTTTTATGGACAAGGTCGGCCGGGCGCAATAGAACGGGGCAACCGGCGGCGCGCATTCACCTAAACCGAACGGCTCAACATCGGAGGCCAGCCATGATCGTCGAACAGATTTGGACCGCGAATTCCGGACGCAATTTCAATTATTTGATCGCTTGCAGCGATACCGGCGAGGCTTTGGCGGTCGATCCGCTCGATTACGAGAAGTGTCTGGCCGCGGCCAAGGCGAAAGGCTGGACGATCGCCCAGATCCTGAACACCCACGAGCACCGCGACCATACCGGCGGGAATTCGCAAATGGTCGCGGCCACCGGCGCCAAAATCTTGGCCCATGTCAACGCCAAGGACCGCATCCCCGAAATGGATCAGGGTTTGCGCGCCGGCGATGTGATCAAGGTCGGCAAGACCGTCGAGCTCGAATGCCTCGACACGCCGGGCCACACGATGTCGCATATCTGCATTATGGCGCGCGGGGATGAGCCGGCTCTGTTCTGCGGCGACACATTGTTTAATGCGGGCGCCGGAAACTGCCACAATGGCGGCCACCCGAACGAGCTATACAACACCTTTGTCACACAGCTCTCTAAGCTTCCCGAAGAAACGCTGATCTATCCTGGGCACGACTACATCGCGCGTAATCTTGCATTTACGCTCGATCGCGAACCCGACAATACCGAGGCCAAGAGCCTCTTGCCCGAGGTCGAACAGCAGGACACCAACCGGCCCCTGGTGACCACTTTGGGTCTCGAGCGCGATATCAACACGTTTTTCCGGCTGACCAGCCCCACCGTTATCCGTCGGCTGCGCGAAGCCTTTCCGGACCTGCCGGAACATCCGGATCCGAAAACCGTCTTCCTGAAATTGCGCGAATTGCGCAACAAATGGTGAGATCCCGAAATCTGCTCGGATAACTGATGCGGCGGCTCCGGGGCTGGCAAGCAGGGGCGCGGCATATCCGGCGCGCACCCCGCATAGCGCGCTTTAGGCGGCGAGGCGGCCCTTCAGAACGACGCCCACGGCCCGCCCGGTGGCTTCGCGGTTTTCGACCGCGACCGTGCCGTTGACGATTGTCGCCGCGATGCCGTCGGCCTTTTGCACCAGGCGGCGGGCGCCGCCCGGCAGATCCTGCTCGACCGTTGGCAGCTGCGGCTTTACGCCCGCTTCATCGAACACGACGAGATCGGCGGCGTAGCCGGTGCGCAACAGACCGCGATCGGGCAATTCCCAAGCCGAAGCATTGTCGAAGGTCAACATCCGCACCGCTTCTTCGAGCGTGAATTGCTGCTTGTTGCGCACCCAATAGCTCAACAGGTGGGTCTGCAACGACGAGCCCATCTCCTGGCAGACATGCGCGCCCGAATTGGAGAAGGTTGCCAGTGTGCGCGGGTGCTTGAGCAGATTGAGAACGTCGACCGGCGACTCGTTGACGATCGGCTGCACGAACATGCGGTTGTCGTTTTCGAGGGCAAGGTCCAGGATCACCTCAACCGGATGCTTGTTCCCCCGGCGCGACAACTCGGCGATCGAGGGGTCGTCCCAGTCCACGCTCATCATTGGGAACAGATTGTCGTAATTGGGTTTCCGCGGATCGGTCGTGGCAGCGCCCCCGCCCTGCAAAACCTGATCGCGCGGCTTCATCGTCGCTTCCTCGGCAATAAGGCGCCGGCGCACCTCGGGGTCGGCGAGCCGCCTTTTCTGTTCGTCGAGCGGCAATGCCCGGATTTCCTTCCAGCCCGGCAGCACGTCGAATGGCAGGTAGGAGCGCAGCGAGAACACCGCATTGATCGAGCGGGTCGTCGCCTGGCCGTACATCCGGCCGCCCGCCGCGACGGTCTCGTCCATAAACCGGGTCTGGAAATCCCAGGGGTTGGGGTCGATCCCCTGCTTGGTCGCCAGCATGCCGAACATCACCGGGCGGCCGCTATCGATCGCGATTTTGCGAAGTTGTGCCAGGCAGGCGCGTTGCGCTTCGCCGCCGGAGATATCGGGCCCGACCTGGAAGATGCCGGAGTTGAGCGCGCCCATGACGCCGACCAGGCGCTCGATTTCGCCCCAGTCGGCGATGCGGCTGGCAACCGGCGTGTCGTCGGGCGTCACATGGGTCGTGGCGCGCGAGGTCGAGAAGCCGAGGGCGCCGGCGCGGATCGCATCAGCGACCGCCTGCTGCATGCGGCGGAGATCGTCCTCGCTCGCTTTGTCCTCCAGCGCACGCCGGCCCATCGCATACATGCGCAACGCCGAATGGCCGATATACATGCCGTAATTGATGCCCTTTGGCAGCTTTTCGACAGTGGCGAGGTATTCGGGGAAAGTCTCCCAATTCCAGTCGATCCCGGCCAGCATCGCTTCGGTCGGGATGTCCTCGACGGCGGTCAGGCAGCGGGCGTACCACTCGCGGTCTTCGGGCTTGCATGGGGCCAACGCAAAGCCGCAATTCCCCATGACCACGCTCGTGACGCCGTGCCAGCACGAGCAGCTGCCGAGCCGGTCCCAGGCGACCTGCGCATCCATATGCGTGTGCCCGTCGATAAAACCGGGCGCCACGATCAGCCCGTCGGCGTCGATCACGCGCTCGGCGGACGCTCGAATACGGCCGATCTCGACAATGCGGCCGTCCTTAACCCCGACATCGGCCTGAAAGCGCGGCAGCCCCGATCCGTCCACCACCGTGCCGTTTTTGATCAGAAGGTCGAGGCTCATTGTTTGCTCTCCGAGCGCGTTTGTTCGCCGAGTGTTGACCAGAGCTTGGTTTTGTCGGTTGCGCCCTGTCAACCGGCGATCGCGGGCGGCAGCGATGTGGCTGCGGCCGCGCCGGTAACGGCCGGCGAACCCCATCCGGTTAAGGGTTCGTACAGGGTTGGCCGCCTAGCTTCGCAATCGAGCCGGCTGCCAGGGCGCCGATCGCCCGGCGAGCCGTTGAATCGAACGATCGAGGCCGCGTTTTGGGCGCATGTCGATTTCCTGTGGAGGGTTGTGCTCCCGACAAGGAGCGGGGCGCGCGAGCCCCGAGGTCCGTGCCGCCAGACAATCGTGGCGCCGCGTCGCGTCCGCCAGAACGGGGCTGACTCGTGCATCAACCGCATCTCAATGGGCGATCGCACCGGCACTGGCGCAACATCGCGATTGAGGAGACCTTGCGCGCGGCACTCGGCCAGGACCGCCTGCTCTTTGCATTTCAGCCGGTGATCTGCGCCACTTCGGGCGAAGCCTATTATTTCGAATGCCTGCTGCGGATGCGCGACGATGACGGCGCTCTCATTCCGTGCGGTGAATTTATCGCCGCGGCCGAAGAAACCGGGCTGATTGGGCTGATCGACCGCTATGTCTTGAACCTGGCATTCGATGAACTTGCAGCGGATCCGGCTATCAGGCTCGGCTTTAATGTGTCCGCGCGAACCGCCTGCGATCGGCCATGGTTGCGCTCGCTGATCGCGCTGGTGCGGCATCGTCCGGAATGCGCATCGCGGCTCGTCATCGAGATCACCGAGACGGCGGCACTCGACAACATCGGCGAGCTGGTGCGGTTTGTCGATGCATTGCGGCATGCCGGCTGCCGCGTCGCACTCGATGATTTTGGCGCCGGGCACACGTCTTTGCGTCATTTGCAGGCGTTGGACATCAATATCGTCAAGATCGACGGCTCGTTTGTGCGCAGCCTTACAGCGCGGCGCGAGAACCGAATCATCCTGCGCCATCTTTTGGGTTTGACGCGCGGTTTCGGCTTTACCACGGTCGCCGAATGCGTCGAGACCGCGGAGGAGGCCGCCTTGCTGCGCGATGAAGGGGTCGGCTTTCTGCAAGGGTACCATTTTGGACGGCCAACCACCGAGCGGCCGTGGCTGGGCTCTCCGCTCTGCGTCCAAGCTGCGCGCCGATAACGGCGCTTGCCGACCCGGCCTCTCGCGTCAACAATATCGCCGGCAGCCCTTTCGCCTTCCTGGTGGCTGCACACGCGGAGTGCCGTCATGCAGATCGGGATCCATCTCCCTCACGCAGGTGAACAGGCGATGCCCGAGCTTGTCCGGCGTGCGGCGCAGCGGGCCGAGGATCTCGGTCTCAGCGATGTCTGGGTCAGCGAGCACATTATCGTGCCGCGGGCGACGTTCCCGCGTTCGCCATTGTTCTACGATCCGGTATTAAGCCTGACCTGGGCCGCGGCCGTCCCGAAGAGGGTGCGGCTCGGTACCAGTGTGTTGGTGCTGCCGATGCGGCACCCGCTGCCGCTCGCCAAGGAACTGGCGACATGCAAAATTTCTCAGAGGGCAGACTGATCCTGGGCGCCGGCGTCGGCTGGCTCGAAGCCGAGTTCGCGGCACTGGGCGTGCCGTTTCGCGAGCGCGGCCGGCGGCTCGACGAAGGGATCTCGCTGATGCGCGCCGTGTGGACGCAGGACCCGGTCACTTTCCACGGGAAGTATATCCCGGCTGAGGTCGAGGCGATGTCGATGCGGCCGCTGCCTGACAAAACGATCCCGATATGGTTCGGCGCCCGCTCGGAAGCCGCCTACAAACGCACCGTACGCATCGGCGACGGCTGGCACGGCAGCCAACTCGGCCCGGCCGAAGCGGCGTCGGTCATCGCCCGGCTGCGTCGCGACCGCCCCGAGCCCGAGTTCACGATTTCGATGCGAACCCACTGGAACGGCCAGGACGAGGGCGAATTGCGCGACCGCATCGCCGCCTATGCCGAGGTCGGGGTGCAACACGTCATGGTCCACCCGCTAAACCGCGATGTCGACGATTGGGATCTGGTCATCGAAGGCACCGGCCGCGTTGCCGCGCGAATGTGAGGCTTGGCGCCAATCGCGACGAGTCAGCCGGTCATGCCCGCTGTCATCTCGCCGCGGTAGGCGGTCATGTTGGCGCGCAGTTGTTGCGCGATACCGTCGAGTTTCACGGCAACAGCTTGCGACTTGCTGAACATTTGAAAGGCGCACTTCACAATGATATGTCCATCGTTCTGCGCCACAATGGATTTGAATTCGTCGACATAGGCCCCGAGCCTGCGTCTTTCGGCGAGGGTTTCGAGCGCTGCTTTCGCGGGGTTGGAAAAATCGTAGGCGATAAAACTGAGCAATCTTAATTGTCCGCGCCTGCGCCGCATCGAGCCGATCCCATCCTTCCGGTTGCTTCAGTGCTTCCCACCTGGCTTCGCTCATTCCGGGGAATTTGAGCGGGCTCGCGAAATTAACCGTGACGGCGTAACCGCCAAGTTGGCCGACCCGCGCTTCGATCCGTTGCGGCACACCGTCCAGCGCCCCGCAATACGGGTGCGAGACCGGCAGCATCTGCGAGGGCACGCCATCGGATAAATCTCGCGTCTGGTGGACCGAAAACATCAGCCCGTCCTGGTTCAGCGCCGCCCACATCTTGTCGATGGCGATGTCGATACCCGACGCGATCGCGCGCTGATCATCCTTGCGCCCCCCAAGCGCATCGCGCACATGGTATCCGCTATGCGACCAATGGATGATGTCAGCGGTCTCGCGCGGTGGCATCAAAGGGTCGGCCCCGGCAAACAGATCGGCATCGACCGCAACCGGCGGTCGAGCAAGAGTAAGTTGCCCGCTTTTCGCCGCCGCCGCGATCTTGCGGGCCGTTGTCGTCGTATATGTCTCCCCGGTCTCCGTCACCACGCCACCCGGGTAGTCGGTGCAGTAAAAAATCATTCCCCGGGGCAAAAAGCCGGCGATCTGTGACGTCCAGGCCACAGAGTAATCGCCGGGTCCACAACTGACATCGAGAACAGCGGTCGGCGCGTTCCTGCGTATGGCGATCTCATCCTCGGCGAAGCGGTGAAAGGCCTCGCGCAGCAGGATTGCCTGCATGATCTTCTGACCGTTGCCCGCGGGCTTCAAGAACTCGGCAAAGCAGCTGTCGTAATCCCGTATTTGCCGCAGTAATTCAGAACCGTTGTCTAAATTCATCGCCCAATCGCCTGACCGGTTGCTGCTGCGGGAACAGATACCAGCTTTCATTGGTTTTTTCTTGTCGCGGCGGCGCAGGCGGGCTAAGGCGCGCAAGAGCGGCAACCCCCATTCCCGCGGCAGCGCGAAGCCTTGCCGTACGCCATTGGGATTGTTGCAAGAGCGCGGCGGCGCGGCTTAACTGACGGCTCGGGATTGGTGAAGAAACCCCCGGTTCCGGGTGATGTCGACGGGGAAACGCGATGGCGACGACGAGTGCGGCCGAGCTGGCCGCACGCCTCGACCGGCTGCCGATGACCCGGCATATCTGGGTGCTGGTGACCCTGATCTCGCTCGGCGGCGGGTTTGAGCTATGTGATCTGTTTTTGACGGCCTATATCGCGCCGGGCCTGGTCAAAGCGCATTCTTTACACCCGAATCCTTGGGGCCTTTCAGCATCCTCGGGCCGGTATGGCGTCGCGGGCGCGGGCACTTTCGTCTTTGCATTGTTCGCCGGGCTCTTTGTCGGAGCCATCTTTCTCGGCCATTTCGCCGACAGCTACGGCCGGCGGACGGTGTTCACCTTTTCATTGATCTGGTACTCGATCACCACTGCGATTATGGCGTTCCAGACTTCCGGGTTTGGCGTCGATCTGTGGCGCTTTATCGCCGGCATCGGCGTCGGGCTCGTGACGATCGATACCTATTGTGTCGGAGCTGGTGCCCCGCAGCCATCTTGACCGCGCTTATGCTTTTCAACCAATTCTTCCAGTTTCTGGCGGTGCCGCTTGTCGCGTTTCTCGCCTGGGTGTTGATCCCGCATTTGCTATTGGGGCTCGATGGCTGGCGCTGGGTTGTGCTGATCGGCTCGGCCGGGGCGATCGTCATCTGGTTTATTCGCCTCGCTTTGCCCGAATCGCCGCGCTGGCTGGCGCGCAAAGGCCGGCTCGCCGAGGCCGAACGGGTCGTGGCCGGGATCGAGCAACGGGTCGCGGCCGAAGCCCGCATCGCCCTGTCGCCGCCGGGCCCGCCGCTCGCCGACGAGAGTGGTCAAGGCAGTTTCGCCGAGATCTGGCAGCCGCCCTACGACAAGCGCGCGATCATGCTGTCGGTCGTCAATTTTTTTCAGACCTTCGGCTATTACGGCTTTGCTGCCTGGGTCCCAACCCTGCTGATCGCCAAGGGGATCAAGGTCACGACCAGCCTCGAATACGCCTTTATCATCGCCATCGCCAACCCGATCGGGCCGCTGATCTGCACTCTCTTTGCCGACCGCATCGAGCGCAAATGGCAAGTCTGCCTGGGAGCGGTCGGTATCGGCGTCTTCGGCATGTCGTTCGCCAGCGCAATCAATCCGGCGGCGCTGATCGCGCTCGGCGTCGCGGTGACCCTCTGCAACAATCTGCTGTCGTACAGCTTTCACAATTACCAGTCCGAGCTGTTCCCAACCCGCATCCGCTCGCGGGCGATCGGCTTTGTCTATTCGTGGAGCCGGCTGTCGGCGGCATTGTCCGGGTTCGTCGTGGCGTTTTTGCTGCATCTCCGCGGGGTCAACGCCGTGTTCAGCTTTATCGCCTTTGCAATGACGGTTGTCGTCGTGACGATCGGCGGCTTCGGCCCGCGCACCCGCGGCCTCCCGCTGGAAGCCATCGCGCATTAGGAAACGCTCAGCAATGCCGACTGCCGGGGAGCTGGCGCCGCGACGTGATTTTTTGACGATCACAGGTTTGCGGGGCGGCGGGTTCAGCCGGTAGAAGTTGACGGTTGATGCGGCGTTCTGCCACGAGGCTCGGGGATTGTCATCAGGATCGTATCCGGCGGCTCATGCCTTTGCTGACGCGAGCAGCATCTTCTTGACAATCGCCAGATGGCCAGGGCGAACAGGGTGCGGAGTTGGTGTTCTTGGCCCCCCGCGATAGCGCAGCTTTTTATCACGAAAGAGGTTCTTGACGATGGGGAAGGGGTGCTCGACCCCCGCTTTCGCGGGGGCAAGCTCCAGGCCCGCACCTGCGCCAACCCCCGCTCCTCCGCCTCAGCCAGATCGCGCAAGGCTTTTGGCAGGGCTTTGACAATATGGCGCTTGACCGCGATGTTCCACGACACCGCGCGCTCGGCGTGTTCGGGGCGCCTGGCCGCCCCGCTGTAACCGGCATCGGCGAAGACCGCTTTCTCCCGGCCGTGCAAGACCGCCGCCATCTGGGTGATATCGGCTGCTTTGGCGGCGGTGCCCTTGAGCGAGTGGACCACACCCGAGGCGACATCCACCCCGATATGCGCCTTCATCCCGAAATGCCACTGGTTGCCCTTCTTGGTCTGATGCATCTCGGGATCGCGCGCTTTCTCCTGGTTCTTGGTCGAGGTCGGGGCGGCGATGATTGTGGCATCGGTCCTCGCGAAAGCGGGGATCGTGCCCCCTGTTCAAGCCAGGGGCAGGCTCTGGCGCATCAACAACCCACGCTGCGCCAGCATCGCGCTGACCTCCTCAAACAGACCTTTGGTCAACTCGTGCTTTTCCAGCCAATGGCGGAAGCGCAGCACCGTCGTTGCGTCGGGCACCGGGTCGCGGTTCAGATCGATGCCGGCAAAGCCGCGCAATGCCTCGCTGTCATAAAACGCATCCTCGACCGTCTCGTCGGCGAGCCCGCACCACTGCTGCACAAAGTAGACCCGCAGCATGCGCTCCAACCCGATCGGCGGGCGGCCGCGCTCGCCCTTCCGGGTAGAGCGGCTGCAATCGCTGCACCAGCCGTGCCAGAGCCTGCCCCGGCGCAGGCCGGGGGCGCCACCGCTTCCATCTCGGCGAGAAACCCCGGCTTTCGCCGGGGCAGGCTTTGTCCGCCGCGTCGGCTTTTTCTTGCGGGCATACTCTGCCTGCAAAAAGCTCCCTTGCCGCTGCATCGCCCCGGACCGCCAATGCTAGCCCAGGCCGCGCCCGCAAACCCGACTTATTTCAGCATTGATTCCAATCCCCCGGTAGGAAACGTCGATCTAACATGAAGTAGGCTCGGCATTTTCTGCCACTGCTGTCAGCTCGCATCGATAAATGGTTTTTGAAATTTTCGGGACTATTGGATTCAGAGCTCTTCATCTTGAAATTTCAGCCTGAGACATGTTTACATTAACCAGTAGTTCTATATGTATTATTATACTGGGAGGACGTCTCGGGGTTCAAACGCCCACCCAGGCCAATCGAGAGGCTTCAAATCGAAATATTTAGTGATTACTCTTTGTCGAACATTATGCAATTCTTGGCAGGGTTTTTACTGTGTTAGTAAGCCGGGCGATAATGATAATATCCTCAACCTGTTGTCCTTTGAAGTCGTAATTACGAACGGCCTTGTAACCCTCTGATTTTTGCATCGTAGTCGCGTTTTAATGTCGGACGCTGGAAATGATCACGTACGTGCTCATAAGCGCCTGTTACGAGGCTGCCAACTATGACCGCCGTCACCGCGATGGGCGCAGTAATCAGGTCGTCTGCCATTGGCCGACTCTCTTCATCCGATTTCGGCGAAATCTTCTCTCCGCCAGGCCGATTTCGGGCTATTTATGGGTCATCCGGAGCCGGGTTATTTCGGATCGGCCCACTCCGACAAACGCTTTCTTTGATAATTCCGGGGATTATGTGGTGGGTGCAGTAGGACTCGAACCTACGGCCCGGGGATTATGTGGTGGGTGCAGTAGGACTCGAACCTACGGCCCGCTGATTAAGAGTTGCGTGCGCTAACTTCGCCGTTTGTCGATAGGGTGCGCCGAGATGCGAGTTATCGAGGCTAAATCAGATAATTGGTCATTCGGATTAGCTGCACAACTGCGACGGATTGCGCTAATGTGTGATTTCGGTTGCTTCCGATTTGCTTCCGACTTCTGGAGGGTAAGAAGATGACCCCGTCGCGCAAGGCGTTCACGAAGCTAATGGTCGAGAGGACGGTGCCTGATCCCGCGCGCGACCTGTTTCTTTGGGACAACAAGGTTCCGGGGTTCGGTATACGGATCTACCCGACGGGTAAGCGAATGTATGTGTTCCAATATCGGACCAAGGCGCGGCAGCAGCGTCGGGTAGCGATCGGTTTGCATGGCCCGCTCACGGTCGAGGTGGCCCGCGACGCTGCCGCGGACCTTTATGAAGCGGTTCGCAAAGGCCGTGATCCCGCAGACGAGCAGAAGAAGGCCGCGCGCCGTGTCCCAGACACGGTCGAGGCGGTGATCGACGAGTTTATGATCCGCTACATGGCCGGCAAGCAGCGGGCGCAGAGCTATATCGGCGACACGCGCGCCACGTTCGACAATCACGTTTTGCCGTGGTGGCGTGGACGCGACATCAATTCGATCAAGCGCCGCGATGTAATTGAGCTTTTGGATGCAATAGTGGATGCAGGAAAGCCGATCGCCGCGAACCGAACCCTCGCGGCTATTCGTAAGCTGTTCAACTGGGCGCTCCAGCGCGGGATCATTGAGGCCACGCCGATCGCGCTCGTCGAAATGCCCGGCGCTGAGCATAAGCGCGAGCGCACCCTTTCGGCGGACGAGGTCCGCACCATTTGGGCTGCGGCTAGCGAGCTAGGTTATCCCTTTGGTCTGTTCTTTCGGATGGCTCTCGCCACGGGCCAGCGGCGCGAGGAAGTCGCCGGCATGCGGTGGGCCGATGTAAACGAGAGCGAGCGCATTTGGACCCTGCCGAGCGAAATGACTAAGGCCGCGCGGGCGCATGTCGTGCCCCTCTCGCCCTTGGCGCTGGAGCTCCTCGCGGAGGCAAAAGAAATGGCAGATCAGCTATTCGCGAAGCCTGAGAATGCCAAGTTCCGCGCTTACGTCTTCACGACCCGCGGCGATCGGCCGATCAGCGGATACAGCAAGGCCAAGCTGCGGCTCGACAAGGCGAGCGCTACCGTGTGCCAAGCTGAGGAGCTTCCGCTACTAGAACCGTGGACGATCCATGACCTACGGCGCACAGTTGGGACTGGATTGGGCAGGCTCGGAGTCTCCCGTTTCATCATCGCCCGAGTGCTGAACCACGCGGACCGTACGGTGACCGGAATTTACGATCGGCATGAGTACTTAGAAGAGAAGCGCCATGCGCTTGAGGCATGGGGGCGGTACCTCGGAAACCTGACCGTGCCATCCGGTGCGAACGTGGTGTCCTTGCGAGCGGCCGGCCTTCCGTGAGTGACCCCGTACGGAAGGCACAGTCCGATAGTGCTGCCGGGTCGCGGCCCTCCGGGCTCGATGATCTAATCCGTGTCTTTCACATGTTCGAGGAGGTGTACGACGAGGCGGACCCGGCCGAACGGCGTCATTGGCTCGTGGGGCGGTTGAATAAGCTGAATCAGGTTCTCGGATATTCGCCGTACGTCGGTGAGCTGATCGAAGCATTGCTGGAGGTCAATCGCGGTACTCTCTTGCCCTTATTCGAGCCAATCCCGAGAGCGGCCGTCCCAAGATGAGACTGACCGAGCAGGAACTTCAGAGCCGAGCGGCCCTCGCGATGGAAGCGCTGATGCTCGGCGGGATGACAAAAGACCAAGCCGCTCGGAAGGTCGCCAGTGCGCTCGGATACGCTGGTTACGATCCTACCGGCCGACGGAAGGTCGCGCAATGGCGAGACGATTTGGCGCGCGCCGCCCGCGGGACGGGGAACTACTCCGAAGACTACCGGCACCTCGCCAGCCTGCATCTGGCCGAGCGCGACCGGCTTAGACAGGCCGTCAAGCTTCATCGCGAGGACCCCATGAACCTAGCAGCTCAGGAGCTCAAGCACCTCGGCTGGTTACAGCGCGCTCTCGATTGAGGATAAAGGGGGTCGTTTATCCTCAAAGGAGCCCTGCTATCTCCCCTCTGGCGAAGGGATACCCCGCTTCGCGATTAGATGGGAGCTGGCAAACATGACTGCAATTCCGATGCTTTTGCGGGAGGGTGACGCCGCGCGTCGCCTCGGAACGAGCGTGCGAACTCTCCAGAAGTGGCGTTGCAATGGCAAGGGACCCCGGTTTGTCCGCTTGTCCCGAGCGGTCAGATATGACCCCGCCGATTTAGAGGCCTTCATCGCTGTCGGGCGGCGCAAGTCAACCTCCGATCCGGGGATCGGCTTTTCTAGCCAGCGAGGCGGCGTGATGACTGAGCGCCGCCTGTGGTCCTAACTGCCGAGGGCATCGTCAGTTGTGGTCCTGCGGACGTGGCTTGGCCTGCTTCCGACACACCGGCGCAGCGACGATCGGCGTGCCAACGCGCGTGGCCTGGTCTGAGCGCGCGGGTTGGACATGGTGATGGCCGCTCGCGCGCGCGCGAGGCAAACCGGGCGCGTGGAGGTTGCTCAGGCACCCTCTCCCGATTTCCGAGCCGCGCTTCTCGGCTGCCAAGCCATTGTGTTGGCGCGCAGAAAGGCGAGTTGCCGGATTGTCGCGTTCGCCGCCTCGGGGCTCTCGGGGGGCCGTACTTGGCCTAATTTCCGCCAGTTTAAGCCGAGTTTGCCACCCTGCCTTCTCACACGGCAGAGGGCGGCCGATGTGGCCATTCCGAGCGCATAATCAGGCACTTGGTCAATTGAGCTGGCGCGATCCCGCGCCCGCGGGCTCCGCAGTTTCCGGCGGGTTTTTGGATGTTCGACCCTGCGCGCGCATTCAGGGCCGGGACTGGCGAGCGAAAAGGGATCATCGAGGCCGGGGCGAGCCGCGGAGGGCAGCGGCATGAGCGACTGGAACCGCTTGGGGCCTGACCCTGATGAGGTAGTGGCGAGGGTCCTCCAGCGGTTGCGTGATGACGGCCTGTTACCGCAACCGCTCCCGGGGAACCACCTAAGCCGGCTCGGCCTGCCCGTGGTCCGAGGAAATGCCCCCAGCGCAATCGCTATAAGCGGCAGCTCAAGGGTCCGCGAGCGCGCCAGCACCTGCGCTCGGGTCAGTACCCGCCCGGCCTCGGCTCGCTGCCCAAACGGCGCGGGGTGACGACCCTGGCGAGCCCGGCAGGACAGCGCCGTCTCCACTGGACCCGAAATGGCGCACTGCCAGGAGTGAATGCTCGCTCCGCGGCCGGGTGCCGCTGGCTAGTTCAACACCATTAACGCGGCACTGCCGCAAGTGCTGAGACCTTTGCAACCTCACAGTGCCGACTGGCAGAATAGTCGTAGTGACAGACGGATTGACCGTCGCACCACAATACGGAGTGCAATCCAATGAACGACACTTTCAATGAGCGGCCGTCGATTGAGCGACTGGCCGCGGAGGCCCGGACGAGCGTCAGCTCTGTAGTCCGGGACATCAGGAAAGGGTTACTGACGAAGCTCAGGGACCAAACCGGGCGGGTCAGCTTCGATCCCAGTCAAGCGGCCGACGATGTGGCAAAGCGGCGGGCAGTGAGGGCAGCGGCCGAAGCACTACGGAGGGACGCATGAGCGCGCGCGAGGATCCAATCGCTGGCGAGCCGGTGCTAGTGGACCGGGAGGCGGCCCGCGCGATCCTCGGAGTGAGAGAGACCACGTTTGCTCGGCTCTGCCGGGAAGGCCGGTTCGAGAACATGGTCTGCCCGGGTGGCAGCAGGGCGGCGCTAGTTTTACCGCTGCGCCGAACTTCGCGCCTACCGGGCGCAGGACGCGCGCCGGGGAGCCTCGCCGAGAAGTGTCACCGAACGCCGCCGGCGAGCCCAGCATAACCGCGGGCGTTCGCGTGACATCGGAAACGAAAATCGCCGCCGGTGCGGGGGAGCGACCGGGGACAGTCAAATCATACATCCGCGCTCTGCGGAGGCTGTCGGCGGCCATTTTCTCCGCGCCGGGCCGGACGCGAGCATGCTCGCCAAGTGCCGCCAGAGGGCGCACCGGAGGGCGGCAGCATGTGTGGCTTGAGAGCGCAAGCCGGCGAGAATGGCCGAGCCTGCAGAGACGCTCTGCCCAGCTTACGCGAAGCCGACTACCAAGGCTGCCGCTGGATTGAGGGTGAGCCGGTGCCGCTCCGCCCGGGCATGTTCTGTAGCAAGCCAACGATACGCGGTCCCTGGTGCGCCAAGCATCGCAGGATCGTCTGGCGGTCGGCAGAGCGGGCTCGGCGGAGAGCGGCATGAGCGCGGCACTGACGGGCTTCGAGGCTTCAAACCCAAGACCCGCGCGCGAGGTGATCCGGGAGCGCCTCGATGCATGGTGGCCGAGCTCTCGCCGCCGCGCAGGCTGCGCGGGCTGCGATCCCGGCCGAGCGCGCTTTTGGCCGGGCAGACGAGCTGGTGATGGCCAGGTCCTCGGAGGCGGTCCTGGCGTGAAAGTCGGGCACCGAGGAGGCATAGGTTCCTAACACCCGGTGGACTAGGCAACCATGCTGCCTGGGTTGCAACCTAGTCTACCTCCTATGGTACTATCTATGAAGGTCGAAGACTAGACCCCAACCCCGCAGCGCAGGCTGCGGCAGAAGGAGGAAGTGAGTATGAACACACAAGGCTACGTCCAGATGGTGCTCCGCGTCACGCCGGAGGCGAAGCACAGGCTCGAAGGTCCACGCCGTGACCAAAGGAGTAAGCATGAACTCACTCGTCGAGCAGGCCGTGGATGAGATCATCCTCAGGGAAGTGAAGGAGCGCCGGTCGGAGACGGTGGCAGCGGAGCAGCACTGAGCGCGTGAGAGCCTAGCAAAACATCAAACGAAGAGCCGCCACGTTACAGCGTGACCGGCTCTGGAGGCAATAGAATGAGCACAGTCGAATATAACCTCGAAACCTCCCTGGATCAAGGAGAGGACTGCGGCCACGGCGAGGGGGAGTGTGACCACAATCTCCATCTTTGGCACAGCAAGCACGAGCCCTGGGCGACCTTGCCGAGCGGCTGGAGCTATCCCATTCAGTCTGACACGTTTCGGCACTGGGTAACCGGCGAGTTTGTTCGGGCCAACGGCGGCCGACAATCACGGGGACAAGGGCAGCTCACCAAGACGAGGATCGACGCCCTGATCTCGGATTACACAGCGCGGGCGCTATTCGGCGACGACGGCCTGGGCGCAGAGGAGTACGAGGTCCACTTGCGCTTCGCGCCCGATGGGGACGACGGGGGCATATCTCGACATGGCGGACCCCGCGGGCCGCGCAATCCACATCACGCAACGGGCTGGGAGATTGTCGCTAAGCCCCCGGTGAAGTTTTACCGCCCGCCCAACATGCTCCCACTCCCTGAGCCCGATCGCGCGGGAGCGGCTGCCATACTTTTGTACCACCTACTGAACCTACACGACCCCGCAGAGTTCAGGCTTCTAGCAACGACCCTGAGCTACTACCTGCTGCCTCACAAGTCTTACCCGATCAACCTCTTCATCGGCGGAGAGGGCACGGCAAAGAGCTGGGCGACCCGGTTCGTGCGGAATGTAATCGAGCCGAGCCAAGTGCCTTTAATCGGGATGCCGCGTGGAACCGATCTCGTCGCCTTTGCGAAGAACCACGCGATGCTCTGCTTTGACAACGTCTCGAAGCTGCCGGAGTGGTTGCAGGATGAATTGTGCCGGGCTGCGACGGGTGGTGGATTTGGCGGCCGCAAGTACTACACAAACGACGGGGACGCGAGCTTCCATGCCTCTGGGCCGATCATCATGAACGGGATCACCGATTTCGCCACCCGCCCCGATCTTGCCAACCGCTGCATCTCCTATCGGCTGGCCACGATCACGGAGAGGAAGACGGAGGCGGAGCTTCGGCAAACTTTTGACGAGGCGCATCCGAAAATTCTGGCAGCCCTGTTAGATGCGACGGTCACCGGATTGCGTCGGCTGCACGAGGTCGCCGCCGAGGGAGGTTACCTGTGCCGGCTCGCCGACTTTACCCTCTGGGGCTATGCTGTGGCCCCGGCGTTGGGATGGTCGGAAGAGGAGTTCCCCTCGGCCTACAAGGCTACCCAGAAGGCAACCACCGAAGCAGTGCTTGACGCTGATCCAGTGGCCTCAGAGCTAATTGCCTTCCTGCATGGCCCTCAACAGGGCTGCGAGTGGTCAGGGCTGGTGAAAACCCTATGGCACACGCTCAGTGGTCACGCAGCGGAGGCGCGGAGGTCTCACGAGTGGCCGCAGAGCCCGGAGGCTATGGGGCGGGCGCTCAAGCGGATCACTACCGCGATGGGCGATCGGGGTATTCGGATTGCGGAACACCGCAAAGTCCGCTGGGAAGTGGGTGACGATCACGCCCTGAGGCGCCCTCGGGCGCCGCGGCCGGGCGGCCCCAGGTGTAGGTCCAACGATAGGACCTACACTTCGCGCAAGAGAACCTACACGCCAAAGGGGCTGTGAGATCAATTGGTTATGCGGATTGTGTAGGTTGTGTAGGTTTTCTCGCAAAGTCTTTCAATTCCAGCCGGCGTCCCCTCGCGCACCCTCTCTCTATTTCTTCTCTTCTTTCCAAAAAAGAACCTACACAACCTACATTGGGCCACTAAGGCATTGATAACAAGGCGGGAAGGCGGGTTACGACATACACGGGGACAACATACACGACACCTACACGCCTACACAGCACGGTGGCTAGGGAGCGCCCCCGCGCGCCAGAACCCGTCCCACCGGCTCAGCACGGATAGGGATGCCCAAGGGAGCGCGCGCAGCCCCATTGACTAGGCTAAGGCTAGTTTAATGGGGTCGAAATCCGAGGCTCCTTTCGCACAAATAAGTTGTGGATGGCGCAGATCAGGGCCGTCGGCACGGAGAAGGCTGCTGCTGAACCTAGCAGCCATCCGGTGATGCTGAAGGGTACGCCCAGCGCATTCCCTGATTGATAGAGCCAAAGCCAATGGCCCCAGGTACTGTCCGGGTGGAGCAATAGGTCTAGCGGGGCTAACGCGAGCCTGACCAGCGCCTCGGCTTCGGCCGCACGTAATGTGTTCCAATGTCTCATGGTCCCTCACTGGCACTGCTCAAAGGCGCCGGGCCGCGCGGCCCGCGGTCTGCCGTCCTTCGACGTTTTTTCCGCGATGCGCCCGGTCGAGCACTGCGGCCCCGACACGAGACGCCGGGTTGGGGAGTTCGCCTAGGACGAGCGCCCGGATCCTAGCGCAGGGGTCCACGACGCAGCAAGGCCGACACGGTAATGCGGTTGCCGCCTCGCCAGTTGCAATTTGGCCCATCGCCACTCGCGAGATCGCGCGTGGAGTGGGCAAGTCGGCGGCCAGTGTCGAAACCTGCGCCCCCGTGCTCACGCCCCATGTTATGATCACGCCGGGAAAAAAATCGCGATTAGCGGGGTGCCGATGGCCGAAATGGCGGCTGACGGCCTGGAGCGGAAGCTGGCGACGATCCTGTCCGCCGATGTGGCAGCGTACAGCCGGCTGATGGCGGAGGACGAGGAAGGCACGCTGCGGACATTCCACGGCCACAAGGAAGTGTTCGAGAAGCTTGTGCAATTGCATCGAGGCCGGGTCTTCAATACTGCCGGCGACGCCATCCTGGCCGAGTTCGGCAGCGCCGTGGAAGCGGTGCGCTGCGCAACGGAGGTTCAGGCCGCGCTCCGCACCCGCAACGATCACTTGCCCGAAGATCGGCAGGTCAAGTTCCGCATCGGGGTCAATCTCGGCGATGTTGTGGTGCAAGGCGCGGATTTGCTTGGCGATGGAGTGAACGTCGCAGCGCGCCTCCAAGCGGTGGCGGAACCTGGCGGCATCTGTATCGCCGGCAGCGTCTACGACCAAATCCGCAACAAGCTGTCGCTGTCGTTTAAGCCGCTCGGCGAGATCAGTTACAAGAACCTCCCGCAGCCGGTGCGCACCTTCGCCATCACGGAGGCCGACTGGCTGGGGGAAACTTCCTTCTCCACCGCGCCGGCACCTTTCGGTGAACAGGCGGCCTGTCGTCGCCATCATATTGCTCCTAACCGCAGCGGGCGGCGTCTCTTGGGTCCATTCTCACCGTCAGCATATTGCGGCAGTGTCCGGCCTTCCCGCTGAACTGGCGGCGCAGCGGCAAGAGCTTATCAAGCAGCGACGGGCCGAGAAGGAGGCACGCCGTCTAGCTAGAGCCAGTAGTAAGCTGGACGCCTCGCCAATACCCGCGACGGCTGCAACGGCCGCTCCCCAGGTCCCGCCACAGCCCGAGCCGCGCCAGAGCGCGCCCTCTGTAGCAACAGCGAGCGCCGCTCGCGACCCGAGCGGGCTCTATCGCGGGCAAATCTGTTACGGCGCTGGCGGTCCAACCGAACCGGCCCACTGCTTCGAGGCGCAGGCCGTCGTGCTGCGGGATCAGATATCCGGCGAGTGGCCCGGCCGCATCCCGGGAGTGACAATCTATCTCACGGGCGAGATCTCCCGATCCGGCGAAGTGGCGATCCACATGCACAGCAAAAGGGCCGACGGATCGCGCTATGCAGCCAGCGATCTGATCGGAACCTTGCACGACGGCCGTATCGACGCCACGGGCAGCTTTGTTGACGGTCGCAGCGTTAGCTTGAGCTGGAGCAAGAATTAGAGGGCGGTCTCAGGTCCGCCCGGGTTCATCGCGACGACAAGCCCAGCGGAGCGCAATTCGCGGGTATGGGCGCGCCCACCGGCCTATCGGCTCAGGACAACCCCTCGGGTGCGATTGTGCGATATAGTTAAGCTGTCGCCGATCCACACGACTAAGGTGGGGTGCCATGGCCACGACCCGCCGTCTAGCCGCCATCCTGGCCGCCGATGTGGCGGGCTATTCGCGCCTGATGGGTGCGGATGAGGAAGGCACGCACGCAAGGCTCCAGGCTCATTTCGCGGAACTCGTGTATCCGAAGATCACCGAGCACCGAGGCCGCGCGGTCAAGAACACAGGTGACGGGCTTTTGGCCGAGTTCGCCAGCGTTGTCGAGGCTGTACGCTGTGCCGTCGAAATCCAGCGCGGTATGGCTGAAGGCAATACACCCGTCCCTGAAGACAAATGGATCAAGTTCCGCATCGGCATCAACCTCGGCGATGTGATTGCCGAGCGCGACGACATCTTCGGCGACGGCGTCAATGTCGCGGCCCGCCTCGAAGCGCTTGCCGAGCCAGGTGGCATCTGCATCTCGCGGATGGTGCGCGAGCAAATCCGCGACAAGCTGGCGTACCCGTTTGAGGATCGCGGTGAGCAGAGCGTCAAGAACATCGCACGGCCAGTTCGGGTCTATGCGCTCCGCCCAGAAGCCGTGACCGATGTGCCAGCATCGAGCGCACAGCCCCCCATTGCCTCGATCCCAAGCCCTGCCGTTGCGCCGCGCCTTTCGATCGTAGTCCTTCCGTTCACCAACCTCAGCGACGACCGGGAGCAGCAATATTTCGCGGACGGGATCACCTAGGACTTGACGACTGATCTGTCGCGGATCGTGGATATGTTCGTGATTTCGCGTGGCACCGCTTTCACTTATCGCGACAAGCAGATCGACGCTAAGCAAATCGGCCGCGAACTTGGGGTACGCTACGTGCTGGAAGGCAGCGTCCGCCGCTTCGGCGGACGCTTCCGTATCAACGCTCAACTGGTGGACGCCGAGACCTCCGCGCATCTGTGGGCAGAACGATGCGACTGCACGATGGCCGATCTGTTTGCCATGCAAGACGAGATCACGAGGTGGATCGCGGTTGCACTCGACCGCGAGCTGGTCGAGGCCGAGGCTGCCCGACCGATCGAGCATCCCGAAGCGCTGGACTACATCTTCCGCGGTCGCGCCGCGTTGAGCAAGCGATCGCTTGGTAACTAGAGCTATGCGCGGAAGTTGGTGACGGGCTGATGAGATGAAGGCGGCGTATCGTGGGGGTTCTCGGAGCCTCCACTTCTCCAGCAAAGGAGTGATACGCCGTGTCTGAAGCTAATGTCGTTCAGCTGCTTCAACCAGGGTCGTTCGCCGACCCGCTCACCGAGGTGCTGCGCAACGGCGCGCGGGCCCTACTGGCTCAGGCGGTCGAAGCCGAGGTGGCGGAGTTTCTCGCCAAGCATGTCGATCTGAAGACCGCTTCTGGCTTGAGCCGGGTGGTCCGCCACGGTCACCTGCCAGAACGCGAGGTGATGACCGGGATCGGCCCGGTCGGTGTTCGCCAGCCTCGTGTGCGCGACCGTGGAGTTGTCGCTGAGAATGCCGAGCGCATCCGCTTCACGCCGGCGATCCTGCCGCCCTATGCGCGGCGCTCCCGGAGCCTGGAGGTGCTGATCCCGATCCTTTACCTGAAGGGCCTCTCGACTGGCGATTTCGAGGGGGCGCTTGCCGCCCTGCTCGGCAAGGATGCGCCGGGCCTGTCGGCCTCGACCATCGCGCGGCTGAAGGAGGTCTGGCTCGACGAGCACGGGCACTGGGGGAAGCGCGATCTGTCCGCCAAGCGCTTGGTCTATGTGTGGGCCGACGGCATTTACCTGCAGGCCCGTCTTGAAGACACCAAGCAATGCATCCTGGTCATCATCGGCGCGACACCGGAGGGCAAGAAGGAGCTGCTCGGCTTCACCGACGGCGCCCGGGAGAGTGCGCAGGATTGGCGCGAGCTGCTACTCGATTTGAAGAACCGAGGTCTGGTCATCGCGCCCGAGCTTGCCGTCGCCGACGGTGCGCTCGGGTTCTGGAAGGCGCTCGGCGAGCTGTGGCCGACCACACGCGAGCAGCGCTGCTGGGTGCACAAGACGGCCAACATCCTCAACAAACTGCCCAAGAGCCAGCACCCGAAAGCCAAGCGGTCACTACAGGAGATCTGGATGGCCGAGACCAGTAAGGATGCCGAGGCCGCCTTCGACGTCTTCATCGCAGCCTACGGGCTGAAATACGAGAAGGCAGCCGAGTGCCTGGCAAAGGATCGCCAAGCCCTGCTTGCTTTCTACGACTTCCCTGCCGAGCACTGGAAGCACCTGCGCACCTCGAACCCGATCGAGAGCACCTTTGCCACCGTGCGGCACCGCACCATCCGCTCGAAGGGCTGCCTCTCGAACAAGACGGCCCTCGCCATGGTGTTCAAGCTCGTCGAGGCTGCCCAGAAAAGCTGGCGCCGGCTCGATGGCCACAACCAGTTGCCCAAGCTCATCCAAGGTGTCAGGTTCACCGACGGGATCGAAGCCGCCAGCGATCCGGCCGCTTCTCAGTCCCAAACCGCCGCCGCCTGATCCCTCAGGCCATCACCAAGATTTGGCGATAGCTCCTTGTCGCTCGCCGAAATATTTAAAACATTCTACGACAGAACCATCAATCTCGGGGCACATCCGAACCCGGTTGGTGTCCTTAATATGGCGAAGATTGAAAATCCACAAGCTGATGCGAGTGGAGGTATTGTGGTTTTAGCTCTGACAACAGAGGAATTACCGCTGCGGCACGCTATGCAAAACACCGCTCAGGTGGGGCTGACAGCGCTGCTTATCTTCCAGCACATCTTCAAAGAAAAATTTAAGTCGCTTGGCATTCGAACCGAAATCGATGTCCTGCGCAAAATTCTATAGACCACTGCCCCCGCTCACGCGCTAAAACCTGTTATGCGGACGCCAAGCGAAGAGTTTTCCCAAGCAAAGAATGCATCTTAGGCCATTGAAGCAGTCGATACGTTTTGGTTGAAAGGCGCACAAAACGCGATATCCTCCCAAAGGCTGGGTTCCGGGTTCTCAATCCCTTTTTTCATAATATCGATTTCACTGAGGGAATTGTTGTGGCCAACTAGGCGATAACCCTCCGACGATCCGCGTAGTGAGAAGCGCAGCGCACTCAGGAAATCGGACTCGCGTACCGTCAAATTGCCGCGCATCACTGAAGCGTGTAGACACAAGATCACTCTCGCCAATCGCCTGATCAAGCGCGGCGCTCAGCACGTGCCTTAAGATACAGAAGTCAACGTTCACAAGGTGCTGTTCGGCCACTTCCTCAACAACAGCGGTTTGGGCTATAAAATCTCCCGTCTCCTTGTCCCAGCCGAAAGTGAGTTTCTCCCACCTGCCGGGCAGGTCGGCCTTGAGTGCTTCAAGAGCTGCATTGCCGTAGATTGTCCCTATCGTGACGAAGGCCAGATGACAGCAAAGGAGAAAACGCGCACTTGTAAACCCAGCTCGCCAACCGTCGTCAAGGGCAGATAGAAAGGTGCCCAGCGTGGGGTCATTTTTGTTTTCATTAGACCATTCCCCAAGTAGCTCCAGAGCAACACACTCTGCAATAAGGGATCGCGGCGGCTGGGGCTCAAAATTTCTGGCCGAAGAGTAAACAGGAAGAAGTCCGAGTTCGGCAAGGATAGTGCGTGCTGCCCCGCATAGTCCCGATGCGCGTTTCTCAACACGCCGAGTTCGGCTGGACTGAACAGGGCCAGCAGCGCGGGCTCATAGACCACGGCGAGGCCGTGGGTAACGAATACTAGATTGTGGCTATTGTTAACTCGCCGAGTACGAAGCAACTCGGCTATCAGACCGGGACGCATTCTCGCACGTCCATCAGGTTTGAGGGTGTCGAGTAATCCACTCAAAAGATGACCATGCTCAGGCCGCATTATGAATTGGATCGCCTCCGCAGTAGGCACCTCGTGCTCCTCCAAGAGCCATGGGAGGGTACCGTAGCCGAAGGCTTTTGCGTGGTGCTCCGTAGCGTCGATAGACCCGAATGGGTGGTGGGCATTCGGTCTCGCCTGTCAGTAGAGTTTCTCGCACCGCCTTGGCGATTATTGCTGCCTGAGTGCGGTCGTCATTCGGTGTGCCGTGGTTATGATAGGCAATTTCCATGGCACGCCGGTAAATTGCACCCAGAAAGCCGACTGTTATTCTGTCGGGAAGCGTTCGATGCGTCGGATCGACGAGCCGAACGAGGTCTGAAAGAGGCATCTGCCCGATGGCATCCTCTGATGGCAGTGAAGTGAGGATGGCCCGTGTTCCACGGTCCGCTGTCACTGACGGCTCGCGCTTTCCGAGCAATTTTCCGAACACGCTCATTTACTCGGACTTCGCGTCCGTCCTCCTTCTCTCGCCGTCTCCGGCTCAGCGCGCGAACCCTCTGACGATCCAGCCCAGAACGGAAAACGCGATTTTGAGCAGGACTGGGGGGATAACAGCCGCCAACAAGGCCAATGGAAGGGCCTCTGCAATATGAGCTTGATCAACCCCTATATAGAAGACGATGAGAACTCCTATAAACCAGATAACAGAAGCCGCAATCCACAGCCGAAATATTCCGTGCTTCACATTCAATCGGAGTGTCGATGCCTTCTCTCCAAGACCCGAGGGCACCACCTTTTTCATCGGTCAATCGTCCCGAGATTATGTTCAGCGGCAAGGCTTTCCAGCTTTTCTCTCGCGAACGACTGGTTCGAGTTCATGTACAAACTCATTACGGTGTCCCATTGGTGCTGGTCTTCCCGCGAGGTCGCTGTGATTGTTTCTACGATGTACATTCCCATAAAGGATGTTTTAGCGACCGCTTGCGCCATCGCCGACCCCTTTTGTAGATGTCGTGCTATAAGCCGCAACGGCAGCATGTTCGTTCCAGCAAGCGCAAAATAAAATAGACAATCCCGCAAAAATGCCAGGAGCCCTCCTAATACAATAACTGTAGCTTCAATGACCATGACGTAACCCCCCAGCCTGTATATCCAAATGTTGTGTCCGCCATCCGTAGGCGACGGCCACAGCACCGAATGCAGGGAGGTGTAAAGCAATTCCGGGAAGAGCACGTATGCAATTCCAAGCACAGCCGTCACCGCAGCCAGTCGCAGGATGGCCCCTCCTCCCCGAAAGAGGACAGAAGTAACAAAAGCCCCAAGATTGACCAGATGCAGGTTAACGGCGCGCGTTCTGATTATTGCGTCCGCCCAGATTGTCAACAGCAGCGGTTCTGCAATTACCCAGTACGGATTATTTACCCCCACAAGGGTATATTTATATTTACGCCGGACGGAGGTTATAGTCACGCGACTGGTTGGGGCGCAGATTGGTCAGTCTTTGACCCGCCTCTGCGCACGAAATCATCTTCAACCAGTACACCCCCGGCTGCCATTCGTAAGTTTCAGACCCTTCGGCTGCATCGACCATGAGAATGACGTGTTGCGGCTCCGCGAAGGACGTGCCATGCCCCATCACCACCCGTACCCCGCCGTAATGGGCGTGCGGCGCGGAAGGAAGCTCGTGCTCGCCGATTTCCGACAGAGCGCACAGGTAGTCCGACCGCTGAAGTCCCAGTATCCGCTCGCATTCGCTCACCGAACGGTCGGCCAACGGCTCTTCGCCGCAAGATTGACTGACAATCCCGCTCCGGCACAACCACACCTTTGCCACGGCATTGAAACTCCCTCGTTATTATTAACAGCTATCCCCCGTGCAGACTTCATCCACGTTCCTGTTGAATTGAATTTTCGTCAAGAGCGCGCCCAGCGAAAAGCGGCCAAACCCTTCAGCGATTGTCTTTTTTGGGAGGCAAGGGGCGAACCGTGGTGTTTCCATCGCTGGCCGAGCGTCGCCCACAACATAGGCAGGGCACGCCGCCGCCACAACAAAAATGATCGTTAATATTTGATTTGGCCTAGACCGATATGTGGACGATCCCTCTCGCAAGGTGTTTTTGCAGTGCTTTGATCAGATCGCTTGCGTCCATATGTCCGGCCTTCTGGCGCGCTCGCATGTGAACCCTGCCGCCTCAACCCTCCCCTCTAAATCAATCGCACATGATGTCTTTGACCCTTAGTGACTTGCGATAACCGGCGCAATGTCGGGCGTGTCGGCGTCGTGCGCCGCCGCCTCTTGCTGATGCGCTGCGGTCGCGGCGGGGTGGCTGTCCAACAGGATCACGCGAGCCAATACGAGTGGAAGGTGGGATTTTTCCATAATGTAAGTCCCGCTTACCATCGAGCCTCAGCAAGTTTGAGGAGGCGGTAGGGCATTGGCGGGGTGGTCGTTGCAGCGATGGCGAGCGGGCTCGTGGATTGTCTTTAAAACAAAGCGGCGGTTGAAGCGCCAGGCGAAGGCGCCGAGGTAGCGTGGCAGATGCTTGGCGCGGATCACGCGATGGGTGGCCAAGAGGCTATTTTTGACATTGGCCAGCACCGTGTTCGCCCAGCGGAAGGCAGGGTGGCGCGCAGCCCTGCGATCGGAGCCGGTGACGTGGCGTTCATGGACGATACCTGGCTGTTCGGCGATGCAGCGAAACCACTGGCCGCCGTCGCTGACGACAGTGGTGCCGCTCTCGACACTGGAGCACAGGCGCTTGGTTTCACCGGCTCGGAAGCCACGCACCACCTGTAAGCGAGCGTGCAGCGGCCGACCATCATCGGAGGTCTCGATCGCGACAATGAAAGGAGTGTGGCCGCGCCGGCCGCGCCCAGACCCTTCGCCGGTGCGCTCGCCGCCGATGTAAGCGTCGTCGATCTCGATCCGCGGGCCGGCGGCGCCGAGCTTGTAACGACGGTCGCGCTCGAGCATGGCTTGCATCAGCTTGTGCTGAAGCCGCCAGGCAGCGTTGGTCGAGATCCCCAACCGCCGGCCCAACTCGATGTTGGATAGGCCCTTCTTGCCTTGACCAAGCAGATGCATGCCCCGGAACCACACCCGCATCGGCAGCTTGGTGCCTTGCAGAACGGTGCCGGCGATCAGCGAAGTCTGGTACCGGCATCCTCGGCACTGAAGCAGTTGACGGCCCTGGATCTCGCAATACTTTGTCGAGGCGCACCGTGGACACTTGAAGCCCTCCGGCCAGCGCCAGGCGAACCACGCCTTCCGGCAGGCCTCCTCGTCTGGATAACGCTGCTCGAACGCATCGTCCGAGAGGCCTTCTGGTGCTGCACGCGGTTGCGAGGCATCGTTCTACCCTGAAAATCATCGTGTTTTCAGGATGATATTAGCCCATTACTTGCTGAGGGTCGATGGTAAGCGGGATCCCTTTTATGGAAAATGGGCGCATTAGCCACGAAACTGCTTGTCAGCATGCTGGCGGATGCCCAAATCACAGGACGTTTTTCCGAAGGTTCAATCTGCAATGATCGAATTGCGTAAACTTGCGCTCCCGGTCCTGATCGGCTTGGTAATCATTCCTGCAGCGCACGGACAAACCTCGGTACAGCCCGCTTGCTGCGGCCCTGACAGCATGTACAACGAGCAAAATTCGACACCGCTGCAATTCCAAGAAGACAACGCGACCGGACAGGCATGCTGCGGACTAGGGAGCCAATACGAAATCGAACAAGAGCGCCAGCGCGAATGGATGCAAAACTGGCAGCAGCGGCAAAATCAGGACGAGGACAACCAGTGACGGCGGTAGCGGGGCAGGGGATTAAAATGGTGACCTCGGTTCACCTCGGAGACGCAGATGCAAATTCATCGCTTTCGGTATGAAGGCATGGCCTTCCATGCGCTGGGCAGCGACGAGATCATCTTTACCCTCAGGCGAGAGGAGGGGCCTTTTGGTGTAGCGTTAACCGTCGAAGACGCCAAACGTCTGTTAGCGGACTTGCCAGAGCAGATTCGCATTGCTAGCGGGCAGAACGCCTAGCCGTCGAGTTCGTACGGAAGTCGCGTAAGATCAATTCTGGAAAACTTCTTTATTGTTTCATCGACACACTACGGGGATTGCCGCTTGGGGCGACGAATTACCTTGACGGTGCCGAAGCGCTTGGGACCAAAGCCTTGCGTGGTTATACCGGGCCGGGAATGTTTGAACTCAGCCGCAAGCTGCTCCAGACGCTTATGGTGGATGTGGGAATAGAGGTACTGGTCGGAGCGGACTGCGAGAGCCTTATTCACACACTCTACATAGTCACGGGAGCATGGCTTCACGGTGTGGGCGAAAAAGTCCCCACGACATGAAAAGCAGTTTCGTCGGTGACAACGGAAATATGATTTCCGCTGTCTTGTTGTAAAACCCTCCGTCACCGTAGGACGGGCTGATTGACTTCGGGTCTACCTCGCGGACGAGCGGATTGTCGGTCGTGATGAAAAATCCGTGCGCAGCGGTCAGTAGAGACCATTTCATGTTGAGAAACACGGAGGCAAGGTCTTTTACAGCCGCCAATACGGGAAAGGTGCTCTCCTTCGGCACACCAATTACCATTCCAGAGGGGTCTATTAACGTCTGCCTAACCCGCTGCTTGGTCTTTTTGTCTAGGGGTTTGCCTTCCTCTTGCTCAATTTCGCGTATGATGTCGCTGAACGAGTGCGGGTGCTGCGCAGAGGCGTAGCTCAGAATTTGTAAGCCGCGTCCATAAATTTCGGCGCTCATCCTCCGCATGGCTGGTGTTCTAAGGTGCATCATGGCAAGAAAAACCGCGAATTCCTGATGTGCACGCGAGCCTGTTGCGGGAAATTCCGAGCGTAAAAGCGCCTCGTACACGGGAGCGGCATGCCCCTCGTTTTCAGTTATGAAGTCGTCTACCGTGCTGTCGATTGCACCGTCTTCGGTTTCAATGGAGTAGAAATAGCTTTGTAGCGCGGTATTTTCGGGGGTCGCGGACCGCGCTGTACCTTTGAGCGCGTCGTATGTCCAAACCTGTCCTCTTGGGTTATCTCCCACGAAGTGCTTCAGGTGCAGTTGCGGGATGAAATGTTGCCGCTTATTGCGCCGCTCGGTGCGTTGAGGCTGCGGATCGGCCTCTGTGTTCATGGCTGCCCCCGTCGTGTTACGCCGTCAGCCGCGAAATCGTGCTCTTGCCCACGCCGTAGCTGCGCGCGAGTTCTGCGAGCGTCGCGCCTTGCGCCCGTCGCCGCCGGGCCTCTGCCTTCTGCGCTTCGGTGAGCTTCGGCGGTCGGCCCATGTGCTGCCCGCGCTTCTGCGCCCGGCTGCGGCCCTCGGCGGTGCGGGTGCGGATAAGGTCGCGTTCCACGTCGGCCAAACCGCCGAGCACGGCGATCATCAGCCGCCCGGTGCTGGTGCCGGTGTCGGCCCACGGCTCCGCGAGGGAACGAAATTGCGCCTCGCCGTCCACGATCTGCTTGACGATGGCGAACAGGTCAAAGGTGCTGCGCGCCAAGCGGTCGATCCGCGTCACCGTTACCACGTCGCCGGGCGCGAGGTGGTCGAGCATCTTGAGAAGCTCGCGGCGGTCGTTGTGCGCGCCCGTCACCTTCTCGCGATAAATCTTGGTGCAGCCCGCGCCGCGTAGCTGCTCAAGCTGGGCGTCGAGCGTCTGCCCATAGGTGCTGACGCGGGCATAGCCGAGGAGGCGATTTTGCGGATGAGTTTCAGTCATATCTTACGGGAAGAATAACCCATTGATCGGATTGGGGCAAGGAATTTTCCCAGAAGTCTTGAATTTCGCAACGCGCGCCGCCAGTGATAAACCGGATCCTGTTTACCATCGACACTCAGCTGTCGATTGAGTATCATCATCCTGAAATCGCGTAGATTTTCAGGACAAGATCGATGCCTCGCAATCGCGTGCAACACCAGAAGGGCCTCGCGGATGATGCCTTCGAACGGCTTTATCCGGACGAGGGGGCCTGCCGCAGGGCGTGGTTTGCCTGGCGCTGGCCTGAGGGCTTCAAGTGTCCACGGTGCGCAGCATCAGAGTATTGCGAGATCCGCGATCGTCAACTGCTGCAATGCCGGCGCTGTCGGCATCAGACATCGCTGATCGCCGGCACCGTCTTGCAGGGCACCAAGCTGCCGATGCGGGCTTGGTTTCGCGCCATGCATCTGCTGGCTCAAGGCAAGAAGGGCCTGTCCAACATCGAGCTGGGCCGCCGGCTCGGGATCTCGACCAACGCCGCCTGGCGGATCCAGCACAAGCTGATGCAAGCTATGATCGAACGCGACCGCCGTTACATGCTTGGCGCCCGAAAACAGTTCCGGCGGAAGGGCTGGCGCAGCGAGCCGCTATGCCATCGCCAACCCGGTGTTGGACCAAGCTCGGAGACCTCACGGCCAACAAAGGCGGGAACGAAGCACGCAAAGCTGCCGGTTCAAATACCGAGTTTACCCCCGCAGAACGGGAATGGATCGACGAAAGCATGAAGCGTCTTATCTTCCGGGCAGCGGAAGTTGCGGGCGATCCCTCCGCGTCCCGGCAGCCGATCACGATGGCAGATTTGCCGACGCTGCCCTAGAGCGCCGCGCCCACAACAAGAGGGCGATGATCTCCGAACTCGACATTCGGCGCGGGCCGCCAATCTGCTGATTGGCCAATACAGCGGCGCTGCCGCCTCGGAAACGACGCGCCGTGCCGGTCGCAAGCTTGACCACCGCGACCTCGACGGCCGGCAGGTGTGGGCGCGGATCGGCCGGGGTCGAGATCGCCATCGAGCCCCCGTGTCCAAACCATCCCGTAGGCCGTAAAGTCCCCTCTGGCTTAGTAGAAATAATATTAGGGTATAGGGGCATTTAGCGCCCACGCTCTGGAGACCCAGCGCCATCGCTCGCCAAGGCATCCCAATGGCCCAGGGACCCCGGCCCCGCCCGCCAGCAAGCCGTCAGTGCGGCGAGCCGCTCGCAATCCAGCCAGCACCAGCGCCGTCCCAACGCCCATCACACGGTACCACAAGGGCACCCCGGCTCGCGCCATTCGGCGCAGGGTGAGGCCGAACTCGGTCATCAGGAGGCCGCACTCTCATTTGCCGCCCTTTCGGGCGTTAGGCGACTTGGCGGACCAACTCGTGTTGCGGCGCAATGTGTTTTAGCCGTGCCGGCATTGCTGCCGACGTTCTTCATGGATTTGGTGCAAGCGATACTCCAATCGTTGCCGATCTTCATAGTAGGCGGTGTGCTGTAGGCGCTCGCGGATCTCGTGCTCTCTGCTCTCAAGCCGTTGGCAATGCTCCCAGTGCTGATGGTCGTATCTCTCGCCCTGACCATATCCGGGCGGAGGCGGCCCTCGGTACTGGGGCGGCGGCGGTTGCTGATATCCGGGCACAGTAAGTTGACCCACTCCGGGGATCTGAATTTGTGCTTGAGCGTGGGCTGCCTGTGAAAACAGGCTGGCGATAAGGATGGCAACAAACGCGCCAAAGATGATCTGCAAAGCATATTCTCCGAACTGGTGAAAGCGTCGTTCCGCGCAAGATTGCTCCCGCAGTAGGCACCCAGTTTTGCCTAGGGCCGGTTCCTGCCGGTGACTGGTGCTTTCTGCAACGCACCGCCGCACTAAGTGTCTGAGCCTACCTCACGCGAACCTTATCCGAATGCCAGCGGCCGCCTCACCGCTCGTGTCGTTCGGAAGCTCCGAAAACCCGGCGCGCAGGTCGCGGCCCGTGATCTCGACATTTCCGTCCTCGGCCAACTGGCGGAGCCGGAGCTTGCGCTCGGCAATCCGCTCAAACCGCGTACGTTGCAGGTAGTAGGCTTCGACGCACCGCTCCGGGGTCGGCCGCTCCAGCAGCAGGCGTTGGAACACGCGGCGCGGCAACCGGACCACGCCGCGGTACTCGCCGATCTCGACCCCGAACTCCACAGCCTGCCGCTCATCATTCCAGAGCGTCCTCGGGAAAGGTGAAGAACATGGCACGCCTCCGGCTTTTGGGAAGACAAATGTTCCATATATGTTCGACGACGCGAGGGCAAGCGACGAAGAGGGTCCGGTCCCGCGACATGCCCGCGCCGGCTGCCAGGTCTCGCTAGACCGGGCACTTTGGGGGGAACTGATGCGCGGCTGAAGCGGCTTGCCGCACTCTTTGTCGCCCTGGCACTCGCCGGGTGCGCCCGAGGGACTGCGGGCCAGGCCGGACCTCCCTACGTGCTCCGTGCCAGCGGACAGCCGAGCTAAGCCCGAGCATGGCGGTTGGGATGGAGGGCGGCGGTGGAGGCAGTATGTAGCCGCCTTGGCCGGCCCGCAATGGGTGGTGCCACCCCCCTTACTTCCACCGAGTCTACTCTAGATAGTTGATTTTTTATATTTCTGGTCCGTGACGGTCGCCGGGTCCCCCGCGCCGGTCTCAAGGGTGGTCAGGGGGTGGGAGAAACTACCCCCCGGCCCGTCCGATTTTTTCAGCGACTTGGATGGGGCCGCGCTTGGCCCGGCCGCCGAGCCGGACAGCGCGCGCTACCCAACTTTGCGCGGGCGAAGTCAACGCGGGCAGAGAGGCCTCATGCTTCCGATATGCTTCCGGTCCCGGCGGCGGCTACCGTGACCGACATTTAAATCCATAACCAAGCTACTGGAAACATTGGTGGGTGCAGTAGGACTCGAACCTACGGCCCGCTGATTAAGAGTCAGCTGCTCTGCCAACTGAGCTATGCACCCGCTTCCGGCACGGTTTACCAAAGTCCCGGGTTGCTTGTCGAGCGGCGTTCCCGTTAGACCCGACCGTGGCAGTGCTTGAATTTGCGTCCCGACCCACAAGGGCAAAGAGCGTTGCGCGAGGTTCCGGCCCACGGCGCTCGGGGACCTCCCGACCGAAGGGGTTCGCCACCATCGGCGCCATTGCCCGACCCGGCGCGGTAAAGGTTTCGCGCCCGGCCGCTCGCCGATCTCGCGCCTCCACCCGGCGTCCCTGCCATAACTTCTTCAGGTTCGGCGATTGCTTCGGCGAATGCAGGTTGCGGGACGCGAAGTTCGACATGCGACAGCACCGAAGTGACCTGCTGACGCAGGCTGACCAGCATCGCCCCAAAAAGTTCGAAAGCCTCGCGCTTATACTCATTGAGCGGATCACGCTGCGCATAGCCGCGTAGATAAATGCCCTGACGCAGATGGTCTAGCGACAGAAGGTGATCCTTCCAAATCTGATCGAGCAACTGCAGCAGCAGGCTTTTTTCCGCCATGCGCATCAGCTCGGGACCACAGTTCGCGGTTTTTTCCGCCATCTTCCGGTCGGCGGCCGCCATGATCCGCTCCCGGACTTCGTCGGAATTGATGCCATCTTCCTTTGTCCACTCGGCCAGCGGTAAATCCACAGCCAGGAGCCGCAAGCATTCGGCATGCAAACCCACCACGTCCCATTGTTCGGGCAACGCATTGTCCGGGATCGCGGTTGCCACGATCTCGTCGATTGTCTCGTTGCGCATGTCCGCGATGGTGACGGCGACATCGCGCGAATCCATTATCTCGCGACGCTGCTCATAGACGACCTTGCGCTGGTCGTTCATGACGTCGTCGTATTTCAGCAGGTTCTTGCGGATATCGTAGTTGCGCGCTTCGACCTTTTGCTGAGCCTTGGCGAGCGCCTTGTTGACCCAAGGATGGATGATCGCTTCGCCGTCCTTGAGGCCGAGGCGCTGGAGCATTCCATCCATCCGCTCGGAACCGAAAATTCGCATCAAATCGTCTTCGAGCGAGACAAAAAATTTCGAAGCGCCAGGGTCGCCTTGCCGGCCGGAGCGGCCCCGCAACTGATTGTCGATCCGCCGGCTCTCATGCCGCTCGCTGCCGACCACAAACAGCCCCCCAGCCTGAACAACCGCGTCATGCGCGGTTTCGATTTCGGCGCGGATAGCCGCCGCCCGCCGCTCGCGTTCAGCTGGGTCTTGCACACCTGCGAGGTCGGTACGCAGCCGCATTTCGAGATTGCCGCCGAGCTGAATGTCGGTACCGCGCCCGGCCATATTGGTAGCGATCGTAACCGCACCCGGCCGTCCGGCTTGGGCGATGATGTGCGCCTCTTGCTCGTGATAGCGCGCGTTTAGCACATTGTGCGGCAGCTTGTGCTTATTAAACAGCGCCGCCAGCGCCTCGGACTTCTCGATACTGACGGTGCCAACCAAAACGGGCTGCTGGCGCGCGCGGCACTCAAGCACGTGCTGCAGGATCGCGTCGTATTTCTCGCGCGTCGTGCGGTAGACTTCGTCGTCGGTGTCCTCGCGGCGGACCGGCTCGTTGGTTGGAATCTCGGTGACTTCGAGCTTGTAGATGTCGCCGAATTCCTGAATTCGGTCATGGCCGTGCCGGTCATGCCGGCGAGCTTTGGGTAAAGTCGAAAATAATTCTGAAAGGTAATCGAGGCGAGCGTCTGGTTCTCGTTCTGGACCGTAACGCCTTCTTTCGCCTCAAGCGCCTGATGCAACCCCTCGGAGTAGCGCCGTCCCTCCATCATGCGGCCGGTGAACTCGTCGATGATGACGATTTTGTCGTCCTTGACGATGTAGTCCGTGTCGCGTGCAAACAATTTGTGCGCCCGCAGCGCTTGGTTCACATGATGCACCAACGACACGTTATGGATGTCGTATAGCGTTCCAGCCGTCATCAGCCCGGATCGGCGCAGCAGCCCCTCGATCTTTTCGACCCCTAATTCGGTCATCGCGACGGTGCGCTGCTTTTCGTCTTTTTCGTAGTCTTCGGGATCGAGCGACGGGATCAGCTTGTCGACCTGGATATACAGCTCGGAATTGTCTTCGGTCGGGCCGGAAATGATCAACGGCGTGCGCGCTTCGTCGATCAGAATCAAATCAACCTCGTCGACGATGGCGTAATGAAACGGCCGGTGGACCATGTCCTCCAAGCGAAACTTCATGTTGTCTCGGAGGTAATCGAAGCCGAGTTCGTTGTTGGTGCCGTATGTGACGTCGGCGGTGTAGGCTTCGCGGCGCTGCACGTCGTCGAGATCGTGGACGATGCAGCCGACCGTCAGTCCAAGAAAGCGATAGATTTGGCCCATCCACTCGGCGTCGCGGCGGGCGAGGTAGTCATTCACCGTAACAACGTGCACCCCATTGCCGGTGAGGGCGTTGAGGTAGACCGGGAGCGTCGCAACGAGGGTTTTGCCTTCGCCGGTCTTCATTTCGGCGATCATGCCGCGATGCAGCACGATGCCGCCCATCATTTGGACATCGAAATGGCGCTGACCCAAGGTCCGCTTAGCCGCCTCGCGCACCGTTGCAAAAGCGTCGGGCAACAGATCGTCGAGTTCTGCGCCGTCGGCGAGTTGCTGCCGGAATTGAGTTGTGCGCTCGCGTAGTTCATCGTCCGACAACGCCGCAACTTGCGACTCCATCTCGTTAATCGCGGAGACGATGGGCTCGAGGCTTTTGACGTATCGATCGTTGGCGGATCCGAACAGCCGCCGGGCTAAGGCACCGAACATCGCAGCCTCGGAAAACGGTTATGGCATGGGGGATGTATTCGCACGGCGACCAGGGACAGATAGGTCTCCCGGCTCTGACTGTCAATTCGGCAACGTCTTGCCTTGGGATCCGGAAATCGGGCACTCGGTCGCATCGCTTGTCGCCGCGAACCCGATCATGCATTGATGTCGGATCGAGCCGCAAGGACGCGCGGCGATGCTCCTGCCGAGGATTTTATTGATGTCATTGCGTTCCCTGCTCATTGGGGTGTTGGCTGCGGCATTTGCCGCTGGCTCCGCGGTCCAGGCAATAAAAGCCGCCGAACCTGCGGGCGTGCCGCCCTCGGTCAAGCCCGCCGCCCCGACCGCCGGCTTGCCGCCGGGCAACCCGGTGGTGGCCCGTGTCAACGGTGCAGACCTGCACCTTTCCGATGTCGAGGCGGCGCAGCAAAGTCTGCCCCCACAGGCACAGAAAATGCCGTTGGCGCAAATCTATCCGATGTTGCTCGATCGGATGATCGATGGGATGTTGATTACCGAAGCCGGGCGCAAAGAGCATCTCGATCAAAGCCCCGATGTACAGCGTCGGTTGAAGGTGTTGGAGGACCGTCTAATCCAGCAGGCCTATCTCGAGCAGATGCTAAAGAGCGCGGAAACCGAAGATAAGCTTAAAGCAGAGTACCAAAAATTTCTAAAGCAGCAGGCGGCGCGTGAGGAGGTTCATGCCCGCCATATCCTGGTCAAGACGGAGGCCGAGGCGGTCTCGATTATCGACCAGCTCAACAAGGGAGCAGACTTTGCTACGCTAGCCAAGAAATATTCGACCGACCCTGGCGCCGGCTCGGGCGGCGACTTGGGCTATTTTGGCAAGGACGACATGGTCCCTGCGTTCGCTGCCGCTGCCTTTGCGTTGCAGCCGGGGCAATATACGAAAACCCCGGTCAAAACCGAGTTCGGTTGGCATGTAATTCTGGTTATCGACCATCGAGTAAAGCAACCGCCGACCTTCGCAGAGGCGCGAGAGCAAGTCAGTCACATGCTGGCGCGCGACATTGTCGAGGCCAAGGTGAAAACCTTGCGGAGCGAGGCTAAAGTTGAAGAATTCGGCCTCGACGGCAAACCCCTCACGACCGCCAAGTAAGTAATCAACTTGATATTGAAATGGTAGAAAATACCATGAGTGCGATTTCACCGTTAGCACCCGCAGGCTTCCCGCTGTTATCGCCCATCACCGGGGTCCGTCTTGCGGCACATGCGGCAGCGATCCGCTATGCCGGGCGTACCGATTTGATGCTTGCCGAGCTTGCGCCAGGCAGCACAGTCGCCGGTGTGCTAACCAGGTCGCTAACCGCAGGGGCGCCGGTGATCTGGTGCCGGGAGTGCCTAGCAGGGGGCCAGGTTCGGGCTATCGTCGTGAACTCCGGCAATGCCAATGTCTTTACCGGCCGGGCCGGTAAAGAAGCAGTCGAAGCGACCGCGAATGCCGCCGCACAATTGTTGGCCTGCGCTCCGCAGCAGGTGTTTGTATCGTCGACCGGCGTGATCGGCGAGAAATTGCCGGTTGAGAAGATTGTCGAGGCTTTGCCCTACACCGCTCAGCATCTTTCCGCTGAAGCGTGGGAGCCGGCGGCGCGCGCGATCATGACGACCGACACCTTTCCAAAGGGCGCCACCGCGAGCGCTGAGATCGACGGGGTTGCCGTCCGCATCAACGGGTTCGCCAAGGGCTCGGGAATGATTGCCCCGGATATGGCGACAATGCTCGGTTATATTTTTACCGATGCGACGCTACCCGCAGCCGTGTTGCAGCCCCTACTGGCGGAAGCCACCGATCGCTCGTTCAATTCGATTACGGTCGATGGCGACACCTCGACCAGCGATACCGTGCTGCTGTGCGCGACGCAGAAGGCGCCGCACTCCCCGGTCGTGGATCCAGGCGATCAGCGGCTTGAAAGCTTTAGACGGGGGCTTCACCAGGTCATGATCGATCTTGCCCAACAGATCGTACGCGATGGCGAAGGCGCGCAGAAATTTGTCACCATCAAAGTGACCGGTGGGGAAAACCTCTCGTCGGCGCGGCGGATCGGCCTAACCATCGGCAATTCGCCGTTGGTCAAGACAGCGCTTGCTGCGGGCGATGCCAATTGGGGCCGCATCGTTATGGCGGTTGGAAAGGCCGGCGAGAACGCTGACCGCGACTTGCTGTCGATCGCCGTCGGCGGGATTGCAATCGTCACCCGTGGCGAGCCGGTTGCCGGCTACGATGAAGCGCCGGTCGCCGAGCATATGAAGGGGCGTGAAATCGAGATTGAGATCGATCTGGGGATCGGGTCTGGCAACGCGACGATCTGGACCTGCGACCTCACCCACGGTTACATCGACATCAATGGCAGCTATCGCAGCTGATCGAGCGCGGCCGCTGATCCTGGTCGCGGCCGTGGTGCTCGTTGACACCGATGGGCGGGTGCTGCTGGCGCAGCGCCCCGACGGCAAGGCAATGGCAGGATTGTGGGAGTTTCCGGGCGGTAAGGTCGATCCGGGCGAGACGCCGGAAGCGGCTTTGATTCGCGAATTGGCCGAGGAGCTCGGGATCGACGTGGCAGCGAGCTGCCTGGCGCCATTCACCTTCGCCTCCCACGCCTATCCAGAGTTTCACTTGCTGATGCCGCTCTACGTCTGCCGAAGATGGTCGGGAATTCCGATTGCGCGGGAGGGGCAGCAGCTGAGATGGGTGCGGCCGGCTAAGCTTGCCGATTATCCGATGCCGCCCGCCGACAAGCCGCTTGTCGCGATGCTGCGCGACCTCTTGTAGAGCGGATTAGCCTTACCGGGTTTCGGCCCGTATGCTCAAACCTATGTGCGAAGGGCGCCAGCTGAGCGGGCGAGGCCGTTTGACAGTTGAGCGGCCCAGCGGAGGGGCTCGCGGGTTCAGGCCGTGGCGAGACGGGTGACAGTACCGATATCGGCGAGACCGTCGAGGCCGGCGATCGTCTCGCGCAATTCGCGGGCGCGCGCTGTGCCGAGTACCGGCACAACGAGACTGTCGAACTTCTCCGCCAGGCGCCGGCCTTGTTGAACGAGATCGTCAGCCGGGATGCCCGAATCGTAGCGGGCGCTGACCCGCTTGCCATCAGGCAATTCGACCTCCAGCTCGGCGACGGTTTGCGGCCAGTTGTTCTGGAAGTCGATCACCATTCGCTCGCGGAGCGCCGTCAGCGCCGGGTCATGGGCCGTGGCTTCGCCATAGGCGCCGAGGCTCGCGGTATCGACCCCGGCCAAGGCCATCGCCACGGTTTGGCGCAGACTGAACTTGCTCTGCAAGCCATCGACCGGAACCCGGATGTTGCACACCCGGTCGGTGCTGGAATCGATCCGCAAGGTCAGCCCGACGATGTTGGCTAGGGAAAGCGCGTGCTCGCGGCGCAACGCGCGGGCGCACTCGATCGGCGCATGCGTGAAATAGCAGGCGGCATGGTACTTGAAGAGATTGGCCAGAATGTACAAGCCGTTTGCCGGCTCCTCCAGCGTGGCCGCCGGTGAAAAATCGGGGCCGTGGGTCGCGGCAAAACCCTGCACGCATTCGATCAGATCGGTGCGGCTAGAAAATCCGCGCCCCGCGAGCCGGGCTGCCAACAATCCGTTCTGCGCCGCCTTGCCAGCATGGAACGGCTTGCACATCGTCCCGAACTGGGATTTGAGGCCGGCCGCCTGGGTGCCGGCGATGCCGAGTGCGGTTGCGGTCTTCTCGGCGTCGAGACCGAGGAGCCGGGCGCAGGCCGCAGCGGCGCCAAAACTGCCAATCGTCGCGGTCGAGTGAAAACCAATATCGTAGTGGCCAGGGCTGAGGGCGGCGCCGATCCGGCATTCGGTCTCATAGCCGGCGACAAACGCGGTCAGGACGTCGCGGCCGGAACTCGTATTCGCCTCGGCGAGCGCCAGTAACGCCGGCAGGATCGCCACTGAAGGATGTCCGGGCATCGCCACATTGACGTCATCAAAGTCCAGTGCATGGCCCGCGGCGCCATTGACCAGCGCCGCCGACAGCGCGGGCAACCGCAACGCGCGGGCAACGACGCTCGCCTGCCCCGCCCCGCCCGCTTCCGCCATTTCGTTGAGCAAAATGTTAACCACCCGGTCGCCGGCGCCGGCGATCGCCACCCCGAGATAATCGAGCACGCACTGCCGCGCCACCTCGCGCACCGCCGCGGGCAGCGCCTCGTATTCGGCCGAACTCGCCCGCGCAGCCAGCTTTTGGGTGAAATCCGCTCCCTGCGTGCGGCCGGCCAAGTCACCATCCATCTTCTTCTCCCGCCGTGTCGCCGTGCGGCAATGCGCCCGACTGCATCGTCCTGCAGCCGAAGGTTAGTTGGTGGCTGCGTCGACCGCAATCCTGGGCGTGTCAGCGGTGGGGTAATCATCGCCCCTTGAACTGGGGCTTGCGCTTTTCGTTGAACGAGGCGATGCCTTCGCGGCGGTCTTCGGTCGGGACCATGCGATTATAGGCCTCGATTTCGAGCATCATGCCGCTGGCGAGATCCATCTGCAGCCCGTAATGGATCGCGTGCTTTGCTTGACGCACCGAGATCGGGGCGTTGTCGGCGATCCGGCGGGCGGTTTCGAGCGCATCTTCGACAATTTTTCCAGGCGCGCATAGCCGGTTGATCATCCCCCAATCATAAGCGTCGTGAGCGGTGAATGGCCGGCCGGTCAGGATAATCTCCTTGGCGCGGCGCTCGCCGACGGCGCGCGGCAGGTTCTGAGTGCCGCCGGCGCCGGGCATAATGCCCAAGGTGACCTCGGTCAGCGCAAAACGTGCACCTTCGGCCGCATAGATAAAGTCACAGCACAAGGCCAATTCACAGCCGCCCGCATAGGCGGCACCATTGACCGCACCGATAACCGGCACCGGGCAGGCGACAAACGCACGGATCATGCGCTCGAACAGCAAATGCTGATCCTGCCATTGCTCGTCGGTCATGCCGTTGCGTTCTTTAAGGTCACCGCCCGCGCAAAATGCCCGTTCCCCGGACCCGGTTACGACGATGGATCGGGCTTGCGTCGGCGCGGCGTTGATGTCCTCAAAAAACACTAAGAGATCACGCCCCATTTGGGTGTTTAGTGCATTCGCCACCTGCGGGCGGTTCAAAGTCAACAAAACGAGCCCCCCACCGCGGTCTTCGGCCCGGATCGTCTCGTATTCCTGGTTCATGGCCCGTCCGTTATCAGGATGTCGCAAACTTGTTAACAGGACGCGACGATCGCCTGCAACTCGTCTCTGTCAGTTTACAGCAGAGGAGGGTCTGACGATAGCGGGAGCGCTATCCACGGAGACTTCGGCAGAGCTCGAAGGTGATAGCGAGTAAGCCGCCGCAGGGGGTAAGGGTAGGATTAGCCGCGTCGGGCTAACTTGGCCGGCTGGGCGCCAGCCCCATATGTCTTAAACATTTTGAGGTCCGGGAGAGGGGAGAGGGCGATGCCGGCGGAGGCAGCAGTGGAGACGGCGGGGGACGATAGGAAGACGGCTCTAGGGGTGTTGCCGGAATGGGATCTCGGCGATTTGTACCCCGGACGTGACGGCCCGGAGTTAAGCCGCGATCTGGCCCGCCTCGCCAAAGGAGCCGAAGCGTTTCACCGCGAATATGAGGGAAAAATTGCCGAGCTGTCGGGTGCGGCCTTGGGGACTGCGGTCAAAGCATATGAGCAGCTGCAGGAGTTGAGCGGCCGCATCATCAGCTATGCCTCGCTGGTGCATGCGGGCAATCTTGCGGACCCCGAGATCGGCCGCTTCTACCAGACGGTGCAGGAGCGCATAAACGGGATCTCGACGACGCTGCTGTTCTTTACCCTCGAAATCAATCAGCTCGATGACGACCAACTCGCGGCTAAAGCGGCGGCCCCGGAACTCGCTCGCTATCTTCCGTGGTTGCGCGACACGCGCGCCTTTCGGCCGCACCAGCTATCCGACGATTTGGAAAAGTTGCTGCACGAAAAGTTTGTCAGCGGCCGGGCAGCGTGGACCCGGTTGTTCGACGAGACCACCGCCGATCTGCGCTTTGCATTCCGCGGCCGTGAGTTGACCGAAGCCGAAGCGTTGGACTTGTTGTCTGGTCCCGATCCCGAGGTTCGGCGCGAAGGTGCCAACGTGATTGGCGAGGTACTAGGCAAGAATGCACGTACTTTCGCCCTGATCACTAATACGCTGGCCAAGGATAAGGAAATCGAGGACCGGTGGCGCCACTTTGCGCGGCCAATCTCGTCGCGAAATCTATCGAATTTCGTCGAGGACGAAGTTGTCGACGCGTTAATCTCGGCCGTCCGCGCCAGCTACCCGCGTCTGTCGCACCGTTATTATCAGCTTAAGGCGCTCTGGTTCGGGGTCGACGCGCTGCCGTTTTGGGATCGCAACGCGCCATTGCCGGAGGATGACGACCGACTGATCCCCTGGTCCGAGGCGCAAGACACCGTGCTGTCGGCTTATCGCGCTTTTTCGCCCGAGCTGGCTGCGGTCGGTGGAAGGTTTTTCGCGGCGCCGTGGATCGACGCGCCAGTGCGGCCGGGTAAAGCATCAGGCGCCTTCGCGCATCCAACAGTTCCAGCAGCCCACCCCTACCTGCTGCTCAACTATCAGGGCCGGGTGCGCGATGTTATGACTTTGGCGCACGAGCTGGGCCACGGGGTCCACCAGGTTCTCGCCGGGCGACAAGGCTATCTAATGGCCGACACGCCGCTGACCTTGGCCGAAACCGCCTCCGTTTTTGGTGAGATGCTAACCTTTCGCGCTTTGCTCGCGCGCGAGTCCGACCCGCGCCGACGCAAGATCATGCTCGCGGGCAAGGTCGAGGATATGTTGAACACCGTCGTTCGCCAGATCGCTTTCGTCACTTTCGAGATCAGGCTGCATGACGAGCGCCGGAAGGCCGAGCTCACCCCTGACCAGATTTCCCAGATCTGGCTTGACGTCCAGCGTGAAAGCCTCGGACCCGCGATTCGCCTTGACGGAGTCTATCGCTATTACTGGTCATACATTCCACATTTTATTTATACGCCATTTTATGTTTACGCTTATGCTTTTGGCGACTGCTTAGTGAATTCGCTTTACGCGGTTTACCAGGAGGCGCATCTAGGTTTTGCCGAACGTTATCTCGACATGCTCCGCGCGGGAGGTACGTTACGGCACCGCGAGTTGCTGGCGCCGTTCGGCCTCGATGCGTCGGACCCGTCTTTTTGGTCGAGGGGACTATCAGTCGTCTCGGGTTTTATCGACGAACTTGAGGCGATTAGCTGAAAAGAAGCCGGCGCAGAGTCGTTGCGAGTCTGCCAACCCTACATGCGCCCGTTATCCGGGTGCTCGGGTGGCCAGATCTTTCGCTGGGCAATTAATCCAAGGTTTTCTTGCGTGAATGACGACGATTCTTTTACCAGACGAGTGCGCCGCTATGCGCAAGTTTCAGGTGCGATGGGGGGGCTTGCCGCGCGGCTCGCGGGCGAGCGCTATCTCGGGATTTCAGTTGACCGTGGTCGGCACGCCGCTGATTTGAAGGCGGCACTAGGCGGGATCAAAGGGCCGCTGATGAAAGTGGCGCAGCTATTGGCCACCATCCCGGATGCGCTCCCTAAGGAATACGTCGAAGAACTCGTGCAGCTGCAGGCAAACGCGCCGGCAATGGGCTGGCCGTTTGTCCGGCGTCGAATGGAGGGAGAGCTCGGGCGCGATTGGCAGACGCGGTTTCGGAGTTTTGACAGAGCGGCCGCACGCGCGGCTTCATTGGGCCAAGTGCATCGAGCGACGGCGCTCGACGGCACTGAGCTTGCCTGCAAGCTGCAATATCCCGACATGGCGGCAGCGGTCGAAGCCGACCTGCGACAACTGAAACTCGCGATGGGTCTTTATGAACGTTACGACCCCGCCGTCACGACGGCTGAGATCCACGCGGAAATTGCTGAACGCCTGCGCGAAGAGCTCGATTATCAGCGCGAAGCTGCCAACATGCGGCTCTACGGCGCGATCCTGAGCGGTGAATCCGGTGTTGCCGTACCTCGCCCGTTTGCTGATCTGTCGACCCGGCGCCTATTGACAATGACCTGGCTCGAGGGCGCGCCGTTTCTGGAAGCCGCAAAGGCGCCAATCGAGCGGCGCAACGAGATCGCGCTGCGTATGTTCCGGATTTGGTACGTGCCATTTTATCACTACGGTGTGATTCACGGGGACCCGCATCTCGGAAATTACACGGTGGCGGAAGAGGGAACCGTAAATCTCCTCGATTTCGGATGTATTCGGATTTTTCCTGCCTCGTTCGTGCGCGGGGTGATAGACCTGTACCACGCCTTGGAGCGTGGGGATCAGGACCTAGCCGCCGACGCCTATAACCGGTGGGGCTTTGGCGATTTGTCGCGGGAGATGATTGAGGTGCTAAACCGGTGGGCCCTCTATGTTTACGGCCCGTTGCTCGACAACCGAGCTCGAATGATCCAGGAGCGGGCGAACGGGGCAGATGGCGCGGCCGTCGTCGAAAGCGTGCATCGCGATATCCGCCGTCTAGGCGGAGTACGGCCGCCGCGCGAATTCGTTTTCATGGACCGCGCCGCTGTCGGGCTCGGCTCGGTGTTTTTGCACCTCAAAGCCGAAATCAATTGGTACCAACTTTTCCACGAACTGATCGAGGATTTCGAGGAAGCAGCGCTCGCCGCCCGGCAGCGCGCCGCACTCGAAGCTGCTGGTATTTCGCAAATCGCCGAGCATGACAGCTTGCCATTGCACATGGATCAAAGCGTAACTTACGACTTATTTGTCCAGGCGATGCGGGGTCGAAAACAAGTTCTTTGCAAATACGAAGGTTTTCGCCGGGAGCTTTGTCCTATCCTCCTCGGCCACTCGCGAGGGCAAGAAAAGGCGTTGACCTACCAATTTGCCGGCGAAAGCAGCTCGGGTTTGCCGCTGGGAGGGCAATGGCGCTGCCTTTGGCTAGCGAAAGTCAGCGACGTTCAGCTCAGAGAAGGGCCCTGGCATGCCGGGAACAGCCACACTCGGCCACAGGATTGCGTCGAGGAGGTCGACCTCGACGTAAATCCCAATAGTCCTTACGAGCCAAAGCGCCGTCTTGGGCCGTCTCACCCGAGTTCCAGGCGCCGACGCTAACGCTAAGGGTCGTGTCGATCGACCCTAGAGATCCGCATATCGAAATCGACAGAGCTAGCCTGCCGCAAGGCCCGGCCGGTCGTAGCGAAGGGCAGGCTGCTCGTTGCGGCCCGAGAGGAACACCTTAATGTTGCGTGCTGCTTGCCGCAGCCGCTGACGATTTTCGACTAGTGCAATGCGCACAAAGCCTTCGCCGTACTCGCCGAACCCGATCCCCGGGGATACTGCAACATTAGCGCGCTCGAGAAGTAGCTTTGAAAAAGCGAGGCTGCCGATCGCCCGAAACTGAGGCGGGATCGGCGCCCAAGCGAACATCGTCGCCTCCGGCGGCGATATCTCCCAGCCGGCTTGGTGCAACCCGTCGACGATGATATCGCGCCGCGCCTGATAGCGCGCCCGGGTTTCTGCGATGCATTCCTGGGGACCGTTCAGCGCCGCCGTCGCTGCAACTTGAATGGGGGTGAAGGCGCCGTAATCGAGATAGGATTTGACGCGCGATAGCGCCGCAATGAGGCGCTGGTTGCCGACCGCAAAACCGATGCGCCATCCGGCCATCGAATAAGTTTTGCTGAGCGAGGTGAATTCCACCGCGATATCGCGGGCGCCTGGAATTTCGAGAATTGAGGGCGGTGGCTTGCCGTCGAAGTAGATTTCGGCGTAGGCGAGATCAGAGAGCACGACAATGTCGTGCCTCCGACAAAACTCTATAATTTCGCCGTAGAAGTCGAGGTCGACGGTCTGCGCAGTCGGGTTGGCGGGGAAATTCAAGACAATCGCAAGCGGCGCCGGTATGCTGTGCCGCACCGCTTTTTTCAGCTCGGCGAGAAAGTCGAACTCCGGACCGATCGGGACATGCCGAACTGAAGCTCCGGCCATGATGAAGCCGAAGGCATGGATCGGATAGCATGGATTTGGTACGAGGACGATGTCCCCGGGTCCGGTGATTGCCTGAGCGAGGTTGGCAAGGCCTTCTTTCGATCCCAGCGTTACAATAATCTCGCGTTCGGGATCGAGTTCGACCCCAAAACGACGGGAATAATATCCCGCGCAGGCGCGGCGCAGCCCGGGGATCCCCCGCGACACCGAATAACCATGCGTCTTGGGATTCTGTACCGCCTCAATAAGCTTGGCAACAATATGCCCGGGGGTTGGCCCATCCGGATTACCCATACCAAGGTCGATGACGTCGCGACCGGCAGCGCGCGCCTCGGCTTTGAGCGTATTGACCTCGCTGAAAACATACGGCGGAAGACGTTTGATACGGTAAAAATCCTCAGGCATGGCGGCTCGCGTCTATGGAGCAGTCTTTTTAGCCCGACTTGATGGATTTGGCGAGGGTGAAGGGCGCCAGATCCAAAGATGTTGGCGATAATTGAAGAGCCCTCCGTTTAGAAGCACTCTGGCGGCTTGATGGCTTCCCCCCAAAGCGTTGAGGGACAAGAAGCCCGTGGCCTAAGATCGCGATGGAAGCAGAGACCGTGGGCGGCGCATGATCCGTGCCCTTCGCAAACTCCAACGCGACTGGTGCCATCGCCCCTGCCCACTCCTATGGATTATCACGATTATCGCGCTAACTTACCAGTGTCTGTCTAGCAAGCATCCTCAGATCAGCGCGTCGGTAGAATCCAGCCATTAATTACCGATAGCGAGACAAGCGCGTAAATCGTCGCGCTCGTCTTCGTAATCGTCCATTGCTTGATGTAAGACATTATTAGGTGGAAGGGCTCGAAGAGCCATCGTAATCTTTTTAATTGTCGCGTCATCATAGGCGACCGGTTTGGGGCATTTGCACGCAATGGAAGACATGCCAGTGCACCCCGCGGCAAATAAGGCCATGATCAGCACAACAAATCTCACCCGACCCATTTTGTCCCCCTGTCCCCTAGGCCAGCATGGCGACGCAGCCGCTCGAAGGCAAGCGTCCAAAATGTTTGCCCAGATATTCTTCTTGGACAACGACAATGCAATGAGGAGGGGTGCTAACCATACTCCGAATTATCGGCGGAAACAGTGTGTGGCTATGGAAGTACGGCGGCAATTGCCCCAGACGATCTGATTACGGCTATTGGTTCAGCCAACGCAGTCCGAACACTTTGTAACCTCTATAAAACAAATACATCACGATTTTAAAAGGGTTCTTTGATATGACTTTTAGTTTATTTACGATCTTGCTTCTGTACAATTTGGGTCCGAAGATCTGCAATAGCCTCGATGATTTGCGACAATGCAGTCCGCATCTCAGTCTGAAATTCATGCTCGTCCAGCCGACGCTGTTCCACTGCATGCTCGGCTGCGCGGATGCGCAGTTCGTGCGAGGCGATCTGAACGCCAAGGTCAGAACGTAGGGTATCGATATCTCCGCGCAAACTTATGTAGCTGGTTACCGCGCCGCCACCGACCGTCAGCAATAAGACCGCAGCCTGCATGATATGGCCGAAGTTGATCTCGGCTGAAAACCGCGGTTTGAGCATCAATTTACGGAACTGGTGACTGGAACAAAATTCGCCATAGCTCTATCCGATCCCTTATTCACGCTAAGAGCCCCGATTTAGGTAATACAGCCTATAGAAAGAAATGCCTTCGTCGGCACTCCGGTTTCAATGCCGGCGTAAATCTCACGTGTCAGAATGTTTTCTGCTTGTGCCCGATCTATAATCGAAATAGCGGCAATTCACACAGGCCGAAGCGGCAAGTGTGGCTATCCACCAGACATACCTCCTACAGTGCGGCGCCACAAAATTACAGCGCAGCATTGGCTCTGGTCGTGGTACTTGCCAGCGGCGACACCGTTTATCTTCAAGATTATCGAAAGGTTGAAGAAACCGGACTACTTGGGGGTACAATTCCCGCAGAGCCTCGCGGATTGACTTGGGTCGCCAGTGACGCCGATTGAAATGACCGTAATTACTCGATTGGTACGCCATCTGTCCGGCGGATCGTATTTCCTCCGATTTCAACTGGCGCAAGGCTCTCCTCCGACAGCCCGGTCGGAAAGATGCCCGGGATTACTGAGGAACCAGACGGAGTGTAGGTGTAGATCGTGGTGTCCGCCAGAGCTTGAGAACCGCCGCCGACGATATTGAAGCTCGGAAACTCAAAATAGATCGCTCGGGCTACAAACTGTGCCGGCAACACCTTGATAAAGACGTTTGACCCCATCAGTAGGAATTGCGAGCCAGCCGGCAGGTCGATGGCAAACGTACCATAAAGCGCGCGATAGAGACCGGTTAGCGTGTAGCGGCTTGCCCCGGTCAGGGTCGCGGCTGTGTAGGAAATGAATTCAAGTTGTCCTACCGGCGTGCGCACAGCGCATAGACTGACCGCACTCGCTGCCAATTCCGTCGAGACACTGTTGAGTTGGCCATCGCTTTGCGAAAGATCAACCGTAACGCTGGTCCCGCTCGGGCCGCAATCGGCAGTCGTGTAACCCATGGTCGAGCGCCCGCTGAATTCACCGAACGCAGCAAAGCTGGATCCATCCAGTGAGGCGTAAATATCAGCGCCGCCCCAGTTCGAATCGAAGACCCCGCCCGGGCCACCCGATAGACCAATCACGATATAGGGCGAGGTCTGGCCTTGGCCGGCGAGCAGTTCCGCCGTTGGTTCGACGATGAACGGCTGGTTGACCGCAGGCGCGACCAGGCCGTAATTCGGGGTCGAGGCCTCCGAGGCGCCCGATTGCTTCGGATAGGGCATGGCTGTTGCTGCCCCCTGCCCCAAGCTGGTGATCCCAACAAATCCAGAAAATGGCGCTGACCGCGGGTAAAGTACGGTGCCCGGCGTCCCAAACCAATCCTCGGCAGTCACCGTCAATGTACCCTCGTCATCCTCCTCGATTGCGGTGATCCGTACCGACAAAGCTTGGGCGCCCAGCCTTACGTCAGTAATCTGCACTAAATCCATTGGCTCGAGCAGGATGTATTTCCAACCCAATCGGAACGAATAAGTGTTACGGTACAGGAGCTGCCGCTGCAATACAAGCTGCGCGGCTGTAGCCGCGACAAAATAGGGATCGACGATTGCGCGCGCCTTGACTGATGTGTCGCGGCGCACGCCATAAAGGTCGATCGCACCCTGGTCGAAGGCCTCGGTAACAGTAGTATTGTACGAAGTGCCTCGATCGGTTACCTCAAGCTGCACCATATTCATCGCGTCAGCCGGGGTCGAGCGCGCAATACGCACCGGGTCGTCAGTAAACCCACCAGTGATTGGCCCGGCGCTGAGACGCAATGCCGGGCCGCCGGGGGTGACCCCGGGAGAGGCGCCAACCGAGGAGGCCTGGACGATGAAATCGTCTTCGCCGAGACTGTAAATTGGGGCCGTGTTCGGCGTCCACGTATAGGACGCGCTTGTCGGGCCGATCACCAGAATTTCGGAGCCGGAGGCGCTGGCGGAGATCACTGGAACCACCCCTGCGATCGAAACAATTGCTAACCCCTGTGTCGTCACCGTCGCATAGAGCCCGGCCGAACCCAGTGTTCCGTTGCCGGGATCAGCGAGGGTGCCGTTCCGGTAACTAGCATCGCCAGTGCCGCTCCGGCAGCCTCATAGCTGACCACGTCATTCGCTGTGAGATAGTGGCTTAAGGTCATTGGAGCGCCAGGAAAGTCGCCATCTATCGTCAGCGATATCAGATCTCCCTCGGCCAAGGGACCGACAAATGCAATCGAGGTAAAGGTGGTGGACAACGGCCGGTCGCCATAGGGAATGATTTTCAACAACCCCCCGGACCAAACTACGGCGCTGTTGGTGATCGCAGCGATTTCGGCGAGTATCTGCTGGGCAGACTGCTGCTGGTCATAAACCGGCGCGAGCATCAGCCCGGCAGCGTTGCAATAATTCCGATAGTTCTCCAGGCTGTCGAGGTTGGCGGGCGGAAATTGCGCGCCATAACGGTCGTTGGTCAACAAATCGGTGATGATTGCGGCCGGGCTGGCGTCACAGCCATTGGGTCCGGTGCCGAATTCCATCCCGTAGATTTCGACGTTGAAATTCGGCAGCGCCGGACTAGGCCCGAGCTGGTACTGGTCGCCGGTGAAGAATGCGGTTCCCGAATAGTTGATCGCATTATTTGGGTAATTCGCGGTCCAGTAGCTGTCGGCCGCCTGACCATCGCCGCCGACCGCGGAAAACGAAATCCCGCTGCCGCCGAGCAGAGTTGTGACCGTTTTGCTGTACCAAAATAGGCCTAAATTGGCGACTGGTCCCTGGCACAGCCCGGCGACAAAATCGACCTGATACATAGTCTGAGCGCCACCCTTGCCCTGGGTGTTGCTGCCGCCCCCTTTGCCTCCCTTACCTTTGCCGCCGTTAGCGCTAAAATTCTGATAATCGAGTAGGTTGATTGCAACACGATTGGCGCCGTAGACGAGCGGGATCGTTCCACCCTTCTGGCTGGTTTGGAAGCGCAGCGATGCAGCAACATTCTGCTGCTTGGCGTTGCTGCCTCGCCCGAGGATACCGGTCATATCAATTCGCTAGAGGCGGAGAGCGGTGTGAGAAATTCTTGCCCGTTCTCACCGAAAGTCTTCCTCTCACTATTTCGCCATCTGATTGTTAAAGAATGGTGAGAAGAACCGCACGGGTCGGCCGGCGAGCAATGGCTGGGTGGCTTCGCCGCGCATCACGCCGCCGGCGTGCCAGGCGTGGATTAGCTTTGGCCATCCGGTGACAATTGCGCCATGCGAATAGCAGCGCCCGAATTTGAATAGCGCGACGTCGCCGGGCTCGGCACCGTCGACTTCGCAGGCATGGGCAACGAGCCCGTCAACATAGCGCTCCGCTGAGCGATGCAGGTGCCAGTCGGGTGGGTAAAACGGGATATCGAGTGCTGGGGTGATTCCCGCCCCGTAGTAGACCCCGGCCAGCAGTGTCAAGCAATCGCAGCCAACGCCTTTAAGCCGGCCCATGTGATGGTATGGCGTGCCGAGCCAGGCTTCGGCCTCGGCGATCACCTGTCGTCTTGCAACCAGCATTTCGCTATCTACTTGTGCCAGTAAAGCGTGGTTACAAAGTCGGCCCGTTGGGTGTATTCCATACTTTTGGCTTCCTCCCGCTAGCATGTTGTGCTGCTGGTCGTACGCTGTGTTGCCGTCCATTTCGCTCAGCTTCCGTTGGGAGGAGCTGGGGGCCATGGATGCTGGTGCGGCGGTGCGGGCGGCTCGTGCGGCGAGTGATGCCGCGGCAGATGCGAGCAATTCTCGGGCGGCCGATGGAACGGGGCGAACCCTTCGCCGTTGTCATCCTCCCAGCGCTGGCGGAGGTATTGGTCCCATTCGTGTTCGAGGCTCGCCTTGTTGCCTGCGAATTCCAAAACACCCCACGTGTTGCGCTTCAAATCCGTCATCGGGTCAAACTCGTGACGCAAGAACATCTGCCAGCGATCCCAGTATTGGCGATTGTGCTTAGCGCCATGAAACCGGTGTTCGATCGTTCCGGGCACAAAGCCGATGCGTCGGTTGACAGCATATTGAATACGGGCTTCCCATGCGGTCAGCAGCGAGCGGTAATTCAGCGAGACGTTCGGGGGCATTGATTTATTAACCTGGCCCAACATCGCAACGGCCATATGGTGATCGGCTGCGCCCATGCCGCCGTATTCAAACAGACCACCGATTTCGTTCAGGATAGATCGTTTTGTGGCCCAGCAATAACCGGAATGCGGATACTCTCGACCGCCCGTCCAGAACTGTGAGAACGATTGCCCATCACCAACCACGATCGGATGGCCTTGGAGATATTGACGACAAAACGATCGCCACACTGCGGCATGACTATCGCCGGGTCCAAGATCGTAGCAGGATTCCCATGGCTGGACGATATGATAGTGTTGGAGCGCGTCGATCGTCGCTGCGACCCAATCCTTGCGGCGCGGGAAGATGTCACTATCGGACCAACAGATATATTTTGCTTCCGGCCGGCGGGCAATCCCGAGATTGATCAGGTTTTCTTTCGTCCATGCCCACGAGTCGGCGCGCACCCCGATATGATGCACGACGCCGGGAATTTCGCAACGCCAGGGCTGTTCTCCATAGACGCATTCTATAACTGTAACCTCGGCCCCGAGATCGTGCATTATATGCGCCCAATCGACATAATGCCTATGTGGCGCGCGCCAGCCGATTGGATTGAACCGCGCTGTAAAGACGTGTAGCGTTGGGTCCATGGTAAGTCCTGAATCTATAGTGCGTTCTCGGGGGCCGGGATAAACGGCATTCCGCCGAAATGGATTTGGTTGCCGAATGTATTGGTGCAGGTCGCGAGGCTGTGGTCGCAGCCTGGTAGCAGTGCGAATTGATCGCCGACGGCCGGGGCAGCGAGTAAAGCGAGCTTAATAAGAACCGATTGCCCTGATCCAAACCCGGCGATCGTCCGCGTTTCGCCAGCATTGGCTCCGGACACCCCGATAATCGAGCCCTGGACGAATGGCGTCGATGTCACCGGCGCGCCCTGGACCATGGTCGATGTTGATCCGGCGGCACATTGAAAAGTCAGCGCGAGGCTGTGACGATCGAATTGACACATGGCGTCGCCAAAGACATGAGTGCAAGATGGCTGCCACAGCCGCCGCGGCATTTGAATGTTCAATAATTCGAGATGCGAGCGGCATTTCATGTCGAGTCCAGTGCGGCTTGCGTCGACGTCCGACACGCGCCCGGCAAACAACACAACAGTGCCGGCGACTGTTCCATAGGGTTGCATAAAGGCCCGTTCAAGCTGCATGGTGGCGCCATCGAATTGTCCCGTCCACGCCGCCTGCAGCCATGGGATCGACCCTAATAGATCGGTTGGCTCAGGATAAACTTTAATATGGAGTTCGTCGACCTGGACACCCGTGACGATTTTGACTTTGGAGCGCTCGAATTTTGGACCGAGCGCGAATAAATTGCCATCAGCCAAAACCGCGGTTGCAGCCCCCGAATAGCGATAAAGCCGTCCACCCGCCAAAACGAAAGTATAGAGATCTGCCATGATGAATTGCGTGCTCGAATTAAGCAATGCAATGAGAGCAGGTCTTGCAGTTTTCATGAAAACACCGTAATAAACGTCAGCTTTTTAACTTGCCACAGGCGATACATGAAATTGTCAAAGCTGTAACTATCATCGGCAAACCGGCACCGAAACCAATAAGAGAAGTCCGCCGTAATTACTGAGCCGGTGCTAGGCGGTATTACGAACGATATTATTCCGGTACTCGGATCAACACTGTAGATGTCAGCGTTTTGGATTATTCCGTCAATGTAAATCGCGTCGACGTTATTGGGGGCAACTATCGGTTCTGCGAAGCCACCGCCGGGCAATGAAGTCCCTATTGTCCGCTGCAGCTGAAAAGTGTCTCTGCTGGAATCTCCGATACCGATATGCTGGTCGGCCACCCACTTATCGCTTGGATCTTGAAACAAAAACGTATCGTAGGCGCCCTGGCTGGCAAGATAAAACCCCAACAAAGTCCGTAGTTCATCGAGCTCCTGCTTCAGGATCGTCGCGCAAAAATGCGAAACTCAGCGTGAACTGCCATAGCGGATAGGGATAATCGAGCGCCCTAAGCTCGCGACCGGAAGCCGCTCGCTAAATCCGTGTCTGAAAGGTGGGTGTTTTTGTAACGCTCCACGTGAGCCCTGGTAATTCGGGAAAAATCATTGTCATCAAGAATTCCGCAGCGCTGAACCGTTGCGCATCGCTTGATTGATTGCCGCCACCAAGGTTGCCCCATTATTTTTGAAGAAGGTGGCGACTGACTGGCTATCCATCGCCGAGACGTTGAAGACGATGGGATTGCCGTTCGAGGCTAAGGAGCCGGAGCCTATTGCGGACTGCAGGCCCTCACTAATATTTGCCGGTAGGACCATTTCGTTGGTATGCAAGAGCGCCAACGATGTCGATGGCACCATCCAGCCGCCCTGAGCTGACGGTACGATGCCGCCGTGTTCAAAGCCGAAGATGGATCCGATGCCTTTGAGAGCGCTCCCAAGAATTCCGCCACCAAAGATCCCCTCGCCAGCCGAACTGACCAGGTTCGAGAAACCTTGGTCGCCGCCCCCAAACGGATTACTACCCAACGAACCACAATTCGGCCGAGTACATCTTTAACCGCTGAATTCACAAACCCGCCGACGATCGAATTCGCTAAGTTCGCCAGTGCAGTCTGAGCTGTTGCAGTCCCTGTAACGAATTCTCGAGATAGAAGAGCTTAGAGAATTTTCGACCGGCTGCAGTGAATTTTGCCATTGCCCTTGACTGTTTCGTACCGCTATAGCGTCGAGTTTGTCCTTTTCGTTCAGATATTGCTGATAGGCAAGTGACTTTTGTTGGTTCAGCTTTCCTTGGTTTTGGGCATCGTCTTCAGCGGCGGCCCGCTTTTTTCATAGAATTCCTGCTGTAGCGCCCATTGGTCATTAATCGAATCCGCGAGGCTTGCTGCCTCGTTGTCTTGTTGTGTGACCGATATGCCAGGTAACTGATAATCGCTGTTGACGGTATTGCCGGCAGGGCTCGGTCCACTTCGCACCGGTCCAGTGATGGCGGCTGTGTTGGCCTGCAACGTGCTGATCGTCGCATCTATCTGCTTCGCCGTTGCGGCGATATCGCTCCGCGCCTGCTCTGCAACGCTGCTGAGATCAGAGAACTGACCCTTGATCGCCCCCACCGCCGTCTCGACGGCGTCAGCGGCGCTTTTCATTCCGGATAGGAGATCGTCGACCTGAGCAGTTATAGCGACGCTGGTTTCGATATCCGCCACGTTTTCCTCTCAAGAGACCGCTACTGCCCGATACCTCAGGAATCTTTTCGATCTAACGGATTCTGATCAATCCGCCGAAGCTTCGAAAAATCGAGCTCCGGGGACTGCAACCCCGCATGGACATCGCGGCTCATGAATGCGGGACCGAGTTCGGTAAGGAGCTGTTCGGCTTCACCTCGCGCCCGCAACGTGTCAGATGTGACGGCGTGAGATTTGCGACTACCCCTTCTCGCACCAAAATGAGCGGCGATAATCAGGTGTGCTGGCGGATGGTCGATCCAATATCGGGTCAGCTCCTCGATGTCGAAGAGCGTCATTGTATCGATTACCGGATAAGTGTATCCACAAGCTGTGGCGAGGAGACCATAGATTTGTCCCCAGTCGCTGCCGCGGTTGGCCCTGTCGCCCCCGAGCTGCGTTCGGGGGCCACGGATTCCCCCGGCCTAAGTGTCCTCGGGCTGAGACCAGAACCAGTTAGGACTGCGCTCAATACGGGCGCGGCGTTGCCAAGGTCCAGCAGGCTTTCAACCGTATCTGCCGTAATACCGGGATAGTTCCTCTGCAATGCAACAGACACAATTTCAACCAAGATGCCGATCTGAGAACTCGCCCATCTGCGTGTTGACATCAGACAACTCCCTTACTTTCGGCATCAACAGGCGAAGCTGACCTAAAGTTAACGGTGGGACTGTCCATTCCTGGCCACCCATCGTGATCGTCACTCCGGGGATCACTCTTTTCTCCCAAATGCCGGAGGCATCGACAGTACCCAAGTTATCATTCGACTGTGCTCAGATAACCGATGGTCCCGGAAGCGTCAGCAAACGCCATGAAATCGAGTTCACTGATTGTCCAATCATCGATTTTTGTCGGCATCGAGAGTTTGTTGGCAGTACAACTATTCAACCGCAACGCTGTTCCCTCGCCGCTATAGGTGGTGTAAAACGTAGCCTTGAATGTCGGTGTTGTTCCCATCAGCTGATTAGTTAAGGTCAATTTACTCCCGGATACTGGGCCATTATAAGTGTATGAGATCATTACCGCAGCGTTAGCGTCCACCGCAGCAAATGTATAAACGCCAGTTGCGAAGTTGACCGAGTATTGGCCCGCGGAAGAGGGCGTGGTCACTCGATTGAACCGTTTTCCATTGGCAGCATACACAACACCGAGATCGTCGTTGAAGGCAGATGCGTTTGCGACCGTCACGGTGAACGGGATGACAGCCGGAACAATTGCCGCCTCAAGTTCCGATATCGCGAACTGGCCCGTAGCCGCGGGGATCCCAAAGAAGATGTCGGAGTAAAGAAGGCCAAGAATCTGTGCAAATTTCGCTTTTCCCGTGATCTTTCCTTGGCCTCGAGCTATGGCGAGCGGAAACTGAAGCTGTCCATACAATTCTTTATCGGTCCAATCGAAATCGATCTGGATATCCTGAAGCACCCCGAACTGGCGCGGCCCGATCCCCGAGCCTGAAACATCTGTACGTTCTCCCCACAGTGCACCTGAGCCAAAGCTGAGCTGCATCTAGATACTCCCTTCCCTATTGCTCCCGCGCATCCGGGGCACAATCAGGCGCTTTAGCGCTTCCTTTGCTGCGTGCGCCGTATTCCAGGCTGCGGTGTGGTGCCCGACCGCTGATCCCGGAAAATAATCGGTCCACCAACGCTCAATAAGCGCATCGAGGAGGTCGGCGCGTTCTTCCTCTATTATAGCGTGTCCAGATTTGGTTTTGCCACTGCTGTTCATTGAAAACGAATCCTATTGCCATGCCATTCAAAGCCCGACCCTTTCCCGAAAGGGTCAAATATTCCGAGTCTCCATTTAGGATTTGGCATCGTCAATACGCACCATACAACCTCATACTGGGCACGTGCGCAGATCCAGTGCCAAAGTATCGGCGACACCGCCATGGGCCCGGCGGCGGCTGTCCTGGATTGTCTTGAATTTGTTGGCCGTAAGCCGATAGGTAGGCATCTCGCCCGTCGTGCGCTCATGTACAAACAATTTCGACCGGGACAATTGCAATCGCCTGGTCTCCAAGAACACCTTCGTCAGTTTCAATCTTACCCGCGATATAAGCATGCTGTACCATCTCGGGCAAACCAAGGTTTTGAATTCCGGTTGCCATCGATGGCGCTAGCGCAAGCTCGAGCGCGTCGAGCAGCGGATTTAAAGTTATTGCTGGCGCCGCATAAGGATCGCTCGAATGGGCGTAAACATAGAAGTCAGCATAGAGCGTCCACACGATCGGGGCACCTAATGCCTTGACAGAGGCATGTCCGCCCTTTTCGCTCATAAACAGTGCTGGCTGCTCGACCGGCGCCACGTCGGACCAATGCCGCAGGCGTCAATTCGCAGTGGCAAAGCTCCACGCGCTTGAAGCTAAGGTCCAGAGCGCCGCGTAAATGGCCTCTCGTTCAATCATCTGCTCAACGTGCCGCGCAATGCCTGTTTGATGTTCCTGCCTACAACCGGCGCCATATCGTGAAATGTCGACATGGGAATCCGAGACGGCAGATCCACGTGCCGGTTATGGCGCTGGTCCTTCATCGACTTGGGTCCAATTGGGGATGCAAATCTTTCCTTGAGCTGTCGCAAACTTGTGCGGAGGTCTCTTGGGCCTCCAATACCGCACCCAAGAACTGTACCGTTAATATTCGTAGATGCCGTCGTACCAACTGCACCCTTGTTGTCAGCGAGCTGGACGCTAACCTTTTCAAACAATCTTTCGCGCAACTCCGGCGAGTGACGGCCGAATCTTATGCGGGCGGACTTTATTTTGTAGATCAATCCCAAGTCTAGCGAGTGCCTGCACCAATGCCCGGGCGGCAGAATATCGCTGCCGTCCCAACTTTTTCAGCAACGCTCCGTCTCCCACAACACGAGCTGAAATCACAGCACGCCGCCTACGATCGACGCATCGGTTGCAGTGGGCGCCATCATGATCAAGTTGCCGCCAATCGGGGCTACGGCGCGGTACTGCTGGAGTACTGTTGATATCGCTGCGCTCATGTCTTTTTGCGAATAGCTAATGGTTTCACCTCCGCCAACCGCTTTAGAAATCTCACCGACCCGCAGCCGGTCGCGATAGCGCAACGCGACAAGTTCTATGCAGGCTTGAGCAAGTTCAGGTGGGATCGTCGAATATCCGGCCGTATACGAAAAAGCAATGTTCTGCGGTCCCCGTACAAAACGATACCCACGTACGACCAATTGCGTAGGCGAAAACGCATAGCCGCTTGTCGAGACAGTGTTCGGCGAGAGCATTGAGACGGGTGGGATGACAATGCCATCGATCGTCACGCATAAAACGGCGCTGACCGGAAAGCAGGCAAATTGCAGGCGTTGGCCACCGGTGCCATCTCGTACTTCGGAATAATCAGCCATCGACATACGGCGATTAAGCCAAGTCTGTATGTATTGGCTCTCAGCGGTAATGAGCCTCGTCAGCAGTGCGTCGTCAGTGGGCGGAAAGGCGCTTTGCCCAGTCTGCAGCCAAGCCTTGACGTCGGCCAATGTTGTTAGGTCATCGTATGCCATTTGAAGCGACCTCCGCGGCTCTCTTTCATGGCAACCACTGGTCTGATCAAATAATTTTGCGCGTCGTTAGGCTTTGCCAAACCCAAAGCGACGAATAATGCCCGTTTACGCTTTGAATGGATTTGACCGTCGCCCGCCATCGTAAATAATTACGCAACCGCATCGGCCGGAACGAGTTCATCTCGTTTAGTCATTGGCCTTACTTATGCATCTTCGATAGTTGCACCCAACCGGAGCCGGATTGATGTACTTGTGCGTGCAATGGCGGGGGGAGCACGAGCTTGGCGTTAGCCGTTCGGTGGGGTTGGTTCCGGTTCCACGGCAAACCCACCGTTGCTCACGAGATACAACGCCACTTGTCTCGGCACATAAACTAAACCCCCGACTGTTACGCGATAGCGCGCCGTGCCATGATTGACCTCGTCTTGGCCAAACATAGCACGAAGCGCTATCACCTCCAGCATCGCTGGTTAACCATTCGCGATATTGGTTATGACGCCCATAGCGAACGGCGCGTATACCGCCAAGACTTCTTCAGCGTATACACCTACCTGGCGTTGGCGGGTGACGATCGGCCAGTCAATTTGATAATAATCTTGCCGCGTCTTCACCTCGGCTACGTTGGGTACCTCGTTCGACTGATATTGGATTGGGAGATTTTCAGCCCAGCCAATGATAGTACCTGGAGGAACGCGAGGATGGATTTTGATTGGAATTCGAAGACCGCCGTAGATAGCAAAGGGGTTATAGTAGAATTGTACGACGCCTGATGCCGTCAGCTGATATTCACCATCGCTGCCATCGGCTGGAGTATCGTACCGAAGTAACGGGCCCGACGCGTTAGAAAGCACCTTTGTTGTGATGTTCTTTAACTCCTGGGCATTTACATAAAGAACGGTCGGGGAGAGCTCGAAATTGTTCCACATCGTCTGGAACATGTTGTCGATCTCAACCACCGACCCACGACCAGATGCGGTAAGCGTGGTGCCTGTCCCCGCTGTGCCGGTACCCAGAGTATTCACGTAGGCGTTGGACCCCATTTTAAGCGCTGTTGTCAGCAACCCATCATACGCGTAGCTCGGGTTGGCGGAGAAATCGTTCGTGATCGCTGACTGTGCCTGGTTTCCCGTGGCAAGCGGCGCTGAAACCGCCAGACTGTTGACCGTGGTTATCGCCTGCAACGTTTCAGTGGCAGAAGATGTCGAGATGTACCAAGCATAGGCCACGGCGCCTTGGATCGGAGTTACACTGCAAAGCAAAATCTGACCCAAGCTTACCAGTTGGCTGGCTTCGCCGCTGATATTTGAACATCCTCCGTTCAGAGTGAATGTTTTGCCGTCGACTCCGGTGACGGTTTTAGTCGTAGCCACTCCGCCGGATATGCTTGAATTTTGGTAACCTTCGAGCGTAAGGGCGGCTACTCTGACATAGTATGTCGCAGCAGGCAGCGTTGCGCCGCCACCGGACGCCGCCAACGTTGGGGTTGCAGGCGTGCCGAGTTGCAACGATGCGTTGCCGGCCAGGATGGCCATCTCCTCTTTAAGCATCATCTTTTGCAGCAGCCGGAACGTCATCCGCGCTTGGATGTCTTCGAATTCGCGACCGGCAGAAATAGCTTCAAAGGTGGCCGCGTCTTCTTCGCCGATGGTGACGAAAGTGGCTGACTTGCTCGATGTCGAATACGACATTTGGCCGGAGCGCTGACCCTCTGGGACCCATCCCATTGCGTCAAAGCCGGAGCCGATGATTGCGTTTACTTGACGCCAATTGGTGGCGGTTCCCGTGCCGCCACCGACGCGGGGCATTACGTTTCTGATCGGCGTGACAAAAGGGTAAAGGTTTTTGGCCGGTGCTTGCAAATCGTACGCTACTAGGCCAGTTGCTGTCGAAATTGACTTGCCAAGTGCGTCATCCGGCGCCGCTAGGGCCCGTTTCACTAGCTCCAGCAATTCCTGCGTTACAGAAGTCATCTTAGTTCCTCCCGGCTGGGGGGCAAAAGAAAGCTCGGCAAGTTGCCGAGCTGGACTATCAAGTTGAAGGTTTAGGGGCTCACTGTCCGATCGCTTCTTGTCTCCGGGTGAGGCCGGGTGGATGAATGGGGCGGGCGTAGCTCGCCTTTATCAATGTCAACGTCTGTTCTTCCTTGCTCATTTGAGAGAACGCTATCGCGAGTTCGTCGGTCGAAAATGCGTTGCTGCCGGTGTCCTGGTGTTTTGCAATCGCGGCAACGCTCTTTGCTATCGTAACTGGAGCTAATGGAGTACGGGCAATATCCTCTACTCGTTTCGTCAACTGATCGAGACGGGGCATAATATCTGCGAGTGTCGTGATCAAAGCTGCCTTTTCAGCTTCCTCTCCTACGAACGTCTTACCCGAACTTCCTGACGACGCGGCCTTTGCTGGCTCGAAATCCGTCCTCTCCGACCCACCCTCGCCATCAGAGGTGACGTTGTCGCACACCGCTCCAGCCGCAGTCAGATGGTCATGAGCTCTCAGCAGATAACCCGATGTCTCCATATCGTTGCGGCCACAAGCGTGCGTGGCGCGGTGGCAGCAGGCTCCATTGGTTAGTTTACAAACGCACTCGTGAGCTACGTCCAACAATGCCAAGTAACCAGTCGCTCCTTTACTCAGCGCCGCCGCGATCATATCGATCACCCCCGTGCTGGATGGAGCGTTTGCCGCACTGTTGAGTAAATCATTTTTCCCAGAACGGAGCGCTGGTGATGCCGCATCTGACTTCGAGGGATCAACCTTTGCCATGCGCGCAAGGTCGAACCCTGATTTTTCGCCAGCTAAGGCCCCCGCATCGTCGAGTGCTGAACGCGCCATGGCTATATGGCTTTTTTCCCCGTACCGCAATCCATGCATTCTCAGGCACTGAGAAACAGCCTGGTGCGCAAGGTCTAGAAGCGCTTGGTCTGCTTCAGTGTTCCTGGCTTTAATCAAGATTGCAGCCGCTAATTGCTGCAGATTTCGACTCCGTCCCTGCCACAAATCAGCAGCTAGGCGGGCTCCTTGAGTACCTGCGGCCATAATCATGGTATCGGCCGCTGTTCCAATCGGTGGTTCTCCCGTCAGGTCGGCCATGTCCAATATTTCACTGGCCTCCTCCGTCACCAACGCGCCCAACAACCCGCACAGCTGGTTGATAATCCCTTGGAGCGCCGACGCTTCCGTGGAAGCGTCCCCCTCGATCTCCGCTTCGGCTGCAAGGCTCTCTTCAAGCCATGTTAATTCAAGTATGATGCGAACTACATAGCCAACATCCCATAGCGTCTTTGTCAGTGGCGGTTGTGCTCCCGTTTTCTGCTGGTTTAGCGATGGAGGCCCATCCTTATCGATTTTTTGCTTCCAGGCAGAAACGATACGAGCCTTGATCTGGTCAAGCTGATCCGGTGTGTACTGTCGCGCATTTCTGGGGCGGTTGATGAAATTCCAAGCGGCTCTGATGTGTCGCTCCGTGTCTATTGGGTATCGCTTTTGGCCATCTGACTGGTAGCCGGGATCGGCGTAATCACCTTCGTTATAACCGGAATTGTTCTCAGCTTCGGTATTAGCTTTGTCCCGCTCACCTCCGGTAGCTGCACTGGAAATTCTCATTGTAGGACTCAGATCTTTATCTGACCTCTGCACTTGACACAGCACGGCGTGTGATGCGGCTAAGTGTCGGTGCCTGGGCACATCGCACGCCCAAGATTGCAATGATGAATTCAGTCTCACCTGCGGCTTCCTTGAAGCGCCAGCTGATTTCCAATAGTCGAACACCGCTTCCGGATTGGCCGGCCGATCGACCAGAGAAATCTCATTTAGGACGAGCCCGGTGATCGTCTTGTAATCGGTAGGATCTCGATGGGTTACATGACCGCCAATTGAATAACCCTTATAAACCCCCTCGACTACCTTCTGCCACGCGACCGGATCAACGATCTTAGCACCGATATAGAGCCCCTTGTCATCAACTGCGGCTTCCTTGGCAACTCCGACTGCGGATAGCTGATGCATTTCACGGATATTGGCAAATTTCATGTAGTCGCCAACGGCTGATATCAGCGCGTCGCGTTTTATAACTTCGCCCTGGTCGTCACGCGCCTCGGTGGATGCATAGCCCCACACCTCATGTCTTTCCGCGTCGATTTTAGCTAGGGGGAAGTATATTTTCATTAGCGATCTTTCATTTTTCGAGGGTAATCCGAGGTGTATCGAGTGGCCTTCGGCAAGCGGATTAATGGGTTGCCGTTGAACAGGGTACGACCTATTGCTCCTGCGGAGCGCATTGGACTGTCGAATTTAGGCTTAAAACCCGGCCATCGCTGAGATGGACAGTTGCCTCAAGAATATAAGTAGCGCCTATCGCGGAAGTCGGAAAGCCTCCGACCGTAGCAACGGAAAAGGAACCCGTCTTCGTCTGCAATGATCCATCGAGAGGAGACCGTAACTGGACCGCCTCTTCCGTGGTAGCTGCTAATATCCTTATCTGCGGAGCGGGATCAGTTGCCGTCTGAAACGGGGCGAACTTACAGGTCCAGTTCGTCGATAGGATCGTGGCAGATCCAACTTCCGCGGTGAAGTCAAAGGCGAAGGTATCAATCTCGTTGTACTCGATTGGACTGAAAGAGGTCGGCAATCGCATCTGAGCTCCTTCGAACCGGTCAAACCTGTCGACCGACCAATGACTAGAAGCTTCGCGCAGCTAAAGACTAGGTAAATGGCCGGCCGCCCATCAACACCAATCATCCTCGACGATCGAGTTATTACCTCCACCTGGCGAGAATACGAATCTTGCCGGGAGACTTCAGGAGACGACCAAGAGCGAGCTGTACGATCGGAGTAATCCAGGACTCGACAGCTGCGAGGCTCGCGCCCACTGACGAGATCAATATCTCGCATGTAAAAGCATCGGCGGTAGTAATCTGGTAGCCTACCTCGACCGCGAGGAACGCATCGGCGACTGCGGCCGCCTCGCCCAGGGTTTCGATTTGCGGTGGGGTGTCCCGCACCGCTCGCGTGAGCGCTTCCGCACCAAGAATATTACTGCCGCGGAGCGCGCCGCTACTTTCGGCCGCGGCGTTTCGGTCCGCGGTTTGCTGCACCAGCAATTCGATTGCCGCGAACGCATTGCTGGTGATCGGGCCACCCGCGGCCGTCACGGTGAATTCAACCGGCGCGCGCCCGTCAAACAGTACCGCCCCCGACCAGGCGATCGGCGCCGGCTGCGGGTCGATACGCTGCCCGGCAACAAATCCGAGGGCAACAAACTGATCGGCGCTGAGCGCGGCCGAGCCGAGGTTTTCAAGCGGCGCATTGGCGTCACGTAGCGCGCGGCTCAGCGCTTCGATTAGCGCCGAGGAACCGGCCCGTCGCCCGGCGAGCGCTTCCGCCGTGGCGTTGGCGTCGCCGCGTTGGGTCGCGTTGTCCTCGCCCGGGACCAGAGCATCGCGCTGTTTCCCGGCGAGGATTTCGAGCGGGGGGAACTCATCGCCGACAACGCTGTTGGCGCCGAGGTTCTCGAGCGGGTCGCCGCTGTCGGTAATTTGCGTCGCGGAAAACGCTACCGGATCAATCGCATCGCCGCGTGCATTACCGAGACCTTCGAGCGGCGCCATGATGTTATTTTGCAGGTTCGCGGCGCTCTCGGCCGGAGTCAAGCCATCGCTAATCCGGTGCGACAGCCATTCGGCCGATGTCCCGGCTTCGAGGATGGCGTTGCCAAGCGGTTCGATTGACGCCGAAACGTGGCGTTGCAGCCTCGCCAAGTACTCGGTTAGGGCCGCAGCATCGGCACGCGATTCCGCCAATGCGTCGGCGGCGAGCAAGCCATTAGCAAGAAGCCCAACATTTATTGCGGCCGGCAGGTAGGCATCTGTGGTAACCGTGGTCCCGCTGACGAAGTAACGATCAGCGCGCGGCCCCCCTGGTCGATGCGCAATCCACACCGCCATGATCAGAACCGCCCAACGCTTACCCGGCCGTTGGCGAGGTTGTTGTTGATCTTCCGCGCGCAGCTTGTGTAGGAGCTACTGCTGCCGGCGCAGATGCTAAAAGCGGTACCGCTGACGCTCGACGGATTGGCCGTGGCGCCGAAGCTGTCCGTCATCTGAAAGCTCGTCGGCGATCCCCAACTCGGCGCCGCCCCATTGACCGAGATATTAGTGAATGTCAGCGTCCCGAAATTTGGCAGCGGGTTTGTCGTGTTTAAATCCTCGGTCATGATGTCGAATTTCGATAGGCTGGTCTGCAGTGTGTCAGTCGGCGACCACGTCCATCCTTCCGTCACGTTCTGCACCTTCATGGCCCAAGTCTGTGAATTTCCAGCGGTGCAGTTTGCGGTGCAGGTCAGGGAAATCTTAACGATGTCTCCGCCAACCGTCGTGTGGCCGGGCGTCGTATCATTGACCGCTCCGGCCGGGTACATCTCGTAGAACGCGCCATAGGAAGGGGCACCCTGCGCGGTTATGGAGAAGGACATGCCGACCTGCGCAAGGTTGGTTCCGTCCTCGATGCCGACCCAGGCGATGATGTTGTTGCCGGCTGAAGTCGTCGAGTTCGAAACCCAAGGCACGCGGATCGTTGCCCCGATCGATGTGTAAGTCGAGCCCGAGGCTTGGTAGCCGGCAAAGCCCGCGGTCGCGTGCGCAGCGTCGAGGCCCCCCAGCAAGCACGCCAGAGCGAGAACAAGACGCTTGAGCATGCTTAGTTACCGACAACGATGCAGATGCCGTCGCCACCCGCCCCGCCAGCGCCAGCGGTTCCGGTCGCCGCGATGACCGCGCCACCACCACCGCCACCAGCGCCGTAGCCGCCTGTCCCGCCCGTGCCCGCCGTTGAGGCGGCTGTTCCAGTGTTGCCACCGCCAGCGCCAGCGCTGCCGTTGGCGCCCCCGATCGTCGGATTGGAGGGGCTGACGCCGTTGCCGCCGCTCGAGGTCGTTGAGCCGGTCGTGTTGGTGCCTCCGGTCGGGGCAGACAATTCGCTCGGCGCGATACCGCCGGCGCCAGCCATGCCGCTGGTGTTATTGCCGGCGCTGCCCCCGCTGGGGCCGCCATAGAGCCCCCCGTAAAGACCGGAGCCGCCGGCCGACGGGCCAGCGCGGCCAGTGAAATCATTGTTTGAAAGGTTGAGACCAGCCGTTGAGGCATTGACGCCATACGTCCACGTCGCTGCCGCGCCATTGAAATTGGACGCTGCGGCTCCGCCATAGCCGGTGACAAAGCCACCAAAGCTGGAGTTGCCTCCGGCCGTGCCCGCATTGTAACTAGCCGCCGTCGACACCGTGCCGCCAGCACCGCCTTGCCCCACCGTGACGGTGACGCTCGAACCTAGCAGCGAGGCTGGGATCGTCGCGATTGCACCCGCGCCGCCGCCCCCACCACCCCCACTGAATCCCGAGGTCGATACCTCGCCGCTGGCCCCGCCACCGCCAGCACCCAGGCAGTAAGCCGTCACATAGCTGATGCCGGACGGCTTCGACCATGTATAGGTGCCGTGCCCAGTATAGACATTGGTAAAGCCGGTGGCCCCGCCGCTGCCGCACCCGAACTGACCGAGCGCCACATAATACGAGCCGCTCGGGCCACCGGACGCGATGACCTTGCCGATCGTCTGACCTGAGCTCGGGCAGGTTGAAGCGCCGGTATCATGCCCATAGCCGCCGGTCGTGCTCGAAATCTGCACGAAATCGCCGGCCGTCCCGCTGCCATCGAGGAGCAATGCCGCCGTTCCGTTGGTGGCAATCTGTGCGCTGCCCGATGTCCCGCAGCCGCCTACGCATACGCCGCGAACCCCGTTGCTGTCGGCAGTCGCCGCAATGACTGCGTTGCCACTGCTGTTGATCTTGGTCAGGGTGTAGAGTGTCGTTCCAGTCGTGCCGGCATTGGTCCGGTCTTCAAGCAGCCCGTTCTGCGTCGACAGATCCAGACCTTGCGCCCAGGCTGGCAATGCCGCGACCGAGGTCAGCAGCCCAAGGATAAACGATCTCTTCACGGTAGCTCCTTTGCACATCATTGGTGCGCAATCGCTATTGAGACAACGGACCCGATCGCCGAGGTGAATAAGTAAGTATTCGAAAATGTTCCGGAGGCCGGGATTGGTCCATTGCTGTCGAAGATATAAGGGAACGAATAAGCTACGCCGTGAACGACGCTTGTCAGGGCGCTGTTCGTCCAGCTTATCGAGCCCCCACCGAAACCACCGATCACCCATGTATTGAGACTATTTGTTGTGACGTCGCCGGCCAGGCTGTTGGCGGATGTGGCCCCTGTCGTATGGGTTGTTGCGGCGCTGTCCAGGCCGAAAGTCTTGACCCCACTGTAATCCGCCGCGACGGCCAAGAGGTACGTGTCAGAGCCAGTGTTATTCTGGCTGACGACGAGTTGTACGTCCCGATTGATGGACTGAAGAGATAGTAGAGGTATTGGCAGCGAAGGCCGCCGGTGGCTGCACCAATCAACTTCCCAGCCTGTATCATCGCCGCGCCGTTGAAGGTCACCCCGGTAACGTTATCCGCGGACGATCCGTAGGCGCCGGAGATCGATACGACCAGCAGGTTCGACAGGGGCTTGGTCGTGTAGCTCCTTGTCATGGCGCCGGACGCACCGCCATTATTCCCCAGATCGGCTGACCCTTGGCGGACAATACCGGTGCGTTGGTCCCCCACAATGCCCATGAGCTGAGCCGTCGCCAGCCTCGGGAGAAGCAGCGGCGCTGGCATGGCGAGCAGTAGGCGGCGCCTGAGCATCAGTTGTACCCGTAGGAACAGGTCAACGCGGTTCCTGGAGCGATCGACCCGGTCGCAGTGGTTGTCGCCGCGTAGCTTATTGCTGTGCCGAATTGCTCGCCCGGAAACGGCATTGTGAAGCCGCCATTAAGGGTCGCCGGCACGGGGACAACATCGACCGGCGTCGAGGATCCGAGCGTGACCGAGCCCGAGGCGATATTGAAAATCTGCACGTAGGCCACGGTCGCGTTCGGGTTGTAGCAGAGCATCTTGCCGAGCTGTCCGGCGCTCGATTTGATTGAGGTAACAGTGGTCGAGACCGCCGCGGTGATGCCGGGCGTCCATCCGCCTGAGGTTGTGAGCGCTCCCGTTACGGCGCCGATCGTGTTTGAGCCAGCCGGAAGCGCCGCATTGACCTGAACGCCGTTGGTGCTTCCGGGCGTCGTCTGATCGATCCCGACCTTGCCGATAATGGCGGACCCCGCCGTTAAGGAACCGAGCGCATTGGCCCCCGCAGGCAGTGGCGAGTTCGGCGACAGGCTGACGACGGCGGCCGGATCAGTCGCCACAGCTGCGGTCGAGGCTGCTTTGACCGCCCCACAATTGGCCAATGCCGAGCCGTCGCACACCGCAATCTTAGAGCCAAGATTGCCGCTGCCATCGGTCACGGCGTCGAAATTCGTGCCGGACCCAACCGTGACAGCATATGTGGTGCTGCCAGCCCAAGCCTGGGTCGCCGTGAGCGCCAGCAATGCGCCGGCGAGGAATTGCTTGATCATTGGAGCACCGTTGGAACAGAGACCGAGCTGCACGCGGTATTGACCGCCAGGTTCAGCACGCCGCACAGTGTCGGGCCACCGTCGGAATCACCGCCGACGACCTGGACATAACTGCCGTTTGGCAGGTAGACGAAGCTGCCGTTCGGCAAGTAGACAAAGGTGGACGGCGCGGTAGCCGTCGAATTGCTGCCGGCGCCGAGGATCAAGAAAGCCCGCGCCACACCCGCCAGAGTGATGGTAGCGACCAGGACTGCGAACCCACACTCGGCGGCGCGTCTAATCAACCGCTTCATCAGCTGGGCTTCAAAAAGACCGTGATGCCGCCGATCGCGGCCCCGGTGCCCCAACCAGATCCCGCGGTCTGCAGACAGATCGAGGTGCCATTGGAGATGGTCGGAGTCCCGGAGGTGATGGTTTGGTTATTGGTGGCTGAGCCATTGGCGTTGAACGACGTCGAGATCGCGGTTCCGGCCGAGCAAAGCGTGCCGGACGCGGCCGAATTGACTGTGATCGTCGCCGTCGCACCCTCGGCGACCTCGACCCGCCCGACGATCGCCTGCACGGTGTAGGCGCCGCCGCTCAGATTGGTGAAGACCGTGGCATTGTTCGGGTTCTGGCCGGCGACCCAGCCGATCGCTACTGGGATCAGGGTCGGCAGGTCGGCATTGACGATCGCTCGCGGCGTCATCGCCCCCGACGATCCATTGGGCGCCGCGAGGAAAAGGTTGGCCGTCTGACTCGCACCCGTCACCGTGAGAGTGCCGCCGGTCCCCGTCAACGGAGATCCCGAGACCGAGAAATAGGACGGCATCGATAGCGCGACCGATGTAATTCCGGCCGACGGCAAAAATCCGACGTAATTGGTGCCGTCCGGGTCCGCGATGCTGAAGCAGGTATTGGCCGGGATCACCAGCGACGACGAACCGTTGACCGTGCTTGGGCTGGTGACGGTTAAGGTGTCGGGCTGAGCTGTCGTACAGATATCGACCGAGAACCCCGCGCCAAAGCCGGTGGTCGATACGTTCGGCAAGGTGTCGGCGGTGGTGCCCGAATAAGTGCGTTTGACAACCTTGGTGTTGTCACTCGCGGCAATGGTGTAGCCGGAGCCGCCCTGAGTGTTGGCCAGTAATGTGGTCCCGACCGTGCAGCCGGTCGGCGCTGCGCAGGATGCTCCGCCATTCAGCAGGACATTGGGGGTCGCGGCCGTCAGGCTGGTAATGCCGCGGATGATGCTTTGCGCGTCGCCTCGACCGATAAACCCGATCCCCGCGATCAGCGCCGCGGCACCAGTTACCGCCCATAGGACCTTACGCATAAGCTTCGGTCACGTAGGTGGCACTCTGATTGCCACTCGAATAGGCGGCGAGCGCGGCACCGCAATTGTTGTAGAGCAGCACCGCGCAATAGGTTGGGACATTGCCGATCAGCCCGCGGATCGATTGCCAGCGCGTCTGGTAAAGGGTAACACCCGATTGCATTGTCAGGGTGTCGATCAGTGCCAGAGCCGCGGCCGCCGGATCAAATGCGAGCCAGCCGGAAAGGGCCGTCGATTGATCCGAGGTCGAATTCGGGTCAATTCCGCCCGGCCATATCGAGCTGTCCTCGCTAAATAGAAGATAGCGGGAGATCGTGTTGCCGGCCGTAACGGTGCCAGTCGCAATTTTCCACGGCGGCAGGATGATGTCGCCAAAGGGTTGACTGATTGTTCCGGGGCTGATGACCCCAAGTCCTTTCGCCTGCCCATTGGCCAGGCTGCTCAGGTTGTCCGGCGACTGGTTCGGGCCCTTTGGCCACGTCGCTGCCGTCGCCCGCGACCACGGGTTGCTCATTATTTGGACGGGCCTTTCTCATATAGCGACGGTTCGCTCCGGGCGATCACCGCGTGACAATCCGCAGCCCAAAGGGACCAAAATTGTGCTCTACAGTGTCTCCGGCTGCATTGCGTAGCATGCACAGCCCGGTTTCGACCGAGGCCGACAGGATCACCCCCGGCAGATCCTGCATCGTGTCGGTACGGACGATTTTGTAACGGCGGCGATGGACCTCCGGATCAACAGGAGTCAAGCGCATAGGCAACATCGCTTTCGCCTCCTTCGAGACAGAATCAGCAGAACGGCAATAAAGCTGGATAGAAACCTTCAATGCTCTTTGCGCTGAATTTTCAACGCGGTCGCACTGATTTTTGAATATGGCTAATTTAGATGGTCGTGCCCTGAGTCCGTATATCCGCAGAGCCCTTGTAGGCGGCGGTTCCGGCTGGCAAGGAGAGGCGTAACCAAACGCCTTGCGCACCCGCGGCGTTATTGCCGGGGGGAAGGTTCCCGGCCCCAGGCACATTTATGAAGGCCGGTTGAGCGATGAATGAGCTGAGGCCAGTCGGCAAGAACCCCGATGATTGCTGACGCGGATTGGCCGCGTTGGTGTCATTCAGCGATGTACAGAGGCCGATATCGAGTAACGCAACAGAAGGGAGCGTCGGCGCCTCAAGGGCAACTTCGATCTGCGCTCCGGTCAAAGCTGTAGAGGCGTTCGTGTTGACCACAAACACCTTTTCGTAGAAATAGCGAGCCGATCCACCCGGTACATCCGCTGCTAAGGTCCAAAAACAGCGCGTAATCGCGGTTACCGGATTCGGGCTGATCTCGAACAGCATACCTTGGAGGATGTCGTAGCTCGTGGCGTTCGTTGGGATGGTTACCCAATCACGGTTTACAGCGACGACGTCGGTTCCATAACCGGATGTCGCAACAATCATGCGCAACTGGTATTGCACGCCAGCCGGGGTGTTGTTCAAAATCCGAATGATCATCCCGGGCGACACACTAGCGCCGTCGCCCGATTGCAATTTGAACAGCGGCGGCGTGGTGCCGGATGTGTTGGCGGCGCCGGTTTGCGCCGTATGGCCGGCAATGACCTGTGTGCTCGCATAGAGAGCTACATCGCCAACTGCCGGCGTTCCGGTCGGATTACTCAACACGGCGATCGATCCGCCCGTAATGACCGCCGCACCGATGCGCTCAAAGATCTGGGAGGAACCGATGCTGGCTACCGGAGTCGTTCCCGTGAGGGTGATGGCTGGGGGCGTTTGGATGACACCCGACGCGTCTCGGCCAGCGACCTGAAGCTTGGTTGCGATGTCGGAGGACGAACTCGACACTGCCGACAATTGCCCATTTGGGCTGATGTCGTAAAAGGCGACGCGCTTAGTGAAATCGACCGCGCCGCCGACCATCGCGCCATCGGCTTCCGGCATATTCGCCGAGCCGTATACGACAATATTGTTCGGAGTGACACTCATACGCGTTGTCTCCTCAAGTCCAGAAGGACAAGGATGTAAAAAATATTGCAGTTAAACCGATTTGATCAGTTCATATCCGATCTGATAGTTCGCCTCCTGCGACTTTTATCAGAGGTGCAGGGCTGCTTATGGAAGGCGCTATTTCCGTATTCCTAACTCCGACGAGCGGTATCGCGCTCATACTGTTCAATTCGTCCGAAGGTAATATGAAGATCTACGATCCTAGTGATGATCATTAAGTTAATATGACACCGCAAGGAAACTTAGACGATTTAAGAGGTGCGCGTCCTAATGTAATTGCTGATTGTCTCCGCCAACTGGAGGGAGTCCAAAAATCTCCCGGGCTTCATTCAAGGTATAGATTCCATCTTTTACGTAAATGTCGAGTATTGCCGCTTGATCCTTCGGGTTCGCAGGCTGCACGTCGGTCCACACAAACTCTAGGTCCGAGTGCCCCATCCGGTCCTGAATGACACCGTCTACTAAGCGTTTGACCCAGCCAGTAAGCGGCGCGAGTCCCTCTTCAACTGCAGTCTCTTGGGCAGATTGCGCTGTCGCGCGATTCACTTGCGCGGTAAAGGCAGTGGGTGGTAGTGAAAAAGCATAGCAGACGATGCGCGCCAGCCATTCGTCGAACTCATCCTTGTATGGCGCTTCTTTGAAAGCCTGGTATTTGGCCCCGGTCGGCGCCCAGATGAGGCGCGTCCGATTGGCGGAATTACCGGCCAGAATCGAGTTCGAACCACTCCTGGAACTGCCTAATCTGTTCGGCACTCCAGCCGTCCGGAGCATTAACCAAGCCAGGGGGGACGTTTCCGTCCGTGAAGTGCTGCAACTGCATTACTTGCCGCCGCAGGCCGATATTGATCGTCATGATTATTTGTTCGCAGGGGCCAAAGCCATACGCCCTATGAGGCCGCCGATTCCGAGGCATATAAATCAGTTCGTCGGACGTAAGCAGCTTCCAAGGCCGCCCGTGAATGATCTGCTCGTAACCTGGCGCAGGCGGTCGGGGACGACGTCCCGTGTCGTCAATTAGCACCTTGATAGTCGATCCGTCGACGACATCAAGCCCGATCACGTCTCCGGCGCGGTTACGGCGCACCTCTAAACAGGGGGCATCCAGTACCAAAAGGTCCTCGAGCAATTCGCGCAGCCAACTAGCGAAGGGCTGGTCGCCATCAGGCTTTCGCCAGAAATCAGTCAATCCGGATATGCGCTCCGGTGCGTCGTTTATTGGCTTCGCCGCCTTCCGAGCCCGAATTCTCCACTCGAGCTTTTCGATTTGATCCTTTCGCGTTTCAATAGCCAGCCGTGTAATATCGTGATTTTCGGCCAACCCGCGAAGATCTTGAAACCCGATTGGCTCGTAGGCGCGTGGTGTATAAATTGTATTGTAGCCGACCGGAAAATCCCAAACTCGAACGCGTTCGCGTTCGGGTGGGACCAGCGGGTAACCGGGTGAGAATATTCCCTGGTCGGGTTGAAATATTTGTCGATACGCGGTGATGTCGTTTTGCGAACCCACCCCGCCCCAGCTATATGAAGCGAGCGAAGTGCGCTTTCCTCCAGGAAAGCTCATAATAAAACTACCCGACAACTCGATGCAATAAGTTTGCCACAGCATCACCATATGTATCTAACTGATCTGGAACCTGACCCACAGCGGTGCTCGATGCTGTGGGGATGGGGCCGCCACAGCCTTGAGTTAAAAACTTCGTCGCAAGACCTCAGAGGGCAGAAGGGTCGGTGATACTTGCTAGAAGCTGGATAGCGCAGCGCGTTTCCAGATGTTCGGCGCTGTACAGAAATAGAGGTAGTAGATATCGGCTTGAATCTGGCCTACATTGCAATTCGCCGCGCTGGAGGTGGGTGTCCCGGGCGAAATCAAACCGCCGACCGCGTTTATTGTCTGTGGGGTGGCATTCACGACCCGGAAATTACTTCCATCAAAGCGAAGCTGAAGGAACTCGTAGTTCTGACCTGGTGCCAGAGCGATTGTCGAAACGGAAGCTCCACCTTGCGCCGGCTCAAGTATCCACCCACCAGAAACGCTATTGACATGAATGGAGAGCGGCTTCCCATTGTCAGTCGCAAAGCCCATCGTCCACCCTGTCGTGATTGCAGTTGCCGGCGGCAAGGTGACGGTCAACCCTGCTGCGGTGTTGTAACTCGACAGCGCGTTGCCATTATCGTTTTGTCCCGCGGTATAGGTTGGAGTCGCAGGGAAACTCCAGCGAGCGAGATCCGAGGCGGATCCTGCAATTCCTATAACGGCAGCCGTTCCCGGCGTCGTTTGAGTTACTCGGAAATTGGTCCCGTCGAACTTTAACACCAGGAGCTCGTAGTTGGTCGATGCGAGGGATACCGTAGTAGCCAAATTGCCGCTTCCAGGATAAAGGATGTGGCCGCCCGCAACCCCGTTGACCTGGATCGACATAGCCTTATTGTTGTCCGTTGTCACGGCGAACGTCCACCCCATCGCAAGCGCGGTGGTTGGCGGCAGTGTAACGGCCATATATGAAGCGGGGCTGTTATAGCTAGATACCGCATTGCCGTTATCGACGACCGTGGCACTGTAACTGCTTGTCGTTGGAAAAGTCCAGTGACTGATTTCGCCGGTACCGATCATGCCATTCGATTGCGCAGTCGCAGGAGTCGCCTCTACCAGTCTAAAGTTGCCGCCTCCATCATACTGCAATACCGCAAATTCATATGCTCCCTGCGCGGTATTAGCCAAAGCCATGTTGGTGGCGGCGCTGCCGCTGCCCGGCCAGACGATGTGCCCACCTGAAGTGGCATTGACCTGGACAGAGAGAGCCTTGCCATTGTCGGTAGCGAGACCGATGCTCCAGCCAGTTGGCAGATTTGTGATTGGCGGCAAGGTTACTGTTAGACCCGTGAAGGTATTGTAGCTCGACAAAATGTTACCGTTATCGCCTAAGGTCGCGGCGTAGCCCGCTGTTGCCGGATATAGCCAGTTACTCGGCCATGGTGGGGGCTCAAACCCCATATTAAGCCGCGTGTTACGCGTTGCCGACACCATCCGCCAGTTATTGCCGTCGGATTGCAGTCGCACATACTCATAGTTGCCGGACCCAAGCGTCACCGATTGGACAAACTTGCCGCCCGACAATATACTGCCGGATGGCGCGGTAACAGTCATTCCTTTACCGTTGTCGGTGGCGACCGCAAGAGACCAGCCAGGATTTACAGTGTTGACGGGTGGAAGCGTAACAGTCATTGAAGAACCCGGGGCGTTGTAGCTGGAGATGGCCAGCCCCTCATCGACCGGCGCGGCGGTGTAAGTCGCCGTTGTTGGAAACATCCACTGGGGCCGGGAACCTGTTCCCTGCACCGTTATCCCGACTGAGTTTGGGCCGTAATTGCTGACATTACCGCCGTAATTTGGATTGAGGACAACGTTGCCCAAACTGGCGGTCGCATCGATTGCGGTGACACAGTCAAAATAGGGGGAGACAAAAGTATTGAGCCCGTTGTGGTTGAATGTGATCGACAGACATGTGGGCGACACTTCAAGATCAAGCGCAAAAAACGTGTTCGAAAAATTATAGCCGTTCTCCAACACTAAGCCTCGGCCGCCTACGGCTGCCGCTGTTGCGGCACCGGAGATGTGGGAGAATTGGACTTGTTCGAGCGCCATTCCCGCGGCGCCGCCTGCAGAATCGCAAATTGCGTATATGTCGCTATCGAGCATGTAGTTGAATTGACACGCACCAGCGGCCGAGCTGGCGCTCTTGTTATTTACGATGAGGTGATCTATCTTTATGGAATTCTGAGCGTCTGAAAAGTTGGGAAGGCCGACAATGACAGCGTATCCCGGTGTATTCGCGTTAACGAAAAGCGAGCCTTCTTCTCTGAAATAAAAACATCCTGTTGGGTTGGTCGGACTGCCTCCGCCACATAGAATTTGTAGTACCGGTCCCGCAGTGACTCCTCGGCCATCGAGCACGGCGCCGCGCGAGGTTAAGCGGAATCCGTTCGATGCCTGGCTCGCGTAGTCAACGAAGAGGGGCGAGGTAATCTTATAAGTTCCGGCCGGAAAATGAACAGGCCAATTATTCGCCACCGCGCTATTAATCGTGCTTTGGACCGCGTTGGTGTCGTCATGGACATCGTCGCCAACAGCCCCGTGAGCTATCGCCGAATTTTGGTGATGGTCCAAGGGTTCAGGCGGCGGCGGTTCGGGATTGCGAGGACGTCGGGTTGGCGGCGACTTCGATCCCGTCAGTGAACCTGACACCTTGAATGAGCTTGGGCAACTGGTTGTGGCCATCGAGCCTGCGCCAGCTTTTCTGCGCCGCATCGACGAGCTTGAATACCATGGCGAGCGCCGTCCTATTCGACAGGCAGCCCTTCGAGCGGATCGTGCGGTGCCGTACGGTGGCAAAGGTGCTCTCGATCGGGTTCGAGGTCCGCAGATGTTTCCAGTGTTCGGCAGGGAAATCGTAGAATGCGAGCAGGGCCTGGCGATCCTTTGCCAGGCACTCGGCGGCCTTATCGTATTTGAGCTGGTAGGCTGCGATGAAGGCGTCGAACGCGGCCTCGGCGTCCTTGCTCGTCTCCGCCATCCAGATCTCCTGTAAGGCCCGCTTGGCTTTGGGCTGCTGGCTTTTCGGCAGTTTGTTGAGGACGTTGGCGGTCTTGTGCACCCAGCAGCGTTGCTCGCGTGTGGCCGGCCACAGCTCGCCGAGCGCCTTCCAGAAGCCAAGCGCGCCGTCGGCGACGGCGAGTTCGGGCGTGACGACCAGGCCTCGGTTCTGCAAATCGATCAGCAGCTCCCGCCAATCCTGCGCGCTTTCGCGCGCGCCGTCAGTGAAGCCGAGCAGCTCCTTCCTGCCCTCCGGCGTCGCGCCGATGATCACCAGGATGCATTGCTTGGCGTCTTCGAGGCGGGCCTGCAGGTAAATGCCGTCGGCCCACACGTAGACGTAGCGCTTGGCCGACAGATCGCGCTTCTTCCAGTGCTCGTGCTCGTCGATCCAGACCTCCTTCAGCCGGGCAATGGTCGAGGCCGACAGGCCCGGCGCATCCTTGCCGAGCAGGGCCGCAAGCGCCTCCTCGAAATCGCCGGTCGAGATGCCTTTCAGGTAAAGGATCGGGATCAGCACCTCCAGGCTGCGGGAGCGCCGTGCATAGGGCGGCAGGATCGCGGGGGTGAAGCGGATGCGCCCGGCGTCATCGGCAGCGCCACGGTCGCGCACGCGCGGTTGGCGCACGCCGACCGGGCCAATGCCGGTCATCACCTCGCGTTCAGGCAGATGCCCGTGCCGGACCATGCGGTTCAGGCCAGTAGCGGTCTTCAGATCGACATGCTTGGCCAGGAATTCGGCCACCTCGGCCTCGATCGCTTGGGCCAGTAGGGCGCGCGCTCCGTTGCGCAGCACCTCGGTGAGCGGGTCGGCGAATGACCCTGGTTGAAGCAGCTTGACGACGTTAGCATCGGACACGGCGTATCACTCCTTTGCGGGAGAAGTGGAGGCGCGAACACCCCCACGATACGCCGCCTTCATCCCGTCAGCCCGTCACCAACTTCCGCCCATAGCTCCAGCCCCGTTACAGCGCACATCTAACCATGGGCGACCCGAACACATCATTACGTCCCCGCCCAGAGTTGCGGGCCCGGTAGTGGATAAAGTCGAGAACGTCCCAGGTGATTGCGAAAAGGCTGGTTTAGATCCGTTTATTTGGAAAGCTGCAAACGCGATTGCCGATTGGACGATAAAGGAAAAGAGCTTCGCCACCGATGTTTCCCTTCTGCTGCTGCTGCGGCGTAGGGTGCCGCGGCGCGGCTCTGTGGCGGGGCAATATCAAGAATGTAGGGAAGCCCAGCAACCGATATAATCTCTATCAGAGGGTACGAAGACGCTTACCAGCGTCGTGCCGCGTAAGCCTGTCCAGTGGTTGTGCCGTAAAGGCTGATCGCGCCGGCCGGCTTGTAACCCGATGGAGTCGCAAACACAGCCCCTGCTGAAATGGGTATCGAAGCACCTCCAGGTGTGGCGAAACCTACGTCTGAAACGTAGAGCGTAGCGCCCGAGTTGTTTGCAACCAGCCACCCATTGCTAGGAACGATCCCGCCGAAAAGGCTTTGCGCAGTGCCCCCACTTTGGACCGTGCCGCTCCCGTCCATCGCGGCCGAACCAACGGAGTTGATAACGGGCAATGGCGCCGTAGTACTTACTGGGGTCGCGACGCCAGCTACCGATATCGCGGGAATATGCACTGGCACCAGGTTGCCCGAGCTATCAAAGCCGGTCGCCAAAGACTGGGTCGTGGTATTCGCATCCTTTACCAATAGCGCCACAAGGGGCTCCTGTGTCAGCCGCAGAGATTTGAACGGTTAACGTTTGACTCTTGATCACTGAGCTGCCGATAGGCGTCGTAAATCCCTTGTCCTGACATCGGCGTCACGAGTAACTCAGTTAATGCCCAGACCAATGCGTCGACTCGATCGGGCGAATATCGTGCGCCAGTGCCCCCGACGCTGGACTCGGTTCTCCGAGTAAGCGTGCACATCTGATCTTCGAGCTTAGGAAACGCGCCAAGATGATGCACTTTGCCCTGCTCGTATAGGGCTGCAATCGGTTCGGCACGCGTGACCTTGCCTCGCGAAGCACGAACGCTTGTAAAAGGCACATTCGGATCGATCATCCGAATGGTGGTCTCTACCATCTCGCCGCCGTTGTTTACTTCGGCGACGATCCGGTCGGCGTGATGCGTGTGGTACGCCGCGATTGCAGCATTGGCCCACTCAATTGGCCGATATCGGCCTGATAGATCTGACAATACCCAGCCGTGACCTACGCTGTCCCGGCCCGCGACGATAATGCCGGTTTCATCTGCCATTTCTCCACAAGTAGCTGCGGGATCAATCGCAACCACAATTCTGGACAAAGGTGGGGCGCTGCGAACTCGAGCAGCCTCAATGAGGCCGCGACTCCATAACCCGCCGGGCAGCTCGTCCAGGATTTCAGCCTCAATTTCTTGCCGACCGAGTCGGGTGCCCTCGTATTTGCGCACTATCTGATCGAGAAAATCAGGCGCGAGATTCGCCCGGTTTTGATAAGTGGTGCCGCGCGTCACCGCGACCGCAGGGTCTTTGAGTAACGCTCGCAGCAATGGCGTTGGCCGCGGCGTCGTCGTGACAACGACCCGTGGATCGTCACCCAAACGCAAACCAAACATCAGCATGTCCCGTGCTTCTGGATAACGCCAACTGGTGAGTTCGTCGCACCAAGCTGTATCATGCTGCGGCCCACGCAGACGCTCAGGCTCATCCGCGCTGTAAAAAGTCGCAGTTGCCCCATTATGCCAAGTCAGCCGTCGCCGGGAAGGTTCATAACGTGGTCGATCCCAGTGCGGCGAGATTGCTAGAATCCCGCTCTCGCCCTCCACCATTATATCCCGCGCATCGGCCGCAGTAGGGGCGACCAGGGCTAGGCGGCGGGCCCGTCTTTCAGCAACACTCGATCGCACGAGTTCGGCTCCAGCTCGAGTCTTGCCGAATCCCCGACCAGCAAGCAATAACCAAACCCGCCAGGGTCCGCTCGGGGGAAGCTGATTTGGGCGAGCCCAGAACCGCCAATCGTGCAGCAGTGCGAGGGCCTCCCGTGGGCTCAGCGCGTCAAGGACGCCATCCCGAAGCTTATCTGGAAGCGAGGCAAGCCCACTTGCTTGCAAGCACCTCAAGAACCCTCCGCGAGACCAGCGATAATTGTAATATACCCTGTACCGGACAATGGAATAGACGAGATGTTCTAAGGCTCGATACAGCTCGGGTTTATCGAATTTCTATCAAGAGCCAAGCCGTTTTGGGAATATCGGTAGGACTTAGCTCTTGAAGGGCGACGCGATTTCGAGCGTTCAGAGTTTATATCAGATCGATCCGGCTTTGTCAATTAAACAATCCGACTTTCGCAACGGCTGGCGGTGGCCATAGTACGTTTCAAGCGCCCCAAGCGTAGCGACCAGAATACCCGAGGCAGCCTCTTGACTGACCCGGCGTCCATTCCATCCTTGTTCCAAGGCCCATTCCTTGAGCGAGCGTTCCCATCCTACCACGTGCCACAAACACGAGCCGCCAGGCGAAGCAGGACCGCCTACTGCCACGATCGCCCGCCACACATGCTCACGGGCATTTTCGACGCGCAACCCCGATCCGCCAACATCTGGTGCGCGTCCCATTGTGCCACGTCTCGGGCGTGAATAGTCGAGAGCGCGCAACGGGTCGAGTTGGGCGATGACAAACCGGGATCGAAAATCTTCTGCAGCCTGGCGCATGCCCGCCGTGATCGAGCCCCGCCGTTCCATGGTCGCAAGAGTATCGACAGCACGATAGGGCCGAGCCGTCCGCCCGGTTTCATCGGCAATCGGGCGCGGGAGCTGCTCAATCCGCCCATGTTGTTGACGCTCTTTGTTCGGGACGTCGAACTCGGCGGCTGCGCTGGCGCTCTTTTCGCCTGAAATTCGACGTGTCACGAAAATCCTCCTATGGAAACAAATAGAGAACAAATTAATCACGAAAAGAGCGCAACGTTTGCTCCAGGCGCCTCAAGAAGCGCCGAGATGGCTCAGCTCCGTCTCGGGAGCGGCGGCCGCCAACAGCGTTTGCGAGTGCTTCAACTTCGCAAAGGCGCCGCTTTTCCTCAATCGTTCCGCAAGGCACATGGCAAAGTGCGTGGTGCTCCTGGCAATAGGGAGAGGCGGCGCGCCGCTGCTTCCCGCAGCTTTGGTGAACTCCCCCTTCCGCTACGATGAAAGCGCAACCGATATTGTCACTTCGGGGGACGGCTAGAAACTCGAAGACTGAATCCCTCATCTTGATCCTCCCGCCAAACGCTGACTTGCCCTATTTGCATCGTGATGATATCATAATCCGGATCGATGTCAATATGGCAAGTTACCATTATCGCAATGGACTCCTCCTGGTTCCAATATGCGCTCGACCGGATCGGGGCTACTCAGGCTGACCTCGCGCGCCATCTTCGGCTCGCTCCATCAGCAGTTTCGCGGATGCTCAGGGGCGATCGGCAAATGAAGCAACTCGAAACAGTCCAAATAGCCGGATTCCTCGGGGTCTCCCCTGACGAGGTGCTGCGCCATTCCGTTGCCGGCTCTGCCTGAGACGGCGAATGCCGACATGCCGCGACATGGGCGTGGGCGTCCCCCTTCGGGGTCAGCAGCTGGGATCTCTCGTTCCGCGGATGTAATACCTATCCGTAGCGCCGGGCGCGGCGGCACCGATCAGGCGATGTTCCTCGAAGATGGTCCGATCGGGTATACATCGCGACCATCAAATCTCAGCGGGGTACGCTCGGCCTATGCGATCTATATGGTCGGTAATAGCATGGAACCGCGCTACGAACCCGGCTGGCTACTGCACGTCAATCCTTTCAAGCCGCCAACCCGAGGCCGCGATGTCGTCGTCTATAAGCGGGGGCAAGCTGTACTGATCAAGCAGTTTGTAGGCTGGGAAGGTGATACCCTGCTGCTCCGGCAACTAAATCCGCCCGACAACTTGCGGATTCCGCGCACAGAGGTTGAGGAATGTCACCTTATCGTGGGCACCGATCAGGAGGGCTAAGCGAGTTCAAGTGCTCAGAGCCGATTTACGCAGCTTCGGCTCTCATGGTCTCACTGATGACGAGGCCACCCTCACCGGCGGTCACATGGACGACAGAGCCATCGGGAATTCGGCCTTCAAGGATCGACTGCGCCAATGGATTCTGCAATTCGCGCTGGATCACCCGCTTCAGGGGCCGAGCGCCGTAGATAGGATCGTATCCCGCATTTGCCAGCCAAGCCATTGCTGCGGAGTCAAGCTCGATCGTAATCTTTCGCTCGGCCAGCAATCGTTTCAGCCGTTCGATTTGAATCGCGACGATGCCCTTCATGTCATCGCGCGACAAACGACGGAACAGCAAGATCTCGTCGAGCCGGTTCAAGAACTCAGGGCGGAAAGCCGCACGAACCGCTTCCATGACAGCTTCGCGGGCAACGGACACATCAGCCCGCTCCGGTAAGCGCGCCAAGGCCTCACTGCCGAGATTCGATGTCAGCACGATCAGAGTGTTGCGAAAGTCAACGGTGCGACCTTGCCCATCGGTGAGCCGCCCGTCGTCGAGAACCTGCAACAACACATTGAATACGTCCGGATGCGCTTTCTCGACTTCGTCGAACAGGATCACCTGATAAGGCCGGCGTCGTACAGCCTCGGTCAGGCTGCCGCCTTCCTCATAACCGACATAGCCCGGGGGAGCGCCGATCAGCCGTGCAACCGAGTGCTTCTCCATGTACTCGGACATGTCGATGCGCACCATCGCGCTCTCATCGTCGAACAAGAACTCAGCGAGCGCCCGGGTCAGCTCAGTCTTACCAACGCCGGTCGGGCCGAGAAACAGAAAGGAGCCCATCGGCCGATTGGGATCCTGCAATCCCGCCCGTGCGCGTCGGATCGCGTTCGATACGGCAGTTACCGCTTCGTCCTGGCCGACCACCCGGCGTTTCAGCGCTTCCTCCATGTGGAGTAGCTTTTCGCGTTCGCTCGACAGCATTTTGTCGACCGGAATACCGGTCCAGCGTGAAACGACCGAGGCAATGTGTTCTTCGGTGACGGCTTCCTCGAGCATCCGGCCCGCCTCGGCGGCCTCGACCTCTTTCAGCTTTCGTTCCAGCTCAGGAACAACACCGTAAGTGAGTTCGCCCGCTCGGCTCCAATCGCCGCGGCGCTGTGCTATGTCGAGTTCGGCACGCGCCTGATCCAATTGCTCCTTGAGCTTCTGCGCGCCAGCAAGCTTTTCTTTCTCCGCGCGCCACTGCGCGGTTAATTCGTCGGAGCGTTCTTCCAGTTCCTCAAGTTCCCGGACCAGTTTTTCCAAGCGATCGCGCGAGGCCGGGTCGCTTTCTTTCTTGAGTGCCTCTCGCTCGATCTTAAGCTGAATGATTCGCCGGTCGAGCTCATCGATTGCTTCCGGCTTTGAATTGACCTCCATGCGTAGGCGAGAGGCCGCCTCGTCCATCAGGTCGATCGCCTTGTCCGGCAAAAAGCGGTCGGTAATGTAGCGATTTGACAATGTGGCCGCCGCCACAATGGCGCCATCGGTGATGCGTACGCCGTGGTGCAGCTCGTATTTCTCTTTGATGCCGCGAAGGATCGAGATGGTATCTTCGACCGACGGCTCATTGACGTACACCGGCTGGAAGCGCCGAGCCAGGGCTGCGTCCTTTTCGATATTCTTTCGGTATTCGTCGAGCGTCGTGGCCCCGACGCAATGCAACTCGCCACGCGCGAGCGCCGGCTTCAGCATATTCGAGGCGTCCATCGCACCCTCGGCTTTACCCGCACCGACCAGAGTGTGGAGCTCGTCGATGAATAGGACAATTTCTCCCGAAGCCACGGTAATCTCGGTCAGGACCGCTTTCAGCCGCTCCTCAAATTCGCCGCGGAATTTGGAGCCGGCAATCAGCGCGCCCAAATCGAGCGCCAGCAGGCGCTTATCTTTCAGGCCCTCGGGCACATCGCCATTGACGATGCGTAACGCGAGCCCTTCGACGATGGCGGTCTTTCCGACACCGGGCTCGCCGATCAGCACCGGGTTGTTTTTCGTCCGCCGTGACAAGACCTGTATTGTGCGCCGAATCTCTTCATCGCGCCCAATCACCGGGTCGAGTTTGCCGTCACGCGCCGCCTCGGTTAGATCACGCGCGTATTTCTTCAAGGCGTCGTAACCTTCCTCGGCAGATGCACTGTCAGCCCTTCTGCCTTTGCGCACTCCCTCTATCGCGGCGTTGAGCTTTTGGGGCGTCAGGCCGCCGGCGGCGAGCGCTTTCCCCGCTCCCGTTTCCTTCGCCAAAGTCAGCGCCAATAGGATCCGCTCAACGGTGACAAAACTGTCCCCCGCCTTTTCCGCGATCTGCTCGGCCTGCTCGAACACCCGCGCGATCTCGGGTGAAAGGTAAACCTGACCCGCTCCCGAACCTTCAACTTTGGGCAATTTGGCGAGCTCGGCTTCGATCGCGCTCAACACGGTCCGCGCATCGCCTTCAGCCGCCCGAATAAGATTGCTAGCGAGGCCCTCCCGATCCTCCAGCAACACCATCAAAAGGTGTTCGGGCATCAGCCGCTGATGGCCCCGGCGCAACGCAAGGCCTTGCGCTGCTTGGATAAAGCCCTTCGCCCTATCAGTATATTTTTCGAATTCCATGGCAACGCTCCGGTGAGCCAGCCGCGGCGCCCCAAAGGCGACAGCCGCGATCTCTCAAGCGCCTATATGGCGTTGTCGGAAAGTCAGGCAACCCCGCCTTGGGGGAGACGGCAGTCCCATGTTCGCTTGCTGCGCCGAGCGCGACGGCGTCAGATGTTAAAAACGAGAGGGCTGGTCTTCCCCCGGCGCCATCGGCAAAGGCGGCTGCGCTGCCTCGTCCTCACCATCGCCATTAAGCGGCTCAGCTTCGTTCATCTCGACATCGGCGGGCGTCATCGGCCGCGGCGCGCCGTGCTGGTTCGCATCACCATTGGCGTTCATTACCCGGAAGTAATGCTCTGCATGCTGGTACAGGTTTTCCGCCGCGATGCGGTCACCGCTCGCGGCGGCTTCTCGCGCCAAAGCGACGTATCGCTCGAAGACCTGATAGGCGTTTCCGCGAATTTTGACATTTGGGCCATTGCTGTCGAAAGTTTGAATTCGATGCGGCAACCGCGGCCGATTGTGATGCGGATTGTTGCCATTATTGCGACCACGCGATCGCTTGTTTGGACCTGGTCTCATGACACCTATCTAGTAACGGTGGATACTGTCGGATTTCAGTCCGATCGGAGCGTTCGTCGTCCCCTCAACGATCTCCAGCAGGGCATCTCGCGTCATCTTTTACGCGCGCCCGCACAGCACTAAGCCCGCTTCCCGACCACCGTAGACGCGACGGTGGCACATTCCAAGGTTTTTTTGCGAGCGCCCGGTGGCTCAAGGTTCAAACTTGGGCCTGACGAGCTACGAGACAACGCTCGTGCCCGGCAAGATCGCGCTCAATTGCTTCAACATATAGTCCGTTATTGCTGAAGATAGCCGCAACTGAAGAGGCCTGACCTGCCCCGATTTCCACGGCGAGTAGCGATGAGGGGGCCATCAAGTTAGAGGCGTCTTGGGCAATGCTGCGATAAGCGCACAGACCATCTTGGCCGCCGTCAAGCGCAAGGCCCGGATCATATCGGCTGACTTCCCGCGGCAACTCAGCGAGCGCCGGGGTCGCAATGTACGGAGGATTCGCAACGATAACTTCGAACCGTTCGGCGAGCGCGCCACCCCAATCACCCACGAAGAACCGTGCGCGCGCGCCGAGCCCCAACAATCGAGCATTGCGCCGCGCGGCCTCGGCGGCACCGGGCGAAAAATCGACGCCCATGCCGAAGCCCGATGGCAATTCCGAAAGCAGCGCTAGTAAAAGGCAGCCCGACCCTGTGCCCAAATCGAGCAGCCGAAGCGGAGCGTCTCGATTGGCCCGCGCCAGCACCGCCTCGACGATGGTCTCGCTCTCTGGCCGCGGATCCAGAGTTTCGGAGCTGAGTTCGAATTTGAGCCCCCAAAACTCGCGCCAGCCCAGTACGCGGCTAAGCGGCTCGCCCACCGCCAGCCGATTGGTGAGATTACGCAAGTGCTCAGCCTGGGGCTCATCGAGAACGCGATCAGAAGTCTAGCAGCAATTCGGCCAGTTCTACTCCGAGAGAGCCGCCAATTAGCTGGCGGGCTCGGCGCCGCGGCTCAACATGGCCCGACCGGGACAGGACTGAAGCCGCTTCGGCAAGCACCGACCCTACGGTCGCTGGCATCTGTGCTTTAGCCCTCCACGGACGCCAATCTGGTTGCCTGGTCCTCGGCGAGGATCGCGTCGATGACCTCGTCAAGCGCTTCCCCGGTCATGACCTTGTCTATCTTGTAAAGGGTCAGATTGATCCGATGATCGGTAACCCGCCCCTGCGGAAAGTTATAGGTCCGGATGCGCTCTGATCTATCACCGCTCCCAACTTGGCTTTTCCGTTCAGCGGCGCGGGCGCTATCGCGCGCCTGCCTTTCCAATTCGTAAAGCCGAGATCGGAGCACTTTCATGGCTCGCGCCTTGTTTTTGTGCTGTGATTTCTCGTCCTGCTGGATCACCACCAGCCCGGTCGGAAGATGGGTGATGCGGACGGCGCTATCTGTCGTATTGACCGACTGACCACCGGGGCCGCTGGCGCGAAACACGTCGATGCGCAGGTCCTTGTCGTCAATCTTGACATCGACCTCTTCGGCCTCTGGCAACACAGCAACGGTAGCTGCGGACGTATGAATCCGCCCGCCTGCCTCTGTCTCCGGGACACGTTGAACGCGGTGAACGCCCGACTCGAACTTCAATCGGGCGAAGACATTGCGTCCGGCGATCGCGGCGGTTGCCTCCTTGAACCCTCCAAGTCCCGTCTCAGAGAGATCAAGAATTTCGAACCGCCAACCATGCAAGGCTGCGTATCGCTGGTACATGCGGAACAGTTCGGCGGCAAAAAGCGCGGCTTCTTCCCCTCCGGTGCCAGCGCGAACCTCGATGATGGCATTGCGCTCGTCATCAGAATCCTTTGGGAGTAAGCTCAGCTTCACTTTGTTTTCAAGATCGGGCAGCTGCTCTCGCAAGCCGCGCAACTCCTCCGCCGCCAGCGCTTTGAGGTCCGGATCATCGGCTGATCGTGCCATCTCATTGAGCGAGGCGATCTCCTGTCGGGCTCGATCGAGAGCACCTACTTCTTCGACGATTGGAGTGAGTTCGCTGAACTCCTTCGACAGCTTGGCGAATTCGGTGCCGCCTAGCCCGCTGCCGCTCAGCGTGGCGCTTAATTCGGCGTGCCGACGAAGGAGCTGTTGCAGACGCGACTCGATGCCGGTCTCCATACCCATCCACCTCAGCCCATCAACGACGCCAGCTCAGCTGGCAGTTCGGTAAACGCCACCCCGTGCTGCGCACCACTGTCAAGATCGCGTAATGTTGCCAAGCCGCGCGCAATTTCATCCTCACCGATCAGCACCGCGGCGCGAGCATCGACCCTGTTGGCGCGCCGCATGCGCCGGGCGAGATTACCCGAATATCCAAGGTCAACAACGTAGCCGGCCGACCGAAGCCCCTCCGCAATCTTTGCCGCAATCCGCTCACCAGCTTCGCCGATCGGAATTACCGCGACCGGCCGCGGCGGCGCTGGTGGCTCCTCGATCAGCATGGCCAGCCGTTCGATCCCGGCGGCCCAGCCGACGCCGGGCAGTGCGGGGCCACCCATCAGCTCAACCAAACCGTCATAACGCCCTCCACCCAAGACGGTGCCCTGCGCACCGAGCTCCGATGTTACAAACTCGAAGGCGGTGTGCGTGTAGTAATCAAGCCCGCGCACAAGGCGCGGGTTAATCTGATAACGAATGTCCAATGCGTCCAACCCGTCACAAACCCTGGCAAAAAATTCTTGTGATTGGGCGTTCAAGTATTCTGCAAAAGGCGGTGCGTCAGCCGCGACGCGCTTATCGCTCTCGTCCTTTGAGTCGAGGATGCGCAACGGGTTGCGTTCAAGTCGCCGAATGCTATCTTGGGATAGTTTAGAGATGTGGGCCGAAAAGTACGCGGTGAGTTCGTGGCGGTACGCGGCGCGGCTTTCAGGATCACCCAGCGTGTTGATTTCCAGGACAGCGCGGCTCTCGATGCCGAGAGCGCGGAGCACGCGACAGCCGAGGGCGATGACCTCGACATCGGCTTGCGGCTGCGCCACACCGATCAGTTCGATCCCAATCTGATGAAACTGCCGAAACCGCCCTTTCTGCGGCCGCTCATAGCGGAACATCGGGCCTTCGTAAAAGAATTTAAGCGGCGTGCTCTGAACCAGCCCGTTCGAGAGAACCGAGCGCACGACGCCCGCCGTATTCTCCGGCCGTAACGCGATCTCTTCGCCGCCCCGGTCCTCGAAAGTGTACATCTCTTTCGAGACGATGTCCGTGCTTTCACCAATGGGGCGGGCGAATACCTCGGTAAATTCGAAGATCGGCGTTGCGATTTCCGCAAATCCGTAGAGTTCCGCGACCTTACGAGCCGCCTCTTTGACCTGCCGATGACGACGCGTTGTCTCGGGCAGCAGGTCTTGGGTTCCGCGCACCGGCTGCAGAAGCGGCATACCTTACTCCAAAACTCTATCTCTTGCGCTTTCTGAACCTCGGTAGAAGTTCACATCACGGTTTCCGTAAACTTTCTTCGCCCAAGATCACTGGGCAGGCTCGAGTGCTAGTCCAACCGCTCTTCTCTCAGCTTCAATTTCTGCCGCTTTCTTCTCAACAAGCTCCACCAGATGATCAACAATGTCTGCATCTTTGAGGCGGTGATCGGTAACGCCGCTTATATAAACTTGGTGGGTGCCATTGCCGCCGCCGGCGAAACCGATATCCGTCTCACGAGCCTCGCCGGGACCATTTACAACACATCCGATCACCGAGACGGTTAGTGGCGTCGTGATATGCGCCAGCCGTTCCTCGAGCTGCTCAACCGTTTTTATCACCTGAAACTGCTGGCGCGCGCAGGAAGGGCAGGAGATCACAGTCACACCGCGGCGCCGCAAATTGAGCGATTTGAGGATTTCAAAGCCCGCCTTCACCTCCTCGACCGGATCTGCCGATAGCGATATGCGGATCGTGTCGCCAATTCCGGACCAAAGCAGCATGCCGAGACCAATCGACGATTTGACAGTGCCGCTCCGTAATCCCCCAGCCTCGGTGATCCCGAGATGGAGAGGATAATCGCAAGCCTCGGCAAGTTGTTGATAGGCCGCTACGGCAAGGAACACATCGGAGGCTTTGCAGGAAATCTTGAACTCAAAGAAATCATTGTCTTCCAAAATTTTGGCGTGGGTCAGGGCGCTCTCGACCATGGCCTCGGGGCAGGGCTCGCCAAATCGCTCCAGCAGATCGCGTTCGAGCGAACCGGCATTGACGCCTATGCGCATCGAGCAGCCATGGTCCTTGGCGGCCTTGATCACCTCGCGGACCCGGGCAGACGATCCGATGTTGCCGGGATTGATGCGCAGGCAGGCGGCGCCACTTTCAGCTGCCTCGATTGCCCGCTTATAATGAAAATGAATATCGGCGACAATCGGCACTGTCGTGTTGCGGACGATTTCCTTGAGTGCTAACGCTGAATCCTGGTCTGGGCAGGAAACGCGTACAATATCGGCGCCTGCCTGCTCGAGGGCTTGGACTTGTGCGATCGTCGCTTTCACGTCGCTGGTAATCGTATTGGTCATCGACTGGACGGTAATCGGAGCGTTACCGCCCACCGGCACCTTGCCGACGTTAATCTTGCGACATTTGCGGCGATCAATGTCACGGTAGGGCCTCACGCTCATCCTCGACCTCGCACGATGATTATGTCCCGGATATAGAGTGTTCGAACGGCGCGAAAAAGACAGGACCGACAGAAGCTGCCCCTCAATCGCTCGCTGCACCCGGGCTCGATAACGATCGGGGATCGAGCGATACATTGCGAACCGCTCCAATCGGACCGAGCGCGGGTGTCTTCTTCCCGTCTACCATAACGTCAAGACCCCCGGCATTGCCGGCTCGCATCGAAAGTCCCGGCTGATCCGGGACGCGGTAAGTATCCCCGGGGTTTAAAAACCCGGTGAAAAGTACCGTGCGGTCGGGAGCGCGGACCTGAATCCAGCTGGTGGCGTTAGCCCGGAGCGTAATCCGGGAAGACCGATCTGACTCACCATTGGCGGCTGCCGCCGAGACCTTCTGCGACGGCGACGGTGAGTTCACCGGCACGCTCGAAGGGACTGTGTTTGTAGCTGGTCTGGTCTCTTGCGACATGGCTACCGGCTCAGGTGCTTTCTGATTTCCGGCTTGATTACTGAGCAATGGCGCCGCAACAGCGCCTTTTGACGGCAAGGTGGTGGGGGCCGCAGCACCGGACGAAGCTCCGGGGGCCGATATTGTAGCGAGTGCTGGGTCTACAACCGAGGCTTCGGGGGGCGCTGACGAACGAGCTTTGGGTGAGGCCTCGCTCGGGCTGTCTCCCGCGGCAAATCCCGGGGCTGCTGCCGGGACGGCCGGATCGCTCCCGTGAGCCAGGGTTGCTGCAGATTTGGAAACCGCCGATTTAGACGCGGAATTCGAGTCCGGCTTTAACGCCAGTAGTCCCGCCGGCACCTCGGCAACCCTCTCCGGCACTCTTCGATGGGCGCTAGAGAGGGAATACCAAGTTCCATAGCCGCAGATCGTCAATATAAAAGCGACAATTAAGATCCCGCGGGCCGGCACGCTGCGCTCACCCAAGGGCATCGGAAAGGTTAGGTCCGGCTTGGCGTTAAGACCGGCCGCTTCAAGCTTGAACCGCCGCAAGACTTCGCTACTGTCAAGCCCGAGATAGTCGCTGTAAGAGCGCACAAAACCGAGGGCGTAGGCCGTGCCGGGAAGCTGGCCGGGGTGGCCATCTTCAATGGCTACGAGATATACGGGTTTAATCCTCAGCGTGGCCGCAACGTCCCCGAGATTGAGCCCCATCTGAGAGCGCTGTCGCCGCAAAAGATCCCCGACGGACTCTCCCGTCGCCGCAAACGCGGCGGCCCCTTTCGGCTCATCCTCCGCGAGAGGAGATCTGATCCGCCGGAACAATGGCATTTTTCAACCCCCGTCCCCCGCAGAGAGAGTAGCAAAAGTGGCGGCGGCGTCCAACTGCGTGGCAGCGCTGCCGGTCCCATTTATAGCCTTCGTAATGCATGCCACTACGGCTTCACCGTATGACTTTAGCTCAATGGTAATTTTGTTTAGTCCGGTTCACAAGCTAATACAGTGATCACTGGCGTAAGCCTCGAATTTCGATTTGAGCGAATGGTCCGGTCGCGCGCCAATTTCATTGATATAATCTGCGATGCCAGACAGCTCCACGCTTCGTATCATCGCTTTCACTGAGCCAATCGCCGAGCCCGCCATTGACAAAGTACGAAATCCCAGGCCAATCAAGACCATCGCTTCGATCGGATTTCCTGCCATCTCGCCACACATGCTAAGAGGTATGGAGGCCGCCTCCGCTTCCGCTATGATCTCCCGCAACAGCTTCAACATCGGCGCCGATAACGGGTCGTAGCGATCGGCAAGCCGCGGATTGCCGCGATCGCAAGCGAATAGAAACTGCAGTAGATCGTTTGTTCCGACCGAGAGGAAATCGACTCGCTCGCAGAGCCCTGGCAGCTGCCACAAAAGCGCCGGCACCTCGACCATAACGCCGACTTTGACGGATGCCGGCGGCAGTCGCCCCTCTTTCGCGGCTCGCTCGAGCTCCAAGTCCAGGAGCGCGCGGGCACCTTCAAGTTCCGATATTTCGGCAATCATGGGAAACTTTACGAGCAACTGGCGACCTGCAGCTGCTCTGATAAGAGCGCGCAATTGCTCGCGCAGCATGGCCGGCCTATCGAGCCCGATCCGAATCGCCCGCCAGCCCATCGCGGGATTATCCTCCGCGGTGTGGGAGAGATAAGGCAGCAGCTTGTCGCCGCCGATATCAAGCGTCCGGAAGACCACCGGGCGCCCACCTGCGTGCTCCAAGACGCGGCGATAGTACTCGGTCTGGTCATCGACGGCCGGGAAAGTGTCGCGCACCATCAGTGGCAACTCGGTTCGAAACAGCCCGATGCCTTGGGCGCCAGTGGATGCCAATTGGGTCACATCCATCAGTAAACCCGCGTTCAGCATCAGCGTAATCACGACGCCATCGCGGGTGACGGCCGGATTGCCCGCTAGCGTGGCGTAGAGGACGCGCTTGCGCGTCCGCCCCTCGATCGCCGCTATCGTCAATTGCCGAACGTCTTCGCTCGGGCGAATTAGTACTTGGGCATGATCGCCATCGACGATCACGACGTCGCCCGTCTCGATCCGGGTGGTTGCGTGTTCAACTCGGCCGACCACCGGGATATCGAGCGCTCGAGCGACAATCGCGACGTGTGCGGTTGGCGAACCCTCTTCGAGCACCAAGCCGGCGATCCCCCGGTTCAAGTGATCCATCAGTTCGGCTGGACCCATCGCCCGGGCAATCAGGATGAATTTCTCTGGTAGTTCCGTCAGCGAGGCGTCCGGGGAGCGTTCCGATAGATGCCGCTGAAGACGGTTTGCAAGATCTTCCAGATCGACTAGTCGCTCGCGCAAGTAAGGATCACTCGCCTGAGACATGCGCCGGCTTGTCTCGTCACGAATTCGCTGGACCGCTGCTTCAGCGGTCAAGCCGCTGCGAATGGCGTCGGCGATGCGAGCCACCCAGCCCCGGTCTGCGGCGAACATGCGATAGGTTTCAAGAATATCGCGATGCTCTCCCACCCCAAGGCCGCCGCTCGCCGCGACCAGTTGGTCGATGGCGTCGCGCATCGCCGCGATGGCGTCGCGCAAGCGCTCGATTTCGGTCGTAACGTCCTCGGCAACCACCTGGCGAATGCGGGGTTGCGGTTCGTGTAGCACGACGGGACCGATCGCTAGCCCGGGATTGAGCCGGATCCCGGTCAGTCTCACCGGCAAACTGCCCCCGGTACGGCTTTCGGCGATCTCGAGGGGGTTGACGAGTTCACCACTGGCGACCAGTTCCGCGATGATCATCGCGATCGTCTGCAGAATTTCGATCTCGTCTTCGCCGTATTGCCGAAGCGTGCGGTTCTGCACCGCGAGGACGCCGAGGACCCGGCCCCCCCGAAGTATCGGCACCCCCATCAGTGACTGATATATCTCTTCACCAGTTTCCGGCCGATATACGAAGTCAGGATGGGCGCGCGCATCCGCCAGCGCCAACGGCCTCGCTGTAGCGGCGATCAGCCCGACGAGGCCTTCTCCGACGCGCAGCCGGGTGCGATGGATTGCTTCAGACCGCAACCCCTCGGTGGCGAATAGTTCAAGCACCTCGCCAGCCCGCATAATGTAAGCTGAGCACACCTCCGCATTCATCTCTGAGCCGACAATCCGGACAATCCGATCCAACCGTTCCTGTGCGGTTCCCGAACCCGCCATCGTATCCCGCAGGCGGCGGAGTAGCCGCCGCGGTCCGCCGATGATGGTTGGCGCCTCGCTCATCCGCGACCGCGCCATTCGTCGGACGCGCCTTCCTGAAATGACCGGGGCAAGCCGAACCCGTGCCCTCCGCGCTTGCTGAGCACGGCGACCACTTGGCTAATGAGTTCTTCGAAGATCTCCGCTATCGTCTGCTCGCGGGTGACAAGACCCACGCTTTGGCCGGCCATTAGTGAGCCAGACTCGATGTCGCCGTCAATCACCGCGCGACGCAGCGCACCGGCCCAAAAATGTTCAATCTCGAGTTGAGCCGCTCTCTGGGACAGCTCGCCGGACGTAAACCGCTCGATTATGTCACGTTGCAAGGTGAGGAAACGACCGCTCGCCGGATTTGCCAGAGCGCGCACCGGAATTACCGGAAAACGTGGGTCGAGCTGGAGAGAGATGATCGCGTCGCGGGCTGATGCTCGAATAAACGCTTGCTTGAACCGTGGGTGCGCTATTGATTCCTTGGCACATACAAAGCGTGTCCCCAGCTGAACGCCGGCGGCACCCATTTCCAAGTAGGCAAGGACCGCTTCGCCGCGGCCGATGCCGCCGGCCACGAACACCGGCACTTCCGACAAGTGCGGCAGGATTTCCTGGGCCAGGACTCCCGTCGAAACTGGGCCGACATGACCACCGGCTTCGTTACCTTCGATCACGATCGCGTCGGCCCCCATTCGTACGAGCTTGCGGGCCAAACCGATTCCAGGAGCAAAGCAGAAGATCCGCGCTCCGCTCGCTTTCACACGCCGCATTGCTGCAGAAGTCGGCAGTCCACCGGCCAACACCACGTGACCGACCCGATGCTCCGCACATATTTCGATCAGCTCACCGAGCCGAGGATGGAGGGTGATCAGATTGACCCCGAACGGTCGATCGGTCAGCGCCTTGACTGCCGCAATCTCCGCCGAGAGCAAGTCCGGCGTCATTGATCCCGACGCTATGACGCCAAAGCCGCCGGCATTGGAGATTGCCGAGACCAAATTCCGCTCCGAAACCCAGGTCATTGCGCCGCCCATTATGGCTAGGTCGCTGCCGAGCACGGCGCGCCCGGGCGACCAAAGCCGGTCGAGTTGGGCACGGTACCCACAGGCCCCAGCACCGAGGACCACTGTGCGCTCCTCGACCTCCGCGAACCTTGATGGGCTCCCGGCCTCGTTCATTCTTTAGCGTCTAGCCCATAAGCCGTATGGAGCGCCCGCAGCGCTAACTCTGTGTATTCCGCGGCAATCAGCACGCTGACCTTGATTTCGGACGTCGAGATTACTTGGATATTGATGCCTTTTTCTGACAGCGTTTTGAACATTTGCTGCGCTACACCGGCATGGCTGCGCATGCCAACCCCGATTACTGAAATCTTCACAACGTTCGAATCCGGTTTCAGCGCGGCAAAGCCAAGAAGATCGCTCCGCTGCTCCAGAACAGAAATGGCGCTATCCAGATCCGCGCGAGCCACCGTGAATGTCAGGTCCGCGCGACCGTCTTCCGATACATTCTGAACGATCATGTCGACGTTGATCGCGTTCTCCGCGAGAGGGCCGAATATAGCCGCCGCGACGCCCGGCCGATCCGGGACCTTTTGTACAGTGATTTTTGCTTCATCGCGGCTGTAGGCGATGCCGCTAACAACCTGCTGTTCCAAAATTTCTTCCTCATCGACCACTAGGGTGCCGGGAGCATCGATAAAACTCGACAGGACTTGCACGCGAACCCGATGATTCATCGCCATCTCAACCGAGCGTGTCTGTAGTACCTTCGCCCCCTGAGAGGCCATTTCCAACATCTCTTCATACGTGATCTTATCGAGCTTTCGTGCCTTCCTGACGATGCGGGGGTCAGTTGTATACACCCCGTCGACATCGGTGAAGATATCGCACCGATCGGCTTCGAGCGCCGCCGCGAGCGCCACCGCCGAGGTGTCTGAACCACCGCGGCCGAGTGTGGTGATCCGGCCGTGCAACCCGATGCCCTGGAAGCCCGCGATGACGGCGACCTGACCGCGCGCCAATTCTCGCCCGAGCCCGTCTACCTCCACCGAACGAATACGCGCTTTGCCGTGTATGTCGTCGGTCCGAATCGGTATTTGCCACCCGAGCCAGGATCGCGCATCGATCCCGATATTCTGCAGCGCGAGCGCCACGAGGCCTGCGGTGACTTGCTCACCGGAGGACACGACCACATCGTACTCGCGCGCGTCATGTAAGCGGCTGGTTTCCCTGGTCCAGCCAACGAGCTGATCTGTGGTCCCGGCCATCGCTGAGACGACGACGGCCACCTGATGGCCGTTTTTGACCTCGCGAGCCACGCGCAGAGCGACAGCCCTTATCCTCTCGACGCCGGCAACCGAAGTGCCGCCGAATTTTTGAACCAAGCGCGCCATCTATAATCTTAATTCGTGTCCGGGAGTTGCACGGGATCGTGCCCACCTCATACTCTTTTGCGCGGCGTTCGACCATCGGGCACGAAACGGCGGCAAAGGAGAGCGCAATGCAAGCCAGCGGGGGCACCGTCGATGCGGTCGATGTCGGCAGATTTGCCGAGCAAGCCGACGTCTGGTGGAATCCCGACGGAAGCTTTTTTGCCTTACACAAGCTTAATCCGGCAAGGCTCGGATTTATTCGGTCCCGCCTCGCGACCCATTTTCGCCGGGATCCGGCCTCTATGCGCCCGTTCACCGGTCTTAGCTTGCTCGATGTCGGCTGCGGCGGCGGCTTGGTGACAGAGCCGATGACCCGCCTTGGGTTTTCCGTGATGGGGATTGATCCTAGCCCCGAGGCGATCGCTAATGCGCGTGAGCACGCGCGGATGAGTCATCTCGACATCGACTATCGCGCTGGCACCGTCGAAGAAGCCGCGGATGCCCACAGACATTATGATGTCGTTCTGGCCTTGGAGGTGATTGAACATGTCGCCGATTGCGATGCTTTCCTGCGTTGCTTGGGATCGCTGGTTGCGCCCGGCGGGGCCGCCGTCGTCGCCACCTTGAACCGCACCGCGCGCTCCTTCCTCCTGGCAGTTGTCGGCGCAGAATACATCCTCGGCTGGATCCCGCGCGGGACGCACGATTGGCGAAAGTTTGTTCGGCCCTCGGAGCTGATCCTAGGCCTTGGCCGCAACCGCCTTTGTGCGCTCGAGACTACCGGATTTGTCTATAATCCAGGCGATGCTCAGTGGAGCGTGTCTCAAGATATAGAGGTCAACTATCTCGTATTGACAAAAAAGATTTAATACGCCTAACCGTCGGTCGGAGGGATCCACGGAATTTGGCCGAACTTGATACCTTCATCGGCTAGTTCGCGGGATTCCGACTTGGTCGCCTCACCATGAGATTCCATGCGCATCCGTTTCGCCGTAATGGATGCGGCGGGCTTCCTCCGCAAAGCGAGGGCCAACATAATCGCAATGCGTTTCGATCTGGCGACGCATCTCGACCAGTGCCTTCCGCATTTCAGCCATAGCCGCAGGTGAAGGTGTGGCGTCCCGGGACCGGGAAAGACGCGGCGCCATGACCGCTTTATCTACAGAGCTGTCACCACAAACGGGGCAAGAAACCTCGCCAGCTGCGCGTTGCGCTTCAAAGCTGTCGCCGTCGCGAAACCACGCCTCGAATTCATGCTTGTTGGTGCAACGTAGAGTAAAAAGGATCATCGAGACAGCCTCCTAGCCCCCGACTTTATGCGAGAAACTTAGATAGCAGCAATAATTACAAGGTGTTGTTACCATATCCGCAAATCTCTGGGAATCGCACTCTCGCCCGAAACGGCCGCTCCGATTGCCGCGATTAACTCGCTCCTGAGTGCTCTCAGCTGCCTGGCAAAGTCGCATCGGCCAGGAATTGTTGTCCGCCATCCACGCCGGCATGGGAAATTGGGGAGTGGAGAACCAGCTCACTGAGTCAAGATCGCCGGGCGCGCGGAACTGATCACTCGGCTGCCAGGCGCCCGACGCCATACTCGGAAAGCGAAAACGCCCGATCATGGCTCAGAGAGGGGAGCATCCTGCGGGCCTCGGCGACACGTGTGGGCTCGATAGTGGCGCTGACAATACCGACACCTTGTCCGGCATCGGCCAGCACTTCGCCCCAAGGATCAACGATCAGCGAGTGGCCGTAAGTCTGCCGCCGCTCGGCATGCTCGCCCCACTGGGCCGGCGCCAAAACAAAGCAGCCATTCTCGATTGCCCGCGCCCGCATCAGCACGTGCCAGTGAGCCGTGCCGGTCGGTACCGTGAAAGACGACGGGATCGCTAGGAAATCGGCGCCCGCTTGCGCCAGGCTGCGATACAGATGCGGGAAACGCAGATCGTAGCAAATGGTCATGCCGAGCACGCCCCACGGTGTCGCGGCTAAAACGGCATGTTCGCCCGGCCGAAATGCGCGGCTCTCGCGATAGCTTTCACCGCCTGCGAGATCGACGTCGAACATAAAGATCTTGTTGTAGCGGGCAACAATTCCGCCCGCTGCGTCGATCAGGTAGGAGCGGTTGGCGAGCCTATGCTCGCCTTCCGGTATCCCGGGCTCCCGCGAAATGTCCACCGCCAGAGAACCGATCAGCAACCATGCCCCAGTCTCGCGCGCGGCCTCGCGCAGGGTGGCCAGCACAGGGTGGTTCGCCTCGTCTCGCGCCTTCTCGCGACGCAACCTGCCGATTGGCTCGATCAGCCCGGTGTTCTCGGGCGTCAGCACAAAATCGGCGCCGACATCGCGTGCCCGTCGAACCAGATCAGTCACGACCTCGATATTTGGTTCGTGATCGCGGGCAGCGGTGAACTGAACGCACGCCGCGGTGAATGCGCTGTTCATCGATCGATCCCTAGCTTCGGATCGAGGCGTCCCGCCTGGTCGAGCGCGATCAGGTCATCGCATCCCCCAATATGCTCGCCATCAATAAAGATTTGCGGGACCGTAGATCGGCCTCCTGCGCGCGCAATCATCTCCGCGCGCCGCTCCGGTTCTTCCCCGAGGTCGATATCGAGGAACGAGACGCCCTTCTTCTGGAACAACGCCCGAGCCCGGGAGCAATAGGGGCAGAACATCGTCGTGTATATCTCGACTTCGGCCATCACGGTCCATCCGGAGTTGATCGCGTCAATCAATTATGGCCCGACCCGCAGCGCTCGCGCCAGAGTGAGCACGCCAACCGTCGCCGCGCCGCCGCGCTTGAGAACGCGGGCGCATTCGTCGACGGTTGCCCCCGTCGTCATCACGTCATCGACCAAAAGCACGCGCTTCCCGGCTATCTTCTGCCGCTGGGGAACGGCAAAAGCGCTGCGCATGTTGCGCTCACGCGCGAGCGGCCCAAGATGGCCTTGCGATGAGGTGCTGCGCCGGCGGATGAGGCAATCGGTCACTACCGGCGGCCCGCCGGCGGCGTGGATCGAATGGGCCAGCAATGCTGCCTGATTGTAGCGTCGATGCAACAGCCGCGTCCAATGCAGCGGGACCGGCAGCAACAGCTCGGCTTCGACAACGATCTCACCGCAGAACCGCATCATCCAACGGCCGAGAGCACCCGCAACATCGGTCCGATCCGCATGCTTGAGCCCCAACACTAGATGACGGCTGCCTTTGTCGTAACGAAATACCGCTCTGGCCCGATCCCATGCATGTTTCCCTCGGGCGCAATCGGCGCAAACCGCTCCATCTCCGGCCGGATGCGGAAAAGGCAGACCGCAGACGGCGCACCACGGCGGCGCGAAAAACGTGATGCCGCTCCAGCAGCGGCCGCAGAGCGCGTCCGTCTCCTCGACAATCTCGCCGCAAGAAAGGCATCGCGGCGGCAATACGACGTCGACCAGCCCGCGTCCGGCTCGGCGCAGCTGAGCCCAGGCGCGCCGGGAGAGGGTTGCCGATGCGAGCATCGATACACATCATCAGGCCGTAGGAGCACGGTCAAGCAAATCGCCGAAATGCCCTAATGTCATCTTACTCGAGTTCAACCGGCCGCGCTGTTCGATCGCCGCGCCTGGCGGCAGCACCGTAACCGAGCCGCGCAACAGGGTTGCGCCGACTTCCTGCATGCCGAAATCGCCGAGCGGTTGATCGATAGACTTGAGGACATCCAGCGGCCGTTCGAGGCGGCGCTGGACCTGGGCGCTCATTGCGGGGCCTTGTCGCGCGCTCTTACGGCCCGATTGGGGATCCGAGATATCGTCGCCGTGGAGCCGGCTCCCCTCTTTTTGAAGCAGTTGGGCGGCATGCGTGCCACCGCCGACCCCGACCTTCTGCCTTTTCGAGACCGGTCATTTGATCTCGTCGTCAGCGGACTCGCGCTGCACTGGGCGGGGGACCTGCCCGGGGCGCTGACCCAGCTGCGCCGAACCCTAAAGCCCGATGGTCTGATGCTCGCCGCGATGTTCGGGGGTGCGACATTGGTTGAGCTCCGGACGGCGTTGATCGAGGCCGAGCTTGCCGAAGAAAACGGCGCCAGCCCGCGCGTGTCGCCGACGGTCGAGCTGTTGGATGCCGTCGCACTGCTTCAACGCGCCGGGTTTGCGATGCCGGTGGTCGACGCCGACACGATTACCGTACACTTTCCCGACGTCATAGCTCTAATGCGAGACCTTCGCAGCATGGGTGAAACCAATGTGCTTGTAACCCGCCGGCGAGGGATGCTGCGACGCGCCACCCTGGCGCGTGCGGCTGCGATCTATGCCGAACGCTTCGGTTCCGAGGGCAGCCGGATCTCGGCGACGTTCGAGGTTCTCTATCTGACCGGGTGGGCGCCGCAGACGCGCGGCGCGGGACAGCCGCTGACACGCGGCTAGAGACGCCGCGGTGGGGCAGCGCAGCGTTACGGCCCGCGGCTAGCGCTGACTAACAGCTATAGCAGCGAACCGGCACGATCCGCATGCTTGTGGCTGAAAAGGATTGAGCAGAGATGCCGGACATAGTGGTTTCTCGTTCGGGCGCAAACCTCGTGCCCGGCGAAGCGTATCTTTCGGAAACGCCCGTACTGCAGACACATGCCGGGACGCAGCCCGATTTATTTTTGCGCTGGACTACGATCCCGCTCGCCGTATCGGGCATTGACGTCGTCGTTCACCTTCATGGGTTTTCGCGGAGCGGCGAGACAATGCCACTATCCGAAAAGGTGCCGCGCAGTGGGCTCGATTTGTCACGCCGAATCCGGCCGACTCTGGCGTTGCTGCCGCGCGGCAACTGGCTGCGTTACAGCTGGTACGATTTCCCCGGCTTGCTCGCGGGTGGGGTCGACCGGCTGGTCGATTATGCGCTTTCTTGCTTTTCCTCGACGGCCTACCTTGCGGGCGGCAAATTGGAGGTAAGCCGGTTTATTCTGACCGCGCATTCGGGCGGCGGCATGGCGGCGATCGACACAATTGCCGGAGTACGGCGGTTGCCCGACGAATTGTATATATTTGACGGTCTCTACGGCCGCGATCCCACCACGGGCGACCCGATGCGCGGATTGGAAACAATCGATCACTGGCTCGGCGAGCGGTTTGCGCGGGAGCCCGCCCGCCCCGGCGCGTTGCGCGTCGTCTACATAGAGCAGCAGACCGGCCAATTTTCGCGCGAAGTCGGCAAGGTTATTGCACGGCATTTGGCGAACCTCGACTCGGCTGCCGCCGCCGCTCTCCGTCGCCGTTACCGAGTCGAACCCTCTGCTGTCCAGCATGCCCGGGTGGCAGAGCGTTGCGGGCCGGATTTGCTAGCCGCTTGCGATGTCGAGTTCGACTGGTTCCGCTAGGAAAGCGAAACAGCGCCAGAATAAATCGGTATTCTTCGCGAGCCCACGCAAAATGATCGAGCGGAAATACCGGCTCGCGGCCAGGTGAGTTTGCAACGTAAACCCCCTCGCGCCGTCGAGACCGCTTTGTTGCCACGGATGATTGCAGCCCTGTTCAAGCTATCATAGAAGGGGCAAAGGTCCCCAGTTGCGGGATGCGGTTGGAAATTGATTTGCCGAATGCCGGAGGGTAATCAGCCAAACACACCCGGAGGCGATGGCGCAGCCGCCATCCAGGCGCGGCTTCCCGGCAGCTCCCCAGCGTTGTTGCGAGCCATCCCGGACGAGGTCGTTTCCGACCCACGAATAATCGCCGCGCGGCGCTATCGCCGCCGGGTCTTGTTGGCGCTGGCGGGGCTGGTGGTCGCCATCGCTCTCTATTGGGGCTCGAGTTACGTTTTTGCCTACACCGACGACGCCTATGTGACCTCCGATCTTGTCGGCGTCGCGCCGTGGATCACCGGCCGGATTGTCGCCGTGCCGATCGTCGACAACCAGACTCTGACCAAAGGCATGTTGCTCGCGGAAATCGATCCGACCCCGTTCCGGCTTTCGCTCGCGCAACAACAAGCGAAGCGTGTCGAAGCCGAGGCGCAACTCGCGGTCGATCATGATTTGATAAAATCGGCGAAGGCGGCGCGCGACGAGGCCGTGGCGCGGGCGCGGCTGGCGAATGATAATCTCGAACGCGCTCGACCCGTCGCGAATGCGGGGTTCTTGTCACGCCAGGCACTCGATTCAGCTACCGCGGCCGCGCAGGAAGCTGCTGCCGCTCTCGCGAGTGCTGAAACCGATGTCGCTAAGCAACGTCAGATGCAGGACCTGCACGAGGCGACAATTAAGGCGATCTCGGCGGATATTGCCTATCTGCAATGGCAACTCGATCAGACCAAAATCCTCGCACCAACCGACGGCACAATCACCAACCTGACTTTGCGGGTCGGTGATCAGGCGGTGGCGAACCAGCCGCTGATCGGTTTGGTGGACGCCCATGCCTGGCGCATCCACGCGAATTACAAGGAGAGCGTGATCCGTCACATGCAGGTCGGCCACGCTGCTTGGGTCTGGCTTGATACCTATCCCTGGCATATTCATCGGGCATTCATCCAAGGGATAGCGCGCGGCATCAGTCGTCGACAGACGGTCAACACTTTGTTGCCCTACGTGGAGCCGACGACCGACTGGATCCGACTCGAGAGGCGCTTTCCGGTGACGCTGCTGCTCAGGGATCCCGATCCTGACGTGCCACTACACATGGGTTCTGACGCGCGTACGCTGATCTTTTATTGAGGTGAAAGAGTTGCTGCGCGAAATACCGGGCGCGCTCGTAACCGAACTGCGCTTGCTAGAGTGGCGCGGGCCGCGCGGACTGGAGGCGACCGAAGCGGCGGCGTCGGTGACGTCAGCAATTTTGATCGCCTTGGCGCTGCATTCCGACGAGCCGTGGTGGGCGGCGATAACCGCCTTTATGGTCACCCGCGTGGCGCCCGCAGCCGCAGTTGAACGCGGTGTGACGCGCGTGCTGGGCAGCATCGTTGGAGCGATTGCCGCTCTGATCGCGCTGAGGCTGTTCGTTTATCAGTCAATGCCGTTTCTACTCTGCCTATTCATGTTCGCGTGCATCGGCTCGATCGGTTTTGTGACCTCGCGCTATGGTTACGCTTGGTTGGTGGGGTCGGTGACGTCGTGTCTGATCATGCTGATGTGCTTGAGCCAGCCGTACATGGCGTTCACGACGGCGGTCGATCGCGTCGCTGATGTCATGATCGGGACCACGGCGTCTTTGGTGGTCTGCCTTCTCAGCCCGTTGCCGTCCGGCACCGGGCTGAGCCCTGCCACAGGGCTGCTCGCCCCGCCACCGCTGGCATTTTGGCGCCGCCGATACGGTGTTGAGCTGCAGCGGTGGCTGCCGGGGAACGGTGCCTTGATAATGCACGCCTGTCGTGGCGGACTGGCGGTCATGCTGATGCCGACGCTTGCGGATTGGATCGCGCCGGTGACCCCGGTTACGATGGGGGTCACCGCGGTCATGGTCATGTCGATCCCACCGACCGCCATCGTCCAATCTGACAACCGCGCGATCGTCACCCGCGCGGTGCACCGGTTTGTCGGGTGTCTGCTGGGTGCACTCGTCGGGCTCGTCATGCTCGCTCTTATCGGCGACGATTTCTTGCTGTGGATCGCGCTTATTCCGCCCGGCATCTGGCTGTGCTCACAAATCCAGAACGGGACGACCGGCATCAGCTATATCGGGACGCAGGCGATGTTTTCGTATCTGATGAGCATGGTCCAGGGACAGGGGCCGCCGACGACGATCAGCCCGGGGCTGGAGCGGTTGGTCGGCGTTATGGGCGGGCTGACGATCCTCTTTATCGTCACCCTGGTGTTGTCGCTGTTCCCGCGTCCGCTGCCGGCCTTCGTGCCTGCTACCGCTGCGGGCGATTGACAAGCCCCACCGGCAACGGTCAGATCGGGTCGTAGATTTGCGGGAAATTGGGAGGGCGCATTGGCCAAGTTCAGAATTGCGACACCGGCGGGAGCGAGCTTCACCGTGGCCGGGGGAGGCTACGGCTATGAAATGGAGGCGCTGACGCCGATCGATGCTGAGATCTATGAGATCCCGCCCGGTTCGGAAGACGAATTCGTCGTTGCGGCAAGAGACGCCGATGCGCTTTACGCCAAGGGGCGCCCGATCACTAAAAAGATGATCGACGGGCTGCAGCGCTGCAAAATCATTTCGCTCGGCAGCGTCGGCGTCGATACCGTCGATGTCGACGCGGCGACCGCGAGGGGCATCCCGGTGACCAACTGCCCGGATACCTTTATCGAGGAAGTCGCCGATCATGCGATGACCTTGATACTCGCCACCCATCGCCGTTTGATCGAACAGGATCGGATGGTCCGCGAAGGGCGGTGGTCGGAGGGGCGGCCGGCATTGCTCAAGATCCCGAGGCTGCGGGGCATGACCTTGGGGCTGATCGCGTTTGGCCATGTCGCGCGGGCGGTCGCCGAGCGCGCCGAACCCTTCGGTCTCCACATCATCGCGTATGATCCGTACATCGAAGAAATTGTCATGGTCGAGCGCGGTGTCGAACCGGTCAGTCTCGCCGAACTGCTGGCGCGCGCCGACATTATCTCGATGCACACCCCGGCCACCGAAAGCGCGCATCGGCTGATCCGGGAAGAGCATTTCCGCCAGATGAAGCCGACCGCGATCTATGTCAGCACCGGCCGCGGGCCGACGACCGACGAGCCAGCGCTGATCAAAGCGCTCGACGAGGGGATGATCGCTGGCGCCGGTCTCGACGTGCTCGAAAAGGAGCCGCCGGGCGACAACAACCCGCTATTGCGGATGGACAAGGTCATCCTGACGGCGCATGTCGCCTCGGCCACCGCCCGTTTTGATCCGGCCCGCCGGCGGCGCGTGGGCCTCGAATTGTCGCTGGCGTTGTCGGGCAAATGGCCGATGTCCTGCGTCAACCCGTCAGTGCTCGCCGGCAGTGGGCTCAGACGTTGGCAGCCGGTATCGATGGAGCGCGGCCCAAATTCTTGAGCTGAGTGCGGGGGAGCAGCATGACCGAAGCGGCCATCGTGAGGTATCCCGATCCCGGCATCAAAATCATCGACCCGCGGTTTTCGGCGCTAGTGCTCGGCAACGCCGCGGTCGAGCGTATCGCCGGGGCCTGCCGCTTTACCGAAGGGCCGGTGTGGTTCGGCGATGGCCGCTTTCTGCTGTGGAGCGACATTCCCAACGACCGGATCATGAAATGGGAGGAGGAGACCGGCGCCATCAGCCTGTTCCGCCGGCCATCGCATTACGCCAACGGTAACACCCGCGACCGCCAGGGCCGGCTGATAACCTGCGAGATGGATGCGCAGCAACTAACCCGCACCGAATATGACGGGACCATTACGGTGCTGGCGGACCGGTTCGACGGCAAGCAGCTGACCGGGCCGAACGATGTCATCGTCAAATCCGACGGCTCGATCTGGTTCAGCGACAATGGTGCCGGCATCCGCGGCAATTATCTCGGTCACAAAGCGAAGCCGGAATTGCCGTACCGGGTCTACCGGATTGACCCGCGCAGCGGCGCGATCACGATCGCGGTCGACGATATGGAGCGACCCAATGGCCTTGCTTTTTCACCAGATGAGAAGCGGCTTTATGTCGTTGACACCCCGGGCGGCCCAAAGACGGTACATGTCTACGATGCGGTTGACGACGGCGTCCGGGCCGCCAATGGTCGCGTCTTTTTCGATGCGATGCCGGGTTACGCCGACGGCATCCGCTGCGACACCGAAGGACATGTCTGGTGCGGCTTTTCCGGCGGCGAAGGAGAGGACGGGGTCGCGGTCTTTGCGCCCGATGGAGACTTGATCGGCCGCATACTGCTGCCTGAACGCTGCGCCAATGTCTGTTTCGGCGGGCCTAAGCGTAATCGGCTCTTCATGGCGGCAAGCCAATCGGTTTATTCACTCTACGTTGAGGCCCAGGGCGCCATCGGCGGCTGATCTCAATGAAACTCCCTCTCCCCGCGCTGGGGGGAGAGGGGTGCCGCAATTAGTAGGGTCCGGTCGACCGGGCAGCGGAGGCGTTGCCGTCCCGCATCTGCTGCAACACCTGGGCCCCGGCCGCGCGCATCAGGGCGGCGTCGCCCATAACCGTCGCGAAGTTGTAGCCCATCTCGAACATGCGCTTGGCATAGACTGGGCTGCCGGTATGGATGCCTGCCTTGACCCCATGTCGGTGGCAGCCCTCGAGGATCTTTTTCAGGTTCGCGATCATCGCGTCATGGTCCTTGTCGAGCCCAGCTGGCAAGCCCATCGTAATCGACAGATCGGACGGACCGACATAGACCGCGTCGAGACCGGGGGTCGATAAAATCTCGTCGAGCTTCGCGATCGCCTCGACAGTCTCGATCATCGCAAACGCAATGACGGTGTCGTTGGCTTTTTCCTGGTAGTCGGACCCGCCATAGAGCGCGGCTCGAATCGGTCCCGAACTGCGATAACCGGCCGGCGAATAGCGGCAGGCGCCGACAAATTTCTCGCATTCCTCACGGCTGTTGATCATCGGGCAGATAATGCCGTAGGCGCCGGCGTCGAGCGCCTTCATGATATGCGCCGGGTCGTTCCACGGCACTCGCACCATCGGCGTCACCTCGGTGGTCGAGATGCCCTGCAGCATCGAGAGCATGTCCTTGTAGTCGACCACGCCATGCTGCATGTCGATGACCAGCGAGTCCCAGCCCATATGGGCCATCAACTCGGCCGAAAAGCCGCTCGGTATCCCGCACCAGCCATTGACGACGGCCCTGCCCGCCGCCCACGCTTCTCTGACCCGGTTCGCGCGCATGATGCGTTCCTCCTCGCATTGCAGTGGCGGCGATCCCGCCACCTAAGCGCACCTGTGTCAAGCACGTGCACTCAACTGATAGATCCGGGGGCGCTCGTCTCTTAGTTTCGGCTTCGATGCTAAAGGAAGCGATCAACCGGAACCTTCGCAGCGGCGCTCACTTTTTATCGGGAGATCGTCATGGGGGCGGCCAGCGCCGCCGGTTCGGGTCCGTTCGGCTGTGCAAACCGCCACACCACAATATAGCGTCCGACCGATTCTTCGCTCGCAGGGTAACCAAGAGGAGAAAGCGATTGACGGTAATTCTCAGCTGGTTGCTTAGTTACCTGGCCGGTGCGGCCGTAAACCGCCCATACGTCACGGCCTGGCGCAATCTGCAGCGCATCCGGCAATTGCCAGGTTAGCCGGACGGCCCGCTGGTCGAGATGGGCCTGCCTAGCGAATACCGAAAGTACAGAGTAAGCATAGTAACTGTCGAGCAACACCATATCGCCCGGACGCGTCATCGCGGCGAGTTTGGTCGCCACGAGGTCCCAACGCGGTTTTGTCTCATAGCTGTAATAGGGCAGTAGGCTCAAAAGCCCCGTCGCTCCTAGGCTTGCCGTGGCGGCGGGAAAGTGGCTTGCGGAGAGCCAGGCCAGCCCTTCCCCGACTAGAACAAAGAACGGTGCCGCACCCCAAATTAAATAGCGAGGTACCAGCACAGGCACGAACACCGAAACAACGCACAGGCCGATCGGCAACACCAACGCTGAACAGCCTAATACGACCAGCAACGTCGGGTCGCGGCGCAGCCGCCAGGCGCCGAGGGCAGCCGCCGCGGCAACCGCGAACGCCAGCCACGGCGCTTCCGCCGGCATCACGTCAAAGGTGACAAAGCTCGATATGCGGAGCAGGTACACGGGTGCGATCGTTGACCAAATGGTCCTGCTTGTCTCGGCCGGGACCCAGCCGGCGGCGTCGAGAACGGTTCCGGCATGCGTGAGGAAAACAAGGGCGAGCATCGGCGCCCAGGCAGCCAGGATCAGTAGCTGAATGGCGATCCAATTTCGCCAAAAGCCGCGGTTTGCGTCACCTGCAGCCCGTGCTATCGCCAGCGCCGAAAAATTTGCGGCTATAAACCACGGCACAGCGACATTTAATGTATCGAGAGCCGCCGCGGTGCCGATGCCGTATGCTGACCACGCGTGCCACAGCGTTCCCCTTTTGTTCAACGGCACAGCAGCGGCGGCAGGTTGCTGCGCCAGCCGGACCAATCCGTAAAGCGCCGTCAGAATTAGAGACGAGGCTAAGGTATACGATCGCGCCTCTTGCCCGAACTGCACTTGAAACGGCGAGAGCGCCATAAGCAGCCCAGCAATGATCCCACCGCGCAGGCCTGAAACCCTGGCGCCGATAGCGCAAGTCAACGACGCGGCCACGGCGCCGAACATGGCTGAGGGAAGCCTCAGCAAAAATTGCGAGGTTCCGAGCTTCGCCACAGTCCAGAGCAGCAGAAAATAACTGGGATAATGACCATTGTGCAGCGAATCGGTCGCAAGATATGGCAAGGCAGCCGTCGCGCGACGCAAGGTTGCCACTTCGTCTAGCCAGAACGGCTTGTCCCCGAGACCGTGCAGACGCAAGAGTAAGGCAAAGGCGCCAATCGCGACCGCGAAAACAAAACACCGGTGGTTATCGTGCAACCAGTCGGATCGGCTTGGCCTCCACAGCGCAATCTCGACAAAACCGCATGCTCTGAGGACCGCCCCGTATTCTGCGCCATCAGCCTTGTCTCGCTTTGCGGGCGCCCCATTCTCATACGACTCGGCGCAGCCTTTCATCCCTGGATAATCGAAAGTGCTCGATGTATTTCTGCCGGGCCGCCCCGTCGGTGGCGAAACCGCGGGCAGCGCTCTTCGCGCTATCTTTCCTCAATAGCCCGCCTATTCAGGCGAGCACCTCGCGGTTCACGACGTTTTCGCGATTTGGCTTGCCGTCGAGCACGCTCAAAAGGTTTTCGACAGTCGTTATCGCCATTCGATCGACCGCCTCGCGCGTGACCCCGGCAACATGGGGTGCCGCTACAAAATTCTTCAAAGTTAGGAGTGGGTTGTCTTTGGGAGTTGGCTCCTCGACAAAGACATCGAGCGCGGCGCCGGCGATCCGATTTTCCTTGAGCACGTCGTAGAGCGCCTTTTCATCAATAATGCCGCCGCGCGCGGTGTTGACGATAAACGCACCCTGCTTCATGCGCCCGAGCCGCGCCGCATCAAAGAGGCCGATCGTCTCCGGCGTTTTCGGGCAGTGAATGGTAATAAAATCAGCGCGTGCGATCGCCTCGTCGAGATTGCCGACCGGCTCGTATCCCATCCCGCGAATCGTCTCTGAATAAACATAAGGATCATATACCAACACATTCATTTCCATTGCACCAAGACGCTTCGCCGACCGCGTGCCGATTTTACCAAACCCGACGATCAGCACCGTCTTCCCATAGAGGTCGACCGGCATTTCGTGATAGCGGTCGTGCCAGCGACCCTCTTTAACCAGGGCGTCCATCGCTGCACCGCGGCGGGCCAAATTCATCAATAAGTAAACGCCGGCCTCGGCGACGCTGACCGAGTTCGCGGTTCCGGCGATCATCAGCGGGATTTTGCGGCGGGTCAGCGCCGGCACATCGACCGCGTCATACCCGACCCCAATGCGCGCAACGACCTCGAGATTTGGGCCAGCGTCTAGCTCGGGGCCGCTGAATGGCGTCACCGAGAGTGCTACCCCGGCCACGTCTTCCAGGAGGCGGTGGAGTTCGGCCTTTGCCGCGGTCGTCTGATAGGGCACGCCTTCGACATCGTCGCGTGCTTCGACGAGCGCCCAGCCAGCTTTTGCCAACGTGGTCGGCAGCAACAGCTTCTTGCGGTTGGTCCCGCTGATCGGTCCCCGATCGGTCGTATTCACTGGATTTCTCCCGAGGAATTCAGTGCCGGCCGACCCTACTATGGCGGCCCGAGTAGCACCAGCCTCCCCGCCGGCCGGCTCGGTCGCTCTGGCTCGGCCTCAAGGTAAGGTCTATCTTTTCGATGGCCCAGTTGTCGGACCGCGCGAATAGGGGCTGAAGATGGCTGAGGGACGGCTCAAACATTTCGGTTGGGGACGCGAGGGCGAAGGAATGACGGCGGTCGAGGAAACCGAGGCGCTCGATCGCTATCGTCGACTGTTGAATGTCGAGCGGTTTGATGAACAAGAACCTCCGGCGCTCGCCGACATCCCTTTGCCACCGCCACGCCTCGCGCCGCCTTCGTCTCTGACAGGGATCTGCTCGACCGAACGCTACGATCGCGTAGCTCACACCTATGGCAAGTCATTTCGCGATTATGCAAGGGGTCTCGCGGGTGATTACACTGCGACGCCCGATCTCGTTGTCTACCCGCGGAACGAGGCGGAGGTTAAAGCGGTCCTCGATTGGGCGGGCGGTGCGCAGGCGTCGGTGACCCCGTTCGGCGGCGGCAGTAGCGTTGTCGGCGGCGTCGAGCAACAGATCGGACGGTCACTTTAGGGCTGCAGTATCCTTAGACCTGCGTCACCTCGACCGGGTCATTGAAATCGATCACATCTCGCGCGCGGCACGCATTGAAGCAGGGGTATTCGGCCCGGCGCTCGAGGCCCAGCTGCGGCCACACGGGCTGACCTTGCGTCATTTTCCGCAGAGCTACGAATACTCGACGCTCGGCGGCTGGATCGCAACTCGCTCGGGCGGGCATTTTGCGACGCTCTACACGCATATCGACGATATGGTCGAAAGCATTCGGATGGTGACCCCGCAAGGAGTGGTCGAGACGAGACGGCTACCCGGCTCCGGGGCCGGGCCGAGCCCTGACCGGATGCTGATCGGCTCGGAAGGCATTTTAGGCGTGATTACCCAAGCCTGGATGCGGCTTCAGCATCGGCCACGGTTTCGCGCCGGCGGGGCAATCCGGTTCGCGGATTTCTTTGCCGCCGCACGCGCGGTAAGGGCGATTGCGCAGGCCGGGCTGTTCCCGGCGAATTGCCGCATCCTCGATCCGCAGGAAGCGCAAAATACCGGCGCCGGCGACGGCAGTGCGGCGATCATGGTGTTGGCCTTCGAATTGGCCGATCATCCGCTCGGAGCCTGGATGGAGCGGGCGCTCGAGTGTTGCGCCGATCATGGCGGCACGCCTGAACGCCCAGCCGAGCGTGACGCGCATCGTGAGGGAGCGGCTGAGCAATGGCGCACAGCCTTTATTCGAATGCCCTATGCCCGCGAGCGCATGATCCGGCGAGCTATCATAGCCGACACGTTCGAGACGGCGATCACCTGGGAGCGCTTTGAGGTCTTTCACGACCAGGTCAAAGCCGCAACCGAAGCAGCGATCCGCGGTGCTACCGGACAGCCCGGCCAAGTTACTTGCCGTTTTACGCATGCCTATCCCGACGGGCCAGCGCCGTATTTCTCGTTCCACGCGTTAGGGCGGCACGGTGCGCTCGAGGAACAGTGGCGATCGATCAAGGGCGCCGCCGCCGACGCTCTGATCGCGGCGGGTGGGACAATTACCCATCATCACGCGGTCGGCCGGGACCATCGACCTTGGTACGACCGCCAACGCCCCGACCTCTTTGCCTCCGCCTTACGGTCCGTAAAGAAAACGCTTGACCCACAAGGGTTGCTAAACCCAGGCGTGCTTATCGATCCGTGAGTTGCGCGCTGCTGATTGTGGCTAATCCGCGCGGGGCAACGCGTGATCGCCAGTTAAGTTCCCTCGCCGGAGGGATCAAATCCCCGGCCACAACCCAAACTCTTTCCGGGTGTGGCGAAAACACCACTGTGAAAACACCGGAATAGGACGCCTTAGAGTTTGACTGTTGCACAAATATCGCGAGCTTGCGCGTTCTGCACAGTTTCCACGACAAACCGTCGGGTTGCGCTAAAAACCGATTGCCATCTGCCGGTGGGATAGTGAAGATGCGCGAACGGTGGCGAGACGACCATCGTCACACGCGTATTTGCGGCCGGAGGTAAGGGATGAGACATCGCTATCTGCTTGGCGCCGGCGCGGCGCTCGCCATCGCCTGTGGCGGCATTCAGGCACATGCCCAGTTTTTCGGACCCTATCCACCTGGGGCGTTCTACCTGGGACCGGAGGGCGGCTGGACCCACCTGACGAGCCAAAACCCCAGTGCCACGATCACGGGCCCTGCGGGATACACCGTCGGCAACACGGGGAACCGCACAATCAATTACAATGCCGGCTTCAACGCCGGGGCGCGCGCTGGTTATGCCTGGGGACCGTGGCGCTTTGAGGGCGAGTATAGCTACCGCAACAACAATCAATCGAACAACGGCACAGGGTTCGTTTCGGGCCCCCGCGGCACTACCGGTTTTGCGTACTCTAACGGCAGCGCTCACTCGAACTCGATTATGGCCAACGTGATCTACGACTTCACGTTGGGATGGCCGATTACCCCGCACATCGGCGGCGGCATCGGTGCGATCGATGTGTATCGCAGCATAGGCGGCACCGGCACCGCAACGACCAACACGACCGTAACGACCCCGAGCGGTCAAGTCCTCCCCGCCGGCTCGACCGTTAACTTCACCAGCCCGTCGTTCAGCGGCAGCAAGTGGGGCTTTGGGTATCAGGCGATTGCCGGTGTTCGTTACCTGATCAATCCGGCTTTGGCCTTGGATGTCGATTACCGCTATCTTGCGTCGACGCAAGAGACCCTCTCAGCCACGAAGGTCTCGCGGACGAACACATGCTGCTTTATCGGCAGCATCGGCAACGTCAAATATGGTACGCAGAATGTCGTCGCCAGCTTGACGATGATGTTTGGCGCGCCGCCGCCGGCCGCACCGCCGCCAGCGCCGCCAGCGCCGCCGCCGCCGCCGACCCATCAGGTGTACCTGGTGTTCTTCGACTGGGACAAATACAACATTACGCCGGAGGGGATGCAGATCCTCGAGGCTGCGGCAGCCCATTGGAAAGCGGGCGGCGCCGTCCAGATCCAAGTTACCGGCTATACCGACCTAACTGGCTCGCCGGGGTATAATCAACGACTCTCGGAACGCCGCGCCAATGCGGTGGCGACCGTTCTTGAGCGGCTTGGTATTCCGCGCAACGATATGGTGGTTGCCGGACGCGGTATGAACGATCCGCGCGTACCGACGCCACTCGGTGTCCGTGAGCCGCAAAATAGGCGCGTCGAGATCGTCTTCCCGTAGACGCCCGCCTAGCCACCGGATCGGGCCTCGCTTGAGCCGAGGTCTTCACCACCGCCGCGGCAAATACCGCGGCGGTTTTTTTGCCCCTCTATCAGGGTGGTGGTTATCGTCACGAGCGATCTGACTAAACGACAGGGAAGGTGTGTGATCCGTCCGTCCATGCCGATCCGTTTGGTTCAAAATAACAGTCCATTTCGTACAGGAGTGCTTGCATGAAAACACTGGTTAGCGCGGTTGTGCTTCTTCTCTTCGCCGCCGCCACTACCCTGCCAAACGCCAGCTTTGCTCAGACATCCCCGGGTGGGCAGTCCACCGCCAGCGGCAAGCGCGCCGGCGGTGGCGCCAACGGCCCCTTCATCCCCCGAAGCGGCTCCGAAATCGACCTCGCATAAGAAAACTCACAAATCTTCCAGGAAGAAGAGCAAGCCGAAATCCTCTAAATCTTCTTCGAGCAAACGGTCCAGCAAAACATCGACTAAAGGCTAAGCAAGAGCTTAGAGGTTGTTGGTCCCAGAGCATCTTTGCATAGCTCAGAGTCTAACGGGTGGACCTGAGTTGAACGCAGAATATCGTCATTCGAGGCGGCAGATAGCCGCCTGTCTCCCTTGGGGTAGTGTCGTCCCGCAGAGCTCGTCGCTCGGGCGCTGTAGGGTTGGGCGGCCTCGTCGGGTCGTGCGCTTAGGTCGGTACCTAAGATATCGGATAGTTGGAAGGGGGTCGCGCTCGCTCGATTGGCGGTGTTGGCGGCTGAGAGCGGTCTCGCCGATTTAGGCTAGGCTCTGGACTTCGCGCTACTGGTTAAACGCGAACACGTCAGACTACCTAAGCGCTTGCGAAGCGTTTACCATAGGGGTATCTTATGGATGGCCCGTCGTGCTTAAGACAGTGTTTCTGCTTGCTGGGGTAGTTGTGCTCGCGGTGATGTAGCCTGTCGGCTTCATCACCTGAGGCAATTTTAGTTAGCTACGGAGGAGTCACAAATGAAGCATCTCCTAACCGCAGCGGCTGTTGCGGTATTAGTCTCCGCGCCCGTTTGGGCGCAAAGTCCAAGCGGCGGGAATTCGCTGGGTACCCCTGGTCCAAATCCCGGCGGACCCGGTCTGACCCCGTACTCCGACGGCGGCGCACCTCCATTTCCGGCTGCGGTGCCGCCGATGCCGGCGGAACAGGCACCACCGCCGGGGACGGCGTCTGTGCCGCCTCCCCCCAATTCGGCGATGCCGCCCCATCATGCTGTAAGACATGCCAAGGCGATGCACCATTTTCACAAGCACATGGCTGCGAAAGCAGCTCTGAGCGGCGACACCACTGCACAGCTCAATCGCGAAGAACTCGCCCGGATCCAATCCGGTAATCTGAGCAATCCTCCCTCACCACCAGCACCGCCGCCCGGCCACTAGTATGTGAGTTTGAAAATCGTTGAAGAGTTAAAACGGATTGAACGGCGCTGTCGAAGCCGAAGTTCGAACCGTATGGCTGTTTCCGAATTGACCAACAGTACCTCATCGCTGCAGCAAAGATGGCTTAGAGAGGATCAGCGCAATGAAACAAATATGGGCCGGGGCTGCGGTTGCGGCGGCGCTGGCAATCGCGGCGCCGGCATGGGCACAAAGCCCGACCGGCGGAAACTCGGTGGGCGTGCCAGGTCCCAATCCGGGCGGACCCGGGCTTACACCCTATACCGGTGGCGGAACGGCGGCGGCGACGACATCCGCCGTGCCCTCGGCGCACCACGCCGTCAGGCACGCTCGAGCAATGCATGCCCATCACAAGCATATGGCGGCCAAAGCTGCCCTGACCGGTGATACGACGGCTCAATTGAACCGCGAGGAGCTCGCACGCATTCAATCAGGAAACCTGGGTACTCCGGCGGCACCTCAGCCTCCCGCGCAAGGGGTGGCGCCTTCTACATCGGGCGATGTCGGCGGTCCGAGAACATCTGGCACGAGCGGGGCGGGCCCGCGGTAACTATTTTGGGCAGCGCCGAAGATTCTTTACTTCGGCGCGCTCAACTTCTGACCTGACCAGTTATTGTTTTAAGACACCACTTTTCGTCTGCCCATCCTCTCCATGTCGTCGAGGAGATCGTGAAGGGTTTGGTCGGCAACGTAAGCTATCTTCGCGAATGCGCGCAAAAAGCTGTCCGTTCTCGGCAACTGGAACAGTGTTTCTTCCCCCTCTTTGCTAGCCGCAGCTGTAATCAGAACGACATTGTCGTAGGGTTGCAAGACTAGCTCCTGCAAGGTCTTGCCCGGACCGGTGACGTATTCCACAACACGACATCGTTGGAGCGTTCGGTTTTCGTGGAGAATTGTCATCCGATAGGCGGCTCGCGTTGTGGCCGCCTCGATCAGAGCGCGGGCGAAGGGCCGCAAAAAAGTTTCATCAAAACCAAGAAGAGCAGTGGGATGATCATCATTTACGGTCGAGCGCATCTCGAATGTCGCCCATAATGACGCTCGCCCGTCGAAATAGTCAGCCGACGCAAGATCCAGGTTGACCGAATTGATCGACATCGGTGAGGCGATTGATCGCGGAGATAGAAACGCAAAGCAGGCCGGCTCCCTCTTGAGCGAAATGTTTGTTGTCGCTTCAAGGTTTCGATCGGTGATCGCAGGACTGTCGGCCATGGCAAATCTGCTCCAAGGGGCGCTCGCGGCGGCGATTTCATCGTCTCGCTTTTAGCTGTACAACGCAACCTCAAGAATTCCCTGTTGTGCTGATGAGATAGACTGCCTCTTATAAGTTTGTCAAAGTAGTTCGTATTCGTGAGTGAGTATGCGGCCATCAGCCGCGCGCGATCGGTGCGAATTTTTCCCGGCCGCGAGCAACGCGACGTGCGGGTTCATTCGAACTCGGCTCGAACCGCGCGGAATACCCAGACGGCGCCGCGGCCCACTGCACGGACCGCTTGGTAATAGCAAGCCTTCTTCCTGCCATCAGCAAAATCCCCAATCGCACAATAGCGTGATCCCCCGCGGAGAACGGCTCCTTAGCACGGTTCAGCCATCGGCTTCGCGCTCGATCGCCTCTTCGGTTGCTAACCAGTCGGCTTCCGCCTTAGCGATCAGGCGCGCCAATTTCCCCCGTCGCTTCAAAGCATTGCTCATCTCCGCCCCGCTGAGGCGCGTTCCGCACTCCGCAGCAAGCCTGCGCTCGATCTCCTCGCGCTCTTTCGCGAGGGCGGCTATTCTCTCCTCGGTCCGGCGGACATGCTGACGTAGAGGTTCCACTCGCCGCCGCTTCTCGGCGGCTCGCTGCCGTTGAGTTTGCCGCTCACCGGTCTCGACGCGACGATTGTCATTAGATCTATCGGAGCGTTCGAGCAGCATCCGGCGGTAATCGTCGAGATCGCCATCGTAGGACAGCACCGTACCATCGGCCACCAGCCACAATCGATCGGCAATCAATTCGAGCAAATGCCAGTCGTGGCTGACCAAGATCACCGCACCGGAAAACTCATTGATCGCCTGAACCAGCGTCTCGCGCGTTTCCAAATCGAGGTGGTTGGTCGGCTCGTCGAGGATCAGCAGCGAGGGCGCATCGTACGTGACCAGAGCGAGGTTCAGCCGCGCCCGCTCACCCCCCGACAGCTCGCAAACCGGTACAAACGCCTTGTCTTCACTAAACCCAAAGCCTCCCAAGCGGGCCCGGATAATCTCGGGTAGCGCGCCGGGCATCAGCGACGAGAGGTGGTCGTAAGCCGATTTGTGCGTCCGCATTTGCTCGATCTGATGCTGGGCAAAATAGCCGCACCGCAACTTTGGCGAGCGGACGATGTTTCCTCCCAGCGGCGGCAGATTACCTGCAAGCAGGCGGGCGAAGGTCGTCTTTCCGTTGCCGTTAGCGCCGAGCAGCGCGATCCGGTCGTCCGGGTCGATTCGGAAGTCGAGCCGGGACAAAACCGGCTTCCCCGCCGCATAACCCACGCTCACGCGTTCGAGCGAGATCAGCGGCGGGCTCAATTCCGGCGGCTCGGGAAACAAGATCCGCGGTGGCGGCTCGCTCGCGGCGAGGACCACCGGTTCGAGGCGAGCGAGCGCCTTTAGCCGGCTTTGGGCTTGGCGCGCCTTCGACGCCTTGGCGCGGAAGCGGGCGACAAAAGTCTGCATCCGCTGCCGTTGATCGGCCTGCTGCTTGGCGACGACCGCCAACCGCCGGGCATTCTCCTGCCGGGCCCTCAGAAACGCGTCGAAACCGCCGGAATAGGCGGTCAATTTGCCGCGTTCGAGGTGCAATGTCATCGTTGTTACCGCGTTCAGTACACGGCGATCGTGGCTGATCAGGATCAAGGTCTGCCGATACCCGCGTAGGAACTGTTCGAGCCACAGCGACGATTTAAAGTCGAGATGGTTGGTCGGCTCGTCGAGCAGCAGCAGATCAGGCTCGGTAAACAGCACCGCAGCTAGGGCCACCCGCATCCGCCAGCCACCGGACAGATCGGCGAGCGGCCGATGCTGCATCGTATTATCGAGGCCGAGTCCGGCGAGAATCCGGCCGGCGCGGCTTGGCGCCGAGTGGGCGGCGATTTCGAACAATCGGGTCTCGATTTCGGCTGCGCGTAACGGATCTGGGTTGGCGTCACGCTCCGCCAGCAGGCGGGTGCGCTCGCGATTGGCGGCCAGCACGGTTTCGTAAGCGGTCGCGAGCCCCGCGGGTGCTTCCTGGGCGAGAAAGCCGATGCGCTGGCTGCCTGGCAACTCGATCGTGCCGTCCTCGGGCTCCAGCACGCCGCGGATGAGATTAAAAAGGGTTGATTTCCCGACGCCGTTTCGTCCGACCAACCCGACTTTGGCGCCGTCCGGGATCTGCGCGCTGGCGCGATCGAGCAGGCGCCGCTTTTCAATACGGTAGGTTACGTCGGAAAGGGTCAGCATCGCGGTTTACACGATGACGCGATGGACAGGCCAGCAGCAACTCCCTTATCGCGTACACCTAAGACTGCTTCAGAACATCGTAGACGGCGCGTTCGAAGGCGCGATAGATGGCGAGCGCGCGCGGGTCTGCAAATGGCAGCAACTGCATCAGGATTACCGCCGCCACCTTCATCTTTGGATCGATCCAATAATAGCTGTTGAATATTCCGCCCCAACTCAAGCTGCCGGCGCTGCGGCCATCTGGTCCCGGTAGCGCATTGATCATATAGGCGAGGCCCCAGCGGCAGGAGCCCTCGGGGAACAGGACGAAGTCGTTGGTCCGCTCCGGCATCACCGTCCGCATCACGCCGGCAGCCAGATCGCCGACCTGGTTGCGGCCGATTTCGTCGACCGTCTCAGGCCGCAATGGCCGGACACCGTCAAGGCCGCCGCCGCCCAGCAACATGCGCAAAAATGTAAGATAGTCCGGACCGGTCGAGTAAAGGCCGCCGCCACCCGCCCAGAATTCCGGTCTTGCCGGCAGTTCAAAGTCGATAGCTTCCAGCGTACCATCGGAGTTGCGGCGATGCACCCGCGCCAAGCGCTCTCTTTGGCTCGGCGATAATTCAAAGCCAGTATCGGACATCCCAAGCGGTGTTGATATATGGTCGCGAAGATAGACATCGAGTGATTGGCCGCTCACGGCTTCAATTGCGCGGCCGGCCCAGTCAATATTAATACCGTATTGCCATTTGTCACCCGGATCGAACAGCAGCGGCAATCGCAGGGAGGCAAGCTCGCCGGTGCTGTTGGACGGCGTGTGGGTAACCGCGTTGTAGCGGATTAACTCGCTATTGAGCATCTCGTAGCCGAACCCCGCGGTGTGGGTCAGCAGATGACGCAGCGTGATCGGCCGTTTGGCGGGACGCAGCCGTGGTTTCCCGGTCGGGCCAAACCCTGCCAACACCATAGGCGCGGCGAGCTCGGGCAGGACCCGGCCAATCGGCTCGTCAAGCGAAAGTTCGCCCGCCTCGACCAGCTGCATCGCCGCCACCGAGGTCACCGCCTTGGTCATCGACGCAATTCGGAAGATTGTGTCGGGCGTCATCGCTGGCCCGGCTGTGATCTCGCGCTCGCCGAAAGCTCCCTGATAGAGGAGGCCGCAATCGGTCGCCGCCAGCGCCACCACACCCGGCACCTCGCCGCAGTCGACGGCGCCCCGCAGCACCTCGTCGATTTTTGAACCCGATGACATCGCGGCGCTCCTCAACGCCGCCGCGGCGAGGCGTCCTTCGCCAGTTGTGAAGTGATGTCGGCAAAGGTCACCGCCAGCGAGGTACGGACGTCGAGTACAGTCGGGGCACGGCTCGCGAGCGCTTCGGACAAGGCGGGCGCGATCGCTGCCGGGTCCTCGATCCGCACACCGCGGCAGCCCAGTGCGCGCGCGATGGCGGCATGATCCCAATCGTTGAACTCGGCCGAGAACGGCCCAGATCCATGCAAGACCCAGCCCAGCGCCTGGTTGTTGAACACGACCGTAATGATCGGAATGTCGTGTTCGACTGCGGTCATCAAGCCGTTCATTGTCATCGCAAAACCGCCATCACCACAGACCGCGACAACCGGCCGGTCCGGATGGACGAGCTTGGCGCCGAGTGCTGCCGGGATGGCAAAACCCATCGGCCCCGAGCCGGCGGCTTGTAGAAACCCTTCGGCGCGCTTTGTCTGGTAGAAATGCGTCATCATGATGCGGTTCTCGCCGGCGTCACAGGTAACAATCGCATTCTCCGGCAGGCCGCGTTGCAATTCCCCGATCAGCCGTTGCGGCAGTATCGGCACGTCGTCTGCGAAATAGGCGCGATCGTCGAAATACCCGTGACGCTCGCGCTGGCCTGCGACACGTTCCTCGGCCGTCTGACGTCGTCCGCTCGCGCGTGGCCGAATTTCGGCGGCGAGCTGTCCAAGGATCACCGCGGCATCGCCGAGCAGGACATGCTCGGCCGGGTAATTCCACGAGGCGTTGCGCGGTTCGATGTCGATCTGGACGAAAATCTGCCGGGTCGGATCAAGCAATGCCCGATTTTCCCAGGCGGTGTCGCTCGGTGACAGTTTCGAGCCGGCAACCACGACAAGATCGGCCTCGGCGATGCAGGCGTTTGCGGCCTCCGTGCCAAAGGTGCCAAACACGCCCAAAGCCAGTGGATGGGTCTCGGCAAAAGTGCCTTTGCCGGCAGCGGTCGTTGCTACGGGCAGCCCTGCCGCCTCCGCGAGTTGGCGGAGTTCGTCGTAAGCCCGGGCGATGCGCACCCCGTTTCCCGCGATCAGCACCGGCCTCTGCGCAGCGAAGATCGCTGCCGCGGCTGCTTCGACCTGGCGCTGTTCGGCGGGAGGCAGCGTGCCCGGCAGATAATAGCGCGTCGGGTACAGCATCGGCTGAGAATCCGGCGCCACCGAGCCGGCGAGCGAATCGTGGCTATACAGGATGGCGACGGGACCGGGTTGGCCGGCGAGTGCGTGCTTGATGCCGAGTTGGGTGGCCTGTACCGCGGCGATCGGGTCGTGTGCCTGCATGACCTGCTTGGTTACGCCGCCAAAGGCGCGGCGCGCGTCCCAACTGCCCCAGTCGCCAGTCCCCTGTTGGTAGGGTGCGTGCAGCGGAAATCGGGGTGCATCGCTGAAATCGGTCAACAGCAGCATCGGCGAGCTCGATAGATAGGCCTCGATCGTGCCGATTAGCCCGTTTCCCAGCACCCACGGTCCCTGCCCGAGCAAAACACCTGGCCGACGTGTCAACCGGCCGTAAACCTCGGCCATGACCCCGCCCAACGATTCCTCTCGCACCAATACCGTGCGGATCGAGTTCTGATACTTGCTGAGCCCGGATACGATGCGGCCGGTATGGCCACCGGAGATGCCAAAAACCATCTCAATCCCGGCTTCTTCCAACACCCGGGCGACAAGGGCATTTGCCGGCATCTCTTCGCTCAGCATCGGCTCGATTGGCATGGTTTCTCCTCCCTCAGCGCATCCGTCGCGGTGAGCTTGCATCGCCGCTGCGCCGAAGACAATGATCGGGCGGCACAAGACTGGACCGCAAAACGAAATTAAGCGTGATCCTGCTCGGCCAGCATCCGGCGGGAGATCACATCCGCATGACGCTCGGCAATTGTACTCGGTCTATGCTGCCGCTTTAATCAGTCCCAACGGAGGCCAAAAACTGGCCGGGGGGAAAATTATGCCAACGGCAAAAAATCGCGGCTCGCGAAAACTTTCGAATGGCGCAAGATTCGACCGAGAGACACTTCCCGTTTTTCTCCGAACCGCGTTAAGGCGGTCGAAATGAGCGAGCTGCACGCCGACTATGTCGTTGTTGGCGCCGGCTCCGCCGGCTGCGTTGTCGCCGCGCGCTTGAGCGAGGACGGCGCGCAAGTGGTCCTTCTCGAAGCCGGGCCGCGCGACTGGCACCCGATGATACACATTCCAGCTGGCGCCTTGCATCTGCGTGCCAATCCGCTGGTGAACTGGAACTACTACACCGATCCCGAGCCTGGCATCGGTAACCGCGCCCTGCATTGGCCCCGCGGCCGAGTTCTCGGCGGCACGAGTTCGATTAACGGCATGCTTTATGTACGCGGCAACCCGGCCGATTACGATGGCTGGGCGCAGATGGGCTGCCGCGGGTGGAGCTATTCCGATGTGCTGCCCTTTTTCAAAAAGTCCGAGAATTACAAATCGGGGCAACCGGAATATCGCGGCCAGGGCGGGCCGTTGCCAGTGGAGGACTATCGGACGATTTTGCCCCTGACCCATCGCTTTGTCGAAGCGGCCCAGCAGGCCGGCTTCGAATTGACGGCGGATTACAATGGCGCCGTTCAGGAAGGGGTGGCGTACTCACAGATGACGCGCGGCGGGCGGTTTCGCGGTTCGACCGCTCGGGCGTTTCTCGCCGAGGCGCGCCGCCGCAGCAACCTGCGGGTAATCACCAAGTCAGTCGCGACCTGTCTTGGTTTTGACGGGCGGCGGTGCACCGGCGTTGCCTTCCGCCGGGGGGATCGGATCGAACACGTCACAGCGGCAAGAGAGGTGATCCTATGCAGCGGCACCGTGAACTCTCCGCACCTGCTTCAGGTGTCGGGGGTCGGTCCAGCCGCCTACCTGAAATCGATCGGTGTTCCGATAATCCTCGACTTGCCAGGTGTCGGCGGTAATCTTTCTGATCATTTTGCGGCGCGCGTCTCACATCGCGTCAAAGACGAGATTTCCGTAAATGAACTCGCGCGCGGCGCCAAGTTATTGCGCGAGATCGGTCGTTATGCCACGAACGGAAGCGGCGCGCTGACCTTTGGCGTGACCACTGCGATGGTCTTTTGCCGCAGCCGGGAGGGCTTGGCCAGCCCGAATCTTCAATTGCTGTTCACGCCTGGGAGCTACGATCCCCGCGGCTACGGCCGCCTGGAGCGCCAACCGGGAATGACAATCGCGGTTTGCCTGGCAAGGCCGGACAGCCGCGGGACGATCATGGCGCGCTCGGCCGACCCGTTAGAGCGGCCGGCGATACGACCGAATTACCTCTCGGCGTCTAGCGATATCGGTGTGCTACTCGCCGGCATTGATAATGCGAGGAAGATCTTCGCTTCGCCGGCGCTTCGCCAACACAGCGCGGCCGAAACCATGCCCGGTGCGGAAAAGAAAACAGAACAGCAGCTGAACGACTTTCTGCATCGCGACGGGACGAACCTACACCATCCGGTCGGCACCTGCCGAATGGGCGAGGACCCGATGGCGGTGGTCGACTTGCGGCTGCGGGTTCGCGGAGTTGGCGGCTTGCGCGTCATCGATGCTTC
>CAVZQT010000005.1:0-93400 GCA_963777435.1 uncultured Alphaproteobacteria bacterium
CCGCGATCTTGGCGCGCAAGGCCGTATCGAGACCGCGGCGGTCGACGCTCGGATGACCTTCGGGATAGCCGGCAAACGCGACATGGCCGACCCCGTGGTTCTCGACCAGGCCGGTCGCGGCAAGTCGGCGCTGTCGCGAAACGGGCCCGTCGGCTGGGCGGGGTCGCCGGCGATCAGCAGCACCTCGTCACCCCGGCGTCGCCGGCCGCGCGCCGCAGAAAGTCGCGCGCCTGGGTGAAGCTCGCGAGCCGCCGCGCCGCGACATGCGGCACCGGCTCGAAGCCGGCGCGGCGCAGCCGGACGCAAGCGGCGACGATGTCGTGATGGGTGACGTGCCCGGGTGGTTGACGAAGACTGTCGTCTCCGGCGCCAGCAACTCGCCGAGTTCGTCGCGCACCGGGTCGTCGCGCGGCGAGATTTCGATCGACGCCGTGCCGATCAGCTGCGCCGCGCGGCGGGCGCGGGCGTGCTCCGCGGGGGTCGCGTCCGGGGGTGCCATGGCGCCTCCCGTCATCCCGAATTCCGCTTGCGCGAGATGACGTAGGATTCGTCCCAGAACCACAGCCCGCCATGTTTGCGCAGCACCTTCTTGGTGGCGTCGAGATAGGCGCCGCTGCTGATCGCCTCGGACAGCCGCTCGTCCTCGATCTGCGCGACATAGATCGCGGCGTTCCAGGCGGCGAACAGGGTCGAGGTGCCGATCGTCTCGCTGATCTCGCTCGGCAGCGTGTGCATGTCGTAGCGGAACAGCGAGCGGGCGTCGGCGTAGGCGTTGAAATTGAACGCGCGCGCGGCGCTGCCGAGCTCGGTCTTGGCGGCGCGCAGCAGCGCGTGGCGGTCGGTGGTGAACGGGTCTTCGCCGGGCCAGATCCGCTGGATGATCTCGAGGCCGGGATCGTCGCCGTGCGAATGGATGGCGATCAGCCGGCCGCCGGGCGCGAGGGCGCGGGCCAGCGGCGCGATGATCCGGCGCGCCTTGAACTCGAGCGGGGCGCGGGCGCGGTAGGGCTGCGAGGCGATGACCAGATCGTAGTCGGCGCGGGTCGACGCCGCGGCGCGGGCGCACCTGGTCGAGCAGGAATTTGTGGTCCTCGCGATAGATCACCAGCACGACCGGCTTCTCGTAGACCGGATTGCCGCTGCCGGCGCTGGCCCGCGCGCGCCAGTGTTCGCGCGAGGAACCGGCTGCAGGTCGCCGATCTGCTGCTCGAAATCGTGCGCGGTGCTGCCGGTCAGCGGCAATTCGTGCCAGACGAGGCTGGTCGCCGCGGTGACCGAGTGCGGCGTCAGCCACGGCGCCTCGGCGTAGTACATGTTGGTCATGACCAGCACGGTCGCCGGATGCTCGAACAGGCGGTCGGGCATCTTTTCCAAGCGTCAGGCGGACGTCCTCGAGGCTGATCTCCTTGCGCGACGATGTAGAACGGCATCGTCGGGAAGCGGTGGTGCATCGCGCGCATCACGCGCGTCAGCACGGTGCCGTCGCCGATGCCGGCATCGAAGAGGCGCAACGCCGGCGGGCGCGGATGGATGTTGGCCAACTCCATGCCCACGCGTTGGGCTACCGCCCACTTCTCGCCGCAGGTGGTGACGAACAGCAGGTATTTCTGGCGATTGTCGTAGAAGCGAAAGTTGCGCGCCGCTCCCGCGGCGGCCGGCGCGCGACGAGGATCGGCAGCCGCGTGCGGCCGGGACGCCGTTGACCGCGGGCTCGGGCTGGCGCGCGATGAAGGCGTGCACCCGGTCCGCGGTGTCGGTGGTGACGCGCCCGCCGAGGCGCAGCCGGCTGACGAGCTTGCCGTCATTGACCGCGAGCCGGCCAAAGGTCGACTCCGCCATGCCGGCGCGGCGGCAGTAGTCGGCGATGTCGCGCAACAGCGTCTCGCTCATCCGGCGATCCCGCAGTTCCCGCAAACGCGAGTAGAAGCCTGCCCGACATCGCTCGGTCAACCACAATCTTGCCCATAAACAGTGGGCATTAAAATGGGACCAATTGGATGGGCGCGACTCATGTCCTCACGGCCAATTTTGTGGGTGAGCCAAATCGGATTGCGGGTCATATGTCGGCCGGAAAACAACAGGCGGTCCGGCCGCAGTGCGGGCGCTCGAGCGCGAGAAGTGGGTAGGACAGTGCAGTCGCCGATGGAAGAGAAAAGCACCGACCATATCCTGACGAGCCACGCCGGCAGCCTGCCCCGGCCGGACGCGCTGATCGAGGCTTGGGCGGCAAATGACGAGAATGCGCTTGCTGAAACGCTCCGCAACGCCGTTATCGATGTCGTGCGGCATCAAAAGGAGCTTGGCATCGACGTTCCCGGTGACGGCGAGTTCGGCAAGCCGATGGGCCAGCGGGTCAATTACGGTTCGTGGTGGCGCTATTCATGGCAGCGCCTCTCCGGCATCGAGCCGGGCGGGCAGTCGCTTTACGAGATGGAGGCGCGCCGCTCGCGCCCGGGCGAAATCGTCCTGACGAGCTTTGGCGACCGGCGCGACCGGACACTGTTCGCTGCGGCCTACAATGACCCGGAATTCGGCATCACGACCGGGCCGCGTCCGCCGAGCCCGGTATGCACCGGCCCCTCCGCTATAGCGGACAGGACATGATCAGGGCCGATATCGCCCGTTTCAAAGCGGCGCTCGCGGCGGCCGGGGTCGAAGAAGGCTTTATGACCGCGGTGGCGCCGGCCAGCTGCGCCCGTATCGCCAACAGCTATTACAAGACCGACGAGGAGTTCCTCTTCGCCTGCGCCGAGGCGATGCGCGAGGAATACAAGGCGATCGTCGACGCGGGCATCATCCTGCAGCTCGACGATCCGTGCATCGCCGAAGGGTGGGACCAGGTCAATCCCGAGCCGACCGTCGAGGACTACCGAAAGCTCGCGACACGCTGGATCGAGGCGCTCAATCACGCGATTGCGCGGCCTGCCCGAGGACCGCATCCGCTTTCATTTGTGCTGGGGCAGCTGGCACGGGCCGCATGTCACCGACATCCCGATGCGCGACATCGTCGAGGTCATGCTGAAGGTCAATGCCGGCGCCTATTCGTTCGAGGCCGGCAATGTCCGCCACGAGCACGAATGGAAGGTGTGGCAGGAGGTCAAACTGCCGGACGACAAGATCATCCTGCCGGGGGTTGTCAGCCACGCGACCAACGTCGTCGAGCACCCCGAACTGGTCGCCGACCGCATCCTGCGCTTTGCCAATTGGTCGGGCGCGAGCGGGTCATCGCCTCGACCGATTGCGGGCTCGGCGGCCGCGTCCACCCGCAGATCGCCTGGGCCAAGCTCGAAGCACTGGCGCAGGGTGCGGCGCTCGCCAGCAAGCAGCTGTGGCGCTGATTGACCGACGGCGCCGATGCGGCAACGCATGGTCTCGATAATCTCAGCCGGTCACCCACACGTCGAACGCAATCGAGGCATGTTGAGCTTCATCGCATCAGCATTTCGCTGTATTCCACACGTCGCTTCCGCCGAGCATTTGAGACTGAAATGAGCGAGCCAGGACGGTTGGTGGGTCGCACGCGACGCGACTATCTCGACGCCTGGTGGCGCGGGGAGGCGGGGCCGGTTCCGTGCGGCGCGTGCACGGCCTGCTGTTACTACGACGGAATTCCCGTCGACGAGAAGCGCAATCGGAGACGCTTGCCATATCTGCGCACCGAGCGGAACCGCGACGGCGAGTTGGTGCCTCCAACGCCGTCCGGATGGCGCCTGCATCCACCTCGGCGCGCAAGGCTGCACCGTCTACGAGCACCGTCCGACGGTTTGCCGCAATTTCGACTGCCGTGCATTCGCCGCGATGGGGTTGGTCGAGCATTGCGCTCCCGATCACCAAACGCCGGACTGGGAGTTCACCGAAGCTTAGTGCCGGGCGCCGCAGCGAGACCAAACGGGCCCCCTCGCGCTCGTCGAAGATTAGTTCTCTGAGCTAATTCGCCTAGGACACGATCGGGGCGACGTCCCGCATAAAGCACTCCATCGATTGGAGAAGCCGGTCGAGGTTGCGGTTACCGTGAAAGTTGATCTGAAAGGCGGCGAGCCCGGCTTTTTCACGGTAATTTAACAGGTCGCCGGCGACTTCGGCCGGCGTGCCGTGCCCTATCGGCCGCTTGCCGCCCGATCGGGGCGCATTGCCGGTGATCGTGCTGAACTCGACGCGGAAGCTCATGCGCGTCGGGATCGGCGCGCGCCCGATTTGGTCGCACGCCTGGCGCAATGCGGCCTGACGCTGGAGCAGCTCTGCGAGTCGGCAGCGGGGTCGGCTGCCACAGCGCGGTGTACTGGCGCCGCGCGCCGCAGCGCCGCGTCACTGGCGCCGCCGATCCAAATCGGTGGATGCGGCTGCTGCACCGGCTTTGGGATTGAAATGCATGTCGGAGAACGAAAAGAACCTGCCGGCGAACGAGACCTTGCCCGGCGCCCAGCAGGCCTGCCAAACGCGCAGATATTCGGTGGTGCGCCGCGCCGCGCTCGTGGAACGGCACGCCGAGTGCGGTATATTCGGCCTCGTTCCAGCCGACGCCGACACCGGCGATCAGCCGCCCGCCCGACATCCGGTCGATCGTCGCCAAGCTCTTGGCGGTCGCGACCGGGTTGCGGTACGGCATGATCAGCACCGAAACGCCGACCCCGATGCGGGTCGTGTGGGCGGCGATAAACGACATCGCGACGAAAAGTCGGATCGTAGACATTGGTCCACGGTGCTGCACGGGAGCGGGAGCTGTCGACGATGATGTGATCATTGACCAGGATGGCGTCGAACCCGACCTCCTCCGCCTTTTTCGCGGCCACGACAATTGCCTCGGGCGACGTCTCGAAACCGAGGTAATCGGAATTGGGGCAGCGGGTCGAGAACTGGACTGTCATGGCGCCCTCCCGGAGTGTTCCGTCCGAGGAAGGATATCAGAGGAAGCCGATTACCGCGTGCGGAACATAGGGGGCCGGTGCGGGTCGGCATCGCGATCAACGACACTTCGGCCGGGCTGTTGCTGTCCTACGGGATCGTGCTGGCGTTGCTGGCGCGCGAGCGCACCGGCGAAGGCCAGTGGGTGCAGACTTCGCTGCTCGAAGCGCAGATCTACATGCTCGACTTCCAGGCGGCGCACTATTTGATGAAAGGCGAGGTCGCCGGACAAGAGGGCAATTTCCACCCGACCTCACCCGGTACCGGCATGTTCGAGACCGCCGACGGCTTCATCAGAACAGGTACAAATGTTGTACGCCAAGCCGCCGCAGATCCGACTCGCGCTCCCTTAGTCTGGCGGCTTACGCGTCATCGATGCCTCGGTTATGCCGACGGTGACTACCGGAAACACTAATGCCCCGACAATTATGATTGGCGAGAAGGGAGCGGCGATGATCCGCGAAGACGCCCGGACAGCCTAGCATAGTCGAGGTTCCCGCAAGCTTAGCGGGGCTCCCGGGTCGGATCGGCCTTGTGGGTCGGTGTGATTCGATTATATTGCAGTAACGTTTTGCAAAGGTCCGCGGGTTGATCCGTCTCGCAAGGTGGGCTGAAGGCCCACTTTGTTGCATTTGCGCGTTGAGTAAGGGAGCAGAGGTCGGGTATTTGGTCGATACAAACGGCATCTCGCAACTGATCGAGCCACCGCTCGCGGCGATGGGCTATCGCGTTGTCCGCGTGGTTCTGACGAGCGGCCGCCGCGCAACCTTGCAAGTGATGGCCGAGCGGATCGACGATACGCCAATGACCGTCGACGATTGCGCAATAATCAGCCAATCGGTTTCGGCGTTACTCGATGTCGCCGATCCGATCCCCGGAGCCTATACGCTCGAGATAAGCTCGCCCGGTCTCGACCGACCCCTCGTACGTCCCGAAGATTATCGACCGCTTTAGCGGATATGAAGTCCGGATCGAGCTGAATGCCCCCATTGAGGGCCGCAAGCGGTTCCGCGGCCGGCTGCTCGGCACCGCCGACGGTCAGGCTCGTCTTGCGACCGAAGCTGGCGAACTGCGATTACCGCTTGGCTCAATCGCCAAGGCGAAGCTGCTCATCACCGATGAGTTGCTTGCTCAACCGCGCACCCACTGACGCAAGCGCCGAGAAAGACGTCGGAATTTTCATATGGAAAACACAGCCGCTTACGCCCGCCCGGAACTGCTGCAGGTCGCCGACACCGTCGCGCGTGATAAAGGGATTGATCGCGACGAGGTTATCGAGGCGATGGAGCAGGCGATTCAGAAAGCAGGCCGATCGAAATACGGACAGGAATATGACATCCGTGCTGAGATCGACAGGCGCAATGGCGAAATTCGGCTGCTTCGATTTCGCGAGGTCGCCGACCCGATCGAAAATGAGGCAACACAGATCCCGCTCACAGAGGCGCAGCGGCTGAACCCCGAGGCCGAGATCGGCGACTTTATCACCGACCCGCTGCCGCCGATCGATTTTGGCCGCATTGCCGCGCAGACTGCGAAGCAGGTCATCGTCCAAAAGGTACGTGACGCCGAGCGCCAGCGGCAATTTCTCGAATTCAAGGATCGGGTCGGCGAGATCGTCAACGGCCTCGTGAAGCGGGTCGAGTTCGGAAATGTTGTCGTCGATCTAGGCCGCGCCGAGGCGATGGCGCGCCGCGACGAGCTGTTGCCGCGGGAGAGCTTTCGCCAGGGCGAACGGGTGCGCGCCTATATCTACGACGTGCGCCAGGAGCCGCGCGGGCCGCAGATCTTTTTGTCGCGCACGCATCCTCAATTTATGGCTAAGTTGTTCGCGCAAGAGGTGCCCGAAATCTACGACGGCATTATCGAGATCAAAGCGGTGGCGCGCGATCCGGGTAGTCGTGCGAAGATCGCCGTGGTGTCGCGCGACAGCGGCATCGACCCGGTGGGCGCGTGCGTTGGTATGCGAGGCAGTCGTGTCCAGGCCGTGGTCGGCGAGCTGCAAGGCGAAAAGATCGATATTGTCCCGTGGGCGGCGGATCCGGCGACGTTTGTCGTCAACGCCTTGGCGCCGGCCGAAGTGACCAAAGTGGTCATGGACGAAGAGCAGCGGCGGGTCGAGGTTGTCGTGCCCGATGATCAGCTCAGCTTGGCGATCGGCCGCCGCGGGCAGAATGTCCGGCTGGCCTCACAGTTGACCGGCTGGGATATCGATATCTTAACCGAGGCCGAGGAGTCGGAGCGGCGGACTGAGGAGTTTCGCAGCCGTAGCAAGATGTTCATCGACTTTCTCGATATCGACGAAGTCATCGCCCATCTCTTGGTGACCGAGGGATTCAGCTCACTCGAAGAGGTTGCCTATGTAGCGCCGGAGGACCTTGCGGAAATCGAAGGGTTCGACGCCGAGATTGCCCAAGAACTGCAATCCCGGGCTCGAAACGCACTGCAGCGACGCGATATCGAATATGAAGAGCGGCGGGTGGAGCTGGGCGTTGCCGACGATCTCGCGGCTCTCGATGGGCTTACCCCGGGGATGCTGGTGACGCTCGGTGAAAAGGGTGTCAAGACGCTCGACGACTTCGCCGATCTTGCGGGGGACGAATTGCTTGAGCTTCTTGCCGGTTCCGACAAAAGCGGCCCCGTGTTGGACGCCGACACGGCCAATGCACTGATAATGCAGGCACGGGCGCACTGGTTCGCAGACGAACCGGCTTCGTCTGCAGTACCCGCTCAGGAGTAGGCGCGACGAGCTTCAACGACACGCATATCGGTTCGGAAGTGGAGGGTGTAGCCGATCGGAATGGGCCGCAGCGCCGCTGCTTGATGAGTGGCGCGATCGATGATCGCGAAAAATTACTCCGTTTCGTCGTTGCTCCCGACGGTACCCTTACGCCCGACATTGCGACCAGCTTACCGGGCCGGGGTTTGTGGCTGACGCCGCGGCGGGATATCGTCGAACGGGCCATATCGAAGCGCGCCTTTGCGCGCGCCGCGCGCCGGCCTGTGGCGATCCCGGACGGGCTCGCGGACCGGGTCGAGGTGCTTTTGGTGCAGCGCTGCGTTGATGAAATTGGGCTGGCTCGCCGGGCCGGTATTGCGCTGTGTGGCTTCGAGCGGGTGTCGGAGGCGGCGCGTCACCGAAACGTAGGCTTATTGCTCGCGGCGCTGGACGGGGCCGAGGGTGGGCGCCGCAAGCTCGAAAGTCTCGGGCATGGTGTGCCACTGTTGCGTGTGCTGACGGCGGCGGAGCTTGGCGCGGCTTTTGGTCGCGAGCAGGTGGTCAATGCGTCGATCGGATCGGGGCCGCTCGGCCGCCGGCTGCTTTCCGATGCGCAGAAATTAGCCGGCTTTCGCACAGGCGCGGCGGTCGAGCGAGGGACAACACCGTTCCCGGCTAGCTGGGAACGGCACGATAGCGGTATTGGAGCGCAATGACCGACGCAACTGAGCAAGAGCAAAAGCGACCACTCACTCTAGGTCGTCCCGGGGGAAGGTTGGAGCTGCGCAAGGGCGTGGAAACAGGCCAGGTGCGCCAGAGCTTTTCGCACGGGCGCTCCAAAACGGTTACGGTCGAGGTCCGCAAAAAGCGGATGATCGGACCGGGATCGGCGGAACCAGGAAAGCCGGAGGCAGCACCAGCAGTCACGCGCGATGCCGCACCTGCGGCGCGGCCGACGACAACTGAGCCAGCGCGGCGCCCGGTTGTTATCCCACGAACCCTGACAGCGGAGGAACGCGCTGGTCGCGTTCGTGCGCTACAGGACGCTCAGAAGGCGGATGAGGAAGCGCGCCGGCGGGCGGCCCTTGTGGAAGCTGACCGCCGTCGTCAGGAGGAGGAGCGTGCCGCTGAAGAGGCGCGCCGCCAGGCTGAAGAGGAGGTCCGCCTCAAGGCTGCAGAGGAAGAATCCCGCCGCCAGGCTGTCGAGGAAGCGCGTAAGCGGTCCGAGGAAGAAGCGCAACGGCGTAAGGACGAAGAGTCGCGACGCGAGGTTGCCGAGCGCGCAGGTAAGGCCGCGGCCGCGAAGGTCGCGGCGCTTGCTGCGGCGGGTAAAGTCGCGGCGCCGGTTGAGCAGGAAGAAGAGGAGGAAGCAGCGGGCGTCGCGCGGCGGGGTGCGCGGCCAGAGGTTAAAAAGCCAGTTGCACCAGTTCGCCGCGACGAGATGCGTCGGCGCGCCGGGAAGATCACGGTTACGCGGGCGCTTTCCGGCGATGAGGGCGAACGCATGCGAAGCCTTGCCTCGGTGCGGCGGGCGCGCGAGCGCGAGCGCCTAAGACACCACCAGCACGACCAGGAAACGGCCAAGGTAGTCCGCGACGTCGTCATCCCAGAAACAATCACAGTCCAGGAATTGTCGAACCGCATGGCGGAGCGCGGTGCCGACGTCATCAAAGCGCTGATGCGAATGGGTGTGATGGCGACAATCAACCAGGTTATCGACGCCGACACGGCTGAGCTGGTGGTCAGCGAATTCGGCCATCGGCTGCGTCGAGTATCTGAAGCGGATGTCGAGGTTGGGCTGCGCGGCGAGGAGGACGCCGAAGAGACGCTCGACGTCACGCCCTCCGGTTGTCACGATCATGGGTCATGTCGATCATGGCAAAACCTCGCTGCTCGACGCCTTACGGGAAACCGACGTCGCGGCCGGTGAGGCTGGCGGGATCACTCAGCACATCGGGGCCTACCAAGTAAAGTTAAGCGGGGGCAAGCAGATAACGTTTATCGACACGCCGGGTCATCAGGCGTTTACCGCAATGCGGGCTCGTGGCGCCAATGTCACCGACATTGTCGTTCTAGTCGTTGCTGCCGATGATGGGATCATGGAGCAGACGGTCGAAGCGATCCGTCACGCTAAGGCGGCCCAAGCTCCGCTCATCGTTGCCATCAACAAGACGGACAAACCCGACGCGCGTCCGGAGCGGGTACGGCAAGAGCTGCTGCAGCACGACGTAATCGTTGAACAACTCGGCGGCGAAATTCTCGATGTCGAAGTCTCGGCGCTGAAGAAAACCAATCTTGACCGTCTCGAAGAGGCGATCTTGCTGCAAGCCGAATTGCTTGATTTGAAGGCCAACCCAAAGCGGCCGGCCGAAGGCGTCGTGCTGGAAGCAAAGCTTGAACGCGGGCGGGGTCCGGTTGCCACTGTGTTGATCCAGCGTGGGACGTTGCGGGTCGGCGACATCTTTGTAGCGGGCAGCGAGTGGGGTCGGGTCCGTGCGTTAATCGACGATCGCGGGCTAAATCGGCTCGAAGCCGGCCCATCGATGCCGGTTGAGGTGTTGGGGCTCAACGGAATCCCGCTCGCCGGGGACGATTTTGTGGTCGCCGAAAACGAAGGAAGGGCTCGCGACATCGCCGATTTTCGCCAACGTCGCCGACGTGATGCGGCAGCGGCGGTTGGCGGGCGTGGTACGCTCGAGCAAATGTTCTCGCAGATCGCAGCCGGAACCGCCAAAGAGTTGCCGGTGGTGGTTAAATCGGATGTGCAGGGCTCGCTTGAAGCAATCGTCGGCTCGCTCGATAAGATATCAACGAATGAAGTGTCGATCCGCGTGCTGCACTCGGCTGTCGGAGGAATCACCGAGAGCGATGTGATCTTGGCGAAGGCATCAGAAGCGGTAATTATCGGCTTTAATGTTCGGGCCAACCCGCAAGCGCGTGATTTGGCCCGCCGCGACGGTGTCGAGATTCGGTATTACTCAATAATCTATAATCTGATCGACGATATGCGCGGCGCATTGTCGGGGTTGCTCGCGCCAACATTGCGCGAACGACTGCTGGGCAATGCTTCGATCCGCGAAGTGTTCAGCATTACTCGAGTTGGCAAGATTGCCGGTTGTATGGTCACCGAAGGAACCGTCCGTCGAGGTGCAAAGGTTCGATTGTTGCGCGATAACGTTGTGATCCACGAAGGATCGCTGAAGACGCTGAAGCGGTTCAAAGATGAGGTTCGCGAGGTACGGGAAGGATACGAATGTGGCATGGCCTTTGAAAACTATCAGGACATTCAGGTCGGCGACGTGATCGAATGTTTTGAGATCGAAGAAGTCGTGCGAACCCTGTAACGGCAACAGGCCGGATGAACCAAAGAGTGCACGACGAAAAGACCAGAGGAAGGTCCCTCAACCGCGGTCCGCGACCCTCCGTCGAAGCCCGCCGAGGCGGCGCCAGCCAACGCCAGCGCCGGGTCGGCGAGCAGCTCCGCCATATATTGTCGCAGATATTGCGGAGCGGCGAGTGCCGCGACCCGGTGCTCTGCGAAGCCAATATCACCGTGACCGAAGTTCGGATCAGCCCGGATCTGCGCAATGCGGCGGTTTTTGTGATGCCTTTAGGTGGGACCAACGCGGGCGAGATTGTTGCCGCACTGGGACATAGCGCCGGGTTCCTCCGTCGAGAGGTTTCGAGGGAGCTGGGTTTGCGGTTTGCGCCGAGCCTGGTTTTCTCCCTCGACGAGACCTTTGATCGGGCTGATCGCATTTCGGCGATATTGACGCGCCCCGAAGTGCAGCGCGATTTGCACGCTTTGGATGATGAAGACGAACCAGGCGATGTCGGCTAAGCCCACGTCAAATGGCTGGCTTGTCATCGACAAACCACAGGGCATCACCTCAACCCGGGTTGTAGAGAAAGTCCGCCGGGCTACCGGGGCCAAAGCCGGTCATGCCGGTACGCTCGATCCGCTTGCGACCGGTGTCCTGCCGATTGCTCTCGGTGAAGCCACCAAAACGATTGCCTACGCGGTAAACGGACCCAAGCGATACCGCTTCCGGATCAGGTGGGGTGTGGCTCGCTCGACCGACGATTGTGAAGGTGAAATCGTGGCCGAGAGCCGTGAACGTCCCAATCAGCGGGACGTTGAGAGAACATTACCTAAGTTTGTGGGGACAATTGCGCAAAAGCCGCCGGCCTATTCCGCGATCAAGATTGCCGGCCGCCGCTCCTACGCGCTGGCCCGCGCTGGGCTGAGCCCTTGTCTGACGGCGCGACTGGTCGAGATTTTCGATCTGCGGCTCATTGCAGCGCCCACCTCGGATCTTGCCGATTTCGAGGCTACTGTCGGCAAAGGAACCTATGTCCGGGCGCTCGCCCGCGATATTGCTGAGGCCGTGGGGACTTTGGGTCACGTCGCCGCTCTGCGCCGCTTATCAGTCGGGCAGTTTACGGAAGAACATGCAGTATCTCTGGTGTCGGTGCTTGGAGAGCAACATATTCCACTAGGCTGCGATGGGTCGCTGTTGCCGGTAGAGGCGGCGCTGTCCAAGATCCCGGCTATGATTCTGGCTCGAGGCGAAGCCGCGCGGTTGCGTTGCGGCCAGCGAGTGCCGCTTGATGGCTGCGCCGAGCTGGGTGGGGTCGACCTGCTCGCTTCGGGCACTGTCGTCGCTGCTTGGGATGATCGGGCGCTGGTTGCTCTTGCGAGGGTCGAGGGCGGAAACCTGAGGCCTTTGCGCGTATTGAATTTGTGAACAGGAGTAAGAGGTTCGATGTCGATCACTGCCGAGCGCAAACAGACGCTCATTTCGGAATACGCTACGAAGCCCACCGATACCGGCTCTCCCGAAGTGCAGGTAGCGATCCTGAGCGAGCGCATTCGCAATCTCACCGATCATCTCGGGACCCACAAAAAGGACTTTCATTCGCGGCGAGGGCTGCTTGTTATGGTGGGTCAGCGTCGTCGATTGTTAGATTATCTGAAGCGTTCCAATCAGAACCGTTACGAAACTCTGATCGGCCGATTGGGGTTGCGGCGGTGACGCTCGGAAATTGCAGATGGGACGCCAACCTATGAGGCTAGTCGGCTGGTACGAAACGGCACGTGAGCAGCGGCTGAGCCGCATTCTCGACGACAGAATTCTCGCGCGCGAGACGGCTTGCCGCAGGCCGATACTATAGAGGAATGCTGGAGAATGTTTCAAGTTTACCGAAAAGAACTGAATTGGGGCGGCCGTCGTTTGACTTTGGAAACGGGAAGGCTCGCGCGTCAGGCCGATGGTGCAGTCTTGGCAACATACGGCGAGACGACAGTCTTATGCACCGCCGTGGCGATGAGGTCTGTCAAGCCGGGGCAAGACTTTTTTCCGCTGACGGTCAATTATCAAGAAAAAACCTTTGCCGCAGGCAAAATCCCTGGCGGTTTTTTCAAGCGGGAGGGTCGCCCCTCCGAGAAAGAAACGCTCGTTTCAAGACTGATTGACCGGCCATTGCGGCCCTTGTTTGCGCCTGGGTTTCGCAACGAAACGCAGGTTATTTGTACGGTACTGAGCCATGATCTCGAAAACGACCCCGATATCGTTTCGATGATCGGCGCTTCGGCGGCATTGACGATCTCGGGGATACCTTTTCTTGGACCGATCGGCGGGGCGAGAGTGGCTTATATCGACGGCGCTTACGTCCTCAACCCGACCTTGGCCCAGCTGCCGCGATCCGAACTCGATCTCGTGGTCGCTGGCACTGCCGAAGGCGTACTGATGGTCGAATCTGAAGCCCGCGAGCTCTCCGAAGCGATGATGTTGGGGGCGGTCACCTTTGGACATCGTGAATTTCAGCCAGTGATCCAGGCGATTATCGAGTTGGCGGAGACATGCGCAAAGGAACCTTGGGATCTGCCGCCGAACTCCAGCCGATTATCATACTGTCGAGCAAAGGCTGCGTGAAACGGTCGGCCCGCTGATCGAGGCCGCCTACCGCGAGCAAGGAAAGCAAGACCGCGGCGATCGGCTTGACGCCGCCAAGGCGCTCGCGGGCGAGCTGTTTGCCGATGAAGAAAAGCGCTCGCTAGCCTCCAAAATCTTCAAGGATTTGGAGAAGGAGATCGTGCGCGGCGCCATTTTGAGCGGTGCTAACCGGATTGATGGCCGGGATACGCGCGCTGTCCGGCCAATCGCGGCTGAGGTCGGGATTTTGCCCCGCGCTCATGGGTCGGCCTTGTTCACTCGGGGCGAGACCCAAGCCCTAGCGGTGGCGACGTTGGGCACCGGCCAGGACGAGCAGGTCATCGACGCGCTCGAAGGCGAATACCGCGAAAATTTCATGCTGCATTACAATTTCCCGCCCTATTCGACGGGAGAGGCGGGGAGGATCGGTTCTCCGGGGCGGCGTGAAATTGGGCATGGCAAACTCGCTTGGCGAGCAATTCACCCCTTGCTGCCGTCCAAAGACAGTTTTCCATATACGATCAGGGTTGTTTCCGAGATCACCGAATCGAACGGTTCCTCGTCGATGGCATCGGTTTGCGGTGCCTCGCTGGCCCTGATGGATGCGGGCGTCCCGTTGCCGCGGCCAGTTGCCGGGATAGCCATGGGGCTCATCAAGCAACCTGAAGCTTTTGTCGTGCTGTCCGACATTCTCGGCGACGAGGACCATCTCGGCGACATGGACTTCAAGGTGGCCGGCACCGAAAAGGGTGTCACGGCCTTGCAAATGGACATCAAGATCACCTCGATCACTGAGGAAATCATGCGCATCGCGTTGAACCAGGCGCGCGAGGGGCGGGTCCATATCCTGGGCGAGATGGCGCGGGCGTTAACGGGCGCGCGCGATGCAGTCAGCGAGAATGCCCCGCGGATCACGACCCTGAGCATTCCAAAGGACAAAATCCGAGAGGTAATTGGGTCGGGCGGCAAAGTGATCCGCGAGATCACCGAAACCACCGGCGCAAAAATTGATATCGATGATGATGGCACCATCAAGGTCGCTGCGTCTGACAGTAATGCTGCGCAGGCCGCCATCGATTGGATCCGCGGGATTGTCGCCGAGCCGGAAATGGGCGGTATCTACAATGGCAAGGTCGTTAAGACCGTTGACTTTGGGGCTTTCGTGAATTTCCTCGGTTCGCGGGACGGCCTCGTTCATATCAGTGAGTTAGCCCCCCAGCGCGTCGGCAAAGTCACGGATGTGGTCAAGCTCGGCGACAACGTCAAAGTAAAGGTTTTAGGGTTTGACGATAGGGGCAAGGTCAAACTTAGCATGCGCCAAGTGGATCAGCAGACCGGTGAGGATCTCGGCAACAGGCGAGCAGAGCCGGTCCGGACGCCCGAGGTGGTGAAATAGGCTGAGCGAACCGAACTGACTGCGTCCTATTCGAATACCGGCTCGCAATTTATCGCCCGCGACCGCCGATGCAGCGATTGGACAACCTTACTCTAAACGGGCCGGGGCCTTGGCCGGGGCCTTGGTTGCCCCCGGTCATCGGACACCGCGGGGCCGCCGCTGAAGCCCCTGAAAACACGGTCGCTGGGCTGCGGCAGGCACATGCGCTCGGATGCAAGTGGGTAGAGTTTGATGTTCGAATGACTGCCGACGGTGAACTGATTCTTCTGCATGACGATCGGCTCGAGCGAACCACAGATGGTTATGGCAAGGCGCGCGAACTCCCGTTGGCCGCAATCCGGCGCTTTGACGCCGGGGCCTGGTTCGATCCGCTGTTTGTCGGTGAAACGGTGCCGACTCTGGCTGAGGCGATCGTCGTCTTGTCTGAACTCGGTCTCGGCGCCAATATCGAGCTGAAATCTGAGCGCGGAGAGGCGAGGGCGACCGCGCTCGCAGCGACCGATCTCCTCTCGCAATCATGGCCCAGGCATTTGCCTGCGCCGCTGCTTTCGAGCTTTTCAGCCGTGGCTATCGAAGCCGCTCGCGACCACGCTCCAGATATCGCGCGCGGGCTGCTGATGCCCACCGTAACAGCCGGCCGGCTGCGGCGTGCCGCGGGTTTGGGTTGTACGACGATCAATGTCGACCACCGGCGCCTGCGTCCGGCAGTCGTAGCGGAGTTGCGCGAAGCGGGATATTTTGTCATGGCCTACACGGTCAACGACGTCGCTCGCGCGCGGGAATTGTGGCAGTGGGGCGTCTCCTCGATCTTCTCCGATTTTCCCAATGTCATGAATTTCTCGGTCAACGGCGACCCCGCGCAACCTCAGACCACAGGACGGCGTTTCACGGCATTGTTTGGGCGGGACGCGTTGCCGTGAAAGCGTTAAACCCTATCCTAGTGTCGGGTTGCGAGGTTCTGCCTCTGGTCGAGGGTGGCAAGGGCATTTCCATTTCAAATGGGGAAAGCTCGGGAGCGTGGGCCGCGGCCGGTGGAGTAGGCACATTCTCCGGCGTTAATGCCGACAGCTTCGGCGAAGACGGTGAACTGATCCCACAGCTCTATCACGGGCGCACGCGGCGCGAGCGGCATGAAGAGCTCGTTACCTATGCCATTGCCGGCGGGGTGCAACAGGCCCGTGTGGCGTACGAACGCGGCAACGGTGAAGGCCGCATCCACATGAATGTGCTGTGGGAGATGGCCGCCGCCGAGCGGGTCTTGCACGGAGTCCTTGAAGGCGCGAAAGGCTTGATCCACGGCGTCACCTGCGGCGCTGGGATGCCCTATAAGATCGCTGAGATCTGTGCACGCTACGGGGTCTACTATTACCCGATCGTATCCTCGGCACGGGCTTTTCGCGCGTTGTGGAAGCGAGCCTATCACAAATTTTTCGACTGGCTCGGGGGGGTTGTCTACGAGGACCCGTGGCTGGCCGGCGGCCACAATGGCCTCTCCAACAGCGAAGATCCGCTCAATCCCGAGCCGCCCTACCCGCGGGTGCGCGAACTGCGCAGTATGATGAGCGACTTTGGCCTCATTTCGACCCCGATCTTCATGGCCGGCGGTCTGTGGTACTTGCGCGAGTGGAGTGACTGGATAGAAAACCCTGAACTCGGCCCCATCGCTTTTCAGTTCGGAACCCGCCCGCTCCTAACCCAAGAGAGCCCCATTTCCGACGCTTGGAAGCGCAAGCTGCTGACCTTGGACGAAGGCGATGTTTATCTGAATCGCTTTAGCCCGACCGGATTTTACTCATCGGCCGTGCGCAACAGCTTCTTGGACGAGTTACAGGGGCGATCGGCCCGGCAGGTCGCTTATTCTGTCGAACCGGTTGGTGAACATGTCGCCCCGTTTCGGGTCGGCGCCCGCAACCGTATAGTCTATCTCACCGTGCACGATCGCCAATCGGCAGAGAATTGGGTTGCAAGCGGGTTTTCGGAAGCGCTGCGCACTCCTGACTCGACATTGATCTTTGTCACGCCGGAAAAGGCGGTGGAGATCCGCACCGACCAGATTAACTGCATGGGCTGCCTTAGCGCATGCCAATTCTCAAACTGGGCTCAGAACGAAACCAGCTCTACCGGGAAAAAAGCCGATCCTCGCAGCTTCTGTATCCAGAAGACATTGCAGGCGATCCGCCATTCGCATGATGTCGAGCAGCAACTGATGTTCGCCGGCCACAATGCATATCGCTTCGCCACCGACCCGTTTTACGCAAACGGATACGTGCCGACCGTGCGGGAATTGGTAGAGCGTCTGCAAACCGGCGATTGATCCCAACAACGCGATGTACGATTGCGAAGCTGTTCGCGCAAAGCATCTATCCCCTGGTGAGGGGACGCGATCGCAAAGCCACGGCGCGGCCCTAAAAATAATGTATTGCAGACAGCGCTGGCGGCGGTGATCGGTTCCTACTACTCGCCGATCCAGCGGTCCAATGATCGATCGAACTAATTTAATTTGCTGGAGATGCAGACCGCACGGAAGGAGGCTCGATGCCAGCAGCGAGCCGCCTTGAGATCAAACGATCTGGCCCGGCGTATGATCGGTTCAATGCCAAATCGACCGCTTCGACGACCTTGTCGGGAACATCGTGGTGCAGCATGTGGCCGACCTCCTCTAACGGGATAAGAAACCCGTTTGGGATAGCCTCGGCCAGGCGGCGTGACTGTAGCGTGAAATTGACGATCCGATCGTCCCTGCCAGCCATGATCACGACCGGCATTTTGAGCTCGCGGTAGCGCGGGGCGATAGCAGCCGCCGAGACCGTCATCAATTCCGTGTCGAGAGCGCTCGCCCTGATCTGGGATGGGCGCAATGCCAGCTCGGTCGGGAATTCTTCCTCGAAGCGCGGTGACACCGGCGCTGGCGCAAAGAGCTTGCGAAATACCATGGAGCGCACCGCCCAACCGATGATAGGCATGATCGTCCAATCCAGAAGATCGCCGATTACCGGCGCGGCCGGGATCGAGAACGCCAGCACATCCGCGCGCACGGTCGGGAAGTAATAGCCCGCGAGCAGCACCAAACTGCGTACATCCGCTGGATAATTTAGCGCCAGCGACAGCGCCACCAATGTCCCCCAGGAATGGCCGAGGACGATCGCCTGCTCGACCCCGAGTCGCACGAGGGCCTTGTGTACGAGTTCCGACTGCGCCTGCGCCGTCCAGATCCGTGACCTCGGCCGATTTGTGTGACCAAAACCTGGGCGATCGATCGCTACGACCCGAAACCGCTGCGCCAGCCGGTCGAGGATCCCGCTGATTGCAAAATCCTGGATCATCGCCCCATTGCCATGCAATAGGACGAGAGCAGGCCCTCTGCCGCGCTCGACGTAGTGCAGACGCACATTGTCGATATCGATAAAATGACCGGCCGGCGGGTGATCCCGCTCAGCTTGGCGCGCCCGCCAGCTATTGAAAAGAGCCGTTGCCCCGAGCGCAACCGTCGCGGTCTGCGCCGTCCGCCAAAAGGGTATCGGCGATCTAGCTGCCTGCGGCTGCAATTCGCAATTCATAATCGTCCCACTCCATTGACCAACTCGCTGACTTCCGAGGGAAGCCACGACCACTGCGCGCCGGCGGACTCATCGGCGTTCACCCGGCATGGTGTGAAGGCCTTTCCCCGACCAACGCCACTCGGGTCGATCTGTCGCCGGGATCGATCGTCGCGCTCGTCGCAGCAACAGTGACCTCAAACTCCGGTTGGGCTGGCCCGCAGATCAATCTCGTGGCAAGCTGAATACCGTCCTGAACGATGAGGTGACCCATGAAGATCGAGCGGATCGACCATCTGAACCTGACTGTCGCCGACATCGACCGCAGCGTTGATTTCTACCGACACGTGCTCGGGATGGAGATCGAAACCATGGGCGAGGGCCGCGCTGCCCTGCATTTCGGTGACCAGAAGATCCATCTCGACGCCGCTGGCAGCCCCGCGGCGATGAATGCTGACAAGCGCATGCCGGCCCATATCTGTTTTGTTTCGGCAACCCCGATCGCCGAGGTCAAAGCCCAGCTCGAAGCCTGCGGCATCGCGGTGAGAATGGAAGGTCCGCGCGCCGGTGCTATCGGGAAGATCCAATCGGTTTATATCGACGACCCCGACCAAAACTCGATCGAGATCTCTACTTATTGAACCTGGGCGATAGAACCGACCGGAGAAGCGAACCCCGGATCGGGGTGAGGAAGGGACGATGATCGACGACGCCCAGGGGTATTCGCTCTCAGGCGCTACGCCAGCCGCGGCCGCCACCTACAACGACGCGGTGCGCGCATTCAATCTCGTCTACGGTGACGCCATTAGCCTGTTCGGGGCGACACGCGAGACAGCCCCCGATTTCGTAATGGCCTATCTCGGGCACGCCTGGGTGCTGGCGCTGGCCAACGACCCGGGCCTGATGCTTCGAGCTAGGGCTTTAGTTGATACTGTCCGTCCGCTGCCGATGAACGAGCGCGAGCGGGCCCACCTCGCCGCTCTGTCCCACGTGATCGAAAGCGCGCGCGCCGCTGCCGTCGCGGTGCTCGACCGCCATCTGATGAATTACCCGTTCGATCTGGTAGCGCATCAGGCGGCGGCGCTGATCGACGGGTTTCTAGGGCGGTTCCCATGGGTGCGCGATCGCTCGGCGCGAGCGTTGCCGTTATGGTCGATGGACTGCCCCGGCTACGCCACGCTGCTGGCGTTTCACGGCTTTGGGCTGGAAGAGGCCGGCGACTACGCCCGCGCCGAGGATAAGTCACGCGCCGCCGCCGAACTCGAACCGCAAAGCTTCTGGCCGCATCACACCGTGGCGCATGTTATGGAAATGACTGGGCGCCCGGAAGACGGGTTGGGGTGGATGGCGGCCCGCGAAAAGCTATGGTCGACCCCGGCGCACATGAACCAGGTTCACATCTGGTGGCACAAGGCGTTGTTCCACCTGGAGCTTGGACAGTACGACGCGGCCTTGGCGGTCTACGACGGCCCAATCCGCGCCACTCAGCGCCCGGTCGCGCTAAGCCTAACCAATGCCGCAGCACTGTTGTGGCGTCTCGACACGCTCGGCTGCGACATCGGCGAGCGTTGGCGGGACGAGGCTGATCTTTGGGAGGGCCACGCCGACGGCAAATGTCTGGTATTTGCCGATATCCATGCGGCGATGGCGGAGCTGCGCTGCGGCCGGGAAGCGCTGGTCGAGCGGCGGGTGGCCGCGATGCGCGATACGGCTGCCAGCACCAGCGAGGCAGCCCACCTATACCGGACTGTCGGCATCCCAATCGTCGAAGGATTGATGGCGTTCCACCGCGGCGCCTGGGCAGAAGCTGTTGAAATGCTGCTGCCGGTTCGCGTCGATTTGTGGCAGATCGGCGGCAGCCACGCGCAGCGTGACGTGGTCAATTGGACCTTGACCGAAGCCGCTATTCGCGCCGGCCAGCGTGGCGTTGCGCTGGCATTGGCTCACGAACGCCTAGCCCACCGACCGCGCAGCCTCCCCAACCGCCGCTTTCGCAGCCGCGCCGAAGCCTTCGCCACCTAGCCGGGCCGATATCGCGTTTCCACGCGCAGCAGGCATCACTCGGATGACGGGTCCGGTCGGCGCTCCACCCGATCGGCAATCCGGACAATCAGGCCCAGCATCGCTGAGATCCGGTCCTCCTGCACGGCAAAGCGCTGCTCAAGAGCGCCAAGTCGGGCCTCCATCGCGCCGAGCCGAGCTTCCAGCGCGCTGAATTCGGCTCTCCATCGCCGTGAAGCGATGTTGCAGGTCGCGCACTTCGCGCGCACTTCGACCGTCAGTGTGAGAACTCGCGCGCCCAGCAGTTCGAGGCTGGCTTTTTCTTCACTCATGCTTCGCCTCTTCTCTACCGGTCAGAGCCGCGCCTGCGTAGGCGTCCAAGCATATAGTTAGTCGCGGCTCACTCCCTATCCTGTCCTGGGAGCTGGGTCGTATAGGTGGCCGGGCGGATACCAGAGTTACGACCCTGATATCCGCGACGTGATTACCTTACGGGCGAGAACGAGGCCGGGATCAGCAATTTGTTTTCCTGGCGGACCGGGCGTACCCCGGCTTGCGGCGGCCACGCTCCACCCGGCCTGCGCAACTCATCGCGGACCCGGGCGCGCTCGTTCAGATCCTTATACACCCAGATATGGGTAAATCTGTTGAGCCCGCCGAGTTCGTAGGTCCAACACGCCGCCAATGGCGAAAACCGTTCGCGCGCCTCGATCGCTTTGGCCCATGCGTCGAGCACCTTCGGGATGTCGCCCGGCGCGTAAGTATAGGTGCGCATCTCATAAACATTGCCGGTGCCGTAATCGCGGCTCCCCAGCGGGCGCATAAACGGCGCCGGGATCACGATTTCGGCTTCCTGCGCCACGATCAGATCCTGGCCGCCGGGCATCGCGTTGCGCTCGGCGTCCTGCGCCATCGCGGCCCGAACGCGGGTGCGGTGCTGCAGATCGTCATAGGGGTAGACGTGCACGACCTGGTTCAGCGGGCCGAACTCGGTGTGCCAAAACGCCCCCAGTTTCGAGTGTCTTTCCCGCGAGGGCAGACGCTTTTCATAGCGCTCTTCGAATTCGGCCAAGGTCCCGGGGCGCAGTGTGTAGGTACGAACTTCATAAATCATCGCGCATCCTCCAGGTAAAGACGGCTGGCCGGCGGTCTGCCGGCGAACCGACGACCCACTCTACTCCGCGAGAGTGCCAGGGGATACCCGACAACCGATCACGCTTGGCGCGAGGTCGATTAGACGTAATGACCGGCTTCGGTCTGGTCGCGACCGCGTTCGGCCCGCGCGGCGTTGAAGATCGGGGTCAGCACAACGACGATGATCAGGTTGATGATCAGCGCCGCGAGGGCGGCGTAAATCGGGATCGTAAACCCACCGAGATGCAGCGGATAGATCGGCTTGAATTGCTGCGAGGCGGCCATTGCCGTCCCGGCGACGATGCCAGCGAGCCAGCCGAGAAACAGCGCGCGGTCATGGAACCAGCGGGTGTAGAGCCCGCCGATCACCGCCGGCAGGGTCCGAATGATCCACACTCCGCCCAACAGCTGCAACTGGATCGCGTATTGCAGTGGCAGGCCGAGGATAAAGGCGAGCGCACCAAATTTGACGACCAGCGAGACGATCTTGGCCATCTGCGATTCTTGGCCAGGGCTGCAGTCCGGACGCAGGAACTCGCGGGAAATGTTGCGGGTCCACAAATTCGCCGCGGCGATCGACATAATGGCTGCCGGCACCAGAGCGCCGATCGCGATCGCGGCAAACGCGACGCCGACAAACCAAGACGGAAACATCGCCAGCAGTAACGCCGGGACCGACGCGTTTGGGCCGTATTGCTTGAACAGGGACGAGAATTGCGGCGCCTTGGCGACCCCGGCGGCGAGCGCCATAAACCCAAGCAGCGCGATCAGCGCCAAAAGAAACGAGTAGGCGGGCAGAAAGGCGGCGTTTCGGCTAATCGCCCGCCGATTGCTGGCGGAGAGCACTCCGGTGATCGAGTGCGGGTAGAGAAACAACGCCAGCGCCGAGCCAAAGGCCAGGGTCGCGTAGGCGCTGTATAGGCCGAGGGTTGGCCCCTGCGGCGACGGGAGCAACAATTTCGCCGATGGCACCGCGGCAAAGATCTTGGCGTAGCCGCCGAGTTCAAGCGGGATCACGACGACCGCAACAATGACCGTGATCCAGATCAGGACATCCTTGACGATGGCGATCGCCGCCGGCGCGCGCAGCCCGCTCGTATAGGTAAAGGCGGCGAGGATCACAAAGGCGATGACCAGCGGCAGGTCGCCCAAAAACCCGGTACCCTCGATCCCGAGTGCGGCGATGACGACCTGGATGCCGACCAATTGCAATGCGATGTAGGGCATCGTCGCGACAATCCCGGTCACCGCGACCGCCAATGCCAGCCATTTATTACCGTGTCTGCCGCGGACGAAATCGGCGGCAGTGATATAGCCGTGCTGGCGGGCGACCGACCACAGCCGTGGGAACACGACAAACACAAACGGATAGACCATTATCGTATACGGCACCGCGAAAAAGCCGAGCGCTCCGGCGCCAAACATCAAGGCCGGAACGGCGATAAAGGTGTAGGCGGTGTAGAGATCGCCGCCGAGCAGAAACCAGGTCACGACGGTGCCAAACCGGCTGCCGGCAAGGCCCCATTCATGCAGCAGGCCGAGGTCCCCACGGCGCCAATGCGCGGCGACAAAGCCGAGCACGGTGATCAGCGCGAACAGCAAGACAAAGATAGTCAGGGCGGGCCAGTTGATCGGCATAGCGGGAGGCTGGTCAGTGCTGTCGGTGGGTCGCGAAATAGACAATCAGGGTCAGCGCCGCGCCGATCCCGATCCACACTAGCTGATACCAATAAAAAAACGGGATGCCGCCCCATTCGGGCTCGATGCGGTTGTAGCGCGACACCCAGAACATCGCGATAAATGGCAGGACCAGCAGCAGATACCACAAACGGCTTGGTCCGCCGGTCGGCGGCTTCACGTCCATAGGCGGTCTCCCTGCCGTCGCGATCCGGCAAATTGGGTCTGTAAGCTTGACGCAATTTTGCCTAAACCCGCGAAGATTGCAAACGCGATCGCTGCCGCGCGAGGAGCGCAGCGAAGTCAGCTCGATCCTTTCGCTCGGTTGCAAACCCCTATAGTCTCGGTGAAAAGCGCGTCGAGCTCGGCAGGTGTTCGAGAGGGGTTTGGTGGAACAACGCAATCTGGGGAAATCAGGACTGCAGGTCTCCGCGATCGGGCTCGGCTGCAACAATTTTGGCGGGCGCAGCGATTTCGCCGCGACCAAGGCAGTCGTACATAAGGCGCTCGATCTCGGCATCACGTTTTTTGACGAAGCCGACACTTATGGCGACCCGCGCGGCAATTCCGAAAGCTATATCGGGGAGATCCTCGGCGACCGGCGCAAGGATATCGTGCTGGCGACCAAATTCGCCCGGCCGATGGATGCCTCGGGGCGGTTCGAGGGCGCCTCGCGGCGTTACATTATGACCGAGGTCGAGGCCAGCCTGCGCCGGCTCAAGACCGATTGGATCGATCTCTACCAGCAACACCAACCCGACCCCTTGACCCCAATCGAGGAAACCCTGCGCGCGCTCGACGATCTCGTCCGCCAAGGCAAGGTGCGCTATATCGGCTGTTCAACGTTGCCGGCGTGGCAGGTGGTCGAGGCGCAATGGACCGCGCGCCATCACAACCTGCATCGCTTCGTGTCGTGCCAGGAGGAATACAGCCTGCTGGCGCGCGGCCTCGACCTCGATATGATGCCGGTTCTCGAAGCTTACGATCTGGGTTTAATCCCGTTCCGCCCGCTAGCCGATGGACTGTTGACCGGCAAGTACAAGCGTGGCGCGCCACCGCCGGCCGGAACTCGCCTCGGCATGATGCCGCGCGCCGCCGGGCGCTACATGAATGACGCGGTCTGGGATCTGGTCGAACGGCTCGAGGGCTTGGCCGCCGAGCATGGCAACAGCCTGCTCGACCTCGCCTTTGGTTGGCTGTTGGCGCGGCCGATGGTGGCAAGCGTGATCGCCGGCGCCACTCGCCCGGACCAGGTCGAGGCCAATGTCCGCGCCGCCGCGGCATGGCGGCTGACGGCGGAGGAGATGCGCGAAATCGACCGGCTGACCGCGCAGTGAGTCCGCCCGCTTAGTTGCGTCGTTCCGCTAAAGCGGAGCCAGGGGGTTCATCACCTGCCCTGGGCCCCGCTTCCGCGGGGGGTGACGGGACTCACATCAACTGTGGAGGAAGGAGAAAGACGTGGAAGTAAGACTCGACGGAAAAAGCGCGATCATCACCGGCGGCAGCAAAGGACTAGGTCTGGCGATCGCCAAGGAATTCGCCGTCTCGGGCGCCGATGTCGCGATCCTGGCGCGCGACCCCGCAGCCCTGGCCGATGCCAAGGGCGAGATCCAGCAAGGCGCCAAGGGCAAGGTCGCGGCGATCAGCTGCGATGTGTCGAAAATGGCGCCGATCCAAGCGGCCTACGACCAGGTGATGTCCGAGTTCGGCAAGATCGACATTTATGTCAACAATGCCGGGCAGTCGACCCGCGGCCCGTCCGAGCAATTGACCGACGAGATGTGGCAGGCCGATCTCGACCTCAAACTGTTCGCCCAGATCCGGTTTTGCCGGCTGGTGTTCCCGCAAATGAAGCAGCGCCGCTGGGGCCGCATCATCAGCGTACTCAATATCGGCGCCAAGGCGCCCGGAGCGGATAGCGCGCCGACCTCGGTCAGCCGCGCGGCCCAGATGGCGTTTACCAAGGCACTGTCGCATGAGGGGGCGCCGCACAACATCTTAGTCAATTCACTGCATGTCGGGGTTATCGTCAGCGACCAGATCAAGCGGCGCTTTGATCGCGAGCGGCCAAATGTCAGCTTTGAGCAATACGTGGCCGACGCCGGACGGGGCGTGCCGATGGGCCGGATGGGCCGCGCCGAGGAATTCGCCAATGTCGCGACCTTCCTCGCGTCGGACGCCGCCTCCTACGTCACCGGGTGTGCGATCAATGTCGATGGCGGTCGCTCGCCGGTAGTGTAACGAGATCGAGGTTCGGTCGCCGCTCAGCGGCGGCCGAACAGGCGCTCGATATCGGCGAGATCGAGCGCGACATAGGTCGGGCGGCCGTGATTGCACTGGCCGCTACTCGGGGTCGTCTCCATCTGGCGCAACAGCGCGTCCATTTCGGCGGGAGTGAGACGCCGCCCGGCGCGCACGCTGGTGTGGCAGGCGAGGGTGCCGCACACATTCTCAACGCGCTCCTTCAGCGACAATGCCGCTCCCCATTCGGCAAGTTCGTCGGCGAGATCGCGGATAAGCGCCGCGACATCGAGGCCCGGCAATAACGCCGGGACTTCGCGCACGACCACTGCGCCGGACCCGAATTTTTCGAGCACGAGACCAAATTCGGCGAGCTCGTCGGCGCGCCCCGCGAGCCGGGCGGCTTCGGCTTCGCCGAGTTCGACAATTTCGGGCAATAGCAGGGTCTGGCGCGCGACCCCATGGGTCGCAAGCGCCTGCTTGATACGCTCGTGGACCAATCGCTCGTGTGCTGCGTGCTGGTCGACGAGGACGATGCCGGTCGCGGTCTCGGCCAGAATATAAGTGCTGTGCAATTGCGCGCGGGCGGCGCCAAGCGGCCCCTCGGCCGCATCTGGCGGTGCGGGCGGCGGTGCGGCAGCTGGAGTTGGTGTCGCTGATGATGGCGGCGCACCGGGGGCGAGAAAGGCGTTGCCGGTTTCGGCGAGGGCGAGGGTTGGCGATGACGGAAACGCAAATTGTCTCGGGCTCGCGCCATGCGGGGCAAGTGCGGCGCCTCCGGGGCGAAATGCGCCCAGTGCTGCGGTCGCGACCGTCGTCGAGGCGCGGTGGCCGGCGGCTGCGAGTGCTGCGCGCAACGCGCCGACGATCAGCCCGCGGACCAAGCCGGCATCGCGAAACCGCACCTCGGCCTTGGCCGGGTGGACATTCACGTCGATCTCTTCCGCCGGTCCGTCGAGAAACAGTGCGACGATCGGATGTCGGTCGCGCGCCAACACATCCTGATAAGCGCCGCGCACCGCACCGACGAGCAATTTGTCGCGCACCGGCCGGCCGTTGACGACGAGGTATTGATCGCGCGGCAGCGCTCGATTCAACGTCGGCAGACCGGCCAACCCGGTCAGGACAAAGCCGCCGCGCTCGGCCTCGATCGCGAGCGAATTCTGCGCAAAGTCGCGGCCGAGCAAGGCGGCCAATCGCGCCGCCCGGTCGGCGACCGCCGGCAATCGCAATAAGCCGCGATCCTCGTCACCGGTAACCGAAAAAGCGACCCCGGGATAGGCCATCGCCAGACGCCGCACGGTATCGACCGCGAGCTCGCGCTCGGTGCGCGGCGTCTTTAGGAATTTGAGCCGCGCCGGGGTCGAAAAAAACAGATCGCGGACCTCGATCCGCGTTCCAAAGGGTGCGGCGGCCGGCACCGGGGCGCTCTTATGACCGGCTTCGACGGCAATTTCCCACGCATTGGCGGCATCCCGCGGGCGTGAAACGATGCGCATGCGGCTGACGGCACCAATCGACGGCAAGGCTTCGCCGCGGAACCCCAATGCCGGGATCTGCGAAAGCGTATCGTCGGGAAGTTTCGAGGTGCAGTGGCGCTCGACCGCCAACGACAATTCGTCGGCACCCATGCCAGCCCCGTCATCGGCGACCGCGATCAACGCCTGCCCGCCATCATGCAAGGTGATGTCGATCCGCGCCGCACCGGCATCGATCGCGTTTTCGACCAGCTCCTTAACCGCCGCCGCCGGGCGCTCGATGACTTCGCCCGCGGCGATGCGATTGACCAGGACCGGCGGCAACAAGCGGATCGTCATCGACAAAGTGTACTCGATCTGGCATGGCCTGCGCTAACCCTCGCTGCAGCGCCGGCGGCGTTACGTCACGTTGAGGCTGGCATTCCAGTTTGACAAATGACGGTCGAATTGCGGTTTTGTGGTTGGCCGGCTGACTTGACAGAAAAGCCGCCAGCCGATCAAGTCGCGCGCCTGACCGCCGCGCCCGGGCCCGGTGAGCGAGCTGTGGCGAATAGAGAGTGAGGAAGCCCTTTTGAGCGCTATTGACGAAAGCCGAGCCGATCCCGGCCGAGCCGCCCGCCACCGACAAGATCCGGGCGAGACCGATTACATTGCCCGGGCGCGCGCGATGGCGCCGATCATCGCCGCTCAGGCCGAGGAGATCGAACACCGCCGCGAACTGCCGCCGAGCCTGCGCGAGGCATTGATCGAGAACGGGTTTTATCGCCTGCTGTTGCCGCGCTCGCTCGGCGGCGCCGAATTGCCGCCCTTGACCTTTGTTCAGGTCATCGAACAGATCGCCAAGGCCGACGCCAGCGCCGCCTGGTGTGTAAACCAGACCTCCGGCTGCTCGATGACCGCGGCCTATCTCGATCCCGAGACGGCGCGCGAAGTGTTCGGCCGCCCTGATGGCATTCTCGCCTGGGGACCGGGACCGGGCGAAGCGCGCATCGTCGATGGCGGCTACCGCATCACGGCGACCTTCAGCTTTGCCAGCGGCAGTCACGACGCGACCTGGCTCGGCGCGCATCTGCCAATTATCGAGCGCGACGGCCGGCCGCGGCTGAACGCCGAGGGCAGCCCGCTTGTTTCTACGCTGCTGTTTCCGAAATCCGCCGCCACGATGAGCGATATCTGGCATGTCGTCGGGCTCAAGGGCACCGGCAGCGACCAGTATTCGGTCAAGGATCTGTTCGTGCCCGTGCGGTTTTGCGTCGCCCGTGATGCCAGTCAGGCGCGGCACGAGCCGGGGCTGCTCTACCATTTCAGCAGCCTCCAGCTCTACGCCTCGGGATTTGCCGGGGTGGCGATGGGGATTGCCCGCAGCACCCTCGACGCCTTCATCGAGCTGGCGCGCGACAAGATTCCGCGTGGCGGCAAACAAACCTTGCGCGACAATAACGTCGTGCAGTCGCAGGTCGCTCAGGCCGAGGCAAAACTTAGCGCCGCCCGCGCCTACCTATTCGGTGCGCTGAAAAAGATCACCGATGAGGTTGCCTGTGGCGGGGCGCTGACGCTCGACCAGCGGATGACGATCCGGCTTGCTGCGACCTTTGCCCTTCACCAGGCGCGCGATGTCGTCGACATCGCCTATCATGCCGCTGGGGCCAACGCGATTTTCACCGCCAACCCGTTCGAACGGCGCTTTCGCGACATCCATACCGTGTCGCAGCAATTGCAGGGGCGTCAGGAGCATTACGAGACGGTTGGGCGATACCGGCTCGGCCTCGAAGCCGACATCGCCTGGCTCTAAAAAAACACCGCGCGGGGTACGATGTACCCCGCCCTTCTCGAGCAGCAGCGCTATCGCACCGCGCTCGCGGTTTTCTCGCGCATGACGTTGATCAGACCCTGCACCTGGCCGCCATGGCGTTGGATCACCGAGGCGAATTCGGAGCGTTGGGTTACCAGCATGCTGACACCTTCGACGATGACGTCGGATATCTTGTAGGCCCCGTCATCGTTGACCAGCCGCCAGTCTACCTTGAGCGGTTGCGGCGCGCCTGGCGACATCACATCGGTCGAAACGATCACCGAATCCTGATCGGGCCGCGCGCCATTGATCTTGAACTGCTCGCCCTGGAAATCCGATAGCCGGGCGGTATAGACGTACACCACATAATCTTCGAACAGCTTCAGAAATTCCTTTTGTTCTTCGGGGCTCGCGGTGCGCCAGTAGCGGCCGAGCACAAACCGGGCGATGCCGGGCGAGTCAAAATCGCGGTGGAACAGCTCGCGAAACCGGGCTTGCCGTTCGGCGGCCGGCGTCTTCTTATTGAGCAATTCGACCGCGTGGGTCCATAACTCGGTCATAAAAGCCGTCGCCTTTGCGTCGCTGGCATCCGACGCCGCCGCCGGCCCGACAGCGATCACCAGCGGCAACCCAATCAACAGCACCAGGCGGCACAGTATCGGTACGTTGCGCGACGTCCGATCAACTTTCGCGTTTAATCGAGGCCAATGTGAAAAAGCCATGATAACCGTCCGTCCCCTTCGGCTTTGGAAGGATCGCCGCACTGATCTCGTTCAGGACGACATGCCCGGCGCGCGCCACCACCACGCGGTCGAGCTCGATCGCCGCTCGTCATGATTTAATAGCGCGGCGGCGTCAGACTGACAACAATCTCGCTGTGGATGTGCGAGACTTGCCGTTGGTGATTTCCCCGCAGATGACGCGGTCAACGCCCGACCATGCCATTTGATCCCGTTCCTGGTTTGCTTAAGCTAATTCGGGACTTGCTGCCAGGCCTGCTCTGCCGCAGGTGGCAGCTTGTCCATGTGCTTCAGGAACAATGCGAGCGTCCAGATCTGCTCGTCATTAAGCGTGCCCTCCCAGGCCGGCATCGCGGTCCAGCGAATGCCGTGTTTGACCTTCCAAAACGTGTAGCCTTCGGGGTCGTCCTCGACACCCTCACTCGCCAGTTGCGGAGGCTGAATGTACATACCCTTGGCTATCGGGGTGATCGAGGCATCGCCCTTCGCCGTACCGTGACAGATCGCGCAATGCTTGGCGTAAAGGCCGATGCCGGCGATCAAATTCGCATCGCTGAGCGCGACCGGGTTGGGAACCTTTGGCGCATCGCGCTCCAAGGTTGCGTGCATCGCGGTGTTTGCTGCCCAGTTTTCGAGCGGCAATGGCTTGGCGTCGCCGTTGAGCGGAACGACGGCGTTCGTGACAAAGAAGTAGGCCACAACGACGGCGACGACCACCGTTACCACAATACCCAGAACGAACCCTCTGAACATCGCCACCCCCGTGTGATTCGAACCGAATCTGCTCGACGCTTGTCGGTCGCCGGTATCCAACGCGCCGTAGGATGATTGGGTTTCGCGCTTTGCCTCCCAAGCGGCGATTTCGCGCACGCCCGATCGCTCGCCAAAGGCGCGAAATCCTCGCATTTATCGCGGCAGCGGGCAAACAGCCTTGGCGGCCGCGGCGCGTTTGCTTACATCGGAATTGAGGCCGTCGATGCCGGCGGCGCCGACGAAAAGGGGACGTGCGCAATGTGGCCGTTTTCACGGGACAAACTGGTTATCCCTGGGCCCGAGGATTGTCTGCCGGGCCGCGCCGCGCCAATGGAGGTACCGGAGCGCCATTTTGTCAACGGCCGCCCGCTCGCCGGTCCTTATCCGGCAGGCTCCGAGAAGGCGCTTTTTGGGCTTGGTTGCTTTTGGGGTGCCGAGCGCGTGTTTTGGCAAGCGCCGGGGGTATGGGTGACCGCGGTCGGTTATGCCGGCGGTTCCACGCCAAACCCGACTTACGAGGAGGTCTGCAGCGGCCGCACCGGGCACACCGAGGCGGTATTGGTCGTCTATGACCCGAAGGTGACGACCTACGACGCACTGCTTAAATTGTTTTGGGAAAGCCACGACCCAACCCAAGGCATGCGCCAAGGCAACGATTGGGGCACCCAGTACCGCTCGGCGATCTACACCTTCTCACCCGAGCAGCGGCGCGCCGCCGAGACGTCGCGGGAGGCCTTCCAGCCGCGCCTAAACGACGCTCAATATGGCGCGATCACGACCGAGATTGCCGACGCCCCGCCGTTTTATTTTGCCGAAGATTACCACCAGCAATATCTGGCGAAAAACCCGCGCGGCTATTGTGGGCTCGGCGGCACCGGGGTGTCATGCCAGATCCCGACGAAGGTCGCCGCCGAGTAATCCCCAGCGTAATCCCAGGCCGCTCCAGACGGGGGCGCCCAGGTTGCGCGCCGACCGTCATCCCCGCCAGAACGGTTGCGCCTGGTTTAGTCGCCGCAGCAGCCGCCGCAATTTTTTTTCGTGTGTCGCCAATGCGCGTTCGTGGCGAGCCAATAGTTGCGCGCCGGCGTCCGCCATCGGCTCGATATGCGCTGCTGATCGACCCAATTCGATTACGAGACTGTAGGCGACGCGCACATCGTTGGCGTGGCCCAGTTCGTCCTGCACTCGTTTCAGCCGTTTGATAAACGGCCGGGCGTCCCGCTGGTCGTAAAGACTGTCGAGCAATTCTATCGCATAGCGCAGTTTTTTGACCGCAATGCGCAGACGGTGCCGGCTTCGCGCCGGGAGCCGCCGGAAATGTCGGCTGCGCTTGCGCACCGCACGCCGCCGTCGATCGAGCACCGCGGGTGCTACGGCGCCGATCGCGACTGTCAATGCTTCGTCCCGCACGACACTGGCTGCGCGCCGCCAGCCGCGCCCTTCAAACCAGCGCAGCAAGCGAAGCATTGTCGCAGTGTAGCGCGGCGACCGGATCTCGTCGGCGACACGGCGATGCGCCTCGGCGCGAGCCTTCTCGGCGGCCGAACTCAGCTCCTCCCAGCCCGGCTGGTCCGGCGCCTCATCGCGCGCCGGCGGCAGCAGCTCGGTCGCGAACACATCAAGATTGCGCGCCGGTCCGAGCGCCGCGGTCAGTACCTTGATCTCATCCGACACCCAACGGCGCTCCGCCTCGGGCAGCATCTTTTTGAGCGCGGACAGCATTGACCGCAGCCGCCGCGTCGCCACCCGCATCTGGTGGACGCCCTCGATCCTGCCGGCGAGCGCCGCCGGCTCGCTGCGCAACATATGGACGAGACAGATGCGGCCAACGCGCTGCAGCGCGTCTTCCAATGTCATTTCGGGGTTGAGGACGACCGGTTCGGCCGACGACGCCGATGGCGGCTTATTGTCATGCTGAACGAGCCGATAGCCGCGCTCGGATTTGCTGTGCAGGTCGATCCGCAGCGGCGCTGTTTCCAGCAATTCGAGGGCCAGATCGTAAACTGCCGCGGGATCGCCTGATTTCAATTCCAGCTCGATCTCGCTGATCGGCTGGCTGCTCGCACCGTCGGCGGTGCGAATGACGCCGCAGTCGACCGCCGCCTCGATCCGCGTCCCGGGTTTGGGCTCGATCTCGATCGCGACGCGCTCGACCTCGCTGACAAATAGCGGCTGGAGTTGCGCCGCGATGTCGTCCGGCAGGCGCGAACCGCTCTCGGGCGCTCGCGGATCCGGCAGGCTGCTGGCGACCGGATCTTCCCACTCGCCGCGCGACAGCAAATTCGCGCCGTCCGGGTCCGTGGTCTTCAATGTCTGGATAAACCGCCCGTCCACCTCGCGGACGCGCAAGATCGATCCCGCGTCCCGCAAGGCAAAATCCGGCGTGTCGAAATAGGTTGACACGAGCTGCCGCGAGATCGTCACGGCGCCGGGCGCGCGAGCGCTTAGGGCACGCGTCAACTTTTCCAGATCGCCGGGCTCGGCGGCCAGCTTTAATTCAACTTCGATCGAAATCGGAGCCTCCTTTAGGGATCGCAATCAGCGCATTAACCAGATTCTGCAACCACTGCGCCGCAATAATCGATCGCCTTGCAAAAGCGGCAGGCTGACAATTCGTCCTAGCAGCTATTCTGCCGCAAAATCGCCCAACCTGGAAATCTCTGCTAAGCCTGCGGCGGCGGGCGCTCGTGTTGCTGGTCGGAAAATGGTGATGGATCGCGCCGAAAAGCGGGCACATTTTGCCGCGTTGGGGCGGAGCGGGTTGGGAACGGGTTGGAGGGCTTCGATGAGCGGCATGGTGCGTTGGCCGCGAGCGCGTAGGGTTTCGCCCGGTTCCGCGGCAGAGGGCGATGCCCCACGCTTTATTTTCGCGAGACCCGACCCGCGCGCGTGGCTGATCGACGCCCCCGATTTCTGGCGGTTATGGCTGGTCGGGCTCGTGGTGTTTGGGGTGCGCTGGCTGGAAATGCTGGCGGTGGCGGTGTTCGCTTATCAGCACACCCATTCGCCATTTGTCGTCGCCGCGTTGACGATGCTGCGGATGCTGCCGATGGCATTGTTCGGCGCAGTGATCGGCGCCCTTGCCGAGCGCTGCGAGCGGCGCATCGCCTTGGTCCTCGTCGTCCTGTCGCTGGCATTGACCTCGCTGAACTTGGCGATCCTCGCCTGGACCGGTGCGCTTGCGGTCTGGCATCTGGCGGTGGCTGCCTTGTTTAACGGCGTTGGCTGGACCGCCGACAACCCGGTGCGGCGCACGATGATCGGTGACGTCGTCGGGCCCGAGCGCATGAGCAGCGCGATGTCGATCGATGTCGGCGCCAACAATGCGAGCCAGATCGTCGGCCCGACAATCGGCGGCGTGCTGTTGGCGTCGTTCGGGATCGGCGGCGCGTTCTGCGTCAGCGTCTTGTGTTATGCGGTCGCGCTCGCCGCGGCCTTACGGGTTCACTATCGCAATCCTGCGATGCCGTCCGGCGCGCAGAGCATGTTAGCGCGGATGTCCGAGGGTCTGGTGTTGGTCCGCCGCAACCCGCGCCTGATCGCCACCCTGACCGTCACGATCATCTACAACATGTTCGGCTGGCCGGCGACCAGCATGATACCGGTGATCGGCCACGACCAGCTGGGGCTTGGGGCGGTCGGCATCGGTCTGTTGTCGAGCATGACCGGGGTTGGCGCCTTTTGCGGGGCAGTCGCGATTGCGCTTGCGGCGCGGCAGGCGCTGTTCTCGCGGATCTATTTGTCGGGCGTCGTAATCTACCTGTTGCTGGTGCCGGTGTTCGCGCTGACGCCGTATCCACTGCTGTCGGGTCTTGTCTTGCTGCTGACCGGGGTAGCGAACGCCTGTTTCAGCATCATGCAGGCGACACTCGTTTACCTGGCGGCGCCGGCCGAGATGCGCAGCCGCGTCTACGGCGTGCTGTCGGTGTGCATCGGAGTGGGCCTATTCGGGTTTATACAGATCGGTCTGCTCGCCGGGGCGATCGGCGCCTCCTGGGCCGCCGCAGCCTCCGGAGTAGCGGGCCTGCTGGCGATGCTGTTAACGTGGCGCTGGTGGTGCCCGCTCAGCACCGCCGGCTGAAAGGGGTCAAGCTCGGACGAAAGCGTCAAAATTCTGTCCCGCCGGAGGTTGCAGCTCGCTGTTCGCGTCCCAAATGTTGCTAGGGCGTGTCGTCAATTGAGCCAGATTGTAACGGCGGCGAGGTGAACGGCGGCGAGGAAATTTCTGGCGGTTTTGTCGTAGCGGGTAGCGATGGCGCGAAACTGCTTGAGTTTGCAGAAGAAGTTTTCGATCAGGTGGCGCTCTTTATAGAGTTCCCGGTCGAATTGGCGCGGCGCTAAACGGTTTGACCGGGGCGGGATGACAGCTGATTTGCCGGCGGCGGCGAGCGGCTCGAAGACCCGCTTGTCGGCATCGAAGGCGGTGTCGGCGATCAGCCGATCCGCGGTCATTTGCGGCAGCAGCGCGTCCGCGCCGACCAGATCATGCGCCTGTCCAGGCGACAACAGAAAAGCCAATGGCCTGCCAAGCGCGTCGACTAGGGCATGGATTTTCGAGCTCAGCCCACCGCGGCTGCGGCCGATGGCTTGATCCTCATCTTTTTTTGGGCGCGCCGGCGCTGTGCTGATGGGCCCGGACAATTGTGCTGTCGATCATCGCATATTCGTTGTCGGCATCGGCGGCCAGGTGCTGAAACACTCTGTGCCATAGCCCGTTCTTGGCCCAGCGGCTAAAGCGGCGATGCGTGTTCTTCCAACCGCCAAACCGTTCCGGCAGGTCGCGCCACGGAATTCCGGCGCGATAGCGGTACAACACCGCTTCGACGAACCGGCGATTATCTTGCGCGGTGACACCGACGTCTCCCGGCTTTCCCGGGAACAAGTGTTTGATCCGGTCCCACTGCTCATCGCGCAATCCATATCGGGTCATGGGTCAGCCCTGTACCAAGCCGACTCTCCATGAATCACATTACTTCTAGCCGCGGTAAACTTGTTTTACTTTCTATACTCATGCTCAAACTCGGTATACGTGCACCGTTACAATAATTGACGACACGCCCTAGTATGTTCTCGGAGTGTGGAATGAGCCTGGCAACTCCGGAAGAGGGAAATCACGAGACGGGTTATCCGCTCGTCAGCGAAATGCCAGTTTGTGCGGAAATCACCCGGGCGGTTCGCGCCGCAAATCCGCTTTTGTCCGAAAACACCGCAACACTCGGGGCGGAGATCGCAGTCGCGATCCAGAGCGAATGGCTCGGCGTCATCGAGACCGCGTTATCCCATTTGGAGCAGCGCGGATTTGGCGACCCGATCTTGTTCGAGGCGGCGGCGGTTGCCGAACAATTGCGCGACGCGATCAAATCTCCGGCAGCTAAAATCACAATCGCGGCGCTTTGGCTCAGCCTCTATGGCTGCATATCGGTGCCGTTTTTAAAACATTTTAGCTCAGCGATCGGAGAGGATCTGGGGCACGAGACGGCGCGCAAAGTAATTGAAGTGCTCTCGCAGTTGTCGCAGTACCTAAAGCTCTAGGCCGCGTGATCCGACGGGACATTCTAGCGATCACGTCAGAACCCGCGGGGCGTGAAAAAGCGGTTTTCGGGGCGCGGGAGACCGAGGTTCTCACGCAGGGTGCGACCCTCGTATTCGCGGCGGAAAAGGCCGCGGCGCTGCAATTCCGGCACGACCCGGTCGACAAACTCGTCGAGCCCGCCCGGGACATACGAAAACATGATGTTGAAGCCGTCGCAGGCGCGGGTTTCGAGCCATTCCTCCATTTCGTCGGCTATCGTCGCCGGCGTTCCGACCAGGGCCAGCCCGCCATAGCTGCCGGCGATCCGCGCCAACTCGCGGACAGTCAGATTGTCGCGCCGCGCCCGGGCGATGACGCGCTCGCGGCCGCTCTTGCTGGCATTCGTTTCGGGAATATCGGGCAGTGGCCCCTCGAGATCGAATTGCGAGGCGTCGCAACCGAGTGCGATCGACAGTGACGCGATTCCGCTGTCGGGATGGACGAGGCTGTCGAGCAATGCCCGTTTCTCGCGCGCCTTGCCGACCGTGTCGCCGACCACGACGAGCGCCCCGGGCATGATTTTCATATGCTCGGGATCGCGGCCGAGCCGCTCCATGCGACCTTTGACATCGGCATAGAACGCCTGGGCGTCTTCACGACGGCCGCCGCCGGCAAAGATCACCTCGGCGGTTTCGGCGGCGAGTTGGCGCCCGGCATCCGACGCGCCCGCCTGGACAATCACCGGCCAGCCCTGGACTGGCCGCGCGATGTTTAACGGGCCGCGAACCGACAAGAACTCGCCCTTGTGGTCGAGCACATGCAGCCGCTCGGGATCGAAATAAAGGCCCTCTTCGACATCGCGAATGAAAGCGTCGTCGGCCCAGCTGTCCCACAAACCGGTAACGACATCGAAAAACTCGCGCGCCCGGCGATAGCGCTCGCCGTGTTCCATGTGTTCGGTCATGCCGAAATTGAGCGCCGCGTCCGGGTTCGAGGTCGTCACCAAATTCCAGCCGGCGCGTCCGCCGCTGATATGATCGAGCGAGGCGAACCGGCGGGCGATCAGATAGGGCGGCTCGAAGGTCGTCGAAGCGGTGGCGATCAGCCCCAAATGCTCGGTCACCATCGCCAAAGCCGGCAACAAGGTCAGCGGATCGAACGAAGTCACCGTCGCGCTGCGCTTCAACGCCGCCATCGGCATGTTCAGGACCGAGAGATGATCGGCCATAAACCACGCGTCGAACCGGCCGCGCTCCAAAGTCTGCGCAAAGCGGATCAGGTGCTTAAGATTGGAGTTGGCGTCAGGGTAGGCGCCGGGATAGCGCCACCACGCGGTGTGAATGCCGACGGGGCGCATAAACGCCCCTAGACGCAACTGCCGCGCTGCCGTCATCGCCGCCCCTCGGGTAAATAGCGAACCATCATGGATCGGTTGCGGCGTGCACCGCAATATCGCCGCGTCGCCATCAAAGCTGCTATCGTAATTCGACTATTAACGACGGAAGCCGGATTCATGCCCAGCAGCCACGACACCCCGCCCGCCACGCTCGACCGCGATCTCGAAGTCGGACCTGACGACTGGCAAGCCCCCGGCTTTTACCAGCTGATGACGGCCCTGGTGGTGCCTCGGCCGGTCGGTTGGATTTCGACAATCTCTAAAAGCGGCGAGCGCAACGTAGCACCCTATTCATACTTCAACCTGATGGGAAGCGATCCGCCCTACCTGGCGTTCGGCTCGAGCGGCGTTAAAGACAGCCTGAGAAACCTGCGCGAGGTGCCCGAATTTGTCGCCAACATCGTGACGATGCACCTTCTCGAAAAAATGAACTTCACCTCGGGCGACTTCCCGCGCGATGAGGATGAATTCGATTGGGCCTCGCTGACGCCGGCACCCGCCGCCAAGGTGCGCCCGTTTCGCGTCGCCGAAGCCAAGGCGCATCTCGAATGCGAGGTCGCGCATATCGTCACCGACCGTAACACCAACATCGTGCTCGGCCGCATCGTGCATGCCCATGTCGATCCGTCGGTGTGGAGGAACGGCCGGGTCGATCCCAAGCTGCTCGATCCGGTCTGCCGGCTCTCGGGTTCGGGCTACGCATCGCTTGGCGAACTGATCAATGTCCGCCGACCGGAATGGAAAGACATTGCCGGCACCACCGGGCTCGATGCGATGCCGCGGGCGGAGCGCCGCTAAATTGAGGCGGCCCGACATCGCGTTCGGCAATTCAAAACCGCGCTGAACCGGCTATGATCGGGCATATCGGGACACAGGAGAATTCGCCAATGTCGGCCGCCTCCCGCCAGATGCATCTCGGGGTCTTTGTCCTCGGCACCGGCAACCATTCGGCCGGTTGGCGCTATGACGGCGCGGCAATCAGCAACCTCGATCTGTCGGTAACCAAGGAGATCGCCCGGACTGCTGAGCGCGGCAAATTCGATCTGTTGTTTATTTCCGATGGGCTGGTCATGGACCCGGGCGACCATCCGTCGTTTTTGTGCCGGTTCGAGCCTACCACCCTGATCTCAGTGTTGGCGGCTTCGACCCGGCATATCGGGCTCGGCGCGACGGTCTCGACTAGCTTTGGCGAGCCTTATCACGTTGCCCGCACCTTCGCCTCGATTGATCATATCAGCAATGGCCGCGCGGCGTGGAATGTAGTCACTAGCTCGGCCGCCAAGGCGGCGCTGAATTTCAGCCTCGAACAACATATGGATCACGAGCTGCGCTACGAGCGCGCCAACGAATTTGTCGATGTCGTTACCGGATTATGGGATTGCTGGGACGACGATGCGGTCATCGCCGACAAGACGGCCGGCCGCTATGTCGACCCGGCAAAGGTCAGGCCGCTCGACCACAAGGGCCGGTTCTTTCAGGTCAAGGGGCCGATGAACATCGCCCGCGCGCCACAGGGTCATCCGGTGATCATCCAAGCGGGCGGTTCGCCTTCGGGGCTCCAGCTCGCCGCGCGGACCGCGGATGTCGTCTTCTCGGTCGTGCAGGAATTGGAAAGCGCCAAGGCCGCCTACGCCGATCTCAAAAACCGGATGGCCAAGTATGGCCGCAATCCGGGGCAGCTCGCGGTATTGCCGGGGGTGATGCCGATCATCGGGGCGAGTGACGCCGAGGCCAAGGACAAGCTGTCGTTATTGCAGAGCTGGCTGACGCCAACCAATGCCGCGATCCTGGTCTCGAGCCGCATCGGCTACGACGTGTCGGGCTTTCCGCTCGACGGCCCGGTGCCGGCGCCACCATCAGATGGCAACAGCCGCACCTTTTCGCGGGTGCTCTACGAAACCGCGCGGCGCGAAAACATGACCTTGCGCGATCTTTATAATTTGACGGCGGCGGCGCGCGGCCATTGGGTGATCTGCGGCACGCCAGCTCACATCGCCGATGTCCTAGAAGAGTGGTTTGTCGGTGGGGCAGCCGACGGGTTCAACATCCTACCACCGTATTTTCCCGGCGGCTTCGCCGATTTCGTCGATCAGGTTGTACCGGAATTGCAGCGCCGGGGGCTTTACCGCCGTGATTATCAGGGAGCGACATTGCGCGACCATCTTGGGCTCGCGCGGATGCCCAGCCCGGCACAGCAGGCCGGGGCTGTCGCCGCGGGCTGATCGGACGATTTGTCGGATAGTGGGAGGCATAGATGAGTGACGGACTCGAGGGAGGCTGCGCCTGCGGTTCGGTGCGCTACCGGCTCGGCTCCGCGCCGATGTTTGTGCATTGCTGCCACTGCCGCGATTGCCAGCGGCAAACCGGCAGCGCCTTTGTCATCAATGCCCTGATCGAGACCGATCGCGTGGCAATCCTGTCTGGCGAGCCGGAGCCGGTGTCGATGCCGACCGATAGCGGCCGGCCGCATCGCATCTTTCGCTGTCCCCGATGTCAAACCGCGGTGTGGAGCGAGTATGGCGGTCTGGCGCAGCTGCGCTTTGTTCGAGTCGGCACGTTGGACGATCCGGCGGAACTGCCGCCCGACATCCACATCTACACCCGCTCAAAGCTGCCCTGGGTGACCCTGCCTTCCGGCATCCCGGCAACCGAGGCGTATTACAGTTCGAAGGAGCTGTGGCCCGCTGCCAGCCTCGAGCGCCGCCGCGCAGTTCTGGGTTCGTAGGGGCCCTTCGTTGCGAGGAGCCCTTCGACGAGGAAGCAATCCAGCCATTACCCGCGCTCGTGCTCCGGATTGTCACGCGGAGCCTGTCGTCGTGGGCGGCGCATTGCGCCGACCCGTGAGCTTGCAATGGCGGGGGATAAGCATGGAGGAGAAAGGACATGGCCCTGCCCGCCGCGAGCCGGCTCCAATTCACGCCGGATCTGACGATCTCGCGCATTCTGAACGGCATGTGGCAGGTCTCGGGCGCGCATGGCCGCATCGATCCGGCGCGTGCGGTCGAGGCGATGTTCCGCTACCACGAAGCCGGCTTCACCACTTGGGACCTCGCCGACCATTACGGCCCAGCCGAGGATCTGATTGGCGAGTTCCGGCGCCAGTTTACCGCCCGCTGTGGTGAGGAGCGGATTGGCGAGATCCAGGCCTTTACCAAATGGGTGCCGCATCCCGGCGCGATGACGGATTGTCGAGCAGGCGGTCGATGTGTCGTTACGGCGGATGGGGGTGAAGTGTCTTGATTTGCTGCAGTTTCATTGGTGGGATTACGGGGACCGGCGTTACCTCGATGCCCTGAAGCACCTCAGCGATCTGCACGATGCGGGCAAAATCCGCCATCTCGCGCTGACCAATTTCGACACCGAGCATCTGCAAGCTATCACCGAGCACGGCATCCGGATCGTCTCGAACCAGGTGCAGTTTTCCCTTGTCGACCGCCGGCCGACGGCAGAAATGGCGGCGTTCTGCGCCGATCACGGCATCGTCTTGCTGACATATGGCACCGTGCTCGGCGGGCTGTTGTCGGAGAACTATCTCGACCGGCCGGAGCCGGTTCGCGGTGAGCTCGGCACCGCCTCACTGCAGAAGTACAAACAAATGATCGATGCCTGGGGCGGCTGGGGCTTGTTCCAGGAGTTATTAACCGCGCTGAAGCCGATCGCCGACAAGCACTGGGTCGGGATCGCCAATGTCGGGACGCGCTATATCCTTGATCAAAAGGCGGTGGCCGGCGTCATCATCGGCGCACGGCTCGGGATCGCCGAGCACACAGCCGAAAACGCCCGCACGTTTGATTTCGATCTCGTTGCCGATGATCACGTGGCAATTGCAAGCGTCCTCGCCAAGTCCCGCGATCTAATGCGCGCCATCGGAGATTGCGGCGCCGAATACCGCTAGGCGGCGGCGTGCGCGAGGCTGGCGGCGCGGCATCGAATCGCCAACCAAGCGACACGGCCGGCGGCGCGCGACACGCGGCTGTTGGCGGCGAGTCCGACGGCTCGGAACAGCATCTTGACACCGCGCACGACATGGGGTTCACGATAAACGGCAAAAGCGCGGCGAGCATAAGCCCGGCTGTAGCGCCGGCGATCGTAAGGCTGGGCCGCCGCATTGGCGGCGTAATAGGCGTAGGCGAGTTCGTCGTCTTCGTATTCGACAATGCGCCCCAGTGCTATGTGCAGGCGCTTCCATAGCCGGATGCTCTCGCGATCGCGGTATCGGATCAGGGTTCGATAAAAGAGCCGATAATGGCGGACTTCGTCTGCGGCGATATTCTGGCAGATTTCTTTTAATACCAGCTCCTCGGCCGCATCGCCCAGCGCCGAATAAAATGAACTGGTGGCGGTCTCGACAATGCAGCGGGCAACCATTTCGCCGGCGCGCGAACCGCGGCGCGAGCGGTCGCGATCAAAATCGATGCGGTAGCCCTGCCTAAAGCGGGCGAACGCAGCGGCGAAATCGAACGCGGGGTCAGCGAGTTGCGCCCAGCGGGCGAGTGCTTGGCCGTGCTGGGTCTCTTCGTCGCCCCAGCGCTTGGCGCTTGTCTGAAAGGCCGGATCATCGGCGAAAACCCGGCACAAATGGTGGGCGTAGGCGCCGCCATTGAATTCGACGAGGGCGGCGGCCTTGACGATCCGGACAAGCTCGGGATCGAGCTTCGCCCGGTCGAACCGGTCCCACGAAATGTCATCGAGCGCCCAACGCGCCATGCCGCCCCCAGCGTCGCAGTATTTTCCTTTTTACACCGGGTGGAAGCAGAAATCTCGTTTAGTCGTAGCTTGCCCCGGCAGCTGCGGTGGCCACTCTTAGTGCGCGGCGGCGGCTTGGGCGAGCGCTTGCAACTTGGCTTGCGCGACGCCCTGGTCGCGTTCCAGCCTAGTGAGTTCGATCATCAGCTGCTCGCGATCGGTGCCCGAAGCGCGGGAAATCTGCTCGCGCAAACTCGGCATATTGTCGTGAATGATTTGCAACTCACCTTCGATTGTCGAGCGATCGAGCTCCTCGGCCGGAAACGCCTCATTCGCCAAGACGGTGCAACGCTCGGGCGTGACCTCGGCAAAACCGCCGACGACAAAGATGCGGCGGGTCACCGTTTGCCCCTGATAGACATCGATCGTGCCCGGACGAATTGTCGAGATCAGCAGCGAATGGCCGGGCAAGACGCCGAAATTGCCCTCGGTGCCGGGCACGACGACCATATCGACCATCTCCGAAAGCACTATCCGCTCCGGGGTCACCAGCTCGAAATTCACCTGCTCGGGCATCAGTTAAATCTGCGCGTCACGCGGCCTCGGCGGCCATCTTGCGCGCCTTTTCAACTGCTTCGTCGATCGTGCCCACCATGTAAAAGGCGCTTTCGGGCAAATCATCATGCTCGCCGGCGACGATGCCTTTGAAGCCTTTGATCGTGTCCTCGAGGTTGACGAACACGCCAGGCGTACCGGTGAAGACTTCGGCGACATGGAAAGGCTGCGACAGAAAGCGCTGGATCTTACGCGCGCGGGCGACGGTCAGCTTGTCTTCCTCCGATAATTCGTCCATACCGAGAATTGCGATGATGTCCTGTAGCGATTTGTAGGTCTGTAGGACGCGCTGCACGTCGCGCGCAACCTGGTAATGCTCGTCGCCGACAATGCGCGGGTCGAGCATGCGCGAAGTCGAATCGAGCGGGTCGACCGCAGGATAAATCCCGAGTTCGGCAATCTGACGAGACAGCACCGTCGTTGCGTCGAGATGCGCGAAAGAGGTAGCCGGCGCCGGGTCGGTCAGATCGTCGGCGGGCACATAGATTGCCTGCACCGAAGTGATCGAGCCCTTTTTGGTCGTCGTGATCCGCTCCTGCAGGGTGCCCATATCGGTCGCCAAGGTCGGCTGGTACCCGACCGCCGACGGAATACGGCCGAGCAATGCCGACACTTCGGACCCGGCCTGCGTAAAGCGGAAAATGTTGTCGACAAAGAACAGCACATCCTGCCCCTCTTCGTCGCGGAAGTATTCGGCGACGGTCAGCCCACTCAGGCCGACCCGCGCCCGCGCACCCGGCGGCTCGTTCATCTGGCCATAGACGAGTGCGGCTTTCGAGCCCGGTCCTTCCGGATTGATGACCCCCAATTCGATCATCTCGTGATAGAGATCGTTGCCCTCGCGGGTACGCTCGCCAACGCCGGCAAACACCGAGTAGCCGCCATGCGCTTTGGCGATGTTGTTAATCAATTCCATGATGATGACGGTTTTGCCGACGCCGGCGCCGCCAAACAGCCCGACCTTGCCGCCCCTGGCATACGGCGCCAACAGGTCGACGACCTTGATCCCGGTGATCAGGATCTGTGCTTCGGTCGACTGATCGGTGAATTCCGGCGCGGGTCGGTGGATCGGCGCGCGCATCCTGGTCACCACCGGACCGCGCTCGTCGACCGGCTCGCCAATGACATTGAGGATGCGGCCCAGAGTTTCGGGTCCGACCGGCATCATGATCGGCTCGCCGGTATCGATCGCCTGAGTGCCGCGCACCAGCCCGTCGGTAGTGTCCATCGCGATCGTGCGCACGACGTTTTCGCCGAGCTGCTGCGCCACTTCGAGCACGAGTTTGCTGCCCGTACGGTCGACTTGCAGCGCATTGAGGATCGCCGGCAGTTCACCATCGAAATGTACGTCGACGACCGGACCGATGACTTGCGTAATCGTGCCGATGCTGTTTCTGGCCATGTTCAGCTATTGCCCTCGTTTGATCTCGACCCGCTATATGCAATCAAGCGGCGCGCAGTGATTCCGCCCCGGAGATGATTTCGATCAGCTCTTTGGTGATCGCCGCTTGGCGGGTACGATTATAGTTCAAGGTGAGCCGGGCGATCATGTCTCCGGCGTTGCGCGTCGCGTTGTCCATCGCGGTCATTCGCGCGCCCTGCTCGCTCGCCGCATTTTCCAGTAGCGCGGTGTATATTTGCACCGCAAGGTTTTGCGGCAACAACTCGCCCAAGATTTCTTCTTCGTCCGGCTCGAATGCATAGACCCCGGCGCTCCTGGGGGAAAATGTCTCCGCCTCATCTTCGGCTTCGACCGGAAACGGGATCAGCTGCTGCGCCGTAACGATCTGGGTAATCGCCGAACGAAAGCGGTTGTAGATGATCGTGCAACCGTCAAACGCGCCTCCGCGAAACAGCACCAGAATCCGCTCGGCGATATCTTGCGCCTCTTCAAAGGCGAGGTGGCGCCGCCCGATCTCGGTTAGGCTGTCATGGATCATCCGGCCATAGTCGCGGCGCAGCCCATCGCGGCCTTTGCGCCCAATCGTCAGGATGATCACCCGTTTGCCGGCCGCTTCGAGCTCGCGAATGCGGCGGCGCGCTTCACGCAAGATCGACGCGTTGAAGCCCCCGGCGAGACCGCGATCTGAGGTCGCGACGACGATCAAATGGGTCTCGTCCTTGCCGGTGCCGACCAGCAACGGCGGAGCGGTCGGCAATCCCGTCATTCGGGCAGCGAGGGACGAAAGAACGCGTTCCATCCGTTGAGCATAGGGCCGCGCCGCCTCGGCCTGCTCCTGGGCGCGGCGCAGCCGGGAGGCGGCCACGACCTTCATCGCCGCGGTGATCTTTTGCGTCGATTGGACACTGCGGATTCGTACCCGCAGGTCCTTCAGACTCGGCATCGGGCGAGCTCGGCGATGATCAGGCGAAGGTTCTCAGAAAGCCATCGAGAAATTCGACAAGGGCTTTGTCGACCTCCGGGGTGACCTCCTTGGCGGTGCGTATCGTCTCCAGCAGTTCAGGATGACTGGCCCTCAGCTCACCGAGCATTGCAGTTTCGAACCGAGTGACCTTGCCAACCTCGATCTGGTCGAGATAGCCGCGGGTCCCGGCAAAAATGACGACGACCTGCTCCTCGACCGGCATCGGTGTAAATTGCGGCTGCTTGAGTAACTCGGTCAGGCGTGAGCCGCGCGCCAGGAGCCGCTGGGTCGAGGCGTCGAGATCCGAGGCGAATTGAGAGAAAGAAGCCATCTCGCGATATTGCGCAAGTTCAAGTTTGATGCGCCCGGCGACCTGCTTCATCGCCTTGATCTGCGCCGCCGATCCGACCCGGCTGACCGATAGCCCGACATTGATCGCCGGCCGGATGCCGCGATAGAACAATTCGGTTTCGAGAAAGATCTGCCCGTCGGTGATCGAAATCACATTGGTCGGGATATAGGCCGATACGTCGCCTGCCTGGGTCTCGATGATTGGCAGCGCGGTGAGCGACCCGGAGCCGTGCTCCTCATTCATCTTGGCGGCGCGTTCGAGCAGCCGCGAGTGCAGGTAGAACACGTCGCCTGGGTAGGCCTCGCGACCGGGCGGCCGGCGCAACAGCAATGACATCTGGCGATAGGCAACTGCGTGCTTTGACAGATCATCGTAGATTATCAGCGCATGCATGCCGTTGTCGCGGAAGAACTCGCCCATAGCACAGCCGGAATAGGGGGCGAGATATTGTAATGGCGCCGGTTCGGATGCGGTTGCGGCGACAACGACTGAATATTCGAGCGCGCCGTAATCCTGCAACGTCTTGACAATCTGCGCCACCGACGAGCGTTTCTGCCCGACTGCGACATAAATGCAATAAAGCTTCGCTTTCTCATCCGTGCCGGCATTGACCGGTCGCTGGTTCAAGACGGCGTCGATCGCCACTGCGGTCTTGCCGGTCTGCCGATCCCCGATGATCAGTTCGCGCTGCCCGCGGCCGATCGGCACCAGCGCGTCGATCGCTTTCAACCCGGTCTGCACCGGCTCGTGCACCGAGCGCCGCGGCACGATGCCGGGAGCCTTGACCTCGACCCGCGTGCGGTGGACATCGACCAGCGGGCCCTTGCCGTCGATCGGCTCACCCAACGCATCGACGACGCGGCCGAGAAGCCCGCGCCCGACCGGCACGTCGACAATGGCGCTGGTGCGCTTGACCGTATCGCCCTCGCCGATGCCGCTGTCCTCGCCAAAGACAACGACGCCGACATTGTCGCTTTCGAGGTTCAGCGCCATGCCGCGTACGCCGTTCGGGAATTCAACCATTTCGCCGGCCTGGACCTGGTCGAGGCCATAGATGCGGGCTATGCCGTCACCGATCGACAGCACCTGGCCGACTTCCGCGACATCCGCCTCGCTGCCAAAGTTGGCGATCTGCTGCTTCAGGATCGCCGAAATCTCTGCCGCGCGAATTTCCATAGAAACCCCTTTGCCTATGCCTTCATCGCCAATTGCAGGCGACGCAGCTTACTTTCAACGGAGGCGTCGACCATCCGTGACCCGACCTTGACGATCATCCCGCCGAGCAAGCGCTGATCGACGCGGGTGTCCAATGTCACCCGGCGGCCGACGGTGCGGCGCAGATGCTCGCTGAGGGCGTTCAGCTGCGCTTCGGTCAGCGGTTGTGCCGAGACGACGTCGGCGGTGACCTCTCCACGCCGCTCAGCAAGCCGGGCAAGAAACGCATCGATCATCACCGGGACCGCAAACAGCCGCCGATTGCGGGCGACGACTGCAAGAAAATCGCGCACCAGCGGCGACAATTCGGCGCGCTGCGCCAAAGCTTCCACCGCGCGGGCCTGCTCGTTTCGCGACAGGATCGGGCTGCGCACCAGGCGCACCAAATCGGTGCTGGCCGCGATCATCGCCTGCATTTGCCGCAGATCGGTGGCAACTTGATCCAGTGCGCGTCGCTCATCGGCAATGTCGAACAGTGCCACCGCATACCGTTCGGCCAAGGCTGAGACGCCTGTCGTTTCGGAAGCCAATGTCGAGCAGTCTCCAAGCGCAGCGCCGGCGAGAAGCCGTAGCAGCATTCCTTGTTGTTTTCGGATTGCACCCAGGTGCCGCCGGGCAAAGCCGCCGGCTGGTTCCCTAACACAGCGCGGAACCTCGTGCAACCATCGGCTCTCGCTGGCTAATCGGCGCAGATGACGCGGTTGCCGCTACAGGAAGCTGTAGGGATCAATGTCGATCTGCAACCGCGTCGAACCCGACAGGCGAACACGCGATAGCCAGTCGCGTAACACCGCCTGGACATTGACCTGGCGCTCGGCTTTGACTAGGAACCGGCGGCGATGCCGGCCGCGCAAAACCGAGAGCGGTGCCGGCGCCGGTCCGAGGACGCTCACCCCCGGCATTTGTGGTATAGCCCGTGCGAGCGCCCGACAGGCAAAATCGGCGGCTTCGGCATCGACCGCGCTGACGATTAGGGCCGCGAGCCGGCCGAAGGGCGGCAACCCCGCGAATCGTCGCGCCGCCGCTTCGGTTTCGAGAAACCGGTCACGATCGCCCGAGGCCAGAGCCCGCATGACCGGCTGGTCCGGCATAAAGGTCTGGATCAACACCCGACCCTTATGTTGCGCCCGGCCCGCCCGGCCGCCAACCTGATGCAACAGCTGATAGGTTCGCTCCGCTGCGCGCAGATCGCCGCCGATCAGCCCGAGATCGGCATCGACGATACCGACCAGGGTCAGCATCGGAAAATGGTGTCCTTTAGCGACAATCTGAGTCCCGATCAGTATGTCATAGCGGCGCTCGGCCATGGCCTGTGTCAGCTCGGCCGCAGCCCGCGGACCTGTCATCATGTCGCTGACCATCAGCGCCGCCCGCCCCGCCGGGAAGCGCGCCGACATCTCCTCCAACACGCGCTCGACCCCCGGCCCGCACGGCACGAGGGTGCCGGCCGCCATACATTCGGGGCAGAGCGGCGGTACCGGCTCGAAGTGGCCGCAGTGATGGCAGATCAGCCGGCGGGTAAAGCGGTGCTCAACGAGCCAAGCGCTGCAATTCGGGCATTGAAAGCGATGGCCGCAGGCGCGGCACAAGGTCAGCGGCGCGTAGCCACGGCGGTTCAAAAACAACAGCGCCTGTTCCCCCGCCGCGAACGTTTCGGCGAGGGCGGCAACCAAGGGCGGCGATAAAAACCGGCCTGACTCCACGCGCTCGCGGCGCATATCGACGAGCCGAACCTCGGGCAGTTCGGCATCGGCATGACGGCGTGGCAGGCTGACGCGCTGATAACGTCCGCGCGCAACATTAACTACGGTTTCGAGCGACGGCGTCGCGGATACCAGCACGATCGGGATGCCGGCCAGCGAGGCGCGCAAGACCGCCATGTCGCGGGCCTGATAGCAGACGCCGTCCTCCTGCTTGTAGGACGGGTCATGCTCTTCATCGACGACGATCAGGCCGAGTTCGGGAAACGGCAAGAACAACGCCGAGCGGGCGCCGACAACGACCCGCGCCCTGCCATCGGCGACCGCTCGCCAAGTGTCGCGGCGCTCGCCCTGACCGATCTCCGAATGCCATTGCGCCGGCAAGACACCAAAGCGCTGCCGGAACCGCTGCAGCCACTGCGCCCCCAGCGCGATTTCGGGCAATAACACCAAGGCCTGCCGGCCGGCAGCGAGCGCGGCGGCGATTGCCGCGAAATAAGTTTCGGTTTTACCCGAGCCGGTGACGCCGTCGAGCACGGTGACCGAAAAACCACCCTTCTCGACCCCGGCAACAAGCCGGCGCGCGGCGGCAGCCTGGTCAAAGGAAAGCGGGACACCTTGGGCCTGCCAATCAGGTATTGGCGGAGTGGGTGGCTCGGCCGGGACGAGGCGTTCCACCGCCATCCCCGAGGCGACCAAGTCGCGCACGACGCCGCTCCCGCAGCCGGCCAGCCGAGCAGTATCCGCGATCGACAGTGGCGGGCTGTCGCGCAGGCTTTCGAGCACGCGTCGGCGCGCAGGCGTTAGCGTTGCCCCGGAGTTTGTGTCCAGCGCCACCAGACCGGCCTCTGAGATCGTGCACAGTCGTCGTGGCCGCAGCGGTTGAAACGCCTCGGCGACGCTCATCGACATGCGCAGGACCGCACCCCTCGGCGTCATCGTGTACGCGGCGACCCGCTCAACGAATCGGCGCAAGCTCGACGCGAGCGGCGACGCCGGTAGGATTTCGCGCACCGTTCTCAGCCGGTCGGCGGCGAGTTCGGTCCCTCTCTCCTCCTCCGTCTCGTCCCAAACCACGCCGATAAGGCTACGTCCGCCGAGCGGCACGCGCACAAAGCTGCCGGGTACGGGCGGCGCGGTGCTCCTCCGGGGTCCGGTAGTCGAGCGCTTCCGGTAACGGCAATGGCAGCAGGACCCGGATGCGCGGTGCGGTCGCGAGGCAAGCCGCCAGCGCCCGTTGTTCCGCCGCCGTGGACGCGGCAGAGAGCGTCGGATCTGGTATGGCGCTCGGGCATCGGCTACACTTGTCCGGGAAACGGCAGGCGGCAAGTGCTCTCGACTTCGCACATCTCATATACGGAGAGGATTTAGGTAGTTCGTCGATGGATCGGTATTCTGCGGCTCCCCTATTCACGGCTGCGCGTTCTGCAGCGGCTTGCTGTGGGGGTAGCGTTGGCCGACCGTCCGCACGATCAACCAAAGGCGCTGGGGGGTGGCGAGCCGCCGCCAAACCGGCCGAGCGTCACCCGCGCTGCCGATGTCATTGCTTATTTGCGCGACCATCCTGATTTTCTCGACGACATCCCGACGCGCTCCGTTTGCTGCGGGCGCCGAACCGCAACAACGGCGACGGGGTCATCGATTTTCAGCATTTTATGCTCGAGCGGCTACGCAACGATCTGCAGCGAGCGCAAGACGAGCACAAGAAGCTGATCGCGCTGAGCCGTGGCAATCTTGCGAGCCAGTGCCGGGTGCACAAAGCCGCGCTGACGATGCTGAAGGCGACAAGCTTCGAGCATCTGCTGCAGATCGTCACGACCGATCTCGCCGTCCTGATCGATGTCGATGTCGTCACACTCTGCATCGAAAGCACGGTGGCGCGGACGACACGACTGCCATTGCCGGGGATCCATCTGCTGCGCGCCGGCGTGGTCGATCAGGTCCTCGGCCCGGATCGCGATGTAGCCCTGGAGACTGACGTACAGGGCGACCCGACATTGTTCGGGGCGGCGGCCGGGCTGGTCCGTTCCCAAGCGCTGGTGCGACTGTCGTTCGAACGGTTGGGGCAGGCGGGGTTGATATGCGTCGGCACTCGTAAACCCGGAACATTTCATCCCGGCCTTGGCACCGAGTTGCTGAGTTTCCTGGCGCGAGCCGTCGAGATCACGATCGCGCAGTGGCTCGAACGCGGCCGGTGACATCGCCGCTCGCGGCTCGCGCTGCGAAAAAGCGAAGCCAGACACGCTGTTCACCCGAGAACGTGCCCCGCTTTCCTGTCACACCCGAGCCGGTGCCGTTACCGCGCTTTTCGGTGGTCGATGATTTGCGCGCGGCAATCGGCTTATGGGCCGCTTGGCTCTCCGGCGAACGCCGCGCCTCGCCGCATACTATTGCTGCTTATGGCCGCGACCTTGCCGCTTTTTTCGATTTCCTGACCGAGCACCTGGGCGAAGTGCCCGGTCTCGCCGCGATCGACGCGCTGCGTCCGGCTGATTTCCGCGCCTATCTCGCGCGCCGCGCCGGCGAAGGGCTCGAGCGCAGCTCATTGGCGCGGACGATGTCCGTGCTGCGAAATTTTATTCGCTTTTTGCAGCGCCGCGGGCTCGGCGCGACGACCGCGCTCGCGGCATTGCGCTCGCCCAAATTGCCAGCGGCGGTGCCAAAGCCCTTGACCGTCGCCGATGCCGTCGCCGTCGTCGACTCTGCGGCCGAGTGCACCCGGGAGGGCTGGCAGAAAAAGCGCGACACCGCAGCTGTTGGCATTGATCTATGGCTGCGGTTTGCGGCTGTCGGAGGCGCTCGGGCTCAGTCGCGCGGAAGCGCCGACCGGCGAAGCGCTGACGGTGACCGGCAAGGGCGGCAAAACCCGGCAATTGCCGGTGTTGCCAGCAGTGCGCGACGCGATCGCCGACTATCTCGCCGTCTGTCCGTACGCACCGGGCGCGGACTATCCACTTTTTGTCGGGTCCCGCGGCGGACCGCTGCATCCGCGTCTGGTGCAGCGGCAGATGGAGGCGTTGCGCGGATATCTCGGCCTGCCAGGCGACCGCGACGCCGCACGCGCTGCGCCACAGCTTCGCGACGCATTTGCTCGGCGCCGGCGGCGATCTGCGAGCGATCCAGGAGTTGCTGGGACATGCCAGCCTGTCGACGACGCAGCGCTACACTGCGGTCGATACCGAACGGCTGCTGGCGATCTATGACGACGCGCATCCGCGCGCCCGCGCCAGAGCTGGCGCATTTGCCGCCAGCCCAGGCGACGCTGCTACCTTATCGTCGCCACCGCAGAAGCGGGGGGCCAGGGCCGCGGCCCAGCGCCCGGAGACTGTCCCGCTTGATAACGTCCTAAGGCTGCAAAGCCGGGCACGGCGCGGCAGCGCGCGATTCAGCATGCAAAGGGGGAGAAATTGGACCTCGGATTGAACGGGAAGAGGGCGATCGTTACCGGCGGTTCGCGCGGTATCGGCCGAGCGATTTGCGAGCTGTTGGCCGATGAGGGTTGCGATGTGGCGCTGTGCGCGCGCGGCGAGGCCGGCATCGAAGAGGCGGTGACGGCGCTCGCCGGCAAGGGAGTGAAAGCGCATGGCGAGACCGTCGATGTATCCGACACCCAGGCATTGCGTCAGTGGGTTACCGACGCAGCCGGGCATCTCGGCGGGCTCGACATTTTTGTCGCCAATGTCAGCGCTTTGGCGCAAGCGATGGACGAAGAATTCCTGGCGGCGCAGTGTCGATATCGACATCCTCGGCACGATCGCCGGGGTCGAAGCCGCGATCCCGCTGCTCGAAAAATCCTCCGCGGGGTCGATCATCGTGATCGGGACGACCGGTGCCATCGAGATCGCCGGGGCACCGCGGCCCTACGCCTCGGTAAAGGCGGCGCTCGTTCCCTACGTCAAGGCGCTAGCCCGCAATCTCGCCGCCAACGGCGTGCGCGCGAACATGGTATCGCCGGGGAATGTCTATTTCAAAGGCGGGGTGTGGAATACCGTCGAGCAGAACAGCCCTGACGCATTCAAGACGATGCTGTCGCGCAACCCGATGGGCCGGATGGGCACGCCGCAGGAGGTCGCGAATGCTGTCGTTTTTCTCGCCAGCCCGCGCGCCAGCTTTATTACCGGCACGAATTTGATCATCGACGGCGCACTGACCCAGCGCGTGCAATTCTGACGGGCGCCTCGACGGCGCCCGCCTAAAGAAATTTGCTAGATGCGCTCGCGGGCGTAACGAGCGCGCTCGGCGGCTACTTGTTCGGGGGTATAAGTCGGAGCGTTTTCATCAAAAGTAGTCCAGCCGCTCTCGCGATAAGCCGCACCCCGCGCCGCCGGATCGACCCAATTATGGCGCTGCAAGATCTCCCGGGTCAGCGTCGCTTGCCCGTCAGGAACGCGGGCCGCCACGAGCGTGCCGCCGCGGCGCACGCCCTCGGCGTAGAAGTTCGCGTCGCGCTCCGGCACGCCGGCGCTGGTCAGCGAGCCGACCAGACCGCCGGCAGCGCCGCCGACAACGGCGCCACCCGCGGCACCCACGACGGTCGCGGCCAGCCAGCCGGCGGCCACCACGGGTTCGACGCCGGGAATCGCCATTAACCCGAGACCGGTCAGCAGACCGCCGATGCCACCCACGGCCGCTCCGATGCCGGCGCCCTTGCCAGCGTCCTCGGCCGCGTTTGAGGCATGGTCCCGATTGTAGCGATCATCGGCGTGACGATTGTCGGCGTTACTCGCAATGATGCTAATGTCGTCAGCAGGAATGCCCGCTGCTTCCAAGGCATTCGCAGCTGCAGCTGCACTGTCATAGGTATCGTAAAGAGCAGTAACCGTTTGTGTCATAGCGAAATCCTCGCTTGAATTGGCTCTAATCGTGCCTGTGACGCATGCTTACTTGGCGACGACGTTGCCCTGATAGTCGAGAGCGACATGGACAGTCGCGCCGTCCTTGGACGCGACGCCTCGCCAAATGCCGTCCTTGTCCTTGGCAAGGCCGCTGACATGCGAATAGCCGGCCTTTTCGATCCGGGACATCGCCTGCGAGCGGGTAAAGCTGTTGGCGCCGGCAACCGGGGCGCCCGGATTGTTGGAGCTAGTGTTCGCGACCGCCGGTGTGCCGGCGTCGTGATTGGCTGGGGGGGCCATGGTCTGTGCCATCGCGGCACCCGAAGCGGCGGCGCCGCTCAGGACCGTGGCGACGGCCAGGGCAAGGATCCGTTGGTGCATCATTGACGTCCATCATTGCTTCTCGCATAGGTCAAACATGTGCGTTGAAATTTCGGTTCCGACGCGAGCGCGAAGCGCTTCCGCTCGGCACAGCGGAGCAGCCCAACGTTGGGGTGTGCGAAACAGGTGAAGCCTTGAAAAAGAATGGGCGCCATCTCTGGCGCCCATTCGACGAGTCGGAGGCTAGCAGGGTCTAGTTGGTCAAGCCGTAGAATTTAGCGGCGTTTTCGCAGGTGATCTTGTGGACCACCTCGGGGGACAGCCCGGCGAATTGCTGCTCGATGTATTTTGAGGATTCCGGCCACACGCCGTCGGTGTGCGGGTAATCCGAGCCCCACATCAACGTCTCCACCCCCATCTCGTCGACCAGCTTGGCGCCGATCGGATCGAGCTGGAAGGTCGCCTTGCACTGGCGGCGCCAATATTCGCTCGGCTTCAATTTCATCAAGTCGCGGAAGCGATCCTCGAACTCGAAATCCATCCGGTCGAGCGCGTACGGGATCCAGCCGACGCCGCTCTCGCCAAACGACACCCGCATGCGCGGATAGCGCTCAAGCACACCGGCGCCGATCAAGGCCGCGATGATGTTTATCAGGCCCATCTGAAACGCCGAGACGCCGGTGAACATCGCCGCCCGGCGGATATGCGGCGCAACGCCTTCCCGCGCCCGCGGCGGGGTCGTGGGGAAGGTATGGAAGTGCAATGGCAATTGCACATCGTCGACCGCTTTCCATACCGGCTCCCAAACCGGGTGCCACATCGGCTCCATATCCCATGAGCAGGACAGTTCGAGCCCCTTTATCCCCATCTTGGCGACGCGGTGGATTTCCTTGACCGCCTCATCGATGTCGCCATAAGGCAGGCAGGCAAGCCCGATCTCCCGCTCGGGATAGTGGCTGCAGAAATCCTTGAGCCAATCGTTGTAGATCCGCAGCATCTCGTTTGATGCTTCGCGATCGTTGAGGCGCGAGGAAGCTCCGAGTATCCCGTAGATCACTTCGGCGTCGACGCCGTCGCGATCCATGTCCTTGATCCGCAGATGCGGGTCGGTCGGTCGACGGATGTCTTTTTTGCCGTCCTCGAAAAAGCCGAGCTCGGCCATCTTGTCGACGCGATAGTTCTGCCCGGGGACATAGGGTGCGCCGCCCGGGCCGACACCGTTTTTGAGGCCGAAATTAGCGCCATTCTTGGCGACCCATTGCGGACCCTGCGGGCCATCTTCGACATAGGGCATGCGGTCCTTGAGATCGCTGCGCGCCTCGGAGACGAAAAGGTCCGGCGGCATCCACGGCATGTCGAGGTGGCAGTCGGCCGATATTCTGCGGTACTGCATGTTCCTTCCCCGCATTAGTTTGCGTATCGCCGTCGACTGTACTCCGTTGCGGCGGGGATTGCCCGGCAATGCCGCCGACGGCGCCCGCAATTTTGCACATCCGGCATGAACTGCGCGCAACGCCGCGGCGAGATCGCGCTCGGCTTGCTTCGCCAGGATGGATTGCGGCATGATCTGGCGGTGGAGGCCGAACCCGAGAGGAGCCGAAAATGCCCGATTCAGCGACGATGGAAGCAAGGGACGCGAGCCGCGGCGGGGCGGCAATCCGCATCGGCGGTCTCGACCATGTCGTCTTGCGGGTCGGCGATCTTCACCGCGCGATCTCGTTTTATCAGAGCGTACTGGGCTGCCAAGTCGAGCGCGAATTGCAGCAACCGCGGCTGGTGCAATTGCGCGCCGGCGCGTCTTTGATCGATCTCGTCCCGGCATCGGTGTCGCCGCACGAGGCGCCGGACCAGGCCGGGCGCAACATGGATCATTTTTGTGTGCGGGTGCTGGGTTTCGATGCGGTGGCGCTAAAGGCGCATCTAGAGAAAAATGGCGTTGATCCCGGCGATGTCCACGAGCGCTATGGCGCCGAGGGCTATGGACCATCGATCTACATCACCGACCCCGACGGCAACACCGTCGAGCTGAAAGGCGAAGCGACACGCGGATTGTAGGCCGCCAAGCATGGTCGAGTTTTTCCCCGGCTTCGAGCAGCGCCGCATCAAGACCTCGGGCGCTGAGATCCACTTGGTCACCGGGGGCAAAGGGCCGCCATTATTGTTGTTGCACGGCTACCCGCAGACGCATCTGATGTGGCGCAAAGTAGCGCCGCGGCTGGCGGCCGAATTCACCCTCGTGATCCCTGACCTGCGCGGCTATGGGGACAGCTCAAAACCGCCCGCCGGCCCGGATAACGAAAACTACAGCAAGCGGGCCTTGGCGCTCGACCAGATCGAGACCATGGCAGCACTCGGGTTCGAGCGGTTCAGGGTCGCCGGCCACGACCGCGGCGCCCGCGTCGCGCACCGGCTAGCCCGCGACCATGCCGAGCAAATCGAACGTCTGGCATTGCTCGACATCGTGCCGACGCTTTATCGCTTCGAAACCATCGACCAGAAAGCCGCGACCTCGAGCTGGCATTGGTTTTTTCTGATCCAGCCGCGCGGGTTTCCCGAACGGCTGATCGGCTCCGAGGCCGAGTTCTTTCTGCGCCACCAGCTGAGTGCCTTGCTGCGCGAGCCGGCCAAGCTCGAGCCGTAAGCCTTTGCCGAATATCTGCGCTGCTTCAAGAACTCGGAAACGACACGGGCGACCTGCGACGAATACCGCGCCGGCGCCTCGATCGATCTCGAACACGACCGCGGCCGCAAGCTGACGATGCCGCTGTTGATGCTGTGGGGCAAGCGCAGCTCACAGGGCAGCGGCTACGACGTGCTCGCGGTGTGGCGCGACCACGCCGAACAGGTTTCCGGCCACGCGATCGACAGCGGCCACTTCATCCCCGAAGAAGCCCCCGAGGAGGTGTGCCGGTCGCTGCGCGACTTTTTCGCGTCAGGGGATTGATCGCGACTTCGCCCGGCCTCGGGCACTGAAATCAAACTGGTCCCCTTCGGCGAAAACCGGCGCCGCCGCAGGCGAGTTAGATGTAACGTTCGGCCTGTTCGCGATCGCGTTCTACTTCCTTAGCCAAGTCTTCGACCGCCTTGGGATCGCGTTTCTTTGCCTCATCGATCATTTTGCGGCCCTTTTCCTCATCCCCTTCGATGATTTTGTCGAGGCCTTCCTCGGCAATGTCGTGAGGATCCTGGCCGCGTTCCCGATTGTCAGTCATTTCCGCTCCTTGAGCTCTAGCCGCCTCTCTCACCGCTGAACAGAACAGGGCGACTCCCCGTTCCACGCCTCCCGCCAACAGGCTAGGCGGAGCGCCCGAAACCGGATATTTGGCTGCACTGGAAACCGTGGCAGAGGCGAGCAGTGGCCGAGATAAGCGAAAAAACCAGGGCCTTTGTGGACGGCGTCGCGGCTGAGGGCATCCGGGTCGAGACCCCTTGCGGCGACGGCAAGATGGTGTGGCGTATCTGGGGTGCGGGGCCGCCGCTGGTTCTGTTCCATGGCGGCTACGGCTCATGGACGCACTGGATCCGCAACGTCTTGCCATTATCGCGCAGCTTTACCGTTATCGCGCCCGACCTGCCGGGGCTCGGCAAGTCGGCGACCCCGCCCGAGCCGCATACCGCCGAGAGCTTGGCGCGCATTCTGGTCGATGGGATCGATCACGTCCTGCCGCGGCGGGAACCGCTGCATCTCGCCGGGTTTTCGTTTGGCGGCGTGTTGGGCGGGCATGTCGCAGCGCAGCTCGGCGACCGGGTGCGCGCCTTTACCGTGGTCGGTTCTAACGGGCTGGGCCTGATCCGCCAGCCGACCGATCTCCAGCGCGTCCCCGCCGGGTCGTCAACCGCGGAGGCACTCGCGGTGCATCGCCACAATCTGAGCGCCCTGATGATCGCCGATCCGGCAAAGATCGACGAGCTTGCGGTCTATATCCAATCGACCAACGCGCCGCGCGGCCGCGTCAGAAGCCGGCGCTTTTCCCGCGCCGACACCTTGGTGCGCGCCCTGCCGATGGTCAGGGCGCGGCTGGACGGCATCTGGGGTGGGCGCGACGCCACCGCCTATCCGCATCTCGACGAGCGCGCCAACACATTGCGCTCGTTTCAGCCGGAGGCCCGGTTCGAAATCATTGAGGGTGCCGGCCATTGGGTGCAATACGAGGCGGCCGACCGTTTCAATCCGATGCTCGCCGAGATCGTGCGCTATCGGCTCGAGGACTAATCCGCGTTTTGAGCGGCGGCACGCGCTTTCGGCAGAGCAGCGGCTTACCAGGCGTAGGGTGGTAGTACGGCGGCGGATATAATTGGTGCTGGCCGCGGAATACGCGCCGCCACCACCGTGATAGGCGCCCACGTAGTTGCAGACTCCTTCAGTCGGCGCGTTCGAGGACGGCGTTAAAGAGTTCGGTGCGATGCTCTTCGAGGTTGCGGGCGGAGTTGCGGAACATCGCGCGCCAATCTTCGCCCAGGATTAGATGCGTGCCGAGCGGCGGCGGGGCGCCCTCGGTGTTGCGGGTGCGCCGCGCGGCCGCGTCCAAGGCCTCCGGCGTCGTGTCCTGCCAGGTGATGACGCGAAAGCCGGCGGCTTCGAGCTTTGCGCGGGTCTCGTCGGCGGAGAATAAAAAGCTGATGGCCGGCTCGCGCGCCCACTGCACCGGGAAATGCGGGGGTCCGCCGGGCCCGGCCGCGACCTCCTGCAAAGCGAGCTTGCCGCCGGGTTTGAGCACGCGCCGCATCTCACGGTAGAGAAGGTCGCGGTCGGCAATATTCATCGCCGCGTTCTGCGACCACACTGCGTCAAAGCTGGCATCGTCGAACGGCAGGTCGAGCGCGTTCCCCTGGCGATAATCGACCAGGCCCTCAAGCCCGGTACGGCGGGTCAGCATCTCGGCGATGCGGACAAACTCAGCGGTCAGATCGACGCCGCTGACCTGCACGCCATAACGCCAGGCGAGGAAACGCGACGGTCCGCCGAGCCCCGAGCCGACATCGAGCACGCGTTCGGTGCCGGAGAGGCCGAGCAGTTCGGCGAGCCGGATTGTCGCCGGGCGTTGCCCGCCATGAAACTCGTCGACCGGCGCCAGATCATCGGGGGCCAGATGGTCGATATCCTTCCCCATCGCGCGCAACGCCGCAAGGATCGCCGCCCCGAGATCATCGCTCGTGTAGTGCTGTTCGACCGGATTGCCGGGCATTTTCACTCCTCCCCCGCGGGCGACGTTATGGGACGCACGCGAACGATATCGGCTGCTCGCGCGCGGCGCTATGCTCGCGTTATCGGATGTGCGAGAGGATGCGATGGCGGGATTGCTCGATGGCAAAACGGCGGTCGTCACCGGTGGCGGCGGCGGAATCGGCCGGGCGACCGCACTTGCCTTTGCCCGCGAGGGGGCGCGCGTCGCGGTCGCCGATTACGCCGCAGACACCGCGGCCGAGACCGTGGCGATGATCAACACGGCGGGAGGCCAGGCGATCACGTTGACCGGTGATGTGACCCGTGAGCGGGATGTCAAGACGATGCTCGACGACACGATCGTCGCCTTTGGCCGGCTCGATTGCGCCTTCAACAATGCCGGCATCGCCCCCTATCAGGTCGAGGCCAGCGGCAAAAAGACCGCAGAGTGGACGGAAACCGCGTTTGACCGGATGATCGCGGTCAATTTGAAGGGCGTGTGGCTGTGCATGCGCGCGGAAATCCGCCAGATGCTGACCCAGGGCGGCGGCGCGATCGTAAACACCGCATCGATTGCTGGACTTATCGGCCTGGTAACCTCCTCGGCCTATGTCGCCGCCAAGCACGGCGTGATCGGGCTGACCAAAACCGCGGCGCTCGAATATGCCGAGGCCGGCATCCGGGTGAACGCGGTGTGTCCGGGTTTTATCGAAACGCGCATGACCGAGGAGACGATGCGGCGCCGCGGCGAGGCAATCCTGGCGCAGATCCCGGTCAAGCGCATGGGCCTCCCGGAAGAAATCGCCGAGATGGTTGTGTGGCTCTGCTCCGATCGGGCGAGCTATGTTACCGGTGCGGCCTACAACGTCGACGGCGGCTGGATGGCGGTGTGACCGGGCTTAGGGGAGCGGAGGGAAGGTAATGGGCGAATTTGCGCTGGGACAGGCGGTGCCGCGGTTCGAGGATCCGCGGCTGTTGCGCGGCGGCGGCCGCTATGTCGACGACTTGATTATGCCGCGCATGGCGTTTGGCTATGTATTGCGCTCGCCCTACGCGCATGCCCGCATCCGTTCGATCGAGACCAGTGCGGCGAAGGCGGCACCTGGCGTGCTGGCGGTATTGACCGGCGCCGATTGGGAGGCCTCGGGCTGGGGCGATCTGCCAGTGCCGGGCGGGTTGCGTTTGCGCGACGGCGCCGCGGCGTTTCGGCCGCGCTTCCCGGCGCTCGTTAAAGATCGTGTGCGTTGGGTAGGCGATTACCTCGCCTTTGTCGTCGCCGAAACCCGGCATCAGGCCGAGGACGCGGCCGAACTGATCGCCGTCGATTACGAGCCATTGCCGGCGATCGTCTCGACCGCAGCGGCTGCGGAAACGGGGGCGCCGCTCGTCTGGGAAGAGGCGCCCGGCAATGTCGCGTTTTTCCACACCGAGGGCGATGCGGCAAAAACCGAAGCCGCGATCGCCGGCGCGGCACACGTCATCCGCCGCCGGCTGGTCGTCAACCGGGTGACCGCGGCAGCGATGGAGCCGCGCGGCGCCATCGGTGATTACAATCCCGCCGCCGATACCTACACGATCTACACGACCTTGCAGCGCATTCACTCCTACCGCGCCGAGCTGGCGACCCAGGTGATGAAGGTGCCGGAGAGCCATATCCGGGTGGTCGCCGGCGACATCGGCGGCAGCTTTGGCATGAAATCGGCGATTTACAACGAGGTGCCATTGGTCTTGCTCGCGTCGAAAATTGTCGGCCGGCCGGTCAAATGGACCAGCACCCGGTCGGAGGCGTTTCTCGGCGATGCCCAGGCGCGCGATAATGTCAGCGACGCCGAATTGGCGCTCGATGCCGACGGCCACTTTCTCGGGTTTCGGGTGCGGACGATCTCGGCGGTTGGCGCCTATCCGCAGACCGGCTCGAACGCCTTTGTCGCCAATCTCGGAACCCTCGCCGGGGTTTACCGCACACCGGCGGTACGCGCCGAAGTCACGGCGGTTTACACCAACACCAACCCGGTGCGGCCCTATCGCGGCAACGGCCGGCCCGAGTTCGCCTACATCGTCGAGCGCATGGTCGATGATGCCGCCGATGAACTCGGCATCGACCCGGTCGAACTACGCCGCCGCAACATGATCCCACCCGAGGCGATGCCGTTCAAATCGGGGCTGACCTTTACTTACGATTGTGGCGAATTTGCCAAAAACCTCGAAATGGCGTTGCGGCTCGCCGGCGCCGACGGGTTCGAGCGCCGTCGCGTCGAGGCGCAGGCGCGCGGCAGGCTGCGCGGGTTTGGGATCTCCAATACGATCGAGCGCGCCGCGGCCGGCGGGTTTGAGGCGGCCGAGGTCCGGTTCGACCGCAGCGGCACCGTCACGCTGGTGTCGGGCTCGATCACGCAGGGCCAGGGGCACGAAACGGTCTACAAGCAATTGCTGTGCGACCGGCTCGGCATCGATCCCGAGAATGTCCACTACGTCCAGGGCGACACCGACAAGGTCGCCAACGGCGAAGGCACCGGCGGGTCGCGCTCGGCGGCACTCGGCGGCTCCGCGGTCTATCTCGCGACCGAAAAGATCGTGACCAAGGCCAAGGCTGTCGCAGCCCACCTGCTCGGCGCCGATGCGGGCGAAGTCAAATTTGAGGACGGTCTGTTTACCGCACCGCGGGTCAATCGCGCGTTGACGATCGCCGATGTCGCGGTCGAATCATTCAATCCGCCGAGCCTGCCCGATGGCATGGAGCCCGGGCTGATCGCGGCTGCCGCCTTTACCCCGAAACAGCAGAATTTCCCGAACGGCAGCCATATTTGCGAGCTAGAAATCGATCCGGATACCGGCGAAGTTGAGATCCTGCGCTACAGCGTAGTCGACGATGTCGGCACGGTCATGAACCCGTTATTGCTTCACGGGCAAATCTGCGGCGGCGTGGTACAGGGCATCGGGCAGCTGTTGATGGAAGACATCCGCTTTGATCCGGTGAGCGGCCAGATGCTGACCGGCTCGTTTATGGATTACGCGATGCCGCGCGCTGGCGATCTGTGCGGGTTCGACATGGACAATAATCCGGTGCCGACCAAAACCAACCCGCTCGGCGTCAAAGGGGCGGGCGAAGCCGGGGCGGTGGGTGCGATGCCGGCGGTCGCCAACGCGCTGGTCGATGCACTGTCGCCACTCGGCATCCGCCATGTCGAGATGCCCGCCACCCCCGAGCGCCTGTGGCGCGCCATCCGCGCCGCCGCCCGGCAATAAACCCTAGCCGTGAGGGGCCTCGGCGTCCTTCAGAGATTAGCGCGCTCGTCACCAGCCGCAGCGAGCGTGCCAGAAACGGCAGGCGATCCGATATTGGTCGGCTTTTTGATAAAGATGGTCGGGACCCAAGGCGGTGGCAGCCCCTCGCGGCGATCTCTTGCCCGGCGCTCACGATCGGTCATCGCTGCGTCGGCAAGGACGGAATGATCGACCTCTGCCGATGCTTCGGTCTGGCGCCGCAGTTCTCTGAGCCGCTGGTAAATCATGTCGAAATCATCGGCGGCGCGGGTCGGGTCACATTCCCTCCTCGGTTGAGCGATATCGCGGGTCGAGCCGTCGGCCCTGTCTTCGGGCTGTCGGATGCGATAGTGCTGAACCCGCACGGATGCGGCAAGAGCGCCGAAAATCCGGCTAAGGAGCCGGTTAAGGGAGAGCCTACCGATGCCCGAGACGCCGATGTTGTCGCGCCCAATCCCGTCAACCGGCGAAGCAATGCCGGTGATCGGTCTCGGCACTTGGCCGGTCTTTGATGTCGGCGCCGATGAAAATGCCCGCCGGCCGTTGCGCGAGGTCATGCGTCGGCTACTCGATGCCGGCGCCCGAATGATCGACAGCTCGCCAATGTATGGCCGGGCCGAGGGTGTTACCGGCGATCTCCTCGCCGATCTCGCGGCGCGGCCGCGCGCCTTTCTCGCGACCAAGGTATGGATTTCGGGCCGCGACGACGGCATTGCCCAGATGCGGCGCTCGGCCCGCCTCCTCCGCAGCGACATCATCGATTTGATGCAGATCCACAATCTGGTCGACTGGCGCGCCCATCTCGCGACCTTGCGCCGGATGAAGGAGGACGGACAGATCCGCTACATCGGCATCACGCACTATACGAACCGCGCATTAGCCGAGCTGGCGCACGTCCTCGACACCGAGCCTGGCATCGATTTTGTCCAATGCGGCTATTCCTTGGCCCAGCGGGCGGCCGAGCGCGACTTATTCCCGGTCGCGGCGGCGCGCGGTGTAGCCGTCATCGTCAATCAGCCGCTCGGCCAGGGTGGTCTCGTGCGCCGGATAAGCGGCAAGCCGTTACCGGAATGGGCTCGGGAGTTTGATTGCGCAAGCTGGGCCCAGTTGCTGCTAAAATACATTTTGGCCGAACCGGCGGTGACCTGCGTGATCCCGGCGACCCGCAACCCCGAACATATGGCCGACAATCTCCCCGCCGGTTTTGGCCGGCTGCCCGACGCCGAGCAGCGCCGCCAAATCCGGGCGCTATGGGATGGGCTCTAAAGGTTCGCGCTAATCACTCGACGGCAGACCGGGGCATCGTTCAAGATCGCGGCTGAAACTCAAGCGGGGGACGTCGAGATGGATGCGCGCGAGACTAAGCCCATTCTGCCAAAGCCGGTCTAGTCATGCCGGACGCATTGCCGGCGCTGAACTTGGTGGCCGCGCCTGGGCGGCGGCGGGCGACGCTCGACCTGGCTCGTGAGATCGAACGGCGCGGCTTTGCCGGCATCTCGGTGTCGAGCCAGTACAGCAACATGTCGCAATGCATGGGGCTGGCGTTCGCCACCGACAAGATCCCGTTCGCCACCGCGATCGCACCGATCTATTTCGCGACCGCCGAGGAGTTCGCCAACAGCGCCGCCTATCTGCACGAGGTGTCGGGCGGCCGCTTTCAGTTCGGCGTCGGGGTCGCGCACGCCCCGGCGCATCAGTGCATGGGTGTAATGCCGGGCAAGCCGCTATCAGATATCCGCGATTTTGTCGCCAGGCTGAGGTCGTTTGAGGGGATCGGCCCATTGCCGCCCATTATTCTCGCCGCATTGCGCAAACGGATGGTCGCACTATCGGCCGAGATCGCCGATGGCGTTGTCTTTGCCAATGCGGCGCGCTCACATATGGCTACCTCACTGGCGGCGCTCCCGGATGCGAAGCGAAATGACCACAATTTCTTTATTGGCAACCGCATCCGAACCTGCGTTTGCGACGACGAGGCCGAGGCCAAGGCGGTGTTGCTGCGCACGGTCGCGAATTACGCGCTGATGCCGAACTACCGCAATTACTGGAAGGAAGCTGGGTACCGCGAGGAGATGACGGCGATCGAGGAGGCTGTCGCCAATGGCCGCGGCGATGAGATCGGCAAGTACCTGCCCGATCGTTGGCTTGCCGACGTCGCGCTGTTCGGGCCGCCGGCAAAAATTCCGCGACGGTGTCGCGGCGTGGCGCGAGGCCGGGGTCCGCACGCCGGTGCTGGTGCCGCTGTCGGCGGATGGTGATCCCAAAACCGCGCTCCGTGATGTATTCACAGTCTTCGCCGGCGGCCACTGCTGATATTGAAACAAGGTCTTACTGAGGCCTATTTCCGAGACCTACCTGTTTCTGAAACGGGGCGGGCATTCGTCAGGAGATCCGAGCATGGCAGGAGAATCCGCGCATTTCGGGTTGCGTGAGCGACCGCCGACACCCGCGATCCGGCCCTTCGAGCTGCCACCGCGCATGCGGCCGATGCTCGATCGAGCTCATAGCGGCCTGGCCGAGCCATTCCGCGGAGTCGCAATCGCCGGCGAGATCGTGCCGGAGTTGTTCAGCCTCGGGAAAGCCGGCATTTCGACCGCTCCGGTTGCGGAGGCGGCGCGTTCGTTCCTCTTGGCGCTGAGCCCGGAGCAGCGCAGCGCGGCGAGCTTCGCCGTCGGGGACGAGGCTTGGCGGAAATGGTCGAACATCCATCCGTGGCTGATGCGTCACGGCGTTTGCCTCGCCGATCTCGGCCATGGCCAGCGCGAGGCGGCACTCGGGCTGATGCGGGCGAGCCTGAGTGCTGCCGGCTATCAAACCGCCCGCGATGTCATGCGGCTCAATGAGCACGCCCTCGAAATCACCGGCAAGCCTGAGGAATATGGCGAGTGGCTCTATTGGGTGAGCCTATTCGGCGCGCCCTCGCCGGACCAACCCTGGGGGTGGCAGATCGACGGACACCACTTGAACCTCAACTGCTTCGTCCTCGGCGATCAGCTGGTGCTCACGCCCTCTTTTATGGGTTCGGAGCCGGTGCTGGCGCGCTCCGGTAAATATCGGGGGACCCGTGTCTTCGCCGGCGAGGAGGAGCGCGGGTATGCCCTGATGCAGTCGCTATCGGCCGAGGAACGGCAGCGGGCGACCATCGGCACCGATCTGCCCTCGGAGCTGCTGACGGCAGCGTACAAAGATAACCGGCGGATCGACGCCAGCGGAATCCGCTATGACGAGCTGCCGCCCGAGAGCCGTGACCGGCTCGAAGCGCTGCTCGCGACGTACACCGGCCGCATCCGCCCGGGGCACGCCGAAATCCGCTGGGCCGAGGTCAAGCATCACCTGGGCGAGACGCGTTTCGCGTGGATCGGCGCGTTCACTGACGCGAGCCCGTTCTACTATCGTATCCTGAGCCCGGTGATCCTGGTCGAGTTCGATCACCAATCGGGCATCATGTACGACAACGATACACCCTCACGCGACCATATTCACACCGTGGTGAGGACGCCCAACGGCAATGACTACGGCAAGGATTTATTGCGCCAGCATTACGCGCAACACGACCACTCGCAACGGGGTTCGAGCTTATGATCAAGCGGTTTCACGCGCTTTATGTCGGTCAGATCGCGCTCGACAATATCGGGCTCAACGGCACGCCGGCGAATGATCGCCGCTATTCGAATGAGCGCTTGTCCGAAGTTTTCGAGACAGCGCGCGATGTGGCCCGGGTCGTGGACGAAGAAGGCTACTACGCGCTGTGGACCGCCGAGCACCATTTCCAGCACGAAGGCTATGAGTGCCTGCCCAATCTAATTCAGCTCGGTCTGTGGCTCGCGACCCAGACAAAGCGCCTGAAGTTCGGTTGCGGCTTTAACATCCTGCCGATGTGGCACCCGATCCGGCTCGCCGAAGACTATGCGATGGCCGATATCGTTACCGATGGCCGCGTGATCATGGGAGTCGGGCGCGGCTATCACACCCGCGAGGTCGAGACTTTTGGCGCGCCATTGCTCGATACTGATGCCAACCGTGAGATTTTCGAGGAAGGATTGCAGCTGTTGCTGAAATGCTTCAACGAGGAATCGTTCCATCACAAAGGCAAGTATTTCGAGTGTCCACCGCGAGTACCCTATCGCGGCTATCAGCTCGAAGAAATCACGATGGTGCCGCGGCCGAAATACTTGCCTGTCGAGATCTGGATGCCGATTGCCAGCGGCCGGACCATCGACATGATGGCGCAATACGGCATTAAGGCGATGGTGACCTTGAACGGTGAAAATATCCTCGATGATGTCGTGCGCGCCTATCACGCCGCCTGCCTGCGCCACGGCCAGGACGTCAAACTCGGGCAGAACATGATCTGGGGTGCCGGGCTCTATCTCGCCGACACCCGCGAGGAGGCGATGCGGCGAGTCGAGCCGTCGCATGACGAGCGCTATAAATGGTTCGCGCCGTTCGGTTTTGTGCGCTACGCCGACGAGCACGGTCGCACCTGGGGCACCCCCGGGGCGCCGGCGCGAGTGCCCTCGCTGGCCGATGGTGTGGCGCAAAAGGCGTGGTTTTGCGGCTCACCCCAGGAAGTCATCGACGGGATCAAGTCGATTGAGGCCAAATATCCCGGCCTCGAGGATTTTATGATCCATTGGGCCGAAGGGCTGTCGCCCGACGAGTTCAAGCATCAACTCCGCTGGTTCGCGCGCGATGTGATGCCGGCGTTTAATCGCGGCTAGGTGGCAGCCAGGCGCGGCTAGCAGCCTCTAAAGCTTTTGCACTTCGACCGGCGTGGTCGGCGCGGCGTCCGCGGGCGGCCCGGCCGGGAGCGTCGAATAACCCGGCGGAGCGGACGATGCAGCGCTCGGGGTGGCTGCCGCCGGCGCTTCACCCGCAGGAGCGGAATATCCTGGTGGTCCAGTTGCTGGCGAGGATGGCGGCTGGCCTGCCACCTGGGAGCCGGGTGGAGCGCCGGGGCGGACCTCGACATACGAGACGACCCGTTTCACACCGGCAACATTGCGCGCGAGATCGGTCGCGTGGTTGAGTTCGGCCTCGCTGCGCGCCGAGCCGATCAGATAGACCGAGCGATCTACGGTCTCGACCGTGTAATTGACCGAGCGAACATTGCTGAATACCAGCTTCGAGCGCACCTCAGAGGTGATCCACGCGTCCTTTGTCGAATCCCAAAAGGATTCGCCCGGCGTCACCTCGACTTCGTTGTAGACGACCCGTACCCCAGGGACGGTTTTCGCAATCTCGGCCGCCTCGGCCTTGCGCTCGGGAGAGGCCGCGGTGCCGGTCATCAGAACGCGACCCTCATAAACCGTGACGTTAAGTTTGGCGGGAAGATTGGGATCCGCTTTGAGCCATGCATTTTGGATGTTTGTCTTGATTGTGAAATCGTTGACGGATCCTTGGACCCCGCGTTCCTGATTGGCCTGATAGCCGGCGCCGCCTGCCGCGGCGATCCCGCCGACAATCGCCAACGGGCAACCGCTGAGGCCGGTACAAATGCCCACCCCCAGCGCCAACCATAGCGCAACGCGCAAAGCAGACACCGAATGCCCCCCAGCTGAGATGTTGTCGCCAGTTTCCCGCGTACCCGGCGCTATCTCCAAGGCCAGTCGTGTGAGCTTTTATGGCCGGCGAATCGAAGGACTAAGGACACCGACTGACCGGCAAGCCATTCACAAAAGCTTATGGCCTGCCAATGAGTTAAAGGAAAATCTGTACGAACTGTGCAACGTTCCCGCTAGCTGTCGGGGCGCCAGGCGTCGGGCAAATGCCGTGGCAGCCGGCGAGGTGCGACCAGCATTACGTCGAATCGCACATCCAGTTCGGCGAAATCCGGGCGCGACATGATCAGCGCTTCCGCCGCCCGGCCGATCCGCCGACGCTGCCGCGGCGTCACCGCATTCGCCGCGGCTGCGATCGCGTCGCGCGACTTGACCTCGACTATCGCCAAGACCTTTCCGCGGCGGGCGACGATGTCGATCTCGCCTACCGGACACCGCCAGCCCCGCGCGACGATCTGCCAGCCGCGCAGCCGCAAATGCCATAGGCACAGCCATTCCCCGACTCGCCCGCGACGCTCGGCCCGCTGCCGTCGTGGCAAAGGATGCCGGCGCGTGGCGGGCTGCGGCCGAGCGCGCCTCATCCCTCCTCCTCGCGCAACGCCAGCGCGCGGCGGTAAAGCACGTTGCGCGGCAGCCCGGTATCGGCGGCAAGCTTGGCCGCAGCGTCGCGAACGCCAAGTTCGGCAATCGCCATTCGCAGCCGATTATCGATCTCATGCTCATCGAGCGCCGCGGGCGGCTGCGGCGGGCCGACAACGATCACGATCTCGCCGCGGGGTGCGCCACTGTCGCGGTAGTGCTCGGTCAGCGCATCGAGCGGCCCCCGCCTGATCTCCTCGTACAATTTGGTCAGCTCACGAGCGACCGCGGCCGGGCGCGGCCCGAGAATGTGAGCCATGTCGGCAAGGGTGGCAACCAGCCGCGGCGCTGCCTCGTAAAAGATTAGGGTCGCATCGAGCGCCGCCCAGCCGGCGAGCGCCTGCCGCCGCGCAGACTGCTGGCGTGGCGGAAATCCGGCAAACAGAAACGGGGCCGGCGGTAATCCCGACAACACCAACGCTGTCAGCAGGGCCGAAGCACCTGGCGTTGCGGTCACCGGTAGCCCCTCGGCGATCGCCGCGGAAACCAGCTTGTACCCGGGATCGGAGACCAGGGGCGTCCCGGCATCACTGACCAAGGCCAAGCGCGCCCCATCCCTCAATGCCGAAAGGATCTCTCGGCCGCACCGCCTCGGCGTTATGGTCATGATAGACATCGAGCCCCGCCTTAATGCCAAAACGGGCGAGCAGTTTCCCGGTGACCCGGGTATCTTCGCAATAAATCCGGTCGGCGCCGCGCAGCACCGCCAGCGCGCGTAGGCTGATGTCGGACAAATTCCCGATCGGGGTCGCCACCAGATGCAGGCCGGGCGCCGGGCGGTCGGTCGGAATTGGCAGCGCTGCGGGCTCGGGTTTACTCGCATCGGGAGCGCCGTTAGGCTCGGCCAGGTTTCCGCTCCCGCCCGAGGCCGTCGTTGCCGCGCTGGTATTTCCCCCGCTTCGCCTCATTGCTGGTCGCCTTCGCTGGGCTCGCGGCAGTCGCCGCGTGTATGCCCGAGCCGATCGTACCGGCGCCGCTGGCAACACCGCAACCGCCCTATGGCCCGCCGCCTGCTCCGGCGGCACGGCCGGCGCCCCAGCCCGCTGCGGTGGCGCCGTCGGGACCGGCGAAGATCGCTCTGCTGGTCCCGCTATCGGGACCAAATGCCGGCCTCGGCAATGCCATTCTCGATGCCGCGCAGATGGCGCTGTTCGAGACCGGCGGCGATCAGCTGACCTTGGTGCCCCGCGACACCAAGGGGACTCCGGCGGGTGCAGCCGAGGCGGCGCGGTCGGCGGTCAATTCCGGGGTCAAGCTGATCCTCGGACCGCTGCTCGCCGCCGAAGTCGAGGCGGTGAAGCCGATCGCGAGAGACGCCAACGTCAATGTTATCGCCTTTTCGACCGTCACCAACCTCGCCGGCAATGGAACCTATCTGATGGGCTTTCTGCCGCGCCAGGAGGTGGTGCGCGAGGTCACCTATGCCCGCCAGCGCGGGATCGCGCGCTTTGCCACGTTGTCGCCGGATACCCCATACGGGCATCTGATGGCGGACGCGCTGCGCGACACCGCCGCGTCGAGCGGCGCCACGGTGACCAAAGTCGTGTTTTTTGATCCGCGCGGCGGTGATCCGTCAACCGCCATCGCCGTGCTGTTGCCGGCCGGGCCGGCGCCAACGCCCGCGACTGCCGCGGGTTCTGCGGATACTCCGGCCCCAGAGGGTCCGCCACCGCCGGCCGCTCCACCGGCCCCGGCGGTGCCGAGTTTCGATGCGTTATTGCTCCCCGAGGGCGGCGAGCAGCTGCAGACGATCGCCCGCAAATTGGCCGCCGCAGGTCTCGACAACAAGGCGACCCGCCTGCTCGGCAGCGGCTTGTGGGATGTGCCAGATATCGGGCATGAGCCCGCGCTCGATGGCGGCTGGTTTGCGGCCTCGCCGCCCGATCCTCGGCGCGATTTCACGCAGCGTTATCATGCGACCTACGGCCGCGACCCGACGCGGCTCGCCTCGCTCGGCTATGACGCCGCAGCGCTTGCGGGCGTATTGGCGAGCGGCAAAAGCGGCCCACCGTTCTCGACCGAAGCAATCCAGAACCCCAACGGGTTCAGCGGCGTCGACGGCTTGTTCCGCTTTACCCCCGACGGCTTGGTGCAGCGCGGTCTGGCGGTGCTCGAAGTCGAGCCGCAAGGTAACATCGTCGTCAGCCCGGCCCCGCGTAGTTTCCAAGATCTCGGTTACTGACGGGCGTTTCCGACGGTCCGGGAAGACGGGAGCACCGCGAGCATCGGCGAAGTCGCCGCATTCTCGCGATCCGCGACACGAAGACGCAAATATCGGCCGGCATCTGGCCGTGCTACCCTCGCCGAGTACATCAGCTTTCGAACACCGGAGCAGAGGGATGCCATGACGCTCGACCCGCTATTGCTCTCACGTCTGCAATGGGCCTGGGTCATTGCCTGGCACATTCTGCTACCCGCCTTTACGATCGGGCTGGCGGCCTATATCGCTGTGCTCGAAGGCCTGCACTTGATCACCGGGCGGCAAGCTTACGCGCGGATCTCGTCGTTCTGGACCAAGATCTTCGCGGTTTCGTTCGCCATGGGTGTCGTGTCCGGCATTGTCATGCCGTTCCAATTCGGCACCAATTGGAGCCGCTTTTCTGACGCGGCCGCCAATGTGATCTCGCCGATGCTGGCGTATGAGGGATTTCTGGCGTTTGCGCTCGAAGCCTCGTTTCTTGGTATTCTGCTGTTCGGGCGCCATCTCGTCCCCCGCTGGGCGCATTTTTTCGCGGCCTTGATGGTCTCACTCGGCACGGTGTTTTCGTCGTTCTGGATCCTCTCAACCAACAGCTGGATGCAGACCCCAGCCGGGTACAAGATCATCGACGGCCGGTTTTTCCCGACGGACTGGCTCGCGATCGTCTTCAGCCCATCCTTTCCGTTTCGCTTTTTGCATAACGACACGGCGTTCTTTGTGACGACCGCGTTTGTGGTGCTCGGCGTCAGCGCGTTCCTGATCCGCGGTGGCAAGCGAGGACAGGAAGAAGCGCGGCTGATGATGCGCATGGCGCTCAATCTGTTGATCGTGATCGTTCCCTTACAAATGTTCTTTGGCGACCTGCACGGCCGCAATACGCTCGAACATCAGTCGGCCAAGCTCGCCGCGATAGAAGGGCTGTGGGACACCGCGGCGCCGATGCCCGAGGCGCTGTTCGCGATCCCCGATCAGGCGCGACAAAAGAACGATTTCGAGATCGACATTCCACATCTCGGCAGCCTGATCCTGACCCATAGCTGGAACGGCCGCGTGCTGGGACTCAAGGAGTGGCCAGTCGATCAGCAACCGCCGGTGTGGCCGGTGTTCTTTGCGTTCCGCATCATGGTCGGTATCGCCCTTTTGATGCTCGCTGTCGTCGTGGCGGGGTGGATCCTGCGGCTGCGCGGCCGGCTCTACGATACGGTCTGGTTTCTGCGGCTCTGCCAGTTTTTCGCCCCGGCCGGTTTTGTTGCTGTGCTGATGGGCTGGACCACGACAGAGGTGGGCCGCCAGCCCTGGACCGTCTACGGGTTGTTTCGCACTGCCAACTCGGTAAGCCCGTCGCTGAGCGGGCGCGATGTGCTGGCGTCGCTGGTGCTCTACATGCTCGTCTACCTAATCATGTACCCGGCCGGCATTGCCTATATGGGCGCCATCGTGCGGCGCGGGCTGCCCGCTACCGACGAGGATGGCGGCGCGATTGAGGCGGGGCGGCCGAGAACGCCGTTCCGGGAGATATCTGGGCGCCCCGGCGGGCCCGACGGATCGTCGCAACAAGCGAAGGGCCCCGCATCATGACGGCGGTCCCGCCACTCGACCTGGTGCCGATATGGACGGTGCTGCTCGGCTTCACGGTCGCTTATTACGTGTTGTTCGACGGCTTCGATCTCGGCGTCGGCATGCTCTACGGGGTGGCCCCCCGCGCCGAGTGGCGACCGGTGATCATGGGCTCGATCGCGCCAATCTGGGACGGCAACGAGACTTGGCTGGTGCTCGGCGGGCTGGGGTTGCTGGCGGCCTTTCCGCTGGCTTTCGCGATCATTATTCCGGCGGTTTATTTCCCAATCGTCATCATGCTGTTGGCGCTGGTGTTCCGCGGGGTTGCTTTCGAATTTCGCTTTAAGAACCCCGCTGTCCGGCGGCTTTGGGATCGCGGTTTCAGCGCCGGTTCAGCAATCGCGACGTTGGCGCAAGGAATGGTCCTCGGAACCTTCATTCAAGGCTTCCATGTCAACGGTCGGCAGTTCGCCGGTTCGTCGCTCGACTGGATTTCGCCGTTCGCGGCCCTGACCGGGGTGTCGTTGATGTTAGGCTACAGCCTTCTCGGGGCCGGCTGGCTGATCATCAAGACCTCGGGCGATCTGCAGGCCTGGAGCCGCCGTGCGGCCCGCATCTGCTTGATCGGGGTGATAGTGGCGATCGTTGCCGTCAGCATCTGGACGCCGTTTCTCAACGCGCGGGTCAGCCAGCGCTGGTTCAGTGTGCCCAACGTGTTCTGGCTGATGCCGATCCCGGTGGCGACGGGGTTGGTGGCGATATCGATCTGGCTCGCACTCGATCGCGAATACGAGTACTGGCCGTTTCTCGGATCGGTGCTGCTGTTCCTGCTGTCGTTCATCGGCATCGCCGTTAGCCTGTCGCCGCTGATCGTGCCCTATCACTACACGCTGTGGCAGGCAGCCGCGGACGAGAGCACGCAGGCGTTCCTGCTGATCGGGACGCTGCTGCTGATCCCGCTGATCCTCGGCTACACCGCCTGGTCGTACTGGGTATTTCGCGGCAAGGTGCGGGGCGACTTAGCCGGCTGAGAGCGCCGGAAGAAGGCGTTGCCAGGATCAGCTGTCTGGGCGGGCGGTAGTTAATCCGCAACTTGGCGGGGCTCGTCCTCGGTCTCGATGGCGTCGGGCAGGACGCGGCGGATGGCGTTGACCAGCTCCTCGGCCTCGGCCCGCACGCGTTCCCAGTACCGCAATCCGTGCTCGCGGCCGGCAGTTCGGGCGTCTTCGGCCATTTGCCGGGCCAGCTCGATCCGTTCGCTCAGTACCCGCTCGGCGGTATCGAGCGCCTTTTCCAACAGCCCGATCTGTGCCGGCGACAGCTCCTCCGCGCTAAACACGTGGCCAATATGGCAGCGGAATTGGGCGACCGTACCATTACCGGTTTTGCGCAGGGCGCCCCCGCAATCTGGGCAGGTCAGCGCCAACGGGCGTTGTGGCGTCTGGATCGGCTCCGGCAGAGAGCGCATTACCGTTGGTCGCGTATCAGTGATTGTTTCGCGTGAGAGGCGAAGCAGCAAAGCGGGGAGCTGAGACGCGGCAACAACATAATCCGGCTTTACGATCTCCGCAGCGGCCTCCGGCATCTCGGCCGCGGCGGCATCGCGCGGGTCCAGCACGATGGCGCGACCGCCGGCGCGCTTGATCGCCTCAAGACCGGCAGCGCCGTCACTGCCGCCGCCGCTTAACACGACGCCGATCACGCGCTCGCCAAAGGCGATCGCCGCCGAACGAAACAACGGGTCGATCGCCGGTCGAGTGAAATGTTCGCGGGGCCCGCGTGAGACCTGCACTGAACTCGGCCCTACGAGCAAATGCCGATCGCTAGGAGCGACGTAGATATGACCGGGCTCGATGACGTCGCGGTCGCGCGGTGCTTCAGCCGGCAACTTGCCAGCTCGCGACAGCAATTCCGGAAGCTGGCTGCGCGCGTGCCCGATGTGAATTGCAATAAAGATGTTGCCCTTGAAATCGCTGGGAAAAACTGCGGCGATTGATAGCAGCGTATCAAGACTACCCGCGGATCCTCCGATTGCGATAATATTTCGGTTCATCGTTCCTCGAACGACGCAAGGGCTGCGGGCTCATCCTTAACGGCGAGCACCGGCCGCTCGTTCCGAGATCAAGACCGCCCCCGGGACCAAAAAGTTAACCCTGCCACCGATCACAAGAGGGCGAAACATATGTTAACGGGATAACGACAAACCGTAGAGTACAATTATGCCAGCCAACCTTCCTGTCGTCGGGATCGGTGCATCGGCCGGAGGCGTCGAGGCGCTCGAGGCGTTTTTCAAATCCGTGCCCGCGGATAATGGGCTGGCATTTGTCGTCGTCACGCATCTGGCGCCCGATCGCAAGAGCATGCTGGCCGAGATCCTGGGCCGGTCGACCAACATGCCGGTTGTCGACGCGCAGGACGGACAAGCGGTCGAAGCCGAGCACGTCTATGTTATGCCTCCCGGCGCGATCCTGACCATTCGCGATGGACTGCTGCGGTTGCGCCACACCAGCCCGACCGATCATGAGCGGGCGCCGATCGATATCTTTTTTAACGCGCTCGCCGAGGACCAGGGCGAACACGCGATCGGCGTCGTGCTGTCGGGCAGTGGCAGCGACGGCAGCATCGGTCTCAGAGCGATAAAAGAGAATGGCGGCCTAACCATCGCCCAGGGCTCGAACATGACGCGGCCGCGCTTTAGCGAAATGCCGTCGAGTGCCGTGGCGGGCGGCTTTGTCGATCTCGAGCTCCCGGTCGAGCACATTCCCGAGCGGATTGTTGCGTATGTCCGCAACTGGGCCGCTTTCGATCCCGAGCAGCCCACCGATGCGTTAATCCGCATATATACATTGTTGCGGGCGCGCACCGGTCACGATTTCACTGAATACAAGGAACGCACTTTCCAACGCCGGGTTCAGCGGCGCATGCAAGTCGTACAGACAAGCAAACTCGACGAATACGCTGACTTATTGGAGCGAGACTCCAGAAGAAGTCAGTGCGTTATTTCGTGATTTGCTGATCGGCGTGACCGATTTCTTTCGCGACCCGGAGGCATTTCAGGCGCTGCAAGAACTCGTGATCCCGAAACTGTTCGAAGGCAAGGACGCCGATGACGAGGTCCGCGTCTGGGTGGCCGGATGCTCGACCGGCGAGGAGGCCTATTCGATTGCGATCCTGCTGCGCGAGCATCTCGAACAGCTGCGCGCCCCACCGCGGGTTCAGCTCTTCGCGACCGATATCGACGAAGCGGCGCTGACGGTGGCGCGCGCCGCGCGCTATCCGGCAAATGTCGTCCGATTGGTATCCGACGAGCGCCTGCGGCACTTTTTCGTCCAGGAAGCGCACTACTATCGCCTGGTTAAGGAGGTGCGCGATATGTGCATCTTCTCGACCCACAGCCTGATTCGGGATCCGCCGTTTTCCCGGCTCGACCTGATTTCATGCCGCAACTTGCTGATTTACCTGAAGCCGGCACTGCAGGCGCAGGTTATTCCGCTGTTTCACTATTCGCTGCGGTCCGGCGGCTGCCTCTTTCTCGGGGCTTCGGAGAACGTATCGCGACACAGCGACCTGTTCGTCACGCTCGATCGCAAAAATCGTCTGTTTCGACGCCGCGAACTGGTTTCGGGACCGATGCTGCTATTGCGGCAATTCGTGCCGCATTCGCGCCGAGAGCTGACGGTTCATGAGGAAGCGCGGAGTGGTCTGCTACGCCGTTCCGATCTCCTTCGGCGCATCGCCAATACGATCATCGAGCATTTCGGCCCAGCCTATGTGATCGCCGACGAAACTGGCCAGGCGCTCTATTTCTCATCCGGAACCGGGAAATATCTCCAGGCCGCCGCCGGGCCCCCCAATCGCGACATCGTTGCGATGGCGCGCCCGGGTCTGCGCGCCGATTTGCGCGCCACGCTGCAGCAGGCGAAATCGACCGGGCGGCGCGTCATCCGTGATCGCGTCGCGGTGCAGGTCGACGGCGGCGTCCAGATGATCACTGTTGCCGTAGAGCCGGTCACCGAAGGCACCGAAAGAGCCTATGCGATCGTCTTTACCGACCAGGGCTCAATCAAAAAAGAGGACGAAGCAGCCGGAAAAAATAGGTCGAACACGGAAGACACGGCGATCCGGCAACTGGAGCAGGAGCTCCAGGAAACCCGGGAACGCCTGCAGTCGACGATCGAAGAGTTGGAAACGGCAAACGAGGAATTTCGCTCCTCCAATGAAGAATTGTTGTCAGTCAACGAAGAGATGCAATCGACCAATGAAGAACTTGAGACGTCTAAGGAAGAGTTACAATCAGTAAATGAAGAATTGCAGACGGTCAATAATGAACTCAGCAGCAAAATAGATCTGCTGGATCGCGCCAACGCCGATTTGTACAACTTGTTTCAAAGCACCCAGCTAGCGACGATTTTTCTGGACAAAAGCCTTGTGATTCGAAGCTTTACACCGGACGCGGCCAAGCTGTTCAACTTGCTTCCGGGCGACCAAGGCCGGCCATTGACCGATCTGTCCAGCCGGCTGGTTTATCCGGATCTGAAGAACGATATTTCCGCGGTGTTCAACGGGAGGGTGATTGAACGGGCGATTAGAGTGTCGGATGGGAGCGAACATTACCTGGCGCGGCTTTTGCCCTATCGCACTCCCGACAAAGTAATCGATGGCGTCCTGCTGACTTTTGTCGATGTCAGCAAGATTATCGAAGCCGAGGAGCAGCAACAGGTTCTGACCGCCGAACTCAGTCACCGCGTCAAAAACACGCTCGCAGTCGTCTCTTCGATCGCCGAGCGCACCTTGCCAGATGGTGAACTCAAGACCGAATTGATTGGCCGGTTTCACGCCCTCGGGCACACCCACGATCTGCTGGCGGACGCCGGCTGGACCGAGGCGCGTTTGCGCGACGTGATCCACGCCGAATTGGCGCCGCATGTCGCGACAGACGGCGCGAATTTGACAATGAATGGCCCGCCGGTCATGCTCAAGCCACAAACGGCTCTGTTTATGGCATTGGTCATCCATGAACTGGGCACCAATGCAGCCAAGTATGGCGCTCTGTCGGTCCCTGGCGGGCGGATTCATATCATCTGGAAGATCGCGGGGGAGTCGCCTCCGCATCTGGAATTGACTTGGCGAGAACAGGGCGGCCCCAAGATTGACGGGCCGTTGAAACCCGGTTTCGGAACGGAACTGATCGAACGAGGCCTCCGTTTCGAATTAGAAGGAGAAGCAAAACTCGAAGCCGTCGACGGGAGTCTGCAGTGCCGGATGATTATTCCGGCCGATCCAGACCGCCTCGTATTTGTATCTCCCACCGACCATCGGGACCGGGAGGACTCAATCTTATGAACTCAAAACTTACCGGTATCAGAATACTTGTGGTTGAAGATGAATTTTTAGTGGCGTCTTTGATCCAGAATATTCTTGAAAATGCCGGTTGCGTCGTTTCGGGACCGGTCCCGCGCTTGGCCGAAGCCGTCGATGTGGCCGAGACCGACACCTGCGACGCCGCCGTCCTCGACGTCAATTTGGCGGGCAAGCGCGTCTTTCCGGTCGCCGAAATTCTATCGCGGCGGCACATCCCATTTATTTTTGTCACCGGCTACGGAACGGCCAGCTTGCCACAGGAGCACCACGGCCGGCCGACAATCCGCAAACCGTTCCGTAACGAAGAATTGGTCAACGCAGTATCGAAATTACTACCCCCGGCGGCGTAACCTCTTTCCCGATCTATTGCACCAACTTCCGTGGCTGGGGCTTGACCCGGTCACCCATCTCAAATGAGCGGATCGTACAAAACATTCCAGTCCCGGTTGGTTCTGGGGGGTGAGCACACCGCGAGTATCGAGTCGAAAAAGCTCGTAAGATGCGTCGGCATCAGAAGCGGGGAGCGAAAGATGAGGACGGGGGCGGACTACCGTAAATCGCTACGGGACGGACGGCGCGTCTGGGTCATGGGCGAAGGCATGATCGACGATGTGACCACCCATCCCGCGACCCGTGCAATGGTCGACGAATACGTCGCCTGGTACGATTTGCATTTCGACAGCGCGTGGGAGAACATCGCGCTTGCCCCGGCCGATCATGCCGATAAGCGCACGCCTTGGGCTTATGTCGCGCCCAAAACCGCTGACGAACTCGGCGCCATGGGCCGGTTTTTCTCGGCCTCGACTTTTTTGAGCGCCGGCAACATCACCCACACTCCAGCTTATGGCCACCTGATCGCGCTCGGCCTGTTGTGCTCGCTCGAAGAGCGCGATTACTCGCCCGAGCAAATCGCCAACGCCGCCCGCTATCGTGAGATGATCGCCGAGACCGGCCGGTTTCTGACATTTTGCGGCGGCGGCCCGACGATCGGCTATCGCATGCGCGAGAACCCGGCGGATCGCATGGCATTAAAGATTGTGCGCGAAACCGACGCCGGGCTCGTCATTTCAGGCAAGATCGGCATGCATACTAGCCCAGCCTATGCCGAGGATCTCTATGTCGGCAGCGTTTCGGGGCTCGAAATCGACGGCCAGCGCGTGACCTTTATCGTGCCGGTCAATGCCCCCGGCATCACTGTTCTCTGCCGCAAGATCGCGGCGCGCGACAAGAACCCGTTTCTGGCGCCGCTGTCGAGCCGGTTTGACGAGCTCGACGGCCAAATGTGGCTCGACGACGTGTTTGTGCCATGGGAGAGCGTGTTCTTCCTCGGCCAATCGCCGGAGCCGGTCGTGCGTTGGCTGATCTGGCATCATCTTTACGGCTGGCTGTCAAAGGCCGAGTTCACGCTCGGCCTCGCCTTGGCGCTGAGCCATGCGATGGGCCTTTCCAAGCACGATCAAACGATCGATTACCTTGTCGACCTGACCGTCGAAGTGCAGACGGTGCGCAGCTGCCTAACCGCCTGCGAGCGCGACCCGCGGTTTACCGCGAGCGGTTACTGCGTGCCCAACCACGCCCATCTCTCCGCCGGTGGTCTCGCGATCCTGCGGGCACGCCCGCGCATGGCCGAGATCCTGCGCATCGTCCCGGGTTCGTCCCTGGTCGTGGCGCCCTCCGACCGTGACCTCGCAGCACCCGAACTCGCGAGGGGTTTTGAAGACTCATTTGGCGGTGGCGGCTACACCGCGCTGCAGCGCGCGGCGTTGTTGCAGATGGCCTGGGATCACGTGTCCTCGGCGCTCGACGGCCGCGAGTCCGCGTTCGAATTGCACGCCAGCGGCGGGGTGCCTGCCTGGCGCGGCCGGCTGCGCCATAATTTCGACAGCTACAACGATCTCGCCAACCGGGTCGCCGGCGCGCTCGGCATGGCAATGCCCGAGATCGACCTCGATCACATCCGCGAGGTACCGTGGGCGCCGCGCCGCGCGGTCACCCCGCCAAGCCCGGGCGGAAAAGCTGATTAACCTCGCGGGTGCCGGGCGGAGAGTGCGGGCATTCCGCTCCGGTCGCGTCCCGAACGGCTGCGCCTCAACCGCATTCTCGACTACTCCGGTCTTGCCTTACCGGCGAAGGCCGGTATCCATTCAGGCATGGGCGCCGGCCCCTCGCCGGCATCGCGATCATGGAGATGCCGCAGCCCAGCGATTGCGGCATGAGGGGGGATCATGCACTTGCGCGGAATGAGGTTTTGGGCCGCGATGTTGGCGGCGCTGGCGTTGTCGAGCGGGATGGCTTCGGCCGCGACGCTCGACCGCATAAAGCAGGACAAGTCGATCCGCATCGCCTATCGCGATGATGCGCCGCCATTCTCATACAAAGGAAAGAACGGGGACCCCGCCGGCTTTATGGTCGATTTGTGCCGCGCGGTTGCGGCCCAGCTCGGCGATCATCTGCATCTTACGCCACTCAACATTGTTTACGTGCCGGTCACCGCAGCCAATCGCTTTGACGCGATCACCCAGGGCAAGGCCGATCTGTTGTGCGAACCGACAACGCAAACTCTGTCGCGACGCGAACAGCTCGATTTCTCGATCCCGACATTTGTCGACGGCGCCGGCCTGTTGATCCGCAGCGACGGGCCAAAGAGCCTGAATGCGCTGGGTGGACGCAAGATCGGTGTGCTCGCCGGCACCACGACCGAGCAAGAGTTGAATTCGTCGCTGAAAGACGCCGGCATCACCGCCCAAATCATCCCCGCCAAGTCGCACGAAGAAGGCTTGGCGATGCTCGACGACGGCAAGGTCTCGGCTTATTTCGCCGATCGCGGCATCCTGATGTTTCTTGCCGACCAGAGCAAAGCGCCGGGGAAATTGTTGCTGGCCGACAACTACCTGACGATCGAGCCGTATGCGCTGGCTTTGCCGCATGGCGACGAGGATTTCCGCCTCGCTGTCGATCGCGCCCTCAGCACGGTCTATCGTTCGGGAAAAATTGTCAGCATTTTCGCGCATACCTTTGGCAGTGACACCAAGCCGAGCCAGACTTTGCAAGTCCTGTATCTGGTATCCGCGCTGCCCGACTGACTTCGAGATCCCTCTCCGGGGCCGGCGAGGCTGTGGCGAGCCGAGAGCGCCTGCCGTAGACTGGCTGCGATAGCAAATTCAGTCAGAGGGAGGGGCGGCCATGGCGCTGGAAGTACGGCGGATCGTCACCGGGCACGATGCAAATGGCAAGGCGATCGTCACCACTGACGAGCGGCTGAGCGCGGTGCCGCGGCTCAACCGGCCGCACATTTCCGGCTGCGAGATCTGGTCGACCAACAAAATGCCGGTCGACAATTCGGCTGAAGCCGATGCCCCGCAGCGCGCCGGTTTTGTCAAGCGCTACAACTATGTCGGGACCGGCCAAGGCACCGTGATCCGGGTCACCGAATTTGCTCCCGGCGCGCCGAAATTCATGCACCGCACCGAGACCGTCGATTACGCCATCCTGCTGTCGGGCGAATGCGATCTCGAATTCGACAGCGGCGAAATCGCCCACATGAAGCCCGGCGACATCGTCGTGCAGCGCGGCACAATGCATGCCTGGGTCAATAATGGCTCGGTGCCTGCGGTTTTCGCGTTTATTCTGATCGACGCGCACCCGGCTGAGGTCGACGGCCAGGCACTGCGCACCCATTACCCGGCGCCCTGATGAGCCCGATGCCGGCGAGATCGGCCGCTGTCGCCGCCGCGCACTAGGAGGTTGTCATGCCGACCCCGCACCCGCAGGTCGTTCAGGCGCTCAACGCGACACGGCTGGCGGAGTGATTGCAACACGCGCGGCGCGCAATTTTGCACGATTGCGGGGCGCCCGAAGGGTATGGGCCATTCCCTCCCTGCACGGGTCGGCCGGATTGCTGGTGGATCTTCACGACCAGATCGGCGAGCGATTTGAGAACGGGGATCGGCTGGTCTATCTTGGCAACTATTTGGGCCGCGGCACGGCGGTACGGGAAACGATCGACGAATTGATCGATTTCCGGCGACGAGTCCTCGCGCGTCCCGGCGGTTTTGCCTGCGACACGGTCTTTTTGCGCGGTGCCCAGGAGGAAATGCTGCACAAGCTCCTGCAGTTGCAATTCGCGCCCAATCCCGCCGAGGTCTTGAACTGGATGATCAACGCCGGGATCGAGCCGACGGTGCGCGCCTATGGCTGCGATCTGCGGCAAGGCTTATCCGCCGCTCGGGATGGCCCGCGGACCATCACCCGCTGGACGAGCGCGCTGCGGAGCGCGATCAACGCGACCCCGGGTCACACGATGCTGTACTCGGCGCTGCGCCACGCCGCATTTACCAGCGAGGGCGGGGTGTTATTCGTCCACGCTGCGGTCGACCCAACGCGTCCGCTAGCAGCCCAAGGAGATGCATTCTGGTGGGGTGGCTACGATATTCTCGACCTCGCTGGACCGTTCGACAACTTTCGGCGCGTTGTCAGAGGGTTTGAACGCCAGCATCGCGGATTGCTCGAGCGTCAGTTCGCGGTCTCGCTCGACGGCGGTGCGGGTCTCGGCGGTCGCTTGCTTGCCGCGTGCTTTGCGCCGGACGGAGGCGTTCTAGAACAGCTAGAAAGCTCGGGCGGCTAAAGGCGACAGCGGGACGGATTGTCGCGCATCCCGAGTATTTCGAGGCGGGGGAGGTCATCTATTTTCTTCGACGGGCAGCGATGCGGAGGGAGCGCGATGGCCCACATCGACGACACCGAGACGCGGCGGGCAACCCTGGATTTCGTACGCACCGCGATGCGCACCCCGCTGCTGTCGCGCGAGCACGAGCTCGATCTCGCCCGCCGCTGGCGCGAGAACGGCGACGAAGCTGCGCTGCAGGAACTCGTCAGAGCGTATACGCGGCTTGCCGTTTCCGTAGCCGGCACGTATCGCCGCTACGGACTGCCGATTGGAGATCTGATCCAGGAGGGCAATATCGGGTTGCTCGAGGCCGCAATGCGCTTCGAGCCGGAACGCAACCTGCGGTTCTCGACCTATGCGATGTGGTGGATCCGCTCGGCCGTGCAGGATTATATCTTGCGTAATTGGTCGATTGTGCGGACCGGCACCACCTCCGCGCAAAAGGCGCTCTTCTTCAACCTGCGGCGATTGCGAAACCAGATTGCTGAGGTCTCCGACGGCCCAATGACCGACGCGGCGCGACGACAGATCGCCGAGGCGTTGCACGTCGCGATTAGCGATGTAGAAAGTATGGAAACAAGGCTCAGCGGTGGCGATCGCTCGCTGAATATGCCAATCGGGGCGGATGGCGAGGCCGAGGCGCAAGACCTCCTGCCCGACTCGCAGGCCAATCCCGAAACCGTCGTGATCGGCATGCGCGACGCGGAAGCTCGCTCGCGTTGGCTTTCCGAGGCTTTGGGTGAGCTCAGCCCACGCGAACAGCGCATCATTCGGGAGCGCCGGCTGACAGAACAAGGGATAACGCTGGAAGCACTGGGGCGCGAGTTTGGCGTGTCGAAGGAACGAGTAAGACAGCTTGAGCATCGGGCTTTGCGCAAGCTGAAATCGGCGATCGGCCGGAGGGCCGGGAACCCGAGCGATATGTTTCTTTGTTAAGAGCCCGCTAAACTGCTTTAGATCGCGGTATATCCGCCGTCAACGAGCAAGTCGCTGCCGGTCACAAAACTCGAGGCATCGCTGGCAAGAAAGACCGCGGCAGTCGCGATATCCGAGGGTTGGCCCAGCCGGCCGAGCACGTGTTTGCCGGCGATGACACCGCGCGCAGCCTCGAAGCTACCATAGCGTCGCGTGAGCCGCTCGGTCTCGACCGCACCCGGTGACAGCGCATTAACGCGGATGTTCTGGGCGGCGTGGTCGATCGCCATGACTTTCGCGAGCTGGATCAGGGCCCCTTTGGTCGCACAATAAGCCGCACGCCCGGCGCTGCCGACGCGGCCGAGTTGCGAAGCGATCAGAATGATCGATCCGCCGCCGCTCTCAATCATCAATGGCAGCGCGGCCCGGCACAGGAGAAACGATCCGGTCAGATTGACAGCGACTACCCGCTCCCAATCAGCCACGGTGGTCTCTACGACATTGCCGCCGTTGTCATAGGGGGCGGCGCCGCTGACCAGAATGTCGAGACGGCCGAAGGCGTCCCGAACCGCGCGCGCGGCAACCAGGGTATCGTTTTCTACCACAACATCGCAGCGCAGAGCGAAAGCCCGCCCACCGGCCTCTTCCACCAGGTGTGCGCTCTCTTCGGCGCCGGCCAAATTGATGTCGCAGCACGCGACCGCGGCCCCGGCCTCGGCGTAGGCGACCGAAATTGCGCGGCCGATGCCGCCCGCAGCGCCGCTAACGAGCGCCGTCTTGCCGGTCAGCTTCATTCGGCTATCTCCGCAAATGTCACAACATCACCGTGCCGCCATCGATCGCAGTAGTTTGACCAGTGACCAACGCTGCCGCGTCGGATACCAGCCAGGACGCCGCGCCGAGTTGGCATCGCGCACATCGAGCTGAGACGAAATCGTGCTGACGCCCGCGGCTGTCAGCAGATGCTTGCCAGTCTAATCGCAGAAATCAGCCGCCGCAATCCGCCCGCGAGTAATGACAATGATCGGAATTTGGCAGCCGCGACGCAGCTCTCGGAGCAGCTCGAGACCGCTCATTTCAGGCATATGGAGCTCGACAGCAGGAATCGCCATCTATCGCCATCTATCGCCATCTGCCAGCCGAACCTCGTCCAGGAACCGACGACCGCCAGAAAACTCCTGCGGGTCAAAGACTTCGGCTTCGACCGAGAGGCGGAGAGAGTCCCTCGTCGCGCGATTGTCATCGACGATAAATATCATTTTTTCTCGACCATCCGTTGGTGTCGATATGAGCCGACCTGATCGAGCGGTAGGGTTGATCTGGATCAGGAACAGCGACGGTCTTAACTCGCGTTCCGTTAGGGCTGGCCAAATTGTCCCAGGTGAAGAGTAGTTATACGATGTGGCCAGCTTGGGCCGATGGAGCGACGGTCGAGGTCCTTGGCGCGTTGTCGGCGCTTGACCTTGCGAGGTGCGCATAGTCTCGTGGGTCAATTGTCGATGACATTGCGAAAGGCTGAATGATGCCGGGGCCGCTTTCCGGGTACCGAATTGTCGATCTGACCTCGAATGTTTCGGGGCCGCTGGCGACGATGATCCTCGGCGACCAGGGCGCCGATGTGATCAAGGTCGAGGCCCCGGACGGGGGTGACGCGACGCGCGCCGGGGGTAATCGGCGAGCCGGCTTTACCGCGTCGTTTGTCAACAACAACCGCAATAAGCGCTCGATCGTCCTCGATCTGAAACAGCCGGCGGCGGTGCAAGCGTTGCTGCGACTGACTACCGGCGCCGACGTGTTTGTGCAGAATTTCCGCCCCGGCGTCGCAGAGCGTCTCGGGGTCGGCGAGGAGGCGGTGCGCCACGCGCGGCCAGACATTGTCTATGTCTCGATCAGCGGGTTTGGCGAAAAAGGCCCCGATGCCGCAAAGCCGGCCTATGACCCGGTGATCCAGGGCTTTTCCGGGCTTGCGACAGTTCAGGCCGGCTCCGACGAGGCCCGCCCGCGGTTATTGCGCACGATCCTGCCCGACAAATTGACCGCGATCACCGCTTCGCAGGCGATCACCGCCGCGTTGTTGGCGCGCGAGCGTACCGGCCAGGGTCAGCATGTCCGCTTGTCGATGCTCGAAGCCGTGCTGGCGTTCATGTGGGCCTCGGACATGAGCGACCAGACCTTTGTCGGCGACGAACCACCGCACCAGACCCCGGCGAGCGCGCATGATCTGATCTACGACACAGCCGACGGCTATATCACCGCGGCGGCGTTGACCGACCGGCAATGGGCCGGTTTGGCAAAGGCGGTTGGTCATCCGGAATGGGTTGAGGACGAGCGGTTCAGGACTTCGGCATTGCGGCATAAGAACATCGATGCGCGGCTGGAATTGACGCAGCAGGCGTTGATGACCCGGCCGGCGGCGGAGTGGCTCGACCTGCTGACCGCGGCGCAGGTGCCGTGCGGCCCTGTGCTGACGCGCAACCAAGTGATCCGGGATCCGCAGGTCGAGGCCTTGGGACTGGTTGTCGAAACCGAGCACGAGAAAGCCGGCCGGCTGCGGCAGACGCGGGCGGCGGCGCGGTTCTCCAAGACACCGGCTGAAATTCGCCGCGGCGCCCCCGGTTTGGGCGAGCACACTGAGGAGATCCTGGCCGAGTTGGGCTATTCGACCGAGGAGATCACGGCGATGCTGACTGAAGGGGCTGCTGCTCGGGCGGCGTCGGAAGCCGGAGCCACCCGCGCTCCGCTAGCGGCCCAATGAGCGGTGCCGACCGGATTTTCGCCGGACCGATGCCGGCGCTTTACGAGCGCTATCTCGCTCCGTTGCTCTTCGGCGATTACGCGATCGACCTGGCCCGACGGGCGGTGGCGATGGCGCCCGCCCGGGTGCTCGAAACCGCGTCCGGGACCGGTGTCGTAAGCCGGGCGTTGTCGCGTGCTTTGCCGCCCGAGGTCGAGATCACCGCCACAGATCTGAACCAGGCGATGGTCGATTTTGCTGCGGCGCAGCCGGGTCTGGAGCGGGTGACCTGGGGTCAGGCCGATGCCCAGAAATTACCGTTCGGCGATGGCTCGTTCGACGCCGTTCTATGCCAGTTCGGCGCCATGTTCTTCCCCGATCGGCAGGCCGCATACCGCGAAGCGAGGCGAGTCCTGACGGCGGGCGGGCATTTTTTGTTCAGCGTCTGGGACAGGCTAGAGAAAAACGAGTTCGACCAGTTGGTGTCCGAGGCGGTGGCGGCACTCTTCCCGGAAAACCCGCCGCAGTTTCTCGCGCGCACTCCGCATGGATACCACGACACTGCGGTGATCGAGCGCGACTTGCGCGCGGCCGGCTTTACCCATATTCGCATCGAGACGATACCGAAGCTAAGCCGGGCCGGCTCCCCGCGGGATCCGGCTATCGGCCTGTGTCAAGGCTCCCCGCTGCGATCCGAGATAGAGGTGCGGGCCCCCGATCGGCTGGAAGAGGCGACCGCGGCTGCGGCTGCGGCGCTCGCCACGCGGTTCGGGCCCGGCCCGATCGAGGCCAAGATGCAGGCGCACATCTTCACCGTGACCCGATAGGCCGGGAGCCGGTCAATGATCGACTTTTATTATTGGCCGACGCCAAACGGGTGGAAGGTCGCGATCATGCTCGAAGAATGCGGGCTCGCCTACCGCACGATCCCGGTCAATATCGGCAAGGGAGACCAGTTCAAATCCGAATTTCTCGCGATCAGCCCCAACAATCGGATGCCGGCAATTGTCGATCACGACGACCCCGACCGGCCGATGCCAGTGTTCGAGTCGGGCGCGATCCTGATCCACCTTGCCGAAAAGGCGGGGAAGTTTATGCCGCAGACCCGGCGCGCGCGTAAGGAATGCCTCGAATGGCTGTTCTGGCAGGTCGGCAATCTCGGGCCGATGGCTGGGCAGCTCAGCCATTTCGTCAACTACGCGCAAGGTGAGCATCCCTATTCGCACAAACGCTATGCCGACGAATATAACCGCTGCCTCGGTGTCCTCGAACGCCGGCTCGAAAGCCGCGAATTTATCCTCGATGAGTACTCGATTGCCGATATGGCATCCTGGCCCTGGGTGTTGATCGCCAAGCCGTTGAGTCAGCCGCTCGACGATTTTCCAAATGTCGCCCGCTGGCGCGCGACGTTAAAGGATCGTCCGGCGGTCCAACGCGGTGTCGATCTCGGCAAGGAATTGCGCCGTTCGGCCCCACCCTCCGACGAAGAACGGCGGATCCTATTAATCAAACCGCAGGCCATCTGCGCGACGGAGGATAGGGCTGGTTACTGCCAAGTTGATTAACCGGCCTGGGGCTGGCAGACCACCAACAAGCCTAGGACGTAGCCATTAACGGATGGCTTTCCCGGCGAAAGCCGGCATCTACTTATCCGCCTACCGAGTGCTGGAAAGATGGCTCCCGGCTTTCGCCGGGAAAGCGGCGGAATGGGATTGCCGCGCGCAGAAAAATCCCTTTCGTAGCAACGGCGGTGCTGTGTGCGCTATTCGTTCAGCCAGCGGCGCATAAAACCGAGCAGTCCTTGTGGCATGAAGATCACCATCGCGATAAACACCGCGCCGACCGGGATCAGGTAGTATTGCGTCAGAAACCGCGACAGGCCCTCGCGCAACAGCAAGAAAAAGGCGGCGCCGACGATCGGCCCGACGAGCGTGCCGATGCCGCCGATCACGTTGTAGATCACCGTCTCGCCGGAAACGAGAAAGAACACGAAATCGGGGGCGGCGAACTGGTTTTGGATCGCGTAGAGAACGCCGGCGAGGCCAGCAAACAGCCCCGAGAGCATAACCGCGACAATCTTGTAGCGCTCGACCGCATAGCCGATCGCCCTTGTGCGCGCCTCGTTCTCGCGGATCGACTGCAACACCATGCCGAACGGCGACTGGGTAATCCGCCGCAGAAGCAAATAGGAACCCGCGACGACCGCGAGCACAAACCAGTGCAGGATCGTCGGGGTGAACGGTATCGACAATGCCGGACCGAAACCGAGCGCCGGCTGGTCAAAATTGAGCCCGTTTTCGCCGCCGGTTACTGCAGTCCAAGTAAAAATAATGACGTAGAAAATCTGCGAGAAGATCAGCGTCGTGATTGCGAAATAGATGTCGCGCAGCCGCGTCGAGAAATACGCGACAAACGCGGCAACGGCGGCGGCGGCGATCAGTCCATAGACCAGGGCGAGCCACAGACTCGGCGGATTGGTGGTCAGCAGTGCTGCAGCCGCCCCGTACATGCCGAGCCCGAAAAACGCCGAATGGCCAAACGAGACCATGCCGGTGTAGCCGATCAGGATGTCCGACGACATCGCCAACAGGCCCCAGATCAAGATCTCGGTGACAAAACGGCGCCAGAATTCGGGGAGAACGAGGGGTGCGACAAACAGCAGGACGATGATGACGGCAAAGCCGGTCCAGAAGACGACGCCGCGGCCCCGCCTCATTTGGGCGTCGCGACAAACAAGCCGGTCGGCCGGAACAACAGGGTCACGATCAGCACGACAAACGAGACGATGACCGCCTGTGATGGGCTCACCCACAGCGACGCGTAGGCTTCGAGAAGACTGATAAAGATCGCGGCGGCGATCGACCCGCCGAGGCTGCCCATACCGCCGACCACGACGACGATAAAGGCGCGCAGAATCCAGCTGGTCCCCATCGTCGCGTCGACGCCGACCAGCGGGCCGAATAACACACCGCTCGCCGCCGCCATCGCGGAGCCGATCGCGAAAACCGCGGTCAACACCCACGGCACCGGGATGCCCATCGATTGCGCCATTACGCGGTCCTGGGTGGTGGCGCGGATCCAAATGCCCCAGGTGCCGAATTTGAGAAATAGCCAAAAGCCGCCGATGATTGCCGCCGACAGCAGTGCGATCACCACCCGGTACCAGGGGTAATCGAGATAGAACAAAGTAAAATGGCCGCCGATCGGCTCGGAGATTTTGCGCGCGACTGGGCCGAACTGCCACAGCGCGTAATTCTGCAATACCAGCGACACCCCGAAGGTCGCGAGGATCGTCGTCAGCGGGTCGCGGCCGATCAACGGCCGCAAGGTGACGAGGTAGATCGCCGCCCCGAGCAGCCCAATCAGCAGGCTGGCCGAAATCAGCGCCAGCCAGAAACTGCCTGTCGCCGCCAGGGTCAATACGCCGACATAGGCGCCCAGCATGAACAATTCGCCATGAGCGAAATTGACCACGTCCATGATGCCGAAAATCAGGGTCAGCCCGGACGACACCAGCGCCAGGATCATGCCGGTGACGACGCCATTGATCGTCTGGATCAGAAGCTGGTCGAGCGGAATGCTCACGTTAGACGCCGAGATATTGGTGGATCACGGCGTCGTCGACGTGCAATTCCGCCGCCAGTGCGTGATGCCGAACTTCGCCTTTTTCGATGAAATAGACCCGCCGGCAGGCTTCGAGGGTCAACGGCACGTTCTGCTCGACCAGCAGCACCGCCACTCCCTCGCGGTGCAGAACATCGATGATGTCGCGGATCTGCGAGACCATGCGCGGCATCAGCCCCTCGGTCGGCTCGTCGAGAAGGATGATCTTGGGCTCCAGCATCATTGCGCGGGCAATCGCCAGCATTTGCTGCTCGCCGCCCGACAAGGTGCCGCCGGCCTGGTTGCGCCGTTCCGCCAACACCGGGAAATAGGCGTAGACCTTGTCGAGCAGTTCGGTTTTGTGCGGCTTGCTGACGCCATGCCGGTCGAGCCCGACCCGCAGATTTTCAAGCACCGTCAACAGCGGGAAGATGCGCCGGTCCTCCGGCACATAGCCGATCCCGAGCCGCGCCAATCGGTGCGGCGGTAATTTGACGACACTGCGCCCCGCGAAGCGGACCTCGCCAGCGCTCGGATGCACAATGCCGGCGATCGCCTTTAGGGTGGTGCTTTTGCCGACGCCATTACGGCCAAGCAGCCCGACGACCTCTGCATGCCCGACCGTCAGCGAGATGCCGTGCAAGATGTGGCTCTTGCCGTAATAGGTATGGATGCCGTCAACCGCGAGGAGTTCCGCCCCAGCTAGGAGCGGCGCGAGGCGCGCGGGCCCGCCCGAAGCGGCGGAATCAGTCGAGGCCAATCCCGCAACATCGCTCATGTCTTTAGATAAACCTCGACGACCCGCGGATTTTGCTGGATCTCGGCGGGCGGACCCTCGGCAAGAATCTCGCCGTAATGAAACACGCTGATCCTGTCGGCCAACTCCATCACAACCTGCATGTCGTGCTCGACGATCAGGATGGTCAGGTTCTCGGCAATGCGTCGCACCAGCTGCATGGTGTCGTGGGTTTCGGCCGCACTCATTCCCGCGGTCGGCTCGTCGAGGCATAAGAGCTGCGGCTCAGTCGCCAAAGCGATGGCGATCTCAAGCGTCCGCTGCTCGCCATGCGACAGGTTGGCAGCCAGTTCGCCGGCCTTGCTGAGAAGACCGACCGCATCGAGCGCCACCTCGGCCTTTTCGATAACATCGCGATAGGAGCGATGATGCACCAATAGGCTCCAGCCGTGGCGCCGCGATTGGGCGGCGATCCGGGCGTTTTCCAGCGCAGTTGCACTCGGCAAGATATTGGTAATCTGGTAGGAACGGGCGATGCCTTTTTGCGAGATCTTGTTGGGGGGCAGCCCGGTGATGTCTTCCCCGTCAAACCGGATCGTTCCCGACGACGGGCGCAAAATCCCGGTCAGGCAGTTGAAAAAGGTGCTCTTACCGGCACCGTTGGGACCGATGATGGCGCGGATTTCGCCGCGCGTGATCGCAAAATTGACCTGATTGAGCGCCGTCAGCCCGCCAAAGCGGATCGTCAGATTTTCGGTAGACAACAATGCCGCCGCATTGCCGCTGGCACCAGTCTTCGACTGGAACGGCGTCGTCAGCAACGTATCCGCGGTCACTTAGAACTCGATCGGAAACATAAAGAGCGATTGCCTCATGCCTGGGCGAAGTGGCAGGCAGGCGGCACGATCGTCTTGTCTTTCGGAACTGTTTCCAGGATGTGAAACTTGCCGTCATTGACGCTGTAGATGAACTCGCGGACGAAGGCTTGGTGGTCTGCGGCGCGCAACGTCTTGTCGCCCTGCGGGAAGTCGTAACCCTCCTTCATTTCGAGGCCTTCGAGAGCCTCGATCAGTTTCATGGTGTCGGGGCGCCCCTGAAATTTGGACTTCTCGATGCCGAGTTTGAGGCAGTTCATCGCCTCGAAATTCGACTGCACATAGCGGTCGGGGAGCTGGCCCGAGGGGTCGATCGCCTTCAGCCGCTTCACGGCATCATCGAAGAACGCGTGGTTATAGGGGGTGTCGAGCGGCGGGTCGAATACCGGAATATAGCGGTTGATGGCGACAAACCCGTCGATCTTATGACCGAGCGCCGGCAGATTAGCGGATTCGCAAACCGCGCCGTCGCCGGCCAGTTTGTATTTCTTGGTAAGACCGAGGTCGAACGCCTGGTTGCCGATCGTCACCCCGTCCTTGCCAAAGAAAATCAGAAATAAACCGTCGAAATCACCATTGATCTTGGACAAGAACGGCGTCATGTCGGCGGTGCCGATCGGGATGCCAGTGCCGCCGACAACCTCGCCACCCTGCTTCTTGATTTCCGCGGCGTAAGCATCGCGGGTCGACTGACCCCAGGCATAATCGGCATAGGCGATGTGCCATTTCTTGCCCATCTTGTTGACGAGATACGGCCCGAAGGCGACGGCCTGGGCCGGGGCATAATCGTAAGGGCGAAAGCTGTAGCGATTGCACTTGCTGCCGGTGATCGTCGTGTCAAGGCACACGCTGATCATGTTGACAACCTTGCGCTGCTGATAAAGCGGCATGCAGGCAAGACAGATGTTCGACAACACCCCGCCGACATTGGCGTCGACCTGGTCTTCGTCGAGCAATTTTTCGGTTTTACGGCGGCCGACATCGGGCTTTGACTCGTCGTCTTCGGCGATCAGCATGACTTCGCGGCTCAATATGCCGCCCGATTTGTTGATGCGGTCGACCGCCATTTGCAGGCCGACGAGGGCGGATTTGCCGATCGCCGCGGCAGCACCAGACAGCGGCTGGATGCTGCCGATCTTGTAAGGGTTCGACGCCGCCAAGCCGAAACGCAGCGGCATGGGGGCGAGGATCGTCGAGAGCCCGCCAGCTGCACTCCAGCCGAGCACTCGGCGGCGCGTTACTGCTCAATTGCCTAAATCTCTCCAATGTCGCCCATCGCCGCTCCTTTCCCTGCTCGGCAGCAAGTTTTGTGCCTATTGTGTCGGCAGACTAATGACACGTCGCACCGCGCCCACCGATGAGCTGCGGAAATGGAGCGAAAGCCAACGGCTTGTCAAGATTAACGGCACCTGACGCCGGCACCGCCAAATCGGCTCGGCGCCCACCGTCACCGCTGAGTTCCGTAACAGGGCAGCGGAATGCTTGCGATCTGTGCCAGACTGGGTGCAGTGCATCAAGCGAAGAGGATCCGAGGATGAGCGACGAGGGATTGCTCGCCGGCAAGGTGGCGGTGGTGACCGGAGGCAGCAGCGGCATCGGTGCGGCGAGCGTGCGATTGCTTGCGGCCGCTGGAGCGACGATGGTGGTCGGCTACAACAAGGGTGCGGATCGCGCCGCGGCCGTGATCGCCGAACTCCCCGGCGAGGGCCACATGGCGATGCATCTCCCGCTCGAAGACACGGTGCAGATCCGCAAGGCGGCAGCGGCGGTGCAAAATCAATTTGGCCGCGCCGACATCCTGGTCAATTCCGCTGGCTTTACCCGGATGGTGCCGCACCACGATCTAGAAGCACTCGATGACGATTTGATCGACGCAGTGCTGACCGCGAATGTGCGCGGCCCGTTTGCCACGATCCGCGCCTTCGCGCCGCTGCTGCGCAAGAGTCCGGCGACGGCGGTCATTGTCAATATTTCATCGGGTGCGGCGGGAGCGGCACCGGCAGCTCGATCATTTACGGCGCGTCGAAAGCCGCGCTGAACACGATGAGCATAGCGTTGACGCGCGTGCTCGGCCCGGAAATCCGCGTCATCGTCGTCTCACCGGGGATGGTCCATCCGGCTTTGTCCCCGGCCGCACCGAAGAGATGATGGCGGCGGCGGCGATCGCGACGCCGCTCAAGCGCGCGATCGAAGCCGAAGATGTCGCCAAGGCAGTCTTGGCTTGCGTTACCCATTTGACGCACACGACGGGCTCGATCGTCCCGGTGGACGCCGGCCGTCACCTGTAAATGGCAGGTGTGCGCAGCCGAGCTACAGGGTGAAATTCATTCTTGGTCCTCATATATCCACCGCAATGGCGACCGTAAGCGGGTTTCGAGGCAGTGCTGCACCGCGATCGCGCAGCTTGCGGCAAGGGAGGGGCATGACAAGCACGATCGTCAGGCAACGCGACGTGATAGACCGGCAAAAGCTCAATGAGGCATTATCGGCGGCGGCCCGCTCCACCAAATCGCCGAGCCTCGACCGCGCCCCCTTGGTCACGGTGCTCAAGGCCGCTCTCGCCAAGGGGCGCATCGAGATCCGCCGCCGTTTTGACGACAAGGGCGACGGCCCGGCGGTCATTCGCGAGCAATGTTTCCTGATCGATCAGCTAATCCGTGCTTTGTTCGATGTCGTCACGACGGAGCTGTATCCGCTCGCCAATCCAACCTCGGGCGAAAAGCTGGCACTGGTGGCGGTCGGCGGCTATGGCCGCGGCGAGCTGGCGCCGTTTTCCGATATCGACTTGCTGTTCCTGCTGCCCTACAAGCAGACGCCACATACCG
>CAVZQT010000006.1:0-24607 GCA_963777435.1 uncultured Alphaproteobacteria bacterium
AGACAACGCCCCAGACGGCACCGCAGTCAGCGCCGCCCGCGGTCCCCGATGTGTGGCAGTCTTTCCGCGGCGAGATGGATCGGCTGGTCGACCGGTTCTCGGGCAACTTTGGGTTCCCGTCGCTGCGCCGGATGTTCGACATGGAGCACCGCATTCGAGGCAAACGCCGTTTACGTTTTCCGCCCCGGCGATCGATATGAGCGAGGACGAGAAATCATACCGGCTCTCTGCCGAGCTGCCCGGGCTCGACGCCAAGGACGTCGATATCTCGGTATCCGGCGACATGCTCGTCCTCAAGGGCGAGAAGCGCCAGGAATTGGAACAGAAGGACCAAGAACTATCACTTCTCGGAACGCTCATACGGCTCGTTTCAGCGCGCCTTCGACACTTCCCGCCAGCGTCGACCGCGACAATATTTCGGCGGACTTCTCCAAAGGCGTGCTGACCGATCAACATGCCAAAAACCGCGGAAGCCCAAAAGCAGCCCAAGAAGATCGAGGTCAAGCAGAGCTGACGCCCGCCATAGCTGACGCCGATTAAGCTGACGCCGACCGGGGACGGGCTGTAAATCGAGCCCACCCGGTTTTTTTCGGTCGCATCGCTGAAGCTGCGCTTTTGATATAATGCCGCCTCCTTCCGCGGCCGGCGAGCGAGCGATGCAAACAGTCAGTTTTAACCGTGAACGGAAGCGAGGTCAGGTCATCGCCGACGGCGATACCCCGCTGCTCGATGTTCTGCGCAATCATCTCGGGCTGAGCGGGACGAAATTCGGCTGCGGCCTCGAACAATGCGGCTGCTGCATGGTGCTGGTCGACGGCGAGCCGGTGAAATCCTGCGGGAAACGCTGTCGACGGTCGCCGGCAGCGAGATCGTCACCATCGAGGGGCTCGGCACGCCCGACCGGCCGCATCCGCTTCAGCAGGCTTTTCTCGACGAGCAGGCCGGCCAATGCGGCTATTGCCTCGCCGGCATCCTGGTCTCGGCCAAGGCATTGCTGGACCACAATCTCTCGCCGTCGCGCAGCGAGATCGCCGTGGCGCTCGACGATAATATCTGCCGCTGCGGCAGCCATACCCGCATCCTGCGCGCCGTGGCGCGTCGCCGCCGAGCAGATGCGCGGAGAAGGAGCCCGCGATGAGCGCCGCCGCTCCCGCCGCTGCCGCCGCTGTTGGCCGCCAATCCGCGCCTCGATCAGATGGGTCGGGTTCGCCGAGCGCCGGCAGGTCACGGTCGCGACCGGCAGGGTCGAGATCGGACAGGGCGTGCTGACCGCGATGCGGCAGATCGCCGCCGAAGAGCTCGAAGTGAGCGCTCGAACGGGTCGCGCTGCTCTCGGGCGACACCGAGCTGACGCCAAACGAGGGCTATACCGCCGGCAGCCAGTCGATCCAGTTCGGCGGCGTTGCGTTGCGCCTGGCCTGCGCCGAGGTGCGCGCCTTGTTTCTCGACCAGGCGGCGGCCGCGTCGGCTATTCCCGCGCCGAGCTTTCGGTGCGCGACGGCGCCATCCCCGTCGCGGCGAGCCGACCGGCCACGATTATTGGTCGCTCGCCGCCGCGGTCGACCTCGGCCGGGCCGCGACCGGCCGGTCGGCGATCAAGGAGACGGCGATGTATCGCGTCGTCGGCCGCAACGCGCCGCGCGTCGACCTCGCGGCCAAGGTGTTCGGCGAGCCGGTCTTTGTCCACGACATGGTGCTCGACGGGATGATGCATGCACGCGTCGTGCGCCAGCCGCGCCGCGGCGCCGCGATCAGGACCGTCGACGAGGCCGCTTTGCGCCGCGCGGCAAAGGGGCCGATCGAGATCGTCCGCGACGGCAATTTCCTCGCCATCTCAGGCGCCGACGAAACCGTCATCGAAGCGGTCGCGGCGGTGGCGCCGAACCATGTCGTCTGGGACGGCGTCGACGCGATCAACCCGTTCCAGGAAGAGGCGCGCTGGCTGTTGCAGCAGCCCTCGATCGACCGGGTGGTCGGCGCGCCGCCGCCCTCCGGCCCGACGCCGGCGGCGAACCGGTACGAGGCGACCTATACCCGGATGCACGTCGCCCACGCCTCGGTGGCGCCGTCCTGCGGCGTGGCCGTGTATCGCGACGGGCGGCTCGCAGGTGTGGACGCATTCGCAAGGGGTCTACCCGCTGCGCGCGGCGCTCGCCCGCACCCTAAAGCTCGATCCCGCGGCGATTTCGGTCAGGCACGTGCAGGGGCCGGGCTGCTACGGCCACAACGGCGCCGATGACGCCGCGGCCGACGCCGCGGTGATCGCGATGCGCCGCCCGGCAAGCCGGTGCGGGTGCGCTGGCGGCGCGAGGAGGAGTTTGGCTTCGAGCCGGTCAGCCCGGCGATGGTGGTGACGGCGCGGGCGGCACTCGACGCCGCCGGGCGCCCGCCGACTGGACCACCGAAATCTGGAGCGGCCGGCATTCGAGCCGGCCGGGCGGCGGCGGCAACCTGCTCGCCGCCGAAGCGATGCCCGACCCGCCGCCGCCGCCGCCCGCGACCGAATTCGTCCGGGGCCGCCGGGCGCCGGCACCCGCAACGGCGAGCCGCTTTACGGGTTTCCCGGCAAAGCGCATCGTCCACCACCTGATCCCCGAGACGCCGGTGCGGACCTCGTCGCTGCGCGGGCTCGGCGCCACGCTCAATGTCTTTGCGATCGAAAGTGTCGATGGACGAAATGGCCGAGAGCGCCGGAGAGGACCCGGTCGCCTATCGGCTGTCGGTGTTGCCCGACCTGCGCGCGCGCGCGGTCGTCGAACATGTCGCGCGGATGGGCGGGCTGGCAGCGCGGGGCTGCCGTCGGGCACCGGACGCGGGCGCGGGATCGGCTTTGCCCGCTACAAGAACATCGCCGCCTATGCCGCTGTCGTCGCCGAAGTCGAGGTCGATGAGGAGGTCCGGCTGACGCAGGTGTGGTGCGCCGCCGATGCCGGGCTCGTCATCAACCCGGACGGTGCGCTCAATCAGCTCGAAGGCGGCATCATCCAGGCCGCGAGCTGGGCGTTGAAGGAGGGGGTTCGGCTCGACAGCAGCGGCATCAGCTCGCGCGACTGGGAAGGCTATCCGGTGCTGCGCTTCACCGAGGTGCCCGAAGTCACGGTCGAGCTGGTCGGCGCCGCCGCGGACCTTCCGCCGCTCGGCGTCGGCGAGGCGGCGGGAGGCCCGACCGTCGCCGCGATCGGCAACGCCGTCGCGCACGCCTTGGCGCGCGACTGCGCGACCTGCCGCTGACCCGCGAACGCGTCATGGCGGCGCTGCTGAAGTCGTAGGGCGGCCGCTCGCTCGGTAATACCGAGATTGCGTCGCGGAGTTTATCCTCGCGCCGTCGTCACCGCATACTGTCGTCCACTAGAGCGCTTTCCTGAACCGTCTTGTTTGGAGCAGAGCGACAAAGCGATCTCATCCCAACGATCGGGAACGGCGAGCATCTATCGGGCTCCGGGCCTTAGACGCGAATGCGGCCGTACTGGCGCAGCAGGCGGGTCAGCTCGCCGATGTTAGGCCAGTCTTCGCAATGATCGATGGCGCGCTCGACTGCCGTGGCGCCGTCTGCGGTCAATACGGTTTCGGCCAATTCGCGAAATTTGCCTCGGATTTCCGCTTCGCTAAACGGTTGTTGAAAATCGCCGCGATGGCTTTCGCACGATTTTGTGCTTTGCCGGCCGTCGGTCAGAGTCAGCGTAACGTGCGCCGGCCGCAATCGCGGCGCCAGGGCGCTCATCGCCGGGTCTTCGCTGATATGAACCTTTGGCCGCAATGCCGCGATGACCGGATCTTTCAATGCCGTGTCGTCGAGTGCGTCAAACCCGGCGCCGCCGCGCACGGCCATCACCGCGGCGGCATGCGGCAGCGAATATTTCGAGGCGAAGTAATTGGGCGGCTGCGGGTTTTTCATCACCGAGGCAAAGCGGTAGGTCGCAATCTCGATCCGCTCGATTTGTTCGGGACGCGGCTTCAATTCCGCCAATGCCGCGGCGAGGCAATCGAGCGCGGGATGGATCGGGTTGCAGCACGCATAAAGCCGGAAATAGTTGCGGGTGATGTGCCAGACCTCGCCGAGCCCGTCCAATACCCGATCGGGCACAAATCCGTCGCCGACGAGATTGGCGAGCGTCTCTTCGATCGCATTGGGCTGGGCCGTGAAGCCGGCCAATGCCAATTCCGGCGCCAATGCCGCGGCAAACCCGCTCATCCCGCCGGCGACGTTTAGTGCTGTGGCGCCCGCCACCGCGTTGGTGTAGCTCGGCGTCAGCATCAGGACCGTGGCTATGCGCATCGCGCTGCTGACGCCGGTGGCGTCGAGCCCGCGGAGCCGCGCGCCGGCAGCCGCTGCCGCCAACAGCGACACCTGCCCGTTCTGATGCGCCAATGGCCGCGCCGTAAAGCCGCCGGCAATCCGCGCGACGACATCGTAGCCGAGCACCAGCGCGGTTATCATCTCGCGGCCAGAGCTATTGACGTGCTCGCCGACCGCCAATACCCCCGGCAAAACCTGCATTGCCGCCTGGCCCGAGACAAAGCGCAGCCCCTCGCACAATTCGATCGATCGCCCGGCAATACCGTTGAGCAATGTCGCGGTGCGTGGATCGGCGACGGGCCAGTCATTGGCATAAACCGTTGCGCCGCTGCCGCCCGACGTGGTGAGCTGCCGCCGCAACGCCGTGACTTCGGGTCGCGCCGAGCCTGCCAGGATCACGCCCAGCGTGTCGAGCAACACCAGCTTCGCGTGCTGCTGCACCGCCCCTAGCATCGCCTCCCAGCGCGTCTCGGCGATGAACCTTGCCAAGATTTCAATCTGCTCACCCATTCTTATGGAACTCCTCGCAGTCGGATGGGTCGAGATCGTAGCCTAGCACCCGTGGCCGTTGTCGAGACGAGTGTCAGGGACAGATACTCTGGCTGCGAATGGACCGGCCCGAGCGGCTCGACGGCACGTGAGAGCCAACGGAAACGTGTGGCGGCGATTCTACCGGTGGACAACTCGTCATTTGGCGGCGACAGCTTTCGGACGCTTACTCTCTGTCGCCGAGGCTGCAGCAAAAGATTGCGGACACATCTGCAAAACCAGCGCGACGAGCCCGGTCCAGCCGGTCTGGTGCGCGGCGCCGAGACCTCGCCCGGTGTCGCCGTCAAAGAATTCGTAGAATTGCAAATTGTCCCGAAAATAAGGGTCGGTCTGCTCGACCACCGAGTCTCCGATTGCCGGGCGATGGCCATTGGCATCGGGTAGGAACAGGCGGGATAGCCGCCGGGCCAACTCCGCCGCGACCTCACCCAGATGCAGGAGCTTACCGGAGCCTACCGGGCACTCGACCTTGAAATCGTCACCATAGTAGCTGTGGAATTGCTGTAATGATTCGATCAGCAAGTAATTGACCGGGAACCATACCGGGCCACGCCAGTTGGAATTGCCGCCGAACAACCCCGATCTTGCATCTCCCGGTATGTAACTGACACTGATCCGGTTGCCGGCATGCTCGAAGACGTAGGGATTATTCTGATGGAACTTGGAGAGAGAGCGCACCCCGTAATCGGACAGAAACTCGGTCTCATCGAGCATGCGGCTCAGCAACCGCTTCATGCGATGGCCGCGCAATAGCGACAGCAGGTGCTTTTCGCCGGCACTGGGATCCCGCCAACGCGATACCAGTCGCGCCAGTTGCGGACGATGCTCCAAAAACCACAAGGTACGGGCCTTGAAGGCGGGGAGCCGGGTGAAGACACTGGCATCAAGCACCTCAACCGCAAAGAGTGGGATCAGTCCGACCATCGAGCGCAGCCGCAGCGGGATTCGCCTGCCGTCAGGCAGGTGCAGAACGTCGTAATAAAATTCGTCCGCCTCGTCCCACAACCCAATTCCGTCCCCCCCGATGTTGGTCATTGCGTTCGCGATATAGAGGAAATGTTCAAAAAACTTGGAGGCAATGTCCTCATAGACACGGTCTTCGAGTGCTAATTCGAGGGCGATGCGCATTAGGTTGAGCGTGTACATCGCCATCCAAGCGGTGCCGTCCGATTGGTTGATCGTGCCGCCGGTCGGCAACGGCGCGCTGCGGTCGAAAATACCGATATTGTCAAGGCCGAGAAATCCTCCCTGGAAAATGTTGTGTCCCTCGACATCCTTGCGATTAACCCACCAGGTGAAATTCAGCATCAGCCGGTGGAAGACAATCTCGAGAAAATCGCGGTCGGCATGGCCGTCATTACGGTCGCGATCGATTTCATAGACGCGCCATGCTGCCCAGGCATGCACCGGCGGATTGACGTCGCCGAATGCCCATTCGTAAGCGGGAAACTGCCCATTCGGGTGCATGTACCAATCGCGCGTCAACAGCAGCAATTGGCGCTTGGCATACTGGGGATCGACGCCGGCCAGGATTACCGCATGAAAAGCGAGGTCCCAGGCGGCGTACCAAGGATATTCCCATTTGTCCGGAACCGATATCACATCGGCGTTGTTGAGGTGCCGCCAATCAGCGTTCCGCTCGTGCTTGCGTCGCTCAGGCGGCGGAGGTTGCAGCGGATCGCCATCAAGCCATTCCGGAATATCGAAATAATAGTATTGCTTGGTCCACAGCATTCCAGCGATCGCTTGACGATGGACGAGTCTCATCTCGGGGTCGTGGACATCATGTTGCAGAGCGGCATGGAATTCGTCGGCCTCGGCGCGGCGTCGGTTAATAATTGTCTGAAAATCCCCTATATCGGCCTCTAGATGCTCGCTCAGCAACCGAAGCCGCAGCCGCATGTCGCCGCTAGCCGGTAGGTTCAGCCGGTAGTGAGCCGCGGCCTTAGTGCCGAGCCGTGCCGGATTTACCGCCTCCCGCCGGCCATTGACGACGTAGTCGTTGATCCCGTCCTTGAAGTACTGTCCGAGAGACGGAATGCCCCAAATACTCTCGCTGTTGGTCTCGTTCTCGCAGAATAAAAATTCGGGTCTGCCATCGCACATGAGGCGCATTGGCGACATCGACGGGTGATCTACCGAAATTCCGTCATTGCCTCTCGCCAAGAGGCGTGGCCGCATTGAATTGGTCGTCCACGACCAGATGTTGCGCGCCCACAATTGCGGCAGCACATCCAGCGACGCCGCTTCACGCGCACGGTTGTGAATTGTAATCTGCATCAGAATGTCGTCGGGGTCGGCCTTGGCGTATTCGATCTCGATGTCGAAATACCGATTGTCGGCAAATACCCCGGTGTCGATCAGCTCGAATTCCGGTTGGTCGCGGCCACGCCGCCAATTTTCGTCGACCAGCTGTTGATAAGGAAAAGCAACTTGCGGATACTTGTAAAGCATCCGCATGTAAGAATGCGTCGGGGTGCCATCAAGATAATAGTATAGCTCCTTGACGTCTTCACCGTGGTTGCCTTCGTAGTTGGTCAGCCCGAAAAGCCGCTCCTTGAGTATTGCATCCTTGCCATTCCATAGAGCGAGGCCGAGGCACAACAGCAGCTGATCATCGCCAAATCCGGCGATCCCGTCTTCGCCCCAGCGGTAGGCTCGGCTGCGCGCGTGGTCATGCGGCAGGTAGTTCCACGCGTCACCATTGGCACTGTAATCCTCGCGGACCGTCCCCCATTGCCGTTCGCTCAGATAGGGTCCCCACCGCCGCCAATGGACACCGCGTCGGATCGCTGCGAGCCGCGCCCCTTCGGCCGTAGCGGCCATCCCTTCATCGTCTGCTGTCATCGCCTCGAAACCCGAAAATGCAGTCTTGGTCGCATGCTCGACCTGGCTCTTGGCGCCAAGCGTCAAGTGTTGTGTAGGTATTCGTACACAAATTCCGCCGGCCTCGCGGCGACGTCGCACCTCGCATGCTAAAACAGCCGGCTAGCCACCAGATCTGCCGGCGCTGAGTGACGGCACTCCCGCCTTCGTTGGCCGCCTCATCGATCCATCGATGGATTAGGGCTTGGGTCAACCTCATATGTATCTAGCCTCCTCCACTTTGCGCGCTACGGGCTAGCGCCGCCGGGCGCGGCCGGACAAGATTGCGCCATCCGATAAAGCCGGCATGATTGATTGGTGCGGACGGCGGGACTCGAACCCGCACTCCCTAGTGGGAAGCAGATTTTAAGTCTGCTGCGTCTACCATTTCGCCACGTCCGCCCTTTCGCAACGCCGAGTCAACCTTCGCTCAGTCCTTCTTGCGGATCGCCGCCCAAATCGACGATCAACGCCTTCAGCTCTTCGGTCGCGGCAATCAGCCGGTCTCGGTCGGTGCCGCGCAACACCAAGGTCACGCCAAAATCGCCGCGGCGAAAATATGGGTAAGATCCGATCTCGACATCGGAATAGCGCTCCTGCAGGGCCGCTAAATCCTGCGCCAAGGTCCCTTCTCCGAGATGGCAGCTGACGCTGCGGCTCAGTACCTTGTCGCCGCCGGCCAAGCGATATTTAAGCTGCTCGAAGATGCCCTGCATAATGTTGGGCACGCCCGGCAGCACGAATACATTGCCGATCTGAAATCCGGGGGCTCGCGAAATCGGGTTGGGCAACAGCGCCGCACCCTCCGGCACCATCGCCATGCGCAGCCGTGCCTCGTTCAACTGACCGGGCGGATAATGGGTTTCGAGCAGCCGCTTGGCGTCGGGATGCAAGATCAGCGGCACCTCAAACGCGTCGGCCATGCACCGAGCGGTAATATCGTCATGCGTCGGCCCGATGCCGCCGGTGGTGAAAACGTAATCGAAGCGGCGCCGGACATCGTTGACTGTGCCGACAATGACCTCAGTGATGTCGGGAATGACCCGCGCCTCGCGCAGCCGGATGCCGGCCTCGTTCAGACCGCGCGCCAGAAACCCGAGATTTTCGTCCTGGGTGCGCCCCGACAGGATCTCGTTGCCGATAATCAGGACGCAGGCAGTGACGATGTGCGGCTTTGCGCCGCTTGCATCTGTCAAGGACGGATTGTCGGTCATTGTTCTCTGTCATCTCGGCTGCTGACGGCGACACTTCATAGGCAAATGCACCGGGCGGCACAATCGCCGGTCCTGCCGCGAGGTTGCCGCGCGGTTCGCTAGACCTTACGTTTGTTATGTTGGTTAGCGAAGCGCGGCGCAGCCGCTGAAGGACATGCGAAGCATACCCGAACTGCAGCGAGATCCGTCCACGGGCCTGCCCCCCGGCGAAACCCGCGACGGCAGGATCAAAATTCACGGCGAGGAGGCGTTCGAGGGAATGCGGCGAGCGGGACAGCTCGCGGCGCGGACGCTCGATTTTATCGCGCCCTATGTACGGCCGGGAGTAACCACTGGCGAGCTCGATCGTCTCTGCCTCGAATTTACCCTCGACCACAACGCGATCCCCGCACCCCTCAACTATCGCGGCTTTCCGAAATCGATCTGCACCTCGATCAACCATGTCGTGTGCCATGGCATCCCGGGCGACCGGCGGCTGGTGGAGGGCGACATCCTCAACATCGATGTAACCCCGATCCTCGACGGCTGGCACGGCGATTCGAGCCGCATGTACTTCGTCGGCGAGCGAATTCCGGTCAAGGCGCGCCGTCTGGTCGATGTGACCTATGAGGCGATGATGCGCGGTCTCTCCGCTATCAGGCCCGGGCTGCATCTCGGTGTAGTTGGCGACGCGATCCAGCGCTACGCCGAAGGCCACCGCTTTTCGGTTGTCCGCGACTTTTGCGGCCATGGGGTCGGCCGGATTTTTCACGACGCGCCGTCGGTGCTGCATTATGGCCACCCGGAAGATGGGCCGGTGATGCGGGAGGGGATGATCTTTACCGTCGAGCCGATGATCAACGCCGGTCGCTGGGAGGTGAAAATCCTCAGCGACGGCTGGACCGCGGTGACCAAGGACCGCTCATTATCGGCGCAGTTCGAGCATACGGTCGGGGTGACGGCCACCGGTTGCGAGATCTTCACATTGTCACCAGCCGGCCTACACCGCCCGCCCTATGACGGCGCAAGGCAAACCGACGAATCCGCTGCCGCTGCTGTGGGATAACGGCAGCGAATTCGAACACACGGTCACCCTTTGCGAGCCGGCTAGCGCATCGGCGTCTTTCGCCGTACAAGCCTGCGCCGCTATTCCGGTCGGTGCCCATTCATGCTCGTTCGCCTCTCGATTATCCTCTACCTGCTGGCGCTGCCGGGATTTGCAGCGATGGCCCAGGGAACGGCACCGCCGGAGGAAGCGCCGCCGCCAGCTGCCGCCGGGCCTGCGCCGCTATCACCCCAATCGCCGACTTCGGAGCCCCCCCAATCCGCGACATCGGGGGCTCCCCAATCGGCCGAGCAGCAGCAACCCGGTCGGGTATTTTGCGAGCAGCATGTTTCCTATCAACTGGCCGATCCCAGTTCGGTTCCAGAGCAATACCGCCACTATATCGGCGTGTGGAGCGATGCGGCTTGGGATGTGAAGACCTGCGCCGCGCTGATCGTTCAAGACGTCAAGCCGGACGGCACGGCCTCGATCATCTACGTTTCTGGGCCGCTGGGATCGCGCTCGACCATTGCGGGGGCAGTGCTGCACGGCACCGGCATCATTCGCGACGGCGCTTTACGGTTTCAAAACTCGGACGCCAGCCAATATGCGTTCCGGCCGGGGATCGTGGACATGGCTGGTCATTGGATCAACCCTGAAGGCGAGAGCTTTCAGGCGACATTCAAACAGACCCCGTGATCCGCGATTGGTCGGCTGAGTTGACGGTTATGTCCTTCGTTCCCAAGTTTTCGCCAACGCCGGGCGCGATTGCCAGCTGGTATGGCCCACCGCCGTGAGCGAGGCGTTGCGCAGGGCCCAATCGCGTCGGGTAGATTTCGTCATCGCGCATGCCTCGATCTCCGATCCCCTCGCCCGTTAGAGAGCTGAACGACCGCAGCCGCGAGATATTTCGCTTGATCGTCGACGGCTATGTTGCGACCGGCGAGCCGATCGGCTCACGCACGGTGTCGCGGTTGCTCGGGCAGAATTTGTCGCCGGCGACGATCCGCAATGTCATGGCCGATTTGGAAGCGGCCGGCCTGCTATTCGCCCCCCACACCTCGGCTGGCAGGATGCCGACCGAAGCCGGGCTGCGCCTGTTTGTCGACGGCCTGCTCGAAGTTGGCAGTCTGGCCGAGGACGAGCGCCGCAGCATCGAGAGCATTTGTGCAGCGCGGGGCATGAGCCTGCCGCAAGCTCTTGAAGAAGCGATCAGTGCGCTGTCGGGCCTGTCACACTGCGCCGGCGTTGTGATCGCCCCAAAACAGGACCGGCCGCTGAAGCATATCGAGTTTATCCATCTCGGGCCGGGACGCGCGCTCGTCGTATTGGTCACCGAGGACGGTTTGGTCGAGAACCGGGTCATAGAGGTCCCCCTTGGACTGCCACCCGCCTCGCTGGTATCGGCCGGGAATTATCTGAATGCGCGGCTGATCGGCCGCACGATCGAAGAGGCGCGCGACGAGATCCAGCGGGAAATCGCCTCGCACCAGATCCAACTCGATGCGCTGACCTCAAAGCTCGTAGCCGCGGGACTTGCGAGCTGGGCCGGGGAAGATAACGCCAGCGCGCTAATCGTGCGGGGCCAGGCAAACCTGCTCGACGACGTCACCGCTCTGACCGATCTTGAAAGACTGCGCACGCTTTTCGAAATGCTCGAGACGCGCGAGACGATGCTGCGGCTGCTCGATGCCAGCAAGCAGGGTGAAGGGGTGCAGATCTTTATCGGCGCCGAAAATCGCCTGTTCGGCGTGGCCGGCTGCGCGATGCTGATCGCGCCATATCAGAACAGCCGACAACAGATTGTCGGCGCAATCGGGGTCATCGGCCCCACCCGGATCAACTACGCCCGGATCATTCCGATGGTGGACTACACCGCCAAGGTGATCGGGCGGCTTATCGGATAGGACAATGAACGATACCGAAAATGAACGCGAGACGGCTGACCCGGCAGGAGCCAAGGCCGCCAACAACAACGCCGAGCGGGCCTCCGAGGATTCGCCGGAGGCGCGGCTGGCGGCGGTCGAAGCCGAGTTGGCCGAACACAAGGATCGCCTGTTGCGGGCGCTCGCCGAGACGGAAAATACCCGACGCCGCGCCCAGCGTGAACGGGAAGACTTCGACCAAATACGCGATAACCGAGTTCGCAAAGGACCTGCTCTCGGCCGCCGACAATTTGCGCCGCGCGCTCGATAGCCTGCCGGAGGCGGAAGTCACCGACCAGCGGACCCGCAACCTGCTCGCCGGGGTGGCGGCGACCGAACGCGAGCTCTTATCGGTGTTCGAGCGGCACGGCCTGCGCCGCATCGACCCGCAAGGCGAGCGCTTTGACCACAACTTCCATCAAGCAATCTTCGAGGCAGAACGCGGCGATCAGCCGACCGGCACCATCGTCGAAGTGTTGCAACCCGGCTATGTGCTGCATGACCGGCTGCTGCGCCCGGCGATGGTCGGCGTCTCCAAGCAGCCGGCGAAACCGGAGGAGCAAGACGAGCACCGGGCGAACCGGGACCAGCCGTTGTAGCGCTGAAAGCGCTATCTTATATACCGTTGGAAAGTCAGGGGATGACTGATCAACCACTTCCGGGGGATCGGGACGGTGCTTCCCCAGGCCGCCCGGTCCTGCTTTTGAAATGAGGTGTCTATGAGCAAGGTCATCGGTATCGATCTCGGCACGACTAATTCGTGCGTTGCCGTGATGGAAGGCAAGAGCGCCAAGGTGATCGAAAACAGCGAGGGCATGCGCACCACGCCCTCGATGGTTGCATTTACCGATTCCGGTGAGCGCTTGGTTGGACAGGCGGCAAAGCGGCAGGCGGTGACCAACCCCGAAAATACATTTTTTGCGATCAAGCGGCTGATCGGGCGCCGCTTTAACGACCCGATGGTCAAGAAGGACATCGACCTCGTCCCGTACGTGATCATATCGGGCGATAACGGCGATGCTTGGGTGGAAAGCCGCGGCAAGCGCTATGCGCCGTCGCAAATCAGCGCCTTCATCCTGCAGAAAATGAAGGAGACGGCCGAGGCCTATCTCGGCGAGCCGGTGACCGAGGCGGTCATTACGGTGCCCGCCTACTTCAATGACAGCCAGCGTCAGGCGACCAAGGATGCTGGCAAGATTGCCGGGCTTGAAGTGTTGCGCATCATCAACGAGCCGACCGCGGCCGCGCTGGCCTATGGCATGGAGCGCAAGGGCAGCGGGACGATCGCGGTCTACGACCTCGGCGGCGGCACCTTCGATATTTCGGTGCTGGAGATCGGCGACGGCGTCTTTGAGGTCAAATCGACCAATGGCGACACGTTCCTCGGCGGCGAGGATTTCGACAAGAACATCATCGACTATCTCGCCGACGAGTTCAAAAAAGAGCAGGGCATCGACCTGCGCAACGACCGGCTCGCTCTGCAACGGCTGAAAGAAGCAGCGGAGAAGGCGAAGATCGAACTCAGCTCGTCGATGCAGACCGACGTCAACCTGCCGTTCATCACCGCCGACCAGCACGGTCCCAAGCATCTCAACATCAAGCTGACGCGGGCCAAGCTCGAAGCATTGGTCGAAGATCTGATCCAGCGGACCATTGGGCCGTGCCGCAATGCGCTGAAGGACGCGGGGCTGAAAGCCTCGGAGATCGACGAGGTGATCCTGGTCGGCGGCATGACCCGCATGCCCAAGGTCATCGACGCGGTCAAACAGTTCTTTGGCAAGGAGCCCAATCGCAGCGTCAACCCGGACGAGGTCGTGGCGATCGGTGCCGCGATACAAGCCGGCGTGCTGAAGGGCGAGGTCAAGGACGTTCTTCTTCTCGACGTAACCCCGTTGTCGCTCGGCATCGAGACTTTGGGTGGAGTCTTCACCCGGCTGATCGATCGCAACACGACGATCCCCACCAAGAAGAGTCAGACCTTCTCGACCGCCGAGGACAATCAGACGGCGGTGACGATCCGCGTCTTCCAGGGTGAGCGCGAGATGGCGGCCGACAACAAATTACTCGGTCAGTTCGATCTAGTGGGTATTCCCTCGGCGCCGCGCGGCATGCCTCAGGTCGAGGTGACCTTCGATATCGATGCCAATGGCATCGTCCAGGTCTCCGCCAAGGATAAGGCGACCGGCAAGGAGCAGCAGATCCGCATCCAGGCATCGGGCGGTCTGTCGGAAGCCGATATCGAGAAGATGGTCAAGGATGCCGAGGCCCATGCCGGCGAAGACAAGCGCCGCCGCGAATTGGTCGAGGCGAAGAACAACGCCGATGCGCTGATCCACACGACCGAGCGTACCTTGCACGAGAACGCCGAAAAGATCCCGCAATCCGATCGCCAGTCGGTCGAGCAGGCCGTACAGGCGCTGAAGGACACGCTCGCCAGCGAAGACGCGGAGCAGATCAAGTCGAAAACCGAGGCCTTGGCGCAGGCCTCGATGAAAATCGGCGAGGCGCTCTACAAGGCCGAGCAGGCGGCGCAAGCCGGGGCCGGCGGGGGCGACGGTGGTTCGGGTCCGGCTGGCCCGGGCGGTGGGCCGCATGGCGCTGCCGGAGGTGGGGACGACAAGGTTGTTGACGCCGATTTCGAGGAGGTCGACGATCAAAAAAAGCGCGGCTCTGCCTAACCGGCGTCGCGCCACATATAAAGCAAATGCGGTCACCCCGGCGGGCCTTCGTCGGGGTGATTCGCGATGACCAACCCTCTGAGCAAATGCCCATCGAGCATGGCTAAGCAAGACTATTACGAGGTTCTCGGCGTCTCCAAATCCGCCAGCGCCGACGATCTCAAGCGGGCCTATCGCAAGCTCGCGATGCAATACCACCCGGACCGGAATTCCGGCGACAAAAATGCAGAACAGAAATTCAAGGACCTAAACGAGGCCTACGACGTCCTAAAAGACGATCAGAAGCGCGCTGCCTACGACCGCTTCGGCCATGCCGCGTTTGAGCAGGGCACGGGGCGCGGCCCCGGCGATTTCGGCTTTACCGGCGGCTTTGCCGACGTTTTTGACGAGTTGTTCGGCGACTTTATGAACACGGGCCGGCGCGGCCAGTCAGGGCCGAGCCGCGGAAGTGACCTGCGCTACAATCTCGAAATTTCCCTCGAAGAGAGTTTTCGCGGCAAGCAGACAACGATCCGCGTCCCCAACCTGGTCGCCTGCGACCAATGCCATGGCAGTGGCGCCGAAGCCGGGTCAAAGCCGGTAACGTGCTCGACCTGCCAAGGTCGCGGGCGCGTTCGAATGCAGCAAGGTTTTTTTACGATCGAGCGAACCTGCGCCTCCTGTCAGGGCGCCGGCAGAGTGATTGAAAATCCGTGCCGGGCATGCGGCGGCCAGGGCCGAGTCCGGCGCGAGAAGACCCTCTCGGTCAACATTCCGGCCGGGGTCGAGGACGGCATGCGCATCCGCCTCGCCGGCGAAGGCGAGGTCGGGGTACGGGGGGCGGCCGCCGGCGATCTCTACATTTTCATAACCGTGAGCCAGCACCCGATCTTTCAGCGCGACGGGGCCAACATCCATTGTCGCGTGCCGATTTCGATCACGACTGCGGCACTCGGCGGCGCCATCGAGGTGCCAACCGTCGAGGGCGGCCGCACCAAGGTCACCGTCCCGGCTGGCACCCAATCGGGCCATCAATTCCGCCTCCGTGGCAAAGGCATGACCGTCTTGCGCTCGTCATTACGCGGTGACATGTTCATCGAGGCGGTCCTCGAGACCCCGGTCAATTTGACCAAGCGCCAGCAAGAATTGCTGCGTGAATTCGAAAAGGAAGGAGATGGCGGTCAAACCCACCCCGAAAGCGAGGGCTTCTTCGCCCGCGTCAAGGAATTCTTCGAGGATCTGCGCGAATAGCGACGACCGGTTCTCACCCTGGCCGGGCTCGTCCCGACCCCCACCGGGTTCCCTACATCCAGCGGACTAGCTAGCGCGCTAACCTGCGGCAGCCGCCATCTTGGCCGCCTCCGAGAGGATCTTGGGAGGGTCGGAAGGCCCTTCCGCTTTGTCGGCACGCGCCAGCACGGCTTCTAGGGTCGAGCGGATTTCGGCTAATTTTGTCGGGTGCTCGACCTTGTGGCCGAACAGGTTTTTTACATAAAAGACGTCGACAACCTTCTCGCCGTAAGTCGAGATTTTGGCGCTCGAGACTTGCAGGTTGAGCCGCGTCAGTTCGCGTGTTAGCTCGAACAGCAAACCCGGCCGGTCGCGACCATTGACCTCGATAACGGTGTGCAGCGCACTTGCCTGATTATCGACCAGCACGCGCGGCGCGACCGTGAAAGCCTGCATTCGGCTCGGAAAGGCGGGCGGGCGAGCCAATTCGCGATGCGGCTTTAAGTCTCCAGTCAGTACATTCTCGAACACGACGGCGAGCCGCGCCAGCTTGTCGGGGCGGTCAAAGGCATGCCCGGCGAGGTCCTGGACCCGGAAGGTGTCGAGCGCCATACCGTTTGACATCGTCATGATGCGCGCATCGACGATGTTGGCGCCGCTGACCGCGAGCGCCCCGGCAATTCGCGAAAACAACCCAGGATGGTCTGCGGTGTAGAGCGTGATTTCGGTCACCGCGCGGCCCGCATCGACGCGCTTTTCGACAACCAGTGGGGCGCCGCTTGCCGCTGCCTCGCGCATCAGTCGCGCATGTCGCGCGTGAACATCGGCCGGGAAAGAGAGCCAGTAAAACGCGTAGCCGGCCTTGACAAACGCGGCGAACTCGGCCTCGGTGAAATCGGGCAATCTCTCCCGCGCCGCTCCCTGCGCGGCGGCGATCCGCGCCTCTTGCGGCTCGTCGGTTAGCCCGCCCGACATCAAATCGATCGCACGCTGGTAAAGGTCGCGCAGCAGGGCCGCTTTCCAGGCGTTCCACACTTGTGGACCAACCGCACGGATATCGGCGTTCGTCAGGATTAACAATAGCTTAAGTCGTTCCGGCGACTGCACAATTTCAGCAAAGTCAGCAATCGTTCGCGGGTCGCCGATGTCGCGCTTGAAGGCGGTGCCGCTCATCAAAAGATGCCAGCGCACCAGCCAGGCGACGGTCTCGGTTTCTTCGGCCGTGAGGCCGAGCCGCGGCCCCAGTTTTAAGGCGATGCCCTCGCCCAGGACGGAGTGATCGCCGCCGCGTCCCTTGGCGATGTCGTGCAATAACACTGCGAGGTAAAGCGCACGGCGCGACACGATCTTGCCAAAGAGCTTTGTCGCCAGCGGCGCCTCGTCCTTCACCTCCCCATTCTCGATCTTGTGCAGGATCCCGATAGCGAACAGCGTGTGCTCGTCGACCGTGTAGTGGTGGTACATGTCGTACTGCATTTGCGCCACGACACGACCGAAATCGGGAATAAATCTACCAAAGACCCGGGCTTCGTTCATGCGCCGAAGTATTGCTTCCGGGTCTTTGCGCGACGTCAGAATTTCCAGAAACAGCCGATTGGCCTCGGGATCCTGGCGCAGTTTGGCGTCTATCAGGCGCAACGACTGGCTGGCGCGGCGCAATGCGCGCGGATGAATGTCGAGTTCGGTTCGCTGCGCCACATGAAACAGCCGGATCAAGGCGACCGGGTCTGTTTCGAAAAAATCCTCGGACGGGATCGTCAGCCGCTCGCCATCGAGAACGAACCCGTCCAGGCCGCGCCGCCCAATCCCCCAGCGGACCCAGGAAAGGCGCCGCTTGCGCTGCTGATCGGATTCGAGGATCGCGCAAAAAATCCGGGTCAGATCGCCGACATCTTTCGCGACCAGGAAATAGTGCTTCATAAAGCGCTCGACCCCGCGGCTGCCCGCGTGGTCGGTGTAGCCCATGCGCCGCCCGATTTCGGTCTGCAGATCGAAGGTCAGCCGTTCTTCGCCGCGGCCAGCAATAAAATGAAGATGACAGCGCACCGTCCACAAAAAGTTCTGCGCCCGCGCAAAACGGCGCGACTCTTCGGCCGACAGCACGCCCAAATCGACGAGTTTTGCAACGTCATCGATGCGGTAAATGTATTTCGCGAGCCAGAATAAGGTGTGGAGGTCCCTCAGCCCGCCTTTGCCTTCCTTGACATTGGGTTCGAGCACGTAACGGCTGTCGCCGGTACGGCGATGGCGCTCATCGCGTTCGGCGAGCTTTGCCTCGATGAAATGTGCCGCGGTGCCGCGCACGATCTCGCCATCAAAGCGCTTCTTGAGTTCGGCGAAGAGCGGCTGATCGCCCCACAGATAGCGCGCTTCGAGCAGGCCCGTGCGGATGGTCAGATCGGATTTAGCATGCCGCAGGCAGTCTTCGATCGAGCGCGTGGCGTGCCCGATTTTGAGCCCCAGATCCCACAGCAAATAAAGCAGCGACTCGACAACCTGCTCGGTATGTGGCGTCTGCTTGTAGGGCAGCAGGAACAGCAAGTCGATATCGGAAAACGGCGCCAGCTCGCCGCGGCCATAGCCGCCGACCGCCACCAGTGCCAGCTTTTCGCCCGAGGTTGGATTGGCGAGCGGATACAGCTCCGTCGTGACGACATCGAACAAAGCACGGATTAGCTGATCGATCAGGAAACATTGCTCGCGAATGACCGCCGGGCCGTCGCCCTTGTCGTCAAAACGGCGGCGGATCTCGATGCGCCCCTTGGCGAGAGCGGCCTTGAGCACCGTGACCAAGGGGGCGCGGTCGAGGCTCGGCGATTTGGTGGAGCGGGCCGCCGCCGATAATGCCTCATTGAGCTTTTGCCGGTCTATCACGTCGCGTTGCCTGACGATCGTGCTTGTCATGCCCCTCCCTTGCCGCAAGCTGCGCGATCGCGGTGCAGCACTGCCTCGAAACCCGCTTACGGTCGCCATTGCGGTGGATATATGAGGACCAAGAATGAATTTCACCCGAGCTCGGCTGCGCACACCTGCCATTTACAGGTGACGGCCGGCGTCCACCGGGACGATCGAGCCCGTCGTGTGCGTCAAATGGGTAACGCAAGCCAAGACTGCCTTGGCGACATCTTCGGCTTCGATCGCGCGCTTGAGCGGCGTCGCGATCGCCGCCGCCGCCATCATCTCTTCGGTGCGGCCGGGGACAAAGCCGGTATGGACCATCCCCGGTGAGACGACGATGACGCGGATTTCCGGGCCGAGCACACGCGCCAACGCTATGCTCATCGTGTTCAGCGCGGCTTTCGACGCGCCGTAAATGATCGAGCTGCCGGTGCCGCTCTGCGCCGCACCCGATGAAATATTGACAATGACGCCGTCGCCGGATCTCGCGCAGCAGCGGCGCGAAGGCGCGGATCGTGGCAAACGGGCCGCGCACATTCGCGGTCAGCACTGCGTCGATCAAATCGTCATCGAGTGCTTCTAGATCGTGGTGCGGCACCATCCGGGTAAAGCCAGCGGAATTGACCAGGATGTCGGCGCGGCCAAATTGATTTTGCACCGCCGCTGCCGCCTTGCGGATCTGCACCGTGTCTTCGAGCGGGAGATGCATCGCCATGTGGCCCTCGCCGGGCGAGTTCGGCGATCACGGCCGCGGCGCGATCCGCACCCTTGTCGTAGCCGACCACCATCGTCGCTCCAGCGGCCGCAAGCAATCGCACGCTCGCCGCACCGATGCCGCTGCTGCCTCCGGTCACCACCGCCACCTTGCCGGCGAGCAATCCCTCGTCGCTCATCCTCGGATCCTCTTCGCTTGATGCACTGCACCCAGTCTGGCACAGATCGCAAGCATTCCGCTGCCCTGTTACGGAACTCAGCGGTGACGGTGGGCGCCGAGCCGATTTGGCGGTGCCGGCGTCAGGTGCCGTTAATCTTGACAAGCCGTTGGCTTTCGCTCCATTTCCGCAGCTCATCGGTGGGCGCGGTGCGACGTGTCATTAGTCTGCCGACACAATAGGCACAAAACTTGCTGCCGAGCAGGGAAAGGAGCGGCGATGGGCGACATTGGGAGAGATTCAGGCAATTCAGCAGTAACGCGCCGCCGAGTGCTCGGCTGGAGTGCAGCTGGCGGGCTCTCGACGATCCTCGCCCCCATGCCGCTGCGTTTCGGCTTGGCGGCGTCGAACCCTTACAAGATCGGCAGCATCCAGCCGCTGTCTGGTGCTGCCGCGGCGATCGGCAAATCCGCCCTCGTCGGCCTGCAAATGGCGGTCGACCGCATCAACAAATCGGGCGGCATCATCGAGCCGCGAAGTCATGCTGATCGCCGAAGACGACGAGTCAAAGCCCGATGTCGGCCGCCGTAAAACCGAAAAATTGCTCGACGAAGACCAGGTCGACGCCAATGTCGGCGGGGTGTTGTCGAACATCTGTCTTGCCTGCATGCCGCTTTATCAGCAGCGCAAGGTTGTCAACATGATCAGCGTGTGCCTTGACACGACGATCACCGGCAGCAAGTGCAATCGCTACAGCTTTCGCCCTTACGATTATGCCCCGGCCCAGGCCGTCGCCTTCGGGCCGTATCTCGTCAACAAGATGGGCAAGAAATGGCACATCGCCTATGCCGATTATGCCTGGGGTCAGTCGACCCGCGATGCTTACGCCGCGGAAATCAAGAAGCAGGGTGGCGAGGTTGTCGGCGGCACTGGCATCCCGATCGGCACCGCCGACATGACGCCGTTCTTGTCCAAGATCAATGGTGATTTCGACGGTTTATTTCTGATCTTCTTTGGCAAGGACGGGGTGACGATCGGCAACCAGGCGTTCGACCTCGGTCTTACCAAGAAATACAAACTGGCCGGCGACGGCGCGGTTTGCGAATCCGCTAATCTGCCGGCGCTCGGTCATAAGATCGACGGGTTTGTCGCCATCAACCGCTATATTCCGGTATTCGACCCGCCGCTCGACACCCCCTATAACCACGCGTTCTTCGATGATGCCGTGAAGCGGCTGAAGGCGATCGACCCCTCGGGCCCGCTCCCCGACCGCTATGTGCAGTCGAATTTCGAGGCGATGAACTGCCTCAAACTCGGCATCGAGAAGTCCAAATTTCAGGGGCGCCCCGACACCATGAAACTGATCGAGGCTCTCGAAGGCCTCGAAATGAAGGAGGGTTACGACTTCCCGCAGGGCGACAAGACGTTGCGCGCCGCAGACCACCAAGCCTTCGTCCGCGAGTTCATCTACAGCGTCAATGACGGCAAGTTTCACATCCTGGAAACAGTTCCGAAAGACAAGACGATCGTGCCGCCTGCCTGCCACTTCGCCCAGGCATGAGGCAATCGCTCTTTATGTTTCCGATCGAGCTCTAAGTGACCGCGGATACGTTGCTGACGACGCCGTTCCAGTCGAAGACTGTGCCAGCGGCAATGCGGCGGCATTGTTGTTGTACCGAAGATCTGACGATCCGCTTCGGCGGGCTGACGGCGCTCAATCAGGTCAATTTTGCGATCACGCGCGGCGAAATCCGCGCCATCATCGGTCCCAACGGTGCCGGTAAGAGCACCTTTTTCAACTGCCTGACCGGGGTTTTGCGCCCGTCGTCGGGAACGATCCGGTTTGACGGCGAGGACATCACCGGGCTGCCCCCCAACAAGATCTCGCAAAAGGGCATCGCCCGTTCCTACCAGATTACCAATATCTTGCCGAGTGCAACTGCGCTGGAAAACGCCCGGATCGCCGCCCAATCGCGGCGGCACGGCTGGAGCCTATTGGTGCATCATCGCTCCTATCGCGATGTCATCGAAAAGGCCGAGGTGGCGCTCGATGCGGTCGGTCTTCTCAGCAAGGCCGGCGAACTGGCTGCCAACCTGTCGCATGGCGAGCAGCGGACGCTTGAGATCGCCATCGCTTTGGCGACTGAGCCGCAGCTCTTATGCCTCGACGAGCCGACCGCGGGAATGAGTGCGGCCGAAACCCACGACACGATGCAGCTGGTGCGCCGCATTGCCGAGAACCTGACCATCCTGATCGTCGAGCACGACATGCAGGTCGTGATGGAGTTGGCCGACCGGATCACGCGTGTTTCATTACGGCGAGATTCTCGCCGAGGGTCCGCCCGCCGAGATCCAGCAAAACCCGCGGGTCGTCGAGGTTTATCTCAAGACATGAGCGATGTTGCGGGATTGGCCTCGACGCGATTCCGCCGCTGCGGGCGGGCCCGCGCGCCTCGCGCCGCTCCTAGCTGGGGCGGAACTCCTCGCGGTCGACGGCATCCACACCTATTACGGCAAGAGCCACATCTTGCACGGCGTCTCGCTCGACGGTCGGGCATGGCGAGGTCGTCGGGCTGCTTGGCCGCAATGGCGTCGGCAAAAGCACGACCCTAAAGGCGATCGCCGGCATTGTGCATCCGAGCGCTGGCGAGGTCCGCTTCGCGGGGCGCAGTGTCGTCAAATTGCCGCCGCATCGATTGGCGCGGCTCGGGATCGGCTATGTGCCGGAGGACCGGCGCATCTTCCCGCTGTTGACGGTGCTTGAAAATCTGCGCGTCGGGCTCGACCGGCATGGCGTCAGCAAGCCGCACAAAACCGAACTGCTCGACAAGGTCTACGCCTATTTCCCGGTGTTGGCGGAGCGGCGCAACCAGGCCGGCGGCACCTTGTCGGGCGGCGAGCAGCAAATGCTGGCGATTGCCCGCGCAATGATGCTGGAGCCCAAGATCATCCTCCTCGACGAGCCGACCGAAGGGCTGATGCCGCGCATGGTCTCGCAGATCCGCGATATCATCGATGTGCTGCATCGCGAGGGCGTGGCGGTGCTGCTGGTCGAGCAGAACGTGCCGTTGACCCTCGAAGCCTGCCGGCGGGTCTATTTCATCGAGAAAGGCGAAGTGCGGCATCACGCCTTGGCGGCGGAATTGCACGTCAACGACGCCGTGATTCACCAATATCTCGGCGTGTGACGTGAGCATTCCGCTCGACCAGCTTCTGATCCAGACGATCAACGGCGTCGTCACCGGCATGATCCTGGCGCTGGTGTCGTCCGGGCTGACCTTGATTTTCGGCATCATGGACGTGGTCAATTTCGCCCATGGCGAATTGTTCATGCTGGGCGCCTATGTCGGCGTATTGACCCTGGCGGCGACCGGCAATTTCTGGCTCGCGCTGATTTCGGCCAGCCTGCTGATCGGGCTGCTCGGGGCGGCGATCTACCTGTCACCTTGCGGCCGTTGATCGGCCGCGACCCGCTGACGACGATCCTCGCGACCTTCGGGGTGTCGCTGGTATTGCAGAATTACGCGCTGTGGCAGTTCGGCCCGGTCGCGCGCAAGATCTCCGAGCCGATCGGCGGCCATTTTACTTTGTTCTATCTCGATTATCCCTGGTACCGGGTGGTGATCGCGCTGCTGTCGGCGGCGATCATCGGCGGCTTTTGGCTGTTTCTCAAATTCGGCACCTGGGGCATCTGGATCCGCGCCACCACGCAGGACCGGGTGATGGCGCAATCGATGGGCATCCCGGTGCCGTGGGTGTTGACCGCCGTGTTCGCGATCGGCTCGGCGATGGCGGCGGCGAGCGGCGTCTTGTTCGGCCCGCTGGTCGGCGTCGATGCGACGATGGGGACCAGCTGGATCCTGCGCGCCTTTATCGTCGTCGTGGTCGGCGGCATGGGCAGCCTCGGCGGATCGATCGCCGCGGCGATCTTTATCAGCCTTCTCGAAGCCTACGCGTCGCTGTGGGTGAGCCCGTCGCAGGCGGTCATCGTCTCGTTTGTCGTGCTGATCGTGACCCTGTTGTTCCGGCCGACCGGCTTGTTCGTCGCGACCCCCAAATGAGGCGGGGCCACGGCGTCGTCTTCTGGACGGGCTTCGCCGTCATCATCGCCTTGCTGTTTGCCGCGCCGCTGGTGCTGCCCGAGTTCTGGCGCCGTTTTGTCACCGAGATCTTGATCTGGGGCCTGTTGGCGATGTCGTCCGACATCCTGATCGGCTACACCGGCATGGTCTCGTTTGGCCATTCGGCGTTTTTCGGGCTCGGCATGTATGGGGCGGCCGCAGCGCTGTTGACCACGCGATCCGCCGAGCCTGTGGCTGGCGCTGGTTTACGGGCTGATCGCTGCCGCCGCGGTCGCCGCCTTTGTCGCCTATTTTTCGACGCGGCTGCGCGACATCTACTTCGCGATCACGACGCTGATCTTCTCGCAGATCTTCTATGTCATCATCTTCACTTGGACGGCGGTGACCGGCGGCGAGAACGGGCTCAACTTTCGACCAGCCGGCGCTCGGTTTCGGCCCGGCATTCTCGATTCCGTTCACCCCGACGATGTTGCACTGGTTCGTGCTCGCGGTCGTCGCCGGGTCCTATTTGCTTCTGCGGCGGATCACCCAGTCGCCGTTCGGCATGGTGCTGCAGTCGATCCGCGAGAACGAGGCGCGCACCCGCGCGATCGGCTATGCGGTCGAGCGCTACAAGATCGTCGCGGTCATGCTCTCCGGACTGTTCGCCGGGCTCGCCGGGGTGCTCTACGCGATCCAGAACCAGTTCGCCGCGCCCGATTTCGTGTTCTTTCTCGTTTCGGGCGAGACCGTGATCTACAACGTCGATCGGCGGCATCGGCACCCTGGTCGGGCCGATCGTCGGCGCCGCCTTTTTCCTGCTGTTGCGCGAGGGCCTGTCGCGCTTCTTCACCGAGTACTATCTGATCCCGGTCGGCGCGATCTTTATCGCGATGGTGATCTTTATGCCGCAGGGGCTGCTCGGCTTCGCGCGCCGCTGGCTGAACGAGTAGCCTCCGCAGTGCCGTTGTTCCTAAGGAAGGGATTTTTCTGCGGCGCGACGATCCCATTCCGC
>CAVZQT010000007.1:0-164567 GCA_963777435.1 uncultured Alphaproteobacteria bacterium
AAGCGCGGACACATCACCACCGGATTACGCCTGCTACGCGCCGGCTTGGACGAACGTAGTGAAGCCAAGTCAGCCGTCTTGCGGTTCATCGTGGTTCTGACGGCGGAAGCCTTGGCCACGCGGGCCAGGCCTCGGAAAGGCTTGCCGCGGTCAAAGCGGCAATCGACCGCCCCGAAGAATATTGGGCAACATCCGAGTTGCTGCGCGTTAAGGGCGAGCTGCTTCTAATACAGGGCGGATCCAGCGCTGTGGCGACGGCTGAGGATCATTTCCGGCAAGCGCTCGACTGGGCGTGCCGGCAAGGTGCGTTATCCTAGGAGCTGCGCGCGGCCACGAGCCTTCCGGCTGCTCCGCGAGCAGAGCCGCTCCACCGATGCTTATGCGTTCCTCCACGTAAGCGTCAGCTGATCACCGCTTTTTGCTTTTGGCTGAAGCCGATCGGCGGCGGTTGGCGATACGAGCGAGGCGGTCTTTGATAGGCTGATCGTCGAAGCGGTTCGGATCGAAGTCGCCGAACCACTCCTTGGCGTGGTCGTGATCGAGGCAGTTCGGATCGGCGAGGATTTCGAGCTGGGCATAAAAGCCGGGGATGCCGCCGCAGTCTTCCGGCGGTGCCGGGTTTTCGCCGGCGACATAGCGCGGGTAGGCCAAGGCCGGATCGGCGGCGCGAGGTTTGGTCAGGGTGAGCTGGTGTTCCCAGCAATCGCCCATGTCGTAGGTGTAGCCGAGCTTTGTGATGCGTGGCCGGAGCAACTCCTGAATGGTCAGGCTGGCGGCGCGGCTGCTGCCGATGCGCTCGCGACCGAGGGTGAACTCCCACAGATGCGCATCCTCCCACTCCATGGCGGCCTGAACGACCGCATGGAGCTGTTTGAGTGTCATTGCGACCGGCACCTCGATCTCGCGCCAGATCGGCGGATCGCTGTCGATCAGGTCGATGCGCAGTGTGGCGATCGTCTCAGTCTGAGGCTTGTTCGCGGCGCTCATGCCGCCAGTCTGGCAGCTGGGTGAGACCAGTTCCACGGCAGCAGTTCGGCGAGGCGGTTGTTGGGATGGCCCCTGGCCATACGGTCGATGATGTCGGCGAGATATCCTTCCGGATCGAGGCCGTTGAGCTTGGCGCTCTCCAAGACGGTATAGAGGATCGCGGCGCGTTCGCCGCCGGCTTCGGATCCGAGAAACAAGAAATTTTTTCGGGTAATGGCAATGCCGCGCAATGCCCGCTCAGCGACATTATTGTCGATCGCGAGCCGACCGTCCCCGGCATAGCGGGTCAGTGCCTCCCAGCGGCTGAGCGCATACTGGATTGCTTTGGCGAGCGCGTTTTTTGCTGACAGCCGGCGGCGCTGTGCGGTCAGCCAGTCGCGCAAGGCGTCGAGGATCGCCACGGCCCGGTTCTGCCGTGCTGCGAACCGGACTTCGGCTGGCTGGCCGGTGATTTCAGCTTCGATCCGATAGAGCTCGCCTATCCGTTTGAGCGCCTCCTCGGCGATCGGCGACTTGGTTGCTTCGAACACGTCGTAAAGCTTGCGGCGCGCATGGGCCCAACACGCCGCGTGGATCAGCGGCGGCCCTCGGCCGACCCGGTCGTTGGCGGATACTGGTCGAGTCAGGGCTTGGTAGCCGCTGAAGGCGTCGGCCTGGATCACGCCGCGAAAGAGAGCCAGGTGATCGCGCGGCCGCTCACCGCGGCGATCGGGACTAAAGCGGTAATGGGCGGCGGGGGCCTGCCCGCCTTGCCAGGGTCGCTCGTCAACGACGTAAGTCCACAAGCCGTCCGGTCCGGGTCTTGCCATTGCCCGGCGCCAGCACGGCGATTGGCGTGTCATCGGTGTGGATGATTGGCGCCGCCAAGACATGAGCGCCGATCAGCTCGGCCAAGGGCGTCACCCACCAGGCGGCATGCCCGACCCAGTCGGCCAGGGTGGCACGCTCGACCGCGATGCCTTCACGCGCCAGGATCGCCGATTGCCGGTAGAGCGGCAGCCCATCGAGGTACTTGCCGACCACGACATTGGCGACCAGACCGGGACCTGGCCGGCCCTTCTCGATTGGCAGGTCGGGCATCGGTGCTTGGATTGATGCGCTCGCAGCAGCGGCAGCTCAGCTTTGGCCGAATATGGCGGATTACTTTGAGGCGAGCCGGGATCTTCTCCAAGACCTCGGACACGTCCTCGCCGAGTTTGCTAAACCGGGTGCCGCCGCAGCCCGGGCAGACCGACCCCGGATCATGCACGATCTCCTCACGCGGAAGATGATCGGGCAGCGGCCGTCGCACCGGCTGACGCCGTTCGCGGGGTGGCTGATCAAGAGCACGCTGTGCCGCCGGCGCTGTGCGTTCCGCTTCGCTCTCTTCCAAATCCTCGAGCATCAGCTCGAGTTGCGTGATCTGAGTATCGAGTTTTTCCGACGAGCGCCCGAATTGCAGGCGCCGCAGCTGAGCAAGCTGGGCCTTGTACTGTTCGATCCGCAGACGGGCGCCGGTCAGCTCGGCCCGCGCTTCTGCCAGTTCCGCCTCGCGTTCGGCCAGCAGGACGCGCAGCTCGGCGATCTCTTGAACGGGGTCGGCAGCCTCCGGCATCAACCACCAGTTTACACCCGCCTGCATTGAGCAGCAGAGATATCCTACCCGCCTAAGTCACTATGTCGCGCTGTTCAACCAGCCACCTCCGGGGCCCAGCTGCGGCGTGGCGCACGCCAATCGATGCCTTCCAATAGCATCGACAATTGCGCTGCCGTCAGCACCACCGACCCGTCCTTGGCCTGCGGCCATAAAAACCGGCCGCGCTCCAGCCGCTTGGCAAAACAGACACAAGCCTTGCCCATCCCACCACAACACCTTGATCAGATCGCCGCGGCGACCGCGAAACACGAACAAGGCACCGCCATGCGGGTCGAGCTGCAGCGTCATCTGAACCCGCGCCGCCAACCCGTCAAAGCCCTTTCGCATGTCAGTGACGCCACATGCCAGGTAGACGCGGACATTGCCCGGAATGCCGATCACGACAATGCCGACAAGACCCGGCGTAATGCCGCCTCGTCGACCGCGCCGGTCAGCCGCAGCTTCACCCCCGAGGGCAGCTCGACCTCGATGATCCCATCCACCCGTCGATCGGGTTCGGGGGGCGTCGGCATCGGCTCAACCGGCGCTGCGGCCAGTGCCAGCTGTTCAACCGGCGGCGCCAATCTCACTGGCGCAAAGCCGGTCAGCTCGCCCGTGCGAAACCGCCGCCGCCAGGTGTAAAGCTGGCCGCTGCTGATCCCGTGCAGCCGGCAAACCAGCGTGGGTGACGACCCCGGCGCTACGCTTTGCGCCAATATCCGCAGCTTCTCTTCAAGGCTCCAGCGTCGCCGCCGCTCCGGCCCGGTGAGAACCTCGCCGCGGACCTCGCGAGCCCTCGTATGAGTACTCCCGAGGTCCTCCTTGTCGACCAGCCCCGCGTCATCCATCGCACCGCCGCCGCAAAAACAGCGCTAGCTTCTCAATCAGCAAGCCCAGCGCAAGACGGCCTTCGGCAGACGCTTACCCCTTAGCTTTGATCGCGACATCCGAACCTCTTTGTTGGAAGGCGATCATGCAGCGACGCATCCTACGCACGAAGCCACGTCAAACGGCGATACGCCACAACCCGAGGCCGTGGGCTGCAATCAAGCCGGATACTGATCCAGAGCCGGCGCTCTGGCACGAAACCCCGCTAGCGCCCGACGCAAGCCTATCGAACTCGGCAAATGCCGGCGTGGCTATCGAATTCGGTCGTTTCCAGGTGCTGCTGCGCCGGAGGCAGCTCTTTGCCAACGGTGCTCCGGTCGAACTTGGCACGCGCGCTTTCGAGCTTCTTCTGGTTCTCTTGGAGGCCGACGGCTTGCTCGTCTCGAAAAAGGAGCTTCTCAGCCGGGTGTGGCCGGGCATTGTGGTCTCGGAAGAGAACCTCAAGGTGCAGGTCTCTGCGCTGCGCAAAGCGCTCGGCGCGGACCGCGATGTCATCGCACCGAATTCGGCCGCGGCTACCGATTTGTCGGCGTGCTCCGCACCATTACCGTGGCGAGCGAGGGCGAACGGCCGACGCGGGCGAAGGAGCGGTCTGTGCCGATCCTTCTCTCCCCGGCAAGCGGGGGAAGTGTAGGAATCGGGCCGCGCAATTATCTGCAAAGGCTTCGGTGTAGTTTCAGTTAGCGGCATAAGGGCTGCCGAATAGCGCGAGTGACATTGACGATGTCGTCACAGCCAAAGCGCCTCGAATCCGTGGAGAAGCTGCCGGATGATACCGTAATCTAGCTGCGCCCGATCCGTCCCGAGGACGGACGCCTGCTCCAGACCTGGCCGCGCATGTGACTCGTGAGGATCTACGGCTTCGCTCTTCGCGGCAATGCCGGATCGAGCCATGAGCTTGCCGCGTGGCTGTCGCACATCGATTATGGCCGCGAAATAGCGGTGCTCGCGTTCGCCGAGAGGCTCCGAGGAACTGCTCGGCGGCACGGTTTTCGGCTGCCCCCGACACTGCGGGTCAGCAAGACGGTTTCCAGCGCCGTAAGAGGGCAAGCTGCAGTGTTCCAATCGCGGCCACTCGTCCGCGCTGTGTAGTTCGTACTCGCAGTTCTAACTCGGAACCCTGGTCCAATCTAACCTGACTAATGCCGGCAAATTCAGCTCCGAAACATGATCATATGACTCGGTTTTTCCGCAGTCTCGGGCAGGAAGACTGGGTTAAGCCACGGAGCCTGAGTCGCTTCCGTTAACGGGCTTCGGCGGCGCCGGCGGCTACAAAGGCGTATGCGCCGCAAGTTGCCGATCGGATGGTCTGGAAAACGCGGGCTTTGTGTGTCACGGTGGTGTCGAAACGATCGGAGGTGTGCCATGAGCCCGCTCGATGTCGCCGACAACAAGGTCGCGGACCCACATGACGGTACGGTCGCCTATGTGCCGCCGCTCCAGCGCACGGAAGGGCAACCGCCGCCGATCGCCGCGCATGGCGGTCTGTCCTACATGGCGTTCGACAAGGCCGGCGATGCGGGAACCGCCAAGGCGCTCGAGGACGCGCTCGCGGAGATCGCCTCGGGTGAGAGCCAGCGCGTTACCGACATGATCGACAAGGCGCCGCCGGGCCCGATCAAGACCAAATGGGGCCTCGGGTTCCGCGACTACGACGAGTGTGTGAACTACATCCGCCAGTCGAACAGCATCAAGGCTCCGCCGGGCGGTGTGGCATTGCCGCTGCCCTATACGGTGTACGAGCGGCCGAGCTACTCCGTTGTCTCGTCCAACGCGATCTGGCGGGACCCGGCCCGCGCCGAGACAGCCATGATCCTGCGCACGAACGAGCGGGGCAGCCGGCGGCGGGACCTTTATTTCCCGCAGGTGCTGCGCGATGCGCGGCGCATCGGCGAGTACTACCCGGGCCTCTCGCCGAACAGCCCCGAATGCATGGACAAGCTTGGCGTGTCGCTGGCGCACCTCGAGTCCAAGTGCACAAACATCTACGATGCGGCCGAGGTGGAGCGGGTGTACTACCCGGAGATCGAGAAGCTGCTGCTCGAGTTCTTCCCGGACGCGACCGACGCATTGGTCTACAACCACGACGTTTTCGACAAGGAATACCAGGGCGACCGCACGGAGGATCAGGACGGCAAGAACCCGGGTGTGAACGCCAATTACGCCAACCTGGTGCACAACGACCTGAACGACAACAGCGGCCGCGTGCGCTGCCGCGAGCTGCTGACGAAGAACTTGCGTAATTTCGGGCGTCAGCAGCACTACACCGAGGAAGAGGCCGACGCGAAAATGTCGCGCCGGTTTATGTCGATAAACCTTGCCAAGCCGATCGAGACAGTCGAGCAGTTCCCATTCGTGCTCTGCGCCTGGCCCTCCTTCGCCGATCAGCCCTACATCAACAACTACCGGATCTACGACGACCGCGTCGGTGAGACCACGCGCTTCACCTATCGTCCCGGCCACGAGTGGTACTGGTTTCCCCGGCAGAAGCCGACCGAGGTCTCGATGCTCAAATGCTATGATTCGGTGACCGACGGCTCGGTGTCGCGCTGGTCTTTCCATACCGCCTGTATCGACCCGACTGCGCCGGTCAACTCCCGATGCCGCAAGAATGTTGTGGTCCGGTCCTTTGTTTTCTTTTAGGACGGATGTTGTTGAACAAGTGCCCGGATGATCGGCTAGTTTGGCGCGCCGCGTGTAGGGTATCCATGTTTGAGGAGGGGAGAACGTAATGTTCAGCCATATCATGATCGGGAGTAACGATATCGCCCGGTCGAAGAAGTTTTACGATGCCCTGTTCACCGCGATCGGCGCTGCACCAGGGACTGAGGACACTGCGAGAGGCCGATTGGCCTACACGCACAATGGGGCCCGCTTTATGGTGACCAAACCGATCGACGGCAAGCCGGCCTCGGCTGCTAACGGCGGCACAATCGGCTTTGCGGTAGGCGATGTGAAACTGGCTGAAGCATGGCACAAAGCCGGGGTCGCAAATGGCGGCACGTCAATAGAGGACCCGCCGGGCGTGCGTCCGAATGGGGCATATCTCGCTTATCTTCGTGATCCCGATGGCAACAAATTGGTAGCGGTTGCGCGTCCGGCTGCCTGATTCTTTATGGGGCATCGGCGAGGTGCTCTACCACGGTTACGATCGCGTAGAACCCGACATGCTGTGGAACGTGGTCAGGGGGCACCTACCGCGTTTGGAAAGGGCGTGCCGCGCGGAACTGGTGGCGGCCAGCATTTGAACCATCCCGCTGGGCGTTGAGGGGGAGCGGCGCCGGAACAAAGATGTCGGCTGCCCCGGCATCCGCTTCCCGCCAACGACAGTCTCATCGGCCCACTTTAACCCGCGATGGCGCGGCGGCGGGGCTTGCTGCGGCCGGTGGCGAAACGGTCAAGCAGCCGTGTGGCGACCCGCGGGCTGACGAAATGCGAAACATCGCCGCCCAATGCGCCGATCTCCTTGACAAAACGCGAGGAGATGAACTGGTAGCGGTCGGACGCCATCAAAAACACCGTTTCGATATCGGGGTTAAGCCGGGCGTTCATGCCCGCCATTTGAAATTCGTATTCGAAATCAGACACCGCGCGCAGCCCGCGGATGATGACCTTAGCGCCGACCGATTGCGCGAAATGCATCAGCAAGCTGTCGAACGGGCGGACCTCGATCCGTTCTGCGTCGCCATTTTCGAGATGCGCCACCTCGTCGCGCACGATTTCCACCCGCTCGTCAGTCGCAAAGAGCGGCCCCTTGCCGTCATTGCGGGCGACGCCGATGACCAGCCGATCAACGAGCCTAGCCGCGCGCCGGATGATGTCCGAATGGCCATTGGTGATCGGATCAAAGGTGCCGGGATAAATCCCGACGCGCGGCTCGGTCATTGGTCCCCCGTATCGGTTTGTTGAGCTTCGCCGATTTCCGGCTCGTTGGCCGAGCTGTCGACTGCGCTCTCGCCGTTATCTTCAAAATCATCGGGCAGCGGCGCAACCGAAACCACGCGCTCGCCATCATCTATTTTGAAGATTACGACCCCTTGGCTGCCCCGCCGCGCGATACGGATGCCGTCGACCGGGCAGCGTATGACCATCCCGCCATCGGTCACCAGCATAACTTGATCGTTGTGCTCGACCGGGAACACGGCGACGACGGCGTCGCGCCGGCGCGTCAGATCCATGTTGTTAATGCCCTGCCCGCCGCGACCGGTGATGCGATAGTCATAGGCAGAGCTGCGAACGCCAAAGCCGCGTTCAGTCACGCTCAGCACAAACTGTTCACGGTTGGCCAAATCGGCGAATTGCTCCTCAGTTAGTGACGGTGCATCGGACGACTGGCGATCGCGCCTTTCCGTATCGGCTTCATCGGCCTCCGGCGGGGTCTCACCATTACCGTTACCCTCGGTTTCCTCGCCATTCTGGCGGCGGCGCTCTGCGGCGCGCCTCAAATATTGATCACGCAAATCGGGATCGATCTCTTCGTGGCGCAAGATCGACATCGAGATCACCTGGTCATCGCCCAACAACCGGATCCCGCGAACCCCGACCGAACTGCGTCCGGCAAACACCCGTACATCGCCGACCGGAAACCGGATCGCCCGGCCGTTGCGGGTGGCGAGCAGCACATCGTTTGCCTCGGTGCAGGTGGCGACGGCGATCAGGCAATCATCGGCGTCCTCGCCCTCGAACTTCATCGCGATTTTGCCGTTGGCGCGGACATCGCCAAAATCCGAGAGCGCATTCCGTCGGACATAGCCGTTGGCGGTCGCGAACAAGACTGTCAGGTCGCTCCAGCTTTCCTCGTCTTCGGGCAACGGCATGACGGTCGAGATCGTCTCGCCGGGCGTAAGGTTGGGGAGCAGGTTAACCATCGGCCGGCCGCGAGCCTGCGGCGTGCCGAGCGGCAGGCGGTGCACCTTGAGCTTGTAGACGCGCCCGGAGGAGGTGAAGAACAGCACCGGCGCATGGGTCGATGCGACAAAGACCTCGTTGAGGAAATCCTCCTCACGGATCGCCATGCCGGCGCGGCCGCGACCGCCGCGGCGCTGGGCACGATAGGTCGATAATGGCACGCGCTTGATGTAGCCGGCATGGCTGACGGTGACGACCATCGCCTCGCGCTGGATCAGCGCCTCGATGTCGGCTTCGAACTCTAGATCCTCGATCTGGGTCCGGCGCGGTGTCGCGAACCGCTCCTTGATCGCCAATAATTCCCCGCGGAGCACCTCGATCAATCGCGCCCGCGAGCGCAGGATCTCGAGATAGCCGCCGATCTCGGTGATCAGCCCGCGTAATTCCTCGGCAATCTTGTCGCGTTCGAGCCCGGTTAGACGCTGCAGCCGCAAATCGAGAATGGCCCGCGCCTGCTCCTCGGAGAGTTGGTAGGTGCCGTCGGTTGCGACCTCGCGGCCGGGTTCGCCGACCAATGCCACCAACGGCGCCACATCGGCCGCCGGCCAACGCCGGCCGACGAGACCGGCGCGCGCCGTTGTCGGATCGGGTGCCGCACGGATCAGTGCGATGATCTCGTCGAGATTGGCGACCGCAATCAACAACCCGAGTAAGGTATGCGCCCGCTCCCGCGCCTTGCCCAACAGGTAGCTGGTGCGGCGGGTGATGACCTCCTCGCGAAACGCGATAAACGCGGCGATTACGTCGCGCAAGGTCAGCAATTCGGGCCGGCCGCCATTAAGCGCCAGCATGTTGACGCCAAAGCTGGTCTGCAGTGCTGTGTGGCGATAAAGCTGGTTCAGCACGATGTCGGGCTCGGCATCACGCTTTAATTCGACGACAACCCGCACCCCGTCACGGTCGCTTTCGTCGCGCAGCTCGGAGATGCCCTCGACGAGCTTGTCGCGCACGCATTCGGCGATGCGCTCGATCAACTTTGCCTTGTTGACCTGATAAGGCATCTCGGTGAAGACGAGCGCCTCCCGGTCCTTGCGGATCTCTTCGACATGATTCTTGGCGCGCAGGATCACCGCACCCCGGCCGGTCTTGTAGGCGGCGTGGGTGCCGGCCCGGCCCATGATGATCCCGCCGGTCGGGAAATCCGGCGCCGGCACGTACTCCATCAGCTGTTCGACAGTGATCGCGCCATTGTCGAGATAGGCGCAGCAGGCGTCGATCACCTCGCCGAGATTATGCGGCGGGATGTTGGTCGCCATTCCGACCGCAATCCCTTGGGCGCCGTTGACCAGCAGGTTCGGAAACCCCGCCGGCAGGACTTTGGGCTCGCGTTCGGTCTCGTCGTAGTTCGGCTGGAAATCGACGGTGTCGTTGTCGAGGTCTTCGAGCAGCGAGTCGGCGACGCGGGCGAGCCGCGCCTCGGTGTATCGATAGGCCGCCGGTGAGTCCCCGTCCATCGACCCGAAATTGCCTTGGCCGTCGATCAGCGGCAGCCGCATGGCGAAATCCTGCGCCATGCGGACCATTGCGTCATAGATCGCGAGCTCGCCGTGCGGGTGGTATTTGCCGATCACGTCGCCGACGATGCGCGCCGATTTGCGGTAACCGCGGTTCCACTCGTTGCCGTTGACCTTCATCGAATAAAGGATCCGACGATGGACCGGCTTTAGACCGTCGCGCACATCGGGCAAGGCGCGCGCCACGATCACGCTCATCGCGTAATCGAGGTAAGAGCGCCGCATTTCGTCTTCGATCGTGACGGTGGTGATGTCGGGAGCGGAAGGCGGGGAGGCGGACGAAGAAACGGCCAAGGCTGCTCTATTCGATGATTGCTGGTGACAAGGGCGGCCGCGTCAATCAGCGGTGCCTAGTATAGATGGTAATTTTTGATGAAATTACCGCACCGCACCACCCACAACAAACGAATTGCCTGATGCAGCGTGCGGCAAACCCGCCGCCTCTCTCGGGAACCTGCCGGCATGTCCGGAGTTCGCCGATCGATTGATCGGCTGGGCTGGCTGGATGGACGATATATTCGATCTCCGCGCCGAAGCGGCGCGGACGCCGCTACAGGGAGTCTGGGCAAAGGGCGGCCCGGTTTTCTCGCATCTGTCCAAGGATACGGTGAATGCCCTTGAAGGTCGCACGATGGCATCGTTCGGCGATGCCGCGAGCTTGGGAATGTGGGCCTTCGCCACCGGAGCCTGGATCACCGGTCTGTTTGAAGCCAGAGTGCTGGCGATACAGGAAATGGTTTTATTGTTTCCGGTTGCGCTGATCTATTCGGGAATAGTTCTGCTGTTCGCCGGGCTATTTCTATTTCGCCGCAACAACAATTTCCAGGGAAGCGCTTTCTGCTCGTTTGCCGCATTCAACATGGTGCGCGCGGTGTTGCTGATACTCGAGAGCAGAGGTGTGTTGCCGTCGGGCCCTACCGCCAATGTCCTGCAGGGCTGCCTGATCGAGTTCTTTCGCCTATATCGCTTTATCGCTGCTTGTGGCGGCCACCCGCATGAACATCGTCCTCGTGCTAGTGCTGGCCTCGACGTTTTTCGGGTTTGCGCTTTCCGGCCTGCCTCTGCTGACAAACCAGCTCGGCGGCGGAACTTGGGCCCGAGCCGGGCAAATAGGAGGATACTTCCTGTTTGCGGCGGGCGCCTTTGCTTATTACGGGGGCACCGCATTATTGGTCAACACCGCCTGGCGGCGGGTGGTGTTGCCGATCGGCGGCCAGGTATGAGGTCTGTCCAAGTTTGCTAGGCTGGCGGGGCGCCGACAATCGCGCGATAGATCGCCAAAATCAGCACCGCACCGACGATCGCGCCGATAAAGCCGGCTCCCTGCCCCGGCGCATACCAGCCGATGCGCTGGCCAAGCCATGACGCGAAGATCGCACCGACGATCCCGAGCAGGGTCGTCACGATGAACCCGCCGGGCCCATGGATAAAGAGCTTGGCGATGGCGCCCGCCAAAAACCCGATGATGATGACCCAGAGCCAGTGCATTTCAGTCCCCTGCCTATGTCAGCGGTGGCGGCGGCGTTGCCGCAAGCGAGCCTTCACTCGCCCGTGCTTTGCGCGAGTGAGGCCGCACCCAATGTCAGCCGTAATGAAGGGCTAACCAACCTGCCGGTCAAGCCGATCTACGCAAGCTGTCCCTGATCGCTTCCTACCGGGATGGGTATTCCGTATCATCCCCGCAACAAAACCGGAGGACCCGCGAATGCCTGCTGATGCCGCCGCTGATGCCGATCGAACCAGATGGCCGAATTATCGCGAGGGCGACTTCGTCCTCAGGGATTACGTGTTTCGCAGCGGCGAGACATTGTCCGAGCTAAGGCTGCACTACCGTACCCTCGGAACGGCGAGGCGCGACGCGGCGGGCAAGATCGTCAACGGCGTCCTACTGTTGCAGGGCAATACCGGCACCGGCGCCAATTGGCTGCGGCCGAGCCTCGCCGACGAGCTATTCACGCCGGGGCAGCCACTCGATGCGGCGCAGTACTTTCTCATCATGCCGGATGCGATCGGGCGCGGCGGATCGAGCAAACCCTCCGACGGGCTCAAAGGAAAATTTCCGCATTACCGTTACAATGACATGGTCGAATCGGGTTACCGGCTGATCACCGAGGGTCTCGAGGTCGGTCATCTGCGCCTCGTGATCGGCAGCTCGATGGGCGGCATGCATGCCTGGATGTGGGCCGAGAAGTATCCCGATCTGATGGATGGGGTGGTGCCGATCTCCTGCCAGCCGGTCCAGATCAGCGGGCGCAATTGGCTCGGCCGCCGCGCCCAGGCCGAAGCGATCCGGCACGACCCGGACTGGAACAACGGCTTCTACGAAACCAATCCGCGCCACTACATCTACGCCGCCGCCGGAAATTTCGGCACCGAGAGCCCGACCCGGATTCAGGAGATGGCTCCCACTCTCGCTGCCGCTGATGCGCTCTACGATCGCCGGCTGGCCGAGGCGGCGAAGGGCGATGCCAACAACCAGCTGTGGGCAATCGAGGCCATCAGGGACTACGACCCCGAGCCCGATCTCGACAAGATCAAGGCCAAGGTGATGCTGATCAACGACGCCGAGGATCACGCGAACCCGCCCGAGCTCGGCACCGTCGAGCGCGCGATGAAGCGGGTTCGACACGGCCGCTATGTGCTGATCCCGGCCGGACCCAACACCCACGGACATTTCAGCCATTTCTACGCCGAGCTGTGGAAGCCCTATCTGATCGAATTCATGCAGACGCTCGGCGCCCCGCTCGCGGCGGCGGCCGAATAGACGCGTCGGAATGTTGAGCTAGGATCGCCAAAATGGGCCTGCTCGACGGGCGGGTGGCACTGGTGACGGGTGGCAGCAAAGGCCTCGGCGCGGCGACGGCGCAGATGTTTGCAGATGCCGGGGCGCGCGTTGTCATCACCTTTAGCAGCGACGCCGAGGCCGCCGACCACCTTGTCGCGAGCCTGCCCGGGACCGGCCACCGCGCCAGCCGCACCCCGGCCCAGGATACGCACGCGGTCGAAAGCCTCGTCGCCACGATCGGCAAGAGCGAGGGCCGCCTCGACATCCTGGTCAACAATGCCGGCAGCACGCGAGTAATCCCGCATGCCGATTTACGCGCTCTCGACGACGAATTCTTTGACTTTGTGCTGGCGGTCAATCTGCGGGGCCCGTTTGCGATGGTGCGCGCCTGCCAGCCATTGCTGGGGGCGAGCGGGCAGGGCCTCGTCGTCAATGTCGGGTCGGTATCAGGGGTGCGCGGCGGCGGCAGCAACATCGCCTATGCCGCGGCCAAAGCCGGACTTCACGCGATGACGATGTCATTGGCGCGGGCCTTGGCGCCGGCGATCCGGGTTGTCGCGGTGGCGCCGAGCCTGATGGAGACACCGATGACCGACATGTGGACGCCGCAGCAGCGCGCTCAACGGATCGCGAGCAACCCGCTCAAGCGGATCGGCCGGCCCGAGGAGGTCGCCGCCGTAATCCTCGGGCTGGCAACGACGATGACCTTTGTCAACGGCACGGTCATTCCCGTCGATGGCGGCAGCCTGCTATGAAAACACCGTTTCGTCCATCAGCGCGCAGCAAAACTCACCACTGCGCAGGATTTCGTATTGCTCAACTGTGAAATTTCATCCGCTAAACATCTAGCACTGATGTATAAAGTCAGCTGAACCGGCTCGGGCAGTATGGTCCACTAAATACGTCGTCTTCATTCCCCTTTACTGGTTTGCTGAAATTATGAGTTCGGCTGATTCCGCAAACATTTCCTGGACCTGAATAGCCCATTTGCGGCGTTGACCGGTTTTTGTTCATAAACAATCCGCATTTTTTCGGTCGGTTGACTTATTGCCGTTTTATGCGCTAAGCGGCTGCGTTCGACTGGGAACCGACAACCCCACGGGAGCGATGCGAATTCTGATCACCGGCGGGGCTGGTTTTATCGGCTCGAATCTGGCGCTGATGCTGGCGGCTCGGCGCGGCGATTTCGTGATCGCGTTCGACAATCTTCATCGCCGCGGCAGCGAGTTGGCGCTGCCGCGGTTGCGTGCCGGCGGTGTCGATTTTGTTCACGGTGACATCCGCAACCCCGAGGATTTTGACGAACTTCCGCCCGCCGATCTGGTTATCGAGTGTTCGGCTGAACCATCGGTGCACGCCGGTTATGATGGCAGCGCGCGTTATTTACTCAACACCAATCTGCTTGGCACCATCAATTGCCTCGATTATGCGCGCCAACACGGCAGCCGATTGATTTTCCTATCGACAAGTCGGGTCTATTCGATTGCCGCGTTGCGTGGAATGCCGTTGCAGCGGTCGGGCGATCGCCTCGTCACCGCACCGGGAGAGTCCGGCCGAGGGTGGTCGGAGCGCGGCATCGCCGAGGATTTTCCGACAACGGGCCCACGATCGCTTTATGGCGCCAGCAAGCTGGCCTCGGAATTGTTGATCGAGGAATATTGCGCCGCCTACGGCTTGCGCGCGGTCATAAACCGCTGCGGCGTGCTGACCGGCCCGTGGCAGATGGGCAAGGTCGACCAGGGATTTTTTGTGCTGTGGGCGGCCCGACACCTTTATGGCGGCACCCTCGCCTATAGCGGCTTTGGCGGCGCCGGCCATCAGGTCCGCGATGTATTGCATGTTGCCGATCTGTACGATTTGATCGGTCGTCAGATTGATCGCTTTGAGGATCATTCCGGCCGGACCTACAATGTCGGCGGCGGCCCCGATGTCAGCGTCTCGCTCGCAGAGTTGACGACGCTGTGCGCCGCTCGCACCGGCAATCGTTTGATATTGGGGTCGGATCCGACGACGCGCCCTGCAGACATTCCTTATTACATCTCTGATACTTCTCTGGTCCGCAACGCGACTGGGTGGGCGCCGGCGCGTTCGGTCGGCACGATCCTTGATGAAATTCTGGAATGGCTCGCTCGCCATCGTACCGAACTGGAGCCGGTGCTGCGCTAGCGAGCTGATGGAGGCTGTTTATGAGTGTCGTGCTGGTGACGGGATCGGCCGGCTTGATCGGTGCCGAGTCGGTGCGTTTCTTTGCGGCGCAGGGGTTCGACGTCGTTGGCATCGACAACGATATGCGCCGGGTATTCTTCGGCGACGAGGCCAGCACTGCGTGGAGCCGGCAGCGTCTCGAAATCGAGGTCAAGACCTATCGCCACGTCGACGGTGACATCCGCGATCAGGCGCTGCTCGACCGGATCTTCTCCCGGTATGGCGGCGCTATCGCCGCGGTGATCCACACCGCAGCCCAGCCCTCGCACGACTGGGCGGCGAGCGACCCGCAAACCGATTTCACGGTCAACGCCAACGGGACGCTTAATCTGCTGGAAGCCACGCGGCGACACTGCCCCGATGCCGCATTCATCTTCACCAGCACCAACAAGGTGTATGGCGACGCGCCCAATCGATTGCCGTTGGTCGAGCACGAGCTGCGCTGGGAGGTCAGCCCCGAGCACCCCTTTGCCGAACACGGCATCGACGAGACTATGAGCGTCGACTCATGTCTGCACAGCTTGTTCGGCGCCTCGAAGCTCGCTGCCGATGTCGTCGTGCAAGAGTACGGCCGCTATTTCGGGATGCGCACCGCCTGCTTTCGCGGCGGTTGCCTGACCGGTCCCGGTCATTCGGGCACCAAATTGCACGGCTTTCTCGCTTACCTCGCGAAATGCGCCGTGACCGGTGACGCCTATACGGTTTTTGGCTACGCCGGCAAGCAGGTGCGCGACAACATCCATTCCTACGACCTCGTTAACGCCTTTTGGCATGTCGTCCAAGAGCCGCGGTCGGGTGCGGTGTACAATATCGGCGGCGGCCGATACGCCAATTGCTCGATGCTCGAGGCGATTGTGGCCTGCGAGCGGCTGACCGGCAAAGCGATGAACTGGTCCTATTCCGACCAAAACCGGACCGGAGACCACATCTGGTGGATTTCCGATGTGCGCCGCTTTCAGGCCGATTACCCGGGCTGGCACTATCGCTACGACATTGACGCGATCCTCGCCGAGATCATCGATGGCGCCGCCTGGAGGCTGAAAGCGGCGGAGGGCTAAGACATGCCGTTTGAGGTTCGTACCTTAGCCGAGTGGGAGGCCGCCGGGGTTCCCGGCCTGCTCTCGGTCGTAATTCCGGCGCATAATGAAGAAGGCCATATCGCGGCAACCGTTGAGGGGCTTACCGATACGCTGCGCCGCGCCGGCATCGGTTACGAGATTCTGGTGGTCAACGACAACAGCAGTGACGCAACCGAGCGCATTCTGACAACGTTGAGCGAGGCTGACAGCGGCGTGCGATATGTCAACAACGCGGCGCCTAACGGGTATGGTTTGGCGGTGCGGCGCGGGTTGGCCGAGTTCCGCGGCGAGGCGGTCGCAATCGTGATGGCCGACGGATCGGACGATCCGGCGGATCTCGTTAGTTTCTACCGCAAGCTCGAAAGTGGCTATGACTGCGTCTTCGGCTCGCGGTTTGTCCGCGGCGGCCGAGTCCATGATTATCCAATATTAAAGCTGGTCCTGAACCGGCTGGCGAATTTTATGATCCGCTCCCTGTTTTTGCTGCGTTATAACGATGTTACCAATGCCTTCAAGCTTTACCGGCGCAGCGCTATCGCCGGCGTCCAGCCGTTACTGTCACACCACTTCAATCTGACCGTCGAGTTGCCGCTTAAGTGCATCGTTCGCGGCTATCGTTATGCGGTGCTGCCAAATTCGTGGAAAAACCGTAAGCAGGGCGTCTCCAAGCTGCGCATCAAGGAGATGGGGTCGCGCTATTTGTTCATTATTCTTTATTGCTGGCTGGAGCGCATGTTGTCGCGCGGCGATTATCGCGACCAGCCGCTCTCACGTGAGACGCAGCTCCAAGTATGGCATCGCTGAGCGATGCAGTTCTTCCTGTACCTGATTGTCGGCGGCCTTTCATTTATTGTTGAAATTGCGACTTTCATTGGCCTCCGCCAGATGGCGGCGCCAGTCATCGCGGCTTCGGTTTTGAGCTTTATCGTTGCCACAATCGCCAACTACTTGTTGTCGGTGGCGCTGGCCTTTCAGGGCGGCCGTTTCCGCCGCCATGTCGAATTGACACGCTTCCTCAGCGTCGTGCTGGTTGGGCTCGTGCTGAACACCGCGCTCGTTTGGTGCTTTGTCTACCCGCTCGCGATCCCGCCGATCGTGGCCAAGATTGCCGTCGTGCCAATCGTTCTGATGTGGAACTACATTGGTCGCCGACTCTTCGTGTTCAGTGATCAAGTGCCGTTTTCGATCGCCCGCCGCTTCGGACGGGAACGCCAATCCCAATCAGATATCGCAGGCGCTTACTGCAGCGGACTGCAGACGACCAATGTCGATGTCTCACAAAAATTACCCAATTAGCCGGACCAAGCGGGCGCGTCCCTTTCACCCGTTGGTTCGGGCGGAGGGTCATTTCATTATTCGTCTCTAGTTGGCGCACAAGAACTCCTTTGATCCCGAGTTTCGCGGTTCCCAAACTTGAAGCGCCATTCGACGAACCGCCCAAGCACTCGGCTAAACCGCCGTTGTATGCGCCGCCAAAGAGATGGGCTCAGCCTTGTCAAAAATTGTGGCTGCTTATTTACCGGGGCTGTCCGTCACTTCGGGTTTGCCAGGAAAATGAATGATTTTGCGGATAGCGTCAAGCGTCCGGGTCTTGGGCGTCGAAGACGGCGGTGCGGGCAATCGAGCTTGATGAGCTGCCGCCCGATGATCGGACTCAATCGCCGCGCCGGCAAGCACACCTGTCGGGCTTATTTGCATTTTCCCCATACTCAGAACATAATACCCATCCGACGTTGGGCCATCGAGCATCAAGACAACATCTTCCCATTTCTGAAAAGTAACCATGCCACTTGAATATATATTAAGACCGCCCATTTCCTGAATTGTAATTTGCTGCGAAGAGTTAAGGGTCCCTTTGAGAACCTCTGTTACGTTTAAAGTATAATAAGTATAAGGCATGTTGGTGACATTTCCATAGCTGTCCGTAATCGTGCCGCGTACAATCAGTGGCGCCTGCTGAACTGTCTGCGCTAGAGATACGGCGGGATAAGTCGTCGCCCGGAGGTGGTGCATCTGCATCAAGATGGTGCCGGCGCAGAGAAGCGACAGGAGCGCCTGTTTGCCGAAATTTTGCCGTCCGTTCATTCTCTCCCTCCTTGGACTTAAAAGATTGTTGCGAGATGGACGCGGATGCCCGGTTTCCTCATCTACTCGCCACGATTGGGCGTCAGTCGGAATGTCGATCGTGAATTGCAGCAGGCCCGTGGCCTGCTCTAGCGCTTGGCTAGGGCCCCGAGACGCCCGTCCAGCCAGTGCCGCTCCAGACCCACCAGCCATTGACGTAACTGTTATAGGTGTACAACCGGCCGCCGTTGGCGACCTCCAGCTTGGCCGCATACCCCTGTCCAGCTGGCCATTTATTGGTCGATCCGTTCAAGAGGATCTGATACTCGCCCGGCTCTCCCGACTGTTGGGCAGTGCCGAACGTCCAAGTGCCCGCGGCTGTCGTCAGGCTTGCGCTCGACGGCGCGGTCAAGATCGTTCCATCGGGCGAACCTCCGCCCCCGGGGGGCGGGGAAGACGACGACCAACTGGTGCCGCTCCAAACCCACCAGCCATTCACGTAGCTGTTATAGGTGTACAACCGGCCGCCGTTGGCGACCTCCAGCTTGGCCGCATATCCCTGTCCGGCCGGCCAGTTGTTGGTCGATCCGTTCAAGAAGATCTGATACTGGCCGGGCTGTCCCGACTGTTGGGCAGCGCCGAACGTCCAAGTGCCCGCGGCTGTCGTCAGGTTGGCGCTCGACGGCGCGCTCAATATTGTTCCGTCGGGTGAAATTCCACCGCCGCCGCTAAGGGGTGCTGAGCACGAGGCGGTTAGGTCGCCGTTGCTTCCCGTGCAGCTCCAACTCCATGGCCCGCTGCCACTCACCGATGAGGCCGTGCCTACACTGCAAAGACTGGTCGTCGGCACGGTGCTGACTGGTACGCCGTTTGCCGAACCACATGAACCGTTGATTTCAAGCTGGGCTGAGCAGCTCGCCGTCACGCCGCCATTCGAGCCCGCGCAGCTCCAACCGAAGGGCCCCGACCCGGTCACGGGCGAGGCCGTGCCGGCAGTGCAGAGATTACTCGTTGGTGCGGTAGTCACGTTCGTGCCGTTCGCAGAACCGCATGCGCCGTTAATCTCAAGCTGAGCAGAACATTGTGCGGACGCGCCGCCGTTTGAACCAGCACAACTCCAGCTCCAGGGACCGCTACCGCTCACGGATGAAGGGGTGCCTGCGTTGCACAGATTGGTGGTCGGCGCGCTGGTCAGAACCGCGCCGCTCGATGAGCCGCACTGCCCCCCAACGGGAGATGACTGGGAAACCGTACTCCAACCCACGACTTCTAGTGTGGTGATGTCCGGTTGCGAAAAGCTAAGGATCACCCCTGAATATGCGAATGCATCAGCGGCATCCCCGGCATCAAGAGCGGCGCCGGACCAGTCGCCCGTGTCACCGCCAGATGCCGTGTTGAAGTCACGCAGATCCGTTGTACCGCCATCAATCGAAAAATAAGACGTCACATTTGCGAAAACGGCTGTTTTCGGAGCGCTGTAGCGGAAAAGATCTAAGACGCTGGGCCCGAGGGAGCCCCCTACACCGGAGTCACGGCCCAGAACCTCCGATATTTCATGGGCTACTATGCCTTGAAAATCGTAGGTGCCATTTGCCACGCCATTTGCGTTGTTAAATGTATAGCTGAAGCCCGAATTAAATCCGACCCAGCCATTGATGGAGGTCGAGCTTGCCGGGACCAGCCCGAGGGCTTGTTCCTGCGCCGTAGTTGCCCAAAAGCCATTTGTTCCCGCATAGAGCGAGATTGGAGGAAAATGCGCATAAGCCGACCGATCGGCCGCCGATTGTGGGTTGGCCAAAAGAGCTTGCTCGATCTCGGAGAGAGTGTAGCTGGTGTCAAGAACAAAATACGACTGGCCGAGGGTACCAGACGACAACGCCGCTCCGTTGGCCTCGCCCCAGCCGACATGAATGTTGACAGTAACGGGATTGGTATAAGTCGTCTCGAAAAACTGAACTACATAGTTAACGGTAGATTGGATTTGCGCGGAATAGGGGCTGGACGTAACCGAACTGTCGTAAGTCACTTTGATCGTCATAGCCGCAGATGGCATAACAAGGAGCGACGACACCGTGGCGACTAGTACCAATAAACGGAATAATTGGCTTAAACGAGATGTTGACACGGGATAGCTCCACCAATCGAAAGCCTCCCTTACTGACTAAAAGTCAAAAACACGTGAATCACGCCATCAAAAGGTTGTCTATCGGCGACATTTATTATTATGAGCATGACGCTTAGGCGTTGCCGATATTAAGTTGACGCCGGGTTCGCGAGGGCGGGCGTCTCTTGCGTGGGGTGATCGTCCCCAGCTATCCCACCTCAGCGCCAACCGCGTCGGGCAGGAACTGTCGGAATTATTTACACGCCGTTAGGAGGCGCAATTCTCGCGCCGTGCTCTGTCCGGGCCAGTGTCGGTAACGAGTTCCATAAAGGTTCTCCACCTCCTCGTCGAAAAATTTTACAACTATCGACGAAATTCCACTCAACTATCGAAGTAGGTGCTCGTGAAAGCGCCATCAGCACAGATGGGCGCACAAACCCGTCTAACAAGATATTCGGAGCTGACTTCTTGCTTAATACAACAATAGTTTCTTTATTTTTATATTTATGTTATCCTCGGTGGTTGATATGTATTTATCCGTCGGCGGGTTGTTAGACAGTTTCTGGTACTTTTAAACCATTAGTTGAAGAGCTTTTTACTTTTTAAAGCATCTGTCCAAGATCGGGTTAACCCTCCTGGCGAAATCTTGGGCCGCGGCCGGCATCCTCGCCGCACGACTGTCGTAAATCTTTACACTCTGGCGAAGCGCCAGCTTTTGCTCGTCAAAACAGTAAACGCTAGTGGCAGAACATTTCACGCACCTTCTCAGCGTCGACGCATTCCGTCGAACGCTCTTGACTGGAGGGATGAACCTATGAAACGTCTGCTTTTGGCATCCATAGCGCTGGCTCTCGCCGGGGGCGGAGGCATCGCGAACGCCGACCCGATAACGACATTGAACCACATGATCATCTGGAGCGCAGACACGCCCGGAGTCCAAAGCGACCCCTCTCAGCTGGCGCTGCCATTCAACCCAATAAAGACCGCTGCTAACCTCTTCGCGAACGGCGCCGCCGCAGGCGGGATGAACTTTAATCTACCGGGTCCATCTAATGGCGCTACGTCGAATATAGGCGCTTTTCTTGCGACTGACTCGCCGCCACTCACCACCAATCCCTGCAATGCTGCATGCTCGGCCGAGACCCTAAGCGTATTGGGGTTCACCCATGCCACGCTCTTTGAACTCACGTTTACGGCCGCAACTGGTGCAAACGTAACAGGGGATATTGTTACGGCAATCCACGACGACGGCGCAGCCCTGTTCCTTGCGGGGACGGAATCCAGCTGCACCAGCACGGCCAGCTGTTCCACGGATCTGTTCCCTGTTGCTAATGCCAGCCCGACATTCGCCGAGACGAGCACCTCGCCGACGTTGACCCCTGGTGCGACTTATGATCTCTGGTACTTGGCTGCCAACGGGGACCCCGAGCAGTTAACGGCGACCAGTCAGTTAGTCACAGGCGGGGGTTCTACCACCGTGCCGGAGCCGACCTCCCTCGCGCTACTCGGCACCGCTCTATTCGGAATCGGCTTAGTTCGTCGTCGTCGCCGGAAACTGTGAATAAACAGTGAATAAACAAAGGCGCACCATCAAACGATATTTCTGATCGGTGTCGTCGGGGCTAGAGGCGAATCAGAAGGGGGCGGGCGAGGCGCCCTGCCCCCTTCGGGATGGCTTCGCAGCCCCCCGAAGTTTTCGGCCAGCCTTTGCCCCGCCTTCGTAGCTTCATTAGATTTTTGCCGGGACGGCTTGTTTCAGAGCCGCCCCAAAAGCGGTCAGTGCTTTACTTTGGAATAGGGCAGGATGGGGTCGCCCGCCTTGAACTGGTCGGGCCACAGCACGGTTTCGCCTTTGCCGTCGCGGAAATCATCGAGATTGGTGCTGGTGATGTTCTGGAATTGGATCGTCATGATCCGCGACTTGGCCCACTCGCCCTTTTTCCCGAACGTTACGTCGCCGACAACGGTCTTGAAGGTGTGCGAGCGGATGTAGTCGGCAATCTTGTCCTGGTCGAGGCCGCCGGCGCCTTGGACCGCCTCGCCTAGAACCTGCAAATCGGCATAGGCCCAGGGTGCGAGATAGTAACCGAGCGGATCGACGCCTTTGCCTTTGGCGCGTACCTGGTATTCGGCCAAGAACTCCATGACGCCTGGAAAGCGCAGCGCCGGCGCCGGCAGCCACCAATCGAAGGTGATAATCCCGTTCAGCATCGGCCCGAGCGAGGTCTTGATCGAAGTGCTCTGCGGCCCGGTCAGGTTGCCGCCAAAAATTTTGGTGTCGAGCCCGAGTTCGTGGACACTGCGGATGATGCCGACGCTGTCGGGCGGATATGACGAGATGTAAACGATGTCGGGATGGGTCGCCTGGATCGCTCGGATGATCGGCGTGAAGTCGGTTGTGTTCGGCGGGTAATTGCGGTCATAGACGACCTTAAGCCCGGCCTTCTTCAGATTGATCCGCGCGCCGTCGGCGGCGTTGCGTGTGGCTTCGCCATCATCGACCGCGAGAGCAATCGTCTTCAGCCCGAGCTTATCCTGCTCGGCTTTGACAATGTTAAAAAATCCCTCTGAAATCGCCGGCCGTGGGTCGGGTCCCACCGGCAGCATCGAAAAGTATTTCGGGTATTGAAACTCCTCATTGATGTCGAGCGCGAACAATCCAATGAAATTCATATTATGGGCGATCACCACCGGCATCGCGGGTGCGGCAATATTGGTTGCATATCCCGAAACGACCAGGTCGACTTTGTCGACATCGAGCAGCTTTGTGTAGATTCCGGGGACCAGTGACGGATTGCTCTGATCATCGTAGTAATCGAGCTTGACCGGACGGCCGAGCAGCCCGCCCTTTTTATTGGTGTCGTCGGCCCAAATCTGCATCGCGAGCAACGCCGAGGTGCCGTTTACCGCGAGACCTCCGGTTAACGCCATGCTGAAGCCGATCACGATCGGCTTGCCGGTGGGCTCGGCGGCAGAAGCAGCGGCCGAAACCGTCAGCATTACGATCGCCGCAGCAATTGCGGCGATCGATCCGCAAACCGCTCTCCCGCGGCCGGCGGCTTGTCCTCTAAAAAACATGCGTCTCCTCTCGTGAATCACGTTTTTTGCCGTCGCGACGGGGCGTGGCGCGCGGATACGACCATTCAGGCGTCCGGTGCGCAACCCTGAATTTACCGTTGCTAGCCGGGGCAGCGTTATTCGGAGTGGTTCTCAGCAGCTTCCGGGCAGTTTTTGCTGCGCCGCGACCTCGGCGCGCACGCCAACCCCGGTCATCAGCATTTCGGCTGTGTAGGCGATAATCGCACCGATTGTGCAGACGACCGCAAGGCCAAAAGTGACGAACAATGCCGAGGCGATCGCCTTGTCGCCGACCGCCCCGACAAACAATGTCAGCACCGAGGCGCAAGTGGCGGCGGCACCAAAAGCGGCGAGCACGACCGCAGCATCGAGCGCCACCGAGCGCCGCCGCAAGCGCGCCATTTGCAGGGCGAGAACCGCGATACGCTCGGGCTCGGCGCTCTCCATTTCCTTGGCGATCTGATCGACCCGATCGGCGACGCGCGAGAGGCGGGTCGCAAACACATTCAGCAATGCACCGATGCCCGACAGCAGAAATATCGGCGTCAGGGCCAGCTGAATGATGTGGGCGACGGTGTCGAGCGGGGTGGCGGCAGTGGCGGTGATGACGCCGGGCATGGTTCAGGGCTGGCCCAGTTGTTGCCGACGGCAGCGTTTCGGTGTCGCCGACGGGCCGACGCAGAGAAATCCTCCTGCTGGCTCTGCTGCACCGCCGAACTGGCGCTGACCATAGCCTCGCCGGGATAGGGGAGCGGAGCCTCGCACCCGCTGTCTCCCGCACCGCCGCGGGCATCCCAAATATAGCCGGTGATTTTCGCCATCCCGCTTTATGACGACCATCCGGTCCGGCGCGCCCCGGTCGTCACATATCTGCTGATCGGCCTCTGCATCGGGGCGTTCTTGTGGCAGCTCGGCCACAATCAGCACCGCGTGCTCTACGGCTACGGCATGATCCCGGCTGTCCTGTTCGGTTCGGCCCATCTGGCGCCGTATCTCCACATCGTGCCGGCATGGGCGACCGTATTCACAAGCATGTTCCTGCATGGAGGGTGGTTTCATCTGATCGGGAATATGCTGTTTTTGTGGATATTTGGGAACAATGTCGAGGATGAGCTCGGTCATTTACGCTATATCGTCCTATACTTGGCGAGCGGCGTCGCGGCAGCGTTGGTCCAGGGCCTGTCGGACCCTGGTTCGCATGTGCCGATGATCGGCGCGAGCGGCGCCATCGCCGGCGTGCTTGGGGCTTACGCGGTATTGAGCCCGCGCGCCAACGTCCATGTCTTTGTCTGGATCGTCATCTTCTTCCGGATCATCAACGTGCCGGCCTGGATCCTGCTGGGGCTGTGGTTTGTCATGCAGTTGGCGAGCGGCCTCGATCAGGGTCGCGGTCATCCCGGTGTCGCATTCTGGGCGCATGTCGGCGGATTCGTCACCGGGATAATCCTCGTCACGGTGCTGCGTTCGCGCGGTACAACACTGTTCCAGCCGCAGCGCAGCACGGTCTTTGCAACCGCGCCGCCCGGCACCTTTGCTCGAACCAGGAGGTTAAGTCGCGGCTCTGTGCCGTCCGCAGGCCAGCCCCATCGCCGCGCGCCCGGACCTTGGGACCGCTGGTGACCATTGCTGGTGCGGATGCGGCTAGTTCGAGCGCCCGGGCTGCGTCGCGATCGGTTGTGCCAGCTTTTCCAATTCGGTCAGCCAGATTTCGACCCGCTTGCGGTTTTGCCCGAAATCGTAGCGGCCGTAGCACGAGCGGCTGTAAAGGGCGAGGCTCGACCGATCGGGTCCGAGCGGAATGAACTCGACCGTCACGACATCGGGAAAGCGGAACAACGCCGAATGCTGGATATAATTGAGCCGCCGCCCGTCGAGCGCTTCGCCGAGCCGCACGACACGCGGCTGCTCCGCGATCATCTGCGCCCACCTGTCGCGCAGCGCCTGCCATGGCAGAGCGAAGACCGGCACGATTATCCCAGCCTCGACCCCGCAGTAATCGGGCGGGCAGGCGAGGAAACTTGGCGGCGGCAACGGCGCACGCAGGGCGGCGATATCGACCTCGTCTTGGGGGGCGAGCCGATCCTGCGATGCACGGCCCATAAACATCCGCACCCCGACAATCGAAGCGGTTATCGCCGCCGCGGCAACCAGCAACGGGACCAATATCGAGCGACCTCGGCGCATGTTCTGCCCCGCCTCTGCACGCTGGTTTGAGGGGTCGGCGCGACTATGCCATAAAGACCGAGTTTTTCGGACGACCCGCCCGCCATCAGGGCAGGCAGCTCGGCAAGCAAACATATCGGTGAGTGGGGTGAGCGCGGAGCCAGCAGACGATCCGGCGATTTATGCGCCGCACGGCCTCGCCGCTGGGATCAGCGTGCTGGCCGGCGAGCCGGTGTTCGCGGCGATCCTGGCCGAGGCGGGGCCGCCGCGCTTCCGGCGGCGACGCAACGGTTTTGCCACTTTGCTTCACATCATCCTGGAGCAGCAGGTATCGATCGATGCGGCCGCCGCGATGCACCGGCGGCTGAGCGCAGCGTGCATTCCGCTGACCCCCGACCGGTTCTTGACTCTCGGCGACGCCACCTTGCGCGCCTGCGGCTTCAGCCGGCAGAAAATGGGCTATGCGCGGGGTCTTGCGGAGAAGGTATTTGCCGGCGATTTCGATTTCACCCGGCTTGCCGAAGCCGATGATGCGACAGCCGAGGCGATGCTACGATCGCTCAAAGGCATCGGCCGCTGGAGCGCCGAGGTCTATTTAATCTTTGCTCTCGGCCGCGCCGACATCTGGCCCGCCGCCGACCTCGGTCTGCAGATCGCGGTTCGCGATCAGTTGGCGCTCGCCTCGCGGCCCGCCGAGCCGCAATTGCGCGACCTTGGTGAGGTATGGCGGCCATGGCGTACGGTTGCCGCCTGCTTGTTCTGGCAATCCTATCTGCACAAACGCAAGCGCACCCCTCCGATTTTGACGGCCGAACTCTATGCCTGATCCCGAGCCGCTAGAGGCGTCGCGGACAATCCGCGCGCTTTGCGTTTATTGCGGCGCGTCGGGTGCGGTCGCCGATGTCTATCGCGAGGCGGCGAGCGAGCTGGGTGTGCGGCTTGCCGAGACCGGCATCGAGGTGGTCTATGGCGGTGGTCATGTTGGGCTCATGGGCCTTCTCGCCGACGCCGCTCTGGCGCATGGCGGGCGCGTGACCGGCATCATCCCGGGCCGCTTGCGCGACGCTGAACTCCCGCATCGAGGGGTGAGCGAACTCATCGTTGTCGACACGATGCACGCGCGCAAGGCGCTGATGGCCGAGCGGGCCGACGCCTTCGCGATCCTACCGGGCGGGATCGGGACGCTCGACGAGACATTCGAAATCCTCAGCTGGAAGCAGCTTGGTTTGCACGACAAGCCGATTTTTTTGGTTGATGTCGAGGGCTACTGGGGGCCGTTGCGAACTCTTCTCGATCGCATCGTTGATAGCGGCTTTGCCCAGCCGAAAACGCACGGGTTGTTGCGGGTTGTTCCGACCGTCTCGGCGCTGATTGAAATACTGACCGAAGCACCTCCGCTGGGATGCGTATAGCCGCTGGGCGACAGCATATAGGTTGCGCTGCGCCAGCGGAATTTGATGACCGGGCAAAATAAATTGCATTCGGGGCCGCTGATATCCCCCGGAATTGTGGATAACTCTGTGCAAAAACCTTTTGCCGATGGATCAGGCCCTAAGGATTCCAACCTATCGATCTACTTGCTTATAAAATAGGCAAAATAATAACCGACTGAGATCGCTCTATAATCTCGCTTTGGTCTGTAAATCGGCTTGTTACGTTGTAAACCATTGGTAACAAAGCCGTTACATCTCCGCAGTTTAGCCGTTTTTTCGCGCCAAGAAGGCGCTGTGCACAAATTCGCCGGTCGCCGCAAGAGAGCTGGCCAATGCCAATCTCTGTCGGCTTGTCGAGCGCGTCTGCGGCCTCTATCCTCGGGGCTACTAAGGGTCTCGGCCGGTAAATCAAGCGGTCGATATTGGAGATGGGACGGATGGCAAAGATCAAAGTGGCTCGGCGGGTCGTCGAGCTCGATAGCGGCGAGACGCCTCGGATCATCTTGAGCTTTATAAAAAACAAGCTGATCTAGCCGTATCTCGAAGTCGGCCTCAAATACTACGACCTCGGCATGGAGAGCCGCGACGCCCTCACGTCAGTGCGACAAGACAGGGCATAATCGTCAATAGACCAACTCAGCCGAAACGGAAGCGGCGCGCGGAGGTGCAAGCATGTCAGATCTCGAAATCGTTTGGACAAAGGTTGATGAAGCGCCTGCGCTTGCTACGTTTTCGCTTCTGCCGATCGTCCAAGCCTTCGTCGGGGCGGCCGGCGTGAAGATAAAGCTGAAGGACATTTCGCTGACTGGCCGCATCATCGCCAACTTCCCCGAGAAACTCGCGCCAGCCCAAAAGATTAACGACGAGCTCGCCGAACTTGGCCAACTTGCGATGCGCCCCGAGGCCAACATCATCAAGCTGCCCAACATCTCCGCCTCGATCCCGCAGCTGAAGGCCGCGATCAACGAGTTGCAGAGCAAAGGTTACGACGTGCCTGACTATCCGGATAGCGACGCGACGCCAGCGGATAAGGAAATCCGCGCCCGCTACGGCAAGGTGCTCGGCAGCGCCGTTAATCCGGTGCTGCGCGAGGGCAATTCCGACCGCCGCGCCGCCGGCGCCGTAAAGCAGTACGCGCGCAACAATCCGCATAAGATGGGCGCCTGGGCCAAGGACTCGAAAACGCGCGTGGCGCACATGTCGGGCGGCGATTTCTACGGTTCGGAGGTCGCGGCGACCATTGCGGCGCCGACCAATGCCCGTCTCGAGTTAGTCGGCGGTGATGGCGCGGTCACGGTGCTGAAGGCGAAGACGCCGCTTCAGACCGGCGAGATTATCGATGCGGCGGTGATGAACCGCAAGGCGTTGCGCACCTTCTTCGCCGCGCAGATCGACGCCGCGAAGAAAGACCGCGTCCTATTCTCGCTCCACGTGAAGACAACCATGATGAAGATCTCTGATCCCATCATTTTCGGTCATTGCGTTTCCGTGTTCTTCGCCGATGTGTTCGAGAAGCATGGCGCCACTCTGACGCGCCTGGGCGTTGATCCCGACAACGGCTTGGGCGACATGCTGAACCGGATCGAGACGTTGCCGGAGGCTGAAAAGGCGGCGATCAAGGCCGATATCGAAGCCACCTATGCGAAGCGGCCTGGCTTGGCCATGGTCAATTCCGACCGCGGAATCACCAATCTGCACGTGCCGAGCGACGTGATCGTCGATGCCTCGATGCCGGCGATGATTCGCGAAGGCGGGCACATGTGGGGCCCTGACGGCAAGCTGCACGACGTGATCGCCGCGATCCCCGATCGTTGCTACGCGACGCTGTTCCAGGCCGTCATCGAGGACTGCAGGGCGCATGGCGCCTTCGACCCGAAGACGATGGGCTCTGTGCCGAACGTTGGGTTGATGGCGCAGCAAGCCGAGGAGTATGGCTCGCACGACAAGACGTTTGAGGTCGCCACGGGCGGAACGGTGCGCGTGGTAGCCGATGACGGCACGGTTCTGCTGTCGCAGCCGGTCGAGACCGGTGACATCTTCCGGATGTGCCAGGTCAAGGACGCGCCGATCCAGGACTGGGTCAAGCTTGGGGTGCGCCGCGCGCGCCTGACCGGCAGCCCAGCGGTGTTTTGGCTCGACGCGAAGCGCGCGCACGACGCGCAGTTGATCGCGAAGGTTAAGACATACCTGAAGAACGAGGACACATCGGGTCTCGACATCCGCATCCTGGCGCCGGTCGAGGCCACGAAGTTCTCGCTCGATCGCATCCGCAAGGGGCTCGACACCATCTCGGTTACTGGCAATGTGCTGCGCGACTACTTGACCGATCTTTTCCCGATCATGGAGCTGGGCACGTCGGCCAAGATGCTGTCGATCGTTCCGCTGCTGGCGGGCGGCGGGTTGTTCGAGACCGGGGCCGGCGGTTCGGCGCCCAGGCATGTGGAGCAGTTCCAGAAGGAAGGCTATCTGCGCTGGGATTCATTGGGCGAGTTCCTGGCGTTTGGCGCTTCGCTGGAACATCTGGCGCAGACAAGTGGGAATAAGGACGTGCGGGTTCTGGCCGAGACGCTCGATGAGGCTAACGGCAAGATCCTCGAGTATAACCGTTCGCCGGCGCGGAAGATTGGCGAACTGGATAATCGTGGCAGCCATTTCTACCTGGCGCTGTATTGGGCACAGGCGCTGGCCGGGCAGGACAAGAGCCCGGCACTGGCAGCCCGCTTCAAACCGGTGGCGGAGGCGCTGGCGGCCAACGAAGCCAAGATCAATGCTGAGCTGATCGCCGCGCAGGGCAAGCCGGTGGATACTGGCGGTTATTATCTGCCCGATCAGGCTAAGACATCGGCGGCGATGCGGCCGAGTGCGACGCTGAATGCTGCGCTCGCCGCTCTCCGACGCGGCGTCAAGTGAAGCCGCCCAGGGCAGCCCGAGGGTCACCGAACGGAAAGCTTACCAAGGCGATGGCGCAAGACGTGCAGTGGAGGAAAGAATGGCGGCGATGCGGCTTAGCATCCTCGATGATTACCAGGGCGTGGCGCTCGACATGGCCGATTGGTCGCCGGTCAGGAACCGTGGTATCGAGATCGCGGTCGAACGGCATCCGTTTGTGGATGAGGACGCGGCGGTGCGCGCGCTCGCCGATACAGAACTCGTCGCGGCGATGCGCGAGCGCACACCGTTCCAGAAATCCATCGTCGACCGTCTGCCCAAGCTGAAACTGCTGATTACCACCGGCATGCGCAACGCCTCGTTCGACATGGCGGCGCTGAGGGACCATGGCGTCACCGTGTGCGGCACGGGTGGTCCCGGCGGTGGCAACGAGGACACCGCCGAGCTTGCTTGGGGCCTGATCCTGGGCGCCGCTCGGCGCATTGCCGAGGATCATCAGTTTATGCGGCAGGGCGGATGGCAGACCGGCATCGGCCACCGCGTCGCCGGCAAGACGTTGGGACTGCTCGGGCTTGGCCGCCTCGGCAGCGCGGTCGCCCGCGTCGGCCTCGCCTTTGGCATGAAGGCGATCGCCTGGAGCCAGAACCTGACTGCGGACAAGGCGGCGGCGCAGGGCGTTGAGCGGGTCGACAAGGACGACCTGTTCCGTCGCTCCGACATTCTTTCGGTGCATCTGGTGTTGAGCGCGCGCAGCCGGAGCCTGGTCGGCGCCCACGAAATCGGGCTGATGAAGCCGACATCGATCCTCGTCAACACCTCGCGGGGACCGATCGTCGATACGGCGGCCGTGATCGAGGCTTTGAAAGGTGGTCGGCTCGCCTATGCCGGGTTCGACGTCTACGACAAGGAGCCGTTGCCGATCGACCACCCGCTGCGCACTGCCCCGAACGTGATCCTGACCCCGCATATCGGCTACGTGACCGAGGAGAATTACCGCAGCTCCTACCCGCAGATCGTCGAGAACGTCGTCGCGTTTCTCGACGGCAAGCCGATGCGGGTTATCTGAGCCGGCCCTCTCCGCGCCGCAAGCAAATGACGCCAAATGTATCGATCCGGCCGTCGAATGATCACGATGTTGCGGCGATCGCAGCGATCTACGGCCATCACGTGCTGAACGGAACTGCCTCTTTCGAGGAGGTTCCACCCGATGCCGACGAGATCGCACGCCGGCGGCATGCGCTTCTGGCGCGTGGGTTCCCCTATCTGGTCGCCGAGCGGTCCGGGCGTGTGCTCGGCTACTGTTATGCGGGACCTTACAATACCCGCTCGGCTTATCGCTTTACCGTAGAAGATACCGTCTACGTCGATGCGGCGGAACTCGGCCGCGGCGTCGGGCGGGCGCTGCTTGCGAGTGTAATCGAGCGTTGTACCGAGCAAGGCTATCGGCGGATGGTCGCGATCATCGCAGGCAGCAATCACCAGGCGTCAATTGGACTGCACCAGGCGCTCGGCTTCAGTCGGATCGGCGTGTTGCCGGCGATCGGCTTCAAGTTTGACCGCTGGATCGATATCGTCTTGATGCAGCGCGCCTTGGGGCCCGGCGCTGGCGCGCCGCCCATTGAAATACGGAGGTGAGCATGGCCGACGATTTTGCCGATCCCGCCCGGATCGACGCCTATCACGCCCATATCTATTACGATCCCGCGACCCGCGAGAAGGCCGCACGGCTGCGGGAGGGGATCGGAGAGCGGTTCACGGCGCGGCTTGGTAATTGGCACGACGAAGCGGTGGGCCCGCATCCGGTGTCGATGTATCAGGTCGCGTTTTCCGCCAGCGAGCTCCCGCGTCTCGTCCCCTGGTTGATGCTAAATCGTGATGGACTCGATGTGCTGGTGCATCCGCAATCGGGCGACAGCGTCGCCGACCACACGCGATTTGCAATCTGGCTCGGACAGCCCTTGCCATTGCGGCTCGAGGTGTTGCGTCGAGCCCCTCCAGGCGGCTGAGATCGGCCGCTATATGCGGCCGACAACCAATAATATGACGACGATCACGAGCAAAAGCCCGATGCCGCCGCTTGGGTAATACCCCCAGCCTCCGCTGTAGCCCCAGGTCGGCAGCGCCCCGATCAACAGCAGGATCAGGATTATCAAAAGGATCGTGCCCAACATTTTTCATCCCCAGGTTTGGTTGTAACCAATAGCGAAACCCGGGATTAGCCGGTCTGGTTCCCCCGTTAGTTTTGGAAATCGTACAGCATTCGCTTAACTTGCAAGGCGGCGGCGCTCTAAAGTTGCTGAGTTTGCACGGGAATGGATGCCGTTAACTCGCGCCGGCTTGTGAGGCGCAGTTCCGCTATGGCGTTGAATGAAACGATCGGAACAGTGCGCCGGTTACCCTCATCTATCTTTGTTCCACATGCGATCCCCGAGATGACTTGTCTGTCGAAGAAGAACTTGCAGGCTCCCTCGGATACCGTCGCGGGTCGACCGATTTCTAGTGTCCTGAATTAGAGATTTGTTGAATAAGTTGTGGCATGGACGGCGAGAGTGTCGGAGCAGTATCGGGCGATGGTTTGGAGGATGGCATCGGCGGACTTGGTCCAGATGAAGGGCTTTGGGTCGTCGTTGTGGGCCTGGATGAAGGCGGTGATGGCGTCCTTCAGTTGGTGCACGCTGCGATGGACACCGCGCTTGATCTGCTTGTCGGCGAGCAGCGCAAACCAGCGCTCGACCTGGTTGAGCCAGGACGTGCTGGTCGGTGTGAAGTGCAGGTGATAGCGCGGGTGGCGGGCGAGCCAGGCTTTGACCGGCGGGGCCTTGTGGGTGGCATAATTGTCGAGCACCAGGTGGATGTCGAGATCGGTTGGCACGGCTTGTTCGACGGTCGCCAGGAACCGGCGGAATTCGACCGCGCGGTGCCGTTGGTAGCAACGGCCAATGACCCGGCCGGTGAGGATGTCGAGGGCGGCGAACAACGAGGTCGTGCCGTGGCGCTGGTAGTCATGGGTGCGCCGCTCGATCTGCCCCGGCCGCATCGGCAACAGCGGCTGGGTGCGATCGAGAGCTTGGATTTGCGACTTTTCATCGACGCACAGGACCAGCGCATGGTCGGGCGGATTGAGGTAGAGCCCGACGATGTCACGCACCTTGTCGACAAACAGCGGATCGCTGGACAGCTTGAAGGTTTCAAGACGGTGCGGCTGCAACCCAAAGGCCCGCCAGATGCGTCCGACGCTCGCGGTCGAGATGCCGCTGTGCCGCGCCATGCTGCGCGTGCTCCAATGCGTCGCGCCGGACGGCTGGCTCTCCAGCGTCCGGACGATCACGCTCTCGACTTTGGCGTCGTCGATCGTGCGCGGGACACCGGGTCGGGGCTCGTCGAGCAACCCGTCGAGGCCATGCTCGACAAAACGCTGGCGCCACTTGCCGACGGTCTGCGCCGTCACCCGCTCGCGGGCCGCCACCGCCTTGTTGCTCAGACCTGCCGCGCAGCCGAGGACGATGCGCGCCCGCAGCGCCAATGCCTGCGCCGTCTTGCGGCGCTGCGTATAGCCTTCAAGAATGCCGGCGAGCTCAGCCGACAATTCGATCTTCGCTACCGGCCGACCCGTCCGCATCCCCCATCCCCGCCGTTACGGCTTCCTTATCAATTTATTACACGAATTTCTGACTCAGGACACTAGGTAGATGTTACGCACCGTCATCATTTCCGCATCTTCCATCAACCCCCCATACCCGATTTGCGGCGCATGCTCAGATTTTGACTGAACGAATTCGATCAACCGATGCTTAGGGTCGTCGCTGAAAGTGATAATCACGGCTGAGTTGCAGAAGAACCGGGACTCCTTCTTGCTAGGATCTTCGCCGATACGCCCATCTGCGATATGGCTTTCGGGCCCGCACTCGCCCTTGATAATCCGAGGTTTATCGACTACCGCGGAATGATGCATCGGGGCGTCAGCTTCGACAATGTTCGGCGACACGCCATCGCTGATGAATTCGCCGGCGAATGTCCCTTCGCTCGTGGTCGCGGCACACGAGACTCTCGCCGGGGTTCCTTTATAGGGATTGGAGAATGAACATGACCCCTTCGCGTTGAGATAATCACTGCTTTCTTAACGAGACTGGGGCGGCTTTTAATCAAGTTATCGCATCGGCGCTTCCCAGAATGAGCTCTGGCATCGCAGGGAGCTGTCGGGATCCTCGGACTGTAAATGGGACCCAGGTTGCGAAAAATTCAAATTAGACCTGGAAGTCGCCGGCACCCCATTTTTCAAGAGGCATGGCCGCACAACGACAAGGCGGAGGGGTTGTCGATTAACCATTGTGATTTTTCCATCGTTCCGGCCGCCGCGGCTCGTAGCCATTGCCCGAGCCTGCTTCTTGAGGGCACCGTAGGGGATCTTGGTCACCTGGCTCACGGCGGCCAACCGTGCAGCGCGGCACCGAGCTTCTGCCTGTCACCATCGCGGAATTTTTGGCCGCCCGAGAGGCATACCCATTGCCAGTGCTCGCTGGACGTCGGCCTTCGCAATGCGGCGCTGCGACTTTCAGCGACCATTCAGGACCGAGAGCGTCGCCTCTATTTTGACACCCGCAGTAGCAGGTTGCGAACCGAAGACGCATTCCATCGTCCGCCACGCGCCGAACAAATACCGCGAGCATTCAAACTGGCGGCGATCTCGCGTAGCGTCGTGCGGCCGGTCGCTTGGATCTCCCGAACGATCGGCAGCACGTTGCTGGCGAACTGATCAGCCATGGCACGATGCGCGGCATGCGCCCTGACAGCAGCTTCAGCGGCCCGCAGGTTGCCGAGCTTGGCGCCGGCAGCCTTTTTTGCGGCGAGCGCAGCCTTTGTGTGGGCGGAGATCAACGCCCGTTCCTTCTCTGCCAGAGCGGCATAGAGATGCAACATGAACGGGTCCGCGTCAGCGCCGAGTTCGGCCATGATGAACGCCACCCGATGCGCCATCAAGCCGCTTATGAAATGTACGTCACGCGACAGCCGGTCGAGCTTGGCAACGCGGACCGGACACTTGACCTTGCGCGCTCGCGCCAATGCCGCAGCGAGTTCCGGTCGGCGGTCAAGCGCATCAGCGCCTTTGCCGGTCTCAACTTCGACTTGCTCGGCGATTAGATCGTACCCTTCCGCTTCCGCGAACCGCTGAACTGCGATTTTCTGCGCTTCGATTCCCAGCCGGCTCCTGCCTTGCCGGGCCGTCGAGACACGGTAATAAGCGACAGCGCTGGTCATTTGTGGCCTGGAATTTTTGTACTGCTCATATATCCCTACCAGGGTTGGTCCGGGAACGCCGATGGGTGAACTCATGCGGCAATACTGGATCCCGGCGCTCCTGTCGACTGAACTGGCGCCGGATGGCACGCCGTTGCCGCTCAAACTGCTTGGCGAGCGGTTGATCGCCTTCCGCGATTTATCGGGCCGTGGTGGGCATTATGGATCAAAAATTGCCATCGATTGTCCGCCTCTGAGTGTTGACGGGCCTCGCTGGCCGCAAGCCGGGCGGGTAGTCTTCGATAGCAACCGCAAAAAGGCAATCTCGAACGCAACCTCGGTGGGGCCGCCGCAGCCAACCTAAAACCCAAGCGCGACGCTTTGGTCTCGGGAACGGAGACGATAACCATGTATTAAATATTTTAGCGCATTCTAGAAAAGATCGTCTCGATGCAGGTTGCAATCGACCTTGCATATGGCAATAGTCATGCACTCATACAGTCTTAATCCTGCTTTGGGATGCGGTAATGAGCGTTAATAGTCTAGTAACGGAAAGATTTGTACAAGAGAGGCATGACGACGCAGAACGGCTGCCCGCGCTTACAGCAGGAATTGCGATCGTGGGGCTTTCGCTGTTGTGTTGGGCGGCGTTGCTGATGCCGCTGGTCGCATTTCTCCATTATTGAAGAGGTTGGCTTGGCCGGGTTCCGACGATGACAGCCGGCGCCGTCCTGAGATGTGCTTAATCGGCGCTCAGCTGATAACCCCACGCTCGTATCTGCGCTATCCCGGCCTGGTATCCTTTGGGGCTCAAACTAAAGCTAAACTCTGATTTTGCGGTAAATACATCGATCAGGATTAAAGAGGCATTGCTCAACTGCTTTACGACGGCGCCGGCTTGCGCTGCGGGAAAAATGCAATAGCGTTCCCCGTGACAGGTAGCCGCCGGGCTTTTGTCGATTCTGAGCACCGCCTTGGTCGGGGGCGGGGTGCCGACAATGCCAATACTCCCGGTTTGCACCATAACGACCAACGCGAATGACCCTTTGCCGCGGCCTGCGGTCAGCCAAAACGGCACCATAATCGAGCAGTCGGCGATGGCGCCGGGTTTCCCGCCGCACTCGGTAATCCATTCGTCCGCCTGAAAGCGCATTGAAAGCGCCGCTACTGGGGCCCATACCCCGAGCAAGAGCGCGACCAACGCGGTCGCGAACCAAAACCGGTATGGTCTTGATCGCAGCCAAATACGAAGGGCGCCGGGACGCTGCATAGGCGATCAGGTTCCCAATTTCCCCGACCGGGCGGAAACCGGGGGACAGCGGTTGCGCCGTGACAAAGTTGTGGCGGCTTGCAAGTATCAATTAGGGACCTGCGCACTGTCTACGCAGAAACCCGCGAGTGATACGTCCTCGGTTTGGGCTGTCAGCCCGGCGCGACTACCCCGCATGCCGATAATCCAGTCAAAAGCTCTTTTCAATTGCACAACTAAACCGTCCCGTTATCGTCCAATCGACGGGTACATGAAAAGTTAACCTTGAATTTGCTTTCCTTGATCGTCGAACAGCGCTAGGTATAGCTGTGAGCCACATAAAATCAAAGTGAAATGGAACCGAATTGTTGCGACTGCGTTCGGGCGGGTGGTGGTGATTTAGCCCGCCGGTGGGGGGTTGAAATCTGCCTCGAACTTCTCGGCGTTTGCGCGCCAGCATCTATTTTGGGCGACTAAATGTGCAACGTTGATCCGGCCGCTTTACAACAATCCAAGGGTGATGAATGGCTTGTTATCTGGTAACCGGCGGCGCGGGCTTTATCGGCTCGCATCTCGTTGACGCGCTGATCGGTGACGGGCATTCGGTTCGGGTTTTGGACAATCTAAGCAGCGGCAGCCGCAGCAATATTCATCTAAAGGCAGATTTTATCAAAGGTGATGTCACCGATCCCGAAATCGTCTCGCGGGCGATTGACGGCGCTGACGGTTGTTTTCACTTGGCTGCTATCGCTTCTGTGGAGCAGTGCAAACGAGACTGGCTGCGAACCCATCAAGTAAATTTGACGGGCGCGATCAACGTCTTTAACGCGGCGCGGGTCGCTCGGGCCGCAGGCAAGCTCCCGATCATCTATGCCTCGACCGCCGCCGTTTACGGAAACTTTGGCGCCGAGCCCGCGAGCGAGGACGGTTGCGCACTGCCCTTGAGTGCGTACGGCGCGGACAAGCTGGGCTGCGAAATGCAAGCGCGCGCCGCCGGGTTAGCTTACGGGCTATGCACCGCCGGATTACGCTTCTTTAACATATACGGCCCACGACAAGACCCGCGGTCGCCCTATTCAGGCGTTATCGCGATTTTTCTCGACCGATTGCGGCGCGGCGAGCCGATCGAGATTTTCGGAGACGGCAATCAAGTGCGGGATTTCACTTATGTTTCGGACGCGGTAGCGGCTGCGAAACGCGCGATGGCGGCGGCAAGCCCGTCAGCGCCGGTGTTCAACATTTGCACCGGCAAGGGGACGACTGTTCGCCGGCTCGCCGAGATGATTGCCGATTTGTGTCAAACCGAACTGATGACCGATTACCGCCCGGCGCGGCGCGGTGAAGTACCGGTATCGATCGGGGACCCGCGGCGAGCCGCACACGAATTGGGCTTTGCTGCAAGGACCGATCTATCGGAGGGTCTGGGGCTGACCCATGCAGCCCTCGACGGCGCCCACCTGGTTAGAACACCAGCTCTGGCGTAGGGCATCTTCGACCGAAACCGCCGGAAGCCGACTGTTTTTATCGGTAGCGGGGGAGGGATTTGAACCCCCGACCTTGGGATTATGATTCCCCTGCTCTAACCAGCTGAGCTACCCCGCCGCAGGCCCGGATATAGGAGAAGGGGCAGTATGGGTCAAGCTGCAGCGGGCCCGAGCGCACTTTGGGAGCGGCGGCGTATCCAGCCGCCGCCGAGCACCCGATCGCCATCGTAAAAAACCGCCGCTTGACCCGGGGCCACCTCCTCGACCGGAATGTCGAGGATCAGGTCCGCCTCGCCCTGGCCGCTGCCGGGATAGAGCGTGGCCGGCACCGGCTGCTGTGCCGAACGCAGCTTAACCGTCAGCCGGACGCCTTCAGCCGCGGGCCCCCGAGGCGGCAGCCAATTGAGTTGGTCGATCGCGACGCGATCTTCCGCCAAATCCGAGCGAGGTCCGACGATAATGCGCCGGTTTTCCGGTTCGATGGCGAGCACATGCAGCGGCTCGGCCGAAGCAATCCCAAGCCCCTTCCGCTGACCAACCGTGAAATGAACTATCCCGCGATGATGACCGAGGACCCGGCCGCGCCGGTCGACAATCTCACCGGGTTCTGCGGCCTGCGGCTGTAGATGCGCGACAACATCCGCATACGAGCCGCGCGGGACAAAGCAGATATCCTGGCTGTCGGGCTTGTCGGCGACCGCGAGCCCAAACCGCCGCGCCAGTGCTCGGGTTTCGCCCTTGGCAAGGTCACCCAACGGGAACCGCAGAAAGTCGATCTCGGCGCGCGTTGTCGTGAACAGAAAGTAGCTTTGGTCGCGAACGGAGTTGCGGGCGCGATGCAATTCCGCTCCGTCTGGGCCGGGGACCCGGCGCACATAATGCCCGGTCGCGAGCGCCGACGCGCCGAGGTCGCGCGCCGTCGTCAACAGATCACGAAACTTGATCCGCTGATTGCAGCGAATGCACGGGATCGGAGTTTCTCCGCGGCGATAGGCATCGGCGAAATCCTCGATGACCTCCTTCCGGAAGCGTTGCTCGTAATCGAGCACGTAGTGATCGATGCCGAGGCGCTCGGCGACGCGCGCTGCGTCGTGGATGTCTTGACCGGCGCAGCAGGCGCCTTTGCGCCCGACAGCGGCGCCGTGGTCGTAAAGCTGCAGCGTAATACCGACGACTTCGAAGCCGCGCTCGGCCAGCAGGGCCGCGGTCACCGAGGAATCGACCCCGCCCGACATCGCGACGACGACGCGGTGACCGCTCGGGTTGCCGGGCAGATCGAGGTTCACAAGCGACTTAGCCATCGGTCCCGACTATAGGGCTGCGTCTTGCAGTTTCAACCGCCCAGGAATGATCTGCGACGGTGATTGGGAAGCCGAATTCTGTCGCGTAGCCGAGGCGCACCCACGCGTGCGCGCCTATGTCAAAAATCAGAGCCTCGGTTTCGAGTTTCCTTATTTGCTCGGTTCGACGTCTTGTCATAGCCGAACGGGCACGTCCGAGCGGTGGTTGGTCGGGTCCACCGTCCAGTCGAGAAGAACTTACCCGTTCCGCGACCCGAATGTGACAAAGTTCGTCAGCGTAAAGCGGCGACGCCGGCCTCGGACATTGGCGAAATGTACGCTTGTCCCTTATGCCCGCGGACTATCGGTGTTCCTCTCTCTGCCTGCTACGCGCCGCCAACTTCTGCTCTCTTATATGCAAGAGATCGGAGGGAAGCGGGAATGCATCATCAACATAAACAAAATCGTCCTCAAATTTTTCGCATTGTGTATTCGGGTCAATCGAGATTTTTCTGATTGGATCGCTTTGTATCGAAAGAAACACGGTTGGTCCGAATTCCGGGTCGGTAATAAAACCGTGAGCCACTGCCATTCCGACCACTACCCTACTCTTCTCCTGGTAAGCGACCCATTCGGCATCGCGTGAAAGATGCCCCCGGCCGGCGAACATAAAAAATTCGCTGTTTATTTTCTGGTGCATGTGCGGCAGATAAGCGCCATCGACAATGACGAGTTCCCAGACCCTCCCGCCAAACCAACCAAGCCTAAAAATATCGAACGCAGCGCCGCTTTTGTCGTCGCCGCGAATGAGGTGCTTGACTTCGCCAAAGGGCCTACCCTCGGTATCCTCGAATGGCAAATCATCAATTCGCAGATGCGCAATCCGATCGGAAAATTGGTTTGCCGACGCAGAATGAAACCGGCGGTACAGTTCGTCGCTTAGTTCATTATCGCCCATATGAATCATCCTTTTGTAATCACGTGAGCCTGAACACACCGTAGCGCTGGCTCAGCCGGCAGCGGTGTCGCCGCAACCATTCAAGTCATCATAACCAGCCTACTCCGCAACCCGGGAACTGTTGCAGCCAATGTCGGCAATGTGTCCGCAGCGATCGCCGCCGCGCTCATTACCCGCGCAGGAAGGTGAGCACCTGTGCTGCCCACTCGGCCGGCTTTTCGAACGGTGGCCAGTGGCCGCAATTGTTGAGCAGCACCAGGCGCGAGTTGGCGATGTGGTTGAGGATCGCGATCGAGACCTCGAACGGCACCATCCGGTCGTAGCGCCCGTGGATCAACAGAACCGGCATCTGGATGCCGGCGAGGTCGGGGTATAGTCGTGGGGCAGACTCACCGATTGGCGGCGCGCCTCGATGAACTCCGGCGACCAGGTGTGCGCGCGGTGGATGTAGTCGACCAGCTCGTCGGTCACCAGGCTCGCGTCGTCGATGTGCACGCGCAAATAGCGTCGGATGTTCTCGTGGCTGGGGTCGGCGAGGGCGTCGGCAGTGGCCCGGCTGCCCTCAGAGGGCCGATTGGCCAAAAGATAGCGATCGCCGCCGGTGCCGATATGCGAGCCGCCCATCACGAATTTGGTGACCCGCGCGGGGTAGGTGATGGCCGCTACCATCGCCGACTGACCGCCTTGCGAGTTGCCGACCCAGTAGGCCTTGTCGATGCCGAGCGCGTCAAGCAGGGCGACCGCAGTCCGGGCCTGGACCGCGTGCACCCCCTCGCGGTAGACGATCGGGCCGGTCTTCGAAAAGTTCGGCAGATCCATCAGGATGCAGCGGAACTGCGTCGACAGCGCGCCGACCGCCTTGTGAAACGTGATCCACGCGGTGGTGCCGGGGCCATAGGAATGCAGGAACAGCACCGGCTCCCCCTCGCCGACATCGTGGTAGTGCACGTTCATGCCGCCGGCCGTGATCGTCTTGGCCGTGTCGGCCTCGTTCAGGCCATTCGACGCGATGAACGGCATCTCTTCCTCCCGTTCGCCGAGCATTTGGTCGGCTCAGAACTTGCTATTTAAAGTCGGTACTACCACGACACTGCCGGATCGCCCGCATTTCGATCGGCTGCCGCCGTCCGCGCACCGCAATGCTCGCGCTATCGCCAACTCGAAGATCGGCCGGGATCCTTGCCTTAGTTACCAGGTCTCCCGAGACGACCAAGCGCTCGTCGGGCGCCTTGCAATACTCGCACAGCCTGGCCGCGACGTTCATCGTGTCGCCGAAATAGGCGAGCTGGCGTTTGGCATCACCACATTCGCTGACGATCACCGGACCGGCATGTACGCCCGCACGGAAGCGTGGCACGACCCCGAACGCGCGGTCATAGTCGCCCCGGAGTCGGGCCATCTTGCGCTCGATCGCAAAGAAGCACGTCAGGCACCGCGCATTACGCGCCAGGTCAGCGGTAACCGGCCAGGTCACGATCACCTCGTCGCCGACATAGGCGTGCACCGCCCCGCCATGATCGCTGATCGGTTCGTCGATATCGAAAAAGAAGCGAGTGATCAGGTCGTGGACCCGCAGTTCGCCCATCTCCTCAGCAAGCCGCGTCGAGCCGGCGATATCGAGAAACATCACAATTAGCTGTTCGCGCGCGGGACGATGATGGGTTCCCAAGACAACGCTGGTGAGCAAGGGGCCGCCGATCAGCCGGCCGATCTCGGATACGGCACCGAAGATCAGCGAGATGGCGAGCCCGATCGCGACAATCCGCGGCAGGGTCGTGGTAAACCAATCGACGGTGAGCCAGTGCAACCCCAACGGCTCGACGTAAAGTACAAACTGTAAAGATACGCCGGCGATGATCAACGCGGCGGTCATCACCAGCGACCGGACGACGATCTCAACCGATATTGGCAATCGCCTGAGAGCTGCGCCGAACGACGATCGGGCGGTCGAAGCAAACCCGGTCTGCACTGCCCATGCGGCAAGCGCGATGCCGACCCCATGCAGGCCGCTGCGAAGGTAGTTTGCCACATCGCGCTCGGCGGCGGGATTGAGCAGAAATCGGTAGGCGATCCCGACGATAAATCCGCTAATCAGAAGGGCGGCCAGGAGACCCGGGCGTCGTGCCGCATATCGCAAGATCGACCGAGCTAACCCGTATTCGCGCGCGCTGATCCCCTCGGCGCCTCCCGAGAATGCTGTGTCCTGCTGATGCGGGGACATTGCCGCCCCTCCTTTACAGCGCGCACTGCACTGCACTATCAAGAGCGTGCGCCACCGGTCGCTTTGGGGGACGCACAGGGAAGAGCGTTCCGCGTACGAACTGACCCTCGGAGTAGTGCTGTTCTCAAGGTCGAGGCGTGACGGGCATCGTCGCTACGCTATTATTGGCGTCCCCAAGGGGATTCGAACCCCTGTTACCGCCGTGAAAGGGCGATGTCCTAGGCCTCTAGACGATGGGGACGCAGACCTCGTCGCGCTTGCATCTAAAGCGCTGGGACCGGGAAATCAACAGCGCTCTCTGTCCTGCCGCGCCGCGGGTCGATTGATCTGGGCCAAGCACTCGTTGTTCGTCCGGCAACCTTTACAGAAAGGGAAAATTGCGCGTCGCGGGCCAGCCTTTTGGCATCGGGGCCGCAGCAAAGCCAGGCGGCCGCATATCCGGTTTTCCTCTATGATGTCCGATATGAGTAATGCCCCCATCAATAATGCCCCCATCAACAATGAAGCCGGCATCCGGGTCGGTATCGGCGGCTGGGTGTTTCCGCCGTGGCGCGGCGTGCTTTATCCAGCGGGGCTGGTGCAGAGCCGCGAACTCGCTTATGCTAGCCGTCAGGTCACCGCGATCGAGATCAACGGCACTTTCTACGGCAGTCAGAAGCCGGAAAGCTTTCGCCGCTGGCGTGACGAGACCCCGGAAGACTTCATCTTTTCCCTCAAAGGCCCGCGCTTTGTGACCCATCGGCGCGACCTCGCGACCGCCGGCCCTTCGATCGAACGATTTCTAGCGAGCGGCGTGCTCGAACTGCGCGACAAGCTCGGCCCGATACTCTGGCAATTCGCCCCGTTTCTGCGCTTTGACGAAAAGGGCTTTGGCGATTTTCTGGCGTTGTTGCCCAACGAAGCCGAGGGTCGCACCTTGCGCCATGTCGTCGAAGTGCGGCACCCGAGCTTCGCGGCGCCCGCCTTTTTCGCCTTGTTGCGACAGCACAAGGCAGCGGTCGCCCAGGTTGACGACGAGAAACTTCCGCTCCTTACCGAAATCACCGCCGACTTTGTCTATGCCCGGCTGCGCCGCTGTTCGCTCGACGAGCCTGCCGGTTATACGTCAGAAGCGCTCGACGCCTGGGCCGGCCGCGCCCGTGATTGGGCGAATAGCGGAACTCGATTGCTTTGTCTATTTCATTAATGGCGCCAAGGTGCGGGCGCCAGCGGCGGCGGCAGCCCTGCTGACGCGTCTTGGGCCGCAAATCGCTGGATCGGCATCGTAATCGGATCAAACCGGCTGAGTGGCGACAACCGATCTGAGCTTGGCGACTGCGCTTGCGGGACTGGTCAATACTGGCCGTCCGAGCACTGAACTTGTCGCCGCAGCGGCGCGCGATGTCGAGAAATGCGCCAGGAGCACCGCGTCGCAATCGCCAAACCGCGCCGCTGCTGCGGCGACCAGCCCGTCATGGGTTGCGGCGTCGCCTGCCTTGAGCGCCGCCATAGCGCCCGGCACGCAATGGGTGTCAATCGTCGCCAGCGAGCGACGCGCCGCAGCCATCTGACGGAACTCGTCCTCCATCGACGCGACACTCGGCGCAAAAGTCGCCAGCATGCCGATACGCCGGCCGGCGTTGAGCGCCGCCTCGAACATCGCCTCGTTAGGTTTCAGCACCGGGATCGGCAGTTGCGCCGCCGCCGTCTCGATCGCCTCGCCAAAAGCCGAGCAGGTAAACAGGATTGCGTGCGCGCCCACTGAGCGGCCGTACTCGGCGAGCGTGATGATCCGTCCGGTCATCGCCGCGGTCAGCCGAGCGTCGCGCTCGCGGTCAAGACTTAGCGAGTCGTCGAGGATGTTGGCGCACTCGGCCTCGGGCCACAGTTCGCGAAACGCCGCCTCAATCGGCGCCACCGCAACCGTCACGGCGTGGATCAAGGCAATGCGAGTGGTCATCTTTCATTCCAATCGAACTCGAGGATGCGTTCATGGTTCAGGCCGTGGTTTGCCCGGACCTGCTTGGCGCACAGTTTGACAAAATCGAGCAGCTACATACACCCTTGCCAAAGGGTCCGCGAATGGGTGATCTTCCCTATCGATCATTGGGGATTCGGGGACGCCCCGCTCAGATCGGACGGGTGTCGGCGATCGCTGATCGGCGATCCAAATGCACTGCGTCAGGCGCGTTTCGCAGTGCCTCGCTGTCGACGGGAGCCGCCGCAAAAAAAGCGACCCGGGCCTCCCAATGACCCGGATCTGGGGAATTTCGGTTTCCGATTTTGCGACAAGGAGAGAGCACCATGGTAACGAAAACGGGAGGTAGCAGAGCAGCGGCAACACTTTCCGAATGACAATCAACAATCGGCTCGCACGCTTGTCATTAGTGTCGGTCCACCTCGCTAAACGATTGGGCGGCGGTTTCACCAAGAACATGCTGCATCAGCACGCGATTGTGCTCGATGCCGGAGTCCCGATAATGAATTTGAAACAAATCCTGTGTTGCATTTTGACGTTGGGTTTTGCTGTCTCCGGCATCCGGGCAGTGCACGCGCAAACCGATCCTTTCCAGCGCTATATCGTATTTTATAATGACCTGCCGATTACGATCTATCCAGCGATCACCGCCGTCGAATCAGAGCAAGGCGCGGCCTGCGGGACATCAGGCGTCAACCGCAGAATCATCGTCAACGCCGGGACGCGAGGCGCAGGGATACCCAGCGGCGAGACAGTGACAGTGGAACTGCCAAAACTCAAACATTGCTGGTACACCGCTGTCCGAGTTTATCTGTTCACTGTCGATCTGACCAAGTTCGAGGCCAAGATCCCCGAGAATCAGCGCACGGTTGCTGACAGCACAACGTGGAACCCACCTTTATGCACCACCGGCGCTAGTGGGGCGTGCTGGTCCGGAACCGCTGTTGCCCAGTATCCCGTCGATGCCCCCGCCCAGTTGTACGAATATACGATGATTTCCCAAGATCCGGCTACCGGTGCGGCATTCCCTAACCCGAATGATCCAAACGGCCTCCCGTTGGCGGATATCGACGTGTCTTATGTCGATGAGCTGTATTTGCCGGTAGCGTCCAATGTGGACGATGGCGGCGCTACGCCTTACATGGGAACTATCCTGCCGTACGTCGATTTCAACAAGCAAACAGGAGCGTTTCTCAACCTCACTTCCGACAACAAGCCAATCTGGTCTGAGTATGCCGCCTATACAGCAGCGAATTGGCAATATAACGTCTTCAACAAGTTGGGACCCCCGCAAACCTCACATGTCGTGGGTAAAGATATTGTTGGCGATGTGAGGATTATACCGCCAAACGTCCTCCCACCTTTATCCGCATTGTATGACCCACCGTATACGGGTCCGCAGCAGTGCACAGACGTCCCTGGATGTCGCGAGCTTGCTGGCAACTGTTGCCCCACGAACGATGGCACGATCCTGAACTGCTGCGGCAAGCCGTTGCCTTACTTAACCTCCAACACCACGAAGACGGCATCCTTGGCATCCTTGTTACCCCGCCTCGGCCTCGCCCGCCTCGCTCTCCCCGGCGCCGTGGGCAACACGGCTGTGGACAACCCCTCTGTCGACGCTCTTGTCGCCAGCTGGACCAACTGGGTCCGAAGCGATCCTTGCGCACACCTTGCTGCCATCCCCACCTGGCCCAGTGGCCCGTCGCTCGATAAACAACTATTCTGTAGCAATTTCGAATCCACGGTGCGGGCCGTCTGGAACAACTTCAAAGATTCCCCGAACGTAAGGGATCCTAAAACGGGAGACGAGACCCCCGGTTGCATCAGCTTTACCGGCGCAGCCAAGGACCGCTGCACCGTCGACTCGATCGTGGCCTTTAAGAGCAACGATAAGGGGTTGCTGAACGAGCAGGTTCAATCCCTGCTGAGAAACGTACCTTACGGCACCTTTCCCGAAACCCGGTGGTCGTTTGATAAATTCCTCTTGTTTTGGGCCCCTTACGTGAGCCCCTTTAACCTGTTTCCCTATTCCCATTTGGTTCATAACGCGGTCGATGGCGTCGATGCGCCGGGAGCGTACTCGTTTTCGATCGATGACAAATTTGGCAATTTCGGCGGCAGAGGGTCCGGCATTGTCGTCGAGGTCGGAGGCAACACACACTTGTTGAACCACGATCCTTATGATCTCTGGGAACAGTTTCGCGTGTCTTTTGGACCCGGCTGGGATCACGCCACCGTTTGCGGTCGTTCTTATACGATCCCAATGAAATTAGGTAACGCCGCGCCGGTTTCATTTTGGATGAACGGGCAGCCTCAAAGCCCTTGCAATATCGCCATGTACAAGGACGCCGCCGAAACACAGTTTGCGAAGTTCGCGGTCGGCGAGGCGCCAAAGACGGTGACCGATACTTATACCGGCCAGTCGCAAACGGTCACCCAGCTAACTTATGACCCAAGCAGCTGCAATTCTAACCTGAACGCTGTTTGCTCCGGCTCCCATCTTGTCTTCACTGCGGTGCCTCAACCCGTCCCCGGCGATATGGATCCTGATGCCGGTGAAGTCTTGGGTGAGTTTGTCGGACGCCGACAAACCGCTAGTGACCCTGGTCGTACCCGCAATACCTTAACCTGCATTCCCCAGATCACGCCGCGATTTTCAGCTCACTCGCGGTAGGTCGGGAGCAGAATTTATTCGATGCTTGTTGGGCGCATTCGTTCGTGATGCGAGAAAAACCTGCACGAAGCGTATCCTTCTGGGGGCGGCCGCCAAAATCAAAGCGGCGCCGCGAGGCGCCGCTAAAGGAAAAGAGCTGAGGTTGAATTAGCCGGCTTTACGGCGGTGGCGAAACGCACCGAACCCGACCAGCGCCGAGCCAAGCAGCGCCATCGATGCCGGCTCTGGTACGCCCGGTGGTGTCACAACCGCCGGCGTATCCACCGTTGCGCTGCAGCTAATGGCACCTCCGAGGCTGGGCTGCGCACAGGCAATTGCCAAGTCCGCGCTTTGCCCCAAAATGTACGTCCCCGAAGGTGTATTGCTGGCGATTGTTCCCAACAAATCCAACGTTAGCGAGCCGGCGGCACCCGCCGATGTCGGAGTCAGCGTTCTGGTAAAGATGCTGGTATAGTCAAAGTCGACGTCACTGCCCCCTTGGGTCGCTGTAACGATCTCGGAGAACGCTGTTGGCGTTGTGTTCCCGACCGGCAGCGTCAGAGCACTGAGAGTGACCGGCGTCCCCACGAGCAGAAATCCGGGCGGATGCGCTGCTGTACAGCCACCGCCGATAGCACCGCAGAGATTGTCCGGATTGCCGAGGAACGGGTCAGCAAACGACCCGATTGTCGACGCACCCGCGACCGTCAGAGCTGTGGTGTTGCTGCTGATATTTCCCGGCGGCGGCGGGTTGCCGGTGTTCACGACGTTCGGTCCGGGGAGACTGAACGTGAATGAGCCGTTGGGCATCACGGCGGCATTTGCGGGTGCGGAGATTGCGGCATAGAGCAGGGCGCTGATCAGCCCGGCGCTAGCCGCAAGTGGAAATAATCTCAACTCTTCATAGACCCTCCTCATAGCGCACATGGGACTGAGCGCTGCACGATCGGGGCACAATTTATGCCAAGGGATTTTCTTGTGATATTTCAATTGCTTATGGAATAAGCCGTCCAGCAATCGTCAAGGATCACTTTTGAGTGTAAGAATTTCCGACAGACGGAGTCAGCCGACCGTTCGCTGAAAGCTTTTCCTGGAACGACTTAAGCCGCTCACCGATGATCCATAATGTAAAAAACGTTGACGATTACGTTCGCTAGCAGACAGTTTCGGATAAGAAGTGCCGCCGAACGCCCAGGGCAGTAATCAACCGGCGTGCAGCAAAATCGCCCGAGCGGAGTATAAACCTACGTTTGTCGTGATCCATCTGCTCTCTTCAGCAGCGCCGGCGTTTGTAAGCTGGAGACCTCCAATAACCGAGTCGTCTGGTCGGGACGGGCGGGACATTGGCTGAGCCGCGACCGGTTTGTTGGGCGATCGGTGTGGCGAGGCGCAGGCGGGCTGGGTTAGCGAGGTTTTTGGGTCAGGTTGGTGCGGTCTGGGCCGCCAGCCAGACCATCCGCTGCATGTTGTAGACGAGGTTGGCCAAGCCGATCTTGGTTGTCGCTCGGGCGAGGCCGATGGTGCGGATGAACAGGGCCATGGGGCCCTTCTGGCGGGCGAAAACGTGCTCGACCGCCGAGCGCACCGCCGATTTGCGGGCATTGGCGCGGGCGGTGCGGCGTGGCATCGGCCGGCCCATGGGTTTCTTGTGGTGGATCTGCGAGCGCAGAGCACGGCCGGCGAGAAACGCCTCATTGGCCTTTGAGCGGTAGGCGGTGTCGGCCCACACGTCGCTGGCGGTATTGTTTCTGTCGATCAGCTCGGGCAGCAACGCCCCGTCGTGGCGGGCGGCATCGGTGACCGTCCAACGGCGGATCAGGCGATGCCGGCGGTCGATGCCGAGATGATTTTTATAACCAAAGGCCGGGATTGCGAGATCAACCCGCAGTATGCCATCCGGGCTCGGTTTGGCCTTGGTGTACTTGACCGTCCAGCGCGCATCGCGATCCTTCTGGCGCAGCTTGGCCGGCTTGTCCGCCCATGCCGGCGGAATGCGGCCTTGCTTGATGTCACGCTTCTCGCCATCGGTGTTGCGCTGCTTTGGCGCGGCGACGATCGAGGCGTCGATGATCTGGCCGCTCATCGCCAGAAACCCGGCCGCCGCGAGCGCCGCGTCAAAGCGCTCAAACAGAACCTCGATCGCCGGCTTGGCCGCGATTTTGGCCCGGGTCAACGCTTCGCGAAAGGTCCAGATCGTATTCGCGTCCGGCACCGTGTCGGCCAGCCCCAGACCGAGAAACCGCATGAAGGACAGCCGGTCTCGGATCAGATATTCGGCGCGCTCGTCCGACAGATTGTGGCTGGCCTGCAGAATCAGCGTCTTGAACATCAGCACGTGATCAAAAGCCGGCCGGCCCCCTTTGGCGCGATCCGAACGCGGCACCGCTCGCTCCAGATCCGCCCGAAACAGCTCGAAATCGATCACCGCGTTCAGTCGCTCCAGGCTGTCGTCTTTGGCCGAGAGCTGCTGCAGCCGCTCCTCAATGTCGAAAAACCCCGCCTGACCGCGCATCTCCGCCCCCAGCGCAGACCCCCAGCCGATCGAATCACAAACTCGTCAAAACTGCCAGGTTATTGGAGGTGTCCAGCTGATCGCGGGCGGCTCCTCGGCTAGCCCCTATCTAGTCACAGGTGTCGCTCGCGCCGCGATGATTGCGGCGTGTTGTTAGGCCGTCATCGCGGAGATGGGCTGGGATCGCGATGCCGGCTTTGGCATGAGGTCGGGCCATATTCGGGCGTGATCGTTGGGCTTGTTGCCGAGGGGATAACCCGCTCGAGCCGCGGTGGCAGACACATCCAACTACGTTGTCGGGCGCGAGACAAAATCGGCGCTGCCGTCGTCCTGATCGTCAGTCACACGCACTTCGCTGACATAGGCCGCGGGTGGGCCCTGATGGGCGGCGTCGATCATCGCGGCGACGGCATCGTCGGCGCCAGTCACGAGCATTTCAACCGTTCCGTCGCTGCGGTTGCGCACCCAACCGCGCAGCCCGAACCCGGTCGCAACCCGCGTCGCCCAGACGCGATAGCCGACCCCCTGTACGCCGCCGGCAATGGATAGTCGAACGGTTTTCAATTTCCTCTGCTGATATGGCGCGGCCACACTTTACTGACCTGGACGCTACCCGTCCGTGAGTAGCGCAATTGACGGCTGTCAAGGAGCGGGACGGCATCGCGCTTTAACCGTTTGTCGGCAAGGACCCAATGGCTGTCCTTAGGCAAGAGAGGTAACGATGACCGACAACGACCTGAACCGACTAAAAGTGGCGATCCTCGTCACCGACGGCTTCGAGCAAGTCGAGCTGACCGAACCGCGCAAAGCGCTCGACGACGCGGGCGCCGAGACCCGGATCGTGTCGCCAAAGGATAACGAGGTGCGCGGTTGGGAATTTACCGATTGGGGCCGCACCCTGCCGGTGGATTTACAGCTCAGCAAGGCGCGGCCGGACGATTTCGACGCCCTGCTGCTGCCGGGCGGGGTGATCAACCCCGACAAGCTGCGGATGGACCCCGAAGCCGTCGCGTTTGTCAGAGCCTTCTTCGACGCCGGCAAACCGGTTGCGGCGATATGTCATGGACCGTGGACAATCGTCGAAGCCGGATGTGCCAGCGGGCGGGAGATGACGTCATGGCCGTCGCTGAAGACCGATCTGAAGAATGCCGGGGCGCAATGGGTCGATCGCGAAGCGGTGGTCGATGGTAATCTCGTGACCAGCCGCAAACCGGACGACATTCCGGCGTTCAACCGCGAAATGAAGCGGCTTTTTTCAGAGGCACGGGTCGGCGCGCACGCGGCCTAGCACCCGACAGCATCACGGAGGCGATCGATGCAAAGGCGTGTGTTTGGCCCGACAGGTCGCGAGGTGTCAGTCATCGGCCTCGGCACTTGGTATCTCGAACAAGCTCCGCGCGGCCCGGCAATTGCGGCCTTGCGGCACGGCCTCGATCTTGGCATCAACCATATCGACACCGCCGAGATGTACGGGTCGGGGGCCGCCGAGGAACTGGTTGGCGAGGCGATCTCGGGCCGCCGTGACGAGGTGTTTCTCGTCTCCAAAGTGCTGCCGCAACATGCCTCGCGTTCCGGGACCCGACGAGCGTGCGAAGCCTCGCTCGCCCGCCTGCGCACCGATCGCCTCGATTGCTATCTATTGCACTGGCGGGGTCCGCACCCGCTCCTCGAGACCATCGAAGCCTTCGAGGAGCTGCGCCGCGACGGCAAGATCCTGAGCTGGGGCGTCAGCAACTTCGACGTCAGGGACCTCGAAGAGGCCTTGGGTCTTGCCGGCGAAGGACATATCGCCTGCAACCAGGTGCTGTATCACTTGCTGCAGCGCGATATCGAACACCGGGTCCTGCCGTGGTGCGAAGAGCACGCGGTCGCGGTGACCGCCTACAGCCCATTTGGCCATAACCGCTTCCCGGGGCCGCACACGCCGGGTGGCCGGGTGCTGGCCGAGATCGCTAACCAGCGCAATGCGACGCCGCGTCAGGTGACGCTCGCCTTTCTCGCGCGGCGGCCGTCGCTATTTCCGATACCCAAGGCCTCGACCCGTGAACATGTCGAGGAGATCGCTGGCGCTGGCGATCTGTCGCTTTCCGCGGATGAGGTCGCCGCGGATCGACAGCGCGTTTCCGCCCGGATCGGGGCGTGGCGGACTGCCAATGTTGTAGGTAGAGGTGTTCCGCCCGCTACTCGAATTCGAGGATTACTTCGTCGACGGCGAGGCTGTCCCCTGGTTTTGCCCGGATCGCGGCGATGCGGCCGTCGCGTTCGGCGCGCAATACGTTTTCCATCTTCATCGCCTCGACCGTCACCAGCGCCTCGCCGGCCTTGACATCCTGGCCTGGGCTCACGGTGATCGACGACAGCAGCCCCGGCATTGGCGACAACAGCAGCCGTGAGGTGTCTGGCGGCTTTTTTTCAGGCATCAATGACAGGAGTTCGGCGGCGCGCGGCGACAGCGCCTGGACCCGGCGGACGACACCGCCATGGGTCAGCCGAAACTCGGCGGCCGACAGCCGCTCGATCTGCACCGTCGCGGTCTCGCCCCCGCTCCCTCCGGCGACGATGATCCGCATCAGCACTTGACCCGGCTGCCACTCGGTCGCCGCCTCTAGCCGCTCGCCGGCAATTTCGACGGTGTAGGCCGCCATCGCGGCCGGGCGCAAAGCAATCCGGTGCGCTGTGCGGTCGAGCAGGATCGCCCATTCCTCGGAGATCACGGCACCTCCGCCATCGAGCTGCCCCGCTATCCCCGTTTCGTGCTCGCGGATGCGACGCCCGGCGAGCGCGGCGCCCAGCAGAATCATCGCGATCGGCGGCAACGAGTTCAGCCGGGGGCGCAAACCCGCCGGGGAATTCTTGCATGATAAAGTCGGTCGACAAGGCCCCGGCGCGAAATCGGTTGTTGCCCGCAACTGCGGCCAGGAATGCAATGTTGTGCTGCAGACCGCTGATATAAAATCCGTCGAGCGCGCCGCTCAATCGATCGACGGCGGCACCGCGATCGGGCCCGTGGACGGCCAATTTGGCGATCATCGGGTCGTAGTTGACGGTGATCTCGGCGCCTTCATAGACCCCGTCATCGATCCGCACGCCGTCGCCGGATGGCGGCAGATAACGCACCAGCCTGCCGGTCGACGGCAGGAAGCCGCGTGTCGGATCCTCGGCATAAATGCGGGCTTCGATCGCCCAGCCGTTGAGCCGGACATCCTCTTGGGTAAACGGCAGCTTTTCGCGCGCGGCAATGCGCAGCATCAACTCGACGAGATCGAGCCCGGTCACCAGTTCGGTGACCGGATGCTCGACCTGCAGCCGTGTGTTCATCTCGAGGAAGTAGAAATTTCGCCGGCGATCGACGATAAACTCCACGGTCCCGGCAGAGCGGTATCCGACAGCCTGCGCCAATGCCACCGCCTGCCGTCCCATCGCCTCGCGCGTCGCCACGTCGAGAAACGGGCTCGGCGCCTCCTCGATCACTTTTTGGTGGCGGCGCTGGATCGAGCACTCGCGCTCGCCGAGATAGACGATGTTGCCGTAGGCGTCGCCGAGCACTTGGATTTCGATATGCCGCGGCTCTTCGATGTACTTCTCAATGAAGATGCGATCATCGCCAAAGCTCGATTTTGCTTCGCTCGCTGCACCGCGGAAGCCGTCGCGGACCTCATCGTCATTGGCGGCGATGCGCATGCCCTTGCCGCCGCCGCCGGCGGAGGCCTTGATCATGACCGGGTAGCCGATATCGCGAGCGATGCCGACCGCGGCATCGCCGTCGGGTACGACATCGAGATAACCGGGGACGGTCGAGACGCCGGCGGCACGGGCCAGCTTTTTCGACTCGATCTTGTCGCCCATCGCCACGATCGCGTCCGGTCGCGGACCGACAAAGACGATCCCGGCCTCCTCCAGCGCCGACGCGAATGCCGGGTTTTCCGAGAGAAAACCGTAGCCGGGATGCACCGCCTCGGCGCCGGTGCTGCGACAGGCCTCGATAATCCGGTCGATACGCAGGTAACTGTCGGCCGATGGTGGCGGTCCGATCCGTACCGCCTGGTCGGCGGCCCGGACATGCGCCGCCTCTTCATCGGCATCGGAGTAGACCGCAACCGTCGCGATCCCCATACGCCGCGCCGTGCGGATGATCCGGCAGGCGATCTCGCCGCGATTAGCGATCAGAATTTTCTTAAACACTGACTGTCTCGGCGGCGCTCAGCGCCCTCCAACAGAGCGATCGTCGCGGCGCAGATTTTCCGCGTACCGGCTCCTTGCGCTCGATCACTCCGCCGACATCAACGACCAGTACCAAGCGAAAAATGTGCGATCGAGCGTGGCCGTTTGCGCTAAATTTTCAGCCTCACCCGCGACGCGAATTTCGTCGGCCACCCGGTCGGGTCGAGCATTAGCGGGAACGCCTGGGGGCGCCATGCGGACCAGCTGGATGTCGGTGTGGCCAGCCGATTTAGGGATCACCCGCAGCAATGTTGCGTTGTTCGGCTGCGCCAGCATAAAGCTCAGCGGTCCAAACTCGACAACGTCATCTTCGGTCGGATCGTCGCAAAACAGCTGCGGCGAGGATTTGACGAATTGCAATGCCAGCTTCCAATTCCAGTCAGTGCTGTAGCGCGAGCGGCTCGTCACCTGGCCTTCGGCAAGCCATCCGGGGATTGGTCCTCGCGTCGTCATGGGTTCATCGACTTCGTCCGCGGTAGCGGCCGGTTTGGACAGATCGACAAAGATCAGTCCGTCCTGGACACAAACGGGGTGGCTTGCCAGGCGCAGTCGAGCCGGATCGATCCGGCGCGACAAATCGGGTTCGAGCAGCCGGCCGTCAGCAGCGAATTCCCACCCATGATACGGGCAGACCAGGCGATCAGCGGGACCCTCTTCCGCCTCGCACACCGGGTAACCGGCATGGATGCAGACATTGCGCAGTGCGCGCAGCGTTCCTTCCTCGTCCCGGGTCAGCAAGACCGAACGGCTGCCCGCCTCGAAACGGACAAAGCGGCCGGGCTCCCCAATGCGCGAGTGGTGGTCGACCGCCACCCATGGCCGCAGAAACAACCGCTGGCGTTCGGCCGCGAATACATCGGCGCCGCTCAACAATTGCGGATCGGGGTCGACCGCTCCGTCGATGGCGAGCTGTTCTCCTATTGCCGCGATACTGTCGGGAAGTTCCATTGCTATTTTGCCGATTGTCAATTGGTTGCAGCCCGAGACTGAACCAGACGCGGCAACCAGGTCAAAAGGTTTGTGGCTCGCCGATTGTTATCGGGCCGGCGGCAACGCGCCCTGGGCGGTTTGCGCCAGCTGCGACTGGGTGGCGGCGAGCTCGCGCGCCAGAGCGCTGTTGTGGCGACGGCATTCGCGAAGCTCGCGCCGACGGCGCAGGCCTCTGATCCAGGCGGCAACAGCACCGATCGCAAAGCCGAACAACAGGGAGACGACGACGACAAGATAAAGTGGGGCCGCGGCCAGGAACGGAAGCGGCCACAGCTGCAACGAGACCGTCTCCCGGTTTGAGGCGGCAAACAGGCTGACCAAAGCCGCAATCGCGATCACAACCGCCCAGTAAACCGCCCGCACTCTCTAGGTCCCGCGCGGGCGTGCGCTTACGGCGCGCTTTGGTTCAGCCGGTCGCGCAATTGCTTTCCCGTTTTGAAAAACGGGATGTGCTTCTCGCCGACATGCACGCTGTCGCCTGTTCTGGGATTGCGACCAACCCGGGCGTCGCGGCGCTTGACCGAGAACGCCCCAAATCCTCGCAATTCAACACGATCGCCCCGCGCCAGTGCCGCCGCGATCTCCTCAAAGATCGCGGTAACAATGACCTCGACATCGCGCTGGTATAATTGCGGATTGGCTTCGGACAGCTTTTGCACGAGCTCCGATTTTGTCATCTCGAGCGTCTTGCTCCCATGCGTTCGGGAAGAAGGAACCGTGCCAAAGCCTCGTCAGAGGGTCAAGGCAAAGCCACGGCCAGCTCCCCGGCTTGTTCGCAACCTCCCCATAACCACGGATCCCGGCCCCCTTTGCCGCAAGGAGGGGCCGGGCCGCGAAATTATTCCTTGTCTTCGACCTCGCCCTGCCGCTCGGCGTCTTGCCGGCGGGCACGGTTGATCGCCGCCCCGAGAATGTCGCCAAGGCTGGCCCCAGAATCCGACGAGCCGAACTCGGCCATTGCGCGCTTTTCTTCGTCGACTTCCTTGGCCTTGATCGACAACGTCACCTTGCGCGTGGCGCGGTCGATCGTCGTGATCTTAGCATCGACTTTTTCGCCAACCGCAAAGCGATCCGGGCGCTGCTCGCTGCGATCGCGGGACAGTTCGGATTTGCGGATAAAACCCAGCAACCCGTCGCCGACCGTGACTTCGACACCGCCTTCGGTCACTCCGGCGACCGTGCCAGTGACAACCTCGCCCTTGCGCAGCTTGGCCATGCCGGATTCGAACGGATCGGCTTCAAGCTGCTTGATGCCGAGGCTGATGCGCTCCTTTTCGACATCGATATCGATCACCTTGGCGCGCACGGTCTCGCCCTTGTGATAGGCATCGAGCGCATCTTCTCCGGGGCGGTTCCAGTCGATGTCGGACAGGTGAACCATGCCGTCGATATCACCCGACAGGCCGATAAACAGCCCGAACTCGGTGATATTGCGGATCTCGCCCTCGACATCGCTGCCAACCGGGTGTTCGTCGGCAAAGGTCTCCCACGGATTGGCCAAGGTCTGCTTGAGGCCGAGGCTGATGCGCCGCTTTTGCGGATCGACATCGAGCACCATGACCTCGACCTCCTGGCTGGTCGAGACGATCTTGCCGGGATGCACGTTCTTTTTGGTCCAGCTCATCTCGGAGACGTGGACCAGCCCCTCGACCCCGGGCTCCAATTCGACAAAGGCGCCGTAGTCGGTGATGTTCGTGACGCGGCCGCGGAATTTGGCGCCGGCCGGATATTTCAACTCGACGCCTTCCCACGGATCGGCCTCGAGCTGCTTCATGCCGAGGGAGATGCGCTGCGTCTCCGGGTTGAAGCGAATGACCTGAACCTTGACGTTCTGCCCGATATTGAGCGCTTCGGACGGATGATTGATGCGCCGCCAGGCGATATCGGTGACGTGCAACAGGCCGTCGACCCCGCCGAGATCAACGAAAGCGCCGTAATCGGTGATGTTCTTGACGACACCATTCAGCACCTGGCCCTCTTTGAGGCTGGCGACCAGTTCGGAGCGTTGCTCGGCGCGGCTCTCTTCGAGAACGGCGCGGCGCGAGACGACGATGTTGCCGCGCGACCTGTCCATCTTCAGTATCTGAAACGGCTGCTGGGAGCCCAACAATGGGGCGATATCTCGCACCGGACGAATATCCACCTGGCTGCCGGGCAGAAAAGCCACCGCGCCGCTCAAGTCGACGGTGAACCCGCCCTTGACTCGGCCGAAGATAACGCCGGTAACGCGCTCATTTGCCTGAAAGCTTTTTTCAAGCTGCGTCCAGGCCTCTTCACGGCGGGCTTTTTCGCGCGACAGCTGCGCCTCGCCGTTTTTGTCTTCCATGCGTTCGAGGAAGACCTCGACCGTGTCTCCGATATGGAGTTCCGGATCGCCGCCGCCGGCGGCGAACTCCTTGAGCGGCACTCGGCCTTCCGATTTGAGTCCCACATCGATTAGGACGATATCGTTCTCAAGGGCGATGACCCGGCCCTTGATCACGGTGCCTTCGAGGCCGTTCGCCATCCCCATCGATTCATCGAGAAGCGCCGCGAAATTCTCTTTCGCCGGAGCCTCTACGGCTTGCATTGCCAAAGCCATTCCTTCTCCTTGATCCCTCAGAAATTGTTCCGGCCGTCCCCGCCGGGATCGAGGCGAGGCGCGGCGCTTGCCGGCATCAGCGGGTCGACCAGATCGCCTGATCCTGCGGCCGCGGTAATGCCGGTCGCTCTTTGAGCAACCTTACACGAGAATAGCACTTTTCGTCAGTGTCCGCCGGCGAGCGCTCGCGACACGATCGCCGATGCGTAGGCAACCGTCCCGGCAATATCGAGCGTTGTGGTATCGACAATCGTCGCATCGGGAGAGGCCACCATCGGGGCGGCGCTACGCCCGGCATCGCGCATATCGCGTTCGTTCAACTCCTGCAGGACATCCTGATATATAGCCGCCCGCCCTGCCGCCCGCAACTCGTCAAGCCGGCGTCGGGCACGCACTTTGGGATCGGCAGTCACAAAAAGCTTAACGTTCGCCGTCGGGCAAACAACCGACCCGATGTCGCGGCCGTCGAGCACCGCGCCTCTCGCTGGGGGTGGCGGATGCGCGGCGAAGTTGCGTTGAAAGTCGAGGAGAGCTTGGCGAACCTCCGGGTTGGCCGCGACCACCGATGCCATCCGCGCCACCGCCTCGTCACGCAGACGCGGATCCGACAGGAGTTCGGCGGTTACGCGTCGCGCGGCCGCCGCCGCCATGCCGGGATAGGCCCGATTGCCACCGGCATCGAGGAGGAGCAGGGCCGTCGCACGATAGAGTGCGCCGGTTTCGAGATGGCCGAGGCCAAAGCGTTTCGCGAGCTGCCGCGCTAGTGTCCCCTTGCCCGATGCCGCGGGCCCGTCGATCGCGACGACAAACGGAGGGCGGGTGGGCGTTTGTTCCATAGCCGGCTCACCCGGCCGCCACGATTCCCCCACCGAGCGCGCCGATCAAATTGATAAAATTCGGAAAGCTGGTGGCGATCGGGGCGCCGTCGTCGACGCGCACCGGTTGGCGTGCGGCGAGGCCGAGCACCAAGAACGCCATCGCGATGCGATGATCGAGCTGGGTCGCGATCAATGCCCCGCCTTCGGGCGGCCCGCCATTGCCTTCGACAATCAGATCATCGCCATCGACCTGCACATTCACGCCGCAGTCGGCCAGCCCGGTGGCGATCGCGGTCAGCCGGTCGCTTTCCTTGACCCTGAGTTCGGCCAGTCCGCGCATGACCGTGCGGCCGCGGGCGCAGGCGGCGGCCATCGCGAGCACCGGGTATTCGTCGATCATCCGCGGTGCGCGTTCGGGCGGGATGTCCGCTCCGGTAAGGGCGCGGCCGCGGGCCCGCAAATCGGCGACCGGCTCGCCACCCTCCTCACGTTCATTTACGAGCGCGATGTCGGCGCCCATCTCGTGCAGGCATTCCAGCAATCCGGCGCGCAACGGGTTGAGCCCGACACCTTCGATCGTGACCTCCGACCCCGGTACGATCAGCGCCGCGATCAGCGGAAACGCAGCCGAGGAAATGTCGCCGGGGACAACGATCGGGGCCGCCGATAGTTCGGGCTGGCCCTCGACCGTGATGCGCTTGCCGCCACCCTCAGCCGGCTCGGTCCGCACCGTAGCGCCGAAATGGCGCAACATGCGTTCGGTGTGATCGCGCGTTGCCAAGGGCTCGATCACGGTCGTATCGCCGGGCGTGTTGAGCCCGGCGAGCACCACCGCCGACTTCACCTGCGCCGAGGGCACCGGCAGGCGATATTCGATCGGGATCGGACTGGTCGCACCGGTTACGGCGAGCGGTAAGCGCGCACCCTCGCGGGTCAGAAATTTTGTGCCAAAGCGGCTCAATGGCTCGGTAACGCGGCCCATCGGCCGGCGCCGTAGCGAGGCGTCGCCGGTCACGAACGCGGTTAGCGGATGGGTCGCCAGGATGCCGAGCAGCAATCGCGCTGAGGTCCCGGAATTGCCGAGGTCGAGGAGATTGTCGGGTTCGGCAAGACCGCCGATCCCGACCCCATCGACAATCCATTTCCCATCCTCGGCTCGCGCGGCCTGGGCGCCGAGCGCGTTCATCGCCGCCGCGGTAGCGAGGACATCCTCGCCTTCGAGCAGCCCGGTAATCTCGGTCCGGCCCACCGCAAGCGCACCGAGCATCAAGGCGCGATGAGAGATCGATTTGTCGCCCGGAACATGGATCTTGCCCGAGAGCGCGGTCGCGGCGCGCGTCGCTTGCAGCGGCCCGGATGAAGAGTGCGGTGAAGAATCGACCATGGCGACCGAGAGATCAGGCAAAACGACAATTGACGGTTGCGGCGATGGCGACCGCAGCCCATATCGGGAGGCCGGCGATGCCCACCGCAGATATGGTTTTGACAGGGTGATGCCCTTGTGGCAATGGCGCGCCGTTCGATACTGACGAAGATGGAGTTTTAATGTGGCCAAGCCCGAATGGGGCACCAAGCGAATCTGTCCGAGCTGCGGCACCCGCTATTATGATTTGATGCACCGGCCGGTAATCTGCCCGAAATGCGCTACGCCATTTGATCCAGAGGCGTTTTTGAAATCGCGCCGGGCGCGGCCCGTGGCGCCGGTGGAAAAAGAACTCGAGCCGGTCGGCACCGAGGAACTCGAAACCGATGCCGAGACCGAGGAAGAGGCCGACGTCGCGGTCGAAGAGGAGGAAGCGCTGCCGCTCGAGGAGGCCGAAGAGGAGGATGAGGAACTGCTGGAGGATGCCTCCGAGCTCGGCGAAGACGATGACGACATGGCCGAAGTTATCGAGAATGTCGAAGACGAGGAGCCCTGAGTAGCGAAGGGCGGGTTACGTTTTTTGCTTGCCCGCGCGGGGCAGGATTTATAGCTTTTGGTAATGAGCGGGCAGGCCCAGCCGGCCCGCGGCGATCATGGGGCCATAGCTCAGCTGGGAGAGCGCTACAATGGCATTGTAGAGGTCACCGGTTCGATCCCGGTTGGCTCCACCAATTAGATTAAGGGCTTAGTCAGAGATGGCTAGGCCTTTTTTCATACGTGTTGCCGGATTTTGCCACTTCCGCGGCGCTGATTTCCCAGAGCGGCAAGCTGATCGCTGCCTGCCGTAGAGCCTCATCCGTGGATTGGATGTAATGCTGGTCCGTAATACGCGATCCCGGCGAATGCCCCAGAAGGGATTGCAGCATGCGGGGGTGAACCCCCCGCATGGCGAGCCAATCTCTGATATTTTTGCCCCAGATGATCTGCCGGAGAAAGTGATTGTTTCATGAAGAGCCACCTCTTTTTTGTGTTGGAGATGCCCCATGAGTGAACAAGCAAGCAAGTTTCTACGGGAATGGGTCGGTAAGAACGTCAGGCCAGTTCCATACCTGCTGATCCCGAACATATCGAAGGAGCTGCACAACCTCTGTGTCGCGGGCGCCTCGCAATGCGGCATTCCCAAAAGTGACCTGGAGAAAGCCGCCGGCGGCAACCTCAGACGCTTTATCGCGGGATCGTTTCAGGATGCGCAGGACGCGGCAGTTCGAGAAAACAGCCTTGTAGGAAACGGGGCGAACAAGGAGGTAAATAGCTCTAGTCGGGCCGGTCCGCGCCTCCGGAAAACCGGCAAAGAGCATATCTAACCCAGAATAAATACGATTAAACAACTTGTATACTGGGATGTTAAGCTCGCGCGCCCACTGTGTGACTGTCAATGTTTGTCCCAGATAAGATAATAGCCGATTGTTACCTTTGTTATTGGGCTGCTCCCGGGGGGTCGCCCAAACGCAATTACCCGGGCCATAGCCAAAGTCGTTGTTTACGCGTTCGATCGTTTTCCCGGGGGTCGTTCACCCATATCTTCGAGAAAATTCTCAAGTCTTTCCAACCAGCGTTCCCAGACCGTAATTCCACGCCCCATATATCGACCATAGTGATCATTGGTTTCACAATAGCATCGATCAATTATGGACCGGTATGTCTTGTAAGTCCGCGATCTTTCTTTCTCCCATAGGGGGTCAGTCGTTTTTTTGCGTCTTCAGCGGCCCTTTTTCTCCAATAGCACCCGCAAGATACTTGTTTACCTTGCCTCAAATCACCGACTCGGACGGTGACTGGATTGGTGCATTTGCATATACACAACCACATAGGCCGGCCCTGAGCATCACTGCGGTGAGACTGACCGATAACGGTGAGCCGGCCACATACCCGCCCGGTTAGATCGATTTTTCTCGGCATGGGTTCACCACCGCCGAAAGTAGGGGCGCGAGTTTGGTGTTTGGATCTGCACCGGAGTTGGCGGGCCAACCCTGTCCTGCATCCAAGTAAGGACAGTGCCGAGAACTCGCATAGAGGTACCGGAATCTCCGCCGCCGCCGTTGGCAACACCGCCCATTCCTTTGTCAATGTCATCGATCAGAGCCACGCACGGCGCCATAGCGTCGATTTGTGCCAAAGCCATGCGAATACGCTCTTCGGATTTGCCAACAAGGCCGGCAAAGACCCGAGAGAGATCGAACTTGATCCCGGTAACCCCGAGTAAACCAGGAATCGCTTTAGCGGTAAGCGATTTGCCGGTTCCAGGCGGGCCGACCAAGAGAAGCCCGCGCGGCTGGTCCAGCCCGAAATCAACCGCCTTTTGCGAGGTCATTGCCGGTCTACGCTTCTCGATCCATTCCTTGAGGAGATCGAGACCGCCAACATCCTCCATGTTGGCTTCGGAGAGAAGTTCGAGGATATCAGTGCGGTTGATGATCGCGGTTTTGTGTTCCAGGATGATCCGCACAAAATCCATCGGCGTGGTTTTGTGTTCCTGCAATTTGTCGGTCATTTTAAATACTCCGACGTGGATTCATGCGTATTTTTCGCGATCCAGGCTTTTAGATCGTTTGTTCGGTACTGCACTCGTCGGCCAAGCCGACAGAATTTGGGACCACCGCCGCGATGGCGCCAAGCCTGCAGCGCGCGGGGTGTAACGCCACGTAATTCTGCCGCCTGCTTTTCGTTTAGCAGCGCGTCAACCTGTTCGGACGATTTGACGGATCGGCAAGCCGGAAACGGCAGCGGCCGAAATGAACCCATATCCTAAGCCTCTCACCAAAGGGTTGATAGAGGCCTAGGTTTAAAGCGTCGGCGGCCGTATTAGGTAATGATCTGAGTATAATATCTTTCTTCTGGCACTGTCAAGATTGTAGTAGAGCTAAGTAATTGACAATCCATAGCTCTGGAGGTATTGCAGATTTTTTGACAGTCGCTTGTCCGCTAACGTTTGCAATTTTGCAGCGTTTTTGCCTGCGAAATTTTTTTCTTCGAATTTTCTTGGAGGTACACTGACGGGAGGGGTTCGCCAACAAATCTCCCGTTTTTCACTCATGAGTCTCTCAAGTCAGATCAATGACGTAGGGCGTACGTCCGCCACCTTAACCCCATAATGCGGAGATTCCGTGTGTGCATAAGTCTCCTACCGGAGCAGTGCTATCGGGCCAAGAGGTTCCGAACGGTCGTGGCGTACCACCTGCCACCGCGTGCCGTGGGGATGCTCCGCGCATTGAGTTCGGTGGCGATCCCTTCAAGGGACGTGATACCATCAGCGCGTATCGTTTCGATTACCGGGACCAGTTGTCTGGCAAACTTATCGGCCGCTGCCCGGTTGCCATCTGCACCGGCTGTCCAGCCCACTTTCCCTGCTCCCGCGGCCCTCAAGGCTCGCGCGCCATTGGGGTTGCCCAGATGCTTGCCACGAGCCTTCGCAGCCCCGAGCGCGGCTTTGGTCCGCTGGGATATCATTTCGCGTTCGTGCTCGGCAACGGCCGCCAGAACGTGAACAGTCAGCCGGTTCGCCATTGGCATATCGGCGGCCACAAACTCAACGCCGCTTTCCATCAGGTTCGATATGAACGCTACATTGCGTGCGAGGCGATCGAGCTTCGCGATAACGACCGTCGCGCCTGTCGCTTTGGCGTGTGCCAGTGCCGCGGCGAGCTTCGGGTCTGTCACTGCGCCGGCCGCTCTCGACCTCGACGCACTCCCGCAACAGCTGCCATGCGCCACCATTGAGATAATCCTCGACCGTCTTGGGCTGCGCTTCGAGCCCTAGCCCGCTGCGCCCTTGGCGCTCCGTGCTTACGCGGAGATAGCTCACGAATTTGCCGGCGGCCATGGTCCTATTCCTATCTTCCTTAGTACGAGCGTTACCAAAGTTTAACGGCCACGATGTGCATTCGGCGTTACAACTGCTTGGATTGGTGGCGTTCTCGGACGCCTTTGTGTACCTGAAGCGTTTCGACGAGCTGAGCGCTGGGCAGCAATACCGGGCTATGCTCGCAAAATTATTGTCCGCCGACTGCAACTTGTGGCTCGCCGACGAGTTTTGCGTGAATTTAGACCCGGTGAGCGCAAATTGCGTGGCGTCACGGCTCGGATCGCTCACGCGCGAACTTAAAGCCATTCTGGTGGTAGCCACGCCGCATCCCGACGTTATCGCGGCACCCTTAGGCCAGATTTGGTTATTCGCCTCTCGACTGCGTGGGATAGCGAGGTCGTATCCGGGCGCGACTTTTTCAGTTATCTGAGCCCGTCGGAGTTTCCGGCGCCGGAAGGCGGCCTAGCGGGAGATGCGGTCACCCGACAGAAAATAACGGCGCGCGCGGCCTGCGCGGCTTGAGTCCCACTCGCACTGTGCAGCAGCATGCTACAGCTGGTGCAACCTGCGCCTGTCCTATAACATGAAGACTTTACGCATTCGCGATCGGACGGATCGTGACTTGGTCTTGGATCGACGGCGGCCTCGGGGCGCTGGTAAGAGACACAATCCCTTGCTGGACCAGTTGAGCCAGCACGGCAAGGTTAGACTCGGGCCACTTCTCGGCGCCATCGACTGCGTGGACATTCATTCATCCTCGCTGGTGGGGGCGCCGCTCAGCCGTCAAAAGTCGATCTGCATCGTGCTGCCGGACGACAACCCTCGCCGTCCGGCTGTGTTGTTTTCTTATGCGGTGATCTGTCACTGATGGAAGACCAATGACCTGACTGCTACCACCAAGCGGCCGATCCTTTATTGCGGCACGAAGCCCGGTATCCGGGAGCAGTTAGGGCAGGTCGTCGTTGCGGGCTTAGGAAGCTCCTTGGCGGGCGTGTTCGATCAGACCCATCTGACGCGGGGAGCCGGAACCCTTTCGCCTAAAGGATTGCAGGACGATGCAGATGGGCATGACTCACGCCTTCCTCCGGTCATCACCGCCTACGGACCCGCCGATCCTAAGGCACTGATCGAGCATCTGCGCCCGGTGTTCGTGGCGGTCGATCTTGGCGATGCCCCGGATTTGGGGTGGCTAGCGCCGCTCCGGGAAGCGGCAGAGGCCTTCAACATTCCCGTTTTGGCTTGGAGCAGCAACCCGCTGTCGAGTGCGGTTAAGCGGTTCTCCGGAAACGCCGACATTGCGAAATGGCCGTTCACCCGCGCCTTTACCGGCAACCTGACATTCGCGAAGGCCGAGACCTCGGATCTCCTGTTCCAGCCGTACATCGTAACTAACATCAGCCCGGTCTTCGTGACCGGAAACCCGGTCACCGCACGGAGCGGGGCGCTCCACGAAGCCTCTTCGCGGCTCATGCGCCTAGACCGTCCGCAGTCCGGATCGCTTGCGTACAAGACGATCCAGATGCACTGGCAGCTACTGCGATCCTTGGAGGCACTGGCGATCCCTCACGATTTCTATGAAGCCCAGGTTCCCAAATTCTGGGGCCTCGCTTCCCTCCAAAATCTCGAAGCAGCGTGCGAGAGGTTGAGATCCGCTCTGGGATCAAATGGCCGCCGGAATGCGCAGCTCCTTGAGGAGGCCGGAATCTTGCTACGGACCGCGAGAGTTGCGTTTCGGGAGGAGAGCCGCCGATCTGCTCGGCGTTGACCTCTCTTATTCACGAGGAGCCGGAGGAATCCTGCGCCCGCATTCTGGTGCTTCCGAGCCGCGGCCGTAAGAAGTTGCTCGTCTTCGCGCTGCTGGCGAGATTTAACATCACGCCCGCGGATCTGGAGCCTTTGCGAACCTGGATTGTGAGCCTCGACGAACTGCGGCATCAGGCGTAGAACAGCGGTTGGAGTGAGTTCGCGGAGTAAGCCGTCCCGCGCGCGCTAGGGAAACACTGAACAATGCCGCTACCGGGACATGGTCGCCGGAGGGTGAATTTTGACGAGAGCAGTTCGCAGGCGGCGGGTTCAGTCAGCAGAATTTCCAGCTCGATCGCGGGTAATGCCCAACCTTCGGGCATCGTCGTGTGATTGGTAAACTCCGGATCCTGATGCCTTTGCTGGCGCGAGCAGCGTCTTTTTGACAATCACCAGATTAGCCAGGGCGAACAGGGTGTGGAGCTGTGCCTGTTCTTGGCCAGCCCGCGGTAGCGCAGCTTCTTATGGCGGAAGCGGTTCTTGACGATATGAAAGGGGTGCTCGACCCCCGCTTTCGCGGGGGCAGGCCGCCCGATCTCGGGGTTCCGCACGGGCCCGCTCGGTATGGGACACGCCGTGCTCAACGTCAATGACGCCGAACCGCTGCTATCCTTCTACCGCGACTTGCTCGGGTTTCGCGTCAGCGACTACGGGCTGACCCCACACAAGCTTTATTTCTTCCACATCAACGCCCGGCACCACAGCTTCGCTATGGTCGGCTCCGGGAAGCAGAATCTGCACCACTTCATGGTGGAGTTGCACAGTCTGGATGACGTCGGCCAGGGCTATGATCTGGCACAGCTCGAGGACGGGCGCGTGGCGTACACGCTCGGGCGGCACGCCAACGACTACATGACCTCCTTCTATTCGCACTCGCCTTCGGGGTTTTTCGTCGAGTACGGTTGCGGCGGCCGCGTAATAGATCCTGCGACCTGGCAATCGCATGAGACCCTTGACGGGCCGAGCCTATGGGGACACGAGCGACTTTACATGGAGCCCGAACAACGCGCCCAGCTGCGCGAGATGCGCCTTTCAGCCGCAGCGCGCGGCGTCAGGGCGCCGGCGCGCAATCCCGACTGCCGGTGGCTGGAAGCGGTTATCGCGCACGACTGCAAAACCGGCCAATAAGGGCGGCCGTGGATTTAAAAAGAATTTATTCTGTAAGAAAGAGGCTAGGCGGCGGTTCGGCATCGGATTGAGGCATGAGTTTCATTGGCTTTTGAGCGTTTGCGACGCGCGACCGGGGGGTTTGACAACCTCGCCGGTGCCCTCTCGCACCGCAATTATCGGGTCTATATCAGCGGCAACGGCATCTCGTTGATCGGCAGCTGGTTGCAGCGTGTTTCGGTTGGCTGGCTGACCTGGACGCTGACGCATTCTGGCGCTTGGCTCGGACTTGTCTCGCTTGCCGAGTTCCTGCCAGTTGTGTTCTTGAGCCCGCTTGCCGGTGTCCTCGCCGACCGCCGCGACCGGGTCGGCATCATCCGCGTCACTCAGCTCTATGGATGCCTGAGCGCGACGCTACTGGCGTTGCTGGTGTGGGCCGACCTGATCACGATCCATGTCGTCTTCTTGCTGGTCCTGCTGCTTGGGATCAATAACGGCATCGCCCAGCCGGCGCGGCTCGCGCTGATCCCGACCCTGGTCGACCGCGCGGCTTTGCCATCGGCGCTGGCGATCAACTCGATCGTGTTCAATTCGGCGCGGTTCATCGGCCCTGCCATCGCCGGGGTGCTGATCGCGCGCGTTGGCATCGCCTCCGCCTTTGCCGCCAACGCGGTCGGCTATATCGCTTTTCAGATCTCGCTCGCCAATCTGCGCGACCTGCCGCCGCTGCCGATGCGGGCAGCCCAGAACGCGGTGCGCGCCTCGCTCGACGCTTTTTCCTATGTGAGGCATCACAAAGGGATGGCGCCGATGATGCTGCTGTTCGCGGTGACAACGATCGGCACGCGCGGCTTTATCGAGCTGTTCCCCGGCTTTGCCGACAATGTCTTTCATCGCGGGCCGCAAGCATTGGCGATGCTGACCTCAACGGTGGGGTTGGGCGCGATCTGCGGCGGCGCCTGGATGCTGATCCGCTCACAGATCAACGGGCTGACGACCGTCGTGCTCGCCAACACGCTGTTGATGTCGCTAGCCATTGTCGCCTTCGCCGCCACTGACGACTTCCTGCTGGCTTTGCCGTGCGTCTTTGTCGCCGGCGCGGCAATGGTGATTACCGGGATCGGCGCGCAGACGCTGATCCAGGCGTCGGTCGACCACAGCATGTCGGGCCGGGTGATGGCGCTCTACGGCATGATCTTCCGCGCCGGGCCGTCGCTCGGCGCGGTGGCGATGGGCACTGCGAGCACGCATTTCGGCCTGCGTTCCCCGCTCGCGATCGGCGCGGTGTTGTCGATCGGCTTCCTGGCGCTGATGCTGGCGCGACGCAAGGCGATCGCCGCTGCACTCGAAGCCCCGGCGCCGGAGGTTGCAGTCGGCGGGACAGCCGCAGTCGGCTAAGGATCGAACCTCGTGGTCTGTGGCTGTCCATCCGACGGCCGGTATCGGCGCCGAGTTGCCACTACGAGACCTCGGCCCATTACCGGGCATAGCGGACCCCGGACAAGTCACATCCTTCTACGCGGATTAGCGCCCGTTATTCTGCAGGCGTTTTCGCCCAATAGAGCCAGTCGGCTGGATCGCCGAGGGATTGGCACATGCTAACCGATCAGGCCGAGAACCCTATGCGCTTCGTTCGGTGTCATGTCCCGGATTTGCTCATCGGTATAACCCCGTTTGCGCAAATCCGCCTTTTGACGCCGCGTAATCATTAAAGAGAACCCGGCGAGAGGTGCCGTCGAGGTGAGCTCGCCACGCTCCGGCAACGGATCGCCCAAAGACACCAAACCCTTTGAGAACCGGGGATCAGGGGCGCCTTCAGCCGGGCGGCGCACCGCTTCCTGCACTGCGGCTCTGTGCGGCTCGGCGGATTCCAACCGACCCGAAAATGAAGTCGCAAACGCCGCCGCGTAATCCTCATTGTAAAAGCCGACACGTACGGCGACGCCACGACCGAGCAAGGTGGGACTAAACTCCTCAACCTTGAGTTGCCGGCGATCGAGCCACGAGCCCATGTCAGCTATCAGGTCGGCCCAATCGACCCCGGTGTACCGCACTTCCACGATGCACTTCACGAGCGGCCCCTCCACATACCATCGAATTTGGGTGGCTCGCAGGCCAACGGCTATGATTTGCGTCAATGCCGAGTGAGCCAGCTTGATGCGCGCGCGCAGTCCAGGCTGAACCAGAAATGCGCCCCGCTGAAGCGCGGGATCTGCAAGGTTTCGATCCGCCGGGTTGCGCTACCCATGCGCCTTCAGGTGGCTGCGGAACACCCGCCTACAGACGGCGCGGCGATGATCGCAGCCGCCCGCGTCGCTGCATTATTCGGTCCGGAAAGACGGTCCGACTTCCAAACAAAGTCCGCAACGGCGCAGTACTGACGTCCCTCTAACCGGATATGGCGGCAGTTGGCCCTGAAGCGGCCATGGCGAGACGAGCCGTCACGAACTCAACCAGGTAGACCTCGGGCCGCATAGGTGTCGGCGGGACGCGCAAAACGGCTGCACCCGCGTGATTGATGGAGGGGTTAGCTGGCGCCGTGAGTTATCTCCAAATCGGTCGCCGCGCGCTTTAGCAGGTTCCAGATAAACGGGCCCCCGATGCAGAAGCCAAGCACCATGAACTCGCGGATGCCGAGGTGATCCATTAAGCCGATATGATCGTCGGTATAGGCGTCCCACGGCCGTGTGACTTCGAGCGGCCCTGTCGACTCCCCGCCCTTGGCGTTGCGCAGATCGGCAGCGATAACGCGAAACTCGCCCTTGAACTCGTCGAACGGGTTGAAAGGGTGCGTCGCGAGCCCCGCGACCGTCGAGTTGAGCCCGCCGCCTGGAATAACCAGAAGCGGGTATCCGGAGCCGGCTTCTTCGTAATGGATCCTAACTTGGCCTTTTTCATAGAACGGCATGCCAGCCTTCTCCAATGTTGAGGCCGCACCAGTATAGGTGCATTTGCAGCGGATCGCGCTCGACGAGGAATATCCCGTATCGAGTGGCGTGCGATCGTTTCTGGCCCTGCGCCCGGCTTTCGCGTGGCCTCGCGGTCCGGCGACGGTCTCCTTTCCGATCACATAGCCGGCGTTCGGCCTCGGTGCCGGCAACTGGCCAAACTGCCCCCTAGCCGACCTTACAGGCAGGCTTAGAGACCCGGCCCAGTCGTCGAATTCCGGTCCTTCAGCGCTGCCATCTGGGCTAAAATGGCGCTTATCGTGGCTGGATGTTTAATATGGTCGGGGACAGCGTCGTTGCGCACTTGCTAGCGTTGGTCGATGCCGTCGAATGTGCGGTCGGCGGTGCAGGAGGCGCTGGCCGGCGAGAACGTGAACGAACCTGCTACTTTCAACAACCAGGGAAAGGAGCGTATGATGAAAGTCTTAATGGTTCTTACCTCCCATGACCAGCTCGGGAACACGGGCCGTAAGACGGGCTTCTGGCTCGAGGAGTTCGCCGCCCCCTACTACACGTTCATGGATGTTAGTGCCGAGATCGTGCTCGCCTCGCCGAAGGGCGGCCAACCGCCTCTCGATCCGAAAAGCAACGAGCCGAACTTTCAGACCGAGCTTACGCGTCGCTTCGAAGCCGATGCCGACGCACAAGCGCGGCTCGCGAGAACGGTGCGCCTTGATAGCGTCAAGGCAGAGGACTTCGACACGGTCTTCTACCCAGGCGGGCACGGCCCGATGTGGGATCTCGCGGAAGACCAGAACTCGATCAGACTGATCGAATCCTTCCTGGCCGCCGGCAAAACTTTCGCGTTGGTCTGCCATTCTTCTGGCGCGTTGCGCCATGTCAAGAGGCCGGACGGCAAGCCGCTCGTAGCGGGCAAGACCGTGACCGGCTTCACCAATGGCGAGGAAGAAGAGGTAGGATTGACGAAGGTAGTACCCTTCCTTGTCGAAGACCAACTGATGAGCCTCGGTGCCACCTTTTCCAAAGTCAAGAACTGGGGCGTTCACACGGTTGCCGACGGTCAGCTGATCACCGGCCAGAATCCGGCCTCGTCGGGCCCGGCTGCCAGACTTCTGATCGATACGCTGAGCAGAAGGTAATCTGCAGAACCGCTCCGGTAGCACTTGGAATGTCGCGGCCCACAGCGGTAGCGACTGTCAACGTCGACGACCCTCATGGTAACTAGAGGGCAGTTTCAATTCTTCGCAGCTCAGGCGGTGCGTCAAGCACCTATTGCCCGAGACGCTCCAGGGCCATTATCGCCCGACAACCCACTGCGACTGAGACCGCGGGGCGGATGCCATGCCCGTTGAGATGACCGAGAAGCAGAGAGCGAGCCGGGGCGAATCCAGTCCCGATAACTCACCCTCCACAATTGAAAGCGTGTCGGCTGAGGACGGGGCCCGATTATCGCCGGGTCGACCGCCGGATCAGCGACCCTCGCGGCGGCGACGGCTACTGATTGGCGCGCTCGGCGCCCTCGTTCTGGCGATCGTCTGCATATTCGGTATCCGTTGGATCCTAGTATCTCTCAACACCGTTTCGACGGATGACGCCTACGTGAACGGCCATGTGACGTTCGTTGCTCCCCGCGTCAGCGGCCAGATCTCCCGGGTGCTGGTGGACGACAACTACCGTGTGCACAAAGGCGAGTTGCTCGCCGAACTCGACAAGGAGCCGTTTCAGGACGCGGTTGCTGTCAAACGAGCGGCTGTCGATTCCGCAGCCGCGAACCTGCGCGCGGCTCAAGCCACGGCGCGGGATATCGAGGCACAAGCGTGGGCCCGACGCTGGGAACTGCAGAACGCCGTACAGGATGTCGACGACAAAATCGCGCTTGTGCATGCTCGGGTAGCTGCTCTCGACAAGAGCGAGGCCGACTTGACGCTCGCACAAGCCGATTTCTATCGGGCGCGGCAGTTGCTGGGGACCCCGGCCGAAAGCCGTCAGGAGTTCGACCGGGCGCAAAGAACCTTATCCGCCGCCAACGCACAAGTCACGCAATCGCTGGCCGAAGTCTACCAGGTTCGGGCCTCTTTGGGACTGCCGGCACAGCCCAATGGCGGTAAAAGTCTTGACCAAATCCCGCCGGATCTCGATCAGACCTTTTCTTCCGTCCTCGTGGCGCAGGCAGACCTGATTCAGAGTGCAGCTCAGCTTGGTGTGATCCATTCCGTTGAACAGAGCCCGAAGCAGATGCTCGAGCAGTTCGAGAAACAGGGCGACATCGATCGTACCTTCGCTCGCCTCGAGGCCGAGGCTCCAGCCGTCAAGCAGGCCGAGGCCAAGCTCGAATTCGCCAAACGCGACCTCGCGGAGGCCGAATTAAATCTGCGTTATTGCGACATCGCCGCGAAGATCGACGGGGTCATAACGCGCCGGAATGTCAATCCGGGCGATTACGTTCAAGTCGGGCAAAACTTGATGGCGATCCGTTCGCTCCGCGAGATTTGGGTCGACGCAAATTTCAAGGAGACGGAACTACGCGACCTGCGGATCGGCCAGCCTGTTGATCTCTATGTCGACATGTACGGTGGCCGGCGCGTCTTCAAGGGCCGGGTTTCCGGCTTTACAATGGGGACCGGATCGACGCTGGCGTTGCTGCCGGCCGAGAATGCGACCGGCAACTTCATCAAGGTGGTCCAGCGGCTGCCGGTCCGGATCGATCTCGAAGGGTATGACCCCGACAAAGACACCCTGTTTATCGGCACCTCCGTTGTTCCCTACGTCTACATCAACAAGCCGCCTACCGGGCCCGACGCCGGGAAGTTTCTGCAAACCGTTCTACCTCAGACACAAGCGATCGGTTCTCCTGGGAACTCGCCCGGCGGCGGCAAGTGACGGTCGCGGCGCTTTCACCAACGAAGGCTCGAGCCGCGGCGAACCCCTGGCTGGTGGCCGCCGTCGTCCTGGTGCCGACTTTCATGGAGGTGATCGACACCACGATTGCGCTTGTCGCGTTGCGCTATATCGCGGGCGGCCTGTCGGCAACGTCCGATGACGGCGAGTGGGTTATCACCAGTTATCTTGCCGCGAATGCCTTCATTCTGCCGATCTCCGGCTGGCTGAGCGCGCATCTCGGTCGCCGCAACTACTTTCTGGCATCGATCGCGATATTCACCCTGAGCTCGCTGCTGTGCGGATTTGCCGGGAGTCTCGGTCAGCTGATCCTGTTTCGCGTGATCCAGGGCCTGGCGGGCGGCGGCCTGCAGCCGAGCAGTCAGGGGGTATTGCTCGACGCTTTCCCGACCGAAAAGCAAGGCGTGGCAATGACCTTGTTCGGCTTCGCGGTCTTGATCGCGCCGATCGTCGGTCCGACGCTGGGCGGCTGGCTAACGGACTCCTACTCGTGGCGCTGGGTCTTTTTGATCAACGTGCCGATCGGCCTCGTGGCACTCGCCGGATGTTATGCCCTGCTTCGCGACCCGGACTATCTCGTCGCCCAGCGTGCGGAGTTGCGGAAGCAGCCATTCCGCTTTGATTCGATCGGATTGTCGCTGCTGGCCATTGTGATGGTGTCCTGGGAAGTAATGCTCAGCAAGGGCCAGGAGTGGGACTGGCTGGGCGATCCGTTCTGGCGCATACAGACGCTCGTCATTTGCTTTGTCGGGGGTTTGGTGGGGCTCATTTTTTGGGAGCTGCGTCACCGCAACCCGGTGGTCAATTTTCGAGCACTGGGCGAGCGCAATTTCGCGGCCTGCTGCGTCATCATCTTTTGCGCCTACCTGGCGCTCTTTGCCGCCACCAAGTCGCTGCTCGGCCTGCTGCAAACCTTGTTTGGCTACGATGCGCTGAGCACCGGGCTGGTGATGTCGCCGAGTGGCTTCTTTGCGGTGATAGCGATGCCGATTGTCGGACGCTTGATCGGTTGGAAAATGGATGCGCGCTGGCTGATCGGCCTGGGCCTGCTGCTGATGACCGCCGGAAATTATTGGATGTCCCAACAGAACCTGGACATCAGCCCAGGGCAAGCCATTTGGCCTCGCGTGGTCTTGGTTTTGGGATTGTCGGTATGTTTTGCGCCCGCAAATGTCGCCGCTTACCTCTATACACCGCTGGCGATGCGTGGCGCTGCCATCGGCATATTGAGTCTCCTGCGCAACGAGGGAGGCAGCGTCGGGATATCGTTGGGCCAGACCTTCCAGGAGCGGCGTGATCAGTTCCACGCGCTGCGTCTTGGCGAGTATCTCGATCCGTTCAACGCGGCCGCGCAGTCGTTCATCGCGCACGCCCAGGCGTTCTTCTCGCAGCAGATCGCCGATCCGGCTGCCGCGCGGCAACTGGGTCTGCAGGAACTCGAAAATCTGCGGCAGCAGCAGGCATCGTCGCTTGCCTACTTCGACTGCTTTTGGATGACCGCGGTGTTGACGTTTGTGGTCGCCTTCTTGGTGTTGGTTATGAAACGTTCAGTAGCTGAGAGAGGCATCCCGGAAGCTTAGAATGATCCGCTCTTGGCTTCGCCCCGTTCAGCTCGGGCTACGGCAACCGCTAAATCTGCCCCTAGCCGACGGCCGGCAAGGCATGGGTCGGGTAAGGGAGGGCGACTGTGCTCTGTTATTCCCTGAGCGATCTTGGACCGCTGACGAACGGACTGTTCCGGAGATAAAACCGCAGGAGCCGGTTCGCATCCCGCGCTATCCCGATCTTGATGCTCTGCCCGATTTCGCCAAGTTCGTGATCGCTGCGTCCGAGCCATAGAGGGCCTTCTCGGCAAAGGTCAAGCCCATCCAACCGACGATCAACCCGCAACGCCGCGGTGAGCCTCCCCGGCCCCCGCGCCAAATCGCGCAGCCGCTCGATTTGACGATTTCGCTGCATGATCGGGATGCCTTCGAGCGGCTCAAGCGCCCTGATCAGGACACCGGCTCCGATCCCGAACGTCTCGCTCGAGACATTCAGCATGTATGAGCTGCCATAGGCGAGATAAACATAAGCGTGCCCCCGCTCGAGAAATAGCGAACGATTACGCCCGGTCATTCCGCGGTAAGCATGCCCTGCGGCATCGCCGACGACATACGCCTCGGTCTCAACAATACGACCGCTGACGACGCTTCGGGCAACTCACGCACCAATAAATTGCCAATGACATAGCGGGCGAGAGAGATGGTATCGATTGGCAGCTCCGCCCGAGTGAGCGGCTGACGGCCGTCCCCATGGCGGCCAGGCTTCAGGAAATCCGCTCGACCCACTGCGCGCGCGAAGGTCCCGGCTCGAAGGGATCGCCAAAATACTGCGTCTCGCGGGCCACCTTCCCATCGAGAAATTCTATGATACTCACGGTGTAAGACGGCCGCCCGTCATAGGTCAGTACATATTCGGTGACCCAGAGGTCGCCCGCGCCGGTTATCCGCCGCACTGTGAAGCGTTTCCGGTTCGGCTGCGCGGCGCGAGACGCCTGAATTTGGCGCCGGCCGCGGATGCGCTCGCCTGATTGCGGGTATTCGAGCACCGCGTCCTCGCGGTAAATGTCGTGCTCCGCCTCGAAGTCGTTCGCGTCGGAGGCGGCCCAGTGGCGATCCAGGGCCGCTCTGGTATCGTGATCTTCCATCTCGATTCTCCCTCTCTCACACTGGCGGTCATTTACGCGCGTATCGCTTTCTCGCCAGTCCGATGGTCAAAGCCATGCCATACCCACGAACCGGGCATGTGCCCTGGGATATTCAAAGATCGATGACGATGTCGCTCTGAGGTCGGCTGCAGCAGATCAGCAAATTACCCTCGGCCGGCGGTTCCACGGGCTCGGGCTGGTAGCCGACCGCGCCGACGATGAGCCCGGTCTCGCAGGTGTGGCAGACCCCGGTCCGGCATGACCATCGCACGGGCACGTCGCACGCCTCGGCAAGTTCGAGGAGGCTTTGGAAGGCCGGGGCCCAGCGGACGTCTAGGCCGCTCCGTGCAAAGGACACCAATGGGCCCACGCCGGCAGACCCGGCGGGCTGGTGCGGTGGCCGGCGAGGTGCCGTCGCGATGCCCGGTGTCCTCGACGGATTTGAGCCGAAATTCTCGGTGTGGATGCGGTTGGCAGCGACACCCCAGGTTCCAAGTTCGACGGCAAGGTCGTTCATGAAGGCAGATGGGCCGCATAGATAGAAATCGGCATCACGCGGCGCCCCAAGTTCCTCGACCGTATGCATACTCAAACGTCCGGGAGCGTCGAAATCGACAGCCAACCGGTCTCCTGGACGTGGAGAGCTGTAGCGGATGTGGCTGTGGCCGCGAGGAAGAACCTTGAGGAGAGAGCGCGTCTCCGCGGCGAACGGATGCTCGCCGCCGTGACGGGCGCCGTAAATCCACCAGACCTCCCTCGACGAGGCCCCAGCGGCCAATACATGGAGCATGGCGAGTACGGGGGTTGCGCCGATACCAGCACTCAGCAGGACGACAGGTCCGTCGCCTGGCCTCAGCGTGAAGCTGCCGCGTGGCGCGCTTGCCTCCAGAACGTCGCCCGCCTGAACCCGCGTATCGATGTAAGCCCCGGCCGCGCCATGCGGCTCCCGCTTGATGCTCACGCGATAACGCTCCTCGCTTGGTTCGCCCGACAGCGAATAGCTGCGCAGCAGAGCGGGTTCGTCGGGCCCTGGTCTGAGCCTCAGAACGATAAACTGTCCCGCCGGGGCGGCCGCCAGAGGCTTGCCGTCGGCCGGCTCCAGGACAAGCGAGGCGACATTGTCGCTTTCGCGGAGCTTGCGCGACACCCGCAATTGGCGGAAGCCTGGCCACGCCGGCGCTGGGCCCGCCGGCGGCCCGAGCCCGGGGTTACCCGTTGTTCCGCCACCCTTCCGTCCTCGCTCGAGCAGCGCCTCGAACGAGGTTCTCCAGCCGGCGCTCAATGCCGGGATGCGCAACGCTCGTTCCAGCCCGCTTGCCGGGTGACCCGGCAAATATAACAACGCATTGATCTCGGCGACGGTCATACGCTTCGAACCCGCCTTGACCTTCAAGATCTCGTCGCCGGCACCGACTTCGCCTTCCTCCAAAACGCGAAAATAGAAGCCGGGCCTGCCGTGTGAGGTAAGCAGTGCCGCCACCCGCGGTTCGTTCATGCGGATGCCGACCCGATAGCAGGTGACGCGCGGCTGCGTCACTTCGAACAGGGCATCGCCGATCCGGTAATGATCGCCGATGCACACTTCAGCATCGGGAAGTCCGTCGACCGTAAAATTCTCTCCAAACTGGCCATAGGTAAAGTTGCTTCGAGCGAGCTGGCTCTGCCAATAGACATAGGACTCGATCTGGTAAACAAAGACCGCGCGGTGCTCGCCGCCGTGTCCGGCCAAATCGCCCTGGCCGTCGCCGTCGATATTCAGCCGCCGGACCATTCGCCGTCCCTGAACCGGCGTCTTCCAGACCGCAGTGTGAACGGTCTTCCCCTGCCATTCGATATCGCGCGGCAGCCCCACATTGACCGAGAGTAAGCGTGTCATCCTTTTCATCCCCACTCTCACGACTGGCCAGGGCGTAAGCCCATGTCAGCCGGTCTCGATAATTACCATTTGATCGAGCGCCAAATCGAGAGCCCGATACTCAGGCCAGCCGGCTCATCGTCACGATAGGCTCGAACAGCTTGTCGCTGTTTCCAAACCCGCGTTCTCTGAAGGTCCTGGCGTTGCGGCGGTCTCGATTCATACCGCGCCGCCGAAGAACACGAACCCTGGCGCATCGGAAGCCAGGATGCGGCCAATCCAGCGGAATCTCCGCGCGAAGACATCGAGCGGGTTCTCTTCTTCAGCAATCGCCATGTTTTACGCTTCCTGGTTAACTTGGCTGGGCTGCATAGTATCGGCTCGCCTCTTGCACCAGAATTTGTCGCGGGTGGGATTCGGGACAACAAAAGCCTAGTCGATTTGCGCTTTTCTGCTTGCTAATGAAGAGCTCAGTAGAGAGTACACTGGTCTCCATACCCCGATATTCCGTTGGCAGCGAGGAATGGTATGCGATCCCTCCAGACCCGAGCGTTATCCGCCACTCGCACCCTAAAAATGGCTACGATGCTTCCGAAGATCTGGGGCATGTTCCTTTTTTATACCGCCATGCTCCTACGCTGGTCTCGTTTCCAAGTCGATGATGTTGGTTACTGACGCCGCAACTCCGGGCATCGCATAGAGGTGCGTTTGTTCCAGGAGGCCGCGGAGCTGATGGACGCCGCGGTCTTCGAAAGCAAGTCCCGATCCGGTCGCGAGATCACGAACCACCTTCGACACGACAGCTTCGCCCGGGCGGGCCGCAGCGGCAATTCGTGCCGTTATATGAGCTGTAAGGCCGCTAATCTGCCCACTGTTCAGGTGGACCTCGCCGACATGGACGCCGCAACGCAGTAGAATGCCGAGCTGCGCGATCGTATCGCCAATCGCGGCAGCGCACCGAACCGCGCGAGTTCGGACTGTTGAAGATCCCGACAAAGCCGTCCCCGCGGTTCGCGACTTCCTTGCCGCCAAATCGCCTGATCTGGTCGCGTGTCATACGATCGTGTCGATTGAGCAGAACGCGCCAAGCTCGGTCGCCCATCTCGGCCACCTGTTTCGTCGAGTTGACGATATCCGTTATCAATACCGCAACCAAAATCCGGTCGCCCTCCAGCTCCGCGGAGGGAAGTCTTGAAGCCGCAGTCGAACGCATATTGGTCCAGGCCATCGTTTGTATCGCTACGGACGTGCGTCGCAGTGCCCGCGGCAGGTTCCGCAGCCAATCGAAGTTGGTTGAGCTGGCTCTGGTGTACGTACTTCCGACGTGCGGCTCCGATGCGGCGCAATGCAATGCCGCTCGCTCCAGGACCGCTCTCGCTTCCGCTTGCTCGATCCAGCGAAATTGGATGCTCTTGTGCACGGCAAACTCCTCGGCGATCAACTTCGTGGCGCATGCTGTCAAACACGACGCACCGCGCCACTTCGACTGTGGGAATAATCGTAGGGCGGCGTCAGGCGGCTGTGAGTAGGTCGTGAGAGGCACGGGCAAAGGAACCGCCTGGTCACAAGAGCGCGTACTCCCGGAGCGCGTCTCGCCATGGAAAACGAGTAAAAGCAGCTCGGCACAAATACGCGGGTGGTGATCCGTCTACCGGCACAGCGACCGACGAAGTTCGAGCTGGTACGATTTGAAAAGGCTAGAAGCCGAACCTCAATATCCCGGATTGGTTGCTGCTGGTTTCGTCGCCAGCTAATTAATTTCGACCATTTTCAAAGAACAATGGTGGTTACCGCCGAGCGATTAGGGGACGGCTGCTTTTACGGTGTGGCCGCGCGCCGTGGAGATTGTCGCTGACGGGGCAACCGCGCCCGGAATAACGAAACGGCCGGAGCGGCCGCTTTGGGGTCGAATGCGGCCTTGTGGTCCCGTGCGGAGGAGGACCGCTTTCGGCGCTACTCTGTCATGGACGCGTTATTTGGGAACGGCTGCTACTCGCGCCGAGTTGCCGCTAACCCTGCGAGTGACGGTTGGGTGAATTTGCTCCAACGATCATTTCTGGGCGCTTGACCCGGCGGCGGGCGGGTCATGATACTGGTTGATATAGCTCGGTCACGGGAGGAAAGGGCATGGCGGTCCGGCTTGTCGTTACGTTCCCCGCGGAGTCCGGCAAGGGCGCCGAACTCGCGCAGGCGATGAAGGCGCGCTGCGAGGTCTCGCGGCAGGATGACGGCTGCGAACAGTTCGAGGTTTTTCAGAGCGTCCTCGATCCCAACAAACTGGTCCTACTCGAACCGTGGAAGGACCAAGCTGCACTCGACGCCATGCCAAACTGCAGGCTCAGCGCCCGTCTTTGCCGGAGGGGCTGCGGCTCGGCGCTGGCGAGCGCGAGGACTATGTCTACAACCGTACTCGCTGAACGGTGAGCGCCAAAATGCAGATCTCGTAATTCGAAACGGGCCGCTATTGCGCGTCCTCCTCGAACCTGCCGCGGCAGTGGCCGATGCCGACCGGCGCCTATGACCGCGGGGCGGGTTTGCGCGCCTTTCGCGGCAGGTCGAGCGCAGCCGGTATGTCGAGGAACTGGGGTTCGACCGGGTAAGCGTCTCCGAGCACCACTATTCGCCCCGCATCCTGACGCCGTCATTGCCGATCGCCGCGCCCTACATCGCCTCCGCCGGCAATCACTGACCCATCTCGGTAGCAGCTGGCCGGAAAATCTGATGGGATGCCGATGCCGTCGCGGTGGGTCAAAGCAGCACGGAACACGGGTGTGGCGCCGCCGCTGATCCTATGCTGGTTCTTTCCTCACGGCCATACGGCGACGGAACAGGGGCGCTTCCAAAATCACGGCAGCCGGCCGCTATAGAACAGAAGATGAATATCGCCAATCCTGCCGTCCAATGGCTGTTACGATCCGTCGCTAATCAAGCCAGTGCAAGTCAGCTACTAACCTTGGCAGCCCTTTAATAACTGCAGTCAATCCAGTGGTTTTATTATTTTGATTTTTCTGTGGCCACCGCTTTATCGCGCGAAGCGCCCGGCGTGAGGGCCGGGCGAGATTACAGAGTTGTCGGTCGGGGCAGAACTATCGCTGCCAATCGATTAGGTGCGCACCGGGCCGCGCCACTGGCGCACCGGGCCGCAATCGACATGAACAAAGCCCGATTGCGGGTAATAACCGACCCCGCCGCAGCGCAGGCTCAATGCCGCATCGCGGATCTGCTCGATGCTGCGCCCTTCGCTGCGGAGATCGATCGCCATCCCCTTGATGTGGAAGCTGTGTTTGGCTACGCCGGCGCGTTGCCGATAGAGTCGTTGATTAGTGGTCGGCGAGCGGTAACCGCAAACCACCAGAAACGGATCGTGGCTTTCGAGGCGGGTGCGCAACATGCCCAGCAAATCGAGGATGCCGGCATTCATCGGCCGGATCTCGTCGCTGTCATGATCGCGCAGGATCCAGTTGATGTCGCGCACCGCCTCGCGGATGTAATGGCCGTCGGCCCAGTACACGGTGCGCAGCCATTCGCCGGTGTGAATGTTGTAGAGCGATACCGATCGTGGAGCGTAAGAAACTGCCGTGGCGGGCTTGACCAGACCAACAGCAGCAATCCCAGCTGCGGCGCCGAGAAGCCGACGCCGGCTGAACAGTGTAGATGCTTGCAATGGTTACTCCCCCCGATTTCCCCGGGAGGGGCCATAGCATCCGAATTCTCGTTGAACAAGCCCGAAGCGGCGGAAACTTGGAAGCTAGTCGCCGATTGTTGCGGTTTTCTGCCCAACGGTTGTGTCCCGTTGTCCTGTTCTCACCTTATCGGCGGAATTACCCCCTGATCTTTGGGCAATGGATTGCTCTCGCGCACGGCTCAGATAGGCCCAGATCGCCGCGTCGCGCTCATAGGGATCACCACGGAAGGCAATCGAGCCATCCGATTCGGGGACAGCGGTGCGGTAGACGATGAAAACTGGGATCGCTTTGGGCAATGCTCGGCGATGGGTCCGATCGACGTTGATTGCCTGATCGATTTGCTCTGGCGTGATGCCGAGCAGTAGCGAGGCCAGCGCCCGCGGATTTTCTACCCGCACGCAGCCATGGCTCATCATCCGATCGGCGGATTGGAAACGCCATCGTTCCGGCGTGTCGTGGAGGTAGACGTCGAAGCGGTCTTCCATCTCGAATTTGAGCCGCCCCAATGCGCTATGAGGGCCCGCCTCCTGCTGGATCGACATCGGGCCGCGCCACCGCATGTGGTGTTCGGCGAGATAACCCCGGTTTCCCGCCAGTTTCGGCATGATTTCTTTTCTGACGATCGAGGGCGGAATATTCCAAGGCGGGTTGAACAGGATGGTCTTGACGGTAGACTCAAGCTCCGGGGTCTGCTTGTCGAACTCGCCGACGACGACCCGGGTCGTAAACACCGGGCGATCGTCGCGGAACAACTGGAGTTGCGACACCGTCGCGTCGACAACGAGCCGATCGGGCGGGACATCGCGCGGCAGCCAGCGCAGCCGCTCAAGGTTGATTGCGATCTGCCGCGCTCGGCGCAGCGCGTCGGCCGTGCCGACTCGCGGCATTGGGCCAAGTGCTGCGACGCTCCACGGCCGGCCTGCCGATGCGGCAAGCGCCAGATATTCGGCATAGGCGCGGCGCATCGCGAGGTATTCGGGTGATGTCGGAGCGAGCGCTTCGATCGTTTGCGCCGGATCGGGCTCTGACATTGCACGATCCACTGTCGCCACGACATCGACCGGCTTTGGGTGCAAATCCTCTTCCTCTGGGCGTTCCCCGGTCGGCATTGCGCCACGCGCCAGCGCGTCGGCATAGGAGAGGATTGCATCGGACAGCAACAGGTCATGTTCGACCGGTGATAATGCGCGGACGCCGTCGCCGAGTGCGATGCTGTGGAATGAGGCTGGATCGAGACCGTGGCGGTCGGCGCGCAATACCTGGGCCCACAGCGCTGCCGCTGGGTCCGGGTGATCGTTCCAGACGATGTGCCACTGGTGCGCCGCATAAAACCTGCGGACCAAATGCTCGTGCAGCCGCTCGCCCCGGATCAGGACGTGCCCGGCAGTGGCGAGCCGATCCTCGATGGCGGTGTCGCCGGTGAACGGCATCAGGGTCGCCGGGCCGGGATTGACGGGGGCGGTGGGCGTTGGCGGCGGGGCCGGCGGATCGGCGGTCGCGGGCAATGCTGCGAGCACGATCAAAGCACACGCCATCACGACGGCGCCGGCCACCCGCTTGCGGGCGCCGTGCCGAACTTGGAATCGATGTCGCACGGTACCTCGCTCGCCGCGGCTTCGGTGAGTCGGGCGCGGGTTTACGCCACAACGGGTCAGCCGAATTCGCGTTTTCTGATATAAGGTTGTTGCGGCCCTCATCAACGAAACAGTAACACGCGCAAGCCCTTTATGCATGTGACGCGTGAGGAGAACGGCGTATTGCGGCAGAATGGTCCCGACCCGCAGAGCGAAAAATCTCGGGAGGGGCGAACTCCAGCGGGCTCCTCGCCCGAACGGCTGCTGCGCGACGTGTTCGGCTTTGAGCAATTTCGCGGCTCGCAGCGTGCGGTGATTGACCAGGTCGCGAGCGGCGGCGATGCCGTCGTGCTGATGCCGACCGGCGGCGGCAAATCGCTGTGTTATCAGCTCCCCGCGCTGTTGCGACCCGGTCTTGGCGTTGTTGTTTCGCCGCTGATCGCGCTGATGAAGGACCAGGTCGACGCCCTGCGCCAAGCAGGCGTTCGCGCCGCTGCCTTGAATTCGCGGCTGTCGCCGGCCGAAGCCGTAGCAGTCGAGCGGGCAGTTGGCGACGGTCGCATGGATCTCCTCTACGTCGCGCCGGAACGACTGATGACGCCGCGCTGTCTCGGGTTGCTCGAACGCACGCCGCTGGCCCTGTTTGCGATTGACGAGGCGCACTGCATTTCGCAATGGGGTCACGATTTTCGACCCGAATACCAGCAGCTCTCGCTCCTCAGGGAACGCTTCCCCGGTGTGCCGCTAATCGCCCTGACAGCAACCGCCGATGAGCCGACCCGGCGCGACATTATCGCGCAACTGGGCCTCGGCTCGGCGCCCGTATTCGCAGCCGGTTATGACCGCCCGAACCTGTTCTACCAGATCGTTCCAAAGCGCAAACCGCTCGAACAGTTAGGCCGGTTTCTGTCCGCTCGGCATCCCAATGATGCCGGGATCGTCTATTGTTCGACCCGCAAGGCCACCGAGGAAACTGCCGCGTGGCTGTCGGCGCGCGGCCGCATCACTCTGCCCTATCATGCCGGGCTGGAGGCGGCGGTCCGCGAGGCGAACCAGGAACGGTTCTTGCGCGACGACGGCGTGATCGTCGCCGCGACGATCGCTTTCGGGATGGGGATCGACAAGCCGGATGTGCGCTTTGTCGCTCATCTGGATGCGCCGAAGAACCTCGAGGCTTATTACCAGGAGACCGGACGCGCCGGCCGCGACGGCTCACCCGCCGACGCTTGGATGACCTATGGCATCGCCGACGTGATGAACCTGTTGCGGCTGACCGGTACCGGCGAGTTGGGCAGGGAGCGGGCCCGGATCGAGCGGCAGAAGATCGAGGCGCTGATCGGCTATTGCGAGACAGTGTCATGCCGGCGCCAAGTATTGCTTGGCTATTTCGGCGAGCGCGAGCACCAGCCCTGCGGTAATTGCGACAATTGCCGCGAACCGCCGATGACCTGGGACGGCACGGTTGCGGCGCAAAAGGCGCTTTCCGCGGTCTATCGTACCGGCCAACATTTTGGCACGCATTATCTTGTCGATGTGTTGCTGGGGATCGCAAACGATCGCCTTCAGCGCCTGGGACACGATCAGTTGAAGACCTTTGGCATCGGCAAGGAGTTGGATCGCCGCGGTTGGCTGACAGTTTTTCGCCAATTGGCGGCGCAGGGACTGGTGGTGTCCGATGTCGCGGGTCACGGCGGGTTGTCATTGGGAGAGGGTGCGGCGGAGATCCTGCGGGGCGTTAAGACGGTAAATTTGCGCCGAGATTCAGAACCGGCCAAGACGGACCGCCAGCGGCGACCGGCTGAAAGCCCGGCCTCGTCCGAGATCGACCCGGTGTCTAAAGAATTATGGAAAGCCTTGCGTGCTTGGCGGCTCGCCGAGGCGCGCCAGCAAAAACTCCCGCCTTATGTCATTTTCCATGATAAGACGCTGACGGAAATCGCCCGCCGCCGACCAACTACTCTAGCAAGCCTTGCCCAGATACCCGGCATTGGCCGCAATAAAGTCGAGCGGTATGGCCCAGCGGTGATTGCAATTATCGCCGACGCCTCAACCACTGAACTCCGATCTCGTTAGCACTTTATAAAGCTATTGGGTGGCATGTTCGGAGGGGGACGTTAGTGGCCTATGGGAGAATAGGATGCACGCACTCTATACCAACCTCGTCAAAGACAATGCCGGCGTCACAGCAATCGAATATGGGCTGATTGCGGCACTTATTGCGGTCGTTTGCATCGGCCTCTGGACGACAATCGGCACGAACCTCAGTACGGCGTTCAACACTATCGCTACCAGCATCTAACAAAATTGCGCGGGCAAGACTTTTGCCATACGCCCAGCCGTATTCCTAATAAAAATGCGGCGTGGCATGACTGCCGAACCAACGCGCCGTGGCCCGCCAAAGCGACTGCGACATCGCTTCGAGCAAATGCTGCTCGCACAGTTGCGACGGCTACCAAACGACGAAGCCGGCGTAACGGCGATCGAATACGCCCTTATCGCCGGGCTGATAGCGATTGCGATTGTCGCAGCCGCATCCTCCTTGGGGAGCGGGGTAAGCGGCCTGTTTAGTTCGGTCCTGACCGGCTTCTGACTTGGACACGGCACCGCCTCAGAGGATTGCCGCCCCACGAAATGAGTCTCAGCAGCATCTTTTAATATCATGTCCGCTTAATAGTATGTCCGCGACGCGAGCTTAGGAGAGCATTCCCATTGTCAGGCAGCATGTTTCGATAAATCTCGGCAAATGTGAAGCCGGACAGGGGCCGCTTTTCTCCCGAAATCGTGTCTTTGTTCTGGGCTGGATCGCACTGGCGATCGAAATCATATTGTTCGCCTTTTTCGCGGCGGGGACCTATGGGCTGATCGTTCCGTTGCAGAAACCGACGAGCACCGATTTTGTCAGCTTTTATGCAGCGGGCAGCTTGGCGGATGCGGGCACCCCCTTCCTCGCCTATGATCAGAGCGCGCATTACGCTGCTGAGGAGCGCGCCAGCCAACCGGGCATCACCTATAATTTTTTCTATTATCCGCCGACATTTCTACTGCTTTGTGCGGTATTGGCGCGACTTCCGTATCTTACAGCGTTTGTGGTATTCGAGGGCGTCACCCTCGGCTTCTACACGCTGATCCTTTGCCGCATCCTCGGCGCGCGCGGGTGGGATATCCTGGTTCCGATTTTGGCATTTCCGCCGGTTCTGTGGACGATCGGACTGGGTCAAAACGGGTTTTTGACCGCAGGCCTCTTTGGCGCCGCCACTCTGCTCATCGATCGCCGGCCATTCATTGCCGGCGCGTTGTTCGGAGGCCTCTGCTGTAAGCCGCATTTAGCACTCCTGGTGCCGGTGGTGCTCGTTGCCGGCGGCCACTGGCGAGCATTTGTCGGCGCATTTGTCTCGACACTGGGTCTGTGCGTGCTGTCGCTGGCGATGTTCGGCTGGCAGACATGGCACGATTTTATTATCGCGATCGCGGGATCGGGCCATGTCTACGCCTCGGGCCGGATTGCCTTTGGCGGCTTCATTACCCCGTTCGGCGCAGCAATGTTGCTTGGCGCCAGCCGTGGTGTCGCAGCGCTTTTGCAGGTGCTTTGTAGCTTTGCAGCGGCCGTGTTTGTTGCTGTCGTTTGGTGGCGCAATTTGCCGCTCCCGATCCGTGCCGCGAGCCTGGTCTCGGCAACTTTGGTAGCCGTCCCGCTCGCTCTTTTTTATGACCTTGTGCTTGCTGGGGTGGCGGGTGCCTGGCTGCTGCGTGCAGATGGCGGCTTCAGATTGCACGAGTGGCAAAAATGGTTGATGGCGGGGCTTTTTGTCCTGTGCTTGAATCCACGCGGCATTGCAATGGGTTGGCACGTACCGGTCGGGCCATTTATTGCCCTGGCACTGGCCGTTCTTACCGCCTCGGTCGCGCTGCGGCGGCAAGCAACGCCGCCGAGGGAACTTGACCGGCAGATTACTGAAGCCGAACGGCTGCTGGTTCCCCGAGCAGTCACTCCGACGGTGGCCGGATGCGGTAATGTTGCAAACGGGTCGAGCGCAGACCCGGCAAACCGTGAGCCTCAAAGGCTCGTTGCCAACTCAGCAACTCTTCCTCCGACAATTGGTAGCGATGGCATGCTTCCTCACGGCTCAACACCCCGTTGGTAACGGCGACGACTACCGCCGCCTTGCGCCGGATCGTCCAGCGTTGGACGTTGGGCGGAGGCAATTCCGGTGTCGGGCGCGACGTTTCAGCCATCGCCGGATAGCCCGCCAATCCCCCAATCGCCCCGACCGTGGCCCCGCCGTCCCGTTGATGAGGGGAAGTATCCGATTGCATCTTCGTCCTCGTCCATGTGCTGTACACTCTCGGCCCGAATACATCGAAACCCCGGACGAACCAGCCCTGCGGAGGGCGGTTTGCCAAACACCGCCAATCTTCAGCCGTTCTGATCACCGGGTGCGCCAACGATCTGGCGCTATATACAGGACCGAAAATTGCACTTATTGAGCGAATATTCCATAATATTGATCGTTAATTAGCCAAGATTTATAGTTAATTTGATCGAGTGCGGTTAGTGCTGACAGTCGGTAAGTACGTGAGTCGGTTAACCTTAGATCTTTTCTGACGACCTCCATAGCTACGCCAACGCGGTTAGCCCGACTAGCTTCTTAGGTTTTTGGATGAGTTCGGCGTAGTCCGCATTGGCGGCCCGCCGAAACTGAGCGAACGAGCGGTCGCATGCCGAATCCAAATTTGACTACTGATGGCGGCCCGTGCTACTGCCGCGAACTTGCTTCCATGGGCGCAACAGGCCGTGCAGCGGCAAGTCATCTCGGGCAGTTGCTGAAGCTTAAGTGGATACCACCGCAGCCCTCTATAGCTGTCGGCAATCTGGCGGCTGGTGGAGCGAATTCCGGTCTACTCTGTCACCACACCAGTGTGTCTTCCGAGCGATCAAAGAGCAGCCGAACGCGGCCGATGACGCGGGATTGACGTTAACCATGCGAGGGTCAGCGTTCGTCTGCGGCAGCGGGGCCGGGGATGCCTGTTTCGATCGTCGAGCGGGACGGCCGCATCATCGTCAGCTCGCCCTATCATCCCAACTTTCCGGCGAGAGCGCGCACACTCGGCGGTGATTGGGACGCGGCGCGCCGGGTGTGGATATTCGACGCCGGCGAACGCGATCGGGTGGCGTCGCTGTGTCGCGAGGTGTATGGCGGGAACGGGACCGAGACCTTGGAGACTCCCGCCGCCGGTCACAATAGGGCGGGCTTTGCCGAAGCGGCCGCTCTGCCGCACTACTACGGTCACCGGCAGAGGCTGCGCGAGCGGATGATGGCGGCCGGGCCCGAGAGCCTCCCCGATTACGAACTCCTCGAAATCTTGCTGTTCGCCGCCTACCGCCGCGGCGACGTCAAGCCGCTCGCCAAGTCGCTGCTCGCCCAATTTGGCGGGTTTGGGGAAGTCATGAGCGCCGAGCCCGAGGCGCTGACCGCGGCCGGGCTTAACCTTCCCGGCATCACCGCGCTCAAATCGGTGCGCGAAGCGGCGCTACGTTTGATGCGCGTCGAATTACAGGATCGGCCGGTGCTGAATTCCTGGGACAAGTTGATCGATTACTGCGCCGCACATGTTGTGCACAACAAGATCGAGGAATTTCACATCCTGTTTCTCGACCGCAAGAATGTGCTGATCAAGCATGAGCGGCAGCAGCGCGGGACAGTCGACCACACACCGGTCTATCCGCGCGAGGTTGTCAAGCGGGCGCTCGAGCTCAACGCCTCGGCGTTGATCCTGGTGCACAATCACCCCTCGGGCGACCCGACCCCATCAAAGGCCGATATCGCCGTGACCCAAGAAATAAAAAAGGCAGCGGCACCGCTTGGAGTGGTCCTCCACGATCACGTGATCATTGGCCGCAACCGTCACGTCAGCCTGCGCGATCTGGGGTCGATCTAGGCGCAACAATGTTTGGGTACTGTGGCGCAAATATTCGAGGCGCTGATGTAGCGCCCGTTCGGCCATGCCTCCCGCGGAGGGAGTTAGACCAAAATATCTTCGATGCGGATCGGCAGGTTGCGCACGCGGATGCCGGTTGCGTGGTAAACCGCATTGGCGACCGCCGCGGCGGCGCCGACGATCGGCAATTCGCCCAGCCCTTTGGCGCCGATCGGGTTGATCAGCCGGTCTTCCTCCTCGATAAAGATCGTCCGGATGTCCGGGATGTCGGCGTTTACTGGCACCAGGTACTCGGCGATGTTGGCGTTGGTGACCCGGCCGATGTTGGGGTCGACCATCGTTTCTTCGAGCAACGCCATGCCGATCCCGAAGACGATGCCGCCGATCGCCTGGCTGCGCGCGGTTTTGGCGTTCAAGATCCGGCCTGGGGCGAAGGCGCCGACATAGCGGCTGACGCGGATTTCGTGGGTCAGCGGATCGATCCGCACCTCGGCGAATTGCGCCCCAAACGAGTGCATCGAATACTGCTTTTTTTCGTCGCCGGGCGCGGCGCTGCCGACCAAGTCCAACCGTTCAAGGCCGTTCTTGGCCAGGAGACCGGCGACGCTGACCCGCTGCTGCGGCGCATTACGCAGCCGCACAAACCCGTCTTCCAGCACCAAATCAGCCGGCGCTGCCCCTGCCAGCGGTGAGCGGTTATTGGCGAGCGCGATCGTAAACAGCTTTTGTTTGGCGGCCTCGGCGGCGGCGAGCACAGCCGGCCCGACGCTGGCCGCGGTCTGTGATCCGCCCGAGATCGGCGCCTCGCGGAAAGGTGCTGTCGCCGAGCTCAAAGCGCACGCGATGTAGCGGCAGCTGTAAAGCGTCAGCGGCGAGCTGGGCCATGATTGTGTAAGTGCCGGTGCCGAGACCTGGGTCGCGGCTTGCACGACGGCCCCGCCATCGGCATCGAGGATCACCCGCGCGCTCGATTTCGAGCGGTTGACCGGGTAGGTCGCTGTCGCCATCCCCCAGCCGATCAGCGCATCACCCTCGCGCATCGAGCCCGGCTGCGGGGAGCGGTCGGCCCAGCCAAAAGCTTCTGCACCGGCTCTGTAGCACTGGCGCAGGGCCTTGCTGGAGAACGGCTTGTCCTCGTGCGGGTCGGAATCGGCGTAGTTGCGCAACCGGATTTCGATCGGGTCGATATTGGCCGCGGCGGCCAGCTCATCGAGCGCGGATTCGAGCGCGAAACTGCCGCTCGCCTCGCCGGGCGCGCGCATAAAGGTCGGCAGCGGCCGGTTCAACGATACGAGGCGATGCGTCACGGCGACATTCGGGCAGGCATAGAGCATCTCGCTAATCAGCCCCGACGGTTCGGTGAACTCGCCGATCTCGGGCGTCGACATCTCCGCCACGACATGGTGTTGTAAGCTGGTTAGTTGGCCGTCCGGCGCCGCGCCGATTTTGATGTGCTGGATCGTCTGCGGACGATAGCCGTTGGACGTGTACATCTGCGCACGGGTCAAGACGAGCTTGACCGGGCGGCCAATCTGCCGCGCCGCCATCGCGGTCAAGGCGACATGCGGCCAGGTCACGCCCTTGCAGCCAAAGCCGCCGCCGACAAACGGGCAAATCACTCGGATCTGTTCGGGCTTGATGCCAAACACCGCCGACAGCGCGTGCTGGCAAGCGTCGATACCCTGGGTCGCATTGTAGACGGTCAGCCGGTCGCCCTCCCACAGCGCGATCGTTGCGTGGGGCTCCATCGGATTGTGGTTCTCGACCGGGGTCGTATAAGTCAGGTCGAGGCGGATCGGCGCTGCCGCCCACGCGGCGTCGGGATCGCCGCGGCGGCTGTCGGGCGGGCGCGAGCCATTGCGAAAGTGCTTGGGCGTGTAGGCCTCGCCGAGCATATCGGCCATGCGAATTGCAGCCTCGTCTTCGTGATAGACCGCTTTGACGAGCGAGGCGGCGTATTGCGCGCGCTCCAAGGTGTCAGCGATAACAATCGCGATATGCTGGCCATTGTAGCGGATCTTGTTGTCCTGCAGCAGCGGGATCGCCACGACATTGCCGCGCGCTTCGTTCTGGCCGGGCGAGGTGCCTTGCGGCAGCTGCGGCGCGTTCTCCGGCGTCAGGATCGCCAGCACGCCCGGCGCCGATTGCGCGGCCGTAAGGTCGAAACCGGTGACCGTGCCGCTGGTGATCGTGCTCTCGACAAGGATCGCGTGCACGGCATTTTCGATATCGAATTCGGCGGCGTATTTGGCGTGGCCGGTGACCTTGAGGCGGCCGTCGCGGCGGTCGATCGGCAAACCGGTGACGAGGGTCATGGCTGTCTCCTCACGCCGTCGCCGTCGCCAGCGCGCGAACAATTGCGCGCTGCATCAGCGGGATTTTGAAACCGTTCTGGCGCAATGGATGCGCGCCGTCGGCGGCATGGACCGCGGCGGCGGCAAAGGCCTCGGGTGTCGCCGGCGCACCGGCGAGCGCGGCCTCGACCGCTGGGAACCGCCACGGTTTGGTGCCGACCCCGCCCAAGGCGATGCGGGCATGGTCGATCCGACCGTCCCCGATAGCGACGACGACCGCGGCCGAAACCAGCGCAAATTCAAACGAGGCGCGATCGCGAACTTTCAGATAATGCGAGCGCAGCCCCGCGGTTTCAGCCGGGACGAGGATCGCGGTGATGATCTCGCCCGGCCGCATCACCGTCTCGTATTGCGGCGTATCACCGGGCAGCCGGTAAAATTCCGTGAGCGGCACCTTTCGCGTCTCGACAGCTGCCGGCGGTGCAACGCCCCGCAATTCGACGATGGCGTCGAGCGCGGTCAGCGCGACGGCGAGATCGGAGGGGTGAGTGGCGACGCAATGCTCGCTGCCGCCGAGGATCGCGAGCATCCGGTTGTCGCCTGATATCGCCGGACAGCCGGAGCCGGGAGCCCGCTTGTTGCATGGGAAGCCGGTGTCGCGGAAATAGCCGCAACGGGTGCGCTGCAACAGATTGCCGCCCATCGTCGCCATATTGCGCAATTGCGGCGCGGCGCTGGCGAGCAGCGACTCGGTAATCACCGGCCAGCGATGCCGCAGCTCCCCATGGTCGGCGGCGTCGCTCATCCGCACCAAAGCGCCGATCCGCGCGCCGTCGCGGGTGAACTCGATGCGGTCAAAGGGCAGCCCGTCGAGATCGACAATGTGGCTCGGCTGCTCGACCCCGTTTTTCATCAATTGGAAGGAGATCGGTGCCGCCGACAATGTATTTCGTGTCTTGGGTATTGGTGGCAGCGGCGAGCGTGCCGTCGATATTGCCGGGGGCTGTAAAGGAGAAAGGCTGCATCGCTCAGACCCCTTTAGCCGCCTGCTTGATGGCCGCGCGAATATTCGGATAAGCGCCGCAACGGCAGAGATTGCCGCTCATCCACTCCTTGATTGCGTCATCCGACAATGGACGGCCTTCGGCGACCAAGGCCAAAGCCGACATGATCTGGCCTGGGGTGCAATAGCCGCACTGAAAGCCGTCATGATCGAGAAACGCCGCCTGCATCGGGTGGGGCTCACCATCGGCATCGGCGAGCCCCTCAATCGTCGTGATCGCCTTACCTTGGCAGCGCACGGCTAGAGTCAGGCAGGAATTGACCCGGCGTCCATCGATATGCACCGTGCAGGCGCCGCACGAGCCGTGGTCGCATCCTTTTTTGGTGCCCGGCAGCTGAAGCCGCTCGCGCAGCGCGTCGAGCAATGTGACGCGCGGCTCAACCGCCAGATTGTGTCGGGCGCCGTTCACCTCGAGCACGATATCGATCATGTCGGGTGTCGCCGCTGACTGCGACGGCTGCATCGTTTCGGTCGCCGATGTCGTGCGGGAAATCCCGGGATAACCCGCGACCCCACCGGCCACGCTGGCCGATGTGCCGAGAAACCCGCGCCTCGTCAGATCCTGGTCGGTCATAGATCGTCTGTCTCGAACCTAATATTGCTTCGCCTGCTAACACCAAGATCGCAGCGGCGTTTCCCGGTCCCGGTACGCTGATTTTGCCGCGGGCGTTTGCACGGCGTCCGCATCGGATTAGGTTGGACGCGGTCCAACCGAGAGCGAAGCACCCGCCATGCTCGATATCTCCACCGCCGCCGATGTCGCCCCGCCACAGCCGACGCGGCTTGCCGATTACCGCCCCCCAGGGTTTCTGATCGAAACCGTCGACTTGACGATTGAACTCGGCGACGCAGACACCCGCGTCAAATCGCGCCTCGCGATCCGCCGTAACCCTGAGGCCGTTGAGAAGGCCGCAGCTCTCGAACTCGATGGCGACACGCTGGAGCTGGTGTCATTGGCGCTCGACGGTGAGCAGCTTGGCGCGAACCGGTATCGCGCGACAGAAGAAGGTGGCCTCGTTATCGAGGGCGTGCCGGACACTTTCACGCTCGATGTCGAAACCAAGATCGACCCGCAAAGCAACACCGCCCTTTCCGGGCTTTATCTGTCGGGCGGCAATTTCTGCACCCAATGCGAGGCCGAAGGTTTTCGGCGCATCACCTATTTTCTCGACCGCCCGGATGTAATGGCGCGCTACACCGTGACGATCGTCGCCGACAAGACGCGCTGCCCGGTCCTGCTGTCGAACGGCAACCCGTCCGGCGCCGGCGAAGCCAACAAAGGGCGGCATTGGGCGAAATGGATCGATCCGCACCCCAAGCCCTCTTACCTGTTTGCCCTCGTCGCCGGTGATCTCGTCGCGGTGCGCGACCATTTCACGACGCAATCCGGTCGCGAGGTGGCGCTGGCGATCTGGGTCCGCCGCGGCGACGAGGACAAATGCGGCCATGCGATGGCCTCGTTGAAAAAGGCGATGCGCTGGGACGAGGAGGTATTCGGCCTCGAATACGACCTCGATGTTTTCAACATTGTCGCGGTCAGCGACTTCAATATGGGGGCGATGGAGAATAAAGGACTCAATATCTTTAATACGCGGTATGTCTTGGCCAAGCCCGACACCGCGACCGACACCGATTATCAAAACATCGAGTCAGTCATTGCCCACGAATACTTTCACAACTGGACCGGTAATCGCGTCACCTGCCGCGACTGGTTCCAATTGTCGCTGAAGGAGGGTTTAACCGTCTTTCGCGACCAGGAATTTTCGGCGGATCAGGGGAGCCGCGCGGTCAAGCGCATCGGTGAGGTGCGCACCTTGCGCGCGATCCAATTTCCCGAGGACGACGGACCGCTGGCCCACCCGGTGCGGCCCGACAGCTATCTGCGGATCGACAATTTTTACACCGCGACGGTCTACAATAAGGGTGCCGAAATCATCCGGATGATCCAAACCCTGATCGGAAAAGAGGCGTTTCGCCGCGGCATGGACCTCTACATCCGGCGTCACGACAACCATGCCGCCACGATCGAGGATTTCGTCGTGGCGATGCAGGATGCGAGCGGGGTCGATCTGTCGCATTTCCAATTGTGGTACGCCCAGGCGGGTACACCCGAGCTAACAGTAGAAGACCGCTGGGACGAAATGAGCCGCACCTACGAACTGGATGTCGCGCAGAAGGGGCCGCCGACACCGGGCCAGCCCGAAAAGTCGCCGATGCTGATGCCGCTCGCGATAGGGCTGTTGGCGCATGACGGAAATGAATTGCCGACCCGGCTCGACGGCGAGACCGAAAGCCGCGCCGGCACCCGGGTGTTGCCGCTTGCCGCCGAGCGAGAGAGTTTCCGGTTTGTTGATCTGCCAACCGCACCCGTGCCATCACTGCTGCGCGGATTTTCCGCGCCGGTCAAATTGAAGGGCGTACCGCTCGACAGGCTCAAATTTCTCGCGGTGCGCGACCCTGAGCCGTTTGCCCGCTGGGAAGCCGGACAGGAGGTCGCAACCCGAGCCCTGCTCACGCGGATCGAGGCAATGCGGCACGGCGCAGCGCCAGCGCCACTCGATCCGGACCTCGTCGCTGCGATGCGCCAGACCCTGGCCGACGCCTCGCGCGACCCGGCCTTTGGCGCCGAGGCGCTGGTGCTACCGAGCGAGGCCTTTCTTGCCGACCAGATGTCGGTCGTCGATGTTGACGCCGTGCACGAGGCGCGCGAAGCCGCCCGCGTCGAGATCGGCCAAGCGCTCGCAGCCGAGTTTGACACAGCATACGAGGACTTGGCCGATGACGGCCCGTATCGCATCGACGGCGCATCGATCGGCCGACGCGCGTTACGCAATTCCTGCCTCGCCTATATCGCCGGCGGGGATCCCAACAAAGGTGCGGCGCTCGCCAAGGCGCAGTTCGACGCCGCCGCGAACATGACCGATGTGTTGGCAGCACTTTCGGTGCTGACCGATCTCAATCGGCCGGAGCGGGCAGCGGCATTGGCGCATTTTTTCGCCAAATGGTCCCGGGATCCGCTGGTGATCGACAAATGGTTCAGCCTGCAGGCGCGCTCCTCATTGCCGGACACGCCGGCCCGCGTAAGGGCGCTCACAGCCCATCCTGCCTACGACCGCAAGAACCCAAACCGGGTCCGAGCCTTGGTCGGCGCGTTCTCGCAGGCTAACCAGGTGCGTTTTCACGACGGGAGCGGCGCCGGCTACGTTTTTCTCGCCGATGAAGTGATCGCGATCGATCCGGGCAATCCCACCACCGCGGCGCGGCTGGTACAGCCGCTCTGCGCCTGGCGGCGGCACAACCCGGAGCGCCAAGCGCTGATGCAGCGCGAGCTCGAACGCGTGCTCGCCGTCCCGAATCTCAGCAAAAACACCTACGAGATGGTCTCGAAAAGCCTGGCGTGAACCGGCTGGGGTCAAAGCTGACAGCGCGGCGCGCGCCCGATTGATTTAAGAATGGCGCTAAGGGCGGAGGCATACCGCCCCGCCGCGCGAGGCTATTGCAGCGGATAAATGTATTCGTGTCCGCCGGGCGGCGTCCCGCCGCTGTTCTCGCCAAAGACGTAGCAGGTGAATACCAATGCCGGTACTCCGTTGCCAGGGGTGATGAAGGTCAGCGTCGGATTTCCAAGCGACTGCGCGCCGCCTGACAGCATCGGGTTCAACATCACCGCGGTCTTTGCTGTCTCGTTGACGAGGAACAGCCGCCACGAACCGAAACCGTCACCGGTCGGGTTCACCTGGGCTTCGACCAGCTTGTAGGCGGTCGAGCCGACCTGGAACGCTTCGCCGTCGCCGATCTTGCCGTTGCCGCCGGCCTTGCTTACCAAGGTATTGGTCTCGGTGTCGCTCGCCCCGGACCATGTCTGGAAGTTGCTCAGTTTACCGACGCCGTTGAGATCCCTCTTACTCTGGTAGAAATAGTGATAATTGATTTCGAGCGTCGAGCTCAGTATCGACCCGTTATAGCTAATCCGGCCGAATTCGGGGGTGCCGTCCGCGCTCGAATTGAGTGTGCCGGGTAAGGTAATCGCCTTGGTCGGTATTGTTGCGGTATTGGCGATGAGCGCGCTCAGCCCGGTCTGGCTATGGGTGTTACCATAGTACTGGATGCGAACATATGGCCGGTTGTTCGGGTTGTATTCTTCCGCGTAGAGCACGCTGTCGTCGGGAAGGATTCGGATGTCGGGCTGACTTGCCGGCTGATGGATCGCCCCGATTTCCCGCCACGCCTGGCCGTCGGGAGAGCATCCAAGATGGGTGACGAATTGCGCGGCGTTGATCGGGTTGTGGTAGACGCCGAGATAGGGGCATGCGGCATTGTCGGTCTGCACAATCTTCAGCGGCGCCGCCGAGACAGCAATGCCATTGGCCTTCACAGCGCTTGTCTGATAGGCGACGAAGTACGGCCGATTGGGACCGTTTTCGTTTAGGATCGACACAAGGTTCGACATGCTCAAATTGCTTGCTGCGGCGGGCGCGATTTCCTCGAGGATGTAGATGTAAGAGGCAGTTGCATCATTTGGGACGGGCATTGCGAGCGCGGCGGTCGCCACCCCCGCAAACAACCCAAAACACCAGTTCCTCAACGACATCACCGGCCTCCATTCGGCAAACCTGGCTGCCGTGCGCGGAACCGGGGGCTTTAGGTCAGGGTTGTGCGCTGCGGACGACCACTCGACCGGACAGGTCTGCCAATCTCGCCAGGCATTGCTCGCGGTCGGGAGTGAAATCAGCGGCTTCCCACCAGCGCTCGACAGCATCGAGCATCACACCAACCCGCGGGCCGGGCGGAATGCCCAGTGCCGTCACATCGTGGCCGTTCAACGGGAACACTGGTGCTGTCCAATCGCGCGCCAGCGCGAGGAGATCTGCTAGCCGTTCCCGGCTCATCTGCCCTTCCGCCGCTGCCAACAGCGCTAGGTCGCGATACCGGGATGCCCCAAGCCGATACAGCGCCCGGTGCTGAGCGGCGTTGTCGGCGTTGGGATCAAGTGGCCAGGGCGGCGCCAGATCCCGCAGCCGGTCGCGCCAGGCATTCGAGAAGCGCAGCCTTTCGGCCAATGCCAGGGCGCCATTGGCATCGACATCGATCAAGGCGGCGAGGCGGCGCAAGCCATCGGGCCCAGAATCGATCGCCAGAATTTTTTCGATCGCGATCAAGCGCTGCAATCGCTCGAGCCGCCGCGCCTCGGGCAGGATCACGGCGAGCACGCCGTCCTCGGCCATCATTCCCAAAGCCGCACTCGGGTCGGCGGTTTCAAGCAATCTCTTAATTTCCTGGGCTACGCGCTCGGCCGATAGCTTCGACAACAGGTGTGCGCGCTCGCGGCTCGCGGCGCGCGCCTGTTCATCACCCCGGCCGGTGCCGAACCGCGCCTCGAAACGATAATACCGTAGGATGCGCAGTACATCCTCGGCGATGCGCGTCGCCGCGTCGCCGACAAAACGGATATGGCGGGCTCGGAGATCGGCGATTCCGCCGGTCGGGTCGTCGAGAGTGCCGTCAGGGGACAGGAAGATCGAATTGATTGTGAAGTCGCGGCGCGCCGCATCGGCTGCCCAATCGGCGCCAAACGCGACCCGCGCATGGCGGCCGAAGGTTTCTACATCATGGCGCAGGGTCGTGATCTCAAAATGGCGCGGTGCGGTTCCGGTCAGCGAAGGCGGGATCGCGGTTACCGTGCCATGCGCGAGACCGGTCGGCACGACTTTAATGCCCCGGCTTTCAAGCAATTCGATGACGCGCTCGGGTGGCGCCGGAGTCGCAATATCAATATCGGTCCACCCGCCGGAGCCGCCGATCGGGAGTCCGAGCAGCGTATCGCGCACTACGCCACCAACAAAACGCGCCTCGACCCCGCCGGCCGCGAGCGCATCAAGCACCGCTCGGGTGCCGGGTTCGGCCATCCATGGCTGCGGTTCGATCCGAGGGTGTAGTTTGGCAGCCGACTTTGTCATCGTCGGGGCTTCGCCTCGATATGACCCGGGATGATGTGGCCGTTGACGTAACGCGGAGCAACATAAACGCCGTCTTGCGGTGTTCCGAAGCCGACGGTCACGACAAACAACACAATCGCCAGCAAGAATGCCCCGGCGCCCGCCAGCCAAATCCAAGGCAGCGATGTCCACGCGACAGCGCCGCTGTCTTGCGGAGCACCCAAAGTGATCACCCACAACAAATAAAGCGCGGTCGGCAGCAGAAGCGGCAGTACGATTGTAAAGAAAACCCGCATCATGGCTGTCTCAGCCGGCGAGCACCTCGGCCAAGTTCACCAGCATCCCCGCGGTTGCCCCCCAGATATTGCGGTCCTCGTACGGCAGCACAAAAAATACCAGCCGGCGCTCTTCAAAGATACGCTCGGTTCGCCGATGATTGTTCGGATCGAGAACAAACGACAGCGGCACCTCGAATACATCGGCGACCTCGAACGGGTCGACCGTCAGCGTGAACGGGGTCGAGACAATGCCAACCACCGGGGTGATCTCGAACCCGGTGCCGGTCACATAGGTGTCAAGCCGCCCGATCAAGCTGACGTGCTCACGCGGCAGCCCAACTTCCTCCTCGGTTTCGCGCAGCGCGGCCGCAGCCGCGTCGGGATCCTCGGGTTCAAGTCTGCCGCCGGGAAAGGCGATCTGACCGGCATGGGCGCTCAAATGTGCGGTCCGCTGGGTCAGCAGCACCGACATTCCTTCGGGGCGATCGACCAACGGCACCAGAACCGCCGCCGGGCGCAAAGCGGTACTCGGCAGAGTCATCCCCGGGTTGAGGTCGTGGTCGCCGCGCGTCGCCTGTCGCAACGCTGCCGCTTCAGCCGCATCCGCAGCCCCGCCAAATCCTCGCCTTCCTGGCTCGCCGAGGCTTGCAAACCGCGCCACAACCCTTTCGCGCGTTGGCGCATGCATTGTTCGGATCGGCATTCAGCTGCCCGCCTTGCTTATTGCCGTCCTGGCGCTTGTGGTTGCCGCGTTACTCCCAATCCTGGCCGGGGTCGCCCAGCTGATAGAATGCGCCGTTGCTCCATACACCAAATCGCCTCTCCCCTTCGATCTCCACCTCGGCGGCTAACTCGACCAGCTCATAAAAGACCGCCCGTGCGAGCCGGGCTTCGAGCCCGTCCCGCACCAGAATATGGGGTGCCGGCTCGCCCGACGGCGCAGTCTCGACGCGTAGCGGGTTATCCGGCCCCGCCGTCACAAATTCGTCTAGATTGGTCCGAAAGATCAGTTGCTGATCATGGCCCTGACCGGCCACTGTCAGCTCGACAGCAAGAAACGGAACGTCCTCGACCGTGATGCGGCCGCGCTCGGCTGGAGTCACAAGCCAATATGAGCCATCCGGTTCGCGGCGCAGGACGGAGGCAAACAGCTTGACGAGCGGCAGGCGGCCGATCGGCGAGCCGCGATAATGCCAAGACCCGTCGCGGGCGATCCGCATGTCGAGATCACCGCTGTCGTTCGGCTGGCGGCGGGTTGCCGCCGACCCGATAATCGGGCAATTGCCCGGGCCGGTATTTTGCATCAGGTTCGCGTCTGGCGAAGCGCTTGAAGAGGATCCCCAGCTCTTGTCTCTGTTTGCATCCGTCAACACCGCATCCACCGATGTCGTCGCCGAAGTGGATGCGCTCGGCCGCAGTCTCAGTCTCGTGCGCGCCCGCATCGGCGAAATCATTTTTGGTCAGCACGAGGTCGTCGAGCAAGCTCTGATCACCTTGTTGTGCGGCGGTCATGCGCTGTTGATCGGGGTTCCGGGTCTCGCCAAGACCCGGCTGGTCGAGACCTTAGGCACAATCCTCGGCTTGGATGAAAAGCGCATCCAATGCACACCCGATCTGATGCCGGCGGATATCCTCGGTTCGGAGGTTTTGGAGGAGAGCGAAAGCGGCAGACGCTCGTTTCGTTTCATACCTGGGCCGATTTTCTGTCAACTGCTGATGGCCGACGAGATCAATCGCGCGAGCCCGCGCACGCAGTCCGCGTTATTGCAGGCAATGCAGGAGGGCCGCGTTTCGATTGCCGGGCAGTACCATGCCCTGCCGCAGCCCTTTCACGTGTTGGCGACGCAAAACCCGCTCGAGCAGGAGGGGACCTATCCGCTGCCGGAAGCCCAGCTCGACCGATTTCTGATGCAAATCGATGTCGATTATCCCGATCGCGATGCCGAGCGGGAAATGCTGATGGCGACCACCGGCATCGCCCAGGACCGGCCGCGCCCGGCAATGACCGTTGCCGAACTGCTGGCAGCGCAGCGGCTGGTGCGCCGCATCCCGGTGGGCGAGAGTGTCGTCGATGCGATCCTGGCATTGGTGCGCTCGGGCCGTCCCGATGCCGCCAATAATGGGATCACGCGCTTTGTCTCATGGGGCCCGGGTCCGCGCGCCAGCCAGGCGTTGATGCTCGCCTGCCGCGCCCGGGCGTTGATCGACGGCCGTTACAGCCCATCGGTTGATGACGTCCTGGCGCTGGCGCCGCCGGTGCTGCGGCACCGCATGGCTGTCAGTTTCGCCGGCCGCGGCGAGGGCGTTACCGTGGCCCGGATCATCGAACAGATTTCGGCGCCATTCCGTTGAACAGCGGGGGATCGCGTTCGCTCGCCTCGCTGCTGGCGCGGCGCAGCGCACCGCCCGCGGCTTTGCGCAACCGCGCGGAAGCCGAAGCTGCGGTATTGCCGCCCTTGCTGGTCGCCGCTGAGCGTGTCGCAGCCACCGTGGCCCAAGGTGTCCACGGCAGACGCCGCGTTGGTCAGGGCGAGACCTTTTGGCAATTCCGGCAGTACGAGCCCGGCGATGCCGCGAGCCGGATCGATTGGCGCGAAAGCGCCAAATCGCAACGCTACTATATCCGCGAGACTGAATGGGAGGCGGCGCAGAGTGTATGGCTGTGGCGCGACGGCTCGGCTTCGATGGATTACAGTTCAGCGCAATATATCGCTGGAGCCGAATGGCCGACTAAGCGCGACCGCGCGGAGGTGTTGCTCGCCGCCCTGGCTAGCCTCCTGGTGCGCGGCGGCGAGCGGCTGACCCTGCTGGGGACGGGTGTCGCACCGATGAGCGGACGCGTGGCTCTGACTCGCACGGTCGAGATGCTGACCCGCGATGCCGTCCCGACCGAGAGCCTGCCTGTATTCGAGCCGCTGCCGCGCTCCGGGCTCTTGGTTACGATCGGCGATTTCCTGTCGCCGCTCGACGATGTCGAAGCGGTTGTCCGGCGCTTTGCCGCAACCGGGCTCAAGGGCCACTTGCTGCAGATCATCGATCCGGCGGAGGAGGATCTGCCATTCGACGGCCGTATCCGCTTTGCCGGAGTCGAAGAGCGCGATGAAATCCTGGTAAGCCGCGTCGAAGGAATCCGTGAAGATTACTCAGCTCGGTTTCGCGACCACCGCGCCGGGCTCGCCGCCCTCGCCGGGAGGCTCGGCTGGGGTTTTGCCTCGCACCGTACCGATCGCCCGCCAGGGCTGGCGCTGCTCGCACTTTATGCCGCGCTGTCCGGTGACAGGCGGCAGTAGCCTTTTCGGCGAATAGCGACGATGGCCTTAATCAGGGCGGTGGGTTGAGCTGTGTTGGCGTTCGGTTCTCTTGCCTTTGCTTCACCATGGCTGTTGCTAGCGCTCGCCGGTCTGCCGGTTATCTGGTGGCTGCTGCGGGTAACTCCGCCGGCCCCGCGCCGGATAGCATTTCCGGCAATCCGGCTGCTTTTGGGTTTGGTGCCGCGCGAGGTGACGCCGGCGCGCACGCCGCTGTGGCTGATCCTGCTGCGCATGGCGATTGCGGCGCTGGTTATCATCGGAGCGGCGGATCCGCTGCTCGATCCGCAGGCACAGCTGCCCGGCACCGGCCCCTTGGTCTTGGTTGTCGATGATGGCTGGGCGGCGGCGAGTGATTGGGCCGCGCGCCAGGCTGCACTCGGCAATCTCTTGGACGAAGCGACCCGCGAAGATCGCCAGGTCGTGCTCGTGACCACTGCGCCGTCCGGCAGTGACACGGCGCCGCCGGCGCTGGCGCCAATCCGCGCCGTGGATGCTCGCGCCGCGATCGAGGCGGCGGAGCCGAAACCCTGGCCGGTCGACCGCCAGGCGGCATTGGCTCGCTTGCAAAAACTCTCGCTGCCCGAAGCAACTGCCGCAATCTGGCTTAGCGACGGCGTTGGTGACGCCAATGGCGCAAAAGCGCTCGCAGTTTATTTGGACGCACATGGCGCTCTTTTTTACCTGACAGCCGGCCCGAACCGCGCCCCGGTCTTACTTGCTCCCGGTGATCGCGAGGCAAAGGAACTTACGGCGGTGCTGCAGACGCTGCCGACCGGCAAACCGAGATTGTACAACATACGGGCAAGCGGCGCGGATGGCCGGTTTCTGGCGCATCAAGCCGTGACCGTCGAGCCACGCGCGGTGTCCGCCGAGGCGAAGTTGGCGATGCCGAACGAGTTGCGAAACCAAGCCGCGCGGATCGAAATCGAAGGTGCACAGTCGGCGGGCGCGGTCGTGCTGGTTGACGAGCGCTGGCGCCGGCGCCCGGTTGGGATTGCCGCTGCGGCGAATGCCGGTGGGCAGCCGCTGCTCAGCGAAACCTACTATCTCGAACGCGCTTTGGACCCGTTTACCGAGATCCGGCGCGGCCATGCGGCCGATCTGTTGAAGCGGCAGCTAGCGGTGCTGATCTTTGCTGACACGAGCCCAGAGTCGCCAGCCGAGGCCGCCGCGATCGAGAAATGGGTCAGCGACGGGGGTTTGCTGCTGCGTTTTGCCGGCCCGCATCTGGCCGAGGCGGACGACAAGCTGCTGCCCGTACGGCTCCGCCGCGGCGGACGCACGATCGGTGGCGCCATGTCGTGGGAACAGCCGGCGAAGCTTGCGCCTTTCGCACCGGCTAGTCCATTTGCCGGACTGACCATCCCGCCGGACGTGACTGTCTCGCGGCAAGTGCTGGCGGAGCCCGACATCGATCTCGCGGCCAAGACATGGGCGCGGCTTGCCGACGGCACCCCTCTCGTGACCGCCGAGAAACGCGGGCACGGATGGATGGTGCTGGTGCATACCACCGCCAACGCCGATTGGTCCAATCTCGCGCTGTCCGGCCTTTATGTTCAAATGCTACGGCGGATGATCGCGATGAGCCAAGGCGTTGTGGCCGGCGGCGAAGCCAGCCTGCCGCCGGTCGAGACCCTCGACGGGTTTGGCCGTCTCCAGCGTGCTCCTCCGGCAGCGCGGCCGATCGCCGGCGGTGAACTGGCCACCCTGACCGTTTCACCGCAACATCCGCCGGGGTTTTACGGCACGCAGGATGAGCGGCGAGCGCTCAATCTCTCAGCCGGGATTACGCAACTGAAGCCGATCGCGGGGCTGCCTTCGGATACGCACCGCGAAACATTCGGATTTGCCGGCGAAACCGATCTGCGCGCGCCGGTGCTGATGGCGGCGCTGGCATTGGCCCTCGCCGATTTGCTGATCGCGTTTGGATTACGCGGGCTGCTGGTGCGACGCCCGGCGCAGGTCGCGGGTGTCTTGCTGCTGGTCTTTCTTGTCCCGCCGTTGCCGGGGCATGCCGACGATGCGTTTGTTACCCGCGCCACCTCAGAGCTGCGGCTCGCTTACGTTAGAACTGGGAACAGCGAGGTCGACAATGAGAGCCGCGCCGGATTAGTCGGTTTGGGCGACGCTCTCAACCGGCGCACCGCGGTCGAGACCGGCGACCCGCTCGCGATCGATGTCGAAGCCGACGAACTGATATTCTTTCCGCTGCTGTATTGGCCGGTGACCGCTGACCAGGCCCCGCCCTCGCCAAAGGCGGTCGAGCGGATCAACCGCTATCTCGAAACCGGTGGGACGATCCTGTTCGACACCCGCGATGGCGATGCACAGTCGCCGGGGCCGTTTGGCGGTGCTGCGGTCGCGGCGCAACGCCTGCGCCGGCTGACGGCGGGGATTAACATGCCACCACTGGTGCCGATCCCCCCGGATCATGTATTGACCAAATCCTTCTATCTACTGCACGAGTTCCCCGGCCGATGGAATGTCGGCCCCTTGTGGGTCGAGCCCGTTGACGACCACGTCAACGACGGCGTCTCGAGCGTCATCGTCGGCGGCAATGATTGGGCCGGCGCCTGGGCAATCGATCGGAATGGCGAGCCGCTCTACGCGGCCGTGCCAGGGGGCGAACAACAGCGCGAGATGGCGGTGCGCTTTGGCATCAACCTCGTGATGTACGTGCTGACCGGCAACTACAAATCGGATCAGGTCCATGTGCCCGCGATTCTCGAGCGGCTCGGCCAATGACGAGCACCGGCTACTCGCTTGCCGCGATGCCGCTGGTGCCGTGGTGGGTGCTGGCGGTTTTTGGCGCCGCCGCTGTCTTGCTGCTGGCCTTTGGCGTGTGGCGCGGCGCCGTTGGGCTAGGCTGGCGCGCTTTAGCAATCGCAGTGTTGCTCGCCGCTCTGGTAAATCCGTCACTGATCGAGGAGCAGCGGGTTCCGCAGCGCGACGTCGCGATCATCGTCGTCGACAATTCACCAAGTCAGACCATCGGCAACCGTACTCAGGCCACGGCAAAGGCGCTCGCCGCGCTTAAGGAAAAGCTCGGCCGTCAGGCCGATCTTGACGTGCGGGTGGTCCGCGCGGGAGCGGCTCAGCCCGGCGCTGGAGATCAAGGTACACGGCTGTTTACGGCGCTCGATCGGGCGATGTCGGACGTCCCGCGCCAGCGCCTCGCCGGGGTGATGATGGTCACCGACGGCGAGGTGCATGACGTTCCGTCCGGGGACGCTAAGGCGTTGCGCCGGGCGGTTCCGGCCCCGCTCCACGTTTTGTTGTCGGGACAGCCCGATGAGGCCGATCGCCGCCTCGTGGTGGCGCAGGCGCCGAGCTTTGGCATTGTCGGTAAGCGGCTGCAACTTAAGATCCGGGTAGAGGACCTGCCGCAAAGCGCCGCCCAGAAGGCTGGCGAGGATGCCGGTGCGGCGGGCGTGACCTGGCGTAAAGATGGCGGCGCGCCGCAAGAGATCATCGTACCGGTCGGTCAGGATGTGACGTTGCCGGTGCTGATCGACCATGGCGGCCCGAATGTCCTCGAACTCGAGGCGGCGCCGGGTCCGAAGGAGCTGACCCTTATCAATAATCGCGCGGTTGTCGTCGTCAACGGCGTGCGCGACCGGTTGCACGTGCTGTTGGTCTCGGGTGAGCCGCATGCCGGCGAGCGTGTCTGGCGAAACTTGCTCAAGTCCGATCCGTCGGTTGATCTCGTGCACTTCACGATCCTGCGCCCGCCCGAAAAGCAGGACGGCACGCCGATCCGCGAGCTGTCGCTGATCGCTTTCCCAATCCGTGAGCTGTTCGACACCAAGCTCGACGATTTCGATCTGATTATTTTCGACCGCTACAGCCGGCGCGGCGTTATCCCGGAGGCGTACCTCGAAAACGTCGTTCGGTATGTGCGCAATGGCGGCGCCTTGCTCGAAGCAGCCGGTCCAAATTTTGGAACGCCGCTAAGCCTGTCGCGCACGCCGCTCGGCACGATATTTCCGGCCGACCCTACCGGCGAAGTCTTTGAAGAAGGGTTCAAGCCGCAAGTGACGGCACTCGGCCGCCGCCATCCGGTGACCGAGGGGTTACCCGAGGCAGGTCCGCCGAACGGGGAGCCCAGTTGGGGGCGATGGTTCCGCCAGGTAGACGCCCGCGTCCATCGTGGCACGACGGTGATGACCGGGGATCGGGGAGATCCGCTGCTGGTGCTCGACCGCGTTGGGAAGGGCAGAGTGGCGCAATTGCTGTCTGACCAGATGTGGTTCTGGGCGCGCGGCTTTGAAGGCGGCGGTCCGCAGGCCGAGCTGCTGCGCCGGCTCGCATACTGGCTGATGAAAGAGCCCGATTTGGAGGAGAACGATCTACGCGCGGCGGTCGATGGCGATCACTTGACGATAACCCGGCAATCGCTCGAACCCGATGAGCGGCCTGTGCAAGTGACGGCACCCGATGGGACAACCCAGACCCTGAAGCTAACCCACGAGCAAGGGGGGCGGAGCAGCGGACAGCTGACGATTTCCCAGATGGGGCTGTATCGGATAAGCGACGGCAACAAGGTGGCGCTTGCCGCCGCCGGACCACTCAACCCGGTCGAGTTCAGCGACGCCCGGACCACGCCGGACAAGCTGTCCCCAATCGCGGCGGCTAGCGGAGGCGGCGTCTTCTGGGTCGGTTCCGGTTCGATCCCGGAGGTAAGGCGGGTCGCGCCCGATGATACCGCGGCGGGACGAAACTGGATGGGCCTTCGCGCGAACGGAGATTATACGGTGAGCGGGTTCACCGAATTGCCGCTTTTGCCTGCGGTGGCCGCCTTGATTGTCATTGTCGGCGGTCTTTTGGCAGCGTGGCGGCGCGAGGGTCGGTGAGCCCGCGTTTGGACTGGATGAGTTGTGGTCCTTAGAAGGGTCCTGGCGCCGCTGCACCCCGACGGGTTCAAATTCGTCCTTGCCGCGGCTGTCGCGACGGTGTTGCTGTTGGTGTTGTGGCGACCGGCCGGCTGGGTCGGGTTGATTGCCACTCTTTGGCTGATCTATTTCTTTCGCGATCCGTGGCGGGTAACGCCGCTTCGCGACGGCGTACTGGTCAGTCCGGCGGACGGCATCGTCATCTCGGTCGTGCAGGCGCCGCCCCCGCCTGAATTGGGGATGGGTGATGGCCCGGTCGCGCGGATTGGCATCTTTCTGAACCTTTTCGATGTGCATGTGACCCGTACGCCGATTGGCGGCCGGGTCGTAGCTTTGCGCTATACGAAAGGGCGGTTTCTTGATGCCAGCGGCGAGGATTCGAGTTTGCACAATGAGCGAATGGCAATCCGCGTGGCGCCAACCGAGGGTCCCGAGATCGTTTTTGTCCAGGTCGCGGGTCTCGTCGCGCGTCGCATCGTCTGCGATCTGCGCGAAGGCCAGCGCATCGCGGCCGGCCAGCGCGTCGGCATTATCCGCTTCGGCTCGCGGGTCGATGTTTATTGTCCGCCACCTTATGTCACATTGGTGGTGGCCGGGCAGCGCATGGTCGGCGGCGAGACGGTGGTGGCCGATCGCTTTGGCCGCGAAGCGGTGACGGAAGGAAGCGCGCATTGAGAAACTGGCACGCCGACAGGACCGGAAGGTCGCGGTCGCGCACCGCTCGCATGCGGCGGCCCCGGGTGCAGCGGCTCTCTGACCTCTCGGTCAATCGCATGATCCCGAATGTTCTAACGCTGCTCGCACTGTGCGCCGGCATGACGGCGATGCGGTTTGCGATGGGGGGCAATTTTGTCGGCGCGGTGTTCGCGATCATCGTCGCGGGGATTTTCGACGGGCTCGACGGCCGCATCGCGCGGCTGCTGAAATCGACGTCGAGCTTTGGCGCCGAACTCGACAGTCTGGCTGATTTTGTCAGCTTTGGCGTGGCTCCGGCGGCGGTACTGTATTTATGGACGATGTCGAGCCTGCACGGCGTCGGCTGGGCGATCGTGCTGTTTTATGCGGTGTGCTGCGCCCTCCGGCTGGCCCGCTTCAATATCGAAGCGGGGGGCGCCAGTCCGGCCCATACGGCGCGCTTCTTCACCGGGATTCCGGCGCCCGCCGGAGCCGGGCTCGTCATGGTTCCGATGTTTTTGAGCTTCGAGTGGGGCGATTGGCTGTTCCGTTCCCCCTATCTGAGCGCGGTCACGGTCACCGGCATCGCGTTGCTGATGGTCAGCAAAGTGCCCACCGTGTCGCTGAAGCGCATCCGGGTGCCGCATCATTGGGTCGTGCCGACCTTGCTCGGCATCGGCGTCTTGGCCGGGTTTGTGACGACCGCGCCGTGGTTGACCCTGACCGCCATCGGCATCGTCTATGTCGGCTCGATCCCACTGACGATCCGCTCATCCAATCGGCTGCGCCGCAATGCCGGGCTGCGCCGCACCGAGCCCACCGATGGCGCTTCCCAAGCGATGCCGCCGACTTCCTATCCGCTCGAGGAGGGAAGCGCGCCCGCCAACCAATGGCGGCATTGACCGGCACCCGGTCGGTTGCCTTGCGCCGGGTGCGGCGGTTAAGCTGACGCTTCTTTTCAGGCTGAAGAACCCGTCATCACACAAAGGAGCACGGTCATGCCCGTAAAAGCCGGAGTCATTCGCGCCGGAGCGCGCACCACCAGGCGGGGCGCCGCCGAGACCTTCACTGGCGTCGTATTCCAGGACCCGGTGATCACCGCAGAGGCGCCGTCGCGGCTGGGCGGCTCGGTTGTTACCTTCACACCGGGCGCGCGCACGGCGTGGCACTCGCACCCGGTCGGACAGACATTGTTCTGCTTGTCCGGCGTTGGGCGCATCTGCTTTGAGGGCGAGAAGCCGCAAGTCCTGAACCCCGGCGACACCGTCAATATTCCGCCGGACACATTGCATTGGCACGGCGCGGCACCCGATCGCCTGTTCGCCCATCTGGCATTGTCGGAAGCCGGCGAGCAGGGCCAAGGCACTTCTTGGGGCAAGCATGTCGGCGACGCCGAGTACAACGAGCCGGCGACGACCTGACCTGCCTTTCAGGCCAATTCCCTAATTTTTCTGCCGCCCGACGACGGTGAGCCGGGCGCAGACCCGCTTGGCTGAACCCAACGCGCGGTTATGCGCCCCCATTCTCGGAGGTTGTGCTGGAGTCGACTTCACCCTGGTCGCTCTGGACTAAGCCTTGCGAGAGCGTATCAGACTGAGGTCGGCCGAGCTCGTTTGCGCAAACGGAACGCCGAGGTATTTGGACTCGGGCCCGCAGCAGTAGCGTTCCCTGCTGATATTTTTCGCCACAGTGCTCGCAGTCACGACCGGGAGTGTTGATGGCGGTGAAGGAGTGTGAGCGGAGACAGAAAGCGGCATGTCCAATATCGAGCACGTGGTGGTCCTCGCACTGGAGAACCGCTCCTTCGACAGCATGCTTGGCCGGCTCTATCCGAAAAGCGAACAATTCGACGGGTTGGACGGAAGCGAAAGCAATCCGTGGCACAAACCCGATGGCTCGGTTGACACGATCACGGTGTGGAACAGCCCGAAACTCACCGCTCACGCCGCCAGTATTCCGACCGATGATCCGGGCGAGTTGTTCAGCGACATCAACGAGCAGATTTTCGGCCGCTCGGCCAGACCCGGCGCGCGCCGCCAGCATGACCGGGTTTGTCGACAACTACATGGCGCAGCCGCAAGAGGACGGCCCCCGCGACCCCCGCGCCGCAATGCACTATTTTCTTCCCGACCAGGTCCCGGTGATCAGTCAGCTCGCCAATGCCTTTGGCGTGTCCGATCGCTGGCACGCCTCGGCGCCCTGCGAGACCTGGCCGAACCGATATTTTATGCATTGCGGTACGGCTGGCGGCCGCGTCAACAATCGCAAGCCGTACCTGCCTTACCTGCCGGCGGCGATGCCGACAATTTTCCGCCGTCTCGCCGCGCGCGGCTACAAATGGCGGATTTATTTTCACGACATGCCGCAATCGGCGGCGCTGGTCGATCTATGGGCCAAGATCCCGACCCATTTCTGCTTATTCCAGGACGAGTTCGAGCGCCATGCCAGCGCCGGCAGGCTCGCCACCTATAGCTTTATCGAGCCCCGATATTTTCCCAGCCGGCGACACCAAACCGTCCCCAACGACCAGCATCCGCCGCACAACATGGTCTATGGCGAACAGTTGATCGCCGCTGTCTACAATGCCGTGCGCAGCGCCCCGACCTGGCCGCGCACCTTGCTCGTCATCGTCTATGACGAGCATGGCGGCTGCTTTGACCACGTGCCGCCGCCGGCTGCAATCTCCCCAGGCGGACCCTATCCGGACGGTTTCACTTTCGACCGTTATGGGGTGCGGGTACCCGCCGTAATCGTGTCGCCTTGGGTCGCACCCGGCAGCGTTATTCGGCCGCCACCTGGTCCTGATGGCGTTCGCCGCCTTATCCATTCGACCATTGTTCCATCCAGGCCACTCTGCACCGGCTTGTTCGATCTTGGTCCGCCGTTGTCACCGCGCGTTGTCGCGGCGCCCGACCTGATCAGCGCGCTGAGCTTGAGCGAACCCGGGAACAACGGACCGGAATACATCGACTTCGTCGAGATGCTGCCGACATCAGCCGAGGTCGATTTCCTTCGCCGGCGGCGTCGCAATCGCCACCAGCAGAATTTCTATCACCCGGCAATGGGTATTCCGGCGGCGGCGGCCAGGCTTACCGGGCATATTCGCGGCTTCGGGGCCAAGGTGGCGTCGAGAGGGCGTCGACGGCGCTGAAGGTATTGAGTAGCAAGACAGATCCGGCACACTCGGACCGGCCGCGATCTCAATCCCTGGCGTGCCGGAAATGCCGCCAAACATACCAGACCACACCCACAACAATCAGCACGACAGATCAGCCAATCGAACCGCCGCAGGATCGCATGCAACCGCGGATCGCTGTCCCACTGCTGACCGAGCTTGTAGCCGATATAGGCGAGCGCAAAACACCATGGCCACGAGCCGACAAAGGTATAGATCTGGAATTTGAGTTGCGGGAGACGGGCGATGCCGGCCGGGAACGCGATGAAGGTGCGGATCACCGGCAACAACCGGCCGACGAACACCGCGGCGCCGCCATAACGGGCAAAAAATCGGTCGGCGTCGGCGAGGTCGCGCCGGCTAACCAGGATGTAGGGCCCCCAGCGCTCGACCAGCGGCCGCCCGCCATAGCGCCCGACAGCGTAGGCGATGGTCGAGCCGAGATTGCAGCCAATGGCGCCCGCGGTCGCGACGAAGAAGAGATTGAACCGGCCGGTCGAGGCGAGATAGCCGGAAAACGGCATGATGATTTCCGATGGGAGCGGGATGCACGCCGAACTCGATCGCCATCAACGCCACAATGCCGAGATAGCCGGACGCACGAGATCGTCGCGACGATAAAGCCCGCGACCGCAGCCGAAATGTTTTGCGGCATCAGCCTGGATAAGCGCCGATGATTTATCGACTATGAAAAGGAGGCGCTGTCGATTGGCGCGTCGCCCGCAACAACACCCCCCATAGCGAGCCGCAGAACGCAGGTCAGTGCTCGGTCACCGCCGGCAGACCCGCTTCACGGCGGACTTCGTTGATGATCTGCAGCACGCGCTCGCGATACGGACGGTACTGCACACCAAATTCCTCGACCAGCCGCTTGTTGTCGATCAGGTAGTTGCCCGAGATTTCTTTCCCGCCGGTTTCCTTGTCAAAATTGATGTTCGCGCCCGGCAGGAATTCGCGGACCATATCCGCGATCTCGCCGAGGCTGATCGAGACGCCACCCGTATTGTAGATCCAGTGTTTTGGCCAATCGGACATGATCACGCGGGCGAAAATCTCAGCCACTTCGTCGACATGGATCGGACAGCGCATGGCGTCTTTGAACGGGAACGAAATCGCCTGGCCGCGGGCTGGAAAGGTGATGATTTTGACGTGGTCGACCGAGCCGACGATCTTATCGTTGCCGGTCACGTTGGCCGGCCGGATCGCGGTAATGTCGAGGCCGTGTTTTTCGCGGTAATCCTGCGCCTGCCACTCGTTAAAGATTTTGTGCATCGCGTATTGCACATGGCCATGGCGGAAATCGTCTTCGTTGACGATGCGGTCACCGTAAAAATGCTGCTCGCCGCTGACCGCCAGCGAACTGGCGTAAGCGACGCGCCTGACATTGCACAGCCGCGCCGCCTCGAAGCAATTGTCCATGCCTAGAATGTTGAGCTTGAACGCGACACGGGGCGGATACTCGCTGCCCAGGAAATAGGCAAGATTGACGACCCGTTCGGGCTTGGCCTCGACCATCGTCGCCATGACGTCGTCGAACTGGCTGACATCGCCGCGCACGACTCGCACCTGTTTGCCAAGGCCCTCGTAATTGGCGGTGGCGGGGTTGATGTCCATGCAGACGATTTCCTCGCCGCGCTGCGCCAGCAACGGAACGAGACGGCGCCCAATGAAACCGGTGCCGCCGATTACGAGTATGGACATCGCTTTTCCTCCCCAAACATGGTCCTCGTGACGTTAGCCGCCGACCGCCGGTTCGGCAAGGCGTCCGCTTTCGCCTGGCGAATATCCGCCTTAAGCTCGCGGGTAGTAGAAGTTGTGGGAGGCCTCGCATCATGGCCGGCATCATCTTTGCCAATTGTGCGGTCCTCGACGGCACGCGCAACGAGCGTCGCGAAGACCATCACGTCCTTGTCGCAGACGAGTTAATCCGCGAGGTCTCAGATCGCCCGCTCAGTAGCGAGTTCGCCGAGATCGTCGATCTTAAAGGCCGCACGTTGATGCCGGGCTTAATCGATGCGCACGTCCATGTGATTGCCGTCGATCAGGTGTTGGCGCGCTTGGCAGAACGCCCAATCAGCCTTGTGGCGTTGCAAGCGGGGCGCGTGCTCGAAGGCATGCTGCAGCGCGGGTTTACGACGATCCGTGATGCCGGCGGTGCCGATGGCGGGCTGGCGGAAGCGGTCGAAGAAGGTCTGGTGCGCGGTCCCCGGATATTTCCGTCCGGGCAGGCATTGAGCCAAACCGGCGGGCATGGCGATCTGCGGCCGCGCACTCGCTCGGTGTCGGTCGTCGCATGTGCCTGTTGCGAGGCCGGCGCTGGGCTCGCCCGCATCGCCGATGGCGTCGCGGAATGCCGCCGTGCCGCACGTGACGAACTGCGCAAAGGGGCTACCCAGATCAAGATCATGGCTTCGGGCGGCGTCGCGTCGCCCTATGACCCGGTGTGGAACCTGCAATATAGCGAAGAAGAGGTGCGCGCGATCGTCGAGGAGGCGCATGCCTGGCACACCTACGTCATGGCGCATGCTTACACGCCCGAGGCCATCCGCCGGTCGATCGATTTTGGGGTGCGTTCGATCGAGCACGGTAACCTGATCGATCGTGCGACCGCCGATCATGTTGCCGGCGCCGACGCGTTTGTTGTCCCCACCCTCGTTACTTTCGATGCAATGCATCGCTTTGGCCGCGAACTCGGGTTTCCCGAGGTCAGCCTCGGCAAACTCGGCGATGTCCGCGAGGCGGGTTTGCGCTCGCTCGAAACGTTGCAGGCGGCAGGCGTCAAGATCGGCTTTGGCACCGATTTATTGGGGCCGATGCATCGCCATCAGTCGCGCGAATTCGTGATCCGCGCCGAAGCGATGACGCCGTTCGACATCATCCGCTCGGCGACGACGATCAACGCCGAGCTGTTGAACCGCGCCGGCGAGATCGGGGCAATCGCTCCCGGCGCTCGCGCAGATATAATCGTGGTCGACGGCGACCCGCTCGCCAACATCTCGCTGCTCGACGGCCAAGGCGACCACCTGACCCACATCATGAAGGCCGGGGTGTTCTATAAAAAGTCGGCTTGATGGTTCAACTGCATGGCCCCGATAAGTTTTCTCCTTAACCTTCTGTGGATCGTATTCGGCGGTCTGTGGATGGCGATCGCCTGGCTTGTGGCGGCGGTCATCATGGCCATCACCATTATCGGGCTGCCCTGGACACGCGCCGCTTTCAACATCGCCGTCTATACGCTGCTGCCTTTCGGCAAGACTGCTGTGTCGCGCGCCGCGTATACCGGCCGAGAGGATCTCGGCACGGGGCCGCTCGGCACGCTCGGCAACATCATCTGGTTTATTTTCGCCGGCTGGTGGTTGGCGCTTGGCCATCTCGTCTTTGCGCTGGGCCTCGCAATAACCATTATTGGCCTGCCCTTCGCCTGGGCACATCTAAAGCTCGCAGGCTTGGCGCTATGGCCGATCGGCAAGGTGATCATTCCGATCGACTAACCCGCTGCGACCAGCGAGGTGCTGTCGGCCGCCCGAGGCTAAGTAGACAACAAAGCTCCGCAAGCGCCGTTCTCGGGAATTATTCGGCGGCGTTTTTTCTGCTTTAGCGGCGGGCGCGAACCGGCCTGTTCGCTGCGGCGTCAGAAGCGCTCATTATCCCCTTGTGGTTGAACGGGGCCTTTGCGAGAATCCGGATCGAAGAATAAGGGGCGTTTGTGATGAAAATATTTCAGGCGATTGCGCTGTCCTTAGTTGGTGGCATCGCGATCGGCAGCATTGGGGTGAAAGCACTCCACGCGCAGGCGAAGCCGCCCGTCTATATGATCGCGATGAACGAGGTCACCGACCCGGCTGGGTACGCTAACGAGTACCTGCCGCAGGCTCGAGCCTCGATCAAAGCCCATGGCGGTCGGTACGTCGCCGCGGGAACGGGAACCGTAATCGACGGAAATCTGCCCAAGGCGCGGGTCGTTGTTCTTGCTTGGGACAGCATGGACCAACTCTCGGCTTGGCGTCATTCGCCGGAATATGAGGCAGCGCGAAAGATCGGCGAGAAATTTGCGAAATATAATCTCGTCGCGGTCCCTGGCGTGGCACAGTGAAGGCCTTGGTCGGTCAGTAAACTCACTCCGCGGCGTTTTTGCGGCCGTAGCGGCGGACGCGCAGATCGGCCTGCTCCTTGTGGCCCCAGAAGCGCTCGATCGCGCACAGCCGGCTGCAATATTCGCCGATCATAACGCTCGCCTCGGGCGTCTTGATTTCCTGATAGGTGCAGGTTTTCAGGAATTTCCCGACCCACAACCCACCAGTGTAGCGCGCCGCCCCTTTGGTCGGCAACGTGTGATTGGTGCCGATGACCTTATCGCCATAGGAGACATTGGTTTCGGGGCCGAGAAACAGCGCGCCATAATTCTGCAGCCGGTCGAGCCAGGCGCCGAGGTTCGCGGGTCAACACCTCGACATGCTCGGCAGCGATGCGGTCGGCCTCCTGCGCCATTTCATCATCGTCAGCGCACAGAATCACCTCGCCATAATCGCGCCAGGCAATTCCGGCGACATCGGCGGTCGGCAAGACCCCGAGTTGGCGCTCGACTTCGGCGATCGTGGCATGTGCGAGTTTTTCCGAGGTGGTCAACAGGATCGCCGGCGAGGTCGGGCCATGCTCGGCCTGACCGAGCAAATCGGTCGCGCACATCTCGGCGTCGGCACTATCGTCGGCGATGACCAGGATTTCGGTCGGGCCGGCGAACAGGTCGATACCGACCTTGCCGTAAAGCTGGCGCTTGGCCTCGGCGACATAGGCGTTGCCGGGCCCGACCAGCATGTCGACCGGCTTAAAGGTCTCGGTGCCGAGCGCCATCGCCGCCACCGCCTGGACGCCGCCCAGCACGTGGATTTCGTCGGCGCCGCCGAGATGCATCGCCGCGATCGTCTCAGGGTGCGGGCCGCCCTGGTTCGGCGGGGTGCAGGCGATGATGTGGCCGACCCCCGCCACCCGCGCGGTGACGATCGACATATGCGCCGAGGCGACCATCGGATAGCGCCCGCCCGGCACATAGCAGCCGACCCGCGCCACCGGGATATGGCGATGGCCGAGCACGACCCCTGGCAGGGTCTCGACCTCGACATCCTTCATCGAAGCGCGCTGGATCTCGGCGAAATTGCGGATCTGCGCTTGCGCGAATTCGATGTCGGCGATCGTCTGCGGCGACACCTTTGCGACAAGGGCGCGGATCTCGTCATCCGACAGCCGAAACGCGGGCGGCGACCATTTGTCAAACCGCTCGGAAAGCTCGCGCACCGCCCGATCGCCGCGCTCGCGCGACATCGGCGATGATGGTCTCGACAGTGCTGCGGACCTTGGCGTCGGCTTCGTCCCGCTGGCCGGCCAACGCCGCTGTCTTGATGTACCGGGGCATGAATGAACGGTCCTCCTCAAATTGCCTAATGATTACGGCAGCCGTTTTGTCTTTACATACAGATAATTTCTGCCAAGGTAAACTACATGGCTCTGAACATTAAGGACCCCGCGACCGAAAGATCTGTGCGGGAACTCGCCTCAATCGCCGGGGAATCGGTTACAACCGCCGTACGCCGAGCCGCCGAGGAACGCCTGCAGCGGGTTCGGCGGCAGCGGGGGGGCCGTAGCCTGGCGGGTGAAATCATCGAGATCGGGAAGCGCTGTGCGGCCTTGCCGGATCTCGATCAGCATACGCCGGATGAGATCCTTGGCTATGACGAGCATGGTTTGCCGAGCTGATGGTCATCGACAGTTCAGCCATGATTGCCGTGCTGCTGAACGAGGAGGATGCCGCCCTGCTCGCTCAGGCGATCGAGGACGACGAGCTGCGCCTGCTATCGGCGGCAAACTTCCTCGAGACTTCGATCGTAATCGAGAGCCGCAAGGGAGAAGCTGGCGGGCGCGAACTCGATTTGTTGGTCTATCACGCTGGGATCCAGATCGTCCCGGTCGATCACGACCAGGCCGAGATCGCGCGTAACGCCTGGCGGCGTTTCGGCAAGGGCCGCCATCCGGCCGGGCTCAATTACGGCGATTGCTTTGCCTATGCTCTGGCAAAATGCCGGCGGGAGCCACTGCTTTTTCGAGGGGACGACTTTTCGCAAACCGACATCGATCGTGTTCCGCTATAGCCCGCGCCTGATAACTTGGCAGACCGGAAAGTCACGCTTACGGTGTTTGCTCTTCCTCAAGCCGTCGGCATCGGGCGTCGAAGCGTTGATGCTGGGCGACCATCGCATGTAGCTGATCTAGGACGCCGTTCACCGTTCCTTCGAGACGCAACACGGTCGTGGTCAGAACGCGCAGGTCATCACGCGTCGCATTCTGCGCGGCGATAACGCGCTCTAGATGCCTGCCAAGAAATTCAAGGGTGACACGTTACTCACTCATCAACGAAGCATGGCTGCGACACGTTTTGGGTCAATCGGAAACCCAGGGTTCGGGCGGCGCGGGGCCAGTTCTGGCGCCTTAACGCGTCGGGGCAAGTAACCTCACTGGCTTTCTATAGTGAACTTATAGATCGCTGAGACCTCTTCCCGATCGGTCTGGAACCATTCGTCGCCTCCCCCCATAATTTTACGGCCGCGAACTTCCAGTACGGACAGGATTGCGCGCTCGAGTGCGCGGCATTCGTTTGTCCTTATCTCCAGAAAGAGGGTCGGCTTGTCAGGAGTGCTCGTCCCGATCTGAGCCGCAATTCGCTGAACCGTGTCACCCTGGGTAAAGCCAATCTTAAGCCGATCAGGACAACAGCGATATCCATATGCATATACGACACCGTTTCCCTGGCCAATGCGGATTACATTCGAGGCGTCCACCGCTTGTTCGACTGTTTGGACGGCCTGCTGTTCTGTTACATCAGGATCAGCATTAATGCTAAGGATCATTGACGTAATGGTCTACCTCAGCGGGATAGGTTTGTCCCTGCGTTACTTGCTCCTTAGTAAAGTCATGAGATGGCGCCGCTGCGATATACTTCGCCATACGTCGCGCAAATTTAACGTGGGTGTCAGGGTCATCAGATTTATTATATTCATTGAGCGCCCACGTGAACTGAGCGCGCTGGCCTGCTAATGTCGCCATCGAACCCTCTCACGTGAAATGCTTACCACGCGGTCCAGCCGCCGTCGACGAGCAGCGACGAGCCGGTGACGAGGGCGGCGGCGGGCGAGGCGAGGAACACCACCGCCGGCGCGACCTCCTCGACAGTGCCGAGCCGGCCGCATCGGGATGCGGTCGAGCACCCATTTACGAAACGTCGGGTCGTCGAAAAACGGCCGGACCAGTGGCGTCGTCGATAAAGGTCGGGGCGATCGAGACGACGCGCACGCCCTTTGGCGCCAGCTCGACCGCCATCGCCTTGGTCAGCCCTTCGACCGCGTGCTTGGTCATCACATAGACGGTGCGGTCGCGCTCCGAGCCGACATGGCCCATCTGCGACGACACATTGATGATGACGCCGCCGCCCTGGGCGACCATCAGCCGCGCGCCGGCCTGGGCGGTCAGGAACGCGCGCGCGGACATTCGAGCGTCAGCAGCCGGTCGAGGCTGCTTCGTCGACCTCGAGAAACGGCTGCGGCCGGTTGAGCCCGGCATTGTTGACCAGGATGTCGAGGCGTGCGAGCCCGGCGATGGCGTCGCGCACCGCGGCGCTGTCGGTGACATCGAGCGGCAATGCCTGCGCCCGGCCGCCTGCCGCCGCGATCTCGGCCGCGACCTCTTCGAGCTCGCCGCGTGCGGCTGATGAGCACCAGTTCGGCGCCGGCCGCGGCGAGCGCGATCGCCACGCCGCGGCCGATCCCGCGTCCGGCGCCGGTAACCAGCGCGGTCTTGCCGTCGAGGCGGAAAGGCTGCTCGGGCGGCCGCCATCAGCCGAGCCCGTCGGCGTGAGCTTCGAGGCGGCGCCAGGTCGCGGGACCCGAACTTCGCCCTCCAGCGCGCGTAGAAATCGCCGAGCTTGCCGCGGAAGCTGTCGGTGTCGGCGCGGTTGACGATCATGCCGCGTCGCGCGAGCTCCTTTTCGCCGGCGGCGTTGATCGCCTCGGTATCCGGCGCGCTGCACTAATGCAAATTCTCGGCGTTGCGCTCGACCACCTGTTTGATGTCGGCGGGCAGCGCCGCCCAGGCGGCGGCGTTGGCGAGCAGCGTAAACCCCGACCACCAATGCCGGGTCAAACTCAGATGGCTCTGCACCTCGTAGAGCTTCAGCGACAGAACCACGCCGAGCGGGTCGCTTTGGCCGTCGAACTGGCGTTCCTTCAGCGCCTCGTACATCTGGTTGAATGGGACATGCCGGCCTCGGCGCCGAACGTCTCAAAGAAATCGCGGGCGATCTCGCCGCCCGGGACTGCGGATCTTGACCCCAGCAAAATCGGCGGCGGTGCCGATCGGCCGGTTGCTGGTGGTGAGGTGGTGAAATCCGTTTTGCAGGCAGTGGCGAAACGCATGGATGCCGTGCTGCGCCAACTCGCCGCGGATCTGATCGCCGAGCGCGCCGTCGAGCGCCGCGAAGACCGCGCGCTGAATCGGTAAAGGCGAACGGCAGCAACGGCAGCGCGCTGGTCGGCGCGAGCGCCGCCCAGGGTGGCGCCCGCAACAGAAAAATTCGAGCTTGCCGTCACGCATATCGGCAAACATCTGCGGGTCGGGGCCGAGCCGGCTTTCCGGAAACACGTCGAGGCGAAACGCGCCCCCGGTATCGCGGCCGATCGCCTCGGCCATCTCGGCCAGGCGCCGTGCGGTCGGGCTGCCGATCGGCTGGTTTAGTCCGAGGCGATAGTGAACGGCGGTCGGGTTTTCGGTCTGCATCCGGCGATCATATGCGACGACGCGGCCGCGGCAACCCGATCTGAACTCGGGGGTTAACCTCATAACTGTTGGAGCGCTGCTGTCGCGACCCTTCGCAGCATAGGAGACATGTATGGATGCGCAAAAAAGTGCCGATAAACTGCGCCACGCCGCCGAGCGCGACCCTGGCCCAGACAAAGCTAAAGAGAAAGAGAAAGAGCGGCGGGAGGCGGATACTCAATCTGCCGAAGCGTATGCCGAATTGACGCAGCCGGGATTAAGCAAGGGCCGGCCACCGGCTGGGGGCGAGTTCAACAGGCGAACAGCGTCCGTCAAACGCCGGCACCGACGGCCCTTGATCCACTAACAACATTGTCGGAGCGCTTGGCTCTGCGCCGCTTTTCCGTAAATTCCGGTTTGTGGGTCGGCAGCAGGGTCTGGGTGTTGTTGTTTGTCCGTGCCGGTCATGATGATCGCGTGCAGCCGGAACCCCACTGCTGCTACCCGGTTCTTTTAGAGAGAGGCAAATTTTGAGATGAACATTAAGGACTTTGGCCAAGCGCACGGTCAGATGGCGCGGCTTTATACGCTGGAACATGGCCAGCTCAGGGCCTGCATCACCGATTATGCCGGGGCGCTGGTTTCGCTCGAGAACTCCGGATCGCAATGATGTCCCGGGCCACGTGGTGCTGGGTTTTGACAATGTCGCGGGTTATGTCGAAAATCGCGGTTCGTTTGGCGCATTGCTCGGTCGCAACGCGAACCGCATCGCCGGCGGCTGTTTTGTCATCGACGGTACTGCCTACCAGCTCTCGCAAAACGAGGGCAAAAATACATTGCATGGCGGCACGGTCGGCTTTGGCAAACGGTTTTGGTCGGTCAAAGATGCTTCTTCGCAGCATCTGACATTGTCGCTGACCAGCGCCGATGGCGATCAAGGCTTTCCCGGCGAAGTAACGGTTCAGGCGACATGGCGGCTCGACGAGTCCGGCCTCTCGTTGCTGTTCAATGCCGAGACGACAAAGCCCACCGTCCTGTCGTTGAGCGCCCATCCGTATTTCAACGTTAACGGACCCGCTGCGCGCGATTGCCTCGACCACGAAGTCGAGATCTTTGCCGATGCGTATCTCCCGACCGACGAGGAACAGATCCCGACCGGCGAAATCCGCCCGGTGACGGGGTCACCCTTCGATTTCAGAAATCGGCAGCAGATCGGCGCGCGTATTCGCGAGCCGGATGAGCAGCTGCGGTTCGGCCGCGGCTATGACCATTACTATGTACTACCGGAGTCTCGCGATGGATCGGCCCGATTGGCCGCGCGGGCCCATTCGGCGGCCAGCGGCCGGGTTCTCGAAATTCTGACCACTCAGCCGGGCACGCAATTTTACACCGGGAACAATCTCGACGGCTCGGCTCCGGGCCGTGGCGGTCTCTATCGCCAATCGGCCGGTTTCGCCTTTGAGCCCCAAGGCTTTCCAAACGCTCCGAACGAAGCGGGTTTCCCGAGCACGATCTTACGGCCGGGCGAAACCTATCGTCAGGAGATCGTCTACCGCCTCACCACCGATCGCCAGGGAGAACAGGGATGATTGTCGTCATCACCGGCGCCAGCGCCGGGGTTGGCCGCGCGACGGCATTGGAGTTCGCGGCGCGCGGCTACGACGTGGCAATCCTCGCGCGCAACGGGGAGCGGCTCGAAAGAGCGGCCAAAGAGATCCGCCAGAAGGGCGTGAAAGCCTTACCGATTGTCGCCGATGTCGCAGATTTCTCCGCAGTCGACAGCGCTGCAGGCCGGATCGAACAGGAGCTCGGCCCGATCGACGTCTGGGTCAACAATGCGATGACCACAGTATTTTCTCCAGTCGAGAAGCTGAAACCGGATGAGGTCAAGCACGCGACCGAGGTGACCTATTTGGGTCAGGTTCACGGGATGATGGCGGCGCTGTCGCGGATGCGGCCGCGCAATCGCGGCGTTATCGTCAACGTCGGTTCCGCCCTAGCTTATCGGGCAATACCACTACAATCGGTTTATTGCGGCGCCAAATTTGCGGTCCGCGGATTTACCGATTCATTACGCTGCGAGCTGCTTCATGACAACAGTGCCGTCAAGCTCGTCATGGTGCATTTGCCGGCTGTCAATACGCCGCAATTCGACTGGGCGTTGAACAAGACTGGCCAGCGGCCCCAGCCAGTGCCGCCGATCTTTCAGCCTGAAGTCCCGGCGCGCGCAATCGCCTTTGCCGCGGAAAACCCGGATAACCGCGAGATCTGGGTCGGATTTTCGACGATCAAGGCGATTGTCGGCAACACACTGATGCCAGGGATACTGGACCATTACCTAGCTAAGAAAGGCTATAGCGGCCAGCTGACCGGCGACCCTTTGCCGCCGGACGCGCCGGCCAATTTGTTCGAAACCGTCGATGGCGATTATGGCGCTCACGGGCGCTTTGACGACAAGGCCCGCGCGGTATCGTGGGAGATGTTCACGCGGCGACACCGCAACACGGCGATTGCCGCCGTTGCCGGATTGGCGGCGGTCGGCCTCTTAGGCCTGTTGCGGGCGCGCGGCGGGCCAAAATCGCAATCGACCCCTACAAAAAATTCAGTATTTGGGCCAGCCGCCCGGCGAGTGGCGTAGTCGGTGAAGCTCAGCCCATAAAGAAACAGCAGCCAGAAAAAGCCGCTGCCGGCGAAGACCCATTTCAGCGAGGGCGCGCCCTTCAGCCGCATGAACAGCACAAACAGGATCGAGGCCTGGGTCGCGGCGATGCCAAATTGGATCGCCGGGGCGATAAGCTCCGAGTCCCAAGAAAGGCGGTCCCGATGCTGATCCCGGTCAGCAGAATCAGCACCAGCCAGGCGACGACATGAACAGCCGTCCGGGTCATGCTTAGCGTCGCTCTTCATGCTGCCGCTCTCATGACCGTCCTACCAGGTAGATCGCCGGAAACAGAAAGATCCAGACCGTATCGACAAAGCTCCAATACAGCCCGACGACCTCGAGCGGCGCATAATAGGCGGGGGTGATCTCGCCGCGTCGGACCCGCCACAGCAGCATGGTAGAGAACGAGACCAATGCCGATCGACAAATGGATCGCATGCAGCCCGGTCGCGACAAAGTAGAAAACCCAGAACAATTCGCCGGCCGGAGCCTCGCCCGGCTTCATCACGAAGTTGACAGCCGGGACGACGTTGTCGCTGGTAGTCGAGACGAATACTCGTAGCCCTTGACCCCGAGAAAGACATACTCCGAGCAATGCGGTGGCGATCAGCCAATAAACCATCGCGCGGCGCCGCCCTCGGCGGCGGCATTGATCGCCAGCACCATCGTCAGACTGCTGGTCATGATCAGCCCGATATTGACGCTGCCGCACCACAGCACCGCGTCTTTGGCGGCCTCGGCAAATTCGTGCGGATAGGTCGTCGCGATAGAGAAAATAGGTGAAGAGCAGCGCACCGAAAAACAATGTCTCGGTGGTGATGAACACCCACATCCCGAGCTGGGCGGTGTCGCCCTGCTGCGCGAGGTTGGCATATTGGATTTCCGGCGTGATCGTCCGGCTATGCATGTTTGACGCCGTCCTGGGTCGTATAACTGCCGTCGACCGGATTGTAGGAATAGGGCCCGAGCTTTACGACCGGGGTCCGCTCCAAATTATGGTCGGGCGGCGGCGAGGGGGTGGTCCATTCGAGACCGGTTGCGCCCCAGGGATTGGCATCGGCTCGCCTGCCCCAGATCAGCGACCAGCCGAGATAGAACAATGGCAGCGACATACGCGACCGCAAGGATCGAGGCCCCGGCGGAGGAAAGCACGTTCCAGGATTGCCATTCCGGCGGATAGGTATAGTACCGCCGCGGCATACCGAGATAGCCGAGAATAAATTGCGGGAAAAACGTCAGGTTGAAGCCGACAAAGGTCAGGATCGCGGCAAACCGCGCCCACATCTCAGGATAAAAACGGCCGGTGATTTTTGGCCACCAATAATGCAATCCGCCAAAGAACGCACTGACCGTGCCGCCGACCATGATGTAGTGAAAATGCGCGATGACAAAATAGGTGGCATGCAACCTGCACATCGATGCCCAGGGTCGCGAGCATGAGCCCCGTCAACCCGCCGATCGTAAACAGCAGGACGAAACCAAGCGCATAAATCATCGGCGCATCGAAAATGATCGCAGCCCTTATGCAGACTTACCGTCCAATTGAACACCTTGATCGCCGACGGCACCGCGACGAAATAGGTCATCAGCGAGAAGACGACTGCCGGAATAAATCGAAATACCGGCGACAAACATGTGGTGCGCCCAGACGAAAAAGCTGAGGATCGCGATCGACATCAGCGCTATCGTCATGCCCGCTATAGCCAAATATCGGGCGGCGCGCATAGCAAGTAATCAGCTCGCTGACGACACCCATTGCCGGCAAAATCATGATGTAGACGGCCGGATGGGAATAAAACCAGAACATGTGCTGCCATAACAGCGGATCGCCGCCGCGCTGTGGATCGAACAAACCGACCCCGATAAAGCGCTCAACCGCCAGCAGAAACAGTATCCATCGCCAAGACCGGCGTGGCTGTCAGCATGACGATGCTGACAGCGTAAATACCCCAGACGAACGAGCGGCAGCCGCATCCAGGTCATGCCCGGGGCGCGCAAGCGGTGTATCGTCACAACAAAATTGAGCGACGTCATGATCGATGAGAAGCCATTGATGAATATCGCCATTGCTGCGGTGAAAACATAGCCGTTTGCGTACAGAGTCGAATAACGGGGTGTAGAAGGTCCACCCGGTATCGACCCCGCCCATCACCAAGGCATAAAGCAGCACCAGTCCCGAGAGATTAAAGACGTACCAGCTGCGCCAAATTAATCCGAGGGAACGCAAGATCATGCGCGCCGATCATCAACGGAATAAAGAAATTGCCGAGCGTCATCGGGATCGACGGAACCAAAAAGAACCATACCATCACAACGCCGTGCATCGTGAACATGCGGTTGTACACCGATGGGCTGCAAGCAGGCCCTCCGGCGTCGACAGGTTCAGCCGCATCAAGCGTCGCGGCAGCGCCGCCGATAAAAAAGAAAAATGTGATCGACCCAAAAAACAACAACGCGATGCGCTTATGATCGCTGAGTCAGCAGCCATGATGCGATCGTGTTCTCTTCGGTGGCGTAATTGGTCGGCAGATTGATGGCGATCGTGCTCATTGCGTTCCCCTCTGGCTGCCGAGCGATTGGATGTAGGCGACCAGCTTGAACAACTCCTCCTCGCTGAGCTGCCCAGAAAAGTCCGGCATGATCGGCGGGTAACCGGCGACGATTTGAGATTCGCGGCATTAAGATGCAAGTCGCGGATGTAGCGTTCGTCCGCTCTGACCGTCGAGCCGTCCTGCAAATGCACCAGGCTGCCATAGAGGCCCACCAAATCGAGGCGCGTGAACCGTGCTGTTGGCGCCGTGACAGCCGCTGCACCCGTGTTGGCGAAATAACGCCTCGCCTTGTTGCGCCAGCGATTGATTGACCCCCTGCTCGGTCAGCCAGCGGGCGTAATCCGCCGGCTTCATGACATAGACTTCGCCCTTCATCGTCGCGTGCTGAGTGCCGCAGTACTGGGTACATTCGAGCTTATAGGTGCCGGTTTTTTCTGCCTTGAACCAAATCGTTTCGTAGGTGCCGGGCACAACATCGTGTTTGATGCGGAAGGCAGGAATAAAAAAACTGTGGATCACGTCCTGCGACGCCATCACCAAGCGGATCGTCTTGTCGACCGGGATGTGCAGCGCATCAATTTCGCGCTGGCCGCCGGGATGCTGCAACTTCCACATCCACTGTTTTGCGACCACATAGATTTCGATGTCGCCGGGCGGCGATTTGAAGAGCCAGATGTAGACCGACGCTCCCCAGACGAACAGTACCAGGAACATAACAAAGGTTGCGATCGTCCAACCGACTTCCCAATGCCAGGTTTTTTTAATTAGATCGGAGCGTGAGGCGGTACTGCCGCCGCGATAACGGACGCAGAATGTCAGCATCATGCCGACAACCATCGCCATGATCAGGCCGCAGAGCCCGAGTTCGGCGATGTAGAGGTTGTTGACGACAACCGCGTTGAGAGCGGCGGTGCGCGGCCAGAACGGGACCCAGTGATACATTGCGGCCCTAGCCTTGGCCTCGCCGCCGGATAATGGCGACAACAATGGTAAGAGCGGTCACGCCGGCGGCGATATTGCCGGCCATCAACGCCGCCATGACCGGCACCGTGAAACGGCCGAGCGGCGCCCCCTCGATATGGCACAGCAAAACCAACCGCTCGAACGTAGTTAATGTTTCGCCCTGCGCGGCGCCGGCAAGCCCGGCGCGCAGATCCGCGCTGCCTGCGCCGACCCCGAAGATATAGCGGCTGATCCTGCCATCCGGGCCGGCGAGGATAAACCCCGCAGGATGGATGTACTGGCCGATGTCGGGATCGTAGCGGTATGGAAAGCCGATCACGTCAGCGATCCGCCGCACCGACGCGGCATCGCCGGCTAAGAAATGAACCCCTTGGGCTGCTTTCTGATGACGATAGCTCGCGAGGTATTTCGCTTTCGCCTTGGCGTTGTCAGCCGGGGTGTCGCGCGGGTCGATGCTGATCGCGAGCATTTGGAAGTCTTGGCCGGCGTCGACCGGCAATGCATTGAGCGCCGTAAAGAGACCGGAGAGCGTTATACCGCACAACGACTTGCAGCGCAGATAATCGAGCACGACGATGACGGGCCTGCCGGTGAAGTACGCGCCGAGCTTCACCTCTCGGCCGTTTTCGTCGACGAGGCTTGCGGCCAGCGGCAGCTCCGCCCCCGGGTGCGGGTGAAACGCAAAGCCTGCAAGATTGTCCTTCGAGTACGCCGATGCGCCGGCGGTCGGCGCGATAATTGCCATCGCCAGAACGAGAATCGGGACGGCGAAACTCACGGCTGCCTCTTTGGAAAGCCTTCGACCCCTTGAGCCGCAAGCTTCTTCATCGCCTGCTCGATCGGGATGTGGACAATCCCTTTCTGCTTGTCGATCCAGTAATAATTATTAAGCCGACTTTCCTCGGAGAGGCGGAAGGTCACCAAATCCTGTTGCGGATTGACCTGCAGCTCCGGCGCGGGAGGGCGAACCTCCAGCCGGCGGCTGACATCGGATGCTGCCTGCGGATAGACCCACATCATGACTAGTGGTGCAATGACCAGGAAAATGAACGTGCCGAGATAAACCAAAGCCACTGGTTTGAGCGGCCAGTCCTCGCGCTCATATTCGGTATGAGGATTGTTTTCTCGGACCTGGCTCAGTTCAGCCATGGTTCGCCGCCTTCCACACCGGCGAGCCGCCTGGGTTCAAACGCGGGCCGTAACGCAGCGCGGACCCAAACAGCAGCACCATCGGCCCGCCCAACGCGAGGATTGCCGCGGCGTCGAGCCAGAATGGGCCGGCATGGGCGAATACCGGCAGCACCAGCCACCATTTGTCGGCCACGCGGCTGATGATGATCAGCAAGCAAATAACCGCCACGATGCTGCGGCTGCGTTTGCTCGGCCGCCAGATCAATACAAAAAACGGTGCGACAAAGCCGAAACCGATCGAGATATGGAGAGCGGCCCGCCAGACCCCGTGATTGCGCAGCAGATACCAGGGAATTTCAGATTTGAGATTCTCCTCCCAAATGATCAGAAACTGCATGAACTCGACATAGGCCCAAAAGATCGTCGTCGCGAGAAGGATCGCAGCCAAATCGGCGAGGTGATCCCGCCGCTTTCCAACGGCAGGCCCGCCAACGGCGATAACCAGCAGGACCATCGCGAGCCCGGTGTTGAACCAACTCGCGCCAACCGAATAGGAAAAAATCGACGACCAGAATGCGGGTTGCAGCGACATAATCCAGTCGATCGAGGCAAAACCGGCGGAGAACGCCAATACCGTAAGCCCAACTCCGCTGATCCACGATAGACCCGGTGATATCGGCGCCGCCTCCTCGCGCGGGGCCCACAGCACGTAAGCGGCGAGCAGGTTCCACAACACGACGTAAATCGCGTAGCGCAGATAAAATCCGGCGGAGTTCAGATAAAACGTGTTGCCGAGGCTGGGCGCCGGGTGGGTCCAGCTGTAAAGAGCGTGGAGTCCGACGAAGGCGGGGATCCCCGCCAGGGTCGCGAGCGGCATCGTCACCGACGGCCGCCTCGAGAACTGGACGCGCTGTCGCCATCCATTCGCCGCCGCTCAGATCGTGCACCATGACCAGAGAGACGCCAGCGAGCGGCAGACCCAGCCAAAACAGATATGTGCAAAGCCAGGCGCGAAAAAAACCGGTCGGGTCGATGAGAGCCCCAACGATGCAGCCGGCCACGCCGATAACCAGTGCAGTCAGTGCGATCAGGCTTAGATCGCGCCAGAGGCGGTTGTCAGTCATTCGAGCGACTGCCGTTTGTCCGCCGGCACGTCGGCGAGCCGGGCATTCTCGCTCGCTTGCAACGCCCTGATATAGGCGATGATGGCCCAGCGGTCGGCAGGCGCCACGCGGGCCGCATAGGGATACATGGCCCCGTATCCATGGGTGATCACGTCGTAAAAATGCTGGTTCGGCGCCTTTATCAGATATTCGGCGAAATACGACGGCGGATGTGGGAAGCCGCGCTGTACGATCATCCCATTGCCGTCGCCGACCCGGCTGTGACATGGTGAGCAGTAGATGTCGAAGCGCTGCTGACCACGCTCGAGCAACGCTATCGTCACGGGCGGGGGCGGCGGCTGAGTGAGAGGCTCGTCGCGGGCGATGGTGTCGGGCGGCGGCAGGGCAGGCCAGTCGACTTGCGCCCCATAGGGGACTTGAAAGCCGTACCGCTTCGGCTGGTTTGCCATGTTGTCGCAAGCCGCCAATCCCAGAGCCAAGCTCGCAGCAGCGATGATCGCGAGGTGCTTCACTCCGGCACCTCAGCGACGTGTTCGGCGCCAAAACGCTCGAAGACGCGGCGCAGATGACCCGGTTCAAAGCTTGGATCGCGCGCCTCGACGCACAACACAAAACGATCGACCGAAGCGCGCCCGAATGCCTCGGCGTTGAAAATCGGATGGTAAAGGCGCGGCAGACGGCACGACGCCAACAGCGCGAACAAGCCCGCCGCGATCGTGACCAGCAACATAAATTCGAAGGTTCCCGACGATAAACGCAGGCCAGCTGTTGTGCGGGCGCCCGCCGACATTGATCGGGTAGTTGAGCGCTTCGTCCCAGGCCTGGATGAAATAACCCCAGGCGCCGCCGACCGCCGCGGCGCCAAACATAATTAACGGCAGCATCACCTCCCGCCGCGGCCGCAAGACTTGGTCGAGCTCTTTAACCGGGTAGGGGGTGTAGGCCTCGATGGCGCGAAACCCCAACGAACGCAGATGCTGTGCCGCGTCCTTGATCGCCTCCGGCCGGTCGAAGACGCCGATGATGCCGAACGTCTCGGTCACTTCGATCTCTCTTCTTCGATAATCTCGCGCACCTCCGACATCGAAACGATCGGCACAAATCGCAGAAATAGAAAGAACAGGGTTAAGAACAGCCCGATTGTGCCGGCCAGCGCAGCCCAGTCCCACAATGTCGGAAAATAGAAACCCCAATACGATGGCATGTAATTATAGCTCAGGCTCGGGATCACGATCACAAAGCGCTCGAGCCACATGCCGACGATGATGCCAGCCGATATCACGAATAGCAGGATCTCGCTGCGACGCACCGCCGGCAGCCACAACAATTGCGGAATGATGACATTGAGCGTGATTTTTCCCCAGTAACAGCCGGCGTAGAAACCGAAGATGCGAGCAAAGAACTGGGTGCGTTCAGCCACGTCGCTGCCGTAAATCGGCCCAAACGCCTCCCAAAGATAGGCGTAGGCGAGCATTACGCTCGCCGACCAGCATGACCTTGGCCAGCGCATTGAGATGATATGCGGTAATGATGCCCTGCAGGCCGTAGCCGCGGCGCACCAGAATAGTAAGCATCACGATCAGCGCGACACCGGATATCACCGCGCCGAAGAAGAAATAAGGCGGGAACTGGGTCGAATGCCAGCCCGGCGTGAGCCCGCCAGCAAAATCGAGCCCGACCACGCTGTGCACCGAGATCACCATCGGCGCCATGATCGCCGACATGATTGCGTATACGGTCTGCTGGTTTCGCCAATGGCGCGCCGAGCCACGCCAACCAAGCGCCAGAACCCCGTAGAACGATCTGCTTGCCACCGGGTTTTTGCCAGATCGCGCACGGTCGCGAGATCCGGCAGCAATCCGGCGTAATAATACATGATCGACATCAGGATGTAGCAGAGCAGGCAGATAAAGTCCCACCACAGCGGGCTGCGCACCTGCGGCCAAACCCCCATCACATTCGAATACGGGAATAGCCAATAAAATAAACCCTGCCGGCCCAAATGCATGATCGGCATCAGCCCGGCGCAGGGAGCTGCCGACAGCAGCATCGATTCGGCGATGCGATTGGTCGCCGACCGCCACGGCGAGCGGGTTAAGAAAAACAAGGCCGAGACGATCGTGCCGCCGCTCGCCAGCGCGATCCACCACACGTATTCGGCGATCGCCAAACCCCAGGCGACTGGGATATTAACGCCCCAACTGCCGATGCCGTTGATGAACAGCCACGCCATCTGCACGACCAGGACCAGCAACAGCGTCACAGCAATCGCCAAACCCGATCCACCACCACAGCGGCGTCTCGGGCCTCAAAACGCGGTTGCTGACCTCCTCGCTCAACGAGCGCAAGGTCACGCCCGGCCCGGACGACCGGCGCTTCCGCCGGAAGGTCGATCAGGGCGGTCACGCCTCTTTGTCCCCGATCGCCGGGTTGGGATTGCGGATCAACGCCGTGTAGCTGGTGCGCGGTCGCGTGTTCAGTTCGTCGAGCAAAACGTAATCAAGCGGGCTCGCCTTGCGTCGCGCAACGGCGCTGTCGTGATCGTTGCGGTTGCCGAAAATGATCGCCTGCGTTGGGCAGCTCTGCTGACAGGCGGTCACGATTTCGCCGTCGCGGACCAGCCGGTTCTCCTTATCGGCATCGATTTCGGCCTGGCGGATCCGCTGGATGCAATAGGTGCACTTTTCCATGACGCCGCGGCCGCGAACCGTGACCTCCGGGTTCCAGGATTCCGCCGGACGCTCATTGTGGTCGGCATAAGCGTAAAAGTTGAAGCGCCGCACCTTGTAGGGACAGTTGTTGGAGCAGAACCGGGTGCCGACGCAGCGGTTGTAGACCATGACATTGAGACCCGAATGGTCGTGCACCGTGGCGTGCACCGGGCAGACCACCTCGCATGGCGCGTTCTCGCAATGCATGCACGGCATCGGCTCGAACGTAATTTCCGGATCGTCAGGCGAACCGGAGTAATACCGGTCGATGCGCAGCCAATGCATCACGCGGTTGTCGAGCACCTGATCCTTGCCGACCACCGGAACGTTGTTTTCGGCCTGGCAGGCGACGGCGCAGGCTTGGCAGCCGATGCAAGAATTCAGGTCGACCGACATCGCCCAGGCGTAGCGCGGATATTTGTAGGGGGGGTACAGCGACTCGTCGTTTTCCTTTTTCTTCAGAAATTGCGGGTTCTTTTTGAAATCGGCGAGCGAACCTTCACGGATCAGGTCACGCCCGGCGACGCGATCATGGCCTTGCGTCGTGGCCAGCCGGTAGGTTTCGCCGGTTTTGCTGAGCACGCGCGCCACTCAGCCAGGGCGCTTCGAGCGAGCGCAGTTGGTAGGCGTCAAACCCGACGCCGACCGCAAGTCCTCCGGCGCGCCGGCCAAAGCCGAGCGGTAGCGTGATGCAGTCGGGCGCCTGTCCGGGCAGGACAAAAATCGGCGCCGGCAGCCTTCGGCCGTTCGAGCTGATCTCTAGCACATCTTCGGTATCGAGCCCGAGCCGCTTGGCGGTCGCCGGGGCGATCAGCGCGGCATTATCCCAGGTCAGCCGGGTGAACGGCCGCGGCATCTCCAACAGCCATGGATTGTCGGCGTATCGTCCGTCCGAGACCAGCGGGTCGGGGCGGAACAGCAGACGAGACGCCGGCAGTCGGGCTCGCGGCGGGCGCCGTCGGCGATCGCGGCGAGTATCGGCGCTTGGGTTGACCCGTGACCGGTGCTGCTGCGCTGTTCTGCGACAACGCCGATGCGCACCGACTCGTGCCAGAAATGCTCGAAATCCCCGGCGCCGCGCTGCTGCGCCTGCTTTTGCCAGAAGGCGCGCAGCAACCCGTAATCTTCCGGCAGGGTGTTGCCCTGCAGCACCGCCAGCAGCTCTTGCGCCGAATGCCCGCCATAGAGACGGCGCACCTGCGGCTGCTGGATCGTGACCGTGCCGTCAAAGGCGCGAGCATCGCTCCAGGCCTCGTATTCATGCGCGGCCGGCACATGCCAGGTGCTGGCAATCGCGGTCTCGTCGGCATAAAGAGCCAGGCTGACCGACAACGGCACTTGCCGCAGCGCCTCGGCAAAATCGAGCTCGGCGAGGCGCGGTGTAGACCGGGTTGACGCCCAGCATCAGTAGGGTGTCGACCTTGCCCGCGGCCATGTCGTCGGCGAGGTCTTTGCAGCGACTGACGCATGCGAAGGCGCGCCAACGGCAACGGGTTCGATCAGCCGGATCGTCGTCCCAAAGGCGCCGAGCGCGCCGTTGATCGCGTCAGCCAGGAGATGGATTTCGGCGGGCTGCTCGCGGCCGGCATGGACCAGGATTCGCCCACGGTTGCTGCGCCAAATCCCGCGCCGCGGCATCGAGCCAGGCGGCATCCTTCGAGCGGCGCCTGCTTCCACTCCTGCGGGCCGGCGCCGACCGCCGCCGCGAGATAGCGCAGTCGCGGCGGCAAGTTCGCGCGGCGGCAGCGGCAATCGATGATCGGCTTTGGCGCCGATCAGGGTCGGCGTGCTTTCGATCGCGTAGACGCGGCTCATCTTGCCGCCGGTCTCGTCCGGACGGCGGCGGGCGGCGAATTGGCGGGCATAGGCGAGCCAGCCCGGCACTCGCCGAAATCAGATCGCTCTCGACGGCGAAGATCACATCCGCCGCCTCGACGTCGAAGACCCGGTCGAGCGGCCGGCCAAAGGCTTGGCGGCTGGCCGCGCGCTCGTCGTCGCGATGGAGCGGCTCCCATTGGTGCCAGCGCATGCCGGGGAACTGCTCGCTGCAGCGCCGCCATTTGCGCGATCAGCGACGGCGAGGTGACGGTTCCGGTCAGCACGCCGCAATCCCTCGCCGCCGCGCGCCGAAGCTGGCTCGCGGCGCTCGAACATCACCGTAAGAAATCTTTCCCAGGTGTCGATCTGGCCCTGGCCGACGATGCTCTGGGCGCGGCGCGGGTCGTAGAGCTCGAGGATGGTCGCCTGCATGATCGCACTGGCGGCGCCGAGGCTCGCCGGGTGGTCCGGATTGCCTTCGACTTTGAACGGACGGCGCCATCTGATGCGCGACCAGAACGCCGCTGGCATAGCCGTCGCTGGTCGTCGCCGTCGCGTAATAGCGCGCGCTGTCCGGGCACAATCCCCGGCGGCTGGACGACATAGGGGAGGAGCTGGCGCGCGTTGGGCTCGGGCCCGCAGGCCGACAAGCCGCCCAACGCCATCGACGCCGCCATCAGCTGCAGAAAGCGGCGGCGATCGAACGACGCCGAGCACGTCGCGGAAGCGCGGCACCTCTTGTTCGACGATCGCGGCAAATTCCGGCGTTTCCGCCAGCTCCTCGAGACTGCGCCAATAGTTGCGGGCTGAGGCGTTCATCGGTGGCACACCGAGCAATCGTCCAGCGTTTCGGGATGGATGTGATAGGCCGCCATCAATTGCTTGCCGGAAGGCGTGTCGGGAGTGCGCTTCCAATGCGGATTGAACACCTGGTTGAGCGGGCGCAGATGCGGCGCCGGGTCGCGGTGGCAGGAAAGGCACCAGCTCATGTAAAGCGTCGTCGCTTTCCAGGTCAGCGCCATGTCGCCGATCGGCCCGTGGCACTCGGTGCAGCCGACACCCTTGGCGATGTGGATGCTGTGGTCGAAATAGACGTAATCGGGAAGCTCGTAGACTGCGGTCCAGCGCAATGGCCGGTTGTCGGCAAGGCTCTGCCGTACCGGCGCCAAAATCGCCGGCATTGGTCCAGATCTGCGAATGGCAGGTCATGCAGGTCTCGGTCGGCGGCATGCCCGCATTCTGCGAAATTTCGACCGTCGTGTGGCAATAGCGGCAATCGAGCCCGAGCCCGCTGACATGATGCTTGATGGCTGAACGGGACCGGCTGTTCCGGGGTATAGCGTTCTTGCGTGTTGTAGCCCATGACCGGGACCACCCAGATGGCCAGCAGCAACATCGCGAAGAAACCGGCGGTCCCGAGATCAAGGCCAAGTTCATCCAACATGTTGGCTCTTGGTCCGAAGATCGCCACCGGCTGCCTCCGCGACGCGACCTTGAACGGGCCGCGTGTGCTTTAACGGGGTAGCTTCGATTGGGTTCCAGCGGTCTTTAATCTATTTGGTTTGCCGGGCCAGTGGTTTTGAGCCCGATTGCCATGGTCGCGATCCAGCCGCAAGCGCCAAGCCCGAGAGCCAGCCAGCGTCTTGCGGTGCTCGCGTCGCCCACAGTTGAGGGCTTTTTGCTCGTTGCCCGGCTGTCGAAGCGGCCATGCGTGCCGGGGTCGCCAGGCACCGGATCGAAAAAATTGTCGGGTTGGCCTGGCTCGGTCGGTTCCTGCGGTCAGTTGGCCGCTATAGCCGTTTGTTCGCGAGATACCGATCGAGCAATCCGGGGAATGAGCTTGTTGCCGACGATGGCCTTGACGCTGGAGCCGCCGACCCAGATCTCGCGGCGTCGCGAGTGCGCGGCATAAAGGATCGCGTCGGCGGCAATTTCCGGTTGGAAGATCGGCGCCATCGGCTGCGGCCGCCGGCTCATTTTGTTGCGCGCCCAATTGAATTGCGGGGTGTTAAGCGCCGGCATCTGAACCATGACGAGATGGACGTCGACCCCGTCATGCATCAGTTCCGTCCGCAGGCTGTCGGTAAATCCGCGGATCGCGAATTTGGCGCCGCAATAGGCCGACTGCAGCGGTATCGCGCGATAGCTCAGTGCCGAGCCGACTTGGACGATGGTGCCGCGGTTGCGCGGCCGCATTCGTTTCAAAGCCGCCATCGTGCCATAGACAAAGCCGAGATAGGTCACTTCGGTGGCGCGGCGGTACTCCTCGGCGGTAATGCGGTGAAACGGGGCGAAGATCGTCGCCATCGCGCAATTGACCCAGACGTCGATCGGCCCAAAGTGGTTCTCGACCCGCTCGGCCGCTGCTTCGACCGCATCGGGATCGGCCATGTCGAGCGGCAGGGCCAGCGCCTTGGCGCCGCACTTTTCGACCTCCGCCGCCGCCGCCTGCAGCCCCTGGGTTCCGCGCGCGATCAGTGCCACCTGGGCCCCGCGCGCGGCAAAGGCGTGCGCCGTGGCGCGCCCGACGCCGGCTGAGGCTCCGGTAATGACGACAGTTTGCGACATGTCTATCTCCTAATCCTAAGCAGCGGAGCCGCGTCAGATGCCGCGCGGCCAGAGGTCGGCGAGCTGCAGCACGGCTCGGGCATATTCCGCGTGCGAAAAGATCATCGGTAAGTTGCCCAGCAATTCGCCGGAGCGGCTGTCGGCCTCCTCCGAGAACAGCCCGGCTGCCGTGCTCAATGCCTCGACCCGGTGCAGCATCGCTTCGGCATCGTCGTGCCGCGTCCATCAGCGCGTAGACCGCGGCTAGCCAAAGCAGCACGGCAGAAAGGCGCCTTCGAACCGGCCCATCGGCAGATGCGGCTGTTTTCGGGGACGAAAACGGTGGACGAGACCATCGATCATCAGGTCTTGCTCGATCCGCCGGACCGTCGCGATGACGCGCGGATGGGTCGGCTCCAGAAATCCCATCAGCGGGATCAGCAGAGCCGAAGCGTCCAGGGTGTCGGCACCGTAATGCTGGCGGAAGGATTGCAGCTCCTCGCTCCAGCCGCGCTTCATGACTTCGGCGTGGATCTCGATCATCGTCCGCGCGCCACTGCCGCAGATTGCCGCTATCGCCGGTGCGGTCAGCGAATTCGAGCGTACGCTTTAAGGTCGTCCAGGCCATGACCTTGCTGCTGACGAAGTGACGCCGCCGGTCGCGCTCCCAAATGCCGTTGCTCGGCTTGCGCCAGCTTCTCATCGGTATAGTCGGCGATCCGGGTCATCAGCCGCCAATATTCCGGCGCCCAGCGTCCGCCTTTGATCAAATAGATAACCGCGCAATCGGCGAGATAGCCAAAACAGTCGATCTGGCGCTGGCGATAGGCGTGATTGCCAAACCGAACAGGCTGCGACCCGCGATATCCGGCAAGCTCATTGCGGGTGTGCTGTCGAATCCGCGTGCCGCCATCTGCCCGGTACAGCACTTGAAGCGGCATTTCGGTCGAGGAGCCGAGCCGGGAGATCCAACTCAGATATCGCTCCGCGCTTTCGATATCGCCGAGCACGGAGAGGGTCGCGAGCGTCATCGAAGCATCGCGTATCCAGGCATATCGGTAATCATAGTTGCGGTCGCCGCCGATCCGCTCAGGAAGCGAGCTCGTAGCGGCGGCGACGATGGCGCCGGTCGGGGCAAAAGAAAGCAGCTCGATCGCGAACGCCGAACGGATGATGCGGTCGCGCCGCTTCCCCTGGTAGCTGTATCGCCCGTTACGTTCGTCCCAATAACGCAATGTCGCTTGCAACGCGTCTTCCGCTACCTTTACGTCCCACGATCCCGGGTACTCACCGAGCCCAAGCATCGCCCAGAACTCGTCTCCCGCAGCTAATGTGAAGCTCGCGGCGAGACGCGCAGCAGCCGGCTCAAACGGGCGCGAGGTCCATAGCCCGAGCGCGAGGCCTCCAGCCTTGAGCTCGAGCCCGCCCGCAACCACGGAAATAGCGACAGCTTCGCCGAAATCGTCCCGCGGCGCGAGCTGTATTGCGCATTCGACCGAGCCCCGGAGGCAGCGCAGGCGGCGCAGCAAAGTGCGCTTGCCCTTGCCGAACTCAGGCCGCGAAGCCTCGGGCGAGAGCATCGCGTCGGTCAGCTCGATCTCGCCTTGGCTGGTCTGCCAATTGGTCACAAGCACGTTGCTGTCGCCGCGATACGATTGACGGCCGACGCCGCCATTGGTCGGTCCCAAGGCCCAGCGCCCACCACGCACCGCGTCGATGAGACACGCAAACACAGGTATGCCGTCGTAGTTCGGCAGGCAAAACCAACGAACGGTACCGTCGGCGGTGATCGCGGCCGCCGTCCGGCGGTCGCCGATGATGCCGAGATGGGAAAGCGGCGGATAACCTTGATCCGGATCATTGAATGCGCGGCCGGCAAACTGATCGCAGAGCTCGGTCGGGCTATTCGCCTCCGGCATTGATCTCCATGACGCTCGACTATGTCCGACCGGTTGAGCCAAACGGGGTTCTTAAGTAATGGACAACACCAATCTGGCGAGGATGGTTCCAGCCGCCAGCGCGCGCAGGCGATTGCGGGTGTTGGTGGCGGCGCCGCAACTCTCGGGCAGTGTCAACGTTAGGGAGGTGATGCGCTATCGGCCAAACAGAGGCAGCTCGGTGCAAAGTAAAGTCACGTTTCGCTCGGAGCTGATAAAGGACGAAGCCGCGAGAGTTGGGCAGCCGAATTGATCATGGCCGCTTCGCCGCCTTTTCCTGCATCGGAGGCGATTTCGTCTCGGCAAACCGGGCGGCGTTGGGCTGCAGGCGTACGCGGCTCCGATCCCGGAGTCAGCATTCCGCGCGCCCTCGCCTATCTCGCGCTGGCCGGGGTGGCGGTTTTGCTGTTGTGGCTGACCATCAAGGTCGACCTCGTCATCTTTGCGGGAGTACTGTTCGGCATCTGCCTCAGACGCGCGGCCGAAGGGCTTAGTCGTTTAGTCGGTCTGCAGGTCGGATGGTCTCTGCTGCTGGTGATCGTATTAATTGTCGGCATGTTCGCAAGCTTCGGCTGGTTCTTTTCGCAGTCAATCACCAGTCAGTTCAACCAGCTTTCAGTCCAATTGCCGGCGGCGGCGGCGAAAGTTCTGCAAATGATCCGCCAGTCTGGCCCCGGCGAGGTTGCGCTGCAGCACTTTGATGTTGGAAACCTCGCGGCGACCCCGACCGGCGTGCTGCAAAGCTTCTTTGGCGTGGCGGCCAATCTGGTCGAGGTAATTGGCGGAATTGTGGTTGTAATTTTTATCGCGCTGTACGTCGCAGCGGAGACACCGCGCTATGCCGGTGGTTTGGTTCGACTAGTCCCGCCGGCGCGCCGCCAGCGTGCGGCCGAGATCCTGCATGAGACCGCCAGCACGATCTGGTATTGGATGCTGGGCCGCCTGTTCGCGATGACCGTGCTCGGCACGATGGTGGCCGTCGGCCTCTGGCTGCTCGGGGTCCCGCTCCCGGCGTCCCTCGGCTTTTTGGCTGGGATTATGATCTTTGTCCCCTATCTCGGCGCCATCGTCTCGGCGATCCCAAGCATTTTGATTGCGGCATCGACCGACCTGATGCTGGCGGTGTATGTCGTCGCGCTCTATGTGGCCGTACACATGGTCGAGGGATATATTCTTGTCCCTTTAGTACAACGGCGCGCGGTGCACTTGGCGCCGGCGCTGATTTTGTCGGCGCAGCTCGTCCTTGCCGTCCTCGCCGGCTTTCTTGGTCTCTTGTTCGCCACACCCCTGGTGGCGGCGGCGATAGTCATGATCCGAACAATTTATATCGAAGACATGCTCGGCGACCGTGGAAGTGCTCCGTCCGCTGCACCCAAATAGACCGTCGCCAGGCGCGGCATTACCTGATGTATAGTTGCCCACCTTGCGGAACTATTTGGCTTGATTGGCGTTCTCGTCCCCGCTGAAGTGTGGGATGACCGGCTATCGGCATAAGAGGACGCGCCGAATGGCCGGCGGGAGAACCTGGGATGACGACAGCCTTGAGGCTTTGGCTGTGCGGGACCGGTGTGGTTGCGCTATGAGCGCCGATCCAGCCTCCGCGGTGGGGTTTGTGACCGCGCTCAGCAGCGCCTCTGCCACTTGGCCGGATGAGCTGTGGACCGGCTCGGTGGCTTGGGCCGACGCCATGCTGCGCTCCTATTACGGCATCTACGAATTCACCGACGACCCCGCCTGCGTGCTGCGTGTCGGGTTGGATCAGGCGCGCGCTCCTGTGTCGCTCTCGGACGGCGTATGCGTCGAGGTTGGCGAGCCAGTTGGCACCCTGCACTTCTGGAACGAGCATCTTCCGCGGTACTCCGAAAAAGGCCCCGATCTCGGCTGGGCTTGCGCGGTTCGCGACCGTCTGAATTACTCGCTGCGAGCGTTTTCCGGATACCTTGAGCGGGAGCCGACGTGGCGCGACGTACGCGCGATTTGCGCCGAGACGGCGTTGCCGGCAAGACTGGGCGCCTCGCAAATCGGGCGCGTCTTCAAGCGATACGGTTTCGAAGTCAATTCCGGCCGATGATTCGTTTCTTGCCCGCTTGCACGGGCTCGGCGAGTGCTTCGTCTTGTGGGGCCTGACGCGAGCATTCAATCCGGCGGCGTTGCCGCGCCAACCCTTTCTTCGGGATCGCTACGAAATGTGGATATCCCGCGCCGGTCTGTTGGCCCGCTATGCAGATACCCGAACCGCGACTGAGCAGAAGAATCGAGCGGGCCTCGAATGCCTGCTCTGATTGCGGGTGCAGCCTGGGTGGGTTTGGTCGCCCTTTTGTTGACCCGGGCGCTTCGGCAATTTAGCAACTATCGACAGGCAACGATTTCCGCCGCGGGCATAACGCCCATTTCATCCGGGGTCTCGATCATTGTGCCGGCGCGCAACGAGATCGACAATGTTGTCGGTTGTTTAGCACGCCTTTCGGCTCAGACTGGCCTTACCCGCCTCTCCGTCATCGTCGTTGACGACAATTCAGTCGATGGCACGAAGGCGGCCGCAGAATGTCTAGCCACGGATGATCCGCGAATCCGGGTGATTGACGCCGGTCCGCTGCCTGCAGGGTGGGCCGGAAAACCGCATGCCTGTTGGCGCGGGGCGGCGCTCGCCGATGATGAGTGGCTTTGTTTTGTCGATGCCGATGTTCGCGTCGCACCCCAGCTGATCGCAGCCGCGATATCGGCTGCCGAAATACGGGGGCTCGACATGCTCTCCCTGCATCCCCGGCAAGAGCTTGGTAGCTTTTGGGAGCGACTCGTAGTTCCAGCTGGGATGCTGGTGCTAGCTTGCGCCAAGCGGTTCGAACCGGCATCTCAGAATATCGTTAACGGACAATTCTTGCTTATTCGGCGCAAGGCCTATTTTGACGTTGGCGGTCACGCCGCCGTGCGGGCTGAGATCTGCGAAGACTCGGCGCTGGCCGCGCGGATCAAGTCTCACGGGTTTAAGTTACTCGTCCTTGCCGCCGACCATCTTGCCGAGACCCGGATGTATCGCGATTTCGGATCGCTCTGGGAGGGCTTCTCAAAGAACGCGACAGAGGCCTTGGGGAGCGCCCGCGCGACCTTGCTTGCCGCGGTCGCGACCCTGATTTTTGGTTGGGCCGCGCTGCTGCTGCCATTCGGTGTTTTGTGGATGGCAGTCGCCGAGCCCTCGCCTCCGACGGCAACGGGAGCAACGCTGGCGGCGATCGGCATGACTATCGTCGTTGGCGTTCATTTCGGCACCGCGCGCCATTTTCGAATTCCAGTCGTTTTCAGTCTGATGTTCACGATCGGCTATACCGCTGTCGCGTGTCTCGCCTGTCACAGTGTCATCACTAAGCGGAGCGGGCGAGTTACGTGGAAGGGACGAACATACCGAGTGATCAAGACTGCGGCGGGCGGCGCCTAACGCGCGAACCCGAGCCTCCGAGGCGTCGCCGCTCGTTCGTTGGAGGATGGGCGCTCGCCGCTGTGCTGGCGGTACTCGCCGTCCTGCTTTACGAAATTCGTATCGCGCTGCTGCCTTTTGTGTTTGCGATCGCGGTCGCGTTTGTGACCGACCCGTGGATCAAATCAATCCAGCGTCGCTTCGGCAGCCCGCGCTGGCCGGTCGCGGCAGGGTTCTGTCTCGCCATCTTGGCGCTTCTAGGCGGTGCTGGATATTGGATCGGCACCACGGCAGTCAGCGACCTGATGCAGGTCGTGGCGAAGGCGCCCGATATACTCCGGCATTTTCTTACTGAAATTCTCGGCAACAAAGGCATCACCGTATTCGGCGAAACCTACACGCCCGATAAGGCCGTCAAAGCATTGGGCGCGGCGCTTTCCGGGGTCGTCGGGTTTGCTGCATCGAGGGGCGTCGCGGGGATCGCGGGCTCGATCTTGTTCGGGACGGTCCTGACCCTGGTCCTGATGCCGTATTTCATGATATCGGCACCTAGATTGGCCGCCGGAACGATATGGCTGGTGCCGCCCGAGCGCCGGCGCGCGGTCGAGGCTTTGCTCCCCAAAATCGTCCCGATGCTGCGCCGCTACCTCATTGGCCTTTGCATCGTCGTCTCCTATACGGCGGTCGTGGCCTGGATCGGGTTTGGGCTGATCTTTCATCTGCCCCACGCGATCCTTCTGTCGATTACGGTAGGCTTTCTCGAGCTCATCCCAGTAGTGGGACCCTTTGCTTCGGGGACGATCGTCGGCATCATCGCCGTGCAACAGGGCAGCATTTGGGCGGCCGCACTTCTGTTCGGCTTTGCGATCGCATTGCGCTTGTCAATCGACAATCTCGTGGGACCGGTGATATTGGGCGAAGCCGCGAAAATTCACCCGGTGGTCGTGATCATCTCTTTTGTTTGCGGAGCGATACTGTTTGGGGTGGTGGGTCTGCTGCTTGCTGTGCCAGTTGTGGTGTGCGTGAAGATCACGCTCGAGCACTACTACGCGGAACCGGTCGCCCCGGAAACGCGAACCAGCGGCGTTGCGCTCGCGACCGCCCCATCTCGCGACTGATAAGGTTCTAGTCCGCGCCCGCTCGCGGTCAAAAAACGTTAACCCCGTCGACCTGGGAAAGTCGGCTGGCGCGCACGAGCAGCCGCGAATTGAGCGCTGCGAAGGATGGAACGCCGAGGAGACCGAGATCGCGATCAATCTCCTCGCGGATGATGTCGAGGGCCTTCTTTGCCCCGTCCCTCCCAGCTGCGGCAACACCGTATAGGATGGCTCGTCCGGCCAGGACGGCGTCAGCGCCGAGCGCCAGCGCCTTGATCACGTCGGTGCCGCGCCGCATGCCGCCATCGACCAAAATCGTCGGCCGGTCGCCGACTGCCCGGCGCACCGCCGGCAATAGATCGAGCGGGGCGACCGCCCAGTCGAGCTGCCGTCCGCCATGATTCGAGATCGCGACCGCGTCGGCGCCGATTTCCGCGGCGCGCACACAATCGTCAACCGTCAGCAGCCCCTTGATAATCAGCTTGCGGGGCCAGCGCTCCCGAATGCGGGCGATCGTGTCCCAATTCAGCGCCCGGTCCATCTGCGATCGGATCCAGTGTGCGCTCTCGAATAGGCTGCGTTTGTCCTTCGGAACAAATTCGACCACGTTTTCGAAGCTCGGCAGGCCGTGGGTCAGTATTCCTGTGGTCAGCCACCGCGGGTGCATCAGCGCATCAAACCTTGCACTCCAGCCGAGCGATGTCGGACCTGCCATCGTGCGCTTGTGCCATTCCCGGTTTCCGTAAATCTGGGCATCGACGGTAACGATCAGCGCCTCGCACCCATTTTCCCGCGCTCGTGAAAGCAGCGTGTCACGGATTTCGGTCGGCCCGAATACGTAGAGTTGCCACCAGTACCGCAGCCCGGGCACGCGGGCGACACGCGACATCAGGTCGTTCGACATCGTGCTTTGCGCGAATGGCACGCCCGCCGCGGCCGCTGCCTCGGCGAGGCGCAGATCGGCATGCGGCCAGAACAAGCCGTTGAACCCGGTCGGCGCCACGACCAGCGGGATTTCCGTCTTTCGGCCGAAGAGGGTGGTCGAGACATCGCGCTGCGACACATCGACCAGGGAGCGATGCAAAAAGCGCCACTCGGCCAACGCTGCGATGTTGCGCGCCAGCGCCGCCTCGTCCTCGCCGCCGGCCTCGAGGTATTCGGTCACAAATCCCGGCAACCGCCGATGCGCCATCGCGCGCAGATCCTCGACTGTGACCGCCTGATCCAGATTGGTCCCGGAGTAGAACTGGCGCTTCGGATTGTTGGCGAGGACCGCTGGTGAGGCCCAAGCCAAGGTTCGGTCGGCCGGCGCAAGAGACGGAGCAGCCCGCCACCCGCTGCCGTAACCGCCTCGGCTGGCGAGCGCAAACGCTCCGCCAGCGATGCCGAGTGCGGCCAGCGCGGCGCCGACGCCAGGGGCGCACCTCGCCGCTGCGCTCCTGCCGCTTAGCGGTTTCTTAGAAGGTTGAGGCGCGTCGGAGATTTCGTTCGAGAGCTCAATCTGGTCCATCCTCGGCCCTCATAATTCGCCGCGCCGCGCCATTTCGCGGATGCGGTCGCCGATGCGCCACGCAAGTGCCTGGATGGTCAGCGATGGATTGACGCCCGCTACCGTCGGCATCAGCGAGCCGTCACAGACCCACAGATTAGGAATGTCCCAGCACCGGCCGTCCGCATTGGTGACGCTGTCTTTCGGATGTTCGCCCATGCGGCAGGTGCCGCCGAGATGGGCGGTGTCGCCGACCGACCACAGCTCTTTGCCGCCTGCCGCCTCCAAGGCTGCCGTCATAAAGTGCACCGCGTGCTCGTAAAGTTTTTTATCTTCCTCGCCATAGGAGAACACGGTGCGCGGAATGCGCAGGCCAAACTCGTCGGTCTCATCCGTCAACTCCATGCGATTGTTTTCCTGCGGCAACACCTCGCCGACGATTTTAAGCCCGGCCTGATGATTGTATTTCGCCATTTCATTGCGCAGCTCCATGCCCCACAGCCCACGCGAAGAAGCCATCGTGTGCGCCCAATCAATGGGCAATGGGCCCTGGCTCATAAATGCGTATCCGCCTGGAAAATCCTTGCCGGTATCCGTGTAGTTCCAGTGTTCGGTAATCGCCAATGACGGCGGCGCCTTGTTCCAGCGGATTTCCTCGTCAAAGATGCCGTAAACAGCGTGGTTCGACTGAACCATCAAGAATTTGCCAACCATGCCGCTGCTGTTGGCAAGTCCGTCGGGGAATTGCGGGCAGGCGGAGTTCAACAGCAGGCGGGGGGTTTCAATGGCATATCCCGCAACAACGACATTCTTAGCCTTCTGCCGGCGCCACTGGCCCTCGCGATGATATTGCAGGCCAGTAACTTTTCCGTTATTGCCGACATCGATCCGGCCGACCATTGCCAGATCCCGTATCTCGGCTCCGGCATGGATCGCGCGTGGGATCCAGGTCACGAGCGCGCTCTGCTTCGCATTGGTCGAGCAGCCGATCTTGCAGAACCCGCGATAAACGCAGGGATGCGAGTTGCCGCGCGGGGCCGAGATGGTAGCCAGCGGGGTTGCGGCCCATTTAACGCCGAGCGCCTCGCACCCCCGTGCCAATACGAGCCCTGCTGCGTTCATTTCGTGCTGCCGGTAGGGATAACGCGGGCGCGGCGGGCCCCAAGGGTAATTGACCGGCCCGGAAATTTTTAGCGCGTCTTCGGTCAGATCGTAGTAATGCCACATCTCGTCGGGAGAGATCGGCCAATCGACCGCGTAACCCATCTGCGAGCGCGCTTTGAAGCGCTCCGGTCTAAAGCGCAACGAGACCATTTGGAAATGGACGGTGCTGCCACCGACGCTTTGGCCGCTATTGTTGCTACCGAATTCGATCGGGTCGTCACCACCGGTAATGCGCTCGCCCAGCCAATACAGCTTTTCCTGCTCGTATTCATCGGAAGCGAAATCCTCCAGTGGGCGCCAAAACGGGCCGGCATCAAACCCGATGACCGAAAACCCTGCTTCCGCCAGCTTGCAGGCAAGAGTGGCACCGCCGGCGCCGGTGCCGACGATCGCAAAATCGACCTCGTCCTCGTCACGGTAGCACCGCATTGGGATCCAGCCCCCGCGGTGGAAGACATCGGGCGCTCGTCCGTCCTTGGCCCGCACGCTATTCATCGTGATGCTCTTGCGCTTCCCACGGGTCGCGGCGATTGAAGCCGAGCCGGACATAACCGCGCGGTGAGGCCGGCCCGCCAAAGCCGATTTCGTTCCACGCCGCCGGGTGCGCGTAATAGACACTGACCACGTTGCGGAGTAGCTGGCTCGAAAAGAAGCGCTTTGCCGGCAGTCCTTGCCAGGCGTCACTGCGGATATCGTTATGTTGGATCGCGCGCAGTACCGCGTCTTGCTGGTTTTGCGGCAGCTCGCGAAATCCCCCGCCCCAGCGGACCCGCGCTTCTTCGTCGATCGCCTTGATACCCTGTCGCCACGCCTCGCGCATTGGCGGCATCCCGTCGATAGCGGTAGCCATTACCCTCGTTCTTGTGCAGCTTTTCATCAAGAAACGGAACAATCGGAACCGGATCATTGCCGCGATCGGGCTGCGGGATTAGTCGGCTCGCAAATCGCGCCCAATATGTCCCATTCGGTCTCGGTAAAAAACCGCCGGTCGGGTACTTGGGTAAGCCGCTTTTTGACGACTGCGCGGGTCTGGTCATTCCACGACGGTGAATCCCACTTGTCCAGAACATCGTATGCCGGGTAGCGGTGATGAAAGATTTCGCTCATCAGCGTTCTTCCAACAATCGAAGCGCGCCCAGTCCGGCGAGCGCAACTCCGGTAAACGATGGCGGTGCGGGCAATGGCGGCCCATTAAACAAGTTTTGGCTCCAATTATAAAAGCCGCCCATATTCCGGCTGATCCCGTACGCATGAAATCCGGCGCCCGCAACACCCATTGCCGCGGTCGCCTGCAACATCCGTTTGGCAGCCGCGATCTGAATCGGGATTGCCAGCGGCAAGCGTCAAAAACATTGCGGTCAATGGCGGCAGCGTCACGGGCAGGAACATAAACGGGTCGTGGAAAGCGCCGCGAAAATGCAGCAAGGCGGCTTCCGCGCTCGTGCCGATCAGTCCTGCGGCCGTCGCCCGCGCGATAAAACGGTCCGGCGGTGAGCCCAAGCAAACGTCCGGGCTGGTGGCGTTCGCCTTCGAGAACAAGCCTAGAGGCACCGAGCCCGGCGAGACCCGCCAGGGTGATCGCCAGAGGCGCTCCAAGCGGGGCTCCATAGAACAAGTTCGATAGATTAATCCCGCCCTCGCGCTTTGCGAGATTGTAGGTGTGAAAAGCCAAAGCCGCCGAGCCCGGTGGCCAGCGTAAGTCCGCGCCAGCATCGTCCGCGCTGCTACCAAAATGTGCCGGTGTCGCAGCCATATGCAAACTGTTGGCGAGAGTGATGGCCGAGACGGTTGGCGCCAGATACATCGCCGGATTGTGGAAGGCGCCGCGGTAATGTTCCATCGCGCTGTCGGCCAGCACACTGAACGATAGCATCGCCGCGGCGCCATTGAGATGGCGCGCCGCGGCGACGTGCTGCGGCTCCTCGGCTCGGTGTGGGACCGTCCTGACCGCGGCTTTTCGATGCAATCGATAGACGGCGGCAGCGCCCAGCGCTGCCAACCCAACCAACAACACAGCCGCGCCAAAGCGACGAGCCGTGGATTGCCGCTGCGGCGGTTGGACCGGCATCGTCCCGGGGGCCACTCGCCGGGACGATAGCAGCTCGAGGGTCTTTCCCATGCTGGACCGTGCGGCAGCTGACGAGCCGACCCCCGCCCGGTCGGCGACCGCCCCGACCGCGATTTCGCGGCCGGCGACAGAGGTCTCGGTCAACTCCGGCTCGGGAGCAGATCCGCCATGACCTCTTTGGCGGTCTCCTTAATGACCCGCCACTCGCTCGGATCACCCTTAATCAAAGTCGAGCTGAAAGCCTGCGCCTGTTTCAGCGTGATGTGCGGCGGCAAAGGCGGCACATCGGGATCGGTATACGCTTCCAGCACAAATGGCCGATCCGAGGCGAAAGCTGCTTCCCAAGCCGGCGCCGATCTGATCCGGCTTGTCGACAAACACCCCCTTCAACCCGAGCTGCTCGGCATATTGCGAGTAGCGGAAATCAGGCAGGTCCTGCGTCGCCTCGAATTTTGGATTACCCGCCTGCGCCCGCATCTCCCAGGTGACCTGGTTCAGGTCGCGGTTGTTGAGGGCAAGAACGATGAGCCGGGGATCGCTCCACTTTTTCCAATACTTGGCGACGGTAATCAGCTCGTTCATGCCGTTCATCTGCAATGCACCGTCACCGCACAACGCCAGCACAACCCGATCGGGGTAGGCAAATTTGGCGGCAATCGCATACGGCATGCCGGCGCCCATCGTCGCGAGCGAACCGGAAACCGAGGCCATCATGCCGCGTCGGATCTTGACGTCGCGGGCGTACCAATTGGTGCCGGAGCCGGTATCGCAGGCGATAATACATTTCTCCGGCAGCCGCGGCGACAATTCCCAGAACACGCGCTGCGGGTTGATCGGGTTGGCGTCGTTCATCGCGCGGTTTTTGAGGGTTTCCCACCACTCCTTGACGTTGTTTTCGATGGTCTCGCGCCACGAGCGGTCCTGCTTGTGTTCGAGCAGTGGTAGCAATTTGCGCAATGTTTTGGCGCTGTCGCCGATCAGGTTGATCTCCATCGGGTAGCGCATGCTGACCATCTTGGGGTCGAGATCGATTTGGACGCCGCGCGCTTGTCCCTCCTCGGGCAGGAATTCAGTATATGGAAAGCGCGACCCGATCATGAACAGTGTGTCGCAGCCGGTCATCATCTCGTAGCTCGGGCGAGTGCCGAGTAGGCCGATCGAACCGGTGACAAACGGCAGATCGTCGGGGAGCGCTGCTTTGCCGAGCAGCGCCTTGGCGACACCGGCGCCAAGCTTATTGGCGGTTTCGATAACCTCATCGGTGGCGTGAAGCGTCCCCGCCCCGATCAGCATCGCAACCTTTTTTCCCTCGTTCAGGACCCGCGCCGCGTGTTCGAGGTCTTTTTGCGCGGGAATCACGTCCGGCGCCTCATAGCCGATGCCAGTCAGAATGGCGCCATGCTTTTGCGGCGGCAACTCGACCGCATCTTCTTCCTGCAGATCGTTCGGCATGATGATACAGGTGACGCAGCGCTCGGCCTTGGCAATACGTACCGCTCGGTCTATCAGCTGGCGCACTTGCGCCGGCTCGGTCGCCATGTGGACGTATTCGCCGGCGACGTCTTTATAGAGTGAAATTAGATCGACTTCTTGCTGGTAATGGCCGCCCAACGCGGTGCGAGCCTGCTGCCCGACAATCGCCAATACCGGCTGATGATCAGTCTGCGCGTCGTAAAGCCCATTGAGCAAATGAATTGCACCCGGGCCGGACGTGGCCAAACATACCCCGATATCGCCGGTGAATTTCGCATGAGCGGACGCCATAAACGCGGCCATTTCCTCATGCCGCACTTGGACGAATTCAAAGCGATCGCCGGCACGGGCGAGAGCGCCGACCAGTCCGTTGATGCCGTCGCCGGGATAGCCAAATATCCGCTTGATGCCCCAAGCAGAAATGCGTTCCCAGAAGAAGTCGCTTACGGTTTTAGCCATCTCTACCTCGCCCTCTTTGCCATCGGCCACGCTGCAAACATGCCTTTCGTGCGATGCTGTGATCGCCCCCGTTTGCGTCGGTCGAGGCAGGCGCCTGCAGTGGCGGGTCCGTTTACTCAACGTCGCCAAGCCGGACCTTGTTCCAGGACGGCGCAGTGACCTTATTCCGCAGCTGATGATGCGAATTATTGATCTATCGTAAGTCGTAGATCACTAGCGGTTCGGGTAGCGGGTGGGTTCTCGCCCACGGGCAGCCGATCCGCCGGGTGGTTACGTTGCGAGCACGATCGGTCTGCTTAGAGGATCAGCTTAAACGTCGACAAAGGCGCCAAGCCGCCGGTCTAACGATGACGCAACGCCTGTTCCAGTTCGGCCTTGTTCATCTTGGAACGATTGGGGATGTCCCGGCGGCGGGCCTCCGCGTAGAGCTCCGTGCGGGTTTTGTCGGTTTTTTGCTTTTTGTTATCAGACGATTTGGCTGTCGCGCGCCTGTATGATTGCTGAGTTGCGCGATGCCCCTCCTTTTCGTCCTGATAGGTCTCGCCCCGCCGTTCCTTCGCCTTCGTATGCCGCAAATTCTCGGCGTTCTTTTTCGGACTCTCATATTTTGAGGCGCCGGCTTCATCGAGCGCTATGGCGATCGCCTGCTTGGGGTTAGTAACCTTACGCTTGCCGGCCGCCGTTTTTAGTTCGCCATGCTTGAATTCGTGCATAACCCGCTGCACGGTTTTCTTCTGTTCCGGTGATTGGTGACTGGCCATAGCGCCCCTCGTTAACTACCGATCGAGAGCGGGGCTTGAGCACCGCTCTCGATAACCCGGACATCCGGAGAGGCTCGACCGTTCCCTTGATTTCCAAAAAAAGCCGCGGTTAGCCGGCAAACGCCGATCCGCGATTGGGGTGACCGGTCGCGAATAACCCTAAATCTCGGCTCGGCTCGTCAGCCGCAGTTGTTATCTCGGTCCCTCCGGATAGGCATGCCCATATCCGGGTCCATTGTATATCCCACCTAACGGAAAGTTATTGCCACGCACCGACGGGCCGCCATTCGCTGCGGAATACGCTGCTCCTGGCACGTTCTGATATTGGCCCGCCTGACTGGCATACGGGGGCGACGCAGGATAGGCGTTATTGTAGCCGTAGCCGCTATTATACGAGTTGTAGCTGTACGGCTGACCCGTTTGCGCGTACGCGGCAAAGGGTAATCCGACAGCGCAAACGGCGGCAATTTTCAGACCATTTCTAATGAGTTTCGGGTACATGGCTGGCTCCGTTGACGTGAAAAAGCTCTTCACTCTGCCAACGCGCGCACCCTTGTTTGTGTTCCTTAATCCAACCTTGCATTATAACAATAATTACTTCCCAGGTTGCTGTAAATATAGATTGATTATTCTAATCATGGCTTTTCGCACGACGTGCCGCTGGAGGATCATCTCACCGGCCTTGTCAGGAAACAGCCATGTTCGCCCGGACCAGCCCGACCGAACACTCTCCGAGCCCACACTGCTGTTTGTTTCGCCGCTATACCGGCCGGAATTAGCCCACCATTGTGTTGGCAAGGAACGGATGCTGCGAAACTGCGTTCGACCGGGGAATCTGGACGGCGAGCTCTGTTCGAGTTTTTACCGAAGGGCTGTTCCGTCCAGCAAATAAGTCGAACGGAGCCAATTATGATCGCCGAAAATGCTTCCTCGATCGCATCCAGTGTCTCGCCAAGCCGTCGTCAGCTGCTCAAATCGACGCCCGCCGTGCTCGCCGCTGCGGGGGCTATGTCAAGCCCAGCGCTAGCCCAGCCAATGTACGGCTCAAGCCAGCCGCAAAATGCGCCGGCGCCTGTTGCCGATCTGCGGGACAGCAATATTGTCGGATACATGTTGGCGCATGAGCAATTCCCAGTGCCGGAGCTGGTTCAGATCGGGACGGAAGCTGGACAAGCCGGATTTGGTGCACTGGCGACCAGCGATCATCTGCAGCCCTGGCAAGCCAATGAAGGACATTCCGGCCAAGCCTGGGTGACGCTGAGTTCGGTCGGCTCGCGCGCCCCGTCTGCCTGGATCGGCACGACCGTGACTTGTCCGACAATGCGTTATAATCCGGCCATCGTCGCCGAGGGTTTTGCCTCGCTTTCGCTGTTGTATCCGGGCCGGGTGTTTCTCGGTGTCGGTTCGGGCGAAGCACTGAACGAAGAGGCGTCGACCGGTGGCTGGCCGAAATGGCCGGAGCGTTGGGAGCGCCTGGTCGAGGCAATCGATGTAATCCGAACGCTTTGGTCGGGACAAGAGATCAGACACCAAGGCAAATATTACACAGTGAATGCCAGGCTCTACGATCCGCCGGCGCAACCGATCCCGCTGTTGACCGCGGCAAACGGCAGGAAATCAATCCGCCTTGCCGGCCAATTTGGCGATGGCCTTATTACCGATCCCAAAACCTGGAGAGAGCACAAATCGGAGTGGCAAGACGCCGCCAGCAAGGCTGGCAAAAACCCTAATCAGATGCCGGTATTGGTCGAGCAGTTTGTGGTCGTCGGAGACCAGAACGATGCGCGCCAGGCCGCCGAGCTATGGCGGTTCATACCGAGGGCGTTCAAAACCTATTACAACATTCCAAGTCCGGTGGCGATCGAGCAGCAGGCCGACCAGCAATTACCGTTGGATCAGGTATATGCCGATTGGGCGGTCGGCACTAATCCGTCAGTGCACATCGACAAAATCAACGAGCTGTTCGACAGCGGCGCCACGATTGTCAATATCCACGCCGGTCAACCGGATCAGAGAAGGGTTATCGGCTTCTATGCCGAACAGGTACTCCCTAATTTCCGCAGTCGCTCCTGACGAGGAAAGTCCACAGTGCCGAGAGCGCTCGGTAATGGGGCGCAGGTGCGCGTTGCGGCATCCGCAGCGCGGCCCTGGCGCCTGTCATTATCCTGTTCGCGTTCGAGATATCGGCCGACCCTTGCGACTCGCTCAGTTCACGAAGCGGTAGAGTTTGGCGGCGTTGTCGCAGACGACCTTGCGGCGAGTCGCTGCCGCTAAATGGCCAAGTTCGCGCTCGATATATTCCTGCGAATCCGGCCAGATCCCGTCGGGGTGCGGAAAATCCGACGCCCACATGATGTTGTCCTCGCCGATGTCGTCGACGAGCTTGGTGCCGATCGGGTCGGTCTGATAGGTGGCGTAGCACTGCCGCCGCCAGTATTCGCTGGGCCGCATCTTCAGATCGAGTTCCTTGAACTGATCTTCCCACTCGGCGTCCATGCGGTTCAGCACATAGGGGATCCAGCCGATGCCGGCTTCGCCGATCACAACCTTTAGCGTCGGGTGGCGCTCGAGTACGCCCGAGAAAATCATCGACAGCAGCACATCCGACATTACCATCTGGAAATTGGTGATGTTGGCGGCGCGAGCGGCCATTGCCGTCTTGGGCGCGAGCTTTGACAAATCGGGCCGGTTGCCGCCGCCGATCGTGTGGAAATGCAACGGCATCCCGGTGGCCGCGATGGCGCTCCACACCGGCTCCCACCATGGATCCCACAACCGCGCCATATCGTGCCGGCGCGAGATCTCGACGCCGCGCACCGCACCCTGGCGCGCAACCCGCTCGATCTCGCCGACCGCCACATCGATATCGTGGTTAGGGATGCAGGCGAGTCCGGCGAAGCGATCGGGATAAGTGTTGCAAAATCCGCCGAGCCAGTCGTTGTAAATTCGCAGCATCTCGTCGGCGGCCTCGTCGTCGTTGATCCGCATCGACGCACCGAGAATGCCGTACAATACCTCGGCCTGAACCCCGTCGCGATCCTGATCCTTGACCCGCAATTCAGGCTCAGTCATGCGGCGGATGCCCTTTTTTCCGTCCTCGTAGATCCCTTCCGAGGCCATCCGGTCGGAGCGGTGGATTTTGCCTGGCTCGTAAAGCCGGCCGGCCGAGCCCATGCCGTTCATCAGCCCAAACGAAGCGCCCGATTTGGTCACCCATTCCTTGCCGCGCGGCCCCTCGGTCACATAGGGCATGCGGTCCTTCATCGCGGCACTGGCGTTTTCGGTGAACAGATCAGGCGGCAACCAGATCAGATCGATATGACTGTCGGCCGAGATCGCATCGTACTTCATCGGCGTATCCTCCTCTTGCGTCAGGCGTTAGCATGACTCTCGCGAGGGGCGTGCGCGAGTTGAAATTTCTACTTTGGCGGGGTGCGAAAAAGCATGGTTGAGAAGCGGGCCAATATGCCGCTGGCGGGGGTCAGGGTCATCGATTTGGGACAGATTTTTCAGGGCCCCTACGCGACGTTGCTGATGGCCAAGGCCGGCGCGTTCGTGATCAAGGTCGAACCGCCGCGCGGCGAACCCGGCCGGCGGCGCGCCGATCCCGGCAAGAGCGCCACCTTGCCGTTTGCGATGCTGAACCAGAACAAGCACGCGGTTACCTTGAATTTGAAAGAGCCGCGCGGCCGCGAATTGCTGTTTGACATGGCGCGCCGCGCCGACGTGCTGCTGGAGAACTTCTCGCCGGGCACGATGGATAATCTCGGCGTCGGCTGGAGCCGATTGCACGAGATCAACCCACGGCTGATCTACGCCTCAGGAACCGGCTATGGGCTCAGCGGCCCCGACCGCGACAATCTCGCGATGGATATGACGATCCAGGCGGCCTCGGGGATCATGAGCGTCACCGGCTTCCCGGACGGCCCGCCGGTCAAGGCCGGTCCGACTTTGGTCGATTTTATGGGTGGGATTCACCTTTATGCCGGGGTGGTGACCGCGCTTTACGATCGCGACCGCAGCTGCATCGGTCGGCTTGTCGAAGTTTCGATGCAGGAGACGGTGTGGCCGAGTTTGGCCGGCAGCTTTGATTACTATTACCGCACCGGGCAAATCCCGCCGCGCACCGGCAACCGCCAGGCCGGGCTCAACAGCGCGCCCTACAATGTATTTCCGACCAATGATGGGCATGTCGCGATCCATGTGGTGACCGAGGTGCATTTCCAGAATCTCCTGAAGGCGATGGGCCGCGCGGATCTGGCGGACGATCCGCGCTTTGCCACCAACGCCGGCCGTGTGGCTCACATGGACGAGACCGACGCGCTCGTCGCCGAGTGGACCCGCACACTTGGCAAGATGGAAGTGTTCGCGATCACCAAGAAGTACCGCATTCCATGCGCTCCGGTGCGCACCGCGCCCGAGGTCATGAATGATCCGCACATGCACGAGCGCGGCATGCTGGAGCGCATCAACCATCCCGAGCTAGGCGAGATCGTCGTGCCGACGACACCGCTGCGGCTGCACGGAACCGACAAGGCCCCGGCTGGACCGAGTCCGACTATCGGCCAGCATAACGACGAAATCTACAGCGGCTGGCTCGGCCTCTCCGCCGCCGAGATCGCTGAACTCCGAGAAGGCGGGGTGATCTGAGTCGTCAGCCACCCGAGATCTGTTGTCGGCACCTGCCTCTTCCCGGAAATGTCGAGGCGGCGAATTGCTGTTAGCCGCCGCGCCGGTCTATAGCTAGCTCCAAGCTGGCCTTACGAGGGATCACTACGATGCTGCCAAACAAGCCCCATCTCGAATTCCACCGGGTTGATATTCATTCGGGCTGGGTAACGCCGCCCGGCTATCCCGCCGGTATCGAGCAGAAAATCCTCGCGGGTGCGCTCGATGAGGAACACAAGAGCGGCAGCCGCACTCGGCTGTTGCGGTTTGCGCCCGGCGTGTTCACGACAGCACCCTTTGTTCATGAGTACTGGGAGGAAGTCTATCTCGTATCCGGCGATTTGACCGTCGGCAATGACTCGAAGGGCGATGGCGGTGAGAACTTCCCCGCCGGCACTTATGCCTGCCGCCCACCCGGCGCGGTGCACGGCCCGTTCAAATCCAAAGGCGGCTGCCTACTCTACGAGATCCACTACTTCGCCTGAAGGCATAGCGGCTCCATCTCAGGCGCAACCCTATTCCGCCTGGCGTTGCTACCGCACGCGGCCGTGCCTCAGTAGTAGCTGGTATTATCTGCCTGGCGGCTTCTGCCGGAATGCGCGATAGTCTGGTACGCAAAAAGACAATGACAGGGCTTGCCAATGTTAACCCGGGCGAGGCGCGGCCATCCGCCCGCCTTTCACCTCGTATTGATCAAACCAACGCATTACGACGATGACGGCTATCCGATTTTCTGGGTTAAGGCGGCCATTCCGTCAAACACGCTCGCCTGCCTGAACGGCTTGGCTGAAGATGCCGAGCGCCGCCGGGTGCTCGGGTCGGAGGTCGAAATTCGCCTTCAGACCTTTGACGAAACCAACCAGCGCGTCCGCCCGGCGCGCATCATCAGCGCGATCCGTCGGGCCGGCGGCCAGGCATTGATCGGTCTGGTCGGGGTCCAGTCGAACCAGTTCCCCCGCGCCGTGGACCTGGCCCGGCCATTCCGCGCCGCCGGGCTGCCGGTATGCATCGGCGGCTTTCACGTTTCGGGCTGTATCGCGATGCTGCCCGACATGCCCTCCGAGATGATCGAAGCGCAGGCGCTCGGGATTTCGTTCTTCGCCGGTGAAGCGGAGGGCGGGCGACTTGACCAGGTCCTGCGCGACGCCTGGACCGGCGGGCTCAAGCCTGTCTACAATTTTATGAGCGACTTGCCGGGACTGGAAGCCGAGCCGGTCCCGATGCTTCCGCCACGTCACATCCGGCGGATTTCCGGCTCGTTGTCGAGCTTCGACCTCGGGCGCGGCTGCCCATACCAATGCTCGTTCTGTACAATCATCAATGTCCAGGGGCGCAAGAGCCGGTTCCGCACCGCGGACGATCTCGAGCGCGCGATCCGCGAGAATTACGTCCAGGGCATCCGCCGGTTTTTTGTCACTGATGACAACTTTGCCCGCAACCGCAACTGGGAGGCGCTGTTCGATCGCATGATCCAGTTGCGGGTCGGAGAGGGGCTCAAGATCGGCTTTACGATCCAGGTCGACACGCTCTGCCACCGCATTCCCGATTTTATCGAAAAGGCGTCGCAGGCTGGGGTGCGCCGGGTCTTTATCGGACTTGAAAACATCAACCCCGACAATTTGATCGGCAGCAAAAAGCATCAGAACAAGATCACAGAATACCGTCAGATGCTGCAAAAATGGCACGAATACGGGGCGATTACCTGTGCCGGCTATATCATCGGCTTTCCGGGGGACACCAAGGAATCGATTCTGCGCGACATTGACATCATAAAGCGCGAACTGCCGCTTGATGTTCTGGAGTTATTTAATCTGACGCCTTTGCCGGGTTCTGAGGACCATCGCGACCTGGCGCAAAACGGCGTGTGGATGGATACCGACCTTAATAAATACGATCTCTACCACCGCGTCACCACTCATTCGCGGATGTCTGACGCAGATTGGGATGACGCCTACCGCGCCGCCTGGAAGAGCTTTTACAGCTTTGAGCATGTCCGCACAATTTTGCGGCGCGCCGCGGCCAACCCCAACGGGCGTCCGCAAACCACCCTGACAACTCTTCTGTGGTTCAAGCTGATGACAATGTTCGAGGGGGTCCATCCTCTCGAAGGCGGTGCGTTTCGCCGCAAGGTCAGGCGCCAGCGGCGATCTGGTCTGGCGCGCGAGACGCCGCTGCGATTCTATCCGCAACTAATGGCGGACATCCTTGTCAAAGCCGGCGGATATTTTTCGGTCTATCGCCACGCCCGAAGGATCTTGAAGGAGACGCTTGCGGCTCCCGACCGGTGGACCTATCGGGATGTTGCGATCACGCCGCCGGAATCAGATGAATTCGACAGTCTGAACCTCTATCGCCTGACCAATGGCGGCGAGGCGGCAGTCACCCGCAAACGCCGCGATGACCTGCTCCGCGCGGCGGCGGATTGAAGCAATCATCAATTGAATTGGAAGCCGCAGCCGAATTCGGCATTATTTAGCCAATGGTGGCGAATTCGTCTACGAGGGGGCCATGGTGCGGCGCGCGGGGTGTTGGGGGGGTGGATCTTTATTCCATCTCGTCCTGATTAAGCCGACCCATTACGACGACGACGGGTATCCGATCCGCTGGTTCCGGGCGGCCATTCCGTCGAATACCTTGGCCGCCTTAAATTCACTCGCCGAAGACGCGCGCACGCGCCAGGTGCTTGGGCCGGAAGTCGAGATCCGCCTTCACACCTTTGACGAAACCAACCAGCGCGTCCGACCCGAGCGGATAATTCGCACCCTTCGCAAGGCTGGCGGGAGAGCGCTGATCGGGCTGGTGGGTGTCCAATCGAACCAGTTTCCGCGTGCGCTTGATCTCGCCCGGCCATTTCGGGCCGCCGGGCTGGCAGTGTGCATCGGCGGTTTTCACGTCTCGGGCTGTATCGCGATGCTATCCGAAATGCCGCCGGAAATGGTCGAGGCGCAGGCGCTCGGTATTTCGTTTTTTGCCGGCGAGGCCGAGGGCGGCCGCCTCGACCAAGTCCTGCGCGACGCCTGGACCGGCGAGTTGCGGCCTATCTACAACCACATGGACGACCTTCCGGGGCTGGAAAACGAGCCGTTACCGATCTTGCCTCGGCGTCATGTCCGGCGGATCGCACATTCGTTTTCCAGCTTCGATCTCGGGCGCGGCTGCCCTTATCAATGTTCGTTCTGTACGATCATCAACGTGCAAGGCCGCAAGAGCCGTTTCCGTACGCCCGACGATCTCGAATGTGCGATCCGCGCAAATTGGGCGCGGGGCATCCGCCGATTTTTCATCACCGACGACAATCTCGCCCGCAACCGCAATTGGGAAGCGCTGTTCGACCGGATGATCCGACTGCGCCAAGTCGACGGGATCAAACTCAATCTGATGATCCAAGTCGACACGCTTTGCCACCGCATTCCAAATTTTATCGACAAAGCAGCGCAGGCCGGGGTGCGTCGGGTCTTTATCGGTCTCGAAAACATTAACCCCGAGAATCTAATCGCGACCAAGAAACATCAGAATAAGATCACCGAATATCGCGTCATGCTCCAGAAGTGGCGCGATCACGGAATGATCACCTATGCCGGGTACATCACCGGATTTCCCGGGGATACCAAAGAATTGATCCTGCGCGACGTCGAGATCATCAAGCGCGAACTGCCGCTCGATTTGTTGGAATTGTTTTACCTGACGCCGCTACCGGGCTCCGAGGACCATCGCAATCTATGGCGGAGCAGCGTGTGGATGGATGATGACCTGAACAAATACGACCTTTCGCACCGGGTTACACATCACGCACGAATGTCGGACGCCGATTGGGAGGATGCCTATCGCGCCGCCTGGGAGAGCTTTTACAGCCCGGAGCATATACGAACAATTTTGCGGCGCGCGGCGGCAAACCCTAAGGGCCGCCCACGCACAATCGTGGTCGCTCTTTTGTGGTTCAAGCTCGCAGTATTGTTCGAAGGAGTTCATCCGCTCGAAAGCGGAGCTCTGCGCCGCAAGGCCCGGCGCGAGCGGCGCCCTGGGCTGCCGCGCGAGACTGCCTTCTTATTCTACCCACGCGCCTTAGGCGAAACTCTTGCAAAGGTCGGGCATTACGCGGCTGCGATTTATCGCGTCCAACAAATCCTGAAGAAAACGCTCGCGGCCCCCGACAGCTCGACTTATTCGGATATCGCGATCGCCCCGCCGGAAGCGAACGAATTCGACAATCTCAACCTTTACCGGCTGACAAAGGGCGGCGAGGCTGCAGTCGCCCGCCAGCGCCGCGACGATCTGTTGCGCGCGGCGGCAGGTTGACCCTATCCGGGGTGGTCGCGCCGTTCAGAAGTCGAGATCGGCGTAATGCGGCGGTGGCGGTGCGCCTGGTAGGTGGTCGGCGAGGATCGGTCGGAAACTTGGTCTCGACTTGATCCGCGCATACCATTCCTTGGCCAATTCGTGATTGTCCCACGGCACGTCGCCTAGATAATCGAGGCTCGACAGCTGCGCCGCTGCGGTGATGTCGGCAATCGAAAAGTGGTCGCCTGCAAGCCAGCGCCGACGCTCGACGAGGTATCCGATGTAGTCGAGATGGTGCGGCAGGTTGGCATGCCCGGCGCGAATCGCCCGTGAGTTCGGCTGCCCGAGACCGAGATAACGCTTCATCATCTTTTCACCGAGCAGGTTCTCGGTGACTTCGAGGCTCATTTTGACATCGAACCAAGCCGTTAGCCGCCGGACTTCGGCGCGGTCGACCGCATTGATGCCGATCAGCATCTTTTCGCGATAGACCTCATCGAGATATTCGACGATAGCGCTGGCTTCGGCGAGCACGGTGCCGTCGGGCTCGATCAGCACCGGCACCTCGCCAGCGGGATTGAGCGCCAGGAATTCCGGCCGCCGTTCCCAGGTCTTTTCGGCCTTGAGCGTGAAATCGAGGTTCTTTTCCCGCAGCACGATGCGCACCTTGCGCGCAGCCGGGGAAAGCAAGGTGTGGTAGAGGACGCGCATCACCCGATTGTAACGACCAGCCCTATCCGCTCACAACGGCTGAGCGCGACGTGAGACAAAGCGGCTCTGACTTTAGCTAGTCGGGCTGAGTTTTTCGAACACCGCGCAAGTGATGCGGTATTCGTGAAACAGCCAATACAGCTTGGCCATCGATCGCTTCCACCGCTCCAACGATACAAACGGCGCCGGCAAGCGGGCGATGTGGCGCAATAAAAGCCACGGCCGGCGGCGGACTTCGTCGCGGTACGACTGGCCGGCGCCGATAATCTCGCCCGAGAGAAGCTGCGCCCCGCTGAACAATGTCCCGAGTTCGGCGGGGCTCGGGCGGAACATCGTGTCGATCGGGTCACGGTGGTAGGGATAGCTGAACGGCACGGTCACAAAAGCGAGACCGCCAGGGGCCAAAATATCGAGGGAGTGGCGCGCGAGCCGGTCAGGCTGGACCACATGCTCTAACAGATTGCAGCACATCACCGCCCGGGGTGCGAGTGCCCGCAATCGCGCAAGATCAGCTGGATCGGTTAGATCGGCGCGCACATCGACGCCTGGCTCGTCGCGCAAATCGACATGCACGACATCGACGCCCCGGACGCGCAGCGGACGAAAGAGCATTTCCTCAGTCCAAGGCTGGATCTGCTCGCGAAAAATCTTCGTGCTGCTGCCGAGATTGAGCAGCGGCGACAGCCGCTCAGGCCCGAAGCGATCGAGTGCCGCGGTCAGCCATCGGGCTTCGGCTTTAAACACGACGTTATAGGAAGGCCGCCACAGCGCTCAACACCATGCCCGATCGGGGTCGGGTTAGGAAAGCGCAATGCAGTGCCACCAGGCTCATGGACTCGCACCAACAAACTGTTCAGTTTTATTACATTACTTCCATTGGCCAAAACGACTGAGGAATGTCGAGTTCAATTTTCTTCGGAACTCGACTCGATCTCTTGGGTTTCGCTCCTGAAGCAGCTCGGTGATGCTGCTCCCCGAAACCAAGGGCGAAAGTCTCGATGAGCTTAGCGTTGACGATAGAGGAAGCACCGCTGCGGTGGGAGCCCCTGCCTAACCGCAGGATGCGCCCGGCGCCGGACGCACCGTCGAGTAGGCTTAGAAGCGCTCGACCCAGGGTCGCAATTCGACCTCCCAGGTCCAAGCGGAGCGCGGCTGGTTCAGGACCGCGAGATAGGCGGCGGCGATCGCATCGGGGTCGAGCATGCTGTCGGGTTTGTCAGCCGGCTCGACCCGCCCCGGATTGCGGATCGCGCCGTCGATGACGAAGTGGCCGATATGGATCCCCTGGGGCGACAATTCGCGCGCCATACTCTGCGCCAGCCCGCGGAGCGCGAATTTGCCCATCGCAAAGGCTGCCGATAGCGGGTAGCCCTTCACGCTTGCCGAGGCGCCGGTGAACAGCACCGCACCGTGACCCTTGGGCTGCATCCGCCGAACCGCCTCGCGCGCCACCAGGAAACCCCCATAGGCGCTGACCATGATCGCGCGTTCGACCTCGGCTGGCACAAGCTCGGCAACGGGCCCGCGAGCCCGCGCGCTGGCGTTGTAGACGACAACTTCGGGTGCGCCGATGGCGCCCTCGACCGCGGTAAACATCCGCGCCACCTGATCCGGATCGACGGCGTCGCAGCCAAACGCCATGGCGTCAGTCTCAGCGCACAGCTCCAGCAGCTTACTCGTGTCACGGGCGGCCAGCGCCACGCGCATGCCCTCTTTGGCAAAGAGCCGCGCCAACGAAGCGCTGAGGCCGTGGCCGGCGCCGACGATCAGTGCTGATTGATAGCTCGGCTTCGCCATTTTGCTCTCCTCGGGTTGATCTTCGATCGTTCAGGCTGGGCCCCTCGCACAATAGCATCAATCCGGGAAATCAAGGAGCGCTGTGCCTTGCCGCAGCAGCGCACCAATCGTCTATCGGGTGCGCATGCTGCACGTGACTGCTTCCGGCACTGCCCAGTGACGGATTGAGACAGACGTTCGTGTCCGGAACGATCACGAAATCGATGATGAGACAGTGACTATATTCGTTAACTATGATTACACAAAGATTAACCATCAATTTTGCGGAGTATTTTAGCTCCCGGCGCTACGCTTCAGGCATGGACGGGGTTGGTCTGATCGCCGAGGGAGAGCAGAAAATGTCGCGGGACGAATTTGAATCCGAAATTGCGGCCTTTATTCTTTCACACGGGATCACCCGGTGTCCGACCGCCTGCGTCGTTCGAACCCAGGCGAGCGTCAGCCCCGCCGATCGGGAAGCACTGCAGCAACGCGCTATGGAACAAGAGCTTCGCCGAAATCGTCACCGCGCTCCGGTGCCGTTGTCATTTGGCAAAAGGTCCAACCGGCGCGTCGCACACCGCGCGCCGGAGTGACCAGCGAGAGAAACAACGCCCATGTGATAATCGGCGGCTCCACGCTCAAATTTGAGGTCAAAGAAGAACGACTAGATCGATCAGCATCAGCGATGCGGGGCGGCCAAATTCGGCGCTGCTGGCGGTGCCCCATGATCCGCTGCATCGGTCGCCGGCACTTGCATCTGCGGCAAAGGCGGCAACGATTTCGCCACCAACACGGTCAGGTCGAGCGTGCCTAACCCGATCGCCAGGGCGAGCAGCCAGGCGTTCATCTCACCGGCAATTCGATCGATACGGACCATTCGCTGCTTCACTCGAGGCCTCTCGCGCGCATTCTCTTTCAATCTCGGAATGTAGGATGTTCATGCTGCATTGCAACATGGGGCAGTGACGCAGCCCGCGCACATCGTGGATGGCTGTCAGCGAAATGCCGCTCAGCTCCCTGGAACGCTCGAAATCGATCCTTCAAAGGGCGCCTCAAGGAATGACGACCGGCGCTCCAGCAAACAACGGATGGGCGAGAAACAGGACAGCGTATAGCAGCAACGCCGCCAACGGCCGCAACACCCCGATATCGCGCCAGCGTAATCGGGTTCGGCCAGTCACCAAGGCGGCAAACGGGATATTCGACGTAACACTCGCCAGCCGTTGCCAGTGGCTGCCCAGCGCCAACTGCTTTTTGCGGTCGATTAGCACGGTCCCGCCGAGCGCCAGAGCCCCGATCACGCCAAAAAACCAAATCGAGCCGAGATCACCGTTGGCCGCCAGATGGCCGAGCGCCCACAACCCGAGCGCCCACATAACCGGATGGCGCGTTACCCGCATGATGCCGGGGGCGGGGTCGTCGGCGCGGACCGAGCGTTCCATTCCGACCGCGGTTGGGTTCGGCGTCGAATACCCTGAAACCAGCAGCAATGCAGCCAGCGGCATCAGCCCAATCGGGATATACGCGGCCCAGCGCGGCGGCGTCCAAATCGGGATAAACGGAGCGCGCGCATAGGCAAGAACAAACCACGCGAAAGTCACCAACCCGGTCAAGGAGTAGATCAACAGAAAACCCTGCTCGCCAATCTGGTCGCGCAGCGATCCGCGCAGCCGGGTGCTGGAAAGTAAGGTGTGGGAGCCGAAGAAGGCGACACCGGCAATGACCAGCGACAGCAGCGCATGGCTCATACCGCCTCCTCTCCCCATCATATCCTCGGCAAGGCCGAGATGAAGGCGCTTAGGCGGCCGGACAGCCCGTGCGGATCCCCCGATATCTGCACGACCTTTTGCCGGCTGGCAACGCCGGCGACAATGGCCAGATCCCGACGCGACAGACGCCAGGCGCTCGCAAGCAGCAATAACAACGCCTCGTTGGCGCGTCCGGACTCGGGCGGCGCCGTGACGCTCGCCTTCAGCATAAGGGCACCACCCGCGCTGCCTGTGACCGCGATAATGCGGTCGGCTTTCGCCCGCGGCGTCAGTCGGATCGCCACCCGCACGCCGCCGCGCACCAATTTGATCGGGCCGTCAGGCAAAATATTCGAAAATCAAATTGCGAATGAAATACAGCAACAAGATCAGAATAATTGGGGAAATGTCGATCCCGCCGAGATTGGGTAAGACGCGCCGGATCGGCCGCAGCGCCGGCTCGGTGACGCGCCACAAAAAGTCCTCGGCGGTGCCGATGAACCGGTTATGCCGGTTGACCACGCCAAAAGCGATGAGCCAGCTCAATACCGCCTGGATGATCAATAACCAGATGTAGATCCGGATCACCGTGTCAACGAGGTTCAAAAACGCGTACATCCGCTCCCAACCTCGCCACCAAGTGGAGCCCGAAGCTAGCGGCAGCGACCACGATCCGCAAGCCGGCGGCGCTTGTTTAGCGCGCGTTGCTGGCGGGGGCTACCCTTGACAGGCGACACCCGGCTGCTCATAGTTCGCCGCACCCGCGACGGGTTTGGACGTGCATCGGGGCCGTAGCTCAGCTGGGAGAGCGTCGCGTTCGCAATGCGAAGGTCAGGGGTTCGATCCCCCTCGGCTCCACCAAAACCCTATCGGCATCGGCGGCCCAGGCGATATTAAGACCCGCGGGCGCGTCGCTCGCCCGCGCCCCCGCCCCAAGGCGATCCTAGACCGCCTCGCCAAATTATCGCATCCCTTCGGCACCGCCTTCGAACCCGCGCAAACCGACGAGCGTTGCCTCTCCTGCCAGCCAAGACCACAAAAATTCTAAGCACAAAAAATATACGGCGCGCTCTTCTTCGGGACCAGCGCTGACAGGCAGGTAAGCATAGACGATGCTCATGCTTACCTGCCTGCTTCAGCATTTACCCGGCTTTACCAAGATTAACTAGCCATCGGATGCGAGGCGCCTCAGTTGGGTTCCAGGGCAAGGTCGTGCGGGTTGATCGCGCTCCGCGACATGCCGGTGAACTGGTCGTGCCGCGGTCTTGGTAGGCACGGCCTGTGGAGCGTCCAATGAGGTACAATGCGCGCTTTGAGATAACACGCTCGCCGCGGACCGCTGGCGGGTGCATTCAGCATTCCAGTCCGCGGCGGCGCGAGGCCGACCATCGCATCGGCAAGGTTGCAAACCCGAATTGGCCGAGGCCGTGGGAGCTGAAGGATGCCGACAGTAAAGCGGCAGAATTGTCAGTCAATAGCCTGTTTCTCGCTGCCAAACATCCGTGGTTGCAGCATCAGTTCTGCTCCCCGCTTGGGCTCGACGATCTGCCGTTTATTGTTGGGCGGCGGCCGGCTGCGGGGGAAGAGCTGCCGCCGTGGCAACCGGATCTCGAGCTAGATGACACCGCACCATTCAGTTTATCGCGCAACCACTTCGTAATCGAGGAGCACGACGGAGGGTATCGCGTCCGCGACCTCTGCAGCACGCTTGGAACGATCGTCAATGGCGAGCTCATCGGGCATTATTTCCGTGCCGATGCCTTCACGGCGTGGGGACATTCCGCAGGTGATGCGCGGCTGCGAGCCGGCGAGAACGAAGTGATTGCCGGGGGTGTTGCTTCTCCTTTTGTCTTCTCCGTGTTTATCACTTCGAGGTAGGTAACGACATCGCTGCGAAGTCCTGCGACAGCCTAGGCCACGTCGACAAGACCATTGACTGGTAGATCTACATCGCTGGCAGAGCCTACATAATAGGTTTTCGCGGCCGGTTGGAAATGCGGCTGCCGAGCTTTTGATCGCACCGTCTTATCCGGTTTCGTGCGATGCTTCAGCGGTCGATGCCGCCCATGCGGAGGTATTTAATTTCGAGGTAGTCCTCGATGCCGTGTTTCAAACCTTCGCGGCCGATGCCGCTTTTCTTCATCCCGCCAAGCGGAGCGATCTCGGTCGAGATGATGCCCTCTTTGATGCCGACAATGCCGTATTCGAGCGCCAGATTTAGCCGACTTTCGCGATATCGGGATTCCCACATTCCAATCTCAGTCGTATGGGCGCCGGGAGGCGTGGCGGATGTGTATGACCCGGATCGTGTCTGCGCCCACCCTGTAAAAAATCTTGTAACGATAGTAGTCGGCCGTGAAGAACGGTTGAGCGGCGGCTTTTAGGAATATTGAAGACCAGTCGGCGGCGAGAAGAGCGCCTGGAGAAGGGGGCGCAAAAGTCGCCTTAGCCAGCAAGGAGGAGGGCGAAGTTGTCGCCGGCGGCGGCGAGCACGGCGTTGGCGCGGTCGCCGTTGCGGCCCTTGAGACAATTGCGGCCGAGACGATGCGCGGGCTTCAGATGGCCGATGACCGGCTCGACCGCGGCGCGGCGCTTCATCTCGCGGCGGATGGGTCGGGTCACGCGCCGCGCTTGGCCGGTGATCCAGACCCGGAACTTGTGCGGGTGATTGTGGCCGCGATAGCCGCGATCGACGTGGATGCGGCGGGTTTCGACCCCGGTGAGCTGTTCCAATTCGGCCACCACCGGCCCCCGGGTGTGGCCGTCAAACGGGTTGCCGTGCAAAGCCTTGGCGTGCAGCACAAATTGGCCCCCCGCCTTCGCGAGGGCAGGCTTTGGGGCTGGGTGGCCGGGGTCACCACCGACACCCCTGCTTTCGCAGGGGCAGGCTCTTGCAGCCAAACTCGTAGGGCGCTCGGGCTTTGCCTTTGCCAATGCACTCGACCTCCGGCGCATGTAGCGCCTAGACCTTCCGCCCACGCTGGCGATGGTCCTGGAAACGAACCCGTACCGCCAGGCCGCGCGATTTGGTGAAATGCTCGGCCAGTGCCAGATTGCCGGCGATCTTGCGGCGAATGTCGCGGATCACCCGGCCCAACCGGGTGCGCAAGAATTTGCGCGCGCGCCGGGCTCGCTTGAACTGATGGGCGTGGCTGTAGCGCCCGACCATGATCGCCGCCTGTTTGGCCACCCGGGTATAGCTTTGCCGCAACGGCACGCCGTGGCGGCGCGCCAGATCAACCAGCTTCTCCAGCGCCCGATGACACAGTCGGGCGGCGGTCGGGTGGGCGATCGCTTTGGGCTGCACCGTGGTGTCGACCACCACTCGCTCGAGATCACGCGTCGCCAATGCCCCGGTTTTGTGCGCCACCGCCAGGCTCTCCTCAACCAAGGCGGCGAGCGGTTCTTCGCCCAAGCGCTGGCGCCAATGGGTCAAGGACGAGCGGTCAAACGGCCGCGCGTGGCAGAAGCTCAGCTCACCGCAGAAGAACTGGTAATACGGGTTCTCCAGCCAGCGCGCGCACAATGCCTCGTCCGACAAATTGTGGCCTCGTCCGACAAATTGTGGCCTCGTCCGACAAATTGTGGCCTCTGTCTCGACAAATTGTGGCCTCGTCCGACAAATTGTGGCCTCGTCCGACAAATTGTGCATGTGCTTGATAATGAACCGCCCCGCCACCAGCCGCGGCGGCAATCGCGGTCGCCCATCGCCCGCCCGGCACACGCTGGAAAATCGGGCATTGAGGAATTGCCAGTCGATCTCGCGTCCCCGCCGCACCAGCGGATGACGCAAGTCGAGGATGTCCTCCAAGCCCGGCCGCAGCAGCTCCTTTTGACGATCGTCCCGTGGCTTTGCCACCGCGCCCCCAACGCTGATGACCCGCCACCCCCTGCCATGATTCGCCCAAAAACCGGAATCCCAAATCGCCAGAAATCCCGCCCCAAAGCCCCAGCTTCTTGCAAATTCGATTACTTTACCGGGCTCGATTGGCCAAGCCCGCTCAACCGCTTACCCGTTGTTCACGGACGACCACC
>CAVZQT010000008.1:0-31351 GCA_963777435.1 uncultured Alphaproteobacteria bacterium
CACGCGGTAATCGGCTTCCTCTGATATCCTTCCTCGGACGGAACACTCCGGGAGGGCGCCATGACCGTCCGTTTTTCGACCCGCTGTCCCAATTCCGACTATCTCGGCTTCGAGGCGTCACCCGAAGCGATCGTCGCCGCCGCGAAAAAGGCGGAGGAGGTCGGTTTCGACGCGATCTTCGTCAACGACCACATCATCGTCGGCGCTGACGCCCGCTCGGCGCCCTGGACCAATGTCTACGACCCGTTTGTCGCGATGTCGTTTATCGCCGCGCACACGACCCGCATCGGGGTCGGCGTCTCGGTGCTGATCATGCCGTACCGCAACCCGATCGCCACCGCGAAGGCGCTGGCGACGCTCGACCGCATGTCGGGCGGGCGGCTGACCGTCGGCGTCGGCGTCGGCTGGAACGAGGCCGAGTTCGCCGCACTCGGCGTGCCGTTCCACGAGCGCGGCGCCCGCACCAACGAGTATCTGCGCCTCTGGCAGGCCTGCTGGGCGCCGGGCAAGGTGTCGTTCGCCGGCAAGTTCTTTTCGTTCGCCGACATGTTCGTCAATCCCAAGCCGGTGCAGCAGCCGCATCCGCCGATCTGGATCGGCGGCGACGAGCGACGCGGCGTTGCGGCGCGCGGCACGGTTTGCCGCGGTGTGGCAGCCGACCCCGCTGCCGGCTCGCCGAGCTGGTCGAGCGTCAGGCGGCGTTGCGCCAGGCGTGCGACCAAATCGGCCGCGCGCCGATCCCGACGCGCATGAGCTTCCGCGTCGAGTTCAGCACGATCACCGGCAAGCGCCGCCGCGGCGGCAAGCGGCCGGTCGGGCACGGCACACCCGCCGAAGTCGCCGCGCGATCTGTTGCGCTACCGTGAGACGCCGGGCTCGACGCCTTCCAGATCAACTTCCACGGCAACCGCGACCTCGACCAGCTCCTCCAATCGATGGAGTGCTTCATGCGGGACGTCGCGCCGATCGTGTCCTAGGCGAATTAGCTCGGAGACTAATCTTCGACGAGCGCGAGGGGCCCGTTTGGTCTCGCTGCGGCGCCCGGCACTAAGCTTCGGTGGACTCCCAGTCCGGCGTTTGGTGATCGGGACGCAATGCTCGACCAACCCCATCGCGGCGAATGCACGGCAGTCGAAATTGCGGCAAACCGTCGGACGGTGCTCGTAGACGGTGCAGCCTTGCGCGCCGAGGTGGATGCAGGCGCCATCCGGACGGCGTTGGAGCACCAACTCGCCGTCGCGGTTCCGCTCGGTGCGCAGATATGGCAAGCGTCTCCGATTGCGCTTCTCGTCGACGGGAATTCCGTCGTAGTAACAGCAGGCCGTGCACGCGCCGCACGGAACCGGCCCCGCCTCCCCGCGCCACCAGGCGTCGAGATAGTCGCGTCGCGTGCGACCCACCAACCGTCCTGGCTCGCTCATTTCAGTCTCAAATGCTCGGCGGAAGCGACGTGTGGAATACAGCGAAATGCTGATGCGATGAACTCAACATGCCTCGATTGCGTTCGACGTGTGGGTGACCGGCTGAGATTATCGAGACCATGCGTTGCCGCACCGGCGCCGTCGGGCGATCAGCGCCAGAGCTGCTTGCTGGCGAGGGCGGCGCCCTGGGCTAGGGCTTCGAGCTTGGCCCAGGCGATCTGCGGGTGGACGCGGCCGCCGAGCCCGCAATCGGTCGAGGCGATGACCCGCTCATGCCCGACCAGATTGGCAAAGCGCTGGATGCGGTCGGCTACCACTTCGGGATGCTCGACGACGTTGGTCGCGTGGCTGACGACCCCCGGCAGAATGATCTTGCCGTCGGGCAGTTTGACCTCCTGCCACACCTTCCATTCATGCTCGTGGCGGACATTGCCGGCCTCGAAGGAATAGGCCCCGGCATTGACCTTGAGCATGACCTCGACGATGTCGCGCATCGCGATGTCGGTCACATGCGGCCCGTGCCAACTGCCCCAGCACAAATGAAAGCGGATGCGGTCTTGCGGCAGGCCGCGGATCGCGTGATTGAGCGCCTCGATCCAGCCTGTCGCGAGCTTTCGGTATTCCTCGACGGTGGGCTCGGGATTGACCTGATCCCACCCTTCGGCGATGCAGGGGTCATCGAGCTGCAGGATGATCCCGGCATCGATGATCGCCTTGTACTCCTCGCGCATCGCCTCGGCGCAGGCGAAGAGGAACTCCTCGTCGGTTTTGTAATAGTGGTTGGCGATGCGCGCGCAGCTAGCGGGCGCCACCGCGGTCATGAAGCCTTCTGCAACCCCGGCGGCCCCGAGTGCGGCCTTGAAACGGGCAATATCGGCCTTGATCATATCCTGCCCGCTATAGCGGAGCGGACCGGTACACACCGGGCTCGGCGGGCGCGGCCCGGTCGTGATGCCGGATTCGGGGTCGTTGTAGGCCGCCGCGAACAGTGTCCGGTCGCGGCGGTCGCCAAAGCTCGTCAGGGTAATTTCACCCGGACGCGAGCGGCGCGCCTCCATCTCGTAAAGCGACTGCTCGCCGGGTTCGATACCGGAGAGGCGCTGCCATGAATAGCGCCACCAGGAACCGTAATTGACGCGCTGACCCATCGGCTTGCCGAACTCGCCATCACCGGGGACATCGATGCCGAGTTCCTGTTGGTGCCGCACAACATCGGCGACGGCGTTGCGGAGTTCATCCGCCAGCGCATTCTCGTCATTTGCCGCCCAAGCCGCGATCAGCGCGTCGGGCCGCGGCAGACTGCCGGCGTGGCTGGTCAGGATCTTCTCATCGCTGCGTCTCATGGCTCCTCCTCCCTGTTGGCGGCTGACTTTGCACCGAGTGTAGCACCCTAAATCGCGTTTGCGTCGCGCTTCGAGTTGGCACTTGGCCCGCCATCAAGAGCCCGCCATCAAGAGAGGGCCAAAACTCCTCGCTTTCCCGGCGGAAGCACGGATCCATGGCGAGATGGCACCGGCCTTCGCCGCTGAACCGGAGAAGGTGTCGGGGTCGGTTTAGTCAAACGTTTTGAGCGGGAGGGCACGACAGAGTTCGACGCTCGCAGTTTGCGCGGACATCGCCCATCAGAATTGCCCACTAATATGATGGGCAATATTGTAGTTGACAGGCAGATGGCATTCGCGTTTATTCGCTGCGCGGGAAGGTTGCGGGATCGTCCGATGAGCGAGACGCTGTTGCGCGACATCGCCGAATACTGCCGCCGGGCTGGTATGGCGGAATTGACCTTTGGCCGGCTCGCGGTCAATGACGGCAAGCTCGTCAGCCGATTGCGCCTTGGGGGCCGGGTCACGACCGATACCGCGGAGCGCGTGCACGCCTTTATCGCCCGCCAACCGCAGCCCGAGATCAACGGCGCGCCGGCCGCGGCGGCGATGGTCGCTGCGCCCTTGGTGCAGGGTGCCGCTCGCAACTTTCGCTTTTACGACAATCGCCAGAAATACCTGCTGTTTGTCACGACTTGCGGCGAAAAGTGGGCGATATCCCAACGAGTGGGCATGGAGTTGGGCAATATCCACCCGCGTCCGCCGGCATTGCGGCTGTTCGATGCCGGCACCGGCGACGGCACGGTACTGACCCGTACGATGCGCGCGATACACCATCGTTTCCCCACGATGCCGTTCTACATCACCGCCAAGGAGATCAGCCTCGAAGACGTCCGCCTGACGCTCGAAAAGATGCCCGATCGCTTGTTCGAGCACCCGGCGACGGTGCTGGTCATGACCAATATGTATTACGCCGAGGCGCCGTGGCTGACGCCGCATTCGGTGACCGCCGCGACCAGCCTCGTCTGGCATGAATTGGCGCTGACCGGCAATACCGCGCACGATTTCGAATTGCAGATCGGCGATCTTCAGGGGTTTCTCGGCGAGCACTGGCAGGCGCGCAGCGGGAAATCCGGTAATCCGGTTTACGAAAAGCCGGTCGTGCTGGTGATCTACCGCGAGGATCACAAATTCCTGCTCGACCAGGTGCGCCCGCGCCGCGGCGCCACCCGCGCCGATTACGATCTGGTGATCGCCTCGCAGCCCTATCGCGCCCGCGCTCCGCTTGAATTCAAGGCGCGCCGGATCATCGCCCCGCTCGCCCGCAGCCTCGCCCCTGGCGGTCGGCTGATCGCGATCCATTCGCATGGGCAAGATCCCGGGTTGGAGATCATCCAGCTGATCTGGCCGGGCGAAGACCCGTTTACGACCGACCGGCATGCATTATTGCGGGCCGCCAAGACCGAACTCGGCAATGCCGCGCGCGTGTTCAATTTTGGCGCCTACGCCGACGCCCGCTCGCTGTTCCGCTATGACATGCACACCCTGCCGAGCGAGATCAGCGAGACCATCGGCACCTCGACCTTGTTCGCCGCCTGGAATGCCGCGGTCTATGTCGCGCAGATCGAGGATGAACGCCTGTCGGGCGCGATCAGCAGCGGCGCCTACCTCGACGCGACCAGAGAAGTGCTGCGCCGACACGGCGGGCTGTGGTTCTGGGACGAATCCTACGTGATCTCGCGCAAGCGGGATTTGGGATGACGAGCGGCATCATGGAAGTGGGCATGGAACATCAAGCGCGGCCGCCTGACGTTCGGTTACAGCCCCGGGTGGCGGAGCTGATCCGGACCGCTTCGATCGAGATTTCGCCGCATGATGATCCATTGCGCGAGCGATTGACCGACTTGCTGCCGCCGCGGACGACGGTATTCGTCAATCACGCGGGTAGCGTCACCCATCACGACATTGTCGCCGCTTGCGTCAAGCTGCGGCAATCAGGCTTTTTGCCGGTGCCGCATGTCGCCGCGCGGCGGCTCGCCAGTTTCACCCAGGCGCGCGATTTTATGCAGCGCGCGGCCGGCGAAGCCGGGGTGACGCGAATCCTGCTGATATCAGGCGATCCCGTCCGACCGATCGGCCCGTTTGGCGACAGTCTCGATCTATTGGCGACCGGCTTGGTGGAGCATCACGGCATCGCGCAAATTGCTTTTGCCGGTTACCCCGAGGGCCATCCGCGTATAGATAGCCACAGTCTCGACGCGGCCTTGCGCGCCAAGATCGCGGCAGCGCGGCAGCGCGGTTTCGAGGTGTCGCTCGTCACCCAGTTCGGCTTTGACGCCGACCCGATCGTGCAATGGATCGCCTCGTTGCGCGAAGACGGCATTCTCTGCCCGATCCGGGTCGGGGTCGCCGGCCCGGCGACGATCGCGGCACTCGCCAAATTTGCGGTGCGGTGCGGTATCGGTGCCTCACTGCGCGCGCTCGGCCGCAGCCAAACGGCGTTCGCCCGAATCCTGACCGAAGCGACCCCGGACGCACTGATCGAGGCGCTCGTCGCCCGGGAAGACCCGGCCGCGCCGATGGTGGGGTTGCACGTCTTCGCCTTTGGCGGCGTCCGTCACACCGCCGAATGGCTGCACGCCCGGGCGCAGCGCGGCAGCGATGCATTTGCGCGATAACACTCCGGCCGCCCGATCTCTCCATAATTGAGGCCCGGCCTGCCGCGGAGTGGCGCCCGGCTCCGGGAGGGTGAAAGGACGAGACTTCCGGAACATCGCCGGCGGGCGATATTCCGGTGCGTCTCTACCGGCGGCAACGCAGCCCGACTAGGCGGTTTTTGTTCTTCTGCCCAGTCCCCAAAGCAACATCAGGCAGGCCGATCCCATCAATGACACCGTGCCAGGCTCAGGAATTGAAGCGCTTTGAAGGGCATAGCCGACGTTGCCCGAGCCGCAACTTGAGCATTCCCCCGGCTGACCGGTTGTCGGGAAAACAGGGCCGGCAAAATCGCTGCTATTCTCCGAAATCGTGATCGTGTTGCCTTGGAACGGAGAGGGGAGCCCTACATCGGCCGGCAACCCAATGTCGTTGGAGAAGATGAACGCCACCCCAGACCCGCTAATATTTTCAAAACGGATCACATCGCCGATCGTCGATGTCCCAAAATCCTTGATCAGCACGTCGCCTGCAACGACGGTCGGGATAGCCGAATGACCTGCAGTTACGTTGCTGCTGTTGTAGAATGTATACTCGACAGTCTTGATCCCACTCATCGGATCCGTGGCTAAACCCACGCTGATGCAATTAGAGGGGCAGTTGTTGGTTACTGTCTCGTTGAACACAGGGTCAATCGGGTCAGCCTTGGCCGGTTGGCTCAGAGCGAGCATTGGCACCAGCGTCAAACTCAGCATGCCCAGCAGATATCCATTCATTCGAAGCTCTCTATCTATCAGGGCGTTAATGCATTATAGCCACACCCTTTGTGGATTGTTTTGCAAGCAAAAGTGGTGCCATATCGACCATAGTTTGCAGATCAGTCGTTTAAAGGCAGACTTAATTAACGCCCGTAAGATATTCCGGCGATTTAAAGCCGAGACGACGTGAGAAGGAAGCTGAGGGACTTTCACCCTTGGACAAACGGGCCGAAATGCTGGCTTAGACGCGAAGTGTTCCGGTATTTCCCCAACGGTGGGTTGTAAAAGTTTCCGGCAATTGCTAATATGAAAAACAGCTCCGCTCTCGGGCAGCGCGATCGCTGACGGCACTGCCGACGCCAGTTACCAATCGGTTGGGGCGGGCATTCCAGCGCCAGCGCACGGAGTGAGAGGGCACAGAAAGGCTAGGGAACAGCGATGTCATTCATTATGCTGACGCGTCCCGATGGCAATCGGATCGCGCTAAACACAGAAAGTATTATTTCCGTGGTCGAAGCGCCGCCGGCCAATAGTCCTGTAGCGGGACCAGCCAGCGCCCAGACAAGAATCACTTTCGCAAACCAGACGCATCAAGACGTCCGTGAAGCATTGCAAGAAGTGCTTGGGCTGATCACGAGAGTTTGAGATGCACGGGAGAGGAGAAGACCAACCCAGCAGGTGATCCCTCGCTAACCCGCAGTGCGCCGGCATTGATCTCCCAGGTTCATTGAACGGGCGCGCCATCCCCCTTCGAATTTCGCTTGTCGAGGAGGTCCGGGACAAGACGTTCGAGAAAGCCGGCGACAAATCCAATAATCAGCACCATCTGCCAGGTCACGGCGCTCGCTTTGAAATCGGCACCGCCGATCTCGAGGTTCGGCACGATACCGGAGGCAAACAGCAGCAAAAGAATACCGGCAGCAATGACGCCGATCAAAAGACGAAGCGTTCCGTCGGTTATGTTGTCGAGAAGTTCAGTATCGAGAGCGACGGTTCTCCCCCGGATCGCGAGTGCGATCGAGAAGGCGGCGCCGATCAAGCCCGCCTTGCCGGCAAGCCAGAGATCGCTCGACGGTTGGGGGAAAGGATAGAGGCGCCTGCCCACAGCCAGTAGTGCAATCAACAGAGCCGCGGTAGCGAAACTCCACTTTAGATACTGGAAGCGGCCACTGGCGGCGCGCTTCGCCAATACGGCAGCTTTTGCCGATTCCGTGATGGCCTTGGCGCCGGCTAAATCGCCGTCCAAGGCGAGCTGGAGTGCGTAAGCCAATTGTCGATCGCAGACCTCGCGGCACGCCAAATCTCCCGCCAGCGCATTGACTTCCGCCCGCGCCGCGCTGATCGGTAGGATAGATTTTCTCTGAGCCTGCGCCGTTGTGGGATCATCGGCAAAGTGAACCATTACTTCGCCAGCTTGGTAGATGGCGTATTCGCCGGACTGGAGGGCATATATCGCGGTTATTTTAATGCCGCGACTGTCGGGGCAATTGATCCGAATGTCCTTGAGCAGGGACGGTTTCTCCGACGTGTCGGCGCCGAGATCGGATGTTTCGGATCCGGCAAGGTTCACGGCGGGGCGTTCGCCTTTCTCGCCTACTTCCTCTCCGCCCATTGCAGTCACGCGAGGCATAATCGAGCCGATATCGGCTTCGGTCATTGTGGAACTAAGCATAGCCTTCCCCTTGCACTGATCGAATATTCCGCAAGTGAACTTACGCAAAATTCGGCTGGTGTTATATGATCGGTGAGCCGGCGCACACCGGCTCAAACTTGCCAATCTCGCAACTTTGTTTAAGAAGGGGACGCCGATCGGCGCTTCGCTGGCGGGTTCGGGGTTGCGCGGCGGGCGAGGCGCTGGGATAAATCAGACCCGCGAAAGCATAGGGGATACGGGCGATGAACGACGCGACACCCTGGGTCGATCCCGAATTGGTGGCGGCGGGGCAATTGTTGCAGAGCCGCGGCTTTGTCGTACCCGACCGCACCAAGGCGCCGCTCTCGGAGGTGCGCGCGGCACAGGATCGGGTCGGCGCGTTTCTCGGCGAGGGCTCGGCGCCACTAAAGCAAGAGCGTGACCTGAGCCTGCCTGGGCCGCACGGGCAGGTGCCGTGCCGGCTCTATCTGCCCGACGATGCCACGCGCCCGCCATTGATAGTCTACGCCCATGGCGGCGGCTTTATGCAGGGCAGTCTCGCCTCCTGGGACGCGATGCTGCGCGAGCTGGTGCGGCAATCGGGGGTGGCGGCATTGTCGGTCGATTACAAACTCTCGCCCGAGCACCGTTTCCCCAAGGCGTTTGAAGAAATGGTGGCGGTGACCCGGCTTGCCGCGCGTGAGGGCTCCGATCTCGGCATCGACCCGGACCGGCTCGCGGTCGGCGGCGACTCGGCCGGCGGCAATCTGGCGCTCGCCGCGGCATTGGCGTTGCGTGATGAGGGCGTGCGCGCTTTGCGCTTTATGCTGCTGATCTACGGCGTCTACTCGACCGACTGCGAGAGCGCGTCGTGGCAGCGCTTTGGCCAGGGTGCGGGATTGTCGCAGAGCCAGATGCGGTGGATCTGGGAGACCTATCTCGAAACGCCGGAACAGCAGCAGGATTGGCGGGCCGCCCCGATCCTCGGCAATCTCAACGGCTTGCCGCCGGCACATCTGATCGTCGGCAGCCTCGACCCATTACTCGACGACAGTCACCGGCTCGCCGCGGCATTAAAGCAAGCCGGGGTGCCGCACAGCCTCAAAGTCTATGACGGGATCAACCACGGTTTTATCCGCTATGGCCGGCTGATCGGCGCCGCGCGACGGGCGCTCGCCGAGTGTGCCGCCGCCTTGCGCCAAGGGATGGCCACGGGCTAACAAGGCAAAATCATTTTGCGGCCCGGGGCGAATGACCCGGTCGAGCTTATGCACAGGTCTTTAGTAAGCCCGCCTTTCATCGAGGAAGGTGCTGGAAGCAATCACATCTTGGTGTGCCGCGGAATTTAGCTGCGGGGCGCTGGTCTAATTCGCAGCCGGGAGCCTCCGGCGCAGACAAGGCAGCCTGTCGATGCCCCCAGTCCCGCATTTATTGAGCCTCGCGACCGCAGTACCGCCCTACCAGCTCGATCAAGACGATGTAATCCGCCGGGTCGAGGCGTTGTTCAGCGGCGCGCCGGCACTCGAGCGGCTGTTGCCGGTCTTCGCCAATTCCGGCATCCGCTCGCGCTATTCTTGTGTGCCGATCGCATGGTACGACCAGCCGCATAGCTGGGCCGAGCGCAACCGGGTCTACATTGCCGGAGCGCTCGACCTGCTCGAAACCACAACCGTCAGGCTTCTCGATCACGCCGGTATCGACAAGGATCGGATCGATGCGGTTGTCACCGTATCGACGACCGGCATCGCGACACCGAGCCTCGATGCGCTACTGATCGAGCGGATGGGGTTGCGCCGCGACGTCAGGCGATTGCCGATCTTTGGGCTGGGCTGCGCCGGCGGCGCGATTGGTCTTGCGCGCGCGGCGAGCCAGGCGCTGGCACAGCCCGGCGAGATTGTGCTGCTGCTGGTTGTCGAATTGTGCGCCTTGTCGTTTCGCCGCGACGATTGGACCAAAAGCAACATCGTCGCGACCGCACTGTTCGGCGACGGCGCCGCCGGAGCATTGCTGTCGACCAATGGCTCGGGACCCGCGGTGGTCGCCAGCGGCGAGCATACTTGGCCCGGCACCCTCGGCGTGATGGGGTGGGACGTCGCCGATGAAGGGTTTAGCGCGGTATTTTCGCGCGACATTCCGCAGCTGGTCGAAACCCGGTTGCGCGCCGTGGCGGACGACTTTCTTGCCCGTCATCACCTGACGGTTGCCGAGATCGACCGGTTTCTCTGTCACCCGGGCGGCGCCAAGGTCGTGGACGCGCTCGAACATGCTTTTGGCTTGCCAGATGGCGCGCTCGCCGGCGCCCGCGAAGTATTGCGCGACTACGGCAACATGTCGGCGCCGACGGTGATGTTTGTGCTCGAACGGACGCTCGCCGAAATGCCGCGATGGAATCGGGCGTTGATGACGGCGCTCGGTCCCGGGTTCACCGCCGGGTTTGTCGTGCTCGAAAATCGGTGACGCCGCTTTATTGGACGCTCGGTCTGGTAGCGCTGGAGCGGCTTGCCGAACTCGCCTGGGCGGCGCGCAACACGGCGCGGCTGCGGCGTCTCGGCGCGGTCGAAGCCGATGCAGGAGGCTACCCGTATTTCGTGGCGCTCCACGGCGCCTGGCTCGCGAGCCTGGCATCGATGGTGCCGCCCGCAACCGCGCCGAACTGGCCTTTGCTTGGGATTTTTGCGCTGCTGCAACCCGCCCGCCTGTGGGTCATTTTCAGCCTCGGCCGTTATTGGACGACGCGGATCTTGACCGTGCCTGGGGCTGAGCTCGTCAAGGCCGGCCCCTACCGCTGGGTGCGGCATCCAAACTACCTGATCGTGACAGCCGAGATCGCCCTCTTGCCGCTCGCCTTTGGTGCGATTGCGATCGCGGTGGCATTCTCCGCGGCCAACCTGGTGCTGATTGTACGCCGCATCGCGATCGAGGACCGGGCATTGGCATCACGCCGAGCGCTGTGACAATCATTCCGAGAACTGCCGCCGCGAGAACTGTGGTCAAGACCTGGATCGGCTTTACCGCGATGGCGGTCGGCATGTTCATGGCGATCCTCGACATCCAGATCGTCGCCAGCTCATTGCCGGAGATCCAGGCCGGGCTCGGCATCCCGCTCGCTCGGCTGAGCTGGGTGCAGACCGCCTACTTGATGGCGGAAATCGTCGCGATCCCGCTGTCCGGCTGGCTGACCTTGATGCTGTCGACTTCAGGCGCGTTTGTCGCCTGCGTCGTCGGGTTCACCTTCGCGAGCTTGGCCTGCGCCGCCTCGACCGGGTTCTGGACCCTGATCCCGGCCCGGATCGTCCAGGGGTTTTGCGGCGGCGCGCTGATCCCGCTCGTGTTTTCGGCGATCTTTCTGATGTTTGATTGGCGGGCGCGGACGCGCGCCACCTTGATCGCCGGGTTGTTTGCGATGCTGGCGCCGACCCTGGGGCCGGTGGTCGGCGGGTTCGTGACCGATCGCTTTTCGTGGCATTGGCTGTTTTTGATAAACCTGCCGCCCGGAATTGTCGTTGCCGCGCTAGTCGGCTGGGCAGTCCGGATTGACCGTCCCGATCGCCGCCGGTTCGCCTCGGTCGATCTCTGGGCGTTGCCCTTGCTGGCGGTGTTTCTCGCCGGCCTCGAAGTATTGCTTAAGGAGGCGCCGGCGCGAGGCTGGTCGAGCACCCCGATGCTGCTGCTCGCCGCGCTGTGCGCGACCTCCGGTATCGTCCTCGCGCGCCGTTCATTGCGCCATCCGAGGCCGCTGATCGACCTTTCCGCCTTTCATGACCGCAATTTTGCGATCGGCTGCGGTTTCAGCTTTGCGCTCGGCGTCGGTCTCTACGGGGCGACATATTTGTTGCCGGTGTTTCTCGGGCTCGTGCGCGGCTATGATGCGCTGCCGATCGGCAAGATCATGATGGTGACGGGTGCCGCGCAACTGGCAATGGCGCCGGTCGCGACCATGATCGAGCGCCGCGCCGATGCCCGACTGCTGATCGCCGCCGGCTATGCACTGCTCGCGATCGGCTGGCTCGGTAACGGCTTTATGACTGCCGCGACCGATTTCTGGGGGCTGTTCTGGCAGCAACTGGCGCGGGGTGCCGCAATCATGCTGTGCCTGTTGCCGAGCACGGCATTGGCGCTCGGCGGGTTCGCGCCAGAGCGGGTGCCGAACGCCAGCGGCCTCTTCAACCTGATGCGCAATCTCGGCGGCGCCATCGGGCTCGCCATGATCGACACGATCCTCGAACAGCGCGCACCCGCCCATGTCGCGAGACTCGTCGCTCGGCTGCAGGCCGGCGATCCCGCCGCGGCGCGCATCGTTGGGTTGCCGACCGAGCGCTTTACCGGCGTGCCGCTCGGCCCGGTCGACCAGGCGACACACGATTTGGTGGCGCCGCTGGTCGAGCGCGCCGGGCTGGTCGCCGCCTTTAATGACGCCTGGCTGTGGATCGGCGGCGCCATGCTGTTGTCGCTGGCTCTGGTGCCGCTGCTGCGCGCAATGCCGCGCCAATTGCCGGACTCGATCCCAGTTCCGATCTTAAGGTCGTCGGGCACAGCCGGCAGGAGGTCGAACCGATGAGCGAAGCGCAGCCTCTGTACTCGCCGGCCGGCCCGAGCCGGGCCGAGCCGCCGTCCTCGACCGAGTTCGCGCGGTCGCTGCGGGTCAACGCGATCAGCATCTTTCCGCCTGAGGCGTTTGAGGAAGAAATCGTTTACCGCCGCATCTTCGGGCGGCAGCAGATCATCATGAGCTGGCCGGCCGGCATTCAGCATATCCTGGTCGACAACTCGACAAATTACCGCCGCACCGCCGCCGGCATCCGAATTTTGCGCCCGTTATTGGGCAGGGGGCTTTTGCTGAGCCAGGGTGAGGATTGGCGCCAGCAGCGCCGCACCTTGGCGCCCGCTTTTGCGCCGCGCACCTTGCCGATCCTGGCGCGCCATGTGGCACGTGCCGCGAAGACCGCCGTCGCCGAACTCGAAGCCGCCAGCACCGGCCCGGTCGATCTGCTCGCGGCGATGCAGTTTCTTGCCCTGGAAATCGCCGGCGCTTCGATGTTTTCGCTCGAAATCGCCGATTACGGCGCCGAATTGCGCGCCCTGATCAAGCAGTATGCGGTTCGTCTCGGGCGGCCGAGCATGCTCGATTTCCTGCTGCCGCCCTCGATCCCGAGCCCGCGCGACGTGTTGCGGTGGGGCTTTCGCCGCCGCTGGCTGAATTTAATCCGCCGGATCGTCGCCGCCCGCTTGGCACAGGGCTCGGCCGATGCACCGCGCGATCTGCTCGATCTGATGGCGAATGCCAAGGACCCCGAGAGCGGCGCGCTGTTCCCGCCCGCTAAGCTCGCCGATGAGGTTGCGACGATGATCGTCGCCGGCCACGAGACCACTGCCGTAAGCTTGTTTTGGTCGCTGTTTCTGCTGGCCGGCGCGCCCGAGGCCCAGGAACGGCTCGCTGCCGAGGTCACCGGCATCGATCTCGGACCCGACAACGCCGCCAACGCCCTCTCGGCCCTGGTCTATACCCGCGCTGTCGTGCAGGAGGCGTTGCGCCTCTACCCGCCGGCCTTCACGCTGGCGCGGCTCGCGGCCAAGGACGATGTTGCCGGGGACGTGCCGATCAAAGCGAAGACGGTGGTGCTGATCGCACCCTGGATACTGCACCGCCATCGCAAGCTGTGGGCCGAGCCCGATCTGTTCGATCCCTCGCGCTTTCTGCCCGGCGCCGCGCCGCCCGACCGCTTCGCCTACCTTCCGTTCGGCGCCGGCCCGCGCGTCTGCATCGGGGCGCAATTCGCGCTGACCGAGGCGACCCTGGTGCTGGCGACCCTGATCCAGCACTTTCGCATCGAGCGCGCCGAAGACAGCCCGGTTGGCGTGCGCGCGGTCGTCACGACCCAGCCGGATCACCCGCCGCCATTCCTGCTCCACCGGCGATCCGCCCACTGACCTCCGGTTTCGAGAAAGCGGCTTCGCCGAGGAGCGCGAGGTCGCCGTCGACGAGCCAGGATGCGCAAGAATGGCGCTCAGGTGGCGTCGCCGGCGTAGCTCGTCAGATCGATAAATTCGAGCACCGTGCCGTCGGGATCGTGGAAATAGGCGCGCGGCCCGTTCACCACCCCGCCTTGCCGATCCTCCTCAAAGGTGATTTCGACGCCGTGATTGCGCAAATGATCGAGTGCGGCCGGGTACTCGTCGTGTGCGATCTCGAACGAGTGATGGACGCCGCCGTGATCCTCTTGCACCCTATTGATCGGCGGCGCGCGCTTGACCAAGATCAGGCACGTCCCGGCGGCGTCGAGAAACGCCATCCCCCCGGCACCCACCGTCTGCAGATGCCGGCAGCCAACAATCTCGGTGTAAAACCGCGTGCTGTTCTCGATGTCGCTGACCGGAATGCTGAAATGGGCAATCGATTTGATCGCAACCATCCGACCCTCCCTGAAGCCTAACACGGGCATTATCCGACGGCATTCCCGGGCGAGCCAGGGTCAAAAGCACTACCGATCCAGTTTGTATTGACAAACGCATGTCTGAGCTTACGTGGCGGTAACCGTCAGCACGATCGGATTTGAGTGGGACCGAGGCAACCGGGAGAATTGCCGGAAACACGGTGTTTCGATCGCGGACATTGAAGCCGCCTTCGCCCGCCCGATCGCGGTCTTCCCCGATCCGTCGCACTCTCGGTCAGAGGAGCGCTTCAAGGCGGTCGGAAAAACGGACGAGGGACGACATGTGTTTATCGTATTCACGCTGCGCACTCGCGAGGCACGGACGCTTATCCGCCCGATCAGCGCGCGCTTTATGCATGCGAAGGAGGTTGAACACTATGAAGAAGCCGCTGCCAAGTTTGCAGACCGATGAACAGGCAGAAAAATTTGTCGCCGAAGCCGATCTGACGGACTACGACCTGTCGGGTCTGCGAATGGTACAATTCGAGTTCGAGCCTAAAAGTGAGCGCGTCAATTTGCGGGTGCCGAAGCGACTGCTCGACGCTGTCAAGGCGGCTGCCGCCAACGCCGGGATTCCCTATCAGCGCTATATCCGGCAGACGCTAGAGGCAGCCGTCCAGGTGCCACGCAAAGGATCGTAGACTCGGGACTATCGCCGTCCAGCTGCCCGTTGTCCAGCTGCACGCTGCCTGGCCGGTTCCGTGGGCGGCGGAGTCGCGGGAGCGGGTTCGGGTTTGGTGGGCTGGGCGATTTTGACGAGCGCTTGCAATAGCCGCGCGACCCCGGTCAGGCGCTGCTTTTCGTCGTCCCAGTTGCGCAGGTAGACGATTTTTTGGTCGGGGCGGATCTTTAATGTCCCGGAATTGCGCTGGATCAAATCGACGAGCCCGGCCGGGTTTGAAAAGCGATTGCCGCGCAATGTGATTACCGCACCTTTGGGCCCGGCTTCGACGCGCTCGACCCCGGCTTCGCGGCAGGCGCGCTTGATTGCGATGATCTGCAATAGATTATCGACCTCAGCCGGCAACTTGCCAAACCGGTCGATCAATTCGGCGGCAAAAGCATCGATCTCGCGCCGATCGGTCAAGGTCGCGATCCGGCGATAGAGCCCCAGCCGGACGCCGAGATCGGCGACATAGCTCTCCGGGATCAAGACCGGCATGCCGATCGTGATTTGCGGCGTCCATTCATCGGTCGGGATCGCCGCACCGTCGGTGCGGGCGGCGGCGACAGCCTCCTCCAGCATGTGCTGGTAGAGCTCGATACCGACCTCGCGGATGTGGCCCGACTGCTCGTCGCCCAGCAAATTGCCGGCGCCGCGGATGTCGAGGTCGTGGCTCGCCAATTGGAACCCCGCGCCGAGATTGTCCAAGGTCTGCATGACTTCGAGCCGGCGCTGCGCGGTCGGCGACAATTTCTTGCGCTCGGGCAACGTCAGATAGGCGTAGCCGCGCACCTTGCTGCGCCCAATGCGGCCGCGCAATTGATACAACTGCGCCAGCCCGAACATGTCCGAGCGATGCACGATCAATGTGTTGGCCGACGGGATGTCGAGCCCCGATTCGATGATGTTGGTCGACAGCAACAGGTCAAAGGCGCGGTCGTCGAACGCGGTCATCACCGCTTCCAATTCGGATGGCGCCATGCGGCCATGCGCGGTCGCAAATTTGATCTCGGGGACGATTTCGCGCAGCCCCGTCGCCACCTCGTCGAGATCGACGATGCGCGGCACGACGTAAAACACCTGCCCGCCGCGGTCGCGCTCGCGCATGATCGCTTCGCGGATCGTGACCGGGTCGTAGGGCATCACAAAGGTGCGCACCGCCAATCGGTCGATCGGCGGCGAGGCGATGATGCTCATCTCGCGCACCCCCGACAATGCCAGTTGCAGGGTTCGCGGGATCGGCGTCGCGGTCAGGGTCAAGACATGGACATCGGCCTTGAGCTGCTTCAGCTTTTCCTTTTGCGAAACGCCGAAATGCTGTTCCTCGTCGACGATCAGCAGCCCGAGACGGGCAAACCGCACGTCCTTGGCGAGCAGCGCATGGGTGCCGATCACGATGTCGAGGCGGCCCTCGGCCAATTCTTTTTTGACGTCGCGGGCGTCCTTGGCAGGGACCAGCCGTGACAGCTGCCCGATGCGGATCGGCAATCCGGCAAAGCGCTGCGTAAAGTTGCGATAATGCTGGCGCGACAATAGGGTGGTCGGCACCACGACCGCGACTTGGCTGCCGGCCATCGCCGCGATAAAGGCGGCGCGCAAGGCGATCTCGGTCTTGCCAAAGCCGACATCGCCGCAGATCAGTCGGTCCATCGGCCTGCCCGAGGCCATGTCGGCCAAGGTGTCGGCGATCGCGTTTAGCTGATCTTCGGTTTCAGGGTAGGGAAAGCGCGCGGCGAATTCCTCGTAAAGTCCTTCGGGTGGCGTAACGACCTCGCCGGGCCGCAATTGGCGCTCGGCGGCGACCCGGATCAATTCGCCGGCGATGTCGCGGATCCGCTGCTTGACCCGCGCGCGGCGCGATTGCCAGCCGACCCCGCCCAAGCGGTCGAGCTGCACCCCGGCATCTTCCGAGCCAAAGCGCGACAGCACCTCGATATTCTCGACCGGGACAAACAATTTGTCGTTGTCGGCATAGAGGAGGCGCACGCAGTCATGCGGCGCCCCGGCGACATCGATCGTCTCCAATGCCTCGTAACGGCCGATGCCGTGATCGGCATGGACGACGAGATCGCCCGGCGACAAGGTCGTCGCCTCGGTGATGAACTGGTCGAGATTGCGCCGCCGCCGGGCGGTGCGCGCCAGCCTGTCGCCGAGAATGTCCTGCTCGCCAAGCATAACGAGCGTCTCGGTCGTGAACCCCTGTTCGAGCGGCAAAATCGCGAGCCCGACCGCGGCGGCGGGCAACGTCGTCAGCGCATCGCTATCGGCAACGCGGCGCAGATCGGCCACACCGCGCTCGCGCAATACGGTGGCGAGCCGGTCGGCCGAGCCTTCGCTATAAGCGGCGATCGCGGTCTTGCGGCCAGCCTCCCGCTCGGCGTCGAGATATTCGCGGACCGCCTCGAACAGTACGATCTTAGGGTCGGCGCGCTCGGCGGCGAAGTTGCGCACCGGCCGCGCACCGGCATCGAACTGGTCGATTGCGGGATCGGCGGTGGCAAAGGGCGAGATCTGCACCACCGGCCGGGCCGACAACGCTCTCCGCCATTCACGCTCATCGAGATAGAGCCGGTCGGGGCGCAATGCCCGATACACCGGGGCGCCGCCGCGCGCGGCCCCGCTCACATTGTGGCGCGCCGCATAGAATTCGGCGATCTGGTCGATGCGATGAGCGCGTACCTCCTCGGCCTGATGATCAAACGACAGCCCGGCATCGGGCAGGTAATCGAACACGGTTTCGAGCCGCTCGTAGTAGAGCGGCAGCCAATGCTCCATGCCGACATAACGGCGCCCGGCGCTGACCAATTCGTAGAGCGGGTCATCGGTGCCGGTGGCGCCGAATTCCTCGCGGTAACGCTGGCGGAAGCGGCTGATCGCGGCGTCGTCGAGCAGCACCTCGCTGACTGGGCGCAACACCGCTTCCTTCTCGGCGCCGGTCGAGCGCTGGGTCAGCGGGTCAAAGCTGCGGATGCTCTCGATCGTGTCGCCAAAGAAATCGAGCCGCAACGGTTGCGCCGCGCCGGCCGGATAGAGATCGACGATGCCGCCGCGTATCGCGAACTCGCCCGGCTCGCGCACTGTGTCGGTGCGCACATAGCCGTTGTTGCGAAAGAAGCTTTGCAGCCGGTCATTGCCGATCCGCCCGGAGGGCCGCAGGGTCAATACCCGGCCGTCGAATAGCCGCCGCGGCGGCATGCGCTGGACCAATGCGTTGACCGTCGTCAGCACAACCAACGGTGCGCTGGTTTTATCAACACCCCCTTTGTCGGCGCTCGCCAGTCGGGTCAGGGTGTCGATGCGGCGGCTGACGAGCTCCGCATTGGGCGAAACCCGGTCGTAGGGCAGACAATCCCACGCCGGAAAGGTCAGCGCCTCGATTTGGGGATCAAAAAAGGCGAGCGCCGCGGCAAAGCGCGCCATTCGGCCGTCGTCGCGGCAGACATGCAGCCAATACCGGGCCGCTCCCGCAGCGACCAGCCGGCCGACAACCGCCGCGTCATATCCCTCGGGCGCGCCGTACAGTGTGACCGGGCGCGGCCGCGCCTTCAGCGATCCGGCGAGGTCGTCAAGCGCGGTTTCTTCACCGCCGGCCCCAGTCGCTCTCTCCATCGCCGGCGGTGGAGAGGCGAGTTTCGTATCGCTCATCCCTCGGGCGGCGCGCTGCGGAAAGCGAGCAACAGCCGCATCACGTCATGATCGTATGCCGGCGGCGGCACGATGCGGCGGCTGACCCAATCGAACAAATCGGCGTCCTCGCATTCGAGCAAGGCTTCGAAGCGGTCGAGCTGACGTTCGTCGAAATCAGCGAGATGGGCATCGGCAAAGCGGCCGAGGATCAGGTCGATTTCGCGTGTGCCCCGGTGCCATGACCGGAACAACAGGCGCTTGCGGCGGATATCGATTGCGGCTGGCACGGGGCGCTCTTGGCGGTGTCGCGACATGGATATAGAGATCACGGGTCGCGGTGTCAGCTCAAACCATGATCGGTTAACCAGCCTTGCGTCCCGCCATCCTCGACCGGCTGTTTGCGCCGGTCACCGCACTTCCCGGCATCGGGTCGCAGCTCGGCCGGCTGTTCGAGCGGCTGGCGGGGCCGCTGGTGATCGATCTGCTGTGGCATTTGCCGTCGGGCATCATCGACCGCCGCAACGCGCCGGCGATAAATGCGCTCGAAGCCGACCGGGTCGCCACCCTGCAGGTGCGGGTCGAGGCGCACCAGCCGGGCATGGGCCGCAGGCCGTACCGGGTGCTGTGCGTCGACGAGACCGGCATCCTTACGCTGATCTACTTCAACGTCAAAAGCGACTACCTGATGCGCCTGTTCCCGATCGGCGCCGAGCGCATCGTCAGCGGCCGGGTCGAGTTCTACAACGGCATCGCGCAGATGCCGCACCCCGATCTGGTATTGCGCCCCGACGAACTCGACCGGCTGAGGCCGATCGAGCCGGTCTACCCGCTGACCGCTGGCCTGGCGCCGCGCGTCGTCCAGCGCGCCGCTGCTGGGGCACTCGAACGGGCTCCCGATCTGCCGGAATGGATCGATCGCGGTCTGATGCGCCAGCGCCAGTGGCCGGCCTGGGCCGAGGCCTTGCGCCAGGCCCACGCCCCGGCGGGCGAAGCCGATCTGGCGCCGACCACGTCGGCGCGCCAGCGTCTCGCTTATGACGAGGTGTTCGCGAGCCAGCTCGCGGTGGCACTGGTCCGCGCCCGCCGTCAGCGCCGCCGCGGCCGCGTCACGACAGGCACCGGCCGGCTCGCCGCTAAGGTCGAGGCTAGGCTCGGTTTCGCACTGACCGGCGCCCAGCGCATGGCGATCGCCGAGATCAGCGCGGATCTGGCGCAGTCCCGCCGCATGATGCGACTATTGCAAGGCGATGTCGGCAGCGGCAAGACCCTCGTCGCGCTGATGGCGATGCTGGCCGCGGTCGAAAGTGGCGCGCAAGCGGCGCTGATCGCGCCGACCGAGATCCTCGCGCGCCAGCACCAGGCGACCCTGCGCCGCCTCGCCGGCCCGGCCGGGGTCGAGATCGCCTTATTGACCGGCCGCGAGAAGGGTCGGGCCCGCGATGCCACCTTGGCCGCACTCGCCTCCGGGCTATTGCCGATCGTCGTCGGGACCCACGCATTGCTGCAACCCGATGTCGCGTTTCGCGATCTCGCGCTTGTCGTGATCGACGAGCAACACCGCTTTGGCGTCGAGCAGCGCCTGGCGCTCGCCGAAAAAGGCCGCGACGCCGATACCCTGTTGATGAGCGCGACGCCGATCCCGCGCACCCTGATGATGACCGCCTATGGTGATCTCGACGTGTCGCGGCTGACCGAAAAGCCGCCTGGCCGCCAGCCAATCGACACCCGCACGGTGCCGCTCGATCGCCTCGACGAGGTCACCGCCGCCCTCGGCCGCGCTCTAGCCCAGGGTGCGAAGGCCTATTGGATCTGCCCGCTGGTCGACGAATCCGAGGACGCCGACCTCGCCGCCGCCCGCGAGCGCTCAAAGGTGCTCGAAGCCTTGTTGCCGGGCCGGGTCGGGCTGGTTCACGGCCGCATGAAGTCGGCCGACAAGGACCGGACCATGGCCGGGTTCGCCGGCGACGCGATCGATTTGTTGGTGGCGACGACGGTGATCGAGGTCGGGGTCGATGTGCCCGCGGCGACGATCATGGTGGTCGAGCATGCCGAGCGCTTTGGCCTCGCTCAATTGCATCAGTTGCGCGGCCGCATCGGGCGCGGCGACAAGCCCTCGACCTGTCTGCTGCTCTACCACCAGCCATTGGGCGAGGTGGCGCGCCGGCGGCTCTCGACCCTGCGCGAGACCGATGACGGGTTCCGCATCGCCGAGGAGGATCTGCGGCTGCGCGGCGCCGGCGAGGTGCTCGGCACCCGCCAGAGCGGGCTGCCGACCCTGCGGCTCGCCGACCTCGCCGCCCATGCCGAATTGATCGCGATCGCCCATGACGACGCCCGCCTCGTCCTCGACCACGACCCGCATCTCGAAACCGAGCGCGGCCAGGCGCTCCGCACTCTCCTTTACCTCTTCCGCCGCGACGAAGCCGTCCACTACCTGCGCGCCGGCTAATTCCCGTATAACCGGGAAATAACCGGGAATTTTTGCCAATCTTGCGGCAGAGCTAGTACTATATCAATAACTTAAGAAAATAATAATGCCAACTAACCAGGAATTTTCCGCGGTCTAATCGGGAATTGTTTTCGGATAATCGGGAAAAACCGGGAATACCGCATCAAGCCCCCCAACCGAAATTTTAACCTCAAGCTTAGGACAGCTTTATGGCGAAATCCGGATTGACGCTGGATCGACCCGGCGCAGGGCCGGCCGCTGGGTTCGACGATATCTCCTGAATCGTCTTCCCGACGAAAGTCGGGACCCACTTCGGCCATAGATACCGGCCTTCGCCGGCATAGCGAGTGGATGACGACAATCACGTCCAATGAACCCTGATTTATCCTTCGGCCGTAATGGAGACAGCTAACATAGCTGTCATATCCGCAGCGAAGTCGTCAACCAGCTCGCGGAGCGGCTCGCGGTCCGCACGCGCAGGAATAAGACTGATGCCGTGCGCATCGCATTGGAGAACGAATTGCGCTGCCTTGACAAGGCCATGCTATTGCGGAAGCGTCGGCGTCCACTGCAGGAGCGGGTACTGAGCCCGCCCGTTTACCGAGCCAGATAAAATGGGCTTTGCTGGAGCGACCCATCCTACGCGCTGCCGCGCCGGCGCAGCGCGGCAAATCCGCCAAACGCCACCGCCAATAGCATCAGGCTGCCGGGCTCAGGCACGGAAGCTGGGCCGATTACAGTCACCTGGCCATTCTGCAATAAAACATCGCCGCTGTCCGAAGATAACGGCGCGCCATTATCGGTCAGAAATGCATTCGAAAGGGTCAGCGGCGAACTTCCCACAGCCAGCGCCTGGAATTCGATGTCAGTTAGAGTGCCGCTCGGGCTTAGGCCATTGCCGCTGACCAGACCGCTGATCGAGTTGGCGACGCCGCCCACCAGGCCCGTGATATTGTCGATGAAGCCGGTGATGCCAGTCAGAAAGCCTCCCCCGGCGCTGGCGGCAGCGTCGAAGTCGGTGCCGATGTCGGTAAACCCCAGCGCTCTGATGATCGTCGGATTGAAGGCGAGATCGAACTGAAACGACGTCAACCCGGCAACGTCGGCGACCGAGATCGGGACGGTAAAGGCATCGCCGACATGAACCGGCTGCGAGCCCGCCGTCAGCTGCGGAGCAGCAACGGCTCTAGAGGGATACGAATACCCTGATGCGCCGACCGCCAGACAGATAAGCCCAAGTAAAAGCCGGATGAGCATCTTACAACACCTCCTTGACCACTGTCATAGCCTTCGTCATGGACCAGAACCGACCCGCTTCGATCGATGCTAAGGCGGTCGTCCAGGTGGCTCAAAATCTCGGTCATCGCCCGAGCAGGCGGCATTACGCGTACGCCCAGTAGCTTACTGAGGGGTCTGAACGTTCGAGCTGCCGCGCACGCACCAGAACCGGGCTCCTTGCTGGATCGGCAATGGGGGAATCTTCGCAAGTGCAGTGATTGACCCGTTTGAAAACTCGACCGCTTTGGCAGAACTCGCATCGGCCTCGGTCGTGGCTGCCGACCAGTAACGGCTTCCCTCAATGCCGATGCCAATAATACCCTGGAACGGATTGCCTGCGGGGAGCGCGGGGCTGGTTTGCGTCGGGTCAATCAAGCTCGCCAGCTCCTGCGGGCTCGGCAGCCGCCAACCGAGACGGTTGGCAACGATCAGCCCTTCGCAGCCCGAGATCGCGCTGAACCAGTCAGTCCGGAGGATGCTGGCCGGGCTGCGCTCCCAAACCAGACCCGTCTCTCGGTCGAGCACCGCTTGATTGTTCCAGTTTGACAGCACGATAAAACGCTGGGCAGCCGGTATTTGTTGATCCCATGATGGACTAGCGTAATACTGCCCATTCTGGAACAACTGGCTATAAACTGGCCTGTTTACGACGCCTAGCATGCCTAGCACGATCAATGCAAACATCAGCGCTTTCATGAACCTTCTCCATCGTTGGTCGAATTTACGGTCGGCGAGTTTTCACGTCGGGACGTCGGCATCCGCACAGAGCACCTGTCGCCGGACAGACGGCGGTCACTGGGGCCATTCGCTCTATCAACAAAAGCCGAAACGACTGTGCTCCAAGCCTTAACGGCGGCGCTCGCACCGCTAATCTTGAGCAAGGGCAGGTCCTGCGGCACGCTCAGTTGACCGGATTCGAAACGCTAGAGCCGCCCCGAACGCACCAGAACTCGTGGTTGCTGACCTTATCCTCATTTGCCGTGCCGCCGCCGACGCTTGGAGCCCCCGTGTACGCCTGGGTCGCAACATCCTCGACAGTGCTCGACGTCCAAAACTCAGACACAGCGTGATTGAGGCCCAGAAAAACTGATGGCCAGACCGCGCCGGAAGAACTGAACTCAAGTAAACTTGTCAACTCCTCGACGCTCGGCAGCCGCCAGCCTGAGCGGTTGCCGGTAGTGTGCCTTAAATGACATAATTGTAGTGCGTTAATCCAATCGGTTGTGAACTGAGATGGGGTACGCTCCCATACCAAGCCCGTCTCTCGGTCGAGCACCGCCTCGTTGTTCCAGTTCGATAAGACGATAAAGCGCTGAGCGTCCGGGATTTGTTGATCCCAGGATGGTTTCGCGTAATAGGGGCCATTTTGGAATGTTTGGGCGCCGGCTGGTCCGCTCGCGAATATCCCTAATAGGGCCAATATTAGCAGTGACTTCTTCATCGTCCTCACCTTTTGTCAGGATCAGATGCAAGGCTGTCTGTCCTATAGACCTAGCCGATTGAAAACGGGGCGAATTGGAAGGAGGTTAGCCTCGCAGCCTTAGCGACGAAAATCGCGATAAATTTCGCCGCCAACGTTTATGTTATCGGAGCCGCATCGGGCGACGACTGCATCCAGGGCGGCCTTAGCTCCCCGACGAGGCTCGACCCACAGAGGGCGAGGGTGATGCGATCCGAGCGACCGGTCTGAGCTGCTGTCTCACTATGAAATCTCCTCTAAATCCTCACGGGCGAAACCGGGCGGAACTCCTCGCATCGGGCCCATGGCGTCCCGCTGATCAAGAAGCGTCCCTCGTCCCTCTTACCCGACCGGCAGCGAGGCCAGTTTATTCGCGACCCACGGGAAATATTTTGCCAGGGGTAAAGCACAACCGGGCAAGACCAGGGCGGAACAGCGTAGCGCCTTCCGCCTCTCGCGCTCTAACGGCCCCGAGGCGCTGAATAAAACGCGAGCAAATTTCAGCAGCTTAGGCTGAAAAGCGTGAGCGCATTCCGCCTTTCTGTGGAAGCGCCTTAGTGATCCTCTGCCGGACTGTCGCCATCAAAGGCTTACATCATGGATAGGAGCGTCCCTGCTAAACGGGGGCACGTCTCGAACTGCGCACGGCTTCGATGCGAACGTAGTTCCTGTCCAGTCTCGACCGCGAAACCCGCCTTAGCTCATTGAAGAAACGTGGCCGAAATTTCAGTAGTTGCAGATGCCGGAGTATTCGGTGGCGCCGCTGGCGTGGGTGACGCCGAGGTTGCGACAGACGTCCTGGCAACTGCCCAGGCTATTGGCGCCTCTATTCAAGCATTTCATGCCGGCCCATTGGGCGGATTGACCATTGGCTGTTGTGGCGCCGGTTGCGGCAGTGCCCTTGGTCCCGGAAAACGGCTGCGACCCTGGTACCCCAGTCCCCTGGTTCATCCCGGGGATATTGGGCAAGCGAAGCCCGGGCTGACCGGGGATCACATTACCCGGGATGCCGCCGGTTCCGGGCAGTGTCTGGGCGAGGGATGGGGTGACCCAGCTGTAACCGAGGGCGAGCGCCAATGCCACCAACGCGATCCGGACTGCCATCATCATTTCCTCCCTGTAGGGGCCGCTCTTCGAGCGAGCAGGAACCCGATCGGGCATCCTAACCCAGTCCGCTAAAGGCTGGTGGGGATATTATCGTGCGGTGTTCCGGAAGAATTCGCGCTGCTGGCCGAGATTGTCACCATTGTCGTCAGAACGAGATTGCTTCGTCGCTCCGCTCCTCACAAGAAAAGTTGGTTCAGGAATTCGATACGGTAAAGCGCTGCCCCGGCGAAAGCCGGGGTCCACTCTCGCAGCGCTCAGCAGGTGGATCGGTGGATCCCGGCCTTCGCCGGGAAAGCGCTCTGCGGTGGTTCATATGGAGCTTGCCCCTGGCTCGAACAGGCGGCGGGTCGGCCGCCGGCCGGTGGAGAACTCGCAACGACTGGGCCAACTCTGCCAACAATGGGGCGGCGCTCTCAGCCGAGTTGTTTGCGGGCTTCTGCGGCTTGGTCGCGCATCGATTTTAAGAGGCGGGCTTCCGGGGTGGGGGCGCAATTGGTGTAGCCGGCGCCGAGCGCCTGTAATTGCGCGGCGTTGCGCGGGAAGGCGGCGTGGTTGAGCGGCAGGGCGAGGCGGGCGCCGGCGCTCTTTTTGGCGGCGTCGCGCACCCGGTCGATTGCCGCCACCAGCCGCGGATGGTCGGGGCTGCCGCTGACGCCGAGCGAGCGCGACAGATCCGACGGGCCGACCGCCAGCAGATCGACGCCCTCGACCGCGGCGATCTCGTCGATGCGCTCGACCGCCTCCATGTCCTCGATCATGCAGGCGAGCAGGATTTCGCGGTTCGACTGCGCCATGTGCTCGACCAGCGGAATACGGCCGAATTCGGCGGCGCGGCTGCCGGCCGCCATGCCGCGGTCGCCCAATGGCGGATAGCGCACCGCCTTGACCGCAGCGCGCGCGATCTCGGCATTTTGTATGTGAGGCACCTGGATGCCCTGCACGCCCATATCGAGGAGCCGTAGGATAAAGGCCGGGTCAAAGCCCGGGGTGCGCACGATCGGGGTGATGCCGACATGCTCGGCCGCCATGACCATTGCCTGGACATCGTGCAGGTCGAAGCTGGTGTGCTCCATGTCGATAAAGGCGGCGTCAAAGCCGGCGAGCCCGATGATCTCGACAATCTGCGGATCGGGGATGCCGCCGACATGCGTGCCGAGCGCCAAGCCGCCCTCGCGCAGGATGCGCTTTACGCGATTTTCTCTCATGATCTCCTCCCTTAGCCGCGGGTTGTTGCGAAGTGGGTTCGGTTAGGCGGCGCGCGCTGCCCGGGCCTGCTGCAGCCGCTCGATGATCATGTCGGTGTCCATCACATCGCCGAAGGTGTTGTAGAAGGCGGTGAGCGACGCGTCGTGCTCCTCCTGGGTGCTGGCGGCGTTGCCGTCGCTGACCATGATCGTGCGGAAATTGGTCATGTTGGCGTCGCGCGCCGAGCTTTCGCAGCACACATTGGTGACGGTGCCGGTGATCAGCACGGTGTCGAAGCTGCGCGCCCGCAGCCGCTCGGGCAAGTCCGAGGTGCCCGGCATAAAGCCGCTGTAGCGGTATTTTTTGACGATCTCGTCTTGCGGCTGCACGTCGAGGCCGGGCCACAGCTGATGGCCCTTGGTGCCTTCGGAGAGGGCGGCGATCCGCTTTTCGCGCATTTCGGGCGAGGCCATCTCGTGCGCCACCGACCACTCGTCGAGGCAGCGCTGGTCATGCGTCATCTGCACCCAGAAGACGCCGCCGCCGGTTTGGCGCACAGCCGCGGCGAGGCGGTTCACCGCCGGAACGATGTCGATCGCGGCGGGGCAGACCGCGTGCCCGACGCCTTCGGTCATAAAGGCGTGCTGCAGGTCGATCACGACGAGTGCGGTATGCGCCGGGTCGACATCGGCAAAACAATGCTCACCGCCACGGCGGGCGACGACGCGCTCGACGATGGCGTCGGGTATGGTGGCACCGTTGAGTTTCATGGCTGTCCCTGCTTGCTGGTCCGTCCTGTCGCTTCCACCTTGGGAGACCGCATTATAACTGCCGCAACCCCACCGCGAAGAAAAGGTGGCTGAGATGATCCTGGTCTTTGGCTCGATCAATGTCGATGTGATCGTGCCGGTGCCATACCTGCCGCAGCCGGGCGAGACCGTGCTCGGCGGTGATTACGCGGTATTACCGGGCGGCAAGGGCGCCAATCAGGCGATGGCGGCGCGTCGGGCCGGCGCCGAGGTGATCATGGTGGGCGCGGTCGGCCGCGACGGCTTTGCCGCGGCGGCGCTCGACCCGCTATCCCGGGCCGGCATCGACACGCGGCTGGTGCGCGCGGTTGATCAGCCGACGGGCTGCGCCGCGATTATGGTCGCCGAAAATGGCGAGAACATCATCGCGGTCGCCTCGGGCGCCAATGCTGCGGTGCGCAGCGACCAAGTGCCCGACGCGATGCTCGGCCGGGATACGCTGCTGGTCGCCCAGATGGAGGTGCCGCCAGCCGAGACCGCCGCTGTCATCCGCCGCGTGCGGGCGGCCGGCGGTTTGGTATTGCTCAATCTGGCGCCGGCATTGACGATCAGCCCCGATCTGCTGCGCGAGGTCGATCTTGTCGTCGCGAACGACAGAGAAGCGGCCACCCTCGGCGCCGACCCGGCACAGATTGCCCGAGGATTGCGGCAGGCTCTGATCGTCACCCGCGGCTCTGCCGGCTCCGTCGCCCATCTGTCGACGGGCGCCACCATTTCGGTGCCGGCATTGCCGATTGTGCCGGTCGACACCACCGGCGCGGGCGACACCTTTGTCGGCGTATTGGCGGCGGCCCTCGATCCCAGTGTGCGCGAGGTCGGGACATCGCTTGAAGTGGGATTGCGGCGGGCGAGTGCGGCGGCGGGTCTCGCTTGCCTCGCGCGCGGGGCGCAGAATGCGATGCCCGATCGGGCGGCGATCGACGCGGCAGTGGCGCGGCTGCCCGGCGGCTAGGCCCGGCCGGTCAGACCCGGCGCTCTCCGCTGACGGCGGCGGCAGCGCGGCAATGATCGCGAAATTCGCCGAGGACCGCGACGTAGACGTGGCGTTTGAAGGCCACGATCAGCCGCGGCAGCTCTTCGGGATCGACCCAGCGGAAGGCGTCAAATTCCGCATGTTTCGACCCCAGATCGATATCGTCATCGCACCCGGTAAATCGCATCAAAAACCATTTTTGCCGCTGGCCACGGTAGCGGCCGCGCCAAACCCGGGCCGCCAGCTCGGATGGAAAGTCGTAAGTCAGCCAGTCGCGGCTTTCGGCAATAATCTCGGCTTTGGCGGTGCCGATTTCCTCTTCGAGCTCGCGCAATGCCGCCTGACGCGGGGTTTCGCCCCAATCGATCCCGCCCTGCGGCATCTGCCAGGCCGGTGCGGTCGGCATATCGGCGCGACGGGCGACCAGGACATGACCCCGCGGATTAAGCAACATGATGCCGACGCATTCGCGATAGCGACCCGCCGGGGGGCCCAGATTTGCGTCAGGCGGCGGCATTGCCCGCTCCCCGATCCGGTTCGACGCCGCTCGGTTGACCCTGCTCAGTTGACCAGGCGGCTGTTGTACATCGCCATCCCGCGCAGCATGACAACCGCCCGCGCCATCTGGTAATCGGCGTCGGTCCCCATGATCGTCGGGTCGACCGAACTCGAAATGTCGGCCTCATCGCCGGAATTGTCGGCTTTTGCGTCGGTGGCGTTGTTCTTCGCGACTTTCTTGTCGGCCTCGATCTTGGCGGCCTCGACCACGATGTCCGGCTCGATCCCCTTGGCCTGGATCGAGCGTCCCGAGGGCGTGTAATAGCGCGCCGTCGTCAGCCGCATCGCGCCGTGTCCGGGCAACGGGATGATGGTCTGCACCGAACCCTTTCCGAAGGAGCGCGTACCCAGCAGGATCGCGCGGTGATGGTCCTGCAGCGCGCCGGCGACGATCTCGGTCGCCGAGGCCGATCCGCCATTGATCAGCACCACGATCGGCAGCCCGGCGGCGATGTCGCCCGGCCGGGCGTCGTAGCGTTGCGCATCTCGGCGCGCCGCCCGCGGGTCGATACAATCTCGCCCTTGTCGAGAAACGCGTCGGAGACCGCGACCGCCTGGTCGAGCAGACCGCCGGGATTGTTGCGCAGATCGAGGACGATGCCGCGCAGTTTATTGCCGGCCTGCTGCTTGATGTTCTTGATCGCGTTGTTGAGCCCGACATCGGTCTGCTCGTTGAACGACGTGATCCGGATATAGCCGATGTCGTCGCCCACCATATGCGAGCGCACCGACTGGATCCGGATCGTCGCACGGGTCAGGTTGACGTCGAACGGGATCGCGGCCCTTGCGCTGGATCGTCAGCTTGATTTCGCTGTTGACCGGGCCGCGCATCTTTTCGACCGCCTGCGGCAAGGTCATCCCCTGGACCGGCTGGCCGTCGAGCTGGGTGATCATGTCGCCGGGCTTCAGCCCGGCGCGCGCCGCCGGCGTGTCGTCGATCGGCGAGACGACTTTGACGAGACCGTTCTCCATCGACACTTCGATGCCGAGCCCGCCGAACTCGCCGCGGGTCTGCACCTTCATGTCGTCGAAATTTTTCGTGTTCAGGTAATTCGAATGCGGATCGAGCGAGGTCAGCATGCCGTTGATCGCCCCTTCCATCAGCGAATCATCATCGACCTTGCCGGCGTAATCGGCCCGCACATCCTCGAAAACTTCGCCGAACAGATTGAGTTCTTTGTAAGTCTCCGATGAATTAGAATTTGGGGTTGCAGCGCCGATGTCATGGCTCAATGAAAACGTCAAATACTGTTGCGGCAGCTGCCGTAATCAGCCCCACCCGTCTCATATATTCACCCTAACGTTGAACCGACCGCGATCGCCGCCGACAATACTCGCTCGGCGCATTTTGATCAAGAACGGCTGAAGACTGCGCCGAGGCTGGGGCTAGTTGGCGCTGAGCCGGTTTTCCTGCAGCCGAATTAACGAATGGCCGGTCATCGCCGCGGGCTTGTCGAGGCCGAGAATATCGAGCAGGGTCGGCGCCACATCGGCCAGCCGCCCGTCCTGGAGATCGGCGACCGTTGCCGGCGGGTTGACGACGAGAAACGGCACCGGGTTCAAGGTGTGGGCGGTGTGCGGGCCGCCAGTCTCGGGGTCGCGCATCATCTCGGCATTGCCGTGGTCGGCGGTGACGACGAGCGTGCCGCCGGCCTTTTCGACCGCGGCCGCGACCCGCCCGAGGCAGGAGTCGATCGTCTCGACCGCCTTGACCGCGGCGTCGAGCCGGCCGGTGTGCCCGACCATGTCGGCATTGGCGTAGTTCAGCACGATCACATCAAAATGGCCGGAGTCGATCGCCTCGACGACCTTGTCGGTGACTTCGGGCGCCGACATCTCGGGCTGCAGGTCGTAGGTCGCGACTTTTGGCGACGGCACCAGGATCCGCTCCTCGCCGGGAAAGACAGTCTCGCGCCCGCCATTAAAGAAAAATGTGACATGCGCGTATTTTTCGGTCTCGGCGATGCGCAGCTGCTTCAAGCCGGCCCGCGAGATGACCTCGCCAAAGGTGTCGTCGAGATTTTCCGGCGGGAACAACGTGCCGAGAAAGCGGTTGAGCTCGTCTGAATATTCGACAAGGCCGAGTGCGGCGGCGAAACTGACCCGCCGGGCGCGGGCAAACCCCGAGAACTCCGGGATCGAGCAAGGCGGCCGCGATCTCCCGCACCCGGTCGGCGCGGAAATTGCCGATCAACAGGCCGTCGCCATCCTTTATCCCGCGATAATCGCCGATCGCGGTCGGCTGGACGAATTCATCGGTTTCGCCGCGCTGATAGGCCGCCTCGACTGCCGTCGCCGCGTTGGCCGCGGTCTCGCCCTCGGCCGTCGACGATGACCCGATAAGCCCGTTCGACCCGGTCCCAGCGTTTGTCGCGGTCCATCGCATAATAGCGGCCGATGACGGTCGCGATCCGCAAGTTTCCGAGCCGGCGACATCGGCCGCGAATTTCTCCAAATATGACAGGGCGGCCTTCGGCGGCGTATCGCGGCCGTCGAGAAAAGCGTGGATCGCGACCGGCACGCCGGCCTCGGCGACGATGCGGGCGAGAGCCGCGATCTGCTTCTGGTGCGAGTGGACGCCGCCCGGCGACAACAGCCCCATCAGATGGGCGGTGCCGCCGCTCTCCTTCAGCCGATCGATAAAGCCGTGCAGCGCCGGCATCCGCGCGAGTTCGCCCGAGGCGATCGCGGCATCGATGCGCGGCAGATCCTGCAAGACCAGCCGGCCCGCCCCGAGATTGGTGTGCCCGACCTCGGAATTGCCCATTTGCCCGTCGGGGAGCCCGACATAATGCTCGCTGGCCTCTAAACGCGCGTGCGGCCAAGCGCGATAAGCCGATGCCAACCGGAAATGCGCCGCCTCGATCGCGTTGTCGATGCCGCGCCGCGTTCACCCCAGCCATCGAGGATGCACAAAACAACCGGGCGCGGGCGGGGGAAGGGGTGCATAACGTTCGACCTCGAAGAATCGGCACTATCTCTATACGCGAAACCGCGCCAATCCAGCCTAGCGTTCCCTCGC